>NZ_CP149820.1:0-5400000 GCF_049532675.1 Ottowia sp. VDI28 | reverse complement strand
AGCTAAGGTCCCTAAAATTGGCTAAGTGGGAAACGAAGTGAGAAGGCTAAAACAGTCAGGATGTTGGCTTAGAAGCAGCCACCATTTAAAGAAAGCGTAATAGCTCACTGATCGAGTCGTCTTGCGCGGAAGATGTAACGGGGCTAAGCCAGTTACCGAAGCTGCGGATGCACAGTTTACTGTGCGTGGTAGGAGAGCGTTCTGTAAGCCTGTGAAGGTGGCTTGTAAAGGCTGCTGGAGGTATCAGAAGTGCGAATGCTGACATGAGTAGCGTTAAAGCGGGTGAAAAGCCCGCTCGCCGTAAGCGCAAGGTTTTCTACGCAACGTTCATCGGCGTAGAGTGAGTCGGCCCCTAAGGCGAGGCAGAGATGCGTAGCTGATGGGAAACAGGTCAATATTCCTGTACCGATGTATAGTGCGATGTGGGGACGGATTCTAATAGGTCATCCAGTTATTGGATTCTGGTTTAGGCAGAAGTAGGCGACAGGTAGGCAAATCCGCCTGTCATATACCGAGGCTGCCGATCGAGTGGGCTTGCCCATGAAGTGACTGAACGGGGTTCCAGGAAAAGCCACTAAGCTTCAGCTATACACGACCGTACCGCAAACCGACACTGGTGCGCGAGATGAGTATTCTAAGGCGCTTGAGAGAACTCAGGAGAAGGAACTCGGCAAATTGACACCGTAACTTCGGAAGAAGGTGTGCCCTTTTAGTGTGAGGTGAACAACTGAGCATGAACGGGTTGCAAAAAATAGGTGGCTGCGACTGTTTATTAAAAACACAGCACTCTGCAAACACGAAAGTGGACGTATAGGGTGTGACGCCTGCCCGGTGCTGGAAGATTAATTGATGGGGTGCAAGCTCTTGATCGAAGTCCCAGTAAACGGCGGCCGTAACTATAACGGTCCTAAGGTAGCGAAATTCCTTGTCGGGTAAGTTCCGACCTGCACGAATGGCGTAACGATGGCCACACTGTCTCCTCCTGAGACTCAGCGAAGTTGAAATGTTTGTGATGATGCAATCTCCCCGCGGAAAGACGGAAAGACCCCATGAACCTTTACTGTAGCTTTGTATTGGACTTTGAACAGATCTGTGTAGGATAGGTGGGAGGCTTTGAAGTATGGTCGCTAGATCATATGGAGCCAACGTTGAAATACCACCCTGGTGTGTTTGAGGTTCTAACCTAGGTCCCTTATCGGGATCGGGGACAGTGCATGGTAGGCAGTTTGACTGGGGCGGTCTCCTCCCAAAGCGTAACGGAGGAGTTCGAAGGTACGCTAGTTACGGTCGGACATCGTGACGATAGTGCAATGGCATAAGCGTGCTTAACTGCGAGACTGACAAGTCGAGCAGATGCGAAAGCAGGACATAGTGATCCGGTGGTTCTGTATGGAAGGGCCATCGCTCAACGGATAAAAGGTACTCTGGGGATAACAGGCTGATACCGCCCAAGAGTTCATATCGACGGCGGTGTTTGGCACCTCGATGTCGGCTCATCTCATCCTGGGGCTGTAGCCGGTCCCAAGGGTATGGCTGTTCGCCATTTAAAGAGGTACGTGAGCTGGGTTTAAAACGTCGTGAGACAGTTTGGTCCCTATCTTCCGTGGGCGCTGCAGATTTGAGAAAGCCTGCTCCTAGTACGAGAGGACCGGAGTGGACATACCTCTGGTGTACCTGTTGTCACGCCCGTGGCATCGCAGGGTAGCTAAGTATGGAAGAGATAACCGCTGAAAGCATCTAAGCGGGAAACTCGTTTCAAGATAAGATCTGCCGGGGCCTTGAGCCCCCTGAAGAGTCGTTCTAGACCAGGACGTTGATAGGCTGGGTGTGGAAGCGCAGTAATGCGTTAAGCTAACCAGTACTAATTGCTCGTGCGGCTTGACCCTATAACTTTGATGTAATTACCATCAAAGCAGTTATGCCAAGACGCAATCAAATTCACACTGATTCAACCTCTATGAATTCGTCAGCAAGTTCAAAAAACTCGCCGACAACAAGTTATGCCTGATGACCATAGCAAGGTGGTACCACTCCTTCCCATCCCGAACAGGACAGTGAAACGCCTTAGCGCCGATGATAGTGCGGATTCCCGTGTGAAAGTAGGACATCGTCAGGCTTCTACAGCCCTCAAAACCCCCAGTCATTCAAGTGACTGGGGGTTTTGTCTTTGGGGATTCACCAAAACTCAAAACTCCCCATACCAGCGAACGCCGGTATCCAGACAGCGTCTCCATCACCAACGCCGCTGCCTCAAGAACGACGGGTAAAAGAACTCAGCAATCACGAGGCTTTAGTCGGCAAACGCCGCTAAAGCTCCCCTAAAGCTCCCCTAAAGCCCTCCTAAATCACCTCAAACGCGCCCAAAAGCCCATCCGCTCGGCGCTGCAGTACCTTCCACTTGATCTATCAGCCGCAGCAGTGGCGCAAGCTGCTGGCCGCCGCGATGGGCATTCGCCTAGTGAGGCGAACCCAGGAGGCCTAAAATAGATGCATGATTTCACGCGACATCACTATTGAACGTTTGGCTACAGCACGAGACTTGTTGCTGGAGCCCTTTGGCCTGGATGAGGGCCAGCTTGGAAAAACGTTGGCGCTCATCGCCGAGCAGAAGGTAGATGATGCCGACCTCTACTTCCAATACACCCGTTCCGAAGGCTGGAGCCTGGAAGAGGGGATCGTCAAGACCGGCAGCTTCAGCATCGACCAAGGGGTCGGTGTCCGTGCCGTGGTGGGTGAGAAGACGGCTTTCGCCTACTCAGACGACATCTCGCTGGCCTCTCTGACCGACGCCGCGACGACCGTGCGCACCATTGCCTCGGCCGCGCAAGGCCGGCGCGTGAAATTGCCGGCCCGCAAACTCGCGCGGAGCCGTTCGCTCTACCGCGATCTGGATCCCATCGCCACGCTCGACAGTACCGCCAAGGTGGCCCTGCTTGAGAAGGTCGAGCAGTGGGCACGCGCCAAGGATCCCCGCGTGGTGCAGGTCATGGCGGGCCTGGCGGGTGAATACGATGTCGTGCTGGTGGCCCGCCTCGATGGCACCATCGCGGCGGACGTCCGGCCCCTGGTGCGTTTGTCACTCACGGTGATCGCGGAACAGAATGGCCGCAGAGAAATCGGCTCTTCCGGCGGCGGCGGACGCTTCGGCATGGCTTATTTTGACGACGAGCAGATCCGCACCTATGTCGACGAGGCCGTGGGCGCTGCCCTGATCAATCTCGAAGCCCGTCCCGCGCCTGCCGGCCAGATGTCTGTGGTGTTGGGCCCCGGCTGGCCGGGCGTCCTGCTGCACGAGGCGGTGGGCCACGGCCTGGAGGGTGACTTCAACCGCAAGGGCTCGAGTGCTTTCAGCGGCCGGATTGGCCAGCGTGTCGCGGCCAAGGGTGTGACCGTGCTCGACGACGGCACCATTCCGGACCGCCGCGGCAGCCTGAACGTGGACGATGAAGGTCATGCTACTCAGCGCAACGTGCTGATCGAAGACGGCATTCTTAAAGCCTACATCCACGATTCGCTCAATGCCCGTCTGATGAAATCCAAGCCCACGGGCAATGGCCGGCGCGAGAGCTACGCCCATATTCCCATGCCGCGCATGACCAATACCTACATGCTTGGCGGCGATAAGGATCCGCGCGAAATCGTGGCCAGCATCAAGAAGGGCCTCTATGCCACTAATTTCGGTGGAGGCCAGGTCGACATCACCAGCGGCAAGTTCGTCTTCTCGGCCAGCGAGGCTTACTGGGTGGAGAACGGCAAGATCCAATACCCCGTGAAAGGCGCCACCATCATCGGCAGCGGCCCGGAATCGCTCAAGAAAATCAGCATGATCGGCAACGACATGCGGCTCGATTCCGGTGTGGGCACCTGCGGCAAGGAAGGCCAGAGTGTGCCGGTGGGCGTGGGTCAGCCCACCCTGCGGATCGACGGGCTGACCGTGGGCGGCACCGCTTGAGTTTTTAAGCCCCGCGGCGGCGCTCAGAACGTGTTTACGATCTCGTCGCGAGGGCTGTTGTGTTCGAAAAGCCGTGGATGCAAGGCGCAAACCGCAGGGATACCTCGTGGTATCGCGAGGATTTGCAACGCGGCAGACGCGGTTTTTCGGACGCAACGGACCCGCGAGGAGATCGTAAACACGTTCTAAGGTCTCAAGGACGAGATAAGTTTGCGCCCCCGCAGAGCGAACAGGCCGAGCAAGCCCGCCAGGCCGATCAATGCCCATTCAGACAAGGTCGGAACAGCGGTAGGCGTGACGTCGGCCACCGCCACGTTGTCAAGGGCAGGACCATAGAAAGAGTTGTCCTGGCTCACGAAGCTCAGCGTGGCCGAGGCGCCCGTGGCGACAAACGTATAGGTTTCAGTGACCCACCCCATATTGCTGCCTGAGTGGCCGGTGGTATCGAAGGTGTAGGTCTGCGCAGTGCCGCCAGTGGCTTGCACCACCACCGTCTTGACCGGGTTTGAAGTGCCGTCAGGATTGCCGGCCAACGCGAAGCGAACACGGTAGCGGTGCCCGGCCACGGTATCAAAGGTTTGTTGGACACCGCCAGCACCCGTTCCGCTCAAATCCAGTGAATGAGTGCCATCGGCCGCCTGCCAATAGGTGCTGAGGTAATCAACGTTGACGCCTGTCACGGTCCAGCCGGGGAGGTAAGTGTTTCCCGCCGGGAGCGTGTTGATATCACCTCCGCCTGAAATGCCCGGCTGCTCGAAACTACCGTTCTGGAACGGCGCAGCATAGGCGGTAGCCGCCAGCAGCAGCGTGGCCGCTGCTGCCCCCATGGTTTTCTTGCTCATGTTATCTCCCTTGGTCTGCCCATGAACCGGTGAACTCGATGGTTATCCGTTCATGTAACTTTTTAATTCTAAATATCTCTTAATGTTTGATTCAATTAGGGGTGGTGTGAATGATGCGGCGGCGCAACGCCAGGGTACCGCCGGCGGCGGCTCTCACCACCTTGTTTTCCTGGCTGTGCTAAAGTGCGAAACGTTATGAAACTGCGTGCTGCGTTCTGGTTTTACTTTTGGTTCTCTGTCCCCGGCGGACGAGAGGCAAACGTGTAGCCCGCGCGCACCCTCCCGACAAAGACCGCCGAAGCTTCGAGCCCGGCGGTTTTTTTATGGCCTTTCACTTTCGACTTCAAAGTACACCTCAAGGAAACCGCAGCCATGAATGCCAAAGCCGTCAGCTCATCCCCCATGTGGCCATCGTCGCAGGAACGCACCAGCCAGACCGACGACGAACGCATCAAGGACATCACCGTGTTGCCGCCTCCCGAGCATTTGATCCGCTTTTTCCCCATCAACGGCACCCCCACCGAAAAGCTGATTGCGGAGACCCGCAAGAGCATTCGGCGCATCGTGCACGGCAAGGACGACCGTTTGCTGGTCGTGATTGGCCCCTGCTCCATTCACGACCCGCAGGCCGCGCTGGATTACGCGCGCCGTCTCAAACCGCTGCGCGACCGCTACGCCGATGCGCTGCAGGTGGTGATGCGGGTCTATTTCGAGAAGCCTCGCACGACGGTCGGCTGGAAAGGGCTGATCAACGATCCGTACCTCGATGAAAGCTACCGCATCGACGAAGGCCTGCGCATCGCCCGCCAACTGCTGATCGATATCAACCGCCTGGGCGTACCCGCCGGCAGCGAGTTCCTGGATGTGATCTCGCCGCAGTACATTGGTGATCTGATCAGCTGGGGCGCCATCGGCGCGCGCACGACCGAGAGCCAGGTGCACCGCGAGCTGGCTTCGGGCCTGTCGGCGCCGATCGGCTTCAAGAACGGAACCGATGGCAACATCAAGATTGCCACCGATGCCATTCAGGCGGCCGCGCGCGGGCACCATTTTCTCTCGGTGCACAAGAACGGGCAGGTGGCCATCGTCCATACCGATGGCAACAAGGATTGCCACGTCATCCTGCGCGGCGGCAAGGCGCCGAACTACGATGCCGTCAGCGTGGAAGCGGCTTGCAAGGAGTTGGAGGCGTCCAAGCTGACGCCGCGGCTGATGGTGGATTTCAGCCATGCCAACAGCAGCAAGCAACATGAACGCCAGATCGATGTAGCCCGCGACGTGGCCGCACAGATCAGCGGCGGCTCGCAGCGGATTTTCGGCGCCATGGTGGAAAGCCATATTCATGCCGGCGCCCAGAAATTCACGCCAGGCAAGGACGACGTGAACGCGCTGGAATACGGCAAGAGCATCACCGATGCCTGCATCGGCTGGGACGGCACGGAAACCGTGCTGGACGTGTTGGCCGAAGCGGTGCGCGCGCGGCGTAAACTAGGCTGAAGAGGGCATCGCAAAAATCCTCCCCGTCATTCCCGTGCAGGCGGGAATGACGAGAATGGTGCTCAGAATCTAGTGTCCTGAATTGCAAATTCGTTGAATAAATCTGCCGAGAATCAACATCATGCGGCGTTGCAAAGCCTCGCGATACCACTCGGTATCGCTGCGTTTTGCGTCGCATCGGCGCACCGCTTGCCTGATGTCGATTTCGGCAGATTTATTTATCAACGAACTTACAACTCAGGACACTAGCGGTGCTCACGAAATTTTCCCAGCCTCACGGAGATCCGTCATGCAAAGCGAAGTTCGCGTCTTCCAGGATGAGCGCACTGAATGGTGCTTCGAGCTGAATGAATCTTTGGCCATGACGGGCTCCGAAGGCCGCGAATGGCTGGATGCCCAGTTTCTTCGGCTGGGGTCCGAGCCCTTGCGCCCCACCGGCAAACTCCTGCTGGCCGACATGGTCCTCGTGGTGGCGCGTGATGCGGGTGCCAAGCTGCTCTCGGATGCCGAATGGGGGCCGCGCTTCGCGCAGGCCGCCAGCGCTGCGCTGGGCAAGCCTGTGGTGCGCATCGATCTGGCAGGCATGACCGTTTCATATTGAACCCCTGACACGGTAGGGTGCGCACACCCCGCGGCATCTCCTCTAGATCTGCACCGAAATAGGGAAGGTTTCTGGCGCGAATGTTGCTGTCATTCATAGGGCTGGGCGGTGGTCTGCCCGGCGTTGGTGCAATTCCAGATCCATCTGATGGATGCACCGGTCCATATGAATGTCGATCAAGTCAACCTTCCGAGCGTCGATCTGAATCTGCTCAAGATCTTCGTCACGATCATGAGCGAGAAGAGCATTACCGGTGCCGGGGCGCGCCTGGGTTTGACTCAATCGGCGACCAGCAACGCGCTCAACCGTCTGCGCCTGCATTGCCAGGATCCACTGTTCGTGCGTACGTCAACGGGGATGGAGCCCACCTCGTTCGCGATCGAATTGTTCGAGCCGGTGTCGGCCGCGCTGCACACCATCCGGCAGACTTTCGAACAGCGCACGTCGTTTGAGCCCGCCACTTCCACGCGCACGTTCCGGCTGCTTCAAAACAACTTCGGTGAGCTGCAGCTTCTTCCGGACCTGATCGGGCGGCTGCAACAGCTGGCGCCCCAGGTGAAGATCATGTCGTTGGCGCTGGCGCGCGAGCAATACCGCGATGCGCTGGAGGACAACACGGTCGATCTGGGCGTGGGGCGCCTGCCGCCGGGCCAGTTCGTGCAGCGTCATCTCTATGAGGATTCGCTGGTCTGCCTGATGCGCCGCGGGCACCCCCTCGACGGGAAGCTGACGCTGGAGCGTTTCCTGCGTACGCCTCAACTGGTGTTTTCCGAGACATTCCAGAGCGAGCTGCTCGTACGGCGCGCGCTGCTCAAGAAGGCGTCGGAGAGAGCCATTGTGATGAAGGTCTCCAGTACGGCGCCGGTGGCCGATGTGCTCGCGCGGACGGACCTGATTGCTGCGGTACCGGGCCGCTGGTTCAGCAGGTTGCACAACCGCGAAGCCTTCCGGACCCTGCCGCTGCCATTCGAGACGGACCGCCTTCACGTGCACGCCTTCTGGCATGAGCGCAACCATCACGATCCGGGCCACCGGTGGCTGCGCAACCAGATCGCCGATCTGTTTGCGGAGGTATGTACCCCTCCATTGATCTGATCAATTCGGTCTATACGTTTTCGAGCGTTTCGGAAACGAGGCCTCTTCCCTAAGATGAAGTTTCGTTGTTGCAGTGCAGCAAAAAAGCCGGCAACAGTCAGACGAATGCTTTTCTCGGAGGTGGCGTGGCCAGGACCAAGGTTGAACTCAGCGGGGTTTCGCAGCAATTTTCGCGCGGCGGAACGGATGTCTTCACGGCGCTGGAAGAAGTCACGCTCCGGATCGAGGCGGGTAAGTTCGTCAGTCTGATCGGGCCTTCCGGTTGCGGCAAGAGCACCATATTCAATATCGTGGCCGGGCTGCAGCAGCCCACGCATGGCGAAGTCATCATCAATGGCCGCCAGTCGACGGGCATGGTGGGGGCGGTGGGCTACATGCTGCAGAAGGACTTGCTGTTTCCGTGGCGGACGGTCATCGAGAACATCGTGCTGGGCATGGAAGTGCGCGGCGTGGGGACCCGGCAAGCGCGGGATTATGCGCTGCCTTTTCTCGAGAAATATGGGCTGGGCGGTTTCGCCGACGCGTATCCGCAGTCGCTTTCAGGAGGGATGCGCCAACGAGCGGCCTTGCTGCGGACACTTCTGTTCGACAGCGATGTGATCCTGCTGGACGAGCCATTCGGTGCACTGGACGCGCAGACGCGCTCGAACATGCAGGAGTGGCTGCTTCAGATCTGGCATGACTTCCAGAAGACGGTCATCTTCGTCACCCACGACGTGGAAGAGGCCGTCTATCTGTCCGATGAAATTTACGTCATGGCCGCGCGGCCGGGGCGTGTGATTTCGCACATCAATGTCCCGCTCGAAAGGCCGAGGCCGCGCTCGGTGGCGATGAGCCGCGAGTTCCGGGAGATGAAAGCCGAATGCCTGAGCTTGCTGGGGCACTTCGAATCCACCGAGCACGAGACCGCGTCCGCGCATTGAGCAGGAGCTTCGCCATGACCGCCGCCATGACTTCTCAATCTCTGAACAAACCCCATAGCCTGATGGCCGCTGAGGATTCGGTGAATCGTTCACGCTCAGCTTCCGGTACGGGGGATACCGGCTTGAAGAGCGCGCCCGCCAAGCCTCGGATGGCACCTATTCAGTTGCGCAGGCTTCCCGCCGAACGGCTGTGGCCGAACTGGCTCTTCGTGGTTCTGCAACTGATCACGATGATCGCCGCCGTGGCGTTCTGGGAGCTGGCTGCCGATCAGAAGTGGATCGATCCATTCTTCTGGTCCCGGCCGAGCGAGATCTGGGCGACCCTCAAGATCTTCTTCAGCGAGGGTAATGCCTGGACAGACATCGGGTTCACTTTCCGCGCCGCCATTTTTGGCTTCGTGCTGGGCACCAGTCTCGGCAGCCTGATCGGCTTGTCGTTCTGGTGGTCACGCAACTACGCCAACTTCGCGCAGCCCTACATCATCTGCTTTGAGTCCATCCCGAAGCTGGCACTGGCGCCGCTGATCATCCTGATGTTCGGGGTCGGGGTGTCTTCGAAGGTTGCCATCGCCGTGGCGCTGACCGTGGTGGTTTCCACGCTCACCACGTATTCCGGCGTGAAGTCGATCGACGCAGACCTGCCGCGGCTGATGTATTCCATGGGCGCCTCGCGCTGGCAGGTTTTCCGCAAGGTGGTCGTGCCTTCGGTGCTGCCCTGGGGCATCTCCGTGCTCAGGGTGAATATCGGCCTGGCGCTGACCGGCGCGATCGTGGGGGAGTTCATCTCCTCACAGCACGGGCTGGGCCGCACGATTCTCTACGCCGGCCAGACCTATGAAATCTCGCTGGTCTGGGTATCCGTGCTGGTTCTCTCCTGTCTTTCGATCGCCATGTACCTCGCCGTTTCCTGGCTCGAGAAGGTGCTTCTGAAACACGTCAAGCGCTAAGAGCGTGTTCAAAGTCCCTAGGAGCGTGTTCCCGATCTGTTCAAAGCCGCCACGTGATTTCGCTTTCATCACTGTTTCCATCGTCACTCAAGGAGCCTTTCATGAACCCCATCAACCGCCGCCGCTTCACGCAGACCACCTTGGGAGGCCTTGTGGGCCTGAGCGTGGCCTTGCCGCGCATGGCACAGGCGCAATCAGGGCTGACCGAGCTGGTCGTCGCCGAGCCCTTGCACTCCACGGGCTATCTGCCGCTCTACGTGGCCGTGGACCAAGGCTTCTTCACCGAAGAGAAGATCAAGCTGAAAATCCTGACGGTGGAAGGCGGGGCGGGGCACACCAACGCCGTGCTGACCAAGCAGGCTTTCGCGTTCCTCGGCGGCCCTGAACACAACGCCTTCGCCAAGGCCAAGGGCGCGGAGTTGCGGGCCATCGTCAATGTGGTCAACCGGGGCAATGTCTATCTGGTGGCCCGCAAAGGCATGGGTCCGAAAGACAAGAATCTCGCCGCCTTCATGAAAGGCAAACGCATCGCGACCCAGCCCTATGGCGGCACGCCCAATTCGATCACCAGGTACTTGCTGAAAGAGTGGGGGCTGGCACCGACCGACGTACAGTTGCAGGAGATCAGCGGGGCTGCGGCATTATCAGCGGTCAAGACAGGCAATGCCGACGTCGCCGTGACGACGGAGCCGTTGCTGACGCGCGGCGTGCGCGAGGGTATCTGGGACGAGCCCTTTTTCAATGTGCCCAAGGAACTGGGCGACTATGCGTATTCGACCATCAACGTGCGCAAGGAATCAATCGATACCGATCCTCAAGTGGTGGCCGCGTTTTCACGCGCGATGGTCAAAGGCCTGAAAGCCACTTATGCGGATCCCGCCATGGCAGCCAATGTCGCGAAGAAGGAGTTCCCCACCATGTCGCTCGACGACATGAAGGCCACGATAGACCGCTCCTTCGCGGACAGCATGTGGAGCAAGGACGGGAAGATAGCCCCCGGCGCCTGGAGCACCTGTTCCAGGGTGGTGCGCACCGCCAACCTGCTCAAGACCGATGTCGCCTACGCCGATGTGATCGACCAGCGCTTCGTGAGCTGAGCACGTGGTGAGCTGAACGCTTCGTGAGGCGCGCTCGGCGCGCGCCTTGTTTTTCTTCGTTCCTTCGACCCATTGCCGCGGCAGAGCGGGCTTACGCCTGGCCTGCCGGGGGAGAGTCTTGCCGTCCGCATGTCCCAAAGCATTGCCATTCGAACCCGCAGCGCGAGCAGCTACCGTCAGATCCTGCGTGCGCAGCCCGCGCTCATTGTCATCATGTTCAGCGTGGCGGGCCACATGATCATGAACGGCGCGCTGGTGCCCATGCTGTCGGTGTACGCAGGCTCGTTCGGCGTGACAGCCATCGCGATCGGCATGGTGATGACGGTCTTCGGGGTAGGGCGTTTGCTGGCCGACATTCCAGCCGGCTTGCTGGCGGAAAAGCATGGCCGGCGCCGCTGGCTGTGGCTTGGCCCGCTTATCGCGGGGGCCGCATCGCTGGGGGCCGCGCTGACGCAGGATTATCAATGGCTGGTGGCGCTGCGCTTCATGCAGGGCATTGGGTCCGGCATCTACATGACGGTTGCGGCGATTGTCTGCGCCGATCTCTCCACGCCCGCCACACGCGGACGTGTCATGGCGCTCTATCAGGCCGCAGTGCTGACCGGCGCGGGATTGGGGCCGGCCATCGGCGGGTGGAGCGCTGATCTGGGCGGAGTTCATGCCACGTTCTGGATTTCCGCGTTGATGGCCTTCGGCACGGCAGCCTTTGTGCTCCTGTGCATGCCGGAAACGCGCCAACTGTCTTCGGAATCGGCTGCCCATGCCGAGCCTGGCTCAGGCCACGGCATGGGGGCGTTGCTGGCGGTCGTGAAAGCCATGCCGCTGCTGATGCTGTTACTGGTCAATTTCAGCGTTTTCTTCTCCCGCTCGGGAGGGCAGTGGACGGCGCTGCCCTTGCTGGGTATCGAGCGACTGGGCCTGGGGGCCGGTCAGCTCGGCACGCTGCTGGCACTGTCTTCCCTGCTCAATCTGGTGGCGTTGCCGTGGGCCGGAACACTGGGGGACCGGTTTGGCAATGGCGTGATCATCATGGCGTCATCCTTGCTCACCGTGCTGGCGCTCGTGCTGGTGGCGGTAGCGGTGGATGTGACCATGTTTTCGCTGGGGACCGTGCTTTTCGGAATTGCCGGCAGCTTCGTGGCACCGGCCATCGCGGCCTTTGCGGCGCAGCACGCGCCCAATGCGCAGTTCGGTCCCACGATGGGCGTGCTCCGTTTTGGCGGCGATCTGGGTTTTGTGTGCGGCCCCGTCCTGCTGGGGGCCGTGATGCAGTTTTTCCATGCCAGCCATGGCGGCGCATTGCTTGTGAACGCCGCCATCGTCGGCATCGCCGCCATGGCATTCGCGTGCGCCCTGTGGCGTGCGCCTGCTTTCGCTTCCACTCACCCTCCACACAAGGAAATCAAGCATGACTGAACGTATCTGGGACAAATTCCTGACGGAACAAGACAAGGCCGTTTTCAAGGCTTCAGGCTATGGCGCGCTCGCCTCCTGGGGCAAGCGGCCCGCGCTGCTGGTGATCGACGTGAGCTACGCCTTTGCGGGGGAAAGCGCCATGCCCATCATGGAGGCGATCAAGAAGTGGCGGACTGCCTGCGGGCAGGATGCATGGGAGGCGATTCCTGTCATCGGAAAGCTCATCGGCACATGCCGGGACAAGGGCATTCCAGTGATCTACACCACGGGAACCAGCCGCTCCGACGGCTGGACCTCCGGATCATGGTCCTGGAAAAATGGCCGCCGGAAGGAAGCGCCCACTACTGCCCATGGCCTGGATGGCAATGTGATTGTCAAGGAGATCGAACCCGGGCCGCGCGATCTCGTGGTGCGCAAGGAAAAGCCCTCGGGCTTCTATGGCACACCGCTCGAGAGTTACCTGCAACTGTTGGGGTGCGACTCGGTCATCGTCACCGGCACCACCACCTCCGGCTGTGTGCGCGCCACGGTGCTCGATGCGTTTTCGCTGAATTTCAGAACCACCGTGGTGGAGGATGGGTGTTTCGACAGATCGCAGGCAAGCCATGCGATCAACCTCTGCGACATGAATGCCAAGTACGCGAACGTGCTGCCGTCGCGAACCGTGCTGGATCATCTCGCCAGCTACCCCGCCCATCAATTCGATCTGCCCTCCGGTGCAGGCGTCGACACCAGCTGCGTCTGGTATTGATCCGGCATTGAGCTTCCCATTGCTTAAGGATGTACATCATGAATGAAAATCAGATCTGGTCCTCTTTTCTCACACCTCGTGACCAGGAGGTCTTCGCGGCTTCGGGGTTTGGCGCCAGGGGCGGGTTCGGCAAGAGGCCGGCATTTCTCATCATCGACGTGTCGTACGGTTTTTGCGGCCAGCAGGCGGAGCCCGTGCTGGAGTCCATCAAGACCTGGCCCAACTCCTGTGGAGCGGTGGCCTGGGATGCGATTCCGGTCATTGGCAAGGTGGCTGACGCGTGCCGCGCCAAAGGCGTCCCGGTGATCTACACCACGGGCGTGGTGCGCGAAGACAAATGGGACATGGGCAGTTGGGGCTGGAAGAACGCGCGCATCGAGGAAGCCAACAAATCGGCGAGCGAGCAGGCCCAGGTAGGCCTGCCGGATGGCAATGAAATCGTGGCGGAGATCGCGCCGCAACCGAAAGACCTGGTGGTCTACAAGCGGAAGCCTTCGGGCTTTTTCGGTACCGATCTGCACTCCTATTTGCAACTGCTGGGTTGCGACTCGGTCTATGTGGTGGGTACCACCACCTCAGGGTGCGTGCGGGCGACGGTGATTGACGCGTTCAGCCGGAATTTCCGGGTCGCCGTGATCGCCGATGGATGTTTTGACCGCGTCCAGGCCAATCACGCCGTCAATCTGGCAGACATGCACGCGAAGTATGCGGATGTGGTGCCGCATGAGGACGTGCTTGAGCACATCGCGTCGCTGCCGCAAGGGCTTTTCGAATTGCCCCGAGGTGTTTAGCGTGAGGGCGGATGTCTTGCTCCCTCTCCCTTTGGGAGAGGGGTGGGCGGGGCAGGCCATCCGGTGAGGGCTTTCACTGGAGGTCGATCAGAAAGGCCTTCTGCTTCCAAATGACCTTCTGCTGTTTGATTTGAAGTCGGAGGCCGGGATTGCCCCCGGCGGTGCAGTCACCTTCTTTTGCGTCGCCAAAAGAAGGTAACCGAAGAAAAGGCGACCCCACTGCCCGCGTCCCTGCGCTGCGCTCCGGGCAGCCTGCGATGCTCGGTCAAGGGGCGGTGCTGCAGAACTCGCTTTGTTCACTGCGTTCACGCCGCTCAAACAGCTGCAGCAAGCTAGAGCACGAAGCAAGGGCATCTTGCAGTGCCCTTGCCCGCCCCTTGCCCTGCGCTTCTCAGCGCGGGCAGAGGGGACCCGTGGCTCGGGCCATTGCTTCGCTCGGCCCTGGCATCAACAGGCTTCGCTGTCTTGACTTCCTCCCCCTTGGGGGAGGGCTGGGGTGGGGGCTTTCACGGCGCCACCTCGCCTCGGTTGCCTATTCCACTCTCCGCATTCCCGTGCCCGGTTGTCCTCCGGAAATGACAGGATGCCGGCACTCTGACCCAGTGAAGCAGGGCGCGACTCATAGACCTGCAAATCAGGACGCCGAGAGCGCTTTCAGCAGGCGCTCATGCACGCCGCCAAAGCCGCCGTTGCTCATGCAAAGCAGGTGGTCACCCGGTTGGGCAGCGGCCATCACCTGATTCACCAGCTCATCGATGTGAGCGGCCACTTTTGCACGAGAGCCCATGGAGGCCAGGGCTTCGGACGCGTTCCAGTCCAGTCCGCCAGAGTGGCAAAAGGCCAGATCGGCCTGCTCCAGGCTCCAGGGGAGCTGGCTTTTCATGGTGCCCAGCTTCATGGTGTTGCTGCGGGGCTCGAAGATGGCCAGGATGCGCTCGTTTGTCCGTCCGGCGGCATCCAGCTGGCGGCGCAGTCCATCGACGGTGGTACGGATGGCGGTGGGGTGGTGCGCAAAATCGTCGTAGACGGTGATGGCACCCCCTTCGCGCTGCACGCTGCCGCGCACCTCCATCCGCCGGCGCACGTTCTGGAAGCTGCCGAGGGCTTGGGCGGCGTCCTGCGGGGCCACGCCCACATGCTCGGCCGCCGCGATGGCCGCGAGGGCATTGAGCTGGTTATGGACGCCGGACAGACTCCAGCTGACGCGGCCTACCGGACGCCCTCGCTGCAGGACTTCAAAATCGGATGCCTCGCCCTGGGCCGTGAAATCGCTGATGGCGCTGCCAAAACTGCGCTGCTCGCTCCAGCAGCCTTGCCCCAGGACACGCGTCAGGCTCTCCTCCAGACCGTTGAAGACGACCCGGCCGGAAGGGGGCACGGTGCGCACCAGATGGTGAAATTGCCGTTCGATGGCGGCAAGATCGTCAAAAATGTCGGCGTGGTCGAACTCGAGGTTGTTCAATACGGCTGTTCGCGGACGGTAGTGCACGAATTTACTGCGCTTGTCGAAAAAGGCCGTGTCGTATTCGTCGGCCTCAATCACGAAGAGCGGCCGTTCGCCTGTAGCCGGGCCCCCCAGCCGGGCGGAAATGCCGAAGTTGAGCGGAACGCCTCCCACCAGGAAGCCTGGATGCAGGCTGGCGCTCTCCAGGATCCATGCCAGCATCGACGTGGTGGTGGTCTTGCCGTGCGTGCCCGCGACGGCCAGCACGTGGCGGCCTTGCAGGACATTCTCGAGCAGCCACTGCGGCCCGCTGATGTAGGGCGCGCCGGCATCCAGGATGGCTTCCATCAGCGGAAACTTGGGTGTGCCATCTGCCAGCCGCGCGCGGCTGACCACGTTGCCGATGACGAAGACATCGGGCTTGAGTGCCAGCTGATCCGCCCCGTAGCCCTCGATCAGCTCGATACCCAGAGCCCGCAATTGATCGCTCATGGGGGGATAGACGCCGGCATCGCAGCCGGTGACCTTGTGTCCGGCTTCGCGTGCCAGCGCGGCCACGCCGCCCATGAAGGTGCCGCAAATACCCAGGATATGAATGTGCATGAAAGGGATTCTAAGAGCGTGTTCAAAGTCTCGGCGCGAGGGCTGTTGTGTTCGAAAAATCGTGGATGCAAGGCGAAAAACGTAGGGATACCTCGTGGTATCGCGAGGCTTTTCAACGCCGCAGACGCGTTTTTTGCGGGCGCCGTGCAACGGGCACAACGGACCCGTGCAGGGACTTTGAGCACGCTCTAAGAGACAGGCAAGGCAGAATCCGGTAGATGGAAACCCTGATGCACGAAATTGCCGCTACGGCTGCGCGACTGGTCGTGGAAGAAGGCCTGGACTACGGTGCTGCCAAGCGCCGGGCCGTCAAGGTCCTGGGCGCGCCCGCGCGCGCCGCTTTGCCGGATAATGACCTGCTTGAAAGCGAAGTGCGCGCCTATCTGGCGCTGTTCTACGGTGACACCCAACCTGCGGAGCTGGAAGCCCTCAGGCAGCAGGCGTTGCTCTGGATGGACCGCCTCGCCGAGTTCCGGCCGTATCTGACGGGAGCGGTATGGAACGGAACCGCCACGCGGCTATCTGACATTCATCTGCAGTTATTCTGCGATGATCCCAAGTCGGCTGAAATTGCCCTCATCGACCATCGCATTGCCTATGAGCCCCGCACGGTGCGCGGCTTTCACGGCGAACCGGTGGAAGCGCTGAGCTTTTCAAGCCTTTGCCCTGAACTGGGCGAAACGATCGGTATTCACCTGATGATCTACGACCACGACGATTTGCGCGGCGCCCTGCTGCCGCGCGGCCCCGATGCCCGAGCCCTTCGCGGCGATGCCAAGGCGGTCCGCAAGCTTCTGCAGGAGCCCGAGCTATGAGTGAGTCCCCAGCCATGAGCACGCCGCCTTCCAACGACCGCCGCCGCTGGCTGATGGCCGGCGCCGTGGGCGTGGTGGCGGCCGCGGCGGGTGCCGGTATAGCCTGGCAGCGCTTCGAGCCCCATGCCGAGGAGCCTGACAACTTCTGGTCACTCAGTTTTCCGCCGCCAGATGGCGGCGCGCCGCTTCTGCTCGAGGCTTTCAAGGGGCGCCCCCTGCTGGTCAACTTCTGGGCGACCTGGTGTCCGCCATGCGTGGAAGAGTTGCCTCTTTTGAACCGCTTTTACGGCGAAAATAAGGACAAAGGCTGGCAACTGATCGGTCTGGCGGTCGACAAGACCGATCCGGTCAAGCGCTTCCTCTCCCGCCTGCCTCTCGATTTTCCCGTGGGCATGGCCGGCATGCAAGGCACGGAACTGGCCCGGTCGCTTGGCAATGCAGCCGGAGGATTGCCCTATACCGTGGTCTTCGGGCCGAACGGGCGAGTCGCAGAGCGTAAGATTGGGCAAGTGCAGGAAGCGGACCTGCAAGCTTGGCGTTCGAAATTCTGACTGAGCGAAATATTGTTAAATTACCGGAATTGATGGTAATTTGATGTAAATTCGCCCTGTTTCACATAAAAGCATTCTTTTCATGGATCTGCGCAAACTCAAAACCCTGATCGACCTCGTGTCGGAGTCCAACGTTTCCGAGCTGGAAATCACCGAGGCCGAAGGCAAGGTTCGCATCGTCAAGGGTGGCACGGGAGTAGCCCAGCCTGTGGTGTACGCACCCATGCCGGCTCCTGCGCCTGCAGCGCAAGCGGCTGCCGCGCCTGCGCTGGCCGAGGCCAAGGAGGCTGCTCCGGCGGCTGCGCCTTCCGAGACCGGCTTCACGGTCAAGTCGCCCATGGTCGGTACTTTCTACCGTGCAGCCAGCCCGGGCGCCAAGCCTTTTGTCGACGTGGGCTCGCAGGTCAAGGAAGGCGATACGGTGTGCATCATCGAAGCCATGAAGATCCTCAACGAGATCGAAGCCGATAAATCCGGCACCATTACCAAGATCCTGGGTGAAAACGGGCAGGCGGTCGAGTACGGTCAACCCCTGTTCGTGATCGAATAAGCCCCAGGGAACGCGGATGTTCAAAAAGATATTGGTCGCCAATCGGGGCGAGATCGCCTTGCGGGTGCAGCGCGCCTGCCGTGAGCTGGGTATCAAGGCCGTCATGGTGTATTCCGAGGCTGACCGCGATGCCAAGTACGTGCGCCTGGCGGAAGAGGCGGTGTGTATAGGCCCGGCGCCATCGGGTCAGAGTTACCTGAACATGCCTGCCATCATCTCGGCCGCCGAGGTGACGGATTCCGAGGCCATTCACCCCGGTTACGGTTTCCTGAGCGAGAACGCCGATTTCGCCGAGCGGGTGGAAAAGAGCGGCTTCCAGTTCATTGGCCCCACGCCCGAGTCGATCCGCATCATGGGCGACAAGGTGTCGGCCAAGCAAGCCATGATCAAGGCGGGCGTGCCCTGCGTGCCCGGGTCCGAAGGCGAGTTGCCGGACGATGCCGCCGCGCTCAAGCGCATCGCGAAGTCGGTGGGCTATCCGGTCATCATCAAGGCGGCCGGCGGCGGTGGCGGGCGCGGCATGCGCGTGGTGCACACCGAGGCGGCGCTGCTCGCCGCTGTGCAGATGACCAAGGCCGAGGCCGGAGTGGCTTTCGGCAATCCGGCGGTCTACATGGAGAAATACCTCCAGAACCCGCGCCATATTGAGATCCAGGTGATGGCGGACAAGCACCGCAATGCCGTCTACCTGGGGGAGCGCGATTGTTCCATGCAGCGGCGCCACCAGAAAGTGATCGAAGAGGCGCCGGCGCCCGGGATTCCGCGCCGCCTGATCGAGCGTATCGGTGAACGTTGCGTGGCCGCCTGCAAGAAAATCGGCTATCGCGGTGCCGGCACCTTCGAGTTTCTGTACGAGAACGGCGAGTTTTACTTCATCGAGATGAACACGCGCGTGCAGGTGGAGCACCCGGTGACCGAATGCGTCACCGGCGTGGACATCGTGCGCACGCAGATCATGGTGGCCGCTGGCGAAAAGCTGCCTTTCACGCAGCGGCAGATCCAGATCCGGGGTCATGCCATCGAATGCCGGGTGAACGCGGAGGATCCCTTCAAGTTCACGCCTTCGCCGGGCCGGGTGACCACCTGGCATATGCCGGGCGGCCCGGGGGTGCGGGTGGATTCGCACGTGTACAACAATTACTTCGTTCCGCCCAACTACGATTCGATGATCGGCAAGCTCATCGTGCACGGTGACACGCGTGAGCAGGCCATCGCCCGCATGCAGACGGCGTTGGCCGAAACCGTGATCGAAGGCATCAGCAGCAATATTCCGCTGCATCGCGAGTTGATGGTGGACGCCAATTTCATCGCTGGCGGCACCAACATCCACTACCTGGAAAAGTGGCTGAGCGATCACCAGCGATGATGTGGTCCCCCCTGAGGCGCTGACGCGCCTTCCCCCAGGGGGACGCACCTCGCGGCCTGGCAAAGCCAGCTCCGCGGGTGCCCTTGAATGGCCTGCTCCGCGGCCTTTCGAATCTTTGTGTTTCATGCGATGTGGGTGGCACGCAACGCCATGGATGACTGAGATGTTCGAATTGCGACTGATCTGCCCTGAGGACCGGGTTGAGCCGATTTGCGAGGCGCTGGAGGCGCTCGATGCCCTGAGCGTGTCGGTGGAGGACGCAGATGCCGACACCGACGCGGAGCAGGCGCTGTTCGGTGAGCCGGGGTTGCCGCCGCCAGCCAATAGCTGGGAGCGTTCGCGCGTGGTGGCTTTGTTCGTCTCCGAAGCTGCGGCGCAGGAGGCTGCGGCATTGCTGGCCGTTCAGGATTTCTTCAGTGGCTGCAATGTGCAATCTGTGGCGGCGGTGCCTGATGAAGACTGGGTGCGTCTGACGCAATCGCAGTTCGCGCCGGTGGAAATCACGCCCGAATTCTGGATCGTGCCCACCTGGCATGAGCCGCCCGCGGGCGCCGTGCGCATGATCCGGCTTGATCCCGGTTTGGCTTTCGGCACGGGCACTCACCCGACGACCCGGATGTGCCTGCGCTGGATCGCGGCTCAGGCGGCGGGCGGGGGCATGGAGGGGCAGCGCGTGCTCGACTACGGCTGCGGCTCCGGTATCTTGGCTATCGGTGCCGCCCTGCACGGCGCGTCGTCGGTGGATGCCGTGGACATTGATGAAGCCGCGGTCACTTCCACCATTGACAACGCCCAGGCCAACGGCGTGACGCTGATGGCGGGCTTGCCGGACAAGGCGGAGGGAGCGTATGGCGTCGTGCTGGCCAACATTTTGGCTACGCCGCTCAAGGTGTTGGCGCCCCTGCTATGCAGCCATGTCGCACCCGGCGGTTCGCTGGTGCTGGCTGGCGTGCTGGAGCGGCAGACGGCTGAATTGCAGGAGGCCTACAGACCCTTCATCGACCTCCAGGTGGGCGATACCCAGGAAGGGTGGGTTTTGCTGGTGGGCAAGGCCCGCTGAGCCTGGCCTTCGGTTTTCCCTGCCCTTGTAGGAGAGGCCAAGAGAAATTCGGTTACATATAGCGTGGATTAGATTCCTTGGAAAAGATTCCTTCCTAAATGGAAATAGTCTTGTTCCATCTTGGTGATTTTTAAAACAGTTCAATACCCTCAAAATTCATACCACGGAATCGGCAAGAAGACTCTTGGGTAAAACCCTTAAAAGTCAAGCCCCATTTCCGCGGTGAGTCCATATGCATTTAAGCGGACTCAACGAATATGAGGTTGTCCGGTAGACAGCCTGTCGCTGTACCAAGTTGAATTGAAGGAAGAAAAATCATGCAAGCCAAGAACATCGCCCTCGTTACTCTGCTGGCAGCCACTTTCGCTGGCAGCGCTTTCGCAGCCCAGCCTGAGTCTGGCGAAGGCCCTCTGTTTCTGAACGAGCCGGTGGTGGCCAGCACCCTGACCCGTGCTGAAGTGACCAAGCAAGCCATTGCCAACCCGCCTGCGACCAACGCGACCGTCTTCACCGGCAACATCAAGAGCCAGTACACCCGTGCTGAAGTGCGCAAGCAAACCCGTGAAGCCATCGCTCATGGTTATCGCGTGCAGAGCGGCGACGCGGGCTGATCGTTCTCGCAGCGGTCTCTTGAGGCCGCTCAAGGCAAAGAATGAACGAGATGGATCGCCATCTCGTTTTTTTTGCGCGCGCAGATAGCGATTCCTTGGTGGGAGAGGGTGCGTGAGAGGCCCAAGGGCAGCTTAGAATCAGCTCTCTCTTTATGAGTCTGATCACGCGTTGCCCAGCCTGCGCGACCATGTTCAAGGTCGTCCCCGATCAGCTGCGCATTTCGGCCGGCTGGGTGCGTTGCGGCGTGTGCGCCGAGGTGTTCGACGCCGCGGCGCAGATGCTGTTGGCCGCTGAAAGCAAGGAGTTGGAGTCGGCGGTGTCGGCTTCCATACCTGTCGTTCAGATATTGCCGTCGGAGCCCTCGGAGGTGGCCCAGGACCCTGCTGAGCAAAGTGGCCGCCCTTCAAGCTTCGATAACGTGGCGGATCAGGAGTTACCGGTCGTTGATGTGGCTGTAGTGGCGGAGCCGAGGAGCGGATCCGTTGAGCCATCCGCCGACGAACCTGTTGCCGAGCTTGCCGATGAGTCCGTGGGCGCCGCTGTTGCTGCGCCACCCGCCGGTAGCAACGGTTTCAATCAGGCGCTCCATCAGACGCCGCCCCGTGCCGATGCGCTGTTCGCGCGTCCGGCCAGCGTGGAAGAACCTGTGTCGGGGCCGGAGCAGGAAGCTGCTCCTCCAGATGAAAGCGGGTACGCCCGTTTTGCCCCAGGGCGGCCTCGCAAGGAGGCCGCGCCAGCCGAGAAAAAGAATACGGCACCGTCGGATTCGGAATCGTGGCTCGATGCCATCGCCCAAGACGCGTCGGCAGAAGATGAGACCCTTGAGCCGGCGGAGGAGGTGCCGTCCTTCGTGCGGCAAGCCCAGCGTAATGCCTTCTGGCGTTCGCGTGGCGTCCGTTCGGCTATTGGGCTGGCCGTGGTGCTGGTGGCATTGGGGTTGGGGTGGCAATGGATGGTTCAACAGCGTGACTGGTTGGCCGCGCGCGAGCCGCGCCTGACGCCCATGCTGGAGCTGCTTTGCCGACCGGCGGGATGCGCCATTGCGCCTTATCGCGATCTGAATGCCATCGTGATCGATGGCTCCAGTTTTCAACGTATGTCGCCCAACTCGTTTCAACTCGGCTTTGGTTTGCGCAACAAAGGGAGTTTGCCCGTGGCCACGCCCGCGCTGGAGCTGACGTTGACCGATGCGCAGGATCAGGCGCTGCTGCGCCGTGTTCTAAAGGTGCAGGATCTGTCTGCTCCAGCCACCCTGGCGGCGCAAGGTGAATTCAACGGCACCAGCGCACTCAGTGTGGATGTCGCCGACCCTACGGCGATCGTCGGCTATAGGCTCGTCGCTTTTTATCCCTAAGAACGTGAACACGTTCTGAAGCCCTCTTTCAGCCTTCTTTCAGCCTTCTTTTCAATAGGACCTGCCCCATTCCATGGCTACCCTGATCTGCGGTTCGCTCGCATTCGACACCATCATGAGCTTCGAGGGGCGTTTTGCGGCCCAGATCCTGCCTGAGCAGTTGCACATCCTGAACGTGTCATTTCTGGTGCCGACGCTGCGCCGTGATTTTGGTGGGTGCGCCGGCAACATCGCCTACGCGATGCGCCTGCTCGGCGGAACGCCGCTGCCCAAGGCCACGGTCGGCAATGACGGTGCAAGTTATATGGAGCGCCTGCGCACGCTGGGTATTTCGACGGAGTTCGTGCGGGAAGTGGAGGACACCTACACCGCGCAAGCGATGATCATGACCGATCAGGACAACAACCAGATCACCGCCTTCCATCCAGGCGCGATGATGCAGGCCCATATCACGCACATCGCACCGCGTGAGGATATTCGCCTGGGCATCATTTCGCCCGATGGGCGCGACGCCATGCTGCAGCACGCGGAGGAATTCCATGCCGCAGGCATTCCATTCGTCTTCGATCCGGGTCAAGGTTTGCCGATGTTCGACGGGCGAGATCTGGCGCACTTTGTCGAATTGGCCACTTGGGTCACCGTCAATGATTACGAAGGCAAGATGCTGTGCGACCGCATGGGTGTCGATTTGGCGGAGCTTTCGCGCCGTGTGCGGGGCTTGATCGTGACCTTGGGTGGCGAAGGATGCGAGCTCTGGGAAGACGGGCAGAAGACCCATGTGCCTGCCGTGAAGGCCGCTGAGATAGTTGATCCGACCGGTTGTGGCGATGCCTGGCGCGGTGCGCTGCTGTATGGCCTGGAGCAAGGCTGGCCGCTGCTCAAGTGCGCGGCCCTGGGCAATCAGGTGGGCGCGTTGAAGATCGCGTCGCGGGGGCCGCAGAATTACAACCTGGACGGCGTGGTCACATCCTGAACACCTGACGTACCGAAACAAAAAAGCCCGGCACGTAGTGCCGGGCTTTCGTTCATCAGCCTGTGAGGGCTGATGAAGTCAACCTCAGGGCTTGCTGGCCGTGGGGAACGGCCAAGCTGCTTGAGGGTTCAGGGTCGTCTGAGCCGCAGGGGCAGGCTTCTTGGCAGGAGCCTTTTTAGCTGCCGCTTTTTTCGCAGGGGCAGCTTTCTTGGCAGCAGGCGCTTTCTTGGCTGCAGCTTTCTTCGCCGGAGCCGCTTTCTTGGCAGGCGCTGCTTTCTTCGCAGCGGCTTTCTTCACCGGGGCCTTTTTAGCAGCCGCTTTTTTAGCGGGTGCTGCTTTTTTGGCGGGTGCTGCCTTCTTGGCTGGAGCGGCTTTCTTAGCCGGTGCGGCCTTCTTCGCCGGAGCGGCTTTCTTGGCCGGAGCGGCTTTCTTAGCCGGAGCAGCTTTCTTCGCTGGGGCCGCTTTCTTCGCAGGCGCTGCCTTCTTCGCTGGTGCGGCTTTCTTCGCTACGGCCTTCTTGGCGGGAGCTGCCTTTTTCGCCGGTGCGGCTTTCTTGGCCGGTGCGGCCTTCTTAGCCGGTGCGGCTTTCTTCGCTGGGGCCTTCTTTGCGGCCGCTTTCTTCGCAGTTGCCATGTTTTTCTCCTTGATCAAGTTGAACTATCAACAGGGAACACTTCGTGCCTGTTGAGCGCACGAAGCGATTCATGGCGCTGAAGCAGGGGCTTCAGCGCCATGAACACGGGTGCAGCGCCATCCCCACCGCTGGCGGCGGAGATGAGAGGCTGCGAAAAAGTGACCACGTGAACGCACATGAAATGAGGCTGTTTTCCTTCAGTCCCAGGAAAGAGCGCCGCCCGACTGATACTCGATCACCCGGGTTTCGAAGAAGTTGCGCTCTTTTTTCAGATCGATCATTTCGCTCATCCATGGGAACGGGTTTTCCTCGTTCGGGAAGAGCGGGTCGAGGCCGATCTGCGTGGCGCGCCGGTTGGCGATATAGCGCAGATAGCCCTTGAACATGGATGCGTTGAGACCCAGCACGCCGCGCGGCATGGTGTCTTCGGCATACCGGTACTCGAGTTGGACGGCCTTGTCGAACAGGCCTTTGATCTCGGCTTTGAACTCAGGCGTCCAGAGGCCTGGGTTTTCCAGCTTGATCTGGTTGATCAGATCGATACCGAAATTGCAGTGCATCGATTCGTCGCGCAGGATGTATTGGTACTGCTCGGCGGCACCGGTCATCTTGTTCTGTCGGCCCATGGCCAGGATCTGCGTGAAGCCGACATAGAAGAACAGGCCTTCCATCAGGCACGCGAAGACGATCAGGCTCTTCAGCAGGGTTTGATCGGCCTCGGGTGTGCCGGTTTCAAACTGCGGATCCATGATGGCGTCGATGAACGGGATCAGGAACTCGTCCTTCTCGCGGATCGAGGAGACCTCATGGTAGGCGTTGAAGATTTCCGATTCGTCGAGGCCGAGGGATTCGACGATGTACTGGTAGGCGTGCGTGTGGATCGCTTCCTCGAACGCCTGGCGCAGCAGGAACTGGCGGCACTCGGGCGCCGTGATGTGGCGATAGGTGCCCAGCACGATGTTGTTGGCGGCCAGCGAGTCGGCGGTGACGAAGAAGCCCAGGTTGCGCTTGATGATGCGGCGCTCGTCCTCGGTCAATCCGTTCGGATCTTTCCAGAGGGCGATGTCGCGGTTCATGTTGACCTCCTGCGGCATCCAGTGATTGGCGCAGGTGGCGAGATACTTTTCCCAAGCCCACTTGTACTTGAACGGCACGAGCTGGTTGACGTCAGTCTGGCCGTTGATGATGCGCTTGTCCGCCGCGTTGACGCGGCGTGCGCCTGATGTGTGGGTGGAGGTAGTGGGGGCTGCCGCCGAAGTGGAAGACGCAGCGGAAGAGAAAGGAGCGGAGGCAGAAAGGCGATCACCAGCACCGCGTTCGTGGCTTGGTGTTGGCGTAAGAGACTGCACTGCGGGTTGCAGCGCAGGCCGTGCTTCTTCGTCCCAGGTCAACATAGAAATTTCCAATGCTTCAATTATGGGAGCAACAACACGAATTGAAAAGTCTTCGTGCCTGTTGCTACCCGTTTTCTGTTGTTATGTGGCATCGCCACGTAGATTTTTCACTGGCAGGCTTCGCAACCTGGATCGTCGATCGCGCAGAACTTGATGTCTGTGGCAGGTGTCTCGATCTCCGTCGCTTGCGGTGTTTGAGCAGCAGGTGCTGCTTGTGGTTTGGCGCTGCTGGAGGGGGCGGCGCTGCCGGAGGAGACCGCGTTGAGGCGGCCTGATTGCACGGTGGATTTCTCAGCGTGCGTGGCGCTGGTGGTGCGCAGGTAGTAGGTGGTCTTGAGACCGCGCAGCCAAGCCAGCTTGTAGGTTTCGTCCAGCTTCTTGCCGGAGGCGCCTGCCATGTAGATGTTCAGGCTCTGCGCCTGATCGATCCACTTCTGGCGCCGTGATGCGGCTTCCACCAGCCATTGCGGCTCGACTTCGAATGCAGTGGCGTAGAGCGCCTTGATCTCCTGCGGCACACGGTCGATGGGCGCGAGCGAACCATCGAAGTGCTTGAGATCCATCACCATCACGTCGTCCCACAGGCCCAGGCGCTTCAAGTCCTTGACCAGGTAATGGTTGATGACGGTGAACTCGCCGGAGAGGTTGCTCTTGACCGAGAGGTTGCCGAAGCACGGCTCGATGGAGGCATCGACGCCGACGATGTTGGAGATGGTGGCCGTGGGTGCGATAGCGACGCAGTTGGAGTTGCGCATGCCGTCTTGCGCGATCTTGCGGCGAAGCGCATCCCAATCGAGGGTGGAGGAGCGATCGACTTCGACATACCCGCCGCGGGCCTGAGCCAGCAGATCGAGCGTGTCGGGGGGCAGGATGCCTTTGTCCCACAGCGAGCCGTGGTAGCTGGAGTAGCGTCCGCGCTCGGCCGCGAGCTCGGTGGAGGCCCAGTAGGCCTGGTAGCACACGGCTTCCATGGATTGGTCTGCGAAGGCCACCGCTTCGGGCGAACCGTAGGCGATGCGCAGTTCATACAGCGCATCCTGGAAGCCCATGATGCCGAGGCCGACGGGGCGGTGGCGCATGTTGGAGTCGCGCGCTTTCTTGACGGCGTAGTAGTTGATGTCGATCACGTTGTCGAGCATGCGCATGGCCGTGGTCACGGTGCGCTGGAGCTTGGCGTGATCGATGCCGCCATCTTTCAGGTGTTGCAGGAGGTTGACCGAGCCCAGATTGCAGACGGCGGTCTCGGTGTCGCTGGTGTTGAGCGTGATCTCTGTGCAGAGGTTGCTGGAGTGCACGACACCGGCGTGCTGCTGCGGGCTGCGCACGTTGCAGGCGTCCTTGAAGGTGATCCAGGGGTGGCCGGTCTCGAACAGCATCGAGAGCATCTTGCGCCACAGATCAACGGCCGGCAGCGCCTTGCTGGGTTTGATCTCGCCGCGCCGCGCGCGCTCCTCGTAGGCGGTATAGGCCTGCTCGAAGTCGGCGCCGAATTTGTCGTGCAGGTCGGGCACGTCGGCGGGGGAGAACAGCGTCCACTCGCCTTTTTCCATGACGCGCCGCATGAACAGGTCCGGAATCCAGTTAGCGGTGTTCATGTCGTGGGTGCGGCGGCGGTCATCGCCGGTGTTCTTGCGCAGCTCCAGGAATTCCTCGATGTCGAGGTGCCAGGTTTCCAGGTAGGTGCAGACGGCGCCTTTGCGCTTGCCGCCCTGGTTGACGGCCACGGCGGTGTCGTTGACCACTTTCAGGAACGGAACCACGCCCTGCGATTCGCCGTTGGTGCCTTTGATGTGGCTGCCGAGGGCGCGCACGCGCGTCCAGTCGTTGCCCAGTCCGCCAGCGAATTTGGAGAGCAGCGCGTTTTCCTTGATGGATTCGTAGATGCCGTCGAGATCGTCAGGCACCGTGGTCAGGTAGCACGAGGAGAGCTGCGAGCGCAGCGTGCCGCTGTTGAACAGCGTGGGGGTGCTGCTCATGAAGTCGAACGAGGACAGGATTTCGTAGAACTCGATAGCGCGCGCTTCGCGGTCGATCTCGTTCAGCGACAGGCCCATGGCCACTCGCATGAAGAAGGCCTGGGGCAGCTCGATGCGGATCTTGCGCAGGTGCAGGAAGTAGCGGTCATAGAGCGTTTGCAGACCCAGGTAGTCGAACTTCAGGTCGCGCTCGGGCTTGAGGGCCGCGCCCAGGCGGGCCAGATCGAACTGCTGCAGGCGCTCGTCCAGCAGGCCGCCTTCGATGCCCTTCTTGATGAACTGCGGAAAGTAGTCGGCGTAGCGCTCGGCCAGTTGCGTGAGGCTCACGGTTTCGCCCAGGATTTCCTTGGCGATGGTGTGCAGCAGCAGGCGGGCGGTGACGTAGGTGTAGTCGGGCTCTTTCTCGATCAGCGTGCGGGCGGCCAGGATGGCGGCCTTGTAGACTTCTTCCACGGGCACGCCGTCATACAGGTTGCGCAGGGTTTCCGTGAGGATGGGGGCGCCCTGGACTTCAGTGCCGAGGTTGGCGCAGGCCTGGTCGACGAGCACTTTCAGTGCCTGCATGTCGAGCGCGACGCGCTCGCCCTTGTCGATGACGTGGAGCACAGGCGCCTGGATGGCGGCTTCTTCGGCCTTGTGCTGCGCGCGCTCCTGCGTGCGGCGCTCACGGTAGAGCACGTAGGCGCGGGCGACTTCATGGTGGCCGCCGCGCATGAGGCCGAGCTCGACCTGGTCCTGAACGTCTTCAATATGAAAGGTGCCGCCGCCCGGACGCGAGCGCATCAGGGCCCGCACCACGGTTTGCGTGAGGCCGTCGACGACCTCGCGCACGCTGGCGGAGGCCGCGCCTTGCGTGCCATGGACAGCCAGGAAGGCCTTCATCATGGCCACGGCAATTTTGCTGGGCTCAAAAGCGACAACGGCGCCATTGCGCCGCATGATCTGGTAGCTGGTGAGTGCTTTCCCAGCGTTCGGGGCGCTGGAGGAGTGGTCTTCTGCTGCTTGGAGGCGGGGGGAATGGGCGGGCGCGGTGCCATGGGCTGTTTGCATGAGATCCTCTCGGTAAAGCGTTGTTGTGGCGTTGTGGTGCAGATGAGTTCGAGGCGGCCACTGCTTGGGTGGGCGCTTTTTGGGTGTTCAACGCGGGGTTCAAATACACACTATATATAGTGTCGGCTTTGAGTTCAAGCCACTATCTGTAGTGTATCTACTAAGAGGCGTGAAAAAGAGCGTTAGAGAAAATTTGATACGTTTTTCTTTTGAATCTTTCTTCTTCTCTCTCTCTTCTTCTCCCTCTCCCTCTGGGAGAGGGTTGGGGTGAGGGCTTTCACTGGAGGTCGATCAGAACGGCCTTCTGCTCCCTGATGACCTTCAGCTATTTGATCTGAGGTCGGAGGCCGGGATTGCCCCCGGCAGTGCACCTACCTTTCTTTGCGTCGCCAAAGAAACGTAGGCCAAAGAAAGGCGACCCCACTGCCCGCGTCCCTGCGCTGCGCTCCGGGCAGCCTGCGATGCTCGGTCAAGGGGCGGTGCTGCAGAACTCGCTATGTTCACTACGTTCACGCCGCTCAAACAGCTGCAGCAAGCTAGAGCACGAAGCAAGGGCATCTTGCAGTGCCCTTGCCCGCCCCTTGCCCTGCGCTTCTCAGCGCGGGCAGAGGGGTGGGGGCCCGGCTCGGGCCATCGCTGCGCTCGGCCCGCGAATCAACAGACCTCGCTACGCTCGGTGGTCTTGTTCCCTCCCCCGTTGGGGGAGGGTTAGGGAGGGGCTTTCACCGCGCCACCTCTTGACCGCTGCTACTCCCCGCGCCCGGCTTCTCAGCGCACAGGAAACTGCTCAGCCGGCCAGCCCAATGTGCGCTGCAGCAATGGCCAATCAAACCCCGGACCTGGATCCTGCTTGCGGCCGGGGGCTACATGCTCATGGCCGGCGATGGCATTGATCGGATACTGGCCGGCGACGGCCGCGCTGAGGCTGGCCAGGGTTTCATACTGCATCGGCTCGAACGCGCCACCCTCAAGGCCTTCCAGTTCGATCCCAATGGAAAAATCATTGCAGTTCAGGCGGCCACCGTGGCTTGAGGCGCCGGCATGCCAGGCGCGGTCGTCGCAGCTGACGAACTGCCACAGGGCGCCATCCCTGCGTATATAGAAATGAGCCGATACCTCGATACCGCGAATGAGCTCGAAGTAAGGGTGTGCGCTCCAGTCGAGGGTGTTGGTGAAGAGCGCTTGTACGTTCTCTCCTCCGAATTGCCCGGGGGCAGGCTGATGGAATGCACGACGATCAGGCTGATATCCATGCCCGCGGGGCGAGGGCCGAAATTGGGCGAGCGCAGAAGGCGCGCGTGCCGGTACCAGCCCGCATCCCATAACGCGGAAGAGGCTTCAGGTGTGCTCAACTGCCGTTTCCAGGGTCATTGTCGTCGCCGGCGTCGCTGCCGCCTGGCGCCGTGATGCCCAGGCGCGCCATCCGGTAGCGTATCTGGCGCAGATTGAGCCCCAGGCGCGTGGCCGCGGCCGTGCGGTTGAAGCCGGTTTCGTCGAGCGCGCGCACGAGCATGTCCTTTTCCTGGCCGTCGAGCCAGGCTTGTAGATCGTTGGGGATGGGGCATGCGCTGGGGCCGGGGTCTACGGAGGCCGCGAATGCAGCGGGCTCGGCCGGTGGCGGGGCCATCCTCGGGGGCGCCGCCAACAGATCGTCGAGACCGGATTCGCTGCCATCACCCAGCGCGAGCGCGCGGTGCAACAAGTTCTCGAGTTCGCGTACATTGCCGCGCAGCGGCGCTTCATTCACTTCCTGCAGCAGACGCTGTGAGACTGGGGGAGCCGGAATGCCTGAATCAGCGGCGATGCGCGCGAGCAAGGCCTGGCACAGCGAGGGCAGGTCTTCGCGGCGCTCGCGCAGCGGCGGCACGAGGATCTCGATCACGTTGAGGCGGTAGAACAAGTCCTGCCTGAAGCGGCCAGCCTGCACTTCCGCCGCCAGATCCTTGTGGGTGGCGCTCACGATACGCACATCCACCGGTTCTTCCTGTGTTTCGCCAAGCGGACGGATGCGCCGCTCCTGAATGGCTCGCAGCAATTTGGCTTGCATGGCCATCGGCAGGTCGCCGATTTCATCCAGGAACAGCGTGCCGCCGCGCGCGGCCTGAAAAAACCTTCGCGGTCTTGCACCGAGCCGGTATAGGAGCCCTTGCGGGCACCGAAGAATTCGGCTTCCAGAAGACTCTCGGGAATGGCACCGCAGTTGACCGGGACGAACGGCCCCGTGCCGCGATGGCTGCAGGCGTGGATGGCCACGGCCACCAGTTCCTTGCCCGTGCCGGATTCGCCCTGTACCAACACCGGGGCCATGCTGGTGGCGACCTTGGCGATGCGCTGCTTGACGCCGCGCATGGCGGCGGACTCGCCGACCAATCGCGCCAGCGCGGTGCCGGCGGTGTCGCTGGCTGGGGGGACCGAGGCTGCATTCGACTGGGCGGGCGTATGGATGGGCAGGTTCAGGGGCACAGCGGGGGCGGTTGGCGCGGCGCTGGGCGGTTGCAGCGCCGAGGCCACCACGGCGCGGAACTGCTTGAGATCCACCGGTTTGGTCAGATAGTCGAAAGCGCCGGCCTTCAGCGCTTCCACCGCGTTCTCGGCCGATCCATACGCGGTGATCATGATGCTGCGCTCCTGCCGCCGCGCCGCAGTGATTTCGCGCAGCAGCTCCAGCCCCAGGCCATCCGGCAGGCGCATATCGGTGATGATGATGTCGAAGCGCTGCTGATCCAGTTGTCCGCGTGCTTCGGCCAGGGTGCCGGCCGCCTGCACGCGATGGCCTTCGCGCAGCAAGGTCAGTTCATAGAGCGTGCGAAGGTCGGGCTCGTCGTCGACGACCAGCACGTGTGCCGGCGCGGGAAAGGATGAAGTGGCGCTCATGGCGAATAAGCTCGCGGCGTAGCCTTGACGGCGCTGCGCGGCTGGGTGTAAGTGGGGCCATTGGTCATGGCGTGGAGGTCTTTAGATCGTGAACACGTTCTTAGAGTCTGGGCAAGCCGCCGCGCATGCGCTGGAAGCTCACGGAAAATTCGTTGCCCTCCACCATACCCCCTTCTCGCTCGCGCGGCGCGCGTTCGTAGCTGATGGTGGCGGCGTGGCGCTCGCACAATTCGCGGCAGATGAAGAGACCCAGGCCGCTGGAGCGGCTCTCGGAAGAAAAGAAAGGCTCGAACAGGTGGCGCCGGACGGTTGGCTCCATGGGCGGGCCGTCGCTCCAGACCGCGAGCCGCACCGGGCCGTCGCGCATGGCGCGCATGCTGACCTGTATGGAACCGGCGGAGCGGCTGTTGTAGCGCAGGGCGTTGTCGAGTAGGTTGACCAGCAGGCGCCTCAGGTGGTCATGGGCGAAGCGCACCTGTACCTCCGGCGCGCGCAACTCCAGGCGTAGAAGATGGATGGCATGGTTCTGCTGCGCCCAATCGCGGCAGAAAGTGTCGGCGCTGGCGTTGAGCGGCAGCGATTGCCCGAGGCTGTCATGGCCATGATGCTGCGCGCGCGCGATGGCCAGCACATCATCGACGATATCATCCAGGCGCTGGGCGTTTTGCCGCACCATGGCCGTGAGGCGCCGCTGCGCAGGCTGCTCGAGGTCTTCTTCCAGCAGCGCGTTGGCCTGGCTGATGGCGGCCAGCGGATTGCGGATTTCATGCGCCACGGCCGCCGACATGCGGCCCATGGCGGCGAGTTTCTCGGTGCGCAGGCGGGCCTCCATTTCACGAAGATCCTGCAGGAACATCACGCACAGGCTTTTGCTGCCGTCGTTCATCGAGGGCGTGAGGAGGGTGCGCACCTGCAGATAGGAGCTTTGCAGGTCGGCATGGCGCAAGATGACCTTGGCTGAATCCACCGGCGTCTCGGCAAAGCTCATCTGGGCGATCTGGGCGAGCTGAATCCAGGCCGGGTTGTCGTCAAGATTGAAGATGGGCGGTGTGACGTCCTGATCGGAGCCGAGCATCAACCGGGCCGCCGGGTTGGCCGCGCGCACTATGCCAGTGGCGTCGACGACCAGCACCCCATCGGAGAGGGTTTCGATCACCATATTGTTGACCAGAGCTTGCTCGCGCACTTCCGCCTGGCTGCGGCGCGAGGTCCGCTCTTCGAGCGCCAGGCGCTCCGACAGGTAGCTGATCAACCAGGCGAGCATCATCAGCCCGCCGCCGGCCAGGGCCGCCTGGACCCATTCCGTTCGGCCGGCCCATTCGGAAAGCCCTGCCGATTGGGCCGCGTGGCCGAGCAGGCACAGCGCCGCCAGGGCCGCCGTGCCGAGCGCCAGTGCGCGCGAGCCCAGAATGGCGGCCATCAGCACTGGCAGCGCCAGCAGCGGCGAGAAATTGATGCTGCCGACCTGCTGCCAGTACATCAGGCTGAAAAGCGCCAGATCGGCGCCCACGGTGTACAGCCATTGCGCATCGAAGTGCCGCCCCTGCTGCCGCGGCCGCGCCAGCAGCGCCACCGCCGAGGTGAGCAGGAGGTAGCCGATGCACAGGGCCACCAGCCATGCCGGTGTGGCGTTGCCCAGTACGTAGAGAGCCAGGTGCAGGCCCAGGAGCGCCAAGGCGATCACCACGCGCGCGCCCATGAAGGCTTTCCAGAGGCGCGCGAAATCCGAGTCTTCCACGTCGCCCGGAGGGGGCTCCGCGTCACGCCGGGAAGGCCGGCCCGTGGAGTTCGGCAGTGAGCCGAACCACGATGAGGAGTCTGTGGTCGATGAGGTCACTGGATCAGTTCCGTGACGAGCGGCTCAGGCACCTTCCGCCTGGCGGCGGTGCGCAGCGGAACAATAGCTGCCACGCTGGCCCTTTACCGCATCGGTTTGCGGCACGTGCACGCCGCAGACCGGGCAGCTCAGCATGGGTAGGATCTCCTGGCGTCCTTTTTTCTGAGGGGGGCTTGCCGCGGTTGTTCCAGACGCCGTCCGCGCTTCCACAGCCAGACACCGCCCAGCACGGCGAGCAACAGGATCAAGAGCTTCATACCGCACGCCCCAGCAAGACTTCAAGAACGAAACGCGAGCCCACATAGCCCAGCAGCAGCAGGCCCGCACCGACGTAGAGCACGCGCACCGCGCGCCGCCCGCGCCAGCCCCAGAGCCAACGCCCCAGCAGCAGCACCGCGAACACCACCCATGAGAGGAGAGTGAACACGCGCTTGTGGTCCCACTGCCAATGCTTGTGCGTGGTGCCGTAGAGCGTTTCTCCAAAGAGCGTGCCGGCCAGCAGTGTGAGGGTCAGCAAGACGAAGCCGGCACCGACGAAGCGGAACATCAGCCGCTCCAGTGTGAGCAGCGGTACACCGCCATCGTTCTCCTGCGGGGCGTGCCGCATCTGCGCTTCGGCTCGCGTCATCAGCCAGCCGTGCGCCACAGCCGCGGCGAACAGGCCATAGGCGGCGATGCCCAGCGCCCAATGCAGCGGCAGCCAAGGCGAGGAAGTGGCCGGCAAGGCCGTGCCCGGGAACAGCAGCGCCAGGACAATGGCCAGCGCTCCGAAGCCCGCCAGCGCCCAGCGCGCCCGAAGCTGTGGGTAGAGTTGGCTTTCCACCACGTAGGCGGTCAGCACCAGCCATACCGTGATGGACAGGGCCGGCGCAAAACCGAAGCGCGGGGCCTCGCCGAGCAGGCTCCAGGCGAGTTGCGCCCCGTGCAAAACCCAGGCCAGCAGCAGCATCCGCCGGGCGCTCAGGGTGCCGAGAGTACGTGCCGCCAGCGCGGGCACGGCATAGGCTACCGCCGCTGCCGCGCCAAGCAGCAGGCCGACTGGGGAAGCGCTGGCTAAAATCATGGGTACAGTTTAGCGGCTCGGCCTCCCCTCAAGAGGTTCCAGCCGTGCTCTTCATACGGCTTTTTTGCACGCGATATCTGCCGCGCGTGCCCCTTTCCCCCATGGCCACCGCACTCACCGACAAACTCTCCAGTCTGGTCAAGAAGATTTCCGGCCAGGCGCGCATCACCGAAAGCAACGTCTCCGACATGCTGCGGGAGGTGCGCATGGCGCTGCTCGAAGCCGATGTGGCGCTTCCCGTCGTACGCGATTTCATCGCCCGCGTGAAAGACAAGGCCATGGGCCAGGAGGTGCTGGGCAGCCTGAAGCCCGGCCAGGCGCTGGTGGGCATCGTCAACCGAGAACTGGCGGCCACCATGGGCGAGGGCGTGGCCGACCTCGATCTGGCGGCTCAGCCGCCGGCCGTGATCCTGATGGCCGGCCTGCAGGGCGCCGGCAAGACCACCACCACGGCCAAGCTGGCGCGGCACCTGATCCAGAAGCGCAAGAAGAAGGTGCTGACAGTGTCAGGCGACGTCTACCGCCCGGCTGCCATCGAACAATTGAAGACGGTGACCCAGCAGGCGGGCGCCGATTGGTTCCCCTCCACGCCAGACCAGAAGCCGCTGGACATTGCACGCGCCGCGCTCGATCACGCCCGGCGCCATTTCTACGATGTGCTGCTGGTCGATACCGCCGGCCGTCTGGCGATCGATGAGGCGCTGATGCAGGAAATCAAGACCCTGCATGGCGCGCTGAACCCGGTCGAGACTTTGTTCGTGGTCGATGCCATGCAGGGCCAGGATGCCGCCAACACCGCCAAGGCTTTCAAGGAGGCGTTGCCGCTCACGGGCATCGTGCTGACCAAGATGGACGGCGATTCCCGCGGCGGTGCCGCGCTGTCGGTGCGGCAGATCACGGGCGCGCCGATCAAGTTCGCGGGCGTTTCGGAAAAAATCGACGGCCTGGAAGTATTTGATGCCGAGCGCCATGCGGGCCGTATCCTGGGCATGGGCGACATCGTGGCGCTGGTGGAGCAGGTGGCGACCGGCGTCGATCTGGAGGCCGCCAAGAAGCTGGCCGAGAAAGTCAAGAGCGGCAGCGGCTTCGATCTGCAGGATTTTCTGGGCCAGCTCCAGCAGATGAAGCAGATGGGCGGGCTCGGCAGCCTGATGGACAAGCTGCCCACGCAAATGACGGCCAAGGCCACCGATGCCGATCTGAGCCGCGCCGAGAAAGACATCAAGCGCAAGGAGGGCATCATCAACAGCATGACGCCCGGCGAGCGCCGCAAACCCGAACTGCTTAAGGCCAGCCGCAAGCGCCGCATCGCTGCGGGCGCGGGTGTTCACGTTCAGGAAGTCAACCGCCTCCTCAAGGAGTTCGAGCAGATGCAGGGGATGATGAAGCAGATGAAGGGCGGCGGCCTGATGAAGATGATGCGCCGAATGGGGGGCATGAAGGGGTTGATGGGCGGCGGCGGTGGCCTGCCGCCGGGCATGGGCGGTCCTGGCGGTGGGGGCAAGCTGCCGTTCTAGGAACGTGATGGCCGCTCCTGATCTGTCCTATCTGAACGGCGCCGGCGTGGTGCGGGTGCTCATGGTGTGCATGGGTAATATCTGCCGCAGCCCCACGGCGCAGGGCGTGCTGGAAAAATGGGTGAAGGCCGCTGATCAGCAGGAGCGCATCCATGTGGATTCGGCCGGCACGCATGGCTACCACGTGGGCGCGCCGCCTGATGAGCGCGCGCAGCAGCATGCGGCACGGCGCGGTGTGGATTTGAGCGCGCAGCGCGCGCGCCAACTAACGGCACGGGATTTCGAGGACTTCGATCTGATTCTGGTGATGGATGCCGCCAACGAGCGCGCAGCCCATGCCCTATGCCCGCCGCGGCTGCGGCACAAGCTCCATCGGTTGACGGATTTCTGTGCGGCGGACGGGGTCGATGAGGTGCCTGATCCCTACTATGGCGGCGCCGCCGGATTCGAGCGTGTGCTGGATCTGGTGGAGAACGGGTGCGAGCGGCTTTTGCAAATACTGAAGACAGCAGATCGGGCCCTTCGCTCTTGATTCTTGATGGCTTTCAGTTATTTGATTTGAGGTCGGAGGCCGGGATTGCCCCCGGCAGTGCACCTACTCTTCTTTGCGTCGCCAAAGAAGAGTAGGCAGAAGAAAGGCGACCCCACTGGACGTGTCCCTGCGCTGCGCTCCGGGCAACCTGTGGTGCTCAATCGAGGGGTGGTGCCGTCGAACTCGCTATGTTCACTTCGTTCACGCCGCTCAAACAACGCCGGCAAGTCAGAGCACGAAGCAAGGGCATCTTGCAGTGCCCTTGCCCACCCCACGCTCTGCGCTCCTCGGCACGGCCAGAGGGGACCCGTGGCTCGGGCCATCGCTGCGCTCGGCCCGCGAATCAACGGGCTTCGCTGTATTACTCCTTCCCCCTCTGGGGGAAGGCGGGGATGGGGGCTTTCACAGCGCCACTTCCACCCGGCTGTTCCTTTCCCATTCTCCGCATTTCCGTGCTCAACGTCCTCCGAAAATAGCGATACACCGGCCGTCCGACCCAGTCGAAGTGTCTTGACTCACGCTGCCTGCAGGCAGCGTTTTTGATGCGCCAACTGGGCGAATTCCTCCGCCAGAAAATCCAGCAGTTTGCGCACCGCGGGCCGCATGCCGCGGCGCGACGCAAAGGCGGCTTGTACCATCCCCGCAGGAGGCGCCCAGCCAGGCAGAACCTCAAGGAGCCGGCGCTCGATCAAGGCTTCATGGACCATCAGGCGCGGCAGCGCCGCACAGCCCACGCCGGCCAGCGCGGCACAGACCAGCGTGCCCATGTCATCGGCCACCAGGCGCGGTTGATGATCGACTTCGGCGTGGGCTCCGGCCAGATTGATCAGTGTCCAGCGTGTTTCGTCGGCCGAGTTGCCCAGGCCCAGCGTGGGCAGGCGGGCCAGATCGGCTGGCGTGGCGGGCGGCGCTGCGTTGGTCAGCAACTCCGGGGCAGCCACGAGCACGTGCGGGCTTTGCGCCAGCGATTTCACGATTTCGTCGGCGTGCAGGGAAGGGATGGTACCGTCTGCGGCGGGAAAGCGCACGCGCAGCGCCAGATCGACACCGTCGTGCCATAGATCGACATTGCGGTTGGTGGATTCCACGCGCACCGCGACCTGGGGCCAGGCCCGCAGGAATTGCGCGAGCATATCGGCCACAGCGTGCTGGAGCAGAGCCGGTGGGCAGGACAAGCGGACTGTGCCGCGCGGTTCGGAAATCTCCTCGGCCGACAGCGCTTGCGCGGCTTCTGCCTCGGCCAACATGGCGCGGGCATGTTGCAGTGTGCGCTGGCCGATGTCGGTGACGGCAAAGCGCCGCGTGCTTCGCTGGATCAGCCGGACACCCAGATGGGCTTCCAGCTCGGCCACCCTCCGGCTGAGCTTGGATTTCGGGATGCCCGTGGCGCGTTCGGCAGCGGCAAAGCCACCATGCTCAGCCACGAGCGCGAAATAGGCGAGATCGTTCAGGTCTTGCATGGGTTCATCGGCACATCGGATCACTGTTGCGCATGTGGAACGATGTGTGGCATTTTGACGGCTTTTCTTCTGTTCATCCTGCCTCTACTATGAATACATGCGCTGGCAGAACGGCCAAGCGCCCCACGAAGTCGAGCAAAGGAGCTTGATATGAGCACGAAAACAGTCTTGAACACCCGCAGCGCCCCTGGCAGGCATTGGGTTGGCAATGGGTTCCCGGTCCACGGCATGTTCGGCTACAACGGCGACGGCGTGGCGGAGCGCAGCCCGTTTCTGCTGCTTGATTATGCGGCGCCGACCCGCTTCGAGCCGACCACTGAACGGCGTGGCGTAGGGCAACACCCGCACCGCGGCTTCGAGACGGTGACCATCGTCTATGACGGCGAGGTCGAGCATCGCGACTCCACCGGCGGTGGCGGCGTGATCGGCAAGGGTGACGTCCAATGGATGACGGCCGGCGGCGGCATCATCCATGAGGAGTACCACTCTCCTGAGTACGGCCGCAAGGGCGGGCCTTTCGAGATGGTGCAGCTGTGGGTCAACCTGCCGGCCAAGGACAAGATGGCGCCGGCAGGCTACCAGGCCATTACGGATGGGCAGATCCCTTCAGTGGCTTTGCCTGATGGAGCGGGGCAGGTGCGCGTGGTCGCAGGGGCCTATGGCGATGCCAAAGGCCCGGCGCACACCTTCTCGCCGATGAACGTGCTGGACGTGCGTTTGGCAGCGGGGCGCACGGTGCAGTTGCCGCAGCCCGAAGGCTGGACCACCTTGCTGGTGGTGCTGGCCGGCACGGTGGCGGTCAACGGCGATACGGTGCTGCGCGCGGCCGAGATGGCGACGCTGTCCACGGCGGGTGCTGGCGTGGAGATCGAGGCCAACAACGACGCGAAGCTGCTGCTGCTGTCGGGGGAGCCGATTGAGGAGCCGGTCGTGGGTTATGGGCCGTTCGTGATGAACAGCGAAGCCCAGATCCGCGAGGCGATCAACGACTTCAACAGCGGGCGCTTCGCGGAGCACTGAAAGAAAAGGCGGGCAGAAAAGGCGGGCTTATCACTACCCCCGCCCTTTCCCCCTTTTTCCCCTTTTTCGCACGCCTGGGTCAGGCCTGAACCATCGGATCGGGTACTGGCCGAGCAGGTTTTCCGAAGGTCTGCTCAGCTACCTCCGTGAAGGTCCGATGTTCTCGCAGAATGAAACGTTGGCGCTGCGCGAACTCGAAGTTGGCCTTGCCTTCGGCATCGTCGCGAAGACGCTGGCGATAGGTTTCGTAGGCGGCCAGGCTTTCAAAGGCGATGAGCCCCCATGCTTCATGGTTGGTTCCTTCCCAGGGAAGAAAGTAGCCGATCAGGTGCCCTCCGCATCGAGGAATGATCTTTCCCCAGTTGTTCGCATACTCGCGAAAGGCGCCGAGTTGGAAAGGGTCGATTTCATAGCGGATGAAACAGGTCATGGACATGAAGAAGCTCCAGGTAGTAGGACTTCATCGTCGTCCATGCGGGCAGCCTCATGCTTCGCTCCGGAACGAAGCGTGATTCAGCGCACGGGGCCATACTTGGGCTCATGAATACCAACCAGATTGCGCGGATCGCTTCGTTGATGGGGGAGCCGGCGCGCACCGCCATGCTGGTGGCGTTGATGGATGGGCGGGCGCTCACGGCTGGGGAACTGGCCCGCGCCGCGCACCTGTCCGCGGCGACCACCAGCCGCCATCTCGCCTTGCTGGTGGAGGCTTCTCTGCTTCATGTGGTTCAGCAGGGCAAGCACAGGTATTTCAGGCTGTCGTCCCCGGAAGTCGCTCAGACTCTGGAGGGCATCATGCAGCTCTCCGTTCAGGCAAGTGCCGCGAGGCCTTTCGTCGGCCCCAAGGACGTGCCGATGCGTGTCGCGCGCCTATGCTATGACCATATCGCGGGGAGATTGGGGGTGGCGATTGCCGAGGCCTTGCAGCAATCCGGCGCGATCATCTGGGATGACCTGAGCGGCAACTTCGTCACTCCCGCGGCGCAGGCGGTGCTGGAACACATGGGTATTTCCATGGTTAAGGCCGAAGCGGGCCAGGCTCGCCGCGCCCATGACCGCCCGCTTTGCCGCCCATGCCTGGATTGGAGCGAGCGGCGCATGCACGTGGCCGGACGCCTGGGCGCTGTGATCTGCCGTCATTGCCTGGAGAAGGGGTGGCTCACGAAAACGGCAAACCGGTCGCTTGCGATCACGCCTCCTGGGGCGAAGGCTTTGAGCGCGTGGCTAGGTGCGGAGCGCTGGGCTGCGATAGAGGCTCCCGACCGGGAAGGCGGTCAATGACTTCAACGGCAGGCCATCCGGTGGCATGGACTCTTGCCGCCATCTTCTCTCCGCGCGCGCTCACTGCGCTGCCATGCGTGTCTTTTTGTCCAGAAACTCGTTCGTGAACATCAGGGCCGGATCGAAAGCCTTGTCGATGCCGATCAACGAGCTCACCAGATCGTAGTCTGATTTCACGCGCGCCCCGTCAATAGCGCCCAAGGCGACCTTGGTGGTCGTCTCATCACGCATCAGCGTCTTGATGCGTTCCCACTGATCGCGCTGGTTGTCGGCGTTCAACCCGCTCGCGCCCGCCATCAAGGCTTGCAGGCAGGGGTCGAATGCCTGCACGCAGGCCGCATAGGCGCGTTGGGTGACGGCCGTGAACTTCGCGACGGCATCCTTGTTCTTTTCAAGGAAAGCGTGATTGACGACGATGGAGTTGCCATAGACGTTCAGCCCGACCGAGCTCCAGGGCGCGAAGCCAAGGTCGTTGCCGAACTCCTTGATCTTCTGGTCATGCTCGTTGTAGAAGTCGCTGATGATGTCCACCGATTTCGCCTTCAGGGCAGCGACCTTCGCCTGCGGGCTCAGGTTGACGAACTTCACCGCCGTGGGCTCCAGCCCCGCCTTCTTGGCGAAGGCCGGCCACATGAGACGCGCGGCATCGCCGGGAGGGTTGCCGATCTTGCGGCCGCCGAAGTCTTTGGGGCCGGTGATGCCGGAGGACTTGAGCCAGTAGAAACCTTGGGGGCTGTTGGCGTAGATCACCATCAGTGCGGTGAGGTCCGCGCCCTTGCCGCGCGCCTGCATGGCGGTGGGCAGGTCGACGATACCGAGCGGCGTGCCTCCCGCGCCTACCCGTTGAGCCGTGGCGGCCGAGCCCTTGCCGGTCTCGATGTTCAGATCAATGCCTTCCTTCTTGTACCAGCCCTGGGCCTTGGCGAAGTAAAGAGGTGCATGGTCCGCCGTGGGCGTCCAGTTGAGCATCAGGCTCAGATCCGCCGCGGATGCGGATAAAGTCGTGAAGGCGGCGCACAGGGCGGTGATCAGAAGTTTCATTGCACAGGTTCCAACGGGGTGATTCGTGTATCATTTATATCAACTGTTTTGTTGATAGGCAATGGGTAAGACGCCGCATTTCGCTTTTTCAAACGCCGGAGACTTTGATGAGTACTTCACAGCGAAAGGCGCCGCGGGCCGTCGCCGTCCGCGAAACCCCAGCGCCTGCTGAATCCGTGGATATGCCACCGGTGCGGGGCAGAGCCCGCGCATTGGCCAATCTGCCGCGCCGGGACGCCGCCGCCACGCAGGAAGCGCTGCTGTCGGCAGCGACAGAAGAGTTTGCGCGAAACGGCTTCGCGGGCGCGCGCGTGGATGTGATTGCCGCTTCGGCAGGTGTGAACAAGCAGTTGGTCTATCACTACTACGGCAGCAAGGAGGGCCTGTACCGTCAGGCGCTTGAGACCGTATACGCCCAACTGCGGGAAAAGGAGCAGGCCTTGTCGCTGGCCGACATGGCGCCGGCCGAGGCCATGAGCGCGCTGGTGGGCTTCTCTTTTGACTATCTGAACGAGCACCCGGAATTCATATCGCTGCTGGCCGATGAGAACCGCAGCAAGGGCCAGCATATAAAAGAGTCTCAGCCGCTTCTGCAAATGCATCTGCCGCTGGTGGAACTGCTGGAAGCCACACTGGCCCGGGGTGTCGCCAGCGGCGTATTCCGCAGCGACTACGACGCGGTCAATCTCTACATCTCAGTGGCAGGCCTGTCGTACTTCTTCTTCTCCAACAACCATACCTTGTCGGTCATTTTCGGCAAGCGCCTCGATTCCCGGGCCGCGCTCGCCAACCGCCGCAAGCACGTGATCGACTTCGCCCTCCACGCGCTGCGTCCGGATGCTTCCTGAGGCCAGAAAAATTCTTATCAACTAATTAGTTGACATTGGCGCGGGCAAATCCTAAGATCCGGCGCATGGGCTTTCGGAGGTAAAGCCCGCCGTCAAGGAACCGTGCGAATGAGCATTTCCCCTGCAGTAGGTGCATCCGTGGAGGCCGGCGGCATGCCAATGCCGGCAGCGGGAGAGAGCCCGGCCTGGTACAGATGGGCCGGCATCGTGGGTGTTCACGCCGCGCTTGTCGTGTTGTGGGAAGTGGTTGTGCGCGCATTCGATGTGCGCAGCTTTGTGCTGCCGGCGCCGTCGGCCATCCTGGCGACATTGGGCAACCCCAACCATGCCTGGTTTTCCAACACGCTCGTGACCGCCGCAGAGGTGTTCGGGGGATATGCGCTCGGCCTGGTGGCGGGCGTTCTGGGGGCGCTGCTGTTCGTGACAAGCAAGCGGCTCATGCTGCTGCTCTTTCCTGTGCTCGTCACCTTGAACATGGTGCCCAAGGTGGCCATGGGGCCGCTCATCATCGTCTGGTTCAGCTATGGCATCGGGCCCAACATCCTTATTACCTTCAGCCTGTGCTTTTTCCCGATCCTGCTGACCACCATCCGCGGGCTCAATGAAACGGAGCCTGAGCTGCTCGATCTCGTCAAGGCGCTCAAAGGCTCGCGCTGGCAACTGTTCCGCTATATCCAGTTGCCGGGATCGCTGCCCTATCTGTTCTCGGGCATGAAAGTCGCCACTGTGCTGGCGGTGGCGGGCGCGGTGGTGGGTGAATTCATTGCTTCCGACAAGGGCCTCGGTTATTTGATGATTCAGGTGCAGGCTTCGCTGGATACACCTGCGGTCTTCATGGCCGTGCTGCTGATCACCGCACTGGGCGTTGTTCTCTATGGGCTGGTTCTGCTTCTGGAGCGGCTCTTTATCACTCGTGACGCGAGACTCCAATGACTACTGATCACTTGAACGGTCCTTTCCTGGATCAACAGCCCTTGCCCGGGCAATTTGCCTCCGAAGCCGAACTGGAAGACTACCTGGCCTTGCCGTCACGCGATCTCGCGAATGACCTGGCCTCCACGGAAGGTGATCTGATGATCCTGGGGGCGGCCGGGAAAATGGGGCCCACGCTGGCTCGCCTGGCGCGCAATGCCCTGGCGAAGAACCGGCGTGTCATTGCAGTGGCCCGGTTCAGCGAGCCGGGCGTGCAGGAGGCGCTGCATGCCTACGGCGTCGAAACTATCGCTTGCGATCTTCTTGACCGCGCGGCGCTGCAGGCGCTGCCCCTTTGCGAGAACATCGTGTTCATGGCGGGGCGCAAATTCGGTGGCGAGGGCAACCTGCCGCTGACCTGGGCCATGAATGCGCTAGTCCCGGCCATGGTGGCCGAGCACTTCCGGGCGTCCCGCATCGTCGCCTTTTCGACGGCCTGCGTTTACCCGTTTGTCCCGGTTATCGGGCAGGGCGCACCGGAAGACCTGCCGCCTGACCCGCCCGGCGAATACGCCCAATCGTGCGTGGGCCGGGAGCGCATGTTCGAGCATTTTTCTCAGCAACACGGTACACCCGGGCGGCTGTTCCGCCTGAGCTATGCCATCGACTTGCGCTACGGTGTCCTGGCGGATGTGGCCCTGAAGGTGTGGCGCGGTGAGCCGGTCGACGTCACCATGGGGCATGTCAATGTGATCTGGCAGGGCGATGCGAACGCACAAGCGCTGCGGTGCCTGAAGGTGGCGACCGTGCCCACTTCCCCTCTCAACGTGAGCGGGCCGGAGACGACCTCCATTCGCTGGCTGGCACAGGAGTTCGGGCGCCGTTTCGGCCGTCCCGTGGAAATCCAGGGGCAGGAGGCGCCCAGCGCCTGGCTGATGAACACCGGCGAAGCCGAGCGCCTGTTCGGTTATCCGCGGGTGCCGCTCAAGCAGATGATGGCCTGGGTGGCTGATTGGGTCTCGCGCGAGCAGCGCATGTACGGCAAGCCCACCAAATTCGAGCAGCGGGATGGCAAATATTGATCAGGAGCAGGAGCGCTCTTCAGTTGCCCAGGGATGAAACGGCCATCGTCCCTGAATACGTTTGAACTTTGTGGCCGACCCATACGTTACCGAGGAATTCCGATGCCCCTGAACCGATCCGATCTTCCGCAGGACGTGCTCTCGCTGCTGGCGCAGGGCACGGTCATTCCGGCGCATCCGCTCGCGCTGGATGCGAACCGTCAATTCGACCGGCGGCGGCAGCGCGCCCTGACTCGTTACTACGTGGATGCAGGAGCCGGCGGCTTGGCTGTCGGTGTGCATACCACCCAGTTCGCCATCCGTGAGCGCGGCCTGTATGCCGCGGTGCTGGAGTCGGCGATGCAAGACAGGCTGCAGTGGAGCAGCCGGCCCATGGTCATGATCGCCGGATTGTGCGGGCAGACGGCGCAGGCCGTGGCTGAAGCCAGGACTGCGGTGGGTCTTGGCTACCATGCGGGGCTGTTAAGTCTCGCGGCGGTGGCGGGTGCCAGCGAGGACGAGCTGATCGCCCATTGCACTGAAGTGGCCGCAGAGATCCCGCTCGTGGGTTTTTACCTCCAGACGGTGGTCGGAGGTCCCGTGCTGTCGAGCGATTTCTGGCGGCGCTTTGCCCTCATTCCCAATGTGTTGGCCATCAAGGTGGCCCCGTTCAACCGTTACCGGACCCTGGATGTGGTGCGCGGTGTGGTCGACGCAGGCGCGGAGGACAGGGTGTTCCTCTACACCGGCAATGATGACCACATCGTGCTGGACCTGGCGCTACCCTTCACGGCCATGCGCGAAGGGCGGCCGATAGAGGTGCGTTTCCGGGGTGGCCTCCTGGGGCATTGGTCCGTGTGGACTTCCACCGCCGTGAAACAGTTGGCGTGGGTCAAGGCCGCGCTGGCAAAAGCCGGGGGCGCGCTCCCGCCTGAGGTGCTGGCGTTGGATTCCAGGGTCACGGATTGCAACGCGGCCTTCTTCGATGTGGCGAACAACTTCCATGGTTGCATCGCCGGATGCCATGAAGTGCTGCGGCGTCAGGGCTTGCTCGACAACATCCTCTGCCTGGATCCGCAGGAGGGGCTGGGCAGCGGGCAGGCGCAGGAGATAGACCGCGTCTACAGGCAGCACAGGGAATTCGCCGACGATGCCTTCGTCCGCAGCAACCTGGAGCGGTGGCTATCGTGAAGGCGCCCTTGATTCGCATGCGCAACCTTCGCAAGGTCTACCGCAAGCGCGACACCGAGTTTCTCGCCGTCTCCGATGTGACCATGGACATCTTCGAGGGTGACATGGTTTCGCTGGTGGGGCCCTCCGGGTGCGGCAAGTCGACACTGCTGAAAATCCTCTCAGGCCTGCATGCGCACGACGGCGGAGAGCTGCAGATGGGCGGGGCAGCGCGCTTCAATCCGGGGCGGGACGTCGGCATGGTCTTCCAGCAACCGCTCCTTCTGAAGTGGCGCAACATCCTGGACAACGTGCTGCTGCCGGCGGACATTCTCGGTTTGGACCGGCGGCAGGCGAAGGCGCGTGCCCGTCAATTGCTCGATATGGTCGGGCTGGCGGGTTTTGCGGACAAGATGCCGTATGAGTTGTCGGGGGGCATGCAGCAGCGCGCCGCCATCGCCCGCGCGCTGATCCACGATCCCAAACTGGTGCTCATGGATGAGCCGTTTGGCGCGCTGGATGCGCTCACCCGCGAGAAGATGAATCTCGAGATGCTGAGGATCTGGGAAGAGACCCACAAGACCTTCGTCGTGGTGACGCACAGTATTCAGGAGGCCGTATTCCTGGGTTCGCGATGTGCCGTGCTCACAGCCGGTCCCGCCAGGATGGCCGACAGCTTTCCCATTGATCTGCCGTCACCGCGAAAACTGCACCTCAAGACGACACCGGAGTTTGGCCAATATGTGTCGCGCGTGTATTCGTTGCTTGGCGTGGAGTAGCGGCCGAAAAGGCCAGGGCCGAAGCCGCATCAAGCGTCGCGTGCCAGCCGCAGGCCAGTGAATTGCCAGCGTGCCGTGGCCGGGAAGAAGTTGCGGTAGCTCAGCCGCGCATGGCCGGCCGGGGTGGCGCAGGAGCTGCCGCGAAGCACATATTGGTTGACCATGAATTTGCCGTTGTATTCCCCCACGGCACCAGCGGCGGCGCGAAAGCCGGGGTAGGGAGCGTAGGAGGACTGTGTCCACTGCCAGGCCAAGCCGAACCATTGGTTCGCCGGCTGATCCTGCGCACCGGAGGTGAAGGCCGCGTGTTCCCACTCGGCTTCGGTGGGTAGCCGCGCATCGGCCCAGCGGGCATAGGCGTCGGCCTCGTAGTAGGAAATGTGAAGCGCAGGAGACGCGGTATCGAGCGGCTTGCGGCCCGCCAGCGTGAATTCTTCCCAGGCTCCGTCGGCTGTGCGCTGCCAATACAGCGGATGGTCCGCGTGGCCGGCGATGCGCCAATCCCAGCCTTCGGCCAGCCAATGGGTCGACTGCTCGTACCCGCCGGCTTCAATGAAGCGGGCGAACTCGCCGTTGGTGACCAGGCGCGAGGCCAACTCATAAGGAGCCAGGTACACGCGATGGCGTGGTGATTCATTGTCGAACGCGAAGGCCGTGCCTTCATGGCCGATTTCGGCGAGTCCTCCATCGAAGCTTTGCCATGCCAGTGGCGCGCCCATGTGAGCCGGGGGCGGCGCGTCGTCCTGGTAGGCGGGCCAGAGAGGGTTGCAGGAGAGCAGGTGCTTGATGTCGGTCAGCAGCAATTCCTGGTGTTGCTGCTCGTGCTGCAGGCCCAAGGTGACGATCGCATGCCAGGGTGCGTCGCCGCTGCTGCTCGTCAGCAGAGCCCGCATGCGGTCGTCTACCTGTTTCCTGTAGGCCAGTATGTCCTGCAGTGTGGGGCGCGTGAGCAGGCCGCGCTGCGGGCGCGGATGGCGATCGCCTACGGCGTGGTAGTAGGAATTGAAGAGTACGCGAAACTCAGGCCGGAACAGCGCGAAGCCGCGTTCGTGTGCCGCCAGGACAAAGGTTTCGAAGAACCAGGTGGTATGCGCGAGATGCCATTTGGCAGGGCTGGCATCGGGCATGGATTGAACCACGCAGTCCTCGGCGGACAGTGGCGCCACGAGCGCCAACGTATGGGCGCGTACGGCGTCATACCGCGCGGCCAGCGGATGGGCATGATGTGCGAAGTTCATGGCTGGGCGTGGATCAGTGCGAACCAATGGCGCTCATCTGTCCACCAGCGGGCGCGTGTGAAGCCGGCTTCACGAAGCATGGCGCTGAATGCCGGCAGCGGATACTTGTAGCTGTTTTCCGTATGAATGCGCTCGCCTTGAGCGAATTCGCGGCGGCCGCCCGGCCAGCGCACGAGTTGCCCGCGGTCGGCCTCAAGGTGCATTTCGATGCGCGATGCCTTCGTGTTGAAGAACGCCCGATGAGACCACTGCGATGCATCGAAATCGCTGCCGATCAACCGGTTCACATGCGCCAGGACATTGCGGTTGAAGCGGGCCGTGACGCCAGCTGCGTCATCGTAGGCGGCTTCGAGTACCGCCAGTTCCTTGGGTAGATCGATGCCGATCAGCAAGCCGCCGGTGTTGTCGATCCATGTGCGTGCGCGGCGCAGCCATTCCAGGGCTTGCGGCGGATCGAAGTTGCCGATGGACGAACCTGGGTAGAACACCAGGCGGTGGGCGAAGGGAATGTCTTCGGGCAGTTCCAGATGGTTGGTGAGGTCGGCCGTCACGGCGCGGGCATCGACGGTGGGCTGCTCCTGGCGCAGGCGTGCCATGCCTTCCTGGAGGATTTCGGTGGAAATGTCGACCCCGACAAAATGCGTCGGCTGCAGAATGCCGCACAGCACGCGGCCTTTCTCGCCGTTGCCGGCGCCTGGCTCGATCACGGTGCGTACGGCGCCCACCGCTTGCGCAATGTCGTGGGCGCGCTCCTTCAGCAGGGTGCGTTCGGTTCGGGTAGGGTAGTACTCGGGCAGGCGCGTGATGGCTTCGAACAGTTCGGAGCCGCACTGGTCGTAGAAGTACTTGGGTGAAATGCGGGCCACCGGCTGGAGCAAGCCGTCGATGATGTCTTGATGCATAGGTGGGGTCTTGGGCCTGCCCAAAGAGAACCTCATTCTGCACTTCTTCGGTGAAGGTGTGTGTAGGCCAATGCCTTACTTGACACCTTCAATCCCGCGTCACGCGCAGCACTTCTTCCTGGCTCGTGATGCCGAGCTTCACCAGCCGTTCACCGTCATCACGCATCAATTGCATGCCATGCGCCAGAGCCGTCTTCCGGATGTCGGCTTCCGCGGTCTGATTGTGGATCTGGGCGCGGATCTGGTCGTCGACCATGAGCAGTTCGAACACGCCCGTACGGCCCGCATAACCCGTTTCGCCGCAAGTGTCGCAGCCGGCACCATGGCACGTGGTGCAGTATTTGCGGACCAGCCGCTGCGCCAGCACGCCGAGCAGGGAGGAACTGAGCAGGAAGGGCTCCACGCCCATGTCGGTCAGGCGTGTGATGGCGCTGGCGGCATCATTGGTGTGCAGTGTGGCCAGCACCAGGTGGCCGGTGAGCGATGCCTGGATGGCGATCTGGGCGGTTTCGATGTCGCGGATTTCGCCGATCATCACGATGTCGGGATCCTGGCGCAGGATGGCGCGCAGGGCGCGGGCGAAGTTCAGGTCGATCTTCGGGTTGACCTGCGTCTGGCCGACACCGGGCAAGTCATACTCAATCGGGTCCTCCACCGTCATGATGTTGTTGCGCGTGGCATCGAGCCGCGCAAGCGAGGCATACAAGGTGGTGGTTTTGCCGCTGCCCGTGGGGCCGGTCACCAGAATGATGCCGTGCGGCTGGGCAATCAGGCGTTCGAATTTCTGCAGCACATCGCCCAGCATGCCGACCGATTCGAGGCTCAGCTTGCTTTCGGACTTGTCGAGCAGACGCAGTACCGCGCGTTCGCCGTGCGCATTGGGAATGGTGGACACGCGCACATCGATCGCCCGGGTACCCAACCGAAGGCTGATGCGGCCGTCTTGCGGTAGGCGTTTTTCGGCAATGTCCAGGTCGGCCATGATCTTCAGGCGCGAGATCAGCGCGGCGTGCAGGGCCCGATTGGGGCGCACGACTTCGCGCAGCGCGCCATCCACGCGGAAGCGCACCGCGCTGTGGCGCTCGTAGGCTTCAATATGGATGTCGCTGGCGCCATCGCGCGCGGCCTGCGTGAGCAGGGCGTTGAGCATGCGGATGATGGGCGCATCGTCCGCGGATTCGAGCAGATCCTCCACGGCCGGCAGTTCCTGCATGATGCGGGAGAGATCGGCATCGGATTCCACCTCGCTCACCACGGCGGCGGCGCTCGATTCGCTCTGGGAGTAGGCGGCGCTGATGCGCTGGGCCAGCGTGTGTGGATCGGCCAGTTGCAGTGTCAGGGGCGGCTCCGTCGTTCCGAAGCGGCGCATGACCTCGCCGAGAGCGCTCGCCTCAGGGCGGCCGTTGTGCCACAGGGTCAGGCCCTGGCCGTCGTCTTCCAGCAGCAAGCCTGCGGTACGGGCGAAGGCATAGGGCAGGGGATAGCGCATGGACGGCCTTTTCCCCTAGTTTCTGAAGAGATCGCTGCGCTCGTTGTCGCCGCCGTAGTAGTTGTTCTCGCCGCTGGCAGGCATGGGTGAACTGGTGGGGGGGATCATCGGCTCCGGAGGGGCGGGGCGCTTCCATGCGTCAGGGTGAACCGGCACTACGGCAGGCATCACGGGAGCTTGGTTGGCATGCTGCACCACGCTGGAGGGCGGCTGGTTGCCTTCCTGCGCGCGGCGCATGTAGTCGTAGCGGTTGAGAGAGTAATTCTCGGTGGCGGCGGAGTCGCGCACGATGACGGGGCGCAGGAACACCATCAGATTGGTCTTGATCAGCGCGCGGCTTTGCGACTTGAACAAGTTGCCCAGCACCGGCACGTCGCCCAGCAGCGGCACTTTGTCCTCGTTGCGGTAGAACTTGTCTTCGAGCAGCCCGCCCAGCACCACGACGGAACCATCGTTGACCAGCACGCTGGATTCGATGGCGCGCTTGTTGGTGGTCGGGCCCGTGGCGGAACTGGTAGTGCCGGGAACCACGTCGGACACCTCCTGGTAGATCACCATCTTGATGGTGCCGTCTTCGCTGATCTGCGGACGCACACGCAAGGTCAGCCCCACGTCCTTGCGTTCGTAGGTTTGGAAGGGGTTGACCGAAGTGTTGCTGCTGCTGCCGGTGTTGGTATAGCTGCCGGTAACGAAAGGCACGTTCTGCCCGACGATGATCTTGGCTTCTTCGTTGTCCAGTGTCAGCAGCGTAGGGGTCGAGAGCACATTGCCCGTGCCGGTGGATTGGAGGAAGTTGGCCAATATGCCCAGCGAACTCGAACCCAGCAACAGATTGAATCCATTGCTGGGTGACACCGTGGGTCCTTTCCAGGAACTGGTCCCATAGCCATAGAACTGGGCCGCGAAGTCGATCAGGTTGGTGGTACTCCCGCTGCCGCTGGCGTTGGCAGTGGAGTAGTTAGTGCCCAGCACGCCAACGGTATTGCCGCCCTTGAATAGCCCCTGCCATTGGATGCCCAGTTCAGCCGACTTGTCGGCGCGCACCTCGGCGATCAGGCTTTCGACGAATACTTGCGCGCGGCGCTGATCCAATTGGTCGATGACGGCGCGCAGCTCCCGGTAGACAGGTTCGGGCGCACTGATGATGAGCGAGTTGGTGGACGGGTCGGCCTGGATCTGGCCACCCGTGGAAGGCTGGTTATTGGCCTGGGCATTGATGCTCGGCCCGCTGGCCAGGCCGTTGCCGCCACTGCTGGAACTGCTGCTCGTGCCTGAGAACGTGCTCTGGTTGCTCGCGCTGTAGGAGGGCGTGCTGTTGGTCAGGCCGCTGCTGCTGGCTGCCATGGCGCTGGGAGCTCCGCCCGCACCCGTGGGGGAGTTCTGTCCAGGCAGCGCCGCCAGCGCTGCGCGCAGCGTGACTGCTAGCTTGGTGGCATCGGCATTTTTCAAATACACCACGTGGATGTTGCCGTTGGAGCCATCTGGGCGGGTAGCGGGTGGTTGATCGAGCTGCTCGATGAGCGCCTTGGCCTGGGCCAGCCGAGCAGAGTTCGCGGCGCGCACGATGATGGCATTGCTGCGCGGCTCGGGGACCAATGTGGTGCGGTAGCTGCCATCGCCGCCGCTGGCGGCCGACGCGGCAGCGGCGGTGGCTTGAGTTGGTTGGCCTGGCACGGCGCTGGGCGTGACCGCCCCTCCGGCGCTGCCGCCTGTTTCAAGCAGCCTGGCGATCAGCGGTGCGAGATCGGAGGCCACGGCGTAATTCAGGCGCACCACCTCCACGCCGGTCGCATTGGACACGTCGAGAGAGGCAATGATGCGCGCCAGACGTTGAAGGTTGTCGCCGTAGTCGGTGATCACCAGCGAGTTGGTGCCGGGATTGACGTTGATCGTGTTGTTGGGGCTGATCAGCGGGCGCAGAACGGGCACGAGGTTGTTGGCGTTCTCGTGCGTGAGGCGAAAGATCTGCGTCTGGATCTGGCCGCCGCCCGCCGGTTTGGTTCCTGCCGATACGCTGCCGCTTTGCAGCTTGGCTTCGGATTCGGGGATGACCAGGTAGATGCCGTTGTTTTCCACCAGCGCGAAGCCTTGCGTGCGCAACTGGGTCTGGAACAGGCGCAGGGCCTGGCTGGCGTTCACTGGCGCAGTGGAGGTCAGCGTCATGGTGCCCTTGACGCGCGGATCCACCACCACATTGCGGCCTGTGATCGTGGCCATGGTGCGTGCCACGGCATCGATTTCGGCATTGGCGAAATCCAGCGTAACGTTACCGCCGTGTGCTTTCGGGGTGTCCTGCGCGTGCACGTGGCTGCCGGCGATGAAAGAGCTCGCACAAGCGGCCAGGATGGTCACGGCCATCCGCTGCTTCGGCCAGCTCCGCCAGGCAGAAGATCGGGGCGTTGCCGGATGGCTGGAAGGTAGAGCACTCATGCAGAGATTAACCGAGCGTGATGATGGCGCGCGCGCCTTGGCGGCGGCCCAGGATGTTGAGCAGATTGGCCAGTTGGGCTTCCATGCCCTGGGCCGCGCTGGCTTCCCCATTGAAACGCAGGCGCGAGCCGACCCACTGGCCCTTGCCGGACAGGCGCAGCGCGCCTTCCAGAGTGGACAGATCGAATGAGGGAGAGTCGCCGCCGGTGAGCGTCATGCGGTAGGAGCCCATGGGTTGCAAGGTGGACAGCCGTGAAGACATATGGCGCGCGGTAAGTTCCGCGCCGCCTTCCATGGCTATCCGGCCAGCCAACCATTCTACTGAAAGCCCTTTGGTGGACAGTGACAGCTCCCCCTGAGGCTGAATGGTGTTCCACGGCGTCCCCAAGCCCGTCAGCACGGCCGCGGGCCACTGGGTCTTGCTGTCGGCCAACATCAGTTGCGCGCCGCCCCAGCGCGGCATCACGCGCAGATCGAGCGGCTCGCCCGGCGTGCAGCAATCGGAGGTGACGCGCGCCCGCACGCCCAACCCGGAGGTTTCCAGGCGCCACTGCATCCGTCCTGGCAGCGCCGCGCTGCCCTGGCTGCCGGCGCCGCCAGTGAGTACCAGCCGTGCGGAACCTGACCAGACACTGCCTTGTGGGTCGCGCAGTTGAACCATGTCGCGGGTCCCCAGTGCCACCGCTGCGGCCAGCCAGCGCGCTGGTGCCGTGACGGCCAGCACCAGCAGCAGGCCAATCAGCAGCCCGGCGAATGCCCAGCCCCAGGGGGCGTTCCTTGGCGCTCATGGTTGCGGAAGGCTCAATGAGAGCGTGCCGTTCCAGCGTGCCGGCGTGCCAGGGGCGCTGCCGGGGGCGCGGGTCAGGCGCGCCTCGACTGGCGTGGCCCGGGCGTTCGCGCGGGCATCGGCGAGGTATTCGGCCAAGGCGTCGGCGGGCACATCTTTCAGGGTCACGTTCGCCCGGTCACCAACCACACTCAGCTTTCCGCCGGTACCCAGCCGATCCTTCACGGCGGTTTCCAAGGCTTTGAGGGCTTCGCTCTGGCTCAGCTTCGGCAAGGCCTTGAGTTTTTCGGCCTCGGCTTGCAAGCGTTGCATCTGCTGGGCCTGGGCTTCCAGCGCCTGGCGTTGCTCGCCGGCCACGCGCAGCGTATTGATGGCGGGCGAAAGCGTCAGCCACCACAGCAAGGCCAGCACCACCACGGTGGCCGCCACACTGATCAGCCGGCGTTCACGGGCATCCAGGCGCGCCCATTGCGCGGCCGCGAGTTGAAGGCTTGTGCGGGCGGTTGTCTTCATGGCGCGCTTCCTGGCCGCAGCACCACGGCATCGGCTTCTGTCTGCAACTGATAGCCCAGCGGCCGCAGCCGTTGATTGGCTTCGGCAAGCGCGCTGGCGGCCATCTGCACGCCGCGCGCGCGCAGTTCACCCGCTGCGAATTCAATGGCCGATGGCGCAGCGCCTTCCGGTGCCACCGAGGCAAAAGAGCTCAAGGTAGGTTCGAGATCGCGGGCCGACAAGGCGCCGGTGGCCTGGCGCAGCGTGGCGACTTCGCGTGCCATTTGTACCGGCGCGTCCACGACCACCTTGACCTTCGGAAAGGTCTGGGTGAGCGCGGCATCGATGCGTGTGCGCCGTGCCGCCAGGTCGGCGCGTGTCTCCCAGGCCCACCAGTTCAGCCCGATCAATTGCGCCAGTACCAGCAGGACCACACCCCAGCGCGCAGGGCGCCATGCCGGCGCATGCATCAGGTCGCGCCATAGCGCGCCAGCGCGCTTGGCTGCGCGTGCGCGGCCGCCGCGCGAAAAATCGGATTGGGCCAGATCCCAAGGTGAGCGGCTGGCCACCAACAGGCGGTCCGCCGCTTGCTGAATGACAGGCTGTTGTTCCAAGACTTCCTCGGCGAGCGCCGCCACGGCAGGTTCGGCGAAGAGTTCCGTCGAGAGCGTTCCTTGTGCGCTCTCGGGTGCTTGCGGGGCTGCATGGCCCGGCGGATGAGGCAGCAGCGAAAGCGCGCCTGGCTCAAAAGGAAGGGCTTGCACGCCGCCGGGTACGGCATCGCCGCTGGCCAGTAGTCTGGCTCGCTCGGGCGTGCCCGTCACGAGCAGGCGCAGTGGCCCGTTGCTGGGGCTTAGCTCGGGCACAATGCGATTGACCGCGCGGCCGGCTGCTTCCAGGGCATGCATGTGGGCCGCGAGCCAGGCTCGGCCGCACACGGCCACCCAGGCTTGTCCGCCGCCGCTGGCGCCGGGTTCAAGCGCGAAATGCAGTTGTTCCGCATCGTCGAGCAGTTGATCTTCCAGCAGGCCGGCCAACGTGGCGCGCAGGCGCGGTGAGCCCGGACCCACACCCTTGGGCAATTGCACGCGTTGCCACGAGAGTTGGGCAGAAGGAATCACGGCGACGACTTCCACCCCACGCCCCGCATCCGGCAGCAGCGCTGGGGCAGCGCTTCCGTGCGCGGCCAGTGTCTGACCGTCGCGCGAAGTGGCGAAGTCATAGCTGCCGGGCGGGCCAGGGGGAGGGCAATCAGAAGCAGGCTCATGTGAGCGGGCCATTCTAGAGGGTGAGAGGGCGCTTCAGGCCTGGATGCGTATTCATGGTCATGATCCAGAGCTTTCGTTACGGCCCCATGCCGGGCACGAGGGTATTGAGCGCGGTCCGCTGGCGCCACAATGTCAGCACGGTGCGGCGCTGAGGTGAGGCAATGCGCCGTACCACCGAGATCTCCTGGAGTGCTATGTCGTCCAGCCGCAGGCGGCCGCGAATTTCGAAGAAATTGGTCGTGGTGCTGACCCAGTCGGAAGTCAAGGCATCGCTGCCGCTGCGCTGCACGATATTCAGGGCCTTCTGGGTGTCTTGAAAATAAGCGCTGCTGCGGGAACTGACGAGCTTTTCGGCACCCGCCAGGTCAAGCCCGGGGACTGCAGCGTAGATGACCTGGGCGCTGGCGGTGTTGAGATTCACTGGCGTGGGGCTGTTGTTCAGCAGGGGTAGCAACGTGACATAGGGGCGCAGGGTTTCCAGCGTGGCGGGCGTCAAGCCCAGCCAGAGGAGCTGATCGAAGCGCTGAGGCATCAGGGGCGCGTCGTCGCTCTTTTGTGTCTCGGTGCTTTGCATCGCGGCCTGCGCATTGATCAGGTTGCGCTGCAAGGCGTCGAGTTCCCCGGCGGGAAGGCCCAGGAGCTCGAACAGGCGGCGGAAGCGATCGATAGGCTGCTTGCCGTCATCTGTCCCCGTGTCCTTGCTGATCAGCAGGTTCATGATATTCAGGCGTGATTGCAAATCAGTGATCTGGCCTGAAAGAAAAGCTTCTCGCTCGGTTTCGGTGCTGGCTTCTCCGCCAGCCAGGAAGGTGGACAGGCGGGCCTCTTCCAGCGGCACTGCCCAGGGCTCTCCCAGATGATCCACTGTGGACTCCCGGGCATCGCCCGCGAGGATCAGCCGTCCCCAATCCAGGGCGCCGCCCAGGATCCAACTGGATTGAACGCGTGCCCGCTCTGAGGTCTCGACTTCAACGCCACGCCATTGGCGCCATAGCGCCGCGGCAGCCAGCGTGGCCACCAGGGCCACGGTGATCATGGCCGCCAGCAAGGCCGCGCCGCGCTCGCTGGAGCTTTTTTGTCTTGCGGCGGTCACGGCGCTCATGAGTCGCCCCCGAAGTTGGGCCGTATCCAGTCCACCACCAAGGGGCCGGTCAGGGCCTGTCCCGGTGCCAGTGTGATGATGAGCCGTACCCCGTCAGGAACCGTGGCCGTGGCATCGCTGCCTTCGGATGAGCTGGATAGAGGGTTCGTCCATGCGTTATTGCGGAAGTAATGCAACTGCCAGTCCTGGGCAGGGGCAATGACTGTTTCCTGCGCCCCCCGGTGGGCGTGCCTTGCAGCGAGGCGGTTTCTCCCCAGCGGGCGGCGGCATCCCAGGCGGCTTGCCAGGCTTGCTGCGTAAGTACCGGCGGCGATTGCCAGCGCAGCCATTGGCCGGTGCCAGCGCGGCGCGTCCAGGCGGCCACGCGCAAGCCGGCCCCTGCATTGTCGGCCGCAGTGCGGGTAATGCGCAGGGTATTGCCATCCCAGGAGAGGCTGCGGTTGACCAGGGGCTGGATGGCCGACGTGCTGGAACTGGTGGTGGCGATATTGCTGGCCTGCCAGACCATCATGGCGTCCAGGTCGGCGCGCCATTGGCCGAGGCCCGCCTGCAGCGCCAGGACATCATCGGTATAGCGGCGCGTGGCCTCCTGCGCGCGCGCCATGCCGTCGATGCCGCGCCAGGTGAGCAGCGCCATCAGCGCCATGATGGCCAGCGCTACCAGCACCTCAATCAGAGTAAAACCTCGGGACTTGGGCATCATCAATTCCGCCCGATGATGGTGGACAGCCGCAGGATCTGCACGCCGCCGTCGGTCACCGCCGTGTCGATGCGGCGAAAGTTGGGGTTGGGGGTGGGCCGCACACTTAACTGGACCTGCAGGGCCAGATTGGCTTGCACGCACTCGATGGTGCTGTCGCCCACGCCTGGCAACTGCCGCGCGAGCCGGAGCGCCACCAACTGGTTTTCAGCGCAGATCTGCGCCAGCAAGGCATGCCCCTGGCGTTCGGAGTTGCTGGTGAGAGCGGCCGTGGCCTTCAGGCCTGCCACCAGCGCGATGGCGGTAATGGCCAGCGCCACCAGCACCTCGACCAATGTGAAGCCGCGAGACGGGCGGATCATGGCGTGATCGTGGTCACTGCGAATGGGCGCAGCCCATCGGTGGCAATGCGCACCAGCGGCTGGCTGCTGCCCGCGCGGTGGATCAGCACCGCCTGGGGGCCGATCAAGGGGTCGGGACCGAGCAGCAGCGGCGCATTGCCGACCGCAACGGTCTGGCTGTCGAGCCACCGCGTGGGCAGCGGCTCTCCGCCTGGAGGCAGCCCATCGAATACAAAACCTTGGGGTGTCGGCCGCCAATGCACCGCGACACCCGCGGCACGCGAACGCGCGCGCGCCGATTCAAGCACCGCCGCCAGCCGCTCGCCATCGCGCGCCAGGATGTCCGCCGTGCTGTCGCGCAAAGCCAGGCTGGCGACCGCGGTGCCGATGGCGATCACGGCGATCACCACCATCAGCTCGATGAGCGTGAAGCCGCGAGCGTCGGGATCGTCGCGCGCGCCCGGCCGTTTCATGTCGATTGGGAGAAAGTCGCGTTTTGTTTCTATTGCCAGCTGCCGATGTCGGCGTTCTTGCCCTCGCCGCCACTCTGGCCGTCCGCGCCAAAGCTCATGACGTCCACTTCGCCCTTCACCCCGGGGTTCAGATACTGATAGGGACGGCCCCAGGGGTCATTGGGAAGCTTTTCGAGATAAGGCCTCCAGTTGCCGGGCAAGGGGGAGAAGCTGGGCGGGCGATGAGCGCTTGCAGCCCTTGCTCGGCCGTGGGAAAGCTGTGGTTGTCCAGCTTGTAGAGCTTGAGGGCCTGCATGATGTTGTGCACGTCGGTGCGGGCCGCCGTGGCGCGGGCATCATCGGTGCGGTCGAGCACGTTCGGCACGATCAGTGCCGCCAGCACGCCGATGATGACCAGCACGACCATCAATTCGATCAGGGTAAAACCAGCGGCACGGCGCCAGCGGGCCAGAAGAGGGCGGGAAAGTGTCATGAAAAAGCAGTCCGGAAAGCAAGGCGCTTCAATGATAATCGCCTGATGATGACAGCTTTTGCTTTCGGGAAGGTGCTGAACCGCTCCGTTATTTCCGCCCGGGCCGGCATGATGAATTGTTTTCTTTCCCAGCCATGAGATCTCCTATCGCTTCACAGCGGCTGGTAGTGGGCACCACCACGCTGCTGGTGTGGGCGTTGGCGGCGGGCAGTGCGCTTTATTGGGGCTTGCGCGCCAGTGGCGCCCAGGGGCAGGCGGTGCCGCCCGCGGCCGGCATCGGGCAGGCGGTGACCGTGGATACCGAGGTCGTGGCACGCGCTCTGGGTGCGAAAGGGCCTGCCAGCGGCGCTACGGCCGCGCCCGATGTGGTCAGCCGCCTGGCTTTGCGCGGCGTGGTCACGCACGATGGGCGTGGCGCGGCGTTGATCGCTGTGAGCGACAAGCCCGCGAAGCCGTTTCGCGTCGGGGCGGAGGTAGAGGGCGGATGGACGCTCAAGTCCGTGTCGCCACGCGCCGCCAGTGATCACCAGCGGTACGCGGGAGGCTACCTTGCACATGCCTGCGATGTCCGAGCGGTCCAGTACCAAGGACGCTGTGGCGCCGCCCGCTCCTGTGCAAGCCCCGGCACGGCCTTCGTTGGCGCCCATGCAGCCACCGGCGCGGCCCTCAGTGCCCCAGGCTTCCCGTTAATTTCAACGCGGGCTTATTTCAGGAACAGCCGATACGCTGGGTTGTTCGTTTCCTCCACCCATGGGTAGCTCAGTTCATCCAGGAAACTTCTGAACGCGGTGTCGTCGCTTTGCGGTACCTGCATGCCGACCAGGATGTGGCCGTAGTCCGCACCCTGGTTGCGGTAATGGAAAAGAGAGATATTCCAGTTCGGCCGCATCAGGCTCAGGAACTTCATCAGCGCGCCCGGGCGTTCGGGGAACACGAAGCGCAGCAGGCGCTCGTCACGGGCCAGGGCAGAGTGGCCCCCGATCATGTAGCGGACATGTTCCTTGGCCAGCTCGTCCCGGGTGAGATCGACCGTGGCAAAGCCCTGGCGCTCGAAAGCGGCGGCGATCCGCGGAGACTCCCCTTTGCTGTGTGTGGTCAGGCCCACGAATACGTGCGCTTCGCCGGCTGACGCGGCGTCGCTGATGCGGTAGTTGAATTCGGTCACATTGCGTGCGCCGCCAGGCAATTGTCCGATGCCCTCGCAAAAGCGGCGGAAGCTCCCGCGCTCTTCCGGGATCGTCACCGCGAACAAGGCTTCGCGTTCCTCCCCCACTTCGGCGCGTTCGGCGACGAAGCGCAGGCGGTCGAAGTTCATGTTGGCGCCCGAAAGAATCGCGGCGTAGGTCTCACCCTTGGTCTTGTGCGTGGCCACATACTGCTTGATGGCGGCCACCGCCATGGCGCCCGAAGGCTCCACGATGCTGCGGGTGTCGATGAACACGTCCTTGATGGCGGCGCAAACGGCGTCGGTATCAACGCGGATGTATTCATCCACCAACTCACGTGCAATGCGGAAGGTTTCCTCGCCTGCCAGTTTCACGGCCGTGCCGTCAGCGAACAGGCCGACATCGGCCAGCGTGACGCGTTCCCCGGCCGCTACGGATTGCGCCATGGCATCGGAATCGGCCATCTGAACGCCGATCACCTTGATCTCGGGCCGCACGGCCTTGATGTAGCTCGCCACGCCACTGATGAGGCCGCCACCGCCGATGGCGACGAACACGGCGTCAAGCTGGCCTTGGTGCTGGCGCAGGATTTCCATCGCGACGGTGCCTTGCCCGGCAATGACCAGGGGGTCGTCGAAGGGATGGATGAACGTCAGGCCTTGCTCGCGCTGCAGCTTGACCGAATGGTCGTAAGCGTCGGAATAGCTCTCGCCGGCCAGCACCACCTCGCCGCCAAGGGTCTTGACCGCATCCACCTTGAGTTGGGGTGTCGTGACGGGCATGACGATGACCGCGCGCGTGCCCAGCCGATGCGCGGACAGCGACACGCCCTGCGCATGGTTGCCGGCCGAGGCGCAGATGACGCCATTCTTGAGCTGCTCGGGCGTCAGGTTGGCCATCTTGTTGTAGGCACCACGCAGCTTGAAGGAGAACACCGGTTGCTGGTCTTCCCGTTTCAGGAGCACCTTGTTGTGCAAGCGGCGGCTCAGGGCGCGTGCGGGATCCAGGTCGGACTCGATGGCCACGTCATAGACGCGCGCCGTGAGAACCTGCTTGAGATAGTCAGTGGTGGTCAGGCGCGGTGCTTGGCCGGCCTGTACGGAAGGGGAAGTCATAGGCAACTCGAAAAAAAGACCCGCGCTTTCCTGCTCTGCGTGGCCTGGCGGCAGACATAAAAAAAGCCCCGAGACCTTGCGGCCCGGGGCTTGAATCCACCTTTGAAAGGGGTGGAGGAGACAACCGTTGGCAGGGAAACCCCGCTTGCTTAATGCGTAGTGTAGCGAAAAGTATAGCGTTTTCAGAGAAATTTGCTGCGATGCAACACATCACCTTGTAAAAATGCGCAGTTTTTCTCGGGACGGCGGGGTGTTGTGCCGAATCCGCTACGCTTTGGCCCGTTCATAAATAACCAAGAGCTGCAGAAAATGGAATGTACGGTGAGCTGGACTGGGGTAGCTGGGACGCGTTCAGGCATGGGCTTCGTGGCTGAAACCGGCTCCGGCCATGTGATCGCGATGGACGGCGCGCCCGATGCGGCCAAACCTGAGAACGGCGGCCAGAACCTGGCGCCTCGCCCCATGGAAACAGTGCTGGCTGGCGCGGGCGGTTGCACCGCCTACGATGTGGTGCTGATCCTGAAGCGTGGCCGCCACGACGTGCGGGGCTGCTCGGTCAAACTCAACAGTGAGCGCGCCGAGACCGATCCCAAGGTATTTACCCGGATACATATGCATTTCACCGTCAGTGGCAAGGGCGTGCCAGCCCCGGCCGTGGAGCGGGCGATTGCCATGAGCCACGATAAATACTGCTCCGCTACCATCATGCTGGGCAAGACAGCCGAGATCACCACTTCATTTGAGCTTGTAGAAGTGGCTTGAGCGCGTGTTTGCGGTCTCGGCGTTACTTTGGTCGTTTCCTGAGACTGCACCATCAGCGTCATAGCGGCGAAAGCCGGTATCCGCCAGCCGCGGTGGATGGTGCGCCGTCGCTGGATTCCGGCTTTCGCCGGAATGACGGGAAAAAGGAGCTTGCGACCAGATGGCAAGCATGTTCTGAGCAGGCCAGTGAGGCTTAGGGGAAAACCCTTAAGCCAACGGGTAAATTACCCCTCATATATAGTGAGCCGTGCCGGTCATCACCCGGGCGGCCAACCGCATCAGCCCGCGTACCGGCAGGGGTAGCTCAGCTCCTCCGGCTTGCAATGCGGCATCGGCGTGTTGCGCCTCGTCTTTCTTCATTTGCGCCACGATGGCGCGCGAAGGCGCATCATTTTTGGGCAGGCGATCCATGTGTCCGGCCAGGTGGGCTTCCACCTGGCGCTCGGTTTCCACCACGAAACCCAGGCTCAGGGCGTCGCCTCCAACCCTTCCGGCCACCAGGCCGATGCCGAAGGCGCCTGCATACCAGAGGGGGTTGAGCAGAGAAGGCCGGTCGCCCAGCTCCTGAAGCCGTTCGCTGGTCCAGGCCAGATGGTCCGTTTCCTCGCGTGCGGCGGCTTCCAGCTGACGGCGTAGCGCCTCGTCGTGGGTGGTTAGCGCTTGTGCGGTGTAGAGGGCTTGGGCGCAGACCTCGCCCACGTGGTTCACTCGCATCAGGGCGCCCGACAAGCGCCGTTCCTCGGGTGAGAGCACGGCATCTTTCGATGGGGCGCTGGTGGCGGGGCTGGGCCGGGCGGCGCGGGGCTCGGCGAACAGGGTTCGCAGGCCGCTGTCCGCGGCGGAGAGTAGGCGGTCAGTGAAGCTCATGGTGGGCAAATGGTAGCCGGGAAATGGCAAGCAATGGGAGTTGTGAAGAGGGATGTACCCGGCTGATTGCTGCATAGCAACAAATATGTCATATTTGTTTCCAGAAATGACAGTGTTTCTGTCTATGAAAACAGGGTAGTTGCTGCATAGCAACAAAAAAAGCCAGAAAAGTGCTGATTTCGTTGTTCAGCCGCTGTGTGTCTGATGTAATAGAGCCAGCTTCCCCGCATACGTGGAGGTTGGCTCCGGCAGCTGCAATGCGTCGCATGCAGAAGCTTGCCTCGGCGCCCTATGTTTAAACCTTGGAGAACTTGCAATGAAAAAATCTCTGATCGCCCTGGCAGTGCTGGCGGCCTCCGGTGCCGCGATGGCTCAATCCTCTGTGACCCTGTACGGCGTGGCTGACGCTGGTGTGGTCAAGCTGGCTGGCGACAAGACCAAAATGGGCAGCGGCACCACCATGAACAACGGCACTTCCCGTCTGGGCGTGCGTGGCGTTGAAGACCTGGGTGGCGGTCTGAAAGTTGGTTTCAACTTCGAATCCGGCCTGTCGCTCAATGACGGTTCCGCTGATGGCACCTTCTGGTCGCGTCAAGCCAACCTGTGGGTGGGCGGCAACTGGGGTACCTTCAAGATGGGCCGTGCGTTCTCCCCTAGCTACAACGCTGTAGCTGCTTGGGAATTGACCGGCACCGCCAACTACAACGTGATCGCCAACACCTACGGTTATGTGGGTGCCAATGCACGTAACAGCAGCCAGTTCAGCTACAAGACCCCTGAAGGTCTGGGTGGCTTCAGCGCTGAAGTCGGCTACGTTGCCAAGGGCAACAGCGCCACCGACCAGTCCAAGTGGGATGCCAACGTCATCTACGCAAACGGCCCGATCGCTGCTTCTCTGGCAGCCAACAAGCTGACCGGCGGCAAGACCAACTGGGCGCTGGGTGGCAAGTACAACTTCGGTACGTTCGCAGTGGCCGCTGGCTACAACGCCCGTCGTGACGGTGTCCGTCGCGAAGGCTTCAACGTGGGTGGCCAGGCTCAGTTCGGCGCCTTCACCGTGACCGCCGACATCGCTCGCGATCGCAAGAACGATGCTGGCAAGAAGTACACCAACTTCCTGCTGGAAGGCAAATACGCACTGTCCAAGCGTACCTTCGTGTACGTGGCAGGTCTGCGTCTGGACGACACCAACAACTACGGCCTGGGTCTCCGCCACAACTTCTAATTTGGCGGTATCCGGCGAGCGGAACGGTTTCGATCGTTCCGCTTAGCAAGTTTCTTTTGGTTACATATGTTGTAGGCAGCCCACGGGTTGCCTGCGCTTGTTGTCTTCGTGCAACGAAACGGCGCGCTCAAGCGTGATTCATTGCCGAAGGCTTTGCAAGTTCGAGGCATGTCTGGTGCAATAGCAACAACTTCCCAGAAGGGGAGGTTGGCCCGGGGAACCGGCGGGAATCGCAGACGGACCCTTCGCACCGGCGCCCTATGTTTAACCTTGGAGAACTTGCAATGAAAAAATCTCTGATTGCCCTGGCAGTGCTGGCTGCCTCCGGTGCCGCGATGGCTCAATCTTCCGTCACCCTGTATGGCGTGGCTGACGCTGGTGTGGTGAAACTGGCCGGTGACAAGACCAAAATGGGCAGCAGCACCACCATGAACAACGGTAATTCCCGTCTGGGCGTGCGCGGTATTGAAGACCTGGGTGGCGGCCTGAAAGTCGGTTTCAACTTTGAAACCGGCCTGTCCCTGAACGACGGTGCTACCGTGGCCTCCGGCGACGGCTTCTGGGCTCGTACTGCCAAGATGTGGATCGGTGGCAACTGGGGTACTTTCCAGATGGGTCGTACTCTGAGCCCCTCGTTCTACGGCGTTGCTGCTTGGGAACTGACCGGTATCACCAACTACAACCTGATTGGGAACACGTACGGTTACGGCGGTGGTGCTGTTCGTAACAACAGCCAGTTCAGCTACAAGACTCCTGACGGTCTGGGCGGCTTCAGCGCTGAAGTCGGTTATATCGCTAAAGGCAACAGCGCCACCGACCAATCCAAGTGGGATGCCAACGTCATCTACGCAAACGGCCCGATCGGTGCTGGCCTGTCCATGAACAAGCTGAGCGGCGGCAAGACCAACTGGTCTCTGGGTGGTCAGTACAACTTCGGCACCTTTGCCGTCGCAACTTCCTACAACGCTCGCCGCGACGGTGTCCGCCGCGAAGGCTTCACCATCGGTGGCCGCGCTCAATTTGGCGCCTTCACCGTGACTGCCGACGTCGCTCGCGATCGTAAGAACGACGGTGGCAAGAAGTACACCAACTTCTTGCTGGAAGGCAAATACGCCATGTCCAAGCGTACCTTTGTGTACGTGGCTGGTCTGCGCGTGGACGACAAGAACAACTACGGCCTGGGCATCCGCCACAACTTCTGATTTTGATGTTGCCTCATACGCTCCCATATGGGGTAGCGTATGTTCAGCAGCAAATCATCTCTAAAGCCGCCCTCGGGCGGTTTTTGTTTCACCATGATGCCAGCGCCGAACTTTGCTGGCCTACGCCGAAGCTCGATACAGCAGATTTATCAATAATTTAGGTGAGGTCAACATATGCCGGTGCTTTCTGAAATCTGATCCGGCTGCCTGCCTCGTGGCTTCCTGCGGCCCCTGGAAACCGGGTCTTTCCGAGGAGTCATTGTGGCAAAAATCAAGCTCACCAAGTCCGCTGTGGATGCGGCACAGCCTCAGGCGCAGGCTATTGAACTCCGGGACACACTGGTACTCGGCATTCCTATGCAAGATTGCACTAGCGGGCCAGCGAGGTGCTCATGCTCTAGTACCGCACGAACGCTGGCGAACGCCGCAAGCCTGCCTTGGGCCTGTATTGGGGGCGGACCGTTGAGCAAGCCCGCTCTCTAGCCCAGAAATGGCTAGCCGAGATGCGCCGGAGTGGCGACCCCCGGTGCCGCCAAAGCCCAGACACGCAAGGCCCCTCCCGTTGCCGAGCTGTGCGTGAAGTTTCATGGACGACCACTCCAAACAGCGCAACAAGCCCAGCACCCGCCGGGGCAGAGTTGGCCTCGGAAATCTGAATAATCCGATAAGTGTGGAAACTGCTCCTGCTGGCGAGGATATCGCCTGTGAAGACTAGATCACTTATGAGCAGAAGACCCCCTCGGCGCTGGCCGCCGGTTGTGGCGACAAGACGCTGGCCGAGCTAGCGCAGCAGCATGACGGACACTCCAATCAGATCACGGACTGGAATTACCAGCTGCTGAGCCGGGGGGCCGACGTGTTCGGTGGCGAGCCCTCCTCGGCAGAGCCGGTGGTGGATTTGAAGGGACCTGCATGCCAAGATCGGCCAAGAGGCCCTGGAGATCGATCTTTGTCCGGCGCGCTCAGCAAGGCCAGCCTGCTGAGCGTAAAGCGATGATTGAGCGCGAGCACGCGCACGCGCTGCCGATCTCAAGCTGATGCGGCGTATCGACGAGCTACACCTGGAGCTACCATTCGCCGGGGCGCGAATGCTGCGTGACCTGTTACTCGGTGAAGGTGTTACCGTGGGCCGCAAGCGCATGACCACACCGATGCGTCGACTGGCGATCACGGTCTTCTACAAAAGGCCTGACACGAGCAAGAAAGCCTCGGGCCACAAGATCTATCCGTATCTGCTGCGCACGCTGCCCATGACGCGTACCAACCAGGTCTGGGCTATGGGCATCAGCTATATCCCGATGCCCGAGGCTCCGTGTATCTGGCGGCGGGGATCGACTGGTACAGCCGCCGGGTGCTGGCCTGGCCGGGTGTCGATCTCGATGGACACCGAGTTCTGCACGGACGCCGTCTAGGAAGCGATCACCAGGGATGGCGCGCCGAGATTTAGCCTCGTGCTGTGGAAGCCCGTGATCGAACGGCGCCTGGGCCAACAGCTCGCCGCGACCATGCATGACACTGGGGTTTCATGGGAGCTTGGGCACCATCCAAAGATATCGTTGAATTAGCGGCATCTGCCATTGCTCAGTATGCTGAGCCCAATCGTCGTCACACCGTCTTTCGAATCGGCCTGCGGCTCACCGCCATGCATGCGCGCGATGGCTGCGACGATGGCCAAGCCGAGTCCATGGTTGTGGACCGCGCCACTGCGAGAGGGATCAGCCCGGTAGAAGCGATTAAATAGGCGAGGAAGGTGTTCCGGAGCAATAGTGTCACCCTGATTCATAACCAGCAGGCGCACCTGACCAGCCAGGTCCTGGATTTCCACGCGGACAGTAGTTTGTAACCGTGCATACCGTGTCGCGTTAGACAGCAGGTTGGAGATTGCACGCTGCAGCAGCGCATCGTCGAATTCCCCTTGCGCATCGCCAGCAATCTCTAGGCGCAACTCTGCGTCCGCCAAGCCCGCCTCGTGATAGTCGGCGACCTTGTGTGCCAGTGTAGCCAGGCTGCTGACTGGGCTGCGGCGGGCAAGCGCCCCCCGATCAGCCCGGGACAAAAACAGCATATCCCGGACGATATCGGAAATGCGGTGCAGTTCTTCCAGGTTGGAGCCCAGAATATCCCGCAGCTCTTCGGCACTTCGAGCCTTGCGCAGTGCCAGCTCTGTGCCGCTGATCAAGGTAGCCAGCGGGGTACAAAGCTCGTGCGCGACATCCGCATTGAATCCTTCTACCTGCTCGTAGGCTCGTTCGAGGTGGGCTAGCAGCTCATTAAACTGCACAACCAAGGGCATCAACTCTTCGGGTTGCGTTGATCCATCCAGCCTTTTGTGCAAGGTGTCTGCAGCCAGTTGCCGTGTTTGCGCAACCAAGTCGCGCACCGGTCTCAATCCACGCTGCACGAGGGCATATCCGCTGACCGATATCACGGCCACCCCAATCAAAGCTGCTACCAGCAACGCCAGGCTAATACGAGACAGCAGGAGTCGATCACCGTGCGTATCCAGCCGCAGTTCAGCATGCAGGGGCACACCGACAGCGACGGGTGCGGGCACGTCAAATTTCAGCACGCGCAGATTCACATCCTCATGGTTCGGCACTGCCTCTGAGTCGCCATAAAACAACGTGCCGTCAGCACGCCGCAGTGTCAGGGACATGTCCTGGTGACCAATCAGAAAGTCGTCGAGCCTGTGCCTCAATGCCCGTGCATCCGCCACCTCAGCAGTGTCGGACAACAGGTGACGTACTTGCATCTCCTTGTCCGCCAGAGCCTTACCCTGACGCGCCTCAAAAGCCAGCAGGGTGGTGACGTACACCACCGTACAAACCACTGCCAGACCTGCCAGGCTTTGCAGCGCTAGCCACAGCGAAAGGCGATGCCCCAGTGAGCGTTTGGGCTGCCTGGTCACTCTGCCCGAACCTCCAGCACGTAGCCCATGCCACGCACGGTGTGGAGCAATGGTTGCTCGAACGGCACATCCATTTTGGCACGCAGGCGCCGTATCGCCACGTCGATCACATTGGTGCCAAGGTCAAAAGTGACATCCCAAACCTGCTCCGCAATCTCGGTGCGTGACAGCACTTCACCTTGCCTACGCATTAGCAGAGACAGCAGTTGAAACTCCTTGGCTGTCAGGTCAAGCCGTTTGCCCGCTCGTTCCGCCCGCCTTCGCGCCAGATCCAAGTGCAGGTCGACGATCGTCAGCGTCAGGGCTTCGTGACTGGCCGGGAGCGGACGGGTGCGTTTGAGCAAAACCTCGATCCGCGCCACCAGTTCGGTGAAAGCAAAGGGCTTGACCAGATAGTCGTCTGCCCCTGCCTTCAATCCGCGCACCCGGTCTTCGACACGCATTCGCGCTGTCAGCATCAGCACGGGTGTTTGCCTGGATTGCCGCAGCGCGGTCAGCACTCCCATGCCGTCGATGCCCGGCAACATGCCGTCCAGGACGATCAGGTCGTATGTGCCTTCCATCGCAAGGTGCAAGCCATCCACACCATTGTGCGCCACCTCCACAACATAGCCCTCCTCGGAAAGGCCCTTGTGCAGGTATTCGGCCAGCTTGACCTCGTCTTCAACTATCAACAACTTCATGCACTAGTCCCCGCAATGGAAAGCAGAATGCAACAGAACTGTCATGCACAGGACTCCTTTCTGTTGGGGGTCATTGCCTACATTTGCTTCATGCCGATAGGACTTGCCGGCTTTGCAGCAAGTCCGCCCATTGAAGTGGATAGGAGTGTTCTTCATGACCCGCAAATTCTTTACTTCGCTCATCGTCGCCGGGCTTTTAGCTGTGCCCGCCCTGTCGCACGCCGACTCCATCTGGCATAACGGCAATGGCGAATCGGTTCGATATGCTCCGGAGCATTGGAGGTCTACAAAAACGCGCGCCGATGTCAGGGTGGAACTAGAGGCCGCCAAGGCGGACGGCACGTTGCCACTAATCCAGCGCGGCTTGCCAGCACCCGCGAAGAGTGCGCAGGCCCCAAAAACGCGCCAGCAAGTCATCGACGAGTTGCGCAATGAGTCGCCCCAGGGGCGACTGGCGCGTGAGGAACTCTTTCGCAACTGAGTATGGGTATCTTCAACAAGCTCTTGGGAAACCATCATGATGGTGGTCACCATGGCCGCCCTGACCGCCACAGCAGCAGAGTACCTGCTACGCTGGATACACAGGGTATTCAATGCGCGCACTGCAAGGCAATGAATGCAATCGGTTCGCGGTTCTGTCAGCAATGCGGCAAACCTGCGGCGCCCTCGGTATGTGCCCAGTGCGGCTCTGCGTTGCAAGGCGGTGCAAAATTCTGTTCCCAGTGTGGGACGGGGATTGCCTGAGCAACTATCCATACACGCCACACTTGGCGGTCTGGGCGCAGCAAGGTCTGCCTGCTCTGCGACCTTCATGCTGCGTCCCGAGAGGGTGGCACGGGTGTCATTTGCCGCGGTAAGCCAGTAGCCGCAGCGCGTTGAAGACGACCAGCAGCGTCGAGCCTTCATGCACGGCCACCGCCGCCCCGATGCCCAGCCCCATGATCGTCGCGGGCACCAGGATCGCCACGATACCCAGGCTGGCAAACACGTTCTGTCGGATCACCGTGCGGGCATGCCGGCTCAGGCCCACCGCGAATGGCAGGCGCCGCAGGTCATCGGCCATCAAGGCCACGTCCGCCGTTTCCAGCGCGACGTCCGATCCGGCTGCGCCCATTGCAATGCCGACTGTCGCATTGGCCATCGCAGGGGCGTCGTTGACGCCATCGCCGACCATGGCGACCTTGGTCTCCTGGCGCAGCCTGCGGATTGCCTCCACCTTGTCTTCGGGCATCAGGTCGCCCCAGGCTTCGTCGATTCCGACCTCGCTGGCCACCGCCTCCGCAACCTTACGGTGATCGCCCGAAATCATGATCATGCGCCTGATCCCCAGTTCACGCAGCGCCTGCAAGGCCTCGCGCGCGCCGGCGCGCGGCGTGTCTAGCAGACCTATTGCACCCAGATCGCGCGGACCACGGCGTACCACCATGGTGGTACGGCCGCGCTCACGCAAGCGTTCGACTGCGGCTTGTGCGGCAGCACCCAGCGTCGGCACATCCGCGACGCCGAACATTTCGGCCTTACCTATCCACACCGACTCGCCCGTCAGCTTGGCGGTAACACCGCGGCCTATCAGGTTCTGTAATCCATCGGCAGCCGACTCTGGCCGACCTGCCAGACGCTCTCGCCCGTCACGCGCAATCGCGGCCGCCAATGGGTGATCGCTGAGTGATTCAACGGCCACCGCCACGGCCAGCAGTTCCTCCTCGCTCGCTCCGTCAACGGCCACCACATCGGTGATGCGGGGGCGTCCCTCGGTTAGCGTGCCGGTCTTGTCGAAGGCCAACGCGTCGAGCGAGCCCAGTTCCTCTAACGGCGCACCGCCTTTAATTAGCACGCCACTGCGCGCAGCTCGGGCGATGCCCGACAGTACTGCGCTGGGCGTAGCGATCGCGAGCGCACAAGGGCTCGCCGCCACCAGCACGGCCATCGCGCGATAAAAGCTGTCGCGAAAGGGCTCATCAACCACCACCCAGGCGAACAGCAGCAGAAACGTCAGTCCCAGCACGGCAGGAACAAAAATGCGTTCGAACTTGGCGGTGAAGCGCTGGGTCGGCGACTGCCGAGTCTCGGCCTCGCTGACCATCTTGACCACCCGCGCCAGCGCGGAGTCAGTAGAGTTGCGCGTCACCTCGATTTCCAGCCCCCCGCGCCATTGATGGTGCCTGCGAATACGCGTGCCGCGGATTCCACGCCATCCGGCCGAACGCGCGCCAACGCCGCATCCTCCACAGGGCGCTTGTCGACCGGGATGCTCTCGCCAGTCACTGGTGCCTGGTTGATCGCCGAGTGGCCTTGCACGATGAAGCCGTCGGCCGGCAAGCGCTCGTTCGGCCGCACCAGCACGATATCGCCGACGCGCAATTCCTCCACGGGAACTTCCTGCGTCAGGCTGTCGCGCCGTACCACTGCAGTATCCGGCGTCAGCTCCGCGAGCGCCTCGATGGCGCGCTTAGCGCGGCCCATCGCGTAGTGCTCCAGCGCATGGCCAAGGCTGAACAGGAACAGCAGCAGCGCACCCTCGGCCCATGAGCCTAGGGCTGCGGCGCCGCCCGCCGCCACCAGCATCAAGGTGTCGATCTCAAAACGCCGGAGCCTGAGATTGTCGAACGCCTCGCGCAGCGTGAAAAAACCACCGAAACCGTAGGCCAGGACGAAGCAGGCCCATGGCAGCCAGTTGGGCGCTCCCGGCACTAGCTTTCCGACCATCACCCCTAGGCCCAGCAACGCGCCGCAACTCAGGGCGAATATCATCTCGGTGTTGGCACCAAGCAGGCCGCCATGTGCGTGCTCATGATCGTCCTGCTCGCCCTGCACATGCCGATGCCCCGGCTCGCCATGGCTGGGCGTTTCTTCAGCAGGCGCCGCATCTGCCTGCGGCCAAACACCCAAATTGGCCAAGGAGGCGAGGATCGACTGCTCCGAGGTCAGTTGGCGGTCGAAGTCCACATGTACCAATCCCGCAGCGCTGGCCTCAGCCTCCTGCGCACCGGGCAGGCCGCGCAGATGCTCGGCCACCGTTTGGGCTCGTCGCACGTGGCCGATACCGTCAACCTGCCACAGCACGTGCCCAAAGCGTTCGGTGATGCGCGCGCCAGCCGCCTTTACGATCTCGCGGATGCGTGCCAGGGGCAGCGCCTGCGGGTCGTAGTGAACGCACAATTGGGCCGAAGCCCCAGCCTCGGCGGCGCGCACATGCACAGCATCGATGCCCTTGCGGCCCTGCAGATCCTCGATCAGGCGCTTGACGCAAATGTCCTCGGCGATAGTTATCTGTGGCAGTACAAGGGGAATGTCCAGACGGAGCTTTGTGGTCATGGTGGTGATGGCAGGTCACGGGGAATGGGTGCATCTTGCGCCCGCTCGCGCCACGTATGCGCCCAGCGGTAGAGCACAGGCAGAACCAGCAGCGTCAACGCCGTGGACGACAGGATGCCGCCGATGACGACCGTGGCCAGCGGACGCTGCACCTCGGCACCCGTGCCTGTCGCCAAGGCCATCGGCACGAAGCCCAGAGAGGCCACCAGCGCCGTCATCAGCACCGGACGCAGGCGTGTCAACGCGCCTTCGCGCACCGCCGCCTCCAGGCCCAGCCCCTCTTCCCGCAGCGAGCGGATGAAAGAAATCATCACCAGGCCATTCAGCACCGCCACGCCGGACAGGGCGATGAAGCCCACCCCGGCCGAGATCGATAGCGGTATGCCACGCAGCCATAGCGCCACGATGCCCCCGGTCAATGCGAAGGGCACGCCGGTGAAGACCAGCAACCCGTCCTTGACGTTGTTGAACATCGCAAACAACAACATGAACACCAGCAGCAGCGCGATGGGTACCACGATCTGCAGGCGCTGGCTGGCGGATTGCAACTGTTCGAAGGTGCCGCCCCAGGCGATCCAGTAGCCGGTGGGGATCTTGACTTTCTGCTGTAACTGGGCCTGCGCTTCGGCTACGTAGGAGCCAATGTCGCGACCGCGTACGTTGGCAGTGACGACGACGCGGCGCTTGCCGTTCTCGCGGCTGATCTGGTTGGGGCCTGGGGCAATCTCGAAGCTCGCCACATCACCCAACTGGACATAGGCAGGCGCCCCGGTCATGACAGGCAACCGGATCGGCAGCCGCTTGAGCGCCTCGATATCGTTGCGTTGCGCATCCGACAGACGCACCAGAATGTCGAAACGGCGGTCGCCCTGGAACAGCGCGCCGGCTTCCTTGCCGCCAATGGCGGTCGCCGCCGTGCTTTGCACGTCGTCCAGACTCAGCCCCAATCGTGCCAGCTTGGCGCGGTCGATCTGCATCGTCAGCATAGGCAGGCCCGTGGTCTGCTCGACTTTCACGTCCGCAGCCCCGGAAACGCCTTCGAGCACCTGCGAGATCCGTTCGGCGGTCTCCTCCATCGCGGCCATGTCGTCGCCAAAGACCTTGACCGCCACGTCGCTGCGCACCCCCGATATCAGCTCGTTGAAGCGCATCTGTATGGGCTGCGTGAACTCGTAGTTGTTGCCCGGCACCCGGCCCACGGCCTGCTGCAGGGCCGCCACCAGCGACTCGGCGCTGCGGCCGGGGTCAGGCCACTCTGTACGCGGCTTGAGCATCAAGAAGGTATCTGCCACGTTCGGCGGCATCGGGTCGGTGGCAATCTCGGCCGTGCCCAGCTTGGCGAACACCTTGTCCACCTCCGGGAACTGCTTGACCACTCTCTCCAGTTGGAACTGCATCTCGATCGCCTGGCTCAGGCTGGTACCGGGGATGCGCAAGGCATGCAGCGCAATATCGCCCTCGCTGAGGCTGGGGATGAACTCGCTGCCCATGCGCGAGGCCAGCAGTCCGCTCAGCACGATGGACACCGCTGCGATCGTTACGACCAAAGGACGATTTAGCAGCGCCCAGTCAAGCATCGGCGCATAGCCCTTCTTGGCCCATAGCATCAGGCGGTTTTCCTTTTCACCCACGTGCCTGCCGATCAGCAGCGCGACGGCGGCGGGGATGAAGGTGATGGAAAGGAGGATCGCGCCGACCAGGGCGGTTACTACCGTGAAGGCCATCGGATGGAACATTTTGCCCTCGACACCGGTGAGGGCGAAGATCGGCAGATAGACCACCATGATGATCAGTTGCCCGTAGAGCAGCGGCCTGCGCGCCTCGCGGGCGGCAGCGAAAACCTCGTGAAAACGCTCTTGCCGGGTCAGAGGCCGGCCCACCGCCGCCTGTGCATGGGCCAGGCGCCGCACGCAGTTCTCGACGATCACCACCGCGCCGTCGATGATGATGCCGAAGTCCAGCGCCCCGAGACTCATCAGGTTAGCGCTGACCTTGTTGGCCACCATGCCGGTGAAGGTGAACAGCATAGCCAGCGGGATCACGGCCGCCGTGATCACCGCCGCACGCATGTTGCCGAGGAACAGGAACAGGATGGCAACGACCAGCAGTGCGCCTTCGACTAGATTCTTCTTGACCGTGGCGATGGCCTTGTCGATGAGGATGGTACGGTCATAGACCGTCTGGGCGATCACACCTGCGGGAAGGGTCTTGTTGACTTCCTGCAAGCGCTTATCCACGGCCTGCGATACGGTGCGGCTGTTCTCGCCCAGCAGCATGAAGACCGTGCCCAGCACGACCTCGCGGCCGTTTTCCGTGGCGGCACCCGTGCGCAACTCCTTGCCGATGCCCACTTCAGCGACATCGCGCACGCGGACCGGCGCTCCTTGCGCCTGGCTCACGACGATGTTGGCGATATCTTCGATGCTGGCTACCTGGCCGGGCGCGCGGATCAGGTATTGCTCGCCGCGGCGCTCGATGTAGCCGGCGCCCACGTTGGCATTGTTGCGCTCCAGCGCCTGTACCAGATCGGCCATGCTCAGGCCGTGGGCCACCAGCTTGTCGGGAAAGGGAGCAACCTGGTATTCCTTGGCATAGCCGCCGATCGTATTGATCTCGGTTACCCCCGGGACGTTGCGTAGCTGCGGCTTGATGATCCAGTCCTGAATCTCGCGCAGATCGGTCGGGGTGTAGGGCGTGCCATCGGGCTTGAGCGCACCTTCCTTGGCCTCCACCGTCCACATATAGATTTCGCCCAGACCGGTGGCGACCGGCCCGAGCGCGGGGGAGAGGCCCGTTGGCAGCTTTTCCTTGGCCTCTTGAATGCGCTCATTGACGAGCTGGCGGGCAAAGTAAATGTCAGTGCCGTCCTTGAAGACCACGGTGACCTGCGACAGGCCGTAGCGCGACAGCGAGCGTGTCTGCTCCAGGTGGGGTAGGCCCGCCATCGCGGTCTCGATCGGGAAGGTCACGCGCTGTTCTGATTCCAGAGGCGAGTACCCCGGCGCAGAGGTATTGATTTGCACCTGTACGTTGGTGATGTCGGGCACGGCATCGATAGGCAGGCGCTGGTAGCTGAAAACGCCCAGGGCGGCAGTGCCCAGCACAGCCAACAGCACCAGCCAGCGCTGCTCGATGGCAAAGCGGATGATTTTTTCAAACATGGATTGTCCTGTTCGATGCGGCCTCAGACGGCGGCGCGGCCACGCTCGCCGCTGCGGATGCGCACGATATCGATGACCTCGGTCACGGTGACCAGGCCGTCGCCTGGCTGCCCGGTGTGGGCCGCCTGTTCGATGGCTTGCATGATTGCGTCAACCTGTGCGTCGTCGCAGTAGATCCACAAAATCAGGCACGGGTGGCGGCTGGGCTCCCATTCATCGGCCACGTAGGCGTGGCTGTGCCCATGGCCGCGCGGGTGACCATGCCCCTGCAAGAGAGTGAAGCCCGGGAAATGGGGCAGGTGGTGCAAGGCGGCTTCGACCTTTTCCAGTCGGTGCGGCTGCACGATGGCGGTAATCTGCTTCATCGCGGACTCCTCAGTGATCGTGGCTTGCGCCAGCCTTGCCAAGCTCGGCCTTGATCAAAAAGCTGTTCTTGACGGCATAACGCTCGCCTGCCGCCAGCCCTTTGACCACCTCGGTGAAACGCCCATCGCTGCGCCCGAGTTCCAGCGGTCGCGCCTCGAATTGCTGGCCGTAGCGGCCGAACACCACGGGACCTTTACCCAGCGTCTGCACTGCATCCGTGGCCACCGCCACGGGCACGGCAACTTCGTCGGCGGTCAGGTCCACGGACACCGGCAGCCCAGGGCGCCACTGGCCCTTGGCATTGCCCAGCACCAGGCGGGCAGTGGCATTGCGGCTCTGCTCGCCGATCAGCGCGCCCACATAGGACACCTTGGCACTGGCCTCACCCTCCAGCGCTGCAGCCTTGATCCGCGCCTGGTCGCCCACTTTGATCCGCCCCACGTCCTTGGCCGGGACGATCAGCTCGACCCACACCGTCGATAGGTCGGCCACCTGGAAGATGGTGGCGTCTTCCTTGAGCGCTTCGCCAACGCTGATCTTCTTGTCGGTGATGACTCCGTCGATCGGCGCGCGTACTTCGTAGCGCGTCAAGCCCTGGGTGGACTCGGTGGCTCCGGCCCCCAGACTGACCAGCTTCTGACGCGCGCTGGCGGCGGTGATTTCGGCTTCCTGGTAGAGCTGGCGGGCGCTCAAATAGTCCTGTTCGGCGGAGACCTTCTCTTCCCAAAGCTTCTTCTCGCGCTCGTAGGTCGTTCGGGCCAAGCCCAGGCGCTTCTGCGCGGCCAGCAGCTCGCTGCGCTGGTCGGCCAGCGCCTGGCTGGAGATCACGGCTAGCACTTGCCCACGGCGCACCGTGTCGCCCGCGTTGGCGCGCACAGACTCGACCATGCCCACCAGGCGCGGGGTAACGAACACACTGCGATCCTGGTTCAACTTCACTTCGCCCAGCAATTGCAGGCTGTTGCGGATGCGCGCGGGACCTGCGTCGCCCAGTTCCACGCCATTGCGCTGGAGCTGCTCGTCCGTCATCTGAACGCGGCCTTCCACCTGCTCGAACTTGAATTCGTAGGTCTGGGTGCCGGCCAGCGCCTGGATGACGGCTTTGAACGAGTGCGGCTCTTCGACGGTGGCCGAGCCCTTGAGAAAGTCTTGCAGCGGGGCAAAGCTGAACACCTGCGGGGCACGGCCCAAGCGCTCCAGGGTCACGCTGACTTGGGCTTGGTTGGGTGCTGCGGGCTTGCCGTCCCGGAACAAGTAGACCCGGAATTCCGGGTCAACGCCTGTCTCGAAGATGGTCAGCTCCAGCCCGAAACCGTCCTGCACGAACAGCTTACCGCCATGCGGCCCCTTGGCGGGAACGGCACTTTTGTCTGTATCCTCGTGGTGTTCCTGGTCGCCGTGTCCGGTCTCATGCTCATGCTTGTCTGCGGCCTGCTGGCCATGGTGTTCCGCATCGGCATGGGTCGCGCTCTCGGTGTGGCCGTGGCCATGCTCTTCGCCCGCAGGTCGGGCCTTGTCCGTGCGCAGGATGGCGATGCCCAGTGCCACGCCAAGCACGAGTACGGCAGCCACGGCGATGACGGATTTCTTGTTGTTCATAGGTTACTCCTGGAGGGGGTCGGACTTGCGCTCGCCCTGGCCGAGCAGGCGATCGATGTCGGCGGCAGCGCGGTAAGCATCGGCCGTGCCGCGCAGTACCTGCTGGCGTAGTTGGGATAGGGTGCGTTGGGCATCCAGCACGTCGAGAAAGGCGAATTTGCCCAACGCATAGCCTTTGACGGCAGCGTCATAGGCTGCTTGCGCTGTGGTCAACACCTCGCCTCGCAGCAATTGCACTTGCTGGCGCGTCAGGCGAAGCTTTTCCAGGGCTGCAGACACCTCGGTTTGCAGTTGCAGCCGAACGGTCGTCACCATCTCCCGCGCCTGATCTTCCCGCTGCAAGGCCTCCAGCAAATTGCCCTGGTTGGTATCCAGAATGGGGAGTGGGACGGACACGCCGATAATGATCTGCGTGCGCCCCAGTTCGGCGGCCCGCTTTGCCCCCAAGGTGACGGTCGGATTGGGAATGCGCTTGGCTCGCTCGATGTCGGTCAGCGCTTGGCGCCGCGCCACGTCGAGTTGTGCCACCCTTAGCACTGCTGCCTGGGCCATCCGCTCGCCCACCTCGCGATCCGAGGGAACGGCGGGCAGGGTATCCGCATTGCCCTCGGCGCGCTCGAAATGGGGTGAGGTCTGTCCCCAGAAGGCGGCCAGACGCCGCCTGGCCAACTGCCGTTCGCTCTGCGCCTGGAGCAGTTCAGCGCGCACACCGGCCTCCGCCACCTGCGCCTTCGCCTGCTCCAGCGGCGGCACTTTGCCGGCCTGCAGGCGTTTGGAGGCAATGGTGCTGGCGTTGTGTGCCAGATCCAGTGAGGCCTGTACCAGGAGCACCTGCTCCTGCGCGCCCAACAACTCAAAAAAAGCACTGGTCACGGCCGCCTGCAACCCGGCCTGCTTGGCCTGCAGCGCCACCAGCGCCTGTTCGCGGGCGCGCGCTGCGGCAGTGAGGCGGGCGCTGCGCTTGCCGCCCAGTTCGATCGGTTGGGTCCATTGGACGGTCGTCGAGCGGGTGGCGCTGCGCGTGTCTTCCACGAGCATACCAAGCTCGGGGTTGGGCCGGGCGCCCGCTTGTATCTCAGCGGCCTCCATTGCCTTCACTTCCAGGCGCGCGCTGGCCAACTCGGCGTTGTGCGCCAGGGCCAGTTGCACGGCATCGCCCAGTGCTAGGGCGGGTACGGCGGGGATGGTCAGCGCCTGCGCTTCAACGGATGAGGCAGTGTTGCCCTGAGCAAGGGCCAAGGAGCAGGGGGAACAAATTACTGCTAGCAACAGCGGCGCACAGTAGCCTTGAAGACGGCTTCGCATCGAATTCTCCAGGGTTGTTGGAACAACAAAGTACGGGTTTGGCACGACACCTCCCCGCTCGCTGGAGCGGGCTACCGGAGGGGGTCAGCGGATGGCAGACAGCGCGCCGTTCAAGTGCAGCGCTAATAGGGGCGCTCGATACTCGGGGGAATATAAGATTTGTCCATATCTGCAGGTGCTCCGCGGAGTGCACTATGCGGGCAGTCCCCACGCCATAGAGCCTGGGCGAACCTACCGCAGCGTAGCCGTAGCAGCAATGGTAGTGGCTGGCGTCGCAGACATGACTGGAGTCCTTGCCCGGACCCTGTGCGACCTCTAGCCCATGTGCCGTCGACTTAAACGACGTCGCAAGTTCGAGGCCTGCGCCCACGTTATGCAGTTCATCCATGCTGGCTATGGATGTCGTGATAGCCCAGGAGCACTGGGCTATCACGAAAGCGACAAGGACTACGAACCAACGACGGATGCATTTTAGTCTATCGGCAAATCTCAAAATTGTTGGGCAGCAGCTTTAGTCGGGGAAGCAACTATTGATCCAGCTCGATGAAGTCAAAAGTTTTCACGGCCTGCGCCATAGGGCCGTGAAGAATAATTCTTCAAACTTCAGAGGGCCGGATCAATAGGGCGGTTAGAACCACGAGTCAGGTCGAATTTTATCTGGGCAATACGAACATACCAGCAACCAAAAAATGACAAAGCCGTCATCTTTCAAAAATCTAGTTGCGCGGACCCATCCTTAGGCTTCACCGGCACGCTGCCGCCAAAATGGCTCTTGAAACTGCCGCTATGGAGTTGGCAGTCCAACAGTGGTTCGTAATGCCAATCAGAGCAGGGCGTGGGATGCTAGGCGAGGCTGCTGGTATCTTGCGAAGTTGTTAGACTGATTTTTCGACTATCCCCCCAAATACAGTAGCCGCCGCGCCTCCCGCTGTGCGGACGTCTCACTACGCATTTCATCGAGTCCCTGCTGGCGTGTCCTGCTTGATGCCGCTGCGGGTACATCTCGCGGGTAGTCGCCTTCATCATAAGACAGGCCGCCCTGTTGCCTTGCAGCGTTGACTTCCGCTCTGGTAAGCAATTTTCAGAAAGGAATTAACGCATGGAATTACGCAATCTTCGCTGCTTTCTCACTTTGTTTGGCCGAAGAACCCCACTTCAGCCGTGCAGCCCAAAAAATGCACGCCGATCAATCCGCCTTTTCCCGCATCATCAGGGACCTGGAGGGTGAATTGGGCGCAAACTCTTCACCCGCACCACGCGGAATACGCAGTTGACCCACACAGGCAAAGCGTTCCGGGAGCGTGCGCCGCGCATCTTCACAGCCTTGGAGCAGGTGTGTGACAGCGCCAAATCCGCCGCCAACGGTTTCAATGGACAACTGCGCATCCCCTTGTCTGACTGCATCACCCCCTTGCGCCTGTCCTCCTACTTCTTCGGAGCATGCTCGTAGCGTTATCGACAGTTGCGACACAAGTACCTCTATGGGACTTCGCGATCGTGCCGTCCTATTGTTGTTGGCTCGACTGGGCCTGCGTGGCAACGAGGTTCTCGCTTTGCTGCTAGAAGACATTGATTGGAACATGAGCCGCCTGAGCATTCGCGGCAAGAACGGTTGAGTGTGCTTGATGCCCATGCATGCGGATGTGGGGGAAGCCATTGCCGTGTATTTGCAGTACGGCCGCCCCAAAAAAAGCGACGACCGCCATGTGTTTTTGCGCACTCGAGCCCCAATCAAGGGGTTTCAGCATGGCTCAGACAGCATTGGATCACTCGTGTGTAACGCGTTGCGGCGAGCTGGCATTGACGCGCCTCACAAGGGATCACACCAGTTCCGTCATGCATTGGCTATACGAATGCTCAAACGCGGTGCCTCACTGTCGGAAATTGGCGAAGTGTTACGTCGTCGAAGTCTGATCGCTACGTCAATTTACGCCAAGGTCGATATCGAAGCCTTGCGTGGCCTCGCATTGCCTTCGCCCGGAAATGCATCATGAACTCGCTGCGCGAGGCATTGGCCGAATATCTGGAGCTTCGACGAGGTCTCGGTTTCAAACTTCAAGATGCGGGCCGACAACTCCCGCATTTCGTTGCCTACCTGGAGCAGCAAGGCTGGCGGGCTGCGCCACGCAGGGCAAGCCGCCGCCGTCCATCTCGCTCGATGACCTCGCTCAGGCCTAGTCGCTGAATGGCTTGCCTTCGGACTAGTCTAAGCTACCGAAGGTGCCAGAGTTGGGACCACTGCTGCCGGGCGGCCTCGGCCCGGCCATGGAGAAGGCCCAGCAGTCCGTTGTGCCCACCTATGCGCCGCCGGACCATGATCCAGCGGACGTTCTGCGCAAGGAAGCCGAAGCAGCGGCAGCTTCGACCGTGTTCTTCCGCTCGGGCCAGCAGGGCAAGGCCGGGGGCGCGGCGCCCGCCCAAGACGCTGCGGCTGCGCCCGCCAGCGCCACGGCGGGCTTCGGCCCGATAGCGGCAAGGCCCGCCTCGACGGCGGCCCAGCCGACAGATCCCGCCGTGGCGCAGAACGGGCAGGGCCAGAAAGAAACGCTCCTGAAGGGAGGTTCCACTGAAACCCGCAATTCCGCCCAACTGACTCCGCCGGGACTTCGCCGTAACGGGTCATGGCGGGCATGGTAATCGCAGCGGCGCTCGTCACTGGCATCAAGTCCGACCTGCCGGGCGATGCGATTGCCACGGCGACCGAGCCGGTCTATGACACAGCGGCCGGGCGGATCCTGTTGATCCCGCAGGGCTCGCGCATCCTGGGCCGCTACAACAGTCAGATGAGCTTTGGGCAGAGGCGGGTGCAGATGGTGTGGAACCGTATCATTCCACATGACACGTCTTCGCTCACGCTGGACAATCCGGCAGGTACTGATCCGGCGGGCCACGCCGGGCTGGAGGATGACGTGGATCGGCATTGGGGCCGCATCTTAGCGGGCGCGGCGCTGACCTGACCACCTTGCTGGGTGTCGGGGCCGAGTTGGTCGTGCCCGAGAACCGGCAGAACGGCAACCACACCATTATCGCTGGGCGCGATAGCGCGCAGGACAGAATCAACCACGTGGGCCAGGAGTTGACCCGGCGCAACATAGACGTCCGGCCGACGTTGACGGCGCGACCGGGGTTGCCGGTGCGGATTGTGGTCAAAACCGACTTGGCCCTTCGGCCTTACCAGCCCTTGCTTCTGCAAAGGGTTCAAAGGTCGATCCCATGAGCACGGCCAGAAAGTTGAGGCTTGGGCCTTTATCGTCCTACAGCAGCGTGAAACTGACCCTCACCTGCCCGGTCAGCTTGAAAGCCACCCCCGACCAGTACGCTGCGCTCGCAGACCTACGGCGAGACGGTCGATGCAGCAACCTTGATTCCGCACATGCGCGAAGCTTTCATGGCGGGAGATCGAGGGTTCAGGCGCGGAGCAAGTCCGAAGGCGTTACCGCAACAACCGGCCACATGAATCTGCCCGCTCATCCACAAAAACGCAGCTAACCCCAACTGGCTGCGTTTTCGCTTTATGGGAGGTGAGAACGGGCTAGGCACACTTTTGGGCAGCCGGAATTGCAACGGATCGGCAGCGCATGGCCCGTTGCCTTGCTCCCACTCTCGCCACGGCAACGCTCCTATGTGGCTCCCAGCGCGGAATGCGCCAGGAACACAGGGCAGATGGTATCCGGCCTAACTACCCGTCCCGTAAAAGCTTTTTGGCCGTTGCTCAATCGTAGAAACTGCTTGACAACGGACTTTTTTATTTCCCGGGCCATCCCAAAGTAAAAACGTCTTTGAGTGCAGCGGTTCATGTGAAGCGGGCGCGCGTAGGTTTTTTCCATGGGGGCGGGCAAACCCGCATCACCGCATTTGTTAGCCCCCGCATTCAAGCAAACCCTGGGGTCAATTAGCAAGGTGGTCTGCTAGGATTTGGATGGCTTCTCAAGCGTCGATCCCCCCGCATAAGCGGCCTACTTTTTACCCTGCATGAGCGCATTCCTTTGTCGTCGTCTGATTCAAGCCATCATCGTGATGGTTTCAGTGGCGTTCATCGCTTTTCTGCTGTTCCAGTACGTGGGCGATCCGGTTCTCTTCCTGCTGGGGCAGGACGCCACGCCGGAGCAGATTCGCCAATTGCGTGAAGATCTCGGGCTCGATCAGCCTTTTTTCGTGCAGTTCTGGCATTTCCTCGTGAATGCCGTGCAGGGTGAGTTCGGACTCAGCCTCCGCCAGGGGGCCAAAGTGTCGCGCCTGCTGGGCGAGCGCTTCCCCGCAACGTTCGAACTCGCTTTGGTGGCAGCCTTGCTTGCCCTGGTGATCGGGATCCCCATGGGGGTCTACGCGGCATTGCGGCGCGGCAGCTTCCTGAGCCAGGTGTTCATGACCGTTTCGCTGCTGGGGGTGTCCTTGCCCACATTCCTGATCGGCATCCTGCTGATCCTGGTGTTTTCTGTCTGGCTCGGCTGGCTGCCCAGCTTTGGCCGGGGTGAGACGGTGGATTTTGGCTGGTGGAGTTCAGGTCTGTTCACGGTCGATGGCTGGCTGCACATGCTGCTGCCGGCCATGACGCTGGCGATTTTTCAGCTCACGCTCATCATGCGCCTCGTGCGTGCCGAGATGCTGGAAGTGCTGCGCACCGATTACATCAAGTTTGCGCGCGCCAGGGGGTTGACCGATCGCACCATCTATTTCGGCCATGCCCTGAAAAATACCTTGGTACCGGTCATGACCATCACCGGCCTGCAGCTTGGCGGCCTGATTGCCTTTGCCATCATCACGGAGACGGTGTTCCAGTGGCCTGGCATGGGCTTGCTGTTCATCCAGGCGGTGACATTTGCCGATGTACCGGTGATGGCGGCCTATCTTTGCCTGATCGCGCTGATATTCGTGGTCATCAACCTGGTGGTGGACATGCTCTATGCCGCGGTCGACCCGCGCCTGCGCGTCGCCAAGGCCACAGGCCATTGAGGCGCCGATGGTCAAGACATCCTTGATTTCCCGCTGGTGGGACAGCGACCTCAGCTACAGCTTCCGGCATTCGCCGACAGCGGTCATCGCGGCGGTCATCGCGTTCATTTGCATCTTCTGCGCCGTGTTCGCGGGATGGGTAGCACCGCACAACCCGTTTGATTTGTCCACGCTGGAGCTTGGCGATGCCCGCCTGCCGCCGGCCTGGCATGCGGACGGAAGCACCAAATACCTGTTGGGCACTGACGATCAGGGGCGGGACATTCTCTCGGCGCTGATGTACGGCACCCGCATCTCCCTGATCGTCGGGTTGGCGGGAGTGGCTTTGTCGCTCCTGATCGGGGTGGGCATCGGCTTGCTCTCCGGCGCCGTGGGCGGCTGGCTGGATGAATTCCTGATGCGGCTGTGTGATGTGGTGTCTTCGTTCCCCGCGATTCTGGTGGCGCTCCTGATCGCTGGCGTAGCCCGGGCTCTTTATCCGAATGCGAGTGACATCACGTCCTTCGGGGTGCTGATTCTGGCCATTGCCTTTGCAGGCAGCAACGGCTGGGTGCAGTATGCGCGTACCGTCCGCGCCAGCACCATGGTGGAGCGGGGCAAGGAATATGTGCAGGCCGCGCGCGTGACCGGTGTGACTCCGTCGCGCATCATGTTGCGCCACATTCTGCCCAATGTCACAGGGCCGGTCATGGTGCTGGCCACCATTCAGGTCGCCACCGCCATCATCACCGAAGCCACGCTTTCCTTTCTGGGGGTCGGTGTGCCGCCTACGTCCCCCTCGCTGGGCACCTTGATCCGTGTCGGCAACGACTACCTGTTTTCCGGCGAGTGGTGGATCACCATTTTTCCGGGATTGATGCTGGTGCTGATTGCACTCTCGGTGAACCTGCTGGGAGACTGGCTGAGGGATGCGCTGAATCCGCGATTGCAATAGGAATAGAGCTTGTGAAAGGGTTTCGTCATTCCCGCGCAGGCGGGAATCCAGGCTTTCACTCCGGCGCCGTCACTGGATTCCCGCCTGCGCGGGAATGACGGTTGAAAAAACAAAGGTCAAACTATTTGCATGCTGCTCGAAGTCAAGAATCTCACTGTTGAATTCCCCGGCCGGCGGGGAACCTTGCGGGCGCTGGATGATGTTTCCTTCCACATCGCGCCGGGTGAAATCCTGGGCGTGGTGGGCGAATCGGGGGCGGGAAAATCGCTCACGGGGGCCTCCATCATCGGCCTGCTGGAGCCGCCCGGCCGCGTGGCGGGCGGACAGATTCTTCTCGAAGGCCAGCGCATCGACAACCTGAGCCAGGATGCGATGCGCCACATCCGGGGCCGCAAGATAGGCGCGATCTTCCAGGATCCCCTTACCTCGCTCAATCCGCTGTATTCGATCGGGCGGCAGCTTGTCGAGACCATCCAGACGCACTTGCCGGTGAGCCGCCAGGAGGCGCGCCAGCGAGCGATCAACCTGCTCAAGGACACGGGCATTCCGGCCGCCGAGCAACGGATCGACCACTATCCACACCAGTTTTCCGGCGGCATGCGCCAGCGTGTGGTGATCGCGCTGGCGCTGGCTGCCGAGCCCAAGCTGATCGTGGCCGACGAACCCACCACCGCGCTCGACGTCTCCATTCAGGCGCAGATCATCGGATTGCTCAAGCGCGTGTGCGAGGAGCGTGGTGCGGCGGTCATGCTGATCACGCACGACATGGGCGTGATCGCGGAAACCTGCGACCGTGTGGCGGTCATGTATGCCGGGCGCGTCGCCGAGATCGGGCCGGTCCACGAAGTCATCAATTATCCAGCGCATCCTTATTCGGAAGGATTGATGGCGGCCATTCCCGACATCACCGAAGACCGCGAGCGGCTCAACCAGATCGATGGCGCCATGCCCCGGCTCAACGCGATTCCGGCAGGCTGCGCGTTCAATCCGCGCTGCCCCAAGGTATTCGAGCGCTGCCGTACCGAGCGTCCGGACCTGATGGCCGCCAGGGCCACGCAGGCAGCCTGCTGGTTACACGCGGAAGCGCAGCGCGTGGAGGTGGCCCGGTGACGGCGCGAGAAACGCCGCTGGTGCGGGCTTCCGATCTGGCCAAGACTTTCGATGTCTCGCCGCCCTGGCTCAACCGTGTGCTGGCAGGAAAGCCGCGCCAACTGCTGCGTGCGGTGGACGAAGTGTCGTTCGACATCGCCAAGGGCCAGACACTCGCGCTGGTCGGTGAATCGGGCTGCGGCAAGAGCACGGTGGCACGTCTTCTGGTGGGGCTGTATGAGCCCACACGCGGAAATTTTCACTTCGACGGCCACAATGCGCATGCCGTTTTCCGCACGGGCGCCGAAGGGCGTGCGCTGCGAAAGCGCATCCAGATGATCTTCCAGGACCCCTATGCGAGCTTGAACCCTCGTTGGATGGTGGAGGACATCGTCGGCGAGCCGCTCAAGGAGCATGGCCTGATCTCTGGCGCGAAGGAGCTCGGTGGGCGCGTGGCCGAGCTGCTGCATTCGGTGGGTTTGTCGGCCTCGGACATGGCCAAATACCCGCATCAATTCTCGGGCGGGCAGCGCCAGCGCATCTCCATCGCCAGGGCGCTCGCCACCGCGCCTGAGTTCCTGGTGTGCGACGAACCCACGTCCGCCCTCGATGTGAGCGTGCAGGCGCAGGTGCTCAACATCATGAAAAGCCTGCAGCGTGAGCGCGGGCTGACCTATCTGTTCGTCTCGCACAATCTGGCCGTCGTGCGCCATGTGAGCGATGCGGTCGGCGTGATGTATCTGGGGCGCGTGGTGGAGCTGGCGCGCAAGCAGCAGCTCTTTTCCACGCCGCAGCATCCCTATACGCGCATGCTGCTGGATGCCATCCCGAAAATGCATGACACTGGCCGCGCCCGCACGCCGGTGCAAGGGGAAGTGCCCAACCCGCTCAACCCTCCCAGCGGCTGCACGTTCCACCCGCGCTGCCCGCATGCCAACGAGCGCTGCCGTGTGGAGCGGCCGGCGCTGCTGTCCCTGCGAGGGGTTCAGGTCGCCTGCCACGGGGTGGAGGAGGGCCGGATTTGAGCCGCCCCGTGGTGTCGTCGATAATCACCCCATGAATCAGTTAGACGCGCTCAAACAGCTCACCACCGTGGTTGCCGATACGGGCGATTTCATGCAGTTGGCGCAGTTTCAGCCGCAAGATGCCACCACCAACCCTTCGTTGATCCTCAAGGCGGTGCAAAAGGCCGACTATGCCCCGCTGTTGAAAGACACGGTCGCCGCATTTCGCGGCCGTCCGCTGGACGAGGTCGTGGATCGTTTGCTGGTGCGCTTTGGCTGCGAAATTCTCTCCATCATTCCCGGGCGGGTCTCGACCGAGGTCGATGCTCGCCTGTCTTTTGACGAAGAGGCCACCTATACGCGCGCCGAGCGTCTGATCGAGCTGTACACGGCCGCAGGTGTTTCGCCGGAGCGTGTGCTGATCAAGATCGCCGCCACGTGGGAAGGCATCCGTGCCGCGGAGCGTCTGGAGCGGCGCGGCATTCATTGCAATCTGACCTTGTTGTTCAGCTTTTGCCAGGCGGTGGCTTGCGGCCACGCCAAGGTGCGGCTGATTTCACCCTTCGTTGGCCGCATCTACGACTGGTACAAGAAAACAGCGGGCTCCGCATGGGATGAAGCCGCCATGGCCGGTGCGAACGATCCGGGCGTGCAGTCCGTGCGCCGCATCTTCGAATACTACAAGCGCCACGGCATCGCCACCGAGGTCATGGGCGCGAGTTTCCGCAACCTGGGCCAGATCACTGCGCTGGCCGGGTGCGATCTGCTGACCATCAGCCCCGAGCTGCTGGCGCAACTGGCCGCCAGCAACGCACCGCTCGCGCGCGCCCTCGATGCGGGCGCCGCCAAGGCGCTTGAGCTTCCTGCCGTGCAATTCGACGAGCCGGCTTTCCGCCTGGCACTCAATCAGGATGCCATGGCCACCGAAAAGCTGGCCGAGGGCATTCGCGCCTTCATTCAGGACGCCGAAAAGCTCGACGCATTGATGCAGGCTTGAGGTGCCGATGGATTGGCAAGCCCGACCGCGCTGCGATGAGACGGCCGCCTGGCCGCTGTTGCAGGCCCACGCCCGCACGTTCCGCCAGGGGGCGACGGCATTCGATCTTCGTACGGCTTTTGCCGAAGATCCGCAGCGCTTTGCCCACTTCAGCCAGAGTGCGCCTTACATCTTCGCCGATCTCTCGAAAAACCTGATCGATGCGCGTGCCCAGGCGCTGCTGTGGCAATTGGCGCGCGAGAGCGGGTTCGAGGCGCATCGCGATGCGCTGCTGGCCGGCGAGGCCGTCAACACCACCGAGCAGCGTGCCGCCTGGCATACGTTCCTGCGCGGGCCCTGCACGGAAGATGGCCGCGCCACGCCAGGTATTGCGGCCGAGGTGGCTGGGGCGCGGGCCGATATGCTGTCCTTTGCGGACGCCGTGCGCGCCGATGCTGGCTTTACCGATGTCGTGAACATCGGCATAGGCGGCTCCGATCTGGGACCCCGGATGGCGGTGCAGGCGCTGCGGTCGGCAGGTGCGACGAGCGGGCCTCGCTTGCACTTCATCGCCAATGGAGATGCGCATGAGCTGGCCGAACTGCTGCCGCGCCTGCAGGCGGCGCACACGCTTTTCATCGTCACTTCCAAGACTTTCGGCACCGCCGAAACCCTGCAGAATGCCCGGGCGGCGCGCGATTGGTTTCTAGGGCAGGGCGAAACCCAGGTGAGCCGGCATTTCGTCGGCGTGACATGCAACCGCGAAGCGGCCGGTGAATTCGGAACTGGCCGGGTGTTCGGCCTGTGGGATTGGGTGGGCGGCCGCTACTCGCTGTGGTCGGCCGTCGGCCTCCCGTTGGCCATCGCCCTGGGCAGCCAGGGGTTCCGCGCTTTGCTGGCGGGCGCGCGTGCCATGGATGAGCACTTCGCGCACGCGCCCCTCGACACCAACTTGCCCCTGCGGCTGGCGTTGCTCGATATCTGGCAGCGTGATTTCCTTGGCATGGGAAGCCGCTGTGTGAATCCATACCACCAGGGCTTGCGCCGGCTGCCGGCGTACTTGCAGCAACTGGAAATGGAAAGCAATGGCAAGGGCGTTGATGCGCAAGGGCGCACGCTGCCATTTGCGACCGCGCCAGTGGTGTGGGGCGAAGCCGGCAGCAACGGCCAGCACGCGTTTTTCCAGATGCTGCACCAGGGGCCGGATACGGTTCCTGTGGAGTTCATCGCTGTGCGGGAGCCTGCGCACAACCTGCGGGATCAGCACCGGACCCTGCTCGCCAATGCCCTGGCGCAGGCGCGGGCGCTGATGATCGGCCAGGAGGATCCCGGCGGCCACCGTCATTTCCCTGGTAACCGGCCCAGCACATTTTTACTGCTCGAGCGCCTGGATCCTGTCAGCTTGGGCGCCTTGCTGGCGTTATATGAACACCGTGTATTCAGCAGCGGTTCCCTGTGGGGCATCAACAGCTTCGATCAGTGGGGCGTGGAGCTTGGCAAGACGCTGGCGGCCGACCTGGCGCCTCGATTGGTTTCGGGCGGCGTGGCCGGGCTGGATCCATCTACCGCAGGGTTATTGGCGCGTCTGCGCGGCTGATAAACTTGTAAGTCTTTTTTCTGCACTAAACGCAGCCTCGTGCTGATGGCCTACCGCTGAATTCAAGCGGAATTCCTCCTTAATCTTCATGTACCCTGACAGCCAAGCCTCGGCCGCGCGCCGGACTGAAACTTCTCTTCCCATGGGCCGGGCGGCCTTGCTGGCATGCTGGGTGCTGCTGGCGCTCATCTGGTTCGTGCCGCTCGGCTGGCGTGCGCTTTTCAGCCCTGACGAGGGGCGCTACGCGAGCATTGGCCTGGCCATGCTTCAAAGCGGCGACTGGATCACGCCGCGCCTCAATGGACTGCTTTACTTCGAAAAGCCGATTCTTCAATACTGGATAACCGCCGCCAGCCTGGCGGTGTTCGGCATCAATGAGTTCGCTGCCCGTTTCTGGCCGGCCCTGAGCGGGTTCCTGACCGTAGTGGTGGTCGGCATGACCGCCCGCCGCCTGTGGGGGGCGGGCAGCGGGGCGTATGCGGCCCTGCTGGCGGCGGGTATGACCTGGATTGGCGCGAACAGCCACTTCCTGACGCTCGACATGGGCCTGGCCTTCTTCCAGGCACTGAGCCTGTGCGCGTTCCTCGTCGCGCAGCATGATGACGCCACGCCAAGCGAGCGGCGCAACGCGATGTGGGTGTGCTGGGCCGCCATGGCGGGAGCTACTTTGTCGAAAGGCTTGGTCGGCATTGTGATTCCGGGCGCCACGCTGGTGCTCTATAGCTTGCTGAACCGCCAATGGGCTTTCTGGCGCCGCATGCATTGGGTGTCCGGGCTTGTCATCTACTTTGCCCTCACGGCACCCTGGTTCATCGCGGTCTCGCTGAAAAACCCTGGTTTCTTTGATTTTTTCTTTGTCCGCGAGCATTTCCGCCGTTTCCTGACGGATGAGGCGCGGCGCACCGGAGCGCCCTGGTATTTTGTCCCTGTGCTGATTGTTGGCGCCATGCCCTGGACGACCATGTTGCCGGCCTGGCTGTGGCGCGGAAGCCCGCGCGATGCTTCTGCATCCTTTCAGCCAGCGCGCATGCTGGTGGTGTGGTCGGTATTTATCTTCGTGTTTTTCAGCGTTTCGCGCTCCAAGTTGCCTTCCTACATCCTGCCTATGTTCCCGGCGCTCGCGCTGCTGGGCGCCTATTGGCTGCCGAAGGCCGATCCCCGCCGCCTGCGCTGGCATCTGCTGGCCCCGGTTGCGTTCTGGGTGGTGGCGCTGGGCGTGTGGCCTCGCGCCGATTTGTTTGTGTCCGACACCCAGCCCCTGTCCGCTGTGCAGTCATTCCTGAATTTGCTGGCTATCGCTGCCGTGGTTTCGTTGCTGGCCTGTGGTGCGGCCTGGTGGTTGCTGGGGCGAGGGCGCAAGATGCTGGCCGTGGCGTTGGTCTCGGTGGCCAGCGTGCTGGGCGTGGCCAGCGCCATGCTGGGCCATGACAGCTACGCCTACAAGATGCGCAGCAGCAAGAGCGTAGGCCTTATCCTGGCGCCTTACTTGCGCCCGGACACTCCCGTATTCGCAGTGAGCTTCTATGACCAGAGCTTGCCCTTCTACCTGCGCCGCCCAGTCACACTGGTGGACTACCGCGACGAATTCACTTTCGGGCAAGATGCGGAACCCGAGCGCTGGATTCCCTCCGTGGATGGGTTTGTCGACCGCTGGAAGGCCGCACCTCGTGCCGCTGCCATGATGCCGCCCGAGGTCTATGCGCAAATGCTGGCGATCCATCTGCCCATGCGTGTGGTGTATGAAGACGTCCGGCGCCTTGTGGTCATCAAGCCGGAAGACGATGCTCCATGAAACTGGCTGAATTCGCGTTGATTCTTCTTGGCGTGCTGCTGAACGCTGCTGCGCAACTGCTGCTGAAGGCAGGGGTGCGGCAGATCGGCGAGTTCAGCTTCACGTCGGCCAATGTGCTGCCCATCGGTTGGCAAGTGGCGACCAATCTGCCCATCGTCGGAGGCCTCGCCTGTTACGTGGTGAGCGTGGTGGTCTGGATCCTGGCGCTCTCGCGTGTTGAAGTCAGCGTGGCTTATCCCATGCTTTCCATTGGCTACGTCGTCAATGCCGCGCTGGCCTGGTGGCTGTTTGACGAGGCGGTGGGTCCGCAACGCCTGCTAGGCATTGCCGTCATCATTGTGGGCGTGATTCTGGTCGCCCGGAGTTCATGAAAGCCCCCTGAGTCGCTTACGCGCCTTCCCCCGAAGGGGACGCACCCGGCGGCCTGGCAAAGCCAGCTCCGCGGGCGCCCTGGTGTGGCCTGTTCCACGGCCGTTCGGCGTGCATGGTGCGGTAGATAATTGAATTGGATTGCCGTATGGAATTTCTTCCCTTCACACGTCCGTCTATCGACGAAGCCACCATTGCCGATGTCGCGGAGGTGCTGCGCTCAGGCTGGATCACGACGGGGCCGCGCGCGCGCGCGTTCGAGTCGGCTTTGTCCGAGCACGTCGGCGGCCGTCCTGTGCGCACCATGAGCTCAGCCACCGCGGCGCTGGAGATCGCGCTGCGCGTGGCCGGCGTCGGTCCAGGCGATGAGGTCATCACCACGCCGCTGACCTGGGTCGCCACCGCCAATGTGGTGTTGACGGTCGGGGCCAAGCCGGTGTTCACCGATGTCCGCGCCGACACCCGAAATATTGATCTGGACCGCGTCGAGGCGGCCATCACGCCGCGCACCCGCGTCATCATCCCGGTGGATCTGGCTGGTCTTCCGGTGGATCGCGGCCGCCTTTACGAGATCGCTCGCCGCCACGGCCTGCGCGTGATCGAGGATGCTGCGCAGTCCATGGGAGCGAGCTGGGCCGGGCAGCGCATCGGCAGCACGGGCGATCTGGTGGTGTTCAGCTTTCACGCCAACAAGAATATGACCAGCGGCGAGGGCGGCTGCCTGGTGGTGAACAACGAAGAAGAAGCCCGCCTGTGCGAGAAGCTGAGGTTGCAAGGCGTGACGCGCCACGCCGATGGCGGCATGGATGTCGATGTGCTGGGCGGCAAGAGCAACCTGACCGATATCGCTGCCGCGGTCGGTCTGGGCCAATTGCCCAGGCTGGATGAATTCAATGCCCGCCGCCGTGAATTGGCGAGGCTCTATTTCGAACACTTCGACAAGACCCTGGGTTTCGATTTGCCGCTGCCGGATTTCCAGAACGGCAATTGGCATATGTTCCAGCCGCTGCTGCCGAAGAACGCGGCCATGACGCGAGGTGCCTTCATCGAGGCCATGCGTGCCGAAGGCATTGGAGTGGGGGTGCACTATCCGGCCATGCACCTGTTCACGCTTTTCCGGGCCATGGGTTTTGCCGAAGGCGACTTCCCCGTGGCCGAAGATGTGGGCCGCCGTACCGTGACGCTGCCGCTGTTCCCCGCCATGCGGGACGAAGACGTGCTGCGCGTGTGCAATGCCGTTTCAAAAATCTGGAAATAAAGAGAACCAGAGAAAAACTCCCTCTCCCGCATGCGGGAGAGGGCAGGGGTGAGGGTACGGCAGCGCACCCTTTGCCGCGAGATTCACAATAAGCCCATGGAAATGCCTGCATCCACATCCACCGCCACACGGCCCCAGGTGTCGGTCGTCATCCCTGTCTATAACGAGCAGGACGTCCTCGCTGCCTTGTTTGCGCGGCTTTATCCCGCGCTCGATGCCCTGGGGGTGAGCTACGAAATCCTGTTCATCAACGACGGCAGCCGCGACCGGTCCGTGCAGATGCTGTCCGAACAGTTTCATGTCCGGCCCGATGTGACGCGCGTGATCCTGTTCAATGGCAACTTCGGCCAGCACCGTGCCATTCTGGCCGGGTTCGAGTATTGCCGCGGAGAGCGCATCGTGACCCTCGATGCCGACCTGCAGAATCCACCGGAAGATATTGGCGCGTTGCTCGCGCAAATGGACCTTGGCCACGACTATGTGGGCACCATCCGCCGCCAGCGCAACGATTCATGGTGGCGCCACGCGGCCAGCCGCGCCATGAACGTGCTGCGTGAGCGCATCACCCGTATCAAGATGACCGATCAAGGCTGCATGCTGCGGGCCTACAGCCGCCGCGTGATCGATCTCATCAACCAGTGCAGCGAGATGAACACCTATGTGCCGGCCCTGGCCTACCAGTTCTCGCAGAACCCGACCGAGATCATCGTCGGCCATGAGGAGCGGGCCGCCGGTGAATCCAAGTATTCGCTCTACAGCCTGATCCGGTTGAATTTCGACATCGTCACCGGCTTCTCCCTGGTGCCGCTGCAGCTTTTCTCGCTGGGCGGGATGATCGTTTCGGTGCTCTCAGGCCTTTTGGTCATCTACATGGGGTTGCGCCGGTTGATCGTGGGGCCTGAAGAAGGCGGTCTGTTCACGCTCTTCGCCATTGCTTTCCTGCTGATCGGCCTGGCCTTGTTCGGCATCGGCCTGCTGGGAGAATATATCGGCCGCATCTACCAGGAAGTCCGCCGGCGGCCGCGCTATCAGGTGGCGGCGGTGCTGGAGCAGGACCAGGAAGGCGGTGTCTGATGAGCCGTGCCGTGGTGTTTGCCTATCACAACGTGGGCGTGCGTTGCCTTTTGGCGCTGTTGGCGAGAGGGGTGGACGTGCCTTTGGTGGTCACCCACCAGGACAGCCCGAACGAGGATATCTGGTTTGGCAGCGTGGCTGCTACTGCGGCCGCGCACGGCCTCAAGGTCATCACGCCCGATGAGGCCAATGCCGCCGAAGTGCTGGCACAGGTGCAGGCGGCGGAGCCCGATTTTCTCTTCTCGTTCTACTACCGCCAGATGCTGGGCGCGCCGCTGCTGCAAGCTGCACCGCGCGGCGCCTTCAACATGCATGGCTCGCTGCTGCCCCGCTACCGAGGCCGCGTGCCGGTGAACTGGGCCATCATTCATGGCGAAACAGAAACCGGCGCCACCTTGCACACGATGGAAATCAAGCCCGATGCCGGCGCCATCGTGGATCAAATGGCCGTTCCCATCTTGCCTGACGACACGGCTCAGCAGGTCTTCGACAAGGTCACTGTGGCCGCGGAAACCGTATTGTGGCGCAGCTTGCCTGGCTTGCTGGATGGCAGCGCGGTGCCTCAACCGCAGGATCTGGCCAAGGGCAGCTACTTCGGTGGCCGCAAACCCGAAGACGGGCGCATCGACTCCCAATGGCCGGCGCAGCGTGTGCATGATTTCGTACGCGCCCTGACGCATCCCTATCCCGGTGCCTTTGCCGATCTCCCGCGAGGCCGGTTGCGCCTGTGGCAAACACGGCGCGAAAGCCACGGCGGCAGCTCACCGGCACCCTCTCGCACCGAGCTGCGTCTCGAAGAAGGGCGCATGCTTTTGGCTTGTCCCGACGGGGCCCACTTGCAGGTATTGGCCGCCACATTGGCCGACGAGCCGCTCACCGCCGATAATTTCAGGGTTCGATTAGGGGCCAGCGCCGTCACGCTGGGTGCTTGATCTGTCCTATTCAAAGCTAATTTTTATGAAAAAAGTTCTCATTCTCGGTGTCAATGGCTTCATTGGCCATCACCTCACGCGCCGCATCATCGACACCACCGACTGGGAGGTGTTCGGCATGGACATGAACACCGACCGCGTGAAGGAATGGGAACATCACCCGCGCTTTCACTTCTTCGAGGGTGACATCACCATCAACAAGGAGTGGATCGAATACCACGTCAAGAAGTGCGACGTGGTGCTGCCGCTGGTTGCCATTGCTACGCCCGCCACCTATGTGAGTCACCCGCTGCGCGTGTTCGAGCTCGATTTCGAAGCCAACTTGCCCATCGTCCGCCAATGCGTGCGCTATGGCAAACGGCTGGTGTTCCCTTCGACCTCAGAGGTCTATGGCATGTGCCATGACAGCGAGTTCGATCCCGAGCAATCCGAGCTGGTCTATGGCCCCATCAACAAGCCGCGCTGGATCTATGCCTGCGCCAAGCAACTGATGGACCGTGTGATCCACGGCTATGGCCAGCAGGAAGGGCTTGATTACACGCTCTTCCGCCCCTTCAACTGGATCGGCGGCGGCCTCGACAGCATCGACACGCCCAAGGAGGGCTCCAGCCGTGTGATTACCCAGTTCCTGGGACACATCGTGCGCGGCGAGCCGATCCGGTTGGTCGATGGCGGGGCGCAGAAGCGAGCCTTCACCTATGTCGACGACGGCATCTCCGCGCTGATGAAAATCATCGAGAATTCGGGTGGCAAGGCCAGTGGCCAGATCTACAACATCGGCAACCCGGCCAACAATTATTCGATCCGCGAGCTTGCCACCATGATGCTGGAGCTTGCAGCCCAGTATCCTGAGTACCGCGACAATGCCAGCCGTGTGCAGTTGCTGGACACCACGTCCTCGAGCTACTACGGCAAGGGCTACCAGGACGTGCAGAACCGCGTGCCCAAGATCGAGAACACACGCGGCGATCTCGGCTGGGCGCCGCAGGTGGCCATGCCCGAGGCCTTGCGCGGCATCTTTGACTATTACCGCGACCAGGTAGTCGCTTCGCGTGACTTGTGATCCCCCCTGAGGCGCTGCGCGCCTTCCCCCCGGGGGGACGCCGCTAGCGGCCGGGCCAAGCCCGCTCCGCGGCGGCCCCCGAATCGCCTGCTCCGCGGCGGGTCGAGAATGGCTTGCTCCCTCCCCCACTGGGGGAGGGCGGGGGTGGGGGCTTTCACCGCGCATCCACAAGCAGAGCCTAATTCCGTGGCGCCTTTCTCCACCAATTGACCCCGCACAAAGCCCCATGTTCCTAGCCCTAAAGATCGATGTCGATACTTGGCGCGGTACGCGCGAGGGGGTGCCTGCCTTGGTCGAGGCGCTGCAGCGGCATCAAGCCGGTGCCACCTTTCTGTTCAGCCTGGGGCCTGATCACACGGGTCGCGCCATCCGCCGTGTGTTCCGGCCCGGCTTTTTGAGCAAGGTCTCGCGTACTTCGGTGGTGGAGCACTATGGCATCCGCACCTTGCTCTATGGCACGCTGCTGCCTGGCCCGGATATCGGCCGGCGCGAGGCCGCCTTGATGCGCCAGGTGCGGGATGTCGGCTTCGAGGTCGGTATCCACACCTGGGACCATATCCGCTGGCAGGATCATGTCGCAGAGAAGGATCCGGCATGGACGGCGCGCGAGATGCGGTTGGCCACAGAGCGTTTCATCGAAATTTTTGCCACTCCGCCGCGTACACATGGTGCTGCGGGATGGCAGATGAACACTGCCGCCTACGCGTTGGAAAAGGAGCTCGGCTTCGACTACGCCAGTGATGGCCGCGGCACCCACCCCTTTCAACCTGTGGATGCCCATGGCACGCCGCTGGGTGTGCCGCAATTGCCTACTACCCTGCCCACGCTCGATGAACTGATCGGGGCTGACGGCCTGACACCTGAGAACGTACACGAACATCTGCTGGCGCTGACGGCTGCTGAACCGTGTGCGCACGGCCACGTGTACACGTTGCACGCCGAACTGGAGGGTATGAAGCTACGGCCCACTTTCGAGCGCCTGCTGGCCGGATGGCGCAAGCAGGGCTATCGGCTGATTTCCACCAGGGAGCTGTTTACCTCGCTCAATGCGGCAACGCTTCCCCGTCATCGGGTGATGATGGGGGAAATACCTGGGCGCAGCGGCACCCTGGCGCTGCAAGGCGAGGTGTGCACGCTCTGAGCAGAGCGTGTCTGTGAACTTTATAGCCCGCCGCTTCCACCGCCTCCGCCGCCGGCACTTCCACCACCGCCGCCGCTGCTACCACCGCCGCAGACGGCCTGCGTCGTGCAGGATGATCCCGGAGCAATCTCGGCTCCAACGACGCAAGTACCAGTTTCATCGGGATTTGCATTGCTGCTGATCCTGATGCGCTTGCCGCTGGAATTCGTAATCGTGATGAATGGAGACGGCTCTTCGTACGCCATATTGAGGTCTTCTACCGTACCTCCAGTCGCGCTTGAAAACTCATAAGGGCCTGCGGCACGGACTGATTGAATAAATCCGTTTCCTCCTTGCATACCCAATATGCCCGCCAAGGTCAGCAAAACTGCCGGCATCCATTTCCGGATACCTCCCTCCCGGTCCAGCGTGTGTCGTTTCCGCCAAGCCAATATACCCAATGCTGCGGCAAGTGCAGCCAAACCTAATGTCCCCAAACTGGGAACTGACGAGATATTGTTGCTTACGGCTGCTTGATAGCCGACAGAGATACCGCAGCTTTGAGCATGTGCCGACATTGAAAACCCTGCCAAACCGATGGCGGCCAGTGCGCTCAGGAGAGGTTTACTGAAGTATGGCCGGCGATTCGCACCGCTCTTTAGTTCTTGGCTACCGCCCTCATGGCTTGTATTCCTTGAAATCCCTCGGCTATTGATAATCAAATGCGCCTCCTTTGCGTTGGTTCAGGTGAAATTTTTATGTCATGGAATTTTATGGCGCCTATTTGAATTTATTAATTAAATTTAATTTGAATATAATTAATATAGTTTAAAAATAAAAAACCCTCCGGTTCAAGGGAGGGTTTTTTAGCAATCCGGGAGCCGCATGGAGCGGCTCCCTAGGTATTTGCAGGGACGTGGGCTTACATCATCCCGTCCATGCCGCCCATGCCACCCATGCCGCCAGGCATGCCGCCGCCGGCAGGCGCATCGTCCTTCGGAGCTTCAGCCACCATGGCTTCGGTCGTCAGCATCAGGCCAGCCACGGAGGCAGCGTTCTGCAGAGCGGTGCGGGTGACCTTCGTGGGATCCAGGATACCCATTTCGATCATGTCGCCGTACTCGCCGTTGGCGGCGTTGTAGCCGAAGTTGCCTTTGCCTTCCAGCACTTTGTTCACCACCACGCTGGACTCTTCGCCGGCGTTGTAGACGATTTCGCGCAGGGGAGCTTCGATGGCCTTCAGCACCAGCTTGATGCCGGCGTCTTGGTCGGCATTGATGCCTTTGATTTCGCCAGCAGATTGCTTGGCGCGCAGCAGGGCCACGCCACCACCAGCCACGATGCCTTCTTCCACAGCAGCGCGGGTAGCGTGCAGGGCGTCTTCCACGCGGGCTTTCTTCTCTTTCATCTCGACTTCGGTGGCTGCACCGACCTTGATGACGGCCACGCCGCCAGCCAGCTTGGCCACGCGCTCTTGCAGCTTCTCGCGGTCGTAGTCAGAAGTGGCTTCCTCGATCTGAACGCGGATCTGCTTGACGCGCGCTTCGATGTCGGCAGCCTTGCCAGCGCCGTCGATGATGGTGGTGTTTTCCTTGCCCACTTCGATCGTCTTGGCTTGGCCCAGGTCGGCCAGCGTGACTTTCTCGAGCGACAGGCCCACTTCCTCGGCGATCACTTTGCCGCCGGTCAGGATGGCGATGTCTTCCAGCATGGCTTTGCGGCGGTCGCCGAAGCCAGGTGCCTTCACAGCCACCACTTTCAGGATACCGCGGATGGTGTTCACCACCAGGGTCGCCAGGGCTTCGCCTTCGACTTCTTCAGCGATGATCAGCAGCGGACGGCCAGCCTTGGCAACGGCTTCCAGCGTGGGCAGCAGTTCGCGGATGTTGCTGATCTTCTTGTCGAACAGCAGCACATAGGGGTTGTCCAGGATCGCGGCCTGCTTCTCAGGGTTGTTGATGAAGTAGGGGGACAGGTAGCCGCGGTCGAACTGCATGCCTTCCACGACGTCCAGCTCGTTGTCCAGGCTCTTGCCGTCTTCAACGGTGATCACGCCTTCCTTGCCCACTTTGTCCATCGCGTCGGCGATGATCTTGCCGATGGATTCGTCGGAGTTGGCGGAGATGGAGCCCACCTGAGCGATTTCCTTGCTGGTGGTGGTGGCCTTGCTGGCTTTCTTGAGCTGCTCGACCAGGCCGGCGACGGCCTTGTCGATGCCGCGCTTGAGGTCCATCGGGTTCATGCCGGCGGCCACGTACTTCATGCCTTCGCGCACGATGGCCTGGGCCAGCACGGTCGCGGTGGTGGTGCCGTCACCAGCGTTGTCGCTGGTCTTGGAAGCCACTTCCTTGACCATTTGCGCGCCCATGTTCTGAAGCTTGTCCTTCAGTTCGATTTCCTTGGCCACGGACACGCCGTCCTTGGTCACGGTGGGGGCGCCGAACGAGCGCTCCAGCACCACGTTGCGGCCTTTGGGGCCCAGGGTGGTCTTGACCGCGTTGGCCAGGATGTTCACGCCTTCAACCATGCGGGCGCGGGCGTCAGAGCCGAAAACTACGTCTTTTGCTGCCATTTCAAAATTCTCCGTTGGTGTTGAGCCCTGGGCGTTCAGCGCACCAGCTCAACTGAAAAAGAGGGGATAGGTGCCGCGGTCAGCCTCAAATGCCGAGCGGTCAACCCAAAAGAATTACTTCTCGACGACGGCGAAGAGGTCGTCTTCTTTCATCACCAGCAGTTCGTCGCCATCGACCTTGACGGTCTGGCCGCTGTATTTGCCGAACAGAACGCGGTCGCCCACTTTCACGTTCATGGCCGACAGGTCACCCTTGTCGTTCTTCTTGCCCGGGCCCACGGCCAGCACTTCGCCTTGATCAGGCTTCTCGGCCGCGTTGTCGGGAATCACGATGCCGGAGGCAGTCTTGGTTTCGTTCTCGAGGCGCTTGACGATCACGCGATCGGCGAGAGGGCGCAGTTTCATGGGTTCTCCTGATAGGTTGGTCTGAAACGAAGCTGAAAAAGCCATTCACCCGGCTAAAACTCGCCGAACGTTGGCCTGAAAGGCGAAGGAGAGTGTGTTGTTGGCACTCATCTCCAACGAGTGCTAATCATAAGGGTATTTTTGATGATTTCAAGACAGCTTGACGCCACGATACGGTTGGAATGTGACGGCCGTTGCTCTACCCGGGATAGAATGGCTTGACAACTAATCCTATAGGTGGGTCAATAGGCTTTATATGATATATACGATCTCTTCGGAACTCTCCGGGTCACTCGCATCACCTGCGTTGCCTGATTTCCAGCAAAGATGGGTGCTTACCTCACGTCCGCACGGATTGCCCCGGGCCGAGAATTTCCGCCTTGAGCAGGCGGCGCTGCCTTCTTTAGCCCCGGGAGAGGTGCTCTTGCGCCATGTATTCCTGGGCCTTGCGCCAGCCGCGCGCTTGCGCATGTCAGAGGTGGCTTCATACGCGCCCCCGCTGCCGATCGGGGACGTCATGCCATGCCAGGCGGTGGGGTACGTGGTTCGCAGCAACGATCCGAAGTGGCGCGTAGGTGATCAGGCCGTGGCCATGGCGGGCGGGTGGCAAGAGTACTCGGCACACCCCGGCGATTCGCTCGTGCGGGCAGATGCGGATCTGGCGCATTCCACGGTGTGGCTTGGTGCTTTAGGCACTTCCGGCATGACCGCTTACGTAGGTTTGCGCGAGTTTGGCCTGCCTCGGCCAGGTGAAACGGTGGTAGTCAGCGCGGCCAGCGGCGCGGTGGGCTCCGTGGCGGGGCAAATGGCCAAGCTGCTGGGCTGCAGGGTGGTGGGGGTCGCGGGGGGCGCCGAAAAATGCGCCTACGTGGTTCAGGAGCTGGGATTTGATGCCTGCGTGGACTATCGCGCCCCAGAGTTCGAGGCGCTGTTGCGCCAAGCCTGTCCGCAGGGCGTCAATGTGTATTTCGAAAACGTGGGAGGCAAGGTGCGCGACGCCGTATGGCCCCTCATGCTGCGGGATGGGCGCGTCGTATTGTGCGGACTCATCTCTGAGTACAACGATGCGCCCGAGGCCGGTCCCGGCTGGTTCCCGATCCTCGCGAAACGCTTGCATCTGCATGGATTCATTCTTTCCGACCACTTGGACCGCCGTCCGGAGTTCCTGCGGGAGATGGGGCAGTGGATCCGCGAAGGCCGGATCCATCCTGGACGGGAGCATGTCTATGACGGGATCGGCAGCGCGGTAGCGGGCTTCGTGGCCATGCTGCAAGGAGGCCACCTCGGCAAAACGTTGGTGAAGTTGTGACAGGTTCTAAAGACTAGAGGCCGCGGCGAAGAATAAAGATAAAGGCCGTGGACAATCGCAACCATCAGGATCATTCTTCGCAAGGACTTCGCCGCATGCCCCGAACAGCTGCTACTGCTTCTACCGCCGCCGCGCCGGCGCGCTCGCGTTCCACGCCGAAGTTCGTCGTCGGAGCCACTACGCTCTACGCCCAACTGGCCAGCGTGCTGCGCAGCCGGATCATTGACGGGGAGTGGGCGCCAGACTCCGATATTCCCAGCATCGAGGAGCTCTGCGCGCAGTACGGCTTGGGGCGCATCACCGTGCGCCAGGCATTGCAGATCCTGGCGGCAGAGGGCATGGTTTCCAGCCAGCGAGGCCGCCGTACCTTTGTGACGTACGTGCCTCAGCAGATCGAAGAGTCACCGCTCTTCGCTTCGCTGGCGGCAGTGGATGCGCAGGCGCCGGACTACACCATCCGCGTGATTTCCCGCCAGCGTGTGGCGGAGCTGCCGTCCACTCGTTGGGATGTGGGTCAGTCGGTGGGGCCGTATATGTACCTGCGCAAGGTGGATTGCACGGGCGAGAAGCCCTATGCGTGCTCGGGCGTCTACATCCCTGCCGATATCTACAAACGCTTTCCGAAAGAGGCCGAGAGTCTCTTCAAGCTCGTCAGGCTGGTCGTGAAGTACTCCGCCAGCAAAGTGACGCTGGCGCGCGAGCGTGTGCGCGTGGCGGCCGCGGACTTCGCCGAGGCGGAGGCCTTGGGCTGCAATATGGCTTCACCGGTGGCGCGTGTGGAGCGTGTGTTCTGCGATGAGGATGGCCGTGTGGTCTATCTGGGCAACTCGACCTATCTGGGCGATCTCTACAGCATGGAGCGCAAGCTCGACGAGTACCTCGAAGGTATGTGATCACGTTGGATAACGGGCGAGTCGGCGCCTGTTTGTCTATAAAAGCCTATTGACAGGATAAGAGGATATCAAGTACCGTTCAGTACCCCGCTACTGGGTGAAAACAGCAATCAGGAGATGCTTCATGCGCGGATGGTTGAAATGGATGGTCTTGGTGTGTGCGGGGCTGCTGCCCTTCTCATGGGCTCATGCGCAGGCTTATCCAAACAAGCCGATTCGGCTGGTGGTGTCTTATGCCCCAGGGGGAATTACCGACATCATTGGCCGTGTGGTGGCGCAAGGGTTGTCCAAACAGCTTGGTCAACCTGTGGTGGTCGACAACAAGCCTGGTGCTTCCGGGATGATCGGGCATGAGATGGTCGCGAGGTCGGCGCCTGATGGCTACACCCTGGTCCTTGCCACGGGTGGCGCGATGACGATCAACATCCAGATGGTGGAGAAACCGCGCTTCAACCCGCTCAAGGACTTCACCTCCATAGGTCTTGTGACGACCAATGATTCCGTGCTCGTGGTGTCTCCCGGCTTCCCTGCCGCGAACTTCAAGGAATTCGTGGAAGTGGTCAAGAAAGCGCCAGGCAAGTACTCCTTCGCTTCGGCGGGCATTGGCTTGCCCACGCACCTGGGCGGTGAACTGCTCAAGAAGGAAGCCGGTCTGGACATGGTGCATGTTCCTTACAAGGGCGACGCGCTGGCCGTCGTGGATGTGATGTCGGGCCAGATACCGATGATGGTGGCGGCCTATGGGTCCATCTCCAACTACATCAAGAGCGGTCAGGTCCGGCCCATTGCCGTCATGAGCCCCAAGCGCATTCCGCTTTCGCCTGACGTACCCACCGTGGCTGAAATGGGCTACCCCGGCTTCGTCGCCATGACCTGGGGCGGCATCGCCGGCCCGGCAGGCCTGCCGCCGGAAGTGGTCCAGCGTCTCAGCACCGCGTTGCACGCCACGATGAACGATCCCGAGGTGAAAGCCCGGTACGCGAGTATCGGCAGCAATCTGGCCAACAGCACGCCGGTCGAGATGGACGCGTTCGTGAAGAGCGAGACGGGCAAGTGGGGTGCCATCATCAAACAGCTCGGCCTCAAAAGCGCGGAATAGGGTGGGGAGCGGGCCGTGCACATGAATGCCGCTACTCGGCTGCCCCTGGAAGGTCTGCGTGTCGTGGAACTCGGGCGTCTCATCGCGGCCCCCTGGGCCGCCCAGATGCTGGCCGATTTTGGCGCCGAGGTCATCAAGGTGGAAGATCCGCGCGGTGGCGATCCGATGCGAAACACCGGGCCAGGTTTCCTGCGCGATGGCGCCGGACAGCCGACGCAGGACGGTGGCAAATTCTCGGCGCTCAACCGCAACAAGCGTTCGATCACCGCGAACATCGCCGATCCGCAGGGCCGGGACATCGTGTACAGCCTGCTGTCACAGGCTGACGTGGTCATAGAGAACTTCAAGGTGGACGATCTGGCGCGCCGCGGCCTTGACTACGAGCGCGTGCGGCTCCAGAACGCCGGCGTGGTCTATCTTTCCATCACCGGCTTCGGTCAGACAGGTCCTGCGCGTGGCGTCGGGGCGATCGATCCGATGATCCAGGCTTTCAGCGGATTCATGAGCGTGAATGGCGAAGAAGGCGGGCCACCACTCAAGAGCAACGTCAATATCATGGATTTCACCACCGGCATGTTTGGCGCCTTTGCCGTCTTGCTGGCGCTCTACGAACGCCGGGAAACCGGTAGAGGCCGCTACATAGACTTGTCCATGCTGGATTGCGGTGTCTCGATGATGTCCTACACCATGCTGGCTTCCCTGGCGTCAGGCCGGCAACTGCCGCGCTTAGGCTCCAGCAATTTCGACTGGGTGCCCAGCGGGGTGTTTGCCTGCGCCGACGGGTTGATCTATCTGGCGATAGGGTCGGACAAGGATTTTGCGTCTTTCTGCTCGGTGATCGGGCTTCCGGCACTGGCGAAGGACGCCCGGTATGCGCAACGCGCCGCCCGCAACGCCGAGGTGGAAATGCTGCGCGGCTTGACCGAGCAGTCGCTGGCTGGCGGCTCGGTGGAGCGGTGGGTGCGGGATTTCCATGCCGCCGGTCTTATCGCCGCTCCCATCCATGATTTTGCCGACATTGCGCAGGATGCGCAGGTCCAGGCGCGTGGCCTGGTGAAGATGCGTCCGCACGCGGCGGGCGCCGAGATTCCGCTGGTGCGCAACCCCATCCGTCTGTCCGGCCTGGAGGAGCTGCCGCTGAACGCACCGCCCTTGCTGGGACAACACACGCAAGAGGTGCTGCGCGAGCGGCTGGGAATCACGGCTTCGCAGATTGAAGCCCTTGCGCGGTCCGGCGCTATTTGAACTTACTGAAAGCCCATGCAGAAAGCCTTATCTCATCTCCGAATCCTTGATCTCACGCGCGTGCTGGCAGGACCTTGGTCGACCCAGAATCTGGCTGATATGGGGGCCGAGGTGATCAAGATCGAACGCCCGGGGCTGGGTGACGACACGCGTGCATGGGGCCCTCCCTTCTTGCGCGACGCCGAAGGCCGGGAAACTTTCGATTCGTCCTATTTCCTGAGCGCCAATCGCGGCAAGAAGTCGATCACGCTGGATATCAGCACGTCCGAGGGCCAGCAGATCGTGCGCGAGCTCGCCCGGCACTGTGATGTTCTGGTCGAGAACTACAAGGTGGGCAATCTGGCCCGCTATGGCCTCGCTTACGAAGACATCGCGAAGATCAACCCGCGTCTTGTCTATTGTTCCATCACGGGGTTCGGCCAGACGGGTCCCTACGCGCCGCTGCCGGGGTATGACTTCGTTTTCCAGGGAATGGGCGGGCTCATGAGCCTGACAGGGCGGGCTGACGACGAGCCCGGTGCCGGCCCATTGAAGGTCGGCATCGCCATTGGGGACATTCTTGCGGGCATGTACGCCACGAGTGCGATTCTTGCCGCGTTGGAACATCGGCACACCAGCGGCAAAGGCCAGTACATCGACATCTCGTTGCTCGACAGCGTGGTGGCGCTGAACTCCTACCAGGCGCTGAACTACCTGATCGCGGGCAAGATGCCCCGGCGGTTGGGGAACTCCCATCCGAACATCGTTCCCTATCAGGTCTTCCGCTGCAAGGAAGGCGATGTCATCGTGGCGGTGGGAAACAACTCGCAATACCGAAGCTTCTGCGAGGCCTTGGAGCGTCCGGATCTGGCCGTGGATCCGCGCTTCGAGCTGGGCGAGCAGCGCATCCTCAACCGCGAGCAGCTCATCCCGCAGATCAGTGCGATCATGCTCACGCGCACCATGATGGAATGGGTGGAACGGCTTGAGAAATTCAATGTGCCATGCGGGCCGATCTATACGATGGATCAGGTGTTCGAGGATCCGCAGATCCGGCATCGTGAAATGAGAGTGGATGTGCCGCATGCCGCCGGTGTGCTGGCTCCGGGGCTGGCAAACCCGATGCGCTTTTCAGACACACCCATTACCTACGAGCGTGCGGCTCCCACACTGGGGCAGCATACCGATGAGGTGCTGGCAGAGATGCTGAAGCATTCTCCCGAGGAAATCGCGGCGTTGCGCGAACGCAAGATCGTTTGAGAGGGGGCGAAGATGGATTTCAAACCCTCCGCTGATCACGAAGCCATCCGCGAAGCCGTGCGTGCGGTCATGCGGGATTTTCCCGACGACTATTGGTCGCGGAAAGATCAAGCGCATGAATTTCCCTGGGAGTTCTACCAAACCATGGCGCGCAGCGGATGGCTTGGCACGGCGATCCCGCAGGAGTATGGCGGCGCAGGGCTGGGGGTTACCGAAGCCGGCATCGTGCTGGGCGAGGTGGCGGCCAGCGGCGCTGCCATGAATGGCGCCAGCGCCATCCACATCAGCATGTTCGGCATCAATCCGGTGATCAAGCACGGCAATGAGGCCATGCGCCGCGATGACGTGCCTCGTGTGGTATCCGGGGAGCTCCACGTATGCTTTGGCGTCACGGAACCAGACCTTGGCACTGACATTGCGAGGGTGCGTACACGGGCCGAGCGCCGGGGTGACCGCTATGTGGTCAACGGACGCAAGACCTGGCTCACGAAAGCCGCCGAATCCGAAAAGGTGCTGCTGCTCGCGCGCACGACGCCCATTGAGCAATGCAGAAGGCCCATCGACGGGCTGAGCCTCTTCTTCACGGCTTTACAGAGGGACCGGGTCACGATCAAGCCCATTCTCAAGATGGGGCGGCACGCGGTGCAGTCCAACGAAGTCGCGATCGACGACATGGAAGTTCCGCTGGAGGACCGGTTGGGAGAAGAGGGCCGGGGGTTTCATTATTTGCTCGACGGCATCAATCCTGAGCGCATTCTCGTGGCCATGGAGGCGGTGGGCGTGGGCCGCGCGGCCTTGCGAAGAGCCGTGCAGTACGCGCAAGACCGTATCGTCTACGAGCGGCCCATAGGCAAGAACCAAGGTGTTCAGTTTCCGCTCGCCGATGCGCTGTGCCGGTTGGAGGCGGCTGAACTCGTGACCTTGCGTGCGGCATGGCTCTACGATCAAGGCCTGCCGTGCGGGCAGGAAGCGAGCATGGCCAAGTACCTCGCGGGCGAGGCAGCCTATCTCGCTGCCGACCGCGCCTTGCAGACCCATGGAGGTTTCGGGTATGCGGCTGAAATGCAGGTCGAGCGCTATTTCCGCGAGGCGCGGTTGTTGCGCATCACTCCGATCTCCGAAAACATGATCCTCTCGTATCTCGCTGAGCACGCGCTCGGATTGCCCAAGTCCTATTGAGCATGTGAGCTGCCGGCTGCGCCCGCGTCGGGCAGTCTGGCGGCTGATGCGAATGCGCAGTCAATGGCCTTGGCACGTCCTTGATATCGGCGTGTTTTTCATTGACGATGATTGAGTAAGTGTATTATCCTATTAATAAGACAACATCGCTGAAAAGGCGCCTGGCCGGAAGGAGAGCTCTTGGAGAATTCACCCGTACTGCTGCAGCAACAAGAAGACATCGCGGTGCTGACGCTTTGCGCACCGGAGCGCCGCAACGCCATCTCCACTGCCATGCGTGTGGCGTTGCGTGAGAAGCTGCGTCAGCTTGCCGAGGACGATACGGTTCGCGGGATTGTACTTACCGGCGCTGGCGGCCATTTTTGCTCCGGCGGAGACATCAGCGAGATGGCGCCCCCGGAGAGCCCACCGATCCGGTGGTCGGGCGGCGCAGGCTTGAGATCATCCATGACGTGGTCCGCCTGCTGATTGGCGGCCCCAAGCCGGTAGTGGCCGCTGTGGAGGGATCGGCGTTTGGCGCGGGGATGTCCTTCGCCCTGGCTTGCGATTGGGTGATTGCTTCGGAAGAGGCGCGTTTCGCGGCGGCTTTCGGCAAGATCGGTCTCATCGCTGACAGCGGCCTTCTCTGGGGGCTGCCTCAGCGCGTGGGCTTGCCGCGGACACGTGATCTGCTGCTGACGGCGCGTACCGTGGAAGCGCCGGAAGCGCTGGCCATGGGCCTGGTGGATGCCGTGGTGCCTGCAGGGCAAGCCGTGGCTGCCGCGGTGCGCAAGGCAGGGAGCTACCGGAGCGTGGCGCCACGAGCCTTGGCGGCCACCAAGGCCACGCTCATGCGCCGGCCGTCCTCGCTTGAGGATCTGCTGCTTGTCGAGGCGGATGTACAGCTGCCCTTGGCCTTGAGCCGTGATCACGAAGAAGCGCGGCGCGCGTTCATTGAAAAGCGCAGGCCAGCATTCATCGGCCGCTGATTCCTGTTTTCGTTTCCCATCAAAACCATGGATGTCCTCATGAAAAACATCGTCTCCTTGCAAGACAAGACCATTCTCGTCACTGGCGCTGCCCAGGGGATCGGCCGTGCGGTGGCTGAGCTCGCGCTCGAGCTGGGCGCGAATGTGGGTGTCGTCGATCTCAATCGCGATGCCATTCAGAGCTTCGCGGCAGAGCATGGCAACCGTGTCATGGCCTTTGCCGGCAGCGTGAGTGATCCCGAGTTCGCTACCCAATCGGTACAGGCGGCGATTGAGCGTTTCGGCAAGGTGGATGGACTGGTCAACAATGCCGGCATCGTGCGGCCGGCCATGATCGAGAAGATGACGCTGGAGCAGTGGAGGCAGGTGATCGATACACACCTCACAGGTTCTTTCCTGTGGCTTCAAGCCGTGGGGCGTCATCTGCTGGAGCGTGCAAAGGCCGGTGAGGACGCGCCGGGCGCGATCGTCAACGTGTCTTCTGATGCGGGCCGGAAGGGATCGATCGGACAGATCAACTACGCCAGCGCCAAGGCCGGCCTGCTGGGCATGACGATGAGCGCCGCGCGTGAATGGGCCAAATATGGCATCCGTACCAACACGGTGTGTTTCGGAGTGGTGGAGACGCCCATGACGGAGGTGGTGCGCGGTGAGAAATTCCGTGCCGGCGCGTTGGCCCAGATTCCCATGGGCCGCTGGGCGCAGCCTGAGGAAGTGGTGAAGACCATCTGCTTCCTGTTGTCCGATGCATCCTCCTACATCATCGGCCAACACATTGGCGTCAATGGTGGCTACCACCTGGCGAGCTGAGCATGCTTATGGATGACACACTGCACCCCGACCAGGACTTCATGAGGTTCCTGGCCGAAGGACGGTTCATGCTGCAACGTTCGCGTTCGAGCGGGCGTTGTCATTTCCCGCCACGCGTGGCTGAGCCAGGCACCGGCGTGGCCGACCTCGAATGGGTGGAGGCCAGCGGCGCTGGCACGCTGTACTCCCTGACTATCGTGGCGCGGAAGCCCCTGCATTGGGGTATAGCGTCTGTCTGGTGGATCTCGAGGAAGGGCCGCGCGTGCTGGCGCGCCTGCAAGATGTTCCTCCCCGCGAAGTGCCTATCGGAACAGCGGTGCGTGCCCGCATCGTGCGTGAGAACGATCGACCTCTGCTGGTGTTCGAGCTTGCCGAGACCGAGGCGCATGCCAAGGTTCCAAACGAAGGAATCCAATGAGCCATCAAGAGCGTTTTCCGCGCGGGAAGTCCGCGATCGTGGGCACGGCCACTGATGGCATAGGCGAAGCCAAGGGCTTCAGTTCAATGGACCTCGCCGCACGTGCTGGCCTGAAGGCGCTGGGCGATGCGGGATTGCGGTTGTCCGAGGTGGACTACCTGTCCGTATGCCTGCCCGACGACATGCTGTCAGGGCTTTCGCTGGCGGAGTATCTGGGTATTCACCCGAGGTTTACCAACAACAACCGTACCGGTGGATCGTCGTTTCTGACGCATGCCATGCACGCGGCGCTGGCCATCGAGGCCGGCCTGTGCGAGACCGCGCTGATTACCTATGGCGCCAATCCACGGACAAGCGGGAGCTTTGTCGCACCACCTGGTTCTTCCATCTACGAGACGCCTTACGGCGTGACCCTGGCCGCATCGTACGGCCTAGCGGCGCAGCGCCACATGTACCAGTACGGGACTACACGCCGCCAACTCGCGGAGGTTGCGGTGGCCGCCCGCCAGTGGGCCATGAAGAACCCTGAAGCCTGGATGCGCGAACCGCTGAGCATCGAAGAATGCCTGGCTGCGCGTCCTGTTGCCACGCCGTTCACTGTGCGCGATTGCTGCCTGGTTTGCGACGGGGGCGCCGCCGTGGTGATGGTCAGCGCCGCGCGCGCCAAAGACCTCGTGCCCAGACCTGCCTACCTGCTCGGCGGCGCGGAGGCCACTACCCATCGATACATCGCCCAGATGGCTGACCTGACGGTGACCGCGGCCGCTGAATCGGGGCCGCGCGCCTTTGCGCATGCGGGTGTGAAGCCCGCTGACATCGATGTGCTGCAGCTCTACGATGCTTTCACCATCAACACCATCCTGTTTCTTGAAGACTTGGGTTTCTGCCCAAAGGGCGAAGGCGGTGCATTCGTCGAAGGCGGGCGCATTGCCCCCGGGGGAACTCTGCCGGTGAACACCAACGGCGGCGGTCTTTCCTGTGTTCATCCGGGCATGTACGGCCTTTTCACGATGGTCGAGGCCGCACGCCAGATCGGCGGCCAATGCGGTGAACGCCAGATTTCCGGCGCGCAATTGGCGCTGGCCCATGGCAATGGCGGCGTGCTGAGCAGCCAGGCCACATTGATCCTGGGTTCGGCTGAAACCCTTTGAATAGCGAGAGAGAGTTGCATGGCTATCGACTATTACCGGGCGCTGGCGCTGGATATCCCCTCCGTCGAGCACCATTACACAGAGCGCGACACCATGCTCTATGCCTTGGGCCTTGGCCTTGGCGACGATCCTCTGGATACGGGTGCATTGCGTTACGTCTATGAAAAAGAGCTGAAGGCTTTTCCCACCATGCCGGTGGCCCTTGCCTTCGTCTCCCTGCGCGCGATTCCGCTGGGCATCGATTACACGAAAATGGTCCATGGCGAGCAGAGCCTGACGCTCCATGCGCCATGGCCGGTGGCCGGCACCATTGTCGGCAAGACACGTGTCACTGAAATCGTTGACCGCGGCCCCGGCAAGGGCGCGCTGATCTATCTTGAGCGGGAGATGCGCGAGAAGGCCAGCGGGACTTTGCTGGCCACCGCTGGCATGTCGGCATTCTGCCGGGCTGACGGGGGCTTCGGCGGCCCTGTTTCCGAAGGGCCCAAGCCGCACTCGACACCCGAACGTCTGGCTGATCTCAGCGTGGATGTCACGACCTTGCCCCAGCAAGCCCTGATCTACCGGCTTTCCGGGGATTTGAATCCCTTGCACGCTGATCCCGAGGTGGCGCGCAAGGCGGGTTTCGAGCGGCCGATCCTGCATGGACTGGCCACGTACGGGGTGGTAGCGCGGGCCCTTGTCGCGGGCGTGCTTGGCCATGATGGAGATCGGTTGCGGAGTTTGACGGGCCGCTTTTCTGCGCCAGTGTTTCCGGGTGAAACCCTGCGGGTGGAGTTGTGGCGCGAGGGTGAGGAGCGCGTGAGTGTGCGTGCCACCGCGTTGCAGCGGGGCACGGTGGTATTGACCAATGGGCAGGCCGCGCTCCGGATATGAGTCACACCACCGCATCGCTGGAGGTCTTTCGCGAGGAGATCCGTGCATTTCTGGCTGCCGAGTTGCCCGCTCGGTTGCGTGAGAAAACCCGCCAGTTCCTGCCGCTCGAGCGGCAGGACTATGTCAGCCTGCATCGCCTTCTCGATACACGGGGTTGGGCCGCGCCCGGATGGCCTCGGGAATACGGTGGTCCAGGCTGGAGTGCGGAGCAGCGGTTGGTGTTCGAGGAGGAGTTGGGCGCGGCTGGTGCGCCTCGGCTCTACCCCCACGTCAACATGATCGGGCCCGTGCTGCAGAAGTTCGGTACGCCAGACCAGAAAGCGCGTTTCCTGCCGCCGATGCCGCGCCTGGACGAAATATGGTGCCAGGGGTATTCCGAGCCCGGCGCCGGCTCGGATCTTGCCTCGCTGTCCACACGCTGCGAGCGCCGGGATGAGCACTATGTCGTGACCGGTCAAAAGATCTGGACCTCCTACGCCCATTGGGCCGACTGGATGTTCTGCCTCGTGCGTACGCGCGCTGGAGGAAAGCCGCAGGAAGGTATTTCCTTTCTGCTGATCGACATGCGTTCTCCGGGGGTGCGCGTGCGCCGCATTCCGACGATCAACGGCGCGAGTGACCTCAACGAAGTGTTCCTCGATGAGGTGCGCGTTCCGTTCGACGGTCTGGTGCACAAGGAGAACGAGGGTTGGACGGTGGCGAAGTATCTGTTGGGATTCGAGCGGACAGGCGGTTCCTCGATCGCCACCTGCCGCCTGCTGCTCGAACGGTTGCTGAGCATCGCCGCTTCTGGGCGGTTGGGGGGAACGCGGCTCATGGAGAACGACGTACTGCGCGCACGCATCGTAAGGGCTGCTGTGCGGCTCCGGGTACAGGAGCAGGCATTGGCTTGTGTGTTGGCTGGTGACGTCGCGCCGGAGTTGCGCGGCATCGAGATCTCGGCCCTGAAGTTGCACGGCTCCGAACTGGTGCAGGAACTTTCCACGCTACTCATGCACTGCGCCGGGCCGGCGGGCATGCTGTGCCTGCCTGACGCGGGCGAACCTGGCGCTGGAGAAGCTGGCCTTGAACTCGAGTCGCCGGAGCTGCGGGCTCTGGGGGCCAACTATCTCGATTGGCGGAAGACGACCATCTACGGAGGGACCACAGAAGTGCAGAAGAACCTTATCGCGCGTGCACTCCTGGGCTGAATGGATATGACAAGCCAGATTCATGCCGATGGGCAGACCGCGGACTCGGGCGCGCTCGAACTGCTTCGGGATAGCGTCCGGCGGTACCTGGGCGATACGCCGAGACTGCCCGCAAACCTGTGGGCGCAAAGGGCTGATCGTCATTGGCCGGCCATATGCGAGTTGGGGCTTCCCGGCATGCTCATCCCTGAGTCTTTTGGCGGAAGTGGCGGTGGCCTGGACGAATTGGCCGTGGTGCAGGAAGCCTGGGGGCACGGTCTGGTGCGGCTTCCACTGGTATCCACCGCGGTGGTGGGGGCGTGGCTGCTGGCGCAGCTCGGCACGCCGTCGCAGCGGCAGCGCTGGCTGCCCGCGGTGGCCAGCGGCAAGTGCCGTGTGGCGCTCGCAGAACTCGAATCCGGCGCAGGCTGCGATCCAGAGGCCGTGGCATTGCGCGCTCAACATGTGCCCGGAGGCTTCCGGCTCAATGGCAGAAAGCGGCATGTGGTCGATGGCGATGTGGCCGAGCTGTTCCTGGTGAGCGCGCGATTGGAGGGCGCTACCGAGGGGCTGAGTCTTTTCTGTGTGGAAGCTGGTGCAGCAGGCCTGCGGCAAACTGCCCTGCCCACGTTGGATGGCGCAGCGGTCGCCATGCTCGAATTCGAGTCTGTCGCCTTGCAAGCGGATGGATTGCTGGGCGAGCCCGGCGCATCGGCTTCATGGCTGGATGCCGCGCGGGACCGTGGTCTTGTGGCCTTGTGCTGGGAGGCCGTGGGGGCCATGCAGGCGTTGCTGATGCAGACGATCGCTTATCTACAGCAGCGCCAGCAGTTTGGCCAATCGCTCGCCAGTTTTCAGGCACTGAGGCATCAAGTGGCCGACATGGCGCTGGACATCACTGCCGCGCGCGCGGCGGCGCGCATGGCGCAGCAAGCGCTTGCCACGGCCACCGGCCGGATACCCGGGGCTCAGCGGGACGTTGGGGCGGCGAAGGTCTTTGTCGGCGAAGCGGGCCGGCGTGTGGCTGAACGGGCCGTGCAATTGCACGGCGGCATGGGCATGACGGACGAGCTGGCGGTGGGCCATCATTTCAAGCGTTTGCATGCCATTGATCTGACCTGGGGCGATGCGGCCTTTCACTTGCAACGGTATGCCGGGACCATGCTTTCCAAGTGACCGGGTCCGATGAAGCCAAAGCGGAGGAGACAGCCATGAATATTTCAGACGACGCGATTGCCGATAGCGCGCGCGACCTCTACCGGCACCTTGAGGCGCGTATCCCAGGCGCTGCCGCCGTTCCGGACGGCGCAGCCAGAACCGGCCGCGTGCATTTCGGCAAGCTGGCGCCGTTGGCGGATACACGTGCTTTGTGGCAGGCCATCGCGGCTGCGGGCTGGCTCGGCATACTGGTGGCGGAGCAGCGCGGCGGATTGGGCCTGGCGGAGCGTGATTTGCTCACCGTTGCACAGGAAGCGGGCCGCCATCCACGGCAGCCCGCGTTGATCGTGGCCGCTGCTCAGGTGTCGAGCTGCCTCGACGCCTGTGACAGCGAGGCTGGTGCTCGCATGCGGCGCCGCTTCCTGGAAGGAGAGCTCCTGGCCGGCCTGGCGTGGCAGGAGCGGCTTGGGGCGCTGGACGAAGAGGCGCCGCAATTGCGCTGGAGCGAGGAGCCCGGCGGCTACGGCCGCCTGTCAGGCTGCAAGATCGCCGTCTCTCCACTGGCCGCCGCCGACGCTTGGCTGGTGCTCGCGGCAGGCGCACAAGGGCCTGTGCTGGTGCAAGTGAATCGCGGCACTCCAGGGTTGCACCTGCGGCCCGATGAGTGCGCGGATGGCTCCGACATCGGAACGCTGGAGTTCGAGGACGTGCGGGTGGAGCCCGGTCATTGCCTGCTCATCGGTACGCCTGCTCTGGCCGCCGTGCAGCACGCCTGTGACCGTGCCCGATTGGTGCAGTCCGCGATGCTCGTGGGAGGGAGCAGCGAACTGTTGCAACGCACCCTGGAGCACTTGCGCACGCGCGTGCAATTCGGCAGGCCGCTGGGCAGCTTTCAGGCGCTTCAGCACCGCTGCGCCGACATGTACCTGGACATTTCGGTGTCGAGGGCCTGTCTCGAGGAAATATTGACCGAGCTGGCTGATGAGCCTGATCGGCTGGCCCGGCTTGCGAGCCGCGCAAAGGCGCGTTGCGCGGCGATGGGCATCCGCCTGGCACGCACGGCGATTCAATTGCATGGTGCCATCGGTGCGACCGATGAGTTGTCGGTCAGCGGCTTTTTCCGGCGCGCGTTGCATCTGTCTGCCTGGCTTGGCAACGCCACCGCGCACCAACAGCGCTGGTATCGGCTGCGGCCCACACGTGCCGAGCGGGAATTCCGGCCTCGAGCGCCTTATCCCCCTGAGGCGCCGCTCGAGGAGCTTGACGAAGCCCAGTTCCGAACCGCGGTGCGCGACTTTCTCGAAGCCAATTTTCCACCTGAGCTGCGCTTTCTGCCGCGCAACGCAAAGTGGTCGGAATGGCAGCCTTTCTTTCACACGCTGGGGCGCCGTGGGTGGGCCGCACCCGCGTGGCCCAAGGAGCACGGAGGCTTGGCCTTGCCGCAGGAACGCCTGCTCGCGATGTTCGAAGAGCAGGAACGATTTGGCGTACCGCGGGCACCGACGGAATCCTCCGTGGGCATGCTGGGCCAGTTGCTGATCCGCTTCGGGACCGAAGCTCAGAAGCAGCGGTTCCTGCCCGGCATTCTCACAGGACGAACGATATGGTGCCAAGGCTATTCGGAGCCCAATGCCGGATCTGATCTGGCCAGCCTTCGTACGCGTGCCCGCCAGGAGGGGGACCACTTTGTCATCAATGGTCAGAAGATATGGACCTCGATGGCAGCGGAGGCCACGCACATGTTCGCACTGGTGCGCACCCGCGACGAGGGGCCGAAACAGGCGGGTATCAGCTTCGTGCTGATCGATATGGAAACGCCGGGCATCACCGTGCGCCCTATCCGTGACATGGCGGGCCATGACAAGTTTTGCGAGGTGTTCTTCGACGAGGTGCGCGTGCCGAGTGACAACCTGGTGGGAGAACTGCATGGCGGATGGGCGCTGGCCAAGGCATTGCTCGGCTTTGAGCGCGTGACCGTGGGCACACCGAACAACGCGCGGGTTGCGCTCTATCAGCTCGAGAGTCTGGGCCAGGCGCGCGGCCTTTTCAAGGACTCGGCGTTCACGCAGCGTTTCGCCGCACTCGAGCTCGACACCCTGGATGTCGGTGCCCTGTACAGCCACTTCGCGGCGTATATCCGCCGGGGTGACGAATTGCCTGCGTCTGTGGGCATGTGCAAGATCTGGGCGACCGAAACCTGCGAGCGCATCACGGCGGCCACCGTCGAAGCCGCTGCGGAGGACGGGCAATCCATGGGCACGCTGGATCTGGGTGGCGAACGCATAGGGACTGCGGGCGCGCACATGACCGCTTTGTACGGCTTCATCTACGCGGGCACGAACGACGTGCAACGAAACATTCTTGCCCGGCAGGTGCTGCATCTGCCGGATTGAACAACTGTCAGCGTCAACGCAAGGAGACTTACCGATGGATGGATTCAATAGAAGGCAGTGGATCGCTGCGGGTATCGGGGCGTGCGCCGCCGTCGGCAATGCACGCGCCGCGGACGATTTTCCGGCCAAGCCGATCCGCATCATCGTGCCGAATGCGGCGGGAGGTACCGGAGACATTGTGGCGCGCCTGGTGGGCCGTTACATGGGTGAAGTACTGAAGACACCGGTGGTGATCGACAATCGCCCAGGTGGCAATGGTGTGATCGCGGTGAGCGCCGTCACGCGCGCCCCCGCCGACGGCTATACGCTGCTGAGCGCACCCATTGGCGGACTGAGCAGGGCTTTCATCAAGGATCCGCCTTTTGATGTCCTTAAGGACCTGGCGGCAGTGTCCTCCATGTGCCGGGGGGCTACATGCTGTTTGTGAATGCCAGCTTCCCCGCGCGCACGATCCAGGAGTTCCTGGCCTATGTGAAAGCAAATCCGGGGAAAACCAATGTGGGGGTGGTGTCGCCGCTGTCCACACTGGGTTTCGAGGTGCTGAAGAAAGCTGGAGGAGTGGATGCGCAAACCGTGCCGTACAAGGGGAGCGCTCCGGCCGTGACTGCGCTGTTGAGTGGAGAGATACACGGCACCTACGACGGGCCTGGAACCTACGTGCAGTTGGTGCAGAGCGGCAAGGTGCGCGCGCTTATGTACACCTCGGAGCCCCGGTTGGACACTTTTCCAGACGCGCTGACGCCGGGCGAAGCAGGTCTGCCCGGCTATCGCGTGGGTTACACCACTGCGCTTTGGGCGCCCGCGGGCACGCCCCAGCCGATTTTGGCGCGCCTGAGCCATGCCGTGGCGCAGGTGATCTCCATGGAGCCGGTGCAGAAGGTGCTGCGAGAGAATTCGTTGCAACCTATTGCCATGGAGCCACGGCAGTTGGCCAAAGTCGGCCGCGAGGAAGTGGAGTTTTTCATGCAGGCGGCCCGTGCGGCCAAGGTGATGCCCGAATGAATGCCAATACAGAGAACGATGAACTGCTCTTCGAGGTGCGGGATAGCGTCGCCACGATCGCATTGAACCGGCCGGCACGCCGCAACGCATTGAGCTATGCCTTGCGGTCGCGCATCCTGGAATACATGGGGAAAATTCGTGAGCAACCAGCCATCAAGGCTGTCGTGCTCACGGGCAACGGCGGGCATTTTTGTTCTGGCGGCGATATTCAGGGCATGCAAGCCGCACTCACGGCGCCGCAGGGCCGGATACGGCTGCTTGGCGCGCACCACTTCATCACCGAAATGCTCAACTGTGAGCGGCCCGTGATCGCAGCGGTTGACGGCGTAGCCTACGGGGCGGGCATGGGCTTGGCGCTCACCGCTGACTTCATCGTCGCCAGCCCGCGGGCGCGCTTCTGCTCGGCATTTCTGCGGATGGGCCTGGTACCCGACCTGGGGCTCATGCACACGCTTCCACGCCTGGTAGGCCTGCAACGTGCCAAGGAAATTGTGTTTACCGGCCGCGAGATCGATGCGCGGGAAGCCTTGGCCTTAGGCCTCGTGCTTGAGATTGCTGAAGATGGCGATGTCCTCGCGCACGCCCAGGCGCTGGGTGCGCGTTTCGCGCAGGCGTCAGGGCCAGCGCTGGGCATGGCCAAGCATGGCTTGAATACATCGTTCGAATCCGGTCTCTCGGCCGCGCTTGCCACCGAGGCTTATGCGCAAGGAATTGCGATGTCCTCGCCTGAGCATCAGGACGCCGTGCGCCGCTTTCTCAACAAGGAGCTGCCGCTCTATCAATGGCAAAAGAAATGAACACCAGAGGACGAAAAATCCATGGCACTTGACCCGCGCCTGCGCAGCCGTCTGGTCCTGCCGGCCTTTTGCGCGCCCATGTTTCTCGTCAGCACACCCCGGTTGCTGGTGGAGGCTTGCAAGGCTGGCATCGCGGCCGGCACAAACCCGCGCAACTGCCGTTCGCTGGACCAGTTCGAAGCCGAGATGCTGGCTGTCCGGGCAGAACTGGATGCCTGGCAGCAGGCGCATCCGGCCGCGCGCGTCGGTCCGCTGGCGACCAACATCGATCTCAAGGCCGATCCAGCCACCATGCGGCGCTGCCTGGCGATATGCGCTGCGGCTCGCGTGGACATCGTGGTCACGGTGGCCGGCGACCCGAGTGAGGCGATCCGGCAGGTACACGATGCCGGTGGAGTCGTTTGGCACGATGCTACTTCCTTGCGTTTCGCGGAAAAAGCCATTCGTGCCGGCGCGGACGGCATCATTGCCATCGGGGCAGGGGGCGGAGGCCATTCGGGTACCGTCAGTCACCTGGCCTTGATTCCGCAGATCCGTGCCATATTCGATGGCACCATCGTCATGGCGGGTGCGGTATCCAACGGTGCCGCTATTCGCGCTGCCGAGGTATTGGGTGCGGATCTTGCGTACCTCGGCACCCGTTTCATCGCCACGCAGGAGTCCGGTGCTCCCGAAGCCTACAAGCAGATGCTGGTGAGCCAGGGCGCTGCCGATCTGCTTTACACGCCCGCTGTGAATGGAGTGCCCGCCAATTGGCTCAAGGCTTCCCTGGAGGCCGTGGGGCTTGATCTTGCCGCACTGCCGTTGCCGCGCGGCGGTCACGGCACAGAGCACCTGCCGGCGGGGATACGGCCTTGGGCGAACGTGTGGAGCGCGGGGCAAGGCATTTCGCTGATCCACGACATACCCAGTGTGTCCGATCTGGTACGCCGCTTGCGGCGCGAATATGTGGATGCATGCCGTGCGCCTGACATGGCGCAGGTCGCAGGGGATGACAATTTCTGAGGTGTGAAACCATGGCCTTGCCCAGCTTCATTCAGGACCATATCGCGCTGCCGGTGCTTTGCGCACCCATGTTCATCGTTTCCGGCCCGCGGCTCGTGGTCGCACAATGCCAAGCCGGATTGATCGGCAGCATGCCCGCATTGAGCGTGCGCCCGGCGGAAGCGTTCGAGCCCGCGCTGATCGAGATCCGCTCTGCGCTGGACACCTTTCGTGCCATGCACCCCGAGGCGCGGGTCGCCCCCTTTGGCATCAACCTGATTTCGCACGCTTCGAACCAGCGCCTCGAACATGACCTGGCCGCCTGCGAGCGGCAGCGTGTGCCGCTGGTGATCACCTCGCTGGGGGCATCGCGTGCCATCGTCGACCGTGTACATGCCTACGGCGGTATCGTGCTTCACGACGTGACGAATCTGCGCCATGCCCGAAAGGCGATCGCCGAAGGTGTGGACGGACTGATTGCCGTGGCCGCCGGCGCAGGAGGCCATGCCGGTGCGCTGCATCCGTTCGCGCTGCTTTCGGAAATCCGCGAAATATTCGACGGCATACTCGTGCTGTCCGGGGCCATCTCCGACGGACGAGGCGTGGCCGCTGCGCTGGCATTTGGTGCCGATCTCGCCTACATGGGTACGCGCTTCATTGCCACGCAGGAAGCCGATGCCGCGCCAGCCTATCAACAGATGATCCTTGAAGGCACGGCACAGGATATTTGCCGCACCCATTACTTCACGGGTGTGCCTGGAAGCTACTTGCGCCCGAGCATCGTGGCTGCCGGCTTGGACCCTGACGATCTGCCCGAGCGTCAGCTAGGCTCCCTGCAAGTGACCGACGCAGGCTCCAAGGCCCGTGCCTGGAAGGATATCTGGAGCGCGGGACAAGGTATCGGGACAATCCATGACCTGCCCCCGGTGGAGATGCTCGCGCGCCGCATGCGGCAGGAGTTTGAAGAAGCGCGCCATCGTCTGGCAGCGATACCGGTGGCTACGCTGCTGACAGCTTGATCCGCGCTTTCGAGCTGGTTGAGAGGCCACCACTCGACCCCCTGCGCGTTTGATTGGCAAAGTCGAGCCAACGCCAATTCATGGAATTAAGGGTAAACCCTGTCGGTTGATTTAAAAGGTTTGCTAGCATACGAGTAGCTAGCATACAAATTTTCCCTTGCAACCGAGGACTTCCATGCGTTCACTGCGTATTCTGCGCTCTTTTCCCCGACTTGTGATGAGTTTTGCATTCGCTGCCGCAGCGCCCGCCATGGCTCAGTCCTATCCCAGCAAGCCGATCCGGCTGATCGTCCCCTATGCGGTGGGGCAGGGCACGGATATCGCTGCCCGCTACATTGGCGATGAGTTGGCCAAGGAGATCAAACAGCCGATCGTGGTCGACAACCGGCCGGGCGCGGGCGGCAATGTGGGCACCCAGGCGGCGGCGCGGTCCGCGCCCGATGGCTACACCATCATGCTGGGCACCAATGCCACGCACGCGGCGAACTCGTTCCTCTACACCAGCCCCGGCTTCGACCCGCAGGCTGATTTCGAGCCCATCGCCATGGTGGGCATTCTGCCCCTGGTGTTCGTGACGAAGCCTTCCAACACCATCGATTCCATGCAGGATCTGGTCCGGGCGGCGCGGGCCAAACCCGCAGGACTGAACATCGGGGTGTCCACCACGACTTGCCGCATGGCGTACGAGCTCTTCAAGGCACGGGCGGACGCGCCCATGTTCCCGATCGACTTCAAGGGCAGCGCACAGGCCTTGACCGGGGTGCTGGGCGATCAGGTCGAGTTCATGGTCGACACGATCACCTCTCTGCGCAACGCGGTCACCAGCCGCCAGGTCAAGGCGCTGGGGGTGACTTCTGCCCAGTCCAGCAAGCTGCTGCCGGGGGTCAAGTCCCTGGCGGAACAGGGTATCTCCGGGTACGAACTCGTGGGTTGGAATGTCTTCTATGCGCCGAAGGGGACGCCGCAGGAAGCCCTGAATGTGCTGTCTGCCGCGCTCAACAAAGCCTTGGCCAAGCCGGAAGTGCATGACAAGCTGCTGCAGTTGGGGATCGAGCCGCAGCGCAAATCCATGGAGGAACTCAAGGTGTTTGGCGCTACGGAAAAAGAGAAATGGGGCAAGTTGATCCAGGCTGCGGGCTTGAAGCCTAGCTGAGCCTCGTGATCCGCGTACGGAGACCATTGAAAAGTTCGAATCAATTCAAGGAGACAACGATGAACATCACCAGAAGGAAACTCGTTGCCAGTTCGCTGGCCTTGGGCGCATGGCCCGGCAGTGTTCTGGCTCAGGATCATTGGCCCAGCCGCCCGCTGCGCATTATTTCGGGCGGCTCAGCGGGAGGAGGCAGCGACATGTTCGTGCGAGCCGTGGAAACGCGGCTGCGGGAACGCTTGGGGCAATCGCTTTATATCGACAACAAACCAGGGGCAGGGGGCATGCTCGCGGCTGGCCTGACGTCGTCGGCGCCGCCGGATGGCTACACCTATTACGTGAGCAACGTGGCTACCAACGCGATCGGACTGGCCCTGTATGCCAAGCCGACGTTCGATCCTGCCAAGGATCTGCCGGGCGTGGCGCGTATCTCCACCATGACCAATGCGGTGGTGGTGCGCGCGGATTCGGGCATCAAGTCCATTGGTGAGTTGATTGCCTACATGAAGGCCAATCCGGAGAAGGTGTTTTTCGGGTCAGCGGGGGTCGGGACTTCGTCGCATCTGGGCGGGCACCTGTTTGTCCAGCGTGTCGGTGTCGACGGCAAGCACGTGCCATACAAGGGAACCGCGGCGAACGTCACGGCCTTGCTCGGCGGGGAGGTGCTTTTTTCAATGGACAACTTGCCTCTCTATGTGCAGCACGTCAAGGCGGGGAAGCTGCGGCTGTTGGCGATGACTCAAAACAAGCGCTCGCAAAGTTTCCCGGACGTGCCCACGATTCAGGAGGCCGCGGGGATTGGCGAGTTCGATATCTTCTCGTGGTATGGCCTCTCGGCATCCACCGGCACGCCCAAGGCCATCCTGGATAAGTTCGGAAGCGAGATCGTGTCCGCTCTCAAGGACCCGGGTGTCGCCGCGGCGATACGCGAACTCGGGGCCGAACCCGCGCCTTTGGGGCCGGCTGAATACCAGGCTTTTGTCCAGAATGAAATCCGCAAATGGGCGCCTATCGTCAAGTCGTCTGGCGCCTCGGTTTCATGAAGAGGCGAGGGTCATTCGTCCTCGCCTTCACCCTGTTCAAGCACACCCATCTCGTCACGGATGACGAGAAGATTGTGCTTGACCTGGGCCAGCATGTCCGCGAGCAACTTGCGTGAGGGTAGATCGAGCCCCTGCAGCATGCGTTCGCTCAGCTCATGGCTTTTGACGCGCATCTCGGCAATGAGGTGCGTGCCCATGGATGAGAGGTAGACGCGTTTGGCGCGCCGGTCGATCTCGTCTGCGCGGCGTTCCACCAGGCCGGAGGATTCGAGGCGGTCTATGAGGCCGCCCAGCGCCGCCTTGCCCAGCTCGAGGATATTGGCCAGATCGCTCTGGATCATGCCGTCGTGACGGGAGAGGTGCGCCAGAACCCACCATTGCGAACGTGTCACGCCGAGCGGTTTCACGAAATCATCAAATACCGTGCGCCGCAAGCGGGAGACGTCGTGCATCAGAAAACCCAGGCGCTGATCCCAGTTGTCGGAGTCCGCGATGCGCGGCGTATTTGTGCCACGGGCTTTGGCTGCCTTGGCGGACGTGCGTGTGCCGGTCTTTGCCGACGCCATGCTGGTCTTCTTTTCCGTTGCTTTCATTTTCAGCCCCTGCTGTTCAATTGCGATGCGCTTGATATTACTATGTGCCAGCATACATTATCGAGTATGAGGCTGGTTGATATTTTCAGGTCGTGAGCAGGTTCGCAGGGGACCTGGCGCGGGAAAAACTGTTGACCATAGCCTGAACGTATGTATAGATACAGATTGTCATAGTTGAAGCATGCCTAAGATCATCAGTGAAGCAGAACTGGCCGCATTGGCCGAACCTGGCCGGCTCGTATTCGTACCCGGATCGGCCGGCATGCCGCAGGCGTTCATGGACGCCTTGTACCGGCAGCCGGAACGAACCGAAGGCTTGCAGATGCTGACCAGCTGCATTCCCGGGATCAATCGCCTGGACGTGGACGCCATGGCGCCCTCGGCCCGTGTAACGGGCTTGTTCATGCAGAGGAATCTTGCTGAGGCACAGCGTGAGCGGCGCTATCGGGCCCTTCCGATGAGCTATGCCGGCTTTGTACGCCATCTGCGGGAGAATGTGGAGGTCGATCTTGTGGTCATTCAGGTGTCACCGCCCGATGCATCCGGCCGCTGCTCGCTGGGACTTGCGGCTGAATTCACACCCATCGCCCTCGGGAAAAGCCGGCGGGTGCTCGGGCTCATCAATCATGCCGTACCACGGCTGCGAGGTGCGCCCAGCGTGGCATTGGATGATCTGGATTACGTTTGCGAGGCGGACACCCGGTTGCCCGTCTACCAACCGGAGACCGATTCGGCATCCGAGGCCATCAGCACCCATATTGCTCCCCTCATCGAAGACGGCTGTGCACTGCAGGTGGGGTTGGGCAAGGTGCCGACTGCGTTGATGAAGCTGCTGAGCGGCCGGCGGAAACTGCGCCTGCATTCGGGCATGCTCTCCGATGGGCTGAAGGATCTGGCGGAGGCCGGTGCGCTGGATCTGGATTTTCTTCATACCGCTTGCGTGCTGGTGGGCAGCGATGCGCTCTACCGTTGGGTGCCGGATTTTGCGCCACTGCGTGTGGCCGGTTGCGAGAACACGCATCTGCCAGGCGCCTTCACCGGCCTGGATCGCTTCATAGCCGTCAATGCCGCCCTGGAGGTCGACTTGTTCGGCCAATGCAACCTGGAGCATGCGGACGGCCGGGCCATCAGCGGTCCTGGCGGAGCACCGGATTTCGCACGGGCGGCGCGGCAGTCTGAACACGGCAAGAGCATCGTGGTGCTGGGCGCCACCCATACCAGTGGCGCCGGAGCCGTTTCCCGGATCGTCCCGTCCCTGGACTTTCAGGGCATGGCCACCCTTAGCCGCGTCGATGTGGATGCCGTGGTGACCGAATATGGCATCGCCCGGCTGGAAGGCGCCAGCGTGCATGAGCGGGCCGAAGCGCTGATTGGCGTGGCCGCCCCATCCTTCAGGCCTGAGTTGGAGAGGGCCTGGAAAGACATCGCGGCACGGCTCTGAGAGCCTGAATACGTTCTTGGCACGGAAGTGGTTGATGCTGGCCTCATATATATGGTACGCTAGCATAAATAAAACGTAGCGGCCTATTTTGTGTGAGGCCGCAGGCTTTCAATCACCATTGCCAAGGAGACCTATGTCGCTCGCCCGACCGTTGTTCACCCCTGACCACGACATGTTCCGCGATTCGGTGCGGCGCTTCGTCGAAACGGAACTCAAGCCGCATCACGCCCAATGGGAAGAAGATGGCCTCGTGCCCAGGGAGGTCTGGCGCAAGGCGGGTGCGGCGGGCATGCTGTGCTGCAATGTGGCGGAGGAATACGGCGGGTCTGGCTCCGACTTTCTCTACAACTGCGTTGTGATCGAGGAGATGGCCCGCGCCGGCGTGACGGGCCCGGGGTTCAATATTCACTCGGACATGGTGGCCACCTATATCGAGCGCTTCGGCAGCGAAGAGCTCAAGAAGAAGTGGCTGCCTGGCATGGTGTCGGGCGAGATCATTGGGTCATTGGGCATCACCGAGCCTGGCGCCGGCAGCGATGTACGTGGCATCCGCACGACGGCGCGCCGCGAGGGAGACGAATACGTCATCAGCGGACAGAAGACCTACATCTCCAACGGCCAGACGAGCGATGTGATCATGCTCGTGACCAAGTCCGATCCTGAGCGTCCGCGGGAGGCCATCAGCCTTTTCCTGGTCGAGACGAACCGGCCCGGGTTCAAGCGGGGGCGCAACCTGAAGAAGCTGGGACTTCACGCGCAGGACACCTCCGAGTTGTTCTTTGATGAAGTCAGGGTGCCGGCTTCGAACCTGATTGGAGAAGAACATGTGGGCTTCAAGTACCTGACCGCCAATCTCGCGCATGAGCGCCTGGTTCAGGCGGTGCGCAGCTGCGTGGTCGCGGAAGTGACGATCGAGCAGACGGTGGAATACACCCGCGAGCGCAAAGCCTTCGGCCAGACGATCGCGGATTTTCAGAATACCCAGTTCAAGCTGGCCGAGCTGCACGCGGCCACGGTGGTGTCCCGGGCCTTTGTCGACCGCTGCATCGAGCAGCAGTTGCGGGGCGAGCTGGATCCCGTGACGGCTGCCATCGCCAAGATGCAGCTGTCCGACCTGCACTGCCGCGTGGTCGACGAGTGCCTGCAACTGCATGGTGGTTGGGGGTACATGTGGGAGTTCCCGGTCTGCCGCGCCTACGCAGACGCCCGGATCGTCAAGATCGCAGGCGGCGCGATGGAGGTCATGAAGCAGATCATTTCGCGCGATCTTTTCAAACGCGGAAGGTGATATGGCAGGGGTGTGTCATCCAAATCGCCAGGTGATTCTCAAGTCGAGGCCGGTGGGTATCCCGGAGGCGCGCCACTTCGAGATCGTGACGAACCCTGTTCCAGAGCTGGCCGAAGGCGAGCTGCTGGTCCGGAACGAGTTTTTGTCGGTGGAGCCCGCGATGCGCGGCTGGGTCAACGCGGCTGCGAACTACTCGGATGCGGTGGGCATCGGCGAAGTGATGCGGGCCTTCTCCGCGGGTGAGGTGGTGGCGTCCCGGCATGCGGGTTATGCCGTGGGTGACAAGGTCATGGGCATGTTGGGCTGGCAGGACTACTGCGTGACCACCGGCGGCCCGATCAGAAGAAAGGTGCGCGAGGCGGACCTGCCCTTGACGCTGTCGCTCGGCATTCTCGGCATCAATGGCGTGACCGCCTACTTTGCGCTGAATGAGATCGGGCAGCCGCGGCCCGGCGATACCGTCGTGGTGTCGACCGCGGCGGGGGCCGTCGGTTCGGCGGTCGGGCAATTGGCCAAACTGGCTGGGTGCAGGACCGTAGGCATCGCGGGCGGCGCGGACAAAGTCCGGCTCTGCCTGGAAGAGTTCGGCTTCGACGCCGCCATCGACTACAAGGACCCAAGCTTCCAGGAGCGCCTGACCGAGGCTTGCCCGGACGGGGTCGACGTCTATCACGACAACACGGGCGGCGCCATCAGCGATGCCGTGTTGCGCCACATCGCCAAGGGGGCGCGGATCGTGATCTGCGGAACAGCCTCGGTCGCCAGTTGGGATCCGTGGCCGTCAGGCCCGCGCCCGGAGCGCCATCTGCTCAACAAGGCGGCTCGCATGCAAGGGTTTCTGGTCTGGGACTACGAACACCGCTATGAGGAGGCAGTCAGCCGGCTGGCGGGTTGGGTACGCGGCGGGCAACTTCGGTACCGGGAGGAGATCGTCGATGGCATCGAGCACGCACCGGGATCGATCGCCGAGCTGTATGCCGGGACGAACACCGGCAAGCGCCTTATCCGGCTTTGACCGGTTTTGACAGGTCATATCAGCAATCAGTATTCAGGAAAGAAGGAGCAGGACATGCAGACATGGTTGGATGGCAAAGTGGTGGTGGTGACGGGCTCAGGCGCTGGCGTAGGCAAGGCGATCGCGATCGAGGCCGCGCGGCAGGGGGCCAAAGTGGTGGTCAACGATCTGGGCGTCAACATCGACGGTACCGGCGGCGGTGCCGGCCCGGCGCAGCAAACGGCTGATGAAATCAAGGCATTCGGCGGTACCGCCTCGGCGAACACGGACAGCGTGGCCGAATGGAAATCGGCCCAGGCGATCATCACGCAGGCGCTGGACTTGTACGGCCGGATCGATGCCGTGGTGAACAACGCCGGAAACCTGCGTGACGTCATGTTCCACAAGATGTCCGAAGACGAGTTCGACGCGGTGATCCGGGTGCACCTGAAGGGCAGCTTCAACATGTCCCGCGCGGCGGCGCCGCACTTCAAGGGGCAAGAGAGCGGTGCGTTCGTGCACATGACATCCACCTCCGGCCTGATCGGCAACAACGCGCAAGCCAATTACGCCGCCGCCAAAATGGGCGTGGTGGGGCTGTCCAAATCGATCGCGCTGGATATGGCGCGTTTCAATGTGCGCTCCAACTGCATCGCACCGTTCGCGTTCACCCGCATGGTCAATACCATCCCCACCGACACACCGGAAGGCCAGGAGCGCATGCGGGTCAACTCGCGCATGGAGGCCGCCAAGATCGCGCCTTTCACCTGCGCGCTGCTGGCGGATGCCGCCCAGGACGTGACGGGGCAGATTTTCGGCGTGCGCAACAACGAGATCTATCTGTTCTCGCAACCGCGGCCGATCCGGACTGCCCACGCAGGCGAGGCGGGCTGGACCGTCGGCACATGCCTGGAGCGTGCCCTGCCCATGATGCGCCCCTCCTTCTTCGCACTCGACAAGTCGCGCGACGTCTTCTGCTGGGACCCTGTATGAGCCGGCCCGGCTCCTTCGTTTCCATATCTTGAATTACATCAAACATGAACTTCGACACCACAGATGACCAGCAAGCCATACGCGCCGCCGTGCAGGAGGTTTGCGCGCCGTTCGACGATGAGTATTGGCTGAAGAAGGATCGCGAAGGCGGCTTTCCGGAGGATTTCTATTCCGCCATGGCGGGGGCGGGTTGGCTGGGTATCGCCATGCCGCAGGAATATGGCGGCGCCGGCCTGGGGATCGCGGAAGCGGCCCACATGATGGAAACCGTGAGCGGCACCGGGGCGGGGCTCTCTGGCGCGTCGGCGATTCACATGAACGTGTTTGGCCTGCACCCGGTGGTGGTGCATGGCAGCGATGAGCAGAAGCGCCGCTGGCTGCCCCCCATCATCGATGGAAAGAACAAGGCTTGCTTTGGCGTGACGGAGCCGAACACCGGCCTGAACACGCTCAAGCTCAAGACCATGGCTGTGCGCAAGGGTGATCGCTATGTGGTGAATGGGCAGAAAGTCTGGATCTCGACCGCCCAGGTGGCGCACAAGATTCTGCTGTTGGCGAGAACGACCCCCGTTGAAGAGGTCTCTACCCCAGCCCGGGGGCTGAGCTTGTTCTATACCGACCTGGATAGAAACAAGATCCAGGTGCGCGAGATCGAGAAACTGGGGCGCAAGGCCGTGGATTCGAATGAGCTTTTCATTGACGGCCTGGAGATTCCGGTGGAAGACCGGATCGGAGAAGAGGGCCGGGGATTCGAGTACATCCTCCACGGCCTCAACCCGGAGCGCGTGCTGCTGGCCGCCGAAGCGACGGGGCTGGGCCGCGTGGCTCTCCAGAAAGCGGCCGCTTATGCGGGCGAGCGGATCGTGTTCGACCGGCCCATCGGCAAGAACCAGGGCATTCAGCATCCGCTCGCGGAGCGATGGGTGGATTTGGAGGCAGGCACGTTGCTGTATCAGCGCGCGGCCTGGCTTTACGACCAGGGCCGCTCCTGCGGGGCTGAGGCGAATGCGGCCAAGTACTTCTGCGCAGAAGCGGGTTTCCGTGCGTGCGAGACCGCCGTATTGACCCACGGTGGCTTTGGATACGCCAAAGAATTCCACGTGGAGCGGTATATGCGCGAAGCCATGCTGCCGCGCATTGCGCCGATCTCCCCGCAATTGATCCTGTCCTTCATCGCGGAGAAGGTGCTCAATCTGCCGAAGTCGTACTGATGCCGATGTTGACGTTGTGGTAGTGTCTATATACCATATGCTAGATAACTAATTCCAACTGGAGACCGTCTTGAACCGTCGCTTGCTCATGCTTCTTGCCGTGGCGCTTGGCGCTGCCGCTCCGGCACACGCTCAATCGGCTTATCCGAACAAGCCGATCCGGCTGATCATTCCCGCCAGCGCGGGCGGCCCGAGCGATGTGGTGGCACGCCTGGTGGCCGAAGGGCTCACCAAGTCGCTGGGCCAACCGGTGGTGGTGGAGAACAAGCCGGGCGCTGCACAGACTTTGGGAACGGCGCAAGTGGCCAAGGCCGAGCCGGATGGCTATACGCTGCTGTTTACCACCAGCACGCCGATCGTGATGGCGCCGTTCACGCGCAAGAATTTGCCGTATGACGTCAAGAAAGATCTGATTGCGGTTTCGCATGTCGGCACCACACCCCTGGTGCTGTATGCCAATTCAGCGGTGCCCGTGAAATCGGTCAAGGAATTGATCGCGGCGGCCAAAGCAAAACCCGGTGAGCTCAGCTACGGTTCTTATGGCAACGGATCGAGCGCGCATCTGCTGGGTGAATACCTCAGCAAGCAGACCGGGATCAAGCTGATTCACGTGCCGTACGCAGGTGTTTCGCCCCAAATTACCGCGCTGGTCGGCGGGCAGATTCAATTCGCGGTGGCTGACATCGGGGTGCCAGCGCCTTTTGTCAAGGACGGAAAGCTGCGCCCGCTGGCGGTCACGGGCAGCCAGCGTTCGGCTTCGTTGCCAGAGGTACCGACGTTTGCCGAGCAAGGGGTGGCGGGCATGGAGCCTTTCTCTCCATGGTGGGGGCTGTTTGCGCCCGCCGGCACGCCCAAGGCCATCGTCGACAAGCTGTCGAGCGAGACCGTGAAGATCGTGAAATCAACGCAGTTCAAAGCCAGGTTCGCGGTATTTGGCGCCGATGCGACTGGCCTTGATAGCACGGCCTCCACGGCGGCCCTGAATGACGAACTGTCGCGGTGGACCAAGATTTTCGCGGCCTTGCCCAATATCAACTTCGATTGATTTTGACGTGACTCGGTTATCGGCTGCACTCGCAGGCCTGCGGGTTCTGGATCTGAGTCAGGGGATCGCGGGGCCTTACTGCGCGTTCATGTTGCGGCAGCAGGGGGCGGAAGTCGTCAAGCTGGAGCCTCCCGGCGGGGATTGGGCGCGCAAGATGGGGTTCGCTCCGGTGGCGGGGTTCACGGCCCCTGTTCTGGCCTGCAACGCCGGAAAGCGCAGCCTTTGTCTTGATCTTCGAAAGCCCGATGGTGTGGCCGCCGCGAGGCGGTTGGCGCGCCGGGCCGACGTGGTGGTGCAGAGCTTTCGCCCTGGTGTGGCCGAACGGTTGGGGCTGGGTGCGGCCGCTCTGTGCGCGGCTGATCGGCGCCTGGTCTATGTGTCGATCTCGGGATTTGGCGCTGATGGGCCTCTGGTGGATCTACCGGCGACGGATACCGTGATGCAGGCCATGACGGGCATGATGAAGGTCAATGGCGACGAAACGGGCACCCCCGGCGGATCGGGCTTCATGTCGCGGATATCGCCACGGCCCTGTATGCCGCGCAGATGACCACGGCTGCATTGCTGCGCCGCGAAAGAGAAGGCGTGGGCGATCACGTGGAAGTGTCGCTGTTGCAGGCATGCGCCGCGTTTCAGTCGACGGCCATCGTGGAGAGCGCTTTGCGCGCCGCTGCGGGGTCGCCCGCGCCTTCCAGCGCCAGCAGCGCCCCCAGCGGGATGTTTCAGACAGCGGATGGTTTCATCTCCTTGGCAATCGGCAATGAGGCCATGTTTGCATCGCTTTGTGAGGCGCTGGGACAGACCGACTGGAAGACCGACGCGCGTTTCGTAGACATGGCTTCCCGGTTGGCCCACGCATCGGTGCTCAACACGGCGACGGCGGCTTGTCTGAGGCGCCAGCCGTCTGCGTGGTGGGTAGAGCGTTTGCGGCATCATGGGGTGCTGCACGCCGAAGTGCTTGACTACGCCCAACTGGCCGATCATCCGCAATCGCGCCAGCAAGGTATTTTCGGGACGATTGAATTGCCTGGTGTCGGCGCGCTGCCTGCAGCCCGCCATCCTGGCGCCGATCCTGCTGCCATGGCGGCGCAAGTACCTGGTGTGGGGGCTGACAATGACGCCGTACTGAGGGAAGCAGGGTTTTCGGCCGAGGAAATGGCAGGGTTGCGAACGGCAGGGGCGTTGGTCGATTGATGCACTCCTAAAGCAGAGCTTGTAGAAGCGGCGGTAGAGGTTGTCGTAAAAGCCCTGAATGTCACTTTTGTCATTCCCGCCTGCGCGGGAATGACGGAGAGGAGCTTTTGCGAAAATCTTAGCCGCCTCCCACCTCGATCAGCACCCGTCCAAAGGACTTCCTGCTTTCCACGGCTTCGAAGGCAGAACTGAACTCCTGAAGAGGAAAGCAATCCGAGGAGGTGGGCCTGATTCGGCCCTCGAGCGCCAGGCCGAAGAGCGTCTGCATCATCGTCCGGAGTTTTTCCGCATGGCGCTTGCGTTCATCGACGGGTGACCAGCCAAGATAGATCCCGAAGTTGAATCCGATCACGTCGATGTTCTTGACCAGCAGGATATTGGCCGGTATCTGCGGAATGGTGCCGCTGGCGAATCCGATGATCAGAATGCGTCCGAGTGGCGCGGTGCCACGCAGCGTTTCGTCGAATAGCGCTCCGCCTACAGGATCGAACACCAAATCCGCACCGCGCCCTTCGGTCAAGGCTTTGATGCGTTGTCCGAGATCTGGCTCCGTATGCAAAAGCCCCTCGTCGGCCCCATGGGCGCGAGCCAGCTGCAACCGTTCCTGGCTGCTGCCCACCGCCAGCACGCGAGCGCCCGCGAGTGTGCCCAACTCGACCGCAGGAAGGCCGACTCCGCCCGCGGCCCCATGGACCAGCAGTGTTTGCCCTGGGACAAGGCCACCTCGCCAATGGAGCGCCGCATAGGCGGTGCCATAGGTCAAGGGGATCGTGGCAGCATCCTTGAGCCCGACGCCGTCTGGCACATGCCATACCGTCTCTACCGTGGCGATGGCTTGCTCGCCGTAGCCTCCCCAGTCGAGGCTGGCGGCGACGCGGTCGCCAGGTTTGAAACCAGAGACGTCCGGTGCCGTTTCCAGAATGACGCCGGAGATTTCGGTGCCGGGCACGAAGGGCAGGGGCGGCTTGCGCTGATACTTGCCTGCCACGACGAGCAACTGGCCGAAACTTACCGTGGAATACGCCACCGCAATGCGGACGCAGCCAGCAGGCAAGGCAGGTGGTTGTGTATCCACGAACTTCAGGCCCCGATACCCATTCCAGCCCTCGCACAACAATGCTTTCATGCCTTGTCTCCGTTTTGGTTGTGATTGCTAAAAAGTACTGTACCATACGGTATCGAATGATTCTTATCCCAAATCTGCGGGTATCTACGGTATGAGCGGATGCTTGGCCGGAAGGAACGAAGGAGAAGTTGAAATGCAGCGCGGAAAAGTCATCATCAGTTGCGCCGTGACCGGTGCCATCCATACGCCATCCATGTCGCCGCATCTGCCAGTGACGCCTGAGGAGATCGCGGAGTCTTCTATTGGCGCGGCGCGTGCCGGTGCGGCGATCATCCATCTGCATGCGCGTGACCCCAAGACAGGGCGACCCGATCAACGGCCCGAAGCCTTCCGGCCGTTTCTTGAAAAAATCCGGGCGAGCTGTGATGCCGTGGTCAACCTCACGACGGGTGGTTCGCCATACATGACGGTCCAGGAACGTATCCAGCCGGCGCTGGTGCTCAAACCCGAGGTGGCTTCCATGAACATGGGCACCATGGGCTTCGGCCTGTTTCCCATGCTGAACCGCTTCAAGGAATTCAAGCACGACTGGGAGCGCCCCTACCTGGAAGGCAGCAAGGACCTGATTTTCCGGAACACCTACGGTGACATCGAGACCTCGCTTCGAGAGCTGGCGCCCAACCGTACGCGCTACGAGTTCGAGTGCTACGACACCTCACACCTGTACAACCTGGCTCACTTCGTCGATAGGGGCCTGGTGCAAGCGCCGTTCTTTGTGCAGACGGTGTTCGGCATTCTGGGGGGCATAGGCGCTCACCCTGAAGATGTGATGCACATGAAGCGTACCGCGGACCGCTTGTTCGGCGATGCATACCGCTGGTCGGTGCTTGGGGCGGGCCGCAACCAGATGCCGGTGGCGGCCATGGCCGCGTCCATGGGCGGCAACGTGCGCGTGGGCCTGGAAGACAGCCTGTGGATCGGGGCCGGTCAACTCGCCAAGACCAATGCGGAACAGGTTCTCAAGGCGCGGGAGATCATCGAGGGTTTGGGCCTGGAAGTCGCCACGCCGGCCGAGGCCCGTGAGATTCTTCAGCTCAAGGGCGGAGATCAAGTGGCGTTCTAACCGGGAGGCCGGCTGAGCTGAGTCATTCGTTCTGGAGGAGAAGGCATGACACTGGATCTGCGCCATTGGGCGCTCAGCGACCCCGGCCGCCTGGCGGTGCGCGTGGGGGACGTGAATACAAGCTACGGCGAACTCGAAACCCAGGCCAATCGCATGGCCCATGTGCTGCGCGCGCAAGGGATCCAGCGGGGAGACCATATCGCGGCCTTGATGGGCAATGGCGCTTCGGTATTCGCCGTGGTCTGGGCGGCGTATCGCCTGGGGGCCTACATCACGCCAGTCCCTTCCACCGCCTCGGCGGAAGATGCAGCCTACATCGTGCGTGACTGTGGCGCACGCGTGGTGCTTGCCGATGCGGGCCTGGGCCAGATTCTGAAGACATTGCATTCGATCGTGAGCGGTTCGCAGGTCTGGTTGAGCGTGGGTGGCGAAGTCGGCGGATTCCTGCCCATGGATCCACTGCTGGCGAGCGCGCCGGTGACTCCCGTGGCGGACGAGTCGTCCGGGGCGCTCATGATGTACACGTCGGGCACCACCGGCCACCCCAAAGGGGTATGGCGAGCCTTGTCTCCGACCGTGTCTACCTGCCCGCCCTTTGCGCAGGATCTGATCGCCATGTTCGATGTGTCAGAGGGTTCGCGGTACCTCTCTACCGCGCCGCTCTACCACGCAGCACCACTCCGGTTCGGCCTGGCATTTCTGGCGGCGGGCGGCTCGGTGTATGTGATGCAGAAGTTCGAAGCGAGCAAGGCGCTGGATTTGCTGGAGCGCGAGCAGATCACGCACTCCCAATGGGTGCCGACCATGTTTCAGCGCCTGCTGGCCCTGGACGAAAAGCAGCGCGAACGATTCAAGGCGCCGCATCATCGGCTTGCTCTGCATTCCGCCGCACCATGTCCCATGCCGGTCAAGCGGGCCATGCTCGACTGGTGGGGCCCCATACTGGAAGAATACTATTCGGGCAGCGAAGGCGTGGGGCTGACAGCCATCACAGCTGATGAGTGGCTGCACCGGCCGGGATCTGTCGGGCGTGCCAGGAAGGGCCAGTTGCACATCCTGGGCGATGGTGACGAGGAACTGCCCGACGGGACAGCCGGACGTGTGTTTTTTTCCGGCATCGCGCCATTCGCTTATCACGGTGCTCCAGAGAAAACAGCCATGCGCACGAGCCGCCAAGGGTGGCAGACCTTTGGCGACATAGGCTACGTCGACCCGGACGGCTACCTTTTTCTGACGGACCGCCTCGACGACATGATCATCTCTGGCGGTGTCAATATCTATCCGCAGGAGCTGGAGGCAGCACTGCTGGAAATGCCCAGCGTCGCTGAAGTAGCGGTTGTGGGGGCGCCCGACAGCGAGTTTGGCGAGCGTCCGGTGGCTTTCGTGGTGCTCGGCAAACAGGCTCTGGAGGACGGTTTGCTGCCGGATGCCATGGGTGCCGTCGATGCCTTTGCGCTTCAACGGCTTGGCCGTATCAAGCGGCCGCGGGAGATCCGCATCGTGGAGGCCTTGCCGTACAGTCCGCAAGGCAAGCTCCTCCGGCGCGAGCTCCGCCGTCTGCTGGCTGAAGGAGCCCTCCGTGGTTGATGGCATGGAGCGCAGAAGGCTTTCGTGCCAGGCGTCTGGCCCTGTGCTGGTGCTGTCGATCGATCGCCCCGAAGTCCGCAATGCCATTGATCTGGCGACCGCAAGAGCAATCGAGGCCGAGATCGACCGGTTCGAGGCCGATGGCGACCTGCGGGTGGCGATCATCACGGGATCGGCCACGGTGTTCAGCGCGGGCGCTGATCTCAAGGCTGCCGCACGCGAAGGTGTGCTCCCCAGGGGCGAACGGCGTGGCTGGTTCGGGTTGCTCGAACAACTGCCGGCCAAGCCGTTGATCGCGGCGGTCGAGGGGTTGGCACTCGGGGGCGGTTTGGAAATCGCGCTGGCTTGCGATCTGATCGTGGCTTCCCGTACCAGCGCGTTTGGCCTGCCGGAAGTGCGGCGCGGCGTGATTGCCTCGGCCGGTGGTCTTTTCCGCCTGCCGCAACGGCTGCCGCGCAACCTGGCCATGGAAATGGTGCTGACCGGTGAGCCGTGGCCGGCCGAGCGCCTGCAGACGCTCGGCTTGATCAATCATCTGTGCGAGCCGGGTCAGGCGCTTGCACAGGCGCGAGCGCTGGCAGAGCGCATCGCGCAACAGGCACCGCTCTCGGTGCAGGCTTCGGTCACGGTCGTGCGCACCTGCGCCGGCCAGGGCGACGAGGCGGGGTGGGCGCTGCAGGCGCCCTCGATCGAGGCGTTGCGCCATTCTGCCGACTACCGCGAGTCGGTCGATGCTTTCGCCCAAGGCCGTCAGCCTGTGTGGCGCGGCTGTTGAAATGGGTGCATCAGGATCAGGCGTTGACGGGTAGCGTACGGCAGTCCTGCATCCAGCGAAGCGGGGCCCCTGTTCTTGCCTGGAGTTGCTCGCGAGTCAAACCTTCGGCCATGGCTTGAACCCACAGCCCGTCCGGCTTGACGTCGATGACCGCCAGATCCGTGTAGATGCGGTCCACTACGCCAGCGCCGGTCAGGGGCAGGCTGCAGCGTTCGACGATCTTGGGACGACCGTCCCGGGTTTGATGCTCCATCATGACAAAAGCGCGCTTGGCGCCTATGGCCAGATCCATCGCGCCGCCCACCCCGGGGATGGCGTTGGGCACATTGGTATGCCAGTTCGCCAGGTCACCTTGCGCGGAGACTTCGAGCCCGCCCAGCACGCTCAGATCCAGGTGTCCGCCGCGCATCATGGTGAAAGACAACGCACTGTCGCTGATGGAGGCGCCAGCCAGCAAGCTGACGGGCTCCTTGCTCGCGTTGACGAGATCCGGATCCGGGTCTTTCCCGGGGCCGAGAGGACCCATGCCGAGAATGCCGTTCTCGCTGTGCAGGATGATCTCGCGCCCGGGCGGCAGTTGGCCTGCCACCAATACCGGCAAGCCGATGCCAAGGTTCACGAACGAGCCATCGGGAATGTCGTTGGCGACGAGGCGGGCCATGGAGGCTCGATCGAGGCGGCGGAGCGCCGTATTCGTCGTATGGTCAGGCGGCATGGCAAACTACCTTCTGAACGAAGATCCCGGGAGTGATGACTTGCTCGGGCAGGATCGAGCCCAGGGGCACGATCTCACGGACCTGGGCGATGGTGCACCGCGCCGCGGTACACATGACCGGGGCGAAGTTGCGGCCGGCCAGACGGTAGGTCAGGTTGCCCCAGCGGTCCGCGCGATCGGCGTTGACCAGCGTATAGTCCGCGCGGATCGGTTGTTCGAGCACATAACCGACGCCATCGATGACGCGGCTTTCCTTGCCTTCCGCCAGCAGCGTTCCGTATCCCGTGGGCGAGAAAAACGGACCGAGTCCAGCGCCCGCGGCACGCATCCGCTCCACCAGGGTGCCTTGAGGAATGCACTCCAGCTCGATCTTGCCGGCGCGGTACAACTGCTCGAAAGCTGCCGCCAGCGGCTGGCTCGTGGCGGGTGACTTCGGATAGGAGCAGATGAGCTTGCGTACCCGTCCAGTCGCGATCAAGGCATTGAGGCCTTCGGGGCCACTACCCGCGTTGTTACTGACGATGACCAGGTCGCGCGCACCGTGTCCGATCAACGCGTCAAGCAGGGCAATCGGAGCGCCTGAGCCTCCGAATCCACCCACGAGAATGGTCGAGCCGTCGGAAATTTCGCTGACAGCTTCGCTCAGGCTGCCGACGGTTTTGTCGAGCATGGCCGTCAGATGTCCATCCAGGTATCGCGGTCGATGCCCGCGTTCTTGCGCGCTTCTCCCACGATGCGGGTGATCTCCGGCCCCAACGTGGAAGGATCCTTGCTGGCTTCTGCGAGCGGGCCATGCTGCCAGCTTTCCGCTACCGAATACCCATAACCCCATGCCTCGAAGACGCGGCCGCTGACGCCGCTGGACTGGCCGCTGGCAAGCCAAGTGACGAGTGACGCGATCCACTCGGGCTCCCGGCGCTCCAGTTGCTCGGGAGTCCACTGGACCAAGCCTTCGGTCATGCGCGTGGTGGCGCGCGGGGCGATGGCGTTGACGGTGACTCCGTAGCGTTGAAGCTCCCGCGCGGCGACCAGCGAGAAGGCGGCAATACCCGCCTTGGCGGCCGCGTAGTTGGCCTGGCCGATGTTGCAGAACAGCCCGGAATGCGAGCTGGTGTTGATTACCCGCGCATCGACCTTCTTGCCATCCTTGCTCAGCTGGCGCCAGTAGTTGGCCGCATGGTGTGTCGGTGCGAACGTGCCTTTGAGATGGACGTTGGTCACCGAATCCCATTCCTGTTCCGTCATGTTGATCAGCATGCGGTCCCGCAGGATGCCGGCATTGTTGATCAGGATATCCAGTCCGCCAAAATGGCTCACGGCGGTATCGATCAGGGATTTGGCACCGTCCCAGGTGGCAACGTTGGCCCCGTTGGCCACCGCCTCGCCGCCTGCGGCGCGAATGGTCTCTACCACTTCTTGAGCCGGCGAGGTGTCTTGCCCGATGCCATCGGCACTGGAGCCCAGGTCGTTGACGATTACCTTGGCGCCATGCTTGGCCAGCATCAGCGCGTGGGCCCGCCCGAGGCCTCGGCCCGCGCCGGTCACGATGGCGATTCGGCCTTCACAAAGTTTCATGATTATTCCTTCTTCTCCGATGGAGGATGATGCTCAGGCGTGCAGGCCCAGGATGGAAATGGCCGCGATGCCCTGGAAGGGGACGCCGCCGAGGTTGTGCGTCAGACCCACGGACGGCGACGAAAGCTGCCGTTCTCCCGCACGCCCGAGAAGCTGGGTATAGACCTCGTAGGCCATGCGCAGGCCCGAGGCACCAATGGGGTGGCCGAAGCACTTCAACCCGCCGTCGACCTGGCAGGGTACGCCGCCGCCCGTGCGGTCATAGAACCCATCCAGGATGTCGTCGACCGCCTTGCCTTCCGGCGAGATGAAAAGATCTTCCATCGTCACCAACTCGGTGATCGAGAAGCAGTCGTGGACTTCGATCAGATCCAGTTGCTCGCGCGGGTTGTCAATACCTGCTTCCGCATAGGCCTTCTTGACTGCCAGGCGTGTGGTGCGCACGCTGGCGCCGTCCCACTGATCGGTTGAGGATTCGACGCCGGAGCCGATGGCCAACTGGATGGCCTTGATCGACACCAGATCCCGCTTGCCCAGGGCGCGCGCGATCTCCGGCGTGGTCACGATGGCCGCGGCCGCGCCATCGCTGACGCCGCAGCAATCGAACAAGCCCAGCGGCTCGGCGATCATGGGGGCATTCATGATCTGTTCCTTGCTGACCCGCTTGCGCAAGTGAGCCTTCGGGCTGAGCGCTCCGTTCTCATGGCTTTTCCAGGAGACATGAGCCAAGGCCTCTTTCAGGCGCTCAGCCGAGATGCCGTGCTTGTTGCGATAGCCGGCGGCCAGCTGGGCAAAGCCCGCAGGGGCGGATCCCAGGTTCAGCCAGAGGTCGTTCAAGGTGCCTTTGAAGGAGAGGGGAGGCCTCCGTAGCCCGTGTCCTTGAGCTTTTCCGCTCCAATGGCGAGCGCGATGTCCACCGCGCCAGACGCGACCGCATACGCCGCGCTGCGCAGCGCCTCCGTGCCGGTGGCGCACATATTCTCCACCCGGCTGACGGGAATGCCGTCCAGGCGCAGCGCCATGGAAGCGGGAATCGCCGAGTTGCCGACGTTGACCGAGTCCACTCCGGAGCCGTACCAGGCGGCCTCGATCTGCCGGCGTTCTATGCCCGCATCGGCAAGTGCCTCCGTAAAGGCTTCCGCGAGCAGATCGGCGGTGCCGGCGTCCCAACGCTCACCGAAGCGGGAGCAACCCATGCCAAGAATGGCGACCTTGTCCTTGATGCCTGTAGCCATGACTTATTTCCAGTCGATATCCGGTTGCGGTCGATATCCGGTCGCCATCACGCCTGAGAAGGCGTGGCTTTCCAGAAGTAGCGCGGGTACTGCCGTACCCGGTCCATGTCCTTGATGCGGAACACCATGTTCACCGGTGTGCCAACTTCCAGCCCCGAGGGGCCCACGTCGACGATCTCCATCATCAGCCGCGCGGTGTTGTCGAACTGCACGAAGCCGACATAAAGCGGCGGAGCGGGGTGATAGGAAAGCCAATCCGCGGTGAAGGTCATCACGCGCGCCTTGGCGTCGGCCAACGCCACCTGATCGAACTGGCTGGACGGCGCGTTGCAGGCCGGATTCACACAGAAGGGCAGTTGGGGAAACTGAAGCGTGCCGCAGGCTCGGCAGTGCCCCGCCTGGAAGTGGGAAATCTGCTCGTTCGAGCGGTACTGCTCCGTGAGTGCCGTCTTGACCGGCCGTTCAGCCCGCATGCCCCAGTCGGGATCGATGCTTCCTTCGTTGACTGCCAGACGCAAATATGCGTCGGTCTTCAGCGCATCTGCCAGCGCGCCGCTGATGCCTCGGCGTGGGCGGGCCTGAGCAATGGCATCGGTCACGCGCAGTACCAAGGCATCGCACCCTTGGCCGAACCCTGCCAGCAGAATATGCTCGCCGGCTTGCGCGCGCTCCAGCACATGGGCCAGCATCAGAAGGCCGTGCGCGGCCCCGGTGTAGCCACAGCTCTGGGTGAGGGCATCGGCCTCGGATTCAGCGAGGATGCCCGTGGCACGGGCCACTGCGGTGGCGATGCCCTTGAAGCTCGAAGGCAGGATGAAGTGCTGGATGTCCTTGGCGCCGACACCGGCCTCAGCCAGGGCGGCCGCAATCACTGGAGGCACCAGCTTCATGTAGCCTTCATCGCGTATCCAGCGCTCTTCCCAGAAGTAGTCGTACTGGCCGTCTGCCGCACGGAAATGGTCCACGAACATGGCGCTCTCGCTGGCCGACCCGAGCAGTTCAGCCACGACACCGTCGGTTCCGAGCGTGAACGCTGCTGCACCGGCGCCATTGCCGATTTCCTGCACGCTGGCTGGTTTGCCGCGGGGCCGGTCGCTGGCCACGAACAGGGTCTCCGCGGAGCCGTCGGAAAGGGCAGCAAGCAATCCGCTGGTGCCGGCACGCTGAGACTGGCCGATATCCAGGGTGCGGATGTGCCGGGGCAGGCTGAGCGCGTTGGCCACGATCGTGGCGTTCTGAAGATCCGCGAAAGGCGGCGTGGTGGATGCGAATGTCACGCGGGAGATGCCCTTGCGCGGGCGCTCGCTGAGCGCGTCGCGGGCGGCTTCGACGCCCATGGTGATGCTGTCTTCGTCCCAGCCGCAGAAGGCGCGCTGCCCTTTTGCAAGTCCCTTCAGCGACGGCGCCATCCATTGATGGGCAGCCGCTATCGCGCTTCGCTCAAGTCTCCATCGGGGAACATAGCCGCCGAAGCCCGTGATGCCGTAGGCCGTAGTCGTCGCCACCTTCTGTGACCTTTCATGTTTTATATAGTATGCAACGATACCACAATTATTATGAGGCAAATACTATCTAGGGTAACTACTAGTGTTGCTTGCCAATAATGTGAATTTCATGGAATATGTTATGCATGTAAACAAAGTGAAGAAAGCGATTCATGGCAGGTTTGTATTTCGAGCAGTTCGAGGTGGGGCGTGTGTTCATCCATGACATACGCCGAACGGTCACCGAGACAGACAATCTGATGTTCAGTTGCATGACGCACAACCCCGCAGCGGTTCATATCGATGCTGAATACGCCAGGACGACAGAGTTCGGAAAGCCTCTGATGAACAGCGCGTTCACGCTGGGCTTGATGGTGGGCATCTCCGTGGGAGATACCACGCTGGGCACCACGGTTGGCAATCTTGGCTGGGATGAAGTCAGGTTTCCCAAGCCAGTCTTCGCTGGCGATACGCTGCGGGTGCAGACCAAGGTTCTGGAGAAGCGCGAAAGCCGCTCCAGGCCGGACAACGGGATCGTGCTGCTGGAGCACACCGCATACAACCAGCGCAACGAATTGGTGGCATCTTGCAAGCGCAGCGCGCTGATGTACCGGTTGCCCAAGGAGAAAGCATGACGGACCAGCTGAATGCGCCGCTCAGGTCTTTGCTGTTCGTGCCTGGCGACAGCGAGCGCAAGCTGTCCAAGGGCGTGGAATCGAAGGCGGACGCGCTGATCCTCGATCTCGAGGATGCAGTAGCGCCGTCGCGTACGCATCTGGCGCGCGGCATGGTGGTCGAGTACCTGAAGTCCCGGCCGGACCGCTCCCGGCAGAAGCTGTGGGTCAGGATCAATCCGTTGGGAACACCGGCATCCATGCTGGATCTGGCGGCGGTCGTGGCTGGCGCGCCGGACGGTATTCTGCTTCCCAAGGTCGATGGGCCGGCGGATATCGCCCATCTGGGGTATTGCCTTGATGCGCTGGAGGCGCGCGAGGGCCTCAGCCCCGGCCTGATACGCATCATGCCGGTGGCGACCGAAACACCTCAATCCCTGTTCGCACTGGGTGGCTACGCTGGCTGCAGCGACCGGCTCCACGGCTTGACCTGGGGCGCCGAGGACATCGCGGCCGCACTGGGCGCCAGCGCCAATCGCCGGCCAACGGGCGAATACGACACCGTGTATGCCATGGCCAAGGCGCTTTGCCTTTCCGGGGCGGCTGCCGCCAACGTGCAGCCGGTCGACACCATCTGGGCCGACTATCGCGACTCCGACGGGCTGCGGGCAGAAGCCCAGCAATCGCGCCAATCCGGCTACACCGGGAAAATTGCCATCCATCCGGCGCAAGTGGATGTCATCAACGAGGCTTTCACTCCAAGGGCGGACGAAGTCGCCTGGGCGCGGCGCGTAGTCGACGTCTTTGCCGCCAATCCCGGTCTCGGAACGGTGGGCCTGGATGGCAAGATGCTGGATATGCCGCATCTCAAGCAAGCGCGCAAAGTTCTTGAACTGATTGAACGCGTGGGAGGCAAGTAATGCCGTCGCTGCATGATTGGGCGATCAAACAACCGGACAAGCCAGCCATTCGCATGGCCGATGGCTCGGGGAATTTGACCTACCGCGAACTGGATGAGCGGGGCAACCGGGCGGCGCAATGGCTGATTTCGCTCGGTCTGCAGCCGGGCGATACGGTCGGACTGCTGCTCGAGAACCATGTGCGGACTTTCGAGTTGTGGTGGGGTGCTCGCCGCGCGGGGCTCTACTATGTGCCCATCAGCACCCATTTGAAGGGGGCCGAGGTCGCCTACATCCTGCGCGACAGCAAGGCCCTGGTGCTGATGGCCAGCAGGGCCACGGCCGGGCTGGCCGCGGAGGCCGCCGGGCAGTTGCGGCCTGAGGAGCTTCCCCATCGTTATCTGGTCGATGGCGAAGCACCTGGCTTGGCGTCATACCCGGATGCGCTGAACGCGTTTCCGGAGGTTTCGCCGCTGCCTGAGCATCCCATGGGGCGGGAGTTCATGTATTCGTCCGGGACGACCGGGTTTCCCAAGGGGATACGCCGGGCGCTCCTGCCGTTCGAGCGGCGCCGGGAGCTGCCGTTGCTGGAGCAGCGCCTGCGCTCGATCTTTCGCTTCGATGCGCAGTCCGTCTATCTGTCGACTTCGCCGCTTTATCACGCCTTGGGGCGTTTCAATATCCGGACGATCGAATGCGGAGGCACCTGCGTCATCATGGGCAAGTACGATGCCCTGCTGGCACTGGAAACGATCGAGAGCCACCGTGTGACCCATTCCCACTGGGTGCCCACCATGCTCGTGCGCATGCTGGCGTTGCCGCCGGAGGCCAAACAGAAGCACGACGTTTCAAGCATGCGGTGTGCGATCCACGCGACAGCGCCTTGCCCGGTTCACGTGAAGCGGGCCATGATCGAATGGTGGGGGCCGGTGATCGAGGAATATTACGGCGGCTCGGAAAACGTCGGTGTCACGCACATCGGCTCCGAAGACTGGCTGGCCCATCCGGGATCGGTCGGCCGACCGATCTGCGGCACGGTGCACGTGGTGGCGGAAGACGACGCGGATGCCGAAATTCCCGTCGGAGAGATCGGGATGATCTACTTCGACGGCGGCGTGGCTTTTGAGTATCACAACGATCAGGGAAAGACCCGCCAGGCATTCAACGGACGCGGGTGGGGAACCTATGGTGATCTCGGGCACATGGACTCCGAGGGCTTCCTGTATTTAAGCGACCGGCGCACCGACCTGATCATCTGCGGAGGCGTGAACATCTATCCGCGCGAGGTGGAGATCGTCCTCGACGAGCATCCCGCGGTCGCCGAATCGGCTGTCATCGGCGTGCCGAATGAGGAATACGGGCAGGAGGTCAAGGCGGTGGTGCAGCTCAAGGCCGGGGTCCCCGGAACACAGGAACTGGCTGAGGAATTGTTGGCTTTGTGCAGGGGCAAGCTGTCCCGCATCAAATGCCCACGCAGCGTTGAATTCATGGATGAGTTGCCGCGCAATGAGAACGGCAAGCTGCTGAAGCGGGTGCTTCGGGAGGCGCACCGGGAGCCGGTGCGCCATGCGGCTTAGTGTGAACACGCCCTAAAGGAACCGGATATCGCGATTGATGGCTTTGGTTGTTCTTAGCAGCAGGGGCACCAGCCGCGCCAGGACGTCTTCCAATTGCCAACGCGGCCAGGGCACAGCAATGTTGACGGCGGCGAGGACCTTGCCATCCGCCGTCAACAGGGGCGCGGCGACGGAGATGTCTCCGATGAAGGCTTCCTGATCGTTCAGCGCGAAGCCCTGCTGCCTCGCCTCGGCCAGAAGCCGGGACAAGGCGGCAAGATCTGTCACGGTCCGAGCGGTCATCGCCGCGCGGTGAACGTTCTTCAAGCGGGTCATCGCATCGGCCGGTTCGAGTTGAGACAGAATGGCCCGGCCGGCGGCAGAGCAGAAGGCCGGCAGGCGCGAGCCTACGTGGAGGTCAACGCTGACCGCATGCCGGCTGGGATAGCGCGCCACGTAGACGATCTCGTCGCTTTCCAGCTCCATCAGGTTCACCGTTTCGCCGGTACGCCGGTTCAGTTCCTCCAGGTGAGGCGCAGCCCGCTCTCGCAGCTCATTGGTGGACAGCACCGTATAGCCGAACTCGAGCATCCGGCCCGATAGGCGAAAGGTCTTGTTCACAGGGTCCTGCTTCAGATAGCCGAGCGCGCGCAAGGTGTGCGTGATCCGTTGCGCACTGCTTCGATCGAGCCCCGAGAGGCGTGCCAGCTCGGTGAGCCCCGCGGCTCGGCTGGCCGTATTCAAGGCCTCCAGCATCTGGAAGCACTTGGCGATGGAGCCGATGAACAGCCGAGGGTCTGCATCGGTGGCCGTCTGCCAATTCTTCTTCATGTATTGGTATCCAATAAATGTGCATTGTGCGCCCGCAAGCATGCCACGTAGAGTGGGGTCGTCCACCCACGGAGATTGGCCATGCACCGTCGCACGCTTATTCTGTCCAGCCTCGCAGCGCTTGCACCAGCTGCCGGCGTTGCACAGCCCGCTTCCTGGCCGAGCCGCTCGGTCCGGATGCTTATCGGCTACCCGCCCGGCGGCAGCACCGATGTGGCGGGCCGGCTGCTGGCCGAACAACTTGGGCGAAGGCTCGGGCAGCCCATCGTGGTGGACAACCGAGGCGGTGCCGGCGGTACCCTGGCCGCGAGCGCAGTGGTGCGCGCGGAGCCCGACGGGTATACCTTGCTGCTGGCGGCAGCCCCTGAGGTAGCGATTGCACCGATCACGATGAAAGCCATGCCCTATGACCCGGTGCGTGATCTCCTGCCGATCACCCTTGTGGGCCAGGTGCCGTTTTTTCTGGTGGTCAATCCTTCGGTGCCGGCGAACACACTGGCGGAGTTCATCGCCTATCTGAAAGCCCATCCAGGCAAGCTGAACTTCTCCTCCTTCGGCAACAATACCTCCAATCACCTGGCCGGGGAACTGTTCAAGCAACTGACCGGCACCAACAGCGTTCACGTACCTTACAAAGGCAGTGGTCCTTCCATCACGGACCTCATTGCCGGGCAAGTGCAGTTCACCTTCGACACGCCGCCGGCGGTGCTCGAACATGTCAGGGCAGGCAAGCTGCGCGCGCTGGCCGTGGCGGCACGCCAGCGGCTGCCCAATGCGCCCCAGGTTCCCACGTTCGCCGAAGCTGGCCTGCCGGCGTTTTCCGGCGGCACCTGGTTCGGATTGTTCGCACCGGCCAAGACCAGCTCCACCCTGATCGAGCGCATCAATACCGAAGCCGCCGCGGTGCTGGGCACGCCCGAGCTGACGAAATCCTTTACCGACAAGGGCATCGTCGCTTCTCCTCAGACGCCGGAGGAGTTTCGGCGCTTCGTGCAGTCCGAAGTCGGCAAGTACAAGGATCTTGCGGCCAAGGTGGGCATCGTTGCCGAGTGAAATTGCCAAATGAAGTTGTGAAGTGGCTGGATGAATCCAGGAGTACCTATGAAGACCTTGTTGACCCACGTTTCCCTGATCGATGCCATTGAACCCAGGGCGCAGCCCGATTGCGCCGTGCTGCTCGAAGACGGCAAGATCAAGGAGATCTTCCATGGCAACGCCGCACCAGCCGTTGCCGATGCCGAGGTGATTGATTTGGACGGTGCCTACCTGATGCCAGGGCTTTGGGACGTCCACATTCACCCTGACTACTACCCTCACGGCGAGTTGCCGCTCGCTGAGCAGGTCACGCTTTTCGGGCACCGCCTGCAGGCGGGACTTCTCGATTCCGGCATTGTCGGCTTCCGTTGCGCGGGCACGCACAGCTATATGGATGTCGCTTGGAAAAGGGCATTCGATTCCGGGCAGCACCTGGGGCCGCATTTGTTCGCCTCGGGCCATTTCATCACCACCACCGCGGGACACTTCCAGCATTCCGGTCACATCCTGGCCGCGGACGGGCCTTATGGCTTCGTGAAGGCCATCCGGGAGCAGATTGAGAACGGAGTGGATCACATCAAGCTGAACATGTCGGGCGGCATCATGGGGCCAGCTTGGGATCTGCACCGGCATTCCTTTCTTTTGCCCGACGAGCTGAAGGCGGCGTTCGATATCTGCAAGCTGCGTGAATTCAAAGTCATGGCGCATGCCACCAACCCGGCCACAGTGAAGGCCGCGATCCTCAATGGCGCACACAGCATTGAGCACGGCTACATCATGGACGATGAGTGCATCGAGCTGTTCCTCAAGCATGATGTCTGGTACGTTCCCACGCTTGCCATCAGCCACCTGACGCCCACCCAGGCCACCAACGACTGGGAGCAGCGCTGGGTGCGCAACCGTAACCTGTCGCACTCGCTGTGCTGCCGTGCGGATGCGGCCTCCGACGTCCATCAGAGCGCTTTCAACAAGGCCCTGAAGGCGGGCGTGAAGATGGCGCTGGGCTCCGACATCCGTCCGCTGAAGGATGCCGCGTTGCTCGAGCTGGGGTTGTGGGTTCGCGACGGGGCGACGCCCTGGCAGGCGCTGGTGGCGGCCACGCGCCATGGCGCGGCGATCTGCGGCGTCGGCGATCAGCTGGGCACCGTGGAGGTCGGGAAAACGGCTGATCTGATCGTGGTGGCCTCCAATCCGCTGGAAGACATCAATCATGTGCGGCGCCTGCAATTGGTCATCAAGAATGGCCGCATCGTTTCCGACAAGCGCCAGAAGAGATGACTCCCAGCACCTTGCGTATCGGTGTGGTGGGCGCCGGCATCATTGGCACCAGCATCGCCCTTGCGCTTCGCAAGCGCGGCGCGGACGTGACCCTCGTGGATCGGGATGAACCAGGCAGCGGATGCAGCTTCGGCAATTCCGGCGCCATCAGCCCCGGATCGGTGGCACCGCTGGCCATGCCAGGCGTGCTGGCTTCCGTGCCCAGCATGCTGCTGGATGAAGCCAGCCCGCTCTATCTTCCTGTGCGCTATCTGCCGCGCGCGCTGCCCTGGCTGATGCGCTTCGTGGCCTCGGCCCGGCCGGCTGTGGCCGAGGCTTCGGCGGCCAAGCTGGCCGCCTTGCATGCAGGCGCACTCGATGCGCACGAGGCCATGAGCCGCGAGCTGGGCGTACCGGAGCTCTTTCTCAAGCGGGGGCACCTGCATCTTTATCCTGATGAGGCAGCGCTCTCGAAGGATGCCGGAGGCTGGCGCATGCGGGAAGCCTATGGCTTTCAGGTGGAGCGCCTGGATCATGCCGGTATCCAGGCGCTGGAACCCGCCGTGCCTGCCCGCTACCAGATCGGGATGTACCTGGCCGATCACGCGACGATCCTGAACCCTTTCCGCTACGTCAAGGCCATGGCATCGGCGTTTACAGGCGCGGGAGGGCGGTTCGTTCGCCGCAAGGTGTCGCGGCTGGAGCGCCAGGGCAATGGCTGGCGGATGGAAACCCCTGATGAAGAGGCGGACCGCCTTGTGTTCGACCATGCCGTCGTGGCCGCCGGCGCATGGTCGCGGGAGCTGCTGGCGCCCTTGGGCATTCCTCTGGCGCTGGAGAGCCAGCGTGGCTATCACGTGCAGTTTCTGGGTGGGAGCGGCATCGTCTCACGGACAGTGGTCCTGGCAGATCGCAAGGCCTTTGTCACGCCCATGGAGGAGGGCCTTCGGATCGGAGGCACGGTCGAGATCGGCGGACTGCAGGCGCCGCCCGACGAGCGCCGCGCCGCGATCCTGAGCCGCATCGCGCGCGAAACATTTCCCGGCCTGGAGGGCATTTCCACGCGGACGTGGATGGGGCACCGGCCGTGCATGCCGGATTCGATTCCGGTCGTCGGTGCGGCCGCGGGGCATGGGGGCCTGTGGATGGCCACAGGGCACGGGCACCTGGGCTTGACCGATTCGCTCAATACAGCGCGGCAGATCGCCGATGCATTGCTCGGTCCACCCGGACCACCACATCAAGGAGAGAGGACATGAGATCTCGTTGGATAGGGGCCGCGCTCATCGCATCCCTGTGCTTTTTCGCCTCATGGAGCCACGCGGCGGGGTACCCGGAGCGGCCGGTCACGATCGTGGTTCCTTGGCCGCCAGGCGGGCTGACGGACAACCTGGGGAGGATGCTGGCCCAAAAGCTCGGCAAGCGCCTGGGGGTTTCCTTTGTCGTGGACAACAAGCCCGGCGCTTCCGCCTTGATCGGATCGGAATACGTCATGCGCGCCGCACCGGATGGATACACCCTGCTCGTGACTTCTTCGGACGGCACGGTGAAGATGCTGCAGACGCCCAGCACCGATCCCGTCACGCAGTTCACCTCGGTCGGCATGCTGGCATCGGTGCCCGTGGTTCTGGCGGTTGGTCCCAAATTCAAGGGGGCGACGCTGGAGGACTACGTCAATGCCGCCAGGAAGGATCCCGGGACGGTCTCCTATGCATCGCTGGGTGAGGGCGGTGCCACCAACTACGCCATGGAGAGCTTTGCAAAGCAGGCGGGCGCGCGCTTGATGCACATTCCCTACAAAGGAACGGCTCCCGTATTGACGGACCTGCTCGGCGGTCAGGTGGATTCCACATTGTTGAGTCTGCAAAGCTTGCGCAGTTACTTGCAGAACGGCCGCCTGCGCGGAGTGGCGGTGACAGGGCGGGCCCGCCCCGCCGACATGCCCGCCCTGCCCACATTCGCTGAACAGGGGTACCCCCATTTCGACATGTCTCTCTGGTATGGCATTGCCGGTCCGAAGGGCATGTCACCGGATGTCGTGAAAAAACTCAACGACGCGATCCGCGCATCGCTGGACGAGCCTGACTTCAAGAAGATGCTCAGCGATGCGGCTGCCGAGACGCTTTCCGGAACGCCGCAGGATATGGATGCCTTTGTCCGGACGCAGGCCGCGAAATGGAAGGAGATGATGAAGTGACAGATCACGCCGCCATTCAGGATTACCTGCAACGTAGTGCTCTCCAAGACCTTGTCGTCGACTATTGGCGGGATGTGGATGCGAATGACGCGGCACGGGCGCTCGAGTTCTATACCGATGATTGCCTCTATCTGATGTGTGGGCACCGCATGAGCGGCCGAGTGGCCGTTGCCGCCTACTACGAGTACAGGCGTCAACGAGGTCACCCGCGTCTCGTGAGGCACCTGGTCTCCAATTTGCGCGCTCGCCTGAATGCGCCTGAGCGGGGCGTGGTCGAGGGGTCGATGACGGTCTATGCCAACGACGGCGAGCCAGTCCTGCCGTCCGCTCCGCCGATACTGATCGCGGATATCTACGCGGAGTGCGTATGTGGCAGCGATGGGCGTTGGCGTTTCCAGTTCTTCAGAATCGAGCCGTTGTTCATGGGCGGCGTCGATCTCCTTGTCCCGCCATCATCCTGATGGTCCTAGTCTGGAAGACTTGACAGGCGTTGGGTGCTACATTGTGTTACAACAAGTGTGCTGATGATGATATCCGCGTGCCCATACTAAGAAGGTTCAAAGGAGACTTCAATGCAGAAGAAATGGTGGGCTGCCGTGATGGCCGCCACGGTCGTGAGCTTTGCGGCTTGTGGCGGTGATGACGATGTCCAGCCCTTGGCGGGCACCCTCAAGAAGGCCGATCTCGATGCCATCGTGGCGCGCCAATCCGGCGCCCCGCCCGAGGGCTTCGAAGCCTTCCTCGACCAAGTGGCCAAGGACAGGCCCGAGCTCCAGCAATTGGTGCAGCGCTACAAGGACAGAAACAAGGTGGCGCTCGCGGGGGATGATCTGCTCAACGTGAGCCGATTGCTGGGCCTGCATAACCGGTTGCGGAACCAGGGGGGCGTCATCGAGGACATGGCCCGGATGGTGGCGTTGCCTACGGTGCGCGGCGGCGTCCCGCCCTATGAGGATCCGAACATCATTGCATTGGGCGAGCTGGTGGGCAAGATGGCGGGCGAGTTTGGCCTGCAATACCGCAACGTGGACAACCGCATCTTCGAGGTCAAGCTGCCCGGCAGCGGTCCGGATGAGTTCGGCATCCTGACGCACGGCGACGTGGTGCCGGTGGTGCCCTCCGAATGGGTGCTGGAAGACGGTACCCAACTCGACCCCTTCAAGCAGACGCGCGTGGGCGGCCTGCTCTATGGGCGTGGGACCATTGATGACAAAGGCTCCATCGCTACCGTGCTGTACGCCATGAGAGCCGTCAAGGACAGCGGTCTGCCCTTGTCGCGCACGATCCGGCTCATGATCGAGACCACCGAGGAGAGCGGTGGCGAGGGCATGAACTATTACAAACAGAAGACGGCCCTGCCCGAGTACAACATCGTGCTCGACAGCAAGTATCCGGCGGTGGTGGCCGAAAAGGGTTCGGGTTCGCTGCGCGCGCAGTTCCCTGAGGCGGTGGTCGGTACCCCCGCTGCGGATGCTGTGACCATCACCGCCATGGCCGGCGCGGCATCGGCCAGTGCCATTCCCGAGACGGCCACGGCACGCCTGCAGTCGGCGGATCCCGTGGCACTCGCGGCGCAGATCGAGGCAGCGGTGCCTGGTTTTGTCAGCCAGTATGAAGGCCAGGGCGGCAAGTTCAGCATCAGCGCCAAGGCTGACGCGACCGGTGTCGACGTCAAGGTCACTGGTTCGTCGGCGCACGGTTCGCGGCCTGAAGAGGGCGTGAACCCCTTGCCCCGGCTGGCGCTGTTCCTTCAAAGCAGCGGCCTGAAGCTGGCCGACAACGGTTTCTCGTAAGCCACGCGCTACATCGTCGATCTGTTCGGTCTCGACTACCTTGGCAACAAGATGGGGCTGGCCTATGCGGACAGCTTCATGGGGCCGCTCACCATGTCACCCACGGTGATCCAGGCCAGCGGTGGCAAGGTGTCGGTCACGGCCAACGTGCGCATGCCGCGCGGCAACACGCCTGAAGCTCTGTCAGCGGCCACGCAGGCCAAGGTGCGCGAATGGGCAGCCGCCGATTCGCTCGCAGTGGAAGTCAGCCACTCGCAAGGCAACTGGATGGCGCGCGATCCCAAGGGCGCTTGGCTGGCGACACTGCTGAATGTATTTGGCGACACCACCGGACTACCAGCCGAGCCTGTTTCCACCGCAGGCAGCACCACGGCCAAGCAGATGCCCAATGCCATCAACTTCGGCCCCGCCATGCCCGGCAAGAAATACACGGCCCACAACGCCAAGGAGTTCAAGGAAATCGTGGACCTGGACGCCGACATGCAGATGTTCACCGAAATGCTGGTGCGCATTGGCAATCTGCAGCAGATGCAGTGAGGAGCGTACGCGGCAGACCCTGGCGGGGGGGTCTGCCGTGGCTTCAGATGATCTTGTCGATCCGCAAGCGTTCGAGTTCCTCTCCCTCGATCCCGAGCTGGGCATAGAACTCGGCGTTGTGCTCGCCTACGCCGGGGCCGCTGCGCGGCAGCGGAAACTCCTGGCCCACGATACGCGGCACGATGCAGGGTGCCGCCACGGAGCCGCATTCAGGGTCCTCCAACCGGACAATGACCTTGCGCGCTTGGAAGTGTGGGTCATTTTCGACATCCTCGACAGTGAAGATCTTGCTGAAAGGAATTTCACCTTCTTCGAGCCTGGCAGAAATGTCTTCGAACTCATGTGAGCGGAACCACGCACAAAGCGCCCCGTCCAGCGCGATCAGGTTTTGGACACGGGCGGTATTGGATTGAAACCGCGGGTTTGCTGCCAGCTCGGGTTGCCCGATCGCTTCGCACAATCTTTTGAAAATGGGGTTCGATGAGGCCACCAGCGAGAAATACACGTCGTCGCGGCTGATGTACATGTTCGACGGAGCGGTATAGCTCGCCCGATTGCCTTCGTGGCCACGAACCAGACCGAGTTGCTCATGCTCTATCGGCAGGGGGTCCAGTATGCGGATGAGCGCCTCCGTGGCCGCGAGATCGACCTCTCTTCCGAGCGCCTCGGGGTTTCCGCGCAACCGGGCCATCTCCGAGGCGATGGCGAACGCGCAGAATACGCCGGCGACCGCGTCGCCGATGGGGAAGTTGCTGTGCAGCGGTGGTCCGCCCGCCTCCCCGGTGAGATTGGTGAAACCGCTCATGGCCTCGAACACCCGGGCGTAACCAGGGCGGGCCTTGTAGGGACCCGATTGGCCGAAGCCGGTCAGCCGCACGACGACGAGCCTTGGGTTGGCACGATGCAGGGTCTCGATATCCAAACCCCAGCGGTCCATGGTGCCCGTGCGGAAGTTCTCGACCAGCACGTCGAACCGGCCCAGCATCGCCAACAGGATTTCACGGCCACGCGGTTGGCGCACGTCCAGCGTAATCCCCTTCTTGCCCCGGTTGCCGACTTTCCACCACAAGGGCACGCCATCCTTGATGGGCTGCAATCCGCGAAGCGCGTCGCTTCCGTCAGGCAGTTCCAGCTTGACCACATCGGCGCCATGGTCCGCGCACAGAGTGGCGCCCATGGGTGCCGCCAGCACGGTGGCCATATCCAGGATACGGACGCCCGCGAGAGCGCCGGCGGGGTTGTTCGTCGAGTTCATGGTCACGGATCGAGCGGCTCGTTGGGGTTCATGCCGGTCGCTTCGTAGCCGCGTTTGAAGTCCGCCATGTGGCGATGCATCCAGGCGCGCGCGCCCTCCACATCGTGCTGCTTGAGTTGATCCACCACGAACCGGTGGGCCGCCAGAATCCGGTGCTGTGTCTTGAGGCGCGGGAGAATGACTTCTCCGGCCGGCCGGAAAAGCAGGCCGATGGGCTCACGGGCCAGGATGAGGGCACGGTTGCCGGCAGCCTCGGCAAGCAGATTGTGGAAGGCCACATCCAGCGCCAGAACCCGCTCGACGTCATCGATGCTTTCTTCCATCTGGGCGAGGTTCTTGTCGAATGCGGCGAGCTGGGCTGCGGTCACCCGCTGGGCTGCGAGGCTCGCGATCAGAGGTTCGATCGTCATCGACGCCTCCCAGAGTTCCATGAACGTCACACGGTGCATGGCGAGCGCGCGGGATGCCCGCGCCGCCAGATCCAGGTAGCGCGGAAGCGCAATGACCAGCCGCTTGCCGTCTCTGCGAACAAGGCTGGCATGTTCCAGCAACCGCAATCCCTCGCGCACCGTTGATCGATTCACGCCGAACTGCTCGGCCAGGTCTGCTTCCGCGGGCAGCGTGTCGCCGATCGCGAGGCGGCCCGATTCAATGGCTTTCTCGATCGCGGAAAACACTTGCTGATAAGCCAGTGACTGCGGGATTTTCCCGAAGGGGGTTGCGGCGGGGTGTGGGGTAGGGGCTTGCATTGCCTCGAAGGATAACTTATTCTTTGGTCTGATTGTCGGACAGTGGGATTATGGGGCAAAACATACTGATCGAGCACGATGCCGCGTGCACCGTGCTCACCTTGAATCGGCCGGAAAAGCTGAATCCTCTTGACTGGTCAACGGTCAGGGAGTTGAAAGAAGCCGTGAACCAGCTGGGCGCGGGACCGCCTGTCCTGGTGACGGGCGCAGGCCGTGCGTTCTGCGCGGGTGGCGATCTGACGGGCTATATCGGCCTGTACAAGCGCCCCGAAGATTTCCGTGCATTCCTCTTCGACTTCCGCGACATGCTGGTGGCGATAGAACGGTCTGAGCGGATATTCATTGCGGCGATCAACGGCGCCTGCGCGGCTGGCGGTCTTGAGCTGCTTCTGGCCTGCGACATCGTGCTGGCCGCGCAGGATGCGCAAATAGGAGATGCGCATCTCAACTTCGGGCAACTGCCGGGCGCGGGCGGCTCGCAGCGGCTGCCGCGGGCCATCGGCTCGCTGCGGGCGAAGCACCTGATGCTCAGCGGCAGGTTTTTGAGCGGCCAGGAAGCGATGGATATCGGGCTTGCCAACGAAGTGGTACCCGGCAGCGAACTGATGCCGCGTGCCCGGGCATTCGCCAGGAAGCTGGTTGAACACAGCCCGGGCGGCTTGCGAGGCGTCAAGCACCTCGTCAACCAAGGTATGGGAATGCCCCTGGCCGAAGCGCTCGAGTTCGAGATCGACTATGTGCATCGCTATGCCACGACAGATACGGATGCCACGGAAGGGCTTCGTGCATTCGCGGAAAAACGTCAACCGGCCTACCGGTCATTCAAAGGATAGACAGTGACATTCAGCCTTCGTGACAAGTACTGCATCGTCGGGATCGGCGAAACCAGCTACACCAAGAAATCAGGCCGTACCGTGCTCGATCTGGCCAGCGAGGCCTGCCAGAAGGCCATCGAAGACGCCGGGTTGCAGCGCGGGGAAGTCGATGGCATCGTGAGCTTCAATTTCAATGACTCCGTTCCAGCCATCTCCGTGGCGACCGCACTCGGCATTCCACAGGCCATGTATGCAGTGGACTATGCCAGTGGCGGCAATGCCGCCAACCTCATTGTCCTGGCCGCGGTGGCGGCACTCGAGGCAGGGCTGGCGACGCATGTCGTTTGTTATCGCGCCATGAACGGCCGGTCTGGCTTTCGCCTGGGAGGCGGCCGTGAAATGAAGGCTGCCGGCATCACACAGCATACGGCGCCTTACGGATGGATCACCTACCCCCAGGCCATGGCCATGTGGTGCAGGCGTCACATGATCAGGTATGGAACCACGAGCGAGCAATTGGCCGCCGTGGCCATTTCCACGCGCGCAAACGCGGTCGCCAATGAGCGGGCCATGCAACGCCAGCCCATCACTTTGGACGACTATATGTCTTCGCGCCGTATCGTTGATCCGTTCCGGATGCTCGACATCTGCCTGGAATCCGACGGCGCCTGTGCCGTCGTGGTCACGCACCGGGACCGAGCCCGGGATCTCAGGCAAAAACCCGTGCACATCATGGGAGGCGCCTACGGCGGGGGGCCGAACCAGGGGGACGACCTGTTCGACGCCCTGCGTTGGCCGGAGCACGCCCGTAACTATTCACATTACATCGCTGCCGACCTTTGGAGCAGCGCCGGAGTTGGTCCGAAAGACGTGGATGTGGCGGAAATCTACGACTGCTTCACCTACAGCGTGCTGATGCAGCTCGAGGGCTTTGGCTTCTGCGCGGAGGGCGAGGGAGGACCTTTTGTGCAGGCAGGCCATATCGCGAAAGGAGGGCGTCTTCCAGTCAATACCCATGGGGGGTTGCTTTCGGAGGCATACATCCACGGCTTCAACCATGTGCTGGAGGCTGTACGCCAATTGAGAGGGACCGCAGGCGCCAACCAGGTCGCCGATGCGCGGATCGCCATGACAACAGCCGGCGCCATGACCTGCGGCAGCGCGCTGCTTCTGAGGAATTGAGACATGAACCCGTATTCCAAACCCCTGCCTGCACCGGATGCCGATTCCGCCCCTTACTGGGACGGCTGCAAGCAGCATCGGCTGTTGATCCAGCGCTGTGAGGCCTGTGCATCGTTCCGCTTTCCGGCCGGGCCTGTGTGCCCGAACTGCAACTCCCGCGAGGCCCGCTGGATGCCAGCCTCAGGCCGAGGGACGGTCTTCAGCTGGATCGTGGTGCGCCACCCCGTGCCGGCGGAGGTCTATGGCGCTGAGGTGCCCTACACCGTCGCGCTGATCGATCTCGAGGAAGGAGTCCGCATGGCGAGCAACGTGATTGGCTGTGAGCCCGAGGCCCTTCACGCGGGAATGCGCGTGTCCGTTCATTTCGACGATGTGACGCCTGAGATCTCACTGCCGAGATTCAGGCCCAGGGAGTGAATGCTGCCGCGCACCGGGCGCGGATGCCGGCAACGAGATTTCAAGGAGACCTACATGAAGTGCGACCGAAGAACTTTTATGGCATTGGGCGCAGCAGTCCTGGCGGCGCCGCCCTCATCTGCTGCCGAGGCGTCCTCGGACCGTATCATGCGCATCGTGGTGCCTTTCACCACTGGAGGCGTTGGTGACTCCGTGGCCAGGCTGCTCGCCGATGACATGTCGGCGCGCACGGGCCGGCGGGTGATTGTGGAGAACAAGCCGGGAGCCGGCGGCAGTATCGGTACGGAGTTCGTCGCGCGCGCGCCTGCGGATGGCATGACGCTGCTTCTGGCCAGCCCGGGATTCACGATCAATCCCTCGCTGCAGGCCGGATTGAAATGGGACCCTATCAAGGACTTTGCGCCGGTGGCGATGGTAGGTGCCATTCCGAACGTCATCGTGGTGAGTTCCAAGGAACCCTACAAGAATCTGGAGGAACTCATCGGCGCTGCCCGTAGGCCGGGAGCGAACCTCACCTACGGCTCCGCCGGTATTGGTTCTTCACCCCACTTGGCCGGCGAACTGCTGAACTCGAGTACCGGTGTACGTTTTGTCCATGTCCCCTACAAAAGCCAGTCGGACGCCATCGCCGATCTGGTGACTGGGCGGTTGAGCTTCATGGCGATCACCATTGCATTGGCCGCACCCCTGATCGAGTCGGGAAAACTGCGTCCCCTTGCTGCCACCTCGGCGCGCCGCATCAAGTCCCTTCCCGCGGTTCCCACGGTGGCCGAGACAGGCATACGGGACTACGAGGTGGACGGGTGGCTGGCCATCGTGGCTCCGGCGCGCACGGATTCCGCAACTGTGGCGCAGATCAACAAGGCAATCCGCGAAGCGCTCGCCGAACCCCGTATTCAGACCGCGCTGGCGGGGCTGAACTGTGAAATCACGACCGGACCCGCTGATGAGCTGGCGCACTATCTTCAGGCTGATCGTGAAAAGTGGGCGTCCATCATCAAGGCCGCCAATCTGAGGAAAGACTGATTCATGGAAAAACGCTCTCTGGGCGCCGCCACTTCGCATGCTGAGGGATCAGCCGGTGCAGCGGCACGAAAGATCGTCGCAGGCGATCTGAACATTCTTGACTGGTTCCGCCATCTTCCCAAGGTGACGGTCATGGAGCCCCGCGAGGGCATGGCGACGGTTGTCTGCCGCGGGCTGGGGGCGAACGTCACAGCCTTCAGAACCGATGCAGGGCTATTGATCTGTGATAGCGGATCGGTCGAATCCGCGCCGCTGGTTCACCAGGCGCTGCGTGAGTGGGCACCGGCCGAGCCGGTTCACACGATCGTTCTGACGCACGGCCATTTCGATCACGTCAATGGCGTGGCCTTGTATATGCGGGAAGCCCACGAAAGAGGCCTGCCTGCGCCCAGGCTGATCGCACATGAGAATGCCATGACCCGCTTTCGCCGCTACACGGAGACCGCGGCACACAATGCGCGGATCAATCGCCGCCAATACACCCGTACCGAGTTTCCGTGGCCAACCACGTATCCTGAGCCAGATGTCCTGGTGCGTGACCATCTCGATGTCGTGGTGGGAAGCTCCCGCTTCGAGATCCGCCATGGCAAGGGCGAAACCGACGATCATCTGTGGCTATGGGATGGTGCCCGCAAGGCGGTGGTTGCAGGGGATTTCGTGATCTGGGCTTCACCCAATGCAGGCAATCCGCAGAAAGTCCAGCGCTATGCCGCGGGGTGGGCTGCCGCGTTGCGGGACATGCTGGAGCGCAGGCCGGAAGTGGTGGTGGGCGGCCATGGTCCGATTCTGGACGGCTGGGATATCGTCCGGCCTTATCTCGAAGATACCGCCACCTGGTTGCAGTCGCTTCATGACCAGACCATACGCCTGCTCAACGAGGGCGCCAGGCTCGACGAAATCCTCCATCGGGTGAAGCCTCCAGCGGAACTGAAAGATAGGCCCTATCTGCAGCCCAACTACGATGATCCGGAGTTCGTCGTTCGCAACATAGCACGCCTGGTTGGAGGGTGGTGGGACGGAAACCCGGCCAACCTCAAGCCTGCGCGCGATACTGACCTGGCCGCGGAGCTATGCGCCCTTGTGGGTGGTGCCCACACCATGGCCGAGCGGGCGAAAGTGCTGGCCGCAGAAGGCCGGTGGCGTCTGGCCGGCCATATGGCCGAATTCGCCGTTCTCGGCGGTGGCGGAAAGCTCGCCCACGAGATCCGTGCCGAAGTCAACATGGCCAGGGCAGCGCTCGAGCCTTCCCAGATGGCCAAAGGCATCTTCAAGGAGGCGGCAGAGGAGTCGCGCCTTGCTGCGCAGGCAGAATGAACATGACGGATTTTTCCTCGCCGGATGCCCGGCAGAACATGGCGGCCGCAGGCCATCTCTTCGGCATGAAAGGCCGTACCGTAATGGTGACCGGCGCCTCCTCAGGCATTGGGCGCCATGCCGCGCAGCTTTTGTCCGCGCAAGGTGCCGCAGTGGCCCTGGCCGCGCGGCGCGTTGAGACGACCCGGCGTCTGGCTGGGGAAATTGTCGAACAGGGTGGCAATGCGGTGGGCGTCTACATGGACATTGCGGATCCCGAAAGCCTGCGCCGAGCATTTGACGAGGCCGAAACTCAGCTTGCGGCGCCCATTGACGTCCTGGTGAACAATGCCGGCGTGATCTACGCGGCCAAGTTTCTGGAGCAGCGCGTCGAAGAAATGGCGCGTGTGATCGACGTCAACTTCAAGGGCTCCTTCATGGTCGCGCAGGAGGCCGCTCGGCGCATGGCTGCCCGAGGGCAAGGATGTATTGTCAATGTCGGATCGACCGCCGGCCTCAGGGCGGGCAGCTACATGGCAAGCTATGCGGCTTCCAAGGCGGCTTTGCTGCAGCTCAACCAGGTGATGGCATTGGAACTGGCTGGCAAGGGGATTCGTGTCAATGCTCTGTGCCCGGGCAACATCGACACGGACATGCAAGCGCCACTCGCAGAGAAAGGGTTTTCCGAGGCGATGCGCAAGCGAACACCGATGCGTAGATTCGGGACAGTCTCCGATCTGAACGGCGCGTTGCTGTTGCTGTGTTCCGATGCGAGCGCCTACATGACAGGGAGCATTGTCGTGGTGGACGGAGGCCAGACGCTGAGTTGGATGTAGTGCCCGTTGTCCCTGGTGTTCAAGCCACCGGCCCGGGGCTAGCGCAGGTGCATCGGGGAACTCATGTGCACCGGCGGTCCGAAGCAGCTACTTTGAAGCCCGCGCGGCGGACCCTGCCCGCGCCAAGCAGCGAAGCCAGGACCCCCAGCAGCCCCAGGCTCCAGGTAGAGAGCGTGGGTACCGGTTGCAGCGCGGCGGGAGGTGCAACCAAATGGAGCATCGCATGGGGATCCTCTATGACACCAGGAGTTGGGTCGCTGTCGCCGGCATCGTCATCAGCCACGGTGTAGGTCACGCTATCGCCGTTGGCATGGGTGCTTCCATGAGCGAACCAGCCTCCGGGGCCGTGCTTGTAGGCCGTCAGGCCGGCCAGGCTGTCCGCCGGATAGTCCACTTGCACGGTCAGGGTGCCGGCAGGACACTCCAGGACCGTGAAGGCCAATGCACCCAGCGGGGCCGTGGCGTGCGCCGGTAACGGGCCGGGAGCCTGCAGCCATCGCGGAGCGGCGTCTTGCAGCTTGCAGCCGTTGATGTCGCTAGTGATGCGGACCCTGTCGGCTTTGCCGCCGCTGACGGGACCATCGAACAACGGAACATCCAGGGTCAGTGGCGCGCTGGCTCCGGAGGTGCCGCCGCCGTTGCTGGCGGTGGCCGTGAGGCTGTGCGGGCCGGTGCTCAACGTGTGCGTGAGCGAGAAATGACCTGAAGGATCGGCGGTCGTACTGCCCAGAGACATGATGCCGTCGAATACCTCAACGGTGCTTTGCGGCGCTGCGGTGCCAGTGAGGGTGCCATTGCTGATCGCGGTCAACTGCGGTGGAGCAGGGCGGGGAATCGGCGCTACAGGCACATTTTGCTGTACTTGCGGGGCGGCGGCATAGCTGGCGTTGCCCGCTTGGTCCGCGTTGATGATGCACAGGCCCGCGGCCGTGAAACTGACGGCATGGCTGTTCGGCACCAGAGTGCAGATGGCGGCCGCCTCGGGGCCAATGGAGAACGTGACGGGATTGCCCGATGCGCCCCCCGTGGCCGCTACCTCATAGGTGTCCCCTACTGTGGCGCTCGCCGGTACACCGGTGGTGAACGCGATGATCTGTTCGAGCAGTACAGGAGGCTGGATGTTGAAGCTCCGGGGCACCGCCGATGCTGCCTCGAATTCCGTGTTGCCCGCCTGGTTGGCGGTGACCGTGCATGAGCCCACAGCGAGCGGCGTCAGTACCTTGCCAGTGACCGTACAAATGCCCGCGGGCTGCGCAGTGAAACTGATCGGCAGACCGGAGCTTGCGCTGGCTTCAAGCGGGAATGCCGCGCCCGGCGTACGCGCGCCGACCGCAGGGAAGTCGATGCTTTGCGGGGCGCGGCTTGAAGCACCTCCCTTTTGAACTTCGACGGCGCCGATGTCGCAGCGCGAGCCCGCAGAGTTCAGACCAGGGCGTGGTTGGCCGCGTTGGTCGAGCACGATGCCTGGAAGGCAGGACGCCGCATCGATCACCGGGCTTGCGGGCTGAGGCAGGAGCGTGCGTGTCGGCCCGCCATTGGCGGCAAGCATCCCAAGCTGGGCATCGCCGTCGATACGGTTGGTGCCGGATGATGTCAGATTCCCACTCAGGTTCGCGGGGATGGAAGTGTCTCCCTTGAAATTCCCGGCAATCACGCTGTTGGTCACCGTGCCGCCGCCCGGTGCATGGACGCCGCCGCCACCTCCTACGAGGGCACGTACTTCGTAGAAGCGATTGCCGGAGATCGTCGCGTGCTGCAGGTTGACCGTGCCGAAACTGGCGATCCCGCCGCCATAGCCGTTCACGCGGTTGCCGGTGACCGTGCTGTTGACGACGGTGAGCAAGCCATCGCTGCGGATCCCGCCGCCCTTGCTGTCCTGTGTCATGACCGGGACCTTGTTGAGGCGGCCGACCGCGTTGTTGTTGTCGATCAGGCTGTTGCGCAGCGTGAGAGGGCCGACGGCGTGGATGCCCCCGCCGTCGCCAATGACGGTTTGGTTGCCGCTGATTTCGCAGTCCTCAATGACTAGCTCGCCTCGGCTGTAGATGCCGCCCCCGGAGGTGGGGGTGGAGTAGCCCTGGCGGTTGCCGGTGGGTATGAAGCCCGCATAGGCTTTGTTGTCCTTGACGATGCAGCGGCGCAGCGTGAGGGTGCCGTCGTTGCGGATGCCGCCGCCATAGTCAGAGTCCGTCCGCCCTGAGGGGCCGAGTCTGCTCGGCGTGTCGCCCACCACACCGCCACTCAGGCTGAGGCCGCTGACCGTGGCGGTAGCGCCAGAGGCCACGGTGAGAATGCGGAACCGTTGTTGCGCCGTGCCATAGCCGAAGTCGCGGCGCAGCTCCAGCAGGTCCGCGCCAGGGCCGGTCAGGATGACATGATCGCGCAGCGCGGGCAGTGCAGTGCCGAGCCGAATCTGTTGGGGCGTGCCGTCGAACAGGTTCGTATCGAATGTGATTTCATCGGTGACTAGCCCATTGGGGTCGCCTGCCGTACACGCGCCGCGTGCGGTGTTGTCGTTGGCGGAGCGGATGGCGTCGCGCAGCGTGCAGTGCGTAGCGCTTTCGTCGTTCAGCGTGGTGACGATGATCGGTGCGGTGCTGCCGTTAGCGAAGACGGTGAAGCTGCGTGTGGCGGGCGCCGCGGAGGCATAGCTGGTATTGCCTTCCTGTGTGGCGGTGACGGTGCAGACCCCTGTTCCGCTGGCGCCCCCCGCTGCCACCGCACCAGACACGATCGAGCATGGGCCTTGCGCGGTGTAGCGCACAGCCAGGCCTGAGCTGGCAACCGCCTTGAGCGTTTGGGGTGGATCGCTCGCCACGCGGTCCGCCAACGCAGGAAACTCGATGACCTGCGCGGTCCTGATGCTCACCTCGCTGATTAGAAAGCTTCGCTGCACAGCCAGCCGAGGCAATCCAGCGCCTCCGCTTCCGGCAGGCAGTGAAGCTTCGAGCGTGCACAAACCGATGGCGCGCGGGGTGACCATACGGCCCGAAACCGTGCATATCTGCGGTGTCAGCGTGGCCAGCGTCAACTGTCCGCCCGCGTCGGTGCCCAGCGGGCGCGTGGCGGCCAGAGCGGCCTGGAACGCACCCTCGCTCAGCAGGCGATCGCGCGGCGCATCGAAACGCAGGCTTTGCTCCAGGTTGCCCCGGAACTCATGGGCGCCGATCTCGCATTTGCCGTCGAGCGGGCGAGGTCCGCCGGTTTGGTCCACCGAGACCTGATAGCAATCGACAGCATTGACCGCGGGGCTAGCGGCCAGCACGGTTTGCACCCGTGCGAGACCATCATCCAGCAAGGGGCCCAGGCGGGCATCGGTCACCAGATCACCGGACTGGAAGTTGCCAATGCCTGATGAATTGCTGAACAAGTTCCGCACGGGTGACCCGTTGATATAGGCGTCCATGTCAGGCGACGCATTCGCGTGATTGCCCGCAATGATGTTCGCGGCCAGCGTCAAGCCGTTCTGGAGGTAGCCCTCAGGCACGAAGAGATCCAGTCCGCCCCCTGTGTTGGCGCTGTTGCCTGCGATGGTGTTGTGGATGAGAACGAGCTTGTCGAAAGAGCTTTGGGAGCCGATCCCGATACCGCCACCCCCCATGCCGGCACTGTTGCCATACAGCGTGCTGTTGACCAGCTGGAATTGATCTTTGTCGGAGGTGCGCGTCAGAATGCCGCCGCCACTGCCGCCTGCGTGGTTGGCATACACGCTCAGGCGCTCCAGGCGGATGTCGCTGCCATAGACGATGAGGCCGCCACCTTCTTCGGTCGCAGTGTTGTCATGGATGGCGCTGGTGCGGATCTGCGGCATCCCGCTGGCAAAAATGCCGCCGCCGCTTGAGGCCCGGTTGAACGCGATTTCGCTGTTCTCGATCGTCATCGATTGGCCGCTGATACCGCCCCCGCCTGCACTGGTACTGTTGCCCACCACGGTGCTTCCGCGCATGACCAACGTGCCGTCGCGCTGATAGATTCCCCCGCCCCCGCCATCGTCCGTGGGGGACTGGCTGCTCGCCGCGACGCGGTTGTTGGCGATGCGGCTGTCGGTAATCGTCAATACCGAGCCGCGAAAATGAATCCCGCCACCAGACGGTCTCATGGCGACCACGGTGCCGGGTTTGGCCGAGCGGATCGCCTGGTTGTTCTCTATCGTGCAGCGTGTCAGCTCCAGATCGCCCCAGCTGAAAATGCCTCCCCCATGGTCGTCGACGACCGCGCCGTTGGCTAGGCGGATGTCACTGAGGCGCAGGCGAGAGCCGATTTTGTCGACGGTCAGAATGCGGAAGAGCGGCGCGTCGTCTGCGCGGCGCACGGTCAGAGTCTGGGCGCCGGGGCCTTTGATGGCGATGAATCCATTGAGGGGCGGCAGTTGGCTGGACAGCGCCAACGTTTTTTGGGCGCCAGCGGGAAACAGCGCGGGGTCAAAGACGATCTCATCTTCGGCCGCGTTGTCCGCATCGCCAGCCGGGCAAGCGCCAGCGGTTGCGTTATTTGTCGCCGCGGTGATGGCGTCGCGCAGCGTGCATTGAGAGTTGCTGACATCATCCAACGTCCCCACGGTGATGCGCGCCGCGTGCGCAAGTGGCGCGGCCCCTACGAGCAGTAGCCCGCACACCGCCAATGTACGGCGCAGCATCTTTCCTTCCATATCTGAGATCCTCTTGTGGCGTCCATGTAGACGCTTTTAGTTACCGAGGGGCAGTATGGGTGGTCACCTTAGTCCAAGTCCATAATACAAATAGATTAGGCGAATCCTGACTCAGGGGAGTCATACTGAGCGCATGGCAGCTCATCTATTGCTCATTGACGACCACACCTTGTTTCGCACCGGCTTGCGCCTCATCGTGCAGGAGCACCCCGATGTCGGCACGATTTCCGAAGCAGGTTCCATTGCCCAGGCTTGTGGGTTGAAGTCAATGGGCGGCACTGGCGACGGGGAAGAGGTGGACCTGGTGCTGCTCGACATCCTGATGCCGGGTATGAGCGGGCTTGATGGCGTACGCCCCTTGCGCGAGGCGTTTCCCAGGGCCCGCATTGTGCTGGTGTCTGCCAGCGTGGGGCCCGATGCCGTGCGCGAAGCGCGCGCGCGTGGTGCGGATGGTTTTCTTCCCAAGTCGGCCAGCGGCGATGACATTCTGGAGGCCATCGGCTTGGTGCTGTCCGGGCAATCGTGTTTTCCAGCCGCGAATGCGTCTGCTCACTCCCCTGCCAAGGCCGCGCTGACCTCGCGCCAGCTTGACGTATTGCGCCTGCTGTGTACGGGAAAGCCCAACAAAGTGATCGCGCGCGATCTGGGCCTGAGCGAGAACACGGTGCGTGTGCACGTCACGGCCATCTTCGCGCAGTTGGGGGTGGACAGCCGCAGCGCGGCGCTGCTGTGCGCGCAGCGCCTGGGATTGGTGGATTGGCCATCTCCGGTTGATCCTGAATTCATGAGCCCTCAGTGAGCAGCGATCTCAAAGATTCCGAGCACGCCGCTCTGGTCCGCGTGCTCTACAGGCAATCGCGCGCCGTGCTGTTCGCGAATTTCGTGATTCCGATCCCGGTGATCGCCGTGCTGTGGTCCTACGGATCGCAGGTTGTCCTCCTCGCTTGGGCGGGCCTGGTCTATCTCGTCGGGTTGGCACGCCTGGCGCTCGGTTTCGCCCATGCCAGGCACGCATTACCGGCGCAAAGCAGCGAGTGGGCCTGGCGCTTCACCATCGGCAGCAGCGTATCGAGCGCGCTGTGGGGCTGGATCGGCTGGGGGCTCTACTTGCCCGAGCAGCCGCAACTGGTGGCCTTCATCTGCATTGTCATCACCGGTCTTTCGTGCGGCACGATCGCCTCGTTCGCGGCATTTCCCCCGCTGCTGCCATGGCGCAGATTTTGCTCGTCCTGCCGTTCGCGGCGCGCAATTTCGCGCTGGGAGAAGGGCTGGCACCGGTCTATGGCGTGTTCGCCGTTTGCCTGTTCGGCGTCAATCTGTACTACAGCCGCGTCACCTACAGCACCTTGCGCGAAAGCGTGCGCCTCCGGTTCGAGAATGCGGCGCTGGTTGATCAATTGAAAGTGGAGCGTGACCGCGCTGAAACCGCCAACCTCGCCAAGTCGAAGTTTCTTGCGGCTGCCAGCCACGATCTGCGCCAGCCCCTGCATGCGCTGGGTTTGTTCCTTGATTCGCTGGAGCGCAGCACCTTGTCGTCGCCCGTGTCGGCTCAGCAGGTCACGGTGCTGGGCCATGCCCGCATGGCCTCCGCTGCCGCCTCGGAGATGCTCACCACGCTATTGGATTATTCACGCCTGGACGCAGGGGTCGTGAAGGCGCAGGCGGCTCCCTTCGCGGTGCAGCCGCTGCTGCGTTCGCTGGAGCAGGAGTTTGGTGTTCAGGCGGATGCCTCATCCTTGGTCTACCGCACACGGGAAACCACGGCCGCTGCGCTGGCCGACAAGGCGCTGGTCGATCTGGTGATGCGCAACTTGATTTCCAATGCGCTGCGCTATACCCAGGCTGGCGGGGTGTTGGTGGCCTGCCGCGTGCGAGCCGGCCGCCTCGCGCTGGAGGTATGGGATACAGGCTGCGGCATCGCGACCGAACACCTGGAGGAGATCTTCGAAGAATTCCATCAGCTGGGCAATCCCGAGCGCGACCGCCGCAAAGGGCTAGGCTTGGGCCTGGCCATCTCGCGGCGCCTGGTCCAGGAAATGCAGGCCCGGATCGAAGTGCGCTCGCGCGCGGGACGCGGCTCGGTGTTCCGCCTCTGGCTGCCCGTCTGGTCCGGCGCGCTGGAGGACAAGGCTTCCACGCGCCAGCCCGCGGTGGCCGATCATGGCTTGGCGGGGCGGCGCATTCTGGTGATCGATGACGACGAGGCGGTGCGTCAAGGGATGCAATCGCTGCTGGAAAGCTGGGGCGGGCTGTGCATGTGCGCCGAATCAGCGGCCGACGCGCAGGCGAAACTGCGTGATATTCCACCGCCCGACGTGATCGTGACTGATTTCAGGCTCCGCAATGAAGAAACTGGCAAGCAAGCGCTGCAAATCCTGCGCGATCATCTGCAGAGACCTGTGCCCGCCATCATCATGACAGGGGACACCTCGCCGCAACGGTTGCGCGATGCGCGGTCCACATCGGCGCTGTTGCTGCACAAGCCCGTTTCCACAAGGCAACTGCGAGAGGCGCTGGACAGGGCGCTTATCCCCCGTTGACTGGCGTTTGCGCTTTCAGCATGTGAACGAATTGCTGTGCGGCGGGAGACAGTGAACGGCCTGACTTGACGAGCACGTAGATGTCCCTGGGAACCTTGGGGTTCACCAAGGGCCTGACCACCAGGCTGGGGTCGGGCGAGTAGCTCGCATAGGCGTCCGGCATCACCGAAGGCCCCAATCCGCAGGCGGTCATCCAGAGCGCCGTCGACATCAAGGTCACCTCATGCGCCACATTGAGGCGGATGCCGGCCCTTGCCGCCGCCTGATCGATCAAGGGGCGTACGCCATAGCCAGGGTGCACTGTAATGACGGGCAGGCGGTCCAATTCCTTCCAACGGACCGAACGTTGCGCCGCCATCGGATGGTCGGTTCTGCAGACGATGCTCAAATGGTCTCCCATCAGGCGTTGCATCCGTATGCCGTCGCCAGCCTGATCAGGTGTTCCCACGCCGAAGTCCGCATGCTCGGCGATCAGCCGGCTGATGAACTGGTCTGGTGGAGAGTCATCCACATCCACATGTACACCAGGGTAGGCTTGGATGAATTGGCCAATGACCTTGGGAAGAAGGATTTTGGCCAAAGTCGGTGTACAGGCCACGGTGACGCGGCCACGCCGCAGCTTGGACAGATCGTGTAGCCCGACGCCCAGCGAGTCCATGTCCTGCAGGACGCGTTGCGCGATCTCAATGGCGTTCTCTGCAGCGGAAGTCGGCTGGAGCGATCGCGTGGTGCGGTCGAACAGGCGCATCCCGAGCTCCTGCTCCATCTGCCGGATCAGGACGCTGACAGCCGACTGGGTGATATGCAGCTGCGCGGCGGCAGCGCTCAAGCCGCGCAATTGGTAGACCGCGACGAAGGCACGCAGCTGCTTGATCGTGAGTGCCGAAGCTCTGGGCTTATTCATAAAGTCACATCATAAATGGTTAAAAATTTTTCCATTTACGAATAAGTGAAATTTGGCTTCAATACCCCTGAACAGCAGTCATTTGGCAGCAGGGCGGCCCAGTGGGCCTTTTCGGAGTCACCGGCGGCGATCATCATGCAATTTCACCTGAACACCTTCAAACCTGGCGATCCGCGGATCGCCGAAGCGGCACCGCACGCCCTGGCGCAAACCGATGGGGTGCCCGCGCAGGTGGATGTGCTGATTGTCGGCTGCGGTCCTGCCGGCCTGACACTCGCCGCCCAGTTGGCGGCGTTTCCAGACATCAGCACCTGCATCATCGAGCAGAAGGATGGCCCGCTTCAGTTGGGGCAGGCCGATGGCATTGCCTGCCGGACCATGGAGATGTTCGAGGCTTTCGGTTTCGCGGAGCGTGTGCTCAAGGAGGCTTGCTGGATCAACGAGGTGACATTCTGGAAGCCGGACGAAAGTAACCCAGGCCGCATCGCCCGCCATGGCCGAGTGCAGGATACGGAAGACGGCTTGTCGGAGTTCCCGCACGTGGTGCTCAATCAGGCGCGCGTACATGACTTCTACCTGGAGCGCATGGCCAACTCGCCCTCCCGGCTGCGGCCCTGCTATGGGTACAGCGTGGTTGACGTCAAGACCGATCCGCAGGCGGCGGACTACCCGGTGACGGTGCGCCTGGCCCGCGCCAACTCCGAGGGCGCGCCCGATGCGCAGGCTACGAAGGAGATCCGCGCCCGCTATGTGGTCGGTTGCGACGGTGCCCGCAGCGCGGTGCGAAGGGCGATTGGCCGGCACCTGGCTGGCGATTCGGCGAACCAGGCCTGGGGGGTGATGGACATCCTGGCCGTGACGGACTTTCCCGACATCCGCTACAAATCGGCGGTGCAGTCCGAGCATGGCAACCTGCTGGTTATCCCGCGCGAAGGCGGTTATCTGGTGCGCCTGTATGTGGAAATGGACAAGCTGGGCGAAGACGAGCGCGTCTCCAACCGCGGGATCACGGTGGACCGGCTGATCGACACCGCAAGGCGTATCCTGCATCCTTATACGCTGGAAGTGAAGGAAGTGCCTTGGTGGTCCGTCTACGAGATCGGCCAGCGCATCTGCGACAAGTACGATGACGTTCCCGCGCAGGACGTTGATTCACGGCTGCCGCGCGTGTTCATCGCCGGCGATGCCTGCCACACGCACAGCCCCAAGGCTGGGCAGGGCATGAATTTTTCCATGCAGGACAGCTTCAACCTGGGCTGGAAGCTTGCCGCGGTGTTGCGCGGGCAGTGCAAGCCGCAACTACTGCATACCTACTCCAGCGAGCGCCAGGTCGTGGCCCAGCAACTGATCGATTTCGACCGCGAGTGGGCCAAGATGTTCAGCGACCGCCCCAAGAGTTCCGGCGAATCGGCTGCGGAAGGGGTGGATCCGAAGGAATTCCAGCGTTACTTCCAACAGCATGGGCGTTTCACGGCAGGGGTTGGTACGCACTACAGCGCATCGGCCATCTGCGGCGAGGCTGCGCACCAGCATCTGGCGGCCGGCTTCACCGTAGGGACGCGTTTCCATTCCGCCCCCGTGGTGCGCATCACGGATGCCCGTCCCCTGCACCTGGGCCACGTGGCCGAGGCCGACGGCCGGTGGCGCCTGTATGCCTTTGCGGGGCTCAACGACCACCTGGATCAGAACGCTGGTGTGCGGGCCTTGTGTGCATTTCTTGAGGAATCGCCGAACTCCCCTGTGCGCCTGTACACGCCTGCGGGGCAAGATATCGACGCGGTCTTTGACGTACGGGCGATCTTCCAGCAGCCTCATGAGGCGTTGGCCTTTGAATCCATGCCCGCACTGCTGAAGCCCCGCAAGGGCCGCCATCAGCTCATGGACTACGAAAAGATCTTCTGCGCTGATGCGAAGTCGGGCGCTGATATCTTCGAGCAGCGCGGCGTGAACCGAACCCAAGGCGCGCTCGTCATCGTACGCCCTGATCAGTACATCGCCCATGTGCTGCCGCTGGATGCACATGAGACCTTGGCGCAGTTCTTTGCGGGGTTCATGCTGGAGCAGCAGACCCGCTGAGAGCCTGAACGTATTCATGGCCTGCCCGGAGGGAGTCGAACCCCCGACCCACGGCTTAGAAGGCCGTTGCTCTATCCAACTGAGCTACGGGCAGGTGCTCAAGCTAACGAGTTTACCGCACCCCTGGAGTTCCACGGAGGACCAGGCAGGGGGAGCTACTCAAGGCAGGGGAGGGGCCGCCCCAACATTCAATGACATTGTGATGACAGAAAAATGACGAGGTAGATTGCCCGGCTTTAATAAGCTAGGATTCCTTCATAGGGGTATACCCTTCCTCGTCAGCACGGGCTTGTGAGCCAGGCGTGATGACGTGTATCTGGCTGCAAACTCGGACATCGTCCAATGGGGTTTGCAGCACCGAATCACCTCCCTACAGAAACTGCATCCATGCGAGCCATCAAAGAAGCCCGTAAGTTCATAGAGCGCAAACCAGACAACGCCAATGCCAAGATTTTGGCGCGCCTGGTGTTGGCATTGGAGTCCGAAGCGGATTTCCCCATTTCTGATCTGTACCTGCTCAGCTTCGATCAGTTCAAGCTCGCGCTCGAGATTCTGGATGAGTGGCGCCTGGATCGCCACTATGCCAGCAAGGCGCGCCTGTTCGATCTGTCGATGCAGATGGCCGCGCTCAAGTCCGAAGTGCCCGCAGAAAAGGAAGTGAAGAAAATCGCTTAGCGTGAAGTAGGCTCAGGCGGCGCTTGTCGCCCGCCAGCGCAGAGGCGCTTCCTGGTACTCCTCCAAGGCATGCGCGGTGATGCCGGCAGTCCGGCTCAGTTGAAAGAGGAACTCGCCTGCTTGATCAGGCAGGCGAAGCGCCTCGCAGATCACGGCCGACATGCCATCCACATTCACGGGGCGCTGGATTGCGCGCTGGATCGCATGCAAGGCTTCCAATTCACGCGTACCATTGCGGCTGACGCGGAGCAGATCCATGAGGGCCCGGGCCCGTGGATCATCACCCCGGTAGATCATGTGCCCGAAGCCCGGCATGTGTCCAAGGGTATCCTCGCGCTGTCTGACCGCCTCCGACACAGGGTGGCCCTGGAGCACATCGCGCAGCAACCTGCGCGCTTCCACAGGGGCGGTGCCATGCAGCCGTCCGGCGAGGGCGGCCAACCCCGCCGATTGGGTGTCGTACCAGCCCGCACGTGCCGATGCCGCCACGCGTGCCGCGGTGGTGGACGCTGCCAGGCCATTGTCGATCAAGCTCACGAGCAAGGCTTGCACGAGCGGATCGGCCAGTTCGATTTCCGGGCCGGCGAGGCTCGGTGCCAGACCGATCAATCCAAGGCTCCATCCAGCATGACGGTCGGGATCAAGCGATTCCCGCTGCGGATCGAGCGCACCCAACAGCGCGATGGCCACCGGCAGACGCCGGTTCAGCTGCAGCGACTGAACGAGTTCACAGGGCGCGGCGGGCAGTTGCAAACGGATAGCCTCGGCTTTGGGGCGCGCCAGCACGATGCGCGCGGCCTCCAGAAAAGTGACGTGCCCGCACAACTCGTCCATGGGATGGCCGCGCAGGTACAGATGCGTTTCATCCATGCGCGAGACCTGTGTGACCACGGCGCGAAAGCGCAGCAGGTTCGGGCTTTCACGCCGTGCCGATGAATTGCTGCGCCCCAGTTGTTCGATTTCCTGCCGGTCAAAAAGCGACTCCTGCTGGCCCGGCTGCCGAATGGAACGCAGCAGGCCGCGGCTGACATAGGCATACAGCGTGGCGGGCTTCACGCCCAGGCGGCGCGCGGCTTCGGAGGTCGGAATGAAGTGGTCCATGGTGTTGACTCAATCAAGATTGACGATGTTGATCAACATCCTCAAACTGACCACATCATGAACGCTTCCACCACATTTATTCAAGCCCCTGCTGGCCTCAAGAACGTCATCGTCGCCGATACCGAAATCGGAGACGTGCTGGGCCAACAGGGCTTTTATCACTATCGCGGGCGCAATGCCGTCTCGGTCGCGGCGCATTACAGCTTCGAGCAGGCGGCGTATCTGGTGCTGCACGGTTCGCTGCCGGAGGCCGGTTCTGAGGAGCTTCAGGATTTCGCGGCCCGGCTTGGCCAATACAGGGTCATGGCACCGGCGATGGAGGCTTTGGTGCGATCGTTGGCGACGCCGTCGGCGAATCCGCTTCAGGTGCTGCGCACGGTGGTGAGTGCCCTCGGGGTGTCCGAGGGCATGCGCCCCATGTACGACTTGCCCGAGCAGGATCGTTATGAGGATGTGCTGCGCATGGCTGCGGTGGCGCCCACCGTGCTGGCGGCCGCATACCGGGTCGCTCAAGGGCAGGAGCCGATCGCCGCTGATCCTCTGCTGCCGCACGCAACCGACTATCTGCGCATGGTGAGCGGCACGATGCCCAACCAGCAGGATGCACGCGCAGTCGAGCAATATCTGGTGACGACCATCGACCACGGCTTCAATGCGTCTACGTTCACGGCGCGTGTTGTGGCCTCGACCGGCTCTGATGTGGCGTCGTGTATCGGCGCCGCCATTGGTTCATTCCTGGGGCCATTGCATGGCGGCGCGCCGGATCGCGCGCTGCAGGCATTGGACGAAGTGGGGGATATTGCCAACACCACGGACTGGGTCCGCCGCCAGATTGCCGAGGGGCGCCGCATCATGGGCTTCGGGCATGCGGTGTATCGTACGCATGACCCCAGGGCCGTGTTTCTCCGGCGCTTGGCGGCAGCCTATGAGGACCCTTTGGTCGCTCGCGCTGCGGCGCTCGAAGCCGCCATTGAAGCGGCGCTGGCCGAACTCAAGCCCGGCCGCCAGCTGTATGCGAACGTGGAGTTTTATGCGGGCGTGGTGATGGCCTTGGCAGGGTTGAAGCCGGAGCTGTTCACGCCTACCTTCTGTGTGGCGCGCATCATGGGTTGGGGCGCCAATGTGCTGGAGCAGGCCCGTGACCCCAAAATCATCAGGCCAAGCGCTCGCTATATAGGACCTGCGCCGGAGATCGCGGAAGGCAAAGGGCCGGTTGTGACCGCCTTGTGATCGGGCAAAGAAGAGGACGACAAAAAAAGGGGCTACAGCTTTGATGGCTGTAGCCCCTTATAGACAATGGTCGGAGCGGCGGGATTCGAACTCGCGACCCTCTGCTCCCAAAGCAGATGCGCTACCAGACTGCGCTACGCTCCGACGAAGGCGTGATTCTACATGCTGTTTGGGGGCCTTCAGCGCTTTTCGTACTGTGTTTTTCCAAACAGCACTTCTTTTTCTGCGGCCGAGTGCGGACCCTTGCGCAAATCGGCCAGTACCTGAACGCCTCGCTGCACGGCAGGACGCTCGCCAATGCGGTCGAACCAGGCTTTGAGCGTGGGGAAGTCGGCCCAGTCGATGCCTTGGTTCTGCCATGAGCGCAGCCACGGGAAGATGGCGATGTCGGCAATGGTGTAGTCTTCTCCGGCGACATAGGCATGCGACTGCAACTGCCGGTCTAGCACGCCATACAGGCGCTTGGCTTCGTTGGTATATCGGTCGATGGCGTAGGCTATTTTCTCCGGCGCATAGATGCGAAAGTGATGCGCCTGGCCCAGCATGGGGCCGACACCGCCCATCTGGAACATCAGCCACTGCAGCACTTCATATTTTTCCCGCGTGCGGCTGGGCATGAATTGCCCGGTCTTTTCGGCCAGGTACAGCAGGATGGCTCCGGACTCGAACACCGGGATGGGCTTGCCGTCTGGCCCATCGGGGTCGATGATGGCCGGGATCTTGTTGTTGGGGCTGATTTTCAGAAACTCGGGTTGGAACTGATCGCCCTTGCCGATGTTGACGGGATGCGCCTGGTAGGGCAGTCCGCATTCCTCCAGCATGATGTGCACCTTGTGGCCATTGGGTGTGGGCCAGGAGTAGACGTCGATCAAAGGCGGGCCTCCCGAAAAGTAAGCAATATTCAATGCGCATTGTGTCTGCTCAGGACTGATTTCGCTCGCCAGTGGCGCGAAGTCCGACGAAAAAGCTGAGACAGGGAAAGAGGCCCGCGGCCCGGCAGCACCTCGGGGGCCACACAGGAGTTCCCAGGGTATGGACGCAGGCAATATGGCGGGAGCCGGTTCTCACGCGTTGCACTGCCGTTGTTGGGCAGGAACATGGCGGCCGTGAAATGTTTCTTGCTGTTGAGAAGAGTGATTACAAATCTGCGTCGCCCTCTTCATTTCGTCAATTAGAATTTGAAAATTGGAAAAAAAGATAAATAACTTTCAAATCTATATTAACAATGGCTGCGGATGAATTGGGCGACATTCGGCTTTTCGTCGAAGCTGCGGGGCTGGGGAGCCTTTCTGCTGCCGGCCGCAAACTGGGCTTCTCGGCTGCGGCGGCCAGCGCCCGCCTGACCAAGCTGGAGGCTTCGTTGCAAACCAAGCTGTTTGACCGCACCACCCGAAGCCTGCGCCTGACCAATGAAGGTCATGTGTATATGCAGCACTGCCGCGTGGCGCTGGAGGCGCTCGAAAACGCCAAGGCAGAATTGTTGGCGGGGCAAGGCCAGGTGCGCGGCAGACTGCGTATTTCCGCCACCACCGATTTCGGGCGCCACCGGCTCAACCAGTGGCTGGAGGAATTCTGCTCAAGCCATCCGCAACTGCAGCTGGCCTTGACTTTGACGGATTCGCTGTCGAATCTGCTGGAGGACGATGTGGACATTGCGGTGCGTTTCGGCAAACCATCCGACGGCGACCTGGTGGCTCGCCTTCTGGCGCCGAACTGGCGTGTGCTGTGTGCCGCGCCAGACTACCTGGAGAGTTTCGGTGTGCCGCGAACACCTGAAGAACTGCACAAGCACCGGTTTGTGATTCTGGTGAACAATGCCGGCCCGCTGAATGACTACCACTTCATGGCCAACGGCCAGCGTTGGACACAGCGCATCCCTATGGAGCGGTCATGGGAAACCAATGATGGCGCACTGGCCAGGATCTGGGCGATGTCTGGTCATGGCATTACGCGCAAGACCATCTGGGATGCGGCAGAGGATATACGCGCTGGGCGATTGAAGGTCGTTCTGCCCGAGTACACGGTAGAGGAATCGGGGCTCTATGCCATTTTTCACCGCAATCGCTATCAGGTGCCTCGCGTGCAGGAGTTGCTCGATTTTCTGGTGGAACGCTTTCGCAAGGCCAGTCATGAATTGCTGGATGGGCTGCCCGGGGCACCCGCCAGCGGCACCTCAAGGCCGTGATAAGCTCGGCGCGAGATGGATATTGAACTGTGATTTGAAGAGTATTTAATATTTATTAAATATGATTCAAAAAAATCAATAAAATATTTCTCTATTGTTCGCTTGATAATGCAAAGCCTTTGTGGTTCAGGCTTTGAGCGGCACAGGCATGAATGGCATACGCTTTCCCAGCCTGTGTGTCCAATCTTTGCTGTTTGTTGCGATATCGGTGCTTATCGCCGTGATGGCTGTCTGCGCCGTGCTGCAGCTGGCCTTGAGCCGATAAAAATGGTTGCAGCGATTATTCTGGGCAGGTTGCATCCGTTCGGGCACCCCCGGAGGTATTGTGTGAGTGAATCTAAGTTAAAGGATTTTCTATGAAGTCGTCCAGTGATCATTTGGGCGACATTAGGTTATTCGTGGCTGTGGCAGATGTGGGAAGCTTGACGGTTGCTGCTTCCGGGTTCGGATTTTCCGTGGCTGCGGCGAGCGTGAGACTGAGCAAGCTGGAACGGTACTTAGGGGTCAAGCTGTTCAACCGCTCCACCAAGAGACTGATGCTGACCGAGGAAGGGCAGGATTACCTGAAGGAGTGTGTGGCCGCCTTGCACATCATTGATGGTGCTGAGCTGAGGTTGAAATCCGGACAGAAATCTGCGGATGGCAGTATCAAGATATCAGCGGCTACGGATTTCGGAAAGAAGTATGTCTCTGGCTGGATCGACGACTTTCTCAAGACCTATTCGGATATCAGGGTCTCTCTTTTCCTGGAAGATGATTTCTCCGACATATTGCGAAATGATGTCGATGTCGCGATCAGATTCGCCAAGCCCGTGGAGAGCGCACTGGTGGTCAAGAGGCTCGCGGCCAACTACCGCGTTCTATGCGCCTCACCCGCTTACCTCGAAGAGTACGGATACCCTCAAACTCCTGAGGACCTCGCGGAGCACAAGTTCATTGTTCTGGCAACCCAGACGAAAGTTCTGAACGAATATTATTTTGAGCGCGACGGCCTAGAGACGAGCTACACGACGCTTCCAAGCCAAAGTTGGGTTGTCAATGACGGCGAAATGGCCACGAAATGGGCAATGGCCGGGCGCGGCATTACGAGGAAGACCATCTGGGATGCGGTGCGGTACCTTCGCTCAGGGGAACTAAGCGTGGTTCTGGGAAGTTATATTTCGCAGGAAGACGGGGTATTCATTGTCCGCCGTGACAACAAATATCTCCCTCGAAGGGTGCGCTTGTTCCTGGATTTTCTGGAAGAGAAATTCAATGCGGAACAAAAAAATATGAGTGACTATTTGAACGTGTTCACCAATGAACTCGAACAGGTCTTCCCTGAATCTGTCGTGGAGCGGCTGCTTCCTTTGGAACAGGCAGCCACGAAGAAACGCCAGGGTTAACTGCTTGCTCTGCGCGGGTGAGTCACACACCGAACGCGCAGAGCGGCAGTCATTTCACGGCAGTGGCCGGCCCGTCAGCTTTTCACCGCAGCCAGCTCTACTTTCGCGAGCGCGTTGCGATGCACCTCATCCGGGCCATCCGCGAAGCGCAGCGTACGCTGATGGGCGTACATGTAGGCCAATGGTGTGTCGCCGCTGATACCTGCGGCACCATGCGCTTGCATGGCCCAGTCGATGATCTGCAGGGAGATGTTGGGCGCCACGATCTTGATCATCGCGATTTCGGCTTGAGCGACCTTGTTGCCTACGGTGTCCATCATGTAGGCGGCCTTGAGGGTCAGCAAGCGGGCCTGTTCGATCATGCAGCGTGATTCGGCTATCCGCTCGCGCCACACGCCTTGTGAGGACAGCGGTTTACCGAAGGCGACGCGGGCCTTCAAACGGTCGCACATCAGTTCCAGCGCGCGTTCAGCCACGCCGATCGAGCGCATGCAGTGGTGAATACGGCCAGGGCCGAGGCGGCCTTGGGCGATGGCGAAGCCGCTGCCTTCACCCACCAGCAGGTTGCTGGCGGGCACGCGCACGTCCTTGAGCTCCACTTCCATGTGGCCGTGAGGTGCGTCGTCGTAGCCGAAAACCGTGAGCGGACGTATGACCTTGATGCCTTTGGCGTTGGACGGCACCAGAACCATGGATTGCTGGGAATGGCGGGGCGCTTCGGGATCGGTTTTACCCATGACGATGAAGACCGCGCAGCGTGGGTCTCCGGCACCGGAAGACCACCACTTGCGGCCGTTGATCACGTACTCATCGCCTTCGCGGCGGATGCTGCACTCGATATTGGTGGCGTCGGAAGAGGCCACGGCCGGCTCGGTCATCAGGAAGGCCGAGCGGATCTCACCGCGGAGCAGGGGCTCCAGCCATTGCTCCTTGTTCGCTTCCGAGCCGTAGCGCTCGATGGTTTCCATGTTGCCGGTATCGGGCGCGGAACAGTTGAAGACCTCGGGAGCCCATGGAATCCGGCCCATGATTTCGCACAGCGGCGCATACTCGAGGTTCGAAAGGCCCTGGGGGGCACGAGTGGATTTAGGCAGGAACAGGTTCCACAGGCCGGCGGCGCGCGCCTTGGGCTTCAGCTCTTCAACGATCCTAGTGGGGACCCAGGGATTGCCCTTGGCGCGGTTGGCTGCAATTTCCTCATGGAACACGTTCTCGTTCGGGTAGAGGTGTTCATCCATGAAGGCTCGCAGCTTCGCCTGCATGTCCTTGACCTTGGCGGAGTACTCGAAATCCATGTTGTCGTCCTTATGAAAAAGTGAGGCTCACCTGGATGGGGCGAGCTTGGTCTGGTGAACGCGAGAGCTGTTTTGGGGGCCGGTGGCTAAGCCTTCTGGGCAAATTTCCAGGCCAGCTCGGCCATGGGTCGGGCGCGGGAGCCATTGGCGCGCGCTTCCGCGCTCGACGCCGTACCAGCTTCCACGCGCTTGGCGATGCCTTGCAAAATGGCCGCAATGCGGAACATGTTGTAGGCGAGGTAGAAATTCCAATCCGGTGCCAGGGCTTCGGGGGTGCTGAAGCCTGTGCGCTCGCAGTAGCGGCGGATGTAGTCCTGTTCGGAGGGGATGCCCAGGCTCGCGATGTCGGCATCACCAATGCCCCGGAAGGAGGCGTTCGGAATATGCCACGACATGCAGTGATAGGCGAAGTCGGCCAGAGGATGACCGAGGGTGGACAGCTCCCAGTCCAGCACCGCGAGCACGCGGGGCTGCTGGGGGTCGAACATCAGGTTGTCGAGACGGTAGTCGCCATGCACGATGCTCACCAGGCTGTCGCTCTTGGCGCTGGCGGGAATGTGTTCGGGCAGCCATTCGATCAGGCGGTCCATCTCGGCGATGGGCTGGGTGACCGACGCTTGGTATTGCTTGCTCCAGCGGCCGATCTGGCGCTCGACATAGTTGCCGGGCTTGCCATAGTTGGCCAGGCCGCGCTCGGCGAACTTCACCGTATGCAGGGCGGCGATGACGCGGTTCATTTCGTCATAGATCGCCGCACGTTCGGCGGGGCTCATACCGGGCAAGGTCTGGTCCCACAGGACACGGCCCGGCACGAATTCCATGACGTAGAAAGCGCGGCCGATCACGGATTCGTCTTCGCAGAGGGCGTACATCCTGGCCACGGGCACATCCGTGCCATGCAGTCCGCTCATGACGGCGAACTCGCGCTCGATCGCATGTGCCGAGGGCAACAGCTTGGCCACCGGACCCGGCTTGGCCCGCATCACGTAGCTTTGCTTGGGGGTGACCAGTTTATAGGTGGGGTTGGATTGCCCGCCTGAAAACTTTTCGATGGTAAGCGGGCCGGAAAAACCTTCGAGGTTCCTGGTCAGCCATGCGGACAAGGCGCCGGCATCAATGGCGTGGGCCTCGGAGGCCGGGCTGGGGCTGGTTTGAGAGTCGGAGGTGCTCATGCAGGTAGGGGCAGGTAGGGTTCTCTGACGAAATCAAAGGGCGGCCGACAGGGCGGCGCCCATCGGCTTCAGGTTTCCGCGATGCGCCGAAGGGCATAGCGGTCGCGCACGATGAGGCCGGAGGGCTCGATGCGGATCACGCCCTCGCGCTCCATGGACTTGAGTTCCTGGTTCACGCGCTGGCGGGAGGCTCCCAGCAACTGGGCCAGCTCTTCCTGCGCCAGTTGCAGGGTGATGCGTGTTTCCTCGCTGTCTTCCGCGACGGGCACACCATAGCTGCGTGCCAGGTGGGCAAGCTGTTTGGCCAGGCGTGCGCGCAAGGGAAGAGTGTTGAGATCTTCCACCTGGCCGAACAGCAGACGGATGCGGCGCGATTGCAATTGCAGCAGCGCCTCGTAAAGCTCGGAATGCTGGCTGAGAATCTTCTGGAAATCGGCCCGGCTCACCGCCACGATGGTGGTCGGCCCATGGGCATACACGTCGTGCGTCCGCCTCTCCCCGTCGAACATGGCCACATCGCCAAACCAGATGCCCGGCTCCACGTAGGTGAGCGTGACTTGCTTGCCCGTGAGGGAGGTGGAGCTGACGCGTACCGCGCCTTTGGCGCATGCAATCCATTGCTCTGGAGGGCCACCGCGTGTGGCAATGACTTCGCCATCGGAAAAGCGTCGGACTTGGGCGCATCGCAGGATATCGTGCCGCAGGGAAGGAGAGAGTGAGGAAAACCAGCGACCACTGTTGATCGCCTCGCGTTCCTCCATGGTAAGAATGGGAGCGTCCATGGGCTGTCTTATCGGTGACTGCGGGAGAGATTTTTCACGCCTCCATTGTCACCTTGGAGGCAGCTCTTGGGGGCGGTTTGCGGGGCCGGCGGCCTCCTTTTGGCCCTGTTTCTTGGCAAAACGGCCCCGCGAGGGGGCCGTGAACACGCTGAAAGCGTGACCTTGAAGCAGTGGATGGCCGCGCTATTCGTATTGCGGTTTCTGCTTGTTCAGAAAGGCGGCAATACCGATACCCGCATTTGCATGGTGCAGGTTCTTCACGAAGTGATCGCGTTCCTGAGCCAGATGCTCCGGCAGAGTATGGCCGGGCGCATCGTTCAGCAATTCCTTGGCGCTGGCCAGGGCGTTGGGCGCGCGGGCATTGAGCTTTTCGGTCAGGGCCAGCGCCGTGGAGAGCGCTTCGCCGGCGTCGGTCAGCTTGTTGATGACTCCCAGTTCGTGCAGGCGCTGGGGGGTGATGCGCTCGCCGCACATCAGCAGCTCGGTGGCCAACTGGCGGGGCATGGCGGCGCTCAGGCTCCAGCTGCCGCCGCCATCGGGGGAGATGGCGATGTTGCTGTAGGCCATGATGAAAACCGCATTGTTGGCTGCGACGATCATGTCGCAGGCCAGTGCCAGCGAAAACCCCGCGCCCGCGGCGGGCCCTTCGACGGCCGCCACGATGGGCTTGGGAAAGGCGCGGATGGCCTCGATCCAGTTGTGCAGGCCTTCGATGCTCCGGGCCTGATGCTCGGGCGGTTGCTGCCGGTTGGCCATCAGCCGCTGCAGATTGCCGCCCGCGCTGAACACGCCGCCTTCACCAGTGATGACCACGCTGCGCACGTCCGGATTGGATTCGGCCGCATTAAGGGCTTCGACCCCGGCGGCGTAGATCTCGGGCCCGAGCGCATTGCGGTGCTCGGGGTTGCTGATGGTCAGCACCATCGTGCGGCCTTCGGCCGTGCTGCGCAATTCAGCGGTCATGGGCTTACGCCTCCTCGTGCATCAGCGACAAGCCAATGGCGCCGCGCCGGCGCAGCCAGGGGCTGGGGCGATAACGGGTATCGCCATAGACGGTCTGCATGTTGAACAGCACTTCCAGGACGTTGGCCGGGCCGTACTGATCGCCCATGGCCAGCGGACCCATGGGGTAGCCCAGGCCGAGCGTGACGGCGGTTTCCAGGTCCTTCGGGCTGCACACGCGCTGCTGACAGATATCGCTGGCGATGTTGACGATGGTGGCCACGACACGCTGGGTGACGAAACCGCCCGAGTCGCGGATCACGCTCACCGCCTTGCCGTCGCGCGCGAACAGAGCATGCGCGGCATCGCGCATGTCGCTGCGGGTGGCCGGATTGGTGGCCAGCACGCGCCGCTTGGTGGCTTTGTCATCCACCAGCATGTCAATACCGATGGTGCGGGCAGGATCCAGCCGTTCCACCACCGCCACGGTGGTGACATCGAAACCCAGCGGCGCCACGAGGGTCAGTGCCTCGGGGGAGGGCGATTGGCCGGTTTCGATCTTGGCACCCAGATCTTTCAGCAGCTGAAGCAATTCCGAGCGGCGGGCGGCGCGGGTGGAAACCCACACGGGCGGCAAATCCTTCACTTGCGGCACCGGCGGCTCGGCCGCCATTTGCGCGACGCCGTCGACGTAGGTGTAGAAGCCTTCCCCCACCTTTTTACCGACCACGCCACCAGCCAGGCGCTGTGCGGTGATCACGCTCAGGCGGTAGCGCGGCTCATTGTAGTATTGGCGGTAGATGGATTCCATCACGGGGTGGGAAACATCCAGGGCCGTGAGGTCGAACAGCTCGAACGGGCCAAGCTTGAAGCCGACCTGGTCTTTCAGGATGCGGTCAATGGTGGCGAAATCAGCGGCGCCTTCGCTCACGATCCGCAACGCCTCCGTGCCGTAGCCGCGGCCAGCGTGGTTGACGATGAAGCCCGGAGTATCCCCGGCTTGCACGGGAGTATGGCCCATCTGGCGCGCATACTCGGTGAGCGCGGCGCAGGTTTCTGCGCTGGTCTTGAGGCCTGCGATGACCTCGACCACCTTCATCAGCGGCACAGGGTTGAAGAAATGGTAGCCCGCGAATTGCTCAGGGCGCTTGAGATTCGCCGCGATGGCCGTCACGGACAGGGAAGACGTATTGGTGGCCAGTACGGCGCTGGGTTTGACAATGGCCTCCAGCTCTGCAAACAGGGCCTTCTTGACATCCAGACGTTCAACGATGGCCTCGACGATGAGGTCGCAGTCGGCGAGTTCTGCCTGCGTGGCGGCGGGCTTGAGGCGGTCCTTTTGTGCCGCTGCGGCTTCAGGGGCCAGCCGGCCCTTGTCAACCAGCTTGTCCCATTGGGCGCTGATGGCTTCGCGCGCCTTGGCGACGGCCTGGGCCTGGGTGTCATAGAGCAGCACGGTAGAGCCGGACTGGGCGGCGATTTGCGCGATACCGCGCCCCATGGCGCCAGTGCCGACGATGCCGACGGTGGAGAAGCGAGGAGTAGTCATGGCCTGCGATTATGGCCGCACCGCTATCTCCTGACTTGCAAAGCCCCTGGATTAACGATATTGGTGGGGGTGCCGCGCAGGAAATTCACCACGTTGTCGAAGGCGGCGTTGAAGTATTGCTCGTAGCTGTCTTGCTCTACGTAGCCCAGGTGCGGAGTGCAGATGCAGTTTTCCAGCCGCAGCAGGGCATGGCCCTGCAGGATAGGTTCGGTTTCGAAGACGTCGACGGCGGCCATGCCGGGGCGCCCGCGGTTGAGGGCGCTAACCAGGGCATCGGGCTCGATCAACTCGGCACGCGAAGTGTTGACCAGCAAGGCCGTGGGCTTCATGCGGCTCAGATCCTCCAGGCTCACGATGGAGCGTGTGCTGTCGGTCAGGCGCAGGTGCAGCGAAAGCACGTCGCACTCGGAGAAGAAGGCCTTCTGGGAGTTGGCGGCGTTATAGCCATCGGCCATGGCACGGGCGCGGGATGCTTCAGAGCCCCACACGAGCACCTGCATTCCAAAAGCGCGGCCATAGCCAGCCACCAGCTGACCGATCTTGCCGTAGCCCCATATGCCGAGGGTCTTGCCGCGCAACACTTGACCCACGCCGAAATTCGGCGGCATGGAGCCTGATTTCAACCCGGATTGCTGCCAGGCGCCGTGCTTGAGGTTGCCGATGTACTGGGGCAGGCGCCGCATCGCGGCCATGATGAGTGCCCAGGTCAGCTCCGCCGGCGCAATGGGAGACCCTACGCCCTCGGCGACAGCAATGCCGCGTTCGGTGCAGGCATCGATGTCGATGTGGCCGCTGACCCGGCCCGTCTGGGAAATCATCCTCAGCTTGGGCAGTTTTTCGATCAACTGGCGAGACAGCTGCGTGCGCTCGCGAATCAGCACAATGACGTTGGCATCGCGCAGACGCACAGAGAGTTGGCCCAAACCTTTCACGGTATTGGTGTAGACCATGGCCGGCCAAGCTTCCAGCTTGGAAGCGCAAGGCAGCTTGCGCACTGCATCCTGATAGTCGTCGAGGATCACGATGTTCATCCCCGCATTGTGCATGCCTAAGTTACGTTTGACACTTAAGGTCTAACAAAACACGTATGCAGGAACAGGCTCAAACCCCTCTTTTCGCAGAAAAAAGGGATATGTAAAGGTACTTCAGAGAGTACGCGGCTTGGGGTTTTGCAGCGGCTTTGTACTCAGGCGCGCAGCGCGTGTGGTCCAGGCCCCGACTCGGCGGCGGCCATGCGGTCGAGTTCGGCGCAGACATCCGCCAGACGGCCGGACAGACGCAGGCGGCCGGCGGTGCCGGGGGCTTGCCCGGCCTCTACCAGGCGCATGACGCGCAGAGGCTGCGCCGGCAATGGCGGCCGGCAGGTGGCAGAGGTGGGAAGGGATGCCGGAAACGATGATTCAACCAAGCGCAAGGCTGCGCGCCGCCGTGCGGCATGGGCCCATTGCTCTCCGGACGAGGCGGCTTGGGTGGGCGAAGAAGCCGTCCGGCGACGGAAGCTGGGAACCGTAAAGGCGGGGAAAAGAGAGGCTTTGGAATCCTTGGAATCCTTGGAATCCTTGGAATCCCTGGATTCCATGTAGGCCGCTTCCGCACCTGATGGGTTGGCGGTGTGGCTGAAAATCCCGGCGCCGGGCAGTTTGAAGACATTCGATCCCATGTGAAACCTTTTCGTGAACAGAGGTTGAACACAGGCAGGATTGCGAAGGAGGTGAAATACCTCAGGATCACGCCACCGCAGGGTGTGGAAGACCCGGCCCACGCGTCGCGCGAGCTCCGATCGTCTGCACGCCCGCCACCTGCCGGTGGCGTGAGGAAGCTACATCAGCATGCTGTTGCGGATCAGACCGACGGCCAGGCCCTCGATCTCGAACGGCTCTCCTGGCTCTACCACGATGGTGGGGTAGTCAGGGTTTTCGGCGTGCAACTCGATCAGGTTCTTGTTCCGGTGGAAGCGCTTGACCGTGACGTCGTCTCCCAGCCGGGCGACCACGATTTGGCCATTGCGTGCCTCGCGGGTGGACTGAACGGCGAGAAGATCGCCATCCATGATGCCGGCATCACGCATGGACATGCCGCGTACGCGCAGCAAATAGTCGGGTTTTTGCGCGAACAGGCTGGATTCGAGGTGATAGGTCTGATCGACGTGCTCTTGCGCCAGGATGGGGGAGCCTGCAGCCACGCGGCCGATCAGGGGCAGGGCCAGTTGGGCAAGGCCCGGCAGCGCCATCTGTTGCGCCGCGGATGTTGGCCGTGCACTGCCTTTCAGGCGGATGCCGCGCGAGGTGCCACTCACGAGTTCGATCACGCCCTTGCGCGCCAGGGCCTGCAGATGCTCCTCCGCCGCGTTGGCGGATTTGAAGCCGAGTTCAGAGGCGATTTCGGCCCGCGTCGGTGGTGCGCCGGTACGAGCGATGGCGTTTTGCACCAACTGCAAAATCTGTTGCTGGCGGGCAGTGAGCTTGGGGCTGTCGATCATGGTGAAGTCCTCTGGCTGCCGTGCAGGGGGTTGATGAATGTCGCTGGCACGGGGTGTGGAGTCAAAAACCTGTGTTGATATCCAGTAACTGTATTTTTAATCAGTTTTTGTGGCAGCGCAAGTGCCCACGCGCCTTTTGAGGGAAAGTGCTGGGCGTGCGGCAAAAAAAGACAGCCACCGGAAACCTGGTGGCTGTCTTTGGGGCCGTGTACCGCCGGGGTACGAGCGGGCGGTGGTGTCAGCTTTTCAGGGCTGCCAGCGCGCGCGCGGTGATTTCGTCGACCGTACCCGTGCCGCTGATGGCGCGGTATTTGGGAGCGTTGCCCGGCTCGGTCTTGGCCCAGGTGCTGTAGTAATCGACCAGGGGGCGCGTCTGCTCGTCATAGACCTGCAGGCGCTTTTTCACGGTTTCTTCCTTGTCGTCCTCACGCTGAACCAGCGGCTCGCCAGTCACGTCGTCCTTGCCTTCCACTTTAGGCGGGTTGAACTTCACGTGATAGGTACGGCCGGATGCGGGGTGGCTGCGGCGGCCGCTCATGCGCTCGATGATGGCGTCGAAGGGAACGTCGATCTCCAGCACATAGTCGAGCTTCACGCCCGCTTGCTTCATGGCCTCGGCTTGCGGGATGGTGCGCGGAAAGCCATCGAACAGGAAGCCTGCGGCGCAGTCAGGCTGAGCGATACGCTCCTTGACCAGGCCGATGATGATGTCGTCGCTCACCAGAGCGCCTGAGTCCATCACGCTTTTGGCCTGCAGGCCCAGTGGCGTGCCGGCTTTCACTGCCGCGCGCAACATGTCGCCGGTGGAAATCTGTGGAATGCCGTACTGCTGGCAGATAAAGGTCGCTTGCGTGCCTTTGCCGGCGCCAGGGGCGCCCAGAAGAATCAGTTTCATGTGTCCCTCAGGTGGATGCGTATAGGTCTCCGCAGTGCGGTGTTACATGCTCATGGCAATGCAATACGGTACCGGGCGTGCCCCATTTGTCGAAAGCGAGAATAGCATGGGCTGGCCACAGCCCCCCGCACGAGGGAATCAGCGTGCGGGTGCCGAGGCCATCCAGAGCTTTCGCACGCGTTCCAGATCCTGCTCGGTATCGATACCCGGGCCGGGCGCATGGGGGGTGACGTAGACGGAGATGCGGTGGCCGTGCCAGAGCGCGCGCAGCTGTTCCAGCGACTCGCATTGCTCCAGGGGCGCCGGTGGCAGCGTGGGAAAGGTGCGCAGGAAGGCGGCACGGTAGCTGTAGATGCCGATATGGCGCAGGGGCGCGGGGTCGGTAGGGAGCGCGGTGATGCCTTGGGCAAAGCCGTCACGCCACCAGGGGAGCGGCGCGCGGCTGAAGGTGAGCGCCAGGCCTTGCCGGTCTGTCACGACTTTCACCACGTTTGGGTTGGTGAAATCCTCCAGGCTTTCAATGGCGTGCGCGGCAGTTCCCATCTGAGCCGCGGGCTGTGTTTGCAGCAGGTTCGCCACTGCATCGATCAATGTGGGCTCGATCAGCGGCTCATCGCCCTGTACGTTGACCACGATATCGCTGCCATTCAGCCCGAGTTGCTCGCATGCCTCGGCCAGGCGGTCGCTGCCGCTGGGATGGTCCGCGCGTGTGGCCAGGGCACGGACGCCATGGGCCGCGCAGGCCTCCAGGACTTCCGGCGAGTCGGCGGCCACCACCACTTGCGCAGCGCCTGATTGCTCGGCCCGTTCGGCCACGCGCACGATCATGGGCTTGCCGCCGATGTCGGCCAGTGGCTTGTTCGGCAGGCGGGTGGAAGCCAGCCGGGCAGGGATGAGGACAGTGAAGTTCACGGCCGCCTTGGGGTCAACCGGCCAGCGGAGTGCGCTTGGGCATCTGTTCGATTTCCTCCTCGGAGACCTGGCGTGCCTCGCCTTCCAGCATGATCGGGATGCCGTCCCGGATGGGATAGGCCAGGCGCGCGGAGCGGGAGATGAGTTCGTTTTTCTCTCGGTTGTAGTCGAGCGGGCCTTTGGTGATAGGGCAGACCAGCAGTTCGAGCAGTTTGGGATCCATGTGTGTTCGCACCTCAGTGCGCCGTGGTACGGGAAAACAGATTCATGACCAGCACGCCAGCCACGATGAGCGCCATGCCGATGAGCGCGGGGGTATCAAGCTTCTGTCCGAACAAAAGCCAGCCCACCGCCGTAATGAGCACCACGCCGAGGCCAGACCAGATGGCGTAGGCCACTCCCATGGGAATGCTGCGCAGCGTGATCGACAGGCAGAAGAAAGCCGTGCCGTAGCCCAGCACTACCAGCAGCGAAGGCCACAAGCGCGTGAAGCCGTCGCTGGCCTTCAGGGCGGCGGTGCCGATGACTTCGGAGACGATCGCCAGGGACAGAATCAGCCAGGGTTTCATACAGAATGGGATGATAGCCTTGCATCGAGCGCATCGAAGAAAGTGCGTGGCACTTGCAGCATCAGGGGCACGGCCAAGGCGTCGCGCCGGTGGCGCCATAGCTTGGCGGCATCTTTTTCGGTACAGAGCAGCGTGGCTGGCCCGTCCGGCATAGGCGGCAGATGCTCGAAATCGTCATGATCCGGCAGCGGCACGGTGCGTGCAAGGGTCATCCCTTCAGCGCGCAGCATCTCGAAGAAGGCCCCCGGCTGGGCAATGCCCGCCAGCGCCACGAGCGGCTGCCCGCGCAGGCTGGCCAGCGGTACCCGTGTGCCATCGGCGCGCACCGCATGCGGGGCCAGTGTGCGGCGCGTGCCAAAGGCGGGCGCCGAAGGCGAGGAGATGGGCGTGCCCTCCGCATGCAGCACCAGATCGACCGTGCGTGGCCATGCTTCGCGCAGAGGGCCGGCCGGCAGCAGCCAGCCGTTGCCAATGCCACGCGCGTCGAACACACACACTTCCACATCACGCGCCAATGCCAGATGCTGCAAGCCGTCATCGCAGATCAGTATGTTGACGGCGGGGTACGCGGCCAGCAGGGCTTTGCCTGCATCGGCGCGGCGCGCGGCGACGAATACCGGCACCTGTGCCCGGCGGCGCAACAGGAGAGGTTCGTCGCCTGAGTCGAGCGGCGAGCTATCAGGGTGCACCTCGCGGCAATCATCCGTGCGGCGCCCATGTCCGCGCGAGATGATGCCCACATGCCAGCCCCGCGCCCGCAGGTGCTCGGCGATAGCCAGCGTAGCCGGTGTTTTGCCCGCGCCACCCGCGATGACATTGCCGACCACGACCACAGGCACCGGCAGTCGCTCGGTTTTCAGCAGGCCAGTACGGTAAAACGTGCGCCGGAGTGCGAGCAATGCGCCGTGGAGAAGCGAGACCGGCCACAAGGCGCAGGCCAGCAAGCCGCGCCGGTTCCAGCCGCGCAGCAGTGCCTGTTCAATCTGGGCGCGGACGGAGGGCTGCATGGCGCATCAGTTTCTCAGAGTGTCGCACATCAACCGCAGCACATGAAACGAATGATTCGTGAGGCTGCGGAGCAAGCCATGCGCATACCGCCGCGGAGCTGGCTTTGCCAGGCCGCTGGCGGTGTCCCCTGGGGGAAGGCGCGTAAGCGCCTTAGGGGGGCCACTTCTAGCGGCAAAAGTGATATGAGTCAGTCCTTCGTGCCGCGCGGCCTCCATCACCGTGATGACCGATTGATGGCTTGCCAGGGCATCGGCGCTGATGATGACGATGCTGTCCTTGGCGGCAACCGCCCGCAGGGCTGCGGACAGCGCTTGCACGCCGCCTCCCGCCAGCGACTCACGGTTGACCATGTAGCGGCCATCGGCGGAGACGGCCACGACGACTTCCTTGGGCCGGTCGCGCTGGGCGTCGGCGTTGGCCACCGGAAGCGTCAGCTGCATTTCGGTGAACTTGCTGTAGGTGGTGGTCAGCATGAGGAAGATCAGGATCACCAGCAGCACGTCGATGAACGGGATCAGGTTGATCTCCGGTTCCTCTGGTGGGCGGGCCCGGAACTTCACCGTGCAGACTCCTTGAGGGGGCCGGGGCACAGCGGCTCCAGGTGGCGCGCGAAGCGTTCGGCGGCCAGCTCGAGCTCCAGCACATAGCCATCCACGCGGGCACGGAAGTAGCGCCAGAAGATCAGCGCTGGAATCGCGACGATCAGCCCGAAGGCGGTGTTGTAGAGGGCCACGGAGATGCCGTGAGCCAGTTGTGCCGGGTTACCGCCCGAGAGCGAGCCGGTGGGCGCCTGGGAACCGAAGATCTCGATCATGCCGATCACCGTGCCCAGCAGGCCCAGCAGGGGGGCTGCAGAGGCAATGGTGGCCAGCGCCGGCAGATAACGCTCCAGCTGATGCGCGACCTTGCGGCCGGCAGCCTCCATGGCGGCACGCATTTCCTCTTCGCTGCACCGTGGGTTGCTGGCAATGGCGCGCCAGCCTGCGGCCAGCACCTGTCCCAGGGCGGAACTCTGCTCCAACTGATGGACCATGTCTGGCGCGGGAACGGCCTCGCGGGAGACGCCAATGGCCTCATCCGCCAGGTTAGGGGGAACACCCGGTCCTGCTTGAGCTTGATGAAGCGCTCCAGCACGAAGGCCAGCGCCAGGATGGAGCACAGAATCAGCGGCCAGATCGGCCAGCCGGCGGCTTGTATGATTGAAAGCAAGGCTTGTGTCTCCGCTTGCCCCTGATGCCTTGAAGGGTGGCCGTCTGCTTTCGCTGCAAACTGTCAACTCACGGCACTAGGTTGGCGTCAAATCAGGAAAAAATGGATGCGGGCGATTATCGCGCATGGGGGAATGCGGGCCAGCGCCGATTCTGGCTTGCGTGCCTATCAACGGCCTGGAATGCCTGCACAAGACCACAATTTCTGTGGATAACTTTGTGAAGAAGTGCCTTGATAACCGTTCGAAAGCACCATTTGACGCGGTTTGTGACAGTTTGATGATTTGGTAAGCAGAAAAAATATAAACAAAATCAATGACTTATATGTGCGAATCAGCGTTTCCGGCATGGTTCTCTCACTTTGGCCCCGCCATCGCCGGGTTGTGGAATAGTCCTGGCGCCCTGCGCCGCCAAACCGTCCGCCAAAGGGCATGAATACTGGCTTTTTCAATCGAAACCCAGCAGTGGCGCCGTCTGTGTGGCCGGTTGGCGCGCTGTGCCGCGCCGTAGCGGACAGTTTGGAAGCACGCTTCAATCCTGTCGCGGTGCGGGGAGAGATTTCGGGCTTTACACGCGCATCCAGCGGGCATTGCTATTTCTCGATCAAGGACGAAGGCGGCCAATTGCGCTGCGCCATGTTCCGCCGCGCCGCGGGGCTGCTCAACTTCAATCCGCGCGAGGGTGATTCCGTGGAAGTGCGCGGCCGCTTGGGCGTGTACGAGGCGCGGGGTGATCTGCAGCTGATCGTCGAGTCCATGTCGCGTGCCGGGCAGGGCCAGTTGTTCGAGCAATTCCTGCGCTTGAAGGCGCAGCTCGAGGCAGAAGGGCTGTTCGATGCCGCGCGCAAGCGGCCCCTGCCCGCGATGCCGCGTGCCATTGGCCTCGTGACCTCGCTCGGCGCGGCAGCCTTGCATGATGTGCTGACCGCGCTGGCACGCCGTGTGCCGCATATTCCCGTGGTGCTGGCGCCAGCCCCTGTGCAGGGGGCCGGAGCGCCTGAGGCGCTGATCGGGGCGCTGGCGCAGCTCTATCAGTTGGCGGAGGACCCGCCAGAAGATGCCGAGCCCATCGATCTCATTTTGCTGGTGCGGGGTGGGGGTTCGATAGAAGACCTGTGGGCCTTCAACGATGAAGCCCTGGCGCGGGCCATTGTCCGCAGCCCGGTGCCAGTGATCGTGGGCGTGGGCCACGAAACCGATTTCAGTATTGCCGATTTCGTCGCCGACCTGCGCGCGCCGACGCCCACGGCCGCGGCCGAACTGGCCAGCGTGCCGGGTGAAAGCCTGCTCCTGGCACTGGATCAGTCTTCTGCCCGCCTGTCTCAGGCGCTTGTCCGGAGGCTGGATGCGGAAGCGCAGCGCCTGGACGTGGCCCAGAGCCGCTTGGGCCGCCCTTCGGCCCGTCTGGCTGGGGAGCGCCGCTTGATTGACCGCCAGATCCAGCGCCTTGGGCATGCCACCCGGCTGAGGCTGGAGCGCGAGCGTGCCGCCCTGACACGCCAGAGCGAGCGTCTGAGCCGCGTCCCCGGGCCGTGGCTGGTACGCGAAGGAGAGCGTCTGGAGCGCGCCGCCGCGCGCCTGCCAACTGCCGCCGACCGCACGCTGGCTGCCACCAAGGAGCGCCTGGAACGTGCTGCACTGCGCCTGGCCGCGCTGGACCCGCAGCGGGTGCTCGAGCGGGGCTACGCCTGGCTCGAAGATGAAAACGCCCACCCGGTGACACGGGCCTCTGCCGTGCGCCCAGGCCAAACGCTTTCGGCCACCCTTGCTGATGGCAAGGTTGATCTCTCTGTGCTCGGCTCGCATTTGCGCTGACTTCCTACAATCCGGCACGTCAGCTCGCCTATGATGAGAGGCTGGCCCACTCGAATTACCAACCCACCTAAAAGGACCCACGCATGGAACGCACTCTTCCCCCCTGCCGTATGCCTACGACTCGCTGACCGGCTACAGCAAGGAAACGCTCGAGTTTCACCACGACAAGCACCACAAAGCCTATGTCGACAAGCTGAACGAGCTGCAGAAAGGCACCGAGTTCGAGAACATGGAACTCGAAGACGTGATCAAGAAATCCAGCGGTGGCATGTACAACCAGGCCGCCCAGATCTGGAACCACACCTTCTTCTGGAACTGCATGAAGCCCCAAGGCGGCGGCGAACCGACCGGCGCCCTGGCTGATGCCATCAACAAGAAGTGGGGCAGCTTCGCCGACTTCAAGAAAGCCTTCGTGACCAGCGCCGTGGGCAACTTCGGCTCCGGCTGGACCTGGCTGGTGAAAAAAGCCGATGGCTCCGTGGACATCGTCAACATGGGCGCCGCCGGCACCCTCACCACCGGCGACACCGCGCTGCTGACCGTCGACGTGTGGGAGCACGCGTATTACATCGATTACCGCAACCTGCGCCAAAAGTTTGTCGAAACCTTCTTCGAGAGTCTGGCCAACTGGGATTTCGCGGCCAAGAACTTCGGTTGATCCGGTTCTCGCGCTTCTGACCAGGAAAAGCCACCTTCGGGTGGCTTTTCCTTTGGGGCATGCATGAGAACTTATTCAGCGTTGCCTTAATGGGCCTGCATGGCGTAGGGGCAGGTTTTAAACCTGCCCATATCACTAATAATGCTGGCGGCTGATCAGCCACCGCACGCGTGTTGAATCGGGTCCCTGGCAACTCAACACAAATCCCCTGAGATGTGCCGATGTGCACTGTTGACTGAAATTCCCATGTCGCTGCCCAACCATCACTCAAGCTCCCGCAAAATCGAATCCGTCCTGATCGCCAACCGCTCCGAGATCGCCATCCGCGTGATGCGCGCCGCCTCGGAGATGAACATGCGCACCGTGGCGATTTACTCGCGCGAGGATCGGTTGGCCCTGCACCGTTTCAAGGCCGACGAGAGTTACCTGGTGGGAGAAGGCAAGAAGCCCCTGCAGGCCTATCTGGACATTGAAGACATTCTGCGCATTGCCCGGAATGCGAAGGTCGATGCCATCCATCCCGGCTACGGCTTTCTTTCCGAGAATCCCGATTTCGCCGAAGCCGTCATCGCCGCGGGCATCGAGTGGATCGGCCCTAGCCCTCAAGTCATGCGCACTCTGGGCAACAAGGTGGCGGCGCGCAATGCCGCTGTGGCTGCCGGGGTGCCGGTGATGCCTGCCACGCCTCCCTTGCCCCTGGACGTGGATGAATGCAAGAAGCTGGCGGCAGGTATCGGCTATCCCGTGATGCTCAAGGCCAGTTGGGGCGGCGGCGGCCGTGGCATGAGGGTGATCCAGAACGAGGCGGAGTTGCCCGATGCGCTGGCGGCTGCCCGGCGCGAAGCCTTGTCCGCCTTCGGCAACGACGAGGTCTATTTCGAGAAGCTGGTGCAGCGCGCGCGCCACGTGGAAGTGCAGATCCTCGGTGATCGCCATGGCAATGTGGTGCACCTGTTCGAGCGCGATTGCACCGTGCAGCGCCGCAACCAGAAAGTGGTCGAGCGCGCGCCGGCGCCCTATCTGGACAACGCACAACGTGAAGAGCTGTGCGCCAGCGCCATCCGGCTGATGAAGGCCGTGGACTATACCCACGCCGGCACCGTGGAATTCCTGATGGACGCCGACAGCGGCCAGTTCTACTTCATCGAGGTCAACCCGCGCATCCAGGTCGAGCATACGGTCACGGAACTGATCACCGGGGTGGACATCGTCAAGGCGCAGCTGCGCATCAGCGAAGGCGGCCAGATCGGCGTGACCGAGGAGGCTGCCGAGGGGGCGGGGGCGCCTGCAAGCGGTGTACCGGCCCAGGGCGATATCCGTTTCAATGGCACGGCGCTGCAATGCCGCATCACCACGGAAGACCCTGAGAATGGTTTCCTGCCCGACTACGGCCGGTTGACTGTATACCGCAGCGCTTCCGGCTTTGGCATCCGTCTCGATGCCGGCACGGCCTATGGCGGCGCTGTCATTACGCCATACTACGATTCTCTACTGGTCAAGGTCACCGCCTGGGCGCCTACGGCCCGGGAGTCCGTGCAGCGCATGGACCGGGCGCTGCGCGAATTCCGCATCCGCGGTGTCGCTTCCAACCTCCAGTTCCTGGAGAACGTGATCAATCACCCGGATTTTGCGGCGGGCAGCGTGACCACGCGCTTCATCGACACCACGCCAGAACTGCTGGAGTTTGCCAAGCGGCGCGACCGCGGTAGCAAGCTGCTGGGCTTCATGGCCGACGTGACCGTGAACGGCAACCCCGAGATGGCGGGCCGCAAGATGCCCGAGATGCCGTTTCCCAAGCCTGTGCTGCCTCGCGTGGACTTGAGCACGCCCATCCCGCCGGGCACCCGGGACCGCCTCAAGGCGCTGGGCCCGAAGAAGTTCGCCCAGTGGATGCTCGAGAGCAAGCCGGTCCTGATGACCGACACCACGCTGCGCGATGCCCATCAGTCGCTGTTCGCCACGCGCATGCGCACGGCGGACATGCTGCCCATCGCGCCGTTCTATGCGCGGGAGTTGCCGCAGCTGTTCTCTCTGGAGTGCTGGGGCGGGGCCACTTTCGATGTGGCCATGCGCTTTCTCAAGGAGGACCCCTGGCAGCGCCTGGCGCAACTGCGCGAACGCGTGCCCAATACCCTGCTGCAGATGCTGCTGCGCGGCGCCAATGGCGTGGGCTACACCAGCTATGCCGACAACGTGGTCAGGTTCTTCGTCCAGCAGGCGGCCGCGGCGGGCGTGGATCTGTTCCGTGTCTTCGACGCCCTGAACTGGGTGCGCAACATGCGCGTGTCCATTGATGCCGTGCTGGAAACGGGCGCACTCTGCGAAGGCGCGATCTGCTACTCGGGGGATCTGTTCGACCCCGCCAGAGCCAAGTATGACCTGAAGTATTACGTTGGCATCGCCAGGGAGTTGCAGCAGGCCGGCGTCCATATTCTGGCCATCAAGGACATGGCGGGCATCTGCCGCCCGCGCGCCGCCGCCGCGCTGGTCAAGGCACTGAAAGAGGAAACCGGCTTGCCTGTGCACTTCCATACCCACGACACCAGCGGTATTGCCGCCGCCTCGGTGCTGGCGGCGGTGGAGGCCGGTTGTGATGCGGTGGATGGCGCGCTGGACGCCATGAGCGGCCTCACGGCGCAGCCGAACCTTTCGTCCATGGCGGCTGCCCTTGCAGGCACCGAGCGCGATCCGGGCCTTTCGCAACACGCGCTGCACAGGGCATCGACCTACTTCGAGGGTGTACGGCGCTTTTACGCGCCTTTCGAGAGCGACATCCGCTCCGGCACCGCCGACGTGTACCGCCACGAGATGCCCGGCGGCCAGTACACGAACCTGCGCGAGCAGGCGCGCGCCATGGGGCTGGAGCACCGCTGGACCGAGGTATCGCAGGCTTATGCGGACGTCAACCAGTTGTTCGGCGATATCGTGAAAGTCACCCCGACCTCCAAGGTGGTGGGCGACATGGCCATCATGATGGTGGCCAACGATCTCACCTCCGCCCAGGTAGCCGATTCCGCGCATGAAGTGGCTTTCCCTGAGTCGGTGGTGTCCCTCTTCAAGGGAGAGCTCGGTTTCCCGCCTGATGGGTTCCCCGAGGCGCTTTCGCGCAAGGTCCTCAAGAGCGAGCCGCCCGAGGCCTATCGCCCGGGCGATCATCTGGCGCCCGTCGACCTGGAGGCGGCGCGTATGCGGGCCGCACAGGCTGGCGGCATGGCCGTGGAGGAGATGAATGACCAGCAATTGGCTAGCGCGCTGATGTATCCCAAGGTGGCGGCTGATTTCCATCAGCATGTGCAAAAGCACGGTGACGTCTCTGTGCTGCCCACGCCCACGTTCTTCTATGGCATGAAGCCGGGCGACGAAGTGGCGCTGGAGATCGAAGCCGGCAAGACACTACTGGTGAGCCTGCAGACCATTCACGAGGAAGAGAACGTCGCCAAGGTGCAGTTCGAGATGAACGGCCAGTCGCGCATGACCAGCGTGGCCAAGGCCGGAGCCGCGGCGGCGGCTCAGCGCGAGGTGGCCGAAGCCGGCAACCCTCTGCACGTGGGGGCGCCGATGCCGGGCTCCATCGTGACGGTGCCGGTGGCCGCAGGGCAGCCCGTGAAAGCAGGAGCTACGCTGCTGTCACTGGAGGCCATGAAGATGGAAACCCATCTGACAGCCGAGCGGGATGGCGTGATCGACCGCGTGCTGGTCAAGCCAGGGGATCGCGTGCACGCCAAGGATCTGCTGATCGTCTGGAAAGCTGCTTAACGCTTAAGCCCAGAGGGGCTTAGCCCGGGAACAGCTTGTTGGCTGTTTCAGCGACCAACTTGCCCTGGTGGCGAGCGCCTTCCAGCTCGATGGCGCTCGGCTGGCGTTGGCCCTGGCCACCGGCGATGGTGGTGGCGCCGTAAGGGCTGCCGCCCACGATTTCGTCCAGCGTCATCTGCCCGGCGTGGCTATAGGGCAGGCCAACCACCACCATCCCGAAGTGCAGCAAGTTGGTGATGATGGAGAACAGCGTCACTTCCTGGCCGCCATGTTGAGTCGCGGTGGAGGTGAAGGCGCCGCCCACTTTGCCATTGAGTGCACCGCGGGCCCACAAGCCGCCAGCCTGATCCAGGAAGGCGGCCATTTGAGAAGGCATGCGGCCGAAGCGGGTGGGGGCGCCGATCACGATGGCGTCGTAGTGTTCCAGATCCGCAACACTGGCCACCGGAGCCGCCTGGTCGAGCTTGAAGTGAGCTGCCTTGGCCACGTCTTCCGGAGCGGTCTCGGGGACGCGCTTGATATCGACCTGGGCGCCGGTGGAGCGGGCGCCTTCGGCAACAGCGTTGGCCATTGTTTCAAGGTGGCCGTAAGTGGAGTAGTAGAGAACCAGGACTTTGGACATGATGGATTGCGATAGGGGTTGAAGGACTCAACCTTAACGGCAATCCGGCAGGGCCACCAGCCACTGCCGTTCAACACACTGTTTCATGAATGAGGGTAATGTTCAGATCAGTGATATCCGCTGTCCGCCGCCACCTTGCCCCGAAAAACCGAATAAGACCAGGCGGTATAGCCCAGAATGAGCGGCAGCAGGAAGACCAGGCCCCAGAGCAGGAAGCCTTGTGATTCCGGTGGAGAGGCCGCGTCCCAGATCGTGAGCTGCGGGGGCACGATGAACGGCCACATTCCCAGCACCAGGCCTGCAAAACCGAGCAGAAAGAGCGCTAGCGTCCACAGGAAAGGCCGCGCATCGTGCGATTTCCTGCCTTGGGCGGAGGGCAGGGCGTCCCGCCAAAGCATGAAGGCGGCCGCCAGGGTAAGCACCGGTACCGGCGAGAGCCACAGGAAGTGGCCATCTGAAAACCAGCGTGCCATCAAGCGCGAATCCAGAAAAGGCAGCCACGCGCTCACCAGGCCCATGAACACCAGCATGGCCAATACCAGCGGCCGGGCCATGGCACGCGCCAATTGATGCAGCGGGCCCTCGGTTTTCAGGATCAGCCAGCCTGTGCCTAGCAACGCATAGCCGAAAACCAGCGCAGCCCCCGTGAGCATGGAAAACGGGCTGAACCAGCTCAATGCGCCGCCGGTGTAGCGGCCCTCATGCAGAGGAAGGCCGGTGATCAGCGCGCCCAGGATCACCCCCTGCATGAACGCCGTCACGATGGAGCCTGCGCTGAAGGCGGCGCCCCAGGCGCGCTTGGCAAAGCCTTGTCCCTTGAACCGGAACTCGAACGCCACGCCGCGGAAAATCAAGGCCAGCAACATGGCCAGCACCGGCAAATACAGCGCCGAAAGCACCACCGCGTAGGCTTTCGGAAAGGCCGCCAACAGCCCCGCGCCACCCAGCACCAGCCAGGTTTCGTTGCCGTCCCAGATCGGCGCGGCGGTGTTCATCATGTGGTCGAGTTGCGCCTCGTCGCGGGCGAAAGGCGCCAGAATACCCAGGCCGAGCACGAAGCCATCGAGCAGCACATACATCAGGACCCCGAACCCGATGATGCCGAACCAGACCACGGGCAACCATTCACTGGCGGTCACTGGGCACCCCTTCCTCGATATCGGCCTCCCCCGCGGCGGAGAGCGGCCGGGCGGGTGTCTTGAGGCCGCCCTCGGGTTCCGGCGGTGCTTCGTGCGGCTGCGGGCCTTTTTTCAGCAGGCGGTACAAATACCAGATGCCCGCCCCGAAAACCACCGCATAGACACTGGCGTAGCCCGCGATGGAGGCGGCTACCTGCGGCGCCACCAGATTGGGGCTGACCGCCTCCGAGGTCCGCATCAGGCCATACACTACCCAGGGCTGGCGCCCTATTTCCGTCACCCACCACCCGGCCAGCAGGGCGATGAAGCCCGCGGGGCTGAGGAGCCGCCATGCGTTCAGCAGCAGGGGGAGCCCACCAGGCGTCCGCGCCACCAGGCGAAGGCCGAAGCCAGCACGAGCAGCAGCATGAGCATGCCCAGGCCCACCATCACCCGGAAGGCGTAGAAAACCGGCGCGACCGGCGGACGGTCGCCGGCCGGCACGGCGGCAAGGGGCTTGATCTCGCCATCCAGGGTATGGGTGAGGATCAGGCTGCCCAGGCGGGGCACGGCGATTTCGTAGTCATTGCGGGCTTCGGCCTGCCGAGGAACGGCAAACAATATCAGTGGGACGCCTTCGCCCGGCGGACCTTGCTCCCAGTGTGCTTCCATGGCCGCCACCTTGACCGGCTGGTGCTTCAGCGTATTCAGGCCGTGCTGATCTCCCACCAGCACCTGCAGCGGCACGGCAATGGCACCGAAGGCCACGGCCAGCTTGAGCATGCGCCCCGCCAGTGCCGGATAGGTGCTGCGCCGCAGATGCCAGGCGCCCACGCCGCCGATCACGAAGCAGGTGGTGATGAAGGCCGCCAGCACCATGTGGGCCAACCGGTAGGGCATGGAAGGGTTGAAGATGACGGCCCGCCAGTCGGCGGGCACGAATATGCCATTCACCACCTCATGGCCCTGGGGGGTGTGCATCCAACTGATGGCCGCGATGATCCAGAACGTGGAAATCAGCGTGCCCAGCGCCACCATGCAGGTGCAGAAAAAGTGCACCGCGGGCGCCACTTTCTTCTGGCCGAACAGCATCACGCCCAGGAAACCTGCCTCCAGAAAGAAGGCGGTGAGCACTTCGTAGCTGAGCAGCGGCCCGAGAATGCTGCCGGCCCGCTCCGAGAGCATGGCCCAGTTGGTGCCGAACTGAAAGCTCATCACGATGCCCGAGACCACCCCCATGCCGAAGGAGATCGCGAACACCTTGACCCAGAAGCGATAGAGATCCATCCACGCCTGTTCGCGCGTGCGCAGCCAGCAGCCTTCCAGGAACATCAGCCAACTTGCCAGGCCGATGGTGAAGGCCGGAAACAGGATATGGAAGGAAATGACGAACCCGAACTGGATCCGTGACAGCAGCAGGGCATCCATGCCCCCATTGTGATCCGAATCGCCGGCCCTTGGCTATAGCCCCCGGAAGGGGGCCCACGAGGGGCTGGTGAAGGGCTCATGAGGGCCAAGAGGGGGCTTGCGAGCCCCCGGAAAGGCCGGGCTGTCAAAGTGCTGCCGCGCCATTTGTCAAAATACGGTCTGCGACCGCCCTCGTACCCAAAAGGTACGAGGGCGGGAAGGCATGCCTACATGCTGCGCACGGGGGCGTTTTTTTGGCGCCTTCGGGCGCAGCATGCCGATAACAGTTGTTGGAGATCCCTCATGAGCGACAAGCCATCCACCATCGTCTATACCCTGACCGACGAGGCGCCGCTGCTGGCCACAGCGTCGTTTTTGCCCATCATTCGTACTTTTACCGCGCCCGCGGGCATTGACGTCGAAACCAGCGATATTTCGGTGGCGGGGCGCATCCTGGGCCAGTTTCCCGAGAACCTGACCGAGGCGCAGCGCCTGCCTGACAACCTGGCCGAGCTGGGCAAGCTCACCCTGAAGGCTGAGGCCAACATCATCAAGCTGCCCAACATCAGTGCTTCCGTGGCGCAGCTCAAGAGCGCCATCAAGGAACTGCAGGAAAAGGGCTACAAGGTTCCCGATTACCCCGAAAACCCGCAGAACGACCAGGAAAAGGACATCCGTGCCCGCTACAACAAGTGCATCGGCAGCGCGGTGAACCCTGTGCTGCGCGAGGGCAACTCCGACCGCCGCGCCCCGAATGCGGTCAAGGCCTACGCACGCAAGAACCCGCACAGCATGGCCGACTGGAGCCAGGCTTCGCGCAGCCACGTCTCGCACATGCACCACGGCGACTTCTACCATGGCGAAAAATCCATGACGCTGGACCGCGCGCGCGACGTGAAGATGGAGCTCATCACCAAGAGCGGCAAGACCATCGTGCTCAAGCCCAAGGTCTCCCTGCAGGACCGCGAGGTGATCGATTCCATGTTCATGAGCAAGAAGGCGCTTCTGGCCTTCTATGAAAACGAGATCGAAGACGCGCGCAAGACCGGCGTGATGTTCTCCCTGCACGTGAAGGCCACCATGATGAAGGTGTCGCACCCCATCGTGTTCGGCCACTGCGTGCGCATCTTCTACCGCGAAGCATTCGAGAAGCACGCCAAGGTGTTCGAAGAGCTGGGCGTCAACGTCAACAACGGCATGGTCGATCTCTACAACAAGATCGCCACGCTGCCGCAGAGCACCCAGGACGAGATCAAGCGCGACCTGCACGCCTGCCATGAGCACCGCCCCGAGCTGGCGATGGTGGACTCCGCCAAGGGAATCACCAACTTTCATTCACCCAACGACATCATCGTCGACGCCTCCATGCCGGCCATGATCCGCAACGGCGGCAAGATGTGGGGTGCTGACGGCCGCTTGAAGGACGTCAAGGCCGTGATGCCTGAATCCACCTTCGCCCGCATCTACCAGGAGATGATCAACTTCTGCAAGTGGCATGGCGCATTCGATCCCAAGACCATGGGCACCGTGCCCAACGTGGGCCTGATGGCGCAGCAGGCGGAAGAATATGGCTCGCACGACAAGACCTTCGAGATTCCCGAGGACGGCGTTGCGAACATCACTGATCTGAACACGGGCGAAGTGCTCATGAGCCAGAACGTGGAAGCCGGCGATATCTGGCGCATGTGCCAGGTCAAGGACGCTGCCATCCGCGACTGGGTGAAGCTGGCTGTCACGCGCGCGCGCAACTCTGGCATGCCGGTCGTCTTCTGGCTCGATTCCTACCGTCCGCACGAGGCGCAGCTCATCACCAAGGTCAAGATGTACCTGCATGAGCACGACACCACGGGCCTCGACATCCAGATCATGAGCCAGGTGCGCGCCATGCGCTATACGCTGGAGCGCGTGATCCGCGGCCAGGACACCATCAGCGCCACGGGCAACATCCTGCGCGATTACCTGACGGACCTCTTCCCCATCATGGAACTGGGCACCAGTGCCAAGATGCTGTCCATCGTGCCTTTGATGGCTGGCGGCGGCATGTATGAGACAGGTGCCGGCGGCTCGGCTCCCAAGCACGTGCAGCAACTGGTGGAGGAAAACCACCTGCGCTGGGATTCGCTTGGCGAGTTCCTGGCACTGGCTGTTTCGCTGGAAGACCTGGGGCTGAAGACCCACAATGCCAAGGCGAAGCTGCTGGCCAAGACGCTGGACGCCGCGACCGGCAAGCTCCTCGACAACAACAAGAACCCCAACCCCAAGACCGGCATGCTCGACAACCGTGGCAGCCAGTTCTACCTGGCAATGTACTGGGCGGAAGAGCTGGCCAACCAGACCGAAGACGCCGAACTGGCCGCGCACTTCAAGCCGCTGGCCAAGGCCCTGGCCGCCAATGAGCAGGCCATTGTCAAGGAACTGGCCGACGTGCAAGGCAAGCCGGTCGATATCGGCGGCTACTACAAGCCCGATATCGAGAAGCTCAGCAAGGTGATGCGCCCGAGCGCGACCTTCAACAAAGCGCTGGAATCGGCGAACGCCTGATCAACGGCCGCGCTAAAGCGACAAAACGCCCGGGAAGTGCAAGCTTTCCGGGCGTTTTGTCATGGGCGGCAAGCCTGTGCAAAAATCACCGGAACGTTTTCATAAGGAAGCCCCATGACCGCCGAACTACCCCCTGTTGTCCTGAACGAAGCCGAGAGCCGCTTCGAATTGGTAGTGGACGGCCACATGGCCTATGAAGTGTTCGAGCGCTTTCCCGGTGGCATCGCCTACCTGCACACCATCGTGCCCAAGGAACTGGGAGGCCGTGGCGTCGGCAGCGCGCTGGTCCGGCACATCCTGGACTACGCGGTCAGCAACCAGCTCAAGGTGCGGCCAGATTGCCCGTTCGTGAAGGCCTACATCGACAAGCATCCCGAATACCAATCCATTTCGCTGGCGCATGGCGCCAAGTGAGGGTGCCATGACCACTGCAGCAGCTCCCCAACGCTACGCTTCCCGTATTTCCATCATCGGCGAAGACACACCGGTGGCCCGCGCGCTACCTTACCGTGAGCGCCGTACCGTGGGCGCCTGGTGCTTTCTGGATCATGCCGGCCCCCAGCAATTCGCGCCTGGCAAGGGCATGCATGTCGGGGCGCATCCGCATATCGGCCTGCAAACTTTCACCTGGCTGATCGAGGGCGAAGTCGTGCACCGGGATTCCCTGGGCAACGAGCAAGTCATCCGTCCCGGACAAGTCAACCTGATGACCGCCGGCCGCGGTATCTCACACACCGAAGATTCGCTGCATGACGGCACGCGTTTGCACGCCGCGCAATTGTGGATCGCGTTGCCCAAGGGCGAACACGAGCGCGAGCCGGCATTTCAAAACTACCCTGATCTGCCCGCCGTCGAGGCGGGCGGCTTTCGGGCCACCGTGCTGGCGGGTACTGCCTGGGGGCAGACATCGCCCGCCACGGTCTACACGCCGCTCGTGGGAATCGACCTGACTGCCAGTGGCCCCGCGCGGACCGAAGTGCCTCTGCAGGCCGAATTCGAATACGCCGCCATGGTGCTGCGCGGCGAGCTATCGGTTGGCGGCGAATCGGTCAAACCCGGCGAATGGCTGTACTTTGCGCCTGGCCGTACGGCGCTGGAGGTGGCTTGCGACAAGGAAGCGCAACTGCTGCTGCTGGGCGGCGTGCCTTTTGGTGAAGACATCGTAGTGTGGTGGAATTTTGTGGCCCGCACGCACGAGGAGATGGCGCAAGCTCTGGCCGAATGGAACGCGCAGCCCAATACGGGCGGCCGCTTTGGCCGTGTGCTGCCCGGCAGCCAGGCGGCGCCTTTGAGCGCCCCGAGTTTGGACGGGGTCCGGCTCAAGGGCGCTTGACTTCAACCGAACGGCTGCCACGCCAGCTCCAACCCCAGCACGACCAGGAACAGCAGAAAGCACTGCTTGAAGCGGGCGGGGCTGATCCACGCGCGGACCTTCTGGCCAGCCCACATTCCTGCCAAGGCGGGAATGACCGCCAGCGCCGAGAACCCCCACTGATCCAGGCGGAAGGCGCCCTGGGAGAACAGGCCGAAGGCCAGCGCCACGGTGGATACTGTGAAAGACAGGCCCAGGGCCTGCACCAACTCATCCTTGTCCAGACGCAGGGCCTGCAGATAAGGCACGGCTGGCATGACGAACACCCCGGTGGCGCCGGTGACCACCCCGGTCACGCCGCCAATGAGGGGTGACAGCCAGCGTTCGATGCGGGGCGGGATCGAGAGAGGGGCGAAGCCAGGGCGTACCCTGCATAGACGATGAGCGAGATACCAAGCGCCAGCCTTGACCATGATGGATCGACCCGCACCAGCAGCGCGGCGCCCAGAACGGTACCCAGCACAATCCCCAGCATCATCAGCCAGAGGCGCCGCAGCAGCCTGCCTTTGGCTGGCCCGGCCAGCAATTGCCAGACGTTGGTGATGAAGGAGGGCAGCACCAGCATCGCCGCCGCCACTGAGGGCGGCATGGCCGTCCCCAGAAGGCCCATGGCGACCGTGGGCAAGCCCATGCCGGTCACGCCCTTGACCATCCCGGCAGCCAGGAAAATGAGGGTGAACAACCACAGGGCGATCGGAAATTCGTGCATAGGTGCATTGGAGCTTCCCGGCGGCCTTGGCACAATGCGGAGTTTTCAGCCAAGCCTTCGGCCTTTCCGAAGGGTGGGAAGATCGGCAATGCCATGCGACTAGATATAGCGGATCTTCATCTCTTCCTGAGCGTCGTGAACGCCGGCAGCATTACCCGCGGAGCCGAGCGCGCGAATCTGGCGTTGGCGTCGGCCAGTGAGCGCCTTCGCCACATGGAAGCCGATGCCGGCGTGTCCCTGCTGGAGCGCCGCCCGCGCGGGGTGGTGGCCACCGAGGCCGGGGAAGCCCTGGCACACCATGCGCGCTTGATACTGCGCCAGCAGGCCGCGCTCAAAGGCGAGTTGCGGGATTTTGCCGCCGGTGCGCGTGGCACGCTGCATTTCTATGCGAACACAGGGGCGCTGACCGGATTTCTGCCGAGCAAGCTTGCGCCCTGGCTGGCTGCCCGGCCAAGGCTGTATGTTCAATTGAAAGAGCGCACCAGCGCGGAGATCATCAAACTCATGGTGGCCGGGCTGGCCGACGCCGGGATGATTTCCGATGCGGTTGAAAACCTGGCGCTGGAAGCCGGCCTGACGCTGCAGCCTGTGGCCAAGGATCATCTGGTGCTGCTCGTACCCACCGGCCATCGCCTGACGCAGCGCAGGACGGCACGCCTTGCGGATGTCCTGGGCGAATCTTTCGTGGGCTTGGCTCCGGGCAACGCGTTGCAGGACCATATCGAAGAAAAGGCCCGGGCTGCCAGCCAGGGCGCGCGCGAGCCTGTGGCGTGGCGCATTCGCATGAAGACTTTCGAAGGGTTATGCGAAATGGTGGGGCACGGCGTAGGCCTGGGTATCGTTCCCCAGGGGATTGCAAGGCGCCATCAGCGAGGGCACGGCTATCGCACGGTAGCTCTAACGGACGATTGGGCGCGCAGGCAGTTATGCCTGTGCTTTCGCGATTGGCATGAACTGCCGGCGATCACCCGGAGCTTGCTGTCGCACTTGGGAGCACAGCCGGCGTAGAGTCCTCAGCCCTGGTTTCAGCGCGGGTTGTTCGCGAACACCGGTCCGCGCAATTTGGCGCCCGCATGCAAGTGGCGCTGCTCGAACCAGCCCTGGTTCATTTCCAGCACATAGCGCACCGGCTTGGTGGAGCAGTGGCTGGTTTCATCCAGGGGCTTCATGTCGGCCAGATTGGTGATGGTGCCGTCATCCTCCACGAAAGCGGCGGTGAGCGGAAGCAACGTGTTCTTCATCCAGAAGCACTGCACGCCAGGCCGCTCGAACACAAAGATCATGCCCTCATGCAGGGGCATTTCCTTGCGGTACATCAGGCCGATTTCGCGCTGCTGAGGGGTGCTCGCCACCTGTGCATCGATGCGGAGCATGCCCACGGAGATGGCCGTACGCGGCAGGTCGAGCTGCGGAATTCCGGTGGGGCCTTGTTGCGCGAAAGCCGACAAACCAGCCAGCAGAGTGGCAGCGAGCAGGAGGCTGCGGAAGAGAGATGTCATAGGGATGGGTACAAGAACTCAAATACAAGCCGTTCCAAGAACGTAAACACGTTCTAGACACACTCTTATTGTCACCCCTTCTGGCCCCTGTCCATGGAAGGCCATAGGGCTAGAATGATTTGTTACCCTGGAGTTTCCCAGGGCCGGGTTCATTGTCAGTATTGCGGAGACCACAAGCATGTATCAGCACATCAAGGTGCCCCAGGGCGGCGAAAAAATTACCGTCAACCCCGATTTTTCGCTCAACGTGCCTGATCAGCCGATCATTCCCTACATCGAGGGCGATGGCACGGGCATGGACATCACGCCGGTGATGATCAAGGTGGTCGATGCCGCCATCGAAAAAGCCTACGGCGGCCGCCGCAAGATCCACTGGATGGAGGTCTATGCCGGTGAGAAATCCACCCGCGTCTATGGCCCCGACGAGTGGCTGCCCCAGGAAACCCTGGAGGCCGTGCGGGAATACGTCGTGTCCATCAAGGGGCCGCTGACTACCCCGGTCGGCGGCGGAATCCGCTCGCTGAACGTGGCGTTGCGCCAGGAGCTCGATCTTTACGTCTGCCTGCGCCCCGTGCAGTATTTCCAGGGCGTGCCTTCACCTGTCAAAGAACCGCAGAAGGTGAACATGGTGATCTTCCGCGAGAACTCGGAAGACATCTACGCCGGTATCGAATACGAGGCCAAGAGCCCCAAGGCGGTCAAGCTGATCGAATTCCTTACCAAGGAAATGGGGGTCTCGAAGATCCGCTTCCCGGAGACATCGGGCATCGGCATCAAACCGGTCTCCATCGAGGGGACGGAACGCCTGATGCGAAAGGCCATCCAGTACGCCATTGACAACAACAAACCCAGCGTGACGATCGTGCACAAGGGCAACATCATGAAGTACACCGAAGGTGGCTTCCGTGATTGGGCCTACGCGTTGGCGCAAAAGGAGTTTGGTGCCACGCTGATCGACGGTGGCCCCTGGTGCAAGTTCAAGAACCCCAAGACGGGGTCGGATATCGTCATCAAGGACGCCATTGCCGACGCCTTCCTGCAGCAGATCCTGCTGCGCCCGGCGGAATACAGCGTGATCGCCACGCTCAACCTCAACGGTGACTACGTCTCTGACGCCCTGGCGGCCCAGGTGGGCGGTATTGGTATCGCCCCTGGCGCCAACATGAGTGACAGCGTGGCTTGTTTCGAGGCTACGCACGGTACTGCCCCCAAGTATGCGGGCAAGGATTACGTCAACCCCGGTTCTGAAATTCTCTCCGCCGAGATGATGTTGCGCCACATGGGGTGGAAGGAAGCTGCCGATTTGATCATCGCCAGCATGGAGCGGGCGATCCAGAGCAAGAAGGTCACCTATGACTTCGCGCGCTTGATGGATGGCGCGACCCAGGTCAGCTGCTCCGGTTTTGGGCAAGTGATGATCGATGCCATGGATGAGTGAGTTGACACGCTCCTAGGCGCTCGAACGGCAGAAAGCCCGGGAATTTCCGGGCTTTCTGTTTGGTGGAGCGATACGTCTGCCGATACTCAGGCCCTGGCTTCTGCCTGAGCATCTCCGCCGGTCGTGGGTGCAGGCGTTTCCGCCGGGTTTTGAGGCAAGAGCACGTCTGAACCCTCTGCCCGGATATGGAGCGCCAGAAGGCCTTTCGGTCCCTGATCCAGATCGAAACTTACCCGGGCGCCCTCTTTGAGTGTCTTGAAACCATCCATTTCTATGGCTGAGAAATGGGCAAAGGCGTCGGGCCCACCACCATCCGGCTCTATAAACCCAAAACCCTTGAGGTCATTGAACCACTTGACTTTTCCGCTGGGCATGCGCTGTCTCCTTTACTTCCGTTCTTCTTGCTCCGGGAGTTTGCGGTAACAGCTTTGGGCTTGTCAATCGTTGGCGCCTGGGTGATTTCTCGTAGATAGGAAGGGGTTAATGGATGACATGCCCTAGATGGCATGGGTCTTGCACTGAGTCAAAACGGTCTCATATGGTGGGAACCCATCTTCCGCTCCCAGTCGATGCTCGGTCGACGGACTCCGGAATTCAGGCAGACCGATAGAATGATTTTCATGGCTACATCCAACCCTACCCGGCCACCGGCTCCGTCCGGCCCCAACGCGCCTGTCCAGTTGCCGGACCAGGGCGGCGAGGTCGTATTGGAACGGGTGCCTCAGAAAGTCAAACCGCCCCAGATGCATCAGGTCGTGATGCTCAACGACGATTTCACCCCCATGGAGTTCGTCGTGGTGGTCATTCAGGAGTTTTTCAACAAAGACCGCGAAACAGCTACCCAGATCATGCTCAAGATCCACCTGGACGGCAGAGGCGTCTGTGGCGTGTATTCGCGCGACGTGGCCGCCACCAAGGTCGACCAGGTGATGGATGCCGCCCGCCAGGCCGGCCACCCGCTACAGTGCATCAGCGAACCCGTTGAATAGGAACGTGACACGTTCCAAGAGCCCACAGTGTTGAATAACACCGAACTTCCCCCATTTTTGACTATCGAAACGCCGAGACATCTCTGCTTATCGGTAGTAAGGTAGCGGCGTAAAGAAGGAAACCATCATGATTGCCCAGGAACTGGAAGTCAGCCTGCACATGGCCTTTGTCGAGGCAAGGCAACAGCGCCATGAATTCATCACTGTCGAGCACCTGCTGCTCGCCCTGCTGGACAACCCCAGCGCGGCCGAGGTTTTGCGGGCCTGCTCTGCCAACATCGACGACTTGCGAAAGTCGCTCGCGAACTTCATCAAGGACAACACGCCGCAGGTCGCCGGCACCGACGACGTCGATACTCAGCCCACGCTGGGGTTCCAGCGCGTTATCCAGCGCGCCATCATGCACGTGCAGTCCACCGGCAACGGCAAGAAGGAAGTGACCGGCGCGAACGTGCTGGTGGCGATCTTCGGCGAAAAGGATTCGCACGCAGTGTATTACCTGCATCAGCAGGGTGTCACGCGGTTGGATGTGGTCAACTTCATTGCCCACGGCATCCGCAAGAGCGATCCCCCAGAGGCTGCCAAGCCGGCCGAAGGCCAACCCGGCGCCCCTGAGGGCGAAGAGGGCGGCGAGAAGAACGAGAAAGCCTCGCCGTTGGAGCAGTACACGCAAAACCTCAACCAGGCCGCCAAGGAGGGCAAGATTGACCCTCTGATCGGGCGCGACTACGAGGTCGAACGCACCATCCAGATCCTGTGCCGCCGGCGCAAGAACAACCCGCTGCTGGTGGGTGAGGCTGGTGTCGGCAAAACGGCCATCGCCGAGGGCCTGGCCTGGCGCATCACCGAAGGCAGCGTGCCGGAAATCCTGGCCGAGGCCACTGTGTACTCGCTGGACATGGGCGCGCTGCTGGCGGGAACCAAATACCGCGGCGATTTCGAGCAGCGGCTCAAGGGCGTGCTCAAGAACCTGAAGGACAAGCCGAACGCCATTCTGTTCATCGACGAGATCCACACCCTGATCGGGGCCGGTGCGGCCTCGGGCGGCACGCTGGACGCGTCGAACCTGCTCAAGCCGGCGCTTTCCAGCGGCCAGCTCAAGTGCATCGGCGCTACCACTTTCACCGAATACCGCGGCATCTTCGAAAAAGATGCGGCGCTGTCGCGGCGCTTCCAGAAAGTGGACGTGGTCGAGCCATCGGTCTCTGAAACGGTGGATATCCTGAAAGGGCTGAAATCCCGCTTCGAGGAGCACCACAGCGTCAAATACGCCTTGGCGGCGCTGCAAGCGGCGGCTGAGCTGTCTGCGAAGTACATCACCGACCGCCATCTGCCCGACAAGGCGATCGACGTCATCGACGAGGCCGGTGCGGCACAACGCATTGCGTCGGCCTCCAAGCGCAAGAAGACCATCGGCAAGACCGAGATCGAGGAAATCGTGGCGAAAATCGCCCGTATTCCCCCGGCCAACGTCAGCAACGATGACCGCAGCAAGCTGCAGACGCTGGAGCGTGACCTCAAATCGGTCGTGTTCGGGCAAGACCAGGCGCTCGATGTGCTGGCCGCATCCGTGAAAATGGCGCGTTCGGGCCTGGGCAAGGGCGACAAGCCGATCGGCTCGTTCCTGTTCTCCGGCCCCACCGGTGTCGGTAAAACCGAGGCTGCCCGGCAACTGGCTTACATCATGGGTGTCGATCTGATCCGCTTCGACATGTCCGAGTACATGGAGCGCCATGCCGTCAGCCGACTGATCGGCGCGCCTCCGGGCTATGTCGGTTTCGACCAGGGCGGCCTACTCACGGAGGCCGTCACCAAGAAGCCGCACAGCGTGCTCCTGCTCGACGAAATCGAAAAGGCGCACCCGGACATCTTCAACGTGCTGCTCCAGGTGATGGACCATGGCACCCTGACCGATAACAACGGACGCAAGGCTGACTTCCGCAACGTCATCATCATCATGACGACGAACGCGGGCGCCGAGACCATGAACAAGTCGACCATCGGCTTCACCAACCCGCGCCAGGCGGGCGATGAAATGGCCGATATCAAGCGCTTGTTCACGCCGGAGTTCCGCAACAGGCTGGATGCCATCGTCAACTTCAAGGCGCTGGACGAGCAGGTCATTCTGCGCGTCGTCGACAAGTTCCTGCTGCAGCTCGAGCAGCAACTGGCCGAGAAGAAGGTCGAAGTCACCTTCAGCGACAAGTTGCGCAAGTATCTTGCCAAGAAGGGCTTTGATCCGTTGATGGGCGCGCGGCCGATGCAGCGCCTCATCCAGGACACCATCCGCAAGGCGCTGGCAGACGAACTGCTCTTCGGCCGCCTGACGGAAGGCGGCAGGCTGGGCGTCGATCTGGACGACAAGGACGAAGTGGTGCTCGACATCACGCCGACCCCGAAGAAGGATCGTGCGCGGGCCGAGCCTGCTGAACCGGAAGAACAGGTGGCGGCGGACTGAGTTAAGTCTGATCGTCACGCCAGCTTGAAAAAAGGCCGGCCGCGAAAGCGGTTGGCCTTTTTTGTGGACAGGGGCTTGCGTTGCGCTAAGCTATCCGCAACAAAGGGACTCCGTTATTCCCGCCTGCGCGGGTATGACGGTTGCACATGCCCTGCTTCAATCGAAAATTTCCGATGCCCCATACCTTCCTCTGGCACGATTACGAAACCTTCGGCGCCAATCCGCGCCGTGATCGGCCCACCCAGTTCGCGGCGGTGCGTACCGATGCCGATCTGAACGAAATCGGCGAGCCGATGATGTTCTACTGCCAGCCGCCAACAGACTCGCTGCCTGAGCCGGAGGCCTGCCTGATCACGGGCATCACCCCGCAGCAATGCTTGGCAGAGGGCATGCCCGAGCACGCGTTCGCGGCCCGTATCCAGGCCGCCCTGGCGGAGCCAGGCACCATTGGCGTGGGCTACAACTCGATCCGTTTCGACGATGAGGTCACACGCCATATGCTGTGGCGCAACCTGCGCGATCCCTATGGACGCGAATGGCAGAACGGATGTGGCCGCTGGGATCTGCTGGATGTCGTGCGCTGCGCTCGCGCCTTGCGCCCCGAAGGCATTGAATGGCCGGTCGGCGACGATGGCCTCACTTCCTTCAAGCTCGAGCGGCTGAGCGCGGCCAACGGCTTGCTGCACGAGGCCGCGCACGATGCGCTCTCCGACGTGCGCGCCACGATCGCGCTGGCGCGTCTGCTGCGCCGTACCAACGAGAAACTGTTCGATTTCTGCCTGTCGCTCCACAAGAAAGACCGCGTAGCCCAGGAACTGCGCCTGCCGACCACGCTGGCCAATGCCAGGCCTTTCCTGCACGTGTCGGGCATGTTCGGCGCCGCCCGAGGCTGCTTGGCCCTCATGGCGCCACTGGCCATGCATCCGAGCAACAAGAACGAGCTGCTGGCATGGGATCTGTCCGCCGATCCCTCCGAGCTGGCTGACCTGAAGCCGGAAGCAATTCGCGAGCGCATGTTCACTGCGGCTGCCAACTTGCCTGAAGGCGTGACCCGGCTGCCTGTCAAGAGCGTGCACCTGAACAAATCGCCCATCGTTATCGGCAACTTGAAGACCTTGCGTCCGGAGTTGGCTGAGCGCTGGGGAATCGACATGGCACTGGCCGAACGCCACTTCGGCCGCTTGCAAGGGCTTCCTGATATGAGCGCCTTGTGGTCAGAGGTGTATGCACGCCCGAGATCCGGTGAGCCAGTGGACGTGGACGAAGACCTGTACGGCGGCTTCGTGGGCAACGCCGACCGGCGCCGGCTGGAGGATTTGTTGCGCCTGTCGCCCGCCGAGTTGGCCGTGGCGCGCACCGGGTTCGATGATGCGCGGCTGGGCGAATTGCTCTTCCGCTACCGGGCCCGCAACTACCCCGAGACGCTGAGCGAAGCCGACGCCGAGCGCTGGAATGCCCATCGCACGGCACGCCTGATCGATGGCGAAGATGGCGCACTGACTGTGCAGGCACTGTTTGATCGCATTGATACGCTCAGCGAGACAGTGGATGAGCGCGGGCAGGGTATCCTCGAAGCTCTATACGAATGGGGTGAGCACGTCGCGCCCGAGTAGATGTCTGGCGGTCTTACGGCGCGGATGCCGGACTTTCCTGGACCGTGGTGGTCCATAGGATGTTGTCCATGTCGAAGTCGGCTTCTTCCTGCACCAGTCCCACGATCGTACGAATCAGAGGCCTGTCATCGTCGCTCCGCCAGATCAGGTTGTATGGAAGTGGCGGTATCGGCGCCTCGCTTTCAAGAGGCACCAGAAGCCCTCGAGCGATAAGTGGCTGCACATACTTGCGTGGCTGAAAGCTGATACCGGCTCCTGCGATGGTCAGGGCAATGATTGCCGCACGGCTATTGCATTGAATAGTCTTTCCTCCGTGCATGCCATTGGTTTGAGCCCACGTATCGAAGGCTGACGCGAGGCCTGAATCCTGCGGATTGCTGATGACGGGATGCGCCTCGAAGTCCTTGCGGGTCAGCAGAGTGCGCCGCCGCAAGCGGGTCGGGGAGCTTGTCCAGATGAATTGGATTTCAGCGACCGTACGGCTTTGCAATTCAGAAGCGCTCACGGGGCCTGCGATGCTGGCGAGATCCAGTTCTCCACGGGTGACCGAGAGTTCCAGTGGCTTGGACAAGCCCACGCGTGGCTCAAGTACCACGTAGGGGTAGCCCTGCTCAAGACGGGCGGCAAAGGCTGGAAACCAGGTGGTTGCGGCTAATTCGGTTAATCCAAACCGGCAAGCTCCTCGAATCTCCTGTCGCCGAGTACCCAGACTGGCGCGGATGTCGCGCTCGAATTCCAGCATCGCTCCCGCCTTGACGAGCAGTGTTTCACCGGCTGCGGTCAGCGCGGCATAACGGCTGGTGCGGGTGAACAACTGCTGGCCCAGGCTGGCTTCGAGCTCTGCGATACGCTTGGAGAGGGACGATTGGGTGACGTGCAATCGCTGGGCGGCGAGGGCAAAGGTGCCGAGCTTGGCCGCCCAGTAAAACGCCTCCAGTTGTTTAAGGGTCATAGCGCTAACCAGTCTATCAAACCCCTTGGGAATTCAGGTGGAGATCTCTCCATTGACGGCTTGCACGGCACCTGAATGCAGAAAGCCCTCGATCTGAGTGCTGGAGAATCCAATTTCTTCCAGAACGCCTATCGTGTCTTGCCCTAGACGGGGAGCGTGGTGATGAATCTGAAAGGGCGCTTCGAACTGCACGGGACTGCGCACGACACGGTAAGCCCCTTCCGTAGGATGCTCATGCAGTGCAATCAGGCCGACGGCCTTGAGATGCTCATCATCAATGACCTCTTCGAGACTACGCACCGGCATGCAGGGGATGCTGACTTTGTCGCAGAAAACCTGCCACTGGGCATTGGAGAAGCGTGGCGCCTCTTCTTCCACCATGGCGTACAGCAAGTCGATATGCTCGACTCGTTCGGACAAGGCGCTAAATCGAGCATCATCAAGAAGCTCGGTTCGTCCTACAAAACGGAAGAAGTCAGCCCAATTGCTGTCCGAGTATGGGAGGATGCACATGTAGCCGTCACTGGTTCGAAATGGCTTCCGGTATCTGCTGAGAACCCGTTTGAATCCAACTCCTCCGAGCGGCGGAGAAAAGGTCGAGCCGTGCAAATGCTCGACCAGTGCAAATTCCGCTGCCGTTTCCAGCATTGGCACTTCGACTGCCTGCCCGCCTCCCCCTTCGCTTGTTGCAGCAGGGCCGCCATGACGGCATAGGCCACCGTCTGGCCAGTCACTTTGTCGCACAACACAGTGGGGGCGAAAGCGGGCTCTCCATGCACCATGGCATACAACCCCGCCAAGCCTGATCCGGCCTGTATCACGTCGTCATATGCCGCACGTCCGGAATAGGGGCCCGCTGAACCAAAACCCACGGCGCCGCAGTAAACGATCTCTGGATTCAGTCTCCGCACGTCTTCGTAGCTGAGGCCCAATCTATCTGCGGCCTGCTGGCGCATGTTGTGCACGAATGCATTCGCGCCGCCCAGAAGCCGGGAGAGAATTTCCTTGCCCTGAGGTGTTTTCAGATTGACGGCGACACTGCGTTTGTTGCGATTCAGATTGAGAAAGTAGCCGGACATGCCATCATGCTTCAGCGGCTTGTAGTGACGCGTCTGGTCGCCTGAAAAGGTTTCGACCTTGATGACATCTGCGCCGAGATCAGCGAGGATGCGCGTTGCATAGGGACCGAGAACCACCGTGGTGAGATCGACGATGCGTGTGCCTTCCAGAGGGCCTCTGCGAAACTGAGTGTTTTTCATGTCTTTGCCTTCAAAGACTCGCAATACGCTGCCATAGATGGATACCCTTTGCGGAACAAGCCTGGGCACCGAGCCATTGGCTCCAGAAAGTCTCGGTGCCGAAATCGTCACGCCAAGCCCAGAGGCGGCGTGTAAATTGATGCAGAACGTGCTCTTGGGTGAATCCGATGGCTCCGTGAATCTGATGAATCAAAGCACTCACCTTGCCTGCTGCTTCACCGCAACGCACTTTGGCACTCGCGATACAGAAGAGACTGTCCGTGGTAGGATGCAACTGCCACCGCTCAATCGCCAGCACCGCGCTGGCGAGGGCGGCGGCCATTTCCGCCGAGGCTTCCACCAGCATGTCCTGCACTGGCGTGAAACGGCCAATGGGGCGTCCGAACTGCAGCCGTTCGGCGGCATACTGCAATCCTAATTCCACGCACCGCTGCATGGCCCCGACCATCTGAACGGATCGAAGGAGGGCGCCATATCCCAGGTGTGCCAAGGAGTCCCCGATGCTCCAGGGTAGGCATCGCCCCGCTGGAACCAGGTTGCCGTCAAGCCGGAGGGCGGATCGTGCCTCCATGGCAGGACCGGCGCAGGGCTTGCGATGCAGCCCTTCGGTTTCGAGCAGCACAAGAAAATGTGCCTGCTGCTCGGTTTGTGCGTGCAGCAATATCGGCGCAGAAAGATCGCCTAACGCGATGGATCCAGTAGCGCCGCTGACGCTTGCTTCACCGCCGGAAAAACGCAAAACCAAAGGGCGGCCGTCCGGGGACGGGGCGAGCAGGACAGGGTTCTCGCCAAGCGCTTCCAGGTGACCCCCGGCGCCGCACCAGATGGCTTTGGCCAGCAAGGTGTCTCCGAGCGGCAAGGGAAGCCCGTGGTAGCCGGACAGCCGAATGATTTCGAATGCATCGCGTGCATCGAGGCCGACCCCTCCCTGGCTTTCCGGCACCAATGCCAGAGACAACGCGGACTCTTCGAGCGAGTGCCACAAATCAGATTGCCATTCGCTGGCGCGTGTCTTGCCCGATTGCTCACGTGTGACCATTTCGTGAAACTGGCGGTTCACCTGATCCGAAATGATGGAGGAAAAATTCTCGCCGTTACTCATCGTAGTCCCAATCCACGTGCGATCACGCCGCGCAGGATTTCACGCGTGCCGCCACGCAAGGTAAAGCTGGGTGCGGTCAAAGTGATTTGCTTCAAGGCCTCGTCAAATCGATCCGCCGTGGCCTCATCGGATGACGAGCCATCAGCGATCAATCGGGCTACCTCGGGAATTTCTCGTTCAAATTCGGTGCCCAGGTGTTTGACCAGAGCGGCTTCAATTTGCGGATTCGCTCCACGATCCAGCATGCCCGCCACGACAGTCGACATCCGCCGCAGGCCAATGGCATGCGAAACCAGGCGGCCCAGGGCTACGGCTTGCATGCGGTCTGGTTTGGGGCCCACACGATCTATGAGGGCAGCCAGGAGTTGCCAGGCGCTGAGATACCGGTCAGGTCCGCTACGTTCATAGGCCAGTTCGGCCGTGACCATGGCCCATCCGCTGCCCGGTTGACCCACCAGCATGTCGTCCGGCACGAAATAGTGATCGAAATGGACTTCGTTGAACTCATGGTGGCCTGACAGATCGAGGATTGGCCGGACGGTGACCCCTGGAGCATCCATGGGCGTAATCATCTGGGTGAGCCCCTCGTGTTTTTTCTCTCCAGAGGGGGAGGTTCGGACCAACGTGATGAGCGCATCGACCTGATGTGCATTGGTTGTCCAGACCTTGGTGCCATTGATCACCCAGCCGCCGGCGACTTTTTCAGCCCGTGTCCGTACCGCGGCGAGATCGGATCCGGAGTCCGGCTCGCTCATTCCAATTCCGAACGCATATTCCCCGCGTGCAACCCGAGGAAGAAGCTCTTGTCTGGCTCGCTCGGAGCCGTGCTTGAGAATCTGAGGGCCGGATTGCCGGTCGGCGATCCAATGAGCTCCGCATGGTGCGCCAGCCGCAAGCATTTCCTCGATCACGACATAGCGTTCCAAGGCCGTGCGTTCATGGCCGCCATAGATGCGTGGCCAGGTCATCCCAATGAGCCCCTCGGCGCCTGCTCTTTTGCTGAACGCGCGATCGTAGGTTGTCCAGGTGACCTGCCACGGCTTGAAGCTGCCTCGCGCCATTTCTGCGGCTAGGAAGGAGCGGACGCGGTGGCGCGTCTCCTCGTAGCCGGATAGATCTGCCGGCTGTTGACCGAAGTCGATCATCTGCAGTCCTCAGGCGCCGGTGAAGACGGGTTTGCGCTTCTCGAGGAATGCAAGCACCGCTTCATCGTGGTCAGGGGTATAGTGAGCCAGGGCCTGGTATGCGGCAGCGAATTCGAGGGACGTTGAGAGCGACATGCCATCGCTTTCCCGCAGCAATCGCTTCGTTAGCCGCACGGTTCTCCAGGGATTGGCGGCAATGCGTCTTGCAAGATCGAGCGCTTGTTGCATGAGCTCCTCATGTGCCACCACGCGGGATACCACGCCCAACTCCAAGGCGCGTGCAGCGTTGATGGTGTCGCCCGTCAGCATCAGCTCCATGGCCTTGGGCTGCCCGATGGTGCGAGCGAGCAACCATGCCCCGCCATCTCCAGGAACAATCCCAAGCTTTACAAAACTGCTGGCGAAGCTTGCACGTTCGGAGGCAATCCGGATATCGCACATGCAGGTAAGGTCCATGCCTGCACCGATGGCAGGACCATTGACGGCCGCGATGGTGGGAATATCCAGCTCATACAAGGCCAGTGGAATCTGTTGGATGCCATTGCGATATGCGTCGCGAATGTCTGCAGGCAGTCCTGCCGAGAAACCTTTCTTGTCGCGCATGTTCTTGAGGTTTCCACCCGCGGAGAAAGCGGAGCCGGCGCCCGTCAACACCAAAGCCTGCACGCTGCGGTCTCGCCGAACGCGCGCGCACATTTCCACAAACTCCAGCATTTGATGTTCCTCGGTGAGCGCATTGCGCTCTTCCGGCCGGTTCATCGTGACAACGGCCACGCCATCCATCTGCTCGTACAGCAAGAAACCGCTCATGGAATCCCCTCTTCTTTGGTTCGGTCGGGAGCAGTTTAGGAACGGTGGCTGAAGGTGAAAAGCGAGTTTTTTTCAACTTGTGACTGTCGTTTTGGGAATGGCTCTGGCTGCCTTCAAGCTTCGAAAAAGCGAATGCCAACAGATGAATAAATGTCGCTTTCGTTTCTCGGGATTCGCACGCAGCATAGCGGTCCAATGAGGAGATGCTCCTCACGCCGATTCGACGATGATTCAACCACTAGGAGACGAGACAACATGCAGAAAACCAGATTCCGTACCGCGATGGCTTTGCTTGGGCTGAGTTGTGCATCACTGGCGCATGCGGCGTGGCCTTCGGATATGCCCATCAATGTAAGTGTGGGATTTGCCCCGGGAGGAAGCACGGATGTCATGGCACGCACTCTGGCCCCTTTCATTGCCAAACACCTGGGCGATGGTGCGCAACTGGTGATACAGAATCGGCCCGGCGCATCCGGGGAAATCGCCATCAATTCCGTGATGAGAGCCAAACCGGATGGTTATTCGTTGGTGGTCGTGAATCTTCCTGGCTACTTCTTCGTCCCCATGTACCGCAAGGCGTCCTATTCGACCAAGGATCTTTCCTTGGTGGCACGTGTGGTCAGCGACCCTACGGTAATGGTTGTTTCGAAAGGCAGCAAGCTGGGTGAGCTCAAGCAGGTGATCTCGATGCTTAAGCAGTCGCCGAGCTCCATTTCGGCTGGACATAACGGGGTAGGTACCAATGGCCATCTGGCCATGGCCCGCCTGGAAGCGGCCGCTGGTGTCAAATTCAATGCGATTCCCTACAACGGCACGACGCAGCAGAAGACGGCCTTGGCCGGAAGTACGCTCGATATTGCTTTTGTTGCCGCCTCGGAAATTCCCGACCCGGAAAATGAGGCCAAACCCGTGCGTCTGCTGGCGCAGTTCAACCGGGAAAAGGTCCAGCGCATAGCCGGTGTGCCAACAACCTTCGAGCTGGGGTTCCCGGTGGAGATGAATGCGGAGCGCGGGTTCGCGGCCCCGCAGGGGGTTCCAGCACCCATCCTTGATCGTTTGCAAAAAGCGATCGAAGCCGCCATGAAGGACCCCGAATACATCAAGGCCGCCAGGAACGACGCGCCGTTCCTATCGTTCCTGGGAGGTGCTGATTGGACACGCCAGACCGAGCGGGAGCGCAAGGCTTACGAATCCATTGCCAGTTCGTTGCCCAAGGACTGAACACCTGTTGCGATACCGCTGTCTGTATCCGAGCTTACTGTCTCAGCGGGCGCAACGAGCTGGACCGAATAGGCCTCCAGCGCATTGATCCGCATTACGGTTGCACGACTTCCAGGAGCCGGTTCAATCCTCCTTCATTGATCGCCACCATCGCTTTCTCCCTGACGGCAGGTTTGGCGTGGTAGGCCACCGACAGGCCTGCTACGCTCATCATCGGCAGGTCGTTCGCGCCATCTCCCATGGCAATGACCTGCTTGGCGGGAATTCCCAGCTCCGCGCAGGTTTGCAGCAGCATTTTCTGCTTTTCCGCGCCATCGCAGATATCGCCCCAGGCCTGATCCGTCATGCGGCCTGTGAGCACGCCGTCTTCCACCTCAAGCATGTTGGAGCGGGTGTAGTCAATGCCCAGGTGGTCCCGGATGCGGTCAGTGAAGAAAGTAAAGCCGCCGGAGACCAGCAGGGTTTTCAGCCCTGCCGCCTTGCACGCGGCCACCAGTTCCGCAGCACCGGGGTTGAGCTGCAGGCGCTGGTCATATACCTGCTGCATGTGCGCCACCGTCACGCCTTTCAGCAGGGCCACGCGTTGGCGCAGGCTTTCCTTGTAGTCCGTGATTTCACCACGCATCGCCGCTTCGGTGATGGCGGCTACCTCGGCTTTGCGGCCCGCCGCATCGGCGATCTCGTCCACGCACTCGATATTGATCAGCGTGGAATCCATGTCGAAAGCGATCAGCCCGAAATCCTTCAGGCGCAGCGGCGGCGTGAATCCTTGGATGACGAGGCCTTCGATTTTTGATGAGACAGCGGTTTGCATGGAGGTCATGATGTTTCAACGTTGAAAATTATCTGGATGAGCCCTCTCAGCGCGCCCATCGATGCGCATCGGTGGCGAACGGAAAAACCTGCGAAACCAGTTTTCCCTCGGGCAGGACATACACCACGCCCGGGCGGTTGCTGAACAAGGGCTTGATCTGCCTGTCATAGAAATCAGGCGGTACGTTCACGCAGCCATAGGAGATGCGATTGTCCGCCACATCAGGCGTGGCCAATCGCGCGGGGCGGTTCTCTCCAGGAACGTGACGTACCCGGTGCATCGACAAGGCGGCGTCATAGTCGAGCCACACGATGTCTTCGCCATTGGTGTTGCGCCCGGCCTCCGTCATGTAGCGGCCGCTGGCGGTTATTTTTTCGTGGGGCCGTACCTTGCTCAGGGGCCGTGTGCCGATGTCAGGCGGCGCCACATCGCCCCGGGCCTGGCCGACCAGTACCGGGCTGCGGGCCAGCAGCTTTCCCTGGCCGTCGTACACCCAGATAGCTGCCTGGGGCTTGTCGATGATGCCAAAGGCCCGGCCGTCTGCATCGTTGGCATGCATCACATCGGCTGCGAAGTGCTGGATCAGCGGCGGGGCATCCACATCGGCAGCCCGTCCGCCTGTACTGGTGACCAGTAGGAGCGCGCACAAGGCTGTCCGCACCTGGGACCGCCAAGCTCCAGCTTGGCACCTGCCGCGTGTGCGAGGTCCACGAATGCCGAGCTGGAGCTCAGCGGTCTCAGGAAGCATCTTCATGCCGCCACCGTAATGGGTTTGCCCAGATTGCGCAGCACGTCGCGCACCATTTGCGCGCGTGCATTCGGTTCCGGTAACTCGCGCTCGATACGCAGCTTCTCATTGCCCGCCAGCTTGATATGCCGGTTTTTCTGGATCATCTGGATGATGGCCATCGGATCGATCGGCGGGTTGGGCGTGAAGGTGATGTTGATCACGCCGGGCGCGGCATCCACCTTCTGCACACCATAGGGTTGCGAGAGCACGCGCAGGCGGTGCACGTCGATGAGCGTTTGGGCTTGGGCAGGAAGTTTGCCGAAGCGGTCGACGATTTCCTCCAGCAGCGCATCGATTTGCTCGCTGGTCTTGGCCGTGGCGAGTTTCTTGTAGAAGGACAGGCGCAGGTGCACGTCGCCACAGTAATCGTTGGGCAGCAGGGCAGGGGCATGCAGATTGATCTCGGTGGTAGCCTGCATGGGGCTCAGGAGATCGGGTTCCTTGCCCGCCTTCAGGCTTCGCACGGCCTCGGCCAGCATCTCGTTGTAGAGCTGGAAGCCGATCTCCATCATGTTGCCGCTCTGGTTTTCGCCCAGCACCTCACCGGCGCCGCGGATTTCCAGATCGTGCATGGCCAGGTAGAAGCCGCTGCCGAGTTCCTCCATTTGCTGGATGGCGTCGAGCCGCTGCGCCGCTGTCTTGGTCAAGCTGTCGATCTCAGGCACCATCAGGTATGCATACGCTTGATGGTGGCTGCGCCCCACACGGCCGCGCAACTGGTGCAACTGCGCCAGCCCGAACTTGTCGGCGCGAGCGATGACGATGGTGTTGGCGGTAGGTACGTCGATGCCCGTCTCGATAATGGTCGAGCACAGCAGCACATTGAAGCGCTGCGCCACGAAGTCGCGCATGACGCGTTCCAGCTCGCGCTCGGGCATCTGGCCGTGCGCGATGGCGATGCGCGCCTCGGGCAGGATCTTCTCCAGCGCCTGGCGGCGGTTTTCGATGGTTTCCACCTCGTTGTGCAGGAAGTACACCTGTCCGCCGCGCTTCAATTCGCGCAGCACCGCTTCCCGGATCACGCCCGTGCCTTCGTTTCGCACGAAAGTCTTGATGGCGAGCCGCCGCTGCGGCGCTGTGGCGATGACGCTCAAGTCGCGCAAGCCCTCCAGCGCCATGCCCATGGTGCGTGGAATTGGCGTGGCGGTGAGTGTGAGCACGTCGATCTCGGCGCGCAACTGCTTCATTGCCTCCTTGTGGCGCACGCCAAAGCGATGTTCTTCATCGATGATGAGCAGGCCCAGGTTCTTGAACTTGGTTTTCTCGGACAACAGCTTGTGCGTGCCTACCACGATGTCCACGCTGCCGTCAGAGATACCCTTGAGCGCGGCGTTGATTTCTTTCTGGGAGCGGAAACGGCTCATCTCCGCCACCTTCACCGGCCACTTGGCAAGGCGGTCCTGCAGCGTCTGGAAATGCTGCTCCGCCAACAGCGTCGTGGGGGCGAGAAAGGCTACCTGCTTGCCGCCGGTGACGGCGACGAACGCGGCGCGCAGGGCCACCTCGGTCTTGCCGAAACCCACGTCGCCGCACACCAGGCGATCCATCGGCTGCGGGCTGATCATGTCCTGGATGATCGCATGGATGGCGGCCTTCTGGTCGGCGGTTTCCTCAAAACCGAAGTCGGCGGCGAACTGTTCGTAGTCCTGCGGCGAATAGCGGAAGGCATGGCCTTCGCGCGCGGCGCGGCGGGCGTAGATGTTCAGCAATTCGGCGGCGGCGTCCCGCACTTGCTCGGCAGCCTTGCGCCGGGCTTTTTCCCATTGGCCGCTGCCCAGCTTGTGCAGAGGCGCTTCGTCGGCCGACACACCGGTGTAGCGGCCGATCAGATGCAACTGGGATACCGGCACATACAGCACCGCGTCGCCCGCATACTCGAGATGAAGGAATTCCTGCAACGCGGGCGAGCCGTCAGGATTCTTGCCCCCCACATCCATGTTCACCAGACCGCGATAGCGGCCAATGCCGTGCTGCGTATGCACCACCGGATCTCCCACATTGAGCTCGCTCAGATCCTTGATCAGCGCATCGACATCGCTCACCTGCTCCTGCTTCTTGCGGCGGCGCGTGCTGGCGCCGGTGGCGAACAGCTCTGTCTCCGTCACCAGATCGATGCCGCTTTCCTGCCAGGCGAAGCCCTGCGCCACGGCGGCGGTGGCAATGCCGGTTTTTTCATCAGGCGTAGCCAGGAACTCGGCCAGCGAATCGAAAGCCGGCGGGTTCAAGCCCGAGGCGCGCAGGAAGTCCAGCAGGCTTTCGCGCCGGCCGTCGCTTTCGGCCAGCAGCAGCACGCGTTGAGGCGTGGCGGCAATATGGGCATGCAGCCGGGCCAGCGGATCCTCGGCCCCGCGCACCACCGTCAACGGGGGCAGAGCCTCGAACTCGGCAAAGGCACTGGACATTTCGCCAGCGGAGTCTTCCTGGCCGGCCGCAGCGGCGGGGAGGGTGCGCGGAGTGCCAATTGCGCATGCGGCTTGGCGACGAGGTAAAAACCTTCCGCATCCAGGAACAGAGTGTCCGGCGGCAGCACGGGCCGCTCCGGATCGCCTTGGGCCAGCCGGTAGCGTTCGCGGGTGTCCTGCCAGAACTGCTGAAAGGCTGCTTCCAGATCGCCATGCAGTGCCAGCACGGCTTCCTCACCCAGATAGTCGAACACCGTGGCCGTGTGGTCGAAGAAGAGCGGCAGGTAGTACTCGATGCCAGCCGTTGCCACGCCGTTGCCCATATCTTTATAGATACGGCTCTTGGTCGGATCGCCCTCCAGCAGTTCGCGCCAGCGATTGCGGAATTTGGCACGCGCGTCGTCGTCCATCGGAAACTCGCGCCCGGGCAGCAGACGCACTTCCGGTACGGGATACAGGCTGCGCTGGGTGTCCGGGTCGAAGCTGCGGATGGAGTCGATCTCATCGTCGAACAGATCCACCCGGTAGGGCATCGGGCTGCCCATGGGAAACAGATCAATCAGGCCGCCGCGCACCGCATACTCGCCCGGCGCAGAAACCTGGGTGACATGCGTGTAGCCGGCCAGTGTCAGCTGCGACTTCAGGGCGGCTTCATCAAGCTTCTGCCCGGTCTTGAAATGGAATGTGTAGCCTGCCATGAAGGCAGGTGGCGCAAGGCGGTAGAGCGCCGTGGTCGCGGGTACGAACACCACGTCGGTTTCTCGCTGCTTGATCGCCCACAAGGTAGCCAGGCGTTCGCTGATCAGGTCCTGATGGGGCGAGAAGCTGTCGTACGGCAGGGTCTCCCAATCCGGAAACATGACCACGCGCAACTCGGGCGCGAAGAAGGCCAGCTCATCCTGCAGCCGGCGTGCGTCGGCCGGATCGGCGGTGAAAATGGCCGTCAACCGGCCGGCCACCTTCTCGCGGGCGGCCAGTTGAGCCAGCATCAGCGCGTCTGCAGAGCCGGGCGGGCGCGGCAGGGTGAAACGCTTGCCGGGGGTGAGTTTGGGCAAATCCATGATGCGTAACGAAAACGACAAAACCCCCGGGCCGCGATGGGCGGGGGTATGGCTTCAGGTCAAGCTGTTGATTTTACGAAAACAGAATGAACCTGGGGGATTTGATGCCGTTTCCCTGGAGGCATAGGTATCTACACATCCTTGGATTTCATCCTCGTCATTCCCGCGTAGGCGGGAATCCAGGGAAAAGAAGCGCGGATACCCAACATGGTTTGCAGTGGGATTGGCAGAATGGGGATGGAACGCGAGTGCTTTTGCTGGCGTAGCGCCACGTAACCCTGGATTCCCGCCTTCGCGGGAATGACGGGAACAGATGTGCAGATACCTATGCTCTGGAGGGGCGGGTTTCTGCGCAGATGCATAGCCAGGCATGTTCAAGCAGAAAGGCATGCTTGCCTCTATAGTTGACAGCTCCCTCTTACGCGAACTCACAGAATTCACCCCCATGACCACCACTTTGGATACTGCCGCCCGTTTCGGCAGCGGCCACGCGGTGCGCCGCCTGGAAGATGAAGCCTTGCTCAAAGGCCAGGGGCGCTACACCGACGATCTGAGCGAAGCGGCCGATGGCCACCTGGTATTCGTTCGTTCTCCGTACCCCCATGCCCATGTGCGCGCGGTGGATGCAGAGGCTGCCCGGGGCATGCCTGGCGTCCGCACGGTGCTGACGGGCGCGGATTTTGCCGATGCCGGCACCATGGCGGTGGGCGCGGGCTTCAAGCGGGCCGATGGCAGCGATTGCGCCACGCCGCCGCGGCCGGTGCTGGCCCGCGACACCGTGCGTTTCGTGGGCGAGCCGGTGGCTGCCATCGTGGCGGATAGCCTGCAGCAGGCGCGCGATGCGGCCGAGGCCGTGTTCGTGGATTACGAGGAGCAGCCGGCCGTACCCACGCTGGCCGCCGCGCTGAACGGCGGCGCAACGGTATGGCACGCCGCCCCTGACAACATTTCCTGTGAGGCCCGGCACGGCGACGCGGCTGCTACTGCGGCTGCGTTCGAGCGCGCGGCGCACCGGGTGCAGCTGGACCTCACGCACCAGCGCCTGGTGGCCCTCACCCTGGAGCCGCGTACCGTGCGCGCGGCCTGGGACGCGGCGAACAACCGCGTCGATATGCACATCAGCTCGCAGATGCCGACGGCCGTGCGCGCATCTGTCAGCAATGTCCTGGGGGTGGAACCCGAGGCTGTGCGCGTGCGCGTGGGAGACGTGGGCGGCGGATTCGGCATGAAAGCGGGTTCCTACGCCGAAGACGCCGTGATCGCTTGGGCTGCCCGCGCCACCGGCCGGCCAGTATCCTGGCGCGCCGACCGCAGCGAGGAGTTTCTCAGCACCTCGCATGGGCGCGATTTGCAAGCCCATGCCGAGCTCGCGATGGATGCCGGCGGGAAAATCCTGGCCTTGCGCGTGCATTCCGATGCCAACGTAGGCGCTTATGCCACCGGCAGCGGTATCGCGATCCAGTTGCTGATCGGCCCATGGGTGCAGACGAGCGTCTACCACGTGCCGGTGATCGATTTCCATTTTCGCGCTGTGCTCACCAACCAGGCGCCCACCGGTGCCTACCGGGGTGCGGGGCGTCCAGAGGCCATTTTCAACATCGAACGGCTGATGGACGAGGCCGCTCGCCAGACCGGCATCGATCGTGTCGAGCTGCGGCGGCGCAACTTCATCCAGCCCGAGCAGATGCCCTACACCAATCCCATGGGGCAGATCTACGATGTGGGCCGTTTCGAACGGGTGATGGATCAGGCGCTTCCGCGGGCCGATTGGGATGGCTTCGAGCAGCGCGCGGCGGAATCCAAGGCGCGCGGCTTGTGGCGCGGACTGGGTATCGCCACATTCCTGGAGTGGACGGGGGGCAATGCGCTGGAAGAGCGGGTCACCCTTAGCGTGCAGGCCGGCGGCATCATCGAGGTCTATAGCGCCGTCAATCAGATGGGCCAAGGCATTGCCACCACGCTGGCCCAGTTGGTGGTCGACACGTTCGGCGTGCCGATCAGCCAGGTGCGAGTGGTGCTGGGCGATACGGACCGGGGCAACGGTTTCGGCAGCGCCGGCTCGCGCTCGCTTTTCACCGGTGGTTCCGCCATGCAGACAGGGGCCGAGCGCACCATCGAGGAAGCCAGGCAACTGGCTGCCCGGGAGCTGGAAGCCGCGCCGCCAGACATCCGCTATGCGGGCGGCCGCTTCGAAGTAGTGGGCACCGATCATGGCATTGGCCTGTTCGAGCTCGCTGCCAAGCAGGAGGGCGGGCAGATCTTCGTCGACCATACCCATCGCGTGGCGGGTCCCACCTGGCCGAATGGCTGCCACATCAGCGAGATCGAGCTGGATCCGCATACGGGCACTGTGGAGATCGTGGCTTACTCTTCAGTCAATGACGTCGGCCGTGTGGTCAACCCGATGATCGTGCGTGGCCAGCTTGATGGAGGCGCCGTGCAGGGCATCGGCCAGGCGTTGATGGAGCAGGTGGTGTATGACCCTGATTCCGGCCAGTTGATGACCGGCAGCCTCATGGACTATGCCGCGCCTCGCGCCCACGATATGGCCGCGCTGTTCAAGACAGAAATGGACGAGTCGACTCCCTGCACCAACAACCCTTTGGGCGTGAAGGGCGTGGGCGAGCTGGGCACCATCGGTGCTACGCCCTGTATCGTCAACGCCGTGGCGGATGCGCTCGCGCGCGCGGGCCGCGCCGATCTGGCGCCGCACCTGCAAATGCCGCTTTCACCCGGCCGGATGTGGGCGCTCTTGAATGGCGAGTGATCCGCGGATGAGTTTGCCGGAACGTTGCTTTGCTTTGCTGCCATGCGCCGGTACCGGTTCGCGTGCGGGCACCGTCCAGCCCAAGCAGTACCAGCCGGTGGCCGGCCAGCCCATGGTGCTGCATACGCTGGCAGCCTTCGCGGCGGTACCCCGCATGGCGCGCGTGCTGGTCGTGGTCGCGGCGGGCGACCGCTTTCTTGAGACTCCGAACCCCTTGGTTTCCGTGGCCGATTGCGGTGGCAAGACCAGGGCCGAAAGCGTCTTCAACGGCTTGGAACAATTGCTGGCTCAAGGCGCCGATCCAGGTGATTGGGTGCTGGTCCACGATGCGGCGCGCTGCCTCGTGACCCCCGCTCAGATCGAGGCACTGATCGATGCCTGCCTGCCTGACGCCATTGGCGGCCTGCTGGCGCTGCCCTTGGCTGACACGCTGAAAAGCGAGCAAGACGGCCGCGTGGGTGAGACCATTGATCGCAGCCACAAGTGGCTGGCGCAGACACCGCAGATGTTTCGCGTCGGCATGCTGCGGGATGCGCTGGCGCCGCATGCGGGTGCTGGCTTTGCTGGCATCACTGACGAGGCCAGCGCCATGGAAGCAGCGGGCCATTCCCCGCTCCTGGTGTCTGGCAGTGCGAGCAATTTCAAAGTGACGTACCCCGAGGATTTCGCCTTGGCGGAGGCTATCCTGAGAGGCCGAAAGAGATGAGCGACGTTAATCTGTTCCCCCCCATTCGCGTTGGAGAGGGTTGGGATGTGCACGCCCTGGTGCCTGGCCGAAAGCTGATGCTGGGGGGTGTCCAGATTCCCCACACACATGGCCTGCTCGGGCATTCGGATGCCGACGCGTTGCTGCACGCGATCACCGATGCGCTCCTGGGTGCGGCAGGGTTGGGTGATATCGGGCGGCACTTTCCCGATACCGATGAAGCCTTCAGTGGAGCCGACTCCGCCACGCTGTTGACCGAAGCCGCGCGCCGCGTGCGTGAAAAGGGCTGGCGGATTGGCAACGTCGACAGCACCGTGATCGCGCAGGCGCCGCGCCTGGCGCCATACATCGGCGCCATGTGCCAACGCATCGCAGAAGTGCTTCAGGTGGCCCCGGAGAAGGTCAACGTGAAAGCAAAGACCGCTGAACGCCTGGGGCCTGTAGGACAGGGGGTGTCGATCGAGGCGCGTGCTGCCGTGCTTCTTTATGCGCAGACGGCAGGCAAGCAATAGAGATTAATTCAAAGCCTGACAGGAGACCTTCGAACTTGGTAGGGCTGCAGTGCATGGCGCAGCAGCTCGAGGTAGCGGTCTTTTTCCTGCCTCAGGATGTCGATGGGGCCTCCGATTCCAAGGGCCATAGGGGGCTGGCTCGGCGGCGTGGGCATTTCCACAGCAATGACGCCAGTGTGGGGCGTGACCATGCCCTCCGTATAGGCGTACCCTTCCCGGCGGATGAGATCCAGTTCCTTGAGAAGATCTCCGACCTGTAACCGCCGGTCGGGTTCTTCCTCGGCATTGATGCGCCACAGCAATTGCTGCACTTCGACGTCGCTTTTGCGGCTCAGCAGGATTCTCCCTGTGGCTGAGCGGCAGAGGGGCGGAGCGAGCCTGGCTTGATGTACCAGGCTGGAATGTCCTGCCGGGGCGATTGCACCATGTGGATGTATTGCACATAGATGTCATTCTGCATGCCCAGGATGATGGTCTGGGCGCCGCTGGCGATCCGCAATTCATCAATCAGGTGGGAAAGGCTCTTGTGGCTGAAGAGCTCGTCCTGCACCCAGCCCCCGAAAAGCGCGACGCGTAGCGTAGGCATGTACAACCGCTGGTAGCGGTCGTAATCCAGGTAGCCCAGTTTCGTCAGGCTTTTGAGGAGCGCCGACGCACTGGATTGAGGGTAGTCCAGCCCGCGCACGATGTCCGTGACCGACAGCGGGCGGCGGCACTCTGCAAAGTAGTCGAAGAGCTCCAGCGCCCGCTTGGCCGACTTGATCACGCCAGCCAGCTCGCGGCTGCTCATCTCCTTGTCGGATTTGCCGCGATCATCCTTGCTCAGAGCCCTTCTTGGCATGGCGCCCTCCTTGAATCCTTAGATCGTGAACACGTTCTTACATGCCGTACAGATCAGCACGGCTGAGAACGCCGTTCCGAAGCAGCCGCACCGTGGCGACATCGACCATGACACCATCGACGTTGATCGAGCCCGAGCCTGCTGCTTCCGCGGCAGCATACTCCTGCACAATCTTGCGTGCTGTGGCGACTTTCGCGGGGTCAGGGCTGAAGACCTCGCGGGCGATGGCGATCTGGTTCGGATGGATAGCCCACTTGCCGACGCAGCCGAGCGTGCCGGCACGGCTGCATTCGTTCCTGTAGCCCTCGCCGTTGTTGAAATCCGCATACGGGCCGTCGACAGGATCCAGCCCTGCTGCCCGGCAAGCCATCACGAGGCGGAACCGGGCGTAGTGCCACATGTCTCCTGGATAGGGCGAGTGGCCGCCGATCGCGGCGTCGAGGCTGATACCCATGGAGGCGGAAAAATCCCCCATGCCGAAAATGAGGCATTCCAGACGGTCGCTGGAGCGCGCGATCGACTCGATGTTCTGCATGCCTTCTACTTCTTCGATCAAGGCTTCCAGGCCGATGCGGCGTTCCAGCTTGAGCTTTTTTTCCATCATGGAAAGGAGCCGGTCGGCAAACAGCACGTCCGCCGCACTCGTGACCTTGGTCATCATGATCGTATCGAGATTGCGTCCGGCGCCTTCCACCACTTCGATGATGTCTTCATAGGCATACTCGGTCGAGAGATCATTGATGCGGACGCACCGGACCTTCTGGCCCCAGTCCAGGGTGTTCAAGGCCTCCACGATTTTCCCGCGCGCCGCCACCTTCTGGCTGGGAGCCACGGCGTCTTCCAGATCCAGGAAAACGTGGTCGGCCGCGCTGGCGGCAGCCTTGGCCATCATCTTCTCGGATGAACCCGGGGTTGAAAGCTGCACGCGGCGGGCACGGCGAGGGCGAGTCGTTGCCATGAAAATTTCCTTCAAGTAAAAATTCAAGATCAGGCGGTCATGCGGGCATGTGCTCAGCCAATCGAGCCCTGGGCGCGCAGTTCGCTCACGCGCGCCTCGGGGATCCCGATCTCGCGGAGGATTTCGCCGGTGTGCTCGCCGACCATGGGGGCCCGCCGGGCTACGCGCCCGGGCGTGCCTGTCATCTTCAGTGGAATCCCTGCGATGGACATCTCGCGGTCCAGCCCCGGGTGCGCCACCTTGACGATCATTTCGCGCGCCGCGATATGAGGGTCCGCGAACACTTCCGCCACGTTGTACACCGGTCCGAACGGAATCTTTCCGCCCAGCAGGTCCGTCAATTCCCGCTTCGTGCGCTCGGACGTGTAGTTTTCCAGTTGCTCGTAGACGAAGTCCCGGTGGTCCACACGGGCAGCCGCGGTGGCGGTCCGGCTGTCCGTGATCAGATCAGGCCGGTCGATCAGCTTGCACAGCTTCACCCACATGGCGTCGAAATGAGCCGCGAGGGTCACGAACCCGTCTTTGGCCTTGAAAAGCCCAAAGGGCGAGAGAAGGGGGTGTCTGTTTCCTTCAGGAAAAGGAATCAGATCCTGGAACGAATGCTGGTGCACCGTGCGCTCGCAGAGCGCCAGTACCGCATCCACCATGGAGACATCGACAAATTGCCCCTCGCCTGTGCGGGCTGCGCGGAACAGGGCAGCGGTGACACCGTAGGCGCACAAGGTGGCTGGATACAAATCGCCGACACCAGGCCCGACCTTCAGCGGTGTGTGGCGGTCCGGACCGTTGATCTGCATCAATCCGCCCATGGCTTGGGCGACCACGTCGAATGCAGGCCATTCCGAGTAAGGGCTTTTGCCTGTGCGGGGATCGCCGAAACCGCGGATCGAGGCATAGACCAGCTTGGGATTGCGCTCCCGCAATGTTTCATAGGAGAGGCCGAGCCGGTCCATGACGCCGGCACGGTAGTTCTCGACCACGACGTCCGCGGTATCGATCAACTCCAACGCGATGCCGCGGGCGGCCGGGTCCTTCAGATCGAGCCCGATAGACCTCTTGTTGCGATTGACCGAGGCAAAATAGCCACCGAAATCGCGAAGCTTGTCTTCCGGCCGGAACGGTCCGGCCTGCCGGCTTTCCTCTCCTTCCACGGGCTCGATCTTGATGACTTCAGCGCCCTGGTCGGCCAGCAGCTGTGTGCAGAACGGGCCGGCGAGCATTTGCGTGAAATCAATGACACGCACGCCGTCCAGTGCGCCAAATCCGGCGGCAGGCATCAGCGTGCTCCCCAGTGTGAGCGGCGTTTCATGAGTACTGTGCGCTCACCTTCGAAGACAAGGCTGCCATCCTGTTTGGTGCCATAGTGCTTGAACCGGACGATGCCCGCATCATCGCGTCCGGCGGGTTGCACCTCGAGCACTTCGGTGTAGGCGGTCAAGGTATCGCCATGAAAGACGGGCCCCTGCAGCCGGATCTTGTCCATGCCGAGTTCGCTGATCGCGTTCTCGGCCGTGTCCTGGCTGGCCAGGCCGACGAACATCGCAATGTTCACACCGCCAAAGGAAAGACGTTTGCCGGCAGGATGGGTTTTCATGACTTCCTCGTCGAAGTGTCCTGATGCGGTGTTCATCACCAGGTTGGTGATCAGCACCTGATCGAGAGGCTCCAATGTCTTGCTGCGCACGTGGCGGATGACCGTGCCTGGCGTGAAGTCCTCGAAGTAATTGTCGCGTTCGGTCAGAAGGTTGAGCTTCATGAATGTCTCCTTAGTGCTTGCCGAGCAGGCGGTCCGAAATGATCCGCATCTGGATCTCGGAAGTTCCCTCGAAAATCTTGGTCAGGCGCGCGTCGCGCCAATAGCGTTCCACGGCGTGGAGCGTGGTGTATCCCGCGCCGCCATGAATCTGCAGTCCCTCGCTGGTTACCCGTTCCGCCATCTCCGTGGCGTACAGCTTCGCCATGGAGGCTTCCAGATCGCAGCGGCCTCCGGCATCGATCTGAGCGCAGACGAAATAGTTGAGCTGGCGCGCTGCTTCGATGTCTGTGGCCATCTGCGCGATCTTGAAACGGATGGCCTGGAACCCGGCTATCGGGGATCCGAACTGTTCCCGCTCATGAGCGTAGGCGATCGAATCTTCCAGTGCGCCGCGGGCCAGTCCGATCGCACGCGCTGCCGTGTGGGCGCGGGCTTTCTCCAAGCCCTGCGTGGCAAGGTAGAAGCCCTCGCCTTCTTCTCCCAGAAGTGCGTTGGCGGGCACGCGAAACCCGTCGAACGCCAGCTCCCAGGTTTTCCAGCCGTGATAGCCGATCTTGGGAATTGGCGCGCCCTGGATACCTTCCGGCAGCTCACCCCGTTTCTTGGGGATCATGAAGGCCGAGAGCCCTTTGTGCTTCTTGCCCTCCGGCGCAGGGCTGGTACGTGCGATGACGACGAGGTAGTCAGCACCGTCGGCGAAAGTGCACCAGTATTTATTACCGTGGATCACCCACGAGTCACCCTCCAGCCGGGCTCTGCAGCTGATGTTGCCGATATCCGAGCCGGCATTGGGTTCGGACATCGCGAACGCCCCCAGCCACTCGCCGCGGGCGACCTTCGGCATCAGATCCTGCTTTTGCTGTGCGGAGAGCTTTTCCATGCCAGGGAGGTTGTTGGCGCGAGCGATCAGCGAAGCCACGCTCATCCAGCCACGGGCCAGTTCCTCCGCGACCAGGCAGTACTCGAAGACCCCCAGGCCCAAGCCGCCATACTCTTCGTCGATGAGGATGCCGAAGTACCCCATCTCGGCCATCTTCTCCCGCAAGGACATGGGGATCTCACCCTTCTCGGGATCCAAGGCGTTCGCTACCGGTAGCACTTCGCGCATGGTGAATTCGCGTGCCTGCTCCTGGATGGCCCTGCGATCGTCGGTCATCAAGATGTTCATCGTGATGGCCCTTCCCGCAGGAAAATCAGATTCGAGCGCTTGAACTCGCAGATCAACTCATCCTGTTGATTGAAGCCCTGCGTATGCCAGCCAACGATGCCCATGCCCTTCTTGCTGCTAGAGAGGCGTTGATCGATCACAGTCGATCGCGCAAAGAGCGTATCGCCTGGGTAGAACGGCGCCGCATGGTTCAACTCATTCACGCCAAGGAAGGCGGTGCCGTGCTCGCTCAGGTCCTGCACGGAGAGGCCGAAGACCGTGTTGAAGACCAGCAGCGGATTCACCAGGGTGTCACGGTGCCCCATCGCTTTCGCGAATTCAACGTTCGTGTATTGAGGGTTGAAGTGAAGGGTGAGGGTGGTGAACAGGGCGTTCTCGGCCTGCGAGATCGTGCGCCCCCAGTGGTGAACGAACGTTCTTCCGATTTCAAAATCCTCATACCAATAGCCCTTCTCCCGGGGTTTGGCGCGCGCGACGATATCTTGGCTCATGATGGCTTTCTGGTGGGTTGTCTAAGCAAGGACATCAGCGAACCGATGTCCTTGAATCGTTCCATCTCCGCAATCGCGCGGAGGATGGTATGGGCGCTGCTCATGCCGACGGCGGGCTCCGCGAGGGCCATGAACTTGCGTTCCAGGCGCACGCGTTGCCGGCGCAGGTCGGCATCAGGGATGCTGGCGTCGTGGTGAGCCGAGAATTCCTGGCCATCATGCGTACGGATCCTGGCGCCTGCGGTCATCAACGGCCACGCTGCAGGCATGAACCGAAGCTCCACGCGGTCACGCAGGGCCACCAGATCGGAGCGGCGTGCGGTTTCATCCGAATAAGTGGCCGGTGACGAAGTGTCTTCACCAGCCAGCACCAAGGCCGCATTCAGGCTCAGGCTGAACTTGGCTTCCAGGCCTGTGCGGGGCTCGGCAATGCTGCACATGCGTTTCATGCCAGGCTCGACATCAAGCTCGACACTCAAGACGTCTTCTGGCTGGATCCCGTGCGCCTGGCGGAGCGAGTACAACGCCTCGATGGAGGCATGCGTTCCATAGCAGGCGGAGTGATACTTGAACAGGTTGTGGTGAAGATGGCTACCGCCTTGAGGGATTTTCAGCGCGGCTCGCGCATCGGTACGCGGACTGGTCACAGCACCGAAGCCCTGCACCGCTTCCAGCAGATCCGGCCGGCCGGTGAAACCGCGTGCGGCAAGCTGCGCGCCTGTGACGCCGTTTTCAGCGGCCTTGCCTGCGTGCAGCGGCTTGCACATCGTGCCGAACTGGGCCTTCATGCCGCCAGCCTGCGTGCCGGCGATACCCAGGGCAACTGCGGTGGTGGCGGCATCCAGTTCCATCAGTACCGCCGCAGCGCAAGCCGCGCCGAAGGACCCCACCGTGCAGGTGCCGTGAAAGCCGTGCTCATAGTGCTCGCGCCCGACATACTGGCCTACCATGCCAGTCATCTCATAGCCTGCGGCAAAGGCGCGGAGCAACGCATCGCCACCGAGCCCCTGGGCTTCCGCCACGGCCAACGTGGCGGGAAGCACGGCGGTGGTCACATGGCCCTGCGCGCCGGTATTCGCATCATCGTAGTCGATCGCATGCCCTGTGGCGCCGTTGATCAGGGCGGCTTGCCGGATGCTGACCTTCAGATCGCTTCCAATGAGCGAGGCCTGGGAGTGCCCGCCGTCTTCCTGGGCCTGCGCTGTCAGGTGCTGAACCAATGGCTCGCTGGAGCCGGCCAGCGCGACCCCGACCCAATCCAGTACACATTGCCGCGCAAGCTCCTGCATGTCTGGGCGCAGCGGCGCCTGGCCAACGGCGAAAGATCGCTGAATCAATGCAGCTGTCAAGGCCGATGAGTCGGCACGCACACCAGGGGTGTCCGGAGAGGTTCTCACGCTTTTGTCGCTCCACATTCGATGGAAAGAACTATGCGGCAAAAGCGAAGGTGGAGAAACCTGTGTCGAACAGAAAGCACATATGTGATGCGTCCGCATCCCGTGGCGCGCGACGTGGCGCATCACGTATGTGCTATTTGTCAAAACGTCTTTACATCGCTTTGCTCGTCCGGAAATACTGCGCTCCGTATCAGCGAATGCCGCTTCCGAGAACAGCATACGCATCAACCCCCGATGAGAGCGGGAAAACAAGGAGACAAGAATGCTTGAAGAACAAGGGTCTGGGGCCGTGGCAGTGTTTTCACGGCGGCAGGTTTTGAAAGCAGGTGGTGCGGTGGCCGCCGCTTCCGCCGGAGGGGCACCGGCCTTTGTCAAAGCTCAGTCTGGCAGCATCAAGATCGGGATGAGCGCGGTGACGACAGGGCGCTTCGCGTATGCAGGTCTCGGCCAGGTTGTCGCAACTAAGCTGCTCTTTGATCAGGTGAATTCGGGAGGAGGTATCGAGGGGCGGAAGCTTGAGTTGATTGTGCGCGATTCACGCAATCTGCCGGAGGAGGCGGTGAAGAACATGCGAAGCTTGATCGGAACAGACGGCTGCTCCATCATCATGAGCGCCGAGTCTTCTTCGGCGGCGGCTGCCATCAACGAGAGTATTCGTGACGCTAAGGTCGCCTGTTTCCAACTGAACTCGGAAGCTTCTTCGCTGACGGCAGACCCCAAGAAATTCAATCCCCTGGCCTTCCGTGTGGCAAGGCAGGGCATCCATGATGCGATTGCCGGCGGTGCACTGATTTCACGTGTGGCGAAAGAGCGCGGCATCACCCGATGGGCGACCTGCGCTCCAGACTATGCCTTCGGCCGTGAGACGACTCAACAGTTCATCGACTATTTCCGGCACTTTGGCGGAAAGATGAATGTGGTTGCACAGGTTTGGCCCAAATTCGGCGCACCTGACTTCACCGACGTAGTCACGAAGATGCTGTCTTCGAATCCTCAGGGAATCTACTCCCTGTGTTTTGGTGGCGATGTGATGTCGCTTGTAGAGCAAGGCGAACTCTATGGGTTGTTCAAGGACAAGTTGAATGTTCTTCCACTTTACTCGGACTATGGCGTCATAGATGTCGTGAAGCAGCAGCCTCCGAATCTCTTTGTTCAAAACCGCTACAACTGGAGCTACCCGGCTACAGCTGCAAACCGGAAATGGTATGACGATTACGTCAAGGTCAGCAAAGGCCCCAAGCCTCACAACTGGTCTTGGCAGACAGGGGCAGCGGCTCAATTCATTGTCGATGGCTTGCGAGCGACAAAGGGCAATCCCGATGCGGTGAAAGTAGCCGAGGCTATTCGCGGAAGCACCGTGCAGGTGCCGTTCGGCCTGGATGGAAAGGTGACTCTGCGTGCCGAAGACAACACACTCATCAACTATCCGATGGCCTATGGCGTGGCAGTTCCCGCAGAGCCTTTCGTGAAGGACTGGGTCACCGCGGACTGGACGGTGATTCTCGAGCAGGAGGCTGCCTGGAAGAAGAAGCAGGGCTACATCTGAGTTACGGGATTTCTGAAGGAGAAGTCCATGGAATTCGATGCGCTGCTGAATTGCCTGTCATCATCTTCCTGCTTGGTGACGCAAACCACGAGTGGCCTGGTGATCGGCCTTTTGATGTTTCTTACAGCATCTGGGCTGACGCTGGTATTCGGTGTTCTTGGCATTGCCAATTTTGCGCATGGGGCGTTCTACATGCTGGGCGCCTACACGGCGTATTCCGTGTATCAGGGTACAGGCAGCTATGCGATGGCTGTCCTGGGCGCAGCGCTATTCGCGGCAATGGCCGGGATCTTGTTCGAGCGTTGGGTCGTGCGGCCGATCAGGGGCGCGGATGTCTTGATGCAGTTGGTGGCTTGCTACGCGCTCGTCATGGTGATCGATGATGTCGCCAAGCTGATCTGGGGGCCGTCAGCCGTTTCCTTGGGTATGCCAGAGTCGATGAGACTGCCGCCGGTACGCTTTCAAGGTGGAGTCATCCCTGTCTTCTACCTGGTGCTGATGGCGGTGTCGGCTGCCATTGGCTTTTTCATCTGGTTGTTGATCACACGAACCCGGTTCGGCTTGACGATGCAAGCTGTCGCGGAGTTGCCGCAGATGGCCGCAGCGTTGGGAAAACCCATTAATTTCTATGCGGCAATTGTTCTTGCCCTGGGCTGCGGCTTGGCTGGCGTGGCAGGTGCGCTGTCGGCACCGATGCGCGCCATTCTTCCAGGTACCGGGTTCTCGATACTTTTGGAATCGTTCGTAGTAGTCGTCATTGGCGGCATGGGGTCCATTCCGGGTGCCCTGGTAGCCGCGCTTCTACTCGGGCTTACGCGGTCTTTCGGATCCATCGGTTTCCCTTTGTTTACGGAAGGGGTGATGTTTTTCTTCATGGCTGCCGTACTGGTTCTCAGACCGAATGGCCTGTTCGCGCGCACCGCGCGCACTCACTAGGACGCGGAGAAGATCTCATGACAACACAAAACAAGGCTTCGATCGCGTTGCTGCTTCATTGCCTGCCGTTACTGCTGCTGTTGGTTCCGTTGGTGGCTTCGTCAGCAGCAATCCTTGACATCGTGACATTCATTCTCGTCTATGGCCTGTTGGCCATGTCGTTGAATCTGCTGGTGGGATATACAGGCATGGTCTCGTTTGGGCACGCCATGTTTTTTGCCTCTGGCGCCTACGCGTTCTGCATGGGGCTTCAGGCAGGGTGGAACACGCCAATGGCCTTCGCCGTCGCGGTGGGCTCTTCTACGGTGCTGGCGTTTCTTGTGGGGTCCGTATGCGTTCGCTTGCGTGAGACCCATTTTTCTTTCATCACGCTCGCGGTGGCGATGTTGCTCTACAACATGATCGAGATATGGGCACCTGTGACGGGCGGTGATCAGGGGCTGAACGGCATGGTGCGCGAAGCCTCAATGTTCGGTGTAAGCCTGTCCGCGGGGGTTCCTCGCTACTTGTTCATCGTAGCCGTGTTCTGTCTCAGTGCATTCGCCATGCGTGGCTTGGTGAGCTCCTCTTTCGGTGCGACGTTGCGGATGATCCGCGACAACGAATCAAGGTGCGCGTATCTAGGCGTGAACGTTTACACCACGAAGCTGACGGCGTTTGCGCTTTCGGCGATGTTCGCATCCGTGGCGGGAGCCCTGGCAACGCTGCTGGTGGCGGGCGCTTATCCGACGATGGCCTTGTGGACCACCTCAGGCGATGCGATCGTGGCCATTCTCCTGGGCGGATCTCGCGTTTTCTACGGACCATTGGCGGGAGCTGCGCTGCTCCGGCTCTTGATTGACGGTACCACTCGCTATACGGGGAACACGAGCCTTGTGCTGGGACTGTTGATTCTGGCGATCGTCCTTCTCGTTCGCAAGGGTCCGGTCGATTTGCTGTATGAGCGGTTTCAGGCGCGCAGAGCGCGGCGTGTTAGCACGGCGCGGGGAAGGATGCCCGCATCGGTCGTTTCAGGGGGCGGTGCCTCCATGGCGATGACGACTGAGGGGTAGACATGCTTTCTATACACAATGTCTCCAAATCCTTCGGTGGCAACCACGTCATCCAGGGTGTTTCGCTCGAATTCGCACGCGGGAGTCTCTCTGCCATCATTGGTCCGAACGGGGCGGGGAAGACCACTCTTTTCAATCTGATATGCGGTACCGTGCGAACGGATCGAGGGGATATTCTCCTGGACGGTACCTCACTGCGAGGCTTGCCGCCAAGGATGGTGGCGGCACGTGGGTTGGCGCGTGCATTTCAGGTGGCCAGCTTATTTCCCACGTTCACGCCTCTGGAGAGTTTCAGCGCCGCGATGGCATCGTCGCACCTGGGCGTCAAGGGATTGCTTTCAGAGTTCCCCCGGCGCCAGTCTCTTGATAGAGCCCATGAGGTGATCGAGCTGCTGGAGCTTGGCGCTGTCGCGCACAGGCCCGTTGCCCAGTTGAGCCACGGCGATCAGAAGATGGTGGATATCGGTATTGCACTGTGTCTGTCGCCCTCTGTGTTGCTGCTGGATGAGCCGACCGCCGGTATGGGGCCCGAGGAGAGGTGGCACATGGTCGAGACGGTTCAGAGGCTCTGGAAGACCACAGGCTTGACGGTTCTGTTCATCGAGCACGACATGGATATTGTCTTTTCCATTGCTCAGGACGTCACGGTGCTTTCATACGGCGCAATTCTTGCTCGCGGCGCACCCGCTGCGGTACGCAGTGATCCTGCGGTGGTGACTGCGTATCTGGGCAGCCATGCCGAGGAGATCGCATGAGGCCCATATCACCCTTTTCAGATGCCTCTTCTGCCTCACGGAGCGCCACCCGGGTAACCACGCCTCTTCTCGAAGTCCGGAGCGTGGAAACCTTCTATGGCACCAGCCAGATCCTTTTTGGCCTTGATCTGACCGTGGCACAGGGGGACTGCGTTGCCCTTTTGGGAAGAAACGGCGCAGGCAAGAGTACGACCATGAAGTCGATCATGCGGCTTGCTCCACCCCGGGGCGGCGCGGTGCAGGTGAATGGGCGTGACGTTTCGAAACTGCGCCCCGATCAGATCGCCAATATCGGCCTCGGTTATGTTCCTGAGGATCGTCAGATCTTCAAGCTTCAAACCGTGGAAGGAAACCTTCGGCTGGGCATGAAGAAGGGGCCTGGAGGGCAAGACCATTGGCCACTTCAGAGGATTTACGAATTCTTTCCCCTATTGGGCGAGGCGCGCCGAAAGTCGGCAGGCTTGTTGTCTGGCGGTCAGCAGCAAATGTTGTCGATAGGCCGTGCGCTGGCGGGCAATCCTGACTTGCTGCTGCTCGATGAGCCCAGCGAAGGCTTGGCACCGGTGATCATGGATCAGATCCAGGCCTTGATTCTTCAGCTTCGCCAACAGGGCGTCACGCTGCTCGTGGCTGAGCAGAACATGCGCTTCTGCATGGACATCGCTTCCCGCGTCGCCGTCATTGACCACGGCGTCATTGTGTTCCAAGGGGACATCGCGGAGTTTCAGGCCAGGCCGGAAGTGGCGAAGCGATACCTGGCTGCTTAACCTTGTCAACGACGATTTTCTTCCCATGAGCACCATGACATCTGACACTGCCTATGACTATGTGATCGTAGGAGGTGGGTCGGCCGGTTGCGTGTTGGCCAATAGATTGAGCGCCGATCCCACGGTCTCGGTTCTGTTGCTGGAGGCTGGACCGGATGCGGAGCCGTTTTGGGTCCGTACGCCCGCTGGCGTCGGCAACGTATTTTTCGACCAGCGCATCAATTGGAAGTTCTCCACTGAGCCGGAGCCGAATCTGGCAGGGCGCCAGCTTTACTGGCCGCGAGGCAAGATTCTGGGTGGATCAAGCGCGATCAACGGCATGGTCTATGTACGAGGCTTCGCGTACGACTATGACCGATGGAGTGCTTTGGGGAATGAGGGCTGGTCGTCCGAAGAGGTCTTGCCGTATTTCAAGCGTTCCGAAACCAACGACCATGGCGAGTCTCAATACCGGGGAGGCAACGGGCCGCTGCGAGTGAGCTATCCCGATCGTCAGCATCGAACGACCGAGGCCTTTGTTCAGGCGGGCGCGAAACTGGGGTTGATGAGGCAAGGCGATATCGCGGCGGAAACACAGGACGGGGTTGGATTCCTGCAGCACACCATCGGCGATGGCAAGCGCTCATCGACTGCTCGTGCTTACCTTGGACCTGCACGACAGCGCAAAAATCTCACGATCACCGGAGGAGCGGTCGTATCTCGTGTCCAACTGCGGGAGCGCAGGGCCGTTGGCGTCGAGTACCGGCGGAACGGCTCAATATTCCTGGCGCAGGCACGCCGGCAAGTCATCCTGAGCGCAGGCGCGATTGGTTCGCCTCATCTGCTCATGCTGTCCGGTATTGGGGATCCGGCGCAACTGGCCGGGCAAGGCATTCGAGTGGAGCATCCTTTGCCAGGAGTTGGTGCCAACTTGCAGGATCACTTGGCAGTGAATGCCGGATACGAAGTGCATCGCGGCGCGTCGCTCAATCAGTCGCTTTCGGGGTGGCAGAAGTTCCTCCATGGCGCTGGCTATCTGCTCCGCGGCAAGGGGCCGCTGGCTGTTGGTGCTTCCCATGCGGTGGCATTTGTACGCAGCAACGTGGCGATGGAGGTGCCGGATATACAGTTGAGTTTCAGGCCTCTCAGCTTTGCATTCGATTCGAAGAACAAGCTGAAAATGCATCCCTTCGCGGGGGTGCAATTTGCCAGCGCGATGTTGCGTCCTCGCTCAAGGGGACGCATCGAACTCCGATCATCTGACCCGACGGCGGCACCCGCAATCATTGCCAATTACCTGAGCGATCCTGATGACGAACGCGTCATGATCGCGACTTTGCATTGGATACGGCGCATCGCTTCCATGCCTCCTCTGGGCGATCTCGTCGTGCGTGAGGACTTGCCGGGCTCCAATGTGAAAACGGATGAGCAGATTCTCGAGTTCGTCCGTCGCAATAGTCAGACGCTTTATCACCCCGTCGGAACATGCCGAATGGGGCACGACAGCCTCGCTGTCGTGGATGCCAAACTTCGCGTGCATGGCGTGGAGGGCCTTCGGGTCGTCGACGCATCGGTCATGCCTGAAATTGTTAGCGGCAACACGAATGCACCAACCATCATGATTGCAGAGAAAGCCGCCGACATGATTCTTGACGATGCCCGTTGAAAGCGTGGCGTCGATTGCTGTAAGAACTGACAGGAAAGAAATCATGAACCTTCCCAAGCGCCATCATTTTGTCAATGGTCAGGAGCTCGCGCCGTCCTCGGGCGAATATGTTGATGGCTTTGACCCCCGGAGAGGCCAGCCGGTCAGTCTTGTCGGGCGTGGAAACGCTGCGGATGTTGATCTCGCCGTGCAGTCCGCGGAGAAGGCCTTTGCAGCGTGGCGAGATATGCGGCCTCTCGCACGAGGCAGGCTTCTGACCTCTGCCGCGCATGCCATCCGTGATCAGGCCGGCGAGCTTGCTGAGATCGAATGCCTGGAAACGGGAAAATCCAGGGTGCAGGCGCTGGGCGAGATAGAGGGCACAGCGCAGTATTTCGAGCTTTACGGCGGCTTGGCGACTGCCTTGCATGGCGACACCGTTGGTTTGGGGGCGGGCTATCACTCCTATACGCGTCGCGAGCCCTATGGGGTGGTGGGTGCGATCCTTCCTTGGAATGCACCTCTTAACCAGGCCGGTCGCGCTTGCGCGCCGGCGTTGTCGGCGGGGAACACTGTCGTCGTGAAGCCATCGGAAGCGACCTCAGGATCAGTTCTTTTCCTGGCACGCCTGTTGATCAAGTGCGGTGTGCCGGCAGGCGTGTTTAACGTGATCACCGGTATAGGACGTGAGGCAGGTGAGGCACTCGTTTTGCACCCGAGGGTGCGGAAAGTCTCATTCACAGGCTCGCTTCGGGCGGGCCAGGAAATAGGCCGGCTGGCGGCTGATCGCGTGTTGCCACTGACTCTGGAGCTGGGAGGGAAGTCGCCCGACATCGTATTCGCTGATGCGGATCTTGATGCCGCAGCGCCAGGCGTGTTGAAGGGGTTTCTTACGCACGCGGGCCAAGTTTGCCTCTCAGGAACTCGCGTCCTGGTGGAACGTTCGATTCATGATCGCTTCGTCGAGGCCATGAAAGAGGCCATGGATGCCTACACGATCGGTCGAGACGACAGCACGATTGGTCCAATGACGACCATGGCGCAGTATGAGAAAGTGCAGGACTATTACGCCATCGCCAAGGCGGAAGGGGCCGTGGCCGAAGTGGGCGGCCATCTACCGGACGACCCTGCGCTGGAGGGCGGCTGGTATGTATCGCCCACTATTTATAGCGGCGTGCGCAATGACATGCGCATTGCGAGGGAAGAGATATTCGGCCCCGTTGCATGTGTGATCCCATTCGATAACGAGAGTGATGCGATTCGGATTGCCAACGACACCGACTATGGTTTGGCCGCGGGCATCTGGACCAGGGATCTCTCGCGTGCCCACCGCGTGGCGGGTCTTCTGGAAGCGGGTCAGGTCTACGTCAATGAGTACATGGCTGGCGGCGTGGAGACCCCGCTGGGAGGATATAAGCTCAGCGGCTATGGCCGGGAAAAGGGCTTGGAAGCGCTACAGCACTACACCCATGTGAAGTGCGTCACCGTGCGGCTTTGAACGGTTGGCGGAGCCTCTTTCGACCGGCTCCAGCCCATTTTTTCAAGCCGGCGTTTGTGAATCGGATGCTCTTGCGCCGGCGGCGAGTTCGATAGCTGTTGCTGTCCTCAGGATCTGTTCGGCGATTTCCGCATGCAGCAACTCCACCATCCGGCCCTTGAGCTGGATGACGCCCTTGCCCTTGTTTTCCGGGAGAGCGAACGCTTCGATGATCTCGCGCGCATCTGTGATCTCTGCATCTGTCGGCGAGTAAGCGAGGTGGCAACCTGCGATCTGGCTGGGATGGATCAGCGTGCGGCCATCGAAGCCCATTTGCCGCCCTTGCTGGCATGTGAACTCAAAGCTGGTTTCGTCCTTGACATCGTTGTGCACGCCGTCGAGAACGCAGAGGCCGTTCGCTCGCGCGGCGAGCAGGACCAGAGCCAACATGGGTACAAGGCCTTCGCGCTGAGGAGTGTGCCTGGCGCGCAACTCCTTCACCAGATCATTGGTCCCCAGCACCCAGGTCGTGATCCGTGAGCCTTGCTGTCCGGCCAGTTGGCCGATGGCCTGAACATTCAGGATTGCCAGAGGCGTTTCGATCATGCACCAAAGGTCGACGCTTCGCGAAACCCCGTGCATGTTCAACATGGTTTGCGCCGCTTGGGCGTCCTGCGGGGTATTGATCTTGGGAAAGAGCACGCCCGCGATGGGAGCACCCGCCACGGCGCGCACGTCTTCTTCGCACCATGGTGTGCCAAGACCATTCACGCGAACAACGACTGAACGCCCGCGCAGAGCGGGGTCAGAAAGTGCCTTGATCACATGCTGGCGGGCATCGGCTTTAGCGCCGGGAGCGACGGCATCTTCCAGATCGAAGATCAGAACATCGGCGTCCGAGCGGGCGGCTTTTTGAAGGACAGTGGGATTTGCGCCTGGCGTGTAGAGAGCGCTACGCCGTATTTTGGGATTCATCATGCCGATGAATTTTGAAGCAGACATCGGCGGATCAAACGCATCCGCAGGAAGAAGGCGCGTGTCATCACACTCATGATGTCTTTGGCGGGAGAGGGGGAAGTCTCTTGTTGATCGCGGTGGTTGAGCCTTTAATGAAAAAGGGCCGGTTGTGCAGTTGATGGAGACCGGCATCTCGATCACATCAGGAGACTACACCATGGTTCATCGGAGGCATTTACTTGCCATGGGCGCCCTTGGGGCGCTTCCCTCGGTCATTCGAGCAGAGGCGACAGACACCACTGATTGGCCCAAGCGCCCGGTGAAGGTCATTCTTGGCTTTCCCGCAGGGCAGGGGAGCGATGTGCTGGCGCGCATCCTTTCGGATGAACTGCAAAAGAAGTTCAATCAACCGTTCGTGGTGGACAACCGCCCTGGCGCCGGTGCGACGCTGGCTGCCAGAGACGTGGCCAGATCGGCACCTGACGGATACAGCCTTCTATTCACGTCGAGCGGGCCGCTGACCGTGGCGCCGCATCTGTATTCCAACCTCGGCTTCGATCCCATGAAGGATCTGGAGCCTGTGGGACTGGTAGGCCGGTCGCCGCTCATTCTGCTGGTGAAAGCCGATTCCCCGTTCAAGACGCTTCCAGATCTGGTCGCGGCCGCCAAGAAGAAAGAGTTCAATTGCGGCTCAGGTGGCAACGGCGTGACCAATCATCTGGCCATGGAGATGTTCAAGGCGACTTCGGGTACCAAGCTCGTTCATGTGCCCTACAAAGGCGCCGCGCCAGCGCTCACTGACCTGATCGGAGGACAGATCGATACGCTGTTCGAGACGACCTCGGCGGCGATGACGCATGTGAAGGCGGGGCGTCTTCGAGCTCTCGCGGTGAGTTCTCCTACGCGCTATTTTGATCTGCCCGAAGTTCCGGCTGTGGCTGAGTTCTATCCGGGTTTCGATGCCATGACCTGGGCTGCATTTGCAGTGCCCCGCGGCACGCCTCGGCTTCTTCTGGAGAAATTGTCGCTCCAGCTCATGAAGCTTCAGGACGACGCCAGCGTGCGTGAAAAGATGATTCAGTCTGGCGTTGAGCCTACGCCAGGCTCAACCCAAGCCAAGGCCAAAGCCTATGTGATGGCGGAGCATCAGAAATGGGGCGACATCATCCGGCGTGCCAACATCAAGCTCGAGTGAGACAGGCACGCGCGTATCGAGGCGCGGCCATGGCATATCAGTGGCCCTCCTTCTTGGGAACCAGTACCAGCAGGGTTCCGTTCCGGTCTTCCGTGATCCAGAGCCGGCCGCTTTCGTCCTGGGTCACCTCCACTGGAGCGCCAAGCGGATGCCGGTTGGCTTGCATGTTCCAGCGGGAAATCAAGGGGGCGGCATTTCCTTGAGGCTGATGTTTCGAGTCGAACCGCCATGCCATCAACCGGTGCCCGGTGTTTTGATAGCCGTGCCAAGCCATGACCAGCGCACCACGCCATTCTGGCGGAGCCTGCCTGGCGGTATAGAACATCATGCCCAATGGGGCTGCATGCGCAGGAATCAGTTTGGCGGGCGAGGTGAAGTCTGCGCAGCTTTTGGCTCCAAAGCGTTTGTCGAACACGTCGGTTCCTGTGCAGTGAGGCCACCCGTAGTGTTTCCCTTCCGCCAATGCGTTCAGCTCATCCGGTGGCTGGGTTTTCGAGTAGACGTCACCCGGCAGGGTATCGCGGCTGTTCTCGGCCTGCCAAAGCTGCCGGGACTCCGGGTGTACGGCCAGTCCCATCGAGTTTCTGAGTCCCAGCGCAAAAGGATGTCCCTCCCAGCGCTCGGGCGAGGGGCTGACGCGCTCGTATTTCCACACGGCCGCGCGTGCCTGGGGGCCTGTGCCTTCATTGCAGGCGGTTGCCGGTTTTTTTTCGGCTGAAGATGACGGTTCGCAATGGTCCGTAGGGGCGCCCAGATTCAGAAAAAGTTCGCCTTTGGGTCCCACGGCAAAGGTCTTCAGAGGATGCCGGCCGTCCGCTGGCAGCTCCGTGATAATGGGATGCAGTTTCGCCGTTTGCCCGTTGGCAGGAAGCTCAAGCCAACTGATTCGGTCGGATTCCCCGAGCAGAATTCTTCCCTCGGCATCTTGCCTCAGCCCGTGTGGCCTGTTCAGGCCTTTGAGCAGTACCTGCACACGGAAGGCGCCATCGTCCTTGTCGCGCACCAACTCCAGCAGGCGCCCGCGGCGTGGATCCCAACTGCCCATGTCGGCCACGAGCAGCCGCCGGTTGCTCAGGGCCAGGACGCCGCGCGGCATGCCCAGACGGGATGCCGCCAAAGCCAGGCAGAACTGAGGGGCCACCTTGAGGGAGGTAATGGCGGGAAGCCCGTCGCAAGTGCCTTCAGGCCGATAGTCCGCGCGCGCGGAGGCCGCTGCGCCCAGGCCCAGGATCAGCAAGGCACCCATGAAACGGGTCTGGAGGCTCATCGGCGGTGTGCTCGGACGGTTGGTTCTAGCGCTTTTTCTTCAGCATGGAGCCTGTGCGCGCATCCGATGCTTGCTGCAGGCGGATGGTGGCGACCAGCCCGCCGGTGGAGCTGTTGCTCATGACCAGCGTACCCCCCATGTGCCCCACCATCTTGGCGACGATGGACAGGCCCAGCCCTGCGCCGGTCGCCGAGGTGCGGGCGGTGTCGCCGCGGAAGAAGGGCCGTGTCAGGTCGGGAAGCACCTCGGAGCGCACGCCAGGGCCATGGTCGCGTACACGCACGATGACCCAGTGGTCCCGTCCTGCCGCGGCAATATGCACTTGCGTGATACTGGTGCCTGGCGTCTGGCCGTAGCGGCGCGCGTTTTCAAGCAGGTTCGACAGGGTGCGCAAGAGCTCGATCTCATCGCCCATGACACGAAGGTCGGCCGGCACATCGATTTTCACCTGCATGTCCTCGCGCGCGGTGAATGGCATCACGCTGGCCGTGACCAGTTCCGCCAGCGGCAAAGCCTGCAGGTTCACGTGATCGGGCCGCGCATAGTCGAGGAACTTGTTGATGATGGAGTCGACTTGGGCAATGTCGGCCGCCATGTGCTCGCGCGCTTCGGGGTCCGGCACGCTCATCTCGGTTTCCAGCCGCAGCCGCGCCAGCGGGGTGCGCAGATCGTGCGAAATACCGGCCAGCATTTCAGCCCGGTTCTGCTCTATTTTCGAGAGCTGGTCAGCCATGCGGTTGAAGCCGATATTGACCGCGCGCACCTCGCTTGACAGCGCGCGCTCGTCAAGCCGGCTTTTCAGGTAGTCGCCCTCCCGCACGCGCGCCGCCGCGATGGACAACTGGCGCAACGGCCGGTCGATCAGCCGTGCCAGCAGGGCTGCACCTATGAGGGAGATCACCCCCAACGTAGCCAGCCATAGCAGCCAGGCGCTGCCGCCCAGCAGCGAGCCGATACGCGACCGGTCCATCAGGAGCCAATAGGAGTCACCCTCGATGGCAAAGCCTACCCATAGGCCAGGCTCGTTGTTGACACTGCTGGCCACCACGGTGCCGCGTCCCAGGCGGGCGACCAGTTCGCGGTTCATGCGCTGCTCCAGCTCGGTGTGAGCGAACAGCTCGAACTTATCGCCAGGCTCCCGTGGAAGGATGCGTACTTTCTCCTGCTCGGCCAGCGTTTTGATGAGCGAGACACGGGCAATGGCATCGGAGTGCACCAGCGCCGCCCGGGAGAGATTGACCAGCGAGGCCACTTGCCGCGCGTTCTCAATGACCCGGGGTTCATATTCAAGGGTGCGGAACAGCTGATACCAGCCGACCGAAGAGCCCAGCAGCAACAGGCTGAGCAGAAAGAAGGTTCGCCAGAACAGGCTGAAACCACCCTCGGCACCCTCGGATTCGGGCGCATATTCAAGCGGTGCGTTCATGGTGTCGAACACATCCGCATCCGGCACCTGCGAAGTGCTGGATTCGTCGAAATCAGAAACGGCCGCCATAGGCCGTTAGATTAACAGCGTTATCTCAGCCCGCGCCATCGGGCACGAACACATAGCCGACACCCCAGACGGTCTGGATATAGCGCGGGCTGGCGGCATCCTGCTCGATCAGCTTGCGCAGGCGCGAGATCTGCACGTCCAAGCTGCGATCGAAGGGCTCGAATTCCCTGCCGCGCGCCAGTTGCGCCAGTTTTTCGCGCGACAGCGGCTGGCGGGGGTGGCGCACCAGCGCCTTGAGCATCGCGAACTCACCCGTCGTGAGTGAAATTTCCTCGCCATTCTTGTGGAGCGTACGAGCGCCCAGGTCGAACTGGAAAGGTCCGAAAGCCACGCTCTCGTTCTCTGCCGAAGGCGCGCCCGGTGCTTCCTGTGGCGGGCGGCGGCGCAGCACGGCATGCACCCGGGCCAGCAGTTCGCGAGGGTTGAAGGGCTTACCGAGATAGTCGTCGGCGCCGACTTCCAGGCCGACAATGCGGTCCACATCCTCGCCCTTGGCGGTGAGCATGATGATCGGCGTCTTGTCGCCCGCTGCGCGCAGGCGGCGGCATACGGAAAGCCCATCTTCACCCGGCATCATCAGATCGAGAACGATCAGGTCAATGGTGTCGCGCAGCATGATGCGCGACAGTGCTTTGGCGTCTTCCGCCACAATCACTTCAAACCCTTCCTGGGAGAGGTAGCGGCGAAGCAAATCGCGGATACGCGCGTCGTCGTCGACGACGGCAATCTTGTCAGTTCGGTTGGCAACCTGGCTCATCGAAGTCCTTGGTCGAATTTGTAACAGCCCCATTGTTACAGCGATTTCCGGCGCATTTGGGGTTTTCCCGAACAGGTTTTCACAGAGTTACAACTGTTGCCCGTGATTGGGCACTTCTGTAGGACAAATACTCAACCCTATGAGAAGGTACTGCTTGTCATGATGATGGTATCGAAAATCGCAGTTCTTTTCATGGGCACCACCGCGTTGCTGAGGGGGGTGTGGGCGCAGCCTGTCGGCGAAGGCGCCGGGCAAGGGCAGCCCACGATCACGCAGGCCACAGCGCCTTATTCGGCTACCCCGCAAAATGAGCCTATCAAGCGAAGCGCTCTATGGATGACGATTCAGACGCAGCAGCGCGAATCGGGCGGAGAATCCACCATGGTGGAGCGCCGATTGACGCCGGCAGAGCGGTCGGAGCTGCGGGATCAGGTGCGCCGCGCGGCAGGCCAGGCCGACGTGAGCAACGGTATGGCGGGCAGCCGGATGGCCGGGCCCGATATCCTGCCCGTCCGCCGCTGACTTTCGCTTGCCGTAAGAGCACTTCAGGGCGCGTGTTGTTTATAGAGCGCGTGTTCACAATCTGAAATCCGAAATCTGACGCGCCCTCTTGAACCTGGGCACCTTTGGCACCAACTTCAATCTTTGTACTTTCCGTTATGGCGGGCGCGGTCGCACCAAGCCACGGAAAGGCCATGATTCACACTTTGTCAAAGGACCCTACTCATGAAGAACCGCACCGCCTTGCTGGCCGCCCTGGCACTATGCGCAGCCGGTACCGCAGCCCATGCTCAGGCGCCGCAGGCCGCTCCGGCCCCTTCGCAGAACGTGTTTCATCTCTCGGCGGCGGGCCAGGTGGAAGTCGTGCAGGACATGCTGACCCTCTCGCTCACCGCCACGCGCGAAGGCTCGAATGCCGCGGGCGTGCAGGATGAGTTGCGCAAGGCGCTCGATGCGGCACTGGCGGAGGTCAAGAAGACCGCGCAGCCAGGACAGATGGATGTGCGAACGGGCACTTTCAGTGTCAATCCACGCTACGGCAAAGACAGCAAGATCAATGGCTGGCAGGGCCACGCAGAGCTGTTGCTGGAAGGGCGGGATTTCCCGCGCATCACCCAGGCTGCGGCACGGGCCACCACCATGTCCATCGGCAACGTTTCCTTCAACTTGAGCCGGGAGCAGCGAGCCAAGGTACAAAGTGAAGCGCAGGCCGAGGCCATCGAGCGCTTCAAGGCGCGCGCCACCGAAATCACCAAGGCTTTTGGTTTCGGCGGCTATAGCCTGAAGGAGGTCACGGTGGACAGCAATGATGCGGGCTTCCCCGGTCCGCGCCCCATGGCCATGCAAGCGCGCGGCTTTAGCAAGGAAGCCGATGCGGCGCCCGTGGCGGTCGAGCCGGGCAAGAGTGTGGTGCAAGTCACTGTCTCGGGCTCGGTGCAGGCGCGCTAAGGGCTTTAGCCGCCCCTATTCGGGGGAGTACAGGAACTCGTTCGGAGCACGTCCAAGGGCTTCGCGCACGGAATCCATGCGGAGATCGTGAACGTGCTCTCAGGGTTTCTCCCCCTCTGAGAGAAGGGCTGAGGCCCACTACGCTAGTCTCCTTTGATAATTGAATTACGATGCCGGGACGGTACCTAAATTGCTTCATACTATGACCGAGCCCACGCTGCATCATGTCCAATGCTCTGATTCTGCTGAAGGTCACCGTATGGCCTGGTGGCAATGGGGCGATGCCGCAGCACCGCACCTGATTGTTTGCGCGCACGGCCTTTCACGCCAGGGGCGCGATTTCGATGTTCTGGCGCGGGCCCTGCTCAAGCGCGCCGCGGAAATGGGCGAGCCCGTGCGAGTGGTTTGCCCGGACGTCGTCGGCCGCGGAGAGAGCGATTGGCTCAAGGACCCGATGGGCTACCAGTTCACGACCTACGTCGGCGACATGCTGGCCATGCTGACGCGGCTTCATCAGAGCGCTCCCTTGAAGACGCTCGATTGGGTGGGAACCAGCATGGGCGGCATCATCGGCATGTCGCTGGCGGGCATGCCAAGTCTTCCCTTGCCGGTGCCGGTACGCCGATTGGTGCTCAATGATGTTGGCCCCAGCATCGAATGGAGCGCATTGGAGCGGATCGGCCAGTATTTGGGCAAGAGCGGCACGTTTGCCACCGTGGAGCAAGGGGCCGCGGCCATGCGCGCCATCTCCGCCAGCTTCGGCCCGCACACCGATGAGCAATGGCTGGCGCTCTCGCGCCCCATGTTCAAGCCGTTGCCGGAAGGCGGCTTTCGCCTGCACTACGATCCCGCGATCGCCGTGCCCTATGGCCACCTGACGCGCGAAGCTTCGATTCAGGGCGAGGCGGCCATGTGGCAGATCTATGGGCAGATCACAGCCGACACGCTGGTGTTGCGTGGCGCGGTTTCGGATCTGCTGTCGCCTGCTACCGCGCAAGCCATGGCCGAGCAAGGACCCCGCGCGCGGGTCATTGAATTTGCAGGCATTGGCCATGCACCTACCCTGGTGGCCGAAGATCAGGTGCGCACCGTGCTTGATTTTTTGCTGGGCCATCCCAACGCATCATGAAGCAGTTGCCGACCTCCATGCTGGCTTCCGGCGAGCCTGTGGCAGAGTTGATCACGGCAACGGCTCAATCCCTGCCGGCGCTGGATGACGTGCGTGCCCGCGCCCGTGCCTTCGCCGAGCCTCTGATTGCGGACGAAGTCACTGCAACAGGCGAGAACGTGCTTGCGCATGCGGATGCCGTCGCGGACATCCTGGCAACCATCGGTGGCTCCGAAGCCATGCAGGCCGCGGTGTATTTGAGTTATGCCAGCGAGCAGCTCAACCGGCCCGCCGAAGTGATCGGCAAGGTTTTCGGCGACAGTTTCGCGCGGCTTGCGGTGGAAACCGCCAAGCTGGAGCGTGTCCAGCAGCGCTCGCGCGCCGGCCGGCAGGAGCTTGCTGCAGGTTCCGAGCAAGCCGGCCAGCAGGCCGAGAACGTGCGCAAGATGCTGCTGGCTTTCAGCCGTGATCTGCGCGTGGTGCTGCTGCGCCTGGCCTCGCGGCTGCAGACTTTGCGGTATTGCGCGGCCATGCGCCGGCCGCCTTCACCCAGCTTGCTGCGTGAATCGCATGAAATCTTCGCGCCCCTGGCCAACCGGCTGGGTATCTGGCAGATCAAGTGGGAGATGGAAGACCTGATTTTCCGCGCCCAGGAGCCTGATACCTACAAGCTGGTGGCGTCGCTGCTGGACGAGCGCCGCGTGGAGCGCGAGGCTGCCATGGCCCAGCGCCGCGCCGTCATCGAGGAGGCCCTGTGTGCGCAAGGCATTGCCGCGAAGGTATCAGGCCGGCCCAAGCACATCTCCAGCATCGTGCGCAAGATGCGGGGCAAGGGGCTGGATTTCGACAAGGTGTTCGATGTGCGCGCGCTGCGCGTGCTGGTGCCCACCGTGGCAGATTGCTATGCCACCCTGGGTTGGGTGCATGAGCAGTACACCCCGGTGCCTGACGAGTTTGACGACTACATCGCGCGCCCCAAGATCAACGGCTATCAGTCTCTGCATACTGTGGTGCGCGATGCCGATGGCCTGGCCTGGGAAATCCAGATCCGAACCCCGGAGATGCACCAGCACGCCGAGCACGGCGTGGCAGCGCATTGGGCCTACAAGGAGGCAGGCACCAAAGGTTATGCGGGCGTGGTGGCTGCCAGCGAATACGACGCGAAGATCGCGGTGCTGCGCCAATTGCTGGCCTGGGAGCGCGACCTCACGGGCAGCGAGCCGCAGCAGGGCCTGTTCGACGAACATATCTATGTGCTCACACCCGAGGCGGCTATTGTCGAGCTGCCGACCGGTGCGACTCCCGTTGATTTCGCCTACACGGTGCATACCGAATTGGGCCACCGTTGCCGCGGCGCGCGCGTCGACGGCGCCATGGTGCCGCTCAACACCCCGTTGCAGAACGGCCAGACGGTCGAGATCAACGCGGCCAAGGAGGGCGGCCCTTCGCGCGACTGGCTCAATGCGGACCTGGGCTACCTGGCCAGTTCACGGGGCAAAGCCAAGGTGCGCGCCTGGTTCAACGCCCAGTACACGCGCGAGACCGTGGCGCGTGGCCGCGAGATGGTCGAGAAGCTGCTGCAGCGCGAGGGCCGCACAGCGCTGTCGCTTGATCAATTGGCGAGCGATCTGGGCTTCAAGACACCCGACGCACTCTTCGAGACGGTCGGCAAGGATGAGCTTTCTCTGCGCAGTATCGAGACTGTGCTGCGCCCGCCTGAGCCGCAGCCGGATCCTGACGAGCAGGTGCTGTTGCGCAAGGCGCGCCCGGCCAGTACCGCGCGTGGCGGTGTGCTCGTGGTGGGCCTCGATTCGCTGCTCACCCAGCCGGCACGCTGCTGCAAACCTGCGCCGCCCGACGAGATTGGCGGGTTTGTCACCCGTGGCCGTGGCGTCAGTGTGCACCGTCGTGACTGCGCCAATTTCCGCGATCTGCTGGCGCGTGACCCAGACCGGGTGATCGATGTGGGCTGGAGCGATTCCGCTGCCCGCCAAAGCGTGGCCTATCCAGTGGACGTGGCGGTGGAAGCCACAGACAGGCAGGGTTTGCTGCGCGACATTTCCGATGTCTTTGCCCGCGAGAAGATGAACGTGATCGGCGTGAAGACTCAGTCCGTCAAGGGTTGGGCCTGGATGACTTTCACCGTCGAAGTAGCCGATACACAGCGCTTGGCGCAGGTCTTGCGGATGGTCCGGGAAGTTTCTGGTGTGCGTGTTGCCAAAAGGCGCTAAAGGATCTGCTACACTACGCCCCTTCGAATCTTCAGGCGCGTAGCTCAGCTGGTTAGAGCACCACCTTGACATGGTGGGGGTCGTTGGTTCGAGTCCAATCGCGCCTACCAACTAACCATTGGTAAAAAGCCTTCCAGATCAATGACCTGGAAGGCTTTTTGTTTTGCCGGAAATGTCTTGGGAACATTTCTGGGGGATTTTTCAGGATTGGCGGCGTGCGCGAAATCCCAGGACGCCAGTCATAGGGGCCAGCAGAATCAGCCCTCATCTGCTCATCCGTTGGGAGCCCTTTGCATGGCCAAATCAACGGCCATTCGGCGCTCGCATCGTCATACCAGCGAAAGCCGGTATTCACTTAGCTTCGTGCCGCCGAGTAGCGCCGAGCCACCTCGGGCCAATCAATCACGTTGTAAAACGCCGCGATGTACTCAGGGCGGCGATTTTGGTATTTGAGGTAATAGGCGTGTTCCCAGACGTCGAGCCCCAGAATCCCCGTGTTGCCCGATCCGATGTCGGCCATGACCGGGTTGTCCTGATTGGCAGAACTCTCGACCGCCAGTTTTCCTTGCTTGTCTACCGATAGCCAGGCCCAGCCGCTGCCGAAGCGGGTGAGTGCGGCTTTGGTGAAGGCATCCTTGAAGGCATCGATGCCTCCTAGTTCGGCATCGATGGCTTTGGCGAGATCGCCTGTGGGCAAGCCACCGCCAGTGGGGGACATCACTTTCCAGAACAGGCTGTGATTGGCATGTCCGCCGCCATTGTTGCGCACGGGCGCTCGCAGATTTTCAGGTAGTGACGCCGTGCGGGCGATCAGGGTCTCAATGGGAAGGTTCGCGAACTCGGTGCCTTCCAGCGCGGCATTGAGATTGTTCACGTAGGTCTGATGGTGCTTCGTGTAATGAATTTCCATCGTTTGCGCATCGATGTGCGGTTCAAGCGCGTTGTAGGTGTAGCCGAGCTCAGGCAGGGTGTAAGGCATGGTGGCAATGGAGTGGGTGCGGAAGGAAAAGGCGGGCGCGAAGATCAATGCGCGGGCGTCTCGGGCGCGGTCATGGGAATGCACCCCGTGTGAAGCGCAGCCATGATGTCGGGATGGTCACCGTATTCGGACAGGTGCTGGATCAGCGCGGCATGGGTTTCCCGGGAGTGGCGCCAGGCCGCCTGGCGCAGGTCGGACGCCACGCCGTCAACTACCAGCAGCGCGATCAGTTTCCGGTGCGCACTGCACAGATGGGGGACCGCGGCTTCCGGCTGTCCCGCATCGGAGAAAGAATCCGAGAGGTTCAGATGAGTGACCACAAAAGCGGCGACACGGTCGTCGGCCGGCATCGGGTCCGCTGACCCCTCGAGCAATGTCTGCGCGATGTCCCGTGCGAGCAGATAGAGCGCCTGCGCTTGCTCGGGCGCCCGGCCCCGATCCGCATTCATGCCCCTGCGCATAAGCGCCTTCCACTCGGGTAGCAGGGGGCCAGGCAAATGGCGGGCATGGACACCGGCAGCGCGTTCGCCGCCTGGGGCGGTATCGCCAGCCGGTCTGCAGGAGGGGGACGGCGCGCCGTATGGGGCAAGCCCGGGTTTGGCGGGGGTATCGTTCATGGATGAATGGCCTCGAAACGACTGTGTGGACGAATCATCATAATCGAGAATGATTCTTATTTGCAAAAAGTCATGAAGACCTCCTCTCAGTTCCGTTACTTCCGGAAAATTGAGAAATAGGATCACAATTTGGATACCATTGGCATGGTTTTTGTATCCATGCAAAGCATGTCTTCGACTTCATCCAGCGCCTACAAGCTCGCCCCGCGCGGCAAACCCGCCTCGCAGGCCGACATCCACCAACGCGTGTACAACGCCATCGTTGAATACCGCCTTCTGCCTGGTACCAAACTGGCCGAAGAGCGTGTGGCGGAACTGTTTCACGTGAGCCGGACACAAGTGCGCGGCGCATTGCAAAGGTTGGCTGTGGAGCAACTGGTGACGCTGATCCCGAACCGGGGGGCCTTTGTGACCACGCCCACGGCAGAAGAAGCCCATGACGTTCTCGAAACCCGCCGCTCCATGGAGCCCGCAGTGGTGCGCCGCCTGACAGCCCGCATTGCCGAAGGCGCCCAGCCCACGGCCATCGCACAACTGCGGGCGCATACCGACCGCGAGGCAGAGGCGCACGCCAAGGGCGATCGCCGCATGGTGTTGCGGCTTTCGGGTGATTTTCACGTGTTGCTCGCGGAGTTGTCGGGCAGCGGGATGATGGCGCGCATGATGCGCGCGATGACGCCGCTAACCTGTCTGGCTATCTTGACCTTTGATGCGCCGATGGCAGCCGCCTGTCCGAATGACGAGCACAGCCGGTTGATCGAGGCCATCGAAGCCGGTGAAAGCGATGCCGCGGCGGCGCTGATGGTGGAACACCTGCATCACATCGAACATTCGCTGCGCCTCGGCCGACTCCCTGCCGGCGACGAACACGACCTGGCGGCTGCGCTCTTCGGCTGAGGTTGTTCACACCCTCTCAATGAACACGTTCTTAGAGCGAGGCCATCAACGGCGAAGCCGGGGCTGGCCCCAAGAGTTGTTCCGCATGCCACCCCACCTGCAGCACACGGGCATCGGCGAAGCGTGGTCCGGCAATCTGCAAGCCCACCGGAAGGCCCTGGGCCCCGCTGCCGCAGGGCAGTGACAGGGCTGGCAAGTTCGCATAGTTGAACAATGGCGTGAAGGCCGCGTGCCCGCGTGGTCCTGCGGGCATGCCGCCGATTTGTGGTGGCCCCAATTGGCCCAGCGGCCAAGCTTCAACGGGGGCCACTGGGCACAGCAGTGCATCATACTGCTCGAAAAAGCGCGCGAAGCTTGCATGGATCTGTTCGCGCAGCCGCAGCAGTTCCGCCAAGCGTTGGCCACTGACCCTGAAGCCCAGTTCGATCTGTTCGCCAATGTCCGGATCGAACAGCTCAGGGGTTGTTCGCCAACGCTCGCCAAAAAGCTGGGCCAAGCCGGCCTGTTGCAAAGCAATCAGCGGGTACTCGCGCGCCGCCTCCGGCCATTGCGGATGCGCATCTTCGATGACCCATCCCGCGGTGCGGAGCCGGTCGACTCCAGACTGCAGCGCTGCGGCGACGTCGTCGTCCACCGGCAACCCGCATCCCAAGTCCAGTGACCACGCCAAACGCAAGCGCGGGAGCGGTGTTTTCAACTGTGCCATGACGTCCGGTTGGGAAAACGCGGGGCTGGACAGGGGATCGTCAGGTGCCCAGGCGGTCAGGGCGTCGAGCATGCTGGCCACATCCTCCACATCGCGTCCAATCTGGCCGATCACCGACAGCAGATGGTTGGGGTCGTTAAAGCCCCAGGGATTGGGAACACGGCCCAGGGTGGGCTTCATGCCCACCAGCCCGGTGTGCGCCGCGGGCCTGCGTGTGGAGCCTCCGGCGTCGGTGACAAGGGCTAACGGCCCAAGCCCGGCCGCGACCGCCGCCGCCGCGCCGCCCGACGATCCGCCTGGCGTGCGTGACAGATCCCATGGATTGGAGGTTTGCCCATGCAGCGGCGTGGCGGTGATGCCCTTGCAGGCAAATTCGGAACAGTTGGTGACCCCCAGCGGCACCGCGCCTAACGCGCGCAGGCGCGCTACGGCCCAGGAGTCCCGGGGCGCGATAAACCCTTCGAAAAGTTTCGAGCCGAACGTGGCTGGCCGGCCTTCGAGCCAAAGATTGTCCTTGACGGTGAACGGCACGCCGGCCAGCGGTAGCTGCTCACCCGCCGCCAGCCGGCGATCGACCTCGCATGCAGCTGCCAACGGCACCGCAGGATCGAAGTCGGCAAAGGCGTTGAGTGGTGGCTGCCAGATGGCGATGCGTTCGCAGAAGGCTTGGGCAACATCGAAGGCGGAGCAGGCGCTTGATCGCACGGCGCTAGCGATCTCGCGGGCCTTGAGAAGGTGAAACGGGGTTGTATTGGTTTTTGGATGCACCGAAGAAATCATTTTGTATCCAATATGGTGCGAAATTTCCAAAAAATGTGCACCAGACAGTAGTTGAAAACGGACTTGGAGCCAAGCAAGCAAGAACGATTCCAGAGCGATAAAGCATTGAAAAAACTGAATGTTTTCGATGTTTCCATGTTTTGGATACAAAGTGGCATGAGTTTTGCGAATCAGGACTCACTATGCAAGCAAACGCAGGCCAATCGCTCACCTTGGACAACATCTCGCATCGCTATAACAGCGGGGCCTTTGCGGTTGATCATGTGACGCTGGAGATCAATGCAGGCGAGTTGGTAGCGCTGCTCGGCCCGTCGGGTTGCGGTAAGACCACGCTGCTGCGCATCGTTGCCGGCTTTGTACAACAAACCTCCGGCAAGGTAGTGGTCGGTGGCCGGCGCATAGACGAACTGCCGCCGGCGCAGCGGGACATCGGCATCGTGTTCCAGAACTACGCGCTGTTTCCGCACATGACCGTGGCGCGAAACGTCGCCTACGGTCTCGACGCACGCGGCACCGACAAAGCCGCTGCCAAGCGGCGCACACAAGAGATGCTGGATCTGGTGCAAATGGGGCACCTCGCGGACCGTCTGACGCGCCAACTCTCAGGAGGGCAGCAACAACGTGTGGCCCTGGCCCGGGCACTGGCCATTGAGCCGCGCGTGCTTTTGCTGGATGAGCCGTTCTCCGCTTTGGACAAAAGCCTGCGCATGGACATGCAAATCGAGATCCGCCGCATCCAGCGGGCTGCCGGCACCACCGCCATCATCGTCACCCACGATCAGGAGGAGGCGCTGGCCATGGCTGACCGTGTCGCCGTGCTGAGCCAAGGGCGGCTCGAACAGTTCGCGGCGCCTTCGACTGTGTACGACACCCCCGCCACTTACTTTGTCAACCAGTTCGTCGGCACCGCCAACGTGTTGCCGGCCCAGTTGGTGGCGTCTGACGGGCAAGGTGCCGTGGTTCAGCTGCAAGACGGCACGCGCATGGCAACGCGCGCGGCGACAAACCTGGCGCCCGGTAGTGCGGTGCTCGTTTGTGTGCGGCCAGAAAACCTGGCCTTGTGTACCCAAGGCGAAGGCGCCCTGCAAGCGACCGTTGAACTGGGCATGCCGCTCGGCGCCACCATGGTTCATGAGATCGTGACGCCGCAGGGCGAGCGCCTCAAGCTGGCCGAACCGCGTTCTGCAGGCACGCTGCCGCGCGCGGCGGGAACCCCGGTCTGGGTGCGTCCTGTTTCGCCTGCCGCCGTTGCCGTTTTCGCCGCCCCTTGAGGCGGCCCCCTTTCTCCGCCAACCCTTCCCATTGACTTACTGAACGAGGACCGCCATGGACATTTCCCGACGTCATTTGTTAGGCAGCGCACTCACGCTGTCGGCCATGCAACTATTCCCCGGCATCGGCCATGCGCAGGCGCGCAAACTGGTTTTTGCAACCTTCACGGGCAGTTGGGAAGAGGCGCACAAGGCTGTGATGTCGCCCGCCTTCAAGCGCACTACCGGCCAAGACATGCTGCTCGATCCGATGCTGTCGGTGGACCAGATCGCCAAGGTCACCGCGGCGCGCAACAACCCGCCGATCGATGTGATGCTGCATGATCCGGGTCCGGCCTTGACGGCCGTGGCGCAAGGAATTGTCGAGCCGTTCCCCTTTGCGCAAAGCAAGAACTTCAAGGACTTGATTCCGGACGCGCAAGATCCTATCGCGCCGGCTGTGTTTTTCCAGGTGGTGGGCATCACCTACAACCCGGAGAAGATCAAAACGCCGCCGACGTCGTGGAACGACCTGTTCAAGCCCGAGTACAAGGGACGTGTCGGGATCACCAACCTCAATTCGACGCTGGGCACCGCGTTTCTTGTGGAGCTGGCTCGCATGCATGGCGGCAGCGAAAGCAATGTCGAAGAGGGCTTCAAGGCGATCGAGCGGCTGCGGCCCAATGTGGGGGCGGTGGCAGCCAACCCCGGTGCTTTGGCGGCGCTGTTCCAGCAGGGCCAGATCGACATCGCGCCTGGCAACTTCAATGCCATCCAATTGCTGAGAGCACGTGGCGTGCCTGTGGAGTTTGTTGCCCCGAAAGAGCGGGCGATTGCGTTCCGCACACAGATCGAGATCGTCAAGAACACCCCGAACAAGGAACTGGCGATTCAACTGGTCGAGACGGCCATGTCGCCCGAGGTGCAGAGCAAGCTGATGCGGGAGCCTTATCTGATCGTTCCCACCAACTCCAAGGTCAAGCTGGAAGGTGAAATCGCTCGCGTGCTGGTGAAGGACGCAGAGGAGATGAAGCGCAAGTTCATCTTCCAGGATTGGAAGAAGATCAACGAGCACCGCGCGGCCTGGATTGACCGGTTCAACCGCGAAATCAAGGTCTGACCTGCCGGAGCGATGACGATGAGCACTGCCGCACTCAAGGGCCCTTCACCCACGGGCTATAGCCTGGCGCTGTCAACGCCCCTGGCGGCGTTCTTCGTCATTTTCTTCCTGGCACCCCTGTTGCTGCTCGCGCTGGTCAGCATCTACGCGGACCCCCAATTCACACGCTTTGGCATGGACCAGTATGCGAAGCTTTTCGGGGATGGGTTCTCGCTCAAGGTGCTGTTCGACACCTTGTGGCTGGGTGTGCAAGTCACGCTGCTGTGCCTGCTGCTCGGCTACGCGCTGGCGTGGAGCTACGTTCACGGGCCAGCGCGGTTGCAGCCGATTCTGATGCTCGTGATCGTGATGCCATTGCTGACCAGTGTGGTCGTCAGAACCTTCGCCTGGGTGGTCATCCTGGGGCGCCAGGGGATTGTGAATGCGGCGCTGCTGGACCTCGGGTGGGTCGAGGAACCGCTCAAGCTGCTCTACACCCGGGGCGGCGTGATTACGACCTTGGCCAACGTGCAACTACCGTTGATGGCATTGCCATTGATCACTGCCTTGCAAAAGCTCGACCCCAATCTTGAAGATGCGTCCTCTGCCTTGGGGGCGAGTGCCTGGCGCACCTTTTTTCGCATCACGCTGCCGTTGACCCTGCCGGGCGTGGTTGCGGGGTGCCTGCTGACCTTCACGGCGAGTATCACCGCCTTCGTCTCGCAATCTCTGGTTGGCGGAGGACAGATGCTGTTCATGCCGATGTACATCTACCAACAGGCTTCGGCGCTGCAGAACTGGCCGTTCGCGGCAGCGCTTTCCCTGGTCTTTCTTGCGGCGGTGATGGCCTGTGTTGCTGCATTCAGTTTATTGGGCCGCGCCAGCCAACGCGCCGCTGCTTGAGGGAGCATTGACATGGCCCGCCGCCACACCACATCCACCATCGCGTTTCATGCGGTGTTCGTAGGCATTGCCTTGCTGGCATTGGTACTGCTCCTGGCCCCCACGGTGGTGGTCATCATCGTTTCGTTCACGGACGGGTATTCCCTCAAGTTCCCACCGCCAAGCTACTCCATGCGTTGGTATCTGGAGCTGCCGGACAATGACCAATTGCTGTACGCGCTCGTCAACAGCGTCAAGGTGGCCGCCGGGGCTACATTGCTCTCGGTGCTGCTGGGCGTGCCGGCCGCGCTGGCGATCGCCCGTTCGGAGCGCGCGTTGGCGCGTGTCCTCGATGGCTTCTTCATGTCGCCCCTGATCTTGCCGACGCTGGCCTTCGGTCTCGCGGCCCTGATTTATTTTGCGCGAATGGGTGTCCCGCTGTCGCTGGGAACCTTGGTGATCGGCCATAGCGTGGTCGCCGCACCCTACGTGATCCGCACGACGATCGCTGCCATCGCGCAACTGCCGCCCGCGCTGTTGGAAAGCTCGGCCAGTCTTGGGGCCAGCCGTCTCTACACCTTGCGCCGGGTGACCCTGCCTCTGATTTCGCCCGGCGTGGGGGCCGGTGCCTTCATCGCCTTCATGTCGTCGTTCGACAATGTGCCTGTCTCGCTGTTCCTGCGCGACGCGGCGACGGACATGCTGCCGATCCGCATGTGGCAGGACCTGGAGAGCCGTTTGGATGTGAGCATTGCAGCCATCTCCAGCCTGTTGGTGCTCATCACCCTGATCCTGATGGTCGTGATGGAGCGCCTGACCGGCATCAGCCGGCGTATCCGATGAACCACCGGACATGAACGGAATTGCCGAACGATGATGCAGGCGGCGAATTCTGGCGCAGCGAGTTTGACGCCGGCCAAGGCCACCGTTGCCGGTGCATTGCCGCCTATGACTGCGCTGCAGGCGGTTGTCGCGATGGGCGCCTTCAGCTTGGCGACCCTGGCGCCGCAGTTGGGACTCTCGCTCGCACAGCTGGGACTGTTGCATACGCTGTTGTTCGGTTTGGGCGCGCTGGGGTCTCTTTCTGCCGGGCGCTGGATTCAATGGCTGGGCGACACCCGAACTGCCGCCGTGTGTGCGGCCCTGGTGGCTGTGGCGATGGTGCCGCTGGCATGGTGGCCCTCGTTGCAAGGTGGTGCCGCTCCGTGGACTATGTGGCTCGCCATTGTGCTGCTCGGCTTGGCTTATGGTCCCGAGACACCTGCCAGCGTGGCGGTCTTGACCCGCGCCACACCGGCAGAACAACGTCCTTGGGTGTTTTCTATTCGGCAAACGGGTAACCAGATCGGCGCCATGACCGGCTCGCTTGCCCTTCCTTGGCTGTCGAAGATGTCCGCCGGGTTGCCGTTCGGGTTCGTAGCATTGCTCGCTGGCATGACCGCGTGGTGGTGTGCCAGCGTTCCGAAAGCTAGAGTATTGCCGGGAGCAGCCATCGCGGCAGATGCCTCGCGCGGCCCTCAGCAAGGGATGTTGGCCTCGCTGCACGAGGTCTGGTCCAGGCCTGCCTTGCGCCGATTGGCTGTCGCGACCTGTGCGTTCTCGGCCATGCAGATGTGCCTCAACACCTTTCTCATCACGCAGGTCGTAAGTGATTGGCGTTGGACGGTGGCGCGCGCGGCGTCGTTCGTGGCGCTGATGCAAGCTGGAGGATTTGTCGGCCGGCTGCTATGGGGTTGGGTGGCGCGCCGTGTCAATGCGAGGAAGGAGCGTTCGATTCTCCTGCTTGGCCTTTTGGGGATGGCCATGGCCCTGAGCTGCGCGGTACTTGTCTTGGGGAGACCGTTCCTTGGGGAAACGGCCCTCTGGGCGCTCGCTTTCGGATTGGGCCTGGCGGCCAGCGGCTGGAACGGCGTGATGATCGCTGAAGTGGCGCGCCGCGCCGGGCCTCCGGCCGCTGCGGCGGTGACAGGGGCGGTGTTGATGTTTGGCTATTCCGGCCTTGCGCTGGCGCCCGGCATCTTTGCATGGATTGGCTCGTTGTGGGGCACCAGCACGTCTTATCTGCTTTTGGCCGCGGCCGCCTTGATGGCGGCTCTTCCCTTGCTGGCGGAGCGGTCAAGGCCATAGCCGCTATAGCCGCATCGGCCGCACCAGACGGAGAACATAAGGAGAATTTTGATGAAAGTGCTGATTTTGAATCCCAACACCAGTGTGCCGATCACCGAACGTTTGATGCAGGCCGCTTTACCTGCAGCGGCCCCTGGCACAGAGCTGGAGGCGTTGACCGCATCGCGCGGCTTCCCTTATATCGCCACGCGTGCGGAAGCGCAGATTGGGGGCGCCATCGCTTTGGAAATGCTGGCCGAGCATGCCGAGCGCTGTGATGCAGCCATCATCGCGGCCTTTGGCGACCCGGGGCTGGCGGGCGCGCGCGAGATGTTCGACATTCCGGTGGTGGGCATGGCCGAGGCCGCGATGCTGACCGCGTGCATGCTGGGCCGGCGTTTCGCGGTCGTCACCTTCGCGCAGTCGCTCGGCCCTTGGTATGCCGATTGTGTCGAAGCCAATGGGCTGGCAGGGCGATTGGCCGGTATTCGCATGCTCGATGGCGCCTTTGCGTCGATTTCCGATGTTCAAAGCGAGAAGGAGGCACTTCTCGTCGATCTCGCCAACCGGGCTGTCGAAGAGGACGAAGCCGATGTGGTGATCCTGGCCGGCGCTCCGCTCGCGGGCCTGGCCGCGAAGGTGCGCGAGCGCATCCCGGTGCCCGTGGTGGATCCAATGGCCGCAGCGGTCAAGCAGGCTGAGGCCCTGGTGACGCTGAACGTGCGCAAGGCCTCGGCCGGAACTTACCGGCGGCCGGCACCCAAAGGCACGCTTGGTTTGGCTCCGGCCTTGGCCCGCCGCTGGACAAACTGACGAGACCCGCTGCCGGCGCTTTGGATGGCGCGGGCCACATCATCAAAAGGCATGCATCTTCAGACTTTCGATCCCACCAAATGACCCTCAGCCGTGGCTTCCAGCACGCCGCGCGGCGTCAGGCAGTCGCCCGCACGATGCACCGTGATGCCCGCGGCCTGCAGCGCCGGCTCCATCTGTTCCAAGGCGGAATCCGGCACGCGCGGCGTGGCATAGGTGAAGAGGGCCACATCCTCAATGGGCTGCAATGCCCCGCCGAACACACTGCGCCAATGCAGCGTGGCGGTTTCCTCGAAGGCCTCGCTCCAGACCGGTTCAGCCAGGCAGTGCACGGTGATGCCGCGTTCGTGAAAGCGCCGCTGCACGCGCTGGCGTGTGACCAGGCTGCAGTCCTCGGCAATGCGTTCGCGCGGGCACAACACCACCACATGCGCGAACAGATCCCGCAGTCGCTCCACGGCCGCATAGGTGCCCTCGGTCTGCTCCATATCGAGTACCACGGCCGTCCCGGGCTGCGGTTGCCGCACGCCCGCCAGACTCGCCATCGCTTCGCGGAGATCAGGCAACCAGCCCTGCGCGCGCAGATCTATTGGCAGGCAGGGGGGCCAACTCATGGTGGCGCCCGTGGCCAGCACCACCACCTCCGGCGCCGTGGCGATCAGTTGCGCGGTGCTCACGGCGTGGCCCATCTTGAATTGCACGCCGGCTTTTTGCGCTTCTACAAACTGGTAGTCGTAAATGCTTGACAGCGACTCGGCGGCCGGCAGCGCGGCGTACAGCCTTGTCTTGCCGCCGGGCTCGGCTGAGGCGCCATAGACAGTCACGGCGTGGCCTCGCTGGGCGGCACTGAGGGCCGCTTCCAGGCCCGCGATGCCTGCGCCCACCACAGCCACGCGCCGTGGCCGCGCGGCCAGTGGCAGCGGCGTGAGCTCCCGCAAACTACCCACGCGCGGGTTGTTGTCGCAAGCAATCGGCGTATGGGTGACGATGACTTTCCAGCATGTGTTACAGGACACGCAGTAGCGGATGTCGCGTGCGCGGCCTTCCGCGGCTTTGCGCGGCCAGGCAGGGTCGGTGATCAGCGCGCGTCCCAGGCCGGCCAGCGCGATGTCACCTTGTGCGAGCGCTCCCTCGGCCTCGGCGGGATCCGTGAAGCGGCCCAGTGTCATCACCGGGATGCCTGGGGTCTGCGCGGCCAGGCGCCGCACCATCGCATGAAAGGGCAGACGCGGGTAAGTGCCGTCGGGCAGGTGCATTTCCAGCGTGCGGTGGTGCGAGCCCTGCGCGTAACAGAGGAAGTCCGGCTGTACGCGGCTGCACAGGTGGCGGGCGATGGCCGCGGCTGTGGGCTCGTCGATGCTGCCTGCGATGCCATCGTCGCCCGGCAGCTTCACTCCCAGAATGAAGCCGCTGCCACAGCGTTGGCGGATGGCCTCGCAAGTGGCAACCAGGAAGCGGCAGCGTCCCTCGAAGTCTCCACCCCATTCGTCCTCGCGATGATTGGAGTAGGCCGACAGAAATTGGTGGAACAGGTGACCGTGCCCCGCTGAAACTTCCACACCCGAGAAGCCCGCGCGCTGCAGCTGCGCGCAGGACTCCGCGGTGTGCGCGATGAAGGCGCCGATATCGGATGCGGACATGGCGCGGGGCATGCTGCCCGTGATGTCGTCCGGCAGCGCCGAAGGCGCGATCGCGCTGGCGTACCGCCCCGGGATGTGGCGTCCGCGCCCCGTGTCCTGCACCTGCGCGAGCAGGCGGCAGTCCAGTGATTCCACCGCTTCGGCCCAACGCGCAAGACCCGAGGCCATCCGCCCGTTCCAGGCCGGCACACGTTGGTTGCTTTGGTGCGGAGCGATCCCTACCGGCTCCGCGATCAACATGGCTGCACCGCCTTCGGCACGCGTGCGGTGGTAGTCGATCAGTCCCTCGGGCACATCGTCATGCACAGGAAAGTGCAGCGAGATGGCCGCGTGCACGATGCGGTTCTTCAAGGTCTTGCCCGCGAGCGTGCAAGGCGAAAACAAATGAGGGTAGTGCGGGTGCGCGGGCGGCTCAATGCCAGAGCTTCTCGAGGTAGGCGGTGGGGTGATCACGGCATCGGATCATAGACCGCTTAAATGTCCTATCTATTGTTCTATTTACTTGATTCCACGCGCTTTGTAGACTGCGCGAGCACGTACATCGCCGCAAGCACATCGCCTCACTTCCAGGCGGACTTATCCTTTTTGTTGTTCAAGGATTGCTCCATGAATTCCCGCAGGACTTTCACTCTCGGTTTGATGACCGCTGCCCTCGTTGCAGCCTGGCCTCTCGGCGCTGCAGCGCAAGCTACCGCCGCAGCCTGGCCCACCAGGCCCGTGATGATGGTGAACCCTTTTGCGGCTGGTTCTGCGGTGGACGTGGTCGCTCGTCTCATCGCCACCAAGATGACCCAGAACCTGGGCCAGGCAATCAACGTCGACAACCGCACGGGGGCTTCGGGCAACATCGGTACAGACTACGCGGCGCGGGCCAAGCCGGATGGCTACACGCTGCTGCTGGGTTCGCCCGGCACCATGGCCATCAACCCCTGGCTGTTCGCCAAGCTGCCTTACGATGCGGTGAAGGATTTCACGGCGGTCTCGCAGATGGTGTCGTTTCCGCAAGTGGTGGTCGCCAACCCCAACCAGCCTATCAAGACGATCCCTGATCTGATCGCCGCGGCACGCGCCAAACCCGACACCATCGCCCATGGCTCTTCGGGCCAGGGTACTACCAGCCATCTGGTGATGGAACTGATCAAGGCCGACGCCAACCTGAAGATGACCCATGTCGCCTACCGTGGTGGTGCACCGACGGTGCAGGCGGTGATGTCTGGTGAGATCCAGACGGGCGTGGAAGGCTTGCCATCGCTGGTGAGCCAGATCAAGTCCGGCAAGGTGACCGCGTTGGCGGTCACCTCGGCCAAGCGCTCGCCACTATTGCCCAATGTGCCCGCGATGTCCGAGTTCCTGCCCGGTTTTGATGCTTCGGCCTGGATTGTGCTGATGGCCCCGGCTGGCACGCCGGCCGACATCGTGGCCAAGATCTCGGCTGAGGTGAAGCGCGCTGTGAACGACCCTGCCGTCCGTGCACAATTGGAGGCACAGGGCGCCACGGTGGTGGGCTCCACGCCCGCCGAGACCGCCAGCTTCCAGCAGGCGGAACTCAAGAAATTCCAGCGCGCGGTGCAACTCTCCGGCATCAAACAAGAGTAGCCCTGTGACAGGCCGCCGCTTGGCGCCACGCGAGAGCCCCCAGCCTGGGTGATCACGCTAGCAGGGGTTTCATTCGTCGCTTTCCACTTCTTGATGTCTACTACTCCTTACGATCTCGCCATTCTTGGGGCGGGCGCCGCGGGCATGATGGCCGCGCTGCGCGCCAGCGCATTGGGGCTGCGCGTGGCCGTGTTCGATCCCTTCTGGTCCCAGCCTAATAATTTGCTGCTCAGCGGCGGCCTGTTTCCGGCTGCCGGTTCGCGGCTGCAGGCCGATGCGGGGGTCGCTGATTCCCCTGAGGTCTGGCTGGAAGACCTGCGGCAATTCGCCGGGACTTCATGCAATGAGCGCATTGCCGCCAGCGTGGCAGAGGTGCTGCCCACGGTGGTGGAGTCTCTGCTGCAGGCTGGAGTGCCCGTGCGTTTCCTCGCGGATGTGCCGGCGCCTGGCCATCGGACGGTGCGCTTCCATTCCGTCACCCCTGCATCAGGAGCGGCGTTGCACGCCAGCCTGCGCGAGGCGCTGGGCCGGTGCGCCGGACTGCAGTGCCATCCCGATACGGGCATCTCGCGCATTGACCGTGGTGACGGGCGCTTCACGCTGCAGCACGCCGGAGGCCTGAGCCATGCACGGCACCTGTTGCTGGCTGGCGGTGGCTTTGGTGCGGCGCCGGAAATGGTGGCCGAGTTCATTCCCGAGATGGCGGGCGCACTGCACAGCGGCGCACCCAGTCAGGACGGCTCTACCATCGCCCTGGCGCGGGCTTGGGGCGCGGCACTGGGGGGCATGGACGGCTACCAAGGCCAAGGCCACACCCATCCTGACGGCCGCACGCGGCTGGGCATGTCCATTCCCACTCTGGGCGGCATCATGCTCAACCGTGCGGGACAACGTTTCGTGCGTGAAGATGTGGGGCCTTCCGCGCTTGCCGCCAAAGTGCTGGGGCAACCGGGCCAGCAGGCTTTGGAAGTATTTGACGCCGCCATCGAGCAGCGCCTGGGAAACCATTCAGCTTACGCGGCAGCACGCGCCGCGGGCCGGGTGATGGAGGCTGACGACCTGGAAGCATTGGCGCGGCAAGCCCAGGTGCCATTGGCTGCGTTGCGAGAGAGCGTGCAACTGGCACAGCGCTGTGCGCAAGGCGAGGCCAACGATCCCTTGGGCCGCACGCACTTTGAGCAACCATTGCAGGCGCCTTTCCGTGCCTCCTGGGTCACTGGATCATTGGCCCATACCCAGGGCGGACTGCTCACCGACGGCGATGGCCGCGTGCTGGATGCCGGAGATCGCCCCATGGCGGGCGTCTATGCAGCGGGAGGATGCGCCGCCGGTTTGTCGGGCCATGGAGGCGATGGGTATTTGCCGGGCAACGGATTGGCTCAGTCCTTCGGGTTGGCCCTCCGCGCCGTGGAGCATCTCGCCGAGACCTCTCGCCGCTGACGACTGCTTTAGCCCTCTTGGATCTGAGCTGCTTTCACCAGCGCTTGAAGCTTCGCGGCGTCAGCCGCGTAGAAGCGGGCGGCATCCGCCATGGACATGGGTGGCGGGATTTTGCCTCCGATTCGTTCGATGGCCTCCCGAACTTCCTCGTCGCCAAGTGTGTCCATGGCTGCCTTGTGCAAGTGGGCACTGGCGCCGGCGTTCAGTGCTGCTGGAATCAGCAGGCCGACCCAGATGGTGGGGTGGCCGAAGCGGGGGGCAGATTTGCTTTCGTCGAAGAGAACCGCTTCGGGAAAGCGAGCAAGTTTCCGCGGCGACGCGATGCCCAACACTTTGATCTTGCCGCTGGCCACCTTGCGTTCCAGCAGCGTGTCGACAGGCAGCATTGCAAAATCGACGATACCACTTTGCAGATCCAGCAGCATGGGCATTCCCCCGCGGTAGGGGACGTGCACGGCTTTCATGCCTGCGGTCGCCAGCAGGCGTTCCGTCTGGAGATGGAACAGGCTGCCGAACCCTGTGGTGCCGTAGCTTAGGATCTTGCCGCCGGTTTGACGCCCTAAAGCCACAAGTTCGTCCAGATTGCTGGCGGGTAAGTCGCCACGCGCGTACATGGCAAGCGGGGAGCTGGTGATCAGGCCCAGGAGGCGGAAATCGGTGGCCCGGTACTGCACCGAGCGCAGAGTGAGTGGCGCGAGGATTGTTTCGGAAGGCGATCCGACGAGCACCGTGTCGCCGTCGGGTTCCTCGGCCAGGAGGCGGCTCGCGGCCAGCGAGCCGCTGGCACCCGCCACGTTCTCGACCACTGCCGTTCGCCCCAACCCTTCGCTCAGGGTAGGGGCGATGGCGCGCGCCAAGGAGTCCGAGATACCTCCTGGCGGTTGGGCTACAAGGATCGTGAGCTTTTTTTCCCGCAGTGTTGGCTGTGGCTGTGGCTGTGTTTGTGCGGGCGCGGCAAAGGCTGAGGACACCGCGCTCGAGCCGAGCACGGCGAATGCGCGACGTGTCATATTCATGGCGGGGTTCCTTCAGCCTGGGTGCTTGATATTAATTCGATTTACTACATTTTTCCGCAAATGGGAAATCACGCATGGTGAGGGTGGAAAGACAGGGCGTACAGACGGAAGAGTTGGACCCGAGTACCGTGGTATTCGAGCGTTGCACCCCTGAGCTATCTGTGGACCGAAAGAGCCCATCAACAGACTGTTTCAAGGTGCTGCCTGCCTGCCGGCCGGCCAAAGCGTTGGAGCAGATGTTCCCAATGGCTGAAAATAGAGGGAAATACTTGCTCAACATGTCCTTGGAGTTTCAGTCCTGTATGAATGCCGACAAGATCTTGGTCAACGTCTCAGATGGCGTCATGACCGTCACATTGAACCGGCCGGAGAAGCTCAATGCCATCGACAACGATCTGGCCGAACAGTTGCTCGGCGCGATAGAGACCGCAAGCCGCCATGAGGATGTCCGTGTGATGCTTTTGCGTGGCTCCGGCCGGGCTTTCTGTGCTGGGCGGGATGTAGGCGCGCCGCCGACTGATCGGGATCTTGAGTTGGTCCAGGCCGTGTCGAAAGCATTGGTTGCAATTCCCAAGCCCGTCATGGCTGCCGTTCACGGCTGGACCGTTGGCGCTGGTTTTGAATGGATGCTGGATGCGGATGTCGCCGTAGCGGCCATCAGCGCCCGGTTCAAGTTGCCGGAGGCTTCCCTGGGTGTGTTCGTGACGGGCGGACTGACGGCCACATTGGCTGCCAGCGTGGGTTTGGCTCGAGCCAAGTCACTGATGCTCTTCGGCGACGAGTTCTCGGCGGAGCAGGCGTTTGGGTGGGGGCTTGTGTCCCACCTGGTCCCGGAATCAGGCTTCGACGAGGCGGCACTGAGCTTGGCGAAGCGCCTGGCTGCTCTGGATCCGCGCGTCAGTGCACAGTACAAACGTGTGATGAACGAGATCGGCCTGGCTGCGTTTGATCAGGCGGTCGAGGCGGAAAACCGCGCGCAGATGTCCTTGGGGGCTGGCGCTTAAAACGTGTTGGCCGTCATTCCCGCGCATGCGGGAGAGTGACAACCTCTATCCCACCAACCTCCCGCCATCCACCGGCAGAACGATACCTGTGATGTAGCTGGCCTCGCAGGAAGTCAGGTAGACCGCGGCATTGGCGATGTCTTCAGGGGCGCAGAGGCGTCCCAGCGGAATCGTTTCGAGCACCCGGTTGATGCCTTCATCCAGGTGCTCGCCGAACATGGAATCGAACATCGGTGTACGCCCGGCCACGGGAGCGATCGCGTTGACGCGGATGCCGTCGGCGGCCAGTTCGGCCGCCATGGATTGCGTGATGGACAGGACCGCCGCCTTGGTGGCGTTGTACCAGATCATGCCGGGGCGCGGGCGCAGGCCGGTGACCGACGCAATGTTGATGATTGAGCCGCTGCCCGCCTTGCGGATCACCGGCACGGCGTGAACCGCCATGTGATACAGGCTCTTGATGTTGACGGCCAGCAGCCTGTCCACGTCGGGTTCCGGCGTCTTGGCGATGCGGGCTGGTTTCTGTGTCAACGCCGCATTGTTGATGAGGGCGTTGAAGCTGCCCCAGCGCTGGACCACTTCGTCGCACATGGCGGCGACGGACGAACCGTCCGAGACGTCGCAATGCAAGGCCATGGCTGTCTGGCCGCGCTGGATCATGGCGTCAGCGGTGGCTTGCGCGGCTTCGTGGTTGATGTCCACGCAGGCGACGCGGGCGCCTTCCGCTCCGAAGCGTTGCGCCATGGCGGCGCCGTAGCCCGCGCCTGCACCTGTGACGATGGCGGTGAATCCTTGCAGTCTCATGATCAACGCCCCACGAAAACAGGTTTGCGTTTTTCGACGAACGCGCGTTGTGCCTCCGCCGCATCGAGTGTCTTGCTCATGGCCTTGGTCTGGTTTTGTTCGATCCGGTAGCCGTCGCGAAGCGACAGGTTCTCCACCATGCCGAAGGACTCCTTGAGCATGCGGATGGCCACGGGGCTCTTCTCCGTGATCTCACGGGCGATTTCCATGGTTGCGTCCATCAGTTCTTTGGCGGGCACGCATTCTTCCAGTACCCCCAGCCGATGGAACTCGGAAGCCGGGAAGCGTTTCCCAGTGAGCAGCATCCGCCTGGCCTTGGACGGAGACAGGTGCCGTTGCAGGTATTTCACGCCGCCCGCCAACCCCACGTCGATTTCCGGCATGCCGAAAATGGCGTCTTCGCTGGCCAGCAGAATGTCGCAGCACAAGGCCAGAGCCATCCCGGCGCCCAAGGCGGCGCCGTTGACCGCGGCAATCACCGGCTTGGGGCATTCGAGAATCGAATAGAACATCTCACGCGTGAGCCGGTTGAGCGCGCTGTACTCGCCCGCTTCTCCTGTGAGCTGGGTTCGTTCCTTGATATCGGCTCCTGCACAGAACGCTTTGCCGGCACCGGTGAACACGACCACACGCACGTCGTCGCGGTCGCCCATCGCGTCGAAGGCCTGGGTGATTTCGGCGCGCATCTGCAAGCCGGTGGCGTTGACAGGCGGGCGATTCATGGTGATGACCGCGATGTGGTCCTTCACTTGAATGTCCAGGTTCTTCATCGGATTTCCTCGGGAAGTAGTGGTTCGCTCTGCGCGAGCTTTACCTTTTTGGCGCGGCGAAGGCGCCGGCGGAGCGGAACGCGGCCAGTTCTTCATCCGTCAGGCCGAGCGCCCGGCAGATGTCGTCCGTGTGCTCTGCCAGTTCAGGCGGCCGGTTGTCGGGCCTGCCTGGCGTGCCTTTGAGATTGAAAGGGGACTTGACGGCCTTGAGGGGCTGACCGTTCATCTCGAAGCTGGTCAGCGCATCGGCGGCCGCGAGCTGGGGATGGTCCGCCGCCTCGCCGATATGGTTGACCTTGGCCACATTCACCTTGACCGGGCCCAGCCGCCTGATGATGTCGTCGCAGCTCATCGTGAGCGTGACCTCGCTTACGGCCTGCACAAGTTCGGCGCGGTATTTCTGCCGGTCGAGCAGGCCGCGCCATTCCGGGCGGTCCAGTTTTTCGGCGTCCAGGGCCTGCGCGCACCGCAGCCACATCTCATTGCCCGGGGCGATGATCACCACCTGCCCGTCCTGGGCTGGGAATACCTGGTTGGGCACGCTCAGGTGGTTGGCGGTGCCCATGGGTTTGCGGATAACGCCCGTGGCCCAGTATTCGCCATAAAAATAGTTCATCAGGTGGGCCGAACTCTGCAGCAACGAGGTCTCGACGATTTGTCCTTCGCCGGTCTTCTGGCGGTGCATCAAGGCCGCCATGATGGCTACCACGAGCGCCAGGCTGGCGTGCAGGTCAACGAGGGAGGTGCCGCAGCGCACGGGAGGGCGGTCCGGCTCACCCGTGATGCTCATGAGGCCGCTGTGGGCCTGGAGTGCCAGGTCGTTGGCACCGATCATGGTGAGGGGGCCCTGGTCTCCGTACGCGGAAAACTGGCAGAAGATCAAATCGGGGCGTTGCCCGCGCAAGGATTCATAGCCCAGGCCGTACCGTTCCATGGTCCCGGGCCGGAAGTTGTTGACCACTACATCGCAGCCGGCGATCAGCTTGCGCACCAGCTCCTGGCCGGAGGCGGAAGCCAGGTTGATGGCCATGCTTTTCTTGTTGCGGTTCAAGGCCAGGAACGAAGGGCTGACCGTGATTCCGGACGCCACCATTTCCTGCGTCATGCCGAAGCCGCGTGCTTCGTCGCCCACCTCCGGTTCTTCCACCTTGATGACTTCTGCGCCCAGGTCTCCGAGTATTTGCGTGGCCGCCGGGCCCGCGAAGACCCGGGAGAGATCCAGGATGCGAGTACCTTCGAGAATGTTCCACATGGGCTTATCCCTGCATTCAGGCTACTTGAATCACGCAGGCGTCTCCTACGGTCAGCTTGCGGCCGGTGTCGTCTTCGCACCAGACATCCATCTGGTACACCGGGTGGCCATGCTCGTTCCTGGTGACGCCGCTGACACGCGCGCACGTCGTGACCAGCATGTCTTCGTAGATGGGGGCGATGTATTTGGTCCGAAGGCTCCCGGTTCCGGCAGCGCTGTCGCCGAACACGTCGATCAGCAGGCCATGGATCCAGTTCGTGGTGATCATGCCGTCCGAGATGATGCCGGGAAGCCCCTGCTTGCGCGCGTATTCCTCGTCATCGTGGATCGTGGGGGGTTGCGTGTGGATGCGTCCGTCGTCCACCTGAACGGTTTCCTGGATATCCACATACCAACGCATCCGTTCGCGGGTCATCGGGCGGGGCGCGAGGCGGAACTCCATTCCAGGAGGAAACTGCTGGCTGTTATTCATTTTCATGGTCCTCCTTAGCTTTGTTTCTGGCTGTAGGAAACGATGATGGTGTCGCGATACGTGACCAGGGGACGATCGTCTTCGGCGGTCTTAAGGTCTATGCGCGTCTCCACATATTCGCGGTCTTTCTTGGTGTACCGGTCCGTGACGACCCCGGCGACCCGCAGCGGAACGCCCACGGGTATTGGGGCGTGGATCGTGGCGTCGTATTGGTAGTGAATGCGTGCGCTTGGTCCAGTGCCAGCCGGGCAGGCGACCTTGTAAAGCTTGAGCTTGTCCAGGTGGACCAGCGTCGGGGGCGCGAACCTCACGTCCTTGCCCTGGTAGCACTCCTGATGCAGTTCGTTCGCGTGACAGTACTCGCGAACCACGAACTTGCTCATCGTGTAGTCGACAGGGCCGAGCACATCGCCCTTGTCCAAGTCTGTCGTATATCGCCCAACGGCCATCTGGTTCCTCTTCTTGGGTTGCATCGAATGCCCTTGGTTATACGGATGTGAGCTGGTTCCAACAAGAGCGCGAGCCGTGCAGCAGCTGTACGAAAACTGCAAACTCCGGGCGTTTTTTCCTTTTCATCCGCAGGGCCGCGGAACCCATGCTTGCGAAATCTGAAAAGCTGCTTCACGCCTGATCGGTCTGGTTCAGTGCTTGGCCCGGTGATACGGTTTCGTCTGCCTAGAAAGAGAACTTGGAGACCATCATGGCGTTCGGACGAGCGTTCACCAGACGCAGCCTTGTACTTGCCGCGGCATCTTGGGGAGCAGGCGGCGTGCTTGCTCAAGCCCTGTCGTCGCGGCCGATCCGCTTCGTGGTGCCTTTCGCCGCGGGGGGCGGTTCGGATGTGATGGCCAGGGTCATCGCGGAGCCGCTTGCCCAAGCATTGGGGCATCCCGTGGTGGTCGACAACAAGCCCGGCGGCAACGCTACCATTGGCGCGGATTTCGTGGCCAAATCGGCTCCGGACGGCATGACGCTGCTGCACACCTCGCCCGGGCCGCAGATCACCAATCCGTTCCTGATGGGCAAGCTTCCTTACGACCCTGTAAAGGATTTGCTGCCGGTGGCCCGTCTGGGCGTGTTCATCAACGCCTTGGTGGTCAATCCCAAGCTGCCCGTCAGAAACGTCAATGAATTCATTGCCTACGCGAAGGCTCATCCTGGCAAGCTCAGTTTCGCGAGTCCCGGCATTGGATCAGGCGGGCACCTGGCGGGTGAATATCTGAAGTCCGTCGCCCAGATCGACACGGTGCACGTGCCCTACAAGGGGACTGGCGCCGCACTGCAGGATCTGGTGGCCGGCAATGTGGACTGGAGCCTGGATACCGTGGCCGCGTTTCTTCCCATGATCCGCTCGGGCCAGTTGCGCGCCATCGCGGTCGGCTATCAGCAGCGCTCGCCCAGTCTGCCGGACGTACCGACGCTTGCCGAGACCTTTCCCGGATTCGATGCATCGCCCATGAACTACCTTTCCGTCCGTGGGGGGACACCGAAAGACATCGTGGATCGTTTGAACAAGGAAGTCAATTCGGTATTGGGGCAACCGCAAACCAAGCAGAAGCTGTTGGAACTGGGCGTGCTGGTGAGCCAGAGCACTCCAGAGGAGATTGCCCGGCAGGTTGATTCCGAGCGTGCCAAGTGGAAAGCCATCATCGAGGCATCCGGCGCGCACATGAAATAAAGCATCAAGTGGCCCTGCCCATATTCATGACACCAAAAAGGAGACTCAATATGATGGATTCATGGCGGCGCGCGGCGCTGGCTGCCATCGTCGGCGGCATTCTGGCCTGGCCTCTGGCGGCGATCTCGCAGGCACCGGCTTTTCCCGACAAGCCGATCAGGCTGATCGTTCCCTATCCACCGGGTGGTTCGACAGACCCCGCGGCGAGGCTTCTGGCGGCGGACCTCGGGCCGCGTCTGAGCCAGACCGTCATCGTGGACAACAAACCTGGGGCCGCCGGCGCCATCGGTACGGAGGCGGTGGTGCGCGCACCGGCCGACGGCTATACGCTGCTGTTTCACACCTCGGTCATCGCGACAGATCCGACGCTCAAGAAAAACGCTTCTTACGACATCAAGCGCGATCTGGCTTCCGTCACGCTCGCAGTGACAGGACCCTATTTGATGGTCGTGAATCCGGCATTGCCGGTCAGGAGCGTGGCTGAGTTGATCGCCTATGCGAAGGCGCATCCTGGAAAGCTCAATTTTGGTTCGGCAGGACAGGGCTCTTCCGGCCATCTGATTGGGGAGCTGTTCAAGAAGGCCGCGGGCATGGAGATGGTTCACGTGGCCTACAAAGGAGGCGGTCCGTCGATCACGGGCCTGGTCGGGAACGAGGTGCAACTCGTCTTTGATACGTTTGGCGGCTCCAAGGCACTTGTGGAGAGTGGAAAGCTTCGCGCCATCGCGGTGACCAGCTCCAACCGTTCCGATCTCATGCCAAATGTGCCGACGGTGTCGGAGAGCGGCTTGAGGGATTTCTCCGCGGTCTACTGGCTGGGCGTTTTCGCGCCAGCCAAGACACCGGCGCCGGTGATCGACAAGCTTTACAGCGGGCTCAAAGCCTCCCTGGAAAGCCCCACAGTGAAAGCGCGGATGCAGGAGCAGGGCAATGTGGTGCAAGCTCTGCCGCCGCGTGAGTTCGCGAAAACACTCGATGAGGACATCCAGCGCTACAAGAGCATCATCGAATCAGCGAAGATCACAGTTGATTGACGTTGGGCACGTTCTCAGGAAGCTTCGGCATCAGGCAGCCGCCATCACGATCTGTCAAACAGGCCGGTAAGGTGATCGACGAAAAGGCGCACCTTGGCTGACATATGGCGGCTGCGTTGATAAACCGCGTATACGCCATTGTCGAACTCCAGGAAGCTGGCCTTGAATTCCGGGAACAGGCGCACAAGCGTGCCGCGCTCGATGTCTTCGCGAACCGACCAGTCTGGCATGAGCGCGAGCCCCAATCCGGCGAGGGCCGCCGTACGCAAGGCCGGCCCATAATCGGTCTGGAGCGATCCATTCACAGGAACATCGGTGGTAACGCCTTTGCCGTTCATGAAGCGCCACTGGACGTTGCCTTTGCTGAGGCGGTAGGTGAGACAGTTATGTGCGCCCAGGTCCTGCGGCTGACGGATCTTCGGGCTTCTCTTCAGATAGGCTGGCGAGGCGCAGACCACCCTGTCGCTGAGCGTCAGGCGCTTGGCGATCAGGGAGGAATCGCTTAACTTACCAATGCGGATGTCGACGTCAATGTTCTGTTCCACCAGGTCCACGGAGAGATTCGACAACATCAGGTCGATCTTGATCTCGGGCTGGGCGATCAGGAATTCAGCGATGGCGGGAATGATGAACAGTTGGCCGACCAGAATTCTGGAATGGACCCTCAACGTTCCCCTGGGGGCGCGCTGGAGATTCGTGACGCTTTGTGTGGCTTCGTCCACATGATGAAGAATCTGCTCCGCGTGGTGGAAGTAAGCTTCTCCCGCTTCGGTGAGCGTCAGCTTCCGGCTGGTGCGATTGAGGAGCCTGGCGCCCAGGCTATCCTCCAGCGCCGAGACTTGGCGCGAGACCGAGGCAGCGGAGGTCCCCAGCTTCCTGGCGGCTGCCGACAAGCTCCCGTGGTGCACGACCTGTACGAAGATTTCGATACTACGAAGCGAATCCATCGGGGGCTCCTAGCTGTGGGGTGCCGCTGGCGGCGGGCTCAGGGCTTTCGCGAACGGGTGATTCAATTGGCGGATGCTCCTGAAAATGAACGAGGTTCAAAACAACATGCCGAACAAGATACAGAGCGAAATGCGGATTGCCATTCTGGACGACTATCAGGCGTGTGTGCGCACCTTGGATGCGTACCAGTTGATCCAGGACCGGGACGTGACCATTTTTCACGACTCGGTCCGCGATGAGGGTCTGCTCGAGGAGCGGCTGAAAGATTTTCAGGTATTGGTCGTCATCCGCGAGCGAACACCGCTGTCAGCCCGCTTGCTGGAGCGGCTGCCCAAACTGCGCCTGATCAGTGCAGCGGGGCTTTTCCCCAATTGCATCGACCGGGATGCGTGCAACCGGCTTGGCATTGACACTGTGGACGGTGGCGGGTCGGGCGCACCGACCGCCGAGCTTTGCTGGGCACTCATACTCGCGTCCCGAAGAAACTTGGTGCAGGAAGCCAATGCCTTGCGCGCTGGTCTCTGGCAGCAATCCCTTGGGCGCGGGCTCCGAGGGCAAACATTAGGAATCTGGGGATACGGAAGGGTCGGAAGGCAAGTAGCCCGCTACGGACAGGCGTTCGGTATGGACGTGCGGGTATGGGGGAGTGACCGTGCCCGCGCGCAGGCCCTTGCTGATGGCCATGTGCCGTATGAGGGCAGGCGCGAATTGTTCGCAGGGAGCGATGTCCTCAGCCTGCACCTCAAGCTCGTGGCTGACACCATCGGGATCGTGACCCCGGCGGACCTAGCCCTCATGAAGACGGACGCGCTGTTGGTTAATACAGCCCGGGCGGAATTGATTGCGCCCGGCGCGTTGGCTGCTGCACTCGGGCGCGGCAGGCCGGGTTTCGCCGCGATCGACGTGTTCGAGAGCGAGCCGGCCGGCACCGCCAGCAGCGCGCTGATTGCGCTCTCCAATGTCCTGGCCACCCCGCATATTGGCTTTGTGGAGCGGGAGAACTACGAAGCTTATTACCACGCGGCGTTCAGCCACGTTCTCCGTTTGATGGGAGGCTGACCCGAATTCCCCCCATTTTGGGGTGGTGGACCGCTTGAGGCGCGAAAGCCCATGGGGATTTTTGTGCGGCGTATAAGGGAAAGCCTTGTCATGGTTTTGCCCATGCCCCTCCTAGAATGGTTGCAGTGCAGCATTTGCCTGAGGGGGAGTCTCAGTTTTCATGACATCACGTAACAAGCCATCCGAGACGCAGGGCGAAGCAAAAGCCAAGACGCCGCGGACGATCAAGAAGTACCCCAATCGGCGGCTGTACGACACGCGCACGTCTTCCTACATCACGTTGACCGAGGTGCGGGCGCTGGTGATGGCGCATGAACCGTTCGTGGTATCCGATGCCAAGACGGGTGAGGACCTGACGCGCAGCATTTTGCTGCTGATCATTCTGGAGGAGGAGGCCGGAGGGGCGCCGATGCTGACCGAGGCGGTGCTGGCCAATATCATCCGCTTCTATGGGCATGCGATGCAGGGTTTCATGGGGGCTTGCATCGAAAAGAATATCCAGTCACTCATGGAAATCCAGAACAAGCTGGCCGAACAATCTCAGGGTTTGACGCCCGAGACCTGGTCTCAGTTCATGCGCATGCAGTCGCCCATGATGCAGGGCATGGTGGGCAGCTATCTGGAACAATCGAAAAACGTCTTCCTGCAGATGCAGGAGCAGATGCAGAAGCAGACCGAGCAAATGCTGGATGCTTTCAGCATGAAGAGATAAAGGACGCCCCCTGAGGCGCTGCGCGCCATCCCCGAAAAGTGGCCCCCACGCTCCCCGCTTCGCGTGGTCCGCTGCCCCCCGTGGGGTGGTTTTCATTTTGGGAGCGGCCCGGCAATGAAAACGAGGGACGCCGCCTGCGGCCTGGCGAAGCCAGCTCCGCGGCGGCCCCGCTTGGCTTGCTCCGCAGCCTTGCGAACCTTCGCAGGGTTTCCACAAGACAGATGTGCTTTGTCTTCGGGCCTGCGACAATCCGGGTATGAGTGAAATTTCCACGCCCGCCCCACGTATTGGCTTCGTCAGTCTGGGCTGTCCAAAGGCTTTAACGGATTCGGAGCTGATCCTGACCCAGCTTTCAGCCGAGGGCTATGAGACGAGCAAGACCTTTGACGGCGCCGATCTGGTGATCGTCAATACCTGCGGTTTCATTGACGATGCCGTGAAGGAGAGTCTGGATACCATCGGCGAGGCGCTGGCCGTCAATGGCAAGGTGATCGTCACGGGCTGCCTGGGCGCGAAAACCGTCGCGAGCGGTAGCGCGGCGGGCGCCGAGGATGATTCCCGCAATCTCGTCAAATCGCTGCATCCCTCCGTGCTGGCGGTCACCGGCCCGCATGCTACTCAGGAGGTAATGGACGCGGTGCACCAGCACTGCCCCAAGCCGCATGATCCGTTTCTCGATCTGGTGCCGGGCGCTTTCGGTGACGCAGGGCTCAAGCTCACGCCGCGCCACTATGCTTATCTGAAGATCAGCGAGGGGTGCAACCACCGCTGCACCTTCTGCATCATCCCCTCCATGCGCGGCGATCTGGTCAGCCGGCCGATCGGCGATGTCCTGAAGGAGGCGCGTGCCTTGTTCGAAGGCGGGGTGAAAGAGTTGCTGGTGATCAGCCAGGATACTTCCGCTTATGGGGTGGATACCAAATACCGTACCGGCTTCTGGGACGGCCGCCCGGTGAGAACGCGCATGCTCGAACTGGTGCAGGCGCTGGCCGAGCTGGCTGAACCGCATGGCGCCTGGGTGCGCCTGCACTATGTCTATCCTTATCCCAGCGTGGATGCCATCGTGCCGCTGATGGCGGAGGGCAAGGTGCTGCCTTACCTGGACGTTCCCCTGCAACATAGTCACCCGGACGTGCTGCGCCGCATGAAGCGGCCCGCCAGTGGCGAGAAGAATCTGGAGCGCATTGCCCGCTGGCGTGAGCTGTGCCCCGAACTGGTGATCCGGTCCACATTCATCGCCGGCTTTCCGGGAGAGACGGAGGCGGAATTCGAGCACCTGCTGGATTTCATTCGCGAAGCGCGCATTGACCGGGCGGGCTGCTTTGCCTACTCGCCGGTCGAGGGGGCTACGGCCAATGCATTGCCAGGCATGTTGCCTGCTGAGCTGCGCGAAGAGAGGCGGGCGCGCTTCATGGCGGTAGCCGAAGAGGTTTCCACTGCCAAGCTGCGTGAACGCGTGGGCGCCACGATGCAAGTGTTGGTGGATTCAGCGCCCGCGCTGGGCCGGCGCGGCGGTGTGGGCCGCAGCTATGCGGATGCGCCCGAGATCGACGGTGTGGTGCACCTGCTGCCGCCCGAGAAGATCAGCAAGCAACTCAAGGTAGGGGAATTTACGCGCGCACGCATCGTGGGCACCCAGGGACATGATCTTGTCGCTGTCCCTATCTAACTCTCTCCCCTGAGGCGCTACGCGCCATCCCCCGGGGGACGCAGCCAGCGGCCTGGCAAAGCCAGCTCCGCGGCTGCTCTTGAGTGGCCTGCTCCGCGGCCGCTTGTGGGGGTATTAACTGTGGTATCGGGCAACAAAAAAGCCACCTGGAAGTGGCTTTTTTAAAAAGAAATTTGCTTATGGCAAATTTCCAGTGGTATTACCCAACATAATCGTTGGTGCCCAGGAGAGGACTCGAACCTCCACGGAGTTACCCGCTAGTACCTGAAACTAGTGCGTCTACCAATTCCGCCACCTGGGCATTTCAGGAAAGATCGAATTGTATATTTATGGAATCAGGCAACAAAAAAGCCCCCCGAAGGTGGCTTTCTTTAAAAAGAAATATGCTTGTGGCAAATTTCCAGTCATATTGCCAACATAATCGTTGGTGCCCAGGAGAGGACTCGAACCTCCACGGAGTTACCCGCTAGTACCTGAAACTAGTGCGTCTACCAATTCCGCCACCTGGGCATTTCAGGAAAGATCGAATTGTATATCAAAAATTTGGAGAAATCCGGCGGAATGTTGGAAGAAATTGAAGGCGTGGTTCAAGGCCACCGTGACGGGCACGGCTTTGTGGTCCGCGACGATGGGGAACCAGACGTTTATTTACCCCCTAATGAGATGCGCGCGGTGTTGCATAGAGACCGCGTCAAGGTACGTGTGGTGCGGCAGGATCGGCGTGGCAGGCCCGAAGGGCGCGTGGTCGAGATCGTCGAGAGGCCGCCGCATCCGATCATCGGGCGTCTGCTGAATGAAGCAGGCTTGTGGCTGGTCGCACCTGAAGACAAGCGCTATGGCCAGGATGTCATGATCCCCAAGGCGGCCGTCGGCCAGGCCAGGCCAGGCCAGGTCGTGGTGGTCGAGCTGACCGAGCCGCCTGCGCTCTACGGTCAACCCGTGGGCCGCGTGAAGGAGGTGTTGGGCGAAGTGGATGACCCCGGCATGGAGATCGAGATCGCGGTGCGCAAATACGGCGTGCCGCACGAGTTCTCCGATGCCGCCATCGGCGAGGCGCGTGCCTTGCCTGAGCAGGTGCGCGCCCAGGACAAGCGCGGCCGCGTCGATCTGACCGACGTGGCACTCGTCACCATCGATGGCGAGGACGCGCGCGATTTCGATGATGCCGTGTATTGCGAACCCGCCAAGGTGGGGCGCAGCAAGGGCTGGCGCCTGCTGGTAGCCATTGCTGATGTGAGTCACTACGTGCAGACGGGCCATCCGCTCGATGTGGATGCCTATGACCGGGCGACCAGCGTGTATTTCCCGCGCCGCGTCATCCCCATGCTGCCCGAAAAGCTGAGCAACGGCCTGTGTTCACTCAACCCGGAGGTCGAGCGCCTGTGCATGGTGTGTGACATGCTTGTGACCGCCAAGGGCGAGGTGCATGCCTATCAGTTTTACCCGGCAGTCATGTGGAGCCATGCGCGCTTCACGTATACCGAGGTGGCTGCGATCCTGGCCAATACGCGTGGCCCCGAGGCCGCCAAGCGGAAGGCGCGCGTGCAGGATCTGATCAACCTGCACGATGTGTACCGTGTGTTGCTGAAAAACCGCACAGAGCGCGGCGCGGTGGATTTCGAAACCACCGAGACACAGATCGTCTGCGACGAAAATGGCCGCATCGAAAAAATTGTGCCGCGCACCCGGAATGAGGCGCACAGGCTGATCGAGGAATGCATGTTGGCGGCCAACGTTTGCAGCGCCGACTTCATTCAGCAAGGCAAGCACGCCGGCCTGTACCGTGTGCATGAAGGTCCCACACCCGAGAAGCAGGACATTCTGCGCAATTACCTGAAAGCGTTGGGTCTGGGTCTTTCCGTCAGCGAGGTTCCCAAGCCAAGCGAGTTCCAGCACATCGCGGAGGCCACCAAGGACCGCCCTGATGCTCAGCAGATCCATATGATGCTGCTGCGCTCGATGAGCCAGGCGATCTATTCGCCGCATAACAGCGGCCATTTCGGCCTGGCCTATGAGGCCTACACGCACTTCACCAGTCCGATCAGGCGCTACCCCGATCTGCTGGTACATCGCGTGATCAAGGCCATCCTGGCCAAGCGCCGCTATCAGTTGCCGGAGTTGCCCACGCCAGGCGAGGCCCATGAAAAACTCAGCCGCCGTCTGCAGAAGAACAAGGCCTCGCGCCAGCGTGCCGATGATCGGCCCCTCAAGCGGCCCTCTGCCGAGCTGCTCGCCTGGGAGGCTGCCGGCCTGCATTGCAGCGCCAATGAGCGCCGCGCGGACGAGGCCAGCCGGGATGTGGAGGCCTGGCTCAAGTGCAAATACATGCGCGAGCACCTGGGCGAGGAGTTCAGCGGCGCGGTGACGGCTGCGACCACTTTCGGGTTGTTCGTCACGCTGGACGAGCTCTATGTGGAAGGCCTCGTGCACATCACCGAGCTGGGTGGTGAATATTTCCGCTTCGACGAAGTGCGGCAGGAGTTGCGTGGTGAACGCACGGGTATCCGCTACGGTCTGGGCACGCGGGTGCGCGTGCAGGTCAGCCGAGTGGATCTGGACGGCCGCAAGATCGACTTCCGGCTGGTGCATGACGGCGAAGATCTGACCACCCGCGCCTTGCGTGACAAGGGGGTGGGACTGGCTGGCGAACGCGGCGTGCCCTCCAAGAGCTCGGCCAAACGTGCAGCGCGCAAGGCGCGAGACAAGGAGCGGGGCGATATCGAGGCGGCTGCCGGTGTTCGTCACCATCCTTCGCCCATCGAGGCTCTGAAATCCGCTGTCAAGAAGGCGGCGGCCAAGGCACGAGGCGGTAAACAGAAGAAATCACGGCGTTGAACGGCGAGGTCATGAGTCATGAGTAATGCATCCACGCGTTCATCCGCACGTCGGGCTGCCATCGTCACTGGTGCCGGCTCCGGCATTGGCAAGGCTGCCGCCCTGGCCCTGTTGGCAGATGGCTGGCAAGTGGCGCTGGCTGGCCGCCGGGCCGGGCCGCTGCAGCAGGTCATCGAGGAGTCGGGGGCTGGCGCCCGGGCGTTGGCGGTGCCTACGGATGTGGCTGATTCGGTGGCGGTCAAGCACCTGTTCGATGAAGCGGTGAACGCCTTTGGCAGGGTTGATCTGCTATTCAACAACGCGGGCACGGGGGCGCCGGCGGTCCCTCTGGACGAGTTGACCGCGGAGCAATGGCGGACAGTGGTCGATGTCAACCTGAGCGGCATGTTCTATTGCATGCAGGCGGCCTTCCGTGTGATGAAGTCGCAGTCGCCGCGCGGCGGCCGCATCATCAACAATGGCTCCATTTCCGCGTATGCGCCGCGCCCGCATTCGATCGCCTACACAGCGACCAAGCACGCCGTGACCGGGTTGACCAAGACGGGGGCGCTGGATGGCCGTGCGCACGATATCGCGGTGGGGCAGATCGATATCGGCAATGCCGCGACCGAGATGACCGAACGCATGGCGGCCGGCATTCTGCAGGCCAACGGCCAGACGATGGAGGAGCCTCGCATGGACGTGGCGGTCGTCGGCCAGTCGGTGGTTTACATGGCCAACTTGCCCTTGCAGGCCAATGTGTTGTTCCACACGGTAATGGCCACCAAGATGCCGTTCGTGGGGAGGGGGTAGGCCCCCCTGAGGCGCTGGCGCGCCTTCCCCCAGGGGGACGCACCTGGCGGCCTGGCAAAGCCAGCTCCGCGGGTGCTCTGGGATGGCCTGCTCCGCGGCCTTTCGTTTAGGACACGTTCTCAGCACAGTCTTCCCGCCGTCAGCGGGGTTTCCCTGGGCCAGATGTCGGCGGCATGGCCGTGCCGCCAGACGGCGGTGCTGGCCGCTTCCAGGGCATCGCTTCCTGCAGCCAGTTGGGCGCCGATCATGCCTGCGAGCACATCGCCTGTGCCGGCCGTGGCCAGGCGCGCGTTGCCTGTGGGGTTGATGCGCGGTATATGGCCGGGGGCGGCGATGACCGTGCCGGAGCCTTTGAGTACGACGGCACACTGAAAGCGTTGTGCCAGTTCGTGGGCCGCGGCCAGGCGGCTTGCTTGTATCTGGGCGGTGGGGCGGGCCAGAAGACGGGCTGCCTCCAGCGGGTGCGGAGTCAACACTGTGGCTTGCCCCTGTGGCGCCCGGTTAGCCAGTGCCGTTTGCAAGACGGCGTCGACCGCGATCGCATTCAGGGCGTCGGCATCCAGGACAAGGCGCGGTGCGGTCTTCAGTACTTGAGGCAGCACAGATCTGACGGCCTCGCCTCCGCCGCAGCCGCACACCGCGGTGAGGGTCTGTAGCTCCAGCGCATCGATGCGGCGGAACATCAACTCTGGTGCTGTCATGTCGAGCATGGGGCCGGCATCGCCCAGCAGGCTGACATACACACGCCCGGCACCTCCGTGCAATGCTGCGCGGGCTGCCAGCAAGGCGGCTCCGCACATGGCGATGCCGCGCGCGGCATCGCTCTCGCCGCCGATCACCGCGACATCACCCCACGTACCTTTATGGCTGGCGTGCGGGCGCGGGGCGGAAGGGGGTGGCGCGTTCAGCCGGGCGGTGGCGGGCTCTGTGGGCGTGACACCCAGATCATCAAACCAAAGCGTGCCGCACGCGTCGCGGCCGTGCGCCGTGAAAAGGCCAGGCTTGAGCGTGAGCAGGCTCAGGGTGTGATGGCGTGGCGTGCGGGTGTGAGGTCCTGAGGAGGCCGCTTCCGGCGCCAACCACTCGCCTGTATCCGCGTTCAATCCGCTGGGTAGGTCGACAGCCAGCCTGAGCGCCGGGCTTACCGCCATTCGGGTGAGCCAGTCGGCCATGCGTCCTCCAGGCGCACGTGCGGCGCCGATACCCAGGAGCGCATCAATACACAGGTCATCTGCTTCGAGCAGAGGTGGCTCGTCGGCAAAATGCACGCCCGCACCGCGCGCCCGTGCGAAGGATGCGCGTGCATCGTCAGGCGCTCGCTCGGCATTGCCCAGCCATGTCACCACAGGGTTCAAACCCCAGTGGCGCAGGTGCATCGCGGCCTCCAATCCATCGCCTCCATTGTTGCCGGGGCCGCAGGCGATCCATATCGTCCGCGCGTGCGGCGCCAGGGCGAGGGCCAACCGGGCCACGGCCAGTCCGGCACGTTGCATCAGGGCGTGGGGAGGGCTCTGCAGGGCTGCGGCCTGTTCGATCAGGCGCGTGGCCGCTGTATCGTGCAATAGCGGATTTTCAAGGGGGAGAATAAGCGCGGCATGGTTGCATGATTCCAGAAACAATCTCAAAGCGCACGTGAAATGGCGCTTTGGGCGGATGACCGGCCTGCTGGCAGATGTCTTGGGTGCATGGGGGCCTTGGTCCTACAGCCCTTGGCTGCGCAAAGTCCGAGACTGGAAGTTCTCGCTGCGGTGATGCTCATCATCGTTTCCATCAACCCTCTCCACAGGAGGATCAGCATGAACACGACATCCAGTGTTATCTCTTCGGACAAGGTCAACGGAACGGCCGTATACAACCCCAATGGGGATAAATTGGGCTCTATCGATCACCTCATGATCGATAAGCTTTCCGGGCATGTCCGTTATGCCGTCATGGAGTTCGGCGGGTTTCTGGGCATCGGGACGGACCGATACCCATTACCCTGGGATTCCATGAAGTACGACACCGGCATGGGCGGATACGTGATCTCGCTTTCCAAGGAGCAGATTGAAAAGGCGCCGCGCTATGCACAGGATTCTCATCCAGAATACACAGAGGACTATGGCCGGAAAGTGTATGACTACTACGGTGTGCCTTGGATCTGATTCGTTCGCAGGCGCCGCCGCGCGGCCGGCCATCGTAGTTCTTAACGTCCGAAAAGGCGTTCGAGCCCCAGTCCTTCCATATCTATCTGAGGGGCCTGTCCGCTGATTTGGTCGGCCAGCACCCGGGCTGATCCGCACGCCAGGGTCCAGCCACTGGCTCCATGGCCCAGGTTCAGCCACAGGCCGGGGATACCGCTCGCACCGATGACGGGGGGGCCGTCTGGAAGCATGGGGCGGGCTCCTTTCCAGATCTGCACCCCCATCGACAAGCGCGCGGCTGCGGGGAACCAGTCGGCCAGCACTTTGTAGAGCGTGCGCATGGCGCGGTCTTCGAGATGGGAGGGGCCGCCGCCGATTTCCGCCATGCCCGACACGCGCACACGTTGGCCAAGGCGAGTGATCGCGACTTTGTAGTGCTCATCCATTACCCCGCTGCGCGGGGCATTGATAGGTTCGGGAATATGGGCGCTGATTGAATAGCCATAGACTGGGCGCAAGGGCAATCCGATGCCCAGTGAAGCCAGCAGGGAGGCGGATTGCGCTCCGGCGCACAGCACAATGGCGTCGAAGCGCTGCGTGCCGGCCCCGTTTTCGAGGTGGAGGGTGGCGGGTTGGGTCTTGTCGATGCCTGCGACTGGGGTATTGAACAAAAAACGTGCCCCGAACTGCTCGGCCGCATCGCGCACAATGACCGCAAATTGACGGCAATTGGCGACTTCATCTTGCGGAAAATGAAGGGCGCCGGCCAGTGGGGTGTGCGGGTGCAGGGCGGGTTCGATCTGCCGGGCCTCCGCCGCGCTGATGGCGTGGAACGGTACACCCAGCTCTCGCAGGGCCTCCATGCCGGGTTGCGCCAGATGATGATCCTTTTCGCTGCGCAGCAGCACCAGATAGCCTTCCTTGCGGTCGAAGGTGTAGGTCAGGCGTTCGGAGAGTTCCTGGAGTTGATGCCGGCTATAGAGCGCCAGGCGCTGCAGGCGGGCCCGGTTGGCGGTATAGGTGGTTGGCTGGCGAGCCGCCGACCAGCGGCGCATCCAGCCCAGATCTGCGGCATTCCAGGGGCGCACCATGCGCACCATGGCTGGGCGCGCCAGCGCGGTCTGGCCCAGTCTGCTCGCCATGCTCGGAGCTTGCCAGGGAGTGGCCCAACTGGTTGAAATGACGCCCGCATTGGCGAAGCTGGCTTCCTCGGCCAGGCTGGTATGGCGCTCGAACACGGTCACGGCGTGCCCGTCGGCAGCCAGCTCATAGGCAGTGGTGACGCCGATGATGCCGGCACCGATGATGGCGATGTTCATGGAAGGAGGCAGGGGCTTCGATGGAGCGGCCGGCCGGCGCTGACGTGGCTGCGGCGCGATGGGAAGTAGGGGGTTGGAAGAGGGGTTTGTTGCGCCGAGCTATAATCGACAGGTTTTGCTGATGGTGCCTTTACAACTTGTGGCGCCCGGCAAGACAAATCGCAAACCAGTCCCTACAAGGTGTTGCCCCGGGTTCTTGGGATTTCCTCGATGGAAATCCGCAGTGGCCAAGGGCAATGAGCGGGCTGGATTTTAGACCCAACCTTTGTCAAAGGAATACTCATGTCCGTCACCATGCGTGAAATGCTGGAAGCTGGCGTCCACTTCGGTCACCAAACGCGCTTCTGGAACCCCAAGATGGCTCCGTACATCTTCGGTCACCGCAACAAGATCCACATTATCAACCTGGAAAAATCGCTGCCGATGTTCCAGGAGGCGCAAAAGTTCGCGCGCCAGCTGGCTGCCAACCGTGGCACCATCCTGATGGTGGGCACCAAGCGCCAGGCCCGTGAAATCGTGTCCGAAGAAGCCCGCCGCGCCGGCGTGCCCTATGTCGAGCAGCGTTGGCTGGGCGGCATGCTGACCAACTTCAAAACCGTCAAGACCTCCATCAAGCGTCTGAAGGACATGAAGGCTCAGCAGGAAGCCGGCCTCGAAGGCATGAGCAAGAAAGAACAGCTCACCTTCACACGTGAAATGGCCAAGCTCGAGAAGGACATCGGCGGCATTCAAGACATGAACGCCCTGCCTGATGCCATCTTCATCATCGACGTCGGCTTCCACAAGATTGCCGTGTCCGAAGCCAAGAAGCTGGGCATTCCCCTGATTGGCGTGGTCGATTCCAACCATTCGCCCGAAGGCATCGACTACGTGATTCCTGGCAACGACGACTCCGCCAAGGCCGTGACTCTCTACGCCCGCGGTATCGCCGACGCCATTCTTGAAGGCCGCGCCAATGCGGTCAACGACGTGGTCAAGGCTGTGGCCGCCGAAGGCGAAGACGAATTCGTCGAAGTCGAGGACGGCAGCGCCGCCTGATCTGGCAAGGCCGGTCCCGGCCTGCGGCAACAGGGGCGTGTAGCGCCCCTTTTTTTAAATTGTTTTTTGTGCGCTGACGCTTATCCGAGTTGGCGCCTTACTGAAAGATTGGAGCAAACCGATGGCAGCAATCACTGCAAGCATGGTCGCCGAACTGCGCGCCAAGACCGACGCCCCCATGATGGAGTGCAAGAAAGCCCTGACCGAAGCCGATGGCGACATGGCCAAGGCTGAAGAGCTGCTGCGCGTCAAGCTGGGCACCAAGGCTGGCAAGGCCGCTTCCCGCGTGACCGCCGAAGGTGTGGTGACGGCCTCGATCAAGGGCGAAACCGGCGCCATGGTCGAAGTGAACTGCGAAACCGACTTCGTGACCAAGAACGACAGCTTCCTGGCTCTGGCGCAGGCTGCTGCTGACTTGGTGGCCGAGCACAATCCCGCTGATGTGGCTGCCCTGGGTGCGCTGCCTTTCACGATGGGCGATTTCGGTCCGACGCTGGAAGACGTGCGCGTGGGCCTGATCGGCAAGATCGGTGAAAACATGAGCTTCCGCCGCTTCGTGCGCAAGGCTGGCAGCCAGGTTGCCTCGTACCTGCACGGCACGCGCATTGGCGTGCTGGTGGAATATGCAGGCGATGAAGCCGCCGCCCGTGACGTCGCCATGCACGTGGCCGCCATGAAGCCTGTGGCCCTGGCCAGCAGCGAAGTCCCTGCCGAGCTGATCGAGAAAGAGCGCAGCGTGGCGACCGCCAAGGCCCAGGAATCGGGCAAGCCGGCCGATATCGCTGCCAAGATGATCGAAGGTTCGGTGCAGAAATACCTCAAGGAGGTGTCGCTGTTCAACCAGCCGTTCGTGAAGAACGACAAGCAGACCGTTGAGCAGATGCTCAAGGAGCGCGGCACCACGGTCAAGGGCTTCACGCTCTATGTGGTGGGCGAAGGCATCGAGAAGAAGCAGGACGACTTCGCCGCCGAAGTGGCTGCTCAGGTCGCTGCTGCTAAAAAGGGGTAAAAAAGCTAACCCCCTAAGGCGCTTGCGCGCCTTCCCCCTAAAGGGGGACTCAACCAGCGGCCTGGCAAAGCCAGCTCCGCGGTTGCCCTGAGATGGCTTGCTCCGCAGCCGTCTGATTTTTATTCTCTCTCCCGCGCGCGGGAGAGAGCCGGGTGAGGGTAAGCGGCGTGTCCGGAGTGGCTAGCCGCTTTTTTCCTGAAATACACCTCCCAACGGCCAGCTCCGCGGCCTTTTGAATCAATCACTTGTAGACTGTCGTACCGTCGCACACCCCCCGGAGCCTGCCGATGACCAAAGCCAAACCTGCCCATAAGCGAATTCTGCTCAAGCTCTCTGGCGAAGCCCTGATGGGCGACGATGCCTTTGGCATCAACCGCGCCACCATCGAGCGTATCGTGGGCGAAATCGCTGAGGTCACTCACATGGGTGTCCAGGTGGCGGTGGTGATTGGCGGCGGCAACATTTTCCGCGGTGTGGCGGGCGGTTCCGCCGGCATGGACCGCGCCACGGCCGATTACATGGGAATGCTCGCCACTGTGATGAACGCGCTGGCGCTGGCAGATGCCATGAACAAGAGCGGCCTGACGGCCCGGGTGATGTCGGCCATTGCGATTGAGCAAGTGGTCGAGCCGTATGTGAGGCCGAAGGCGCTGCAATACCTGGAAGAAGGCAAGGTGGTTGTGTTCGCCGCGGGCACCGGCAACCCCTTCTTCACCACCGATACTGCGGCAGCGCTGCGGGGCGCTGAGATCGGGGCAGAGCTGGTACTCAAGGCTACCAAGGTCGATGGCGTCTACACTGCGGATCCCAAGAAAGACCCTGAGGCCACCCGTTACGCCAAAATCACTTTTGACGAAGCCATGAGCCGCAACCTCGGCATCATGGATGCGACCGCCTTTGCCCTGTGCCGGGACCAGAAGCTGCCGCTCAAGGTGTTTTCGATCTTCAAGGCGGGCGCGCTCAAGAGCGTGGTGATGGGAGAAGACGAAGGCACCCTGGTGCACGTTTAGAGCGTGTTCACGTTCTTAGGCCTGCAGCAGCTCTATTTTTGGGCCCCGCGAAGGCTGATTCAGTCCGCCGGCTGTTGGCGTTTCGCGCCGGCGCCGGTACGTGGCGATAATTCCACGATGGAGAGACTCATATGACGATTGCCGAAATCAAGCAAACCACCCAGGGCAAAATGGATCAATCCATTGCGGCCTTCAAGAACAACCTGACCAAGATCCGCACCGGCCGGGCCAATCCCGCGCTGCTGGACACCATCCACGTCGAGTACTACGGCAACAATGTGCCGCTGTCGCAGGTGGCCAACGTGTCCTTGCTGGATGCGCGCACGATCAGCGTGCAGCCGTGGGAAAAAGGCATGGGCGCGAAAATCGAAAAAGCCATCCGCGAAAGCGAATTGGGCCTCAATCCCGCCAACATGGGGGACCTCATCCGTGTGCCGATGCCGCCGATGAGCGAAGAGCGCCGCAAGGAAATGACCAAGGTCGTGCGCCAGGAAGGTGAAGCAGCCAAGATCGCCATCCGAAACCTGCGCCGCGATGCCAACGAGGCCGTGAAAAAGCTGGTGAAGGACAAGGAAGCCTCTGAGGATGATCAGAAGCGCGCCGAAGCCGACGTGCAGAAAGTCACCGACAAGCACATCGCCGAGATCGATGTGCTCGTGGCTTCCAAGGAACAGGAAATCATGGCTGTTTGAGCCAGCGTATGACGAAATCCCGCCACACTAGCGTGCCGCACCACGTGGCCATCGTGATGGATGGCAACGGCCGCTGGGCGCATCGGCGCCTGCTGCCGCGGGTGGCCGGCCATCGTCAAGGGGTTGAATCGCTACGGCGCTGCATACGCGCGTGCGCCGAACGGGGGTGCAGGTGCTCACCGTGTTCGCCTTTTCGTCCGAAAACTGGAATCGCCCCGCCGAAGAGGTGAGCAGCTTGATGGATCTGCTGGCCACTGCGCTCACGCGCGAGGTGCCGGAGCTCAAGAGCGCGGGCATCCGCCTGCATTTCGTCGGCGAACGTTCGGGGCTGTCGGAGCGCGTACGCGCGGGGTTGGCGGCGGCCGAGGCCGAGACCGCCAGCAACAAAGGCATGGTGCTCAATGTCTGCTTCAATTATGGCGGCCGTTGGGACATCGTGCAGGCCGCCGCCAGCGTGGTGCGGGCCGGTCAGCCCGTCACTGAGGAGTCGCTGGGCCGCGCCATGGCGCTCGCCCATGTGCCTGACCCGGATCTGTTGATCCGTACGGGCGGTGAGCAGCGCATCAGCAACTTCCTGCTGTGGCAATGCGCCTACAGCGAATTGTTTTTCAGCGACCGCCTGTGGCCTGAGTTCGACGAGGCAGCGCTGGATGAAGCATTGGCTGCTTTCGCGCAACGTGAACGGCGTTTCGGCAAGACTTCGGCGCAAGTTGCCAAGGCTGGCACGCAAGCCGTGGCCTGAGATGAAGCATCCATGCTCACTTCGCTTGCTGCTCACCGGGCGAGCGCATCGGTGCTTTCGGGCGGTTGGGCGCCACTGATATGCTCAAACAGCGCGTCATTACCGCTCTGATTCTGCTGGCTATCCTGCTGCCGGCCTTGTTCGCGCGGGCGCCCGCGCCTTTCATCGCCTTGTCTCTGGTGCTGATCGCCGCGGCTGCATGGGAGTGGTCGCGCCTGGTGGGGTGGAGCGGGGCGGTGGCGCTCGCATCCGGAGCCCTCTGCGCCTTGCTCTGCGCTCTGATGTGGTGGAGCGGGGCGGTGGAGCGGCCGATGCCGTTGCTCTGGCTGGCGGCGGCCTTGGTCGGGGTGCCGGGCGGCGCATGGTTGATTCAGCGCGGCGTACCGGGTTGGCCACGGCTGCCGCGCGGGTTGCGCTGGCTGGGCGGCATCGCGGTGCTGTGCACAGCTTGGCTGGCCATGGCGCAAGCCCGTACCGTCGGCATCAATTTTCTGTTGTCGATTTTCGTGCTGGTATGGGCCGCGGACGTGTTTGCCTATTTTGTCGGCCGGGGGATGGGTGGAAAATTCAGCCGAGCCAAGCTGGCGCCGGCCATCAGTCCGGGCAAGAGTTGGGAAGGCGTATGGGGCGGCATGCTCGGCGTGCTGCTGGTGGCTTGCATCTGGATCTGGGTTGACCGGACCTATTCGGTAGGCTCCCCCAGCCTGTACACGCGCCTCTACGAGCGTGGCGGGTGGTTTTTACTGGCGGGCTGCGTCTTTCTGTCGGCCATGAGCGTCGTGGGTGATCTGGTGGAGTCCCTGGTCAAACGCAGCGCCGGCGTCAAGGATTCGAGCGGGCTGCTTCCTGGCCATGGCGGTGTACTCGACCGGGTGGATGCTCTGCTCCCGGTCTTGCCGCTGGCCATGATGCTGGTGACTGTAAGCAGAGGTGCTGCGTGAAGATGATCAAGAAACAGCGTGTGGCCATTCTCGGCTCCACAGGGTCCATTGGGACCAACACGCTGGATGTAGTGGCTCGCCATCCTGAGCATTTCGAGGTGGTCGCGCTCACGGCGGCCACGCAAGTGGACGCCATGCTGGCGCAGGTGGCACGTTTCAAGCCTCGGGTTGTGGCGATGGCCAGCGAAGCCCACGCCTGCGCGCTGGCGGAGAAGATCCGCCAAAACGGGCTGGACACCGTGGTGACCGCCGGCGCGGAAGCCATCGAACGCATTGCCTCCGATGATGGTACGGATACCGTCATGGCCGCCATTGTCGGCGCTGCGGGCCTGGCCCCTTGCCTGGCGGCGGCACGGACGGGCAAACGCCTGCTTCTGGCCAACAAGGAGGCTCTGGTCGTAGGGGGGCAGCTCTTCATCAATGCCGTGCGGGAAGGCGGAGCTACCCTGTTGCCGATCGACAGCGAGCATTCGGCGATTTTCCAGTGTCTTCCGGAAGATCCTGCCGGTTGGGCAGGGCGCATCAGCCGCATTCACCTCACGTCCTCGGGCGGACCCTTCCGCCAGACACCGCTTTCCGACTTGCCGCGCATGACACCCGACCAGGCTTGCACGCACCCCAACTTCGCGATGGGCCGCAAGATATCGGTGGACTCGGCCACCATGATGAACAAGGCGCTCGAAGTCATCGAAGCGCGCTGGCTGTTCGATCTGACCCCGGAGCAGATCGAAGTCGTGATTCATCCTCAGCAGATCATCCACTCGATGGTCGAGTTCACCGACGCATCGGTGCTTGCGCAATTGGGCACGCCTGATATGCGCGTGCCGATTGCCTACGGCCTCTCATGGCCTGCGCGGATCGAAAGCGGTGCTGCCCGGCTCGATTTTTCCACGCTGGCCGGGCTTCACTTCGAGCCCCCGAGCCGTGAGCGTTTCCCAGGCTTGTTCCTGGCATGGGACGCTCTACGTGCCCCAGAAGGAACCACCGCCGTGCTCAACGCTGCCAATGAGGTCGCTGTAGCCGCCTTCCTGGAGCAGCGCATCGGTTTTTCCGATATTCACGCGATCAATGCCGCCACCCTGGCCGCCGTCCCTCTCGTGGCGCCGGGCTCCTTGCCAGAACTGCTGGCCCTGGATGCCACCGCCCGCCGCGCGGCTGAAGAAGAGGTCCGTCGCCGTGCGAAGTGAGAGTAAGACGTTCCCAGATGGCGCTTATTCGGGGCTGCCGCGGAGCTGGCTTTGCCAGGCCGCTGGCGGCGTCCCCCTCTGGGGGAGGGCGTGTAAGCGCCTCAGGGGGAGTCCTGAATGCTAACGCTGGTCGCTTTCGTCGTCGCCCTGGGCGTGCTGATCGCCGTGCACGAATGGGGACACTACCGCATGGCCGTGGCTTGCGGGGTCAAGGTGCTGCGTTTCTCCGTCGGCTTTGGCAGGCCGTTGGTGCGCTGGCAGCCGAAGAAGCAGCGGCCCGGGCAAGGGACTGAATTCGTCCTCTGTGCGCTCCCGCTGGGTGGCTACGTCAAGATGCTCGACGAGCGCGAAGGGCCCGTGGCGGCTGAAGAGCGCCACCTGGCGTTCAATACGCAGCCGTTGCGGTCACGTGCCCTGATTGTTGCCGCCGGGCCGGTGGCCAATCTGGTGTTGGCTGTGCTTCTGTACGCGCTGGTGAGCTGGATTGGCGTCGAAGAGCCGCGCGCCGTGCTGGCCCCCCTGTGGCCGACTCCCTGGCCGAGCGTGCCGGCCTGCAAGGGGGCGAATTAGTGCGCCGAGCCGCCCTCGTGGGAGACGAGTTGGAGCCTGTGGCCTCCTTTGAAAGCCTGCGCTGGGTGCTGACCCGCGGTGCGCTCGACGGTAAGGACGTGCTGCTCGAGGTTTCTGCGGGCACCGAAGGCCGAGGCCGTGAGCTGAGGCTGCCCTTGTCCGGGCTTTCGGTCAATGAGGTCAATGCGGGGCTGTTCCGCCAGATCGGTATTCTGGCCCCGCTTTCCCGCCCCGAAATCGGCGAACTGGCCGAAGGCGCCGCCGCCGAGCGCGCCGGCTTGCAGCCCGGCGATCTGGTGGTGAAAATCGGGAATACGGTGATTGTCGACGGACAACAGTTGCGGGAATTGATCCGCTCATCCGCCAAGGACGGCCCGCCCCCTGCCACGACCTGGCAGATCGAGCGCTCTGGCCGGACGATGTCGATCGAAGTGCAACCCGATCTGCGTGAGGATGGCGGTCAGCGGATCGGCCGCATTGGTGCCTATGTGGGGGGCGCGCCGGATATGGTGCTGGTCAGCCATGGTCCGCTGGACGGCCTGTGGGCAGGGGTAGTGCGCGTGTGGGAGGTCTCGACCCTCTCGCTGCGCCTGCTTGGCCGCATGATCGTGGGCGAGCTTTCCTTGAAGAATTTGAGCGGGCCGATCGCGATTGCCGACTACGCCGGCAAGTCCGCCAGTCTCGGCTTGACCTACTATCTGGGGTTTCTCGCCTTCATCAGTGTCAGCCTGGGCGTGCTCAATCTGTTGCCTATCCCTGTCCTTGATGGCGGGCACCTGATGTATTATCTTTGGGAGATGGTAACGGGTAAGCCCGTTTCCGGTGTCTGGCTTGACCGCCTTCAATATATAGGCATGTTCCTGTTGCTGACCATGATGGCGATCGCAATGTACAACGATGTTGCCAACCGTCTAGGCTGATTCACTTGCCGCACTGAAGCCGGCTCCAAACGCACTCGCTCATGAAGTTACTAGCTCACCGTTTCCGCTTGCGCACCGTGGCCTCTTTCGTTTCGCTGGCCTTCGCCGCGCAAATGGCCTGGGCGGTCGATCCGTTCACTGTTTCCGATATCCGCGTGGAGGGCCTCCAACGCGTCGAGCCGGGCACGGTGTTTGCCTCCATCCCCGTGCGCGTCGGCGACACCTACAACGACGACAAAGGGGCGGCCGCCATCCGTTCGCTGTTCGCCCTGGGACTTTTCACTGACGTGCGGCTGGAAGTCAGCGGCAATGTGCTCGTCGTGATCGTCCAGGAGCGGCCCACGGTGGCGTCGGTCGAATTCGCCGGCAACAAGGAATTCAACAAGGAGGCGCTGCAAGGAGCGCTGCGCGATGCAGGCCTTGCGCCTGGCCGCCCTTATGACAAGGCCTTGACCGACCGCGCCGAGCAGGAGCTCAAGCGTCAGTACATCAACCGCAGCCTCTATGGCGCCGAAGTGGTGACCACCGTTACCCCGACCGAGCGCAACCAGGTCAATCTCACCTTCAACATCACGGAAGGCCGGGCTGCACGCATCAAGAGCATCGACATCGTCGGCAACCAGGCATTCTCCACCGGCACGCTCAAGGATCTGTTCGATCTCGATTCCGGTGGCTGGATGAGCTGGTACAGCAAGAGCGACCAGTATTCGCGCGCCAAGCTGAATGCCGATCTGGAAGCACTGCGCTCGTACTATCTCACGCGCGGCTATCTCGATTTCAAGATCGATTCCACCCAGGTCGCGATGGCGCCCGACAAGGAATCCATCAATATCACCATCAACGTCACTGAAGGCGAGCGTTTCGTCGTCTCTGGCGTGTCGCTGGATGGCAACTACCTGGACAGGGACGACGAGTTCAAGTCCCTTGTCACCATCAAGCCGGGCGAGGCCTACAACGCCGACCAGGTAGCTGCCACCGTCAAGGCCTTCACCGATCACTTCGGCGACTATGGCTTCGCCTTCGCCACCGTGGAGCCGCGTCCTGATGTCGACCGGGCCAACAACCGCGTGAATATCGTGCTTCATGCCGATCCTTCGCGCCGGGCCTACGTGCGGCGCATCAACATCCAGGGCAATGCCAAGACACGCGACGAAGTCATCCGGCGCGAGTTCCGCCAGTATGAGTCTTCGTGGTATGACGGCGAGAAAATCAGGCTCTCGCGCGACCGGGTAGACCGGCTGGGGTACTTTACCGAGCTGTCCATCACCTCGGCGGAAGTGCCTGGCGCACCAGATCAGGTGGATCTGAATGTCCAGGTGAAGGAAAAGCCCACCGGCAGCGTGTCGATCGGCGCAGGTTACTCGTCGGCCGAAAAGCTCTCGTTTACCTTCGGCCTGTCGCAGGACAACGTGTTCGGCTCCGGCAACCGGCTTGACCTGCAGCTCAACACCGGCAAGTACAACCGTACGGTCGTGGTCAGCGCCACTGATCCCTATTTCACTGCGAACGGCATCTCGCGCACGGTGGATGTCTTCTACAAGACCCAGAAGCCCTACCAGGATCAGGGGGGCAACTACACCCTGGTCACCATGGGCGGCGGGCTGAAGTTCGGTGTGCCCGTGACTGAGCTGGATACCGTGTACCTTGGCATGAATGCCGAGCGCACGCAGATCAAGCCCGGCACCAACATCCCGGCGGCCTATCTCGCCTACGCCGAGCAATTCGGTTATTCGAGCACCTCCTTCCCGTTCACCCTGGGCTGGTCGCGCGATTCCCGTGACAGCGCGCTGGCCCCCAACTCTGGCCGCTATCAGCGCTTGATGGGTGAGCTGGGTCTGCTGGGCGATGCCCGTTATATCAAGGGTAACTACCAGTATCAGCAGTACATTCCGCTGTCCAAGCAGTACACGCTGGCTTTCAACGGTGAAGTAGGCTGGGGCAAGGGCCTGAGTGGCAGGCCATTCCCGGTATTCAAGAATTTCTACTCCGGCGGCTTGGGCTCGGTGCGGGGCTACGATCAGTCCACGCTGGGACCGCGCGACGTGACAGGCGCTTTCATCGGCGGCACGCGCAAGGTGACTCTCAACACCGAGTTCATCACGCCCTTCCCAGGCGTCGGCAATGACCGCACCCTGCGCTTGTTTGGCTTCGTCGACATCGGCGGCCTCTATGGCGACAACGAAAAGCTCAGTGCGGGGGGCTACGCGCCTCCACGGGCATTGGTTTCAGCTGGATATCGCCGCTCGGGCCGCTGCGTTTTGCCTTCGCCGTGCCGCTTCGCAAGAAGCCGGGCGATAGAATTCAGAAATTGCAATTCCAGATCGGGACCTCGTTTTGAAGAAGTTGACACTCCGTTGCGTAAGCGTTGCGGTGCTGATGAGCGCCGCCTTGATGGCGCCCGCAGCCATGGCGCAGGATGGCGTGCGCATCGGGTTCGTGAACACCGACCGCATGCTGCGTGATGCCGAACCCGCGAAAGCGGCTCAAGCCAAGCTGGAGCAGGAGTTTTCCCGCCGCGAGAAAGAGCTTGATGCTGCTGGCACGGCGCTGAAAACCGCCTCCGACCGCTTTGATCGCGAGGGGCCTACCATGAGCGACAGCCAGCGCCAGACGCGCCAGCGCCAGCTCGTGGAGCAAGACCGCGAGTTCCAGCGCCGCCGCCGCGAATTCCAGGAAGACCTGAACTCTCGCAAGAGCGAAGAGCTGCAACAGGTGCTTGACCGCGCCAACCGCGTGGTGCGCCAAGTGGCCGAGGCTGAGAAATACGATGTCATCCTGCAGGAGGCGGTGTATATCAACCCCAGGCTCGATATCACCGACAAGGTGATCAAGGCGCTGAACGGCGCCAAGTGAGGCAAGGTGGTGTGAGCCTGAAGGTCAAGGCCATCGTCGATGCACTCGGCGGTGAGCTGTTTGGCGACGCCGAGCGGGCCATTACGCGCTTGGCGCCTCTGGAAGGCGCGGAAAGCAGTGAACTCAGCTATTTCGTCAATCCGCGGCTAGCTCACCTGCTGGCAAGCTCGCGCGCGGGCTGCGTGATCGTGGCGCATGCGCAGGCAGAGGAGGCGAAGCGGCGCGGTGATTGCATCGTCACGGACGACCCTCATCTATACTTCGCGCGCCTTACGCAGTTGTGGAAAAAGGCCCATGGCCGGTCTTCCGTGCCGGGCGTGCACCCCACCGCCGTGGTGGAAGAGGGGGCCTCCATTGACCCCAGCGCCAGTGTCGGCGCGTTTTGCTTCGTGGGCCGCGGCGCGCGCATCGGTGCCGGCACGGTTCTGAAGGAACGCGTGACCGTGGCTGAAGAATGCGCAATCGGTGCCCGCTGCCTGATCCAGAGCGGCGCCGTCATCGGCGGCGACGGCTTCGGATTCGCCCACCATGACGGGGCGTGGGTCAAGATCGAACAACTGGGCGCCGTGCGTATCGGCGATGACGTCGAAATTGGTGCCAACACCTGCATTGACCGCGGTGCGCTCGACGATACCGTGATCGAGGACGGAGTGAAGCTCGACAACCTGATCCAGATCGGACACAACACGCACATTGGCAAACACACGGCTATGGCTGGATGCGTGGGCGTGGCGGGCAGCGCCCGCATCGGCGCGCATTGCACCGTGGGCGGTGCCGGCATGATTCTCGGCCATCTGACCATTGCCGACAACGTGCACATCTCCTCCGCCTCGATCGTGACGCGCTCGATTCTCAAACCCGGCCATTACACGGGCTTCTTCCCGATCGACGAGAACGGCGTATGGGAGAAGAACGCGGCCACGCTCAAACACATTCACAGCCTGCGCGAGCGGCTCAAACGGTTGGAAGCATTGCTTCCAAAGGGCCGGTGAGCGGGATCTCGGGCGCCATTTCAAGCGCTCTTTGAGGGCGGCGAAGGTGTCCGAGGCCCCGCTTGTACCCACTTGTACAATGTGGGCGCCAAAATCGTAGTCAGTCTCAACAGGCCCGCCAGCCGGCTCTAGTGGCTATAGGTACAGAAAACAGCCTGGAAGCAACCCGCCATGATGGACATCCACCAGATTCTTTCCAAACTACCGCACCGATATCCTTTTCTGCTGGTGGATCGCGTGCTTGACGTGGATCTTCAGGCGAAGCAACTGCGTGCCCTCAAGAACGTGACGGTGAACGAACCGTTCTTTACCGGCCACTTCCCGCAGCGGCCCGTCATGCCGGGGGTACTGATGCTGGAGGCGCTGGCCCAGGCTTCGGCCCTGCTTTCGTTCCAGACCGAAGGCATCTCGCTCGATGACGATACCGTCTTCTACTTCGTCGGCATCGATGGCGCCCGCTTCAAACGCCCGGTGGAGCCGGGTGATCAGCTCATTTTGCACGCGGCCATAGATCGTGTGCGCGCAGGCATCTACAAGTTCAATTGCAAAGCCACCGTGGACGATGACCTGGCTTGCGAAGCGGCGCTCATGTGCACCATGCGGAAAGTCCGATGACATTCCTGGAGCCGGCCCAGCTCACCTTCCGGATGCAGCCGTTCGCCGGAATCTTCTGAAATGATACAGATCCATCCGACCGCATTGATTGACCCTCAAGCAGAGCTTGACGGGAGCGTTGCCGTGGGGGCTTACAGCGTCATTGGTCCGCATGTGCGGATAGGTGCCGGCACCACGATCGGGCCGCATTGCGTGATCGAGGGGCATACTACCCTGGGGCGGGACAACCGGATTTTCCAGTTCGCCAGCATTGGCGCCGCCCCGCAAGACAAGAAATACCGCGGAGAACCCACGCGCCTGGAAATCGGCGACGGCAACACCATCCGCGAGTTCGTCACCATCAACACCGGCACGGTGCAGGACGCGGGCGTTACCCGTGTGGGCGATGACAACTGGATCATGGCCTACGTGCACATCGCGCATGATTGCCAGTTGGGCAGCCACATCATCATGGCCAATTCGGCCACTCTGGGCGGGCATGTGCACCTGGGAGACTGGGTGTTCGTGGGCGGCCTGACGGGGATCCATCAGTTCGTGCGCATAGGCGCGCACGCCATGACCGGCTTTCAAACCCGGCTATCGCAGGACCTGCCTCCTTTCGTCACCGCGGCTGGCAATCCGGCCGAGGCCCAAAGCATCAATGCCGAGGGACTCCGGCGCCGCGGCTATTCACCTGAGCGCATCACGCTCATCAAGCAGATGCACCGGCTGCTCTACCGCAAGGGGCTGACACTGGAGGCCGCCCGCCAGCAGATCGATGCGTTGCGTGGTGAGGTCGCCGAGGCAGATGCTGATATCAGTTTGATGCAGGATTTCCTGGACAGTGCCTCCCGTGGCATCGTTCGCTGATCTTTCATCGCCGGGCCGCTCCCAAGATGAAAGGCGCCCCCTCGGGGGGCAGCGGACCACGCGGAGCGGGGAAGCGTGGGGGTCATTTCTTATGGATGCAGCGCCAACGATTGCGATGGTGGCGGGCGAACCTTCCGGCGATCTGCTGGCAAGCCTGCTGCTGAAGAGTCTGCGCACCCGCTGGCCGGGTCTGCGGGCGCGCGGGATTGGCGGCCCGCAGATGGCGGCACAGCACTTCGACGCCTGGTGGCCTACCGAGAAGCTCGCGGTGCGCGGTTATCTGGAAGTGTTGCCGCGCCTGCCGGAATTGCTGCGAATCCGCCGCCAGCTCGCGGACAGGCTGGTGCAGGAAAAACCTGATCTGTTCATTGGCGTCGATGCGCCCGATTTCAACTTCGACCTGGAAGCGCGCCTGAAGAGCGCCGGCCTCAAAACGCTGCACTTCGTCAGTCCCTCCTTCTGGGCCTGGCGTCCGGAAAAACTCCTCAAGCTCAAGGCTGGGGCCGACTATGTGCTTTGCCTGTTCCCGTTCGAGCCAGAATTGCTCGCCGCGCAAGGTATCGCTGCTACCTATGTGGGTCATCCGTTAGCGAGTGTCATTCCCATGGTGCCGGACCGGGCTGCGGCTCGAAGGGATCTGGGGCTCGACCAGAGCAGCCCTGTGATCGCGCTGCTGCCTGGCAGCCGCTCGGCTGAAATCAAGCATCTGCTGCCCCGTTTTCTGGCGGCCGCCGGGCTGATCAGGCAAGCACGCCCTACCGCGCAATTCGCCGTGCCGGCAGTGCCTCACCTGCTGGCAGGCATCCAGGCAGCAGCCGAGGCGAGCGGTCTGGGATCCGCGCTGAAAGTGGTGCCGGGCCAGTCACATGCCGTCCTGGCTGCCTGCGATGCCACGCTGATCGCCAGCGGCACGGCCACACTGGAAGCCGCGCTGTTCAAGCGTCCCATGGTGATCGCTTACGCCATGCCCGGCCTTAGTTATTGGTTGATGCGCCGCAAGCGCCAATTGCCCTGGATTGGTTTGCCCAATGTGCTTTGCGCGCCGCGCGAGTGGCTGCACCGTCCTCCAGATATGGCGGCTCATGCCTTTGCGGACCGCCCGGACGCCCCGTACGTAGTGCCCGAACTCGTGCAGGACGCCGCCACTCCTCGGGCTTTGGCCGATGCAGTATTGGATTGGTTGGGCGCTCCTGAGAAAATTTCCGATATTGAACAACGCTTTACCGCGCTGCACTATGAATTGCAGCGAGATACTGCTCGCCTGGCCACCAATGCGATCGAAACGCTTCTTGCACGCTGAGCAACGCCCGCTGGATTGGGATTCACCGGGTTTGATCGCCGGCGTGGACGAGGCTGGGCGTGGTCCGTTGGCGGGTCCGGTCGTGGCCGCAGCCGTGATCCTGGATCCGCGCCAACCGATCGAGGGGCTGGCTGATTCCAAGCAGCTCAGCCCCTCGAGGCGTGAGCGGCTGTACGATGAGATTCGTGCCAAAGCCCTGTGCTGCGCTATCGCCCAGGCCTCGGTGGAGGAAATCGACAGTATCAATATCCTCCAGGCCACCTTGCTGGCCATGCAGCGTGCCGTGGCCCAACTGCGTCTGCCGCCCGTGAAAGTGTTGGTGGACGGCAACAGGCTTCCCGCGCTCAAGGTGCGAGCCGAAGCCGTGGTAGGGGGCGACGCCCTGGTGCCTGCCATTTCTGCGGCGTCGATCCTCGCCAAGGTTTACCGTGACCGCTGGTGCGTGGAGGTGGATGCGGCCTGGCCGCAGTATGGCTTCGCGGCGCACAAGGGGTATGGCACACCCGCCCATCTTGTGGCGTTGCGCCAGCATGGCGCCTGCGAACACCATCGGCGTTCGTTCTCGCCCGTAGCGCAAGTGCTTTCGGCGGGCGTGGAGGTCACACCGTGAGTACCGCTGAACCGACCTGGATCAGCTCACGGGACAACCCGCTGATCAAGGATTTCAAGCGTCTCGCACAAGACAGCGGGGCCTATCGCAAGCAGGGCAGGGTGTGGGTCGAGGGCGATCACCTTTGCCGCGCCGCCCTGGCACGGGGTGTAGCGCCCGCGATAGCGGTGTTCACCGAGTCCTGCTGGCCAGGAGCTGAGGCCTACCGGGCACGTGCACCTGGACGGAATATCGTTGTCAGCGATACCTTGATGGCGCACATGAGTGGCCTCGAATCGCCCGCGCCAATGGCGTTCGTGATTGAAATGCCCGCCGCGCCAGCCCTGAATCCTGATGCGCCCACCGTGATCCTCGATCGCGTGCAGGATGCCGGCAATGTCGGCTCCATCCTTCGCAGTGCGGGTGCTTTCGGGTTCCGGCAGGTGCTGGCGCTCAAAGGGAGCGCGCTGCTCTGGTCGCCCAAGGTCCTGCGGGCCGGCATGGGGGCTCATTTTGGCCTTGATCTGGTGGAAGGGCTGTCTGTCCCAGGCCTGGCGGCATTGCGCGTGCCGTTGCTGGTCACCAGTTCCCATGAGGGCGACTTCCTGCACCAAGGCAAGCTGCCCTGGCCTTGTGCCTGGATCATGGGGCATGAGGGGCAGGGGGTCGGTGCCGAGTTGATGGCACGCGCGGCCCAGGCTGTGCGCATCGCGCAACCTGGCGGCGAGGAGTCTCTTAATGTCTCCGCTGCCGCTGCCATTTGTCTGCACGCCAGCGCTACCGCGCGCAGGTGACGGTAACGGCGGGGAAAAGTGAGCTCTCCGGCCCTTGATTCCTCTTCACCGTCTCGGAAAAAGGGGGTAAAACAGTCCCTACGGGGGCCGGGGACAGGTGGCTGGCGGCTATAATCAAGAGCTTTTCTCGAAACAGCGTCGCCCCACCGCAGCCAGGCATCCCATTCCTTCCGAGAGACCCCGCGTCCAAGACGCGGGCGCGGCATGCGCAGGCGACCGTAACCACCCGGAGAACCCTGTGCTTTCGTCACTCGAGGGGAAATTCCCGTACGCCATCCTCGCCCTCGCCGACGGCAGCGTCTTCATCGGTCAGTCCATTGGGGCTGCCGGTACCACCGTTGGCGAGGTCGTGTTCAACACCTCCATTACCGGCTACCAGGAAATCCTCACCGATCCGAGCTACTGCCAGCAGATCGTCACGCTCACCTACCCGCACATCGGCAACTACGGCATCAATGCCGAGGACGTCGAATCCGCCAAGGTGCAAGCCGCCGGCCTCATCATCCGCGATGTGCCGCTGCTGCACAGCAACTTCCGCGCTGAACAGTCCCTGAGCGATTACCTCAAGGCCGAAGGCACGGTCGCCATTGCCGGCATCGATACGCGCCAGCTGACCCGCCTGCTCCGCACCAAGGGCGCCCAAAATGGTGCCATTGCCGCCTTGCCCGCCGGCCAGGCCGTGACCCAGGCTCATATCGACGCTGCCCTGGATGCCGCGCGCGCTGCGCCATCCATGGCCGGGCTGGACCTGGCCAAAGTCGTGACCACGTCCACTCCCTACGAATGGAACCAGACCGAATGGGCGCTGGGCCAGGGTTACGGCACTCAGAAGGAGCCCCGCTTCAAGGTGGTAGCCTACGACTTCGGTGTCAAGTACAACATCCTACGCATGCTGGCCGAGCGCGGCTGCCAGATCACCGTGGTGCCGGCGCAAACCTCCGCTGCCGAAGTGCTGGCCATGAAGCCGGACGGCGTGTTTCTTTCCAACGGCCCTGGGGATCCAGAGCCTTGCGACTACGCGATTGCCGCCACGCGCGACATCGTGGCGAGCGGTATGCCCACCTTCGGCATCTGCCTCGGCCATCAGATCATGGCGCTGGCTGCCGGCGGCAAAAGCTTCAAAATGGACAACAGCCACCACGGTGCCAACCACCCGGTGAAAGAGCTGGCCACCGGCCGCGTCAGCATCACGAGCCAGAACCACGGCTTCGCGGTGGACATGGCTTCGCTGCCCAGCACGCTGGAGCCTACCCACATCAGCCTCTTCGACGGTACTTTGCAGGGGCTCGCGTTCAAGGATCGCCCGGCTTTCTGCTTCCAGGGCCACCCGGAGGCTTCGCCCGGTCCGCACGATATCGGCTACCTGTTCGATCGCTTCACCAGCCTGATGGAACAGGCGCGCGGCTGAAGGGTTGCGTCGAACCACCACGTTTTTAGCCCGAGTTTCCCCAGGCCGCGCTTTTCCAGACAGCTCCCATGCCCAAAAGAACAGACCTAGATACCATCCTCATCATCGGCGCAGGCCCCATCGTCATCGGCCAGGCCTGTGAGTTCGATTACTCCGGCGTGCAGGCGTGCAAAGCGCTGCGCGAAGAGGGGTACCAAGTGGTGTTGATCAACAGCAACCCCGCCACCATCATGACCGATCCGGCTACGGCGGATGTGACCTACATCGAGCCGATCACCTGGCAGACGGTGGAGAAGATCATCGCCAAGGAGCGCGCCCGGCGCCCCGGCGGTTTCGCCATCCTGCCCACGATGGGCGGGCAAACGGCACTGAACTGCGCGCTGGATCTGTGGCGCAATGGCGTGCTGGCCAAGTACAACGTCGAACTGATCGGCGCGACCCCCGAAGCCATCGACAAGGCCGAGGACCGCCTGAAGTTCAAGGAGGCCATGACCAAGATCGGCCTCGGTTCCGCGCGTTCGGGCATTGCCCACACCATGGAAGAGGCCTGGGCGGTGCAGAAGCACGTGGGTTTCCCCACCGTCATACGCCCCAGTTTCACGCTCGGCGGCACCGGCGGCGGCATCGCCTACAACCCCGAGGAATTCGAGACCATCTGCAAGCGCGGCCTGGAAGCCTCGCCCACCAGCGAGCTGCTGATCGAAGAATCGCTGCTTGGCTGGAAAGAATACGAGATGGAAGTGGTGCGCGACAAGGCGGACAACTGCATCATCGTCTGCTCCATCGAGAACCTGGATCCAATGGGTGTGCACACGGGTGACTCCATCACCGTGGCCCCGGCGCAAACCCTGACCGACAAAGAGTACCAGCTCATGCGCGACGCCAGCCTGGCGGTGCTGCGTGAGATCGGTGTCGACACCGGCGGCTCCAACGTGCAGTTCTCGGTCAATCCGAAGGACGGCCGCATCATCGTGATCGAGATGAACCCGCGCGTGTCGCGTTCGTCGGCGCTGGCCTCCAAGGCCACGGGTTTCCCCATTGCCAAGGTGGCGGCCAAGCTGGCCGTGGGCTACACGCTGGATGAGCTGCGCAACGAGATCACCGGCGGTGCCACGCCAGCCAGTTTCGAGCCGACCATCGACTATGTGGTCACCAAGATCCCGCGTTTCGCGTTCGAGAAATTCCCCGCCGCTGACAACCGCCTGACCACGCAGATGAAGAGCGTGGGCGAAGTCATGGCCATTGGCCGCACTTTCCAGGAAAGCTTCCAGAAGGCGCTGCGCGGCCTCGAAGTCGGCGTGGACGGCATGAACGAAAAAACCCAGGACCGTGAGGTACTGGAAAAGGAACTGGGCGAGCCCGGTCCCGAGCGTATCTGGTATGTGGGCGATGCCTTCGCGGCCGGCTGGTCGCTGGACGAAGTGCACGCCATCACCAAGATCGACAAGTGGTTCCTGGTGCAGATCGAAGAGATCGTGAAGATCGAGCTGGATCTGGACCAGCACACCGAGCAGCATGGTGATCAAGCGCTTGCCAAGCTGTCCAAGGACGAGCTGCTGACGCTGAAGAAAAAAGGCTTCTCCGACAGGCGTCTGGCCAAACTGCTCAAAACCACCGACAAGGCTGTCCGCGAAGCCCGCCGCGCGCTGAACGTGCGCCCCGTGTACAAGCGCGTGGACACCTGCGCCGCCGAGTTCGCCACCAACACCGCCTACATGTACTCGACCTACGAGGCCGAGTGCGAGGCAGAGCCCACCACCAAGAAGAAAATCATGGTGCTGGGCGGCGGCCCCAACCGCATCGGCCAGGGCATCGAGTTCGACTACTGCTGCGTGCACGCCGCCCTTGCCATGCGCGAGGATGGCTATGAAACCATCATGGTCAACTGCAACCCCGAGACGGTTTCCACCGACTACGACACCTCCGACCGCCTCTACTTCGAGCCGCTCACGCTCGAAGATGTGCTCGAAATCGTCGACAAGGAAAAGCCCACTGGCGTGATCGTGCAGTACGGCGGCCAGACGCCGCTGAAACTGGCGCTCGGCCTGGAGGCTGAAGGCGTGCCTATCATCGGCACCAGCCCCGACATGATCGACGCCGCCGAAGACCGCGAGCGTTTCCAGAAACTGCTGCACGAACTCGGCTTGCGCCAGCCGCCCAATGCCACCGCGCGCGCCGAAGGCGAAGCGCTGGAAAAAGCGGCCGAGCTGGGCTACCCGCTGGTGGTTCGGCCTTCGTACGTGCTGGGCGGCCGTGCCATGGAAATCGTGCACGAGCAGCGCGATCTGGAGCGCTACATGCGCGAGGCCGTGAAAGTCAGCAACGATTCTCCTGTGCTGCTGGACCGCTTCCTTTCCGACGCCATCGAATGCGACGTGGATGCCATCCGCGATGCCTCCGGCCGGGTGCTGATTGGCGGTGTCATGGAGCACATCGAGCAGGCGGGCGTGCACTCAGGCGACTCTGGTTGCTCGCTGCCGCCGTATTACCTCAAGCAGCCGACTATTGACGAGCTGAAGCGCCAAACGGCGGCTATGGCTGAAGGCCTGAACGTGGTCGGCCTGATGAACGTGCAGTTTGCCATTCAGGAAAAACCGCAGCCCGACGGCAGCAAACAGGACATCATCTACGTGCTGGAGGTCAACCCGCGCGCCAGCCGTACAGTGCCTTTCGTGAGCAAGGCCACGGGTGTCCAGCTGGCCAAAGTGGCCGCACGCTGCATGGCAGGCCAGACGCTGGATGAGCAGGGTATCGGCCAGGAAGTCACGCCGCCTTATTTCAGCGTGAAAGAAGCCGTGTTCCCGTTCGTCAAGTTCCCGGGTGTGGACACCATTCTCGGCCCCGAGATGAAATCCACCGGCGAGGTCATGGGCGTAGGCAAGACTTTCGGCGAAGCCTACATCAAGGCCCAGATGGGCGCCGGAGAACGCCTGCCGCGTGCGCTGAAGGCGGACGGCACGCCCGCCGGCAAGGTGTTCCTCACCGTGAAGAACAGCGACAAGCCGACGGCCGTGAAGATTGCGCGCGATCTGGTGTCGATGGGGTTCAAGCTCATCGCCACGCGCGGCACAGCCACTGCCATCGAGGCGGCTGGCGTGCCCTGCGAGACCGTCAACAAGGTCACTGAAGGCCGGCCGCATATCGTGGACATGATCAAGAACAACGAGATTGCCTTGGTCATCAACACGGTCGAAGAGCGCCGCAACGCCATCGCCGATAGCCGTGCCATCCGTACCAGTGCCTTGCTGGCACGCGTGCCCACCATTACCACCATTGCTGGTGCCGAGGCCGCGGTCGAAGGCATGAGATTCATGGACAAGTTGGCCGTTGTGTCCGTGCAGGAAATGCACGAGCAACTGGCAGCTGCAGCCTGATTGTTCCCTCCAAACTCCGCTCTCTCACTTATGTGGGAGCGGATTTGAAGCCGGCCTGAAGGCCGTCCTTCGATCATCATTTTCCGCGCAGCCCCGCATGCGCGGCACTAGCACCATGCGCATGCAGGCGCGTGCTGCGTTTCTCTTTCACCACCACTCCAGCCCGACGGACCACAGTCCGTCGGATGGGTGTTCTTTTTCAAAGTTTTCCATGAGAATTTCGCGATCCCTGTACAGCGCATGGAGTCTGGCGGTTCTCGCATGCGCTGTTCATCCGATCGCGTATGCGGGGCCGGTCAATGAATCCGGCGCGGGCTTCCATCGATCCCATCTCAACGGCGGGGATCTTCCGATCCGTGCCCCCGGACCAGACCAACACAGTCAAGATGCGGGCTATGGGCGCGACGCTGCTGTGTTGGCGGGCGTCTTGCCGAAAGCGAGATCTGCCCATGAGGCGAAGGAGGGGCAGGAGATCGTCGCAGCACCTGACGCGGGCGAGGGCAGCCTGATGATCCTGGGTCTGCTGGCTGCCGGCCTGGGGCTCTGGAGTGTGCGCAGAAAGGACTAGGGCGTGTTCACACTAAATTCACCCCCGCGTGAGGCACTGGCCAGCTGCAATCAAGGCGCAACCCGCAGCCGGGTTGGACACCCGGCGAGGAATTGCAACGCCGAGTGCGGCTGGCCAGTGCCTCACCCTCCGGGCCGGGGACTGCCGGGCCGTATTGCCGCGTTGCGCCTCTTGCCAAGGATCGCACCTTGGCGGCAAGGCGCGCCTTGCACTACAGCCCGGCAGTCCCCGGCGCGGGGGTGAATTTAGTGTGAACACGCCCTAGCCCCGGCGCTGCTCCCGTGCTGGCTAGCCTATCCAGCTGATTCTGCCGGTCTGGACATCATGCATGGCCCCGGCGATCTTCAGTTGGCCGTCTTGCACACGCCGGGCCAGTATCTCGCTGCGCGCCGTCAAGCGTGCCATCGCATCTCGCACATTTTGCTCGGCCACGCGCTGTACCAGTTCCTTGTCCTTGGAGCTGGGAACGCCTTGGTAATTGAGCTTGGCCAGCGAAGGGCGAATCTGGGCCAGCACGCCAGTCAGCAGGCCTAGCTTGGCGTCATCGACTGCGCCCTTGATCGCGCCGCATTCGCTGTGGCCCAGTATCACGATGGCCTTGGCGCCGGTGATCTGGGTCGCGAATTCCAGGCTGCCGATGATGTCGTCGTTGACATAGTTGCCGGCGATGCGGGCCGCGAAAATATCGCCGATGCGCTGGTCGAACACCAATTCCGGAGGCACCCGGCTGTCAATGCAGCCCACCACAGCCGCAAACGGGGCTTGGCCGCTGGAAGTATCTCGCACCTGCCGGAGCAAATCGCAATGCATGGTCTGGCCAGAGAGAAAGCGCTTGTTACCTTCTCGGAGCAGGGCAAGCGCTTCTTCAGGCTTGAGCTGGCCTTGACCCTGCACGGTCTGTACGGCGCACATCTGCTGGGCAAGTGCAGGGCCCGCAAGCATGGTGAAAGAAGCGGCGAGAGCGGCCTTCAACGTATTTCTGCGAGTGAGCATGCGGGGGTCTCCTATATGGATACTGAAAGTTCCTACCCTCGAGAGCGCTCGGAGCGTGTTCAAACACGTGCTGTTGAATTAAAATGTATCACAAAGTATCTTGAAAGTCATTGTTTCCGAGGTTGCGCATGCGCGCCTTCGCGAGCGATCGAAGGGGCCTGTTTTATGAATCAATCCAAGGCATAATGACCAGACAGACACCGCCGAGGGGAAACACTCGGCGGTTTCGCTTTTGTGCAAGGAAATTTGAGACATGGCCACTATCCCCATTACCAAGCGCGGTGCCGAGAAGCTGAAGGCCGAGTTGCACCGCCTGAAGACGAAGGATCGCCCGGAAGTCATCAATGCCATCGCCGAAGCGCGTGCGCAGGGTGATCTGAGCGAAAACGCCGAGTACGATGCCGCCAAGGACCGCCAGGGCTTCATCGAAGGCCGCATCAAAGAGGTGGAAGGCAAACTCGCGGCCGCCCAGATCATCGATCCAACCGAGCTGGACGCCGGCGGCAAGGTGGTGTTCGGCGCTACCGTGGATCTGGAAGAGGAAGACTCCGGAGAGCAGGTGACCTACCAGATCGTTGGCGAAGACGAGGCCGATCTGAAGCAAGGCCTGATCAATATCTCCAGCCCGATCGCGCGCGCGCTCATCGGCAAGGAAGAGGGCGACACCGCCGAAGTGCAGGCGCCGGGCGGCGTGAAGCACTACGAGGTAATAGCGGTCAAGTACGCCTGATTTGCAGGCTTTGCAGAACCGGAAGAATCACTGACCATCGGAGACCTTTGACGTGACTGTGCGCCTGCCTCTGTTCGCTTCTGCCTTATGGTGGGGAAGCCTGACAGCCGTAGGGTTCATGGTAGTGCCGATGTTGTTCATGAACCTGCCCACGCCTGCCATGGCGGGCCTGATGGCAGCCAAGCTGTTCACGGCGCAAACCTGGGTATCGGCGGTTTGCTGCGTGGCCTTGATGCTGGTCAACCGGGTGGGCGGGAATTCGTCTAAGGTAGAGCGTCCTCAAGCCTCCATGCTGTTCATCGTTCTGGGCCTGCTGCTGGCATTGCTGGTCGAATATGCCGTGGCGCCGCGCATTGTGGCGCGCGAGAATCTTCGCTTCTGGCACAGCGCCGGCTCGGTGATGTACGGCGTGCAATGGCTGTGCGCCGCCATCGTGCTCTGGCGCATGGCCGATCCTCGAAAACAGCCATGAATTCACCCATTGTCGATATCGGCCTGACCGACTGGAGCCAGGCCCACTCCCGGCCCGAATGGACTCAGGCGGTGGAGGCCGGCAAGGTGCTTTATTTTCCCCAACTGGGCTTCGCGCTGCGGCCAGAGGAGCAACCGCTGCTGCGTGAGGACATGCTCAAAGCCGGCACACGCAATGTCAGCCTGGGGGCCGATGGGGTGCTCAAGGGGGCAGCCGGCAGCGAGGACGAACAAGAAGCGCTGGCGGCCATGGTCGGGCGCTTTCGCCAGCAGGCCATTCAACTGATCGATGGCTTGCTGCCCGAGTACAAGGGTTTGCTGCGCCTGGCACCCACCAGTTTCCGGCCCAAGCAAGTGGAAACGCGCGCGCAGTCCGTTCGTGCCGACGACCAGCGCATGCACGTCGACGCCTTCCCTTCGCGCCCCAATTACGGCGAACGCATTCTGCGTGTGTTCACGAACCTCAATCCGCAGGGCGTGGCGCGCGTATGGCGCCTGGGCGATGATTTCGAGGCCGTGGCACGGCAATTCCTGCCTCGGGCCAAGCCTTACCGTCTGTGGCAAGCCAAGGCGCTGAACGCGCTGCACGTCACCAAATCGCTGCGCAGCGAGTACGACCATCTCATGCTGCAATTGCATGACCTGATGAAGTTCGATGAGAATTATCAGAAGAACGGTACGCAGACCAGGATGCCCTTTCCGCCCGGCAGCGTATGGGTATGCTTTTCCGATCAGGCTACTCATGCCGTCATGAGCGGCCAGTTCATGATGGAGCAGACCCTGTACCTGCCTCCAGGGCGTGAGGTCGATCCTCAGTCCAGCCCGCTGGCGATTCTCACCCGCCTGACCGGTAGGCCTTTGGTTGGGGTTGGTACGGGCAAGGCCATCTAGAACATGCGATTCGAAGGAGTCATCAAGTCTTGGAATGATGACCGAGGCTTTGGCTTCATCGAACCTACCCAGGGCGGGCAAGAGATCTTTGTTCATGCGAAGGCGTTCCGCGACCCACGCGAACGCCCCCAGGTGGCTCAGCGCGTCACGTTCGAGGTGGAAATGGGGCCGCAGGGAAAGAAGCGCGCGTCTAACGTCGAACTGCTCCGAGCCCGAAGCCGTGCTCCCTTGCGCGCCAGGAAAGACAGGCCGGCTCAATGGGGTACTGCCAGTCTCTTTGCTATTCCGGTGTTCCTTGTCGTTTTGGCTTTGGGGTACGCGCTTGGCCATCCGCCGCGTTGGGCGCTTTGGGCTTACCTGGGGCTCAGTGTGATCACCTTCGTGACCTACGCCGTGGATAAGTCGGCTGCGAAACGCGGTGCGTGGCGAATTTCAGAGCAAACGCTTCATCTCATGGCGTTGCTGGGGGGCTGGCCCGGAGCGCTAGTGGCCCAGCAGGCGCTCAGGCACAAGTCTTCGAAGATGGAGTTTCGCACGGTGTTCTGGGGCACCGTCATCCTGAACATGGCAGCCTTCCTCTTTTTGGCCAGCTCTTATGGCCAGGAGCTGCTCGCCAACAGGTGAGCGTGCTTTTAGAGCCGCTTCGAGTTTGATATTGACTGTGATTGATCGTCATTCCCGCGTAGGTGGGAATGACGGCGAAAAATCTGTCGCTATTTAGATCAAAACGTTCTAAGAGATCCCAAGGCCCGTTGCTGAGGAGCGGGCCTTGGTGGCGCTTTATGGCGCGTTTCCTTGAATGACCTTGCTGGTGAGGTTCGGATCAGCAGAGATCTGATCTTCCGTGTACCGGATGTCCAGGTACTTGCCCTCGCTGTACATTCGCGTCTGGGATGAGAAGTAAGGTGACTTGTCGTTGGACGACTGGCCTTGCACCTGGATCTGCTTGCCTACCGGACCACTGGGAGCCATCTCCACCCAGTAGATGAAGCTGCTGCCATTGGTACCTTCCCAGCCATTGGCGCCAGCGAAAGGCTTGCCGTTGAGACGCTGGAAAATGTTGCCGCCAGGAAGGGGATGCGCTCGGAGCCGACGAGCCGGTATTGATAGCCCCGCAGCGGCGCGTCCAGGGGGATGCCATTTTTGACGAGATCGTCCACCGCACCGTAGAGCGCGTCGCGCACCGCATCGGATTTGTTCAAGCCACGCGGGGTGCCGTAGGGGTCCGCAGGATCGAACGGTACCGTGTAGCGATCGGCGCTGGTGCCGGTGCGCTCGACGAAGCGGCGGAACAAGACCGCACCCGGATCATCGAGGTGATAGGTTCCACCCCAGGCCTCAATGGCTTTGCAGGCCTGCGGCAAACTGGCTGGGGCGTCCGGGCGTGTCTGGAGCTCCGCGCAGAATGCCAGCAGGTCCGGCCGCCACATGCGGGCAAACTCGCGGCCATCGAACAGGACATTCACGAATTGATCGAAGGTGAAGCCCTTGCCGGGGAGACCGTCGGTGCCCGCAATCCGTTCCTCGAGCATCTGCAGCGCGCTGCGGGTACGGTGGCTCAACACCACCCGTTCTGGTCCGAACAGAGCCGGATATCCTTCGAGCGGCTGCTTCAGGTTGGTGATCCAGTGCGAGTCATTCGTGTTGAACACGTAGTCGTCCCGGAACTGGTAGGGCATCATGGAGGGCGGGAAAACGCCGGGGAACGGCGCTCCCGGGTCGTTCTTCGGCGCGCAGGTGCCGTTGCTGCCGTTCAAGACACCGGTCTCGACGGCGCACTGCTTCATCATCTCGTCGGTGACGTAAGGCAGCGGCGTGGGCATCGCACGGTAGGCGCGGCCGCTGGTGTCGGCTGCCACCATGTTGATCCAGGCCACGCCCATGGCTGCGCTGTTCGCGGCATGGATATCGTCCACCGTCTTGGCCTGGCTGTACATGTGCCACATGTTCAAGCCTGATACCTTCAGCGGGCTGTGCTTCCACGTATAGGCATGCTCCGCGGTCCACGGGCGGCTGGTGGAGGCCGAGACCGTACCGAAGATGGTCTCATAGAACGTATGGGTGTAGGGCTCGAGCTGTCCGGCCGCATTGCGGACTTGCACGGTGACCTTCGTGGGGGTCATCTCATGCCGGACGCCATCGACCATGTAGCTGGTAGGGGAGCCGGGTACGAGGTCCAGACGGTAGCGAACCCCGTTGGTGACTGACGCACCCGCAGAGGTGGCTCCCCAGCCGACCTTGTCGTTGTGGCCGATGCCAATCACCGGGCTGGCACCGAATGTCATGCCGTTGACGTTGAGTTTGCCCGGGATCGTGAGATGGGCGCCCACCATGGCATCGGCGGTTCCCCATTCCCAGTGAGGGTTGGAGAACACCATGCCGTGGCCGCTTTGGGTCGCGTCGCGGCCCAGTGCGATCATGTTGCTGGCCGTGACCTTCGGCGCTGGAATGTCCGCGAGCACGGCGGCTGCCTTGCTTTGCGGTGTCGCAGGGGCCCCAGGAGGCACGGCTGCCATGAAGCCGGACAGCTCGTTGCGCACGGCCGTGAGCATGTCGGCCCAGAAAGTCGCATTGAGGTAGACGTCCCGCTCCGTGATGGGGCGGATCCAGTCGGCGCCATCGCACCGCGAGTCCCTGAAAACGTTCTTGACCTCTTTGAGGTATTGGTTGTAGCCGGCCGCATAGCCGCGCACCAGCTCACGGACTTCGGGCAACACGCCGGTAGGCCCGGTGTTTTGCAACAGCTTGTCGATCCATCCCTCGTCGATCAGCTTCTTGATGTAGAGATCGCTGGCGAGATTGCCATTTCGGGCATCGAACGCGAATTTCGGGCCGTCGGCGCCGAAGCGCTTCGCCACCTCGGCACCTACCGTCAGCCAGCGGCCGGACATGGCGCAGCCATGGTCCTCGGCCCAGACATAACCCATGCCAAAGCCTACGCTCGCATAGTTGTCGCCCCTGATGTGAGGGACTCCGCCAGTCGTTCTTCTGATCTCTGCTTTCAGAGCGCCCGGTGTCACTGAGTCATTGGAGTCTCCGCCGCATCCTGCCAGCAGTGCACAAATGGCGCCGATGAGCGCGATGGGCTTTGCGTGGCGGCCCAGTCTCCTGATGCCCGTAGGCTTGTCTGACATACCCTCTTCTCCTGGTCTTGTAGGTGTTGATCGTGGGGATGCACGCGCCGAGGCGAGCATGCAAGTCAATAACCGACCGGATTGTTCGTAAAAACCGACCGGTCGGTTAATTAATTTAGATCAAGAAGTACTACAAAATAGCTAGGAGAAACCCTGAGATTTCTTGTGTTCACAACTTGACGCGCCAGAAAACCGCCCTGAGCGAGTGGCTTGCGCGCGGGTGAACAGAGTAGAGAGCAGACGTGCGCGGGCCTAGCTTTTCCAGGCGTCCGCAACCCAAAGCGCCGGCTTGATAAAGGCAAAGCGCTTGTTGCGCTTGCCGGCCAGAGCGTCAGGCGGGTTGACCTCGCCGTGGAAGATCACGATGCGCGCATCCTTGGGAACGAATGGCGCTTTCCAATAGTTGGTAGGCCAAGGCGGGATGCCGTGGTATTTGAAGCTCGGGCACCATGAGGCAGGCCAGTAACCCAGTTTGCCCTGGCGGTGCAGGAAGTGCGAGAGGTACTCCTGCTCATTGCGGTGCTGCTTCTGCACCTCGGCCATGTGGTTGCGAAAGTGCGCCAGCACATCGGCGTGGGCACCGAGCTTGAAGCGGTAGACCGAGGAATTGCCGACGATGCGTTCGCCGAAGCGCCAGAAGCGAGGGTAGTCGTGGATGATGAGAAACTCGCCCGGCTGGGTGAAAAAATCATCCAGGCTGCCCACGACCACGACATCCAGATCCAGAAAGAGCGCGGTGCCGCGCAGGCCGTACAGGTCGGCTTCGAACGTGGTGAGCTTCTTCCAGGCGCCATCGCGCTGGCCGGGCTTCAGGTGCAAGTCCAGCAGCGGGATGGGGCGGCACAGCACCTCCGGCCGGATGCCGTTCGCATCGTCGGTCAGGCAGATCATCTGGAAATCGCCCGTCAGGTGCCGGCGCACCATGCCATAGAGGCGGTTGACGTACTCGGGGCCGTACTTGGTGCCCCATTTCATGCATAGGATGTGGCGCTTGCCCGCATCCGCCTTCACTTCCGAATCGGCAGGACTGGAAGCCATCAGTCGTGGCGGCCCTTCTTGACCGATTTCTGTTTGGGGCTGGTGCGCTTGATCTTGCCGCCGGGGGTCAGGCGCTGGTTGCCAAGCACCCGCAGCACCTTCACTTCGGGCCGCTGGCCGCCGCGCTTGCTGTACTTGAGCACCTTGACGTCCTTGGGCCCGGGCATACGGTCTTCATCGACAGCGCGTGCTTTTTCGGGCTGGGGGCGCCACAATACCAGCAGTTTGCCGATATGTTGGATGGGCGCGGCGTTGAGTTCCCCCGCCAATTGCTGATAGATCGCCTCGCGTGCCGCGCGGTCGTCTCCCAGCACGCGTATCTTGATGAGGCCGTGCGCATTCAAGGCGGCATCAACCTCCTTGTGCACCGCGGGTGTGAGGCCATCGCTGCCGATCATCACGACGGGATCGAGGTGATGGGCATCGGCGCGGTGCGCCTTGCGCGCCGCAGGTGTGAGTTCGATTTGAGGCATGGCCGTATTATCGGCGCTCCATGAAGGTTAAAACAAAGTCTAAAAAGGTCAATAAGGCGTGGTTGAACGACCACATCAACGATCCCTATGTGAAGCTGGCGCAGAAGGAGGGCTACCGTGCCCGTGCCGCCTACAAGCTCAAGGAGATCGATGAGGCGCTGCACCTGATCAAGCCTGGCCACCTGGTGGTGGACCTGGGCAGCACTCCGGGCGCCTGGAGCCAGTACCTGCGGCGCAAGCTGTCTCCGGGCGGCGCAGCCGTGGGTGAGCTGAATGGGACCATCATCGCACTCGATATCCTGCCCATGGATCCCATCGAAGGCGTGGCCTTTCTCCAGGGGGATTTCCGGGCGCCCGAGGTGCTTGCCGAGTTGCAGAAGGCCGTGGCAGGACGCCAGGTGGATGTGGTGGTGTCCGATATGGCGCCCAATCTGTCGGGCATCGAGTCGAGCGATGCCGCGCGCATTGCGCATTTGGTGGAGTTGGCGGTGGATTTCTCTCAGGCGCACCTGAAACCGGAAGGCGCATTGGTGGTCAAGTTGTTTCACGGCAGCGGCTACAGCCAACTGGTGAAGTTGTTCAAGGAAACGTTCCGCGTGGTCAAGCCGATCAAGCCCAAGGCGTCGCGGGATAAATCGTCGGAAACCTTTTTGGTGGGCATGGGTCTGAAGAATTAGCCCGTGCCATCCCTTGGCGTCATTGCTTTGGCGCGATGGCTTGACGCGTGTCAAGTTTTCACGGTGTCAGCAGGCTTGGTGTGCCAAAACGTTACAAATGCAGCCTCTGCCAACATGGTTGGTGGCGCTGTTTGGCACGCTTGGCGCCTTGAAACCCCTAAAATGAGCTTCATATGCTCGGCATTGCCGAGTTTTTTTGCCGGCCGGGCCGCCCCAAGGCAAAAACATCCCCTCGGGGATGCGAAATTCATATAGCGGCTTTTTTTCGACTGGAGCGTAAGGCCTTGAAGAATCAGTGGTTCTCGAAGATCGCCGTCTGGATGGTCATTGCCATGGTGTTGTTCACCGTGTTCAAGCAATTCGATGGCGGCCGCATGGCGAGTGCCAATCACATCGCCTATTCCGATTTCCTTGATGAGGTGCGCAACAACCGCGTCAAAAGTGCCACCATTCAGGAGGGGCAGGGCGGTACGGACATCGTGGCCGTCATGAATGATGACCGGCGCGTGCGCACCCAAGCCACCTATCTGGACAGGGGGCTGGTGGGCGATCTGATCAATCACAGCGTCAAGTTCGACGTCAAGCCGCGCGAGGAAGGCTCGCTGCTGATGACTCTGCTGGTCAGCTGGGGTCCGATGCTGCTGCTGATCGGGGTGTGGGTGTATTTCATGCGCCAGATGCAGGGTGGCGGCAAGGGCGGCGCGTTCAGCTTCGGCAAATCCAAGGCGCGCATGCTGGATGAAAACAACAACCAGGTCACCTTCGCGGACGTGGCTGGCTGTGATGAGGCCAAGGAAGAAGTCAAGGAAGTGGTGGATTTCCTGAAGGATCCCCAGAAATTCCAGAAACTCGGCGGCCGCATTCCGCGCGGTCTGCTGCTGGTCGGCCCTCCCGGCACCGGCAAGACGCTGCTGGCCAAATCCATTGCCGGTGAAGCCAAGGTACCGTTCTTCAGCATCTCGGGTTCCGATTTCGTTGAAATGTTCGTCGGTGTGGGCGCGGCCCGTGTGCGCGATATGTTCGAAAACGCCAAGAAGAACGCGCCTTGCATCATCTTCATCGACGAAATCGACGCCGTGGGCCGCCAGCGTGGCGCGGGCCTGGGTGGCGGTAATGACGAGCGCGAGCAGACCTTGAACCAGATGCTCGTGGAGATGGATGGTTTCGAAACCAACCTCGGTGTGATCGTCGTCGCGGCCACGAACCGCCCCGACATTCTCGATGCCGCCTTGCTGCGTCCCGGCCGCTTCGACCGGCAGGTCTATGTCACGCTGCCCGATATCCGTGGCCGCGAGCAGATCCTCACGGTGCATATGCGCAAGATCCCTATCGGCCAGGACGTGAGCGCCAGCATCATTGCGCGCGGTACGCCCGGTATGAGCGGGGCTGATCTTGCCAACCTGTGCAACGAAGCCGCGCTGATGGCCGCACGCCGCAATGCGCGCGTGGTTGAAATGCAGGATTTCGAGCGCGCCAAGGACAAGATCCTGATGGGCCCCGAGCGCAAGAGCATGGTCATGCCCGAGGAGGAGCGCCGCAACACGGCCTACCACGAGAGCGGCCACGCGCTGATCGGCAAACTGCTGCCGAAGTGTGATCCGGTGCACAAGGTCACCATCATTCCTCGCGGCCGCGCCCTTGGCGTGACCATGAGCCTGCCCGAGAACGACCGCTACAGCTACGACAAGGAATACATGCTGAACCAGATCAGCATGCTGTTCGGCGGCCGTATCGCGGAGGAAGTGTTCATGAACCAGATGACCACCGGCGCCAGCAACGATTTCGAGCGCGCCACCAATCTGGCACGCGACATGGTCATGAAATATGGCATGAGCGAGGCGCTCGGTCCCATGGTGTATGCCGAGAACGAAGGCGAGGTGTTCCTGGGCCGCAGCGTCACCAAGACCACCAACATCTCGGAAGAGACTATGCAGAAGGTCGATGCCGAAGTGCGCCGCATCATCGATGGGCAGTACGCTCTGGCGCGCAAGCTGATCGAAGACAACCAGGACAAGATGCACACCATGGCCAAGGCGCTGCTGGACTGGGAGACCATTGACGGCGAGCAACTGGACGACATCATGGCCGGCCGTGAGCCCCGTCCGCCCAAGGACTTCACGCCGCGCACGCCATCGTCGCCTGGCGGCGGCACTGGTGGCACGCCGGCCGCTAAACCGGTCGATCCGGCGCCTACCGTGGCCTGACGTGAAAACCGGAAAGTAACCACCATCACCATTGCAAGCGGGGCTTTTGAGCCCCGCTTTTTTATCGCCGCGCCACCCCAAAAATAAAAAACACCCCCTCGGGGGCAGCGGACCACACAAAGTGGGGAGCGTGGGGGCATTTTTTATCTCCGGGCTTTATTTGAGGCATCTCACATGCTGTGGAAAACCACCCGCTACGACATCGATTTGAGTGAACCCAAGGTGATGGGCATCGTCAACGTCACGCCGGATTCGTTCTCCGATGGCGGACAGCACGCTGATAGCAACTCCGCGTTGCGCCACTGCGAGCAGATGCTGCGCGAGGGCGCTCATATCCTGGATGTGGGCGGTGAATCCACCCGCCCTGGCAGCCCCGCCGTACCGCTGCAGGAAGAACTGGCGCGCGTGGTTCCGGTGGTGCGAGAGGCCGTTAAGCTGGGTGTGCCCATTTCGGTGGACACCTACAAGCCGGAGGTCATGGCTGCCGTGCTGGACCTGGGCGCCGACATCATCAATGACATTTGGGGGTTGCGCCGCGAGGCAAGCGCCGGCGGCCCCAATGCGCTGGACGTGGTGGGCAGGCATCCTACTTGCGGTGTTTGCCTGATGCACATGCACAGGGATCCTCAGACCATGCAAATGGCGCCCATGGAAGGTGATGTATTGCCGCAGGTGCTCCAGTTTTTAGAGCGGGCAGCTCAGGCTTTGCAAGCATATGGCGTGCATAAAGACCGGATCACGCTGGATCCGGGCATTGGCTTTGGCAAGACCGTGGCTCAGAATTTTTCGCTGCTGGCACGCCAGAGAGAATTGTTGGCCGCAGGTTTTCCCTTGCTGGCCGGCTGGTCGCGCAAATCGTCCATCGGGGCGGCGCTGCAGGGCGACGCTGCCGAAGCGCCGCCGCCGGCTGAACGCGTGATCGGGAGCGTGGCTGCGGCGTTGCTTGCCGCCGAGCGGGGCGCGCGGGTGCTGCGAGTGCACGATGTTCAGGAAACGGTGCAGGCGTTGAGAATCATGGCCTTCGTGAAGCGCCAGGAACGTGACGCCTACGTCGCGTAACAGACGCTAAGGTGTATCCAAATTTAGATCCTGGATAATCTCCAGACGTGTTGGATAACTATCAAATCAATGCTGCTTTCGCAAGCGATACAAGAAAAAAATGAGCCGAAAATATTTTGGGACTGATGGCATTCGTGGCACCGTGGGGTGTGATCCCATCACGCCGGATTTCGTGCTGAGATTGGGTCACGCCGTTGGGCGGGTCCTCAGGCGCCACGAACGTCATCCGACCGTCTTGATCGGCAAGGACACTCGCATTTCCGGCTACATGCTGGAGAGCGCGCTCGAATCAGGTCTTAATTCAGCTGGGGCCGACGTAGTGTTGCTCGGCCCTGTGCCCACGCCTGCGGTGGCCTACCTGACTCGCGCCCAACGGGCCAGCCTGGGGGCGGTCATCAGCGCCAGCCACAACGCCTATCCGGACAATGGCATCAAATTCTTCAGCGCGGGCGGCACCAAGCTGCCCGACCAATGGGAAGAAGAGGTCGAGGCCATTCTGAACGAACCTGCCCAGTGGGTGGATTCGGCCAACCTGGGCCGTGCGCGCAGGCTGGCCGATGCCGATGGGCGCTACATCGAATTCTGCAAAAGCACCTTCAGCAACGACCTGACACTGCGCGGCATGAAGATCGTGGTGGACGGTGCGCATGGTGCGGCGTATCAGATCGCACCCAAGGTGTTCCACGAGCTGGGCGCCGATGTGATTGCCATTGGCTGTACGCCTGACGGGTTGAACATCAACGATGGAGTCGGGGCCACGCACACCGATGCCCTGGTGCGTGCCGTGGCGGAGCATAAGGCCGACTACGGCATTGCCCTCGACGGCGATGCCGACCGCCTCCAGATGGTCGATGCTTCAGGCCGCTTGTACAACGGCGACGAGCTGCTGTACCTGCTGGCCGCTGACCGGCTGGCGCGCGATACCGCCCTGCGCGGCTCGGCGCGCAGCCCGCAATTGGCCGGCGTGGCTGGTACGTTGATGACCAACAAGGCGGTGGAGGTGGCACTTAAAAAGCTGGGCCTTGAATTCGTGCGGACCAAGGTGGGTGACCGCTACGTGCTCGAGGAGCTTCTGCGCCGTGGATGGACGCTGGGCGGCGAGGGTTCGGGCCACTTGCTGGTGCTGGACAAGCACACCACCGGAGATGGCTTGGTTTCGGCGTTGCAAGTGCTGCAAGCTTGCGCCGAAAGCGGCAAGACGGTGGCCGAGCTGTTGGCCGGCGTGGTGCTGTTTCCGCAGGTGCTCATCAACGTGCGCTTGCAAGAGGGGCAGGACTGGAAAAACAACCAGCGCCTGGCCGCCGAGACGCGCGCGGTCGAGGCAGAGCTGGGCGATGGCGGCCGCGTGCTGATCCGCCCCAGCGGTACCGAACCGCTGCTGCGCGTGATGGTGGAGGCCCAGGACCCCGCGCAGGCGCAGACTTGCGCGGAGCGGTTGGTCGCTGCTGTTCAAGGCGGGTGAATCTGCATGCTGAACGTGGCCTTGGCTCACTATCAGGACCCGCAGGATGTGCAAGCTGTTGTCACGCTGCTTGATGGCTATGCCAGCGAACCCTCGGGCGGCGGTCAGCCTCTGGCCCCTGAGGTGAAGGCCCGGCTCCTAGCTGAAATGGCCGCTCGGCCGCAAATTTTTTCGGTGCTGGCATGGGCTGGTGAGGGTGACGTGCGGCAGGCAGTGGGCCTGATCAATTGCGTGGAAGGCTTCTCCACTTTCGCGGCGCGGCCACTGATCAATGTCCATGACGTGGTGGTGCTGGCGAACTGGCGAGGACAAGGGGTGGGCAAGGCCATGTTCGAATGCGTCGAGCGTGAAGCCATTCGCCGCGGAGCATGCAAGCTGACCTTGGAAGTGCTGGCGGGCAATGCGCCGGCACGGCGGTTGTATGAGAAGGAGGGGTTCGCCCCTTATACGTTGGACTCCGCTTGGGGCGATGCGATGATGTGGCAGAAAAAACTCACCAGTGCATGCTGAGATGGTGAGTGCCTTCTGAGCACCTCAGTCCGCTTGCAGATGACTTCAAGTGTCAGACGGCTGCGGAGCAAGCCACACAAGGCCGCCGCGGAGCGGGCTTGGCCCGGCCGCTGGTGGCGTCCCTGGGGGAAGGCGCATAAGCGCCTCAGGGGGGCCAATCCAGCGGGGACCATAATACTTGTTGTGAAATCCAACCAAGCAGCGGCCTCCAGCGAGGTCAATCTCTCCGAATTCGACGGCGTGCGCTATCTGCACCTGGGCACCGAGTGGGTGCAGGGTTCGATGCGCGTGGCAGCGCCCTATGACATAGATCTGGAATATGTGCAGCGCATGATGGCTTGGCTGCTCTTCGTGCCGCCCGAGTCGGTCAAGGGGCGCCATGCCATGCAACTGGGTTTGGGGGCCGGGGCCATCACCAAGTTTTGCTACAAGAAACTCGGCATGACTTGCACCGCAGTCGAGATCAACCCGCGCGTGGCGGATGTCTGCAGGGCCTGGCTGCGGCTGCCTCCGGAAGGCGAGAGGATGCGCGTGGTGATTGCAGACGCCGGGCATGAAATCCAGAAGGACGAGTGGTTTTCCACCGTGGACGCATTGGCCGTCGATCTCTATGACGACGATGCGGCAGCGCCCATACTCGACAGCGCGGAGTTCTATGCCGACTGCCGGCGTCTGCTGACGGAAGACGGCTGCATGACCGTGAACCTGTTCGGCCGCTCCGCCAGCTTCGAGCGTAGCCTGGCACAGATCGTTGAAGCCTTCGGTGCACGGGCTGTATGGGCGTTCAAGCCGACACGCGAAGGCAATGCCGTGGTGCTGGCGCAGCGCACACCCACAAGGCCCAAGCGGGACGCGCTGGCCGCCAAGGCCGAAGCCATTGAAGCCCGCTGGCAATTGCCGGCACGCAAATGGCTGAAGGTTTTCAAGGCGCTAGAGAGATGATGAACCCCCTGAGGCGCTTACGCGCCTTCCCCTACGCCGGGCGCCCCTCTCTCTTCGGGAGGGAGGCGCAGCCAGCGGCCTGGCAAAGCCAGCTCCGCGGCTACCACGCGTGGTTTGCTCCGCAACCGCCCGAAGGCTCTCGCACCGTAGGGGTGGGTTTCAAATCTGCCCTGTCACCATCGGGCGGGATAGATTTGGCCCCCTGAGGCGTTTACACGTCTTCACCCACGCCGGACGCTTCTTCTCATGAACCAGTTTCCCTACCGCGGCCCAGTCCGTTGGCGCCAGCTAGTGGAGTGGATGCTCGAAGATGGCGTCATCACCGAATCCGAAGCCGCACGCACCATCGCACGGTGTTCGCAAGCCGAAAGTGCCCAACCGGCGCTGGTCCGCCTGGCCGCCGTGGGGGTGGAAGCCGCTGCCGATGGGCGGCCGATGGAAGTGGAGCAACTCACGCAATACCTCGCTCAGCGCGCCGGCCTGGAGTATTTGCGCATAGACCCTTTGAAGGTGGATGCTGGCAAGGTGGCAGACACCATGAGTGCGGTCTATGCGGAGCGCCACAAGGTGCTTCCAGTGCAAATCGCACCCAATGAAGTGGTGGTGGCCACCAGCGAGCCCTTCATTGATGACTGGGTGGCCGAGGTGGAGCGCCAGGCCAAGCGCCCAGTGCGCCGCGTGGTGTCCAACCCGGTGGACATCAAGCGCTACACCGCTGAATTTTTCGCTCTCGCCAAATCAGTGCGGGCTGCGCAAAAGAGCGGAGGCGCGGCGGGTACTGCCAGCTTCGAGCAGTTGGTGGAGTTGGGCAAGACAGGCCACCAGCTGGACGCCAACGACCAGGGCGTGATCCAGGTCGTCGACTGGCTCTGGCAGTATGCCTTCGATCAGCGTGCCAGTGACATCCACCTGGAGCCGCGGCGGGAGCAGGGCGTGATCCGCTTTCGCATCGATGGCGTGCTGCACCCGGTGTACCAGGTGCCGCCCGGGGTGATGAACGCCATCACCGCCCGCATCAAGCTCCTGGGACGCATGGACGTGGTTGAGAAGCGCCGCCCTCAGGATGGCCGCATCAAGACGCGCAACCCGCGTGGAGACGAGATCGAGATGCGTTTGTCGACCTTGCCCACGGCCTTCGGCGAGAAGCTCGTGATGCGCATTTTCGACCCTGACACGGCGGTGAAAGACCTGGCTGCGCTGGGCTTCACCTCGCACGACGCGGCGCGCTGGCAGGCGCTGGTGGAGCGGCCTCACGGCATCATTCTGGTGACGGGCCCAACGGGCTCGGGCAAGACCACCACCCTGTATTCCACGCTGCGGCGGGTGGCCACAGAAGAGGTGAACGTCAGCACCATCGAGGACCCGATCGAGAACATAGATCCACGCCTCAACCAGACACAGGTACAGCCGCAACTCAACTTCGGATTCGCTGAAGGGGTGCGCGCGCTCATGCGGCAGGACCCGGACATCATCATGATCGGTGAGATCCGCGACCTCGAAACCGCCGAGATGGCTGTGCAAGCGGCACTTACCGGACATCTGGTGTTCACCACGCTGCACACCAACGATGCGCCCTCCGCGCTCACGCGCCTGATGGAGCTGGGCGTGCCGCCCTACTTGCTGAGCGCTACCGTACTCGGGGTGCTGGCCCAGCGACTGATCCGCCTGCTGTGCAAGCAATGCAGGGTGCTCGACGAAGAGGCCTCGGCCGAGATGCTGACCGAAGCCATCAAGCCCTGGAAGATCAACAACGGCAGCTACCGCCCCTACAAGCCTGTGGGCTGCGTCGATTGCCGCATGACCGGCTTCAGAGGCCGCATGGGCATCTATGAGCTGCTCGCGGTCACCGAAGAATTCAAGACCCAGGTCCAGAGCAACACAGGCCTGGCCTCGTTACGCAAACAGGCCATCAGCGACGGCATGCGCCCCCTGCGCCTGGCCGGCGCACTGCGGGTAGCCGAGGGCGTGACCACCCTGCAGGAAGTCATCTCCGCCACTCCGCCGCTGGCATAAGCCCATCAGCAGGCGGGAGAGGGCGCAAGATCAAAAGGCCGCGGAGCTGGCTTCGCCAGGCCGCTGGCTGCGTCCCCCTTAGGGGGGAAGGCGCGACAGCGACTCAGGGGGTAGCTTGATTAGGGTTATTCCGGGGGCCTAATAGGTGAAATCCACATGAAGACGCGCGTATCCGCTCGTCACAATCGCCGCTGGAATAACTGCATATTGGAGATGATTCGTGCAGATCAAGAGTCAGAAAGACTTTTTCGCCGGATTGGTGTACATGGGGGTTGGCATCGGCTTTGCCGTTGGCGCTACCAACTACACCGTCGGTGATGGCGCCCGAATGGGACCGGGATACTTCCCGATGATGCTCGGCATTGTGCTGACCATCATCGGCGTCATCGTGTCCTTCAAGGCGCTCGTGGTGGAAACACCCGATGGCGACCGTATCGGCAAATGGGCTTGGAAGCCGCTGATCTTCATCGTCCTGGCCAACCTCTTGTTCGGCATACTGCTGGGCGGTATCCCGAGTCTGGGTATTCCAGCCATGGGCATGATCGCGGCCATCTATGCGCTCACGATCGTGGCGGCGATGGCGGGCTCCCAATTCAAGTGGGGCGAGGTCCTGATTCTTGCCACCGTCCTGGCTATCGGCAGCTGGGTGGCGTTCGTATGGGGCTTGAAACTTCAGTTCCAGGTTTGGCCGAGCTTCATCGGCGGTTGAGGGGGCCAGAAACATGGAACTTTTTGAGCATTTGTCGCTAGGTTTTGGCGTCGCATTCACGCTGCAAAACCTGTTGTACGCCCTCATCGGCTGTATTCTCGGTACGCTGATCGGCGTTTTGCCTGGCGTGGGCCCCGTGGCCACCATCGCCATGCTGCTGCCCGCCACCTATGCGCTGCCACCCGTGGCGGCGCTGATCATGCTGGCCGGTATCTACTACGGCGCACAGTACGGCGGATCAACCACCGCTATTCTGGTGAACCTGCCGGGTGAATCATCCTCCGTGGTGACGGTGATCGACGGCTACCAGATGGCGCGCAAGGGCCGAGCAGGGCCGGCGCTGGCCGCCGCAGGTATCGGCTCCTTCATCGCAGGCTGCTTCGGTACGCTGATTCTGGCTGCTTTCGCGATCCCGCTGACTGAAGTGGCATTCAAGTTTGGCCCGGCCGAATACTTCTCGCTCATGGTTCTGGGCCTGATCGGCGCTGTGGTGCTGGCCTCTGGCTCCCTGATCAAAGCCATCGGCATGATCGTGCTGGGCCTGCTCCTGGGTTTGGTCGGCACCGACGTGAACTCCGGTGTTGCACGCTACTCGTTCGATATTCCTGAACTGACCGACGGCATCAACTTCATCGTGATTGCCATGGGTGTGTTCGGCTACGGCGAAATCGTGGCCAACTTGTCGATGCCCGACGACCACCGCGAAGTATTCACCGGCAAGGTGGAGCACCTCTACCCGACCAAGGAAGACTGGAAGTTCATGACGCCAGCCATCCTGCGCGGTACCCTGATCGGTTCTACCCTGGGGATCCTGCCTGGCGGCGGTGCACTGCTGTCCGCATTCGCAGCCTACACCCTGGAAAAGAAAACCAAGCTCAAGCCTGGTGAAGTGCCGTTCGGCAAAGGCAACATCCGTGGCGTCGCCGCTCCGGAATCCGCCAACAACGCGGGCTCCCAGACTTCGTTCATTCCGCTGCTGACGCTCGGTATTCCGCCCAACGCCGTGATGGCGCTGATGGTGGGTGCGATGACCATTCACAACATTCAGCCTGGCCCTCAGGTGATGACCAGCAACCCTGAACTGTTTTGGGGCCTGATCGCTTCGATGTGGATCGGCAACGCCATGCTGATCATCTTGAACCTGCCGCTGATCGGTATGTGGATCAAGCTGCTGACAGTGCCTTACCGCTGGCTGTTCCCTGCCATCGTGCTGTTCTGCGCCATCGGTGTGTACTCCACCAACAACAACACATTCGACGTCTGGATGGTGGGCTGGTTCGGCATCATTGGCTACGCTTTCATCAAGCTGGGCATGGAACCCGCGCCTTTGCTGCTGGGCTTCATTCTGGGCCCCATGATGGAGGAGAACCTCCGGCGTGCGCTGCTGCTCTCCCGCGGCGACTGGAGCGTGCTGGTCACGCGTCCACTGTCGGCCGTGTTGCTGGGAATGGCACTGCTGCTGCTGATCATCGTGCTGCTGCCATCGGTGAAATCCAAGCGCGAAGAAGCCTTCGTCGAGGATTGAAAAAGCTGCACAGCGAGAAAACGGCACCTTCGGGTGCCGTTTTTTTTGAGTTGTCTCTTTAGTGTGAACACGCCCTAGTCGCCCCGGCTGCGATAGTCGAGCGCGCACGAGTGTTGGCCAGTTGCCGGTACCATGCCAGGATCGCAGACAGGACTTCCAGTCATGACATTCGATTACACCAATCGCTACACGAGCACTCGCTTGCCTGTGTTCGCGCGCAACGTCGTTGCCACTTCGCATCCGCTGGCAGCCCAGGCGGGGCTTCGCATGCTGGAGCGGGGCGGCAATGCGGTGGATGCAGCCGTGGCCGGCGCAGCCGTGATGACGATCTGCGAACCGGTTAGCAATGGCCTGGGCAGCGATGCGTTCTGCATTCTCTGGGACGGCCAGCAACTGCACGGCTTGAATGCCGCGGGCAGGGCACCGCAAGGCTGGAGCCAGTCCTATTTCAGGAAAAAATATGGCAGTGATGCCGCAACGCCACCGAAGCGCGGATTCGACAGCGTCACTGTGCCGGGTGCGGTGGCCGGGTGGGCCGCGCTTTCGCGGCGTTTTGGCAAGCTGCCCTTTGCCGATCTCATGCAACCGGCCATCGAGATCGCCGAGCGCGGCTATCTGGTGCCGGTGGTGGTGCGGCAGAAATGGGCCGCCGCCACGCCGGAGCTGCAATCGTTGCCGGGGTTTGCCGAATGTTTCCTTCCGTGGGGCCGCGCGCCCCAAGTTGGCGAATTGTTCCGGTTTCCTGCCGCCGCGCGCGGGCTTCGGGCCATTGCCGAGAGTGGCGGCGATGCGTTCTACCAAGGCGAGATTGCCCAGGCCATCGTGGCCATGTCAGCGCGCCATGGCGGCGCGCTGACGGCCGCGGATTTTGCCGGTTTCCAGCCAGAATGGGTCACACCGATCTCGCAGAACTATCGTGGCTACGCGCTGCACGAGATTCCGCCCAGCGGACAAGGCATGGCAGCGCTGATCGCGCTCGGCATTCTGGAGCAGTTTGACATGGCGGCCTTGCCGGTGGATGGCTTGGATTCCCAGCATGTGCAGATCGAGGCCATGAAGCTCGCGTTTGCCGATGTCTACCGCTATGTGGCAGAACCCTCTTCAATGGCGGTGACTCCCGCGCAAATGCTCGATGCCGGCTACTTGAAGAGCCGCGCCAAACTGATCGACATGAATCGAGCGCAGGATTTTGGCGCCGGCAATCCGGCCAAAGGCGGCACCATCTATCTGACGGCCGCCGATGAGAGCGGCATGATGGTCAGCTTCATTCAGAGCAACTACATGGGCTTCGGCTCCGGCTGCGTGGAGCCTGCCTACGGCATCAGCCTGCAGAACCGCGGGGTGGGCTTCAGCCTCCAGGACGATAGCCCGAATGTGGTGGAGCCGGGCAAGAGGCCATTCCACACCATCATTCCCGCGTTTCTCACCAAGGACGGCCAACCCGTGATGAGCTTCGGCGTCATGGGCGCCAACATGCAGCCGCAAGGCCATGTGCAGGCGCTGGTGCGCATGCTCGACTATGGCCAGAATCCGCAGACCGCGTGCGATGCCCCGCGGTGGCGCTTCAATCAAGGTCTGTCGATCAATGCGGAATCCACCATGAACGCGGCTGCCGTGCAGGGCTTGGTGGAGCGCGGCCACCGTACGGAGCTCATCAACGATTCCTACCAGGATTTCGGTGCCGGCCAGTTCATCTGGCGTGTGGGTGATCCTACCGTCGAGGGCTACGTGGCTGCCAGCGATGCGCGGCGGGATGGGGTTGCCGCAGGGTTTTGACTGGAAGATGACGAAAGAATCGAATGCCGCCGGCAGCATGGCGGCTGGCATATTCCTGGCGGCCGTTGGTGCCATCGGTTTCGCCGGCAAGGCGATCATTGTGAAGCTGGCCTACCGCTATGGCGTGGATCCAGCCACGCTGATCATGTACCGCATGGTGTTCGCGCTGCCATTTTTCATCGTCATGACCTGGTGGGCCGGGCGAGGCAAACCCCGCTGACACGCCGCGACTGGGCCGGTGTGCTGGGGCTCGGGTTTTCGGGCTACTACCTCTCCAGCATGCTCGACTTCGTGGGGCTGCAATACATCACAGCCAGCCTGGAACGTCTCATTCTTTACCTGGCACCCACCATGGTGCTGGCCCTCGGCTGGATTCTGAAAGGCCGGCGCATCAGCAGCGCCGAAGTCGTGGCCGCGATGGTCAGCTACAGCGGCGCTTTGTTGGTGTTCGGGGTGGAGTTGCGTCTGGTTCCCGGCACGGCGACCGCTTGGGGTGCCTTGCTGGTGATGCTCTCCACCTGCACCTACGCCGTCTATCTTTTCTATAGTGGAGAGTTCGTCAAGCGGCTGGGGTCGTTGCGCCTGGCAGGTCTGGCGACCGCGGTGGCATGTGTATGCTGTATAGCGCAGTTTCTGCTGATGCGGCCTTTGTCGGCGGCGTTGGTGGCGCCGGAGGTCCTCTGGCTGTCCTTGCTCAATGGCACGCTCTGTACGGCCGTGCCCGTGCTGCTGATGATGATGGGCATCGAGCGCCTGGGGCCCGATCTGGCTTCGCAGGTAGGCATGATCGGCCCATTGGCTACCATTGGCATGGGCATCGTCTTTCTGGGCGAGCCGTTCACGCCTTGGCTGGCCGCTGGCACACTGCTGGTCATGGTCGGCATCTACATGTTCAGCCGTACACGGCGTTGAACGCGCTCTGAATTCCAAACACGTTCTTAGGAGAAATCGCATGGATCTGGGTATCGCGGGAAAATGGGCGCTGGTGTGCGGTGCCAGCAAGGGGCTTGGCCTGGGTTGCGCACAGGCGTTGGCAAGCGAAGGTGTCAACGTCGTCATGGTGGCGCGAGGCCAGGAGGCGCTTGAGGCCGCTGCCGCCAGGCTGAGGGCGGGCGCGGCGGGCGGCAAGCCTGAAATCATTTCCGTGGCGGCTGACATCACCACGCCGGAAGGCCGTGCAGCCGTGTTCGCTGCCCGTCAGGACTACGACATCGTGGTCACGAATGCAGGCGGCCCGCCGACGGGTGATTTCCGCGACTGGGACCGTGAGGCGTGGATCAAGGCCGTGGATGCCAACATGCTGACCCCCATCGAGCTGATGAAGTCCGTGGTGGACGGCATGGCCGCGCGGGGCTTTGGCCGCGTCGTCAACATCACCTCCAGCGCCGTGAAGGCCCCGATCGACATCCTGGGCCTGTCCAACGGCGCACGCTCCGGTCTCACGGGTTTTGTGGCTGGCCTGGCACGCAATCCGCAATTGGCCTCGAAAGGCGTGACCATCAACAATCTGCTGCCGGGCAAGTTCGATACCGACCGTCTGGCAAGTACCTTCAAGGGCACCGCCGACAAAACAGGCAAGTCTCTCGATGAGGTCCGTGCCATGCAGGAGAAGGTGGTGCCGGCCAAGCGCTTTGGTACGCCAGAGGAGTTTGGCGCGATCTGCGCGTTCCTGTGCAGCAAGCAGGCGGGCTATCTCACCGGCCAGAATATCCTGCCGGACGGCGGTTTGTATCCGGGGACGTACTGACGCCTCAAGTCCCGTAAGCGCCGGAAAGAAGCGCGCCGGCACCGGGAACCACGGGCTCCAGCTGCAGCGCCTTGAGCATCATGTAGGTGGTGGCCACCGAGGCGGTCACCACCGGCTTGCCCGTCATGGCCTCCACCTTGGCAATGGCAGGCAGCGAGGGCATCTGCACACAGGCGGAAAGCACGATCGCATCCGCATCCGCATAGTTCAGCGAGCGCACGATCTCCGGCAACCGGGCCGGATCATGGCGGCCCACCTCCAGATTGTCGGGAATCTCCAGCGCGCGGTAGTCCACCACCTCGTGGCCCTCTCGCCGGATATAGTCCACCACCAGTTCCGTCAGCGGTTTCATGTAAGGTGCGACGACGGCGATCTTCTTGGCTTTCATGATCTTGAGCGCATCGACCAGGGCGCCCGCGCTGGTAATGACTGGTGCCGTGCCGCCGTTTTCCTCGGTGCGTTCGTGCAAGCGCTTCTGAGACACGCGGTGATAGCCCGGCCCCATGGCCATGATGGCCACCAGGCAGGCATAGCCCAGCACATCGACACGCGCGTCGCTGAGTTCGATGGCGCAGCGGTCGGATTCGGCATCCATGGCCGCGAGTTCTTCCTTGACCACCTTCTTCATGCGCATGCGGCTGGAGTGGAAGGTGAAGCGGTCGGCAGGCCGGATCTGCTGGCGTGCCGTCAGCATGGCCGGAATCTCGGTCTCCATCGTGGTGTTCGAGCTGGGAACGATCTGCCCGATTCGGAAATTCTTGATCATGGTGGCGTGTTCTCTTCTCGGGTTCACAGGCGCCTGAGCGCCTCCAGGAGTTGGGGTGGAATGTCCACGCGCTTTCGCACCTGGCGGCTGATGCAGATGGGTGAAAAGCGGCCCGTGAAAATGTGGCGCTCGGTACCAATTTCATAGGCTTGCACAAGCACGTCGAAGCTGCTCTGCCGAATAGCCGCCACGGAGCAATGCATGCGGAAGACATCGTCAGGCCACAGGGCGCTGTGAAATTCCATCTCCAGCCCTTTGCATGGCGTGTCGATACCCAGCGCTTCGGCCCATTTGAAGTACCGTTGCTCCCCGGCCAGCGTATCCAGCACATGAGCCATCGCCGAAAGCAGATACTCCGTGAACTTGCCGGTGTAGACCACGCCTGCTGGGTCACATTCGGCCCAGCGCACCCGCCGCTCGATGACCAGCGGCTCGCGTGACACCACGCGTTCGAAATCGCCCATCATGCTGCTTGCCTTGCCGCTTGCATGGTGGCGGCGCTGACCACACCAGCTTGAACCAGATGAGCGAAGAACTCTGGGTACTGGGAGGCCAGGCGGCCTTCATCGACTCGCCCGGTGCGAGTCATGAAAGCGTGCACGAATTCCAACGGGGTGTAGCGCTGCATCCACTCTCCGATGTCTTCATACCAGAGGTACGATTTACGCGATGCTCCGAGGAGCTTGGCTTTCTCAGGGCCACGGGAGTTCACGAAGACCTCCAGGCGTTCCAGCGGTGACATGGTTCCCGGCGCGGTCAGCGCGTCGGCCAGGGCGATGGCGTCTTCCATGGCGATCCGTGTGCCGGATCCAATGGAAAAGTGAGCACTGGTGTGCGCATCCCCGATCAGGACATGCTTGCCTGCTGTCCAGCGGGCATTCTGGATGACCGGGAACTGACGCCAGTTCGAGTTGTTGGAAATCAGCCGGTCGCCAGCCAGCTCTGGTGCGAAGACGCGCTCGAAGAGCGCCTGCCGCTCCTCATTGGACATGGCCTCCATCCCCAGGTGTTCCCAGGTTGCATGGTCGCATTCGGCCACGAAAGTGCTGGCATGGTCCGTGTACGCGTAGTAATGGGCGACGAAGGAGCCGCCTTGCCATTGGCGGAACACGAGCGCCGGGTTGTCGAAGGCGCGGGCGGTGCCGAACCAGGCAAAGTGGTTGCGGAGGTACTGGCGGGAGGTGCCGAACTCGGGCTCGAAGGCTGCACGCACGGCTGAGTTCACGCCGTCAGCGCCCACCACGATATCGGCATCACCCAAACCCAGGGCGTCCAGATGCCGGGGGTATTCGATGCGTTCACCGTACCGGATGCCGACGCCGAGTTCGGCGGCTTCTTTCTGCAGCACGCGCAGCAAGGTCAGGCGGGTGATCGCACCGCCCTTGGCCGGGTGTTTCAGCACGATCGGCTCTTCCTTCACCTTGATGGTTTGGCTGCCGTTGAAGTGCATCTGCTCGATCAACTGGGCGTGCACCTGGGCATCTGCTTCCTGGAGCCGGTTCAGGCCTGAATCGGCCAGCACCACGCCAAAGCCGAAGGTGGAGCCGGCGCTGTTCTGCTCGATCACGGTGATCGGCCATTCGGGTTGGCGCCGCTTGAGGAGAATGGCCAGGTAGAGGCCCGAAGGGCCTCCGCCCACGATGGCGACTTTCATGATTCCTCCACCACAAGCCGGTCGTTGTCGAAGTGCGTAATCCGCCCGACCATGCCGGCGGTGAGCGCGCCGTGCCAGACCGCGGGTTTCAGGCCCATCGCCTTGCGTGTGAATTCGAGCGAGCCGGCACGCGCCAGGCGCCAGTAGCCCAGCCGGGGGCCTTGTACGCTGCATCCTTCCACGGAAAGAGCATGATCCACGAAGGGGCGAAACTCAGGAACGTCGAGAACGAAGATGGTGGGCATCATGCTTCCTCCGCTGCGAAGGCTGTTTCGAGTTCCGCACCCTTCAGCGCCCAGACTTGATCAATCTGTTTGAATTCCGGCCGCTGCTTTTCGAGTTCGATGGCGGCGGCCAAGGTGCGCGCGGCGTCATCGCGATCGGTTTTCTCGAACGGCCGCACCTGCCAGGTCACCTCGAACATATAGCCGTTGGGATCGTTGAAATAGATGGATTCGATCGTCTCGTGGCGAATCTGGTGCGTGATCGGGATGCCGGCAGCTTCCACTTTGGCGCGGCAATCCAGCAACTGCTCCCGGGTCTCCACCCGCCAGGCGGTATGGGTCGCGCGGTAGCGGTAGTCGTCTCGTGCGGCCGCGAAATCCGGTGGCGTGGTGCCGATGTAATAGAAGAAGGCAATGGTGCTGCCGTTGCCGCTATCAAAAAAGAAGTGCAGGAAGTCGGCATGATCTTCCGGCCCCCAGCCGCGCGCAGAAATGGCGTGCACCAGGGGAAGGCCGAGGAGGTCGCGGTAGAAGTGCACCGTTTCAGCCAGTTTCCAGGTGGGCCGTGCCGTATGGTGAACACCGGAAAGAGGAATGGTGGGGTTGGTCGGGGTGGTCATCGGAAAACTCCTTTGCATTCAATGCCCGGCCGCTTCCGCGGCGAGCTTGTCGGTAATCAATTGTTTGAGCAGAGGCTTGCTGAGCTTGCCGGATTTGGTGAGCGGCAGCTCGGCCAGCACCTCGATGCGCTCGGGCCACTTGAAGCGGGCCAGCCCCTGCTCCTGGAGAAAGATGCCGAGGGCCGCCACCGTGGGCGCGGCATGCTGGTCAGCCAGCGTGATGAATGCGCAGATGCGCTCCCCATAGACCTTGTCCGGCATGCCGACCACGCCCGCGCTCGTGACGGCGGGATGGCGTGACACCAGTAGTTCCACTTCCTCGCAGTTGACCTTTTCGCCCGCGCGGTCGACCACGTCTTTCGTGCGCCCGCAGAACTGCCAGTAACGCACGCCGCCGATATCGCGGAAGAGCATCAGATCGCCGGAACGGTAAAACCCGTGGCTCGTGAATGTCTGCGCGTTCCTGTCGGCGGCGTCGTAGTAACCGTGGATCGTGTAGGGCCCCGCGAAGGCGCATTCGCCGATCACACCCTCCTCGGTGATCTCCTCCTCGGTACCGATCTGGAACAGCTTCACCTGATCCATGCCCGACACCGGGTGGCCGACCATGGTGTCTTGCACGACCTGAGGATCGTCTTCGCGGGTCAGCATGATCACGCCCTCGGTCATGCCGAAGATGTGATGCACCGGCGCTTTCAGAAGCGCGCGCAGGGCAGGCGCATTGTTGGCGCTGATCACGCCGCGCAGGCGGTCCAGCGGCAGCAGGCCGGATTGGATCGCGGGTTTGAGCTTTTCCAGGATCGGACCGGCGATGGCTGTCCAGGTTGGGCGGTACTGCCGGAACACCTGGCCCAAGGCGTCGGCGGTCATGGCGGTAGAGACGGCCACCGTGCCGCCGCTGAGCAGGAAGGGGCCGAAGCAGCAACCCATGTTCAGGTTGTGCATCATGGGCATCGGCATGAACAGGCAATCGTCCGGGCCATACCCCAGGAACTGCCCGACCGCGCGCATGTTGTAGATGTATTCGTTGTGGAAGCGCGGGATGATCTTGGGCACGCCGGTCGTGCCGCCGGAGAGCTGGAACACCGCTACCTGGAAGGGATCGATGTGTACCTGGCCCAGCAATTCGCGCGCACGGGCGAGCGGCATGGTTTCCAACTGTTCGCGCAAATGCAGCGCCGTGCCGAGCCGGGCGCCGCGTGCCTGGACCGTCCATTTCATGGAGGGAATTTCACCGCGCATCTGTTCGGCGAAGGCGACATCGTTGAACTTCGGGTCGTCGCCCTGCACGAAGTGCATGCGGGCCGCGGAGTGGACGCCCAGGTACCCGATCTCCTGCTCGCGGTGCGCGGCCAGGGTACAGACGGGGATCAGGCCTGCCTTCAGGCAGGCGATGAAACCCAGCACCAATTCGGGACAGTTGCCGATCTGGAACACCACGCGGTCCAGCGGGCGCAAGCCTAGCTCGAGCCAGGCACCGGCGAGCCGGTCGGTGGTTTCATCGAGCTGTTCATAAGTCAGTTCACCCTCGGCACTGGCCAGTGCGATACGGGGGCCGTGGGCCGCAAAGGAGGCACGAAGGGCCTCGGGCATGGTCTCGCGCGTCAGCAGGCCGGCATCGAGATAGCGCCGCAGGTCGCCTGGCGGTGCATAGACCACGCCGGGCAAGGGGTCCTGCACCTGATACTGCAGTGGTGTTCGCATGGTCGAATCTCTTATTCCGGTTTCAGGTTCAAGGTCTTGATCACGCCACCGAATCGCGCGTTCTCTTCGGCGAGGAAGCTTTTCGCCGCTTTCATATCGCCTGGCGTCGGATAAGTGCCGAACTCACGGAACTTGGCCACCACATCCGGCTCCTGCATGGCTTTGTTCACTTCCGTGTTGAGACGGGCCAGGATGGCCGCGGGCGTGCCCTTGGGCGCTTGCATGACGAACCAACCGTAGACGCTGAGGCCGGGTACCGTCTTGTTGGCCAGGGGGATGCCCTCCAGCCCCGGCAGCTCTGTTTCGGACGCGACCGCCAGTGCGCGCATCTTGCCGCCTTTCGTCAGCGGCAACAGCGGGCCGACGCCGTCGACATACATGGCGATATCGCCGGCCACCACGGCCTGGATGCCTTGTCCGGTGTTTGCGAAGGCCACCTGCTGGAACTGGGCATTGGCCTTCTGGGCCACCAATTCCGAGGCCAGATGCGGGATCGAGGTCCGGGTGGGGTTGCCCACGGAGACGGTATCCGGCTTGGCGCGTGCCATGGCGATGGCATCGGCCAGGGTCTTGGCTGGGTGCGCGTTGTGCGCCACGAACATCATCGGCGTTTTGCCGACCACCGCGATGGTCTCGAAATCACGTGTGGAGTCGTAGTTGGCATTCTTGTAGGTGAACGGTGTCACGACCACCGCCGCCGCTTGCGGCAGCGCCAGGGTGTAGCCATCCGCGGGCGCGTCCCTCAAGGCATGCATGGCGATGATGCCGTTCGCACCGGGCTTGTTGTCGACCAGGATGGGTTGGCCCAATTGGCGCGAGAGCTTGTCGCCGATGATGCGGGCGATCAGATCGGGCGCGCTGCCGGCAGGGGCCGCCACCAGCAGGCGTATGGGCTTGGCCGGCCAGGGCGCGCTCTGGGCGAAAGCGGTGCCGGCGCAGGCCAGCAGAACGCCTGCGGCCAGGCGGCGGGTGAGGGAAAGGCGCATGGTTGTCTCCAGGATTGAATAGGGTGTGAGTTATTTCGAGGGCGCGTGCAGCCATTCCTGCAGCAGCCGGCCTGCCAGCACCTGGCCGCTTTCCTCTCCGGCGGCGAGTGGCTGGCCGTGGTGGTTGCCCTGCACGCGTTCGCGCCGCTTGGCGCTGGTACCCAGGCAGGTGTAAATGGCGTCCATGTCGGAGGGAAAGGCTGCCTGGTCGCCGGTGTATTCGATGACGAAGGACGGTAGCGTGACTTCGGCCCCGCATTTGGCGAAGCTGGCATTCGAGCTGATACCCGACCAGGTCGACAGCCAGGATTCCGGCGTGATCATGCGGGCGAACCCGACGCTACCGTAGTTGGAGGCATAGGGATCCCGTCCCCACAGCGTGCCGGCTTCACGGTCCGAGGGGTCGAGCGAGAGATCCCAGCAGCGCAGGTCCGCATCGGTACGCCAGAGCAGCGAGATCTGGGTATGGGCCGCGCGCTGGCGAGTCGCCTTGCTGCCGTCTCCGGACTTCAACTGCTGCCTGGCGCGGGCGCGCTCGGCCAGCATGGCGTGTGCGCGAGCATCGAGCCGTTCCACGCGTGCGTGTTGCGCTGCGCGGTAGGCCGCGACGAACTCGGCGCTGTAGCGTGAAGATGCCGGAGCGGGCACGAAGCCATTGGCGGCATCGAACGGATCGAGTGAAGGGTCGACGGAGAAGGGGTCGTTTTCATCGGTCACCGAGGGGTCGATGCCGTTCAGCAGCAGCTGGCCCTGACCCGGATGAGGCGACACGAACACCAGGTCATCGGGGGCCGGCATGTCGGCTTCGGCCAGTTTCACGGGCCGCCCGCCCGGGGTACGGGTGATGCGGCTGGCCGGGGCGCGGAGCGATTGCTGGGTGTAGAAGGCGTACAAGCCCGCGCCACCCGAGTTGCCTAGCAGCACGATGCGAGTGAAGCCCAACTGGCGCAAATGAGCCATGCCGGCAGCAACGTCCAGCAGTGCAGCCTCGTGTTCCAGCCGCAAGTCGGTGCCGATGGCACGCGGGGCTTGCACCCAGGCCGCGCAACCGGCATCCAGGACATCGGGCACCAGATAGGGCGTACCGATGAATTCGCGCGGATGCATCAGGCACACTACAGTCTTCTCATGGCCTGACTGGGAATACAACAGGCCCAGAGTGCGTTGCGCGTCTGCGGTGCGTAGCGCGTAAGGCGTAGTACGAAACGGCCGATCCATGCGAGCCGGGTTCCAGCCCGCTCCCCGCAAGCCCGCGGTGACCTTTCCTTTATCTGGATCTTGGTTCATGGATTTTGATGTGGAGCAAAAAATTGATATGGTCTCAATTAAATAATTGAGACGGTATTAATTTAATAGGTGTAAACCCTGAGGATCGTTGTCTTGAGCAGATCGAACGCGAAACAGCTTCAGAAGGATGTCGTGGAAATAGCGGCCGCCAAAGAGGGCGATCAGGCCCCGCCGCGCAGGCGGGGGCGCCCTCCCAAACCCGTGTTGGGGGACGGCGAGGCTGCCCCGGTGCTGACCCGTGAGCAAATCCTTGCCAAGGCGATCGAGCTGGCCAGGGTTCAGCCGCTGAGCGAGATCTCCATGGTGGGCCTGGCCCGGGAGTTGGGCGTGGCGCCAGCCCTGATCCACTACTACGTTGGCAGCCGCGACGACCTCATTTCCGGTGTGGCCAACCTGTACTTCAAGGCACTGATGGCGGGTATGCCGCCATTGACGGGCGACTGGGAGGAGGATCTCTGGGAGGGCGCGCAGCAGGCATTCCGCATTGGCGTGGAGTACGGCGGGGTGCTGCGCTACATGATGTCGAACAACCGGTTCCGGCTGTTTCAGCAGGTGCCTCAGGGCGAGACTGATTACGGCGTGCTTTATCTCGACCGGATGGCGAAAATCTTCCGGTCAGGCGGTTTTCAGCCCGAGCAGGCGGCGACCGGCTACCACCTGCTGTCGCTCTACGTGATCTCTTCCTCCTATTCGGAAGTGAGCAGGCAGTTGCCGCGCTTTCACCAGCGGTTCATTCGCGATCAGGTGGAAGGGCACCCTTTCAATGAGGTGGAGCACGCGCGGTTTTTCATTGGCGCATTCTCGGCCCTGGATTCAGCCACCGCGTTTCCGGCGGGCTTGAAAATACTGATCGCAGGCTTTCGTTCATGGCTGCCCGGCCATTGAGGCGCCGTACTAGCGCCGCGACGAAGCCACGATCCCCGCCACAATCAATACAAACGCCACCACGTGATAAAGGCGTGGCATTTCTCCCAGGAACAGGGCTGACAATACCGCCGCGAACACCGGCGTGAGGTTGGAGAAAAAGCCCGCCACCACGGGGCCGGCCCGCTGCACGCCCACGCCCCAGCAGCGGTAGGCCAGTACCGCGGGGCCGATGGCCACATAGAGCAGGGCTGCCAGCACCGGCATACCCCAGTGGATGTGCGCGTCGGTCACTGCCCACTCTCCGGCGCTGAGCAGGCCCGACCATCCCAGCCCGAACACCAGCTGTGCCATCAGGAAGGCCGCGCTATCGGAGAGGATGCCCTTGGGCTCTGCGGTGCGGGCCAGCATCCACGAGTACAAGGCCCATGACATCGTGGCCAGCAGCATGTACACATCACCCGGCACCAGGTGAAGCGTGGTCAATTGAGTCCATTCCCCGCGCGCCAGAATCACGGCTACCCCGGCGATGGACAGCACCGCGCCCAGCATTTGCGCTCGGGTGACGCGAACCCCAAAAAACAGGTAACCCAAAGCCAGCGACCACAACGGCCCGCTGGAGCCCACGAGCGTGACGTTCATGGGGGTGGAGGTGTGCAGTGCCAGGTATTGCAGGGCGTTGTACAGCCCCGTGCCGAAGAGCCCCAGCAGGGCAAATCGCCCCCAGTGCTTCCAAAGCCCGCTGTCGGGCCGCAATACCCAAGCGGCCAGCGGCAGCAGGATGAAGAACGCCAGAAGCCAGCGCAGGAAGTTGAAGGTGAGAGGCGGTATCAGGTCGGCCACCAGGCGGCCAACCACCGCGTTGCCGGCCCACAGGAGCGGAGCGATGGTCAGGAAGGCAATGGTGAGAGGAGAAAGACGGTCAAATTGGCGCACCCCGCTATCGTGCCATGACCGCGCCTTGCCCCCAGCGCATGAAGGTCTTTCAGGCATGGCACCATCCGGCTTCTCAAGTCTTGTTTGGAGTCACACTGCCATGCCACTCGCCGTCCAGATCAATCGCCCAGGCGGGCCTGAAGAGATGCAACTGGTGGAGTTGCCCGTGGGAGAGCCTGGCCCAGGGCAGATCCGTATCCGCCACAAGGCGATCGGCCTGAACTTCATCGATGTCTACCAGCGCACCGGCCTGTACACCTTGCCCATGCCGCTGACGCTCGGCATGGAAGGCTCCGGCATCGTGGAGGCGGTGGGTGAGGGCGTGGCGCATCTGAAGGTGGGCGACCGTGCCGCCTACGCCAGCAATCCGCCAGGCAGCTATAGCGAAGTGCGTGTCATGCCCGCGCTGGCGGTGTGCAAGCTCCCGGACGATATCAGCTTCGAAACCGGCGCGGCCATGATGCTCAAGGGTCTCACGGCGCAGTACCTGTTGCGCAAGACGCTGCCCGCGGAAGGACTGCAGGCCGGCGATCACATCCTGTGGCATGCCGCTGCCGGCGGTGTGGGTCTGATTGCCTCCCAGTGGGCCAAGGCGCTGGGCTACCAGCTCATCGCTACCGCGGGCTCTGATGAGAAGTGCCGGCTGGCTCTGGCCAACGGCGCGGCGCACGCGATCAACTACCGGACCGAGGATTTCGCCGCGCGCGTGAAAGAGATCACCGGAGGCAAGGGTGTGAAGGTGGTGTACGACTCTGTTGGCAAAGACACTTGGGAAAAGTCGCTCGAATGCCTGCGGCCATTCGGCCTTATGGCCAGCTTCGGCAACGCCAGCGGCCCCGTGCCGCCATTCGCGCCAGCCACCCTGGCTGCCAAGTGCCTCTATGTGACCCGCGCCACCTTGTTCGTGCACATCGCCACCCGCGAGGGCTGCCAGAAAATGGCGGACGATCTGTTCGACGTGGTGCGCTCAGGCAAGGTGAAGATTCACATCGATCAACGCTTTCCGCTGGCCGAGGTGCAGGCCGCGCACCGGGCGCTGGAAGCGCGCCAGACCACGGGCTCGACGATCCTCACGCTCTGAGTTGCGAAAGAGCAGAGTCTCGTAGGGTGGGCGTTCATGCCCGTGCGGGACTCTACTTTCTTCTCAAGGCTCGATCACATTGAACATCGGATCAAACTCATCCAGCGCCTCCAGGAAGCGGCGGAACAGCGCCGCATCGCCGGTCACCTGAAGATCGCCCGCATCCAGCCCCGCCAGCAGGGCGTCGCGCCCTGCCGAAAGCTTGGGAAGTGTGTCGCGCTGCATGTCGATCACCGCGTGAGCGTGGTCCCCGTGGCTGCCTGGCAGGTGATTGAGCGCGCCGTTTGAAATCACCAGACGATGCGAGTCCACGCCAGCCGAATCTATCAGCCGCCAATCGAAGCGCGCTTCGATGTCCTGAGCCCTGAGTCCATTGACGCGAATACCCAGGTATTCAAGGAAACTGCTGAACGGCAAAATTGCCACGACGTCCGGGCTGATGCCGACGCCGCGTGGCGTGGACGCCTGGGAGGTGCTGCGAAGTTCGCGCGCCCCGAGAAGGTAGGCGTTCCGCCAGGTGGCCGATTCTGACTGATACCCCAGTTGTTCCATGGCATCGGCGGCCAGTTCTCGCGCGGGGCGATGTCCTGGATCCGCGAAAACCACGTGATTGAGCGCTTCGATCACCCAGCGGAAGTGGCCGGCTTTGAAGTCGGCCTGCGCTCGCTCCACGACAGCATCCGCGCCTCCCATGTATTCCACATACTTCGACCCTGCCTGCGCCGGCGGCAGCGGATTGAGATGGGCCGGATTACCGTCGTAAGGGCCGAGGTAGTGGGCGTAGATCGCATTCACGTTGTGCGCCACAGCGCCGTAATAGCCTCGCGCGAACCATTGCCGCGAGAGCTTGCTGGGCATCAGCAGTTCTTCCGCAATCTCCTTCGGCGTCAGGCCGTGGCTCATGAGACGAAGTGTTTGATCGTGCAGGTAGCGGTACATGTCACGCTGGCCGGCCACGTATTCGCCGATGCGCTCCTGTCCCCACACAGGCCAATGGTGCTGGACGATCAAGGCGTCGACCTGCGGCACGAAGCGGTCCAGGGCCTGGTTCAGGTAATGTGCCCAGGCCAGCGCGTCACGCGTCTTCGCGCCGCGCAGAGGGCATAGGTTGTGCATCGTATGGCAGGCGTTCTCGGCCAGGTTGAGCACGCGCAAGCCCGGATAGAGCATGTTCATGTCAGCAGGCGCTTCGGTGCCCGGAGTCAGGTGGAACACGATGTCCACACCGTCGACTTTCCGGCGCTCCACCGGTTGCGTGATGAGCGTGGTGGGGGCGATGAAACCATCACCGCCGCGCCCTACCGCCTTGCCCAGGCCGCTATCGACGTGCAGCATCTCGCCCGGCTCCAGGGACCAGCCAAACTGGAACAGCGCGCGGCGCCGCATGGGCACGCCCGCCAGAATGGATTCGGAGAAGGATTCCTCGGTGAACCCAAAGGGGGCGATCACCTCCACGCCGTTTTTCACGTCTTCGGGGCTGATCACTCCGCGTACGCCGCCGTAGTGATCCCGGTGGCTGTGCGTGTAGATCACCGCGGTCACGGGGCGGTCGCCGCGATGCTTGCGGTACAGCGCCAAGGCGGCGCGCGCATGTTCCGTGAACTGCAGCGGGTCGATCACGATGACACCCGAATCGCCTTCGACAAAGGTCACATTGGACAGCGAGAAGCCACGCACCTGGTAGACCCGCTCGTTGACTCGAAAAAGACCATGGATCGCGTTCAACTGCGACATGCGCCACAGGCTGGGATTCACCGTGGCCGGTGCCTGGCCCGCGAGAAAACCGTAGGGCCGCATGGACCACGAAACACCGCCGGAATCGGCCTCGATATGGGCCTCCGGCAGAGTGTCGATGAAGCCGCGCCGGGCATCTTCAAAATCGCGCCGGTCAGTGAAATCGAGTTCATCGAGGGTGCGGGCTTGAGCAGCCAGGGTACTGGGATGTGCGGGCTTCATGGAATTACCTTTCCTGGCGGACGATGCGGGGCATGGCGGCGCGGCCTTCACGCAGCTCCGCGCGCGGCATGTAGGTACGCAGTGAGATCTGGAATGGACCAGCCGGTGCCGGCAGCCAGTTGGCGCGCAGATGCGCATCCGCGGGTTCGTCGTGCTGCAGGGCGATATCGAGCGAGCCATCCGGGTTCAGAACGATACCGCCTGTGCGGTTGCCGATGGAGTAACGGCGGATGGGGTTGTTCACAAAAAAGCGCTGACTGTCAGCGGTGGGTTCGTACATGGAGAACGACCAGAAAGAGTCGCTTGGAATCCCGGAAGGGGGAACGTGCAGCACGTAGCGATGACGGCCATCCAGCAGTTGCTTGACATCGTCGTGAAAGCGGACGAAGTACATCGCTTCCATGGGCGGCAGTGCACCCAGGCCGCCCAGTGCCACGGAGGCCCGCAGCGGGTAGTTCTGGCCAAAATTACCCATATCGGCGGCGGAAGCGAACCATCCTTGCATCTCACGCCTGCCGCTCGCGGAGGCTTGCCTGAGCTTGTCGTGCGCCAATCCGATGCGGCGCTCCCAGGCCGCCCGGGCGTCATCGCCGAGCTCGGCCCAGGCTTCGGAAACCCCGGGGCGCACGCCGATTCCTGCCCACTGAGCCAATAGCGCCCGTTCTGCTTCCGGTGGCGGATTCCGTCCGAGGAGCTCGTTCGTCACGGCCAGGAAATTCTGCGGATCGCGCGAGGACACTGGCACCACGCGAGGGTGATAGGCTGCCGTCGCGGGAGGTGTGATCCCAATGCGTTCCTGCATGGCATGGGCTCGGGGCAAATCATCAGGGCCATCGACCAGGCAACGGATGAACAGCCACACGTCATTCCCCGGGGCGCGGATCTCTTGCCGGCCCGGCATACTCTCCTGCTCCTTGGGCCCGAGGACCCAGAGATCCACAGGACCTGTGCCATCCAGGCGTTCTCCCACGATCCCGAAGTGGTTCGTGCATACGTCCAGGAAGGCCAAGGACCAATAGCGGCCCGCCGGCATGGTTTCCACTCGGATGTGCACCGGGCCGGCGCTGAGATCCAGCCATGCGTTGGAGTAAAGCGTGTCGTTGTTCGGCGCCGTGATCCAGCGCGAGGTGTGATCGCTGAGACGGCGCTCATGCTGAACGGTATTGGGTTGGTGGCGCCGCGGATTCGCCAAGTCTTCCACGGCGCGGTGCCGGGTGCGCGCCATTTCGTACAACGGGAATGCGTATTCGAAGGCCGCGTCGATCAGCGGTTCAAGCATTTTGTCTCCTGGTTGTGCGAGGAAGGTCGTGGCCTCTCCTCATCGTCGTCTTGCCGCGAGTAGCTCGCTCAATTGACATTTTACTAACCGGCAGGTAAATTATCAACAAGGCCCGACCGATACAAGAGCAATACAAGAGCCGCAGAAGAACCCTTATTTCAGGAGACAAATCATGGTTCACGCCCTCACACGCCGCCGCGCGTTACTGGCCACCGCCGCATGCCTGGGTGCTCCGGCCGCCCTGGCGCAAGCCGACTGGCCCACCCGGCCCATCAAGGTCATCGTGCCAGGCCCACCGGGAGGGGCCATGGACAACCTGCTGCGCATCATCCAGCTGCCCTTGCAAGAAGCGCTCAAACAGCCGCTCGTGCTGGATTTCAAGCCGGGTGCCAACAGCATCATCGGTATGGATGCCGTTGCGAAGGCAGCGCCGGATGGCTACACGATCCTGATCGCACCTTCGTCGGCGGTGGCCATCAATCCCATCATTCTGAACAAGCTGCCTTTCGATGTACGCAAGGATTTTGCGCCGGTGGCTCAGTTCGGAACGGGAGGGATCCTGCTGCTCGCGAACCCTTCGACAAACTTCAAGAATCTCCAGGATTTTGTGAAGTACGCCAAGGCCAACCCAGGCAAGCTGTCGTACGGATCCTGGGGCAATGGCTCCACCGGGCATCTGGTGATGGAGGGCCTCAAGAAACAATACGGGCTGTTCATCCCTCACATTCCGTACAAGACAACCGCCCAGGAAATCACGGACCTGATGGCGGGAACCCTGCCGGTGGCGTTCACGGACATCGCTTCGCCCATTCCCCACATCAATGCCGGCAAGCTGACCGCACTCGGTGTCTCGGGTTCCATACGCGCGCCCGCACTCCCCAGCCTGCCCACACTGAGCGAGCAAGGTTTCAAATTCGAGGCCGATGGTTGGTTCGGCATCTTCGCGCCCGGGGCCACGCCGCCCGCGATCGTGAACCGGCTGAACCAGGAAATTGGCAAGATCCTGGCCAAGGACGATGTGAAGCAGAAATTCGCCGCGCAGAACATGACACTGCCGGCCTTCAAGACCGCCGATCAGTTCGCTGCCGTGGTCAGGAGTGATATTGATGCATGGCAAGGTATGGCCAAGAGCGCGCAGCTGAAAATAGACTAGTGTGAACACACCCTAGCCTTCCGCAGTCACTGAAAACCTGCTGGTATCCGCTGCAGGTAATGCGGCCCCAGCTCTCCGCAGTTTGGTGCTCCCAGCATCGCCAGGTTCCGGTCTATCTCGGCCTGGAGCAGTGATATGCCGTGGCGCACGCCTTGCTCCCCGGCGACCGCCGCGGCATAGTTGAACGGCCTGCCGACGAGCACCATGCGGGCCCCCAGGGCCAAGGCTTTCAGCACGTCGGTTCCGCGGCGGAAACCGCCGTCCACGAGAACGGGGTATTGCGGGCCTGTGGCGCGTACCGCAGCCTCCAGCATGCACAACGCAGGCGCCGCGCCATCGAGCTGCCTGCCGCCGTGGTTGGAGAGCACCACGCCATCAGCACCCAATTGCTGCGCTTGCCGGGCATCATCCGGATGCAGGACGCCTTTCACCACAAGATGGCCGCGCCAACGTTGGCGGATGCGCTCCAGGGTGCTCCAGTTGAAGCGCTCGCGTCCGGAGAGATCCCGCACCACCTTCGAGGAGATCAATGATGGGCCGCGCGTGGCGTGCGTATTCTCGAAATGCGGCATGCCATGGCGCGCCCAGGTCCGCAGAAAAGTCCCGGCCAGCCATCGCGGCCGGGTCAGCCCGTTCCAGGCCAGCCGGAGGCCAGGCCGAAGAGGTGCCGAAAAACCGGCGCGTACGTTGTTCTCGCGATTGGCCGGCACAGGGACATCCGCCGTCACCATCAAGGTCTTGATGCCGGCGCGTTCCACGCGATCCAGCATCGCATCGACACGCGCCGCCTCGGCCGGGAGATAGGCCTGAAACCAGATGCCGGGACATTCGCGGGCCACGTCTTCCAGCGGAATCAGGGATGCGCTGCTCATCACGGAAAGTATTCCTGCCTTCATTGCCGCTCTGGCCAGCACCAGATCCCCCCGATAGGCGGAGAGTGCGCTGAGGCCCATGGGCGCGATACCGAAAGGGCTCTCATAAGTCTGGCCCAAGAGCTCGGTTTTTTGCGAGCGCTGCGAGACATCCCGCAATACGCGCGTGATGAACCCGTAGCTTTCCAGAACAGCCTCATTGGCGCGCAGCGAGCGGCCTTGTTCCGAGGACCCTGAAATGTAGCCAAAGACGGGAGCTGGCAAGTGGCGCCGCGCCGCGGTCTCGAAGTCGTCCAGTGCCAGAAACCGGTTGAGCTTGCTCATGCGCCACTTTGTGTGAACAAAGGGCGGCTTTGCTTGTTCAGCAGCATCCATTCTCCGTTCCCGGCGCGCTGATACAGATCTTCGGTGCGGGTAATCGCCAGCAGGCTGCTGGCGATGGGAGCCGCATCGCGCGGATCTGCCTCAGGCCCTGCGTCGTGCCGGAAAACCTGCAGCAGATAGCTGGCGCGAATCTGCAAGTCATCCTGCGCATTGAAAAAGAGATTGCTGATCAAATGGGCCGAACGGCGTCCCGCCGGCCTTTGAGCCAGGGCGGCGTCCACTGCCGCACCACCTCGCAGCACCGCCCCTTGCCGATGCCATACCCCGTCTGCGGCGAACATGGCCCCGACGGGCCCTGCTTCAAGGCCATCCAGCCGTGCATAGAACCGGGAGATGGCTTGCTCGCATGCCTTGAAAACATGGGCGTTGATATTCATGGTCTGGCTCAAGCCGTTGTTGCCGTGCCAAGCACACGCTGCACAAAATCCCGATCGAACACCTTGTCTGCCATCACCTGGCAGCGCTTGATGAGCCGGTGTTCGTGCGGGCGGTAGTCCGCTACCGCGTTATGCAGTGTCGAGATGTGGTCCCACATCAGCACATCGCCCTTGGTCCAGTGATGGGCATGGATGTATTTTTCCTGCAGCTGATGGCGGAACAGGGTGTCCAGCAGCGCATCACTCTCTTTCTCGGGAAGTTCGTTGATCCGGATGGCATACCCTGGGTTGCAATACAAGACCTTCCGGCCCGTGATCGGATGCGTCAGAAAAATGGGATGCACGGAAGGCGGGCGCTTGGCGCGTTCCTCCGGTGTCAACGGTGCACGCGCGCTCCCGGGCCGGCGGCGCATTTCTTCCCAGAATTTGTTGAAATCGTGTGTGGCGGTCAGCCCTTCCAACCGCTGTTTCAACTCCGCGGGCAAGTCATCGTACGCGGCATACATGTTGGCAAACAGCGTGTCGCCCAGCACCTTGCCATCGCGGTAGGGCACTTCGAGCGCATAGAGCACATTGGTGAAGCCTACCGTCTGGTTGTAGGACATGTCGGTATGCCAATCCTGGCCCGCATCGCCAATGCCGATGGGAACTCCGTCCCGGACGATGTTCGAGAGGATGCTGACTTCCGGCACTCCGCGCTCATATGGCCCCTTGTCGGAGAACCCTTTTTGCAGCACCCCGAAGTGCGCCGAAAAATCCCGCAGGTTCTCGGGCGTGAGGGACTGGGCCGGAAATCGCAGGACGCTGTGCTCGCCCAGTGCGGCAAAGAGTGCGGTGAAATTCCCTTCCGACAAAGGCTCTGACAAATCAACGCCTGTCACGGTTGCGCCCAAGCCGCCAACGTTCCTGCTGATGCTCAACATCCATCTGTTCCGTATTGATTGCGAATGAGTCACATGCTATGTGCGCGGCATGCCTGCGGGTTACCTGCGTTGGCAATCTCTCGTTTCCGCCCGGGAAATGATCTCCACTTGGGTCATGTGGCGGAGGACTTTTCGACTGGCGTCCTCCGCTCGAGAGGATGCCAGCGACGCATCAGCCAGCCGATGCGCGCTTGATCGCTGATGCCGGTTTTCCCTCCGTGAAGGACGTCGTTGTGCGAAGCCGTAATACCTCCTTTGCAGATCTTGCACAACCATGTGAAGCCCTTGCGCTTCTATACTCATTTCGGACTTGAGGCGATGCGAGATCTCAGTCAAAGCTGCCTTGAAAAGGCTTTCGCGTTTCAGCCTGTGTGATCCGCGAGTTCCGCAAATAGAGATTCGGAGACACCAATGAAAATCCGCTCAGGCATTGCCTGTTGGGCATTCTTTGCCACCGCATTCGCCGCATTCGCGCAGAGCCCATCAGGTCCGTCGGCACAACCCATCAAGATCGTCGTGGCTTTCGCTCCAGGAGGTGGAACCGATCTGTATGCGCGCTTGATATCCAACGAACTGGCCAAGAAAGGCACGGCGGTCGTTGTCGAGAATAAGCCTGGAGGGAGCGGCGTGATTGCTGCAAGCACGGTGGCTCGCGCCAAGCCTGACGGCCACACGCTTCTGTTTTCGTCTCTCGGACTCCTGGTCAGCAACACCGTGCTGGTCGACAAGCTGCCCTACGACCCGCAGAAAGAGTTGAGGGGTGTTACTCACATCGGCTTGCAACCTACAGTGATCGTGGCTCGCAGCGATTCACCTTTCAAGGACATTCGCAGCCTCGTGGCTTACGCCAAGGCGAATCCAGAAAAAATCAATCGCGGATCGCCTGGAGCCGCGATCATCACCAATCTGGCGCCAGTGGCTTTCGAAGCCAAATACGGATTCAAGACTACCCATGTCCCTTTCAACGGCGACACTCCAGGGCTGACGGCGCTGATGGGCGGACAGATCGATATTCTCGGTTCGGGTCCCTCAGGGCCCATGCCCTATGTGCGTGATGGCCGCTTGAAATTGTTGGGTGTCATGGGAGACAAACGGCTTCCGCAATTTCCCGACGTCGAAACCTTCAAGGAGCAAGGATACGATTTCGACGGAAACATCTGGTATGGATTGTCTGCGCCGGCTGGAACACCGACCGAAACCATCAACGAGTTGAACCGGGTATTCAACGACGTACTGAGCAGCCCCGCGTTTCGCGCAAGAGCTGCGGAAATGGGCATCGAGGCCAAAGGCAGCACCGCCGCAGAGTACGACGCTTACGTGCGTTCCGAGACGGACAGATGGGTTCCCCAACTGCGCAAGATCCAGCAGGCGGTATCCGTGAAATGAACTGGGCAGCAAGAGGAGAACCCATGTTCAATGACACGATTGCCCTTGTGAGCGGCGGAAGCCAAGGGATTGGACTGGCCTGTGCGAGAAGCCTCCTCCGGGCAGGCTGCCGCGTCGCCATTGCCGATATCCAGGCTGAATCAGCTCAGGCGGCTGTGGATCAGATGGGAGTACATCCCGAGCGGTGCCGCGTGTTTCAACTCGACGTCAGCGACCTCGCTCAATGCGAGAGCGTGGTGGCCCGGATTCGAGCTTCCTGGGGCGCTCTCGGCGTTCTGGTCAATAACGCGGGCGTCAGTGGGCGCAAGGACGCCACCGAAGGACAAGCGCTTGTTGCCGAGTTCGATCGCGTCATGAGCGTGAACGTCAAGGGGGTGCTCAATCTTTCCATGGCCAGCGCGGACGACCTCAAGGCCACCCGGGGCGCTATTGTCAACGTCGCCTCGCTGACGTCCTTCGTCGCGACGCGGGCACATGCGGTGTACGGCGCGTCCAAAGGTGCCGTGGCGCAGTTGACCAAATTCCTGGCGCGTGACCTGGGGCCTTCTGGCGTGCGAGTCAACGCGGTCGCGCCAGGCTTGGTCATGACGCCTCTTACCCAGCATATCGCCACCAATCCGGAACACCTGCGGACCATGGTCGAGCGGACGCTTCTCAAAACCCCTGCTCAGCCAGATGACATCGCCGGTCCGGTGGTATTTCTTGCCTCCACCATGGCCGCACATATCACGGGAGTGGTTTTGCCCGTGGACGGTGGCTATCTGGCCAACTGACTGACAGGATTTCTCGCGAGGTTGCAATGAAAGTCACTGGGAAGACGCGCATCCGGTTCATTCTTGCCGATCCGGTTCAACAGGTGATGGCGTCACACCATTCAAATCTTCGCTATGAAGCCGATGGGTTGGACGTGGCGGTTTTCCTCTCCATGTCAGAGCCGAAGATCTGGTGTTAGTCGTGCAAAGCATCCGGCGCATGCATAACGTCATTGGCTTCGGAATCACGATCCCGCACAAGATTGCGATCCTGCCCTTGCTGGATTCCTTGACGGAACGGGCTGCGCTGATCGGTTCGGTCAATACGGTTGCCCGCCGTCCCGATGGAAGCCTGGTCGGCGACAACGTTGATGGGCAGGGATATCTGGACGGCCTGGCCAAAGATGGCATCGATGTCCGCAGCCGCCGGGTGCTGCAGTTCGGAGCGGGGGGAGCGGGCCGTGCGGTGGCGTTTTCGCTCGCATCCGCAGGTGTGGGCGAACTGGTTATTCGAAACCGGAACATGGGGCGGGCGGTCGCGTTGGCACAAGAGGTCATCAGGGCCTACCCGGAGTGTGTGGTGAGCGCAAGCGACCGAGGGGTTGAAGAGGACGTTCGCGAGGCGAACTTCATCGTCAACACCACGTCCCAGGGCATGGGAGTTGAAGACAAGCTTCTCTTTGATTACTCGATGTTGGCGCCTCATCAGATTGTCTCCGACATCATCATGGTGCCCGAGATGACGCCTTTGCTGAAAGCGGCCAAGGACGCGGGATGCGTGATTGCGTTGGGAAAAAGAATGACCGAAGCGCAGTATCCGCTGGTGTCCACTCTGCTCGGGATAGACGCTCTGCCGCCGGCACCTTGCCATTGAAGTTTCAATAGTCATCGGCTCAGCCGAGGTTGTTTCCTGGAGATTTGATATGGAATTTGGAGTTTTTACCCTGGCGCAGCAGCGCGGCTATCACCAGACCTCCGCGGATGTCATTCGCAACTCGATTGAGCAGACCGTAGCGGCCGAGCAAGCAGGATTCAACGCGGCCTGGTATGCGGAACACCATTTCAACAACTATTCCCTTTCGCCGTCGCCCCTGATGACTATTGCGCATGTGGCGGGCAAGACATCCACCATCAGACTGGGAACCGCTGTCTGCATTCTGCCTCTGTATCACCCGGCCCGGTTTCTTGCCGAAGTGGGGTTTGTTGACACGGTGTCGGGCGGGCGATTGGAGTTGGGGGTAGGGTCGGGGTATCAGCAGTTTGAGTTCGAGCGGTTTGGCACGAACTTGGAGGACGCACCTGCTATTTACAACGAATTCCTCGATGTACTGCCCAAAGCGCTTACTCAGAGCACCTTTTCCTATTCAGGCAAGCACCTGCAAATTCCACCGAGCGCCATTGCCGTACGATGTGCTCAAAAGCCGATGCCTCCGTTGTGGGTCACATCTGGAAATCCCGCCACGCTTGGACGCGCTGTGCGGGAGGGGCATAACCTGTTTGTGACCGCGCTTCTGGGCGGGGCGGATGCGCTCGCCAGCTTGCGCGGCCGCTTGGAGAAGATCGCTGAGGACAACGGCAAAGACTTGGACAGCGAGGTGAAATTCGGGCTGCTTCGTTGCGGGTATGCCTCGGACAATGCCTCGGAGATCAACGCCTACCTGGACAATGCGCGGTTCCAACGCCGGCTTTCGGAAAGCCTGAAGCACCGGAGGCAACAGTCCGATGACGGCTACATGATCCAGGAGGTCCCTTCAGAGACGGATCTCAGCCTTGAGCAGATGCGCGCGAATTTGCCAGTAGGCTCGGTCAACGAAGTGATCGACAAGCTGCTCGCCGAGATCAGTATCCTTCGGCCGAAGCATATTGCCTGGCAGACCCAGCTCGGTGATTTCGATCAGAAAACCATGCTGAAACAGATTGACCTCTGGGGGGAGCGGATCATTCCGGCGGTTCGCAAGGAAGTTAATCGGATGGCAGCCACCGCATGAAACCCAACTGACGCCCGCCAAGCCGCAAGGAAAGCAGCATGCGAGTTCACCTGACCAATTCGGGTAATGTCGTTCTTCGGGAGGCGATGGATGCAGACCGGCTGGACGTTCTGATCGACCCACAGCCCGCGCAAAGGCTCGAACGTACCATCGCCAAGATCGGCCACCGCGAAGATGAACACTACATCGCGCTCGCACCCGCGGTGGTGCGCTTCATCAGCGGACTGGCGGGAGATCCAGTTTGGGAAGCTGCTTTTTCCAAGGTTGTTTCGAATGCGGCGCTGGTGGGGGATTTGACGGCCAAAGGCCATTTGCGTGTTCGGGTCAATATGACGACGGCGACCGAGGAGGTGACGATCGACGAGTTTCGCGCGGCGATGCGATCGTTGCCAGGAGGTATCAGTATCGTCACGACAGGAGCCGGAGAAGAGGTCTCCGGCATCGTGGTGTCGAGCCTGACTTCCATCTCCGCGGAGCCGCCCCTGATCTGCTTCTTTGTCAACCAAACGTCCTCGTGTTATCCGCATTTGGTCAAGAGCGGCTACTTCGCTGCCAATGTGCTGAGCGAAGGTCATTCTGATGTCATGAATGCGTTTCTCAGCCAGCCGCAGGGCAGGCCGCGGTTCGCGGTAGGGCGATGGAGTGAGGGTTATGAGGGCGTCCCGGTCCTGGAGGACGCGCTGGCAAGTATGGAGTGCGATACCCTTTTCACGCAGCAGATTGGAACGCATCGCATGATCGTTGGAAAGATCCGCAAGACACGCTGCAAATTTGCCGTTCCGCTCGTGCAGTTCAATTCTCACACGCATCGTCTTGCCACTGCTCATACGTCAATTTGAACTTATTGAACTTATCGTGTGACCTAAGTCTGCCTTGCGGTTCAGGATGTCCAAGCAGAAAGCAGCTAGATGCCTTCGTTGGCTTTTAGCTCATCGGAGATGAAATCGATGAATGCACGGACTTTCACCGGCAAGGCGTCGCTCCTGCGAAAAACGGCGTAGATGCCGTTGGCAACTGAAGTCACTACGAAACGGTATTCCGGGAGTAAGCGCACCAGGCTGCCGTTTGCGATGGATGAGCGCACAGTGGCACCGAACAGCAAGGCTACCCCCGCGCCACCGATGGCGGCCAGGCGAAGCACCTCCCCGCTATTGGAGCTGATGACTCCTTTCACGGGGAGCTGACGCGAGACGCCCATTTCATCGAAGTAGTGCCATGGGGCGACTTCAGAGTCTCGTTGGTAGGTGAGGCAGCGCACGTTCATCAAATCAGAGGGGTGCTGAATGTGCATGTGGGCCTGCGCGAACGCGGGGCTCGCCACAAGAATCTCATCGCTACTGGCCAGGCGTTTGATGATGAAATTTGAATCGTCGGAAACACCGGTCCGGATGTCGATGTCGAAACCCTGCTCGACCAGGTTCACTGGGTGCTCTGACAGTTCGTGCTCGATCTGCAGACCTGGATACCGCTCCACAAATTTGGGCAAGAGAGGAGCGATCAGCCTCAGGCCAGTCTGGGTCCTCGAATGGATCCGCAAGCGTCCTTCTGGCACATCCGTGGCTTCTCTCGCTACTGCCTCTGCTTCATCTATGGCCTCGATGGCACGCTGTGCGTGGCGTAGAAATTTGCTGCCTGCCTCGGTAGCTTTGAGAGTGCGGCTCGTGCGATCCAGCAACTGCACACCCAGCTCGGCTTCGAGCGCACTGATCCGGCGCGATATCGTCGCGGGCGACAGTCCCAATGTGCGGGCCGCTTCAGACAGGCTCCTCTTGCGCATGGCCAAGGCAAAGATCTTGAGCGTTTGAAATTCTTTCATTGCGTACGCTACAAAGGAGGTGTTCGAAAATCGAATCAAGTTGCGTGCTTGAGCGCTGATACCATTTGTCGCGCGCTTACGGTGCTGCTTGCGCTGCGTTTGGCAGGCCAGACCCAGACATCAACAGAGTGCGTCCTACGCCAGCCCGGCCCAAGCAAAGTGAATGATATCCCTCTCATCGCGCATGGCCGCTTGACTGAAAACATCTCTATCGCATCACCATGACACGACGGGTTTTGATCACGGGAGCGGCTGCGGGCATCGGACGTGCGGCGGCTGAATTGTTTGCCAAGCGCGGATGGCACTGTGTGCTTGTCGACCGGGACCGAGATGCCCTGGACGCGACGGTGGCTTCACTTCCGGGTACACACTTAGCCCAGTGCATCGATTTGGCGGATCCCATCCAGATCGCCTCTTTGGGCGGCCTCGAGGAACCCCTGGATGCCGTTGTGAACAACGCAGGCATCGCTGATCCGAGCGGTCGCGGCCTCGTGGAGCAAACGCCTTCGGCACAAGCCGTGATGCGTGCTGTGAATCTGGAGGCGCCTGGCGCGGTGGTGACCGCTGTGATGGTCCGGCTTGCTCCGGGAGCCCGGATCGTCAATGTATCGTCGAATGCTGGGTTGAGGTCCATTCCTTTTCGCGGCTACTACAGTTTGACGAAAGCGGGGTTGATTGGCCAGACGCTGGCATTGGCGCGCGCACGCGATGATCTCTCCGTTTCGGTGCTGTGCCCGGGCTTCACCAGAACCGAACTCAATGAGCGGCTGGTGAAGAGCGGCCGGCTAGACCCGGCCCGGGCGTTAGCGAAGATTCCGTTGGGGCGTTGGGCTGAGCCTGCGGAGTTGGCGGAGGCTATTTGCTTTCTCGCCAGTCCCGGCGCTCGCGCGTTGCGCGGAGAAGTGCTGCAACTCGACGGAGGATCGGGGGCTTATGGTGGCAGTGCCGCATACGCGCCAGCGTCAGCTCCGGCGATGAGCTTGGATCTGCCACTGTGTTTGTCTGTCGAAGGTGATGCATCGAAACGTTGGGCGGGATTGCTGCTTCCCGCGTCTCCGGCCGAAAATACCTACCAGGCTGTTCTTGATGTTCATGCCTTGGATGGAGGTTCGGTATCGTCCATGCACGAGGCGGTCAATGGCTTTGCCCGCCGCTTTGAGCGTCATGCGAGCCTGACCTTTCTTCTGCCGCCCGAGCAGGCTGTGGATTGGCAACGAGCGGGGGAGAGTGCGGCGATGCGCATGATGGTGCGCACATTGGCCTGTGAGCTCGCGCCGCGTGCATTGCGCGTGAACGCCATCGAGGTGGGTGAAGCGGTTGTGGCTGCGCATTTGAAAGATTTGATCTGCTACGTGGCGGGCGCCCGTGCCCAGTTCCTGACGGGGCAATTGCTTCGCAGTTCTGCGGTCTGATTGCTGCGAGCAAAACGCCGCGAGGATACGGCGGCCGGGGCGAGGGTTGCAGGCTCATTCAGTTTCCGATCTCGAAACCTCGCATTCCCGAACAAGGTGTGTTGTCAGGGCCATTCGTTTCTAGACTTGAACCCGGGTGCGAAGTGCACACAAGAGGTGTGCTGCCCGATCCCACGCAGTCAAGGAATGCCAAACAATGAGGGGACTTCATTTTTTTCGCCTTTTGGCCGCGCTGACGCTCACTTCGTCAGTGGCTGCCCTCGCGCAGCCGCAAGCCCTGAGCAAATATCCTGAGCGGCCCATCAAGCTTGTCGTTGGGTATAGCGCTGGAGGGCCCACCGATATCATTGCGCGCTTGCTGGCGCAGGAAATGAGCAAGAGCCTGGGGCAGCCGGTGGTGATCGACAACAAGCCGGGGGCCAATGGAAATATTGCGACCGAGATGGTGCAGCGATCTTCCCCCGATGGCTACACGCTGCTGGTCAATAGCCTGTCTCACTACGTGAATCCGCTATTGGATCCGGAGCGTGTCAGGTACGACCCCATCAAGGATTTCACGCCGATCACCCGATTGGTCACAGGCTCTCAACTGCTGGTGGTTGGAGCCAGTTCGCCGTTTTCCAACATGGGCGAGCTTCTGCAGAAAGCACGCAGCGCGCCGAATGCGCTGAACTATGGGTCGGCCGGCATCGGAAGTGCGGCGCATTTGGTGACCGCACTGCTGGAGCAGTACACGCAGGCAAGCATGAACCATATTCCCTTCAAAGGGACGGGACCGGCGCTCAACGAGGTCATTGCAGGCCGAGTGGACTTCATGTTCCTGCCGCTGGCAGCCGTATCGGAAATGGCGAAGGCCGGCAAAGTTCATGTTCTTGCCATCACGGCGGCCAAGCGCAGTGCGGAGTACCCGCAGGTGCCCACGCTCTCCGAGCTGGGTTTCCCTGGCTTTGGTGACTACGATCACCCGCTGGGCATCATTGGGCCCGCGGGCCTGGATGCTGCTATCGCGAAAAAAGTCGATGCGGCTGCTGAAGCGGCGTTGATGACATCTGCCGTCAGTGCCAAGCTCAAATCCTTTGGCGTGAATATCGATCATCTCGGACCGCAGGAATACAAGGGATGGCTTTCGCAAGATGGCCGGCGCTGGGCGCAGATCATTCAGCGTGCCGGTATCCGTGCGAAGGCCGATTGATTGTTATCCCGTGCCACCGAAGATCCTTTGTGGCCCTTTTTTTGAATTGAACAAGCAGGAGACGTTTTGAATGAAAACCAGCATGGAAGTGCGTTCGGTCCGCGACAAGGTCAGCGCTGAAGAATGGGCGGCGCGTGTGGCGCTGGCGGCGGCCTACAGACTCACCGATGTGTATGGCATGACCGACATGATCGCCAATCACATTTCCGTTGAAGTGCCTGGAGAGCCCAACCACTTCCTGATTAACGCCTATGGCTTGCTGTACACGGAGATCACGGCATCGAACCTGCTCAAGATCGACATTGATGGCAATGTGATCATGAAATCCGAGCTGGATTTGGGCGTCAACCGGGCAGGCTTTGTGGTGCACAGCGCGCTTCATGCCGCGCGGCCCGAGATGAAATGCATCATGCATACGCACACCCGCGCCGGCATGGCCGTTTCCGCCTTGAAGTGCGGTTTGCTTTACCTGACTCAAAGCTCCACCAGGTTCGATAGCGTCGCTTATCACGACTTCACCGGGCAGGCTTTTGATCTGGAGGAGCGCGAGCGGCTTGTGAAGGACATGGGCAACGCCGAGGTCATGATCATGCGCAATCACGGTCTGCTGACGCTGGGGGAGTCAGTTCCCGAGGCGTTCAATGCCATGTACCGTCTGGAGCTCGCCTGCAGATCACAGATAGATGCCATGTCGTGCAATACGGAGTTGAACATCCCGAACGCGGAGGCCGTGAAGTACGCGCATTCGCAGTGGAAGCCCGGTGTGGTGCGCCGGTACGGGATGCTGGAGTGGCCGGCCTTGCTGCGGCGCCTCGACCAGATCGATCCCTCGTACAAGCTTTGAAATCAAGGAGTTGGAATGTCAGAAGGAAAGTTGGCGGTCATTCTTGGCGGCGGAAACGGCATTGGTGCGGCTACTGCGCGCTTGATGAAGGCCCGCGGATGGCGTGTCGCGGTGGCGGATCTTTCATTGCCGGACGCGCAGAAAGTGGCCGATGAAGTCGGGGGGCCTGCCTACGGCATTGACGTGAGCGATCAGGCCGGCGTCGAAGCACTGGCGGCGGAGATCGAGGCGCAACACGGCCCTGTGCAGGCGCTTGTCGTATGCGCTGCCATGTTTCAGGAGCGCTATGCCCCCGAAGCGTTTCCCATGGATCTGTACGGCAAGATCCTGAAGGTCAATATTGAAGGCACCTTCTTCGCCAATCGTGTGTTTGGTGTGAGGATGGCCAAAAGGGGGAGCGGCAGCATTGTCAACGTGGCTTCGGTCAACGCGCACAAATCTTCTCCCACTCACGCCTATGGGCCCACGAAGGCCGCGGTGGTCAACATCTCGGCCAACCTTGCCGGGCAATGGGGGCGGTCTGGTGTGCGGGTGAATTCCGTATCGCCCGGCGCGACCCTGGTGGCCAGGGTGCTGGCCCGTCCGCCAGGCCGCTATGCCGCCAACATCGAGGATCAGATTGCCCTCGGCCGGCGCATTCAGCCCGAAGAGGTCGCGGAGGGGATCGAGTTCCTGGCGTCGGACAAGGCCTCCGCCATCACCGGGATCGATCTGCCGATAGACGCGGGCTCCATGGCGGCCAACGGATGGTCGCTCTACGGTGGCGTGCCGGCCTCGATCGCGGAGTCTTCCTGATGCATGTGCTCGTGACCGAAGAGTTTGCCAGGCACCACGCCGATGCGGTGCGCCGGATCGTGCCGGCTCCGTGCGAGCTGGTCATCACCGATCCATTGACGGACGAGTTTCCCGCCCATCTGGATCGGGTCGAGGTGGCGTTTCTTTCACTTGATCTGATGGGGGGCAAGGACGCCGGGGGCGCGCACCCCAGGCTGCGCGCTTTTTCCCGGGTGGCCGACAGGACTTCCGCCTTGCGCTGGATTCATACACAAGCGGCGGGTGCGGACCGCGAGGTGCTTCAGAACGCCATGCGGCGAGGGGCGGTGGTGACCACTTCGTCTGGGGCCAGCGCTCAGGCGGTGGCGCACACCGCGATTGCGGGCATGCTCGCGCTCGCGAAGAACGTGCCCCATTGGGTCAACTCGCAAACCAAAAAAATCTGGGCAACGCCTCCGCGTGACCAATGGCCCGACGATATCGATGGAAGCCGCGCTCTGGTGGTGGGCACGGGTCCGATCGGGCAGGCGATTGCCCGCATTGCGGGCGCCATGGGCATGCACGTTTCAGGCGTGCGCAGGAGCGCTCAGCCACTGCCGGATTTTGAGCATATGTTCGATTTCAGCCAGATTGCGGAAGCGCTGCCTGAGACCGATTGGCTATTCCTCGCGTGTCCCTTGACGGCCCAAACCCGTGGGCTCGTGAACGCGCCTTTCCTGGCGCGTCTTCCTTCGCACGCACGTATCGTGAATGTGGCACGAGGAGAGGTGGTGGCGGACGCGGATCTTCGCTCGGCGTTGATCGGTGGCCGCGTGGCGGGGTACTACAGCGACGTGTTCGCCGGGGAGCCGTTGGGTGCCACTTCGGACTGGTGGGAGACGCCCCATACCTTGATGTCACCTCATCTGGCCGCGGCCTCGACAGGCTATGGCCCACGGACAGTTCAGGCGTTTCTGGAAAACCTTTCCCGGTACGTGGCGGGAGAGCCGCTGCGTAACGTGGTGACACCGCCGGAACCACCGGGATCGCCTGGCGCGTGATCCCGCACGGGCCGCGGTGAAGACACCGCTGCCTGCGGGCCGGAACATCCATTGCAAACGACAGATTCCAGCCACGGCTGGAGGTTGGAGTCTGGGTGCACGTTTGGCGGCCTGCTTTGAGGCCATTTTGGGGAACCTGCTTCCCGTTAACCACAAGGAGACCATATGCGCAGAACCATTCTCAAAGCCATTCCTGCCGCGTTGTACGCGTCGGTGGCTGCTCCCGGCCTGCTGGCCTCACGCGCGGCCAGCGCCACAGAGGCCGCATGGCCTGCGAAGCCCATCCGCCTGATGGTGCCGGCTGTTCCGGGGGCCGGTTCGGATTCCACCGCCCGCATCATCGCGCAGACGGTCTCCGAGCGGTTGGGGCAGCCCATCATTGTCGAAAACAAGCCCGGCGGCTCCGGAACAGTGGCGGCCAGCGTGGGGCTCCTGGCGCCTGCGGACGGCTACACCTTCATCTACTGCATTCCATCCACCCAGATCATTCCACCGAAATCAGTCCGGTACGACCCGCTCAAAGACCTGATTCCGGTGAGCCTGGCCGTGTCTGCTTCATTCATCCTGGTGGTGAATCCTTCATTGCCTTACCGGAGCCTCGAAGATCTGGTCAATGCCGCCAAGGTCAGTCCGGGCAACATCAACTACGGCAGTTCCGGTACGGGAACTTTCGGCCACCTGCTAGGCGCATCGTTCGGCTTGGCAACCCGCACCGATTTGACGCACATCCCGTTCACGAGCGAGCCTCCTGTGACGACGGCCATCATCGGGGGTGAGCTGCAAATGGCTTTCATCAGCTCCTCCGTCTCCTTGCCGCTTATTCAAGGGGGAAAGTTGCGTGCGCTGGGTGTGTCATCGGCAAAACGCATGGCGGGCATTCCAAACAACATTCCACTGGTTTCGGAAACAGTGCCGGGCTATGACATGGCCACCTTCAACTACATATCGGCGCGTGCTGGAACGCCGCGCCCGATTGTCGAAAAGATGAGCAAGGCCATCACCGAGACAATGGCCGATCCCGCCGTGCGCGAGCGCTTCTACGCCAGGGGCCTGAATCCTGGAGGTGGCTCGCCCGAAGACCTCGGGAAGCTCATCGGCGCAGAGCGGCTCAAGCTGACGGATCTCATTCAGAAAGCGAACATCGTGCTCGCCTGATCCTCAGATCCTCAGATCCTCAGATCCTCAGGGCCTCAGGGCCTCAGGGCCTCAGGGCCTGTGCCCCGTCCACGCCCGCGTGGAGGGGCTTTGGGCCCAATCCTTCAGGTAATCCAGCAGGCAGCGCACACGCGAGGGCAAGTTCCTGCGTGTGGAGTACAGGGCATAGATCGCGGCCTTGGCCTGCGGCGCGAATTCCGGAAGAACCACCTCCAGTAAGCCAGTTTCGATTTCACGTGACACCATGTAGATAGGGTGCATGGAAATGCCGCTGCCCAGGATCGCAGCTTGCTTGAGCGCGTCGCCCATGTTGGATTTCACCGATCCGCGCACGCGCACCGACTGGGGCGGATCGCCCTCGAAATTCCAGATGCTGCTTTGGGACTTGAGCGTATGGACCAGGCAATTGTGGCGCTCCAGCTCCCGCACCGTGCGCGGCCGTCCATGGCGCTTCAGATAAGCAGGAGAGGCCACCAGTACCTGCGGGCTCGACATCAGGGGCATGGCAACGCTGCTCGTGTCTTCCAGCGCGGGCAGAATCCGGATCGACAGATCGAGCGAGTCGGAGACGCTGGAGACTCTTTCATCGTCGAACATCACACTGACCTCTATCTCGGGGTAGCGCTCGGTGAAGCGTGTCACGGCCGGGATGAGGTGATAGGTGCCGAATGACGGAGGCGTGCCGATCCGGATCATGCCCTTGGGGGAGCGCGTCGAGTCCCGCACTTCGGAGGTCATGGCCTCATAGCATTCCAGCAGATTGCTCGAGGCATCGAACACGCGGCGGCCCGCCTCGGTCATGGTGACCTGCTTGGCCGACCGGTTGAGCAACTGCGCACCCATGGTGGATTCCAGCCAGGCCACCTGCTTCGTGACGGTGCTTTTCGCCACCGACAGCTTCATGGCTGCGCGCGCAAAACTACCCGCGTTGGCAACTTCCAGAAACACTTGCAGACAGGCCAGACGATCCATAGCGCAATTTCGGTTGGGGGTGAAGACACCACTTTCCCGCTACTTCCGCAGAGCCGCCTCTGCAGAGGCTGTGACTTGTATCCAACGAACGGCATCGGGGCTGGAGAGGATGCGGTGGGCACTGCCCTGATTATGCCGAGGCCCGCACAAAGCGATTGCGGAGTGCGCCTATACCCGAGATGGCAATCTCCACCGTGTCGCCGTGCCGGAGATCAGGCGATGCCCCGTCGGTTCCCATCCAGATGACATCACCGGGAAACAGGGTCACGTACTGAGACATCCGGCTGATGAAATGCGATACGCCGAAGATCATGGCGCCGGTATCGAATTCGTATGAAACAGCGCCGTTGACACGCACCTGTGTCCTCGCGTTCGAGATGTCGAAATCCGTCTCGATCCACGGCCCCATGGGCTTGAAGGTATCTGAATTCTTGCAGCGCCAGAAGGTGCGGTCCGACTTCTGCCAATCCCGCTCGCTGACATCGTTGCCGATGGTGTAGCCCATGACGCATTGGAGCGCTTCTGCTTCAGAGACATTGCGTGCCTTTTGCCCCATGACCACCACCAGCTCGCCCTCGTACTGGATCTTGTCGCCGGCATCGGCGGGAATGATCACGTTTTCGCCGTGCGGGAGCAGGGCGTTGTTGGCGCGGTATCCGATGTCGGCCTGGCGCGGCAACTGGGCCGGCACGCCATGGGCTCGCGCGACTTCTTCAACGTGTCTGGCGTAGTTCATTCCCGCCGCGTAGAAGGTGCCGGGGATGACGGGCACCTCGAGCTTGACTGTTTCCAGGTCCAGACGCTGCGGTAGGCGTTCGTACCCTGTGAAAGGGTCTCCCCGGACAGGCTGCACCGTCGTGCCTTCAACGATGCCATAGCTGGTGGTGGGGCCGGTGGTAAAGCGAATCCATTTCATGCCGGGTTCTCTCAGAACGTGTTCAAGATCTCATCGCGAGGGCCATTGTGTTCGAAAAGCTGTGGATGCAAGGCGAAAACCGCAGGGATACCTCGTGGTATCGCGAGGATTTTCAACGCGGCAGACGCAGTTTTTCGGATGCAGGGGACCCGTGAGGAGATCTTGAACACGTTTTGAAGGTAGATCGTTGTTCATCAGGAGCCGATCAGATCGGCCGTGACGTGGGCAACGTCTGCAACGCCGCACAGGCGCATGGATCGCGCCAGCTCATCGGTCAGAATTTCCAGCGCGCGTTCGGCCCCCGCCTGCCCGGCGGCCATGGCGCCGAACAGGGTGGCGCGGCCGATCAGAACGCCTCGCGCGCCCGCGGCGCAGGCCTTCAGCACATCCACGCCGCGCCGCACACCCCCATCCACCAGCACGGGAATCCGGCCGCCCGCGCCGCGAAGCACTTCAGGAAAGGCGCGGAACGTCGCCATGGCGCCATCGAGCTGGCGGCCGCCGTGATTGGAGACGATGATCGCATCACACCCCATGTCGGCCAATCTTTGTGCATCATCAGCACACATGACCCCTTTGACCACGAGCTTGCGGGGCCAAAGGTCGCGTAGCTGACGGAGCCGATCCCAATCAAACGTGGGGTCGTAGTTTCTGCCTACCGCGGAAGCCGCGTTCGCTGCGGTCGGCGCCGCGCGGTCGAGCCCTCGCAGATTCTCTGTGAACGGAAATCCGCGCATGGCCACAACGGCCGCCCACCGGGGGTGCTGAATGCCATCCCAGGCCACCTGGGGGGTCAGTTTGAAGGGAGCTCGGAAGCCGTTCCGGAGATCGCGCTCCCGTTTACCACCCACAGGGAGATCGACGGTGATCATCAGCGCTTCGTATTCCGCGACGCGGGCTCTTTCGATCAGCTTGTGCAGAAACGCCTGATCCTTCAGGATATAAGCTTGAAACCAGAGCCTGCCTGGCGCGGCTTCCGCGACCTGTTCAATGGAAGCGGTCGCCGATGTCGAGAGCGTGTAGGGAATGCCAAACCTGGCCGCGGCTTTGGCAATCGCGATGTCGCCGCCGCGCCTTCCGTAGCCTACCCCGCCTGTAGGCGCGATGCAGATCGGAAATCTGGCCGGTAAACCCAGCAGATCAATCTCGGTGTTGACGCGTTCCACATTGTTGAGGACACGGGGGCGGAGATAGGTCTCCTTGAAAGCTTGCCGGTTGGCGGACAGCGTCTGCTCTTCTTCCGCGCCGCCGTCGAAAAAATCGAACATGACACGCGGCAGATAACGCCTGGCTTCCTGTCTGAGGTCTTCTATGCAATGCGCGCGGGCTGCAATGGTGGCGTGGCGTCTGGTTCCAAACATGTTCAAATCAAATAAATACTCAGGAGCATCACTTCGCCAGCGTATCCGGCCTTGTGTTTCCTGAGGCTCCTCGCCAAGCAACCTTCTGTTTCGAGATTGGAAACAGCCATTTCAGGTAGTTCCACGTAGGAACGCCCGATGCAATGCACCGGGCGTTCAGCCGGGAAACAGGTTGAGCGCCAGGCCACGTTGGCTCTGGCGACACGCCGAATCACCGGCTGGCGAAACCTGATGCTCGGGCTATGAGGGCGACTTTATTGACCTAGCTTGCGCACCCGAAAGGCCAGCAGCACCATCAGCACGCCGAAGATGAAGGCATAGGCCGCGATCAGCCAAGCCACGGCCAGCGCGCCGGCGCCGGGATTCCAGATCATGAGTCCGCCGAAGACCACTGAAGCGAGGCCGCCCAGGCCCAGCAGCCACTCGCCTTCGATTTCCTTGCGCAGGCGAATGGCGGCCATGATTTGCAGCACCCCGGTAACGACTGCCCAGGCGGCGATGTACATCAGAAGCACCAAGCCCGTGATGCCGGGCACGGCGAAGGTCATCACGCCGGCAATGACACTGACAATGCCCCACAGCAGCAGTACCCACCATTGCGGATTGGTCTTGCGGTTGCTGATGGCCATCCATACCCCGAGCACGCCATCGATCACTGCATAGGCGCCGAACACCAGCACCAAGGCCGCCAGCGTGATGCCCGGTTGCGCCCAGGTGAGCACCGCAAACAGAATCGCGACCACACCGCGTAACAACACGACCCACCAGTTCCTGGAGAGAGCCGCAGCCAGGGAGTTTCCAATGGATGCCATGACGATACTCCTTTGGGTAGGGAATAAGCGTCCATCATAGTGAGTGATGCGCCATCGGCGCAAATCACGCGGGTCGGCGCGATTTAGCTGGCCTGAATCTGGGAGGCCCTCAGAGCCTTCCCATGGGGGCTCTAGCTGCTTTTCTTCACCCGTCTCAATTCGTCCAGAATCAGACCGATGGCTCCTACCGTGATCGCCATGTCAGCCACGTTGAACGCGGGAAAGTGCCCACGGTAGAAGAGCGGGCTCAGGAAGGACCAGTGGAAGTCCAGAAAGTCCACCACGTAACCGTGGAGCAACCGGTCGACCACGTTGCCGACCGCGCCGCCCATGATCATGCTCAGGCAGAAGGCGAACAGCTTCTGCCCTGGGTGCGAGCGCAGCAGCCAGATGATGAACAGCACGGCGGCGGTGGCCAGGGCCACGAAGAACCATCGCTGCCAGCCGCTGGCACCGGCCAGGAACGAAAATGCCGCGCCCGTGTTGTGGGCGCGCACCACGTTGAAGAAGCTCGTCACATAGGTGCTGTCGCCCAGTTGGTAGTTGCCCAGGATCAGTTGCTTGGTGAACTGATCGAGCACCACCACCAGCCCGGCCAGCGCCAGCCACACGGCCAGCGAAGGGCCTCCACCGCTGCTACCGCGTGCCATGTCCACTCTCCATGGCACAGTCCATCAAACGTAAACGTTCGAGAGGCTGCGGAGCAAGCCATGCGCGGGCTTTCGCGGAGCTGGCTTTGCCAGGCTGCTGAAAGCGTCCCCCCTCAGGGGGAGGGCGCGTATGCGACTCAGGGGGGCTCATCAAGCCACCGACCGGGATTCGCCCGTGCCGTATAAATTGCTGATACAGCGGCCGCAGAGCGTGGGGTGCTCGGCATGCTGGCCAACATCCGGCATGTAGTGCCAGCAGCGCTCGCACTTGGTGTCTTTCGAAGCACTGGCGGCGACCGAGAGCGTTTCGCCCTGTTGCAGCTCAATGGCGGAGGTGATGAAGACGAACTTCAGATCTTCGCCAAGGCTGGCCAGCAGCGCGTGATCATCGGCCTGCGCGGTGAGCACCACGTTGGCTTGCAGGGAGGAGCCCACGGCGCCCTTTTCGCGTAGCGCCTCGATATCCTTGTTGACCAGATCGCGGATCTCGCGAATGCGCGCCCACTTGGCCAGCAACGCAGCATCAGGCTCGCCAAACGACCAGTATTCCTCGAAGAAGATCGAATCGCCTTTGCCCACCAGTTTCCAAGCTTCCTCGGCGGTGAAGCTGAGGAATGGGGCCATCCAGCGAAGCATGGCTTGCGTCAACTGCCATAGCGCGGTTTGAGCGCTGCGGCGGGCGAGCGACTGGGGTGCGGTGGTGTAGAGGCGGTCCTTCAGGACATCGAGGTAGAAGCCGCCCAGGTCTTCCGAGCAGAAGAGCTGGAGCTTGGCGACGACGGGGTGGAATTCATACACCTCGTAGTGCGCGAGCACGTCCTTCTGGAATTCGGCGGCGCGGGAGAGCGCCCAGCGGTCGATTTCCAGCAACTGGCCAGCCGGTACGGCATCCTTGGCTGGGTCGAAGTCGCTGGTGTTGGCCAGCAGGAAGCGCAGTGTGTTGCGGATGCGGCGATAGGCGTCGATCACGCGGGCCATGATCTTGTCATCGCCAGCGATATCGCCGGAGTAGTCGCTCGCGGCCACCCACAAGCGCAGGATCTCGGCACCCCACTTCTTGTTGGCTTCCTGCAGATTGATGCCGTTGCCGAGCGATTTGCTCATCTTGCGGCCTTGCGCGTCGACGGTGAAACCGTGCGTGAGCAGGCTGCGGTAGGGCGCCCGGCCCCGGACAGCCGAGGCCAGCAGCAGGGAAGAGTGGAACCAACCGCGGTGCTGATCATGGCCTTCGAGGTACATATCGGCCTCGGGGCCGCTCGTGTGGTGCTCGTTCGGATGCGTGCCGCACAGCACATGATCGAAGGTTGAGCCGGAGTCGAACCACACTTCCAGAATGTCGTTGCTCTTGTTGTAGTGCTTGGCGTCTTCGTCGCCCAGGATTTCTTCCGCCGTCACCCGGCTCCAGGCCTCGATGCCGCCCTGATCGATGATGTCAGCGGCCTGGTCGAGGATCTCCATGGTGCGCGGATGCAGCTCGTCGGTCTCCTTGTGCAGGAAGAACGCGATTGGCACGCCCCAGGAGCGCTGGCGGCTGATCACCCAGTCCGGCCGGCCCGCGATCATGTCGCGCAGGCGGGTTTTGCCTGAAGGCGGGTAGAACGCGGTGCTTTCAATGGCGCGCAGCGCGGTGGTGCGCAGCGACTCGGGCGCTTTGTCCTTCGTGAACACACCCTCGCCCTCGTCCATGCGCACGAACCACTGGGAGGCTGCGCGGTAGATGACCGGCGACTTGTGGCGCCAGCAGTGAGGGTAGCTGTGCGAGATGGTGCTGGTGGCGAGCAGACGGCCGGCGTCCTGCAGTGTCTTGATGATCACCGGCACGGCTTTCCAGATGTCCAGCCCGCCAAAAAGCGGGAAATCGGCCGCATAGCTGCCGCCGCCCTGCACGGGGTTCAGGATGTCGGCATGCGCCAGGCCATGCGAGACGCAAGAGTTGAAATCCTCGATACCGTAGGCGGGCGCGGAGTGCACGATACCCGTACCGTCAGAGTCGGTGGCGTAGTCGGCCAGGTAGACGGGCGAGAGGCGCTTGTAGCCTTCATGGACGTCATAGAGCGGGTGCTTGAACTCCAGGCCACCCAGCTTGTCGCCCATCGTGGTCGCGATGACCTGGCCTTCAAGGCCAAAGCGCTTCAGGCTGTCTTCAACGCGGGCCTTGGCCAGCACCAGCAGGCCCTTGGGCGTGTCGACCAGCGCATACTCGATGTGCGGCCCCAGGTTGAGCGCCTGGTTGGCCGGGATCGTCCACGCGGTGGTGGTCCAGATGATGATGAAGGCGGGCTTGTCCAGCTGCTTCAAGCCGAAGGCGGCGGCCAGCTTGGCGGGCTCGGCGGCTTCGAAGGCGACGTCGACGGTGTTGCTCTTCTTGTCCTGGTATTCGATCTCGGCCTCGGCCAGGGCAGAGCCGCAATCGAAGCACCAGTAGACGGGCTTCAGGCCCCGGTAGACGAAGCCGCGCTCGATCAGGCGCTTGAACAGGCGCAGTTCGCGCGCCTCGTTCGGCTTGTTCATGGTCTTGTAAGGGTTGTCCCATTCGCCCAGCACACCCTGGCGCTTGAAATCGCTCATCTGCAGGGCGATCTGCTCGGTGGCATAGGCGCGGCTCTTGGCTTGCATCTCATCGCGCGAGAGATTGCGGCCATAGAGCTTTTCGATCTGGTTTTCGATCGGCAGGCCGTGGCAGTCCCAGCCCGGCACGTAATGCGCATCCAGCCCCTTGAGCTGGCGTGCCTTGACGATCATGTCCTTGAGGATCTTGTTGACGGCATGGCCACTGTGCAGCTGGCCGTTGGCGTAGGGCGGGCCGTCGTGCAGGATGAATTTTTCCCGTCCGGCGCGGGCTTGGCGAAGGCGCTTGTAAAGGCCTGTCTCATCCCATTCCTGGATCCAGCCAGGCTCGCGCTTGGGCAGATCACCGCGCATGGGGAAGGGGGTGTCAGGCAGATTGAGCGTCTTGCGGTAATCGGTTTTGTTCTCGGTGCTCATGGGGCGACAACCTTGCGGAAATAGGAGCGAATCAAAAATCGAATCAGCCGCTTGCGCCGGGAGGGCGCAGGGGGCCATGGAATCGGGAGCGGGGCGCTGAAGCGGACAAGGCAAAGGGGCGTCCGCCGCCCCTTCAAATTCGCTCCGCAGGCGCGGCCAGCCAGGCGCGTGCGTCGGCGCAATCGCGCGCTATGCCTTCGGTTAGGGCCGCCAGGCTGTGATAGCGCAATTCATCATGCAGTTTGTGCAGCAGATCCACGCGGATGATTTTACCGTAGGCCCCTTCGGGCCCCAGATGCGAGGGCCAATCCAGCACATGCGTCTCCAGCAGCACGCGGCCGCCGTTGACGTCATTCGGATCCAGCGAGGGCCTCACACCCAGGTTGGCCACGCCGGGCAGCGGCTGATCGGCCAGCCCATGAACCTGCACCACGAAAATGCCGCTGGCGGCCGGCTTCCAGGCGTGGGAGCGGCGCGAAAAGCGCAGGTTCAGGGTGCGAAAACCGTCCGCGCGGCCGGGCGCCGTTTCGGCCAGCGCACGGCCGAGCTTGCGCCCGTGCACGACGTGTCCGCTGATGGAGTAAGGGCGGCCCAGCAGGGCGGCGGCATCTTTCAGGTTGCCGGCGGCCAGGGCTTCGCGGACGGCTGACGAGGACACACGCAGGCCATGCACCTCATAGCTCATCATGCGGGCCACGTCGAAGCCATGGCGTTGGCCGGCGGCATCGAGCATGGCATAGTCGCCCGCGCGCTTGGCGCCGAAGCGGAAATCATCGCCCACCAGGACATAGCGCACCCCCAGGCCTTCCAGCAGCACCTCGTGGATGAAGTCTTCCGGCGCTTGGGAGGCGAGGGCTGCATTGAAGGGCAGCACGATGGCTTGATCGACCCCGCAGCGGGCCAGTTCGGTCAGCTTGTCGCGCAAGGTGGTGATGCGCGCAGGGGCCAGGTCGGGCTTGTGCAGCACGGCGGCAAAGTGGTCCCGCGGGTGCGGCTCGAAGGTCATCACGCAGCTGGGGACGCCCCGGTGCGCGGCCTCGTTTCTCAGCAGCGCCAGCATGGCCTGGTGACCACGGTGCACGCCGTCGAAGTTGCCGATGGTGAGGGCGCAACCCGGCGCGATGCCGGGGTGGCGCAGGCCGCGGTAGATCTTCATTGGGAAAATATTCTTTTGATAGCGTCTTGTGCAACACCCGTGCAGCCGAGACGTGAAAGTGTCATTAAAACTAGCGTATATTGTGACTTGAACCGGGAACACAAGCCAAACGCAGGCGCTGCCGGTTCATCACGCTGTCGGTTGAGTGGCTCATTGCTGTTTGAAGGAGGCGTTAGTGAAGGTTTTGAAGCTTTCGGCCCAGGGCTTGCCGCAATCATGGATTTCGCTGGAACAGGCGGTGATCCACTATGCGGCGGAAGAGGTGCGCTGGGAAGCAGGTGCGCAGGTGGCCGTGTTTCACGGCGGCCACAACGCGATCACCGGAATGCAGTCGATCATCACGGTCAACAGCATCATCGGCACCCGTGGCGTGCCCAATATCAATCCCTTCGATCTGCGTCCAGGCCTCACCAACAGCAAGCTGTTCGCGCGCGACCGCAATATCTGCGCCTATTGTGGCGACCATTTCCACGAAACCGAACTCACCCGGGAGCACATCATTCCCCAAGGCCAGAAAGGCCGGGATATCTGGATGAACGTGGTGACCGCCTGCCGCGCCTGCAACCACCGCAAGAGCAACCGTACGCCCGAGCAGGCGCGCATGCCGCTGCTCTATGCGCCTTACGTGCCCAGCTTGTGGGAAGATTTCATATTGCGCAATCGGCGTATCCTGGCCGACCAGATGGAGTTCCTCATGGCGCATTTACCGAAGGATTCCCGCCTGCACGGCTAGGCCTACCCCGGATCTCCCGCGTCATGTTCGGGCGTAGCCTGATTGCCGGTTTCGTTGCCCAACTGCCAGAAAATCCAGGCTGTCCAGGCCGTGATGATGCCGATGCAGACGAAAGTGGCGCGGAACGCGCTGAGCGCCTCGCGGGGGTCCGGCGTGGCGAACCAGCCTTGGAAGACCGCCAGCAGTCCGGCGGATACCGTCACGCCCAGGCTCATGGAGAGCATCTGTACCATGGAGAGCATGCCATTGCCGCTGCTGGCGCGCGCCACGTCCAGGTCTTTCAGCGTCACGGCGTTCATGGCCGTGAACTGCATCGAGTTGACGGCGCCGAAGCACGCCATCTGAAGCACACGCAGCCACAGCGGTTGACCGGGCCACATCAGGGCGAAGCTGGCCATCAGCAGGCCCAATACCAGGGTGTTGCCCGCCAATACGCGGCGATAGCCGAAGTGCTTGATGATGCGCGTGGTGGAGCGTTTCATGGCCATGCTGGCCAGGGCCACCGGTAGCATCAGCATGCCGGCTTGCGCGGGGCTGTAGCCCATGCTGAGCTGCATCGTGAGCGGAATCATGTAGGGCATGGCGCCCGAACCGATGCGCGCGAACAGATTGCCCAGCAGGCCGACGCGGAAACTCTGCACTTCGAAGAGCCGCGGCGAGAACAGCGGCGCAGGGTGTTTGAGCGCGTGCAGCCAGTAGGCCGCGAGGGCGGCCAGCCCACCCAGCAGCAGTACGAGCACCGTGGCATGGCGCAGGCCCAGGCTGGACAGGCCATCCATGGAGATCGAAATGGCCAACATCGAGGCCGTGAGCAGCAAGTAACCGGAAAGGTCGAAGCGGGACTGGCCGTCACCCCGCAAGTTGGGCATCCAGCGCAGCGTGGCCAGTGCGCCGATCACGCCGACGGGGATGTTGATCAGGAAAATCCAGTGCCAGGAGACCGCTTCGACGATCCAGCCCCCCAGTGTGGGGCCGATCAAAGGGCCCACCAGCCCCGGTATGGCCACGAAGCTCATGGCTTCCAGGAATTTTTCGCGTGGAAAGGCGCGCAGGATGGTCAGGCGCCCTACCGGCAGCAACATGGCGCCGCCGGTGCCCTGCAGCACGCGCGCCGCTACCAGTTGATCCAGCTGCGTGGACGCCGCGCAGGCCGCGGAGCCCAGGGTGAACAGGACGATGGCTGAAAAGAAGACGCGTTGGGTGCCAAAGCGGTCGGCCAGCCAGCCTGAAGCCGGGATCAGCGCCGCCATGGTCAGCGCGTAGGCCACCACCACCGACTGCATGCGCAGCGGGCTTTCCCCCAGGCTGCGGGCCATGCCCGGCAAGGCCGTATTGACGATGGTGCCATCCAGCGTCTGCATGAAAAAGCCGACGGCCACGAGCCACAGCAGGAGACGAGGGGAGTGGGTGGGCGTCGTGGTAGTCGGCATGCAGCGAGTCCCGAATGGGTAGCCGCAATGATAGCGAGGGTTCGTTTATCTCTTCCGTGAACCCGGCCCCATGTGCGTGAGGGCGCCTAAACGTCCCCTCGTCATTCCCGCGAAGGCGGGAATCCAGTAGCAGCCTTCCCAAGTTCCCCGGATTTCCGCCCTCGCAGAAATGACGAGAGGGTAGGGTGCCTTGTGATACGCCCCTGCAACTGAGAAAGCCCTGATACCCTGAATCAGGCAAATACCCCAGCGGTTTCCTGCATGCGGGCAGACACTTCACCCAGGTGGTGCATCGTGTCGCCGTAGGTCATTTCAAGCTGCGTGAGCTTCTTGAAATAATGGCTGCCCGCATACTCGTCGGTCACTCCGATGCCGCCGTGCAATTGCACCGATTGCTGGCCGACGAAGCGCATCGACTGCCCCAGCTGCACTTTGGCGCGGGAAAGCGCCTGCCGCCGGTCGGCTTCCGCTTCGCCCAGCTTCAGGCTGGCGTAATAGCTCATGCTGCGGGCGAGTTCGAGTTGCATCTTCATATCGGCCACGCGGTGGCGCAGCGCCTGGAAGCTGGCAATGACCACGCCGAACTGCTTGCGCTGATTCATGTACTCGACCGTCATGGCAACGGTTTTGTCCATCGTACCCACACCTTCTGCGCAAGCGCAGGTGATGCCAATGTCCACCGCGAAGGTCAGCGCCGCCAGGCCATCAGCGGTGATGAGCTGGGCAGGGGCGTTGTCGAGCTTGAGATCGGCCGCGCGGGCTTCATCCTGCGTGAGGTAGCCGCGTGTGCTCACACCCTGTGCGGAGCGCTCCACCAGGAACAAGGCCAGTTTGCCGTCGAGCGCGGCTGGCACCACGAACGCGTCGGCCTGGTCGCCCGCGGGCACGATGTTCTTCAGCGCCGTGACGGTGTAGCCGCTGCCCGCCTTGGCGGCCTTGGCCTCGCACACATCGAGGCGGTAGCGGGCTTTGCGTTCCTGGTGCGCCAGCACCACCAGCGCCTCGCCGCTGGCAATCTTGGGCAGCCACTGCTGCTTGGCTTCAGGCGAACCGTAGGCCTGAATGGTGGCACTCGTCACGAAGGCCTGCGCGAGTGGCTCGCAGACGATGCCGCGCCCGAGCTCTTCAAGAACCACCATGGCTTCCACGGGGCCCATGCCCAGGCCGCCGTTGTCTTCGCTGATGTAGATGCCTGCCAGGCCCAGTTCGGCCAACTCGCCGTACACCCCGCGGTCGAAGCCGCCAGCCTCCACGATCTTGCGGCGGCGCTCGAAGTCGTAGCTCTTTTCAACCCACTTGGCGACGGCATCCCGCAGGGCTTGCTGGTCGTCGGAAAAATCGAAGTCCATGTTTTTCTGCCTTTGATCTGTTGGGCCGCGGCTTCAGCCGAGAACCGTTTGCGCGACGATGTTGCGCTGCACTTCGTTGGAGCCGCCGTAGATGGTGGTCTTGCGATAGTTGAAGTAGTTCGGCGCCAAAGGCGCGTTGGCCACATCGCCGCCAGGGAAACCCTGCAGACCCGCCGCGGCGGCCTGATCGCCCTGCCAGCCGGCTTCCATGGCTTCATAGATGAAAGGCAGGCTGTAGGGGCCTGCGGCCAGCATCATGAGCTCGGTGTAGCGCTGCTGGATTTCACTGCCCTTGATCTTGAGCAGGCCCGCGATGTCGAGCGAGTTCCGGCCCGACTTCTCGGCCGACAGTACCCGCAGCACCATCATTTCAAGGGCCACCACGTCCACCTCCAGCAGCGCGATCTGATCGCGGAAGCGCTGGTCGTCATACACGCCTTCGGCCTTGGCGATGCGCTTGAGGCGCTCGAGCTCGCGCTTGGCGCGGTTCACGTCGGCGATGTTGGTCCGCTCATGGCTCAGCAGGTGCTTGGCGTAGGTCCAGCCCTTGTTTTCTTCGCCGATCAGGTTTTCCACCGGCACTTCGACGTTGTCGAAGAACACGTCGTTCACTTCGCACTCGCCGTCGAGCAGCTTGATCGGCCGCACGGTCAAACCGGGCGACTTCATGTCGATCAGCAGGAAGGAGATGCCTGTCTGCGGCTTGCCCTCGGTGCTGGTGCGCACGAGGTTGAACATCCAGTCGCCATGCTGGCCCAGCGTGGTCCAGGTTTTCTGGCCGTTCACGATGTATTTGTCGCCCTTGCGCTCGGCCTTGGTGCGAACGGAGGCCAGGTCGGAGCCCGATCCCGGCTCGCTGTAGCCCTGGCTCCACCACACTTCTCCGCTGGCAATGCCGGGCAGGAAGCGCTCGTGCTGCTCCTTGTTGCCGAAGGCCTGGATCACGGGGGCCACCATCACGGGGCCGAAAGGCACGATGCGCGGCGCGCCGGCCATGGCCAGTTCTTCCTCGAACAGGTGTTTCTGCACTGCGTTCCAGCCCGGGCCGCCGAACTGCTTGGGCCAACCGTAGCCCAGCCAACCCTTCTTGCCCAGAATCTTGGCCCAGCGCTGCATGTCGTCGCGCGAGAGGCGCTGGGCGCTGTGGACCTTGTCCGAAATATCTTTGGGCAGGGCCTCTGCGACCCAGGCGCGAATGTCTTCGCGAAACTGTTGCTCTTGGGGGGTGAATGCGAGATCCATCAATTTATCTCCGTTGACTCTGCGTTTGTATCATGAGGTGCCGCGCCGGCCGGTCCGGCCGGTGACACCCCCAGCTCAGTGCACAGGCGCATGACAGTGGCCTTCAGCGCGGCTACTTCGGCCTCCAGTGCGGCCAGCCGCTCGTTCGTGCCGCTGGCGGGCGCGCTCAGTGGGCTCACCGCGTGCGCGAGGCTGGCTTCGTTGACAGGGCCGCACAGCAAATGGGCCCAGCGGTCCTCGCGCGTGCCGGGCGCGCGCGGCAGGCGTACCACCAGCGGGCCGCCTTTTTCCTCGGAGCGCTCACGCAACTCCTCGAGAAAACCTTCCACCGATGAAATGTCGGCAAACCGGTACCAGCGCTCCGTATTGATGCGCAGCTCGCCCGCGGTTTGCGGCCCGCGCAGCATCAGCAGGCCCAGCAGCACCGAGGACTGCTCGGGCACGCCCACGCCACGCTGGAAGTTGTGCTCGTAGCGGGCCACGCGGCCGCCACTGGCCTCGCGCACCAGATCCAGGCGGCGCAGGTCGTCAAGCGCCTCCTGCGCTTCGGCCTCGCTGACGTTCATCACCGGCTCGCGGCTGGTCTTTTGGTTGCACCCCGTCACGACGCCATTGAGGGACAACGGGTACGTGTCGGGCACAGTACGCGCTTTTTCCATCAGGGTGGCCAGCACACGGGCTTCAATGGGAGTCAGAGAGCGGAGAGTCATCTCCCAAGGATAATCCCAGGAGACGTTATGAAAAACATCGTAATCCTGATTTCTGGCACCGGCTCCAACATGGCAGCCATCGTGCATGCTGCCGGCCGCGAGCGCTGGGCTGAGCGCATCGGAGCCCGCGTCGCGGCGGTGATCAGCAACCGGCCCGGCGCCACGGGCCTGCAGGTGGCCCGCGATGCGGGCATTGCCACGGCCGTGGTCGATCACAAATCCTATGCGAGGCGCGAAGAGTTCGATGCGGCACTTCAGGCCGCGATCGACGCGCACGATCCCGCCTTGGTGGTGCTGGCCGGTTTCATGCGCATTCTCACGCCGGAATTCGTCGCGCACTACGCGGGGCGTATCATCAACATTCATCCCTCGCTGCTCCCGGCTTTTCCCGGGTTGCACACGCACCAGCGAGCCATCGAGGCAGGGTGCCAAGTGGCGGGCACCACGGTGCATCTGGTCACCGCGGAGTTGGATCACGGTCCCATTCTGGCGCAAGCCGTGGTTCCGGTTCTGGCCGGCGACACGGCAGATACCCTGGCAGCCCGAGTGTTGACGCAGGAACATCTGATCTACCCGCGCGCCGTTGCCGAGTGGCTTCAGCATTGAAGTTAAACCCGTGATACCTCCCAAAGCCCTGCTCACTGCCGCTACCGAACTGCTCCGGCTGGCGCTGACTTTCGAGCACCCCTTCGATGCTGTGGCACAGCGCTTTTTCCGCGAACAACGCTCGTTGGGGCCGCGTGAACGTGCCCTTCTGGCCGATGCGGCCTATACCGTGCTGCGCCGCCTGCGCTGGTTCGATCAACTGGCGAGCACGGGCAAGGGCCCGCGCGAACGCAGGCTGGCCCTTTTGGCCCTGGCATCAGGCGATCCGGACGCGGGCCGGTGGCTGGCTGTACTGGAGAGCAGCGAAGCCGCGTGGCTTGAAAGCTGCCTCCAGGCCGCTCAAGCGCCATTGAGCGAATGGCCTGAGGCCTGTCGTCACAACCTGCCCGATTGGCTGGCCGAGCGTTTGCAGGCTCAGGTGGGAGAGGGCGAGTTCCTTCCGCTTGCGCAATCCCTTCTTGATACCGCGCCGCTCGACGTGCGCGTCAATCTCCTGCAGGAAAAGCGCGCTCAGATTCAAGCCGAGCTTTCAAAAGTCGCTATCGAGAGCGAAGCGACTCCGTATTCTCCTTGGGGCCTACGATTGAAGAGTAAGCACTCACTTTCAAAAAATGATGCTTATCTGCGCGGTGCCATCGAGGTGCAGGATGAAGGCTCGCAACTGCTGGCATTGCTGTTGGACGCCCGCCGGGGCGAGATGGTGGCTGATTTCTGCGCTGGCGCGGGCGGCAAGACCCTGGCCATTGGCGCGGCCATGCGCAATACCGGGCGGCTGTATGCCTTCGACACCTCTGCCCACCGCTTGCAGGCTTTGCAGCCCCGTCTGGCCAAAAGTGGGCTGGATATTGTCTACCCCAGCGCCATTGCCCATGAAAATGATGTGCGGCTGGCCCGGTTAGCGGGCAAGATGGACCGCGTGCTGGTCGATGCCCCCTGTTCCGGCCTGGGGACCTTGCGGCGCAGCCCTGATCTGAAATGGCGAACGTCAGCGGCTGAAATCCTGGCCGTGCAGGAACGCCAGCATGCCATCTTGGCGGCCGCTGCGCGCCTGCTCAAACCGGGCGGGCGGCTTGTCTATGCCACCTGCAGCCTGCTGGAAGAGGAAAACGAAGCCGTGGCCAAGGCGTTTGAGACCGTGCACAGCGGCTTTTCGACACTGGGCCTGGGCGGTGTACTGGGGGCCCTGCGCGTTCCACAGGCCGAAAGCCTGTGTTCTCCCGATGGCCAGTACCTTCGCCTGTGGCCTCATCGCCACGCGACCGATGGTTTCTTCGCGGCCGCCTGGGTACGCAGCCGCTGAGCTTCAGGGCTCATTTCCTGCAGCGAAAGCGGCAAATCGGCGCTGCGACGGCATATTTTGGGCAGAAACAAGGGTTGAATTCCCCAAAAACTGACGCAAATCAAGCATCACGCCCTTCTGTCACCTATGGAATGGTTTTTTTGTGACGGAGAATTTAAAATAGAACCTTTCTGGCGGGTGTCTACTCCAAATCCAGGAGAACATCGGGGAATACCAATGATTTTCCACGTCAGCCCGCGCCGGTGGCGCACCCAGGTTCCTGCGGTCAGCAGGGATATTTTGTAAAGACTTCCCTTTTTATGACGCTTTTTCTTGATTCTCCGGTGGTGAACGGCGCTGTGAACTGGCTGGCCAACGGCGTGCTGGATCTCGCTTGGTGGCAGGTGCTGCTGATCGGCCTGGTGCTCACGCACATCACCATTGTCAGCGTCACTCTGTATCTGCACCGGCATTCGGCGCACCGTGCGCTCGATCTGCACCCCGCGGTCAAGCATTTCTTCCGCTTCTGGCTGTGGATGACCACCGGCATGACGACCAAGGCCTGGACAGCCATCCACCGCAAGCACCACGCCAAGTGCGAGCAGGAGGAAGATCCGCACAGCCCGCAAATCTACGGCCTGAAAAAGGTCATGTGGGAGGGCGCGGAACTCTACAGGGCCGAAGCCAAGAACGAAGACACCCTGAACCGCTACGGCCACGGCACCCCCGACGATTGGCTGGAGCGCAACCTCTACAGCGGTCACTCGATATGGGGCATTAGCCTGATGCTGATCATCGACGTGGTGCTGTTCGGCGCTTTGGGCGCCGCACTGTGGGCCATGCAGATGGCATGGATCCCGTTCTGGGCCGCAGGCGTGGTCAATGGCGTGGGCCACTTCTGGGGCTACCGCAACTTCGAGGCGCAAGACGCCAGCACCAACCTGACGCCCTGGGGCATCATCATCGGTGGCGAAGAACTGCACAACAACCACCATACCTATCCCACGTCGGCCAAGTTCTCCGTCAAGCCCTACGAATTCGATATCGGCTGGGTCTATATCAGCCTGCTTTCCAAGTTGGGCTTGGCCAACGCGAAGAAAACGCCGCCGCGCCTCACCTATGGCGAAGTGCGTCCCGTGGCGGACGAAAAAACCCTGGAAGCCGTCATCGCCCACCGCTACGAGGTGATGGCAGGCTACGCTGGTCAGATGCGTGATCAACTGGCCAAGGAAGTGGCCGCGCTGAAGGCAGGCGCCGTAGATGCCCAGATCGTCAAGGCGGCCACGCGCTGGCTGCACCGCGATGCCGAAAAAGTGCCTGCTTCCGCTGCTGCGCAGTTGACGCAAGCTCGCGCCACTTGGCCCGTGCTGGACAAAATGGTGACCATGCGCGAAGAGCTGCGCCAGATCTGGCTCAACACCGGCCGCAACCGCGAGCAGCTCACAGCTGATCTGCAGGCATGGTGCAAGCGTGCCGAGGAGAGCGGTATCACCGCGCTGCGCGAGTTTTCCCTGAAGCTGCGGGCGGTGCGCGTCGCCACCTGATCGCATAGTGCCCCCAAAAGAAAAGCCCCGAAAGGGGCTTTTCTTTTTCGTCTGCTCCTAGTCTGCTTCTTATTGGAGATCAAGCTCCCGCGAGCACACGCAGCCCGTGCAAATCGGTCAGATTCAGTACGCGGCCTGACCCGCTGATCAGGTGGCGCTCGCGCAAATGGCGCAGCACACGCGAGAATGTTTCGGGTGCGATACCCAATTCCGCCGCGATCAGGCGCTTGCGCCGGCGCAGTGGCACGGCCAAGGCATTAGGTGCGTCTTCCGCTGGCTCTGCATGGCGCAGCAACCACTCGGCACAACGGGCTTCCGCATCCTTGGCCAGGCGGCTGACGACCAGTTCGGCTTGCTGCCGATGAGCGAGCGCCACGTCGCGCAGTACTTTCAGCGCCGGGCTGGGCAACTCCGCCAGGCTCGCTTCGAATACATCGAGCGGTACACGCCGCACCTGCACCTCGGTGTCGGCGATGGCATCCACTACCGGCGCAAGTTCCAGCACGGCACAGCTTGCATTGAGCCACGAAGGGCCCTCGACAGTACCCATCTGGTGTGCCAGAACGCCGCTTTCCGCGACGCCCAGCGCGACGCGGCCTGCATCGATATGCAGCACATCGGCGGAAGCGGCATCGGCACGCCGCATCAATTGGGTGCCCGCCGGCAGCGTCCAGATATCACCTGGCGAGTCTTCCAGAGGCATGAGGGTAAACATGGCCGAACTTTGCCGTGCCGGAGCGGGAGAAGCATTGATGCATATCAAAAAAGAGCGCCCTGGCGGACGGTGCGCAGGTTCCCTGGTGTCACGTCACCAGAATGGCCCGGAAATCATTGACGTTCGTATGCGTGGGGCCCGTCACGACAAGGTCGTCCAGAGCTTCGAAGAAGCCATAGGCATCGTGCCGCGCCATGTATTCCAGCACGGTGAGCTTCCGGCTTTCCGCGCGGGCCAGCGTATCGGGGGTGACCAGGGCGCCGGCGTTGTCTTCCACTCCATCGATGCCGTCGGTGTCGGCCGCCAGGCCCCAGACACCGGCTTGCCCCTGCAGTGCCTGTGCCAAGCCCATGCAGAACTCGCTGGCGCGGCCGCCACGCCCCGGTTGAACGCCAGGAGCTACCGGGCCGAGCGTGACCGTGGTTTCGCCGCCGCTCAGGATCACGCAAGGCTTCTCGAATGCTCCTTGGCCATGCGCGACGGCCCGCGCCAGGGCCGCATGCATTTTGCCGATTTCACGTGATTCACCTTCGATTTCGTCGCTCAGAATGTGAGCAGCCAGCCCGGCGGCGCGAACTGCGCTGGCGGCGGCTTCGAGCGACTGGCGCGGGGCGGCAATCAGGCGCGCCGAGTGGCGGGCGAACAGTGCATCACCGGGTTTTGGGGTTTCCAGCGCGCCGCTTTCCAGTGCAGCGGTCACAGGGGCCGGTAGTTCGATCCCGTAGCGCCGGGCAATGGCCAGCGCTTCAGCGCAGGTGCTTTCGTCGGCCACGGTGGGGCCGCTGGCAATCACGGCAAGATCGTCGCCCGGCACGTCGCTGATGGCCAGCGTCAGCACCTGGGCAGGACCGCAAGCGGCAGCCAGCCGGCCGCCCTTGATGCGTGAAAGGTGCTTGCGCAAAGCGTTCATCTCGTGGATACCGGCACCACTGGCCAGCAACTGACGGTTGATGCGCTGCTTGTCCTCAAGACTCAACCCCTCCGCCGGCAGCGTGAGCAGCGCCGATCCGCCGCCAGAGATCAGGCACAGCACCAGATCATCGGCGGTCAGCCCGCCGGTCAAGGCCAGAAGATGCTCAGCGGCTTGCATGCCAGCCGCATCGGGGACCGGATGAGCGGCTTCCACCACCTCGATGCGCGGTGTCACCCCCGCCGGGCGTGCGGGCGTGTGCCCGTAGCGTGTCACCACCAGGCCCGAAAGCGGCGTATCCGCCGGCCACGCCGCTTCCACTGCATGTGCCATGGCACCGGCTCCTTTGCCTGCGCCCAGCACCAGTGTGCGGCCTTTGGGGGGGCGGGTAGAAAGGCCGGCAGGCAGTGCGAGGGCTGCGCACGGGCAACGGCCACGTCCAACAAGTGGAGCAGAAATTCGCGGGGCGCGGAGGTCGGGTTGGGAGCTTGCATGGCGGGCTGGTTCACTGCGCTAGAGCGTGATCATGACGGCAAAGGGCAACGTCAAATAGTAACTCTCCAGCAGAAACTCGCCCCAGAACTGAAGTCCGCTCAATTGGATAGTCGTGGCGGCCTGGCTGCCGTCCAGGCGCAGCGCGTAGAGCGTGGAGGTGCGCGAGGCGGGCTTCTTCGCGCGCATGACCCGTATTCCGGCCACCGGTTGGCGGTAACTCATTCTGAGTTGGTGCAGATCGTCCTCGAAACCGGCCAGGAAGTTGTCGCGCCATTGGTTCAATTGGCTCAAGTCCGATGCGGATAGCATCAGGCCGATCGGCTGGTTTCCTGCAGCCAGGGTGGCGCTATAGCGTTCCCAGGCCTGCTGCAGCATGGCGTCCGCGAGCTGCAAGTCGTATGAGTCACGCAGGCGTTCGCCGTGGGTACGGGCGAGGTTAATCTCCTGCGGCGTGAACCGACGGCGATCCGCAGGGTTGGTGGCGTCGCGCCGCGTGGCCTCCATAAATGCTCTGGCGGCCCGAATCATGGAAAAGCCTGACTGGATCGTTTGCCGCTCCTTGGCCGCTCTGTGGATGCTTCTGGCCTGCTTCAGCTTGTCTTCGAAGTCGAACGGCAGCCCAGCCCAGAGATCGGTCAGATCAAGCAGTTCGTCTCCCGTTAAAGAGAGTTCGGTCCGCTGGGATGCAAGCGCGGCGTCGGTTTTCAAACAGCGGTTGCGCGCGGCATTGACGATCGCACGCACCATCTGGCCGGCGGGGGATCTGTACAGGCCGCTGCGGCAGGCGGCCAACTCGGCCAATTCCTGGCTTGTCAAGTGCAGGCCCAGGCGGTGGTTGCGCGTTGCCAATGTGTTTTGCCATCCGGGACGGCCACGCAAACGCGTCAGCAGCGCCAGGAGCTCCTGGCGGCCCGAATCGGTGTGCCTGTTCAGCGTCTCGAAGACCTCCTCGGCATCCCGCACCGCCGTCACCAGAGCCATCAGCGCTGTCTCGGTTTCGGCGTGGCATGGCGATGGCGGGGCTTTCGATGGCAACCTGTGGGCATGAAGCGACTTTCTCGCGTAGCCGGAGCCTACCGAGACAGGAGATTTCTTTTGTGGCCAAGCCGCTTTTCCGGAGGCGCTGCAGGGGCTGTTGACGGTTTGGTGAAGCGAGCGCGGCATGGTCGTTACTCCTGGAGATCCTGGGGCGCAGGAGTGTCCGCCACGCCCGTCACGATGACTTTGGTTAAGTAACCATTGGCGGAGCCCGGTTCCATGCGCCGCGTTTTGCCATATCACGTGGTCCGCTGATTCCCAGGCGAGCTTTTTCTGATGGCGAAAAAAACCGCACAGTTCATTGAACTGTGCGGTTTTAGAGATGGTGCCGACGACCGGAATCGAACTGGTGACCTACGCGTTACGAGTGCGTTGCTCTACCAACTGAGCTACGTCGGCGAATTATTGGAAACAACGATTATATAACGGCTGAGAGCTCAAAGCTGCGCTCAGTTCAGTTGGCAGCTTTTTGCCTTGAAAACGGCCAGGTGACAAAAAACCCGTCTAGACTGACGCGTTTTCACCAACCCTGGAGTGCTGCCATGCTGAAAAACGATCATGTCACTGATGCGCAGGCGTTGCTGGATGGGCCGTCCGGCCTGTCCGCCGTGCCCACCCGCCGTACCGCGCTCAAGTTGGGCGTAGGCGTGGGATATGCGGCAGCTACTTTGCCGATCATGGCGCAGACGGCCATCAAGACTTCTGCCGAAGGCCTGGAAGCGGGGGAGGTGATGGTGGATGTGGCTGGCTTCAAGATGCCGGTCTATCGGGCTCAGCCCGCCGGCAAGACGGGCTTGCCCGTGGTGCTGGTGCTGTCGGAGATCTTCGGGGTGCATGAATATATTGCAGACACTGCGCGGCGCTTTGCCAAGGCCGGTTATCTGGCACTGGCGCCCGAATTGTTCGTGCGCCAGGGGGATGCGCAAAGTTATGGCGAAATGGCCAAGTTGATGAGCGAGGTGATTTCCAAAGTGCCCGATGCTCAGGTGCTGGGTGATCTGGATGCCACCGTGGCCTGGGCGGCGGCCAACGGTGGCAATACCGACAAGCTCGCCGTGACGGGTTTCTGCTGGGGCGGGCGCCAGACCTGGCTCTATGCCGAGCAAAACCCGAAGGTGAAAGCCGCCGTGGCCTGGTATGGCCGCCTGGTGGGAGACCCCACGGCGCTGGCTCCGAAGAGCCCGCTCGATCTGGCCGGCCAGTTGAAGGCGCCGGTCTTGGGGTTGTATGGCGGGGCTGACACCGGAATACCGCTTGACACGATTGATAAGATGAAAACTGCACTGGCGAAAGCTGGTGAGCAGGGCAATGCGGCCGCCAAGGCCTCTCAGTTCGTGATCTACCCAGATGCGCCGCATGCCTTCCATGCAGATTACCGGCCAAGCTTCCGCAAGGAAGCCGCCGAAGACGGCTGGAAGCGGGCTCTGGACTGGTTGAAGCAGCACGGCGTTTCCTGATTTGCGATTGCCGCGTCTTCATGCGAGCCGCCCCGCCTGGGCGGTTTTTTTGTCGCCGGGCCGCCCCAAGGCAAGAAAGCACCCCCTTGGGGGCCGCTAGCCGAAGGCGCAGCGTGGGGGCTTTTTTGTTTTTTGTCGGCCCCATGTTATTGATATCGATCCTTCTCGGCACCTTGATCGCCGGCATCGGCAGTGTGTGGCTTGCCGCGGTGTTGTCGTTCGGCGTGCTGGCGCGCTATACCCAGCACATGTTGAGCCTGGCAGCCGGTGCACTGTTGGCCACCGCATTCACCCATCTGTTGCCCGAGGCATTCGAGAGCCATGTCGATGCGCACTCGCTCTTTCTGGTGTTGCTGGGCGGGTTGATCTTCTTCTTCCTGCTCGACAAGGCAGAGCTGTGGCACCACGGCCATGAGCATGCCCCCGCGCTGCCTACACTGGCCGAAGCCATGCACGATGGCGCGGATACCTCGCACCACCACTCGCATGCGGGGCATGAGCACTCGCCTGGGCACGGACATGCGCATGGGCACCAGCATCAGGGCGGCGGCTGGGCTGTGCTGGCCGGGGACAGCGTTCATTGCTTTGGCGATGGAGTGTTGATCGCATCTGCCTTCATGGCCGACATGCGCCTGGGGGTGTTGGCCGCACTGGCGGTTCTGGCACATGAAGTTCCGCACCACATGGGCGATCTGGCCGTACTGCGAGGCTCTTCGAGCAATCGCCGCGCCGCTCTGACCAAAGTGTCGCTGGCCGGTGCGGTCACGGCTCTTGGTGGGCTGGTGGGCTATGCGCTGGTAGGGCAGATGCATGAATGGCTGCCGTACTTTCTGGTCATTGCCAGCAGCAGTTTCATTTATGTGGCGCTGGCGGATCTGATTCCGCAACTGCAAAAGCGCCTCAGCGCGCCGCAAACGCTGGCGCAACTGACCTGGCTGGCGATTGGCATGGGCCTGGTCGTGCTGGTAGGAAATCTCGGTGGCGCGCATGAACATCATGGGGAACCAGCCCATGTTCATGAACATGCGCACGAGCATGAGCACGAGCATTGAACCGTTGAGGTGCCTGCAGCATTTCGTCACGCATTGCAATGCGATGAAGCAAGCATGAGCGGTTATGCATTGATGGTCTGACAGCCTACGCATTTGTCGGACAAAGCCGCCAGCCATGCGGCGGCTGAACTGACACCTCGCGGGCCAGGCTGCTGCCTAGAATTTTCTGGAGTCTTCGCTCAGGCGGGATGTGATGGCTTGGCCATTCTGTCCGCCGTACAAGGAAAGGACCGACTCCATGAAACCGCATTCATCTCCTCACACGCGTTCCGCGTTGGCCGCCGCCTTGGCTGGCTTGCTCGTGCTGGCAGCTTGCGCTGGCAATCCGCCGCGCGAACAGATGGCCGTGGCCAAATCCACGGTGGATCGCGCCACTACTGCGCCAGGCACCGCTGCGGCCGCACCCGTGGAGTTGCAAGCCGCGCGCGACAAGCTGGCACGTGCCGAGAAAGCCATGGCTAACAAAGACTATGACGAGGCACGCCAATTGGCCGAGCAGGCGCAGGCTGATGCCCGTCTGGCGGAAGCCAAGGCGCAGGCGGCGCGGAGCGCGCAAGCCTTGCAGGAAGTCCAAGGCACCGTGCGCACCTTGAATGACGAACTGCAGCGCGGCGCTGCCACCAAGTGATACGCGCCCAACAAGAGGAGTTCCCATGACCCAACGTGTTTTCATTCCCACCGCATTCGCTGTCACGGCTGCCCTGTTTCTTGGTGCCTGTGCTACCCGCATGCCGCCTGCCAGCCTGGAAACGGCCCGCGCTGAAGTCAACCGCGTGGCCGCCAACCCTGATGTGGCCCGCCATGCGCCGCTGGAGCTGAAGGAGGCCACCGACTCCATGGCTCGTGCTGAACGAGCCTGGCGCGACGACAAGGACGCAGCGGAGGCTGACAGCTTGGCATACGTTGCGCGCCAGCGTGCCGGCACTGCATTTGCCGTGGCGCAGGGGCGTACCGCCGAGGATGGCGTGAAGGAGGCCAACACCCAGGCCAATCGTTTGCGTCTGGATGCCCGCACCCGCGAAGCTGAAACCGCACGCGGAGAGGCGCGGGCCGCCCAGAATCAGGCGGCGCAAGCCAATGCGCGCGCCAGTGCGCTGGAAGTCAAGCTCAAGGAGTTGCAAGCACAGCAAACCGAACGCGGCCTGCTGGTGACGCTGGGTGATGTGCTGTTCGAGTTCGGCAAAGCCAATCTGCTGCCCACGGCGGGCCAGCGGCTGGACCAACTAGCGGATTTCCTTCGGCAATACCCTGATCGAAAGCTCATTGTCGAAGGCCACACCGACTCGGTAGGTTCTGACGCCACCAACCAGGCCCTGTCCGAGCGCCGGGCCCAGGCGGTGCAGCAGGCGCTGCTCATGCGGGGCGTGGATGCGGCGCGCATTACCGTGCGGGGTTACGGCAAGAGCTACCCGGTCGCCAGCAATGCGACGCCCGAAGGCCGTGCGCTCAATCGCCGCGTGGAGGTGGTGATCGCGGACGAAAAAGGCAATCTGCGGGCGCGGTAGGCCAAAGAGTCCGGCAGGGGCTCAAGGCTCCTCGGCGGGCAGGTTCGGGGCCGCACGCGTGCGCAAGGCGGTGGCTGCCATGGCGCTGGCAATGATCAGTGCCATGCCTGCCCAGCCCATGGGAGGAATCCGGTCGCCAAAGAGCAGCATGCCATAGAGCACGGCGAACACAATGCCGGAGTATTGAAGATTGGCCACCACCATCGCCGCCCCCCGGGTATAGGCCCGCGTCATGCACAACTGGCCCAGCGCGGCCAGCACCCCCATGGGGAGCAGCCACAAGGCTTCGATGCGCGTGAGGCTGCTCGCCCCTTGTACAAGCATGCCTGCTGCGCCAGCCACGGTGGCGCCGACCGAGAAGTAAAACACCGTGCGTGTTTCGGGTTCACCCGCACGCCCGAGCGCAGCCACCTGCACGTAGGCCATCGCCCCCATCATGCCTGACAGCAACCCGATCAATCCAGCGAAGATCTGATCCTGTTCCAACGTGGGGCGCAGCATCATCACCACGCCAATGAAGGCGGCCAGCACGGTCAACACGAGCGGGCCCTGGCGGCGGATGCCGGCCAGATCGCCCATGGCCAAAGTGCCGCCGATGAGGAAGGTGGCCACCCATACGCCGCTCATGTAGTTGAGTGTCATTGCCGTGGCCAGTGGCAGATGGCCAATGGCATAGAACGAAGCGGCCAGTGCCACCACACCTGCCACGTTGCGCCACACATGCATCATGGGCACAGGCGTGCGGAGGGGAACACGGCGAGCGCGCGCTATGACCAACAGGAACACCATGCCGATCGCGCCTCTGTAAAACACGATTTCCAATGCGCTGAAATAGGGGGAGGCGTATTTCACGCACACGCTCATGCTGGCAAGAAAGAACGAGGCAGCGATCATCCAGACGGCGTGCATGGGCGGCGATTCTCCAAAAAAAGCGCACGCTGGCGCGTGCGCGGGTGGTCGTCAGGACATTCTCAGGTGGAAATGGTGGCGCCCATGGTCCGCCGGTACCACTCATGGAAATGCTGCATGCCGTCTTCCATGGGGCTTTGATAGGGGCCGACCTCGTTGTCGCCGCGCGCCAGCAGCGCCTTGCGGCCCGCGTCCATGCGCTCGGCGATCTCGTCGTCCTCGATACAGGTCTCCATGTAGGCGGCGCGCTGCGCTTCGACGAATTCGCGCTCGAAGGCGACGATTTCCTCAGGATAGTAGAACTCCACCATGTTCATCGTTTTGTCGACGCTGACCGGGTGCAGCGTGGAGACGGTGAGCACGTGCGGATACCACTCCACCATGATATGGGGGTAGTAGGTCAGCCAGATGGCGCCGTGAGAGGGCATTTGCCCTTCGCGGTACTTGAGCAGCTCGCGGTGCCAGCGCTCATAGACCGGGCTGCCGGGCTTGCCCAACTGGCTTGCGACGCCTACGGTCTGCACCGAATAGTCGCGCCCGAATTCCCAGTTCAGGTCGTCGCAGGTGACGAACTGGCCCAGGCCGGGGTGAAAGGGGCCGACGTGGTAGTCCTCCAGATAGACCTCGATGAAGGTCTTCCAGTTGTAGTTGCACTCATGCAGCTCGACATGGTCAAGCGCATAGCCCTCGAACGAGAGCGCATGGCGCGGGCCCATGCCTGCCAGATCGGCGGCGATGTCGCGGCCGTTGTCCTCGAACAGCAGGCCGTTCCATTCGCGCAGCTTGTAATTGTTGAGGTTCAGACAAGGGTCGTGCTTGAAATGCGGCGCCCCCAGAAGCTCTCCCTGGGGAGAATAGGTCCAGCGGTGCAGCGGGCAGACGATATTGCCTCCGGCATGGCCTTTGCCTTGGCCCTGCAGTGAACCGCGGCCCTTGAGCATGATGGCCTGGCGGTGGCGGCACACGTTGGAGATCAGCTCCACGCCGCCGTTGGCATTGCGCACCAGCGCGCGGCCGCCGGCTTCCTGTGGCAAGGCGAAGTAATCGCCCGCGTGCGGCACCGCCAGCTCGTGCCCCACGTAACGGGGGCCATGCTGGAAGATAAGCTCCATTTCGCGCTGGAACAGCGCTTGGCTGAAATAACTGGAGACGGGAAGTTGGCTTGCCGCCTGCTGTAATTGAAGACTCAAATCAGACATGGTGTTCCGATCCAGGACTCCCCCTATGAAGGGGCAGGAAGGAAGCGCTTGTGCATCCGGATTGGATCCGGAAGACGTGGCGCATAGAAATCCCTTGAGCAATGCCAAGGGAACTTTAAATTATAACAGTGAAGGCTTCCCTTCCGATCGTGAGGTTGCTCTTGGCCAGAAGGAACCGCGCGGGGAAGCACGAGGGCCTCGGGCCCCGCCAAGCAGCCCTGGGGTTCGCACTGTATGGATAACCAAATAAAATACCCAATTGCCCATTGATCTCCAGATGTCCAAGAAAACCAACGCCAGCGAAAGTTCGCCGGTTGCCGCCAGCTATGGCGAAGCAGTTCAGCAACTCGAGCAGCTCATCGCCGGACTCGAATCCGGCCAGTTGCCGCTCGAGGATCTGCTGGCCCACTACCAGCGTGGTACCGAATTGCTGTCCTATTGCCGCGACCGCCTGCAGGCGGTCGAAGATCAGGTGCGGCTGCTGGAGGATGGTGTAGTCAAGCCATGGACACCCGAATGACGTTCTCGCTGCTCGATTTCGAACCCTGGATGGCGAGCCAACTGGCTCTGGTGGAGCGTTCGCTTTCGCAATGGGTACGCCCTGATGCGCCTGCCGGGCTGGGTGAATCCATGCGTTATGCCGTGCTCGATGGCGGCAAGCGACTGCGGCCGCTGCTGGTGCTCGGCGCATGCGAGGCCGCTGGCGGCCATGAGCCGGCGGCCTTGCGCGCCGCATGCGCCGTGGAGCTGATCCACGCCTATTCCCTGGTGCATGACGACATGCCCTGCATGGACAACGATGTGCTGCGGCGGGGGAAACCCACGGTCCACGTGCAATTTGGCGAGGCGTTGGCGCTGCTGGCTGGCGACGCCTTGCAGGCGCTGGCCTTTGAACTGCTGACCCCAGCGGATGGCTCCATGCCGCCGGCCATGCAGGCTGACCTGTGCCGCCTGCTGGCGGGTGCCGCAGGGGGCAATGGCATGGCAGGCGGGCAGGCGATCGATCTGGCCAGCGTGGGGCGGGCGCTATCCGAGCCTGAACTGCGCGGCATGCACAAGCTCAAGACCGGCAGGCTGCTGCAGGCCAGTGTCATGATGGGCGCCGCCTGTGCCCACTCGCCCTTGTCGCCTACCGCCCAGGCAGCGCTCGCCGAATACGGCGAGGCCATTGGCCTGGCGTTTCAGGTGGTGGATGACATTCTCGATGTCATTGCCGATTCAGCCGTGCTCGGCAAGACCGCCGGCAAGGACGCGGCGGCTGATAAACCCACCTACGTATCGATCATGGGCCTGGAGCGCTCCCAGGCGCTCGCCGACGAACTGCTGGCAGAGGCGCATCGCGCCTTGCTGGAGAGCGGCCTGCCCAGCGTGTCGCGATTGCGCGCGTTGGCCGATCTGGTGGTAAAAAGACAGAAATGAGATCCCCCTGAGTCGCTTGCGCGCCTTCCCCCCAAGGGGGACGCACCCGGCGGCCTGGCGGAGCCAGCTCCGCGGGTGCCCTGGTGTGGCCTGCTCCGCGGCCCTTAGGGTTGGCTGAAATGAATCACTGATATGAGTTATCCGCTTCTCGATACCATCCATGGCCCCGCAGATCTGCGGCGTATGCCGCGCGGGCAGTTGAAGACCTTGGCCGATGAGGTGCGTGACTGTGTGCTGCAGAACGTGGCGCGCACTGGCGGCCATCTCAGCTCCAACCTGGGTACGGTGGAGCTCACGATCGCGCTGCACTATGTTTTCAGCACGCCGTACGACCGCCTGGTGTGGGACGTGGGCCACCAAACCTACCCGCACAAGATTCTCACGGGCCGGCGCGACCGCATGCCCACGCTGCGCCAACTGGGGGGCTTTCAGGCTTTCCGCAGCGTGCCGAGAGCGAATACGACACCTTCGGCACCGCTCACTCATCGACCAGTATCTCGGCTGCACTGGGCATGGCGCTCGCGGCGCGGCAAAAGGGCGAGGACCGGCACGCGGTCGCCATCATCGGTGATGGCGCCATGACCGCAGGCATGGCCTTCGAGGCCTTGAACAATGCGGGCGTCGAGAACTGCAAGCTCCTCGTGGTGCTGAACGACAACGACATGTCCATCAGCCCGCCGGTGGGTGCGCTCAACCGTTATCTGGCCCAGTTGATGAGCGGCCAGTTCTACGCCGCCGCCAAGAATGTCGGCAAGAACGTGCTGAAAGTGGCGCCGCCGCTCTTCGAGCTGGCCAAGCGGCTGGAGCAGCAGGCCAAGGGCATGGTGGTGCCTGCCACGTTGTTCGAGAAATTCGGCTTCAACTACGTTGGCCCTATCGATGGGCACGATCTCGACTCCCTCATTCCCACTCTGGAAAATATCCGGCAGTTGGACGGCCCTCAGTTCTTGCACGTGGTCACCAAGAAGGGCCAAGGCTACAAGCTGGCCGAGGCTGACCCTGTGGCCTATCACGGCCCTGGCAAGTTCGATCCCGCCGTGGGGCTGGTCAAGCCGGCCACCCCGCCGAAGACCACTTTCACGCAGGTCTTCGGCCAATGGCTGTGCGACATGGCCGAGAAGGACAAGCGCCTGGTCGGCATCACGCCCGCCATGCGCGAAGGCTCGGGCATGGTGGAATTTCACAGGCGCTTTCCGGACCGCTACTACGACGTCGGCATCGCCGAGCAGCATGCTGTGACTTTTGCCGCAGGCCTGGCCTGCGAGGGGCTCAAGCCGGTGGTTGCGATTTATTCCACCTTCCTGCAGCGCGCCTACGATCAGCTCATTCACGATGTGGCCATCCAGAACCTACCGGTGGTCTTCGCGCTGGACCGGGCGGGCTTGGTAGGCGCTGATGGCGCCACGCATGCCGGCAATTACGACATTGCCTTCATGCGCACGGTGCCCAATGTCAGCGTGGCTTGCCCGGCGGACGAGCGCGAATGCCGGCAACTGCTTTCCACTGCCTACGAGCAGAATCATCCGGTGGCCGTGCGCTATCCACGTGGCGCTGGCGTGGGAGTGCAGCCGTTCCCAGGGCTGGATGCGCTGCCTTTCGGCAGGGGCGAAGTTCGCCGGGAAGGTGTTCGAATCGCCATCCTGGCGTTCGGCACCTTGCTTTATCCGGCGCTGGAGGCCGCTGAGCGCCTGAATGCGACCGTGGTCAACATGCGTTGGGCCAAGCCGCTCGACACCGAACTGCTGAGGCAGGTTGCAGGAAGCCACGACGCGCTGGTGAGCGTGGAAGAGGGCTCCATCATGGGTGGCGCAGGCAGCGCGGTCAGCGAGGCACTGCAAGCCGAAGGCATGATCAAGCCGCTGCTGCAGCTTGGGTTACCCGACAAGTTCATCGAGCAGGGCGATCCTGGCAAGCTGCTTGCCCTGCAAGGGCTGGATGCCGCAGGCATCGAGGCCTCCGTGCGGCAGCGCTTCGGCGATCTGCTGGCCGGTGCGGCCACGGTCTCTCCAACACTGAAAGCCGTGGCCTGAAATCGTAGGCACGTTCTGAACGCGGCCTCGGATCGTTTTCGTTCCCCGCGCACTTCACGCCAAGGCACCAGCAATTGCAGGGAGATTGCTGGCGATCAAGCCCATGCTTCGATCGACAGGTGAATCCCTAATGGCTTGGGGTAAGTACTGCCCCTACACTGTGTGTTTCTGAAATTCGTTACTTCATGTCAAGGAGTGTGTTCAATATGGATCGTCGTTCACTCATCAAGCGCACCGGTATTGCCGGCGTTCTGGCCGCTGGTGTAGCGCCCGCCGTGCATGCCCAGGCGGCCGTGCGCTGGCGTCTGGCTTCGAGCTTCCCGAAATCGCTGGACACGATCTTCGGCAGCGCCGAGAAGCTGTCTGAAACCGTGAAGGCGATGTCGGGCGGCAAGTTCGAGATTTCCGTGCACCCCGCGGGCGAACTGATGCCGGCCTTCGGCGTGGTCGACGCGCTGGAAAAAGACACCATCGAGATGGCCGAAACCGCGGCCTACTACTTCACCGGCAAAGACCCTGTCTTCGCCTTCAGCTGCGCAGTGCCCTTTGGTTTGACCACGCTGCAAATGGCCGCCTGGAAAGACCATGGTAACGGCCGCAAGCTGCTGGATGCCTTCTTCGAGAAGTACAATTTCCGCACCATGAGCGCCGGCAACACCACCACCCAGATGGGCGGCTGGTACCGCAAGGAAATCAAGAGCGTGGCCGATTTCAAGGGCCTGAAGATGCGCATGGGCGGCGGCGTGTTCGGCGAGTCCATGGCCAAGCTGGGCGTGGTGGCGCAGAACATGCCTGCCGGTGATGTCTATCAGGCGCTGGAAAAAGGCACGCTGGATGCCGTGGAATTCGTTGGCCCGTACGACGATGAAAAGCTGGGCTACAACAAGGTCGCGCCTTACTACTACTACCCTGGCTGGTGGGAAGGCAGCGCCGATCTGGAGTTCTTCATCAACATCAAGAAGTTCAACGCGCTCTCCCCTGAGAACAAGGCCATCCTGAAGGCGGCCGGTGCGGTGGCCGCGGCAGACATGACTTCCAAGTACCAGGCCGTGAACCCCATCGCCATCAAGCGCCTGGTGGCCAACAAGACCCAACTCAAGGCGTTCCCCAAGGCCGTGATCGACGCGGGCTTCAAGAGCGCCATGGAAGTGTTCAAGGAGCACGAGGCCAAGTCACCAGAGTTCAAGAAGATCCACCAGGACATGCGTGCTTTCCAGCGCGACCAGATCCTGTGGAACCGCTTCTCGGAGTTCCCGTTCAACCAGTACATCAACAGCGTCAAGATCTGAGGGCGTACTGGAGGGAGCGCTTACCGGCGCTCTCATACAAAAAAACCACCGGGAGGTGGTTTTTTTGTGGCCGATGGTTTTGTGACCGGCGGATTGGATTCAGCCTTGGGCTCGGTGTACGCCCAAGGCATCTTTCCGGCAGTGAGGCTACTGGGCGCCCGAAGCAGCCTCCGACGGTTTCAAGGCATCTTCCATCGCCTTGGCAGGGTCATCGGCGCCGTAACCGCTTTCCTCGCTGGCCGGCGCTTCCAGTGCAGGAGCGGAGGCGTCACTGCTCTCAGATGCAGCCTCACCCGGTTGCGAGGCGAAAGGATTGTCGCTGCCGTAACCCTCGTTATTCTTGAGTGCGTCCATCATCTGTGCGCCGACGGCTTCCATGTTCACCTCGACCTTCTTGTCCAAGCTGCCCGTCACCAGGGTGGGGAAGGCAATCAGGATGCCGACCATGATCAGCTGCATGAGCAGGAACGGAATAGCACCCTTGTAGATCTGCATCGTCGTGACAGGGTCCATGACTTTGCCGGTCACGCGGTCGACATAGGGCTTTTCTGGGGCGACCGAGCGCAGGAAGAACAGGGCGAAACCGAACGGCGGATGAAGGAAGGATGTCTGCATGTTCACCGCCAGCAGCACACCGAACCAGATCAGGTCGATCCCGAGCTTGTCGGCCACCGGCGCCAGCAGCGGAATCACAATGAACGAAAGTTCGAAGTAATCCAGGAAGAACGCCAGGAAGAAGATCATGAAGTTGACCAGCAGCAGGAAGCCTACTTGGCCGCCGGGCAGGTCAGATAGCAGATGTTCCACCCATTTGGGGCCGTCGGCGGCCTGAAACACCAGGCTGAACACGGTGGCGCCGATGAGGATAAACATCACGAACGAGGCCAGCTTGGTAGTGGACGCCAATGCCTGCTTGAGCAGTGAGAAGCTCATGCGGCCCCGCATCCACGCCATGATGATCGCGCCTACCGCGCCCATCGCGCCGCCTTCGGTGGGCGTGGCCACGCCCAGGAAAATAGTGCCCAGCACCAGGAAAATCAGCAGCAGCGGCGGGATCAGCACGAAGGTGACACGCTCGGCCAGCCTGGACAGCATCCCCAGCTTGGCAAAGCGGTTTACGATGGCAATCAACCAGGCAATGAAAACGCCGCCGCACATGGCGACCACGACCTTCTCGTCGGTGGGCACGGACTCCACCAGTTCCCCTTGCCACCAGGTGTGAATGTCCGCCATGTGGCTAGCCAGGAAGTAGGACACCAGGGCTGAAATCGCTGCCAGTACGCCCAGCGAGGTGTAGCCGGCACTGCCGTCAGGCTCGCGCAGGGTGCGTGCTTCGGGTGGCAGTGCAGGCAGCACCTGCGGGCGGAAGATGGCCAGAATCACGATCCACAGCACATACAGGCCCACCAGCATGAAGGCCGGCAGGAAGGCGCCCTTGTACATGTCGCCCACGCTGCGGCCGAGCTGGTCGGCCATGATGATGAGCACCAGCGATGGAGGGATGATCTGCGCCAGCGTACCGGAGGCCGCGATCACACCGCTGGCCAGGCGCCGGTCATAGCCGTAGCGCAGCATGATGGGCATGGAAATCAGGCCCATGGAGATGACGGAGGCCGCCACCACGCCGGTCGTGGCTGCCAGCAGGGCGCCGACGAACACCACGGCCAGTGCCAGGCCTCCCCGAAGCGAGCCGAAAACCTGGCCCACGGAGTCGAGCAGGTCTTCCGCCATGCCGCTTCGTTCGAGCACCAGCCCCATCAAGGTGAAGAAAGGCACGGCCAGCAAGGTGTCGTTGGCCATGATGCCGATGAGCCGCTGAGGCAGCCAGGCGATCACGGATGAAGGGAAAATGCCCAGCTCGATGCCGAGAAAACCGAAGGCCAGTCCGCAGGCACCCAGGCTGAAGGCCACTGGGAAGCCCAGCAGCAGAAAGATGATCAACCCCCCGAACATGATCGGGGCATAGTTGGTGACGATGAATTCCATGAATATCGCTCCTGCCGATCAGCGCGCCTGCGGGGCAGGAGTGGATGCGTTGGCCTCCGCCTGGGCGGCGGCTTGTTGGCGCAGGGCTTCTGCCAATTCCTCTTCGGCCGATTTATCGGTCAGCCGCCCCATGGGGTCGGGCCCTTGGCCACGCAGGAAAGCGATCCGCTTGATCAGCTCAGACCAGCCCTGCAGCATCAGCAGGACGAAACCAATGGGCAGCGACAGCCATACCGGCCACCGGATCAGGCCTCCTGGGTTGCCCGACATCTCGCCCGATTGATACTTTTCGACTAGCATTGGAATGCACAGATCGATGGCCACCAGGCACAACGGGGTGAGGAAGAAGGCAAAGCCTATGATGTCGATCCACACTTGCGTGCGCTTGGACAACCTGCTGTTCAGCACGTCGATACGTACGTGCTCCCGGTGCAACAGAGTGTAGCCGGCTGCCACGAGGAAAGACCATGCAAACAGATACCACTGGACTTCCAGGAACCCGTTCGAGCTGTAGTTGAACACCTTGCGTACCACCGCGTTCAGTGCACTGATCACGGTGGCGGCAAAAATCAGCCAGATGACGGCCTTGCCCACTTGGGCGTTGAGCCAGTCGATGGCTCTGGATAGCTTGAGCAGCGCTTGCATCGGGGTCTCCGGTTTCTATGGCGCAATATCTGAAAATGCCGGGTGGCTTGCCGGTTGGGCGCGCGCACTGATGGGCAAAAAGTGGTGAACGATTGTAATGAGCGCTGCCAGGGGAGGTATAAGGGGGGTATCCCTGGGGGTGTAAGCTTTTTGAAAGCGCCACGTGGGCGGCGCGGCGTTGCACCTGCCACCCTCAATCGAGGACAGCAACCCCTTTGACCTGCGCAAAGACGGATTGCCCCGCCGTGAGTTGAAGGGCATCCGCTGATTTGCGCGTGATGCGTGCCAACAGGGCCGTGCCTTCCAGATCCAGCGTGACCAGGGCCTGTGCGGGGCCATCGTCCGTCAGCGAGCGCACGGTGGCCGGCAATACGTTGAGAACACTGGTATCGGTGGCAGGTGTCAGCGTGAGGCTGACGTCGCGTGCAAGTACCCGCAGGCGCAGATGTTCCCCCACATGGCGCGGCCGGCTTCCCGTTGCTTGAACGCACTGAAGCAGGCCACCGGCAAAGTGCACTTGCAGCAACCCCCATTCAGCGTCAATGCTTGCCAGTTCGCCTTCGAGTACTGCGCTGGCATTGTCGCCATGCGCCAGCGGCAGGTCCATCCGGGTCAACAATGCCGCAGTGCGGCCGTTGGCCAGCACGCGGCCATGGTCCAGCAGCACCAGATGCGCGGCCAGGCGAACCACTTCGTCCAGCGAATGGCTGACATAAAGAATGGGGAGCGCCAGCTCATGCTGCAAGCGCTCAAAGTAGGGCAAGAGTTCGGCCTTGCGGGCAGCGTCCAGCGCTGCCAGCGGTTCATCCATCAGCAAAAGGCGTGGGCTGGTGGCGAGCGCGCGGGCAATGGCTACGCGCTGGCGTTCACCGCCTGACAGCTGGGCTGGCCGGCGAGGCAGCAAATGACCGATGCCCAGCAACTCGATAGCCTGATCGAGTGCGATGCGGCGCTCGCCGGCGGGTACTCGCTTCAATCCGAAATCCAGATTGCTTTGCACCGAGAGATGGGAGAACAGGCTGGCTTCCTGAAACACATAGCCCAGCGAGCGCTTGTGCGTGGGCAGCCAGATGCCAGTTTCGTCATCCTGCCAAGTGTCGCCGCCTATGACGATTCTGCCTGGGCGCGGGCGTATCAGGCCAGCCACGGCCCGGAGCAGCGTGGTCTTGCCGCAGCCCGAAGGGCCGAACAGCGCGGTGACGCCGCGGTTGGGCAGTGGCAGATCGACATCCAGGGTGAAGGCCTGCGGACCGCTGCCATGTGTGACACGTGCGCGGACTTGCAAAGGTGAGCGCGAAGAGGAGGGCAGGAGGGCTGAAGCCTGATTCACGCGTGCTGCTCCCGCCGCGGCTGGACCCAATGCAACGCGAGCAGCACCAGAAAAGAGAACACCAGCATGCCGCCAGCCAGCCAGTGTGCCTGGGTGTATTCGAGCGCTTCGACGTGGTCGTAGATTTGCACCGAGATCACGCGGGTCTTGCCGGGCATATTGCCGCCGATCATCAACACGACACCGAACTCGCCCAACGTGTGCGCAAAACCCATGACCGCACCGGTCAGATAGCCGGGGCGTGCCAACGGCAGCGCCACATGCCAGAAGCGATCCAGGGGCCCGGCACGCAGGGTGGCGGCCGCTTCGAGCGGGCGGTCTCCAAAGGACTCGAAGGCGTTGACCAGCGGTTGCACCACGAACGGCAGCGAGTACACCAGCGAGCCCAGCAGCAGACCCCAGAAAGTGAATGAAAGCAGCCCCCAGCCCAGGGCCTGGGTGAGTTGGCCCAATGGGCCGTTGGGCCCCAGCCCCATCAGCAGATAGAACCCGAGCACGGAGGGCGGCAGCACCAGCGGCAGCGCCACCAGGGTGCGGATGGGCACACGCCAGCGGGAGCGCCCTCGTGCGAGCCACCAGGCCAGCGGTGTGCCGATCACGAGCAGAATCAGCGTTGTCAGGAGCGACAACTCGATCGACAGGCGGATGGCGGCAAGGCTGGTGGCGTCAAGCATGGGAAGGGAGTCAGAGCATGTTCAGCGTCTCGGCGCAACGGACCCGCGAGGAGATTGTGAACACGTTCTTATACCTTCAAGATTACTTCACTTCGTAGCCGTAGCTGCGGATGAAATCCTTGGTGCGAGGCGAACGCATGAGATCCATCCAGGCCTTGGCGGCGGGGTTGCCGGCTGCGCGCTTGAGAATCACGGCATCCTGCACGATAGGCGCATGGTATTTGGCCGGCACCACCCACATGGACCCGTTCTTCAGCTTGCCGCCGTCGAGCACCTGTGCCAGCGCCACGAAGCCCAGCTCGGCGTTGCCGGTAGAGATGAAGTTATAGGTCTGGCCGATGCTCTCGCCTGTGACCAGTTTCGGTTGCAGCGCGGCGGTGAGGCCCAGCTTTTCCATGACCTCGATGGCCGCAGCACCATAGGGTGCCAGCTTGGGGTTGGCGATGGCGATCTTGTTGAACTGGCCGCCCTTGAGGATCGCGCCCTGATCATCCACGAAGCCAGGCTTGGCAGACCACAACACCAATTGGCCGATCGCATAGGTGAAGCGCGAACCGGGCACGATGCCGCCTTCTTCTTCCAGTTTGGCAGGACGCTCGTCATCCGCGGCCAGAAGGATGTCAAACGGAGCGCCGTTCTTGATCTGCGTATAGAAAGCGCCAGTGGCACCGAAGGAGAGCTTGGCCTCATGGCCTGTGGTCTTCGCCAGGATCTCGGCCAGTGCCTTGGCTGGCGCGGTGAAGTTGGCGGCCACGGCGACCTGCACGGTTTCCGCATGAGAGACAGAGGTGATGGCTGTAAAAGCCAGGGCAGCGCTCAGGGTAAGCAGACGGCGAAGACGGGGTCGCATGTGAAACTCCTCTGGGAAAAACGGGCGAAACAAGTTGCTGACTGGTCTCGCTATTCAATGAAGGAATAGCGAGTGTAATCCACGCCTCATGTCATGAACGGAGCGAATGAGAAGAAGGTATTGCATGGGGGTCTCCTCAGTGTCATGGTTGTTCAGCGTCATCGCTATTCATTTATAGAATAACGATCCGGTATTCAACCACAACCCCAGCCATTACCTGACACAGAGAAAGCGAGGCAGACAATGAACACAACGACGATTCCTTCCAGAAAGCAAGGCGTTTCCTGGGAGCACTACACCCGTGTATTGCTGGGCGGCGTGGTTGCCGCAGCGCTGTCTCTTGCCGCGTGCGGTGGCAGCGGCGACATCGACCGCGGGCCGACGACGATCGCTATCAAAGCCAAGCTCAACGGCCTGTATTGGGATGCGGGCGAATCCAGGCTGTACCTGACCGATGATGCCACCAACACCATCAAAGTCTGGAATGGCGACGAGAGCTTCGACGTCCAGGCTACCTTGCCGCCGGCCCCTGCCAGTGGCGCTACGCTTGGCCAGTTGACCCGCACCTCCGACGGCACCTTCTACACCACCCGCTTTGGATTCGGCACGGACGGCACGGTGGTCGCGGTTCCCAAGACGGGGGCGCCCTTCAACCTGAGCGGTCTGGAGGCGCTCCGCCGGCGCATCGGCATCACGACCACGCCCGATGGCGCGCTGGTGGACGGCTGGTTCATCAAAGGCGGTACCGGCAGCATCAGCCAACTGGCGGTAAACGGTGGCCAGGGCACTGAGCAGGAACTCGTCAGGGGGCTGGGCAAACCGGTCGGTTTGGCGGTGACAGGCGATCGCCTCATCGTGACGGACCAGAATACGGCCCGGGTCACGGCCTATTCACTGACAGACGCCCGTGTTCAGCCGCTTGGGGCGGATAGCGGCCAAGTGCTGGCCACATTCACCACGCTCGACGGCCTGGATCTCATGGCGGCCGCGTCCGATGGCACACTCTACATGGGCGGCAGCGGCGGCACGCTGTACCAGGTCAGTACCAGCGGAGCGGTCAAGACACTGGCGACCGGCTGGCCTGCTATTCGGGGCGTAGCGGTTGATACCGCCAACCGCCGCTTGTTTGCGGCCGTGGCCGGCGCGCAGACCACCGATCCCTCTTCGATCCGGATCGTGCCTTTGGATTGAGTACGAATGCGCGAGGGCTGTTCTCTGGTGCGCTTCCAGTGCGCCAGGGCTCAAAATAGGGCACATGAAAACAAAGCCCCTTTCCGCCAACTCACTCGGCTACGCGCGAGCTGACAAGCGCCTGGAGATTCTGCATCTGGTGGGCCAACATGGTTCCATTTCGCAGGCGGCCCGCTCGGCAGGCGTCAGCTACAAGGCGGCATGGCAGGCCGTTCACACGCTCACGAATCTGGCTGGCGAACTGCTGGTCGACAGCAGTGTGGGCGGCACAGGGGGTGGCGGGGCCCGGCTTACGCTCGCCGGTATGCGGTTGCTGGAGGCGGCCGGGCAGATGGACGCGGCCCGGCGCGAAGTGCTTCAGCGTATCAACTCGCCTTCAGTAGGCGCGCTGACCGGCCCCCGTACCAGCATGCGCAATCATCTGCCCTGCACGGTAGCCCGACTGGAGAGTGCGGGTGACCGCGATCCCGTGGTGCGCGTCGTGCTGGCGCTGCCGGGAGGCGATGAGCTGGCTTCCCTCGTGACGCGGGAGAGCATCGAGCTGTTGTCTCTGGAGCCGGGCTTACAGGTACTGGCGCTTTGCAAGGCGACGGCGGTGCGAATGGAGGCCGGTGATGCAGGGCAGCGTGGGGACAATTTTTTGTCGCTGGGCCGCCCCGAGACAAAAAAAGCCCCCTCGGGGGGCAGCGGACCACGCGAAGCGGGGGAGCGTGGGGGCAATTTTTTGTCGCTGGGCCGCCCCGAGACAAAAAAAGCCCCCTCGGGGGGCAGTGGACCACGCGAAGCGGGGGAGCGTGGGGGCAATTCCCTGGCTGGCCGAGTGCTGCGGGTAGCGCGCGGCACCTTGAACGACGAACTAGCGCTGACATTGAGCTCTGGTCAGCAGTTGGTGGGTTTTGCGGCGCGGCCCAATCGCTTGCGTATTGGCAGCAAGGCCTGGGCGCGGATCGAAGAAAGCGCCGTGGTGCTGGCGCTGGGTTGAAGCATTGAAGAGCGTTTGCAACGCAACCTTCTTCCCTGAAACATAGGGTACGCAGTTACTTGAACTGCGCTACCTGCCCATAAGCGCCAGCGCTGTCTTCAATCCGGCCACGGTCAGGAGCAGCGAGCCTGCCACGTGAATGATCACCGTGCCTACCGCTTGCGGGTAGCGTTGTTGCAGCAGCATGTCGACCACCTCTGCGCTGAAGCTGGAAAACGTGGTCAGCGCGCCGAGAAAGCCGGTGACCAGCATCAGCCGCCAAACTGGATCAAGCCCTGGGTGATGGTGAAAATACGCCACGCAAAGACCGATCACGTAGCCACCAATCAGGTTCGCCGCCAGAGTGCCCCAAGGCATCCAGGCGCCGGGGTGATTCAGCCAGGTTCCGAGTTGCCAACGGGCCAGTGCACCGAAGCAGGCCCCCAGACAGATGGCAATGACGGCATGCATGGTGGGTCTCCTATGCAGGCTTCAAATTAGAAGGGCGGATCTTCGTCGTCCGCGACAGGAACGGGTGCCCCTTGTGGAGCCGTGGCCTGCGGCGCAGCAGCAGGTGCCGCAGGCGCGTTGACGTTCAGGTCGCCGGGTTCGGCTTCTCCGCCCAGTGCCTCGATCAGATCGGGAATCAATGCACCCAACTCACCCGTAGCCAGGGCGACATCGGTATCGAAGCGATCTTCTTCCTTGTCCTGAGCGCTGGTTTCTTCGAAGACGCCCTCCTGGAAGGCGATTTTCTTCAACTGCAGCGTCTGTGTGAGCGAGAAGCCCACTCGGCCCTGCCAGCCCAGCGCCAGCCGGGTGGGGAGTTTGCCCTCCCGGATGTGCTGGCGAATTTCGTCGGTAGCCAGGTTGTGGCGGCTGAATTTGACCACGGCCGGCTCTTCGCCGCTGCCCTTGAGCTCGCATTCGCGCTCCACATGGAAGGCATCAGGTAGTTCGTCGGCCGATTCAGCGGCCAGCCAGGCCGACATGGCCCCCTGAGGGGACTGTTTCGTTTGCAGCAGGCTCACGCTGAAGCCTTGGCCGGCGACCCGTGAAAGGCTGGTGATGATCTCATCAGCCTTGCCCTGGGCGCTGGCATCGAGCACGAGCCAACGGTTTTCCGGATCAATCCACATCGTGACCTGACCGCGCCGGGGAAAGGCCTGGGGCAGCAGCGAGAGCAAGGCGTCGTCACGGAGATCACGCGACTCCTTCTTGCCAGGTTTTCGCCCGGTGGTCTTTTCGATGTGATCGATGGCTTCTTGCGTCTTGCGCCGCACGGCGTCGCCCGGCACGGCCTTGGTTTCAATCGCGAGGCGCGCGATCCATTGGCCAGCCACGGTTTCGACCATGGCGCCATGCTCGTGGCCGCGCGGGGGGACCCATCCGCTGGATTTTTGTTGCGTGGCCCCGCATTCTGTAAAGGGCTCGCTGGCCAGCGCTTCTTCGAGTTGCGCCGCCGTCGTCGGCCAGCCTGGGCCGAGGCGATACAGCATCAGATTCTTGAACACGAAAACTCAACCTGTCACTAACGGCCCACGTCGGGCCCGGGCCAGCATCTTAGCCTCTGTGAGGCTACAACTCTTCAATGCGGCGTGGTGGAAAGCTGTCCCAGGCTTGGCAGCCGGGGCATTGCCAGAAATAGGCTTGTGCCTCGAAGCCGCACGCCGCGCAGCGGTAGCGAGCCAAGGGGCGGGCGGCGTGATCGAGGGACTGCTGCACGATAGGGTGGGCCTGCTCGTGTGCGAAAGGCTCGTGCGCCAGCCAGCGCGCCGCCATGATCAGCGAAGGCTCCTGCTTCATGTGCTGCACATACCATTGGCGTGCTTCGTCGACCGGCTTGCCACCCGCGATTTCACCTTGCACGATGGCTTCAGCGACATCCAGGGAGGGTGATTCGGCGTGGCTTTGGCCGAGCAGCGCGATCGCGCGTTCCCGCTGGCCGCTGGCCTGCGCCGTCCGGAGCAGCTCCGCCGCCACCAGGGGCAAAGCTTGCGGAGCGTGTTGTTGGACGCTGACCAGCATGTCGAAGGCCCCAGCCTGATTGCCTTGGCTGGCTAAAAGCGCGGCAAACTGAATGCGGGGGCGGGCAGTATGCGGTGCGTCGTGGATCGCTTTTTCCAGGAGCGTACGTGCAGCCACCGGATCCTTTTCCCGGACCAGCGCGGTGGCGGCCTGTTCGCACAGGTAGTGGGCGAGCCGGCTGGTGAAATCGCCGTGTTCGGTCTTCTGGAGGCGCTGAGCCATCTCAGCGGCTTGGGGCCATTCCCGGGAGCGCTCATAGATGGCCAACAGGGTCAGCCAGGCTTGCTCCTGAAAGCGCGTGCCTTCCAGCTTGCGCAAGGCATCCTCGGCCCGGTCGAGCAGGCCGGCTTTCAGAAAATCGAGAGACAGCGCATGCTGTGCCCGCTCACGGTCTTCTTTACCCAGGTCAGCCCGCGAAAGCAGGTGCTCATGCACGCGCACGGCGCGTTCATATTCTCCACGGCGGCGAAACAGGTTCCCCAGGGCAAAGTGCAACTCGGAAGTGTCCGGATCCTTCTGGACCGCTTCGATGAAGGCATCGATGGCCTGATCCTGCTGTTCGTTCAGCAGATAGTTGAGCCCCTTGAAATAGGCTTTTGGCGCTTGCCGGTTCTCGATGCGCAACTGGCGCAAGTCGAGCCGCGAAGCTAGCCAGCCGAGTGCGAATGCAAGCGGCAGACCGAGCAGGATCCAGGTGAAAAAATCAAAGTCCATGCGGTGGAGTGGGCAGCAGCGAATCCTCACCTCGCACGGAGGCTCCAGCGGGCGTTGCAGGCTCGGTTGGAGGCGTGCGCCGCTTCCACCAGCCGGGCAGCATGCCCAACACGCCCACCACTACGCCGAGCGCAAAGGCGGCTAGCACGATCAGCATCATGGGCCCTCGCCATTGATGGCCGAAAAGCAGGTGCACCGTGGCATCGTGCTGGTTATTCAGCGCGAAAGCGAACAGAGCAAAAAAATGGCTGCCTTCAGTATCCACTTCAGCAGCCGGGTGAGCTTGGTCATAAGTTCTCTTCCCGAGCGGGAAGATTCTAGTGCAGTACGCGAGAACTTATTTACCTTGACGTAGTGTAGCCTCTTCGGCATCCACAGGCTGTGAGCCGACCGTTTCGCGCAACGCCTTGCCAGGCTTGAAATGCGGCACACGCCGCTCAGGAATCTGCACGCTTTCGCCGGTACGCGGGTTGCGTCCCAGGCGCGGTGCGCGGCGATTGATGGAGAAACTGCCAAAACCGCGGATCTCAATGCGGTGTCCGCGCGTCAGCGCGTCACTCATGGTGTCCAGAATGGTCTTGACGGCCGCCTCGGCATCGCGATGCGTGAGCTGCCCAAACCGCTCGGCCAGCAATTCAACGAGATCTGATCGAGTCATAAAGTCAGTTACCCACCCATACCATGAAATAAATGTAGGAGCGGTGCCAGCTGCGAATCAGGGTGATCCGCGGCTAAACCGCTCCTACATAGTCCTGCTACTTAACCATCTTCCCGATCCCCTCTCAGGGCACTCGTGGAGCGGGCTTGGCCCGGCCGCTGAGTGCGCCCCCTTTGAGGGGGAGCGCCGCAAGGCGCTCGGGGATGGGCTTACTTGTCGCTGGAGTCCAGCTTGGCACGCAGTAGCGCGCCGAGGCTGGTGGTACCGGCATGCTCGCGCGAAGCCTGTTGGTTCAGCGATTGCATGGCTTCCTGCTGGTCGGCAGCATCCTTGGCCTTGATGGACAGTTGGATGTTACGCGTCTTGCGGTCGACATTGACCACCACGGCGGTGACTTCGTCGCCCACTTTCAGCACTTGGCTCGCGTCTTCCACGCGGTCGCGGCTGATTTCGGAGACGCGCAGGTAGCCCACCACGTCGTTGCCCAGATCGATCTCGGCACCACGAGCGTCCACGGTCTTGACTTGACCGGACACGATCTGGCCTTTGTCGTTCACCGTCACGAAGGTGGTGAACGGGTCTTGGTCGAGCTGCTTGATGCCCAGGCTGATGCGCTCGCGGTCGACGTCGACTGCCAGCACGATGGCTTCGACTTCCTGGCCCTTCTTGTAGTTGCGCACAGCGGCTTCGCCGGGCTCGTTCCAGGACAGGTCGGACAGATGCACCAAGCCATCGATGCCGGCGGCCAGGCCGACGAACACGCCGAAGTCGGTGATCGACTTGATCGGGCCCTTCACGCGGTCACCGCGCTTGGTGTTCTGAGCGAACTCTTGCCATGGGTTGGCACGGCATTGCTTCATGCCCAGGGAGATGCGGCGCTTGTCTTCGTCGATCTCGAGAACCATGATCTCGACTTCGTCGCCCAGCGACACCACCTTGGAAGGTGCAACGTTCTTGTTGGTCCAGTCCATTTCGGACACGTGGACCAAACCTTCGATACCGGGCTCCAGCTCGACGAAGGCGCCGTAGTCGGCGATGTTGGTGACCTTGCCGAACATGCGCGTACCTTGCGGGTAGCGGCGGCTGACGCCCATCCAGGGATCGTCGCCCATCTGCTTGAGGCCCAGGCTGACACGGTTCTTCTCGGTGTCGAACTTGAGGATCTTGGCAGTGATTTCCTGGCCGGCGGTGACCACCTCGGAGGGGTGGCGGACACGGCGCCAGGCCATGTCGGTGATGTGCAGCAGGCCGTCGATGCCACCCAGGTCGACGAAAGCGCCGTACTCGGTGATGTTCTTGACCACGCCGTTCACGATGGCGCCTTCTTTCAGCGTTTCCATCAGCTTGGCGCGCTCTTCGCCCATGCTGGCTTCAACCACTGCGCGGCGCGACAGCACCACGTTGTTGCGCTTGCGGTCAAGCTTGATGACCTTGAACTCCATCGTTTTGTTTTCGTAGGGAGTCAGGTCCTTGGTGGGACGCGTGTCAACCAGCGAACCCGGCAGGAATGCGCGGATGCCATTGACCAGCACGGTCAGGCCGCCCTTGACCTTGCCGCTGGTGGTGCCGGTGACGAAATCGCCAGATTCGAGGGCTTTCTCGAGAGCCAGCCAGGAGGCCAGGCGTTTGGCGGTGTCACGGCTCAGAATGGTGTCGCCGTAGCCGTTTTCGATGGAGCCGATGGCCACAGGCACGAAAGCGCCCGGCTCGACCTCGACTTCGCCCTGGTCGTTCTTGAATTCGTCGATTGGGATGTAGGCTTCAGACTTCAGCCCGGCATTGACGACGACAAAGTTGTGTTCGACACGCACCACTTCGGCAGTGATGACTTCGCCCGGGCGCATTTCGGTACGCTGCAGGGACTCTTCGAACAGGGCGGCAAAAGATTCAGACATTAAGGTTTCCTGAAATCCGCGAAGCAGGTTTTACGGTGGCGGAATTGCCGCCGTTTGTTGAAGCTGCCTGCGGTCTGGGTGTGGCCCAAGCCACGGTTAAGTTGCAAAAAACCACCTGGCCCGAACGCCGCGCAGGTGCGGCAAAAGCCCGGTGGAACGAAAAAACGCATGGTTCGAGCCGCAGATGTGAACAGCAGGGCAACCCGAAACGAAAGGCTGCCTGAACGTCAGAACGGTTGTCGCTCCTGCCACCATCCAAGCACCTGATTGACCGAAGCTTCAATGGTCAATTGGGAGTTATCCAGCAGCAATGCGTCCTCGGCTGGCTTCAAGGGCGCGGCTGCGCGGGTCTTATCCTGCGCATCGCGCGCCTCCAAGTCGGCGCGAAGGGTGGAGATTTTACTGGAAATTCCCTTCGAAATCAACTGCTTATGGCGCCGCTCCGCGCGCTGGGCGGCATCTGCCGTGAGATAGACCTTGAGCGGGGCGTCCGGGAAGATGACGGTGCCCATGTCGCGCCCGTCGGCCACCAGGCCGGGCAGGCGGGCAAAGCTGCGCTGCAGATCGAACAAGGCCTGGCGCACGCCGGGCAGCACGGAAACGCGTGAGGCGTCCATGCCGGCGGCTTCGGTGCGGATGGCTTCGGTCACGTCTTGCCCTGCCAGCCAGATCTGCTCCGAAGTGAAGCGCACCGGCAGTGCGCGCGCCAGTTCGGCGATCCGGGCTTCATGGGCGGCGTCTAGTTCCAGGCCCTGCTGGCGGGCCGCGAACGCTGTCAGCCGATAAAGGGCGCCGGAATCGAGATAGTGGTAGCCAAGGCGCCGGGCCAGTTCGCCGGCCAGGGTGCCTTTGCCGGAAGCCGTGGGACCGTCGATGCAGATCACCGGGACGCTGGCGGCGGGCCGGGCCACGGAAAACAAGGCTTCAAAGTAGTCGGGAAAGGTCTTGGCAACGCATTTCGGGTCTTCGATGCGTACCGGCAGCCCCGCGGGGTTGAAGGCGGCCAGAGAGCCGCACATGGCCATGCGGTGGTCGTCGTAGGTATGCAGGCTGGCTGCCCGCCAGGTGGCAGGCGGGCTGACGCGAATGAAATCCGGGCCTTCCTCGACTTCGGCGCCCAGCTTGCTCAGCTCGGCGGTCATGGCGGCGATGCGGTCGGTTTCCTTCACGCGCCAACTGGCGATGTTGTACAGCCGGCTCGGGCCGTCTGCGTACAGCGCCATGGCCGCGAGCGTCATGGCGGCATCGGGGATGTGGTTGCAGTCGAGGTCGATGGCCTTCAGCGGCCAACTGCCGCGGGAGACTTCCAGCCAGTTGGGCCCGCTTTGCACTCGGGCTCCCATTGCAAGGGCAGCTTCCACGAAGCGGATATCGCCCTGAATCGAATCTTGCCCAACGCCTTCGATTTTCAGCGCCGCCCCTTGGCTGGAAGCAATGGCTCCAAGGGCGATGAAGTAGCTGGCCGAAGAGGCGTCAGCCTCCACATGGATCTCACCTGGCGAACGATAGCGGCTACCCGCTGGAATGACGAAGCGAGACCACTCCTCGCGCTGCACCTGGATGCCGAAGCGGGCCATCAGCTTGAGCGTGATCTCCACGTAGGGGCGGGAGATCAGCTCGCCCACGACCTCGATGACGATATCGCCGGCACCCGGCCGATTGGCCGCCAACGGCAGCGCCATCAGCAGCGCGGTGAGAAACTGGCTGGAGACGTCGCCGCGCACGGGCACGGGGGCGTCGAGTTTCAGCACGGGCTCGCCGATGCGAAGCGGGGGGAAGCCTGGTTGTCCGGTGTATTCGACCTGGCAGCCGAGCGCGCGCAGTGCATCGACCAGATCGCCGATGGGCCGCTCATGCATGCGGGCGATGCCGCTCAAGGCATAGTCGCCGCCGAGTACGGCCAGCGCGGCGGTGAGGGGCCGCATGGCGGTGCCGGCATTGCCCAGGAAGAGCTCGGCCTGCCGGTTGCGTGTTCTGCCGCCGATGCCTTCGACGATGGTGCGGCCCTCTTCAAGGGTGACTCCGCATCCAAGCTGGCGCAGCGCTTGCAGCATGACGCGGGTATCGTCGGAGTCCAACAGGTCGTGAATGGCCGTGCGGCCTTCGCACACGGCAGCCAGCAGCAGGACGCGGTTGGAGATGCTTTTGGAGCCAGGCAGGCGTACGGTGCCGCTGGCGGTACCGAGGGCGGGAATATCGAGGAACGCGGTATCGAACACGATGGAAGGAGAAAAATGGGCTGGTCAGTCGGCGCTGCCGGAGGTCATTCGCCAGCCGGCACGGGCTTGGCTGGCCCGGGTAATCAAGCGGTGCAGCTCGTCTGTCTGCCCCTCCGCGATCAAGCGTTGGAATTCACCCAGCGCGCGCTGAAAATGGCCGGCCTGGGCCGCGAGTTCTTCACGGTTGGCGATCAGCACATCACGCCACATCTCGGGGTCACCGGCGGCAATGCGGCTGAAATCGCGAAAACCAGGGCCGGCCAGCGAGAGGAAGTTGGCGCCTTGCTCTTGGCTGGTGATGCCGTTCATCAGCGCAAAAGCCAGCAGATGAGGCAGGTGACTGATGGCGGCAAAAGCCGAATCATGCGTTTCCGGAGACATGCGCACCACTGAGCAGCCCAGCGCGCGCCAGAGCTGCTCCGCCTTCTGAAGCTGGGCGGTGCGGGTGCGCTCGATGGGGGTGAGGACCACCTGCTTGCCGGCATAGAGATCGGCAATGGCGTTGTCTACCCCGGATACCTCACGCCCCGTGACGGGGTGGCAGGGTACGAACACACCCACATCGTTCCTGAGCACGCGGCGGGCGGCATCGATGACGTCGCGCTTGGTCGAGCCGACATCCATGATGAGCACATTGGGGGCAATCAACTGGCGGATGGCCTTGAGCGTTGATTCGGTGGCTGCCACCGGTACCGCCAGCAGCACGAGGTCTGCTCCAGAGACGGCCAGCAGCGCAGAGGGCGCCTCGACGTCGATGACGCCAAGCTGGCGCGCCCGCTCCGTCGTCGAGGGCGATTTGCTGTACCCCACCACGCGGCGGACCAGGCCGGCGCGCTTCATGGCCAAGGCAAACGAGCCGCCCATCAGCCCGCAGCCGATCAGGCCTAACTGCTCAAACATCTTGGGCCAGTGGGTAAGCGCCCAGTACCTTGTAGAACGCGCAGAGCTGCTGCAGTTCTGCCAATGCCGCCGCCACGTGGGGCTCGGTGGGGTGGCCAGCCAGGTCAATGTAGAAATAATATTCCCACTGGCCTGATTTGGCGGGACGCGATTCAAAGCGCGTCATGCTGACGCCGTGCTTTTTCAGCGGAGTCAGCATGTCGTGCACCGAACCAGGTGTATTGGGCACCGAGACCACGAGGCTGGTGCAGTCCTTGCCCGTGGCGACCGGCATGGCCAGGGTCTGCGGCAGGCAGATGACGGCGAAGCGTGTACGGTTGTAGGCTTCGTCCTGGATGGCGTGCGTGACGATGTGCAAGCCGAACTGCGCGGCGGCACGTTCGCTGGCCAGCCCTGCCCAAGCCGGATTGCCCGCGGCCAGGCGAGCACCCTCCGCATTGCTGGAGACGGCGCGGCGCTCGGCGTGCGGCAAATGGGTGGAGAGCCAGCCTTGGCATTGCATCAGGGCTTGGGGGTGAGCCATGACCACTTCGATGCCTTCCAGCCCGGTGACCTGGCGCAGCAGGTTGTGGCGAACCAGCAGACTGACTTCACCCACGATATGAACCGGTGAATGACGGAACAGATCGAACGTGCGGGCGACCACGCCCTCGGTGGAGTTCTCGACGGCCACCACGCCAAACTGGGCTGTTCCGGCTGCGGTGGCGTGGAAAACCTCATCGAAGTTGGCGCAATGGACCAGATTGGCGGCACTGCCGAAGAACTCCACTGCCGCTTGTTCGGTGAATGTGCCTTCCGGACCCAGCACGGCCACGCGCTGCGGCACCTCAAGTGCGAGGCAAGCAGACATGATCTCTCGCCAAATGGCCCCTATGTGCTGATTGAGCAGGGGGCCTGGGTTGGCATCCTGCACCTTGGCGATGACTTGCGCGACGCGGTCGGGCCGGAAAAACGGGGTGCCTTCGTTTCGCTTGAGTGCGCCGACTTCTTCGGCTACCTTGGCACGCTGGTTCAACAGGGTAAGCAGTTGGGAATCCAGGCTGTCGATCTGCACACGGAGGTGAGCCAGGGCGTCGGATTGCACGGGAGTCGGTTTCATGGCGCGAGAGCGGGAGAGGCTGAAAAAGGACGATCGTACACGGCAACGCCGCGCAAGTTACTTTTACTTGCGCGGCGTTGCCGGACTCAAACTCGAGTTTTTACTTCTTGGGGCTGCTTCCAGCTGGGCTGGGTGCAGGCGCGCCGACGATCTTGGTGGCTGCGGCGTCGAAGGTCTTGGCTGCGCTTTCTACCGTGGGGCGCGTGGCTTCCACCACTTTCTTGGCCCATGCCGTGGTGGCATCAGGGCCGAGAGCCAGGAACTTGGCCGCGGCGGGCGATTCCAGGTAGGCGATGATGGTCTTCATCTCGTCTTCGGAGAGTTTTTCCATCAGCATGGGCACCAGCGCGGCGTCGGCCGACTTGGCGATCTGGCCTTCAATGGACTTGCGCGAGGTTTCGGCGAATTTTTTCAACTCCACATCCAGCTTGTCGCGCACTTCCTTCTGGCGAGCGGGCGGAACGGTTTCATCGAGTCGCTCGGACCAGCTGGCGATGAGGGGTTGCACTGCGCTGGCTGTCAGTTGCTCGGCCATGGCGCCGCTGTCGGCCTTCTGCTGGATTTGCGAGATTTTCTGTGCCAGAGCGCGCTTGGCATCGTTGTTCTGTGCCGCAGCGGGCGTCGAGGCCATGAACGAGGCCGCGAAAAGAATGGCAAGTGGAAGTTGTGCCAAGGTTTTTTTCAAGATTTACTCCGGAGTGTTGTCTGGTGTTTCATCGGCAACGGCTTCCTGAGCATCGTTTTCAACGATGCGCTGCAAGCCGCTGAGCTGGGAACCGTCGTCCAGTGAGATCAGGGTAACACCTTGAGTGGCGCGGCCCATTTCCCGGATTTCGGCGACGCGAGTGCGTACGAGCACCCCCTTGTCGGTGATCAGCATGATTTCGTCATCGGCACCGACCAAAGTGGCGGCCACGACCTTGCCGTTGCGCTCACTTTGCTGAATCGCAATCATGCCTTTGGTGCCGCGTCCGTGGCGTGTGTACTCTGTAATACTGGTGCGCTTTCCGTAACCGTTCTCGGTGGCCGTTAAGACGCTGGTTCGCGCCGAAGGTTCCGCATTTTCGCTTCCGGCCTCTCCTTCGGCCACCAGCATCGCGATGACCCCCTGGGTGTCGTCGAGTTGCATGCCGCGCACGCCGCGCGCGTTGCGGCCCATGGGGCGGACGTCGTTTTCGTCGAAACGCACGGCCTTGCCGCCATCGGAGAACAGCATCACGTCATGGGCGCCATCGGTCAGTGCGGCGCCGATCAGGAAGTCTCCCTCGTCCAGGTCGACGGCAATGATGCCGGCCTTGCGCGGGTTGCTGAACTCGGAGAGCGCTGTTTTCTTCACGGTGCCCATGGACGTGGCCATGAAGACGTAGCGGTTGTCCGGGAAGCTGCGTGCGTCGCCAGTAAGCGGCAGCACGACGTTGATTTTCTCGCCCTCGGCCAGCGGGAACATGTTGACAATCGGCCGCCCGCGCGAGCCTCGTGAGCCCGAGGGCACTTCCCACACCTTGAGCCAGTAAAGCCGTCCGCGGTTGGAGAAGCACAGGATGTAGTCGTGCGTATTGGCGATGAAGAGCTGGTCGATCCAGTCGTCTTCCTTGGTGGCCGTGGCCTGCTTGCCTCGGCCGCCGCGTTTTTGCGCGCGGTACTCGCCAAGTGGCTGGCTCTTGATGTACCCGGCATGGCTGAGCGTGACCACCATGTCGACAGGCGTGATCAGATCTTCGGTGGCCAGATCCTGAGCGTTGTGCTCGATGAGGGAGCGGCGCGCGCCCGCTTTGGTCTGGCCGAACTCGGTTTTCAGCGCGGTCAGCTCGTCGCTGATGATGGCGGAGACACGGGCCGGCTTGGCAAGGATGTCGAGCAGATCCTCGATCACGCTCATGACTTCCTTGTATTCGGCCACGATCTTGTCCTGCTCCAGGCCCGTGAGGCGCTGCAGACGCATCTGCAGGATTTCCTGGGCTTGCGTATCGGACAGGCGATAGAGGCCGTCGGTCTGCAGGCCCATCTCACGCTCCAGGCCTTCGGGGCGGTAGTCATCTGCGGTGATGGTCACGCCATCTTCGCGTGTGCGCGTGAGCATTTCGCGCACGAGCTTGCTATCCCAGCTGCGTGCCATCAGTTCGGCCTTGGCCACCGGCGGGGTGGGGGCGTTACGGATGATGCGGATGAATTCGTCGATATTGCCCAGCGCGACCGCAAGGCCTTCGAGCACGTGGCCGCGCTCGCGCGCCTTGCGCAGATCGAACACCGTGCGCCGGGTGACCACTTCCCGGCGGTGCTGCAGGAAGACGTCGAGCAGTTCCTTCAGATTGCACAGCCTGGGTTGGCCGTCGACCAGCGCCACCATGTTGATGCCGAAGGTGTCCTGCAGTTGCGTCTGCTTGTAGAGGTTGTTCAGCACGACCTCGGGCACTTCGCCGCGCTTGAGCTCGATTACGAGCCGCATGCCGGATTTGTCGGATTCGTCCTGAATGTGGCTGATGCCTTCGAGCTTTTTCTCGTGCACCAACTCGGCCATGCGCTCTTGCAGGGTCTTTTTGTTGACCTGGTAGGGGATTTCGTCTACGACGATGGCCTGGCGTTGCCCCTTGTCGATGTCCTCGAAATGCGCCTTGGCTCGCATGACCACCCGGCCGCGGCCGGTGCGGTAGCCGTCCTTCACGCCCTGGATGCCGTGGATGATGCCGCCCGTCGGGAAATCAGGGGCCGGCACGATCTCCATCAACTCGTCGATCGTGGCCTCGGGGTGGTGCAGCAGGTGCAGGCAGGCATCCACCACTTCGTTGAGGTTGTGCGGCGGGATATTCGTGGCCATGCCGACGGCAATGCCGCCGGAGCCGTTGATCAGCAGCGCGGGCAGACGGGTGGGGAGCACCGTGGGCTCCAATTCCTTGCCGTCATAGTTGGGCACCATGTCGACGGTCTGCTTGTCGATGTCAGCCAGGATCTCGGAGGCGATCTTCTCCAGCCGGCACTCCGTGTACCGGTAGGCCGCTGCGTTGTCGCCATCCACCGAGCCGAAATTACCCTGCCCGTCGATCAGGGGGTGGCGCAACGAGAAGTCCTGCGCCATGCGCACCAGCGCTTCGTACGTGGCCGAGTCACCGTGCGGGTGGAAGCGGCCCAGCACGTCCCCGACCACGCGGGCGCACTTCACGTAGGGGCGGTTCCAGACGTTGTTGGCCTCATGCATCGAGAAGAGCACTCGCCGGTGGACGGGCTTGAGGCCGTCACGCGCGTCCGGCAGGGCTCGGCCCACGATCACGCTCATGGCGTAATCGAGATAGCTTCGCCGCATCTCCTCTTCCAGGCTGATAGGGAGTGTTTCTTTGGCGAATGAAGTCATATTTAATAGTAGCGACCGGGCGGCGGACGAAAGGCGATGATTTTAGGCCCATTGTGCTGTAGCACCAAAGCAACATATCGCTTGAAATCCGCGCCTGTCTGGCCGCTCAGACACCGGTTCGGGGCGGATTGCGGGGTGACGTGTGGCACAATCGTCTCAACGTTTTTGGTGGTGGTCACTTGAAGCGTCCGACTTTTCGCAGCCCGGCTGCGGTTTTTTTCCCATGAGGAGAACCATGAAGAAACTGAACAAAGTAGCGATCATGTTCGCTGTCGCAACCGTGGCTGGTTCCGCCTTCGCTGCCGGCTCGACGATCAATTCCGACAACTGGCGCAACGGCCACGGCAACCTGATCTGGAAAAACGGCACCAACGAACTGTGCTGGCGCGATGCCAACTGGACTCCCGCTACCGCTGCTCCTAACTGCGACGGTGCCCTGCAGCCTGCCGCTGCTCCTGCTCCGGCTCCTGTTGCCGCACCTGCCCCTGCACCAGCGCCTGCTGCCAAGCCGCCCGCTCCAGCTCCTGTGGCTGCCAGCAAGGTGACCTACGCTGCCGACGCCTTCTTCGACTTCGACAAGTCCGTGCTGAAGCCTGAAGGCCGCGCCAAGCTGGACGATCTGGTTGGCAAAGTCAAAGACATCAACCTGGAAGTCATCATTGCTGTTGGCCACACCGACTCCGTGGGTTCCAACGCTTACAACCAGAAACTGTCGGTGCGTCGTGCCGAGGCCGTGAAAGCCTACCTGGTTTCCAAGGGCATCGAGCGTAACCGTGTCTACACCGAAGGCAAAGGCGAGAGCCAGCCGGTGGCTGACAACCGCACCGCCGAAGGCCGCGCTAAGAACCGCCGCGTGGAAATTGAAGTGGTCGGCACCCGCGCCGCCAAGTAATTTCCGTCTTCAGCGGATTCAAAAAGCCTTGGGGGCTCATGCTCCCAGGGCTTTTTTTGTTTTCAAGCGTTTCCGGGGCACAAGCTTGCCGTCAGGCTGGGGCTGAGCCGGATCTGGAGCGCGCGACCAGTGTCATGATGGTCCTTTCCCCGCGCATGCCCTATGCCCTGAAAGAATGGCCGCGAATGAAAAGAGCGGCCGAAGCGGTGGGTTTCAAGGTGGTGGGCGTTCGTGATCCCAGGGTGCCGCCCAGCGAATGGGCGGAGGCGACCGAGGCCGCAGGTGAACCCGACCTGCTGCACACCCCTGCTATTGAACAAGACCAGGCCGCCGCCTTGGGTGCGCTCAATCATTCGCCTGCCAGTCTGGTGATTCGCTGCGGCAAAGCCCATCCCTGGCCTGTGCTGGGCGTCATGCCTGATGGCCCATGGCTTGCCGTTTTGCGCGCCCGAGAGGCGCAGTTGAAGTCCACTACATGCTGCTGACTTTTGCCCTGCGGTGTGGCCCTGCAAGACCGCTTCTTACCTTTGCATGGGCGTTGCTGCCCATGATCGCGTCAGCGCAGAGCGCGGACGCCTGCATTCCCCCGTTGACCTACCTTCCTCTGAATCCCGCGGTAGTGGGCGCGGACGACAACGGCATGGCGGCCCTTGGTTCCTATGAGCGTGTGAGCCCTGACGGCCGCTTCATCCTGAGGTCCTATTCGGGCGCCAAGCTGGGCAAAGTCAGCCTGATGGAGTTGCCGGCATTGGGGGAGGGGGCCGTGAAAGCCTATCGAACCCCGTTTTCCAATGAGGCCTTTCCGGTACAGGGCACCTGGCGCTATCTGGTGGACGTGACGGGCGAGCATTACCGTTTTGCGGACGTACTGAACAAGCAGACCGAGGCGCGCCCGCTGTTCGAGGCCGGTATGACCGGCTTCTATGCCGCCGCTTCTGAAATGGGCGTTCCTGCTGGCCCGGGGGCCACGCCGCCGGTGACGCTGGGCGCACCAGGCAGTATCTATATCCGTTCGCTGAGTTGGCCTCAGAACGCCGATGCGGACAACCAGGGCACGGGCCCTCTGCAAATAGCCACCACGGAGGTCAAGGACGATGGACGCACGGCTCGTGTGGTCGGCGTCACCGGGCCGCAGTTCATTTGCCAGGGCCGCCAAGCCGTGGACGGCGGGGTGTACGCCTTGCCAATGATTTCGGTCGACGGCACCGAATTCTCCGCTGTACCACAGATGCCTTCAGCAGGCCAGCCCTCCATGCGGGTTTATGGGCTTTCTACCGGGACCGCGAGCAAACAACACCCTTGCGATCTGAGAGTCGATATGGGGTTGTCGCCGAGCAAGGTCATTTTTGGATTTCCCGGCCGTGGGGCTGAGCAGACCTGGCTTACCTACAGTGATCTGGGTTACGTCTATGTGTTCGATCGTGTGCAGCGCCAGACCTTCCGCCTGGATCATGGGCGCTACCGTGTATTGGCCAGCGCGTTTCCAGGGATGACCCGCGACGGCAGGGTCATCTATGGTGCAACATGGCGCGATTGCCCCGATACGGCCCAATGTCCCGAGCGCTCGGGGTATGTGGTGGTGGATCCCTATCAAAGCCAAGCCTACCGGGCCTATTGGAGCTCCCGTCAACAGCCTCCTCCCAAGGCGTGCATTACCCAGCGGGATGTGGAAAGCGAGCGCGCGGATTTCGCGCGGTTGCACGGCTTGAATCCCTGACCTGAGCCTTGGCACGAGTCGCGGGTGCCATTGCAGTTCATACAATTTATGTTCAGCACTTTATGCCTGCGGTTCGCGCAGACACCTCATAGGAGAGCATTTCTCATGCGTCGCAATTTCTACAGGATTTCATTCACGGCGTTGGCCCTGGCTGCCGCAGGCACTTTCGCGTACGCAGCACCTCAAGCTGCAGTCCAGGAGCTGGCCAAGCAGCAGCAACAACCTTTGCTCGATACCTTGAAGGACCTGGTACATATCGAGTCCGGAAGCAAGGACGTGGAGGGCGTCAAGCAGATCGCCGAGTATGTTGCCGGGAAGCTGCGTGCACAGGGCGGCAAGGTGGAAGTCATTCCCGCGACCGACGTCTATCGCCTCGATGACACTCCCGAGCAGGTTGGGCCCATGGTGCACGCCGAATACAAGGGCAAGGGCACGAGCCGCATCATGCTGATCGCGCACATGGATACCGTCTACCTCAAGGGCATGATCAAAGATCAGCCTTTCCGTGTCGAGGGCGACAAAGCCTACGGCCTGGGCATCTCCGATGACAAGCAGGGCGTGGCGCTGATCATCCATGTCGTGGAGATGCTCAAGAAACTGGGCTACGAAGACTACGGCACGCTCACCGTGCTCATCAACGGCGACGAAGAGATCAGCTCTCCCGGTGCGCGCAGCACCATTACCCGCCTTGGCGCCGAGCAAGATGCCGTGTTCTCATTCGAAGGCGGTGGCACCGACGGCAGTCTGCGCCTGGCCACCAGCGGCATTGGCGCTGCCTACCTGAAGGTGACCGGAAAGGCCTCCCATGCCGGCGCCAAGCCCGAAGATGGTGTGAATGCGCTCTACGAGTTGTCGCACCAACTGTTGCAGATGAAGGAGTTGTCCAAACCGCAGAGCGGCCTCAAGCTCAACTGGACGGTCTCCAAGGCTGGAACGAACCGCAACGTGATTCCTGCGGAGGCCACTGCGCAGGCCGACGCGCGCGCGCTACGCGTGGCGGACTTCACCGCTCTCGAAGAGGCCATGAAGCAGAAGGTGTCCAACAAACTGCTGCCAGAGGCCAAGGTGGACCTGAAGTTCGAAGTGCGTCGCCCGCCGCTCGAAGCCAACGAGGTTGGCCGCAGCCTGGCGAAGTACGCCCAAGGCGTCTATGAGAAGGAACTGCAGATCCCGATGAAGGTCGTCGACAAGGCCACGGGTGGTGGTACCGATGCCGCATTTGCAGCCCTGAAAGCCAAGGGAGGCGTGATCGAGGGCTTTGGCCTCTCGGGCTACGGTGCGCATTCGAACAACGCCGAATACGTGCAGATCAACACCATCGTGCCGCGCCTGTATCTTGCCACCCGGATGATCCAGGACATCTCCGCAGGGAAGGCCAAGTAAGGGCACGCACTATGCCTCACGCCGGTGGGACAATGCGCCCTATGAACCAAGCAAACGTCGATCCTGCCGAACTGGCCAAGTTTTCATCGCTGGCGCATCGCTGGTGGGATCTGGAAGGTGAATTCGCTCCTCTGCACCAAATCAATCCGCTGAGGCTCGGCTGGATCGACGGCATGCGCCCGCTGAATGGCGCGCGCGTGGTGGATGTGGGCTGCGGCGGCGGCATCCTGGCCGACGCCATGGCACGCAAAGGGGCGGATGTCCTGGGCATCGATCTGGCCGAGAAATCCCTCAAGGTGGCCCAGCTGCATGCGCTGGAGGCGCAAACGCCGCACATCGCTTACCGTGAGGTCGCCGCAGAGGCCCTGGCCACTGAAATGCCTGCGCAATTCGACGTGGTCACCTGCATGGAAATGCTGGAGCATGTGCCGGATCCCGAATCCATCGTTCGCGCCTGCGCCGCACTGGCCAAGCCTGGGGGCTGGATTTTTTCTCCACCATCAACCGCAACCCAAAGTCTTTCCTGATGGCCATCGTCGGTGCGGAATACGTGTTGAACCTAGTGCCGAGAGGCACCCACGAATATGCCCGCTTGATCCGCCCGAGCGAGCTTTCCCGCTACTGCCGCGATGCCGGCCTTGATTCCGCGGGCAGCCGAGGCCTTGAGTACAACCCCCTTACACGCCGCTACCGGCTTTCCGCGGACACCAGCGTGAACTACATGCTGGCGACTCGCAAACCGGCCAGCATCTGACCATGCCGATATTTCCCAACGTTCGTTGCGTATTGTTCGATCTGGACGGTACCTTGATTGACAGCGCCCCTGACCTGGGGCTGGCCGCCGATGAAATGCGCATAGCCCGCGGCATGCCCTCCTTACCCTTGGATACCTATCGCTCCATGGCTGGCGCTGGCGCGCGCGGCATGCTGGGCGTCGCTTTCGGCTTGACGCCTCAAGATGCCGACTATGGCGTTCTACGCGAAGAATTTCTCAGCAATTACGAGCGTCGCATGACCTACAGCACCCGTGCCTTTGCGGGGGTGGAAGAGTTGCTGAACGCTTTGCGGGCCCGCGGTTTGAGCTGGGGCGTGGTCACCAACAAGGCCGAGCGTTTTACCCTTCCGCTCACCGCCACCATGCCGCTTTTCACGGATGCGGTCACCATCGTGAGCGGAGACACCACGCCGCACGCGAAGCCGCACCCCGCACCGGTGCTCGAAGCCATGCGCCGGGCTGGTGTTCAGCCCGAGTATTGCATCTACGTGGGAGACGATGAGCGCGACGTGATCGCGGGCAAATCTGCTGGCACAGGCACCGTGGCGGCGGGCTACGGTTACCTCGGCAGTGTGGGGGATTTGGCCGCTTGGCAAGCCGATGCCATCATTAATAGCCCGGATGAGCTCTTGAATTTGCTGGATTGAGCCTAAAATAGACAACTCACGGGGCTGCATTGGTTTCGACGTGGGTTGGAATCGCAGTGGTGCATGTCGAGCTGAATGTGCTCGTAAAACAGATTCAAACAAACTAACTGCAAACGACGAACGTTTCGCACTCGCCGCTTAATTGCCGGTGAGCCTCGCAACAGCAGGCCGATGGGCTGGGCAAGGGGGTCGCAAGACCTCCCGGCTGCGGGGGAATTTACATCGGCTGGCTTGTGTTCGGGTACCTTGAATGCAGGCGAGACTCAAGGGTACTGGCTGTTCGGATAGCGTGCGTCTGCGCGATCCGGGTAGCGAGATTCAAACCAGAACGCTAAACATGTAGATCTGCGCGAGGAAGGTTTGCGGACGGGGGTTCAAATCCCCCCAGCTCCACCATTACAACGTTCAAAGGCGTTCACTGACATCCGGTGAACGCCTTTTTTCTTTGAAAATCAACTACTTCCAGTCTGAGGTCGTCCGAAAAGGTCCAGCGGCAGCCGAGACGGGGAGGGGGTACGGACGGGGGTACGAGGCGACTGGATATATGATTGAGCCGGGTTTGTACCCCCAAATTATCATGTACCCCCTCGTGGAGCCCCTTGATGCTGACTGACGCCCGCTGCCGTACGGCTACCTGCCCCCCTGATCGTAAGTACGCTCGTCATGCAGATTCTGGTGGGATGTATCTGGAAGTTGGCCTCAACGGGTCAAAGCGCTGGTTTCTGAAATACCGGATTGATGGCAAAGAGAAGAAGCTCGCTTTGGGTGGCTATCCTGCCGTGAGTTTGATGGCTGCTCGGCAAGCGCGGGATGCGGCCAAGCTTCAGAAAGCTCAAGGCCTGGACCCTGTGCAGGTCCGTAAGCGCGAGAAGCTGAGAGCCAGGCCGCAAGATGGCGATCTGTTCAAGGCCATTGCCCTGGATTGGCATGCCAAGAAAGCGGGTTCGTGGAGTCCAGAGCACGCCAAGCGAACCCAACGTCAAATGGAGCGTGACCTCTTCCCATGGCTAGGTGAGCGATCCATGGCAGAAATCGAACCCATGGAGTTGCTATCGGTACTGCAGAAGGTGGAGGACCGGGGCGCTTTGGAGACCGCCGACCGAGCCTTAATGCTGGTGCGTCAAGTGTATGAGTATTGGCTTCCCACTGCCGACAGAGGACAACGCAACATCACTGAAGGGCTGAAAAAGCGTCTCACCCCTTACCGGGGTGCGAAATTCCCCGCCATTGTTGACCCTCAGAGATTTGGTGATTTGCTCAGGGCGATGCATGCCTATAAAGGTGGGCCGTTGGTGCGCACTGCCTTGCTTCTTGCCCCCTTGCTCTATCAACGTCCAGGTAACCTGCGCATGATGGAGTGGGCAGAAGTTGACTTGGATGGGGCCATGTGGACGATTCCAGCTGCGAAGATGAAGCGCGTGGTGGAAGAGAAAGAAAATGGCGACCCCCATGCCGTGCCTATGCCCAGGCAAGCCGTGGCATTGCTACGTGAACTGCACCCTCTGACTGGCCATGGCCGGTATGTGTTCCCCGGCCAACGGGATCATGACCGTCCTATGTCTGATAACTCTGTGCGCAGTGCCTTGTACAGCCTCGGCTATGGCAAAGAGCAGAGCTGGCACGGATTCAGGGCCAGCGCGAGAACCATGATGGTCGACGAGCTTGATCTGGACCCCCTGGCCATCGAGGCTAACTTGGCCCATGCGGTCCAAGATGCCAATGGACGCAGCTACAACCGGACTCAGTACATCAGCAAGAGACAGCAGCAGGTGCAGCAGTGGGCCGATTACCTGGATCAACTGCGTCTTGGGAACAACGTTGTCGTCATGCCGCTGAAAGTCGCCTGAGCTCGCGGACCCAGCTCGGTAGCTTGCGGCCGTCAGTCCTCCTGCTCAAGCCGCTCAACGTCTTTCGAAATCTTACCGATCGCCTGTTGCCACGAGGTGTGAACAGGCTCACCGAGCAGCATCAGCACCAGCATCTTGCGTGTGTACGACGAGGGCGTGAGCTTGTGACGGGCAGCGAGATCCGCCAAGTCCTCTTTGAGGCGCCGTGGAAGGGTGAAGGTCAGGTCCCCGTCTGACTTACCCAGCATTTGAAGATCAAACGACGTTTGTCGAGTAACACTGGGGATGATGTCCTGACTGGTGCCAGCGAGCATCACGTCCAACCGCCCGCGATGGCCGGCATCTGAGCCCGCTGAACTCTTAGCATTTTGGGAAGTTCCCCTTCCGTGCTGATTGAGAAGCCGGATGAACTCCGCCGCGTCACTTGTGAGGTCCTCATCTACTTCATCACTAAATGGGCCTTCCTCGCGCCGTGGTGCTCGCGCGGCGTCTTGACGGCGCTTGTGTGCATGGAGAGCCAGCATGGCCACTCGTCCATAGAGGTGCTCGAATAAGCAAGCGCGAACGATGTCTGGCCTGCTGACGTCCACTTCCCGGCTGATCCAGTTGATGCGGTCTACCAGGATCTGAGGTAACCACAGCTTCATTGAGGCGTCCGACTTCTCGAAAAGTTTGAAGTCCGGAAGGTCCTTGGGTGTCGGTGCAATAACGGCGACTCTACTGCCGCGGGTAGGAAAGGGCCACATTTCGGTCTAGAAATCCTTGGGTTCGAATCAGGGGAGTTTCTCCCATCAGGCCGCCTGGGTCCATACCATCCTCTCATGCATCAACTTGATGCACTGACAGCTAAGGAGGTTCTACAAGCGCTTATTCCTCGATGCCAAGCTTTACGCCTGGCCGGTGTGATCGACCGTAAACCGATCGGGACGATTTACTCATTGCCCTTCCCTCGGCCTTCGGGTCGAACAAAGACTAATGTGATCATGAATATCAACACATCTGCCACTCAACCAGCCTCGGCTGGCATTTTCAACTCCGCCTCCTTCAACGCCGCCTTGCCCGCAAATCCGCAACCGCTCCGGTTGGTGAGATTGCCGGAAGTTCTGCAACGCATTGGGGTCTCCCGCTCCACTTTGTACGCCGGCATTAAAACAGGCCGCTTTCCGCGCGGCCATGCTTTTGGGGAACGCCTCACCGTTTGGCGTTCAGACGACATAGACCGCTTCGTGGCTTCCGTTGGCCAGACTCAGGAGGTTGCATGAAAGCGCCTGCTTTGTGTTTTCGTGCGAAAAGCATCGGCCTTTCTCGAATTGGAGGTCGCAGACCCCAGAGCTTGCTTGCAGCGGCTCAGCACAACCTTCGGGAGTTCATGCCGCCCGAGCATGATCAATCTATCGAGGCGGATCGAACTCACTTAAATGAGATCTTGGAAGGACCGAACCAGGCCTCCATGTTGGTTGAAAAGGCCGACCAGTTGAAGCAAGCGTGCCACAACGCACACAAATTCAAGCGACGTGACTATTGTCAAGCGATCGAGGTCTTGATCAGCGTTCCCGCCAGAAGCCAAATTGATTTCAGGAGCTACTTCACGACGAGCCTTGAATGGATCCGCAGAACCATGTCTCTACCGGTGCTTCTGGCTGTCGTGCACATGGATGAGGAGCATCCCCATATGCATGTACTTCTGAGTCCTGCCCGCGACGCCCTTTACGAGGGATGCCGGCCCATCGACAAACTCGGCCTGAATAGGTTGATCCACGCATTCAGTAAGGATGTAGCTGTGCCATATGGGTTTCGACACTTGGAACCCAAAATGCCTGCGAGAACCAGAAGGGAGTCGGCAGAGCGAGTGCTGTCTTCCCTCCTTCAACTGGATCTGCCAAGTCGACATGAGTGGATTTGGCCCATGATTGATGAGCACGTTCACAGGGATCCTCTGCCGCTGATGGAGCTTTTGTCGGAGACGGGTCGGCTGAGCATGTAGTCTGACCGGAACCCTACCCTGTGTAGGGTTCGACCTCTGCGGCTCCACTCGCCACTGCCGCTCTTTTCACTGAATAGCGGCATGTAAAAGTGGCCATGCATTCGATCAATGCTCATTCATTTTCGAGGAAACCATGCCATCAAAATCGCCCGTTCTAGCTCACGAGATACTCCCTTTGAACCACGAGATCCGCAGCTCTCAGAGAGACAACTCATTGCGAGCGAAAGAGAATGCGCTTTTCCTGTCAATACTGCGTTCTCGTTAACCCCTGGAGCCCGATAGCGATGTATCAAGCGAGTAGATCATAGGACAAAAAGAGGCCGAGGCTCGGGGCAAACATTAACTGCGAGTTCGTCAAGTTTGGCAGGGCTGACCGCACCGAAGCCCACCGTGCGCCAAATCCTTTGCCCAGAACAGCATCAACTACGCAGTAAGTGAGCGCGATTGACAGTCTCATGGCTGCAGCTTTCGTTGATGTATGTTGCTGGTCAACGCCGGTCAAACGAATAAAGAGCGGTTCCAGCAGCGACGCTGTACAGTGCCGTTAGCGAAAACTTAGAGTTGAGCCCTACATGGCGTTCTGAAGGGGCTTGCGCGCGGAGGTGGCCAAGGCATCGAGTATCTGGCTAGATCTCACCTGCGCTCGCGTTAGGGCTCGCAGTTGGCGCGCGGCCTCGTCGGCACCGGAAGTCTCATGTGCGGAACTCAGCTCAAACGCCTCTCGCGCTTGCTCCAGCCATCCGTGCACCAGGCTGCACTCCGGCAGGTTGGCGGCTTTATCTTGCATGGCTCGTTCGGCTTGCAGAAGCAATCGGCAGGCGCACTTTCGTGCAGCGTCGATGGTTGCTGCGGGAGATCCCGTTAATTGCAAGGACCAACTGGTGGATGTCTCGTCCACGTAAAAGTAGCCATGGCCGGGGCGGTTGGGCGTGAGGGAGCGGTGCGCCAGAGATCCCACACAGCCTGTATACAGGCCGCTTGAGGGACTGCCCGAAGAAACGAACGCGTTGAGCCGATGCGCCGGGGAGCCTGCCAACTTTTGACCCCGGACAAGTCGCGATTCCGTTGCCCGCCAGAGTTCATTGCCGAACTGTGGAGGAATGGAAAACAGCGCGCGAAGCGAGTCAGCAGTCCATTTTTTTCCTGGACGACAAGGTGCCGATAGAAGAAGCGGTTTCTCGACTCGCTTGAAGCGCTCCACTGCCGCCGCGTCATCTCTCCCGGAGAGCCGGTCGCTAGCAAGCCTCCGTCCAGCGTATGCCATCCAGCTTCGACGTTGTATTCCATCCCCCACCGTCGTCCATATTCGCCGAGTTCCGAACTTTGCACATTGTTGGTCGCATACAGAACTGAATGTGTTTCGCCGTTTGCGTCAACCTGATTTTCTCTTGCGACGAGTTGCGGCTGCGTTTCTTCCAGCACAAAGCCGCCGCTCGCATCCGCATAGAAACCGCCGGTCGTGCCCAAGAGACGGCCCACGTTGCCGGTGGGCATGTTCAGAACCATCTCGCGGGCCTCGTGCACGTTCTGAGCGTAGCGCAGCACATGCATCGTCACGGCACCGCGCGGTACGCCGAAACCCCAGCTTTCGGGGGGCTCGCCGCAACTGCCACCGCCGCCGTGGTGCACATACGCAAGCCCCGCGAGGTTGTGGCCCGGGTGGCCTGCAAATCCGAAGCGGCCCGTGCCAGGGATGGAACCATTGACGGAGAAGGGCGTGTAGATAAACGGAAGGCCGGTGTCTGGAAACGCGATGATCGTGGCCTGGAAGGTGCAGTCATGATCGGTCGAAGCCGCGTAGTGGAGTTGGCCATCTGCCGACGCGCTGCCCCAGGCGGCACATCCGCTGCAGAGATCTTCAGCTTCGACTGGAGTGCTACCGTCGGCGCCAAAATAAGCATTCATCCTGCCCCCGCCCACCGCATCCAGCACGCCAATCGGCGCAAGAGCGGTGGAGGGCGCTGTGATGTCCGTCCACATGGACAAGGCCTGATCTGTCGAAACGGCGATGCCGAGTTCTGCAGCTGCTATGGACATGCCTTCAGCCATTTCCAGGATCTCCGGCGTATACCGCGACATCATTTCGCGCCATTGCCGCAGGACATCAAGGTGGGCGGCGTCCAGTTCCTTGCGGGCAACGGCCGAAAAAACAAACGGCCCAAATATCTGAACGCATTGGCGAACATACTGTGCGCCCATTTCCTTGGAGTTGCCGACCAGCACCACCACCGGACAGATACTCGGGACGATGGGCACATCCTGGAAGTACTGGATTTCCGTGCCGTTGCAGGAGACGGCAGCGTGGATGTCAGCGCTTTGGCGCAGGGCCTGGCTGTCCGGTGCCTTGCTCACGGCTGCCATTGCTTCCACCTCTGCGAACAGGCTGGCGGCTAAAACCAGATCGGCGGCGGATTCGGTACGACCACTGAAATCTGCGAGTTCCCCCGTCGCCCGGCCGTAAAGCCATTTCGCTCTGGATAGCAGCAGCACAGCGGCATCTATGACCCTGACCCGGTCCGAGTACCCGACATCGGCTGGGCCCAGCCCAGCCAGACCGATATTCGCTTCAAGCAACGCGTAGTGCGCCCTGCTCATGGCCGCAACGGCGGCCGGAATCTCTCTTGCAAACTCAGGGGAGGACTTCATGATCGATGTACGCATGGCGTGTCAATGCAGGTTAGTAAGAACGTCATCCAGAATTTCCGCTGCGCGGTTGATGTGCTCTGGCTCTGACACCAGTGCCGGAGCGAGGGCGATGGTGTCACCGGTGGCTCGCACCAGCAGGCCCTTTTCGAAACAGCCTTGCAGTACATGATGGCCGCGGCGGCCTGGCGCGCCTTCGTCGGGGCTCAACTCCACCGCGCCCATCAGGCCAATATTCCGGATGTCCGTTACCAGCGCATGGTGCCGCAGACCATGTATGGCCTGCTCCAGGGACGGCTCCAGTTCGCGGGCGCGTTCAAGCAATGACTCATCCGCAATCGCATCCAGCACGCAAGACGCAGCTGCGCATGCGACAGGATGGGCCGAAGAGGTGTAGCCGTGGTAAAGGTCGATCTCATTTTCCTTCACCATGAAGGCGTCAACCAAGCTGCCGTGCACGAGAACAGCACCCATGGGAATGGTGCCGTTCGTAATGGCCTTGGCGGCGACGATCATGTCAGGAACCACTCCCAGTCGCTGGGACGCGAACGGACTGCCCACCCTGCCAAACCCAGTGATGACCTCGTCGAAGATCAGGAGTATTCCGTGCCGCGACGTGATCTCGCGCAGTTTCTCGAGATATCCAACTGGCGGCACGAGAACGCCTGCCGAGCCCGCGACTGGCTCTACGATCACAGCGGCGATGGTAGAGGCGTCATGTAGGGCGATGATCCGCTCCAGCTCGTCGGCAAGATGGGCGCCGGCCGCGGGTTGCCCTCGGCTGAACCGATTTTCCGGCAGTCCGTGGGTGTGCGGCAGGTGATCTACACCTGGCAACAGCGGCCCGAAATCGCGCCGGTTACCGGGCATTCCTCCCACGGAAATGCCGCCAAACCCCACGCCGTGGTAAGCGCGCTCGCGCCCAATCAGCCTCGTCCTTGCGCCTTCCCCCCGGGCCTTCTGGAACTTCAGGGCGAGCTTGAGAGCCGTGTCCACCGCTTCAGAACCTGAATTGACAAGGAACACTCGGCCAAAGCCTGAAGGTGCGAAGGAAAGCAGCCTTTCCGCATAGCGGAAGCCGATACTGTGCCCCATCTGGAACATCGGTGCGTAGTCAAGTTCGGCGATCTGCCTGGCGACCACTTCGGCCATGCGTGAGCGACCATGGCCGATATTGACGCACCAAAGTCCGGATACGGCGTCCAGAACACGGCGGCCGTCCGCAGCTTGGTAGAACACCCCATCCGCTTTGTGCAGCATGCGGGGCGACTTCTGGAAGGCACCGTGGGCGGTGAACGGCATCCATAAAGATGGGCTAAGCACTCTTTCTGCCTCCCTGCGGTCAGTCCGCTTTCACGCCGGTGCGCTTGACCATCTCGCCCCAGCGTACCGTTTCGCGCTGGATGAGCTCGGCAAACTGCTCAGGAGTCGATTGGTGAGCATCGATGGAAAGCGCCTTGTGTGCCGCTGTCACCTTGGGGTCCTGCATTGCACGCGCCAAGGCAGCATTAAGCTTGAGCACAACAGGCCTGGGCGTGCCCGCAGGCGCAACCAGTCCGCCCCAGGCAAGAATTTCATACTTCTGTATCCCGCTCTCGTCCACGGTCGGCACGCCAGGCATGCTCACTGCCCGGGTCAAGCTGGTCACGGCAAGCGCCTTGACACGCTTATCGGCAACAAACGGCCCGACCGCAGCAATGTTCTCCATCATCACGTCGAGTTGTTTGTTGACCATGTCTCCCACACCCTGGTAGCCCGTCTTGTACGGGACCATTGAGAACGAGATCCCTGTGGCACTCTCGATCATTGCTGCGGCGAGATGCCCGGCGCTCCCGTGTCCCGGAGAGCCCATCATCACGCGGCCCGGATTGCTGCGCGCATATGCAATGAGTTCCCGGAAGTTCGACGCCGGGAAGTCGTTGCGCGCGATGACAACGTAGGGGTTACCTACCGCCAAGCCGACCGGGATGAGGCTCTCGGGGTCGTACGGAAGCTTGGTATAGAACGAACGGTTTATCGCAAGCGTCACCACGTTGCCGAAGCCGATGGTGTATCCGTCGGGCGCTGCAGTAGCCACCACCTGCGTGCCGATGAGGCCGCCGGCCCCACCACGGTTGTCCACTACCACCGGCTGCCCGAGTTCGCGCGCAAGCGCGTCGGCCACAGGGCGCATGGCGACGTCAACGCCCGACCCGGCGGCATACGGAACGACCATCCGCACGGGGCGCTCCGGCCAATCAGCCAAGGCGAACGTGGTCGTCAATGCGAGGGAAATCGCCAGGGCGCGAGACAAGATCAAGAGGTGTTTCATGTGTTCCTTCCAATGCGAGTCTGGAATCTATCGTTCTTCAACGACAAGCAAAAGACTATAATTTTTAGGGAGTGACAACTTGGAGTTTTCAGGTAGCAAGCAGATGAGAGACCATCAGATACGGGCATGGCTCCGGGTTGTGGAGGTGGGCAGCATCCGGGGCGCGGCGCGCAGTCTCAACCTAACTCAAGCGGCCGTTACCAAGGCCATCCGCGAGCTGGAAGAAGAACTCGATGCACCCCTGCTTGTGCGGTCATCGCGCGGAATCAATGTGACCGATTTCGGCAAGCGGCTCACCCCGCGCCTGCAACTGGCCCAGGCGCAATACGAACTGGCACGTCAGGACATTCGCCAACTTCGCGGGGGCGAGCACGCGCATGTGGGCGTGGCATTGACGCCCGTCGCCTTTTTGACCGTTCTGCCGCAGGTTGCGACGCAGTTCCGCAAGGAGCTCCCACTAGCAAACCTGAGCGTGGTCGAAGGACTCATGAACGCGGTGGTGCCAGGGCTTCGTCAAGGGTCAGTGGACTTGGCTGTCGGCGCAGTCACCGATGCCTTACCACCGGATCTGACGCTTGAGCCATGGAAATCTCTAGAGATGATCGTGGCATGCAGGAAAGGCCACCCCAAAGCTCGTGCACGATCCTGGAATGACCTCACCAGTTGCGACTGGCTGGTTCATCCCTCCATCGACTCCCGGGCCATCCAGTTCGTCGAATGGGTCAAGGCCAGCGGTCTGCAGCCGCCGGCGCGCTGCATTGAGGTGAACACATTCGGGGTGACATGGAGCCTGCTGATGCACAGCGATGCGCTGCTGGTTTGCCCGCGCGAGATGCTTTCGGTGCCCGTTTATGGCGAGCAGATCGTGCGCGTGCCGATACGCGAGGTCCTTCCCCCCGTGACCCTGGGTCTCGTGACCTTGCGTGACGTCCCCTTGTCCTATGCGGCAGAAACGCTTGCCCAGCTATTCCGACGCGCCGTCGAGCCTGGCCGTTTACCCCGCTCGCCCGCCTGAGCACGAGCCGTGAAGAAGAACTGTCCTGAATCACGAGGGCCTTCCCCACTAGGGCTAAACCGGTAGCAGGCGCCACCAGAACCCAGCGTTCGCCAACGCGCCTTTGAGCGCGGGGCCCGTATGGAGATAGCTGCGAGCCGTTTTATTTGACGCAATCAGTACGCACGCACTACGCAGTGTTTTCGCCTGAATTGCCAGAGGTTTCGCGGGGCACTAGCGTGCCTCAGCTATCACGGCAATGAAGTATTGAAATGGGGTGCGGCCTATCGGCGCTGCGGCAACGACTTCGCCAACAGTCCTGCTTCGTGCACGACCCGCTCATACACCTTGGTGGCCCGACTTCGGCCGGAAATCAAGAGTGTTCCCGCATCGTTGACCTCAAAGTAGTATCCGTCAACGGGTTGGGTGCCATCGATGCCCTTTGCAGGGATCCGAACAGCAGTAATCTGGTGGGAATCAAACAGAAACCGTATTGTGGTGGTGTATCCCTTGTTGGGAAACTCTACTCGTGAGATCGGCGAACCAGTGAATTCACTGGCCATGGCAGTGGCCAACACTCTGTCCGCTTGCTCATCAGTGAGTGGGAACATCATGGGTGCAGCACCTCCCACAGGTGCCATGGAGTTGGTGCTGGCACAGCCACTGAGCACGCCAGCAACAGCCACCAGGCCAGTGAGGGCGGCAGATCTCAATCTATTCAAACCTTGCATCTAGAGCTTCCTGGTTCTTGAAGTGGAAAGGGTCAAGGGCAGACTGAATTCACTGGCGAGCAGCCACGAGCGTAAGGCTGGCGCTTTGATTCAGTGCGGTCGCCAGGAGCGTGGATTGACCACCTGCCGCCCAGGTAACCACGATGCCATCGAGCTTCTGACCCGGCAGTGCGCATGGGGACGCACTGAAGGTCACGCTCAAGTTGAATACGTTCTTTTTGCTGGCGTGAGGCGCCACTGTTCCATTGCTATTGCAACCAGTCGTGCTATCCACAGTCTGAACAGCACCATTGGCGCCGACCAGGATTCGAGTCTTGCCTGAGGTCCACGAACCAGCGAGATCACTGAGGGAGGCCGCGCGGTCGTAGTCGAACGTGGTTTTTGGCATAGGAGTCAAACTGTAAGACCCTGCCTGAGCCCCATTGAGCAATAAGGTAGCCGTGATTGAGCTGCCTGCAGCATAGGTGCCCTGTAACGCACCACTGAAAAAGCGGCCCGAGCCATAGTCGACATATCGAACGTCGGAAGAGCGAAAGCTTCCACCGGAGGCCTCAGTGTTGGCAGAGACCTGCACCGAAGGACTGCCGTTCAGCAAACCGACGAGCCAGAGCTTGCCGTCATCAAGAATGATGCTGTTCAAAACGCTGCCGTCGGGAGCAGTTCCCTGCCAAGCGCCACTCATGGGGTTGACCACAGGTGGGGGCGGAGCAGGTGGGTTAGATGAGTCGCCATCGCCGCCTCCACCACAAGCCGTTAGTACAGTAACCAGAACGAGTGAAGACAGGGCGTGATATCGCATTAGGACTCCTCAATTTGAAAGTTGTTTGTTTCGCTCTAGCCCCTGGTCCAACCCAAGCTGCGATGCGCTTCCGAGCTTGGCGATGGAGTGACCTGGGCTGCCCTCCAATGGTTATGCGATTTTCGCATATTCTGTTTTCGCATGGAAGCTCATGGGTCTCGATTACCCATGCAGAAGTCCCTCTATTCCCGCGAATACCAGCAGATGTTGAAACTGCTGCGAGCCAAGCGCACCTCAGCCGGGGTGAGTCAGGTCGAGCTCGCTCAGCGTTTGGATTGGACGCAAGCTGATGTGAGCAAATGCGAGATTGGCGTGCGCAGACTTGATGTGGTTGAACTCAAGCTGTGGGTCGAGGCCCTGGGCGGCGATTTAAACGGGTTCATTGCAGAGCTCTACGGGGCAGCTGCATAGATTGCCGTTTAACTGGCGTGTTTAGTGAACACGGCTTTATCCCGGTGGGGACGATCCGGCGCGTTGATCAAAGCAGGAGACTCGAGAGCTCTGCAGCGCGACCCGTTCATGTGCCTTGAAGGAGACGCCCGACATCGATTAATGTCTGGCAAAGTTCAATCTCCGATACAAAGAGACCCTAATGAGCACTCCTGCACTCATTGCCGAAACCCGCGACGCAGAGCATGTTCACAAAGCTCGCCCTGCAAGCCAAGAGCCAATCCACGTGGCAAGCTACTCAGGTCTACACTCAGCTTGCTTTAAAGGCTCAGTCCAATAGCAGGGCGACGTTAGAAGCTCTGATCGAGGTCAAGCGACCCAAGCAGATTTCGTTTGTGCGCCAGGCCAATTTGGCGCAAAACCAGCAGGTCAACAACGGCGTCATACCGTCGCGCGAGAGAAAAAAGAGAAATGCGCCAATCGAACTGATAGTGGAGGAAGCAGATGGCGGCAAGAAAGTGGACTGACGAGCAGCGAAAGCGGCAGGCAGAATGCATTCAAGAGCTAAAACCCTGGCGCCGGTCAACCGGGCCACGGAGTACTGACGGCAAACAACGCTCGGCCCTCAATGCTTTTAAGGGGGGTCAACGAGAGCGATTGAGGGGACTTCAGCGGGCGCTTAATCAGTTGTTGAGGGATCAGATGGCATTGTTGCGAGGAGTCTCAACTCGCCAATGAGTCCGTGGAGCTGAGCGACCCCAGCTCTTGAAACCCGCCATTCAAGTTCGACAGCCGGTGGCTTGCTTTTGCATCGGCGCCGACATCTTTCCGACCAGCGTGAACGGCGCGCAGTACAGCACCCGCTCGAACTGCACATGGCAGTCGCGGAGCACGCCCACGCCGCGCCGGTGTCCAAGTCGGGCGCAGGGGCAGGCGGCGGCTGCAGCAGCGGCACCTCCAGCGCGAACACGAACATGACTCACTCCCCGCGTTGACCGATGCGAGAACCACCACACCTTCCACGTCTGAATCCACCTCCCATATTTCGTTTGCCGCTGCACTCGTGTAGACATGGCAAACTTTGCCGATGCCGCAGTCGGCGGTTATGCATCACGCCATCGCACGATTCCAGCCATGACTATTCAAAATCCGCTTTACAACCTGTTGATGTCCGGGAACGAAACCGCGTGGACCGGTACGTCCTGGGTGATGGAGTACGACCGGGTCTTCGAGTACACCCATGCCCAGGTCAAGCAGAAATTCGAAGCCTTGGATGATGCGGCACTGGCAGCACTCAGGTCGTTACCGACGCTCTTCGCGTACGAGAAATTCTTAAATACACCGGCACGCGTGGGACGGATCACCGGCATTACCCGCAGGCAGCGGGAATTCGCCTTGACCTTTAATTTCGACAATGCCGTGGCGCCCATTCCACAGGAGCGTCTGATGCAGATCCTGCCGGAGCTCGACATCGAAGCGAAATGGGAAGTCAATCGCAGTCACTGGGCCGTGAAGAACATCGACCTGGCCGCCGTCCTGCACCACGCCGGACTGTTGCCGTCGGCCAAACTCGAACCACTGCGCCGTCCGCCCAAGGCCTTCATATCGTACTCGTGGGATTCACCGGAGCATCGGGCATGGGTCACGCAATTGGCCATGGTCTTACGGCAAAGCGGTATCGAAGTGGTGCTCGACCAATGGCATGTGCGCCCTGGGGAGGACTTGGCCCACTTTATGGCGCGCAGTGTGCGGGAGAGCGATCGGGTGCTGATGATCTGCACCGAGACCTACGTGCAAAAGGCGCAGCAGCGGCAAGGCGGTGTGGGCTATGAGCAGATGCTGGTCACCGCGCAGATGATGAGGGAAGCCGGCACGGCGAAGTTCATTCCCGTCATCCGGCAGTCGGGCCATCCTCGCCAACTGCCCGACGAGTTAGCGGGGCGCATGTACGTGGACCTGTCCGATGGGCCCGAACTGCACGTCAATGTGCAGCATCTCGTGCGGGAGCTGCACAACATCGCTGTCGAGTTGCCGCCGCTTGGACAGCGCCCGTTCTAGGCCTTGTAGAGCTTGCCATGGACCGAATGAGCGCCGAGCGCATTGCACTCGCCGGTTGTACTTAAGCGCGATGGGCATCGGCGCTGGGGATGGCCGATTCTTCGATACCAAGGATGGTTTCGGTTGGTAGCTGTGAAGCATCAAGACGTTGTTTCGTGAAGAGCTGGGTCTGGAGCTCGGCCCGACGCCGCCGATACCGCTGTGCGGGCGATGGCGGCTGCAATGGAGTTGCCAGCGAGCCAGAGCCGCGGTGCGCTGGGCAGAATTCTGGTAAGTCCAGCCACAAACCCACTCTCGCAGAGCTGATTGGATGAAGCGCCCGGCCTTGCCGTTGGTCTGCGGCCTGTAGGGCCTGGTGAAACGCTGCTTGATGCCAACTCGTTGCAGGCTTGACGGAGTTCGCGCGAGCGAAATGCTGAGCCGTCGTCCGTGAGAGGCGCTGCGCGGTAACGCCCATCTTGGCGTAGTACGGCGTGCAGCCGTTTGGGGCGGCGGTCTTGAGCGCATGATTGAAGGTTGCCGATGTAGAAGCGCTGAAATCGTCCCCAAAACATTGACCATCGTCCATAATTCATGGATAATCGTCTCATGTCTAATGATGTTCGTTTTGTTAGTGAGCTTGTTCGTATCGTCAACGGAGCACTTCGTCTTGATGTGGACAAGGTGCGCAATTACACCGCCTTTCTGGCCCAAAAACTGGAGGCGGCAGGCGATGCCGCCACTGCCAACCGCCTGCGCAAGGCCCTTGAAGAAAACGACCATCAACTACGCCCGGCCGAGGCTCGGTTTGCCCGCGCGCTACCGATCGATTCTGAAAGTCGCTTTCCGCTGGTCGAACAGGTCAAGCTGCGCGGCCGCGATGAGCCGCCGCTGCAACTGACACAGGCGCAGTGGGATGTGGTCCACGAATTCGTCAGCGTGGCCAAGAGCTATGGCTCCTTGGTGGAAATGAGCGATCTGGCCGGCGCCATGAGTCTACTGATGTACGGGGCACCTGGCACCGGTAAGAGCCGCTTGGCGCGCTACATCGCCAGCGAGCTGGGGCTCGACCTGTACGTGGCACGGCTCGATGGACTGATTTCCTCTTTTCTCGGCAGCACGGCCAAGAACATCCGTGCCCTGTTTGATTTCGCAGCGAAGACCCCGTGCGTGCTGTTCTTGGACGAGTTCGACGCAATCGCCAAGGTACGCGGAGACGACCAGGAAATGGGCGAACTCAAGCGTGTGGTCAACAGCTTCCTTCAGAACCTCGACAGCCTGGGCGGCCAGTCCATCGTGCTTGCGGCCACCAATCACGAGAACCTGCTCGATGCGGCAGTCTGGCGGCGGTTTACCTATCGCGTATCCCTGGACCTGCCCGATCAAGAGCAGCGGCAGCGCATGTGGGGGGACTTCCTGGGGCCCCTGAGCTTCAGTGAGCGCGAACTGACACTGCTGGCCGACCTCTCTGAAGGGTTTACCGGCTCCGACATCCGTGAAGCGTCCGCTCGCCTGCGCCGCAGGCAGATGGCCAGCGGCCAACCCACTAGCCTCAAGGACATCTTCCCGATTCTGCTCAACCTTGCCTTGGACCACCAAGGCACGCGATTTGCCAGCCAACTGCAGGGCAAGGACGCCAATTCGCTGGTGCATTTGCTGCGAGCACGCGATGAACGTCTCTACAGCTTGGCCGTGCTAGCCGAGTTGCTGGGGCTGTCGAAGGCGACGGTGCACCGCATGACCAAGATGGAGGGAGAGGACCATGGCGACTGAAGGACCACCGCGTAGCGGCGAGCGATTGCCGATCAAGCTGATCATGCCCGACCAAGGCATCGAGCGACCCGTAATAGGCGGCGGCGGCGCAGGCGCGCCGTTTCGGGACGTAGACAGGGCGTACCGCCAGCGGCTGGACAACCAGGTCGGGGCCGTGACCCAGGCGCTCACACCGCACTTGAGCAAGACGCGCGCAGCCCCGGTTCGAGTCAAGGTGATCGCCAAGGCAACGGCCAAATCGCACCGGCCGCTGCGGCTGTTCTCGGAACGGACCTGCCCCATCGTGGGTGTGGGTCGGGTGGACGAACTCTTCATCATGGCCACGGCGGACGGCCTGAGCGCGCTGCGCTCATTGATCACAGACAACGACAGTGACAAGGTTGTCAAGGAACTGTCGAGCATCGAGTCGATCGAGACGGTGACGCCCAACTGGCGTCGAGGCAGCCGCGATGCGCAGGAGATCTTGCAGCGCTGCCCGCGCACGCGCCGCGGCTTCATGGCCCGCGTCAAGCTCTTTGACTACGGCCAGTTCGACGAGCAACCGCTGTTGGTGGAGGACTTTCTCCACAGATGTGCCGACCTAGGTGTGGTGGTGGATCCCAGCGGCTATGCCACACGCAGTTGGACATTCGCGGTGGAGTGCCGTTCGGTTCAAGATGTGGAAGCGCTGTCGCGCATCGTAGGCGTGCGCTCGATCTCGCAGATGCCCCTGATTCGCACCGTGAGACCCCAGGTTGCCATCAACCAGGCGCTGCCAGACCTGCCGGTGCGTGCAGCTGGCCAGGACGACATCCCGGTGGTGGTGGTGGTCGACAGCGGCGTGTCCGACCGCAACACCGCTCTCGCCAGCTGGGTTGTCGGACGAGACGTTCAGGTTGCTCCACCCTATGACCAAAATAAGGCCCACGGGACCTTCGTGGCCGGCCTGGTCACGTTCGGTGCGCAGCTCAACCCCACAATCGCCGGCATCGACAACGGCCCCTGTGGCGTTTTCGACCTCCAGGTAATTCCCAACGACGATCCCGACCGGGGCGACACTCTGGCCCTGATGGAGCAAGACCTGCTGGTCTCACTCGAACAGGCCCTGACCGAGCATGCGAACAAGTACCGCGTCTGGAACCTATCGCTGGGAACTGACGAAGTGTGCTCGCTTGATGACTTCTCGGAACTGGCCAACGAGTTGGACAACCTGCAGGAGCGCTTCAACGTCTCCTTCGTCATCAGTGCGGGCAACTACCAGCAACTACCGCTGCTGGACTACCCGCGCACCGACTCTCAGAAGGACACTGGCCGCATCACCGCCCCCGCAGACAGCGTGCTGGGCATCACGGTCGGTGCGATCTCCCACGTCGATTTCCGCCAGGGCGGCCCAAAGCAGCATCAGCCCAGCAGCTTCTCGAGGCACGGCGCCGGCCCTAACTACGTCATCAAGCCGGACCTGGTGCATTACGGCGGCAGCTGCACGACAGATGGCAGCACGGTGCACGGGATTCGGTCCCTGACCGACGCCGGGATCGCCGAGGACCTGGGCACGAGTTTTGCAGCGCCACTGGTATCACGCACGCTGGCCCAGATCTACCATGAGATCACGCCCAGCCCTAGCCCGGTTCTTGCCCGCGCCCTGCTGACCCACCATGCCCGCGATCCCCGCTCTGGCCTGCGCGTGCCCGACGGCGAGGAAAACTATCTGGGCTTTGGCCTGCCGGCGACCGTGCCGTACTGCCTGGAGTGCACGCCGCACAGCGCGACTTTGGTTTTCGACGATGTACTGCGACCGGGCAATTTCCTGGAGTGGGACCACTTCCCTTACCCGCCTTCGCTCTACCAGAACGGCAGGTACTTCGGTGAGATCTGGATGACGCTGGCTTTTTCGCCAGCGCGGGGATCGCGCTGGGGCACCGAGTATTGCCAGTCACACATCGATGCGCATTTGGGCGTCTACCACGACACCGTCTCTCGTACGACGGGTGAGATCACGCAGAAGTTCAAGGGACTGGTCCCGCCCGAACACCGCAATCCCGGCATGCTCTACGAGGCCTACCAAGTCGAGACCTTGCGCAAGTGGGCGCCGGTACGCACCTACCACGGCGACATGGGCGAAAGCGGGGAAAAGGGTAACCGTTGGCGTTTGAAGCTGCAACTGCTGACCCGGCACGAGCATGCAAACGAGACCGCGCGGGCACAGCCCTTCTCTCTGATCATCACCATCGCTGATCCGTTGAAAGTGGCACCGGTTTACGACGAAATGGCGCAGATTGTGCGTTCGCGCTTCCAGGCTGAAAACCTGGCAGTACGCCAACGCGCTCGTGTGCGCAGCCAAACTCAGGGAGGTGCCTGATCGGCCAAAAGAACGTAGTGCACCGAGGTTGCCGCCTCGGCGCCCACGCCGACCCGTTACCGGACCGGGAAGGGAGCGAAACCGTGCAAGATCCCGCGCCTCTGCAGCTCGAATTTTGCCACAGCCACGCTTTGAAGCCGTCCGGAGTGTCGACTTGCCTTCGGGCGATAGGAAAGTGAGCACAACATGAGCAAGACCGTACCTCAGAAAATTGGACGTGATGCACGCACCGGAGAGTTTATTCCCGTGCGTGAGGCGCAGCGCCGGCCTGCAACGACGACGGTGGAAACCATTCGCCGTCCCGCACCAGCACCTGCCCGCAAGAAGTGATGGGAGCAGGCCCCTTCAAGGGGCCTGCTTTGGGTTCATTCCATCACGGCGACCGTCGAGCAACGCACGTTAGGGTTGGAGTGAATCTGATCACCAACCGAATCACGCAAGAATTGGAACCCGACCCTATACCTGATCCCAATGAAACGTCGGGCCAGCTCTGGGCTCGCCACGAGGCCATTCAGACGGATGCCGCGTCATTGTTTGGACAGACGTTCTTCTTCTCGTGCGTGGATGTGTGCCTTGGACTCTGCCTTGCATGGGCCAACGACGGTGCCAGGCTGGAAGCGCTGTCCAAGTCGTTGGAGCGCCAGAACGTGAAAGCGAGGCTCGATATGTTTTCGAAGCACGTGGCCACCAAGTTCCCGGCTGGATCGAAGCGACGAACGGCTTTGGACCGCTGGATCGAGCGAGCACATGCAGCTCGAGAGCAGCGAAACCTGATGGTCCTCGGGCGATGGGTCGTTGAAGCTCGCCGGCACAAGATCGTCAACGTCCTAGGGCTCCCCTCGGGCTCGCCACAAAGCACAGCGTACACCATCGCCGAGTTGCGAGCGTTCAATGAAGAACTGGGCGCATTGGAGCAAGAGCTGGCACGCCTATGCACGCACTGGCCTGTCTGAGCAGATCAGTGTGACGCCTATAAGGCGCTCTCGTTCACTCGATCCTTCAGAGCCTTGCCAAGCGTGAACTTGGTCACCTTGCTGGCCTTGATGGTCATCGCTTCACCCGTCGCAGGGTTACGGCCGGCGCGCTCAGCGCGGTTCGATACTCTGAAAGCGCCGAAGCCGATCAGCTGCACGGTGTTGCCGCGCGCCATGGCTTGCGACAGGTTCTCAAGCGTGGAATCGAGGGCTCGGCCCGTGTCGGTCTTGCTCAGGGTGGTTATGGCACTAGTGGTGCCCGCCGATGCGGTATCTTGAGAAAGGTCACCGTTGGCTTGACCGCAGAAAGCGTACTTACGCCCGTCGCCGACCACCGGCCACAACCGCTGAAAAGCTGAGTTTCAGGGCAAGAAAAGCATCCCAAAGCCGCTGCAACTAACCAGGCATGTCGACAAGGGCTCGTTGGATCTCATTGCGCACGAGGCGCTAGCGTTGACGAAGATGGACTGGAACAACGACGCTCTCTACGATCCAGTTCCGGTCAGCATTCGGTATTCGCAGCGGTTGGCAAGGACGATCGCCAACGTGCCGGATCTGCCTGGAAGAGGCTATTCGTACCGGCTCTTCATGTCGCGGCCACGAAGCGGCGGTCGGTGGTGCCAATTCGGTTTTTAATAGTGGCTTCGGTTAGTTCGCCCATAGCCAAAATCTGTTGGGGGTACAAATGGGGGTATAAGAACGAAGAGATCTCACCTATGCCTAGTATTTACAGGGTTTCTAGAAGATCTTTCAATTGACCCCAGCCCACCATATAAGATCACCGCCACACACCTAAACTCTAGGCGTGTGGCGGTTTTTTCTTGCTTTGAGTGTCCTAAGGATGCTCTGCACAAATCAATCGCCGCGTGCATCTGCGGACTCGGGCGCTCTGCCGCGTTGCAAATCCTCGCGATACCGCCCGGTATCACTGCGGTTTGCGCCTTGCAGCCCATCCCGATCCGCAGCGCCCGCTTACTGTTCGATTTGTGCAGAGCGTCCCTAGGCGAAGTCCATCAGTTTTGCGTTTTCTTGGAAGTATTCGAGGGCAGCATGGTCACGCAAGACCTGCAAGCCTCGAAAATCAAAGGGAAATTCTTCCAGGTCAGCATATCCCATTTGCCATTCCTGGAATCTTCGTTCAGCAATGCTTTCGCCCTGGGCCTTGATGTCAAAGTCGGTATGACGGGGGTCTCTCTCAATTGCAGCAAGAAGTTCGAGGATGGCGGCTGAGGGACCCTCTACGTACTGGACAAACTTCTCTCCGTCGAATCCCAGAACGCCTGTGATCCCTGAAATTGCGTTGGCGAGGCGAGCCTTCTTCACAATTTCGCTTACGCACGCGACGTTGGCCTCCGGGACCAACCGGCTCGTGTAAAGAAAATAACTTATCAACACAGAATCCTACTTTCTCTGTCAACCTCAAAGCTCAGCAAAAGCGTTTTCCGTATCTACTCCAGACTAGAGTGGCTCCAATCAAGAGACTGAGTAGCCCGATTCCATATTGGCCGATGGTCGGTACGGAAGTAACTGTGCTGACTGGCGCGCCATCCGAGTTCCCCGAGAGCCTTATGTCCTGAGTGCCATAGGTGATGCTTTCGAATTGAAAGACATCTTGCACTGAGCCCGCGGCATTTGGCACGGTGAAGATGACTTCAATTGTGCAGGAGGCGAACGGCTGATAGATGCCAACCGGACAATCGTGGGTTACTTCAAACGCGGGATTGGCAGGCGGCGTGACAGCCGTCACGGTGAGGGCAACTGGGTCGAAATTGGTCACCGTGATCTGTTGTGTAGCCGATGTGCTTCCAGCTTCAGTATTTGAGAAGCTTAGCGTTCCTGGGTCGAAATAGAGCCCCTGAGCTTTGACCATTGAGCCACCACACAGAACTGCAAATGCAAACACAACCCGAAACGCGAGATGCGCATATATCTTCATGACGCCTCCTATATTTAGTCAACTAATGTTATCAGGGGCGCTGGGTTGTCGATGGAAGCTCAGGGACTAGGTCGATCCAATGGGAACTGATATGGGGTTACTGGGTTGAAGCTGTTTGGGTGTGAGAGTCTTTTGATGCGTGCTCGGTAGTGCCGACGCGCGGACTCGTTGCATGCACCCGAATAGGTCGTTCTCTGTCGTATCGAGCGGTACATTGTGCTCTTTGAGGAAGGCGACTATGCTTGGCTGACGCATAGCATCTCCTCCAGTCGAATACTTGTATCGGCGCTGGAGCTGCAAGGAACACACCATGGCACACACTCCCGCCAAGATCTCGGAAATGCGCAAGGCCTTCAGGGCTTTGCATGTGTCCGGTTGCTTCGTGATCCCGAACCCCTGGGATATTGGCAGCGCGAAATACTTGCAAAGCCTCGGGTTCAAGGCCCTGGCAAGCACCAGCTCCGGGCTGGCCTGGTCGCTGGGCCAGGCCGATAACAAGCTGTCCCTTGAGACAGTGCTGGCCCATCTCCGAGACATCGTAGAGGCGACCGATCTCCCGGTGAATGCAGATTTCGAAGGGGGTTTCGCCGAGAACCCGCAGGGCGTCTGGGAGAGCGTGGCCCGCGCCGTGGCGACAGGTGTCGCTGGCTTGTCCATCGAGGACTCGACGGGTGATGCGGCCGATCCTGTCCGTTCAGTTGCGGACGCGGTTGCCCGGATGAAAGCAGCGCGAGGAGCCATCGACGACGCTGGCGGCGAAGTGTTGTTGGTGGGGCGTGCAGAGAACTTCATTGTTGGACGGCCGGATCTTGCGGACACAATCGTCAGGCTGAAAGCCTACTCCGAAGCGGGCGCGGATGTTCTTTACGCGCCGGGCATCAGCCGCAAGGAAGATATCGCGGCGGTGGTCGCGGCCGTTGCCCCGAAGCCGGTCAATCTGCTGGTCGGCTCGGCGAGTACCCTGACAGTCGCCGAGATAGCCGCATTGGGCGTGCGCCGCATCAGCGTCGGTGGTGCGCTGGCGCGGTCTGCCTGGGGTGGCTTCACACGTGCCGCGCAAACGCTCGCTGAACAAGGCCGTTTCGACGGGTTCGCGGATGCTGCGCCTGGCTCGCAGCTCAATGCGCTGTTCAATCCTCCGCTTTGAGCGGACCTGCTTGATTTCTGGCGAGACGGTTCGCCAGGAGCCGAGGAAGAACCAGAGTCACGCTTGTCCGGCTTCCTTGGAAATCGCGCGCGCCGCATCCAGCAGGCGGGGAGCAATCCTCTCGCGCATGACACGTTCGGTCAGCAAGTAGGCTGGGCCTCCGCAACTGACGGCGTACAGCTCGCCACCAGGACCGTGAATGGCTACTCCCAACGCATGCATGTCGCGATGCCAGTCACCGAAGGAGGAGCAGTAACCATGCTCGGCATATTCTTTTGCAGCCGCTTCCAACTGGGCAGCCTGTTTACGCCATTCCTTGCCGGCCGCTTGCCGAAGATCTGACAGAAGGTCTGTGCGTGCGGTTGTGTCCAGAGCGGCGGTATATACCCGTCCCATGGCGGACGAGGGTATGGCCAACCGCAAGCCGACATCCAACCGGGAGAGGATGACGGCGGAGTGCGGCCGGATAGCGTCGATGACGACAATGTCCAGTCTGTCGCGTACACCCATATGTACCGCTGCGCCCGCAAACTCCGCGACCTCGGCGAGGTGCAGGCGGGCATGGCTGCGCAGATCGAACTTGCGGAGGTAGGCGCTGCCCAGTTCCATCACCCCGGCTCCCAGGGCGAAGCGCTCGCTGTCTGGCTGCTGCCGCAAATAGCCCGCTGAAACCAGCGTGGCCGCGAGGCGTGAGACCGTGGCTTTGGGAATCTTGGTGGCGTCTGCCAATTCACGATTGCTGACAGGGCCCGGCGCCTTGGCAACAGCTGCCAGAACGGCGAGGCCCCGCGCAAGCGCGCTGACTTCGTCCTTGGAGGTGGCGGCGGGGTTCAGCGCGTCGTCGGTCATGGCATAGGTCAGGAAGCGGAAGTCGCTTTGGATTCTAGAGGCGGACACACATAACGCATTGCCACTTGGCCGAGCACGGCCATTCCCATGGCCGTTGCCGACAACGCGCCTTGAATTCCTCCATGCTTGAGCAGTGCGCCAAAGAGCAGAGGTCCCAGGCCTTGCCCCGCGAAAAAACTGAAAGCCAGCAACGCTACTCCGGAGGCTCGGGCTACGGGGGACAGCTCGGTCGCCTGCGTCTGCAGCGAGTTATGCAACATATAGAAGCCAAAACCGGCGGCAAACAGAAGGGCCGCGGCGCCTTCCATTCCAGGCCTCAGTATCAACAATCCGCAACATGCGGCACCCATCAGTGACCCCCACAAGCACATGCGCGCGATGCCCAGGCGCGTCACGAGCCGGCGGACCATGGCGGCGTACAACAAGCCGCCCATGCCGAAAGCTCCGAGGACCAAGCCAGCCTGAGCAGGGTCCGATGTGGTCCCTGTGTTGCCGAGAAGCGCGCTGACGTGCGGAAAGAAACCGAAGAAAAGGATGCCTTCCGCCGCAACGCAAGCATAGACCCATGGTGCCTTGGGGTTCTGGAAGACTTGCCTATAGCCGCGGAGGGGCGAAAGAGCTGCGCCAGATGGGGGGGCCGGTACGGGCAACGGTTGCCGCAAGCCGAACCAGGCCGGTACGGCCGCCAGCACGGCGACACTGGCCGCCGAAGCCAGGGCACTCCACCAGCCCCATCGGGCTCCCATGAAACCGCCCAGCACAGAGCCTAGCATCTGCCCTGAGATGATGGCAAAAAGCATGCGGCCGATCATGACCTGCCGCTCCCTGATCTCGAAACGGTCACCAAGGCTGGCCAGCACCAGAGGAATCAATCCTCCGGCGAAAATACCAGCCAACACGCGCGTAGACAGCAAAGCTCCGAAGCCCAGGGACGGAAGGCTTGCCATCAATGCCACGCCCAGTCCGAGCGCGCACACGCGAATGCACTGAGCTTTCCCGAAACGATCACCCAACGGCCCCAGTACGAGTTGCGCCATGGCATAGGGGACGGCAAAGCAGGTGGTGAGCAACGCCGCTTGGCCCGCTGTGACGTGAAACTGTTCCGCCACCATGGGGATAATGGGGTCGGTCACCCGGAGGGCAAAGCCGCCTGCAATGGCGCAGGCGGCATAGATCAGAAAAACGTGCACGAGAAGATGTCTTTTGGATATTCAGCGTCCGCGTATCAATCCGCGCGAATGTTCAGGCGGCGCATGACTGCGCCCCACTGAGCGCTGTCTTCGCGCATCATGCGAGCGTGCTCTTCGGGTGTGCTGGCCACCACGGTGGAGCCGCCACGGACATACATTTCGGAAACCTCGGGGGAGCGGACCGCCTTCATCAATTCACTGTTGAGCTTGTTCACGATTTCCTTGGGCGTGCCCACGGGCACGAAGAACTGCTCGAGGCCTGGGAGATCGATACCGGAAACGCCTGCCTCGGTGAGAGTGGGTACTTCAGGAATGGCCGGCAAGCGCTCCTTGTCAGCGACGCCCAGGATCTTGACCAGACCGCCTTTGGCGTTGGCAATGGCTGTGCTGGGACCATCGAAAACGATCTGGATCTGCCCCGCGAGCAGGTCACGTACGGCATCGGTACTGCCTTTGTAGGGCACATGCACGATGTCGATACCCGCATTGGCTTTGAGCAACTCTCCGTTCACGTGGCCTGATGAGCCGAGCCCGTAGGAGCCGTAGTTGATTTTTCCTGGATTGGCCTTGGCGTAGGAGACGAGCTCCTTGAGCGTGCTGTAGGGTGCCTTCGCCGTTGCCACCAGGATCGTGCGGGTGCGCGCCGCCACGCCTACCGGGGTCATGTCCTTGAACACGTCAAAAGGAGGCTTCTCATACAGATGCGGAAGCTGGCTGGTGGTCACTGTGATCGTATAGAGCACGGTATAGCCATCGGGCGGGGAACGCATCAGTTCGCGCACGGCAATGGCTGTGGACGCACCTGGTTTGTTCTCTACCATCACGGGAATGCCGAGTTGCTGAGACAGCTTGTTGGCAATGGCCCGGGCCTGTACGTCGGAGGAGCCTCCAGGCGAGAGGGGCGAGATAATCCGCAGCACCTTGCCATTTTGCGGGAATGCATCGGCGGCCTGGGCTGGCAGGGCCGCACAGGCGAGAAGGGCTGCCAGGCCCAGGATGCGTGTGAATGCGCTCATGTCATGTCTCCTTGGTTTCGAAGGTTTTGGATTTGCAACACCTCTTGGGGCGCTTCAAGGCCCTACTCCACCTGGAGAGCGAGTTCGATCGCTTCGTCCACGGCTTGTCTGGCGTCCACGCGTTTCATCAGGAGCAGTGCCAGCCGAGCCAACACCATTTGCACCTGTGACGGATCAAGTGATCCCATCCTTTCGCACAGCTTGGTGTAGAGCACGTCCAGATCTTCGTCGTTCATCACAATGTCTCCGTTTCGGTTTGCAGAGCTCGCGCCAAGGCTTCCTCGAGTACGGAAGGGGACGGATGTTTCCAGCGGCCCATGATGTGACCGTCCGGCCGTACGAGATAGATCGTGCCGGGTGCGGCGTCGTACATGGTGAAGAGGCGGCCTGAGACATCGACCGCAGACGCATGCTCGGACTTGGCGCGTGCGATCGTGTGAGCTTGTAGTGGCACACGAGATGACAGCGTGGCAGTGGTGTCTTTCCATTCGACAGGCAAGACACCCGAAACGCTGAAGTGGAGCAGGGTGAACCGTGGTCCCAGCAGATCGCTGAGGTGGCCTGGCTGGCCCTTCAACTCAAGCGGGCACTCGGCCAGGATGTCACCAGGACGTGGGCCGCAATGGAAGACATCGGACACATCCCCTGGCATATTCAAGGGCGATGACACCAACGGAATGGCTGAGTGCTGCCGCGGATTGACGAGGCTGCTAAACCAAGGGTCACTGGTGCACAGGGAGAGTACCGCATCGCGCATCAGACGGGCTGCGGGTGTGGGAGGGGCCATGAACTCGGCGCTCTTGGAGGCAAAGCGGTGGTTTTCGCGGGCCGCATAGACGCGTTCTTGGCTGTAGGTCTCGAGCAAAGGCGCACCGGCTAATCCACGCACCACGTAAGCGAGTTTCCATGCCAGGTTGTGTGCATCATCGATGGCCGAGTTCATTCCGCGCACACCGAAGATCGGGACCAGGTGGGCCGCATCGCCTGCGAACAAGACCCTCCCGTGCCGGTAGCGCTCAAGGGTGAGGGCGCTGGCCCGGTACAGGCTCATCCAGACTGGTTTCCATTTCTTGTGGATCCCCATCATTTGCAGGTGCCTGTCGACCTGAGCGAACACGCGCTCGGGTTTCATTTCCTCTGCCTCGTCGTCCTCGTCCCGCAGTTGATAGTCGAAGCGCAGCATGCCGCCGGGCTTCTTGTACATGAGCAAGGTCCCGCCTGGCTTGGACGGCGGATCGAACCAGCAGCGGCGTCCTACGGGCAGGCCTTCGGTATCGATGCGGATATCGATGATGACGTAACGGCCTTCATGCCGCTGGCCCTGCATCCGCAACTCCATGAGTTCTCGTACGGTGCTGCGGCCACCATCGCATGCCACCAGCCAGTCGGTCTCCAGGGTGTAGCTTTCCTGTGGGGTTTGCACCGTCACCCGAACACCGCTCTCAAGCTGCTCCATCTGATGCACGCGGCTTTGCCAGCGCAAATCAATAAGGTCGCTGCGGCGCTCGGCTGCATGCACCAGGCATTGCTCGATGTAGTTCTGCAGGTGGCTGATGGCCGGCGGGTATTTCTGGCTGTCGTCATGCGGCATCTGCAGCCGGAAGACTTCCCGATCGCGAAAGTAGGTCCAGCCCGTGCTCCAGGAATGGCCCGTTCTCATCACTTCATCAATGACGCCCAGTTGTTCCAGGATTTCCAGCGTACGGCGCGTGAAGGCTCCGGCCCGGCTGCCTGAACACACCGTATCGTCAGATTCCAGCACCACACTGGCCACACCATGATTGGCCAGGCCCAGGGCCAGGGCCAGCCCCGTGGGGCCACCGCCGGCAATGACCACGCGGTGCCGCTTTGTTTCGCGGCCCTTGGACAACTCGGGCACGGCGGCCGCGTAGTGCGTGTAGGGAAAGTACTCCTCGAAAGTCAGTTCCATCTCGTCCTCGATCGGATCGCGCCTTGCCGCGATCAACTGGATGGCGATATTATTTTGGAACAGTGTTTTATTTTATTGTCGTAAACCCGGATGACACTTTTGGGGCTGCTCTATACGCTCGGCGCCATCACATTCCTTCATTTGCTCTTGTTCTCGCCATGCCCTATTTCATGCAAGTGGGTGATATCCCACGCAAGCGCTTCTCCCAATTCCAACGTCCTGAAGGTGGCCTCTATGCGGCGGAGGTGATGGGCGAAGAGGGTTTCTCCTCGAACATGTCACTGCTCTACCATCGCTACGCGCCCTCGGCCGTGACGCAGTGCGATCTCATGGCTTGCGCTGAGGAAGAGCTCACGCCCAATCACCCGCTGCTGCCACGCCTTTTCACCACCGCGAACCTGCAGGCCACGGCCGATCCCGTGCTGGACCGCACAGTGCTCTGCGGTAACGTGGACGTGCGGGTTTCGTTCATGGTCAGTGAAAGGCCTTCGTCTCTCTATCGCAATGCCGTGGGAGGCGAGTTGCTCTATGTGCACGATGGTGCCGCACGCCTGGAGACGGTTTTCGGCAGCATCGATGTGGCTCGCGGGGATTACGTGGTCATCCCCAAGGCAACCACGCACCGCTGGGTGCCTACAGGTCGTGAGCCGTTTCGCGCACTGGTCTTCGAGACTGCGGGTCATGTGCGGCCGCCTCGGCGCTACTTGACGGCTTACGGCCAATACAACCAGGAAGCCCCTTACTCCGAACTCGACTTGCGCCGGCCACAGGGACCGTTGCTGATGGAGGGCAGTGAAGTCGATGTGCTGGTCAAGAACCGCAACGGCCTGACTCGCTACACCTACCAGCGCCATCCTTTCGATGTGGTGGGCTGGTTTGGCTGCAACTACCCGTATGCGCTGAACATCGCCGATTTTTCCCCGATCACGGGCAGCTTTCACAGGCCGCCCCCGGTCCATCAGGTGTTCGAGGCACCCGGTTGCGTGTTCTGCAACTTCGTGCCCCGGATGCTCGACTATGACCCGCGGGCCATGCCCATCCCTTCCTATCACTCGAACGTGGATTCGGACGAGCTGATTTTCTATGCGGAAGGCAATTTCTTCAGCCGCAAAGGCAGCGGCATCGAACGCGGGGCCTTGAGCTTGCACCCTGCGGGCCACATCCATGGACCACATCCCGATGCCTACCAGGGCGGCGCGGCACGCGTGGGCAAACATACCGAAGAGTGCGCCGTGATGCTCGACACCTTCAAGCCGCTGCTCCTCGGCGGGGCCGCGTTGGGCAGTGAACGCGCTGATTACTACACCTCCTGGAATGCACGCTGATGCAAGAAATGAACTTGAAAATGAACCGGCGTGAGCTCCTGGCCGTTCCCATGCAGAGCATGGGGGATATGGATGTGCAATCTGGCGTGGCCCGCCGTGCAGGCCTGCTATGGTGCACGCGGCACCGGGCGTCCGGTATCGGCGGCCCTATCGCCAGGACCGCCGTGGTGGTGGTTCACCCCTCATCGAACTTCATGGGGCACTACGCGCTGGATGCCTTGGCCGAATGCGGCGTGGACGCTATTGGCATGAGCACGCGCTACATAGGCAATGAGGCCATGCTGCTGCTGGAGCACTGCGTGGTGGATATAGGTTCCGTCATCCGCCATCTGCGCAACGAGGGGTATCAGCGCGTGGTGCTGATCGGCAACTCAGGCGGGGGAGGGTTGGTGGCGCTCTATCAGAACCAGGCCGAAAAGCCGACCATCACAGCGCCGCCCGCGGGGGGCGCCGGATCTGACCAGGGCCGATCTGCCGCCAGCCGACGCGCTCATCATGCTCATGGCCCACCCGGGGCGCAACATCGTGCTCACCGAGAAGCTGGATCCCGCCATTTGGGATGAGCATGACCCGTTCCGTCGCGACCCCGAGCTGGATCTCTTCCACGCGGATAACAAACCTCCCTATACGTCGGCCTTTCTGGACCGTTACAAAGCAGCTCAATTGGCCCGCAGTGAGCGCATCACGCAATGGGCACTCGACCAATTGGCGTTGCTGAAAGAGAAGACAGACGGCCGGGTGGATGATCTTCCCTTTGTGGTGCACGGCACCATGGCGGATCCACGCAACGTCGATCTGACACTGGATCCTTCCGATCGAGCGGCTACCACGCAATGGGGGCCGCCTGCAGTCGCCAACTTCATTCCCGCGTCGATCGGGCACTATACGAGTTTGCGTTCATGGCTGTCGCAATGGAGCATGCGCCTTTCCAACGGCAATGGACCGGAGCGTTTGAATACCGTGCAAGTTCCGGTGCATGTGATCTATGGAACGGCGGATCCTGGCTGTTACCCCGGTCATGCAAGGATGCTGTATGAAGGCGTGAAGCACGAGAGGAAATGGCTCACACCGATCCAGGGTGCCAAGCACTACCTCTTCGACCAACCAGAGCACAAGCGTGCCTGTTGCCGGTTGATTGCTGACTGGTGCCACGGATTGCCGTGATTCGCGAGCAACCCACTATCATGCTGGTTAGCCTGCCAGCTTGGAGGAGATGGCGACGCTGACTGGCAAATAGTCATGGAAGCGGTGCTTGCTTTTGGGATGGCAGTTTCTTGAGAGGCGTGTGGAAGTAATCAAGGCTATGAACCTCTTCTCTCTACTCGAAAGCACTGCGCGGCGCTGGCCAGAGGCCAAGGCGGTGTTCAGCGGAACACGCTGCGTGCAAAGTTGGGCACAGCTGCACGATCGGGCTCTGCGGTTGGCAGGTGCCCTGGGCGCTGAGCCGCTGCGCATCGCCATCTTCAGCGAGAACTGTCCAGAGTATCTGGAACTGGTTTTCGGCGCCTGGGCTGCTGGCAGCGCTGTTGTTCCCTTGAACTATAAGTTGCATCCCCGAGAAGTCGCTGAGATTGCGCAGGATGCGGAGCCGTCCTGGCTATTCGCTTCGCCAGCGCTTGCGCCGGGGTTGCGTGAGGCGCTGCCGCACTCGGGCGATCGGGTGATCACCATCGGCGAAGCGGGCTACGAAGCGTTTTTCAGCGGCGCGCCTGCGGAGCCCCGCACGACCGAACCTGAAGCGCTGGCGTGGCTGTTCTACACCAGCGGCACCACTGGCCGGAGCAAGGGCGCCATGCTGACGCAGCGCAACCTGATCGCCATGACGGTGTCGCACCTTGCCGATGTGGAGGCCATCGACGAGACCTGCAGCCAGATCCATGCAGCGCCCATGTCGCATGGTTCGGGGATCTACATTCCGGCTTATGTGGCCCGGGGTGCCCGGCAGGTGATTCCTGACCCACCGGGATTTGAGCCAGACACATTTCTCGATCTGTGCGACGCGCATCCCGGCTGCGGAGCCTTCCTTGCGCCTACCATGGTGCAGCGACTTCGCCTCGCGGCAGAGGCGGCTGGGGGCCGCAGGCCGTCGGGGCTGCGCACCATCATCTATGGCGGCGGTCCCATGTACGTCGAGGAACTGAACAAGGCTCTTGCGGCATTCGGCCAGGTTTTCGTGCAAATCTATGGACAGGGCGAATCGCCGATGACGATCACCTGGCTGCGGCGGGCCGATCATGAGAGCCGCGAGGCCAGCCTGCTCGGCTCGGTGGGTATCGCGCGAACCGGCACGCAGGTTCGTGTGGTGGATGGGAATGGCCGCGATCTGCCTGCCGGTGAGACAGGTGAGATCATCTGCCGCAGCGATGTGGTGATGGCGGGTTACTGGCGCAATCCGAAGGGGACGGCGGATGCCTTGCGTGATGGCTGGCTCTACACCGGCGACATGGGCTCGCTGGACGAGCAAGGCTACCTGACGCTGCGCGACCGCAGCAAGGATGTAGTGATCAGCGGCGGCACCAACATCTATCCACGAGAGGTTGAAGAGGCCTTGCTGACGCATCCGGCCGTGTCGGAAGTTTGCGTGGTGGGGGTGCCCGACGCCGAATGGGGGGAGGTGGTCGTGGCCTTTGTGGTCAAAGCCGTGGGAGCTTCCGTTGCCGAGCAGGAACTGGATGCTCACTGCCTTGAGCGCATCGCCCGGTTCAAGCGGCCGAAGCGTTATGTGTGGGAAGATGCGCTTCCGAAGAACAGCTATGGCAAGGTGCTGAAGCGAGTTCTCCGCGAAACGCTCATCGCTTCAAGCTAGGGCGTGTTCCCACTAAATTCGCCCCCGCGTGAGGTATTGGCCAGCGGCAATCAAGGCGCCAACCGCAGCCGGGTTGGACACCCGGCGAGGGTTGGCAACGCCGAGTGCGGCTGGCCAATACCTCACCCTTCGGGCCGGGGACTGCCGCGCCGTATTGCTGCGTTGCGCCTCTTGCCAAGGATCGCACCTTGGCGGCAAGGCGCGCCTTGCACTACAGCGCGGCAGTCCCCGGCGCGGGGGCGAATTTAGTGGGAACACGCCCTAATCCGGCGAATACGCCGGTATATCCCAGGCCGGCGCTACGCTCGATTCGCTGAGCCAAGAGGCTCGATGCTTTTCGCGCGAGAGCAATTGGCACGCCTATGACTCCCATCCTTGATGACACACTTGAAAGATATTCTGCCCGGTTGGGCTCATCCGTGGATCGATCTCATTGCCATCGGCTTGCAGTCGGCCTTGGTGATCCTGGCAGCGTTGCTGCTGCGCTCCTTGTTGCACCGGTTCATCAATCGGCTAGGCCGGGAAAAGCAGCTCCCGCTTGAGCTGATCGTCGGCAGCCGGCGGCTGGTGAGCTTTATTCTTATCAGCGCAGCGCTGTTGCTGATCATGGACCGGCTGGGCGTTTCGGGCACGGTGATCTGGACGGCGTTCACCGGCTTCGCCACTGTGGCCGCAGTTGCCTTCTTCGCGGCCTGGAGCGTGCTCTCCAACATCTTCTGCGCTCTGTTGATTTTCGTGACGCGCCCGTTTGGACTGCACGACCACATAGAGCTGCTTGAAGGGGGCGACAAGCCAGGGCTTGGCGGCGAGGTGATGGACATCAACCTCATCTACACCACCTTGCGTGAAGAGGCTGAGCCTGGAAAGGAGCCTAGTTGGCTACGCGTGCCCAATAGCCTGTTCTTTCAGCGCACCGTACGACTTCGATCGGTGCGCGAAGTGTCGCGCTCTCCGATCGGATGAACAACTGCCCTTTTCTTGAGGAAGGCGCCTACAGCTTGTAGAAATTCTGAACCACCGACCATGCTTCGGCGGCCGTGTCTACCGTGGTGAACAGATGCAGGTCGTCGGGCGAGATGGTGCCTTCGTCGACCAGCGTATCCAGGTGCAGCATGCGGCTCCAGTAGTCGCGGCCGCACAGCACGATGGGAACAGGCTTGGCTTTCTTTGTCTGCACGAGGGTAAGCACCTCGAATAGCTCATCCAATGTGCCGAATCCCCCGGGAAACACGATGAGTGCCTTTGCGCGCATCAGGAAGTGCATTTTGCGCAGCGCGAAATAGTGGAACTTGAACGACAGGCTCGGCGTGACGTAGGGGTTGGCCGATTGTTCATGCGGCAGAGCAATGTTCAAGCTGACAGACGGTACACCCACATCGTGGGAGCCTCGATTGGCTGCTTCCATGATGCCTGGCCCGCCGCCGGTACAGATGAACAGCTTCTCTTCCTGGGGCAGCCTGAGGCTGTACTGAGCCACCAGTCGGCCGAATTCCCGCGATTGCTCGTAGTACGCAGAGGTGCGCAGTGCTCGCTCAGCCAGGGCGATGAGCTGCGGATCACCCTGTACGCGAGCGGCGGCAAGTTGGGTTTCTGCGGCATCTGGCGACACGAAGCGGGCGCTGCCAAATACCACGATGGTGTTGTGCACGCCAGCAGCCTGCAGACCCAGTTCGGGCTTAAGCAGTTCCAACTGAAAGCGGATGCCGCGGATTTCCTTGCGCAGCAGGAATTCGGGATCGGCGAAGGCCAGGCGGTAGGCGTCCGGCTCCAGAGGCTCGCCGTGATCGGCGTGGGCCTGTAGTTCAGCCCAGGCATCGGCAAGCGAAGAGTGGGATGAGTCCTTGATGTCTTCGGTGGTGTCCATGATCGCTATGATAAAAGAAGCTAGAAACCCAGCATGAATGCCTTGCTTCAAATGAAAAAGGCCCCTTTCGGAGCCTTTTTCATGGAGGGTGACCGCCGTTTCGGGCGGTTGCCTTCAGACGCGCTTGCGGTATTCGCCAGTGCGGGTGTCGATTTCGATCCGGTCGCCTTGGGAGACGAACAGCGGCACCGGGATTTCAAAGCCGGTGGAGATCTTGGCGGGCTTCAGCACCTTGCCGGAGGTGTCGCCCTTCACAGCGGGCTCGGTCCAGGTGATTTCACGCTCGATGGAAGTGGGCAGTTCGACGGAGATGGCCTTGCCGTCGTAGAACACCACTTCAACGGCCATGCCGTCTTCCAGGTAGTTCAGCGCGTCGCCCATGTTGCCGGCTTCGACTTCGTACTGGTTGTACTCACCGTCCATGAAGACGTACATAGGGTCGGCAAAGTAGGAGTAGGTGCATTCCTTGTGGTCTAGGATGACCTGGTCCATCTTGTCGTCGGCCTTGAAGACGACTTCGGTGCCCATGTTGTTGAGCAAGGCCTTGAGCTTCATGCGCACGGTGGCAGCGCCGCGGCCGCCGCGGGCATATTCGGTGCGAAGAACGATCATCGGGTCCTTGCCGTGCATGATGACGTTGCCGGCGCGGATTTCCTGGGCGATTTTCATAGCTATGTTCCAGTGAGTGAAGGATGAGCAGCGCTGCTCATGCACTGGGGGTGTCTGTTGATCCTGGCGCGCTGCAGCGGAGGCGAAAAGGTGGCGAACTGAGCACTCTGGCACACCAGGGCGGTCCGGCAATTTCCGCAAAGCCTTGAATTCTATCGCTTTTCGGCTACAAACTGCATTAACTGCGAGGCTAGGCCCTCCTGCAGGCGCAGCCGTTCGCGGGCCGCCTGCACGCGGGCATGCCAGACGGGCAGGTCCGGCACGGGTAAAGGCTCGGGGCTGATGGCGTTCCAAGTGTGGTGAAAATGCCGCAATGAGCTGGGCGCATCCAGCCAGTTCAGGAAAGCATCCAGCTTGGCATGGTGGGCGTCATCGTCTTGCGGGTAGATATGCCACACAAAGGGTTTGCCTGCCCAGAGGGCCCGTACCACGGAGTCTTCCCCGCGCACAAAATTCAGATCGCATGCCCACAGCAACTCGTCGTAAGCGCCATGGGGCAAGTAAGGCAGGTACGAGAACGACAGAGATCCCCACTGAGGAGGTTCCCTTTGAGCTTGCTGGCCGGAGAGCGCGGCCTGGACGGCCGCCGCGGCACGCCCTGGCGTGACGAGCATGCGCGTCGGTTCCGGGCCTTGGGCCAACTGATTCAGCCAGCCGCCCAACGCCTTGGGCTCATAACAGAACAAGGAAACCAGGCGTTCGCCGTGCCAGGCAATCTGGTGCGCTGCCAGCCAGGCTGCCCGGTCGAATGCCGCCTGGCGGGCTTCCAGATCGGGTTCGCGCAGAAGGCCTCCCGTGCGCGGAGTGAAGCCTGGATAGAAAAACCATTTGGTTTGTCCTGCCGCAGATCCTTGCAGCACGGGTGAGGGCAGGCAGTGCATGCGCTCCACGTAGCTTTCGGCACTCAGGTATTCAAGATTGATCCAGACCGGCGCCTGGCCGGCGGATTCAACCGCCGGCATGAAGCACGCGAGGAATTCGGGCGGGACCTCGCAGCCGAAGGCTTCGATCCAGACATCGGCCAATGGCAGGCCTTCAAGATCAAGGGCGGGCATGGGCTGGCGCCAGGGCATGACCTGTACGCCGGGCCAATGCCCCTCGAGCGCGCCAGGGGCCATCCAGGGCAGGGCACCGGCATCGTCCACCCATAAGCGCACGCGCTGGCCCTGTGCTGCCAACTGGGCAGACAGGCGCCAGCAGACCCCTAGGTCGCCATGGTTATCGACGACCTTGCAGAAGATATCCCAGGTGAGAAGGGGCGTGGAATCATGCACGCGCCGCATTGTGCCTAAACTTCCGCCATGAGCGATTTTCCGCCGTTGCCAGAAATACCAGAGAGCCCCACGCCTTCCGAGGCGCTGCCTGCCCACAGTCCCGAGCTTTTGGCTCAGGTGGCCTCGTTGCCCGGCTTGCCTGGGGTGTACCGCTATTACGACGCGGCCGACCAGGTGCTTTATGTGGGCAAGGCCCGCAACCTGAAAAAGCGTGTGTCCAGCTATTTTCAGAAGAACCACGGCGGCACCCGCATCGGCCACATGGTGAGCAAGATCGCCCGGCTCGACACCACAGTGGTGCGTTCGGAAGCCGAAGCGCTGATTCTTGAGAACAACCTCATCAAGACGCTGGCGCCGCGCTACAACATCATCTTTCGCGACGACAAGAGCTATCCCTATCTCAAGATCACCGGGAGCGGCCTGAAAGCGCCGCAAGACGACGGCACCGGTTCTCCTGCACCTGATGCCTATGCCCGCATCGCGTATTACCGCGGCGCCACCGACAAGCGGCACCGCTACTTTGGCCCCTATCCGGGGGCTTGGGCCGTCAAGGAAACCATTCTGTTGCTGCAGAAGGTCTTCCGCCTGCGCACCTGTGAAGACACCGTGTTCGCCAACCGCACCCGGCCTTGCCTGCTCTATCAGATCAAGCGCTGCACGGGGCCTTGTGTGCGCCACATCAGCGTGGAGGACTATGCGCGTGATGTGCGGCATGCCGAGCAATTCCTGCGCGGCGAAACGCAGACCGTGCTGCAAACGCTTGAAAGCCGCATGATGGCGCATTCGGCCGCGCTGGAGTTCGAGCAGGCCGCCGAGATACGCAACCAGATGCAGGCGCTCTCGCGCGTGCTGCACCAGCAGGCGGTGGAAGTGGGGTCGGATGCCGATGCCGACATCCTGGCCGTGAAGGTGCAGGGCGGGCGGGCCTGCGTCAACCTCGCCATGGTGCGCGGCGGGCGGCATTTGGGAGACAGGGCCTACTTTCCCACGCATGTGGAAGATGCGCAGGCCCTGGCAGCGGAACGGGACGATGAGGAGCAGCGTACCGTGGAGGCGCAGGTGCTGCATGCCTTCATCGCGCAGCATTACCTGGGTGTACCCGTGCCGGCCTCGCTGATCACCAGTGAGCCTGTGAGCGCTGCGTTGCTCAAGGCGCTGTCGGAAGAGCTCGGCACAAAAATCAGCGCCCAGCACGCGCCGCGCGGCCAGCGCCGTGTGTGGCTGGAAATGGCCCAGCAGAATGCGGCGCTGCAACTGGCGCGGCTGCTCGCGGAAGAGGGCTCGCAGCAGGCCCGCACTCGGGCGCTGGTGGAAGCGCTGGATCTGGCGCCAGACAACATCGAGCAACTGCGCATCGAGTGCTTCGACATCAGCCACACCGCTGGCGAGGCCACGCAGGCCAGTTGCGTGGTGTTCCAAAGCCATCGCATGCAGGCCGGTGAATACCGGCGCTACAAGATCGAGGGAATCACCCCGGGCGATGACTATGCCGCCATGCGCCAGGTACTGCAGCGCCGGTACGGCAAGGTCGCGGAAGCCATGCAGGCCGAGGACACCTCCTCCGCCGCGCGCATGCCTGATCTGGTGCTGGTGGACGGCGGCAAGGGGCAGGTCGCGATGGCGCGCGAGGTTTTTGCCTCCCTGGGCCTGGATCTCTCGCTGATCGTCGGCGTCAAGAAAGGCGAAGGCCGCAAAGTGGGGCTGGAGGAGCTGGTGTTCGCCGATGGGCGTGAAACCGTGTATCTCGGCATGGATTCAGCTGCGCTGATGCTGGTCGCCCAGATCCGCGACGAGGCCCACCGCTTTGCCATTACCGGCATGCGCGCGCAACGCGCCCGGGTGCGCGTGGGCGGCAGCCGTATCGAGGAAATCCCCGGCATCGGCCCCAAGCGCCGTGCGCGCCTGCTGCAGCGTTTTGGCGGAGTGCGTGGTGTGGAGGCTGCCAGCGTGGAAGATTTGGCCACGGTGGAAGGGGTTTCGCGGCAACTGGCTGAGGAGATATATCGGGCGTTGCATTGATTTCCTTTCGGTCATGCCACAATCCTTGCCATGTTCTTCACCATCCCCACGATCCTGACTTGGACACGCATCGTTGCGATTCCGCTCATCGTCGGGGTGTTCTACCTGCCGTTGGCGGCCGAAACTCGCAACCTGGTGGCCACCGCGATGTTCATCGTCTTCGCCTGGACGGACTGGCTCGACGGCTTCCTGGCACGCCGGCTCAACCAGACGTCCTCGTTCGGCGCTTTCCTCGATCCAGTGGCCGATAAATTCCTGGTGTGCGCGTCACTGCTGGTGCTGGTGCACCTGCAGCGTGCCGATGTGTTCGTGGCGCTCATCATCATCGGCCGCGAAATCGCGATCTCGGCGCTGCGCGAATGGATGGCCAAGATCGGTGCCAGCAGGAGCGTGGCGGTGCACATGCTCGGCAAGGTCAAGACCGCGGTGCAAATGGTCGCCATCCCTTTCCTCCTCTACGATGGCCGAGTGTTCGATCTGATCGATACACGTCTTTGGGGCACGGTGCTCATCTGGATAGCTGCCGTGCTCACCGTGTGGTCGATGATCTATTACCTGCAGAAGGCGCTTCCGGACATTCGCGCTCATGCGAAATGAGCGGCACTGCCGATAGCCGCACCTTGATCCGCAGCATGCCTGCGGTGTTCGTCCTCATCTGGTCCACGGGCTTCATCGTGGCGCGCTACGCCATGCCCTATGCGCCGCCGTTCACGTTCCTGCTACTGCGCTACCTGCTGTCCGTGGTCTGCTTCACGCTCTGGATCGTGATGGCGGGCGTGCGCTGGCCGCAAACCGGGCTCCAATGGGTTCACCTGGGCATCACTGGCATGCTGATGCACGGGCTCTACCTGGGAGGCGTGTGGGCGGCAGTCAAGGGCGGCATGGGTTCCGGGCTCTCGTCGCTGATCGTCGGTATCCAGCCCGTGCTGACAGCCATCTGGCTTTCTTCTGCGGGCGGAGCCGCTCACCGGGTCAGCGGCCGGCAGTGGCTTGGCTTGTTGCTGGGCTTTGCCGGTCTGGTGCTTGTGGTGTCGAACAAGCTCACCCATGGCAGCCCGAATGATCACGTGACCGTCACTAACATGGCGTGGGCACTCGTGGCGCTGGTGGCCATCACCGCCGGCACGCTCTATCAAAAACAATTCGTCAAACCCTGCGATGTACGCAGCGCCAACGCCGTGCAGTTGCTGGCAGCGGCTCTGATGACCGCGCCCCTGGCATGGCTCGAGCCTGATTCGGTGCAATGGAATGCCGAGGTCGTTGGCGCCATGGCGTGGTCGGTACTGGGTCTCACGCTGGGTGGCAGCTCGCTGCTTTATATGCTGATCCAGCGCGGCGCGGCGGCCTCCGTGGCCAGCCTGATGTACCTGGTGCCCCCCACCACGGCACTTATCGCCTGGGTGCTGTTCAGTGAGCCCATTACCGCGACGACCATACTCGGCACCGCGTTGACGGCAGTAGGGGTGAGCCTGGTGGTCAGGGCACCTAAAGTGTGAGCATGTGTTGTGTAGTGTTGCGCATGCGCATATGTAGAGTGATTCAGCACAGTGAGACGAGTAATTCGGTCTAGAATGCTCCCTCGCTGGTGATTCAGCGGTTCGCTGGCGACACATGGACTGGCTGTGGACACAAACCACATTCAGCGCTGAAATGGCCGGCCGAGCAATAGGGAAGAATATGGGCAGCGCATCCAATGCGCGTCCAGAGTTGCTTGACCAAATTCACAATTCTTGAAACGAGGGGCACCTTTGTGAACAAAACCGAGCTGATCGAACACATTGCCAAGAACGCAGATATTTCCAAGGCTGCGGCCACCCGTGCATTGGAAGCTACAATCGGAGCCGTCAAGACAACTTTGCGCAAGGGCGGTACTGTTTCACTGGTTGGCTTCGGCACGTTTGCCGTTGGCAAGCGGGCGGCACGCTCGGGCCGTAACCCGCGTACTGGCGCAACGATTAAAATCAAGGCAGCAAAGGTGCCAAAATTCCGTCCGGGCAAAGCCTTGAAGGATGCACTGAACTAATTCCGGCGTTATCCGGTGGGGTGCTTAGCTCAGTTGGTAGAGCGGCGCCCTTACAAGGCGTAGGTCAGCGGTTCGACCCCGTTAGCACCCACCACCTAAAAACGTCAAAAAAACGAGAAGGGCTTAGAGAGATCTAAGCCCTTTTTCGTTGCCCTTTCAGCTTGATCAGGCCACCACGTCCACCAATTGCATCATGCCCATGTCCTCATGATCCAGGGCGTGGCAATGCCATACAAACTTGCCGGAGAAGTCTGAAAAGCGCATACGGAAGGTCACGTTGCCATTGATGGGGACCGGTATGGTGTCTGCCCAGAACGGCGTGACTGGGTTGCCATTGATCTTCACGACGTAGCTGTCATTCACGTGGATGTGAAATGGATGCGGGTAGCCATTGAGACTATGAATGGTCCACTCCTCGACGGCATTGAGCGCTACGGTCTGGGTGACCGTCAGCGAAGACTGAAAGGGGATGAGCTTACTTCCCACTGAGCCGGCTGCAAAGACGCTGTCCGTCATGAAACCTTCCTCGGGCGGCGCGAACCAGTCTTCACCTTCAGGGATAGGTTTCATCACCCGCTCATCGTCCTTGTTGAGCACGGCCAGGACCAGATTGCGCTGCTTGCCGCCATGGTCCGCCAGCTCCTGATCCGTAATCGGAATGTGATCGTCGTAGCGTGGCAGATCGGACGCGGACGGCAGGGGGTGCTCATCGGCGAGCCCTCCACCACCACACGCGCCACGATTTCTTCATCCACCTCGCTGGACGGCGCCTTCATGGCGCGCAGATAGTAGGTGCCGGGTGTATCGCTGGCCTTGACGACCAGTGAGTGGCGGTTGCCCGGAAAAAGTGCATTCCCCGGCCAGTGGGCGTCGTCAAACTGGCCTGTGGTTTCGGCGTTCATAGGCTTGAACCGGCGATCGTAGACGTTGCCGTCCTTGGCGTAGCCCCAGAGCGTGTGCCCATCAAGCACTGGATTGAAAGGGTAGAACGAGGATGTATTGATCAGATGCCAGTTCTGCACTTCACCCGGCCGCATCACGATGGTGGGCTGGTAGGCCCCGTTCAGCAGAAAGGCGGAGGTCGGGGCATTGACGGAGTCCTTGAAGGAGTCCGTGCGTCCGTCATTTAGGTTGAGCTTGTGCACATGAATCACGCGCTCGCGGATGTCGGGCGAGGTAATGAAGCGGTCGGACGGGTCGCGAATGATGATGGCGCCAAACATGCCGCTTGAGACCTGCACGTTCGACGATCCGTGCAGGTGAGGGTGATACCAGTAGATGCCGTTGGTGTGGTCGGAAGGAATGGCCAGCTCGTGCTGCCGGGTCTGCCCCGGCAGCACCCCGCCTTCGGCGGTATCGACCACGTAGTCTCCAAAAACCCCAGGGCGGATCTCGCGGGGGTCCACGTGCAGGCCATGAAAGTGAAGGTTCGTGCTGTTCTGGAAGTTCAGATAGCCCACGCCCGTTTGCCGGGTGTTCGGCGGCAACTGGTTGTTCAGCAGGATGCGCAGGGTGTCACCCTGGCTCAGCACCAGCGTGGGGGCCGCATAACGCCCGTTGAAACTGCGCAGATAGGTGGCGGTCCGGGTTGATACGCCGGGGTAGGCCGGCGCCTGGCTCAGTGCGATGTCCAGTGCTTGGGTGGTGTACTGGGCCTTGAGCTCCAGTTCCAGCTTGCCATTGGCGGCCGTCAGCACCTGCGGCTCGGGGAGCGTGTCTTCGGTGGCGGCATCGCTGCCACTGCCGCCACAACCGGCCAAGGGCAACACGGCTGTGCCAGCCGTCAGGCCAAACATCCATTGAAGAACGTCGCGGCGGCGTGGCTGCGCGAAAGGCCGGCTGGTGTTTTCGAGGGAATTCGAAGAGGTCATGGCACCGTCTTTCAAGCAAGGGCTACAAGGCTGGGACGAGGCAGTACCTCGACGGACGGGAAATCCCCGCAGGCGGAACAGCGGTTGTTGCCCCACGCGTGCACGCCTTGCTCGCTGAGCGCCAGAACATGACTGGTTCCCGCCGAAAGCTGTGTGACACGGCTCAGGGCTTTCAAGCGCACGGGGCGAGCGGATGCGGAGGGCACTTGCGCGCCGAGTTGCCCCAGTCCGTTCCATCCCCAGGCAAAGACGTCGCCGTGGACCGAGGTGGCCACGGAATAGAACATGCCGCCATCGATCTGGGCGACGGGAAACTGTGTGCCTACCCGGGTAGGCCGGGAAATGTGGCGTGCGTTCAGTTCGCCAGCCTGGCCATGATGGTTGGAGCCCCAGGCCCATAGGCGCGCCGCATCATCTACCGCAAGGCTGTGCGTGTCGCCCGCGGCAATACGGCGTATGCGCACCGGCAAATCGAGCTTCCGCGGGACGCCTTTCTGAATCAGGTCGCCTTGGCCCAATTGGCCTGCCGCGTTGGCACCCCAGGTCCAGACACGGCCCTTGCGGTCAAGCGCCAGCACATGGCCATGGCCGGCTGCCAGCGAGGCCACAGGAGGGAGCGCATCGATGCTTTTCGGGGCGGCCATCAGGCTGTCGCTGTCGCGCCCCAGCTGTCCTTGCACCCGCATGCCCCAGGACCACACTGTGCCGTCGGCATACAACGCAAATGCGGCCGATTCGGTTTGCACCACTTGTGTGGGCGATCCGGGCAGGCCGGCGACAGGCGCGCGCTGTACACCGTGTTCAGGCGACACCACGGGGCGGCACGCTAGAACGGTACCTTCGCGGCGTACGGCGACTGTATCCGCATGGCCGTCGGCGACCAGGGCAAAGGGCAGACCTTCTGGATTCAGGCGCTGCGGTACCGGTTGCGCATACCGGTTGTGGCCAATTTCGGTCGGGTTGGAAAGGCACAAGTCCGCAGGATAGCCGGGAGGCAATGCCGCGCCCAGTACTTTCACGCTGCCCCAGCCCCAGGCGCGTCCTTCGTTGTCCAGCGCGATGGAGCGGTCTCGTCCAGCGCTGATCTGCACGATTTTCTGTGTCATGGATGGCCTCCTCGCTCATGGCGGATATGCATCAATGTAACTAATTTTGACATCAATGCTTTCGAGGCGGCCAGGGTTGCGCAGGCTGGCTGGCGCGCTGCGTTCTGAGGGGTGGGGCTAAAGAAGTAAAATGGCTCCAAATCCCACCAAAACGAAGGCGAACAGTGGTTCGCCTTTTCTATTTCGGTCAGCCAAACAGAGTTTCGTGCATGTTCAATTTTGTTCGTAACCACACCAGGATCATCATGGTGGTCCTGTTCCTGTTGGTCATTCCATCGTTTGTCTTGTTCGGCATCGATGGCTACAGCCGCATGAACGAAGGCACCGGCAAGGTGGCCCGCGTAGACGGCAAAAACATCACGCAGACGGAATGGGACAATGCGCACCGGCAGGAAATCGATCGCTTGCGTGCGGCCAATCCCAACATCGACCTGCGCATGCTGGATACCCCGGCCATGAAATACAGCACGCTGGAACGCCTGGTGCGAGACCGTGTGCTTGCCGCTGCCGCCACCAATGAGCATCTGGTGGCTACCGACGCGCGCCTGACTGCCGAGCTGCAGAACGATTCCACCATTGCCTCGTTGCGCAAGCCGGATGGCTCGCTGGACATGGACCTGTACCGCCAGTTGCTGGCGCGCCAGGGCCACACGCCTGAAAGCTTCGAAGCCAACGTGCGTGCTGATCTTTCCGCGCGTCAGGTATTGGGTGGTGTGGTGGCCAGCGGGCTGGCCAGCCAGGCGCAGTCGGATTTGGCGCTCGGCGCTTTCCTGGAGCAGCGTGAAGTGCAGATCGCGCGTTTCTCCCCGGCTGATTTCGCGAGCAAGATCAATCCGACGGATGCCGACCTCGAGGGCTACTACAAGAGCCATGTTGCCCAGTACCAGGCGCCTGAGTCGGCCAACATCGAATACATCGTGCTGGATCTGGCGAGCGTCAAGAAGTCAGTGCCCGTGAGCGAGCAGGAACTCAAGACCTACTACGACCAGAACGCGGCCGCTTTCGGTACCAAGGAAGAACGGCGCGCCAGCCACATCCTGATCAATGCGCCCAAGGGGGCTCCGGCTGCCGAACGCGAGAAAGCCAAGGCCAAGGCGGAAGAGTTGCTGGCCGAAATCAAGAAAACGCCTGGCAGCTTTGCCGCTGTGGCCAAAAGCTCCTCGCAAGATGACATGAGCGCCCCCAATGGTGGCGATCTGGGCTTCTTCCAAAGCGACAAGGGCATTGATCCCACCATCAGCAAGACCACCTACGAACTGGCCAAGAAAGGCGATGTCAGTGGCGTGGTGGAGAGCGAGTTCGGCTATCACATCATCGAACTGACGGATATCAAGCCCGCGGTGATTCCGTCTTTCCAGGAGTTGCGTCCGAAGCTGGAAGAGCAGATGCGTACCGAGCAGGCGCAGCGCCAGTTCAGCGAAATGGGTGAGAACTTCACCAACGGCGTGTTCGAGCAGCCTGACAGCCTGCAGCCCGTTGCAGACAAGCTGAAGCTGCCTGTTCAAACCGCGAACAACGTGGCGCGCGCACCCGCGACTGGTGCCAGCGGGGCACTGGCTTCCTCCAAGTTCCTGTCAGCGCTGTTCTCGTCTGAATCTCTCAGCAAAAAGCGCAATACGGAAGCTATTGAAATCGGTCCTAACCAACTGGCTGCAGGCCGGATCACGCAATACACCGCAGCGCACGCCAAGCCTTTCGCCGAAGTGAAGGACCAAGTGCGCGCCGCTTTCATCAAGGACCGCGGCGCCGAGATGGCTCGCAAGGAAGGCGAAGCTCGCCTGGCTGCCTGGCGTGCCAAGCCCGACAGCGCCACCACGCTGCCCGCGCCCGTCGTGCTTTCGCGTGAGAATCCGCACGAACAATCTGCCAAACTGGTGGAAGCCGTGTTGCGGGCAGACGCCACCAAGCCGCCGGTTTTCGTGGGTGTTGATCTAGGGTTAGAGGGATACGCCGTGACCCGGGTCAACAAGATCGTTCCAAGAACTGCCCCCGCGGCCGATGTGGCTGCGCAGGAGCTTCTTCGTTACGAGCAGGTTTGGGGTACGGCGGAAGCGATGGCGTACTACGACATGCTGAAGACTCGCTACAAGGCTGAAATCCTGGTGCCAACGCCATCCCTCGAACTGCCGGTGACTGCCGCCGAGCGTTGATGGATTTGTTTCTGGCTGGCTCCATACAAGGGGCTGGCCAGCAGACTGAAAAGAGTCCCGCAGATCCCGGGACTTTTTTTGTCATATTCTCACGCGGAAGAGGATCCAGGGGCGCTGGAAAGGTGACGCAGACCTGCTGCCTATCGCGTGAATGAAAGAATAGTCACCATGTGGAAGGCTCGTGCGTGACGCGCCTCCTGCGACTGCAAGCGTTTTCTATTTGCTTAAGCACTGAGACATGAACGCCTTGCGCTCATCACCTTTTTTGCCGGCGGCATCTGCGTTGCAGGTCTTCATTTTTTCCTGCTGCGCTTTGCGCCCGTCAGAGAGGCAGGATTTCATGAACGCTTTGCGCTCGTCACCTTTCTTGCCGGTGGCGGCGGTGTTGCAGGATTTCATGACTTCCTGTTGCTTGTTGGCGGCAAAGGCTGGGCTGGCGAATGCGGTTGCCAGGGCCGCCAGAATCAAGAACTTGCGCATGGAATGCTCCAGATGAAGCCCGATGGTGGGCGCCTCAGTTTATAGGAGCTTGGAGCGGTGTTTGGTGGGGCTCGAATTAAAGGAAGGCCACAAACAAAAAGCCCGCTACGGATGTAGCGGGCTTTCTTCTATAGGGTGGGGTGGCTAATGGGACTCGAACCCACGACAACCAGAATCACAATCTGGGACTCTACCAACTGAGCTATAGCCACCGCGAACTACGCATTATAGCTGCCAGATGAGGCATATCCTGAGTGCGGCCATCTGGATTGCAAAGATTTTTTTAGATCCAAAGAAAAGGGCCCCATTTTTGGGGCCCTTGTGGAGGATCAGGGCGTCAGTCGTTGCCGCTGGTGATGCCCAGGATGGCCAGCAGACTCTGGAACACGTTGAAAATGTCCAGGTACAGAGCCAATGTGGCGCTGATGTAGTTGGTCTCGCCGCCATCGATGATGCGCTTGAGGTCATACAGCATGAACAAGCTGAACACGCCAATGGCCAGGGTGCTGATGACCAGCATGCCGGTCGTGGAGCCGACGAACACGTTGACGATGGCGCCCACCACGATGACCAGCGCACCGACGAAGAGCCATTTGCCCATGCCGGAAATGTCGCGCTTGATCACGCTGGCCAGGCTGGCCATGACAAAGAATACGCCTGCCGTGCCGCCCATGGCGGTCATGACCAGCTCGGAGCCGTTCTTGAAGCCCAGCACCATGGCGATCATGCGCGAGAGCATCAGGCCCATGAAGAAGGTGAAGCCCAGCAGGACCGGCACGCCGGCAGCAGAGTTCTTGGTCTTCTCGATGGCGAACATGAAGCCGAAGGCGCCTGCCAGGAAAACGATCAGACCGACGCCGCCTGTCAGGCTGCGTGTGATGCCCGTGGCCACGCCAAGCCATGCACCCAGTACGGTGGGCACGAGGCTGAGCGCCAGCAGCCAGTAGGTGTTGCGCAGCACTTTGTTGCGCTGCTCTTGTGAGACCAGGCCGCCGCCAGAGGCGTCAGCGTAGCCGAAAGGTTGGACTCGATCATTCATGCGTTGGGTTCTCCTCTTGGTGGTGAACGAAAAGCAAGTAAAGCTAAGGTAAAGGAATGCAAGACGCTGCAACAGCGGCTCAGCGTCCCATTGTACGTATGGAGTACGGAAAGAATGAAAAATTCCCTTGAAAATCAAAAAGATGCGTGCAGCGTCCCGAAATGTGTTTTTGTATTGTGAAAATCAATGCGCTGAGAGAGACCTGTAGATACCCTGAAGAGGCTATGCTCCTGTATCTTTTTTGTATCTGATCATCTGAGGACTGGACCATGAAAACCAAGCACACGCTCGAACTTGCAGACGCCAAGGCCATTGCCGCTGCCGCCGAAGCCGAGGCCGTGAAGAATCATTGGGCTGTGGTCATTGCCATTGCGGACGAGGGCGGCCATCTGCTGCACCTGCAGCGCCTGGATGGGGTGGCGCCAGTGAGTACCTATATTGCGCAGGCAAAAGCACGCACCGCGGCGTTGGGGCGGCGCGAGAGCAAGATCTACGAAGACATGATCAACGGTGGCCGTTACTCTTTCCTCTCCGCGCCGCAGATCGAGGGAATGCTAGAGGGTGGCGTGCCGATCATGAAAGACGGCGAATGCCTGGGTGCCGTGGGCGTGAGTGGCGTCAAATCGAGCGAAGACGCACAGATCGCCCGCGCCGGCATCGCGGCGCTGGGGCTTTAATCTGCATACTGTGTCAGTAGCTCAGCCGTTCTGGCCGTAGCTCTTGCAGGATGGTGGTGGCAATCTCCTCAATCGACTTGGTTGTCGTGGAGAGCCAGCGGATGCCTGAGCGGCGCATCATGGCTTCGGCCTCTGCCACCTCCATACGGCAATTCTCCAGATCCGCATAACGCGAATTGGGGCGGCGTTCGGAGCGGATTTCGGACAGCCGTTCGGGCGCGATGGTCAGCCCGAAGAGCTTCTTGCGGTGTGCCGCGAGTGCAGGAGGGAGTTGCTGGCGCTCGAAATCCTCGGGGATCAGGGGGTAATTGGCGGCCTTCAGCCCGTGCTGCATCGCCAGATAGAGGCTGGTGGGGGTTTTTCCGCTGCGGCTCACGCCCACCAGGATCACATCGGCCGCCGCCAAGTCGCGGTTACTCTGGCCATCGTCGTGCGCCAGGCTGTAGTTGATTGCCTCTATGCGGTCATGGTAGGCCTGACTTTTGCTGACATCCGAGAAGCGTCCCACGCGATGCAGGCTCTTGATACCCAGTTCAAGCTCGATCGGATGGACGAATGTGCCGAACATGTCCAGCAGCATTCCCTTACAGCCAGTGCGGATAACGTTCAGGACTTCCTTGTCCACCAGCGTGGTGAAAACCAGGGGTGTCCTGCCTTCGACTTCACCCACGTGGTTGATCTGCCGTACCGCTTGATGCGCCTTGTCAGGCGAGTCGATAAAGGGCAGGCGCACCCGATGCGGCTGGAAATCGAACTGCGCCAAAATGGCGTTGCCAAAGGTCTCGGCGGTGATGCCGGTGCCGTCGGAGACGAAAAAGACGGTACGCTGAGGCATGGGGAGAATTCCTTCGGTTGGCTAAAAACATAAAATCCCCCCATTATGCGAATTCAGCCCGCACGTTTGGAGAGTGGCCTACAAGCACAACTCCATCGCCTATCCATGCGAACGGGCAGCGCGCGCCTTGGTTTTGCCCGGGTTGTCCGGGTGAGGCGCGCTCCAACGGTTTCAACTTCTGGAGCTTTCCCATGTCTGCACTGTTCGAGCCGACCGCCTTGGTCGTGCCATTTGAGAAACTGAGGATGACTGACGTCGAGGCGGTTGGCGGCAAAAACGCCAGCCTCGGCGAGATGATTTCCCAACTGCCCACCCAAGGGCCGGAAGGGGTGCGCGTGCCTACCGGCTTTGCCACCACGGCGCATGCATTTCGCCAATTCCTGGCGCACGACGGTCTGGCTGACCGCATCCAGACCCGGTTAAGCACCCTGGATACCGAGGATGTGCGCGCACTGGCCGCCGCTGGCGCTGAAATCCGGGGCTGGGTGGAGGCACAGCCTTTCCCGGCTGATCTGGAAAAGGCCATCCGCGAGGCGTTCATTACCCTGAGCGCTGGCAACGATCAAGCCAGCTTCGCGGTGCGCTCATCCGCTACAGCGGAAGATCTGCCTGACGCCTCCTTCGCGGGCCAGCAGGAAACCTTCCTCAACGTGGTCGGCATCGACGACGTGCTTCACAAGATGAAGGAGGTGTTTGCCAGCCTCTATAACGATCGCGCCATCAGTTATCGCGTGCACAAGGGCTTCGAGCACGCCGGTGTGGCGCTGTCGGCAGGTGTCCAGCGCATGGTGCGCAGCGATCTGGGCGCGGCGGGCGTCATGTTCACAATCGACACCGAAAGCGGGTTCGAGGAAGTGGTGTTCATCACCAGCAGCCATGGCCTGGGTGAAACAGTGGTGCAGGGTGCCGTGAATCCTGATGAGTTCTATGTGCACAAGCCGATGCTCAAGGCTGGCAAGCGGGCCGTGATCCGCCGCAACCTGGGCTCGAAACTTATCCAGATGGTGTTCTCCACTCCGGAGGAAAAGGCCGCCAGCGGCAAACTGGTGAAAACCATCGATGTGCCCACCGAGCAGCGCAACCGCTATTCGCTGACCGACGACGACGTTCTGCAACTGGCCCGCTATGCCATGGTGATCGAGAAGCACTATGGCAGGCCCATGGATATCGAGTGGGGCAAGGACGGTGTTGACGGCCAGCTCTATATCCTGCAGGCACGTCCCGAAACCGTGAAGAGCCAGCAGAAGGGCAAGACGGAGCAGCGCTACAAGCTGAAGAGCACGGGCGCAGTGTTGGCCGAAGGCCGCGCCATCGGCCAGAAAATCGGTACCGGCCCGGTGCGGCTCGTGCACAACATCTCCGAGATGGACCAGGTTCAAGCTGGCGACGTGCTCGTGACAGACATGACCGATCCCAATTGGGAGCCGGTGATGAAACGCGCCAGCGCCATCGTGACCAACCGCGGCGGCCGTACATGCCACGCGGCCATCATCGCGCGGGAACTGGGTATTCCCGCCATCGTCGGTTGCGGCGACGCCACCGAAAGACTCAAGACCGGGACCTTGGTGACGGTCAGCTGTGCCGAGGGCGATACCGGCCACATCTACGATGGCCTGCTTGAAACCGAAGTGACCGAGGTCAAGCGCGGCGTCATGCCGCCGATCCCGACCAAGATCATGATGAACGTCGGCAACCCGCAGCTGGCCTTCGATTTCGCGCAGTTGCCCAACGAGGGTGTGGGTTTGGCTCGCCTGGAATTCATCATCAACAACAACATCGGCGTGCACCCGAAGGCCATCCTGGACTACCCGCAGGTCGATGGCGATCTGAAGAAGGCCGTTGAGTCCGTGGCACGTGGCCATGCGTCGCCCCGCGCTTTTTATGTGGACAAGGTGGCCGAGGGCGTGGCGACCATTGCCGCGGCGTTTTGGCCCAAGCCGGTCATCGTGCGTCTCTCGGATTTCAAGAGCAACGAATACCGCAAGCTGATCGGTGGCAGCCGCTATGAGCCCGAGGAAGAAAACCCCATGCTGGGCTTCCGTGGCGCGGCGCGCTACATCAGCAACGACTTCCGCGAAGCCTTTGCCATGGAGTGCGAAGCCTTGCGCCGCGTGCGTAACGACATGGGCTTGACCAATGTGCAGGTCATGGTGCCCTTCGTGCGCACGCTGGGCCAAGCCGAGCGGGTCACGCAACTGCTGGCTGAGCAGGGCTTGGCGCGCGGCGAGAATGAATTGAAGGTAGTCATGATGTGCGAGGTGCCCAGCAACGCCATCCTGGCTGACCAATTCCTGAAATACTTCGACGGTTTCTCGATCGGCTCGAACGATCTGACCCAACTGACCCTCGGCCTTGACCGTGATTCCGGCATGGAGTTGCTGGCCGCTGATTTCGACGAGCGAGACCCTGCCGTCAAGGCCATGCTCCAGCGTGCCATCAGCGCATGCCTGGCGGCGGGCAAGTATGTCGGCATTTGTGGCCAAGGCCCCAGCGATCACCCCGACTTTGCCCATTGGTTGGCAAAAGAAGGCATCGCCTCGATCTCGCTCAATCCAGACAGCGTGATCGACACATGGACCCTGCTCGCGAGCTAGGCAAGACGACCGCTGAGTCCCGCAGCTTTGATGGGCTGCGGGTGCTGCTGCTCGTGGTGTGGGCGGTCGCATCCTTCGGTGTGAGCTGGTTCGCGCGCGACTTGCAACAGGTCGTGGCGGGCTGGCCGTTCAATTTCTGGTTTGCTGCCCAGGGCGCCGTGCTGGTGTTCCTGGGCATCGTGGTGGTCTATGCCATCGTGAAAAATCGCGAAGAGCGCAAGCGCGCGGGCGCTGCCAATGAACGTTGAAGCGAGAGGCTACGAATCACGCCTGCGCCGGGCGTTGCTGCTGTTCATTGCAGGATTCCTTGCTTTCCTGGCCTTGATGGCTTGGGCCGAACAGGCCGGCCTTTCGCGTGCCTGGATCGGCCCGATCTTTCTATTTGCCACGGTGATGCTCTACGCCATGATAGGCATCTGGGGCCGGACCACTGATCCTGATGAGTTCTACGTGGCTGGCAGGCGTATTCCGCCCATGTTTAACGGCATGGCCACCGCCGCTGACTGGATGAGCGCGGCGTCGTTCATCAGCCTCTCCGGTGCGCTTTATCTTCAGGGTTTCGCGGGCACCGCGACTCAGCCAGGCGGGCTGGCTTACGTGCTGGGCTGGACAGGGGGTTTTGCCTCGTGGCGCTGTTGATCGCGCCGCGCCTGCGTACCATGCGGCTCTATACCGTGCCGGATTTCTTTGCTGTGCGTTTTGGCGGCTATTGGCCGCGTTTGCTGGCCGCAGCGGGGGCCGTGGGCTGCTCGTTCATGTATGTGGTGGCCCAGATCTACGGGATCGGACTGATCGCTTCGCGCCTGACCGGCGTGCAGTTTGAAATCGGCATCTTGCTTGGTCTTGGGGGCGTGCTGCTGTGCTCCTTTCTGGGGGGCATGCGCGCCATTACCTGGACTCAGGTCTCGCAGTATGTGGTGTTGCTGCTGGCGTTCATGATTCCGGTTTCCTGGCTGGCGTACAAGCAATTGGGCACACCGCTCGCGCCGGTGGCTTACGGTGCGCAGTTGCCGAAGATCGAGAGGCTCGAGAAAGCACTGATCGAGTCTCCCGCCGAGCAGGCTGTGAGCGCCATTTATCAGGAACGTGCCCAGGAGTACGCCGCCCGGCTGCGTGACCCGGCGGCGGCGCTGGCGAGCGATCGGGCCCAGCTTGAAGAACGCATTCGGATGCTCAAGGCACAGGGCGTGGATTTTTCGCTCATCATGCAAGCGCGGCGTGAACTGGCGGCTCTTCCGCGCAACGCGGCTGACGCGGTGGAGCGGTGGACGCGCGCCATGAACGAAGCCAACGAACGAGCCAAGCCGCTTGGTGGCTTGCCGCGCCATGGCCAGGCCTTCGCGGGCGATCCCGATGGCTCACCAGCGGAACAACAGGAGTTCAAGGCCTCCCGCCTGAACTTCATGGCGCTGATGTTTTGCCTCATGGTGGGCACTGCGAGCCTGCCTCATCTGCTGACTCGGTTCTACACCACGCAAGGGGTCGCTGAAACCCGCAGTTCGGTGGCCTGGTCGCTCGGGTTCATTTCCTTGCTTTACCTGGCCACACCGGCATTGGCGGTGTTGGTGAAGTACGAAATCATGCAGGGCCTGGTCGGCAGCAGTTTCGATGCGCTACCCAACTGGATTGCGCAATGGGGGCGGGTTGATCCATCGCTGGTCTCGGTGGCCGACGTGAACGGCGATCGCATTCTCCAGTTTGGAGAAATCAGGCTGGGGGCTGACATGATCATGCTGGCCACCCCTGAGCTGGGCGGCTTGCCCTATGTGGTTTCCGGTTTGGTGGCTGCAGGTGGCCTGGCGGCTGCGCTATCAACCGCGGATGGCCTTCTGCTTACCATCAGCAACGCGCTGGTGCACGATACAGCTCCCACTGGCCCGGATGGCATGGTGCGCACCTCTGAAAACCATGTGATCCTCTCGAAATTCGCGCTGCTGGCCACCGCCATGTTGGCCGCGTTCGTGGCGGTGCTCAAGCCGGCGGAAATCATCTCGCTCGTCACGGCATCGTTCTCGCTGGCAGCGTCTACCTTTTTCCCCGGGTTGGTGATGGGTATCTTCTGGCGAGGCACGACGCGCCGTGGTGTGGTGGCTGGGATGCTGGCCGGTGCTGGCCTGACAGTGGCCTATATGCTGTTGGCCAGCCCGGCGCTACGCGCCTGGTGGGGAGCAGCGCCTGGCGGCCTGTGGGCTGGTGTGCTGCCGATGTCGGCAGGCGTGTTTGGTGTGCCTGCCGGGTTCGCGGTGATTGCCCTGGTTTCGTTGGGTGAACGTGTATGGCCGGTGCTGCGCGTGCGCAGGCAGAAAATGCCCCTGCGCGCCCCTGCTTCGGATGGCTCATTGCCAGGTGACGCACTTTCAGTATCAGATCCTCACAGGAAAGGTTGATGGCCGTTCCCATTACTTCATCGCAGACGCTGCAGACCGAACGCTTACGGCTGAGGCAATGGCGCGCGCAAGATCTGCCCGCGTTTGCGGCGCTCAATGCCGATCCGGAAGTGATGCGCTATTTTCCGGCCACGCTCTCGCGCGCGGAAAGCGATGCCATTGCCCTGCGCTGCCAATCCCTCATCGAGGAGCGCGGCTGGGGATTTTGGGCTGTTGAAGAGCGGAGCAGTGGTGCATTTGCTGGCATGGTCGGGTTGCACACACCCGATGCAGCCTTGCCTTGCTCACCTTGTGTGGAAGTGGGGTGGCGGCTGGCGCGAGCCCATTGGGGCAAGGGCTATGCCTCTGAGGCCGCTGCCGCTTCTTTGCGGTTTGCCTTCACCACGCTGGGGTTGGAAGAGGTGGTTTCTTTCACCGCTTTGCAGAACCTTCGATCTCAAGCCGTGATGCAACGGCTGGGTATGCGCAGGGACGAGGCCACTTTTCAGCACCCGGCCTTGCCAGAGGGACACTGGCTGGCCGAGCACTGTCTCTTTCGCATCAACGAAGCCAATATGAAGTTCTGAGCTTGAGAGGCCAGGAGAAATCTCGGAGGCCTCTCCTCGGTCAGGAAGCGCGCACCACACGCTTGTAGAAGAACGCGCACAAGCCCGCAAAGCCCAACAATCCCAGCCACATGGCGGGGGCGAAGCCGTCGCCCACGATGGCCAGGGGAGCGTCCTTGCCGCTGAAACCGATCAGCGCGGCGATCAGCAAGCCCATCAGGCTTTCACCCACGATCAACCCTGAGGCCAACAGCAGGCCACGCTCTTCGGCTGCGGCCACCCAGGTTTTCCCTGCACGTTCGCCATAGGATTTGATGGCGCGCTGCATGAAAAAGCCCAGCACGGCGCCAATGGTGAGTGTGAGGCCGATGGTCGGCGGCAGATAGATGCCCAGGCCTACAGCCAGCGGCGGCAAGGCGCCTCGGCCGGTACGGCGCAGCATGACATCCAGCACGATCACGACGACCCCGACCGCGATGCCCAGCCCCAGCATGCTCCAGTCCAGAGAGTTGCTGAAGATGCCAGTGGCAATCTGATTCATGAGCGTGGCTTGCGGTGCGGCCAGAGCCTGGTTCGGATCCATGCCCTCCCGTGGCAGCGCGCCCGCGAAGCCATAGGCGTTGTAGAGCAAGTCCAGCACGGGGGGAATCACGGCGCCCCCAACCAGGCAGCCGATGATGAGCACGACCTGCTGGCGCCAGGGCGTGGCCCCAACCATGTAGCCGGTCTTCAGATCCTGGAGGTTGTCATTGGAGATGGCGGCCATGGCCAGGACGATCGCTACCATGAACAGCACCAGCGCCACACCCAGCTTGCCTGAGATGCTGTCTGCGAATGCGGGCACGGCCGCATGCAGCGCCAGCAGCGAGAGCGCCATGAGAATGGTGGCGATGATGCCGATGCCCGAAATAGGGCTGGCCGACGAGCCCACCAGCCCCGCCATGTACCCGCAAGCTGCCGCCACCAGGAAGCCGAATACCGCGGCGAAGACGATGCACAGCGCGGACAGGCCGTAACGGGCCCCGTCACTCAGTGCGGGCATGTATTGCTGCACGAAGCTGCTGACCACCAGGAACAGCACGGCCAGCGCCACGAGGCCAATGGCCAGCATCCAGCTGCGCGGCATGTCCTTGTCGGTTTCGTCGCGGGCTGTGGCGGAAGGGTCTGATGCCCGGGCTGGTTGATTGCGGATGGCCTGGATGATCGGCCGGGCCAAAGTGCCCACTGTCCACAAGGCGGAGATACCGATGACCCCTGCGCCCAGGAAACGGGCTTTGCTGCTCCAGAGCTGATTGGCCAGCTCGCTCACGGCTTGCCCTGCAGCTGGAGTGGCATAAGCCGTGAGCCACGGCACCACGATGCCCCAGCACAGCACCAATCCCACCAGCACGGAAATGCCCGCGGCCATGCCCATGAGATAGCCTGCAGCCAGCAGTGCGGGAGAGAAGCCCGCCGCGACACGGAAGGCCACGTTGCCTGCAGGAATCCAGACGCTGACGGCTTCGCCCAGCACGCGCAAGCCGCTGCTCATGAAGCCAAACAGCGCCGCCAGGCCAGCGCCCCAACCCAGGTCACGCAGCCCGGCATTCTGCGGACTCCCGGCAGAGCCGCTTTCACTCCGGTGGCGCTGGCTTTCGCCCACGCGGAGCACTTCGGCCGCGGCTACACCTTCAGGATAGGGCAGGTTGGACTGCACCACCATCACCCGGCGCAAGGGCACTGTATAAAGCACCCCCAGCGTGCCCCCCGCCGCACAGATCAGCGCCGTCTGCCAGAACGGAAAGCCTGTCCAGAGCCCTAGCATGAGCAGCGCCGGGAGCACGAAAATCACCGACGAGAGCGTTCCCGCGGCTGAGGCCTGGGTTTGAACGAGGTTGTTTTCAAGAATGTTCGAGTCCTTGAAGCGGTACAGCAGCGCCATGGAAATCACGGCCGCGGGAATAGCCGAAGCAAACGTGAGCCCGACCTTCAGACCCAGGTAGACGTTGGCAGCCGTGAAGGCCAGGGTAATGAGCGCTCCCAGAAGAACGCCGCGCAAGGTGAATTCACGCGATGGATTGTTTTTGGTCATAAATGAGCAGTCATGAATTCTGGTATTGGCATTTTGACGCGCGTGCGCGAGCTGCCGCCACAAAAAAGGGGAGCCAGGGCTCCCTCCATGTGTCGGCGGATTGTGCACGGATCACAGGCCATTTTTCATGGTTGCATCATAAAATGTAGAAGAAAATATTCATTTGAAGCCATACAAGCTTTGGGGGTTGTCCACCAGAAGGCTCTTGAGATGGGCGGCATCGGGGGCGATCTGTGCCAGCGCGTCTATGAGCTCCCCGTCGTCCGGTATATGGGTGTGATTGGGGTGTGGCCAGTCGAGCCCCCAGACACAGCGTTCGGAAAAGCGTTTGACCAGTAAACGTGCCATCGCCACGCCATCGGGGTACCCGCTGCCGGCGTGGCGGCTGCTGTCGATACGGTCGATGCCGCTGACTTTCACATGCATCCGCGGGTGTTCCAGCAGCGCCATCAGCGCACGGAAATCCGGGTGATCTGCGCCCAGCATGGCATCAATCCGGCCCATGTGATCGATCACTACAGGCACCTGGCTGGCACGCAGGGCTTGCCCGACGCTGTGCACGAGCGCGCTCTCGAAGTGCACCTGAAGATGCATACCCACGGCGGCCAGGCGTGGAGTCAGCGCCAATATGTCCGTCACGTCGGCACCGCCGCTCAGATGACGCATGAAGTTGAAGCGTACGCCGCGAAAGCCGCGCTCGGCCAGGCGCAGCAACTCCGCATCGGATACGTCAGGCGGGACCAGTGCAATCCCCAGGTAGCGGCCGCCGCTCGCGTCGATCGCGTCTTCCACGACCCGGTTATCGAGCCCGTGCACCGTCGATTGCACAATGACGCAGCGTTCGATGCCCATTCGCCGGTGCAGCGCGAACAACTTTTCCTTAGGTGCTTCAGCGGGAAGGGATTTGCCCGTGCTGGCGTAGGGGAAGCGTGCGCGCGGACCAAACACATGCACGTGGCTGTCACAGGCTCCGGCCGGCAGCACGAGGGCAGGCGTGCGAGGCGTATCTGAATAGGTCTGTATGGGAGGCGGATCGTTTTGGGGCATCGTGGAACGGTCGGCAGGGTTCAAGGCGGGAGTGCGGCGCGGCGGAACATCGTGCGCTGGGTGTTCAGGAACATCTTCCGCACGCGGTCGCTCCAGGGGGTGTGGCGCACGGCCAACCACGCGGGATGCTCTACCGTCTGGATGGACAGCAGGTCATAACAGGCCACATACCTCGGTGTCCCCTCCAGACGGCGCCAGCGCTGTGCCCGGATCGCGCCCGGCACCAGTGCCAGTCCCGGCAAATGTTCGGTCTCGTACCATGCATTGAACTCTTCTTCGTTCGATGCGGAGACGTCCGCCTCCACCACGTAGTGGATGGGTGCGGGCGCGCCCGCACCCGCACTGGCCCCGTCGATGCAGCGCAATTTCTGCAGGCGTTGCCAGCCGAGCGCGAGGGCCGGCGGGTTGGGCGCATAGATGCGCCAGGCGCTGCCCTCCAGCGCCTGCCACACGGCAATGGAAGGATTCTGGACCGCTGCGGTGGCCAGGTACGGGGAGTGTATCGCCGCGCCACTCGTGGATCAGATCGTCCATGGATGATGTGCCTTGTCAATGCCCCACGCGGAGCGCCACCAGAAACCGCGACACCATGTTGTACGCTGCTGCCGTGGCGACCAGCTCGACCGTCTCGGTGTCTGAGAATTGTTCGGCGACACGTTGCATGACCGCATCAGGCACCTCGATGTCACGTGTCATGTGATCTGTCAGAGTCAGCACCAGGCGCTCGGTCTCGGTCAGATCGGTTGGCAACGTATTGCCGCGCAACGCGTCGATCTTGGCCTGGGATATGCCCGCCGCCAGGGCATGCGGCACATGTGCGTCGAACTCGAAGCGGGCACGGTTGAGCACCGCAACGCGCAGGATGATGAGCTCGCGCAAGTCAGCCGGTACGCTGCTGCGGTTGCGCACGGCTGTCAGCATGGCCTCCCAACCCTCGGCGATCGGTGCGCTGTTGAGGAGAACCTGGTAAAGCAGTGAAATACGGCCGCGCTCGTGCAGGATGCGCTGTTCGATGCTGGCCAGTTCGGGCCGGGTGCCGGGCGTTATCAACGGAACGCGGGTGGGGCGTGATGGATCCGCGTTCATTGGCTGACCTTGATGTGGCGAATTTTGATCAGTTGAGCCCATTTCTGGGTGTCAGCCTTGAGCAGGGCGCTCAGCTCCTGCGGCGTCGATGCCTTGGGTTCGGCACCAGAGTCGGCCAGCCGCTTATGGGTAGCCGGATCGGCCACCGCCTGCCGTACCGCCTTGTTGAGCGTGTCGATCACCTCGGCGGGCGTTTTGGCGCTCACGAACAGGCCATACCAATTGTTGGTGTCCATTCCCTTGATGCCTTGCTCCTCGAAGGTTTTGACCTCGGGCAACCCGGGGTGGCGCCGTTGCGAGGCCATGCCCAAGGCCTTCAGGCGGCCGCCTTTCAGGTGCCCCATGACCGCGGGCACATCTGCGAATACCCCTTGTACCTGGCCGCCCATGAGATCGTTGAGCGCGGGAGCCATGCCGTTGTAGGGCACATGCAGCAGTTGCGCGCCTGTGGCCGACTCCAGCTGCGCCAGCGCCAGATGCGGAATGCTGCCCGTGCCCGACGATCCGATCGGCAAGGGTTCCTTGCCGCGCTTGGCGCGCGCGATCAGGTCGGTCGCGTCCTGCGCCGGATTTTCCGTCTTGACGACGAAGACTTCGTTGTTGTCGACGACCAGCGATACAGGTGAGAAGTCGCGCTGCATGTCATAGGGGAGCTTGTCATACAGCGACTGGTTGATGGCCGCCGCGCCCACGCTGGTCAACCACAGGGTATTGCCGTCGGGTTCGGCGCGCATGACATCGCTGGCACCGATAGCGCCGTTGGCGCCAGGTTTGTTTTCGACGATCACGGTGCGTTCGAGCACCTTGCCCATCGGGCCGGCAATGGTGCGGGCCACAAAGTCGACCGGCCCGCCGGCAGCAAAAGTCACGATGATCCTGATGGGCTTGGCGTTGCCCGTTTGCGCCATTGACAGTGGCGCCGCACACAGCGCGGCCGCCAACAGCAGCCAATTTCTTTTCTTCACGGTATGTCTCCTGGATGTTTTATGAAGTTGTTATGAAGTCGTTCTGGACTATCTCGACATCGAAATCCACGCTAGTCGCAGCGAGCGGTCATGCCGCCGTCCACGATCAGCTCCGTGCCGGTGATGAAGCGCGCCTCTTCGCTAGCCAGAAACAGCACTGCGCTGGCCGTATCACGGCCGTCGCCCATGAAACCGAGCGGAATGCGCGCCAGCCTGGCTGCCAGGAGCGCCTGTACGTCCCCGCCAGCCCGTTGGCCTGCCAGCCGGGCCTCCACCATCGGTGTGTGCAACTGACCCGGCACCACGGTATTGACACGTACGCCACCGGCGGCGTGCTGCACGGCCACCACGCGTGAAAGCTGGATCACGCCTGCCTTGGTGGCGGCATAGGCTACCTGGGCGGCGCCGGTCCAGCGCAGCCCTGACGTGGAGGCCATGTTGACAATGGCCCCGCCACCTTTTGCCAGCATGACCGGCAGCACGTGCTTGCAGGCCAGGAACACGCTCTTGAGATTCGCATCCACCTGGTTGTCCCAGGTGTCTTCGCTCATCTCCACCGGTCCGCCGGCCGCCGAACCGCCGACATTGTTGACCAGCACATCCACGGTGCCGAAAGCCTCCAGGCACGCTTGCACCATCCCATGCACGCTTGGTGACGACGTGACGTCGCAGGTGTGCGTCACGATGGATTCGCGTGCATCGCCCGCGAGTTCGAGTGTTTCGGCCAAGCGTGCCGGGTCGCGGTCCACGGCCAGTACCTTCGCGCCTTCCTGCGCCAGACGAACCGCGATGGCTCTGCCATTTCCCCAGCCGCTGCCGACACACCCGGCTCCGGTGACGATGGCTACCTTGGATTCAAATCTATTCATGGCATTTCACGGGGCTTGGGCATGTCTGCAGTGTCGATTAATGTTGGTTAGAGATAAACTAAATATCGCCTATACCAGTTATGTCTTAATTCAATGGATCTGCGCCAGCTCGAATACTTCGTTGCCGTGGCTGAGCAGGGCAGCTTCAGCCGCGCCGCCGCCAGACTCAATCTGTCTCAACCCAGCTTGAGCCGTCAGGTGGCGTTGCTGGAGCAGGAGCTGGGCCAGCGGTTGCTGCAGCGCACTGGCCGTGGCGTCGCCGTCACGGAGGCCGGCCAGACATTGCTGGGGCATGCTCGGCCGATGCTGGCGGCGGCCGAGCAGGCCCGCTTCGAGTTGAAGGAGATGCGTGACGAGCCGCGCGGAAGCGTGGTGGTGGGCCTGCCGCATCGCGTGGCGACCGGTTTGTGCGTGCCGCTGGTCCGTGAGTTCCGGCGCCGGTTGCCGCATGCAATGGTGTCGGTCAGCGAAGGATTGAGCCTGTCGCTGCGAGAGGATTTGATCGCCGGCCGCATCGATGTTGCCCTGCTGTTCGACCCCGCGCCCACTCCACTATTGCGCTATGAGCAGCTGATGCGCGAGCGGCTGGTGCTGATGGCGCCGTCCGGCCGCCGGTTGCCGCCACAAATTAGCCTGCATGCGCTCCAGGACGAACCGATGGTGCTGCCCAGCAGCCCGAACCCGATCCGCACGCTCGTCGACGCCATGTTGTTGCCGCGCAAGCTGAGGCTGAACCTTGTGGCTGAAGTGGGCGCTGTGCACAGCGCGATGAGCGTGGTTGAGGCCGGTCTCGCGTGCTCGATCCTGCCTGAAAGCGCATTGCTGCAAGGCTCGCAGCCGCCGCGCGCGGTCTGGGCACCGATCGGTCCGCCCGCCATGTGGAACATGCTGGTGATCGCGCTGCCGGCCGCGCGGCCACTCAACCGGCTGACGCTGGAGACTGCGCGGATGCTGCGTGCACTCGATTTTCGGGAGCCGGACCGGACGTCTTTCTGAGAAAAAGTCTACTCTTGCACTTTCCGGCGTGCAGCTTTGACCTGCGAGCGCACTGCCTTGCCTTCCAGCCGGCGCTGCCTGGATCCATAGGTTGGTTTTGTCGGGCGCCGGATCTCCGGCACTTGCGAGGCTTCCATCACGATTGCTTCCAGGCGTGCCAGGGCCTGTGCCCTATTCTGCTCCTGGCTGCGGGCGGATTGAGCTTTCAGGATCAGAATGCCGTCTTTCGTGACCCGGCGGCCCGGCAGCGCCAGCAGGCGCTCCTTTATCGCGGCCGGCAGCGACGATGCACGAATATCGAACCGAAGATGGACTGCGGAAGAGACCTTGTTGACGTTCTGGCCACCCGGGCCTTGCGCCCGCATGGTGGTGATCTCGACCTCGTCCTCCTTCACTCCCAAAGTCATTTCTATGCGTCTTTCAACAGGCGCGCTTTGACGGTGCGGCCTTTGATGCGTCCGTTGCCAAGGCGTGCAGCAGCTTCGTGGGCGATGCTGCGTTCCACGGCCACATAGGTCGCGAATTCATTGATGTCGATCTTGCCAATCTGTTCACGGGTGTATCCGAGATCGGCGGTAAGTGCGCCCAACACGTCGCCAGGACGGATTTTCTCCTTGCGCCCGGCCTGGATGTGGATAGTGGCCATCGCCGGCAGCAACCGGCCGCCCGCAGTTGGTGTGAGCTCGGTGAGCTCATGCCAGACGGAAGGTTTGCCTTGTAGTTGTTCGATGCGCCCGACAGAGCCCATTTCATCCAGTGTCGAAAGGCTGAGCGCGAGTCCCGTCTGGCCCGCGCGGCCGGTGCGGCCGATGCGATGGACGTGCGCCTGCGGATCGGGCGAGATGTCCACGTTGATGACGGCGGCAAGTCCCGCGACATCGAGCCCGCGTGCGGCGACATCGGTGGCCACCAGCACGGAGCAACTGCCGTTCGCGAAGCGGATAAGCACCTGGTCGCGTTCGCGCTGTTCCAGATCGCCGTGCAGCGCGAGCGCGCTGTAGCCTTGAGCCTGCAACAGTTCAGCCAGGGCGCGGCAGCGCGCTTTTGTGTTGCAGAATGCGAGCGTGCTGACTGGCCGGAAGTGCTCGAGCAGACGTGCCACCGCAGGCAGCCGCTGGTCTTCATGCACTTCGTACCAGCGCTGCTCGATCTGTTCGCTGCTATGCTGCGCCTCCACCTTGACCGTGATGGGGTCGCGCATGAATTGGGCCGCCAACTTGGCAATACCCTCGGGATAGGTCGCCGAGAACAGCAAGGTCTGCCGCTCTGCTGGGCATTGGCGCGCCACCTTCGTCATGTCATCGACAAAACCCATGTCCAGCATGCGATCCGCTTCGTCGAGCACCAGCGCCTTGAGCGCATCGAGATTGAGATGGCCTCGATCAATATGGTCGATCACGCGTCCAGGTGTGCCAACGACCACATGCGCCCCGCGTTCCAGGCTGGTGGTTTGCCCGCGCAGCGGCACGCCACCGGCGAGCGTGACCACCTTGACGTTGTCTTCGGCGCGTGCCAACCGCCGGATTTCGGTCGTGACCTGGTCAGCCAGTTCACGGGTAGGGCACAGGACCAGGGCCTGCACCGCGAAGCTGCGGGCGTCGAGCTTGGCCAACAAGGCCAAGGCAAATGCTGCAGTCTTGCCGCTGCCGGTCTTGGCCTGAGCGATCACATCCCGGCCTTGCAGGGCGGCGGGCAGGCTGACCGCCTGGATGGCGGTCATTTCCAGATAGCCGAGCCGGCGGAGATTCTCCCGGGCAGCAGGGGAAATGGGGAGCGTGTCGAAGCTGGAGGGGGAGTCCGAAGGGAGTGTCATCCCGGCATCTTAGAGGGTGTTCATGATTCCCCGCAGGTTCTTTTACCCTCGTCATACCGGCTTTCGCCGGTATGACGATGGCGTGGCGTGGGGGGTAGGTCAAGGCAATCTTGAGGTCACGAACACGCTGCTGGAATGTGTTTACGATCCCGGAATGAATGAAAGCCCTGCGAACCAGGACCCTGAACTGCTGCGCCGCCTGCTGCGAGCGAAGGACCGCATGGACGCTGCATCCCACGAGGAATGGCCGGTTGAGCGCCTGGCTGAGGTCAGTGGTGTCTCCGAGGCTCATTTCGCGCGGTCCTTCAGGCAAGCCTTTGGCACTCCGCCCCACCGGTACCTGCTCACACGGCGTATCGAGCGGGCCATGGCGCTGCTGCGCGACACAGATCTGCCTGTCACCACCATCGCCTTTGACACGGGCTGGACAAGCCTGGGGACCTTCGGACGTACCTTTCGCGACATCACGGGCGATAGCCCGAGCGTGAGCCGAAGGCGCGCCAGAGCAGCGGGCCATGAGTTCAGCCGCGTACCAGTCTGCATTGTCGGAGCCATCCAGCGCCCCATTCTTGCGACAGCAGTTTCGGAGAAGCGCCGTCAGGCAATACACGATAAAAACGAGCCTCAACAACAGGAGATTCCAAGATGCAAGGTGTTGAGGTAGTTGGTGTGTATGTGCGTGATCAGGATGAGGCGCTTGCGTTCTATGTCGAGAAGCTCGGGTTCCGTGTGCACACCGACGTGAAAAACGGGGACTATCGCTGGCTTACGGTGCAACACCCGGAGCAGGCATCATTCCAGCTTGGTCTGTTCGTCCCAGGCCCTCCGGTGCTGGATGCCGCAACGGCACAGGCGGTGCGCGCAGTTGTCGCGAAGGGCGCCATGCCTCCGCTCGTTCTGACCGTGAACGACTGCCGCGCTGCTTACGAACAAATGCGGGCCCGGGGTGTGGAATTCACGCAGGAGCCGGTAGAACGCTACGGCACGGTCGATGCCGGTTTCCGCGACCCATCGGGCAACGGCTGGAAGATGATCCAGGCACGTCGTTAGAGACTACCCGGAGCCGAGCGACCGCAAGGATCACCGCTGCTGCCGCAGTTCGTTCCCATCGTTGGGGCTCAGCGTCCGGAATGCCACGGTGGACCACACGGTCATCAAGGCAATGCCCGCGAACACCACCGGAAAATCGCCGGCCTGCAAACCCTGCGTTTCCGGATGGTGCAGGTAGCTGCTGAAGGAAACCGCCGAGGCGCCTATGACGACGCCAAGCGCGATGGACAGCTGCTGCGCCATCGACGACATCGCCGTGGCGTGCGGAGCGCGGTCGCGGGGGACGTCGGTGTAAGCCACGGTGTTTAGCGTCACCATGACCATGGAAGTTGCCAAGCCGCAGGCAAACAGAAGGCAGCAGATCACCCAGATGGGGGTCTGCGCTCCGAACAGGCCGTAGCTGGCGATCAGGCATGCCATGATCAGCGAAGCGCCTACCAGGAGGGTCCGGAAACCGAATCTGCGGATGACATACGCGAGCGCTGCCCGGGTCGCGAGGCTCCCTACCGCGACGAACATCGTGACGATGCCCGACTTCAGCGGAGACATGCCGAGGCCGATCTGAAACAGCAGCGGCAGCAGGAACGGAAGCGCGCCGATGGCCGCAACCCTGACGGGCATGCCTCCCATGACCGAGGTTCGAAAAACCGGAAAACGCAGAACCGAGAAATCGAGGATGGGCTTGGGATGCCTGCGGCAGTGAGCGGCATAGAGCAGCAGCGCCAGCGTGCCTGCCAGGATCATCCCGGTCACCACGGCGGAAGGCAACAGGTGTTTGCCAAAGAGTTCCAGGCCGCCGAGCAGGCCCAGAAGCCCCGAGCCAAGCATGGCCAGGCCCAGTACATCCATATCGACAGCCGCCCCCGGCGTCGGCTTCTCGTCCTCGTCGATGAACATCATCGCCATGGCCACGCCGAGGATACCGAATGGAATGTTGACGAGAAAGATCCAGTGCCAAGAGGCGATCGTGACAATGGCGCCGCCAAAGAAGGGGCCCATCATGCGGCCGATAGCCCCAGGTATCGTGAACCAGACCATGGCTGACACCATGCGATCCGGTGGCACGCTCCGCAGGAGAATGCTCCGGCCCACGGGCACCATCATGGCTCCACCAGCGCCTTGCAGCAGCCGGAACAGGATGAGTTGCAGCAGCGTGCTCGCTACCCCGCAAAGCGCGGAGCCGAGCGAGAAGACCAGAACAGCAGCGCAGAATACCCGGCGCGAGCCAAAACGCTCGGAGAGCCAAGCGCTTGCCGGCAGAAAAACGGCCAGGCTGATGACGTAAGACGCGATCGCCAGATTGAGGTCCAGCACGGGAATCCGCAAGGATTCAGCGATGGAGGGAAGGGCGGTGGCCATGACCGAGGTGTCCAGGTTCTGCAAGAACAGGGGACACGCCACGATCAATGGGATGATTCGATAGCGGAGAGCGTCGGATTTCACTTGGGGGCAAGAGTTCTTACCTGATCTCCTGCGTGAACACGCCCGAGGTGGTGATCAGTCCGCCGCGATAATAGCAACGACTTGTCCTTCCTGCACGGGATCGCTTTCCGCCACCATGATTTCCGTGATGGTACCGGCTTCGTCGGCGATCACGGGAATCTCCATTTTCATGGACTCGACCAACATGATCTCGTCGCCCTCCGAGATCTGTTCACCCGGTTTTTTTAAAAGCTTCCAGACCGAACCCGTGACTTCGGAATGAACCTTGATGCTTGCCATGTTGTGCGTCCTTGCCTAGTGTGTGAAAGTGATTGCAAACTGCTTCCCATGCCAGTTCAATAGCTGGTCGGCCATGTCCGCATCAGATGCTCGCCTACGCCTGCGGTAAGGCCAAGCCCTGCCGAGTCCAGCAACTCCCCCAATGTGTCGCGCGTTTTCTCGGGAAGCACCACGATGTGTCCGTTGTAGGGGGAAGCCATTTCATAGGCCGAGGTTTCCTTGGCCATGTCCGCGAGCAGCGCATCGTAGCGCTCAGGATCTTCTTCGCGCCGGACGCCATGCACGATCGTCACGGCATGTCTCGGATCCATGAAGTTGACTTCGGCGCTTGGCCACATCAACACCACATCGGAGTTGCCGCCTCCACCCATGTTCAAGACAGCCTGCCCATAGGTCTTGCGGACAATCACGGAAAACTTCGGAACCGTCACCAGAGACAGCGCGTTCATCCAGTTCATGACCCGGCCCACTGCGCCGCGCCGTTCACCTTCAATGCCGATCAGGAAACCCGGTTGATCAACGAAGAACAACAGGGGAATGTTGAAGGAGTCGCACAGCACGATGAACGAAGTGGCCTTCTCGCAAGCATCGACATCAATGGCGCCTCCCTTGTGCAAGGGGTTGTTGGCGATGATCCCGACCACGCGCCCGCCAATCCGTGCCAGACAGGTCACTATATTCTTTGCGTAGCGTGATTTCAGCTCAAGTCTGGAGTCGCGATCAACGATGCAATCGAGGATTTTGCGCATGTCATAGACGCGCGTACGCTCAAGCGGCAACAGGGCTTGCAGGCGGCTGGCGTCAGGGACCAGATCAGGATTGGGGGCTTCTCGGGGAGGGGCTTCCTGATGGTGTGAGGGCAGGTACGAGAGAAATTTCCTGACCAGATCGAGTGCTTCTTCATCGGTATCGACGGCGGCGTCCACCATGCCGGTCACATCGGTATGCATGCGCCACCCGCCAAGATCCTCCGGCTCCATCCGCTCGCTGATGGCCATGGAGGTCAGCTTGACGCTGGAGACGGCCATGACGGCGCCCTTGCGCATCACGACGAAATCAGAAAGCGCGGCATACCAGGATGAGGAACCGTAGCAATGCCCGAGCACCGCTGAAGCCCAGGGTGTTTCCCGCATGCGCCGATACTGCGTTGGGCGATCACCGGCGCCGATGCCACGCGCCCCCATGACGTCCGGCATCCGCGCTCCGGTGGACTCCCCCAAAAAGACTATCGGCAGGCCTCGGCGGGTCGCCATGTCCTTGACGTGTCCGACTTTCCGGCCATTCGTCGTGGCGCTTGAGGCGCCCATCACCGTGAAGTCGTTCGACACCACGGCGGCAGAGCGGCCGCCGATGCGGATCAGGCCGGAAATCTTGCCGTCGCCCGGGGTTCGGTCCCGGTCTGCCTCACGGGCCGATTGTGCGAACAGGCCGAACTCGGTGAAGGAGTCTGGGTCGGCAAGATGGTCAATGCGTTCGCGCGCGTTCAGCAATCCTGCCGCATGCCGCGCGGCCAGCTTGGCGGGCCCGCCCATGGCCAATGCCTTATCTGAACGCTTCTTGAATTCCTGCTCCAACCCTTCAAAGGTCGTTGTCTCTGGCCCTGACATCAATTGAACTCCTTGAACTCGAATTGCATGCTTGAAAATATAATTCATGTCGACAATAATCACAATATGGCGAGAAAAAAGACAGCCAACCTTCCGGACTTCGCTGCGCTCCTGGAGCCGGTGAGCGAGTTCACGAGCGATATCCAGCGAGTGCTGCTGCGTTGTGACGGGCAAGATCCTCCGTCGCTTTCCATCGCCGAGCAGATCGCCTCGCGGCTGGCCGGGATGATCGTGCTGGACCGGTTGAAGCCCGGGCAAAGGGTTCTGGAGAGCGAAATCTGCGCCGTTCTCGATGTCAGCAGGGCTCCAGTTCGCGAAGCACTACGGATCCTGGAGCGCGATCGTCTTCTAGTGATCACCTCGCGCAAGGGGGCATGCGTTTCCACCTATAGCCCGAAGGAGTTGGCGGATATCTTTGAGATACGGGCCTCGTTGATCACTACCAGCTACGTCGCCATGATGCGAGACCATCCGGCCGAGTTTGCTGATCGGCTGCAGTCGGGCGTGGCCAAGCTTGAAGAGGCGGCGCGGTCTGGGTCGCACGACAACTACACCCTTGCCTCATTTCGCCTGACCACCGGTCTGCGGGCTCTGTGCGACAACGAGCTGCTTTATGACATGGTGCAGTCCCTCGCGCTTCAGATGCTGCGCTATTCCAGGCTTGGTTTTGGCACAGAGCAGGGCATGGCACGCTCTCTGAGTGACTGGAATGCCATCGTCAGAGCGGTCAGCCGGGGCAATGGCGAAAAAGCAGCCGAACTTGTGCGCCGCCGGATGCGCGGTTCAAGAGACGCCGCGCTGGCCGCGCTTGAAGGCGAGGAGAAGACATCCCCGCTGATTCACGAGCAACCGGGGCGAAAGCCCCTCTCCAAGGAACGAGCCAAACATGCTTCAGTCTGAAGACCGATATACAGAGTTGACTGCGCGGCGTGACAGCGCCCGCCAAATGGGTGGCGAGGAGGCCGTCCAGAAAAACCGCGAACGTGGCCGGCTGAACGTACGCGAACGCATCGAGCATTTCGCCGATCCAGGGAGCTTCCGGGAGATCGGCATGCTCGCTGGCAAGGGCAAGTACGACGACGAAGGGACATTCAAGGCGTTCACCCCATCCAACGCCGTGATCGGCACATGCCAGGTCGAAGGCCGCCGCACGGTGTTGTCGGCTGATGATTTCACCATCCGAGGCGGGTCCTCTGAATCCACGGTGTCCGACAAGTGGGTCTATGCCGAACGCTACGCCCATGAGATGCAGCTTCCGCTGGTGCGGATGGTTGACACCGCCGGGGGCAGCGTCAAGCTTCTCGAACAGCAGCAGTCCACCAAGATTCCCGGCTATTCGAGCTGGCCATCGATTTCCCTTCTGTCGCACGTACCGGTCGTGGGCGTGGCCTTGGGGGCGTGTGCGGGGCTGGGTGCCATCAAGGTCGCGGCCTCTCACTTTTCCGTCATGGTGCGAGGTGCCTCGCAGGTGTTTGCAGGGGGGCCGCCGGTGGTCAAGCAGGGCATCGGCGTGGAGATCGACAAGGAGGCGCTCGGCGGTTGGCAGGTGCACGTCAAGCAGTCTGGCGTGGTCAATAACGTGGCCGAAACCGAACTCGATGCTTTTGCCCAGGTTCGCGCTTTCCTCTCCTACATGCCTGCCAATGTGTTCGAGGTTCCCGCTCGCCAATCTTTCAACGCGCCATCCACCGACCAAGCCTTGTGGCTGGATCAGGCGATTCCAGAGGATCGCCGCCGCATCTATGATCCGCGCAAGATCCTGCGCGCGGTTCTTGACGAGGGCAGCATGTTCGAGCTTTCTCCGCTCTTTGGTGGCTCGACGATCACCGCGCTCGCGCGCATCGATGGCCATGTGGTCGGCGTATTCGCGAATGACCCTCGCGTGATGGGCGGCGCGCTGACTTCGGCGGCTGCCTGCAAGACAGAGCGCTTCGTCGATCTGTGTGACACGTTCCATATCCCGGTCATCAACTTTGTCGATCAGCCTGGTGTCATGTTCGGACTCGACGCCGAGAGGGCCGGCACCATGCGCGACGCTATCCGCGCCATTGCCGCGATCGAGCAGGCCTCCGTGCCGTGGATGTCTGTGATGATGCGGCGCGCCTTCGGCGTGGGCGGTGGCATGCACGGCCCCAAGCACGGGCCCGAGGGGCGGTCATTGAACTATCGTGTGGCTTGGCCGACTGCCCGCTGGGGGTCGATCCCGATCGAAGGTGGCGTGGCGGCAGCTTACCGGCGAGATATCGAGGCTTCAGCGGATCCGGCGGCACGCCGCGATGAACTTGAAGCCTACTACCACCGCCTCAGTTCGCCCTTTCGCACGGCAGAGCGATTCGGCATTACCGACATCATCAAACCGAGCGAAACCAGGGATGCTATCCGCTACTGGCTCGGCGACGCCGTCGCTCTTTGCGCGCGGCAGACAGGATTGAAGAAGCGCGGGTTGCGCTGACGCCGGATTGAACCGGTGCGTTCGAAATTTCAGGTATCACTCCAAGGAGACTGTCACCATGACTCGAACAATAACTAAGCACGCAAAAGCCAAGGCTATCGGCCACCGGCGTGCAACTCTCGCTCGGATCTCGGGCGGATTCCGGGTAGCGGTAGCCGGGATAGCGATCCTCGCAGGGATTTCCGCGCCCGCCCATGCGCAGGGCTGGAAGCCGACGCGGCAGGTGTCCTATACCGTGCCTGCTGGGCCTGGCGGGGCTCTTGATCAAGCTGCTCGCAAGATCGTCGAAATCGCCGAGAAGCGCCATCTGATCGACAAACCCATCGTCATCGAGAACAAGCCAGGCGGCGCGGGGCGCATGGCCTTGGCGCCATTGGATCAACATCCGGGCGATCCTCACTACCTGTCGGTCATTACATACTCGTTATTGACCAACCAGATCATGGGCCAGCTACCGGTTGGCTTCGAAGATTACACCATGCTCGCACTGCTGTTCGGCGAGTACGTGACGGTATCCGTGCGCACGGAATCACCGATCCGCGATGCGCTCGATCTGGTCGAGCGCTTGAAGAAGAATCCAAACAGCCTGTCGTTGGGTGTAGCGACCTCGCTTGGCAATCACATCCACGTGGGGGCCGCCAAGCCACTCAAGGCCGCTGGGGTCGATATCTCCAAGATGGTCGTGGTGCCCTATAAGTCTTCCCAGGAATCGCTGACGAACATGCTTGGCGGGCACCTCGATGTGATGGCTTCCACTACTCCGAATGTGCTGGCTCAGATGCAGGCCGGCCGCATCCGGGTTCTGGCCGTTGCGTCCGGCAGCAGGCTGGATGGACCGTTTTCGAGCATTCCCACCTGGAAAGAACTGGGCGTGAACGCGACCTACGATAGCGCGCAAGGCGTCATGACTTCCAAGGGGGTGCCGCCCGAGGCCATTGCCTACTGGAACGACTTCTTCAAGAAAGTGAGCAGCGACCCGGAGTGGATTGAATTTGTCAAGTCGCGCCAATGGGAGCCACGCTACCGTAACGCGACTCAGACACGTGGCGAACTGGCGAGAGCCTATCAGGACTCGCGCGAGGTTCTGACCGATCTTGGACTCGCCACGCGCTGATGCAGAAAAGGAAACCCTCAATGATTGACGCGAAGACGGGTGCACCCGGGCCCTTGACCGGGTATCGGGTGCTGGAGTTGAGTTCCACGATTGCCGGGCCTGTTTGTGCCCGCCTGTTTGCCGATTTTGGCGCCGAAGTGATCAAGATCGAACCCCCTGAAGGAGATCCGGCTCGCAATATGGGATTGCAGGATGAGGGCGAATCCTTGTACTGCGCGAGCATGCTGCGCAACAAAAGTACGGTTTGCATCGACCTCAAGACTGAGAAAGGAAGGGCGCTGGTCCATGAGTTGGCGCAATCGGCTGACTTCCTGATCGAGAACTTTCGGCCCGGAACGCTGGAGCGGCTGGGCTTGGGCTACGATGAACTCAGCCGTGACAATCCCGGATTGATCATGGTGAGGATCAGCGGCTATGGCCAGGACGGTCCTTACAGCCATCTTCCGGGCTATGGGGCGATCTGTGAGGCAATTGCCGGCGTGCGGCACCTGACGGGCGACCCCGACCGCCCGCCAGCGCGGGTGGCACTGGCGGTCACGGACTACCTCACGGCTGTCTACGCGGCCTTTGGTGCCATGCTGGCGCTTGAGCAGCGGCACCGCAGCGGCAAGGGGCAGGTGGTTGATGCGGCGCTTTATGAGGCAGCCTTTTCAATGATGGAAAGCTACGTTCCGTCCTTTCCCCGATTGGGCGTGGTGCCCAAGCGCCAAGGCCCGCGCTTGATGAATACGGCGCCCAACAGCCTGTATCCCACGCGCGACGACAACTATGTCTTGATTGCCGCCAACAATGATGCAATTTTTGGCCGGCTGGCAGCGGCCATGGATCACCCAGAGTGGGCTGCGGACACGCGCTATGCGACGCAGATCGAGCGCGGAAGGCGAGTCGACGAAGTCGATGCGATGGTCGAAGCTTGGACCATGCAACGCCCGGCCGCCGATATCGTCGCCAAGATGCACGCGGCCGGTGTGCCGGTGGCCAAGGTCTACACCATTGCCGACGTTTTCGCCGATCCGCACTTCGCTGCGCGCGACATGCTGGTGAAGGTCGCGCACCCGCGGCTTGGTGAAGTGGTCTTGCCAGGCGTGGTGCCCAAACTGAGCGCAAGCCCAGGCGGGATACGGGAGCCCGGCCACTTGCTTGGTGCTGATACGGATCAGGTCCTGGCGACAAAGCTTGGAATGAGCGAGGAGGAAATCGCCTCCTTGCGTGCCGCCCAGATTATTCGATAAGACGAGCAAATAAATACAGGAGACGCGCCATGACTCACAGATACTCGAAACTTGCGGCCCGGATCGTTGCGGGTTGCGTGTTTTTGGGAAGTGCCATTGCATCGATTTCCCACGCACAGGAAAAGTACCCCGCCAAACCCATCACGCTGGTGGTTCCCTATGCGGCGGGAGGGACCACGGACATCATTGCGCGCCTTCTCGGCAAGGAAATGACCGACAAGACGGGTGTGGCCGTGGTGATCGACAACCGGCCTGGCGCCAACACCAACATCGGGGCCGAGTGGGTCGCGCGCGCCAAGCCGGATGGCTATACGCTTTTGTTCGGGACCGGCGGGCAGGTGATCAATCCCATCTTCGGCCCCTATCCGTCCATTCCCTTAGGGGAGGCGCTGGATCCGGTTAGTCTTGTCTCCAGCCAGGCATTCGTCATCGCGGCCAGACCGAACGCGCCATTCAATACGGCAAAGGATTATCTGGAGGAGGTCAAGAAAAAGCCCGGGAAGTACTCGATATCGAGCGCGCAACTGGATCTGTATGTGGCGCTGGTCAAAAAGGCTGCTGGCATCAACATATTGCATGTGCCTTACAAAGGTGGTGCACCATCGCTCCTGGCGGTCATGAGCGGAGAAGTGGATACGGGCTTCACGTTGGTGCCCGCGGGAATTTCGCACTTCAAGGCTGGCAAATTGAAGCCTATCGCCGTCACTACCAAGGATCGCCAGGAATCGTTACCGGACACCGCAGCGCTTTCCGAGGCTGGTGTGAATATCGACCTGAGCAGTTGGTACGGTCTGTTCGTACCCAAAGGCACTCCCAAATCTATCGTCAACGATCTGGCAACGCTGACTAAGGACATCATGTCTCAGGACCGGATCAAAAAGCAGCTTCAGGAGATGGGTGCGGCTTCGAAATGGAGTACTCCGGGGGAGTTGCGCGACGCGATGAGTGCCGAGAAGAAGCAGTGGGAACAATTGGCTAAGGATTCGCCCGATCTTGTCCGGCCAAAATAGAAGTAGGGCAGGCTAGTCTTGGCCGAAGAAGGCCGCTCCGTGATCGCCGGCGCGTGTGGCGGAATCTATGATTTCCTTCCATGACTTGCCGGCCGCCCGGAGCTGGTCGGCGGTGGGTCCCATCGAGTTGCCGTAGCGTGCCTGTGTTTTGGCGACGATGCGCGTCAGAATTGGAGCGGGCGTGTGATCTCGGTATTCTTGCTTGAGTGCGTTTCGTTCCTTCACGGCCCAACGGGCGACGTCTTCTTCGCTCGCGCCTTCGCGGAGTCTTTCCGAAGCAGCATCGCGGAGCGCGGTGACAGCGGTTTCATACATTAAGCGCACAGATGAGGTCGGCATGGGGAAGGGGCAGATGGCGCCACCTCTATTCTGCGTGTCACGCCTGAATGAACGCTGGCGGGGCTAATCACAGTGTTGAAAACGTACGCAAGCGGGAACGGCACGAATCGTTGTCAGGGTGTTTTCGCCATCGATCCGCTGGGCACGGAACTTCACGTTAGCACCTTCTCTCAAGCCGGCCAGGATGGCTGGGTCGCGAACATGAAAGCGCAAGGTCGTGAATGGCAGCTTAGTCCGTGGCAAGACCTTCAAGTGCACGTACGTCCGCAAGCTTTCATCTTCCTTGGTGACGGCGCGAAAGACGGCGCGCGTTTCGACTGCGGAGGCTTCCGTTGCGGATGCGGATGGTTTTTCGGATTTGCCGGCGCGATCGTCAGCCGCGCTCGTCCCTGGCAAGCAGGCCAAGGCTGCGGCGAGAAAAGCGGCAGAAACACTGTGCCTCGAATGCAAGCTAGTCTCCTCTAACGAATCCTGTACCAATACTTATACGCTACCTGAAAGCCCAGCTTTTCATAAAGGCGGACGGCAAAGCTATTGGCCGCGATCACTTGCAGGAAAGCGTTGCGCGCTCCGCGGCGATGTCCCCAAGCCAGAAGTCCGCGGCATAACTGCTGAGCTAGCCCCTGGCGTTGATGATCGGCGTGGGTTGCAATGTCAAACAATCCCAGATTCTGTCCGACCAGAACACCAAGACCGCAACATTGCGGTGAGCCCGAAGCAGGGTACGCGGCCCATGCGACAGGGTGTTTGATGCGCCGCAAAATATCGAGGTGGATGGTTTGGTCATCGCCCGATTTGCCAGAAATTGCCTGAAACGCTTCCAGCCATTCCTCCGCCTCTTCCAGTATTGTTTGTTTTTCTTGGCCGCGGTCATCGGCACCGGATAGCGCTCGTGTCATCACCAGGGATAAATCGGAATGGCGATAACCCCGCTGCTCCAGTAACTCGTCTGCTTCCGGCGCCGAGGAAAACGAGGTCAATCTGATGGTTGGCATCAATCCAAGTTGCCGAAAGCGGGCCTCCACCGAATCAAGGTCAGCTTCGGACAAATGCTGCGAATGTGCGGTCGCATTCAATGAATTGGCGCGCTTGGTATAGCCACGGTCCAGCCGAAGATTCCAGCCGTTCAGGTCGGAAGAGTGCTCTGAGGGCCAAGCCGCGAAAGCAGCGGATTCAAGTGCCTGCATCGCCATTGCCATAGAGGGCTTTTCGATGGCGGTGGTTGTGATGATGGCGTCTTCCATTCGCATCTTGCTAAGAATTCCAAAGGCTAATGCGAAAGCAGTTTAGTCAAGATCATGGCTTTGGCACCGGCATTCCCGCGCATGGGTTATCTCCGCGTTCCTGCTTCACGCCGTACAGCTTGCGGCGGCCGGCCAAAGCCACGCATGAAGGCTTCGCGCATGTGGCGCCGATCCCGAAAGCCGGTTTCTCTTGCCACCACCTCCATCGGATGCCGGCTGCTTTCGATCATCAGGCGCGCAGCTTCCAGCCGCAGGCCCTCAACGGCTTTGGCTGGCGACTGGCCTGTTTCAGCGGTGAAAACCCGGCTGAACTGGCGAGGGCTCAGGCTCGCGGCTTCGGCCAACTCCTCTACGCTGAGCGGTTGCGCCAGATTTTTTCGCGCATGGTTCAGGGCTTGCTGGATGCGGTCTGACTTGGGGGCAAGCTTGAGCATCTCCGAGTGCTGCGATTGTCCGCCCGCACGGCGTTGGTGCATGACCAGGCGATGGGCCACGGAGCGTGCCAGCTTGGGGCCCAGGTCGTTTTCCACCAACGCCAGTGCGAGATCAAGTTCCGCGGTCATGCCTGCGGAGGTCCATACTGAACCATCGGCAATGTAGATGCGGTCGGCATCGACTTGCACGAGAGGGTAGCGTTCCTGCAAGGCTTCGGCCCAATACCAATGGGTGGTGGCACGCCGGCCATCGAGCAGGCCTGCCTCCGCCAACGGAAATGCGCCTGTACACAGACCGGCGACGCGGCGGGCACGTGCGGCGACTTTACCGAGCAGGCTGGGCAGCTCTGGCGCCATGGGCTTCGACAACGGCAGAACACCTCCGGCCACCAGCCAGGTATCTGCCGTACTGCGCGCGGTGAGAGGGCGCGCCTGCAGCGAGATGCCCGTCGAAGAGCGTACGGAACCCCCGACGGCGTAGGTTTCCAGCGCATAGAAAGGCTGGCCTGTCGCGAAGTTGGCGATCTCGAACACCGCTTGGGTACTGAGCGCCATGATCTGAAAACCTTCAGGGAGTACGTAGCCGATGCGATGCATGGAGACCGTCCGTTCTGGGGTGATGTCCTGATTCGTGACTATATACGTCATTTACGCCATTGTCTTCAGGCCTCAACATTCACCTGGTCAAACACATTTCTTCAAGGAAAAGAGCCATGAAAGCAGTCATCGCCGCGTATGCGCGTTCGCCTTTTCACTTCGCTCGCAAAGGGCGCCTGGCTGAGGTGCGGCCCGATACATTGGCCGCCCAGGTCGTGCAAGGCTTGATGCAGCGCACGGACCTGGATCCGGCGCTGCTGGAGGATGTGATCCTGGGCTGTGCCTATCCCGAGGCCGCGCAGGGGAACAACCTGGCTCGCATCGTCGGGTTGCTGGCAGGCCTTCCAGAGTTGGTTGGCGGCGTGACGGTGAACCGCTTCTGCGGCTCTTCGATGCAGGCGGTGCATATCGCCGCGGCGCAGATCGAAGCAGGCATGGGCGACGCTTTCCTCTGCGTCGGTGTGGAATCGATGAGCATGGTGCCGCAGGGCGGCTTCAACTTCTCACCCAATCCCGAATTGCTGGCCCATTCCAGCGCCTATATTTCCATGGGCGAAACGGCGGAAAACGTGGCGGAGCGTTGGGACGTCAGCCGCGCCGACCAGGAATTGCTGGCGCTGCAGTCTCACCAGAAGGCCGCAGCAGCTCGAGAACAGGGCTTGCTGGCCGGCGAGATCGTGCCGATCCGCCTGCCGGATGGCGAAGTGATCAGCGCCGATGGTTGTATCCGCCCGGGTACCACGCTGGACGCATTGGCTGCCCTAAAGCCCGCTTTCCGGGCTGACGGCGTCGTGACGGCCGGCACATCTTCCCCGCTGACCGATGGCGCCGCAGCGGTGCTGGTGGTGCGCGATGACTTTGCCGCGCGCCATGGCTTGCGCCCGCTGGCACGGGTGCGGAGCTTCGCGACCGTTGGGGTTGATCCGGCGGTCATGGGGATCGGACCGATTCCGGCCACGCGCAAAGCTCTATCGCGCGCCGGTTTGGGGGTAGACGACATCGACGTAGTGGAGATCAACGAAGCGTTCTCGTCGCAGGCACTGGCATGCATTCGTGATCTGGGACTGGATATGTCTACCGTGAACATCGACGGAGGTGGCTTGGCTATCGGCCACCCATTGGGCGCCACCGGCGCGCGCATTACCGGCAAGGCAGCCGCATTGCTGGGGCGCCAGCAAGGGCGCTACGCGCTAGCCACCCAATGCATAGGCGGAGGGCAGGGTATTGCCACCGTGCTGGAGCAGCTTTGAACGCATATTCCTTGCCTTCTTGCTTCGTATCATGAACACCCGCGCTTCTTTTTCAGCCGCCGTACCTCGGCTTGCTTCAAATCTTCTCAGTGGCCGCCTGTTGGCGGTGCTTGCCGGGTTGGCCGCCCTGGGCACCCTGTCCACCAATATCATCTTGCCGGCCTTTCCGAGCATGGCGTCCGATTTGAGGGTGGACACGCGCGACATAGGCGTGGTCCTGTCGAGCTTTTTCCTGGCTTTCGCTATCGGGCAGTTGTTTGTCGGCCCGTTGTCGGACAGATGGGGGCGCCGCGCGCTCGTACTTGGCGGGCTGCTGTTGTTCGTGGCTGGCAGTGCGATCTGCGCGTGGGCGCCGACATTGCCGATGCTGGTGGCTGGACGGGTGATTCAGGCACTTGGAGTGTGTGCAGCCTCAGTCCTTTCGCGTGCGATTGCGCGTGATCTGTTCGAAGGTGAAGCACTTGCGCGCACACTGGCGTTGACGATGGTGGCCATGGCGGCCGCGCCCGGTTTCTCTCCGTTGCTGGGCAGTGCTATGGAGTATGGACCCGGCTGGCGAGCCAGCTTTACATTGATGGGGTTGCTGGGTGTATTGCTGGCGCTGGCCTATATGGTCGTTGTTGGCGAAACCCATCCGGCCAGTCGCCGCGTGGTGGCAGAGCCTAAGGTGGTGCTGCAAGGCTATGCAGCGCTGTTGACCGATGTCCGCTTCATTCGCACCGCCTTTGCTGTGAGCGTAATTCTGGGCGGGCTGTACGCTTTCTTCGCGGCCACGCCAGCGATTCTGATGGCGCGGATGGGTTTGAACGCACTGCAGCTCGGGATGTTTTTCGCGAGTACCGTATTCGTGGTGTTTGCGTCCGGCATGCTGGCACCACGTTGGGCTGGCCGCTGGGGGGCTGCTAGGGTGGCACGCGCGGGATGCCTCGTGGCCTTGATCGGTGCGTTGGGTTTGCTGGCCGGCATGGGCGGCGGTGGCCTCGCGTATTTCACGCTCTCAATGGTGTTCTATCTGTTTGGGATGGGTCTGGTCAATCCGTTGGGAACGGCCATGGCGCTTGGACCGTTTAACCAGCAGGCGGGATTGGCCTCCGCTTTGCTGGGCGGCCTTCAGATGGCACTTGCAGGTGTCATGACGACACTGGCCAGTTTCGCAGGCCCGAGCCCTATCATTGCCTTAGGCACGGTATTGACCGTGGCTTCCGTACTGGCGTTGGCTGCCTTGATGATCCGCGATACCCAGAACTGAACGCTATCTTGGCGGCTATCTGCATGACCAAAGGAAAACACATGCTTCGCACCACCGAAACGATTGAAAAATTCATCGAACGCCAACGCGGCACGCTGCCTGACACTTATGGCTTGAGGCCGCTGACCGTCTCGGAAGGGCGTATGACCATGGAGATGACGGTCGCCCCCTGGATGATGGCCCCCAATGGCTTCCTGCATGCGGCGTCGGTGATCGTGCTGGCAGATACCTGCGCGGGATATGCGACTGTGGCGCACCTGCCTGAAGGCGCCAAAGGATTCACCACGCTGGAGCTGAAGTCAAACTTCCTCGGCACGACCAAGGAAGGGGTGATCAGCGTGGAATGCGTAGCCGATCACCTGGGGCGATCGACTCAGGTTTGGTCAGCAACCGTGAAGGATGAGAAAGGCCGCAAGATGGCGCTGTTCCGCTGCTCGCAGATCATTCTGTGGTGAGAGGCGGGCGGCTCGCAGAGGGTGGGCCTATTCAGCCTTGATGCCCCCAGCTCGAATGAGATCTCCCCATTTTCTCTCTTCCGAGCGTACGAATTCCCTTACCTGAGCAGGCCCCATCTTTCCATCAGGCTCATAGCCCAGTGCACGGAGTTTGCCCTGAACATCAGCGTCACTGAGCACTTTGCCCAACTCGGAATTGAGTTTGGCAACGACCGCCGGCGGAGTGCCCTGCGGTGCGAACCAAGCGTTCCATGCGGCGATGTCGATGGCGGGCAGGCCGCTCTCGGCGAAGCTGGGCACTTGCGGAAGGATCGCGGTTCTCTGCTTCGAAGTCACGGCAATGCCTCGCAACTTGCCCGAGGCGATTTGCGGCGCCGCGGCAATAACGGTGTCGATGGCGAGCGGCACATGCCCACCCATGACATCGGTGGTGGCGGTACTGCTGGCTTTGTAGAGCACCGGATTGAAGGCGGCGCCGGAAGCTTTTGTCAGCATCTCCAGCACCACGCGGGAGGTGGAGCTCGGCAGCGCCACGCTAAGTGCTCCGGGCTGGGCTTTCGCTGCCGATATGACTTCCTGCGGGGTCTTGCCTGAGTAAGCAGGGGAACTGATCAGGGCCATGGCGACTGATCCGATGTAGGCGATGGGCACGAAATCCTCCTGCACCTTGTACGGCAGGCGCGCATAGAGCGCCGAGTTGGCCGCGTGCGTGCCGTTGGAGCCGACCAGCAGGGTATAGCCATCAGGAGCGGCTTTGGCGACTGCCTCTGTGCCGATGATGCCGCCTGCGCCTGGACGATTGTCGATGACCAAGGGTTGCCCGACGTTCTCTGAAAGTTTCTGTGCCACGATGCGCGCGGCGGCGTCAGCACCTTGCCCGGCTGCGAACGGAACAATCAGCCTGATGGGCTTGGCTGGGTAGGTTTGGGCCATGGCTGCCGAATAAAGGGTAAATGCAGCGGCAGCCAGCAGGGAACGTCTTTTCAGCATGGTTTGTCTTTCGTGGTGAATAGTCGGATTTCGTCCGTGATGAGCTGAGTTGCCGGCGAGCCTTCTACCGCGCGCCACCCGAGATGCCCACGATCGCTCGGCACTTCCACATAGCGCGCATGCGCCACATGGCTGGCGATGATGCGTGCTGAATCGAGAGGCAGGAGACGGTCTGTCGAGCTGGGCAGTATCAGCATTCGCGCAGCAATGCGCGAGAGGGCTTGCGCCATGTCACCGCCAAAGGGAATGCCGATGTCGTGGCCGGCAGAGGCCTCATAGCGTCGGATGAAGTCCCACGCATCCCATTGGGTTGCACGTGCGACCGTACCCTGAAGCTCCTCTTCTACGGCCGATTCGCTGAGACTCTCTAGGTAAGCGTCGGTCACGGTCCATGGGAAGTACAGCCTTCCTGCTGCTCTTAATCCGTGCAGTGGTGGTTGGGAATAGTGACCTCCGTTCCAGGCGGGATCGAGCCGCACAGCTTCGAGCGCGACCCGGACGACCGCTCTCATGATGTTTCCGGTGCGTGCAGCAGGCACCATGAGGATCGCGCTGCCGAGCGAATCGGGATAGTGGATGGCCCACTCCAGGGCCTGGAAGGCGCCCATGGATGCGCCCGCCACGACAGCTGCTTGGTGCACGCCGAAGGCCGCGGCCATGAAGGCGTGTTGCGCCCGCGCCATGTCGCGAACCGTGTAGCGGGGAAACTCACTCCTTAGGCCATCCGATGGTTTGGACGAGGTGCCCGCACCGATGGCATCGGTGGCGACAACGAAATAGCGATCCGTATCGAAGGCTTTGCCTGGGCCAATATAGCCATCGGCGCTGTGCCGCGTGTTGGCCGTACCCGGCAGCACCAGCAACAGATTATTGCGAGCCGCGTTCAGTTGGCCATGTGCGGCATAGCCAATGCGAAGCGAATCGATCTGCCCGCCTTGCTCAAAAGCGAAAGGACCCAGGTCGAAGGTTCCTTCATACAGGGCATTGGGGGTGGTTCCTGGCATTTCAGTAGGCAATAGAAGATACGACGGGTGATTTTCATCAAGCGCCTACTGCAATATAGGAATTCAAAGCTATGTTGTAAAATTGATAATTAAGATTAATTAATCTGTAATGAGAATAAATCTCTCATCACGAGATATTGATGCCTTTCTGGCGCTTGCCCAGCAGAAGCATTTCACCCGGGCTGCGGCGCAGTGCCATCTGTCGCAACCGGCTTTCAGCGCTTTGATCCGGGCGCTGGAGGAGTCGGTTGGGCTGCGCTTGTTCGACCGCAGCACGCGCCATGTTCTGCTTACCCCCGAAGGTGAGCGTTTCATGCAGTCGGCCTTGCGGATCCAGGCCGAGATGCGCGCGTGCTGGCAGAGCATGCAGGACACTGCGGAACTCAAGCGCGGCCGCGTAGCAATTGCGCTATTGCCCTCGTTGGCGGCCGGATGGTTGCCTGGCGTGCTGCAAGCTTTCTTGCAGCGTTACCCCGGTGTTGAGTTCGGGATGGCCGATGAGCTTTCAGAACCTTGCATTGCGCGCGTAGCCGCTGGTGAAGCGGACTTTGCGTTGGCTGCGATTCGCGTCGATGCGCCCGAACTGCAGGCGGAGCCATTCTGCGTGGATGGATTTCACCTGGTGTGTAGAGACGACCATCCGCTCGCTCATCGCCGTCGGGTGCAAGTTGCTGATCTTCGGCGTTGGCCTTTCGTCCATCTGGCACGGCACAGTAGTGTGCGCCAATACCTGGATGCTGCTTTTTTCCCCGAAACCATGCAGACCTTGGTGGAGGTGGAGCAGTTGGCTACGGTGGCAGGGTTGGTCACGGCAGGATTGGGCATCAGCGTGGTGCCGGCATTGACGCTCTTTCATTTCAACAAGCCCGGGCTTGTTACACGGCCGCTCGCCTTGCCGGGGCTGGATAGGCAGATCTACCTGGTGCGCAAGCGCGAACGCAGCCTTTCGGTGCCAGCCCAAGCCCTGTATGTACTGATGCGCGAGATGAGACCGTGAGCCAGGGGAAAGGGCGCCGAAAGCTTGAAGACACGATCAAGTATCGATGACGATCTTGCCCGTATCGATGTACTCGTTGAATTCAACCACCGGAATGGCGGCATTCATGGGTTGGCCGTCCTGTTGCCAACTGATCACCATGCTCTGCTCCGCGCGCTCAAGCTCCAGTGCGTGATCCGCCTCTATGGCGATGAGTGGCCCATCTCCAGCACGAAATTCAACGCGGGCGCGTGCATGGGCCTTGGCCGTCTGGCCAGGGGCCATGCCATCGCGGCCCTGGGTGTAGTCGGCGGGCGGCGAAGAGTTGGGGACGTCGCTCATGCAGGTTCCTGGATGGTGTGAAAGTACCAGTGCATTGTGCGTGAAACGGAAGAATTTCCGTGTCAGACGCAGGCGCAATTTCGCGAGGGAAGACCACACAAAGAAAAAGCGATGATCCGCCGAAGCAAGATCATCGCTTGAAAAACCGCAGCCTGAGGAGGAAGGGAGGAGGAAATGGCTGCGGCTTGATCAGGTAATACTTAAGAGCACTGGCGCGAGATGCGGCCTCCGCTGGTAATGGCGGGAAGCATGCGTTGGCACTCTTCCCTGGAAGCAAATTTGAAGCTGAAATCTGTGCCTTGCATGTCTGCAGCACCGGCGCTCACAGGCAGACTTGCAGCCGCTGAATCGGCGGAACAGCGCAGCGTATCGGCGCCGTGAGAATTGTTTTTTCTCAGGTTGGCCAAATGGGCGGCGCATGTGGTGGCGTCGTGCGCATCGTATTCGGCAAAGACCTTGCCTTCTGCCGAAGCATATTGAAAGAACCGGCCTTGGCTGGCGAATCGGCCGCTCGCGCAACCTGCGGCCAGCAGCATTCCTGCAACGCAGGAGGCTATGACGAACGGGCGGAACAAGGTGGTCATTCTGAACAGCTCAAGATCTAGTGGGCTCGAATTCTTTCGCGCTTGAATTGAAGGCTATTGTGAACTTCGGAATAGCCCTTGTCATCGGCTTTTCACGCTCCCCGCTGTCGGACAACGCTGACATTCCAGAAGAAAAATCACGAATACCTAAGAAAAATCAGCAAGGACCTCCAGTACGTGACCGATCGTCAGGCTGCGCGCAGAAGAGCGCCGATGTGCCACGGCCATGGGGCGCATGAGGTCGGGATGCAGGCGGCGCACATGCACCTCCGGTGAGTCCTGCAGCTCTTCGACTTCCTCAAGCGGCAGAATGGCCGCGCTTTGGCTGGCCAGCGCCAGGCTTTTCAAGGCGCCCGGGTAGCTCAGAGAGAGGAATGGCCGAGGGTTGAGGCCTGCCTGCCCGAACCAGCTTGCAATGAGGCCATGCATCTGGGTCGCCGGCGCGAAAGAAGCCCATCGGCGGGTGGCCAGCCATTCGGGTGTGACCAGCTCCGGAGCGTTCCAGGTGGCAGGCAACAGCGCCACCATGTGATCGTTGCGCCAAGGGGTCAGCTGGATTTCCGGGACATGAGGTTGAGGGCTGGCCACGATGCCGACGTCGAGCGTTCCCGCTTTCAGGCGCCGCATGGAGTCGGCTGAGCCGACTGCTTCCAGCTTGACCTCGATTCCCGGATTTTTCTTGCTGAGCGCGGCAAGCATCCAGGGCAAAAGCCGGGTACTGACACCGGCCGATACGCCGATTCTGACAAGGCCTTCGCGCCCGGCGGCGCGGCGCTGCACCAGCTCGATGAGGTCGTCGCTGGCGGCAAGCAGCTTGCGTCCCTCCTGGACCAGCACCTCGCCCGCTGGCGTCATTTCGGCGTGCCTTCTGCCGCGCACCACCAGCGCCGCCTCCATGCGTGTTTCCAGCTCTTTGATATGCAGGCTCACGGTGGGTGGCGCGAGGTGGAGCGCTTGCGCCGCCGCGGCAAACGTGCCGAGGTCCGCGATGGCGACGAGTGTTTGCAATTGATCAAGGTTCAGATTACGCATCAGAAATTGTGAATTAAATGTTCATTCAATTCAACTTTACAGAAGGTAAGACAAGCCTGAGCATCGCTGATCATGTCAAACCAAGCTGATAGATGTAGGGCGCTTCATTACTCAGGCCGTCGAATCTGGAGGTGGTTGATCCAGGCCAGAGCCGCGCTGGAGCGTGCTGAGAAGCACATCACGGACACTTTCAAAGTACCTCCCGGTGGATAGCTTCGAGGGTAAATCCGAATACTTCAGGGGTCTGGGGGGTGGATAAATGCCAGAAAACACCCAGAAGCGTGCGCGGTCGGGGCTGTGCTCGCGAATTCCAATAAACCACTGCAGGGACCTCTTTCATGATGCTGAAGCACCGTACTACCTTCGTAGCACTGGCCGTGGGCGTGCTTTTGTCCGCGTGTGGCGGAGATGGCGACGAGCCGGAAGAGACGCGTCCCCAGGATTCGCGAACGTTCTCGACCGGTACTGTGGCGCCCACCTTCGCGCCGATGGCCGCTGCGGCTGGTGATGTGGTGGACATGAGTACCACCAGCCGCTGGTCTGGCGTGCGGGAGGGTGCCGCCTACCATGTGGAGGTGCCGGCCAACTGGAACGGCAAGCTTGTGATGTACGCGCATGGCTACGCCGGCAACGGCAACATGCTCGGAGTGTCGGACCCCTCCATTCGCCGCCACCTCATCCAGCAGGGCTATGCTTGGGCTGCGTCCAGCTACAGCAAGAATTATTACGATGTGCGTGCTGGCGTCGAGGACACCAACGCCCTGGCGCTGGCTTTCAACGATATCGCGACCGCCAACGGCCGATCGTTGGCCAAACCAAGCAAGATCTATATCACGGGCCACTCGATGGGCGGCCACGTGACGGCAGCGGCGGTGGAGCAGGAGACGCTGGACTACGCCAACAACAAGGTGCATTACGATGGCGCGGTGCCCATGTGCGGCGTGGTGGGCGACAGGGAGCTGTTCAACGAATTCGGCGCCATGCAGATGGCTGCCCAGGCGCTCACCGGTTACACCAATACGCCGCGTGATCAATGGGCCAGCATTGTGGGCAGCGTCACGGGGCAGCTGTTCAGCCAGTTTCCGGATGGCGGCGGTGACACCAAGATCACGCCTACGGCATTGGGCATGACCTACCTGTCGGTCGTCAAGAACCTCACTGGCGGTGAGCGGCCCATGTTCACGCAGGGCTGGGCCTTCGGCGGCAGCTTTCCTTCAACCTGGGGTATCGCGTTCAACGTAAATAGCGCCCTCGACGGCGTACTGACCGAGCCGGTGATCGATACCACCAAGGTGACCTATGTCATAGACGGCGACGCAGCCGGCAGTGCCGCCCTCAACGCCAGCGCGCAGCGCCTGCAGGGGGACCCAGAAGCCAACCGGCTTCGCCGCGACGGACTGCGCTGGGTGCCGCAGGTCAACGGCAAGTTCAGTGTGCCGGTGGTGTCCATCCACACGCTGGGCGATCTGTTCGTGCCGTTCAGCATGGAGCAGACCTATGCGCAGCGCGCAGCCGCAGGGGGCAGCAGCGGCAACCTGGTGCAGCGCGCCATCCGTGGTGTCAGCCACTGCGATTTCACTGTCGCTGAGCAGGTGGAAGCTTTCGACGCCATGATTCAGTGGGAAACTGCAGGTATTAAACCGGCCGGTGACGACGTGCTGACCGCCGCCACGGTAGCCGCTCCGACATACGGATGCGCCTATACGCGCGACGTGTTCGGGGCGGACGACGGTGCTGCCGTCAAGGCATTGCGCGCCGGCATTGCGCAGACTGGAGGCAGTTGCCCTTGAACTGCGAGGCCGTTGACGCCGCGGTTGACGCGATGTTCAACCGAACCGCCGGCTCAGAAAGCGCGATCCCGCCAATCCAAAACGCCAGGGCAGATCCACGGCCTTGCTGATACCAATGCGGGGCCCGGTCAGCACTTGCACCGGTGTGATGGAGGCAGGGGCGGCCCAGACCTCGAAAGGCGGCTTGTCGAGACGCAAACCGTAGTGCTCCAGCGTGATGCCAAGCGCTTGCCCCAGGCGCCCCGGTCCGGCGCACAGTAAGCGCTCGTCCTGCAAGCCGCGCCGCTCGCGCATGCGATCCAGCCCATGTGTGGGCTCGATGGCTCGTATCAGTACCCCGGCGCCGTGGCCGTTCTCACGGCAGACGAAATTCAGGCACCAGTGCATGCCATAGCTTCGATATACATAGGCATGCCCGGGAGGGCCGAACATGACCTTATTGCGCGGCGTGGGGCCTGGGTGGCAGTGCGAAGCCGGTTCAGTGCGGTCGTAGGCTTCGGTTTCCACGATGATGCCGCCCACGCTGTCAACCAGCATTGTGGCGCCGATCAAGGCATGAGCGACAGCCGGGGCGTCGTGCGCGAAATCGCGGGGATGCAGATGTCGGGGCATAGCAGGCGGATGGTATCTCGCGCCACAGTCTACGTGGTTGTATCACACGCCGTATAGTTAGGCTCGCTTTTCAATGACTGGAAGAAGACCATGTTCAAGGCGCTTTTGCTTACCAAGACCGAGGAAGGCTCGGTTCAATCCTCCGTGACCGAGCTGGATGAGTCCCAATTGCCTGAGGGCGACGTGCTGGTGCAGGTGGCCCATTCGACGTTGAACTACAAGGATGGCCTGGCCATCACCGGCAAAGCACCTGTGGTGCGCCGCTACCCCATGGTGCCGGGAATCGATTTTGCCGGCACGGTGCTTGAATCCAGCGATGCGCGCTACAAGAAGGGCGATGCCGTCATTCTCAATGGCTGGGGTGTGGGCGAGTCCCACTGGGGTGGGTTGGCACAGAAGGCGCGGGTGAAGGCTGATTGGCTGGTGCCGCTGCCCGCCGGCATGACGCCCTCGCAAGCCATGAGCATCGGTACAGCGGGCTACACCGCCATGCTATGTGTGATGGCGCTGCAAGACAATGGCATGACCCCCGATCGCGGACCGGTGCTGGTCACGGGTGGCAATGGCGGGGTGGGCTCCATCGCCATCGCGTTGCTTTCACGGTTGGGCTTTGAAGTGCACGCTTCCACCGGGCGCTTGAACGAAGCCGAGCACCTGAAGGCGCTGGGCGCCAAGGAGTTGGTGGATCGCTCCACGCTGAATGCGGCCGGCAAGCCCTTGCAGAAAGAACGCTGGGCCGCCGCGGTGGACAGCGTGGGCAGCCACACGCTGGCCAACGTGTGCGCGAGCATTCAATACGGTGGTGTGGTGGCTGCCTGTGGATTGGCGCAGGGTATGGATTTTCCGGCGACTGTCGCGCCTTTCATACTGCGTGGAGTCACCCTGGCGGGCGTGGACAGCGTGAACGCGCCTTATGCGAAGCGCGTCAAAGCATGGGATCGGCTGGTGCGCGAGCTTCCTCAGGAAGTGCTGGCGAGCAACACGGAAACCATTGGCCTGGCTGCGGCAGCGCAGACGGCTGCACGCTTGCTCGAGGGGCGGGTGCGCGGGCGCGTCGTGGTAGATGTCAACGCCTGAGCCTGACTAGCAGAACACGGTTAGAACACCGCTTCGACGGTATAGCCCAGCGCCTTCATCAGTGCGGGTAGACCGCTCGGACCGAACATGTGCAGGGCGCCTACTGCGACGAACACCGGGCCACTGGCGCTGTGCAGTGCATTGATGCGCCCAGCCAGAACCTGATTGCGGTCATCAAGCAGGCGCCGCGACATGGCTCGTTCAGCCTCTGACTCCATGCAGTCGCACCATTGATCGTAGCTTTGCAAGGCGGTGGCATCACGCGCGGCCCATGCGGTGGCTAGTTTGACCAGGATTTCCTGGCCCTTGCCTGCCTCCATGTCCTTCAGGCTGCTTTCGATCATCTCCTTGAGCTCAGTTGAATCGGAGGCTTGCAAGGCATGAAGTTGTTCGTCGACTGTTTCCAGGGCATGAATCGGCTTGCCTTGGCGCCGTGCCAGGGCGGTCAGCATGGTTTCAGCCCCGTAGGCCGCTTCCAGTTGTTGGCGGCGCGCGGACATGACCAGAACAGTGCTGAGCTGAAACTCAGGCCGCAGATTTTGCAGAGGCTGCCAGTCCAGGCATTCGGCTTCCGCCTGCTGGCGCAGGCGTGCGGCCAGTTCGGAAGGCAGGCGCGGATCATTCTTCTTGGCCCGCATACCTTGGGTGAGTTTGGTCGCTGTGGCGTTGTCGCTCAAATCCATCTCCAGCGCCAGCACGCGGCTGCTTTCCAGGGCGGCCGTCACGCGTGGGCCCGGCGCCCACCAATCGAGGCGGCCGAGATGCATGGTGCCGTACAGATAGGACGTGCTGTCCTGCTTGCTGATTTTCCAGAGGAAGCCCCGATCCTGCGCCTGCTGCGCAGCTGCGGTGAGTGCGGCCTCTGTCGGGAGGGTGAAAGGCGGCGCACAGTCTTTGCTCCAGGCGCTCGGGGCGATCAAGCTTGCCAACAGGCTACAGGTGATAACGGCCCATCGGCGTAGCAGGGGAGTCATAGGCGGTGGTGCGAGGTAGAACCTTCACATTTTCGCCGATGGGCGGACAGGTCCATGCGAACGCGGGCTTGCAAGTCACAATATCCAGGCTTATGACGCATCCGTCATATCGGAAAAGTCTTTTTGAGTCGGCCCTGAATTCCCAACCCATGCCCGCGTCTCGCTCTTCCTCCATCGATCACTACGAGAATTTTCCCGTAGCCTCGTGGCTATGCCCGCCCAAGCTGAGGCCGCCTATCGCGGCCATCTACCATTTTGCGCGCACAGCCGACGATATCGCCGATGAGGGTGATGCCTCCGCCGAAGAGCGTCTGACCGATCTGGCCGCCTACCGCGCCGATCTGCTTGCCGTGGTGCAAGGCCATGCGCACTCAGCGCGTTGGGCGCAGGTGTTCGGGCCGCTGGCAAGCCAGATAAAAGCCTTCAAACTACCGCTGCAACCGCTGGATGACCTGCTTTCAGCCTTTGAGCAGGATGTCGCGAAGACCAGGGCCAAGGCGGCCTATGCCGATAGGGCTGAACTGCTGAACTACTGCCGCCGCTCAGCCAACCCCGTGGGCCGCCTGCTGCTGCACCTCTACGGCGTGAGCAGCCGAGAGGCGCTCGCGGAGAGCGATGCGATCTGCACCGCATTGCAACTGATCAATTTCTGGCAAGACCTGAGCGTGGATATTCCGCGTGGACGCTACTACCTGCCGCTGGCGGAATGCGCCGCGCACGGGATTCGCATGACCGATCCGGGGCGCCAGTTTCCCGAACTGCGCCAGAACGAGAAAACAACGCGCCTGATCGCCGCGTGCGCGGCTGACGCCAGGACGATGATGCTCTCGGGCGCCCCGCTGGTACACCGCATTCCAGGCCGGGGAGGGTGGGAATTGCGGGCCGTGGTGCAGGGCGGCCTGCGCATCCTCGACAAAATCTCTGCCATTGGTTATGCCACCCTGAGCCAACGCCCCACCGTCGGCAAATCCGACGCGCCAGTCATTCTGTGGCGCATGCTGCGGATGTAGGAGGAACTCTAATGGGACAATCTCCCTCGTGAGCACCACCCCGCAAAATTATGTCCAGCAAAAAGCTGCCGCCTCGGGCAGCAGCTTTTACTACGCCTTTCTGTTTCTGCCCGCGCCGCGCCGCGCCGCCATCACGGCCTTTTACGCTTTCTGCCGGGAGGTGGATGACGTGGTGGATGAGGTGAGCGACCCCGGAGTGGCGGCTACCAAACTGGCCTGGTGGCAATCGGAAGTGGGCCGCGCTTACGCCGGCGAGCCCACGCACCCGGTGATGCAGGCGCTCATGCCGCATGCGGCTGAATATGGCATCGAGGCGCGCCACCTGCTGGCCGTGATCGAAGGCTGCCAGATGGATTTGACCCAATCCCGTTACCTGGACTTCACCGCGCTGCAACGCTATTGCCATCTGGTGGCTGGCGTGGTGGGGGAGGTAGCCGCCCGCATTTTCGGTCAGGCCCAGCCCCAGACCACTGAATATGCTCACACACTGGGATTGGCGTTCCAGCTCACCAACATCATCCGGGATGTGGGCGAAGACGCCCGGCGCGACAGGATCTACCTGCCCGTGAACGAACTGCAGCAGTTTGACGTGAAGGCGCACGAGATCATCAAAGGCGTGTATTCAGACCGTTTCACCGAGCTCATGAAGTTCCAGGTGGCGCGCGCGCATCAGATGTATGACAAGGCCTTGGCACTGCTGCCTGACGAAGATCGCCGCACCCAGAAGCCAGGTTTGATGATGGCCAGCATCTACCGCACGCTGCTGCGTGAGATTGAAGCGGATGGCTACCGGGTGCTGCACCAGCGGGTGGCATTGACTCCGCTGCGCAAGCTGTGGCTGGCCTGGAAGATGCAGGCTTTGGGCCGCTTCTGAATGAAGCGCAAGCACCCGCCATCCAATGGCTTTCATCCCTCTCCCATATGCGGGAGAGGGTAGGGGTGAGGGTCAGCGGTTTGCGCATCACCGCCGTTCCCCAACGCATCGCTATCATTGGCGCCGGCTGGGCCGGCATGGCCGCCGCCGTGCGGGCCGTGCAGGACGGCCATCAGGTCGCCGTATTCGAAGCCGCGCGCACGCTAGGTGGCCGCGCGCGAGGGGTGCCGCTCACATTGCCGGACGGCCGTGAGATCCTGGTAGATAACGGTCAGCACATCCTCATCGGCGCCTACACCGACACACTGCGGTTGATGCGTCTGGTCAATGTCGACCCCGAGAAAGCCTTGCTGCGCCTGCCCATGGCGCTGATGTTTCCCGACGGCACCGGCTTGTCATTACCCGATCTACCGACCCCGCTGGACGCCCTGGCGGGCATCTTGCGTGCACGCGGCTGGAGGTGGCGCGACAAGCTGGCACTGCTGCGCACTGCCAGCCGCTGGCAGCGCGCGGGCTTTCGCTGTGAAGCACATACCAGTGTGGCCGATCTGTGCGCCGGGTTGCCTCCCAGGCTCATGAAGGAGTTCATCGAACCGCTCTGTGTTTCTGCGCTCAACACTCCGGTGGAGCAGGCAAGTGGCACTGTGTTTCTGCGTGTGCTGCACGATGGTTTGTTCAGCCAGCGCGGTGGTTCGAATTTCCTGTTGCCGCGCTGCGATTTGAGCGCGCTATTTCCTGCTGCTGCGGGCCGCTGGCTGGGTGAGCGTGGCGCGCGCGTAGTTGCAGGCCGGCGAATCGAGGCGCTGAAGCGGCAAGCATCGCAATGGCAGATCGAGGGCGAGCTTTTTGACAGTGTGGTGCTGGCCGTCTCCGCGTCTGAATCAGCACGCATCCTGGCAGACTCCTCGCCAGAAACAGAAGAGCCTCTGCAGGGCAACATGAAAGCATGGGCAGCCCAAGCCGCCGCACTGCGCTTTCAGGCTATCGCTACCGTATACGCCCAGGCAGAGTCCTCCGGCTCCGCGCCTCTGCTGGCGCGGCCGCTGCTCGCTTTACGGTCCAATGACCAGTATCCGGCGCAGTTCGTCTTCGATCGGGATCAGATCACGCAAAGCCAAGAACCTTCACGCCTTCTGGCCTTCGTCATCAGCGCGAGTCAGGGCGAACGCTCGGCGCTGGAGCGGGCCGTGACCGAACAGGCCAAGAGCCAACTGGGCTTGACTGTCAGGCCACTGCAAACCATCATCGAAAAGCGCGCTACCTTCGCCTGCACACCCGCACTGGTTCGTCCATCCGCAGGCATTGCTCCAGGGCTGGCAGCCTGCGGAGACTACATTGAGGGGCCATATCCGGCTACTTTGGAGGGAGCCGTGCAAAGCGGCTGGAGCGTGCCCCAAAAGCTCGGCTAGAATCGGCGGCACGCGGGTGTAGTTCAATGGTAGAACGGCAGCTTCCCAAGCTTCATACGAGGGTTCGATTCCCTTCACCCGCTCCAATCAAAATTCACACTCGCTGTGATTGTGGGGATCTCCTTAAGTTATTGAAATGATGGGGATTTCTCAACTGAGGCTTGGCGCCTAGTGAAAGCCTCCCGCAGTTTTTAGTCAATTGACGCGTTTTGCGAACTATCGAGCGGTACTCGGCGACTCAGCGTGTTTTGCGGGCAAAATTTGGCCTATCCGGCGACCCTATGAACCAGAGCACGCCTGTTGCGGATACAGTGCCCACATGCCGCAAACCAAGGAAATTTCCCGACCCCGGAGATTGCTCCCCCTGAGTTGGCCAACGGTGCTCAGTTTGTCCACTGCCATCGTCGCGGCGGGCACCGTCACCCTTCACCTAATTGGCGATGTGAGACATAGGTTCTACCTCAAATACTGGGGCATAGACGCAAGCTTATTTCCTAAAACGACGGACTGGATTTTGATCAACGGGTACTACGGAGTAGTTGATCGATTCATAGCCATCCTGGGTGCCATATTAGGTAACCTGCACTGGTTTGTGGCCTCAGCAGTCATACTCGGTTTTTATATTTTTATCCTGCTTTCGCCTATAGGAGGTACCGCAGCCGAAGTACCTGCATGGTTGCTGCGGCAGCCCGCTTGGCGGCGACGATTCATTCGGCAGATGCTGCTCACGATACTGTTTGCGAGCGCGATTCCCTGCGCGCTTATCCTACTGACAGCCTTTATGGCAGTTCCAGCTGCCCTTGGAGAAACCGCCGGTAGGGCCGCAGCGGAGAAAGAGGCTGTGGAGTACAGAAAAGGTTGCGAGCTTTCCAGAGCTCCCTGTGTTGAGTTGAAGAGGGGTGGTGATGTTGTCGCCACAGGCTTTGTGCTTGACAGCTCCCCGTCGCACATTGCGATCTTCGATGCTCAGGCTCAACGTACTCGTATCCTCGCCGTAGAAAAACTTGAGATGATGTTGAGCCGCACGCCAACGGAGGACGTTCGCCCTTGATCGATGCAATTGTTGGATTCGTTGTCTGGCTATTGGTTGATGTTCTTTTTGTCGCTGTAGGCAAGATGGTGATCTGCTTGCTTACTTTAGGACGGTGGCGTGGCGAGCGCGGGAACGAAGGCCGAATTTACGGAGCGGCAGGAGCACTGACTTTTGTGCGAGATGGAGAGCGGGTTCTCACGGACCGAGTTGCCGCAACTCTCGGAGTGTTCTTTTGCGTTATATTGGTTGTTTGCCTGCTCGGCCTTACGACGCTATAGACGATGGCTCCGTACATTGTGTCAGCCATCGTCGTAAATGAGCCCTCCGGGCCTGATCTCATCGTTTGCGGCGCGCTATTAAAAATGATCAATATTCGAACTTCCCGTCCTGATGAGGGCCAACGTGCTGTTGAAATTTGGCGCCGAGCAGTTGATGCCACCCACGGCTTTCTGTCCAAGGAAGATCGCCGAGCTATCGATGAGATGGTCTGTGATTTTCTGCCTCAAGTTTCGCTCTGGCTTGCTGTGGATGGGAATGATTACCCATTGGCATTCATGTACATCGACAAGGAGCACATGGAGGCCCTGTTCGTTGATCCCGCTTACAGAGGGATGGGCATTGGTGCTGCACTCGTGAGCCATGGCCTTTCGTTACATCCCGGAATGACAACCGATGTCAACGAGCAGAATGTTCAAGCGATAGGCTTCTACGAAAAAATGGGATTCAGTCGCACCGGTCGTTCTTCGCTTGACGGACAAGGACGAGCTTACCCAGTCATTCACTTGAAATACATAGCTTAGAGATTTGAAGAGCGATCCTTGGTAAACCCTGAGTCAGGATGCGACGCGCTGCCGCCATGTCAGCTTCATCAGCAATGCCTGCTTTGCAGCGATTGCTGCCCTTGGAGTCCGCTGCGCCAGCGTCAGCTCTGTGATCGATAGCTGCCACTGAAGCACTGACCAGACATCGACGTTCGTGATGCGGTGCCTCAGGTTTTTCCATCTCCTTACGTCGGACTGGAAAAAACAATGAACTCGTCACGGAAGAGACCGACGCCCCACTGGTCACTGTTCGTTCCGGTGGTAAAGCCTCGCCATGTGCTTGCTCGGATAATGCCGTATGCCAACCCTCGCCGACTTACGCATGCCACCGCCCAGATCGTGGGACGAATTCGAGGCCATCGTGTGCTCCGCAGCGAAGAATCGTTGGGACAACCCTGAGTTCACTCGCCATGGTAGGCAAGGCCAGCGGCAAGACGGCGTAGATATCTTCGGCCAGGACGACAAAGGGCGCTTGGTGGGCCTTCAGTGTAAGAACACTCTGGATGGCCTCACGGCAGCAACTATTAGCGCCGAGGTGGAGAAGGCCGAGTCTTTCAAGCCTGCGCTGCAACAGCTTTTCGTGGTTACCACCGCCGACACAGACAAGCACTTGCAGGAATTTGTGCGCGACTTGTCTGAGCAGCGTTCGAAGGCCGGCACCTTCGAGGTCGCCGTCCTGTTTTGGCCAGACGTCTGGGCCGATCTGACGCGCGACGAGTCCAGGCTGTTTCAGCACTATCCCCATCTGCGGGGCGGGGCGGTAGCTGCGCAAGAGCCTTCGCACGACCAGCGCCTGTACGACGACCTCAAAGCCACTCTCGGGTTCGAGCCGGCGATAAGACTCCTTCGCGACCACGATTTCGGGGGGCCGTTCCAACGCAAGGCAATCCAGCCACTTTTCGACTTCTACGAAACCTGGGACTCTCCCGAGAAGCAGTTCATCGACAAGGAGTTGCAGGCAGGCCTCGAGGCGCTCTACAAGGCTGCAGCTGAGCTATCTGACCACCTTGTAGAAAAGACCGTTCCCGTCGGAAACGGTACCTTCGCTTCCGTTTTTTCGGACAGTCTCAGAGCTATGGGCCCTCGACCCGAATGGGTGAAAGAAGAGGCGCGCGTGCTCAACGAACAGGCCCACCTGTTCGTTCCGCTCTACGAGCAGTTCATGCTTAGGTGCCGCGACAAGCTCGTTCGCTAGGTACCGGACGACCGCCTATCGAGCACGCACCGGCGTAATGACTGGGGTTGGCGAGCAGACAACGACTTGGCGCGCACCGCGCGTTAACGCGACGTACAAGTTCTGAGCCGTCATCAGCTCCGGATGAAGTACAACTGCGACGTCTGCCTCGAGCCCTTTGAGCAGGAGAGTGCTCCCCACGGAGCGTCGCGCAATCGGGCGTCCACGGTGACGGTTGCGCTCGCGGGCCAGGACAGCGGCGCTCAGCAGATCGATCTCGCCACCTGCGGCAGCCTGCATGGCTGATTGGCAGCTATGCAACACGTCAGGGCGGTATACGCGGGAGCCAGGCTGGTTTGAGAGGGCTTGTAGAACGCGTAGCGCGCATTGCATGGTCGGCTCCGCCACGAACGCTACGGCCTCTGCCTCAGTTGGTGTTGGTGGGGTCCGCGCTCTCCCGGTCCGCAACGACTCGACGCGGGGCAGCAACGCGGCCGCGCCGACACCAGTCATCACGCTCGAAGCAAACTCGACAAGTTGTGATAGAGGGCGGCCTCCCCGCAGGTCGAACTGGCCAGCGAAGCTGACTAGATCGCGCAGGTCGACGGATTCGACGGTCATTGCGCCAGGGGTCTGACTCGTTAGCTGGTAGCGCCCTTGAACGTTGATGGCGTCACCGATGATGAGCACAGTTCCCTGCGCATTCGGTGCCTCGGTCCTGGCGGCCACCAGACGCTGCTGGACTTCTGTTCCCGCATTCAGCTGCACCCAGCGAACTTCGGCTGGCGCCGTACGCAGATCAACGGGTTGCTCTGCCTGCAGTTGCTGTCTGACGCCGAGCAACCAGTTCCCAAGGTTGTCCGCACCTGCAAGGCGCCACCTCCACGGTGTACCGAGCTGACCAGCGGCCGGGAACGCAACTTGGACCTCGTTGTCCCAATGCACCAAGCGATTCGCGCCGAAGCCGAATATCGCCTGCATCGGGTCACCGAGGACGCAGGTTGGCAAAGTCTCCGCGAGCCCGGAGACGATGGCGTGCTGGACTAGGTTGCAGTCCTGGTACTCGTCAACGAGCAGCCTCGCGTACGTCGCGCTCAGCGGCTGACGGACATGTCCAGCTACGAGCAGTTGCCGCGCCGCATCGCGAATCGCCGGGTAGTCGGTGTTGGGACGCTGCAGTTCCAGAATCGCAGGGTTGTGCCCGCTTCTGCCGGGGAACCGCGCGATCAGCCTCATTGCAAAGCCGTCGATGGTCGAGACGCGGTAGGCGGAGCGCGGAACACCAGCGCGCTTCAGCCTGGCGCGCAAGGCCGCCACCCCGGCGTTCGTGTGCGTGAGCACCAAGATTGGACGCGGATGCGCGTGCGCTGTGAGGGTGTCTGCAATCAGCTGGGTCTTGCCGCACCCGGCCGGAGCTGTGACCGAGCCCCTCGCAATAGCTAAGAGGTCAATTTCAGGCGGCACTGGTGAAGCCCCAGAGCTGCTCGATAACGGTTTTGAACCCCGCCTCGGTGGTGGGGCCGTAGGCCGGCGCGACAATGTCTTTCGCGACCTCCTGGTAGGTCGTCAACGACTTGAACCACCCGTTGTTCCGGATACGGGAGGCGATGCCGAGAAGTTCACGCGTTGCGGGCAGGTAGGCTCCTTGCTGTCGCTCGGCCCTGATTTCAGCCAAAGTACGGTGGCCCTGGGACTTCGTACGAACGTGGTCGTTCATCATGTCCGCGCCAACGACCTCTTCGGCCTTCGCCAACAACGAGTCCAGCGAAGCATCAGGGAGATGCCGAAACATCTCATCCTCAAGGGTTAAACCCTGCCGCCACGTGAGCACCTGGCCGCCGGCAGCCACAAACGCCTCAGCCACGCCTGGGGCACACGGTTTGTCAGCATCTATGAACACGAGCACTCGATAGCCCAGGTTCAGCAGCGCGGCTCCTCGGGCGAAGCTGTTGTCCGGGCTTCCCCCACCAGCGTTGACGTACGAACCGCCGAGGGCCAAAAACGAGCGCTGGCCGGCTTGCACCCAAGCTTGGTCAAGCCCGCGGGCGAAGCCAACCTCACTGGCCCCTTCGCACACGATGGCCGACTTTGCTAAAAATGCCTCCGGATCAGCACGAAGGGTGCTCTGCACCTCATTGCTACTTCCCGCAGGCTTGACGACGTGGTGGCCACCCGCGGGCCTGACAACGAACAGCTGACCACCAGACAGCTCGCGCAGGGCGACAGGCGAGTGCGTGGTCAGGAACACCTGCAAGGGAGGCACCGCTACCTCTTTCGCGCCCAAAGAATCGAGGAATCGCATGAGTCGATGAGGCTCCAGTCCGTACTCGACCTCGTCGACCAGCGCAATCGGCGCAGAACCGGCCGCCGCACGCTGAAGGCCAGCCACGAGCAGCCGCGATGAACCCGTCCCTAGTGAGCGGAGCGGAATCCCTGTCTCGCCGTGCAAGGCGATGGCACCGTCGCCAATTGACACGGAGTGTGCGTCCAGGAGTGCCTGAGGCATGGCACCGACCGGAACGCCCAAGTTGTGCGCAGTCTGCCGAACCACGTCCAACGTCTGGGTGAGATGGGCCGCCGCCTGATTCCCGAAGTTCGTTCTTGCCTGTCTTGCCGCGCGCGCGAGCTCGGCGCCTAGCTCCACCCGCTCATCCGTCAACCGGTTGAGGACCGAGCTGCGACTCCACGACAGGTTTGAACTCGCGAAGCTACCTATCCGAGCCGGCGCCAAAGCAAAGCGCTCCTTCCAGGGCAGCGTGCGCTCGAGCTGCTGCTGCTCCGCACGTGCGGAGAACAGCGACCAGGAGGGCTCAAGATCGGCCGCCACCTGCAGGCGCAGCGTAATGACAGTCTCTAGGCCAACCCCTGGCTCATCCTCTACCAACCCGGTGGTCAGGTTGAAGCCCCTCAGAAACTCGCCGTACACGTCAATATCCATCAGCGACGCGGGCAGTTCCCCAAGCGTGGCGCTGATGGTGATGGGCACGTCGACGTTCATGGAAAAGAAGTCCATGTCCCCGAAGGCACTCGTGCGACGCGCTCCTAGGCAGAGGTCAATCGCGTCGAGGACGGTGGACTTGCCACTGTCGCCCGGCCCGATGAGACAGTTGACGCCGGCGGAGGGGGCCCAATCCATAGATTGGATGGACCGGAAGTTCCGAATCTCAAGACGACGGATACGTGCCACAAAGGCTCCAGTTGGTTGAGAGCGGCGACACCCCACCTTGCCCTGGAGGGAGGATCGTGCACCGCAGGAGTCAAGTATTCACGGGGGCATAGCTACGCTGACTGCGCAGCGCGGGGCTGTTCAATTCGATGACCTCGACGACTGTACAAAACAACAGTTAAACGCTAGAATTCGTCAGAAATCCTAGTCTACACGAAACTTTTTGAAGTATGATTCACGTCATCGGAAATTCTCCACCGCTCATCATGAGTTCGATTGAAGGCCAAGCCCAGCTTGAGAAGTTGATCGTCGCGAACGTTGCGAAGGACGCTTTCATGGCGCTCGAAGACGCGTACCGGGACGGAGACCGTAAGGGACGCGAATACGGGGCTCGGTTCGCGCCTGGTCACCGTCGCTCTGCCGGCGGGCAGGACAAACACTTCGCCTTGAACGAAACAATGTTCGTTGCGCTGGAGGCGCACGGCGCCAACCCCACCGCACTGCGCGGTAACCGTGTCGTGGTTGGGCGGCTGGGCAAATTCAACGTCGCGCGGTTGAATGTTCCCGGTCACAAGTGGGTTGATCTTCGACGCGGTAAGACGCGACCGCAACTGGCGAAAATCAACACTGCCATCGAGCGACGCTATGTGCAGAACGACTTGTTCGCCAAGTCGGATGGTGAGATTTCCGAGGCCACGCTGTTCATTCTCGGCGTGATGGATGGTCAGGACGAGAACGGTCTGCCTCAGCTGACCACGGTGATGGTGGCCCTGCCGGCGCCCGACTTGCGGTCGTGGCTGTACATCCAACCTCTGTCAAAGATTTTGGCGCTATACGAAGCTCCTGAGACTGTGGTCCAGCCCGACAACGCTAAGCCTGTACTCAAGAGCGTTCCAAACAAGAAAACTGGTGATGACCAAGGGAATTGATGACCTTCAACCGGAGCGGCTCAAGCAGTTGCTCTCGGTTCGCGGCTTGACCAAGGGACAGCTTGCTGCCCTGGTCGGTGTTGCAGCGTCGACCGTTACGAAGTGGTGTAAGGGCGACCAGTCTCCTGAAGCCGAGACCTTTCAGCGCTTGGCCAGCGTGCTCAATGTGAAGTCGGAGTGGCTCACCCGGTTGCCGATGAAGCGCGTTTCTGCTCCGCTCTTCCGAAGCAACGCGTCCGCTCTCAAATCTGGTCGAGAGAGGCTTGAAGCTCGCACAACGATGCTTCAGGAGGTCGCGGTGCTCTTGTCGGAGCATGTTGACTTTCCTCGCCTGAACCTTCCACATCGGGACTTCACAAGTGCGGACCAGATTACCGGCGCCGACATTGAGTCCGCAGCCGAAGAGTGCCGCGCACTGTGGCAGTTGGGTAAGGGGCCGATTCAGGACCTGTTGCTGGCAGCGGAAGGTGCCGGCATAGTGGTTGTACGGGAGGAGACCGAAATTCCGGTCATCGAGGGGCTATCTTGCTGGAGTGAAGAACTTGGTGGTCGCCCCCTCGTGCATTTGTCGGCTGACAAGGCAAACGCATTCCGGAGCAGGTTCGACCTCGCTCACGAGATTGGGCACCTGGTTCTCCATCGAGACCTTCCACCTCCACCTGACAAAGAAGCCTACAACCTCATGGAGAGGCAAGCGCACCAATTTGCTGGTGCGTTGCTTCTTCCGGCACAGACGTTTGCGGATGAGGTCAGGCTGCCGGTGAATTTGGATAGCCTGCTTTCCCTGAAGCAGCGATGGGGTACTTCTGTTGCCGCAATGCTCATGCGCCTACATGCTTTGCGCATCCTGAGCGATGAGGAAAAGCTGGCGTTGTTCAAGCGAAGGTCAGCACGATGGGGAGTCAAGTCGGAGCCGGGAGACCAAGCATGGGCGCCCGAGAAACCACGACTACTTCGCCGAAGCATCGAACTTCTAGTTAGCGAGGGTGTGCTGTCGGCGGAGCGTATTCCTTTTTTCCTTGGTACATCCACCTTAGACATTGAGAAGCTCTGCCACCTTCGAGAGCGTTACTTTGAAGCGCCAGGTCAGGTTATGGACCTAGCGATGCTTCGAGACTCCAGAGCGAGAGATGCTGGTTCAGCTAGCCCTATCCGAAATGCCGGTGACGTCATCGACTTCCGTCGGTTTCGTAGGTGACGCCCGGAGAGCGTCCGAGCTAACTGCAGACATTGACAATGTCAGCGCTTCAGAGTGATTGCATGAGATTGAAAAGACAACGAGCACGGGGGAGCAGTAGATGACGCGGGCTATTGAAGCTCAGACTGAACAAGAGGACCTCGACTTTGACCTTTCCGGTCGGTCGGAGCCGACCGACGTTCTGGAGCCCGGAACTAGGCCCGATGCCGAAGCGATGCATGTATCACTTCGTCGAACTAATCGTGGTGGGGAGGACTGTGCTGAGGTCTACGCGCACGGCGAGGCACGCCTGAACGACGAGGCGGAGAAGACTCAGCAGTCAGTTCTTCTTGCAAGGGTGACCGAGCGCGCGCTCACCATGTTTCCGCTGGTGTCGGCATCTTATCGCCCGGCGTTCCTGACACCGAAGTACGACGAGTTGACCACCATCACGGTCCTCGGTGACGAAGTTTTTCCTTGGCATCTCCCAGAGGACATTGACGACTTCGACGGCATGCTTGACGACCTTCCGACGGGGTTTGGTCGGCATGCGAAGTACGGCCTGGGCTTTAGATGGGAGTACCGGCTCATCCCAGATGCGATCCTCGAAATCGAGGGAGTCACCGAGTTGGTGATTGAGCCCGGGGATGGTGCGTCCGTAGAACTACCCAAGTTCAAACTCGGCCTGGACCGCTTCGCGGCCATCAAGCGGTCCATCGACTCAATCACTAACCGCGCTCGCGCTCAGTCCCTCCGCGACCGTAGGTTGCTTGCCTTCAATGAGTTGCTTCACGAGGCCGATCCGCAGAAGTTCGAGCGCCGTTTTGCCAAGGTTAAGCCGGGTGAAATTTACGAGTTGGTCAAGCTGGGTGGACGGTCACAGAACCGAAGTGAGAACGACACACTGGCCGCAGCTGCGGTCGTGTGCGAGGACGCCGCAAAGGTGGCCGCCAATCAGCCAGCCGAGCTGTTCAAGCTCAAGTCCGTCATCGAGCATGTCACCTTGAAGCAGCTCATCCTCAAGATTGAGGAGATGCTCACCAAGAACTTGCCCGAGCCGAAGTGGCAGGCCTTTTTTAAGGCGAATCCTTTCGTCCTCAGCTTGGCATTTGCGCATCCAGTCTTCTTGGTTCAAGAGCAAGCGTACGTCGGCGGAACAATGCTGAAGGGCGCCGGCGAGAGCATTGTGGACTTCCTGTTCGCTCAGCACTTTACCGGCAGCCTCGCAGTCATTGAAATCAAGCGGCCGTCGACGCCGCTCATCGAAAGCAAGACATTTCGCGGAGACTTGCATGCCCCACACAAGGACCTAACAAGCGCGATGGCCCAGGCGCTCGACCAACGCTACCAGTTGATGGCCAACTTTCTCGCGAAATCACACGATCCGTCCCTCAAGAACACGCATGCTGCTGCCGTCCACTGCGTGGTAGTTGCCGGAAGGACTCCAGCCACAGTCGAACAGAAGCGCTCTTTCGATCTGTTTCGCCACAGCTCGAAGGACGTCACAGTGCTGACCTTCGACGAATTGCTGGAGAAGCTTCGAGAGATTCTGCGGTTGATGTCCAGCACCGGTGCCCTGGCAGCGCAGCCTCTCGGCGTAGCTGAAGCGGCTGATGACCAGGAATTGTGACCGTTGTGGCCTGTGTCCATGGACGTCTACTTCTTCCTAAAGCAACGTACGGACCTTATCCGGCACTTCTACGATGCAGCGTCAGCGCCCTTTGTTGAAACAAAGCGGCGCATCAAGGATGCCCTCCCACCTTTCGATGATCCTCCGTACGACGAGAGTGGCGAGCCAGCCTTTCTCGCAGAGTGGCTCCAGGCTGACGTCGAACATGAATTGATTGGTCGTGCCGCGGTCTCAATGCTGTCCGATGCATTGAAGCAGTTCTTCGTTACCTGGGAGCGACGAACATGGTCTGAACCACCCTGCGCGAAGTGCTTCAAGAAGGCTTTCGACTCAGGCTTCATCGCAGGCTACGTGGCGTGCTTTGCTGAAGGCTTCGAGCTTGATTGGTCCGCTTGTCCTGCCGACCTAGATGTACTCAAACAGGTCGTCTTGGCTCGCAACCGCGCGCAGCATTCGGACCTTGTCCTGGATCATCTGACGCACGACGATAAGTCGTTGCAGGCATATCCCAGGCCATTTTTTGTCCGCCCAGAGGACGAAGGCGCCGATGCGAGCTCAAGCGACTTCCTCTCTGCAACCATCCACATCAGCAGGGAAAAGCTGTTCGAAGCGATTGAGCACGCTGAGCAACTGGGCGCATGGGTACAGCAAGGGATCGACGATCACTACTGCCGGAGGTGGGAAAACAAAGCCCCGAGTTGATGACGAGAACTCAAGGCCGAGAACTTCAATTTATGCCGCACGCCTCCACCGACCAACTCCTCAGCCGCACCGTAGAGTTTGAAGCGCTCGTGCTCGAAGGCGGGGAAGTGGACCCGGAAGGGTTGGACGGCAGGGTCAGGCGAGCTGCCGCTCTCGCGTTCCTGATCGACGAGGGCGCGATTCAGGGCGTCGCGGGATTGAAGGAGCCGAGCGCAGGCTATCGCGCTAAGGTCGCCAAGGGATCGCAAGAGAGCGTCCCTGCTGATCGGTAGGAGATCAGAGTGGCAGGTCGAAAACAACATTTCATCCCTCAGGCACTGCAGCGGGGGTTCGGGCAGGCAAAAGGAAAGAAGACCCAGGTCTACGTCTTCAAGAAGGGGCAAGAGCCCTACCTGTCCTCCACTGAGGGTGTCGCTGCACAGCGGGACTTCTACTCGGAGCCGTCAGACGAGGAGACGCTGGACGACCGAATCACCAAGTACGAAGAACTGGTGCTGTCGCCAGCGGTCACCGCGCTCCGCGAGTCCCCCATTGGCCCGGTCGACGCAAACGTCGCGGCCGCAGTCATTGTGCACCTGACTATCCGTTCCGCCTTCGTCCGCGGTAGCTTCTCTGTGGCCGCTACCGAGCTGCTGGACCACTTTGTGGACTCGATGGTCAGTGACGAGAAAGCACGTACCCTACTCGGGATCGACTCGCTCAAGCAGGACTCAATGTTTGTCGAGCGAATCGAGGAAGACATCCTGGCGAAGTTCGGTGAAATGCCGGAGCACTTCCGGAATGCTTTCGGAAAACTGGTCCACTTTCGGGCACGCGAGAAGTTCCGGCAGATGTTTCCAACGTTGGCGGCTACGGTCCTGGAGCAGTTGGAAGTCCTCCTCGACAAAGTGCCTGGCCTGATTGTCAGCAGCCACAGCAAAGCCTTGGACAGGGACTTGGCGCCAAAGGCCCGCGTGGACCGACTCAAAGAGATGAACTGGCGAATCATTGCGGTCGATGCGCCGGAGCATTTCGTGCTCCCAGACTGCCTGGCGATAGGCTCGCCCAACCCTCATTTCACCGGCATGCAGCCCTATTCGCTGGTAAACGACGATGAGCTCGCTGGAGTGGTGATGCCGATTTCCTCCAGCAAGGTGCTGGTGGGCTGCACTGTTGCCCCGGAGCTGGAGACGTCGGTGCTGAATGTGGCATTTGCGCAGTGCTCACTGGAGTTCTTCATCAGCTCGTGTGTGGATGCCCAATCAACCCACGCCGCCGCGCATATCGGCGAAGCTGTCGCAGACTACATGGGCAAACTCATTGAGGGCGAGGCTTTCGCGGCACCCGCCGCGAACGCAAGCGATTCAGCCGAAGTCAGTCGCAAGATGCAGGCCCCAGTCAGGGTGCCCGTCAAGTTCGAACCCTCCAGCCGCAAGAGTGGCAAGGCGCAGGCCGCGGTCCGGAACTTGATGAATGTCGCGGAACTGCACGACGGCTTGCGGACGGTGAAAGCCGTCGTCATTACAGACGACGTCGCGCGGTCCCTGCGGCAGAGAGGCATGGCGCTGAACGATTGCGGCGCCCAGATGGTGCAGTTGGGGACCTGTCACGTCACTGAGACCTCGCACGGTGTCTCAAGCGAACTGTTCGTCACCACCGGATCTGTCAACCAAGTTGTCAAAGGTGGCCCCCTTGCACGTCCTGCAGCCGCGCTAATTCTGCATCAGGCGGGGCGGGCCACGTACTACGCCATAATTTCCGAACGTCTCCGGGGCGTCTTATCCCAACCGAGACCGACACTTGAAGTGATTGGTCTTCGCATCGCGCACTTCTTCTGCTCTCATTACTTCGGGATGCGCCTTTCCCAACTCGGTTGTCTTTCGGCAGAGGAGTTTGCAGCGACCGACGCCCTCTACCGTCAGGCGCTCGCGGGCAACATGAAGGGAATCGCCGACGCTCGTCTGCACTTCATGGAGCATCGCAACGTAGACGCCGCGTTGACTCTAGCTCTAGGTCATCTAGAGCAAATGCTGTGTGCTACAGCGAACGCGTGTGCGTGTACTGGCGAACATGTCCGGCGCTGGAGAACAAGCCAAAGCTTCAAGGCTTTGGAAGAGGCTAGCCTGGGTGATTGGTTCGAGCTCTTCGCGCTAGATCTCGAGCGGTTCTTTGAATCCCGGGAACGAATGTCAAGCGACAGCGATCTTGTCCTTCTGGGCTGTCATATTGAGCGTCTGCTCTGGTCCTTTGGTATCGTGCTGGCCGCACCGACCCCAGAGCAAGTCTGGATGGAAGTCCTCGGCGACGAACAGACTGAAAATGTGCGTGTGATGCTTCGAGCGTAAGCGCGCATGGGCGAGCGGCACCATGCGTTCGCGTTTGACACTGCTGCCGCAGTTCAATTCGCCGAGCCCTCAGGGGTTAGCCGCTTTCGGTCAATCGGGGTCCCTCGCGGTTCACGTCGGCCAAACGTCAGGTTTCGGCGACAGCGGTCATCGGGTGACCAAGGTTGACCGACCGCTCCCAGCCTGAAGCAGTCAAATAGTCTGTGGTCGCGATGATCCGTCTCTTTTTGGTCAAATCTAACTTGGCACCAATTCGATACGGAGGCATGCAGATCTCAACGCGTGTACTTTAGGCGGTGTTGGTTCTTCTGTCCGATGGCGGCTCATTACTTAGATCGGCTACGACGGAAAAACCATGACGCAACGCCGTATGCAACTAGACCGACTGCCAGGGCTGGCACCAATGTGACGACGAGATTGCCATCTGGTGTAACCCATGACACGACACCAGCGCTGAAGACGGCCGCGATAGCCCCGATCACGATGGCCGTCAGTCTGGCATTCTGACGGCTGCTCCGGCTTGGGTTGCTCATGGATTTCTCCTCTGGCGTACTGCACGTCGATCGTCAAGTATTCTTGTCCATAAGTTGAGGGGGCAATTGCAGTGCTCGACTTTGTCATTGTCCTTGGTCTCGAGACTGATACTGCAGTCAGGTGCCCTCGATCTCGCGCTTGCCGCGGCATCCACCAGAAAAATAAGAGCATCCCCAGAATGGTTTTCCAGCTAGGGGCCCGCGCTTCGCAACACGCTGTACCATAGGTTTGCCGCATATCGGGCAGCTTGGTTCGAGCGGTATCGTCGGCTTTGCCATTTGATCCGTGCCGACGGTTGCTCGCGGGGGGCTCGATGCCGTTGTGACTAGGGGTGCAGGTTCACGGGAAGATGAGGCGCCTACTTCGGTTTTTTGTTTGCGGGCTTCGCGCAGAAGCTGCATGAGCGCCTCTCCGTCGACAAGGCGGATGTTGCGTCCACTGGCGAATGCGGCGGCCTCTTTCGTGAAGCGCCCGGAGGTCACGATGAAACCTCCCGCGGCGCCGTGCGCGGCCATTACGCCATACAGCTCTCGTACGATGGGCACGCCCACTCTGTAGGCTTTCCATTGCTTGCATTGCACGAATGATTTCTCGCCAGCCTTGGTCAGCACCAAGTCCACGCCGCCATCAGCTCCACCGCCGCCGACTTCCTTGACTGAGTACCCGCGCCGCCGGAATCCTTCCCCGACCAGCAACTCGAACTGCTGCCACGTCATGCCCTGCAGCGCATCGGCGCTCTTGCTCGTGGAGGCGGCTTCGAACAGGGCGCGGCGCTGCTTTTGGCGCATCGCCGATACGGCGGCGCCCGCGAGGCAGATCAGGGGCAGTAAATACTGACCGCCGGTAGCGAGGCCTTGCCAGATGACGGTCGTGAGCAAGTCTCCCTGCCGGGTAGATCCCCCTATGGGCAAGGGGCGCGTTGCAATGGCATGTAGCACCCAGTAGCTGGCGAATGCCGATGCCACACCCGCCCACCAAGGCAGCATGGCCACCAGATCCATGAGATCTTCAAGCGTGCTGGACTTTCCTCGTCTCGCCATTGCCTTCCTCCAAAGCCTCTTCTCAGTGAAGACACATTTTGCGACAATTTCGGGAAATGGATGGGGGGTAAATGAGGATGAGAAATTGGGCCGCAATGGTTATCGCCCTGACGCTGCTGAGCAGCGCGGCGGTGGCGCAGGTCTATCGGTGTGAGATGAATGGGAAGATCAGCTACTCTGATGAGCCGTGCATGGGGGCCAAACGGGTGGACGTGAGGCCGACACGAGGGCTGGACAAGCTGTCGGGCAAGAGCAGCAAGGGAGCGGAGGTACGGGCCGAAGAATGGAATAAGCAGGCCGCCGATATCTTCAGGCCGGTTTTTAGGGAAACTCCAGATCAGCGGGCAACCAGGCATCGGAGATACCGCAACAACCTTACCCCAGAGGAAATGGCGGAATGCTATTCACTGGATGCCCGCATGGGACGCGCTGAAGAACAAGAGAGAGCCGCCAAGGGAGTAGACCTCAAGCAAGTGCAGCAGCAATTGCTGCTGCAACGCCAGCGGCATAAAAAGTTGAAGTGCTGATCTTGGCGCCTCAAACCGTGAGTTCCGCGACCCGGGCCTGTTGGCGTGCAGGCACCTCGAAAGCGGCGAATTGCGCGAAGTATTGCCCGGCCTGCCCAGCGTGTCGTATGTCATCAACGCGCTGTGCCCCTACAGCGCCCATGTGCCGCTGAAAACCCGGTTGGCGGTGGATGACCTGGTCAGGAAACTGCCGGGCCGCTTGGCGCTGGTAGGTGGATAGGACTTGCGGTTTACACGGTTGGTGTGGCGGGCTGGCGCGCCATGAGCTTGAAGGTTCCGCTCGCCATGGCGACCAGCGTACCGTCCTCGGTGTGGACTTCCCCGCGCGCGAAGCTGATCGAGCGGCCGCGTCGTTCACACCGGGCGGATGCGATCAGATCGCCTCCGCCTGCGGAGAGGAAGTGCAATGTCAAATCGATCGTGGCTACCCCAAAATTCGCAGGATCGTGCGCGCGGACCGCGGCCGACAGGGCGCAGTCCAGGAGCGAGGCAATCGCTCCGCCATGCACGTCACCCCGGCTATTGGTGTAATCCTCCTGATGCCGCATGCGCAGGCGGACGAAATCGCCGCCGATGGCCTCTCCGGAGATGGCCATGGTTTGAGCCATCCGCATGGGAAGCCCGAACAGGACTCCAGGCGGTTCGTCTGCAAACGCGTTGGTTTCCATTGACGTTCCCGTTGAAAGATGAGTGGCTGTAGCGTGATGGGTGGGTGAGTTCATGCTTTGATGTTTGCTTTTCAGGTGTGAGGGGCGGCTTCTTCCGCCAGTCGCACGTCTTCCAGCCATTTGACGAAAAACTGCACTTCAGGCGGCGCATCGGGTGCGAGGCCATAGTAGTAGCGGTCCAGAGAAAGCCTGTGCTGCGGCAGCAGTGATATGAGCCGCCGTTGCTGGAGATCGTGAGCCAGCAGCGAGCGCGGCGCCATGGCGAGGCCCAGGCCGTCCACCGCGGCTTGCAGAACCAGATGAAGATGATCGAGGTGCAGGCGGCCCGCTGGCTTGAAGCGGGCGGTACCTGATTGGCGAAGCCAGTCGTCCCAATCGCCTTTGCGGGATCGGGCGCAGAGCAAAACTTGTTCCGCCAGGTCGCGGGGGGACTTTACTCGATGGGCTTTCTCGCGGAACAGGGCGGGTGCGCCGACCACCAGAGCTTCGTCCTTCAGGTAGGGATGCAGCTGGAGCGAAGGCGGCCATCCCTGCAGCCCGCGCCGGATGGCGACATCAAAGCTCTCGGAGGCTTTTTCCGGCGAGGCGGTGCTGGTCATGACTTCGGGCTCGATGCCCGGATATTGGGCCACGAAATCAGGTAAGCGTGGAATCAGCCAGCGTACGGCGAATGACGGCCGCACGTTGATCCGTACCGAGCGGGCTGGGGCTCGCGCCATCAAGGCTTTCGCCGCGTTGCCGATCTGCTGCAATCCGGCGTCGGCTTGCGCGTAAAAGGCCTGGCCCTCGACTGTCAGGATCACCTGGCGGACATGCCGCTCGAACAGCGCCACGCCAAGATATGCTTCCAGACTCTTGATCTGCCGGCTCACGGCGCTGTGGGTGACGTGGAGGTCCGCGGCTGCCCTGGTGAAGCTCTGGTGGCGTGCCGCAGCCACGAAAGCGCGCACGGCGTTCAGAGGCGGCAGGCGAAGCGACATACGTGAGATTTTCGCACACATATCCAACCCGCAATATCGTTTGCCGGCGGCATGCGGATAGTGGACGATTCCGCCATGCAGACCTCGATCAGGGAGCCCGTACAGGCCGATACCCATACCCAGGACGCCAGCCTCCATGAAACCGCGAACCGCGATTCCCGGAATGTCGCGATGGCTTTGGCTGCCGCGCTACCGTCTGATGTCGTGCTGTACCTGCTCTTGCCGATGTATGGCGAAGCCTTTGGCATCTCGCTGGCCGAAGCGGGAATTTTGCTTGCGGCCAACCGTTTGGTACGTATTGCCGGCTATGGATGGGTGGCGCGCTTCTATGCCCGCCATGGAGACCGCTTGACATGTACGTTGGCCGTGAGCGCGGCTGCTGTCTGTGCGTTGGGCTGCGCTACGCTGACGGGCTTCTGGGCCTTGCTGCCGCTCCGGCTACTCTGGGGCTTGTCTTTCGCTGCCTTGAATCTCTCCACGCAGGTGTTGGCCACGTCGCTGCCAGCAGGGGCTGCAGCGCGTTCCGGCCGCGCTCAGGCGTTCATCGCGCTGGGGCCGATGCTGGCGTTGCCTGCCGCCGCGGTGCTAAGCGAGGCCGCCGGCCCGCGCTGGATCTTTGTCGTGCTAGCCCTGGTGGCCTTGTGCGGTCTGTTGGCCGCGAGGCGCTTGCCATGCAAGCCGCACCTGGGCATTTCCACCCAGCGCAGAGGACCCAGGCTTCCGAATGCGCTGGACACCTGGTCTTTCCTCGAGGGCTTCGCGCTGGACGGGCTTTTCATCATCGGGCTGTCGGTGCTGGGCAAGGATGTGTGGCCGGGTGGTGCCGTGGTGATGGCTGGGGTGCTCATGGCACTTCGCTACGGCGCGGAGATCACACTCAGCCCGCTCGGCGGGCGCATGGCCGATCGTTGGGGCGCGGAGCAACTGCTGGTGGTGCTTTCGCTGTTGACGGCGTTGGCGCTGATCGGCTTTGGCCTCGGCTGGTTATGGACTTGCGCGGCCGCGATCGTGGTGTTGCGGGCGCTGCAGCTTCCCCTCTTGCCGCCTATTGTGGCGCACCGTCATCCCGGTCCCGATCGGGTACGGGCACTGGCTGCGCGTTCGGTGTGGCGGGATATCGGCGCCGGGCTGGGGCCTCTGACCGCGGGCGTGCTGCTGCCTGTCTTGCCGGCATCATGGCTTTACGGCCTGCCAGCGATCATGCTCGCAGCGGCGGCGCTGGCGTGCGGGAAAACCGCGCAAGGACGGCGTTGAGCGGCAGGCTGCATCCTACGTATTACGCTCGCTCCAGAAGCCTGGCTCCCGGACCTTCCTCACCCAAGATATCCTGAGGATTGCGCAGCGGACAGTCTTTCATGGAGAGGCAGCCACAGCCGATGCAGCCGTTCAGTTCATCGCGCAGCCTGGTCAGTTTCCTGATCCGCTCGTCCAGGCTCTCGCGCCAGCGTGATGAAAGTGCCCGCCATTGGGCGGCGGTCAGTTTGCTGCCTGGGGGATACCGGCCTATAGCTTCCTTGATCTCTTCCAAGGGAATGCCGGTGCGCTGCGCTACCTTGATGATGGCGATATAGCGCAGCACCGTCGACGGGAAACGCCGTTGATTGCCTTCGCTGCGCATGCTGGCGATCAAGCCTTTCGACTCATAGAAATGGAGGGTGGAGACGGGGACGCCCGCCCGATGAGAGACCTCTCCTACCGTCATCAATCGGGAGAAGTCCACCTGTTGTTTCGTTGTCATATCCAATAACCTTTCTCGTTGACCTCAAGTTAACTTGAGGTTTTATAGTGCGCTGCATTGAATCTGGCAACCCCAGTTGCCAATCACCCTACAACTCAAGACCAGGCAGTTTTCGTTGCCCTGGCACATCTTCAGGAGTGAATGCGTATGCGCAAATCCATTGGCACCGCGGTGGTGGCCTGTGTGGCGGCATTGGCCGCGTGTACCTCGGCAGGGGAGGGCGAAGGTGGTGGCTGGCCGGCCACCAAGGTGGCGCTGGCCGTAGTAGAGCGCACGGACGCGGAGCGCGCCTTTCATGGCGTGGGCGAACTGGAGGCTATTCGGCAGGTGGAGCTGGCTTCGGAGACTGCCGGGCGCGTGACGCGCATAGCCTTTGTATCCGGGCAGCGAGTGGCCAAGGGCGATGTGCTGGTGCAGATCAACGATGCGCCTGAACTGGCTGAACAACAGCGACTGGAAGCCCAGTTGCGCCGAGCAGAGACTGTGCTGGCCCGTACGCGCCAGTTGCAGGAAGAGAAGGTAGCGACGCGGGAGGAACTCGACAACGCTCAGGCTTCATACGATATGGCTTCAAGCGAACTGAGGCGTATCAAGGCAGTGATCGCCCAGAAAGCCGTTCGTGCGCCTTTCCACGGTGCCGCAGGGATCCGCCGCGTTCATGAGGGACAGTACCTGCAGGCGGGAGACGCCATTGCCAGCCTGGTCGACGCGAGCACCCTGAATGTGAACTTCTCCCTGACTGAACAGGCCGTGAGCCATCTGCGCGTGGATCAGCCTGTCGACGTCCGTGTGGATGCATGGCCGGAGAAGGTTTTCAAAGCCAAGGTGGCGGCGATCGATCCGATGATCGGCAAGTCCCGCACGGTGCAGGTACAGGCCCATTTGTCCAACGCCGGGGGGGCGTTGAAAGCCGGCATGTTTGCTGCCATTCAGGTACGGCCGCAGACGCCTTCCCCCGTGCTGACCGTGCCGGAAACGGCTGTGACCTACACGGCCTATGGGCAGACGGTGTTCGTCGCGCAGAAGAGCGAACAGGACGCATTGACTGTCAAGCGAGTATCTGTCAAGACGGGAGAACGGTGGCAGGGACGGGTAGAGATCGAATCCGGCCTCAAGGAGGGCGAGAAGGTCGTGGTTTCTGGCCAGATCAAGCTGAGCGATGGCATGCAAGTGGAGGCCAAGATGCATGACTCTCTGCGCGATACATGGCCTGCCGACGGTCAGAAGGAAGGCCAAAGGGAAGGCCAAAGCTCATGAAATTCACTGATCTGTTCGTGCGCCGCCCGGTGCTGGCGCTGGTGGTCAGCAGCCTGATCGTTCTGCTGGGACTGTTCGCGCTGGGTAAGCTGCCGATCCGGCAATACCCTGCATTGGAGACATCCACCATCACGGTCAGTACCGAATATCCCGGCGCGTCGGCTGAATTGATGCAAGGGTTTGTGACCCAGCCCATCGCACAGGCCGTCTCTTCGGTGGAAGGGGTTGACTATCTTTCGTCTTCCTCCATGCAGGGCCGCAGCCTCGTGACACTGCGCATGGAGTTGAACCGTAACTCGACCCAAGCGTTGACCGAAACCATGGCCAAAGTCAACCAGGTGCGCTATAGACTTCCAGAGCGTGCCTATGACCCTGTGGTCGAGCTTTCTGCCGGCGATTCGACCGCGGTGGCTTACGTGGGCTTTTCCACGGGGAGTTTGTCCACGCCCGAGCTGACAGACTATCTGTCCCGCACGGTCGAGCCCGTGCTGTCCGGCATTGATGGCGTGGCGAAGATACAGGCGGATGGCGGCCAGCGCCTGGCCATGCGCCTCTGGCTCGATGCGGAGCGCTTGGCAGGGCGAGGTCTGACGGCCACCGATGTGGCCGAAGCAGTGCGTAACAACAACTACCAGGCCGCGCCGGGCCAGGTGCGCGGACAGTATGTAGTTTCCAACGTGCGGGTCAATTCAGATCTCACCAGCGTGGAGGAATTCCGGGAGCTCGTCATCCGAAGCGACGGCAATGGCTTGGTGCGCGTGCGTGATGTCGGCACCGTGGAGTTGGCCGCTGCAGCCACCCAGACAAGCGGGCTCATGAATGGAGAACCGGCAGTCTATCTGTCTGTCTACCCCACGCCCAAGGGCAATCCGCTTGTCATCGTGGAGGGCATTCGCAAGCTGTTGCCGGAGATCAGAAAAACCTTGCCGCCAGGAGTGAAGGCCGACTTGGGTTATGAGCGTGCCCGCTTCATCGAGGCCTCGATCGACGAAGTCATGCGCACCCTGGTTGAAGCGGTGCTGATCGTGGTGCTGGTGATCTGGTTGTGCCTGGGCTCACTTCGCGCCGTCGCGATTCCTGTGGTGGCGATTCCCTTGTCCATGCTGGGTGCGGCGGGCTTGATGCTGGCTTTCGGCTTCAGCATCAATCTGCTCACGCTGTTGGCGATGGTGCTGGCGATCGGATTGGTGGTGGATGACGCTATCGTGGTCGTGGAAAACGTGCACCGCCATATTGAGGAAGGCAAGACCCCAGTAGCGGCCGCATTGAGAGGGGCACGCGAGATCGCCGGGCCGGTGGTGGCCATGACTCTGACGTTGGCTGCCGTGTATGCGCCCATTGGTTTGATGGGTGGCCTGACGGGGGCACTATTCCGTGAGTTCGCCTTGACTTTGGCCGGCGCGGTCGTGGTTTCCGGACTGGTGGCGCTGACACTCTCGCCGGTGATGAGCTCGTTGCTGCTTGTTTCGGAGCAGCAGGAGGGGCGCATGGCGCGGCTCGCGGAGCACTTTTTCGGCGGTTTGACCCGCCGTTACGGAAAGGTGCTGGATTTCTCGCTGAGGCATCGCTGGTTGAGCGGTAGTTTCGCGCTGCTCGTGTGCGTCAGTCTGCCATTGCTCTACCAACTGCCGCAGCGTGAATTGGCGCCGCCGGAAGACCAGGCGTCGGTATTGACCGCCGTGAAATCGCCGCAATATGCCAATCTCGGCTACGCCGAGCGATTTGCTGGAGATCTGCATCGCATCATGGCGGCCATACCGGAAACCACGAGCACCTGGATCATCAATGGCACTGATGGCCCAGCGGCGAGTTTTGGCGGCATTGACCTGTCTGATTGGAGCCAGCGCGGCCGCAAGGAGCATGAGATCGTGGCGGAACTGCAAAGGGCCGTGGGCGAGATCGAAGGCAGCAGCATCTTCGTGTTCCAGATGGCGCCGCTGCCAGGGGGCAGCGGCGGCTTGCCGGTGCAACTCGTCCTGCGTAGCGCGCAAGACTATCCGCAGCTGTATGGGGCGATGGAAGAGTTGAAAGCCAAGGCGCGCAAGAGCGGGCTGTTTGTGGTGGTGGACAGCGACCTCGAATACAACAGCCCCGTCGTACAGGTGTCAATCGACCGAGCCAAGGCGGGTAGCCTGGGGATCGCGATGCGGGACATTGGTGATTCTCTCGGTGTGCTGGTGGGCGAGAACTATGTCAATCGCTTTGGGCTGTTGGGGCGCTCGTACGACGTCATTCCGCAAAGCACGCCCGATCAGAGGCTGACACCACTGGCGCTGGCTCGGCAGTACGTACGTACTGGCGATGGAGCTTTGGTGCCGCTGTCCTCAGTGGTGCGTCTGGATATGCAGGTCGAGCCCAATCGGTTGAACCAGTTTAACCAGCAGAACTCGGCCACCCTGCAGGCCATTCCCGCGGCGGGTGTCTCACTCGGGCAGGCCATCGGCTTTCTGGAAAAGGCCGTGACGGATTTGCCGCCAGGCTTCAGCCACGACTGGCAATCGGAATCGCGTCAATATGTGCAGGAAGGCAATGCGCTGGTTTTCGCCTTCCTGGCTGCGCTGGCTGTGATCTATCTCGTGCTGGCCGCGCAGTATGAGAGCTTGATCGATCCACTCATCATCTTGATCACGGTGCCTCTGTCGCTATGCGGGGCGCTGCTGCCGCTGGCGCTCGGGTGGGCCACGCTGAATATCTACACGCAGATCGGGTTGGTGACGCTGATCGGGCTGATCAGCAAGCACGGCATCTTGATGGTCGAGTTTGCCAACGAGTTGCAGTTGCATGAAGGACTGGGCAGAGGCGAGGCCATCATGAAGGCGGCACAAATCCGCCTGCGCCCGGTGCTGATGACCACTGGTGCGATGGTCTTCGGTGTGATGCCTCTGCTATTTGCCAGCGGTGCGGGAGCCAACAGCCGTTTTGGCTTGGGGACGGTGATTGCCTGCGGCATGGTGGTTGGCACGCTGTTTACTTTGTTCGTGTTACCCACGGTCTACAGCTGGTTGGCACGCGATCATCGTGTTCAAACAGCCCGTGCCCGGGCGTTGGCGGAGGTCGGAAACACTGAAGGCGCCGCCGCGCTATGAAAGGGAGCACCATGGGAAGACAGTTGCGATACGCATGGATATGGCCGGCAGCCTTTGTGGTTTCTGGTTGCGCAGTGGGTCCGAGATATATAGAGCCGGAAACACCGCCCATCGTGCTGGCCAGCCCGCCAGTGGAGGTGGTGTTGCCAACCGTCGGCTCGTTTGAGGCAATGCCGGCGCGGTGGTGGGTTTTTTCAAAGACGAGGGCCTTACGCAGTGGGTGGATGCTGCGCTTGCACACAACCACGATATCCGGCGCGCCCGTGCCAACCTGCTGGCCGCGCGCGCCATCTTCGATGAACGCCAGCTCGATCGCCTGCCCGGTGTCACGTCTACCGCGGGTTACACACGCAGCCTCAGCCAACAGCCGGACGGTGGAGGCCCGCCTGTGCGAACCCTTTCCGAGTCATGGCAAGCCGGTTTCGATGTGCAGTGGGAAATCGACCTCTTTGGCCGCCTCGATCGGCTGAGCCATTCCGCCATGGCCTATGCCGAAGCCAGTCAGGCGGAGCTGGAACTGGCGCGCTTGAGCGTGGCAGCGGAAGTGGCGCGAGTCTGGTTCGAGGCGCAGGGGATGCAGCGGCAGCTCGAAGTGGCGGAGCAGGAGGCTGATAGCTGGCGCGAAACAGTCTCTCTGGCCGAAGCGGCCTTGCGGGCCGGTGCGGGTCTACCTGAAGAGGTCGAGAACGCGCGGACCAACCTGTTGCATAGCGAGGCTGCGATTCCGCCATTGACCGCAGCCTTGCAGAAAGCACACTATCGCCTGGATGTGCTGGCAGGCCAGCGCCCTGGTCAAGGTTTGGCAGGTCCAGCCGCGCTTTCAGCCGCGCCGCAGGCATTGCAACTGCCGGTGGGCGACGCGGACCGCTTGATTCGGCGGTGGCCTGACGTGGTGCGGGCCGAGCGCTTGCTGGCGGCGAGCGTGGAAAATGTGGGGGCCGCCACTGCCGATTTGTATCCCCGCTTGAATCTGGGAGGTTTCATTGGCTTCTTTGCATTGCGCGGTGGCGATCTTGGCAGCGCTGCTTCGCGTGCTTTTGAATTGGCGCCAGGCCTGAGTTGGCCGGGGTTGCGCCTGGGCAATGCCCGTGCGCGGCTGCGCGGGGCGGAAGCAATCTCACAAGGCGCTTTCGCGGGTTATGAACAGACTTTGTTGCGCGCGCAGGAAGATGTTGAAAATGCCGTTACGGAACTGATCGGGCATCAGCGCCATCTGGCATTTCTGCTGAAGTCCGCTCGTCACGCGCAGGCTGCGTTCGAGATTGCCGAAAAGCGCTACCGTGTGGGCACCGGACGCTATCAAGCCGTGCTGGAAAACCAGCGGGCGCTGTTCCAGACGAAGCAGCGGATCGCGCAAGCCGAAACCGCTTCATATCTTCACGTAGTGGCTTTGTACAAGGCGCTGGGGTGGGGGGCGGGGCAACCCGTATAGTGCGCGCTTCTCCAGTTCTTTCTCCTTCGATTTCCCGCCTGGCGTTCTTTTCATGAAGGACAGGGCCACACGAAAAATGTCACAGCTTCAAACAGGCTGGGGCGCGCTGCTCGGCGGCCGCAACAGCATTAGGTCCATTGCACTGGCGGGAGGCGTGGGCCTTCATGCCGTCAACGTCTATCTGGTCACCACCATCCTGCCTTCGGTAGTAGCCGATATTGGTGGTCTTGATTACTATGCATGGAACACGACGCTTTTTGTGGTGGCCTCCATCGTGGGGTCGGCCACGTCCGTGAGGTTGCTCGAGACCTCCGGGCCGCGTCTCGCATATGTGGTGGCAGCATTCGTCTTCGGTCTTGGCACGGTCGCATGCGCGTTGGCACTGACGATGCCCATGATGTTGGCGGGGCGGTTCATTCAGGGGCTTGGCGGCGGACTGCTGGTAGCCCTCTCCTATTCGATGATCAGACTGGTTTTTCCGGAGTCTCTGTGGCCCCGAGCTATGGCGCTTGTTTCGGGCATGTGGGGCGTGGCCACGCTGGTGGGGCCCGCCGTAGGTGGTGTCTTTGCCGAGCTCGGCCATTGGCGTGCGGCATTCTGGACGATGGTGCCGGTGATCGCACTCTTTGCGCTGCTGGCTTTCGGCGTGCTGCCCAAACGTGATCGGGAGGCGGATGGTGCGCGCGGCAAGCGGCCGGCCCTGCCTGTGGCGCAACTCTTTTTGCTGAGTCTGGCCGTGGCGGCGGTTTCAGTGGGGAGTATCGCGCCCGATCCTTTGTCGAACCTGGCGGGTGTAGCCGCAGCCCTGCTGCTTCTTTTTGTCTTGATGGGGGTGGAGCGCACCGCGAAGCAGAGGCTTTTGCCCAGAGGGTCATTCAGCCTCAATGCCGCCCTCGGCCCCGTATTCCTGTCGATGATGATGCTGGCCGTCACGGTGACCGGCAGCGAAATATTCGTGCCATTGTTTCTTCAGGTTCTGCATGCGCAGCAGCCACTCATGGCGGGCTATCTGGCTGCGTTGATGGGGGCAGGATGGACGATGGGCTCCATCTGGAGTTCGGGGGTGCAGGGGCATCGCGTGGGGCGCAATATCCGCTTGGCACCGGCAGTGGTTCTCGCCGGCATGGCGTCGCTGGCAGTTCTTGTTCCAGGTACGAGCATCGGTACATGGCAGACGCTCGCGCCGATCTGCGTGGCGCTGCTGGTGGCCGGTGCGGGCGTTGGTATCGGCTGGCCCCATCTGCTGACACGCGTGCTGCAAGTCGCTCCCGCGGACGAGCAAGGTCTCGCTTCCGCTGCCATCACCACTGTTCAGTTGTTTGCGACCGCGCTTGGAGCCGCCCTGGCAGGTATGGTGGCGAACATGGCGGGCTTGATAGATCCAGGCGGGGTGCCGGGCACCTCAGCCACCGCGATGTGGTTGTTCGCGGTTTTCGCCATGGCTCCTGCGATTGGATTGTTTTCTGCAGCGCGGGTTGCCAGGGCGCGGTAGGGGTAGAGGAATCCCTCCGCCCCGGCTGGAGGGCTATGCAATGCCGGAAGGTTGCAATGGCTGCTGAAGCTGGTCGCGAGGGCGTGAGGCAATTATGTCGAGAAGCTCTTTGCGGACGGCCGCGTAGCCTGGGTCATCGTACAGATTGTCCATTTCCGTCGGATCATCGCTGAGCTTGTACATTTCGCCCGCACCGGAATGCGCCTCCAGTGTCAACTTCCAGTCGCGTGTACGCACGGTTCTCAGCTGCAGCTCCACCCCGCATCTGGAGGCCGCGACATTCCATTCGCTCAAGGCGCTATCGCGCGTGTGTCGGCTGCTTTCCAACAGGGGCCGCAGGCTACGCCCATGTACAGGGGCCAGCGCTGAAGCCTTGGCATAGTCGTAGAACGTGGCTGCCAGATCCAGCGTGGACACAGGCTCTCTGACGGACACGCCGGCCTGAACACCAGGCCCGCGGACAATGAGCCCGACATTCAGAACCCCTTCATACGCCATCGGGCCTTTGAGCATCAGGCCATGGTCGCCGAGCCAATCGCCGTGATCCGAGGTGAAAACCACCAGCGTTTCTTCATCCAGTCCCTGCAGGCGCAGGGCATCGAGAATGCGCCCGACCTGGTGGTCGACGAGGGAGATCATGCCGAAGTAGTTGGCGGTAATGTGTCTCAGTTGCTTGTCGTCCGGTGTCGGCATCCGGGAGAAGTTCTGCCGTACAGCCTGTACTTCCGCGCTGCCTTGCGGCCGGGTTTCCATGCTGGCCCGATGCCACCACGGCCGCCGTTCGAAATCGGTGGTTCTATGTTCGGGCAGATCCACCTCGTCCGGATGGTGGAGCCTGGACCAGGGTTCGGGGCAATCGAACGGGTGGTGGGGGTCCGGGAACGAAACCCACAGGCAAAAGGGTTCCTGAGCAGATGTACCAGGCTCAGGTGTGCCGGGCTTTCTGCCATGGCGCTCAAGGAAGTCGATGGCGCGGTCACCGACCCAGGTGGAGTTGTGCCAGGCAACGGGCAGCGCGGAGAAGAAGGTCTGCGGGGCGCCGGTGGGTGGTCCGAGATCCTTCTTGTAGAGTTCGTTGCGGAGTTCCCCGAGCCCGTCGCCATAGTGCCAGCGGGAATGGTGCAGGCCCCCCGGAAGAGGGGTGGGAAGCCAATAGTTATGCCCTTCGACGACGAGTTCCACATGCTCGAAACCCATGTACGGGCCGTACCAGCCGGCGCCGTAATCGGGCTCGCTGAACTGGCATTCCGGGCGGCCGGTTTTGGCGAAAGTATGGTGGGTTGAAAAGTGCGCTTTGCCCACAAATCCGGTGTGGTAGCCGCTGGCTGCCAGGCTGCCAGCGAAGCCGGCTTCTCCTGTGGTGGTGTCCAGATCGATCCCGTTGTCGCAGACGCCATGGGTCAAAGGCAATAGGCCTGTGAGAATGGACGCGCGAGAAGGCTGGCAAACAATATTCGGCGTGATGCAGGCGGAAAAGCGCGTTCCCGACTGTGCCAGCAGATCCAGGTGTGGTGTCTTGACCCTGCGTCCCGCGAAGCCGAAGCAGTCGCCGCGATGCTGGTCGGTGGTAATGAAGAGGATGTTGGGCCGCTTCATCTCTGGGTATCCTGATCGCTTTGTTTCCGGAGTTGGCTGACCACTGGTGCGAAGCGGCGGGTATCGTCTTCCACGCGCTTGGCGAGCGCTGTGGCCGGCTCGAAGCGTGGAGTGATACCCTGGGCCGTTAACTGGTTCTTGACTTCGGCGGAGTTCATGACTTCCGATAGCGCGCGATCAAGCCGTTGGATGACCTCTGCAGGTGTGCCCTTTCTGGCGAACAGGCCGAACCACGACTCGAAGACGAAGTTGCGAGAAATGGGGCTGTCCTTGAGCAGCGGGATCTCCGGCAGGTCGGCAAGCACTTTGGAGCCGCTTTGCGCCAAGCCCTTGATCTTGTTGGATTTGATGGGACCGGCTCCGGTGCCAGGAGCAATGAACATCAGATCCACATGACCGCCCATCATGTCGATGAATCCCTGGGGTGCCGCCTTGTAGGGGACATGCCGGAGCTGGATCTGTGCGCTCTTCTGGAATGCATCCATGATGAGATGGTGGATCGATCCCTCACCTCCTGAGGCGTAGGTATATTGACCGGGTTGAGCTCGTGCCATCTCCACCAGTTGGGCTGCCGATTGGAAAGGGGCCGAGGGCGAGGCCACCAGGACATAGGGAAACACGGCCAAGGTGCCGATCGGCTGAAAATCTTCCACTGGCCGGAACGGCTGGACCGGCATCAGATAAGGCGCGGAAGCAAACGTGGCGTCGATGCCGAGGAGTAGCGTATAGCCGTCAGGCTTCGATTTGGCGACATGCGATGCGCCCAGTGTCGAGCCGGCGCCGGGCTTGTTGTCTACCACCACGGTAGCATCAAGCCGCTTGGACAGGCCCTGCGCCACGGTGCGGGCCACCGCATCGGCTGCGCCGCCAGCCACTGAGGGGACGACGATGGTGACAGGGCGGTCCGGATAGGCATCGGCAGCCATCGCAGGTCCGGATGCGAGGGAGCACAGGCAGCACGCGGCCATCAGCCATGTTCGACGAGGCTTCATAGTGGTTTGTCTCTTTTTTCAATGTCCAAGCCCCGATGGTAGGAATGGGGGCCATTGCTGTCTAATCACGATATTGGCCAATGACATTGCAAAAACGATATGAGCGTGACTGGCAAAAGCCCTCCCGGATTGAGAGAGAACTGGTATTTGCGCGGACGATTGCGCTTGCGCCATCTCAAGCTGGTAGTTGATCTGGAAGAAACCCATCACGTGGGGGAGACGGCACGCAGGCTGGCGACCACGCAGCCGGCGGTATCCAAGATGCTGGCGGAGCTGGAGGCGCTGATGGGGGCCGCCCTGTTCACGCGTACACCCAAGGGCACCTTTGCAACGCCCTATGGACAGACATTGATTCGCCACGCGCGCTGGATCCTGGGCGATCTGGATCGGCTTGGCGCGGACTGCATGGCTGAAGCCGATGCGGGCCGTGAACGCGTGGTGCTGGGCACCAATTCCTCTTCCGCGGCGTTCCTGGTGCCTCAGGCTTTGCTGGCATTGCGCAAGAGGGCGGCCGAAGTGTCCCTGGTGGTCCGGGAGGGATCCCTGGAAACACTGATGCCTCAGCTGCAGACTCGTCAGATCGACCTCGTGGTGGCCAGGCTCGAAGATTTCTCGGCTCATTCGGAGCTGATCTGTATTCCGCTGCGCCAGGAGCCCATGTGCGTGGTGACTTCTTGTTCACACCCTTTGGCGGGCAGGAAAAAATGCACTTGGGCACACCTGACCCAGTACCCCTGGATACTGCCGCCTTCCGGGAGTCCTGTGCGCAAGGCGCTGGATCTGTTGATCCGGAGAGAGGGCATCCCCGTGGATTCCTACATCGAATCCGCTTCGGCCATGACCAACCTGATGCTGATGGATCACAGCGATCATCTTTCCATCTTGCCGATGGGGATTGCCAGGTACCACGAAGCCCGTGGCGCCTTGGCCATTCTTCCGGTCCGGTTGGCCGATATCTTTGCGCCGCTGGGCGTGCTCAGGCACTCCAGGCTGGAATTGTCCGTTGGAATGCAACAGGTGATCGATGCCTTGATGGAGGTGGCGCAATCCTCCGGACCGTCATAGCCCCTTGGATGCGCTCTTGCGGAGGCTTCACGGATGGAGGACGCAACCGCCCAGCACATCGCCCCGCCAACGTGCAAGCATGGCCTCTCGAAACGCTGGCAGGGGAAAACGGTGCGAGATATGCGGACGGATCCGCCCCTCGGTGACCCACTGGAGTATCTGGGCTACCCGTGGGGGCCGCAGCGATGGATTTTGCTTGACGGCGATGACGGCTGGACTGCCCATGATGGTCAAGCTCTTCATCTGAATGATGTTGGTGGGCAACTGGTTGGCGTTTGGGGCGCCGCGCTGGCCTTTGCCGCGTGCAACATCTGGGGTGGACGTCCAGCCCACGATGAGAAGCCGGCCGCCAAAGGCCATGGCGCGAAGGCATTCCAGAGAGGTGTCCCCGCCGACAGTGTCGTACACGACATCGACACCGCGGCCGCCCGTAAGGGCTTTGATCTCATCCCTGAACCGCCGCACGCCATTGCCTTCTTCGGCACGCGTATTCACGACGTGATCGGCACCCATGTCACGAACCAGGGCGAGCTTTTCATCGGAACGCCCCGTCGCAATGACTGTGGCACCCAGCAGTTTGGCCACTTGTACCGCAGCCATGCCTGTCGAGCCGGAAGCGCCCGTGATCAGCACGGTTTCACCCGCCTGGACTTGCCCTCGTGTAATCAGGCAGTGATAGGCCGTTTCGTAGTTGCCCAGCAGATTGCAGGCCTCATCGTATGAGAACCCGTCGGGGATGCGAAACGCGGCATGTGCGGGCAACACGGCGTAGGTCGCATAGCCACTGGCCTTCTGATAACCGTCGTAGGAGCGAGGCCCCACTTGCATGAAATCAGCGAATACGCGATCGCCTACAGCGATTTGGCTGGGAGCGACATCGCTGCCTACCGCCAGCACGTCGCCGCTGTATTCCATGCCCGGGGTGTAAGGGGGCTCGGGCATGTGCTGATATTGCCCGCTGGTCATCAGGAGATCGACCCAGGCCACGGCGGCACTGCGGATGCGCACCAGAATTTCGTCCGGCTTGAGCTGGGCCAGATCAGGAGGGGCTTGCTCCACCAATCGGAGATGCTGCTCGATCGCGCTGACAGGATCGTCGGCGAACTCGGTGACCAGCACTTGCTGGCCTGGCGGCAGGGAAAGTGTGTTCAAGACGCTTGCTTTCGTGACTTGGGAAAGGCATCAGCGTAAGAGGGTCTTGTACATTATTCAACTGAATTTTATAAATGCTCATACATGAGTACTATTCATATAGAACGCCTGGATCTGAATCTCCTGGTGGTACTTCAAGCCGTGTTCCAGGAAGGCAGCATGACGCGCGCCAGCGAGCGCTTGCACGTCACGCAACCGGCCATCAGCCATTCGCTGCGCAGGCTCCGCGCTGCATTGGGCGATCAATTGTTCGTCAGGCACGGCTCAGCCATAGTGCCGACACCGTTCACGCGCCAAGTCATGGGGCCTGTGAATGCCGCGCTGACCAGTCTGCAATCCACCCTGGCGGGTGCGCGCGGGTACGATCCCGGGAGCATGCCGAGAGTATTTCGCTTGGGCATACGTGATTCACTGGAGACTATCGCTCTACCCAGGCTGTATGAGCGCTTGTTGCTGGCGTCACCGCGATCGAGGCTTCATTGCCTGCCTCTTGACAGGGCGCGTCTGGCCGACGAACTGGCTACGGGCGCGCTTGATTGCGCACTGGACACGCCTGTGCGTGTCAGGGATGGGCTGATGCAGGAGCGCTTGCCCGGGGCTGATCAGCTATGTGTGGTGGCACGAGCCGGCCACCCGGCGGTGCGGGGAGAGGGTATCACGCTGCAAGAGTATCTGGACCATCCGCATGTGGCAGTCAGCTCCCGGCGCTCCGGCTTGACCATTGAGGATGCGGCGCTTGAGCGTGCGGGTTTGCACCGGGACGTGACTGTGCGCGTTCAGTCGCATGCGGCCGCCAGGGATTTGGCCACGCATCAGGATTTGCTGCTGACGCTGCCCGTACGGTTGATGGAGGGCGGTGCGCTGTACAAAACCCTGAAGCGCTACGCATTGCCTTTTGATGTTCCGCCCATCGAATACAGGCTCTATTGGCATCAGCACCTGGAGGATGATCCGGCCTTGCGTTGGTTTCGGGGGTTGATCAGCAGGGCTTGGAGCGTGTGAGGGGTGTTGCCTGTGGCCGCAACCTGCGCTACAGAGCCTTGGATGCTTGCACACTCTCGCGCAGCGCTGTCGCAAGCTCGAGAGCAGCAGGAGGCAACGGGGCATCGCGCCTGAAGAAAAGCTCTTCGGAACTTACGATATTCAACTGCGGTACTTCTACCGTCACCAATTGTTGCCGCATGATCCCTTGAGTGACCGATCTCAGCGACATGAGGCTGACGCAGTCGGTCGCGGCCACGATACTCTGCGTAGCCACCAGGGAATCCGACAGCAGGCGGCAGTGTGGCGGCTCAAGGTCAAGATCGGCGAACGCGCGCGCAAGAGGGCCGTCGGGGCTGGCGGCCGAGCGGGTGAGGATCCACTGTGCATGCGCGAATTCCATGAGAGATTTTGCGCGCGCGAGCGGGTGGCGTCTGCGTACTGCGATCGCGAAGCTCATCGAATAGAGCGGCCAAGAGTCGATGACAGCCGGAACACCGCTTACGGGCCTTGATCCGACCACGAAATCCAGGCTGCCATCACAGACGCGTTGTAAGGTCGATGTGGGTAAGCCACCGACGATGCGCACGGTGATGTTTGGCCGCCGCGCTTGAAATTCGGAGATCACCTGCGGCGCTATCAACTCGGCAACCGTGGGTTCAAGTCCGATCGCAACGGAACCCGTGAACTGTCCGGTAAGTTGCGTGAGTTCCTCGCGTGCGCGCCCCAGTTCGCCATCTACCAATCGTGCGCGTGCGAGGAAGGCCACGCCGTAGGAGGTGAGTACTGTGCCGCTGACGCTTCGCATCAACAGCGGCGTGCCCAGGGAGGATTCCAATTGTTGGACCGCCTTGGTGACGGCCGGCTGTGTGATGCCGAGCTTACGCGCCGCGCCGCGAATGCTCCCCGTGTCTGCCACGGCAATGAAACAGCGGATGTGTCGGAGGTTCAATTTAATGAAAACCTTTCGTTATCGCTATGAAGAATTATGTTCTTGCGGGAATCATAGCGGCGGCCAATACTTGTGCTCACATAAACGAAAGGAGACCACTGATGAGCGCTGTCATGGCCGAGTCCCGCCCCCGCAGTGTCCTGGACTTCGAGGAAAAGCGGTTTCCTCTGGAGCTCAAGCCAGCCCTTCCGGATATCCGCGAACTGTGGGACAAGGCGAACAAGCATGCCTGGGACCCGAATACGGCCATTCCATGGGATCAATTCGATGCCAGCAAGTACAGCCGAGAGCAGCTCGACGCTGCGCGTCTGTACTGGAGCCGGCGCGCCTGGACCGAATACACCGGTACCGCGGAAAGTCCTGCCGTTCTGTTGCGCCTCATCATGGAGGCGGATCGTGAAATCGATGCCAAGCTCTTTTGGTCGGTCCAGACGCTGGAGGAAACGCGCCACTGCATGGCGTCCTACCTTTTCGCGGAGAAACTGGGGGGCTATCTGAGCGCACCGCCCAAGCAGGCTCCCAAGAGCACGAGCCATCGCGGTATACGCGACAAGGTACTGAATCCCGATATTTCGTTCGAAGCGTTCGTGATCGCCCATATCTGCATCGGCGAGACCATTGCCGCGAAGATGTTCGAAGAGCGCCGCCGCAGCGCGACCGATCCTGTGGCCAAGGAGCTGGTACGTCTGATCCTGAAGGACGAAACGCGCCATATCCAGTTTGGCTGGCGCTACATGGCGCATCGGGTCAAGAATTTCACGCCGGAGTTGATCGCCGAGATGGAGCGCATCGCGGTCGATGTCATGGAAAACTCAGAACTCAAGGGTTTTCACTGCATCTGGATGCTGCCAAACGAGCATACGCAACCGTTGATCGATGCCAACAACATCACCGCGGAGGCTGGTTTGGGCGGCGCCACGCCGGAGCGCGAACTGGCGGCACTGATAGAAAGTGTTGGGGAGATCCGGCAAAACATGGCGCCCTGGGGTATTCGCATCCCGGTGTTCGATCACCCCCAATTCGGCAGGATCTGAAGCGGAGTCCGGTATGACCTCCTCCACCAGCATCCTGCGGCGGCATTTCATGCTGGGCGCCGCCACGAGCACCCTTGGGCTGCCAGCCATGGCGCAGAACAAGGATAAGGTCTCGCTGCTCTATCTGCCGGTCACGGACTACGCGCCATTTTTCGTGGCGAAGGAGAAAGGCTACTTCGATGATTTCAATATCAATGTAGAACTGCTGCCCAAGGATGCCACCGCCGAAACCGTGCCGATGGTGGCCGGTGGCCTCGTGACGGCTGGCGGGGCCAGTTGGAGCGCAGGCGTGTTCAATGCTGCCGCAGCGGGCTCCGGGGTGGTGGTGGTGGCGGACCTGGCGCGCGTGCCCACCAAGGGCCGCTCATCCGTACATTTCATGTTGTCCCCTGCGATGGCCCAGGCTGGAACTACCGTGTCCTCGCTCAAGGGCAAGCGCGTAGGCGTGCTTGGTGCGGGGGCTTTCACAGAGTATTTCGCCGCCCAGGTCTTGAAGGCAGGCGGGCTGGGATTGCCTGACGTGCAGGTCATTCATCTCACGGTACCTACTTTCGGCCAAGCATTCGCGAATGGCGCTATCGACGCGGGGGTGGTGTTCGAGCCTTTCGCCACGATGTTCGAACAGAAAAATATTGCCAAGCTGTTGCCCGGTGACTATGCGCGTGGCACGGAGGTGGGCTTTATTCTCGTCAATGCCGATTTCCTCAAGGCCAAGCAGGATGTGGTGGTGCGCATGCTCGCCGGCTATTTGCGCGCGGTGCGCCACCTGCAGGATGGCGGTTGGGAAGATGCCGCCACGCAGGCGCTGATGCTCAAGTACATGAAGATCGACGCATCTGTCTTGAATCGTATCGGGTTGCCGACGATCGACAGATCCGGCGCTATTGATCTGACCTCCGTTCAGGCGCAGGAGGCGTTTTTTCGCCAGGCTGGCAAGCTCTCCTATCGCAAACCACTGGACTGGGCGGCGCTCTATCCGGGCGAGGTGGCTGCCAAGGCCGCGGCGCTGCTGGACAAGAGGTAACCATGGCCAGCAGCGCAATCACGGCCACGAATCTCTCACACGCCTATTACGACGAGCGGCAGCAACGCTCCGTGGTGGCTTTGAGCGGGGTGTCCTTTTCAGTGGCGGAGGGTGAATTCGTTTCCATCGTCGGTCCTTCGGGCTGTGGCAAGAGTACGCTGCTGCGCTTGCTCGCGGGCTTGGAGTCGGTGGTCATGGGCGACATCACCGTGAGCGGCGGGCGGCCGGGTATGGTCTTTCAGGACCAATCCCTGTTTCCCTGGCTCACGGTGGAAGAGAACGTGGCCTATCCGCTTCGGGTCGCGGGTGCTGCAGCCGCACAATGGGCCGAGCCTGTGGCGCGCTTGCTTGAACTGTGCGGGCTGGCCGATTTCCGGCGCGCTTATCCGCATCAGCTCTCGGGCGGCATGAAGCAGCGTGCCGCGGTGGCGCGCGCTCTGGCCGCGGATCGGCCGGTGCTGCTCATGGATGAGCCTTTCGGCGCGCTCGACGAGCAAACCCGTCTGTTACTGCAGCAGGAGCTTCTGCGCGTCTGGGAGCGAAGCGGAAAAACGGTGGTGTTCATCACGCATAGCGTGGAGGAGGCGCTAGTGCTTTCTGACCGCGTGCTCGTGATGTCTCACCGGCCAGGACGAATGCTGCAGCACATCGTGGTGCCCTTTGAGCGTCCGCGCAATGTCATCGAATTGCGGCGCTCGCCGCGGTTTGGTGAGTTGAGCTACGAAATCTGGCGCCTGCTTGGCCTTTCGCACGACAACCGGGAGGCCGCATGAGCGCCAGTACCACCAGCACTGTCCGGCAGGAGCGCACCGCGCCGCTGTCTTCGACAGAGGCCGGCGTGGAGCAGGAAACAGATCGCTTGCACAGGCTTGTGTGCCCTTCACGGGCGGAAAAACTGGCAGAGATCGCGGCCATGTTCAGCCCGATACTGCTGCTTGCAATGTGGGAAGCTGTTTGCCGACTGGGCTGGCTTGACGTGCGCTTTTTCCCACCCCCAAGCGCCATTTTCGATACCTTCCTGGAGGATCTCGGCAATGGCGAAATTGCTGCACATACCCGTGCTACCTTGTGGCGAGTAGGCATAGGCTTCGTGATGGGCATGCTGCCCGCAGTAGTGTTAGGCCTCTGGCTCGGGTTGTACAAATGGCCTCGGCTCGTGCTCACGCCAATATTCAGCACGCTTTACACGGTGCCGAAGGTCGCCATTTTTCCGCTGCTGCTACTGCTTTTCGGTTTGGGCGATGCCTCCAAGTTCATGCTTGTGGCGATCGGGGTGTTTTTCCTCGTCTTTTTCAGCACATTGAGTGGTGTGCTGCAGATTCCCCCGATCTACTTCGACGTGGCGAGCAACGCAGGGGCTTCGCTCCGGCAGAAGCTTTCGGGCATTGCGCTGCCGGCAACTCTGCCCAACATTTTTACGGGTATCAAGCTGGGCATCGGCCACGCTTTCGTGCTGATCGCAGCTTCAGAGTTCATTGGCGCCAAAAGCGGGATTGGCTATTACATCTGGACTTCCTGGCAGCTCTTCTCCATCTCGCGCATGTTCGTGGGTATCGTGCTGATTTCGCTATTCGGATACCTGTCGATCATGCTGGTCGAGCAGATTCAACGGCGACTCGTTCCTTACGCTGCAACGGATCGACGATGAGTTCGATAACCCCATATCCGGCGAGCTTCGCGCGCGGCCGGCGCTTCGCTGTGGCTGCTGGGCATCCCGCAGCGGCCGAAGCAGCCTCTGCGGTGATGCGGGAGGGCGGCAACGTGGCCGATGCGGCCGTCGCGGCATCGGCGATGCTGGCGGTGGCGCTTCCGCATGCCAACAGCATTGGTGGCGACATGCTCGGCCTTTACCGGGACGCAGCGACTGGCATGATTCACGGCCTTGACGCCGCGGGAGTGGCTCCTTCGGGAGCGACTCCGGAAGCGTTCCCGGAAGGGATTCCGCGGCGGGGCGCGCGAGCTTCGGTGGTCCCTGGCATCGTCTCAGGGTGGAGCCTGCTGCATACCCGCTTTGGCCGGATGGCATGGGCTGATGTGCTTTCGGCGGCGGTGAGCGGTGCTGCGAGCGGTATTCCCAGGGCTTCCGGCATGCGCGAGTTCGTGGTTGAGTGTCGTGCCAATCTGGCCGCCGATCCCGGTTGCAGGGGGCTTTTCATGGCTGGCGGCGGCGCCGAACCCATGCTGTACCAGCCCGCGCTCGGAGAAAGCCTTTCCCGCATTGCGCGATACGGTGCCGGCGAATTTTATGATGGACAACTGGCGGATCGCTTCTCGGATTTCGTGGAGCGCGCTGGCGGCTTGATTACACGCGAGGATCTTAGGCGTTATCAGGCACGGTGGACGATACCGCTGGAAGGTCACTACCGCGGCCATCAGGTGCACGTACTGCCTCCGAGCAGTTTTGGGCTGTTGCTCCTGATGCAACTGGCTGGGCTCGAAACCGTACCATCGTCATTGCCGGCGCCTGCCAGGCTTGAAGCCCAACTGCAGGCCATGCGCGCAGCCTTCGTGCTTGGCGAGGGCCTGGTCCATGACGGCAAGCCCTCCTTGAGCCAAACCCAGCTAAGCCCTCTGCTGGATGCAATGCGGCAAGCGATGCGCGAGCCCCTCGATACACCGCAGGAACTCCCTGGTGGCACGGCTTGTGTGGTGGCTGGCGATGCCGATGGCAATCTGGCAGTGCTGGTACAAAGTGTCTTCCGTCCATTCGGTGCAGCGTGCCTCGATGCTGAAACAGGTATCCTGATGAACAATCGCATGCTCGGCTTCAGCGCGGTACCGGGCGGCCCGAATTGCGTGGCGCCGGGCAAACGCCCGCGGCACACACTGTGCCCAGTGCTCGTGATGCGTGATGGCTTGCCAAGATGGGCTCTGGCATCCCCCGGGGGCTTGAGCCAGACGGCTACGCTCGCTCAAGTGCTCTCTGGCCTGGTCGATCAGGGGCTGACGCCCGCAAAAGCCGTCGCGCAGCCGCGTTGGTGCTTGAGCCGCGAACGCGAGGTGCTGATCGAGCAACACTATCCGTGTGGAATAGGGACGGGCGAGACGGGCGGATTGAAGGTCCGCGATGATCCTTACGCCTTTGGCTCTGCGAAGGTTGTGGAGTGGAGCCTGGGCGGCGGCCTGATAGCGGCTGCAGATGGCCGCCGCAATGCGAAAGCTACCGCAATTTGAGGCGGGAGGCCTGACTAGCGCCGAACTTCGTCCACCAGCGCACGAAACTCGTCGATATCCTCGAAGCTGCGGTACACGCTGGCAAAGCGCACGTAAGCCACTTTGTCGAGCTTCTTGAGCTCTCGCATCACCAGTTCGCCAATGCGGGAGGAGGGGAGTTCCCGCGCGGCGGCGGCGAGGAGCTTTTCTTCGATGCGCTCGATGGCGGTATCCTGCTGCTCCGTGCTGACCGGGCGTTTGCGCAGAGCCAGGTCGAGTGAGGCCTGGAGCTTGGCTCGCGCGTAAGGCACGCGCCGGCCGTCCTTCTTGACGATGGAAGGAAAGCTGAGGTCCGGCCGCTCGTAAGTCGTGAAGCGCTTGGCGCAGTGCGCGCATTGGCGGCGGCGGCGGATGAAGTCGCCTTCATCGGAGATGCGGGAGTCGACTACCTGCGTCTCGGTGTGAGCACAAAAAGGGCACTTCATCCGCAGTTTACCTCTTGGTTAACCATTGCAATCTGCCCTGGCCGCGTGAGCGGAAGGGCCGCAGAGCAGGCCATACGTCGAACGCCGTGGACGGACCTGAGCCGGCCATTGGCGTTGTCCCCCTCCCGAAGAGTAAGGGGGCGCCCGGCGTAGGGGAAGGCGCCGAAGGCCACTCAGGGGGTGCTTCATCCGTACACAGGGAAGCGCTTGGTCAGTTCGGCGACCTTGGCGCGGACCGTGTTCAGGTTGGCTTCGTCGCGCGGGTTGTCCAGCACGTCGGCCACCAGATTGGCGGTGATGCGGGCTTCCTCTTCCTTGAAACCACGGGTGGTCATGGCGGGGGTGCCGATACGCACGCCGCTGGTCACCATGGGCTTCTCCGGGTCGTTGGGAATGGCGTTCTTGTTGATCGTCATGTGCGCGGCACCGAGAACAGCTTCAGCTTCCTTGCCGGTGATGTTCTTGGAGCGCAGATCGACCAGCATGACGTGGCTTTCGGTGCCGCCGCTCACGATGCGCAGGCCGCGCTGGATCAGCGTTTCGGCCACGACTTGGGCGTTCTTGCGCACCTGCAGCGCATACTGCTTGAACTCGGGTGAGAGCGCTTCCTTGAAGGCGATGGCCTTGGCAGCGATGATGTGCATCAACGGGCCGCCTTGCAGGCCGGGGAACACAGCGCTGTTGATGGCTTTTTCGTGCTCGGCCTTCATCAGGATGAAGCCGGAGCGGGGGCCTCGCAGGCTCTTGTGCGTGGTACTGGTGACCACGTCGGCGTGCGGCACGGGGTTGGGGTATTGGCCGCCAGCGATCAAGCCGGCGTAGTGCGCCATGTCGACCATGAAGACGGCGCCAACATCCTTGGCTACCTTGGCGAAGCGCTCGAAATCAATGGACAGGGAGTAGGCGCTGGCACCGGCAACGATCAGTTTCGGCTTGTGCTCGTGCGCTTTTTTCTCCATCGCGTCGTAGTCAATGGCTTCCTGTGCGTTCAGGCCATAGCTGACGACGTTGAACCACTTGCCGCTCATGTTGAGAGGCATGCCGTGCGTGAGGTGGCCGCCTTCAGCCAGGCTCATGCCCATGATGGTGTCGCCGGGCTTCAGGAATGCCAGGAACACGGCTTCGTTGGCCGACGCGCCACAGTGGGGCTGGACGTTGGCGGCATCGGCGCCGAAGAGCTGCTTGACGCGGTCGATGGCCAGTTGCTCCACCACGTCGACGTATTCGCAGCCGCCGTAGTAGCGGCGGCCTGGGTAGCCCTCAGCGTATTTGTTGGTGAGCTGCGTGCCGGCGGCAGCCAGCACGGCAGGGGAGGCGTAGTTTTCGCTGGCGATCAGCTCAATGTGATCTTCCTGGCGTTGGTGCTCGGCCTGAACGGCGGCCCAGACATCGGGATCGGTTTGTTCGATGAGATTTTTGCGGTCGTACATGATGTGGCAGTCCTTCGGTGGAAGGGAACGTCCCCAGAGATGCTCTTCATGACTTACGAAGAACGTCTCTTGCGGGCTGCCCAGGCGAACGGCTGGAACACCAGTGCAGAAAAAGCCTGCCGGCGGCGCGCTCCCCCGTGGTGTTCGGAGGCAGTTCTGCCCCGGTTCCACGTCGGTGCCTCCTTGGAGGACACCTATCGCCAGTTGCGCACGTTGGCAAGTTTAGCCGACGACCGAGGATCTTGGATGGCGAGGGTTTAGTTGGCGAGCATTCATGTTATATTTGGTAATAGGAATGATTCTTATTGACATTCCTATTTCCTTTCTCATTCGTGTAATGAGGCTTTCGTTTTCTGAGCATGCGCGTCTCTTGGCGCGCGCGTGCTGCCGAAATCCGCTGCTCATCCTTCATGTTTGCTTCCCTTCCCCGTTCTGCCTGCTGGTTGCTCCCCTGGCTTGCCATCGCTTCTGTTCAGGCGCAGGAATCCGAAGTCCCGAGTGCTGAGGCGCCCAGCCTCAAGCCGGTCGTGATCACGGCGACGAGAACCGAACGCGAGATCGATGAGACGCCCGTACGTACCGAAGTGGTCACACGGGAAGAAATCGAGCGCACGAACGCCAGCACGCTCAAGCAGGCGCTGGAGAATGTGCCAGGGTTGCAGTTGCGCGAGGTATTGGGCAAATCGGGCTATGAGCTTTCCTTGCAGGGCCTGAGCGCTGACCAGGTGCTGGTGTTGATCGATGGTTTGCCCATTACCGCCAGCACCAGTTCCACCGTTGATCTGAGCCAATACCTGCTGGATGACGTGGAGCGCATCGAGGTCGTCAAAGGCGCAAGTTCGGCGCAATATGGCAGTTCCGCCATGGGCGGGGTGGTGAACGTGATCACACGGCGGCAGGCCGCTGGCTTTGGCGGAACGGCTCAGGTGGATGTGGGCAGTTACGGGCAGCAGAACGACAGCGGCCGCTCCTTCAGCGCGAATAACCGCCATGCACGTTTCAATCTCGGTGGCGGCGGAGAAAAGTGGCGTCTGTCGGTTTCAGGCGATCGGCTGGACAACGCGGGTTTCGGTGTGGATCCGGATGCCTACCCGCGCCAGGGGGATGCCAACTTGCGCCAGCAGGCAAGCGTACGGGGCGAGTGGCTGCCCAGCCGCCATGGGCGTGCGTGGCTCGAGGCTTCTCACTACACGGAAGATGATACGCAGCGATACAACCTGTTTGTACCGCCGGCGAATGTGCCGCAGCGCAAGCTGGAGAGCATCACGCGCGACCGCGTCAGCGGCGGAGTGGATTGGCGCTTTGCCAACGGGATGCGGGCGCAGGTCAAGGGCGTGAATGAGCAATATGACAGCCATTCGCCTGGCTACTCCAACGAAGTGCTGGCCAGCGACCGCCGTTCGAAGCAGCGCATGCAGCATCTGAGTACCCAGCTCGATCTGCCCGCCTGGGGCCGTCAGCTCTGGATGATTGGCACCGATTGGCATCACGAGACGCTGGGCCAGACGGTCAATGGAGGCTCCGAGTTGGGCACGGCCGGAGATGCCAAACGTACCAACACCGAGATATTCGTTCAGAACGATATTCTGTTGAACGATACCTGGGAAGTGTTGCTGGGTCTTCGCGGCCAGAACGATTCCGATTTTGGCAGCCACTGGGCACCCAAGGTGAGCGTACGCGCCAACTTGCTCAACGGTGAAGATTGGAAAGGCGTGTTCCGCGCCAGCGTAGGGCAGGGCTACAGAGTGCCCAACCTCAAGGAGCGCTACTACCTGTTTGATCATAGCGCGCTGGGCTACCGGGTGATCGGCAATCCAAATCTCAAACCCGAGTCGTCCAATAGCTTCCAGCTAGGCGCCACTCTCAGCAGGGGATCGAAGCTGTCGATCGACGTCAACGCGTTCTACAACCGCGTGCGCGATCTGATCCAGACCGATCTGGCCAACGCCACGGTGGTGGACGGCATTGCTTCCTACACCTACTCCAACGTGGCGCGCGCGCGCACCAGCGGCTTCGATATCAGTGCGAATTGGCGCGCTACGCCGTCGCTGGGGCTCAATGCCGCCTACACCTACACGAGCACTAAAGATGAAACCACGGGCCAGGTGCTCACTCGCCGGCCTCGGGATATCGTGCGGCTGGGCGCTGACTGGCGTATTCAGCAGGACACCATGCTGGGCCTGCGCCTGCGCCACCAGAGCAGTGAACTCGTGGATACCGCCACGGGGGCGCGCTCGCCAGGCTGGACCACGCTCGATCTGAGCCTGAACCACAAGATCGGGCGGTCAGTGACGCTGTTTTTCGGCGTCAACAACCTGACCAACCGCCAGCGCGATTTTTCCAATACCAGTGATTACGGACCCATCTCGGGCCGCTACATCTACGTTGGCGCCAAGTTCGCTTTCGGCAACGCTCTTTGATAACCACCACCACCAAAAGGCAGAAAACCATGAACACCCGATTCTTCAAATACTTACCCGTGGCCGTGGCCGTGATGAGCCTGGCCGCATGCGGCGGCGGCAGTGATTCTTCCGATGGAACCGACGACGGCGGCTCGACGCCCGTGGTGACCAACAAGTTCACGCAGAGCGCGACTTGGAAAGTGGTATTGCCTGCCACGGGCGAGTCTGTCTGCTATGACTTCGATACCAAAGCCGAAGCGGCTTGCTCGGGAGGCACTTGGGATGTCAAGCTGGTAAGCGGCGGGCGCTCGGCTGAGCTTTTCACCAACAGCGGCCCCAGCGGCAGTGGCCAGGGCGGCGCTTTCGGGACGCCCTTTGCGCACACCTGGACAGATCTGCTCAAATGGGAAGATGCTCTGGTCGATCCCACCGGCGGGGCCATCCCAGCCACGCTGTATGCCGCTGATACGGCCAAGAGTGTTTTTGCTGGGACCAACGAGATCCAGGTCGCCGCCTTTGAGTATGACCTGATGGGCACGCATCAGCTGCATCCCAACTTCCGCGTCTTCCTGTTGACCACCAATAGCGCATCGGCGGACATTACTGGCGCAGCAGGCGCGGTATACGCATTGCAAATGACTGGCTACTACGGTGGCGCCACGGGCACCACTTCCGGCTGGCCGTCGTTCCGCTGGGTCGATGAGTCGAATCCTGCAGTGGTGAATACCGCTACGGTGGATGCCACCCAGGGCTGGGTCTACTACGACCTGGCGAACAAGACCACCACCACCGAATCGGGTTCATGGCAAATCGCCTTCAACCGCTACAACGTCAAGCTCAATGGGGGTACCTCCGGCAGCGCTACCGTGGGCGGCTACCTGAGCAAGACCCCTGCCGGCTTCTATGGCGCCGATGGCACTCCCGTGGTGGCCAAGTTCAGCGCGACCACGAATCTGGCAGACACGCTGGGCGACCTGACCGGCGCGCTGACCGGTCCCAGTTCGGCTTCGGGTTGGGTGAAGGATTCCATCGGTTCTCAGCTCACGCCCGCCTACACTGGGAGCTACCCGAATGCCCTGAATTTCGGTTGGTACAACTACTACCCCACCGACGCTGCCGGTGCCGCCGCGGGCCTGAGCCAGCACCAACTGGGTGCCAATGCCGATGCCGGGACGTTGGTGAAGTCGGGCGAGGGCAACAGCTACGCGCGCATGCGCCTGGCCAGCATTGCATATGCAGCGGCCACGCCGGCCTATTCCGGCGCTCAGACCTGGACATTTGAGTTCGGCATTCAGCCAGCCAGCGGGAACTGAGTCTCTCGTCTGCTTGAGCCGCGATGCGGCTTTTGACCCCTGACTTTCCATGGCCGGGGGCGCTTTCATCCAACCAATTAATTGAACCCATGAACGCAGAAACTTTACGAGAGCGCTTTGCCGAGGCCCGAGCTTCGGGCAAGCGCGCCAAGGATGCCGCTGAATCGATTGGCGTGAGCGAGGGAGCTGCCCTGGCGGCCCATGCGGGCACCCACGAAAGGCCCTTGAAAACCGTGCCGCTGCGCGGCGTGTGGCTGGAGATCCTGCAGGCGCTAGGCGGTTGTGGTCCCGTGATGGCGCTGACCCGCAACGAAACCACGGTGCATGAAAAAACCGGCGTATACGAAAAACTGTCGGCCACCGGACCAGTAGGCCTGGCGCTGGGCGAGGCGATTGATCTGCGTCTTTTCTTCATGCATTGGAAAGCGGGCTTCGCCGTGACCGAAGCAGCGTCTCAGCCGGGAACGCCTGCTGCCTTGAGCCTGCAGTTTTTTGATGCGCATGGCTTGGCCGTACACAAGGTGTTCTGCCGCGATGCCACCGACAGGGGCACTTTCGAGGCGGTGATGCAGCGCTTTGGCGATGCCACCCTGAGCCCCGAATTCACGCCGCGCGCGCCTGCTGAAGCTGTGAAAAGCGATGGTGCCATTGATACGGGCGGCTTGCTGACCGATTGGGAGGCCATGAAGGACACCCATGAATTCTTCGCGTTGTTGAAGAAGTTCGGGGCAGAGCGGCAGCAGAGCTTCCGTCTGGCGGACGGAAGGTTCACGCGCCGCGCGCCGTTGACTGTGGCGCGTCAACTATTGCAGGAAGCTGCATTCGAGGGCTCGCCCATCATGGTGTTCGTGGGCAGCCCTGGTTGCATCCAGATCCATACCGGCCCGGTGACCCGCGTGGAGCCCATGGAAATCCGCGGCGCGCAGTGGCTCAATGTGCTTGACCCGGATTTCAGCCTGCATATGCGCGAAGACGCCATTACGGATGCCTGGGTGGTGGAAAAGCCCACTGCCGATGGCACGGTGACTTCGGTCGAAGTGTTCGACGGCACTGGTGAGCTGATGGCCATGTTCTTTGGCGCTCGCAAGCCAGGGCAGCCTGAGCGCGAAGATTGGCGAGCCATCGTGAACAAAGTAGCGCCGTCTTCTGCTGTTGCTGCCTGAAAGTAAAGTGAGAGAAGTTAGCGTGCCACATCCTTCACGCCGCCAGGTATTGGCAACCGCTTTGGCTGCCGGCTTGCCGCTCGGGCTGCATGCGCAGCCGGCGCCATCGCCCCTGTCAAAGAGTCCGTCGCATTTGCCGCGCTTGATCACCATTGATGGCTCGATTACTGAAGTGGTCTATGCCTTGGGGGCCGAGGCGCAGTTGGTGGGCACCGATACCACCAGCCTGTATCCGAAGGCGGCCCAAAAGACACCTAAAGTGGGCTATATGCGCCAGCTTTCGGCAGAAGGTGTGTTGTCGCTGAAACCCGACGCGGTCATCAGCACCACCGAGGCCGGGCCGCCGGTCGTGCTGGATCAACTGCGCAGCGCCGGGGTCAAGGTCGAGTTGGTGAAAACCGAGCACACCTGGAATGACGTGAAGGCCAAGGTGAGCGCGGTGGGCCGCGCGGCGCAGCGCGAAGAAGCCGCGCGGGAGCTGCAAACCAGGCTTGATGCCGAATGGGAGCAGGTCACCCGCCAGGTGGCCGCGCAAAGCAAGCCCAAGCCGCGTGTGCTTTTCATCCTCTCGCACGGTCCTTCGCCGCAGGTCGCGGGGCTCGAGACCGCGGCTGACGCGATGATCCGCTATGCGGGTGGCTTGAATCCGCTCTCGGGCTTCAAAGGCTATCGGCCCATGACGGCCGAGGCGATGGCTGGTGCGGCACCTGACTTTATTCTCACTACGGATCTTGGCATTCAGGCTCTGGGCGGTATCGACAAATTCTGGCAGCGGCCCGAATTGGCGCTGACGCCGGCTTACCGCAAGCGCGCGGTAGTGGTTCTGGATGCGCTTTTGCTGCTGAGTTTCGGACCACGCCTGCCCCAGGCGGTGCAGGAAGTCCACAGCCGGCTTTACACGTGAGCGCCGGAGTCGTGCCGGCGCGGTTGCCGGCCCGCAGCGCGCTGGCGTTGGGTTTGCTGCTGGTGGTTCTGGCTTTCCTATGGGGTGGGGCTAGCGGGGCCTATCAGATCTCGCCCGGACAACTGATGCGGTTGCTGGGCAACGCCTTGTCCGGTGGTACGACAGATTCTCCGGAACAACTGGTGTTCTTCAATATCAGGTTGCCGCGCCTGCTCCTGGCGGTTGCCGCGGGCGCCGGACTGGCGGTGGCGGGCGCTCTGATGCAGGGCTTGTTTCGCAACCCCTTGGCGGACCCTGGGTTGATCGGCATCAGCAGTGGTGCCGCTCTGGCTGCGGGGGTCACGATCGTCCTGGGCCAGAAATGGTTTCCCGAACTGCAACACTCCCTGGGCAGCTGGACATTGATGTTGTCGGCCTTTGCGGGCGGCCTGGGCGTGACCCTGTTGATCTATCTGTTCTCGCAGGGGCCTGCGGGTACTAACATCGGGGTGATGCTGCTAGCCGGGGTGGCGGTGAACGCGTTGGCGGGAGCCGGCCTGGGCTATCTGAATTTCGTATCTACCGACGAGCAATTGCGCAATATCCAGTTCTGGCTGCTGGGCAGCCTGGGCGGCGCGCGGTGGAGTGCGGTGGCTTTGGTGAGCGGGCTGGTGGCCGCCACCTGCGCGGCAGCCATGGCTTGCGCCCGGCCGCTCAATGCGATTGCCCTGGGAGAAGCGCAGGCGGCGCTGCTGGGAGTGAATGTGGAGCGCACCAAACGGGCCGTGGTGCTCATTGCGGCGCTGGCGGTGGGCGCGGTCACGGCGACCACGGGCATCATCAGCTTCGTGGGCCTGATTGCGCCCCACTGGGTGCGCTTGATCGCGGGGCCCGATCACCGCGTGGTCCTGCCTGGCTCGGCGCTGTTGGGTGCAGCCTTGGTGCTGGTGGCCGACGCTGTGGCGCGCACTGTGGTGCAGCCCGCCGAGTTGCCGCTGGGGGTGCTTACCGCGTTCATTGGCGGACCGATGTTCCTGCTGATGCTGCGCCGTTTCAGGAGCCGGGTATGACCTTGCAATGCATCGATGCCCGGGTGGTGGTGGAAGGCCGAACCCTGTTGGAGGGGGTTTCGGCGGCGCTGAAGCCGGGCCGTTTCACTGCGATCCTGGGTCCCAATGGCGCGGGGAAATCCACGCTGCTGTCACTGCTCTCTGCCCAGCGACGGCCCAACGCCGGCGAGGTGTTGCTGGATGAGCGGCCAATCCGGTCGTTTTCTCCTCGCGAGCTGGCATTGCGCCGTGCCGTGATGCCACAGGACAGCGCGGTGGCATTCAATTTCACCGTGCATGAGGTGGCGGAACTGGGGCGGTATCCTCACCGCCAGCAACCTGATGCGGATGAAGCAGGAATCATTTTGCGCGCGCTCGAAGCCACGGATGTGGCCAAGCTGTCGTCGCGCATCTTCAACACGCTTTCGGGCGGGGAGAAGGCACGCGTGCATCTGGCCCGGGCCTTGGCGCAGATCTGGGGCCCGCGGCCTGGCAAGGCGGCGCGCTGGCTGCTGCTGGACGAACCTACGGCGGCTTTGGATCTGGCTCATCAACACCAGGCGCTAGGTCTGTTGCGTGACAGAGCGAATAACCAGGGCGTAGGGGTGGTGGCCGTGCTTCACGATCTGAACTTGGCGCTGTCCTATGCCGACGACGCTCTCTTGTTGGCGCACGGCGAGGCCGCTTGCTTCGGGCCAGTGGGCGAAGTACTGACACCAGAGCGGATGAAGCGTATCTGGGGGATCGAATGCACGCCGGTGCGCAACCCGGACGGCGTACTCCAATATCTGTTCGGACCCTCGGCTATTTCCTAGAACAAGTGGATCCGGTGGCCTCTACGAGCGGCCACCGTGGAATCAGGATAGCGCAGCGATTTCTAGAGAGTCGGCAGGAGCGGGGGTTTGTTGCGCCGGTGGCGCGACGGGCGCAGCCGGCTTGGTCGCCGCGCGCAGTTTCGGCGCCGGGTTGATGACCGGCAGCGGCCGGCCCTTGGCGACCTGGCTCAGGCGCCCGTATTCGGCCAACACCTTCTCGGCGTAGCCGCCATCACTTGGCAGATGGGCCGCGCCCACGTAATAGCGCAGGCCGCCTTCGATGGAGCCGGCGCGGGCGATGCAGTCCTGCAATACGTTGACGCCGACGCGCAGATTGGTCTTGGGATCGAATGCCGCGTACTGGCCGCCGAAGTGCACGTATTTGTCGGAGTGAATCTCGGTCATCACCTGCATCAGCCCTTGCGCACCCACGGCGCTTTGGGCGAAGGGATTGAAGCTGGATTCGACAGCCATCACTGCCAGGATCAGTGTGGGATCGAGGCGGGCGCTGCGGCCGACCTCATAGGCTTCGGCTACCAGCGCCGCCAAGGGCTCAGGCGCAACGCGGTACTTCTTGGCAATCCAGTAGGCCACATTGGCCTGCTCGCGAGGAAGGTCTCCAGGATTGGCGGCTGTGGCGCGCTCAATGGCGCCGGGTTCCGGTTTGATGCCGGAAGCCGCCGCCTGGCGCGCAGTCAGCCACGCCGTCAGGCGTTCCTCGCCTTGCTGGCGTAGGTCAGGGCGCGTGCCGAGCGTGATGACGCTGAACACCACAGCCAAGCCCACCAGGGCAAAGCCGTTGTGCATGATTTCAAAAAACCTTCAGCTACATCACCGCAGAACGTGCGCAAGCCGCGCGCGAGGCCGGTGATTCCAGACGCTGTCATAGCATTCCTTATCTTGCCGCCGTCGAATCACCGGTGACTGCGGCACTCTGTGCTCATCAGTCACAAGAAATGATGTTCGCCGATGGGGGTCGGTTCAGTATGTAGCCCGTGCCGCGCGCCTTAAATAACTGGCGCTGCTTGCGTCCTTCTCGTCGCACGGGCCTGCCAGGATCGGCAGCAGACCAGGAAAATTCCTGGGATTCATGTCGGATGCCGCGATTCTAGGAGGGCTTCTAATACCCAGTCAATAATAAAAACTGATGAAAAACTCTAAATTCGATATAAGAAAACCCGATTTCCGAGGCACGCGAGCGATGTTGCCGGAGCACTTTTTTAGGGGCATTGAGGCGCTCAATCGGCGGTGGTGCCGGATTGAAATATTCATTTTGGCTTCGCGGCAGGCTCGGGGTACAGTGGGGCCGTCCGAGGTTCTCGGACACTCCAGGCAAAAAGGAGCCCCAATCTGCTGTAGCTGATACATCGGACAGGCAAACCCCAAGCCAAACCTTGAAGGCAATACCTTGCCTTCTACCGTCTTCCGGGAACAACAAGCTTCCCGAAGCGGAACCGGTGGCATTTGACGCTTTTGTCACGCCGCCAAGGGCCCGGCGCCTCGACTTCAGGTCAGCGCCGGGCTTTCTTTTGGCGGCGGAGGCGGGGGTTTTTTCTCGATTTCGTAGCTATTTGCAACTTGTATTGCTTTCGCTTGATTTCGCGATCGCCGTCTGCGTGGACAATGCGGGAGCAATGCAAGAAAAAGGCCCGAACAATCTCCCCCCGACCCCACCTGTACCAACCAAGGAGCGCAGGGGGACTCTTGCAAACCGGTGGATTCGCCGGACTGTCTACGCCGCGGCCGTTCTGCTCGGCTTGTGGCTGCTGCTCTGGTTGGTGGTGCCGCCGCTGGCCAAGTGGCAGGGCGAGAAAATCGCCAGCGAGCAATTGGGCCGCAAGGTCAGCATAGGTGCCATCGATTTCAAGCCCTGGACCTTGGAGCTGACTGCGCAGGACCTGGCGATAGCCGGTGCTGACGGCCAGACGCCGCAGTTCACTCTCAAGCGCCTGTATGCCAATGCAGATATTGAATCCATATGGCGCTTGGCGCCGGTGATCGATGGGCTCCAGATCGATGAACCGGTATTGCACGTGACCCACCAGGGCGAAGGGCACTACGATTTCGACGATATTCTGAAGCGCCTGTCTGCTGGGCCGCCGCCGGAGAAAGAGAGCGAGCCTGGGCGCTTTGCCGTCTACAACATTGATCTGAACGGCGGTGCGATCGACTTTGACGATAAGTCTGTCGGCCGCAAGCATGAGGTGCGCGACCTGCGGCTCACGCTGCCTTTCATCAGCAACCTGCCGTCCAAGATCAAGGTCAAGGTTCTTCCGCATCTGGCTTTCGTCGCCAATGGAAGCCAATTCGACTCCACCGCGCAGTCATTGCCTTTCGCGGAGTCGCTGGAGACCAGCGCTGTGCTGCGGCTCGCCAAGCTGGATCTGGGACCCTATATCGGCTACATACCGGCTGGATTGCCTCTGAAGCTGAAGGCCGCGACTCTGGACGCCGATCTGAGCCTCGGGTTCGAGCAGACGCCGAAGCCTTCGCTCCGGCTTGGGGGCCGTTTCGAAGTCAGTGGGCTGAAATCCGTCGATGGGCAAGGCGCGGACGCGCTGGCTTTTGATGCGCTCAAAGTCGAGCTGGCCGAGGTGCGGCCACTGGAGCAGCTTGTGCGCCTGGCCTCGGTGGAGTTGAACGGTCCGAACGTCACTGTGCGGCGCGACAAGAAAGGTCTTATCAATCTGCTGGTGACGGTGGATGAGGGCAAGGCGGAGAAGACGGAAGAGGGGGAAAAGGTCGCCGTTGAAGCCCAGGTGGCCGCGAGCGATGCCGCACCGAAAGCAAGCGCGCAGGGAGGGGCCGAAGCGGACAAGGCACCAGTCTTGCAAGTGGCGATCGACAAGCTGGCGGTGCACGGGGGCACGATTCACTTTACCGACGAAGGGACGGAAGAAGGCCAGATACCTGCTGCCAAGGTGCAATTGGAGGAGTTCGAGTTGGCGGCCGAAGCCATTGGCTACCCTTTTGCCAAGCCGCTGTCGTTCAAGGGCTCTGCTGTGTTGACCGATGCAAGCGGAAAAGCCGCAGTACGGCTGGCCCCGCGTGGCGCCAAGCCGGAAGAGGCCGCCGCTGGAGGCAGCGCGCCCTCCCTGGCGTTCGAGGGCACGGCCACTGACCAGAAGGCCGATGTTACCGCCCGGATAGACCGGTTGCCGCTGGCCTTGGCTTCTCCATATCTTGCGCAAGCCCTGATTCCCAACCTGACGGGTAACCTGGACGCTCAACTGGGCTTGCAATGGGCGCCACCTGAGATCAAGCTGACCTCCGAGCGGCTGGTGCTGAGCAATCTGTTACTGGCGGATGGCGCGGCGGCTGTTTCAGGACAACGCGACGGCGGGAAAAAGCCGTCACGTTCCAGTGGCAGGAAGTCCCGCTCCAATGACGGGCAACTGGTTTCTATCAAGCAGATTGAGTTGGCGGATGCACATATAGATTTGCGCACCCACGCTGCCAGCTTGGGCAAGCTCTCGATTTCCGAGCCCAAGCTGCGGGTGGAGCGCGATGCGGACAAGCGCTGGATGTTCGAATCCTGGCTGCGCCAATCCAAGGAGGAGGCCAAATCGGCGCCGCCCGCCAAATCGTCTGGAAGTCCGAAGGACGACGCGCCATGGAAAGTGGTGGTCGATGCATTCGCTTTGAATGGTGGCGCCATTGGCTGGCGCGATGCCGCCATGTCCCGCCCAGTGAGGGCGGAGCTGACCAGGCTCAAGCTGGAGGCCAGGAAAATCGATCTCGACAGCGGCAAGCCCATGCCGGTGACCGTGTCAGCGCTGCTCGGTACAGGCCGGGCGGAGCCGGGAAGCCTTTCCTGGCAAGGTACGGTGGGCCTCGCTCCGCTGGCGGCACAGGGCGCCGTGGATGCGCGGCGTCTGCCGGTGCATGCTTTCGAGCCCTATTTTGGCGATGCGCTGAACATCGATATCTTGCGGGCCGACACCAGCTTCAAGGGGCAAGTAGCCTATAGCGATACATCGAAGGGTCCACGCGTCAAGGTGAGCGGTGATGCCCTGGTGGAAGAGTTGCGTACCCACAGCCGCCCCACGTCGGCTACCGATGCCAACGCGCCGGAAAAGCCAGCCGACACCACCACTCGGCGCAGCCCGGGCGGCACCACGACTACCACGGCGGTGGCATCTGCCGGTACAGCAGGGGCTTCGCAAGCGCCGGTGGCGCCTACTGCCAACGCAGGTGGCCTGGGTGAGGAGTTCCTGAGTTGGAAGCTGCTCAAGCTTGGCAGCCTGGAGGTGGCACTGGAGCCTGAAAAGCCGGCGCAGGTGGAGGTGAAGAACACCTTGCTTTCGGATTTCTTTGCCCGGCTCATCATTCATCCCAATGGCCGAATCAATCTTCAGGACATTGTGAAGTCCGATGAAAGCGCGGAGTCTGCGCCGGCTTCAAGTGCTTCAGCCGCCTCGGCAGGGGGAGGCGCCCCCTCGCCAATGGCCAGCAACATGCCTGCATCGGGGGAATTTTCCGCTGGCGCCTCGGAGCCAGCCGCGCCGGCCTCAGTGGCCGCCCCGGCGCAGAGCCCGGCCGATCCCAATGCGCCGGTGATCCGCTTCGGCCCGATTCAGCTTGCCAATGGCAAAGTGCTGTTTTCCGATCGATTCATCCGGCCCAATTACTCGGCGGATTTGACCGAGCTGAATGGCAGTTTGAGTGCATTCTCCTCCGTGGCGCCAGCCGCTGCGCCGCAAATGGCTGATCTTCAATTGACAGGGCGGGCCGAAGGCAGCGCTGCACTGGAGATCACGGGCAAGCTCAATCCGCTGGCCAAACCGCTGGCGCTGGATATCAAAGGCCATGTGCGCGATCTGGAGCTGCCGCCGTTGACCCCTTATTCGGTGAAGTATGCCGGCCACGGTATCGAGCGTGGCAAGCTGAGCCTGGATGTGGGTTACACCATCCAGCCGGACGGGCGCCTGACGGCCACCAACAACCTGGTGCTGAACCAACTGGAGTTTGGTGAGGCGGTGGAAGGTGCTCCGGCCAGCTTGCCCGTGAAGCTGGCGACGGCGCTGTTGGCGGATAGCAATGGCGTGATCGATCTGGATCTGCCCATCAGCGGGTCGCTCAACGACCCGCAATTCAGCATCGGCCCGATTATTTTCAAAGCCATCGTGAACCTGATTGGCCGCGCCATTACCGCACCATTTACCTTGCTGGCGCGTGCGCTGGGAGGCGGATCAGGGGGGATGATCTGGCCAACGTGCCATTCGCGCCCGGCAGTGCGGCCTTGAGTGCGGACGCCCGCTCGCGGCTGGACAAGATTGCCAAGGCGCTGAGCGACAGGCCGGCGTTGAAAGTGACCGTGGTGGGGACCTCCAGCCTGGAGGCTGAGCGCGATGGCTGGCGGCGTGAGCGCCTGAAGGCCTTGGTGGATGCGGAAAAGCGCGGCGAGAGCGGCGCGGCGGCAGCGCCGAAGGGCCAGGGCGCCGCGTCGGCACCTTTGCCTGCCGCGAGTGCGGCTTCGGCCAGCGCTTCAGCCAATGCGCAGGCCCTGGGTGACGAGGAATACGCCGCCCTGCTCAAGCAGGTGTACCGGCGAGCTGATCTGCCTGGCAAACCACGCAATGCCCTCGGCATCACCAAGAACGTATCTGTGCCCGAGATGGAGGCGCTTTTGCTGGCCCATATCAGTGTTGGTGAAGATGCCATGCGCCAGCTCGCGGTGCAGCGCGGCGTGGCGGTGAAAGACTACCTGACGAGCAAGAAACTTCCCGCGGACCGTTTGTTCCTTGGGGCCGCGCGTACGGGCGAGGCTGCCAAGGGCGCTCCCGCGGCCGCGGCGGAGGCCGCCAGCGCGGCCAGTGCTTCCGGAACGCAGGGCAAGGCAGCCCAGTGGACGCCGCGGGCTGAGCTGAATCTGAGCGCCCGGTAAAGCGCTTCGAATATGCTCTTGACGCACTGTTTGCGGACCGGTTACTGCCCGTAGTAGGGGCGAGGAGCCCCTGGGGCCTGGTGCCCCCGGTATATAGAGTGAGGAGCAGAGTCGCCGGGGGGTGGGACGAATAAAATGTGTCATGCTTCAGATTCCGGTCAAGGGCATGAGTGGCTTTAGCGGCGACAATGCCTGCTGGATAGGCTCTTGGCCAGGATCGACAGTTCCCGGGACGGTGAACGCGACCTTGTGTCAACCTTCCTTCAAAATAGAGAGAAAAGCCAGCCTTTTTCCCTTTCTCCAAGAGGGAGAAACAGCAAGCCTGCGGGCTTTCTGAGCGGTTGCTTTTTCCGTTTGAGTCCTTACATGCGTAATCCGGCGAAAATATCGGGTTCACACCGCTTTGGCGATTAATTTTTGAAGCTTATGTTTCCCTTCTCTCGCGACCCTAAAGACCAGCCCGAAGAGCCGCAGGCAGCCGCCAAGCCGGCACCGGAAGCACATCCGCTCGACGAGCTCACCGGTGGCGCTTTTTCCGCCGCCACGTCGGGTGAGCGTGCTCAGCGAGTGCGGGAGTGGCTGACGACAGAGCCTTCCGCCGAGCAGATGCAGGAAGTATTCAAGGAGCTTTCAGCCAAGGACAAGGGCGCCGCCAAGGCGCTGCGCGAGAAGCTCGACGAACTGCGCCGTGCCAAGGGGCAGGAGGCCGTGGCGGCCGAATGGGCGGGTAAGGCCGAGGCATTGCTGCAATCGTCACGCCTGAATATTGCCGACGCCCTGGCCTGGCAGCGCGATGCCGCCAAGGCTGGCGCTCCGCTGTCGCGTGAGCCTTTGTCCGTCTTGCGCAGTGAGCTGGTCGAGCGCATCAAGAAAGTGGAAGATCTGCAACAGCGCGTCATGGTGCAGCGCGAAGCAGCTTTGCTGCTGGCTCAGCGCATCGAGCTGCTGTCCACCAAACCCTGGCGCGATGCCCAGACGGCGCAGGCCGGCATCACGGCCGATGTCGACCGCTGGCGTACCGAGGCGCGCGCGCTGCAGGACGATCCCCAGTGGCCGAGCGTAGATATGCGCTATCCGCCACAGATCGAAGCCGCTCAAAGCCAACTGGCTGCCGTATGGGACGCCTTCAGTGCCGCGCTTTCCCAGACTGTGGCTGCCGCGGAAGATGCTGGCGCGCCCCTGCCGCCAGTGCCCGTTTGGGCCGACGAACTGCGTGCCGCCCGTGGCGAGCCTGCGGCGCCCGCAGCCAGCGAGAAGCCTGAGCGCCCGGCCAAGCCAGCTATCGATCCCGAGCAGCGCGCCGCGGCTAGCAAGGCCGTAGAGGCGGGTGTCATGCTGCTGGAGCAGGCTGTTGCCAGCGGCAACACCAAGAATACGCACAGCGCCACGGCGGCATTGCGCCAGTCGCTGAAGACGCATGGCCGCCTGATCGACGATGCGCTGGAAGCCCGTGTGCATGCCGCGCTGGTCTCGGCTGGCGAACTCGAGGGCTGGCAGCGTTGGAGCGCCGACAAGGTGCGCGAGCAACTGGTGGCCAAAGCAGAGGCGCTTTTGGTCAAACGCAAGATCAAGGGGCCTCGTCCAGCCGCTGCCGCAGTGACCGAGCCAGCTGCCGAAACCGTCGCTGAGCCATCCGTGGCTGCCGAGGGGCAGCTCCGGCGCCAGCTATTGCACCGGAGCCCACGCAGGCCGAAGCCGCTGCTGAAGCTGTTTCTGAGGTGGTTGAACAAGCCGCTTCCGAGACTGCGGTGCCTGAAGGGGAGACTGCGTCTGCCGGCACCGAGAGCGCCGAAGCACCCGCGCCGGTGGCTGCCCCGGCTGCTGCATCAGCCGCCGAAGAAGCGTATGAAATCGTGCCTGCCATGGGTGGGCGCAAGCTGCAGGAAACCATTCGCAAGCTCCGCGAAGAGTGGAAGGCGACTGATCAGGGGGCGCACCCAACCATGGCCTTTGGAAGCGCTTCGACCGGGCCTGCAACGAGGCGCACAAGTTCGTCGAGCAGTGGCTTACCACGGTGCGTGCCGAGGCGGCTGCGCACAAGGCCGAGCGTTTGCTTCTGATCGAGGAAGTCAAGGCCTGGGGCGCGAAGAATACCGGCGCTGGCGAGGGAGCTGACTGGAAGACCTTCAATCGCCAGTTGCATCAGTTCTCCGAGCGTTGGCGCAATGCCGGGCATCTGGCTGAAAAAGCCTTTGCCGAACTGCAACCACAGTGGAAAGAAGCCATTCACACGGCCGCCGCACCGCTGGAAACCGCGCAAAAATCCAGCACCGAGCGCCGTCAGGCCATGATTGCTGAAGCCGAGGCGCTGGGCGCTGCGCCCATGCTGCGGATCGACGCGGTGAAGGCTTTGCAGCAGCGCTGGCAAGCCGAGGCCCAGACGGTGCCGTTGGATCGCCGGTTCGAGCAGAAACTGTGGGATGCTTTCCGCAAGCCGATCGACGAGGCTTTCAACCGCAAGACACAGCAGCGAGAGCAGGCCGCTGCCGCGATGAGCGCGCATGACCGTGCCGTGCTCGACGCAGCTAAGGCCCTGGAATCGGCCAATGCCAGCGGCGATGCCCAGCGCATCCGCGCGGCACTGGCGCAACTGGAAGCCGCCACGCGCGGAGAGGCTGCCGCGGCGCCTGCGTCCGCTCCAAAGGCGGCAGAAGCACAGGCGAGCGAAACCCCCGCCGCCGCCGAAGCTGCGGCCGAAACCACAGCGGAAGATGCTCCTGCTGATGCGGCTGCCGAGGCCGCCCCCGCTCCGGCCGCCGCTCCCAAGTCCGCCAAGCCTCTGGTCGCCATGCGTGGTGACGATCGTCCTGGCGCGCGCAAGGTTGAACCCGCACCGGCGGGCCGCGGCGGTAAATTCGGCGACCGCCGTGATGGTCGCCCAGGTGATCGGCGCGATGGTGGCCGTGGCGGTTTTGGCCGTGATGGCCGCGACAGCAGAGGCCCAGGCGGCTTCGGCGATCGTGGCGGCCGTTTTGGCGACCGGCCCGAGCGTGGCCCGCGTCTTGGCGATACGGCCTTCCGCGCCCAACGCGACGCCATGGAACATGCGCAGGCTCAATTGCGGAAGCTGGCTGCCCAAGCGCATGGTGAAACCCTGACCCAATTGCTGGGTGCCTGGGCTGCCCGCCAGCCAGAGCAACTGCCAAGCGCTCAGGAATTGGGCCGCGGCGTGAGCGGCGGTACCCGCAATGGTTGGGTTCAGGCCCTGCAGGCCAACCCGCAAGGCAACGCCGCCGAGCCTCTGCTCCGCCTGGAAATGGCTGCCGAGGTACCTACGCCTGCGGAGCATCTGGATGCGCGCCGGGCCTTGCAACTCAAATTGCTGACCAAGCGCAACGAGCCGGGGCCTGTGGATACCTGGGCAGCCGATGCCGGCAAGGTGCTGGCTGCGCCGCATGACGAGGCCGCTGCACGGCGCCTGCAGAATGCGCTGAAGGTGTTGATGCGTAAGTGAGTGGGGCTTGAGGGGGCCCTTTAGAACACGTTCTTGGAGGGCCCCTGTCTCAAGCAGCATTCAGCATCATGATGCTGACCTCTTCGCCCGCTTTCACGGCGCCTTGCTGGTGGTCCAGCACGATCAGGCCGTTGGCCTGAATCATTGAAGAGAGTACGCCAGAACCCTGGTTGCCGGTAAGACGAACGGTGAGGCGGCCATCCGCGTGTTGGGTGACGATGCCGCGTTGATATTCGGTGCGGCCAGGCTTCTTGCGTATGGGATGTTCGCTGACGGCGCGCAGCATCACGGGCTGTTCGGGTCGTGCGCCCATCATGCGCAGGAGGGCGGGGCGTACGAAGGCGATGAAAGTCACCATGACGGCGACAGGATTGCCCGGCAAGCCGAACAGCACCGCACTGGTGGAAGACGGGGCGCGGCCTTCCTGATGATCCGGCTCGGCTGTGATGCGTCCTACTGCCATTGGCCGCCCGGGGCGCATGGCAATGCGCCAGAACGCGATGTCGCCGAGTTTTTTCATCATCTGGCGGGTGTGATCGGCTTCGCCCACGCTCACGCCGCCACTGGTGATCACTGCATCGGCACGGGCGGCTTGGATGAAGGCTGTTTCGAGCAGTACCGGGTCGTCGCGGACCACGCCGAGATCGATCACTTCACAGCCTAGCTGTGTCAGCATGCCGAACACGGTGTAGCGGTTGCTGTCGTAGACCGCGCCTTCGCGCGGAGCTTCGCCGAGCGAGAGGATTTCGTCACCCGTGGAGAAGTAGGCTACACGCAAGCGCCGATAGACCATTACCTGAGCGATCCCCAGGCTGGCCAACAGACCCAGCGCGGCGGAGCCCAACCGTTCGCCCTGATGAAGAGCAGTCCGGCCCGCCATGAGATCCTCGCCCCGGTGACGCCTGTTGTCACCGGCTTTGAGCGCACCTGGCGGGATGTTGATGGCAGGGCCGTCGGCTTGCGTGAATTCTTGCGGCACCACGGTGTCGAGCCCCGCGGGCATGACCGCGCCGGTCATGATCTTCACGCATTCGCCTGAATGAACCCTACCCTGCCAGGCCTTGCCGGCCAGAGCCGTGCCAACGACAGTGAGCCGCAACGGCGTACCTGGCTGCAGTTGGGCGCCGTCAAAGGCAAAACCATCCATGGCCGAGTTATCGTGCGGCGGCACGTTCAAGGGCGAGACGATGTTCTCAGCCAGGACGCGTCCCAGGGCGTCGAAAAGCGACACCTTTTCGGTTTCAGCGAGAGGCGAGACCAGCTCCGCCAGAAACGTATTCACGCTTTCGGCGGGTAGTGCTTGCGGATCGTAAGCTTGCAACTGATCCGCGATTTGCGCCGTGCTTTTCGCGATGGCCTTCATAACGTCTTGACCATCAGCGCTGTATCGAAATAGCGGTCAGCCAGTTTGATCGCACGAGGCAGCAGTCCGTAGCGTACGAAGCCGGCGCCCTCATAGAGGCGCACGGCGCCCGCGTTGCTGGCTGTCACGCCCAGCACGACATGCTCGATACCGGGAATGCGGCGCACCTGCGTATCGAATTCGGTCAAGAGCGCCTTCCCCAGACCTTGCCGGCGCGCTTGCGGCGCCACGATCATGCCGGCCAGGCTGGCTTCGTGGCGGGTCTTCAGGCGCGCTTCGCGCACGCAGACCACGGCGCCCAGCAGGGCGCCGCCAGGCCCGAAGGTGCCGAGAATGAAATCGTTACCAGGCGGCTGGCCGAGCCGCGCAGCATAGCTTTCTACAGGGCGATGCACCTCGGATTCGAAATCGGAACTGAAGGCTTCAGGGTCGTTCTTCAGTCCGCCGTCGCGCAGTGCCTTGTAGGCAGGCAGGTCATGGGCTGTCAGAAAACGGATCACCGGGCGGCTCATGGTTGCTCCAATTGCCGCAGTTCCGCAATCGTGTTGGCATTGGCGAAGGCGCGAGGGTCGTCGCCGGGTGCATCAAAAGCCACCACCACGGTCTGGTGTTGCGCGGTCCAGGCGTCGATCTTGCGGCCGCCGCTTTCCAGGAAGTGTGCGAGGCTTTTCGCCAGGCTGGTGCGGAGCAGGCAGAACACCGGCTGGGTGCGCAACCGCCCATCCTCCAAGGCGGCAGCCATGGCGATCTCGGCTTGCTGCGTGCGCAGGGACTGGGCTAGCCGTTCGCAGAGCGAGAGCGGAAAGTAGGGTACGTCGCAAGGTACGGTCAGCAGCAGAGGGGTTTCGCAGTGATCGAGGCCTGCCAGAAAACCTGCCAAGGGGCCTGCAAAATCGGCTATGGCATCTGGCCAGACAGGGGCGCCGAACGCGGCGTATTCGCTCAGATGGCGGTTGGCGTTGATGAGCAACTGGGCTGGGGGGAGCGTTTGCTGCCGCAGGCGCTGCAGCGCGTGCTGGGCCAGCGGCTGATTTTGAAAGAGCTGAAGCCCCTTGTCCACTCCGCCCATGCGTGAGCCACGGCCGCCTGCAAGAAGGAGGGCAGTGATGGCGGCAGGGGGAGAGGCGGCAATGTCAGTCATGCCCCGGTTATACACAAGTGAAGTCAGCCGCCGATGTAACTCATCTCCACGCGCCGCGCGCTGGCTTGCCCGGGCTGTGACGGCAGGGAGGCACGCAATTCACTGTAGCGATCGGTGCGGCCCTGCCAGATGGCGGTGATGGCGCTTTGGATTTCATCATCGCTCGCACCGCCGCGCAGCAGCGTGCGCAGATCGTATCCCTGGCTCGCGAACAGGCACAGATAGACGCTGCCTTCCGTGGAAAGGCGAGCGCGGTTGCAACTGCCGCAGAAAGCGCGTGTGACGCTGCTGATCGCGCCGATCTCGCCCAGGGCTGGATCGTACCTGCCGTCCGCGCCGGCATAGCCCCAGCGCTCGGCGGTTTCGCCGGGGGAAGCGGGCTCCAGAGGAACCAGCGGAAACTCCGACTGAAGCAGATCGATCACTTCGGCGGAAGGCATGACTTCGTCCATGCGCCAGCCATTGGTGGCGCCGACGTCCATGTATTCGATGAAGCGCAGCGTGATGCCGGTACCCCGGAAATGCCGGGCCATGGGCAGAATTTGCTGCTCATTGGTACCACGCTTGACCACCATGTTCACCTTGAGCGGCCCGAGCCCTGCCGCATGGGCCGCTTCGATGCCGGCCAACACCTCGGCTACCGGAAAATCGACGTCGTTCATGCGGCGAAAGACCGCATCGTCAAGCCCATCCAGGCTGACGGTAACGCGCTTCAGCCCGGCCGCTTTCAACGCCCGGGCCTTGCGTGTCAGCAGGGCGCCGTTGGTGGTCAGGGTGATATCGAGCGGTTCACCGTCCGGGGTGCGCAAGGCGGCCAATTGTTCGATCAGGCTTTCGATGCCCTTGCGCAGCAGCGGTTCGCCGCCGGTCAGCCGCAGTTTGTGCACGCCCTGGCTGACGAAGAGGCGGGCCAGGCGTGTGATTTCCTCGAAGGTCAGCAGGCTGGCATGCGGCAGGTATTGGTAGTCCTTGTCGAAGACTTCCTTGGGCATGCAGTAGCTGCAGCGGAAGTTGCAGCGGTCGGTTACGCTGATACGCAGATCGCGCAAAGGGCGGCCCAGCGTGTCCACCAGTTGCCCGGATTTGGGCAATAGCTGCGCCCCGCGCGGCACGGCAAGCAGCCGGCTACGCTGATCGATCAGTGGAATCACGCGTTCAGCCATAAGGATATGGGCTGAATTATGTATGACTGCTCAAGCATATGTATGTGGCAGGGGCATGGCGCGGTACCATTCCGTCATGAAATTGGAGACTGCCATGCCTTTGTCGCGCCGCCGTGTCGTTCAGGCGGCCGCCTGTCTTGCCGCGCCCTCGTTCATGGCGAGTGCATTGGCGCAAAAAAGAGCCGAGCCGCCGTTACCGAACGTGGGCTCCGCCTACTCCTTGGCTGCCGTACCTCTGCTGGGCGGCGGAAGCTTCCAACCCGCACAGGCTGAAGGCAAAGCTCTTGTGTTGTACTGGTGGGCGAGCTGGTGCCCATTTTGTGCCCAGCAGAGCCCTGAAATACAAAAGCTTTGGGAAAGCCAGCGCGGGCGCGGGTTGCAGATGCTGACCTTGTCGATAGACAAAAAGTCTGAGGAAGCCGTGGCTTATTTGAAAAAGAAGGGCTATACCTTCCCGGCTGCATGGGTCAGTCCCGAGGTGGCGAAGGTGTTTCCCAAGCCTGAAGGTTTGCCGGTGGTGGTGGTGCGTGGCAAGGATGGCCGCGTGGCACAGGCCGAGAAGGGGCAATTGTTTCCAGAAGACGTGGAACAGTTGGCGCGCTGGATGTGAGGCTGCTCCGGGCTCCTTTGAACACATCCTAGACGCAGCGCGCGCCGTCTACCTCTATGCACACGCCGCTGATGAAGGCGGCCTCGTCACTGGCCAGGTAAAGCGCGGCATTGGCGACGTCCAGCGCCGTGGAGAAGCGCCCGAGCGGAATGGTGGCGAGGAATTTGGCGCGGCGTGCCTCGTCCACCGGGCCGCCTGCGAACTCGGCCGAGAGGCCGGTGTCGGGATTGAAGACCGGGTTGATGCAGTTCACCCGGATGTTGTCCGGGCCCAGTTCGGCTGCCATCGACTTGGAGGTGACAATCACGGCCGCCTTGCTGCCGTTGTACCAGGTCAACCCCGGCCGAGGCCTGATGCCTGCGGTGCTGGCGATATTGATGAAGCTGCCGCCGCCCGCTTTTTTCATCACGGGCACGGCGTGGACCGCGCTCCAGTAGATGCTTTTCATGTTGACCGCGTAGACCTTGTCGAACTCGGCCTCGTTGACTTCCAGCATCGGGCGGTTGCGGTGCGTCCAGCCGGCGTTATTGACCATGGCATCGAGCTTGCCGTTGGTTTTCAGCGTGGCTTCAACCAGCGCCTGCACCTGATCGCCCTGGGTGACGTCGGCGGTGCAGAAAACAGCCTTGCCGCCGGAAGTACGAATGCTGGCCGCTACCTGCTCGCCGAGCTGGGCGTCGATGTCGCACACGATCACGCTGGCACCTTCCTCCGCCAGCCGCCGGGCGATGCCTTCCCCGATGCCGCCGCCAGCGCCGGTGATGATGATGGATTTACCTGCTACGCGCATGAGAGTTTCCTTTGAACACGTTCTCAGAACACTTTCTTAGCCATGCTTGATGGCGACGGTTTTCAGGGTGGTGAAGCCATAGAGCGCCTCGAAGCCCTTTTCACGGCCGTATCCGGATGATTTCACCCCACCGAATGGCAGTTCCACCCCACCGCCAGCACCATAGTTGTTGATGAACACCTGTCCGCTCTGCACACGCCGGGCCATACGGAACTGGCGGGCGCCGTCATTCGTCCAGACGCCCGCCACCAGGCCGAAACGGGTGGCATTGGCCAGCTCCACGGCGTGGTCTTCATCCCTGAAGGACATGGCCGAGAGCACCGGGCCGAACACTTCCTGTTGCGCCAGCCGGTGCGATACCGGCACATCGGCCAGCAGGACCGGCGCCTGGTAAAAGCCTGACTCAGGCGCTTCTTCCACCACCACGCCTTGCGCCACGAGCGGAATACCGGCTGCTTGCGCATCGCTCAGGAAATCCCAGACGCGTTGTTGCTGGGTCTGGCGGATCAGCGGGCCGACATCGAGATCCATCGCCGCCGGGCCCACGCGGAGCGCCTGGAAAGCCTCTCCCAGACGGGCCAAAAGGCCCTCGTAGATGGGTTGCTCGATCAGCACGCGCGAGCCGGCGGAACAGGTCTGCCCTGCGTTCTGCACGATGGCATTGATGACGACCGGAACGGCTGCGTCCAGATCGGCGTCGGCAAAAATGATCTGCGGGCTTTTGCCCCCAAGCTCCAGCGTGACCGGGCAATGCCGTTCAGCGGCGGCTTGCTGGATGAGGGTGCCCACGCTGGGGCTGCCGGTGAAACTGATGTGGTCGATGCCCGGGTGACGGGCCAGGGCGTCGCCCACTTCGTGGCCGTAGCCAGTGACGATGTTGATCGCGCCGGCTGGAAACCCGGCTTCGGCGGCCAGTTGCGCTACGCGGATCAGGCTCAGGCAGGCGTCTTCCGAGGGCTTGACCACACAGCAATTGCCCGCTGCCAGCGCACCGCCCACGCTGCGGCCGAAGATTTGCATGGGGTAGTTCCATGGGATGACATGGCCGGTGACCCCATGCGGCTCGCGCCAGGTAAACACGCTGTAGCCCGCCTGGTAAGGCAAGGTTTCGCCATGCAGCTTGTCGCAGGCGCCGGCATAGAACTCAAAATAGCGGGCCAGCGCAGCGGCGTCGGCCTTGGCCTGCTTGGTGGGTTTGCCGCAATCGCGCTGCTCCAGGGCGGCCAATTCTTCGGCATGTTCACTCACCTTGGCGGCAAGCGCCATCAGCAGCCGGCCGCGTTCGGCTGCCGAGAGAGCGCTCCATGGGCCCTCAAAGCATTCGCGTGCGGCTTGGACGGCTGCGTCTATATCGCGTTCGTTGCTGCGTTGGATTTCGTCAAAAGGCTGGCCGTCGGAGGGGTCGATGACCGGCAGGGTGCGGCCGGAGAGAGAAGCAATGGCGCTGTTGGCGATGAAATTGAGTTGCATGCGGAAATGGTGTTTTTCCAGGGCCTGGTTTCAGGATGTGGCGTGGATTTTGCCCGTACGCGTGGGGCCGGCGCGCTCTTCTATCGCGTGCTGCAGATCCCGCCGCAAGCCAATAAGGAACACCAATTCAGCAGCAACGAACAGCGGCCCGATGATGAGCCCGATGACATCGTCCACGAAGGCCGGCTTGCGTCCCTCGTAAATGTGGCCGACGAACTGGATGACCCAGCCCACCACGAACAACCCGATACCAATCCAGAGCCAGGTGGCAGTGGACTGGTCAGCTGCTGCCTGGGCCATCCATAGGCCGATGGCGAGGAGAATTGTCATCAGCAGGCCGAGCGGCCTGTCGAGCCGAAGATAATAAATGGCGGTCAGCACGCTGATGATGAGCGCGGCTGTGATGGGTATGGCGCCTTGCATCAACACCGGGCGCGCCAGCAGAACCTGTACTGCCAGCACGATCATGGGAATGCCGATGAAATGGGTGGCGATATTGCGCCGGTCGCGGTGGTACTCCGCGTACTTGGCCAACTGATCTACGATGGTTTTCATGGGAAACCTCCAGGATCATCAAGGTAATTTCACATGCTAAGCCGTTGGCGGCTCGTGTTCAATCCGGTGATTCCCAGGGGCCGGTCCTACAAAGGAATATGGGCTGGCAAAGATCCCGAACCCAGAAAGCGCAGCCATAGCCGCAGCCACGGTGCCCACTCATGGCCGCCTGGAGTGACAAATACCCGCTCGGGCGGCAAGGCGGCGGCGAGCAGGCGGTGGCTGAAGGCGAAGCGGTCGGTGTCACCATAGCCGAGATAAAGCGGCGGACGTTCCTCAGGGCTGCTGACATAGCCGCGCAGCCAGCGCCACAGTTCCAGATCGTGTGTATCCGCATCCGGCAGTTGACCGTCCCAGGCGGCCAGCCCTCCCGCGCGCTGGATCGCGGCGGGCAGATCCCGCCGGCCCAGGAACGGCGCCATCACGAACAGGCCGTCAATCATCTTTGCATGCTCGCGTGCGAACAGCAGCGAGCCATAGCCGCCCAGGGAAATGCCGGCCAGCCAGATACGGGCATAGCCTTGTGCACGTGCCGGCGCAATGACCTCGCTGCGCAGACGCTCCACGATCTGCTGCGCGGTGTAGTAGCCCGTGTGCGCATCCACCAGCAGCAGATCGGCAGGCAGGGATTCTTCCCGCAGGGCTGTCACGAAGCCTTGCTCGACGAAGTCCTTCGGCGCGTCGTAGGCACCGGGCAGCAGCACGATCAAGGTATCCGCACGATGATCGGGATGGACGCTTTCAAGCTGGCTATGCATAGGGGTTTCGAGGGGGCGGGGAAGCCAGGCGCAACCGCCCAGCAGTGGTGCGAATAGCAGCGATGCGGAGAACCAGCGCCGAGACCGCTGCTTTTTGCGGATCCCCGGCTCGTCAACCAGGCTTGCGTGCGCGGTACTCGGAAAAAATGCCCAGCTCCACATAGCGGTTCGCTTCAGCCAGTCCGGCGGCGCGCAAAGTATCCAGAATACGCTCGGGAGGCGCGCAGGCTTCGATACTGTCCCAGTAGTAGCGCCAGATGCGAGGCGTATGGGCGCCGGCGCCGGTCAGCTTGGCCATAAGCGGCACCCAGCCTCGCATGTAGCCTTTCAGGACGGCGGTGCCCAGACGGCTCTCCGGTTTGGTGATTTCCAGCACGCACAGGCGCCCACCCGGCTTGAGCACGCGGTGAAACTCGCTGAATGCCGCACTCAGATCGCTGATATGGCGCAACGCATAACCCATGCTGATGAAGTCGGCGCTGGCATCCGGCAGGGGAATGCGCTCGGCCTTGCCCTCCACGAGCTTGACTTTCGAGACCAGCGGGCTGGCGCCCATCATGGCCGGGCTGGGGTCCACCCCTATCAGCAGGTCGGGGCTGCCGATGATGCTGATCGCTTGGGTGGCGACCAGCCCCGTGCCGAAGCCGACATCCACTACCTGCATGCCGCGCTGCAGCCCGGCACGCTCGAGCGCCCGGCGCCTGTACCAGGGGCCGCTGCCCAGGGCCAGGGTCCGTTCCACGCGGTCGTAGTCGGCGGCGGTGCTGTCGAAGATTTCGCGCAGGAATCCGGCGCGTTCGGCTTCTGTCTGGTAGTAGCCCGCGATCGGCTGGTGCGGCGCGCGCACCGGGTTGGCGGAATTGTCTGGAACGCTCATGAGGCGGATACCGGTTATGGTCTGAGGCAGGAAACTAAGATCGTGAACACGTTCTAGTGTCCTGAGTTGTAAGTTCGTTGATAAATAAATCTGCCGAAATCGACATCAGGCAAGGCGCAAAACGCAGCGATACCGCGAGTGGTATCGCGAGGCTTTGCAACGCCGCATGATGTTGATTCTCGGTAGATTTATTCAACGAATTTGCAATTCAGGACACTAGGGCTGCGGTGCACCCGGATCATGCCATTGTCACAGACAGGAGCCCCAAAAAACAAACCCACCGGCTGGTGGGTTTGTTTTGCAGGGGAAGTTGGCTTATTTCAACGTGACTTCCACTCGCCGTGCCTGTGCGCCTGTGCCCGCGTTGGTGTTGTCGGGCTTGGCCAACTCGATCTGATCTTCCGCTACACCCAAGGTCTTGAGCAGATCGCGCACGGCAAAGGCGCGCTGCTTGGAGACCTCTTCGTTGGCGGCGGCACTGCCGGATGAGTCCACATAGCCGCTGACCATGGCTTTCTTGCCCGCTTTCACGCCGTTCACGATCACGGCCAGGGCGTTGGCGCCATCAGGATGGGGCGCCGCCTTGCCGGTGGCGAAATAAAAGCGCACGGTGTCCCCTTCTACCCGCACGGCATCGCCTTCGATGGCGGTGGCCGCGACCACTGCCACCACGGGCGTCGCAGCCGGTGGTGGCGCGGCGGCCACATCACTGCCATGGAGCTTCACCACCAGCGGCACGATCAGCAGCGCCACGATGTTGATGATCTTGATCAGCGGGTTGACGGCCGGGCCGGCGGTGTCCTTGTAGGGGTCGCCCACCGTGTCGCCGGTGACGGCGGCCTTATGTGCCTCGGAGCCCTTGCCGCCGAAATTGCCATCTTCGATGTATTTCTTGGCGTTGTCCCACGCGCCGCCGCCGGTGCACATGGAAATGGCCACGAACAGGCCGGTCACGATCGTGCCCATCAGCAGGCCGCCCAGCGCTTTCGGTCCCAGGATCAGGCCGACCAGGATCGGCACCACCACGGGCAGCAGGCTGGGGATCACCATCTCCTTGATGGCGGCGCTGGTCAGCATGTCCACGGCCTTGCCGTATTCAGGCTTGCCGGTGCCGTCCATGATGCCCCTGATGGTGCTGAACTGGCGCCGCACCTCGACCACCACGCTGCCGGCCGCGCGGCCCACGGCTTCCATGGCCATGGCACCGAACAGGTAAGGGATCATGCCGCCGATGAACAGGCCGACGATGACCATCGGATCACTCAGGTTGAAACTCACCGCCTGGCCCAGGCCCTCGAGTTTGTGGGTGTAGTCGGCGAACAGCACCAGGGCGGCCAAGCCTGCGGAGCCGATGGCATAGCCCTTGGTCACGGCCTTGGTCGTATTGCCCACGGCGTCCAGCGGGTCGGTGATGTCGCGCACGCTGGGGGGCAGTTCGCTCATTTCGGCAATGCCGCCAGCGTTGTCGGTGATCGGCCCGTAGGCATCCAGCGCCACCACGATGCCGGCCATGCTGAGCATGGAGGTGGCCGCCACGGCGATGCCATAGAGTCCGGCCAGCGAATACGAAGCGATGATCGCCAGGCACACCAGCAGCACAGGCCATGCCGTGGAGCGCATCGAGACTCCCAGGCCGGCGATGATGTTGGTGCCGTGCCCGGTGGTACTTGCCTGCGCGATGTGGCGTACGGGCGCATACTGTGTGCCGGTGTAGAACTCGGTGATCCAAACCAGGGCGCCGGTCAGGATCAGGCCGACGGCGCAGGCACCGAACAGGCGCATTTGCGTGCCGGTGGCGGTGATGGCGTTGTCGGGCATCAGCCATACGGTCACGCCGTAGAAGGCAATCAGTGACAGCACGCCCGCGATCGCCAAGCCTTTGTAAAGCGCGGGCATCACGTTCTTCATGCCCGGCGAGGCCTTGACGAAGAAGCACCCGATGATCGAGGCGATGATCGACACCGCGCCCAGACCCAGCGGATACAGCACGGCGTTGGCTGGCGCATTGGCCACCATCAACCCGCCCAGCACCATGGTGGCGATCAACGTGACGGCGTAGGTTTCAAACAGGTCGGCGGCCATCCCGGCGCAATCGCCCACGTTGTCGCCCACGTTGTCGGCGATCACCGCCGGGTTGCGCGGATCGTCTTCCGGAATACCGGCCTCCACCTTGCCTACCAGATCGGCGCCCACGTCGGCGCCCTTGGTGAAGATGCCGCCGCCCAACCGCGCAAAGATCGAGATCAGCGAAGAGCCGAAGGCAAAGCCGATCAAGGGGTTGAGGGCGTGCGGATCGGCGGCAGGGCCTCCCAGGAACCAATAGAACCCTGCCACGCCCAGCAGACCCAGGCCCACCACCAGCATGCCGGTAATGGCGCCGCCCCGGAATGCTACATCCAATGCCGGGCCGATACCCTTGGTAGCCGCCTGAGCGGTGCGCACGTTGGCCCGCACCGAGACGTTCATGCCGATGAAGCCGCAGGCGCCCGAAAGCACGGCGCCCACCACGAAGCCGATGGCAGTGGTCACGTCGAGAAAGAGGCCAATCAGGATGGCCAGCACCACGCCAGCGATGGCGATGGTCTTGTACTGCCGCGCCAGGTAGGCGGCCGCACCAGTCTGGATCGCCGTGGCGATCTCCTGCATGCGGGCGTTGCCCGCGTCTTGAGAAAGAATCCAGCCGCGTGCCCAGAAACCGTAGGCTACAGCTACCAACCCACAGACAAGCGCCAATATCAGCGCTGCGTTGCCGTTCATTGATGTCTCCTCTAAAGCAGTTTCGCTCAGGGAGACACCGCCAGCCAGCTTCGCAACGCAAGTGGCACCTCCCACCGCGTTGCTTCCTCGCCCCCGGGATTACCCCGAAACGATTGGCCAACCGTCCGAATTTAGCGTGAAAACATGACAGTTGTCAGGAACGCAAGGAACACGAAAGTAAAATCAGGGTTAATCCTAGGCGCGGCAGGGCTAAATTGGGCTCGTAGCGCAACACCAGGATTCAAGTCTTTTCAATTTAATTCAAGACGAAACAAAAAATGTCCTTCGACAAAGTGACCCCCGGCAACAAGGCGCCTGATGAATTCAACGTCGTCATCGAGATCCCGATGAACGCCGACCCCATCAAGTACGAGGTTGACAAGGAAACGGGCGCTATCTTCGTTGATCGCTTCATGAGCACGGCGATGCACTACCCCACCAACTACGGCTACGTGCCCCAGACGCTCTCGGGCGATGGCGACCCGGTGGACGTGCTGGTGATCACTCCCGTGCCGCTGATTCCTGGCGTGGTCGTGACCTGCCGCCCCATCGGCATCCTGAAGATGGAAGACGAAGCCGGCGAAGACGGCAAGGTGCTGGCTGTGCCCACCGACAAGATCCTCTCCATCTACACCCAGTGGCAAAAGCCTGAGGATCTGAACCCCATGCGCTTGAAGACCATTGCCCACTTCTTCGAGCACTACAAAGATCTCGAGCCAGGTAAATGGGTCAAGGTTCTGGGCTGGGAAGGCCCGGACTCGGCCCGCAAGGAAATCGCCGACGGCATGGCGAACTACCGTAAAGCGGGCGCCTGAGGCCTAGCCTACCGCCTGCTTTTTCTTCCCCCTCTCCCTCTGGGAGAGGCTGAGGCAGACGTACCTGCCGACTTGAGCTCCAGAATTGCCCTGGTATCGTCATTCCGGCGAAAGCCGGAATCCAGGGATAGCAAGCACGGACACCCAAGTGTTTGCAGTGGGCTTGAAGCGAGTGGAATGAAAGCCAGGGATTGAGTAGTCATCGCGCCACGTAACCCTGGATTCCGGCTTTCGCCGGAATGACGAGGCAGTTGGCCTATCGAAAAGCAAAAGGCAGGTTCGACGGCAACTCGTGCCCCGACCCCAGGCACCTGCTCGGCATAATCGCGCAGTGCCTGTTCCAGACTCAGTTCCCCGCCGCCCCGCGCTCGCCACGGCAGTCATTGCCGGCACGGTGGCACTCATCGAATCCTCCGGTCCGCTCGACGACCGGGCAGAGTTGCGGCTGGCGCATCGGGCGCAACCGACGCGTGCTGCCCAGTTCATGGAACGGGCCTGGCTTTTGGGCGAGCGCCTGGGCCTGCCGGCTGAACTGGCGCGCTGGCGTCATGTAGGCCTTATCGTGATCCTGATGCTGGCGGCGCTGGTGGCCTTGTCGGCACTGGGCACCGCCCGTGCCGTGGTGGGCGATGCACGCAGCATCAACGCCATGGCCGCTTTCATCACGTTGCTCGGTCTGCATTTGCTGACACTCGCCCTGTGGCTGCTGGGCTTGTTATGGCCGGGTGCTGCAGCCAGTCTGTCCTTGGGCAGGCTGGCGCTGTGGCTCACTGCGCGTCTGCCACTGGAGCGCGGCCCACATTCTTTTTCCGTGCTGCGCGCCGTCAATCGCCTCCTGAAGAGGCACAAGCTGCTGCCATGGGCATTCGGGGTGGTCAGCCACACCATCTGGGCGCTCGCGTTCGGCTTGATTCTGGCCGTGCTCGCCTTCGGCTTTGCCTTTCATGCCTATCGCCTGAGCTGGGAAACCACCATTCTCAGTGCTGATTTTTTCCAACGCTTCGTCCATCTGACGGGCTCGTTCCCTTCCATGCTGGGCTTCGCGGTGCCCGATGCCGCTGCCATACAGCGCGCCGGCGCCAGCAACCTGCAGACCCTGGGCGAAGCTGCCGCGCAGAGTGAGTGGGCCTGGTGGCTCATGGGCTGTGTGTTCACCTACGGCCTGCTGCCGCGCGTCTTTTTGGCGCTGCTCAGCTATGCGCGCTGGCGTGCAGGTGTGGCCCGCATGGGTAAGCCAGACAGTGCGGATCCCTATGTGCGCGCCGTTTTTGCGCGGCTGGATGCGCTCGACCCGCCGGTGGTCACTGATCCGGAGCAGCGCCCTATCCAGGTGGCGCAGCCTCACCGGACCCCCGGCGACGCTGCGGTGCCGGGTACGCTGGCAGTGATCGGGTTCGAACTGCCGCCCGAGGTGCCCTGGCCGCTTCCGCCAATATCGGGTTTGCCGGATGGCGCCGAAGGAGAGCTGGTACTGGTTGAGCGCATTGCGGGCTCTGCTGCCGAAAGGCAAGAGGTGATCTTGGCGCTGGAGCAGGCCCGGCCCTGGAGCCTGTGGGTGGTCTGCCATGCAGCCTCCAGTCCTGACCGTGGTACCGCGCGCTTTCTGCGCGAGGTTGCTCCGGTGGCCAGGCAATGCCATCTGCTTCTCGTGGCGGAGGAGGGCGGCGCAGCTCCTGCGGAGACCGAGAGTACCCGCCGCTGGGCTGACTGGCTGGCTGCCGAACGGCTTGATGCCATAAAGTTAGCACCAGAATCCTCTGAGCTTGACCAATCACATGCCTGAACCGATCCGTATCGCCGTCGTAGGCCACACCAATGCCGGCAAGACATCGCTGCTGCGGACGCTGACCCGCCAGGTCGATTTCGGCGATGTGTCCGACCGGCCTGGCACCACGCGCCACGCGGAGGCGATCGATCTCAAGGTGAATGGCGCGCCGGCCGTGCGATTCACCGATACACCGGGGCTTGAAGACTCTGTGGCCCTGCTGGAATTCCTGAACCGGCTTCCCGGTGACTCTCGCCCGGAGCGCGTGCGTGCCTTCCTGGCCGGCCCGGAGTCGCGCGAGACTTTCGAGCAGGAGGCCAAGGTGCTGCGCACCTTGCTGGAGCAGGCGGATGCGGCCATGCTGGTGATCGATACACGCGAGCCGGTGCTGCCCAAATTCCGGGCGGAGATCGAGATCCTGACCTGGTGCGCCAAGCCGGTGATGCCCGTGCTCAACTTCGTGCGCGCCCCGAACAGCCGGCGTGAGGAGTGGCGCCAGGTTCTGCTGGAAAGCAACCTGCACGCACAGGCCGAATTTGACGCGGTAGCGCCTTTCGTGGGGGCCGAGCGGCAGCTGTATGGTGATCTGGCCACCTTGCTGCAGGGTAGGCGCCAGCAGCTTTCCGATATCGTCGATTACCTCGCGCTGGAGGCTGCGGACCGCCGCCGTGCCGCCTGCCGTATAGCCGCCAGCGGCCTGGTAGATGTGGCGGCCATGCGCCGGCAGATCAGCGCCGACGATTTTTCCACCGAACTGCGCCGCACCGAGTTCGTGAAAGCGCTGCACGATGACGTCGGTGCCCATGCACGCCGGACGGTCGACGAGCTCCTGCAGGTGTTCGCATTTCGGCGCGGCGATGCCGAGGTGGCGCGCCTGCCGCAAATGGCGGCCCGCTGGGAAGACGATCTTTTCAATCCCGAGACCCTGCGGGAAGTCGGCAAGAAGCTCGGCCTGGGCGCCGTGATCGGTGCCGGCATCGGCGTGGTGGCCGATGTGGCCCTGGCGGGCCTGTCACTGGGGGCGGCGACCACGCTCGGGGCTACCCTTGGCGGGGCCATCAGCGGCGGCTGGAAGCCGCTGTGGCGCAAACTTGAGAACCGTCTGAGTGGCGTGCAGGAGTTGACGGTGGAGGACGCTGTTTTGATGCTCCTGGCCGATCATCTCCTGCAGTTGATCGGCGCCCTGGAGCAGCGCGGCCATGCCGCCATGGACAAATTGCGCCTTGCACCGGGGCGATCAGCTGACCCGGCCGGCGATCTGCGCGAGGTCGTCCGCGCCTTGGAGCCGGCCCGCGGCCACCCTGAATGGGAGCATGGCCAGCATGCCAGGCGCCGTGCTGAAGATGACCGGCAACAGAGTCTGGAAGAGGTTGCCCGCCACTTGGAAAGCCTAATGCCAAAGTACCCATCGGGAAATGCGCTTGCTCCTTTGCGGACTTTGTCTGCTTGACAAACGGCGCCAGACAGGCAGACTGAGGCCGAACTGCCCAAACTGCCCCATGAGGAACACCGCCATTCTTCTAGCCGCCAGCCTGCTCGCCTCCGGGGCATGGGCGTCGTGCTACACGGTCCTGAACTCAAAGGGCGAGGTGCTTTCCGAATCGCCCAACCCTCCGGTGGACATGTCCTACCCTCTGCACCTCACCGTGCCCGAGCGGTTTGGGCCGGGCGCCACCCTGGTGTTCGGCATTGCTGACAGCAATTGTGGTTCGCAGACTGATCGGTTCGGCGCAGTCCGCCTGACCAACGCGGTTTATCCGGCCGAGAGCGCCATGCAGGTGCGCCCTGGCATGCGTCCTCCACGGCACGATCGGCAATAGCGCTCAAGTCCAGGGCCAGGGGTGGTTAGGCCCAAATCGTTCAAGCCGGCGCCTGGGTCAGCCTGGCAATCAAGGCATTTTCGACTTGCCCTGCCACCGGAATCCGTACCCGCAACGGATTTCCAGCCGCTACCTCGATGGATGCGCCTTCAAGGTTTTTCATGGTTTCCAGCTTGATGGTCCGGTTGCCGCTGGGGTGAATGATTTCCAGCCAGTCCCCCACGGCAAAGCGGTTCTTTGTTTCCACTTCGGCCCAGCCGTCTGCCACGCTCTTGACTTCGCCCACGAACTGGCTGCGCTGCGTGACCGAATGGCCGGTTTCGTAGTTCTGGTAGTCGTTGGCCGGCCGGCGCTCCAGGAAGCCGCTGGTGTAGCCCCGGTTGGCCAAGCCTTCCAGTTCCGTGATCAGGTTCGGGTTGAATGGCCGGCCCGCTACGGCGTCATCAATGGCGCGGCGGTAGACCTGTGCGGTGCGAGCCACGTAATAGAGGCTCTTGGTGCGGCCCTCGATCTTGAGTGAGTCGACGCCAATTTTCGTCAGCTTTTCCACCAGCTCGACAGCACGCAAGTCCTTGCTGTTCATGATGTAGGTGCCGTGTTCATCCTCCATGATCGGCATCAACTGGCCGGGCCGGCCCTGTTCCTCGATCAGGTAGATCTTGTCCGCGGCCGGGTGGCGCTGGCCACTGCCGCAACTGGAGAAAGCGCTTTCCTCGGCTTCCTGCTGCGCGGCCGCGAAGTTGAAGCCCTGCAGTTCGCCGGCTTGCGCCATGGCCTCGCCCGTGTTGGGATCCACCTCGGCATCATGGGTCTTGTAGTTCCAGCGGCAGGCGTTCGTGCAGGTCCCCTGGTTGGGATCGCGCCGGTTGAAATAGCCTGAAAGCAGGCACCGGCCGGAGTAGGCAATGCACAGGGCGCCGTGCACGAAGACCTCAAGCTCCATGTCGGGGCATTCCTGACGGATATGGGCCACTTCGTCCAGGCTCAACTCGCGCGAGAGAATGATGCGCGCCACGCCCATTTTCTGCCAGAACTTCACCGCAGCCCAGTTGGTGGTATTGGCTTGCACCGAGAGGTGAACGGGGATGTGCGGCCATTTTTCGCGCACCATCATGATCAGGCCCGCATCGGCCATGATCAGCGCGTCAGGGTTCAGTTGCACCACGGGTTCCAGGTCGCGCAGATAAGTGCGGACTTTGTCGTTGTGCGCCAGCAGGTTGCTGGTCACGAAGAACTTCTTGCCGCGGGCGTGCGCCTCTTTGATGCCGGTGGCAATCTGTTCCAGCCGGAACTCATTGTTGCGCGCGCGTAGGCTGTAGCGCGGCTGGCCTGCATAGATGGCATCTGCGCCGAAATCGTAGGCGGCGCGCATTTTGTCGAGGCTGCCGGCGGGCAGCAGCAATTCAGGGGCTCGGAGCGTCATAGCCTCTATTGTCCGCGTTCTGGGGCCAAACGTATCGATTGCCTAAGCCAATTGGCTGACTGGCTGGGCCGCTGCGGGCTGGCTTACCATGGGCGCCTCATAGTTTTTTGTGGAGAGCATGCTTTGACACCCTCGCGAATCCTTCTGTCGGCCTTGCCGATCCTGCTGGCAGCAAGCGGCGCCGCCCAGGCACAGAGCACCATCAAGCCCGGCCTGTGGGAAAGCAAAATCGTCCGGATGACCATGGATGGCAAGGATGCGCTTGCGCAGATGAACGCCGCCCAGGAGCAAATGCGCCAGGCGTTTGCCAAGATGCCTCCCGAGCAGCGCAAGAAAATGGAGGCGATGATGCCCGCGCAGAGCGGGGACAGCGGCACTCACCGCATATGCATCAGCCCCGAGATGGTGGCGAAGGACGGCGCCCTGGTCCCCGCCCTCAGCGTGCAGAGTGTGATCCGCCAAAGGTTTCCAAGAGCGGCAACCGAACGAGTTTTGAAGCCGTGTGCAAGCAGGTGGGAGGCGGCCAGACGGTTTCCAAGGGGGAAATCCTGATCGACGGAGATCTGGCGAGCTCGAAGATCGAAGCCGTGAGCACCGACCGCGCTGGCGCGCGGCACACCACGCAGACCGAAACGCAGATGAAGTTCGTGAGCAGCAACTGCGGTTCGGTCAAGCCCATCGATCAACTCATGAGCGATCTCAAGGCTCAGGCAGGTGCGATGTCCGGCGCTGCGCCGGCGAAAAAGTGAAGCTGGGGCTAGGGCGTGTCATCAATTAAAGCCCCACGCGCTGACTTGCCCGAGCCGAAACTCCCGCTTTCTTCCGGTGGGGTGCGATAACGACGCACTGCATACCCATTGCGGTGGCAGACTTGAAGCGCTCCTGACACAATAATCGTCAGAGCATCACGGGAACCAAGTCGGCACTAGCCGTCTTCCCGCGAAGGCGGGGCCACTCCCCGCTGATTCCAGCGCCCCTGGATTCCCGGCTGTGCGGGAGCAATGGGGCGAAGGCATCGCTTCAAAACCGAAGGAAAATGCCATGGCTACCCAAAAATCCCACGCTTTCGCTTCCGCACGCAAATCGTTCATAACCGCTTCGGGCAAATCAGGCCGACTCTTTTCGCTGCCTGCCCTGGCCCGGAAATACCCCAATGTGAAACGCTTGCCGGTGTCGCTGCGCATCGTGCTCGAATCGGTGCTGCGCCACTGCGACGGCGTCAAGGTTTCGCCCGAGCACGTGGAGCAGTTGGCCAACTGGAAACCCAATGCCCCCCGCACCGACGAGATTCCCTTCACCGTAGCCCGCGTGGTGCTGCAGGATTTCACCGGCGTGCCGCTGCTGGCCGATCTGGCTGCCATGCGCTCGACGGCGCAGAAACTGGGCAAGAATCCCAAGAAAATCGAGCCTCTGGTGCCCGTTGATCTGGTGGTTGACCACTCCGTCATGGTCGACTACTACGGCAAGAAAAACGCGCTCGATCTCAACATGAAGCTCGAATTCCTGCGCAACCGCGAGCGCTATGAATTCATGAAATGGGGCATGCAAGCCTTCGACACCTTCGGTGTGGTGCCGCCGGGCTTCGGGATCGTGCACCAGGTCAACCTGGAGTACTTGGCGCGCGGCGTGCACAAGACCAGGGAAGGCGTCTATTACCCTGACACCCTGGTAGGCACCGACAGCCACACCACCATGATCAACGGCATCGGCGTGGTGGCCTGGGGCGTGGGCGGCATTGAAGCCGAGGCCGCCATGCTCGGCCAGCCGGTTTACTTCCTTACGCCGGACGTCGTCGGCTTCGAGCTGAAAGGCCGCCTGCGTGAAGGCTGCACCGCCACGGACCTGGTGCTTACCGTGACCGAAATGCTCCGCAAGGAGAAGGTGGTTGGCAAATTTGTCGAGTTTTTCGGCGAAGGTACCCGCACCCTGTCTTTGCCAGACCGCGCAACCATTGGCAACATGGCGCCGGAATACGGTGCCACGATGGGCTTTTTCCCCGTTGATGAGCGCACCATTGAATACTTCGAAGGTACAGGCCGTACCAAGGCCGAGATCGAGATGTTCGAGGCCTGGTTCAAGGCCCAAGGGCTTTTGGCGTTCCCAAGGCGGGCGAGATCGATTACTCCAAGGTGGTTACGCTCGATCTCGGCGATGTCACGCCCAGCCTGGCCGGTCCCAAGCGCCCGCAGGACCGCATCGAGCTTGGCCATGTGGCCAACCAGTTTGCCGCGCTGTTCAGTATGCCCATGAGCGACAACGGTTTCAACCGCCCTGAGAGCGAACTGCACCGGCGTGTGGAAGTACGGCGCGACAACGACCCCGATCGCCACGAGCGCGCACCCGCCCCCAAGGCCACTCCGGCCGGTGCCCCACGCGCAGTCGTCGAGATGGTGGCCAACAAACCCACGCTCGAATCCGCTCTGGCCGAGGCCGATGTGGTGGAACCCGCTTCACCCTACGCCTACACCCTGGGTAACGGCGATGTGCTGATCGCCGCCATCACCAGTTGCACCAACACCAGCAACCCGAGTGTGTTGCTGGCGGCGGGCCTGCTGGCCAAGAAAGCCGTGGAAGCGGGCCTGAAGGTCAAGCCGCATATCAAGACATCGCTGGCTCCCGGCTCGCGCATCGTCACGGAATACCTCACCGAAACCGGCCTGCTGCCTTATCTGGAAAAACTCGGCTTTGCCGTGGCAGGCTATGGCTGCACCACATGTATCGGCAATGCCGGAGATCTGGCGCCGGAACTCAACGAAACCATCTCCCGCAACGAACTCGTGTGTGCGGCCGTGCTCTCAGGCAACCGCAACTTCGAAGCCCGCATCCATCCCAACCTCAAGGCCAACTTCCTCGCCAGCCCCCCGCTGGTGGTGGCCTACGCCATTGCCGGCAACATGATGGTGGACCTCATGACGCAGCCCGTGGGCAAGGGCAAAGGCGGCAAGGATGTCTATCTGGGCGATATCTGGCCCACGAGCGACGATATCCAGAAGCTGCTTAAGTTCGCCATGAAGGGCAAGGCCTTCCGGGCAAACTACAGCAAGATCGCGACAGAGCCGGGCAAGTTGTGGGAAAAAATCGAAGGTGTCACCGGCGATGTCTACAACTGGCCCAGCAGCACCTACATCGCACAGCCGCCTTTCTTCGACGGATTCGCGCTGGACGGGGCCACGGGCGGCCAGCCGGTCTCGAGCTCGGTGCAAAGCGCGCGCATCATGGCGCTGTTTGGTGACTCGATCACCACTGATCACATCTCGCCTGCCGGCTCCATCCGCGAAAGCTCTCCCGCAGGGGTTTGGCTGGTCAAGCATGGGGTGCAGAAGGCCGATTTCAACAGCTATGGCGCACGCCGCGGCAACCACGAGGTCATGATGCGCGGTACATTCGCCAATGTCCGCATCAAGAACTTGATGCTGCCCGCGTTGGAGGATGGCAGCCGCGAGGAGGGCGGCCTGACCTTGCTGCAACTACCCGGCGATCAGCAGGGGGCCAAGGAGTTCATCTACGACGCCGCCATGAAGTACATGGATGCAGGCGTTCCCACCGTGGTTTTCGCGGGTGAAGAGTACGGCACGGGCTCCAGCCGGGACTGGGCGGCCAAGGGCACGCAACTGCTGGGCATCAAGGCTGTCGTGGCCAAGAGCTTCGAGCGCATCCACCGCAGCAACCTGGTGGGTATGGGCGTCTTGCCACTGCAATTCAAGAACGGCGAATCCTGGGAAAGTCTGGGGCTCAAGGGCGACGAGCAGATCGACATTGTCCCCGCTGCTGATCTGGCGCCGCAAAGCGATGCGCGCATGGTCATTACCCGCGCCGACGGTTCCAGGCAGGAAACCACGCTGACCTTGCGTATCGACACCCCGATCGAGGTGGACTACTTCCTGAACGGAGGCATCCTGCCCTACGTGATGCGGCAACTGCTGGCCTAAAGCCAAAGGGCTACCGGACGCGCTCCCTCTAATAAGGAAGAGCGCGGCCAGGGAGCGCCGCCTTGGGGGCGCTCTGGGCGCATGGATGCGCTCTTAGATCACCTTGGCCTCCCGCAGGCGATCGACCTCGGCGTCGCCAAGCCCCAGCAGTCCTTTCAGGATTTCGTCATTGTGCGCGCCCAGCGTGGGGGCGGCGGCTGGCTGAGCTGCCGGCGTGCCGCTCATTTTCGGCACGACGCCCGGCATCTGGACCATGCCCGCCACGGGGTGTTCGACCCCAATGATGTTCTCGCGTGCGTTGTAGTGGGGGTCTTCGACGATGTCTTCCACTGTGTAGATCACGGAGTAGGCGACGCCGGCACCGTCAAGGATCTCCCGGATGTCCGCGGTGTCGCGGGATCGCATCCACTGTGCGACGGTGGCATTCAGTTCCTCGATGTTTTCGAATCGCGATGAGTGCGTGGCGAACCTTGGTTCGTCGGCCAACGCGGATTGGCCGATCGCGGCACAGAGCTTGCGGAACAGGGTGTCGCCGGATACTGTCAGAACGATGAACCGGCCATCGCGCGTCTCGAAGTTGTCGCCAGGCGCTGCTGCCTGGTGGACATTCCCTGTGCGTGCGCGGCGTTTGCCGAGCGCGCTGTATGAGCCGACCATTGAATCGGTGTAGCGGAACATGGTTTCGTACAAGGACAGGTCGATGTGCTGGCCTGGGCCGCCGCGATCACGATGATAGAGCGCCATCATGACCGCGAAGGCGCCCATGGTCGCGGTCGAATAGTCGGCGACCGAAATGCCTAGCCTCACGGGCGGCCGGTCGGGGTAGCCGGTGATGCCCATGACGCCGCTGAAAGCCAGTCCCATGCGATCGTAGCCCGCGCGCTTGGCATACGGGCCGGATTGGCCGAAGCCGGAGACGCTGAGCATGACGAGGCGGGGGTTCACCTCGGCCAGGCGGTCATAACCGAGATTCCAGCTTTCCAGCGTTCCGGGGCGGAAGTTCTCGACGATCGCGTCCGCCTTTGCAACCAGGCTCAACAGCAGATCCTGGCCTTCCTTCTGGCGCAGATCGATGGTCACGGATTTCTTGTTGCGCCCTTCAAGACACCACCACAGGCTTTCGCCGTTCTTGAAGGGGCCCAAGCCGCGCAGAGTATCACCCCCGCTGGGCTGTTCGACCTTGATGACTTCGGCGCCGAAGTCGGCCAGGAATGTACAAGCTACCGGCCCGGCGACCATCGTGCCGATGTCAAGAATTCTCAGATTGGAAAGGGCGCCCGGCGCGGGAGAGCCGGGCAGGGGAGGGAGGGCCGTATGGACCATGGAGTGAGGGGAGTACGGGTTCGGTGCCATCACCTATTCGACGGAAGCCCCGGACGCACGGACGGCCTTGCCCCAGCGTTCGATCTCGGAGGCCAATCGCTCTTTGGCTTCATCGGCGGAGTTGCCGATGATGTCCCAGCCGCGGCTGTTCAGGCTTTCGCGCGTCTCCTTGTCGGCAAGCGCATGCATGGCGGCCGCGTTGAGCTTCTTGACGACATCCGCAGGAGTGGACGAGGGCACGGCCAGCGACATGGAGGAGAGGGCCTCGAAGCCTGCGTAGCCGGATTCGGCAATGGTCGGAACGTTAGGCAGCGAAGCGTCCCTTTTCTTGCCGGTGATCGCCAGGGCGCGCAGTTTCCCTGCATCGATGTGCGGCTTGAGCAACGTGATCGTGTCGAGCTGGAATTGTGTCTGGCCCGCGAGCAGGTCGTTCATGGCGGGCGCGCTTCCGCGATAGGGGACATGGGTGAACTTTGCCCCCGCGGCCACGGCCAGCATCTCGGTCGCAATGTGAGGCGACCCGCCGCTACCGGAAGAACCATAGCTCAGCTTCCCGGGCGCTTGTTTGGCCGCGTTGACGAGATCCCCCAGGGTTTTCCAGGGCGAGCTGGGATTGACCACCAGCGCAAGCGGGCCGGAGACAATATCGACGACCGGGGTCAGATCCTTGAGCGTGTCGTAGGGCAGCTTCTTGACCAGCGTGGCGTTGATATAGAACGGCGTGGCCATCCACAGCATTGTGTAGCCGTCTCCTGGGCTCTTGGCGACCGCCTCCGTTCCGATGACGGTACCTGCGCCTCCTTTGTTTTCGATTAAAACGGGCTGGCCGAGATTCGCCTGCATGCCCTTGGCCAACAGACGGGCGACGATGTCGGAACCACCTCCAGCTGGAAAAGGCACCACGATCTTCAGCGGCCTGACAGGGAAGTTGTCGGCAAGCGCTGGCGCGAAAGCGGAAATCAGTGTCAGTGACGCCATGCATTTGAGCAGAGTGCGCGTTTTCATCTTGTCTCCAGTGTGGTTGTTATGAAGGCTGGGAATGCCCGGCGTTTGCCGGATGTCTGTGGTCGTCAGGCGCCCGTGAACTGCGGCGCGCGTTTTTCCCGGAAGGCCGCACGGCCCTCCTGAAAATCCTGGCTGCCCGTGATCACGAGGTTGTCCCTGGTCATGCTGGCAGCGATTTCCGCCGGGCCTTTGGGTAGCACGTGGTTGTTCACGATGCGCTTGATGGAACGCAAGACCAACGGAGCCAGCCGCGAGAGTTCATGAGCCATCGCTATGGCGGATTCCTGTTGTTGGCCTGCGGGTACGACCTGGTTCACCAGCCCCATCTCGTAGGCCCGCTGCGCACTGGTTTTGCGGGCCAGATACATGACTTCCATCGCCGCCTTGTGCGGGATGCGGCCCGCCAGCGCGCAGATCATCCCGCCGGTCAAGCCCAGAGTGGCTTCGGGGTACCAGAAGGTCGTATCGTCCGCGGCCACACAGAGATCGGCCATGGCCGCCATCACGACCCCTCCGCCTACGCACCAGCCCTGAACCGCTGCGATGACGGGCTTGTCGGTGGTGATGCCTACCGTCGGAACGCAGCGCCAGAACTCCGGCAGATCGTTGATGTCCGCGCCGGCCGTGAAACTGCGTCCCTCGGCAGCCAGCACCGCTGCTTTCTGGGGTGAGGCATCGAATTCCTTGAAGGCCTGTTCGAGGCCTTTGGCCACGCCATTGCTCAAAGCGTTCAGTTTGTGGGGGCGATTGATCGAGATCACTCTGACGGGACCGTCGTCTCGCACGATGAGTTCATCCATGGCAGTCAAGCTCCTGTGATTGTCATCGGGTAATTCCTTTCGGAAAAATAAGTTGTTCCATATTTGAGAACATCATTTCTCAAATATGACACTGCTGAAGGAGAAACGCAATAGGGGATAACTCGCCGCGAGGGCTCCGCAGGCGGCCAGAGCAGATCACGGAGCCTGGAGTCAGGTACCTCGCCGGACACACCCTAGTGCATGACGGCACAATCGGCGGTCATGAGCGCATTGGATGTATTGGTCGCAGGTGGTGGTATCGGGGGCGTAGCGTCGGCTCTGGCGGCGGCGCGCGCAGGCTGTGCGGTCAGGCTGTACGAGCGTGCGCCAATGTTCAGCGAGGTGGGGGCTGGTATTCAGCTAGGGCCCAATGCCACCCGCATCCTGCAGGCCTGGGGCTTGGGCGATGCCTTGCGCGCTGTGGCCGCATTTCCTGAGCGTCTGTGTGTGCGCAATGCTTCGAGCGGAGGGACGCTGGGCGTGTTGCCTCTTGGGAAGCACATGCAGGCGTGCTACGGGGCACCCTACGCCACCATTCACCGCGCTGACATCCATGGATTGCTTGTGCGGGCCTTGGCCCAGCAGGCGGATGTGCATGTCAATCTTGGCCAGGCCTTGGCTGGCTTCTCTGACGACGGGCGGGCCGTTACCGTTACCGTCGGACAAAGCACGCGCGTGGAAGGCGATGTCTTGATCGGTGCCGATGGTCTGTGGAGCTCTGTACGTCAGCAGCTACTGGCGGATGAGCCGCCACGCATGACCGGGTATCTGGCCTATCGCGCCCTGCTGAGGCAGTCGGCACTGCCGGAAAGGCTGCGCAGCACCGAAGTCACGGCGTGGCTCGGCCGGCGTCTGCACGTCATCCAATATCCGGTGCGGTGCGGCGAATGGATGAACGTGGTGGTGATCGTGCAGGGGGCGCCACCGGAAGATGCTCAGAGCTGGGACCATGGCGCTCATGCCGAAGACTTGCAGCGCGTCATGGGGAACACCTGCGCACCCTTGCGGGAACTGATCTCGGCCGCACCTGATGCTTCGGTGAACGAATACGCGTGGCGCTTATGGGCTTTGGCTGATCGTGCTCCGGTAGAACAGGCGGAGCAGATGGCCAGAGGACTTGTGGTCTTGCTGGGGGATGCCGCTCATCCCATGCGCCCCTTTCTGGCACAAGGGGCTGGCATGGCCATTGAAGATGCGGCAGGACTTGCTCACGCCTTGACCATGGATGCAGTGGATGTACCCACGCGCCTCAGGCGCTATGCCCTAGCACGCTGGCAACGCTGCGCCCGCGTGCAATCGCGCTCGATTCGCAACGGGCAGATATTTCACTCTACCGGCCTTGTGCGCCTGGGCCGGGATATGTCCATCAAGTTCCTGGGAGCGCGTTTGCTCGATGTACCGTGGCTTTATTCCCACTCAGGGTGGACGCCACGATGAGCGCGAGCTAAGAGCGGGAGAGGGGTCGCAAAAGTCTTTTCCTCACTGCCACTGGAAAAAGCAGAGGCCATCCAGGAGGCATGGGCGAGAGGGGCGCCCGCTCGCTGGAATAGTAAAAATGAATTCAAACAGGCGCGAGCTGCCTTTTGGCGCTCCAACTTGGAGCGTGAAAATGTCACGGTGCAGCGCTATTTTTTTTGCGCTGCATAAAACCAAAGAAAGTAATCGCCTGCGTCTTAAGTATTCAGACCAGGCGCCGGCATCAGCACCATCCATATACCTTTTGAAGGTCTGCGCCCGGGTAAGCGCAGATGCCTTGGTCTTCCCTTGATGCGGGGAAAGCCTTGCCAGCAGGGATAACGGTGACATGCAAAGGTGTCACTGATTTGTTTCAGTGCCTATTTTAGGATTGGTAACAAAAAGTCAACCTAAAGATTGCGTAGCACTCAAAGATTCTAAATTTCGCCCTGTTTTGTACTCTTTTTGCGGTATTGCCTCGCTTTTTCTGGAAACGACAATAGAAACTGAAAATTTCCAAAGGTCACATTTTGTGAGTTTTGGTGTGAATTTGTGTGAATTGTTAAGGGGTAGGCAATGGGCGTCGTTCAAGAGAGTGGTGGCACATCCACAGATACCAGAGAGGTTATTCAGAATTTCCACGATGCTTGGCAAGCACACGGCGGGCATCGGTCAGCGGCGGGCCGGGTCGTCAAACTGGCGGCATGCATAGCCGGATTTTGGATGCTGTTGGGCTGTGCCGGTAGCGGCGGTCCGGTCGAAAAATGGCAGATGACCAAAGACGAGGTGCCGCGGGCAGCGCAGGGTCAGCCAGGCGCCATGAAGCCGGTGGCGGTGGTGTTCTACCGGGAAGCTGGCGGCGCCAACGCCAATCAGCCCGTCAACGTTTATGTGAACGGCCAATACCAAGCCTCGCTGGTCGGCAACACCTATACCGAGCAAAGCCTCTGTCCCGGACAGCACACCCTGGCGGCCCACTTCAACGACGTCGCACAGCGCTACAGCACCAAGCTGGCAGGCCAGCCCATCCGCATCGACGACCGGCCCATGCAGTACTTCAAAGTCACTGAAGGCGCCGGCGGCCAAGCCAATCTCACTCCTGCGTCCGCCGACCAGATCGGCAGGATCACTTCACTACAAGTCCGCCAAGCCCATACCCTGGCGCGCGTCACCCGTAGCGGGTGCAGCGCTTCCTGACACCACCAAGCCCAGCGCCCTGCGGAGTCTTGCCGCATCGCTTTTGAGCGCGCGCTGTTTCTACAAAGCTTCACTCAAGTGGTCATCAAATGAATATTCAGATCAAAATCAATGACAGCAGCCGGGCCGTTGGGCAATACCAGGTTGAATCCGGTGCGGGTGCCAAGGGCAAGGCGCTGCACATCGATCTGCGTGGGCAGAAAAACCTCAATGTCGAGCTGATCAACGAACAGACTGGGACCGGCCCGGAAAACATTGCGGTCAAGCGTGTCGGCAAGGACTTGCACGTGGCGTTCGAGCAATCCGACATCGCCAACCCCGATGTCATCGTGGAAGGCTACTACGACGACCAGAACGACCACGGCCTCATTGCCCGTGCCGAAGACGGCCTGTATTACTACTACATCCCGGAGAGCGGCGCATCTGCCCAGGCTCTCAGCAATCTGAGCCCGAACGTGTTGACCGGCCAGGCTCTGGGTGGTGAAAGCTACCCCACAGCCCTGTGGCCTGCCAGTAGCGGCGTTTCACCGCTCGCCCTGATAGGCGGCGCACTGCTCATAGGTGCCGCTGCCGGCGGCGGTGGCGGTGGGGGCGGTGGCGATGCACCTCCCCCGCCACCTCCTCCCCCACCGCCCCCGCCTCCTCCGGCGCCAGGCAACCACGCGCCCACGATCGGCAACTACAACGAGATCACCGCCGAAGACATCCCGTTGACTGGCCGGGTCCAGGGCAGCGACGAGGACGGCGACACGCTGACCTATGGCAAGGGCAGCGACCCTTCCCATGGCAAAGTTACCGTCAACCCGGACGGCAGCTACACCTACACGCCCGACAAGGATTACAACGGGCCTGACAGCTTCACCGTCACGGTCAACGATGGCCACGGTGGTACCACCACCAGCACCGTCACCATTGACGTCACACCAGTCAACGATCCTCCCAGCGTTGGCAACTACCAACATACCGTCCCTGAAGATACCTCGGTAAGTGGCCGGGTGACGGGTACCGATGTCGATGGTGATGTGCTCACCTATGGCAAGGGCAGCAACCCTTCCCACGGCACGGTCGTTGTCAACCCGGACGGTGGCTACACGTACACGCCCAACACTGATTGGACGGGTACAGACACCTTTACTGTCACCGTGGACGATGGCCATGGCGGTACCACCACCAGCACCGTGACAGTGACGGTGACACCGGACGACGCGCCGCCACCCGCCCTGTCCGTAGCCATCAGTGACGCCGCAGCCGTGGCCGAAGGGGGCAACCTGGTATTCACGGTCACGCTGTCCGGGGGAACTGCGGCCACGAATATCACCATTCCGGTCACTTATACCGGCACGGCAACGGATGGCAGTGACTTCACTGGCGTGGCGAGCGTCACGATCCTGGCAGGTCATACGACAGGCACGCTGACGGTACCAACCCTCACTGATGGAGTATTCGAGGGCAGCGAGACGGTGATTGCCAACCTGGGTACGCCTTCGTTGGCGGGCGTAACGGTAACCGATGGCTCCGGAACAGGCACCATCACAGATCAGGACTCGGCACCGACGATCGCCAGCGTAAGCGACGCCACCGAGAACGAAGGCAGCACGCTGGTACATACGGTGACGCTGAGTAATGGGTCGTCCAACCCGACGACCTTCACGTTCAGCCTGATGGACGTGACCACCAGTGCTGGCGATCATGGCGCTCCCACCTTCGGTCCGGGTGTGACCAACAACGGCGATGGCACCATCACGGTGGCTGCTGGGGTAACCAGTTTTACGGTGAGCGTGCCGTCAGTACCGGACACGATTGCCGAGGGCGATGAGACATACACCCTGCACGTGGGCACCGCTACGGGAGAAGGCACGATTCTGGACAATGCTCCGACATTGACGGTGGCGATCAGCGATGCGGAGTCGGTCACCGAAGGCGGCAACCTGGTCTACACGGTGACCCTGTCTGGCGGCACCAGTGCGACTGACATCACGATCCCGGTCACTTATACCGGCACGGCCACGGATGGCAGTGATTACACGGGCGTGGCCGACGTGACGATCCTGGCAGGCCAGACGACGGGTACGCTGACGGTGACGACGAGCACCGACACGGTTGCTGAAGGTTCCGAGACGGTGATCGCGCACTTGGGCACACCTTCACTGGCGGGTGTGACAGTGACCGATGGAGTGGGCGAAGGCACGATCCTGGATAGCGCACCGACATTGACAGTGGCCATCAGCGATGCGGGCTCGGTGACCGAAGGTGGCAACCTGGTTTACACGGTGACCCTGTCTGGCGGCACCAGTGCCACCGATATCACGATTCCTGTGACGTACACGGGTACAGCTACAGACGGCAGCGACTACACAGGCGTGGCCAACGTGACGATCCTGGCGGGTCAGACCACAGGAACACTGACGGTGACGACGAGCACTGACACGATTGCTGAAGGCTCTGAGACGGTGATTGCCCACCTGGGCACGCCTTCGCTGGCAGGCGTGACGGTGACCGACGCCATAGGCGAGGGCACGATCCTGGATAGCGCGCCGACACTGACGGTGGCGATCAGTGACGCGGGCTCAGTGACCGAGGGCGGCAACCTAGTCTACACAGTCACGCTCACGGGCGGAACGGCAAGTACGGACATTACGATTCCTGTGACCTACACGGGCACGGCCGCGGACGGCAGCGACTACACGGGCGTGGCCAATGTGACGATCCTGGCGGGCCAGACCACGGGGACGCTGACGGTGACGACGAGCACTGACACGATTGCCGAAGGCTCCGAGACGGTGATTGCGCACCTGGGTACACCTTCGCTGGCAGGCGTGACGGTGACCGACGCCATAGGTGAGGGCACGATCCTGGATAGCGCACCGACATTGACGGTAGCCATCAGCGACGCAGCGTCAGTGACCGAGGGCGGCAGCCTGGTCTACACGGTGACGCTGTCTGGTGGGACGGCAAGCACTGACATCACGATCCCTGTGACCTACACGGGCACGGCCACGGACGGCAGCGACTATACGGGCGTGGCCAACGTGACGATCCTGGCGGGCCAGACTACGGGCACACTGACGGTGACGACGAGCACCGATATGATTGCCGAAGGCTCCGAGACGGTGATTGCCCACCTGGGCACGCCTTCACTGGCAGGGGTGACGGTGACCGACGCCATAGGTGAGGGCACGATCCTGGATAGCGCGCCTCCCTGACTGTCGCCATCAGCGATGCCGGGTCAGTGACCGAGGGTGGCAATCTGGTTTACACGGTGACGCTGTCTGGTGGGACGGCAAGCACGGATATCACGATTCCCGTGACGTACACGGGCACGGCCACGGACGGCAGCGACTACACGGGTGTGGCCAATGTAACGATCCTGGCGGGTCAGACCACAGGCACGTTGACCGTGGCGACAAGCACCGACACGATTGCTGAAGGTTCCGAGACAGTGATTGCTCACCTGGGCACACCCTCACTGGCAGGCGTGACGGTGACCGACCCAATAGGTGAAGGCACCATCCTGGACAGCGCGCCTCCCCTGACGGTGGCCATCAGCGATGCGGGCTCAGTGACCGAGGGTGGCAACCTGGTTTACACGGTGACCCTGTCTGGCGGCACCAGTGCGACTGACATCACGATCCCGGTCACTTATACCGGCACGGCCACGGATGGCAGTGATTACACGGGCGTGGCCGACGTGACGATCCTGGCAGGCCAGACGACGGGTACGCTGACGGTGACGACGAGCACCGACACGGTTGCTGAAGGTTCCGAGACGGTGATCGCGCACTTGGGCACACCTTCACTGGCGGGGGTGACGGTGACCGACGCCATAGGTGAGGGCACGATCCTGGACAGTGCGCCGACATTGACGGTAGCCATCAGCGACGCAGCGTCAGTCACCGAGGGCGGCAACTTGGTCTACACGGTGACGCTGTCTGGTGGCACCAGTGCCACCGACATCACGATCCCGGTCACTTATACCGGCACGGCCACGGACGGTAGTGACTACACGGGCGTGGCCAACGTGACGATCCTGGCGGGCCAGACCACGGGTACGCTGACGGTGGCGACAAGCACCGATACGATTGCCGAAGGCTCTGAGACGGTGATTGCGCACCTGGGTGCGCCTTCGCTGGCAGGGGTGACGGTGACCGACGCCATAGGTGAGGGCACGATTCTGGACAACGCACCTCCGCTGACTGTTGCCATCAGCGATGCGGGCTCAGTGACCGAGGGCGGCAACCTGGTCTATACAGTTACGCTCACGGGCGGAACGGCAAGTACGGACATCACGATTCCTGTGACGTACACGGGCACGGCCACGGACGGCAGCGATTACACAGGTGTGGCCAACGTGACGATCCTGGCGGGTCAGACCACGGGTACGCTGACGGTGGCGACGAGCACCGACACGGTTGCTGAAGGTTCCGAGACGGTGATCGCGCACTTGGGCACACCTTCACTGGCGGGTGTGACAGTGACCGATGGAGTGGGCGAAGGCACCATCCTGGATAGCGCACCGACATTGACAGTGGCCATCAGCGATGCGGGCTCGGTGACCGAAGGTGGCAACCTGGTTTACACGGTGACCCTGTCTGGCGGCACCAGTGCGACTGACATCACGATCCCTGTGACCTATACAGGTACAGCAACAGACGGCAGCGACTACACGGGTGTGGCCAATGTGACGATCCTGGCGGGTCAGACCACAGGCACGCTGACGGTGGCGACAAGCACCGACACGATTGCTGAAGGTTCCGAGACAGTGATTGCCCACCTGGGCTCACCTTCGCTGGCAGGCGTGACGGTGACGGACGCAACGGGCGAAGGCACGATCCTGGATAGCGCGCCGACACTGACAGTAGCCATCAGCGATGCAGCGTCAGTGACCGAGGGTGGGAACCTGGTCTACACGGTGACCTTGTCCGGTGGCACCAGTGCCACCGACATCACGATCCCAGTCACTTATACGGGTACAGCTACCGACGGCAGCGACTACACAGGCGTAGCCAACGTGACGATCCTGGCAGGCCAGACGACGGGCACACTGACGGTGGCGACGAGCACCGACACGATTGCTGAAGGTTCCGAGACAGTGATTGCTCACCTGGGTACGCCTTCGCTGGCAGGGGTAACGGTGACCGACGCCATAGGCGAAGGCACGATCCTGGATAGCGCACCGACACTGACGGTGGCCATCAGCGATGCGGGTTCCGTGACCGAAGGCGGTAACCTGGTTTACACGGTGACCCTGTCTGGTGGCACCAGTGCGACCGACATCACGATCCCGGTCACTTATACCGGCACGGCCACGGACGGCAGTGATTACACGGGCGTGGCCAACGTGACGATCCTGGCGGGTCAGACCACGGGCACGCTGACGGTGGCAACGAGTACCGACACGGTTGCCGAAGGTTCTGAGACAGTAATTGCCCACCTGGGCACGCCTTCGCTGGCAGGCGTGACGGTGACCGATGGAGTGGGCGAAGGCACGATCCTGGATAGCGCGCCGACACTGACGGTGGCGATCAGTGACGCGGGCTCAGTGACCGAGGGCGGCAACCTAGTCCACACAGTCACGCTCACAGGCGGAACGGCAAGTACCGACATCACGATTCCCGTGACGTACACGGGAACGGCCACGGACGGCAGCGACTACACGGGCGTGGCCAACGTGACGATCCTGGCGGGTCAGACCACGGGCACGCTGACCGTGGCGACAAGCACTGACACGATTGCTGAGGGTTCCGAGACGGTGATTGCCCACCTGGGCACACCCTCGCTGGCAGGCGTGACGGTAACCGATGCAACAGGCGAAGGCACGATCCTGGATAGCGCACCAACACTGATGGTGGCCATCAGCGATGCAGCGTCAGTGACCGAGGGTGGGAACCTGGTCTACACAGTAACGCTCACAGGCGGAACGGCAAGTACCGACATCACGATCCCCGTGACGTACACGGGCACGGCAACGGATGGCAGCGATTACACGGGTGTGGCCAACGTGACGATCCTGGCAGGTCAGACTACGGGCATGCTGACGGTGGCGACAAGCACTGACACGATCGCTGAAGGCTCTGAGACAGTAATTGCTAATTTGGGCACACCTTCACTGGCAGGGGTGACGGTAACCGATGCAACAGGCGAAGGCACGATTCTGGACAGTGCACCGACACTGACGGTGGCCATCAGCGATGCGGATTCAGTGACCGAGGGCGGCAACCTGGTCTATACGGTGACCCTGTCTGGAGGCACCAGTGCTACTGATATCACGATCCCGGTCACTTATACCGGCACGGCCACGGACGGCAGCGATTACACGGGCGTGGCCAATGTGACAATCCTGGCGGGCCAGACCACGGGGACGCTGACGGTGGCGACGAGCACCGATACGGTTGCTGAAGGTTCCGAGACGGTGATCGCGCACCTGGGTACGCCTTCGCTGGCGGGGGTGACAGTGACCGACGCAACAGGCGAAGGCACGATTCTGGATAGCGCGCCGACACTGACAGTGGCGATCAGCGACGCGGGCTCAGTGACCGAAGGCGGGAACCTGGTCTACACGGTGACCCTGTCTGGTGGCACTAGTGCGACCGATATCACGATTCCCGTGACGTACACGGGAACGGCCACGGACGGCAGCGACTACACAGGCGTAGCCAACGTGACGATCCTGGCGGGTCAGACCACAGGCACGCTGACGGTGGCGACAAGCACCGATACGGTTGCTGAAGGCTCCGAGACGGTGATCGCCCACCTGGGTACACCTTCGCTGGCAGGGGTGACGGTGACCGACGCAATAGGTGAGGGCACGATCCTGGATAGCGCACCGACACTGAGCGTGGCGATCAGCGATGCAGCGTCAGTGACCGAGGGCGGCAACCTGGTCTATACAGTAACTCTCACAGGCGGAACGGCAAGTACGGACATCACGATACCCGTGACGTACACGGGTACAGCAACAGACGGCAGCGACTACACAGGCGTAGCCAACGTGACGATCCTGGCGGGTCAGACCACCGGCACCTTGACGGTGGCGACAAGCACCGACACGGTTGTCGAAGGCTCCGAGACGGTGATTGCGCACCTGGGCACACCCTCGCTGGCAAGCGTGACGGTGACGGACGCAACAGGCGAAGGCACGATTCTGGATAGCGCGCCGACACTGACAGTGGCGATCAGCGACGCGGGTTCCGTGACCGAAGGTGGCAACCTGGTTTACACGGTGACCCTGTCCGGTGGCACCAGTGCGACCGACATCACGATTCCCGTGACGTACACGGGCACGGCCACGGACGGCAGCGACTACACGGGCGTGGCCAATGTGACGATCCTGGCGGGTCAGACCACGGGCACACTGACGGTGGCAACAAGCACCGATACGATTGCCGAAGGCTCTGAGACGGTGATTGCCCACCTAGGTGTGCCATCGCTGGCGGGCGTGACGGTGACTGATGGAGTGGGTGAGGGCACCATCCTGGACAGTGCACCAACACTGACGGTAGCGATCAGCGATGCCGGTTCAGTGACCGAGGGCGGTAACCTGGTCTATACAGTAACGCTTACGGGCGGAACGGCAAGCACGGACATCACGATTCCTGTGACGTACACGGGAACGGCCACGGACGGCAGCGACTACACGGGTGTGGCCAATGTGACGATCCTGGCGGGCCAGACCACAGGGACGCTGACGGTGGCGACAAGCACTGACACGATTGCTGAGGGTTCCGAGACGGTGATCGCTCACCTGGGCACACCCTCACTGGCAGGCGTGACAGTGACCGATCCAATAGGCGAAGGCACGATTCTGGACAGCGCACCGACATTGACGGTGGCCATCAGCGATGCAGCGTCAGTCACCGAGGGCGGCAACCTGGTCTACACGGTGACCCTGTCTGGTGGCACCAGTGCTACCGATATCACGATTCCCGTGACGTACACGGGCACGGCAACGGACGGTAGCGACTACACGGGCGTAGCCAACGTGACGATCCCGGCGGGTCAGACCACGGGTACGCTGACGGTGGCGACGAGCACCGACACGATCGCTGAACCCTCTGAGACGGTGATCGCCCATCTGGGTACACCTTCACTGGCAGGGGTGACGGTAACCGATGCAACAGGCGAAGGCACGATCCTGGATAGCGCACCGACACTGAGCGTGGCGATCAGCGATGCAGCGTCAGTGACCGAAGGTGGGAACCTGGTCTATACAGTCACGCTCACGGGCGGAACGGCAAGTACGGACATCACGATTCCTGTGACGTACACAGGAACGGCCACGGACGGCAGCGATTACACAGGCGTAGCCAACGTGACGATCCTGGCAGGCCAGACCACAGGCACGCTGACGGTGGCAACGAGCACCGACACGATTGCTGAAGGCTCTGAGACAGTGATTGCCAACCTAGGCACACCTTCGCTGGCGGGCGTGACAGTCACTGATGGAACGGGTGAGGGCACCATCCTGGACAGTGCACCGATACTGACGGTAGCGATCAGCGATGCAGCGTCAGTGACCGAAGGCGGCAACCTGATTTACACGGTGACGCTGTCCGGCGGAACGGCAAGTACAGATATCACGATTCCTGTGACGTACACGGGAACGGCCACGGACGGCAGCGACTACACAGGCGTAGCCAACGTGACGATCCTGGCAGGCCAGACCACGGGTACGCTGACGGTGGCGACGAGCACCGACACGATTGCCGAAGGTTCTGAGACAGTGATTGCGAATCTGGGTACGCCTTCACTGGCAGGGGTGACGGTGACCGACGCAATAGGCGAAGGCACGATCCTGGACAGTGCGCCGACATTGACGGTAGCCATCAGCGACGCAGCGTCAGTCACCGAGGGCGGCAACCTGGTCTACACGGTGACCCTGTCTGGTGGCACCAGTGCTACCGATATTACGATTCCCGTGACGTACACGGGCACGGCAACGGACGGCAGCGACTATACGGGTGTGGCCAACGTGACGATCCTGGCGGGCCAGACCACAGGGACGCTGACGGTGGCGACGAGCACCGACACGATTGCCGAAAGCTCCGAGACAGTGGTTGCTCACCTGGGTACACCTTCGCTGGCAGGCGTGACAGTGACCGATCCAATAGGCGAAGGCACCATCCTGGACAACGCGCCTCCCTTGACTGTCGCGATCAGCGATGCAGGATCCGTCAGCGAAGGCGGTAATCTGGTTTACACGATAACGTTGTCTGGTGGTACCAGTGCCACGCCCATCACGATTCCGCTGACCTATGGCGGCTCGGCCACATCAGGCGCCGACTACACCGCAGGGCCTGCGACGGTGACGATCCCGGCGGGTTCAACCACGGCCACGGTGACCTTAACGACTTTGAATGATTCGATTGCCGAGGCCAACGAGACGGTGACTGTGACGCTGGGCACGCTGCCGGCAGGGGTGACGGCCACTGATTCCTTGGGCGAGGGCACGATCATAGACATACCGCCTGTGCCTCAAGTTCCTCATCTTACGGGCATCACTTCCGGCATCGTCTCGGAAGAAGGTTTGTCGGGCGGCTTGATAGACACCGTAGGTACGCCAACAGATACGACCAACCAGACACAGATCGGCGGCACGATCAGTATCACCGACACAGACAGCACAGCGGGCCAATTGACGGTGGCGCTGAGCGGGCCGGTATCCGGCGCCGTCACGTCAAGTGGTGTGAACGTGACATGGACGTGGGACGCGGGCACGCATACGCTGACTGGCAGCGCCGGCAGCACCCCGGTGATGACGATCGCGGTTGGCGGGATCACGGGCACTGGCGGGACCTATTCGGCCAGCTATACCGCCACTCTGCTCGGGCCTGTCGATCACCCCGCGGGCGGCAATCCTGGCATCGAGGACGTGCTGTCGATGGGATTCTCAGCCACCGTCAGCGATGGCGTGAATACTTCCACTCCGGTCAACTTCTCCGTGACGGTGGAAGACGACTCGCCGAGAGCGGCAGACGCTTCGGTAAGCGCCTCTGTCAGCTCGGTGAACACCAACTTGATGGTGGTTCTGGATCTTTCGGGGAGTATGGATTACGACTCAGGGGTGGAGGGCAAAACACGCCTGCAGTTGGCCAAGGAAGCGATCTACAACCTCATCGACGGATACGACCAGTATGGAGAAGTGCGTGTTCAGGTCGTCACATTCAGCAGCAGCGGCACTGCCCAGGCTACGTGGCTGACGGCGAACCAGGCCAAGATCCTGATCGAAGGCTTGTCGGCCGACGGGGGGACCAACTACGATGCCGCTCTGTCAGCCGCGACTTCCGGCTTCGCCGCATCCGGCAAGCTTTCGAATGGACAGAACGTTTCCTACTTCCTGACGGATGGCGATCCTTCTTCCACGAGCAACGGCATCAATACCACCGAGGAAGCCACCTGGACCAATTTCCTGACGACGAATCAAATCAATTCATTCGCATTGGGCATTGGCACGGGTCTTGGCTCTGGTGCGCAGGCCAACATCAACCCCATTGCATACAACGGCGCTACGAGCTCCAACACCAATGGCGTGCTGGTCACAGACATGAGCCAGTTGGATGGCGTGCTGCAGAGCACCATCCATGTTCCTTCCAAGATCAGCAATCTCCTGACGGGTGACTTGTCGAACAGCAACCTGGGCTTCGGAGGCGATGGCGGCAGCGTGTCCAAACTCACCATCGACGGGACTACATACAGCTACAACCATGCGACGGGAAGTCTGTCGGTCAGCGGCACCAATCGTTCCACCTACGACTCGGTCACGCACACGGCGACCATCACCACACTCAAAGGCGGCACGCTGGTGCTCAACTTCGCGACGGGCGCGTATGAATACCAGCCCTCGGTCGCGCAGAGCAGCTACAGCGAGACGCTGGGCTACGCGGTGGTCGATCGCGATGGCGACGAAGCCTCGGCCACGCAGACGCTGAATGTCAACTACGTTGGATCGCCGCGCGACGACATTATCTTGACCGACGCCACGTCGGCATCGATACCGATCAGTGCGTTGCTGGGCAATGATGCGGTGGGTAACGCCGTTTCCATTAATTTGAGCGGCGCCAGCAGCGGGCTCTCGGTCAGCCAGTCTGGCGGGATGATCACGTTCACCCTGACTTCTGGTTCCACCGGATCGTTCCAATACACGGTGACCAACAGCGATGGCAACACATCGGATGTGGCTACCGTCAATATCGTCCGGCAAGGCAATGGAACGGGCAACACGGTGAACGGCACTGCGGGCCGGGAGATACTGCTGGGCCGGGATGGCACCGCCGACACGATCAACAGCGGTGGGGGGGCCGACATCATTTATGGCGGTACGGGCAATGACACCATCAATGGCGTCACGCAGGACGCGTTGCTGATCGACGGCGGCGGCGGTACGGATACCCTGAATCTCGCGACCAGTTTCACCAGCACCAATGATGCGCACATCACCGGTGTCGAGAACGTCGTCATCACTGCCACCAGCGGAACGACCACGTTGAACCTGTCGAATCAGACGGAAAGCTTCACGATCACGGGCTCGACGGGCACGAACATCATCAGCACTGGCTCAGGCAATGATGTGATCAGCGCGGGCACGGGCAATAACAGCGTAGTCAACTCGGGCGCGGGAGCTGACAAGATCACGGTGAATGCCGGTACCAGCACGACAAACTGGGCGATCGATCTGGGCAGCGGCGATGGTGCCGCCGACAAGATCGTCTTCAGCCATGCCGGTGTGAGTCAAAACGATAACACGCTTGCAACGATCAACAACTTCGAGGTAGCGAACGACAAGATATCGGTGGTTATTGGTGGCACCAACTACACAGATGGTAGTTTCCAAACGGTGACGTCAGCTGGGACGAACATCAATTCGAATGTTGAAGTGATCGAGCTTTTGAATAGCAGTTGGGTGACGACCTCACTTGGGAATGATGGCAACAACAGCACCATTGAAGGTTTCATCCAGGCAGCAACTGAAGATTTCCCTGCAGAGAGACCCTATATTTTTATCGTTTACTCGAGCACGGACACCAGTACCGCCAACGCAGGCATCTATTCGGTATCTATTTCCGACGACTCCAACCCTGGGAATAACGGGATGGTGGTCGAGCACATCATGACGATCAACGGCGTGGGCTACGGTAACCTGAGCGCCAGCAATTTCGTCGGTGCTGCCGATCCGATCATTCTGGATCTGAATGGTGATGGCTATCGTTTCGGTGCGACCGCCTCGTTCGACGTCGACGGCGATGGCAAAGTCGAGCAGGTCGCCTGGAATACGTCCAACGATGGCATGCTGGCCCTTGACTTGAATGGCAACGGTACGATCGACAGCGGAAGCGAATTGTTCACACCCCATTTCGGTGGCGGCCAGTTCATCAACGGAGTGGCGGCACTGGCCTCGCTCGACAGCAACCACGACGGCATTCTCGATGCACAGGACGCGGTGTTCAACCAACTGCTGATCTGGCAGGACACCAACCACGACGGTATCAGCCAGGCAGATGAAATGAGCCACCTGAGCGAACACGGCATCACAGCCCTCAGCGTGACCGCCACGGCAACCGACAGGGTGATTGACGGACAGGATGTGACAGCCGAGGGCACGGTCCACTATGCCGACGGGCATACCGGAGGCTATGTCGAAGTGCAACTCGACAAATTCTCGACTGAAAGCGTGGCGGCGAACACGCATCCGCTCAATCCGAATGCGAACAACTTCGTGCTGATCTAAGAAAAGCAGGGCTTCCGGTCTTCATCGACGCGCCACGCACTTCCTTTTTCTGTTTTTACGCAGCAGGAAGAGGGGGTGTGCCCGCGCGGAATGGGGAGTGCCGCTCCTGCATGGCTAACGACTCCTCACAGAAACAGCTTGGCTTTTTGTGCTGCGAGATAGCCAAGCCAAACGTGAAATACGTCCCGAAAACGGCGGAATTAACACCTTCGTAACTACTCGATTCCGGTCTGTTTACATGATGATACACATCGAATCCGAGCTCTCTCTGAGGGGCGCGGCGCGCAAATACCGAACCTAGGCTGACCGAGGCCCTCATGTCCGAAAAAAATGCCGATCTGTTCGAGCAGATCTCACTGCTGACACGCTTGTTGGGCCAGCCGCTATCCGCCAAGTCGCTGGCGTCGCAAACGCTGCGCAACGCCAAGGGCGGCGTGGATCTGCAGAACCTCCAGGAGGTGCTGAGAAGCCAGGGCTACGAGAACTATCTCACTAAAAGACCGTTGGAACGCATACCCGCGGCGGCGGCCCCCGTGCTGGTGCCTACGCGCGAAGGCGGTGCTCTGGTGGTGGCAGCCATCTCGCATGACCCGGATGGTTCCACCAGCTATGAAATTCTGAGCGAAGACGGATCCCGCGCCTATTGGCCGGCCTGGCGGCTGGAAGAGGTGTATCTCGGCTACTGCTGGTTCATCAAGGTACCGGCACGTCGCGAGAAGCGCTCCGAACTGCCTGAGTACACCATGGACAAAGGCTGGTTCTGGCGGGTTATCTGGCGCTTCAAAGGGTACTACGCGCAGGTGGTGGTGACTTCAGTGGTCATCAACGTGCTGGCGCTGATCGGGTCGCTTTACGTGATGAACGTCTACGACCGGGTGATTCCCAATCGCGCCTATGAAACGCTGTGGGTGCTCTCGATCGGGGTGCTGGTGGCCAACCTGTTCGAGTTCATCGCACGCACCATCCGCGCGCGGCTGACTGATGTGGCGGGCAAGAAGGCGGATCTGATCATCAGCTCCGCGCTCTTCAGGCGTGTGCTGGCCATGGATCTCGCGCACAAGCCGGTGTCGGCCGGCTCCTATGCCAGCAACCTGCGCGAATTCGAATCGGTGCGTGATTTCATGACCAGCGCCTCATTGCTGGCGCTGGTGGATTTGCCTTTCGTCCTGCTGTTCATCGGGGTGATGTGGGTGGTGGCCGGGCCGCTGGCACTGGTGCCGCTGCTCACGATCCCGCTGGTGGTAGGGGTCGGCCTTCTGGCCCAGGTGCCCCTTTCCAAATACACGCATGAATCCATGCGGGAGAGTTCACAACGCCAGGGCCTCGCGGTGGAGGCCCTTGAAGGGCTGGAAACGCTGAAAACGCATAACGCCAGCAACTGGGCGCAGCAGCGCTGGGACAGGTACACGGCGGCCACGGCGCATTCGGCCATCAAGCTGAGGGACTGGAGCAACGGCGTGGTGCATTTTTCCACGCTGGTGCAGCAGATGAACACGGTGTTCCTGGTGCTGGTGGGCACTTACCTGATCCATTCGGACAACCCGGCGCAGCGCATCACCATGGGCGCGCTGATTGCCTGCGTGATCCTCTCGGGCCGCGCGCTGGCGCCGCTCTCCCAGGTGGCCGGGCTGATGGCGCGGTTCCAGCAGGCGCGGGTGGCGCTGGGCGGTATCGATGCCATTGTGGACCGGCCTACAGAACGGGATTCCGCGCGCAGCTACCTGAGCCTGAGCCGGGTGCGTGGTGAATTGGGTCTGGATGCCGCCGGTTACCGCTATGGCGCGCAAGGACCGCTGGTGCTGAAAGAGCTGAATCTGCGCATCATGCCGGGCGAGAAAGTTGCCATACTGGGACGCATCGGCAGCGGCAAGTCCACCTTGCTGCGTTTGATGGCGGGCTTGCATCCGCCCAGCGAAGGCAATGTACTGCTGGATGGCATGGATGTGCGCCAGATAGACCCGGCTGATGTGCGGGCCCATGTCAGCCTGCTGGGCCAGCATCCCAGGCTTTTCATGGGTACGCTGCGCGACAACCTGGAGATGGGCCGGATGGACAGGCTCTCCAGCGACGAAGAGTTGATCACGGCGCTTCGCCGCTTCGGCCTGGACAAGATGGTGCAATCGCACCCCTTGGGCCTGAACATGCCGATTGGTGAAGACGGTCATGGCCTCTCGGGCGGGCAGCGGCAGATTGTGGGTCTGGCCCGGCTCAGCCTGCGTGATCCCAGCGTGGTGTTGCTGGATGAGCCCACCAGCGGGTTGGACGACGCCAGTGAGCGTGCAGCCTTGCAGGCCGTGGCTGATTGGGTGCAGGAGCGGACCATGGTGGTGGTCACGCACCGCCCGCAGGTGCTGCCTTTCGTGCAGCGCATCGTGGTGATCGACCAGGGCCGGGTGGTCATGGATGGTCCGCGTGATGAAGTGCTGCAAGCCTTGCGCGGCGAAGTTCCGGCGGTGGGCGCGAAAGCAGCGCCGGTCAAGGGCAGGTTGGCGGTGCAGCCGCGGGTGACCGTAGTGCGCGGAGGGAATCCGCCAGCGCAGGGCGGCCAGCCGCCGCAGAACCTGCCCCAGAACCCGCCTCTTTCTCCACCCTCCAATGGGGGCGGTGCGATCGCTCAGGCCAACGAGGAGCAAGCTCATGTGGCGTAAACGTGATGATCGCAGGGCGCCCGTGGCGCAGGCTGATCTGGCCTTGCTCAGCGATTTGAATGCGGCTTTGCAGAATGAGCGCCACTATGGCATGGCCTTGACCGTCGGCCTGCTGACGCTGCTGGTGGCCGCCTTCGTGGCGTGGGCTTACTTCAGCAATGTGGAAGAGGTCACGCGGGGGCAGGGCAGTGTGATTCCCTCGAGCCGTGAGCAGGTGATCCAGAGCCTGGATCCCGGGGTGCTTTCGGAGCTGTTGGTCCGAGAGGGCGATCTGGTGGAAGCCGACCAGGTGTTGGTCAGGCTGGATACCGCCCGGTCGTCTGCCGTGTTCCGCGAATCGCGCAACAAGGTCGATGCCCTGCGTGCCACGGCCGTGCGGCTGCGCGCGGAGTCATACGGTACGCCGCTCAAGTTTGATGCCGACGCGCCAGCGGAGCTGATCGCGCGCGAGACCGCAGCCTACCGCACGCGTACACGCGCTGTGAATGAGTCGGTCCAAGGGCTGCTGCAAAGCAAGCGGCTGCTGGACAACGAGATTGCCATCACCGAACCAATGGCGGCCAAAGGGGTCGTATCGGAGGTGGAAATCCTGCGGATGAAGCGGCAGTCCAACGAGCTGCAGCTTCAGATTACCGAGCGGCGCAACAAATTCCAGTCAGATGCCAACACCGAGCTCGTGCGTGTAGAGGCGGAGCTCGCGCAAAGCGAGGAAACCATGGTTGCACGGGCCGACCCGGTGAAGCGCTCGGAGATCAAGGCGCCGCTGCGCGGGGTGGTGAAGAACATCCGCATCAACACGGTGGGCGGTGTGATCGGTGCCGGCCAGGGCATCATGGAAATCGTGCCGGTCGAAGGCCCGCTACTGGTGGAGGGCTACATCCGGCCGCAGGACGTGGCCTTCATCAAGCCCAGCGACCAGGCGCTGGTCAAGTTGACGGCTTATGACTATTCGTTGTACGGCGGATTGAACGGGGTCGTGAAACTGATCAGCCCCGATACCTTGCAGGACAACCGCCGCCCGAGTGAGCTGAAGCTCAATCCAGAGGAGTCTTACTACCGGGTGATCGTCGAGACGCATGACAACCACCTGACCGACAGGACAGGCAAGGCGCTGCCCATCATCCCCGGAATGATTGCCACGGTGGATATCAAGACGGGCGAGAAAACGGTGTTTCAGTACCTGACCAAGCCCATCACGCGCTTGAAGCAGGCTCTTCGCGAGCGTTGAGCCGGCTTGACGCCGCCTTCGGATGACACGCATCGCTTTCCTGGGAACCAGGACATCTTCATTGGACGCAACGAAAATCATGAGTCATCGATTGCCGGCCGCCCTGGCGGCGGTTCTTTTTCAGGGGGTGCTCAGCGTCAGCCAGGCCGCGGGCCTGCCGGCGTTGATCGAGGAGGCGGTCAGTACCGATCCGGCGATTCTGGAGGCGCGTGCCAATGAAGAGGTGGCCGGATCGCGGGCTGAGGCCACGCGGGCGCAGCACTACCCGACACTGGGGGCGCAGGCGGGTAGCTATCTGTCCAATCCGGCGGACTATAGCCAGCCATTTCGAGGGGTAGTGGGCCGCGTCAACCTGTATGCGGCGGGCTCAATCGACTCGGCCATTGAACGCGACACGCTGAAGCAGCAGTCCCTGCGCCTACATACGGTGGAGACCCGCGAAACCGTTGCCACCAACGTGACGGGCCTGTATCTGGAGGCGCTGCGCTCCAAGGAGCTGATGGAATCCGAACAGCGCAATTTGAAGCGCCACGAGAAGATCATCGGCGATCTGGAGGTGGTGGTGGCCAACGACCGTGGCCGGCGCTATGAGTTGGTACAAGCCCAATCACGGGCTTTGCAGGTGCGCATGCGCATCGTGGATTATGAAAAGGCGATGAAGCTGGCCTTGTCCCGCCTGACACGCTACACCCGCCAGACGCCGACGCTGGAAGATCCCCTTGGCGCCGAGTGGCGCGCGCGTCTACCGGCAGATACGGTTACCCGGGTGCATCCGGGCGTGCAGGCGCAGCAGCGCGAGGCCGAGTCGGTGCGTTTCGATCAGCGCACACTGGAGCGCCAGCGCTGGCCGCGGGTGGACCTGGAGGCCGGGGTGGGCAACCAGTCTTATACAAGGGTGGTGCTCAACTGGGCTTTCTTCGACCGCAGCGCGGATTACACCGCGCAAAGCGCCGCCAGGCAGATCGTTGCGGCCGAACGGCGAGGAGAGTTGCTGGAGCGCGATGTGGCCGAGCGCAGCGCCACAGCAGAAGCGGACATGGCGCAGAGCCAGTTGCAGATCAAGGCCGCAGAGCAGCAGATCGGCGCATCGGCCAGTGTGGTGGAGCTGTACGAGCTGCAGTTCAAGGTGGGCCGGCGCAGCCTGATCGAGCTGGTCAACGCCTATGCCGAACTGGCCTCGGTGGAGGCCTCGCGTGTGATGGCGCAGAACGACTACCGGCGGGCGGTGGCCAGCTATCTGTCGGCGCATGCCGTGCTGGCCGATTGGGCCCAGAACGTGTCCACGAGCGCCCCGCGCACCCCTTGAGCCACTCCTTTGCGAGGTCTTCGAAGGATGGGGCCGGCAAATAAATTGCATGATAATGGATATGTTGATGTATAAAGAAAATCTCTGATCCGCGATGAATATGTCTGAGGACACTTTTGCTTCGCGCGATGCGGAGCAATCAAGGAGACATATTCATGAAGATCGCAGTTTTAGGGGGTGGCCATGGCTGCTACGCCGCCGCCGCCGATTTGTCCGAGGCCGGCCATGAGGTGCGCCTGTGGCGCCGTGATGCTTCCGCATTGGCCTCGCTGATCCAGGCCGGCTCGATTCGCCTGAAGGACGCGCAGGGCGAGCGCGACGTCCCCATCGCTCTGGCTACCGCGAACATGGGCGATGCCCTGCGCGGGGCCGAACTGATCGTGATTCCGTCACCCGCCATTGCACAGAACGACATCTCCCGCGCGATGGCGCCGCACTTGGTGGACGGGCAAGTGGTCTTCATCCCGCCAGGCACCTTCGGCAGTTACGTCATGGCGCAGATCGTGCGCGAGTCGGGCAACCTGGCCGATGTGGCCTGGGCCGAGACCGGTACCTTGCCCTACCTTGCCCGCAAGCACGGTGACCGCGAAGTGAACCTGACCATTCGGGCCATCCATCTGCCCACGGGGGTCTATCCCGCGCGCAAAGAGAAGGAAGCCATCGAAGTGATCCGGAAAGCCTATCCGTCGGTGCATGGCTGCGGAGACGCGCTCTCGGGCGCGCTGATGAATGCCGGTCCCATCATTCATCCGCCGCTCATGGTGATGAACGCGGCGCCGCTGCAGCACTTCGAGCGTTGGGACATTCACAATGAGGGGACGCAACCCGCGGTGCGTGCCGTCACCGACCAGTTGGATCATGAGCGTATGGCCGTACGCGAGGCATTCGGCCATGCCGCGCCGCATTATCCGCTGGCCGATCACTACAACAACGACAAATGGATGTACGGGGATGCGCACAAGCAACTCGTGAAGTCAGGCGACTGGCGGGAACACATCGATCTGCATACCCACCGCTATATCGCGGAAGATACCGAGATGGGCCTGGCTTTCCTGGCTTCGGCCGCCCGCTACGCGGGGGTGGATGCCCCTATTGCGCAGGGGCTGCTCGCCATCGTGGGCGGATTCCTGGGGAGGGATCTTCGCAAGGGGCCACGCACACTGGAGTCTCTGGGCCTGGCCGGGCTGCCGCAAGCCGAGCTGAAGGAGCGCCTGCATGACGGGCGCTGAGATCCAGGGCATGCCGCGCATTGTCGCGGTGGGTGCCGGGCGCATGGGGCGGGGTATTGCCATCGCCTTTGCCTATGCGGGCCATCGCGTCTCGCTGGTGGATCTACGCACTCGCAGCGGCGAGGCCTGGGAGAAACTCGCCGGCGAGGCACGTGCAGAGATTGAAGGCAGCCTGGCGGGTTTGGCCGCGCTGGGCGCGTTGGCTCCCGAGCAGGTGCCTGTCATTGCGGAGCGCGTACAACTGGTGCGTGCGGATGCTGCGCCCGGGGCGCTGGCAGCGGCCGAATTGGTGTTCGAGGGCGTGCCCGAAACGCTGGAGGCCAAGCAGGAAGCCTTCGCGCACATCAACGAGCATTGTCCTGAGGAGGCCATTCTCACGTCCACCACCAGCAGCATTCTGGTGACGCAGATTGCACAGTTCGTCAAGCGGCCGGAGCGGTTCCTCAATGTGCATTGGCTGAATCCCGCCTATGTGATCCCGGTGGTGGAGTTGAGCCGCCATGAGGGGACCGATCCTGCCGTACTGGAACGCGCCAAGGCAGCGCTGGAGGGCATCGGCAAGCTGCCCGTGGTGTGCGGGCCGACGCCAGGCTATATCGTGCCGCGCCTGCAGGCGTTGGTGATGAACGAAGCGGCTCGCATGATCGAGGAAGGGGCCGCCACCGCGGAAGAAATCGACAAGGCCACGCGCTTCGGCCTGGGTTTGCGCTTCGCCGCGCTGGGGGTGGTGGAGTTCATCGACTTCGGCGGAGCCGACATTCTTCATCATGCCAGCCGGGAGATGTCCGGCTCCATCGATGCGGCGCGTTACCAGGCGCCAGCCATCCTGGGCCGCATGATGGAGGAGGGGCGCCTGGGCTTGAAGACGGGCAGCGGCTTCTACAACTACGAGAACCGCGATGTCGCTGCCTACCGTGGCGACGTGCTCCTGCGTACGCTGGGGATGCTCAGGCATGCGGGGTTGTGGCGCGCGCCCGCGGATTCCACGCGTGGTTGACATGCTCGTCCGCCGCGCATTTGCCGATCTGTCCGTAGGCCAGGTTCACTTCGCGGAATGCGGAAGCGCGAACGCGCCTGCGGTGTTGCTGCTGCACCAGAGTCCGCGCAGTTGGGCTGAGTACCGGGCCGTGTTGCCGCTGCTTGGCCGCCGCTTTCGCGGTGTCGCCATGGATACGGTCGGCTTCGGTGATTCGCCTCCGCCGCCCTGGGAGCCCAGCATCGAGCGCTGGGCCGGGGTGGCCGCGGAGTTGCTCGAGGCCTTGGGTATTGAACGCGCGCATGTCGTGGGCCACCATACCGGCGGCGTGATCGCGGTGGAGCTGGCGGTGAATTTTTCGCGCAAGGTGGGGGCGGTCGTGCTGTCGTCCACGCCTTACACGAATGAAGCATTTCGTATCGCGCGTGCTCACCGACCGCCGATCGATGCGGTGGAGCCGTCACCGGATGGCGCTCATCTGATGCAAATGTGGCGCAACCGGCAGGCGTTCTATCCAGAGGGCCGGCCTGAGCTGCTGCAATCCTTCGTGCTGGACGGCCTCAAGGCTTCGGGCGACATTGAAGGGGGGCATCGCGCGGTGGCGAACTACCGCATGGAAGACCGCATTGGCCGGGTCACGCAGCCCGTGCTGTTGATCCGCGCGCGGCAGGATCCCTTTTCATCGCCGCACGCGGCGGAGTTGGCGGAGCACCTGAAAGATGCGCGCATCGTGGATATCGAAGGCGGCATGGTGCCCTTGCCTGACCAGCTACCGGAGGCATTTGCGCAAGCTGTGACCGATTTTCTTGTGACACAGAGTTAGAACGTATTCAAGATCTCGTCGCGAGGGACCCGCGAGGAGATCTTGAACACGTTCTTAGGCCAGATCTCCTTCTTCCTCGCTTTCTCCGTCGTCGTTCTCGCCCCCTGGCAGGTTCCTGTGCAGCTCGATCATGCGGCGCAAGGTGTTTTTCAGTGCTTCAGCGCTTTCCAGGCCAAAAGGCTCCAGCACGCGCTGCTCATGCTCGCGCGCCAATTCCATCAACTGTCCCACCGCCTGCTCGCCCGCCAGGGTGATGCGCACCAAGGTAATCCTGCGGTCGCTGCCATGGGCCAAGCGCTCCACGTGCCCGCGCTGGGTCATGCGGTCCAGCACGCGGGTCACGGTGGGTTGTTTCATCACGGTGGTCTGAGCCAACTGGCCGATGCTGATGGCCTCGCTCCCAGCCAATGAGGCCAGCACGCGCCACTCAGATACCGAAAAACCGTTGTGCCGCGCCACTTTATGGAATTCTCCCGAGATGAGATTGCTGGCTTGCGCGAGCAGAGCGGGCAGGTAGTCCTCGACAAAACTCCGGTGCGGTACGCCATCTGCGGGATCGGTCTTGTTAGGGTTATTCATGATTGTGGATATATTTAGCTCTAAATAATATACGCCCATTGAACCTGAGGCATTCGAGGGTTTTCAAGGAGCAGCATGGCTGAACGGTCCTTTGTCGAGGAAGTCAAGAAGCTGAAGCTCGCGGAAGGCGAGGTGTTCAGTGGCGAAGGCATTCTGGCGGTCACCAAGGCGTTGCTGGAATCTGGTGTGTCCTATGTGGCCGGCTACCAGGGAGCTCCGATTTCTCATCTGATGGATGTTCTGGCCGACGCGCAAGACATTCTGGCCGAGCAAGGTATCCGGTTCGAAAACAGCGCGAGCGAAGCCACGGCCGCCGCCACGCTGGCCGCATCGGTCAACTACCCGCTTCGTGGCGCGGTCACTTTCAAGGCGACGGTGGGCACCAACGTGGCCTCCGACGCCCTGGCCAACCTGGCGTCGGGCGGCGTGACGGGCGGCGCGCTCATTATCGTGGGAGAGGATTACGGCGAGGGCTCCTCGATCATGCAGGAGCGCAGCCACGCCTTCGCGATGAAGTCGCAGATCTGGCTGCTGGATCCCCGCCCCAATCTGCCGTCCATCGTTCAGGCGGTGAAAACCGGTTTTGAACTCTCGGAGGCCAGCCATACCCCGGTGATGCTGCAGTTGCGCATCCGTGCCTGCCATGTGCACGGCCAGTTCGTGGCGGGCGCCAACCGGCCGCCCGAGTTCACGCTCAAGGAAGCGCTCGAGCAGCCGCGGCGCGATGTCGGCCGCATCGTGCTGCCGCCTGCCAGCTTTCTGCACGAGCAGGAAAAGATCAAGGAACGCTGGCCCGCCGCGGTGCGCTTCGTGGAGGAGCGTGGTCTCAATGAGTTCTTCGGGGATGGGGACGGTGAACTGGGTGTAATCGTGCAAGGCGGCAGCTACAACACGCTCATGCGCGCGTTGGAACGCCTGGGCCTGGCGGACGTATATGGCCACACGCAGGTGCCGTTGTATGTCATGAACGTAGCCTACCCGGTAATCGACAGCGAAGTGCTGCGCTTTTGCAAAGGCAAGCGCGCGGTGCTTCTGGTGGAGGAGGGGCAGCCCAACTTCATCGAACAGAACGTGGCCGCCATCCTGCGCCAGGCCGGCGTCACGGCCGGGTTGCACGGCAAGGACTTGCTGCCCATGGCCGGCGAATACACCACCGCCGTGATGATCCAGGGCGCGCGGGCGTTTTTCGAGCGCTACGGCGTTTTGCAGCCGCAGCCCAAGGCGGAGCCGGCGCGCAAGGTGATTCCGCTGGTGGCCGCCACGGACGAAATGCCCGCGCCTGCCGAGGCCGAGCCGCCTATCGAGTCTGTGGTCCATGCCCGTCCGCCTGGGTTTTGCACGGGTTGCCCCGAGCGGCCCATTTTCAGCGCCATGAAATTGGTGGAGCGTGAACTGGGCCCGCATCACGTCAGTGCCGACATCGGCTGCCACCTGTTCTCCATCCTGCCGCCTTTCCACCTGGGCAACACCACCATGGGCTATGGTCTGGGCGCGGCGGGTGCGGCAGCACTCAATGTGCCCGCCGGCAAGCGGGCGATCTCGGTGATGGGCGATGGCGGCTTCTGGCACAACGGCTTGACCAGCGGCATTGCCAACGCGGTTTTCAATCGCAGCGACAACCTCACCGTCGTGGTGGACAACAACTACACCTCGGCCACGGGCGGCCAGGACATTCTTTCCTCCAAGGCGCGCAATGCCACGCGCAGCACAGGCCACGAGATCGAACAGGCGGTGCGCGGCGTGGGCGTGCAATGGGTGCGCACGATGCGGCGCACCTACGACGTGGCCGGCATGCGGGATACCCTGCGTGAGGCGCTCACCACGAAGGAGCCTGGCCCGAAGGTGCTCATCGCCCAATCCGAATGCATGCTCAACCGCCAGCGCCGTGAAAAGCCGATCGTGCGCAAGGCCATTGCCAATGGCGAGCGTGTGGTGCGCGAGAAATTTGGCGTGGATTCAGATACCTGCACAGGCGATCACTCCTGCATCCGTTTATCGGGTTGTCCGTCGCTTTCGATCAAACCCAATCCTGATCCGTTGCGCACTGACCCGGTGGCCACGGTGCTCGACAGCTGCGTGGGCTGCGGCAACTGCGGCGACGTCTCGCACGCAGCAGTACTGTGCCCGTCCTTTTACAAAGCGCAGGTCGTCAGCAATCCCAGCCGCTGGGAGCGGTTGCGCGAACGCCTGCGCGGCACCATCATTGGCTGGCTTCAGCGCGGACAGGCGAAGCGGCGTGAACGCTATGCATTCTGAACCGGGAAAGAACAGAAAGTAGAGAGTCTCACGATGAACGCGGTACAACCCATCAAGATTGCGATCCTGGCCATGGGTGGCGAGGGCGGCGGCGTACTGGCTGACTGGATTGTCGACCTGGGCGAGCACAACGGCTACATTGCCCAGACGACCTCGGTGCCCGGTGTGGCGCAGCGTACCGGCGCCACCATTTATTACGTGGAGCTGTTTCCGAGCGCACGCGCCGAGGAAGACGGCGGCCGGCCCGTGTTGGCGCTGATGCCATTGCCGGGCGACGTGGACGTGGTGCTGGCCTCCGAACTGATGGAGGCTGGCCGCGCCGTGCAGCGCGGGCTGGTGACGAAGGAGCGCACCACGCTCGTGGCTTCCACGCACCGGGTGTATTCCATCGACGAAAAATCGGCCATGGGCGATGGCCGGGTGGACAGCGAGCAATTGTTGAAGCATGCGCAGCGCGCTGCCAAGCGTTTCGTGCGTTTCGACATGGCGCGTGCGGCGGAAGAGGCGGGCAGCGTGATCAGTGCCGTACTCTTTGGCGCCGTGGCGGGCACGGGCGTGTTGCCTTTCAGCCGTGCCCAGTTCGAAGCCACCATCGAGCGCGGCGGTGTGGGGGTCAAGCCCAGCCTGCGCGCTTTCGGGCAGGCCTTCGAGCGGGCGCAGAAGGAGGGAGAACCCGCTCAGCCCGCTGCGGCGGTAGCTCCGCGCGAACCGGCGCCCAAGCATCCTGGGGTACGTGCCCTGGTCGAGCGTGTGCGTCAGGAGTTTCCAGGCGAGGCGCAGGCGGTGCTGTTGGAGGGCGTGCGCCGTCTGATTGATTACCAGGACTTGCCCTACGCTGCGACCTACCTGGATCGCTTGCAGGTAATTCTGTCGAGGGGCGTGCAAGATGGCGGGCGCTTGTTCGAGGCCACCGCGCGTCATCTGGCTCTATGGATGTCCTATGAGGACACCGCCCGTGTGGCCGATCTGAAGACCCGTGCCGCCCGCTTCGAGCGCGTACGAGGAGAGTCTGGCGCGCAGGCGGAGCAACTGCTGGCCATCAACGAATACATGCACCCGCGGCTGCAGGAAATCTGCGAGACCTTGCCTGGCGGCCTGGGCCGCTGGCTGATGCGCTCAGGTGCGCCTCGCCGTCTGGTGGAACGCATGACGCAGAAGGGCCGGGTGGTGCGCACGAGTTCATTGCACGGCTACCTGATGCTGCGCTGTGTGGCGGCCGCGCGCCGATGGCGGCGCGGCACTACGCGCTTTGCTCAGGAGAACACCTTCATCGAGCAGTGGCTGGCGCGCATTTCCGAAGCGGCCGCCTTCAACCCAGCGCTGGCGCTGGAGATCGCGCAATGCCAGCGCCTGGTAAAGGGCTACAGCGACACCCATGAACGCGGCGTGGCCAACTACGAGTTGGTGATGGCGGCGGTTGCCCGCGCAGGCCACACGCTGGCCCCTGCCACCTTGCGCGAACTGCGCGATGCCGCCCTGGCCGACGAACACGGCAAGCAACTGCGTGCCAAGCTCGCGCAGTACGCATTGGGCTGAAACAAGGAGCGTACGGATGAACCACCCGGTGCCCAACACATTGCGCCTGCGAGTCGTCGAGGCGCGCAGTTTGAACCCATTGATCCGCATGCTGCGGCTGGCTTCGGAAGATGGCTCGGCACTGCCGGGTTTTACCGCCGGCGCCCACATCCGCGTGCAGGTCACCCTGCCCGGCGGCCAACAGGATTGGCGGCACTACTCGCTCATCAACCCTTCCGCGCAGCTGGACAGCGCCCTCTCGCCGGCAGAGTATGTCATTGCCGTACGGCGTGAGGATGGGGGACGTGGGGGCTCCCGCTTCATGCATGAGGGCTTGAAGCCGGGCGACGTGCTGCTTGCAGAGGCCCCCAAGAACGACTTCCCGGTGCATGCGGGCGGGGCCCGAGCGGTGCTGGTGGCCGGTGGCATCGGCGTGACGCCCCTGGTCAGCATGGCCGCCAGGCGCCGCGCTGAAGGGGCACCGGTGCTTATGCACTATGCCGGCCGCAGCCGTGAGCTGATGGCCTTTCTGCCGGAGCTGCAGGCTCTGCTGGGCGACGACCTCGTGGTGCATGCCGATGTGGATGCGGGTGCGCCGCTCGGTATCGGTCCGCTGCTGGATGCTTGCCTGGCTGACGATCAACTCTACGTTTGCGGGCCCAAGGTGATGCTGGACGCGGTACTCGCTGCTGCCCAGGCCCGAGGCTGGCCGAGCGGGCGGGTGCACTTCGAGCTGTTCACCGAACCTGTGGTGGAAGAGGGCGACTGTGCCTTCGAAGTGGTGCTGGCGCAATCCGGCAAGAGCTTTACCGTGCCGGCGGATCAAACCATTCTGGATTGCCTCATCGAGCATGGGTGCGATCCCCTGTTCGATTGCAAGCGCGGCGAATGCGGCGTGTGTGCGACGCCGGTGCTCGAGGGCGAGATCGATCACCGCGACTACGTGCTCACGGCCCGGGAGAAAGCCGAGGGCACCGTGATGCAGATCTGCATTTCACGCGCCAAGAGCGCCAAGCTGACTCTTGACATTTGAGCGCTGAAAGAAGCACCGAAAGAAAAAGGAGCCCACGATGACCACTTACCGCGGCAATCCGGATGCGATCCGTGCCCTGGTGCAGCCCGACCGGGTGCACAGGGACCTCTACATCAACGAGGAGCTGTTCGAGCTGGAGCAGGAGCATTTCTTCGCCAATACATGGAACTACGCAGGACATGAAAGCCAGTTGGCCAAGCCGGGTGACTACATCAGCGTGGAGATTGCCGGCCGGCCGCTCATCGTGGTACGGCACACCGACGGCACGGTGAAGGCGATGATGAACCGGTGTGCCCACAAGGGTTCCCGGCTGGTGAGCGCGGCCTGCGGCAACACGGGCAAGTTTTTCCGTTGCCCCTATCACGCCTGGACCTTCAAGACCGACGGATCGCTGCTGTCGATTCCGCTGAAGAACGGCTATGAAGGCACCAACCTGCAGGAATGCGAATCCGCCAAGGGCCTTGTGACGGTGAAAAACGTACGCAGCCATCGCGGCTTCATCTTCGTCAAGATCAACGACACGGGGCCGAGCTTCGAAGAGTACTTTGGCGACTCGCTCAGCTCCATCGACAACATGACCGACCGGTCGCCAGAAGGCGAGCTGGAAATTGCCGGCGGGTGCCTGCGCTTCATGCACCAGTGCAATTGGAAGATGTTCATCGAGAACCTCAACGACACTATGCACCCCATGGTGGCGCACGAGTCCTCGGCGGGCACTGCCAAGAGCATGTGGGCCGGCAAACCCGCGGACGAACCCAAGCCCATGGCCATCGAGCAGTTCGTGCCCTTCATGTCGGAATACAAATTCTTCGAGGACATGGGCGTGCGTGTGTTCGATAACGGCCACAGCTTTTCCGGTGTTCATTTCTCCATCCACAGCAAGTATTCCGCCATCCCGGAATACGACGCCGCGATGCAAGCCGCCTATGGCCCGGAGCGCACGGCAGAGATTCTGGGCTTGGCGCGCCACAACACGGTGTACTACCCCAACCTGACCATCAAGGGCGCGATTCAGTCGATCCGTGTGATCCGCCCCATCGCGGTGGACAAGACCTTGGTAGAGAGCTGGACCTTCCGCCTCAAGGGCGCGCCACCCGAACTGCTGGCGCGCACCACGATGTACAACCGGTTGATCAACTCGCCGTTCTCCGTGGTGGGCCACGACGATTTGCAGGCCTACAGGGGGATTCAAGCCGGACTGCACGGCAGCGGAAACGACTGGGTGAGCCTGCACCGCAACTTTGAGGCGGATGAGGTGGCTGACAAGGACCGTACCACCATCGGCACCAGCGAAATTTCCATGCGGAACCAATACCGTGCCTGGGAGCGCTACATGACCGCGAGCATGGAAGGAGATGCCCAATGAGCACCGTCCAGAAAGAGGATCTGATCGGTTTCGTGGTGCGCGAGTGCCGTTTGCTCGATGAAAAACGCTATGAGGAGTGGAACGCGCTTTTCACTGACGAGGCCTTCTACTGGGTGCCGCTGGTGCCGGACCAGGAAGATGGCCTGCAGCATACCTCGCACCTGTATGAAGACAAGCTTCTGCGCGAGCTGCGCATCGAGCGCCTGAAGAGCCCGCGCGCCTTCTCCCAGCAGCCGCCCAGCCGCTGCCATCACCTGCTGCAAGTGCCCACGGTAGAGACGTTCGATGAGGCCGCCAACAACTATGTGCTGCGCACGGAGTTTCATTACACCGAATCGCAGGGCGACGAACTGCAGTTCTACGTGGGCACCTTCTTCCATCACCTCACGTGGGTGAATGGGGCACTGCGCATGACGCTCAAACGCGTGAACCTGCTGAACTGCGATGCTGCACTGCCAGCGGTGCAGCTCTTTATCTGAAGGACCGGCGATGCATCGCACCGTTCACGACGTTTTCTCGGCCACCGCTGCCCGCACGCCGCAGGCGGACTTTCTGTTCACGGAATCGGTGACCGCCAACGCCTATGGTATCGAGCAAGGGGCCCTGAGCTGGGGTGACGCAGCGGCTGAAATCGAGCGCCTCCGGCAGGCTTACGCACAGGCTGGCTGGGGCCACGGCCACCGCGTGGGCCTGCTGCTGGAGAACCGCCCGGCTTTCCTCATGCACTGGCTGGCGCTCAATGCGCTGGGCGTGAGCGTAGTACCCATCAACGCGGAGATGCGTTCGGCCGAGCTGATCTATCTCATCGGCCACAGTGAAATCGGCCTGGCCGTGACGCTCCCGGAGCGCGCCGCCGACCTGCACGCCGCGGCACGGGAAGCTGGGGTGGCCTTCGCGACCATGGGGGCAGACGACGAGGTGCCGAAGGCGCCCAGCGCCGCGCCGCGTGCCAACGAAGCCATCGGGACGCAGACCGAGTGTGCGTTGCTTTACACCTCGGGCACGACCGGACGGCCCAAGGGCTGCATGCTGAGCAACGGCTATTTCCTGCGCGCCGGCCAATGGTATGCCGAGCTTGACGGCGTGTGCCGCATCCGCCCGGACACCGAGCGCGTCATCACGCCGCTGCCGCTCAACCATATGAATGCGATGGCTTTCTCCACCATGGTGGTGCTGACGGCCGGTGGTTGCCTGGTGCAGCTTGACCGCTTCCATCCCAAGAGCTGGCTGGCCAGCGCGCGCGAAAGCCGCGCTACGATCGTGCACTATCTGGGGGTCATGCCGGCCATGCTCCTGTCTGCCTCACCCTCGGCGGCCGACCGTGACCATGCGATCTGCTGGGGTTTCGGCGCCGGCGTGGACAAGAAGAACCATGCGCCTTTCGAGGAGCGCTTCGGCTTTCCCCTGGTGGAGGCATGGGCCATGACCGAAACCGGCGCCGGTGCCTGCATCATGGCCAACCGCGAGCCGCGCCTGGTGGGCAGCAGCTGTTTTGGCCGCCAGCCCGATTTCCTCGACATGAGGCTGCTCGATGAAGAGGGCCACGAGGCCGGTGTAGATACGCCCGGCGAACTGCTGGTGCGCGCCCGCGGCGCCGATCCCCGGGAGCATTTCTTCTCCGGGTACCTCAAGGACGAGCAAGCCACCAATGAGGCCTGGGCCGATGGCTGGTTCCACACCGGCGATCTGGTGCGCCGCGACGCTGAAGGGAACCTCTTCTTCGTGGACCGCAAGAAGAACGTGATCCGCCGCAGCGGCGAAAACATCTCCGCCGTGGAGGTAGAGAGCGTGCTTAACCAGCACCCGGCGGTGAAGACCTCTGCCGTGGCCGCCACGCCGGACGTGGTGCGTGGAGATGAGGTGCTGGCCTGCATCGTGCTGCGCGAGGACGTGGCCAACGGCCAACCCGCGCACCAATCCACGCACGAACTCGCACAGTTGGCAGAGAGCATCGTGGCGCATGCGCTTGCTCAGTTGGCCTACTACAAGGCCCCCGGCTACGTGGCTTTTGTCGACGCACTGCCGCTCACGCCCTCGCAGAAGATCCAGCGCGGGCAACTGCGTGACCTGGCGCACGCGCTGCCGGGCCAGGCGGGCTGCTTCGACACGCGCACCTTGAAAAAGAGGCAGGCATGAGCAGCCCAACCACCCGCGTGTCTACCCGCACGTCGAAACGCATGTCCTACGAAGGCGTGGCTGTTGCCGTGCCAGTGACAGTGCCCTATGAGCGCTATTCCACCCGCACTGCGCACTGGTTCATCGGCCAGGCGCTGGCAGCCCTGGTGAAGGAAAGCGGTATTGCCAAGGAAGAGATCGACGGCCTGTGCCTGTCCAGCTTCTCGCTGGTGCCCGATACCGCCGTGGGGGTGACGCAGCACATGGGCATCTCGCCCCGCTGGCTGGACCATGTGCCCACCGGCGGCGCCTCCGGCGTGATGTGCCTGCGCCGTGCGGCGCGCGCCGTGCAGGCGGGCGATGCGGACGTGGTGGCCTGTGTGGCAGCCGACACCAATCATGTCGACTCCTTCCGGCAGACCTTGGGCGCCTTCAGCAATTTCGCGCGCGACGCCACCTATCCCTATGGTTCGGGAGGCCCCAACTCGATCTTTGCTTTCATCACGGCCAACTACATGCGCACCTATGGTGCCCTGCGTGAGGACTTCGGCCGTATCGCAGTAGCTCAGCGCACCAACGCGCTGGCCAATCCCAACGCGCTTTTCAAGAAGCCCCTGACGCTTGAAGAGTACATGGCGGCACGGCCGATCTCCGATCCCATCCATCTGTTCGACTGTGTCATGCCCTGCGCGGGCGCCGACGCCTTCCTGGTCATGAGCGAACAGCGGGCGCGCGACCTGGGCTTGCCGCACGTGGTGATCCGCGGTGCCATTGAGCGCCATAACGCGTTTTCCGAAGATCCGGTGATGGTGCAGGGCGGCTGGCGCATGGACCGCGGCGATCTTTATGCCCAGGCCGGTATTCAGCCCAAGGATGTGGACTTCATCCAGACCTACGACGACTACCCGGTCATCGTGATGATGCAGTTCGAGGATCTGGGCTTCTGCGAGAAAGGCGAGGGCCCCGAGTTTGTGCGCTCCCACGATATGACCTATGCGGGTGATTTTCCCAACAACACCAGCGGCGGCCAGTTGTCGGTGGGGCAGGCCGGTGCAGCCGGCGGATTTCTTGGCATGACCGAGGCCATCCGCCAATTGACCGGTCAAGCGGATAAGCGTGCGGTGAAGGATGCCGAACTGGGCATGGTGTGCGGTTTCGGAATGGTCACCTATGACCGGTGCCTGTGCACCGGCGCTGTCATCTTAGGAAAATCTGAATGACGATGCCTTTGATGCGCCCCAAGCGCAAAAATCCTGTCCTGCGTACGCGGCAGATGAACCTGCCGCCCGGCCAGCGCGGCCGTGTGGCACTGGGCATCACGGCCGCAGCAGCCGAAGGCCGCTTTGAATTGCAGGAATGCGAGGACTGCGGCACGGTGCAATACCCGCCGCGCGAGGCTTGCGGGAAGTGCCTGTCGCCTAGCTTGCAATGGCGCCAGCAGTCCGGCGAGGGAGAGTTGCTGGCCAACACCACGCTGCACCACAGCAACGATCTTTTTCCGCGAACGCCTGCCCTGGCGGCTGGGACTGGTGCATCTGGACGCGGGCCCCACGGTCGTGGTGCACCTGCACGGCGAAGTAGGGGAAGCCCCGGTGCGCGTGCGCGTGGGCGCTCGGCTGGATCGCGCCGGACAGGCGGTACTGATTGGATTTCCGAATGAAGGGAGCCCCCATATGGCAGACGACAAGATGCTGCGAGAAATGACCAGCGATCCGAAGTTCCGCAAGGTGCTGGTCACCGACGGTAAAACCCCGGTGGGCCAGGCTCTGGTGCGCGCGCTGGTGAAAGCCGGTGCCGACATCGTTTGGGTTGGCCATGCCGAGCCCTGGAAGAATCTTGGCGGCCTGGACGACATCACCTCGATGCCGCAGGTGGCGCTGGTGCCGCTGGATCTGACCAACGGCCGCCAAGTGAGCCAACTGGCGGGTTCGATCGGCGGCAAGGTGGACATCGTCATCAACAACGCCGAGGTGCACCGTGGTTTCGGCATTGGGTCGCGCCGCGGCACCGACGTGGCCAAGGCCGAGATGGACATCAACTACTTCGGCTTTCTGCGCCTGGCGCAGGAGTTCGGCCCTGCGCTCAAGGGGCGCTCGGCGGACGGCACCACCTCGGCCACCGCGTGGGTGAACCTGCTTTCCATCTACGCGCTTTCCAACTTCCCGCCGCATGGCACCTTCAGCGCGTCCAAGGCGGCGGCTTATTCGCTGGCCCAGTGCCTGCGAGCCGAGATGCGGCCAGCGGGTATCCGCGTGATCAATGTCTTCCCGGGGCCGATCGACGATGAGTGGAACCAACACCTGCCCCCGCCCAAGCTGGCACCTTCCGCTCTGGCCAACGCCATTGTGAAAGCGCTGCGGGATGGCGTGGAAGACGTGTACCCCGGTGACGTGGCCCAGGAATGGCTGGAACGCTGGCGCGACAACCCGAAAGTGCTGGAGCGCGAATTGGCCGCGGGTGGCTGAGGCCGAACTCACTGAAAGAACGAACCATGACGACCGAAACACTGACTTCCGCCGCCAGCGCGCTGGGCGCTTTGGTGAGCGCCCTGGCCAGCAACCGCATCCGCGTGGTGGACCTCACGCAAACGCTGACACCTGAATTTCCGCAAATCGCGCTGCCGCCCGAGATGGGGCAGTGCTGGCCTTTTCGTATCGAGGAAGTCTCCAAATACGACGAACGCGGCCCGGGCTGGTACTGGAACAATTTTTCCTGCGGCGAGCACACCGGTACGCACTTCGATGCGCCGATCCACTGGATCTCCGGCCGCGACCTGCCGAACAACTCGGTGGACACCATTCCGGCGCAGCACTTCGTGGCGCCGGCCTGTGTCATCGATTGCTCCGAAGCGGTGAAGAAAGATCCTGATTACCTGCTCACCGTGGAAGACATCGAGCGCTTTGAAGCCGCGCACGGACGCATTCCGGCCGGGGCGTGGGTATTGATGCGCACCGACTGGTCCAAGCGGCAGGACCCGGAGGCCTATCAGAACTTCGACGAGACAGGGCAACACACGCCTGGCCCCAGCACCGAGGCGGTGCGCTTCCTGGTGGAGCAGCGCGATGTGTTGGGCTTTGGGTCCGAGGCCATCGGCACCGACGCGGGACAGGGCTACCACCTGCGCCCGCCTTACCCCTGCCACTATTTCATGCACGGTGCCGGCCGCTATGGCTTGCAGTGCCTCTGCAATCTGGATCTTCTTCCGCCTGCAGGCGCGGTGCTGATCTGTCCGCCGCTGAAGATCGAGAAGGGCAGCGGCAGCCCCTTGCGTGTGTTGGCATTGGTGGAGGAGTGAGGTGATGCGCGATCAAGACGTGAAGATCAAGCGCGTGGCCGTGGTCACGGGCGGCAGCGCCGGCATCGGCAAGACGATCTGCGAGCAATTGCTGAGCGAAGGGTGCGAGGTCATCTCGCTGTCGCGCCGCGCGGCCGATATCGACCACCCGCGCATGCACAGCGTGGAGGCGGATTTGATGGACCGCGCAGCCACGCTGCAGGCGGCAGCCGAGGTGACGAAGAGGTTTGCGGTCAACACCATCGTGCACAACGCGGGCGTGATTCGCGGTGCGCTCCTGTCCGAGGTCAAGCTGGACGATCTGGACGCGCTGGTGGATCTGCACCTGGGCTCGGCCATCGCGCTCACGCAGGCCGCACTGCCCACCATGAGGGCGCAGCGCTTCGGCCGCATCGTGCTGATGTCTTCCCGCGCGGCGGTGGGTGCGGTGACACGCACCAGCTATTCGGCCACCAAGGCCGGCATGATGGGCATGGCCCGCACCTGGGCACTGGAGCTCGCGCCCGAAGGTATCACTGTCAACGTGGTGGCGCCAGGCCCCATTCGCACCGACATGTTCTATGACGTGATTCCGGCAGGCAGCGAACGCGAGCGGGCGCTGGAGGCTTCCATCCCGGTGCGCCGAGTCGGCGAGTCGGCCGACGTGGCGCGTGCCGTCTCCTTCTTTGCCGATCCGGCGGCCAGCTTCGTGACCGGCCAGGTCCTGTATGTCTGCGGCGGCACTAGCGTGGGCAGCCTGACGCTGTAGCCAAGCCCCAAGCCTCAAAAACACAGGCATCCGAGCATTTTTCCGTGCATCCACTTTTCATCCCGAGTACCAACCCAGAGAGGAATCCCATGAAAGTTACAGCGCGTTTTTGCCTTCGCACCGGTCTGGCTTTCGGCCTGAGTGCGCTTGCCGTGTCCCAGGCTTTCGCCGCCGACCTCAAGGTAGGCTTCATCACCTCGCTGTCGGGGCCGGTGTCCTCGCTCGGTATCCCCTATGACAAGGGGATCAAGGCTGGCGCCGCCTATAAATCCGAGGTGGCAGGCCACAAGATCACCATGGTGTCGCTCGATGATGGCTCGGATCCGAGCACGGCCGCGCGCAATGCGCGCAAGCTGATAGAGGAAGACAAGGTGGATCTGATCATCGGTACGGCCGGTTCGCCGGGCGCACTGGCCATTGCCGCCGTGGCTCGCGAGACCAAGACACCCCTGATCGCCATCGCCAACGCCAACCTGCCGGGCGAGGAGGGCGCCTGGATGGTCACGCTGCCGCAGCCTGCGCCGCTGATGGTGAGTGCGGTGGTGGAGAGAATGAAGCAATCCGGCGTCAAGACCGTCGGCTACATCGGCTTTTCCGACGCCTGGGGCGATCTGGTCTATGACGCGCTGCAAAAGAGCGCGGGCCCAGCCGGCATCAAGGTGCAGAGCAACGAGCGGTACGCGCGCGCCGACAGTTCGGTGGCGGGGCAGGTGCTCAAGATCGTGGCCCAGAAGCCTGATGCCGTGATCACGGGTACCTCGGGTACACCCGGCGCCCTGCCTTATCTGGCGCTGGCCCAGCGCGGCTACAAGGGGCAGATCTATGGCATGCATGCGCTGATCAATCCTGATTTCGTGCGGGTGGGCGGTGCGGCCGTCGAAGGCCTGCTCGCGCCTACCGGACCAGTGATCGTGGCCGAGCAGTTGCCTGAATCGAACCCCATGCGCAAGGTGGCCATGGATTTCCGTGCGGCCTATCAGAAGGCGAACGGCAGCGCGCCGACCGATGCTTTCTCGGCCTACTCGTTCGACGCCTGGCTGGTGATGCTGGACGCCGCCACCCGCGCCAAGGGTGAGCCTGGCACGCCGGCTTACCGCGTGGCGCTGCGCGATGCCATTGTCTCCACCAAGGAGCTGGTGGGCACGCACAGCGTCTACAACTTCAAACCCACGGATCGCTACGGTTCCGACGAGCGTTCGCGCGTGGTCGTCCGGCTCGAAAAAGGGCAGTGGAAGCTCGTGAAATAAACGCACCCAGTCAATGAAGACAGGAGGGAACGGATCCGTGAAGCATTTATTACCGCACCTGACCATTGCCGCACTGGCTGCTTGCACAGCCACCGGCGCCGTAGCCGCCGACACGATCAAGATCGGTTTCATCAGCTCGCTGTCGGGCCCGGTGGCCGCCTTGGGCGTTCCTTATGAGAAGGGTATCCGCGCCGCCATAGCGCAGCAGCCCACTATCGCGGGCCGCAAGGTCGAGCTTATCGTGCTGGACGATGCCTCCGATCCCACCACTGCGGGCCGCAATGCCCGCAAACTGGCGGTGGACGACAAGGTGGACGTGCTCATCGGTACCTCGGGGGTACCTGGTGCCATGGCGATCGCTGCCGTGGCCAAGGAGACCGGCACACCGCTGATCTCTCCCACGCCCGTGGTCATCCCGGGCGAAGAGGGCGCTTGGACCGTGACCGTGTCGCAACCCTTTCCGCTGATGGTGTCGGCGGTGGTGGAGCGCATGAAGAAGGCCGGCGTGAAGACCGTGGCCTTCATTGGCTTTTCCGATGCGCTCGGTGACCTGGCTTATGACTCCTTGGCCAAGGCCGCAGGGCCTGCCGGCATCAAGGTGGTGGCCAACGAGCGCTATGCCCGCTCCGATTCGTCTGTGGCGGGGCAAATTCTCAAGATCGTGGCCGGCAAACCTGATGCGGTGTTCGCCGGCAACTCTGGCACGCCCGGCGCGCTGCCTTACCTGGCGCTGGCCCAGCGGGGCTACAAAGGCCAGATCTATGGCACGCACGGCCTGATCAATGCCGATTTCGTGCGTGTGGGTGGTGCCGCGATTGAAGGCCTGCAGGTGCCCAGCGGCCCGGTGCTGGTGGCCGATCAGCTGCCGGAAAGCAACCCGATCAAGAAGGTGTCGATGGATTTCCGCGCAAGTTATCAGAAGCTCAATGGCGCCATTCCGACGGACGCCTTCTCCGCTTATACCTACGACGCCTATCTCCTGCTGGCCGACGCCGCCAAGCGTGCCAAAGGAGAGCCGGGCACGCCGGCCTACCGGACGGCGTTGAAGGACGCCATTGTCAATACCCGCGAACTGGCGGGCACGCACGGCGTCTACAACTTCAAACCCCAGGACCGTTACGGCTCGGACCAGCGCGCGGTGGTGATCGTGCGCATGGAAAAAGGCCAATGGAAGCTGGCGCCCTGAGCCGGCGCGCTGGAAGCAGGACACCATGTACCGCGACCATCCCGACCGCATACGCGCCCTGGTGCAGGAAGACAGGGTGCACCGCGATCTGTACGTGAGCGACGAGCTCTTCGCGCTGGAGCAGGAGTTTTTCGCCAACACCTGGGCCTATCTGGGCCATGCCAGCCAGATACCCCAGGCGGGCGACTATCTGACCCAGGACATCGCCGGCCGGCCTCTGCTGATGGTGAGGCAGGCCGATGGCGGCATCCGCGTGCTCTACAACCGCTGCGCACACAAGGGCTCCCAACTGGTGAGCGATGCCTCCGGCAATACCGGCAAATTCTTCCGCTGCCCCTATCACGCCTGGACTTACAAGCTGGACGGCGCGCCTCTGGCTGTTCCGGTCAGAAGCGGCTATGAAGGGACAAACCTGAAAAACTGCGAATCCGGTCAGGGCTTGAGTCCGGTGCGCGGCATGGCGGTATACCGCGACTTTGTCTTCGTGCGCCTGTCGGATGAAGGCCCCTCCTTCGAGGATTACTTCGGAGAGGCCTTGCGCGCCATCGACAACCTGGTTGATCGTTCTCCGCAGGGCCGCCTCACGCTGGCAGGCGGCGCCATGCGCAACATCATTCATTGCAACTGGAAGATGTACCTGGAGAACATCAATGACACGGTGCATCCCATGTCCACGCACGAATCGGCCACGCGCGCGGCCGACGCGCTGTGGGAAGGCCGCGCGGAGACCGAGCCCAAACCCATGGCCATGGAGCAAATCCTGCCCTTTGGCGCCGGCTACGAATTCTTCGACCAGATGGGCGGGCGCGTGCTGCCTCATGGCCACAGCGTGCTGGGGACGCGGTTTTCCATTCATTCCAACTACGCGCGGCTGGACGGCTACGAGGAAGCCATGCGCGCGGCGCACGGCGAAGAGAGGGCGAACGAGGTGTTGACGCGCTCGCCGCAGAACTCAGTGCTCTTTCCCAGCCTGTCGGTCAAAAGCTCCCCTCAGGCCATCCGCGTGATCCGCCCTCTGGCGGCGAACCGCACCTTGGTGGAGGCCTACGCTTTCCGCGCGGAAGGTGCGCCCGAGTTGCTGTTCGAGCGGTCCCTGAGCTACAACCGGCTGGTGTTTTCGCCGATGTCCGTGGTGGCGCATGACGACGTACATTTGTTCGAGAGCATGCAAAAAGGCCTGCGGGCTGGTGGCAACGAGTGGGTGAGCCTGCATCGAGACCACCGGCCTGGCGAAGCCGAGTCGGGCGCGCAAGATGTCAACGGCACGAATGAACGGTTGATGCGCAACCAGTTCCATGCCTGGGCAGATTTCATGACCAGCCGGATGGGGGGCGGCGCATGAGCGGCGATCCGTTGCTGAGCGAGCCGGCCTTGTGCCGCTTCGTCACCGGCGAGGCAGCCCTGCTGGATGAAGGCCGGTGGGAGCAGTGGCTCGAACTCTTCACTGAAGACGGCCGCTACTGGGTTCCCTTGCTGGGGCGCCATCAGGAAGATGCGCATTCCTATAACTCCATTGCCTATGAAGACCGGTTGCTGCTGGCGCTGCGCATCCGGCGCCTGCGCGACCCGCGCGCGCACTCGCAGCACCCGCCCAGCCACTGCCAGCACGTGCTGCAGATACCGCGTGTGGAAAGCCTGGATGCCGAAGCAGGGGCAGCCGTGTTGCGCACCCCTTCCTGTATGTCGAGGCGCGAGGCGAGGACCAGTTGGTGCTCGCCGGCAGCTATCGCCATGAGTTGACGCGCACGCCCGACGGCCTGCGCATGCGGCAAAAACGTGTGGATCTGCTGGCGGCCGAACGCGCGCTGCCAGCGGTGCAACTGTTCATCTGACAACCCTGTCCTTTGAGGAGCCCGTGATGAAGAAGAGCTTGACACTGACCATGACCCGCTGCGCAGCCGCCCTGGCCTTATCGGCCGCGGCTGCCTCCGCCGCGCTTGCGGCAGATTTCAAAGTAGGGTTGAGCGTATCGCTCTCGGGGCCCAACTCGTCACTGGGCGTGCCCTACTCCAAGGGCATGGCCGCCGCGCAAGCCTACAAGGGTGAGATCAACGGACGCAAGATCCAGCTCATTGTGCTGGATGACGGCAGCGATCCGACCACGGCCGGCCGCAATGCCCGCAAGCTGGTCGAAGAAGACAAGGTCGACGTCCTCATGGGCACTTCGGGCGTGCCCGCCGCCATTGCCATGGCCCAGGTGGCCAAGGCGAGCCAGACGCCCATGATCGGCCTCACCCCGATAGCGCTGAACCCGGCTGACAACCCTTGGGTGATGACGGTGGCCCAACCCACCCAGTTGATGGTGGACGCGGTGGTCGAGCGCATGAAGCGCAACAAGGTCAAGACGGTGGGCTACATAGGCTTTTCCGACGCATGGGGCGACCTTGTGTACGAGGCGCTCATCAAGTCGACGGCCAAGGAAGGGATCAAGGTGGTGAGCAATGAGCGCTATGCGCGTGCCGATGCCTCCGTCACTGGCCAGATACTCAAGATCATGGCGCAGAGGCCCGACGTGGTGATGACCGGCGGCGCGGGCACGCCTGGTGCCTTGCCATTCCTGGCTTTGCAGGAGCGCGGGTACAAGGGCCAGATCTATGGACAGCATGGCCTCATCAACCCGGATTTCGTGCGTGTGGCGGGCGCCTCGGCACAAGGCGCGCTGATGCCCACGGGGCCGATCATTGTGGCCGAGCAACTGCCGGCCGACTACCCCACCAAGAAAATCAGCCTGGATTTCCGCGCGGTTTACCAGAAAGTCAACAACGCGCCTTCGTCAGACGCCTTCTCGGCTTACTCCTTCGACGGCTGGATGGTGTTTGTCGATGCGGCAACCCGCGCCATCAAGGGCGGCGAGCCGGGCACAGCGGAATTCCGTGCCGCATTGCGCGACGCGATCTTCAGTACCAAGGAAGTGGCGGGCACACACGGCATCTACACCTTCAAGCCCGGCGATCTGCACGGCGTTGACCAGCGGGCCCGCGTCATCGTGAAGCTGGACAAGGGCCAGTGGACGCTGGCGCCGTGAGCGTGCCACGCGCCGCCATTGATCTGATTTTGGAAGGACCCCTCAAATGACATGGGACGTGGCACTCATCCTGGGCATCGACGGCCTGGCGAACGGTGCTGTTTATCTGTTGGCCGGCCTGGGCCTCGTGCTGATCTTTTCGGTGACCAGGGTGGTGTTCGTGCCTTTCGGCGACGTGGCGGCCTTCGCGGCCCTCACGCTGGCTGCCTTCGAAACCAACCGCATGCCGCCCACGATCGGGCTGGTGCTCACGCTGGCGCTGCTTGCGCTCATCACGGAGATCGTCTCGCTGCTGCGGCGAGGAGAGGTTGCGGGCATTCCCAAGGCGCTGCTGATGTGGGGGGTATTGCCCGCCATTCCGTGCCTGCTGGCTTGGCTGGCGGCACGCATGGGGGTACCTGCCGCACTGCAAATCATGGCCAGTGTGCTGCTGGTGGTGCCCATCTCGCCGCTGCTGGCGAGGGTGGTCTACCAACCCATCGCCGATGCGTCGGTCCTGGTGCTGCTCATCGTCTCGCTGGCGCTGCACTTTCTGCTGTCGGGCCTGGGCCTGCTGTTTTTTGGGCCTGAGGGCTCCCGCACAGCGCCGCTATTCGACGGTATGTTGACGTTGGCGGATGGCTTCACGGTGAGCGGGCAGGTGATCCTGATGGTGATTTCGGCAATCGTTCTCAGCGGGCTTTTCTTCCTGGTTTTTGAGCGCACGGTCGCGGGCAAGGCGCTGCGTGCCACGGCGGTCAACCGCATAGGGGCGCGGCTGGTGGGTATCCGTCCGGCGCGCACCGCCATGCTGGCCTACGGTTGCGCCTCGCTGCTGGCAGGCCTGATTGGTGTGCTCATCGCGCCGGTGACCACCATGTATTACGACTCAGGCTTCATCATCGGCTTGAAGGCCTTCGTGGCGGCCATCATCGGCGGCCTCGTGAGCTATCCCTTGACCGCCATAGGCGCTATCGCCGTGGGCCTGGTGGAAAGCTTCGCCTCATTCTGGAGCGGGGCGCTGAAAGACGTGATTGTGTTCAGCCTGCTCATTCCTGTGCTGATGTTGCGCTCTTTCCTGATGCCGCAAGCTGATGAAGAGGAAGAAGAGGTGGACCAATGAGTGCCGTATTTCGCTTCCGGCTGCTGATTGGCCTGATTGTGGTTGCCATCGCGTTCGCGCCACTGGTCCTGGGCAATTTCAGCGTCTCGCTGCTCAACGATATCGGCATCGCCACCCTGGTGGCTTTGGGTCTGGTGCTGCTGACTGGTGTGGGCGGAGCTACCTCCTTCGGGCAGGCGGCGTTCGTTGGCATCGCTGCTTACTCCACGGCATGGCTGACTACGGCGCAAGGGCTTTCGCCCTGGCTCGGGTTGGTCTTCGCGCTGGCGCTCACGGGCCTCTCGGCGCTCGCCATCGGCATGCTGACGTTGCGGCTGGGCGGACATTTTCTGCCGCTCTCGACCATTGCCTGGGGTCTTTCGATTGCGATGTTGTTTGGCAATGTGGATGCGTTGGGCCGCCACACGGGGTTGTCGAACATCCCGCCGCTGTCCATCGGCAGCCTCTCGCTGTCGGATGCGCGGACCATGTACTACCTGATCTGGGTGATCGTGGGGCTGGCCTTTCTTTTCAGCTACAACTTGCTGGCCTCGCGCCCCGGCCGGGCCATTCGCGGCCTGCGCGGCGGTGCGGTGCTGCTGGCCAGCGTGGGGGCCGATGCCTACAAGGTGCGTCTGGCGCTGTTCGTGCTGGCGGCCCTCCTGGCGGGCATCGCCGGCTGGCTCTATGCCCACATGAACCGTTTCGTGAGCCCGGCGCCGTTCGACGTGCGCGTCAGCATCGAGTACCTGCTGATGGCGGTGGCGGGGGGCTGGGGCAACTGGCGGGCGCGCTGGTAGGCGCCGCGTTGGTGCTGGTGGCGAAAAACACGCTACAGGATGTGCTTCCGCTGATCACCCAATGGGCCGGGCAACTCGAGGCCATTACTTTCGCGGCGCTGTTCATCCTGCTCCTGCACTTCGCGCGCGGCGGGCTGATGGGATTCCTGCGCCGCGTCATGGGCGGCCGTTTGCATGCCCCAGGGTCGGCCGATCAACTGACCCCGCCCGCAGTGCCGCTGCCGCACCGGCAGTTGCCTGAGCGCGGTGCCCGCATCCTCTCGGTGCAGGGGGCCGTCAGGCGCTTTGGCGGCCTGATCGCGGTGAATGACGTGAGCTTTGATGTGAACGCAGGCGAGATCGTCGGCCTCATCGGGCCGAACGGCGCGGGCAAGTCAACCATGTTCAATCTGCTGACCTGTACCCTGCCTATGAGCGCGGGTAAGGTGACTTTCCTGGGGCGCGACATCTCGGGCATGCCGCAGCGCGAGGTGGCGCGCCTGGGCCTGGCGCGCACGTTCCAGCACGTGAAGCTGCGCCCGCACATGAGTTTGCTGGACAACGTGGCCCTGGGCGCTCATTCGCGCACCCGCGCCGGCATGCTCAAGGCCGGGCTGCGGCTTGACCGCGAAGAAGAGCGCCAGATCCTGCATGAGGCCATGCGCCAACTGGAGCGCATCGGCTTGGCAGACCGCGCGCACGAACTGGCCGGCAGCTTGCCTTTGGGCACCCAGCGCATTCTGGAAATCGCCCGTGCACTGGCGGCTGATCCTGTGCTGCTGGTGCTGGATGAGCCCGCTGCCGGCCTGCGCCGCAAGGAAAAGATGGCTTTGGGCGATCTGCTCCGGAAGCTGCGCGACGAGGGCGTGACCATCCTTATCGTGGAACACGACATGGACTTCGTGATGAAACTGGTGGACCGCCTGGTGGTGATGAACTTCGGCTCCAAGCTGATAGAGGGCCTACCTGCGGAGGTACGTGCCGACCAGCGCGTGCAAGCCGCCTACCTGGGGAGCGTTGTATGAGCACGCCCATGCTGGAGATTGGTGACCTGCACGTATCCTATGGGCAAGTGGATGCCGTGCGCGGCGTATCGCTTTCGCTGAACGCCGGCCAGATCATTTCCGTGATCGGGCCCAACGGCGCGGGCAAGACCACGCTGCTGGCCGCCACCATGGGCTTGCTGCCTTCCAAGGGTGTGCTGCGCTTCGAAGGCGAGGACTTGCACGGGCTGGATGTCGAGGCGCGTGTGGAGCGCGGCCTGTGCCTGGTACCCGAGAAGCGCGAGCTCTTTGGGGAACTGACGGTGCTGGACAACCTGCAACTGGGGGCCTACTCGAAGCGCCTTTCAAGCCAGGCCCTGCGGCAGCGTCTCGACGAGGTCTATGCGCGCTTTCCGCGCCTGGCCGAGCGCCGGTCGCAGCGCTCCAATACGCTCTCGGGCGGCGAGCGGCAGATGTTGGCGGTCGGCCGCGCACTGATGTCGCAGCCGCGCCTGTTGATGCTCGACGAGCCCAGCCTGGGCTTGGCGCCTCTGATTGTGCGCGACATCCTCACGATCGTGCGCAAGCTTCGGGACGACGGTGTTTCGATCCTGCTCGTCGAGCAGAACGCACGGGCTGCGCTGGAGAGTTCGGACGAAGGCTACGTGCTGGAGACCGGCGAGATCGCGCTGCATGGCGAGTCGCAGTCGCTGGCCAATGACCCCCGTGTGCAGGCAACTTACCTGGGCGGAGCCACGGATGAAGATGACTGAGTTGGGTAATGGCTACAACGTGCTGCCCGCATCGGAGCGCACGCTGCCGCACATGCTGCGCCGCCAGGCCGCGCTCTTCGGCGGCCGCGCCGCCATGACGATCGGCGATACGCACTGGACCCATGCCGAAGCCGCTTCTGCGGTGGCGCGGCGTGCGGCCCTTTTGCGACAGGCAGGTGTGCAGCGTGGCGACCGGGTTGCGCTGATGTGCGGCAATCGCATCGAATGCATCGAGACCTTCCTGGCCTGCGGCTGGATGGGGGCCGTGGCGGTGCCGATCAACACCGCCGCCATGGGACCGCAGATTCAATACTTCCTGGCCAACAGCGGGGCGAAGCTGCTTCTGATCGATGAGGATTTCATCGGACGGTTGCAAACCGCGGATCTGTCGCAGTGCGCGCTGCAGACGCTCTGGCTGGTGGGCGAAAGCGCCATTGGCTCGGCAGGGGGGCTGCGTGGCGTGGCCTTTCCTCAAGGCAGAGACGTGGAAGGCGCTCCAGCGGCGGACATCGCACCGGAGGATCTGCTGGCGATCCTCTACACCTCGGGTACCACCGGCCCATCGAAGGGGGTGACCTGCCCGCATGCGCAGTTCTATTGGTGGGGTGCCCATACGGCTCGCATACTGGGAGTAGGTGATAGCGATGTCCTGGCGACGACGCTGCCGCTTTTCCATATCAACGCGCTGAACACCTATGCGCAGGCCGCACTCACGGGCGCCGAAGTGGTGTACTTGCCGCGCTTTTCCGCTTCGGGCTTCTGGCCGGTCATGCGTGAGTGCCGCGCCACGGTGGTGTACCTGCTGGGCGCCATGGTTCCCATTCTGCTGGCGCAGCCTGAAAATGAGGGGGAGCGCGGCCACCACGTGCGCATTGGCCTCGGGCCGGGCGTACCCGCTGCGGCAGGACAGGCCTTTCGCCAACGTGCCGGCGTGCAACTGCTCGAAGGCTATGGCTCCACCGAGACCAATTTCGTTATTGCCAGCCGCCCTGATGCGCCGCGCGGCGGCGTCATGGGGTGGCTGCAGCCTGGCTTTGAAGCACGCGTGGCCGATGCAAGCGATGCGGAGCTGCCCGATGGCGAAGCCGGGGAGTTGCTCCTGCGTGCCAGCGAGCCCCATGTCTTCGCGAGCGGCTACTTCAACATGCCGGACAAGACCGAAGAAGCCTGGCGGGGCGGCTGGTTCCATACCGGCGACCGCGTGGTGCGTGAACACGACGGGGCCTTTCGCTTCATTGACCGGACCAAGGACGCGATTCGCCGGCGCGGTGAGAACATCTCCTCTTACGAGGTAGAGCAAGTACTGCAGAGCCACCCTGCAGTGGCTACCGTGGCGGTGTACCCCGTACAGTCTGAGTTGGCGGAAGATGAGGTGATGGCCTCGCTCATTCCCTGCCCTGGCGAGCATCTCGATCCACGGGAGTTGGCAAGTTATTGCGAATCGCGCCTGCCTTACTTCGCCGTTCCGCGGTATATCGATGTGGTGGAAGATTTGCCACGCACGGAGAACGGAAAAATCCAGAAATTCAAGCTGCGCGAGCGCGGCGTCACGCCCACCACCTGGGACCGCCTGCCCGGCGGCGCCCGATCTGGCGCGCATGCGGCCGCGAATCGTGCATGAACAAGGTGCCCCTATGAACGAGTCTTCTCAAGGTGCCTTCTCGCGCGAGCGCCTCATCCGTTTTTCCGATTGCGATCCCGCGGGCATCGTCTTCTACCCGCAATACTTCGTGATGTTCAATGGCCTGGTGGAAGACTGGGTGGATGACGGACTGAGCGTGGGTTTTCACAAGCTGATCATGGATCGGCGCATCGGTTTGCCCACGGTGCGCCTGGAGGCGGATTTCCGCGCAGTGAGCAGGATGGGCGACAAGGTGCTGCTGCAACTGCGGGTGGAGCGCCTGGGGACACGCTCCATCACGCTGGATTCGCGCTGCGTCGCCGCTGCCGATGGCGAAGTGCGCATGCAGATGCGGCAAGTGCTGGTGACGACCTCGCTGCAAAGCCATCAGGCCGTGGAGGTTCCCGCCGATATCCGGGATGCCATTGCCCGGCTGCACAGCGCTGCTTTCTAGTCTTTATCTTGCCGGCGGTTCAGAAGATATAGCAACTGGGCCTTGGCTTCAGGCCATTCCCCGGCCACCATGCTGTACATCACGGTATCGCGCACGGTGCCGTCGCGCCGCAGGGCATGGTGGCGGATCACGCCATCCCTGCGGGCGCCCAGCCGTTCAATAGCCCGCTGGCTTGCGAAGTTGAAATTGTCGGTACGCCAGCCCACCACGGCGCAACCTAGCGTATCGAAGGCGTGGCCCATCATGAGCAGCTTGCAGGTGGTGTTGACGTGCGTGCGCTGCACGCTCTGGCGGTACCAGGTGTAGCCAATCTCCACCCGTTTGAGCGCCGGCACGATGTCGTGGTAGCTGGTGCTGCCCAACACTTTGCCGCTGGCATCATCGCGCACGGCGAAGGCGAAGCGGCTGCCCGCCTCACGCATGGCCAGGGCGGTTTCGATGTAGGCACGCGTTTCCTGTGGTGCCGGCACGGAAGTGATCCGCAGCTCCCAGAGCTTGCCATCGGCGGCGGCTTCGGCCAGGCCTTCTTCATGGCTGAGCGCGAGTGGCTCCAGGCGCACGCCATTGAGGCGTAGGGTTACAGGAGATACGAAAGGCGGAGTTTGGAGTGTCATGCGGTCAAGGTCCCTGGCGGGACTGGCGGCGGGTGTACCAGCGGCGCGCCAACTGCAAACCGGCGCCGCCTCCAAGGCCGATGAGCACAATGCCCAGCATGGCCGGCCCCGTATAGCCGTCCGGAGCAAAGGCATTCCAGCCAAACAGCAAGCCGAGCCCGCGTCCCAGCAAGGCGCCTGCCACGAAACCCACGGCCTGGCTGACGCCCTGCAGCAGCATCTCGCCAACAGCCGGGGTTCGGTTCTCCTGCATGGGCGGCTTTGCCATACCTGCCTGTTCAGCGATTGCGCTGGTTCATGAAGACCAGCTTCTCGAACAGGGTGACGTCCTGCTCGTTCTTCAGCAGCGCGCCCACCAGGGGAGGCACCGAAACCTTGCTGTCAGCGCTTTGCAGTGCGGTCAGGGGGATGTCTTCGGCCACCAGGAGCTTGAGCCAGTCAAGCAGTTCGCTGGTGGAGGGCTTTTTCTTCAAGCCAGGCAGGCCGCGCACGTCGTAGAACACCTTCATCGCGGCGGCGAGCAGTTCCTGCTTGAGTTTCGGGAAGTGCACGTCGACGATCTGGCGCATCGTCTCGGCTTCCGGGAACTTGATATAGTGGAAAAAGCAGCGGCGCAGGAAGGCGTCAGGAAGCTCTTTCTCGTTGTTCGAGGTAATGAACACCAGCGGACGGTGCTTGGCCTTGATCAGCTCGCGCGTTTCGTAGCAATGGAATTCCATGCGGTCGAGTTCGCGCAGCAGGTCATTCGGGAATTCGATGTCGGCCTTGTCGATCTCGTCGATCAGCAGCGCCACCGGTTCCTCGGCCGTAAAGGCCTGCCACAGCACACCCTTGACGATGTAGTTGTGGATGTCCTTCACACGTTCGTCGCCCAGTTGCGAGTCACGTAGGCGACTCACGGCGTCGTATTCGTAGAGGCCTTGCTGCGCCTTCGTGGTGCTTTTGATGTGCCACTGCAGCAGGGGAAGGCCCAGGGATTGGGCGACTTCCTCGGCCAGCATGGTCTTGCCGGTACCCGGTTCGCCCTTGACCAGCAGAGGCCGTTTGAGCGTGATGGATGCGTTGACCGCCAGCATCAGATCTTGAGTGGCGACGTAGTTCTCGGAGCCTTGAAATTTCATGTCGGATAAGAGAGCAGAACGAAGGGATTTCAATAAAAGGGGCACCAGAGACGGTCGATTACAATCTTCCGCTGATCCGGATCAAACCAACGTGAATTGTGCGCGCAAAATGAAAAAAGCTTTGTCCCCGATGTTCGCAGCACTGACTCTTGCCGCCGTGGCGGCTTTTCCGGCCCAGGCCCAGGGTGTCACTGGTGACGCACAAGCCGGTGCCGGAAAGATTGCCATGTGCATTGGCTGCCATGGTATCAAGGGTTATCAGTCCAGTTTCCCTGAGGTCTACAAGGTACCCCGAATTTCGGGCCAGAATGCCAAGTACATTGCCTCTGTGCTTGAAAGCTACAAAAAAGGCGATCGCAAGCACCCCAGCATGCGCGCCATCGCTGGCTCGCTGACGGAGCAGGACATCGCGGATGTGGCTGCCTACTATGAGCAAAGCGGCCGCACCGAGGGCGAAAGCGCTCCTGCGGCAACACCTCCCGCGCCCAGCGCCCAGGTCACGCAACTGCTGCAAAAGGGCGCCTGCGTGTCCTGCCACGGTGACAATTTCTCCAAGCCTATCGATCCGAGCTACCCGAAGATCGCGGGCCAATACCCGGACTACCTGTACGTGGCCCTCAAGTCCTACAAGGACAATGGCCACCAGACCTGGGGCCGCGCCAACCCGGTCATGGCCGGCATGGCCAAGCAGTTCTCCAATGCGGAGCTGAAGGCCATGGCCAACTACATTGGCTCGCTTGATAGTGAACTGAAGACTATCCCTCAATCCCGCTTCAGGTAAGCGCCGGGCTTGAAAAGCCCGTTCAATCCTGATCCGAAGCCCGCACGTGCGCTTGCATTGGCGGGCTTTTTGTTGTTTCAGCGCTGGTTTTAGTGCGTGAACAGGTGCGGTGAAGAGGTTTCTGGGCGCGCCTTGTGGCTATCGGGTAGCGCGCCTCTGCACGCAAGCCACATAGGCTTCACCATCGGGGGCTTGCCGTTTGCTTTGCGCATCGGCCAGCATCTGGCCCAGGCATTCCATGGCTTCATGGTGGGCATCGTGCAGATTTCCCCGTTTCGCTGCCAGGAGCTCCATCGCCTGCCGGATGCCGCGCGGCTGGTCGATGCTGCACTGTTCACTGATGGAAAGGTGCATCGATACATGCAGAAACGGATTGCCGCCCACGGATCCGTCGCCATAGTTGCGCGCCACGGCCGCTTCTGCATCGGCAAAATCGGCATGCCATTCCGGGTGCTCGGCGATCCAGCCGGCGGCCAGGGTTTCAATGGCTTCCATGGGCTGGTTGGCACGTGATTTGGCCCAGGCGCCGCAGAAAAAGCGGCGGACATCGGCTTGGCTTGGGCTGAACATAGGGCCGTGAGAGTAGCATGCCTCGCCACTGCCCGCCGCCCAATCGCATAACATCGCGAGTTGAAGCATCTTGCATTCAACAAACCCAAAGCTGGAGATTTCCATGAAACAAGCCTTCATTTGCGACGCCATCCGGACGCCTTTCGGCCGCTACGGTGGCTCGCTCAGCAGCGTGCGTACCGATGACCTGGGCGCCATTCCCATCAAGGCGCTGATGGCGCGCAACCCCAAAGTGGACTGGCAGGCCGTGCAGGACGTGCTCTACGGTTGTGCCAACCAGGCTGGCGAAGACAACCGCAACGTGGCCCACATGAGCAGCTTGCTGGCAGGGTTGCCGATCGATGTGCCGGGCGCCACCATCAACCGCCTGTGCGGCTCCGGGCTGGATGCCGTTGGCAGCGCGGCGCGCGCCATCAAGGCTGAGGAGGCCACGCTGATGATCGCCGGCGGCGTCGAGAGCATGAGCCGGGCGCCTTTCGTCATGCCCAAGGCCGAAAGCGCATTCAGCCGCGCCAACGCCGTCTATGACACCACCATCGGCTGGCGTTTCGTCAACAAGCTGATGAAGGCCCAGTATGGCGTTGATTCCATGCCTGAAACGGCGGAGAACGTAGCCACTGATTACAAGATCGAGCGCGAAGCACAGGACAAGATGGCCCTGAACAGCCAACTGCGCGCCGTGGCGGCACAGAAAGCGGGCCACCTGGCACGCGAGATCACGCCCGTCACCATTGCTCAGAAGAAGGGTGATCCGCTGGTGGTTGATAAGGATGAGCATCCTCGTGAAACCAGCATTGAAAAACTGGCCGCGCTCAAAGGCGTGGTCAGGCCCGATGGTACGGTGACCGCCGGCAACGCCAGCGGCGTGAATGACGGTGCTTGCGCGCTGCTGCTGGCCGACGAGGCCAGTGCTGCCAAATACGGCCTCACGCCCAAGGCGCGCGTGGTGGGCATGGCGACCGCAGGCGTGGCGCCACGTGTCATGGGCATCGGCCCGGCACCGGCCACCGAGAAGGTGCTGGCGCTCACAGGCCTCAAGCTGGATCAGATCGATGTCATCGAGCTGAACGAAGCCTTCGCTGCCCAAGGGCTTGCGGTGCTGCGCATGCTCGGCCTGAAAGACGATGACGAGCGCGTCAACGCCTGGGGCGGTGCCATTGCCCTCGGCCACCCGCTCGGTGCTTCCGGCGCCCGTCTGGCCACCACGGCTGTCAACCGCCTGCACGCGCAAGGTGGCCGCTATGCGCTGTGCACCATGTGTATCGGCGTAGGCCAGGGGATCGCGGTGATCCTTGAGAAGGTCTGATCGGCGCTTTCCGCCTTCCTGTCTCTCTCCCGCAGGGTGTGCACGAAGTGCGCACCTCGTGCACGCCCTGCGGAATCTATATTTGTGCAGTCTGAATGTAGGGGAGGGCTGGCCTCAGCCGATCACGCCCTCCAACTGGGCAACTGCCATCCATAGCGCACGGACAGCATGCGCAACCCGGCCGTCAGCGAGACGGTGACCGTCAATACCACCCAGCCCGGCAGGCCGATGGTGAGCAGCAGCACATACACCCAACCTCCCAGAAACGCCCAGAGCGCATAGGGCCGGTGATCGGCTAGCGCCCCGGGGATTTCGTTGCAAAGAAGATCGCGCAGCACGCCGCCAAAGACGCTGGTGGTCACCCCCATCAGCACCGCGATCAGCGCGGGAAGTTGCAGCGAGATGCTCAGATCGACACCCACGGCAGTGAACAGCCCCAGCCCGATGGCGTCAGGCCAAAGAATGGCTCGCTCGGTGGGTTGAAGATCGCGTTGGCGCATGAAAAACATGGCCGCCACGCACAAAGCCAGGGTGGCCCACAGAAACTCGATGTGCCGGACCCAGAAAAACGGACGCTGATCGAGCAGCAGATCACGCAAGGTGCCGCCGCCAAAAGCCGCGGCGAACGCCACGACACACACCCCCACGGCATCCAGCCGCTTGCGAGCCGCCTTGATCACCCCGGAGAGCGCAAACGCCAGCGTGGCGGCGAGTTCCAGCGCCATGCGCAGATGGGCGCCCCAGGCGGGCGGCAGCGGGTCGAGGAAGTCCATGGGCGGCTATTGTGCCCATGGGGTGGGCCTTTCGGCCGTGGCTCAGCCGGAAAAAGTTGAACCGGGTACAGTGGCGCCTTCTTCCGCATGCATTAGAACGTAGAACGTGTTTACGTTGTTCTCCGTCCGATTTCCGTGAGCCTTCCGATCATCACTGACTGGCATTTTTACGCTGCCGCCATTCCGGCGGTGTTGCTCATGGGCATCAGCAAGAGTGGTTTCGGCGCCGGCTTCGGCTCGCTGGCCGTGCCTCTGATGGCCCTGGCCGTGACCGTGCCCCAGGCGGCGGCGATCCTGATGCCGGTGCTGCTCTTCATGGATCTGATTGGCATCGCGGCCTTCCGCAAGCATATCGATCGCGCCCTGCTGAAGTTCATGCTGCCATGGGCGCTGGTGGGCCTGGTGATTGGAGCGTTGTCGTTCAAGTTCCTGGAGGCACGCTGGGTGGCTGGCGTGGTGGGCGTGTTCACGCTGCTGTTTCTGGCCCAACGCCTGCTCCTCAAGCCCAAGGCCGGCAGCGTGCCGCCGCGCTGGGCGGGTGTGCTGCTTTCTGGCGTTTCGGGTTTCACCAGCTTCGTGGCGCACGCGGGAGGGCCGCCGCTCAACGCCTATGTGATCCCGCTTGGACTATCTCCCATGGTGTTCACGGGCACCATGGCGTACCTTTTTTCGCCGTCAACCTGGCCAAATGGATTCCTTATGCCTGGCTGGGCTTGCTGGACTGGCGCAACATGAGCACTTCGCTGGCACTGCTGCCTTTCGCGCCCCTGGGGGTCTGGATGGGTATTCGAGTTGCCCAGCGGATCGATCAGAAGCTGTTCTACCGTTTCATTTACGTTGGAATGCTGCTCACCGGCGTCAAGCTGGTGTGGGACATGTTTCCCATCTGATTTCCCTTCACGGGGAGCTGGGCGCCTCGGGCTCGGCCACCCACTGCTGCGGAGCACCAGGCTCAGCGGCGCTTTCCCTGGCTTTCTCCCGTGCCATGCGTTCCACGCGCTCTGCCCGGTCGGCCGCCATCTGATCCTGCAATTCGCGCCGGCCGCGCCGCGTCAGTGCCAGCAGAGCTTCTTCGTCCCTGTAGACCGGGTGAACGAGTTCCAGCAGACGCATGTTGTGCTCACGGAAGCTGCGCACGCGGTCGTAGGTCTCATCGGGCGCCATGCCGAGCGCTTCCAGAACTTCACGGGCGGTCAGCAGGCTGCTTTCGAACACTTCACGTTGGATGAAATTCACCCCGAGATCGCGGATTTGATGCCATTGCGTCACGTCTCGCGCGCGAGCCACGATCTGCAGCTGCGGAAACTGCTCGCGGGCCAGCTCGATGATCTTGACGGCCTGCTCGGCATCGTCCACGGCGACCACCAACACTTTAGCCGTCGCCGCGCCTGCCGTGCGCAGCAGATCAAGCCGGGTGGCATCGCCATAGAACACGCGGTAGTCGAAACGGCGTGTCTGCTGTATGAGATCGGCATCGTGGTCGAGCACCGTGACTTGCAGGCCCTGCGCCAGGAGCGTTCGGCCTACGATCTGCCCATACCGCCCGAAGCCGGCAATGATGACCGGCGCCGATTGGGGTTCGTCCAGCTCCCTCATGCTGGCCTTGGGCCGGGCAAAGCGCGGCAGCACCTTGCGGTCGACGATCAGCAGTAGAACGGGGGTGAGCAGCATCGAAAGCGCCACCGCGCCCGTCAGCAGCGAAGCGGTGGCTGCCGAGAAGACGTCCGTGCGGGCGGAAGTCTGGAATACCACGAACGCGAATTCACCGCCCTGCGCGAGCAGCAGCGCGAAAATCGGTATCTCCTCGCGTGGCAACCGCATGACGCGTGCCAGCAGGGCGATGACCGTGAGCTTGGTCAGCATGAAACCCAGCACGATGCCCAGCACCTTGAACGGGGATGCCAGCAACACGGCAAAGTCGATGCTCATGCCCACGGCCATGAAGAACAGGCCGAGCAGCAGGCCCTTGAATGGCTCAATATCGGTTTCCAGCTCATGCCTGTATTCGCTGTCGGCCAGCGCCACCCCTGCCAGGAAGGCGCCAAGTGCCATCGAGAGTCCCACCACTTCCATGAAGGCCGACACCCCCACCACGAACAACAGGGCGGCCGCGGTGAACATCTCCTGGGTGCCGCTGCGGGCAATCCAGCGCAAAAGCGGCTTGAGCAACAGGCGCCCGCTGGCCAGGATTGCCAGCACGGCTCCCACGGCACGTGCTGCTTCTAGCCAGCCGCCGCCGTGGGATTCGCTTCCGCCCAAAAGCGGAAGCAGGGCCAGGATAGGAATGGCGGCCACATCCTGGAAAAGCAGAATCGAGAAGCCGGCCTCGCCGCTGCTGGTGCGCATGAGGTTGCGCTCCTGCATGACCTGGAGCGCGCCCGCGGTCGAAGAAAGCGCCAGGCCCAGCGCCGCCGCCAGCGAAATCTGCCATCGAACGCCGAAAATCAGCGTGGCCGCTCCAGCGATGACTGCCGCGCAACTGGCCACCTGGAGCGATCCCCACCCGAAAATCGGACGCCGCAGCGTCCACAGGCGGCGCGGCTCCAGCTCCAAGCCCACCAGAAACAGCATCATCACCACGCCAAACTCGGCAAAGTGCAAAATGTCGTCAACATTGCTCACCAAGGCCAGTGAGCCAGGCCCGATGACGATGCCTGCAGCCAGGTAGCCCATGATCGAGCCTAGCCCCAACCGGGTGAAGAGTGGAACTGCGATGACGGCTGCGCCGAGGAAGACGAGCCCGAAGAGCATCCAGGTGGAAGGCGAGTGCATGCCGCTAACATACCGGAAATCGAATCTCAGGAGGAAACATTCCAATGCCTGTGGTCATCATTGCCAATCCAAAGGGCGGCGTGGGTAAATCTACGCTGGCTACCAATGTCGCGGGTTATTTTGCCGCCCAGGGCCACGCAGTGATGCTGGGCGACATCGACAGGCAGCAATCTTCCCGCCTGTGGCTGGGCCTGCGTCCCGGGGCCGCGCGCACCATCGCCTCCTGGGACGTGGCGCGCGAAGAAGTGGTGCGCCCACCCAAGGGCACTACCCACGTTGTGTTGGACACGCCTGCGGGCTTGCATGGCAAGCGCCTGAAGGATGTGCTGCGTCTGGCCGACAAGGTGCTGGTGCCGTTGCAGGCAAGCATTTTCGATATCTACGCCACGCGTGAGTTTCTCGATCAGGTGTCCGAGCAGCGCCAAGGCGGAAAACCCGCCGTGGGCCTTGTGGGCATGCGTGTGGACGAGCGCACCATCGCCGCCGACCAGCTGCAGCACTTTGTCGCCAGCCTGGGCCTGCCGGTCATCGGCATGCTGCGCCAGACACAGAACTACGTGCACCTGGCAGCGCGCGGGCTGACTTTGTTCGACGTGGCACCCGGCCGTGTGGAACGCGATCTGGAACAATGGCACGGCATCCGTGAATGGCTTGAAAGATGACGACCCCCTGAGTCGCTGACGCGCCTTCCCCCAGGGGACGCGCCCAGCGGCCTGGCGGAGCCAGCTCCGCGGGTGCCCTGGAATAGCCTGCTCCGCGGCTTTTCGAATTTCTGTCTCTAGTGCGGCGTAGGTAGTGCGCAACGCTATGGATATTGTGGAAAATTAGTGTGAAAACTTTCAAAACCCTAGACGAACTAGCGGCCTGCGCAGGGCAGGAAATCACGGTGACCGACTGGTACACCGTCACGCAGCAGCATATCGATCAGTTCGCTGACGCGACAGACGACCATCAATGGATTCACGTCGATCCAGAGCGTGCCAAGGAAGGCCCCTTCGGCGCCACCATCGCGCACGGCTATCTCACGCTGTCGATGCTGGCCGGCTTTTTCGATCGCTCGATCAGCGTGCAGGGTGTGCGCATGGGCATCAACTATGGGCTCAACAAGGTACGCTTCATGGCGCCTGTGCCCTCGGGCAGCCGGCTGCGTGTGCGGGTTAATCTGCTGAGCGCCACGCCGATCGAAGGCGGCACGCAGATGGCTTGGCTCTGCACTATTGAGCGCGAAGGCTCCGGCAAGCCCGTGTGCGTGGCAGAGTCACTCTCGCGCTACTACGTCTGAGCGAGCCGGGCAGGGCTCTTCCCATCCCATAGGGGCAGGTTTCAAACCTGCCCTGCCCCCTGCGCCTCTTTTTGCTCGCCTACCCACTCAGGCGGCAAATCCCGTCTGCCTCCAAGCCTCAAACACCGTCACCGCGACCGCGTTGGATAGATTCAGGCTGCGCTGCCCCTCGCGCATGGGCAGGCGCAGGCGCTGCGTGGAGCCGAACGTCGCCAGCAGGGCCGGGCTGAGCCCGCGTGTCTCGGCGCCGAAAACAAAAAAATCACCCGCTTGAAAGCGCATGTCATGCACCGTGCGCTCGCCTTTTGTGGTGAGCGCGAACACGCGCGCTGGATCCGGCTGCAACGCATCCATGAACGCCTGCCAATCCGCATGCCGGCGGACCTCCGCATACTCGTGGTAATCAAGGCCGGCGCGGCGCATGTGCTTGTCATCCATCGAAAAACCGAGCGGCTCGATCAGGTGAAGCATGCAGCCCGTGTTGGCCGCCAGGCGGATGACGTTGCCGGTATTCGGTGGAATCTCGGGCTCTACGAGGACGATATGAAACATAGGAAGGAAGAAAAGGGGCGGGGCGATGATGCACCCTAAATACCCGTGCGAGCCACCACCAGCGCCGTGACGTGCGCCACTCCGGCTTCGCGCAGTGCCTTGGCGGCAGCGCCCAGGGTCGCACCTGTGGTCATCACGTCATCGACGAGCACGATGCGGCGGCCCCGCAAGATCGATGATCGCAGAGGATTGGCGGCAAATGCGCCATGCAGGCTTTTCAAGCGCTGCTCGCGTGTCATCGACCGTTGCGGCGGCGTGTGGCGCGTGCGGAGCAGCCCGTCGGTCAGCAGACCGCGGGACGTCAGGCTGCGTGCCAGCAACAGCGCCTGGTTGTAGCCGCGCTCGGCCAACCGCTCCGGCGCAAGCGGCAGCGGCAACACCGCATCTGCCTTGGCCAACGCGACCGCCACCCCTGGCGTGCGCAGGAGCAGGGCGGCAAGGCTACCCGCCAGACCTGTGTCCTGCCGGAACTTGAAGCGTGCGAGACATTCCGTCCATGGCCACTGGTAGGTGACCGCGCTCAGGCAGGCGTCCATGGGCGGCGGCTCGCGAAGGCAGGCGCCGCACACCTTGGCGCCCCCGGCCAGCGGCAGCGCGCAACATTCGCAGCGCGCCTGGATGCGCCCGAACTGGGCAATGCAACTACCACATAGCGGAGCGGCAGGCCAGGCATGGCACACATGGCACCGGCTGGGCAGCCAGCTTTCCAGGTGGCCCCTGCGGCGCGGAGGTGCAAGCGGTATGCTCGATCGGGTGGGTAAAGGCATGGGGCGGTCAATATACTGCGTCCTGCGCCTGGATCCCGTCATCCGACGCGAGAACGTCAATACGTTCCAAGCTCCAACCTTCATGCCCGATATCCAGCCCCCCAGTATTGATCCCTTGGCTGCCGAGCGCTGGGCGGCCATGGCTGCCCGTGCCGACAGTGCCCCATGGCTCCACGAAGAGGTGGCGCGGCGCATGGCCGAACGTCTGCCATTCATTCGCCTGCCGGTGGCGCGCTGGGCCGACTGGGAGCCTGAGCGGGGGGCATGCAGGGCCATGCGTTGGTGGCCGCGCACTATCCTGGGGCAGAAAGTTTTCTAGTCCAACCGCGCACCCGCCCCGTACCCGATGAAGCCCAAGAGCCTACGCCTCGCTGGTGGCAACGCTTCGGCCGGGCACGCTCCGCCTCGAGGGCCGGCGCACCCACCTCCGTGGCGGAGCCGCCTGAGGGTGCCATGCAGATGGTGTGGGCCAACATGCTCGCTCACCAACAAGCCGATCCAGCGCGGCTGCTGGCAGGGTGGCACCGCGCACTGGCGGTTGACGGTTTCGTCATGTTCTCCTGCCTTGGCCCTGACACACTGCGCGAACTAAGGGATCTCTATGCCCGGCTGGGCTGGCCGCCGCCGGCGCAGGACTTCACCGACATGCACGATTGGGGCGATCAACTCGTGGCCGCCGGTTTTACGGAGCCGGTCATGGACATGGAGCGCATCACCTTGACTTTCCAGACGCCGGAGCGCCTGTTGGCCGAATTGCGCGGATTGGGCCGTAATCTGAATGTGGCGCGCTTTCCTGCCCTGAGAGGCCGCCAATGGCGGGCACGGCTTCAGAAAGAGCTCAGCGGACAGCTGCGCCAGCCTGCCTCTCATGGGCCGCTCGCGCTCAGTTTCGAGATCATTTACGGGCACGCGCTCAAGCCTGCACCGCGCCTGGCGGTGAGCGCTCACACCGAGATCGCTCTGGACGATATGAAGGCCGCGCTGCGCGAACGAAGGAAGCCCTCTTGAAAAAAGTCCACGTGCAAGGGGAGAGGGGTTACGAGTGGGTTAAACTCGCTGGCTAATGCGCGCGGAGGATTCCTTCGTGCAGCGGTTGACTGGAGAGGGCCTTGCAGGCTGCATCAGCATTTCGTTTCGCACAAGTGACTGATCAGGCATTCGATTGGCGGCTCAGGCGCAATTGCAGCGTTACGCCGCGGCAGCTGATGCTGCTTTACGCGTCGTTGTGCCTGGTGTCGTTGCTGATCGGTGTCTGGTTCTGGGCACTGGGAGCGAAGCTGGTGATCGGCTTTGCCGGCATTGAGTTGCTGGCGGTGGGTTTGGCTTTTCTGGCCTATGCACGGCATGCGGCCGACGGCGAAACAGTGTCGTTGCGCGGTGGAAGGTTGATCGTGGAGCAGGAATGCGCCGGTAAGCGGGAGCGAATGGAATTCGGTTGCGCACAAGTGCGTATCGAATCATGTCAGCGGCCACAAGCCTTGATCGAGGTTTGCGGCCCAGGCGGGAGGGTGAAATTGGGGCGTTACATACAACCCGACTTGCGTCCTCTGCTGGCGGGTGAGATACGCAGGGCGTTGCGGGAAAGCAATCAGGCCGGCCGGTTCTGACCGCTTGCGGGCGAAGATTGTGTGGTTGAGACTCAAGAAAACGTGAACACGATGAAGAGCATTTCAAACAGGTTGGCCGGTGTTTCGCGCCATGCGGCTGTCTTGGCAGCAGCCTTGGCAGCGACCGCCGCTCATGCGGCCAAGGTCAATGACCTGCCCGGCGGTCCGGCCGTCCATCAGCTCAATCTGACGCCTGGGGTTACCCTCATCGCTGGCGAGCAGTACAGCCTGCACTGGATGATGCTGATCCTGTGCCTGGTCATCTTCGTCGCCGTGTTCTCCGTGATGTTCTACTCCGTCTGGAAGCATCGCAAGTCAAAGGGCGCCAAACCCGCCAAGTTCCACGAATCGGTCACGGTTGAAATCATCTGGACCATCGTCCCTTTTCTCATCGTCATCGCGATGGCGCTGCCCGCTACCAAGCTGGTGGTGGCGCAAAAAGACACCTCCAACGCAGACCTCACCATCAAGGCCACCGGCTATCAGTGGAAATGGGGCTACGACTACATCAACGGTGAAGGCGAAGGCATTTCTTTCCTCTCCACCCTCGATTCCTCGCACCGCGCCCTGTCGAACGCCGGCACCCCCCAAGGCGATGACTACCTGCTCAAGGTCGACCACCCCATGGTGGTGCCCGTGGGCAAGAAGATTCGCATCATCACGACCGCCAACGATGTGATTCACGCCTGGATGGTTCCTGCCTTCGGCGTCAAGCAGGATGCCATCCCCGGCTTTGTGCGCGATACCTGGTTCAAGGCCGAACGCGTCGGTGATTTCTACGGCCAATGCGCCGAGCTGTGCGGCAAGGAGCACGCCTACATGCCCATCCACGTGAAGGTGCTGTCGGCTGAAGACTACACGGCATGGGTGGACGGCGAGAAGAAGCGCCTGCAAGCCCTGGCTGATGACCCGAGCAAGGTATGGAACCTGGCGGATCTGGTGGCACGTGGCGAGAAAGTCTACGCGGCCAACTGCGCGGCTTGCCATCTGGACAATGGCAAGGGCGGCGGCGCCATCAAGGCGCTGGACGGCAGCCCGATCGTTCTGGGCAGCCCGGCCGAGCAGATGCACGTGGTGCTTGAAGGCCGCAACAATGGCGCCATGCCGGCATGGAAACAGCTGTCTGACACTGAGTTGGCGGCCGTGGTGACCTTCACCAAGAACCATTGGTCCAACAAGACTGGCCAGATTGTGCAGCCGGCCGAAATGAAGGCCGCGCGCGAGGGCAAGTTCCCCTCGTGAGGCTGAAAGCTTCTTAGCCCCAGCCCCATAAGCCCTACAGCTAGCACGCACAAATTACTGAACAGTTATTCCGGAGCAGTCACATGAGCGCCGTACTTCCAAATTCCCACACCGGTCATGACGACCACGGGCATGATGATCATGCCCACCATGCGCCTACCGGCTGGCGCCGCTGGGTCTTCGCCACCAACCACAAGGACATCGGTACGCTGTACATGCTGTTCTCGTTCACCATGCTCATGGTGGGCGGGGTGCTGGCGCTGCTGATCCGTGCTGAACTGTTCGAGCCAGGGCTTCAACTGGTCAACCCCGAGCTGTTCAACCAGCTCACCACCATGCACGGCCTGATCATGGTGTTCGGTGCCATCATGCCGGCGTTCGTGGGTTACGCCAACTGGATGATCCCGCTGCAGATCGGCGCCAGCGACATGGCCTTCGCGCGCATGAACAACTTCAGCTTCTGGCTGCTGATCCCGGCCGGCCTCATGCTGGTGGGCTCCTTCTTCATGCCTGGCGGCGCGCCTGCCGCTGGCTGGACGCTCTATGCGCCCCTCACGCTGCAGATGGGTCCCTCGATGGATGCGGGCATCTTCGCGATGCACATCATGGGCGCCAGCTCCATCATGGGTGCAATCAACATCATCGTCACTATCTTGAACATGCGCGCTCCCGGCATGACGCTGATGAAGATGCCCATGTTCTGCTGGACCTGGCTGATCACCGCCTACCTGCTGATTGCCGTTATGCCCGTGCTGGCTGGCGCCATCACCATGACGCTGACTGACCGCCACTTCGGCACCAGCTTCTTCAACCCCGCCGGCGGCGGCGACCCGGTGATGTACCAGCACATCTTCTGGTTCTTCGGCCACCCCGAGGTGTACATCATGATCTTGCCGGCGTTCGGTATCATCAGCCAGGTGGTCCCCGCCTTCGCCCGCAAGAGGCTGTTCGGCTATGCCTCCATGGTGTACGCCACTTCGGCTATCGCCATCCTGTCGTTCATCGTGTGGGCGCACCACATGTTCACCACCGGCATGCCGGTGACCGGGCAGCTGTTCTTCATGTACGCCACCATGCTGATCGCCGTGCCGACGGCCGTGAAGATCTTCAACTGGATCGCCACCATGTGGCGCGGCTCCATGACTTTCGAGACGCCGATGCTGTTCTCGGTGGGCTTCATCTTCGTGTTCACCCTCGGTGGCTTCACCGGCCTGATCCCCGCCGTCGCGCCGATCGACACGCAGATCCAGGACACCTACTACATCGTGGCCCATTTCCACTACGTGCTGGTGGCGGGTTCGCTGTTCGCGCTGTTTGCGGGCTACTACTACTGGGCTCCCAAGTGGACTGGCGTGATGTACAACGAAACGCGCGGAAAGATCCACTTCTGGTGGTCGCTGATTTCCTTCAACGTCACTTTCTTCCCGATGCACTTCCTGGGTCTGGCCGGCATGCCGCGCCGCTATGCCGACTACCCCATGCAGTTCGCTGATTTCAACATGCTGGCTTCTGTTGGCGCCTTCTTCTTCGGCTTCGCACAGGTGTACTTCTTCCTGTTCGTGGTGGTGCCGACCATGCGCGGCGTGGGCGAGAAAGCGCCTCAGCGGCCTTGGGAGGGTGCAGAAGGCCTTGAGTGGGAAGTGCCGTCGCCTGCGCCTTTCCACACCTTCGAAAATCCGCCCAAGCTGGATGCCACCGCCACGCGCGTCATTGGCTAAGCCAAGTGGAGCTTCAAGTCATGGCGACACCTGAGCAGAAGAAGAGCAACCGGCGTCTGGGGTTGATCCTGGGGTCCATCGCGCTGGTGTTCTTCGTCGGGTTCATCGTGCGCATGATCCTGATGGGCCATTGAGGACGGTCGTCGAGTCCATGGGTATCAAGAACGAAAACATCAAGATGGTGGGCAAGCTGGCCATAGTCGCGGCCGGCATGTTCGGCTTCGGCTATGCCATGATCCCGATTTACCGGGCCATCTGCGAGGCAACGGGTGTCAACATCCTGACGCTCGTGGAGCGCCAGGTGCCGGGCAATGGCGGGATCGGGCGTCCTGCCAATACGCAGGTCGACACCAGCCGAACCATCACAGTCGAGTTCGATGCCAATGCGCGTGGCCCCTGGCACTTCAAGCCCATGCAGCGTTCCATGACGGTTCACCCAGGCGAGCTCGCCACGGTGATGTACGAATTCCAGAACGTGCAGGACCGCCGCATGGCGGCCCAGGCCATTCCCAGCTACGCGCCTCGCCAGGCGGGAGCCTACTTCAACAAGCTGGAGTGCTTCTGCTTCAACCAGTACACGCTGGATCCGGGGGAAAAGAAGGAGTGGCCGGTCGCGTTCATCATTGATCCGCGGCTGTCCAAGGATGTGACCACCATCACGCTCTCCTATACCTTCTTCGAGGTGGGTGCCAAGCAGCCGCCAGCGCCGGAATCAACCAGTGCCGCCGATGCTTCTGCCCACGTCGCCAAGGGAGGGGACGCATGACTCGTCCAACAGCCTCTGCAAACGGCCAACGGATCGTGCACAAGCCCTCTTTCTGGCGTTCGATGCGTACGGTAGCCTGGGGGCTCCTTGGCGTACGCAAGAACAGCGAATACCAGGACGATCTGGCGAGAGCCAATCCTCTTCATCTGATCATCGCGGCCCTGCTGGGCGTGCTGGTGTTCATCGGCGTGCTGTTGTTCGCCGTGAGGTGGGCTGTGGCGACTGCCTGAATATCAAAACCATAAAATCGGAAATTGCTTCCGCAGCCATTGAATACGAGAGAGTACGAAAGTACAGGAGCAACTAGAACATGAGTACCACCGCCCACGGCAAGACGCCTTACTACTTCGTTCCGGAACCCTCGCGTCACCCGGTCATGGCGGCCATTGGGCTGCTTTTCCTGATCTTCGGCGCGGCTGAATGGATCAACGGGGCGGCGTGGGGCAAGTACGTCTGCTTGCTCGGCCTGTTGTGGTGGCTCTTTGTCCTCTATCAATGGTTTGGCCAATCTGTCCGAGAGAGCGAAGGCGGGCTCTACGGCCGCAAGGTCGATCTGTCCTACCGCTGGAGCATGAGCTGGTTCATCTTCTCGGAAGTGATGTTTTTCGGCGCCTTCTTCACCGCGTTGTGGTGGGCTCGTGCCCACTCGGTGCCGATACTCGGCAGCCTCGACAATGCGTTGCTCTGGCCTGATTTCAAAGCGGTCTGGCCCAGCGTTTCTCCTGGCGCCACGGCTTCACCCGCGGGCATCGTCGAACCTTTCCAGACGATGGGTCCCTTCTGGCTGCCCACTATCAACACCGCTCTGCTGCTCACGTCCGGCGTGACGCTGACCATCGCTCACCACGCCCTGCAGGTGGGCAACCGTGGACGCACCATTGCCTTCATGTGGCTCACCGTGCTGTTGGGTATTGTGTTCCTGTGCGTGCAAGGCTATGAGTACTATCATGCCTACACTGAACTGAACCTCAAGCTCAGTTCCGGCGCCTATGGTTCGACCTTCTTCATGCTGACCGGCTTCCACGGTTTTCACGTGCTGGTGGGTATGCTGATGCTGCTGTTCATCACTCTGCGGCTGATGAAGGGTCACTTCACTCCAGAGCGCCATTTTGGTTTCGAGGGCGCGGCTTGGTACTGGCACTTCGTGGACGTGGTCTGGCTCGGCCTGTACATCCTTGTCTATTGGATGTAAGTTGTTCTGGCAGACATCACAAAAAAAGCGCCAGGAGGCGCTTTTTTTGTGATTTGACCGGGGAGAGCCGGGGCGGGCGGACGCTGGTGGTCCGCGCATTGAAAAATCACTGCCCTTGTGGAATTCCCGTGGGCTGGATGTATCCCAGTTTCCAGGCAATCAGAACGCAAATGAACAGCAGTACCGACAACCCCACCCGCATGGCGAGCGCGCGCACCATGCGATTCGCGCGCTTGGGGTCGTTCCCTTCACCGGGTTTGCTGCCTCGCATCATGAAAAACAGCGCCGAGGCCAGGCTGCCGATGATGCCTATAAATGCGATGCCAACCAATAATTGCTTCATGGGAGAGATTATCCTGTGAGCAGGCGTACGTGGCGGTTCTGGCTGGTGCTTGTGGGCGCGGTGATCGGCATGGCAGCGACATTCTCGCTCGGCCGGTGGCAGTTGGCGCGCGCGGCCCAGAAGGAGGCGCTGCAAGCTGCCATCGTCAGCCGCGAGCATCAGCCCGCGCTGGAGGGGAACACCCTCGCTCGCATACTGACGCCAGCCCAGGCAGACGAATTGTTGCACCGTGCCATTACCCTGCGCGGCACATGGCTACCAGAGCACACGGTCTATCTCGACAACCGGCAGATGGATGGCCGCCAGGGTTTTGACGTGTTGACCCCGCTACGCCTTGCCGCTGGTGGGACCGTGGTACTGGTGGTGCGGGGCTGGGCGCCGCGCAGCTTTACTGACCGTACGGCCTTGCCACCCATCGAAACCCCTGCGGGCGAAGTGCTCGTGGCCGGACGTATTGCATCATCACCGCCACGGCTTTATGCCCTTGGGCAGGATGGCCGCGGTACGATCCGGCAAAATCTCGACTTGGATGCCTTCAAAGGCGAAACGGGCCTGCCGTTGGCCAGCGTGACCGTTCTCCAGACCGGCCAGCCATCCGAAGGGTTGCTGCGCGACTGGCCGCAGCCGGCCACGGGGGTGGACAAGCATTACGGCTACGCCTTTCAGTGGTTTGGCCTTTGCACACTGATCGGCCTGCTTTTTCTCTGGTTTCAAATTGTCAGACCTCTCATACACTCCCGCCGTGCCTGAACCACGCCCTCCCCAGGACGAGCCGCTCGGGCTCACCGTGCATTCCATGCCCATACCGGCAGACGCCGCCACGCAGGACGCCCAGCGGACGCGCGCCGGCCGCTGGAAGATGCTGGCAGTTGCATTGGTGTGCGCACTCCCGGTGATCGCCTCCTATTTCAGCTACTACGTCATCCGGCCCGAAGGGCGGCGCAATTTCGGCGAGCTGATGAATCCGCAGCGTGAAATACCGCCTCTGGCTGCCACCGACCTGAGCGGCCACGCGCTGCAACTGCCCTCGCTCAAAGGGCAATGGCTGCTGATCAGCGTGGCCGGAGGGGCTTGCGACGCCGGCTGCCAACAGAACCTGTATCTTCAGCGCCAGCTTCGTGAAAGCCTGGGCAAAGACAAGGACCGCCTGGATTGGCTCTGGCTGGTCAGCGACGGCGAGCGTATTCCCGACGAATTGCGTCCCGCCCTGACCAATGCCACCGTGTTGCGTGTGCCCGCCGACGAACTGGCCAAGTGGCTGGTGCCCGCTTCTGGCCACCAACTCCCCGAGCACCTCTACGTGGTCGATCCTGCGGGCCACTGGATGATGCGTTTTCCCGCTGCCATGGACATGGCTGGCGCCGCCAAAGCCAAGCGCGACCTGGAGCGCCTGATGCGAGCCTCCGCCGGATGGGACGAGGCGGGCAGGTAGTTCTTCATGGATACGACCGCGCTTTACAACCTCTCACCCGCCTTGCGCCTGATGGGCATGGGGACGGTGATCGCGCTTGGGCCACTGGCTTGGATCTGGCTGCGCAACCGTAACGCCGCCCCCGGCCAGCGCCTGAAGGCGCTGACCTTGCTGACCCTGTTCCTCACTTTCGATCTCGTTCTCTTCGGCTCTTTCACTCGTCTGACCGATTCCGGTCTGGGGTGCCCCGATTGGCCAGGCTGCTATGGTCATGCCAGTCCCGTTGGCGCGCGCGAGCAGATCGCCACGGCGCAAACCGCCATGCCTACCGGTCCTGTCACACACAGCAAGGCCTGGGTTGAGATGGTGCACCGCTATTTGGCCACTGGGGTTGGTGTGCTCATCATCGTGCTGGCTTTGACGACCTGGCTGCAATGGCGAAGAGAAAATAGTGCTTCATCGTCTTCGGGCCACGGCTCGCAGACGATGAGGAAGAAGCACACGCTTCACCCTTGGTGGCCGACCTTCACATTGCTGTGGGTGTGTGCCCAGGGTGCCTTCGGTGCGCTTACGGTCACCATGAAACTGTTTCCAGCCATCGTCACCTTGCATCTGCTGGGCGGAGCGGGCCTTCTGGTGCTGTTGGCCGTGCAAGCCGAGCAATACCGGCAAACCGCAGGTGCGGTGCGCGAGCAGCTTTCCCGCAGCCTGCGTGCGCTGTTGTGGCTGGCCGCGGTGATGGTCGGCGTGCAGATCGCCCTGGGAGGCTGGGTCAGTACCAACTACGCGGTGCTGGCATGCAACACCTTCCCGCAATGCCAGGGGGGCTGGTGGCCGGAGATGGATTTTGCTCAGGGCTTTCAACTGTGGCGTCCGCTCGGTTTCCTGCGCGACGGCAGTGGCCTGGATTTCTCGGCGCTCACAGCCATTCACTATACGCACCGCTTGTTCGCCTACACGGTGTTCATCGTGCTGGGCATGCTGGTATGGCGCCTGCACCGGGCGGGCCGTCTGGCGGCTCAGAGGCGCTGGATAGGTTTGCTCGCGGCATTGCAACTGCTCACAGGCCTTTCGAACGTCGTGCTGGATTGGCCGCTGGTTGCCGCATTGGCGCATACAGGCGGTGCTGCCGCACTATTGGCCGTATTGGCCTGGGCCTTGTGCGCCAGCCGCCGCATGGCCGCAAATGATGCATTGCAACCAGCCGGACAAGGCGTGCTGCAAAAGGTTACCCCATGAATACGCGAGCTCCTGCTCCTTCACCCATCAACAGCACAGCGCCTGCCGCTCCTGGCGCTTCGGTGTCTTCCATGCCGGTGTGGCGCCAGTTCTATGTACTGACCAAGCCGCGCGTGGTTCAGTTGATTGTGTTCTGCGCCTTGATCGGCATGGTGATGGCCGTGCCCGGCTTGCCCAGCGGCCCGGAGCTGGCCAGGATGGCCGTGGCCTGCATCGGTATCTGGTTGGTTGCCGGTGCCGCAGCCGCCTTCAACTGCCTGATCGAGAAAAGCATCGATGCCCAAATGAAGCGAACCGCGTGGCGGCCGACCGCGCGCGGAGAACTTTCTGATAAACAGGCCCTCAGCTTTTCGGCAGCGCTATGCGCCGTGGGTTCGGCCATTCTGTACGTCTGGATCAACCCTCTCACCATGTGGCTGACTTTCGCCACTTTTGTGGGCTATGCGGTGATCTACACGGTAATCCTGAAACCCCTGACGCCGCAGAACATCGTCATCGGTGGCGCCTCAGGCGCCATGCCCCCCGTGCTGGGCTGGGCGGCCATGACAGACCAGGTCGGCCCTGAGGCGCTGATCATGTTCCTGATCATCTTCCTCTGGACGCCGCCTCACTTCTGGGCGTTGGCGCTCTACCGCGTCGAAGACTACCGCAAGAGCGGTCTGCCGATGCTGCCGGTGACCCACGGTAACGAGTTCACGCGGCTGCAGGTGTTGCTCTACACCTTCATCCTGCTGGCTGCCTGCCTGCTGCCTTTCATCTACGGTATGAGCGGCTGGTTGTATCTGGCGGCGGCATTGGTGTTGAACGCCGGTTTCATCTGGCATGCCTTCAAACTGTGGCGTGCATACTCCGATGCGCTGGCGCGCAAGACCTTCCGTTTTTCGCTGATCCATCTGGCGCTGCTGTTTGCGGCGCTCCTGGTGGACCACTACTTCATCTGATTTCTTAACCTGGTGCCTATAGGCCACCAAGTCAAATCGAGGATTTTCATGCAACGCCGTCTAACCTTGAAAAGCATGGCCGCCGCGGGCCTGCTGTTGCCCGTCGCAGGTTTCCTGGGCGCGTGCTCGGACGCCAAGATTCAATTTCATGGCGTGGATCTCACGGGTGCCGACTACGCCAAGGATTTCCAATTGACCGATTTCAACGGTCAGCCTCGCACCATGGCCGATTACAAAGGCAAGGTCGTCGTGCTCTTCTTCGGCTACACCCAATGCCCGGATGTTTGCCCCACTACCATGGCCGAATTGGCCGAGGCCAAGAAGCTGCTCGGGGCCGATGGCGACAAGTTGCAGGGGATTTTCATCAGCGTCGATCCAGAGCGCGACACCCCTGAAGTGCTCAAGGCCTACATGGGCAGCTTCGATCCCAGCTTTGTCGCTCTGTATGCCGCTTCCCCAGAGAAGCTGGCAGAAACCGCCAAGGCGTTCAAGATCTATTTCAAGCGGGTAGACGGCAAGACTCCCACCAGCTACACCATGGATCACACAGCTGCCAGCTATGTCTACGACCAGAAAGGCCAGTTGCGCTTGTACGCCCGCTATGGCAGCGGCGCCCAAGCATTGGCGGACGACGTGAAGCTGCTGCTCAAGGGCGCCTGATCGGGCAAGAAAAAACCGCCCACTGCCTCAGGCAGTGGACGGCTTTTCTTCGGACCTTCAAGGCTCAGGCGTATTCCGCCAGAGCTGCCTTCATCTTCTTCATGGCTGCCACCTCGATCTGGCGGATACGCTCGGCGCTCACGCCGTATTCGTCGGCTAGCTCGTGCAGCGTCATACCGCCCGAACCATCGTCGCGTACGTTCAGCCAGCGCTCGGTCACAATGCGGCGGCTGCGCTCATCCAGGCCTTTCAGGGCGGTCGCGATCCCTTCCGTGGCCAGGACGTCCCGCTGGGCCGATTCGATCATGGCCGTGGGTTCGTGGTTGGCATCCGATAGGTACGCGATGGGGCCGAAAGCCTGCTCACCGTCGTCGCTGGGTGACGGGTCGAGCAGCACATCGCCGCCAGACAGGCGCGTTTCCATTTCGCGCACCTCGTCGGGCTTCACGTTCAGCCCGCGAGCCACCACGTCGATCTGGGCGTCGGACAGGCTGTCACGGTAAGTGATCTCCTGTTCAGCGTCCTCGGCCTTGAAGCCTTGCTTCATGGACCGCAGATTGAAAAACAGCTTGCGCTGTGCTTTGGTGGTTGCCACCTTCACAAGGCGCCAGTTTTTCAGAATGTACTCATGGATCTCGGCTTTGATCCAATGCAGTGCGTAGCTCACCAGGCGCACGCCCTGGTCAGGGTCGAAGCGCTTGACGGCTTTCATCAGGCCCACGTTGCCCTCCTGAATCAGGTCGGCATGGGGCAGGCCATAGCCCAGGTACTGGCGAGAGGTGGAAACGACCAGCCGCAAGTGCGACAGCACCAGCTTTCCGGCTGCTTCCAGATTCCCTGTCTCGCGCAGTTCACGGGCATAGCGCTGCTCCTCCTCATGCGTCAGCATCGGCAGCCGGTTGGTGGCCGTGATGTAGGCATCGAGGTTGCCCAGGGACGGGACGACGGCCCATGGATTGGCCAGCGCCACCGCACTGGGGGCAGAGGCAGAAACCGCTGTGCTCATCTTGGAATGTCCTTTAGTCATAGTCAGGTATTTTAGCACTCTGTTGGAGTGAGTGCTAAGTCAAAAAGTTCACTGGACAGGGTTCACTGTACGCCTGAATTTTTGTCCCTTTGCGTCGAGAGGGCTGTAGGAGGAGGGCGGATTCCGCTTGCAGCATGTGCTGGCCGGCAACGTGGACCGTGCTCGGACGAAAGGCGTACAGGCCGGCAGGCGGGACTACCAACAATTGGAAGTGGCCGTCTCAAATTATCGAATTTCCATTTTTTTTGTGCGATGTTTTAATTTCCATAGGCAGTGGAAAAAAGGCATGCGATGGAAATGAGTCATTTGGAAGATTTTGGTGCTTTGCATGGTTTGAAAGTCTTGGAAATCGGATCGACAGCATCAGGCCCTTTCTGTGGGCGGCTGATGGGTGATTTCGGTGCCGAAGTTATAAAAATTGAATCACCTGGTGGTGATCCCATTCGTGGTCTGGGGCATCATGCTGAAGGAAAATCTTTATATGCGGCCAGCATTCTGAGAAACAAACTCAATGTTTCCATTGATTTGAAAAGGAGTGAAGGTCAGGAATTGATTCGCCGAATGATTTCTGATGTCGATATTCTGATTGAAAATTTCAGGCCAGGAACCATGGAAAAATGGAATCTTGGCTTTGAGGAGCTCTCCAGATTGAACCCCAGGTTGATCATGGTTCGAATCAGTGGATATGGACAGACTGGGAATTATCGGAATAGGCCGGGGTACGGGGTGATTGGCGAGGCCATGAGCGGCCTGCGTGATTTGATTGGTGAACCGGACCGGCCGCCTTCGCGTGTGGCAATGCCGTTGACCGATTACGTGTCGGCTCTCTATGGCGTGATCGGCGCGCTGATGGCCTTGAGAGCACGGGCCGTCAACGGCAAGGGACAGGTGATCGACGTCAGTTTGATTGAGTCTGCTTTCAGCTTCATGGAGTCGTTTGTGCCTGCCTATGCCCAGAAGGGCATCGAGGAGACCCGGTCAGGGGCGCGTTTGCCCAACAGCGCACCCAACACGATTTTCAGATGCAAGGATGGTGAATACATCCATATCGCAGCGTTGGCGGATGGAATTTTCAGGCGTTTGGCGTTGGCCATGGATCAACCTGAAATTGCCGAGAATGCGAAATACAAAACTCAGCAAGCCAGAAACAGCCATGAATCCGAGCTGGAAGGGCTCATCCAGGAATGGGTTGGGAGAAAAGATTCGGCCACGATACAGCAAATGCTGGACCGGCACGACGTTCCCGCCGCAAAAATCTACAAGATGAAGGATATCTTTAATGATGATTACTTCAAGTCGAGGGATATGTTGATTGACGTCCCGGACGGCGACCTGGGGTCTGTCACTTTGGCAGGTATCACGCCGAAGCTTAGTGGAACACCTGGATCCATACGATGGGCCGGAAGAAAAACTGGGGAAGATACTGAAAGTTTTTTGAAAAAACACATGAATCTCTCGGATGAAAAGGTGAGTGAACTTATTCAATCCGGGGTGGTTTTTGTGAATGATTGATTCAAATCCATCCTGTGATGTGATTTTTCTGAGAAAGAGGAAGATGGAAAACTTCAAGGCGTTTCGAGTCCACACGATCGACGGACAGCCCGTATGCAAGTTCGAGCAGCTTGCCCTGAATGAAATTGATGACGGGCCGGTACTCATCAGGGTGGCCTACTCTGCCATCACCTACAAGGACGCCATGGCCGCCCGCGGCGTGGGCCGCAACGTGCGGACGGATCGGCCTTGCGTCACAGGCGTGGATCTCTCCGGTACGGTGGTCCGCTCCTCCGATGAGCGATTCAAGCCGGGAGACCGGGTTGCGGTCACCAATTACCAGCTGGGAACCATGCACGATGGGGCCTACGCCGATTACGCCCGGGTGCCGGCCGAATGGGTGGTTCCGTTGCCCGAATCGCTGTCGTTGTTCGAAGCCATGGTGCTGGGAACCTCCGGCCTGACAGCGGCACTGGCCATTGACCGGTTGCAGAAGGCGGGTGTCGAACCCGGAGGTGGTCCCATCGCGATCTCCGGCGCGACGGGGGGCGTTGGCAGCCTGGCCATCAATATGCTGGCCAATCTCGGCTATGAGGTGGTCGCCATATCGGGCAAGCCTGCGCAGAGCGAATACCTCAGGAAGATTGGCGCCAGCAAGATCATCCTGCGGGAAGATTTCATGAGGGATCCAGCCCCCATGGTCAGCGGGGCTTATCTGGCGGCCGCGATGGATAACGTGGGCGGCCAATTCCTGGATCGGCTGTGCGCCAACGTCAAACCCCATGGCAAGGTGGCCATCGCCGGAATGGTGCATGTGGACACCAAGATGACCGTGCTCCCCTTTGTCTTGCGCTCGGTTGACATTCTCGGGATCAACGTATCGCGCCAACTACAGATGCCTGAGCGCAAGCGGCTTTGGGACCGAATGGGGGCCGATCTGAAGCTGACTCAGGCGGAGGCCATTGCCAAGGTCATTCCGTTTGAAGACCTGGATAGGACCATGGACAGCTTCTTCAATGTCTCCACGGTGGGCCGGGTCGTCGTGGAAGTCACCGAGAAGCACCTTTGAAGATCGGCCGCTTGGGAAGCGTTCGCCCGTAGGGGGAGCGCCCGTAGGGGTGAATACAGAAGCAGGAGATGAAATGGACTTCAAGCTGACTGAAGATCAGATGATGCTGGTGGATGCCGCCAGAAAGATCAGTGAAAGACATATACAGCCATTGCTGGCATCGCGCGGCAAAAGAACGGCTCTTTCCCGGCAGGATGTCCTCGAGATACTTTCGAAGGCCGCCGATGTCGGCTTGACCTCCGCCCGGATACCCGAAGAGGGCGGCGGCATGGGCATGAAGATGCTCGACTACGGCCTGGTCATGGAGCAGATGCCCCCCACGGTGGGACTCATCGTGCAACCGCATGAGGCCACCACCACACGCATCTATTTTGGCGGTTCACCGGAACAGAAATCAAAGTTCGTTCCCAGGTTGATCGAGGGCACATTGATCGGAGCGACCGGAAGTACCGAGCCGGATTGCGGGTCAGACCCGCGCGGTATCAAGACCACGGGTGAGTGGCGTGGAGACGACATCATCGTCAACGGGCGCAAGCAATGGATATCGAACTCAACGGTCTGCGACGTCATTCACATCACTTGCCGGATTCCCCGTGAGGAGGGCGGCTATCGCATGGGGCGGATTCTCGTCGACCGGTCTGAATCCGCATTTGACGCGGAAGAAGTGGAAATGCATGGCTTGTGCCAGGCTCCGCTCGGCGAGGTGTCTTTCACCGATTGCCGGGTGCCGCGGTCCAACATCTGTCCTGATGATGAAAACACCGCACGGCTTCTGACGATCACCTGGTTGGCCAACCGGCCCGCCGTAGGCCTGATGGCGGTCCATCTGGCGCAGAAAGCGCTGGATATGGCCAGGGAGTATGTGGGCGTCCGCAAGCAGTTTGGAAAGCATATTGGCGCTTTCCAATCCATTCAGGTCGATTTGGCCGATATGGAAACCCTGGTCATGTCATCGAGGCTGCTTTGCTACAACGCGCTGTCGGCGATTGACCACGACGTACGAGCCAATGGCCTGTCGGCCATGGCCAAGCGCTACGCGGTGGATGCTTGCGACCGGGCGATCGCTTTGGCCATGCGGGTCCATGGCGCCATGGGCTTGAGTGCCGAGTTGGGACTGGAGCAGATGGCCCGAGACGTGAAAACGCTCTCGATCCCCGATGGCACACCCGGCATTCTGGCCCTTATCCAGGGACGAGAGTTGACTGGGATCGATGCCTTCAGGTCATGAGCCGGACGGACTGACGCTCATGACACATCAGGCGGAAGACAAACCCTTGCGCGGGCTGCGCGTACTGGAGCTGGAGGCGCTCGGCCCCGTGCCCTGGGCATGCATGGTCCTGGCGGATCTGGGGGCAGACATCGTGCGGATTGAAAATCCCGCGTCGCTTGGCGCGGCGGATACCTATGGTTCTGTCCTGCGGGGCAGAACCCGGGTTTCGCTGGACCTGAAGCGCGAGCAGGACAGGCAAGTGTTTCTGCGGCTTGCCGAGAAAGCTGACGTGCTGGTGGAAGGGATGCGCCCCGGGGCCATGGAGCGCCTGGGATTGGGCCCGGCTGAGATTTTCCAGGCCAACGAGAAACTCATTTTTGCCCGCATGACGGGGTGGGGGCAGGATGGGCCGCTCGCGAACGAAGCCGGACATGACATCAACTACATCGCGGTAGCCGGAATCCTCAACGCGATAGGCCCTGCTGAAAAACCCGCCATTCCCCTGAATCTCATAGGCGATTTTGCGGGAGGGTCCTGCTTTCTCCTGATCGGATTGCTGGCGGCCCTGTTCCAACCGCGCAGCGAGCGTCAACGTGTACTCATTGACGCGGCCATGGTCGACGGCGCATCTGTGCTGATGTCGCTCATATACAGCCGCCGGCACATGGGGCAGTGGTGCGATGAGAGGGCTTCGAACGCTTTGGACGGCGGACGGCCCTGGTATGACACCTATCGGACCAAGGACGGCCGCCGTGTGGCCGTAGGGGCATTGGAGCCGAAGTTCTATGCCAACCTGATTGCCACGCTGGGACTGAGCGATTTGCCTTCGCGCGAAGACAAAAGCCACTGGCAGGCCATACGGCGGGCATTCGAGGACACCTTCGCCACACGAACCCGCGAGGAGTGGGCAGAGATTTTTCAGGGTGTGGATGCCTGCGTATCACCGGTACTCGAGATGGCCGAAGCGATTTCGTCACCTCAGCTTTCCATGCACGGCACATTTTCGCAGCGTGATGGGGAGTTCGTGCCGGCTCCTGCCCCTGTTTTCAAGGGCTGCAGGTTTTCTCTGGCCCCATCCGCGGTTTTTGCCCAAGCCACAGAGGTTATTGCAGGCTGGGACGCAAGGTAGGCCGCTTTCAAGCGTTACTCAAAGGAGACAATTCATGAAAAGAAGGACCCTGGTTGCCGCAGGATTGACGATGCCGTTTGCAAATGCAATGGCTAACGCCAATGATTCAGGCAAGCAAAGGACGTTCATCGTCGGGTACTCTGCAGGCGGCAATGTAGATAACTTTGCGCGCGCATTGGGGGATCGGGCCGGCAAGCTCATCAAGCAGCCCATCATTATTGATAACAAGCCTGGCGCCAATGAAATGATTGCCACCCAGATGGTTTCGCGCAGCGAGCCTGACGGGCGTACGATCCTGATTTCAACCGAAGCCCCTATCACCCAGAGCCAGTTTCTCTACAAGAAGCTGTCTTATGTTCCAGAGGAGCTGACACCCATCATCTTGCTGGCCCAGGTCCCGCTGGTACTTGTCGCGCGGTCGGATCTGCCCGTCAGCAATCTGAAGGAGTTTCTGGCGTACGCCAAGAAAAACCCGATCATTGCCGGCTCGGCGGGCATCGGCGGAGTCACCCATCTGCCGATTGCGATGCTGGCAAAAATGCAGGGCATTAGTTGGACCCACGTGCCCTACAAGGGATCCGCAGCCATGTTTCCCGATTTGATTTCGGGACGCATCGATGTATGTTTTACAGGCAGCAGCGCTGCACTGTCGCAGATCAAGGCAGGCAAGGTCAAAGGGCTGGGCGTGGGCACCAAGGAGCGCATGTCCGCGCTTCCCAATGTGGAAACCTTTGAAGAAAACGGCCTGGATGGCATTGGTGCGAAATACACCATTGGCGCCTATGGCCCAAAGGGATTACCGGAGGAGATCAGGAAACAGCTGGTGGCGGTCTACACAGAGGTGCTGAAGGATCCTTCGTTCGTGTCGGCTGCTGTGACGCCCAATAGTTACATTGTCGACGGCGCGCACGGCTCCGAATTTCAGGAGTTCCTGAAGAAAGACCGGGCGTCGCAAAAGAACCGGGTGGAGGCCTCGGGCGCTCAATTGGAAGGGTAAGGGAAGGGCGGACGAGCGGGGCCTGAATGGGGCGGCGGCAAGGGCTATTTTTCGATCATGTCTTCCAGGGCCACGGAGTTGGCATCTATCTGGAAGTATTTTTCAATCAGGATATTGAGGAAGGTTCGCGCATGAAAAGAGAGAAAGTCGATGTCGCCGAATACGGCGCGCCGCTCCCGAAAAGCCCAGGCTTCATTGATTCGCAGTGCCTTGGTCCGGTATTTTTGGCATAAACGCTGCGCAACGGACTCTGGAATGATGGCCACTCCTGCATTGGCTTCCGCAAGCCGTGCGATAGGATCAAAGCTGTCGATCAGGATCTTGAACTCGGCATGCAAGCGGGACGCTTCAACATGCTCCCTGATGAAATCCGTAAGCGTGCTGCCATAGATTCCCAGCAGGGGGTATTTCACGATATCGGACAGCCTGGGAGCTTGGGCAGAGCTCAGTTCATGCTCCCACGGAAACAGCACCGATATATGGTCGGTAAAGAAGTTGATCGAGTTGAGGCCGCAAAGATCTTCATCGCCTGTGATCAGCGCCAGGTCCGAGTCGAAATCCAGGATGCCCCTGATCGCTTGCTTGGCATTCCTGGGAAATACGTCGACGCTGACATTTCCATCTCTCTTCAGCATGGAGACCAGGATGTCAGGGACGATTTCCGCAATGGACGTGGCATTGGCCAGGATCCGCAATCGGGAGGTGCCATGGGCCTGCTTCGCGGAAAATTTCTTGCGAGTCAGCTCGTACTCTCTGATGATATTTTTCGCGTGGGCCAGAAGCATCTCGCCCGAAGAGGTCAGTGTCAGGCCGCCGGGCTCCCTATAGAACAGTTTTGTTCCCAGCTGGCTCTCCAGCAGCTTCAGGCGAGCGCTTGCCGCGGAAAGTGAGCGTGCTCTTTCCTTGGCGCCTTGCGTCAGACTGCCGGTATCGGCAATCTTCAGGAAGAGCTGCATGTCCTTGATATCAAAATCCATTGTTTGACGCTTCGTGCACAGATCCGAATCAGGAGAGGCTGACGAGGCGTCTGCCTCGAACCACGGCCCTACGAGCCTGAAGAGGCCTGATGGTAGCGACTGCTCGCCGGCTAGGAAAACAATGAAAATAAAAAATGGCCCCCACGCTCCCCTGCTTCGCATGGTGCACTGCCCCCCAAGGGGGTATTTTTATCTTGGGACGGCCTGGCAATAAAAAAACCCTCCCGGTCAGGGGAGGGTTGGCGATGCAATCTGACGGGATGGTTGATGTTTCCGTCTCTTGCACTCCGCGGCCCGCTTTGGCCGCGGTGGCCTTTATCAGCTCATTTCGCCGCTTTTGATTTGGTAGCCGGCAGCAATGGCGTCACGGGTCTGCTTGCGCACTTCAGCGCGGCTGACGTTGCTCGGTGCATCTGCCTTGTAGGCCACTGCCGTGTTCACGCCCGCTGCAGGCGGATTGGCAATCGCTTGCTTGATCACTTCCGCGCGGCTGACCGTGCTGACTGCGGCCACTTCATTCTGGAACAGAGGGCCTTCGCCAGAGACTGGCTGGGCGGCAAAAGCGTTACCGGCGAATACAGCGGCGAGCACTGGAGCGAGAGCGATGTTCTTGGCTTGCATGATTCTTTCCTTTTCAGTTCAATCTGTTGGTTCAGCGAGACCGCCACCATGGCAGCCCTCTCTTCGTTGAGTCCCATTCTTTCTTCGGACTCACCGCGGAGGAGGCTTTTGGCTTGGAAGGCTTTGGCCGGCTCCGTAAGACGTAGTTTGCGCTTCAAAGGCTAGGGTAAACACTAGCAAACTGGAACAATATCTTTTCTTGGCTGGAAATAATGGGCGAAAGAAAGAGGACAAGTGATGCAACCGGATTTCCTGATCGACAGCCGCCACAAGAGTTTTCCGCTGACGGCGCAGCCTCTGCGCGCCTCCGGGATCGCTGCTCGCGGATGGAATGTGCTTGCGGATGACTTGCCGTACCCCCTGGCGGTCATCCGCCAGTCCGCGCTCGCCCATAACGCGCGTTGGATGCAGGATTACGTCGAGCGCCGCCACGTGGCGTTCGCACCCCACGGCAAGACCACCATGTCGCCGCAACTGTTCGACCTGCAATTGAAAGGGGGCGCCTGGGGACTGACCTTCGCAACGGTCCATCAACTCTCCGTGGGGCTGGAGGCTGGCGTGCGTCGGGCCATCATTGCCAATCAAGTCATGGCGCCCGCCGATCTGGACGGTCTGGATGCCTTGCTTGCACGGGATGATGGCTTGCATGTCTGGTTCCTGGTGGACTCTTTGGCGCAACTGCGTTGCATCGAGGAATGGGCACAAGCGCGTGGCAGCAGGCGCGTGTTCGATGTGCTGCTGGAAGTGGGGGTGCCCGGCCAACGCACCGGCGTGCGTACCCTTGAAGAAGCGGTCGCCTTGGCCCAGGCCGCCCATGTTTCCCCGGCGGTGAGACTCGGCGGCATCGAATGCTATGAAGGACTGATTGCCCAATGCAGCACCGAGCACGATGCGCCCGCAGTGGCAGAGTTGGTGCGGCGTGTGATCGAGATCGCGAAGGCTTGCGATGCCCAGGGATGGCTTCCCTCGGACAATCCTATCCTCAGTGCAGGCGGCTCAGGTGTCTTTGACCTGGTGATGCCGCTGCTGCAAGGCGCCAACCTGGCGCGGCCATTTCAGGGCGTGTTGCGCTCGGGTTGCTACGTGACGCACGATCACGGTACCTACCGGCGCCTGCTCAAGCAGGTGGAGCAGCGCGAGGGTTTGCACGATTCGCTGCAACCGGCGCTGGAAGTCTGGGCCATGGTCCAGTCGGTGCCGGAGCCGGGCCTCGCCCTCCTGACGTGCGGGCGCCGCGATATCTCCCACGATATGGAAATGCCTTCCGCCCAGCGTTGGGCGCCGCGCGGTGTTGTCATGCCACAAGCCGCTCCCGGGGGTGGAAAATCAATGCCTTGAACGACCAGCACGCCTACCTGCGCTTTGATCCGGCGGGGGAGAGTCCTGCCGTAGGCGACCGGGTGGCGCTGGGCATTGCCCACCCCTGCACGACGTTTGACAAATGGCCATGGATCCCGGTGGTGGACGATGCCTGGAATCTGATCGGTGCCATCGAAACACGTTTTTAAGGGAGCAAGAGAGGTGCCTGAAGGCGGCTGCTACGGCGGTGGCTGAGTCTGGCGGATTCTCAGGTTAAAATAATTGGTTCGCCGATAACCAATCAGTCGGGCGGTCGTGCAGCACGAGCAGACCGCCCGCATCATTTAAGACATACCGCGCGGGTGGCGAAATTGGTAGACGCACCAGGTTTAGGTCCTGACGCCAGCAATGGTGTGGGGGTTCGAGTCCCCCCCGCGCACCAGGAATCAACTCCTTTCGAGAGAGAAATTATCATGGCCGTGAATGTGGAAACCCTTGAAAAGCTCGAACGCAAGATGACGCTGACCTTGCCCGTGGACACGATTCGCGGCGAGGTCGATGCACGGCTGAAAAAGCTCGCGCGCACCGTGAAAATGGACGGTTTCCGTCCTGGCAAGGTGCCGATGAGCGTGGTGGCCCAGCGCTATGGCTATTCGGTTCAGTACGAGGTCATGAACGACAAGGTGGGTGAGGCTTTCTTCAACGCCGCCAACGAAGCGAACCTGCGCGTGGCCGGCCAGCCCACCATCACGGAAAAGGAAGGCGCGCCCGAGGGCGAAATGGCTTTCGACGCCGTGTTCGAAGTGTTCCCTGAAGTCAAACTCGGCGATCTCTCGACCGCTGAGGTCGAGCGCGTCTCCGCCGATGTAGGCGAAGAAGCCATTGACCGCACCATTGATATCCTGCGCAAGCAGCGCCGCACCTTTGCCCAGCGCGCCAAAGACGCTGCCGCCGAAGAGGGCGACCGCGTCACGGTTGATTTCGCAGGCAAGATCGATGGCGAGCCCTTCGATGGCGGCAAGGCCGAGGGCTTTTCCTTCATGATCGGCGAAGGCCAGATGCTGCCTGAGTTCGAAAATGCCGTGCGCGGCATGAAAGTCGGCGAAAGCAAGACCTTCCCGCTGGCTTTCCCCGAGGATTACCAAGGCAAGGAAGTGGCTGGCAAGACAGCTGACTTCATGGTGACCGTGCACAAGATCGAGGCTGGCAACCTGCCCGAAGTGAACGAGGCGCTGGCCAAGACCCTGGGTGTGAAAGAAGGCACCGTGGAAGCCCTGCGCGCCGATATCCGGAAAAATCTGGAGCGCGAGGTGAAATTCCGCGTGGCTGGCCGCAACAAGCAAGCCGTGATGGACGCCCTGGTGGCCAAGGCCGAGCTGGATCTTCCCAAGGCCAGCGTGCAGTCAGAGCTTGGCCGTCTGGCTGAAAGCGCCCGGGCTGATCTGAAGGCCCGTGGCCTCAAGGACGTCGAGAAAATGCCTCTGCCCGACGACATTTTCCTGCCGCAAGCCGAGCGCCGTGTGCGCCTGGGCTTGGTGGTGGCTGAACTCGTGAAAGCCGCCAACCTGCAGGCCACGCCTGAGCAGATCAAGGCCCATATCGAGGAAATGGCTGCCAGCTACGAGAAGCCCGAAGAAGTGGTGCGTTACTACTACGCCGACAACCGTCGCCTGGCGGATGTCGAAGCCGTGGTCATCGAAAACAACGTGACCGAGCACGTATTGGCGCAGGCCAAAGTGAGCGACAAGAAGCTGAATTTCGACGAACTGATGGGCCAACAAGGCTGAGCTTAAACTTGGGCCTGGCCGCCTGAAGCCGGTGCCTTGAACGGGTGCCCGAGTCAGTTGACGTCAGTTGACATTCGTGGGGCTTGAGCCTGAGGCTTCAAGCCCCATTTGCATGGAACAGAACCAACGGAGTTTTCATGAGCGCACTTGAAACCAAGAATCTCGGCCTGATCCCGATGGTGGTCGAGCAATCCGGCCGCGGTGAGCGGTCCTATGACATCTATTCCCGTCTGCTGAAGGATCGGGTGGTCTTCCTCGTCGGGGAGGTCAATGACCAGACCGCCAACCTCGTGGTCGCGCAGCTGTTGTTCCTCGAGAGCGAAAATCCCGACAAGGAAATCTCGCTTTATATCAATTCCCCTGGCGGCAGCGTGACAGCGGGCATGGCTATCTACGACACCATGCAGTTCATCAAGCCTGATGTTTCCACCATGTGCCTGGGCTTTGCAGCCAGCATGGGGGCCTTCCTGCTGGCTGCAGGCGCCAAGGGCAAGCGTTACTCGCTGCCCAACAGCAAGATCATGATCCACCAGGTCCTGGGTGGCGCCCGCGGGCAGGCGACCGACATCGAAATCCATGCGCGCGACATCCTCCGCACCAAGGACCAGATGAACCGGATCCTCGCCGAGCGCACCGGTCAGACATTGGAGAAAGTAAAGCACGACACCGAGCGTGATTACTTCATGACCGCTGACGAAGCCAAGGATTACGGTATCGTGGACCAAGTGGTCGACAAGCGGCCGTAAGTTGTCATGCGTGTTTGTAACCTGTAACCGCCCTGTCTTTTCCCTCATTCCTGGGAGAATTGCTTCCCCGGAGGGGAGGAATGAGAGGGTCGGTAATCTCAGGAGCAAACACCCTACGCGGGCTATGCCGTTGCACCATGGCAACGACATGCCTATTCTTTGCCGCAGCGCATTCGGTATCATGCGGCCATCTATCACCAAATTGTCATTCAATGGCCGATAAAAAAGGCTCTTCCGGCGAGAAGACGCTGTACTGTTCGTTTTGCGGCAAGAGCCAGCACGAGGTCAAGAAGCTGATTGCTGGCCCGTCGGTGTTCATCTGCGACGAGTGCATCGACCTGTGCAACGACATCATCCGCGACGAACTGCCCGCCACCACTGAAGCCGAGGCGCGCGGCGATCTGCCTACGCCTGCTGACATCAAGGGCAACCTCGATCATTACGTCATCGGTCAGGAACGTGCCAAGCGCACGCTCTCGGTGGCCGTCTACAACCACTACAAGCGCCTCAAGCACAAGGAAGATGCCAAGGGCGGCGATGTGGAACTCGCCAAGAGCAATATTTTGCTGATCGGCCCCACAGGCTCCGGCAAAACCCTGCTCGCACAAACACTGGCCCGCCAGCTGGATGTTCCTTTCGTCATGGCCGATGCCACCACGCTCACCGAAGCCGGTTACGTAGGGGAGGACGTCGAGAACATCATCAGCAAGCTCCTGCAGAGCTGCAACTATGATGTCGAGCGTGCCCAGCGCGGCATCGTCTACATCGATGAAATCGACAAGATCAGCCGCAAGGCCGACAACCCCAGCATCACCCGCGATGTCTCGGGCGAAGGCGTGCAGCAGGCTCTGCTCAAGCTGATCGAAGGCACCATGGCCAGCGTTCCTCCGCAAGGCGGGCGCAAGCACCCGAACCAGGATTTCCTGCAAATCGACACCACGAACATCCTCTTCATCTGCGGCGGCGCATTCGCCGGGCTGGAAAAGGTGATCGAAGCGCGCACGGAAGCCTCTGGCATCGGTTTCAGCGCCACCGTCAAGAGCAAGCGCCAGCGCTCGATCTCCGAAGTGTTCTCGGAAATCGAGCCCGAGGATCTCATCAAGTTCGGTCTGATTCCCGAGCTGGTTGGCCGCATGCCCGTGGTCGCCACGCTGGCCGAGTTGACCGAAGATGCGCTCGTGCAGATTCTGACCGAGCCGAAGAACGCGCTGGTCAAGCAGTTTGGCCGCCTGCTGTCGATGGAAGGCGTCGAGCTGGAAATCCGTCCCTCTGCACTGAACGCCATCGCCCGCAAGGCGCTGGAACGCAAAACAGGTGCCCGGGGGCTGCGCTCCATTCTGGAGCAGGCGCTGATCGACACCATGTTTGATCTGCCCACCACCAGCAATGTGGCCAAGGTGGTGGTGGATGAAAACACCATTGAAGAGAACCAGCCGCCCCTGCTGGTTTATCGCGAAGCTGCCAAGAAAGCCTGATGCCTTCCCGCTCCCTCTCCCGCGTGCGGGAGGGGGTGGGGTGAGGATCTTTCCTGCCTCCGACAGGGGAGGGCGGGCCAGGATGGACACGGAACGCTCCTCCGCAATGGAGCGCGTACTTCCGCGCTATCTGCAAGGCTTTTTGCGCATCACTTTGCGCGTCGACCCCGTAACGGGTTGAAAATGCGACTTGTGCGGCCATATCTGGCTGACAACCCTTGAGGATTTTTCCATGTCCGGTACCACGCCTTTGCCCGCCACGCCGATCGACCTGCCCTTGTTGCCCTTGCGCGACGTGGTGGTCTTTCCGCACATGGTGATACCGCTTTTCGTAGGCCGCCCCAAGAGCATCAAGGCGCTTGAAACCGCCATGGCCGCTGACCGGCGGATCATGCTGGTGGCACAGAAAACAGCTGCCAAGGACGAGCCCTCCGTTTCCGACATGTTCGAGGTCGGGTGCGTTTCCACCATATTGCAGATGCTGAAACTGCCCGACGGCACGGTGAAGGTGCTGGTCGAAGGCCAGCAGCGCGCCACGGTCACTCACATCGAAGATGGAGAATCCCACTTCGTGGCCACCGTCACGCCGCTGGAGCCCGCCACCGGGCAGGACAGCAGCGAGGTAGAAGCGCTCCGCCGCGCGGTGATGCAGCAGTTTGACCAGTACGTCAAACTGAACAAGAAGATCCCGCCCGAGATCCTGACGTCCATCGCCAGCATCGACGAGCCCGGCCGCCTGGCAGACACCATCGCCGCCCACCTGCCGCTCAAACTTGAGAACAAGCAGTTCGTGCTCGATCTGGCGGATGTCAAGGCGCGCCTTGAGAACCTGTTCGAGCAACTCGAGCGCGAGGTCGACATCCTTAACGTCGACAAGAAAATCCGCGGCCGCGTGAAGCGCCAGATGGAGAAGAACCAGCGCGATTTTTACCTCAACGAGCAAGTCAAGGCCATCCAGAAGGAGCTCGGAGAAGGCGAAGAAGGCGCCGACATCGAGGAGATCGAGAAAAAGATCAAGGCCGCCCGCATGCCCAAGGAGGCACGCAAGAAGGCCGAGGGCGAGCTCAAGAAGCTCAAGCTCATGTCGCCCATGTCGGCCGAGGCCACCGTGGTGCGCAACTACATAGACGTGCTGGTCGGCCTGCCCTGGGCCAAGAAAACCAAGATCAAGCACGATCTGACCTATGCCGAAGAGGTGCTCAATGAAGACCACTACGGCCTGGAAAAGGTCAAGGACCGCATCCTTGAATACCTTGCCGTGCAGCAGCGCGTCGACAAGGTGAAAGCCCCCATTCTGTGCCTTGTGGGCCCACCCGGTGTCGGCAAGACCTCGCTCGGCCAGTCGGTGGCCAAGGCCACGGGCCGCAAGTACGTGCGCATGGCCCTTGGCGGCATGCGTGACGAGGCTGAAATCCGCGGGCACCGCCGCACCTATATTGGCGCCATGCCAGGCAAGGTGCTGCAAAGCCTGAACAAGGTCGGCACGCGCAACCCGCTGTTCCTGCTCGACGAGATCGACAAGCTCGGCATGGATTTCCGTGGCGATCCTTCCAGCGCGCTGCTGGAAGTGCTCGACCCTGAGCAAAACCACACCTTCGGTGATCACTACGTCGAAGTCGACTTCGATCTGAGCGACGTCATGTTCGTGGCGACATCGAACTCCATGAACATTCCGCCGGCGCTGCTTGATCGCATGGAGGTCATTCGCCTCTCGGGCTACACCGAAGACGAGAAGACCAATATCGCCATCAAGTACCTGCTGCCCAAGCAACTCAAGAACAACGGCGTGAAGGAAAACGAACTCAAGGTCGAAGATGCGGCCGTGCGCGACATCGTGCGTTACTACACGCGCGAAGCCGGCGTGCGCTCGCTGGAGCGAGAGCTTTCCAAGATCTGCCGCAAGGTCGTCAAGGGCTTGCAACTGGGCCAGCTGAAGCCGCAGGTGGTGGTGACAGCCGATAACCTGAACGACTACCTGGGCGTGCGCAAGTTCAACTATGGCCGCGCCGAGCAGCAGAACCAGATCGGGCAGGTCGTTGGCCTGGCATGGACCGAGGTGGGTGGCGATCTGCTGACCATTGAGGCGGCCACGATGCCTGGCAAGGGCAACGTGCAGCGTACGGGTCAGTTGGGCGACGTGATGAAGGAGTCGGTCGAAGCCGCGCGTACCGTGGTGCGCTCGCGTGCTCGCGTCCTGGGCATCAAGGATGAAGTTTTCGAGAAGCGAGACATCCACATTCACGTGCCGGACGGCGCTACTCCCAAGGACGGTCCCAGTGCCGGCGCCGCCATGACCACTGCAATTGTCTCCGCGCTCACGGGCATTCCTGTGCGTGGCGAAGTCGCGATGACGGGTGAAATCACCCTGCGTGGAGAAGTCACGGCCATCGGCGGACTCAAGGAGAAACTCCTGGCTGCGCTGCGGGGCGGTATCAAGAAGGTGCTCATCCCTGAGGAGAACGTGAAGGATCTGCAGGAGATCCCGGCCAATGTGAAGGAAGGCCTTGAGATCATCCCCGTCAAGTGGATAGACAAAGTGCTCGAGATCGCACTGGAGCGCCAGCCTGCCCCGCTGACGGACGATGAGGTGACTGCCACCCCCGTAGTGCCCCCAGCAGCGCCCGTGGCAGCGAAAAAGCGCGCCAGCGGCACAGCGGTTAAACACTGAAGCCAGGGGACTTTGAAGATACGTTGAAAAAGATAGCGGGCCTTGCGAAAACCCCGAAATTTCGGATATACTGCAAGGCTTGCAACGCGGGAATAGCTCAGTTGGTAGAGCGCAACCTTGCCAAGGTTGAGGTCGCGAGTTCGAGCCTCGTTTCCCGCTCCAATTTATGATCTACAGACTTCCACTGACGTCTGTAAGTCATTGAAAAGAGGAGCTTCGGCTCCTTTTTTCATTCCAGCGAAAGCCACGGAAGTCCACTGACAGCCACCATTTTTGAGGCCAAAAACAAGGCCAAAGAATGCGGGTCGTGCCGGTTCCGGGTTGTTGCTGGGGTTGGATCGGGATGACAAGCAGCATCGGGCCTAAGTCCAAGACTTAGGAGCTTGATGATGACACTCTCTGATCTGACCGTGCGGCAAGCCAAGGCCGCCGAGAAAACCTACAGCATCCCCGACACCGATGGCCTCGGCCTGGTGGTCGCCCGCACCGGCGGCAAGTCGTGGCATTTGCGCTATTACTGGCTCGGCAAGCAAAAGCGCATCTCCCTGGGGAACTACCCCGAGATCGGTTTGCGCGAAGCGCGCACCTTGCGCGACGAAGCCCGGGCGCTTCTGGTAAAGGGCGTCAACCCCCATACCGATCGGAAACAGAAGCGACACGCGGTCAAGCTTGCGGCCGACTACACCTTCAAGGCCGTCTTCGATGCGTGGGTCGAGCATCGCCGCAAGGAAATCAAGGAGGGCAGGAACAGCACGCTGTCGCAGATCCTGCGGATCTTCAACAAGGACGTGCTGCCTAGCCTCAAGCAGATGTCGATCTACGACATTCGCCGGCCCCAACTCCTGGGCGTCCTGGCGAGGATCGAGGAGCGCAAGGCGTTCACCACTGCCGAGAAGGTCCGCACCTGGCTGGGGCAGTTGTTCCGCTATGCCCTCGTCATCGTGGAGGGGCTGGAAGCCAATCCGGCCTCCGACCTGGACGTGGTGGCCGAGCCCAAGCCCCCGGTGAACCACAACCCCTACCTGCATCTTCCGGAGCTTCCCGAGTTCCTGCACAAGCTCAGGCTCTACAACCCTCGTGGTTGGCAGACCCAACTCGGCATCCGGCTGCTGTTCCTGACCGGCGTGCGTACCGGCGAGCTGCGGCTGGCGACCCCGGACCAGTTCGATCTCGACCGTGGCCTGTGGATCATCCCGCCGCAGATCGTCAAGCAACTCCAGGACGAGATGCGCAAGGCCGGCAAGCGCCCGCAGGACGTTCCGCCCTACATCGTGCCGTTGTCCGTGCAGGCCATCGAGATCGTGCGCTACCTGTTGGGTGTGATGAGGCCGGCTCAGGTCCATCTGCTCACGCACCGCAGCGAACTCAAGAAGCGCATCAGCGAGAACACCCTCAACGCGGCCTTGAAACGAATGGGCTACAAGGATCAACTGACCGGTCACGGCATCCGCGGAACCATCTCGACGGCGCTCAACGAGATCGGCTATCCCAAGATTTGGGTGGACGCGCAGCTTTCGCACTCGGACCCGAACAAGGTGAGTTCGGCCTACAACCACGCCAAGTATGTTGAGCCGCGCCGCCGGATGATGCAGGACTGGGCGGATCGTCTCGATCTGCTCGAACAGGGCCAAGTGGAAGCGGCCAGCGCGCATCTGACGATGCGTATCGACGGGGTGCCGGCGATGGCGGAAACTGAGGACGTGGTGGACGCGGTCCCCATGGTGGCCGAGCCCGCTTCCCCTGGCGTCCCGCCGATGGTGGCCACGCCCATCGTCGTGACCCCGAACAGTGGCGAGATCACGTTCCAGCGGCTGTCGCAGGTGCCGCCACCGCCGACGCATGCTCCGGAGCCGGAAGTCTCCGCAATCCAGCGGGAGCGCGAGGAAATGCTGGCCATGTACGAGTCGCCGAACAATCTGCCGGTGCCGCTGTTCGGCAAGCTGGCCGGAAAGTCCAAGGACCAGATCAACCGGGAGCTGAAAGCCGGCAAGCTACTGTCCATCAGCCTGGGCAATCGGGGGCAGCGGGTTCCCGACTGGCAACTGGTGCCGCTCAAGCACAAGCTGGCTCAGGTGCTCATGAATCAATGTCCGCGGGCGGACTCGTGGGATCTGTATCGCATGCTCACCCGGCCACATCCGGACCTGGGTGATCGTGCCGCCATCGACATCGTGACGCCAAGCAATCTGGGCATGGTCGTCCGGGTCATCGCGGCCACCCACCAGCAGACAGGTGCGTCTGAGGCTGGCTTGCCGCCGAGGCTCATCCCCGAGGACGTCCAGCAGAGCGTTCGTCGGCTGGTGGACAGCGCTGCGATGCTTGAGACGGCGTAATCCGAGGTTCGACGGTACCGTGGCCAGCGGCACCATTCCTGTCGCTGACCACTGCATTTCGCCTTATTGCAACGATGTGCCCGAGCGCACCACGACGGCGTACAGATCGGCAATCGTCGCCAACGCGCCCTCATGCAGCACCTCGGCCGACACATTCACCACGCCCCTTCGGATGGGCCGCGTCGCGCATGCATCGGCCACCACGGTGGGCTGGTTGCCGCGTAGAAACGCACCCTCGGCGGTGAACGTCACGCACATGTGAGTCATTAATCCCATGACGATGACCTGTTTGTTACCGGCCGCCTCAACGCGCTCGCCCAAATCGGTGCCGACGAATGCATTGGGCGCCGTCTTGACGACCACGGGCTCGTTGGACAGCGGCGCGACGGCGGGATGAATCTGCCGATCTTGGCGGCGAGGTCGTAGGGCGAGCCCTCTCCACCATCGTGAACGACATGGATGCTGTTGGTGCCGGCGGCGCGCGCCCGGGTCAACAGTTCAGATGCCGAAGCCAGCGCCGGCTGCCAGCCGGCCAGTTCCATGACGCCGCGCGTGTAGGTGTTCTGGTAGTCCACGAGGATCAAGGTGGCACCGTCTAACGTGGCCGGTGTGGGGTCCAGTCCGTTGAGCTGGCGCAGCGTGGTCGAGGAGTTCATGGTTGTACTTCCTTGAATGGGAAATGGAGGATCCGGCCATCAGAAATGACCGCCTCGTCATGCTAGAAGCGCAGCGGAATGTCGGCAATGTCATCTAACATGTAGATTCAGACATTGCGGTGCGCGGGCACCCACGGAGCTTGCAGCATGGCAAACATCAAGCGCCTCATCGTCATGGTGCTGTTCGAGCACGTCTATCTGCTGGACGTGACCGGTCCGGCCGAGGTGTTCTCACTTCTTCAGCGCGAGATGGACGAGCCGACGGGCTACGAGGTGGTGTTGGCGGCTGCGACGCTTGCGCCCGTCATGACTTCGGCCGGTGTGCGTGTACTGCCCGATACGACATTCGCCGACCTCGCCCCCCGTAGGATCGACACCCTCGTGGTGCCGGGCGCGGTCGAGGTCGATGCGCAGCGACGCGTGCGCGCCGTCGTAGCGCCTTCGGTGGTGGTATCTGTGAGGGCGCTTGCAGGCCATACCCGACGCCTCGCGTCCGTGTGCGTGGGCGCGCATGTCCTGGCTGCGGCAGGCCTGCTCGAAGGCCGTCGTGTCACCACACATTGGTCCACCGCGCAACAACTCGCTGACGAGCACCCGGAGGTCAAGGTGGATGCCGACCCGATCTTCATCCGCGACCGTGATGTCTGGACCGGCGCCGGCCTGACCGCCTGTCTGGACCTGGCGTTGGCTTTGGTCGCCGATGACTTCGGCGAGCGGCTGGCGCTGCGCGTGGCGCGCCAACTGGTGATGTTCCTAAAGCGCCCGAGTGGGCAAAGCCAATTCAGTGCCTCGCTGGAACCGGCGTCCAAGACCCGGCGCATGGATGCGCTGCGCCACTACATCATGCGCTGCATCGGTAAGCCCATGAGCATCGCGGAACTGGCCGAACAGGCACATGTAAGCGATCGGCAACTGACCCGCATCTTCAAGACGGAATTGAACATGACGCCGGCCGCTTACATTGAATCGGTGCGCGTGGAGATGGCGCGCAATCGGTTGGAAACCACCGACGAACCGCTTGAACGGATTGCCACAACCTGCGGCTTCAATACCACTGACGCGCTCAACCGCGCATTCCGCAGGACCCTGGGCACCACGCCGGCCGAGTACCGCAGCCGGTTCAGGACAGTGTGCTGATCGCGCCCGCCTCGCCTGTCACTATCAGATCGTAACTGCAACCTGCAGCGCTCTGCGCTCGAACCGCTCGGTCGCCGGAGTGGCTTGTACGTAGGGCCGCTGGAGGTACGTCACGACCTCGTAGGGGCCGTCGGCGAGCGATCGCATACTGAGTCCCCATCCGTGAGCGCGCTCGATGCGCGATTGCGTAGAGATTCCCACGCCATAGCCTGCGGCGACCTTGAGCGCCAGCATCTCGAAGGAAGCCACGTACTGCGTGCTCTGCTGCCTCACCGCAGGAAGTGAAGACAACCGCTGATCCAGCAAAGGGCAACTCTCTGCCTGCCAGCGGAAGACAGGGTGATCCAGCAAATCGGCGATCGCGAGCTTGGCGTGATCCATCAAAGAGGATCGCAACGGCATAGCAACTGCCATGTGCTCGATCCACAAGGGTTGTGTATGGAGAGCCGAATCGGTCGCTCCTTGAAGCGACATCGCTGCGTCGTAATGGCCATCCTTCAGTCCCGCAAGAATCTCGTCACCTCTGACCTCAAGGAGCGCTATGGTGACCTCTGGCTCTTCGGCGCGTTGGAGCGCAAGCAGGTCCGAAAGCCTCGATGACGTTACGCCTGGCGCTATCGCAAGCCTGAGATGGGGAGGTTGGCTGATGACGGTGGGCATGTGAGCCTATAAAAGCGAAAAAGCAGATCAGGTTCAGCCAACATGAATTAATAGAGTGAAGTTTAACGTCTATAACTTTAACGTGGTTAATTTTTGCGGATTATTCGACGCTTCTGCTGATGCAGAAGCCCACTATTCAGCCAGGTCGTCCCGCTGGCACATCTACGTATGAGTCCGCTCCAGCAATGGCGTTTGGGCAGGCCGTACGCGCAGCGCGTGTCGCTCAAGCAATCGCTCAAGACGAGTTCGCAGCCCTGGCAGGCATTTCGCGCTCGCACATGGGCAAGATCGAGCGTGGCGAGCATGTACCCACGCTCCCCCTCATACTTAAAATTTCCATGGCGCTCAAGATCAGTGCGGCCGAATTGATCGCGGCAACGGAAAGCAATCTTCGCAATCCAACCGAGGCCTGAGATCGAGCGTTCCGAAGGGCAGCACCTTCCCTCAGTCACCCGAGTGTTCGCGCAGGCGCACGATAAATCGCTCCAGCGCCTCCGGCAAGTCGTCGCTATCGGGCCGAAGCAGATAGGTGGTGATCACCGCCGAATCAACGGCCAGGGGACGGACTACGACATCAGGACGCTGGCTGACTGCGATCCTGGCCGCGGTTGTGAAGCCGACACCATAGCCTGCGCCAACCAAGGTGAGCATCATGTCGAGCGAAGACACCTGCTCAGCGACGTTGGGTTCACGTTCCAGCGGCCGCAAGAGCCGGGCCAGTTCACGGCAGTAGCCTTCGCATACCTGTGGGTTGCACAGCACCAGAGGATGGCAGGCGAGTTCGTGCAGGGGAATCTTCTTGTGCGACAACAGCGGGTGCCTAGGAGGCATCGCGACCACCAATGGATCCTGCCAGATTGTTTCGGCCACGATGCCTTCGCCCACATCGGCAGCGTGCGCAAATCCGATGGTGAAGTCGCCTGATCGGAGTCCTCGCACTTGCTCGGCCAAGGGCACTTCGGACAGGCGAATCTCGATCTCCGGCTCTTCCTCGCGACAATGGGCCAGGAACGCCGACAGCCGAGGATCAATCGCGCCGTCGGATACGGCGATGCGCAGGCTCCCTTGTGAGCCCGCTGCTACCGCTTTGACGTTCTCCCGTGCTTGTTCCAATACGGTAAACAATCTGCGAACGTCCTGCAGAAAGGCGACGCCCGCGGAGGTCAGCAGAGTTCCACGTCGATTTCGATCGAAGAGCACCACTCCTAACTCATCCTCAAGTTCCTTGATGGCTCGGGACAGCGGGGGTTGCTCGATATGCAGGCGCTCCGCCGCTCGGGTGAAATGCAACTCTTCTGCTAGGGCTACAAAACAACGAAGGTGTCGCAATTCCATGGATCAGTGCCCCAAGATTGAATGCATGAATTGCTTAACCATTGTTCAGGTCACCCCTGACAGAGTGATGAGCAGATGATTATTTTCTTGTAAAGATCAATGCAATAGGAAGTCCTTGCCAGAGAGAAATGCTCCCGGCTTCTGCGCAGGCGGCTTGATCCCTCGCGTCCAGCAGGGCCTCGTCGTGAGGCCCTGCCGCGTTGCAACGTTAGCGTGGCTTACGCATCAGCAGGTAGGCAGCCGGAATCACGAACAGCGACAGCAACGGTGCGGTCACCATCCCGCCGAGCATCGGGGCTGCTATGCGGCTCATGACTTCAGAGCCCGTGCCGCTGCTCCAAACAATGGGTACCAGGCCCGCCAGGATGACCGCAACGGTCATCGCTTTTGGGCGCACGCGCAGCACCGCCCCTTCCCGGATCGCATCGAGCAGTTCTTCTCGCGTCGGTTCGCGTCCATCGGGGCAACGTTCCGCCAAGGCCTGCTTCAGATAGATGAGCATCACCACGCCGAACTCCGCCGCCACACCTGCCAGCGCGATGAATCCCACGCCGGTGGCGATGGACAGGTTGTAATTCAGCAGGTACAGGAACCAGATGCCCCCCGTGAGCGCGAAGGGCAAAGTCGCCATGATCAAGCCCGCTTCGTCCACACGCGCGAAGGTCAGGTACAACAGAACGAAGATGATCAACAGGGTGGCAGGCACCACAACCTTCAGGCGTGCATTGGCCCGCTCCATGTATTCGAACTGCCCGGAGTAGGTGATGCTCACACCCGGCTCCAGCTTGACCTGCTGCCCGATGGCATCGCGCAGTTCATTGGCCACCGAGGCTAGATCACGGCCGCGCACATCGACATAGACCCAACCGGAGGGCCGTGCGTTCTCGCTCTTGAGCATGGGCGGCCCATCGGTGATCGCGATGCGTGCCACGGTCCCCAACGTAATCTGCTGACCCATCGGCGTGAAGATGGGGAGTTCTGCCAGCCGTTGTGGTGAATCACGCCATTCTCGCGCGTAGCGCAGATTGATCGGAAAGCGGGCAAGCCCCTCGACCGTCTCCGAGACGTTTTCGCCACCCACCGCGCCGGCGATGACCGCCTGGATATCGGCGATGTTCAGGCCGTAGCGACCGGCGGCTACGCGATCGATCTGAACATCCACGTAGCGCCCGCCCGTCAAGCGCTCCGCGAGTGATGACGTCACGCCGGGAATGCCCTTGGCGACCTGCTCGACCTCTGCAGCGATGCGATCGATCACGCCCAGGTCGTTGCCAGACACCTTCACCCCGATCGGGCTCTTGATGCCGGTAGCCAGCATATCGATGCGATTGCGGATAGGGGGAATCCATATATTGGACAGGCCCGGGATCTTCACGGCACGATCCAGCTCTTCCACGAGCTTCTCGGGCGTCATGCCTGGACGCCATTGTTCCCTGGGCTTGAGCTTCACCGTGGTCTCGAACATCTCCAGGGGCGCCGGATCGGTCGCAGTTTCGGCCCGTCCTGCCTTGCCGAACACCTTGTCCACTTCAGGTACGGTCTTGATCATGCGGTTGCTCAGCTGCAGCAACTCCGTGGCGCGCTGCGCCGAGAGTCCCGGCAGGGCCGAGGGCATGTAGAGCAGGTCCCCTTCGTCCAACCTCGGCAGAAACTCACCGCCGAGCCGCGCCAAGGGCCAGGCCGTGGTCGCCAAGGCCAGCACGGCGATCAGCAGCGTCGCCTTGGGCCGGCGCAGTACCCACTCCAGTGCTGGCCGGTAGGCTGCAATCAGGATGCGGGTAATGGGGTTCTTCTGCTCATCTGGGATACGCCCGCGAATCCAGTAGCCCATGAGTACGGGAATCAGCGTCACCGACAGCCCTGCGGCCGCAGCCATCGCGTAGGTCTTGGTGAATGCCAGCGGGCCGAACAGCCGGCCTTCCTGCGCTTCGAGGGTGAAGACCGGGATGAACGAGAGCGTGATGATGAGCAGCGAGAAGAATAGCGCAGGACCGACTTCCTCCGCGGCCTGTGTGATCACGTCCCATCGTTCCTTGCCCTGCAGTCGTTGATCCGGGTGCGCGTGCTGCCATGCCTCCAGCTTCTTGTGGGCGTTCTCGATCATCACCACCGCTGCATCCACCATCGCCCCCACGGCGATGGCGATCCCCCCCAGCGACATGATGTTGGCGTTGATGCCCTGGTAGCGCATGACCAGGAACGCCGTCATCACGCCCAGCGGTAGCGAGATGATGGCCACCAGCGCAGAACGAAGATGCCAAAGGAACAGTGCGCAGACCAGCGCCACCACCAGAAACTCTTCGCCCAGCTTGGTCGTGAGATTGCGGATGGCCCGCTCGATCAGCGCGCTGCGGTCGTAGGTGGTGACGATCTCGACGCCCGGCGGCAGGCTGCCCTGCAGCTCCGCGAGCTTGGCCTTGACGGCAGCGATCGTCTCCTGGGCATTCTTGCCGGAGCGCAGCACCACCACGCCGCCGGCGACCTCGCCTTCTCCGTCGAGTTCTGCAATGCCACGCCGCATCTCCGGGCCTATCTGGAGCGTCGCCACATCCCCCAGCCGCACCGGCACACCGCCGCGTGCCGTCAAGGGGATCTCCCGGAACTCGTCCAGGGTCTTGAGGTAGCCGCTCGCGCGGACCATGTACTCCGCGCCCGACAATTCCAGGACGGAGCCGCCGGTCTCCTGGTTGGCCCCCATCAGGGCATCGCGGACTTGAGCCTGACTGAGGCCATAGGACGCCAACTTGATCGGGTCGAGCACGACCTGGTACTGCTTGACCATGCCCCCCACCGATGCCACCTCGGCCACGTTGGGCAGGCTCTTGAGTTCGAACTTCAGGAACCAGTCCTGCAACGCACGCAGTTGCGCCAGATCGTTCTTGCCCGTGCGATCCACGAGCGCGTACTGGAAGATCCAGCCGACGCCTGTGGCGTCCGGACCCAGGGCCGGCTTCGCCGTGGCGGGCAATCGGCCCTGGACCTGGTTCAGGTATTCCAGTACCCGTGAGCGGGCCCAGTACAGGTCGGTTCCGTCCTCGAACAAGACATAGACGAACGAGTCGCCAAAGAACGAGAAGCCGCGCACGGTCTTGGCCCCTGGCACCGACAGCATGGTGGTGGCCAACGGGTAGGTGACCTGGTTCTCGACGATCTGCGGCGCCTGTCCTGGGTAGTTGGTGCGAATGATGACCTGCACGTCTGACAAGTCCGGCAGCGCATCCACGGGCGTGCTGCGAACCCCCCACACGCCCCATGCCGTGAGCATGGCGGTGGCCAGCAGCACCAGGAAGCGATTGGCCACCGACCATCGAATCAGTTTGGCGATCATGGCTGCACCTTTTCGATGGCGGTGATCACGTAGTCCTCACCTTGCTTGGAGAAGGTGAATCGCACCTGCTGCCGCACTGAAAGACCCGCGGCGAGCTGCGGGCTGCTCAGCTTGAAGCCCATGGTCATGGCCGGCCATTGGAGGGCCGGCACGGCCTCGTGCGCCAGCGTCAGCTCGGTGGGCGACATCTCCTCGATCACGCCGCGCACCACGAAAGCGTTGGTGGCCGCGGCCGGTGGCGACGAGGTGCCGTGCCCGTTGTGCGGCGATGCAGGCGCGGACGCCGCGGCACCTGCAGGCAGCACGCCCCGCAGGCTGGCTTCCGAATCGATCAGGAACTGCGCCGAGGCCACCACCTGCTGTCCCGCCGCGAGCCCGCCGTTGACCACCAGTTGATCGCCTACCTCCGCGCCCACCTGGACCTCCACGGGATGGAATTTGCCGGGTCCATCGACCACATAGGCCAGTGCGCGCTTGCCGGTGCGGATGACCGCCTCGCTGGGAACAAGCAGCGCGGGCTGTTCGTTGCCTTTGAGCGCGATCTGGCCGGACATGCCGGCCTTCAGGCGCTGGCCGGGATTGGCCATTTCAAGCCGCACTCGCACCGTACGGGTTTCGCGGTTGGCTTCGGGCAGGATGCTCACGATGCGCGCCTGGAGCACTTCACCGGGAAACGCCGCCAGCCGGACCTGCGCCGTTTGGCCGACCTGCAATGGCCCGCTTTGTGCTTCAGGGACAGCTGCTTCGATCCACACCGTGGCCAAGCCATTCACCCGGGCCAGGCTTTCCCCGGCGGCAACCGTCATGCCCTGACGCACCATCAGTTCGGCCACCAAGCCGCCTTGAGGTGTTGTGACCGTGTACAGCCCCTTGGGCTCGCCTGTACGCTCCACCTGGGCGATCAGGGCTTGCGGCATGCCGAGCAGCAGCAGCCGTTGGCGGGCAGCAGCGGTCAAGGGTGCGTCGCCCATCGCGCGAACCGAGAGAAACTCGCGCTGTGCGGCGATCCACTCCGGCAGCAATAGGTCAGCCAGCGGTGCCCCTGCTGCGATCACGTCGCCCGCAGCCCGTGCGTAGACACGCTCGACGAAGCCAGCGGTCCGCGCCTGCACGATGCTGACGTCGCGGTCGTTGAGCAGCACGGTGCCCACGACGTTCACATCTGCGCCGATCTTGCCCTGCACGACTTCGGCTATACGCAGGCCCAGGGCTTGCACCGCTTGCGCCGACACGCTCAGGCCCGTGCTGTCCTGAGTGTCTTCATCTGCGTACTTCGGCATCAACTCCATGTCCATGTAGGGCGATTTGCCGGGCTTGTCGAACTTCTGGGTCGGCACCATCGGGTCGTACCAATACAGCACCTTGCGCTCGGTCGGAGCACTTGCAATGGTGGCAGCGGGGGAGCCGCTGAGGTGGCCGGCGCGCCATTGGGCGACGCTCCATCCAACGGCAATACCGGCAGCAATCAGCGTCAAGCCGGCAAGGATGTTTCTCGAAGAGGTGTTCATGGCGAGGGTCTCCACTCAGTCCGCGATCAGGCTGTTCAGTCGGGCGACGAGGCTGTCGCGCCGCGCTCCGAGGTCGATCAGACGCATGCGCGTCTCCAGCACCTGGGCGCGTGCACTGAGCACAGCGCTCAGGTCCCCCTTGGCGGATCGGTAGTTGCTCAACGCAAGCGCCGCTCGGTTCCGTACCAGTTGCAAGCCGGCGGTCTGCAGGCGGTCGATCTGGCTGTTCAACGCTTGGAGTTCGGCGGCACTGTCGTCCAGCTCCTGCAAATGACGCCGCGCCACGTCTTCGCGTTCGGCGTCCAGACGCTCCAACTCGTGCCGTTTTGCCTCGATCATGGGCACTTGGCGTCGATCCTTCTGCCATGGCAGATCGAATGTCACCTGGAATGACACCATGTCGCCCCATCGGCGATCCCGCCGGCTATAGGCAATCTCCCAGGCCCAATCGCCGCGGGTCTCTGATTGGGCTTCGCGGGACTCGGCCCGGGCAATGCTTTGCATCGCCGGATAGAGTTCAAGCTCCGCGTGATTCGCCAGTTCTGTGCGCAGTTGCGCGACGGGGCGAGTGAGCGGGCCTGGATCGCCTTGCAGTGCTTCGTCGGCCCTGGAGCCCACCCAGCGCCGCAATGCGGCCCTGGCCTTGGCCCGGTCCCGCTGTAGATCGTCACGGCGGTCCGTGAGTGTCAGCGCCTCCTGTTGCGCGACCAACAGGTCGCCAGCCTGGGCCGTGCCGCCGGCGACGCGAGCGGGGAGACTGTCTTGCAGGCGCTGGTTCTCCGCGAGCAGTTCCGTCAGCAGTATCTCCCGTTGCTCCACCGCCTGCGCGGCGATCCACGCCAGGCTGAGTTCCTGGCGGATCTGCAATCGCTGCAAAACCAGCGCCGCGCGCTCTCGATCCACACGCGCCTGCGCACTGGCGACCTGGGCGTCGCGCTTGGCCCTGTTGGGCACTTCCTGCATGAGCGCCAGGCGCTGCATCGTCATGGATTCGCGCGTCATGCTCCAGCGATCCATGCCGCTGATGGGGTAGTTTTCGATGCCGAGCGAGAGCTTGGGATCGGGCAGCGAGCCTGCTGCCTTCTGCACGGATTCGGCGACGTTGACCTGCAACTGCTGCGCGCTTATGCGTGGGCTCTGCTGCTCCGCGATAAGGCGTGCCTCAGCAAAATCGAGGGCGTAGGCTACAGGCGAGACAAGCGCACTGCCCGCCAACGCGATGCTGATAGCTTTCAGACGATGCAATCGCATCGAGGCCGGCGTTGTGCCTCGGCCGTACGCCGACGGGCGCCCCTCGGGGGCGCCAAAAAAGGGAGTAAACATGGTTGTCCTCGGAATTGGTGTTCACGAAATCACATGGCCTGCCGCGTGGTTGCGCAGCGAGCACGGATCGGCGTGTCAATTCCGCAGGACTTGGAGCGTGAGGTAGATCGGTGGAAAGCCCGCTCGATGGTCGGGCGGGACATAGGCGACGTGCTGCCCGGCTGCCGCGTGGGCTTCGATCACGGCCGGAAGCATGTACGCGAACCAGACCGCCTGGGCAGCGAGAGTCTGGACGTCCAAGCCTTGCAATGAAGGCACCGGCTTGCCATCGCCGCTGCAATGTGCGCGGCACAACTGCGGCGCCTCACCGTCCATGGTTCCCGGCATGGCGTGGCAGTCCGGCATACCGGACATGCTGGCGGCATCCTCCATGGCCATGCCTGCCATCTGCATTGATGCGACGTGCGTGTCCGAGTCCAGTTTGGGGCAGGCATACATCGCCAATGCGACCTGCGAAAAGAGCAAGGTCACGACGAGACCGCTGGCAATCCAGCGGCCCCATTGCGTGACGATGCGTCTAAAGCAGATCATGAGGATATGTTAGCCAGGTGATTGTGTTGTGGAATTGATGTCAATCAATCTAAAGACTTGATTTTCGAGTTGTTCGACTTGATAGCGGCTCCAAATCATCCTGGGCTACTTCACGCCGCGCAACCGAAGCGCATTGAAAATCACAGAAGCAGAACTCAGGCTCATCGCCAGCGCCGCGATCAATGGGGAGAGCAGCCAGCCCGTGAACGGATAGAACACGCCCGCCGCGATGGGTACCCCGATGCCGTTGTAGATAAAGGCGAACAGCAGGTTCTGCCGCATGTTGCGTACCGTGTCGATGGAAACCTCGCGGGACGAGGCGATGCCGCGCAGATCACCCTTCACGAGGGTGATCTGGCCGCTGTTCATTGCGACGTCGGTGCCCGTGCCCATGGCGACGCCCACATCGGACTTGGCCAGGGCCGGCGCATCGTTGATGCCGTCTCCCGCCATGGCGACCACGTGGCCTTCCTTTTGCAGTTTGTCCACCAGCGCCAGCTTGTCAGCGGGTTTGACCTCGCCGTGCACTTCATCGATGCCGAGCTTGGCCCCCACGGCCTTGGCTGTGGTAAGTCCATCTCCAGTCGCCATCACGATGCGCAGACCGCTGGCGTGAAGGGTTCGGATGGCATCGGGCGTGCTGGCCTTGATGGGGTCGGTCACGGCCAGGATGCCCGCGAACACGCCGTCCACGGCCAAGTGCATGATGCTGGCGCCTTCACCGCGCAACCGTTCTCCGTCGGCCCGCAGTGCAGAAACCGCCACTCCTTCCTGCTCCATCAGTGCCGTATTGCCCAATGCCAGGCGCCGTCCCTCCACCGTTCCGCGCACGCCGATGCCGCTGCCCGACTCGAAATCGGAGGGCTTGGCCAGTTGCAAGCCCTTGGCTCGCGCAGCGCTGACGATCGCGTCTGCCAGCGGGTGCTCGCTGCCCTGGTCCAGACTGGCTGCCAGCCTCAGCACGCCATCGGGCGTGAAGCCCGGAGCCGCAATGGCCGTGTCGAACGCGGGTTTGCCTTCCGTGAGCGTGCCGGTCTTGTCCACGATCAGGGTGTCCACCTCGCGCATCTTCTCGATCGCACCGGCATCGCGAAACAGCACGCCCTGCGTCGCGGCGCGGCCGGTGGCGACCATCACCGACATGGGCGTGGCCAGACCCAAAGCGCACGGGCACGCAATGATCAGCACGGCCACCGCGTTGATCAGCCCGAACACCCAGCTTGGCTCCGGCCCGAACAGACCCCAGACCAAGAACGTGGCGATGGCGACCAGTACGACCACCATGACGAACTTGCCCGCCACCACGTCGGCCATGCGTTGCATGGGGGCCTTGGAGCGCTGGGCGGATGCGACCATCTGGACGATCTGCGACAGCATGGTGGCGGCCCCGACTTTCTCGGATTGCATGATCAGCGCACCGTTGGTGTTGAGGGTGGCGCCGATCAGCTTGTCGCCAACCCGCTTGGTCACAGGTACGGGTTCACCGGTCAGCATGGACTCATCGACCGCGCTGCTGCCTTCGGTGACCGTGCCATCGACCGGAATCTTCTCGCCGGGACGCACGCGCAGCAGATCGCCGACGTGTACGTGGTTGAGAGGCACATCTTCTTCACTGCCGTCCGCATTGATGCGCCGGGCGGTCTTCGGCGCCAACCCCAGCAGGGACTTGATCGCGGCCGATGTTTGGGAGCGGGCTTTCAGCTCGATGATCTGGCCCAGCATGGTCAGCGAAATAATGACCACCGCGGCCTCGAAGTACACGGCGACGCGACCCATCGCCACGAACGATTCGGGAAACACACCCGGGGTCACCGTGGCAACAACGCTGTAGACGAATGCCGCGGCCGTTCCCAGGCCGATCAAGGTCCACATGTTCGGGCTGCGGTGGACGATCGACTGCCAGCCCCGCACGAAGAATGGCCATCCGGTCCAGAGCACGACGGGGAGCGACAGCAACAATTCGACCCAGGTCTGCGTTGCCATGCTGAACAAGCCAAGGCGATGGCCCCACATCGCAAGAACCGTGACGATCACAGTAAGCGGCAGCGTCCACCAGAAGCGCCGCTGAAAATCCTTCAACTCGCTGTTGTCCTCTTCATCCAGCGGAATGATCGGCTCCAGTGTCATGCCGCACTTGGGGCAATTGCCCGGATGGTCCTGCCGGACTTCCGGGTGCATCGGGCAGGTATAGGTGGTGCCGGCAGGCGCTTCCTGCGGTGCGGCGGCAGGCGCCACAGGAGCCGACTCACGAGCAACGTGAGCGTGGTGGTCGTGGTGGCGGTGGTCGCCATGCGCAACTTGCCCTTCAGGGACCAGGTGCATCTGGCACTTGGGGCAGCGCGCCGGATGGTCCTGCCGCACTTCCGGGTGCATCGGGCAGGTATAGGTGGTGCCGGCAGGCGCTTCCTGCGGTGCGGCGGCAGGCGCCACAGGAGCCGACTCACGAGCAACGTGAGCGTGGTGGTCGTGGTGGCGGTGGTCGCCATGCGCAACTTGCCCTTCAGGGACCAGGTGCATCTGGCACTTGGGGCAGCGCCCCGGATGGTTCTGCCGCACTTCCGGGTGCATCGGGCAGGTGTAGGTAACTGCGGAACCAGCCAATCCTGGTGTGCCATCGATGGCGGCGGCAGCATTGGTCGCTACTGGACGTTCGACCGAAGAAGCTGCGTCCCTTTTGCCGTGCGTATGCTTGTGCGTGTGGTCGTTCATACCCGTGCTTTCGTAAATTCTGGCTTGATTATTAGCCTTGCCATTGTGTGAAGGTCAAGCCAATATCCTGGCGAGCGATTCCGTCTAGCCTATTGCAGTATCCGGTTGCGTTGCTGGTTATCGATTCAGCGACTTGCGGTATTGGGAATTGATCACGTCGTGACGGCGCCGAACTTCAAGAGGCCATTGGGACTTTATCCATGACAACGCGGCCACGATCTCGTCGTCGCTCAGTACCTTGTCGTAGACCGGCATGGCCGTCCGGTAGTCGGGCTGCTCAATCAACTTCGCCAAGCCATATTTGGTGATGGCGAACAGCTGTTCATCGGGGTGATGCCAAGTGTGGCCGCTGGGGTCGTGGGGCGGCGCTGGCAAGAGACCATCAGGTCCGCGGTCTCGCCAGTTGGGCTGGCCTTCGCCCTTGACCCCATGGCAGGCCGCACATTGCTGTGCATAGATCGTGGCGCCGAGTCGCAGCACCTGCGGATCTTCTGGCCGGAGGCTGCGGGTGGGCGGAACCGCTGGCGGAGCACTCTTGAGAAGATGGAAGTAGCTGCCTGCCGCTGTGGCGATCAAAGCAAGCAGTCCTGTCGTGATCCAGACCAACTGCTTCAGCTTCATGGTTCGCCACCTCCAGGTACCTGTGTTGCAGGATGCGACTTTGCGGTTCGCCGGCGGTTCCCAAGTGCAGCCAAGCGATCCCATGCGAACGGAGGTGCGGCGCGCGGCACGCTCACTTGTGGCAGACCCGGAGAATGCAGTGGGCCCTTCCTGCTGGCATAGCATGTCAGTTGCGTGTGCAACCGCGTTCGGACTGGCTGAACGGCCGAAGAGAGGCGAAGCGGTCAAAGAGACGCAGGCATAAGGCCTACCCCGCGCGGCCCATGGTCAGTCCCTGTCGGAATTCGACCGCCTGCCCTCGTCGGACCCAGGGGATTGGTTGCCATGTCCGCCATGCCCCTTGTGCATGAATACGTGCATCAGCGGACAGGCCAACAGCAGCGCATAGGGCCACCACTGCTGTAGATGGGCCCGGTGTTCGGTCCAGAGGAAGTACCCGGCAACGATACCGAGGACGAGCATTCCCAGGGTGTAGCGCGAACGCCAGAAGCCACTGCGTCGATCGGTATGGGGGGAGGATTGGTCGTGATGCATGGTGATTTTTCAGCTACCGGGAAACAATGGGCAAGCGGACACGGACTGCTGAACCATCCTCATCCGCATTGCAGCCTTCCGCATGTTCGCCTCAGTTCGCTGGACGTATATCCGTGACGACCATTTTTCCGCCTTCGTTGACGACCATGAATTTCACCTTGTCCCCGGGCTTGAGGTTGGAAAGCAGTCCCTTGTCCTTGGCGGTGAAAACCATGGTCATTCCCGGCATGTCCAGGTGCTTGATATCGCCATGCTTGATGGTGACCTTGCCGTTGTCCAGGTCCACCTTCCTGATCTCACCGTCGGTCAGCGACGCTTGTTGAGAGGCCTGTGCCCTGGGCGATTCGGATGTGGTCTGGGCCATCCCGCTCATGGGCAGGAAAATGCCGAGCGCGACGGCGGAAACGGAGAGAAATTGCTTGAAGCTGTTCATGACTACCTCACGGGCGCGAGTTGAAAAATGTCTGCTGATCCGCCTTGCGGATCAGCAGGACGTGGGAGAGCCGACACAGTCACCGTGCATCCCCTTGATGAAGCGGCGTGGTTCTACTTCTTGCTGACCTGAACGAGGCCCTTCATGCCAGCTTCGTAGTGGCCGGGAATCAGGCAGGCGAAGTTCACACCGCCAGCTTTGGTGAACTGCCAGACGATCTCGCCTTGCTTGCCAGGCTGCAGCGTGACCTTGCCGGGCTCGTCGTGCTCCATGTCCGGGAATTTCCGCATCTGCTCCAGATGCTCAAGCAGTTCCTTCTCGGTGCCCAAGCTGAGTTCATGCTTGACCTTGCCGGCGTTCTTGACGATGAAGCGAACGGTCTCGCCCTGCTTGACCTGAATGTTCGAGGGGGTGAAACGCATGGTGTCGCTCATCTCGATGGTGATCGTGCGGCTGGCCTTGGCGGCGACACCGGGCTTTCCGATGGCGGTTTCCTCTCCATCACCGTGGCCGTGGCCACCGGCATGGTTGCCTGCGGCCATGGCGGCCCCCGAAGCGGTCAGCGCGGCGGCAGCCAGCAGGCGGTAGAAGGTGGATCGCGTGAACTTCATGGATGATCTCCAGTTAAAAACGAAGGGAAGAAATCAGTGCGCACCATGTGACGTCGGCTTGCGCACCTTGACCTCGGTTGGCGTCGCGGGCTTGCGCTCGCGCGGCATGGACTGACCGCCTTCTGCGCTGAAGCGGGCTGGCTCCGCCAATGGGCCGGTGTATTCGTGGGCGACCGTGCCTGCCGGATGCTTGAACCAGCCGGGGTCCTTGTAGTCACCTGGCTGCTGGTCCCTGCGTACCTTGAGCACGCTGAACATCCCGCCCATCTCCACCGAACCGAACGGTCCTTGTCCCGTCATCATGGGCACGGTGTTGTCTGGAATGGGCATTTCCATCTCTGCCATGTCTGCCATTCCGCGCTCGCCCATGACCATGTAGTCGGGGATGAGCTTGTTGACCTTCCTGGCGAGGCCGGTGTGATCCACGCCGATGAGCGTGGGAACGTCGTGCCCCATCGCGTTCATCGTGTGATGGCTCTTGTGGCAGTGGAAGGCCCAGTCGCCTTCCTCGTCTGCCACGAACTCGATCTGGCGCATCTGTCCGACGGCCACGTCGGCGGTCACTTCATGCCAGCGCGTGCTCTTGGGTGTCGGCCCGCCGTCGGTGCCGGTGACCACGAACTCGTGCCCATGCAAGTGCATCGGGTGATTGGTCATCGTGAGATTGCCTATGCGAACGCGCACCTTGTCGTTGAGCCGAACGTTCAGGGAATCGATGCCAGGAAAGACGCGGCTGTTCCATGTCCACAGGTTGAAGTCCGTCATCTCGGCAACCTTGGGGGTCGCAGCGCCAGGCTCGATGTCGTAGGCGCTCAGCAGGAAGCAGAAGTCTCTCTGCACCACGTCGATCAAGGGATGCTTGTCCTTCGGGTGCGTGACCCAGAAGCCCATCATGCCCATGGCCATCTGCACCATCTCGTCCGCATGCGGGTGGTACATGAACGTGCCTGGCCGGCGTGCGACGAACTCGTACACGAAGGTCTTGCCGGACTCGATGGCGGGTTGCGTCAGCCCGGTCACACCGTCCATACCATTGGGCAGGCGCTGGCCATGCCAGTGGATGCTGGTGTGCTCGGGCAATTTGTTGGTGACGAATATGCGCACGCGGTCGCCTTCGACCACTTCGATCGTGGGGCCGGGGCTCTGACCGTTGTAGCCCCACAGATGGGCCTTCATGCCGGGCGCCATCTCGCGCACCACAGGCTCGGCCACGAGGTGGAACTCTTTGACGCCCTGGTTCATCCGCCACGGGAGCGTCCAGCCATTGAGCGTGACCACAGGGTTGTAGGGCCGGCCTGAGTTGGGTACCAGCGGTGCCATGGTGCTCGCACTGGTCTGGATGACAGGTTCAGGCAGGGCGGCCATCGCCACACGGCTGACCGAGCTCGCCGCAACAGCGCCACCTGCGATGCCGGCAAACTTAAAAAATCTCGTCTGGATGTCATGATGATGTTCTTTGCTTCAATGGCCGGCGTCGCCGCCGCCGGGTGCACTGGATGCGACGGACAGGCTGGTGCTCGTGGGGCGTCCGATCACGGACGCCTGCATGGCGGCGTCGGCCAGCCAGAACTGCTGCTGTGCGTCGATGGCAGCGGAGACGGCGCTGACCTGATCGCGCGCATCGGCCAGCAGCTCGAAAACGCTGATCAGCATGCCGTTGTAGCGAAGCTGGTTTTCCTCCGAGATCACCTTGCGCAGCGGCACCACTTCATCGCGGTGGTGGCGGGCCACGTCGTAGGCCGTGCGGTAGGCCGAGTAGCTTTCCCGCAGGCTGGAGCCTGCTGCGCGCACGGTGGCTTCGAGCTGGTTGGCTGCGGCCAAGGTCCGTGCGTTCATCGCATCACGCTGTATCCCGCCCCAATCGAAGATCGGAAGGCGTACGGCGATTTCCCAACCACGCGCGGTCGAACGGGTGCCCTCGGCGCGATCCCAGCTGGTATTGCGACGCCCCTCCAACTCGATGTCAGTGAAGCTGGTCACCAGGTTCAGACCCTGGGCCTTGGCCGCACTATCCAACGAGGCCTGCGCCAGCCAGATGTCCAGGCGCGCTCTGGAGGCCTGCGTGGCAACAGCCTGCGGCTGCAGCGGCTCTTTGGGAAGGTCGGGGAGTCGCTCGGGCAGGCGAAGCGCTTGCGCCTGGGCCTCATCGAGCCCAAGCAGGCGCACGAGCTCTTCCCGGCTGGCCGTCGCCTGGTGCCCTGCGGTGCTGAGCCGGGTGGCGGCGTCAGCGTAGAAGGCCTGCTCGCGAGCACGTGTGATCCGGTTGAAGTTGCCAACGCCTTGCATGCGCTTGGCCAACTCGGCTCCGGCCTCCGCGCTTTCATAGACCTGCTTGGCATACTTGAGTGCTTGCTGGGCGGCCACGGCCCGCACCCATGCCTGACGTACCTGGGTGACCTGATCCACCACGTCGCTGCTCAAGCGCAACTGCGACTGCTCGATGCGCCGGGTCGCCACGTTGTACCGGGCTGGAAGCGTCAGCACGTCCAACAAGCCGAATGCCAAGGCACGTCCCAGCTCCAGTTCGTCGCCCGCGACCATGCGCTCAAAGCTGAAGATCGGGTTGGCGATCCGGCCTCCTTGGGCCGCGTCGGCCGACTCCGCCCAACCCTGCGCCAGCAGAGCTTGCAAGGAGGGGCTGTTCACCAAGGCCAACTGAACGGCCTCTTTCTGTCCCACGGGCTGAGCGAGCAGGGCCTGAGCGGCTTGCGCGCGCTGGTCGCGGTCGTCCTGACTGCGTGCGAGCGAGAGCTTGCCTTCGGTGAACGCGCTGGCTTCGTCGTTCACGCGGCTGATGTTCTGATCCAAGCTGACGCTGGCGCATCCGGTCAGAACGGCGAAGCCAAGGCCGGACAGGGCCAATCTGGCATGAGTGGTACCCAATCCCATCATTGCTTGCCTCCACCGTGATGGCTCGAATGCGGATCACTGACGGGAGCAGCATCCTGGGATGGCGACGACGGCGCCTGCGTCTTGGCTTCCTTGGCGTAGGTGCGCCAACCCCCGATTTGCCCGACGCGATCATTGGCTGTTCGCCAGGACTGCACTGGCTGCTCCACGTAGCCTTGGTAAGCCTGGATTGGCGATGAGTACTGCAGCGTCGTCAGCAGTGTGGGCTGCGACGCTGCCTCCGGCGGTGAGGCTTGAGCGAAAGACGCCCCCGCGAACAGCGCCAAAACCCAGGGCAGGGACGCCCTGAAAGACGGCGAAAGATTAGAAGTGATCATGGTTTCCTCTGCAAGAATCTTTGATCTCACAATGTGAAGATTCTGGAGAGGGAACCCTGTCACCCAGATGTTCCGGGCATTACATTGTTGTTATCTTCATGTCAGGATGCTTTGAGTTCGGCACACTCTCGTTCAATGCTGTGAACGGAGAGCGAACGTGAAGATATTGGTTGTTGAAGACGAGCCCAAGACGGGGGAGTACCTCCGGCAGGGATTGACCGAAGCGGGATACGTTTCGGACCTTGTGCCTAACGGCGCAGACGGGCTGCATCTGGCTTTGCAAGGTGAGTACGACCTGGTGATCCTGGACGTCATGCTGCCGGGGTTGAATGGCTGGCAGGTCTTGCAGTCCCTGCGCGACCGTGGCCTTGAGATGCCCGTCCTGTTCCTGACCGCCCGCGACCAAGTGGAGGATCGGGTCAAAGGGCTGGAGCTTGGGGCGGATGATTACCTTGTCAAGCCCTTCTCGTTCGCGGAGCTGCTGGCCAGGGTTCGGATCATTCTGCGGCGCGGTCATGCCGGCAACGAGGGCACCATGCTCAAGGTGGCCGATTTGGAGCTGGATCTGTTGCGTCGCCGTGTCTCCCGCAACGGCAAGCGTGTTGACTTGACAGCCAAGGAGTTTGGCTTGCTGGAGCTGCTGATGCGCCGCCACGGTGAAGTGCTGCCACGCTCCCTGATCGCCTCGCAGGTCTGGGACATGAACTTTGACAGCGACACCAATGTCATCGAAGTGGCGATGCGCCGCTTGCGCGTGAAGATAGATGAGGGGCATGCCGTCAAGCTCATCCAGACCGTGCGGGGCATGGGCTACGTGCTGGACGTACCAGAGGAGGAATAAAGGTGCAGCGACAACAGCGCCTGGGCAGGCTTTCGTTGACCCGCCGTTTAACCCTGTTTTTTACAGTGGTGGCGGCTATCGTCGTGCTCGGGCTGGGATTGTTGTTCCTGGCAGAGACTCAGCGTCATTTTGTCGTGCTCGATCAGATGGCTTTAGAGGACAAGAGGCAGTTGATCGAGGAAATTCTGGGTAATGCCAATTCTGTGAACGACGCGCGCTCCCGCTTGAGCGACGCTTTGGGATACCACCATGATCTCTATGTCTTGGTAAAAGATGCTCATCAGGAGACCGTCTTTCAGTCCTCACATTCCGAGCTTGGTGTGCAGCGTAGTAAAGCCATCCACACCGATGCGAAGGGGACATTTGGGGTGTGGCGCAACCACGATGCCGAGTTTCACACGCTGAGCTTCCAATCGCTTTCGGGCTACTCTGCATCGGCGCTGCAGGTATTGATCGCGACAGATACCAAACACCACACCGAGTTCCTGGATGGTCTGCGTAGCAGCTTGGCCTTGTATGTCGCCGCAGCCATCGTTGTATGCGGCTTACTGTCCTGGCTGGCTGCGCGCCAGGGGTTGGCACCGCTGCGCGAGATGAAGTCACGCGCCGCAGTGGTGACAAGCCATAGGCTGTCCGAGCGCATGCCAGTAGGGGCTGTGCCGGTAGAAATGGCAGACCTTGCGCAGGAACTCAATCGCATGTTCGATCGGCTGCAGGATGACTTTCAGCGGCTGACAGACTTCTCATCCGATCTGGCTCATGAATTGCGCACGCCCATCAGCAATCTTCTGACCCAAACGCAAGTAGCGCTGGCGACCAAGCGCGACGCCGCGACGTATCGTGACACCCTGGCCTCCAACGCCGAGGAGTTTCAGCGGCTGGCTCGCATGGTGTCCGACATGCTGTTCCTGGCGAAGACTGAGCGCGGCGTCGATCTGCCGCACAAGGAGGTGTTCTCCGCGCGCAAGGAAGCCCAGGCATTGCTGGACTTCTACGAGGCGGTAGCGGAGGAGAAAGCCATCCAACTACAGCTACACGGCGATGGCCAAATTGATGGCGATCGCTTGATGTTCCGCCGCGCGCTGAGCAACCTGCTCTCCAACGCTTTGCGCTACACCCCGAATGCAGGCGCAATCACAATCGGCATTTCGAGCACTGGCCACGCTACCTCAGTAGCGGTGGAGAACACGGGGCAAGATATTGATCCCAAAGTCCTGCCCCGCTTGTTTGATCGCTTCTTTCGCGCCGACCCCTCGCGTGCCCATCCTGACTCCGATGGAAGCGGCTTGGGCTTGGCCATCACGCGTGCCATTGCAGAGGCCCACGGCGGCAGCGTCGACGCAGCCTCATCCCGAGGACATACATGCTTCACGCTGTGGTTTCCCCATCGCAACGCCCATCCACAATCCTGAGGTGCCAAGGGTGATTGGATCGGGCGAGGGCGATGCATAGCGCGGCTTGGCCCAATCATTCCACTGTGTCATGCGCCTTCATTGCTGGAGTATCCAACTCGGCGTTGTGACTTGTCCTAGAGGCCGCTTCAACACCTGGTCGCTGAGCCTGATCTCGCCTTCCGAATCTTCGGAGCGGTGGCGCTATCACGCTCGGGAAAGCTGACAGAGATCTCACCGTGCTGTCCCGCTTCTGTTGGGTAGCGGTCTCTACGATGAACACATCTCCTCATCGCCTACCAAGCGGACGGGAGATGCAAGTTCATCGACTTTTACAAGGACTCCTATCATGACTCAACGTAGCCACTCCATCTCTTCCATGATTGCAGCCGTAGCCGCGGCTGCCGCCCTGGGGTTGCCGGGAATGGCCTCGGCTGAATACTTGCATCCGACTAGCGACGAAGTCGGCGTGGTCGTTCACGCGGATCACTTCAAGAGCGAGAAAACCCGTGCGCAGGTCCGAGCCGAGGCCGAGGCTGCGGTACAGCAGGGACTCCTCAATTTCGGCGAGGGCAGCTACCCGCCTCCGGGGCCCAGTGCCGGACCGGGCAAGACGCGCGAAGAAGTGGTTCGCGAGCTGCTGAGCGAGACGCCGGCGGAGCGGAACGCACGCATGCAGCTCTACAGTGGAGGCTGATTGTCGGTTAGGGCGAACGGCGGAGAGCCGAAGAGCATCCAACCTCGTACAAGATGAAGCCGCCGCGCAGCGCCGCGGCGGCTTCACTTTACGAGATGCTCGATGAGAAGCCCAGCGTCTGCTCCGCTTGGAGTGGGCCCTCGATGGGAGGCCAGAAACTGACACTTGACATTGCCACGATGGCAAGGTCTAGAGTCAGCAGCACCTAACCACTGACGGAGAGAACCAATGCTTGCATTCGAAGTGAACGATATGACCTGCGGCCATTGCGCCAGCACCATCACCAAGGCGGTCAAGACCATCGACCCAGGTGCAGATGTCCAGGTCGACCTGGGCCGCCATTTGGTGAGCGTGGCAACCGATGCGAACGCGGGCATCGTCCAGAAGGCGATTGCCGACGCTGGGTATTCGCCCGCTCAGGTGAACGCGCCGGCTGCTGCGCCGGCATCCGCTGTCAAGCGAGGGGCTGCTGCGGCTCCTGCCACTGATTGCGGGGCAAGAGCCTGCACGCTCACGTGAGCCTGTCTGGGCGGACTACTATGGTCTGGCCGACCGTTCCTTCGGCGCAAGGCCCACCGTTGACCCGCGTGTCCCCGTTTGAAAGAGCGCGGGTGGAGCTTGAACTGATGGCCGTGGCATTTCAGTCGATGTCGTCGACCAAGGTGGTGCAGCCGCGTGGATGTCTCTGAGCGCTCGGGCACGGAACAGCTCGGGCTGTACTACTTCGGTTGACGGCGCGCATGCAGAGCCCCGTCCGCGTGGCCAAAATCAGGTGCTTGATGTGCGAGTGGCCCAGGGCTCGTGTGCCAACGTCGCCCGGCTTGCTCGGTGAACACGCCTTGGATGGGCCATTTACTGCGAGCGGGAAGTCCTATGACGAGCCGGTGGTCCAAGGGCTTTCGGCGGGAGCATGCCGTTTCGGTGTGTTCGCTGCTTGCAGAGCCTGTCTCTTTGGGGACGCCGCATTAACGCAATGTAATCATGGCGCAATCGCTTGGAAAGCGACAAGCTCCTACAGTGATGACGCGACGCAAGTTGCCGTCGTTTCACAAAGGAGCTGATCATGAAGTCTTATATCGTCCTCGCCACTCTGTTGGGCGCGCTTTCCGCACCGGTGTTCGCCGGTGATGCCGCAGTCCAGGCTGCCAAGGAGATGATTCCGTTGGCCGATGGAGGAACGCTCTACATCTTCAAAGACGGCCTCATGGCGCAGGAAGACCGTTTTGGCCGCGCGACATATCAGAAGATCGGTACGTCCGTGGTTGCGAAGGACGGCCGGAACATCGCCATCACCAGCAATGAAGTTGCACGCCTCTACTCTTTGCTTCAGAAGGGGCATCGCGGCTGACTCAGCGGCACTCGGCTGAGCTTGTGTCGCAGCCTTATAGGTCTACATACGGGCTGTGAGGCCACCGGCATTGCGCGCCGCGAGCATCTCGGATGGTCATTGGGGCGAGAGGTTCGGCGGGGCCTGAAGACAAACACGTTGGTGGTGCCCGTACGAATGTTGCAGAGGGGGCAACAGAGGGCGCCGTCACAGACGCGCTGGACTCGTTTCTTGCTCATCGCTGTCTGGTGATCGCAGCAGGCCGCAGGCGCGCAAGGAGACAAGCGCGGCGTCGCGTGCTCGCACGGTGCGAGTGCCTCGACTCATTGCTTCTGCTCCTTGGAGGCTGCGGCACCTTCCTTACCCTGACGCGCGGCATGATCGTGTCCGCCGTGGCCGTGACCACGGTGCATGAACAGGTGCATCAGCGGACAAGCCGCCAGCAGCAGGAAGGGGAGATAGCCGGCAACATGTGCCGTGTGCTCCTTGAGCAGGAAATACGCGGCGACAGCGGCGATGATGAGGAACGCCACGCCGTAGCGCGATCGCCAGAACCGGGGGCGATCGCTGGGGGTCTGTGTGTGCTGATGCTGCATGGCATATCTCCACGGAGAAGGGTTGATGGATGGTCAGCGATGCGACTGATAGACCGTGCTGCTACCGTTTTTCCCAATCAGCAGCACGTCGTAGGCGTCCTTGCGTCCACCATAGGCCGGACCATCCATGCCGGGCGAACCGACCGGCATGCCGGGCGCCGCGAGGCCGATGGCCTGCGGGGCTTCGCGCAGCAAGCGTTGAATGTCCGAGGCAGGCACATGACCCTCGATGGCATAGCCGCCGATCTGCGCCGTGTGGCAAGAACCGTACTTCTGCGGGATGCCCAGCCGCGTGCGCGCTGCGGTGTTCCCGGTGTCGAGAACCTGCACATCGAAGCCTGCGCCTTGCAGGTGTGAGACCCAGTCCTTGCAGCATCCGCAGCTCGGGTCCTTCCAGACCTTGGCAATCGGTCGGCTCTGCGCCAGGCTCGGTCCTGCGAGTGCCATCACCAACAAGCCAGCGATCAATGCCTGGCGTCTCGGCACTTTGCCCTGGCTTCTGTCGTAGTGCATGTTCATGGATCGCCTCTCATCAGATGATCAAACCCGCTAGGTTCTAGAACCAGAATCGCACGCCAGCCACCCAGCGCGTCTGCTGCGCACGGCCGCCTTCGGCACGCACATAGTCCGCGGTGCGTCCGAAGCTGCCCGCCCGTTCCACGCCGATATAGGGGGCGAACTGGCGACTGAATTCATAGCGCAGGCGCAAGCCAGCAGACGCTTCGGCCAGGCCCTTGCCGATACCGCGTTCCGGGTCGTCCTTGCCATAAAACTGCAACTCGGCGCGAGGCTCCAGAATCAGTCGCTGGGTCAGCAGCAGCTCGTAGCTGCCTTCGACACGCAGCGCCGTACGTCCACCACTTCCCACGTAGCCCGTCGCCTCCAGCTCGAACCAGTAGGGGGCGAGGCCCTGGATGCCGAAAGCCAACCATTGACGGCTCGGGCCTTCCCCGTTATCCACCCGAACGCCGAGCTGGGTGTCCCAGTACGGTGCGACGGCGTGCCCCCAGAGAAGCTCGGTACGCGATTCTTCGAGCTTTCCTTTGGCGATATCGCCTTCGGCCTTCACGACGGCCTTGTTGTAGGTCGTCCCATACCACGCCTGGAGGTCGTAGGCCGTGGAGTCGTCTCCTTTGCGCGTGAAGCGGCGTTCCAGAGTTTCGCCGCGCAACGAAAAGAACCTGTGTTCGTCGGCCAGCATCAGCCGCGGCACACCGGGTACGGCGTAGTCGCCCGATCCCAATGTCAGGCCATTGGAGTAGCCATGCGGATCGCGGGCGTCAGGAGGCGCCGACCCGCCCTGCATCTGCATGTTGCCGTGATCCATGGCCGGGGCCGCGGTCGAGCCGCTCGCCGACGTCGCGTGACCCGCGTGCGGGTCGGCGGCAGGAGCCACGGTCTGAGTGGATGGCGCGGCCGTTTGAGCGTCGGCCTGGCCGTGCGCTGCATGGTCGTTCTGTGCTTGTGCCTGGGCGGCGACGCTTACCAGGGCCAGAAGCGTCGTGGCCAGTGCGCGAGTGGGGAGTGCTTTGGACATTCTTGGTCTTCCTTGTGCGCTGGGTTCAAGACACCACGACTTCGCGGAACATGCCGGCATCCATGTGGAACATCAGGTGGCAGTGCCACGCCCAGCGGCCGAGCGCGTCGGCTGTCACCAGGAAGCTGATGCGTTGTGCCGGCTGCACCGGCAGGGTGTGGCGGCGCGCAAGGAAGCGACCGTCGGGGCTTTCCAGCTCGCTCCACATGCCGTGCAGGTGCATGGGATGGGTCATCATGGTGTCGTTGTGCAGAATGACCCGCAGCCGCTCGCCGTGTTTGAAGTGCACCGGCGTGGACTTTCCGAACTCCAGCCCGTCCAGGGACCATGCGTAGCGTTCCATGTTGCCCGTGAGGTGCAGTTCGACCTCCCGGCCGGGGCCTCTCTTGTCCAGCGGCCCCGACGGGGTATGCAGATCCGCGAGGGTCAACACGCGCCGACCGTTGTTGCGCAGTCCGATGCCGGGGTCATCGAGGTTGGTGCGCGCCATGTCAACGCGCATGTCCGTGCTGGCACCATACTCGGTGCGAGCGTGGCGAGCAGTAGTGCTGGGCACGGCCAGTCCCTCCGCCGCCGCGGCGTGTTGGCTGTGATCCATCGCCATGCCACCGTGGTTCATGGCGCCGTGATTCATGCCTGCCATCGCCCCATGATCCATCCCGGACATCGAACCCGAGCCCATCCCGGTCATCCCGGTCATGCCCGTCATCCCGGTCATCTCCATGGCCTGGCCGGACCCGCCATGGTCCATGCCCCCCATCATGCCGCCCATCATGTCGTTCATGGTCAGCCATTCGACCGGATCGAGGGCAGGCACGGGAGCTTGAAGACCTTCACGCACGGCCAGCGTGGCACGCGCGTAGCCTGTCCGGTCCATCGCCTGGGCGAAGATCGTGTAAGCGTCATCCCGTGGCTGGACGATCACGTCGACGGTTTCGCCAGGACCGAATCGGAACTCATCGACGGTCACCGGCTCCACGTCAACACCATCGACGTGCACCACCGTGAGTTTCAGTCCTGGAATGCGTACGTCGTAGAAGGTGTTGCCCGCACCGTTGACCATGCGCAGCCGCACGCGCTCACCCGGTCGGAACAGCGCCGTCCAATTGCCGGCGGGGGTGACGCCGTTGGCCAGATAGGTCAGCGTGGCGGCAGACAGATCTGCGAGATCCGTCGGATTCATCCGCATCTCGTTCCACATCTTGCGCTTGTCGATCGCAGCGGCCGTGCCTTCGCGCGAGGCGTCCCGGAAGAAGTCGAAGACGGTAGGTTGGTTGTAGTTGTAATAGTCGCTTTGGGACTTGAGCTTGGTGAACACCCGCATCGGGTCTTCGTCGGTCCAATCCGAGAACAGCAGCACGTGGTCACGGTCGGCGTGGATGGTCTCGGCGCCAGCGGGGTCGATGATGATCGCCCCGTACATGCCCGTGAGTTCCTGGAAGCCGGAGTGCGAGTGGTACCAGTAGGAGCCGCTCTGCTGAACCTTGAAGCGGTACGTGAAGGTCTCGCCGGGAGCGATGCCATTGAAGCTGATGCCCGGCACGCCATCCATCTGATACGGCAGGATGATCCCGTGCCAGTGAATGGATGTGGCTTCACGCAGCTTGTTGGTTACACGGATTGTGACGGTGTCACCCTCGCGCCAACGCAATGTCGGTGCCGGCAGCGAGCCGTTGATGGTCGTAGCCACGCCTGGCTTGCCCGTGAAGTTCACGGGCGATTCGGCGATCACCAAGTCGAACTCGGTGCCCTTCAGCACAGGGGCGGCACCGCGCGTCGCGGAGCCTTGCTGGGCAAATGCCTTGAACGCCGGCGTGGACAGCCCAGCGAGAACGCCGCCGGCGGCTAACCCTTGGACGAAACGCCGACGAGAAAGGCCCTGTGTGGGCACGATAAAAAAGGGTGAACGAGGCGGCATGGCCTGAAATCCTCCATAGATGACTCGGAAGTCGTTCTAAACGCCACCCCATCCTGAGCGGCACAGTTCGACGCAATGCAGGTCATGCTATGGGTTGGGCACTTTCCATCGAATGACCCCTGAATTACATTCATGTAATGTTCGTGGAAGCTGGCAACCAGTAAATTGCTGATTGAAAGTGGATGAATGCGTACATCGTGAGCGGCTATTTTTCCGCGCCGTAGCGATTTCATGGGACATGCGATGAAACTGCTGGTCGTTGAAGACGAGAACAAGACGGCGGATTACGTCCGCCAAGGTCTCATGGAGGCGGGATTCGTCGTGGATCTGGCGCGCAACGGATTGGACGGACACCACCTGGCCATGGGCGAGACATACGATCTGGTGGTCTTGGATGTCATGCTGCCGGATGTCGATGGCTGGCGCATCGTGCGTGCCCTTCGAGATGCCGGTAAACAGGTCCCTGTGCTCTTTCTGACGGCGCGTGGCGGTGTAGACGACCGTGTCAAGGGATTGGAACTGGGAGCGGACGACTACCTCGTCAAGCCATTCGCGTTCTCTGAGTTGCTGGCGCGGGTGCGGACGCTGCTGCGACGCGGAAGCGCTCCGAGCCAGCCTGATCGCATCCAGGTTGCCGATTTGGTGCTGGACTTGGCGCGCCGGCGCGCAACGCGCGCTGGCCAACGCATCAATCTCACCAGCAAGGAGTTCGCGTTGCTTGAGCTCCTGGCCCGTCGCCACGGGGAGGTCCTTCCACGTTCTCTGATCGCGTCGCAGGTATGGGACATGAATTTCGACAGCGATAGCAACGTCATCGATGTAGCCATCCGCCGTCTCCGCGCGAAGATAGACGATGCGTTCAATCCGAAGCTCATTCACACCGTGCGTGGAATGGGATACTGAGGTTGCCCCCGAATTTCGGAGTTCATAGCTCAACCCGGAGAATGCCGGTATGGAGCATGAGATGAATGAAGTGAAAAGCAGAGGGAAGTACACCCTGGAGTTCAAGCAGGAGGCCGTCAGGCAGGTGAAGGGTGGACGGGCAGCGTCGGTGGTGGCCAAGACGCTGAGGATGCCCAAGGCCAGTCTGACGAACTGGGTCAGGGCCGATGCCAAAGGCCAGTTGGGGATGTCCGCAGAAGGTAAACCCGTGGCGATGGTGACCCCCGAGCAGGGGGAGATCGCTCGGCTGCGAGCGGAACTGGCACGGGTAAAGATGGAGCGCGACATCGCAAAAAAAGCCGCGGCGTACTTTGCACAGGACGCGTTGCAAGGTACGCCTGGATCAGGTCGATGAAGAGACGTTGGCCGATCACGCTGATGTGCGAGGTTCTGGAGGTCAGCCCCAGCGGGTACTTCAGCTGGCAAGCATCTGGGCGCGGGCCTGGACAAGGCCCCAGGCGCAGTCTTGGCGATGAGGCAGTGCTGGCGCACATCCGGGCCATCCACGCGCAGTTGCGTGGCGAATACGGCTGGCCGCGCATGCGCAAGGAACTGCTGTCGCGAGGCCATCGGGTGGGCAAGGAGCGGGTTCGGCAGTTGATGCAGCGCCACGGTATCCGGGCCAAGGGGCGCAGGAAGTTCGTGGTGACCACGGACAGCAAACATCGCCTGGACGCCCTTGCCCGCCAACTTCGCATGCCAACAACTGCGGCTGCCTGAAAACGGAATTGTTCAGGGCGGACTAGGTAATGGGTCACGCTGTTTGGCGTGCCAGCTGGCACGCGACGGAATTGCATCATGGGAAGTGGACGTCAACGCGGAGAGCATCCTTGGGGTAATCAGTGCGATGGTTTCGAGCCCAACGATTCAGGAGCACCGAACATCACGCCGCCTGCGACCGGCGAGCAGTCTGGGCATTCAGCGCAAAACCGACCAATGCAATGATGAGGATCACGGCTTGCGCTAAGGTGGTCTCTGCCGACGGATAAATCCCAAGCACTTCGATGCGTGGCCAATGGATCGGGCTGGCGCTCAGCCAACCGGCTTCTTGAAGACCCGCAACTCCCTTGCCCGCAAGCACTACAGCGAGGACAGCGACCAGAATCGAGCTGAGGCTGAAGAACTTTCCAATCGGCATACGGGCGCTGGTGCGCAGCATGAGCCATGCGAGGATAGTCAGGGCGGCCACCCCGCTCAGCAGTCCGCCGAGCAATGCACCGTTATTGCCGTCACCGGCCAAGGCCGAGTAGAAGAGCACCGTCTCGAAAACCTCGCGGTAGACGGCGATGAACGCCAGCGCGAACAACGCCCATGCCGAGCGGCGCGTCATGGCTGCGGAGAGCTTCTCCTTCAGATATGCCTGCCATTTACCGGCGGTGCTCTTCTGGTGCATCCAGAGGCCGACACTCAGCAGAACAATAGCAGCGAAGAGTGATGACACCCCTTCGGTCACCTCGCGGCTGGCGCCGCTGATGCTCACGAAGTAGGTTGCCATGGCCCAGGTCAAGCCTCCGCACGCGAGCGCCGTAAGCCAACCTCCATGGACGTAGGCCAGAACATCGCGCCGTTCGGCTTTCTTCAGGAATGCGAGCATGCCGACGACGATCAACAGCGCCTCCACGCCTTCGCGCAGCAGGATGGTGATCGAGGCAATGAAGGTGGTCAGTGGCTCGGCTTTGTCCGCCCCCAATTCGGTATCGACTTGGGCAAAAAGGTAGTCCAGCTTTTGGGCCGTGGCGTCGGCTTGCTCCAGCTTGCCACTGGCAAGTGCGCCGCGGTAGGCCAGCATGGCGTTTTCCACTTCAGTGAGAAGCGCCTGGTTGCGCGCGCGCAATGCCGGTTCCAGTGGTTCAAAACCATCCAGGTAGGCGGACAAACCCAAGCGCGTCGCGTTGGCCTGGTCGCCTGCGCGCGCTGCGGCAAGGCTCTCCTGAAGCCGTGCGCGGGCCAACCCCAGCCCGCCCGTGCCGTTGGCGGTGACGGTCACTTCTGGATGGCTGCGGACGTAGGCGGTCAGGTCGCGCGCCGCGTCGGGTGGCATCCGTTCGGACAAGGCGGCCTCGGTCAATGTGGCAGCGGCCGCCAGGTCGGGAAAGACGGCTTTGGCGGTGGCGTCTCGGCCCCAGGATTCTTCACCGCGCGCCCGCATGGCGTCGTCGTGCGACAGCGTTCCGGCGAAAAATGCCAATGCCCACCGATCCTCGTCGGAGAGCGTGGCGAAACTGGGCATCGACGTGCCGGCGACGCCTTGAGAAATGACTTGGTAGAGCGCGAGCACGCTGCGCGAGCGTGCCCGGCCGCGATCGGTGAACGCGATCGGCGGCGGGGTCAGCTTTGCGCCGAGCGGGCCATCGCCCCGGCCAGTCGCCCCGTGGCATGCCGCGCAGTTGGCTTCAAACAGCACCTTGGCGCGCGTGAGATCCGGCGGCGTGGAGGGGGAAAGCGGGAACGGGTACGCCTTGACCAGTGCCGCCGCCAGTGAATGGGCACTGTCGGCCACTGTCTTCGCGTCGGCCTTGGCTGCGATGAGTTCGCTCAGTGCCGTGGCCTGGCGTTTCAGTTCGGGAAGTGCAGGCGTGCTCGGCAATGTGGCGATCTGCTGCCCCGCTGTCGCGGCGAACTCCTTCATTTCTTCGTATTCGCTGGCACTTTGAACCTTGCCATCCCGCACAGCGCCGCCGTAATCGACCGCTAGGTAGTCCAGCAATTGCCAGGTTTGCTTAGCCTTGTCTTGCGTAGCCAGAGGATCGGCATGCGCGACAGAGATGACCATGAACCAAGAGAACAGAACGGCTGAGAGTATGCGCAGGGCTTGAATGAGGGCCTTACCGGCAGAAAGTTCGCATCACAAATGCGAATGATTATAATTCATTGTTCTTGCGGGCCGCCAGCATCAGGGAGCTGGCGGGGCCTGTTGTTATGGCATGATCGGCTCGGCCCACTGGTCACTTGACGGGAGCAGTTGCTTCCTGCGCATCACATGCGCATCCCGACAGCCCTTGCAGAATTCCGCACGCTTCGACAGGTCTGGCACCGGAACATGCATCGCGCAAATCGGCCAGCTGGTGTTCCAGCTCGCGCAGCGCTTCAATCCGTGATTTCACCTCCCGGATGCGCTCATCGAGAAGAAGGTTGACTTCACCGCAATCCTGCGCAGGCCGATCCCGGTAGCTCAGCAAAGTTCGCACGTCGCTCAATGGCATGTCCAGCGAACGGCAGCGAAGTATGAATTGCAAGCGCTCCACATGCGCCTCTCCATACAAGCGGAAGTTCCCCTGGCTGCGGCGAGCCTGCGGCAGCAGCCCCTCTCGCTCGTAATAGCGGATCGTCACCACCGGACAGGCAGTGCGTTTGGCAAGTTCTCCGATCTGGAGGTTCATGGTGCGGATTGGGATAAAAGGAAAAGGACTTGACTCTATAGTAACTATAGAGTGTTAAATCATCAACCTCAGATCTACACAAGAGGAGTTGCCATGAGTGAATGTGGCTCCAAGGGATGTGGCTGCTCTACCGTTGTGGTGCCCAACCCGAAACCGAACATCGTCGAAGCAGCGTTGCCGCAGGTGCGCTACCGCATCGAGAACATGGATTGCCCGACCGAGGAAGCGTTGATTCGCGACAAACTCGGAAAGGTGCAGGGCGTGAGCAGCCTTGAATTCAATCTGGTGCAGAGAACACTGGGAGTCAGCCATCAGCTTGCCTCGTTGCGCCCTATCGAAGACGCGTTATCGGCCATCGGGATGCGAGCGGTTCGGATGGATGAGAAGGCAGCCCAGCAAAGTACCTGGTTATCCATCCAGCAGATGGACTGCCCCACCGAGGAGGCATTGATCCGCGGCAAGCTTGCCGGCGTGCCAGGCGTTGCGAATCTTGAATTCAACCTCGTCCAGCGCAGGCTGCACGTCGCACATACACCCGACGCACTTCCCAATGTGCTTGCAGCCCTGAAATCGCTCGGCTTCGACGCCGAGGTGCGCACTTCTTCGGCCCCTTCGGCAGCCGAGGCGCAAGCGCCTGCACGCACAAACTGGTGGCCGCTGGCAGTGTCAGGCGTCACCGCAACGCTGGCCGAGGTTGTGTACTGGCTCAACGGCGGCAACCACTGGGTCGTGGTCGCGCTGGCCGTGGTGGCCATCCTCACTGGCGGCCTCACGACTTACAAGAAGGGCTGGATTGCGCTCAGGAACCGCAACCTGAACATGAATGCGTTGATGTCCATTGCGGTCACTGGGGCCATGCTCATAGGCCATTGGCCCGAGGCGGCTATGGTGATGGTGCTGTTCGCACTAGCCGAGGTGATCGAGGCCAAGTCCTTGGATCGGGCTCGCAATGCCATCCGTGGCTTGATGGACCTCGCGCCGGATACCGCATTGGTTCAACAAGCGGACGGCAGTTGGGCTGCGGTGGACGCCAACGCCGTGCCCGTGGGCAGCCGTGTTCGCGTCAAACCTGGTGAGCGCATTGCCCTCGATGGGCTGATCGTCGAAGGCCGCTCCTCCGTCAATCAGGCGCCGATCACTGGTGAGAGCCTTCCGGTAGACAAGGCTGAGGGCGATTCCGTGTTTGCAGGCACGATCAATGGGGAGGGTTCGTTTGAATTCCGCGTCACCGCTGCCGCCAGCGCATCGACATTGGCCCGCATCATTCATGCCGTTGAAGCGGCTCAGGGAAGCCGCGCGCCGACGCAGCGTTTCGTCGATCAGTTTGCGCGGCTGTATACGCCTATCGTATTTGCGGTAGCCCTTGCCGTGGCGCTTGTGCCTCCGCTGGTATTCGGCGTGCCGTGGCTGGACTGGATCTACAAGGCGCTGGTTCTATTGGTCATCGCTTGTCCTTGTGCTCTGGTGATCTCCACGCCGGTGAGCATTGTGAGCGGTCTGGCTGCTGCCGCACGGCACGGCATCCTGATCAAGGGTGGCGTCTATCTGGAAGAGGGGCACAAGCTCAAATGGCTGGCCCTGGACAAAACGGGCACGATCACACACGGCAAGCCAGCGCAGACTGATTTCGCTGCATGGGGCAACGCCGATCCTGATGCGTCCAGATTGCTGGCCGCCAGCCTCGCAGCCCGTTCAGACCACCCAGTGTCCTTGGCAGTGGCCCGTGCAGCCGTCAACGATGGGTTGACACCGCGTGATGTAGCCGATTTCGCAGCGCTGCCTGGGCGCGGGGTTCGTGGCGACATCAACGGGCAGATCTATCACCTGGGTAACCACCGCCTGGTCGAGGAACTGGGCATGTGTTCGCCAGATCTGGAGTCCAGGGTGTCTGCGCTTGAAGCCGAGGGCAAAACCGTAGTGATGTTGACGGGACAGGAAGGAGTGCGGGCGCTCTTCGCAGTGGCTGACACGGTGAAGGACAGCAGCCGCCAGGCCATTGCCGAACTGCACCGACTGGGCATCAAAGCCATTATGTTGACCGGTGACAACCCGCACACTGCCGCTGCCATTGCCAGTCAGGTCGGCATTGACCGCAGTCGTGGCAATCTGCTGCCCGAAGACAAACTGCATGAAGTGGAGCGACTGTCGGCGGACGGGAAAACTGGCATGGTGGGCGATGGCATCAACGATGCCCCGGCGCTCGCGCGTGCGGACATCGGCTTTGCAATGGGGGCGGCGGGAACCGATACGGCCATCGAAACCGCCGACGTTGCGTTGATGGATGACGACCTGCGCAAGCTGCCGACATTCGTGCGACTGTCCAGTGCAACAGCTAGCGTTTTGAAGCAGAACATCGCCCTCGCGCTGGGCATCAAGGCGGTGTTCCTGATTCTGACTTTCACCGGGCAAGCCACGATGTGGATGGCGGTGTTTGCCGACATGGGGGCCAGTCTGCTGGTGGTCGGCAACGGGTTGAGGCTGTTGCGCCGATGAACTGGAAAGCCATTCTTTACGATTGGGGTGGCTTGAATAGCGCTCTGTTTCAGCTCGTCTACGAGGCCACGCCGCCGATTTTGATACCGCTGGCCTGGATCTTCAGCAACGTCCTGGGCAACTACTGGACTGCGCCCCTAGTGATGCTCGGACTGTGGGCATGGTCAAGATCAACGGCAGCAGCCGATCACGCCTTGGCAATTCGGCGGCAGCTTCTTCAATTCGTGATCGGCTTCGGCATCGCGATTGCAATAGCCTCCATCTTGAAATTTTGGCTCGATTTTCCGCGACCGGCAGCGGTATTTGGCCATTTGAATCACGTGCTTGGCACAGTGGAGGAGCACTATAGCCTGCCGAGCGGTCATTCCACTTACGCCGCACTTGTTGCCGGGGCGTTGTGGCCGCTGACAGGTGTACGCCACCGATTGGCGTTAGTTGCTTATGTCGTTCTGGTCGGCTGGTCGCGCATTGCTGCGGGCATGCACTTTCCCGCCGACGTGCTGGCCGGCTGGGGCATCGCCTCCGGCAGCCTTGCGCTTGCTGGTTCGCTGTTGACGATGCTGGCGAGTGCCTGGAGGCTGACGAGGCTGCGGGCAATCGGAATCTGGTACGGCTTGGCTGCCGCAGTGCTATTTGGCGATCAGGTCGCAAAGGCCGCCGTCTCGCTTTTTTCGGCTATGGCGATCAAGTCGCTGTAACCCCTTTCTTCAATCTCGTCCACTTGAAGAACAACGGCGCCGCATTCAGCCTGCTGGCTGGTGCTGGTAGCTGGGCGCGTTTCGGTTTTGCCGCGCTTGCGCTGGGAGTCTCAATCTGGCTGATCCGCCTATTGCGTCAAGGAGTATCTAAATGGGAAGGCGTGGGTTATAGCCTGATCTTAGGTGGCGCGCTGGGTAACGCAGTTGACCGCCTGTTGCGAGGGGCTGTAGTCGATTTCCTCGATTTCCATTGGCACGGAGCGCATTGGCCCGCTTTCAATTTGGCTGACGTTGCAATATCCCTTGGCGCGATCTGCTTGCTTTCGGCCACCATGCACCAAGGAAAACGGGATGTCGCCGTAAGCGGACAAATTCCTATGAAAACTCCATAGTCGGATACAAGTCAAGGAATATGAGGCGCGTATCGGGTGTGATCGACACATAACTCAGGAGCCAGAAAGACTGATTTGGAGAATGCCGCTGGTGACCTTTCGATGGGATCGCTTGCTGAGCCAACGTCGGAGCCAGCAGTTGGTCTCCATAAGAGGAGGGTGAGTATCCGCTACATTAAGGACTGTCCGCTCCTGCCGATTTCGAAGGGCGCTGACAGCTTTCGCCGCTACGTCTTCGATTCACTGCAGGAGGTGCGTGACATGACGGCCGACTGGCTACACCGATACAACCACCATCGACCCATGAAGCCCTCGGCCGAATCCCACCGGTCGAGTACCGTGTCAAACTGTTCCCCAATCTCTACTTCTGAGTGGCTCAGGTATTTGAGGGGACTTCAATGTTGACCCTCATTGCTTTCATGAAGTCCGCTTCCTGTGGTCTCACACAACAGGGATAAGTAGGGATTATTCGGCGGCGTTTCTAAGAAAAGCAGGCTTGAATCTTCCAAAAGGTATCCGTGCAGGTGACGGGACTTTCTAGGCCCGGTGACTTTACAGGTCCAGATATTCAGGCCGTTCGGCTGCTTGCGATGCAGTTGCAGCCTCTCGAAGCGCTTTTGTATCCACTGCCAGTCTTGCTGGCTCTCCTGCTTAGCCTGCGCGCCGACTTGCGGGTGCTCTTGCGCATAGCGCTGGAAGACCCCGGGACTGACCAGGTAGGTCGTGCCGCTCACCGTATGCACGAGCGCTTTTGCGTCGTTGATGATGAGTCGGCGGGACAAGATGCCCTGTTTCAGCCACGCCATGAAGTGCTCCCCGGATGGATGCGCTATCGAGGGCGCTGGCGCAGGCGACGACGGCAGTGACGCGGGCAAGGTTGGTATTTCGGGACGTGCGGCAGGCACCTGCTCTGAGAGCACTGCCGCGTCCTGCCCGATCGCGGGTAAGTCGCCGATACCCACCATCGAAAGCATGTCTTCCATCACGTCCGGCAAGGTTTGGAACTTGGACGAAGGAGCTGAAGATGAACGACCTCCTTCCCCTGGTGGATCTTCTTGGCCTTCCGGGGCGGCCAGCGGGCCGGCCGTCGAAATGGTGGTGAACACGTCAGCCTCTTTGTCCGTGGGCGCCACGTCGATCGCCACCGTGCCGGGGAACGGTGCCGGCCGCTCACGCGGCTCCCAGATCAGCGTGGGCGTTAGACGCAACAAGGTGAACGAGTGGGACCAGCCAGTCGTGCTGGTCACAGTCGCGCGCCAGACCGCCTTGCCGTCGGACGTCGGCTGCAACATGCCGTGATCCTGCAGGACGTTGAACACCGCGGTGTTGTTCGCTGGAATGCCGTCGATACCCTGAGACAGCAGGTGCGCACGCAGCTTGTCCGAGACTGTCTTGCTCACCAGCCACAGGGCATCCTCGGTGAGCCAGCCATCGGAGGCTTCCGGCTGGTTCAGTTTCAACTGTTCCTTGAGCAGGTAGCGCAACCCGTCGAGCAGCTTGCGCTGCAGCGCGTGCTTGGGCGCAGCCATGGCGCGGGCCGGATCGCCGCCCAGTTCCTGGGCCACCGAAGCCCGGTCGGCCTGCACGACAAGTTCGCCCAGCACGCCGGCGTGCTCGTACTGGCCGGCCAGGACGTAGAGCAGCGGTCCCCACAGGTCGGGATAGCCACTGAGCCAGTCCAGGGCATCACGGTCGAGGAGTTGGCGGTAGAGCAAACCTGTCGCGGCGCTGTGAAGCCGATATTCCCGATCGTCGCGGTAGCGGAAGCGGTATGGCTGGTGCAGCGGGCCGTGCCAGGGGTGCCACAGCGAGCCGTCGGCCAGTTCGACGTGCAGATCGACGGCGATCTTGCCGATGTCGTGCAGCAGCGCGGCATAGGCGACCGCGGCAGTCCAGGCTTCAGACTGCGCCGCCTGGTCTTCGGGACTGGCGCCAATCGGCAGCAGATGGGACTGCCGCAGTTTCAGGCTGTAGGCGACGATTTCCAGGCCGTGGTCCAGCATGCCGCCCGGGTAGGCATGGTGATGCGCCTCGGAGGCCGGGAAGGCCTGGACCAGCTCGGCGTAGCGCTCCAGGGGCGCCCGGTACAAGGTGGCGAACTGCTTACGTGAGAGCGACGTGCGCTGCCAGATGTGCTCCAGCAGCTTCTGCCGGCGCGGGGTGGCCAGCAGCGATGCGGCTGACTCGGGCCGCATCAACCCTTTCGGGAGGTCGGTGACCGATGGTGGCGTCGGAGCGGCAGCGACCGCGGGCCGTTTTCGCTGGAACAGAGAAAGCATGCGGGTGTCCTGTCGGGGGCCGAGCGGGAGGCCTTTTTGCCTTTTGGGGATAGAGCCTTTCCCCTTGCACTCCATTCCCTTGCCATTTCGACCCTTTGCGGCCTTTGGGTATAGAGCAACGGGTCCTGATCGTCCATCGCCAATGTGGGTTGCGGCAGGGCCGGATTGATGCAGGAAGGCTGGCTGTTCACGCCCTACGATGGGCCAATTCTTGGACCGGGAGAGCGCCATGAGGCTTCACATTGACAAAGTAAGGAAATTTCCTTACCATGCGGGTATCGCAATCAGGAGAGCCGCCATGCCTGCCATCCACGAAGTCGCCACGTTGACCTCCAAGGGCCAGGTCACGCTGCCCAAGCCTATCCGGCAGGCGCTGGGCGTTGATGCCGGCGGCAAGCTCGCGTTCGATCTGCGGGGCAGCGAAGTCGTCGTCACCCGTGTCGATGCCGAGCACGAGGACCCCGCCATCGGCGCGTTCCTGAGCCTGCTGGCCCGCGACATCGAAGCTGGCCGGAACGTCCAAGGCCTGCCCGAGGATCTGGCCCGCGCCATGCTGGAGCATGCTGGCCATGGCGTGAACCTGGACGAGGAGATCGACGGGGAAGTGGAACTCTGATGCAACGGCATGGCTGGACGCTGCTCTTCCACGACTGCGTGATTGAGCCGTTGCAGAAACTGCAAGCGGCCGCGAGGCGCGCGCAGGAGAACGACCCGAAAGGCTTCGAGTCCAATGCCAACGTCAAGCTGTTCCGGGCCTTGAGCCAGTTGATGTTGGAAGTAGTGCCAGGCGATCCGGCACGCGACGAGTACCGTCAGGGCAATACCTTGGGATCGGCCCACCGCCACTGGCGAAGGGCCAAAATCGGAAGGCGGTTCCGGCTGTTCTTCCGGTACGACTCGAAGGCGAAGGTCATCGTGTACGCCTGGGTCAACGATGAACAGACCCTGCGGTCTTCGGGTAGCAAGTCGGACCCGTATGTCGTCTTCGAGAAGATGCTCGGACGCGGGAACCCGCCAGACGACTGGCACGCGCTGATACAGGCAAGCAAGCAGGATTGGAGCAAACTGGAATAGGCATCCCTCAGTAGCAGGAGACGACCATGACCACCACGACCCGCATCAGTACCGCAGAACGACTCGGCCGCGCCTTGGGTCGCGGATGGCGTGCCTACGTGCGCGGCGAACGCCGGGTATCGAGCTGGTTGGTGTCCAAGGGGATGCCGGCGGCCGGTGCCACCGCGCTCGTGTGGGTGGTCAAGCTGGTTGCGCTCGGGGTGCTGCTGTACACCACCTTCTGGCTGGCGGTGTTACTACTGCTGGGCGTTGCGGCGGCATGGATGGCTGGCAATTCGGCTAGAGATGACGACCGCTGGGCGCAACAGGATGAACTGCGCAATGGCGAGGCGGGCTTTGGCCTGTATTCTTCCAATGGCCAGCGGCTCGACCCTCACGACCCGAACGATCCGTTCGATGACTGAGATTTGGCCTGTCCGTCACAGAACCTTGCCGGCTACCTTGTTTGCACCTGACCCGGCGCTATCACGCGCTTCCTTGGAGCCGACAGCAAGGTTCTGAGCAATCACCCCAGCCTTAACTCCGACCCACCCCAAGGCAGCGACCCAAAACGTCGGCAGGACCAGAAACATCGTGCCCGTGACGAACATCAGGAGCATGTCACCGAAGGCGTTGTTCAGTCCTACCAACGGGTCGAAATTGGTGTGCGGCCGGTTCCAGCCGAACCCCCAGCCATAAAGTGCGTCCAGGATCGTCGAATCGATCCAGCGCGCAAGCTGAAACCAGAAGTCCGTGAAGAACAGCGCGAACTGCACGACGCTGACCGTGACGACCGTCTTCAGGTCATAGGTGCCCACAACCAGCACGAGCGGGATGCAGATGACCAGCGCCATCTTGAGCAAGGCGAGCACCATGGGCAGGGCCTGTCTCACAACGTCCATGGCGGGAAATGCCGCAAGCGCGCCGACTGCCATCCCAACGTCTCCCGTGGCCCGCGTCACGATGTTCGGCAAGGTCTTGTCGATCTGGCCGCCGTAGTCCGTATAGACGCTGCCCTGGTTCAACTTCTGCTGCCTCGGCGACGCGATGGTGCGGATCACCGAGTCGTCCACCTCGGCCCGGCTCAGGAACCCGGCCCAGCCCGCCAGCCGATTGAGCAGGCTCGGGTCCACCTGTCCCAGCAGGCGTGCCCGCAGGCCATTGCTGCCATCAGCCCACCATTGCCTGCAGGTCGGGTAGCCACCGCCACTGGATACCTGAGCCAGCCCGGCGTCGCGGTTGCTGTCATAGGGCCAGTCATCGCGCGGCGTGCTGGAACGGTACGTGTCGTAGTAGCCGTTCGTGTCGGTGAAGAACCGCGATCCGATCCAGGTCACGTCGTGCATCTGCTGCTCATCGAGCTGAGGGCGCTGCATGAACAATTTGGCCCGTGCAGGCCCATAGCAATCCCGCGAGAAATCCGCTACTTCCTGAGCCAGCACCGGGTCATCGATGCGCGTGGCGTCGATCTCCATGCGCATCTGCCGCAGGTCCGTGCCACACGGGATCGCCGCCACCGAGGCGCTCGTGACGGCGCGCGAGAGTGCATGCATGAACGCCCACCAGACGGGCACCTTCGCCGACTGGTTGTTGATGGTGCTGAAGGACTGCGACCAGCCGGTATCCGTGGGCTGCGGCACGCTGACCTGGCACTGGGCCGAGCGCGAGCTGTCGTACTGGATGGTGTTCAGGTCCACGTCGATGAACGGAATGCCGGCGAACATCACCACCACGATGGCGACGAAGACCCGGTTCTCGATGCGGGCGGCGCTCAGCACGCCTTTATTGCCCTCGTCGGCACCTTCCGCACGGGCCTTCAACCACTCCTGCACGATGATGGCGACGAAAGGCAGCGCGAATACCCCGCTGGATACCAGCACCGCCCAGATGCCGTTGTTGACGATCCAGGACACCAGCGTCAGGTAGTACTCCAGGTAGTCGGTCGTGAAAAGCGTCATCGCGCCATCTCCCCTCAACCGGCCTGCATCAGCAGGCTGGCTTCCAGCGCCACGATGGCGACGACGCCCGCGACCTCGGTGCGCACCAGGCGGCGCCGCGCCTGGGCGTCGTCCTCACGTACCAGCAGCCGGCGCCGCATCCAGACCCAGCCATAGGCCGTCGCCCCGTACAGGCACAACCGCCACACGAAGAAGTAGCCCGATGCGGCCGCGAGCCACCGCTCCCAGCCGGCCACGCTCCCGACCAGGTAGATGCCGGCGACGTTGGCCCCCACCGCAGCGGCGACGATCACCACCGCCCACAGCAGTGCTTTCGCCGCGCGCCGGCTGAACAGCCAGCGCAAGGGGCGCCAGGTCATGCGCATTGCGCTCATGGCCTGACTCCCGGATTGCCCTTCTGCAACTGGTCGAGGCGGTCGGGCACCGGATCGCCCTCGTAGATGCCGCGCGAGCCGGCCGCGCGCGTACCATGGCGCTGGATGATCGCCATCGGCGAGTTGTTCGCCAGCTCGCGGCGCAGCTCCAGCTCCGTTTTCAGGTTGCGGATCTCCCGGTCGAGCGTGTCGCTCTCGTGGTTCACAGCCTCGACCGCCAACTCGTTGGCCGCCACGTTGGGCTCCTTCTTTCCCGTGAGCAGCGTGCGCTGGAGCAACAAGGCCTTCTCCAGCACCGACGACAGCGCCACCTCGGACGCAAGGCGCCGCGCCAGCAGGTCCTGGTCCGGCTCGTCGCGCAGCGCCTCGATGACGCCGCGCGTGATCGGCAGCGACGTGCTGCCGGCCTCGCGCAAGTTCTCGAAGGTGGTGTTGCGCACGCCGGAAACCAGTTCCTGCAAGACTTCCAGTTTGGCTTCGTACTCCTCCTGGATCAGCGGCGTCAGCCCGACGCCGGGCACCGTCTCGGTCTTGGTGCAGGAATCGCACGTGCGCTGCACCTGTTCCCCGAGGACCCGGGTGGCCCATTCGGTCGCCTGCTGCGGCGACGTCCAGGTCTGGCAGGACAGGCTCGCGCAACTGGCGGGCGCGATGGAGGATGTGTCCGTCACGCCGCGCCCGTTGACCAGGTTGTAGCCCGCGCGGGTGACGTCGCCGACCACCCGAATGGCGGACTGGCCTGCGCCACCGGCATTGCTGCCGCCCACCCAGGGAACGCCGTCGTTGCCGCGGCGCGTCTCAGCCTGCTCGACGGCCGAAACGGCATCGTTGCTGCCAACCGCGTCACGCAGGGCCATGCCTTCGGCCATCTGGCTCCAGCCAAGCTGGCCGCCCGCCGTCTCGGCCATCTTCTCGGCCATCGCGCGGCACGTCAGCTTGGAGCGGTCGAAGTCCAGCCGCGCCTGCAGCACGCCGTTGGTCAGCAGGTTGTACAGGCCGGGATCGGCGCGCTGAATGATCAGCGCCGGCAGGGACGCCACCGCGCTGGTGGCGCTCTGGATCACGTTGCTCATGATCTGCTGGAAGCCGTTCGTGATGCCGTTGAGCTGGTTGCGCAGCGTGGTCTGGATGCTCATGTCGCCGCAGATCAGGTTGCTGTTCCACCCCAAGCCGACCCCGATGGAGCGCATGCCAGCCGCGCGGCCCATGGACACCGCGCTGCCGCCTCCGATCGAGTACATGACGTCATCGCCAATGACGGGGCCGCTGTTCTGGTATCCGACCTGCGCCCACGCCAGGCCGCAGACCAGAGCGAGCGTGCCGGCCAGCGCCGTCGGGCGCAGCAAGTAGCACGCCTTGGCGGAAAGGTTCATCGGTTCAGGACGCTTCATCGTGGCACCTCAGAGGAAATCGACGCTGCCCAGGAACACCTGCCCGCGGCGTTCGCAGCAGGCATACGGCCGCCACAGCGCCCAGGCGTAGTCGCCTTGCTGGGCCTGGGTCAGCGTGCCGCTGTGGGGGAAGACCACGCAGGTGTTCGACAGACGAGGGGTCAGCTCCTGCCACTTCCCGGTGGAGGTATCGCCTTCGACCAGCGCCCCGGCCGGCCAGTAGCCGTCACGGGCGTTGGCGAGCAGTGGCTGGTACACGTGCAACTGCCCGCGGCGCGTGACGACATCGCCCGCGCGCTGGGCCACCACCGCCCCGGATTTGTGGTCGTCGGTCTGGTGCAGGAAGCCACCGCGTGGATAGACATTGCCCCAGAGGTTCATCGTGGTGCGCGCACCGACCTCACGCATGCCCGGAATCAACGCCTCCGGGTAGGCCATCTCGGGCACGTTGTAGCGCCAGGCCAGCGTGTCCAGGGTGCTGAGCAGATACGGCATGAAGGCCGTGCCCGCGCCTTGGCAGAAGTAGCCGGAGGACGAGGCGAACTGGTTGAACACCTCGCCGCCGGGATGGCCGATAACATCGCTGTTCTTGAATTTGGCGAGGTTGTTTTCATGATCCTCGTTCGTGGTGCCGTCCCCGCCGGCCTGGGCCGAAGGATTGGGCGTGCTCATGGCGCGCACTTCAACCCAGGGGTTCTCGCCGGTGTTCGAGTACGACGACACCACTGCATCGGGGATGTAGTGCCTGACCTTGACGGAGGTACGCACCGTGCAGCCGGTCCAGGTGCAATAGAGCCAGTAGCAGATACCCACCACCCGGTATTCCAGGCAATCGGGCGAAGCCACTGAACCCACGATGGTTGCCGTGTTCAGGGCGTAGCTGCCCGTGGCGCTAAGCAGCAGCACGGACGCGACAGCAGCTCGCATGCGGCGCAGAAGGTCGAATGGGGGGATCACGGTTCGGTCCTCCGGTGCTGTTCGATCCGCGCGATGGCGCGGGCCACGTCCGGCTCGCCATAGACCACATAGCGCTGGTCCACCACGACGGCCGGGACGGCGGTGATGCCCAGGCTCCATGCGTCCGTCACGCCCTGGTAGGCCGTCGCGATGCGCCGCTGAAGGTCAGTGCCTCCCTGGGTCAGCCGACGCTTGACCAGGGCTGTCGCCTGGTCGGGGTCGGTGGGCAGATTCGCCGAAAGCTCGGCCTCGATGCGCGGCGCTTCATCCAGCTCGATCAGCCGTTCGCCGCCCATGGTCTTGACCGGGTGGTGGCCGTCGGTGACGACCACCACGTCGGCGGCGAAGGTGACCGGGCTGAACACCGCCAGGGACGCCGGCAGCGCCACGGCCAGGCCAAGGGTTCGCCAGCCTGGTGCGAACCGGGTAAAAGCTGCTGGCATGTCATGCGCCCCGGAAGTTGATCAGGGCCATAGTCAAACGCCGAACCCCATGCGGTCCCAACAAACAATGCGCATCGCGGCCACCCCGCATACCTGCTTGTGTCGCCGCGAAGAAAAAGCGGAGGCCGAAGCCTCCGCGCTGATCAACGAAGCAGTGCAACACTTACAGCAGGCCGGACTCCGCAAAGGAGAACGGGGCACCCTGGCCGACGATGATGTGGTCCAGTACCCGCACATCGATGAGCGCCAGCGCGGCCTGCAGTTGCTGGGTCAGCACGCGATCCGCGATCGACGGCTCGGACATGCCCGAGGGGTGCTGATGTGCGAAGACCACCGCAGCGGCATTCAATTCCAGCACACGCTGTACGACGACACGCGGATAGACCGAAGTCGAGTTGATCGTGCCCCTGAACAACGGCTCGTAGGCCAGCACCTGATGCATGCTGTCAAGGAATACAGCGACGAATATTTCGTTGGGCTCGGCCACCAGCTTCACGTGCAGGTAGTCGCGCACGGCCGTGGGGTCGAGGAGTTTCGGACCCGCTTTGAAAACCCGCTTCTCCAGCAGTGCAATGGCTTGCTGGATGATCCAGTCCTCGTGCTGGGCAGCGATGGCGGAAAGCGACTCCAGGCAGGAGTCATTGACGACGAAAGACATGGCGAACCTCCAAATGGTGAGATCGGAGGGCGCGCGCCCGGGGAGGGCAAGCCCTCCTGGGGAACGAACAAGGTGCATCCATCACCGCGGGAGCGGTGATCGTTCGCGGCCAGGATGCGAGGCGAACGGGTTGCGGTCAGCGCAGCGGACTGCGCCGTAGCCTTGAAGACCGGGGCTACCTGGGCATGTCGCCGACGACGTCGGCAGGCATTTCCGATGTAGGTGTGGCGGCGGGATCGCGGGCCGCGAGCATGTCCATGGCCGACAGCAAGGCATCGCCCTCGATCGGACCCTGCAGCAGGATAGCCTTGCCGGTTTCGCGATCGTGTAGCCGCAGCGACGGCGTGGCGGTCACGCCGCTGTTCGTGGCTTCCGCAGTTTGGGCGCGAATCGCCGCGTCGGGCCGCTCGCTCGCGATGCACTGCTCGATGGGTGGCGTAAGGTCGGGGTAGCGCAGGTCCTCGGGCAAGCCCTGACCGTCGCTGCGCGTGTGGGCATATACCCACTCGACGGCCTGCCAGAAGGCGGCATGACCGCTGGCTTGGCCCGCGCATTCCGCCAGGCGCGCTTCCGCGGACGCGGCCGGCTCATGCGCTGCCAACGGGAGGTGATGCCATTGCAAGGCCACGTCCGCATTGCCGGCCACCCAACGCTTGAGCACTGGGAAATAGGACCGGCAGAACGGGCATTCGAGGTCCGCGTAGAGCGTCAGCGTGAAGCGTCCTTCCGGATTGCCCATCTGCCACGGAGGCCCAGCCACCTGCGTCTCGCTGACTGGCGCTGAAGTCTGAGGCGTGGACTGCCCGGGCCAACGGGACACGAGCCAGATCAGCAGCAGTGCAACCAGCGCTGCGGCCACTGTCCAAGGCCAGCTGGGCCGCCAGTGCCGACGGCGGAACGCCTGCACCTGCATCGGAATGGAAGGACGTTTCTGTTCCATGGCGTTCTCCGGTGTACGGCAGATTCAGGGCAGGTCCAGGGTCGGCGACTCGATGCCACGTGCCCGGTCGATCTTCTCAGCCACCTTGAAGGCGGCATCCAGCTCGCTGACGCCGTGCTGCTGCATGAGTTGGTAGCGTTCTGCCTTCTCCTCGGGCTCGGTTTGCGCGAGCGCGAGGTAGAGACTTGGCGGCACGGCGCGGAACAGCACTTCCATGCTCTTGGAGAGGATGACGCCCTCGGTGAACTTGCCCGCTTCCTTGCGTGCGGAGAGCATCAGCGCCTTCTGCGCCGGCGAGAGTTCGCGGAAGCGCGCGATCTTCTCCACCTCGTCCGGCGGCATCGACAGGCACACCCACCACTCGATCATGTTGAGCATCGGCTCCGCTGCACATGGCAGGTCGTCGATGTTCTGCGTCGCCAGCCAGAACCAGGCGCCCAACTTGCGCCACATTTTTGTAATTTTCACGACATAGGGCGCGAGCAGCGGGTTCTTGGTGATGATGTGACCTTCGTCGGTCACGTTGACGATCGGCCGTCCCAGGTACTGGTCGCGCTCGGCGATGTTGTTCACCGTGCTGATCAGGCTGATGTAGGCGATGGAGAGCTGCGCGTTGTAGCCCTCGCGGGCATAGGTCGCCAGATCGACCAGCGTGATGTCGGCCTCGGGCCACGGCGTGCCGTCGCGGTCGAACATCTCGCCGTCCGTGCCTTGGCAGAACATGTCCATCGCGTCCGCCATCTCCAGCAGCCGCGCACGGCGCATCTCGGGCAACGTCGGGTCCTGGCCACGGGTGCGCAGTGCATTGCGCACATCGCGCGTGAGCACGGTGCGCTTCTCCGCCACGCAATGTTCGGCGGCGTCGAGGATGCACTGGCGGATCAGCGAGCGGTCGGCCCGCGTCATCCGCGCTTCTTCCTTGTCTTCGCCGCCCGTGATCATCAGCCGTGCCGTGATCTCCAGTTCGCCGAGCACGTCGCGCTGCTCATCCGCCTCCATGGCCGAGGCATCCGGTGGCAGGTCTTCGTCCAGGGCATCGGCATCGAGCGTCTGCACGTCGCTGGGCGTTTCGATCAGCCGGCGTGCGTCGGCGAACGGCGCCAGGCTGATGCCCGATCCGGGGGCCAGCTTGACCCGGTTCACGGTCAGGCCCAGGCGCCGCGCGAAGTCGCTGAACAGGCCGAAGCTGTTGCCGGCTTCCACGATGAAAAGCCGCGGCCGGTAGATGGCCGTCACCTGGTTCAGCAGGTTGTTGAGTGTGGCGGACTTCCCCGAGCCGGTGGGGCCAAATAGAAACAGATGGGCATTCATCTGCCGATCCAACCTGTTCAAGGGGTCGAACGTAATCGGGCCGCCGCCGCGATTGAACATCGTGATGCCGGGATGCCCCGTGCCCTGGGCGCGGCCCCACACCGGCGACAGGTTCGCCGCATGCTGGGCGAACATCAGTTGCGTGTACCACCGGCGCCGATCCTGGCCGGGGTTGTAGCAGCACGGCAGCCAGCGCAGGTAGCTGTTGAGCGGCGCCACCTCGTCGTCCTCGCGCACCGGCTGCAGGCCGGCGTTGAGCATCACGTTCGCGAGGTCCAGGCCGCGCCGATCCAGTTCCGCCTCGTCGCGCCCGCGTAGGTAGAACGCCAGAGTGCCCCGGTAGAGCTTGTGCGCGCTGCCGATCAGGGAGCGGGCTTCATGCACGTCCTTGAGCGTCTGCTCCGACGCCAGCGTCTCGCCCACAGCTTTCTTCGCCAGATGGTTGAGGTCCGATTCGAGGACGTCCTGCGGCGTGGCGACCATCGTGAGACACATCAAGGTGTCCTCGGGCATCTGGTCGAACAGCGTGTTGATCGCGTCCCCCTTGCGGGTCTCGCCGGTCAGGTGCCCGGTGCCGGGCGGCATGCGCAGCCGGTCGGTGATCAGCACGCGGTGCGGCATGCCGTCGAAGTACCAGGCCCCTTGCGCCACGTCCGAGCGCGGCTGCCCAAAGAACAGCCGCTGGCTGAAATCCCGCCCGCTCGCCAGCTCGATCTCGCCGGCCTCGCTTTCCTCGGTACTGTCCGGATAGCGCGCCAACGCGTAGAAGCGCTCCCGGTCCTCCACCCCAGGCCCGAGCAGCGTGGGGCGCGGGTTGAACCACCGCAGCAGCCAGTCGTGGACGTCGGCCGCGACCATGCGCCGGGCCTGGATGCCGGCGTTCGCCAGGCCGCCGCACAGGCGGTCGCAGACGATGCCCAGCATCTGCTCGGGTGTCTGGCCGCGGCGGTTTGCCTGTCCCTGTCCGCTCGCGCGGCGGTACACCACCATGCGCACGCGCCGCGTCTGGCCGCGCCAGCGCAGCCGCGTGACCACCGTGTCCTCGAACAGGCCGCCGGGCTTGGCCACAGCGCGCAGGTGGTGGCCGAAGAAGCGCAGGTAGAACTCGGTGAACGCCGAGCCGCGCGCACGTGGCTGCACGTAATCGCGCAAGGTCTGCATGTACTGGTCGAAGCTCGGTTCGTCCTGGGCATAGAGCTGGAGCACCCACGGGTTCTCGTCCAGTTCATCGAAACTGTCCTGAAGCGCGTTTTCCAGGGCGTCGCGGGCATGCGCGAGCCAGCCAGGCTCCCGGCCCTCGGTGCCCAGCGGCACCAGCTCGTAGAACGCCGCCACCGATTGGCCGTCCTCCAGGAGCATCGATTTCGACTCGGGCATGAACTCCACCCAGGGCAGCAGTTCCACGAAGGACGGCGCAACGTCGTACAGCGCCTGCTCGTCGGCCACGGTCGCTGGCTTGCGGCCGTGGACTGCCGAACCGGGTTCGGGGATGCCGGCCTGGCGCAAGGCCTCGACGTGGCGCTGCCAGCTGTCCGGCTGCTCATCGCTGGCCGGGCTACTGGAGCCGGCGCCGGCCAGCTTCGGCCATGGGAGTTTCCACCGCATCAGTAGTCCTCCACGCGCTCGCCCGGCATCGCGTACTGGATGCGCTGGTAGAGCGGGAAGACGGTCGTGTAGCCGGGCACCGGCACGGGATCGGTGCCGGCCAGGTGCGGGTACACGTACATCACGAGATCGGGATTGGGCAGGCGCTGGAACTGGCGGTGGACCTCATTGCGCGCGGTGCGCGTGTAGCGCATCTGCTCGACAGGTGCGGCCTGCACGTCGGCGTCGGTCAGGGGCCGACGCAGGCTCTGGCGCGCGTCGAGCAGCTGGCGGCCGGCGTTCCGTCCGGCTGCGCCACCGCCGTCGCCGGCCTCCTGCTGCCAGATGTCCATCATCGTGCGGTCACCGTGGGTCAGCAGCTTTTCCTTGCTGGTGGCGCAGCCGCCAAGCACCGCGACGGCGAGGGCCAGTGCCAGGCCACGGGCCAGGTTAGTCAAGTTCGAGTGCATGGCTTTCTCCTGCGCGGTGATCGACCTTGCGGCCTTCGGGATCGAAGTCGATGGCGAGCGGCTTTTCGAGGTGGACGGCCACCTTGGCGCCGGGCTGAACATAGACGGCGGCGAATGCCTGGCCGTACAACTTGTTGACCCAGGCCGACATGTCCCGCACGCCGCCCGCCAGAATCTGGCCGACCGCTTCCTGGCCGGTGATGCCCACGGTGCCGATGGAGCCGTCCGAGCCGACATAGGACATGCGGCCGCTGTCGCTCTCGATGAGCGAGGCCACACCGGCACCGGCCGCGGTGATCAGGGCCTGCGAGCCGAGGTATTGCTGGGCGTTGCTGCGCCGCTCGCCGCTGACGCACGGGATGCCGTGGGGATCGCTGATCCAGCCCAAGCCCCCACTTTGAGAGTTCTGCTGTTGGTTGTCCTGCTGGTTGCCCTCGCGGTCTTCGGGGATCGTGCGGATCGTGCCGTCGTGGAAGACGAACGTGATGCTGCGCACCTGACCGCGCACGCACGACAGCGTCCAGTCGCCCGAGGCGGTGCCGCTGAACACGGCGCCGGCCACGTCGGGAATGTCGATGCCATTGGCGGTCAGGTTGTCCGGCCCGACCAGGACTTTGAACGGATAGGGATCATTGACCGTGCCGTCGATCGGCACGCGGCCGATCAGCGCGGTCATGGCGACCGAACCCATGAGCGTGGAGTTGGTCGGCACGGTATAGACCGGCTTGGCACTCTTGACCCCGGCGGCGCGGGCGCCCGCGTTGGCCACGGTTTCCGCGGTGGTTTCGAGCGTGCTCTGCGCCGGGCCGAAGCTCGTGGGGAAGCTCATGCCGCCGCTCGCGCCACGCCCCCCGTTGCGCCCCTCGGCGGGCTTTGCGTGGTCCGGCTCGACCCACCGCACGCCGCCCTCCATGCCGGCCTCGTCGCCGCCCTGCAGCCCCAAGCCCACGGGCAGGTCCGCATGGCCGCCGCCGCGCCCGCCGATGCTGTCCAGGCGCCGCTGCAGGTCGGCGAGCAGCCCTTCGGTCTGCTGGCGCGCGCTGGCCGCCTGCTCCTGGTCGCGGCGCAGGTTGGACCGCTCGGATTCGAGCGCCGAGTTGATGCGCTGGTCGATGGAGTTTTCGCGCTGACGCAGCCGCTGGTTCTCTTCACGCTGGGACTTGTTGTCCGAGAGCGCGGTCTGAAGCTCGGTGCGCAACTGCTTCACCTGCGCCACCAAGGTCGCCACGGTGTCGCGCGGGGTATCGCCCTCGATGCCGAGAGCCTTCATTTCATCGGGCGTGAGCTGGGCGCCGTTGTCCTCCGCGGGTGGCGCCGTGCTGCCTCCACCCGAGAACAGCCGGATACCGACGAACAGCACCAGGATGGCGACAGGGATCATCAGCCACTTGAGCAGGCCGTTACTGCGCATGGCGGGCCTCCTTGGTGTTCTCGTCGCCGTCCGGCTGCGGCAGATGCAGGGCAGGGTCGAAGCGGTGAATCGCCGGCAGCAGCGACTGCGCGAGGCCGCGGCCGCGCGTGACCAGGTACAGGACGGTCGTGTCCTCGGGCGTGCCGCGCGGGCCCAGCGCCTCGTGCTGGAAGGTGGCGGTGAGGAAATCGCCTTGCAGCACGCGCGGGTCGAGCGTGATCCAGCCGCCGCTGCCGTTGGTCAGGCGCACGGCTGTGACCCACTGGTCCTCCAGGCGCCACGACGCGAGCGCGACCGCGCGCACGGGCAGCGTTGGCATCAGTGTGTCCAGGTCGAGGTCGCGGGGCAGGTTGACCCGCATGACGCCCGGCAGCGGCTCCACGGTGCGCAACGGCGCGTAGAGGTTCTGCGCGGCGAAGCGCGTCAGGACGACAGGGACCGGGGTTTCGCGCCGCGCGGTCCGAGCACCTGCCTGGGCACGTGCTGGGGCATCGTCGGCGCCGCCTGCCTGATCGCCGTAGCGCGCTGGAGTGCTGCTGCCCTCGACGATGCGCACCGGCTCCAGCTCGGCCTCGCCGTCCTTGGGTGGTTCGGCCGCGATGTCCAGCAGGATCAGCGCGCCCGTGTCGGCGTCCTGCAGTTGCAACCGCGTGGGCTCGATCGGCTCGCTGGCGCGCAGGTACACCGCGCCGCCCGCGCTCTGTACGCGGAGGCGCTCGCCCACGCCCGCGGGCACGCCCACGCGCACGTCCCGGTCGATGAACACGATGCGTTCCTGACCGACCTTCAGCGGCACTGCCAGCGGCATGCGCTCCCAGCGCAGGATTTCCACCGCCTGGGCAACGGGTGCCGCAGCCCCGGCCAGCAGCCCCAGCAGCGCGAGTACAGGGTGCTTCATGGGGTGGTTCCTCCTTGAGGGGCTTGCGGAGACAGGCCACTTGACGCCGGGCGCGTCGGTTCCGGGGCGTTGATGCGCTGGGGCGTGCCGTCGTAGCAGTCGAGTGCCAGGCCGAAGGGGTTGCGCGTGGGGTCGATGTCCACCTTCGTGACCTTCACGGGGTAGCGCACCAGGGCGCGCTTGACATGCTCCGCGCCGTAGTACTCGTCGGCGCTGATGTCCAGCGTCACCACCCAGTCGCGATCGGACACGGTGCGCACGCGCGCCGTAGGGTCATCACCGTAGCCGCGGCCGGGAATCTCGTAGATGCCGCGAACGCGCTGCCGCAGTTCGCCCGTGCTGCGGCGGTAGTCGTAGTCGGCGCGCAGGAAGGCTTGGCAGGACGGTGTGAGATACGGCGAGAGTGCATGCAGGTTGCGCGAGTAGTCTTCTTCGCCGTTGGTCGGCCAGCGGTTGAGCTGCTGGAACACGTAGAACGTGAACGCATAGACCGATTCGGGCGGCACGTCCCACCACTTACGGGTACTGCCGGAGCGCAGGTCGGGTGGGACGTGGATGGTCAGGTCGCGTGGGGCGCTCCACCAGCCACCGCCCATGACCAGGGCGACGAGGACCAGCGCGCCAGCACCCAGGCGAAGCGTCTTGATGTGCGCCTGCAGGTGCGTGATCTCGTTCTTGAACCGGCTCATCGCGCCCCCCGTTGCATGGACCTTCGGGGGGTCCAGAAGCCGGAGCGCGAGATCAGCACATGGCCGCCCACCCAGCCCGCCATCAGCGGATGGCGCGTGGCGATGCGCCATTGCAGCTGCCGATACAGCCAGGTGTCAGGACGACCGCGTTTGAGGCGTCGCAGGATGCCGCCCCCGATGAACACGCCGAGGGCGACGCCCAGGACGATGAACGTGGGCGCGATGGCGATCGTGCGGAACATCCAGGACAGCGGCGCGCCGACGAGCAGGCCGGCGGCGCCGGACAGGCCGCAGCAGATCCACAGCTCGTCGGCGGTGAGGCCGCGCACGACAACGGGGTGGCGGTTGAGCCGGTGCGGAAGGAACGTCACGGTCCCGTCCGCACGGACGTGCTGCTGCTCGGACATACCGGCCTCGCCTTACAGGATGCCGGTGGCTTCGGTGAGCAGCCAGATGCCGATCACGAGCAGGACTGCGCCGATGGCGACGGTGAGGCCAAACTGGCCCCACGTCTTGCGGCCAGTGTGGATTTCCGCGTAGGTGCCGTAGGCGTGGTAGCAGACGCCGATAAACATCGACGCCACCACCAGCAGGGCCACGAGCATGATGATGTCGTAGCCGTAGTTGCGGATCGTCTCCATGATGCCGTTGCCAGTGCCACGGGTCGGGTTCTCTAACTGCGGCAGACCCTGCGCGAACGTCAGTGCGGGCAGCGCGGCGGCGCCCAGCGCAACGGCGGCGCGCTGGGCAAGACGGGAAGTGAGGATGCGGTTTGGCATGGTCAGGCCTTTCAGGTCAGGAGAGGAGGAAGAAGGTCAGGACGAGGTACATCGCGGCGAAGCGGATGCAGACGCCGAGGAACTGGCGCTGGCTGAGGCGGCTCTCGGACCACCCCACGTAGGCCGTTCGGATGGCCCACACGCCCCACACGAGCAGCACGGCGAAGACGGCGCCGACCAGCACGACCGCCATCGCGGAAGGCGCGATGCCGCTGTTGGCTTGAAATGCCGAGACCTGGGCGCCGTTCATCGCTTGCCCTCCGCAGTCGTCGCCGGCAGCGGCTCGGACGCCCGCTCGGTGCGGTAGTCGCCGGCCAGTTCGGAGGGGTCGCGCGGCTGGGCGCGCGACGGTGTGAGATGGGCCTGGATGCCAGCGCGCACGCGCGCCAGGTCAGCCAACAGCCTCGGGTAGTCGAAGTAGTAGCGCTCGCCCGGCTGGATGGGGGCATGCGCGGCGCTGTCCGCGACGGTGCGCTCCAGCGCGTCGAGCTGGCGCAGTGCGGCGACCAGCTCCTGGCGCTGTGCCGGAGACTCGGCCAAGGCCATCTGGGACTGACCCAGCAGGAGGGCCGTCACGAGAAAAGTGGGCACGCCGCGATGCGCGGCGCGCAGCCAGATCGAAGCCACCATCGCGCCATTCCTGTGTGATCAGCAATGGGGTGATCGTGGAGATCAGGGCTGTTTTAGGCCGCAAACAATAGGAACTGGCGGACGACCGGATTGGGCATACCGCGAGCGAACCTACAAAAGCCCGGGTCGAGTTTCGATTATTGCGTTTTTCGAGTGTTTCGAATATGATCGGCTCTGCAACCGTTTTCGCTTAGGAGCTACCCATGACCACCGCCACTGCCCAATCCAAGATGACCCTTCCCGCCGCGGGAGAGGTTAAGGCAGCCGTCCAGGGTCAACGTGCCTTGGCGGCTTACCTCGCAACCCAGTTCGAGACGCAGCACATCCAGATCTTTGATGACCACAAACAGGCTCATCAGGTGGAACTGCCTACCTCGGCTTTACGCCTGCTGGTCGACATCCTGGCCGAGTTGGCCGATGGCAATGCAGTAAAGGTGGTGCCCGTCCATGCAGAGCTGACGACCCAAGAGGCGGCGGACTTGCTCAACGTGTCCCGTCCCCATTTCGTCAAGCTGCTAGAAGATGGGGTGTTGGCATTTCATCGCACCGGCAAGCACCGCAGGGTGAGGTTCGCCGATCTGATGCAGTACAAGGAAGCGCGCGAGCGCGCCAGTGAGCAGGCGATGGCCGAACTCGCTCAGCAGTCGCAAGAGTTGGGAATGGGATACGAATGAGGCATTCCCCATTCACCGCCGTCTACGACGCGTGCGTTCTATATCCCGCGCCACTGCGGGATTTCCTGATGTGGCTCGGCCTGTCTGGCCGCTTCCGGGCGCGGTGGAGCCAAGCCATTCATGAGGAGTGGAAACGCAATCTGTTGATCAACCGCCCCGATCTCACCCGGGTTCAGGTCGACAGGACGTCGGATCTCATGGACAGGGCCATTCCGGACGGCTTGGTGGAGGGCTACGAAGCGCTCGTGGCAGGCCTGACATTACCCGATCCGAACGATCGGCACGTCCTGGCTGCGGCGATTCGCTGCGGTGCGAGCGTGATTGTGACGTTCAACGAACGTGATTTCCCGAACGATCTGCTGGCTCCGTACGGCATCGAATCGCAGCACCCCGATGAGTTTGTGGACAACCTGCTGGATCTGGATGCGGCCGCCGTAGTGTCGGCTGCGCAGCGCCAGCGTGCCCAACTCAAGCATCCGCCGATCGATGTGGACCGCTATCTCGAAATCCTGCTGCGCCAAGGCCTTGTGCAAACGACCAAGGTGCTGGCGACCTATCGCACCATTCTCTGACCCGCCGAGAGCCACGGATGACCAAGAATCCTTCATCAGACGCCACTTTGCCGAAAGGCATCCATCGAAGCTGGAAGCTGCCGGATAAGTCGCTGGGTGACTTGTGGGATTCGATCGTGATGGACGAAGCCATCAAAAAACAGTTGCTGTCACAAGCGATCGTCAACTTCACGGTGCGCCCCAAGGTGGAGCGCACGGTACTCCCCCTGCACGGCGTGATCTTGTTGGTCGGCCCGCCGGGGACTGGGAAGACCTCCTTGGCACGGGGCTTGGCGCATCGTGTGGCCGAATCTTTTTCTTCTGCGAAGTTTCGATTGCTGGAAGTGGAGCCTCACACGCTGACGAGCTCTGCAATGGGAAAGACTCAACGCGCCGTGGCAGACCTGTTCTCGCAATCGATCGCAGAATCCGCAGCGGCGGGCCCGACGATCGTCCTTCTGGACGAGGTCGAAACGCTTGCGGCTGATCGAGCGAAGCTCAGCCTGGAAGCCAACCCGGTTGATGTGCACCGGGCCACCGACGCGGTGTTGGTGCAGTTGGACATGTTGGCCGAACGCAACCCGCATCTGCTGTTCGTGGCCACCAGCAACTTCCCACAGGCCGTCGACAGTGCCTTCCTATCTCGTTGCGACATGGTGATGGAGGTGCCACTGCCCGGCAAGGATGCCTGCAAGCAGATCCTAGTGGACTGCCTGAATGGCCTGGCAAAGACATTTCCGGGGATTGGCAAGCTTTCCTCGGCTCACCAGTTCGACGCGTGCGCTGGCGAGTGCGTCGGATTGGATGGTCGGGCCATTCGCAAGGTCGTAGCCAACGCCCTCGCGGCCGACCCGCAAGTGGCTATCGATCCGAACAAGCTTTCCGTAGAGCACCTGCGCAGTGCGATACGACAGGCAAAGCAAATGCGCCTTCAAGGAGGGAAGCAAAAATGACCACCGTTGTCAGCCGGACGTTTCGCAGCTCGCCGCACCGCGATGCGTTGCAGACATGGGATGCCATTGTCGAACTGCTCACTCAGGGCAAGGACGGCACGGCTCGCTCTGAACTCAGGGCCGTGACGGGCGTGGCCGCCAGCTTGATCGCCGACCAGGCACCCAAGAGCGCGCCCATCGTTGCGACATGCGATGGACCACGGACCAGGATCTACTGCCTCTTCGACGAAGACGCGATCGATGGTGATGATGCCAACGAAGAAGTCTTGGGGTTCGAGCCGTTGAAGGGAGACTGGGGAGTCTCGCTGCCGTGTCCGAAGGAGCAGCTAGGCTGGGTGCAAAGCGCGCTCAAAAAGCACAGTTCTCGCATCATTGCACGGGACTTGAGCCAAGGAATTGCCACGCAGGCGCAGGCCGATGCTGGGCAAGCGCTGTCGCTCGACCTCGGAGGTTTCCTCAAGTCATGAGCACCGTCGCCACCTACTCGTACACGCACTCGGTTACCTATGTGACCGACAACATCCTCAAGAGCTTGAAAGACATCATCCTGCTCAGTGGGCTGGACCCTGAGCACTTTGCGGATCGCTGGGAGAGCAATACCCGAGCCATCAAGACGTGGCTCGGGACCGGTGATCTGCGCAAGGTGATTCTGGAGATCTACAACCCGGCAACCGACAAGCTCGTGACCCGATGGGATATCGACATCGTGTATGGGTGGTCCGATGGCGACGGCAGCTTCTGGACAGATACCGAGCAGTTGAAGTACGCGATCAAGAAAGCTGGGCTGCTGCCATCGCAGGCCAAGTACAAGTTAATGCTCGATACAAAGCCAGGGCGACCTGATGTGGAGGGATGGAGCAAAGGAAGTTATCGCTCGACGGATGGAATGGTCAAGCAGAGCCTAGGCTCGACTGTCGAACACAGCGGCCTGGCGGGTCAGGCCGGATATTGGAGGCAACGCTGATGCTGTCGATCGATGAAGCTTTTCGCAAGTTCAAGTCGCGTCTGGAACTCAACGAACGCGAACAGAAGAATGCCTCGCAACGCCAGAACGAAGTGCGGGACTACCTGCAGACCAAGTTCGGCATTGCGCGCAGCTTCCTGACCGGTTCCTATGCTCGATACACGAAGACGAAGCCGCTCAAGGATATCGACATCTTCTTCGTGCTGAAGGACTCGGAGAAGCATTACCACGGCAAGGCCGCATCGGTAGTGCTGGATGATTTCCACTCTGCATTGGTGGAGAAATACGGTTCGGCGGCCGTGCGCAAACAGGCGCGCTCGATCAACGTGGATTTCGGTGTTCACATCGACGCGGAGGACAACACGGACTACCGGGTGGTCAGCGTGGATGCGGTGCCCGCATTCGACACCGGCGACCAGTATGAGATCCCCGATACGGCGTCCGGAAAGTGGATCAAGACGGACCCGGAGATCCATAAGGACAAGGCGACCGCAGCGCACCAAGCCTATGCCAATGAGTGGAAAGGTCTCGTGCGCATGGTGAAGTACTGGAACAACAATCCCAAGCACGGCGATCTGAAGCCGGTGAAGCCCTCGTTCCTGATCGAGGTAATGGCCCTTGAGTGTCTTTACGGCGGCTGGGGAGGATCGTTCGATCGCGAGATCCAGTCGTTCTTTGCCACGCTTGCCGATCGAGTTCATGACGAGTGGCCGGATCCCGCCGGACTTGGCCCGGCGATCAGCAACGATATGGATGCCGCGCGCAAGCAGCGCGCGCAGCAGCTGCTGTTCCAGGCGAGCCAAGACGCAAGCATCGCCATCGACCACGCGCGTCGTGGTCGCAATATCGAAGCGCTTCGCGCCTGGCGCGCACTGTTTGGCCCCAAGTTCCCACTGTCCTGATTCCATCGGCTTCCATACACGTCCCATCGAGGTACAGCATGTCCCAGTGGTCGCTTTCCCAGCTCCTGTCGTCCCTGCATGAGGACATCCAGCAGCGCTTGTCCGTAGTACGCAAGACCTTCGGTCACCCGGGTACGAAGGGGGATGCGAGCGAGAACGTCTGGATCGACATGCTGGATACCTATCTGCCCAAACGGTACCAGGCGGCCAAGGCGCATGTGGTGGACAGCCTGGGGAACTTCAGCCAGCAGATCGATGTGGTGGTGTTTGATCGGCAATATTCGCCTTTTATCTTCACCTACGAGAACGAGACGATCATTCCAGCCGAAAGCGTGTACGCCGTTTTCGAGGCCAAGCAGACGGCTGACGCGGGGCTTGTGGCCTATGCCCAGGAGAAGGTCGCCAGTGTGCGCAGGCTGCACCGCACGAGCCTGCCGATCCCGCACGCTGGCGGGACCTACCCAGCGAAGCCGTTGATTCCGATTCTGGGTGGCTTGCTCACCTTCGAGAGCGAATGGAGTCCTGCATTGGGTCCATCCATGGACAAGGCGCTGAACGCAAACCTCACCGAGGGGCGTCTGGACATCGGATGCGTTGCCGCCCACGGGCACTTTTTCTATGACCAAGCCAGCGGCGCGTACAGCTACACCAACGAAAACAAGCCGGCGACCGCGTTTCTTTTCAAGCTGATCGCGCAGCTTCAGTTCAGTGGAACGGTCCCCATGATCGATGTGGAGGCTTACGGTCAGTGGTTGACCAAGTGAGGGGGCGCTGTGGCAAGCATACGTTCGGAGTACCACCGGTTCCTGGCGCACTTGGCGCAGCGGCACGTGCACGACGACGTGCGCCGGCTGGCGCACCTGGTGCTCGATCACCTGCAGCCACTGGCCGAGGTCGGTGCTGCACGCCGGGGGCGCTCCACGCGCTTGGCGCCGCTGGCCATCGCGCATCTGGCGCAGATGCCTGTCGCCTACGACGGGGACGCGCGCGGCCCCGAAAACGGGCCGGCGCTCGGGCGACTGCACCAGCTCGAAGTCGGGCCGTTTCGAGGATTCATGCGGCAGGAGACGTTCGACCTCAGCCATGACATCACCTTGGTCTACGGTGCCAACGGCACCGGCAAGAGCAGCTTCTGCGAAGCCTTGGAAGTGGCGATGCTCGGTTCGATCAGCGAAGCGCAGGCCAAGCGGGTCGACCAGCGGACGTACTGCAACAACGCTCGCCTGCGCCGCCACGTCGCGCCAGTCCTGTCGTCTACGGCGGCGGGCGAAGCGCAGGCCGTCCAGCCCGACGAAGCTGAGTATCGCTTCTGCTTCATCGAGAAGAACCGCCTCGACGATTTCGCCCGAATCGCCGCGCGGACCCCGAGCGATCAGCGCCAGCTCATCGCCACCCTGTTCGGCGTGGACCAGTTCAGCGAGTTCGTGCGCGGCTTCAACCCCTCGCTCGGTCAGGACCTGATGCTTGCCGGCGTGCAGGCGGCGCAGCTGGCGCAGCGTCGCCTGCGGTTGGCGAACTCCGAACAGACCATCGCCGCCTACCCGCAGAAGATCGCAGCGGTCGAGGGCCTGGAACAAGCTTTGGCGCAGCGCATGTCACCTGGCGCGACCTATCAAGCCTGCGTGGACTGGCTGCTGGGTACGCCGCAGCAGCAAGGACGGCTACCGTATGTCCAGGCTCAGCTGGACGCCAACCCGCCTGCCATTCACGAGGTGACCCAGGCCCGCCTGCAAGCGTTGCTGGCAGAGGCCTACCGCGTCCAGGGACTGTGGCAAGCGTCTTCCGCGCAACTCGCGGCACGCGCGGGCGAGGTGTCGTACGCGAAGCTCTACGAGGCCGTGCAAGCGTTGGCGGACGGGGCGACCGTGTGTCCGGCATGTGGAACCGGACTGGCCGCTGTGGCACAGGACCCGTTCGCCAGGGCGCGAATGGGCCTGGAGCAGCTCGCGCAACTGGCCGTCCTGCAGCAGCAAGAGGCCGGGCATCGGACGCAGTTGAGCGAGGCGGTCCGAGCGCTGTGGGACGAAATGCGCCGCGTGGTGGCGGCGGCTGGGGTCGCTTGTCCTGCCGAATCGCAGGCCGCGGGCCTGCCACTGCTGCCTCCCACGTCGGCGGGCAATTGGCTCGGCGGCTGGGTGAATGGGGACCAGCGCGCCTGGCAAGCCCTCTTACGGATCGCACAGATCATCGAAGGCTTCGACGCGCAGGCGCGCGACGTGAATGCCCAGCGCGGCGCGATGGCCCAGGAGCGGGACCGCCTGCAACAGCATCAGCTGGAGATCGAACGGCTGCGGACCATGCGCACGACTGCGGATCAGGAGCTGGCGGCCGCCCGCCAAACCGTGGCCCAGTTCGACGACGCGAACCGCGGCCTAATCCAGGCGGCCACGGACGAAATGCCGGTGGTGGTGCACCATCAGCGGGTCAAGGCCGCCTACGACGGCTTCCTACCCGAGATTCAGGCATACCTGACCGCTCTGCCGGGGGTTCTGCTACAGGGGCTGGGAGACCAAGCCCGCCATCTCTACAACGCATTCAACCGGGCCGATCCGCCCGGCGATCTGCTGCACGCGCTGTGGTTGCCCGTGGCCGAGAACGGCAAGATCGAGGTGGAGTTCGCCGGCGAGCCGGGCGTGCGCTACGACGCGTTGATCGTCTTCAGCGAAGGGCACATCAAATGCTTGGGTCTGGCGATTCTGCTTGCCAAGAACCTCGCGCAGGGCTGCCCCGTGGTCATCTTCGATGACGTCGTCAATGCGATAGACGACGACCATCGCGATGGCATCTGGCGTACCTTCTTCGAGGACGGTTTGCTCCACGGCAAGCAGGTTATCCTCACCTCGCACGCAGAGGAGTTCCTGCACCGCATCCAGCAGGAGTTGGGCGTGCGCCGCGCCGCGGCCATCAAGCGCTACAAGTTTCTCCCGCATCAGGGAGAGCACGAACTGCGGGTCGACAGCGACCCGCCAGCGAAGAACTATGTTCTTCTGGCCCAGCAGGCGTTGGCGGCTGACGAGAAACGCGAGGCACTGCGCCAGGCCCGGCCGGCGCTGGAGAGTCTGACGGACCGCCTGTGGACGTGGCTGGGTCGGCGGGCGGACGGCCGGATCGACATCAAGCTGAGCGGGCCCCGCGCGCCTTGGGAGCTGAACAATAAATGCACCAAGTTGCGGTCGGCCGTCGAGCGTATCGCGGCGCAACATGCGGGTGCGCCGGATGCCGTAGGGGCGTTGGTCAGGCTGCTCAATGTCAGCGGTACGAGTATTGAATGGGGTTACCTCAATAGCGGTGTGCACGACGCTCAGCGCGATCATGAGTTCGATCGGGCGACGGTAAGAACGGTCGTCGAGGCGGTTACGGCGTTGGATGCTGCTCTTGATACCCTGCAGAACCGATGAACGGCACACGGCTTTGCAGAGCAGTGCCGCCCGTGTCACCTCATAAGTACTTCTTGAAGCTGCCTGCGGTCAGGCTGACTGCCATCCCCAGCAACGCCGCGCTGGGCAGCAGGATGACCAGAGGATGCACCGATATGGGCAGAGCGAGATAGGTGACCCAAGGCAGCACGGCCAACGGCATCAGGCTGGCCTTCGCGCGGTGGTAGATGAAGCCGGATTCGCGGCCGGCGCCGAACCGGCGCACATCCCGTCGCACCAGGCCGTCAATCAGGCCGACGAATGCCGCCGTGAGGATCAGGGGCAGCGTGAGCACCAGGACCAGCAGGCGCACCAGGAAGGTGAGCGTCGTGAAGGCCGCAGCGATCAGGTAGCTTTCGGCCCAGACATAGACTTGGCTGATGTAGTAGCGGAAGTTGCGGCTCTGCCCGTGGCTGGCCGAGCGGACGCGCTCGGCGGTCTGGCTCATGCGCTCCAGCAACCCCGAGCGCACGAACACCCACTCGTACCCGGTATCCACCAGCTCGTGCGCCGTGCGCCCCGGCTCCTGCACGACCACGCTGCGCGTGAAGTGGTCGGACAGGTGCCCGAGTTCGTACTGCAGCATCTGCTGGGAGTGGCGCCAGCCCTGGTCCTTCCAGAACAGGTGCATGCCGACGCACTCCACCGCGATCGAGAACAGCAGCGAGCCAATGAGCACCCCGAGCAGCCGGAACGGTAAGGTGATGGTGCCGACGATCAAGCCTTGGCGTTTGTTCTGCTCCCGCTGCGCGGTCGAGGCGGCATCCTTCATGGCACGGCCTCGTTGTCCGCGCCATCGTCGGCGCCGGTGGCCACCGCGCCGGGCTCGGCCGCAGCGGCATCGTCAAGCAGGTCGTCGGGCAAGGCCGGATCCTGCAAGGCCGACGAGCTGGTGAACTCCCACCACTGCGTGGCCTCGCTGTAGCTCTGGCGCATGTACCCGGCCAGTTGCTGCAGGTCCGCCGGCATCACTTCATCCGCGTCCGGCGCCGGCAGCGGCATGCGTACCTTCCAAAGCTGGCCGCCCTGCAGCAGCGCGAAGCACTGGCCCTTGGGCAGGCCGACGACGTGTGACGGCTCGATCATCGGCACGCTGGACATGCTGATGCGGTCCTGGGTGTTCGACGTGAAATCCGTCGCGCCGCGGATGTCTGAGCTGTCCGTCGCGCCCGAGACGATGGTAGTCGTATAGACCTCGACCTTCGGCAACTGCCTCGTCAGCAGTTCCGCGGTGGCCGTCTCGCGCACGCGCAACATGAACAGGTTGTTGAAATTCCCGATCACTTGGCCGGCCTTCGCGCGATTGCCGATGCGGGCCTCGATGTCCGAGAGCGTTTGCGTGTAGGCGGTGACTTGCAGGCCCGCGCCACCGCCCTTGTTGATGAGCGGAATGAACTCGTCACCCATCAATTCATTGAACTCGTCCGCATGCACGTTGATCGGCACGCGCGCACCAGCCGATGCACCCGGCAGTCCATCGTCGATCCCGTGCTTGTAGATGTGGCCTGCGACCGAAACCAGGTCGGAGAACATCGAATTGCCGACCGCCGCGGCGACCTCGGCATCGGACAGCGCATCCAGGCCCACATAGACGACGGCTCGCTTCCTGATCACCTGCATCCAGTCGAAGATCGGCCGTGGGTCGGCCAGGTCGGAGTAGTTCGGCGCCAGGAGCTGGGCGATCTTGCCGCTGGTGAGCTTTTCCAGCAGCGGCAGAAGCGATGCAACGATCTTGTCGAAGTAGGTCTTGTCGTAGCGGACCGCCGAGCGCAGCCCGTCGAGCACCGGGTCGTAGTTGCGCGCCTGGGAGAGGTACTGCTCCAGCGCCACCACGCGCTTCTCGCGCCCGATCATGTTCCTTGGGATGTTCTTCTCGTTGAGCTTGGCCTCGATCTGGACGATCACCTCCCAGGCCTTGGGCTCCGTCTTGGCGAAGTAGTGCTGGGCGTACTCGATGAACAGCGCGTCGATGTTGATGACGTGGCGCTGGATCAGCATGTAGTCCGGGCGCTGCCCCAGTTCCACCAGGGCGCGGGCGATGATGTTCACGAAGCGCCATGCGAACTCGCGGAACGCCGCGCTGTTGCCTTCGCCGGAGAGCTGCCCCGCCACCCGGGTCGCCACTTCGCTGATGCGGCCGAAGCGGCCCACCGCGTTGTAGCGTGCCGAAATGTCCGGCCAGCCCAAGTGGAAGACGTAGAACTCGCCTTCGCGGCCAGCGCGCTGGGCTTCGACGTACATCCGCTTCAAGAGATCGGCATCCCCCTTGGGATCGATGACGATGACGACCTCATGCTCGCCGGCAGCATTCCTGCGGCGGATGTCCTGCGTGACGAACAACTCGGCCAGGCGCGTTTTGCCCACCCGCGTGGTGCCCAGCACCAGCGAGTGGCCGACGCGCTCGCCCAGCGGCAGGCTGACATCCACCTCGTCGGGTTCGATGCCGTGCAGGCGCGGCAGGCCACCGACAGGCGGCAACGGGCGCACGGGGTTGAAAGGCACGTCCCAGCCCGTGAGCGCGGGCAGCCGGGACAGCGGGAATGGCGCGAACTCCAGCCGCTCCTCCAGGCGCCTGGCCAGCCGGTAGGCCGGCGTCGGCTCGACGTACCGCCGGAACTCCGGCCGGTACGTCTGCATCAGCCTATGGGTGTGCTTCTGCTCCCAGAGGAACCCGCGCCCCACGAACAGCCGCTGCTGGCTGACCGGCACGTCCTTGCTCGTCATCACGTAGCGCGGCAAGCGGCGGATGTTGCGCCGGTAGCGCAGGATGACACGGGCATCGCGGTAGCGGATCGCGCCGTAGGCGCCGAATGCCAAGGCGCTGCCGACGCCCATCGAAGGGCTCAGCGCGAGCGACCATGGGGCCACCAGGCACAGAAACGCGGCGCCTGCACACGCCGCGACGGTGTATAGCTCCACCGCTGGGCGTAGCAGAACCTCGACCGGCTGTTTGCCTGACATGGCGTCATTGCTCGATGCCGGTGGCCGTGATCAGCGCCGGGTAGTGTCGCAGGCCCAGGCGATCGGCCAGGTCGTCGCCGGCCACGGGCGCGAGCGGTACGCCCGGCACCAGGGCGCGCAGCCGCGCCAGGCCCTGCGCGGTCTCGACGTTGACCACCAGGCCGACCGCGCCGCGCTCGCGCAACGCGTCCGCGTGGCGGCGCAGCCAGGCCTGGGACGCCTCGTCGTCGCCGATGACCACGAACGGCCGCAGGCCGGGTGCTTCGATCACGCGCCGCGCGACGGTGCCGGGTGTGAGCTTGGCGCTGCGCACCGGCAGCATCGCGGCTTCGTCCACTGGCGTGGCGGGAACCTGGGGCGTCGGGATGGGTGGCCGGGCCGAGGCATTGGCGCGCGGCTGGAGGTTGAGGGCCTCGTAGTATGGCAGCGCCGACGTGCCGCCGCAGTCTTCGACCACGATCAGCGGCTCGCCGGCACGCGAGACTAGCGGCAGGCCTGCCAGCAGCATGAGCAGGCCCGTGAGCGCGAGATGGACCGGATGTGGTTCCGTCATGGGGAGGTCTCCTGGCGCGCGGCGAAGACCGCGGCGGTTGGGCGCGTGCCCTGCACGCGGGCAAGGTGGCGGGACACACTGCGCCGATAGCGGGCGGCGGGCTCGCCGCCTGCGGGGCGGTGGTAGCGGCCGATCGCCAGCAGCCAGTCCTCGCTGGGGGTGTGCTGCTCCTTCAGGATCTCGGCGGCAACGGCCAGGTTGCGGTACGGGTCCAGCAGGTCGCACGCGCCGGTGAAGCGGTGCTTGTGGTAGCCAAGGTTGATCTGGCCCAGGCCCGCGTCGATGCGCGTGTGCGGCGTGGCGCGCATCGCCTGCTGCAGGCCAGCGCAGGCGTCCGCGCGCGTGGCGAAGCGGCGCGATTGGCCGGCGACGTTGAGGGACCACGGCCATGGCACCAGGCGCCCGTTGCGCCGGATGCCGCTCTCCTGCAAGGCCACGGCGTAGAGCACGGTCGAGGAGATGCCTGCGCGCTGGGCAGCGAGTTGGTAAGCCGGTGGCGGAACCTCCTGGGCCAGGGCGGCACCGGCATACAGGCCGGCAGCGAGCATCAGTGCGCGCAGGGACACGGCTACGGCTGGCGCTGCCATTGGCCGTTCACTTCGCGCACGGCGGCGGGCAGATCGCCGGGCAGGCCCAGCGACAGCCAGCGGCCGCCGTCGTGGTTGAGCGTGATGCTGCCGGCGCGCACGCGCGCCGGATCGACGTTCGCGCGCTTGGCCCAGTCGCGGATGCGCGCATCGTCCTGGCGGCTGCCGACCATGTAGAGGTCGAACTCGGCGCCCGAGGATTGCAGGCGCTGCACGAGTTGCCCGCAGGCCGCGCAGCCGTCCTTGACGAACACCGCCGTGCGGCTACTGCCGCGCACGCCTGCGGCGGTCGGCAGATCATCGGGGAGGTTCACTCGCTGCATGCCGGGGTTCAGGCGCTGCCACGCTTCGTCGTAGGCGCGCTGGTAGGCAAGCAACTTCTCGACGCGCCTTGCCTCGGCTTTCACCTGCATTTCGGCGTAGCGGCGCCGCTCTTCATCGGAGCGAGCCTCGACGCCCAGCGCGGAAAGCGGGTCCAGGTTGGGCGAGTAGATGCCCAGCGGCCCCTCCATCAGTTCGCGGTAGCGCGCCCACTCCTGCGGTTGCAGTCCCCAGTCGCTCGCCACGCGGTCGTCCAGGATGCGGCCGATCACGGGACGCTCCTGGCTCTGGGCATTGCGGGACTGGGCCGTGGCGGGCTGCTGCGCCCAGACGGGCAACTGCGCTGCGGCCAGCAGGAACAGGGTGAGCAAGATCGAGGGCTTCATGGCGGGACGGTCTCCGTCAGGGAATCGCCAAACGGCGGGTCTGCTCGCCGGCCTGGAAGACGGCGGTGTTGCCCTCGATCGCCTGCAAGCGCCACGGGCCGACCGCATCGCCGGGCAGCAGCACGTGAACCTGGTCGGCAGTGAACTCGCCCGTCGCTGGTGCAACGGAAAGGCTGCGCTGGCCGGCTCGCAGTTCGGCACCCACGATGCGGAGCGGCAACGGGAAAGGCTCAGGTTTGGCGGCGGCCTTGCTTGGTGAGCGCGGCTGCGCAGGCACAGCGGCACGAACCGTCGCTTGGCGAGCCTTGGCCTGCTCGACCTCGGCGCGCAGGGCCTGAAGGTCGTCGTTGGAGGCATGGCCGCCCAGCGCCTGTTCAACCTGCGCGATGCGGGCTTCCAGCGCCTGCCGGATGTGCTGCAATTCCGCCGCGGTTGCGGTAGCCGGCCGCTGCTGTACGGTCTCGGTCAGCCCGACCACCTGTGCTTCGAGCTGCTGCAGGCCGGAATCCACCCGTTCCTGGTCGGCCAGGCCATTCATCGCCTGGTGGTTCAGGGCAACGAAGACGCTCAGGCCGATCAGCCAAAGCCAGAGCAGGCTCTGCACGATCACGGCGGCGGTCGAGCGCTGGGAAGGCCGTGGTGCGTTGTTCATGGCTGACCTCCCGCGAGCGGGAACGTCTGCACCGCCTCGGTGGCGAGTGGTTCGGGAACCGGATCGGCATCTGCATCGCGGCCGTGCCGCTCGAAGCAGACCTGTCGCGTCCGGTCATCGGCGTGCAGGTCCCAGGCCGGGCCGGCAAGGGTGAGTAGCGCATCGCGCAAGGTCATAGGGCCGAGGTGCAGATGTGCCGCAGGCAACGGCAGCGCGTACAGCTCGATCACGGCATGCGCGGTCTCGCAAAGGCCATAGCCGCTGCGCTTGAGCACATGCCGCAGCCCGTCGCCAACCGTGGCGCGGGCATCCTCGGGCATGGACACGTCGATGGTCTGCAACAGCAGGTCGCGCTGCGCCGCCGTGGGTGCCAACTCGACCAGGGTGTAGCGGCCGTAGCGCACGACCGGGATGTACTCGGGCGCCTCGGGTTCGGGCGCGGCCGAGACTTCCTCGATGGCATCGGGTGCGAGCGGCGCCGTGGTGGTCGCGCAGCCGCTGGCCAAGGCTGCGGCCAGGAGGCCGGCGCCGACCAGGTGCCGGGATACATGGATTGCGGGCATGGCATCGGCTCTTCTGTTGCGATGCCGATACCTTGGCCGCGCGCGGCGGCGCGGTCAGTCAGGAATGCGAACTCGGAGCTACCCGCTTTTGCAGTCCAACACATAGCGCAACCCGCAAACCCAACCGTGGTTTGCACATTGATTCAATACTTGTTGTATTATCGAATCATGCAAGAAGATCAAGCCATTTCCGCCTTAAACGCCCTGGCTCACACCCAGCGCCTGCGCGTGTTCCGCGCCTTGGTCGTTGCTGGGCCGGGCGGACTGACCCCGAGCACGCTAGCCGACCAGCTCGACGTGGCCCGCAACACCTTGTCGTTCCACTTGAAGGAGCTGGCCCATGCTGGCCTCGTCAGCATCGAGCAGCAGGGTCGCAACCTGATTTATCGCGCCGAGTACGGCCGCATGGACGGTCTGATCGGTTACCTGACCGAGCATTGCTGCCAAGGTGGCGTATGCGAGGTTTCTCCATCCAAGACCTGCTGCTGACCATGACCGATACCACTTACAACGCCTTGTTCATCTGTACGGGCAATTCGGCCCGCTCCATCCTCGCCGAAGGCATCCTCAACGACATAGGCCAGGGGCGGTTTCACGCCTGGTCGGCAGGCAGCCATCCGAAAGGCGAGGTTCACCCGCTGGCGCTCGCTACGCTAGAGCGGCTGCACCTGCCGACAACGGGCTACCGCAGCAAGAGCTGGGACGAATTCTTGAAGCCCGATGCGCCGGTGTTCGATTTCATCTTCACTGTCTGCGACAACGCCGCCGGCGAGGCCTGTCCGCTGTGGCCGGGCAAGCCGGTTTCGGCGCATTGGGGCGTGCCTGACCCGGCCGCGGTGGAAGGCACCCAGGAACGACAAAGCAAAGCATTCTTCGACACCGCCATGACGCTGCGCCGACGCATCGAGTTGTTCCTGTCGCTGCCGATCAAAAGTCTCGATGCCATGTCGTTGCAGCGCGAATTGCGCGACATCGGCCGTCAGTGAGGCCCGCGCGATGAGTGCAACCAATACCGCCGGCACCGCGCCCGCAAACTCCGCGATGAGCGGTTTTGAGCGTTACCTGACGCTATGGGTGGCGGTGTGCATCGTCGCCGGCATCGCGCTCGGCCAGTTCGCGCCCGCCGCATTCCAGGCCATCGGCCGCATGGAGATTGCCCAGGTCAACCTGCCGGTCGGCCTGCTGATCTGGGTAATGATCATCCCCATGCTGCTGAAGGTGGACTTCGCCGCGCTCGGCCAGGTGCGCCAGCATTGGCGGGGCATGGGGGTCACGCTGTTCATCAATTGGGCCGTCAAGCCGTTCTCAATGGCGCTGCTGGCGTGGATCTTCATCCGCCACGTCTTTGCCGACTGGCTGCCCGCCGATCAGCTCGACAGCTATATCGCCGGCCTGATCCTGTTGGCTGCTGCACCGTGTACCGCAATGGTTTTCGTTTGGAGTCGGCTGACTGGCGGTGATCCGGTATTTACGCTGTCGCAAGTGGCCTTGAACGACACCATCATGGTGTTCGCCTTCGCACCCATCGTCGGCCTGCTGCTGGGCCTGTCGTCGATCACGGTGCCGTGGGACACCTTGCTGGTGTCGGTGGGTTTGTACATCGTCATTCCGGTCATCCTGGCCCAGCTCTGGCGCCGGGCGCTGCTGAGCAAGGGGCAGGCCGTGTTCGATCGAACACTGGAACGCATCGGCCCGTTGTCCATCGCCGCGCTGTTGCTGACGCTGGTGCTGCTGTTCGCCTTCCAGGGCGAGGCCATCATCCGGCAGCCGCTGGTGATCGCCATGCTGGCGGTGCCGATCCTGATCCAGGTGTTCTTCAATTCCGGTCTGGCGTACTGGCTCAACCGCCAGGCGGGCGAAAAGCACTGCGTCGCGGGGCCATCCGCGTTGATTGGTGCCAGCAACTTCTTCGAGCTGGCCGTGGCCGCCGCCATCAGCCTGTTCGGCTTCCATTCCGGCGCAGCACTCGCAACAGTGGTCGGCGTGCTCATCGAGGTGCCGGTCATGCTGCTGGTGGTGCGCGTGGTCAATCGCTCACGCGGCTGGTACGAACGCCGCGCGACCACTTCGTAATCTCCAAGAGGCATCCATGAGCACCATCACGATCTACCACAACCCAGCCTGCGGCACCTCGCGCAACGTGCTGGGCCTGATCCGCAACAGCGGCGAGGAACCGACCATCATCGAGTACCTGAAAACGCCGCCCGACCGCGACACGCTCCAGGCGCTGATCGCGGCGATGGGCGTTCCGGTGCGAGACGTGCTGCGCGAGAAAGGCACGCCCTATGCCGAACTCGACCTGGGCAACCCGAAGTGGAGCGACGACGACCTGATCGGCTTCATGCTCCAGCATCCCATCCTCATCAACCGGCCTATCGTGGTCACGCCGCTAGGCACGCGCCTGTGCCGGCCTTCGGAAGCCGTGCTCGACCTGCTGCCGCAGCCGCAGCGCGGCGCGTTCAGCAAGGAAGACGGCGAACCGGTGGTCGATCAGGATGGCCGCCGTGTCTGAATCCCGTCTCGACCTGCCGAACATCGACGCGGCGCTGTTCCAGCAATCGGACACCGAACACCTGTTCGCGCCGGCACGGGTCACGCACGCGCCGCGCTTCCTGCTGCTCTACGGCTCGCTGCGAGAACGCTCGTTCAGCCGCCTCGCCGCCGAAGAAGCGGCGCGCATCCTGCGGGCGCTGGGCGGCGAGACCCGATTGTTCAATCCGTCCGGCCTGCCGCTGGTGGACGATGCGCCAGCCGATCACCCCAAGGTGAAGGAACTGCACGAACTGGTGCAATGGGCCGAAGGCATGGTGTGGAGTTCGCCGGAGCGCCACGGCGCGATGACCGGCCTGATGAAGACGCAAATCGACTGGATTCCGCTGTCGGTCGGCGCGGTGCGCCCGACCCAGGGCAAGACGCTGGCAGTGATGCAGGTATCGGGCGGCTCGCAGTCCTTCAACGCCGTCAACCAGATGCGCGTGCTGGGCCGCTGGATGCGGATGCTGACCATCCCGAACCAGTCCTCGGTCGCCAAGGCGTACCAGGAGTTCGACGAGGCCGGGCGCATGAAGCCCTCGGACTATTACGACCGCATCGTGGACGTAATGGAAGAACTGATGAAGTTCACGCTGCTCACGCGCGACGCGGTCCCCTATCTGGTGGATCGGTACAGCGAGCGCAAGGAGAGCGCTGAATCACTGTCCAGGCGTGTACGGCAAGGTGCAATTTGACGCTGCGAGGCGCTGAAAAAAGCCGACGACCTCTCGGTCGTCGGCATTGCGTGAAGTTCAGGCGGCGACCAATTGCCGGGCCAGTGCGACCTCGACGGAATCACCGTCCTGGTTGAGTACATCCAGCCCGGATTCGGGCACGTCGCCCGAGGTGGACTGCGAGACCATGATCTTCTTGGCCATCAGCTCCAGGCAGGTCATCTGCGAGGAACCGGAGTAGCCGAGGTAGATCACGCGCACCGGCTGCTTCTGCCCGATGCGCCAGGAGCGGCGTGCCGCCTGCTGGAGCGAGTACACGTTGTAGCCCGACTGCATGAATACGATCGTCGGGAAGTCCAACAGGTCCAACCCCGTCTTGACCAATTCGGGATTGGTGATGAGCACGTCGATGCCACGATCCAGTTGCTCCGCAATCCAGTCTTCGCGACGGCTGGCATCCACGCTTGCGCGCAGCACCGCCACCCGAAAACCTTCCTGCTCCAGCAGCACCTTCAACCGGCTGGTCGTGTCGCGTGTGCCGGTATAGACCGTGTAGGCCAGGACCTTGCGGCCCTGGGCCTTCTCTTCCTTGCAGATCTCGATCAGCTCACGCTCCTTGGGGCTGATCTCGAACTCGTTGAACTGAGCCGGGACGAACGCCAAGGTGTTGCGCGTGCGCGGATGCACCACGGTTTCCGACCGGAAGCAGCAATCCGGCCAGGCCAGCAGCACGTTGAGCACCACCCCCAGCAAGGTCGTATCGCGTCGCGCCAGAGCCTGTTTCAACTCCGCGGTCAGCCGACCCGCCAGATCGCGGTAGGCCGCGGCTTGCGCCGTGTCCATTGCGACCTCACGGAACTCTTCGTCATACGGCGGAAGCACGTTGCCGCCGATGTCTCTGAGCTTCAGGAAGATCGTGAACGGCAGGATGCAGCGCAACACGCCCTTGGGGCCGAAGCCTGGGGCCTTGACCGTTCTGACACTGACTTTCGTGCCTTTCGCGGTCTTGTGCGCCGTGCCGGTGCTCTCGGAATAAATGTCCTTCAAGACACCGTGATCGCGCATGAACGCCATCGCGGCCGAGGTCATGCTGCCGCTCGTGGTCGGGCGGTAGCCGTCTTCGATCATCCGCCCGGGAAGGGCTCGGAACAGCAGGTAGAACAGATCGTCGCCGTAGCCGCCCATCAGCGTGCCGGTCAGCAGCAAGGTCTTGCGAGCCTTCGCTGCCAGCACGCCCATGGCCTGGCCTTGGGCACTGCCACCGTTCTTGTACTCGTGGGCCTCGTCGGCGATGAGCAGGTCGAACGTGCCTTGCGGCAGGTAGCGTTTGATGAACTCGGACGGCTGGTAGCCGCCCTCGCCAAAGCCAAACTCCATATTGGCCATAGCGCGTTCCATGCGCGTAGCCTGGCGGTCGGAAAACACCAGCTCGCCGTTGCCGTCCATGAGGTTGATGAACTCATGGATGTTGTCGCCCAGCATCGACGCCAGGAACCCGTCACCGAACTTCTGCATCAGCTTCTGCGCAGTGACTTGCCCGATGGTCGGGATGCGCTTCAAGGCTTTCAGCACGGCCGAGGACTGGTCGCTGCCGGACAGGCTGCGCGGGCGGATCAGCGTCCACAGGGGCGCGGCGCAATGGCTGCACTTCCTGCGGTACTCCTCGGCTTCGAGCGCGACCGGGTTGACCGGCTCGCCGTCGAGGTCGGTGATGACCGTGCCGCAGTCAGGGCACGCTGCCACGTCGCCATGGCGGGTGCGCCGCGTGGTGAAGACGGGCTTCCAGTGGAATCCCATCCGCATCCGCACGCGCCCCAGGACAAAGAACTCCTGGCCCGTGGGCTGCACACCCAACTGCTCGCGCAGCTTGATGAGTTTGACCAGCGTATCCGGGCCGTTGAGCACCCAGACCTTGGCGCCTGCCACCGTCTCCTGGATCTCACGCCGCCACTTGTAAACAAGGTGCGGCGGCGAAAGTACCAGGGTGCGGCAGTAGCCTTCGGCGTTGAGAACGGCGGCCGTGGCGATGCCAACGGTCGTCTTGCCGCAGCCCATTTCGCCATTGACGATCGCGGCGCGTTCGCCACGGTCGATCAGCAGCTCGGCGGCGGCATGGACGACTTCGGCCTGAGCCTGGAACAGCTTGCGCTTGAGGCTGGCGACGACGAGTTGGCGATGCGCCTGCGGTTGGCCGGTATAGACCGGCGGGTTGGCGCGGTTGAGCGAGTCGAGCAGTTCGTCGCCGAACTCACCGACGAAATCCTGAAGGCTCAGGGTCAGAGGGGATGATTCCGCGTCGAGCAGTTCGCCCTGTACGGGCGCGGCGTCAGCGGCAGTGGTTTCGAGATCGAGGGACATGGTGATGCTCCAATGAAAAATGGGGCATGCACCACCCCCAGCGGGGCAATGGCACGCCCCGTGGTGGGAAGTACATCGGCGCGCGGCCGAAGGTGGTTGAAGATGCTGGCCTGAGTGGCCTGCGGGTGAACCGTGCTCAGTCTTCGGACGGCAGCACGATGGCGGTGACACTGCGCCCCGCATCGGTGATGATGCGAATGGCGAGTCCCGGGTGGATCACATAGTGCGATTCCAGCGACGCGCCCGATTGAAGTGCAACGCCGTTGGCGTGCCATTGGTAGACGTTGACGTCACCCCAGTCGCCACGGGTGTGGCGCCTGAAGTACGGAATCGGGTCCAGGCGACCCGCGCGGACAAGGCGATCAATGCCTCGGCTGAAGATGAGCGCCCCGATGGGGAACGCCAGCCTCTGGCAGTAGGTTTCGATGCGATGCGATGCCATGGGCTCCTCCTTGAAAGGCTATTGAGCCACGACACCCCTGGCGGAGTGAAGTGGCTCCGTCAAGTGGATGGGATGACGAGGCGGCGCCTTCAGATCAGGTCGCGCTCTTCGGGAAGCTGGACCACCGTGGTCTGGTGGTCTTCGCTGGTCTTCACGAGCAACACCAGTTCCGGCGTGATCCGGTACTGGGAGATCATCAGGTTGTCCTGTTGGATTGCGACGTCGTTGGCTTGGCGGGTGGCCTCATCGATCTCGCCCCAGTCCCCGCGCACATGGCGCTGGACATAGGCCAAGGGGTCGATCAGGCCTCGCCGAGCCAGCCAATGCACCTTCTCGCTCAACTTCAACGTACTCGGTGCGAACAAGGGTTGCTTGCGCGGCGCAGGCCGCTTGAATGGATTGGGGAACATGGTGTTTCTCCTTCGAAGTGGTACAGCAGGACGGCAGCGCGTCCGGTGGATCAGCGGATGGTCAACACCTCGCCCCGTGTCGGGGAGCCAGGCGTCATGTCCCACGCGCGGATGACAGGCACGAACTTGTCGGTGAGGATGCGTGTCTCGGCGATGGAGCCGTCTTCGCGTTCGGTGAATTCCCGCTGGAGCGTCTTGTCCTTGTGGGTGTCACCTTTGACGACGAGCACGCGCCCCGTCTGGGAGCGCACGACGCCGGAGATCGCGCCCGCGGCCAGAGCCAGGGCGAGATGCCAGTGGGACAAGGCCCGCGCCGGTGGACGCAGCGACTGCTGCGCGGTCCCCAAGTGCGTGTCCAGCGACGGCCAAAGGCCTTGCAGCCGGCCAACCTCGTCGGCGAACTGTTCGGGCTCCATCGTCACGCGGAAGAAATGCTCCGGCTCGGCCGGACTGGCGGGGACGATGTACGGCAGGAACGGCCATTCGCTCGGCAGTTCCTCGGCTTCGACTTCGCCAAGCCCAACCTGCAGCAGCAGATTGCGCACGGCCTTGACGCCATCGGGTGCCAGCTCCCGCTGACGGACCCGGCGGCCGAAGATCACCACCTGCTTGAACTGCGTTTCCACCGCTCGGTAGATACGCAGATCGGTGTAGTGGCGCGTCAACCAGCCGACCAGCTCCGCGTCGAGCACGTAGCCGGGGACGATGAAGACCAGCACGCCGCCGTATTGCAACAGCGACAGCGAACGCTGATAGAACAGCTTTTCGAGGCGGGCACGGCCCTGGCCCTGATAGCCGATGTTGCCGTTGACGTCCTTGGACAGGTCGCCATACGGTGGATTCAGCCACAGTAGTCCGAAGGACTGCTTGGAGATCATCGTGTCCATCAGGTCCGCGTGCAGGCAGTGATCGACCAGGCCGCGGGCATGGCGCGCCCGCTCGGCGTCGAATTCGACGGCGAACGCCTTGGTCTGTTCGCGCCCGAGGGCATGAGAGGCTTCGGCGATTGCCACGCCTTCACCGGCGCAGGGATCGAGGATGCACATCGGCCCGTCGCTGGGCATCAGTGCGTTGAGGGCTCTTTCGAGCGTGGGTTCGTCGGTCGGGTAGTACCCATTTTTGGCGAAATTGCGGGCGAGCCGCGGGAACATGAGAGCCATGGAAGTCTCCTGGTTGGCGGGGATGAATGACGGAAGCACGCCAAGGCGTGCCTCCGAGGGTGGGTCAAGCCGCTACCGCTTCCGGCGTCCAAATCTTGGCCGGATAGGGATAGGCGGTGAGCGCGTCACTGCGGATCAGGGAGCCCAGCGCCAAGCTCAGCGCCGGCACGTCGATGGCGAGCCGATGGCCTTCCAGCGGCCCGAGGGCGAACGGAAGGCGGGCCAGCATCTCGCGGCTTTGCAGCAGTTCCAGCACGGTCTCGCGCCAGTGGTCGAGCAGCGGCAACGGGCAGGTGTCCCGCACCAGCATCCACAGGCGGTCAAGCCGGTGGGCGCTGTCACGTGGCAGCAGTGCCAATGCGCTGGCGTTGGCCTTGTCGGGCTTGACGCAGCGCCGGTCGAACAGCCACACGTTGGACAGCGAACCGAACAGCGTTCGCCGGTAGGCGCGCGTGATGCGCTTTTCCAGGCGATCGACGTTGCCGATGAATACCGGGACGCTGCCGCCCTGGTCGGTGATGACGTGGAACTGGTCCAGTCCCTGCTCGTCGCGCCCGAGGGTCAGGCGTGCAAGGAACTGCTGGACGGCGGTGTCCCGCGCCCAGATGGACAGGAAGATCAGGTTGCCCTGGTCATCGCCGACGCAGGCGTCGGCCATCACGTCCGGGCATTCGTCGATGCGGTACAGCGTGGAAGAAGTGTTTGCGGGCATGGTGGTGTCCTCGGATGAACGGGAACAGCACCGCCCGCTGGGGCAAGTACTGCCCCAGGGGGTGGAAGAAAACCGCTCAGTCCGGCTCGAACTGTTGGGTGTGCGGATTGAAGTGAAGCGCCTCGTCCACCGCGGTGATCGGCGTGAAGCCGTCCAGGTAGATGTTGTTGAGGTACTGGTCGCGGTAGGTCAGCGCCTGCCGTGCCTGCTCCTCGGTGAGGCCGTTGTCGATGAAGTACCCCAGCATTTCCTCGTCGGAGGAAACTTCGTCGTTGGACAAACTGCCTTCAACGAGCTTCAACAGCGAGAGCGGGAGTGCAGCCAGGATCGGGTCCATGTCGGTTCCTCCTGGCTCAGGCCAACAGCGCCGCGGCGGGTGCCGTGACAGCCGTGGGTGTGCGCCGCCGGGCGTGGTAGGCGCGAACGCCTGCACGCCAGTCGGCGGACTGCTCCGGTGCGAGGTCCAGATAGGACAGCGGGCACGAGTAATAGTACGGATGCATGGACTCTTCCAGCGGCTTGTAGCCCCACTGGTTGCCGCTGCGTTCCAGCAGATCGCAGCGGATGTAGCGCAGGGACTGGCCCGGCGCGAGATCACGATGCACACCTTCGACCTTGGCGGTCAGTTCGACCACGGACCACAGCACGTTGCCGCGCAATGCGTGAGCGATAACCTTCGCGCTGACGCGCTCGGTCTGCTGTGGTGCGATCAGTTCCGCGATCAGTTCAGACCGCGATTGGGGAGAGAAATACCAGCCCATGAGAGGCCTCCTCGAAAAGTTGAGCTGGAGGCCTCCCCGTGGGGAAGAACCCCCAGTGGGTGATGGAATGCCGCAGGTGCAGCGAAGGAAAACCTATGCCTTGGCCTTAGTCCCAGTCGTCATCGTCGCGATCACAACCGGCCGGGCAGCAGCCGAACTCGATCCCATGCGAGCAATAGCCATGCTCCGCATTCCAGTCCTGGGTTTCCTGCCGTTCGGCAGGTGTTGCGTAGTCCCATTCCTGGGCCGCGATTTCGAGAGCCTGAGCACGTTGCTCATCCGGCAAACGATTGGCCTGTGCGTCGATCGCCGAACTGAAGAGCGTCACGTAGTGGTCGTAGGACAAGCCGCAACCGCGCTGGGCGTGTGCGGCGGCCGCCTTGCAGAGTTCCCGCCACGCGGGTTCATCCAACGTTGAACGCGGGGTATCGCAAGCGATGGTGAACATAATGGGGACCTCCAGAAAATGGCCAGGGCCTCCCCCGCATGGGGAAGGAACCCCGGCAGGTGGATGAAGAACACCGCGCATGCGGCGTCTGCTCACGCAGCTTGTGGTTCGGCCTGGCGGCTCCACTCCTGCGTCTTGAAGTCCAGCGCGTAGCCCAGCTCGCCCAGGCGGGCGATCTGCGCGCGCAGGGTGCGGCGGTCGATGGTCGAATCCAGTTTCACGGACTCGCCCAGCGGCCACAGCAGGCCGAACAGCGCGGCGTCACCGTCTTCGGTGCTGCCGGGGGCAGCGGCCGCAGCAGGCGGTGGCGCATCCACGCCGAAGGGCGTGGTATCGACCAGCGGGTCCGCGGACGCCTGCACGGGTGCGGGCTTGGCAGGCCTGGATGCCTTGGCGGGCTTGGCCGGCGTTGCCGCAGGCTGCGCCCCTTGCTCTTCATCGAGCGGATCGACGTCCTGGGTGGCGAAGCTGCGGGCTTCGTCGCGGCTCAGTTTGTCGATGCCATTGAGCGTCATCCCGTCGAGGCTGGCGCGGATCTCGAACCGCATGCCGCCCCCGACCGGGTAGGACTTCGGAAAGATGTAGCGGATCACAAACTCCCCGTCGTATTTCCCTTCGGGGTACTGCTCCAGTTCCGGGTCTTTGACCTCGAACGTACCGAGGTGCGTCGCGAGGCGGCCGACCGTGAACGGGCCGTTCTTGCCGCGAATGGTGCGCAGCGTGAGCTGGCCGGGGACGACGATGGGCGCGACCGATTTCTCGGGTGCCGGTGTGGCTGCCATGATGGTTCTCCTTGAAGAATAGGAAAAAGCAAGGCCCCGTGAGGGGCCATGCCGGATCAGAACGAAGCAGCCAATGCCGGCTCCTGCTCCTCGACTTGCGCCTCGGGCTCGCGCTCGGCGGGCTCGGCAGGCTGGTCTGCAGCGGGGTCGGCAGCAGTGTCGATGGCTTCGTCGGCTTCGGACGCGGATGCGTCTTCGGCCGGCGACGCCTCGGCTTGCGCCTGGCTCGTCGGATAGACCTGGGTACCGTCGATCTTGATGAGACCGATGTGGACCAGCGTCGATTCCAGGCTTGCGGCCGGTTCCCCGGCGTGCTCGCCCTTGGTGCGGATGTACGGATCGATCTTCATGTCGTTCAGACGGAAGGCGATCAGGACCTTACGGTCCCCCTCGATGGCCTGGACGCACCGGCGAGCCAGATGCTCGGCTTCCGGGGTGGCGACGATGATGTCGAAGTACCGATACTCCGGTTCATCGACAGGCCCGGCCAGTGCTGCGACCGTGCAAGAGAGGAACGAGTCGCCAGCCTTCGGGGTGACGTCCTTCACACGATTGAGATAGCCGATGCCGCGGGTGATCAGCTCGTGCTGCTCGATCGAAGCCAGTTCGGCCCGGTCGATCAGTTCGGCCTTGAGCAGTCGCGCCTTGAGGGACGCGGCGGCCTGACCCTTCTGCTCACCCTTGTCGCGGATGTACGCATCGCCCCACAGGTCACCGAGGCGAAAGCGCACCAGCGGGCGCTGCTTGGGATCGTCAACGCCGATGTAGCGCTGAACGAGCTTCTTGGCCTCGGCTCCCGAGACCTTGACGTCGAAGTAGCGGTAGCTGGGGTCCCGGGCGGGGCCGACCAGCGCGGCGATGGTGCAAGCCAGGAAAGGCTGCGCACGGCGGCCGCCCCGGACGGGCACTTCACGGACACGCTGGATGTAGCCGATGCCCGAGGTGTGGAGGTCGAAATACGATTTCTCGTTGGACGTGGTGTTCATGGTGAATCTCCATTGGGATGAAGCGGAGACACACCGGCCCACGCATGCGGGGAAGGTGCGTGACCCCGCGGTGGGTTGATAAGGCGAAAGCATCCGCCACCAGAGGCTGGTGGCCGCTCGCGGAAGGATGCGGTGCGAGCTGGCTCGGTCACGCAGTGGGAACTGCGCCGCAACCTCGAAGACCGATGGTTGCCTGGCATGTCGCTGACGACGTCAGCAGGCATGGGGCCAGCATGGCGGGGCCTCGCGCGCGCGGCAGCAATCAATCGGCACCCGGGCGCTTCCCTTTGTCCGCGCCACCCGGCGCCTGTCACAGGCACTTGGCGCCGCGCAGGTGCTCGGGGGTATCGGCGCGCGGACGGCCGGGACGGCTCCAGGCGCCGCCACCGCGCGCGCCGATCAGCCGCCAGCCGGCGGCGCGCAGGCTGGCGCCACCTTCGTCGGGCATGGTGTAGGTGAGCAGGCGTATGTAGCCCAGCGCCCTTGCCGCCTGCCAGGCCGCGCCGTAGAGCTTGCTGCAGGCGCTGGGTGTGCCGTCGGTGCACAGCCGCGTGACTTCCAGCGTCCAGGTGCCGCGCGACCGGGCGGCCGACAATGGCCACGCCGTGGATCAGGTCGCTGTCGCTCAGCGTGACGGCCAGGGCGAACTTCGCGCCCTGGACCGGGCGGTGGTGGCGATGGTGCGACAGAACGAATGCATTGGCCGTGCGCAGCGACACCGGTAGGAGGTGCAGCCTCGGCGAGGTCGATGGCGTGTTCATGCGGTTGTCTCCGGTGGCATGCCGGCGTTGTGGCCGGCGGGGCGTGCCTCGGCGGCTGGAGACAAACGCGCACGCGCGGCGATGGCGGCGGTGCGAACAAAAGAAGGCCCCCGATGCGGGGGCTGCGAGGCGGTTGCCGCGTCAGGCGGGAGGCACCACTGCTAAGGACAGGTGCGTGGCGGTGGCGGAAAGCACGAGATCGTCCGCCGAGTGCTGGAGGCGCGTGAACAGGCCGTCCTTCGGGTCGAAATACTCCGCGAAGTCATCGCCGCCCAGCTCGCGGCCGGCGAGGTGCCACCAGTCATCGAACGGGTCGGTGTCCGGGTTGCATCCGACGGCGTAGGCGAGCAGTGCCTGGCGCCCATCCGGGCGACGCTCCCCACGCTCGGCGAGGAAGTACACGCCCTGATCCTTGACCAGGACAATGCGGCACTGATTGGGGACGTCTCAGAAAACGGAAAAAATCGTACGCTAAGCCGGTTGCAGCGGTCGTAGCGGCCTGAACTTGCCCGCGCCGATCTTGGCGCTGCTGCGCCAGAGGTAATCGCCGGTCAGGTTGATGTGCTCCCAGCCCAGCGGCGACAGGTACTGCAACAGGGCGTCATCGACAGTCTGGCCGTGACCGCGTAAGGCGTTTGAGGCCCGTTCCAGATAGACCGTGTTCCACAACACTATGGCCGCCGTCACCAGGTTGAGGCCGCTGGCCCGGTAGCGCTGCTGCTCGAAACTGCGGTCGCGGATTTCGCCCAGCCGGTTGAAGAACACGGCGCGGGCTAGCGCGTTGCGGGCTTCGCCCTTGTTCAGTCCGGCATGCACGCGGCGGCGCAGCTCGACGCTTTGCAGCCAGTCCAGGATGAACAGCGTTCGCTCGATGCGGCCCAGCTCGCGCAGCGCCACGGCCAGGCCGTTCTGGCGCGGGTAGCTGCCGAGTTTCCTGAGCATCAGCGAGGCCGTCACCGTGCCCTGCTTGATCGAGGTGGCCAGCCGCACCTTGGCGTTGATCGCCTTGCCGGACGCCTGGAACTGCTGCTGATGCTTGTGCTTGGCAGCGTTGAACAGCTTGCCCAGGATGCGGTCGTGCAGGTCGATGATTTCGTCGGTGACGGTGGCCATGCCCTCGATGGCGAGCGCACCAGGGTCGCGTAGCGGCGCTGTGCCTCGAACTTGGCCAGATCGGCGGGCGTCATCTGGCCGCCTTCGCGGGCGATCTTGAGCAGGCGGTTCTGGTGCACCGACCGCTCGATGCCGGAAGGCAGGTCGAGCGCCTGCCAGGCTTTGAGGCGCTCGATGTGTTCGAGTATGTGGCGCGAGTTCGGCTTGACGGGCGACTGGCGCAGCCAGGCCAGCCAGGTCGTCTTGCCGTTGTCGTGGCGCTTGAGCAGATCGTCGAGGCGGTGCCGGTGGGTGGCCGACAGGGGATCGGACAAGGCCGCGTAGATGCGGCGGTTGGCGCGGCTGTAGGCGTTCATCGAACACCTCCCTTTTCCTCATCCGGCGCAACAGGACAGTTGCTTCACGTCCTTGTTGAAGGTCTGCGCCGCGAGCTTCAGTCCCTCGACCATGGTCAGGTAGGGGAACAACTGGTCGGCCAGCTCCTGCACGGTCATCCGGTGGCGGATCGCCAGCGCGGCCGTCTGGATCAGTTCGCCCGCTTCCGGCGCGACCGCCTGTACGCCGATCAGCCGCCCTGAGCCAGCTTCCGCCACCAGCTTGATGAAGCCGCGCGTGTCGAAGTTGGCGAGCGCCCTCGGCACGTTGTCGAGCGTCAGCAGCCGGCTGTCGGTCTCGATGCCGTCGTGGTGCGCTTCCGCCTCGCTGTAGCCCACGGTCGCCACCTGCGGATCGGTGAACACCACCGCCGGCATCGCCGTCAGGTCCAGCGCCGCGTCGCCGCCGGTCATGTTGATCGCGGCGCGCGTGCCGGCCGCCGCCGCCACATAGACGAACTGCGGCTGGTCGGTGCAGTCGCCGGCAGCAAAGATGTGCGGTGCGCTCGTGCGCATGGCGCGGTCGATGACGATGGCTCCCTGCGCATTGACTTCGACGCCTGCCGCTTCAAGGTTCAGGCTGCGCGTGTTCGGCGCGCGACCGGTGGCGACCAGCAGCTTGTCGGCGCGCACTTCCCCCTGCCCGGTGGTGAGCACGAATTCCCCGCCCGCATAGGCAACGTGGCTCGCCTGGGTGTGGTCCAGCACCTCGATGCCCTCGGCGCGGAAGGCGTCTGTTACGGCTTCCCCGATGGCCGGGTCTTCTCGGAAGAACAGCGTGCTGCGCGCCAGGATCGTGACCTGGCTGCCCAGCCGGGCGAAGGCTTGCGCCAACTCGACCGCCACCACGGAGGAACCAATCACGGCCAGCCGCTCGGGGAGCGAGCTGCTTTCCAGCGCCTCGGTGGAGGTCCAGTGGGGTGTGTCCGCAAGGCCCGGGATTGGCGGAAGCGCCGGGCTCGCGCCGGTGGCAATCAGGCAGCGGTCGAAGTTCACCTCGTGCGTGCCGCCGTCAGCGGTCGCCACGGTCAGCGTGCGCGTGTCCCTGAACCGGGCCTCGCCGCGCAGCACGGTGATGGCCGGAGTGCTTGCCAGGATGCCTTCGTACTTGGCATGGCGCAGCTCCTCGACGCGGCCTTGTTGCTGGGCCAGCAGCCGCTCGCGCAGTACAGCGGGCGCTGCGGCCGGCAGGCCAGCATCGAACGGGCTTTCGCGGCGCAGGTGGACGATGTGCGCGGCGCGGATCATGATCTTGGACGGCACGCAGCCGACATTGACGCAGGTGCCGCCGATGGTGCCGCGCTCGATCAGCGTGACGCGGGCGCCTTGCTCCACGGCCTTCAAGGCAGCCGCCATCGCCGCGCCGCCGCTGCCTATCACAGCCACGTGCAGCGCTTGTTCACCGCCAACATGCTTCGTTTCGCCACCGAGCCAGCCCAGCGCCTTGTCTAGCAGGCCGGCAGGCTTGTTCGGCGTGTCGGTAAGCCGTGCGCGATAGCCGAGCGTGGCCACTGCGGCAACCAGCGGGGCCACGCTCACGCCTGCATCCGCCTCGATTTCGGCCTGCCGCTGCGGATAGGACACCGAGGCCGCGCGCACGCCGGGCACGTTCGTCAAAGCCTGCTGGACGTGCTCGGCGCACGACGTGCAGGTCATGCCTTCGATGTGGAGGGTGATCGCCTCGGCCATGATTACGCCCTCACTGCTTGACGCTGGACGGGTAACCCGCGTTTGCGGTGGCCTTGGTCAAGGCGTCGGCATTGGTCTTGGCCTCGTCGAAGGTGACGACGGCCTCCCGCTTCTCGAAGCTGACTTCGGCCTTCTCGACGCCGGCGACCTTGGACAGAGCCGTCTTGACCGTGATCGGGCACGCGGCGCAGGTCATGCCGGGCACCGACAGGGTGACGGTCTTGGTGGCAGCCCAGGCGGGCGCGCTTAGAGCGGCGGCCAGGGCGATGAGGGTGGTGAGGGTGGTGAGTTTCTTCATGGTGATCTCCTTTCAGTAGAACAGCGGCAGGACGTAGGGAAACGCGAGGGCAACCAGAACCAGGGCGGCCACGATCCAGAAGATCACCTTGTAGGCAGTCCGCACTTGGGGCACAGCGCAAACGTCGCCGGGCTTGCAGGCATGGGCTGGTCGGAAGATGCTGCGCCAGGCGAAGAACAGCGCGATGAGCGCTGCGCCGATGAAGATCGGCCGATACGGCTCCAGCACGGTCAGGTTGCCGATCCACGCGCCAGAGAAGCCGAGCGCGACCAGGACAAGGGGGCCGAGGCAGCAGGCCGAGGCGAGGACGGCCGCGACGCCGCCGGTCGCCAGTGCGCCGCGGCCGTTCTTGGGTTCCGACATAAGGTTCTCCTTCCGGGACTTCGCTTGATGCTGTAACGTTACTTCCGTAGTCAACTACGGAGTCAAGCGCCATGGAGAACGCTCAAGAGAATCTGACCATCGGGGCCTTCGCCAAGGCAGCCCGGGTCAACGTGGAGACGATCCGCTTCTATCAGCTCAAGGGCTTGCTACCCCAGCCGGAGCGGCCCTACGGTCGCATCCGCCGCTACGGGCAGGCGGACGTGGCGCGGGTGAAGTTCGTGAAGTCAGCCCAGCGCCTGGGATTCAGCCTGGATGAAGTCGGCCAGCTCCTGAAACTGGAGGACGGCACCCATTGCAGCGAGGCGGCCGAACTGGCTGCTCACCGGCTGGCCGATGTGCGCGCACGCATGGCGGACCTCACGCGGATGGAAGAGGCCCTGTCGACGCTAGTGAGAGAGTGCAACGCGCACCATGGCAATGTTTCCTGCCCGTTGATCGCAGCTTTGCATTGCTGCTAAAGGGCCCACTTCGGCTCTTAGCGTACGATTTTTTTCCGTTTTCTGAGACGACCCCTGATTGGCGATGGCTTCGGTCAGCACGGGGCGCAGGTCAGCGCCTTTGAATCGCAGTGACATGGATGAAATCTCCTGTGTGGAAGAATGAGAAAGGCCTCCATCCGATGGGATGAAGGGCCTGTAGTGCACGCGGCCGGAACGGCTGGAACGCCGTGGCGGATGCCTCGGGTCAGCCGCAGGACCGCCTGGTTTCGCTGCGGGGCGTCATGCCGGGACGGCCTGGCGCTTGCGGGCCGCTTTCGCGTCGAGGATGCTCACGTCGATCTGGCGCCAGCGCCCGTCGTCGATGAGCCTCTCCAGCACTTCGCCGAGCATGTCGAAATACACCTCGTCGTGCCGATCGACCAGTTCGACCGATTCACCGTTCTGACGGTGCAGTTCCACCACGTAGGTGTCTCCGCCGCGGTCGTAGAGGATCGTCACCCGGCCCTCGAACTTCGCGGTCGAGACCGTGAAGCTGATCGCCGGCGGGGTCTCGATGATCTTGGAGGGCGTGGGATCGACCCAGGTGAAGTCGCGGGCACCGGCATCCACCAGCATGTGGGTGATGCGCCGGAAGCGATCGGGGGCCGGCATCTCCTCCAACTGCTCGATGAGCTGGCCCAACTCCATGCACTGCGGCGTGGGAATGGGCAGCTTGGCCGGCGCCGAGCCGAGGATGTGCCTCGTGATGGTGTACGGCGTGCCGTCCGAAGTCTCCTCGGTGATGACCTCCGGCGTGTCCGCGCGCAGTCCGTCGAAGCGACGACGGGCATAGGGTTGGACATGCACCTTGGCGCCTTCGGCAGGAACCGTGGTCACCAGGCTGGGATCGAGCACCGCGAACTCGGAAGGCTTGAGCTTGACGACGATGGCATCGTCGGTCGCGGCGACCACCTTGCCGTCGAAGGGTTGGGGGTCGATGGCGAAGCCCAGCGTTGAGGACAGCGGCTGATCATCGAACACGCGGTACTTGAACGACCGCACGTTGCGGGGCACATGGCCTGCGACCAGCGAAGGCATCATGGATTTGATGAGGGAACGATCCATGGGGAAACTCCTTGAGGAAAAACAAGGGATTCCCCGCCCGCAAGGGAGAGGTCCCTTGTGGGTGGCGTGGATGGACGCGGTAGGTCCGTAGGAAGAAACGACCAGCACGGTTTCCCGCGCTTGCAGCCTCGAAGGTCTCGACTGCCTGGGCATGTGCCGGCAACGCCGACGAACATGGGGCAAGCATGGCCCTGGGGCGGTCTGCCTGCCCGCAGGAAACGGCACCGCACCACAACCGTTTTCCTGTGCTGCGGGCAAGAAAAAGCCCCTCGAAAGGGGCTGGAGGAGTCAGGCTTGGTACACGAAGTAGTGCTCGCGCTGACGCGGAAAGAACACGTGTTTCCACGTGTCGCCGCTTGTGTTGCCACCGTCGAAGACGACCATTTCGTAGTCGTCCACGTCGGTGTCCACCAGGTCGGCGCTGGCGATATGGCGCATGTGCAGCGTGCCGCTCATGCGCTCGAATACCAGGATCTGGCCGATGGCATCTTCCTGGCTCATGGCGTTGACGCAGGCTCCGAGTTGGTGCTCGAAGTCGGATGCGGGTGTGATGAGGTCGGGGAACATGGGATCGCTCCTGTGAAAGTGCGCCGGCCCGGCTCTCTGGCGGGAGACCGGGCCGGCATGCGGTGAGGACAAGGAAGGCCGGGGATGTGTGTGGCAGCTATTCGCCGGCCAGCGATAGGCCCGGCAACACGGGTGCGTCGGCATCGAGGATGAGGATGCGCACGTCGGCCTGGCCGGCCAGTTCAAGGATCTGTGCCAGCTCGTCCGGCATGCCCTTGCTGCGGTGCTCCTGCCGAAGCTGCTCGGCGGCGATCCCCTCGACGTCCTGCAGGTGCTGGTCCGTCCAGGGCGTGGAGATCAGCTTGACGCCGATCGCCGGGCTGTAGGGAATCCGGAACGCGATGAACAAAAAGGCCTCCGGCGTCGCGAGGTCAGCCAGGTTGGCCAGGTACTGGCCGGTTTCGCGGCTGATGTGCGCGCTGCTGATTTCCCAGCACCGGCTGTAGTAGCCGGTCTCGAAGCTCAACCGCTGCACGACTTCCCGTGCGGCCTCGGCCGAATAGGTGTCGCCAATGTGGACGGGGCGGCCGTCGAAGTCGTCGCCGTGGATCGCGTACACCACGGCACCCACCATGCCTTCGCCGCTGCCCCCTTCAGCCGCGTCGCATTCGGCGATCAGTGCGGCGCCGACAGGTTCGGTGCCAGTCCTGACCACCGCGAAGTCGCTGGTGATGATGCAAGGAGAAGAAACCAGCGCCGCGTCGCAGAGGTGCTGCTGGCTCGGGTGGATGTTTCGCCAGACATGCGGGCTTCCGTCCTCGTAGCTGATGGACAGCGTGCGGACGATTTTCAGATTCCAGTAGCCGCGTAGAAAGGGATTGGGATTCTGGGACATGGGATTTCTCCAACAGAATAATGATGGAGCAAATCCCCGCCACCGGGAATTGACCCCGGTGGGTGGAAAGAAAGGAAACAGCGTCAGGTGACGCTGATCGTTGGCGTTTGGGCCAATCGCTCGGCGACGCGCCGGCGCAAATTCATGCGGAATGGCTCGTCGCTGACGCCCGCCAGCAGATTGATGGTCTCCAGCGCGATCAGGGCCGAAGCCTCTTCGATGTCGGCGGCCACAATGGTCTTGCGCAATTGGTCGCCGAGCTGGAGGGCCTGGGAGGAGGAGCTGATGAAGCGGACCTCGCGGCTCAGGTAGCAGCCGTTGCCGCCGAACTCGAACAGCCGCGGCTTGCTGCAGTACCAGCAGCCCTCGAACTGGATGGCGGTCAGGTGGTGCCCGTCATCGAACCGGGTGGCGATCAGAAACAATGCGTCGAGATCGGCGGTGTCCTCGAACGAATGACGGTCGATCAAGTTCCCCAGCTCTTCGTCCTCATCGGCACGGAAGTGCACGGCGAGCAGTTCGAGCAGCGGCGGGATCGACAGCCCTTCGTCGTCCGGCATCGGAATACCGAGTTGCGTGGCCAGGTCTTCCAGGCCATCGAGCACGTCCGGCCATTGCGGATTGGTGGTCTCGGCGATCTGGGCGATGTAGGCCTGCCCGTTGCCGGGGTGGCTCTCGTCCAGCGCGAAGGCGCCGAACAGCGCCTGGATGACGGGCGTCACACGGTCGAGCACGAGAACGCCGGTGGCTTCGTAGTAGTTGTTGGCCATGAAGGCTCCTTTCGATGAATGAACGGAGCCAGCCCTTGCGGACGATGGCATCCGCAGGGGAAACCGCCTGATGCCGGATGGCGCTGGGCGGGGAGAAAACGCGAGGGACATGGCCTCGAACGAGGCGCATGTCCCTCATGGGGTCCCGTGAACGCAGTGATGAAGGTGTGCCAGGGACCGGCTCACCAACCGCTGTAGTTCAGCAGCAGGTCGGCGATCACCTGGCGACGTGGCAGATCGAGGCCGTCGAAGTCCGACAACCCGTTGAAGTGGCAGCGCTTGAGCATGGCACCGCCCTCGCGCGCGTTGTAGAAGCTGACCATCGCGGACAGGAACATGCGTTCCCCGCTGCTCAGGACGCCGAGGGCGTCGTTGAGGCGCAGCATGTCGGGACGCAGATCCCACTTGCTCTTGGCCTGGTTCAGACCTTCACGGGTGCCATCGCCAAACCATTGCGGGCCGGCGATCTCGACACCACGCTTCCATGCCTCGAAAAAGGCTTGGGGCGCGGCGCTGAAATGCCGTTCTTCCCGAACGATCTGATCGACGACTTCCTGTGGCAGTAGCTGGTTCATGACGTGATTCCTCCAGTTGGATCAGGGAATGGCGAGCTGGGACCAGCCGCCTCTTTCGAGGGCACGTTGAGCCGCGGCATGGCTGCGGAAGTACTCACGAGATTCCCGCGAGACGGGACCTTCGGTATCGCGCGTGCCGATGTAGTGGCCGGCGGCGCTGTGCAGGACTTCGAGCGGCAGGAACTTGCCGCAGTAGGTCAAGGCCAATTGACCGAATCGGCCGAAAGAGGCTTGCTGGGACATGGATGGGCTTCTTGGAAAAGCGGGGCCCTGTCCCTCACGGGATGGCAGCTCCCGCACGCGGTTGAAAAAAAGCATCAGCGTCTTGGGGACGCGCGTCCGCGCAATGGATGCGATGCGGACTGGTGGGTTGCGCGGAGAGAACCCCGCGGCAGCCTGAAACCCTGGCTGCTGGCATGTGCTGACGAATCAGCGAACATGCGGACAGCTTCGTGAGGGTGCCGCGCCACGTCAGTTGGAAATCGGCATCTGGTCCAGCCCCGATTGATGTGCGCAGGGACAAAGAAAAGCCCCGCAACGAGTGCGGGGCGGTCATGACGGTGCGGTGAGGCTGGATCAGCGGGGCTTGTCGCCCAGGACATGCTGCTTCCAGATGGCGAATGCCTCGTCCGCTGGCAGCTCGGCCAGGATGACGATGGGCTGGTCCTGTCGGCTGCGCAGCTTTGCGAAATATGCCGCGCGTTCGGCAATGGCCTTGAGCTTGATGCCCTTGAGGAACAGCAGCCGGCCGTCCTTGATGAACAGCACCTTGTTGCCGATGTCGCGGTTGAACGCGGTGCGCAGCTTGCGCTCTGCGTGCATGGCATCGGCCAACTGGTCCACGAGGAAGTCGAGCGTCATGTCGATGAGAAGTGGCTCGTCGTCCTCGCGCTCGACGTCGAGCGATGCCGGCGGCAGGCTCTTGGCAAATTCCTCGGCTTGGGCCAGCAGCGCGGCCTGGCCTTGCAACGCGCGCACGAACGTCGAGCCGCCGTGTCCGTCATTGCGGGCTTCGGCGATGGGCCTGCCGTCGAACATGACGGTGGCGGTGAAGCACAGCGTTTCCTCGCTCGCGAAATCCGCGACCTTGAGGTTCTTGAGCGTGATGCGGTCTTGTCGGGTGATGGTGTCCATGGAAAGTCCTGATATCGACCGGGTTGACGACACGCCCCTGACGGGACGCGGCATACATCCCGTGGGTTGGAGGAAGGTGGCATCGATGCCCGGTGGGCAGCGTTCGCCGGAGAGATGCCGGGGCGAACTGGCGGGTGGCGTGGGAGGAACCCACGGCAGCCTTGACACCCTGGCTGCTGGCTGTTGCCGATGCGTCGGCAATGCAGGAGGGAGGATCACGCGGCCCGCCGGCCGCGTCGTGCATCAATCCGAAGCGCTCGATCCCGTCTTGTGCAGGCACTGCACCAGCCGCTGGCCCAGCCACGCGACGCACGGCACGGCCATGGAGTTGCCGATCGCCTTGTAGCGCGGCGCGTCGGCGGAGGGCCTGCCGCGGTACGGCACCAGCGTGTAGTCGTCGGGCATGCCTTGAAGCCGCTCGCATTCGACCGGCATCAGCCGACGCACCCGCCACTGCGACCAGTCGCCCGGACCGGGGTTATTCCAGTCGTAGCGGAAATGTGCCTCGAAGTCCGGTGCCAGCACATGGGGCTTGTCGGCACCGCCGCTGCTGGTGCGCAGCGCGGTCGAGACGCCATCGCCCAGTTCAGCGGCCAGGCCTTCGGTGCGACCGCGCAGCGCCACGCCGATCACCATCGGCCGGCCTTGGCCCGGCTTGCCGCCACCCGTGGAGAGCGTCCCGGCAAGCTGGCCGTGGCCGGATTCCAGCCGCAGCTCGCCGCGCGAGTTCTGCGCGAACGCGATGGCCGGCACCACGCCGGCGTTCGCGTGGCTGAGGCGATGTCTGCCGGCACGCAGCGTCGGTGCATGGTTCGTCGTCGCATCCGCCCCGCAGCCCTGTGCGGTGAAGGCAATGATCGGCACACCCTTGCCGGTGCCGTCCTCGCTGCAGCCCTTGCCGCCGTTGGCGGTGCTGAGCGTGTGGCTGATGCTGCCCGCGATGGACTGCGCCACGAAGGTCTCGACCTCGAAGTCGTTCTTCGGGCCGGGCGCCGCGGTCAGGCAGGCCGCGACGTCGATGGGTCCTGCGGTGTTGCCCCCGCCGAATCCGAACGTCACCGTGGCCTTGCCGTAGGGCTGCTTCAGTCCTGCATATCCCGAGTACCAGCCTGCTGCCGCAGCGCCCGATCCAGCAGCGCCGGCAGCGTCTTGCCACGGCGCGAAGCCCGGCGAAGAATCCCCGCGCAGGCCTGGGCGCTCAAAAAGTACCTCGGCGGGATCGACGCCACCTCCACCACTTGCCACAAGAAACACGCGACGGCGCCGTTGGGCGACGCCGAAATATTGAGCATCGAGCAAGCGCCAGGCGATGCGGCGCCGGGGTCCAGACACACAACCTGCGTGCGCCCATTTTTGCCCTGGCGGTTCGAGCGCACGGCTTTCGCCGGCCAGTGCGCCCAGGAAGTGTCCGAAGGCGTTGCTGCAGTCGCTGAGGACGCCGGGGACGTTTTCCCAGACGAGCGTTGCCGGCGGGCGGCGGTCTTGGCGGCGGGTTTGGTCGATGGCATTTGCAAGCTCCACATAGGCAAGGGTCAGGGCGCCGCGCGGGTCAGCCAGGCCACGGCGGGCGCCGGCCACGCTGAACGACTGGCACGGCGTGCCGCCGACCAGGAGGTCTGGCGCGGGCACGGTGCCGGCGCGGACCTGGCGGGCGATCGTGGTCATGTCGCCCAGGTTGGGCACGAGGGGGTTACGGTGGGCGAGCACGGCGCTCGGGAACGGCTCGATCTCGGCGAACCACGCGGCTTCGAGGCCGAGCGGTTGCCAAGCGAGGCTCACGGCCTCGATGCCGCTGCAGACGCTGCCGTAGAGCAGCGGCGTGTTGCGTGGCGGTGCGCAAAGTTTCGGGTGCATGTCGGTCTCCTGTTCGTATGGCGCAGGGCCATCGCCCTGGCCGGGGCGTTGAAAGGCAGGAGAAAGGCGCCGAAGGCCCCAGGGGCCTTCGGCTCGGGAGGAAAGAAGAACCACCCGTGGGCTGATTGGCAGGCCCGGTCGTCGCTAGAACCGTCTGCTCATCCAGCAATCACACCCGGCCCATGTCGTGGCTGGGGCCGGCATCGTCTGGCGCACATCCGCGCACAAAGGGAGCCCGTTTTTGCGCCGGCGGGCACCGGCACCGAATACCGCTGACCACGAAGGGTCTCCGGGTGGCTCGCACAGGCAAGCCATCGGGGGACCCTTCGCAGCGTGCGGAAGAGATGCGGACGGGGAGAACGCGCGGGGTGCGGTTCGCGGAGAAGCTACCTTCAGGTCCCGCGGCCGGGGGCGGCTGAACGGGACGCGCACACGGACAAGAAGGCGTTGCGCGCTGGGCGTCCCGCAGGGCATGCGGAACACGGGCCACGCCGCCGATGGCGGGCACGGCTCACGGGGAACGGGGGTCGGTCAGGAGCCTTTGCGGCCGCTCTTGCGTGGGCGCGAGGCACCACGCTTGGACGTGCCGGTTTCGACCGGCAGCGTGCCTTTGCAGTCGGGATAGCGACTGCACGACCAGAACGGGCCGCTCTTGCCGGTGCGTTGGCGCGTGGGCGCGCCACACTGCGGACAAGCCGGTCCTTGGGGCACCTTGATGGACAGGGACGTGCTGCCGTACTGCGCGATCAACTGCGAAATCCATGCAGCCTGCTTGCCGATGAACACATCCAGGGTGAGTTGTCCGGCCTCGATCATGTCCAGCGCCTGTTCCCAGACGGCGGTGGTGCCGGGGTCGGCAATCGCCGCGGGCACGGCGTCTATCAGCGTGAGCGCCGCATCCGATGCGCGGATGGAGCGTCCCTTCTTCACGATGTAGCCGCGGGCGATCAGCCCGCTGATGATGTTGGCCCGGGTCGCCTCGGTGCCGATGCCCGTCGTGTCCTTGAGCTTCTGCTTCAGGCGCGGGTCGGTCACGAAACGCGCAACGCCCTTCATCGCCTTGACCAGTTCGCCCTGGGTATAGGGCTTGGGCGGCATCGTCTTGAGGGCCTTGATGTCGGCCCCGGCGACCTGACATGCCATCCCGTCGCGCAATGCGGGCAGCACCTGGCTGCGCGGGGCATCGCCGTCCTCGTCGGCGCTGCCTTCACGTTCTGGCTCGGCCAGCACCAGGAGCCAGCCCTTGACGACGACCTGCTTGCCCGTGGCCACCAGCTTCTGCTGGCCGCAGGAGAGGTCCGCCACGGTGCGGTCGAACTCGTGGTGCGGGAGGAACTGGGCCAGGTAATGCGCCCGGATCAGCCGGTACACCGCCTGCTCCTTCTCGCTCATGGCGGAGAGGTTCGCGGGTTCGAGCGTCGGGATGATGCCGTGGTGCGCCGTCACCTTGCTGTCGTTCCAGGCGCGCGAGCGCTGGGCGCGGTCGAGCTGGCCCATGATCGGGGCCAGCGTGGGATCGGTCTTGAGCAGGCTGTCCAGGACCGTGGGCACCTCGGCGAACATGCTTTCGGGCAGGTAGCCCGAATCCGAGCGCGGGTACGTCGTGGCCTTGTGCGTCTCGTACAGAGCCTGGGCGATCTCCAAGGTTTCCTGCACGTCCAGCCCAAGCTGCTTGGAACAGACTTCCTGCAAGGTGCCCAGGTCGAACAGCAGCGGCGGGCCTTCGCGCACGCGCTCGGTCTCGACCGACACCACCTGGGCACTGCCCGCGGCGCGGATCTGTTGCGCGGCCTGCTGTGCGACGGGCTGCTGCAGGCAGCGGCCGGCGTCGTCGGTGCTGGCGTCGGGTGCCACCCACTGCGCGGTGAACGTCTGACCGCCTGCGGACAGGGACACGTCGATGGCCCAGTACGGCACGGACACGAAGGCCGCGATCTCTCGGTCGCGGTCCACCACGAGTTTGAGCGTCGGGGTCTGTACACGCCCGACCGACAGCACGCCGTCGTAGCCGGCCTGCCGCCCGAGCACGGTGAACAGCCGGCTGAGGTTCATGCCGACGAGCCAGTCGGCGCGCGAGCGCGCCAGCGCCGAGTAATACATCGGCAGCGTCTCGGCCGAGGGCCGCAGCTTGGCGAGCGCGGTGCGGATGGACGCATCGTTGAGCGCCGACAGCCACAGGCGTGCTATGGGGCCGCGGTATCCGCACAGGTCGATGATCTCGCGGGCGATCAGTTCACCCTCGCGGTCGGCATCGGTGGCAATGACGAGATGGGTCGCCTTCGCCAGAAGCGTTTTGACGACCTTGAATTGCGTGGCGGTCTGCGGTTTGACCTCGACCCGCCACTGCTGAGGGATGATGGGCAACTGCTCCAACGACCAGCGCTTGAGCGCCGCGTCATAGACCTCGGGTGCTGCCGCTTCGACGAGATGGCCGATGCACCAGGTGACCGTGACGCCGGAGCCGTTGAGGCAGCCTTCACCGCGCTGCGTGGCGCCGAGAATCCGGCCGATGTCTTTGCCCTGGGAGGGCTTCTCGCACAGAAACAGCCGCATGTCCGTCCATCCGCTTCCCGTTGTTCATGGAGTTGCTGGGATCGAGGATGCCGAGCGCCTGTTGGGGCAGCAGCAAACAAGCTGCATGCGGCAGCGACCGCTTTCACGAGATGGGATGGCTGAGGCGGGGATGGCGTGCGGCCGGCGATGTGCGAGTCGGGAGCCGCGATGTTCGGGAGCGCGTGGAAGCCGGTGGACGCTGGTGGCGCTGTCCCCTGGGGATAGCTCGCGAGGACATGGGGGGCGGCAACGTACTGCGGCCGCCCCCGTCGGATCACTTCCTGCGCTTGGGCTCCTTCGGCGCAGCCGGTTCCTGGGCGGCCTGGGGCTTGGGCTGCGCGTCCTGTGCGGTCTCCTGCGATTTGGGGCTCAGGACGACGGACTCGATGCGGAACGGCAGGATGCCGACGCTGCGCGCGTTGATCTGCCAAGTCTCACGTGGCTGATCCTCGTTGTCGGTCCAGGGTTCGCGCTCCATGCGGCCGACGACCAGCACGCGCATGCCCTTCTGGTAGAGGTCCTTCCAGTGCGCGGCGTCGCGGTGCCAGATTTCCACCGGCGCCCAGAAGCCGCCGCGATCCTCATAGTCGCCGCCCTTGGTGGGAACGGGGTTGTCGAAATACACGTTCAGCCGCAACAAGCGCCGCGGTTCGTCGTTGCCGTTGGGGAACTCCCGGTACTCGGGGGGCGAGCCGATGTTGCCTTCGCCCGAAAAATGCGTGCTCATGTTGCAATCTCCTTGGTGGTTGAAATACCCGCACCTGGTCGGCGCCGGGCGCGTGCTGGGATGCCCGGCGCAATCACCGATCGCGCATTGCGGCGGGAAAGGACGTGAGCCGGCGCAGGTAGGCGTCTTCCGCCTCGGCGGCCTTGCTGGCGCACTCCTGCGCCTGCCTGCCCAGGGTGTGCAACAGGCTGATCTGCATGTTCAGCGTGATGCGCTGCAGCTCGATCGCGTGCAGGTCGGCCAGCAGGTTGACCGGCGTGCTGGTGCTCGCCATCAGCTCCTGCCACAGGGCCACGCCCATGGCCGAGCGGTCGTGCCTGCGCCAGCGCAGGAACGTCGTTCCCGCGCCAGTGGTCTGCTGGGCCAGTTCCACGGGCAGCAGGTGGAAGGGATGCCCACTGGCCTGTTGCAGCACTTGTCGCTGCGCCAAGCCGATCAACTCGTCGCGCATGGCGAAGCACTGGCCGGCCCAGGCCTCCAAGTCCCCTTTACCTTTAAAAGGCTTTAAAAGGCCTTTTAGAGAGGCCGCGTGTTCCAGGCGCATGAAGGCTCCCTGTTGCAGGCCCCGGAAGTAGCGGGTCGGCTGGTTCAGATCGCTCATGCGGATTCGTCCTCGCCGGCAGTGGCTGCGTTTTCGGACGGGTCGGCAGCAGCGGCCGCATCACCATCGACGCTGGTAGCGGCTGCGGCAGGACTCTCACCGCGCTGTTGCAGACCACGGCGCACGATGGGTGGCGCAAACTTCGAGCGGCGCGTGCCTTCGAGCACGTCCTGCGGCAACTCGCCGAACTTCTCCAGCGCGGCCCGCGCTGCCGCATTCTTCGCCGCGAAATCGTCGCGGGTGCAGCCCGAATAGCGATACTGCTGGGCCAGCGAGAACAGGCTGCGCAGCGCGTGCGCGCCCTCGTTGAGCCAGCGCTCTAAGGTGCTGCGGTCGATCAGCGCGGTGTGGTGGGCGAGGATCAGCTTGCGCGCGATGTCGTCGTAGTCGGCCAGGAGATAGACAGCGGCAAAGCCCAACTGCGCATTGACGAACAGCGGCAGCTTGACGGGCTGCACGTTGAGGTTCTCGCCCAGGGTCAACGCGGCGGGCACGCCGGCCAGGGCCTGGTCCACCTGTTCGCGCAGCGTCTGCAGCGTGGTCTTGGTCTGGTCGAGCTTGTCCTCGATGCGCAGCATCCACCAGTCGCTGTACGGGTCGTCCTGCTCCGAGCCGCGCTTCATTTTGTTCATGACGGCGATGTAGCCGTTCAGGCCGACGATGCCCGGTCGCCCCTCGGCGGCGGCGCGGCCATGCCAGATGCGCGAGGCGTGGTGGGTGTGCAGCGTCAGCGACATTGCGCTGCGCAGGGAGCCGAGGTTGAGTTGCAATGGTTCGTTGCTGGTTGCCATGGTGATCGCTCGCTGGTGGACAGGGAGCCGCCAGCATCCGCATGCGGCGGAAGGCAGTCAGTCAACAAACCGAAATGAGCCGGCCCCCGGTTCTGTGCGCGCTGGCGGCGCAGCGCGCAACGGTCCCCTGGGGACCGCTCCGCAGATGGGCATTCACGTTGGCGCTCCGGGCCTCGGTCGTCGACGGGTTGCGTGCTGCACCGCACGTCGCGCTGTCGTTCGACACCATCCTTCGCAGCACGGCCGTCCCCAGGGGACCGTTCCGCTGAGCGCCATGGAGGTTTGCTTCATGGCCTTGCCAGGCGCTTTGCCCAGGTTTCGCGCAGCAGGTCGCGCCGTCACCCGGCGCTTCACCGCACAGCCGTCCCCAGGGGACCGTTTCTGCCGACCGCCATGGAGATCTACTTCACGGCTTTGACGAGCCCTGTGCTCAGGTCTTGCGCAGCAGGTCGCGCAGGCGCTCGATGTGCTGCCGGGCCACCTCGGGCGGCACGACGTTGCGCGGCGGCTCGGATGGTGGCGCTCGCGCCGCCGATGGTGTTGGCGGTGCCGGGCCGGTCTGCTTGGCCCACGCATTGAACTCGCCGCGCATGGCGCGCTGGATGATGCCGAACAGATATCCGGCGGGGTTGCGGATGCCATGCTTGCCGCACCGTGCGGCCCATTCGTCCAGCACGGCCTGCCCCAGGGCAGCGTCCACCTGCTGCAACGCCATCCTGGCTCCGGCCTGCTGTTCCGCCTTCAGTTCCGCGAAGCGCTTGGGCCATTGCAGGTCGCCCAGCGCACGCGCCTGCGCGGTAGTACGTACTTCATTAATACGACTACTACGTACTGTACGGTCCTGCTTCGGATTCCGAAGAGCGCCGTCTGGCGCGGGTTTCGGCCCTGCTTCGGATTCCGAAGAGGGGCGTTCGCCATTCCGAAGAAGGCTCGCGGGCCCTTCTTCGGAATCGTGGATCGCATCCTCCTGTGGATAACTTTGAGTGGCGGTGATGCCCTGGTCGGCCAGGCGCTCGGCGAGCACTTGCAGCCGCGACGGCAAGGTGCGTCCGGACAACATCGGGTCGTCCGCGATCTCCTGGAGGGTGTTGAGTCCCACCACCTGAACGGCCTTGGCCGAATGCCCCAGCGACTGGCTGACCAGGGCCAGGTAGTCGGCGTCGAGCTGCATGGCCTCGAACGGTGTCAGGGGTTCGTCATGCAGGACGTAGAGGTTTCCGAGGATGCGGCCGGTCTTGGGGTCGCGCCGTCGTCGCACGAGGCTCAGCCAGCGCGTCAGGCGCAGCAGCGTCAGCGCCCGCGCGACGGTCTCGTGGGAGGCTTGTCCCGCGCAGGGCATGGACGCCAGCCAGGGGCGCAACTGCTCATAGGTCGGGAACGCCGTGACGCCGTCGTCGTTGAGCATCAGCCGGAACACCTGCCAGGCGTTGCGCTCCAGCGGTGTCAGGCGGCGGTCGAGGAACAGCCGCCGCGGCACGCTCTCGTGCCGATTGCCACTGAACAGGAAGGCGTCGCCGGACGCGGCAGGCGTGGGCACTGCCATGGGCGCTGGCGCGCTGGGATGTGGCTTGGGCGTGAGGTCCTTCAGCGCAGCGTCGAACAGGTCGGCGAGTGCGACGGGGCCTTGACGCGGGGCTCGTGGGGCGGTGTCGTCCACGGCCATGGCCTAGCCCAATCCCTGATCGACCCAGTTCCTGATCGCGGCCCAGACCACCGAGAGCGGCAGTGACATACCCTCGGCCAGGTCCATGGCCGCATCGAGAATCGAGGTCTCGTCCTCCAGATCGACGTTCCTGCTGCTGGTCACGGCTTTCCATTGCCGCCACAGTTCGGTGTCCTGGGTCTCGTCCAGGACGGGGTGGCGCCCCTTGCGCTTGGGCAGGCCGAGGATCTCCCGCCGCAGGGCGACTTCCTGATGGGTCAGGCCATAGAAGCGGCTGACCATCTCCGTGCTGGCCCCCAGCCGCAGCATGCGATCGACCGTGGCGATTTCCTTCTCCACGTCCTGTGCCTGGTTGAGCAGGCGCTGCAGCACTTCGCGGTTGACCGTGACCGAGCACCACGAGACGCTGGCGTTGGCCAGCACGCTGATCAGCGCGGGGTGCTTGAGCGCATCCAGCTCGGCCTCGCCGAAGCCCATGGCCTTGCAGCGGCGCAGTTGGCCGTTGCGAAGGTCATACAGCGCCTGGGCGATCACGGCCTGGTTGAGCGGATGCGATGTGGACATGCGACCTCCCTCGCTCACGTCCCGGGCGCCGTGGTGCCGGCTTCCAGGTCCAGCAGACGCCGGGCCAAGCGGAGCAGCCGAAAGAGCTTGACCAACGCGGTGTCGCTCAAGCGCCTTGCGCCGCTGCCATGGCCTTGGCTCTGGCCGTGCAACAGGGTCGGCAGGTCGGCGGCGAGCTGCGCGCCGTCCAGGCCCGCTTCGGCGACGGGCTGACCCGTCAGCGAAGTGAGGAGCGTCAGCACCGCGCGGCCGAGCGGCGACGGGGCTTGGCCGCGGGCGCGGCACGCAAACCCGATGCCATCGGCGCGATCCTCGATGTACTCGTCCAGGCCTGCCTCCCCGGCGATCTCGCGCGCGAACTGCGCGATGTGGATGCGCAGCCGATCGGGCGTGTCCAGGCCGGCGTCGATGTACCAGACATCGGAGATCGGATAGAGTCCGCCGGCTTGCACCGGGATGGACTGCAACACGCTCGCCGAGAAGTCGGGCGGCAGCGCATCGCCCAACTGGTCGGCGACCATGCGCTGGATCGACTGCAGCCGTTCGGTCGTCGGTGCCGGCGAGACGATGTGCTCACGAAGCAGATCGCTCGGTGCAGCCGCCGGGCTTCCCGTGGCCGCTTCGCCAGCCGCCGTGTCGTCGTGGCGCAAGGTGGGCTCGGACGCCGGAGGGCTGGCGGGTGGAGGACCGGCCGCCGCTGCAGGCGTGGCGATGGACGATGCTGCGCCCGGGGGAGTCGGCGTGCCGGCGGTGGGCGAAGGCAACGCCGGCGGCGCCGCAGGTGGCGTCGGGTCGCTGACCAGCGCCCGGTGGCGGCTTTCCGATTCGGTCAGGTCCAGCGCCAACACGTCGTAGCCGATGCCCAGCAGCTCGGACATCTGGCCGATCAGCTCGTCCTGCACGCGCTGCGGCGCGAACTCGTTGCCCTGCGTGTCGAACTGCGCCAGCACCTCCTGAAAGAAGCTGTCGAAGTCCAGCGGCAGCGAGCGGTCCTTGGCATAGTGCTCCCAGGTGCGCTTGCAGGCCGTGCGCATGACCGACAGTCGCTCGACCTGGTGGCGCCCCAGGCCGCCATAGAGCACAGTGGGAATGGCGGGCAGCAGGTAGCGCACCGCGTCGGCCATGCGGGTGATGTGCGACCGCTGGACGGGAAAGCCATCGGCCGCCAGGCGGCGGGCCAGTTCCGACTGGCTCAGGGCGGCGCCGCTCTCCTGCTCGTAGAACTCGCGTGCTTTCTCGACGCCGAGCGCGCGCTCGATGAACGTGAGGCCGCCGCGCAGTTCGTTCTCGGCAAGATGCCCGGTCAGCGCGACGATTTCACCGCGCTCTGGCCATGGCCGGAACAGGCACGATATGCGGAAGAAGCGTTCTTCCTTGGTCTCCGACCAGAGTTCGCGCAGGATCGCCAGCCGCGTGTTGCCGCCGTTGCGGATGATGTAGTGGTCCTCGCCGGGCCGGCGCGTGATGGCCGGCGCCGCGTCCAGGCCGCGCTCGCGGATGGATGCCTTGATTTCCTCGTAGGCCGGGTTGCGCTTCATGCGCGGGTCATGGTCGTAGGGCCGCAACTGGTCCAGCGTCACGACCATGGGCGTGTCCGCGATCGGGTCGCTCAAGGCCGTAGCCGCTGGGCCGCTGCGCTCGAAGCCCGCCGCGAGCAGCTTGCCGGCCATGTCCTGCGAGGTCAGGTCAGCCATGGCCGCACCCCTCGCAGTCCCCACGACCGCCGGCCGGCGCCATGCGGGCCTCTCGCTCGGCGCGGCGGATCTGCGCACGGGCGTTCAGTCCGGCCCGCTGGTCGCTCGCGGTCGAACTGGTGTAGATCGCCGCGCAGCCGGCCTTGGTGAACTTGAGGTGCCCACCCGGTGTGCGCTTGACGTGCCAGCCTTCACCGACCGCGAACTCGATCAGGGCGCGCAGCCGCTTGTGGCCGCGGGCCAGTTCATGTGCGTTCGCCATGGGGCCTCCCGGTATCAAGAGGACGTGGCGGGCGACCGGATACTTGAGCCAGTCGGTCCTGCCATTGCGGGAACAACTCGCTGGCGAGCGCGCGCATCGTGTCGAGCGCGGCAGGGGCGACTCTGCCGGCCGGCTGGCGGTGCTCGACCCGATGCACCGGCAGGCCGCGCGTCGCGGCGCGCGGATAGGCTTCGATGGCGGGCACGTCGGTGGCGAGCACACGGATGCCAGCATGGTCTTGGAACAGGTCGCGCAGGGCCTGCTGGATCAGTCGGGCGTTCGCCGACACCGGGTGAACGCGGTTGATGAGCAGGTGCAGCGGCGGCGGTTCGATGCCCAGGTGCCGGTACGGCGCAATGTCTTCGAGCAACTGCATGGTGCCGCGTCGAAGCTCCCGGGCCGCGAGGATTTCCGGCGTGACGGGCGACAGCGCAAGATCGGAGGCGAGCACCGCCATCTCCAGCAGCACGGAACGCGCGCCCTGGGTGTCGATCAGCACCAGGTCATAGAGCGGCGCAAGCGCCGGCAGCAGATGCCGCAGCCGCAGGCGTCCGTCCGGCGCGTGCAGCAGCAAGGTGTTCAGCTCGCCCCGGTGGTCATTGGAGAGCACCAGGTCCAGGCCCGCGACGACCGTGCGGGACACGAGCTGGCCGAGGTCGCGCTCGTTGAAGGCCAGCAGCTCGTAGATGCCGCCGGGTGCGCGGTGAGCCAGTTCGTAGTAGGAAGACAGCGTGGGCTGCACGTCGAGGTCGAGCAGCAGCACACGCAGGCCCGCATCGGCGGCGAGCCCGCCCAGGTTGGCGGCCGTCGTGGTCTTGCCGACGCCGCCCTTCGTTGAAATGATGGATACGACCTGCATGGCGCTCTCCTGCTGGGAATGGGAAGTCCGCGGGAGAACGGGTCAGGTCCGGTGGTTGAGGCGCTCGGCGATCCACTGGTCGATTTCGATCGAATCCCAGCCGACGGCGCGCACGCCCAGGCGCAGCGCCTGGGGGAACTGGCGCTTCTTCATCAGGTTGTAGATGTGGGCGCGTTTGAAGCCGGACTTCGCTTCGACTTCATCGAGCCGCAGGATGCGGCGCTCGTTCGGCGGGAGTACAGGTGTCTGCGACATGGCGGTCACTCCTGAACGCTCGGTGGCGTTTGTTGGCGTGACCTCTATTCAATAGACCTGGCTGCGGGAAGACACTGCAAATGCAATATCCGCGGTTGCACATACAAGCTGGATAGCCTCATCCGCTTGCGCTACGGACGTACTTCCTGGCGTTGGCGAACTTGCCGTTTAAGGTTCGCTCCGTAATGCCCATGGTGCCGCCATAATGGGCGACCAATGCCGAGACGAGTGCCTCCTGAGTCTTGAAGCTGGAATAAGGCACACCGAAGGGGACTGGCCCAGCATCAGCGTCAGCATCCCGCCGATGATGTTGAGATACGTCGTCTCAGCTCGCTCGCTGATCTCGCATTGCTTGGAGGCCAGCAGCACGGCAGATTGCTTGAGCAAGGTGTCGTGCTGCTCCTGCAATTCCCGCATCTGGCGCCGGGCATGTTCAAGCGCGGCCTGAAGGGCCAGCCGCTCGACCAGGATCGCCTGTCCTGTTTCCATGGTGATGAAGGGGTGCGCCATGCGTTCGCCACGGCTGAACAGGAATCCTGGCCGGTGCTCGGGATAGTGGGTGCGCATCCAACGCTTCAGATCGACATGGCGAACAGTCAGATCCAGAGAATTCAGCAGCTTCGGATCATTGAGCGTGATCCCGTTCTTGCCGTAGGGCAGCTCTCCGTTGAGGATGCCGTCATAGATACGTTCCGAGTGCAGCCGGCACTCATTCCATCGAGGGCAGTTCAGCGACGGAGGCAGGACACGCGGTGACGCGATCGTGGCCAGGATCATCGGCAGATACCGCAGCAACCCAGCCCATCGGATGGCCGCCTCGATGGGACGATAGAACACCTTTGATGTTGAAATGTCCTTGTGCATGTCTTCATCTCCTTTCGGGTGCGCTACATCACCGGCTCCTTTCTTGCCCAAGGGCTGTTGTGTCGTTATGGCCTGCAACGGACGCTTGAGGCGATGCCCTAAGCGAAGGCGGAGGAGGCCATTGGCATCCGCCGCAGGTGGCCTTGTCTTGCTTGATATGCAAGAATTGATCAGTTGCCGGCCCATCGAGCGATGAGGACGCAAGCTCGATACTGGCGCTCACGGTACCAGCGTCATAGGTGGCGCAAAGCCCATCAAGACCGATTTGGTATGGTCTGATATCCAGACGGTTCAAGACCAGCGAGTTGAAGCGTTCGACGCCCCTACGTCCAGTTGGTGACTGGAAATCAGCGGTTAGTGATGCATCGCTCCACATGCTGATATATCGACAAAGTATCTGCCGCAGTACCAGTGACCCTGCCAGGTTGCCCCAGCACATAGGAGACGGAGATGGCTGAACATTCCCATGAACATCAACATCACACATCCGGTCAGATGGGTAAGCACGGCCGACCATACGCCAAGTTCTGGGTGAACATGGTGTTGGGCCTCGTCGTCATGTACTTCGTAATGTTCAGCATGATCGACGGCGCCAGGGACTTCAGAAACAATCTCAACATGCTCTACATGGCGGTCACTATGTGGGCGCCAATGGGCATCTTCATGCTAGCGACAATGCCCGGCATGTTTCCAAACCGGCGGCTCAATCTCGTGCTGTACGGCTTGTTTGCCGTTCTCACACTCGGTTCTTTTGCCGCGACCCGTGCTCAAACCGGAATCGGCGATCGACAGTTCATCGCGTCTATGGTCCCGCACCATTCGGGAGCGATCCTCATGTGCCGCGAGGCGCAGCTCTCAGATCCGGAACTCGTCAACCTATGCCAAGCGATTTCCGATGGCCAGCGCGCGGAGATCGAGCAGATGAACCGGATTGCTGCACGCCTTCGTTGAGGCTGGCTGCCACTACACTGGCGCCGCGTTGCGCTCCGGCGAAGTTAGCCGCAGCGATGTAAAGATGAGTACTTGCGGTGTTCCGATGCCGGCGGTTGTGTCCTACAGCCGTCCAGGTGCCAGGCAGTCCACGCGACACCACCCCGCGCTGCCTGCGGAGCGAGCGCAAGTCATGATCGTCGCAAGTTGGAGTTCGATAGCGAACCCGCTCAGCAGCTGGACGCATCAGGCGTAACGACGGGTGGATGGATCATCCTTGGACGCTGGTGGAAGTGGTTGGATGAACTTTGTTGCCGAGGGCGAAAAACAAGGCTATAATTGAGTTCTTCGCTGATCACCACAGTGGAGAAAGTGATTGGGAAACAGAGACTTAGCGCTCTAGTGCATGACTCGTTTCCCGCTCCAAATATGGAGCACCCATGAATCCCAACTGATTCATGGGCGTTAAAAAAGGAGCTTAGGCTCTTTTTTTATCAGGGCGTAAGTCCTGTGGCGTTGAGTTAGTGAGTTGCCTTGGTATCCAAGGCACATGCGGGAATAGCTCAGTTGGTAGAGCGCAACCTTGCCAAGGTTGAGGTCGCGAGTTCGAGCCTCGTTTCCCGCTCCAATATGGAGTGCTTCTGGATTTAATCAGTCCATGAGGCAAAAAAAGGAGCTTCGGCTCCTTTTTTTGTTTCTGCAATGCGGGGAGGCCCTGACTATAACCAGTGCGGCCTCACATCAAGGGGGTACCGTGTTTGGCACTGCTCGGCTTCCAAGTAAAAGAGTGAACTCAGGTCATCTTATCTGGGCAATATTCAAGTCTGCTTTCATTTTTGGGCATCATATTAAACTGCGATTTAATGTGATTTGGCAATGAAAGAAAACTTTAGATTAATCGCTGCACTTGAGCGCGGCAGGCGCGAGCGTCAAGAGGTGTCTGATAGCCTTCAGCCGATCGACTGACGGGCGGCCAGGCACCCAAGCCATGAATGTGCCTGCGGGCCGCTTCCCGGCTTGCCGCTCGAAGCTGGTGCGGTTTTCAAGCAACCACCAGAATTCAGCCTTCCCGTTGAGCAGTTTTGCTTGGGCGTGGCTCAGGGCACGAGCCTCCCTTTCCAGCCGCGGATCCTCACTTTCTGAGCGAATCAGCGCCGTGCAACAGCTGGATTATGAGGTGGCATTGCAAAGGCCCTTCTCATCGTTGATGATCGGATCCCCAGCTTAGCCGGAAGGTGTTCTTTGCCGCCCTTCAGAATGGTTGCCTGATCGGGGTACTTCGCTCCCGCGGCCGGAGCGATATGCGCGGGCGAGCTCTACCCGAGGGCCGGCGGGCGCGTCTGCATGACGAGATCCGCCACGTTCTCCAGTTCGGCAAGCGCCCGGCCCAAGTACTCGGGGTACGGATGCTGCTGCGCGAACTTCGTCAACAACACGTCCAGAGGCACCCTGGATCCCTTTCGCAACTCCTGCGCCGCGAAGTTGGCCGCGTCCTTGTCTCTCAAGACCTCCGCCCTCTTGATCAACTCTGCCGCCAAAAGCAGTTCCGCTGCGGGTTTCATGGTTGTCCTCTCCGATGTCGGTAATGGGATGAGACCGGAAATATGGGTAGAGCGGTTGTCTATCAAGAGGGTCGACCACGCCATATCGCCGCGTGCATGTGCTAAAAAACCGCTGCAAACACTCGCTGACCAAATTAAATTTTTCGCGCCCAGTTGAGGCTTGAAATCGCGCGGGCCATTCCTATTCTTGTGACTGGATGCGCTGGAGACGCTTCCAGCGCTCTGTTCAACCCTTGAATGGAGGTTTCGCTATGTATCGATCCTTGTTTCCGCGTGATGTACTCGCCGAGATGGATCGCCTGCAGCGCGATTTGCAGCAGGCCTTGGATCCGTCTCCCACTATTCGCGGCTTTGCCCGCCATGGTTATCCCGCTCTTAACGTCGGTGGAACTCCTAAAACCATCGAAATTTATGCTTTCGCCCCGGGTCTTGATCCGGCGACTTTGGAAGTCAATTTGGAACGCGGCTTGCTGACCATTGCCGGTGAACGCAAGAGCCCGCTTCCTGACAAGAGCGACAAGAGCGACAAGGCCACCGTTCACATCAATGAGCGGTTTGAAGGACGTTTCCGCAGGGTGGTGACCTTGCCAGATGACGCTGATCCAGATCAAGTCAGTGCAAAGCTGCATGACGGCGTCTTGCATATCACTATCCAGCGACGCATCTCTGCCCAGCCGCGCCGCATTCAGATCCAGTGATCCGTTATTGCGAAAAGGAGAAAACCATGCGCAACGATGTTCAAACTTCCGAAAACACCACTGCTCGTGCAAGCGCAAGCTCGCAGGAGCGGTCACGTTACAGCGAAGCCGCGTTGACTCCACCTGTGGACGTGGTGGAGGACGGCAATGGGATCACCTTGTATGCAGATCTTCCCGGAGTGAGCCGGGATAAATTGAACCTGCATGTTGAGTCAGATACGCTGACCATCGAAGCTGAATCTGGCTTGACGGCGCCTGAGGGGCTGGCTTCGCATCACACCGAAGTAGGATTGGCGAGATTTCATCGCGTGTTCACGCTGAGCAAGGAACTCGACACCGAGAAGATCTCTGCTGAGCTGGCGCAAGGAGTTCTGAAGCTTCGCATACCTAAGGCGGAGCACGCTCAGCCTAAGCGTATCGAAGTACAGCTCGCTTGACGGGCATTCTTGGACCGCACGGCCGCCTATGGCCGTGCTGGTCTATTCTGAGGAAGGCGACGTAAGCAGCTCTACCTTCAGTGAGCTGTTGAACGCCTGCTGGCTCTCCGTTGCAGACTCCGTTTGATGGCCAGGAGCGCATTTCCATCGGGAGTAAGTCCATGCACGGTGACGTAGCGTTTTCCGCCTGGAAGGAAGTGGAGGGCGCCGTTGATCAGGCCTTCTGCTTTCAGGTCAAGGAAGGCGTCAATTTTCGGAGGATCCAGCAAGACAATGGCGGACGTTTCTTGAGCAACGATTTCAAGCAATTCTGTATCCATTTTTTGCTCTCATTGGTCACTGAACGTTGATGAAATGGCTGAATTACTAGGGTTTACTCTAGCGTTTCTTCACAAGAGTGTTGGATACAAAGGTACTGTCTTTGTACCTGATGGTAATGTGTCGGACGGCTCCATCGCTGCGCGTTGGGTCCAAGGCCTGGCTGATGTGTGCAGTCCGCGCGCCGAGCTGCATGGAGGGCGAAGCCGGCAAGCGGCATGCAGCCGGCCAACTGCGGCTTGTCTCGGCAAGCAGGTGCAGGCTCAATTCGCGCCAGCGACTCGAGGCCAATGGCGGTCAGCAATTCAGTCCACACCGAAGGCTTCTGGATTTCATCAGACCAGGAGGCAAAAAAAGGAGCTTCGGCTCCTTTTTTTGTTTCTGGGGTGTCCTGAAGATTCAGCGGCAACCTCTGCAGCCGGCGTTTTTGAGGTCGCCATCTCGACGGAATGGGCCTTGACTGCAGCGGCAGTACCGTGACGGGTGTGCTGCAGTGCACGAAAGTATTTGCGGCGCGCGCCTTCTTTCTCAGGCAAAGCGGGCTGTGACCCCTGGGGCGGGAGTGGCGCCAAAGCCTCCGCGGCGCACCACCGCATCGCGTCCGCCATGTGCTTCCAGCAGGACGTGCTGATCGGACTTGGCTTGGCGATCTTGAGCTTCCGGATCCACGATGCGGCGCAACTCAACGGTCAATTGCTTCAATACCGTGGCGTGCTCGCCTCCTGGGGCGAGATCATGGAGTTCCTCGGGATCTTGCGCAAGGTTGAAGAGTTGAGGAGCCATGCCTACGTAGTAGATCAGCTTCCAATGGCCCTGGCGCACCATGTAGGCGCCGGTCTCGGCGCCTGCGGCGTGGTATTCGGAAAATGCCACGCGCTGATGGTCGTCCCGGCTTTCACCCATCGAGAGCAGTGAACGGCCAGGCCATTCCGCCGGCGCCGGCAAGCCCATCCATTCCATGAGCGTCGGCGCCACGTCGGCGAGGGTGGCGGGCGTGGCTACCACCTGACGCATATTCCGGCCTGGAGCGCGCACCAGGAGCGGGACGCGGGCGAGACTCCTCGTACAAGGTGGATTTTCCCCAGAGCGCGCGGGTGCCCATGTTGTCGCCATGGTCCGCGGTGTAGATCAGTAGCGCTTCTTCAGCCAGGCCCGCGGCTTCAATTGCGTCGCAAATTTGCTGGAAATGCCAGTCCATGAAGCTGCACAGGCCGGCATAGCTCAGCATGGCTCGCTTGCGAAGCATCTCATCAAAATAGGAGTCGTGGCGGAAGCAGTCGCGCAGCGCGTTGATCCAGGGGTGATCGTCGCGGTCTTCCGCCCGACTCAGCTTGGGTAGCGGTATGTCTTCCAGCCGGTAGAGGGCGGCGAACTCCTCAGGCGCGATCAAGGGGAAGTGCGGTGCAACGAAGGACGAGAACAGAACCCAGTTGTCCTGTTCCGCATGATCTTGGATCCAGCGGATGGATTCGGCCGCGATCGCGCGATCGTATTGCGTATAGGTGCTTTCGCCGATGCCGATTTCCTCCGCCAGTGCCTTGGCTTTGTGGCGCACTGGCAGCGGGTCGCGTACCGCACCCAGCAGATCCCCTACGCCATTGACAACGTGCATGGGCAGCAGTTGGCGTGTGAAGCCAGTGTCGTCCACTTCATTGCGAAAGTGGAGCTTGCCTATCGAGGTGACGTCGCAGCCAGCATCGCGCAGCAGGTGTGTCCAGCCACGCGGCGTGCCGGTGTAGGGCAACCCGTTGCACCAGTTGCGGGTGGCATGCGTGTAAAGCCCCGTGGTAAAGGATGCTCGCGCGGGAATGCAGATGGGCGAATTGGTATAGGCCGATGTGAAGCGCGTGTTGGATGCGCTGAAAGCATCCAGGTGAGGTGTCTTGATCCATGGGTGGCCGGCCGAACCCATGGCAACGCCGGAATGTTCATCCGACATGACGACGATGGCGATGCGCTTTTTCCTGTTTTGCACGTTCAAGACTCCTTGATACCTTGTTCCTTGACCACCGAGCGCCATCGTGCAAGATCTGCGGCGACATAGTTGGTGAATTCAGGCTGGCTCATCGGCATCATCTGCAAGCCGTCGCCGGCTAGCTTGGCGGTCAATTCAGGCTTGCGCAACACCTGGGCGCACGCAGATTCCAGCGCCATGACCACTGCGGCAGGTATGTGTGCCGGACCCATGATGCCTACCCACTGCGCGGCCTTGAAATTCTTGACGCCAAGCTCTTCTAGCGTGGGAACATCCGGAAGCTGCGGGTGGCGAGCCGGCCCTGTGACGACCAGCGGCCTCAGCTTGCCTGACTTGATATAGCCGAGCGCACCGGCCAGCCCAGGCATCGAATACTGCACCTGTCCAGCCATGAGATCAGTCAATGCCGGAGCAATGCCGCGGTACGGGATATGCAGCACCGAGGTACGTGTGGCGAGTTTCAAATGCTCATATACAAGGTGAGTGATGGTGCCGGTGCCTGCGGAACCGTAGCCTGCCTGGCCGGGGTTGGCGCGCAGATCGGCCAGGTAATCCTGGAACGATTTCGGCCCGGTGGCGGCATTGCAGACCAGTACGTTGGGCGCGCCACCGATCATGGTGATAGGTGTGAAATCTTTCAATACATCGTAGGGCAACTTGCGGACGGCTGGCAGGGTGCCATGCGTGCTGACATAGCCTAGCAGCAGGTTGTAGCCATCCGGCTCGGCGCGGGCGATGGCTTGACTGGCGATCTGGCCACCAGCGCCCGCCTGGTTGTCCACTACCCAAGGCTGCCCCATGTGGCGTGAAAGGGCATCCGCCACGACGCGGGCAATCATGTCGGTGCCGCCTCCGGAGGCAACGGGTACCAGCAGTCGTACCGCTCGGGTCGGGTAGCTTTGCGCGGTGGCCGAGCGCGGCAGGCCAACCGTTGCGGCGATCATCCCAGCGAGCGTGTACTGGATGGCCTCGCGGCGAGAAACAGCGGGGCTGAAAGGGGAGTCAACAAGAGGGAGCGGCATGTCTTTTTTCACGATCCTGGAGGGAGTCAGGCAGTCTAGGCAGTCAAGCGCATCCATGGAAATACAATCTCCGCACAAGGGCTCTTCAAATTTCTTTGAACCGCGGCGCACATGATGAAGGACGAGCATTGGCTTTGAATCTTGATCATCTACGTGCCTTTCTTGTCATTGCAGAAGAAGGCAGCATGAATCGCGCCGCAGCACGCCTGCTTCGAGCGCAGCCGGCCGTAGGGCGGCAAGTACGCCTGCTGGAAGAGGCTCTGGGCACGCCGCTGCTGGAGCGTTCCTCCACTGGCGCGCGCCCTACTGCGGCGGGCTTGCAACTTGTGGAGCATGCGCGCCGCATCTTTCGCGATGTCGCGGAAGCCGAAGCGGCGATGGCCCGCACTAATCACAGTCCCAGCGGCCTCGTTACCGTGGCCATTCCTACTTCATTGATCGATCAATTGGGCGTACGTCTTTTTTCCACCATGCAGGCGCGCTACCCGCTCGTGGAACTCACCATGCTGGAGGGAGACAGCCACGCCATCACGCAGTGGATGCGAGATGGTTCCGCAGACATCGCACTGTTGCCCGACGCCGGCACGGATGCGAGTCTGCACGTTCAGGAGTGTGCAACCCAGGTATTTTGCTTCTGTGGGCTGGCGGACAATTTCGATCGCTTGCCCAGTGCCATCGATCTCGCGGAGGCTCTTACTTATCCCCTGGCGCTCACCTTGCATCCCAATCGGTTACGCCGAATGATTGACAACGCTGCCTCGAGTATCGGATGCATCGTACGTACCGCGGCAAGCGCCAACACGGGACATCTCATCACATTGATGGTACGCGATGGTGCTGTTTACACCATAAGGCCGCGGCTTGGGCCGGCACCGGCGGTGGTCGATGGAATTGCGTTTATTCCGCTGCGTGCGCCAGAGATTCGTCGTTCTCTGAGCGTAGTGTGGAGCACTGCCAGGGCTCTGCCAGCAGCGGCGGATGCCACCCGCACGACGTTGGCGGAAGTCACGCGAGCTATTGCCTAGAGCCTGTTCAGCTTCTTGCTGGAACGGAGTGGCTGGGTATCCCGCCCAGGTTGACAAGGTTGGCAACGCCGTCGACCGCGGAGCCGTCGAGGTCCCAAGCAGACAACAGAATCGCCCTGGCAGCACATTCCCACGGCCGGACGTCCTACAGCGGCATCCCGCTACCCGAGGAACAATGGTTCAGAGATGACGATTGAACCTTCCGTCCGTCCCCATCCTGTTTCAGAACCCATCGCGTTCAAGGTCCTCACCGTGAACGTACATAAGGGGTTCACCACCTTCAACCGGCACTTCATCCTGCACGAGTTGCGTGATGCTGTGCGGCAGGTAGGGGCGGACCTGGTGTTCCTGCAGGAGGTGCTGGGCACACATCACTTGCATGCGAGCCGCGTGGCGAACTTTCCCCAAGTGCCGCACTACGAGTTTCTGGCTGACACGATCTGGCCGCAGTACGCCTATGGGCGCAATGCGGTTTACGACAACGGAGATCATGGGAACGCGCTGCTGTCGAAATTTCCAATCACGCGTTACGAGAATCACGACATCTCCGTCGCGGGCCCCGAGCGCCGCGGCATGCTGCACTGCGTGCTGCAGCCCCCTGGGCACCACCTGCCGGTACATGCGGTGTGTGTGCACTTCGGCCTGAAGGAGTCGCACCGCCAGCGGCAGTTGCTGCGTGTGTGTGAGCTTCTGCGCACTTTCCCCCAGAAGAGCCTGTGGTGGTGGCTGGGGATTTCAATGACTGGCGCCACCGGGCGCACGCCATCCTGCGTCGCGGCGCGGACCTGCGTGAAGTATTTGTACAAGCCTTTGGACACGCGGCACGCACTTTCCCGGCGTTCATGCCTCTATTGGCACTGGATCGTATCTACGTGCGCAATGCCTCCGTGCACTCGCCGCTGGCTCTTCCCCGTACCCCTTGGGACAAGTTGTCGGATCATGCCCCGTTGGCTGCGGAGATCCTGCTGTGATACGCAAGTCTCCCAGCACCTTCAATGCGCCGCGCTCTTCCCGATGGGTTGCGGGCAATCAATTCGAATTGCTGGAAAACGGCGAGGAATTCTTCCCGCGCGTGTTCAACGCCATTGCGAGTGCCCAACACGAGGTGATGCTGGAGACCTTCATCGTGTTCGAGGACGAAGTAGGCCAGCAACTTCATGCCGCTCTTCTCGCGGCCGCCCGGCGCGGAGTGGAGGTGCATGTGCTGGTGGATGGCTTCGGATCGCCGGATCTCTCCGCAGGCTTCGTGGGGAGTCTGGTGGAAGAGGGGGTGCGTTTTCGTATCTTTGATCCGGGCCGCCGCTTTCTCGGTCAGCGCCTCAATCCGCTGCGCCGCATGCACCGCAAAATCGTCGTTGTGGACGGTGAATTGGGCTTTATCGGCGGCATCAACTACTCGGCCGATCACATGGCTGATTTCGGCCCCGAGGCCAAGCAGGACTACGCCGTGGCGGTGCGTGGACCCATCGTCACGCAGATGCGTCACTTCACGCGCGAGGCTGTGTTGGGCCGGCCCGGACGCAGGCAGCAACACCGGCAACCACAGGCACCTTGCCAGGCGGACGCCGGGAGCCTTCCGCATGCGCAAGCCGCGGATGCCATGTTCGTAACCCGTGACAACCACCAGCACCCCAGCGATATCGAACGCCATTACCGGGTGGCGCTGCGCTCGGCGCGTCATCGCGCGGTGATCGCCAACGCCTATTTCTTTCCAGGGTACCGGTTCACCCGCGAGATGCGGCGTGCGGCCCGGCGCGGCGTGGATGTGCGTCTTATTCTCCAAGGCCGGCCTGACATGCCCATCGCGCGGAAGGCCGCCAGCATGCTCTACGACCATCTGCTGCGCGCCGGTGTGCGCATCTACGAATACTGCGACCGGCCGCTGCACGGCAAGGTGGCGTTGGTTGATGACCAATGGGCTACGGTGGGCTCAAGTAACCTCGATCCGCTGAGTCTGTCCTTGAACCTGGAGGCGAACGTCATCATACGGGACCGGCATTTCAACGCGCACCTGTATCGGCGGTTGGCGCATCTGATCGAGAGCAGCTGCCGCGAGATCGAGGCCACGCCCCCGGGCGCTTCGACGGTATCCGGCTGTTGCGCGGTTATGTGCTGTTTCACTTGATGCGCTGGTTTCCCGCCTGGGCAGGCTGGCTGCCGCGGCACGAACCCCAGATTGCCGTCGTGGGGCAAACGGCGCCGAGGGCTTCCGCAGAGTCTGCGTCAGGCTCAGACGATGCGAGCGCATCGGCATAGCGCGATGGCCCGCCCGCCATCGACAACAGCCGATGCGTTGACGGGCTGGCGCAGCATGACGCAGCGGCCTTGGTGGCCCTGGCTGAAGCGAAGCGCGGTGGCGTTGTTTCTGACTCTGGTGGCTTGGCTTATCCTGAGGCATGCGCGCTTGGTGGACTGGCATGCTGTGCTGCACGCGCTGCGGAATCTGCCGGTCAGCGTACTTGCCATGGCGGGCGCACTCGCGCTGGCCAGCCATCTCACTTACGGTACGTTCGACTGGGTAGGCCGCCAATGCAGCCGCCACCGCCTCGGCCTCTTCGCCACGCTCGGCATCGCCATGACGAGCTACCCATTCATACTCAATCTGGGTTCCCTGATCGGCGGTGTGGGTGTGCGCTACCGGCTGTATTCGCGGCGTGGCGTGGATCCGGGCACCATCGGACAAGTGGTGGCCATCAGCATCGTAACGAACTGGTTGGGCTACCTTGTGCTGATGGCCGTGCTGCCGTGGCTGTGGCAACCGCCACCCGTGGCAGGCTGGTCGGTCACATCTGGGCAGTGGCGCACGGGCGGCATGCTGCTGGGGTGCCTTCCTCTGGCCTACGTGTGGCTATGTGCCCTCCGCGCGGGCCGGGCATTCACATGGCGGGGCCATTCGCTTCCATGGCCTCGCTGGCCCGTGGCTCTGTGGCAGGTAGCCGCATCAGCTTGCAACTGGATGTTCATGGGCGCGGCGCTGTGGACGGTGCTGCAGGGCCAGGTCGCTTACCCCGCGGCTTTGGCCACCGTGATGCTGGGGGCGGTGGCCGGATTGGTGCTGCGCGTGCCCGCCGGCTTGGGCGTGCTGGAGGCTGTGGGTGTGGCCTTGCTTACGGCACCACCTCTGGATTCTGCCGAGGTGCTGGCGGCTCTCCTGGCTTATCGGGCCTTGTATTATTTCGCGCCCCTGTTGCCCGCAACCTTGGCTTTGGGCGCTGCGGAGTTGCACTGGCGTCAGAGAGCTGCTTAGACCACAGCCTGATGTATCTACAGCGTCATAGTGATTTCTTGGGGACTTCCAACGTTGCAACGCCGCTGAAGTAGGCTATCTCGCTCGTTGCACGACTACTGCGCAAGAAACTCCCTGTTCTAGACGTCGCCAAACTGGGGTTGCTTCACGGCATTATCTGCTGCGCGCGGTGGTCGAGAAGGCAGGGGCCTTGGAGGCGGCTACGATTCGGCCCTAGGAGCTCCTTTTTATTTTTGTTCTTGAAGTACTTACATGACACGTCCAGTTCTCCATACCTTGATCTGCAGCACGCGCCCGGGGCGCATTGGCCCGGCGGTGGCCGAATGGGCGCATGGCGCGGCACAGGCCCACGGCGGGTTCGACGCGAAGCTGGTGGATCTGGCCTCTTTCGGTCTGCCTGTTTTCGACGAACCCGAGCATCCCCGGCTGGGGCGGTATGCCCACGAGCACACGCGTGCCTGGAGCGCCAGCGTGGCGGCGGCCGATGCCTTCCTCTTCGTGCTGCCCGAATACAACTTTGCGCCACCGGGCGCGCTGGTCAATGCGCTCAACTATCTGGTTCGTGAATGGCATTACAAAGCCGTGGGTTTCGTCAGTTACGGAGGCATGTCGGGCGGCATCAGATCCGTGCAGGTCACCAAGGCGCTGCTGAGCACGCTCAAGGTGGTACCCATGGTGGAGGCGGTTGCGCTCACGAACGTGGCGCAACAGATGCAAGCCGAAGGAGGGCTGGCGGCCAACCCGATCAATGGTCAGTCCGCCACCGCCATGCTCGATGAACTGCTGCGCTGGACGAACGCGCTTCAGGGTTTGCGGGCCAAGTAAGCCCATCTAAGCGCACTGAGAGGGCTATATGCTCAAGCGGGGGCAGGCCCCAGGACGCCCTTGCCGCGCAACTGCTGTATCTGTTCCGCACTGTACCCCGCCTGCAGCAGGATCTCATCGGTATGTTCGCCGAGCAAAGGCGCACCGGTCTCAATGGTGGGCGCTTTGTCTTGCCATTGAAAACCAGCTGCGGCCATCCGGAATTCTCCCTTGAAGGTCTTCACCTTCTGCAGCGCGGCCCGATGCTCGAGCTGCGGGTGCTCGATGATCTGATCGACACGCCGAATGGCACCACAGGGCACGTCGGCTGCGGTCAATGTCTTCTCCCAGTATGCCGCGCCATGACCGGACATTGCGGTTTCGATGAGTTCCCGCAGGGCTTTCTCATGTTCCGTACGAGTGGCCCAGTTGGCAAAGCGCGGGTCGTTCAAGGCTTCCGGACGGCCCAGGGTGGTTAGCAGCTTGATGAACTGCTTTTCGTTCATCACCGCGAGCACGATATCTCCGTCGCCCGTCTTGAATCTGTTTCCCGTCGGCTTGCGGCTGACCGACTGGTTGCCCATCTGCGTGTGCTGAATGCCGCTCATCGTCGCTTCGCTGACCTGCGAAGAGAGAAACACCAGGGTGGAGTCGAGCATGGAGACATCAAGGAACGCGCCCTGGCCCGTATTCGCCCGTTCATACAACGCGCTGGAGATGGCGAAGGCGCCCGTCATCCCGGCGATGAGATCGCAGGCGGCGAAGCCGATGCGCGTGGGGCCGCCCGCGGGGTCTCCGTTCATGGCCATCACGCCGGACATCGCCTGGATCTTGCCGTCGAACGCGGCCGTGTATTTCTCAGGCCCTGAATGGCCGAACCCCGAAATCGAACAATAGATGAGGCGTGGATTCAGGGCCTTCAAGGTATCGTAGTCCAGCCCCAGGCTTTTCATCACGCCCGGGCGAAAGTTTTCGCATAGGACATCGATGTCCTGGATCAGACTGTGAATGATCGGGATGCTTTCGGGGGATTTCAGATCGAGCGCGATACTGCGCTTGTTGGGGTTCATGGCGAAGAAGGTCGGAGACATCTTCGCGGCGGCGAGTGACTTGTCGACCGGGCTCTCGCGCGTGGGGTCCCCTTCCAAGGGTTCGACTTTGATGACGTCCGCTCCGAGAACCGCGAACTGGAAGGTCGCGAACGGGCCCGCAACGTATCGCGTGAAATCAAGAATCTTGACCTGGCTGAATGGCATGCTTGTCGGCATCTTCTGGTCTCCTTATTTTTCCGCTGCCACACCGATTCTGGGCAAAAAGTCCCGGTTGTATTTCAGATCCGCCTCCAGTGCCTTGCGGTACTCCGCCGCGGGGGTGTAGTCCGGGCTCAGGCTCATCGCCACCACTTTGCTCTTGAACGAGGGATCCTTGGTAATGCTTTCCAAGGTGCTCTGCAGCTTCGTGACGATAGCGGGCGGGGTTCCCTTGGGCGCGAACATACCGAAGGTCGTGCTGGTGGGAAGGCGCGCTGCGACGCCGGCTTCCTGTGCGGTAGGTACATCGGGCAGGATTTCATGCCGGCTCTTGTAGAACGCGGCGAGCGGCACTACACGGCCGCTCTGGGCGGGCGTCACGGTCACGCCATCGATCACCGCGTCGATCTGGCCGCCGATCAGCGCCGTGACGCTTTGGCTGGAGCCCTTGAACGGCACGTGCAGCATGTCGATGCCTGCGGCGTGCTTCAGCGTTTCACCGTTGACGTGCGATGAAGAGCCAACCCCTACGGACCCATAGGTCAGCTTTCCAGGTTCGCGTTTGGCGAGCGCAACCAGTTCCTGCAAGGTCTTGACCCCCAACTGCTTGCTGACCGCCAGCACGGGGATGTAGCCCGCGATGCCGGCCACGACGTCGATGGAGTCCAACGGTTCCGGGTCCATCCGGGAGAGCGCAGGGAGCGTGGCGAAGGTCGAATAGGAGCCCATGAGCAGGGTGTACCCATCTGGCTTGGCGCGAGCCACGATATTGGTGCCGACCAATCCGGTTCCGCCCGGTTTGTTGTCGATGATGAAGGTTCCGCCCATCTTCTGGGAGAACTCGGTGGCGAGCAACCGGGCCAGGTTGTCGACGTTTCCGCCGGGCGGATATGGGACGATCAAGGTCACCGTCCGTGCAGGCCATTCCTGTGCCAAGGCCGATGCGATGGGAAGCGAAGCCGCGCAGAATGCGAGCGCGGGTATCAAGAGTTGCTTGATCAGTCCTTTGATGGGCATGGGTCATGTCTCCTGTAGTAGGTATCGAATGGAAGGAAATGAGGCCGCTAGCGCGGCCGGCGCCGGTATACGGCAGAGCCAACGTGTGCGCCTAGTTCGCGCAGTTCTTCACCGAGACGGTCAAGCTCTTGGCCGCTCAACTGGCTTTGGAACACGTGGGCCGAGAGCACCAGGCGCGGATCGTCGCCTGCACCTTTGGCGACAGCTGCCACCGAGGTGACCCCTGGAATCAGATACCCTTCGTCGACCGCGTAGCCGCGCTGTCTGGCCTGATCGACCTGCGAAAGGAACTGGTCCGGCGTGGGCACATGGGCCCAGCGCACCTGGCCTACCCCGGCTTCGATATCGGCCGTGCTGGCGCCGCGCGCCGCCGCGACCATGGCGCCGGTCGCCCCCGCATAGGGCGGTAGGCGGCTGGCCACCCGAAACTCAATGCGGATGACGCTGTCTGGTACCAGCCGCGCTGCCAGCAACAAGCGGCCTCCGGGCCGGACCATCCAGATGGTGGCCGTGGCGCTGTGGCGGGAAGCGATCTGCTGCAACAGCGGCTCGGCCAGTTCCACGTCGGAGCGGATCAGCAGCGGCCCGGCCAGCTCAAGCAAGCCAAGGCCGAGCTGATAGGACTTGGCGGACGCGTGAAACAGCACAATCCCTTCGTTGACCAGCGTGCGCAGGATGTTCAGCGTGGTCGATGGGCTCACGCCGGCCGAGCGGGCGATGGCGGCCAAGGGGATAGGCTCTCTCGCGGCGCTGATCACGCGCAGCACGGCCAGGGCCTGGCGCACGGCGCCCACATCGCGCCCGGCGCCCACGGCGTGTGGCGTGGCCTCCAGGTCGAGCCAGTTGGGATCGCAGTGGCTTTCGGTGCTCTCCATGGTCAAGGGGCGCTGTCCATGAGGGCGGTTCCTGCGATGACGACCTCGCCGGCATCCGTTTTGACCCATACGTTCCAGCCCTTGGCCTCTTCCGACCACTCGCCGCCGGCGCGTACCTGGGTGCCGGGGCGCACGGGCTTGAGAAATCGGGCGTCCAGTGTGACGCGTTGCAGCGCATCTGCGCCGAGGCTGAGCGTCAGGGACTGCCAGATCAGGTTCAGCGACATGGTGCCGTGCGCGATGATGCCGCCCATCGGCGTGCTCCTGGCAAACTCCTCATCAAGGTGAATCGGATTCCAGTCGCGGCTGATCTCGGCGTAGGCGGCGATATTGCCAAGGCTCGCCTCCAGCGAAACGGGTGTCAGCGTGCGTGCGCGAGGGGTGTGAGAGTGCGGTGTCATTGAGCCCATATCAAGCGCAGTTCCATATCGATGACCTGGTGGCCTTCTTCGTCGGTACCGCGAACGTGAAAATCCACGAAGCGGCGCCCTTTTTCTTCCTTGCCGCTGCAGGAGACCTCCGCGGATACGCGCGCCCCGATCCGCAGCGGCCGGGCGCCCCGGAGCTTGATCGAAGCATGCACGTTGCCCGGCGGGCGAGGGTGCATGGCCAGAAGATAGGTGCGCATGCCTACCATGTTGGTCAGGCCGCTCGGGGCCCTATCGCCTTGCGGTTGATCCCATGGGTAAAGCGCGGTCCATTGGTCGATCAGGCGTTGCCCGATCGTTTCGGTATGCCGCCCGTAGACGCGGCCGGGTTCGAGCCGCGCGAAAGTCAGCATCTCACCCAGCAATGTGGCCGTCGGTAGTGGCCAGGTGTTTTCACCCAGCTCGAACACGACACGAATGCGGGCACCGATCTGGACCTGGTGTGGTTCACATCCGCGCATGGTCACCATCATTCGGAAACCTTCATCAAGATCGGCCAGCGCGATCACGTACGGCAGGTCATCCTGGAACGCCGGTGCTGAGGCGCGTTCTACGACGGTGAAGCTGTGAACCGCGCCAATGCCATGCGATTCGCGCCAGGTGATTTCGGCTTGGCCGCAGCTCGCACAGCGGTGGCGCGGCGGAAACTGCGCTTTCTTGCAGACGGGGCAGTATTGGTAGATGAGCCGGCCTTCGGCCGCCGCCGACCAGAACGGCTGCGTTTCGGCGGTGGGTACTGGTGTGGGTTTCTTCATCTCGGTCTTTTCAGTCTCATTCAGCATCGCCCCAGAATCAGAGAGCAATGCGCGGAAAGAATCCCGCCGTCTCCGTGCACGAAAGCCAGTTCCGCGTCCGATACCTGGCGGGCGTCTGCCTCGCGGCGCAATTGCCGCACGGCCTCGACGATGTGGAACATGCCGCCGGCCGCGCCGGAGTGGCCAAACGACAGCAATCCGCCGTGCGTGTTGCAGGGCAGGCGGCCATTCAAGCCCAGTTCACCGGCCAAGGCGGCGCGGCCGGCTTCTCCTTTCTCGAAGAAGCCGATCGATTCGAGCTGGATCAGCAGCGTGATGGTGAACGAGTCATACACGAGTGCCACATCAATGTCGGACCGGTTCACCTGCGCCCGCCCGAAGGCGCGGTCGGCCGCTTGGCGGCATCCGAACTCCACCAGGCTGGAGGCGGCCACAATATGTTCGTGCGTATGGCCTTGCCCCGCGCCGAGCAGGCTCACAGGCGCACGTGTGTCCCGCGCCGCATCGCTGGCGCTCACGACCACGGCGGCCCCGCCATCTGAAACCAGGCAGCAATCGAGCAGCCGGAGGGGCGAGCTGATGAGGCGCGAGCGCATGACGTCCTCGATCTGAAGCGGATCGCGCATGTGCGCGCCAGGGTGGCGTGCAGCATGCCGCCGGTGCTCGACGGCGATCGCGGCCAACTGCTCCGGAGTGGCTTCGTATTCGTGCATGTAGCGCTGTGCCACCAGTGCATAGGCAGCCGGCACGCTCATACCGTGCGGCTGCTCGAACTGCGGATGGCCAAACCCCGCGAGCGCCGCCACCGCGCCGCCGTCACGCGCCATGCCGGTAGCGCGGGTGTCGCCCGTCACACACAGCACGTGCCGGCAGACCCCGCTTTCGACCAGCGCGGCAGCTTGCATGATCATGATGCAGGCCGTGGCCCCGCCGGCCTGCACCGCCAGATTGAACGCAGGTTGCAGGCCCACGTATTCACAAAAATACGAAGCCAGCATGGGGTGCGGTTCGGCCAGGGAGTAGGCGCACAGCACGCCGTCGATGTCGCGCAGCTTCAGGCTGGCATCGGCGATGGCCGCGTGCGCAGCCTCATCGTGCAGTCCCATGCAGCTTGATCCCGGGAGCTTGCCGACCTGCGTGTGGCCTACGCCCGTGAGTCGGGCTCGTGTCATGGGTGCTCCTTCAGCATGGCGTCCTTCCCATCCTTTCAATCCTTCCGTCCTTTTCCGTGGGGAATTCCTGTCTCTGGCTTGGGATCTTTTTGCCTTGAACGGTATTCACTATGGACAATAGGATGCACAGTTGTGAATGTCAAAGTGTCTGAAATGTGGAATGAAATCCTGACTTTTATGGACGGCGTGAAAATATTCCATGTTTGATCCATAATATTTCTATGGAAATAATCTCTGAGAAGCCACATGAAGCCACTTGCAGCAGTCAAGGTTGATCCCGGTGAAGTGCTGGCAAAAGCCACCTCCAGGGCTGGCCAGTTGCTGGGGCTTTCCGGCGCGGCGCTTGCGCGCACCATTGGCGTGAGCGAGCCCACGGTCTCGCGTATCGTGAGAGGGCACAAGAGCATCAATCCCGATTCGAAAGAGGGCGAGTTGGCGTTGCTTCTGGTACGCGTGTACCGTTCGCTCGATGCGCTGGTGGGCACGGACGATCAGAAGCGCCTCGCGTGGATGAACAGCCACAACAAGGCGCTCGGCGGAAAACCCCTGAAACTGATTCAGAGCGCCGAGGGGTTGGTGGCTACATTGCACTACCTGGATGGCATGAGGGCTCCTGCGTGACCACCTGGAGCGAAGATTGGTTCAAAGGCACGATCGCGTCGCGCCACATGCTGGCATGGCGTGGCGTGGAGGCGCAGCACGTGGTGTCCACGATGCGCTTGGTGGATACCCCGGATGAGCAGGATTTGCTGGAGTCGCTTCTGGAGGGCAGCAAGCCGGCCTTGCCGCCAACAGCCAAGCCCAAGCACTATTTACTGGTTACTCCGTTCCGGTATAGCCCCACGCATGCGAGCCGCTTTCGTCCGCCGAAAGCGAAAGGCCAGTGGTATGGGGCGGAGAATATCTACGGCGCTTGCGCCGAGGTGGCTTATTGGCGGCGCCGTTTCATCCTGGACAGCGCGGGGCTGCTGGAGGAGATCCTGCTGACCGAGCACAGCTTTTTTCAGGCGAAGATCAGGGGACGCTCCATTGATCTGATGGCTGAGCCTTGGGTACAGGCTCGGGCGGAGTGGACGCATGGCAGCGACTACAGCGCCAACCACGCTGTGGCCGCGGCGGCCCAGGAGCGCGGTGTGCAATGGCTGGGTTATGAATCAGTCCGCGCACCCGGAGAGCGCTGCGCCGTGGTGTTCGATCCGGATTGCCTTTCGGAGCCCGCGGCTTCGCTGGAGCGGACCATGCAGCGGTGGATCTGCAAGGCCTCCCGTACTTCCGTGATGTTCATGGGAAACGGCCAGAGTTTTGTCTGGGGGTTTTAGTTGATGACACACCGTAGCCCGTTCTGAGGATCATCGGCGCGCAAACAAAGGTTGCTCAAAGTGCCCGACACGGGTGGGCCGCCCCCGGACACATACTTCGGCGAACTGGTAAAGAATGGCCCCCGTGGGCGCGGCAATCCATCGATCGCCCACCGGCATGCGCAGTACAGGATGAACGCTGCCTTCTATGGCTTCCAGCAGGGGCGCATCGTCACGCATGAATTCCGTGACGGGAATGCGGTGCGTGCTGGCCACTTCCGCTTCATTGGGCGTGAAGCCCCTCGTGGTACCCGCCCAGACCACGACGGGTGTGATGCAGAACCCCGAGTGGGTCACGAAATCGTCCAGCATTCCAAGGATGTTGTCTTCTGTCAGCGCCAGACCGACTTCCTCGTGCAGTTCCCGCAGTGCAGCCTCCTCTGGCGATTCACCGGGATCGATGCCACCGCCAGGCAAAGCCCATTGGCCTGCATGCTTGCGCAGCGCCGCGGCGCGCCTGGTCAGCAGGATGGCTGGGCTTTCGCTCCATACGCGAGGGTTTTCAATCCCGGGCAGACCCGCGCCCAGCCCTTCATCGACGATCGTGAGGGCCACCGCCGCACGCTTGCGGGCGCTCGCCTCGTCCGCCGAGAGGCGCTCCCAACGTGTCAACGCGGAGCGGATTTGCGATCTGAAAACGTCGTCGATCTTCATGGGATGCGGCACGGCCAGAAGTTGGTCAGATGGCTTTCAAAGCCGCCTCACGGCCGCGCCCCACATTGATCGGCAGCAACGCCAGCAAACCCAGCACGAAGAGAATCGTGGTCGCCGCGATGGCCACGCGCTGGTTGCCCCCGGTCATCCAGGTGATGGCCCCATAACTCAAGGGGCCGATGATGCTGGCCAGCCGGGTGGCCACTGTCCATAAGCCGAAGAACTCGGCCAATTGCCGCTTCGGAGCAAACAGGCCGACCATCGCACGCCCCGCTGACTGGCTTGATCCCATGCAGATGCCGGCGATAGCCGCCGCCCACCAGAATTGTCCTTTGGTCTGTGCCAGCGCCGCGATGACGCAGGTGGCTACCCATCCCAGCAAGGTCAGGGCCAGCGCAGCCTTGTGGCCGATGCGGTCCTGCAAATACCCGCAGCCAAAAGCGCCCGCCGCCGCCGCAATGTTGAGCACGAAGATCAACACCATGGTTTCCTGCTGCTTGAAACCGATCACCTGCTCGGCATAGATCGCCGCCAGCGTGATGGCGACCGCCACGCCTCCCTGGTAGGCCACGGTGCAGACCAGCAGCCAGACGAAATCGCCATAGCGCTGCGCTTCGCGCCAGGTGTGCCCCAATTGCCGCAGGGCTGCCGCCAACCCTGTATCCTGTCCTGGCGCGGCGGCCATGGGTTGCGCCCGCTCGCGCAGCAGCATGAATGTGACCAGCGCGGCCAGGCCGTAGAAGATGGCCGTGATGAGCATGGTCACGGGCACGAACTGTTCGGCGGCTTGCCCTTGCCCCTGGGCCCACAGCACGTAGGCCAGGCACAGCCCGAGCGCCAGCATGCCGCCAACATAGCCGAAGCCCCAGCCCCAGCCGCTCACCTTGCCCATGCTTTCGGGCCGTGCCAGTTCGGGCAGGAAGGCCCCCGTCAGCGACTCGCCGTAGGAATAGAAGGTATTGGAAACGATGATCAGCACGACCGCCAGCGCGACATCGCCAGGGCGCGCGAAAGCGAGGGCCGCGGTGCTGAGCACACAGCCAAGGGTAAACAGGAGCAGAAGCCGCTTCTTGGCAGCGCGCATGTCTGCCCAGGCGCCGAGGCTCGGCATGGTGAGCATCACGATGGCATAGGAGGCGCTGAGTGCCGCCGTCCACGCCAGCGGACCCCAAGCCGCCCCCTGGGTCACTGCACCGGCAAAATACGCCGCGAACACTGCGGTAATGACGACCGTGGTGTAGCCCGAGTTGGCGAAGTCGTACATCGCCCAGCCAAATACCTCGCGCTTCTTGACACCCGGGTTCAGCGCATCCGATGAAAGAGTACTCATGCGAGAAGTTCCGACCGAACAGGGCGCCGGTCAATCATGCAGCATGGTATGGCTGCAAATGAGAAGGCAAAAAAACGGCGCAGAAAATCCTGCGCCATGTTTTCAGTTCAATGAAGATGCCGTGGCCTGCGGCCGCCACCGTGGCCGGCCCCGCCGCCGCCCCCGGGCCGCGCGGAGGTTTGCCGAGTTCAAGCGAACTGGTGAGTGCTGAATAGCGATCCGAGAAGAGCTTGTCGATCTCGGCCACTACCCCGCCGAGTTCGGCGCCGTCGAAGTGGCGCTCCATCAGGTTTACCACATCTTCCACCAGCAGATTGCGTTGCGCCTGCATGATGGCTTCTGGCGTGGGGCCCACGAAAAGCAGCACGAAATCATCGCGTGACTCGCGGCCTGCCTCTTCGTCTTCCTCGTCGAACTGGGCGTCGTAGAAAGTGATCTCGATCTGCGCACCGACTTCGGACAGCTCGTTGAGGTTCATGCAAAGCTCGTCGAGCTGCTGACGAAAATCATCGTCGCCCTGCAGCGTCCAGCATATCTGCAAGACGTGCTCGCGCGGGTTGAAGCGGATGCCCGGCTCGTCTTCGTAGAGGCTGGCTGCCCCATCGGCAAGCGAACGCGCGCCGGCATACTTCCAGAGGGGTTTCAGCGCATCCTGCAAGGTGTCAAAGCTGACATCGGAGCGCAGTTTCACGTCGCCATGCACGTGGATTTCAAAAGGTGCGTCATCGTGACTCATGGCGTATTCCTATTGATGGTGCCCCGAGCCGGGGTCGAACCGGCACGCCCCTTTTCAGGAAAGCGGCGGATTTTAAGTCCGCAGTGTCTACCAATTTCACCATCGGGGCCAAAGATGCATTGTCGCAGGCCGCAGCGCGATTGTCGGCGTGAGAGGAAAAAATGAAGCCGGCGCGGGCAGGGTCTGGAAACGAGAGGGCTCGCCACAGTTCTTCCGGCAAGCTATTGAAAGCATTGCAGTTTCTGCAGCAACGAGCTTGGAGTGTATGGGGGTGGAGGCGCGATCCGGAGTCGAACCGGACTAGACGGATTTGCAATCCGTTGCATAACCGCTTTGCTATCGCGCCATATCGGGACACTCGACAAAAAAGGGAAGCGACGGCTTCCCTTTTAGTGGTGTCAGCGAAGGTTCAGATTATAGCCGTGTTTTGCGCCGCTTCCGGAAATCCGGCTTTCGGCTCTCAGGCTGTCGCGAATGCCTGCACTTTCACCATGCTTGCCTCGCCTTCCAGCCAGCGCGCGGCTGCCGCGCCAAGCGCGCGGCCATCGCCGCTGTCGAGCAACTGCAAGGAGGGCGCTGGCGCGACCTGCGTGGCCAGCAATCCTTGCGCGGTCAGCAGATCCCGTGTGTGGCGTGCGACGGCCTCACCAGGATCGATCAATTGCACGGTCTGGCCCGTGCGCTGCTGGATCCGCGCCGCGATCAGCGGGTAGTGCGTGCAGCCGAGCACCACGGTGTCGATCTGTCCCGGTTCGTGACCCAGAGTGCCCAAGGCGCCCACATGTTGCTCGATCAGGATATCGGTCTGGGTTTGCTCGCCGCTGGACGCTTCTTTTTCGATGGCAGCCGCAAGGCCATCGCAGGCGTGCGGCACGAACTCCACCGGCCCCGAGAGGCGTTCGCGCAGCAGCCTGAATTTTTCGCTGGCAAGCGTGCCGCGTGTGGCCAGTACGCCCACGCGGCCTGTCCGGGTGGCGAGGGCACCTGGCTTCAGCGCCGGTTCAATGCCGATGATGGGCAGATCGGCATGTTGTTCGCGCAGTGCGCGCCCCGCCGCCGCGGTGGCGGTGTTGCAGGCGATCACATAGGCCTTGATGCCATGCGTGCGGCGCATGTCCGCCAGCACGGCCTCGGAGCGCGCCGTGACATAGGCATCGCCACGTTCCCCATAGGGCGCATGGGCACTGTCGCCTGCGTACACAAAGCGTTCCTGCGGCAAGGCGGCCAGCAGCGCCCGGAGTACCGAGATGCCGCCAATGCCGCTGTCGAACACACCGATGGGCGCGCTGGGGTTTGTCTGCATATTCGTTGTCCGGAGCAGCGGGGCAGTTTGTTTTGCGGGGGCCGCCGCGGAGCGGGCTTGGCCCGGCCGCTGGCGGCGGAAGGCGCGCAAGAGCGTGTTCAAAGTCTCCTCGCGGGTCCGTTGTGCCCGAGAAACCGCGTCTGCGGCGTTGAAAAGCCTCGCGATACCACGAGGTATCCCTGCGTTTTTCGCCTAGCATCCACGATTTCTCGAACACAACAGCCCTCGCGCTGAGACTTTGAACACGCTCTAAGCGCCTCAAGGGGTTAAACGCTTGCTAGGGCAATGCCTTTGAATTCGCCTGACGCGATGCGTTTTTCCCACTCGGCGGGGCCGGTGTTGTGCACGCTGATGCCGCCCGCGTCGACGGCCACGGTGACGGGCATGTCCACCACGTCGAATTCGTAGATGGCCTCCATGCCCAGATCCTCGAAGCCGACCACCTTGGCTTTCTTGATGGCCTTGCTCACCAGGTAGGCGGCTCCGCCCACGGCCATCAGGTAGGCACTCTTGTGTTTCTTGATCGCCTCGATGGCGGCCGGTCCGCGCTCAGCCTTGCCGACCATGGCGATCAGGCCGGTTTGCGAGAGCATCATGTCGGTGAACTTGTCCATCCGCGTGGCCGTGGTGGGGCCGGCGGGGCCTACAGCCTCGTCTTTCACCGGATCGACCGGACCGACGTAGTAGATGACGCGGTTGGCAAAATCCACCGGCAGCTTCTCGCCCTTGGCCAGCATGTCCTGGATGCGCTTGTGGGCAGCATCGCGGCCGGTGAGCATCTTGCCGTTCAGGAGCAGGGTGTCGCCGGGTTTCCAACTGGCCACTTCTTCCTTGGTCAAAGTGTTCAGATCCACGCGTTTGCTCTTTTGCGTATCGGGCATCCAATCGACCTTGGGCCAGAGGTCGAGCGAAGGCGCATCCAGGTAGGCCGGGCCGCTGCCGTCGAGTACGAAATGGGCGTGGCGCGTGGCGGCGCAGTTGGGGATCATGGCCACGGGCTTGCTGGCGGCGTGGGTGGGGTACATGGCGATTTTGACGTCCAGCACGGTGGTGAGGCCGCCCAGGCCCTGGGCGCCAATGCCCAGTGCGTTGACTTTCTCGAACAGCTCCAGGCGCAACTCTTCCACTTGCGTGAGCTTTTCGCCCTTGGATGCCTTGGCCTGCAGCTCGTACATGTCAAGGTCGTCCATCAGGCTTTGCTTGGCGAGCAGCACGGCTTTTTCGGCCGTGCCGCCGATGCCGATGCCCAGCATGCCAGGAGGGCACCAGCCGGCGCCCATGGTAGGAACGGTTTTCAGCACCCAGTCGACCACGCTGTCGCTGGGGTTGAGCATGACCATCTTGCTCTTGTTTTCCGAGCCGCCGCCCTTGGCCGCGACGGTGACTTCAACCGTATCGCCCGGCACGATCTCGGTGACGATGACCGCCGGCGTGTTGTCTTTGGTGTTCTTGCGCGCGAACTGCGGATCTGCGACGACGCTGGCGCGCAGGCTGTTGTCGGGGTGGTTGTAGCCGCGCCGGACGCCTTCATTGATGGCGTCGTCCAGCGAGCCGGAGAAGCCTTCCCAGCGAACATTCATGCCCACCTTCAGAAACACGTTGACGATGCCGGTGTCCTGGCAGATCGGCCGGTGGCCGATGGCGCTCATCTTGCTGTTGGTGAGAATCTGCGCCATGGCGTCCTTGGCGGCGGGGCTTTGCTCGCGCTCATAGGCGCGCGCCAGGTGCGCGATGTAGTCGGCCGGGTGATAGTAGCTGATGTATTGCAGCGCGGCGGCGACGGATTCGATCAGGTCATCTTGCTTGATGGCGGTCATGGCGTGGGCTTCCTTGTTCTGGATATTTACGTCGATCGTAGGGGCATCGGCGATCTGCTACCGTTGCCGCTAGAACGTATTCACGTTCTTAGCCCCAATGCCGTTCAGATAGATCCCATGCAGGGGGAGGGCGCAAAGCCTTCGCGGCCAAAGCCGCCCCTGCGGGGAAGGTTGTTTCTCGTTCACTGAACGGCACTGCAGCCAACCCCCTATTTTGACAGCCCTTTTCAATGAGCAACGCCATGACCTCTACCCGCACCGAGCGCGACACCTTTGGCCCCATCAACGTACCGGCCGACCGGCTGTGGGGAGCCCAAACGCAGCGCTCGCTGCAGAACTTCGACATTTCCGGCGAGCACCAGCCGCGGGAGATCATCCACGCGCTGGCGCTGGTGAAGCGGGCTTCGGCGGCGGTCAATCAGCAGCTCGGCCTTTTGAAGGAAGACAAGGCCAAGGCCGTGATCGCTGCCGCCGACGAAGTGCTGGCTGGCCAGCATGAGGGGGAATTTCCGTTGGTTGTCTGGCAGACCGGCTCCGGTACGCAGACCAATATGAACCTGAACGAGGTCATTGCCAACCGCGCCAGCGAACTGATGGGCGGCGAGCGCGGGGAGGCGCGGCTGGTGCATCCGAACGACGACGTCAACAAGAGCCAATCAAGCAACGACGTTTTTCCCACGGCGATGCACGTGGCCGCAGTGCAGGCACTGACAGGCAAGCTGCTGCCGGCCATCGCCAAGCTGCGGGCCACCCTGGAGGCGAAATCTCGTGATTTCGCCGGTATTGTCAAGATCGGGCGCACTCACCTGCAAGACGCCACGCCGCTCACGCTGGGCCAGGAATTTTCCGGCTATGTGGCCCAACTGGGACACGCCGAGGCGCATGTACGCGCCGCGCTGCCGCATTTGTGTGAGCTGGCTCTGGGCGGAACGGCGGTCGGTACCGGCCTGAATGCACCCAAGGGCTATGCCGAGGGCGCGGCGGCGGAGCTGGCGAGGCTGACAAACCTGCCTTTCGTCACGGCACCGAACAAGTTCGAGGCGCTTGCCAGTTGTGATGCGCTGGTGCATGCCCATGGCGCGCTGAAAGGCCTGGCCGCCAGCTTGAACAAGATCGCCAATGACGTGCGCTGGCTCGCGAGCGGGCCGCGCAGCGGCATCGGCGAACTGAGCATCCCGGAGAACGAACCTGGTTCGTCCATCATGCCCGGCAAGGTCAATCCCACGCAGAGCGAGGCGCTCACCATGCTGTGCGCGCAGGTCATGGGCAATGATGTGGCCATCAATATTGGCGGCGCCAGCGGCAACTTCGAGTTGAACGTGTTCCGGCCGATGATCGCGCACAACTTCCTGCAGAGCGTGCGGCTGTTGGCCGACGGCATGGTGAGCTTCAACGACCATTGCGCCGTAGGCATCGAGCCGAACCGCACCCGCATAGATGAACTGGTGAGCCGCTCGCTGATGCTGGTGACCGCGCTCAACCCGCACATCGGCTACGACAAAGCCGCCCAGATCGCCAAGAAAGCCCACAAGGAAGGCACCAGCCTGCGCGAAGCAGCCCTGGCCACGGGCTACGTAACCGCCGACCAGTTCGACGCCTGGGTAAACCCCGCCGACATGGTCTGAGCAGAAAACTCAAAAGGCCGCAGAGCAGGCCATACCAGAGCCCCCGCGGAGCTGGCTTTGCCAGGCCGCTGGGTGCGTCCCCCCTCGGGGGGAAGGCGCGCCAGCGACTCAGGGGGGCTCAATGTTCAGACGACATCAGCTTGTCGGTGTATGCAATGGCCATGGCCGACAGCAGGAACACCGCATGGATCACCGTCTGCGCGATCAGCACCTTGTCGGTGTAGTTGTCCGCGTTGATGAAGGTCTTGAGCAGATGAATCGAGCTGATCCCGATGATGGACAGGGCCAGTTTGACCTTGAGTACCGAGGCGTTCACATGGCTCAGCCACTCGGGCTGGTCGCGGTGGCCTTCCAGGTCGAGCCGGCTGACGAAGGTCTCGTAGCCGCCGATGATCACCATGATCAGCAGGTTGGAGATCATGACCACGTCGATCAAGGCCAGCACCACCAGCATGATCACGGTTTCGTTCAGTGAAGTGATGGGGACGTTGCTTTTGTAGCCGATGGCACTGACGAGCGCCTCCAGGGCCTCCTTGTTGCCGAACGCGGCTTCAATCAGGTGCCATAGCTCGACCAGGAAATGCACGACGTAGACGCCCTGTGTCGCGATCAAGCCCAGATAGAGCGGCAATTGCAGCCAGCGGCTGGCGAAAACCAGCGCCGGCAAGGGGCGCAGGGGGCGGTTCACGGGGTGTTGGACTGGATCGACCATGAAATATGTGAGGCCGGGCGGGAAGGCGCCCTGAATCTGATAAAACCCACGATTGTAAAAAGCCGGTGTGCTGCGCCACAACTATTTTTAAGGCGCACACTTATGGTGCGCCGCAAGCTCAAAAGAGCCGTGGCGGAGTCAGAACTTTGTAAGAGCCGGGCCGGATGATGATGGCCGGGTTTCGGGCGGAGCGCCTGGGCGTCCGCTGTGTGCAACGACGTAGGAGACGGTACTCATGAGTGCGATCGAATCGGTTTTGGTTGAAAACCGCGTGTTCCCCCCCAGCGAAGCCATGGTGAAGGCTGCGCGTATCTCGGGCATGCCCGCCTATGAGGCTCTCTATGCCGAGGCCGACAAGGATCCCGAGGGGTTCTGGCGCCGGCAGGCCAAGGAGCATCTGGTGTGGAGCAAACCCTTCACCCGCGTGCTTGATGAATCGAACAAGCCGTTCTACAGATGGTTCGACGACGGCCAGCTCAATGCCAGCGCCAACTGCCTGGACAAGCACATGGGTACGCCGGCCGAGAACAAGACCGCCATCATCTTCGAGGCCGATGACGGCGCCGTGACCAAGGTCACCTATAAGGAACTGCTGGCGCGCGTGTCCCAGTTCGCCAATGGCCTGAAGGCGCACGGCATCAAGAAGGGCGACCGGGTCCTGGTCTACATGCCGATGACGATCGAGGGCGTGATTGCCATGCAAGCCTGCGCGCGCATCGGTGCCACGCACAGCGTGGTGTTCGGCGGCTTCTCGGCCAAAGCCTTGCAGGAACGCATTGTCGACGTCGGTGCCGTGGCCGTGATTACCGCCAATTACCAGATGCGGGGCGGCAAGGAATTGCCTTTGAAGGCCGTGGTGGACGAAGCGCTGGGCATGGGCGGCTGCGAATCGGTGAAGAACGTGTTCGTGTACGAGCGCACACCCACCGCCTGCGTCATGGCCGCCGGCCGCGACAAGACCTTCACCCAGCTTCTGGAGGGCCAATCCACCGAGTGCGCTCCCGTGGCAGTGGATGCCGAGCATCCGCTCTTCGTGCTCTATACCAGCGGCTCCACCGGCAAGCCCAAGGGCGTTCAGCATGCCACGGGCGGCTACCTGCTGTGGGCCAAGATGACGATGGACTGGACTTTCGATCTGAAAGACAGCGACATCTTTTGGTGTACGGCGGATATCGGCTGGGTGACTGGCCATACCTACGTGGCCTACGGCCCCCTGGCCGCGGGCGCGACGCAGATCGTGTTCGAAGGCGTGCCGACCTATCCGGACGCGGGCCGCTTCTGGCAGATGATCGAGCGTCACAAGTGCAGCATCTTCTACACCGCGCCCACAGCCATCCGCTCGCTCATCAAGGCGTCCGAGACGAATGAGAAAGTGCACCCGAAGAACTCGGATCTGAGCAGCTTGCGCATCATGGGCAGCGTGGGGGAGCCGATCAACCCCGAGGCCTGGGTGTGGTATTACAAGAACGTGGGCGGCGAGCGCTGCCCGATCGTGGATACCTTCTGGCAAACCGAAACCGGCGGCCATGTCATCACCCCGCTGCCGGGTGCCACGCCGCTGGTGCCAGGATCCTGCACGCTGCCGCTGCCGGGCATCGCCGCCGCGATCGTCGACGAGGCGGCCAATGACGTCCCGAACGGATCGGGCGGCATTCTGGTGATCAAGAGGCCCTGGCCGGCCATGATCCGTACCATCTGGGGCGATCCGGAGCGTTTCAAGAAGAGCTATTTCCCTGAGGAGCTCAAAGGCTACTACCTGGCCGGCGACGGTGCCGTGCGCGATTCCGAGCGTGGTTACTTCCGCATTACCGGCCGTATTGACGACGTGCTGAACGTGTCGGGCCACCGCATGGGCACCATGGAGATCGAATCGGCCCTGGTCGCCAAGACCGATCTGGTGGCCGAAGCCGCCGTGGTGGGCCGTCCCGACGACACCACGGGTGAGGCCATCTGCGCGTTCGTGGTGCTCAAGCGCTCATTGCCGCAGGGCGAAGAAGGCAAGCAGATCGCCAAAGAGCTGCGCGACTGGGTCGCCAAGGAAATCGGCCCCATCGCCAAGCCCAAGGATATCCGCTTCGGTGAGAACCTGCCCAAGACCCGCTCCGGCAAGATCATGCGCCGCCTGCTGCGCAGCCTGGCCAAGGGAGAGAAGATCACGCAGGACACCAGCACGCTGGAGAACCCGCAGATCCTGTCTCAGCTGGACCAGACTTACTAAGACGTGTTCACGTTCTAAGCGTCCTGCAGCCCTACCGTTACATCGGCGTAGAAAGGGAAACTCTGATCTTCGTCGGAGGCCGCTTCTGGATTCCCGCCTACGCGGGAATGACGGGGCATTTTTAGCTCCCGGTAGGACGGATGCAGCATGAATAAAAAAGCCCGCGACAGAGCGGGCTTTTTTTCGTATTCAAAAGGCTGCGGAGCAGGCCATTCGGGGCCGCCGCGGAGCTGGCTTCGCCAGGCCGCAGGCGGCGTCCCCCTGGGGGAAGGCGCGCAGCGCCTCAGGGGGGTTACTTCAACGAAAGAATCCAAGTAGCCAGCGTCTTGGCCTCAGCTTCGCTCACGTTGCCATTGGGAGGCATTGGGACCGCGCCCCAGGTGCCGGAGCTGCCTTTGATAATCTTGCCAGCCAGCATGTCGGCGGCGCCGGCTTCCTTGCCGAACTTGGCAGCAACGTCTTTATAGGCAGGGCCCACCAACTTCTTGTCGATCGCATGGCAAGCCATGCAGTTCTTGGATTTGGCCAGGGCCTCGTTTGCCATGACCGGGGCGGATACAGCAGCCATAGTGGCCAAGACTAGCAAAGCGCGTTTCATATCATTCCTCTTTTCGTGGGTGATTGAGCTACAGTCCAATCAACGCCATTGTACCGGCGGGCGTTGACCCTAAAAACCTGATCTCCTTTAAGGAAACTTGATGTATCTGCTGGGGCTTGGAATCATTTTGTTGCTCCTGAAGTACCTGGAGTTCGGGCCGCCTGCCACCTGGAGCTGGTGGGTGGTACTGGCGCCGTTCGCCGCGGCGGTGGTTTGGTGGGCGTGGGCGGATTGGTCGGGCTATACCAAGCGCAAGGCCATGGAGCGGCACGAGGAGCGCAAGCAGGCGCGGATCGACCGGCAGAGGAAAGCCATCGGGCGGCCCACCAGCGCTTCATCCCGGCGGCGCTGAAATTGTCCCCCCTGAGGCGCTTACGCGCCTTCCCCTGAGGGGGACGCACCTGGCGGCCTGGCCAAGCCAGCTCCGCGGGTGCCCTGGCATAGACTTTTCCGCGGATGCCCGCGTATGGCTTGCTCCGCGGGCTTTCCTACAATGCGCGCATGCTGATTTATCCTCAAATCAATCCCATTGCGCTGCAAGTGGGCCCGTTGGCGATCCACTGGTATGGGATCACCTATCTGGTGGCGTTCGCGCTGTTCTTCTGGCTGGCCACGCAGCGGCTCAAGCACGAGCCCTATGCCAGCATCACCCAGCCTGCCCCGTGGACGCGGCGGGATATCGAAGACATGCTTTTCTATGGCGTGCTCGGCGTGATCGTGGGCGGGCGCCTGGGGTATTGCCTCTTCTACAAGCCGGGCTACTACCTGACTCACCCACTGGAGATTCTTGCGATCTGGCAGGGCGGCATGAGCTTTCATGGCGGCATGCTGGGCGTGATTCTGGCCATGATCTGGTGGGCGCACACGCGTCAGCGGCCCTGGCTGCAGGTGACCGATCTGATCGCGCCCTGTGTGCCGCTGGGATTGGCCTCGGGAAGAGTGGGTAACTTCATCAATGGCGAGTTGTGGGGGCGGCTGGCTGATCCCTCCTTGCCGTGGGCCATGGTGTTTCCCGCGGCTGGCCCTGAGCCCCGCCATCCTTCGCAGGTTTATCAGTTCCTGTTGGAAGGGGTGCTGCTCTTCGTTTTGCTGTGGCTGTACGCGCGCAAGCCCCGCAAGATGGGGCAGGTGAGCGGTGCCTTTTTGACGGGTTACGGCCTGTTCCGCTTCATCGCGGAGTATTTTCGTGAGCCGGATGCCTTCCTGGGGTTGCAGGCGTTGGGCTTGTCGCGTGGGCAATGGCTTTGTGTGCCCATGATCCTGGCAGGTGTGTTGATGTGGCTCTGGGCGAGTAAAAAGCGCGCTTAGAACACGTTCCTGCCGGGCCGGCAGGTGGGAATGACGGAGGGTAATCCCGAAAGAGTTGTGTTTTAGGGAAATTGAGTGCAAAAGCCGTCAAATTCTTCTGGTTTGGCGTCAGATGCTCAATATTCCCCCGAGAATGTCTCCTGAATATTCTCTTTTTTCTTCTCTTTCATCCGCGTGGAATCGCCTGTCATGAACACGGAAGTCAATTTGAAACCTGCAGAAGCCGCCACGGGTACGCCACGCAGCACCCATGAGCGGCTGGATTCACTCCTGGGCCGCAGGGGCGAAGCCTTGTCACCGCGCGCGTTGCGCAAATTGCTGGAGCAGCTACAGGCCATCATTGATCCGCGTGTGGGCGATGTGGAAGGCGGGCGCCGCGCGCAAGCCTTTTTGAGCTGGTACGAGAAAGCAGTGCCCGGCGAGCGGCTGGACGCCTGGCTGCTGATGAGCGAACAATTCGTGGCCGATCAGGCCAAGACCAAGGCCGCGCAGGCGCAATACACCGCTGCCATCGGCACGACGGACGAAGCTGCCGCCGAGGTCCGGCTGCGGCGCGCCACGGTGTCCCCGCGCCGGCGCATCCTGCAGCGCATTTCGGTGCTGCCCGAAGGGGTGCGCTTCCTGGTCGACATGCGCGAGCAGCTATTGCCGCACCTCAAGGCCCGTCCGACCCTGGTGGCGCTCGACGTCGAGATGGAATACATGTTCTCGACCTGGTTCGATGTCGGCTTTCTGGACCTGCGCCGCATGAGCTGGGATTCGCCCGCCTCGCTGATCGAGAAACTCATCAAATACGAGGCTGTACACGACATCCGCAGCTGGGCTGACCTGAAAAACCGGCTGGACAGCGACCGCCGCTGCTATGGCTTCTTCTATTCGCGGCTGCCGGACGAACCGTTGATCTTTGTCGAGGTCGCTTTGCTTGGCCAAATGTCCGACAGCATCACGCCGCTGCTTGACGAGTCGGCGGCCGCGGCTGATCTTTCCAAGGCCACCACGGCGATTTTCTATTCCATCAGCAACACCCAGCCCGGATTGCGGGGCGTGAGTTTCGGCGACTCGCTCATCAAGCACGTGGTGGAGACCTTGAAGGCGGAGTTCCCTCGCCTCAAGGTGTTTGCCACGCTGTCGCCTATTCCGGGCCTGCGCAGCTGGATCAGCAAGAACGCCGCCCGTCTGGTGGAATCCATGCCCGCGCGCGCGCAGCAAGCGCTGACGCGCGAGCTGGGCGAACCGCCGACCGCGAAGAATGTGCTGGCCGCGCTGGATGGCGTGGCGGAGCTGAGCGAATCCTCCGCGGTGCGCCGCTGGCTGATGGCCAGCGCGGCGGAATACCTGGGGCAGGGCATCGAGGGCACCAGGCCGCTCGATCCTGTGGCGCGCTTTCACTTGGGCAACGGTGCCCGTGTGGAGCGCCTGAATTGGTTGGCGGACCCTTCTTCCAAGGGGCTCAAGCAGTCGTACGGACTGATGGTGAACTACCTCTACGACCTCAAGCGCCTGGACAAGCACCGCGAATTGCTGGCGCAGGGAAAAATTCCGGTTTCCAGCCAAGTCAAGGGTTTGCAGGACTAGCGAACCGTCCTGGCTCCATGGCCCGTGCTTTTTCATGAAGCCGCTTGAGCAGGGTGTCCAGCATGTCGGCTTCATCCTGCGATAGCGTGGCCATCAGCTCCCGGTTGATGGCCGCCACGCGCGGCAGCAGGCGCTCGTAGAGTTGCTGGCCGGCTTCGGTCAGGCGCAGCAGCACCTCACGCCGGTCACCAGGGCGCGGCCGGCGCTCTACCAGGCCTTTGACAGCCAGGCTCGTGATGGCACGAGAGGTGCGCGCACGGTCCAGGCCCGTCAGCTCAGCCAACTGCGAAGACAGCACCCCTTCGTTCAAGGCCAGTTCGGCCAGCATGCGCCACTCGCGCCGGGTGATGCCGAATTCCTCTTCGCACATCTGTATGACGCCGCGGCCCGCGCGCGCGGTGAGGTTCCACAGCCGAAACAACAGCATGTCGTCCAGCGTTTCAGGATGGGTCAGGCGTGAGGCAGTCATCCTAGGATACGCCCTAGGGTAATTACGGATATTGATTGATTTTGTCAATTCTTGGTGCGCCGCCTACAGTGCTTGATTCTGCGATTTATATCCATGGGAGACAAGCGCGGTGCAAAGAAGAACTCTCGCACATACCATTCTTGCTGGCGTACTGGCTGGCGCCATGGCCGCTCCGGCTACGTTTGCTCAAGATAGCGGACCGTTGCGCATCGTGGTTCCTTATGCCCCTGGCGGCTCGAGCGACCGCGCGGCGCGCATTGTGGCGGACAAGCTGGGCGCCAAGCTGGGTCAGACGGTGATTGTCGAGAACAAGACCGGGGCCGGCGGACGGCTGGCGGCGCAGCAGTTCAAGGAGATGGATGCGCGCCAGAACGCGTTGCTGCTAGGCAATCCTGCCGTGATGGTCGTGGCTCCGCTGGTGTTCAAGGATGCCGGTTACGACCCTGAGAAAACCTTCCAGCCGGTCTCGCAGGTGAGCGACTACGAATTCGGCCTGGCGGTGTCTTCCGCCGTGCCGGTCAAGGAATTGACTCACTTGCTGGCCTGGCTGCGTGCCAATCCGGACAAGGCCAATTTTGGTGTGCCGGCTACCGGCAGTTTGCCGCATTTCTTCGCGCTCATGACGACGGAGAAAGCCAGGGTCAATGGCCAAGTGGTCGGCTACAGGGGCTCGGGCCCGCTCATCGGCGATTTGCTTGGCGGCCAGGTGCCGGTGGCGTTCGATACGCTGGATACCCTTTTGCCGCAGCATGAAGCCGGCAAGCTCCGCATCCTGGCCAGCTCAGGCAGCAAGCGTTCGCCGTTCGCCAAGGACATTCCCACTTTCAAGGAAGCCGGTCTCGATTTGGTGGCCACGGGCTGGAACGCGCTCTTCGCGCCCGCCGCCATGCCACGTGAGAAAGTGGAGCGCCTGGGCAAGGCTATCCGAGAAGTGATGCTCGACCCCGATACGCGCAGCAAGTTTGCGGCTGCAATGGTCACCCCCGTGGCCAGCACGCCTGCGGAAACCGCGGCGATGCTGAAGGCCTACCGCGCCCAATGGGCACCCGTGGTGCGCAAATCCGGCTACCAACCCTGAACACGTCCAGAGAACGTGCTCAACCTTCCAATCCATTGAAATCATCCACTCATGCTTTCCACATCCCCTGCCTTGCGCCGCGTGCTGCTGGCGTTCTGCGCCGGCTTGATGAGCTTCTCCGCTGCCGCGCAGGATCACTATCCGTCCAAACCCGTCAAATTCCTCAACAGCTTCCTCCAGGCGGGCCGTCGGATCTCATCGCGCGCTCGCTGGCCGATGAACTGGGCAAGACGCTCAAGCAGACCTTCATCGTCGACAACAAGCCGGGGGCAGCCGGCAATATCGGTACCGATCAAGTGGCCAAGAGCGCACCCGATGGCTATACGGTGCTGTTTTCCATCGATACGGTGTTCACCGTCAACCCGCACATCTACAAGAAGGCGCCTTTCAAACCATCGGATTTCAAGCCGGTGATGGTCCTGGCCTCTTCGGGTTTGCTGGTGGGAACTCACCCGTCCCGGGGCTTCAAGACCCTGGCCGACCTGGTGAATGCCGGCAAGACCAAGGGCGTGAGTTACAGCTCGGCTGGATCGGGCAGTCCTGGCCACCTTTCGGCGGAGCTCTTTCATGAGGCGACGGGCATGAAGATCACCCATGTGCCCTACAAAGGCAATACGCCCGCGGTTACCGCGGTGCTGGCGGGGGAGGTGGATGGCGGTGTGCTGGCCACGCCAGGCATGCTGCCCCATGTGAAGGCGGGCAAGATCACGGCGCTGGCCGTTACCAGCCGCCAGCGCTCCAGTCTGGCGCCCGAAGTGCCTACGGTCGCGGAGGCTGGTTACAAGGGGCTCGAGCAGGAGGTGCTCTACATCGCCATGGTGCCTGCCGCCACTCCGGATGCCGTGGTGCAGACGCTCGTGAAAGCCTTTACCGATGCGCTGGCCAAACCCGAGATCAAGCAGCGTCTGAGCGGACTCGATCTGTTCTACGAAGGCCTCACGGGGGCTGCTGCCAGCAAGCGCCTGAGCGATTTGTCTGACCGCTATGGCCGTGTGATCAAGGCCACCGGGATGAAGGTTGAATAATTTTTATAAAAGCGAGGAGCCGGCGGATGCGCGCCGGCTTGAAGCCAGAATGACCGAAAAGAAACCAAAACGTCCCAATATCATTTTCATCGTCGCCGACGACCTGGGTTTTGCCGATCTGGGCTGCTATGGCGGGCGTGATGCGCGCTTCGGGCCGGTATCGCCCGTGCTTGATCAGTTGGCTGCACAAGGCCTGAAACTGACGGATGGCTACAGCAACTCTCCCGTGTGTTCGCCCACGCGCTTCGGTTTGATGACGGCGCGTTGGCAGTACCGCTTGCGCGGCGCCGCCGAGGAACCGATCAACAGCAAGAGCAAGGGCAGCACCACGCTGGGCCTGCCTCCCGAGCATCCCACCTTGCCATCGCTGCTCAAGGGGGCTGGCTATCGCACGGCGCTGATAGGCAAGTGGCATCTGGGCTACCCGCCAGTGTTCGGGCCGCTCAAATCGGGCTATGAGGAGTTCTTCGGCCCCATGTCGGGCGGGGTGGATTACTTCACCCATTGCAGCAACAACGGCACACACGATCTCTATCTGGGTGATGCCGAGCACAGCGAGGAAGGCTACCTCACGGATCTGATCTCCGACCGCTCGGTGGATTACGTGCAGCGCATGGCCGAGGGGGCCCGCGGCGATACGCCCTTCTTTCTGAGTGTTCATTACACCGCTCCCCATTGGCCTTGGGAAACGCGAGATGATGCGGCGCTGGCGGCGGAGGTGAAGACCAACCTGTTCCATCTGCATGGGGGCAACATCCACACCTACCATCGCATGATCCATCATATGGACGAGGGCATCGGTCGCATCGTGGAGGCACTGCGCTCGGAAGGCCTGCTGGAAGAGACCTTGATCGTTTTCACCAGCGACAACGGCGGCGAGCGCTTCTCGGACAACTGGCCTCTGGTGGGCGGCAAGATGGACTTGACCGAGGGCGGCATTCGCGTACCCTGGATCGCCTGCTGGCCGGCCGTGATTCCCGCGGGTGGCGTGAGTGATCAGCTGTGCATGACCATGGATTGGTCGGCCACCATGATCGAGGCTGGCGGGGCGGCGCCGGATGCGGAGTATCCGCTGGATGGCGTGTCGCTCATGTCCGTGCTGCGCGATCCTCAAGCCACCTTTGAGCGCCCGCTCCATTGGCGCATGAACCATCGGGGCCAGCGGGCATTGCGCCAGGGCGATTGGAAGTATCTGCGCGTGGACGGTATCGACTACCTGTTCAATATTCCGGCGGACGAGCGCGAGCGGGCCAATCAGGCGGGCCGGGAGCCAGAGCGCCTGGCCGCGATGCGCGCGGCATGGGAGACCTGGGAGGCGGGCATGCCACCGATTCCCGCTGATGCCGCGGTGAGCCTGGGCTACTCCTATAAGGATATGCCGCAGCGCTGAAGGTTGGTTAGTCTTAGTTCAAATACTTTCAAAATAAGGCCAGACGGCCCCTTGGTATCTTGGTATTGTCCCGAGCGGAAGACAGTGCGAAAGTAAATGTCCGGGCATGTATTTACCCGGACTACAACCAAGGAGACCACATTGACTTCATCATTGACCCGCCGGCAGGCCATGCTGGGCGGTGCCGCCCTGGCGCTGCCTTTCACGGCTTCGGCCCAGTCCGCATGGCCCGCCAAACCGGTAACCCTGGTCGTGCCATTTCCCGCTGGAGGGGGCACTGATGCGTTTGCCCGCCCCCTGGCGGCGCAATTCGCCAAACTGACGGGCAAGACCCTGGTGATCGACAACCGGGGTGGGGCAGGGGGCACCGTGGGGGCTTCCATTGCGGCCAAGGCGCAGCCAGACGGCTACACGCTGTTCATGGGGGGCGCCCACCACATGATCGCGCCCAGCATGTATCCCAAGCTCGACTACGACATCGAGAAGGATTTCGTGCCCTTGATCCAGGTGGCGAGCGTGCCGCAGGTGCTGGTCGTGAACCCCAAGCACACGCCGGAGGCCAACTACAAGGACATGCTGGCGCGGATTCGCAAGAACCCGGGCAAGCTGAACTACGCGTCAGCCGGCGCTGGTTCGGTACACCATCTGGCGGGCGAGTTGTTCAAGATCCAGACGAAGACCTTCATCACCCATATCCCGTACCGGGGTGCGGGGCCGGCGCTGCAGGATCTCATTGCAGGCAATGTCGACATGAATTTTGACGGGCTGGGCTCGTCGGCGAGCCACATCAAGGGCGGGCGAATCAGGGCGCTGATGGTGGCCGGCAAACAGCGCAATCCCGCCATTCCCGATGTGCCGAGCGCTGTGGAGGTGGGCTTGCCTGATTACAACGTCAGCACCTGGTACGGGATCTGGGGGCCCAAGGGCATGCCGGCCGAGGCGCAGAAGGCCGCCATAGAGGGTATTCGCAATGCCTGCAAGACCGACGAAGCCAAGGCCGTCTGGGCTGCCCAGGGGGCGAGTTTTCCCGATGTCGAGGGTCCGCAGTTCGCCGCTTTGATATCTTCGGAGATCGCACGCTGGGCACAAGTGGTAAAAGCGTCGGGCGCCAAGCTCGATTAGGGGGACACGCCCTTCCCTTGAACGTACCGTTCAGACTTTCGGGAGCAAGCCGGGCCAGGAGCGCCGGCTTGCGCGCGGATTGGGAGTTAAGTCCGATGTCCCGGATGAAGGCTGGGTGCTCTAATGCACCGCATGAATCCCGAATACAGTTCCTGGCTGCGCCGTGATTTCCTGAAGCTGGGGACAGCGGCGGCTACTGCCGCGCTGCTGCAAGCCTGCGGCGGCGATGGTGACCGGTCCGATGCCCCTGAATCCGTGCGATGGACGCGTGAAGGCATCCTCGCAGCCCTCGAACGACCCGGCACGAACCTCGGCGCCAGTTCGGTAGCGCTGCTTGCCGATGACCGCATCGTCTGGAGTGAGGCCTTTGGCTACGCCAACCGCGATGCGCACCAGCGGGCCACCGTCGATACGCGCTTCAATATCGGCTCGGGTTCCAAAATGTTCACGGCGTTGGCTGTCATGATTTTGCGCGATAGGAGGATGTTGTCGCTCGATCAACCGGTGGCTGAACTGTTGCCATCTTTCAGCATGAAATCCCCGGGCTATACCAGGATCACGGCGCGCCACCTGATCTCCCACAGCTCGGGTTTTCCCGGTAGCAACTATCGCAATGCCTTCAATTTCGCGTTTGTCCCAGGCTATGCGCAGGATGCTTTCGAGGCGCTCAAGCAGTCGCGGCTGAAGCACGATCCGGGCGAATTCGGGGTCTATTGCAATGATGGCTTCACGTTGGTGGAGTTGATCGTGCCGGAACTCACCGGTCAGAGCTACACCGATTTCATCCAGCATGAACTGCTGGGGCCCCTGGGCATGGCGCTCACTGGGTTTGCCTTGGCGCCAGCCGCCGAAGGCACGTTCGTGCATCCGGTCTGGAAGGAGCAGACATTACCGCAGGAAATGGTGGCGCCCTACGCTGCGGGTGGCCTCTTCAGCACGCCGTCCGACATGATGAAACTGGCGCGCATGATGATGGACGGTGGCGTGTTCGAAGGCCGGCGCATCGTCTCCGATGGCGCGTTGCAGGACATGGGCGTTGATCAGAGTGCGATGATGCGCATCGATCCCGCGGCCCCGTCGTGGCGTTGGGGGCTGGGCTGGGACACCGTGCGGCAACCCGGTTTGGACGCAGCCGGATTGCTGGCCTGGAAAAAGGGCGGCGACACGCAATTTTTTCATTGCGATTTCATCGTGCTTCCACAGGCCCGGTTGGCCGCGATGCTGGTCAACGACAACGCATTCACCGGCAACCGGCTGGCCTTGCTCGAAGGCTTGCTGCTGCGAGCCGCGCAGGAGCGTGGGGTGATCTCCGCCGTGCCTTCGGCCATTGTTTCCGCGGTGCCGCCGGCGGTCTCCGTCACGCCCGGTGCGGCGGAATTGACCGGCATCTACGCCAGGGACGGCATGCCCGTTCAAGTGCTGGCAGAGGCCGGTGGCGCCTTGGCTTTTCGCTTTTGGACCGCTGGGGAGTGGACCGTGGCGGACAAGGGCCTGCGCCTGCGCACGGATGGCTGGTGGTGGGCGGATGGTGTCGCAGAGCGGTGCTATGCCTTCAAAACGGTGGAGGGCCGTCGTTATTTGATCCAGCGATCTCTTTCCGGCAACCAGCTGTATTGGGACGAGGTGCCAGTGGCCGAGTGGCTGCCCGAAGCGCCGGCGCCGCTACCGGCGGCCTGGCAAGACCGGGTGGGCAGCCAGTGGCGCTGTATCAACGACGATCCTGAATCGTTCGAAGGCAGATACGAGCCAAGAACCGGCGTGATCGGCGAACTGGCCGAACGGCCCGGCTATGTGATGTGGAACGACGACCAGCTTTTGCGTGTGATCAATGGCAATGAGGCTGGCATGACTGTGAAGATCCCGGTGATGGCGGGGCGGGATCTGGTCGAGCTCCGCATGGAGAAAGGCGAGGACGGAGAAGACCGGCTGCACGTCGGAACGCTGGTGTTCCGGCCTATGCCAGAAATCTGACCGAACCGGCAAAGTGCTTCGGCAGTTATACAACCCAGAAGAAAGAGAAACCCATGAGACATACACCCTTGATTTCGCGGGCGTTGCAGGCCGCGGCTTGCGCGAGCGTTTTCGCGCTGGCCGGTTGCGGTGGCGGCTCCGACCCCGATGCCAGTGCTCCCAAGCCAGAGAGCCCTCCGCTTCACCAGACGCCCGTGGGCGTGGCCTGTCTGGACTATGACCGCAACGAAGTCATGGTTCCGCCCAAGACCATCACCATCCACAACGATTCCGACGGCACGATATACCCCGTTCTGGTTATCGGTGCGAAGGGCACGGAAGACCAGTGGGTGCAAGCGTGCTTGCGTACGCGGGAGGCCAACAACTCGAAATATGTCTACAAAGCGTATGTCAACGAGGGGCAAGGCATCCCTTCGAATTCGTCGGTCACGATCACGCTACCGGTGTTCAGCGAACTGCCAGCGGGCACCCTGCCAGACGGGAAATACATCACCTGGTGGAACGGCGGACGCGTCGTGCTGGCCGACCGAGTCGACCGCCTGCGCCTCGCTTCCGACAAACTGATGGGCGCGCCCAAAGGCGTCTTTTGCGCGGGGGAAGGCACGGCGTGCGACTTGAGCGTGTATTCAGGCACGGAAGGCTTGTCGGAAAACATTTACGCCCAGTTGTCGGAATACACCTTTGGGGATTCCATCTTCCCGCCTAAGCAGAATACGCGTCTGCTCATTCCGGATAACGTGGGCTACAACATTTCCTATGTGGATCACGTTTACCTGCCCGTGGCCATCGGCCCCAAGAACAATCCTTACATTGGGTACAGCGGTTCTGCCCAGCCCCTGGGCCAGTTCCGAACCGCGCTGGAGAAGTTCTTGCAAAGCGGCGGCGTGGGCGAAGGCTGGCCGCTCTATAACCTGGGTGCCGTGAAGCTGCCGGGTGGATACAACATCTTTGCCCAGCGTCCTGGCACTTTGAGCCCCGATGACGACGTACCCGTCAAGCCTGCCGACCCCAACAAGTTTCCGCCGGTGCTGACGGTGCTCAAGTGCCTGCCCCCGCCACTGGGCCAGGGTGGCTGCAATGAAGCGGAAAAAGAAACCCTGCACTTTGGCCCGGCAGTGCAGAATATCCAGAATCTGTGGGGCACTTGCATTAACTGGACGCCGGAAGAAGACGCGGCGCGCCATGTCACCGGCGCACCGGTCAATTGCTCACCGGAGCTGAAAACCAAGCTGGAAGCAGTCAAGGCTTTCTTCAAGAAAAGCCATGAGCAGTACCTCGCGCTGCTGGCCGGCAATACGTGCACGGAGCCAAGGGACCGCAAGCTTGAAACCTTCACCTACCTCGAAGCGCTGAAGCACATCTATGGCTGGGTGCCTTTCAACGAAGGCTGCGGCGCGGCGGCGAATCCGTTGAAGGACACGGTCATACCAGGCTGGACGCACGCCACTATCCAGCCCATGTACATCCACGACCTGCAATACAACCACCTGGAGCAGTACGTGAAGGACGATCCGAAGCTGACGTTCAATCCCTACGTCAAGCTGATCCATGACGATCTCCAGATGAGTGCCTATGGCTTTTCCGTGGATGACGCCGTGGGCTTCATGAGCGAGCTGGGCGACGGCCTGATCTTTACCGTAGGAGGCTCCCGCGGGCTGGAAAACGAAAGGCAGTTCACCTATCCGGGCGGATTTTCCCTGACGCTCGGCGTGCCGGGCAGCCTGGATTCCCGGATCACCCAGCCTTTGATCAAAAAATACGGTGTCTGCGCCATGGGGCGGGAAGCAGGTGATCCCGGTTGCGAGCAAGACAAGCAAGACGTTTTCATGCCTACCCATACTCAGATCGCGGGATTCCGGGTGGGCACGGTGGAGTCCTATCCCGTCAAGGTGCGTTTCACTGACCTGAAGGACAACCTCTATACCTTCGTCATCAAGGCGCGGTTCCCTGAATGCAAGGAGCTGCAGTGCCTTCCCGACAAGGCACTGGTCATCGATCCGGCGGATTGCCGCGTGGTCGACAGCAGCGGGGCCTTGCATCCCAAGTCGGGTAGCTGGTGCGGATCTGCCTATCCATATCAGTCGAGGGACCCTCAGGCGAAGGACGCTCAAACGACCAAGAACTTCCTTCAATCAGGTGTTCCGGTGGATTACCAGCCGTAGAGATAGAGAGATAGAGCGAAGACCCGATGCAAGCCCCAATCTTGCCGCAGGCAGCACCGCCCGCTTTTCGGCAGGCGGTGCTGTGGGTGCTGGGCCTTTTGGGGCTGGTGCTCGGCCTGCTGCTGTTCCCGCTGCTGACTTCCGACGGCTTGCAGCCCTTGGCAGCAGGAACGGTCCGGGCTCTGCCATTCATGTTCTGGATGTATTTCGCGGCGGGCCTGATCGCCTGGTGGCGCCGTCCGCGCAACAATGTCGGAATGCTGCTGGTGTGGGCTGGCATGGGGGTGTGGCTCATCGGCATCAATAACACGACTGTGCCGGCGTTCCAACTGGTGGGCGGGGTGCTGTCGACGTTCTGGGCGGCGTTCGCCCATCTGATGCTGGCGTTTCCGGGCGGGCGGCTGTCTTCCGTGGGTGAACGTGTGCTGATGGTCAGCATGTACTTCGCCGGGATCGTGATGCAGGTGCCGCGCTACCTGCTCGATCCGCCGATGGAGTCTGTGGCCTGGAGCCTTTCTGGGGTGTCCAGCGTGGCACAGTTGTCCATCGTGACCCTGCTCAGCTTGTCGGTCGCGGCCATCCTGACCGGCCGTCTGGCACGTGCCAGGCCTGAGCACCGCCTGCCCCTGGCCGTGGTCTACGGCTATGGGATGTTCGTGATGGTGCTGGTGCCCTTGAGCACCTGGGTGTTCGGCGTCTGGTGGCCTGAGCAGGTGCTGGTGCGCGATTCGATTCAGGTGATTTTGATCGGGGTGGTGCCCGTGGTGGTGGTGATCGCGTTCTTGCTCGGAGGCTTTCGCCGCAGCGCCGAGCTGGAGGCGCTCGGCGCCTGGCTGGGCGAATCAGAGGCTTCGCGTGTGCAGATCCGGGATGCGCTTTCCATGGCGCTGGGCGATCCAAGCCTCACGATGAGCTACTGGTCGATGGAGCTGCGCGGCTGGGTGGACGCGGAGGGTTTGATCGTTGCCGCGCAAGATGGCGCGGCGGGCCGCTCTCGCCATCAGATCGACCTGAGTGGGGCGCCCGTGGCGGTCATCGAGTACGACAGCGCGGTGCTGCGCGATCCGCAAGAAATTGAACGGACCGCCAGCCTGGCCGCGCTTGCGCTGGAACGCGAGCGGCTTTCCGTCGAGCTGCGGGCTTCCCGGCGAGCCGTGATCGAGTCGCGCGAACGCTTGTTCGGTGCGGCCGACGCAGAGCGGCGGCGGATCGGCCGGGACTTGCACGACGGGCTGCAGGCGCGGCTGGTGCTGGCTGGGGTCGAGGCGCAGAAGATCGCCACCGCGCCGGCCGCTGAGGTGGCCAGACGCGCGACCGCGTTGCGCGACACCATCGATCAGGCCGCCGATGAACTGCGCTCCATCGTGCATAACCTGGTGCCGCCGGCGCTGGTCGAGTTGGGCGTGACCGGAGCGATAGAGGAACTGGTACTGGCCATGCCGATTCCGACCCGTCTCGACGCGGCAGTGCCGGGCCGGGTTGGCGACAGTACCGAGATGACGGGCTATCTGGTGGTTGCAGAGGCCTTGACCAATGTGGTGAAGCACGCCGGCGCGACGTCATGCACCGTGTCGCTGCACGCCGATGGTTCGTGGCTGCACGTTGCCGTCATCGACGATGGCAACGGCAGGGTGGATCCGCGCCTGGGCACGGGCTTGGCCGGGATCGCCGACCGGGTGGCGGCAACGGGGGAGTCAGTGGCGTGGAGACGCAAGCGCAAGGAGGAACGAGGATATGGGCGCGAATTCCATACGGGTCGTGATTGCGGAGGACGAGGTGCTGATACGCCGCGGCCTCGAAGCCGTGCTTGAAGATGGCGATTTCGAAATCGTCCGCATCGTCGGCAACGCCACCGAGTTGATCAGCGCTGTCCAGGCCGATGCACCCGGACTCGTGATCACCGACATACGCATGCCACCGGGCTATACCGATGAAGGGCTGACCGCCGCGCTGGAAATCCGCCGCGCCTGGCCTTCCATCCCGGTTTGCGTGCTGTCGCAGTACGTGCTGGCGCACTCCGCGCGCACGCTGCTCGACGCGCGCGGTGGCATGGGAGGCATAGGGTATTTGCTCAAGCAACGGATTACCCACATTGACAATTTTCTGGCCGACCTGCGCCGGATCATCGCCGGGGAGGTCGTGCTCGACCCTTCCGTGGTCGAGCAACTGCTCGATCGCGCAGATCAAGCCGGCACGCCCGCCGCCATGCTCACGCCTCGGCAGCGCGGCGTGCTCGCACTGGTCGCCGAGGGCCGCTCGAACGCGGCCATTGCCGCCCGTCTGTTCATCAGCGAGAAAACCGTGATCCACCATATCACCAGCATCTACATGGCGCTCGGGCTGGAGCTGGACGACGACTCCCACCGGCGCGTGCAGGCGGTACTGGCTTATCTGTCGAGCCGGTGAGAGTGGTCGGACGGGCCTTTGACGGGTGGCCTGGTCTGGTCTCGGGTTCGGTTTCTTCTAGGATTGCACGCTGGGCAGAGGTGGTAAAACCTCTGAGGGTGTGTTTACGATCTAGGGCAACGCTGAATAAGTTGTCGTGTACGGCGCGCCCTGGGTCGGGATGGGATGCGGGGGCGAAAAGCGCAGTGATATCGGGCGATATCGCGTGCATTTTCGCGGCCGGCGTAGGCAACCCCGCAGACCGCCCGAGTCCAGGGATGCGACGTGCATGAGAACTTATTCAGCGCTGCCCCAACACCAAGTTCGATTGATTTCATTCTGAAAGTAGTGCTCGAATTGTCAAACCAGGCTTCATTGGGTCAAATCTCATTCGCTGGCGAAGACGGCGTCGCCTTCGTCACGCTTGACCACGGCGGCAAATACAACGCCATGTCGCGCCAGATGTGGCGCCAATTGCGCGAGGTATTCACCCGTATCCAGGCTGGCGCCGAGTGGCGCTGCGTGCTGGTGCGGGGGCAGGCCGGCCATTTCTGTGCCGGCGGGGATATTTCCGAATACCCGGCCTTCCGCTTCGATGCGGAAAGCCTGCGCGCTTTTCATGAAGACGACGTCTGGGGCGGGCTGGGGGCCATGCTCGCGTGCGATGTGCCTATCGTGGCTGCCATCGAGGGCAATTGCATGGGCGCCGGGGTGGAGATCGCCAGTTGCTGCGATATCCGCGTGGCGGCCCGTTCAGCCAAATTCGGCGCCCCCATTGCCCGCTTGGGCTTTCCCATGGCGCCGCGCGAAGCCGAGCTGGTGGCAAGGGTGGCTGGTGAGGCGACGGCACGTGAAATGCTGCTGGAAGCAGCGGTGCTGGACGCTGCGGAAATGAAGGCACGGGGCTTTCTGAACGCCATGCTGGATGAATCCGAGTTGATGCCGCAGGCGCAAGCGCGTGCGTGGCGCATCGCCAAGCTCGCGCCGCAGGCCGCCCGCTTGAACAAGCAGACACTGAGGGCGCTTGCCGCTCCAAGCCAGCCGGCCGTGGAAAAATTGCTGCCGGATGCCTATACCTACGCCGATAGCCCGGAGCATCGGGAAGGCATTTCGGCGTTTTTGAGCAAGCGGGTGCCACAATTCGACTGACGTCTGGAAAATGGCCGCCACGCCCCCAGGGGCGCTTTCAACCTGTCTCTATTCACCATGAGCAACGACAACCTTTTCGTGGCGCTGCGCGCCGGTTTCCCCGCTGATCTGGATGCCACGGCCGTCGAGACCGATGACGGTCTGGCCTATTCCTGGCGCGACCTGGACCGCGCCACGGCGATGATGGCCAATCTGCTGCAGTCGCTCGATATTCCCGCTTCTCCCGATGGCGTACCGCCCCGGGTGGCGGTGCAGGTGGAGAAATCGGTCGAGGCGATGTTGCTGTATCTGGCCACGTTGCGCGCGGGCTTTGCGTTTTTGCCTCTCAATACCGCTTACCAGAGCGCCGAGATCGAGTATTTCGTGGGCAACGCCGAACCGGCGGTGGTGGTCTGCTCCAGCAAGAATTTCAATTGGGTCAGCAAGCTCGCTTTCAAGGCCGGCGCGCGCCATGTCTTCACGCTGGACGACGATCGCACGGGCAGCCTGCTCGAGCGCGCGGCGCACTGCAGCGACCGGCAGACGCCGGCCGTGAGGCGTGCCGATGATCTGGCCGCCATCCTCTACACCAGCGGCACCACTGGCCGCAGCAAGGGGGCCATGCTTTCGCACGGCAACCTGCTCTCGAATGCGCGCATGCTCCAGGACTACTGGGGCTGGCAGAAGGGCGACGTGCTGATCCATGCACTGCCGATCTTCCACGTGCACGGTCTTTTCGTGGCTATTCACGGCGCGCTGCTGAATGGCAGCAAGATGCTATGGATGGGAAAGTTCGATCCCAAGCGTGCCATTGCCTATATGCCGCGCGCGACCGTGTTCATGGGCGTGCCGACCTTGTACGTGCGCATGCTGGCCGAACCCGCCCTCGATCGCGAGCAGGCGGCCCGCATGCGGCTGTTCATCAGCGGATCCGCGCCGCTGCTGCTGGAAACCTTCAATGAATGGAAGGAGCGTACCGGCCACACGATCCTGGAGCGCTACGGCATGAGCGAGACCATCATGCTGACCAGTAACCCCTACCAGGCCGACGCGCGCTACGGCAACCAGAGCGACCGGCGCGGCGGAACCGTTGGTTTCCCGTTGCCCGGTGTTCAGTTGCGCGTGCAGGATGATGGCGGCCAACCGATGCCGGCGGGTGAGATCGGCGGTATCCAGGTGGCGGGGCCGGGCGTCTTCGCAGGCTACTGGCGCATGCCTGAAAAGACCGCGGAAGAGTTCACCGCCGATGGCTTTTTCAAGACCGGCGACGTCGGCCTGCAGGATGAGCGCGGCTATGTCACCATCGTCGGGCGCAGCAAGGACCTGATCATCAGCGGTGGCTATAACGTCTATCCGGCAGAAATCGAGGGATACCTGAATGAGTTGCCCGGCGTGGCCGAAAGCGCACTGGTGGGCGTGCCCCATCCCGATTTTGGCGAGGTGGGGGTGGCGGTGGTGATTGCCAAGCCAGGGGCACAGTTGAGCGGCGATGCATTGCTGGCCGAGCTGAAGGCGCGGCTGGCCAACTTCAAAATCCCCAAGCGCTGCTTCATCGAAGCCGAATTGCCCCGCAATACGATGGGCAAGGTGCAGAAGAACCTGCTTCGGGAGCGCCACAAGGGCTTGTTCGCGGCCTGAGTATTCGCTTGTCCATGTGCGATCCTGGAAGGCCGGGGTTGTGGGATCACGCACAAAACCGGCGCGGGCGGGGCACTGGCGAAGTGCCGCTTATGCACAAAAAACATGCTGCGCTGCGTCAAGATTTGAAGCAGGCTCAGCTTCTTTTATGAAAATTCATGGTTTTCTAAGTGGTTGATTTTATTGGTATTTATAAAACTGCTGCTTTTGCGGGCATTCTAAGCAAAGCCTTGATTTACAAGGCTTGAGCCGATTTCACCCAAGGCTATCAACAAAGTTATCCACAGAAACTCTGGATCACTCGTAAAGCGCTTTGAAATCAAGAGTTTGTGTGCCTTTTCAACAATGAGAGTGAGAAAACCGCTCCTAGTGGACGTCACGCCGCCTCCTTGAGTCAACGGGAGGCCGGGAATTCCCAGAGGAAGGCGTGATGGCGTGTTGCACCGCAACTCTACAAAGTCACACTCCTCTCATTTAAGGCGAGATCGTAGGCGGCGGCTGACAGCCCCGGCCGGGTGGGGCCGCTACACTCGGCACATCGAACAGCGCGGTGGTGAGTTCCGCGTTGTTCCCATCTACCCATTTGGAAGGAATCACCCGCTATGTCCTTGAGGTCCCTTTTTCTGCTGCTGGTTGGCGCGCTTATCGTCATCTTCGTGGGCGTCAACTGGCAGCAGATGACCACGCCGACCGATCTGTCGCTGATCTATACCGACATCCGCGCACCGCTGGGTTTGGTCCTGCTGGGTTTGATGGCGCTGCTGGCGGCGGTGTTTGTGGGACTGATTGCCTACATGCAGGCCACGGTGCTGTTCGAGACGCGCCGGCACGCCAAGGAACTGGCCATTCAACGCGATCTTGCGGACAAGGCCGAGGCCTCGCGTTTCACCGATCTGCGTGCACACCTGGACCGTGAAGTGGCACGGCTCTCTGAAGTCATCAACAACCAGAGCCGGGAAACCCTTTCCCGTGTGGACCGTGCCGAGATGGGCCTGCGCGAGCGCCCCGCTGATGCCGAGATCTCGCGTTTGGTACAGGCAGTGGAGAGCCATAACCGCGATCTGCACTCGCGCGTCGACCGGCTGGAGATGGGGCTTCGGGAAGGGCTGGCGGGCTACACACCAGCGCCAGCTTCCGTGACACCTCCCTCCCAGGCGACTCTCGCCGCGCCTCCGGCGGACGATATTGGGGACGTGGTGCCTCGCTGAAGAGGCGGCTGCCCGTAAAAATGAAACCAACCCCGGCCGCGGGTCTGCCCGCAGCCGGGGTTTTGTTTTGGTTGACATCTGGCCGCCAGGTGGCGGCCTTCCAGGGCTTCTGAAACTTACCTGAGCACCAGCACCGGGATCTCGGAGTGGGTTAGCACCTGCTGCGTCTCGCTGCCCAGCAACAGACGCTTGACGCCCCGGCGGCCATGCGAAGCCATCACGATCACATCGGCCTTGTGCTTTTTGGCGGCGGCAATCAACGCTTCGGACACCACATCCGATTTGACCACCAGGGCCTTGACTTTCACACCTTTGGCTTCGCCCGCCTTTTTCACGGTATCGACAATGGCCTGGCCTTCTTCGGTCCATTGCTTTTCGACCCGTTTCACATCGTCGACTGACAACGCGATGGAACCTTCGAAGTAGCTTTGCGGGTAACGCGGAATAATCTTCAGCGCGATCAATTCGGCGCCACAGGTGACTGCCAGAGAGATGGCACTGTTGACTGCTTTTTTGGACAGTGGGGAGCCGTCAGTGGCCACGAGAATGCGTTTGAACATGGTCTATCTCCTCAAGTGAACCGGAATCACAGTCTGCGCCAAATTCCTGTACAAGACTCTAGACTGCCACTCAACCATACCAAGCGCATGGCGGCTTATCTTGATATGGGTCAAGTTCGCATTGGGTATTGGGCGTACATTCGGGGGCATGCAGAGCGCTGCCGTCATATCTCCCCTGTCCGAGGGGGCTGCGCGAGCCGAGCCGCCGCCGGGCGGTGCTTCGCAATGGGCGTTGCTCGATGAGCCCGATGAATGGATGGAATTCAGCCGGCGGGTTTCCGCCCCTGCTGGAGCGGCCGATGGCGCATGCTGGGAATCCACGATTGTCTTCGAGGGCATGCACTGCGCGGCTTGCGCGGTCACCATCGAGGACGCGTTGCGCGCGGTGCCCGGTGTGCATTCGGTTGAAGTGAGCGCCGCAAGCCATCGCGGGAGCGTGGTGTGGGAAGAGGGCGCTACCCGGCCGTCGGCCTGGATGCAAGCCGCGCTGCGCTCCGGTTACCGGCCGCTGCCGGCCCACGATGCCTTCGCTGCCGAGCGGCGCCGTGCCGAAACCCGCAAGATGATGTGGCGCCTGGGCGTGGCGGGCCTGTGCATGATGCAGGTGATGATGTATGCCACGCCGACATACTTCACTGAGCCGGGCGAAATCGAACCCGATATCGTGCACTTGTTGCGCTGGGCGTCCTGGGTGCTGTCGATCCCGGTGATGCTGTTTTCCTGCCAGCCCTTTTTCCGCAATGCGCTGCTTGATCTGAAGCTGCGCCGCGTCAGCATGGATCTGCCGGTGTCTCTGGGCATGGTCATCACATTCGCCGTCAGCATGCTGGGTACCTTCGAGCCCCAGGGGGTGTTCGGGCGCGAGGTGTATTTCGACTCGCTGACCATGTTCGTGTTTTTCCTGCTGACCGGGCGCTGGTTGGAGCTGCGCCTGCGCGACCGCACCGCTGGTGCGCTGGAGGCGTTGATGCACCGCCTGCCTGAGAGTGTGGAGCGGCTGTCCGCCGATGGCTCGTGGGAGCGCGTGGCGGCACGGCGGGTGCGGGTGGGTGACGTGGTCCGTGTGCTGCCGGGCGAGGTGTTCCCGGCTGATGGGGTCGTGCTGCGCGGCGGCACCATGGCCGACGAAGCCTTGCTCACGGGAGAGTCCACGCCGCTGGCCCGAGGCGTGGGTGCGCAGGTGATCGCGGGCAGCCACAACCTGACCGCGGCGGTTGAGGTGCAGGTGACGCAGGTCGGAGCCGATACCCGCTACGCACAGATCGTCGCGCTGATGGAGCAGGCGTCCAGCAGCAAGCCGCGTATTGCTCAACTGGCCGATCGGCTGGCCAAGCCATTCCTGATATTCGTGCTGTTGGCTGCCGGCCTGGCGTGCGCCTGGTGGTGGCCTAGCGATCCAGGCCATGCGCTGATGATCGCGGTCTCGATTCTGGTGGTGACATGTCCCTGCGCGCTGTCGCTGGCCACGCCAGCCGCCATGCTGGCCAGCGCCGGCAGCCTGGCCCGAAGCGGCGTGCTGGTGCGCCGGCTGGAGGCGCTGGAAGTGTTGGCCGGCGTCGATACCGTGGTGTTCGACAAGACGGGCACCCTTACGCGTGACGCCTTCGTGCTGGAACACGTTCGGCTGCGCGAAGGCGTGACGCGCGAGCGGGCGCTGGCTCTTGGGGCTGCGCTGGCCCGGGGCAGCTTGCATCCTGTTTCGCGGGCTCTGGTGGCCGAGGCCGAGCAGGCCGGGTTGGTGCCGGAGGGTTGGCGGATCAGCGAGCAAGAAGAGTTGGCCGGGCAGGGTGTATGTGCGCTCGTGTCCGCGGCGGATGCGGCGCCGCAGCACGTGAAGTTGGGCTCTGCCTTGTTCTGTGGCGCCCCTGCAACTATGAATGAAGGCTTGGCCTCTCATTTGAGTGATGAAAGCGGGTGGCTTGCCAGCTTTGAGTGGCAGGAAGATCTGCAGCCTGATGCCAGGCAGGCCGTGGCGGCCTTGCTGGCGCAGGGGGTTGGCGTGCGGCTCCTCTCGGGTGATCGGCCGGAAGCCGCTGCGCGCCTGGGGAAACTGGCGGGTATCGAAGATACCCGCGGCGGCTGTACGCCCGCCGACAAGCTGGCTGCCATGCAACTGGCGCAGCAAGGCGGTGCAACGGTTGCCATGGTAGGGGATGGCTTGAATGATGGCCCGGTCCTGGCAGGGGCGCATATTTCATTTGCTTTCGGGCGTTCGGTGCCGCTGGCCCGGGCGCAGTCTGATTTCGTGGTGCTGGGTGAGCGGCTCTGCCTGATTCCGGCCGCCGTGGGCCGTGCCCGCCACACGATGCGGATCGTGCGGCAGAATCTGGCTTGGGCGGCAGCCTACAACGCGATCGGTGTGCCATTGGCCATCGCCGGCTGGATGCCCCCTTGGTTGGCTGGCCTCGGCATGGCGGCGAGCTCGCTTCTCGTGGTGCTCAATGCACTGCGCCTGTCGTCAGCCATGTCGGCAGAGACACCGGCTGCCATGCCGGTTCCAGAGGAGAACTGATGGACATTCTCTATTTGCTGATACCGCTTTCCGTGGTGTTGGTTTTTTTCATCCTCGGCGCCTTGTGGTGGGCCATCTATCGTGGCCAATTTGACGATATCGAGCGCGAGGGCGAGCGCATCTTCGAGCATGACTGACGCCATGCCGGACAAGTGGCTTCACCGCATCGCTCCTTATCCGGCATTGACTTGATTCACATCAAGTGAAAACATGGGCCACTCGCGGACACTGTTCATGATTCTCAGGAAAACGCCGGGTTGCCCCCGGTTTTCTTGACCCCCGGAGGGGGGCGGGTCAAGCAAGGCTTGACCCTGGGGGCATTTAACAGGAAGAGGTCGAAATGACATTCGCCAATAAGCAAGCCACGGTCTACAACGACAAAGTGGTCAGACAGTTAACCATCATGACGGTGGTGTGGGGCGTGATTGGCATGCTGGTGGGGGTGATCATTGCCGCCCAACTGGCCTGGCCCGAGCTGAATCTGGGCATCCCGTGGCTCAGTTACGGCCGGCTCAGGCCGCTTCATACCAATGCGGTGATCTTCGCCTTTGGCGGCAGCGGCCTGATGGCCACGTCCTACTACGTGGTGCAGCGCACCTGCCAGGTGCGGCTGTTCTCCGACAAGCTGGCTGCCTTTACTTTCTGGGGGTGGCAACTGGTCATCGTGCTGGCCGTCATTACCTTGCCGCTCGGCTATACCAGCAGCAAGGAATACGCCGAACTCGAGTGGCCCATCGACATCCTGATCGCTGTCGTGTGGGTGGCCTATGCGGTGGTGTTCTTCGGTACCGTGGGCACGCGCAAGGTCAAGCACATCTACGTGGCCAACTGGTTCTATGGCGGCTTCATCCTGGCCATCGCGCTGCTGCACATCGTCAACAGCGCCGCGTTGCCGGTGGGCTTCATGAAATCCTATTCCGCCTATGCCGGCGTGCAGGACGCCATGGTGCAGTGGTGGTACGGCCACAACGCCGTGGGCTTCTTCCTGACCGCGGGCTTCCTGGGCATGATGTACTACTACATCCCCAAGCAGGCGGGCCGCCCGGTGTACAGCTACCGGCTGTCCATCGTGCACTTCTGGGCGCTCATCTTCACCTACATGTGGGCCGGCCCGCACCACCTGCACTACACCGCGCTGCCTGACTGGGCACAGAGCGTAGGCATGGTGTTCTCGCTGATCCTGCTGGCGCCCAGCTGGGGCGGCATGATCAACGGCATCATGACGCTCTCGGGCGCCTGGCACAAGCTCCGCGAGGATCCGATCCTGCGTTTCCTGATCGTGGCGCTGTCGTTCTACGGCATGTCCACCTTCGAGGGCCCGATGATGTCGATCAAGACCGTCAACGCCCTCAGCCACTACACCGACTGGACTGTCGGCCACGTGCACTCCGGCGCGCTCGGCTGGGTGGGCCTGATCACCATGGGTTCGCTCTACTACATGATCCCGCGCCTGTTCGGCCGCACCCAGATGTACAGCACCAAGGCGATCGAGGCGCACTTCTGGATCGCCACCATCGGCATCGTGGTCTACATCGCCGCCATGTGGATTGCCGGCGTGATGCAGGGCCTGATGTGGCGCGCGGTCAACGCCGACGGCACGCTCACCTACACCTTCGTGGAGTCCGTGAAAGCGACCTACCCGTTCTATGTGCTGCGCCTGCTGGGCGGCCTACTCTACCTGGGCGGCATGGTGATCATGTTGTGGAACACGATCAAGACGGCAACTGCCGGGCGCGCCGTACCGGTGCCGATCCCGACTGCTGCTGCGCACGCCTGAATTGGAAGGAATACACATGGCTCAAGAAAAAATCTCCGGCCACGCCAAGATCGAGACCAACAACTTTCTCATGATCGTGCTGATCCTGATCGTGGTCTCCATCGGCGGCCTCGTCGAAATCGTGCCGCTGTTCTTCCAGAAATCGACCACGCAGCCCATTGAAGGCCTGAAGCCCTACACGGCCCTGCAAGTGGTGGGGCGGGATGTCTACATCCGCGAAGGCTGCGCCAACTGCCATTCACAGATGATCCGCCCCTTCCGCGCCGAAGCACTGCGCTATGGCCCCTACTCGGTGGCGGGCGAGTTTGTCTACGACAACCCCCACCTGTGGGGCAGCAAGCGCACCGGCCCGGATCTGGCGCGCGTAGGCGGACGCTACAGCGATGACTGGCATCGTGCCCACTTGCACAACCCGCGCGATGTGGTGCCTGAATCGAACATGCCGGCTTACCCCTGGCTTGAGAAGAATGCCGCTGATGCGGACTCGATCCAGACCCATATGAAGGGGCTGCGCGCACTGGGTGCGCCCTATACGGACGAGGAAATCGCCAAAGCACCAGCGGAGCTCAAGGGCAAGACCGAACTCGACGCCGTGATCGCCTATCTGCAAGGCATGGGCATCCACCGTAAATGATTTTTCGAGAGACCCATCATGGACATCAACAGTCTGCGCAGCATCGTGACGGTCGTGGCGCTGGTCGTTTTCATCGGCATCGTGGCCTGGGCCTGGTCGAGCAAGAACAAGGCGCGCTTCGACGAGGCGGCGAACCTGCCCTTCGAGCAGGATTGAGACGCGTCGAGGCAGTCGTCACAAGGAATTAAAAATGAGCGACTTTACGAACAATTTCTGGCCGCTGTTCATTTCAGTGGTCACCATCGGCGGCATATTGGGGTGCTTGGTATTGCTGTGGATCAGCGGCAAGACCAAGGCCATGACCGACGCCGACAACACCACCGGCCACGTATGGGACGGCGATCTGCGGGAAATGAACAACCCCCTGCCGCGCTGGTGGGTCGGGCTGTTCATCATCACCGTGCTGTTCGCGCTGGCTTACCTGTTTCTGTACCCGGGTCTGGGCACCTACGAAGGCTCGCTCAAGTGGACCCAAACCGGCCAGTTCGAGCGTGAAGTGGCCAAGGGCAACGAGCAGACGGCGCCTATCTACGCCGCGTTTGCGGGCATGAGCGCCGAACAGTTGGCCAAGGATCCCAAGGCCAGGGCCATTGGCGACCGCCTGTTCATGAACAACTGCGCCCAATGCCACGGCTCCGACGCGCGCGGCGGCAAGGGCTATCCGAACCTGGTCGACGCCGACTGGCTGTGGGGCGGCACGCCCGAGAAGATCCACGAAACCATCGCCAACGGGCGGACCGGCATGATGCCGCCCATGGCGGCCGCGGTGGGCTCGCCTGACGATGTGCGCAATGTGGCTCACTACGTGCTCAGCCTCTCGGGGTCTCCGAATGATTCCGTGCGTGCCAGCCTGGGCAAATCGAAGTTCGTGGCTTGCGCCGCCTGCCACGGCCCTGACGGCAAAGGCAACCAGGCCCTGGGGGCGCCGAACCTGACCGACAACATCTGGCTCGACGGTGCGGGGGTTGAAACCCACATCGTCAGCATGATCAACAACGGAAAGACCAACGTCATGCCCGCCTGGTCGTCCAAGTTCACGCCCGAGCAATTGAATGTGCTCACGGCCTACGTATGGGGCCTCGGGGGCGGTGCCCGCTGAGGCGGCGTCCAAGGCTGTGAATTGAATTTTTTCAGGCGGGGGACATAACCCTCCGCGAACCGGATCAGTGACTTGAACACTAGGGCGTGTCATCAATTAAAACCCCCACGCGTTGCCAAGCCAGGGGGCACCAAGCTAGGCGTGGAGAGCGCCGTGTACTACTGTACACAAGCGAGCCACAACAACGCATGGCGCCCCCTGGCTTGGCAACCCTACAGGCTGGCTCGCCCTGCGGCGTCTACTTTGTCGGCAGTCTTGACCGTAGATCACTACGGCCTGCGCCTGCCTTCGCGTATCCATCCCCAGGGCGAGTCAGCGCGTGGGGGTTTTAATTGATGACACGCCCTAGTTCCTCTTCCTCAAAAACCACCGCAGCGGAGGTGGCTGCTGGCGCCGTGCCGGCCGACGAAGTCATGGTGTCGCTGTACCAGGCGCAGAAGAAGATCTATCCGCGCAGCGTCACCGGCTTGTTTGCCAAGTGGCGCTGGTTCTTCGTCTATGCCACGCAGATATTTTTCTATGGGTTGCCCTGGTTGCAGTGGGGCGGCAGACAGGCGGTGCTGTTCGATCTGGATGCCCGGCGGTTCTACATTTTTGGACTGGTGCTGTATCCGCAGGATGTGATCTACCTGTCGGGCATCCTCATCATCTCGGCCATGCTGCTGTTTCTGTTCACGGCAGTGGCCGGGCGCCAGTGGTGCGGCTATGCCTGCCCGCAGACGGTGTACACCGAGATCTATCTGTGGATCGAGAAAAAAATAGAAGGTGACCGTTCGGCCCGCATGCGGCTGGATGCGGCGCCCATGTCGGTGAACAAGTTCGCGCGCAAGGCGCTCAAGCAGTTCGTCTGGATTGCGGTGGGCTTGTGGACCGGCTTTACTTTCGTGGGCTATTTCACGCCCATCCAGGAACTGGCCTTGCATGTCGTTCAATGGACGCTGGGCCCCTGGGAAATCTTCTGGATCTTTTTCTACGGATTTGCCACCTACGGCAACGCGGGCTACATGCGCGAGCAGGTCTGCAAGTACATGTGCCCCTACGCGCGCTTCCAGAGCGCGATGTTCGACAAGGACACACTGGTCGTCACTTATGACGCCGCCCGCGGCGAGCCGCGCGGTGCCCGCTCGCGCAAGACCGATCACCGGGCTGCCGGCCTGGGCGATTGCGTGGATTGCACGCTGTGTGTGCAGGTGTGCCCGACGGGCATCGATATTCGCAAGGGCCTGCAATACGAATGCATCAGTTGCGCTGCGTGCATCGACGTTTGCAATGGTGTGATGGACAAGGTGGGCTACCCGAGGGGGCTGATCCGCTATTCCACGGAGAATGCGCTGGCCAAAGGGTGGAACGGCAGCCAGATCCTGCGCCACGTGTTGCGCCCGCGCGTGCTGATCTATGGCGGCATTCTGGCGGCGCTGACCCTGGCGCTCGTAGGCAGTCTTGTGCTACGGACGCCGTTCAAGGTGGACATCGTGCGTGATCGGGCCACTTTGGCGCGCGTGGTCGATGGGAACAAGATCGAGAACGTCTATCGCGTTCAGATCATGAACGCCACCGAGAAACCGCAGACCTATGACATCACGGCCACTGGCCTGACGGGGCTGCAGCTGGTGACCGACAAGCGCGTGATCGTCGATGGCGCGCAGGGGCTCTGGGTGCCGGTGCGGTTGCAATTGCCCTACGATGCCGCGCCATCAGGCTCGCACGAGATTCATATCGAGGTGCGTTCCGAAGGGGGTGGCGAAGTGAAGGAAAAATCAGTTTTCATGGTGCCGAGGTGATCAATGAATAGCGCAGTCCAGAATGTTTCTTCGGGCCCGTGGTGGAAGTACGGGCACATGTGGCTGGTGGTGGGCGGGCCGCTGGTGGTGGTCGTGGCATCGTTCATCACGCTGTACCTGGCGGTCAGCAGACCTGACCCTGTCTATGCCGACACGCCTCGCGCTGGCGCCCAGACGCAACAACCGGCTGACGGGCACGATCCATCCCTGACGCCCGCCATGCAGGCGCGCAATCACGCCGCATCGCCGGAGTCGGGCAAGCCCCTGCAGGGGATGGCCCCGGCCCGCCAGCCCGGCCATCCTTGAGCCGCCCGCAAGGAACTCCCATGCTCCGTGAACGACTGATGTGGATTGCGTGGCCGGCCTTCCTGGTGGCGGCCGTATTGGAGATGATGGTGTTTGCGGTGTTCGACCCCGAAGCGCTTAGCCTGTTCGGTTCGCCGCTGGAGTGGTCGCGCGAGGCGGTCTACACGGTCACTTTCTTCATCTTCTGGGGCATGATGATGCTCTCCAGTGCATTGACCACGCTGCTTTCCATGCCGGCGCGCGAGGTCAATGAAGGGCGCGCCGAGCCGTGAACCAGCTCTGAAATCGCTACGCGGATTGGCCGCGTGCGATCCACGTGCGGGCTTGGTAGCTGCTCGCGCTCGCCCGGAGTATTTCAGTGACTGCTGCCACAGGGCGGTTCTGCGTATCGAGCCCCAGGGCCACCTGGAAGGTTGGGCCCAGGCCTTGCGAAGGCTGAACGAAAGCGCTGTTGTCGCCGCCTTGCACGGCCAAACTGCCGGCTTCGGACCATTGGCGGGTAGTGGCACTGAAGAGGTTGATCCACAGCACCGGCAAGTCTTGCCCCGCCGCCTTGCGGCGCACGCCCACGGCCCAGGTATTGCCCAGACTGTCGGCTGCCAGAGCCAGCGGCCACTCTCCGTTGCCTTGCTGAGCGTCTGCCGGCGTGAAATCGAAATTCTTGGGGCCGGTCCAACTGGACGAAGCATTGTCGTAGCGCGCGGCCGAGGTGGTTCCAAGCGCCCACAGGTTGCCTGGCGCATCCACGCTCAACCGGTAGCCTTGGCTTGACAAGGTAGGGGCGGGCAGGTCGCTCCAGCCTGTGCCGTTGGGGTCGAAACGGGAGACGGAGAGCGTGGAGCCATTACTGGGGCTATGCGCCACCACAAGCCGGTTCTTGCCATCGATGACCATCTGAAAAGCCGAGGCGCGCGGCGTGCTGGCCGGTACCTGCGGGCCAACTGTCCAACCCGATGCGCCGGACACCAGGCTATACAGCACAAGGGTCCATTCACCGGCTGCTGTGCCGGGAGTAGGCTGAATCAGCCAGGCGCGGCCATTGCTGTCGAAAACGGCGCCTGAGTTGGCGAGCAGGTTGGGGCTGGCCAAGGCGTTGGGCAAAGGTAGGGCGCTCCAGGCTTGCGTGGCCGAGATGAAGCGCAGCAGGCCGCCTTGGGTGGGTTGCCCAGCGCTGTCCAGGGGGCCACTGGCCCAGCGCACCAGCGCATTGCCGTTGGCATCCTGCGCCATGACCTTGGCTTGCAATGACGGGGCTGGTAGCACGGGCAGGGTGCGGGTGACGCCGATCTGCCCACTCGTGCCGTCGCTGAGCGCATAGAGCAACTGCTGAACACCAGCTCCACCATCTACCTGCCATATCCAGAGCATTCCACCGCTCATGTTCGGCACCGCTGCAAAAATATTGGCATACGACGTAGGGCGCTGCAGCGTCAGCGCCGACCCGGCGGCTGAGTTGATGGCAAAGGCAAGCGATTCAGAACCCGGGCCCGTCAGCGCGAGCATCCGGTCGGTGCCATCAGCCTGCAAGGTCAGGGAAGGGGTACCGGCGCCGAAAGAGCCTGCATTGAGCAGGCTGCCGGCTGTCCAGCGGTCAGCGGGAGATGGGGCGGGTGGCGGAGGCGAGGGGGTGGCGCTGTCGCCTGGCCCGCAAGCGGCCAGCAAGCCCGGCAGGGCAACCAGACTGAAGGATTTGAGTGCGTTGCGGCGTTTCATGCAAAAGTATTGCACATTACCGCTGCAAGATGAGCCGCTGCGAGAGGCGCGCCGCTGAATTCGAAAGAAAAGAAAGGGTGACGAGCCTTTACCCCGGCACTGGCTACACAGTTAGGGCTGCTTGGTTCCCCACCTGACCCGGTTGGCCGCTTCACCATGCGGGAAGGCCCGTCACTTGCTATTGTAGGGGCAATAGACGCCGCTGAGCTTCCGTAGGGCCAAAACTGAGGGCCAAAAGATTGAATACCTCGGCTCGCAGCGAGTCGATCTGGTCAGCACCCTCACAATCACCCAGCCGCGCCAGCAGGCGGCCAGCGCGCGGGTGGCAGCAACCATTGAGGGCCCGCACCAAGGCTGCCGCTTCAGGGCAGGCAGTGGCCAGGGCGGTGTCGGTATCTGAAACGTCAGGGCTTTCTACGTGGGCAAGCATGACAGTAAAACAGCGTTCACGAACTTTTGTACCAATGCCGAGGCCTTTGGTCATGATCGTGAAACAGACTACAACTAATTCTGTTGCGCTGCAGCATACCGTTGATTTGCTTTTTGTGCTTGTCAGCGTTGTCTGAATACATCAGTTTTTGTCGCGCTTGCTACTGGCTGCTTTCTTTTTGAACACGCTCTTGGCCCCACCTTCTTTCCTGGATCAAATCCACAAAGGCCCTGACCTTGGCTGGCCTGAAGCGCGCGGCGGGGAACACCGCATGGATGCCTCCTGAGGGCAAGCCCCATTGGGGCAGGACATGAATCAACCGTCCTGCGGCCAAGTCCTCCTGGACGGCGAAGTCTGGCAGGATCGACAGTCCGGCTCCGTGCCGCACAGCCTCTCGCACGGCCAGCGTCGCATCCATGGACATGACCGAACGCACCGACACCTGCTGCGGTTCGGCGCCGTGGCGCGAAAACTGCCAGTGCGTGGGCTCGCGCAGGGCCGTGTTTGCCAGAAACGGCAGGGCGGTCAGCTCCTCCGGCCCGGCGAGCTTACTGACTTGTTCATGCCAGGCGGCTGAGGCCACGAGCACTTGCCTGAAAGTGTCGATTTGACGCGCCTGCAGGTGTTGTTCTGTCAGCCAGCCGACCCGGATAGCCAGTTCGGCTTGCCCGGACATGAGGTCCAATGCCTGATCACGGAGCACCGCATCCACCTTGCATTGCGGAAATCGCCGGGTGAATTCCGCAATGGCGGGCACCACGGCGATGATGCCGTAGTCGAGCGGCGCCGTCAGGCGCAGCGTGCCGGAGGGCTCCGATGCCACTTCCGCCAGTTCGTCGAAAGCGTCTCCCGCTTCGCGCAGGATCCGCGCGCAGCGTTGGTAGAACGCCTGGCCTGCGTCGGTAGGCAGCACTTTTCGGGTGGTGCGCGAGAGCAGCGTGGCATGGAAATCGCGCTCGAGCCGCGCCACCTGCTGGCTGACCACGGCTTTGGTGATGCCGAGACGGTCTGCCGCCGCCGTGAAGCTGCCTGTTTCCACTACAGCAGTGAAATAGGCCAGGCGCTTCAGGTTATTGAACTGATTCGCTCCGGTGTCCAGGCTATTGTGTGCTTTTTCCATACTATGAGTCTGCTTCATTGGTATTTATCTATCAATAGGCGATTCCTACCATGACGGCTCCGATCAAGAAATGCCGTCATGCCGAAGATGTTGAGTGGCCTGCCGGTGTCCCTTTTTCTTTTCTTTTTCCCGAACACCAAGCAACCATCATGATGACTCGCCGAGAAATTCTCCAAGGCGCCGCTGCGGCGGGTGCCGCCACTGCCCTGGCTGGCTGCGCCAGTGCACAAGCTCCCTCGACCCCGTTGCAATGGAGGCATTTCCCCGCCGGGGAGCATGGCTTCTTTCGCGCGCCTGTGCTGCTTTCCGGAGCCAAGGACGCGCTCTTGGTCGACGGCGGGTTCTCGCTATCCGATGGCCGCGCCGTAGCGGATGCGATCAAGGCCTCGGGCAAGAACCTGACGGCCATCTACGTCAGCCAGAGCGATCCGGATTACTACTTCAGCCTGGGCCCCATCAAGGCGGCCTTTCCCCAGGCCAAGGTGCTCGCGGCCTCCGACACCATTACGGCCATCCGTGCGAACGTGCAGAAGAAGCTGGAGGCCTGGGGGCCTCAGCTCAAGGAAAACGGACCGCAGACGCAGGCCGATATCGTTTTCCCCGAAACCTTTGATGGCCCTGCGCTGAGCCTGGAGGGGCATGTCATCAACATCGTCGCGGCCGAAGGCATGGCTAACCGGCGGCGTGATGGTATTTTCAGGCGTGCACGTGTGGACGGCCGATACCCCGACGCCGGCGTTGCGCGCGGCATGGATCAAGAATCTGGACGCCATGGCCGCGCGCGAGCCAGCCATTGTGGTGCCTGGCCATATGGCAAGCAATGGGGCGCTGGATGCTTCCACGCTTTCATACACCCGCGACTACCTGGCTGTCTTCGAAGAGGAACTGCCAAAGGCCAAGGACAGCGCCGCATTGATCGCCGCCATGGCGCGGCGCTACCCGGAGGCCGGTATGAGCCGGTATGAATGTGGCGCTGCAGATTGGCGCCAAAGTGGCCAAGGGCGAGATGAAATGGGGGTAATGGCCATTCGAAATCCATTCAAACAATTTCAAATGGGCATTGATAGTCGCCCCTGAACTAACTGGGCAAGATTGACCTCACTATTTCGCCGAATGTCGTGTGTCTCACGAGCGAAGTCATTGGCACGTTTATTCAGATCATTTTTGGATCATTCACAGGAGCCTTGCATGCTGTCTCATCGTTTTCAATCCGCTTTCATTGCTGCCAGCCCTGCTGGTGGGTGGGGCTTTCAGTGCGTCGGCCGTACAGGCGCAACAGCGCGATGTCGCCAAGGAGGAAGCCAACCGGCAGCTGGTGGTCAATTTCTACGACCGCTTCTTCAACAAGCACGAGATGGAAGCGGCGGATGTGATCGTCGAGAGCTACAAGCAACACAACCCGTATGTACCGGATGGCAAGGCGCCTTTCGTGAATTTCTTCAAGGACACGTTCCAGAAGAATCCTCAATCCCGGGCCAAGGTGGTCCGCAGCGCCGCCGATGGCGATCTGGTGTATCTCCACGTGCATTCACAGCGCAGCTCCGAGCAACGAGGTGCCGCGGTCGTGGATATCTTCCGCGTCCAGGACGGCAAGATCGTCGAGCACTGGGATGTCGTGCAACCAGTGCCTGAGAAATCGGCCAACGGCAACACGATGTTCTGATCCATGTTCTGTTCCGGGAGCAGGCGCCCGAGGGTTCATGAACGAAATACGGAAGACCTCGCCCACCCCGTAGAATCGGGCCATGTCTTACTTGGTGCTGGCCCGAAAATACCGGCCGCGGAACTTCTCCGAAATGGTGGGCCAGGAGCACGTGGTGCAGGCCCTGACCAACGCGCTCACGCAGCAGCGGCTGCATCACGCCTACCTGTTTACAGGTACACGGGGCGTGGGCAAGACCACGGTTTCCCGAATATTGGCCAAATCGCTCAACTGCGTCGGGCCGGACGGGCAAGGTGGTATTACGGCCACGCCATGCGGTGTTTGCCCCGCCTGCACCGAAATCGATGCGGGCCGTTTCGTCGATTACACCGAGCTTGACGCCGCCAGCAACCGCGGCGTGGACGAGGTGCAGCAGTTGCTGGAGCAGGCGGTCTACAAGCCGGTTCAGGGCCGCTTCAAGGTCTTCATGATCGATGAGGTGCACATGCTGACCAACACGGCGTTCAACGCCATGTTGAAAACGCTGGAAGAGCCGCCCGAATACCTGAAGTTCGTGCTCGCCACCACGGATCCGCAGAAAGTGCCCGTCACGGTGTTGAGCCGTTGCCTGCAGTTCAACCTCCGGCCGATGGCGCCTGAGGTGGTGCTGGGTCACTTGGGAAAGGTGCTGGAACAGGAAAGTGTGCCCGCGGAGCAGCCGGCCCTGCGGCTGCTGGCGCGCGCCGCCCGTGGTTCGATGCGCGACGCCTTGAGCCTGACCGATCAGGCCATTGCCTTCGGCAGCGGCCAACTGCAGGAGGCTGCCGTGCGGCAGATGCTCGGCAGCGTTGACCGCAGTGTGGTGTTCCAATTGATCGGCGCCTTGGCCCAGGGTGACGGCAAGGCAGTGGTCGAGCTTTCGGAGCAATTGCGGGCCAACGGGCTCTCCGCGGCGACCACCCTGGAGGACATGGCCATGGTGCTGCAGCGCATGGCGGTGCACCAAGCCGTGCCTGACATGGGGGTGGACGACACCGATCCTGATGCGCAGGAGACTGCGCGCCTGTCGGCGCTGCTGCCGGCCGATGAAACCCAGTTGCTTTATAGCCTATGCATTCACGGCCGTGCGGAGTTGGGCCTCGCGCCAGACGAGTTTGCCGGTCTGACCATGGTGCTGCTGCGCTTGTTGCCGTTCAAGGCCGGTGCAGGGCAGGGTGCTGCGCCCGTGAGACCGCCATCGGCCACGCTGGCCGAGGCTGAAAAAAACTCTGAAAACAGCCGCACCGGCGCCTGAAAAGGCCGCAGCGGTTCCGGCGTCAGCGGCTTTGGCGCCTCAAGCAAAGGCTGAAGCGGCTCCCGCACCGGTGCCCGCACCAGTTCCCGAACCTTCGCAGCCTCCTGCGCCCGCTCCAATACCTGTTCCCGCACCGGCCAGGCCTCCTGTGGACGTGCGCCAAGTTCAGGCACCGGCCACGCCACCAGCGGCTGAAAGCGGAGGATTTGCACCGCTTGAGGCGACTTCTGCCGACGAGCCTCCGCCGAGCGACTGGGGAAGTGACGCGCCACCGTGGGAAGATGAACCTCCGCCTGAGGCTGCGGGCTATGCGCCTGAATACGCGGCGCCGCCCCGGCTCAAGCCACATCCTCCTGCGCAGGCGGTGCCTGTGCGCGAGTGGCCTGCCGAACCCAGGCGAGGCGAGGCGGGAAATGAGGCAGGCGCTGAAGCACCAGCCGCCTCGGATGAGCCCTCCAGGGAGGCGGAGATCGTGGCCTTCCAGGTGCGCGAGCGGCCCATGCGGGAGGATCGTGGTGAAGCGCCCGCGGCGCCACGCCCGGTGCAGGCCTCGCCCGAGGGCGACTTCTGGCATACGCTGGTGCAAGATATGGTGGCACGCGAAACGATCACGGCGGTGGTGCGCGAATTGGCGCTGCAATCGCAACTGGTGGCGCGCGCCGAGGGCCAATGGACTCTCAGGGTGGAGAATGAGTCGCTGACCCACGCCTCCACGCGCGAGCGCCTGCAGACTGCGCTAGCGGAGGCAGGACACCCTGTGCGGGTGGCGACCGAAGTGGGGGCTGTGTCCGATAGTCCTTCCCGCCGCAATGCGATTGTGGCTCATAGCCGGCAGAACGCCGCGCAAGAGCTATTGTTGGCAGATCCATTCGTGCAGGAGATGATGCGCGAATTTGGGGCGAAAATCGTGGCTGGAAGCGTGAAGCCGCTTTAACTTATCTTTTATCTAGGAAACCCATGTTCAACAAAGGACAACTCGCAGGCCTCATGAAGCAGGCCCAGGCCATGCAGGACAACCTGAAGAAGGCGCAGGATGAACTTGCGCTGATGGAAGTCGAAGGCGAATCCGGGGCTGGCCTCGTGAAGGTGCTGATGACTGCCAAGCACGATGTCAAGCGCGTCACCATCGATCCCAGCCTGCTGGCCGATGACAAGGACATGCTGGAAGACCTCGTCGCCGCGGCTTTCAATGCCGCTGTGCGCAAAGCCGAGGAAGTTTCCTCCGAGAAAATGGGCAAGCTGACGGCAGGCATGCCCGGCCTGCCCGGCGGAATGAAGTTTCCGTTCTAAGGTGCATGAAACATAAAAGCGCGAAAGGCCGCGGAGCAGGCCATCCGCGAGCACCCGCGGAGCTGGCTTTGCCAGGCCGCTGGGTGCGTCCCCCTTAGGGGGGAAGGCGCGTCAGCGACTCAGGGGGACTTCCATCTCTCATAGCCTCGACACATTGGTGCAGGCGTTGCGCCGCCTGCCTGGGGTAGGCGTGCGCTCTGCTCAGCGGATGGCGTTTCATCTACTGCAACACGACCGGGAAGGCGCGCAATTGCTGGCGCGGTCGCTGGACGCGGCTGTGACGCAGGTGCGGCATTGCGAGCGTTGCCACACATTCACCGAGGGTGAGATCTGTTCCACCTGTGCCGATCCCCGCCGTGACGCGACCAAGCTGTGCGTGGTAGAGACGCCGGCTGATCAGGCGGCGCTGGAGCGCACAGCGGCATTCAGAGGGCTTTACTTTGTGCTGATGGGGCGTCTCAGCCCGCTCGATGGCGTGGGTCCGCGGGATATCGGCCTGGCCAAGCTGATCGAGCGTGCCAGCGATGGCGTGGTGCAGGAAGTGATTCTGGCCACCAACTTCACTGCCGAGGGCGAAGCCACCGCGCACGTCATTGCCCAGGCGCTCAAGAGCCGGGGCCTTACGGTGACGCGCCTGGCGCGAGGCGTGCCTGCGGGCAGCGAGCTGGAATATGTCGATCTGGGCACCATCGCGCACGCGCTGGTGGATCGGCGCTGAAGAACTGCCGAAGTTCCTTGCAATCAAGGTAAACCCGATCGGGGGCTTTACCAATGACGATCGGGCTTGTCATCAGCTACCGTTGGGCGGTAGTTATTTGGTTTGTCCATCGTGCCCTTTTCCCGTCCGTGCTTCGTTTTTTCAGATCGTCGGCGGCGTGCCTTGCTCACTGCCGCTGCTTTGCCTCTGCTCTCGGCAGGCAGTGCCTGGGCGCAGGCATCGCCGCGGCCGGAGCATCCTCAGGTCACTCTCGCCGTGGGCGGGCGTACGGCGCTCTACTATCTGCCGCTCACCATCGCTGATCAGCTAGGCTATTTCAAGGATGAAGGCCTGGAGGTTGAGTTGCAGGATCACGCCGCGGGCAGTTTGGCACTGCAGTCCATGTTGAAAGGGGCTGCGGATCTGACGGCGGGCAGTTATGAGCACGTGATCGACTTGCGCCGGAGAGGCGTGAATGCCCGTTCTTTTGTTTTTCTGGGCCGGGCGCCGCAAATGGTGTTGGGTGTTTCGACCCGCGCCTTTCCTCAATTCCGCGAACTGGCTCAGCTACGAGGGCGGCGGGTAGGGATCACGGCCCCTGAGTCTGCCACGCACTGGTTTGCCAAATTCCTGCTGGGGCGTGGCGGTTTGCAGCCTACGGATGTCGAGTATGTGGGTGTAGGCAATTCGACGGCAGCGGCCAGCGCTTTGCGCGAGGGCCGCATCGAAGCCATTGCGAACATCGATCCGGTGATTACCTTGCTCGAGTTTCGCGGCGAGATCCGCGTGCTCTCGGATACACGCTCATTGCGCGGCACGCATGATCTGTACGGCGGGCCGATGGCGGCTGGGTGCCTTTATGCGCCGCAGGATTTCGTCTTGCGCTATCCGAAGACCGTGCAGGCCTTGACCAATGCGGTGGTGCGCGCGCTCAAGTGGTTGCAGACCGCAGGACCGAGCGATATCGTGCAGGCCGTGCCCGAGGCCTACATGCATGGCGATCGGGCGATCTATCTGGCAGCGCTTGGGAAGGCACGCGAAGCGATGTCGCCCGATGGCATGATTTCCGACGAAAGTGTGGAAACCACGCACCGCGTGATGGCGCAGTATGTGAGCACCTCGCCCGTGGTGCGGGCGCCTTCACCCGCGGCCACTTTCACCAATGACTTCGCGCTTCGCGCCAAGAGGCAGTTTCAGGTTTGAAGTCGCTGCCCGGAAATATGGATTCTTAGCGGAGCTCCTAGCGCCGCTTGCCTTTGGCCTTGGCTTTCGGCGCGGCCACTGCGCGCTTCGCCGGAGCGTGGCCCTTTTTCGCGGAAGCCTTGGAGGTTGAGCGGCCTGCACTGTGCGCTGCCCTGCGGGCATGCTGGGTCGCTGCTGCCGCAGCAGATGCGCCAGCGCGCACCGGCAGGAACACCACCACAGCCTGCCCCGCTTTGAGCGAGGCATTCGATTTGCTGCGGTTCCATCCGGCGACGGTGGCGGGCGGCAGATCGTAGCGGTCAGCCAGCCGGGCGATGGAGTCTCCTTTGCGGGCACGTACGACGAAGCGCTTGAGCACGACTTCAGGCGCATAGGCCACGCTGGCGTTGTTGACCACTTGGCGGGGCGCTGCTTGTGGTGCATCATCAGTACGGGGCACCAGCAGCGTGGAGCCTGCTTTTACCAGCATGCGGGCGGGTATGCCGTTGACGGACCGGAGTTCGGCTTCGTCCATGCCCACGCGGTTGGCTGCTTCGCGTGCGGAGATGTTCGCAGGTGCCACCCATGCCGTCCAGGAGGCGAGCTTGGTGGGGTCGTAGCTGGCGAGATTGCGTTTGAACGTGGCTGCGTTGTCCCAGGGTAACAGCACTTGCGGTGTGCCGGCCGCAAAGATGACCGGCTTGCGCTGCGAGGGGTTGAGAGCCTTGAAATCTTCCAGGCGTATTTCTGCCAGTTGGGCGGCCACCGCGACATCAATGTCCCGGGTGATGTCAACGGTATCGAAGAACGGGTTGTTCTCGATCAGCGGCAAGACGGTGCCGAAGGATTCGGGCCTTGCGACAATGTTCTTCACTGCCTGCAGCTTGGGCACGTAATAGCGCGTTTCGTTGGGCATCTTCAGATCGAGATACCCGGTGCCAAGCCCGGAGGCCTGGTTGCGGGAGATGGCACGGCTGACGCTGCCTTCACCCCAGTTGTAGGCGGCCAGGGCGAGATGCCAGTCGCCAAACATGTTGTAGAGCTTTTGCAGATAGTCGAGGGCGGCCCGGGTGGAGCCGAGCACGTCGCGCCGGTCGTCGCGGAAAGCGGTCTGCGTGAGCGCGTAGTCGCGCCCCGTGGCCGGCATGAATTGCCACATGCCCGCGGCCTTGGCACTGGAAACCGCCTGCGGGTTGAAGGCCGATTCGATGAAAGGCAGCAGCGCCAGTTCGGTGGGCATGCCGCGCAGCTCCAGTTCCTCGACCACGTGGAACAGGTACATGCGCGAGCGCTCCGTCATGCGCTGAAGGTAGTCAGGCCGGGTGACGTAATACTGTTCACGGTCGCGTACCAGATCGGTATCGAGATCCGGCATGGCGAAGCCGCGCCGGATGCGGTCCCACAGGTCAGTCGGGGTTGCCAGGGCGGTGACCGCCGGCGAATGCAACTCGTGTACCGGCACCGGAGGCATGTCCCCCGCGCGCGGCATGCTCTGGGTGATGCCGGCTGGAGGATGATCTCCTGCGGTCGAGGTGCCGGATGGCGTGCCGGGCGTGGTGCTCGTGGGGCCGGGCGCGGCACAGCCGGCCACCCAGACGCTGGCGGCCAGCGCCAACACATGAAACCATTTCATTTGAAGTTGTTTTTCCATTCACGAAGTGCGGCGAACACTGCTACTTCGTCGGTTGGGGTGGCCGCATGCGCCTGCACGGCTTGCGTGACGGAGGCTTCACGGCTGCGGAGAAATGGATTGATCGCGCGCTCGGTGCCGATGGAGGATGGCAGCGTCGGCGTGCCGGCTGCACGCAGGGCTTCGCACTCGCGCTGATAGTTTGCCAGCGCAGCGTTCCCGGGCTCGACCGCGCTGGCAAAGCGCAGGTTGGACAAGGTGTATTCGTGGGCGCAACACACTCGGGTGTTGGCCGGCAATGCGGCAAGCTTGTCGAGAGAATCCAGCATTTGCGCCGGGGTGCCCTCGAACAGGCGGCCGCAGCCGCCGGAAAACAGCGTGTCGCCGCAGAACAGCAGCGGAGCGCCGTTCATGTCGCTGGCGAAGTAGGCGATGTGGCCTGCCGTATGGCCGGGCACGTCAATGACGCGGAATGCCATGCCGAGCACATTCACTTGTGCGCCATCGGCCAGCGGGATGAACGGTTCCGGGATGCGTTCATGCGCCGGGCCGTACACGACAGCGCCGGTAGCTTCCCGCAGCGCCGCCACGCCGCCCGTGTGATCGGCGTGATGGTGTGTGACCAGAATGGCCGCGAGTTCCAGGCCGTGCTGCGTCAGTGCGGCAAATACCGGCTCGGCATCACCGGGGTCAACTACCAGGGCGCGGGTGCCGTCGTGCAGCAGCCATAGGTAGTTGTCATTGAAAGCGGGCAGGGCGAGCAGATCCATAACCCACGAATTTTAAAACCATCAAAGTGGAATGACGGCGAAAAAGAAATTCCTTGAACCGTCAAACCTTCTCAATGCGACGCATTGAATATTTATTGAATACTAAATCGGGCGGGTTTTGCCGGCTCGCTCTGTGATGCGGGGAGTTTTCTCCCGGCTTTCACCAGTTTCACGCCGGCGCAAGGCCCAGCGCTCGATGGTGTAGTAAGACAGCGCGGCCAAACCGACCGAGATGGCCGTGCCCAGCACAACCACGACCGGCCAACTGAATTCGGCCCGCAGGTAGCGCACCACCGGATAGTGCCAGAGGTAGACCCCATAGGACAGTCGGCCCAATCCCACCAGGGCCGGGGTGCTCAGCATCTCGGAGACCAGTCCGCTTCCACTGTGTGCTGTTCCGGGCGTACGAGACGGCAGAATGGCCACCAGCACCACCACGGCGGCGCACTCGACCACCGTCATGCCCCAGAGCAGCGCGTTGTAGTCGTCCCAGCTCTGCGCCATCAGGATGGGCACCATCAGCGGCAGCCATAGGGCGTAGCGCATCCGCTTTGAAAGCGCCTCGATGAAGGCCGGACGCTCCACCAGCAGGGCGGCGAGAAGAGCCCCTGCCAGCAGGCCCGAGGCGCGGGTATCGAAGCGGAAGAAAATGGCGTAGAACACTTGTTCCTGCCCAACCCAGAATATGCGCCACAGGGTGGCGATGACCCACATCGCGGCCAGCACTTTCCAGGCCGATCCCCCTAGTGCGCCGCCCAGACGCGTCCGGCGAAGGCACAGTGCCAGGACCAGCGGCCACAGCAGATAGAAATGCTCTTCGACCGAGAGCGACCACATGTGCAGCAGGGTATCGGGATGATCGAAAAAGGCGATGCCGTAGTCGGCGAGATAAAGGGCTGACCACAGGACATCTGTATAGACATCCGTGAGGTCTGGCCACAGCAGCGGCGCCACCAGCGCGTAGGTCGCCAGAAACAGCAGCAGCGCCGGCATCAGCCGATAGAACCTGCGGCGATAGAAGCGCCAGTAATCGAACTGGCCGTTGGCGCGCCACTCCATGAGGAGCAGCGAGGTGATCAGAAAGCCGCTCAGCACGAAGAAAAGATCCACCCCGAAGAAGGCGCCGTCGAACATCGGCACATGCGCGTGCGACAGAATGACCAGCAGGATGGCTACGCCCCGCAGACCATCGAGGGCGGGGTTGTAGTGCAGTTTGAATTCCTTGATTTCCAAAACCCGAAAACCTCATTTCCAATAGGGGCGCGTATGCGACTGCCTGTAGCCCGCAAAGTTTCATGCCCGCGAATTGCTCACGGCTCCGGGGTGAGAGGGGCGCGTGGATCAGTATGACCGTCGGTCTTGGGGCATCCGGTAACAGGAGGTTGGCTCAGGTGAGCGTACGCAAGCCACAGTCTGTCAGGGAACAAGTTTCGACATATGTTTACGTTCCCTTGACTTGCTGGGGCCGTTCCGTGAACCGCCTAGAATGCAGGCGGCCCTAGGTGGCGCTTCTTCAGCATCGACAATATGAAAGGCCATGACCGGCTTGCATGACTGGTTTCAAACTCCGCCAGGCCAGTATTTGCTGGCCTGGGAGCAGGCGCAGTTCGACGCTGCGCTGGCCGACGTATTCGGCTATCACGCGTTGCAGTTGGGCCTGATCGACGTCAACGCCTTGCAAGCCAATCGCATGCCGCATCGGTGGCTGGCGTTGGAAACCGCACAGGGTGCCACGGCGCAGGACGGAAAATCTGGCGAGGATGGGCGTGAGCCAATGGCGCCACGTTGCGCCGTGGTGGCTGACGCTACCGCGTTGCCGTTTGTCGAAGGCAGCCTGGATCTGGTGGTGCTGCCGCACACCCTCGAGCAGAGCCGCGATCCGCATGCCGCGCTGCGTGAAGTGCAGCGTGTGCTCGTGCATGAGGGCAGGGTGGCTATTGCCGGCCTGAGTCCGGCGAGCCTGTGGGGGCTGCGACAGCGGCGCGCGCGGTTTTACCGGCGCTTTGGCGGCGGGCGCTCCTACCTGCCGGATGCGGAGGAACTCATCAGCCATTGGCGCCTGCGCGATTGGCTGCATCTGCTGGAGTTCGAGCTGGAGTCGGTCAGCTTCGGTTGCTACCGGCCCGCGGTGCGCAGTGCTGGCGCGCTGGCGCGTTTCCGGTGGATGGACCGGCTGGGTGAGCGCTGGTGGCCGATTTTCGGCGCTGCGTATTTCATCGTGGCTGTCAAGCGCACCCATGGTGCCAAACTGGTGGGGCAACAATGGAAAAAGACGCCGGCGGTGGTGGGAGCTCCCATCTCCATCGCCAACCGCGCGGCGCCTGCTCCCACGATCACGGAAAAGAGACTTTGAACAAGATAGAAATCTTCACTGACGGTGCCTGCAAGGGCAATCCAGGCCCAGGCGGTTGGGGCGCATTGCTGCGCTCGGGCAATCATGAAAAAGAGCTGTTCGGCGGCGAGCGGGAGACCACCAACAACCGCATGGAACTGACTGCGGTGATCGAGGGGCTGGCCGCACTCAAGCGGCCTTGCCATGTGGATCTTTATCTCGATAGCCAGTATGTGCGCCAGGGCATTACCCAATGGATTCACGGCTGGAAAGCCAAGGGCTGGCAAACCGCGAGCAAGCAGCCCGTGAAAAATGTCGATCTCTGGAAGAAACTCGACGCTCTGGTGAGCTCAGGCGGGCACCAGATTCAGTGGCATTGGGTGAAAGGGCATGCCGGGCATGAAGGCAACGAGCGCGCCGATGCCCTGGCCAACCGCGGCGTGCCCTGAGGCAGAGGCCCAAGACCTACGGTAAAGCCACCCGATCGACCGCCGCGGGCCTGTACCTTGCGATGAGCGACAGCAAGGGTGTCGTGGCCGCGGTGGTGATCAGGGCCATCGCCAGCAGCATGGTGAACAGCTCCGGGCCGATCAGGCCCGCGTCCAGGCCTACCTTGATGGCGATCAGCTCCATCAGTCCCCGTGAATTCATCAGCGCCCCGATCGCCAGGCTTTCGGGCCATCCGTAGCCGCCCATCCGGGCGCCTGCGGCTGCTCCCGCTATCTTGCCCACGCTGGCCGCCAGCACGATCAACACGAGCATGCCCAGGGCCGCATTGCCAAAGGCGCCCGGGCTGGTGCCCAGCCCTGCCATCGCGAAGAAGATCGGCATCAGCATGACGACCGACAGCGGCTCGATGCGCTCCCGGAGCGCATGCGAAAGACGGTCGTCGCGAGGCAGGGCGATACCGAAAAGGAAGGCGCCGAAGACGGCATGCAGGTGGAGCCACTCTGTGAACATGGCACTGGCGAACACCCCGATCACCAGCGCAGCCAGCATCATGGCCGTGGGGCGGCCGTCAGGGGCATGGGTGCGGAGTAGGCGGGCCAGCAGCGGCCGGATCAGCAGGAAAATCACCGCCAGCATCAGAGGCAGCCCCAAGGCGATGCGCAGGAAGCCTTCCAGGCCTGCCCCTGCGGAGGCAAATGCGATCACCAAGGCCAGCAGCAGCCAGGCCGACGCATCCACCATGCCGGCTGCGGCCAGCGACAACTGGCCGATACGGGTGCCGCTCAGGCCCTTGTCTTTCTGAATGCGCGCCAGCACCGGAAACGCAGTAATGGAGAGCGCCACACCCATGAACAAGGCAAAGGGCCAGAAACGCACGCCGGGCGGCGCCAGGCTCTCATGGAGCGCCGGTGCGATGGTGATGCCCAAAGCCATGGGCAGCAGCATGCCCAAGCCCGCTACCCACCCCGCGGCACCGAAGGGTTTGCCTCGTTCCTTGCTGCCTTCAGGGGTTCGCAGTTCGGTGCCCACGATAAACATGAAAAGCACGACCCCCACGTTGGCCAGGGCGGACAGCCCCTGCAGCGATGCCGGAGGGAACAGCTGCTGGTGCCATTGCGGCGCGAGCTGCCCGAGCACGACAGGGCCGAGCACGATCCCTGCGGCCATCTCGCCGATGACCATCGGTTGGCCCAGCGCGCGCAGCGCCAGACCGCACAGCCGCGCCGTGACCAGAATGACGGTGAGCTGAAGCAGAAGCAGTGTGAGGATCATGGGTTGGTCAGAGCCAGCGATGCCTTAGTATTTCATATTCCAATAAACATCCGGGCGAGCGAGCCTGAGGAAGAACTACTTATGCAAGCTGATCAGGAATGCGACGTTCTGGTGGTTGGGGGCGGCCCGGCGGGTTCCACCATGGCAACGCTGCTGGCGCGCGATGGCCGCCGCGTGGTTTTGCTGGAGAAAGATCATCATCCGCGTTTTCACATAGGCGAATCGCTCCTTCCCGGCAACGTGGCGCTGTTCGACAAGCTGGGTGTGCGCGAGCAGGTGGAAAAAATCGGAATGCCCAAGTACGGCATCGAATTTGTCCGGCCTGATCTGGACTACTGCAGCTATGTCGATTTTGCCGAAGGCTGGGACCCTTCCAAGGCGTCGGCCTGGCAGGTGCGCCGGTCTGAGCTGGACGAGCTTCTTTTTCGCAACGCCGCCAGCGTGGGCGCGCAGGCCCTGGAGGGCGTCAAGGTGTCCGGGGTGGATTTCGATGCGGATGGGGCCACGGTGCAGGCACGCCTGGCCGATGGCTCCCGGCGCACCTGGCGGACCCGCTTCGTGGTGGACGCCAGCGGCCGCGACACGCTGCTGGCCAACAAGTTCAAATGCAAGAACAAGAATCCTGACCACAACAGCACGGCGTTGTTCGGGCATTTTCGCGATGCGCGCCGGCTGGAAGGCCAGCGCGAAGGCAATATCAGCATCTGCTGGTTTGAGCACGGCTGGTTCTGGTTCATTCCGCTGGCCGACGGCACTACCAGCGTGGGGGCCGTGTGCTGGGCGTACTACCTCAAGGCGCGGGACAAGCCGCTGAAGGAGTATTTTTTCGACACTATCGCGATGTGCCCAGAGCTGCACGACCGCCTGAAGGACGCCACGCTGGTGGATGACCGGGTGCATGCCACGGGCAACTTCTCCTACTCCAGCACGCACGCCACGGGGGAGCGGTACCTGATGGTGGGCGATGCGTTTACCTTTGTCGATCCCATGTTTTCGTCGGGTGTGTTCCTGGCGATGCAAGGCGCTTTCGATGGGGCCGAACTGGTCAAGACGGCGCTGGATCGCCCCAAGGCCGTGCAGGCGGCACGCGCTGAGCTGGAAAAGCGTCTGCGCGTGGGGCCGCGCGATTATTCATGGTTCATTTACCGGGCGACCAATCCGACGATCCGTGACATGTTCATGCATCCCAAGAATGTGTTCAAGGTCAAGCAGGGGATGATGTCGCTGCTGGGGGCGGATATTCACCACGGGGCGGCCTACCGGCGCTCGCTCTTCATGTTCAAGGTGTTGTATTACGTCATATCTGTCGTGAACTTTCGCCGCACGTATGCGGGCTGGAAACGGCATCGCTTCAATATCCGCGACATGGGCGCACTGCGCGGTGAAAACATCATGAATGCAGACTGAAGCAGGTGGTAAGGCTGTGCCAGCTGCGGGCGGCGATAACCTTCAATTTGGCTTAAGAATTGCGTCGGATCAACGGCAGCTTTACAGAAAGCAGGCAAGATAGCTGAATAGGTGCGAGGAGGTGAGAGAGGCTGTATTGGAGACAAACCAATGTCTTATCGAGAGCCCGCTCCCACGCCTTGTTCCCGCACTGTGGGCTTACCCTCTTCCGGTCTCGCGGCCAAGCCCGAATACCGGAGCCAGGGGTTGCCATGCTGAGGCAGGTCTTTGATCCGCTTCACCTGCAGGCTGCCACGCTGGATGTGGTTTCCGGCAGCTACGCACCTTCATCCCTTTTGCTTTCGCGGCAGCAGCAGCGGCTGGCTCGTCTGCTGGAAGTCGCGCACGCCGGCTCGGCGCTGTATCGCGAACGCCTGGGGAAGAACCGCATCGGCGCCGCCGATTGGCTGCGCTTGCCCCCGGTGACGCGCGGAGAGTTGATGGATCGTTTCCAGGACTGGGTGACTGATCCTGAACTGGATCTTGAGAGCTTGCAAGCGTTTGTCTCGGACCCGGAGCGCGTAGCCGAACCTTGGCTGGGCAAGTACATGGTGTGGGAGAGCTCCGGCACCAGCGGCTCGCCCGGCATTTTCGTGCAAGAGGCGCAGGCCCTGGCGGTATACGACGCGCTGGAGGCCGTGCGCCACCATATGCGCAGCCCCGGCGTCGGAGCCTTTGGCGCGTTCTCGCCGCTTGAGCTGATGGGAGTGGGGAGCCGGTATGCGTTGGTCACCGCAACCGGCGGGCACTTTGCCAGCGTGTGCAGCATGGAGCGGCTGCGGCGGATCAATCCCTGGATCGGTGCCAGCGCCAAGGGCTTCAGCATTCAACAGCCCACGGCGGCCTTGGTGGATGCCCTCAATGACTATGCCCCCAGCATGCTGGCCACTTATCCCAGCGCGGCGGCCATGCTGGCGGAAGAAGCAGAACAGGGCCGTTTGCGCATACGCCCGCGCTGTGTCCTCACCGGCGGAGAAGCTCTAAGCCAGGCGGCGCGCGCCCGTATCTCGCGGGCCTTCGGCGCGCCGGTGCGGAGCAGTTACGGCACGTCCGAGTTTTTGCCCATGGCCTGGGAGTGCGCGCAAGGCCACTTGCACCTCAACGAGGATTGGGTGCTGCTGGAACCGGTGGATGAGCGCCATCGCCCTGTTCCACCTGGCAAGCCCTCGCATACGGTGCTGCTGACCAATCTGGTCAATCACGTGCAGCCGCTGATCCGCTACGACCTCGGCGATCAGATTTGCCTGCACACCGAGCGCTGCGCCTGCGGTTCACCTCTGCCCGTGATTCAGGTAAGGGGCCGGCGCGACGACACCTTGCGTGTGCCGGGACGCCAGCGCGGCCAGTCGGTGAGCCTGTTGCCGCTGGCTCTGTGCACGGTGTTGGAGGAGGAGTGCGGAGTGTTCGATTTTCAGCTGCAGCAACGCGAGAAAGGCACCTTGGTGCTGCGTGTGGCCTTGGAGGGGGCAGAAGGGCAGGCGGCTATCGAGCGCTGCCGGGAGGCCTTGCAGGCCTTCGCCATTGCCCAGGGCGCCCAGCCCATCCGCGTGCTGGGTGAGGCCGGGTGCGCAGTGCCGCGGGGACGTAGCGGCAAGGCTTGCAGGGTGATGCTGGCAAACTGAGCGTACAGCCGCCGTTTCAGGCGGCAGCGGGCGAAGGCCGCGTCACGCGGGCTTCACGGATGGGCAGGTTGACGATGGCGGCCAGCAGCGCCAGCACGATGTCGGCCCACCACATGATGTTGTAGTTGCCCAGTTCCGTGATCGCCAGGCCCCCCAGCCAAGCGCCCAGGAAGCCGCCGATCTGGTGGCTGAGCAGTGTGAGCCCGAAAAGGGTGCCCAAATAGCGCACGCCGAACAGTTTGCCGACGAGGCCCGCCGTGGGTGGCACCGTGGCCAGCCAGGTGAAGCCCAGGCCCACGGCGAAGACATAGAACACCCAAGGCTCGCGCGGCATCATCAAATACCACAGGATCAGTACGGCACGCGAGCCATACATGATCGCCAGGATCATCTTGCTGCGGTACTGCCCCACCAGGTGTCCCACCACCAGGCTGCCGGCAATGTTGGCGAGGCCGATCAGCGCCAGCGACCAGCTCGCCACCGAAGGCGGCAGGCCGCACAGATCCACCTCGGTCGGCAGGTGGGTGACCAGAAACGCAATGTGGAAGCCGCAGGTGAAGAAGCCCGCGTGCAGCAGCAGGTAGCTCCGGTCGGCCAGCGCGGTTTTCAGTGCTTGCCGCAGGCCTGTGTCTTCGCTCGCGTGCACGGCGTGGGTGGCCTGGCTGCCCTTGGTTACCTTGCCGATCATCGGCAGCGCCGCCAGTACGATGACTGCCAGCGACCACATGGCACCCATCCAGCCCATCAACTGGATCAGCTTTTGCAGGACAGGCGCGAACACGAATTGCCCGAACGAACCGCCGGCATTGATCACGCCCGACGCCGTGCCGCGAGCCTCAGGCGACATGCGCTGCGCGGCCGCGCCGATCAGTACGGAGAAGCTGCCGGCGCCAGCGCCCATGGAGGCGAGCAGCCCGAGGGAAACAGCCAGGCCGAAGCCCGATTGCATGAACGGCGTCATGGCGCAGCCCAGAGCCAGGACGAGGACACCCGCGATCAGGACAGCCCGAGGGCCCCAGCGGTCAGCGGCGGCGCCGGCCAGCGGCTGTACGGCGCCCCAGACGAATTGCCCGATCGCCAGCGCGAAACTGATGGTGGCCAGCCCTAAGCCCGTGGAGGTGTTGAGCGGCCCGACGAACAGCCCCAGCGATTGCCGGGCACCCATGGTCACCATCATGATGCCCGCGGCGGCCAGCGTGATGCCCAGCACATGCGGGCCTTTGAGGGAGGAGAACATGAGGGGGCCTGATGAAAGGGCGTAGAAGATGGGGGATGGGGAGGCCGATCATAGTGGCCTGCCGGTGTTTCATCGGCCGGTGGACCAGAAAGGGCTGCTGCCCAGTAGTGGCATGCGGCCGGGCGCAGGCAAGCTCGCCTACGCTGTGATTTGCCGCAGGGCGTCGTTCAGACCCTGCGTATCCGTGGGCCGGACGATCTGCGCCTGGACCTGCCCATCGCGCATGAACACCAATGTAGGCCACAGTTTGACCCTGAAGCTGCGCCCCAGGGGGCGGCCGGGCCCATCTTCAATCTTGAGGTGTTGCACGTGCGGGTAGCCGCCCAATGCCTGCTCGATAAGTGGCTGGGCACCACGGCAGTGGCCGCACCAGCCCGTGCCGAATTCCAGCACCACCGGGCCAGGCATGGCATCCACTTCGGTTCGTGCCGGGGTCAGGATGTCGGGTGTGAAGTCAGGGGTGTAGGCCATGGGGCGTATTTTGCGGGGAATGCTGCTTTCCTGCTGGAGGAGGCTCGTTCTGCAGAACTTGGCAGAAACGCGGTTTCCGTCGTTACTTTCGGTGGGCAGCCTTCAGCGCTTTTCCGATTTCGCCAACCAGGCCCGGACCCTTGTAGATCAGGCCGGTATAGAGCTGCACCACGTCGGCGCCCGCCCGGATCTTGGCGACCGCGTCAGTGCCGCTCAGGATGCCGCCCACGCCGATGATCGGGAAATCCTGGCCCAGCGCCGCGCGCAGTTGGCTGATGACCCTATTGCTGGCTTCCAGCACAGGCGCACCGGAAAGACCCCCTGATTCGTCCGCGTGCGGCAAACCTTGGACGGCTTCGCGCGAAAGCGTGGTGTTGGTGGCGATGACACCGTCCATGGCGTGACGCAAAAGCGCGTCGGCAATGGCCTGGATCTGTGATTCGTCAAGATCGGGCGCAATCTTGAGAAATAGCGGCACCTGCTTGCCGTGCTGCTCCGCGAGCTCGCCCTGGCGGGATTTGAGGGTCGAGAGCAGGGCATCCAGCGCTGCATCGCTCTGCAGATCGCGCAGGTTCTTGGTATTGGGGCTCGAGATATTCACTGTCACGTAGTCGGCATAGGGGTATACGCCGGCCAGGCAGGTCAGGTAGTCGTCCGTGGCGCGCTCTATGGGCGTCGCGGCGTTCTTGCCGATGTTCAGGCCCAGGATCATGCGCCCGGGGCCTGGACTGGCCTCGCGCTGAGCCTGGAAGCGGGAGTTTCTGACGTTGCTTACGAACGCATCCAGGCCCGCGTTGTTGAAGCCCAGGCGGTTGATCAGGGCATGGGCCTGTGGCAGGCGGAACATCCGCGGCTTGGGGTTGCCGGGTTGGGCCAGGGGTGTGACGGTACCCACCTCGACGAACCCGAATCCCATGGCAGCAAAGGCGTCAATGGCACGGGCGTTCTTGTCGAGCCCGGCTGCCAGCCCTATGCGGTTGGGAAACTGCAGGCCAGCCAGGGTGACCGGATCGTGCACGCGGCCATTGCACCAGGCCCATGAAAAAGGCGTTCCCTGAGTGCGTGCGAGCCCGTCCAGGGTGAGCTCATGGGCGGTTTCCGGGTCAAGTTGGAAGAGAAATGGGCGAGCCAGCCCGTAGGGCAAAAGAGGCATTGGATAATTCTTCTTTCGAGCAGTATTCGAGCAACAACATCCGGAATTGTCGCAAATGCCATCACCTCACGCTCCCACACAAGACGAACTCAAGACCATGGTCGGGCAAGCCGCGCTGAAATACGTGGAACCAGGGCAGATCGTGGGCGTGGGCACAGGCTCCACGGTCAACAAGTTCATCGACGCGCTGGCCACCATGAAAGACCAGATCCCAGGTGCTGTATCCAGCTCGGAAGCTTCCACGGCGCGGCTGAAGGCGCTGGGTATTCCGGTGCTGGATTGCACCGAGGTGGAGGAGATCGGCGTCTATATTGACGGCGCCGATGAAATCGATCACCGTGGCTGCATGATCAAGGGCGGCGGGGCAGCGCTCACGCGGGAGAAAATCGTGGCCGCGCAGTCTCTCCGCTTCGTGTGCATCGCCGACGAGTCCAAGCTGGTGGAGACGCTGGGGGCCTTTCCGCTGCCGGTGGAAATCATTCCCATGGCCGCGAACCGCCTCATACGGCAGTTTGCGGCGCTGGGCGGGCAGGCGAAACTGAGGTTCAAGGACGGCGCCCCCCTGGTGACCGACAACGGCCAGCACATACTCGACGTGCATGGCCTTCGGATCGGCAACCCGCTGGCATTCGAGTCTGACGTGAATCAATGGCCCGGCGTGGTCACCGTAGGCGTGTTTGCCCATCAGAAAGCGGCGGTGTGCCTGCTGGGCACGGCGCAGGGTGTGCGCACGATCCAGTACTGAGGGTTTGGGTGCATTGGGCGGGTTTGAAATCCGCCCCTTTCGGATCAGAACCGGATGCCCGTAGGGTTCGTTTCCGTTGGCGTGGGTGCCACGCTGGGGTCCGTGGGAGCGGCTTCCGGGGCGGAGGCCGACGCTGGCGAGCCAGCCGCCTGCGCGGGCTGCACGGCCACCATCGGCGTCGCAGCGGGGCGCTGGTAGCTGCTGGGCAACTGAGAGGTCTTGGGGTAGCCGGCGGCATCCAGATACTGGCTCCAGTCGGCATCCGAGTACCCCTGGAGGTGCTGGCGGCCGATGGTGAGCAGGGGCACATTGCTGCCTTGGCCCGTCAGCCGCTGCAACGCCAGGATGTCGTCATTGGTGGAAATGGTTTTTTCCGTGAACGGCACGCCACGGTTTACCAGCAGGTTGCGGCCGCTGTTGCACGGCGCGCAATCCGTGCTCGCGTAGAGCGTGACGGGATAGCGTTCGGCAATCTGCCGGAGCTGGTAGGGCAGGCTCGCGTTACCGGAGCCCGCGCGATTGGCGGGCGCCGCCCCCGCGCCGTTCGTAGAGGTGTTGGCTGCAGGGGGCTTGTCAGAATACGTGACGCGCCCATCGGGGCCGACCGAGCGGTACAGCTGTGCCTGGGCTGCGCCGGCCAGCAGGAGCGCGGTGAGGCCCATCGTCCAGGAATGACGGATATTCATCAGCAGCATTGTTCCTGAAAATGACCCCCGAGCGTGAATACCTTCTTCTCAATATCTCTCCTGGAGGCCCAGGCGTTGGTTTCAAGCCATGCCTTGGTGGCGCAGCAGCGCCTCCAGGCTGGGTTCCCGGCCACGAAAAGCCTTGAATGATTCCATGGCCGGGCGGCTGCCGCCGGCTTCCAGGATCTCCTGGCGGTACCTGCGCCCGGTTTCCACGCTCGGGGTGCCCTCCGGAGAAGCGGTTTCCTCGAAAGCGGCGTAGGCGTCGGCAGAGAGAACTTCCGCCCACTTGTAGCTGTAGTAGCCCGCCGCGTAGCCGCCAGCGAAGATGTGGCTGAAGGTTTGGGCCGTGCGCGCAAAAGGCGGAGGTTCGGTCACCGCGACCTCTTTCCGCACGGCATCCAGCAAGGGCTGGAAATCCTGAGCGGGGTCGTGCTCGGTGTGCAAAAGCATGTCGAACAGCGCGAATTCGATCTGGCGCACGGTCTGCATGCCCGCCTGGTAGTTCTTGGCGGCGGTCATCTTGTCGAAGAGTGCGCGCGGCAGCGGCTCGCCCGTATCCACATGGGCTGTCATGTGCTTGAGCACATCCCATTCCCAGCAGAAGTTTTCCATGAACTGGCTCGGCAGTTCCACGGCATCCCATTCGACGCCGCTGATGCCCGAGACATCATGCTCGTTCACCTGTGTGAGCATGTGATGCAGGCCGTGGCCGAACTCGTGGAACAAGGTGGTGGCATCGTCATGGGTGAGCAGGGGCGGCTTGCCGTCCACGCCTTCCGCGAAGTTGCACACCAGTTGGGCCACGGGCGTTTGCAGCTTGCCGGTGTCAGGGCGCAGCCAGCGGGCGCGCACGTCGTCCATCCAGGCGCCGCCGCGCTTGCCCGCCCGTGCGCCGGGATCGAGGTAAAACTGGCCAAGCAGCTTGCCGTCGCGCTCAATGCGGTAGAACTCTACCGAAGGGTGCCATACCGGCGCGGTGTCTCGGCGGATAGCCACCTCGAACAGGGTTTCGACGATCTTGAACAGGCCCTGGAGCACCTTCGGCGCCTGGAAATACTGCTTCACTTCCTGTTCGCTGAAAGCGTAGCGCGCTTCCTTGAGCTTCTCGCCGATGTAGGGCCAATCCCAGCTTTGAGGATCCTCCAATTGCAGCTCTTTCCTGGCGAAATCCCGCAGATCGGCCACGTCGCGCTCGGCAAAGGGTTTGGCTTTCACGGCCAGCGCGCGCAGGAATTCGATCACCTGCGTGGGAGACTCGGCCATTTTGGGCATGACTGACACCTCGCCGAAATTGGCGAAGCCCAGCAACTCGGCTTCCTCACGCCGCAGCGCCAGGATCTCGCGGATCAAGGGCGCATTGTCAAACTTGGCGCCATCGCCCTCAGCCTGATCGGAGGCGCGCGTGGCGTAGGCGCGATAAAGGCGCTCGCGCAGAGCACGATTGTTCGCGAACTGCATCACGGGCAGGTAGCTGGGCAGTTTGAGCGTGAGCTTGTAACCCTCCTGGCCATCGGCCGCCGCAGCGGCGCGCGCGGCGGCTTTCACGTCGGCGGGCAGGCCGTCTACCTCGGCTTCGCTGGCGTAATAGGCGTAGGCGTCCGTGGCGTCCAGCGCGTTTTCGCTGAACTTCTGGCTCAGCGCCGCCATGCGCTCCTGAATGGCGGCATAGCGCTCCTTGGCGGCGTCCCGCAGCTCAGCGCCACCCAGCACGAAATTGCGCCGCGCGTTCTTCAGCGCCTGGCGCTGTTCGCTGTTCAGGGCGGCAGAGTCAATCGCCTTGTACTTGGCGTAAAGACGCTCGTCGCTGCCCATGCGCGTCCAGAACTCGGTGATCTTGGGCAGTTCGGCGTTGTAGGCGGCGCGCAGCTCGGGCGTGTCCATCACCGCGTTCAAGTGGCTGACCACACTCCAGGCGCGGCCCAGGCGCTCGGTCACCACATCCAGGGTGCGCGCAAGCGTATTCCAATCAGCGGGCAGATCTGGGGCCACGGCCGCTTCGAAGGCGGCTTCTGATTCGGCCAACAACTGGTCGATGGCCGGCGCCACATGCTCGGGGCGGATCTGGTCGAACAGGGGGAGGTCGGTGAAGTTGAGTAGAGGATTGGCCATGGAGGATTAGCTGAGGGCGGGGGCGGCGGATGTCAAGCCGGAAAACGGTATACCGGCTCATTTCCAGCGTCCAGCCCGGTAAATGATTGCTCAATATAGCAAGTAGCAAGCTCGCCATCCAAATGCCGATCAAGTGCCGATCAAGTGAGGTGGCGCGGAGCACGCGGCTGTTTTTTACCACGATACCCACTGCGGCTGGTCCAGCAAATCAACCGAGTGCAGCACACGCCGCAATTGCGGGTCGTCTGAGCGGACCCACGCCTGCACTTCGGTCAAAAATAGCTCGATGAAGCGTGTGGCTGCGGGGCTTGGGGCTTCGTGGGCGCGCCGCAGAATGCCGACTTCGTGAGGGCGGAAGCGTTCCTTGAGCTGCAGGGCCGCCAGGGTGTGCCTGAGGCCATCGGTTTCCACCAGAGGCCAAGGGCAAAGGTGAGCATGTCCGTGCGCTGCACCATGGTGAGCATCAAGGAGGCTGAATGGGCCAGATGCACGTGGTGGAGCGGCGGTGCGACGCCATGCTGGCTGAACAGGTTGTCCATCAGCGTGGCCTGTTCGCCGGGCGTGAAATTCAAGATCCAGTCGTCTTCCAGCAGTTCGATGATCGAGCTGGCGTTTTCGTGCGGGTGCCCACGCCGCGCCGTCACGGTCATTTCGTAGGAGCACAGCGGCAGGGCTTGCAACCCCTGCATGGTGGTGTCGGACGCGATGCGGCCGATCATCAGATCAAGGCTGCCTTCCCGCAGGCGGGGATAGGCCAGGGCGGAAAGGCCGTCGAACATCTCAAGCTGCACATGAGGCAGTGACTGCCGGAACACTGGAACGGTGCGCGGCATCAAGGTTTGCGCCACCCAGGGCGTGATGCCAATGGACAGGCGCTGAGGTGTCGCCGAATCACGATGCCGGGCGAGGGTGTCCTCGGCCTGGCGAAGCTGCGAAAGTACCCGCTGGGCATGTGCCACCAGATCCAGCCCCGCGGGCGTGAGGCTTACCCCGCCGCCATGCCGTGTCAGCAAGGCCACTTGCGCATGGGCTTCGAGTTCGCGAAGACCTTGGGTGACCGTGGCCTGTGTGACCCCCAGCGCCCGCGCCGCCGCGCGGATGCTGCCTTCCGACGCCACGACCGAAAGGTATCGCAGTTGGTGCACTTTCATACCCTGCATTATCAGTGGGAGAAAGGAAAAACCATTCTTGGAAAGGCATGGCCTGTCTGTCGGCAAGAGCTACCTGTTTCTAGACTGCGCCACCTATGACGTTTTCCCTCGATCAAGCTGCTGCCCTGGACAAGGTCCTGCCCGCCGTACGCGATGCCGCGCCAGAGATGGTGGCATTGCGCCACCAGATTCATGCCCACCCCGAACTGGCATTCGAGGAGTTCAAGACCAGCGACCTTGTGGCTGAGCGTCTTGCGGCATGGGGCTACGAAGTCCATCGGGGTTTGGGGGGCACCGGTGTGGTGGGCACACTGCGCTTGGGCAGCGGTTCGCGCAGGCTGGGCTTGCGCGCGGACATGGATGCCCTGCCGATTCAGGAGGCCACGGGCTTGCCCTACGCCAGCCAGGTGCAGGGCAAGATGCACGCCTGCGGCCACGATGGCCATACGTCCATCCTCCTGGCGGCAGCACGTTGTATCGCGGAAGAGCGCCAATTCGATGGCACGCTGCATCTGATTTTCCAGCCGGCCGAGGAGGGTCTGGGCGGCGGCCGCCGCATGGTGGAAGACGGGCTGTTCGAGCGCTTTCCTTGCGACGCGATATTCGCGCTGCACAACATGCCGGGCTTTCCTGTCGGGAAGTTCGGCTTCAAGGAGGGGCCGTTCATGGCCTCATCCGATTCAGTCATCGTGACTGTACGGGGACAGGGCGGCCACGGCTCTTCGCCGCATCTGGCTGCCGACCCGGTGGTGGCGGCCGCCCACATCATCGTCGCGCTGCAGACCATTGTGTCGCGCAATGTGGACCCGCGCGATATGGCCGTGATTTCGGTGGGCGCCATCCACGGTGGCGACGCGCCCAACGTGATCCCGGGGACCGTGGAGATGCGCTTGACCGTGCGTGCATACCGGCCCGAGATCCGGGCCATGCTGCGTGAACGCATCACCGCATTGGTGCAGTCGCAGGCAGCTACGCTCGGGGTGAAGGCGGAAGTGGATTACCACTGGCGCTATCCGGCCCTGGTCAATGACCCAGCCTCCACCACGTTTGCTCGCCAGGTAGCGCAGGATTGGCTGGGCGAGGACGGTCTTTTGCCGCCGCTGCAGCCACTCACGGGCAGTGAAGACTTCTCTTTCATGCTCGAGCACTGCCCCGGGAGCTACCTGATCGTGGGCAATGGAGAAGGAGATCACCACGCCACTGGCGGCTGCATGGTGCACAACCCTGGCTATGACTTCAACGACGCCATCCTTCCCGTGGCCGCGAGCTACTGGGTGCAGCTGGTGCGGCGTTTCCTGGCGGTATGACGCGTGCCTTCGAGACAGATGTTGTGTCATGACGGGCAACTCCCATCTTTCCCTTCACTTTTGGACTTGACCATGAACTTCCACCGCTCTCTTTCCTGCACGCGCCGCTTGGGGCTGATAGCCATGGGTGCTGCGGTTGTTGCATCGGCTCTGCCCGCGATGGCACAGGCACCCTATCCGTCCAAGCCGATCCGGATCGTGGTGGGCTACGCGCCTGGCGGCTCGGTGGACATGGCTGCCCGTGTGGTGGCTGACATACTCACAGCCAAGCTGAACAGCACGGTGGTTATCGACAACGCCCCCGGTGCAGCGGGCGTGTTGGCTGCTCAGCGCGTGGTCAGCAGCCCGGCCGATGGCTACACGCTGCTGGTGGGATCGAGCAACGAGATGGCCGCCACAGGCCTTGTGAATCCCGCGCAGAAATACGACCCGCTCAAGGATCTCACGCCACTGGGCCTGGTGGCCAATGCACCGGTGATGCTGGCGGCTGGCCCGAACGTCCCGGCAAAGAACATCGAAGAGTTCGTCGCGCTGCTCAAACGCAACCCTGGCAAGTACAGCTATGGCAGTTCAGGTGTCGGCTCAACCCTGCATTTCGCGGGCGAGTTGATCAAGCAGCGTGCGGGTGTGCACATGGTTCATATTCCCTATCGCGGCACGGCGGCGCTGACCAGCGATCTGGTGGGCGGAGCGCTCGATTTCGCGATCGTTTCTCCCACGGCCGCGGCGCCTTTCATCAAAGCCGGCCGGATCACTCCGCTGGGCGTGACCTCCGCCAAGCGCTTTCCCACGCTGCCGCAAGTGCCTGCGCTGGGTGAAAACGCGCATCTCAAGGGCTATGAGCTTACTGGCTGGTTCGCCTTGGCGGCGCCCAAGGGCTTGCCGGCGGATATCGGGCAGAAGATCCGGGGGGCGCTCAAGGCGGGCTTGGCCGAGCCGGCCTATCAGCGCCGCCTGGAAGAGGGGGGCTCGCTGCCCGCGAAGGGGGATGAGGATCTGACGCGCATCATGCGTGAAGACATGGCCAAGTATGCGGAGTTGGTCAAGTTCGCGAACATGCGCGAGTGAGTTCGCATCCACGGACCAGTGATATGTAGGAGCGGCTTCAGCCGGCGGCTACCCGCTCGGCGGCTTCGACGGTATTGACCATCAGCATGGTCACGGTCATGGGGCCGACACCACCGGGGACGGGCGTGATCCAGCCGGCGACTTCCTTCACGTTTGCGAAATCGACGTCGCCGCAGAGCTTGCCTTGCTCGTTGCGGTTCATGCCGACGTCGATCACCACGGCGTCCGGTTTGACCATGTCGGCCGTCAGGGTGTTGCGGCGGCCGACGGCGGCGACGATCACATCGGCCTGCAGCGTATGGGCCTTCAGGTTCTGCGTGGCGCTATGGCAGACGGTGACGGTGGCATTCTTTTGCAGCAGCATCAGGGCCATGGGTTTGCCCACGTTGTTGCTGCGGCCGATGACCACGGCATGCTTGCCGCGCAGGTCGATGCCGGTGCTCTCCAGCAGCTTGATGCAGCCATAGGGTGTGCACGACCAGAAGCCGGGCATGCCGGTCATGAGCGCGCCGGCGCTGGCCACGTGGAAGCCATCGACGTCCTTGGCCGGGGAGATGGCTTCGATGACCTTGTGCGCGTCGATATGGGCCGGCAGCGGCAACTGGACCAGGATGCCGTGGATGGCGGGATCCTGGTTGAGCGCTTCCACACGTTCCAGCAACGCGGCTTCGCTCAGGCTGGCGTCGTATTTCTCGAGCACGGAGTGCAGGCCGGTTTCCTGGCAGGCTTGCACTTTCTTGCCCACGTAGACCTGGCTGGCGGGATCCTCGCCGACGAGGATCACGGCCAGGCCGGGTGTGATGCCCTTGGCTTTGAGGGTGGCGGCGCGCTGCGCTACTTCGGCGCGCAATTGCTTGGCAACCGCGTTGCCGTCGATGATTTGTGCGGTCATGGGGTGTTCTCCGGATGGGGCCCGATATTCTCCCTCTCCCGCTTGCGGGAGAGGGGCGGGGTGAGGGGCGTTAGTGAGGTGGCGCTGCTTGCTCTCACCCCAACCCTCTCCCAGAGGGCGAGGGAGACAGAGTCAGGCTTTTGGTGCGTTCTGCCCCAAAGCGATCTTGAGCAGGTCAGCCACGGTATTGGCGCCCAACTTCTCCATGATGTTGGCGCGGTGCGCTTCCACGGTCTTGATGCTGATGCCGAGGTCGTCCGCGATCTGCTTGTTCAGGCGGCCGGCCACGATGCGCTCGAGCACCTGGGCTTCGCGGCCCGTGAGCTTGGACAACAGGGCATCGCGGTTGGCGGCCTGCTGGTGCTCGGCGAAGGCGGCGCGGGCCTGTTCCAGCATGCGCTCGACCAGAGGCACCAGCTTGTCTTCCTTGAAGGGCTTCTGGATGAAATCCATGGCGCCTTTCTTCATGGTGTCCACCGCCATGGGCACGTCGCCGTGGCCGGTGATGAAGGCCACCGGCAGCGGCGACTGGCGCTCGACCAGCCGGTCCTGCAGATCGATTCCGCTCATGCCGCCCATGCGGATGTCGACGATCAGGCAGGCTATTTCACGCGGGTCGTAGCGTGACAGGAAGGCTTCGGCTGATTCGAAGCAGCGTACACGAAAGTCCTGGCCTTCGAGCAGCCACTGCACGGAGTCACGTACGGCTTCGTCATCGTCGACGACGTAGACGGTTCCTCTCTTGGGGATCAGATTCATGCGATGGTTTTGACGTTGTCGCCCATGCGGGTGATATCTTGGATCGGGCCGGCCGGAATCCAGAAGGTGAACCGGCAGCCCACCGGTTGCCCGGCATTGTAGAGGTTCTCGGCGCTGATCCGGCCTTGATGGGACTCGACAATGGAGCGGCAGAGATTGAGGCCGATGCCCAGGCCTTCGCTCTTGGTGGAGAAAAATGCCTCGTAAAGGCGTGCCAGGGCCTCGGCGGAGAGGCCCTTGCCGGAATCGGTCACGCTGAACTGAACGGCCTGATGCCCGTCCACCACGCAGGGCACCACGCGCAGCTCGACAAGCCGGTTGGCCGGGGCGCGATGCGCGGCATCCACTGATTCGGCGCCATTCTTGATCAGGTTGAGCAGGACCTGCTCGATGAGGATCGGATCCACATGCAAGGGCGGAAGCTTGGGCGCGATCTGGCGTGTGAGCCGCACCTGGCGGCGGCGCATCTCGATCTCGGCCAGCTCGAGCACCTGATCGATCATCTGCGATACCTCGGCCAACTGGCGGCGGGGTTCGCTGCGCTTGACGAAGCTGCGGATGTGCTGCACCACCTGGCCTGCGCGCTGCGCCTGCCGCGCGGTCTTGTCGAGCGCATCCAGCAGGTTCTGCTCGCTGATGCTGCCGTTGCGGATGCGCGAGATCATGCCGGTGCAGTAGTTGCTGATGGCGGTGAGCGGCTGGTTCAGTTCATGCGCCACGCTGGAGGCCATTTCCCCCATCGTGATCAGGCGGCTGGCGGATTGTGCGCGCTCGGCCTGCGCGGCGGCCAGTTCCTCGGCCTGGCGGCGCACGGTGATGTCGGTGGCGATCACCATCTGCGCCAGCCGGCCGTCCACCCAGTTCAGATAGCGCGAGCGTACCTCAAGCCACTTGTCCAGGCGCTCGATGTAGATCTCGGCATGCTCGGCCACGTTGGCGGCGGCGGCGACGCTGTGCATGGGCAGGCCGGCGAAGGAGTCGACGGTATCCAGGCTTTCGTCGCTCAGCTGCGTTTCTGCCGTACCGCCGCGCACCACCAGCTTGAGGTGGCCTTCCGTAGTGGTGCCGAACCACTGCCGGTACAGCTTGTTGGCAAACAGCAGCTCCTCGCTGCCCAGCGGCGCCACGGATACCGAGGCATCAAGCGCTTCCAGCACCGTGGTGAAGCGCTCATAGGAGGCCGAAAGTTGCCGCCGGACCCGGTTGGGCTCGGTGATGTCGGTCATCGAGGCCATCCAGCCGCTGTGCTTGCCTGTGGCGTCCACCAGGGGAGAGACATACAGGCGGGCGTCGAACTGCGTGCCGTTCTTGCGCTGCACGCGCATCTGGAAGCCTGCGGGGTCGGCGGAGCCGCCGAGTTCTTCTTCCAGGCGCACCGCCAGGGTTTCGCGGTCGTCGGAGGGCCAGTAGGCAAACGGCTGCGACTGGCCGATGAGCTCATCTTCGCTCCAGCCTGTCATCTGGCAGAAGGCGGGATTCACATAGATGATGCGCCCCTGCAGATCGAGCGCGCGCATGCCGGTGAGCATGGAGTTTTCCATGGCGCGGCGAAAGCTGGTCTCGGCCTGCAGCGCCAACTGCGCCTGCTGGCGGCGTTGCGACTGGCGCCAGTTGGCGATCAGCATCCAGGTGGTCATGGCGGCCAGCACCGCCACCAGCCAGAAAAGGGCGCCGCCCACCACACCCTGGGAGGTCCGCCAGGCCTGCGCGCGCAGCACCAGCCCGTTGCCGACGGGGGAGACAGGGCTTTCGTATTCGTTGACCTTGCCTGCCCAGGGCAGGCGCTTGGAGAAAAGCCCAGGGCGATCCGGAATACTCTGGCCCGCGAGCAGCGCGCCCTTGGCGTCCAGCAGCGCGACGGCGTACTTGGCCAGGACTTCCGAGGGAACGCTATAGCGCAGCAGGCCATCCACGCTGTATTCCGCAAGCAACTCGCCTGAGAACTTGCCGCGCAAGGTCAGCGGCACATGCAGCTGCAGGATGGGCTCGCTGCCCTTGGCGGTGATGGGCTGGGAGTACACCGGCTGCAGCAGGTCGCGCGCCAGGCCGTAGCCGGCTTCGGCATCGCCGGCCTTGAGCACGTTGCCATCCATCCAGTCGCGCTGATCGGACACGCTGACGGACGCCTGGATGGCGATCACCTTGCGGCGGTCATCGATCCAACTGATGGAAAGCAGTTCCGGGTTCTGGGCGACCAGCGATTCGGCCCGGATGAGAAAGTGCGAGGCGCTCAACTCGCGATTGGATACATCGCGCGCCAGCCGCATCAACTGCTCCTGGCGTTCGATCAGGCGCAGGCGCAGGCGCTGCTGGCCGTATTCGACATCCCGCTTGACCGCTTCCTGCTCGCGGTGCATCTCTTCGAGCCGCAAATACCAGAACGCCGAGGCAATGACCGCCAGGAACAACAGCACCGCGGCCAGTGGCGCGAAGTGAATAAGCCGTTCGCGGCTTTGCGGCGACATCAGCAACCACCACGCCGGCGAGGCCGAAGTGGTGTTTTCGCTACTGGTGGAAAGAGGTGAGGACTGCATGAATTTTGCAGTGTAGGCGACAAGGGTGAGTCCCTGTGGGCATGTCTTCCTTTTCTTTTGGTTTTCAGGCGCGAGCCTGGTTCATTTTCCTTAATATGAAAAATACATTCATTACTTGAAAAAAAGACATGTTTGTGGGACGATGCGCACTTCGTACACAATGGCTGAACGCCACTGATTGAGGAGACGACGAAATGTCCGCAGAATCCAATGCGCCCGGCAACGTTTCGCCTGCCGATGCCGATCAACAGGAAACCCGCGAATGGACGGACGCGCTGTCCGCCGTGATCGAAACACAGGGCCCTGAACGCGCGCACTTCCTGATCGAGCAACTGCTCGAAACCGCCCGCCAGAGCAGCATCGACCTGCCGTTTTCGGCTACCACGGGCTATGTCAATACCATCGAGCCCACGCACGAGGCGCGTTGCCCCGGCAATATCGCCATCGAAAAGCGCTTGCGCGCCTATATGCGCTGGAACGCCATGGCCATGGTCGTGCGTGCCAACCGCCTGCACCCTGAGGATGGCGGCGATCTGGGGGGGCACATCGGCTCATTCGCGTCGCTGGCCAGCATGTGGGGCGCCGGATTCAACCATTTCTGGCATGCCGAGAGCGAAGGCCATGGCGGCGATTGCCTCTACATCCAGGGCCATAGCGCCCCCGGCATCTACGCCCGCGCCTTCCTGGAAGGCCGTATCACCGAGGATCAACTGGAGAACTTCCGCCAGGAAGTAGGCGGCAAGGGCCTTTCCAGCTACCCGCATCCCAAGCTGATGCCCGGTTTCTGGCAGTTTCCCACCGTCAGCATGGGCCTTGGCCCCTTGATGGCCATCTACCAGGCGCGTTTCCTGAAATACCTGCATGCCCGCGGTATTGCCGACACTTCCAACCGCAAGGTCTGGGTGTTCCTGGGCGACGGCGAGATGGACGAGCCCGAGAGCACGGGCGCCATCAGCCTGGCGGCACGCGAAAACCTGGACAACCTGATCTTCGTCATCAACTGCAACCTGCAGCGGCTGGACGGCCCGGTACGCGGCAATGGCAAGATCATCCAGGAGCTGGAGGGCGATTTCCGCGGCACCGGCTGGAACGTGATCAAGCTTATCTGGGGCAAGGGCTGGGATGAACTCCTTGCACGCGACAAGTCCGGCAAGCTGCGCCAGGTGATGATGGAAACGCTGGACGGCGACTACCAGGCCATGAAGGCCAACGACGGCGCTTACGTGCGCAAGCATTTCTTCGGCAAATACCCCGAGACCGCCAAGCTCGTCGAGCACATGACCGACGACGAGATCTTCGAGTTGCGCCGGGGCGGCCACGATCCCGAGAAGGTCTACGCCGCCTTCCATTCGGCCTACAACCACAAGGGCCAGCCGACCGTACTGCTGGTCAAGACGGTGAAGGGCTATGGCATGGGCAAGGCCGGCGAGGGGCTCAATACCGTCCACCAGACCAAGAAGCTCTCCGACGAAGACATTCGCTATATCCGCGATCGCTTCAACATCCCGGTGCCCGACAGCGAACTCGACAAGCTGCCCTACTACAAGCCGGCGGAGGACACGCCGGAGATGCGCTATCTGCACGAGCGGCGCAAGGCGCTGGGCGGCTACCTCCCGCACCGCCGCGTGAAGGCCGACGAGAGCTTCACCATCCCGTCGCTCGATACCTTCAAGGCCGTGCTCGAGCCGACCGCCGAAGGGCGTGAGATCAGCACCACCCAGGCTTTCGTGCGTTTTCTCACCCAGTTGCTGCGTGACAAGGCTTTCGGCCCCCGCGTCGTGCCCATCCTGGTCGATGAGGCGCGCACTTTCGGCATGGAGGGCTTGTTCCGCCAGATCGGCATCTACAACCCCAAGGGGCAGAACTACACGCCGGTCGACAAGAGCCAGGTGATGTACTACAAGGAGGCCACGGACGGCCAGATCCTGCAGGAAGGTATCAACGAAGCTGGCGGCATGTCCAGCTGGATCGCGGCGGCCACGAGCTACAGCACGAGCAACCGCATCATGATGCCGTTCTACGTGTACTACTCCATGTTCGGCTTCCAGCGCGTGGGCGATCTGGCCTGGGCGGCCGGCGACATGCAGGCGCGCGGCTTCCTGCTGGGCGGCACCAGCGGACGCACCACGCTCAATGGCGAAGGCCTGCAGCACGAAGACGGCCACAGCCATATCCTGGCGGGCACCATTCCCAACTGCATCACCTACGACCCGACCTTCGCGCACGAAGTGGGCGTGATCCTGCATCACGGCTTGAAGCGCATGGTGGAAAAGCAGGACAACGTCTTCTACTACCTGACGCTGCTGAACGAGAACTACGCCATGCCGGGCCTGATCGAAGGCACCGAAGAGCAGATCATCAAGGGCATGTACTTGTGCAAGCCCTCGGCCGAGGCCACTGGCAACGCACCCCGCGTGCAGTTGCTGGGCTCCGGTTCCATCCTGCGCGAAAGCATTGCCGCGCAGGACCTCCTGCTGAAGGACTGGGGCGTGGCTGCTGATGTCTGGAGCTGCCCCAGCTTCAACGAACTGGCGCGTGAGGGCCAGGACGTGGAGCGCTGGAATCTGCTGCACCCCACGGAGCCGCAGCGCGAAGCCTTCGTTACCACGCAGTTGAACCCCCATGAGGGTCCGGTCATCGCCTCGACCGACTACATCAAGAACTACGTCGAGCAGATCCGTCCCTTCATTCCCAAGGGCCGTGCCTACAAGGTGCTGGGTACCGACGGTTTCGGCCGCAGCGATTTCCGCTACCGCCTGCGCGAGCATTTCGAGATCAACCGCCACTACGTCACGGTAGCGGCGCTGCGCGCTTTGGCCGACGAAGGCAAGCTGCCGATGGACCGCGTCGCGGCCGCCATCAAGCAATACGGCATCGACGCCGACAAGATCAACCCGCTGTACGCCTAAGAGGGGACGAACATGGCATTGGTGGAAGTCAAAGTCCCTGATATTGGCGACTTCGCGGAAGTGGCGGTCATCGAGCTGCTGGTCAAGCCGGGCGATACGGTCAAGGCTGAGCAATCGCTCATCACGGTCGAGAGCGACAAGGCCTCCATGGAGATTCCCTCCAGCACGGCGGGCGTGGTCAAGGAGTTGAAAGTCGAGTTGGGCGACAAGGTGGCCGAGGGCTCAGTCGTGCTGCTGCTGGAGGCGGAAGGCGCGGGAGAGGCTTCCGAGTCGTCTCCTGCTCCCGCATCGGCGCCGGCCGCACCTGCACCCGCACCTGCTGCTCAGGCCTCGGCGCCAGCGCCGCAGGCCGCTGCCAGCGGTCCGGTGGAGGTGTACGTGCCTGATATCGGTGATTTCAAGGATCTCGCCGTGATCGAGGTGTTCGTCCAGCCTGGAGACACCGTGAAGGTGGAGCAAAGCCTCATTACCGTCGAATCGGACAAGGCTTCGATGGAGATCCCTTCCAGCGCTGCTGGCGTCGTGAAGGAGCTCAAGGTCAAGCTGGGCGACAAGATCAACAAGGGCGATCTGCTGGCGGTGCTGGAGGGCGCTGCGGCGCCCGCGGCAGGCGCTCCGGCTCCTGCGCCCGCGTCCGCCGCCAGCGAGGAAAAGCCTGCCGCGGCTTCCGCGCCGGCATCGCCGCCTCAAAACTCATCGTCTCAAGCCTCGCCGTCTCCCGTGGCGGGCAAGGCGGGCGAAGCCGCGCACGATCCCACCAAGCCGCCGGTCGGTCTGCCCTATGCCAGCCCGAGCGTGCGCAAGTTCGCCCGCGAATTGGGCGTGCCGCTGGAAGAGGTCAAGGGAAGCGGTATCAAGGGCCGCATCACCCAGGAAGACGTACAAGCCTTTACCAAGGCCGTGATGGCTGGCACCTCGCGCACCAAGGCGCAGGGTGTGGCTGCACCGGCGGGCGGTGGCGTCACGGGAGGCGGTGAGTTGAGCCTGATTCCGTGGCCCAAGATCGACTTCGCCAAGTTCGGTCCGATCGAGCGCAAGGAGCTCTCGCGCATCAAGAAGATCAGCGGTGCCAACCTGTTGCGCAACGCCGTGATGATCCCGGCCGTCACCAACCATGACGATGCCGACATCACCGATCTCGAAGCCTTCCGCGTTTCGACGAACAAGGAAAACGAAAAGAGCGGCGTGAAGGTCACTATGCTGGCCTTCCTCATCAAGGCTTGCGTGGCGGCGCTCAAGAAATTCCCTGAGTTCAACTCGAGCCTGGACGGCGACGCGCTGATCTACAAGAACTTCTGGCACATCGGCTTTGCCGCCGACACGCCCAATGGCCTTGTGGTGCCCGTCATCAAGAACGCCGACCAGAAAGGCGTGCTGCAGATCAGCCAGGAAATGGGCGAGCTGGCCAAGAAGGCCCGCGATGGCAAGCTGGGTCCGGCCGACATGAGCGGCGCCACGTTCACCATCAGCAGCCTGGGCGGCATCGGCGGGCGTTATTTCACGCCCATCATCAATGCGCCCGAGGTGGCTATTCTGGGCGTTTGCCGCTCCACCACCGAACCGGTATGGGACGGCAAGGCTTTCCAGCCGCGCCTGATGCTGCCGCTCTCGCTCACCTGGGACCACCGTGTGATCGACGGCGCCGCGGCCGCGCGCTTCAATGCCTATCTCGGCCAGATCCTGAGCGACTTCCGTCGCGTGCTGCTGTAAGGGGCTTGGCGATGAATGAAATTCAGATCAAGGTGCCCGATATCGGCGACTTCAAGGAAGTCGCCATCATCGAGTTGCTGGTTCAACCCGGCGACACCGTGAAGCAGGAGCAAAGCCTGATGACCGTCGAGAGCGACAAAGCCTCGATGGAAATCCCCTCCAGCCATGCGGGCGTGGTGAAGTCGCTGGCTGTGAAGCTGGGCGACAAGGTCAGCGAGGGGGCGGTGATCCTGACGCTGGAGGCCGCGGATGCCGCTGCTTCTCCGGCTGCGCCCAATGAAAGCAAGCCTGCCCCCGAGCCGGCACCTGCTGCCGCACCGGCAACTTCATCCGGCAGCGTGCAACCTGCACCGGCAGCGGCCAGCTATGGCGGCAGCGCCGATCTCGATTGCGATGTGGTGGTATTGGGCGGTGGCCCCGGCGGCTACAGCGCCGCATTCCGCGCCGCCGATCTGGGCCTGAAAGTGGTGCTTATCGAGCGCTACGCCACGCTCGGCGGCGTGTGCCTGAACGTGGGCTGCATTCCGTCCAAGGCGCTGCTGCACGTCGCTGCGGTGATGGACGAGGTGAGCCACCTGGCCGCGCTTGGCATCGACTACGGCGGCGCACCCAAGCTCGACATCGACAAACTGCGCGCCCATAAGGAAAAGGTCATCGGCAAGCTGACCGGCGGCCTGGGCGCCATGGCCAAGATGCGCAAGGTGACGGTGGTGCGCGGGTACGGCAGCTTTGTCGGCGCGAACCACATTGAGATTGAAGAGACCAGCGGCAACGGACAGGAGAAAACCGGCAAGAAGCAGGTGGTGCAGTTCAAGCGCGCCATCATCGCGGCCGGCTCGCAGGCTGTGCGCCTGCCCTTCATGCCGGAAGATCCGCGCGTGGTCGACTCCACCGGCGCACTGGCGCTCAAGGAAGTGCCCAAGCGCATGCTCATTCTGGGGGGCGGCATCATCGGCCTGGAAATGGGCACGGTGTACAGCACCCTGGGCGCGCGGCTCGATGTAGTTGAAATGCTCGATGGCCTCATGCAGGGCGCCGACCGCGACCTGGTCAAGGTGTGGCAGAAGATGAACGCGCCGCGTTTCGACAACATCATGCTCAAGACCAAGACGGTGGCCGCCAAGGCGACCGAGGCGGGTATCGAGGTCACGTTCGAGGGGGAGGGCGCTCCCGCGCCGCAAACCTACGATCTGGTCCTGCAGGCCGTGGGCCGCAGTCCCAACGGCAAGAAGATCGGTGCTGATCAAGCAGGCGTGGCCGTCACGGACCGCGGCTTCATCAACGTCGACATCCAGATGCGCACCAACGTGCCGCACATCTTCGCCATTGGTGACATCGTGGGCCAGCCCATGCTGGCGCACAAGGCGGTACACGAGGCGCATGTGGCCGCCGAGGTGATCGCGGGCGAGCTCAAGGGCGATGAGGCGCTGGCGCGCAGCGCGTTCAATGCCCGTGTGATTCCGAGCGTGGCCTATACCGATCCAGAAGTCGCCTGGGTGGGCCTGACCGAAGATCAGGCCAAGGCCCAGGGCATCAAGGTGAAGAAGGGCCTGTTCCCCTGGAACGCCTCGGGCCGTGCGATTGCCAACGGCCGCGATGAGGGCGTGACCAAGCTCTTGTTCGACGACAGCCCTGAAGCCCACGGCCACGGCAGGATCCTTGGTGGTGGTATCGTCGGCACGCATGCAGGCGACATGATCGGCGAGATCGCGCTGGCCATCGAGATGGGGGCTGACGCCGTCGATATCGGCAAGACCATCCATCCGCACCCCACGCTGGGCGAAAGCATCGGCATGGCGGCGGAAGTGGCGCACGGCAGCTGCACGGATGTGCCGCCGCAACGCAAATAACGCTTGTCTTCTCCTGGGATCGCCAAGCTCCAGCTTGGCGATCCCAACCTACCCCTCTGCCTCTCTTTTCAGCGGCAGATATAGCTGGACGCCACTCCGGGCGCAGCCCCTGTCGTCAGCACAGGCTTCTTGGGGTGCGAGCAGATGGGCAGGCTCAGCTTCCCGGAGGCTGCCGTGAGTTCGATGCGTTCGGGCGCAATGCCTTTTTCCACCCAGTCGCGCAGGGCATTGAACATCTCGTCGCGCCCGGTCGAGGGTTGTGGCAGAGGCGCCTCTGCAAAGGGGGTGACGGCTCCGTTCAGATCAACCGATGCGGTGAGATTGAACGAACCGCTGTGCCCCAGGCCAGGGATGAAGAACAGCCGGTTGAACGCCTGCACCTTGTCCACGCCGCCCATTTTCTGCACCAGGCGGTCAAAATAGTTGAGCGACCCTTGGGGCATGATGAGTTGGTCCGACAGCCCATGGTAAGACAGCACCTTGGCGCCGCGATCCCGCAAGGCCGAAAGATCGGGTGAGTCGGTATTGATGTCAGAGTACTGCGCCTGCATGGCCAGGCCTTTCTCGTAGACCTGAACGAGATCGGCGTAGCTCAGCTTTTTCCAGCCGTCCTCGGCATTGCCTGTGGCGTTCTTGAACATGCCCTTTTGTGCGATGCCTGGGTTCTTCAGAGAAAGCGCTGCCATTTGTGAGGCAATGGGAAACGGCGCCTGCTCGCCCGCCAGTCCCGTCAGGTCAGTGCCTCTGGTGGGGCCCCACCAGAGCTGCCCCTGGGTGGAGGCGAGGGTGCCCGAACGGCTGGTGTTCGGCTGTGGGGTAGTGGCGTTTCCGCCGCGTGTCATGCCGGACCAGATCTTCTTGAGGGCTTGAGCTTCCTTGGCGCCAAGGCAAGTGGCCTCGGTGCTTCTGCCCCGCACATTGGCTTCCCCCCGTTCGCCACGGCAAAGCGCCGCGGCGTCGCGCGCGGGGTTGTAGGCGCAGGCCAGCGGATCCAGCAGAAAGCCCCAACTGGCTTGCGCGCCGCCGCAGGACTGCAGCGCGCGCGCGCTGGCGGCATGCAGTTTGGCATTCAGAATGGTATGGCCCAGATCCCGCTGCATCACGACCTGCGGATACAGCTCGGCGGTAATGAAGCGCGTCCAGTTGAAGGCGGGCGCCCCAGCGAGGATGCCATCGTACTGCTCGGGGTATTTCTGGGCCAGCTTGTAGCCTTGGCGGCCGCCCGTGGAGAAGCCGTCGAAGTAGGCTTTGGTTTGCGCCTGGCCGTAGTAGGCCTTGACCACAGCCTTGGTCTTCAGCGCCTGCTCCAGCAGGCTGCGTTCGGCGAAGTCGCGCCAGAGAACGGTATTGATGGAGCCGTCGGGGTTCATGGCGAACGAGGCGTTACGGCCGGAGACCGTACCGCCGTGGCCGTGATCGGAGCCGCTGACCGCATAGCCTTTCTGCACGGCCCCCAGGAAGAGCGGATTGCCGCCGCCGTTTTGCCCGATGCGCGTGGCGTCGGCATAGTAGCCCCCCGCCCAGCCGCCGCTGCCGTAGGCTCGAATGATGTGATTCCATTGCGCGCGCGCAGGCAGCCAGACCTCGATGCCGATGCCCGGAGAGGTGGAGGGGGCATCTGCGGGTCCGGGGTTGCCTGGCCCCACCACCAGCTTGACCATGCACACGTCGGCAGTAGTCTTCGGGAAGGGCTCGGGGGAGTTTTCGAGACGCACGGCTTCACCGGCCTTGAAGCTCTTGACCGCGATGATGCGGGTTTGCGGATCTATCTTGAGTTGGCCGATGCCTTGCATGTCGCAGGCAAGAGGCGCGCTGGGAGCATCGGTAGAAGAGGCGGGGGCTTGGGGGTGCTGGAGCAGGCGGCCAGCACGGCCAGGCTCAGCAGAGCCGCAGGGTAGGTGATCTTCTGGCAGGCGTGGTGTTTCACGGCGAGTGTCTCCTGATTCAGTAAAACGCAGGACGCATCGTAAAACCAATTTCGGGTGCCAGGGATCCTCGGGCTCTGTGGGAAACTCGGCTGATGCCGTATTTCACTCGTTCAGCCTCGCGCATCCAATGGAGCCATACGCCGGCGATTCTGTTGGCGCTGACCGCTTTCACCTGCTCTGCCGCAGAGGCCGAGCTGCCCGCGAGAAAACCGTTCTATATCGTGCCGACGTTCGAAGGCCTTCTGCTTTGCGACGAAGCACGCGAAGACCAGAAGCAGGCAAATTTCAATCTGGCATTGCAGGCATGTGACCGCACGGGCCGCGATGGTTCCGCGGCGCTCAACCGCATGCTGGATGTGCTAGAACCTGGCGGTCCCAAGGGGCAGGTTCAGGTGGGTTACCTGCTCACCGTGCAATTGCTCAGCCTGTACAAACCCCAGGGGGATGGATGGGTCATCGACGACCGGCGCCTTGACGCCATGCTGCGGATGCTGACCGAAGTGAAGCGCCCGGCAGTCGTCTACCTGCAGTCCACGCACTTCGATACCCAGGGCCCGCTGCCCGCCGCATTGGCGAAAGACCCGCGCAACCTGCTCCTGTTCGCCGATGGCAAGCCGCCGCAGCTAGGGTACTTCGGTTTCGCCATCTCTCCTTTCACGCTATCGCCGGATCCGGCCCTGCCTGTCAACGCCTACCGCTTCGCGGCGCTGCGGCATGTGATCAAGCGCATGCAGGCCTTGCCCGCAGAGGCGCGCGAGCGGATTGTGGGCATCACGCTCGCGGGCGAAGCGCATCAGCTCTTTCCGGATTTCGAGAACGGCATGGGGGCGTATGAGGATATCCGCGTCACTGACTACAGCCCCGCTTCGGTCGATGGGTTTCGGCGCATGCTGGCCAAGCGCTATGGCAGCATCGAGAAACTGAACGCCGCCATGGGCTTCAATGAAACCTCGTTCGAGGCCGTGGCAGCACCCAGCAAGAACATCCGCAAGGAGCGGCTCAACCGCTTCAGTGAGCACTACGACGCCTGGGCAGACGGCTACCTGCCTATTTCCGGCTGGGTTTTTGATCCCGAGGGCCGGATCAACGAGCTCCTGCTGTATGTCGATGGAAAGCTAGTGGGGCCGGTGCAGCGCGGCATGAACCGTCTGGATGTGTACCGCGCGGTGGAGGAGATCACCACGCCCAACGTGGGATTCCGCCATGACCTGGATTTCAGCGCCATGACGCCTGGCCGGCATCGGGCGCAAGTCATCGCGGTTTCAGGACCGGACCGCTACCTGCTGGCCGAAGTGCCCTTTGTGGTGGTCGGCCGGGACCAGGCCAAGGTGCCGGATGCGCTGCCTGCGGGGGTAGATGGGCTGAAGACCGAAGGCTCGCTTTCGCGCACGCGCACTTTTATCAACAAGGCGCTGCGCAAGCTGGGGTTCGACCGGCCTTTGCCCGGGCCGGCCGCTTTGCCGGGCGTTCGCTCGTGGCTGGACATGCCCAGGGCGCTGCAGGACGTCTACTACAACCCGCTGGCGCGCGAATGGAACCGGTATCGCGATGGGCAGACCCTGGCCTTCATGACGGCATTTTTCAATGTGGCAAAGGAAGCAGGTCTTCCGGCGGACATGCTGTTTTCACACCAGATCATCCCCAGGGTCAATTCCTCGTGGAACCCTCAATTGTTCGCCGTGGACAGCACCCTTCAGCCGAACCTCCCCTGGCGGCCCGGCATCAACATGTACGGCGGCGCTACCAACAGCGCGTGGATGCGTGACTTCATGCGGCGGCGGCAAATGAGCGATTACGGCGCTCCTGAGTTTCATCCGCAGCAGTGGAAGCAGCCGGGGGCCGCATTGGCGGCCTTGCGCTCCCAGTATGACGCGGGGGCGCGCTTTGTCAGTCCCATGTATTTTTCGCTCGTGCCTGACCGGTTCAAGGGAAGCGCCGAGAGCGCCGTCAATCGTATGGAGATCCGTCCGGACAATGCCAAGGATGGTTCGGATCAGTTCTACCAGGCCATCCGGGATTTCGCGAAGAATTGATGGCGCATTGAACTCCCCTTTCCCCTTGCGGTAGAGGGGCAGGGCAAGGGGGGTTACAGCCGCGCCAAACGCTCGGAAGCCGCCAGCAAGGTCTCATCCTTCTTGGCAAAGCAAAAACGGATCACCTTCTGATCGAACCCTCCGCCATAGAAAGCGGAAAGCGGAATCGCCGCCACACCCACTTCGCGTGTGAGCCATTGGCAGAAATCGGCCTCGGGCAAATCACGCTCCGGCACGGCCAGATCGGCGATCGAGACGCACTGAAAATAAGTGCCTTCGCATGGCAGCAGCCTGAATTTCGTCTTCTCCAGCCCGGCGCGGAACAGGTCGCGCTTGGCGGCATAGAACGCCGGCAGATCCAGATAGGGCCGTGCGTCCTGCATGTACGCCGCCAATCCATACTGCATGGGGGTGTTCACGGTGAACACGTTGAACTGATGCACTTTGCGGAACTCGGCCGTCAGCGCCGCCGGCGCGGCCACATAGCCGACCTTCCAGCCCGTGACGTGGTAGGTCTTGCCGAAGCTGCTGACGATGAAGGCCCGAGCGGCAAGGCCCGGGTAACGCGCCACGCTTTCATGCCGCAATGGGGCATACACCATGTGTTCGTACACCTCGTCGCTGATTACGAGCACATCGGTCGGGGCGAGCAGCTCTTCCAGTTGCCGCATCTCGGCGGGAGACCAGACCGTACCGCTAGGGTTGTGCGGGCTGTTGATGATGATGGCGCGTGTTTGGGGCGAGAGCGCCGCGGCGATCTTGCCGAAATCGGGGCGGAAGGTGCCCGGCGTGAGCGGCACGGGCACGACCTTGGCGCCTGTGAGCTCGATGTTGGGGACGTAGCTGTCGTAGCAGGGTTCCAGCACGATCACCTCATCGCCTGGGCCCACGCAGCACAGAATGGCTGTCAGAATGGCCTGGGTTGCTCCTGCCGTGACCGTGATTTCCGTGGCAGCGTTATATTGGCGGTCGTAGAGTGCTTCGATTTTTGAAGTGATCGCTTCGCGCAGCGGAGCTGCCCCCGGCATGGGCGGGTACTGGTTCTGGCCTTGCCGCATGGCGGCGGACACCGCATCCACCAGAGTCGGGTCGCAGTCGAAATCCGGAAATCCCTGGCCCAGGTTCACGGCCCGGTGCTCGGCGGCCAGCGCCGACATCACGGTGAATATGGTTGTGCCCACTTGGGGCAGGCGGGACGGAAAAGCAGGCGTCTTGGCGGTCATGGTCTCGGGATCTCTACAACTCGTAATCGTTCATGTGGCCCACCATGGCCTTCATGATCAGGTCGCGATCCAGCCGGTCAGACAGCAGGCTCGCAAAGTGATAGACGAAATGCCGCAGATAGGCGCCGCGCTTGAGCGCGATGCGGGCCACGTTCTGGCCCAGAAGCTGCCCCAGCGGGCGGGTGGTCAGATCCGGGTCGGAATCGCTTTTGACCGCCATTTCCGCCACGATGCCGATTCCCAGCCCCAGGCGCACGTAGGTCTTGATCACATCGGAGTCGATGGCTTCCAGCGCGATGCGCGGTTCCAGGTGGCGCTGGGCGAAGGCGCTGTCGATGCGGGTGCGGCCGGTAAATGAGGGGTGATAGGTGATCAGCGGCTCCGCCGCGATGTCCTCCAGCGTCACGCGTTCCTTCTTGGCCAGCGGATGGTCCACGGGCAACACCAGCACATGTTCCCACTCATAGCAGGGCAGGGTCACGATCTCGGGGTAGCTGGCGAGGGATTCTGTGGCCATGCCGATGTCAGCGGTTTCCTCGATCACCATGCGCGCCACCTGATCGGGCGAGCCCTGGTGCAGGCTGACATTGACTTTGGGGTACGTTTCCCTGAGCTTGGCCACTGGCACCGGCAGCACATAGCGCGCCTGGGTGTGCGTGGTGGCGATCGACAGCATACCGCTGTCCTGCGCGCTGTACTGATCGCCAATGCGCTTCAGGTTACCTACTTCGCGCATGATGATGGAAATGCTTTCCAGCACGTGCTGCCCCGGTTCGGTGATGCGCTTGAGGCGCTTGCCGTGGCGGCTGAAAATCTCGATACCGAGCTCTTCCTCCAACTCGATGATCGCCTTGGAAACCCCTGGCTGCGACGTATGCAGCGCCTTGGCCGCCTCCGTCAGGTTCAGATTGCGGCGGACAGCCTCCTGAACGAAGCGAAATTGGTGGAGGTTCATAGAGGGTAGGGCATATGAAATCTAATTATTATGCCTTATTGATCTAAAGGGGTTGGGTGAGGGGATTCCCGGGGGGATGGCGATCTCGGTAAAGTCAGCTGCTCCGTGGCGTCATGAGCGCATATAAATGTTGACACTGAAGCAGATTCAAGCCGTTTACTGGGTTCACGTACTGGGCGGATATCACGCGGCGGCGGAACACCTGCATGCCACGCAATCGGCCATATCCAAGCGTGTGCTGGAGTTGGAGGAGGCGCTCGATGTGAAGCTTTTCGAGCCGATGAACAGGACTCAGCTTACCCTGAAGGGCAGGGAAATCCTGGGTGATCTGGAGCAGATGCTGGAGCTCCAGCGCAACATCATGCTGCGTGTTTCGGACGAGGCTATGTATGCGGGAGATTTTCGCCTGGGCGTTTCCGAAATGGTCGCGCTGACATGGTTGCCCGCGCTCGTGGCCGCAGTGAAGGAAACCTTTCCTCGCCTGGTCCTGAAGCCCTCCGTCGATCTCACTTCGGTGCTCTGGAACCAGATGCGCAATCAGCGCCTGGACATGATCATCTGTCCCATGATGGGCGAGGAGCCGCTCAGCTTCAGCAGTTCCGTGTTGAAAGTCATGTCAGCCCGCTGGATGTGCAAGCCTGGCCTTCTGCCTGCGCCTGACAGCCGCGGAAGGCACGGCTTGCAGGCCATACAGAAGCAGCCTCTGCTGACTCATTCCGAGGGCTCGCGCCTGTATCTTGAAATCGCGCATTCGCTGCAGCAGGCTGGGGTCCGCTTCGACAAACCAATCCACTGCAACAGCCTGATCGCCCTGGCGGAACTGGCGACGGCCGGGCTGGGCGTCACCTGCCTGCCCGAAGAGTATTTCAATACCTACGTGCAGCATGGTGATCTCCAGATCTTTCAATGGAGCGTGGTGCCGGCGGAACTGGAGTTCCGGGCCATCCACCGCAGCGACATCGTCAGCGAGCGCATCGCCGAGATTGCGCACGGCGTTTGCGATTTTCGCCATCCGCGCGGCCTGTATCCCCGGCGCTCATGATTCCATTTGGGAATTCACATGGAGAATAAAAGTCGCTTTATCTATCGGAAGGTGAATCCTATGATGCCCCTCGAGTGGTATCAATCAAGTGGAATTCGCCATGGAAACGATGAAAGCGCTGATTCTGAAGTCAGCCGGGGGCAGTGAAAATCTGGAGCTCTGCGAAGTACCCGTTCCACCGGTTCGGGCTGGGCAGGTGCTGGTGGAGGTGGCCGCCACCTCCATCAATCCCATAGACATCAAGATCCGTGAAGGTCTGCCGGTGGGGCCGCAGTTGCCTTCGTCCATCGGCTGCGACGTTTCCGGCACGGTCCGTGCCGTGGGCCCGGGCGTGACGGCTTTCCGCGCGGGCGATCAGGTCTATGGCTGCGCCGCTGGTGTGAAAGGCATGGGCGGTGCCATGGCGCAGTTTGTCGCAGCCGACGCGCGCTTGTTGGCCTTGGCGCCACGCAGCATGCCGCTGACGGATGCGGCCGCGCTGGCGCTGATCGGCATCACGGCTTCCGAAGGTCTCCGCCGCAGCCAGGTGCAGGAAAACGAGTGGGTGCTCATCCAGGGGGCCAATGGCGGGGTGGGACATATAGCCTTGCAACTTGCCGTGGCACGCGGCGCAAGGGTAGCGGCTTCCGTCCGCAGTGAAGATGGTGCCCGCATCGCCCGTGAACTGGGCGCCCATGAAGTCATCGTCGGCAATGATCCGGCTCACCGCGCCGCAGAGATTCAGCGCATCACCTCAGGCAAGGGCTTCGATGCCGTGTTCGACACGGTGGGCGGTGCATCGCTGGATGCCGCGCTGCAGGCGGCGGCGGTCAACGGCCGGGTGGCGGCGATTGCCGCGCGTTCCACGCATGACCTCTCGCCCATGCACGCCAAGGGCTTGACGCTGAGCGTGGTGTTCATGTTGATCCCCTTGCTGCACGATGTTGGCCGCGAGCGCCATGGCCAAACCTTGTCGGAGCTGGCCGGGCTGGTCGATGCCGGGAAGGTCAAGGTCCGCATCGATCCCACGCCGTTCGATCTGCCGCATGCCGGTGCCGCGCAGGACTTCTTCAGCTCCGGCCAGGCCCGGGGCAAGGTGCTGATCCGCGTGGCCTGATCCGCGATATCGGGTACCTCGCGAAAGGGGAAGCGGGGAAGCGTGGGGCCATTTTCTATTTTTCAGACGTGATGGAATGACATGAAGATACAACGCATCGAGACATTCTTCTTTCATCCAGGCAGCGGCAAGAACCTGCTGTTTTGCCGCGTGGAGACCGATGACGGCATCCATGGCTGGGGGGAATCCTACGTGGGCGTGAAGAAGGAGCACGTGGTCGAGGAGTACATCAAGGCGATGGCTCCCTACGTGATCGGGCGCGATCCCGTGAACATCCGCCATACGGCGCAGGTCATGTTCGATGATTTCGCGATCCGCCGCTCCAGCGTGGATTTCTTCTGCGCCTGGAGCGCCATAGAACTGGCCCTATGGGACATCGTGGGCAAGCGTGCCGGCATGCCCGTCTATCAGCTGCTGGGCGGCGCATGCCGAGAGCAGGTCAAGGTGTATGCCAACGGCTGGTGGTATGGGGTGGACTCGATCGATTCCACCGTCGAGCGGGCGCTCAAGGTCAAGGAGATGGGTTTCACGGCCTTGAAGTGGGATCCGTTCCCGGGTCCCTGGCGGACGTTCATCAGCCGCGCGGAGGAGGACTATGCCGTCGACAACGTGCGGGCGGTGCGCGAAGCGCTGGGACCTGACATGGATCTGTTGATCGATGCGCACCGGCGGGTGGCCCCTCACCATGCCATCCGCGTGGCCAGGCGGCTCGAGGAGTTCGACATTTTCTGCTATGAGGAGCCCAGTCTTTCCGACAACATCGAGCTGGTGGCAGCAACCCGCCGTGCCATCTCCACGCCGGTGGTGACGGGCGAGACGCTCTACACCAAGGAAGACTTCGCCCGAGTGCTCGAGCATCGCGCGGCCGACATGCTGAACCCCGACATCTGTGCAGTAGGCGGCCTTCTGCAGATGCTGGACATCGCGACGATGGCGCAGCCGCACGCGGTGGGGATCTGCCCACACAACTACAACAGCACCATCGTGGGCCTCGCGGCGACGGTTCACTACTCGGCGCTCATCACCAACTTCGTGATCGCCGAGTGCTTCATCAACCTGCAGGACGCCTGCGACACCATCGCCGCCCCGGGCATCGCCATGAAAGACGGCTGGGCGGATATTCCCACCGCGCCGGGATGGGGCGTGGACATCGACACGAAGGCCCTGCTGGAGCGGCCCTACAAGGATTTTCCGTTCAAGAGCATGCGCACGTACCACGAGGAGTTTCCGCGCAAGAACTATGTCTGGGGCGTGGCCAACGTCACGCGCTGAGCAAAGAGTTTGTTCCCGATCGCTTTCACACAGAAGTCATATTCAAGGAGCCCTACATGACATCCATTTCCGAGCAGAAAGCCGCTGTGCTCAAGCAATATGAGGCCTATGCCTCCGTATCGGCGGCCACCGCGCACGAGGCCATGGGCCGGCGCGGCGCGCTGGATTCGGCGATCAAGCCGATACGCCATGGCATGCGGGTGCTGGGCCGTGCCTTCACCTGCCGCTGCGACCCGAACGACAACCTCACGCTGCACGCCGCGCTGAAGATGGCCCAGCCCGGCGACGTGCTGGTGTGCGATGGCGGCGGCTTCACGGAGCAGGGCATGTTTGGGGATGTCATGGCGAGCTGCGCAGTGGGTCGCGGGCTGGCAGGTCTGGTGGTCGACGGCGGGGTTCGGGACTCCGAGACCATCTCGCAGATCGGCTTTCCGGTGTTCTCCCGTGCCATCTGCATCAAGGGGGCGGTCAAAGAGACGCTGGGACAGCTGCAGATTCCGGTCGTGGTGGGCGGCGTGTTGGTGGCGCCTGGCGACCTTGTCATCGGCGATGACGATGGAGTGTGTGTCGTGCCGGCCTCGGAGGTGGGCCCGCTGGCAATCAAATGTGTGGAGCGCGAGGCCAAGGAGACACGCTTTCGCGAAGCCCTGCTGGCTGGAAAGGCCACGTGGGACATGCTCAACCTCGATGCGCTGCTCAAGGCCAAGGGTGTGGCGTCCCCGTTCGGCTCCTGAGCGCGTTCCCAATGACACCATGAAGAAGCCATGAAGAAGGAGTAACCATGCCCAAGCCACAACCCATCCACTACGAGGAAGCTTCCGCCGAGGTCCGCGCGGTGTTCGACGACATCAAGCGCACCCGGAACATTCCGGACGTGAACAACATGTGGAAGTATCTCGCGCGCGATCCAGCGACGCTGCGCCGCACTTGGGAAAGCGTCAAGGAGGTCATGGGGCCGGGAGAGCTCCCGCTCCTGACGAAGGAGCTGATCTACCTGGCGGTGAGCGTGACCAACAACTGCGGTTACTGCATTGCGAGCCACAGCGCGGCCGCCACCAAGGCAGGCATGACGGATGCCATCTTCGGCGAGGTCATGGCCATCGTGGGGATGGCCAATGAAACCAACCGGTTGGCCAATGGCTACAGGGTACCCATCGATCCCGCCTTCGAGTAGCCGCCGCACCCCATTGAAGGGAAAGGGAGGGCCGTGCGCCAGGATCAGGCGCGCGCGCCCTCGACAAAAATCAAGGAGACAAGAGATGCTGGCACCCCCGAAGGTACACCGCCGCCGCCTCGTACAGGCCGTGCAAGCGTTCGCCATGCTGGCCCTGAGCAGCGAGTTGCTGCCCGCGCGAGCAGGCACGGACTATCCGGAAAAACCCATCAAGCTGCTCGTTCCTTTCGCGCCAGGGGGCGGGCAGGATCTGTTCATCCGCAACCTGCTGCCGCGCCTGGCCGAGTTGTTGGGACAGCAGGTGGTGATCGACAACCGTGCAGGTGCCTCGGGCAACATCGCTGCTGCAGCGGTGGCCCAGTCGGCCCCGGATGGCTACACGCTGCTTCTGGGCACCGCGGCCACGCACGGTATGAACCAGACCATGTTCAGGAACATGCCCTTCGATGCACAGAAGAGCTTCGAGCCGGTCACGCTGCTGGCCGAGGTACCGCTCGTGCTGGTGGTCCATCCGAGCGTGCCCGCCAACGATGTGAAGGGCCTGGTGGCATACCTGAAGGCCAATCCCGGCAAGTTCTCGTATGGCTCTTCCGGCACGGGCGCTCCGTTGCATCTGGCGGGGGAGCTGTTCAAGGGCGTCACGGGGGTGGACATCCTGCATGTGCCCTACAAAGGCTCCGCGCCCGCCATCGTGGACCTGCTGGCGGGCCGCACGATCATGCAGTTCGACACCTTTGCGGCGACCAATTCGTACGTCAAGGCGGGCAAGCTCAAGCGCCTGGCCGTGGCCAGCGCCAGGAGGGCGAAGTCCGCGCCGGAGGTGCCCACGCTGCTGGAGCAGGGCTACGACGTCCAGGCCTACTCCTGGAGCGGTCTGTTCGCGCCCGCAAGGACTTCCGCGGCCATCGTGGACAAGCTGGCTGCCGCATTCGCGAAGGCCGTCAACGATCCGGCTGTCCGGGAAAAGCTCTATGACATCGGCTTCGAGCCGGTTTCCGGCTCCGGCCCGGCTCAATTGAGGGATTTCGTGGCCAGCGAACTGAAGAAGTGGCCCGAGATCGTGCGTCTGGCCAACATCAAAGCGGAGTGATGTGATGAAGAAGATCCTGAAATCGCGCCGGATGGTCCTGCCGCTTCTCGCCACGCTCGCCGCCTGCCTGGCGGTGCTGCCCGTGGCCGCGCAGACCTGGCCCGCAAGACCGGTCAAGCTCATCGTTCCCTTTCCACCCGGCGGCGGAAACGATGTCTATGCGCGCGAACTGGGGCAGGCCTTGCAAAAGCGCCTTGGGCAGCCGTTCGTGGTGGACAACCGTGCGGGCGCCGCAGGCAACATCGGCATTTCCGCCGCCGCCAATAGTCCGGCGGATGGCTACACCCTGCTGGTTGTCTCGAACACACTGGTGACCAACCCGGCGCTATCCGCCAACGCACCCTACGACATCTACAAGGATTTCGTTCCGGTATCGCTGGCGGCCAATCTTCCGGTGGCGCTCATCGCCAGCCCCGAGGTCAAGCAGAAGAACCTCAAGGACTTCATTGCCTACGCGAAGGAGCATCCGGGCAGGGTGACCTACGGCTCGGCGGGCGTGGGGGCGCCCCATCACTTGACAACGGAGTACTTTGCATCCAAGGCCGGGGTGCAACTGCTGCACGTGCCGTTCAAGGGACAGGGCCAGATTGTTCCCGAGCTGCTGGCCGGCCGGGTGGATACCGCGTTCCTGGCGATCGCATCCGTCATGCAGTTCCTGGAGGCGGGCAAGCTCCACGGCATTGCGCTCGCAGGCAGGGAGCGCACGCCCATCGCGCCCAAATTGCCTACGCTGGCGGAAGAAGGGCTGCCCGGCGTGAGCGTGGATTGGTGGCTCGGCGTACTCGCACCGGCAGGGACTCCGAAGGACATCGTGAAGAAGCTCAGCGCCGAGATCATGGCGTTGAATCAGCAGCCTGAATTCAAGGCACGCCTTGCACAGCAAGGTATCGACGTGGTCGGCAGCAGTCCGGAGCAATTCGCGGCGGTCCTCAAGGAGGAGGTTCCGCGCTGGAAGGAAGTCGTCAGGAACGCGGGGATCAAGGCAGAATGAACGCAGTGCAAGAAGACGATGCGGTGGACTCCGGCGTGCATGCCGGGCTCGCTGCGTACGGAGACCGGTTGCTGGGCTTGATTCCGGCGTCGCGTATTCGGAAGGTAAGGTTCGAGCGCCCCTCGCCGGAGTTGATAGAAGGGTTCCGGCAGTTGCGCGACCTGACTTCCACGGTGGCCGATATCCTGGACACGCTGGGCTTCGACACGGCGATTCCCGCCAGCGAACTTCCTCCTCTGCGGGAGGGCCAGCGTATGGTGGGACCGGCCGTGACCATACGCCACATCGCAGCGCGCCGCTCGCCCGGCTACAACCTCGCTGCGGGTCATCCGCCGCCGCAACTGGGCGGGCGTGATCAGGTGACCTTGTGTGAGCGGGGAGACGTCATGGTGATCGAGGCCCGCGGCATACGCGATGCATCGAATTTTGGCGGCCTCATGGCCACTTCCATCAAGGAGGCAGGCATTGACGGTCTGGTGGTCGATGGCTGCGTGCGCGACGTGACTAACATGCGGGCCATGGGGTTGAACGTATGGGCCAAGGGTATCACTCCCAGAACCGGAAAGCACCGCATTGAACTGGCGGAATTCAATGGCCCCGTTGAAATCGCGGGGGTGCAGATCCGGCCGGGCGATCTGGTGCTGGGCGATAGCGATGGCGTGATCGTGGTGCCATTGGAAGTGGCCGGTGAAGTACTGAAGCGCGCCGTGGTGGCCACGGCGCGTGAAGAGAGGCTGGTAGCGGCGCTGGAGGCAGGGGCCACGCCTCAGGACACCGCCAGGATCCTGCCGCCGGATAAATGGTGAGCGCCATGGACACGCCAAACAATGGTTTCGGTCCCGACATCCGGATAGGCCTGATCGGTACCGGTCAGTTGGGCCTCTCGCTGGCGTCGTCGCTGATCAAGGCGGGCGCGAGACATGTCATCGCGCACAACGTGCCCGCCGACGAGGCCGCGCGCGCCCGCGCGGAAGGCATAGGCGCCGTGTGGAGTGCTACCGCGCAGGGGCTGCGCCATGCACAGGTGGTCTTCAGTGCCGTCACGCCCATGGCCGCAGTGAGCGCCGCGCAGGCCTGTGCGCCGGAGCTCGCGCCCGATGCGGTCTATGTCGATCTCAATTCCATGGGGCCGGTGCAAAAGCGTGCGGTCGCAGACGCCGTCGCCCGAGCGGGCCGGAAGTTCGTCGACGGCGCTGTGCTTGGCGCCGCGGCGGATGGTATCCGCATGCCGATCATCCTGGCCGGGCCGGAGGCGCAGCGCGTGGCCGGCAGTCTCTCCTTGTTCGGCATGAATGCCCGTGCAGTGGGCCATGAACCAGGACAGGCGTCCGCGATCAAGATCGTGCGCAGCGTGCTGGCCAAGGGCCTGGAAACGCTCTATGTGGAGGCCTTGCTGGCCGCCACGCGCATGAACGTGGAGCAAGAGGTTCTGGGCACCTTCTGTGACTGGCTCGATGCCCGGCCTGCCGCCGCGACGGCCGAGCTGCTGGTGACCACGCATCTGTTGCATGCGCAACGGCGCATGCATGAGCTGGATATGTCCATTGAGGCCGTACGTGAGGCCGGTGTCGAACCCGTGATGGCTCGGGCTGTGCGCAACAGACTGGCCATGACCGCCGGGGCGGGAGTGGCTGCCCAGTTAGATGGCAAGCCGCCAGACAGTCTGGCTCAGGCGCTGGAGATGTTGAACAAGACGGCGGGCTTGAGCTAAGTCTCCGTGCCATTCGAATAGGCCTTGTAAGCCGGGCACTTGCTGCCCGTCCTACATTGCCTACCAGATCACGGCTCAGGCCAACTGCTTTCTCACTATAGCGGCTACGTTGCCGGCATCCACCCGAAAGAACTGCCGCAAGGCCGCGCGCGTATCGCTGCGGCCGAAACCGTCTGTACCCAGGGTGCGATAGCTCCGCCCGGAAGGAACGGAAGCCCGCACGGACTCGGGGAGGGCGCGCACATAGTCGCTCGCGGCCACGATGGGGCCCTGGGTGTCCGCCAGCAGCGCGTGCAGATAGCTGGCCTGCGCTTCATCGGCCGCATCGCGGGCCAGCTCGCTCCAACTCGTGATGCTGATCACATCCACCCCCACGCCTTCGGATGCCAATTGCTCGGCCGCGCGGATCACTTCGGTCAGGATGGCTCCCGATCCCAGCAGCGTGGCGCGCGGGCCTGCCTGGCCCGCCGAAGGCCCATAGCTTGCAAACCGGTAGGCGCCGCGCAGAACGCCTTCCGCGGCCCCCTCGGGCAAGTCCGGCTGGGCGTAGTTTTCGTTCATGAGTGTGACGTAGTAGAAAACGTCTTTCTGCTCGATCAGCATTTCCCGCATGCCGGCATCCAGGATGACAGCCAACTCACCCGCGAAGGCGGGGTCGTAGGCTTTGCAGTTCGGAATGGTGGCGGCCATGAGGTGGCTGCTGCCGTCCTGGTGCTGCAAGCCTTCGCCTCCCAGCGTGGTGCGGCCCGAAGTGGCGCCCAGCAAGAAGCCGCGCGAGCGCTGGTCGGCCGCAGCCCAGATGGCGTCGCCCACCCGCTGGAAGCCGAACATCGAATAGTAGATGTAGAACGGCAGCATGGCGAATCCATGCACGCTGTAGCTGGTGGCGGCTGCCGTCCAACTGGCGATGGCACCGGCCTCGCTGATGCCTTCCTCGAGAATCTGCCCATCCAGCGCTTCACGGTAGCTGAGAACCGAGCCAATGTCCTCGGGCGCATAGCGTTGTCCCACGCTGCTGTAGATGCCCACCTGCTTGAACAGGTTGGCCATGCCGAATGTGCGCGCTTCGTCCGCCACGATGGGGACGATGCGGGGGCCCAGTTCGCCATCTTTCAGCAAGGTGCCCAGCATTCGCACGAAAGCCATGGTCGTGCTCATTTCCTTGCCGTCCGCCTTGAGCGCGAAACTGGCGTACCGGCTCATCTCGGGAACAGCCACTTGGCTGCAGGCGGTTTCCCGACGGGGCATCGCGCCACCCAACCGCGCCCGGTGCTCGCGCAGATAGCGCATTTCCGCGCTGTCTTCCGCCGGCTTGTAGAAGGCCAGGCCCGTGGCCTGTTCATCGGTCAGCGGCAACTGGAATCGGTTGCGGTATTCGATCAGATCGTCCGCATCCAGCTTCTTCTGGCTATGCGTGGTCATCTTGCCCTGGCCAGCGGAGCCCATGCCGTAGCCCTTTTTGGTGTGTGCCAGGATCACGGTCGGCTGACCCCGGTGCGCGGCAGCGGCTGCGTAGGCGGCGTGAATCTTGACGATGTCGTGTCCGCCGCGTTTCAACTGGTCGATCTGTTCGTCGGTGAGGCCCTGCACCAGGGCGGCGAGCTCCGGGTTTTGGCCGAAGAAGTGTTCACGGTTGTAGCGCCCGTCCTTGGCGGCGAAGGTTTGCATCTGGCCGTCCACGGTGTCCGCAAAAGCGCGCACCAGCGCGCCGCTGGCGTCGCCCGCGAACAGCCCATCCCAGTCGCTTCCCCAGATGAGCTTGATCACGTTCCAGCCCGCCCCTGAGAAGAGGCGTTCGAGCTCGTCGATGATCCGCCCGTTGCCGCGAACCGGCCCGTCGAGGCGCTGCAGGTTGCAGTTGACCACCCAGACCAGGTTGTCGAGCTTCTCGCGCGCGGCCAGGGTGAGTGCGCTCATGGACTCGGGCTCATCCATCTCGCCATCGCCGAACACCCCCCAGACCTTGCGGCCCTCGCAGTTCATCAGCCCCCGATGGGAGAGGTAGCGCATGAAGCGGGCGTGGTAGATGGAACTGATCGGCCCCAGGCCCATGGAACCCGTGGGGAATTGCCAGAAATCGGGCATCAGCCACGGGTGAGGGTAGCTGCACAAACCTTGTGCCCCTTGGCCCGAGGCGGTGATTTCCTGGCGGTAGTGCATCAGGTCTGTTCCGCTCAGCCGGCCTTCGAGGAAGGCGCGGGCGTAGACCCCCGGCGCGCTGTGCGGCTGAAAGAACACGAGGTCCCCGCCATCCCTGGCATCGTTTCCGCTGGCGGCTCCTCCCGCGTTCGAGCGCGCGCGAAAGAAGTGGTTGAAACCCACCTCGAACAGATCCGCCACGCTGGCGTAGCTGGCGATATGCCCGCCCAGTTCTCCATAGGCCTGGTTGGCGCGCACCACCATGGCCAGCGCGTTCCAGCGCATCAGCGAGGCCAGTTTGGCCTCTATCGCCAGATCGCCGGGGAAGGGCGCCTGCGCCTGCGCGGGAATGGTATTGATATAGGGCGTGTTGAGATCAGGCTGCCACTCGATCTGCTGGCTGCGGGCCAGGCGTACGAGTTCGTCGAGGATGAAGCGAGCCCGAGAGGGGCCGGCGTTGGCGGCCAGGGCAGAGAAAGATTCACGCCACTCGGTGGTTTCAGCCGGATCGGTATCCGTGGTCAGGGAGAAAGTATCCATGGTGACACTCTAGAGAAATCGGGCCCGCATGTGCTGCCGATTGGTTCCGTGATTTGGCTATATTGCAGCAGAATATGCTTCAATGAAAGAAAAATGCGGGTGAAAAATTGGACAAGACCGATCAACGCATCCTGAATGAGTTGCAGCAAGACGCTTCGCTCTCGAACGTGGAACTGGCCCGGCGGGTGGGGCTGTCGCCGTCGCCCTGCCTGGCGCGTGTCAAGGCGCTGGAAAAGAGCGGAGTGATCCGCCGGTACGTGGCCTTGGCTGATGCCGCTCAGTTGGGCCTGGGCCTCAACGTGTTCATCAACATCAGCCTGCGCACCCAGAGCAAGGATGCCCTGGCGCGCTTCGAGCAGCGCATCTCGGAGCAGGAGGAGGTGATGGAGTGCTATCTGATGACCGGTGATTCAGACTATCTGATCCGCGTCGTCGTGGCCGACATCGCCGCGCTGGAGCGCTTCATTCTTGATCAGCTGACTCCGATCGCGGACATCGAGAAGATCCGCTCCAGCTTCGCGCTCAAGCAGGTGAGATACAAGACGGCCTTGCCTTTGGCTTAGAACGTGTTCAAGATCTTGGCTTTCCGATAAAGAGTTCGTTCGCAGTGCTTTCTAATGGCCTTCTGCTGTTTGAGTTGATGTCGGAGGCCGGGATTGCCCCCGGCAGTGCAGTCACCTTCTTTTGCGTCGCCAAAAGAAGGTAACCCAAGAAAAGGCGACCCCACTGGACGTGTCCCTCCGCTACGCTGCGGGTAACCTGTGGTGCTCAATCGAGGGGTAGTGCTGCAGAACTCGCTACGATCGCTTCGCTCACTGCGCTCAAATAGCTGCAGCAAGTCAGAGCACGAAGCAAGGGCATCTTGCAGTGCCCTTGCCCACCCCTCGCTCTGCGCTCCTCGGCACGGCCAGAGGGGACCCGCGGCTCGGGCCATCGCTGCGCTCGGCCCTGGCATCAACAGGCTTCGCTGCGCTCCGCTGTCTTACTCCTTCCCCCACTGGGGGAAGGCAGGGATGGGGGCTTTCACCGCGCCATTTCCACCCGGCTATTTCTTTCCCAATCTCCTCATCCCAGCGCCCGACAACCATCCGGACAAAACGGAACGCCAGCATTCACACCCTGTGGCTCAGACCGCGACCCAGAGAGCTTGAAAGGCATGACTTTTAGGGCCGGCCATCCGGCAATGACGGATACAAGCGGCTTTCTATTTTCCCAGCGCCGCCTGCGCCATGGCATCCAGCACTTCCCGGTGCTCTGCAATGGCGGGTTGCAGCAGGAACTCAATCCTAGGGTATCTCCCGCGCAATTCGCCCACCAACCGGGGCAGATCTTCCCGCGCATGCCGCCCGCTACCCAGGAACATCGGCCAGATGGTGATGGCTTGGGCGCCCTCCGCCAGCAGGCCAGCCACGCAGGCAGGCAGATCGGGTTCGGTCAATTCCAGATAGGCGCAGGCCACCAGCACATCGGGTTTCATCTCGCGCATGCGGCGAGCGACGGCTTCGATGGGCATGCGCCACCCTGGGTCGCGCGAGCCGTGGGCAAAAAGCACGATCCCGCGTGGGGCGCCTGTGCTGCTTATTGCCTGAGTACCAGCCAACGGAACGCCCCCAGGGAAAGCAATGAATACAGAATGCCCGGCGCCGCCGCCGCGAGCCAAGGCTCCCAGTTGCGCAGGTTGCCGATGAAGCCGAACACGTTGTTGAGCAGGAAGAAGCTGATGCCCGCCAGCACGCCCAGGAACACGAAGCCCGCGATGTTGCCCGAGCGGAAGTGCAGGTAGGCGAACGGCAGTGCCAGCACCATCATGACGAGGCAGCTCAAGGGGTAGAACACCTTGCGCCAGAACTCGATCTCATAGCGCTGGGCGCTCTGGCCGTTGGCGTTGAGGTGGTGGATGTACTGGAACAGATCCACGGTCTTCATGCGGTCAGGGCTCAGGAGCGCCGCCGCCACCATGTCGATCGACAGGCGTGTGGGCCAGTTCATCTCGGGCGGGTTCGAGCTGCGTACGTTGGCATGGCCTTCGCCACCGGCGGTACGCGGTGTGAGATCGAACTCTTTGCGCTGCACTTCCTGCAAGGCCCAGGAGCCATCAGCCGCGAACCGCGCGTGGGCAGCCTTGGTGGTGGAGAGGAGCCGGCCTTCGGCATTGAACTCGAAAATGCGCACGTTGCTCATGCTGCCCAAGGGAGAGAGGGCCCCCACGTTGACCGAATAGCTGCGCTCGTCCTGCCGGTCTTTCAGCCAGGCGCCGGTTTGCCCCACGGTCAGCTCGCCGGAAAAGCGGGCCTTGAGCACCTGCGCGGCGCGGTTGGCCTCTGGCGCCAGGTAGTCACCACAAATGAAAGTGAGCACCACGAAACTCAGGCCCAGCGTCAGCAGGGTGATCAAGGCGCGGCCTGGACCCAGGCCGCTCGTGCGCAAAATGGTGAACTCGGAGCTCTCGGCCAGCCGTGCCATGACGTAGATGGTGCCGATCAGCACCGCGATGGGCAGCAGCTCGTAGAGGTGCGAGGGCACCAGCAAGGTCACATAGAGCAAGGCCATGGGCAGCGTGTAGCCCTGGTTCGACAGGCGGCCAAGTGCCTGCAATTCATCGACGAAATCGAAGAAGAAGAACAGCAGCAGGAAAGCCAGCGTGACGAAGCCCATCGCACGCAGGATTTCGCCGTAGATGAGGCGCCGGATGGTGGTCATGCCGCGCCGCCTTCGCTGTGGGGGCCGAACGCCGGTGGCGCGAAACGGACCAGTTACCCTGGCGCGCCATCAGCCAGGCCATCGCCAGCAGGAAAATGCCGCCGTGCAGGATCAGCAGGAACGGTGCCATGCCGATGCGGCCGTCGGCGATCCACGACTGGCCGACGTTCAGCAGGTTGTAGTAGCTGGCGAAGGCGAAGAGAGCAAAAATCAATCCCGCGCTACGCCCTACCCGTGGATTGACGCGGGTGGCGGCCAGCGCGATCACCACGCAGTTGAACGCCGCGAACAACAAGCCCAGCCGCCATGAAAGCTCGGACAGGTTGTTCGCCGTGGGCTTGAGCACCAGCGCGGGCGTGGGCATGTAGCGGGGCGAGTCGTCGGTGGAGGCGGCCAGCGTGCGGTCGCTGATCTGGGTGCCGTATTCCACGAATTCGCTGACGCGGGAATCCCCGGTGTCGAGCTCATTTTCCAGGCGCTGCCCGTTGCTCAGCATAAGAAAGCGCTCGCCCTTGATCATCTCGACCCGTCCGCTTTGCGCCGACGTGACCGATTCCCTCTGGTTTTCCACGGCAGCGATGAAGATGTTGCGGCCGGTATCGCTGCCCGCGGTGGCCTTGTCGATGAAAAACACCCGCTGGCCGCCGGCCGATTCCTGGAATTGGCCTGGCGCCACGCGCTCGATATCGCCCCGGCCCTGGTAGCGTTCGCGCAGTTCGCGGATCTGCACGTTCGACCACGGCCAGACCACCAGCGCCAGCACGCCGACCGCCAGGAGGATCGGCCAGGAGAAGCGCAGCATCGGGCGCAGGAACGAAGCGAGGCCTTGCCCGCAGGAGAACCACACCACCATTTCACTGCTCGCGTACATGCGCGTGAGCGTGGATGTGGCGGCGACGAAGAGACTCAGGGTCAGGATGGTGGGCAAGTAGCCGAGCACCGTGTAGCCCATCACCAGCATGACTTCGGAGGGGTTGACGTTGCCGACCGAGGCCTGGCCGAGCGTGCGGATCAGCATCATGGTCATCACGATGGTGATCAGCACGATCAGCGTGGCGCCAAAACTGCGTCCGAGCTCCTTGCGAAACGACGAATGGAATAACATCGGCTGAAAGGAAAAGGTGAATTATGAACTTCGAGCTGAAAACCCTGCGCCTCGATGAGGCTGCCGCCGGCAAGTTCAGCGCCCTCGTGGTGTTGGTGTCCAATGATTTCAAATCTGGCGAAGACGCCATTTCGGTGCTGCTGCGCCGTGCCATCGACAGCGGCGATTTCAAGACCGAGACCGGCAACCTTCTGCAGGCATATGGCGCAGCGCGCGTCATGCCCGCGCGGCTGATCCTGGCTGGTATCGGTGATGCTTCTTCCGCTTCGGTCCGCAAGGCGGTCTCGGCGGCAACAGCAGCACTCAAGGGTAGCACGGCGAAAGATGTGGCGCTGTGCTTTGCCGGTATGGTCGATGGCGCCGCCGTGGCGGCGGCCGTGCAGGCTGTGGCGGATACCACTTATGTCTACACCGCTACCAAGAGCAAGTCCGAGCCGCGCAAGCTGGCCCGGGTGCTGGTGGGCGTGCAGGATGCCGCCGCCGTGCGCGTGGCTTTCCAGACGGCCGTGGGCACTGTTCGGGGTGTCGAGCTGGCGCGCGAATGGGCCAATCGCCCGGCCAACCACGCGACGCCCACGCATCTGGCTCAGGCAGCGCGCGAGTTGGGCAAGAGCGCCCGTTTTGAATGCCAGATCCTGGGGCCCAAGGAAGTAGCCAAGCTGGGCATGGGCGCCTTCATGGCAGTGGCCCGAGGCTCCGAGCAGGAATTGCGCTTCATCGTCCTGCGCTACAACGGCGCGGCCAAATCGAGCGCGCCGGTGGCGCTGGTGGGCAAGGGCATCACCTTCGATACCGGCGGCATCTCGCTCAAGCCTGCGCCCGAGATGGACGAGATGAAGTTCGACATGAGCGGCGCCGCCAGCGTGCTGGGGGTGTTCCGCGCCTTGGCGGAGCTCAAACCCGCGGTCAACGTGGTGGGCCTGATCCCGGCCTGCGAGAACATGCCCGATGGGCGTGCCGTCAAGCCGGGCGATGTGGTCACCAGCCTGAGCGGCCAGACCATCGAGATTCTCAACACCGATGCCGAGGGGCGGCTGGTGCTGTGCGATGCGCTCACCTATGCCAAGCGCTTCAAGCCTCGCACGGTGATCGATATCGCGACACTGACGGGCGCCTGCGTCATTGCATTGGGCGGTGTGCGCAGCGGCCTGTTCTCCAACCGCGACGACTTGGCCGAAGCGCTGGTGCAAGCGGGTGCCGAGGCGCAGGATCTGTGCTGGCGCATGCCCCTGGACGACGACTACGCCGACGGTCTGAAGACCAATTTCGCCGACGTTGCCAATGTGGCAGGCCGTGCCGCTGGTGCGGTGACGGCGGCCAAGTTCCTGCAGCGGTTCGTCGACGACACCCCTTGGGCGCATCTGGATATCGCCGGTACCGCCTGGAAGGGCGGCGCTGCCAAAGGGGCTACCGGCCGGCCGGTGGGCCTGTTGCTGCAGTATCTGCTGGCGCAGTCCGAGCCGGTACCATCAGGTGCCAAGGCAGGGACGACCGCCAAGACAGGCGCCAAGACCACCGCCAGGAAAGCGTCCGCACCCGCCAAGAGCAAACGCCAGCGGGCTTGACAGGACGGGGTGATCTCCAGATGACCGAGGTGGCCTTTCACTTCAATGTGCCTGACAAGCTCGGCTATGCCTGCCGCCTGCTGCGCAAGGCGTATGCCAGCGGCTCGCAGGTCGGTGTGCTGGGCGATGGCGAAACCCTGCAGGCGTTGGACAAGGCGCTGTGGTCTTTTTCAGCGCTGGATTTCGTGCCGCACTGTGCCATCTCGGCCAAACCCTCCGTGCTGGCCGCCAGCTCCATCGTCCTGGCGACCGATGCAGGCAAGCTAGCCCACAATCAGGTGCTGCTGCATCTGGGCCACAGCGTTCCTGCGGGTTTCGAGCGTTTCGAACGTTTGATCGAGCTGGTGACCCACGATGATGCCGATCGGGCAGGCGCCCGTGAGCGTTGGCGCCACTACGCTGACCGCGGTTACACCATGAAACGGCACGATCTGTCTGCCAAGCCCTAAGAACACGTTCTGAGACACATGTCCGACGATACTTCGCCACCATCCCGGCAGATGCCTCGCTTCGTTCCCACACTCACGGAGATCGTGGCGCCGCCTCCCGCGCCTGATACCCCCTGCCTCCTGACGCGCAGTATCCAGCCCCGCCATCGGCCGATTCGCCTCCGGATGACGCGGTCATGGAGTTGCTCAAGCGCCTTGGCCCTGAGCTGGATGCCCGGATCAGTGAAACCATCGCCCAGGTCTTGCACGAGCAGATGCCGGCCTTGAACGCCCGCATCAGGCAGGCCGTGACGGAGGCGGTGCGCGAGACGGTCGCGAGCGCGAACTCCAGCGGAGGATCGCCGAGTACCGGTGAAAACCCCTAAGTGCTACCTAGCACGTTTCCTATTACGCTGGCCCCAAAATTGCGTTAACGTTTGCGCCCGTTGGGCAAACATTACGCTCGACTATTTCCAATTTTGGAGGCTTTATGCAAGTGAAGATGAGTCTGATGGCCGCCGCCGCCATTGCCGCCGTGTCTGGCATGGCGATGGCACAGGATGTTCAGGTGGTCAAGATCGGTAGCGTGGCGCCCATGTCCGGACCCCAGGCCCATTACGGGAAGGACAACGAAAACGGCGTGAAGATGGCCGTTGACGATCTGAACAAGCAGAACATCGTTATTGCAGGGAAGAAGATCAAGTGGGAAATGGCATCGGAAGATGACGCCGCCGATCCAAAACAGGGCACCGCCGCCGCACAGAAACTGTGCGATGCCAAGGTCAATGGCGTGGTGGGCCATCTGAATTCGGGTACCACCATCCCAGCTTCCAAGGTCTACAACGACTGCGGCATTCCTCACGTGACCGGCGCTGCCACCAACCCGGATCTGACCAAGCCCGGCTACAAGACCACCTTCCGCATCATTGCCAACGACAACTCGCTGGGTGCTGGGCTGGCTTATTACGCCGCGGATGCGCTCAAGCTGAAGAAGGTCGCCATCATCGACGACCGTACGGCCTATGGCCAGGGCGTTGCCGATATTTTCGAGAAAACCGCCAAGGCCAAGGGCATGCAGGTGGTGGACCGCCAGTTCACGACCGACAAATCGACCGACTTCATGGCCATCCTGACCGCCATCAAAGCCAAGGCCCCTGATGGCATCTTCTTCGGCGGCATGGACGCCCAGGGCGGCCCCATGCTGCGCCAGATGGAGCAGTTGGGTATGAGCAACGTCAAGTACTTCGGCGGTGACGGCATCTGCACGCAGAAACTGCCTGAGCTGGCCGCTGGCGCCAAGACGACGGTGAACGTGGTTTGTGCCGACGGCGGCTCTTCCATCCAGAAGATGCCTGGCGGCCTGGAGTGGAAGAAGCGCTACGACGCGACTTTCCCGAATCAGTTCCAGCTCTACAGCCCCTACACCTATGATGCGGCCATGCTGTTGGCTGACGCCATGAAGCGTGCGAACTCCACCGATCCCAAGGTTTATACCCCGAAGCTGATCGAGTCGAACTATAAGGGCGTGACCTCCGTGATCCAGTTCGAGCCCAATGGCGAGCTGAAGAACCCGACCATCACGCTGTCGGTTTACAAAGACGGGAAGAAAACCCCTCTGAACTGAACGGACACTCTCCAGAAAACCGCCCCTTACGGGGCGGTTTTTTTTGGTGGCGGAGTGGCCAGGGCACAGGGGCGGAAAGGCTGCTTCCATCCCGTTCAGGGACTATCATCTTCGCCCAGCGGCGCATTGAAATCCCACTCCGGGTGGTTGGCAGGGTGGGCACCTCAGGCATGACGCCGCACGGAGACAAGAGAACGCGCATGCAAAAGCCTATTCCCACTCTCGATTTGACCCCACTGTCGCCGCAATTGCGTGACCTGATCCATCGCTTGCGTGGAGATAGCCCAGCGCTCTCGGTGCGCATGCTCGAAACGCTGCGGAGCACTATCCCAGACTATGGGGCGTTGGACGACAAATTGGCACAAGACGTCTACCACGCCGGGGTGAAGAATGCCGAACTCTGGTATGACAGCCTGCTGGCCCGCGATACGCCCGACGATGAAGGCTTGCGCTGGATCGGCCGCTTCAGCCAGCGTCGGCATGAGCAAGACGTTTCGCTGGGGGCGCTCTTGCAGGCCTATCGCACAGGCGCCCGCGTCTATTTCGATACCCTGCTGGCCGAGGCGGGGCAGTACCGTTCCCTGAACGATGAGGTGCTGTTTGGCGTTTCACCCTTCATGCTGCACTACAGCGACGTGATCAGCCGGACAGTCAGCGAGGCCTATTACGCTGACAGAGGGGCCGCGCGGCCGCTTTGCGATACCCTGGCCGACGCATTGTTTGAAAGCGGGGATTCCGTGTCCGCCTTTGAGGAAACCGTGCATGCGCTGGGGCTGGATCCGGCCTTGCCGCACGTGGCGATCGCTTTGCGCCTGTCTTCACCCAAGGCGGAGCCGGACCTGATGGCCGTATTGATGCCCGAGGAATCCACGCCGCCATTGCCGCAACGGGGCCACTCGCTGCTATGGCTGCCCGCGCCTGCGGCCGAACCTGCAGAAGAGCGGGAGGCACGCCTCGCCGCATTGGTGCGCCGCCTGACAGCTCATGAAAACCGTATTGTGGCGGCAGGAGTGGGCTTGCCCGGATGCGGTACGGCCGGCTGGCGTACCAGCGCCGAACAGGCCATCACCGCGATCACCGTCGGCGGGCGGATAAGCGCCGGTGAAACGGTGCACCGTTACGCCGAATTTGCGCTCGACGCGATGATGCTGCACTCGGACGAACTCTCCGGTCTGTACATGAAGACGCTGGAGCGGTTGGCTGGGGAGCCCGTGCTTCTATCCACATTGGAGGTCTATTTCGCGCAGCGCCAGAACCACAAGGCGGTGGCTGCGGAACTGGGCATTCACCGAAATACGCTAATGCTCCGGCTGAGGCGCATCGAGTCGCTGCTGAAGGTGCGCTTCGATGACATGGGCAGCATGGTCCGGCTTTATCTGGCGCTGCGCCAGCACCGCCTGACAGACCCCATCCAGCCGCCTCTGCACTGAAGCGAGCAAGGGCCGCCGACCGACTGTGCAGATGCACTTCGCCGCTGTGCCGATTGACAGTGGCACCTTTGGCGACGCTGTCCTAAACTGCATGAACAACACATCTTGAGGCCCAGGTGGTGGGCGCTTTGAGGAGACAAGTTCATGCATCGTTTTATCCGCGACCCCGCCATGGCTTCGCTGAGCCGCCGCAAGCGCGTGTGGCGCTCGGGCTTCGCGCTGATGGCTATCGCCGCTGCCGCGGCGCTGTCCAGCTGCGGCGGATCCGATGACCCGGCGATGGCCGAGAACATCGACGCGCAACTGCCGGAGGGCATCGCCGCCAAGGCCGATGGCTGCGATTTCCTGGATCCCAGCCATTGCATGCTACCGTTCCCGAGCGACCGCTTCACGGTGGCCGAGGCCAGCAGCGAGACAGGCCGTAGGGTCAACCTGAAGACCGCCTACATGCCGCGTAGCGCGATCGCCAACAACCATCCCATAGATGCCACGGAATGGAACCGGAATGACGGCTTCTCTCCTGGCGCCATGCTGGTGACTCGCGTGCCGGGCCTGGATCTGGCACAGACCGGCGCTCCGCTGCTTACGGATATTTCGGTGTCGCTGTCCAAGGACAGCCCCGTGCTGGTGCTCGATGCCCAGACATTGTAGCCGCAACTGGTATGGGCCGAGCTGGACAACAACAATGCCGCGGCCGACCGCCAGAGCCTGAACATCCGCGTAGCGAAAAACCTGACGCCGGGGCACCGCTACATCGTAGCGTTGCGCAACCTGAAGGACGCTCAAGGCAAGCCGCTGGAGGCAGCTGCTGGCTTCCGGATCTACCGCGACCGCCATGAGAGTGCTCTGGAATTCGTCAATTCGCGCCGCGCGCACATGGACTCGCTGTTCGACGCGCTCAAGAGCGCTGGCGTGGAGCGCGAATCCCTCTATCTGGCATGGGATTTCACCGTGGCTTCCGAGCGCAGCCTCACCGGGCGTATGCTGGCCATTCGTGATGCCGCTTTCAATGCACTGGGTAGCGCAGCACCCGCTTTCAAGGTCAAGAAGGTCATTGATTTCGAGCTGGACCAGGAACCGCTCCTGGCACGCCGTGTCGAAGGGGTACTCACAGTGCCCAGCTTCGTCGAGGCGCCCACCGAGGGTGTTGCGGACGTCATGCCCGTAGCGGCTGCTATCGCGCCCTACCTGCAAGACCCGGAAAATACGGCGTTGCCGGTAGATCAGCTCAAGGCGGCTTTTGCTGCCATCGGCGACAAGCCGCTGCCGATCCCGCACTTCCGCTACGCTTCGGCGGCGCCCGGCATGTACGACGTTCCGGTGCATGATGCCAAGTCGACGATGGAAGTGCCTTTCATCTGCAACATTCCGCGTGCGGTGCTCAACGCCGATGGCAGCGTGAATCCGGCTCGCATTTCCCTTTACGGCCATGGCCTGTTCGGCAGGGCGGCTGAAGTGAATGGCGGCAACGTGAAGAGCATGGGCAACGAGCACAACTTCGTGTTCTGCGCCACCAATTGGTACGGATTCTCCGAGAACGAATTGCTGCCTGCATCGTTCGCTTTCTTCGATCTGTCCAATGCGCGCGTACCCTTTGACACCACTCAGCAGGGCATCCTGAATACGCACCTGCTGGGCCGAGCGATGCTTAACGGTTTCAGCCAGGATCCGGCTTTCCAGATGGGCGCGCAACACGCGAGCGTCCTTGATACCCGGGCGCTCTACTACGATGGCAACAGCCAGGGGGGAATCCTCGGCGGGGCGTTGATGGCGACATCGCAGGATATTCGGCGCGGGGTGCTCGGCGTGCCGGGCATCAATTACTCGCTGCTCCTGGAGCGCAGCAGCGATTTTCCTGTCTTTGGGCAGATGGTGTACGCCGCTTATCCAGATCCCCTGGATCAGCAGTTTATCTTTTCGCTGTGGCAGACGCTGTGGGACCGCGCGGAGGGCAATGGATACGCCCACGCCATGACTGACCGTCCGTTGCCGGGTACGCCCTCGCATCAAGTGCTGATGCACGTGGCCTACGGCGATCACCAGGTCACGATGTGGTCGGCCGAGATCGAGGCACGGACCATCGGCGCGAAACTGCACTGCCCGGCGTTGGCGCCAGGCCGCCATCCGGATGCCAACCCTTATGTCGGCATTGAGTGCCTGCGTCCAGGCACCGCGGACGACAATGGCTCCGCCATCGTGCTGTGGGACAGCGGCCCTGGCAACGTGCCTGCTTCATCGATTCCCCAGGACAACCGCCCGCCTCAAGGCGGCAAGGATCCACACAGCGATCCTCGCAACACGCCCGCAGCGCGGTTGCAGAAGGCGGAGTTCCTGAAGGAGGGCGGCAAGGTCGTGGACACCTGCAATGGCGAGCCTTGCCGGACGGCGGCCTATAAGCCCTGAGAGCATAAAAATACTCTGAGCGCGCGGGGCTCTGGCGCGCGTTTGGAACCTATTTGAGCAGGCCTGTTACTCAGCATCTATGCCCCGGGCACGATAGGCGGCTCGGGTTCTGGATATGCTGGAAATAGTGGGAATGCTCAATTTCGTTTTTCAATGCTTCGCCAAATCGGTCTTCAGGGAGCAAGATGAGGACATTTTTCCTTCGCCAGCCAGGTGCGCGCAGGCGGTGACCGGATCAGGTGCTCAAGACAGGAATGCCGTGGGAGACACCGGCGTTGGAAAATCGCTTCAGGAAGAGGCCTTGAGTGCCCGGGAGTGTGTGTTTGAAAAGGGCACGCACATGCCCTATTCACCGGCCGGTGGCAGCACTTTGACGTCGTCAAAGTCTGTAGCCTTTGCAGCGTATGGCAGTTTCCCTTTGAAGGGCGAGGGAGACGAAACTTTGGCTTGCTCGAATTCAGCCCTTTTGATTCCACCAGAAACGGTTGCACAGGCACGTGATCCTGCTATGGCTGAAAGAGACGCCGAGGACGACCTCATTGAAAAAACAGTCGTTGAGCTGCGGAAATTTTTGCACGGCATGCGCCGTTGGGCGGAAATTTCCAAAGGCGAACCCAAGGATTCAGCATTCAGCAAAGACTTCGTTCGCTTCAAAACCGAATTGGAGAAACTGGAGCCTTTGGTAACGGTCCGAAGTATTTTTGAGAAGGCGCGCAAGACAAGCACGGAAACGCCATCAAAAACCTTTGCAGGCACTGATGTTTCCAAAGGGCTTTTCTTCTCGAAGATAGAGCTTGCTTATCTGGAGGCGGCCTTGGCCGAAGTGTTTGACTACCTGTACAAGAGTAAGCCCCTGATCGGCCGCCTCAAGAAGCAAGAGAAATCCATCGCCATGGCCTTCTCGGAAGTCAGGGCGTTGTCCTTGTCTTCCGTTGCCAGCGTTGGCGTGGCTCCCTTTACTGTCGGCGGTCCATGCTTTCAGAGAGATTCGGCCGCCATCTCGAAAGTAGCCAAGGCCCCTGGTTACTACAACTTTCCTTCATGGCTGTCTTTTGAGGGCCGATGCGGGGAAGCCAGCTTTTCTTCTGTGCCCTTGTTGCTGTGGGGCGAGCTTCTTGCGGCGGTTGACAGCGGCTGGGATACCCACGAGAAATTGACGCCATTTTTCAGCGGCGCTATCTATGTCAGGCAAGAGTTCCATGTGAGTCAGAGCCAGCTTGCCTGAAGGGTTTCGCCGTGATTTCAACGCCTAGTCTCAAGACATAGCCCCCAGGAACCGTGTGGCCACGCACGTGATGTCGTCTGTCTGGTTGGCGCCAGCTTCAAAGTGGCGAACCGCTTCCAGCAGAGCTTGAGACAAATCACCGTCAGATGGCTGATATTGCGCGGCCAGCTCGGTCAGCCGGGCTTCGCCGAAGAAGGCGCCTTGCGGATCCGCCGCTTCGGTCACACCATCGGTATAGAGCAGCAGGGTGTCGCCGGCATGCATCTGCATCCGGCCTTGCTTGAAAACCGCGTCGTCCAGGACAGCCAGGGCCATGTTCTGGCCGCGCGGCATGATTTCGACGGTGTTGTGGCGTCCGTCGGCGCCGTCGGCGCGCAGCAGCAGCGGCGGGTTGTGGCCGGCGTTGACATAGTCCAACCGGCCTGTCTGCAGATCCAGGAGGCCGAGGAACACGGTGACGAACATCATCTGTTCGTTTTCAGCGCACAGCTGTTTGTTCAGCCGCTCGATGATGCCGGCGGGCTCCTGGAGGAACTGTGCGATGTTCTTGAGCAGGGTGCGCGAAACCGCCATGAAGAAAGCGGCCGGGATGCCCTTGCCTGACACGTCGGCCACCACCAGCGCAAGGCGGCCGTCCTGCATGAGGAAATAGTCGTAGAAATCGCCACCCACTTCCTTGGCCGGTTCCATGAGCGCGGAAACGGTGGCCGCCCGAGTTTCGGGGGCAGAGCGCGGCAGGATCGACAACTGCATGGTGCGGGCGATCTCCAGCTCTTGCTGCAGGCTGATCAGAGTGGCCTGCTGGGCCATGGCTTCGCGCAGCTTGTGGAGCAAGCTCACCAGCCGGTGCTGCTGCGTGGTGACCAGATCCGACATGCGGCCGAGAATGCCGGCCAACTGAACAAGCGAATTGTCGGCGCGCATCTGCTCAGCGCCGGCCGGCGGCTCCAGGGCGGCCAGCACCTCGGTGCGGGCCGCTTCGTCAAGCGTGTCCGCCAATTGGCGCAACTGGCGGCGGATCAGGCGTTCTTGCTGCTGGTGAATGCGCACACGCTCGTCGCGCAGCATCTGCAGATTGAACATCTCGTTGCGCAGCGCGGCCACGCTGCGGGCGATCTGGCCTGCTTCGTCGGGCAGCGCCTGATCGTCTTCATCCGGCATGGCGCGAAGGTCACCGCTGGCCAATCGGTCCAGCACCTGAACCGAGCGTTCCAGCGGACGCAGTGCGCGGCGCAGATAGGCAAAGACCGCCCAGCCGGAAGCCGCCAGAAAAGCCAATGCGCCGCCAAGTGCCAGCAACTCCATGCGCCTGTCGCCATCCTGCTGATCGGTGATGTCCCAGGCGGTCAGGATGGCGCCGATGGGGCGGTCGTTGGAGCCGGCGAGGGGGTAGTGGCGGTCAGCCAGCGGCGCTGGTCCGATCCCTTGAGTTCTTTCACGCGCGCGTGCCGTGCGGTCAACGCCAGGCCTTCGCTATTTGTGAGGTTGGGTGTGGTGCCCGCCACTTCACGTCCGCGGAGGTTGAGCACGAAATTCTCGCCGGCGATGGTCCGGGTCATTTCCGGCAGAAGGTCTGCCAGATCCTGCCCGAGGACCAGCATGCCCGGCGCCGCTTCGGAGCCGAAGCGGCGCAACGCCACCAGGTGATAGTGCTCACGTGAAGACTGGCTGAGCCCTGTCTGAATATCGCCGGCAGAAAGAGCCCGTGTCAGCCAGCCAGAGTCGATCAAGGGCTGTTGGTGCAGCGCGATCGAGCTGGAGTGCACCAAGGTGCGCCGGGCATCAAACCAGTCGGCGCGCCAACCAGGGTGTCGATCGAGGATAGGGTCCAGCAGTTGATCCAAGGCGTGGTAGTCCTGCTTCGCCCAGGCCTGTTGAACACCGGGCTGAGCCAGCACTTCGGCCACGGCAGCCTGCAGCTCGGCGATCGATTCGCCTTGCAGCTTGCTCCACGCAATGGATTGCGATTGCAGCAGCACATGGTGGTAGCGGCGTGTGAGTTCTTCATCGCGCTGCCATTCCACGGCACCCGCCACCAGCCAGAGCGCCAGCACGGCGGCAACCAGCAGTGCCGTGACACGGGTCTTAAGCTGCATGCTGCTCGCCAGCTTCGTGTGGAAGCCGTTCAATGTTTTGGCTGCCAAACCAGGGCAGCAGCAAGGCTGCCGTACTCAGCACCGCCAGGATGGCATAGCCGAAGCTTCCCATGGTTTGAAAGTGCTGCGGAGCCCAGGCCATCTGAACCAGCAGGCTCAAGGCCGGGCCGAACACCAAACCGCCGAGCACGGCGCCGTACCAGCCGGAGGCGGTGCCTTGCCACCATTGAAGGCGATACGCGGTACCTGACAGCAAAGCCAGCAAGGCCAACGCGCCAGCACCTACCCCAACGGGATGATGGCTGGCCAAGGCTGCCGCGGGCACCCAGGCAAGAAGTCCGAGCAACACCCCGCGCCATCGTTGCAGCGCTGCATGCGAGCTGGTGGGGAGTTCGGGCGGGGCGGGCGCCGGGAAGCGGTCGTTGCCCAGCGCGGCCGCCAGTACTTCAGCGTGTTGGCGGCGTTTGTCGAGATCCGGTTCGGTCTGGCACAGCGATTGGGCGAGGCGTTCCACGCGCATGTGCTGTTCGCCGACGTGGCGCAGCTGTTCCGCCAGCCAAGGCAAGCGCGCATCGAAATCGCGGCGGCCGAGGCGGGGCGGACGGGTGGCCAGATCCCCAGCCGCGATGCGCTGGCAACTGGCGAGCACGATCCGCTCGCGGCGCAGTACCAGCCCGGTCAAGGCATAGCGCAAGGCTTCCCCTGCCAGACCCGCCACGAGCGCGATCAGTGCGGCCAGCGGCAGGCCCCAGGAAAGCAGCAGGGCGGCGATGGCTGGCTGGCGCCAGTGCAGCTCCAGCGAAGCCACGGTCTCCCCGGCGCGTGCGATCGGAACCATCACCGGAGCCAGTGCGTCCCGCGCGGGCGCTCTTCGCTCATGAAGCACCCGGCCTTGCGTGTCGAGCAAGGCGACGCGAAGAATGCCTTGAAAGCTTTGCATGCGTTGGGTAAATAGGTCTTCGACGCCCACCAGGCGATCAACGGGTATGCCGACATCCACCGCCCGCTGAACCTGATCGGCCATGTTCTCGGCGACAAGCCGCGCTCGCGCTTCGGCCTCCTGGCGGGCCATGTCACGCAGTTGCGATACCGCCAGCCAGCTCACGAGGCAGCCCACCGCCAGCAAAAGCAGCAAGCCTGTGAAGGCGAATCGGCGGGCCAGCGTGGCGGCTGTGGGCATCAGGCGTTGTCCCCGTGGCGTTTCAGGTTCGCCAGCGCATGTGCCATGCGCATTTCGGCTGCCCCCAGGCGCGCCATGGCCAGATCCATGCCGGCGTCATCCTGCTGCCTGGCCAAGCCCCGCAGCAGCCAGACCGCCAGCAGCAGACTCGCCCCCGTGAAGAGCAACAGGGCGAATACGGAGACCACGATCAGAGGCCAAGGGGAGGTTGATGGAGGGAGCGTGGAGGTGATGCTGACTTGACCCGCGATTTCTCCAAAGGGTCCCCGGATGGGCAAGCCGAGCGTGAAAGCATCTTCGCTGATGACCGACCAGGCGTGCGCCTTGCCTTCAGGTCTGGCGGCCGCCGTCAGACTGGCCGAGAGCCAACCCGGTGGCACTCGTTCGCCAATCGCACCGCGGTCGGTATTGAAGAGCGAGGTGGCGCCGGCATCGAACACTTCCGCCGCCAGCAAAGCAGGGTCGTCGGCCAGCAGGTCTTCAAGCATGGCTTGCGCTTGATCGCTGTCAGCCAGCTCGAACCCCAGCGACAGGTTGATTTCAAGCCGTTCGCGCAATCCCTGCAAGGCGATTTCCAGGCGTGCTTCGCGCAGCACCTGGGCTTGTGTGCGCTGAAGGCTGAGCAGCAGAGCGGTCAGGAGCAAAAGACCGCAGACGGCGATCACCCACCAGCGGCCTGCTATTTCAAGGCAGGCGGACAAGGTGATGCGCGGGCGCAGCCAAGCCGTGGAAGGGGAGAGAGGGAGGGGGTGCTCATTCGATCACCTCGGCCACGTTCAGCAGCGCCAGAGGGGGATACAGATCCAGCGCCTTGGCTACCGGCATGTTGATGAGCAGCGAAAACCCCTGCAAGGTCTGCGCGGCGATGCGCTCCACCGGCATGCGGTCGATCAGGATCTGGCTGGCCTTGTAGGCGGCGAAGCGCCCTACGTTGGCGCCGTTGGCGAACAGGCCGAACATGCATTGCGACTGCCGCACGATGCTCTCCGTGGCGCAGAATGTGGGCAGGCGTGCCTGAAGCGCCGCGCTGGTCACCGCATCGCGGTGCGTGAACGCCAGGAACGTACTGGGGCCTACGTACAGCAGGTCCGCTTTTTTCTCGGCCAGCCGGTGGATCATGCCTGGCAGCGCGCTGGCATCGGGCTCACCGTTCGCATCAAGCGGCACGATTTCCTCCAACAACTCGAACCCTATCCCGGGGGCAGCGCGGCGCAGCGCCTCGGCGATCCCGAGGGTGTTGGATTCGTGGGGGTTGGTGAGGTAGCCCAGCCGCTTGAATGGCCGGTAGCCGCTCATGGCCTTGAGCTGTATCGGCAGCGGCGCCACGTGGCCCACACCCGTGACATTGCGCCCCGGAGGATCGAGCTGGCGCAGCAGTCCGGAACCCACGGGGTCGGTCACTTCGGTGAATACGATGGGGATGTCGCGGATATGGGTGGCCGCATCCTCCGGGCGGTCCTGCCCGGCCAGGGCGAGCGTGGTGCTCGTGGCCCACGAATAGATCAGGTCGGGTTGGAGGGCCCGCACCGATTCGATGAGCGCCGGCGCATCCGAAGGGTGGCCTGAATAGCGGACGCTGACAAACCTGACCGGCAGAGGGCGCTTGGCCAGGTAATCGCGGAAGCCAGCTTCGACGTTCTGTTCTTCGCGGGGCAAGACGATGGCGATGGTCTGGGTTCTCTGAGGCGTAAGTGCCTTGCCCGCCAACACGGCGCCCACCAGTGCACCGCCCGTCAGCAGAAGCACCAGGAACCCGCGTTTGGCTTTCACGCTCCAGCGCATGTTGGCGATCACATGGAGGCGTCGTCGAACTCGCCCGAAGCGGGAAAGCTCCTGGGCGGTACGGGCGCGGCGGATGCCGCCGGCTTGGGCAGCGGGAAAGGCGCCGCCGGCGGGTTGATCAAGGTGGACGGGTAATCCCGCGGCTGTGCGGCCTGAGGCGATGCGGCGTTCCCTGAAGGACCGCCACGCCCTGGCGGCATAACGATGCGTGGTACGGGCGCGCCCGGTACCAGTGCGGGTTCGGGATCAGGCAAGGTGACGAGCCTCGGCTTGATGAGAAAAAGCCGCTCGCGCGCCTGCATATTGTTGACCTTGTGGGAGAACAGCGCCCCCAGCACGGGAATGGCGCCCAGCACCGGAACGTGGTCGTTTTGCTGCGTGAACTCTTGCGTGTTGTAGCCGCCGATCAACAGCGTCTGGTTTTCTCCCACCAACGCCTGGGTGCTCACGGTGGTGCGCCGTATGGTGGGGATGTTGTCGACCGTGCGATCCTGGATCTGGCCGTCCTCGATATCCACGTCGAGCTGCACCGTGGGGCCTAACTCACCCAGGTCGATGAAGCGTGGTGTGACCTTGAGCGTGGTGCCGACCGTGATCGGCGTGACCGAGGCCACCCGCTCGCCGGAGGTCTTGATGTAGAACGTTTCCGCGAGATCGAGCAGGGCGCCGGTATTGTCGAGCGTCAGGATCGAGGGGCGCGATTGGATAGTGGCCTCCCCGATGCCTTCGAGCGCGCGGATGCGGCTTACCAGGTAGTTGCCGGCGTCCAGCACGGTGGTGTTCGTGCTGATGCCGCCGCTCCGCCCGGCGGCCGAGATGGTGATGGCGTTGGTGCTGTCGGACACATTGCCGAAGCCGGCGGCCAAGCCCCCTTGCGCCCGCCCCAAGCGATGCCGAGTTCATCCAGGCGCGTGGAGTTGACATCAATGATGAGCGCCTCGATTTCGATCAACGGGGTTGGCACGTCGAGCTGCTCGATCAGGGCCTTGTACATCGGCAGGCGGTCGGGTGAATCCTGGATGATCAGCGCATTGAGGCGCGAGTCGGCCTGGATGGAAGGCGCACGCCGGCTGGTGGCAATCATGTTGCCGGCATCCTGCGTCTTGGTTCCTTCGGTCTTGCCGGTTCCATCAGCAGCGGGCGCGCCGCCCGACAAGGCGGGTGCGGCCGCTGCACGGGTGTCCAGGGCTCTGAGCGGGCCGGCCTGCGGATTGCCGCTGGCACGCAGCGGTGCTGCCAGGCGCTCGACGGTGTCGGCATTCACGCCGGGCAGGGACGCTGAACCGCCGCTCACCAGATTGCGCAGCACCTGGGCGAGGCCCATGGTGGTGATCTGCCGGTCGCGGTAGGTCATGGTGCGGTCGTCCACCGAGGCGTGCTTGAGCTTGAACACAGCGGCTTGCTGTCCACCGGCCACCAGCGGCAGGCTGTCCACGGTTTTCTTCACCAGTGCCACATAGGCGGGTGGCCCGGAGACCAGAGCCAATCCTTGCTCGGGCAATTCCCCCCAGCCGAAGCGGGTATCCAGTACCCCCAGGCTGCCGAGTGCCTGGCGCATGGCGCCGATGCTCGCGCCGGAGGCCGTGATGCTGGCCGTGCTCATCTCGCTGCTGCGGCTCACGAAGAGCGTGCCTGCATGGGTAAACCACTGAAAGCCGTAAACGCCGCCCATCTGGTTTAGAAACTCAGTGGGGTTGCGCGCCTGGAAGCGCCCGTTGACGTTGCCGCTTACCTGGGGCGAAAGATCCAAGGTGAGGCTGAACGAGCTGGCGAACTCGCGCAGCACGGTGGCCAATGGCATGGATTTGTCGGCATAGTAGTTGTAGGGCGCATCGGTCCAGGGCGGCGGGCTGGCATGGGCGCACGGCGCCGCGGTGACGGTGAGCGCGGCGGCGAGGGCCGTTGCCAGCAAAATCAGGCGATGCCTGGAGGAGGAAAATCGGAAACAGCTCATCGAGCGCACGGTCCCTTCAGTCATTCTGTACGGCGCTGGCCCAGAAGGCCAGCTCATTCACGAAGGCACCTACGTGCTCATCAAGCACCTGCGCGGAGCCGGCATCGGACAGCTGCTGCAGCCACAGGCTGCTTTCGTGCGCATCCACCGCGCAGGCCACCGGCGCGCTCAGCATGCGGCCGCAGACCAGCCGGGCGCAATGGCGCAGCACGTCATCGCGTGCCGGGCCGGCCTCGGGCAAGTTGCGCAGCCGGGTGCGCATCAGAACGCGGCCGTCCGGGCGTTCCAGCAGTTGCAGGCGGTAGCGGTCATCCACCGTCATCGACAGGCGGGTGCCGGTGAAGGGCGTGTCCTGGCCCAGCGTGGCGGCGTATTGTTCAAGAATCATGCGTGTTTCCAGGTTCAGTCCTGTGGCGGCGTGCCTTCGGCCATGAGCTGTCGCAGAAGGAGCAGCAACTCCGCCACAGGTTCGACCAGATCGGAAGGGATGTACTGGCCCGCGATGGATTTCTCGGTGAGCGCGCGTGCCAGCGGAACGTTCTGCATCACGGGCACGCCGGCTTCGCGCGCGGCATGCCGCATGCGTGCGGCCAGTGCGCCTTCGCCCATGGCCAGCACCACGGGCAATGGCGTTTCGCCTTCCTCGTAGTGCAAGGCCACCGCCAGATGCGTAGGGTTGGTCACCAGCACCGTGGCCTTGCGCGCGTTCTGCACCGCCCCTTCCTGCAGCATTTCCTGGTGCAGGTGCCTGCGCTTGTGCTTGATTAGCGGATCGCCTTCCATCTGCTTGTACTCTTGCTTGACTTCGCTCTTGGTCATCATCAAGCCCTTGCGGTGGCTGTAGCGTTGCCACGCGAAGTCGGCCAGGGCGATGGCTGTATAGGCCAGGCCGATGCAGATCAACATGGTCTTGACCAGCGAGCCGACCACCTGCCCCATGCCCGCCAGTCCAGCGGCCGGGATGCTGGTCATGATCGGAAAGGCATCGCGCAGCACCAGCCACAGCAGGCCGGACAGGAAGCAGATCTTGACGGTCGATTTCAGGAACTCGACGAGATTCTTCTTGGAGAAGATATTCTTCAGATTGGTGATCGCGTTCAGCTTCTTGCCGGAGGGCTTGAGCTTTTCGAAGGCCAGCACCAAGCCTACCTGCAGCGCGTCAGTAAAGATACCCAGCACCAGGATGATGCCCAGGAACGGCAGAATGAACCACGCCGCTTCGGTCACCAGCTTGGTGATGAGAATGTCCGCCGCGTCGGCGAAATTCATCTCCATCAAGGTGGTGGGCAGCAGGATCATCTCCATCAGGTCTTCCATCATGAAGACCGCGGCGGTCAGCAGATAGCCAAAGATCGCCATGATCAGAACCGTCTGGGTGAAGTCCTTGCTGTAGGCTACCTCGCCCTTCTTGCGTGAGTCGCGCAGGCGTTTGGCGGTGGGTTGTTCGGTTTTCTCGCTCATCGCCCCCCATCACGTTGCCTGCCCACTGCTCGCGCAGGAAAGGCATGATTCCGCCGACGGATTCCACCAGTTCAGACCCGTACTCGAACAAGGTGGCGGCATAGAGCACCAAGATCAGCACGGCCAGCCCGCTCTTGACCGGCATGGCCACGAAGAACACCTGCAGCTGTGGTGCGAAGCGGCTCACCAGTGCCAGGCCCAATTCGGCCAGGAACATGGCGACGATGGCGGGCGCGGCCAGGAGCATGGACATGCGAACCAGGCGGTTGAGTTGATCGAGCAGCACAGGAGCTGACTCGGCGCGGAACGCAGGCATCCAACCCGTGACGCTCCAGAGCTGGAAACTGTCGTAGAGCATGCCCAGCATCAGCATGAAGCCACCTGAAACCAGGAAGAAAACAATAAAGGCTTGGTTGAACAGAATGCCCATGGGGGATGAATCGTTGCCCGTCAGCGGATTCAGCGTGGCCGAGATGCTGGCGCCGCGCTGGTTGTCGATCAGAAAGCCCACCGCTTCGAAGATCCAGAACGGCACGGCAACGATGAACCCCAGCACGAACCCGACGAACGCCTCTTTGACGATCACCAGCATCCAGAAGGCAGGAGAGGGAGACTGCAGTGCCGCCATCTGCCCGGCCACCACCGGCATGGCCATCAGGCCCAGCGCGGCGCCGATGGCAAAGCGCACCAGACCCGGCACGATCTGAGTGTTGAAGAGCGGAATCACGATGAACATCGCGAGAATGCGCGGCTGCGTCAGCGAGAGCGCCAGGATGTACGTCCTGGCGTCCTCGTAGGTCAGCGGTACATCCATCGTGGTCACGGCTGTTCCCTTAGTGGCCCACCGTGGCCATGGCGTCGAAGATCTGTGCGCCGAAATTGAACAGCTCGCCCCCCATCCAGCGCGCGGTCAGCAGGATAGTCACAGTGACCGCGATCAGCTTCACGCCGAAAGAGAGCGTTTGCTCCTGGATCTGCGTGAGGGCCTGGAACAGCGAGAACAGCGTACCCACCAGCGCGCCTACCACGATGGGCGGCAATGAAAGCCACAGGGTGAGGTAGAGCGCCTGGGTGAAGTAGGAGACGACGTCGACGGTTTGCATGGCGGCTTGCCGGGGTTTATACGTAGGAAAGAATCAAACTCTGGATGAGACGCGACCAGCCGTCGAGCATCACGAAGAGAAAGAGCTTGAGCGGCAGCGAGATCGTGACGGGCGAGACCATCATCATCCCCATGGCCAGCAGAATGTTCGAGACGATCAGATCGATCACCACGAAGGGCAGATAAAGCAGAAAACCCACCTGGAAAGCCGCTGTGAGCTCGGACACCATGAACGCGGGCATGAGCACCATGAAGTCGCGTTCGGTCATGCCCGCCGACAACTCGGGGCCCCACAACCGCTGGGCCGTGCGCACGAAGAAGTCGCGTTGCTCGGGCTTGCTGTTGCGCAGCATGAATTCGCGCAGCGGCTCGGCGCCTTCGCGCACGCTGGCGACGAGTGACGGCACATTGCTCATGGCCTGCGGATTGGCGGACAGGCGGTCGACCATGTGCGCGCCCACGGGGGCCATGATGTAGGCCGTGAGAATCAGCGCCATGCCATGAAGCGCCAGGTTGGGCGGCACCTGCTGCACACCCAGGGCATTGCGCAGAAGCGCCATGACCACTGTGATCTTCAGGAATGAAGTGGTGACCACCACCACGGTGGGCAGGAGGGCCATCAGCGCCAGCACCAAGGCTAGCGTGATGGGATCGAAGTTAGGATTCATACAGCTTCACACTCAATCCGCTGAATACGTTCCATCCGCTCAATCGGCACTTTGGCCATTGGCTTGAAAAAGGGTGCGAATGCTGATGCCGAGCTGCCCGTCGATGTCGACCAGATCACCTTCGCCGATCTGGGCGCCATTGGCGCGGATGCGCACGGGACCCGCGAGCGGGCGTGCGAGGGCGATGGCTTGGCCCGGCTGCAGCGCGCGCGCTTCGGCCACGGTCAGCGTGATGTCGCCCAGGTCGAACGAGAGCCGGATCGGCACGTCGTCGATGGATGTAGCGGAGGTCTCAGGTGGAGTTTCGGTGGCGGGCATGTCGGAGTTCCAGGCTTGGATCACGGTCAGGGTGGGGGCTTCGGCGGGCTCGTCTTCCTGCTCGAATGCGGACGGAGGCAGCTGCGCCTGCAAGCCAGCCGTGCCATCGGCGCTGAGCCACAGGACGCGCTGAGCACTGATGTGGCAGCGGTCCATCAACACCACGTCACCGTGCGACAACGTGGCGAGCAGTTCGGCGGAAAGCAGGGTGAAGCCTATTTCGGCGGGCAATCTGATCGGCAGTGGCCCGTCGAGCACAGGAGGCGCCGGCGCGCGCTTGCCCACCAGACCGGCCAGCAGCAGAAGGCCCAGCGAATCGGTATGCAGTGTGGCGGCAGCGGCTGCCGGGGTGTCGTGGCCGTGCGAGTGCAAGTGCAAGGCAAGCGTGTGCGGGCTGCTGGCGGGCACCTCGGCATCCTGCCGCATCTCGCGCAGTTGCGGCGCTCCGTGCCCCAGCGATCGCAGGGCGCCGAGGGCATCGCTCAGTGACGCTTCCAGCACGGCGAGGGCGAGTTCAGGGGGCAGCTTCGGCAGCGATGCCCCGGGCAGCAGCGGTGCGACCAACTGGTCTGCGGTGGCTTTAGGCAACTGCAATTGGAAGGGCGCGCCAGCCCATTCCAGGCTGATCATCCAGTCGTCTGCGTGTGGTGGCTCCGAGGCAACAAGCGGCTGCAGGTCCGCATGCCAGACTGCATCGCCAAGGTGCAATGGCATGGCGTGAGCGCGCTGGGCAATGGTGGTGCGGGCCTTGGCTTCGTTGCGGCTGTAGCGGGGGGCTGTAGGGGCCTGGCCATGGTCTGCGTTAGTTCTCCTTCCTCTTTCCATGCAGCTTTCAATTTCGATCCCCTTGATTCCGAGCTTCCACGGGGCTGGGGTCTTCCGGATCGTCCGTCAACACGCGCACGAGGGTGTCGTGGCTTAAACGATGGGAAAGCGATTCGCCCAGCCAAGACGCGGCACGGGCCAGTTGGGTGCGCGAGTGCTCGTTGGCGCAGACGAATTGAGCGACGATGGCGCCTTGGTCCCTGAATACTTCAAGCACCACACCCGGCAGGTTCTCGGCCGTCAATTCCATGCGCACGGCCTCGCCGCCGCGAGGGCTTTCTTCGACCATCAAGCTGCGGGCCATCCGCGCCAAGTTGTCTTCCAGGCCGGATATCTCCGGCGCCTGCACGGCAACTTCGGGTTCTTGCGATACCGAGGAAGCGCTGCCAAACAGGTCGAACGGGTTCAGTGCGGCATGGCGCCCGTCCGGCTGATCATCTTGCGGCGCGGGTTCACGTCGCGACTGGAGGGGAGAGAGTTCGTCCGTCTTGAGCAGTTCCCGCAGTTTGGAGGTGTCCTTCTGCAACTGCTGGTCCTGCCGGCCTGCGCCAGGCCGGGCGGAGTCGCCATTCCCGGGCCGCGCTTCAAAACTGCCGGAGGGCGGCGCCTCGAAGCCCGATGGCCCGGGGGTGCCGAAATCAAGGTTGACGGGGCGATCGTTGGTCATTTCTGTGGCTCGCCCGGATCATGTGCGTTCCAGTCTTCCCGGTCGTGTTGCACACTGGCTGCTTCTTCCATTTCCAGGTCTTCCCGCCGCTCGGCTTCGCGCGCAAGAGCGATGTCGAAGTCTCGCGACAGATCGACGAACTTGGTTTTCTGCCGGTGAGCTTCCTGGTGCGAGGACCGTGCCTCCGCCAGAGCCTGATCTGCCTCCTGCGCGCCCGCGAACGCGGTGGCCACCGCATCCCGCTGAAGAGCTTCACGCTGCCGCAAGCTGGCCACCGTGTGCTGCACGGCCTCGATGTCATGCAGTCGCACGACGCGTTCGCAGAGTTCGCCGTACAGGCGATGCTCGGTCTCCATGCCCTCGCGCAGCATCTGCGCCAGCCGGGTCTGCTCGGCTTCATGTTTCTCGTGGGCCTGCTGCGTCAGGCCGTATTGGCGGTGCACGCGCAATTCAGCCTGGTTTTCCCGGAAGTCCTTGATGCGCAGCAGATCGTGGAGCACGTTCATGAAAGGCCTTTCATGCCAGCCCCTTCGGTACCGGGCCCAGCAGCGCGGCCAACTGCTCCAGCGTGTCGGTCAGGGAAGACTGCTCCATGGTCCGCTGCTTCAGGAAAGAACGAATGGCTTCGATCTTGTCGATGGCTTCGTCGGTGCGCGCATCACCGCCACGCTTGTATTCGCCGATCTTCACCAGCAGCTCGACTTCCTCATACTTGGCCAGCAGCTCGCGCAAGCGGCCCGCCAGCCACTTGTGTCCTGGCGTGACGACGGCGTTCATCACGCGCGAAGCCGAGGCCAGCACATCGATGGCGGGATAGTGATTGGCAGCGGACAGCCGGCGCGAAAGCACGATGTGGCCGTCGAGGATCGAGCGTGTTTCGTCCGCGATCGGTTCGGTCATGTCGTCGCCTTCCACCAGCACGGTGTAGAGCGCGGTGATTGAACCCTTGTCGTTCATGCCCGAACGTTCCATGAGCTTGGGCAGGGTGGCAAAGACGCTTGGCGGATAGCCGCGCCGTGTCGGCGGTTCGCCGGCGGCCAGGCCGATCTCGCGCTGGGCGCGGGCGAAGCGCGTGACCGAATCCATCAGGAACAGGACCTTCTTGCCCTGATCACGGAAAAATTCGGCGATCGCGGTGGCCACATAGGCGGCTTTCGAGCGTTCCATGGACGACTTGTCGCTGGTGGCGCAGACGATGACGGCACGGCGACGTCCTTCAGGGCCCAGCTCGTGCTCCAGGAATTCGCGTACTTCGCGTCCGCGCTCGCCGATCAAGGCCACCACCGTGACATCCACCGCCGCGCCCTTCACCAGCATGCCCATCAATGTGGATTTGCCGCCGCCGGCCGCGGCGAAGATGCCCATGCGCTGGCCTTCGCCGCAGGTGAGGACCGAGTCGAGTGCACGCACTCCGAGCTCCAGCGGCTGGTTGATGATCCGGCGCGTGAGCGGGTCAGGCGCTTCGGCGAACACGGGGTAGTACTTGGTGGCTTCCAGAGGCCCGTGTTCGGCGGCATCGAGCGGCCGGCCCAGGCCGTCCAGCACGCGCCCGAGCAGGCCGAAGCCTACCGGCACCATGTGTGCCCGGCCGGTGGGGATGACTTCGGTGGCCGAGGAAATGCCGTACATGTCACCGATCGGTGTCAGCAGCGCCGCATCGCGCGCAAAGCCCACCACCTCGGCCTTCATCTCGAAATCCTCGCCTGGATTGCGCAGCAGACAGACTTCGCCCACTTTCACCGTCGGCACTACAGCCCTGATGATGGTGCCCACCACCTGCGTGACCCGGCCCTTGATGCGCAGCATGGGGGTGTCTTGCAGCGCCAGGTCCATCATCTCGGTGATGTAGTCGAACTGCCGGTGCGTGCGTGCGGCAGGCGCGAGGGCAATGGCGTCTGGCGCAGGCGCTGGGGTCGTCATATGCGGCTGCCCAGCACTTTCTGGAACGCTCCTTGCAAGGCGGCGATCTGGCCTTCGATGCTGGCCTCGACCATGCCGATTTCGCTCTCCAGGATGCAGGCTTCCGGCGTGAGGCGCCCATCGGGCACGATGTCCAGGTAGCCCACGCCAGGGTAAGCCGCCAGCAGCTCATTGACGTGCGAGCGTACCGGCTCGACCTGCTGGGGGTGCACGCGCAGCGTCATCTGCTTTTGGTTGCGCACCACCGAGAGCGCGCTCTTCACGGCGATCACCACGCGCTGCTCGTCATCGAAATCGCCCATGATCTTGCGCACCGAGGCCATGACCAGGGCCACCATGTCGGATTCGACCTTGGCGAAATAGTCGACCGTGCGGCTCACGGTATCGATCATTTTTTCAGCCTGCTCCATGCGGGCCTCGGCCAGCCCTTCGGCGTAGCCGCGCTGGCGTTCCTGTTCGAAGGCGTCCTTGGCGCCGGCCACGATGGCATCGGCTTGCGCCCGTGCCGCTGCCAGCATGGCCTCGGCGTCTGCCCAGACGCTTACCTCGGCTGCCCTCAGCACACGTGTGCCGGAGGTCACACGCGCTTGCAGCGTGCGGCCAGGCTTCAGTGGGTCCCGGGGAAGCTGAAAAACCATGCGGGTTCCATCTGTTTCAAGCGTTGCAGGCTGAGGGCGCGCGCTTGTGGCGCCGCAAGCCCCGAGGCTGTTCGTGGTTCTGTATCCTCGCTGGCGGGCGGCAGCTTCCAGTCGGCACGCTGGCGCAGCGGGGCGGGCGCGTCGTGCCAAGCCTGAGCCAGGAGGCCTGAGCCCAGTTGATCGGATGCCTCGGCCCAGCCGGCTTGCAGCCAGCGATGGGCATCGGCCATGCCAGGATGCAACTGCATGGCACCATCGAGCACCCACGCCATGGCGTCTTCGCCCAGCCCCGCGCGCGCCGAAAGCACTTCTTCTCGTTCGATGAGGCGGCGCAGGGCTTTTCCCAGCAGCATCATGCCTAGATCCCGCGCCAGGCGCTGCAGCAAAGCGGGCGCTGCCAGCGCGAGCGGCAGCGCCGGTTCAGCCAGATTCAGTACGGGCGCTGCTTCGGTGCCCAGGCGATCAAGCAGGCGCGCCGACCAGCGGCGGTGCAGGGCCTCCAGCACGCTCGGCGCGGCTTCGGCAAGCCCGGCGGGCGGCGCGAGCTGAGCCATCCGCGCAGGATGCAGGGTGCGGCTGGGCAGCAGATTGAATTCAAGCAGGCGCGGCACCAGCGGGCCGCCGAGACCGGGCCAACTGGATAGGGCGAGCGGGAGGGGGCGCTCATGCGGCGAGCGCTTTCGCGAGCGTCAAGCCATCGCTTCCTTGGCTGGTGATTCGCGCCGGGCCGCTAACGCATACCGCCAGAACAGCGCACCCACCGCCGCTAGCGCCAGCGCCAGCAGCGCCACCAGACTCCAGACGAGTGCGGACAAGCCTGCGGCCGATCCCGCGCCGACGTCAAAACCCATCCAGTGCACATTGGCCGGTGCGGCCGAAGTTTCACCAGCCGGAGCGCGCGCCGCCACGAAGACAATCGAGACCCGTTCGGCGGAGAGTCCTGGAATGCTGTTGGTGACCAGGCGCCGGATCTGCGGTTGGAGCAGTTCGAGGTCATAGCCGTCCTGGTGCTTGATGAACACGGCCGCCGTGGATTGCACGCCAGGTTCACCGGCCGTGCCACGCTCTGGCAGCACCACGTGCACGCGCGCATACAGCACGCCATCGATCTTGGACAAGGTGCCAGAGATCTCCTGCGACAGCGCATAGATATAGCGCGCCCGCTCTTCCAGCGGTGAGGAAATAAGGCCTTCTTTCTTGAAGATCTGCCCCATGCCCGCATGGCGTTCGCGCGGAAGGCCGTTCTCGCGCAGCACTTCCAGCGCGCGGCTGACCTGCTGCCCATCTACCTGAACAGCGACCATGCCCTCCTTGCCAGCGATCTTGCGGGCAGGGATATCTGCCTTGAGCAACGCGCCCAGCACCTCGTTGGCTTCGTCTTCCGGAATGGCGCCCATCAGGTCCACGCGGCCGCCGCACGCGGCGATCAGCAGGCAAAGGCTCATCAGGGCCGCATGCAGCGCGCGGCGCATCCGTGGCATCGAGAAAGGCAAAGCAATACTCTTGAACATCATGCGAGGCTCAGGCTTATTGCACTCGCACCAGTTGGTCGAAGTTCTGCGCCGATTTGCTGATCGCCTTGCCCAGCAGGTCGTACTCCACGGCCATTTGCGTGACTTGCAGCTGCATGGCCATGATCTCGCGCATCTCCAGCGCCTGATCAGCCTGGAGCCTGCTTCCCGTCGCGCTCCAGACGTTCTTGAAATTATCGGAGGCGCCCTGCAGGGTGGCGAGCATCCGGTCGCCGCGCGAGAGCGCGGTGCCGGCCTGCGCGGCTTCCTGGTTCGGAGCCGCTGCTTGCAGCGGCGAGGACTGCGTGATCTCGGGTGTCTTCATGATGGCCGCGAAGCGTGCGGCCGCCGCTTCATCAGGCGCCGCGGCCGGCAAGGCTCGCGAGATCTCGGCCGTTGGCTCGATCGCGGTGGGGGCCAGTTGAGTGACAAGCGCGTTGGCGGTGGTTTCCATGGTGTTGCGCGATTCCTATGCCTATACGGATCTATACGGATGCTTCTTGAGAAGCGTTCTTAGGGCAGGGTTTCGCCAAGCAGCTTGCGGGCCAGCAGGATGCCGTCGGTGGGCTCATCGGTACCGCCTGATCTGCCGGATACTTCACGCAATACGCGCTGGCTTTGGCTTACCCGCCCATCCAGCTGCAAAGCCAGACCGTGCATGGCTTGCACCATGTCTTCGTCCGCGCCTTGGGGGATGCGTGCTGCAGCCAGTCGGGCGGCTGCATCGCCAGGGCGGCGGGCATTCATCAGCGCGGTGGCCAGGCCCACATGGGCGAAAGCCTGATCCGGCCGCAAAAGCAGAAGCGCGCCGAAGATGGCTTCGGCGCGCGCAACATCACCCCTGGCAGATGCCAGGAACCCGATTTCGGTCAGGAGCCGGATATCGTCGCTGTCAGGCAGCGGTGAATGGGAGGTCATCAATGACAGGCTGGTATGTTCACGCGGCGGCTTGTGGCGCGTTCGTACCCAGGCGTGCCAGCAGCGCTTGAACACGTGCTTGCAGTGGGTGTGGTGGGCTGCTTTCCGCCAGGATGTCGCGAAGCTCACTCAATGTAGTTTGGGCGGTTGCCCTATCTCCCTGCGCTATCTGGCACTCCGCGATGTACAAAAGCGGTTCGGGGTGGTCGGGAAAGAGCATCAGCATGAGTGAATACAGATTCTTGGCGTCTTCATGCCGGCCCAGTTCGCGCATGCACTGCGCGAGACCCGCCAGATAGTGCCGGCGAGTCGGCCCATATTGGGAAAGAAAGGCGAAGATGGGCAAGGCCTTGTCCCACTGCCTTTGTTGTGCGTGGGCGTAGGCCATTCCGTAGATCACTTCCAGCTGTTCGGGCGTGAAGCGCCGCGAGGCGGGCAGTGTCTCGAAGCCCTTGCGAAAATCGGCGGAAAAAGCATGCGCGTCGAAGGCGTCCTCAACCATTTCATTCGTCGTTGCGGTGGTCATGGGTGCGTGATTTTTCGAAGAGATTTCAAACAAGGGGCGGACGGGATCAAACCGGGCTCTTGTTCAGATTGGTGACGATCTGCACGGAGCTTTCGACGAAGCTGTTGATCATCGAGCTGACCGCTTCCACGGCTTTCTGCAACTGCTGGATGATCTTCCTGAGATCATCCAGGCTGATCTCCATGGCCCTCTGGAACTCGACCATCAGGGCTTCAAGCAGTTTTTTGTCGGCTACCTTTCCGGTGGCATTCGCCTCATAGACCGCACGGGCGATCATGTTGCCGCCTTGAGCCATCTGAGTGGAGCCCTGGAGCATTTGCGTGCCCGCGCCAGTGAACACCTGGCCGATCTTGCTGACGGACTCTGCTGGCGGGAGCTTCCAGGCAACGACGGCCATGATGATCCCCACCGTAACGGTGGCGGCGAGGCCTACGCCCATCGTGACGCCCATGGTGGTTTTTTCCGAGGCGCCGGCGAGTTGGCAGATGCCCTTCGACATTTCGCCCAACAGCTGTGGGTCAATCAGAATCGGCAAGCCGCCCGAAGCGATGCCGATGGCACCGGCCACGACCAGGCCGATCTGTGCCGCCTTTTCCTTGTCGACGCCCGCCGCGCACAGGATCCACTCCATGGGCTTGCCGAAGATGACGGACATCGAGAATCCGCGTTCGCTGCCGCCTAAATCCTTCACACCCTGATCGATCACGGCCAGCGTGGCGCTCGCCAGCCCGATGGCGGCCACCGCCAGCAAGGGCGAGGCGGCACCCGCGGTCGCCACAGTGGCCACCACGGCCGCCCCCGCGGCCAGGAAAGCGGCGATCTTGCCGATCCATCCGAAGATCTTGGCCCTGCGCTCGGCTTTGGCGGCTTTCTCGCAGTCAGCGCTCCATTCCTTGATCTTCGCCTGCTGGCTTTCGTTGGCCTTTTTCGAGTCGATGCGGGATTTTTCCACTCTGCCGAGCGCGTTCGCTTCCTGTCCTTTCAAGGACTGATTGCGCAAGCTTTCAAGCGCGGCGATCAGGTCTTCCGGCGAGAAGTTCATGGTAGGGCGAGCCAAGGCTGGCGCGCCGTTTGTATCCTTCAACGGGCCGGTATTCCGAGCCGGGTCAAGAAGGCCGGGGACTGGCGCGTCAGTGGACGTGACAGTGGGCATAAGAGGCGTAGGCTGCGGCGTGCCTGCCTTTTCCAGGTCCTCGACGCCATCACCGAAGGCCATCGAGGTGTTGCCCAGCGTGGTAGGCCGCAGCGATCCGTTGTCGACCATTGCATTCATGGCAATCACTCCGGCTTAGATGTTGCGATTGACGGAGCGGGAGGCTTCAACATCAGACTGCAAGATGGCCCCCAGCTTGTCGCACAGGTCACGCAGCAGGCCCTGCGTTTGGTTCAGTTCGTCGTTGGATTGCTGGTAGCCCATTTCATGCGCCTTGGCAGTCGCTTCTTCATCGGCTTTCTTGGCGTCGTGTTCGGCGGCGAAGCTTTCCGCAAAGCCGTTTGTCGCGCTTCCGGCGCCATGGAGCATCTTGGAGGCCGCTTCACCCTTGGTGGCGGAATGGCTGTCCTTGTGAAGCTGGTTGGCGAGGTCCTTGTGCCAGTTGTCGAGTTCCTTGGCTTCAAGCTCCCTTTGTTCAAGGGGCTTTTCCTGCGCTGCTGGCGTATCGGCTTGGGCCGTCTGGGAATCAAGAGGCTTGGTCTTCAGGGTGCTGGTGTCAGCAGAGAGCGCGGGGGCATCGGACGTGGCCGGCTGAACCATCGGCTTCACCTCCGTCAGTTCAATGCCTTGTTCCGATGCCTTGCCCGCCATGGGCGATGTCGGGGCTGGCGCAATAGGCTGGCCGCCCGGCGCGTCAAAATGGGGTTTGGTTTCCAGGGAGTTCTTGAGTGTTTGCGATGAGGCGGTGGCGCTGATGGCTGCCCCTCCGAAAGAGACGGCCCCGCCGATCGCGGTCATGCCACCCGCCACAATGCCGCCCCACATGCGCGCCGGGATGGATTTGCGGATTTCCTCTGCACCCGCGTATTTGGATTTCAGCTCGGACTGCCTTTCCTGGTTTCGTATTTGGCGCGCGCCGGCATGCTGCTCCCGAAGCGAGTTGGTGATCAAGGCCAGAACAGCATAGGCGTCAGCCCCGGCTTGAGCGGCACTCAATTCGGTCAGCGTTTGGGCAGTGGACAGGACGATGGAGCGGTTGGCCGCCGCGGGCGTGGGCAGATCAACACCCTCGTGCCCGCTTCCGTGGCCTTTGCCGATCATGTCGAGGTCGGGGTCTTCGTCCGAGAACAGGGCATTGCCCGGCGCAGACGTGTCTGAAGGGCCGGAGACCTTCGCGCCGTGTGAGGCCGGAGCAACGAACTTCGTGAGAGTGCCGGAGACGCCTTGGCTAGACATGATGGATCCTGTAGGAAGATGAAAGGGGGATTCAACGGCAGCGATTCATGGCCGGGGCTGCGAGCCTGCCGCAGCTTGGCTGTTCAGTGTTGCCCGCAACGCTTCTGCGCGCACCTTGATGGCCGAATGAGGTTCGGCACCTTCCGCCAGCTCGATGGCCATGTTCAGGCTGTCGCGGGCGAGGTCGGTCTGGCCCAGGGCCAGAAGGCATTCCGCGCCATGGACCACGGGGCGGGGGTCATCCATCAGCAACATGGCGGCCGTGGCGTAGTGCTGCAGCGCGTCTTCATAGCGCCCCAGCATCTGCGCGGCGCCCGCCAAGGCCATCAGATAGCGCTCATTGAGATGCTCATACACCACCAGCAGCGCAAAGATCTTGAAGGCTTCCGCATACTTGGCTTGCGTGTAGAGGCCGTACCCAAACTGGTAGAGCGCTTCCCGCTGCGCCTGGGGCACGTTCACCGCATCGGCCACGGCGCCGCCGGCGGCCAGCCATTCCTGCATGTCGCCAATCTGCGCCATGGCTTCGGCGCCGCTCAAATCATTGACGGGGGAAAACTGCATCATTTTGGATCTCCTTACTAAAGATCCATGCCTTAACGCATGTTGCTGATAATGGCCATGATGCTGTCGATGATTTTCTTCATCACCGTGCTGGCCATCTCGAACTGCGCGTTCCGCTTGCTGATGAGTGATTGCAGTTGGAGCTGATCCATTTGGCTGGTGTTGTTGTTTTCGTCCACCAAACCTTGGGTTTTGCTGATCAGGTTTTCGATATCGGAGAGCTTGAAATCCTTGAAGTCGATGGCCTTGCCATCGCGCTCAATGGCAATGTCTATTCCTGCGGCCTTGCAAGCCTCGGTGAGTTCGGTTTGGTAATCCTTCGCATTGCCGCCTTTTTTACCGTCAATGGTGTCTTGGCCTTTGGCATCATTGGCAAAGGCGTTCTTGATCTTGTTGAGTACTTGATTGACAGCGTTGTATTTGGCAGCCTTGTCGTTCCGATCCTTCATTTTCTGCATGAGATCGGCGATCTGCCCGTCAAACAAGGCAATACGATCCAGCGTGACGGAGAGAATGGCGGTTTCCAGGTCGAAATTGGAAGGCGCGGCGCTTTGGGCGCCGCCAATAGTGACGGGGGAGAGAGCGACGGCTGACATGGTGGGCTCCTGGCTGGGGTGTTCGGGGGGAGATCGTCAGATCATTTGCCGCGGGGGACGGGGAGTGGTGCGCGCGCTCGGTTTGGCAGATGGCTGGGAAGCTCTGCTCACCATCTGTTCACGCACTTCCTGCTCAATGGCCTGCATGTCCGCCTCGAAGGCGGCCTTTGCCTCGGCACGCATTTCGGGGGTGGTAATGGACTCGAAGTAGGCCGCGGCTTTGTCGGGGTCAAGCCCGTGCTTTTGAAAGAATTCCCTGCTTTCCTGCAAGACTTGCTCGGCTTGTTCAATGATCTCCTTGTTCCGGAGGAGCAGGCTGGAGGACGGCATGAGCTGGATTCCTTGAGGTGGCTTGGTGGCTGGGCGGTGTTTTTTTGCATCGCCTATGTGGGGTGAGTAACAGCGCCGGGCGGGCGGTTCCATTCCGGTGGATTTTTTTGTTGCCGGGCCGCCCCAAAACAAAAGGCGCCCCCTCGGGGGCAGCGGACCACGCGAAGCGGGGAAGCGTGGGGGCGTTATTTCGCTGGACCGCTCGCGGTTCCGGGATGGCCCCGAGGTTCCGCTCAGCGCATGTTGCTGGTGATGGCCAAAACGCTATCGATGATTTTCTTGACCACGGTGCTGGCCATTTCGAACTGCGCATTCCGCTTGCTGATCAGCGATTGAAGTTGGAGCTGATCCATCTGGCTGGTATTGTTGTTTTCATCCACCAGGCCTTGCACCCTGCTGATAGCGTTTTCAATATCGGCCTTGGTGGTCGCGTCGGTCATGGCGCCATCAGGGTTGTGCTGCGCTTTAAGTGTTTTCAATTGCGCTGTGGCGGCGTCTTTTATCTTGATCTTCGCGTTGTGTTCGTTGACGAGTGCGTTCTTTTCGGAAACGAGAAAGGCCTTTTCGCGTTTATTGGGCTCGTTTTCTATTTGTTTTTCTTTTTCGGCAATTCTTTTCTTGTAATCAGCAATATCCTTGATGGCTTGGTTTTCAATCGCCTCTTGCTCGGAGATTTTGCTTTTGTTGTCGATTTTCTTTGAAACATCGGGCGTCAAGCCGGCTTCCTGGCAGGCTTTCTCAAAATCTTTCTTATATTGCTCGACCATGGTCTTGTCGACCTTGTCGCCGGCCTTCGCATCATTTTTGAAGGCGTTCTTGATTTTGTTGAGCTCCTGCAGTACCGCGTTGTAATTGGCAGCCTTGGTATTCCTTTCCTTCATTTTTTGCATCAGATCGGCAATTTGCCCGTCGAACAGGCTGATTCGCTCCAGTGTGGTTGCCAGGACGGCAGCTTCAAGATCGAAGTTCGAAGGGGCGGCGCTCTGGGGGCTGCCGATGGTGATCGGGGAAAGTACGCTGCTCACAAATTGCTCCTGGTTTCAGGCGAGGCCGCCAAAGCGGGTGCTGTGTACACGAGGTAAGTAACCGGGCGGTTGAAAGCGTTCCACTTCACTCTTCTTTCTTGTTTCGCCGTGGATGGAACGTTTTCCTTGCGGGTGTGACTCATCTCTTGCCGGCGCGGGCCGGCATTTCCTTCGTCCTTTTGGGGCCTGAGATGAATCCGATCGATACCGCCGGCAGTTTTTCCACGCCTTTCGAGAGGTCCCGCGGGCGCACGGCTGACCACAGCGCAGGCATGCGCGGCCAGATGGGGGCTGAGCAACTCGAGGTGGAGGCCGACGCCTCGATGCTCGCCGAGGCCGCCGAGGAAATCAGCCTCCATCACGCCGAATCGGCCGAGTCCAAGCACGTCGCGGAGCGCAAGAAGGAGTTGGCACGGCCTCGTTCCCTGATGAGCTCCGAGGCGATCGAAAGCTACCTGGAGGATACCGGCGAGGACGAAGAAGGCTCAGCCAAGCTGCTGAGCTTTGTGCAGCGGGTACTGAGCGGGGAGGAAAGGCCTTTTCGTTATGCGCAGCAGGCATTCCTTCGGCCTGCCTCGCAGTACCTTGCGCTGCAATATGCTTTGCAGCAGGGTGAGCGGGAAGGCGCATCCGAGCAGACCCTCGAGGGCCTGCTCGACGCGATCGATCAGCTTGAAGTGGAGCATGGCCCACGCATACGGGCCGACATCAACACCATCGGCGCCGCGGCCGAGGAGGGCAGCGGCCCGGCGGGCGTGGCGCAATTTCAGCTCACTTACGTGGATCTGGTGCTGGGCCACGCCACGTTGGCTGGCGCACTGAATCTCGTGCTTGATCAGTTTGGCGACACCGGCCTGGTGGCCGGGCTCGAGCGCCTGCAACGGGCGCTTGGGCAGGATCTGGCGGCTGCGCGCCCCAGCACCAGCGTCGAGCATCTACAGAACCTGATGCAGGATCTGTATTACCTGGGGGTGGCCAACACGGTCCTGGAGCGCTGCAAGGAGCTGCAGGCGCAGATGCAGGCACGGCACGGCATCGGCGCGGACGACGCACCGGTGGCACTGATGAAGGATCTGGTTGGCCTCAGCAGCGAAACATGGGTCTCGTCCGATCGTTTCATCAGGCTGGCCGAGGCTGCGGGGGCGGCAGAGGTGGAGCCGCAGATCAACTTCCTGACGGGCATCAAGGGCTTGCTGCGCGATATGCCGCCGAGGATCTTTGTCGATAAAGACCAGCGCCAGAACGTGCTCACGGCGGCGCAGGATGCGCTCGACGTGGCGATTGACCGAGAGGAAGGTTGAAGGCATGGCTACCCTTGAACATGCCTTGGCGGATTTTGGCCGGGATATCGGTGTTGAAACACTGGCGCCGGGCTCTTCCGGGGCGGTGCAACTGCGTTTTGACCATGGTGCCGTCCTGGGGCTTTTCCGCCAGGGCGAAGACGTGGTGCTGCACTGGGCCGAACCCGCGCCCTACGACGCTCCTCATCTTCTGTGGCGGGCTTTCAAGCGCGCTGGCGACCCGCCACCGGGAGAGCCTGCCCTGCAGGTGGGCTTGCACAGCGCTGGAGGCACGGACAGCCTCGTGCTGGCGGTCCGTTTGCCCGAGCGGGACTGCTCCGCCCGCGAGCTGCACCGGTTGACCCGTTGGCTGCGGGAATACGTAGCGGCGCTGCGCAGTTGATTCAAGGGGAAGTCGGGGGCGCCTGGCGCCCGATGGAACTGACGGCGCCCGCCGGTTACTCAAGAAGCAAGGGTGATCGTTGAAGGGCGATCGTTGAAGGGCGATTGTTGCTCCCCAGTTCGCGCGGCTTTGCCCGGCATGACGCGCATTTCTCTCCACCAGAGGCATTTATCCATGACACGTTACACCGCATTGCTTGAAGACTACGCCCGCCATGCAGATTTGCCTGTGCAGGAGTTTCTGGCCAACCAGGAGGTCGTGATCTCCGGCATCGCCATCGGCCTGGCGCCCGAGGGGGATCAGGACACTGACGACGTGATTTTCTTTTCCACTTTGGGGCGGCCTTCGGTGCAGGTGGACCAGGTCGCGCTGATGAAGCTGATGCTGGAGGCCAATGGGTTGTGGGTGGGCACTGGCGGCTGCACGCTGGGTCTGCAGGCCGGCACGGGTGCCGTGCTGCTGTGCGCGCGCTTGTCGTTGGCGGTGAGCGATGCAAGGTCGCTTTCCGCGGCGCTGCAGGCATTCAAGAACGTGGCCTTGCTGTGGCGCGAGGTGGTGCAGGGCAAGGTGCGGCCCCAGCTGTCCCAGGTGGCTGTCTGAAGAGAGCGAGGAAGCCATGTCAGGCCTCAAGTTAGACGGAAATTCCGGTACTCACGCGCAAGGCACGTTCGGTGGAGCGCCTTCTTCTTCTCCTTTCGCTTCCACGTCCGATGGGCGGTTGGAATCCGGCACGGTTCGGACGCCGCTTGGCCTGGAAGGGCGGGCGCACACCATCTCGGTCGGGAATGGCCATACGGCAAAGAGTCTTCTGGATGCAGGCAACGCGACGGTCATCGACGGCGAAGAGTTCTTCGATGCCGAGGAGGCGCCCGAGGTGATCCGGGAAGGAATCGAAGCCGTCTCCGGATGGGCGGAAGAGGCCAGACTGGGTACCGGAGAGAAGCGCGCCGAAATCCAGAAAGCGGTCGAGAGGCAGGAAGGGTTTTTCGACCGCCTGATGTCGAGGTTGCTGTTTCCGGGCCTGGAGCAGCTCGATGCTGAAGACAGCGTTGGCGGCGAGCCCGATACTTCGGGGGCTTCCTCTACCTTGGCGGCCCCTGCGAGTCCCGCGCCGCCTCAGGTCCATACCGCCAAGGAGACCGTAGCCACGAAAGCGCTCGACGACATGGGGGAGATCTCCCGCGAGATCGATGCCAGTCTGATGAAGCTCGACAAGCATCTGCGCTACATGGGCTTGCCAGGACTGACGGGGCTGGGGGATCACGGACGCCTGGATACGCAGGAGCTCTCCTACTCCGATCACGGACACCGCTTGTGGCATCAGTTGAAGGGGGCCTTGCGGGCGACGGGAGATTCTGCGGGCCAGGTAGCGGTCGCCGCATCTTTTCCTCTTCTGGCGGAATTCGCGGCTTCCATGCTGGGGGGCGGTGCGGTGACTGGCTTGGCAATGAGCGTCCTGGGCGGAGGCAGCGCACTCTACTCGGTGATCCAGACCGTTCTCAACTTTCCTCAACTGGCAAAAGACGAAACGGCCAAGGGCCTGATCAACGATGTGCTGGAGAAGGTTCATGTGCAGCTCGGGCATCTCGATCGGATGAAAGAGCAGGAAAAGCTGCGCCAGATGGTTGGCGAGAGAACCATGGTGGTTTCCCTGGAACGCAACCAGACCGTGAATGCGCTCAATAGCGAATTGGCCCAGGTGGAGCGGGCACTCTCGGAAAAATCTGCCGCGGCTGCCGGAACTTCAGGCGTTGCCCAGCTGGGTGATGGCACGATGCGCGGGCAGGTGATGGACTTGGCTTCGGGCGTTGCATCGGCGTTTCGGTCGTTCTTCGCGCCCGTGGCGAGCGCATGCTCGAAACTCCTGGATTTCCTGGTCGGCCTGTCCAATATCTTCGAGCGCGCCCGCGAGCAAAAAGCGGAGGCACAGCGCGAGGAGTCATTCGCGGCTGCCTACAAGCATGCACTGGGCACGCTGTCGAAGGCCAGAGCCGGTTCCAGTGCCAGCGGCGACGACGTGTTCGCCGTCATGGTGAAGGCGGGCTATTCCCAGTCCGAATGCGAAGCCAGGCTGGCTTCTGTCCGGAGCAGGGTGCACATGGGTGAAAACCTGGCGCAGAGCATTCTTGAAAGCAAGGGCAAGGCTTTCGGTGTGGTTCAGATCTCGCCTGAATATGCCATTCCCGCGAGCCTGATGCTGGCGCGCGCACTGGCCTGGCATGTCGCAGTTGAAGCGGAGAGATCCGCCGATGGATTGAGTTTCTCCACGGCCTTGAACCCGGACGGTTCGATGAGCGTGGCCGATCCTGATGGACAGCTCTACAACTTCCTGATGAGCGTGCCTTCAGCCTATACCGGAACCATGGCCGGTCTGACGGGGAGTGAGGCTCGCGGCCGCATGACCATTGATGACCATGGCGCGGGTTTCCCGAACGGCGCACGCAGCATGCAGTTCGAGCATGCGTTGAACGGGGAGGGCGTTTCCGAACTGCGCGTGATGTTCGTGCAGGAACAGCCCAAGCCGATGTTCACCCCGCTGGTCCACGCAAGCCAGGCCATGCGTTCGCTCTATGTGGCGGAAAAATGGGCTCAGTTGAAGCCTGGCTCTTCGGCGCAGGAGGGCGCGAACAAGGCGGATTATGCGAAGTGGCCGCAGGCAGCGCTTGAAGATCGCAAGGCTGAACTGATCGGCAAGCTCAGCCATGAAATGACCTTGCTGCAGATTGATCAGGAGCGGTTCAAGGCCGCTCAGGACTGGCAGCTTGTCAAGGGCTTCACGGGGGCGCTTTCCACGGCGTGAGGCTGCATGCCGATCTTCCCGTGTGACCGGATTCCAGACCACATGAGCAAAGAATATTACTCGGAACTACTGACAGCCTACCAGCAGCACATGCGCCCCGGGGCGCACGGCGCCGTCTTGGCAGAAACGGAGGAGCTTGTGATCAACGGCCGCACGGTGAGCCTCTCGTTCATGCCTCATGAGCTCATACCAGAAGAGGGCGTGGTCATTTGCCGGACCGACGTGGCAAGGTTCACACGGTGGCCTGCCGACGATCTCTGCCGGCTGCTGCTGCAGGCCAACAATCTATGGGCGGGCTCGAAGGGTTCCACCTTGGGCCTGCGCGGCAGCGACACCCTCATGATGAGCGCGGCCAGGCGGATGGGCTCATTGAGTGTCGCCACATTCGGGGCGATGCTGGACACGCTGTGCATGGATGCCGATGACTGGGCTGCCAGACTGACCGCTCAGCCGAAGAACGAGCCATCGCCACCGGATTTCCAGCACATGCTCCATATGCGGGCCTGATATAGGCGCGCCTGATCTCTCCGTTGGCTACTCCCATGTCTCAAGAACGCTATGAAATCGCCCTGGCCGAACTGGCTCAGGACATTGGCCTGGATGCCGCCGCTTTGACCCAATACCAGGAACTCATCATCGATGGCGTGGCCATTGCGCTGTCCTATGAGCCGGACAGCATGGGCGGTTCCATGCAAGGCGCATGCTATGTCGGTACCGAGCCCCTGCCTGTCAATGCCGCCCCCGAGTTGCTGAAACTGCTGTTGCAGGTCAATACCTTGGGGCCTGCCACGTCTGGCGCCACACTGGGTCTGCAGAGGTCGGGCCGGCTGGTCCTGTCCCGCCGCGAGCCGCTGGATGCGCCCCCGAACCGCCTTGCCATCGCGTGGGGTGAACTGGCCGACGCCTCCGCACGATGGGCCGAGGCACTTGAGCGGGGGCAGGGCGCCAGAATCCATGAACTGCTTGCTTCCGAAGCGCATGCGCATGTGAGCTGAAGCAATTTCCATATCTATTCATGGAACCTATGACGCCTCCTTTGTTACCTACAGGAAGAGCGCGCGGATGGGCCGTGGCTGAAACATCGCCGCCGGCGCGCAGTGGGGTGGCTTGACGAAAGGACAGGCAGGCATGGTGGATCTCAATCCATCTCAGATTCCGGGTATTCGATCGCGAGGTTTGGCTCAGCCAGGGCTGTCCACATCCCCGTCGATGGCTGAGCCACTTCTAAGTCCAGGCTCCGGTGGGCTGCTGGGTCGAATGATTGGTTTGGGTGGAGGCGAAGGGCGGCAGGCCCTGCATGCATTGGCAGACGAGGTGAGGGCTATGCTCGAGGAGCGGTATGCTTCCGCCCGGTCTGCTCCTGCGGGTGCTGCCGAAACTGTCCTTCAGCCGGTAACCGTCGGGAGTGGCGAGCAGCGTGAAGAGAGCTTGGGCTGGGCCGCGCGTGCCAAGGCGGCCTTCAAGGCGTTCTTTGCGCCGGTTGCCAATGGGTTGGCCGCGCTTGGCCGATTCGTGGTGGAATGGCCCAGCCGTCTGTGGGCAGGCATCACCGCCCCGCAAGAGAAAATGGGCGGCCCGGTACTTGACAGGCATTTTGCGGCCTATCTCCACAAAACACCGGGCCCCAGGGAGCTGCAGGACGATCGGCTCCCGGCCAGTACCACGGGCGATGCTCGGTACATTTGCCGTGGCATGGGCAAGGACTTGGCCCGGATGGATTACTTCATCGGAGGGGCGAAGATGGAGCCGCACGCCCCGCCAGGCGGGACGGCTCAAGAGCATGCTCTGCAAAGCGCGGCGACGGCGCTGTTGAACGAATGCCAGGGTGATACTGCCCTGTGCATGACTGTGAGCCACTTTGCTTTCCAGAACGTCGTGGGATTCCACACGCACGCGGTCAAGGAGGGGTGGCTGCTTCCCGAAGGGGCTTCTTCAGGGGTTGCCTTGATCGAGCAGCCCAAAGACAAATCCGTGTCGATTGCGCGTCTGCCCGATGGCCGTATTCACTTGCTTTTCGAGTTGGAGAACCAAGCGCTGAGTTGGCTGCTGGATGGAGAGGGCGCCGTGGTTCAACTCGATTCAGCCGCGAGCGCGGCGACCACACGCTTCTCGTTTGTCGTTCACCCCGACCTGAGCATTGAACCCTATCCATTGAATCCCGGTTCGAAAGACAAGTCGGCGGTCGCCTACAGCTTCCGAGTGAAGCCTTTGCTCATTCAGGGCTGAATGCAAATAAGGAGCTGAGATCCCCATGGCAGACAACCATCTCGGCCCACACCTTGCTTTCGATCGCGGCATCGATCGCGTGACCTATGCCCGCAGGGGCGAAACGCACCATCTTCCGCTTCGCCAGGAAGGGCCGCCTTCCGAGCTGGGCGGCCGGCCGCAGCTGGAAATGCTGCTTGCCCAGCCCACGCTCGATGAATTTCTGGAGGACGCGATCCGCCCCAAGCTCGAGAACCGGGATCTGTTGGTTCCCAGCCGGTTCCAGTCAGTGCTCGATAGCCTGTATGCCGCGCTTTCCGAACAGATAGACGAAAACCAGAAGAGTCCGCAATCCATGCCGCCAGAGAGAAAACGAGTCCTTCAACGAGTCGTGAGATTGCTCAGGAGGGAACGCGATTTGCGCGGCCTGGTGCAGATGTACCGCAGCGTGCTCTATCAAGGTTGAGAACTGCCAACACACATTCCCCCGATATGCACCGCCTCGATGCCCACTGAGCCAGACGCCACCGGACCGCAGCCCGAACTGGCGCGGCCTCAGGACAAATTTCCTGAGCAGATCGAACTGATGGATCTGCTCAGCCATATCTATTTGCGCCATGGTTTGCCAGACAAGGCAGCAGTGCTTCTGGCCGCACGGGATGCGCTTCAGCCTGACCATCCGCAAACGTTGTTGGCTTTAGCGCTGGCTCAGGTCCGTTCCGACAAGCCGGAGCGTGCCCTGGAGACCCTGGAGCGCCTTGCAATGCTGGGGGCGGTGGATGCTGCGTTTCATCTGGTGCGGGCGCAGGCATTTCAAGTGCTGGGCCGACGCGCCGAAGCCGCTGGCGCCATGCGCGCCCATGTGGCCTTGCGTGCCCCTCAAGCCGGAGCCTCCTCGGCAACCCGTACCGCCGCGGCGGCAGATCAACCCCCAATCAACTGAGTGCGATGGCCAGCGGCGAGACCTCCACGACCTCCCACGTTCCTTTTGCCCGCTTGCAGCGGGTGGTGCAATTGGCCACTAGCCGAAACGACCTGATCCTGGCGTTTTTCCTGGTGGCGGTGATCTTCATGATGATCCTCCCGCTGCCCACGTGGCTGGTGGACATGCTGATCGGCACCAACATGACCATCTCGGCCATCCTGCTGATGGTGGCCATGTACCTGCCTTCACCGCTGGCGTTTTCCTCATTCCCCTCGGTGCTGCTGATCACCACGCTGTTCCGCCTGGGCATTTCGATTGCCACCACGCGGTTGATCCTGCTGCAGGGCGATGCAGGGCACATCATTACCACCTTCGGTAATTTCGTGGTTGGCGGCAATCTGGTAGTGGGCCTGGTGGTGTTTCTGATCCTCACCATCGTGCAGTTCGTGGTCATTACCAAGGGCGCCGAAAGGGTGGCCGAGGTGGCGGCGCGTTTCTCGCTGGACGCCATGCCGGGCAAGCAGATGTCCATCGACGGCGACATGCGCGCTGGCACCATCGACATGGAAGAGGCCAAGCGCCGCCGCGGACTCGTTGAAAAGGAAAGCCAGCTCTACGGCGCCATGGATGGCGCCATGAAGTTCGTCAAGGGCGACGCGATCGCGGGCCTGATCATTGTCGCGGTGAATCTGCTGGGTGGCATCATCATCGGCACCATGCAACGCGGCATGACGGCGGCCGACGCCACAAAGACTTATTCGGTGCTCACCATCGGTGACGGCCTGATCGCTCAGATTCCGGCGCTCTTCATCGCCATCTGCGCGGGCATGATCGTGACCAGGGTGCAGACGGGCGATGAGCCTTCCAACGTGGGCCGGGATATCGGTGCGCAGGTGCTGAGCCAACCGCGTGCGCTGTTGATCGCCGCGGCGGTGGCGTTGGGCCTGGGGCTGATTCCCGGTATGCCTTTTCCGGTGTTCGCCATTCTGGCGGCCGTGATCGGTACTATCGGCTTCGTGCTGGTGCGCGGAACACGCCGCGTGGTCAACGAGAAGACAGGCGAAATCACGGAGGTCCCGGCCATGCAGCCCGCCGGCGAGAAGCTGCGCAAGCCCAAGACCGATGGCAGCGAGGAGTTCGCGCCCACGGTGCCGCTGCTGATGGATGTGGCCACCGGCCTGCAGAACAGTTTTGATGCCCAGACGCTGAACGACGAATTGCTCAAGATCCGCCGTGCGCTGTATTTTGATCTGGGCGTGCCGTTCCCTGGCATTCAACTGCGGTTCAATGAGGCGCTGCCGGAGGAAAGCTACAACATCCTGCTGTCAGAGGTGCCGGTATCGCAGGGCCGGCTGCGGCCCGGGTGGCTGCTGGTGCGCGAGAGTGCGCAAAACCTTGATGCGTTGCAGATCGCCTATGAGACCGATCGCAAGTTCCTGCCACACATCCCTACGCTGTGGGCCCCGGAGGCATTGCGCGAGACGCTGGCGAGTTCGGGCATTTCCTTCATGGACGCCAGCCAGGTACTCACCTATCACCTGGCATTCGTGCTCAAGAAGTACTCGGCCGATTTCATCGGTATCCAGGAAACACGCTTCCTGCTCAGCGCGATGGAAGCGCGCTTTCCGGATCTGGTCAAGGAGTCGACCCGCGTACTGCCGATCCAGAAAATCGCCGAGATCCTGCAGCGCCTGGTGTCGGAAGATATTTCCGTGCGCAATCTGCGCGCCATTCTCGAGTCGCTGATCGAATGGGGGCAAAAGGAAAAGGATTCCGTGCTTCTGACCGAATACGTGCGCTCCACACTCAAGCGTCAGATCAGCTACAAGCATTCCAGCGGGCAGAACGTGCTGCCAGCCTATTTGCTGGCGCCCAGCATAGAAGACCAGGTGCGCGGTGCGATCCGTCAGACCTCGGCTGGCAGCTACCTCTCGCTTGATCCTGCGGTATCCAAACGGCTTGTGGAAAGCATCAAGAAAACGGTGGGTGATGTGGGGGCGAGCGTTCAACGCCCCGTGCTGCTCACCTCCATGGACATCCGCCGCTACATGCGCAAGATGATCGAGCAGGAGCTGTATGAACTGCCGGTGCTCAGCTACCAGGAGCTGACGCAAGAGATCAACATCCAGCCGCTGGCGAGGATCGATCTGTGAACCTGGGCCAGGGGGTTACGCCATGATGCGCGATGTACTGGCACTCGAGCTGCGCGTGCTGAGCGGCCGCCATGCAGGTGCTTGCGCAGTGGCTCGGAACGGTTTGCTGGTGGGTGTGAGCGACGAGGCCGATGTCATTCTGACCGACCTGGATCCCGGCGCTGGGCTTGCGCGCTTGCACTTGGTTGACGAGGAGCGCTGGCTGTTGGCGAGTGCCGATGCCGAACCCGATGCCAAGGCGCTGGCCCAGGCGCCGCGCATGGGCGTGCCCGCTTACTGGGGCCAACTGGCTCTGTGCGTGAGTGCGCCGCATACGGATTGGCCGCCCATACCTCAAGCGGTTCCCGCGCTTTCCGCGGAGCCGGAGATCGTGAGCGAACAAGAGAAGCCCGGCATCGTCGAGACCGTTCACGCGCCTGAAACTTCTTCGGTACCAGCGAAGCGCAGCCGGTACCGGGCCGTCTGGCCGTGGATTACCGTCTTGCTGGTACTGGCGTTGCTGGGCGCCGTGGTGTGGGAGCGTTTGCAGCGTGGGACTCAAGGTGCGGCAGGGCCGGTGGTATCGGTGGTGGCTGATCTGACGGCCGAGGCGCAGCGGCAGGTGCCGGATCTGGCTCTGGCCATCGCGCAGGTCGATCCCGCGTTGCGCCTGCAATTGACGCCACAGCGGGATGGGCGGGTGCAGGTCAGCGGCTGGGTGGATGCAGTGGCCCAGTTCGATCGACTGGCAGATGTGCTGGGCATGCGCCGCCCGGCGCCGCTCATGCGCGTGTTCGTGGCCAGCGATGTGCGCACTGAATTGCGTGCTCAACTGGCCGGCAGTTACCCGCAGCTTGATTTCTCGCCCGGCGGTCCCGGTGTTTTGCGTGTACGCGGCATCGTGCTGTCCGAAGCCGGCGAAGCGGAGGTTCTGGCTGCGGTTCGGCCGCTTCTGCCCGCTGGCATGAAGCTCGCCAGCGAGCTTCGTCTGGCAGAGAAACTGGCCCCTGACGTGCAAGCTGCGCTGGCCGCGGCGGGTTTCGGCAACGTACGAGCTCACTGGGACGGCACCCTGATCGTGGCGGCGCTCTCGCTGTCTGATCAGAGCCGCGGCCGTCTGGAAAATACCCTCATCGCATTGGCCGAACGATTTCCGGGATTGCCCTTGCGCGTCGTGCCGGAACTGCTTGCGCCAACGAGCCAGGCCGCGCACGCCAAGCCTCCCTTTCCTATTCGGGGGGTGGTGGGAGGTGATGTGCCTTATCTGGTGTTGCCCGGTGGAGGCAAGCTGCTGCCAGGTGGGACGCATGCCGGTTGGCGCTTGCAGTCGATCGAGCCGGATGTCCTGGTATTTGATGCCCCCCGGCGCCTGGTGGTGGCCAGGTGAATATCCGTCTGAAAAAATTGAACACACTCTCGAACCCTGATCAGGAAACGACCAAGATGTCTTCTTCAACCGATACTTCTTCCCCCCGGCCGCTGTCCGCGCCCGGTAAGGCCGTGGAGCCTGGGGGTCTGGGGCCGATCAGCGAACTCGAGAAGGCCCTGGCAGGCCCCAAGGAAGAGGCACAGGCCGCAATCGAGGCCGCGGATGCCCGCTTGGCATCTCTGGCACAGCGCACGAAGCAAGCCATCGCCGCCGGTAGCGATCCTGCCGGGTTTGCTCGGTTGCGCGCGGTGGCAAAAGCATGTGAAACCGCCAGGGAAATTCTTGGCAAGGCCGCGTCTTCCGGTGGCCATGGTGCGAGAATGCGGTGAAGGCAACGCTGAATCAGTTCTCTTTTTTGATGGTCTTGTTTGTGGAGGTATCTCATGGCAAGTGGTGGCTTCAGTCCTGGCACATCCGGCGGCATCAATTTCGCGTATATCGCGCAGAAAATGGGTCCCGTCTTGGGAAACACCGAAACCGCTTTGCGCACGAGGCTGGACAACCTGGGCGACAACCCGACTCAGACCGATTTGCTTGATATGCAAGTAGGCCTTCAAAAATGGACAATGCTGATTCAGCTCCAAAGCACCATCAATAAGGAGCTTGGAGACGCCTTGAAAGGCATCATCCAAAAGGCCGCCTGACAGGGCGGGCTTGATTGGGCCGGTGGCCTGATTTTCAAGCGCATTTTCAAACCCCTCATCTTTCTGTGCTGTGAGTTCATTCGGTGCGGTGCTGAGCGCCCTCGGCGAACAGTTGGGCATTGCCGGCCTTGCGCTTGACGCGCAAGGCTGCTGCCGTTTGGTGTTCGATGGCCAGCGGATGCTTGAACTGCGCGCATCGGGGGCGCAAAGGCGCTTGGTGATGAGCATGCGCGTCGCCTGCGACGGAACGTCTGGTACGGGCGGCATGGAGCGGGTGCTGCTGCAAGCCAATCTGTGGGGCGCCGGCACGGGAGGCGGCTGGTTTGCGCTCGACGAGAAAGGGCAGGCCTGTCTTCAGCAGGAAGTCATGCTGGGCGACGACAGTGCCGCGCAACTGCTGGCCAAGATGGAAGGCATGCTCAACGGCATCGATCTTTGGGAGCGGCGCTTGGAGGGAGAGGTGTCAGGGCTCCTGACTGCCGATGCCATGGCCATGGCGCGCGCCTCCCAAAGAGTGTGAACAGGCTCTTAAATCCATCCTTGTGTTTTCGCGAACACCACGGCTTCTGTTCGTGTGTGTACGGCCAGCTTGCGGTAGATGCTGCGCGTATGGCATTCGACCGTATGTGCCGAGAGGTTCAAGGCCTGTGCGATTTCACGATTGGTTTGTCCGCTGGCGACAGCCCGGAGTATTTCCGTCTGGCGGCGGCTCAGCAGCGTTTCTGTTTTTGCGGGTGCCGCCGCGGAGCCTGCGGTGGCTGGGGCCATCGGGGCCGCAGTCCCGGTGCCGGACGACATCAAGGACAGAATCCGCCTGGCGATTACCGGATCGATCGGGGCACCACCGCGCTCGACACTCGCGAGGCTGCGCTCGATCTCCAGGTCGTCGACATTCTTGAGCAGGTAACCTCGCGCGCCTGCGCGGATGGCCCCCACGATGGTGTCGGGCTGTCCCCAGGCCGAAAGCACCAGGCCCACCGCCTTGGGCTGCGCAAGCGCCAATTGCTGAAGCAATTCGATGCCCGAGCCGTCAGGCAACTGCATGTCCACCAGAACCAGATCGAATCGCGTGCTCTGGATGTAGGTGCGCGCTTGCGCCACCGTGGACGCGTGGCGCATCAGCACACCGGGGTACATACGATCCAACAGCGCAGTCATGCGCATGGCCGCTGCGGGCTCATCTTCGATCAGCAGCACGGCAGACGGTTTTCCCGACTCAGGATCAAGCAGTGCGTCGTCCTGGTCTCTCTCAAATTCACTCATGGTGCCTGCAGCCATCCGTCACGCGCCCACGCGGGCGATGGCCTCTTCGCGCGATGCAACCACATCCAGGATGTTGAGAAAACCGCTGATGTCGAACACTTCGCGCACCTGCGGCTGCATTCCGAACAAGACCAGGCGGCCACCCTCTGGTTTCAGGCGCTTGGCCGCGACCAGCACGACGCGCAAGCCTGCACTGGAGATGTAGTCCAGGTGGCTGAAATCGAGAATCAGTTTCCGGTCGCCCTGCGCGATCAAGCCCAGGATGTCGTTTTCGGCGCTCGCCGAGTTGCCGCTGTTGAGCTGGCCTGTGAAGCTGATGAGACGGGCATGGGCAAGGGCTTCATGGGCAATCATGGCGTGATGATACCGTTGCAGAGTGATACGTCCTGACGCCTTCGCACCGAGAGTCCTTGAGATCGAACCGCGGATCGATCAGATTGGCGTCGCGCTGGCTTGGCTGCGGGCATTCGCGGCCGAGGCACGATGGCACGAGCGCGCTGCTTTCGGTTTGATTCTCAGTGTGGACGAGGCTTTGACCAATATCGTCACCCATGCCTTCGGGGACTCGGAGGGCGGCCGGGAGACCCTCATCCGCCTGGCTTGCTTTGATGGGCCGCAGGGCATTGCGCTGCGCATAGAAGATACAGGGCCTGCATTCGACCCTACGCTGGCTGTACCCGGGCCTCAGGCCGAATCCGTTGAAACCGCGGAAATGGGCGGCCATGGCCTGCGTTTGATGCGCCACTATCTGAAATCAGTCCACTACACCCGCGAAGGCGGGCGAAACGTCTTGACGCTCGTGGCAGGGGAGCCTTAGAACGTGAACACGTTCTTAGAACCGATTGCTTGAACGCGCTCCTGGTTCAGCCCAGCGAGCGAAGCGCCTCTTTCAGCCAGCGCTCGGCCTCGTGGTAAGTGACGGGAGATGCGCCGTTCGATGTGGCTTGCTGGAAGTGCTGATCGAGCAGGTGGTCGAGATGTTGAAGGTCGGCTTGGGAAAGCTTGCCTGCGGCGTGGCCCTCTTCGGCGCATACACGCTTGAATTCCGGGCCGCCCTGGACAGCGGAGAACTGCAGGCGCGTAAAGAAATCAACCCCCGCAAGTGCCTGCTGGCCTGTTTTCGCCATGTCGATCGCTTGCGTGACGGCGCGTGACGACAAGGGCTGGCCGGGCCGGGGCTGCAAGTCGAGTTCTCGCGCTACGGCGCGGCTGATGCCCGCCGAAAACGATTGTTCCAGAGCCTGCGTAAAAGCGGATGTGGTGTCGATCCGTGCGTTCTCGGGGCTTACCCATGCCACTTGCCGCCCGCTACCTGGCAGGATGCCCGTGCCCTTGACCTGCCATCGCTCGCCGTCGAGCGTGAGCGAGATGGCGTCATGCTGTTCCGCCGCCTTGCGAAACTCGTCCAAAGACGGCGCTACGCGTGGGCCGGACGCTGAGGAGGGGTTTTCAATGCTCAAGACGGTCTCTTGTTTTTTTGTGAATGAAGGAGTGCGGCTAATTGCCTCGGTAAGTAACCGTACGGTGCCAAACGTTCCGCTTTTTCCAAAAAACAGCTCTTCGAAGCGGGCACTACAAAATACTTTCGTCCTACCGGATTTCAGGGATGTTTTTCTTGTTTCTCATTAGTACGATGAGTGCAAATGTGTAATCTTTCGCACTTTCCGGTTACTTCTGGCGGCGACTTCGCTGGGGCTGGCATTGGCGGCAGGCATGCGGTGGATATGTCGTTTGAACCCCCTCCTGATGCGGACGATGCCAGCGAGGAGGCTGGCGCCGACATCCTGTTTCGTGACCTCGTCAGAGAGCACTGGACCAGGCTGCATCGTTTCATCATCAAGAACATCGGCCATCAAAGCGACGCGGAAGACCTGACACAGCAGGCCTTCACCGAGGCTGTGCGGTCTTTCGAGAGTTTTCGCGGCCAATCCGAACTCTCGACCTGGTTGTACGGCATTGCGATGAACCTGGTGCGCAACTACCTTTCGCGCGCGTCCCATCGGAGATTCGATTTTACGGACGATTCCGAGCTGCAGTACAGCGCCAGCGAACAGCCCAATCCGCAAGAGCAGGCCGAGCATACCGAGCAGATCGGAGCGCTGGCGGCCGCGCTGGAGGAGTTGCCCCCGAGAATGCGGGAAGTGCTGCTCATGGTTGCCGTGGATGAGCTGTCCTACGAGGAAGCCGCTGTCCTGCTGACAGTGCCGGTCGGTACAGTGCGCAGCCGCCTCTCCCGTGCGCGCGCTGCGCTGCGCGCCAAGCTGGAAGGCAGGGGTGTCGAGCTGGATTTCCTGAAGCAATAAAGAAGTGCCTTCCAATCCGCTTTCCCTGCGTCTTTTGACGCCCAGGGATATTTCTGCGCTGATGCGGCTGCGGGATGAGGTGCTCGCCAACCTGGCGGATCCTGACCTCTACGTGCGTGAATCCGCCGAGCCGGAATTCGTGCGAATGCATGTCGAGACGTCCCAGGGACGGGGCGAAACCCTGGGGCTTTTCGACGAGGGCCGCCTTGTCGCCTACGGCATGCTCGGTTTGCCTCAGCGCGGCGACCCGGGCAATTTGGGACGGTTTTTTGTGAACGAGGCGCTGACTTTCCTTGGCGCGAAAGAGGCGGGCGCCCCCGGTTTGAGTCTGGGGGAGGTTGATACCCGGGTGGCCCATCTGGCGAGCTGCATGGTGAGCACGTCCTATCGCGGCCAGCATTTGCAGCGTTTGCTGCTCAAGGCGCGCATGGCCTTGGCCCGGAGCAGAGGGCGGAATTTTTGTGTGGCCGTGGTGTCGCCACACAACCACGCCAGCCGGCACAACCTCATGCATGAAGGTTTTCGTCTCGGCTGGGTGGGGGAGGTGGACGGCTTGCGGCGGCAGCTGCTGGCTGCCGATCTGTCTACGCACCCTGCTGGATGCTCGTTTTCTTGAGGTTTTCCTTCTCTCCCTCCTGCTTTGGCGCGAGAGGGAGAGCGGAGGCCGGTCAGGGGATCGAGTGCAGACCCACCCCTGAGTGGGCGGCTGCGGGCCGAGGCTTGTTGCGGCGGGTTTTCGCCGGAACGGGTGCCTTGGCGGACGCCGCATTCGCTGCATCGACGCGTTGGCGGATATGCGCCAGCGCTTCTTCCACCTGATCGATCAGGATCAGGCACAGATCACCTTTTTCAAGGCTTTGCAGCGCGCTATCGATAGCGAGGAATTCGCCATGCACTTCTTCCACGCGGGTGGTACGCTGGGCACCTTTCAAGCCGTCGCGCAGCAGAGCCAGCACTTCGCCATCGGCACGGCCCCGCTGGCAGGCATCCTGGTAAAGGATCACGTCATCGAAGGCCGCGCCCAGGATGCGGGTCTGACCGCGAATGTCTTCGTCGCGCCGGTCTCCGGCGCCGCTGATCACCACCGAGCGGCGGCGGGCAGACATGTTTTCCACACCGGCCACCAGGGCTGCGATGGCATCGGGGTTGTGGCCGTAGTCGGCAATCAGGGTGGCGCCACGGTAATCGAACACGTTGAAACGGCCGGGGACGCCGTGGAGGTCGCTCACGAAGCTTGCGAGCCCTCGCTGGATGGCTTCCCAGGGGACATTCACAGCCCAGGCAGCGGCCACGGAGGCCATCGCGTTTTCCACCTGGAAGCCGATCTGCCCTTTGCGGGTGAGTGGCACGCGTGCCAGCGGCAGGCGCTTCTCGAAGCGGCCTTCCACGCACACCATATCGCCGCCCTCCACGAACACGACGCGCCGGCCCTTGGCGCGGTGTGTGTCGATCACGGGGTGCGCACCATCCTGAGCGAAGAAAGTCACGGAGCCGGGGCAGTGCACAGCCATGGCGGCCACGGCTGGATCAGCGGCGTTGAGCACGGCCATGCCGCTGCTGGAAACGTTCTTTACGATCACGCGCTTGAGGACAGCCAAGTCTTCGAGCGTGGTGATGTAGTTCAAGCCCAGGTGGTCACCTGCGCCCAGGTTAGTCACGATGGCCACTTGGCATTCATCGAAAGCCAAGCCTTCGCGCAGCAGACCGCCGCGTGCAGTCTCGAGGACGGCGGCATCCACGTCGGGGTGCATCAGCACGTTGCGGGCGCTGCGCGGGCCGGAGCAATCGCCGGAGTCAATCTGCCGGCCATTCACGTAAACACCGTCCGTGTTCGTCATGCCAACCCGCAGGCCCTGCGATTTCAACAGGTGCGCGGTGAGGCGCACGGTAGTGGTCTTGCCGTTGGTGCCGGTCACGGCGATCACGGGGATCCGGCCGTTGTCGCCGTTCGGGTACATCTGCGCGATCACGGCCTCGCCCACGTCACGGCCTTTGCCGAAGGAAGGGCTGATGTGCATACGCAGGCCGGGGGCCGCATTGACTTCGACAATACCGCCGTTTTGCGTCTCGAGCGGCTTGATGACGGTTTCGCACACCACGTCGACACCACAGATGTCGAGGCCGGTCATTTGCGCGGCTTCGATGGCGCGCGCTGCCACTTCAGGGTGCACGCTGTCTGTGACGTCAGTGGCAGTGCCGCCGGTGGACAGGTTGGCGTTGTTGCGCAGGACCACGCGCTGGCCCTTGGCCGGCACCGAATCGGGGGTGAGGTTCTGCTCGGCCAAGCGGGCTTCGGCAATGGTGTCGAAGCGGATCTTGGTGAGCGAGGAGGCATGGCCTTCGCCGCGGCGAGGGTCCCGGTTCACTTCGTCCACCAGTTGGCGCACTGTCTGAATGCCATCTCCGATCACCAGGGGCGGGTCGCGGCGGGCAGCCGCCACCAGTTTGTTACCCACCACGAGCAAGCGGAAATCATGCCCTGGCAAAAAGCGTTCGACCATGACGCCGCCGAATCTGGCGGCGGCTTCGTAGGCAATCGCGAAATGCGCGCGATCAAAAATGCCCACTGTGACGCCCTTGCCCTGGTTGCCGTCCTGAGGTTTCACGACCACTGGCAGGCCAAGTTCCTCGGCGGCGGCCCATCCATCTTCCACGCTGGAAACAGGACGGCCCAGAGGCACCGGTACGCCGGCGGCATGCAGCAGCTTCTTGGTCAGGTCCTTGTCCTGCGCGATCGATTCAGCGATGGCGCTGGTGCGATCCACCTCGGCCGCCTGGATGCGGCGCTGCTTGCTGCCCCAGCCAAACTGCACCAGGCTGCCGCTGGTGAGGCGGCGGAAAGGAATGCCGCGTGCCACGGCTGCGTCCACGATGGACCCAGTGGAAGGCCCCAGGCGCTCATCTTCGTCCAGTTCGCGCAGCTCCGCCAGTGCACCGGCTACGTCGAACTGGCCTTCTGTCAAGGCAGCCTGGCACAGGGCCTGTGCTTTCTCGAAAGCCAGCCGGCCCACAGCCTCTTCGGTGTATTGCACCACCACCTGGAACACACCAGGTTCCTCGGTGGCCGTCGTGCGGCTGAAGGTAACAGGGCATCCGGCATTGGCTTGCAGCGCCAGGGCGGTCAACTCGACGGCATGGGCCATCGAGATCGGCACGCTGGGCTTGTTGGCGTGCAGGGCGCCGACAGACGGAAAAAGCTCCCGCAGACGCCTTTCAAAGGCGGGTGTGGGGCGCAGGTCGCGCTCGGCCTCGTCGCAGGTAACGACGGCCTCGATAGCCGTATGACGGCTCCACAGGTTGGGGCCGCGCAACGCACGTATACGAGTGACTTGCATGAGACTACTTTCTTCTGCTGAAAAAAAGGATGAACGGGTCAGTGCGCGAAGAGGTTTACTGCGCAGCAGCCTGAAGAACGGGGGCCTGGGGGGCCCGCACGGGCTCACCGAAACGTTGCAGGCCGCCGCGAATGAGTTCGGGCGATACACCGAGCGCCCAGGCGCCAGCCACCGCCGCCAGTACGGGCGCACGCGCGTCGCCGGCCTGGGCGCTCATCAGGCGCGAGAAGGCAGGCGCCGAAAGGTTCGCCAGCGGTATTTCGCGCTCGCCAGTGGCGAGAACCAGGGCAGATTCACGTGCAAATACCACGCGGCCCTTGCCTGCACGATGCTTGGCCACGCCAGGGTTGTGTTCGTTCAGGCTGTAGAGGATGACTTCGCCATCGCAGTAGTCGGCCAGATCAAGGACTTCGGCGTCATCGGCATTGAGCACCGCGGCGCCGCTGGGCAGCACCACGTCGATCTGGGTGCGCACGACGTTGCGCATCTGCTCGGCATCGCGCACGTAGAACTCTTCCAGGCCGTGGGTGGAGGGCATGGCTGTGACCACGCCTACCTCGCAGCGGTCATAAGGCAGGCCCTCGGCCAGGATATGGCGGGCGGAGGTTTCCAGCACCACAGCCTGTACTGTACGGTTGATCAGCATGCGCTCGCCGCTTTCCCAGCCCAGCGCGCTGCCTTTGGATAGTTGGCGCTGCCCCAGGTAAAGCCCGTCCTGGCAGGCCAGGGCTGTGACGCGGCCGTCCAGCTGCAGCAGCCAGGCCACCAGATGGGCCGTAAGGACGTCTCCCGGTTGGCCGACGATGCCGACGACCGGGATGCGCCCAGCCTCGGAGGCCGGGAAAAGATGCTTCACGATGGCTTCGCCCACTGGCTGCGCACGGCCGACAGCGGGTTTCAGGTGCATCAGCAGGCCCGGGCCAGCGTTGACTTCGACGATGGCGCCCCCCTGGGGTGCCAGCGGCTGCCCGATGTCTTCCACCACCAGGTCGATGCCAGCGATATCGAGGCCCACCACGCGCGCCGCCAGGGAGACCTGATGCGCTACATCGGGGTGCACGCGGTCCGTGACGTCGTTGGCCATGTTGCCCGTGCGCTCGACCACGGCGGTGCGGCCGATCGGCAGAATGCTTTCGGCTGTCAGGCCCTGGCGGGCGAGCTCGAGCTGGGTGACCGGGTTTTCATAGACCCGTACGGTATCGAGCGGCAGGTGCTCTTCGGGGCCGCGCCGCGGATCGGAATTGACTTGCAGCTCGATCAGCTCCGCCATGGTGGAGCGGCCGTCGCCGCTGACCCGGGTGATTTCGCCACGTGTGGCCGCGACCACCTTGCCGCCCACCACCAGCAGGCGGTGTTCCTGACCGGGAATGAAGCGCTCGACCATGACCTCGGAGCCTTCTCTTTCCGCGGCGACAAAGGCGTCCTCGACTTCCTGCTGCGTATTGAGGTTCAGAGAAACCCCGCGGGCATGGTTGCCGTCCGTCGGCTTGACCACCACCGGCACGCCGATGCGTTCGGCGGCTTCCCAAGCCTCCGCCGCGTTGCTCACCGTGCGGCCCTCGGGTACCGGTACGCCACAGGACGCCAGCAGTTCCTTGGTCAGGTCCTTGTCACGCGAGATACCCTCGGCGATGGCACTGGTGCGGTCGGTTTCGGCGGTCCAGATGCGGCGTTGCGCGGAGCCGTAGCCCAATTGCACCAGATTGCCTTCGTTCAGGCGGATGTGGGGGATACCACGCTCGCCGGCCGCTTCGACCATGCTGGCCGTGCTGGGGCCCAGGCAACGCTGGTCCACCATTTCCGTCAGGCGGGCGACAGTGGCGGCCACGTCGTAGGGACGGTCGTTGATGGCGGCCATCACCAGATCTCGGGCTGATTCGAGAGCCGTCTTGCCAATGAGTTCGTCCCGGGTGCGGATGACTACCTTGTAGACACCATATTCGTCCGTCATGCGGGCTTTGCCGAAGCCGGTTTTCATGCCGGCCTGGGTTTGCAGCTCCAACGCCACATGCTCCAGGATGTGGCCAGGCCAGGTGCCGTCGCGCAGGCGCATCAGGAAACCTCCCCGGCGGCCGACGCTGCAGCGGTGCTCGATCAGCCCGGGTAGCCAGGCCGTCAGGCGTTCGTAGAAGCCCGGCAGGGTGTTGGAGGGCTGCTCTTCCAGGATCCCGATGTCCACGATGGCCTCGATCACCGGGCGGTAGGTCCAGATATTGGGTCCGCGCAGAAAGGCCATGCGGCGGATCACCATATCGGGAAACACTGTGGGCGGCAGGGGCGCACCAACAGCAATGCCGTCGGCCGTGATACGGTTGGCCGGCGGATAAAATCCGCTACCCCCGCGCTACCGGTCGAGAAGGCCTGTTCATCGTGCTTGGTTCGCCTCATCTGGAGAGCACTCGCTTTCTTGGTTTCAGCTTTCGTCGTCGCCCCAAAACGGGTGCGATGCGTTGTTCAATTCATGCCGCTGCAAACTTCCACCGACTTCACCTCCCCTGAAACCTTGATCCCGGAAGGGGCTTTTGCCGGCTTGGCGCTGCGTCCAGAAGAGAACGTTCGCGCCACGCTGGAAGTTGACCTGACCGATCAATTGCGTTTCGGCTCAGGGTTGATCCTCATTACAAATCAAAGGTTTATTGCGCGGTTTCCGGATGAAACAGCGTGGAGCGCCTGGGATCTGCGGCCAGGCCTGGTTCTGGCGCACCACGATCACGCCGGCGTCGGCACCCTGGAGTTGCGTGACGAGCGCAGCCAATTGGGCGTTTGGCGCTATACGTTGGGCCGCAATCCGGCCGCGCTCAAACTGCTGGCGCAGTTCGACATCCTGCTGGCCGGCATGTCGGAGGGCGGCGCGGTGCCTGCTGCGGACCTCGCCGCTGATCCCGAAGATCCAGCCGAGGAAGACGAGGCCGCCGAGATCGGAAAACCGCCTTCCACCTGGACGCTGTTTCGCCTCTGGCGTTTCGCCAAACCCTATAAATGGCCCCTGTTGGCGGCCTTTCTGCTGACGCTTGCGTCCACCGCAGCCACACTCGTACCGCCCTACCTCACCATGCCGCTCATGGACAAGGTGCTGATCCCTTTCCAGAACGGCCAGGAGATCGACATGAGCCTGGTGACCATGCTGCTGGGGGGGCTATTTGGCGCTGCGCTGGTGGCCTGGGTGCTGGGTTGGGCCAAGACCTATATCCTGGCTCTGGTGTCCGAGCGGATCGGGTCCGATCTGCGTACCACTACCTACGAGCATCTGCTCAATCTGTCGCTCGAATATTTCGGCGGCCGCCGCACCGGCGACCTGATGGCGCGCATCGGCTCCGAGACTGACCGCATCAACGTTTTCCTATCGTTGCACTTGCTTGACTTTGCGACAGATGTCCTGATGATGATCATGACCGCGATCATCCTTTTTTCCATCGATCCGGCGCTGGCGCTGGTCACTTTGGTACCGCTTCCATTCATTGGCTGGATGATCCACGTGGTGCGGGACCGCCTTCGCACCGGTTTCGAGAAAATCGACCGCGTCTGGTCCGAAGTCACCAACGTGCTGGCCGACACCATTCCCGGCATCCGGGTCGTGAAGGCTTTCGCGCAGGAAGACCGCGAAGCCCGGCGCTTCACCGAGGCCAACCGCCACAACCTGGCCGTGAACGACAAACTGAACAAGCTGTGGTCGCTGTTTTCCCCCACTGTGACATTGCTCACGGAAATCGGTTTGCTGGTGGTCTGGATCTTCGGAATCTGGCTGGTGAGCAAGCACCAGATCACCGTCGGCGTGCTCACAGCCTTCATTGCCTACATCGGGCGCTTCTATACCCGGCTTGATTCCATGAGCCGCATCGTGTCGGTCACCCAGAAGGCCGCTTCGGGCGCCAAACGCATTTTCGAGATCCTGGACCATGTTTCCAGCGTGCCTGAAGCCGCCAACCCGGTCGACCTGCCAGCCGTGAAAGGCCGCATCACCGTGAGCGATGCGCATTTCCGCTATGGCAACCGGGCCGTCATCAAAGGGCTGAATCTGGATATCGAACCCGGCCAGATGATTGGCCTGGTGGGGCACAGCGGCTCTGGCAAGAGCACGATGGTGAACCTGATCTGCCGCTTCTATGACCTCACTGAAGGGAGCATCGCCGTCGACGGCGTCGATATCCGCCAGCTGCGGCTGGCCGACTACCGGCGTAACATCGGACTAGTGCTGCAGGAGCCCTTCCTGTTTTTCGGCACCATTGCCGAGAACATCGCTTATGGCAAACCCCATGCCACCCGGGCTGAAATCATCGCCGCCGCCCGGGCGGCCCATGCGCACGAGTTCATACTCCGGTTGCCGCAAGGTTACGATTCCCTCGTGGGGGAGCGGGGCCAGGGACTCTCGGGTGGTGAGCGGCAGCGCATTTCCATTGCCAGGGCGCTGCTGATCGATCCGCGCATCCTGATCCTGGACGAGGCCACGGCTTCGGTGGATACCGAAACCGAGCGCGAAATCCAGAAGGCACTCGACAATCTGGTACGCGGGCGCACCACCATTGCCATTGCCCACCGCCTTTCCACCCTGCGCAAGGCCAACCGTCTGGTGGTCATGGACAAGGGCCGGAAGGTGGAAGAGGGCACGCACGAGCAGTTGATTGCCGAGAAAGGCGCGTACTGGCGCCTCTACGAAGCTCAGGCCCGTCAGGAAAAAGCCGAGCGCGAGCGCATGCTGGAAATGGACTCTCCGTCCACCGGCCATCTTGAGGAGGCGCGCCAATGAACACCGATTTCGACTTGCGCCGGGACGCTTTCAACCGCCTGGTGCTCACCGATGCCCAAGGGCAGGAGCACGTCAGCGTGGTTGCCGTGCGAGCCTTTCCCATTGCCGCGCCCGACGAAGGTGTGAGCGTGCTCGACGTGGACGGTCATGAATTGGCCTGGGTGCCGGAGCTTTCCTCACTGGAGGAACCTAAACGCACCTTGCTGGCCGAAGCTCTGGAGCAGCGCGAATTCATGCCCGTGCTGCAGCGGCTGAAAAGCGTGAGCAGCTTCGCAACGCCCAGCACCTGGGAGGTGGAAACCGATCGCGGCCACACGAGCTTCGTGCTGAAGGGCGAGGAAGACATCCGGCGCCTGGGGCCGGGCCTTTTGATCGTGAACGACGCGCACGGAGTGCAATACCTCATCAAGGATCTGCTCGATATGGACCGGCACAGTAAAAAGCTGCTGGATCGGTTCCTGTAGTCAGCCAGGCGGGGAGGGCGAGTTTGAAACTCGCCCCTGCGGCGGGGCGCTGCGAATCTGGTTTGACGTCGCTCGTAGGGGCGGGTTTCAAACCCGCCCGCTCCCCAACCCCCAACTCCTCCGCCTTCCTGCTTGCAAAGCCCATTCAATTTACTGTATAAATAAACAGTAAATTGAATGGGCTTTGTTCATGGATCCTGATCGCCATCCTCCTGATGTACCTGCGGTGCCTGTGCGGTTGCACAAGGGGCGCGGTGCGGTTTCCAACTTGGCGCACCGGTTCATGCGCGAGCAGAGAAGCGCGTTCGATGACGGATGGGAATCCGCTGAAGTTCAGGCCACGGAAGGCGATGATGAAGTTTTGGCGCCCGCCACCGAGATCATCCTGGAAGACTGCAAGAGTGCCATCAGCGCCAACGATTCACTGGATATTCCGTTCGATTACTCCGTGAATCCGTATCGCGGCTGCGAGCACGGCTGCATCTACTGCTTCGCCAGGCCGACGCACAGCTATCTGGGCTATTCCCCGGGACTGGATTTCGAGACAAAAATCATCGCCAAGCGAAACATTGCGGCCGAATTGGCGCGCGAACTGGCGGCGCCGCGCTACAGGCCATCCATCATCAACATCGGTTCAGCCACGGATTGCTATCAGCCGGTAGAGCGGGAGTTGAAACTGACGCGCGGTGTCATCGAGGTGCTGGCCGAGGCCGGGCATCCGTTCTCGCTCATCACCAAATCGAGTGGCGTGGAGCGCGATCTTGATCGGATTGCACCGCTGGCCGCGCGGGGGCTGGCGGCGGTCTATGTCACCATCACCACGCTGGATGCCCGGCTGGTTCGCAAGCTGGAGCCGCGCGCTGCCGCACCGCAGCGCCGTCTCAGGGTCATTCGCACGCTGGCGGAAGCCGGCGTGCCCGTGGGCGTGAGCGTGGCGCCGCAGATTCCGTTCGTGACCGAAGACATGGAGCAGGTGCTGGCCGCAGCCCGAGAGGCTGGTGCCAGCAGGGCTTTCTACACCGTGCTGAGGTTGCCGTGGGAGCTGGGGCCGATTTTTCAGGAGTGGTTGCAAGCGCATTTTCCTGATCGAGCCCATCGTGTGATGGCGCGCGTGCGCGATATGCGTGGGGGTAAGGATTACGACGCCAGTTGGGGGCAGCGTATGCACGGCAGCGGCATATGGGCCCAGCTTCTGGATCAGCGGTTCAACCGGGCTTGTGCGCGGCTAGGTTACGAGCTTGAAAGGACGCCGTTGGATCTGTCGCAGTTCAGGCCGCGCTCCCAAGCGGGGCAGGGGAGCTTGTTTTGATGCAGGGCAGGCATTGATGCCTACCCTGCGCAAAGCCCTCAGGCCCCGAAGAAGTTCTTCAACCGGTCCGTCCAGCTTTCGGTGCTGGGCGAATGCTTGGCGCCGCCTTTTTTCAGCGACTCGTCGAACTCCTTGAGTAGCTTGCGTTGATGTTCGGTCAGCTTGACCGGAGTTTCCAGGCTGATGTGGCAATACAGATCACCTGGGTAGCTGGAGCGCACCCCCTTGATACCCTTGCCGCGCAGGCGGAACTGCTTGCCAGCCTGGGTGCCTTCGGGCACGTCGATGGCAGCCTTGCCGCCCAGTGTGGGTACTTCGATCTCACCGCCGAGCGCGGCCGTGGTGAAGCTGATGGGTACCACACAGTGCAGGTCGTCGCCGTCGCGCTCGAAGATGTCGTGCTTCTTCACGCGGATCTCGATGAAGAGGTCTCCAGGAGGGCCGCCGCCGACGCCGGGCTCACCATTGCCGACCGAGCGGATACGCATGCCGTCGTCGATCCCGGCGGGGATTTTCACTTCCAGCGTCTTCTGGTTTTTCGTCTTGCCCTGTCCATGGCAGGTGCCGCAGGGTTCGGCAATGATCTTGCCCGTGCCGTGGCAGTGCGGGCAGGTCTGCTGCACGCTGAAGAAACCCTGGCGCATCTGCACGACGCCCTGGCCGTGGCAGGTGGCACAGGTCTTGGCGCTGGTGCCGGGCTTGGCACCGGAGCCGTGGCAGGTGACGCATTCGTCCCAGCTCGGGATGCGGATCTGCGCTTCCTTGCCGCCAGCGGCTTCTTCTAGCGAGATTTCCATGGCGTAGCTGAGGTCGCCGCCACGGAAGACCTGACGGCCGCCACGCGCACCGCCGCGCCCTCCCTGCTGACCGAAGATGTCGCCAAAAATATCGCCGAACGCCTCGGCAAAACCGCCGAAGCCCTCGGGGCCGCCCCGCATGTTCGGGTCCACACCTGCATGGCCGTACTGATCGTAAGCCGCTTTCTTTTGCGGATCGCTGAGCATCTCGTAGGCCTCCTTGGCCTCCTTGAATTTCAGCTCGGCACTTTGCGCATCACCCTGGTTGCGGTCAGGGTGATACTTCATCGCCAGTTTGCGATAAGCTTTTTTTATCTCGTCATCAGACGCGTTCTTAGGTACGCCCAATACTTCATAGAAATCACGTTTGGTAGCCATAGCAGCAATGACAAATGACGAAGACCTCGGCGGCTTGGCGCCTTGGCTTCTGATGGCTGAAAGCCCCGATCAGGGATGATCGAGGCTTTCCAGACCGGCAGATCACGGTGCTGATGCGCGCGAAATCTGCCATGGAGCCGGGGAGCGGCTATCAGTCTTTCTTGACTTCCTTGACTTCCGCATCGACCACGTTGTCGTCTGCGGCCGCGGCACCCGGGGCGTTACCGCCAGGGGCTGCACCCGCGCCCGCACCCGCAGCCTGGGCAGCGGCTTGCGCGTCGGCGTACATCTTCTCGCCCAGCTTCTGGCTGGCAGCCATCAGCGCCTCGGTCTTGGATTCAATGGCAGCCTTGTCGTCGCCTTTGAGGGCTTCCTCGACATCCTTGATGGCGGCTTCCACTGTTTCCTTCTCACCGGCTTCCAGCTTGTCGCCATGCTCGGCGAGCGATTTGCGCACGCTGTGCACCATGGCATCGCCCTGGTTGCGGGCCTGGATCAGCTCCAGTTTCTTGTGGTCTTCGGCGGCGTTCAGTTCGGCATCCTTGACCATCTGCTGGATCTCGGCTTCCGACAGGCCTGAGTTGGCCTTGATGGTGATCTTGTTTTCCTTGCCAGTGCCCTTGTCCTTGGCGGACACGTGCAAGATACCGTTGGCGTCGATGTCGAAGGCCACCTCGATCTGCGGCAGACCGCGCTGCGAGGGTGGGATACCTTCCAGGTTGAACTCGCCCAGCAGCTTGTTGCCGTTGGCCATCTCGCGCTCGCCCTGGAAAACCTTGATCGTCACGGCCGGCTGGTTGTCCTCGGCGGTGGAGAAGGTCTGCGCGAACTTCGTCGGGATGGTGGTGTTCTTGGTGATCATCTTGGTCATCACACCGCCCAGGGTTTCAATGCCCAGCGACAGAGGCGTCACGTCCAGCAGCAGCACGTCCTTGCGGTCGCCGCTCAGCACCTGGCCCTGGATGGCAGCACCCACGGCCACGGCTTCGTCGGGGTTCACGTCCTTGCGAGGCTCTTTGCCGAAGAACTCTTTCACCTTGTCCTGCACCTTGGGCATGCGGGTTTGGCCGCCGACCAGGATCACGTCGTTGATGTCGCTCACGCTGACGCCGGCATCCTTGATGGCGGTGCGGCAAGGTGCGATGGTGCGCTCGATCAGTTCTTCGACCAGGCTTTCCAGCTTGGCGCGAGTCAGCTTGATGTTCAGGTGTTTCGGACCAGAGGCATCGGCCGTGATGTAGGGCAGGTTGACGTCGGTCGAAGCGCTGCTGGAGAGCTCGATCTTGGCTTTCTCGGCAGCTTCCTTCAGGCGTTGGAGGGCCAACACGTCTTTCGACAAGTCAACGCCTTGCTCCTTCTTGAACTCGCCAATGATGTAGTCGATGATGCGCTGGTCGAAGTCTTCGCCGCCCAGGAAAGTGTCGCCGTTGGTGGAGAGCACTTCGAACTGCTTTTCACCGTCGACGTCGGCGATCTCGATGATGGAGATATCGAACGTACCGCCGCCCAGGTCATACACCGCGATCTTGCGGTCGCCCTTGGCCTGCTTGTCGAGGCCGAAGGCCAGCGCGGCGGCGGTCGGCTCGTTGATGATGCGCTTGACGTCCAGGCCTGCGATGCGGCCGGCGTCCTTGGTGGCTTGGCGTTGGCTGTCGTTGAAGTAAGCCGGAACGGTAATGACGGCCTCGGTCACGGCCTCGCCCAGGTAGTCCTCGGCGGTTTTCTTCATCTTGCGCAGGATTTCGGCGCTGATCTGCTGCGCCGACAGTTTCTTGCCGCGCACTTCCACCCAGGCGTCACCGTTGTCGGCCTTGGTGATCTGGTAGGGCATCAGGTGGATGTCCTTCTGCACTTCGGGCTCGTCGAATTTGCGGCCAATCAGGCGCTTGACGGCGTAAATGGTGTTCTTGGGGTTGGTGACGGCTTGGCGCTTGGCGGGGGCGCCGACGAGAACTTCGCCGTCTTCCTGGTAGGCGACGATGGAAGGCGTGGTACGCGCGCCTTCGGCGTTCTCGATCACCTTGGTCGAGTTGCCTTCCATGATGGACACGCAGCTATTGGTGGTGCCCAGGTCAATGCCGATGATTTTTGCCATATTGTTCTCCGCTTGGGTGGGTATTGGTTCAGATGCTCAGGAGGTTGTGGATAAGTGCCGGTTTTTCAAGTCCGCAGCGCCTTGTCCTTCCTCTCTGTTTTCTATTTGGGCGCTTTTTATTTGGGTGCGGCCACGGTGACCAGCGCGGGGCGCAGTACGCGGTCGGCGATCAGATAGCCTTTTTGCAGCACGCTCACCACGGTATTGGGTTCCTGTTCGGCGGGCACCATGCTGATGGCCTGCTGTTGCGCCGGATCGAATTTGCTGCCAGGGGCCGGATTGATCTCCACCACCTTGCTGCGTTCCAGCGCACTGATCAACTGCTTGCGGGTGGCTTCGGTGCCCTCTCGCAGCTGCTCGACGGTTCCGTGCTCGATCGCCAGGGCGGCTTCCAGGCTGTCGAGCACCGGGAGCAGGCCTTCGGCGAAGGCTTCAACGGCAAACTTGCGGATCTTGGCGATTTCCTCGTCTGCCCGGCGGCGGGTATTCTGGGCGTCGGCCTGTGCCCGCAGCACTTGATCGTTCAATTCGGCGGCTTTGGCTTTCAGTGTTTCGATTTCGGCCAGGGCATTGTCCAGCTGGGCGACGGCATCATGCTCGTTGGCAGCAGCGGCCGCTTCCAGTTCTTCCGGGCTGAAGGGAGCGTCGGCCGGCATTTGGGAGTGAGGTTTGGCTTGATCAGACATGCGGTTCGATGGAAAAAAACAATACCTGCGCGGCTTGGGCGCGCGCTCTCTTATACGTAACTCGTGTCTTAGGTGGAGCCCCGGGAGAGGAAATCAAGAGGGAGAAAAAGGCGAAAAACGGGGTAAAACGCCCCAAAATCCCTTCGAAACTCTCAAGAAAAGGGCTGCGCAAGCCTCCAGCCCCTTCCGCTTGGGGCTTGGAGGAGGAGATGCAAAAGCCGTGCGATCAGTTCACGCCAAGCAGTTCCACATCGAACTTCAGGGTGGCGTTGGGAGGAATCACGCCACCGGCGCCGCGCGCGCCGTAGCCCAATTCGGCCGGGATGATCAGGGTGCGCTGGCCGCCGACCTTCATGCCGGCAACGCCTTCGTCCCAGCCCTTGATCACATGGCCGGCGCCGAGCGGAAACTGAAACGGATCGTTCCGGTCGCGGCTGGAGTCGAACTTGGCGCCCTGCTGGCCGTCGGTATAGAGCCAGCCGGTGTAGTGCACGGTCACGTATTGGCCGGGACGAGCCTCATCGCCGGTGCCGGTTTGGGTGTCGGTGTATTGCAGGCCGCTGGGAGTAGTGTTCATTGCAAGCAGGAAAGAGAGTTGAGGATTTGGGCCCGAATATAGCTGCCCGGAGGCGGAAAACTGGGGGAGACAGCCGGAAAAGGCAAGATTTCAGAAAGGAGGCGCTGGACTCCGAAGGCTGGATAGAGCGGAGTGTATAGAGTTAAGTATTATTTCTTCTTGGCCTGAGCCGCCACCCACTTGGTGGCAAAGGCCTGCAGATCAGACAGGCGCTTGACCAGATCGGAGCCGCTCAAAGTCAGGCTGTAGCCGTCATTGCCATGAGTGACGAGGCTGGCTGCCCGCAACTCCTTCAGCCGCGTATTGAGCGTATTGGGGGTGATGCCGCCCACGCTGTCCTGCAGAAGGCGAAAGGTCTGAGGATGCCCGTCACGGAGCGCCCATAGTACCCGGATAGCGTAGCGGGCTTCCAGCAGTGCCAGAAGCTGGCCGGTAGCCGCGTTTTCTTTGGGACTCATTTCAGGCTTCTCCTCAGGTAGTATCTGTATGTCAGCCTGAATATAGCTCAATTTTTTGAGGCGCTACACGTTTAATAGCTTCATATGAAGATGGGGCGTGGGTTGTCTGCTACAAAATTGGGACTTTCCCCAGGTTTTCAGCTCGTCTTCCGTGCACCGCGAGGAGGCTTTGGACTCACTCTCAGGCGGGGCGATCGTATACTTTTTGCAACAGCCGGAGTAGCGTCCTACGCTCGGCTGCCGAGAGCGCGCTGGCGGCCTCGGATTCCAGCTCGAAAGCCGTGCGTTCGGCCTGTTGCATCAGGCTCAGGCCTTCTGGCGTCAAGTGCAATCCCAGGGCGCGGCCATCCGAGGGGTGCGGGTGGCGTTCGAGCAGCCCGCGCTGCTCCAGGGCCCCGATCTTGCCAACCAGGTTCGGAGGCAGCAGATCGAGCACGCTGCACAGCTGCTTCGAGGTGATGCCCGGGTTATGGCAGATCACCGACAGGATCGAGAAATCCACCGGCCTCAGGCCAAATTCGGCCATGCGCGGCACGAACAGGCTGATCACGACGAGCGCGGCACGGCGGGCGTTGTAGCCGAGCAGGGTCTTCAGGTAGCGGGTATCTATTTCTTCTACCGCGGAAGCGGCTTTGCTGCCGTTCTTGGTGGTGTGGTTTTGTTCACTCATGGGAATCAGGGTGCGAGCGCCGGGGCCAAGCGTCGTTCCATGATGCCACGGCGCCATTCGAATTCGGGAAGGACCCAATGGGTGAGCGCTTGCAGCGGCGTCTGCCAGCGGGCTGCCTCGAGGGCCGGCAAGTCTTGCACCACGGCTTCGATGCGTGCGCCGGCCCAGCCCAGCAGCGCAATGGCGGTGGCACGGAGATAGTCGTCGGCGACCCAATAGGCCAAGGCACTGTCTTTCGCGCAGGCAGGGGCCAGTTGGCGGGTCAGGGTATCCAGCGCTTGAAGACCGTGCGCGGCTTCCCGTGCCAGCGCGGTCTCGCCCAGGCCGGCTTTCAGCTCGTTCAGCAGCAAGCCGAGGCCCGCGCCGCCATCGGCCAGCACCTTCCGCGCCAGCAGGTCGATGGCCTGGATCTCGTTGGTCCCCTCGTAGATCATGGTCACCCGGGCATCGCGCACATGCTGCTCGATACCCCATTCGCGCACGTAGCCGTGGCCGCCAAATACCTGCAGGCAGTCGCTGCCACCATGAAAGGCCTGATGCGTCCAGGCCGACTTCAGCACCGGCGTCACGAGCGCGCACCAGCGCTCTGCTTGCTGGCGGCGGGCCGGGTCAGGGTGGTGCTTGGCCATGTCGAGCTCAAGCGCAGTGGCGTAGGCGAGTACCCGGCCGCCATCGATCCAGGCGCGTTGGGTATCGAGTACGCGGCGCATGGCCGGGTGGTCGGCGATGAGGCTGGTGGATGAGGCGCCCGGTGCGCGCATCTGGCGCCGTTCCCGGGCATAAGCGTCGGCTTTTTGCCAGGCGGCGTCGAGCAGGCCGATACCTTGCAGCGCCACATGCAGCCGGGCCGCGTTCATCATGACGAACATGGCGGTCAAGCCTTTGCCCGGCGCCCCGATGATCCAGCCGGTGGCGTCGTCAAAGCGCATCACGCAGGTCGGGCTTCCATGCAAACCCATTTTTTCCTCGATGCGTTCGCACGCCACGGCGGAGCGGCTGCCATCGGGGTAGAACTTGGGTACCAGAAAGAGCGACAAGCCCTTGGGCCCCGGCGGGGCGCCGGGTTCGCGCGCGAGCACCAGATGGACGATGTTGTCCGTTAGGTCGTGCTCGCCGCCTGAGATGAATATCTTGGTGCCGGTGATCCGATGGCTGCCATCCGCCTGCGGCACGGCCCGGGTGGAAGCCAACCCCAGATCGCTGCCGGCCTGCGGTTCGGTCAGGCACATGGTGGCCAGCCATTCACCGGTGGCTATCTTGGAGAGGTACTGGGTTTTCAGTGCCTCACTGCCGTGGTGCTTGAGGCATTCGTAAGCGCCATGCAGCAGGCCGGGGGCCATGGTCCAGCCGTGGTTGGCCGCCGAGAGGCTCTCATACAGGGTGGCCTCCAATATGGCGGGCAATCCCTGTCCGCCATCTTCCGGCGCAGCCGACAATGCCGGCCAGCCGGCCTGCCAGAACGCTTGATAGGCGTCCCGGAAGCCGGGTGCCATGGTGACCGCGCCATCATGCCAGCGGGCGCCTGTTTCGTCGCCCACACGATTGAGCGGAGCGATCTGGCCGCTGACGAACTTGCCCATCTCCTCGAGCAACTGCCGCATCAGCGGCTCATCGGCTTCGGCCATGACCGGCAGGGCGGCCAATTGCCGCGAGGCCTGCAGTGTGTCGAAAAGGATGAAGCTGATATCGGAAGTGGGGACGCGGTAGTCGTTCATGCTTGAAGTTCAGGGATAGGAATTCCCGGACAGCTGGCTCCGGCGTAAGCCGGAGTCCAACCACGGCCGTCCAGAAATTACTTCTCGACCTTGAACTCGCCGTTCGTCACGCGCATCATCACACCGGTGTCGTTGGTGTAACCCCAGTGATCCTGCGGCGTCCAGTTCAGCACACCGTGGGCGAGCACGGTACTGCCCATGCCTTCAAAAGCATCGCGCAGCGCGGCGCGGAACTCAGGTGTGCCGGGCTTGGCCTTCTTGAGCGCGATTGGCACGGCCTTTTCCATGATCAGGATCGAGTCATAGGCATGACCAGCGAACTGGTTGCGGGAACCTGGGCCGTAAGCCTTCTCATATTGCTGCACGAATTTGATCGCTTCGCCCTTCGAAGGGTGCGAATCAGGCAGTTGTTCGGCCAGCACCGCGGGGCCGGAAACCACGAAGCTGCCTTCCACCTGCTTGCCGCCCACCCGCATCAGATCGCGCGTGGCGGCGGCGTGGGTCTGATAGACCTTGCCCTTGAAGCCCCGTTCCATCAAGGCCATTTGCGGCATCGCGGCACCGGAGCCCGAGGCGACCACCAGCATGGCATCGGGATTGGCAGAGACCAGCTTGAGCGCCTGGCCGGTCACGCTGGTGTCGGCGCGAGCGAAGCGTTCTACTGCCACGAGCTTGATGCCTGCCTTTTCGGCTTGTGGCTTGAAGTCATTGAGCCAGGTCTCGCCATAGGCATCGCTATAGCCGAGGAAGCCCACGGTCTTGATGCCCTGGCGCTTCATGTGATCGATGATGGCGTGGCCCATGACCGCGTTGGATTGGGGCAGGCGGAACACCCACTTGTCCTTGCCAGCCGGCAGCGCCACCGGCGACCATGCTACTTGCGGCGTGGCCGATTCCTCGGCCACTTGGGCGATGGCCGCGGCCACCGGCGTGGCGACCGAACCCATGATGATGTCCACCTTGTCGGCCGTGACGAAGCGCTTGGCGTGTGTCACGCCCTGGGTCGGGTCGCTGGCGTCGTCCATGAGGATCACGTTCAGCTTCTCACCCCCGATCTGCTTGGGCCAGAGCTTGACCTGGTTGCCGGCTGGAATGCCCAGGCCAGAGGCAGGTCCGGTCAGGGGCGCGACCACGCCGATCGTGATGTCGGCCAGTGCACTGCCGGTCACCAGCAGCGCGGCGGCGGCTACGAGCGCATGTTTCTTGAAGCGGGTCATCGTTTTGTCTCCTTGGTTGTGGTTGGGTGATGATTGAAACGAGTGGCAATGAATGGACATGGGCCGCCGGTCAGGAGCAGGCTTCCTTGATGAAATCAGGCACCGGTATGGCCTGCAGCCGGCCGCCTTCGGGGTGAATGCAGAAGGCGCGTGTTTCACGGCCCTCGCACAGCACTTCGTCGCCCTTCATGACCGTGTGCTTCTGCACGAAGGTCTTGGCATTCCAGGTTTCCACGCAGGTGTGCACATGCAGCAGGTCGCCATAGGTGGCCGGGCGCATGAATTTGGTGTGGATTTCCAGCAGTGGTGTACCGATGATGCCGGTGGTCTTCCTCAGCTCCCGCCAGGGCGGGATGCCGCACTGCACGAAGAAGTCGAGCGAGGACGCATCCATCCATTTGCTGAAATTCGGAAAGAACACGATGCCGGCCGGATCGCAGTCGCCGAACATCACTTTCACGTCGTAAACGGTAGTCTTCATAGGGGTGGTTGAGAATCGAGCAGAGGGTGGGGGCGTAGTTTCGCTGAATTTCCGCCCTCAACCCGTAGTCACCTCGGTGCCATGCGCAAGGCGCCATCAAGCCGGATGACCTCGCCATTCAAATGGCCGTTGGTGACGATGTGGCAGGCCAGTTCGGCGAATTCCTCGGGTTTGCCCAGACGGGAAGGGAAGGGGATCGAAGCCGCCAGCGATTGCTGCACCGGTTCGGGCAGTGTGCGCATCAGCGGCGTGGCGAACAGCCCGGGCGCAATGGTGCAGACGCGGATACCGTGTTGCGCCAGATCGCGCGCCATCGGCAGCGTCATGCCGACCACACCGCCCTTGGAAGCACTGTAGGCTTGCTGGCCTACCTGGCCATCGAATGCGGCCACGCTGGCTGTGAAGACCATGGCGCCGCGTTCGCCGTCTTCCATGGGGTCGAGCTTGGCGGCCGCCGCGGCAAAGAGGCGTGCGGCGTTATAGGTGCCGACCAGATTGACATTGATCACCTTGGCGAAGTCTTCCAGCGAAGCGGCGCTGCCGTCCTTGCCGATCACGCGCTTGGCTGTGCCGATGCCGGCGATCTGCATGAGGATGCGTGCAGAACCATGCGCTGCAGCGGCTTCGGCCAACGCGGCTTCCATGCTGGGGCCGTTGCTCACATCGGTCTGAATCGCGATCCCGCCGATCTCTTGCGCCACCCGGCGGGCGTTATCGATGTTCAGATCCAGCACGGCCACCTTGGCGCCCAGGCGGGCCAGTTCGCGCGCGGTGGCTTCACCCAGGCCGGAGCCTCCGCCCGTGACCAGGGCTGCTTTTCCTTCGATCTTCATGATGTGTTCCTTACGATGGGTTGCCTCAAACCGCCGGGTTCTCCAGCAGCAGCGCAATGCCTTGGCCGCCACCAATACAAGCCGACGCAATGCCGTACTTCAAACCCGCGCGCTGAATTTCCCGTGCGACGGTGATCGTCAATCGCACGCCCGTGGCCGCGAGCGGATGCCCCAGCGCGATCGCACCGCCATTGACGTTGAGCTTGGCCAGATCAAGCCCGAGGTCCTTGGCGACCGACAGCGTCTGCGCACCTTGGGCCTCGTTGATCTCGAAGCGGCCAATGTCCTCCAGCTTCAGGCCTGTGCGTTCGAGCAGCAGGCGAATGGCCGGCGCCGGGCCGATACCCATGATCTCGGGCGGAACGCCGACAGCGGCTGCCGCCACCACGCGCGCGAGGGCCGGGCGCCCTGAAGCCTTGCGGTAAGCGCCCGAGGCCACCACGGCGGCGGCGGCAGCGTCGACCAGAGCAGAAGAGTTGCCGCCGGTTTGCACGCCACCTTCGAAGACCGGCTTCAGCTTGGCCAGCACCTCAACCGGTGAAAGACGCGCATGCGTGTCATGCGCCACCTCGGTCACTTTGCCTTGCAGGCGGATGCCGCGCGGCTTGTAGCCTTCAAGCTCGAACTTCTCGGTGGCCACGGGCACGATCTCGCCGGCCAGGAAGCCGCTTTCTTGCGCCGCTACGGCCTTGGCGAACGAGGCCGAAGCGAATTCATCCACCTGCTCGCGCGTGATGCCGTATTTCTTCGCCAGATTTTCCGCCGTCTGGATCATGTTGATGCCGGCGGCCGGATCCTTCAGCGCCTCCCACATGTAGTCCTTGAAGCCCACTGGCGCGCCGAGCTTGAAGCCTGTGCGGTTGTCGAACGAGGCGATGGGGTTGCGCGTCATGCTCTCGGTGCCGACCACCAGCGCCGCTTCGCACGCGCCGCCTTGAATGTGCTCGCCCGCTTGCCGGAACAATTCGAACCCTGTGCCGCAGATGCGCTGCGCCATGATGGCTGGTACCTCGACCGGCACACCTGCGTACAGGCCAATGTGGCGCGGCAGGAAGAATTGGTCAAAGTCGCCCGGCGCCATGTTGCCGCAAACCACCGAGCCGATATCGGCCGCAGACACACCCGTGCGCTTGAGTGCTTCGCGCGCGGCCTTGATACCCAGATCGGTGGGCGATATATGCCCCAGGGCGCCGCAGTAGTCGACCATCGGTGTGCGCACGCCATCGAGCATCCAGACGTCGTCGAAGGCGGAGAAGAATCCCTTGGTTTTCATGCTGTTCCTTTGCGTAGATGTCATGGTTGCGCGGAGGGCTTGATGACGGTATGCCCTGGCGTTTCCGCATACAGCGCCTGCACAAGCGCATCGCGCTCCTTCAGCACGGCGCGCTGGTTGATGCTGCCCTTGTCGGTGATCTCGCCCTTGTCAATCGAGGGAAGCTCCGACATCAGCATCAGGCGCGTGACGCGATTGGCGCTGCCGGTGGCGGTCAGCGAGAGATCGGTCGCTAGGCTCTGGAATTTCGCCAGCACGCGCTGATCGGCCAGCACATCAGCCAGAGGCGCATCGGCGGGCAGATCGGTCAGGGTGCGCACGGCGGGCGTGGTGAACACGAGCGCGCCGACTTCCTTGCGGTCCAGCCCGGTGAGCACCACATCCTGGATATAGGGCGCGCCACCCGCGATCACACGGGCACGCAGCGGGCCCACGCTCACGAAGGTGCCGGTGGCGAGCTTGAAGTCTTCCGCGATGCGGCCATCAAAGCGCAGGCCGGCGTGCGGATCGGCCGGGTCGATCCACAGCACCGCATCCCCGGTGCAGAAGAAGCCTTCGTCGTCGAAAGCTTCTGCCGTGGATTCTGGCGCGCGCCAGTAGCCGGGAGTGATGTTGGGGCCGCGGTAGCGCAACTCGGTCTTGCCGGCCAGGGGCACGAGCTTGCATTCCATGCCCGGCGTGGGCAGGCCCAGATCGCCGGCCCGAATGTCCGGGCTGGTCGGGAACAGACCGTAGGGGCTGGATTCGGTCATGCCGAAACCGCAGGCCATGACGATGCGCTCCCCCACTTCGCGCTCCGCGCTTTCGAACAGCGAGTTCCACACGGGCTGAGCCAGAGACGCACCGGCGTAGAAGAACATCTTCACGCGCGAGAGAAAATTCCGGCGCAGGGTGTCGTCGGTCTTCATCGCGTTGGCAATGGCTTCGAAGCCGGTCGGCACGTTGAAGTACATGGTAGGCGCGATCTCGCGCAGGTTGCGCAGCGTTTCGCCTACCAGCGCCGGCGTGGGCTTGCCCTCATCGATATAGAGCGTGCCGCCGTTGTTCAGCACCATGCCCACGTTGTGGTTGCCCCCGAAAGTGTGGTTCCAGGGGAGCCAGTCGATCAGCACCGGCCGCTCCTCGGTCAGGATCGGCATCGACTGCCGCATCTGCTGCTGGTTGGAGCACCACATGCGGTTGGTGTTGATCACCGCCTTGGGCAGCTTGGTCGAGCCGCTGGTGAACAGGAACTTGACGATGGTGTCCGGCCCCGTGCCCGCTTGGGCGGCGTCGACGGCGGGCGTGGGCTCGGTGGCCAGCAGGGCAGTCAGCGGGGTCGACGCGCGGCCTTGCAGATGCGCGTGGCCGGCCTGCTGGGAGAGCACGATTTCCGCATCGGCCGGCGCGGCGGCGGCAATGGCAGCGCCATAGCGTTCGCCGTTGTCCGCCCAGATCAGGCCGGGCGTGAGCGTGTTGATGACGTGGCGCAGCTTGCCGTAGTCCTTGCTGATGGTGGAATAGGCCGGTGAAGCAGGGCAATACGGAATGCCCACGTACAGGCAACCCAGGGCCAGCAGGGCATGGTCGATACTGTTGTCGCTCAGGATGATGACGGGGCGCTCGTCCGAAAGGCCTCGATCCAGCAGCGCCTGGCCAATGCGGCGCGCGGCATCCAGCGCCTGGGCGTAGCTGACGCGGCGCCACTCACCCAGCGATCCATCCTGTCCCCGTTCGCGCTGCGCGACAAAGGTTTCATCCGGTGTGGTGGTCGCCCAGTGAACCAGGCGGTCGGACATGCGCTCGCTGAACGAGTCCAGCGCCATGTCGGCGGCCAGGTATTGCGCACCATCTTGGCCTTCGCGCGTGGTCACGCGGGTTACACCGAAGTCGAGGGGGCGGTATTTGGGTTGAGCTTGGGCGGTTTCGGGGGCTGTCACGCAGAGTCTCGCTTCATTGTGTGGTTGACTTGACGTCGCTCGTTCAGGCCTTCTGCACCTTGGACGCTCGTCCTTCGAGGAAAGCGCGCACGCGCTCCTTTGCCTCGGGCGCCGACTGCGCAATGGCCGACATCAGCGCTTCGGTGAAGAAGCCATGATCAGCCGGCTGCTCGGCAATGCGGGGCAGGGCATGCATCAGCGAATAATTGGTGAGCGGCGCGTTCTGGGCGATGCGCGCGGCCAACTCCAGGGCCTTGTCCAGCGCCCGTCCCGCAGGCACCAGGTATTGCGCGAAGCCAAGCCGCTCGCCGTCTTGGGCGTTATAGACACGGCCCGTGAGCATCATGTCCAGCATGCGTGAAGCGCCGATCAGTTTGGGGATGCGCACTGAGCCGCCCCCGCCGACGAAGATGCCCCGCGAGCCTTCGGGCAGCGCGTAGAAAGTGCTGTCATCGGCCACGCGGATGTGGGCTGCGCTCGCCAACTCCAGCCCGCCACCAACCACCGCGCCATGCAGCACGGCAATGACCGGCACCGGTCCATGCTGCACGCACTCCAAGGCCGAATGCCAGAGCCGTGAATGGAGCATGCCCTGTCCGGCATCGCGCTCTTTCAGCTCGGAAAGATCAAGGCCAGCGCAGAAATGCTCGCCTTCGCCGTCAATCACCGCGGCACGCACCGTATCCGGCAGGTTCTGGAAGGTGTCGCGGATAGCCAGGATCAGCCCATCGGACAGCGCGTTGCGCTTGGCTCCGCGGGTCAGGCGAATCAGGGCGATTTCTTTCTCATCTCCACGGATTTCCAGCGAAAGGTCCTTGAAATTCTTCGTCATCCATATCTCCAGCAATGGGTGATTATGATTATTTAAAATAATCAAATTCAAGCGGTAGGCGCAATTTATTTCTAGGTGTTTACCCTTGTATTAATGGACGAGACCCCGAGCGGATGACGCTCCTTCTGCGCTGCCGGGCTCAAGCGTCTTGCCTTCGCAACTGCCCTTGCCATGAATGTGTAGCCGTCATGCAAAAATGAGGCTGTACAAAGAAACAAAGGAGATCATCATGAGACGCCACTTCCTGCTGACCGGCGCATTGGCCTGCGCCATCGTATTTACCCCTGCCGCTCTTTGGGCGCAAGCGGCTTTCCCCAACAAGCCTGTCCGCATCGTCGTTCCCAATGCGCCCGGCGGCGCGGCGGATCTCACGGCGCGTACCGTAGGCGAAAAAATGGCCAAGGGCCTCGGCCAACCGGTGGTGATCGACAACCGTCCTGGGGCTGGCGGAGTGGTGGCCGGCCAGGCGGTGGCGAATGCGCCGGCCGATGGCTACACCATGCTGCTCATCTCCAGCGGCACAGCTGTCAGCGAGTCGCTGTTCAAATCGCTGCCTTTTGATGCCCGCAAGGATTTCACACCCGTGGCGCCATTGGCCACTTTCGACCTGGTCATCGTGAGTTCACCCACTGGTGAATTCAAGACCTTGGGCGATCTGGTCGCCTGGGCCAAGGCCAACCCTGGCAAGCTCAATATCGGCACGCCTGCCATTGGCACCACGCAAAACCTGGCTGCCGAGTTGTTCAAGACTGCGGCGGGGATCGATGCCCAGGTCGTGCCGTTCAAGGGCACGCCGGATGTCATTACCGCTATTCGCGGCGGGCAGATCCAGGCAGGGTTGGACATCCTGAGCCCACTGCTGTCTCAGATCCAGGGCAAGGCCCTGCGCCCGTTGGCGGTTACGGGCGCCAAGCGCTCACGCGTGCTGCCTGATGTGCCCACCGCGCAGGAAGCAGGCGTCAAGAACCTCAATGCCGCCTCCTGGAACGGTTTGGCCGTGCCTTCGAAAACGCCTCAAGCTGTGGTGGAGCGTCTGAATCATGAGATCAATGCCGCCCTGCATGATGCCGATGTACGCAAGAAGCTGGAAGCGCTCAACCTCGATCCGCATCCCGGTACACCTGCTGATGCCGCCACCATGCTGAACAGCGATATTCAGCGTTGGGGTGAAGTGATTACGCGAGCGAAGATCGAGCGGCAATAGGAGCCCGCTAGCAATCCCCCAGATGACCGCCAGCCCACTCGTGGGCTGGCGCTTGTGTTTCGCCACATTCCGGCCAGCACGCAGGGTTTGTCAGATGGCCGCTGCGCCATAAACGTGGAGCCATCCGTCCATTCAGGGCAACGCCGCATTGCCAGGGCACATCCGGGAGTTTTCGGTAGAAGCTGCCGTTGAGTTGCGTGCATTCGATCAGGGCATCGCGAAACCGCAGCAGGACGGCTTTATCCGGTTTGGCCTGTTGGCTCAGGAACCAGAAGTCCTTGAGCGGCCCTTGGTAGGTGAGCTTGGGAAGGTCGTAAAGCGCTTTGCCGCAGACCTTGACCGGCGCGCCGTGACCCAAGGCGGAGAGTCCGGTCGTGCTGTTGACCAGCACAACGCCTTTCGCGCTTTTGAGCAATGAAGGCAAGTGCTGATCGTGGATGTAGAGAACTCGCCCCTCAAGGCCGTAGCGCTGAGAAAGGCGGTGGATGATCCTGGCGTAGTTCCTGTGGCCGCGATCCATGGGATGGTGCTTGAAGACCAGCACGTCGCCGGCGATGGAGCGGCCGCTCTCCGGCAGACCTTCAGTCTGTTCCCTGGCCAAGGCATGCGAGAAAGAGCACATGAGGTGGCCGATGAAATCGGCGACGCCCTCAAAATCCGAGTGAACCAGAATCTGGGGATCGTTGTAGACCTGCAGCGGAACGAGGAAGAACTTTCTCCGCAGATTCCCGTGCAGCAGGGAGGATCCCGCCTGTTTCTCGGCATGGCGATACCAGAGCTTGCGCAGGTAACTCAGGCACCACCAGGGGGCATCTCGTGCCGTCATGCGCCGGTGATGGAGCGCATTGTTCCAGTGCCATTGCCACACCCACGCCACGAAAAAGTAAATAAATCCCCACGTGGCGGCGTGCCCGAACGAGTTGCCCACTTTTTCCAGGGCTTCCCGGATGGCACGGGCGCATGCGAAGACAGGGCCAATCCCATCCGCGAGCGTTGCTTGAGCCTTGCCGCCAGATGTTCATGGAAGTTGGAGTGTCCATTCACGCCTCTGGGTTCGAACGTGACATGGTCAGGACGCAGGTAGCCTTCCTCGAACACGCCCAGTGCGCAGCCCAGACGCTCCGTCAGTGCCGGGACGCAGCGATGCACGGGGCGGCAATCGCCAAAGATCAGCACAGCGTCTATTTGGTGCTCCACGATGAACGCTTCCAGCACGGCAGGCCATTGCGGCAGTTCTCCTCGGAATGAAGACGCGCCGCGCGGATAAAACAGCCAATCTCCTGCGTTGAAATTGAACTTGAAGATGGTTGCGTCCGCCGATCGCAGGTCCTTGGCGAGGTTCCAGAAGAAAGGACCAACGGGCCCTTGCAGCAGCAAGATGCGCTTGCCTGCAAAGCCGCTGGCCTTGTGTTTAGTGGAAGAGTGGCAAGCCTCCGCAGTGGTCTCATGACGACCATTGAGGCCGTAAAGACGCTGCTCATGCCACGTGATTGTTTTGAGTTTGTTCACGTTCCGCAAGCTTCACGCAAGTTGCGCGATCATCAGGAAAAGCAGTTGAAATAAAGAGTAAAGAGTAGGAAGTGAGGATCAACCGTTGGAGAGCCAGGCGCGAAGCAGCACGCGGCTCTTGCGCGCCTGCCGCCGCAGCCAGCCTGTGCGCAGCAGGCGCAGATGTCCTCGGTTCTCCAACGCTGTACGTTCCTCCAGCAAACGGCGCAGCACGGCTTCGCAGGTGGTGTAGCCCTTGAGCAAAGGATCCCAATACAGCGGGTAGTGGAGCAGCGCGCCCGCTACCAGTTCGTCCAGAGACAGCACGCGGCTGCGGCGGGGCACCGGCAGCATGTCCTCGGTCAAGCCCCAGCCCGCATAGAACGGACGGCCATGCAGCACCACCCGCTTGCCTCTGAGCAGGGCATCGAAGCCGGCCAATGAGGTCATGGTCACGACCGCATCGCAGGCGTCGATGCAGCTCACCACGGAGGCTTTCGGCTCGATGTGATCGGCGTGATGCAGGATCTGGGCCGGCTCCACGTGTCCCCGGCGATTGCCGCTGATCACATCTGGATGCGGCTTGAAAACAATAAAGGCATCAGGAAACATGTCACGTGCCGCAGCCAGCAAACCCAGGTTGGTATGCACTCCTTGTGCGTCGCAGCCGAATCTGATGGACGCATCGTCTTCCACCTGTCCCGGCACCAGCACGACCTGCCGGCCATCTGATGGCCATTGCACGGCCATGCGGGGCTCCAGGTTGTACTTGGTGATGCCGTGCCGGGCGATGAAGGCGCGGACATTCCGCGCACGCTCCAGATCTTGCAGTGTGAACACCTGCGTGTTGAGCAGGATCTCCAGTTCGGACGGTTGGCTGGGGTCGAAGTAAATCCCGGCGGCATCCAGCACGAAGGATTGCGGCGGAATCAAGTCAGACCCCAATCCTACCGAGCGTACGAAGCCGTCCTCCATCCTCAGCACGCGAACGCCGGTGGCCTGGGCCAGTTCCCGCACGCCCTCGGGCGGCGTGGCTCCCCACCAGATCAGGTGATCGTTTTCGGCGGGCTGCAGCGCCGCGGCCGCGGCGGCGTCCCCGGCAAACACGACCTGGCCCGCATGGAGTTCGAGCATGGCCTTGACCTGGGCCGCCTTCCAGCGCCGGAAGCCCACCAGAATCAGCCGGCCCGAAAAGCGCTGCGCCATCTCGCGCTGGCGTGCCAGCCAATCCAGCACGTCGAACACGCTGCCGCGCTGCCGCGTTTCAGGGTTCAGATAGTGCGCGTAGTGCAGATAGGCGGCTGAGAACAGCTCTTCCACGCTGCGGCGCCGGCCCGCGCGCCGTAAAAGCGCCGGATGCCGCGGCTGGCGATCATCCGTGACACCCCAACCCGCATACCAAGGCACGCCGAAACAGATGACGGGCTTGCCTGCGAGGAGGGCTTCGAAGCCCATGGCGGAACTGACCACATACACCTTGTCCATCGAGCCGAGCAGGCCGAGCGGATTGACCGCATCGCGCAGCAGCACTGTGCGGGCATCCGGCTGCACGTCGGTCAGATACCCTTGTTTGTGGCCCGCGCTGACTTCCGGGTGCGTCTTGACATACATGGTGGCGCCGGGATTCTCATCCCGCGCGGCTTGCAGCATGGATTGAAAGCTCTGCGCGTCGGCTCCCCCCAAGGCGACACTCATATCGCCTACGGTCTGATCCACCACAAGGATCCGAACCGAATCGCCCGTACGCAGAAGGCCGGGGAGCACATCCGGCGCGTGGTTGTACTTGCTCAAACCCAGTTGCAGCAGTTGCCCGAGCGCCCGGCGGGCTGCCTCCGCATCCTGCGTCTGCCATCTGGCGTCGCTGCTGAGCAGGTTCTCCAGGGCGCTGGGGCCGGTGCAATCGTAGTAGATGCCTTCTTCGTCCCGGACCAGGGACAGAGGCGGAAAGATTCGTCCAGTGCCAAAGGACCGGACAAAGCCGTCTTCCAGCGCAACATAGGGAAGTCCATGGTGCTGGGCATACCGGCGTGCTGCTTGCGCGCCGGGGCGAAGGCCCCAGCCGGCGATCGCATCCACTTGCGCACCTCTCCAACGATGGAGTGCGAGTACCTCGTCACCCACCAGTTGCGCGAGGCAGGGGATCCGGGCGATTCCCCGTGAAAAAAGCCAATCCGCATCTTCTTGGCAGAAGGTGGCGACCTAGAAAGACCGGGCCTTTTCCACGAGTGCGTAAATCGTGGAAAGGGCGCTTTTGGTATGGCTTCTGTATTTGGACTCCATGGCGTTTTTCAGGAATAGATCAACATCCTGCCGATAGGCTTTCGTTCTGCCCAAGGCATGAAAAATGGCCTTGGCGGAAATATCGAACGCCACGCCAGGGTAGTCTGGCCAGGCCGTCAGCCCATGATTGGGAAGCAGGACGACGCTTTTCTTGAGGTACAGGGCTTCCAGCCCGCCCGTGGAGTGGGAAGTCAGTACCCAGCTCGCGTTGGCGATCTGTTCTTCATAGCTGCAGTCTGCAATGGGCTTGCCATTGATCAGCGGCATTTCCCGTGCTCCGGCGTGCCGCACTTCCTCCGGGTATTGAGGATGGTTCCTCACGAAAACCGGAATGGAAAATTCCTTCTCCATTTCCTGCAGAACGCCTTCCACCAGATGGGCTTCAGGGTACTTCTGCGCCAGGTAGAGCACATACCCGCCATCGGCGGTGGCCAGGTTGGCCAGGCGGTCCAGCTTGGGCAGGCCTACGGGGAAAACTCTTTTCCTGTACGCAGGAAATATCGAGGAGGCCGCTCTTTTGTTGAACGACAGAAGATAGTCGGCGCAAAAATTCCTGTTGTACAGCCACCAGGATTGAAAAAGGCCATGCTGAAGTCCGACGACCAATGGCCGGCGTTCACGATTCAGCAGGATTTCATGGATCTTTGAAGAGGGGTAGGACTGCATGTCGCAAAGGAACACGACATCCTCCTCGCCGATATGCTGGGCCAGTACGCGATCGAGCTCTTCCTCAGGCAGCGCGGCGTTGCTCAAGGCTGATATTTCCAGCTTGCATTGCACCGGAATCTTCAGGTCATTCATCCGATGGAACGAGTCATCGCCGTTCCAGGGGAAGTAAATGGCCTTGCACCGCCCGCCGTCTTCGATGATCTTTTCGAACACAGGCAGCCAATTCTCGGTGTTGCGAAAATTGGTGGAGACAACGACAGCCTTGATCACGGTCTAGGGGGTTTTAGTTGACGACACACCCTAATCAAACCGACAGTTCTTCGTTCTTGATGTCATAGATCTGGAGGACGCCTATGGTTTGCCCTTCCTCATCCTGCACCACGAGGGCTCTGACCTCTTCATCCCGCATGTAGGCTTCTGCCTCGGCAAAGCGCATGTGCTGATCGATCGTCAACGGGCAGGGCGACATCATCTGCGCCGCAGTCAGTTGATTGACATCTTCCTGGGCCTCGAATGCCCGGCGAAGATCGCCGTCGGTGATGATGCCGCGCAGATCCTGCCCGTCCATCACCAGCGTCAGACCCATTCTCCCGTCGGTGATGGAGGTGACCACATCACGAAAAGAGGCTTCCGGCAAGCAGACCGGCAGTGGCCCTTTTTGCATCACATCGCACACCCTCGTGAGCAGGCGGCGCCCCAGGCTGCCGCCTGGGTGAAAGCGTGCGAAGTCCTCGGGCTGGAAATCCCGCTTGACCGTCAGGGCCACGGCCAGGGCATCCCCCATGGCCAGCGTGTTGGTGGTGGAACTGGTGGGCGCCAGGTTGTTCTTGCAGGCTTCCCGCTCGGCACCGACATCGAGCACCACGTGCGAGTGCTGAGCCAAGGTGGATTCCATGCCGCCTGTCAGCGCGATGATCTGGTTCTGCTGATGCTCCAGGAAAGGCAGGATGCGCAATACCTCCTCGGTCTCGCCTGAGTTGGAGATGAGCAGGGCCACATCGACAGGCCTGATCATGCCCAGATCGCCATGGAAGGCCTCGCCCGGATGCACGAAAAACGCGGGTGTTCCGGTCGACGCCAACGTGGCGGCGATTTTCTGGCCGATGATGCCGGACTTGCCCATGCCCACCACCACGACCCGGCCTTTCATGGTCAGCACGATTTCCACCGCGTGGTTGAAACGGGCATCCATGCGCGAGCGCATGCGCTGCAAGGCTTCGATCTCGATGTCCAGCGTTTCCTGCGCGATGACCGACGCGTCGCCGGCCCCGTGGTTACTCATATCCATACTTGACCTCTCATCATCCGGTTCATCATTGCGCCATCGCGGACATCACCTGTGCATAGGCCTCCGAAGAGCCCAGCACGGCCTGTCTGCCCTGCGCCGCCAAAATGGCATCCGCCAGTTCGCGGAAGGCGCCACGCCCTCCGGAGGTATGCAACACACCACTTGCCGCGTGGCGCACATACTCAGGCGCATCGGGTACCGCATAGCTCAGGCCGCATGCGGCAAAGGCCGGCAGATCGATGCTGTCGTCGCCTATGCAAGCTGTCTGCGCCGCCGACACGCCGGCCTGCGCCATCAGTTGCCGGCAAGCGGTGGCTTTGTCCTTGACGCCGAACAGGCACAGCGTGAGGCCCAGATCGGCCACACGCTTGCGCAGCGGCGCTGAATCCCGGCCCGACAGAACGGCCACGCGCACGCCGCTTTCTTCCAGCAGCTTCATGCCCAGGCCATCGCGCACATGGAAGCGCTTGAGGCACTCGCCCTCGGCGTTGTAGAGCAGCCCGCCGTCAGTCAGCACGCCGTCCACATCCGTGATCACCAGGCGCACATCCGCGAGCGTGGGCTCTGGATCGGGATCCAGATCGGGATCTCGCCCCTCCATCAGGCAGCGCACGCGTTCCAGGCAGGCGGGCGTGTCGACACCCGGCCCTGTGGGTTCCACCACGAAGGTGCGGATGCGTAGACCTGCCGCCAACAGACGCAATTGTTCCAGCTTTTCCGCCGCCTCCATCATGGGCTGCGGCAGGCTCGCATAGCAGGCAAGCACCTCTCGCCGGTAGGCATACACGCCCACATGCTTGAAGTAGCGCGCCGCTTCCGCATCGCGCGGATACGGAATCGGTGAACGGCTGAAGTACAGCGCATCACCACCGGCCGCACGCACAACCTTCACCGTGTTCGGATTCACGGCTTCGTGCGCATCGATGGGGTGGCACAAGGTGCCCACCGCCACACTGGTGTCAGCCAGCATGCCATTGACCAGCATCTGCACGTCCTCCGGACGCACCAGGGGCTCATCGCCCTGCAGGTTCACGTAGATATCCGCGGGGACCTGCGCCATGACTTCCACCAACCGGTCCGTGCCTGACGGATGGTCTGGAGAGGTCATCACGCATTGGCCCCCGAATTCCCGGACCGCCAGAGCCACGCGTTCATCGTCCGTAGCCACCAGCACGGCGCGCGTACCCGCGACCTGGCAGGCACGTTCGTACACGTGTTGCACCATCGGCTTGCCGGCGATGAGCGCCAAGGGCTTGCCAGGCAGGCGGGTCGAGTCGTGCCGGGCGGGAATCACGATCACCGCCGTGGGAGATGCCGCGGCTGGATGGCCGCCATGTTGATCGTGGATCAAGCAATCTCCAGGGGAGTCAAGGATTTCACCAGATCATCCACCGCCTTCATCTGGGCCAGAAAAGGCTCCAGCAGGTGCAAGGGCAGGGCGCTCGGGCCATCGCATTTGGCCTTGTCCGGGTCGGGATGCGCTTCCAGGAACAAGCCCGCGAGGCCGGTGGCCATACCGGCGCGCGCGAGCTCGACGATCTGCTGGCGGCGCCCGCCTGATGCCCCGGCCGTCGGGTCACGCTGTTGCAGCGCGTGCGTGACATCGAAAATGATCGGCAGGTTGCCGGTCACCTTCTTCATCACGCCGAAGCCCAGCATGTCCACGACAAGATTGTCGTAGCCGAAGCAGGTGCCGCGGTCGCACAGCATCAGGCGGTCATTGCCCGCCTCCTTGAATTTCTCCACGATGTTGAGCATCTGCGAAGGGCTCAGGAACTGCGGCTTCTTGATGTTGATCTGCCTGCCCGTCTTGGCCATGGCCACCACCAGATCTGTCTGGCGCGCGAGGAAGGCGGGCAGTTGCAGGATGTCCACGACCTCGGCCACGGGCGCCGCTTGCCAGGGCTCATGCACGTCCGTCAGCACGGGAACGCCGAATTCCTTCTTCACCGCTTCAAAAATGCGCAAACCCTCTTCCAATCCAGGCCCCCGGTAGGAGTGGATGGAGGAACGGTTGGCCTTGTCGAAGCTGGCCTTGAAAACGTAGGGAATGCCCAGCTTGGCGGTGGTCTTGACGTAGTGATCCGCGCACTTGAGCACGAAGTCAAGATCTTCCATGACGTTGACACCGCCCAGAAGGCAGAACGGACTTGAGTTATCAATTTTCATATGCTTCCAATCGGTCAATGACTTCCTGAGGGAACTCGTCACCCTTGTAGCGGGACCAGACGACGTCGTCACGTATTTTTTTGGCAGGAATGCCGGCATAAACCGCATTCCTTTGAGTCAGGCCCTTGGTGACCACGGATTTCATGCCCACGATGCAGCCGTCCGCGATCCTGACGCCGGGCAATACCGAGACGCCCATTCCCAGCCATACATGATTCCCGATCTGTATATCTTCCGGGAAATTAATTCTTTTCTTTGTCTTGAGATCGTAAATGCCGTGAGAATCGGAGTTACGTATCTCAATGCCATAAGAGAACATGCAATCGGCGCCGATTTTGATGTGAGCGCCTTCGGAGGCGAGCAAATGTACGCCTTCGAAACTGGTATTTGATTGGATGGTGATTTTTTGATCGTCTCCATCAAAAACAAATCTGCCGGAAAGGCGGCAATGGCGGTCTATGCTCAAGGTGTTTCCTGATCCCTTGAAGTGGATGATCAGGTTGTTGAAGATGCTTCTGTAGCCAAAATCGACGGAGTTTCCTTGATGGTCTTTCCCGGAAATCACTTGAACAGCATTGAATTTGGATTCTTTTTGTTTTATGGAAACATCGCCCAACGATCTGTTGAGCTCCAACCCATGAATGATTTCATTCATTCCTGTATCCCATGAGGCTGCCAATTTTTCTGACGACCATACTGTTCGAATCCTGGAAAAATCTGCGTGGATTGTCCTTGAGCTTTTTCAGTTTCTTCTTGGTTGATCCTGCTTCCTTGTTGATCTGTTCCGGCTTGGCATCAACAACGATCAAGGCGTTTCCCGTGCCGGCTTTTTGGGGCGCCTGAGCTGGTTTTGTGAATTTTTCACCTTGAGCGGCAGGCGCCGGAGCAGGTACAGCAGGTTTCGCCACGGGCGGGGGCGCACGGTATCTGTCAAAAATGACTGAAGACCGCTTGAAAAGCTCCCGTGAGCGGAGGTAATTACTTTCTGCGAGGGCAGGAATCCTGATCTGATAGAAATCAATTTTTGAGGTGATGGTCATATTGCCTCCACCTTCCCAGGGAATTTTCCTGGTTTCAAAATGACCGAATGAATAAAATTCGGAAATCAGGTAGTGTATGAACTTGATCTTGTCATCTTCAGAGGCCGTATCGCCTTTTCTGATGGATGCAATCAGTTCGTCGCTCGTGCAAGCCTTTGAAACCAGCTTGTCCGATTCATAGAAGGCTTCACCCCCAATGATGACCTGTTTGCCATACATCAAAGCCAGCACGCCGACTCCGGAGTTCAGGATATAGACCGTAGAGGCCAGCTCCAGCAGATCCTTGACATTCGTTTCATCGGCATAGATGACGCCGTCCACCTTGGGGGTTTCGAGCTCCAAGGGGTGGCGCTTCAAGACGAAAACATATTCGTTCTTCAGCCTTTCAGCCGCTTCGCGGATGACCTGCAGAAAATTGTCATACCCGCCAATTTGCTGGGTAAAGAACTTGATCACTGTATCGCTAGGCCGTTGAAGCGGTACGAAAACCACTTTCTTGGATCGTTGGATCCCCAGCTTGCGCCGAAGAGCATCCACTCCTATGCGCGCGGGCTGATCTTCCAGTGAGGCATCGATACTTTTCTCATGAAGAATATAGCTCTTGACATGCGCATACTGGCGCTCCGTCAGGTCTTTGGACCAGTACCGATAGTCATACCTGGTGCTGTCCGCATTGAAGCCCGTGTCGTCAAAGAAGACTGAATCTCTCAAGGCACCTCTCTCGGAAATAAGAAAGGGGATTTTGTACTTCTTGACGGCGTTGAATATTTTCAGTCTATGCTCATTGGCATAAGGGTTGTGAAAAAGAATGCGGCTGACATTGTTTTCCCTGACATAGCTCTTGATGGAGCTTGCATCAAGCTCCAGTTCATTCGCGACCAGGACTTCGCCGAAGAAGGGGGCTGTCTTCCGGTTGAAAATAAAAGGATTGGTCGCCGAGAAGCACAGGGTTCTTCCGCGCTCCATCATCGCCAGAGGCTGAGGCTCAGCCCCATGGCTCAGGAAGCCCTTGATCTTCTTGACAAACAATTCACCGTTGACCGCCTTCTTCTTCATGTAAGAGGAGTCATTGTCTATTTCATGCCAAGCATGAAACATCACCATTCCCTTGTTGAAGGTCAGGTCGCCAAAAAGCCGATAGATGCTTTTCCAGCCTTCATACCGGTCAATATTCCTGAAGGTGCCTATATCCTTCATGAAATTCTCCGGCAGCGGAAATTTCTTGAGCGCGCGAATGCACCTCAAGTTGAACTCGAGATCCTCGTAGCCCCATTCCACGAAATCTTCGTCATAGCCTCCACGGCTCAGGTAATAATGGCGATGAAAGAGCGTAACCGATGTGCCGGTGGAAAATTTTTCAACGACACTTGAATCATCTTCAAGGAAATAATTGAAATATACGTTCTTCCGGTAATCTTCAGGGGTTTCAAAGAAAGCCTGGGTAGCCTCCTTGGTCAGGTAGACCACACCGAACATCAGGAAGTTGGCGCTGTCCTGGGTGATCCTCTGGGCTTCAATCTCAATCAGGACATCCCGGTAAAAACCTTTGTAAGGTATCAGGTCGGCATCCTGAAAAAGAATGAAATCAGACTCGACATGGGTCACTGCATTGTTGCGTGCCCTGCTCATGCAGACGGGGGAGTATTCAGAGTAGGTATACACATAGTTGATACCGTTCTCCCGGCATACCCGCTCCATGTATTCCTTGACTTCCAGCGGAGAACCATCGTCAGAAACGGTCACGCCAACGCAGTCGGGGAGCAGTGAATCCAAAAAGGAGAACTTGATCCTTTCGTACAGGTCTGTTCTCTTGTTGGTCCACCTGAATGGAATAATTATTTCCAGCTTCTTTGGCGGGTGATTCTGTGCGAAGTCAATTTTCATAATCAAATCCGGTAATGCTTGTCATGTCAACGGTGTCCGATGTCATGGGAGATAAATTATTGAGTGCCTTGACTACCCCACATGTACCTGACCGTAGGTGCGCTCGAAGAATTCCTGTTCTGCTCAACTACTGTGCCTTTGACCGGTTTCCCCAGATACTTGCTTCTCATGGGTGTCCCGACACGAATGGCAATTTTGGAGATATCTTTGAATTGATTGCCGGTGACCTTGTTGTCGTCATCTTCGACGATCACACCAATGTCGGACGATTCGAATGTATTGCCTTCGATGGTATTGTTCTTGACATCATCCAATGCGTATTTTTTGTCACCGTAATAACCAATCCCGCATCCAATATTCTTTTGATCCACGCTTTGGCGGGAGGCGATCCAGACACCTACCTTGCTTCCGCTGATCTGGTTGGATTTGATGATGTTTCCCGCCGTGGGCATCCACCTCAGAACCTGGTTTTTATCCCTGCTGAATTTTTCTCCGCAGTTCCGGTAAAGAAAAACCGCTCCGTATTTGTTGTTGGTGAAAGTGTTTGACTCTATCGTGTTGTTGCTCGATGAATCAATGGAAACCGCTTCACGCTTATCTCTGCTGCCGGCGTTGATGATCTGAGAGCCACGGAGCGTGTTGTTTTTTGAACTGTGTTCAAAATAGACCGCCATGGCGGGCGAGTTTTCTATGCGCGCCTTGTCTATGACGGTTTCCTGAACGTAGTCGTCAATATATATTCCTGAGCTTCCGGGGTTTTCTATTGAAATATTGATGAGATTGATTTTTCGCGGGGTCACTTCATATAGCTTCTCCCTCGAATTGCCTTCCTCCTTTTCCCGGTCAGGCGCATTCCAGCCTATATAAACGGTCCTGAACTTGGAGTTCTTGAAAACGCAGTTTTGAACCTGGACGTTTTCAAGCTTCTTTCCTTCGGAATCGATCACCAGCCCGTTGTCGAACTGCCGTTGCAGGTCGATGGTGGCGCCGTTGCAATCCAGGCTGGTGTTGGAGCTGTTGATGAAGACCGTTCCCTGGGCAGTGCAGGTCTTTGCCATCGAAACCTTTCCCTGGATCTCGACGCTCTTGTCCCAGCAAGCGTTCTCCTTGTCCTTGAGGACGGGCGTATTGGCAGGCGCGGCAGGCGCTTCGCCCCAAAGCAGGAGCAGGGAGGTGGCCAGCATGAGTTTCCGCATGGGTCACAGCCCCAGGGCTACTTTGGCGCTCACCGCGATCTGGAACAGGATCTGCGTCATGTCTTTCCAGAACTGGCGCTTCTTCTGATCCACTTTGGGCAGCACCAGAATCTGGTCGCCGGCCTTGATGGAGGCGTCGCCAAAAATCCTGCCCATATCGACCTGCTCGAAGGCTCCGTCGCGGTGTGCCACGACCACTCGCGCGTTGTCCGCGAGTTGTGTCAATCCGCCAGCCCGGTCTATGTAGCCCTTGAGACTGAGCGAACTGTCGAACGCCACAGCATTGGGGAACAGCACTTCACCGCTCACCAGGACCAGGCCATCCTTGCGGGGGATGCGGATCACATCGCCGTTTTCGAGCAGGAGATTGTTCCGCTCGCTCGCCTGGGCGATTTGCACCTGGCCGCTGGGTTCGATTTTCTTGGCGCGCTCGATCCATTGCAAAGTGAGGTCAGCCTCGTCCTTGCGCAGACGCGCTTCACCGTCGCTACCGCTGCGGGCGGTGAGCACGGCGGTTTCCAGGCTGCGCAGATTGGTGGCCAGCGCTTCCTTCTGGCGCGCCTTGACGCTTTGGCGGAAGAGCTGGATGCTTTCAGGTTCCGCGTCAGGCAGGGTTTGAATGGACTGCATCAGCGCGCCCAGCCGCGAGCCGTAGGGCACCACATATTCCTGGGCGTTCTGGTGTTCGCCTTCTACTCGGACGGTGATCGTGCCAGGCTTTTTGTCCGCGGTGAACTCCAGCTCATCGCCGTTTTGCAGCGTCAGCGTATTGGCATCCTGCAGGGGGTAGTACTCGGAGTTTCTGACCGTGCCGGTATTGCGCATGATGCGGACATGCGTGGCCTGCGCCTTGGGCTTGGCCAGCCGCATGAGCTCGGCCACGGTTTCAGCCCCTTCGGTGAATTCGAAGCGCTTGGCATTGTTCACGAGGCCGGTCACGCTGACCCTGTTGCGGGCAGGCGGCACGAAGATCACGTCGCCGTCATTGAGTTGCAGCAGAGGCAACTGGCCACTGAGCAGAAAGTCGTAGAGATTGAATGTGGCGCGCACGGCCGTGCCGCGCTTGACCTGCACCGCCAGGTAGCTGCCGCGCTCGGGATCTATGCCACCCGCCTGATCCAGGTAGTTGAGCATGCTGTCCATGCTGGTGCCGTTGTATAGGCCGGGGCGCATCACGTTGCCGCCGACGAAGATGCGCACGGGCTGTGCCGTGGCCAGGCTGGCGTAGCTGTAGACGTTGGCCCGGAAGATGCGCCGGGAAGCCGCTTCCACCTGCTGCTGGAGTTTCTTGTTGGCAATGCCCACGACTTTGACCGGGCCCACATGAGGCAGGAAGATGTTGCCCTTGGGGTCTACCGTGACGACTTCGTCAAACGTAAAGCCACCCCAGAGCCGGATATGAATGCGATCTCCCACCGCGACCAGATAGTCAGGGTTGAACTGGGTGGCACCCGAGCGAGCGAAATTGCCGGTGAACAGGTTGGCGCCAAACACGTCGCTGTTGAGGTTGGCGGTGTAGTCGGCGGTCTGAGGCGCCTGGGGCAGGGTGGGCGCCTGCATGGCGGCCGCCTGCTCCGTGCTCTTCGCCTCCTCGGATGCCGAAGCTGCTGATGGGCGAGCAGCATCATCCTTGCGGGCTGGGCCCTGAAGGTGAAGCGGATCAGAATTGGTCTGGGCATGAAGTGGCGTTATCACGCCGAGCAAAGCCACCGAACTGAAGCAGCAACTGGCAAGCAAACGATGCATGGTGGGTATCCGGAAATGGGGAAAGGATGAGAGGTCGCGGATCAATCAATCGCGGTGATCACGCACGATGGCTGTCAGCAGATGGAGCAGGCCCGCAAGCAGCAGGGCGCCAATAAGGAATGTGACGATGCTGTAGAGGCGCCTGGGCCGCAGGGGATACTCCGGCAGCGTGGCGCTTTGCAGGACCAGCACCTTTTTCAGCGTGCGAGTGGCCTCGACGCGGCCTTTCTCCAGGGCTACCAATGCGCTCTTGTAGGCCGCCTGCATGAAGTCCGCTTCCAGTTGCAGGCGCTGGTATTCCTCTACCGTCTTGTTCAGGGATTGCCCCTTCTCGCCAGTCAAGCGCGCCTTTTCGGTCTTGATCTGCTTTTCCACGGCCTTGATCTGCAGATCGACTTCCACGACCGCTGGCGCGGTCGGTGCCAGATAGCCCAGCAGGGCGGTCTTGCGCGCGCTCAACTCGCTCAACTGCTCTTCCAGCTTGTTGACGACGCCTGCCAGGTTCTCGGCGGCGGATTGCGGCGAGATGAGTCCTTTAGCATTCTGGAAGCTCAGGAGTTCCTGGCGGGCATTGAGTGCAAGGGTTTCACGTTCCTTGACTTGCTTTTCCAGAAAATTGACCTGTTCCTGGGCCAATTGGTGGCCCGCATTGTTCATGTATTGCTCACCTTCCTTGATCAATGCCTGGGTGATTTTTTGAGCGGTGGATGAATCGTAAGCCTGAGCTTGCACGACCAGCACACCTGCATATTCGTCATAATCAACACTGACGCGCGATAGAAAATATTGATGAAATGATTCCATCGGCGCGTCTTTGAAGAACATGCGCGATAGAAAATCGTGACCGTGGTTGCTGTAGTGTTCGCGCAGATTCAGTTCTTGATCCAGTTTCTGCAGCATGTCGACTGAGAGCAGGCGGTCGCGCAGAAGCATCTGGTCGGCACGGGATATGCCGTCACCTCCGCTGAGCAGTGAACTGAAGTCCACGGCCCGGGACGCAGACATATCCGTGCGCTGAATCAATATGCGTGCTTCGGAAACGTACCGGTCCGAGGCAATCAGTCCCCAGTACACGGCGGCCAGCAAGGAGGCGATAAGTGCGACTGCCAGAATTTTTGTTCGCCACAGGGTTTGGCCCAAATTGTGGAAGCGCTGATTTTTAAAAGACCGGGTCATGCAGAAGTACTTTCCTTGTAGCTTTTCAACGCATCTTCAATACTGTCGAACCAATAAGCTTTGCCGCCATGCAGCCAGATGCCGGCTTGGCAGAATTCGCGCAGCGTGCCGTCGTTGTGGGAAACCATGATCAAACCGGAACGATCGGCAATTTTCTTGAAGGCTTGAGAGGCTTTCTTGCGGAAAGCGGCATCACCGGCCGAAGTTGCTTCATCCGATATATAAACATCGAAATCAAACGCCAGGGAAAGACCGAACTGCAGGCGGGATTTCATGCCAGAGGAATAGGTGCGAACCGGTTCGTCAAATGACGCGCCGAGTTCGGCGAAATCCTCGATCTGGGCAATTTTTTCGGCCATGGCGTCAGGCATGCCAAAACCGTGGAGCCGGCAGACAAATTTGGCGTTCTGGCGCCCCGTCAGCGAGCCTTGCAGGCCGCCGCCGTAGCCCATGGGCCAGGAAACGCGGCAACGCCTCTCGATTGCACCGCGCGTAGGGGTGTCCACACCGCCAATCAGGTTGAGCAAGGTGGATTTGCCGGCGCCGTTGCGCCCCACCAAGCCGACGTTCAGGTTGGAGGGAATGGCGAAGCTCACTCCTTCAAGAACCCAGCGGCTCACGCCATGCGGAGTGCGGTAGCGCTTGTGTATGTCGTCCACAATGATCATTGAGACCTCAACCTCCGGGCCATGCGCACCTGCAGGGCCATGCCCAGGAAAATGGACACAAACGCAAACCCATAGAGGTAATAGAAATTGGCTTCCGGCGCCGCGTGATAAACCGGAAAAAAGCTGGATCTCAAGAGTTCCAGGCCATGTGCAATGGGATTCAGAAAAATCCAGTCCCGGTATTTGACCGGAATGGACGAAATCGGGAATATCACGCCCGATATCAGGTAGAGAGGCCTGAATATGAAGGAGGCTACATTGTTACCTTCCGGGGCCAGATAGGTAACCACGGAAAGCAGTAAACCAATTCCCAACGCGCAGAGGATCAAGCCAAAGTAGGCGGCCATGGTTTCCAATGGATCGTCTGGGATGACGGAGTATCCAAAGAGGGAAAGAATCGCCATGAATACGATCAGCACAATCAAGCCCAGGAAAGTCTCCAGGCTTGCGCGGACGATAAGCGTGTCGATAGGACGTACCTGCCGGTAGGCGAACAAGGCCTTGTTCGCATCAATGGCCCCCATGAGCCGCTGGAATATATTTTGTGCGGTGAAGTAAGCGGTCAGGCCTATCACCAGCCAGACCACCAGATCCGCACCAGCCACTGAACGGGTTCGGAGCGCCGTGTAAATAAGCAGAAGAAAAGCCGTGTGCAGAACCGGCTCCAGCACAATCAAAACCCACGCACCTCGGGAGGAGCTCAGGCGGGCGACGGCCTCACGAAGAAAAAGTGCGTTCCAGACAGCCAGGGTGATGGCTAGAAAATTTCGGGGAGCAGTTGATATATCTCGGCGTTGAATAGATTCCATAGTGGGGGCTCAAGCCGCCAAATAATTTGGGCGGACAATGAGTCCAATCACAAAACCGGGCGCATTCTATCAACCGCTTTTTATTATAAATTTGTAATAAATATAAGCAGCATGTTTCATTGGTTTTTATTTGGACGTAATATTACATATTAGATTAAATTTGCCGGCAATTGAGTTTTTTTGAAATATCTTGATATCCTTTGGTATTACTCGAAGATGTTTCAATTTACGATGAACAGTGGTGCCGCCCGGTGCCAGCCGTGCACAGGCGTTCAACGGGCCGCAACTCAGTGTGGGCGCGCGCTCAATGGCTGAGCAGGAGCTGCTCAATGGGCATCAGATCGCCCTCCACAAGGCTACCGTTGGTTGCCTTGAGGCGGATCGTGGCCAGCAGCAGATCGACCTTAGCGCGATAAAAGTCTCTCTCCGCAGCGAAGCGTTGTTGCTGCGCGTTCAGGACGTGCTCACGCCCTAAGAATGCCGACATCGATGCGATGCAGCGGTTGAGTGTTCAGCGCTCTGTCGAGATGTCTCGCTTCTGAGGGCCACACCCCTGCGCGGCGAGGGGCGCCCTTGCTGTGCGGCTATAGGTTTGCTTTGAGCCGCCCTGCCTGGATATCTGCGCGGATTAGATCATTGACACGTGTCTGCCAACCGGCGCCAGTCGCTCTCAGGGCGGCGATCACGTCCGGATCGAACCGGATGGTGGTGGGGATTTTGGGATTGCTCTTTCGGGAGCCGACAGGGCGCCCAGGCTTTCTGGCTGCAATTTGAGCTGGCGTATGCGTTGCACCGTACTTGCCGCGCACGGCTTGATCCACGCTACGGAGCAGCGCTGCCTCGAACTCCAAAATTTCTGGATCTCTAGTTTTGGGCATCGAACTTCTCCTTGATGGTCTTGAGTACGTCGGTACTGATGTTGTCAAACTTCGCTTTGGCGTAGACCAGAAGCAGAACAACTTCGCCTCGATGGTCGCGTAGGTAGTAAATTACGCGAGCACCGCCTCGTTTGCCCATGCCTGCACGTATCCAGCGGACCTTACGCAGACCGCCAGAACCCGGGATGACCTCCCCAGCCTCAGTGTTTACGGCAATCCAGTTGATGAATTCAAAGCGCTCATCGTCTGACCAAACCTTGGGAGACCACGCATTGAATTCACGTGTTTCAATGACCGTGAACATATTTATTGTACATGCAAAATATTATTGAGCAGAAGAAATCAAGAGACTGTCAATCGCAGCTAAGTCGGCATTCCCCAAAGAGCCGGTGGCAGCTTTTAGACGAAGCCCCGCGAGCAACCAATCCACGCGCGCGCGATAAAGGTCTCTCTCCGCAGCGAAGAGTTGTTGCTGCGCGTTCAGGACGTCCACATTGATGCGTGTTCCTATGCGGTAGCCGACGCGGTTGGATTCAAGCGATGCCCGGCTCGCGGCGACCGCGGAGGTCAAGGCGGCGACTTGGGACTGGCCGTTCTGCAAGGCCGAGAGCGCCTGCCGTGCGGCGGTGGCTGCGGCACGCCGAGCGGCTTCCAGATCCTGATCCGCCTTTTGGCGCAGGAGGGCCGCTTCGCGCGTACGGGAATCAAGGCCTCCTGAGTACAGCGGAATATTGAGCTGCAGGCCCATTTGCGCTGACCGGGAGCGGGAGGTGATGTCGGCTGGTGTTGCCAGGCTGCCGTGCGAGCGGTTGCCTCCGTAGGAGGCGGTCAGCTCCATGGTGGGGCCATGCGCTGCCTTTGCCCGTTGAAGTTCCCAGCCGGCGATCTCGGCTTGCAACTGCTGCAGCCGAACCTGTGGAGCCTGCTGACGGGCTTCGTCTATCCAGTGGAAGGCCGTTGGCAGTTCTATCTTGGGAAGGAGTTGGCCGTGGTCCAGGCGTTTCGGCTCAAGCGGGGAGTCTCCCAGAATGCGCTCAAGCTCTGCGGTCTTGTTCTCCAGCTCAATTTGCGCGGAGGCTTGCTGCGCTTCCACCAGGTTTCTGCGGGATCGGGCCTCGTGAACGTCGGTAATGGTCGAGAGGCCAGCGTCAAAATTGCGTTCGGCCAGCGTCAACTGTTCGCAGACGGCTTTGGCTTGCGCCGCAATGACGCCTGTGTTCTCTTTTGCAATGCCGGCTTCCAGGTACGCCTGTGTGACACGGACCAGCAGGTCCTGCTCCGCCAGACGAAACTGCTCTTCGGCCAGCCGAACCTGCGCGTCTGCTTGATCAACGCCCAATTTCAGCGACCGGTTCCAAATGACCTGTGTCAGCTGAATACTCCAATGGCTGGAGTTGGCGCTGCGGGCCACATGCGGATCATCGCCGAAGGCCGCATGCCCGGATTGTTTATTGGCGCCAGCGCGCAGGTGGATACCAGGCCTGAGCGAAGAGAGCGCCTGCGGCAGCTTTTCCGCCAGGGCGTCGCGCTGCAATCGCGCCGCCTGGAAGATCGGGTCATTCGATTTTGCTCGCTCCACGGCCGTTGAGAGATCCATCGCCTCGGCATGGAAAGAGCGGGATAGGAGAGAGACGATCAGGCTGGCCACCGCGCAGCGCAGCCCTGATTTCAATAGGTCAGCGTTCACGCAGGGCCTCCTGCCGGTAGCGCAACAGCGGACTCAGAAAGAAATCGATCAGGCGGCGTTGACCCACACGAATCTCGGATGTGATGTTCATGCCGGCCGTGATCACACCCTTGGAGCCGTTGTACACGTTGGGCGTCACCGTATCGGTGAGGCGTATCCGAATGGGGTAGACTGGCCCCTGACTCGAGTCCGTCATGGCGTCGGTGCCTACCCACAGCACCTCGCCTTCAAGATATCCGTAGCGCGTGAAATCAAAGGTTTCCACCTTGTTGATGACGCGCTGGCCGACCTTCACATGGCCTGCATCGGCATTCAGTACCTGCGCGTCCACTTCGAGCGGTGTGTTCTCGGGAACGATCGTCATCAAGGCCTGCGCTTGGGTGACCACTCCACCAACGGTGGTCACGGCCAGTTGCTGGACCACACCGTTGATGGGGCTGCGCAGCACCTGCAGGTCGCGCCTTTGATTGGCCTTGATGAGCTCCTGGCGGGCGGCATCGCGGCGCTTCGTGGCTTCCAGCAGATCGGCACTGCCCCTTGCGCGGAACTCCGCCTCTGCCTGCTCAGTTTGCAGCATGGCCGTGCGCAGCGTGGCTTGTGCTTCGCGTTGCCGGTTTTGCTGCACAGCCACTTCTTTTTCCAGATTGATCAGTTCAAGGCGTGCGTCGATCAATCCCGCGTCAGAAATATGTCCCAGGCGCGCCAGCTCCTCGCGCGTTTCCTTTTTCTGCGCACCAAGGGGAGGCTGATTTTCAGCTGTTCCACGTTGGCATGGATGCCATCGCGATCGGCGTGACGCCGCTCCACATCTGCCTGCAGGGTGGCCATTCGCGCGCGATGCTCTGCCAGGCGAGAGGCCAGCATCGCCTGCTGATTCGAAACGATTTCCTGCGGCATGTCTTCCGGTAGCGGCATTTGTCCGCGCCTTCCCAGAAGCGCGGAATGCCGTGCGGTGTCTGCCTCCGCTTCCCAGAGATCTCTCTGCAAACGATCGCGGTCAGCGGAAGTGGTGGTGGGATCCAGCTCGACCAAGACTTCCCCGGCCTGAACTTTCTGGCCGTCACGCACTGCGATGGATCGGACCAGGCCTGCCTCTATCGGTTGGATAACCTTGCTGCGGCCAGACGGAATGACGCGGCCTTGCGCGGTGACGACAATGTCCAGCTGTGTCAGGATCGCGTAGCCGACGGCAAGAATGGCGATGGCGCAGAGCGTCAATGAAACCATCCTCGCCATCAGCAGGGGCGGGCGCGTTTGCAGTGCGATAGCTTCGCTGCTGAAAGGATCATGCATGCGGAGCTTGCCTTTCCAGCACGCGGTGCTCACGGTAGAGGGACGCATAGCGTCCTTCGGGCCGCGCTATCAGTTCGGCATGCGAGCCCATCTCCACCAGCCTTCCTTCGTCCAGGACCAGGATCCGGTGTGTCAGGCGCATGGTCGAGAGCCGATGGGCCACGACGAAGACCGTACGGCCTGAGCATATTTGCGCCATGTTGTCGTGAATGACCCGTTCGCTTTCATAGTCCAGGGCCGCTGTGGCTTCGTCCAACACCAGCAAAGCCGGGTTGATGGCCAAAGCCCGGGCGATGGCAATGCGGGACCGTTGCCCTCCCGACAGGCGGGAGCCGCGTTCACCGATGGCGGTGTCGTATCCGTGCGGCAGGCGAAGGATGAAGTCATGGGCGCCTGCCAGCCGCGCGGCTTCCATGATCTGCTCCATCGGCAGATCGGGGGCGCCGAAAGCGATGTTCTCGCGCACGGACCGGTTGAAGAGCACGGTATCCTGACCCACCACACCGATCTGCTTGCGCAGCCAGGATGTATCGATCAGGCTCAAGTCCATGCCGTCCAAGGCCACGCGGCCGCGCTCAGGCGTGTAGAGCCGCTGAACGAGCCGCATCAGCGTGGTTTTACCGGCGCCTGAAACGCCCACCACGCCAATGATTTCTCCGGGCTGAATTGAAAACGTCAGATCCGACAGAACTTCCGGTCCCTTCGGCGCATACCGGAACGTGACCCGGTCGAACGAGACATGTCCGAGCAAAGGGGGCGGTACGGCACGCTCGGCTTGAAAAATGGGCTCGGCTGGCGCCTGCATGATGTCGGCCAGACGCGCCACACTGACTTTCATCTGAGTGATCTCCTGCCACAGCGACGCCAGCTTCAGGATCGGCGCGTTCACGCGGCCGGAGAGCATGTTGAAAGCGATGAGTCCGCCCACGGTCAGATGGCCGTCAATGACCTGCCGGGCGCCGAACCAGAGAAGCAAGGCTGTGAGGATCTTGGAAGTCCAGGCGATGAACTGATTGGTGGCGTTGCCTGTGTGCCCCGCGTGGAAAGCGGCGTTGACGTACCGCGCCAGCCGATGCTCCCATTCGCGCTGCCATTGCGGCTCTACGGCCTGCGATTTGATGGTTTCCATGGCCGTCACGGTCTCGACCAGGAACGCCTGGTTGTCGGCGCCCAGTGCGAACTTGTCTTCGAGCTTTCGGCGCAGGATGGGCGTGATGACCAGCGATGCCAGGAAGAACACCGGAAGCATTGCTATGACGATCATCGTCAGGAACGGGCTGTAGTGAGCCATCACCGCGAGGAAGACCACCGCAAAAAGAAGATCAAGCCAGCTTGTCAGCGCCGATCCGGTCAAGAAATTGCGGGCATTCTCCAACTCGCGCACGCGTGCCACCGTGTCCCCGCTGCGCCGGCTTTCGAAGTAGGAGAGAGGAAGGTGCAGGAGATGGCGGAACAGCTTGGCACCCAACTCGACATCGAGGCGATTGGTGGTGTGGCTGTAGAGGTAGTGCCGCATGGCACCCAGGACGACCTCGAAGGTGCTCATCGCCAGCAAGGCCACGACGAGCACGGTCAAGGTGCTCCCTGTGCGTTGGGTCAGCACCTTGTCGATCACCACCTGAAACACAAGCGGGGTAACCAGCGCGAACACCTGAACGAAGAAGGAGGCCAGGAGGATCTCACCCAGTATTCCCTTGTATTTCCGCAAGGCTTGCAGGAACCAGTTGATGCCGAATTTCGGGGGAGCAGCCTGATCCGCCGCCTGGCCGTGCGGGGCCGCTTTGGATGCTGTCAGCCATTGGCGGCTCCAGATCGGTGTAAGTTCTGCCTCCGTGAGCCGCCTCGGTGTGCTGTCGCCTGAGGTCTGTACCACCCACCCATCTGACGAGGCACGGCCGATCACCATCAATTTCCCGTCCTGTGTCTGGCTGAGTGCGGGCAAGGCGCTTCGCTGTGCTGAAGCAGGCGAACCCCGATGGATCCGGGTTTCAAAACCCATCGCCTGAAGCGCAAGTGCGGCGCGGGCGAGATCAAATGGCTTGTCGTTCTGGCCGAATTGATGCCGAAGCTGTTTGCCGTCGACGGATACACCGAGCAGCTGCACATACATTCTCAGCAAGGCGAGCTGGGATTGAAGCTGCGCGGAGTGCTCTTGGGTTTTTGGGGTATCTGTGGTATTGGTTGCGGTATGGCCCGGCGCTGGCAATGCGGCAGCCGCACCTGTTGCTGGTGAACTCAAAGTTTTTCTCTACTTATTTTTATTGGAGAAGCGAACGGGCAAGCCATCGCTTCATAAAACCCGGGCGCGGGGTGTCACGTAGGGTGTGCATGAAGTGCGCACGCGGTGCACTCCGGATGCGTACGACAAAGCTGCCGGATGCGCTTTATCCGCGTGCGCAACGCGTGCGCACTTCGTGTACACCCTACGGAGCTGGTCGGCCGGCTCTAGCCAGCCGTACCAGTCATCGGGCAGGTCTCGTTCTCAACCAGCGCCGAGTTGGCGGCGTCGTGGTTTGAATAACCCACCATCTCCATGGCACCGCTGGAAGGCACGAAGCCAAGCGGGCACTCCTGCAGTCCGTTCGGATCGGTATTGCTCCAGGCGTTGAACAGTTGCGCCTGCTGAGCGGCTGCAGCTTGCTCGGGATCGTCATCGGGCTCAGGTGCCGTCTCCAAGGCCTGGTGAGCGCTGGCGCCATCGATCACCCTGAGCGTTACATCGCTGGCCACGCGGGTGGAACCATCGGCCATCTGAACGCGCGAGGTGCCCCACACCACATTGCCTTGATTCTCAGTGGGCTCGCCCTCTCTATGCAGGCTGATGGACGTGATACCCGTCTGAGCGATAGGCGTGAACTCCCCCTCATCCTGCACCCCATTGGAATTGAGATCGCGAAACAGCCCGAAATCCGCCCAACGCTCATCCTCGGCGCTCAATATGCCATCACCATTGGTGTCGAACGCCTGCAACCCCTCCAGATCAGTCAGCGCCCCTGGCCAGTAGCTGAGGAAGCTGATCTCATCGAGTTGCGTGATCCGTCCATCGCGATCAATATCGACCACCAGGAACGCATCGCTTGGCGCTACCCAGCCGAGCTGATCGAGCACCCCATCGCCATTGAAATCCAGATGAACCGGATTCACCGTCGCATCCAGCAGATCCAGCCCGTCATCGCCCAGGTCCACCACCACTGGCCCGAATCCCTCGTGATACTGGGGCCGCGGTTTGGGGGCAGGTGGTTGCGAAGAAGATTGCGAAGATGGTTGCGAAGCCGGCGGATTCACGCTCGATGCATACGGTGCCGAAGGCGGTGGGTTCCATCCGATGGGCTTCTTGTTGTGCAAACTCACGCTGTCCTTCACATGCGAAGTCTCCACGTTCACCCACGAACTCGCTCCACCAGAGTCTGTCACCCGTACCGTGAATGAATCGGCCCCCACGTAGGGATCGAGCAACTCCGTGCGGTAGTTCCACACCCCACTGGCCGCATCGATGCTGGCATGGCCGTGTTTGGGCGCGTGGCCAATGTCAATGCCATAGGACAGAGCCCCCGGGCTATCGATATCGTGAGCGATCACGCGCCCGCTGGCCACCGTGGGATCCTTGTAGTGATAGGGGTCGCCGTCCCAGAACTTCATCGCCCAGCGGTTAGGGCCCGTGTCGTAGACCACCTCGTCGATCACCGGTGCATCATTAACTGGCTTGACGTGCAAAAAAGCCGTGGCACTGGCCGTGCCGCCCCTGCCATCACTGATCGTGTAGCGAAACTGCGCCTCGCCGAAGAAATCCTGATAGGAGCGAAACACCACAAGCCCGCCATTCATCTGCACCGAACCATTCACGGGTGAATCCACGGAAATCACCCTCAGCACATCGCCCACGCGCACGGTATCCTCATCCCAGTCATTCGAGAGCAATTGCGCCACCGAAATCTCGAAGGGCATATCCTCCAGACCCGCGAATTCATCGTCAGAGGCCACCGGATTGTGGTTGACGTGCGGCGGAGGAGGGGGCGGCGGAGCTTGCCTGGGGCTGGCGGGAGAGGGCGCTGGCGGGGGCGGCGGCGGAGCCTGGATCGCCGGTTGGGTGGGCGGGCGCAGGTTGCCCGCAATGATTGTGGACACCCCGTTGCCATCAGGCTGCTCATCGGTACGGATGACCCCCACTGCCCCGCTGGGGGCGGGCGCATACCGAACCCCCAGCACGTCGCCTTCGATCGTCCGCTTCTCCACAGACTGAACCGAGCCATCCGAGCGCTCGATAGACACCTTGCCTTCTCCGTACACAATGGCAGAGATACCGGCGTCCGGCAGGCTGCGCAACTCTGAGTCGACGATCATGTGACCGTTCTCGGTCAAGGCCAGTGTGCCATCCGCATGGCGCCGCGCGCCTTGCGTCTGCCCATCGCCATTGGCGTCGTGCCACAGGCGGATGGCCCGGAACACCGGATCTCTCGCATCCAGGCGGCCGTCTCCATTCGCATCCAGCCGCCGCAAGTTAGCGCTCAGCAGCTCCGGCCCGTCCAGGCGCCCATCGGCATTCAGATCGATACCCAGCAAAGCCTGATCCGGGCGCACCCAATCGGTCTTCTCCAGATAGCCATCGCCATCCAGGTCCAGGAGCACCTGCCGAGGCCCCTCGGCAGGATCGGCCACCGCGAGCGCCGAATCACCTCCCACCGGCACCGTCAGCACCTCGATGCTCTGGCGCGTGCCATCGGTATGCACCAGAGGCTTCTGGCCGAGCTCGCCCATCTGAGGCAGCGTCGCGAGCAACCGCTCTGCCTGTGCGCGCTCGGCGATCGCCCGCTCGTGCAGCGAATCAATGTGAGATCCCAGGGCGTTGTAGCGTTCGGGATCCGTGCTGGGAAGCATTCTGGGAGGTTCCCAATCACCGCCGTGTCCATGGGGCGAGGCGTTCTCGATCCTTGGAGCGATCGCATTGGCCTCGTTCTGTAGCGCCTGGGCCTGCCTTTCCAGCTCGGCCGCATCCCGCAGGTGCTGCTCGTGTTCCGGCTTGGCGCTATCGAGCACCCAAGAGGGAACGATGGCCGCCTGGGCGTAGCGCGCAAAATCTTGGGCAATGTTCTCATTGGAGCCATCGGCGCGGTTGCCTTGGGCGTCATAGAAGCGCGTGACCGTTTCACCGCGGGCATCCACCCAGCGCAGCACCATGCTGGCGCCTTCTCCGCCCTGGTACTGCATGCCATCGGGGGCATACCAATAGCCCACCTGGGGCATGCGTGCGGGATTGAGCGTATACAGCGGTTGGCCGTGCTCATCGCGCAATTGATCGAGATGCTCCTGGAAGGCGGTCAGCAGGTGGCTGCCAAATTGCTGGGCAGGCTCGCCGCCACCCTCGCGGCTGTGCGTGATGCTTTGCACGAGCCGCCCGTTCTCATCGAGGGTGACTTCGCTCCAACCTGAGATGGGCGTGCGTTCGCCGCCCATCACCGCCAGGCCCACGATGGCCACGAGAAAGCCCACAGGCCCGGTCCAGGCCGCAGCGGCGGCGTTGAAGGAGCCATAGGTGGCCAGGGCGCTGGACACCATGGAATAGGGGTTGCCGCTATTCACGGCCAGCGCCAAATTCAATAGAGGAATGAATCCCTTGCCCAGGGTGTCGGTGACGACACCCTGTGTCAGGCTATCGGCCAGTTGGAGGCCGCTGACGATGGCGCTGGCGTAGTTGCCTGACTCCAGGGCCGAGATCAGATTCAGGCCATTGGCCACGTTGCCCAGACCGGAGGTGGGCAGGTTGTCGCCAGAGAGCGTGACTATGCTGTTATAGAAGTTGACCACGGCCGCGGCGCGCTGCACATCGCTCATGTTCTCCCAACCGTTGAGGGTGGAGAGGAACGTGTTGAAGGCATTGGTGGCTATCTGGGCATCGCGGCCGGCCAGCTCAGCAGGGGTGGGGCCGGTGGTGGCCGGCGCTGCGGGCGGTGTCGGTATGGCTTCAGGCGATGGCAGTACAGGCTCGGCTGGAGCAGAGGAGGCCGGCGGCGGCACGACTTCGGCACGGGATGGCGGAGCATCGTCGGTCGTTCCAGAGCCGTAGCCATTGATCCGACCCCCATCAGTTTGGATTCCCGAATCGGTGTCGGAGATGACCCAACGTGGACCTTTGATGCTTGGTTCGGCATGGTTCGTGCCATCAAATGAGATTTCGACTGGCAGCTTTTCAGGGGAGTCAGGCAGAACCAGAGGACCGGGTTCCTCTACCGTGATCTGAGCATCGGCAATATTTTCTACAGCTGGCGTAGGAGCTGGGGATTCCGAGTTGTCGGTATCCTTGGGTGATCTTTCCCAATGAGAGATTGGTGAGCGATTGGGGTTCCAATCATGCTCAAAGAAACCGACTGAGGAATCATGAACTCGTGCGGTTTCCGGTATGTATTCGTACTTGTCTGGTATAGGGTCAAGTGGGACTCCTCGGCTGCTAAGAATATCGTGAGAAATCTTAAGAACTGCTGCGCCGATGCCATTGAAATCATATCCACCTGCTAAATCCGAGTGTGCCCCTGCTATATATAAATTCTTAACTCTTGGGTCAGGGTTATTGGGGTTAAGGAAATTTAGCGGGGAAAAGTCATTTCTATAATCATTTCTCGCGTAAATTGAGAAAATGTCGCCGAAAACACGAGATGGATAAGGTACACCAAAGACACCTGTAGCAACAGGGTCAAGAAATATGGATGTATCAATTGTTGATTTTCCCGGAGGTACGAGGTATTTCCCGTATCCATACTCTATTGAGAAGGTGCCGTCAACTTTTCCTGGGACTTCGATGATGTATCTGGTGCTGGTATCTGGGATGCCTTTTTCTTCCAGATTTTTTGCAAATTCAAGAAGTCCAGGTCCACCACGACTGAAAGCCATTGCAGTGATGCGAATATCTAAATCGCCTGGAGACTGCCTGGCCCAAAGGTTGGCTTGGCGAACCAATGCCTCGTACCCACTCTGCCCTTGAGTGATTACCTCTCCTGTAGGGAGAATGCTTCCTGAAATATATCGGCTGACCAAACCACGAGTGCCCACGCCCGGCTCGTAATGGGAATGAATGTTGCTTAATTTTGATGGGTTAACTAGATCTCCAATTATTGATGGGGTTGTGTCGCTAACATTGCCAGATAATTCTGTGTCGCCACGTTTATTCCATGTTCCATCTGTGGTGAGGTGGAAGTGGTGTGTGGCAGGAGGTTTGATCGGTAGATTCCGAGCGTAGGATAAATTGTCATCAATTTGAGCGTACTCTTCTGGTGTGAGTGGGCGAGACCCTCCAACAGGCATTACACGGTCAGGGTGATGTGTCAGGTGTGAAGATTCTGGGTAAGATTCAGACATTTTTCAATTCACCTATTCTATTTTTATTTCTTGTTCTATTGGGTAAACTTGCTTGACTAGCTTGTTTGTGTAAACGCCGCCTTTGAATTTGAAGTACTTTTTTGCACCTGGCGATTCATGTATTGCATAGACCTCTGGTTGATTGAATTCGTTGAATATCAATCTAATTTCAGCGTTGTGCATGTTGAATGGAAGCTTTCCGCTAAGTGGAATATCTGTCTGATATGTTTTTTGGGTGAAATTGTCTCGCCATTTTATTTTTAAATCTTTGCCGAGTAGATTTACTCCATGCGAAATCTGTGTGATTCCGTTTGGAAGTGAGAATGTTCGGCCGCGGCTATAGCCAGAATATTCCCATTCCAGTAAATCAACATCTGGATTGTCGTAGCCTTGATAAATAAAGACGTGATGTGTTGGGCCTAATGCGCAGGCTGATAACGTCAGAAAAATGCTTGTAATGCTAAAAAGCCGTAGGGCTGAGCGGAGGGTGGTTTTCATTGCTTGGGTGTCACTTACTTTGATTTTGATTATGGATTGCCAGTGGGTATTTTTTCCGTGCACTTCTGAAAAGATTGAGTGAACTCTTCCACAAGGATGGTCAATCGCGCACGCATTTCTGCTTCAGTGGTGCTTGTGATGGGCTCCGGTGCTGGCTGCATGGCTGCAATTTCATACTTCGAATTTCCTCGTGCAAACATCCTATGCACAGCCATGGAGAAGAATGGTTTTTCCTTGTCGTAGGCAATGGTTTTGGAAAGCGGGAAGGGGCCTATGTCGGAGGTATTGGAGATCACGTTGTTAAATGTGACGCCTACTGTTGCCCAAGGGTTGGCTTTGATTTCGGATACTTCAATTGTGGACTCTGGCGATCGCGCCAGTAGATTCGCTTGCACTTTGAGTTGATGGGCAAGAGTGCGTTGATGATCTTCATTGGCAGACACACCTCTGGATAGTCTGCCAGCTACGAGAGTAAGCGTAGTGTTGTCAACGTATTTGAAGGTTTCCAGGAAGATGCTGCCGTCTCCATATAAACCAGCAATGTGTTTGACGATTTTTTCTGATTCGGGTACTTTCCCGCAGAATGAGTTGCCGAACGAAACCATTCCGTCCCATTCTGTTAACGTGTGAGAAATGTCTTGAGATTTCCCCTTCATTAGCCGGTTGCTGCTTTCTGTTTCAGCGTGAACCTGCGAAGCAGATATAAATAGGGAAACGATAAGTACTATTTTTTTCATTTCAGTTTTCTTCATATATTGGATGCCATCGCATACGGTTCGAGCGTGATGCGAATGGGGAAGACGCGTTCCATTGCGCTGGGGGTACCTCTGGTGCCTATTTGCGTGCTCTAGCACGAGGCGTATTGACTACGCGCGGCGGCAAGTTCAAGCACGCGTGGAATGTCATTGAGTAACAGGTATGACTGAACGGTTCCAAATTTGTGAACTTTTTGGCTAATTCATGATGCCGAGACAACGGCTTCCAGGGGATAAGCTGATGAAAGGGCCGTAAGGGGGGCGTGCACCACCGTCGGCTGGAATCCAGATGTGCTGCTCGTTGGCGGTTTAATGGGTGGCACACCCTGGATTGCGCACTTCATTTTTGAGAGAGCTGCCATGACCAAACCGCTGCGAGGAATCCGCGTTCTTGACCTGACCAACGTCTTGGCTGGTCCATTCGCCTGCCATCAACTCGCCCACATGGGAGCGGATGTCATCAAGGTGGAAACACGTCAGGGCGGAGATCTGGCTCGCCAACTCGGAGCTGATCCCGAGCTGAACAAGCGCCTCATGGGGGTGTCGTTCCTTGCACAGAACCCTGGCAAGCGCTCCATCACGATCGACTTCAAACATCCCGCTGGAAAGGATGTCTTTCGCAAGCTGGTGCGAACGGCGGATGTGCTGGTAGAGAACTTCCGGCCAGGTGTGATGAGGCGGCTTGGGCTCGGGTACGAGGATCTATTGAAGGAGAACCCCAAGCTCATTTATTGCGCCATCTCGGGGTTCGGGCAGGAGGGCCCCTTGAAAGATCTGCCTGCCTACGACCAGATCATCCAGGGCATGTCCGGGGTCATGAACATCACGGGCGCACCGGAGAACGCCCCCTATCGTGTGGGCTACCCGATGGCCGACACGATCGGCGGCATGACGGCTGCATTTGCCGTGGCGTCTGCCTTGGCTGACAAAGCGCGCACCAGCGGTACTTTCATCGATGTGTCCATGTTGGAGGCCGTGATGGCCACCATGGGCTGGGCGGTTTCCAACTATCTGGTCGCGGGGCGGGAGCCGCAGCCCATGGGGAATGAGAACGTCACAGCCAGTCCTTCGGGCACGTTCCGCACTAGCGACGGCCTGCTGAATATCGCCGCCAACAAGCAGGAGCAGTTCGAAGCCGTTTGCCGTGTCGTCGGACGGCCTGAGTTGACTGAAGATGTTCGTTTTGCCGAGCGCCAGGGCCGGTTGCAGCATCGCTTTGAACTCAAGGCCATTCTGGAGGAGGCCATGTCTTCAAAATCCACAGATGATTGGTGGAAGCTTCTCAATCAAGCGGGCGTACCTGCAGGCCCTGTCTATACCGTGCCGCAAGCACTTGAGCATCCTCAGATTGCGGATCGCGGCATGGTGGGAGCGTTTGAAAATGTACCGGGCGTCGGACGTGATGTCCGGCTGGTTCGCACTGGCTTCAAGTTCAATGGCGAGGCGCCTGCCGTTGAGGCGCCGCCCCCCGTTCTGGGTCAACACTCGGAGGAAATTTTGGCTGATCTAGGTTACTCGGCCGAGGAAATCAGCGTTCTGAGAGAAACGCGGGCTATATGAACGTGATGTAGGGAGCGGCTTCGAAACCCTGCATACGTTCTAAGTCAGAAACCGCTCCGCTCGCAGCCGTTCAGCCAGGTTTCGTTCCACTGGCAGCGGCTCACCATGAAGCCACGAGGCCAGGATTTCTCCGCTCAGCACCGCCAGCGTCAGGCCACGTGCGCCTAGTCCCGTACATAGATGCGGGGCAAGTGGATCCGTGGAGGCCGAGGCGCGGCTCCAGGCGCCTACGGCAGGCAGGCGGTCAGGAAGGGTGGCACGCACACCTGACCAACTACGGGCCCGGCCATCGATCCACTGAACATCGACTGCAGCAGAAGCGGTGGGCAGAAGTTCGGCCAAGCGTTGGCGATTGTGGGCATGATCGGTCTCATGCAATTCGGCGCGCGCGTTGCCGCGTTCAAAGGTGGCGCCTGTGACCCATATCGGACCATCCAGGGTCGGCACATGCGAGATCAGGCTGCCATGTCCGTTGACCGGAAAGGCGGGCAATGCGGCATGGTCCGCGGCGTCGCTGGGCATGGGGCCGAAGGCGACCTGACCGCGCAAGGGGTTCAGGGGCAAGGTGCTGGCGTCGGCATCCTTCGAGGATGCGCTGCCAAGCAACGCGCGCGAACCAAAACCCGCGGTGAGGATGACAAGCTCCGCTTCGGCCAGCGTGCTTCCATCCGGGCCGAGAGCTTGCCAGCCCTCTATCGTGGCTTCAAGCCGCTCCACCGCTTGGCCGCCTTGCCACGTGATCCCTGGGGTTGCCAGCATGGCGCGGACCAGTGCAGCTGGTCTGACCCAGCCAGCTTCGGCGTGCCAGAGCGCGAGATGGGTATCGTCCAGGGGAGCACTTGCCTCTCTTGCTTTTTCGAAAGTCTCGGGGGCACTGGCGGAATAGGTGTTGGCGCGGGTGGCCGCGGAGTCTGCCGCGCTCGGCCATTCGGCGGGCAATCGCCGCTCACCGGGGGCGTGGCGTTCCAGTACGCCGGTAGCGGCGAATTCCATGCCTTCGCGCAGCAGAGCGCGGGCGCGCGCCAACGTGGCTCGCACGCCGGCACGGGTCAGGCGTGAAAGCGGGCGATCGTCGGGGGAGACGTGCGGCGCCACGACACCGGCAGGCAAGCCGCTGGCGCCTGTGGCGGGTTCAATGGCCTGGTCGAGCACGGTGACTTGCCAGCCCCGCCGGGCAAGACTGTAGGCACATGATGCGCCCGCCAAGCCGCCGCCGATGATGGCGCAGCGGCGCGGCGCTTCCGCGGTGGGCAAGGCCAATGGGGCTTGGGCGCGGGTTTTGGGTTCCCAGTGCGGATCAAAGCGGGCGCGCAAGGCATGCCGCTTGGGGGGCAGGCCTGGCACCCGTTCCACCGCAAAGCCGCAACTGGTGAGCCGTTCGCGCACTTCTCCCGCGACGCACCAGCTCGCGGCCCAGGCACCACGCCGTGCCAGCCGCGCCACCGCTTTCATGGTGTGCAGGCTCCACATATCGGGGTTGTGGCTGGGGCTGAAGCCGTCGAGGTAGATGCTGTCAAACTGGCCAGTCAGCTCACCCAGCATGGGCTGTGCATCGCCAATGGCCAGGGTCAGCTGCACCCGGCCGCTTTCGAACTCCAGGCGATGGAGGCCTGGCAGCAGGCCGTGCCAGCGCGAAGCCAGCTCCTGGGCCAGAGGCGCCAGTTCGGCAAAAGGCGCCGCACTGCGCAGAATGTGGGCTGCCTCTGGGGGCCAGGCTTCCACGGCGCTGTAGAAAAGACGCTGAGGCCGGGCAGGGTCGGCACGCCAAGCATGCCAGGTGGCCAGAAAATTCAGGCCCAGGCCGAAGCCGGTTTCCAGGATCTGCCAGCAGGGGGCATCGGCCCAGGCGGCAGGTTGTTCGCCAGCCAGCAGGCCGCAGCCTCCCAGGAACACGTGGCGCGCCTGCGCCAGCCCGGCGTCGCCCGCCGTGCCCCGGCTGCGGTAGACGTCGTCAAAGCGCGGGCTGGCTGGCATGCCATCGTCCCGCCAGACCACGGTTTCTGATGCCGCTGGCTGCATTGCGCTGAAATCTGTTCGGTTGTTCAGTAGGGCAGGTCTTCTGGGGCCACGCCTACATAGTCCGGCGCAGGATCCACCGCGAAGCGCACGGCAAGCACATGCGTGCGGCCCAGCCGCAGCGCTTGGGCGGCACGATGCATGCCGTCCATCAGGCGGCCGTTGGCACAGAGGATGACGGGCCAGTCCAGGCTGCATTCATCCATCAGTTTGACATGTTCCACGATGGCGCGCGGAGTGGGTGTCTGGCCTTCGTGGCTGAACCAGTAAGGTTCGTCGAGCTCGCGGATGGAGGCCAGCGCCACTTCGTGCACAGGCAAGGCCTGCTCGCGTGCAAGCCGTATCAGCCGGTGCACATCCCAGGCTCGCAGGCCCTGGGGGCCTGGGCGAAAGTGGTATTGGCGGCGCAGGCCGGCCAGAGAATCCGCTTCGTTGTTCAAGCGCTCGGAGGCACGTAGCCTACCGCTTGATCGGCGCCCGTACCGAAAAAGTGATTTTCCATCTGCCGCGCCAGGTATTGGCGCGCGCGCTGGTCGGCCAGGTTGAGCCTGTTTTCGTTGACCAGCATCGTCTGGTGCTTGAGCCAGCCTGCCCAGGCTTCCTTGCTGACGTTTTCCCAGATTTTCTTGCCCAATTCACCGGGATAGGGGAAGTCGAGCCCTTCGGCCTCTTTGCCGAGCTTGATGCAGTTCACCATGCGTGCCATATCTATTGCCTCGTGTAAGCTGATAGGTAATTAACAACTGACTAAATTGACTTAGGCGGTTGCTTGATTTTCACGTGCCAGCGATCAGAATGCAGAGCATCACCTGATGCAATTGCGTCGCCAGCCGTCATCCGAACCCATCACTGTAGCAATCTTTCCAGCGGACCATGTCGCAGCCCATGCCTTGGCACACTTTACAACCGGATCTTTTTACCCGGGCGCAGGCCCTGCTCGACGACGAGTGGCTGGCTCGCGATGAGGCTCTGGCGCCCGTTTTGCCGACGGTGCTGGCGCGCCAGGTCGGGCAGGATTGGCACAAGGCGGGTACCTTCAGGCACCATCTGGTAGGCGTCGCGCGCGCTTTGGCGCTGTGGCAGCAACCGCGTGAGGTGCGCTTGCTGGGATTGCTGCACAGCGTGTATGGCAACGCATTCGTCGATCTCGTCAAATTCGATCCCGAGCGCGAACGCGCCCGCGTCCGCGAATTGGTGGGCGAACGCGCGGAAGAACTAGTTCATGTCTTCTGCACGGCCTCGCGCGCTCAGTTCGTGCAGCGTGTGCTGGCTGGCCGCATCGAGGCTGATGGCAGCGTGGTGCTGGATGATCGCGTGCTGCCGCCTGACACCGTGGCGGCCTTCATCGTGGTCAGCATGGCTGATACGGCCGAGCAATGGTTCAGCTGGCAAGAGGATATTTACGCCGGCTTTCCCGAGGTAACACGGCGCCCGCAGGCCACTCACTGGGCCGCAGCGTTATGGCCGGGTCCGATGCGGCCTGCTTCGGGCATGTATGCGCAGATCAGCCGTCTGGGGGCAGCGTTGCGGCATCCGGTGCTGAAGAATCTGCTGCCGACGCCACCCGTCTTTGACGGATGCCAGCGCGATCTGAGTGCCGGTGACGAGGCGGCCGCCACTTCGCTGTATTGGTCGGTCATACAGCAGGACCAGCCTTTAGTGGATCCGGCCGCCGCCATTGCCGTGCTGGAACAGGCCGCGCGCCTGAACCCCTGGGTAGGAGAGCCGCAGATGGTGCTCGCGCAGCTGTATCTGATCACCGGCCGCCATGCGGAGGCCAAGGCCGCTGCCGAAAGCGCGCTGCAGTGCTTTTCCTGCTGGGGCAATGCCTGGGACAAGCGTGTGCAGTGGGATGCCTGGATGGCCTGGGCACGTATTCTGCGCCAGGGAGCCGATACCGGTGAATGGCCGGAACGGCTGGACAAGCTGAACAACGTGGCGCTGAAGCCTGAAGCTTCTTGAGCACAAAATTTTTTCCAAGCCGGTGGCATGCCATCGGCATTCATTTCCATAGCAAATAGAAAGTAGACAAGCTCATGTCCGATACCTGGAAATTTGAAACCCAACTGGTCCATGCGGGCTATCAGCCGGACCCCACCACCAAGTCGGTGGCCGTGCCGATCTACCAGACAGTGGCCTATTCCTTCGACAGCGCCCAGCACGGGGCTGATCTGTTCGATCTGAAGGTGGCGGGCAACATCTACTCGCGCATCATGAACCCGACCTGCGACGTGCTGGAAAAGCGCGTGGCCGCGCTAGAGGGCGGCATTGGCGCGCTGGCCGTGGCCAGCGGCCAATCGGCCATCATGTATGCCATCCAGACCATTGCCGAGGCAGGCGACAACATCGTCAGCAGCACGGCGCTCTATGGCGGTACCTACAACCTGTTCGCGCACACGCTGCCGCAACTGGGTATCACCACCCGTTTCGGCGACCACCGCGATCCTGCCAGCTTTGACAAGCTGATCGACAGCAAGACAAAGGCCGTGTTCGTCGAGACGATCGGCAACCCGGCCGGCAACGTGACCGACATCGCCAGCGTGGCGGCCATTGCCCACAAGCATGGTGTGCCCCTGATCGTGGACAACACGGTGGCTTCGCCGTACCTGCTGCGCCCGATCGAGCACGGCGCTGACATCGTCATCCACTCTCTCACCAAATACATGGGGGGCCATGGCACCACACTGGGCGGCGCCATTGTGGACAGCGGCAAATTTCCCTGGGCCGAGCACAAGGAGCGCTTCAAGCGCCTGAACGAGCCTGATGTGAGCTACCACGGCGTGGTTTATACCGAGGCACTGGGCGCGGCTGCCTACATTGGCCGCGCGCGCGTGGTGCCGCTGCGCAACACGGGAGCCGCGCTTTCGCCTTTCAATGCCTGGCAGATCCTGCAGGGCATTGAAACCCTGGCTCTGCGCATGGACCGCATCTGCGACAACACCCTGAAGGTGGCTCAGTTCCTGCAAAAGCACGACAAGGTGGCCTGGGTCAGCTACGCCGGCTTGGCCGATCATGAAGACCATGCGTTGGCCCAACATTACATGCAGGGCCGCGCGTCGGGCCTGTTGACCTTTGGCGTGAAAGCCGCTGCTGGAGGACGCGAAGCAGGGGCCAGATTCCTCGATGCGCTGCAGTTGTTCACTCGCCTGGTGAACATCGGCGATACCAAATCCCTGGCCACCCATCCGGCTAGCACCACGCACCGCCAGTTGGCGCCGGAAGAACTGGCCAAGACGGGTGTGAAGGAAGAAACCGTTCGCCTGTGCGTGGGCATCGAGCACATCGACGATCTGCTGGCCGACTTGGAACAGGCGCTGGCGAAGGTGTAAGCCCCTACGGGCCGCGCTCGCGGCCTTGGCCTTGCCGGAAGGTCAGCGGCGTCAATCCATGGCGTTCGCGGAATGCCGTGCCGAAGCGGCCGTGGCATTGCCAGCCGGCTTCTTCCGCCACTTGCCGAACCGGCAGGCGCGTTTCGCGCAGCAGCCGGGCGGCCAGGTCCAGGCGGGCGTTGCGAAGGTATTGGTGAACAGACTGCCCGGTTTCGGCGCGCAGGCTGCGTTGCAGTTGGGCTTCGCTGCAGCCGGCTTGCGCGGCCAATTCAGCCACTGTCCAGCCCCGAGCGGGTGCTTCGTCGATGCAGCCGCGCGCCTTGCGCGCAGCGGCACTTGCAGGCCCTTCGGTGGCCGAGCGGGCAGGGCGGAGCAGTTCCACCAGATCCAGCAGTACGTAGGTCAGCAGTTCCACCGAGTGAGCCTGGAAGAGTGGTGCGAATGAGGGGGCTTCGGTGTCTTCTCCACGTAAGCGCATCAAGCTGCTCTGCACGCGCGCGGTCAGCGCCGCATTGCAGAGCACGGTGCCGTTGTTCAGATGCATCAGGCGTTCCATCTGGCGTGCATCCATGCGCACATCCAGCCCTCGCAGCCACAGCGGCAATTGCGAACGCCGCAGACGGAACTGCACGAACACATTGCGGCAAGCGCCGGGCACGTTGATGAGGTAGCCGCCGTCATGGTTGGGCGTGCGAAGCAGCGCCCGTCCGGGTTTGAATTCCAGGGGCCGCAGCCGGCCGCGCGTGGCGCTGATGCGGCCGGTGACCTCGCCAGCCAGGAAGAAGGTCAAGAGCAATTCGTCCTGCGGCTCCAGGCAGATGTGAAGATCCCGTTGCAGGCGATAGTCAAAGAACATGGCCGTGACGCCCTCCCAGGGGGAGAAGCGCAACTGGGTCAGCCGGCCGCCGTCGTCTGGCCAATGGATGTTGTGCAGGCTGCCGCGCAGCGTGGGCAAGCCCCCGCTACGGGCGGCGGGCAGCCGCCACATGGCCGCGTTGAAATCGTCTTCACGCATGGCAGCATGAGGCGCGAACGGCACAGAATGTGAATGGATCGGCATAGCGGATTCTCCGGTGCGGCGCTACCTTTGCACTCTGCAAAGGAGTTTTAGCGATGACGATAAGCGAAACGAGCAAAGTATCAAAGCACAAGCTGGCCCGGCGAACAGCGCTGCGGGCAGCGGCCGCCGGCGCCGCGGCTTTGGCGGCCCCTGGCGTCTTTGCCCAGGCCTGGCCTGCCAAGCCGATCCGGCTGATCGTCCCTTTCGTTGCGGGCGGAGGCGCGGACGCCACCGCGCGGCTGATCGCGGGCAAACTGGCCGAGCGGCTCGGGCAGCAGATATTCATCGACAACAAGGCCGGCGGCAATACCATCATTGGCGTGCAGGATCTCAGGCGCGCGCCGCCAGATGGCCACACGCTGATCTGGACGATGGATCAGACTTTCGTGCTGAATCCTTCCCTCTACAACCGGCTGCCCTACGACCCCATCAAGGATTTCACACCGGTGGCGCTGGCCATTACCTCGCCGATCACGGTGATCGGCAGCACCCGGCCAGGGGATGCGCAGAGCATTCAGGAAGTAGTGCAGCGGGCCAAGGCGCAGCCTGGCAAGCTCAATGTCGGTTCGGCGGCGATTCTGGCCCATATCGCGCTGGCGGAGTTCAGCCAGTTGGCGGGCATCGAAGCAGCGCGCATCACCTACAAGGGCAGCGCGGAGGTTGCACAAGGCCTGATTGCCGGAGATGTGAGCCTGGCATTTGACGGCCTTGCGCCTTACGTGCAGTTCGTCAAGACAGGACGAGCGCGGATCCTGGCCGTGACTTCCGCTCGGCGGTTCGGCGCGCTGCCGGAGGTACCCACCCTGGATGAATCGGGCTACAAAGGGATGGATCTATCGGTCTGGTTCGGTGTTGCAGGGCCCGCCGGCATGCCTGCCGCCATTGCCCAGCGCCTGGCGCAGGAGACCGAATGGGCCGTGCGCCAGTCCGACGTGATCGAGAAGCTCGGCACTTTCGGCTTCGAGCCTGCTTCGGCGATCAGTCCGGCCATCATGGCCCAGCGCATCGTTCGCGATGGCGAGCGCTACGCGCCGGTGATCCGCAAGCTCGGCTTCAAGCTGGACTGACGGAGCCGATGGTGCGCATGAAGACCGTCGGCCTTATTGGCGGCGTGGCGTGGCCTTCCACCCTGGTGTACTACCGCCTTCTGAACGAGCAGATACAGGCCGAGTTGGGTGCTCCCCACTCGGCACGCTGCGTGATCGTGAGCCTGGATTTCGCGGAGGTGCTCCAGGACATGAGCGAGGGGCGTCCGCAAGATGCGAGTGCACGCATGCAGCAGGCGGCGAGGCAGTTGCACGCCGCAGGCGCCGAGCTGGTGGCCATTCTCGCGAACACCGGCCATTTCGCGGCGGAGGCCGTGCAGGCTGCCGCGGGCTTGCCGCTGGTGCATATCGCCGTGGAAACCGCTCGTGCGGTGCGTGAACGCCTGCCGCGAGCTCGGCGGTTGGGCGTGCTGGGCACCAGCCATGCGCTGCGGGCCGATTTCTTCACCCACGCTTTCAGCCAGGGCGAGGGCTTTGAACTGATCCTGCCCCAGGAACAGGAGCGCATTGAGCTGGATGCCTTGATCTTTGGCGAGCTGGCCAGCGGCCAGGCAAGCGCAGCTTCCGCCGCTGTGGTGACGCGTATAGCCGGAAGCCTGGCATCGCGTGGCGCAGAGGGCATTGTGCTGGGGTGTACCGAGCTGGGCGAGTTGCAGCCTTGGCTGATCTCGCCGGTGCCGCTATTTGATTCGGCAGATTTGCATGCGCGCGCGATCGTGCGCCGCATGCTGGCGGATTGAGTTTTTTCTTTCTTTCTTTTTCTTTTTGCAGGAGACACCATGCACATTCCCGTGATCACCCCGTTGCCATTCGCCGACGCACCGTACTCGCGCGCGATGTTCGACGATGACTGGATTTTCGTGTCAGGCACTCTGGGCATGGACTACGAGGCGCATCAACTGGCCGGCGGAGCCGCGGCGCAAACCGAACTGATGCTGCGCAACATCGAACGCTACCTGGCGACTTGCGGCGGTACGCTGCGCAACATCGTGAACTACACGCTTATCGTCTCGGCACATGAACATCTGCCCGCGGTGATGGATGCGCTGCGCAAGCACCTGCCGTGCAAACCGACCGGCACCGCGATGATCGCCGGCATCGCGATTCCGGAGGCTTGTGTGGAAATGCAGGTGATTGCCCGCAAGTCACATCAAGGCTGATCCCTCAGGCAGCAGCGGCTACGCTGCTGCCGTCGTGCATCCAGCGTGCATGCTGAGGGGCCTTCTTGGTACGGTCCCACTCGTCGAGCATTTCCCACTTCACGCGGTCCAGCGCCTTGTCCATCTGGGGGGTGGAGGTGTTGGCGGCCAGCTCCAGGCGGTGGCCGCTGGGGTCGAAGAAGTAGATCGATTGGAAGATCGTGTGGTTGGTGGGGCCGAGCACTTCGATGCCGTCGGCTTCGAGCTTGGCCTTGACCTTCATCATGGTGTCGACTGAATCCACCTTCAACGCAAGGTGCTGCGTCCAGACGGGCGTGTTCTGGTCGCGGCCCATCTCGGGTTGGGTCGGCAGCTCGAAGAAGGCCAGCACGTTTCCATTGCCGGCATCGAGGAACACGTGCATGTAAGGATCGGGTTCCTTGGTGGAGGGCACCTCGTCTTCGGCGATGGCCAGGATGAAGTTCATGTCGAGGTATTTCTCATACCACTTCACGGTTTCCTTGGCGTTCTTGCAGCGGTAGGCGACGTGGTGAATCTTCTCGATGATGGCCATGGTGAGTCTCCTTGAAAATGCGGAATGAAGTTCAAACGCCTTCGCGGGCGATCTGCATGGCCTCGCGCAGCACGGTGATGTCGCCGATGTGGTTGGCGAGCAGAAGAATCAGGCGCGCATTGACCATGGCGCTTTGCGCGTCACTCAGGTCGCGATGGGTGTCGATCAGCGCTTCATAGAAGTCGTCGCCGGGCGAATAGGCCTGGAAGTAGCGCTTGCCGGATTCGGAAAAATTGGGCTGGGTGTTCAGGGGCATGACTGGAGTCCTAAGCGCCGGTTGCTGTTGATCACGCGTGGCCGGTGGCGCGCGCCACTGCGGCTTTTACTTTTGCCGCATCGAACGCACGCCAGCGCGCGGCCACGTGTTGATCGGGCCGGGCCAAATAGGTGGTGCCGGGCTGCATGTCATACCGGTGGGCGATGCAATGCCGAGTGTCGATCAGCGTCTTGAGGCCGGCAGGGGCCTGGCCTTGGCGGGCCACCACGATGGGTTCCACCACGATGCCGTTGCCGCTCAGTTCGGTCAGCGACTGGACTGTGACGGCATGGAGCGTGCTGGCGTCTTCCACATAGTGCAGCGCCTGGAATCGGTTGCCCAGCTGGCGCAGCAACCAACCTTCGCCTTCCGGTGTTTCCACGGGCGCATCGGCCATGGGAGCACCCGGAATCATGTTGCCGGCGAAGGGCTCCGCATCAGGGGTGTTCAAGCGCGAATCGGCCAGCCAGGTGGGCACCGACAGGCGTCCCGAATTGACGAGCGCACGGGCAAACGGATACTTGGCGGCGAGTTCCAGCACGGCATTGCGGAACGTGCGGCTGGTGTTGCTCTTGGGTGTGATGAAGTCGGTGGAGCGCGTCGAGTTCATGATGTTCTCGTCGGCCGCATGGCCGCGCTCTTCGCTGTAGGTGTCGAGCAGGGTGGCGGGCGCCTGGCCGTTCATCACGAGCTTGAGTTTCCAGGCGAGGTTGCCTGCATCCTGGATGCCGCTGTTGGCACCGCGGGCACCGAAGGGCGAGACCTGATGGGCCGAATCGCCCACGAACAGCACGCGCCCGTGGTTGAAGCGGTTCATGCGCCGGCACTGGAAGGTGTAGATGCTTACCCATTCGAGCTCGAACTCGCGCTCGTCGCCCAGCATGGCCTTGATGCGCGGAATCACTTTTTCGGGTTTTTCTCTTCCACTGGATCGGCGTCCCAGCCCAGCTGGAAGTCGATGCGCCAGACGTTGTCGGCCTGCTTATGGAGCAGCACCGACTGGCCGGGATGGAAAGGCGGATCAAACCAGAACCAGCGTTCGGCCGGGTACTCCGCCTTCATGACCACGTCCGCAATGAGAAAGCGGTCCATGAAGACCTTGCCTTCGACATCCAGGCCCATCATGGTGCGGATGGGGCTGCGCGCGCCATCGGCGGCGATCAGCCAGTCGGTGGTGAGCGAGTAGGCGCCGTCGGGCGTTTCCACGTGCACGGTGACTTTATCTTCGCCCGGCACCACGGAGGTGACGTTGCTTTTGAAGCGCTTGTGCAGATGGGGCAACTGCGCCGTGCGTTCGATCAGATACTCCTCCAGGTAGTACTGCTGGAGGTTGATCATGCCGGGGCGTTGATGATGCTCTTCTGGCCGCAGATTGAAGTTGAAGACTTCGCCCTCGTGCAGGAAGGTGCGGCCCACGTTCCATGAGACGCCTTTTTGCACGAACTTGTCGCCACAGCCCATGCGGTCCAGCACTTCCAGCGTGTGCTTGGCATAGCACACGCCGCGTGAACCGAGAGAGACGGTGTCGTCGTTGTCCAGCAGAAGCACGTCCTGGCCCTGGTGGGCCAGGTCGATGGCAGTGGCCAGGCCCACGGGACCGGCGCCCACCACTACCACGGGATAGTGGCCGGGCCGGCCCTCGGTCAGTTCAGGCGGGCGGACGAAATCAAACTTGGGATAGGTGAAGGTCTTTTGCACCGCTTGTCTCCGGTTGCTCAGGTGCCGGCCAATTCAGCCTTCAGCCCTGCTGCAAGGCATGCCACATCTGCTGATCGCGCTCGGCTGTCCAGATGCGGGGATCACGGATGCCGCTGGCTTCGTCGTGGGCGCGCGTGACATCGAAGGGCAGGCAGTGCTCGTAAATGAAGACGTGGCCGAAGTCCGGGTCCATGTTCTTGCGCGTGTGGGCCATGGTGGCCTTGAGGTCCATGCCCTGGGCGACGGCTTCCTGCGCGCTGCGGTAGAGGGTGCCCGTGAAGTCGCGTGTGTACTTGATCCCTTTGGCCACCGCGTCAGGCGTCATCAGGCTGGGGCCGCGGCCGGGCACGAGCTTCTCGAACTTCATGGCGGCCAGGTTGTCGAGTGTTTGGGGCCAGTCGGCCAGATAGGCGTCGCCTGTGTAGCAGGCGGCATCGGCTTCCACCAGGTCGCCCGAGAAGCAGATGTTCTGGCTGGGCAGATAGACGATGGTGTCGCCCTTGGTATGGCCGCGGCCCACCTGCTTGATCTTCACTTCGAGCTTGCCCATCCAGAGCGTCATCTCGCCGTGGAAGGTTAGGGTGGGCCAGGTGAGACCGGGCACGCTTTCGACAGCCTGGAACAGACGCGGGAAGCGGCCGATTTCCGAATCCATGTCTTGCTGGCCGCGTTCGACGATGAGGTCGTAAGTGTCCTGGCTGGCGATGATTTGCTCAAGGCCTTCGCTTTTGTAGCCGCTGGCGCCCAGCACGCGCACGGCGTGGTAGTGGGTGAGCACCACGTACTTGATGGGCTTGTCGGTGATCTCGCGGATCTTCTTGATCACACCCTGGGCCGCCACGGGGGTGGCGGTGGCGTCGATGATCATCACGCCATCGTCGCCAATGATCACGCCGGTGTTGGGGTCGCCCTCGGCGGTGTAGGCGTAGGCGTTGTCAGAGAGTTTGTCCCAACTGATCTGCTTTTCCTCGAGATCGGCGTGGGATGCGAATTTCTTCTCGCTCATGGGCGTCTTTCCGTGGGGTGGCTTGGATGGACGCAATTCTCCCTTGATTTTTGTTATTCGTCAATAAATTCGCCAATGTCTAATTTTTAGAGCCTGCGTATCCCAACCGGCGAGAGACGTTGTCGGCATGAGTTCGCAGCAGCCGGCCTGCCGGGCCGTCGATCTGGGCGTCAAATACGCCTTGCGGACCGATCATGGTGATGACCAGGGCGATCTTCCCGTCGGCTGCAAATACCGGCGCGCACAGGGTGTTGACACCCGGTTGCGGCATCGACAGCCCTCGTCCCATGCCGCTGGCGCGGATATCGGCCAGCAACTGCTGATACTCCGGCGAGTCGAAGGCCTCCGAGGGGCCGCCCACCACGCGGCGGTGCTCGTCTTCGAGCATGGTGCGGACCATTTTTTCGGGCAGGTAGGTGGCGAAGACCCGGCCGGTGATGGTGTTGAAGAGCGACATCACCGTGCCTACCCGCAGGTTGACGTGCAGGGGATAGCGAGGCTCGTCCAGCCGGACCACGGTGGGCCCGAGCTGTCCCCACACGGCCAGCGCAATGCTGAGATCGGAGGTCGTGGCGAGCAAGGCGGCTTCCTGGCTGGCTTCGGTGACCGGGTCGAGCTGCTGCAGAGCTGCCAGGCCGAGTTGCAAGGCACGGGGGCCGAGTTCATAGAGGCCAGTGAGCGGGTGCTGCTTGACCAGCCCGACGTTCATGAAGCTGACCAGATACGGGTGCGCCTTGGGCGGCGACATGTCAGCCAGGCGGGCGATGTCTTTCAGGGGCAGCGGCTGCGCGGCATGCGTGAGCGCGTCGAGCACGCGCATGCCCACCTCGATGGATTGGATGCGGCGCTGGCGCTTGGATTCAGCGGCGGGCTCGTCGGCTGGCGCCGATGACGGGGAAGAAGAGGGCGGCATGTGCTTTTGGGGAAGATCCGCGACGGCGGAACGTTTCATTATCAGGATGACACAACATGGCGAGTATGTTCGGCGCATACTTTAAAAGCACAAAGGCCTGCTCAGGCAGGGCTGTTTGTGAACAGTCATGATCTGGTTCCCCTCATTCCAAGGAGAAAACACATGGGTCTCAATATTGCGGTCGTGGTCGGTAGTATTCGCAAGGAATCGTTCAACAGGCAGTTCGCCGAGGCGCTGGCCAAGCTGTTCCCTGCCGATGTGACGGTGAAATTCATCCGCATCGATGATCTGCCCCTTTATAGCCAGGACGATGACGGCAACGCCGCGCCGCAGGTGGCCCGCTTGCGCGAGGAGATCAAGGCGGCAGACGGCGTGCTGTTCGTCACGCCGGAATACAACCGTTCGATTCCCGGCGTGCTGAAAAACGCCATCGATCACGCATCGCGCCCTTGGGGCAAGAGCGTGTGGGCAGGCAAACCGGCGGCGGTGGCCGGCGTCTCGGTGGGGACCATCGGCACCGCCATGGCTCAGCAGCACCTGCGCAACGTGATCGCCTATCTCGCCATGCCCACGCTGGCCGGCAATGAGATGTTCATCCAGTGGAAAGAAGGCTTGGTGGAAAACGGCGAAATCGGCCCGAACAGCAAGGAATTCGTGCAGGGCTTCGTCAACGCCTTCACTGCCTGGGTGAAGAAGGCGGCCTGAGTTCGCGTTCGCCGAGCCCGCTTGACGGGCCGCGCGGCAACTTCAGTCAATAGGGTTGGGGATGACCTGCGAGCGCGTGCATCGCAGGCCCCTGCCGGCTTTCGACCTCATTGAAGAAGGCCTTGATGATGGACAGGCGTTTCCGTTCTATGGAGTTGTTGTATTCGCGCGGGCCGCAGTCGCTATTGACAAGCTCGTGAAAGGGCGCGGCCGGCCTGACGAGATGGCTTTGGAAGCGTTCCTCCAAGGTTTGCTGCTTGCGGTTGATTTCCGTTTGCTGAAACCGAGGTTGATGGCCGAGATAGAACTGCAAGCGGTTGAACGAATGCGTGTGCTTCATGAAAGCCGGTGGAAATTGGTTTTCCAGGAACGCCTGATCAGCGCTCTCCAGGTCGCCGGTAATATTTTTCCTGTGTAGATCATCAAGTGCACTTTTCTCAAAGAAGGATTTTCTTATGAAGGAAAGGCTGAATATTCCGCACTCGTCTGTTGAACACTGGGTTCTGAGCGCGATGAATGCGGCTTTCGCATTCGGAAGATGTCTGCGCAAGCTGCGGCTGACTTTTGCCTTGAGCCACGTGATGGCATCGCCCACAGAGTAGTCAGCGGGCTCCATCGCGATGATGGATAGCTGGTTGCCGATCATGCGTACATCAAATGCGCAGAAGTGGACCTTGTTTGTTTTTGTATAAAACTGGTGGTCACTCAGGAAGAAGACTACAGGCCCTATATTGACCACGAGCCGTGCTGAAAAATCAGCAGCACCCTCCTGCGCTGCCCGCGCCAGGAGTTGATGAAGTCTTTCGCCAAAATTCCAGGCATCATCAACATAGTGCGCGTTGATCCCAGGATTGATTTTGTTTTCGAAAGCGACCAGGTCGTCCATTAAAAGAAGATCGGTCGGAGATGAGCCCTTAGGCTGAGTCTTGGTCTCGATATGAGTTTCCAGTTCCGCAATGTAGTTACCCAGATCGGACAGGGTAAGGCCATGTCTCTCGAATGAATACATGTGGCCTTGGGCCGCGGTTGCATGCGCGGATTCATTTCTCGGAGAGCTGTTCAAAAAATCCTGCAGCACTCGATCGATGACTCCAGATGCCTTGGTGTCATGCCTCATGAGTTGAGGCGGCCCGGATTCTTCGCCCTCTGGTCGAGGCGTTTTAGGGGCGTTGAGCAGAATGGCGTTGATATGCTTTAGATGGTCTTCGGCGAAAGATCGGAAATCAATATGGTCCGGCAGTTCGGCGGCCAAGGTAAGGAGTTCATCAAGAAGTTCAATTTGGCTTTCCATGAATGGGTTTTCTTTGTCGCCAATGGTCTTTCTGATGAATTCCAGGTAGTTGAGCGTGCGAGGAGGCTGGCCTGTGCTGAGCGCGAGATCCCGGGTGTGTGGTGTCGGCGCGCTGCTTGGTGCCTTGAACGGGCATTCGCCGGCAAGACCTTTTGCATGATGATGCAGTGTTTCCCGTTGAGTGCCGTCACCGGCGCTGATCTCGAAGCCTTCCAGTCCACCTGTTCCGGGCGCCGCATGCGCATTTGACGGGGACTCTGCAAAAGACAGGGGACGGCCGAAGAGGCTATTGGCGCGTAGCGTGTCGGTATTGGTCGGTGGATGGTTCATTATGGTCTTGTTCGGCTTCAAGTCATGAGTAACCGATCGGTGGTATCTGTTCCTTCTGCCTTTAAACTGCGGTTGAACAAATTCCCTCAGCAGGACAGGAGCGTTCCATGAAACTCATCGGCATGCTGGATTCGCCCTACGTGCGGCGCACCGCGATTTCTCTTCGCTTGCTTGGCATCGATTTCCACCATCATTCGCTGTCCGTATTCAGTACCTACAACGAGTTCAAAGGGATCAATCCGGTGGTCAAGGCGCCGACGCTGGTACTGGACGATGGCACGGTCCTGATGGATTCGACGCTCATCATCGACTACGTGGAGCATGCGGCCGGCCGCAGCCTGATGCCCGTGGCGCAAGACAGGCGGGCGCGGGAAACCGGATTGCTCGGGTTGGCATTGGCCGCATGCGAGAAGACCGTGCAAATTGTCTATGAACGCAAGCAAAGGCCGGCCGAGAAACAGCACGAGCCCTGGATGGCCCGGGTCCGGGAGCAGTTGGCTGCGGCCTACGGGGAGCTGGAAACCGCCTGGAAAGCAGAAGCGCTTGCGCCCGATGCGCGCAGCCTCATGCAGGCGGAAGTGACGACAGCTGTTGCCTGGCGCTTCACTCAATTGATCACGCCGGACGTCATCAGCGAGACAAACTATCCCCGGCTGGCCGAACTCTCCCGGCAGGCGGAGGCGTTTCCCGAGTTCAAGGCCTTCCCGCCCGTCTGACGGGTGCCGGGCGGTCCTGCGGACCTAGGCAGATAATCGCAGGTACGGAACCTATTGGCCTGTTTGAGGGTCATGCATGCGCATGTTGCCAAAGGAGCGCCTGTTTTCCCGGGAAAGCGGGGCTTCGGCAACTTGATGCATCCCAAGAAAAATCAATCCAGGAAAAGTATCTTGCTCAACTCCTTTTTTCCAGCCCGCGCCGCGTTTTTGCGGCCATTGCCATCATTTGCGCGGCCATGCTGGCTTTCGGTATTTTCTACCTGCAGAACGTCGTCGGGCTTGAGCCCTGCCCCATGTGCATCGTGCAGCGCTACGCATTGATCATCGTCGGCGTGTTCAGCGCGTTCGCGGCGTTTTCCAGGAAGCCGGGCGCCTGGCGTTTCTGGGGACTGCTGTCGGTGGCCATGTCCGCTTTCGGTGCCTTCACGGCTGCCCGCCAGAGCTGGCTGCAATGGAATCCGCCTGAATTCGCTACCTGTGGGCGCGATATCTACGGCATGATCGAGTCGTTCCCGCTGCAGCGCGCCATCCCGATGATTTTCAAGGGCAGCGGCGATTGCAGCGCGGTCGATTGGACCTTCCTGGGTGGCACGATTGCCAACTGGTCGTTCGTGTGGTTCGTGATCTTTGCTATCGTCATTCTGGCCGTGCTGCTGCGCCTGCCGCGCCGGATCAACGGCGGAATGCCCGCCTGACCAGGTCATTCCCCCGATGCAAAAAATAGCGGCTTCAGGCCGCTATTTTTTTGTTGGCGGGCCGCCCCAAGACAAAAAGCACCCCTTCGGGGGGCAGCGGACCTCGCGAAGCGGGGAAGCGTGGGGGCCTTTTTTGGAGTTTTCAGAGCGCTGCGGTTGATCTACAGCTTCTTAACCAGCACCTGGCTCTTGCGGTCCCAGTTGTATTTGCGCTTGCGCGCTTCAGGGAGCCAATCGGGATCGACAGGTTGGAAGCCGCGCTTGATGAACCAGTGCATGGTGCGCGTGGTGAGCACAAAAATACTGCTCAGGCCCATGGCGCGTGCACGGTGTTCGACCCGGCGCAGGATTTTCTCGCCATCTCCCTGGCCTTGCGACTGCGGCGACACCGTCAGCGCCGCCATCTCGCCGGTCTTGGCCTCGGGGTAGGGGTAGAGCGCGGCGCAGGCGAAGATCACCCCGTCGTGCTCGACGATGCTGTAGTTGCCGATGTCGCGCTCGATCTCGGTGCGGCTGCGCTTGACCAGCGTGCCGTCTTTCTCGAAGGGCTCGATCAGTTGAAGGATGCCCGCCACGTCGTCCGAGGTGGCTTCGCGCAGGCTTTCCAGCTTTTCATCGACGACCATGGTGCCGATGCCGTCGTGCACATAGATTTCGAGCAGCAATGATCCGTCGACCGCATAGGGCAGGATATGGCTGCGCTCCACGCCATGCAGGCAGGCGCTCACGCAATGGCGGAGATAGAAAGCTGGATCCGTCGGGATTTCTGGGGATGGCAGGCGCGCCATCAGCGCCTGGGCATCGGCCAGGGGCAGCTCGGTGTCGATGGGGTTGTCTTCTGCTTCGGGCTCGGTCGGCCGCACGCGGATACCCGGGGTTTCGGTCAGAAAGATCAGCTTGTCGGCCTGCAGGGCAATGGCGGCCGATGTGGCGACTTCTTCCATGGCCAGATTGAAGGCCTCGCCCGTGGGTGAAAAGCCGAAGGGTGAAATCAATACCAGGGCGCCTGCGTCCAGCGAGCGTGCAATGCCCGCGACATCTACCTTGCGTACGACGCCGGTGTGCTTGAAATCCACCCCGTCGATGATGCCCATCGGGCGTGCGGTGATGAAGTTCCCGGAGATCACCCGCACCGTAGAGCCTGCCATGGGGGTATTGGGGAGGCCCTGGCTGAAGGCGGCTTCGATTTCATAGCGGAGCTGGCCGGCGGCTTCCTGCGCGGAGTCAAGCGCGACTTCATCGGTGATGCGCATGCCGTGCGAGTGGCGCGGCTCATGCCCCTTGGCGCGTAGTTGGTCATTCACCTGCGGACGAAAACCGTACACCAGCACGATCCTGACGCCCATGCTCTGAATCAAGGCCAGATCGGTCGCAATCGAGCCCAGCTTGCCGGCGGCGATGGCTTCGCCCACCACACCCACCACGAAGGTCTTTCCGCGGTGCATATGAATATAAGGCGCGACAGAGCGGAACCAGGGGACGAAAGTGAAATTGAAAACAGTGGACATGCAGGCGGAGTTGATGAGCGTCCGGAAAGAATGGTCAAAAATAAATTAATGCCAAAGAATTAATTTATGGGGTAAGCAAATACCCTTTCTGTAAGTAGCAGTGTAGTATCCTCAAAGCTCGATTCGTACTGGATTTTTTCATGAACTTCAAGCATCGTGCTGCCAAGTGGATTGTTCCTTTTATCGCGCTATGGGCACTCAGCGCCTGTAGCCCCAGCTCCGATAATAAAGAGAGCAAGGAAAGCGCGAATCCAGCCGCCGGGAAGGTCGCTGAGGTCCAGAAGCTCTCGTTCATGTATTCGCCTTACGCTGATTACGCGGGCTTTTTCGTGGCGCAGGAAAAAGGATACTTCCGCGATGCTGGCGTGGAGGTCGAGATGATCTCCAAGGCGGGCAGTTCCGGGGAAACCTTCCAGCACGTCAGTACCGGCAATGTCACGGGGGGCGGCGCCTCCTGGGCGGCTGGCCTGTTCAATGCGACCAAGGCGGGCACTTCGATGGCTATCGTGGGTAGTGTTTCGCACATTCCCGAATCCGGCCCGAACCCGTCGCCGCTCATGGTGTCGGAGAAATCCGGCATCACCGATGCCAAGCAGCTCAAGGGCAAGAAGATCGGTGTGCCGGGCCAGGGCGGCTTCGGCATCTACTCGGTTCATCTGGCGCTTCAATCGGTGGGCCTGTCGTTGGCTGACGTGCAGTTGGTGAACCTCAGCCCGGGCGACATCATTCCCGCCATGGCCAATGGCTCGGTGGACGCCAGCTGGACGATCGAGCCGATCTCTTCCGCGGTCAAGAACAAGAACATAGGCCACGAGATCCTTGATATCAGCTACCAGGCCGGCACCGAGATCGGCATGATCATTTTCAACACCAAGTTCACAGAAGAGCATCCCGATACCGTGGCTGCTTTCGTGGGGGCTTATCTGAAGGCAGTGAATGAGCTGGTCAATGGCGGCTGGCAGGATCCCGAGATTCAGAAGATCATTTCCAAATACACGGATCTGCCGGTCGAGGCGCTGAAATCACTGGCCCTTACCGCGCCTGGCAAAGACGGCAAGATCAACTGGGATGATGTCGCCAAGCAGGAGCGTTTCTTCCATGACCGCAAGGTTCTGGAGTACGAGGGCAACCTGGATATGCAGAAGATCTTCCGCGCCGATATCCTGGAGAAAGCCATCAAGCTGTCTCAAGCCGGTGCGAAGTAAGCACGATGAGCAGCAGCAGCAGCGGAGTTTCGGTACGAAACCTGTGGATGGCCTACCCCGAGGCCGACTCGCGCCGCAAGATGCGGGTCATCCTGGAAGATGTGTCGCTCGACATTGCGGAGCATGAGTTCGTATGCGTGCTGGGGCCTTCAGGCTGCGGCAAGAGCACGCTCCTGCGCATCGTGGCGGGCCTGGAAAAGCAAAGCCTGGGCACGGTGGACACCAAGAGCCGTCCTTCGGTGGTGTTCCAGGAGCATGGTGTGTTCCCCTGGCTGACGGCCGCGGAAAACATCGGCTACCCGCTTCGCCTTCGAGGCGTGCCGCGTGCGGAGCGCAAGGAGCGGGTGGATGAATTGCTTGGCATGATGGGCCTGAAGGATTTCGCCAGTTATTACCCAGGGCAGATTTCGGGCGGCATGCGCCAACGCATCTCCGTGGCCCGCGCGCTTGCCGATGACGGCAGCGTTCTGCTCATGGACGAGCCTTTCGGCGCGCTCGATGAGCAGACGCGTGTGTCGCTGCAGCAGGAACTGCTGCGCATCTGGGAGAAGACCTCCAAGGCCGTGATGTTCATTACGCATAGCGTTGATGAGGCCCTGACCTTGGCCGACAGGGTGTTGGTGATGTCGATCAGGCCGGGGAAGATCATCGAGGAAATCAAGATCCCGTTCGGGCGTCCGCGCGACATTCTCGCCCTGCGGCGCGACCCCCGCTATGGGGAAATCACAGCCAGGCTCTGGGAGCTGCTGGGCAAAGGCCCTCAAGGGAAGGTTGCACAATGAGCCAGCCAGAAACCACTGCACTTTCCAAGGAGCAGATCGAACAGCGATTGGCCGAATCGGTGGAGGCCACCCGCGGATCATCGTGGGTGCGCCGCGTTGGGCCGTTCACGCCGCTGCTGCTGCTCCTTATCTGGGAGGTGTGCAGCCGCACGGGAGTGCTGGACGTCCGGTTTTTCCCGGCACCGAGTTCCATCGTGGAGACCTTCGGCAAGATGATCGCCGACGGCGCGCTGCTCATGCACACCAAGGCGACGCTGCTGCGTATTCTGGTGGGCTACCTCATGGGGGCCATTCCAGGCATTCTGTTCGGGCTGTTGCTTGGCTCGGTCCGGCCTGTACGCCAACTGCTGGAGCCTATTTTTGCCAGCTTGCTGCCCATTCCCAAGATTGCGATTTTCCCCTTGCTGCTGCTGATCTTCGGTTTGGGTGAAATGAGCAAATACCTCATTATCGCGATCGGTGTTTTCTTCTATTTGCTGTTCAACACCATGAGCGGCGTGATGCAGGTGCCTCCTCTGTTCAATGATGTGGCCCGGGCCAACGGGGCCACGGGAATCCAGCGGCGTTTGACGGTTTCGCTGCCGTATGCGCTGCCTTCCATCTTTACCGGCCTCAAGCTGGCCGCCGGTGCGGCGTTCGTGGTGATCGCGGCGGCAGAGTTCGTCGGTTCGCAAAGCGGGCTCGGTTATCTGATCTGGAGCGCATGGTCCACCTTTGCGGTTTCCAAGATGTATGTGGGTATCGTGACGATTTCCGTTCTAGGTTATGCCGTGACGGTGTTGATGGGCTATGCCGAGCGCAAGCTCGTGCCGTGGATCAAGTACTGATCGTTCACGGAGTATTTGCATTGACCGAAATCAAGACGCTTGATTTACTCAATTTGATCGAAGGGGCACTCGGGCACTTCCGGGCGCAGGGCCTTGGACATCGTCCTGAAAAGGCAGATGTCCAAAAGGCCGCATTCTGGTTCGTACAAGCGGAGCTTTTGAAGCTGCCCGCGTTTGGTATCCAGATGCTCCTGAGAGATCTGGAGCGCCTGGATGCCCTCGGGTCAGCGTCTCCATCGTCCGTATCGAACGGTGCGCCTGCGGCCTTGGCCATTGATGCCGCAGGCATCCCCGGGCACGTGGCATTGGCACTCACGGTGCGTTTGGCGGGGCAGGCTGTCAAATCGCAGGGTGCGGCCATTGTGGGTATTCGCCAAGTCGGGGCGCTTGGCGTGCTGGGCTGCGCGGCCCGCGCGCTGGCCGCCGAAGGCGCAGTGGCGATCATTTCCGCGAATTCTTCGGCATTCGTGGCGCCCCTCGGAGGTTCGGCTGCGGCCATCGGTACCAATCCACTGGCAGTGGCGGCCCCGCGCGTCAACGCTGCTCCTTTGGTGCTGGATTACTCCACCTCGCCCATGACCCTGGCCGCGCTGCGGCAAGCCAGGCAGAACGGCGGCTCATTGCCGGCCTCGGGCGCGGTGGATGCCGGCGGCCAACGCACGAGCGATCCAGCCCAGGCGGCGGCCCTGCTACCGGAAGGGCGCATCAGCTCGCTCACAGGGCTGGCTATCGAAATCATGACAGGGGTTGGCGTGGGCGGCAGAACGCCTGCCGGCACACCTGCGCCAGAGCGGTCTGCATTGGTGATCGCCTACTCGCCGGCTGCGATGGGCAACCAGGACGTGGGCCCACTGTGCGAGCAGTTGGCCAAAGACTGGGGAGGCGCTGGCGGCCATGTGCCCGGCCGGTTCGACGGGCTCCCCTTGGAGCGTGAGCAACTGCCCTCCACCATGAGAATCCAATCCGGGACGTTGGCCGCGCTGCGCGCGCGGCTTTAGCGCCCGTTTCAAACTTTTTAAGAGAGCTTGCTTTTCCGCGAAGCTCCATTCAGACATGACGACACTTCAGATTTCCGTGACGCCCCAGGTGGGACCGCTTTGGCAGCGCCGTCAGATCGATATCAGCGGCGCGGTGCCTGGCTCCGTGGTAACAGTGCGGGCGCACACTCAACGGAACGGCGACGAATGGACCGCGCAAGCCAGCTTCATGGCGGATGCCAGTGGCCGCATCGACCTCGGCACACAAGTCCCCGTTTCTGGTGACTACCGTTGCGCGGACGCCATGGGGCTGTTCTGGTCTCAATGCCTTGCGGATGGGCGCACGGGCAAGTCTGAGCCAGCCGATGTGCATACCCCGATCAAGACGGAACTCATCGCGCGGGCGGAGCCCGGCACCGGTTACCTTGACACCCCATCCACCACGGCGGGTGCGCAGGAGCATCGCGTCACTGTGGAGCAATGGCTGTTGGCGGCCGATACTCAGCGTACCGAGGTACGCAGCCATGGCCTGGTCGGTACCTTGTTCCGGCCGTCAGGGAAGGGCCTTTCCCGACCATCATCGTGATGAATGGCTCGGGTGGTGGCATCAATGAAACCCGGGCGGCGCAATATGCGTCGCGCGGCATTCAGGCGTTTGCACTGGGCTATTTTCGCGCGCCAGGGCTTTCCAACTATATTTCCCGGACGCCGCTCGAGTATTTTGAGCGGGCGCTGGACTACGTGGCGGCCGAGCTTTCTCCGCGAGGCGGCAAGCCTGTGGTCAGCGGACAATCCCGCGGCGGGGAATTGACACTGTTGCTGGCAAGCCGCTTTCCCGACAAGATCGCGGCGGCCGCCGCTTTTGTGCCCGGGGCATTCGTGTTTGGCGCCCAGGGCGCGGCGGATCCGGCTGAAGGCTGGAACGGCCCTACCTGGACATGGGAGGGCGAGCCGATGCCCCACTTCTGGGACCACAACACCGGGGTGACCTGGCAGCCCTGGGAGGGCGGCGAAGTGCCGCCCTCCCGCCACGCCGATATTTATATCGACGGCCTGCATGATCGCCCGCTGGCCACGCAAACGCGAATTCCCATCGAACGGTTCAAGGGCCCTGTGGCCTGCGTTTCGGGTATGGACGACCGGGCCTGGCCTTCCAGCATGGCGTCGCGCATGGTCTTCAGCACCCTGGAGCGTCACGGGCATACCGCTGAGCGGCTGCACCTGGATTACGAGAGCGCAGGGCACGGTATCGCGGTGCCATTTCTGCCTTGCACGCATATTCAGGTACTGCACCCGGTGTCGGGAGCGGCCTACTCGAATGGAGGCACGCCGCTGGGCATTGCGCGGGCCAGCGAAAATTCCTTCGAGGAAATCTGCGCCTTCATCGAACGATCAACCCAGTAACGCAACGAAGCAACACAACACAAGGAACACCATCATGCCCACAAAAGAACATCTGGAAGGTCAATGGCGCGAGTGGCATTACGAACATGTGGCCACCATGTTCCGCCCATATGGCTGGACTTCGCTGGTGGCGCAGTACTGGATCGAGCCTGGTGAGAGCGGTGTGGAATTCGAGTTGCTGCCTGGTACCTGGTCTGTAGAAGACGGCAAGGTGATGTTTACCCCGCCCGCATCAGGCCCGAACCTGTCGGTCAATGGTGAATATCCTGCGGGTCCGGTGGAGATCATCCCGGGCCGCAACCAGACCTACGGCCACGGCAAGAGCGTGCCGGTGTACTTCGGGGAGTGCGAGGTGGAGACCATCCCCCGCACCAAGCACGATGGCAGCAAGCTCTTCGGCGTTCGTGTGCGCGATCCACGCGTCACGACACGCGTGGAAGACGCCGGTGTCACGGCCTTCGAGTACAACCATGAGATGCGCATTCCCGGCGTATTCACGCCTACCGAGCGCATCGAATACGAAGCCGATACGGTGGAAACTGGCGTCCGTGAGACGACACCCCGTATCGGGACCTTCACCTTTGAATACAAGGGCAAGACCTACAACCTGCTGCTCATCGGCAAGGATACGCCTACAGGGGTGCAGCCGGTGGCGCACGTTCGCGACTTGACCAGCGGCCCATTGACCTATGGCGCAGGCCGTGTCGTCGAATTGCAGTTCGCCGACGACACCGGCACACGCATCGACTGGATCGACTTCAACTACGCCGTGGCCTTGCCGTGCGCTTTCACGAACTTCGTGACTTGCCCGATCGCTCCGCCCGAGAACGAGCTCGATTTCGAAGTGCTGGCGGGTGAGAAGCGCCCTGCGCAGACGCTGGTACGGACGACGACGTATCAGGCTGGATAAAGAGGCGCCAGCCAGGCCGCCAACGCCTGTGACACCGCAGCAGGCTGCTCCATCGTGCTCATATGTCCGCAATCGGCGATCACTTCGAGCTGCGAGCTGGGGATGAGCTGCTGCATCTGCTGATGCCGCGCCAGAGGGCTCCACGTGTCTTCGCGGCCGCAGATGAGCAGCGTGGGGACTTTAATTTGAGGCAGCAGGATCGTGGCATCCGGCCTATGGAGAAGGGCCTGGATTTGCACAGCGAACTGCTCCGGCGTGAAGCGTTCGACCATGCGGAGGATGTCCTCGAACACAGGCGAATCCCACCGCGAAGGGTGAACCATGCCGCGTGCCCACTGGCGGCCCATGGCTCGCATGCCCTGGCTGCGAGCGACCGCGAGCAGATCGGCCCGTTGCGCCGCTTCCGTTTCAGCCACTGCGCCGGGCGGGCGGGCCTGGTAGCCGGTATCAAGCAGGACCAGGCGCTGTAGTCTTTCGGGCGCCACGTGCGCAATCTCCAGCGCGCAGCGGCCTCCCATGCTGTGGCCTGCCACGCTGAAGGGGCGATCCGGAGGCAGTAGTTGCAGCGCCTGTCGTGTCATGGCTTCGATCGAATCGGCCATGCCATGGCGTGCCACGATGCAATCGGCGTGCGCCGAGAGGGTTTCAATTTGGGCTTGCCACGTGGCCTCGTCGCAAAGCAGCCCGGGAATCAGCAACAGCAGCGGCCGGTGTGCCGGTTCAATCAAGCTTGGCTCCCGACTTGACCACGATCTGTGCCCACGTGTCTTTCTCAGAGACCACGAAGCGCGCGAACTCCTCGGGTGTGCTGGCCACCACTTCAGCACCGGTTTGCCGGATCGAGGCTTGAATGTCGGGCATCTTCAAGGCCTGGGCTGCCGCGGCCTGAAGGCGCTGAACCGTGGCGGCAGGCGTACCTTTGGGCGCCCAAAGGCCGTACCAGTTGGTCAGCACATACCCGGGCAAGCCTGCCTCGATCATGGTGGGCAGATCGGGCACCAGAGCCATCCGTGCCTGAGACGTGACCGCGAGGGCGCGCAGCTTGCCTGAGCGGATGTGCTGCATCGAGGAAGAAGCGGGATCGAACATAAGCTGGATCTGCCCGCCAATCAGGTCGGTCAGCGCGGGTGCCGCGCCTCGGTACGGCACGTGCACCATGTCGACGCCGGTCAACTGCTTGAACAACTCTCCTGCCAGATGTGCTGCACCCGCATTGCCGGAGGAGCCGAAAGAAAGGCTTCCCGGATGAGCCTTGGCGTAGGCAATGAGGCCCTTCACGTCATGCACCGGCAACTGGGGGTTGATCACCAGCAGCATGGGCACGCGCGTGAGCTGAGTGATGGGCGCGAAATCCTTGATGACATCGAACCCCACTTGCTTGAAAAGTGCGGGGTAGGTGACATGCACAGAGGCGTTGACGAGCAGGGTCTCTCCATCAGGTTTGGCCTGGGCCACAGCTTGAGCGCCCAGCATGCCCCCGCCGCCCGGGCGGTTGTCCACGACAAAGGTGGCACTCAGGGCCTGACCCAGGCCATTGCCGGTCAATCGCGCGATCTGGTCAGCCGGGCCTCCGGCGGGATGGGGCACGATGATGCGGACCGGTCCTTTGGGCCAGGCGGCCTGTGCCCAGGCAGGGTTTGCGAGAGCGGGGAGCGCGCAGGCCATCGCGCTCGCGACGAAGCGCCGGCGGCTGGCGTCTGCGGCCGATGCGTGGGCCACGATATGCGCCGATACCTTCTTGCTGGGGTTCATGCTGTCTCCTGGAATCACCGGCAATGCCCGGTCTGTGTAGCGTACGCACCCATAAGCAGAGTTTGATGCTTCACGCACGGGAGCTATGCGATTTGCTTGTCACCACGAAGGATCTATTCGAAGCCCTCGTAAGGCGGGTATTCATGCCCACGCGGATTGGCCTTCGCAACAACCACGTCAAGAGCTCGTCGCGGTCAGCAAGGCGTCCTGGAAAGCGCACAACACCGGGGTCGGTATGAAACCTGCGCGAACCGTGAAACCGATGGCTCGCGGGACATGGTGTGCGGGCACGTCCAGTATGGCCAGCAAGCCTGCTTCGAGTTCACTTTTCCACTGGCTGGGTGGCATCAGGGCGAGGCGATCGCTTTGCTGGAGCATGGCGCAGACCAAGGTCGGGCTGTTGATATAGACGCCTTCCGGCACGGGCAAGGACTGCGCTGAAAAAATCTGTGCCAGCGCTTCGCTCGCCGGGGACCCCGGCATGGGGAGTACCCATTGCGCCATGCTCAGCCGGGATGGCGTCAAGCGGCGCTTGCCCAGGAGTGGGTGTCCGGTGCGTACCACGATTGACAGAAGATCGTGGAATAAAGTGACCTGACGGAGATCGTGCGGCACTTCAGGGCGAAGGGCTCCGACCACGATGTCGATCTCGGCCTGCCGCAACTTGCCGATCAATGACTCATAAGTGCCGTCGATGACCGACACCTGCAGGCCGGTCCAGCGCGATGTCACGCTTTGGATGGCGGTGGGCACCACCGCCCCCGTGGAGTAGGGCAGCGTGCCGATGGCCAGTCGCCCGCGTATGTTGCCGAGCAGTGCGGCGGCATCTTCGGCCATGGCTCGCATTTCCGCTAGCGCCAGTTCTGCCTGGCGGGCTACCCAGGCCCCCCGGCTGGTTGGTCTGAGGCCGCTGGCCAAGCGGTCAAAAAGAGGGCCGCCAGCCAGATGCTCAACTTGCGCGAGCACCTGCTGCACTGATGCTTGCGTCACACCGAGCCGTGCAGCGGCCTGGCGCTGGCTGTTGGCCTTGGCCAGAAGCACAATGGCTTCCAATTGGCGGACGCTGATCTGTGCCGCCAGCCTGCCATCCCGCAGGGGCACGCGCCAAGGGCCCGCATCGGCCCGGGCCAGATGGGCCAGGGTTTCCCGTCCGCGTTTCAGAAGCGATTCACCAGCGGCAGTGGGGTGCATTCCCCGGTGGCTGCGATCGAACAGGGAAACGCCCAGTTCTTTCTCAAGTTGGGAGATGGCCCGGGCATTGGCTGATTGCGAGACATGCATCGCCCTTGCCGCGGCACCCGTACCGCCATGCGTGATCACTGCCATCGCTGCGCGAAGGCCTCGCAGCGACACGGGGCCGGTGGACCCTGCCTCTCCATTCTCAGCTTCGGCCGCAGGTTTTTCTGGCGCTGAATTCAAGTTTTCGCGGCGTTGATGCTTTGCAGCCAAGTTGCTTCTACCTGGGGGCTGCTTTGGCACCCCGAGGTTGAGCCGCCGGTATACCGTCGCCCGGCTGAGGCCGAGCGCGCGCGCGGCTTCGGCTACGTTGCCGCCGCTTTGGCGCACAGCCTGGTGGATCATCTCGGTTTCAAGGGCCTTGAGGGCGCGCGGTGCGGCCCGGGGCGCGGGCTGGCTGCTCGCGCTCTGAGGGGCGTGCGCGCGCAGATGCAGGCGCAGGCCCGACCACAAGGGGGTATCCAGCGGCGTGGCACGGCCTGCCTGGTCGAACAGCGTTGGCCAGGGCAGGGCAAACAACTCGCTGGCGTGAAGTGGGGTGCGGGCCAGTGTTTGAAGCGCCGGCAGCATCTGGCGCGCGGATGTGTTGCTGCTGACGATCATGCCGTCGGCATCAAGGCAGATCAGGCCGTCGCCTTCGCCCCCGAAGGCCTCGTCCGGCCAGTTCAAGCGCAATGCCAGCCGGTGCGGCACGGCGAGCGCCAGGGTGTTTTCGATCAACCGGGCCGAGTGGGCGACCCGGTGCTTGAGTTCCGGGCGTTCGGCCACCTCGATGCCGGTCAGGTCGAGCATTCCCACGCACAGTCCCTGGGGGCCAAAGATGGGCGCGCCAGCACATGAATACACACTGGTGTCCACGAAGAAATGCTCACCCCGGTGCAACCATACCGGCTGCAACTCGCCCAGGGCCGAGCCGATGGCGCTGGTGCCGATGCTGCGTTCGGAGAGATCCACACCGACGCGTGCAATGGCGTCGGCCCGCTGATCGGCACGGTCGATGGCGCCCGCGGTATCAATGACCGTGCCGGCGGCGTCCGTCAGGATCGCGAAGTAGTGGATCGGCGCCACGGCGCTGGCCAGACGCTCGAGTTCGGGGCGGGCGGCGGTGAGCAGGGTCCGGTGCTCGTCTTCAGCATGCCTTGGCGCATTGGCTGGCACCAGATCGAAGCCAACGCGCTGCTCGGGCCGGTGCCCCATGGCCAGGCATCGGCGCCAGGATTCCGCGATCCAGGCGCGATCGAACCAGCCGTCCACGAGCGCATCCGTTGCCGAGCGGGTTTCATCCAGCAGGGCGCTGCGGGCTTGGGCGATGTGTTGCTGACGGAGCGAATCGGTCATGGCGGTCAAGGCCAAAATGTACTCCAACAGGAGCCTGCCGGACTTGGCGCGCCGAAAGCGGAAAAGGGGCTCCGCCCCTGTCTTCAATCTGCTCTGAAGCCAGATTTCTTGACGGTGGGGCCCCAACGCAGGGCATCGTCATGCATGGTTTTCTGGAGGCCTGCAGGTGTACCGCCTGCCGCCTCCAACCCCAGGGAAGCGAAGCGTTCCCGGACTTCAGGGGCCGCCAGAGCCTTGTTCAAAGCCTTGTTGATTTCATCGATAGTCGCCTGTGAGGTTTTTGCGGGGGCATACATGGCGAACCAGCCTTGACCGACCGCCTCTGGAAAGCCTTGCTCCTTGAAGGTCGGAATGTCGGGCATGATTTTGCTTCTCTCCGCGCCGGAGGTGGCCAAGACCCTGACCTTGCCTGCCTTGGCGTTCTGCTGCCATTCCATGACCACGTCAATGCCTGCCGGGACATGTCCGCCCAGCACAGCTGATTGCAAGGCGCTTCCGCCATTGAAAGGCACATGGACCATGTCGACGTTCAGCGCCGAGCCGATCATGACGCCGAAGAAGTGAGGCAGGCTGCCGGCCGCGGGTGATCCGAAGTTGGCTTCCTGCGGATGGACCTTGAGCCAGGCGGCGTAGTCCTTGAGATTCTTGACGGGTGAGTTGGCGGGGACCGCGAGCGCAAAGGAAAAATCGCAGATCTTGCCCACGGGCGCGAAGTCGGTTTCGGGGTTGTAGCCCAGTTTGCTGAAAACCATGGGCGCCAGAACCGGGACCACAATGGGGGTGACCATGACCGTATTGCCATCGGGCGGGGCCGCCTTCAGAAGATCGGCCGCGAGCCGCCCTCCGGCACCAGGCCGGTTGTCCACGATCACCGGCCTTTTGAGCTCGTCTTTCATCTTTTCAGAGATGATGCGTGTGACGACGTCGATCGAAACCCCTGCGGGAAAACCGACAAGAAGGCGCAAGGGTTTGTCGTTCTGCGCCGACGCGGAGGCACTGGCCAGAATGGATGAAGCCAGGGCCAGAGAGGTGAGAAGAGCTCTGCGTTTCATGGTGCGGTCTCCGTGATGCTTCAGGCGCAATAGTGAGTGAACTTGGTGTCGAGAAAGGCTTCCATGCCTTCGATGCCGGATTCGCTGCCGTAGCCGCTGTCCTTGACACCGCCGAAAGGGGCCTCAGGAACAGAAACGCCCATGCCGTTGATGGCCAGGCTGCCAACTTCCAACTGCTCCGACACCTGGTGGATAGCGCGGGCCGAATCGGTGAATACATATCCAGCCAATCCGTACGGCGATTGGTTGGCCAGGTGCAGCGCATGGTCGAGGCTGTCGAACGATGTCACGGTAGCCACGGGTCCGAAAGGCTCTTCTTGAATGATGGGCGAATCGGGTTGAACGTTGGTCAGCACAGAGACTGGTGCGAAGAATCCGGTTTCGGGGCATGAACCCTGGTGGGCCTTCGCTCCGGCCTGCACGGATCGCTGGATCAAATCTCGAACGGCTGAGACGCGGCGCGCATTGGCAAGTGGCCCCATCTGGGTAGAGCTTTGCATGCCATTGCCTAGTACCAACTGCTGGCTTGCCGCCGTGAATGCGTCCAGGAAATCGTTCTCGATTTCGCGGGCCACGTAAAAACGGGTGGGGGCGAGACACGCCTGGCCGGCATTGCGGAACTTGTGCGCCACCATCATGGCTACGGTTTTGCCGATGTCGGCGTCGGCGCAGACGATCACCGGGGCATGGCCGCCCAGCTCCAGCGTGATGCGCTTGAGGTATTTTGCTGATACCTGGGCCAGATGACGTCCCACGGGCACGGATCCCGTGAAGCTGACCTTGCGGATAACGGATGAAGAGATCAGTTGCTCGGAAACCTCCGCGGGTACGCCAAAGAGCAGTTGCAGGGTGCCTTCTGGTAATAGCCCGTGAAAGCAATCGACCATGGCTGCCACGCTTGCCGGCGTTTCTTCCGCCGCCTTGAGGATGATCGAGCAGCCTGCCGCCAGGGCGCCACCGATCTTGCGGGCCGACAGTACCAGGGAAAATTCCATGGTGAAAATGCGGCCACGGGGCCCACCGGCTGCTTGCGCACCTGCATGAGGCTGCCGGGAAGGCGCGATGGAATGATGCGCCCATAGGTCCGGCGCGCTTCTTCCGCATACCACTTGATCAAGTCCGCCGCCATGGCGCACTCGGCACGGGCCTCAGCAAGCGGTTTGCCCTGCTCCAGCGTCAGCAGCGTGGCGATGTGATCGAGATTTTCCCGCATCCTTGCGACACCTTTTTCCAGGCGCGCGCAGCGTTCAAAGGCGGGAACCTGCCGCCACGCGTCAAAGCCGCGCTGAGCTGCCTGCAGCGCCTCGTCAATGTCCTTTTCATCGGCCAGTTGCAGATGATCCAGGGTTTCGGCCGTGGCGGGATTGACGACCGGTACTGCTGTGCGGTGCTTGCCCGCGCGCCATTGTCCGTTGACGAGCAGTGCGGGCGCGCGATAGGCGATCGTAGCGCTCATATGTTTCTGCCCCCGTCCACATCCAGGCAGACGCCAGTGAGGTAGGAAGCCTCATCGCTGGCGAGGAAGGTGACGGCGGAGGCGACGTCCGCGGGGCGGGTGAAACGCCCGAGAGGAATGCGCATCAGAAAGCGTGCCCGGTTTTCCGGGGTGTCTTCCATGCCCATGAAATCGCCGAGCATGGCCGTCTCACCGATCATCGGGTTGACTGCATTGATCCGCACACCGGACTTGGCGAACTCGAGCGCCAAGCCCTTGGTGATGTTGATCATGGCAGCCTTGCTTCCGCTGTACCACGAGAGGCCTGGTCCAGGGCGGATTCCGGTGGTGGACGCCACGTTCACGATGCAGCCGCTGCCTTGGCGGACCATGTCAGGCAACACGGCATGGGCGGCCCAGAACAGGCTTTTGACATTGACCCGGTAGACGCGGTCGAATTCGTCTTCAGTGACCTGCAAGGCGGGCTTGTTGCGATGGGTGGTGCCGGCGTTGTTGACCAGGATGTCCAGGCCGCCAAACGCCTGGCGGGTAGCGGCGACCACGCCCTCGAAGGAGGCTCGGTCCGAGACATCGGCCGCGATGCTGGCGGCCTCGCCGCCGGAGGCGGTGATTTTCTCCGCAATGTCCCGTGCGCCTGCCGCGTTGAGGTCTGCCACCATCACGCGCGCGCCGGCCTCGGCCATGCGCTGTGCAATGGCCGCGCCAAATCCCGAGGCGCCGCCCGTCACGATGGCGGTTTTCTGATTCAAGTTCATAAGTTTCTCAAAGATCAATGACCAATTTGCGGCCGCTGCAACGCGAGACGCAAGGGATGAAACGCAGCCCGCTGGCTTTTTCCCGGCTGTCCAGGACGTTGTCCCGGTGGTCGGGCACGCCGTCGATCACGCTGACTTCGCAGGTGCCGCACAGGCCTTCCCTGCAGGAAAAGGGGTGCTCAACGCCCATGCGTTCCAAGGCATCCAGAGGGCTTTCAGCGGCGCTGACTTCAATGGACTGCCCGCTCCTGGCCAGCACCAGTTCGAAAGCCGTGTTGGCGGAAGCGTCCTTTTGCTCTGCCTTGAAGCGCTCCATGCGAACTGAACCTTCGGACCAGCTCGTCGTAAGAGCTTCGATGGCATCAAGCATGCCGGCCGGTCCGCAGGCATATACGGCGTCCCAGGGCGATCCTGCCAGCAAGGTGGCAAGCGGAAGCGGGCCACTCTGGGCCAGGTCGAAATGGAACTGAACCCGCGCGGGATCCAGCGCGGACAGCTCTTCCAGAAATGCAAGGCGGCTGGAGGAGCGGGCGCAGGCCGCCAAGGTCCAATCCAGGCCGGATTTCCGGGCCGACTGCACCATGGCGTAGATGGGGGTGATGCCGATGCCCGCCCCAATGAAAAGGACCTTGCCATGCGCCTCTGCGTCCAGCGCGAACAGGTTGCGCGGCTCACTGATCGCGAGGGGGTGCCCACGCGCAGCTTGTCATGAATCCAGGCCGATCCGCCGCGGCTCTGGGCATCGCGCGCCACGGCGATCTGATAGCGGGCTTGCGTGCCTTGGCCTTCGGCGTTGGTGAGCGAGTACTGGCGGATCTGGCCGTTGGGGAGGTGCACATCGATGTGAGCGCCAGGCGATGCGCCCCGAAGGGCATGCCCGCCGGCAGCTTGCAGCTCAAGCAGCAGGACATCCCTGGCGATTGCCTGGATCCTGGAGACGACGGCCTGAATCATGCGCCGGCCTGCACCGATTCGGCCTTGAGCATGCGGTCGATGAGCCAGCGGGCCTGATTCAATCCGCTGTCCGCGGCAATCGGGATCATGGGGCGCCCGGGCACCAGGTCCATGACTTTTTGCTGCGCTTCGATCATGGTGCGGTCTTCCTCGAAAGCTTCAACGACCGCCTGGTAGATCGATTCAGTGATCTGCTCATTGTCGAGCTCGAAATTGCGGGCCTGGCAGAACCAGTAGTGGCTGGTGTTCTCTGTCTCCGGCGTCTGGATGGAGGTATGCCGGAACTGCAGGGCCTCGGGCGCGCGGCGGCCTTCGGGGGCTCCGGTACCCGCAGGCGCCGACCCCGCATCCATGCGTAGCAGGGCGGGCGGGGACCACTGGTAGATCTGCCAGCGATCAACCTTGCCTTCGAACCTGGCCACTCTCCTGTGCAGATTCGGCATCTCGTCGTTGAGATACCAGCGGGTGATGGTGAGCAGGCCGTCACCGTCAGTGTTGCGATCGATCACCGGTTTCAAGTCGGCTGCGCTTTCGGTGCCCAGGGTGGTGGGATGAACCCAAGCCAGGTGGGTGAAATCCAGCAGGTTGTCGACGATCAGCTTGTAGTTGGCCTTGTAGTGGATATAGCCGGGCTTCATCCGCCAGTGCGGCGAGTCGTGCCAGTGGTAGTCCACGATGCTGTCGGGCTGGGCCTTCGCGGGGTCTCCCATCCAGATCCAGACCAGCCGGTTGCGCTCCACCACGGGATAGCTCCTGACGCAGGTTTTCGGGGGGATCCTGTCCTGGCCGGGAATCTCGACGCAGGCGCCCGTCGGGTCGAATTTCAGGCCGTGGTACATGCAGCGAATGCAATCACCCTCCTTGCGTCCCAGGTGCAGGGGAGCCGATCTGTGGCAGCAGCGGTCCTCCAGGGCCACCGCCTTGCCTTGGGAGTCCCTGTACAGCAGCACGGGCTCATTGAGGAGGGTTCGGGCCAACATGCCTTCTTCGGGGACTTCGATATCCCATGCGGCGACATACCAACAATTCCGAATGAACAAAGCGGTCTCCTTGATGTGCATGACCCCGGTGGGAAGGGGCCATCTCTTGACTTGCAGCAATCGTAGAAACCAGCTTCAATAATGAAAATTCAAAAATTCATTCAGTTGATCAGAAAAATCTATATAGGTATACGCAGTGAGACTTCCAACCATGCAGGCGCTGGTGTTCGTGGAGGAGTTGGGCAGCATCCGCGCCGCTGCCCAGAAGATGAACCTGACGCAACCGGCGCTGACAGCAGCCATCCAGCAGCTGGAGGCTGAACTCAAGGCCCCTCTGCTGGTGCGCAGCCGGCAGGGCGTGACGTTCACCAGTTTCGGGCAGGCTTTTCTGAAGCACGCGAAATTGATGGTGGCCCAAAGCCGCAGGGCTCAGGACGAAATTGCTCAGCTCAGGGGGCATTGGGAGGGCACTGTCAAGATGGCCATCTCGCCTGCGATCGGCTTGGGCTTGCTGCCTCAGGCGCTGCGCCAGTTCACGCAGCAGTACCCGAATGTCAAGGTACATTGCCGCGACGGCCTGTACCCGAGCATTGCGCCAGCCGTTCGGGACGGTACCCTGGATTTCGCGCTCACTCCCGTGCACCGGGTGGATCTGGAAAGTGATCTGGTCGCCGAGCCGCTGTATTCCAGCCAGGTGGTCATCGTCTCGAGGGTATCTCATCCGCTTTCGCGCGCGACGCGCCTGCGCCAACTCCAGGACTGCGAATGGGTGCTCTCCAGCACCTCCCGCGGGCCTGGCGCCGTGATCGAGGAAGCCTTTCAGAAGGCCGGCCTGGGCCCTCCCAGGGTCAAGATGCTTTGCGAGTCATTTCTGGCGTTACCTGCGGTGGTGGCGGCATCGGATGACTGGATGACCACCATGCCCCAGGTTCTCTTCGAGAACTGCGCCTTCAAGGAGCAGTTGTGCGCCCTTCCGATCCAGGACGCGCTGCCGAGCCCCCTGATCTGCATGGTCAGGCGCCATGATCTGCCGCTGACTCCCGCGGCCATGCAGATCGTCGGGTGGATCCAGCATTTCGCGCTCAAGCGGATGGAAGCAAAGGCGGGATGAGGCTGGTTTCGCCCAGGGAATCCCGGAGCGGTACCCTGCGGTGCAAACTTGTTTCATTTTGAGAATTTCACGGGATTTATCTTCTCAAACTAGGGTTTATGCCTAGGGCCGTCACGCGCTGGTATTCAAAGAATGAGAGGCTCGCCATATCAAGAGCCCCACGAAGGAGACAGATTCCATGCAGATCCAACTGAAGGTCAATGGTCAGGCCGTCTCGGCCGATGTTCCCCCCAATACGCTGCTTGTGCAATTGCTGCGAGAGCACTTGCAATTGACAGGCACTCACGTTGGTTGCGACACCGCCCAGTGCGGCGCCTGCACCGTCATCGCCAACGGGCGGTCCCTCAAATCCTGCAATGTGCTGGCTGCCCAGATGCAAGGCGCGGAAGTCACCACCATCGAAGGCGTGGCCTCTGCCGACGGCACCATGCACCCGATGCAGGCTGCGTTCAAGGAGTGCCATGGCCTGCAATGCGGTTTTTGCACGCCGGGCATGGTGATGAGCAGCATCGATCTGCTCAAGCACCATCCGAAAGCCAGCGAAGCTGAAATCCGCGAACTGCTGGAAGGCAACCTGTGCCGCTGCACGGGCTATCAGAACATCGTCAAGGCCGTGCAGCAGGCGCAAGCCTCGATGCAAGCCTGAAGGAGAACGAGATGGGTGCCAATGACTTTGCCAAGCTGCCGCACATCGGCGAATCCCTGAAGCGCAAGGAAGACGAGCGCTTTCTCACTGGTGTCGGCCAGTACACCGACGATATCCACCAGGCCAAGCAGCGCTATGCGGTGTTCGTGCGTTCCCCGCACGCCCATGCCGTCGTCAAGAGCGTGGACACCAGTGCTGCCGAGGCCATGCCCGGCGTGGCGAAAATATTCACCGGCAAGGATATCGAGGGCAAGATGAATGGCCTGCCTTGCGGCTGGCTGATCAGCAACCCTGACGGTTCTCCCATGAAGGAGCCGCCGCACCCCATCCTGGCGCAGGGCAAGGTACGCTACGTGGGCGACCAGGTCGCCATGGTGGTGGCCGACACGCTGGAGCAGGCCAAGAACGCCGCCGAAGCGGTAATGGTGGACTACGATGTGCTCGGCCCCGTGATCGACATGCGCAAGGCCACCCAAAGCCCGGCGCTGCATGAGGTAGCGCCTGACAACCACTGCTACAAATGGACATTGGGTGACAAGGCGGCGGTGGATGCGGCCTTCGCCGGCGCGGCCCATGTGACCAAGCTTGATCTGGTGAACAACCGGCTGATTCCCAACGCCATGGAGCCGAGGGCAGCCAACGCCACCTACAACCGGGCGGCGGATGAATACCAGCTCTATGTGGCCAACCAGAACCCGCACGTGGAGCGCCTGCTGATGACGGCCTTCGTGCTGGGCCTGCCCGAGCATAAGGTGCGGGTGATCGCGCCGGACGTGGGCGGCGGCTTTGGCTCCAAGATTTTCCTGTATGCCGAAGACGTCGCCTTGACCTGGGCGGCCAAGCAGCTTAACTGCGCCATCAAGTGGACCGCCGAGCGCAGTGAATCATTCGTCTCTGACGCGCACGGCCGGGATCACATCAGCCATGCCGAGATGGCGATGGACAAGGATGGCAAGTTTCTCGCCATGCGCGTGCACACGCACGCCAACCTGGGTGCGTACCTGTCTACTTTCGCCAGCTGCGTGCCGACCATTCTCTATGGCACGCTGCTGGCAGGGCAGTACAGCACCCCGCAGATCTATGTGGAAGTGGATGGATGGTTCACCAGCACGGCGCCGGTGGATGCCTACCGCGGTGCCGGCCGGCCGGAGGCCACTTATCTCGTGGAGCGCCTGGTCACACGTTGCGCATGGGATCTGGGGCTCAGCCAGGATGAGATTCGCAAGCGCAATTTCATTACCGAGTTTCCCTACCAGACGCCCGTGGCGCTGCAATATGACATCGGCGACTACAACGCCTGCATGAACCAGGCGCAGCAATTGGCTGATGTCGCCGGGTACGCGGCGCGCAAGCAGGCCACCGAGGCCAAAGGCCTGAAGCGCGGCATCGGCTACAGCAGCTACATCGAGGCCTGTGGCCTGGCGCCTTCCAACGTCGCAGGTGCCTTGGGCGCGCGGGCCGGCCTTTTCGAAGCTGGCGAAGTGCGCGTGCACCCCACGGGCAGCGTGACAGTGTTCACGGGCTCGCACAGCCATGGCCAGGGCCACGAAACCACTTTCTCGCAAGTGGTGGCGGCCCGGCTGGGCATCGATCCGAGCCAGGTCGATGTGGTGCACGGGGATACCGGCCGCATTCCCTTCGGCATGGGCACCTACGGCAGCCGGTCGCTGAGCGTGGGCGGCACGGCCATCATGAAGGCGCTCGACAAGATCGAGGAAAAAGCCAAGAAGATCGCCGCGCACCTGATGGAGGCGAGCGACGCCGACATCGAGTTCTCTGGCGGTGAATTCAAGGTCAAGGGCACGGACAAGAAAATCCCGTTCGCCCAGGTGGCCCTCACGGCCTATGTGCCGCACAACTATCCGTTGGACAAGCTGGAGCCGGGCCTGAATGAAACGGCTTTCTATGACCCCACCAATTTCACCTACCCGGCCGGTACCTACATCTGCGAGGTCGAAGTGGATCCGGCCACGGGAGTGGTTCGGGTCGACCGGTTCAGCGCCGTCGATGATTTCGGGGTCATCATCAACCCCATGATCGTCGAAGGCCAGGTGCACGGCGGGCTGGTGCAAGGCATGGGCCAGGCGCTCATGGAAAACGGGGTATATGACCCCGAGAGTGGCCAGTTGCTCACCGGCAGCTACATGGACTACACCATGCCGCGCGCGGCTGATTTCCCGCAGTTCAAGCTCGGCCACGTCTGCACGCCGTGCACGCACAATCCGCTGGGCAGCAAGGGCTGCGGCGAAGCGGGCGCCATCGGCTCGCCCCCCGCAGTGATCAACGCCGTGCTCGACGCGCTCCAGGATCTGGGCGTGAAAGACCTCGACATGCCCGCCACGCCGCACCGCGTGTGGGAGGCTATTCAGAACGCCAAGGCTTGAGATCGTAAACAAGCTCTGAGGAGACAGTCACTATGTACACATTCACTTTCGAGCGCCCCACGGCGCAGGCCGATGCACTGAAGCTGGTGCAGGCGGGCGGCAAGGCGCTGGCGGGCGGCCAGACACTGCTGGCTTCCATGAAGCTGCGCCTGGCAGCCCCAGAGCAGCTGGTTGATCTGGGCGGTGTCAAGGAGTTGGCAGGCGTCCGCAAAGAGGGGAACCACATCGTCATTGGCGCCATGACGCGCCATGCCGATGTCGCCGCCAACGCCGATGTGAAAGCAACCATTCCCGTGCTCGCCGCGCTGGCTGATGGCATTGGCGACAAGCAGGTTCGCGCCATGGGCACCATGGGCGGTTCAGTGGCCAACAACGACCCTTCAGCCGACTACCCTGCCGCCGTGTTGGGCCTGGGCGCTACCGTGCACACCACGCAGCGCCAGATTCCGGCGGATGACTTTTTCCAGGGCATGTTCGCTACTGCGCTGGAAGAAACCGAATTGATCACCGCCATCAGCTTTCCCGCGCCCAAGCGAGCGGCCTACATGAAGTTCAGGCAGCCCGCGTCTCTGTTCGCGCTCATCGGCGTATTCGTGGCGCAAACGGATGCGGGCGTGCGCGTGGCCGTCACAGGCGGCGGCAACGGTGTGTTCCGCCATCAGGGTCTTGAAGAGGCCCTTGGCCGGAGCTTTACGCCCGAGGCGGCAGCGGCGGTTAAGATCGATTCCAGCGAGCTGTCGAGCGACCTGCATGGCAGCGCGGCCTACCGTGCCAATCTCATCAGTGTGATGGCGCAGAGGGCGGTTGCCAAGGCGCTGGCTTAGATTCCCTCTCCCGCTTGCGGGAGAGGGGTAGGGTGAGGGCCTCCCCCTCACCATCAGGGCGAGCGCGGAGTGGAGGCAAGCAGCGTCACCATAGGCACGCTGTCTACCCTCACCCCAGCCCTCTCCCGTACACGGGAGAGGGAGTGAATACCTTGTGAATCAACCCATGAGTCCTACTTCCGCCCCTTTTGCCAGCATTGACACCCTTGCCCAAGCCCTCGAAGCGGCCGGCTATTTCGCCGATCGCCGCTTGGCGACGGCGGCTTTCCTGGCACTCAAGCTTCAGCGCCCGCTGCTGCTGGAAGGCGAGCCTGGTGTGGGCAAGACCGAACTGGCCAAGGCCCTGGCGACCGTGTTGCAGCGCGAATTGCTGCGGCTCCAGTGCTATGACGGCCTGGAGCAGCGGGAAGCCTTGTACGAATGGAATTACGCCGCGCAGTTGCTGCACCTGCGTGCGGCCGAAACGCGCGGTACATCGGAGGACATCGAGCGTGAGGTCTACCAGCCGCACTACCTGATCAGGCGGCCGTTGCTCCAGGCCCTGCAGGCGCCGGCGCCTGGTGCTGTGCTGCTGATCGACGAGGTGGACCGTGCCGATGAGCCCTTCGAAGCCTTCCTGCTCGAATACCTTGGCGAATACCAGGTCAGCATTCCTGAGTTGGGGACCGTGCGCGCCGCCTATACGCCGGTGACGATCCTCACCAGCAACCGCACGCGCGAATTGAACGATGCGGTCAAGCGCAGGTGCCTCTACCATTGGCTGGAGTATCCCGAGCGCGAGCGCGAGCTGGCCATCGTGCGCGCCCGTGTGCCTGAGGCGGGCGAAGCGCTTTCCGCCCAGGTCGCCGATTTCGTTCACCGCCTGCGCACCATGCCGCAAGCATTCCAGCGCATGCCGGGTATCGCGGAAAGCGTGGAATGGGCGAGGGCGCTGGTCGCCTTGGACGCGCTCATGCTGGACCCTGAAGTGGTGCAGGATACGGCCGGTATCCTTTTCAAACAGCGCGAAGACGTGGCGGCGCTGTCCGGTGATCTGGTGGTTCAGGCGCTGGCTCCTGCGGAGTCTTGAAGTGAACCCGCTCGCTCCGTCTTCCCGCGATGCCGGAAGAGGCCGTCAGCCTTTGCTTGGCGACGCCCGCTCCGGCAAGCTGGCCGGAAACCTGAGCGCCTTCGGCCGTGCCTTGCGCCGTGCCGGCGTGCCGGTCGATGCCGCGCGCATCGCGCTGGCGCAGCAGGCCATGCAGATGGTGGGCGTTGACCGCAAGCTGGATGTAGGGGCGGCCTTGGAGGCCGTGCTGATCAGCCGTGAGCAGGATCGCCCCGTGTTCCGCGAGATGTTCGACGCGTTCTTCCGCGATCCCGAGATCGCCAACAAGCTGCTGGCCCAGATGTTGCCCCGCGCCGAGGGCCAGATGGAGCCGCCGCGCCAGCGTCCCCGGGTGCGGGAAGCACTGGCACCTCCGCGTTCGCGCCAGCCGCCGCCTCTGTCTCCTCCCGAGAAAGAGATTGATTTTGATGCCGCCATGACGGCAAGTGATCTGCAGCGCCTGAAGCATGCGGATTTCAATGCCTTGACGGCCAGCGAATACCGCCTGATCGAGCGCCTCGTGCGCGAGGTCCACCTGCCCATGCCGGAGGTGCCTTCGCGGCGCGTGCGCTCTGGCTCGCGTGGCGCGCGCGTGCATTGGGCGCGCACGTTCCGGGATGCCGCCCGAGCGGGCGGCGAGGTCATGGCTTTGCGCCGCCTGCAGCGCCGCCGTCAACCCTTGCCGCTGCTGCTGCTGGTGGATGTCTCCGGTTCGATGGAACGCTATGCGCGTCTTCTGCTGGCCTTCCTGCACAGTGCCACACGGCAGGCCCATGGCGTGCAGGTGCGGCGCGATGTGTTTGCCTTTGGAACCCACCTCACCGATCTCACGTCCGCATTTCGCCTGACCGATACCGACGCCATGCTGGAAGCCGCGAGCGCGGCCATTCAGGATTTCGCGGGTGGTACGCGGCTGGGCCAGTCACTGGCCGATTTGCGCAAGCAGCATGCCCGGCGCCTGATCGGCCGCCGCACCCTGGTGTTGATTGTGAGCGACGGCCTTGATACCGGAGAAGCCGGAGAGCTGGCGCATGAGCTTCAATGGCTCAAGCACCACAGCCGCCGCATCCTCTGGCTCAATCCGCTGTTGCGCTTTGACGGGTACGCTCCATTGGCGCGCGGCGCCGCGGAGTTGAACCGGGTGGCCGACGGCATGCTGGCGGTGCATAACCTGGCGCGCCTCCAGGAACTGGCGTCAGCCATCGCCCGGTTGCTCGCGGCGCGTTGATTGAAAGGCTGGGACCGCCAAGCTCCAGCTTGGCTGCAGCGTCACCTTTGCACGCCGCTTGCCAAGCTGGAGCTTGGCGGTCCCAGGGTGGCCTTTTACAGCGATGACCGTGTAGGCGCGCGCGAGTAGTCGTTGTTGGCTTCGACCATGGTCGTGAGCAGCTTGATGAAAACTTCCTGATTCCGGGCCGAAAGCGGGGCCATCAATCGGTTCTGCGCGGTGACCATGCCTTGCTGGAGGGTCTTCATGGCGCGAAAGCCTTCCTCCGTGATCATGGATTGTCTTGAACGCCGGTCATTCGGGTTCATGCGGCGCGTGATCAGTTGCTTTTCTTCCAGGCGCTTGAGCACGTCCGCCGTGGTGGTGCGATCAAGGCCCAACTCCATGCCGATGGCGGTCTGGTCCAGCCAGGGGTTGAGCGAAAGCGCGGTCAGCACTCCAAACTGCACCGGCGTCATCTTGTGTGTCTTGCACTCCTCGGCAAACAGCGCGTAGTGGATCTGGTTGAGCCTGCGTACCAGAAAACCCACCCGTGAGCGCAACACCTGTTGTATCGGATCGAACGCATCGACGGAGGCGCGCCGGTCTTGCGGACCTGATGCCGAAATCCCCTTTGCAGACATGGAAAGCGTTCCTCTCGAAAAAACTAGTTAGTGTACTGATGAATTAGTGTTGGCTTGTGGTGGCGATTACCATCGCCGCCATTATCAAGCGCTGCGGTAAAACAGAAAAATCGCGGCTGCCTTATGCTTTCAGCTTTCCTGCCCTGCACATCATGTCCCATATCCTGCTGTCTCCACCGCTTACTGTCCCGGATCAACTGAATGCCGCGCTATACCGCGATGGGTTCGCGGTGCTCAGCGCCGAAGCCGTGTGCGCGCTGGCGGGGATCAAGGCCGAGTCGCTCGCGTTGATGGCGCGGGATTGGAATCACCTGGCGCCGGACCGCCATCTCAAGGACGGCGGGAGCTATCGCTTCCGGCGCCATTCCTCGTTCGTCGCGCAGGGCGGGCAGGTCAGCGCCATGCCGCATCGCGCGCATTGGCAGCCGGTGGATTACAACGCCTTGCATGGCGGCATGGAGCGGTGGTTTGAGCCGATGGCGGCCGAAACCGTAGCCATGCCTGATTGGCTTGCGCTTCTGCGCTGGCTCTCGGGCACCGCATCGGCGCTGCGCGGCGAGCAATCCTGGTTCATCGAGGCCCACCAATTCCGCATTGACACGGCCAGCGGCATTGGACGGCCCACGCCCGAGGGCGCGCATCGCGATGGAGTGGATCTTGTCGCGGTTTTCCTGCTGGCGCGCGAAGGTATCAAGGGCGGTGAAACCCGCGTTTTTGAACTCAACAGCCCCCACGGCCAGCGCTTTACCTTGAGCGAGCCCTGGTCGGTGCTGCTGCTGGACGATCGGCGGATGATTCACGAATCCACTCCCATTCAACCGGTCCCTGGTGCCAGCCATGGCCACCGCGATACGCTGGTGGTGACGTTGCGGGCCGACGGATTCCTCGACCCCGTGGTCTGATTCGCCGCCAGGCAACCCGGCGGCACCTGCTTCCAATAGAACCTCAGCGTGATGCATCGGAAGCGGGCGAGTCACCGAACGGGTTGTATTCCGCTGGCGCACCCGCGCCCTGGATATTGATGTGGATCGTCGAGGGGTCGATCTTCTTCGCATCGCCTTTGTAGTGCATCACCAGGCTTGGGCAAGCCATGACGATGACCACCAGCAGCAACTGGATCAGAATGAACGGGATCGATCCCCGATAGATCTGCCCGGTGGTGACGCGGGCCACCGTGCGGCCCGTCACGTGGTCGCGGTAGTCGTCATGCGGAGCGACCGAGCGCAGATAGAACAGCGCCAGGCCGAAAGGCGGGTGCATGAACGAAGTCTGCATGTTTACGGCAATCAGGATCCCGAACCAGATCAGGTCAATACCCATCTTGTCGGCCACAGGCCCCAGGAGCGGAATGATGATGAAGGCCAGTTCGAAGAAATCGAGAAAGAAGGCCGCCACGAAGACGAACACGCTCACGAAGATGAGGAAGCCCAGTTCCCCACCGGGAAGATTGGTGAGCAGATGCTCCACCCACAGGTCGCCATTGACGCCTCGGAAGGTCAGCGCGAACACTGTGGAGCCGATCAGGATGAAGATGGCGAAGCAGGTCAGCCGTGTGGTCGAATCCATGGCCTGCTGGAGCAGCTTGAGATCGATCCGTTTGCGCGCCCAGGCCAGCAGCAGGGCGCCCACGGCACCCATGGCGCCGCCTTCTGTGGGCGTGGCCACCCCGATGAAGATCGTTCCAAGCACCAGGAACACCAGTGCCAGAGGCGGGACCATCACGAAGGTGACGCGCTTGGCGATGGCTGACAGCCAGCCCAGGTTCAGCGCCTTGTCGATCAGTGCAATGACGAAGGCGGTCGCGCCCCAGAGCAGCATGCCGGTCACGACCTGCTCGTCCACAGGAGCTTCCGGCCCGACCACCAACTCGAGCGTGCCAATGGCCACACCCAGTGCCACACTCATCAGCACGATGAGCGAACGGGTGCCGGTGTTGCCATTAGGCTCCCTGAAGTTGCGAGCCTCCGGAGGCAAGGCCGGCACTTGCTGCGGACGGAAGAGAGCAAGGCCGGTGATGTACAGCATGTACATGCCCACGAGAACCAGGCCAGGCAGTAGCGCGCCGCGGTACATGTCGCCCACCGACCGGCCGAGTTGGTCGGCCAGGATGATCAGCGTCAACGAGGGCGGGATGATCTGCGAGAGCGTTCCAGAGGCCGCGATGACCCCCGTCGCCAGGCGTCTGTCGTAGCCATAGCGCAGCATGATGGGCAGGGAGATCAGGCCCATCGAGATGACCGATGCCGACACCACGCCCGTGGTGGCTGCCAGCAGCATGCCGACGGCGACGACGGCGAAGGCCAGGCCGCCGCGGATCGAGCCGAACAACTGCCCCACTGTTTCCAGAAGATCCTCGGCCATGCCTGACCGTTCCAGGATCAAGCCCATGAAGGTGAAGAAGGGGAGCGCCAGCAAAGTGTCGTTCATGACCACGCCGAACACCCGCTGCGGGAGTGCCTGGAACAGCGCCGGCGTCAGCAGATCCAGCGAGATGCCGATGATGCCGAACAGGATGCCGTTGGCAGCCAGTGCAAAGGCCACCGGATAGCCGAGCAGCAGCAGCACGATCAAGGTGCCGAACATGAGCGGCGCCAGATTGGCGGTAAGGAATTCCATTCGATTCAGTCCTTGCGTGGGGCTGCTTCGGCCTCGGTTTCGAGGCGGAGCTTCAATTCGGCGGCGAGTTTTTCTTCATCGGTCATGGCCGATTCGCGTCTGGTCGGATCGGGGCAGAGGCCCCGCAGGAAACCGATGCATTTGATAAGGTGGGAAATGCCCGCACCCACCAGCAGAGTGAAGCCGACGGGAACCAGCAGCTTGGCCGGCCAGCGGATCAGCCCGCCTGCGTTGGGAGAGCCTTCCTGGGTGACCCAGGCGTCCCAGAACATGGGCCATGCCAGCACCATGATCAGCACGGCGGCCGGCAGGAGAAAGAGCAAGGTGCCCATGATCTCGATCCAGGTCTGCGCGCGGGGCGAAAGCTTGGAAGACAGCACGTCCACGCGGACATGGCCGTTCTTGAGCAAGGTATAGCCCGAAGCCAGCAGGAACAGGGCGCCGAACAGATAGCCTTGCAGTTCCAGCCAGGCGTTCGAGCCGCTGTGCAGAAATTTGCGGCTCAAGGCGTTGGCGGAACTGACGACCACTGCGGCCAGAATGGTCCAGGACACCCAGCGTCCCACGCGAAGATTGATCTGGTCGATCAGCCGGGAAATGGTGAGGAGAAATTGCATGGTTCAAACCCGTCAATGGCGGGAGCGCCAGGGAGTCAGCAAACGCTCGACCCAGACCAGCGCCCCATAAAGAAGCAGACCGATCAGCGCGAGCAGGAAGAGCGCCGCGAACACGCGCACCGTGTCGAACGTGCCCTGGGCGCTCATGATCACGTAGCCCAGGCCGCGCTGGGAGGAGACGAACTCGCCCACGATGGCACCTACCAAAGCCAGGGAGACAGCCACCTTCATGCCGGCGAGAATCGAGGGCAGGGCGCTCGGCAGCCGGACCTTGAAGAACACCGCCAGGGGCCGCCCTTTCAGCACTTTCGCCACGTCCAGAATATCCTGGGGAACCGAGTGCAGGCCGTGCAAGGTGTCCACGATGATCGCGAACACGGCAATCAGGAATGCAATGGCGATCTTGGGCTCCGAGCCGGTTCCGAGCCAGATGACGAACAGCGGCGCCACGGCCACCTTGGGTACGCTGTTCATGGCCACCACCATCGGGTAGAAGAAGCGCTCGACGCGGCGTGAACTGGCCACCGCCGTGGCGATCAATACGCCGCCCACGACCGAGAGCAGGAAGCCAACCAGGGTGGTCATCGTGGTATAGCCTGCATGCCCCAGGTACCAGCGCCATTCCGCGCCCAGCTCCAGCAAGACCTGGCTGGGAAGCGGCAGAATGATCGGACGGACCCCGGTGAGCCGGCCCAGGACTTCCCACAGTACCAGCACGACCAAGGTCGAGGCAGTACCGGCCAGCACGGCGGCAGCGATGGGGTTTTTCGTACTCATCATGAGGCGGCGTGGGCAGCTTCGGTCAGCAAACCCATTTCACTGAACAGGTGCCGGATTTCCCGGGTGTAGCGCCCGAACTCGGGCGTTTCCCGGATCGACAATGGCCGGGGGCGCGGCAGGTCGACGACGATGCGGTGGGCGACGCGTCCGGGACGGGGGAGAAGACCAGCACTTCGTCGCCCAGGTAAACCGCTTCCGCGATGCCGTGCGTGACAAAGACAACCGTGTTGCGGGTTTCGAGCCAGATGCGCTGCAAATCGACATTCATCTGGTCGCGCGTCAGTGCGTCGAGTGCGCCGAAAGGCTCATCCATGAGCAGCAGGGACGGGTCGTCCACCAACGCCCGGCAGATGGCCACGCGCTGCCGCATGCCGCCCGAGAGCTCCTTCGGGTAGCTGTGGGCAAACTGGGTCAGGCCGGTCATGCTCAGCAGGTGATCGACTTTGTCTGCATGAGCGGCTACCGGTTTACCGGCAAACTCTATCGGCAACAGGATGTTGTCCCGGACGTTTCGCCAATCCAGGAGCGCGTGATGCTGAAAGACGATGCCTACGCCATCCGGCGGGCCCTGAACGGGGCGGCCGCCCACCTGCAGGGAGCCCGCGGAGATGTCTTCCAGCCCCGCGATGCAGCGCAAGAACGTACTCTTGCCGCAACCGCTCGGGCCCAGGATGCTGATGAACCGGCCGCTGGAGATGTCGGCATCCACGCCTTGCAAGGCCTGAACACCACGCTCGCCGGGGTACTGCTTCTGGACCCCTTGCGCCCGTATGCTGGTGGGTGTCATGGCTTCTTGACGTCGATCAGCTTGTCGAACGCGGCAGAGTTGACTTTCCCCGCCACGTAGTATTCGGCGGCGGGGCGGCTCGCGCCGATCAACTGCACCGAGGAGAGCGTTTTCACCGCGGCTTCCCAATCCTGGGGCTGGGGCGCTCCGACGCGGCCGCCGGCCGGGACGAGGAAGAACGTCTTCAGTGCCTCCATTTGGGCGCGCAGCACGCCCTTGTCCAGCCGGGCCTGCGGGCGTTCGGCGATGATGGCGTCGATCCCCTCGTCTTCGTGCCCGGCCAGTATGTATTCCCACGTGCGGGCGGTCACCGAGGCAAATCGGGACAGCGCTTCGCCGCGCGAAGCCCACTTGCTCTCGTTGACGAGCAGGCCAAAGCTGGGCATGGTCAGCCCGAAATCCGCGAACGCAATCGCACGGGAAGCGCGTGCCTTGTTGGTAGTGGGCAGCACGAAGGGAATGGTGGAGAACACGGCGTCGGTGCGGCCAACGGCGTAGGTCGAGGCCTTGCTTGACGCGTCGAGATTGACCAGTTCCACATCGTTCTTCGTGAGCTTGCCGGCCGCCAGAAATGCGTCGATGAAGGGCGCTTCCAGCGAACCCGCCGTGTAGCCGATCTTCTTGCCTTTCAGTTGCGCAGGGCCGGTAATGCCGGAGTCCGTTGGCACGAGAACGCCGATGTCGTTCTTGCGCAGGAACACGGCCAGCGCCTTGACGGGCAGGCCCTTGTCGCGGGCAATCATCAGCGGGGCCAGCGCAGCATGGCCGATATCGAACGCGTTATTCGATCCAATGATCTGCACCGTGGTGACGGAGCCATTGCCATCTTCCAGCGTGACATCGAAACCAGCCTGGCGGTACCAGCCCTTCTGCTGTGCCAGATGGAACGCGGCATGGTTGGCCCAGGGCGTCCAGTCCAGACGGACCTTGATGGGTTCCAGGGGCTGCGCGGTGGCTGGCGCGGTCAGCAGCGTGGCGAGCGTGAGGGCGGCCGCGCCAAGGACCGTGCGGCGGATCAACGGGAAAGAGGGTGGCATGCGGGGTTCTCCTTGGAGTAGGGGGCGGATGGAGAGGGTTCAGCCTCGGCCGAACCACTTGCGAATGCGCTCCAGCAGCAGGCTGAAGACGATGCGCAACGGGCTGACAGGCGTTTGAGCCACGGGTGTGCTTTCGTCACCGGCCATCCGCTTGGAGACCTGCTGGCCGAAATCAGCGACCATGCGGCGCACGAAATCCTTCACCAGCCCCGACCGCGAGAACTGCGCCAGCGGGCCTTGCAGCGAGTAAAGCATGTCGACGTGAACGCGCGTCTGCTCAGCGGCCACGGCTTCCAGCCGGTAGGTGATGTCGCCTTGGGCACGAGACTGGCTCAGGGAGTCCTGGCCGGCTCCCCGCAGGACGGCTGCGCGCCGGGCGTCATCACGCTCCAGCCGGGCCGCGCCCACGAACGCCGCCGACATGGGGCCGAACTTCACCGCGATGCGCCCCTTGACCTTGTCGCCCTCCTGCGATTCGATGGCAGCACCCGGCAGGCATCCCGCCACGACAGGCAAATCACCCATGAAGGCCCAGACGGCATCGATCGCGAACGGCACATCGAACGAGGCGTCGATCTGTGTGCCCTTGCGCACGCCGGTAGATACCGCGGGTTCGGCTGTTTCCTTGCTGGCCGTCTTGGCCGCGGCGGAGGCCGGTACGGCCATGCCTGGCAGCGGTGCGGATTTCTGCGCGGCCATGGTGGCTGCAGGCTGCAGGCCCGCGAATGCCGGCATGGGTTTGATGCCATCCTGAGCCGCCACTGGCACGGGCGATACAGGTATGCCTGCGCGCATCTTCTCGCGCAGCCCGGTGACTTCGGGATGCGGCTCACGCCGCAGTTGGCCCAGCACGTCGCCAATGGCGGCCACGATGCCCATATAGCCGGTGCAGCGGCACAGGTTGCCGGCCAACTCCAGCCGGATGCGGGCTTCGTCGGCCTCAGGCAGGCGCAGCACGATGTCGCGGCCCGTGGCCAGCATGCCCGGGGTACAGAAACCGCACTGAAGGGCATGGTGCCGCGTGAACGCCTCACGCAGCCTGCGCATGACTTCATCGCCCTCGTAACCTTCGACGGTCGTGACGTGGCGGCCTTCGCAAGCCACCGTGAAGGTGATGCATGACCGCACCGGCCTGCCGTCCACCAGTACGGTGCAGGCACCGCAAACGCCATGCTCGCAACCCAGGTGGGTGCCAGTCAGGCGAGCGGTGTCGCGCAGAAAATCTCCAAGATGCGTGCGCGGCTCGACCTCGGTCTGCAAGCGGCGCCCGTTGACTTCCAGGGTAACGCTGTTCATTGTGGTTTCTCCAGACATCCGCGCGTTATGCCAAACCGGCTTGCGCAAGGGCACGCGCCAGGCAGACGGCATGCAGCCGGTGGTCGACGGCATCGCGCTGCGGCAGGGCGGTCCGTATCGCCTGCTCGATGCGTTCGCGGGATGCGGCGGCTGAACCCTCGCGCCCGATGTGCAGTGCGAGTTCGGGCAGTTGCATGGGCACGCCGTCGAGCGCGCCGAGCACCAGGGTCGCGGCGCCTCCCTGCGGCGGCTGCCAGACGGCAGCGCTGGCTTCCGCGAACTCGCCAGGCTTGCGGCAGAACTTGTAGTAACCCCAGCGGCCTCCCCGCGCGTCCGGCACGCTGACCGACACGATGATCTCTTGCGCTTCCAGGGCTGTGGTGTAGGCGGCCTGCATGAAATCGCGCATGGCGATGTTCCGTTCTCCGCCCGCCGAACTCAGCGTGAGCTGCGCGTCGAGCGCCGTCAGGGTCACGATCCAGTCGGCGGCGGGGTCAGCGTGTGCCAGGCTTCCGCCCAGGGTGCCACGGTTGCGCACGGCGCGGTAGGCAATGCCGGCGGCTATTTCATGCATCGGGTGGCCTTGCAGCGGTGCGTGCAAGCCGTCCTCGATGGCGGCGTGAGTGACGGCACCGCCGACGATGATCCGGCTTCCTTCCACGCGTACCTGCGCCAACTCGGGCAACCGCGATACGTCCACCACGGTGGCCGGCCGGGCCAGGCGCAGGTTGAGCATGGGGCCCAGGGACTGGCTGCCTCCCATGATCTTGGCAAGGCCGTCAGCGCTCTGAAGGGCTTGGCGGGCCTCCTGCAGGTCCGCGGGGCATTGATAGTCGAATACGGCGGCTTTCATCGTGCGGCCTCCGGCGTGGCGGTGTTCCGTGCTTCCGCGAGAGCGGTCAACAGGCGGCGCGGAGTCAGCGGTGTCATGAGCAGCTCAGGCGCGCCCAGCGGGCGCAGAGCGTCGTTCACGGCGTTGAAAAGCACCGCTGGCGGCGCAATGGCACCGCCTTCGCCCATCCCCTTGGCGCCGAATTCAGTGTGGGGCGAGGGCGTTTCGAAGTGATCGATGCGGATGGCAGGCACCTCTGTCGCGCCGGGCAGCATGTAGTCGGCCAAGGTGGAGGCCAGCGGCTGCCCTTGTTCGTCGTACTGCATTTCCTCGTACAGCGCGGTACCAATGCCCTGCGCGACGCCGCCGATGGTCTGGCCTTCCACGATCATCGGATTGACGATCACGCCGCAGTCTTCCACCACGACGTAGTCGAGAATTTCCACCACGCCCGTCTCGGTATCCACGGCCACCACGGCCGCATGGCTCGCGTAGGTGAACGCGCCGGTGTCCACCTTGGGCTTGTAGCCTGTGGACACTTCCAGTCCGGCGCGGTCGACATCCGCGGGCAATCGCTGCGGGTTCACATACCAGGCATTGCCGATATCGGCGAGCGGTACGGACTTCTGGCCCGCATGGGCATGCCCGTCCGCCAGCGCCACCACGGCAGGGTCTTCTCCCATGAGGTGCCCCGCGATATGGCGCAGCCTCGGCAGCAGTTGCTTGCATGCGATGGCCACTGCGCCGCCGGACATGACCAGCGAGCGCGATGCATAGGTGCCGCTGGAGTAGGGCGTCTGGCCGGTGTCGCCATGCAGCAGGCGCACGCGCTCGATCGGCACGCCGATGATCTCGTTGGCGATCTGCGCGAAGCTGGTTTCCATGCCCTGGCCATGCGAATGCACGCCCACGCGGATCTCCAGGCCGCCATCTGGCGTCAGGCGGATCATGGCCTGGTCGTAACCCGGAATCACCGCGGTACCCCACGCCGCGAACACGGACGTGCCATGGGCGGATTGTTCGGTGTAGGTAGCGGTGCCGATGCCGATCAAGCGGCCATCAGGCTCGCCGCGGCGCTGGCGTTCCCGCACGGCTTCAAAGCCAATCATCTCCATCGCGCGGCGCAGGCTGGCCGGGTAGTCGCCGCCGTCCATGTGCTTGTTGGCCACATTCACATACGGCATCTGCTCTGGCTTGACCAGGTTTTCGAGCCGCACTTGCGATGGTTCGCGGCCGACTTCCCGTGCCAGGGCATCCATCAACAGCTCCAGCGCGAAGCACACTCCGGTGCGCGCCACGCCCCGATAGGGAACGAATCCAGGTTTGTTCGTGACCACGCAGCGCGTCTCGCAGCGATAGCCCCGGAAATCATAGGGACCAGGAAGGTTTCCCACGGCTTGCCCGGGCTCCAGCCCTACCGTGAAAGGCCACACCGAATAGGCGCCGCCATCGATCGTGATGACGGCATCCAGTGCCAGCAAGCGTCCTCTGCGGTCGGCATAGGCCGTGACTTCATAGTGGTGCTGGCGGGAGTTGGCGCCAGCGATCAGATGTTCGCGCCGGTCCTCGAGGTAACGGAAGGGGCGGCGGTACGTCATGGCGAGCCAGGCGATGCACAACTCTTCCTGCTGCAGCACGCACTTGTACCCAAACGCGCCGCCCACATCCGGCGAAATCACGCGAACCCGTTCCTCGGGAAGATCCAGAAACTGCGCCAGGCCCGTACGAATGAGGTGAGGCACCTGCGTGGCACTGACGACCACCAGTTGATCGACCTGGAAATCCCAGTATGCGAGCACGGCCTTGCCTTCCATGGGCACCATGCACTGCCGAGACAGCTCGATCTTGCGCGTCACCTTGACTTCGGCCTGAGCGGCCAGCGTGTCGAAATCCTTGTCCGCCTTCAGGGTGACGAAGCGGTTGTCGTGCCAGGACTCGTGCACGAGGTGCTCTTGCGCGTCCAGGGCCGACCAGACGTTCGCATAGACCGGCAGTTCGTCGTAGTCGACCTCCACGCGTTCGACGAGGTCTTCTGCCTGGGCCCGGGTCGGCGCAAATGCCAGGGCGACAGGTTCGCCGACAAAACGGACCTTGCCCGATGCCAGCGGAGGCTGGGCGGATTCCTGGTAGGTGGGCAGCGTGGAGGCGGCCACGATATCCTTCGCGCCTGCCATGTCCTGCCGGAGGATAACCATCTCGGCGATCTCGGAAGGCACATGGACCGCCTGGATTCGCGCATGGGCGAGGGGGCTGCGCAGGAAGGCCACCTCGCACAGGCCCGGCATGGCCATGTCTCCGACGAAGTTGCCCTTGCCGGCAAGGTGGCGGGCATCTTCCTTGCGAGGGACACGCGCCCCGATGCCTTGCCCGCCGGCTTTGATTTTTGCGTTTTCGCTAAGGTCCATAACTTCGATTCAGCAGATGGTGATACTTTTTATCGCCGGGCCGCTCCCAAGATAAAAAGGGCCCCCACGGGGGGCAGCGGACCACGCGAAGCGGGGAAGCGTGGGGCCATTTTTCGTCGCCGGGCCGCCCCAAGATGAAAAAGCACCCCCACGGGGGCAGCGGACCACGCGAAGCGGGGAAGCGTGGGGGCCATTTCCTAGCGACGAGAGACGGCGTTGAAGGTGTAGCCGTCGAGCGCGGCTTCAGCGACGCGGAACCATTCCACCTGCTCGCGCTGGAAGGCTTGCCACTGCGGGAAGATCGCCTTGAAATCAGGGTTGCTGGCGGACAACTCTTTCCACAGCTCCTGGGAAGCCTTGTAGGAAGCATCCATCACGTCGCGCGGGAAATAGGCCAGCTTGGCGCCGCCGGCGACCAACTGCTTGAGCGCGGCGGGGTTGGTAGCGTCGTAGTGCGCCAGCATGGCCAATGTTTGCTCGTTGCAGGCGACTTCGAAGATGGTCTTGAACTCGGCGGGAAGCGCAGCCCAGGCCTTCTCGTTGACCATCGTGGTGATCGAGGCGCTGCCTTCGAACCAGCCGGGTGAGTAGTAGTAGGGGGCGACCTTGTTCAGGCCCAGTTTCAGGTCATCGAAGGGGCCGATCCATTCGGCGGCATCGATGGCGCCTTTTTCCAGCGAGGAGTAGATGTCGCCTGGGGGAATTTGCTGAGGCAGGGCACCCAGCTTGGAGAGCACCATGCCGCCGATGCCGCCGATGCGCATCTTCAAACCCTTCAGATCCGCCACGGATTTGATTTCCTTGCGGAACCAGCCACCCATCTGCACGCCCACGTTGCCGCTGACGAAGTTGACGATGCCGTATTGCTTGTACAGCTTGCGCAGGAGCGCCATGCCGCCGCCGTGCATCACCCAGGCGTTGTGCTGGCGGGCGTTCAGGCCAAAAGACAGGCCTGTGTCGAACGCCACCGCGCTGTTCTTGCCAAGATGGAACGTGGCCAGCACGTGGTTGCATTCCACCGTGCCATTGCTCACGGCATCCATGTTCTGCGCGGGCGGAACGATCTCGCCGCCGGTGAACGGGCGAATCTCGAAACGCCCGCCCGAGAGCTCGCCAACACGCTTGCACAGCCGCTCCGCCGAGCCATACATGTTGTCCAGGCTCTTGGGCCAGGAGGTAGACATCCTCCAGCGCACGGTGGGTTGCTGGGCGTGAGCGGCCGGTGACGCGATCATCGCCGCGCCAACGCCACCCACGGTTGCTGCTTTTCCTAGAAAACCACGACGCTGCATGTTCCTTCTCCTGAATTGCATGTATGAAAGATGACCAACCGGCATCAATAGGCGATAAGCAATTTGAATGCCAAGCAGCCGGTGCTGACGAAAATCATGCTGGTGCTATGCATAAAATGTCAGTGCACTGAACTATAGAGGAGCAGCGGTCTGCTGTCAGTACCGAATGCCTAGGGTTTTTCCTAGTGTCTGAAGCCTGGCGCGAAATTTTTTTGAGCTGGCCGAGGCGGAGGCTGATTCCTGGTCTCGTTCCGTGTCCTTAGAGCGAGTTTTGCCTCTGTTTAGTGCGATGAGATGCACCCTTTTGGGTGGAGTGCGATGAGTTGGTGCGCGCTTCGCGGAGAGGCTTGGGATGTTCGGTCAGTGCTCAGGCTGATCGGGTCCTGAGAATGTGCCGAATCCCTTGTTCAGCCCACTTGTCGGATTGAGATTTCGGTCTTAATATATTGGTGTACTGAGCAATTTTGAAGGGGTAGAGGATGATGGAATCCTCGCTCCTGGATGATTTCGGGATAGGTGGGAAAGATGAACTGGATTCGTATTGCATCGGCCGGCGATCTCGCTGACGATGAGGTGAAGAGCGTCAATGTGCAGGGCTTGCGCGTGGCCCTGTATCGGATCGATGGCGAGTTCTTTGCCACGGACGATCGCTGCACGCACGCGGAAGCGCTGATGTCGGAGGGCTATGTGGAAGACGGGTGCATCGAGTGTCCGCTGCATCAGGCACGCTTTGATATCCGTACGGGCAAGGTGCAGTGCGCTCCTGCCACGCAGGATCTGCGCACGCACGAGATCCGGCGCGAGGCGGATGACATCTACATGGCTGTGCCGGCGGACGCATGAACGAGAAGGGCGCACCGATCGTCATCGTGGGCGCAGGCCAGGCGGCTGCCCGCGCGGCACAATCCTTGCGTACCCAAGGGTATGCGGGAAACATCACCATGATTGGGGCCGAGCTTCATGCGCCGTATGAACGTCCGCCTTTGTCGAAGGCTGTGCTGTGCGACGACACCGAGCCCACGCTTGAGGTGTTGACGGCGACGCAGTTCACGGAGTGCAACGTGCAGTTCATGCCGGGTGTCCGCGTCCTGCGGCTGGATGCCGAGGCCAGGCTGTTGCATCTGGACGATGGCCGCCAGTTGAGCTACGGCCGCTGTCTGCTCGCGACAGGCGGCAAGGTCCGTGAACTGCCCGATCTGCCTCAGGGCGCTCCGCGCGTGCATTACATGCGCAGCCTGGACGATGCCCGGATGCTGCGCGGTGTGCTCACCGGAGGGATTCATCTTGCGGTCATTGGCGGCGGATTCCTGGGGCTTGAAGTGGCTGCCTCTGCATTGCGCCGCGGGGCGCGGGTCACCGTCATCGAGAGCGCTCCTGTTCTTTTGGGGCGCTTCCTTCCGCAAGAGGTGTCTAGCTGGCTGTCGGAAGCCTTGCGCGGCGAGGGCGCCAGGATCGAGCTGGGGCAAGCCTTGCGTGCGGCCCGCACGGATGCCCATGGGGTCGAGATTGAGCTTGGCAGCGGCGAGATCATCCGCGCGGATCAGGTGCTGGTGGCCATTGGGCTTTTGCCGGAGGTGGCGCTGGCGCAAGACGCGGGTCTGGCTATGGACGAAAAGAACGGAGGCATCCTGGTGAACACCGCGTGCCAGAGCTCCCATCCTGACATCTTTGCCGCCGGCGACTGCGCCAGCCAGTTCAACGCGCATCTTGATCGGCCCATGCGCATCGAATCGTGGCAGAACGCCAATGCGCAGGCCGAAACGGCCGCCGCGGGCTTGCTGGGGCTCCCTTCGGCCAAACAGGCCTTTCCGTGGTTCTGGACTGACCAGGGGAAGCACAACATCCAGATGCTCGGTCTGGGCGCCCCGGACCTGGCCTATGTGCGCCGCGGCCATCTGAACGAGGCCAAGGCGGTGTGGATAGGCCATCGCGAGGGTGTTCCTGTGCACGGAATCGCACTGAACGCGGGAGGCGATCTGCGCGCGCTCAGGCCCCTGTTCGAAACGCGCAAGGCATTCGACACCGCTGATTTCGAAACAAGCCCTCTTCCATTGCGTGCCTGGGTGAAGTCCGCCATGGCATTGCAATCCACTGAGACCTGAACCCAGAGACTCTCTCAAGACTGCAAGGAAAACTTCATGTATCAATCCCAAACCGTGATCGGGTTAACGGATGCAGCCAAGAATCCGCCGCTGGAGGCTTGTGTCTGGCCCGCTGATGCGCTCAACACCATTCCTGACTGGGTCTATACCAGCCAACAGGTGTACGACCAGGAAATGGAGAAGATCTTTCGTGGCGACACCTGGAACTTCGTGGCCCTGGAGGCGGAGATTCCGAACGTGGGCGATTTCAAACGCTCCTACGTGGGTGCCACGCCTGTCGTGGTCTCGCGTGCGGAAGACGGCAGCATCGCGGTGTTCGAGAACCGGTGCGCGCACCGCGGCGCGGAGTTCTGCCGTCACAACCAAGGCAACGCCAAGGAGTTCGTCTGCCCGTACCACCAGTGGTCCTACGATCTCAAGGGCAACCTGCAGGGCGTGCCTTTCAAGCGGGGCGTCAACAAGATGGGCGGCATGCCCAAGGACTTCAAGAATGCGGACCACGGCACGCGGCAGTTGCGTGTGACCGCGCGCAACGGGGTCATCTTCGCCTCTTACTCCGACAAGGTGGAATCCCTTGAGGAGTACCTGACACCGGAGATTCTCAAGGAGTTCGACACGACCTTCACGGGCAGGAAACTCAAGGTGCTGGGCTACTACCGCAATGAGTTGCCGAGCAACTGGAAGATGTACCACGAGAACCTGAAGGATCCGTACCATGCGACGCTGCTGCACTCCTTCCTGGTCGTGTTCGGCTTGATGGTCGCGGGCAACAAGTCAATGATGTTCGCGGACAACCAGCATGGCCGCCACGGCATCATGGGGTCGGCCAAGTCCGAGGAAAAATACGCCACGGTCAGCGAGGAGAACAAGAAGGAGATGCGCTCCTTCCATGACGGGCTTCGCCTGCGCGACGAGCGTTTCCTGGATTTCGTACGCGAGTTCGATTCACCCTGGTCCGTCACCATGACGACGATCTGGCCGAACCTGATCATCCAGCGCGAGATGAATACCTTGGGGGTGCGCCAGATCATTCCCAATGGACCGAACAGCCAGATCATGCAATGGACCATGTTCGGCTACGAGGACGACACCCCGGAGATGCAGCGCCATCGCCTGCGCCAGGGCAACCTGATGGGCCCCTCGGGCTTCCTGGGCCTGGAAGACAACGAAGCCATGAAGTTCGTGCAGGAAGGCGTTCGCCGCTCCAGTACCGGCATCAACCACATCCGCCTCGATCCAGGCCGTGTCGGTACCTCCGAAACGCTGATCTCTGAGGCCGCCATCCGGTCCATGTATGTCTACTACCGCGAAGTCATGGGGTTTCGGGTGGAAGGAGAAGCCCAATGAACGACTACGCCTATCGCCCCTGCACACTGCCGCTGGCGCGCGTCAGTGCCTTGCGTGAAGAGATCACGGCCTTCAACACCGAGTATTGCGCCACGCTCGACCGGGGCGACGTTGAGTCCTGGCCGGCGTTCTTCACGGAGGATGCGCTCTATCGCGTCACCTCGCGCGAGAACGCCGATCTGGGCTTGCCGGTCGGGCTGGTGTATTGCGAAGGGCGCGCCATGATGATGGACCGCGCGGTGGCGGTGGCGCGCACGCAGATGTTCGCCCCACGCTACACCATGCATCTGCTCGGCGCCACGCGCGTCGAAGCCGAAAGCAGCGACGGCATCGTGGCACAGACTCCCTTCCTGCTCGTGCAGACCTTGGTCGAGGGGCCTTCCACCTTGCATCTGGCCGCGTGCTACCACGATCGCTTCACGCATGTGGACGGGCGGTTGTTCCTGGCGGAGCGCCAGGTCATTCACGACACCAACATCCTCGCCAACGACCTGGTCTATCCGGCTTAAGTCGTCGCTCACCTGGAAGCATTGCCTTGAAAACTACACCCAAGATCGCGTTCGAAGAGCATTTCTCGACGCCCGTGTTCGCCGAGTACGCGAAGACTTTCACTCAGCACATGAGCGCCGAAGCGCGCCGTGAACTCCTGGACCGGCTGGAGGATTTCGATGGCGGGCGTGTGGCCGACATGGACCGCCATAACGTGGAGTACGTGATCCTCTCGCAGAGTGGCCCGGGCATGCAGGCAGAACCTGATGTCCGGCTGGCCCAGCGCCTGGCGGCTGAGAACAACGATCTGCTGGCCGAGCGGATCGCACCCCACCGTGAACGCTTCGGCGGCTTCGCGCACCTCTCGATGCACGATCCGGCGCAAGCGCTGCGCGAGCTCGAGCGGGCTGTAGGCCAATTGGGCTTCAAGGGGGCGCTGATCAACGGCCACACCTGCGGCCGCTATTACGACGACCGGGCGTACGATGAGTTCTGGGCGGGTGTCGAGGCGCTCGATGTGCCGGTCTATCTGCACCCCATTGGCTTCAGCGAGATGCCGGCGCTGCTGCGGGACATGCCGGTGCTGCAGGGGGCCTCGTTCGGCTGGGGGGTGGAAACCGGCGGCCATGCGCTGCGCCTGCTGTTTGGCGGCGTGTTCGACCGGTTTCCGAATCTGAAGATCGTGCTGGGCCACATGGGTGAATTCCTCCCCTTCATGCGTTGGCGGCTGGACAGCCGGTTCGAGGCCTATCCGCACGGCGTTACATTGAAGAAGATGCCTTCGGCGTATTTCCAGTCGAATATTTTCATCACGACTTCAGGCGTCTGCTCGGCACCGACCTTGCTCGGCGCGATCGGCGAAATGGGGGCGGAGAACGTGCTCTTCTCGATCGACTATCCCTACGAATCCACGGAAGCCGCGTGCGAATTCATCGAGAAAACGCCGATGGACGAGGCCACGCGCCAGCTCGTGTGCAGCGGGAACGCGCGCCGCCTGTTCAAACTATAAAGACTAAGCCAAAGGGCATCCAATCATGATCAAGAATTTCCGAATCGGGCAGATTGTTCCCAGCTCGAACACCACGATGGAGACCGAGATTCCGGCCATGCTGACGGCACGCCAGCAGATCCGGCCCGCCGACCGCTTCACCTTCCACTCCAGCCGCATGCGCATGAAGAAGGTGGTCAAGGAAGAACTCGCGGCCATGGATGCCGAATCCGACCGCTGCGCCATCGAACTCAGCGACGCGCGTGTCGATGTGCTGGGCTATGCCTGCCTGGTGGCCATCATGGCCATGGGGCCGGGCTATCACCGCGTGTCGCAGAAGCGCTTGCACGAACGCACCGAGGAAAACTGCGGCACGGCACCAGTCATTACCAGCGCGGGCGCCCTGGTCGATGCGCTCAAGATCATGAAAGCCAAGAAGATCGCCGTCGTCGCACCCTACATGAAACCGCTGACGGAACTGGTGGTGGACTATATCCGGCGAGAGGGCCACGAGGTGGTGGACTACCGCGCGCTGGAGATTCCCGACAATCTGGAGGTGGGCCGCCACGATCCGGCCCGGCTGCCGGAGATCGTGCGCTCGCTGAACTATGCGGATGCGGATGCGATCGTGCTTTCCGCCTGTGTGCAGATGCCCTCGCTGCCTGCCATTGCCAAGGTGGAGGCCATGACGGGCAAGCCGGTGGTGACCGCCTCGGTGGCCACCACCTACATGATGCTCAAGGCGCTGCAGCTGGAGCCCGTGGTTCCCGGTGCCGGCGCGCTTCTTTCCGGCGCTTACGCGGATTGAAGGAGGGACGCCATGACCACCACATTTGTGCACGGCCTCAATCTCGCGGCCAACGGTATCCGGCAGCACGTATTGCGCTATGGCGGGGCAGGGGGTGAGCGTGCGCAGCGCGACGCCGTCGTGCTCGTGCCGGGGATCACCAGCCCGGCCATCACCTGGGGCTTCGTGGGTGAAAGACTGGGCCGCCACTTCGACACCTATGTGCTGGACGTGCGCGGGCGTGGGCTTTCCTCGGCCTCCGACCAACTGGATTACTCGCTCGACGCGCAGATCGCCGATGCCGTGGCCCTGGTGAAGGCGCTGGGCCTTGAGCGCTATGCGCTTGTGGGCCATTCGATGGGAGGGCGCATCGTGGCCGGCGCGGCAGCGGCCGCGCCGCAGGGCCTGACGCGGGTCGTCATGATCGACCCGCCGGTTTCAGGCCCGGGAAGGCGGCCTTACCCGGCCAACTACGCCTGGTATGCGGACTCCATCGCCGCGGCGACCCTGGGGTGCAACCGGGAAACCATGCGGGGCTTTTGCCCTACCTGGACCGATGAGCAGCTTGATCTGCGCGCCGAATGGCTCCATACCTGCGATCTTCGTGCCATCAAGACCTCGTTCGATGGTTTCCATACCGACGATTTCCACCGGTTCCTGCCCGGCATCCGCGTGCCTGCGCTGCTCATGACGGCCGAGCGCGGCGATGTCGTGAAGCCTGAGGACGTGGCGGAAATCGAAGGCATGGTGCCTGGCGTGCTGCACCACCGGGTGCCCGGCGCCGGACACATGATCCCCTGGGACAACGAAGAAGGTTTCTACGCCGCGTTCGGCGATTTTCTCGGCGTTCGTGTTTGAGTATCTGTTTGAGTGCCCGTTTGATCTAGGAGAGCGACATGCCCGTGAGCGATCATCAATTGACCCAGGCGTGGGCAGAAGTGCTGCGCCTGTCGAAAGTGCAACCCGGCCAGAGCGTGACCATCCTGACGGGGGCCGCGACCCATCCGCAGACGCTCCGCGCTGCCACGATGGCGGCGCAAGCCGCGGGAGCGGTCGTGAGCCGTGTGGACTTGCCTCCCGTCAACGCGCACCGTTCGTTGAGCCGGGATCCTCTTGCCTACCTGGGCGAAACCCCGCTCACGGGCAACCCCGCAGCCATTGCGGCGTTGAAGGCCAGTGACCTCGTGCTCGACCTGATGACGCTGCTGTTCTCGCCCGAGCAGATCGATATCCTGGAATCCGGTACGAAGATCCTGCTGGCGGTGGAGCCGCCGGAAGTGCTGGTGCGCACTGTGCCCACCGAGGCCGACCGTGCCCGGGTGCTCGCGGCATCGGAGAAACTTCGCAAGGCGCGCCAGATGAGGGTGGTTTCCGACGCTGGTACGGATGTCACTTTCGATCTTGGCGAGTTTCCGACGATCAGTGAATATGGATTCGTCGACGAGCCCGGCCGCTGGGATCATTGGCCGAGCGGGTTCCTGTTCACGTTCGCGAACGAGGGCGGCAGCCATGGCACGATTGTGGTTGATACCGGCGACATCCTCCTGCCGCAGAAGAGCTACACCACGGCCCCCGTTCGCATCACGGTTGAAAAGGGTTACGCCACCGCCATCGAAGGCGGGATAGACGCCCAGTTGCTCAGCGAGTACATGTCCACGTTCAAGGACCCTGAGGCCTATGCGATGTCGCACATCGGCTGGGGCCTGCAGCCGCGCTGCCATTGGTCCACGCTCGCCCTGTACGACAAGGAGCAGACGCTGGCCATGGACGCGCGCGCATTCGAGGGCAATTTCCTGTTCTCTCTGGGCCCCAACAACGAGGCGGGCGGCCAGCGCACCACGGCCTGCCATATCGATATTCCGTTGCGGAACTGCACTGTCAGCCTGGATGGCGAAGTGGTGGTTCTTAAAGGCAAGGTTGTTGAAGGAGCAGGGCAATGAGCAGCAAGGATCGAGATACCGAGGTCTATGGACGCCAGGGGTTTGGCGCTGTCATGGAGGCTCGCCCGCCCTATGGTCTGTTGATCGTCGATTTCGTGAATGGATTCGCGGATCCGGCGCAGTTTGGCGGTGGCAATATTCCGGCGGCCATCGAACGCACGCGTGGCTTGCTGGCTGCCGCGCGCGAGCGCGGCTGGCCCGTGGCGCATAGCCGCATCGTCTATCAGGACGACGACGCGGACGGCAACATTTTCTCGCTCAAGGTGCCGAACCTGCTGGGCCTCAAGGAAGACCTGGCGTCGAGTCAGGTGGTGGATGTGCTGGCACCCGTGCCTGGTGAACTGGTGGTGCGCAAGACAGTGCCTTCGGCTTTCTTCGGCACCAACCTGAGCCCGTGGCTGGCGCAGCGTGGCGTACAGACCTTGCTGGTGGCGGGCGCGGTCACGAGCGGGTGCGTGCGGGCCAGCGTGGTTGATGCCATGTCATGGGGGTTCAGGCCGTTGGTGGTGACGGACTGTGTGGGTGACAGGGCGCTGGAGCCGCATGAGGCTAACCTGTTTGACATGCAGCAGAAATATGCCATTTTGATGGAGAGGGATCAGGCGTTGGCTGTTACCCAATTGGGGTGAGTTGGGGGTGTTTGCGGGGTATGCGGTGGTTGATTGATACGCTGCTTTTTTAGATGACCTTCTGTTGTTGACCTACGGTCGGAGGCCGGGATATGCCCCCGGCAGTGCAGTATCTTTCTTTTGCGTCGCTACCGGATCGCCGGCCGAAAGAAAGACACCAAAGAAAAGGCGACCCCACTTGCCGCCCTGGCCGGTCGCGTCCCTTCGCTTCGCTGCGGGCAACCTGCGGTGCTCACGCATGGGGCGGTGCCGTCGAACTCGCTATGTTCACTACGTTCACGCCGCTCAAACAACGCCGGCAAGCTAGAGCACGAAGCAGGAGCATCTTGCAGTGCTCCCGCCCGCCCCATGCGCTGCGCTCCTCGGCACGGCTGTATGGACCGGAGACATGGTGGACACCTGTTCGGGGACATGGTGAACAGATCAAGCTTAGGTATCGAACAGCCTTATAGGAGGTCACCGATGCCTTGGCAGGAAAGCTCAGCCATGTCCCTACGCGAAGAATTTGTAGCGCTCGCCCAGCACGAACAATCCAATATCCGAGCACTGTGCTTGCGCTTTGGCATTAGCCCCACTACAGGCTACAAATGGCTTGAGCGTGCTCGCCAGCTTCAGCCCTTGAGCGATCGAAGCCGCAGGCCTAAGCATTCACCCAATCAATGCCCGCTTGAGTTCGAGCAGCAAGTCTGTCAGTTACGCCAGGAGCACCCCGCCTGGGGCGCACGCAAGCTCACGCACAGATTGATGAACTTAGGAGTCAAAGTGCCTGCAGTGAGCACCGTGCATGCGATCTTGTGTCGCCATGGTTTGATTTTGGGTCAGGCCAGTGAGGCAGCCACGCCCTGGAGGCGCTTTGAGCACCCTGAGCCCAACGATCTGTGGCAGATGGATTTCAAAGGCCACGTAGCCATGCTGCGCGGACGCTGCCACCCACTGACGATTCTTGATGACCACTCCCGGTATGCCGTGTGTCTGCAGGCGTGCGGCGATGAGCAGGAAGCCACCGTGGTGCAGCGTCTTGAGATGGTGATGCGTCGCTATGGTGTGCCCGCTCGAATGACCATGGACAACGGCAGCCCATGGGGTGGCTACGATGGCTGTCACTACACCAGCCTGGATCTGTGGCTGATGCGTCAGGGGATTCGAGTGGGCCACTCACGGCCCTACCATCCTCAAACGCAAGGCAAAGATGAGCGCTTTCACCGCACACTCAAGGCGGAGCTGCTGCAGGGGTTGCCTCTTGCCAACCTGAGCGAAGCCCAGCACGCCTTTGACCGCTGGCGCCAGGTGTACAACCAACAACGCCCTCACCAGGCGCTGGACATGCAAGTGCCGATCGTGCGATACCGGACCAGTCCCAGGCCGTACTGCGAGCGGCCCGCAGAGCCTGAATACGCCAGCGCCGAGCAGGTGCGCCAGGTGCAAAAGCAAGGCGCCATCTCTTGGAAAAACCGCCTCTGGAAGGTCGGCAAGGCCTTCAAAGGCCAGCAGGTGGCCGTGCGCGCCGATCCCACTGAAGATGGATGCTATGACGTGTTCTGGAGCACCCTTCGAATTGCTCGCATTGATCTGCGCGATCAGTCTATACAGGCCGGCAGAGTCATTGTTTAATATCCAAAAAACCGTTCACCATGTCCCCGAACAGGTGTCCACCATGTCCCCGGTCCATACACACGGCCAGAGGGGCGGGGAGCCTGAGTCGGGCCATTGCTGCGCTCGGCCCGCGAATCAGCAGGCTCCGCTGTCTTACTCCTTCCCCCGCTGGGGGAAGGCAGGGATGGGGGCTTTCACGGCGGTTGATCCGAATGGGCTTTTGTTGTGCAGATACTGCAGTGAAAGCCCCCACAGGATGGCCTGCCCCCAATCCTCCCCCAGAGAGGGAGGGAGCAAGACCATCGAGCGGGGCGCGGTCTGACTATTCGGTGGCCGAGCGCAGCGATGGCCCGAGCCACGGGCCCCCTCTGCCCGCGCTGAGAAGCGCAGGACAAGGGGCGGGCAAGGGCACTGCAAGATGCCCTTGCTTTGTGCTCTAGCTTGCTGCAGCTGTTTGAGCGGCGTGAACGTAGTGAACAAAGCGAGTTCTGCAGCACCGCCCCTTGACCGAGCATCGCAGGCTGCCCGGAGCGCAGCGCAGGGACGCGGGCAGTGGGGTCGCCTTTCTTCTGCCTACTCTTCTTTGGCGACGCAAAGAAGAGTAGGTGCACCGCCGGGGGCAATCCCGGCCTCCGACCTCAATTCAAACAACAGAAGGCTATTAAAAAAGCAGCAGTAGAGGCGAGACCCAAGACAAGTCACACCGCACGAGTAATCCCCCCATCCACCCGAATATTCTGCCCAGTGATATACCCCGCCCCATCCGACAACAAAAAAGCCACCGTCGCAGCGATTTCCTCAGCCTTCCCATACCGTCCCATAGGCACGCTGCCACGCCGCTCGTCGGTAGCAGGCAAGCTGTCGATCCAACCTGGCAAGACGTTGTTCATGCGGACATTCTTCGCCGCATAGGTATCGGCAAAAATCTTGGTGAAGCTGGCCAGCCCGGCGCGGAAGACGGCCGAGGTTGGGAACATCTCGGAAGGCTCGAAGGCCCAGGCGGTGGAGATGTTGACAATGGTGCCACCGCCTTGTGCCGCCATGATCGGAGCTACCAACCGGGTAGGCCGCACGGCGCCGAGGAAGTAAACCTCCATGCCCTTGTGCCAATCCTCGTCGCTGATGTCGAGGACAGGCCCGCGCGGGCCATGGCCAGCCGAATTGACGAGGGCATCGATACGGCCCCACCGCTCCATCGCCAGATCAACGAGCCGCCGCACGTCGTCATTCGACTGGTTGGAGCCCGTCACGCCCACGCCGCCGAACTCCTTGGCCAGTGCTTCGCCTTTGCCCGACGAGGAAAGCACGGCAATGCGATAACCGTCATGGGCCAGTTTGCGGGCGGCCGCCGCACCCATGCCAGAACCACCCGCGGTGATAAGCGCTACTTTTTCTACAGTCATAAAAATCTCCAATAGCTTGATAGTCAGACCAATTATGTGGGTTCGGTGGAAAATTCTCACGTCATGAATTAATGCGATAGAGTGTAGAAAAACTATGGTCTTAGCCTGTGGCGTCCGCAATCATGATTTCATCCCGCCGAAAGCTGCCCCCGTTGAATGCCTTGCGCGCCTTTGAGGTTTCCGGCCGCAGGCTGAGTTTTCGCGCCGCGGCCGATGAGTTGGGCGTGACGCAAGGGGCCGTTGCGCAGCAGGTGCGCGCCTTGGAATCGCATCTGGGCATGGCCTTGTTTCAGCGGCTCGCGCGTGGGTTGGCCTTGACACCACCGGGCGCGGCCTATCTTGCAGAGGTGACCCGTGCCTTCGATACCCTGGCGGAATCAACAGGCCGGCTCCTGGCGCAGCCAGACATGGTGACGATCAGCGTGACGCCCACGGTGGCCTCCAAGCTGTTGATTCCGCGCCTGGCCGAATTGCATACGGCCTTGCCCGGTGTGGAGTTGCGCACCGTGGCCACCGAGGCGCTATCGGATTTCGACCGCCATCAGGTGGATATTGCCGTGCGGCTGACCCGCATGCCGTTTCCGTCCGACCTGGAGGCGCGGTTGCTCTTTCGCCAGGAACTGATCGCCGTGGCAAGCCCGCACCTGGTAGGCGGATTGAAGCTTCCCTTGAGTGTTGAGCAGTTGCGGGCGCTTCCGCTTTTGCATGATGCCCACGACCATTGGCCGAGGTTCCTGCAGTCCGACAGCAAGCTGCCGGGGGCGGTGTTCAATCAGACGGCGCTGGCATTGGATGCCGCCCTCGCTGGCCAGGGCATGGCTCTGGCATGCCTGCCTTTCGTCGCCGCGGATCTGGAGGCTGGGCGGTTGGTGCGGGTGACGGATACGGCCGCCGCCATGGAAACCGATTACTTTCTCGTGCGCAAACGGTCTCCCGTTCCGAGAAAGGCTGCGAGCCAAGTATGGGATTGGTGCGCGAAAAGCCTGGCATGTCCGCAGGGGACGCTAGGGTGTGTCATCAATTAATTCCCCCACGCGTTGCCAAACCAGGGGGCGCCAGGCTAGGCGAGCGCCGTGTACTGGTGTACACAAGCGAGCCACAACAACGCATGGCGCCCCCTGGCTTGGCAATCCTACGGGCTGGCTCGCCCTGCGGCGTCTGCTTTGTCGGCAGTCTTGACCGTAGATCACTACGGCCTGCGCCTACCTTCGCGTATCCATCCCCGGGGCGAGCCAGCGCGTGGGGGAATTAATTGATGACACACCCTCATCCCGCGTGCCGAAGATTTACTTGATCCGGTGAGTGTTTGAGCGTAAGAACGTGTCCATGTTCTAAGAATTGATCTGTATCAAGCAAACGGCCGGCTAGAGGAACACAATAGGTCATCTCATCAGTCAGTGAAAGGAGCACATCATGTTCAAGCACATTCTGGTTCCAGTGGACGGCTCGACCACTGCATTGGCCGCTGTGGACAAGGCCATTGGCCTGGCCAAGGCATTCGACAGCGCCGTCACCATCATCTACGTGATTGATCCCTATCCTTTTACCGGTGTGGGGGCTGATTTTGCGTATGGGCAGGATCAATACCTGACCGCTGCCACTGCGGAGGCCAACACCGCCATCAAGACCGCGAGCGAACGCATGGCCGCGCAAGGCGTTCAGGCTGAGTCGCGCGTGGTCGAATCACATGCCATCTGGCGGGGCGTTCTGGAGGCTTCCGATGCCGCTGGCGCGGATCTGATCGTGATGGGCTCGCATGGCCGCCGCGGGCTGGAGAAGCTGGTGCTCGGCAGCGTGACGCAAAGCGTGCTCTCGCACTCCAAGATCACCACGCTGGTGGTGCGCAACTGTGAAGTGAAGGTTTAAGCGATCGTAGATACGTTCCAGGCGCACGCTTGAGCGAAGATTACGTGCGCTGGCGTCTGGCTTTGAGCTGAAGAAGGGTGGCGGCGGCCGAGAAGCCGATGCCCAAGGCACTGACCGCCACCCACCCGCCATTGCTCCAGGCCAGCATGGACGTGGCGGAACCAAGCGCGCCACCCAGGAACATCGCCCCCATCAGCACCGTGTTGAGGCGAGCGCGAGCAACAGGGCGCAGCGAGAACACGATGTGCTGGTTCGAGACCAGCGCACCCTGCATGCCGAAGTCGAGCAGGATGACGCCGACCATCATGCCGATCACCGTCCCCCAAGCGCCGAGCGTGATCCAGCCCGCGAGGGTCACGGCGGTGCCCAGCACTACCGCGCCTGCCGGCCCGCGCTTGTCGGCGAAACGTCCGGCGATCGGGGCCGCGAGAATACCTACCGTGCCGAGCAGGCCGAACAGGCCGGCGATGTCCGCGCCCATGCCGAAGGCCGGCTCTTCGAGGCGGAATGCCAGCACGGTCCAGAACACCGAGAAGGCCGCGAACAGCGCAGCTTGTGTCAATGCAGCCAGGCGCAATGCCGGAAATTCAGCCCACAGAGCTCCGATGGAACGCAGCAATTGACCATACGCCATCTTTTCTTCCGGCGCGCTGCGTGGCAGGAGTACGCCCATGAGCGCGGCGGCCGCGAGGGCAATCGGCACGGCCAGCCAGAACATCTCCCGCCATCCGGCGTGGGCGGCGACGAATCCCGCGAGCGTGCGGCTCAGCAGGATGCCTGTGAGCAAACCCGCCATGACCGTGCCGACCGTGGCGCCGCGGCGCGCGGGTGAGGCCAGATGCGCGGCGAAGGGCACGATTTGCTGTGCCACCGTGGACAGCAGACCGATGACCAGCGAGGCCAGCAGTAGGAACAGCGCGTTCGGCGCGATGGCTGCAAAGCAGAGCACCACCGATAGCAGCGCGAACTGCGCAACGATCAGGCGGCGGCGTTCGACGAGATCGCCAAGCGGAACCAGCGTGAACAACCCCAGCGCATACCCGAGTTGGGTTGCCGTCGGGATCGCCCCGGAAAGCTTGCCTGGCAGATCCTGCTGGATGATTGCCAGCATGGGTTGGCTGTAGTAAATGTTCGCCACCCCGATGCCCGCGGCGCCGGCCATGGCGAAAGTCGAGGCAAGGCCGAGGCGGGTTCCGGAATTCGCGCTATTGGTGGCGGCGTGCTGGTCTGACATGTCGAAAATCTCCTGGATATATGGCCTTCACGCTGGCGCGGGAGGCAAGAGGGCTGGATGCGTGAATGTTGGGGATGACCAGAAGATACGGGTTAATCTAAAAAAGATATAGTGTATGAAAATGATATTCGACTATATCAATATTTGATGTAATGGATTTTGATGCTCTGACGCTGCTGGTCGAAACAACCTCCGCGGGGAGCTTGGCGGCGGCGGCGCGCCGGCTTAGGCTTTCCCCCATGAAGGCCACGCGGCTGATTTCCGCGCTGGAGGAGGAGTTGGGCGTGCGGCTGCTGTACCGCACGACCCGGTCGCTTTCCCTCACCGATGATGGCCTCTCCTTTCTGCCGCACGCGAAGACGCTGCTCGAAGAGAGGGCGGCGGCCTTGGCGAGCGTCCGAGGCGGAGAGGCTCAGCCCGCGGGCTTGTTGCGGGTGAGCGCTTCGCTGGCATTCGGGCGTCAGGTCGTCGCGCCCATGATCGTCCGCTTCATGCGGACCTGGCCCGCCATGCAGGTCGATCTGAAGCTGACTGATACGGTGATCGACATCGTGGCCGAGGGCATGGATGTCGCCATCCGGATTGCCGAACTGCCGGACAGCAACCTGATCGCGCGGCGCATTGCCGACAACCCGCGGATTCTCGTGGCATCGCCAGCTTATGCCGACCAGTACAGCTTACCGGTGTCACTGGCGGATCTTCAGTGTCATGAATGCCTGACCAGCAGCGCTGCGATGCATTGGGCCTTTCGTACAGCGCAGGAAAGCCGCATGATCAGAGTGGGCGGGCGCTTCACGGCCAACTCGATCGATGCGCTGCACGAAGCCTGCCTTGGCGGGCTTGGCATTGCTTGCCTGTCCCGCTGGGACGTGGAAGCTGATCTCGCGCGCGGTGCGCTGCGCGAGATCGCATTGAGCGACGCTGCCCTTGAACCGCTCACGATCTGGGCGGTGTATGCCAGCCGCCATCTGGTGCCCGCGAAGGTGCGTTTTTTTATCGACGCTCTGGCCGAGCGGCTGTCGCCGAATGCGCCAGCCGCCACGGAACCGTAGCCGTAGCCAAAATGGCCTGAGCCGATTTACATGCGCTCGAAGATCGCGGCAATACCCTGGCCGCCGCCGATGCACATGGTCACCAGCGCATACTTGCCCTGAGTGCGCTGCAGCTCATAAAGCGCTTTCACGGTGATCAGCGCGCCGGTGGCGCCAATCGGGTGGCCGAGGGAGATGCCTGAACCGTTGGGGTTGACCTTGGCCGGATCTGCGCCCAAGCCCTTGGTCACGGCGCAAGCCTGGGCGGCGAAGGCCTCGTTGGCCTCGATGACGTCCATCTGGTCGATCTTCATGCCCAGCTTCTTGAGCAGCATCTGCGTGGCCGGCACGGGGCCGATGCCCATGGTCTTGGGCTCCACGCCAGCGTGCGCATAGCCGACCAGGCGGGCAAGGGGCTTGGCGCCACGCGCCTTGGCAGCACCTGCTTCCATCAGCAGCACAGCGGCAGCGGCATCATTGATGCCGCTGGCATTGGCGGCGGTCACCGTGCCGTTTTCCTTCAGGAATACGGGCTTCATTTTCTGGAAGTCTTCCAGCTTGGCGCCAGCGCGGAAATGCTCGTCTTTCTCGAAGGCGACTTCACCCTTGCGGGTCTTGAGCATGACGGGCACGATCTGGCCGGCGAAACGGTTCTCGGCCCAGGCCTGCTCGGCGCGGCGGTGGCTTTCCAGCGCCAGGGCATCCTGAGCTTCACGGCTGATCTGGTGTTCGACAGCCACGTTTTCGGCCGTGACACCCATGTGGATGTTGTGGAAAGGGTCGTGCAGGGCGCCCATCATCATGTCCACCAGCTTGGTGTCGCCCATGCGGGCGCCAAAGCGGTTCGAGAGGCTGGCATAGGGCGCGCGGCTCATGACTTCGGCGCCGCCGCCAATGGCCACGTCGTAATCGCCCAGCAAAATGCCCTGGCTGGCCGAAACGATGGCCTGCAGGCCCGAGCCGCACAGGCGGTTCACGTTCATGGCCGGGGTTTCCTTGGGGCAGCCGCCATTGATGGCCGCCATACGCGAGAGATACATGTCGCGCGGCTCGGTATTGACGACGTGGCCGAACACCACATGGCCGACGTCCTTGCCCTCAACCTGGGCCCGCTCCAGAGCGCTCTTGACCACCAGGGCGCCGAGATCGACCGTGGGGGTGTCCTTGAGCGCGCCACCGAACGTACCGATGGCAGTGCGCACACCACTGACAATAACGACTTCACGGGTCATATGAATCTCCTTTTATCCGGGGAAATGTGGATGGTTAAGAAAACAGGCGTGCCCCGGCGGCGCCGAGGCGGACAAACGCATCAGTATGACAGCATCCAAACGGGCGAGTCTTTGTGACAGTCACGAGGTTGACATAAACGAAAGGTAGTCTAGGGTGTGTCATCAATTAAAACCCCCACGCGCTGGCTCGCCCTGGGGATGGATACGCGAAGGCAGGCGCAGGCCGTAGTGATCTACGGTCAAGACTGCCGACAAAGTAGACGCCGCAGGGCGAGCCAGCCCGTAGGGTTGCCAAGCTATGGGGCGCCATGCGTTGTTGTGGCTCGCTTGTGTACACGAGTACACGGCGCTCTCCACGCCTAGCCTGGCGCCCCATAGCTTGGCAACGCGTGGGGGTTTTAATTGATGACACACCCTAACAACCCTCGTGTCTGTGATCTGGGGAGATCAATCTTGAGTGAAGACGAACTGATGCGAAGCCTGCGCCATGAATTGGTGGACGGGTATGACGAAGAGCTCGAAATGGAGCTCGAAGACCGCAATGCCGATGAAATCTCCGGCATCACGGTCGACTCGATGGACTACAAGGAAAACCGCCGCCGGTATTTCCGCGAGTTGTTCCGCCTGCAGGGCGAACTGGTCAAGCTGCAGGACTGGGTGGTGAGCTCCGGCCACAAGATGGTGATCATCTTCGAAGGGCGCGACTCGGCGGGCAAGGGGGGCGTGATCAAGCGCATCACGCAGCGGCTCAATCCGCGTGTCGCACGTGTGGCCGCGCTGCCGGCACCGAGCGACCGTGAGCGCACGCAGTGGTATTTCCAGCGCTACGTATCGCACTTGCCGGCCGCGGGTGAAATGGTGCTGTTTGACCGTAGCTGGTACAACCGTGCCGGAGTGGAGCACGTGATGGGCTTCTGCACGGATGGCGAGTATGAGGAATTCTTCCGCTCGGTGCCGGAATTCGAGCGCATGCTGGCGCGATCGGGCATCCAGCTCATCAAGTACTGGTTTTCCATCTCCGATGAGCAACAGGAGCTGCGCTTTCTGAGCCGTATCCACGATCCGCTCAAGCAATGGAAGCTCAGCCCCATGGACCTGGAGAGCCGCCGCCAATGGGAAGCTTACACGCAGGCCAAGGAGGTGATGCTGGAGCGCACCCATATTCCCGAGGCCCCTTGGTGGATCGTGCCGGCGGACGACAAGAAGAAGGCGCGGCTCAACTGCATTTCCCATTTGCTCAGCAAGGTGAGCTACGGGGAAGTCGAGCGTCCGTCGATCACGTTGCCGCCCCGCGTACGCCATGAGGACTACGTGAGGCACCCGGTGCCCAACGAGATCATCATTCCGCAGGTCTATTGATCTTAGGCGCATGGACGGCTCGGCGCCGGCCTATCCGCGTCAGATGCGGCCAAGGTAGGCGGCCAGTTCCTGATCGCGCGCCTTGATGGCCATTTGCAGCAGTTGCAGCACCAGCGCCTGCCGCTGCACCGGATCAACGATGCGTTCCTGCCACGCCTGCAGCTCGCTCATCCGGGCCTGGGGCGGCCAGTCCTTGCGTGGGGGACTGGGAAAGGTGATGGCTGTAGGCAACACGCCACTGGCGCAGCGGCATTCGGGGCGGAACAAGAACTTGCGGAACATGTGCCAATCGGTGGGCAGGCCGTGGGGCGTGTCGCTCCACCCCTCGGGCAGGCTCCGGTAGAAGCTCAAGGTGTGTCCGGCGCAGGAGAGCGGCACCCGGTTGCCGCGCCGGAGCACCTGGCTGCGATAGGCCGGGTGCGCCAGGTCCAGAGGGAAGAACAGGACTTGCCCGTCTCGCACATGCAGGGGGAGCGAGTGCGCGAAGTCGGCGCCTTGCAGCAGGGCGAGCAGTTGCGCCACATGGTCGGGCAGCCAGAGGTCGCGGTCGCATAGATAGCACACGATCTCGCCTTGGGCGTGTGCCAGCGCGGCATCCCGGTAGCGTTCACCCCGGCCGGAACTCTTGGGATGATCGAAAAAGCGCACTTGAGGTTCGCGCGCCGCCAGTTCATGAAGAAAAGGCTTGTGGGCCTCAGGCACGCCATCACCGATGATGAAAACCTCTACCGGTACGCTCTGGCGCAGCGCGCTGTCCACGGCCAGACTGATCAGCGGGCCATGGTCAAAAGTGGGGATCACCACAGTGGCCCGGATGTTTGTCATAAAATGTATCTTACTCTCTGGCCGCTCTGTTTCTCTGTCTAGTTCAATGCCCGTGCACCGCACCGCCATCGAAGGCTTGTTGGTTCTGACCTGGGACACGGTGAACGATGAGCGGGGGTACTTCAAGCACACTTACCAGCATGGCGAATTGGCACAAGCCCTAGGCCGCGAGCCGCGGCTTCGGCAAGGCAACCATTCCCGTTCACGAACGAGGGTGCTGAGGGGTTTCACATCGAGCCCTGGGACAAGCTGATCTATGTGCCTCGTGGCCTGGCCACCTGCGTGGTGGCCGACGTGCGGCCCATGAGCGCTACGTTCGGCCACACCGTGCGCTTCCTGCTGGGCGACAGCCCGGGCCGGCTGGACAGGGTGTTCATCCATCGCGGCTTGGCCAACGCCTTCTATTGCCACACGGAAACTGATTATCTGAATGACGTATCGGAGGAGTATGACCCCTCGGGCCGGGGAGGCGTGGCGTGGAACGACCCGCACTTGAATGTGCCTTGGCCTGACGCGGATCCTGTTCTGTCAGAGGCCGACAGGTGCCAACCTACCCTGAAGGCGTTATTCCCTCAACATCCGTTGATGGCGCGAGGGTAATGGGATCGTTCTGAGAACGTGTTCAAGCATCCCGCACATCGGCCACGGGCTCCGCGCCGAAATCCGGCCGCTGCAGCCAGGCCAGCACACGCCGCGCGGCCTCTTCGGGGAGCTGAGCTGGCCCGCGCTCTTCAGGCGTTCGAAGTTGCCGCGGTCAGGGAAGGCTTCGGCGTTCGCACCGCGCAACTGGCGTTGCATGTCGGTATCTATCACGCCGGGCGCCAGAGAGCATACCTTGGCGCCATTGGCATCCTGGGCCTCGTCCAGTGCCAGGCAGCGGGTGAAATGGTCCATGCCGGCCTTGGCGGCGCAGTAGCCCGCTTGCGAGGCCATGGCGCGCCGGCCGAGGCCTGAGGAGATGTTCAAAACCTTGCGTGGGACATGCCACCCGCGGGTGGCACGCAGGAAGGCCGCGCTGAGCTGCATGGGGGCTTCGAGCCCGACACGCAGGGCGAAGGCCAGATCCTTGGCATCGGCCTCTCGCAGCGGCCCGATGGTGGGAATGACGCCGGCGTTGTTGATCAAGCTGGCACTGGCGAAATGGTTCGGGCCGTAGGCCGCCAGCCACTCCTCCAGCCGGGCGCTGACTGCCGCGCCTTCTGTCAGATCCGCCGACCATTGGGTCAATTGCGCGCCTGCGGCGTCAGCCCGGGTGGGCAGTGCCTCGGAGATTCCCCGGGAGATGCACAGCAGGGCATGACCCGGTTCCAGCAACTGCTCGGCCATGGCCAAGCCCATGCCGCGCGAGGCGCCCGTGAGAATGAAGAGGTGGGGAGCGGAGGATGAGGACATGTGGCCATCTTAGTCCGTTCCCTGTCCTCCGTCATTCTCGCCGGAACTATGCAGGAACGCTGATCAGAACGTGTTTACGCTCTCAGAGCGAGATCTTCGTGACCTTCGCGCCCTGCACCGATACGCCGACTTCCAGGCCGACATTGGTGAGCACAAAGCTGACCACCGGTTGCCGGATGGTTTGCGTATCCACGGAGCCATTGGCGCCGACGGTTCCCATGGTGACGGTGGCATCCGCACCGGCGCTCCAGCCATTGCTGTTGCGGAACTTGTTCAAAGCCTCGGTGGAGTTGAATATGTAGATGATGGCTTTCGATTGGCCGCCAGCCTGAAAGCCGATGGAGCCCGCGGTGGTGCTGTAGTAATCCACCGAGCGTCCGCCGACCCGCAGCGCGCCGCGGCCGTACTCGGCCCCCACCACGAAGCTGCCGCCCACGACCGAGGGAAACACCAGCACCCCAGGTGCGCGCTGCACCATTTCGCGCGAACCGGGTACGGTGTTGTACAGGCGCGAAAGCGTGGCATCGACTTGCGATTCCATGGAGGTACGGTTTGCCCCGGGCGCCGCCTGGGAATCGGCGGGTGTGGTGGTGCAGCCCACCATGGCAACGCTGCCCATGGCAATGGCGGCAGCCAGGCAAACGGAGCGGAACGGAGTGTGAGTCTTCATGTTGGGAACTCCTGAAAGTTTGAAATTCAATTGTGAAGCACGGAAGCCGCGCTGAATGTCAGGAAAATTCGCAAACCACTCACAACTCCCGATCCTGTGTCTTGCCCCCGCATGTGACCAACGTCTGCCTATGCCGCCACTATGATGCCGGAATGAGCACTGGCATTGCCTCGGGAACACCTCGCCTCGACGTCTATACCCTCCGTCTTTTCGTCGCGGTGGCGGAGGCGGGCTCCATCGCTCGGGCTGCGGAGCGGGAGAATATTGCCGCGTCGGCTCTCAGCCGGCGCTTGTCTGATCTCGAGCATGCTCTCAAGGCCACCTTGCTGATCAGGTCGGCGCGGGGTATTGAGCTGACTGAAGCGGGCAAGTACGTCCTTGAGCGCGGCCGGCAGATCGAGCAGGACTTGGCGCGATTGGTGGAGGACGTGAGGTCGATCAGCGGCGCCGTGACGGGCACTGTCCGCCTGTATGCCAATCCCTCCGCGGTGATCGGCTATCTACCCGAGCGCTTGCGGCAGTTCAGTGATCTGTACCCCGGGGTTTCCATTGAGTTGAGCGAGCACCGGACCAAGGACGTCGTACGTGCCTGCCTCGACGACCGGGCTGACGTTGGTGTCGGAGTCGCGACAGAAGTTGCCAGAGGTCTGGATGCCTGGCGGTTCGTCTCCGACCCGCTGATTGTCTTGTTGCCGGCGAATCATGCCTTGGCAGCCGAGACGAAGATCCATTTCCGGAAGGCTTTGGAGTGTGGCCTCGTAGGGGTTCAGCGCGGCGGCGCACTGGATCAGGTCATTACCGAGGCGGCGGAGGCAGCGCGGATGCCATTTCACCCCAAGGTGAGCGTCGATGGCTTTGACGCCGCCTGCCGTATGGTGGATGCCGGGCTGGGTGTGGCCATTGTTCCGGAAAGTGCGGCTGCTGCCTTTGCGGGGGCTGCACAGTTCGTTCGCAGGCCGCTGGACGAGCCATGGGCTGACAGGGAGCTATGGGTCTATGCTTTGCAGAAACTGCCCCGCCCCAAGGCTGTGGAAGCTTTGATCGCGGTGCTTCTTCATTCGGCCTGAGAAAGGCTGCGCGCCCCAGCACATCGCTACAGGCGATGCCCGGTGTGCCAAGGCAGCAACGCCGGAGAGCCGAGCTGGAGGATAGAGTCTGGAAATGGATTCCATTTCCTTGAAAGGCCGTGTTCTCTTTCTGAGCCGTTCGCTCGGCATCATGAAGCGTCAGCTACAGGGCGAAAGTTTGACCATGGCAGACGTGGGCAAGTTGGCGGACGATGTTTCCACCGATGAGATTACGCCCGTTCCCGTTTTGTCTCGCTTTGATGACAGCCTGGGCCGATACCCGTATACAGGGTTCCTCGCGGGCGGCGAATTGCCTGTCGCACCGTCCTCGATCCGCGAAGGCGGGTTCTCCGTCGTGGTGGGCGGCAAGCGCTATGGCAAGGGATCCTCGCGGGAGCATAGCCCTTCGGCGGAGAAATTGGCGGGCGTCCGGTTGGTGATTGCCGAGAGCTTCGAACGTATCTATCGGCAAAATGCCGACAACATCGGCTTGCTGACTTCCACCGATCTGGGTCTGGTCCCGCGAATCCAGCGAGGAGAGGATATTTCGGCCGATGAGGTCCTCGAAGGCCGGGACGGCTTGGCTGCGGCCATCCTGCGGGCGGGCGGGCTGCTTCGATTCGGACAACAGTTCTTGCGCGACGCCACATTTTCCACGAAGCCTCCCGCAGGCCCGTCGACGCTGTTCGAGAAAATCATTGCGCGGCATACCCTTCAAACAAAAGTAACCGGCACGGAGTTGCTTCCAGGGCAGGGCGCATTCGTGCGAGCGGATAGACGCTTCATTCATGAGTACTACACCGGCATGGCCGCGCATATGCTGCACGCCACATTCGGAAAAACATTGGCGTTGAATGATCCCGGGAGCATCGTCGTGTTCGAGGATCACACCTCCTACGTAGAGCAGAGTCCGGCGCATCTCAAGGCAGGGTTGGTGCCCAGCGTGATGGCGATGGTTCGCGCGCAGCGGGAGTTCGCGCAGGACTACGCGTTGCGCATGCACCGGACGCTGACTGAACGTGAAGCGCGGGAAGACGACGGAAGCAATGTTGCCGGAATTTCCCACGCCATGATCACGGAACATTACGCGTTGCCTGGTCAGGTCGTCGCCGGCACCGATTCGCATACGCCGCATAGTGGAGCGCTCGGCTGCGTGGCTTTTGGCATCGGAACCACGGATATGGCCAATGCCTTTGTCACAGGCGCTGTCCGTGTCACTGTTCCCGCCGTCTTGCGGATTCAGCTCAATGGCGTTCTGGCGCCAGGAGTTACCGCCAAGGATGTGATCTTGCATCTGCTGGCCTTGCCGGAGATCCGTGGTGGCGAGGGTGTCGGGAAAGTCTTTGAGTTCGGGGGCGAAGCCGTGCGCCGGTTCAGCACGGACGAGCGCGCGACGTTGACCAACATGACCGCCGAACTCGGTGGCTTTACAGGCATCGTGGAGCCTGATGCGGAGACGGTTCGTTTCCTGAAGGAGCGCCGCAACGTCGAATTTCAACTGGAACCCTGGATGCGCAGCGATGAAGGAGCGCGCTATTTCAGCACCATCACGGTGGATTGCAGTATCTTGAGCCCCATGGTGGCGCGCCCGGGGGATCCTGGCAATAGCGTGGCCCTGGGCGGGTTACCTGAGCCAGTTGCCATCGATATGGCCTATGGCGGGTCTTGCACGGCAGGAAAGCGTGAGGATTTCGACTACTACCATGAAGTTCTGGCTTGGGCGGTCCGAAACGGATGGCGGGTCGCGCCGGATGTGAAGCTGTACCTTCAGTTTGGTACCACGGCTGTACGCGATTACTGTGTGGCCCAGGGATACATGGAGGTATTCCATCAGGTTGGTGCTGAGATTTTGCAGCCTTCCTGCGGCGCCTGTGCGAATTGCGGACCAGGTTCGTCACTCGATCCAGCGCAGGTCACGGTCAGCGCGATAAACCGGAATTTCCCAGGGCGATCAGGACCTGGCAAGGTCTGGCTCGCCAGCCCCCCACGGTGGCCGCCAGCGCCATCGCGGGGCGGCTCATCTCATTCAGCGAACTTCAAGCGCTTTCCGTGAACTCACCACGAATCCACCATGGTTGGCAAGACAACTGATCTTTGCGATGCCTGCGAAGGGGCTCGCGCGGCAAACCTCTACTTCCGCGGCTTCGGCCTCAGAAGGGCTTTTGCGGGGGCTATCCGAACGGTCCTCTATCGAGATGGTTTCAGTTTGGTGAGGGATGCCGTCCATCAATCGGGGCATGGAAAAGTCCTGGTCATCGACGGCGCTGGTCAGGCCACGGGAGCGCTCTTTGGCGACGTGATGGCAGGTATTGCCGCACGCAACGGGTGGGCCGGCGTGGTGGTGAACGGTGCGATCAGAGATACGGCCGAGATCGACACGATGGACATTGGTGTGAAGGCGTTGGGCACGCTGCCCAATCGCGCAAGCCTCCGCAACCCGGGCGAGATGGATCTGGAAGTGAGTTTCGGTGGTGTCGCCTTTCCTCCCGGTGCCTGGCTGGTCGCAGATGAGGATGGGGTCGTGGTGTTGCCGCCAGGGTTGACAGCGCTGACATCGATATCAGCCAGGCGCTGAAGGCCACGGCCCTTTACGCTGCAGGGGCTGCCTAGAACGTGAGCACGCTCGGGGTACGCTGATCAATTCCGTTTGCCTTGAGCGAGTATTGACCGCCCCGAGGGCGGCGAAAGGCGAGTTGATCGAGCGGTAGGCTCCGCTGTCTTGGCTCCTTCCCCCGCTGGGGGAAGGTTGGGGGCAGCCATCCGGTGGGGGCGCCCGGCGTAGGGGCTTTCACGGCTGGTTGATCTGAACGGCTTTCTGCTTCTTACTGACCTTCTGCTGTTTGATCCAAGGTCGGAAGCCGGGATTGCCCCCGGCAGTGCAGTCACCTTCTTTGCTCGCCCAAAGAACGTAACCCAAGAAAGGCGCCCCCACTTGCCGCGTCCCTGCGCTTCGCTCCGGGCAACCTGCGGTGCTTGATCATGGGGTGGTGCCGTCGAACTCGCTATGTTCACTTCGTTCACGCCGCTCGAACAACGCCGGCAAGCTAGAGCACGAAGCAGGAGCATCTTGCAGTGCTCCTGCCCACCCCACGCTCTGCGCTCCTCGGCGCGGCCAGAGGGGGTGGATACCTGGCTCGGGCCATGGCTTCGCTCGGCCTCCGAATTGCTGGATTCCTGCTTGCGCAGGAATGGCAATTTGATCAAACAGCGTGACGCTGTTTGATCGTTCCGCTGAAGAGTGGGGTGCGTCGCTAAGTGATTGAAATCAAAGGATGAAAAAATCTGTTCGTTGAGAGCTTCATCGAAGGACCTGTCCGAACGATAGTAGTGAATTCATCAGTGTTGCCCTAGGGTTTCACCCGACTGCGAAGGACGCGATGCCCCGCCTGCCGTGAGAGCACTATGCATTGAAGGGCGTGGTTTCTAGCATCGAGTTTGTTCAAAACTGGAGACAACATCATGAACCTCTTGCCATCGCGACGCGCATTCCTTTCAGCGTCCGCTATGCTGGCCGCTGGTGCGCTTTCGCCGGCTACTTGGGCGCAGCCGGGAACGATCAAGTTCGTTCTCCCGAACGCAACGGGCTCTGGTGTCGATGCCATGACCCGTGCCGCGGCGCCTGCTTTGGGGAAGGTGCTGGGTGCCTCGGTGGTGGTGGAAAACCAGCCCGGTGCTGGAGGTGTTGTGGGACTGCAAACACTGGCGCGTTCGCCCACGGACGGCAGCGTTCTCTCGGTGGTCTCGAACAATGTCGTGATCCTGCCCAGTGTGTTGAAGTCGCTGCCTTTCAGCATGCCGGACGATTTCACGCCGATTGCAATCGTTGGGCAAACCCCAATGGTGCTGGTGGCCAACCCGCACAAGATCACTGCCACGAATGCCCGTGAATTCTTCGCACTACTCAAGGGCAGTCCATCGACTTTCAATTTTGGTTCTGGCGGCAACGGGACGATACTGCACTTGGCAACGGAGATGGTGCTGGACGCGGGCGGGGTGAAAGCCAAGCACATCCCTTACCGTGGGGTGGGCCCCATGGTGACGGACCTCATCGGCGGGCAAGTCGATTTCGGCACGGCCGCGCTCAGCAGCGTCCAACCGCACATCAAGAGCGGCGCGTTGCGGGCACTTGGCGTCTTGACCACCGAACGCTCTCAAGCGGCACCAGAGATTCCGACGCTGGCTGAGCAAGGGCTTGCCAATTTCTCTGTCGAAGCTTGGTTAGCCGTCATCGGGCCGAAAGGGATGAGCGCATCGGCGGTCAGAAAGGTGCACGCTGCCGTGGTGGCGGCGTTCGACGATCCGGCCATCAAGGACGTGATGGCGAAGCAGGGTAATTCGATTCAAGTCGGAAGCAGCGAGCAAGCGGTTGCTACCTTCCGCAGCGAACTGGCCAAGTATGCCGCGCTCGTGAAGAAGGTGGGCCTCGAGCCTCAATGAATGGCGGCAAGAGGCGGTATCGATTTGGTGAGCAGCAGGGAGCGGAAGCGCGAATCTGCAGAGGAGATCACAAACACGCTCTCAAAACGGCACTTTGCTGACGAAATGGAGCGCCTTGCCAGACTCAGGGTGGTCCAGCCACAGCTCCTTGGCATGCAGCATCAGCCGTTCGGCCCTATCTTCGGGGCCGTAGAGGGTGTCGCCCACGATCGGGTGGCCCAGGGCCTGTAGGTGCACACGCAACTGGTGCGATCTTCCCGTCACGGGTTCAAGCAGAAGGCGTGTGGTGCCGCGCCCTTCGTCATGCGAGAGTGCTTTCCAGCGCGTGCGGCTCGGCTTGCCGCCGTTGTGCTCGACCTTGCTGCGCGGCCGGTTCGGCCAATCGATCAGCAGCGGCAGATCGATTTCGCCCCAGCCGTCCTCAGTGCCGGGGGCGGGCAGGTGTCCATGAACGATGGCTTCGTACTGCTTGTGAACCTGCCTCTCGGCGAAGGCTGCCGAGAGGCGCCGCTGTATCTCCGTGCCGCGCGCCAGCAGCATCAGCCCGCTGGTGGCCTGATCCAGCCGGTGCACCACGAGTGCATCTGGCCAACGCTGCTGCGCCCGTGCGGCCAGGCAATCGGATTTGCCTTCGCCGCGCCCCGGCACGGCCAGCAGGCCGGCGGGTTTGTCCAGCGCCAGAAGGAACGCATCCTCATGGAGCACCTGCATCGATCAATCCAGCGTGCTGCGTGACTCAGCGCGCATGCTGTGCACGTTCAACACGGAGACTTCCGGCGCCTGATTGCCCCAGCTGTTGCGGATATAGCTCAACACCGATGCAATTTCCCGATCGTTCAGGCTCAGAACGAAGGGCGGCATGCCGAAGGGGCGGGGGTGGCCAGCGGTGGAGGCGCCAAATCCGCCGTAGAGCAGCACTTGCAGAAGGTTTTCTGTGCGGGGCAGCGTCACCATGCGGTTGCCGGCCAGAGGCGGATAGGCGTTTTCCACACCCTGACCCTGGCTGCCATGACAGGCGGCGCAGTTCTTTTCATAGATCTTCTCGCCCGCGGTAATGGCGCCGCTCAGCCGGCCTGGGGTGGTGGCGGGTACAGAAGCTGTCTTTGTCTGCGGCAGTGATTTGAGGTAGCTTGCCATGGCCGAGAGATCGGCGGTGTTCAGGTACTGCGTGCTTTGGCTGATCACCTCGGCCATGGGCCCGCTGGTGCTGGCACTGCGCGCATAGCCGGTGGCAAGCAGGCGGATAATGTCCTGTTCAGGCCAGTCACCCACACCGGCCTCGTGGGCGGAGAGCAGCGATGGCGCGTACCAGCCCTGGGCCGGCATCAGGCTTCCTGAGAAATCCTGCCAATCGGCGCCGGCCAGCGAGTCTCTCGGCGCGTGACAGGCTGAGCAGTGCGCCAGGCCGCGAACCAGGTAGGCGCCACGGTTCCACTCCTGGCTGCGCTTCGGGTCCTCGCGGTAGGTGCCGGGCTGGAAATACAGCGCGCGCCAAACAGCCAGCGCGGCCTGGGTGCCGTAGGGCCAGCTCAGTTGATGCGCCGGTGCGGGCGCCTTGACCGGAGGCAGGCTCTGCAGATAGGCATACAGCGCGTCGGAATCAGCGCGCACGATCTGCGTGGTGTGGGTATAGGGGAACGCCGGGTACAGAAGCCGCCCGTCGCGTGAGCGGCCGTGATGCAGGGCGCGCCAGAATGCCGCGGCGCTCCATTGGCCGAGGCCAGTGGAGGCATCAGGTGTGAGGTTGCTTGAATACAGTGTGCCAAACGGCGTGGCAAAGGGGCGCCCGCCTGACCAGGGCTCGCTGCCCCTGGCGGTATGGCAGGCCATGCAATTGCCCGCCTTGGCCAGATAGGCGCCGCGTTCCCGCAGCGCGGGCAGATCAGCCGCAGCGGCTACAGGCTCGGCAGTGCCGGACACATCCACGCCGTCGTTGTAGTTCACATGCCAGAGCCAGCCCGCCAACAGTACGGCGAGTGCCAGCACAGCGAGCACGATGGTCTTGATCACGCGGCTCATCGCTTCGCTCCTGGCTCAGGCGCGCTGCCGCATTTGAGGTCGAGGGCACTTTCGGCTGACGCGGTCAGACGAGGCGCCGGATGGGCATTGGCCGGAACCGGTTGGCTGGAGAGCCAGGCGATGGCGGCATAGGCATCGCTATCAGGAAGGCGCTGCACGATGGTGGCCATGCAGTCGGGGGCGTGGGCGCGCCGCTGCCCGGTTCTCCAGCCTCCTAGTTGAGCCATGAGGTAGTCGGTGGGCAGGCCGATCAATCCGGGGATATTGGGTTGCGTGCCGGTGAGGGTTGTGCCGTGGCATTGCACACAGGCCGGAACGCGCAGGGCGGCATCGCCATGCTGCACGAGGGTGCGGCCCCGCTCCAGGACGGCTGCCGATGGCGGGCTCGCGGGCGTGGCGGGGGGCGGGTAGGGCACTTCCATGGCAGCGAAATGACGGGCGATTTCCATCAGGTAGGCATCGTCCAGAAGATCCACCATGCGTGTCATCAGCCCATAGTGGCGCCGGCCATCGCGGAAGTTGAGCAACTGGTTGTAGAGATAGCCCGCCGGCTTGCCTGCGAGCCGCGGATAGTAGCCATCCGGGCCCGCCCGGCCCTGCTCGCCGTGGCACGATATGCACGCCAGCGTACGCTGCGCGATGCTGTCTTCGAATGCCGGCGCGGCTGCCGCGCTACCGATCGTGAAAGAGGCAAGGGCAGCCCATGCCGAAAATGCCAGCCGTGGGAGGCTGATTCTTGTAAATACCCCGAAATTCATGACATCACCGTAAGCGCACTTGGCAACCGTTATACGCGCCAAGCGGTGCAGTTGCCGGAGAGCGGATAGCGCTCCCCTAGCCTGATGTTACTCGCCCAGGCAGACGCCGATATCCCGCGCGGTTTCCAGCAGCGGATGGTCGAGCGGAACCTGCCGCGTGCGGTCGGCCACTTCTTCGAGCGCGATGCTGCCCATGGCGCCATGCTCCAGCGTCACCATGCGGTTGAACTGGCCAGCCTCCAGCAGTTGCGCTGCGTGGTTGCCGAACTGCGTGGCCAGCACGCGATCGAATGGCGTCGGGGAGCCGCCGCGCTGCACGTGGCCGAGCACGGTGGCGCGCACCTCGCTGTGCAGCTGAGGCTCCAGCATCGTCCGCAGATGGTGAGCCACGCCGCCCAGCCGGATAGGGTCGGGGCTGTCCTGGATCATGCGCTCCACCGTGAGCTCGCCGCCGCGCGGCTTGGCGCCTTCGGCGATGCAGATCACGGTGTAGCGCGGCTTGGCTTCGCGCTGACGGCAAAGTTCGATCAAAGCCTCGGGGTCGAAATCGATCTCGGGCAGCAAAATGGCATCGGCAGCACCTGCGATACCTGCTTCCAGCGCGATCCAGCCGGCATAGCGGCCCATGGTCTCGACGATCATGACGCGGCCATGGCTCTGGCCAGTGGTCTGCACATGCTCCAGCGCCTGGGTCACAGTCGCCACGGCAGTGTCGAAGCCGAAGCTCCGCTCGCAGCCTTCGATGTCGTTGTCGATGGTCTTGGGAACACCAACGATGGGCAGGCCGCGCTCGGCAAGGCCGTGGGCGATTGTCATGGTGCCGTTGCCGCCGATGGCCACCAGGGCGTCCAGTCCCAGCACGCCGGCCTGAGCCAGGGCCTGCTCCGTGGATTCCTTGCTGGCCAGGGGATTGGCGCGGTTGCTGGTGCCCAGGATCGTGCCGCCCGAAAAAAGGATACCGCTCACGGCATCCCAATCCAGGGGGTGTACCCGGCCTTCCATGAGGCCGGCGAAACCGTCTTCAATGCCGATCACCTCGGCCTGGCAGCAACGCATCAATGATTTGGTGACCGCGCGGATGACCGCGTTCAGCCCTGGACAATCGCCGCCACCGGTCAGTACGCCTACTCGCATGCTTCGGGCACCTTCAACGCACGACGATTTCGACGCGCCGATTGCGCGGCTCATCGACTTCGTCTGCTGTCTGCACCGCGGGTTCGCGCTCACCGCGGCCGATAGCTCGGACACGGAGGGGAGAGAAGCCGCGCTGGATCAGCATTTCGCGGATTGCATAGGCGCGCTGCCGGGACAGCGCGTCGTTGGAGGATACGGTGCCCACACGATCGGTATGACCGATCACCAGGATTTCTCCGCCGGGGCGGGCCACTGCCTGCGACAGAATGCCGCTCAAGGTGGCCTCTGATTCCGATGTCAGCATGGAGCCGCCCACCACAAAATAGAGCATGAAGCGCTCATCGCCAGGCGGCTGCACGGCCAGCAGTCCAGAGTAGCGGCGTTGCACTTCCTGCGCATTGCTTTGTTCCAGGGCGATGCCGCCGCTCCGGCTGACACTGGCCACCTCATAAGGCGTGGCAACCCTCTGTGTGGCGGTGGCGGTCTTGACCTCGACCGCGCTTGGCCGTCCGTTGGGCTGTGGCAGCAAGGTCACCCGCGTGGCGGGCGCGCAGCCCGCCAGAATGGCCAGGAAGCCCACGGCCATCAAGAGTGCTTTCATTTGGCTTCTTTGGCGTCGACGATGAAATCCGTGCCGCGCACGCCGATCACGGCTGTGGGCGTCCGGACGCTCACTTTCTCGGGCGTGAGCTTGGCAATCAGACCGGTGACAACGCGCAGGGTGCCGCGCAACAGTTTGACCGCCATGTTGCCTTCCTGGGTAGTGGCGTCGAAGGCGAAGTCCTCGAGCTCGAGTGTGCTGTCGGGGCCCACGGAAAGAATGGTGCCATCTTCGAGTTTCAGGGAAGCCGCGCTGTCGGCGCCGGTGACGAGCCGATCAGCACGGGAGAAGCCGCCACCCACGACAGCGGCACGGCGGACATCGGCGCGGATCAACGTGACCTCACCCTGTACGGCCTTGAACGTTCCCTGGCGATCATCGCTTGGAGTGATGCTGGAGGGCGGCTCCTGTGCGGAAGCACCAGCGCAAGCCAGAATGGTGACCAATAGGAGCAGGAAGGTGCGATAGCCACTCCTGATACGAAAACATGACGGCATTCTTGATTGTTCTCCCTGAACTTATTCCTCGAATCCTACAGTAGGGCATGTAATCCATTCAAACGCGCGGGAGCTCGATTCGATGACATGTCCCGAATGCATCGGTGGTTGTACTTATAAATAGTTACAGCTGGTTAACGGGGTGCAGGTGGCGCGACAATAGCGTCCCGGCTGTTTTTCCCGGATTTCAGATTTGGCTATCTTGCTTGCCCCCATGGAGGGCTTACTCGACCATACATTGCGCGACGTGCTCACCCGTGTAGGAGGAGTGGACCGGTGTGTGTCGGAATTCATCCGCGTGACTGATCAATTGCTGCCGCCGCGCGTGTTCACACGCGTGGTGCCCGAGCTTTTGAACGGCAGCCGCACGCCTGCTGGCGTGCCGGTGCGCCCGCAGTTGCTGGGCTCCGATCCGGCATGCCTGGCCGAGAACGCCGCGCGGTTGGCCGAGTTGCAGCCTGCCGGCATCGATCTCAATTTTGGCTGCCCGGCGAAGACGGTGAATCGCCACCGAGGCGGTGCGGTGCTGCTGGACGAGCCTGAGCTGATTCACCGCATTGTGGCCGCCGTGCGCCGCGCCGTGCCCGCCGGGATACCGGTTTCAGCCAAGATCCGTCTCGGAGTGCAGGACGGCACGCGCGCCATTGAATGCGCGCAGGCCATCGACACTGCGGGTGCTGACGACATGGTCGTGCACGCCCGCACCAAGGCACAGGGGTATCGCCCGCCCGTGGACTGGGAGCGCGTGGCTGATATCCGTGCAGCCGTCGCCTTGCCGGTAGTGGCCAACGGCGACATCTGGACCATGCAGGATGCGCAGCGGTGCAGGGAGGTGACGGGCTGCGGAGATCTGATGATTGGCCGGGGCATGGTGCGCGATCCCGGCTTGGCGCGCTGTATTCAGGCGCAGTCGGCGCAGGAGGCGCGGCCCGCCAACTGGATGGAATTGCTGCCGCTCATCGGGGAGTTCTGGCGGCAGGTCAGCGGCCGGGTAGAGCATCGGCACCGCGCAGGCCGGCTCAAGCAGTGGCTGAGTTCGCTGCGCTCGCGCCACCCCGAGGCGCAGGCGGCCTTCGATGAACTGCGCCTGGTGCACGATCCAGTACGGATTGAGGCTTGGCTTTCCCGCGCGCTGCTGCTGTCCTAAAACGCATTCACGTGCTCCCGTGTCCCTGGGATCGTAAACACGTTCACAACCGGGAAGGTGAGTAGACGGGCCTCATTGGCGTTCCTTGGCATGGATTCGCTTGTCCCAAATAAGCAAATCGCTGACCCAACGGAGCAAGTTTCCAGAGGGGGTGTCCTCCATACTTGATGCATATCGATTCCACCCACGGAACATCAAGGAGACAACACGATGAGAGCGACGCTGAAAGTGGCTGCACGCGCCACCATGGCACTCGCGGGATGGGCGCTGGCCGCCAGTGCCTGGGCATGGGCCGACCGCCCCGTCAAGCTGATCGTGCCGGCGCCGCCCGGGGGCACCACGGACATCATTGCCCGTGTTTTCGGGCAGCAGTTGTCCGCCGATATCGGGCAGCCGGTGATTGTCGAGAACAAGCCCGGCGCGGGTGCCGCCATCGGCCTGCAGGCCATGCTGCAAGCCCCGCCTGACGGCAATACGCTGGCGATGGTGCCCAGTAACGTGCTGACCGAAATCCCGCATGTCATGAAGGTCTCGTATGACCCGCTCAAGGACATCCTCCCAGTGGCATCCCTGGTCCGCTCGGGGGTGGTGCTGGTCACGCCGGCAAGCATCCCCGCGAATGATTTTGCAGGCCTGCTGACCTACCTGAAGACCCGCAAGGGGGCTTACTCCACCTACAGCCCGGGCACGGCTTCCCACTATGCCGGCCTGATCCTGAGCGACAAGGCTCATCTGGACATGCAGCACATCGGCTACCCAGGCTCTCCGCCCGCGCTGCAAGCTCTGATGGGCGGGCAGGTCGATTTCATGTTTGACGGAATCCTGACTTCTCTGCCACTCATCAAGAGCGGCAAGCTGCGCGCCTACGCTTTTTCGGGCAAACAGCGCTCACGCCTGCTGCCTGATGTGCCCACCACGGCCGAGGTAGGTTACCCGGATCTGCAGTTCATGGGCTGGATCGGTCTGGTGGGCTCACCCAAGCTTCCGGCGGATGTGTTGGCCAAGATCCATGCAGCCGTGAAGAAAGCCGCGAACGACCCAGGCGTGCAGAAGCGCCTGGCCGAACTGGGTGAGCCCGATCTGAGCATTGATACCGCCGCGCTCGAACGTGAAAACAAGGCAACGTCGGAGCGCAACGCCGCCATCGTCAGGAAGTACAACATCAAGAACTGAGCCCTTTGCGCAGGAGATATGTCATGAAGATCAGACAACTCACGCCCGCCATAGGCGCCGAGATATCCGGGATCCACCTGGGGGAGGCCTCACGGAATGCAGATCTGTTCGCTGAAGTCAAGGCGGCTTTGCTCAAGCACCGTGTTCTGTTCTTTCGCGGCCAGGACATCACGCGGGCCGAGCACGTGGCATTCGCGGGTTGCTTCGGCCCGCTCGAAGATCACCCGGTGGTGGGCAGCGATCCCGAGCACCCCGGCTTGGTGCGCATCTACCGCAGCGACAATCCGCACAGCTACGAAAACGTCTATCACTGTGACGGCCTCTGGCGCCCCAACCCCGCCATGGGCGCGGTGCTGCGCTGCATCGAATGCCCGGAGATGGGCGGCGACACCATTTGGGTGAACATGGTGAAGGCCTACGACGAGCTGCCGGACTACATCAAGGTGCAGATCGCCAACCTGCGCGCCAAGGCCAGCATCGAGCACAGCTTCGGCGCTGTGATGACACCCGAGGCACGCGCCAAGCTGGTGCAGGAGCATCCCGCCGCCGAGCATCCCGTAGTGCGTACCCACCCCGAGACGGGCGAAAAAATCCTTTTCGTGGGGGCGGGTTTCACCTCGCACTTCGTGAACTGGAGCACGCCCGAGAACGTGCGCCACGGCATCGACAAATCGCCAGGCGCATCGCTGCTGCTGAACTACCTGACCAGCCGCGCCAGCATTCCGGAATACCAGGTGCGCTGGTCGTGGAGACCGGGCGATATCGCGGTCTGGGACAACCGCAGCACCCAGCACTACGCCTGCAACGATTACTACCCCGCGCCTCGCAAGATGGAGCGTGCCGGCATCGTGGGCGACATCCCCTTCTAGCCCGACCACGCCCTGAAAACCGGAGATACGCATGAACTTCCTAGACGGCCACCTCTTCCCCGAGAACCAGCAACCGCTCATCATCACCGCCGCCCCCTATGCGCCGGGTTGGCTGCCTTCCGATTTCCCGGAAGACATTCCGGTCACGATGGAGGCGCAGATCCAGAAGGCTGTGGATTGCTACAACGCGGGCGCCACCGTGCTGCACCTGCATGTGCGCGAGCTCGATGGCAAAGGCTCCAAGCGCCTGTCCAAGTTCAACGAACTGATCGCTGGTGTGCGCAAGGCGGTGCCCGAGATGATCATCCAGGTGGGAGGATCCATCTCGTTCGCGCCGGAGAATGACGGCCAGGCCGCCAAGTGGCTCTCTGACGATACGCGCCACATGCTGGCTGATCTGGAGCCCGTGCCCGATCAGGTCACGGTCACCGTCAACACATCGCAGATGAATGTGACCGATCATGCGGAAGATGCCGACTTCGTGGGCACTTCACGCGAGAACCCGGTGCTGTTTCGTGCCTACAAGGAAATGACGGTGCCTGCGCAGCCGGAGTGGGTGGAAGAGCACATCCGCCGCCTGACGGCCAAGGGCATCCAGAGCGCCTTCCAGTGCTACAACACCAACAGCTTCGAATCGGTCGAGCGCCTGATGCGCCGCGGCTTCTACAAGGGGCCGCTGGTGATGAACTGGGTGGCGATCGGCGGCGGCATGGACACGCCCAACGTCTACAGCCTGGGCAATTTCATGCGCGGCATTCCCGATGGCGCCGTGGTCACGGTAGAGAGCAACGTGCGCAACGTGCTGCCGGTCAACATGATGGGCATTGCCATGGGCTTGCATGTGCGTTGCGGCACGGAAGATTGCCTGTGGAACCAAGACCGCAGCGCCAAGGCTAGCACCGTCTCGCAGATCGAGCAGCTCGTGCGGATTTCACGTGAGTTCGGCCGTCCCATCGCCACGGCAAAAGAAGCGCGTCAGATCAGCAGGATCGGCGTGTTCTATGACACCGTTGAGGAAACGCTGGCCCAGAACGGCTTTGCACCGAACCGCAATGGCGGCACGCAAGGCTTCCTGCGCAAGACACACTGAGGCGCACGTCATGAAGATGCAAGCAGTACGCGTGTTGCCCACAGCCGAGGGTGGCCAACTGGAGATACAAGATATCCCCGTTCCGGAGCCAGGCCCTGGTGAAGTGCGTGTACGTGTGCGCGCCTCTGGCATCAACTACGGCGAGATCAAGCACATGCGCGAACACCGCGCCGGCCAGCCCGTGACCGCCGGAGTCGAGTTCGCGGGCGAAGTCGAGCGGGTAGGCGAGCAGGTGCAGGGCTGGCGCGTGGGTGACCGCGTGATGGGCCACGGCCGGGCTTGCCATGCGCAATATGTAGTGGCCGCGCCGCTGGCGCTGATGCCCGTGCCTGACGATGTGTCCTGGACCGACGCCGCGGCTTTTCCTAACGTGTTCATCACGGCCCACGACGCGCTGGTCAGCAATGGCGGGTTGAAGGCAGGTGAGTCTGTTTTCATCAACGGGGCATCAGGCGGCGTGGGCATGGCCGCCATCATGGTCGCCTCGGCGCTTGGCGCGTCGCCCGTGATCGCGGCTTCGCGAGCCGCAGAGAAGCTGGAACGCCTGGCCGAATTCGGCATGGACGTGGGCATCAACGCCACCAGCCAGGATCAGGTCGAGGCGATCATGGTAGCTACCGGTGGCCAGGGGGTGGACGTCATCATCGATACCCTTGGCGGCACCGTTTTTGAAGACCATGTGAAAAGCTTGGCCGTCAAGGGCCGGCTGGTCAATCTGGCCCGCCTGGGCGGTGCCCAGTACGCGCGGCTTGACATCAACCTGCTGTGGCTGAACCGCCTGAAGCTGATGGGGGCGACCTTCCGCACGCGCAGCGAGCAGGAGCGCCTGGATTGCATACAGGCCTGCGCACGCGATCTGTTGCCATTCTTTCGCGCTGGCAAGCTGCGGCTCCCGGTGGAGCGTACTTTCCCTCTGCCCGCGATCGGCGAGGCGTACGACTACATCGTGCGCAGTCGGCACATGGGCAAGCTGGTGCTCATTCCGGATTGATCTGATGGACGGGTTGGCCGGCGCGTTGCCGGCGCCAGCCTGAGACGCTGGTGCCGAAGTTGGCGCGGAACCAGTGGCTGAAACTGCTGGGCCCGGAAAACCCTAGCAGCCCTGCCACTTCACCCAGCGGGAGATCGCTTTCCTGCAAGTGGCGCAGCACGAGTTCGGCGCGCACTTCATCCAGCAGGGCTGAGAAAGTATGCCCGTTGGTGACGAGGCGGCGGTGCAGTGTGCGGCGGTCCATGCCCAGATGGTGGGCGATTTGCTGAGCCGTGCAGCGGCCGCCAGGCAGCAGGGCGGTGATGAGTTCGCGGCAGGTGGCGTGAGTGCCTTCGTGGTGGCGGTGGAGCGCCGCGTCCAGGTAGTCACGTGCGAAGCGTGCAGCGCCCGGGTTGTCTGGCGTGCGCGGCAGTTGCATATCGGCCAGCGCGCAGACCATACCGTTGAAACTCTGGTTGAACGCCGGCAAGCGGCCGAAGAAAGTGTGATGGGCCGATGCGTCGGCCGGTGCGCGGTGCGTAAAGCACACCTGCAGAGGCCGCCATTGCGGCCCGATCAACTCGCGCAGGATGCGGAATTTCACCGCCACCGCCAACTCCATGGACTGCCGTGTCGGCACACCGGGAATTGGCAGCAACTCCTCCCGAACCAGCACTGTCGAGCCGGCGTCTTCCACGCGGGTCACCAGGGCGGCGCTCAGCAGCTTGAGGTAGCGGCACAGCGTGTCCAGCGCTTGCCGGGGGTGGGCTCTTCCTTCAGCACCAGGCTGATCGGGCCGAGGTTCGAGAAAGTGCGCCGCGCGGCCAACCGCAGTGCGAAGTCTTCCGCTCCCGTGGCGCGTGCGGTGCGTTCCAGCAGTTCGCGTACTGCGTGGCTGGGTATGAGTGTCTCGGGGTTGTCCAGCAGGCGGGCTGAAAGCCCCACGCCCCGTAGCAGGGCCTGGGGATCGTGCCCCAGCTCACGTACCAGCGTCACATAGCCATTCAGGCTGGCGCTGCGGATGAGCTGTTCGTTGGTGGGCATAGGCGCGTGCGGCAGTGCTTGGACGTACTTTCGTTTTTCTTCGCCATGATTCTAGAATCCCACGGCAAAGCCTTTTCATCCCTTCCGGGGTTTCATGAAAGTTCCACACTATGGCCTCCAGTTTGCTCGCCTTGCTCGACGATATTGCCACGCTGCTTGACGACATCGCCGTCATGACCAAGGTATCGGCCCGCAAGGCCGTTGCCATGTCGGATGATGTGGCGGTATTGACCAAGGTTTCCGCGCAGAAAACCGCGGGTGTGCTGGGCGATGATCTGGCCCTGAATGCGCAGCAGGTCACCGGCCTGAGTGCCAGCCGTGAGGTGCCGGTGGTCTGGGCCGTGGCCAAGGGCTCGCTTGTGAACAAGGCGATCCTGGTGCCTGCCGCACTGGCCATCAGTGCCTTCGCGCCTTGGGCGGTGACTCCCTTGCTGATGGTGGGCGGCGCATTTCTTTGCTACGAGGGGTTCGAGAAGATCGCCCACAAGTTACTACACAAGGCAGACGAAGCCGATGCGCACGAGGCCGAACTGGCAGCCGCCGCGGCCGATCCGAATATCGACCTGGTGGCCCTGGAGCGCGACAAGATCAAAGGCGCCATACGCACCGATTTCATTCTCTCGGCAGAGATCATTGCCATCACCCTCGGCACCGTGGCGGGGCAGCCTTTCTGGACACAGGTCATGGTCATGGTAGGCATCGCGCTCCTGATGACCGTGGGCGTGTATGGCTTGGTGGCCAGTATCGTCAAGCTCGACGATCTCGGACTCTATCTGAGCCAAAGAGCAAACGGCCTGGCTCGATCGATCGGCCGCGGCATCCTCGTGCTGGCTCCCTGGCTGATGAAATTTCTCTCGATCGCCGGCACGGCCGCGATGTTCCTTGTCGGGGGCGGCATTCTGGTACATGGCGTACCGGCGATCGCGCATTGGGCAGAAACCTGGGCGGCGGGCATCGGAGGGGTCGGCGGCACTCTCGCGGGAATGCTGGTCAATGCGGCCATTGGCATGGTCGCCGGCGCCATCGTGGTTGGCGCCGTGTCGATGGTCAAGCGGATCCGAGGATGATCTCCGTTGGAGATTCGTTCACCGATGAAAGGCGCTGAAGCCTCCTGGCGGCTGAAAGCGCTTGTCTTTCCAGATCAGCCGGGTAGGGCCGGGCAGGGCGCGTTCACGGACCGAATGCCGCTCGTCGCCAGGGTAGCAGAGCACGCGCGTGCCGTTCTCCTCGAATGACTCAGGTTCAATCAGGGGGGCCGGCGTGTGAGCGCATCCGATCGCGCTTCAGCCACACTTGCATAGCGAGCCAGATGCCCTATGCCGACAATTTGCGGCGGCGCCAGGTCGATGCGGCCGGACTCATAGTCACCCAGCGCGGCGCGAGGCGTCAGCCAAAGTGTTTCGGTGGTCTCGAAGTCATCGTGCCTGGCGGTTTGATTTTGCGGCGCGGCTGCCAGGAAAAAGCGGGTATCGAAGCGCTTGTTCATGACTGAGGGCCTGCGGGGGGTGATCCAGCGCGACCACGGAATGAGCGCATCCGTATCGAGTGTCAGTCCCAAGCGTGCGAGCAGGGCGCCGAAGGTCTCGCCTGCCTGCAGGCTGGCGCGGGCGGCGGCATCCACCGTGGCCACTTCCGCGTTGCCCACTTGCTGATAGAGCACGCCAGCCTCCTCGAAAGCCTCGCGCGCCGCGGCCACATAAAGACCCGCGGCCTGCTCATGTGTGAGCGCTGGTTCACCGACCCGCGCGTGCAGATCGGCAGGGGGTCTGTCCAGCCGTGCCAGCAGTTCCGCGCTGCTGTCTGGAGCATCCACCTTGCCACCCGGAAAGACGCACGCACCGCCCAGGACGCTCGAGTCGGTATGGCGGCGCACCAGCAGGACTTCCAGCCCCTCGGCGCCGTCGCGGATCATGACCACGCTGGCCGCATCGCGCGGGGGGTATCGATCACATTTGAATTCAGTTCCATCATCTGTTCTCCTCGCAAACTAGTGTAGTGTGACTTCATATGCATCCATATCACAGAGATGACAGCCATCCTGCCCGCCGGAGTAAGACGTGGCAGCCATTCCTTCTGGAGGGATGTAAAGTCGCGTGTTTGAGTAATTTGTACGTTAGTTCAAAAAACAAGGAGTGAATACATGAGCAACCCCCTCGACTATTCCGGCCGCGTGGCCATTGTCACTGGTGCTGGCGGCGGATTGGGGCGCCTGCACGCGCTGGGGCTTGCCGCGCGTGGTGCCAAGGTGGTGGTGAACGATCTGGGCGGCGCGGTGGACGGCAGCGGTGGTTCCGCCACGGCGGCACAGAAAGTGGTCGACGAAATCAAGGCCGCAGGCGGTGAAGCCATGGCCAACAGCGCCTCGGTGACGGATTTCGCCGCCGTGCAGGCCATGGTGCAGCAAACCATGGATACCTGGGGCCGTGTGGATGTGTTGATCAACAACGCCGGCATTCTGCGTGACAAGACCTTCGCCAAGATGGATGTGGCCGATTTCCGGCTGGTACTGGACGTGCACCTGATGGGTGCCGTGCATACCACCAAAGCAGTATGGCCGCACATGGTGGCCCAGAAGTACGGGCGCATCGTGATGACCACCTCGTCCACCGGCCTGTACGGCAATTTCGGCCAGAGCAACTACGGCGCCGCCAAGCTGGCCCTGGTGGGCCTCATGCAGACGCTGAGCTTGGAAGGGGCCAAGCACGATATCCGCGTCAACTGCCTGGCGCCGACTGCCGCCACCCGCATGACGGAAGGTCTTTTTCCCGCCGAAGTGCTTGCGGCGTTGCGCCCGGAAGCCGTGGTACCGGCCATGCTGGTCCTGGCTTGCCAGGATGCGCCCACCCGCACCACGCTGTGCGCGGGGGCGGGCACCTACGAGGCCGCTTATGTCACCATGACACATGGCAAGCACCTGGGCCTGACCGCCGACACCCCCGAGCGTCTGCTGGCCCATCTGGCCGAGGTGACCCGCCGTGAAGGGGACATGGTGCCCGCCAGCGGCGCCGACCAGGGTACCAATGAGATGACCCTGGCCATGGCCGCACGGGGCTGATCACCTCTAGGGCGTGTCATCAATTTAAACCCCCACGCGTTGCCAAGCCAGGGGGCGCCAGGCTAGGCGTGGAGAGCGCCGTGTACTGGTGTACACAAGCGAGCCACAACAACGCATGGCGCCCGCTGGCTTGGCAACCCTACGGGCTGGCTCGCCCTGCGGCGTCTACTTTGTCTGCAGGCTTGACCGTAGATCACTACGGCCTGCGCCTGCTTTCGCGTATCCATCCCCAGGGCGAGCCAGCGCGTGGGGGTTTTAATTGATGACACGCCCTAATTCCCCTTCTCCCGGAGGCGGGGAGAAGGGGCGGATCTGGTGTCTTTCTCTTTCGCCTAGCAGAATGCGAAAAAACCGCGGGAGTCCTTGCGCGCGCGGGATTTCGCTGCCTGTGATACCTTCGCCTCCCTGTCAGAGAGAACGAGACACGTTATGAACAAGCTGAAGAGCCGGCTGGCTGACCTTCCCGTGGCCCAGCTGCGGAGCATCAGCCGCGGCATTGAGAAGGAGAGCCTGCGCGTGCAGCCGGATGGCCGGCTGGCGCTCACACCCCATCCCGAAGCCCTGGGCGCGCCCTTGACGCACCCGAATATCACCACGGATTTCAGCGAATCGCAGATGGAACTGGTCACCGGCGTGCATGGCAGCGTGGAAAGCTGCCTCGCGGAGTTGACGCAGATCCACCAGGAAACCTACCGCGCGCTCGCAGCCGCCGGCGACGAGATGCTGTGGGTGTCGAGCATGCCCTGCGCGCTCCCTCCCGATGAAATGATCCCGCTCGGGTTCTACGGCAGTTCCAATGTGGCGAGGGCCAAGAGTGTGTACCGCATGGGCCTTGGCCACCGCTATGGGCGCCGCATGCAGACCATTTCGGGCATTCACTACAACTGGTCGCTGCCGGGTGTGACGAGCGATGAGTATTTCGCCCTGATCCGCAACTTCCGCCGCCATGCCTTCCTGCTGCTGGTGTTGTTTGGCGCGTCGCCGGCGGTCTGTTCGTGTTTCGTCGAGGGTCGGCCGCATGAATTGCAGCCGCTGGGATCGGACACCATGTACCTTCCGCATGCCACGTCGCTGCGCATGGGACGGCTGGGCTATCAGAGCGACGCGCAGGCTTCCCTGGCGGTGAGCTACAACAATCTCGACGGTTACGGCGCCTCATTGGAAGACGCGCTGACCAGGCCTTATCCGCCCTATGAGGCGGTGGGCATACGCAATCCCGGGGGCGACTACAACCAGCTTGCCACCACGCTGCTGCAGATCGAGAACGAGTTCTACGGCACCATCCGCCCCAAACGGGTGATTTTCCCTGGCGAACGGCCCTTGCATGCCCTGCGCGAACGGGGCGTGGAGTATGTCGAAGTGCGCTTGATGGACCTCGATCCTTTCGTGCCGATCGGCATCAAGGCCGAGACGGCGCGCTTTCTCGATATGTTCCTGCTGCATTCGCTGCTTTCCGATAGTCCGCCTGATACGCCGGAGGAGATCGCTGCGCTGGGCCGCAACCAGCACCGCACGGCGGCACGCGGACGTGAGCCGGGCCTCATGCTCGAGCGCGGTGGCCGCGAGGTTCTGCTGCAGGAGTGGGGCGCCGAATTGCTGGCGCAGTTCGGTCCTATCGCCGAAGCGCTCGACACCGCGCATGGCGGCAATGCCTACCGCACTGCGCTGAATGCCGCCACGGCGGCGCTGCATGCGCCGGAAACCCTGCCTTCGGCGCGCGTGCTGCGCAGCATGCAAGAGGAGTTTGGCGGTAGCTTCAAGAGCTTCGTGGGCGAGCGTTCCACGCAGACGCGCGCCGAGCTGCTGACGCTGCCGTTCGACGCTGATCTGCAAGCGCGTTTCAGCCGGCTGGCGGCCGAATCCGTGGAAGCGCGCAAGCGCATCGAAGCTGCGGACAGCATGCCATTCGAGCAGTATCGCCAGGAGTACACGTCCCCCAAGCGCCTGGGGCTGCGGGCGGGGGCGTTGATGGTTAACGCCGAATCAGTGTAAGAGCGCATTGGCGATCTCGCCGCAGGTTCTTTGCTGCACCGACTAGTGGCGACGGTATGGCGAGAAGTGCGGAGCGCCATGGGAAAAGGCCATCAGACGCAAAAAGACGGGCACGGAAACTGGAGCCGTGCCCGCCGCCAAGTCCGAAGAGGCAGATCAGGGCACCAGAACTGTGGACCCCACGGTTTTGCGCGATTCGAGCGCGGTCTGGGCCTGTCCGGCGTCGGCTAGCGAAAAAACTTGCTGAGGCTCGCTGACAATGCGTCCGGCCACCACGTGGCCGAACAGCTCCTTCGCCATTTCCAGCATATGGGCGCGCGGCTGGATGTAGTGCATCATCGCGGGCCGCGTCATCCAGAGGGACCCTTTTGCCGCGAGCAATTGGGAATCCACCACCACCGAGCCGGAAGACGTTCCGTTGCTGACGAGGCTGCCGCGCGGCTGCAGGCAATCGAGGGAATCCATCAGGGTGTCTTTTCCCACTGAGTCAAAGACCACGGGGACCCCTTTGCCATTGGTGATTTCCTTCACGCGCTGGACGATGTTTTCGCGCGAGGTCACGATGGTGTGCGCGCAGCCGTTGGCCTTGGCCAGCGCCGCCTTCTCATCCGTGCTCACAGTGCCGATCATCGTCACGCCCAGGGCTCGAGCCCACTGGCAGGCGATCAAGCCGACCCCGCCTGCGGCGGCGTGATAGAGGATCGTCTCGCCGCCTTTCAGGGGAAACACCTGGCGGAACAGGTATTGCGCCGTCATGCCCTTCATCATCAGCGTGGCCGCGGATTTATCCGAGATGCCGTCCGGCAGCGGAATGAGAACCTCCGCCGGCATCACGCGCACATCCGAATAGGCGCCTTGCGGGCCGATCAGATAGCCCACGCGATCACCCGGCTTGATGTCTTCCACACCGGGGCCCACGGCCTCCACCACGCCTACCGCATCCGAGCCCAATCCGTTGGGCAGGGCCAGCGGGTAACGTCCTGTGCGGAAGTAGGTGTCGATGAAGTTGAGCGCGATGTAGCTATGGCGCACGCGGGCTTGTCCCGGCCCGGGATCTCCGACCTCGACGTTTTCGTACTTCAGGACCTCGGGGCCACCCGTTTCATAAAAGCGTATTGCCTTGGCCATCGTTCACACTCCTGCTTTTAAACATGCGCTGTATGCGCGTATGCCATCTTTGATGGGATCTGTTTCAGTTCAACTTGATGCCGTAGGTTTTCACGATCTCGGCATTGCGCTCGAACTCCGCTTGCAAATCGGTTTCGAGTTGTGCACGCGAGCGCTTTTCCTTGATGAGTTCAAATCCGGTGCCCGTGTAGCGTTGATGCACGGCAGGCGATTCGTTGACCTTGGCCAGAACCGCATGGATCTTGTCCATCAGCGCAGGAGGGGTCTTGGCGGAAGCAAAGACACCAGACCAATTGCTGAAGTCGATGTCTGGATATCCGATTTCTGCCATGGTTGGCACGTTGGGGTATTCAGGCAATCGGCTTTTGTACGCGATGGCGAGCAGCTTGACTTTGTTCGCTGCTACCAGGGGCTTGGATGTCACCGAGCCATCGAACATGAGTGGAATCTGGTCGCCCATGATCTGCGTCAAGGCAGGTGCCGAACCAGGGAACGGCACATGCGTCATGTCCAGCCCGGCTTTCTTGTTCAGAATGACGCCCGCGTACTGGGAGGCCGTGCCCTGGCTGTACGAGGCGAACGACAATTTTCCTGGATGGCTTTTCACGTACGCGATGGCTTCCTTGGCATCGTTGGCAGGAAACTTCGGCGAAGCAATGAAGACCATGACCGAGCGGGCCATCTGCGCCACCGGTTTGATGTCCTTCAGCGGGTCGTATCCGACGTTGAGCACGTGCGGTACTTCGGTCAGGATGTTGGTGACCGTGACCAGCAGTGTCGTGCCGTCCGTGGGCTGCGAGAGCACGTACTTGGCCGCAATGGCTCCACCGGCTCCGGGCTTGTTTTCCACCACGACCGGCTGTTTGATTTCTTGCGACAACTGATCGCTGAAGGTCCGGGCAAACGCATCGATCGTGCCCCCGGCCGGTGCAGGCACCACGAGTTTGACCGGCTTGTCCGTGAAGGCGAAGCTGGTGGTCGCGAAGGAGAAGAGGGCAGCGGCAACTGCCAGCGAAGCTGTGGAAATAGGATTTTTCATGGCAATGGCTGAGGTGAGTGGAAACGATCGAAGAGCGGGATTCGTTTAAATGATGGATCCGCCGTTCGGGCTGATGACCTGGCCTACCAGGTAGTGATCGGCGCCGACGAGATGCAGCACGGTCTCCGCGTACTCTTCCGGCGTCCCCAACCGGCCCAGTGGCACGACCTGCCACAGCTGCCGGGCTTTTTCCTCGCCCACCTGATCCAGGTAGCGCTTGAAATCCGGTGTCATGATGCCCCCTGGCGCCAGCACGTTGACGAAGATGTTCGCGCCCGCCACTTCGGCCGCCACGGCCTTGGAGAATGCGATTACGGCGCCCTTCGTGGCGCTGTAGTGGGGCGAGTGCGCGCTGATCGGTGAATACCCGGCGACCGAGGCCACGTTCACGATCCGGCCGGAGCGCTGCGGCTCCATCAGGCGGAGTGCCGCCCGGGTGCCATAGAACACGCCGTCCACGTTCACGGCCCAGAAGCGCCGCCAATCTTCGTCGCTCATCTGGCTTGTGAACTTGAGTGTGTCGCGAGGCACGGGCGTCGTGATGTACCCATAGTGCTTGGCGCGGCGCGCTTCATCCTCGGGCTGGGCGGGGACAATGGCCGCATTGTTCACGAGGATGTGCACGGTTCCGAAACGGGCTTTCACCTCAGCGAAGAGGGCATCCACGTCGGCGCTGGAAGACACATCAGTCCGGCGCGCGAAGGCCTTGCATCCGCTCTTGGCGATTTCCTGCGCCAGGCTTTCCAGGCGGGCAGGCTCGCAGATGTCGGCCAGAACGACGGTCGCGCCGGCGGTGGCGAGCCTGCGTGAAATGGCTTGCCCCAGGCCACCGGCGGCTCCGGTGACGACGGCGATTTTCTTGTTCAGATCTGTCATGTGAGCCTGCTCGTTTCTGCTTTTCAAGCCACCTTGCGCAGGAAGCCTTGCTGGGCGCCGTTGCGGTTGGGAGCGAAGCCATTCTTTTCGAGGGTTTCTTCGGTGGTGTCGTAGAACACACCGATCTGGCACATCTCACGCGCTTGCTGGGGCGTGGCGACGGGGCGGCTCATTTCCCTGGAAATGCGCACCAGTTGCTCGATCTGCCTGGCCGTGCCCATCTTCTCGGTGCGCGTCTGGTTCCACAGGTTGTCTTCCGTGCCGCAGCGTACATGCAAGCCCATGGCGATGCCCATCACGTTGACCGGCAGCACGTTCAACACCGAGCTCTCCACCGTGACCACCGCGCCATCGGGCACCGCGCGCATGAAGTTGGCCAGGCTGTAGACGCTGGGAGAATCCATGCCCCCGCCAATGGCCACCCAGTTCATCACGAGGGGGCCCTTGTAGATGCCGCGGCGCATCAGGCGCTCCACCGATTCGAAGCTGTTGAGGTTGTAGCACTGGAAGGCGCTTTGAATGCCGGCGGCGCTCAGGCGGCGGATGTGCTCTTCGGCCCAGCCTGGCTGGGCGGGCACGGTCATCTCCTTGTAGGCGTTGAACACGGCGGGATCTTCCATGGAAGTGCCCTTGATGTCGCGCGCATCGAACTGCTCGAGCACGTTCATCTGCGAAGTGTTGATCGTCACGGTGACCTGATCGGGTTTGGGATCGAGCTCGGCGAGCATGTGACGGGTGTCGTCGCTGAGCCATTTGGCGGCGGCGCCGTCGGTTTCGGGGGCGAAGCTGATGGAGCCGCCGACCTGGATGATCATCTCGGGCACACGGGCGCGAACGCCGGCGATCAGTTCGTTGAACTTGGACAGGCGCTTGCTGCCGCGGCCGTCGAGTTCGCGCACGTGCAGGTGCAGCACCTGAGCGCCGGCGTTGTAGCAGTCCACGGCGCGCTGGATCTGGTCTTCCATGGTCACGGCGATCTCGCCGGGGAAGTCGCCAGGCATCCAGGAGGGCGCGTAGGGGGCTGCGGTGATGATCAGCGGCTGCTGGTTTTCGGGGAACAGATGGCCGTCGAGGAAGTTCATGATGCGTTTCCTTGTGAATGCAATAAGGTCAGAAGTTGTGGCGCATGCCCACGCTGTAATTGTTCAGGCCGTCCATGCGGAGATAGGCGGCGTAGAGGAAGCTGCGTTTGGAGAGGGCGTACTTGCCTTCCAGCAGCACGTTGGTGTATTTCTGCGAGCCCCATTCGTTCTTGAAGTCACGTGTCACGTCCAGCACCACGGACACCAAGCCTGCGGCGTACTTGCCGCCCAGCGTGGCGCCGCGCCGGCGGGCCTGTTCCTTGGCGGCGTATTGCAGAGAGGCGGCCAGGGTGAAGTTGCCGATGCTGTAGCGGCCTCCCAGCGCGTAGCTGGTCTTGGCATCCTGCACGCGGTTGGCCGAGAAGGCGACGACCACCGGGCCGCCGACATACTTCACGTGCATGTCCCACTTGGAGCGGGCTTCGTTGTTGATGACGTTGTCAGCCGCGAAGGTGTAGCCCAGGTCGCCGCTGAAGCCATTCAGGTTGGGCGTCTTGTAGGTGATGAGGCCACTGGTACGCGGGCCATTGCCTACCCAGTTGTACGTTGAGCCCACGACCGAGTAGACAGCGGCGCCGGTCAATTCCCAGTTGGCCAGGCCCCAGAAAGACGCATTGAGGCTGCGCCCGAGTTGCAGCGTACCCCAACCGCCTTCCGCCCACATCCTGGCGCTGCGGCCCCACATGCCCGCGCCTGCGCCGATGGAGTTGCCTTCGTTCAGGTCAATGCCGGTCTCCAGGGTGAAACCGATCTTGTTGCCCCCGCCTATGTCCTCGATGCCGCGCAAGCCGATATGTGAACCGACGTTGTTCATCAGGCTGCTGCTGACAAGCCCTGTCCCGCGTGTGTCGTTGCCGTTGGGTGCGCCGGTGTTGATCCTGCCAATACCCGCGTCCACGGCGCCGTACAGCGTCACGGAGGATTGGGCATAGGCGGCGCCGGACATGGCAAGCGTGACCAGAAGGGCCGTTTTCTTTTTCATCTAGGGTCTCCAGTAATGCTCCGCTTACCTGCGGAAACTTTCTTCTCAGGGAATGGGCTCTGCTTTTCTCAGAGCTGTGGGGGAACTGAAACTATTTAGAACGTGCGGTCGCCCATGATTCCGGCGCGCTCCATCTTGCGGTGGCAGGGCGGGTAATCCATGACGGCGTAGTGCTGGGTGGCACGGTTGTCCCAGATGGCCACGCTATTGGGCTGCCAGCGCCAGCGCACCTGGTATTCGGGGATCGCGGCCTGGCTGATCAGGTACTGCAACAGGCTGGAGGAGCCCTGTGTGAAATCCTGCCCCACACGCACATTGGCCGGCGTGTGGTAGTTGGTGAAATGCGTGGTGAAGCCGTTGACATACAGCACCTTCTCGCCCGTTTCAGGGTGGGTGCGCACCACGGGGTGCTCCGCATCGGGAAACCGCTCTTTGAGCGCCAACCGCTGCTCGATCGGCATGGCCGCTCCGAATGTGCATTCGATGCTGTGGCGGGCCCGCAGCGGCGCGATCAGGTCCTTGATCTGCTGGGGCAGGTTTTCATACGCCAGTGCCATGTTGGCCCACATGGTGTCGCCGCCCACAGGGGGCATTCCACGCACCGCAACACGCAGCCGAGCGGTGGCGCCTCCCGCCAGGAGGCATCGCTGTGCCAGGAGTTTTCGTAGCGATCATTCGGATGATCGGGTGATTTGTAGATCTGCACCAGGCCCGGATGCTCGGGATCGCTGCCCACCACGGGGTGGTCTTCCAGGTTGCCGAAGCGGCGCGCGAACGCCACGTGTTCGGCACGCGTGATTTTTTGATCGCGCAGGAAGAGTACCTTGTATTTCAGCAGAGCTTGCCTGATCTCGGCGAAGAGCGCTTCGTCGCGAGCGGCATCGGCCAGGCTCACATCCGAGAGTTCGGCGCCTATGGCGCAAGTCAGGGGTTCGATGCGCATGTCTTGTCTCCTGTGGGTTGGGGCAGTTGCATCTGCTTTTTTCTATCTATCGCCATCGAGAATGTAGAAAAGCGCTCGAAACCGCGCTTTGCAATTCGTGCCACGCGCTGTGCATTTGATGACAGAATATTGACCAAAGCCAAGAGGGGGTCACGATGGTCACTTTGGTACGCGCAGCGGCGCTGACACACTTTTCCGAGGTGATGAAGGGGCTTGGCGGGGACCCTGACAGCTGCATGCGCCGGGTTGGATTGCGTCCTTCGATGGTCAGCGAGCAAGACCAAATGCTCGATTCCTCTTTGGTTGCTGCCTTGCTTGAAGAGGCGGTGCGCGCCACGGGCTGCGAATCCTTCGGGTTGCGGATGGCGCAAACCCGTCAGCTCTCCAATTTTGGTGCCGTCAGTTTTCTATTGATGCACCAGCCCACCTTGCGCCATGTGCTGCTCACGCTGATCGAGCACATCCATTCGCTGAATGAGGCGCTGGTTTTGCAGTTGGAGGAGGCGGGCGAGTACGTGATTCTTCGGGAGGATTTCCTCTCCAATGTGCCCAGGCGCCAGAGCATGGAATTGGCGATCGGTGTGTTGTTCCGCACCTGCGAGGCGGTGCTTGGAGACCGGTGGCGCCCGCAGAGCGTTTGCTTCAGCCATTCTGCGCCGCTCGATGCCGGCCCTCACAAGCGGATGTTTCGTTGCCGTGTCGATTTTGGCGCCGATTTTTCCGGCATTGTCTGCCGCGCAGCCGATTTGAACGAGCCGCCCTCCCTGGCTGATCCCACGTTGGTGCGCTATGCAAGAACTGTCGTGGAGTCAGCGCCGAAGGGGCGCTCGGCCACTACGGGAGAGCAGGTCCGCAAGGCTATCCATGCCATGCTTCCATCGGGGGGCGCTACCTGCAAAAGTGTGGCGCAGGGGTTGGGACGCAGTGTGCGGACTTTGCAGCGTGAGCTGGATGCGGAAGGATTGAGTTTTACCGATTTGCTTGAAGAGGCGCGGCAGAACCTTGCGCGGCGTTATGTGAGCGACACGCGATACAGCATTGGGCAGATTGCGGCTTTGCTGGGGTATGGAAGCCACAGTACGTTTACGCGATGGTTTACTTCGAACTTTGGGAAATCTCCTGAGGCTTGGCGTCACAGTTTGCGGGAGGGGTGAACTAGGAGCGTCTGGGCGGAGCAGAAAAATCCGAACACGCCCTTAAGCCGGCGCAGAACCCGCAAGCAAATCAATAACCGCCTGCGCAGCGCGCGTCTGCACACGGCCTTTCCGGGAGCACAGCACAGTGGCAGTCCTCGCCACCGAAGTGCCCGTCAATTCGATCATCACCAGATCACCAACTGCCGCTTCACCAGTCACCGCATAGTCAGGCAGCACAGTCGCGACATCGCCGTCACGCACCACTCGCTTGATACTCTCGATGTGATCCAGGTTGATGACCGCCTTCAGTGGCAAATGCTGACGCATCGCCGCCTGATTCAGCCAATGCCTTGTCTCGAAGCGCGAGTCGAGCAAAGCCAGCGGCTGTGTGAGCAGTGCTTTCAAGCTGACACGCCTATGCTTGGCCAGCGCATGGCCCGGCGCCACCGCGACGACATAGCGAGTTTCGAAGCTGCGCACGACCTGCACATCGGAGGTGTGTTCTTCCGGTGCCAGGGCCACGCCGAAGTCGACCATATCCTCGCGGACCATGCGCAGCACCTGCTCGGACCCCGTGACGCGGGCATCGAACGTGATACCCGGATGCATGGCGCGAAATTCGGCAATACCGGGTAGCAGCCATGCCGCCATGACCCCCTCGATCGAGGCGAAGCTCACGCCGCCGCGCATCAATCCATGCAACTCATCGATGCGCGCGCGCGCAAGGTCCATGTCGCGCTGGCTGTTGCGCATCTGCTCGGCCACGATGCGGCCTTCTTCCGTAAGCGTCATGCCGGTTTGGTTCCGCTCGAACAGCGGCGCTTGGAAAGCGTGTTCGAGAAGCTGAATCTGGCGGCTGATGGCAGACGGACTGATATGCGCCTGCTCGGCCGCACGCCGGATAGATCCGGTCTCGGCGACCGCGAGGAAGTAGCGGTGGGTGGCGATCTGCATGGTGCGTGGAACGGTGGAGAGGGTGTGTGCAGTTTATTGGAACGCCATGTTCTGCATGTTCACATGGACAGGACAGATACACCTCGTAAAAATTGGAGGACACCCGGCGCTCTGCGCAGCCGTTACATCAGGAGTATGAATTCGTGTTCAAGGCCGCTGTCATTCAAGCATCATCCATTCCGTTCGAGCCCCAGAAGAGCGCCGAAAAAGCAGCAGGATTGATTCGCGCCGCCGCCGCGGAAGGCGCCTCGCTCGCTGTATTCCCAGAGGCTTTTCTGGGGGGATATCCCAAGGGATCTTCGTTCGGCACCCTGGTGGGGCGCAGATCGGACATCGGGCGAGCCCATTTCAAGCGCTATATGGACGGGGCAGTCACGCTGGACGGCCCTGAGCTGGCACTGCTTCAGGAGGTGTCTGCCGACACGGGCGTTCACGTGGTGATGGGCCTGATCGAGAGAGTAGGCCGCACGCTTTATTGCACCAGTGTCACGCTGTCGCCCGAATCCGGCGTGGCAGGCTACCACCGCAAGCTGATGCCCACGGGGCAGGAGCGGATCATCTGGGGTTTTGGCGATGGATCGACCATTGCCCCCGTGGATTCCCCGCTGGGGCGCATTGGCTCCGTGATTTGCTGGGAAAACTATATGCCCGCTTTCCGGCAGGCCATGTACGCGCAAGGCACCGAAATATATTGCACGCCGACGGCGGACGACCGCCCCACCTGGGCGTCCACCGTGATCCATATCGCAGTGGAAGGGCGGGTGCATGTGCTGAGCGCGTGCCAGGCTATCAAGCTGGGCGAATACCCCGCTTCCTACCGCGATGACTTTGGAATGGATGCCAAGGACGAGGACTACATCATGCGAGGCGGCAGCATGATCGTGGATCCGCTGGGCAAGGTCCTGGCTGGCCCCGTATTCGATGCTGAAACCATCATCTACGCGGATATCGATACCGGCGTGGGCCGCGCCAGCAACCTGGATTTCGATGTCTGCGGGCACTACTCCCGCCCGGATTTGTTCAAGGTCACCGTCAATACGTCACCAATGCAGCCGGTCGTTTTCAAGGCCGATTGATTCAATTGAGAAGAGTGGGAAGGTAAATGAAAAACATGGCGGCCATCAAAGCGGCATCGGGGCACGCGGAGCGCGGCATTGGGCAGGACGATATGCGCAGGCGCTCGCTCGCCGTCGGTATCGGTAACTTCATGGAGTGGTTCGATTTCGCGATCTACGGGTATTTTGCGGCCCTGATCGGCGCGACCTTCTTCCCCTCGTCAGCGCCGGGGGTTTCGTTGTTGTCCTCGTTGGCGGTCTTTGCCGTCGGGTTCGTGTCACGGCCCCTGGGGGCTGTTGTGCTGGGGCCTCTGGGTGACCGCCTGGGGCGGCGTGCCGTGCTGATCATCACCGTGTTCGGGATGGGACTGGCCACCACCCTGATCGGCTTGCTGCCCGGCTATGCCACGCTGGGCGTCGCGGCCCCAGCCCTGCTGGTGCTGCTTCGCTTCATTCAGGGCATGATGGTCGGTGGAGAGTGGTCCAGCGCCGGCATCTATATCGTCGAAAGCGCACCGAAGAACGGGCGTGCCCAGGCTGCCGCGGTGATCACGGGCACGGCCGGCCTGGCCTTCCTGTGCGGCACTCTGGTGGCGGCCGTCATTTCGGCGAGCTTGTCGGACGCCGATGTGGCCAGCTGGGGATGGCGGCTACCATTCGTGGCGTCGATCTTCATGACCGGGGTGGCCATGTACATTCGCCGCCGGCTGGGTGATACGCCTGTGTATGAAGAGGTCGAGCGCCGGCGTGCCAACAATGAAATCGATGCCGTGCCGCGCTCGGAAAAGATCCGCGCATTCGTCATCACGTTTGCGTTCTCCGCGCTGTTCGGCGTGTCGCTTTACTACTTCATTACCTACGCCAACAACCATCTGACACAGACCGTCGGGTTGAGCAAAGCGGCTTCTCTGTGGCTGTGCAGCATTTCGCTGGTGTTCTATGCCGTTTTCCACAAGATGGTGGGCAAGCTCAGCGACCGCATTGGCCGCCGCTCCTTGCTTCTGGGGTCAGCGGTCGGTCTGACGGTGCTGGCCTATCCGATCTTCCTGCTCATGAATTCAGGGAATTACATCGCCATTCTGGTGGCGCTGATCGTGCTGGCTGCTCTGGTGGCGATTACCGCCGTCATGGATGTGGTGCTTCTGGTGGAAGTATTTCCCGCCTCCATCCGGTCATCAGGCGCCGCGGTCGGGCACAACGTGGCCTTGGCGATTCTGGCCGGCCCGGGGCCCTTCATCGCGGCCGCGCTGATTCAATACACCGGCGATCCGAATATCCCGGCGTGGTACCTGTCCGCCGTTTCCGCGCTCTGCGGCCTTGTTCTGTGGCGTATGCTGCCGGAGACGAAGGACCGGGATATTTCCCAGGGTTGACTTTCTTGGGCAGATGCCCGGGAAGATCGTGATGGATCGTGCAGGGTGTTGCGGAAGATGAAAAAACAGGGCATGGTGACTATGTGCCGGACAGTTGGTACATACTGGCCGATCTCCTTTCCCTGAACCTTCCTCAACACGAATCCACGCTTTATGATCCAACCAGGTTTGATGATGGACCGCCCGTTGCTGATATCGGGCATCCTGGAGCACGGTGCCGCGCAGCACGCCACGCAGGAAATCGTTTCCCGCGAGACCCACGGCCCCATGGTGCGGCAGACATATGCCCAGACTGCCGGGCGTGTGGCGCAGCTGGCCCATGCATTGCGCGGGCTCGGGGTGGAGCAGGGCCAGGCCGTGGCGTCGATCGCATGGAACAACCACCGCCACTTGGAGGCCTACTTCGCGGTGTCGGGTAGCGGTATGGTGATGCACACCTGCAACCCTCGGCTGCATCCGGAACAACTGATCTACATCCTCAATCACGCGGAAGACCGCGTCGTGCTTTTCGACAGCACGTTCGCGCCGCTGGTGCAGGCCATTGCACCGAAATGCCCGCAAGTCAAAGCCTGGGTCTGCCTGGCCGATCAGGCGCATATGCCCGAGCTGGCTGGCGTGCCGGGCCTACACGCCTACGAGACACTGATCGCTGGCCAGCCCGAGCATTTCGAGTGGCCCGAGTTCGATGAGAAGGCCGGCGCCGTGCTCTGCTACACCTCGGGGACCACGGGCAATCCCAAGGGCGTGCTTTACTCGCACCGGACCATCGTGCTCAACGCCGTGGTGTCGTGCATGCCCGATGTGCTGGGGCTGTCTACGCGCGAAAGCATTTTGCCGGTGGTACCGATGTTCCACATCAATGCGTGGTGCATTCCCTATTCCGCCATGATGTCCGGCGCCCGGCTGGTGCTGCCGGGCCCCAAGCTCGACGGGGCAAGCCTGTACGACATCATGGAAAGCGAGAAGGTCACGGTCAGTGCCGGCGTTCCCACCATCTGGATGGGCCTGCTGCAGCACATGGAGCAGGGCGGCCTGAAGTTTTCCACCATGCGGCGTACCTGTGTGGGCGGCTCGGCCATGCCGCTGGCGCTCATCACCAAGTTCAACCAGTTCTACGGCGTGGATGTGCGCCACGGCTGGGGCATGACGGAAACCACCGCCATTGCCACGCTGACCAACCTGTCCGCTGAAGACTGGACCCGTCCGGACGAAGAGCGCTATGCGCTCGCGGCGCGCCAAGGCAAGACGGTGCCAGGCGTCCAGATCAAGGTGGTGGATGAAAACGGCGCCACACTCCCGCGCGATGGCGTGTCACAGGGTGAGCTGATGGTGCGCGGCCAGTGGATCGTGGAGCGCTATTACAAATCCGACCAAAGCGCGCTGGTGAACGGCTGGTTTCCCACGGGCGATATCGCCACTATCGAGCCCAACGGCCTGATGACCATCCGCGACCGTACCAAGGACGTGATCAAGAGCGGCGGCGAGTGGATCAGCTCCATTGACCTTGAAAACGCCGCGATTGCGCACCCCGCCGTGGCCTCGGCCGCTGTCATCGGTATCAAGCACCCGAAGTGGGACGAGCGCCCGCTGCTTTTGGTGGTGCGCAAGCCGGGGCAATCGCTGGAGAAGCAGGAGATTCTCGATTTCCTGGCCGGCAAGGTGGCCAAGTGGTGGGTGCCCGAGGATGTGGTCTTCATCGAATCCTTGCCCGTGGGCGGCACGGGCAAGGTGCAGAAGAACGAGCTGCGCCGCCAGTACGGCGGTGTGTTCACTTCAGGCAACGCCGCCGGCTGACGCGGCTGAGGCAACCCGCCGGATCCAGGCCTATGGCTTGGGCTTGGGTTTGGCGGCTTTTGATTTGGGTTTGGCCTTAGGTGGGGCTTTGGGCTTGGGCCTGGGCAGTGCATCGGCCGTGGCCAAAAGCAGTGAGCGCAGCCATTCGCGGTCGTCCCAGCGGTCGGGTGTGACCAGCAGATAGGGTTTGGCCTTTTCGTAGAAGCGTCCCCACACAGGCGGGTTCATCAGCGCCTGGCCGGCCTCAGTGGGTTTGACGTACAACAGATCGTCGCACAGGAAAGCGGCAGGCTTGTCATCGACATACACGCAGTATTCCCCGAACATGCGCCGCGTGCGCAGGGCGGGCAGGCCTCCGAGCTGATCCAGCAGGAAGGCGAGGGTATCTGGGCTGGATGACATGTCTGTGATTATCACCAGTATTCTGGAAGTCTGCCTGGCAACGTTTATCCGATCGTTGTCTTGCCCGGTGGCGATGGGGGGCGCCTTGAACGGTTGGCGTGGACTGGCCGTTCCGGCGGGACAATCAATGCCATGACATTCAGGACTTCCAACACGGACGCACCGCCTTTCTCGCCACCTTCAATCCCCGCGCCGGCCACTCATTCCGAGCACTGGCGGCGCAATCTATTCGTGTGCATGTTCGGCTCCTTCACCACCATTGTGGCGATGACGCTGCTCCTGCCCTTTTTGCCGCTGTACGTCGAGCAACTCGGCGTGAAGGAGCACGCGGCCATCGTGCAGTGGTCCGGTGCGGCCTACGGCGCGACTTTTCTCACGGCTGCGCTGGTCGCGCCGTTGTGGGGGCGGCTGGCCGACCTCTATGGGCGGAAACTGATGCTGATCCGCGCCAGCCTCGGCATGTCGGTGGCCATGGCGCTGATCGGCGTGGTGGGCGACGTCTGGCAACTGGTGGGCTTGCGTTTGCTGGCTGGGTTGCTGGGTGGTTACGCCTCGGGCTCGATGGTGCTTGTGGCCACGCAAACGCCCAAGGCGCGCTCGGGCTGGGCTTTGGGTACGCTGTCGTCGGCGATCATGGCTGGCAACCTCGTTGGCCCGCTGGTGGGCGGAGCGCTGCCACCGCTGATCGGGATTCGCGCGACCTTTTTCGCGGCTGGTGGCGTCATCTTCGTCGCTTTTCTTGCCACCGCCTTGTTGATTCGGGAAGATCGCCAGCCGTCGCAGTCCCGTGCAGCCGCCGCTTCGGGCGGCTGGGCCGCGGTGCCCGACAAAGGGCCGCTGACCGCGATGCTCCTGACAGGCATGCTGCTGATGCTGGCCAATATGTCGATCGAGCCGATCATCACCGTCTACGTCGCCACCCTGGTCGAAGATCCGGCCCGCGTGACCATGACCGCTGGCGTCGTGATGTCGGCAGCCGCGCTGGGCAGTATCCTCTCGGCCTCATGGTTGGGCCGGCTTGCCGACCGGGTGGGGCACTGGAATGTGATCGTCGGCTGCCTGGCGGTGTCGGCGGTGCTGCTGATTCCGCAGGCCTTCGTGACCGAGGGCTGGCAGTTGGTGGGCCTGCGCTTCCTGATGGGGCTGTCGCTCGGCGGCCTGTTGCCATGCATCGCGAGCGTGATCCGCCATAACGTACCCGAGCGGGTCGCCGGCAACATGCTCGGCTACTCGACTTCAGCCCAGTATGTCGGCCAGGTCGCCGGGCCGCTGCTGGGGGGCTTCGTTGGCGGGCACGTCGGCATGCGCGCGGTATTTCTCGGCACCTGCGTACTGATGGCGGTAGGCGCCGCGTGGAACTGGTTCGCCAAGCGGGCTTAGCCCGCCAGGAGCGTGGGGCGGCTTATTTCGGTGCCAGGCGGATGGCGCCGTCCAGGCGGATCACTTCACCGTTGAGCATGTCGTTCTCGATGATGTGCTTGGCCAGCTTGGCGTAGTCCGCGGGTGTGCCCAGGCGGCTAGGGAAGGGTACGCCAGCCGCCAGCGCGTCCTGCACCTCCTTGGGCATGCCGAACAGCATGGGCGTGCCGAAAATACCAGGGGCGATGGTCATGTTGCGGATGCCGTTGCGCGCCAGATCGCGTGCGATCGGCAGCGTCATGCCTACCACGCCGCCCTTGCTGGCCGAATAGGCGGCTTGGCCGATCTGCCCGTCGTAGGCGGCCACGCTTGCCGTGCTGATCATCACGCCGCGTTCCCCGGTGCTCTCGGGTTCATTCTTGGCCATGGCGTCGGCCGCCAGGCGAATCATGTTGAAGGAGCCCACCAGGTTGACCATGACGGTCTTGGCAAAGACATCGAGCTTGTGCGGGCCGTTCTTGCCCACCGTTTTTTCAGCCGGCGCGATACCCGCGCAGTTCACCAAGCCCATCAGCTTGCCCATCGACGTGGCCTTGTCCACCACGGCCTGGCCGTCGGCTTCGCTGCTCACATCGCACTTCACGAAAGCGCCGCCAATCTCCTTGGCTACGGCGTCGCCTTTCTCGGCCTGCATATCGGCGATGACCACCTTGGCGCCTTCGGCCGCCAGCATGCGTGCCGTGCCTTCGCCCAGGCCGGATGCGCCGCCGGTGACGATGAAAACTTTGTCTTTGATCTGCATGAAATGACCCCTCTTGTTGTGGATTGAACGATTCCGTGTAGTGATTATCAGCGGTCCAGTGAGCCGTTCGACCGGGGCCGCGTCAGCATCGAGAGCGCGAAGCAAAGCGCCAGCGTGGGCAAGGCTGAGCCCGCTGCCGGAGCCGCCTTGGGCAGCAGGTGATAACAGGCAATGCCTGCCAGCCAGATCAGCGTGGCAGGCCAGTGCACACTGCCGGCATGGTCCAGCAGGCGCTGCGCATTGGCACCGAAGGCCAGACGGCCCAGAATGACGCCGAACAGGGGCACGAACACGGAGCTGAGGAGCATCAGGAAGGGCTCCAGGCTGTGCATGGGCAACACCAGGGCAAAAGCGGTGCAGGCCGCGGCGATAACCAGGCCCCAGCGGCGCACGCTCCAGGCTGGGATCAGACTGTGGGCGGATACGGAGCCGGAGTAGGCGTCTCCGTAGGCGTTGTCCACCTCGTCGATGAGAATGAGCGACAAGGCGATCAGGCCGCCTTGCGCCAGCAGCAGGGCGGCCACCAGGTTTTCGCTGGGCAGCACCAGCGCCACCAGGACCCCGAGGGCATAGCACCACATGTTGGCCACCGCGTACCCCAGCCAAGTGCCGCGCAGCGCGGCATTGCCCCCGCGGCCGTGCCGGGCGTAGTCGGCCACCAACGGTAACCAGGAAATCGGCATGGCGATGACCAGGTCAAGCGCGGGCAGCACGCCCATGCCGCCTTCTCCCTGGCGGTTCCAGAGCGCCGAGAGTCCTTGAGTGTGGGCCAGCGAAAGAAACTGCCAGGACAGCCAGAGCAGCGACAGGATCACCAGCGGCAGGGCGATGCGCGAAATGAGTTGGCGCACCAGCTTCACCATGCTGCCGCTGATAAGCGCGATCACGACGGCGCCCCAGAGCAGGGTGGCGATCACTGGCGCGTACGTGGATGCGCTGGCAGGATCGATCAACCCGGACTGCTTGGCCAGCGCCACGGTGGAGTCGCGCATGACCACGAGCTCGAACGCCCCCCAACCCAGCAACTGCACGATGTTGAGCACGATGGGCAAGCTCGCGAAGCGGCGGCCGTAGACGGCATGCATGAGGCCCGCACTCGACAGCCCGCTGTCGCAGCCGAGCTTGGCGACCCAGCCTAGCAGCCCGGCGCCCAGCACCGAGCCGAACACGATGGCGATGACAGCCTCCTTGGTGCCCAGCGCGGGCATGAGGTAGGCCCCCACCTGCATCACGAGCAGGCCCACGCCCAGGCTGAACCAGAGCGAAGCGTGGTCACGCCAGCCAAAGGCCCGGCTCTGAAGGGCGACGGGCGCCAGGGCTTCGTTCGTGGGTGCGGTCAAGGTGTTCATGGAGCGAGGCCCAGGCGCTTGTGCAGGAGGGTGGAAGAGGTGGTGTATTGCAGCGGCACTGGTGTGCCGGCAAGCTGTTCGGCAATGGCGAAGGCGGCAAGCGTGGCTTCATGGAAGCCGCTGAGGATGAGCTTGCGCTTGCCTGGGTAGGTGTTGACATCGCCCATGGCAAAGACGCCGGGCTCGCTGGTCTGGAACTTCTCGGTGTCTACCACCAGTTGCTTGCGCTCCATGGCCAGATGCCAGTCGGCAATGGGGCCGAGCTTGGGGCTGAAGCCCTGCAGCACCAGCAGCGCATCGGCTGGCAGGGGGCCAACCTGGCCGTCCGAGCCCAGCACGTGCAGGGCGGTCAGCCGGCTGGCGGGCGCATCGAAGCCCTGGGCCTGGCCAATGGCGAACTTCAGCCGCCCCTCGGCACACAGCGCGCGGAAGCGCTCCACGGTGGCAGGCTCGGCCTGGAAGCCGTCCCGCCGGTGCAGCAGGGTGACACTGGAGGGCTTGGGGCTGCTTGCGGTGGCGATGCGGATGGCTTGCTCAAGTGCCAAATCTTCGCCGCCGATGATGACCAGGTGCTGGCCAACCCACTTTGCCATCTGCTCCATGCTGGGCGCAGCATAGAAAAGGTGGTGGTTTTCCAGGGCGTCGAGCCCTTCGATCTTGAGCCGTTTCGGCTCGAAAGCCCCCACGCCGGCGGCGATGAAAACGGCTTTGGCCAGCAGACGCATTCCTTGGCGGGTGGTCAGCAGGAAGCGGCCGTCTTCCTGCCGCACGAGCGCGTCCACGCGATGACCCAGATGCAGAGGCGCATGGAAGGGGGTGATCTGCTGCGCCAGCCGGTCAGCTAGTTCCTGCCCGGTACACACCTGGACGCCGGGAATGTCGTAGATAGGCTTGTCGGCATACAACTCCACCGGCTGGCCACCTATGCGAGGCAGGGCATCGATGACCTGAGCCGAGAGCCCGAGCAGCCCGAGTTCGAATACTGCGAAAAGCCCCACGGGGCCTGCACCGATGATGGCTACATCGGTTTCAAGCGGTGGAGTGGCGTTTGGGAGGAGAGGCATGCGGTCTCGCAAAAAACGGCGTCAAGCTCTGCAGGAAGTTGTGCCAAGCCTGAGACCTTATACGGAACGCGATAGGTTAGCTCGGTTTTGGGCTGCTTACCAAGACCAGGACGTGTTAATTAACACGCCCTAGGGTTTCAAGCATGGAATTCATTAGCACCATGCTGCTGCCTTTCGCTACGCCGCAAGTGGTGGCCGAAGTTATAGGTGTACTCAACGAAAGCGCAACTAAATCTGCATTGTGGTCAAGCCCGCCTGTGCCTACGCTTGGCTGCTGATTTCAACTGCTCCTTGCTTCGATATGCACCGAGACCAATCCCTTACTCACAATTTCCATACGCGCAATTACCCATTGAGGGTTCATGCAGGAGACAACGCGCTGGCCGAGTTGCATCAGGAGTTGCGGCGGGCTGGCGCATCGCGTGCGCTGATACTGTGTGGGCGCAGCGTCCATGAGCGCACTGATTTGACTCAGCGGATCGAGAGCCTGAGCGGAGGCCGGGTCGCAGGTCTTTTCTCCGGCATTTCGGAAGGGGCACCGGCAGAGACCATTGGAGAGGCCGCCGTCAAGGCACGTGAGCTCAAGGCAGATGCATTGATCGCCGTGGGAGCGGGCAGTGTCATCAAGGGTACAAGAGTAGTGGCCATGTTGCTCGGGGAGAATCGTTCCTTGGCCGAGATGGCAACCATTCACCGAGAGAATGGGCCAGCCGTGAGCCAGCGCCTGGAAGCGCCGAAGATGCCTATCTTCAATGTCCTGACCTCGCCCTCTTCAGCGCAAAACCGGGGCGGGTCTGCGGTGCGTTATCGGGGCGAGGCGCATCATCTCGAATTCTTTGACCCCAAGACGCGGCCGCAGGCTGTTTTCTGGGATTCCGGAGCGCTGGCGACAGCGCCATTGTCACTGGCTCGTTCCACCAGTTTCGAGATCTATTGGTGGGGCCTCATGTGCATGGGGGCTGTCGAGAATGCCAATCCGATGGCTCAGGCCAGCCGGCGTCATGCCTGGTATCTTGCTCGGCAGTCGTATCCCAGATTGGGCGTGGAAGGTGGCGCCGCTGCGCTGATAGATCTATGCGCGGCTGGCCTATTGCAAAACCGGGATGAGGAAGACGGCGGTCGTCCATGGGCTTGCCATTTGCTGGCGCGTGCTGCTTACGCTTGTGCCGTGGCTGTCTTCAACCATTACGACGGAGTCACGCAGCCGCGTGGGTACGCCGCCTTCGCACCTGCCATGATCCGGGCGCTTGGTGCCTGCGTTCCAGAAGTGACGCGCGCACTGGGGGAAGCCCTCGGGATGGCGTTGCCGGAGGGCAGCTCCAGCGCCGGGCTGGCCGAGTTCGTCGCAGCCCGCGTGGCATGCGATTTCCAGAAGCAAGGCTGGCACACGGACCTACACGACTGCGGCATTCGCGCGGCTGACGCGTCCAAGCTGCTCACATTGGCGCTGCACAACTACAACGCCAATCACGACCGCCAGCTCGATCCGCATCGCGATGCCATACAGGCAGCCATTGCGGAAACGCTTGAGCCGCGGTAGCAGCCGGATCCTTGTGGCGTTCACAGACGGCAGAGATACGGAGGCATCTGGTCCTCCTGCCTTCGAAGATTGTGATGATTTAGTTTTTCTACAAATTATTGCCGTGAAAGATGCCTTGTTCGCGAGAGACCGGGTGCCTACACTGATGGATGCGGAGTGCTGAACCCGGCCTCGCAGATTCCCCTTGGATGGGGGCGTATCCACGACCGGCAGTACGGAAAAAAAGGAAACTTATGTCCAAGAAAATTCTGATCACTGGTGCCAGCTCAGGCTTTGGCCGCGGTGCAGCGATCGAGCTCGCCCGTCGCGGCCATGAAGTCGTTGCGACCGCCGAAACCTGGCCTCAGGTGAGGAGCCTGCGCGCGGACGCCGCCAGCGCTGGTATCAAGCTTGAAGTCATCAAGCTCAACCTCCTGGATAGCATCGATATTGCGCACGCGGCGGGCTGCGACCCCGATGTGCTGGTGTTGAATGCAGGCATCATGGAGAGTGGATCGGTCGTCGACATCCCGATGGAGCGAGTGCGTGAATCGTTCGAGATCAATGTCTTCGGCCATATGCAGCTGGTGCAGGGTATCGTGCCAAAAATGGCGGCGCGCAAGTCCGGCAAGGTGGTGTGGACCTCGTCGATGGGCGGGATTCTTGTCATTCCGTTCGTGGGCGTGTATTGCGCGACGAAGCACGCCATTGAGGGCATTGCGGGAGCCATGAAGGCCGAATTGGAACCCTACGGCGTCAAGGTTGCCACCGTGAATCCCGGGCTCTTCGGCACCGGCTTCAACGATACAGGCGCAGAAAGCCATGTTCAGTGGTACCAAGCCGAGCGAGCCGTCGTTCCCATACCAGACTTCGGCAGCGCTTTGGCGGATCAGTCCGATCCGAAGGACATGATAGATGCGATGGTTGAGATCATTCCGGCTGAGGAGCATCTCTATCGGACCATGCGTCCTATGGGCACGATTGCTGTTGCCAAGCAGTGGCAAGAAATGGAGTGGACTCAGAATGTCTGAGCTCACGCTTGAACACGCGCAACGCCTGGTGGCGAAAGGCTGTGCGGCCGCGGAAGCTGCGGGTATGAAGGCCGTCTTTGCAGTCCTTGACAAAGGTGCCAACCTAATTGCTTTTGCGCGGATGGATGGCGCCTGGCTGGCATCGAATGAGCTTGCTATCGCGAAAGCACGCACCTCAGTGATGTTTCAAACTCCCACCGAGGCCTTGAACGCACCACTGGAAATCGGAAAGCCAGCCTTACATTTCGATCACATCCATCATGGTGGATTGCTGCTGGTAGGCGGCGGAGTACCGTTGTTTGACGAGGCGGGTGCTTTGATCGGTGGCTTGGGCGCATCAGGCGGAATGCCGGAGCAGGACGTTACCTTAGCCCGCGCTGCGGTCGCTCAGTAACAACCTGCCATCGGCCGCGTGGCATAAGCAAAGGAGTCATTGGAATGCTGGGCGATTCTCTCTCGGATGTGCGTATTGTCGACTTCACCCAGATTGCGGCGGGACCGGTATGCACGCACATACTTGCCGATCTCGGGGCGGATGTCATCAAGGTCGAAGCTCCTGAGGGGGAGTTGGGCCGAGCTCTTTCGCCCTTTGTCGCGGGGCAGAGCCTCGCTTTCCTGGCACTCAACGGGAATAAGCGCAGTGTGGCGCTTGATCTGAAAGATTCGGCGCAGCGCGAAGCGGCCCTTCAACTGGCTTCCAGCGCGGATGTTGTGGTGGAAAGCTTCCGTCCTGGGGTCATGCAGCGCCTTGGATTGAGCTACGAGGATGTCCGGCAGCGCCATCCTGCCGTGATCTATTGCTCAATTTCCGCTTACGGGCAGCAGAGCGCGTGGAAACATAAGCCCGGTGTGGACGGTGCGCTGCAAGCTATCTCCGGGCTGATGAGTATCACGGGACTGCCCGGCGCGCCACCCAGCAAGGTGCAGGTTCCGGTCGTCGATATGGTGACTGGCTACACGGCTGCCATCGGGGTTCTTGGGGCGTTGGCGCGCCGCGCGCGAGGAGGCGTTGGGCAATGGATCGATGTAGGCATGTTCGCGTCGGCCATTGCATTGCAGGAGTCAAGTTTCGCCAGCTATTTTGCGGAGAGAATAGTGCCCTTGCCCATCGGAAGCGCCGCGCCCTATGCCGCACCCAACGAGGCGGTACGCTGTGCGGATGGCTGGATCATGTTGGCCGCCTACCATCCCTCCCGCTGGGAGGCGCTATGCCATGTGCTCGAACTCTGCGAACTGCTGTCCGATCCCCGCTTCCTGGACATGTCTGGACGGATCGCGCACCGCAAGGAATTGGTCGCACTGCTGGAGGAGCGCATGGTGCGACGTACACGAAGCGACTGGCTGGAGCGCTTCGAGGAGGTCGACATCATCTGTGCGCCAATCAACGACTATTCGGAGGTGGTTGCATCTCCGGTTTTCGCGGATGCCGACTTTACCGAGCAGGTCTATCACCCCGCAGCCGGTGATGTCACGTTAACGCGCACCCCCTTCCGAGCAGTGGGAGAAATGCCGGCCAAACGGCGCCCGGCACCATTGGTGGGCGAGCACACCCGCGAGGTGTTGCAGGAGATGGGGGTGCCGGCGGTCTGGTCGCCGAAAGGGTAGGGGCGTCCCGGGACCCCGCGCTTCCCCGCTGTGCGTGGTCCTGCCGCGCTTGGTCCTTCGCTCTTCGAGGGTGTTCTTTTGTCCTTGGGGGCAGCGACAAAAAAGCTGGCGCAGATCAAAGCTGCGCCAGCTCGTTCTTTGTCGAAATTATTGTCAACAGGGCGCCGGGAACAGGAGCCGCTGGGGACGTTTAAATACAGTCCGGACGGACCAATGCGATTTCAGCGCTTGAGCTCTGGGAGCTTGTCGGTACGGTCTTTCCACTCTTCAGCAGTGGGCAGAGGCTCCTTGCGCTTGGTGATGGTTTTGTAGTTGGGCGAAACGGCCAGTTCGGCATTGATCTTGATCATATGCTGCTGATCCTTGGGCACGTCTTCCTCGGCGTAGATGGCATTGACTGGGCACTCAGGGATGCAGACGGCGCAGTCGATGCATTCATCGGGATCGATGGTGAGGAAGTTGGCCCCTTCCTTGAAGCAATCGACCGGGCACACGTCCACGCAATCGGTGTATTTGCATTGGATGCAGGCTTCGGTAACGACGTGGGTCATTTTTTTATAGCAGAGATCAAAATTGGTAAGGTCTTGCCCGAGGGCGCTTTGCGGAGGCGGCAGCTTTCGGTAAACAGTGTAATTTTAGCCGCCCATGGCTCGTTTCGCGCCGGTAGGCCGTGCTGGTAAAACGGGTATGGTTACGTGGATGTGCGGTGTACCGCCGCAGCAAGGAGATTTTCATGCACCCCTCGCCGCTACATGGCACGGCTGCCTCCAATCCGGCGGCCCATGCGGTTGGCCCGTTGCTGCGCGACTGGCGCCAGCGCCGCCGCCTGAGCCAGATGGAGCTGGCGCTGGACGCCGGTATCTCGCCGCGCCACCTGAGTTTCATCGAAACCGGCCGGTCGCGCCCCAGCCCGCAGGTACTGCTGGCCCTGGCCGAGCGCCTCTCCGTGCCGCTGCGGGAGCGCAATACGCTGCTGCTGACCACAGGGTACGCGCCGCACTATCCCGAGCGTCCGCTGGAAACGGCCGATATGAACCCGGTGCGCGAGCACTTGCAGCGCTTGCTGGCCGCCCACGAACCGTACCCGGGCCTGGTGCTGGACCGGTACTGGAATGCGGTGCTGGTCAATGAGGCCGCGCGTTCTCTGGCGGGATTGATCGCGCCTGAACTGAGCGCACCCACGCTGAACGTCTACCGTGCCAGCCTGCATCCCGAGGGCCTGGCGCGCTTTACGGTCAACTTCGACGAGTGGGCGGCGCATCTGCTGCACAACCTGCGCCGGTCGATCGAAGCCAGCGGGGATATGGCCCTGGTCGAACTGGAGCGTGAAGTCCTGGCCTATCCGGGCGTACGCGCCGCGCTGGACGCCAGCCGTCCGGAGAGCGGGCGGCCGGTGTTGTTGGTGCCCTGCGTGCTGGATTTGCCCCTTGGCCGGCTTTCTTTGTTCACCACGCTCACCAGCTTCGGCACGCCACGCGATGTGACGCTGGATGAGCTGTGCGTGGAGCTCTTCTATCCGGCTGACGAACCGACTGAGCGCGCGCTGCGGGCTCTGCGTCCATGACCTGGGAGGTAATCGACGCTGCGCGCTCCGGGGCCTAATCTGGCGGCACGCGGGCTCAATTTTCATGCGGCCCGTTCCACCCGCTCTGGCGCCATTCGGCCGGGGCATTGCAAGGAGAACCGCCATGCTGTCGATCCATCCCACTCCATTTCTGCGCCGCGTGCTTCTGCTGGATGCCATCACGTGCACCGCTGCAGCGGCCCTTCAACTGCTCGGCACTGCTGCCCTGGGCCAATGGCTCGGCCTGGGTACACCGCTGCTGGTAGGCAGTGCTGTCTTTCTGGTGGGCTATGTGGCATTGTTGATTGCTATGGCGCGCGCTGCACGTGTGTGGTCGTGGCTGCTGCCGTTCATCGTGGTCGGCAACACGGCCTGGGGCCTGGCTTGTTTGGCTCTGGCCTTTGGGGGCGTGACGCCCATCACGGGACTGGGCAAGGCTTACCTGGTGGTGCAGGCGCTGGCCGTATTCGTGTTCGCGGAACTGGAATGGAAAGGCTGGCGCGCGTCGCCAAATGCCGCGGGTTTGTCCGCGGCCTGAGGCTTCCCCGGATATCTATCGCACCAGTACCGCGCCCGCTGTCTTGTGACTGGCCGTATCGACCAGGATCAGAGAACCCAGCGCGCGGCTTTGCGCGAACGGTGTGGCCGGAATGGATTCCTGCAGTGCCAATTCCACATGGCCAATGGCATTGGGCTCCAGCTGCACCGCTTCTTCCCGTGCCAGTGTCTGGATGTTCAGACGCTCCACCACGCGTTTGACCTTGGCCTTGATCCAGCGATGGCCATGCAGCGCCCAGTACACACGGCCGGCCACCAGGGGCTCGTCGTCCAGCCAGGCGACCGTGGCGTTCAGTTCGCGCGAGGTGGGCCATGCGGAACGCGGCGTTTCCTCAAAATCATCGGACGAAGCTTCTGGTGCAGCCGCGATCCAGTCGCCGCGGGAGACATCGAGCTCGCGATCGAGAATGACACCCGCGCTGTGGCCTGCAGCCACCGCCCCCGGACGGCGCGCATGATCGAGCACCTGTGCCACTACCGCCGTCTGGCCGCCGGGCAGCAAGGCCACCCGCGTGCCGGGGGCGACTTGGCCGGTGGCGACCCGGCCCCAGAACACGCGGCGGCCCTGCGAGGTATCGCTGGAAGACGAGAACTTCTCCACCCACTGGACCGGGAAAGCCAGCGGCAAGCCGGTTTCGCGGGGGGTGACGGGCAGGCTCTCCAGAATCTGCAGCAGTGATGGGCCTTCGTAGCCGCACCAGCCTGCTTGCTGCCGGTTTTCTTCCACGACATTCCAGCCCTTGAGCGCGGAAATCGGGAGAACCGCGGTAGCCTGGATGCCGGCATCGCGTGCGAAGGCTTGCAGTGCGTCGCGGATGTGCGCGAAGGCGAGCGGCGGATTGGCCACCGCATCGAGTTTATTGATGGCGAACACCACTGAGGGCACGCGCAGCAACTGCAACAAGAGCGTATGGCGGCGGGTTTGCGGCAGCAGGGCGAGGTCCGCGTTTTCCCAGTCCAGCTTGGTCGCGTCGACCAGCACCACGGCCGCATCCGCCTGCGAGGCAGCGGTCACCATGTTGCGCGTGTATTGCTCGTGCCCCGGCGCATCGCCAATGATGAACTTGCGCGATTCGGTGCTGAAATAGCGGTAAGCCACATCAATGGTGATGCCTTGCTCCCGCTCGGCGGAAAGGCCGTCGGTGAGCAGCGCCAGATCCGCTTCGCCTTGCCGCGTGACACCCGCCAGGTGGTCTTGCAGCACCGATTTGCTGTCCACCAGCAGCCGGCCGATCAAGGTGCTCTTGCCATCGTCCACGCTGCCGCAGGTGATGAAGCGCAAGGCGGCCTGGGTGTCCTGGGAGCTGGTTGCCGCGGAGAGGCTGGGGGAAATCGTCGATTCAATAGTCATTGCTTCACCTACACATAAAGGCTGGGGCGCAAGCCCCGCCGCCGTTCAAGGGCGCCACGGCGCCGGCTTTGCCAAGCCACTGGCGCGTCCCCTTGAGGGGAAGACGCCGAAGGCGGCTCAGGGGTGATCAAAAATACCCGTCTTTTTTGCGCTTTTCCATGGAGGCATCGGAGGTCTTGTCGTCCATCCGGGTGGCTCCGCGCTCGCTCACATCGGCCGCCAGGGTCTCGATGACGATCTCGCCCGGCGTAGCGGCCTGGCTGGGGACAGGGCAAGTGCAGGTGATGTCGCCCACGGTACGGAAGCGCACGGTGCGCGTTTGAGGGGTTTCGCCCTCCCTGGTCGGCGTGAGCGGTGTCACCGGTACCAGCAGGCCGCGGCGCTCGACCACCTGGCGCTCATGAGCGTAGTAGAGGCTGGGCAGGCCGATGCGCTCACGCTCGATGTATTGCCACACATCAAGCTCAGTCCAGTTGCTGATCGGGAACACCCGGAAGTGCTCACCGCTGGCCAGGCGGGAGTTGAACAGTGTCCAGAGTTCGGGCCGCTGCGCCTTGGGCTGCCACTGGCCGAAGCTGTCGCGGTGGCTGAAAATGCGCTCCTTGGCGCGCGCTTTTTCTTCGTCGCGCCGGGCGCCGCCAATGAGCGCATCGAAGCGGAACTCATCGATCGCCTCCAGCAAGGTGACCGACTGGTGCGCGTTGCGGCTCTCGTCCGCGTGCGCAAGGCGCACCGTGCCGCGGGCCATGCTGTCTTCCACGCTGCGCACGATCAACTCGGCTTGCAGTTCCGCGGCGCGCTGGTCCCGGAAATCGGTGACTTCCGGAAAATTGTGGCCGGTATCGATCATCAGCAAGGGGTATGGAATCCTGCCCGCGCCGAAAGCCTTCTCCGCGCACTTGAGCAGGACCAGCGAATCCTTGCCGCCCGAGAACAGCAGAGCAGGGCGCTCGAAGGCTGCAGCGACCTCACGCAGGATGAAGATGGTCTCTTCTTCCAGCGCGTCCAGATGGGCGTTGCTCAGCTGATGCGTGGGCTGCAGAAGCTGGGGATCGGTGCGAGCGTTCATGCGTGGGCCTGTTCGGGTTGGCTGTTGTTCTTTTCCGCGCTCAAAGGCAGAGCGGAGGATGCTTTTACGTGCAAGCCGCATTCCTTGGCGGCCTCGTCTTCCCACCACCAGCGGCCGGCCCGGAAGTCCTCGCCCACGGTAATGGCGCGTGTGCAAGGGGCGCAGCCAATGCTGGGGTAGAACTGATCGTGCAGCGGGTTGTAGGGCACCTCATTCTTGGAGATGTAGTGCCATACGTCGCCCCAGGTCCAGTTCGCCAAGGGGTTGTACTTGAGCAGGTTCTTGCTTTCTTCCTCGGAGCGGTCCACAAGGTCCACTTCGGCGCGGGCGCCTGACTGCTCGCGCCGCAGGCCTGTCACCCAGGCGTTCTTGCCGGCCAGTGCGCGGGCCAGTGGCTCCATCTTGCGGATGTGGCAGCAGGATTTGCGCAGCTCGATGCTTTTGTACATGGCTTCCTTGCCTTCGCGCGCCACGAACTGCACCACCGATTCCTGCACCGGGTGGTAGACCGTGAGCGGCGCGTGCGGATACCCGGTCTGCTGCGTTTTCAATTGATCGATCAACGCCAGCGTTTCCGCGTGCAGCGCGCCGGTGTCGAGCACGAAAATGCCGATGGGCAGCGCGTGCGTGTTGATAAGGTGGGTGATGACCATGTCTTCCGCGCCCAGGCTGCTCGCTTGGGCCACGGGGCCGGTGGCCGCCGCCTTGAGCAGCGTGACCACGGTTTCATGCAGCTTGGCATCGAAATCGCGGGAAGGGCGGGCGTACAGATCGATGGCCGGGGCGGCAGCCGCCGCTAATCCCGCCACGTCCGGCAAGGCGCTGACGGCGCTCATGCTGTCTCCAGCCTGGCGAAATGCGGCAGGGGCTGCTGCACGTCACCCTGGTAGAAGCCGGCGTAGCGCCTGAATTGCCGGTCGGCGGCGCCGGCGTCAACGCCGGGGGCCAGCACCGCACTGGTGAACCCGCTGCGGGCCATTTGCACCAACTGGTCGATCAGCACATCACCCGTGGCGCGGATATCGCCCGCAAAGCCGAAGCGCCTGCGCAGCAGAACCGCCTGGCTGAAAGCGCGGCCGTCGGTGAACTTCGGGAAATTCAGGTCGATGCGCTGGACATCCTCGAATGCGCCTTCCGCCGCCAGCGCCGCGAGATCGGCATCGTTGGCGATCTCCAGGGTGTCGGGGGTGAGAGTGGATTCTGTGGCGGCAATCAGTTTCATGGCGTTTTCCTGTGGGCTTCGCGAGTCCTTGGCGTTGTTTACGCGAGGGCTTCTTCGTTGGTGCGGGCGGCGCGGTGCTGTGTGTGGCGGGCCGCGTTGGCAGCTTGCTTGAAGGGGTCGTGCCCCACGCGGCGCAGCGTGTCGATGAAATGTTCGGCAGCGCTCGTGCGCAGCACGCGGTAGGTGTCCAGAACGGCTTCGATGACGCCCGGCACTTCAGCGGCCGAGAACGACGGACCGACCACCTTGCCCGCATGCGCAGGGCCTGAGAGGGCAGAGCCATCCGAGCCGCCCAGCGTGATCTGATACCACTCCTTGCCGTCCTTGTCGACGCCCAGGATGCCGATGTGCCCGCTATGGTGGTGGCCGCAGCTGTTGATGCAGCCGCTCATGTGCAGATCGATCGGTCCCAGATCGGTGACTTCGTCGATGTCCTGGTACAGCTCTGTCAGCGCGGCAGCGATAGGCAGAGAACGGGCATTGGCGAGAGAGCAGAAATCACCGCCAGGGCAAGCGATCATGTCGCTGATGAGACCGATATTGGGCTGAACCAACCCCAGTGCCTTGGCACGCTCATACAGGGCAGGCAGGTCGCTGGCATGCACCCAGGGCAGGATCAGGTTCTGCTTGTGCGTGATGCGCGCCTCGCCAGCGCTGAACACATCGGCGAGTTCAGCCACGGCATCCAGTACGTCGGCATCGGCATCGCCAGGGGCAGCACCAGGGCGTTTGAAGGAGAGGGTGGCCACACGCAACTCCGGCAGGCGGTGTGCCTGCACGTTCTGCGCCAGCCAGCGCTGGTAAGCCTTGGCGTTCACATCGGTCTGGCTCGGCTGGTTCGCCGCCCGGAGCTCGGGCACCACGAAGCAGGCGGCCACGCGGTCCAGCTCAGCCTGGGTGATGGTGTGGGGCGCGCCGTCTTTTTCCACGATGTCGCGGAATTCGGCTTCCACCTCATCGATGAATTTCTGGCCTTCTGCTTTCACCAGGATCTTGATGCGAGCTTTCCACTTGTTGTCCCGGCGGCCATAGCGGTTGTAGACCCGCACCACGGCTTCGACGAAGTTCAGCAGTTGCGCCCAAGGCAGGAATTCGCGTACCACGCTGCCAATGACCGGCGTGCGGCCCATGCCGCCGCCCACCTTGACCGTGAATCCAACCTCGCCGGCATCGTTGCGCAGGGCCTGCAGGCCGATGTCGTACCAGCCCGTCGCGGCCCGGTCTTCTTCGGCGCCGTTGAAGGCGATCTTGAATTTGCGCGGCAGGAAAGCAAACTCGGGGTGAAACGTACTCCACTGGCGCATGATCTCCGCGAAGGGGCGGGTGTCCACGATTTCGTCGGGCGCGATGCCTTCCAGGGCTTCGCAGGTAATGTTGCGGATGGTGTTGCCGCTGGTCTGGATGCCATGCATATGCACGCTGGCCAGCAGCTCCATCACATCGGCGGCTTTCGAGAGCGGGATCCAGTTGAACTGGACGTTGGTACGCGTGGTGAAGTGACCGTAGCCGTACTTGAGCGGCGCGGCGGCGAGGGTCAGGCCGGGCTGAGCGGCCTGCAGCTCGTCCTGCGTGGCCTGCGCCTGGGCGAGCAGGGCTGGCTCGGGCCGGTCATACTCGCGTGCGATATGGGCCAAGGTACGAAGCTGCTTGCTGCTGACTTCACCGTAGGGCACGGCAATGCGGGCCATGGGGGCGTAACGCTGCACGTACCAACCGTTCTGCAGACGCAACGGCAGAAACTGCTCGTCGCTCAATTCACCGCGCTGCCAGCGCTCGAGCTGGTCGCGGAACTGCTGCGCGCGCAAGGTGACGAACTGGCGATCGAATTCGGTGTATTGGTACATTATTTGCCCGGATAAAATCCGCGAAACGTGGGTCTGAGCTTGAATGTACCGGCGGCTTATGCAAAAACAAACCAATTCTTTGTTGTTGATATATGCTGATTCCGTATAAAGAAGTGTGAAAGCCTGACTTGACGGACTTGACGGACTTGACGGACTTGACGGACTTGACGGGCTGGCAAAGACCCCCTTGAACATGTTCTTAGCCCGCTACAAACTACAATTAGCAGCTGGCAATCGTGCCGAGATGGGTTCCCTCGCCCCCATTCATCAAAAAGGACTGTCATGTTGTCTACTCAGGCGGCGTCTTCCCGCGTGCCGTTTTATCTTTCCCTTCTGGTGGCATTCCATATCGCCATCGTCATCGCCAGCAATTACCTGGTGCAACTGCCGATCAGCTTGCTGGGCTTTCACAGCACCTGGGGCGCGTTCAGTTTTCCGTTCATCTTCCTGGCCACGGATCTGACGGTGCGGCTCATTGGCAAGTCATCAGCGCGGCGCGTCATCACCCGGGCGATGCTGCCGGCGCTGGTGGCTTCGTATGCCGTGGGCGTGCTGTTTCACGACGGCCGCTTCAATGGCTTTGCCGCCCTGGGCGATTTCAACGCTTTTGTTTTCCGGATCGCGTTGGCCAGCTTCGCGGCCTACGTGCTGGGGCAACTGCTTGACATTCAGGTGTTTGACCGTATCCGCCAGCAGAGCCGCGCATGGTGGCTGGCGCCTGCGGCCGCATCGGTGTTCGGCCAGGCCCTGGACACGGCGGCCTTCTTCTCCATTGCGTTCTGGCGCAGCGCTGACCCCTTCATGGCCGCCCATTGGGTGGAGATTGCGGTGGTCGACTACGTGATCAAGCTGGCCGTGAGCCTGCTGCTGTTCGTGCCGGCCTATGGCGTGGCCCTGACGGCGATTGTGCGCACCATGCGGCAGAGCTCAGCGCCAACGGTGGCGGCTTGATTGATGCATAAAAAAACCGGCAGTGCTGCCGGTTTTTTTGTGGAGTGAGCGAAAATCAAAGGATCTCGCTGGCAAAGTCCGCCAGGCGAGAACGTTCACCACGCGCCAGCGTGATGTGCCCGCCATGGGGCCAGCCCTTGAAGCGGTCAACGGCGTAAGTTAGCCCCGATGAGCCTTCGGTGAGGTAGGGGGTATCGATCTGCGCCAGGTTGCCCATGCAGATGATCTTGGTGCCGGGCCCGGCCCGGGTGATCAAGGTCTTCATCTGCTTGGGCGTCAGGTTCTGTGCCTCATCGATGATGATCCACTTGTTCATGAAGGTGCGCCCGCGCATGAAGTTCATGCTCTTGATCTTGATCCGGCTGCGGATCAGTTCATTGGTGGCGGCGCGCCCCCATTCGCCGGCACCGCCGGTATCTCCCTTGGCCAGGAATTCGAGGTTGTCGTCCAGTGCGCCCATCCAGGGGCCCATCTTTTCCTCTTCGGTGCCAGGCAAGAATCCGATGTCTTCGCCTACGCTCACCGTGGCGCGGGTCATGATGATCTCGGTATAGCGGCGGTCGTCCAGCACCTGCGTCAGGCCGGAGGCCAGGGCCAGCAGCGTCTTGCCGGTACCGGCTGTGCCAGCCAGGGTGACGAAGTCGATCTCCGGATCCATGAGCAGGTTGAGGGCAAAATTCTGCTCGCGGTTGCGGCTGGTGACACCCCACACGGCGTTCTTCAGATGGGCAAAATCCCGCAGCGTCTTGAGCACGGCCGTCTTGTCGCGGATCTCGGCCACGCGTGCGTAGAGGCTGGGCTCGCCCGGCGCCTCGAAGTACACGAACTGATTGATCATCAGGCTGGGCACGATCGGGCCGCTGATGCGGTAGTACGTGTGGCTGCCGGATTGCCAGCTTTCCACGGTCTTGCTTTGGCGTGTCCAGAAGTCAGGAGGCAACTGCAGGGAGCCCGAGTAGAGCAGGTCGCCGTCTTCCAGCGTCTTGTCGTTCTCGTAGTCTTCTGCGGAAAGCCCCAGCGCACGCGCCTTGACCCGCATGTTGATGTCTTTCGACACCAGGACGACCTCTCGCGGCGTGTGCTTTTTCTCCAGCGCGGCCACCACGCCCAGGATCTGGTTGTCGGCCTTGCCTTGCGGCAGCGCGGCCGGCATGGTGGCATCGAGCGGTGTGGTTTCAAAATACAGTTTGCCGCCGGCTTCGCGGTAGCCGGTGGAGTCCAGCTTGAGCCCGGCGGCCATGTCGGCGCCTTTGACGCCCGCCAGGGCATCGAGCAGCCGGCTGGTCTGGCGGCCGTTGCGGGCGACCTCGGTCATGCCCTTCTTATGGCTGTCGAGTTCTTCCAGCACGATCATCGGCAGGAAGATGTCGTGCTCTTCGAAGCGGAAGAGCGCCATCGGGTCGTGCAGCAGCACATTGGTGTCGAGCACGAACAGCCGTGCCGGGCCAGGCATGGTCTTGCGTTTGGCCGAGACGGGCGCTGCGGGCTTGGCAGCCGCTTTCTTGGCCGGGGCGGGGGATGCCGCTGTGCGAGGGGCTGCCGCCGGCTTCTGGCGGGCCGGGGCGCGGGCGGCAGGTTGTTCCACCACGACGACAGGCGCCGCGATGGGAGCGACAGAGGCCGCGGCAGGCTGCTCGGTGAGCAGGCGTGCCACGGGGCGGGAGGCTTCGGCGGCAGAAGTGGGCGCGTTGGTGGCTGGGCGGGTTTTGGTACGCCGCGCGGACAGGTCAATCACCTCGGAAGACAGCTGGGCGCCGCGCTTGGCGGGCGGAGGAGGCAGGGGCATGAGGGTGCTTCAGGCGTAGTACAAACGAAAAAGCCGCCTTGAAGCCAAGGCGGCTTGAGTGATGGAGAGCATTTCCGTGTGCGATGGCATTCAGCCCATTATGCACATGCCTTCGCGACAATTCACAGGCACAAGCAGGCGAAAGCGGCTCGAAAGTACTCCCCGGTCCGTTTTACGCGGCTTTTTTCATGACTTTGACGGCTTTCAGCACGTCTTCCACGTGGCCCGGTACTTTCAGGCCGCGCCATTCCTGCACCAGAATGCCTTCCGGGCTGATCAGGAACGTGCTGCGCTCGATGCCCTTGACCTTCTTGCCGTACATGATCTTGTTCTTGACCACGCCAAACATGTGGCACATTTTTTCTTCGGTATCGGCGATCAGTTCGAAAGGCAGCTCAAGCTTGGCCTTGAAATCCTCGTGCGATTTCATGTTGTCACGCGAAACACCGAAAACCACGGCGCCGGCCTTGACGAAATCCTTGTACTTGTCGCGAAACTGCATCGCTTCGGTGGTGCAGCCAGGCGTGTTGTCCTTGGGGTAGAAGTACAGGATCAGCGCCTCTCCCAGGTGGGAGGTATTGGTAACCTTGATATCGCCAGTGGCGATCGCTTCAAATTCGGGCAGGGGTTTGTTGACAACGATCGCCATATGAACTTCAATCTCTCTCGTGACAGGTTTTTGTGGACGCGGCACGCCCGGAATCTTTTAACCCCGGCGTTGCAACCCGCACGTTCGTGAAAGCAGTAAGGCTTCTCGTGAAAGCCTTTGCCTGAAAGCCTCAGCCTTGGCTGTGGGCTCATTCAACCAATCGGGTTAAATCAATCGTGTCGGGCGCCGCAACAGTCAGCAACCCCGAATTTTACTCTATTTGCGCTCCGGATGTGAGCCCGGCGCCCGGTTTACCCGACTCCTGAAGGAGTGCAACCACCACTCGCCGCCCCTCGCCGGCGAGGATGTTGTAGGTGCGGCATGCGGCGGGCGTATCCATGGTTTCCACTCCGATGTGCGCCTCGATCAGCGGCCGCAGCCACTGCGGGCGCGGGAAGCGCAGGCGCTCGCCGCTGCCGAAAATGACCAGCTCCGGCACGGGAGTGGTTTGAATCAGGCGGGCGAAATGCGCCGCGCTCAGGTTCTCGAAGCTGTCGCAGTCCCAGTTCGCTTGTGCGCCGCTGGCGTGCAGGATCAGGCTGTGTGTGATGCGCTCGCTGCCGATGGCTACCCAGCCAGGGCCGTAACCGCTGATGGTGGCTGCGCCAGTAAGGTCGGGCTGGAATTTCATGTGCGCTGGAAAACCTTGGATGGGATGAACTGTGTTCAAATTGTAGGTTTCCCCAAGCAAGAACGCTGTTACTGGAGGACTTCACCATGAAGGCCATCAAGAAATCGGCCAAACTGGCCAATGTGCTCTATGACGTACGCGGCCCCATCGTGGACGCCGCGCGCCAGATGGAGGACGAAGGTCAGAAGATCATCAAGCTGAACATCGGCAACATGGCGCCGTTCGGCTTCGATCCGCCTGAAGAAGTCGTGCAGGACATGGCGCGCAACCTGCCTGATTCGGCAGGCTACTCCGACAGCAAGGGTATTTTCGCGGCGCGCAAGGCCGTGATGCACTATACGCAGCAGCAGGGCATTGCGGGCGTGACGCTGGAAGACATCTACCTGGGCAACGGCGCCAGCGAGCTGATCCAGATGGCTACCAACGCGTTGCTCAACGAGGGCGATGAGCTGCTGGTGCCTTCGCCCGATTACCCGCTGTGGACGGCTGCTACCAGCCTTTCTGGCGGTGTGCCGGTGCATTATGAATGCCGTGAAGACAACGGCTGGATGCCGGACCTCTCCGACATGCGCGCCAAGATCACGCCACGCACGCGCGGCATCGTGATCATCAATCCCAACAACCCCACCGGGGCGCTCTACAGCGACGAGTTGCTGCTAGGTGTCGTGCAGATAGCGCGCGAGCACGGGCTTGTGCTGCTGGTGGATGAGGTCTATGACAAGGTGCTGTATGACGGTGTGAAGCACACCGCGATGGCTTCGTTGTCCACGGATGTGCTCACGCTCACCTTCAATTCGCTGTCCAAGGCGTACCGGTCGTGCGGCTACCGTGCCGGCTGGATGGTGGTCTCGGGCGACAAATCGGCCGCGCGCGACTACATCGAAGGCCTGAACATGCTGGCCAACCTCAAGCTCGGCTCCAACGTGCCGGGGCAGTGGGCCATTCAGACCGCGCTGGGAGGCTACCAGAGCATCAACGACCTGGTATGCGAGGGCGGGCGCCTTCGCCGCCAGCGTGACCTGGCGTACGAGCTCATCACCGCCATTCCAGGCGTGACCTGCGTCAAGCCGCAGGCCGCGCTGTACATGTTTCCCCGCCTTGATCCCAAGATGTATCCGATCGAGGATGACCGCCAGTTCTTCATGGAGGTGCTCCGCGCCACGCGTGTGATGCTGGTGCAGGGCTCGGGTTTCAATTACACCGATCAGCAGCACTTCCGCATCGTGTTCCTTCCGCATGAGGAAGATCTGCGTGTGGCCATCGGGCGGCTGGCGAAGTTCCTGGAGCAGTACCGCGCGCGCCGCGCGCATACCGCGCCAGTGGTTGATATTGCTTCGAAAAAGGGGCTGCGCGCGCCTGATTCGTCAGAGCGGCCGCATGTTTCGTACGTTTCGCAAGTTCGGATTGTTTGCAAGTTTGGATTTTTTCATCTCATGAATCCCATCAAAGTAGGTCTGCTGGGCATTGGCACCGTTGGAAGCGGCACGTTCAATGTGTTGAAACGCAATCAGGAAGAAATCCGGCGCCGCGCCGGCCGCGGCATTGCCGTGGCCATGGTGGCCGATCTCAACACCGAGCGCGCCCAGGAGATCGTGGGCCCTGAGGTGCAGGTGGTGGCTGATGCCCGTGCCGTGATCGCCAATCCCGAGATCGAGATCGTCATCGAGCTCATCGGCGGCTATGGGATTGCCAAGACGCTCGTGATGGAAGCCATTGCCGCCGGCAAGCACGTGGTGACCGCCAACAAGGCGCTGCTTGCGGTGCATGGCACGGAGATCTTCGAAGCGGCGCAGAAAAAGGGTGTCATGGTGGCTTTCGAGGCCGCCGTGGCAGGGGGCATCCCTATCATCAAGGCGCTGCGTGAAGGCCTGACGGCCAACCGTATCCAATGGATCGCCGGCATCATCAACGGCACCACGAACTTCATCCTGAGCGAAATGCGCGATAAAGGGCTGGATTTCGATACCGTGCTCAAGGAGGCTCAGGCGCTGGGTTACGCCGAAGCCGACCCCACCTTCGATATCGAGGGGGTGGATGCGGCGCACAAGGCGACCATCATGAGCGCCATCGCCTTCGGTATTCCGGTGCAATTCGACAAAGCCTATGTCGAGGGCATCACCAAGCTTTCTTCCACGGATATCCGCTACGCCGAGCAGCTCGGCTACCGCATCAAGCTGCTGGGCATTACCAAGCGGCGCGAAGGTGAAGGGGTGGAGTTGCGCGTGCATCCCACGCTGGTGCCGGCGCGCCGCCTGCTTGCCAATGTGGAAGGCGCCATGAATGCCGTGGTGGTCAATGGCGATGCCGTGGGCACCACGCTGTACTACGGCAAGGGCGCCGGCAGTGAGCCCACCGCCAGCGCGGTGATCGCCGATCTGGTGGACGTGACCCGCCTGGCTACCAGCGACCCGCAGCACCGGGTGCCGCACCTGGCGTTCCAGCCGGGCGCGCTGCGCGACGTGAGCGTGCTACCGATGGACAAGGTGATCACCAGCTACTACCTGCGCCTGCGCGTGAAGGACGAAGCCGGCGTGCTGTCCACCGTGACGCGGATCCTGGCCGACGCCGGCATCAGCATCAATGCCGTGCTGCAGCGTGAAGCCGATGACGTCGCCGGTACGGATGCCGGCGCTGGCGAGGCCACGCCCGACCAGACCGACCTCATTATCCTCACGCACGATACCAGCGAAGGCACGATGAACGTGGCGCTGGCGCAGCTGCAGTCGCTGCCGCCCGTGCTGCAGCCCATCGTACGCATCCGCAAGGAAGAGTTGGCCTGAAGGCTTGCATGCCCCCCTGAGTCGCTTTCGCGCCTTCCCCCGAGGGGACGCACCCAGCAGCCTGGCAAAGCCAGCTCTGCGGGTGCTCTGATATGGCCTGCTCCGCGGCCTTCCAGGGTTGGTGCTTCATGCGTTGCGGGCGCGCGGCGCAGATAATTGAGATGCGTTCTCCATCTTTCGAATGAACTACCTTTCTACTCGTGGCGATGCCACTCCCCGCAAGTTCTGCGACATCCTGCTGGAAGGCCTGGCGCCTGACGGCGGCCTGTACCTGCCTGAGGGGTACCCGCAGATTGATGCCGCCACGCTGGCGGTCTGGCGCCGCGTGCATGACGAGCAAGGCTATGCCGCCCTGGCGTTCGAGATCCTGTCGCTGTACATCGACGACATTCCGGCGGATGACCTGAAGGCCATCTGTGCCAAGACCTATACGCCCGAGGTTTTCGGGAACAAGGTCATCGTGCCGCTGAAGCAGCTGCAGGACGGTTTTTATCTTGAGGCACTGTCCAATGGTCCCACACTGGCCTTCAAGGACATGGCCATGCAGCTGCTGGGCAACCTGTTTGAGTACGAATTGGCGCGGCGCGGCCAGCAACTGAACATTCTTGGCGCCACGAGCGGCGACACGGGCAGCGCGGCCGAGTACGCCATGCGGGGCAAAAAAGGCATTCGCGTGTTCATGCTCAGCCCGCACGGCCGCATGAGCGCTTTTCAACAGGCGCAGATGTTCTCCCTGCAGGACGAGAACATCCACAATATTGCCATCGAAGGTGTGTTCGATGACTGCCAGGACATCGTCAAGGCCGTCAGTAATGATCTGGCGTTCAAGCGCCAGTACAACATCGGCACCGTGAACTCGATCAACTGGGCCAGGCTTCTGGCGCAGGTCGTCTACTACTTTGCGGGCTATTTCCAGGCCACGGCCTCCAATGCGGAGACGGTCAGCTTTACCGTGCCGAGCGGCAATTTCGGTAACGTCTGCGCCGGCCACGTGGCGCGCATGATGGGTCTGCCCATCCGGCAACTGGTGGTGGCCACGAACGAAAACGACGTGCTCGACGAATTCTTCCGCACCGGCGTCTATCGCGTGCGGGCCGCGGCAGATACGCATGAAACCTCCAGCCCGTCGATGGACATCAGCAAGGCCAGCAACTTCGAGCGTTTCGTGTTCGATCTGCTTGGGCGAGATGGGGCCCGCGTCAAGGCGCTTTTCGGCGAATCCCTGGCGAAGGCCGGCAGTTTCGACCTGAGCGGCGACGAAGCCTTCAAGCAGGCTGCCAGCCGTTACGGCTTCGTGAGTGGCAAGAGCACGCACGCCGATCGCCTGGCCACGATTCGGCGGGTGTTCAAAGAGCACGGCTTGATGATCGACACCCACACCGCGGACGGCGTGAAGGTGGCCAGCGAATATGTGCAGCCTGGCGTGCCGATGATCGTGCTGGAGACCGCGCTGCCGATCAAGTTCGCCGCGACCATCGTGGAAGCCTTGGGCCGGGAGCCCGACCGGCCCGCCAAATTCGAAGGTATTGAAGCATTGCCGCGCCGCGTGCAGGTGATGTCCGCTGACGCTGGCGCTGTTCAAAGCCTCATCGCCGCCCATTGCGGCTGATGCGGCCGATCCGGCGAGGCCGCTTATGAATGTAGTTTGCTTCGCCGGCTATTCCGGCTCTGGCAAGACGGATCTGATCGAGCGCCTGATTCCGGCGTTCAAGCAGCGTGGCCTTCGCGTGTCGGTGGCCAAGCATGCGCACCACAAGTTTGATATCGACCACGCCGGAAAGGATACCTTTCGCCACCGTGAGGCCGGCGCGTTCGAGGTGGTGGTGGCCTCCAACCGGAGGCTGGCGCTCATGCGCGAGTTTGAACAGGAGGCACAACTCTCCGTACACCACCTGCTGGCTGAACTGTATGACGGCGTGGATTGGGTGTTCGTAGAGGGCTTCAAGAGCAGCGACCTGCTGAAAATCGAAGTTTGGCGCCAGGCGGCAGGCAAGCCGGCACGTTACGCGGACGATCAGTTCATCGTCGCCATTGCTACCGATTCGCCTGCCGCGCTACCCGAGGCCACCCTGCGGCCCGTGCTGGATTTGAACGATGCCGATGCCGTGGCAGACTGGCTACTGGACAATGGGCACCGGTTCGAATATGACGCCAACCGGCACCTGTCCGCTCTCGATGTCGGCAGCACCTGATATTGGCTGCTCCGAGATCGTGAATACGTTCTGAGGCCTATCCGATGCCGATGCTTGGTCTTTTCATCTGATTTTTGCCTGATCGATGCCTGCTTCCACCAACCGCCGCTCACCACTGATGCCGCTCGATGAGGCCATGGAGCGGTTGCTTGCGCATGCACTTCCGCTGGCCCGCCACGAGCGTGTCAGTACCTTTGACGCCGCGGATCGCGTATTGGCCGAGAGCATCGTCTCCGGCCTGCAGGTGCCTCCCCACGACAACTCTTCCATGGATGGCTATGCCGTCCGTGCCGCCGATGTGGCGGGCCCTGGTACCGTATTGCCGGTCACGCAGCGCATCGCGGCCGGGCACGCGGGCGAGTCGCTCGCACCAGCCAGCGCGGCGCGCATCTTCACGGGCGCCCCCATGCCGGCGGGGGCTGATGCCGTGGTCATGCAGGAAGACACCGAGGTGCTGGGGGAGGGCGCGCAAGTGCGCATCAACGCAGTCCCTGTGCAAGGCCAGTGGGTGCGCAGAGCGGGTGAAGATGTCCGGCGAGGGGCCGTCATACTGCAGCAGGGCGAGCGTCTCAAAGCGGCCAGCATCGGACTGGCGGCTGGTATCGGCATGGACAAGCTCACCGTGAGCGCCCGCCCGCGCGTGGCGCTGTTTTCCACCGGCGACGAACTGGTGATGCCAGGCCAGGTGCCGCCGGAGCAGATGAAGCCGGACGCCATCTACAACAGCAACCGTTTCTTCCTGTGCGCATTGCTGCGGCGGCTGGGCTGCGAGGTGAGCGACCTGGGCATCGTCCCTGACCGGCTCGAAGCCACGCTCGATGCGCTGAAAAGCGCCGCCGAGCAGCATGATCTGATCCTGACCAGCGGCGGCGTTTCCGTGGGCGAGGAAGACCACATCAAGCCAGCGGTGGAGCAGCTCGGTACGCTCGATTTGTGGCAAATCGGCATGAAACCGGGCAAGCCGTTCGCCTACGGACACATCCGCCGCGGCGGTTCAGGGCAAACGCACTTCGTAGGTTTGCCTGGCAATCCCGTGTCGAGTTTTGTCACTTTCCTTCTGCTGGTGCGGCCATTCCTGCTCAAACTGCAAGGCGCCACCCAGCTCACGGTGCCCTCGGTGCCGATGCGCGCTGATTTCGCGCTTGCCAAGCCCGACAAGCGGCGGGAATTCCTGCGCGCGCGGCGCAATGCCCATGGGGGGCTCGATCTATTCCCCAACCAAAGCTCTGGAGTGCTCACCTCGGCTCATTGGGCTGACGGTTTGATCGACCATCCGGCCGGAGCCACCATTGCGGAAGGGGACATGGTACGGTTCATTCCTCTGGCGGAGCTGCTGGCATGAAGACGATCACGATCCGCTATTTCGCCAGCATCCGAGAGGCCTTGGGCAGCGGCGAGTCGTTGCAGACCTCGGCGGCCACAGTGGCTGAGTTGCGTGATGAACTCATCGCCCGTGGAGGCGCCCATGCCGAAGCCTTGGCACGCGGGAGGGCGGTGCGCGTGGCGCTGAATCAGCTGATGAGCAGCGAATCGGCCGAGCTGCTGGACGGGGCAGAATTGGCCTTCTTTCCGCCAGTCACAGGTGGTTGACGCGCGGCAACACCGCTGCGCGATCAAGTGCAAGAGGGGGTTGGTGCCGCTTTCCTGGCTGACCGGCGGTGCGAAGATGAACGTTCGTTCGCAAGCTTGCCTACCCGTCTGTCCGAACGGTGCACAATCTCGCCATGTCCATCGCGCGCGTTTCCATCCAGACTGAAGACTTCGACCTGACGGAGGAGGTCGCTGCCCTGCGCCAGGGTGACGCCCGGGTCGGCGCGGTCTGTGCTTTCGTGGGAACCGTGCGTGACCGCAATGACGGGCAAGCGGTCGGCTCCTTGGAACTGGAGCACTACCCGGGCATGACGGAGAAGGCCATCGAGGCCATGGTGGATCAGGCCCTGGCCCGGTTTGACCTGTTCGGTGTGCGCATCATCCATCGTGTGGGCCCGCTGGCGCCGCAAGACCAGATCGTGCTGGTGGCCGTGACTTCCGCCCACCGGGGCGAGAGCTTTCAGGCTTGCGAATTCCTGATGGACTATCTGAAAACCCAGGCGCCCTTCTGGAAGAAGGAGGAAACGCCCGAGGGAAGCCGCTGGGTGGATGCGCGATCCTCCGACGATGCTGCACTGGCCCGCTGGGGCATCAAGGCCTCCAATTCCTGAAAACACGGGCATGAGGATGGAAGGCGGCACCGGCCGCGTGGCGCGGCGTTGGGCTGTGTGGGTGCTGGGTAGCGCCATGGCGCTGACTGCTGGCGCCCAGGACGGCGCTCGGCCGAAAACCGGCCAATCCTGGATTGCCGAAGTCACGTATGTGGTCGACGGTGACTCGATTTGGGTGCGGTCCGAGGACGGCGGTAAGCGCCGAAAATTGCGTCTGGACGGCATTGATGCCCCCGAAATTTGCCAGACCCATGGGCCTGAGGCACGTGCGGCCATGCGTGAACTCGCGCAGGACCAACTCGTCCGGATCACTGTGAGGGCTTATGACCGCTATGGCCGCGGCATTGCCACGGTCCGCCGGATGGCCGATGATGTCGACATCGCCAGCGCACTGGCCACCCAGGGCTGGGCCTGGTCCGAGTCATTTCGGGGCCGGCAGGGCAAATACTGGCGCGAGGAAGCACAGGCACGCAAGGGCGCCATGGGGCTTTTTTCCCGGCGCCAGCCAGAAACTCCGGCCGAATTCCGCAAACGCCATGGGCCCTGCGGCGCCAAGGCGTATTCCTGACATTTCGCAAGTCGAGCGGTTCGGTGAGATTTCATCCCTTGAAAGCCTGTGGATAAACCCTCAACTGAACCATCAATTGGAGGCTATTCATGCGATTGGACAAACTCACCACTAAATTTCAGGAAGCCCTGGGCGACGCACAGTCACTGGCCCTGGGTAACGACAACGCCTATATTGAACCCGTGCACCTGCTGGCAGCCATGCTGCGGCAGGAAGAAGGTCCCAAGGCGCTGCTGCAGCGCGCTGGCGTCAACGTCGCCAAGCTCTCGCAGGAGGCTGAGGCGGCCATCAAGCGCCTTCCCAGCGTGGAGGGGCATGACCAGGTGACCGTCGGGCCGGACCTGAACAAGCTGCTTCAGGCCACGGAAAAGGAAGCCATCAAGCGTGGCGATCAGTTTATTGCGGCGGAGCTGTTCCTGCTCGCCCTGGCCGATGCCAAGGGCGAAGCGGGCCGCATTGCCAAGGAAAGCGGGCTGAGCCGCAAGAGCCTGGAATCCGCGATCGATGCCGTGCGCGGCGGCCAGACCATGGATTCGGCGGAAGGCGAGTCCCAGCGCGAAGCATTGAAGAAATACACGCTCGATCTGACCGAGCGTGCCCGCATAGGCAAGCTGGACCCTGTGATCGGCCGCGACGACGAAATCCGCCGCACGATCCAGGTGTTGCAACGCCGCAGCAAGAACAACCCCGTGCTGATCGGTGAGCCGGGCGTGGGCAAGACAGCCATCGTGGAAGGGCTGGCGCAGCGCATTGTCGCTGGCGAGGTGCCCGACACGCTGAAGGAAAAGAAAGTGCTCTCGCTCGACATGGCCGGGCTGCTGGCGGGTGCCAAGTACCGCGGCGAATTCGAGGAGCGCCTGAAATCCGTATTGAAAGAGGTGGCGGCCGAAGAAGGGCGCATCATCCTTTTCATCGACGAGCTCCACACCATGGTGGGAGCAGGCAAGGCCGAGGGCGCCATCGACGCCGGCAACATGCTCAAGCCCGCGCTGGCGCGTGGTGAACTGCATTGCATCGGTGCCACCACGCTGGACGAATACCGCAAGTACATCGAAAAAGACGCTGCCCTGGAGCGGCGCTTCCAGAAAGTGCTGGTGGGCGAGCCGAGCGTGGAAGACACTATTGCCATTCTGCGCGGCCTGCAGGAAAAATATGAAATCCACCACGGCGTGGACATCACCGACCCCGCCATCGTGGCCGCGGCGGAGTTGAGCGCGCGCTACATCACCGACCGTTTCCTGCCCGACAAGGCCATCGATTTGATCGATGAGGCGGCCGCCAAGATCAAGATCGAGATCGATTCCAAGCCCGAGGTGATGGACAAGCTCGATCGCCGCATGATCCAGCTCAAGATCGAGCGCGAGGCCGTGAAGAAGGAAAAGGACGAAGCCTCGCAAAAGCGCCTGGCCTTGATCGAGGAAGACCTTGGCAAGCTGGAAAAGGAATACGCCGATCTGGAGGAAATCTGGAAGACCGAAAAGGCCAGCGCCCAAGGCAGCGAACAGCTGCGCAAGGACATCGACCAGATCAAGTTCCAGATCCAGGAAGCTACCCGCAAGGGCGATTTCAACCAGGTGGCGGAGCTGCAATACGGCAAGCTGCCAACCCTGGAAAAACAGCTCAAGGAAGCGCAGGCCAGCGAAGGCAAGCGTGAAAAAACCGCGCCGCAGCTTCTGCGTACCCAGGTCGGTGCCGAAGAGATCGCCGAAGTGGTCAGCCGTGCCACGGGGATTCCCGTGAGCAAGATGATGGAAGGCGAGCGGGAGAAGCTGCTGCACATGGAAGGCGCTTTGCACGAACGCGTGGTGGGGCAGGACGAAGCCATCAACGCGGTGGCCAACGCCATTCGCCGCTCACGTTCAGGCCTGGGTGATCCCAACCGGCCGCTGGGCAGCTTCCTGTTCCTCGGCCCGACGGGCGTGGGCAAGACCGAATTGACCAAGGCTTTGGCGGGGTTCCTCTTCGATAGCGAGGAGCACATGATCCGCATCGACATGAGCGAGTTCATGGAAAAGCACAGCGTGGCGCGCTTGATTGGTGCGCCTCCCGGCTATGTGGGCTACGACGAAGGCGGCTACCTGACCGAAGCTGTGCGCCGCAAGCCCTACAGCGTGGTGCTGTTCGACGAAATCGAAAAGGCGCATCCGGACGTGTTCAACGTGCTGCTGCAGGTGCTGGACGATGGCCGCCTGACCGACGGCCAGGGCCGCACGGTGGATTTCAAGAACACTGTGCTCATCATGACCAGCAACATCGGTTCACCCATGATCCAGAGCATGGCCGGCAAGCCCTACGATGAGGTCAAGGATGCGGTGTTCGGTGAACTGAAGAACCACTTCCGCCCCGAGTTCCTGAACCGCATCGACGAGATCGTGGTGTTCCATGGCCTGGATGCGTCGCAGATCGGCTCGATCGCCAGGATCCAGTTGCGTACGCTGACCGAAAGGCTGGCGAAGATGGATCTGCATCTGAAGGTGTCCGATCAGGCCGTGGAGGAGCTGGCCAAGGTCGGGTTCGATCCGGTGTTTGGCGCACGCCCGCTCAAGCGCGCGATCCAGCAGCGCATCGAGAACCCGCTCTCCAGGCTCCTGCTGGAGGGCAAGTTCCCGCCCAAATCGGATATCGACGTCTCGGTCGATCCGATCAAGGAGCCGGGCCTCTTCAAGTTTTCGACCTGAGCACGGTAGGTTGGCGCTCAGCGCCAACCTACGGGCTATCATGCACGGCATGCCCCAACCCGCCGCCTTGCGAGACATCTTCGACAGCCAGTTTCGAGCCAGCCGTAGCGTACCGGCTGTAGCTCTTGATGAGCGCCGGCGGCGGCTGCATCTGATCGGGCAGATCGTGAGCCAGCATGGCGGGCAGTTGGCCGAAGCTGTGAACACTGATTTTGGAGGCCGCGGCACGGCGCTGACCGAAGTGGCCGATATGTTCGTATTGCGCGCCACCATCGGCGAATTGAAGCGGAACCTGGTGCGCTGGAGCCAGCCGCAGCGTGTGCGCACGCCCATCTACCTGCAGCCCGCCCGGGCGCATATCGAGCGGCAACCGCTGGGCGTGGTGGGCATCATCGGGCCATGGAACTACCCCTTGCAACTGACGCTCGGGCCGGTTGCGGCCGCGCTTGCCGCAGGCAACCGGGTGATGCTCAAGCCCAGCGAAATCACGCCTCATACCTCCGCCTTGCTCGGTGAGTTGGTGGCGAAATACTTCACTCGGGACGAATTCTCCGTGGTGCAAGGGGGCGCCGACGTGGCCGCGGAGTTCGCGGCGCTGCCATTTGATCATCTCTTCTTCACGGGCTCTACCGCCGTGGGGCGGAAGGTGGCCGAGGCGGCGGCCCGCAATCTCACGCCTGTGACGTTGGAGCTGGGCGGTAAGTCGCCCTGTATCGTTGATCCATCCTGCACCGATCTGGCTGAGGCCGTGCTGAAGATCGCCCACGGCAAGCTGCTCAATGCGGGCCAGACCTGCATCGCGCCCGACTACCTGCTGCTGCCCCGCGGCAGCGAAGCGGCGTTCACCCAAGCCTACCGGTCAGCGGTGGCGCGCATGTTCCCGCAATTCGAGGGCAATCCGGACTATGCGGCCATCGTAAGCGACCGGCATCTGGCGCGCCTGCACGCCTTGCTCGACGATGCACGGGCCCAAGGTGCGCGAGTGGAGGAGGTGGGCCCAGCGCCGAACCGTACCGCCGCACCAGGCCGCCGGATGCCACCGGTGCTGGTTTTCGATGTGCAACCGGGGATGCGGCTGATGCAGGAGGAGATCTTCGGCCCCGTTCTTCCCGTGCTGCTCTATGACCGCCTTGACCAAGTACTGGCCGGGATCAACACCGGCCCGCGCCCTCTGGCGCTGTATTGGTTCGGGAAAGACACCGCGGCGCGCGACAAGGTACTGCGAAACACCGTGAGCGGCGGCGTGACGGTCAACGATACCTTGCTGCACGTGGCACACGAGCGCCTGCCGTTTGGCGGCGTTGGCGACAGCGGCTTGGGTGCCTATCACGGTGAAGCGGGCTTCCTGCGCTTTACACACCAGAAGAGCGTGCTCCTGCAATCACAGTGGGCCAGGGGGCAGATGCTTTACCCTCCATATGGCCCACGGTTTCAGCGGGTCATGGGATGGATCAGGAAACTGCTCTAAGAGCACGTTCCCAGCACGCGAAAACCTTTTGCAGACGCTTGAATTTCAAGCATTTCGCTTTGTCAGCGGGCGAGAGAAGGCGCGCGGTGATTGGCCGAGCGTTCCCTTGAACATGGCGCTGAACGCGCTTTCGCTGGCGTAGCCGCACCGGGCCGCCACTTGACCTACCGGTGTGCCGCTGGCCAGCAAGGGCAGGGCATGGGCCAGCACTACCTGCTGGCGCCACTGCTGGTAGCTGGTGCCTAGCTCGTCATGAAAGAGCCGCGCCGCCGTGCGTTCACTGGCCCCCACGCTGCGGGCCCATTCGGCCAGCGTGGCGCGCTCGGCCGGGTGGCGCATCACGGCTTCGCACAAGGCGCGCAGCCGCTTGTCGCCATCGTTGGCATGCGGCAAGGGTACCCCCAGGGCCTGAATGTCGGCGCGATCCAGCTCGTCGAGGATGAGCCGGGTCAACAGCGTATCGCGTACAGCGGAAACACTGTCGTCAAGAGCCAGGGTCAGTTCATGAAGCAGCCTGCTCATGGCCAACACGCGAGGCACGGACCAGCCGGATGCAAGGGCTTCTGCGTTCAGATAGAGCGTGCGCATCTGGGCTGCCTTGAGTACCGTCACGGCATGCGGCATATTGGATGGTATGAACACCGCACGGGAAGGCGGCACGATGAAGCTCGTGCGCCGGTCGCTGCCCAGCACGACCTCGATCAGGCCCTCAGCGCAGCAGGCCAGTTGTGCCCAGGGATGGTGGTGCCGCTCCAGATGGGTATCTACCGGCAGCGCGCGGGGGCGTACACGAACGGGGCGCTGGGCAGTAGGCGCGAACGCGCTGGAGTCCTCCAGCAAGGAGGGCGTTCCGTTGGCAGTCACGTGCGGCATGGCTTGAATTCGATAATTGATGGCAGTTTATCGAATAGCAGAAATCCTTGTGCAAGCGTAGCATCGCGCCCATGAGTACATCCACCGTTGACACCGCTACCGCATCCCCGCAAGTGCCTTTGAAGGACGACGCCACCGTGATCGGCCTCATTGGCGTGGCGCATCTGGTCAGCCACTACAGCCAGTTGCTGTTGGCGCCGCTATTCCCGTGGCTGAAGACGGCGTTCGGGGTCAGCTATGCGGAGCTGGGGTTCCTGATGACCGTCTTCTTCGTCGTCTCGTGCGCGGTGCAGACCACCTCGGGCTTCCTTGTGGACCGCTTCGGTCCTCGCCCGATCCTCTTTGCGGGGTTGGCATTGTTGGCTGGCGCGGCCTTCGGTTTTGCGTCCAGCACCAGCTATTGGATGCTGATGTTTTTCTCGGTGATGGCCGGTGTGGGCAACGGCGTTTTCCACCCGGTGGATTACACGCTGATCAATCGCAAGGTCAGCCAGGTACGGCTTGGCCACGCCTATAGCGTGCACGGCATCACGGGCAGCCTGGGATGGGCTCTGGCGCCTGCCATGCTGGTGCCGCTGGCCATCGCGTACTCATGGCGCGTGGCGCTGATGGCTGCAGGGTGCCTGATCCTGGCCGTACTGGCCTTGCTTCTGATCAACCGTGCCCGCTTGTATCTGCCGGCGCTTCCGGCAGCCAAACAGCAGGACTCCTCTCAAGGCGAGGGTCATTTCGATTTTCTGGCGATCCCGGCGGTCTGGATGTGCTTCGGTTTCTTCTTTTTCTATGCGGCTGCCCTGAGCGCCGTGCAGACGTTCGCGCCCACGGCTGCTGGTCAACTGCACGCGGTGCCTGCTGCCTGGGTGGCCATGTGCCTGACCATCTACATGGTGGGTGCCGCCGCTGGCATGGTGCTTGGGGGTTTTCTGATCGCCGATCCCACGCGTTGCGAGCGCATCGTAGGCATCGGGTTCGGCTTGGCCGCCTGTGTGGCGCTGCTGATCGGATTTGGCGATTTTCCGGCGTGGCTGGTGCCGGTGCTTTTCGGTGTCATGGGCTTTTCCACCGGTAGCGCGGGGCCTTCGCGCGACATGCTGGTCAAGCGCTCGACACCTCCCAATTCCACAGGCCGTGTCTATGGCGTGGTGTACTCCGGCCTCGACATCGGGCAGGCGGTCATGCCGCTGATTTTCGGCGCCTTGATGGATCGCGGCCAATACCGCGGCGTGTGGTTGGGCCTGGCCCTGACGCAGGGGATCCTGATTGCGAGCGCGTTCAATGTGCGGCGAGCCCGCAAGACGGTGTCACCGGTGGCGGCTTGATCCCTGCACCGTCAGAGAGAGTTTCCTCAAACCACTTCCCGATGACGGGCGATACAGGTTTCCAGCACCTCTTCGCCTTCGCGCTTCCACCAGTCCGGCTCTGAAAAAATCTCCACTTCGGCAAAGCCTTGGTAGCCGGCTGCTTCGACCCAGCCGCGGATTTTCTTGAGTTCGATCACACCGTCACCCATCATGCCCCGGTCGGACAGCAGATCGCGCGTGGGTGTAAGCCAGTCGCAGACATGGTAGGCCAGCAGGCGCGAGCGCTCGGCGGCGTTGCGGCATTCGCCTGCCCGGGCAATCTGGCCCTGCAGCTTCGGATCCCACCACACATGGTAGACATCCAGCGCGACGCCCAGCATGCCTGTGCGGGCTGGATCCAGCTCGTCGCACAGATCAAGCGCCTGTTCCAACGTATTGATGCACGCCCGGTCGGCGGCCTGCATCGGGTGCAAAGGCTCGATGGCCAGCGGCATGCCAACCGATCGGGCATATTCAAGGGAGGCGGCGATGCCATCGCGCACTTCTCCGCGCGCGCGCGCGATGTCCTTGTAGGCGGCTTTGCCCGCCAGCGCACCTGGCAGGGCACCCACCACCAGTACCAGGCAGGGGGCGCCGAGTGTCACTGCTTCGTCGATAGCGCGGCGGTTGTCACCCAGCGCCTCGCGCAGGCCGGCCGCATCGGGCGCTGGATAGAAACCGCCCCGGCAATAACCCGATAAGCCGATGCCATGCGCACGCAGCTGCGCGGCGATTTTTTCGATCCCTACGGCCGCCACCTGATCGCGCCAGGGGCTGATGGCGCGAACGCCTGCGCGGGCGCATTGGTCAATGATCCGGTCCAGCGGCGTTTCTCGGTCAAGCTGCTTGCGGATCGTGGCGGTATTGATCGAAAGCCAGTGATGGTCGTGAGAGAAATCGCGCATGGGCAAGCCCTATTCCAGCCCGTGCACGGCCATCAGTGTTTTCATCCGGTGCGCCGCCAGTTCTGGTTGCTGCAGAAGATTGGCGGCATCGGCCAGGCGGAACAGCTCCGCCAGATGCAGCAGGGAGCGCGTACTTTGCTGCCCGCCGACCATGGTGAAATGCTTCTGGTGCCCGTTGAGCCAAGCCATGAAAACCACACCCGTCTTGTAAAAGCGTGTGGGGGCCTGGAAGATATGGCGCGACAGCGCCACCGTGGGGCCAAGGATGGCGTGAAAGCGTTCAGTGCGGCCCTGCGCCAGTTCTCCCAGAGCGCTGCTCGCAGCGGGGGCGATGGCGTCGAAAATGCCCAGCAGCGCATCGCTTTTGCCGTGCGTGGGCTCGGTGCCGAAGCCATCTCCCGCAATCAATTGGGCGTAGTTGAAGTCGTCGCCCGTGTACATGCGAACACCCGGCGCCAGACGCCTGCGCATGGCGATTTCCTTGTCCTTGTCGAGCAGGGATATCTTGATGCCATCCACCTTGCCGGCATGCGCGGCGATGATGCCGAGTGCCGTGTTCATGGCTTCGTTCGTATCCTGGGTGCCCCAATAGCCCGCCAAGGCTGGGTCGAACATGTCGCCCAGCCAGTGCAGCACCACGGGTTCGCGCACCTGGCTCAGGATGCGGTCGTACACACGCTCATAATCGGCGGGGCTTTGGGCCACGCGGGCGAGGGCCCGGCTGGCCATGACGATGAGCTTGCCGCCCAAGGCCTCGATGGCCTCCATCTGCTCCTCGTAGGCGCGAATCACGTCGTCAACGCTGCGGGCGTTTTCGGGCGGCAGATGATCGGTGCCGCAGCCCGAAGCCAGAAGGGCGCCCGGTGTGTCGCGCGACGCCTCGATCGAACGGCGGATCAGCTCCAGCGAAGTTGGCCAATCCAGCCCCATCCCCCGCTGCGCGGTGTCCATGGCTTCGGCCACGCCCAGACCCAATGACCACAGGTAGCGCCGGTAGGCCATCGTCGCGTCCCAATCGACCGCGCATTGCAGCGAAGGGTCGATGGCTGCCAGAGGGTCGGCCACCACATGGGCAGCCGAATAGGCGATGCGGTTGAACCGGATGCCAGGCAGCGGTTGAGCCGGCGGCGTGCCACGTAACGCATAGTCGCGCAGAGCGCCGGCTTCGAACGGCAGGGGCAGGCTGATCATCTCAAGAGCCCCCGTCAGGTACCCGCTCGGATTTCGAGCGCGGGCACATCCACCCAGCGCCGTTCTTTCCAGCTCTGCAAGGCGGCCTCGACCAACTGCACGCCTTTGGCGCCTTCGGGCAGCGTCCACTTGTAGGGCGCGTCTTCCACCACGTGGCGGATAAAGTGCTCCCATTGAATCTTGAACCCGTTGTCATAGACCATTGAGTCAGGAATGTCCTGCCATTGATCGATGAAACTCATGCTCTGCTTGATGTCGGGGTTCCACACCGGCCTGGGCGTCGCCACGCGCGACTGCGCCCGGCATTCCTGCAGGCCAGCCACCGCCGAGCCGTGCGTGCCATCGATATGGAAAGTCACCAGGTCGTCACGCCGCACACGCGTGACCCAGCTCATGTTGATCTGTGCAATGACCGGCTCGCCGTTGTGCCCTTTCAGCTGCACCGTCGCGTAGGCCGCATCGTCTGCGGTGCACTCGTAGGGCTTGTCGCTTTCGTCCCAGCGCTGCGGGATGTGGGTGGCGCCAAGGCAAGATACCGATTGCACCTCGCCGATCAGGTTGTCCAGCACATAGCGCCAGTGGCACATCATGTCGAGAATCATGCCCCCGCCATCCTCGGCGCGGTAGTTCCATGAGGGGCGCTGGATAGGTTGCAGATCTCCCTCGAAAACCCAATAGCCGAACTCCAGCCGGAGCGTGAGCATGCGCCCGAAGAAGCCGGCACGGCGCAGCATGTCGAGCTTGCGCAGCCCTGGCAGGAACAGCTTGTCCTGAACAGCGCCATTCTTGATGCCGTGCTCCTTACGGGCCTGCTCAGCCAGCCGGGCGATTTCCACAGCCTCGTTCAGGTTGGTGGCAATCGGCTTTTCGCAATACACATGCTTGCCGGCCCGGATGGCCTTGGCCAGCAACTGTGGCCGCATCTGCGTCGTGCCAGCGTCGAAAAACACGGTGTCATCCGGGTTGGCCAGCGCGGCATCCAGATCGGTGCCCCAGCGCGCAATGCCATGCTGTTGGGCGAGTGCCTCTATTTTCTCCGCGTTGCGGCCGATCAGGATCGGATCCGGCATGACCCTGTCGCCATTGGAAAGCAGCACGCCGCCTTCGGCGCGGATCGCGCAGATCGAGCGGATCAGATGCTGGTTGGTGCCCATGCGTCCGGTGACGCCGTGCATGATGAGACCGAGTCTTTGAGTTGCCATGATGCGACAGGAGGGGTTGGTAGGCTGAAAATCAGGGCGCCGGAGCGGCCATGGTCTGAAGGTTGTGCCAGTCGGGCAGGGCGCCGGAGGCAAAGCCCGGTGCGCCGAGCGATCGCAGATCGAGATTGCCGGCATGGATGCGCAGACGCGCATTGCCTGCGGGCGTCATCTCATACAAGCCTGGATGGGCATCGTGGAAGGCCTTTGCTTCGGCTGATGCACCGCCTTGTCCCGCGAATCCATCCACATAGTGATGCCCGTTGCGCTCGACATGGGTGAGGCCGATCAGATTGACCAGGGCCAGGTCCTGCTGCACCGCCAGGCCGGCCTGCGTGGTCAAATCCTCGGCAGACATGAAGCAAACGGCTTGGCCGGCCTTCTCGTTGCGTGCCCGGCAGCGGGCCGCGTTCAGGATCGAGCGGTAGATGCCTTTGCACTGCTTGCTGGAAACGCCCGTGTAGCCCAACTCCAACGCTTGCGTGAAGGCTTCGAGCGTGCCGTCTGATTCATCGATCAAGAGTGGGCGCATGGCCGCCAGGGGGCGGACATCTGACTGCAGGGCTGTGGCGCGCGAGATAGGCTGCTCGATGTAAAGCGTTTGAGCGGCGAGTACCTGCAAGGCCGGCGTGCCCTGCACGCTCTTCCAGAATGCAGCGGCGCTATGAGCGTCGGCGAACTGTTCGTTGCCGTCGAGCGTGATCTGGCAATCTGGCACATCGCGCAGGACGGCAGCGATTCGCGAAAGGCGGTCGATATCGGCAGCCGTGTTGCCTGACACCTTGAGCTTGTAGTAGCGGCAGCCCGTGGCGGCCACTACCTCCTGTAGTGTTTCCGGAAGTCCGTCGCTCACAGGCTTGGTAACGTCCGCGGCCGTGATCGGGTCCACCAGCCCCACGGTGTGCCGCAGGGCAATATGGGGTGCTGGCGTCAGGCTGTAAAGAACGCGGCCCATATCGACCTCAGCCAGATCAGGCGTCAGACGGGCATCGATGCCCGCCAGGTTGGCGCACATGGCCTGATAGAAAGAGACACCCGCCACGCGGCAAAGCGCATCGAGCACCGCGCGATCGACCATCGCGGGGCCATAGCAGGCCACCAGCGGATTCAAGCCGGATGAAGCGCCTTGCGTGATCAGGCTGCCGTAATGGGCAGAGAAATGGCCGAAAGCCGTGGCAGCGCCGTGATCCGATGTGTAGGCGCCTTGAGCTGCCCGCAAGGATTGGCGCAACTGCTCGAAGTTGTCTTCGTTCGACAGCGCAAGGTTCTTGTCGAACCACTTGGGCGCCATCAGTTCGGCCGATCCTCCCCAGGCGCTGCGGCCGTCGGGTAAAACCACTTGAGCACGCACGAATGCCTGCGGGCAGTGGGTGAGGGTGACCACGCCGAAGCGGAACGGCAGCCGCAGGTGCACCGGCCGTTCATACAGCTCCACGGCGGCGATCGAAAACGTCAGTGCATCACGCATCGCCCAGGCCCTCCAGGATGCCGCGCAGATAGCCGATGGCGCGCGCGGCGCATCCAGGCCCGTCGGGCTGGTAGTCGAACGGCTCCACGGCGATGATGCCGGGATAGTGGCCCTGTTTCTGCATGGCCAGCAGCGTGCTCAGGATGGGAGTGAAAGCCATGTCGCCTTGGCCAGGGCCCCGCCGGTTGGGGTCATTCACCTGCACATGCGCGATATGGCCTGTGGGCATCCAGCGCCCGATGAGAGCCGCCACCGGCTCGATCTCCGCCTGGCCGGCGGCACTGCAATCGATCATGGTGCGCAGGGCGGGCGAGCCGACGCTTTCAATCATCTGCACGGCCTGCTCCACTGTATTGATGAAATCCGTTTCGCGGGGCGAGAGGGGCTCCAGGCAATAGACAACGCCGCAGGCTTGCGCGCGCCGTGCAGCGCGAGCAAGGCAATTGGCTGCGCGCTCCCAGGCCTGGGCCGGTGTGGAACCAGGAGGGACGCTGCGTTGCTTGGGTGAGCCATGAACCAGATAGCGTCCGCCCATGGCGGCGCACAACTCGGTCAGGCGTTCCATGACCGCCGCGGTGCGCTCTCGCAGAGTTGCGTCATCGCTGACGATCGACAGTCCGGCGGGCGCTACCAGCAGCCAGTGCAGGCCGGTGATCTCAAGCCCATGATCGGCGGCAATCCGGGCGTAGGACGCTGCTTCGGCGTCCGTGATCCGCATGGGGTCTTCCGCCAGCGTGAAAGGCGCCACCTCCAGTCCGTCGTAGCCCAATGCCGCGGCCAGCGCGCATTGCTGCTCGAACGGCAGCGGTTGCAAGACTTCGTTGCACAGGGAAATCTTCATCGTCCCGTGTCCTGGCCCTGCCGTTGCGCCGCGCCTGGCAGCAGGTTCTTCAGTCCCCGAAGCGCACGCACGACCGCAGCCTTGACCGGGGGCACATACAACAGGATCGTGAGGATGGTCATCACCGCGAACGCCATGGCAATGGGGCGGGTGAAGAACGGCCCCAGGCTGCCATCGGAAAGCACCAGCCCGCGCCGCAAGCTCTTGTCGAGCAGAGGCCCCAGCACAAGGCCCAGCACCAGCGGAGCCATCTCATATCCGCGCCTGCGCAGGAAATAGGCCCCCACGCCAATGGCGATCATCACGTAGACGTCGAACAGCCGTGAGGCCGTCGCGAACGCGCCCACGGTGCAGAGCAGGAACACGATCGGCATCAATATGCCGCGGCGTACCCGCAGCACATGCAACAAAGGCCGGACACCGAACAGGCCGAACAGCAGGATGGCGAAGGAGGCGAGCGTGGTCATGGCCACCACGTGATAGACGAAGTGCGGGTGCGAAATCATCAGCATTGGCCCCGGCTGCACGCCATGGATGATCATTGCCGCCATCAGCACGGCGGAGGGCGCCGAGCCTGGAATGCCCAACGCCAGACACGGAATGATGTGCCCCGGGATCGAGGACATGTCACCGGTTTCGGCCGCCATCAGGCCATCGATCGAGCCTTTGCCGAACTTCTCTTTTTCCTTGCTGACCGACTTGGCTGCGGCATACGACATCCACGCCCCAGCATCCTCGCCCACGCCTGGAAGCAAGCCGGTGAAGACGCCAATGATGCCGGAGCGAAGAACCGTCCACCGGTACTGAAGCACTTCCCTGAAGCGGGGCAGCACCGAGTCTTTCAGCTCGACGAGCTTGCGCTCGACAGGGTCGCTCAACGTGGTGAGCACCTCGGCCAGGCCGAAGGCGCCCACCAGCGCGGGAATCAACGCCACGCCGCCGGCCAGCTCATCCCATCCGAAGGTGAAGCGGTCGTAGGCGTAAAGGCTTTCCTGCCCCACCTGCGCCAGCAACAACCCGAGCAGGCCCATCAGCCAGCCCTTGAGCGGATCGCCTCCCACAATGCTGCCCGACATCGTGACGCCGAACAGCGCCAGCCAGAAAAATTCGAATGCCCCGAACTGCAAGGCCACTTCGGCCAGCAGGGGGGTGAACAAGGCCAGGCAAATGACCCCCAGCAGGGTGCTGACAAACGCCCCGGAAGTAGCGATGCCGATCGCTCTGCCGGCCTGGCCTTGCTTGGCCAGGGCATACCCGTCGGCGCAAGACGCCGCGTTGGCCGCTGTGCCGGGAATGTTCAGCAGGATCGCGGTACGCGATCCGCCGTACAACGCCCCTACATAGGAGCAGATCAGCACCAGGATGGCATCGTTCGTTTCCAGCTTGATGGTCAGCGTGGTCAGCAGCGCAATGGCCAGCGTGGCCGACAGCCCAGGCAAGATACCCATGACGATGCCCACGAAGGCGCCGCCCAGGCCGTAGAGCAGCGTCATGGGGTCGAGAAAGCTCAGGTAAGCCTGGCCGAGGTCAGTCAATCCTTGCATAGCGTCATGGAGTAAGGTGTTCCGCTCGGAGCAAGCCGAGAGTCAGGGCAGGCGAACCAGAAAGACTTCCTCGAAAATCAGCCACGTCACGATCGAGGAGAGCACGCCGATCACCAGCGCTTTCGTGACCGAGTTCAAGTCCAGGCGGCGTTCAGCCAGGTTCGGGCTGATGCGCTGAAACACCAGAATGGAGGCGGTCACATAGATGCTGGAAGCCAGCCAGAACGGCAGTCCATGGCCCACCAGCACGACGCCATACCCAATGCAGAGGACCGTTGCGATCACCACGCGCTTGCGTTGTTCGCGGTCCAGGCTGGAGAGCGGGGGCTGGGTTGCATGGCCGCGCCACGCCGCCAACTGCGCACGCCCAGCACGCTGCCGAGAATCACCATGGCGATCCCCAGAAGGCCGGGCAGCAGGCCTGGGACTGTGTAGGGGTTGATGTTCTGATGCTCGAGGCGATCCATGGTGATGGAGCCCACGAGCACCGCCAGCCCCAGTGCAATCCAGCCGATGGCATCGCGAAGATCGGCGCGCGGCGGCCGCTGCGATTCCTCGGCGCTCGTCTCCTGGTTTTTTTCCGAGAGAGGCAGGTTGTCCATCGGATACTTCTTCCAAACGCTTGGAGATCAGGGCTTGGGAATCCCGACGGTGTCGGGGGCCACCTTGGTTTTCCCGCTGTTGTGCAGGTTCCAGGCGTTGACCTGAACAGCCGGCCATACGGCAGTTTGCGCGGCTTGTCCGGCCAGCGGGTTGAACAAGGCACCGCGTGAGGTCGCATACTTTTTCAGAGCCTCGCTCTTGACCATCTGCTCTGCCCAGATTTTCTCGATAGTCTTGACTACTTCATCAGGCACGCCCTTGGGCAGGAAGATGCCGAAGTAGTTGGCTGGCGCATTGAAGCCAGGCAAGTCCTTCGACAGCGAGGGAATCGTGCCAAAGCCCTCCAACTCGATGGCCTTGTCGCTCACCGTGGCCAACGGGCGCAGGCGCTTGCCGCGGATCATGTCTGCCTGTTCTACGGCCAACTGGGTCGTGAGGTCGGCTTCGCCCGCAACTGCGGCGACCACCGCCGGGTTCCCGCCGTCATAGGAGACCTCCTTGTATTTCACGCCGGTGGCCTTGACGATCTCATCCATGGCTGCATGGCCTGCCGAGGTCACGCCCGCCGTCGCCACGCTGATCTGTCCGGGCTTGGCCTTCATGGCATCCAACAGCTCTTTGGCTGTCTTCCAGGGGCGGGTGGGGTTGACGCCGATCACCTGAACATTGGCCACATTCAGGAACAGGTGCCAGTCCTTGATGCTGGTATTGACCGAACCCAGGGCCTGGTAGGCACCCAGATCCTGCGCGGCTCCTGCCGTCCAGGTATAGCCATCCTTGGGGGCATCCAGCGCGCTCTTGGTGCCGATGGCGCCGGAGGCGCCCGGTTGGTTGACGATGACGATGGTCTGTCCTAACGCTTTCTCAAGCTCCGCTGCCGTGACGCGCGTCACCTGATCAGTGGAGCCTCCTGCGGCCCATGGAACGATCAGGTTGATCGGCCGAGTCGGCTTCCACTGCGCGAACGCAGGGCTGGCGATGGCTGAAAGGGCCGCGATGATGAGCGTGCGGCGGAACAGGTTTCGGGAAGCGGGCATGGACTGTCTCCGTTGTTTAATTCACCGAAAGGTGAATATCCGGCAATCGGAGCGCAACGTCAACGATATCGCGCGCTCAGTCTCTCAGGACATACCCTAGGATCACGTCGCAGATGTGCGAGAGCCGTTCCGAATGGGCTTTGCGGGTCATCAGGTCGCGCCCGAAGATGGCCGACAACGTGTGCTTGTTCGAAAGATAGAAGTAGGCGAGTCCGGCGATCGAGATATAGAGTTGGACGGCATCCACGCCGCCGCGGAAGACGCCTTCCCGCCGGCCGCGCTCAAGTATGTCGCCGAGCGTGTCGATCAGGGGCCAGTTCGTTTCCCTCACCCGGCTGGAGTCCGTAAGGTGGCGGCCGCGCTGCAGGTTTTCGCTGTTGAGAAGCGACATGAACTCAGGGTGGTCGACGTGATACTGCCAACTGAATTCGGTCAACCGGCGGATCGCCTGGATCGGCGGCATGTCCAGCAGGTGCAGTTCGCGCTCGGCCGTGCGGATATCCGTATAGGCCTGCTCCAGCACCGCCAGGAACAGATCGTCCTTGTTCTTGAAGTAGTAGTAGATGAGGCGCTTGTTCAGGTTGGCTCTCTCCGCAATGCGGTCGATGCGCGCGCCCGCCAGGCCATGCGTGGAGAACTCGTCTAGCGCGGCTTTCAGGATGGTCGCTTGTGAACGATCGGCGTCCCTGCCGCGCGTCTCAGGGGGCGGTTGAGGAGTAGTGCTCATGCCTTAATTTAACTGTTTGGTGAATTAAAGCCTAGAGGTTTTGTCTCGATACATGGCCGGGCGAATCGGATGACGAAAAAAACCGGCTGTGAAAGCCGGTTTCTTGCAGGCCCTGAGACGGGCCAGGCCATGTCGGGATCAGGACAGGTGAGCGTTGACCAGCTTGGTCATTTCGAACATCGTGACCTGAGCCTTGCCGAAGATGGGCTTCAGCTTGGCATCGGCGTTGATGTTGCGCTTGTTCGCGCTGTCTTGCAGCTTGTTGGCCTTGATGTATTCCCAGATTTTCTTGGTCACTTCAGTGCGCGGCACGGGCTTGCTGCCGATGACCGCAGCCAGGGCGGCGCTGGGCGTCATGGCCTTCATGAAGGCGGCGTTAGGCGCGCGCTTGGCCGGAGCGGCGGCTTTCTTCGCAGGCGCAGCCGCTTTTTTTGCAGGAGCAGCCGCCTTGGCGGGTGCTTTCTTGGCCGGGGCCGACTTTGCGGGAGCTTTCTTTGCAGTTGCCATGGTTGGATCCTCTTTGTTTGGAATTTGGGGCATTTTGCTGGCCCGGTGCACGCACCTTGCAAGCTGACCGTCATGCTACTGGAGAAGTAGCACCCTTCCAAGGGGAAGATGCCTTTTTTCCCTCTGGGATGTTGCTTTTTTCCCTCTGTGGTGATGTTTTTTTTGCTGTTGGCCCGCACTGAGACGAAAACGCCCCATCACGGGGCTAGTTCGCCACCCGCCTCAGCGCCGCACGGGAAGGCAGCGTAGCCAGCGTCACTCCCGCCAGTGCGACACAGAACGCCAATATCTGCATCCCTGTCAGTTTCTCGCCCAATGCCAGCACGCCAACCAGCGCCGCGCTGATCGGCAGCAGCACCGTGAAAACTCCAGCCTGGGCTGCTGGCACGCTTTTCAACCCGGTCATCCATAGCCACACGGTCCACATGCATGCGGCGAGGGCATAGAACAGGAGCAATACCCAGGTGCCCGCGTGCACCGCACTGAAGTCGAAGCTCAAGGCCAGCCAGAGTCCAAAGGGCAGCGTGAGCACAAAGCCCCAGAGATTGATCAGGGCCGTGATGCGCCGCGGCCCCAGGCTGCCGGTCAGCTTCTTGCCGATCACCGCATAGCTGGCCTCGCAGAACACCGCCGCCAGCAACAGCAGGTTACCCAACCAGGCTTTGTCTTGCGCGCCCGCCCGGACAGGATCCCCGGCCTTCGAGAAAGATAGCAGGCCAATGCCAATCACCGCACAGGCGACGCCGGCCCATACACGCGGCGGCACGCGCTCGCGCAGGAAAGCCCAGGACAGCAGGGCCACCGCTGCCGGAATCGCCGCCATGATCACCCCGGCGGAAACAGCCGTGGTCAGCTTCACGCCCGAGATCATGCACAGCGTGAAGAGGAAGTTGCCAAGAAACGATTCAAGAAACAAGAGCTGCTTGGTCTGCGCCGTCATGGGGGGCTCGTCGACAGGCTTTTTCAGCCAATGGAGCATGGCCAGGCCACCGATGCCAAAGCGCAGCCATGCCAGAAGGACCACCGGGAACACCGCGGCCAACGGTTTGGATAGAGCCACGTAGCTGCCTACCAGCATCATCGAGAGGGCCAGGCAGGCGTAAGCCACGGAACGTTTGGGAGTGGAGGGCACTTGCGGAGTCAGCCGGGGGTTGTTCTTGTCAGTCAAGATCATGCACGGATTTCCATGCCACGCACTTATTTCGCGCCTTCCGCTCCTGGGGTGGGCTGCAATTTTGCGATACGACTTCTTGTTATCGTATTGTGAAAAATTGAATTGTTGCGCTGCCGCAATATTTCTCAATATGGGATAAATGATCTCATATTGAGAAATGATGTTTCTAAGATATTGATTTTTAAAGATTAAAAATTTCTCTTGTATAAGACATAAGAATGGTTTGAGGTCTTATACAAGAGTTATGATTAATCCAACGGCGCGGTACTGGCAACATTCTCAAAGCCAGCCGGACTGCCCGGATTTTTCGATCTACCCACTGGAGCTTCACATGCCTCAAAACGTTACCGAGCAACTCAGCCGTGAACAGCAAATCGCCGCCCTGGAAAAAGATTGGGCCTCCAATCCACGCTGGAAAGGTGTCAAGCGCGGCTATTCTGCCGCTGACGTGGTGCGTTTGCGCGGTAGCCTGCCGATCGAGCACACGCTGGCCCGCCGCGGAGCCGAGAAGCTGTGGCGCCTGGTGAACGGCGACTCCAAGAAGGGTTATGTCAACGCATTCGGCGCCATCAGCGCTGGCCAGGCCATGCAGCAAGCCAAGGCCGGCCTGGAGGCCGTGTACCTGTCGGGCTGGCAAGTGGCCGCTGACGGCAATACCAGCGAAACCATGTACCCCGACCAGTCGCTGTACGCCTACGATTCGGTGCCCACCATGGTGCGCCGCATCAACAACACGTTCAAGCGCGCCGACGAAATCCAGTGGGGCCGTGGCGTCGAGCCAGGCAGCAAGGAATTCATCGATTACTTCCTGCCGATCGTGGCTGACGCTGAAGCCGGTTTCGGCGGCGTGCTCAACGCGTTCGAGCTGATGAAGAACATGATTGCCGCTGGCGCGGCCGGCGTGCACTTCGAAGACCAACTGGCTGCTGTGAAGAAATGCGGCCACATGGGTGGCAAGGTGCTCGTGCCCACGCAGGAAGCCTGCGAAAAGCTGATCGCCGCGCGCTTCGCCGCCGACGTGATGGGCGTTCCTACCATCATCCTGGCACGTACCGATGCCGAGGCCGCCAATCTGATCACCAGCGACCACGACGCCAATGACAAGACTTTCCTGACCGGCGAGCGCACGCAAGAAGGCTTCTACCGCGTCAAGAACGGCCTGGAGCAGGCCATCAGCCGCGGTGTGGCCTACGCGCCCTACGCTGACCTGGTGTGGTGCGAAACCGGCGTGCCTGACATCGGCTTTGCCCGCGAATTCGCCCAGGCCGTGCTGGCTGCCAACCCCGGCAAGCTGCTGTCATACAACTGCTCGCCGTCGTTCAACTGGAGGAAGAACCTCAACGACAGCCAGATCGCGACTTTCCAGGAAGACCTGGCCGCGCTGGGCTACAAGTATCAGTTCATCACGCTGGCGGGTATCCACAGCAACTGGTACAACACCTTCAAGTTTGCCCATGCCTATGCGCAGGGCGAAGGCATGAAGCACTACGTGGAAATGATCCAGGAACCCGAGTTCGCCGCACGCGAGCAGGGCTACACCTTCGTCAGCCACCAGCAAGAAGTGGGCGCAGGCTACTTCGACGACGTGACCACGGTCATCCAGGGCGGCTCCTCCAGCGTCAAGGCGCTGACGGGTTCCACTGAGGAAGAGCAGTTCCACTGAGGTGATTGGGGGGGCGCTTGTCAGTAGGCGAGCGCTACCTGCACCAGCAAAAAAGCCACGGCTTGCCGTGGCTTTTTTCATGTGCACTCAGCATGGGCGCAGCACATCTAGTCGCCCGCAGAATGGTCGAAGACCAGGCATGTCGTCGTCGCATGCGCATAGAGCTTTCCATCGGGGCCGACGAGGCGACCTTCAGCTGTCGCCACTTGGCGACCCACGTGTATCGTTTTGCCTTCGGCACGCACCAGGGGCACTTGGCTGGTCAGGGCACGCACCATGTTCACCTTCAACTCCAAAGTGGTGTAACCTTTCCCGGCCGGCAACGCCGAGTGCACGGCACACCCGACGGCCGAGTCGAGCAAGGTGGCGAACCACCCGCCGTGCACGGTGCCCAAGGGGTTGTAGTGGCGGCGATGTGGCCTGCCTTGGAAGACGGCGACCCCCGGCTCCACATGTATTAACGCAAAGTCGAGCGTGTCGCCAATCGGCGGAGGCGGCAGGTCGCCGGCAAAGATCGCTTCGAATATCTCCATACCCGAGCGGCCGAAAACTTTCCCCTTGGGTGCTGCGTCGGGTGCACTCAACCGTGCTCTCACACGCGCTTCGTCTGCTTCCCAAAGAGCAATAACCTCATCGGTCTCCATCGGATACCTCTTTCTTTCATATAGTTGTATCTGCAATGATTGTATATACAATCATTGAATGCAGACCGCTACCAAGCCTCAAGGGTGTACGAACCTGAAGCTACGCCAGCTCACTCGCATGGTGACGCGCCATTACGACCGCCACGTCAGTGGCACGGGGCTGAAGAACACCCAGTACGCGCTGCTGTCGCATGTCATCGGCCTCGGGCCTGTCCGTCCTGGCGACTTGGCCAAGCGCATGCATATGGATGCGTCGACATTGACGCGCAACATGCAGCCGATGGTGGCGCATGGGTGGTTGAAGATCAGCGCTGGAACCGATGCCCGCAGCCGCCTCGTCGAAGCGACCGAAGCTGGACGAGCGAAGCGAGCCGAAGGGCAGCGCGCATGGAAAGAAGCACAGGTGGCGCTCAACGGATGGCTGGGCACCGAACGTGTTGCCGCGCTGCATGAACTGCTTGACGCCTGCCTCGAATGCCTTGGCGGCGATGCTGAAAGCGCGACCGAGGACGAAGCCGGATCGGCTGACAGCGGCGTTCGCAACGAGCACTCTCAGAGATAGCCATGCAATCGATGATGCAGGCCCTCAGAGACACCTGGGCGGAGGGGCAGACCTGGCGTTCGAAGTGTGGAGGTTTTGGGGCATTCTTTATTTCAAATCCTCTGCCGACCCGGCTGGAGCACGATCGTTTCGCGCGGCAGTTCAGGGATTGGTTGCTGGGGGAAGCCTCGGAGGCGACCGGCCATCCTGGCCTCTTACGGGTACCCCCTCACGCCGATTTACTTCAGCGCATCCAGCCGCCCCCGTGCAACTCCCAGCCCCCACGGCGAGACGGCTCCCAACGGCGCGGCTGGTACCGATAACCGGCGCGCGGGCGTTCATAGCGGCCTGGCACCCAGACGTGGCGGCCACCTGACCAGTTCCAGTACCCCCCACCCAGATGGCACCAGGGAAGGGCACAACGGGGATGACTTCGGTGTAGGGCGCTGGCGGAGCGACAGGGGCGTAGACATTGTCCGAGGGGTAGGCGGGGCCGCCGTACACCGGGCCCGGTGCGGGTGCCACCACGCAGCCAGTCAGCGCGGCGCCGGCCGAGAGCAGCACGGCGGCAATTTTCAGGTGATGGGAAAAGCTTTTCACGCGAAACTCCTTTGGCAAGGCCGGGGCGCTCGCTCCGGCGTGTTCTTACAACGGCTCAGAGACCGCCGCGCTGACGGCAAAGACGCATGGTTTTCGATCTTTACTGCGGCTTCACACGCGTTCAAGGCGGGCGCGGGGGCGCACTATTGGCGCAGACCCGGTAGAATCCTGAAATCTGCAATGCACAAGGGCGAGAAAGGCATGTCGGTTATGACACCGCGAACTACCACGGAGATTTCTACCAGCCGCTAGGGCTGGCCGTTCGCGCCTGCACGAGATTCATCCTTTCCCCTCGAAAAAAGCGCGGACGTTGTTCCGCGCTTTTTTTATCGCCGGGCCGCCCCCAAGATAAAAGACGCCCCCTTGGGGGCAGCGGACCTCGCGAAGCGGGGTAGCGTGGGGGCGATTTTTTCTTTGAAGGATTACCCACATGATTCACATTACGCTTCCCGATGGTTCCCAGCGCGAGTTTCCCGGCCCGGTGACGGTGGCTGAGGTGGCCGCCTCGATCGGTTCCGGCCTCGCCAAAGCGGCGCTGGCCGGCAAGATCGACGGCAAGGTGGTTGACACGAGCTACCAGATCACGGAGGACAGCCCCCTGTCGATCGTCACGGCCAAGGATGCCGACGGCCTGGAAGTGATCCGCCACTCCACCGCCCACCTGTTGGCCTATGCGGTGAAAGAGCTTTACCCCGAGGCCCAGGTCACTATTGGCCCGGTGATCGACAACGGATTCTTCTACGACTTCTCGTACAAGCGCCCCTTCACGCCCGAGGACCTGGTGGCCATCGAGAAGAAGATGACCGAACTGGCTTCCAAGGACGAGCCAGTGGTGCGCCGCGTGCTGCCGCGCGACGAAGCCGTGGCTTACTTCAAGGGTCTCGGCGAGCAGTACAAGGCCGAGATCATTGCCAGCATCCCCAGCAACGAGGATGTATCGTTGTACCGCGAAGGCGCTTTCGAAGACCTGTGCCGCGGCCCCCACGTGCCCTCCACTGGCAAACTCAAGCACTTCAAGCTGATGAAAGTGGCCGGCGCCTACTGGCGTGGCGATCACCGCAATGAAATGCTGCAGCGCATCTACGGCACCGCCTGGGCGACCAAGGATGAACTGCAGAACTACCTGCGCATGCTGGAAGAAGCCGAAAAGCGCGATCACCGCAAGCTCGGCAAGGAGCTCGATCTCTTCCATATCGACGAGCATTCGCCCGGCACTGTGTTCTGGCATCCCAAAGGCTGGACACTCTGGCAGCAGGTGGAGCAGTACATGCGCCGTGTCTACAACGACAACGGCTACCAGGAGGTCAAAGGGCCGCAGATCCTGGACAAGACCCTGTGGGAGAAAACCGGCCACTGGGACAAATACCGCGATAACATGTTCGTCACCGAGTCGGAAAAGCGCGATTACGCGCTCAAGCCGATGAACTGCCCGGGCCATATCCTGATTTTCAAGCAGGGGGTTAAAAGCTACCGCGATCTTCCGTTGCGCTACGGTGAGTTCGGCAACTGCCACCGCAACGAGCCCAGCGGTGGCCTGCACGGCATCATGCGCGTGCGCGGCTTCACGCAGGATGACGGCCATATCTTCTGCACGCCCGAGCAGATCCAGGCCGAATGCACGGCCTACACCACGCTGCTGCAGAAGGTGTACAAGGATTTCGGTTTCACTGAAATCATCTACAAGGTCGCCACACGGCCCGATCAGCGCATCGGTACCGAGGAAAGCTGGGATCAGGCCGAAGAGGCGCTGAAAGCGGGCCTGCGCGCTTCCGGGTGCGAGTTCGAAATCAGCCCGGGCGAGGGCGCCTTCTACGGCCCGAAGATCGAATACACCCTGAAGGACGCTCTCGGCCGTGAATGGCAGTGCGGCACCATGCAGGTCGATCCCAACATGCCCGAGCGCCTCGATGCCGAATATGTGGGCGAAGACGGCGCGCGCCACCGCCCGATCATGCTGCACCGGGCCATCGTGGGCAGCCTGGAGCGCTTCATCGGCATGCTGATCGAGCACCACGCTGGTGCACTGCCAGTATGGCTGGCGCCGGTGCAGGTAGCGGTCCTCAATATCACCGACGCGCAGGCCGATTATGTCGAAACCGTGGCTAAAACGCTGCGCAATCAAGGGTTTAGGGTACAGACCGATCTGCGCAACGAGAAGATCACGTATAAAATACGCGAGCATTCGTTGCAAAAGCTACCCTATATCCTTGTCGTGGGAGACAAGGAGCGGGAAGCCGGCGCCGTCGCAGTGCGCGCCCGGGGCAATGTAGACCTCGGCGTGATGTCCCTCGATGCGTTCACTCAGCGCATTGCCGGAGACATCGCCTCCAAAGCCTGATTTTCTGGTTGAAACAAGCTCTGGCTCGCGTGTAATGTGCGGCTATCGCTACGGTATACGTAGCATTTTGTATTAAGGATTTTTGCCATAGCTACCAATTTTCGTGACCGCCGCCAACGGGAGGAGCGCGCGCATCGTCTGAATCGAGAAATCATGGCCCCTGAGGTTCGCCTCAATGGGCCGGACAATGAACCGTTGGGCGTAGTGCCCATCCAGGAGGCCCTGCGCCTGGCTGGCGAATACGATGTCGACCTGGTCGAAGTCGTTGCCAACGCCAACCCGCCGGTTTGCCGCCTGATGGATTACGGCAAATTCAAGTATCTCGAGCAGAAGAAAGCCGCTGAAGCCAAGGCCAAGCAGACGGTCATCGAAATCAAGGAAGTCAAATTCCGCCCAGGTACTGACGACGGCGACTACAACATCAAGATGCGCAACATCCGCCGGTTCCTGGCGGATGGCGACAAGGTCAAGGTCACGCTCCGCTTCCGCGGCCGCGAGATCACCCACCAGGAATTGGGTATGGCCCTGCTCAACCGCATCCGTGATGAACTGGCCGATCAGATCATGGTGGAGCAGTTCCCCAAGCTGGAAGGCCGCCAGATGATCATGATGCTGGCGCCGGCGCGCAAGAAGCCAGGCGGCGGCACCGCGGCCAAGCCGGGAGCAGCTGCTCCGGCCGGGCAGCCCGCTGCAGCGCCCACAGCGAACTGATGGGTTGTTGAGGTGTAGTTGAAAACGGGGTCTGCCGGGTTGAGGGCAGGCCGGAAAAGAATTTGCCGGCGCGCTCCGCTTCGCTGAAGGGGAGCGCGCCGGCAGACAAGCTGGCTGAAAGGCCGGCAATAAAAAGTGTCTCGGGGCCAACAAGGCTGCAAGCAGTTTGCAGACGCCTCACGAGCACAATTGAAGAGTGAGCATTCAAATGCCCAAAATGAAAACCAAGAGCAGCGCGAAGAAACGTTTTCGCGTTCGTCCCGGTGGTACCGTCAAGCGCGGTCAAGCCTTCAAGCGTCACATTCTGACCAAGAAGACCACCAAGAACAAACGCCACCTGCGTGGTGCGGTGAATGTGCATGAGACCAACATGGGTCACATGGCACAGATGCTGCCGTTCGCCGGCCTTTGATCAACTGACGAACAAGGAGAACATACATGCCTCGCGTCAAACGTGGTGTAACAGCCCGCGCTCGCCATAAGAAAGTCCTCGCCCTTGCAAAGGGTTTCCGCGGTCGCCGCGGTAACGTCTATCGCGTCGCCAAACAGGCGGTGATGAAGGCCGGTCAATACGCTTACCGTGACCGCCGTACCAAGAAGCGCGTGTTCCGTCAGTTGTGGATTGCCCGTATCAACGCCGCTGCGCGTGAATGCGGCATGACCTACAGCCAGTTTGCCAACGGTATCCGCAAGGCCGGCATCGAAATCGATCGCAAGGTTCTCGCTGACATCGCTGTGCATGACAAGGCGGCTTTTGCCGGCATCGTGGAGCAGGCCAAGGCCAAGCTGGCTGCCTGAAGACCTCTCTGCGAATAGGTTCCAGTAGCCTGTACCTGTTCGCAGATTGCCCAAGGGGTTGAGGCCAGACCGGCTTCAATCCCTTTTTCATTTCACCGTTGTATCCCGCTCGCCATGAATGCTCCCGTTTCCGCCGCCAATGAACTCGATACGCTGGTCGAAAGCGCACGCAAGGCCTTTGGCGAGGCTGGCACGCCCGCCGATCTGGAAAACGCGAAGGCGCTTTACCTGGGCAAGACTGGCCGCCTCACCGAACTGATGAAGGGGCTGGGGGCGCTTCCCGTGGAAGAGAAGAAAGCGCGCGGCGCCGCCATTAACGTGGCCAAACAGGCGGTGGAAGGCGCACTGAATGCCCGGCGCCAGGCCATGCAGGATGCAGATCTCGACCGCCAACTGCGCGCGGAAGCGTTGGATGTCACCTTGCCTGGCCGCCAGCGCGGCACCGGGGGGCTGCATCCCATCTCGCTGGCATGGGAGCGTATCGAAGCCATTTTCGGCAGCATGGGGTTCGACGTCGCCGACGGCCCCGAGATCGAGAGCGACTGGTTCAACTTCACCGCGCTCAACAACCCGCCGAACCACCCTGCGCGTTCGATGCAGGACACTTTCTACGTCGACATGAGCGATGCCGACGGCCAGCCCTATTGCCTGCGCACGCATACCAGCCCCATGCAGATCCGCTACGCGGCGGCGCACGCCAGGGCGAACGCGGAGCGCCTGGCGCGCGGCGAGATGAGCGAAATCCGCGTCATCGCACCGGGCCGCACCTACCGGGTCGACAACGACGCCACCCATTCGCCCATGTTTCATCAGGTTGAAGGCCTGTGGCTGGGCGAGAACGTGAGCTTCAAGGATCTGAAGGTCACGTATCTCAATTTCTGCAAGGCGTTCTTCGAAACCGACGATCTGATCCTGCGTTTCCGGCCGAGCTATTTCCCATTCACCGAGCCCAGCGCCGAGATCGATATCCAGTTCCAGAGCGGTCCCTTGGCCGGCAGATGGCTGGAAGTCTCCGGCTCCGGCCAGGTGCATCCCAAGGTGGTGCGCAACATGGGCCTTGATCCCGAGCGCTTCATCGGCTTCGCCTTCGGCTCCGGCATCGACCGGCTGGCCATGCTGCGGTACGGCGTGAACGATCTGCGCCTGTTCTTCGAAGGCGACGTGCGCTTCCTGCGCCAGTTCAGCTAGATTGTTTTGAGACCAATACTGACAAAAATGACCGTCATCCCCGCGCAGGCGGGGATCCAGTCCCGCCCTCGGAAAACCCCTGGATTCCCGCCTGCGCGGGAATGACGGGAAATGATCCGATCGGCTTTTACTGAGAGTTTTTATGCAGTTCCCTGAATCCTGGTTGCGCGAATTCTGCAATCCGCCCCTTTCCACCCAGCAATTGGCCGATGCCCTCACCATGGCCGGGCTGGAAGTCGAGGAAATCGGCGCCGTCGCGCCGCCGTTTTCCAAGATCGTGGTCGGCGAAATCAAACAAGCCGAACAGCACCCGAACGCCGATCGCCTGCGCGTATGCCAGGTCGATGCGGGGCAGGGCGCCTTGCTGAACATCGTTTGCGGCGCGCCGAATGCGCGTGTGGGTATCAAGGTGCCCTGCGCGCTGGTGGGGGCCGAGCTGCCTCCGGGCGACGACGGCAAGCCTTTCGTCATCAAGATGGGCAAGCTGCGTGGGGTGGAAAGCCAGGGCATGCTGTGCTCGGCGCGGGAGCTGAAGCTTTCCGAAGACCATGGCGGCCTTCTGGAACTGCCGGCCGATACCCCGGTGGGCGCCGACATCCGCCAGGTGCTGGCCCTCGATGAGGCTCTGTTCACGCTCAAGCTCACGCCCAACCTGGGCCATGCCCTCAGTGTGTATGGCATCGCCCGCGAGGTCTCCGCCATCACCGGCACCCCGCTGACCACGCCCGAATATCCGCCGGTGGCCGCGGGGTCGGCCGAGGTCCTGCCGATCAAGATCAGCGCCCCTGATCTGTGCGGACGCTTCTCGGGCCGCGTCATCCGCAACGTCAACACCAAGGCCGCCACGCCGCAGTGGATGGTCGATCGCCTCGCGCGCTGCGGCCAGCGCAGCGTGACCGCGCTGGTCGACATCTCCAACTACGTGATGTTCGAGTATGGCCGTCCCACGCATATCTTCGATCTCGACAAGATCCATGGCGGCCTCGACGTGCGCTGGGGCAAGGCCGGCGAACAGCTCAAGCTGCTGAACGGCAACACGGTCACGCTCGATGAAACCGTGGGCGTCATCGCCGACGAGCGCGAGGTCGAATCGCTGGCGGGCATCATGGGCGGCGATGCCACCGCCGTTTCCGACGATACGCAAAACGTCTATGTCGAAGCCGCATTCTGGTGGCCCGACGCCGTGGCAGGCCGCTCCCGCCGCTTCAATTTCAGTACCGATGCCGGGCACCGCTTCGAGCGTGGCGTCGATCCTGAGCTCACGGCGGCCCATATCGAGCGCATCAGCCAGCTCATCATCGATATCTGCGGCACACCAGGCACCGTGTGCGGCCCGGTGGACGATCAGCAGCCGAACATGCCCGCGCCGGAGCCTGTCACGCTGCGCGTGGCCCGCGCGGCCAAGGTGATCGGCATGCCGCTCACACAGGCGCAGTGCGCCCAAGCCCTTGGCCGCCTCGGCTTGCCGCTGAAGGAGGGCGAGGGCACAGTCACCGTCATGCCACCGGCCTACCGGTTCGATCTGCGCATAGAAGAAGATCTGATCGAGGAAGTCGCGCGCCTGATCGGCTACCAGCAGTTGCCGACCACCGCGCCGCTGGCACCCATTGTTCCTCGCGTCCGCTCGGAATCCAGGCGCGGTCCGTTCGCTGTGCGGCGCGCGCTGGCCGGGCTCGGTTATCTTGAAACCATCAATTTCAGCTTTGTGGAAGAGAGCTGGGAACGGGATCTGGCAGGCAACACGGACCCGATCCGTCTGCTCAACCCCATCGCCAGCCAGATGAGCGTCATGCGCTCATCCCTCATCGGCTCCCTGCTGCAGGTGGTCAAGCACAACACCAACCGCCGTGCCGACCGGGTACGTGCGTTCGAGATCGGCCGCGCTTTCATGCGCGATGCTTCGGTCAAGAGCACCGATACCACCGTGCAAGGCATCCGCCAGCCCTTGCGCGTGGCTGCGGTGGCCTATGGCGCCGCGAGCCGCCAAGGCTGGGGAGGCCGGCAGGTGCCAGTCGATTTCTATGACGTGAAAGGCGATGTCGAAGCGCTGCTGGCTCCCCGGCAGGCGAGTTTCGAGCCTGCTTCTCACCCGGCGCTGCACCCAGGCCGCTCGGCTGCGGTGCTGATCGACGGCAAGCCCATCGGCTTCGTGGGCGAGCTGCATCCGCGCTGGCGCCAGAGCTGGGAACTGCAGCAGGCGCCCGTTCTGTTCGAGCTGGATCTGGAAGCCGTGCTGGCCCGCGAGCTGCCGCAGGCCCAGGCCGTGTCGCGCCAGCAGCCAGCCGAGCGCGATCTGGCTGTGGTGGTCCGCGAGAGCGTGACGCACACCCAGCTCATGCAGGCCATCTGGAATGCCCCTACTGACGGACTGCTGCGCGATGCGGTACTGTTCGATATCTACCGTCCCAAGCCCGAAGCGGGATCGGCCGTTGGCCTGGAGGCGGGCGAGAAGAGCCTGGCTGTGCGGTTGACTCTGAACAGCACCGACGCCACGCTGACCGATGAACGCATCGAAGCCGTCACGCAATCGGTGATGAGTGCATTGCAAAGCCAATTGGGCGCACGGCTGAGAGCTTGACCGGTTTCGAAAAAGATATAAGAGAAAGGAGCGAGGACCTCATGGAACTTTCGGTAGAGAGCCTGGAAATATCGGCCCTGACGAAGGCCCAGCTTGCCGAAATGCTGTTTGAGCAGATCGGCCTGAACAAGCGCGAATCGAAGGACATGATCGACGCGTTTTTCGATCTGATCAGCCAGCGTTTGATTGCGGGAGAGGAAGTCAAGCTCTCGGGCTTCGGCAATTTCCAGATTCGCGTCAAGGCGCCGCGCCCTGGCCGCAATCCGCGCACGGGTGAGCTGATCCCCATCGAGGCCCGCCGCGTCATTACCTTCCATGCCAGCCAAAAGCTCAAGGAGCAAGTGCAATCTGACGCCGAGCAATAGCGCGGAGTGTGCCGGGGAGCCACGCTCTCCTGCACAAAGTCACATCTTCGGGATCGGTCTATAGCCAACCTGGCGAAACTTGCGCTACTCTTGCAGGTTCCACCGCGCAGCCTGCATACTCGTTTCCTACATGGAGAAACCGCTTCCTCCCATTCCGGCAAAGCGTTACTTCACTATTGGTGAAGTGGCGGAGCTGTGCGGCGTCAAGCCGCACGTGCTGCGTTACTGGGAACAGGAGTTCACGCAGTTGCGTCCCATGAAGCGGCGTGGCAACCGGCGCTATTACCAGCACCATGAGGTGCTGATGATCCGGCGCATCCGCAGCCTGCTGTACGACCAGGGGTTCACCATCAATGGCGCGCGCCACAAGCTGCAGGAGATTGCACAGAGCGAGCGCGAGCAAGCCAGGACGGGTGAAGCCAGGCTGTCTGACCTGGATGGGCTGGATTCCAATGTGTCAGCCGCGAGTCCGCTGGATCAGGACGACGCTCCGGAAGACGAGAGCGTGTCCGAGCAGATCCGCCAAGTGGAGCGGGAACTCAAAGAGATTCGGGATCTGCTGTCTGTGTAGAGCTCCTGGATCGTAAACGCGCTCTCAGAACGTGCTTACGATCTCAGGCTTTCTCGCGCAATTCCCGAAGCAGTTCTTCCGTGTGTTGCCCCAGCGACGGCGCGCCAGTCATCGGCGCCAGGTCTTCTCCAAGATTCTTGAATCCAATACCAGGCGTGCGCACCATGCGATCGCCCTGCGAGTAGCTGCGGATGGGCAGAGGCAGTTGTGAGCCGTCTTGCACTTCATCGAGGAATTCTCCCAGCTTGCGTACCCGTGCGGCGGGAACTCCCACCGCGTTCAGCTGCTGCTCCATGTCGCGGGCGGAGCGCTGGGCAAAAGCCGTATTGAACTGCTCGCGCAAATAGGGCAGATCGCGCGGCACCACGAACCCGCCTCCTGGTGCGTTGAAGGCCTCCAGATCAAGGGCATCGCCATTGTCGCAAAGATGCTCGAGACCCAGCACCGCCACCAGGCGGCGGAACTGGGACGGCGTGTTGGCCGCGGTGGACAGCCAGCCATCGTTGCAGCGGTAGGTATCCGCCGTAGGGCTGCCGGTGTAGCCGCGGTTGCCGACGCGCTGGGGTTCCACGCGCTGCGTCAGGAAGGCGCTCGCATTGGGGTACATCAAGGTCATTGAGGCCTGGACCATCGAGGCATCTATGCGCGCGCCGATACCATCGCGGGAGCGCTGGTGAAGGGCCGAGACGATGGACAGCGCTCCCAGCAGGCCCGCCGCCACGTCGATGACCGGAAAGCCCACCTTCAACGGCGGCGCATCCGGAGAATCGCCCGACATCATCATCATGCCGGTGAGAGCTTGAACCACGTGGTCGTAAGCCCCGCGTCCTGACCACTCCCCGCTTTGCCCGTAGCCTGAGATGGAGCAGTAGATGATGTCCGGCTTCACGGCCTTGATGCCTTCGTAGTCGAGACCGTACTTGGCAACCACACCCGGGCGGAAGTTCTCGATGAACACGTCGGCCGTGGCGGCCAGTGCCCGCACGGCTTCATGGCCTTCCGATTCCCGAATGTCGATCGCCAGCGATTTCTTGCCTGCGTTGAGCGTGACGAAACCGGTGGGCGTATCTCCCTCTCCAGGACCAGCCTTGCTGGCGCGCATCACATCGCCTCCAGCGGGCGTTTCGATCTTGATCACCTCGGCGCCAAGTTGCGCCAGGTAAAAGGATGCCATCGGCCCCGCGATCACGTGGGAAAGATCGAGAACGCGGATTCCGTCCAGAGGCAGCTTTGTTGTCATGTGTCTCAAGCTCCAGTCACGTTGCCTTTGCGGATGATTTCGGCCCACTTGCCGTTCTCCGCGTGCACAAAAGTCGAAAATGCCGCCGGGCTGGTGCTGGTTTCCACCTCGCTGCCGCCTTCCCGCGCCTTGGCTTGCAGGTCAGGCGACTTCAAGGCCGTATTGATGGCGGCGTGAATGCGGCTGATGATCTCCGGCGAAGTCTTGGCCGGCGCCCAGAGGCCTGACCACGACTCTTGTACGGTCAACGGGTCGTTGGCGAGTTCTTTCCAGGTCGGCACATCCGGCAGTTCGGCCAGCCTCTTGGAACTGGTCACCGCCAGCGCGCGCAGCTTGCCGCCCTTGACCTGAGGCACGGCAGTGCCAGCGGTCGGAAATGCGAACTGGGTATCGCCGCGCAGCAAGGATGCCGTGATTTCCACTGATCCCCGGAGGGGAATGTGCACGACCTGCAGTCCATTGAGTGCCCCGAAAGTCGACGCGGCCAGATGGGCGCCCGTGCCGACCCCGCCTGATCCATAGTTGAACTTGCCCGGAGCGGCCTTGGCGGCGGCGGCCAGTTGCGCTGCCGTTTTATAGGGTGAGTCGCTCGGCACTACAAGAATCGATGGCGAGGTGGACATCTTTCCCGCGAACGCGAAATCCTTCAGCGGATCGAAGCTGAGCGACGGCTGCAGCAACTTCAGGATCAGGTGGGTACTCGAGCCCATCAGTAGCGTATAGCCGTCCGCTGGCGCGGAGGCCACGAACTGGGCTGCCAGGACACCGGCCGCACCGACCTTGTTTTCCACGACGATGGGCTGACCCAGGGCTTCGCCGAGGGCAGGCGCCATTTGGCGCATCAGCACATCCGGGCCGCCACCTGCGGCGTAGGGAACGATCACGCGTACTGGGCGATTGGGGTAGGGCGACGCTGCCCAGGCAGATCGTGCCAAGCCCATCGGCAATGCCAGCGCGGATGCCGCCATGCAGAAATTCCGTCGGTTCATGTTGTCTCCTAAGTAAGGTTTATGCTCACTGTAGCCGTCTCATCCGATTCCTGGAACTGATAAATTTCTATTTACTGATAGCTATTGGTGATTGCTATGGATGTTTCCAACCTGCCTGATGCTGAAGATGAAGAGCGCCTGCGGCGTCTTGTGCTGCGGCTTCGCTTCCGCCACCTTCAACTGCTTGCCGCCTTGCGAAAAGCCGGAAGCCTGCACGCTGCGGCCGAGGTGTTGCACCTCACGCAGCCATCGCTCAGCAAGATGCTTCACGAAGTGGAGCAGGCCTTTGGCCAGCAACTCTTCGAGCGCGGCGCCCGCGGCCTCAAGCCCACGCGCTCCGGCGATCTGGCCATGCATGGCGCCGAGATGCTGCTGGGCGAACTTGACCGCGTTTCGCGCGAGCTGAGCGTGCACCCGCCCCAGATGTTGTTGCGCGTCGGTGCTCCGCCGTTCGTGGCGCACTCCTTGATGCCGCAGGTTCTGGCGGCCCTGAGAGGGTTGTCTGGCGATATACGGGTGGAACTGACGGAAGCCGGCGTGCCCAGCCTGCAGCGTGCCTTGCTGGACGGCAAGCTCGACGCGCTGGTCACCAGCTTTGCGAGCGACATGTCCGGGGCGGCTGGCTTGAAGTTCGAGCGCCTGTATCCCACCAGGGTGGCGGTCGTGGCTGCCGTATCGAACCCTCTGGTCGGCAAGCGCCAGATCAGCTGGGCCACGCTTGCCGAGCAGCCCTGGATTCTTCCGCCGCGCGACTCCCGGGTCCGGCGCTTTTTGGAAGACACGTTTGCTCAGACCGGCTATGTCACGCCAACGCCGCTGATTGAATCGTCAAACCCCATCACCAACCTGCGTTTCGTGGCGGCAGGCCTTGGCATCGCAGCTGTACCCCAGGAATGCCTGCGGCTGGTGGAAGCGCCCGAGGCGATTGCCAGCTTGCACCTCAGAAGAAGCCTGCCCGAAGGTACTCTCGCGCTCGTCTACCGGACAGACGGGGCTCACCCCAGGCTGAAATTCTTTCGCGAAGCCCTGATTCAGGCGGGCCGTCACCAGGCGGCCATTTGACGGAAATACTCGCCGCCAAGAATTTCACTCATTGAAAAGTAAGAAAACTCCCCTTGTGGCGACGGGGCTGTAGACGCATGATCCGGGCTGACAAGAACACGATTCCGTTCACCCGCGTACCACTTTCATGCCGATAGATAGCGCCACCATCAAGGCTGTCACCGCTGCTCTTTACGAGCGTTCGCTCAAGAAAATTCCTGACGATACGCGCGCCGTCCTGGCGCGGGCAGAGCAGACCGAAACCAACGATACCGCGCGCCGCACGTTCACCATGATGCTGGAAAGCGCGGACTCTGCCGCAGGCAAAGGGCAACTCGTCTGCAGCGACGTCGGTATTCCCACCTACAGTATCAAGATCGGTACACGCGTTCAGTTCTCGGGACCGGTGCGCCAGGCCATTACCGAAGGCTTCGCGGAGCTCGCCGCCAATATGAACCCGCCCATCCTCAAGATGGTCACGCATCCCCTGACGCATGAGCGCAGCTACGCCGGCAAGGATATTCCCATCGTCAGCTTCGACCTGATCGACGATGCAGACTATATGGACATCGTCTGCGCGCCCAAGGCCATGGGAACCGGCCGCTGGGAAGCGGTGGAGGCTTTTGTCTATCCCACCGAGGAAGACGTCGAAAAGTACGTGCTCGACGTGGTACTGCGCGCGGGCTCGCAACCATGCCTGCCCATCGTCGTGGGCGTGGGCATTGGGGGCACCTTCGATCAAGCCACACGCCTTGCCAAGGAGGCTGTATTGCGCCCGCACGCCAAGCCGCAACCAGATCCGCAACTGGCGCGCATGGAGAAACGCCTGCTGGACGCCATCAATGAGATGGGGTTTGGCGCCATGGGTACTGGTGGCGACACCAGCGCGATGGCGGTCAACGTCGACTATTCCGCCAGCCACGGGTTCGTGCCGGTCGCTGTGTGTTTCAACTGCTGGATCAATCGACGCACAGCGGCCCGAATCCACGGCGACGGGCGCGTGGAAATGTTGTACGAGTGAGCGCGCGATGAGCCGTTTGCATGAACTTCATCTTCCGCTTTCGCCAGCGCAGACGCGCGAGCTGCGCGAGTTACGTGTGGGCGATATGGTGACCATCACCGGATCTGTCACCGTCAGTATCGGCATTCCCACCCATAAGCGCATGGCTGAAGCTGCGCGGAGCGGTGCGGAATTGCCGGTGAATCTCAATGGCGGAGCTTTCTTTCACCTCAGCACCTACGTGCGCGAGCAAGAGGGCGTGTCTGTACCTCTGTACCTTAATCCGAGCACCAGCACGCGATACAACGCATGGATGCCCGAGATCGTGCGCGGTCTCGGCCCGCGGTTGGTGGGCGGCAAGGGGGGCCTGGACAGCAACAGCGTCGCTGCGCTGCGCGAATGCGGCTGCGTGTATCTGTCGTTCCTCGGCGGCGGAAGCCCCTTGCTCTCGCGTGCATTGAGGGGCGTGCGCAGTTCGCACTGGAACGAATACATCTCGCAATTCCGGCTGCTGACGCTGGATGTCGAAAGGCTTGGACCCGCCACTGTGTCCATCGATGCGAACGGCAACAGTGCTTATGACGACTTGAGCATCCAGGCCCGGGCGCGCCTGCCGGGCATTCTCGACCGCCTGCGGCAAGCACGCCAGAGCAGTTGAGCACTCATTTTTGCAAATTCAAGGAGAACCCTGTGCAACGTAGAACTTTCAAATTCGCCATTGCCGCGCTGCTCACCGGCCTTGCCGTCAGCACGTCGGCGCTGGCTCAAGGCGGCTGGCCGAACAAGCCCGTGCGAGTCATTGTTCCATTCCCCGCTGGAGGCAGTACCGATGTCGTGGCGCGCCTCATCGCCCAGGGCTTGTCCCAGAAACTCGGCCAGCAGTTCATTGTCGACAACCGGGCGGGCGCCGGCGGCAACATCGGTACCGACGCCGTGGCCAAGGCCGCGCCTGACGGCTACACGATCGGCCTGTCGACCTCGGGTCCGTTGGTGAACAACAAGTTCCTCTACAAGAGCATGGCGTTCGATGCCGACAAGGACCTTACCCCCATTGCGCTGGTGTGTGAAATCCCGCTGGTGATCGCGGGCAACACCAAGGTGCCGGCCAAAAACCTCAAGGAATTCCTGAAACTGGTCAAGGCCAACCCGCAAAACTACTCCATGGGGCAACCCGGCAACGGCACCATTGGCCATCTGGCGCTGGAGCAGCTTTCCATGGTCAGCGAAACCAAGTTCACCACGGTGCCCTACCGGGGCGACACCCCCGCCATGACGGATCTGCTGGGCGGCAGCATCCAGGCACTGTCCGCTCCGATCACGGCTTTCATTCCCAATCTGAGCGCAGGCAAGCTGAACGGCCTGGCCGTGACTTCCGCTGCCCGTTACCCAGGGCTGCCCAACATCCCCACCGCGAAAGAGCAAGGGATCGACATGGTCGCGACGGTGTGGTTCGCGATCGTCGGGCCCGCCGGCCTGCCGCCTGAAATCATCAAGACGCTCAATACGGAAGTCAACAATATTCTCGGCACGGTTCACGGCCGCGCTCAGCTTCAGCAATACGGTGCGGTCGCCAATACCGGTACGCCGGATCTGCTTCGCAAGATGATGAACGAAGACTCCAAGAAATGGCAGAAAGTGATCTCCACTGCCGGCGTCACTCTCAACTAACTCTTTACGGCTGTTCGGTTAACGGCCTTTCAATTCAGGACAGATCATGAGCCTTTCTTCCCGCCCGCTGATGTTTGACTCCCACGCCCATCTGGTGGCCGACGACCAGGCAGCCTACCCGCGCAATCCCATGCAGCGCGCAGCCAACGCGCCACCGCGCCTGCCCGGCGTGATCGGCAAACCCGGCGGCCACCATGGCCCCAATCCCATCAACGAAGTGCCTGACGTGTCCCGCATGCTCGTCTGGATGAAAGAGGAGAACATCGACGGCGCGGTGGCGGTGCAAAAGCGCATGATCTACCGCTACGACAATAGCTACATCCTCGATTCGTCGGACAAGCATCCGCAGACTTTCTCCGCGGTGGTCATCCTCGACGCCGAAGATCCAGGTACGGCGCCGCTGGTGCGCAGCTACATCGAAAAGCACGGCTTGGCTGGCGTGCGCCTGTTCGGCGGCCGCCAGCCCGATGGCAGCATGCCCTGGCTCAACTCGCCCATGGCGCTCAAGACTTGGGAAGTTGCCAATGAATACGGGCTGGTCATGGACCTGGAGGTGCTGGCGATTGGCGGCGGCGGTCCCTCCATTCCTGCGCTCATCGAGCTGTCGAAGCGGTACCCCAATGTGCGCATCGTGCTGGATCACCTGCTCGAACCCGAAATGGACGAGGGCGAGCACTTTGGCCTGGACGAGCGTTACGAGACGCTGTCTCCCATCCGGAACATCTCGTTCAAGTGGACCTCTATCAACCTCGACATCTGCCGTGAAATGGGCATCCCTGCTGACAAGGTGCTGCGCCGCGCGGTCGATCTATACGGAGCTGACCGCATCATGTGGGGCTCGGATATCGGCACATCTTCCGGTACCTACAAGGACATGGTGCAGCGCGCCATCGACTCCACGGCACTCCTGACCGAGGAGGAAAAGCGTGCGGTGTTCCATGACACCGGCCGCCGCGTGTTCGTCAAGGGGGCTGCGGCCGCAGCGCTTGAGAAGCCAGAGACCCGGTTTGATGTCCGATTCCAGCTTCACCACCCTGGACGCCACCACCATGGACACCGCCACGGCTTACCGGCTGCTGGTGGGGGCGGTGGTGCCGCGGCCCGTGGCTTGGATTACGACCCGCGGCAAGAACGGCGTGGTCAATGCCGCGCCTTTCAGTTCATACAACTACGTGGCTCACAGCCCTCCCATGGTGGCCGTCAACATCGGCAGCAGGGAGGGGCAGCTCAAGGACACGGCCCGCAACATCATGGAAACGGGCGAGTTTGTCGTCAACGTGGCCACGTTCGAGGGCATGGAGCTCATGCACGGCAGCGCCGCCGACTACCTTCCCGAAGAGAGCGAGGCCGAGGCCCTGGGCATCGATCTGATTCCCAGTGAACGCGTCGTTCCCCCGCGCGTTGCCATTTCTCCGATCCAGATGGAATGCCGGCTCGAACAAGCCATCACGCTGGGGCGCGGACTCAACACGCTCTACATCGGCGAAGTGCTGGTGTTCCACCTCTCATCCAGTGTGTACGACGGGCGCCACGTCGATAGCGTGAAGATGCGCCCCATCGCCCGGCTGGGCGGCCCTCTGTATGCGGAACTGGGCGAGGTGCACCACCGGCCCCAACTGCAAAAACCTCCCAAGTGAAATGACTATGTCCGCCAATTTCAAACTCGGCACTTTCGTCAAGACCGCATCGCCCCATATCATCGAAGTGCTCGGCACCACCAGGCTTGATTTCGTCTGCATTGATGCGGAACACGCGCCTTTTGACCGGGCCACGCTCGACCTCATGATCATGGCTGCGCGCACCACGCGGCTGCAAGCCTTCGTCCGCATTCCCGAGATCAACCCTGCGGTGGTGCTCTCGACACTGGATCTGGGTGCCACGGGCCTGCTGGTGCCGCACGTGGACAGCGCGCAACAGGCGCGTGAAGTCGTCTCCATGGCGCGCTACAAGGGTGGCCTGCGTGGCTACTCCGGCTCCCCGCGTTTCGCCGGCTACGGCAGCCTGGGCATGAAAGAAGCCCTTCGCATCGGCGACGAAGCCCAGGTCATCTGCCAGATCGAATCCGAGGCTGCCGTCAACGAGGCAGAGGCCATTGCCGCCGTGCCTGGTGTCGCTGGCTTGTTCGTGGGCCGGGCTGATCTCGCGCTCTCGATGGGCCTGGAGAATTCCCGGGACGAACGGGTGGCCGAGGCTACGCGCCACGTGCTCGCCGTCGCCCAGCGCGCCGGAAAAATCGCCGGCATGCATGTGGCCAACAACGCCGAGCGTGACGAATTCGCTGCTCAGGGGGCCGATTGGTTCGTGGTCTCATCTGATCAAACCCTGTTGCGCCAAGCCGCCCAGGCCATCGCGCACGCCGCCTGACGAGGAACTTGCCATGTCCTTACTGCCTTCCCAAATCGCCACTTACGCGCGCCATCATGAATATGCGCCGCGCGCGATCCCGGGCGACACGTGCCCCGGGTGGATCACCCGCGGCGCCAACTTCGTGGTCGTCGTCTCCCGCGTCTCGCCAGGAGACACCCTGCAGCGCGACAACATCGACGAATATGTGCTGGTCCTGCCGCCTGATGTGCCCGGTCTCTCGTTGCGTGTGCAAGCCGGTGCGGAGACCGTGCAGGCCGGTCCCGACAGCCTGACCATCGTGCCTCCGGGGCCCAGCACGCTGCACGTGGAAGGCACCGGTCTGGTCGCGCGCATTTTCTCCAGCGATGTGACGGATCTGCTGGAACTGGCCGACAACCACGCGACCTATGCGACGCCCAATCCTGAAGCCGCGCCGCTGGTCGCCTGGCCTGAGCCAGTGGGCGGATACAAGGTGCGCCACTACAAGTTGGCCGACTATGTCAGCGAGGGCAGCCAGTTGCGCGTGTTCCGCACCCGCAAGCTCATGGTGAACCCCCTGCTCAAGCGCCCGGTGCCGCGTGATGTCCACAAACTCAGCCCGCACAGCCATACGGATTTCGAGCAGGGCTCGCTCGCACTGAATGGCACCTACGTGCACCACCTTCGCTACCCCTGGGGCCCAGACATGACGCTCTGGCGCGCCGACGAAGCCGAGCAGATGGGCAGCCCCTCGCTGCTGGTGGTTCCGCCCAAAGCCATTCACACCAGCCGCAACATCGATGCACCTGGCGTGTTGCTGGACATCTTCGCACCTCCACGCTGGGATTTTTCCAGGAAGGGGCAGGTCTGCAATGGCGATGATTACCCCATGCCGCCTGAGCCTGCGGGCTGAGTGTCTGCCGCTCTGAATTGATCTTCGGCTTGTAGCGTGGGCATGAATGTCCACGCGCGTGCCTGGTCACAGATCAGCCAATCGCTTCCCGATAAGACGCGAGAGATCCTGCAGGGGCTCAAGATACCGCTTGACCGCCTGCTCGTCACTCACCGCCGAAGCGATCCAGGTCATCCCCAAGCTCGCAACCACGCGCCTTCCTTCCATCACCGGAACGGCCAGCGTGCGCGAGACCGGCCGTATCCCAGGTTCTCGCAACGCATAACCCTGCTGGCGTATCTTGCGCAGCGTAGCCAAGACAGCCTTGCGGTCATGAGCGATGGTGTCTTCCTCGTTGGCCGATAGTTTGAGAATGTCGAGCAAGGCCCGTCGTTCCTCGCCGGTACAGAACGCCAGATAGGCGCGGCCCAAGGCACGGCCCACGAGCGAAAGGCGCATATTGATGGTGGAGTGCAGCAGGGCCAGTGGCGAATTCGGAATGGTGCTGTAGCGCACGACCACTGCGTCATAGTCCAGCACCGCCAGGGCGAGCGGCCACTTGATCTGGCGCGTAAGGGCATCGGCGAGGGCGGAAGCCGCTTCCACGATGCGGGGTTCTCCGTGGTAGCCGGCAGAAAGCTGTTTGACGCCCGAAGCCAGACTGTAGGCGCCATACTGAGGCGCATGGGTCACAAGGCCCTTGTGCTGTAAGGTCTCCAGCAGGCGCACCAGGGTCGGCTTGGGGATGCTCGTCTGCTGATAGAGAAGCTCCAACGAGCATACCGGATAGCGGTTCAGAGCCATCAGAACGTCTATGGCGCGCTCAACCGAACGAATGGGAGCAAATGATGGCATGGCGAACGATATCCAAAGGTGCCGGCAGATCGGGCTGCACGGCATTTCCGGATAGCATACGCGCCTCGGGGCACCGAGGCTTTTTTCTCACCCAGGACGAAGAAGCGGAGCCGCTTCTCCCTTCAAAATCTGTGCGCGCAGCCCCTAACTGCCTGACAGATCCACCTTGGCGGCCACGTCTCCAAAGGCCTTGAGCTCCCTGGACAGGCGGGCGGAAAACTGCTTGGGTGTCACCGGCTGGGCCACAAAGTTGCCCTGGTTTTTGAGTGTCTGCTTGAACTCTGCCGACGCCATGGTGGCGTTGATGTCCGCGTTGATCTTGTTCACTATGTCATGAGGGGTGCCCGCCGGCGCAAACGTGCCGTGCCATGTGCTGACAAGAAAATCCTGAACGCCCGCTTCCGCAAACGTCGGAACCTCTTTCAGATCGGGTAGCCGCTGAGTGGCCGCGACTGCCAGAACGCGAAGGGTTCCTTGCTTGGCATGGGCCATGACCGAGCCAGGGGAGGGGAAAGACATATCCACCACGCCGCCGATCAAATCGGTCATACCCTGTGCCGCGCCTTTGTAGGGGACATGCAGCAGTTCGGTGTTGGTGCGCAGCTTGAATAGCTCTCCCGCCAGATGGGGGACTCCGCCGATGCCTTGGGATGCGTAGCTCAGAGGTTTGGGGCTCGACCGCATGGCGGCCAACAGCTCACCCACATTCCGGTAAGGCGAGCTCGCTTTCACCACAAGCACGTTGGGTACATCGACCAGAAGGGCAATGGGTTCGAACGACGTTTCCGGATCGTAGCGAAGCCCCTTCACAACGAACTTGTTGAACGTGTGGCTGGTCGAGGTGGCCAGCAGGGTATAGCCGTCGGGTTTGGCGGACGCTACATACGCCGCGGCGATGGTGCCATTGGCTCCTGGCCGGTTGTCTACGACTACAGGCTGCTTCCATCGTTGCGAAAGGTTCTGTGCCAGCAAGCGGGTCGACTGATCCAGGGCTCCGCCCGCTGTGTAGCCGACCACGACGGTGACGGGCTTGTTTGGATAGTCCAGGCTGGCAGACTGTGCGTGGGCTGGCACCCCTGCGAGCGCCGACAACGCGCCCGCAACCGCTGATCCGAGCGCCAGGCGGCGTGTCAGCGTGGGCGCCGTGTGGCGTGTCTCCAGTTGAACATTTTCCCTATGCGCTTTATCGTGCATGGATATGTTTCTCTATTGCTTGATGGGCGCAATGATAGAAGTGAATGCGCCATCAGCAGTCAACTAAATCTCAAGTTTTCATTAGTTGAAATATTCCATGCACTGATTTCTTGGAACAAGTCCTTACGCCTTGAGAGGCAAGCCGATGAGCTGCTCCAGCGCGGCGGGACTCAAACCTTCCACGGCATCGATCAGGCGCAGGCCATCCGGTGTGCATTCCAGCGTGGCCAGATCGGTATAGATGCGCTTGACGCAGCCAACGCCCGTCAGCGGATAGCTGCAGCGCTCGACCACCTTGCTCTGTCCCTGCTTGGTGAGCAGATCCATCATGACCCAGGTCTGCCGCGCGCCTACGGCCAGATCCATGGCGCCGCCCACGGCAGGAATGGCATCGGGCTCGCCGGTGCTCCAGTTGGCCAGATCGCCGGTGGCGGAAACCTGGAAGGCGCCCAGCACGCAGATGTCGATATGGCCTCCACGCATCATGCCGAAGCTGTCCGCATGATGAAAGTAGCTGCCGCCGGAGAGCAGTGTCACCGGCTGTTTGCCAGCGTTGATCAGATCGTAGTCTTCTTCGCCCGCGGCCGGGGCAGGGCCCATGCCCAGAATACCGTTTTCGCTATGCAGTACCACTTCCACGCCAGGCGGGAGATGGTTGGCAACCTGCGTGGGCATGCCGATACCCAGGTTCACGTAGGCGCCATCGTGGATGTCGCGTGCTACGCGTTGGGCCAGTTCGTTTTTGCTGCGTCGGGTGTAGTTCATGCTGCTGCCTTGAAGCCGCCGGCTTGGGTTTGGGTGCGCGCGATGCGCACGATTTGCTGGACGTAGATGCCCGGCGTGACGACGGTTTCCGGATCGAGCTCGCCCAGCTCCACGATCTCGTGCACGGTAGCCACTGTCTTGCGGGCCGCCATGGCCATCACCGGGCCGAAGTTGCGCGCGGCCTTGCGGTAGGTCAGGTTGCCCCAGCGATCCCCGCGCTCGGCCTTGATCAAGGCCACATCGCCTTGAATGGGGGCTTCCAGCACATAGCCTTTGCCATTGATCAGGCGAGTCTCCTTGCCTTTGGCGAGCTCCGTGCCGTAGCCCGTAGGGGTGAAGAAGCCGCCGATGCCAGCGCCGGCCGCCCGCAGGCGTTCCGCCAGGTTGCCTTGGGGCACCAGTTCGAGCTCCACCTGGCCGCTGCGATAGAGGCCATCGAACACATGGCTGTCTACCTGGCGCGGAAAGCTGCAAATGATCTTGCGCACGCGGCCTGCCTTGAGCAGCGCTGCCAACCCGGTGTCCCCGTTGCCCGCGTTGTTGTTGACCACGGTCAGCTCGCGTGCGCCTTGGGCTATGAGCCCATCGATCAGCTCACTGGGAATGCCCGAAGTGCCGAAACCTCCTATCAGTACCGTGGCGCCGTCGGGCGTGCCCGCCAGGGCGGCGCCGATGGAATCGGCAATCTTGTTGATCATGCGGTCTCCTGGTTTCAATACAGATTATTGGAAAAATGTTCGTATAAAGAACATTTGTTCATAATACGAATATTATAGAAGGCACGTCAACGTGCTCCTGCCTCTTTCTCTTTTTCAGAGTTCACCATGAATGCCCATGCCGATACCGCAGCCCCCCGCCCGGGCGACACCTATGTGCAATCCTTTGCACGGGGCTTGCAGGTGGTGCGCAGCTTCAGCGCCGAAGCGCCGCGGCAAACGCTGAGCGAAGTGGCGCAACGCGCAGGTCTCACGCGTGCGGGCGCGCGGCGCATCTTGCTGACATTGCAGACGCTGGGCTATGTGGAATCAGACGGCAAGTGGTTCCGCCTGACCCCGCGCATCCTCGATCTGGGCTTTGCCTATCTGTCATCCATGCCGATCTGGAACCTGGCAGAACCGGAGGTCGAGGCGTTAGTGGATCGCGTGAAGGAATCGAGTTCCATCGCAGTCCTGGATGGCACGGAGATCGTCTACGTGATGCGCGTGCCCACGCACAAGATCATGAAAATCTCCCTGGGCATCGGTTCGCGCCTGCCGGCCTTTTGTACATCCCTGGGCAGAGTCTTGCTGTCGGGGCTGGAGGACAGTGAAATCGTTCGCCGCCTGGAAGCCGCGCCGCGTACAGAACTCACGCGCCACACGGTGACTGATCCCGCCACGCTGCTGAGGCGCATTCAGCAGGTGCGCAAGCAGGGCTGGTGCGTGGTCAACCAGGAACTGGAAGAAGGGCTCATTTCCGTGGCGGCCCCGTTGTATGGCGTCGGCGGGCAGGTGACCGCCGCCCTCAACCTGAGCGGGCAGGCGAACCGGACAGACGCGCGTGCGATGCAGGAGCAGCTTTTGCCTCCCTTGCTTGAAACCGCTCAGACCATCAGCCAATTGCTTCGCCGCAAAGGTAACTAAAAGAGGCCTGCCCGGCTGCTATAAGTACGGATTGCTTTGACCACCTTGAGGACAGCAAATGGCAGGCAGCGAAAATATGGTCATCATCGGCGGCGGTGCCGGCGGTCTTGAGTTGGCGTGCAAGCTCGGAAGAAAACTGGGCCGTGAAAAGGTGATGCTCGTGGAGCGGAGCCTGAATCACATCTGGAAGCCCACGCTTCATGAGGTGGCCGCAGGCACATTGGATATCAACCAGGAGGGGTTGTCCTATTCAATGCTCGCGTACGAGAACAACTTCACTTTCGTCTATGGCGTGTTCTCGGCACTGGATCTCGCGAACGACGAAATCATCGTGTCGCCGCCAGATGGCGAGAGCGGCGGGATTGTCTACCCGGAACGCAGGATCAAGTTCTCCAGGCTCTGCATTGCCGTGGGAAGCACCTCCAACTACTACAACACCCCAGGCGCGGCCGAGCACACCATTTCGCTCAATACCACCGGCGATGCGGATCGCTTCCGGGTCGACATGATGAACCAGATGGTTCGCGCGGAATACGAGAAAGCAAGCGGAAAGCCAGGGAATATCGATGTGGTCATCATCGGCGGCGGCGCCACGGGGGTCGAGCTGGCGGCCGAGTTGCGCGAAGCGAGCGGCATCTACGCCAACTACGGCTTCACCCATCTGAAGCCCGATGAAGACATCAGGATCACCTTGCTGGAAGGCTCAGACCGCATTCTGGCTCCTTTGACCGAGAGGGTCTCCAAGGGCGCGACACACCTCTTGGCCAAGAGAAACGTCGAGGTGAAAACAGGCTGCCGTGTCAGCCAGATAGAAAAAGACCATCTGTTGGATGCCGATGGCAACCGCTACAGCTTCAATGTCTGCGTCTGGGCCGCAGGGATCAAGGCGCCTGGCTTTCTTGCCACCTTGGGGCTGCCGGTCAACAGGCTGGGACAACTGGAGGTCACGGACAGGCTGAATGTCAAGGGATACGATCACATCTACGCCATTGGCGATTGCGCCTCGTGCATACAGCCGGACGGAAAGCCTGTTCCTCCAAGAGCCCAATCCGCGCACCAGCAGGCAGACTATGTGTACAAGGCGATTCTCAGCATCACCCAAGGGAGGGAGCCCGCGAAGTCTCCCTACCTGTACAAGGACCATGGCTCCCTGGTGTCGATCGGCACACAAACCAGCGTCGGCAGCCTGATGGGTTCGTTGACCGGGGGCTCCTTGTTCATCGATGGCATCTTCGCCCGCTGGCTGTATATGAGCCTTCACCTCATGCACCACATGGCCATTCTGGGCTTCGTCCGGACCATGGGGCTGGCCATTGCCCGGGCTCTGGTGAAGCGAAGCACGGCGCTGGTCAAGCTGCACTGAGCCCCAAGGGTCTCAGTGTTTTCCAGGGGTGTCGTGAATTGAGAAAAATTTGGCGTAAAAAGAGAAATTGAAACTTGGCGGATTCGTATAGTCGAATCTGGATCCACGCGAGTTTCTTGAATGACTGATACGACAAATTCCGGGGGCTCCTGCTGGAGCCAACACCATCGGCCTACACCTATCCCTTGCTCATCAAGCAGCTTCTGCTCAGTTCGATGAGCCTGCACGGCGATCAGGAGATCACTTACCAGGGCCGCATGCGCTACCGGTACCGGGATTTCAACCGGCGCATTGCGCAACTGGCGAACATGCTGACTGATCTCGAGGTGCGCCCCGGCACCACGGTGGCCGTCATGGACTGGGACAGCCACCGCTACCTGGAGTCCTATTTCGGCGTGCCGATGATGGGGGCCACACTGTTCACGGTGAACGTCAGGCTCTCTCCGGCGCAGATTCTCTACACCCTGGCCGATGCAGACACCGGCGTGCTGTTGGTGCATACCGATTTTCTGCCCATCATTGAGCAGATCCGTGCGCAACTGCCGCTGCTGCGCCATATCGTGGTGCTCTCTGACGATGGAAGGGTGCCGGCGGGCGCCCTGGAGTTTGCCGGCGAGTACGAATCGCTCGTGGAAAAAGCCAGTGGCAGCTATGTGTTCCCTGAGCTTGACGAGAACACCAAGGCCGTGACCTTCTACACCACGGGCACCACGGGCGACCCCAAGGGCGTGTGCTACAGCCATCGCCATATCGTGCTGCACGCCATGGCGACGGCGTTGAGCGTGTGCTCACCGGGCGGATCTCAGCGCTTGTCCACAGCGGACGTCTATATGCCCATCACGCCTATGTTCCACGTCCTGGGCTGGGGTTTTCCGTACATCACGATCATGCTTGGGCTGCGCACCGTATTGCCGGGGCGCTACTTACCCGAAGTGCTGCTGAAGCTGCGGGCGACGGAGAAAGTCACGTTCTCGCACTGCGTGCCTACGATCTTGCAGATGTTGGTGAGCGGCGCCGAGAAGACCGGGCAAGACCTGTCCGGCTGGAAAGTCATCATTGGCGGATCCGCGTTGCCGCCGGGCTTGTGCGAAGCCGCCCTTGCCAAGGGAATGGATGTTTTTGCGGGCTACGGTATGTCGGAAACCGGGCCTGTCGTGTCGTTGGCGCTCACCCCCGTGGGTGGCGCGCCTGCCACCAAGGAAGAAGACCTGGCATTGCGCAGTTCCACGGGCCGGCCATCCCTGATGGTGGATTTCCGTGTGGTCGATGAAAACATGCAGGATGTGCCCCGCGATGGCGTGACACGCGGTGAAATCGTGTTGCGTTCGCCTGCGCTCACGCCTCTGTATTTCAAGAAACCCGAGGCTTCCGAAGAGCTATGGCGTGGCGGATATCTGCACACCCAGGACATCGCGGTGATGCGCCCCGATGGCGTGGTACAGATCGTGGATCGCCTCAAGGACGTGATCAAGACGGGCGGCGAGTGGGTGTCCTCCATCGAAGTGGAAGGACTGATCACTCAGGTCGCGGGCGTGCAGGAAGCCGCCGTGATTGGCGTGCCTGATGACAAATGGGGGGAACGTCCCCTGGCCTTTGTGGTCGCGAAAGAGGGTGTCAGCGCTGCAGCGGTGCGCAAGCATCTGCTTGCATTGGTGCAGGCCAAACGCTTGAGTGCCTATGCGGTGCCGGAGTTGGAGCGTATCCGCTTCGTCGGCGAAATTCCCAAGACCAGCGTGGGCAAGGTAGACAAGAAACAACTGCGCGCAGCGCCGCTCCAAGGCGTGCAAGCATGACCCTCGTCATTCCCGCCTGCGCGGGAATGACGAGGCGGGGCTCTTTGACACGCTCTTCAGTCGCGACGGCGTGTTGATCGCGGCTGAAGCTCTTCTTGCGATCCTGTATTGGGTCAATCCTTCGTCTGCGCTTCAAAGCGCGCGACTTCTTCCAGCAGCATAGGTGCTCCCATGCTGTTCGCATGAAGCCCCAATACGCTCACGCCCTGCAACACGGCTGCGATCTCTTCCTTCGTGGCACCGAGTTCCAGCGCGCGGCGGATATGCCGCCGCGTGCCTGGGCCATACATATGCGTGCACGAGGCATCGACCGCGATCGAGATGAATTCCCAGACCTTGGGTTCGATCAAACCCTTGGTCATCGGATGCATGGCCATATCGAGGAATTTCTCGGTCCATACCGGGTCCAGTTCGGTGAAGCTGTCCCATTCCGGATTCCAGTAGCCGCTGGCGCGCAGGCTATTGCTGATGGGCGTTGCCGCATCCTGGGTTTCAGTGTGCTTGGAGTTGCTCATGCTGGCTTGCTCAAGGTTTGTAGTTGATGGCGTTCAGCGCCTTGCCTGTACGTTCGTTGTCTTGCCGAAGCGCTGTTTCCAGCTCGGCCGAGGTTTGCGTGGTGCTGCCCACGTCCATTCCCAGCGCGGCGAGCTGGCTCTTCATGCTTGGCGAGGCGACGGCCTTGAGCAGTTCCTCACGCATCCGGTTGCGGATGCCCTGTGGCACATCGGGTGTCGACCAGACGGAAGTGCCCATGATCTGGCTGAGGTTGCCGTAGCCAGCTTCAGCGAGTGTGGGAACGTCGGGCAGATAGGGCGATCGTTTGGCGGAGGTGACGGCCAGCGGGCGCACCTTGCCGGACTGCGCCATGGGCAGCGTCGTGCCCATGCCGTCGAACATGAACTGTATCTGCCCGCCCATCAGATCGGTAAGTGCGGGCGGCGACCCCTTGTAGCCCACATGAACCATATCCAGGCCCGCGGCCTTGTTGAACTGCATGCCCTTGATGTGAGAGATCGTGCCAGGGCTGTAGGACGCATAGGAGGTTTTCCCCGGATGCGCCTTCACGTAGGCAATCAGCTCGGAAATGTTCTTGATCGGCAGACGCGGATCCGCGATCAGCACCAGGGGGACGCTGGCCACTTCAGCCACGGGCGCCAGATCCTTGAAGGGATCAAAGCGGAATTTGTAGCTGTAGGGGTTCTCAGTGACCAGCGAGTTGGGCGACAGCACGAAGGTATAACCATCGCGCGAGGCGCCCAGCATGGTTTCCACTGCCAGGATGCCGCCTGCGCCAGGCTTGTTGTCCACGATGACGGTCTGCTTGGTGTCCTGGCGTATGCTTTCCGCGACGGTGCGCGCGATCATGTCGGAGGCGCCGCCGGCCGGCGCCGGCACGACGATGCGAATGGCGCGGTTGGGCCAGGTGCCTTGCGCCAGAGCGTAAGTGCAGGGCAGGGCGGCGAGCAACGCCGTGACGCATGCGCGGCGTGTGAGGGTCATTCTGGGGGGCATTGTCTTCTCCGGCTTGGGGCGGGCGGCAGGTGTTGGCAGGCTCTTTCAGGCGGCCTTGCGCAGAAAGCCTTGCTGGGCGCCGTTGCGGTTGGGAGCGAAGCCATTCTTTTCGAGGGTTTCTTCGGTGGTGTCGTAGAACACACCGATCTGGCACATCTCACGCGCTTGCTGGGGCGTGGCGACGGGGCGGCTCATTTCCCTGGAAATGCGCACCAGTTGCTCGATCTGCCTGGCCGTGCCCATCTTCTCGGTGCGCGTCTGGTTCCACAGGTTGTCTTCCGTGCCGCAGCGCACATGCAGGCCCATGGCGATACCCATCACGTTGACCGGCAGCACGTTCAACACCGAGCTCTCCACCGTGACCACCGCGCCATCGGGTACCGCGCGCATGAAGTTGGCCAGGCTGTAGACGCTGGGAGAATCCATGCCTCCGCCAATGGCCACCCAGTTCATCACCAGGGGGCCCTTGTAGATGCCGCGGCGCATCAGGCGCTCCACCGATTCGAAGCTGTTGAGGTTGTAGCACTGGAAGGCGCTTTGAATGCCGGCAGCGCTCAGGCGGCGGATGTGCTCTTCGGCCCAGCCTGGCTGGGCGGGCACGGTCATCTCCTTGTAGGCGTTGAACACGGCGGGATCTTCCATGGAAGTGCCCTTGATGTCGCGCGCATCGAACTGCTCGAGCACGTTCATCTGCGAAGTGTTGATCGTCACGGTGACCTGATCGGGCTTGGGATCGAGCTCGGCGAGCATGTGGCGGGTGTCGTCGCTGAGCCATTTGGCGGCGGCGCCGTCGGTTTCGGGGGCGAAGCTGATGGAGCCGCCGACCTGGATGATCATCTCGGGCACACGGGCGCGAACGCCGGCGATCAGTTCGTTGAACTTGGACAGGCGCTTGCTGCCGCGGCCGTCGAGTTCGCGCACGTGCAGGTGCAGCACCTGAGCGCCGGCGTTGTAGCAGTCCACGGCGCGCTGGATCTGGTCTTCCATGGTCACGGCAATCTCGCCGGGGAAGTCGCCAGGCATCCAGGAGGGCGCGTAGGGGGCGGCAGTGATGATCAGCGGCTGCTGGTTTTCGGGGAACAGATGGCCGTCGAGGAAGTTCATGGGGTACCTTTTATGCAACGAGAGGATAGGAGCGATGCATGGCGTTCGCCACGTATCTCTGGCAGCAAAATGTAGGCAGTACCGCGTGAGCTTGTTTGACATTCTGGGACACTGATTTATCCTGTTGGGACACCAAGGGAAAACCTGTATGACCGCCCTGATGCGCAGCGCAAGCCTGACTCATTACGCCGACCTCGCCATCAGCGTGGGCTTGGTGCCGCATGAAATGCTCGCTGCGGTGGGGCTTCCGCGTTCCTGCCTTGACAGTTCGGAGCTGCGGATTCCCGCGGCCTCCGTGATGCGCCTGCTGGAGCTTTCGGGGGAGGCCTCGGGGGAAGAAGCCTTCGGGTTGCGCCTGTCGGTTTCCCGCAGGTTGTCCTCGTTCGGCATCGTGGGCATGCTGGCCCGCGATGAACCCACGCTGCGGGAGGTGCTGGACACCCTGACCCGCTACCTGTATCTGCACAACGAAGGTTTGAGCACGAAGATTCATGAATCGGGCGGTATTACGGTGATAGAGCAGCTGTTCCTGCCTTCGCTCAGTGCGGGCAGGCAGTCGGTGGAGTTGGCGATGGGCGCGCTCTATCACACGCTATGCCTGGCGCAAGGCAAGGATTGGCAGCCGCGCAGCGTGAGCTTCATGCATCCAGCGCCGGCCAATCTGTCCTGGCACCGCAGCATCCTCGGAGGCCGTGTGCTCTTTTCGCAGGACTACAACGGTATCGCGCTGTCGACATCCGAAATGGATGCTCCCCTGGGCTTTGCCGACCCCGCCATGCGCCAGCAGGTGCGGCAGCTCGTGCACGATGAGCTGCCTGCAAGAGGATTCACGTTCAGGGAAGAAGTGGAGCAGCTCATGACGGCGCTGCTTCCCACTGGCCGCTGCCGGGCGGATCAGGTGGCGATGCACCTGGGGGTTGACCGGCGCACCGTGCACCGCAGGCTTGCCGCGCATGGGACCACATTCATCGAACTGCTCGGCGATGTTCGCGCGGAGCAGGCACAGCGCCTGATGGGATATGGTGACCGTCGCCTCACGGACATCGCGGCCCTGCTGGGATTCAGCAGCCTGAGTTCATTCTCCCGCTGGAGGCAAAGCCGCGCCGGAAAGAGCAGGTGATTGCTTTTGCCGCCACTGGCGGGGGCTGGTGCCGAAATTCGTCTGGAACCAGCGGGTGAATGAAGCCTGGCGTGAATAGCCGGTGAGCGAGGCCACCTGCCCGATCGAGTAGCGGCTGTTATTCATGTAGCGCAGCACCAGATTCCTGCGCACGGTGTCGAGCACTTCAGAAAAACTGGTGCCGTGGTGATCCAGCTGGCGCTGCAGCGTGCGCGTGCTCAGGTGCATTTGCTCGGCTACGCGCCCGATACACGCCTGCTCCAGCGGCATCAGCAGGTAGATGTTCTTGCGCACTTCCTGCAAAAGTGTACTCTCGCCCCGTGCGCGCATGGGCATGACAATGCTCTCGGCGTACCTGACCAGTTCGGGGTCGGCGGAAGGGTTGGGCACAGCCATATCGGCGGCGCGCATCACCATGCCGTTGAATTCGCTGCTGAAGGCCACCGGGCAACCAAAGAATTTTTTATGCAGGTATTGTTCTGGCGGTGCGGCGTGCATGAATCGCACTTCCTTGGGAAACCAGGCCGATCCCAGCATGGCCTGGCAGGTGCGCATCATCACGCCAGCGAGCAGCTCATAGGCTTGCCTTTGTGGAACCCTTGAGTCGATCAGTAGTTCGAACCTCAGGAGGCTCAATTCGCCCAACTGCTCCAGCGAGATCGCCATGGCGTCATTGAGCAACTGGCGGTATTGAATCGCGGAGAGCCACATGTCGCGCAAGTTTGGCTGGTGGCGCATGAGCACTCCCAGGATGCCGAAGTCGAGCGTCTGGCGCTGCTGCGCCATCTGGATGCCGAAGGCCGGACTACCTGACTCCTGGCTTGCCAGATCAAGCAGCTTGCACAGTGTTTCCGCGGAAATGTGGCGCTCCGGATCGACCAGGGCGCTGGCATTCAGCCCGACTTTCCGCAAAAGCGCATGGGATTGGATGCCATGCAGGTTGCAAACATTCAGGAAACCGTTGAGCGTGGCGGTTCTCACCAGCGTATCCATGGTCGGTGGTCTCAAGGAACCATCAGAAATGTCCATGCCCCATTGCGCCGGCTGGCCTTGAATGGCTTGTTGCATTTGGTAGCATTAAAATCCTTCTAGGGGCGATTCCAAACCATTTGGCGGCATCTTACGATGTGGAGGCGGTTGCTTGACAGCCGTTCTTTAAACACACTTAGGAGTGTTGTCTCATGAAACGTCTTGCTGGTTTTTTATCTGCTGTGGTAATTACCGCCATGAGTAGCGCTGCGTTCGCCCAGGCCCCAGCGGCCGCCGGCACCAACGCGGACATGGCTCGGGACAATCAGGCCCAAGGTGGCAAGGCAACCAAAGCGGAACGACAGGCCGCCCGCAAGAAGCGCCTTGCCGGACCTGGCAAAGCTCCCGAAACCAACACCGCCATGGCACAAGACGCCCAGGGCAAAGGCGGCAAGGCTACCAAGGCAGAGCGGCAGGCAGCTCGCAAGAAACGCCTCGCCGGACCGAGCAGCGCGCCCGAGACGAACGCCGCCATGGCGAGAGACGGCGAGAAGAAGTAAATCGCCATAGGCCCGAAACATACTGATTGGCTCGGGCCGGCATGATGAGTTTTTTCAAACTATCGAGGCGAACCACTCACACCATTCCCAGCTTTTCGTTACTCACTGGTTTGGCAATCGTTGCGGCCTGCTCGGCTGCCAGTGCGCAGACCGGCGCTTCTTCTGGCACGGCACCACTGGATGCCATGGACAGCGACCCGGCCACGCTGGGCTGGATGGTCGGCACGCCACCGCCGCCTGATCGCCAACTGCGCTTTGACGACGGCAGCTACTTTCAGTTTCCGGCCATGCGTTGGAGCGTGTCGAACTTTCGGCAGCTCATGCCCACGGTCAACGTCTCGCGCGGGCTTGCCGCGCCAGTACCTCTACCCCGATCATTGCGCCAGGATATCGACGCGTTGCGTTTTGTGCCCCTGGGTGCCAAGGAGCCCATGACCTGGGAGGCTTCGCTGGCTGCCAACTATACCGATGGCATCGTGGTGCTTCATCGCGGGCGCATCGTCTATGAGCGCTACTTCGGAGTATTGAAGCCGGATGGCCAGCATGGGGCGATGTCGGTCACCAAATCGGTCACGGGCACGCTGGGTGCCATGCTCGTCGCCGAAGGCCGCATCGATGCAGGTAAAAAGGTTTCGGACTACGTGCCCGAACTGGCCGCATCGGCTTTTGGCAACGCCACCGTGCGCCAAGTGCTCGACATGACGACGGGACTGAAGTACAGCGAGGACTATGCCGATCCCAAAGCCGAGGTCTGGGCTTTCTCGCAAGCAGGCAGCCCCTTGCCTAAACCCAAGGACTACACCGGGCCGCGCAGCTACTACGAGTATTTGCAGACTGTTCAACCGGAGGGCGCGCACGGGGAGGCTTTTGCCTACAAGACGATCAATTCCGATGCGCTTGGCTGGATCATCGCGCGCGTGACAGGCCGTAGCGTGGCGCAGTTGCTCTCGGAGCGGATCTGGAGCCGTATCGGGGCAGAGCAGGATGCTTACCTCACGGTGGACTCGAGTGGCACGCCCTTTGCTGGCGGCGGGCTGAACACGGGTCTGCGCGATCTGGCCCGTTTTGGCGAATTGCTGCGCAACAACGGCCGGTTCCGCGGCCAGCAGATTTTGCCCAAGGCTGTGGTCGATGACATTCGCCACGGCGGTGACAAGGCCGCCTTTGCCAAGGCGGGTTATGAATTGCTGAAAGGCTGGAGCTACCGCGACATGTGGTGGGTGACGCACAACGCCCATGGCGCCTTCATGGCCCGCGGCGTGCATGGCCAGCGGATCTATGTTGACCCGAAGGCCGAAATGGTGGTCGCGCGCTACGCCTCTCACCCGGTGGCGAGCAACTCCGCGAATGACCCCGTCTCGTTGCCTGCGTTCGAAGCTCTCGCTCAGCTTTTGATGCGGCCGCACGGCTGACGATGCAAGATCTTCAGTTGGACGGCAGTCAAGGGGGTGTTCAAGAATTGAATATTCAATAGCAAGATAATTTTATAGGCAGCCCTGGGCTGTCTTGAAATCGTTTCAGGCAAGATAAAGAGCTAGTCATAGCCTTATTGGCGGGGTGTTGCCTGAATCCATGTGGGTTTTTGTGATTTCAATAGGGTAATGCTCTATGTTGTATTTCATTGGAAAAAATTTAATATAAGTATAAATTTTTCAATGAGAGGACAGCATGACCATCAAGCGATACGAATCCGGCAAGCGTTTGAGCCAAGTCTTGGTGCACGAGGGCAGAGCTTTCGTGAGTGGCCAGACCGCCGAGGATCTGGCGGCAGACATCCGTGGGCAAACGCGGCAGGTGCTGGCGCAGGTGGATCGTCTTCTTGCTTTGGCCGGCACGGACAAATCGAAGATTCTTTACGCCAACATCTGGTTGCGCAACGGCGCCGACTTTGACGCCATGAACGAGATCTGGGAAGCCTGGGTGACCCCTGGGTGCGCGCCTTCACGTGCCACCATTGGATCGCCGCTTGTAGGTCCGGATTCGATGCTGATCGAGATCGCGCTGCAGGCGGCCGTTTAGGACTTGTTCGTCGCCGTCCGTTTTTCGGCCACGCGCGTCACCAATGACATTCAGGGTCCTGGAGCACTGAGATGCCAATGGAACACCTCATTGATCAGGTCTTGGAACAGGGCGGTATCCAGGATTTGCAGGGTTTGCTGTCGACAAGGCAGTTGTCAGCACGAGAACTCATGCAATGGACACTGCTGCGCATTGCCGCTGTCAGCCAGGCGAGCGGTGGCATCAATGCCGTTCGCGAATTGTCGGCGCAAGCGTTCGACGAGGCGGCAGCGGTCGACCGCCGGATTGAACGCGGCGAGCCGCTGGGCGCGCTGGGCGGCATTCCCATCCTGCTGAAGGACAATATTCTGACCGGCGATGGCTTGCGAGCCAGTGCCGGTGCCGCCGCGCTGGCGGATTTCAAGGTCCGCCGCGACGCCACGCTGGTGGCGAGACTGCGCGCTGCCGGCGCCATTGTGGTCGGAAAGTGCCACATGACTGAGCTCGCGGATTACGTCTCCGACACGATGCCCGCGGGCTTCAGCGGTGTCGGCGGTATGGTGCTGAATCCGCATACAAGCGAACCCTATGGGCGCGGCCTGGGCTCAAGCGTAGGTTCCGTCGCCGCCGTGGCTGCGAGTCTTGTGCCGCTGGCCATTGGCACGGAGACGCAGAACTCGCTTCAATCGCCTGCCTGCCATTCGTCGGTGGTGGCTGTGAAACCATCAGTTGGTTTGGTCAGCCGGGCGGGCGTGGTGCCTTTGGTACCAAGCCAGGACAGTCCAGGACCGATCACGCGCAACGTGGCCGATGCCACACTTGCGCTGGAGTGCCTGGCGGGCCCCGATTGCCGCGACAGTGCTACCTTGGGTGCTCGCTACGGGGCGCTGGGTGGCGAGATTCCACTGTCCTCGCTGCGGATCGGCGTTCCACGCCGAGCCATCGCCGATCGCCCCGAGGTGGCGGGCTCCATGGCGTGCTTCGAGACGGTTCTGTCGCTGCTGGCGTCTGGCGGTGCTCAGATCGTCGATCCGTGCGAGATACCGAGCGCTTCTGCGGTCCTTGATGTACGTTCCTGTGTATTCCGGACGGAGTTCAAGGCCGCACTGAATGTGTTCCTTGCCGATCACCACGAGCCCTGCGGTATCGCCTCGCTGGATGCACTGATCGCCTGGAACGATGCTCATCCGCAGCATATTCCCTTCGGCCAGTCGCTGCTCATGGCGGCCGCATCGGCCTTCGGCCTTGACTCGGGCCAGTATCGCTGGGATCGCGCTCAGGATGTCGCGTTGTGCGGCCCGGGTGGAATCGACGCCGCGCTGGCGGCACACCATGCCGATGTATTGCTTGTTCCGATGGCCTGCGCGGCCAAGATCACCGGAAAGGCCGGGGCTCCTGTCGTGGCGCTACCCGCTGGCGCTGATGCCGATGGACGCCCCTTTGGCATCACGGTGGTCGCATCGAGAGGCGATGACGCGGCATTGCTTCGCGCTGCGGCGGCCATCGAGCGCGCTGTGGAGTCCGGCTTGGGCCCCCGGATCCTGTCCCGATTTCCTCGCCTGACTTAAAGGAAAAACATGCCGATTGGTGTCTATATAGAGTTCGAAGCCCTGCCGGGCCGCTTCGATGGTTTGATGCAACGATTGCGCGAAGAATCGGAGCATTGCATGCGCCATGACGAAGGGTGCCTGCGCATGGAACTGGCCGTGCCCCAAAAGCCGGACGGGCGCATCATGCTCATCGAGCTATGGCGCGACGAAGCCGCCATCGAACTGCATCGCAATCAACCCGGCCACTCGCACGACTGGCAGAAGGACTACATCGCCAGCAAGCGTGTCGCCGTCTGCAATGTGGTCGCATCGCCTGCCGCGACTGAGGCGTAGTTTTCATTGCTCTGCCGTACTTCCCACTTTGCCCATATCAGCGGAGGAAAGCCATGTTCCTGAAGAAATTCTCCGGCATTGTTGCCGCGTCGCTCATTTCCTTGCAGTGGGTCGCGCCGGCGCCCGCCCGAGCGGCAGACGACTATCCCAAGCGTGGCCCCATTACATTCCTGGTGGGGTTCGGTCCGGGAGGGGTCACCGACATCATTGCCAGGCAGGTCGGAACCAAGCTCTCCGATCAGCTTGGGCAAGCGGTTATTGTCGTCAACAAGCCTGGCGCGAGCGGTGGCGTTGCTGCTGCGCAGTTGCTGGCGGCTCCAGCCGACGGCTACACCATGTGGGCGTGCACCAGCAGCCTGACCGTCATGAACCGGTTGTTCAAGGGCCTTTCGTTCAATGCGTCCAAGGATATTCTTCCTGTCGCTCAACTGGCCTCCGTTCCCTATTTCCTAGTGGCCCGTCCGGAGTTGCCAGCTGACAACCTCAAGCAACTGGTGGAGCTGGCCAGGAAGAAGCCGGGCGAGATTCCATACGGATCTCCCGGGATCGGAACCATGAGCCATCTGGCGGCTGAGATGTGGTACGCCAAGGAAAAAATCCAATTGCGCCATGTACCCTATAAAAGCGGCCAGCAAACGCTGACCGACCTGCTTGGTGGGCAGATCAGCTTGACCTTTGATCAGGAAGCGTCGTTCGCGAGCTACCTGCCGTCGGGGAAGCTCAAGGCGTTGGGTGTTGCGACCAATGAACGCTCACCGACTCTTCCCAACGTGCCGACTTTCGCGGAGCAGGGCATTCCTTTTACGGCGGAGGCCTGGACGGGAATCTGCATGAAGAGCGGAACCCCTCCAGAGATCGTCAAGAAGATCAGTGCGGCCGTGCGCCTGGCTATGACGGCCCCCGAGATCAAGGACCGCTTCCATCAGATGGGCATGTCGCCGCGTGCCACGACGCCAGAGGAGTTTCAGAAACGGTTCGCGAGCGATGGCGAGCAGATGGGGCAGATCATCACGAAGCTCGGCATCGAGCCCCAGTGATCCCGGGAAAAGGATGCCCTTGTGGATGCCAATCACTTGTCCGGCATCGTCTTAACTTAGCCAGCGGGCATCCGGCCAGCACCCCTGCTGGAAGGTGGTCTTGACGCAGTCCACCAGCACACCGACTACGCAACGGACGGGGGCGGTAGCCTGCCGGCTGCTGGGCGCGGCCAGGACGATGGTGCGTTTCAGGCCCGGGCGTGCAAGCGGCGCCGCGCATAGCAGGCCCCGTTCGACCTCGTTGGTCACGGCCACGGCAGGCAGAATCGTCCAACCATGGCCTTGCACGACCAGCTCCTTCTGCACGCTCAGCGCGTTGGTTTCGGCAAATACCTGAAGCGTGATATCGGCTTCGGCCGCGGCGTGTTCAATGGCGGCGCGTAACCCCTGGGGCGCGGCGGGCAACACAAAGGGTTCGCGTGCCACGCGCGACAGGGCGAGCGGGCGTCTGTGCGAAAGGCCGGCGGACGGCGCGGCAACCACCCACAGGCTTTCCTCGATCAAGGCCTTGACCTGCAGCGAAGGTGTTTCCTTGCGGCCATAGAGCAGGGCAGCATCGATATCTCCGGCTTCAATCCAATGCTGCAGATGGCCTGCATACCCAATGGTCAACCGAAGGCGGATGTGCGGGTAGCGCTGAGCAACTTCAGTGGCCAACCGCGTGGCTAACAGGTCTGAAGTGCTCGCCAGCAGGCCGATGCTGACGATCCCAGACACCGGTCCTTCGGTCGGCTGGATCTCGGCCTTGGCGCGCTCCACCTCATTGAGGATGCGGCGCGCGTATTCCAGCATGGTCGTGCCGGAAGAGGTGAGCTGCATGCCATGGCGGCTGCGGTCAAACAGCTCGGTGCCCAAGTCTTCCTCAAGCAGGCGCAGCTGGCGCGAGACGGCTGGTTGCACCAGATTCAGCAAACTGGCGGCGCGAGTCACGTTACCGGTTTCCGCCACTGTGACGAAAGCACGAAGCTGCTTCAGATCCATGAGACTTCCTGTCCTTCGATACCGAAAGATGATCGATCAATCAAAAAATTCTATTTTTTTAGTAATCAATCAAATATTATTATTGAAAAAGGACATCTACTCCACACTCCATATACCCGGAGATATTCGATGAGCAGCCTCTCGGCCCCCGATCACTACCAGGAAATCCGCGACGCGGTGCGCGGCTTGTGCAGCCAGTTTCCTGCTGAATACCATCGCAAGATTGACGAAAAGCGCGGCTACCCCGAGGAATTCGTGAATGCGCTGACCAAGGCGGGTTGGCTGGCGGCCTTGATCCCCCAGGCGTATGGAGGGCCCGGCCTTTCGATGGCGGAGGCTTCGGTCATCATGGAAGAGATCAATCGCTCAGGCGGTAATTCGGGCGCCTGCCACGGCCAAATGTATGTGATGAACACCATCGTGTTCAGCGGAACCGAGGTGCAGAAGCAGAAGTACCTTCCCAGGATCGCGGCGGGTGATCTGCGCGTGCAGTCCATGGGGGTGACCGAACCCACCACCGGCAGCGATACCACCAAACTCAAGACTACCGCCGTGAAAAAAGATGGCCGTTGGGTTGTCAACGGACAAAAGGTGTGGATCTCGCGCGTGCAGCACAGCGATCTTCTGATTCTGCTGGCGCGCACCACGCCACTGGATCAGGTGCAGAAGAAGAGCGAAGGCCTTTCATGCTTCATCGTCGAGCTGGACAAAGCCATCGGCAATGGCCTGACCGTGCAGCCTATTCTCAACATGGTCAACCACGAAACGAACGAGCTCTTCTTCGACAACCTGGAGCTGCCCGAGGACGCTTTGCTGGGCACCGAAGGCAAGGGCCTGAAGGTCATTTTCGAAGGCCTGAATGCTGAGCGCACGCTGATTGCTGCCGAATGCATCGGTGACGGCTACTGGTTCCTGGAAAAAGCGCGCGACTACGCCAATGAGCGCAAGGTCTTCGGGCGGCCCATCGGCCAGAATCAAGGCATACAGTTTCCGTTGGCCCAAGCGTTCATCGAACTGGAGGCCGCCAACCTCATGCGCTGGCGCGCCTGCCAGAAGCTTGATGCGCGCCAGAATGCCGGTGTCGAGGCCAACATGGCCAAGTACCTGGCCGCCAAGGCCAGTTGGGAGGCCGCTAACACCTGCTTGCAGACGCACGGGGGTTTTGGCTTTGCCTGCGAATACGACGTAGAGCGCAAATTCCGCGAAACACGCCTCTACCAGGTTGCGCCGATCTCCACCAACATGATCCTGAGCCATGTGGCTGAGCACGTGCTCGAGCTGCCTCGTTCGTATTGAAATCCCCAACACGTTCTGAGCCCGGAGTGCCAAGCACATGAGTTCTGAAACCTCTCCTTCTCTTTCTTCTTACGGCGCATGGGTGGGCCGCACGGAGGAGAGCACGGATCAAATCGTTCAAACGCCAATCCGTCTGATGCAGGCGATGCTGGATGCCGCCGACCCGTCTGAGCTGCCGCAATGCTTGCCGCCGTTGTGGCACTGGCTGTACTTTCTGCCGGGCGAGCGCCAGTCCAATATCGGCGCGGACGGACACCCCCGGCGTGGAGGTTTTCTTCCGCCGGTCACACTGCCCAGGCGCATGTGGGCAGGAGGACGGCTGGGCTTTCTGCGCCCTCTGAGGGTGGGAGAGCCTGTGCGGCGAATTTCACGTATCAAGAGCGTGCAGGAGAAATCAGGCCGCAGTGGCTCCCTGGTGTTCGTGACCGTGCTGCATGAAGTTTCCGATGGACAAGGTGTGGCGATCCGGGAGGAGCAGGACATCGTCTACCGTGATCCGCCAGCTCCGGGCGCACCCGCGCCTCAACCCGCTGCCGTCCCGGCTGATGGGCAGTTCTCGCGTACTATCATCCCTGATCCGGTGTTGCTGATGCGTTACTCGGCGCTGACTTTCAACGGACACCGCATCCATTACGACCGGTCCTACGTGATGCAGGAAGAGGGCTATCCAGGCCTTGTGGTGCATGGCCCGCTGATTGCCACGCTGCTCCTGGAGGAACTGCGCCGTACCTGCCCGGGAAAAACCGTCAAGACCTTTGAATTCAAGGCCGTCAGCCCCCTGTTCGACACGGCTTCGTTCGCCGTCAATGGCCGGCTTGACGGAAACAAGGCCCGTCTCTGGGCGAGTGGACCGCAAGGGCAACTGGCTATGCAAGCCAATGCCGAGATCGAATAGAAATCGATAGCAAAGGTACACCATGCAAGACAGGAAAGGTCCTTTGAACGGAATGACCGTCATTGCGCTGGAGCACGCGATCGCTGCGCCGTTCTGCACGCGTCAATTGGCTGACCTGGGCGCGCGCGTCATCAAGATCGAACGCCCCGGAGCGGGCGACTTTGCGCGTGCCTACGATCACCGTACACGGGGTCTGGCTTCGCATTTCGTCTGGACGAACCGCTCCAAGGAAAGCCTGGGGTTGGACCTCAAGCAGCCAGCCGCGCAGCAGGTGCTGAGCGAGCTCATTGCCGGTGCCGATGTGCTGGTGCAAAACCTGGCGCCGGGTGCCGCGGCACGTATGGGCTTGTCCTTCGAAGCGCTGCATGCCTTGCATCCCAAACTCATCGTCTGTGACATCAGCGGATATGGTGCCGACGGCCCTTATCGCGACAAGAAAGCCTACGACCTGCTGATTCAAAGCGAAGCCGCCTTTCTCTCCATTACGGGGACGAAGGATGAGCCTTGCAAAGCCGGTGTTTCCATCGCTGACATCGCCGCGGGTATGTATGCCTATACGGGTATCCTGAGCGCGCTGTTGCAGAGAAGCCTCACGGGAGAGGGCTCGCACGTCGAGATCTCCATGCTCGAAGCGCTGGCGGAATGGATGGGTTTTCCCATGTACTACGCTTACGAGGAACAGCAGCCGCCCGGGCGCAATGGCGCTGCGCACGCCACCATTTACCCTTATGGCCCGTTTACGGCGGGCGATGGCAAGGTGGTCATGCTGGGCCTGCAGAACGAGCGCGAGTGGAAGCTCTTCTGCGATATCGTGTTGCGCTGCCCCGAACTGGCTGCCGATCCTCGCTTCGATGCCAATGTGCGCCGCACGGAAAACCGTGCCGGACTGAAGGCAGTCATTGAGCGGACCTTCGCCGGTCTCTCGGCACAGGAGGTGATAGCCCGTCTGGACGAAGCGCAGATCGCCAATGCTGCCGTCAATCAAGTGGGTGACCTGTGGGCGCACCCGCAGTTGCGCGCACGCCAGCGCTTTCGCGCCATTGGCTCACCAGCCGGAGAGCTTCAGGCGTTGCTGCCGCCTGCCACCTTGAGTGCCTTCGATGCCCGCATGGATCCGGTGCCCGCCCTGGGCGAGCATAGCGAATCTATTTTGCGCAAGCTGGGCCGGTCGGACACCGAGATCGCTGCGTTGCGAGCGCAGGGGACGATCTGATGGCAACCACTGCTTCCGCCGTGCGTTATGCGCGCAGCTTGCTGTTTGTACCTGCGACTCGGCCTGAGCGTTTTGCAAAGGCGCTCGAATCCGGGGCGGACTGCATCATCGTCGATCTTGAAGACGCGGTGGCCGAAAGCAGCAAAACGCTGCGCGAGCGCAACTGGCGCAGTACTTGCCGAAGTTGACCGCAACACAGTTGGCGCGTACGATGGTACGTGTCAATGCAGTAGGCACGCCCTGGCACGAGGACGATCTGGCACTGATGCGTGATGGGTGCGGGCAAGGGGTTGCCGTAATGCTGCCGAAATCTGAGGATGCGGGCGCGTTGCATGCGGTGGCGAAAAGCCTGGGCGCTCGGGCCGGCATCGTGGCTTTGGTCGAATCATTGGCTGGTCTGGATGCGCTCGACGCGATCGCGCGCGTGCCACAGGTTGTCCGCTTGACCTTCGGCCATCTGGATTTTCAGCTCGATCTGGGGATGCGCGCTTCGCCCGAGGAGCCCGAACTTGCTTTCGCGCGAAACGCTCTGGTAGCGGTATCACGCCGTGCCGGTTTGCCGGCACCTATCGACGGCGTGACGACCGACATCGGCAATGCCGAGCGGCTGTCGCTCGATGCCCGGCGTGCACGCGCTTTTGGCTTTGGCGGCAAACTATGCATCCATCCGGACCAGGTGGCTGGTGTGAATGAGGCGCTGGGCTACTCCGACGCCGAAGTGGCGTGGGCGCGCCGCGTACTCGACGAGGCGGCCCGGCGTAGCGGCGAAGTGTTCAGCTTCGAAGGCCGCATGGTGGATCTGCCTGTAATCCGCTCAGCAGAGGCCATTGCCGTGAATGCCCGGCGAAATGTTTCGCCGCCACTCGCACCCGAACAGCTAGCAGAGACTCAATGTGGCCTATAACGTGCCCAAACGCATATTGATTGGCCAGCTTACCTGCCGGCTCCGGGAAGGATCTCCCCATAGTGCCGCGAGGTCGATCGCGAACTCCTGAAGAATCTCCTCGCGCGCAGCTTCCCGCACGCTCCGCACGGCTGACCATGTGGAGATGTAGCCCAGCAGCTCTTCCAGATTCCACATCTTGCGGATCTCCAGGGAGGGCGGTGTCTGTTCTTCAAATGGAAACGGCAGGTCCACATAGCCGGAGTCGACGAGCTTGCGCTCTGCCGGCCAATAGGGGCCGATTTCATTCCAGTAGAAGCGGCTGAAGCGTGGATCAAGATCGTCGTCCATCTTCATCACGCCATAGCTCACCAAAGCCAATACTGCGTGCGGTGCGCCGATGCGGCGAACTTCTTCATAGAAGCGCGGAAGGTCGAACCAGTGCGCAGCCTGCGCCGCCGTGATGAGATCGGCACTGTGATCCGCCACGGGAAACAGCTCCTCTGCCGAGGCATTCGCATATTCCACGTGGGGATGCGCCGCGGCATTGGCGATCTGATCGGCGCTGGGGTCTGTCCCCAGCACTTTGTCAAAGTGTGCCGCCAACTGAGTGGTCAACTGGCCATTGCCGCAACCGACATCCAACGCCAGTGCGGTGCTTGGCGACACGGAGGCAAGAAATCGCGCCAGCTCAGGCGGATATTCCGGGCGAAAGCGTGAATACGCCTTGGCCCCCTGATCGAACCAGTTCCGGTGAGTGTTGTCCTTATGAGGCATGAGGGTTCTCCTGCTTTTTGAACCAATGAAGGCCTGCATGCATTTTAGGGTTTACCCCATTGGCCATTCAGTCAATTGACGCTCCCCTCCTGGAGAATAAAAACTATAGCGCTCATTCAATCTTCACAAGTTGCAGTTCAAGAGGGCGTCATGAGAGTCTTTTCGAAATTGACCATGGTGTGTGTTTGCTCGCTGACTCTGGCAACTGTGGAGGTTCACGCAGGGCTGGATGTCGGAGCCGGGTCGACGATCGATTTTGGAGACGCGGTTATTGACATGGGATGCTCTGATCTCATTGTCGATGGCACCACCAACACATCAGCCTCTCAAGTGACTGGCCTCGACAATGTCACCATCGATGCCTCCGGCACGTTGAATGCAGGCGGAGCGCAGATCACGCTTGCCGGAAATTTCAGCAACAGCGGCACGCTCAGCGCGGGTTCCGGAACGGTTGCCATTGTCGATGGCTGTTCCCGAACGCAATCCAGCATTTCCGGAGACTCGACGTTTCACGATCTTTCGATCACCAGCACCACCGGCAAGCAGGTCGTGTTCGAGTCGGGAAAAACCACGACGGTCGCTGGGACCCTGACCTTGCAAGGCGCCGCAGGCAATCTGTTGAAGGTGCGAAGTTCCACGCCAGGCTCCCCGGCGATGCTGTCTGCGACACCTCAGCAGGTCATTCAGTTCGTGGATGTGGCTGACAACAGGGCAGTTGGGTCCGTGATTGCTCCAGGCTCGCCCTCTAAATATGAGTCCAAGGCCTCAGGCAATCTATTCCGTTGGTTCTTCTACGACGTGAATGGACTCCTGCCGTTCCAGCCCATACCTTCATTGTCTGCATGGTCCCTATTCGCCGTCAGTGCCCTCTTGAGCCTGCTTGGCATTCGCGGCTACAGGCGTGCAAGAGCACGCGTGGGTAGGTACTGATTCAGCTGTCTAACGCGCTTGTATCTCGCTTGTATCTCATTTGCATTGCATTCGAAACCGGAGCGGTCCCTATGCTTCATCCTCAGAAAAAATTCCGGATTCTCGTTGCCGTGGCCGGCATTGCCGTGCCACTAGGTACATGGGGGCAGGCAAGCGCCTTTCGATTGGCATCCGACACGCCTGCTCCCTTGTTAGCGAGCAAGCGGTTCGATGCGACGGGTTCCATGGAGGAGCGCTCGGCATCCGGCGGCCCCGCAAGGCTTGCATCTGAACAGAATCTGCCTACCACTGAAAGCAGGGCGCAGAAGGCCGTGCAAGCCCGAAACGCTGCGGCCCCTTCCACGAAACGGGCGCCCCTTGCTTCCGACTTGCCCGCAAATATTCGGGACTGAATCCAGGTCATTGCCATTGCCTCGTTACCAACCCATCCAGCCGTTCGAGAAGGAGCCCCTCATGTCTGCCAATACCAAGCCGCACAAGTTGTCCCTCCTGGCGTTCGCCGCTCTGTTGGCATACCCTGCGGTGCAGGCGGCCGATGTGGTCGTCCAACCTTCGGCCGGAAGCGGGTTGGTGGTCAAGGACAGCCTTGGCTCGACTGAGCGGTGGCGCGTGCAGGAAAGCGGCCAAGTCTCGATTCCTGGTTGGCAAACCCTACCTGTGCAGACCGCGCAGGTGTGCATTAACTTCATGGCCGGAATCTTCGGCCCTTGCGCACCGACTGTAGGGTTTGCGGTGCCCTATGCGGCTACCGTCAGCAACGCCGCGACCCTTTTCGATATTACGCAATCCGGCTCTGGTGGCACTGTGCGGGCCGCGATCAGCGATACCGGAAACAGCAATACGGTCATGACGGTTTCAACAAGCGGAGTAGGCGGGGGCGTGGATGTGCAGCTTCCAGGAACAAGTGGCGCCCGAGCGATCAACGTGAACCACGCCGGTGTGGGGCCAGGTGTTTTTGTTCAAACGCAAGGTGGAAATTCGCTTTGGGGCATCGTGACTTCTATTTCCGCGGCCGCGGTCATCGGAGATAGTGCGTCAGGTGAAGCCGTTGTAGGGCGCCAAACTGGGGCCGTCTGCGGCCAGAACATAGGCAAATGCCATGGTATCGGCGCAGTGGTTGGCAGACATGACGGAGAAGGCGGTTACGGTGTCCGCGGTTTTGTCACTGACCCGAATGGTGCCATTGGCGTGATCGGCCAGGTGGGGATCTCCGGTGGCACGGGTGTGGCGGGCCGTTTCGAGAACGTGAATGCCGCCAACGGCGGCAACACCCTGGAAGTGGCATCCAACGGCAACGGAAACCTTGCCGTGTTCTACAAGGGGGGCAACGTGGCCCGCATTGACAGTACCGGGAAGGGTTTCTTCAATGGGGGAACCCAAACGGGCGGTGCCGATGTGGCTGAACTGATCAATACCAAAGGCCGTCTCCCCCAACCGGGCGATGTGGTGGAGATCGACCCAGAGAACGCCATGCATTACCGCCTCTCCAGCGGTGCGGAAAGCTCGCTTGTTGCTGGTGTGATTACGACCAAGCCGGGCGTTTTGATGAATGCGGGCGTGGAGGATGTCGCAGGTATCCCCGCGCTTGCGCTCGTGGGCCGAGTTCCCGTGAAAGTGACCTTGGAGGGAGGTGCGATCAAACCGGGTGACTTGCTCGTCTCGGCGACATTGCCAGGTCATGCCAAGAGAGCGCCGGCCTCCGTGGCACCCGGAACGGTCATTGGCAAAGCACTGCAAGCCTATGCGAACGGCGAGACTGGCAGCGTGGAAATGCTGGTGATGACTCGTTAGCCAAAAGTTAACGGGTGAACGGCCTTCAGCGACAATACTTTTTCAGAATCCCGACAAACAGGTCGATCGCTGCTGACGGTGGACGATATTTCTCGACGATGGCGCAAAGCTTGTTGGAGTAATTGGGTGAATTTTTCACTTCCACCAACGGATGCAGCATGCTGATCTCTTTTGCGTAGTGTTCGGGAAGCACTCCCACATACTGGCCTGACGCCACCAGACAGGCCACCGCTTCGAGTCCACTGGCCACCGGGCCGCGTATGTACTTCCCGGTGCTCATCAGGTCGTAGATGAAGGGGTGGGCACGATAAATCAAAGGCAAATCCTTCTCCTCCTCCCGGCCCTTGAGGACATACAACCTTTGGTGCTCCGTAAAAAGGGGTGGAAGTTGAAGTAATTGTCTGCGCCATACATGCCGCGTATCGCCACGTCCAGACGACGCTCACGCAGTGCCAGATTCAGCTGTGAAAACGGCATGACGTGGATGTTTGGCGTCATGTTCGGAGCCTGCTCAGCGAACTCCCTCAGGATGTTCGGGAGATCGAACTCCTCGCTGTAGATATGTTCCACGATGCCGACTTGAATGTTGCCTGACAGCACTCCCCGCACGTTGTCCACTTCGGCCCGGATCCTGGCCAATGAGTTCAGCGCATTCCTGGCTTGCTGAAGCGTGGTGATGCCAGCAAGGGTCAGTTTGAAGCCGCTTGGCCCCCGCTCGCATAGCTTGACTCCCAGCACGGCCTCCACATCGTTGATGTGCCTGCTAATCGATGCCTTGGACATGGCAAGCGTTTTCTCGGCGGCTGAAAAGCCGCCAGCCTCTGCCACCGCGCAAAAAATCCTGAGTGATTTCAGGTTGCGCTCGTCCAGGAACTGATTTTTCATACATGCCGCTCTTTGCATCGTGCCGGGGCCTTTAGTATAGAAAGGTTTCATTTTTCAAAACCTTGTCATCAAAAAAATCGTTTTTCAATATCTTTTATGCGGCGTAGAGTGCTCTTTCATAGTTCAACAATATTTCCAAAGGGATACACGATGATGCTCAAGGCCAAAGGTTTTCTGGTGGGCGTGGTGTGCGCGGTGTCGAGCTTGTCGGCGACATACGCCCATGCCGAAGGCGGCAGCCTTGCCGACATCAAGGCACGTGGCTCGTTGACGGTGGGTACCGAAGCCGCGTATGAGCCCTATGAGTACGTCAAAGACGGCCAGGTGACCGGATACGGCAGAGACGTGTTGGAGTTGCTGGCGGGCAAACTGGGCGTCAAGCTCAATCAGATGAACCTGCCCTTTCAAGGGCTGCTTCCCGGCCTGATGACGCGCAAGTTCGACATGGTGGCCACCAGCGTGGGCATCAACCCCGAGCGGGCCAAGCGCTTTCTCTTTACCCGCCCCATCGGCATCGTCAATTCCACCATTCTGGTGCGCAGCGACGACAAAAGCATCAAGTCGCCCGACGACCTAGATAAAGCCATCATGGGCACACAGCTGGGCTCCTCTTCCATCCCCATTGCGGATGCCTTCAACGGGAAACTCAAGGCACAGGGCAAAACCGGCTTTACCGACATGAAGCTCTTCTCGTCCTATCCCGACGTCGCGAGCGCACTGGAAAACAAGGCCATTACTGCCGCCATCATTCCCTCCAATATCGCTGCCGTGCAAATCAAGGCCAACCCCGGCAAGCTCAAGGACGTTGGCAACATCGGCGAGCCCAAGCTGCTGGCCTGGGTGGTCAATCCCAAGGACAAGGAAATTCTCGCTTTCGTCAACCAGTCCCTGGATGAGTTCGCGAAGGACGGTACGTTGGCCAAGCTGCAAACCAAATGGTTCGGCGGCCCCTTGAATGTGCCTACCACCAACTACCTGCCTGAAGGTGCGTTGAAGTAAATCGGTTTCGGCAATCAATGGAAAAGTTCATCTATCCTTTTCTGAGTGGATTGCCTCAAGCGCTTCTGACGACGGTATTGATCAGCTCCGCAGCATGCGTTCTGGGCGTGCTGCTGGGCATCGTTCTGCTCATCACCAGAACAAGCGCATGGGCCCCCTTCAGGTACCTGGTCGTCATCTACGTCAGTGCGATGCGCGGTATTCCCCTGCTGATACAGCTGCTGGTGGTGTATTACGCGATTCCGGCCATGCTGGATATCTCTATTTCGCCGATTGCCGCCGGCATCATTGCGATGGCCATGAACACCTCGGCGTACATCAGCGAGGTATTGCGCGGCGTGTTGTCAAGCATCCCGGTAGGGCAGCGCGCTGCTGCTTTCTCGCTTGGGATGAACCGATGGCAGACATGGCAGCGAATCATCTTGCCCCAGATCTTTCTGCGTGCCTTGCCGCCGCTGACCAATGAATTCACGGTCATGTTCAAGGCGTCGTCGTTGCTTTCGATCATCGCCGTCAGTGAGCTGTCCACCCTTGCACGCAACGTGAACCTGCAAACCAACGCCCCACTGGAAGTCTTCACCGTCAGCGCGGCCATTTACTTTGTGATGCTTTACACGCTGTCGACTATTTCTCGCCGCATCGAGCACCGCGTCAAGGCGAGGGTGGGGCGCCATGATTGATTTCGACGTCATCCGAGCCGCCTTGCCCACTTTGATTGGTGGGCTGAAGATCACCGTGGAGGTGGCCGGAATCGGCATACCGCTGGGTCTGTTGGTCGGTACTGCACTGGCCTATATGACGCTGGTCGGCAATGGGTTTGTCAGCCGCCTTGCCAAGACCTACATCGAGTGTGTACGCAACGTACCCTTTCTGATCATTGTCTATCTGGCGTATTTTGGAATCCCCAAGCTGGGAGTCGCGACCGATGCGTTCTCCATCGCGATATTGACCACCGTCTTCTACACGGCAGGGTATTTCAGCGAGTTGATGCGCGCGGCGATCCTCAGTGTGCCCAAGGGGCAGTTGCAAGCTGCCCTGGCGCTGGGGATGGGCTACTGGAAAACACAGCAGAAGATCATCTGGCCGCAGCTTCTTGGCTTCCTGATACCGCCTACCACCAGTCTGGTCATCATGATGTTCAAGGACACCGCCATTTTCTCGGTGATCACGCTTCCTGAGCTGACCTATCAAAGCAACGTCGAAGTCTCCAACAGCTTTGCCTACGTGGAAATCCTTGGGACCACGGCGCTCATCTACTGGATCAGCAGCTGGTTCCTCGATTTTGCGGGCAACCTGATGAATCGCTATGCCCTTCGCTGGAAATCCAGGCACTGAATACAAGGAAATCACACTATGAAAACACTTACCAATCCGCCCAAAGTCAACCATCAGACTTTGTTGTACTCCAAGCTGCACACCGACGTCGATACGCTGGATGCCGATATCGCCATCGTGGGCATGCCCTTCGGTGCTGCCTATGGCCCGCATTCATTCGGGAACGACCAGAGCAAGGCGCCGCAAGCGCTGCGCGAGCTGACGGACCGCTATGTGCGCGCTCCGGACCACTACGACTTTGATATTGATGGGCCTCTGTTGCAGAACCGCAAGGACATCAAATTCGTGGATTGCGGCGATGTCATGCCCAACCTTGCCGTGCCTGGCGAGCACTACCGCAAGGCCGAGGAACTGGTTCGCAAGATTCTGAAGACCAAGGGGTTGCCCATCGTCCTGGGGGGCGACCACGGCATCACGACGCCCATTCTGAGGGCCTATGACGAGACCGGTCCGGTCACCTTGATTCACATTGACGCGCATCTCGACTGGCGCCATGAAGTCAACGGCGTGACGGACGGCCTGTCCAGCCCGATTCGCCGCGCGGCCGAAATGGAGCACGTGGGGCGCATTTTCCAGATCGGCCTGAGGGCCCAAGGCAGCGGCCGGCCCGAAGAACTCCAGGCAGCCAAGGACTACGGTTCGGAAATGATTACGGCCTACGAGCTGCATGAAATCGGCATGCAGGCCGTTCTGGATCGCATCCCTGATGGCGGCAACTATTACCTCTCCATTGACGCCGATGGAATGGACCCCTCCGTCATGCCTGCAGTGGATGGTCCTGCCCCCGGTGGAGTGACCTTTGTTCAAGCTCGCCAGCTTATCCACGGCCTGGTGAAAAAGGGACGCGTCGTGGGCATGGACATCGTCGAGATCCAGCCTTCCAAGGATGCAGCCAACAAGATCACCTGCGTTACTGCCGGCAGATTGATTGTCAATCTGATCGGAAGCGCCATTCGAGCTGGCTATTTTGACAAGTAAAGCGCAAAGACATGGTTGAAATTGATGGCGTGAGCAAATGGTATGGCAGCCACCAGGTGCTCAATAACTGCTCCTGCCAAGTGCAGGAAAAAGAGATCGTGGTGGTGTGCGGCCCTTCGGGGTCAGGCAAGTCCACACTGATCAAAACCATCAATGGCTTGGAGGCCATTCAACAAGGCGACATCCGCATCAAAGGCCAGTCCATCACGGCTGGCGGTGCGAATCTCTCGCGCTTGAGAGCTTCGGTGGGCATGGTATTTCAGCACTTCGAGCTGTTTCCTCACCTGACCATCATGCAGAACCTCACGATCGCGCAAGAAATTGTCCTCAAGCGCGACAAGTCGGCCGCTGAAGCCAAGGCCAGGGAGTTGCTGGGCAAAGTGGGGCTGAGCGCCCATCAGCACAAGTATCCTTCGCAGCTGTCCGGAGGGCAACAGCAACGCGTGGCCATTGCGCGCTCGCTTTGCATGGATCCTTTTCTCATGCTGTTTGACGAACCCACCTCGGCGCTTGATCCGGAAATGGTGAGCGATGTGCTGGACGTGATGCGCAATCTTGCCAACGAGGGGATGACCATGATGGTCGTTACCCACGAAATGGGGTTTGCGCGAAACATCGCCGACCGAGTCATCTTCATGGAAAACGGAGCCATCGTGGACAACACGAGCTCGAAGAGTTTCTTTGAGGGCGATGCCTCTGAAAGAGCCCAGGTTTTCCTATCCAAGATATTGCAGCACTAAGCCTGCAAGAACAAGAAAGCACCTATGCACACCCGAATTCGCAAATTCAATACCCAAGTCACTTACCCTGAGCAGAAACTGGACAACGATCTTTGCCAGGCCGTGGTGGCCAGAGGCCGCACGGTATTCCTTCGCGGGCAGATCGGCCAGAACCTGGATACATCCGAAAGCGTATGCATTGGCGACGCCCGCGGTCAGGCCGAACAAGCCATGGCGAACATCCAAATGCTGCTCGAAGAAGCGGGGGGCAAGCTTGAGCATATCTGCAAAATAACGGTCTACATCATCGACCCTCGATACCGCGAAGACGTCTATCGCGTCACCGGCAAGTGGCTCAAGGGTGTCTTTCCGGTCTCTACTGGAATCGTTGTGTCCGCACTGGCCCGGCCGGAATGGCTGGTTGAAATCGACGCAACCGCTGTCATCCCGGACTGAGCCCCAAACGTCTCCGGGAGGTCAGTGATTGTCTCGGGGAATCGGAAAGGTGGTGCTGATGCGCTGGTACTTGACCGCGAGATCGAGACAGGCACCCGTCTGCAACTGACCGACGGTGGCGCGGTGAATTTCTTGCCATGGTGTGTGGTTTTCCAGGGCGGGAGGACACCAGGCGGCTTTCCTGCGAGCGAGTTCCTGATCTGTGATCAGCAGGTCTGCCCGGCGGCGGCCAAGGTCGATGCGCACCACATCGCCTGTTTCTACCAAAGCCAGGCCGCCGCCGACGGCAGCCTCCGGTGAGGCGTTCAGCAGCGAAGGGCTGGCAGAGGTCCCTGATTGCCTGCCGTCTCCCACGCAGGGCAGGAGTTCGATGCCAGCGCGCACGAGCGAATCGGGCGGCAGCATGTTTACTACTTCAGCACCACCGGGGTAACCCACTGGCCCGCAGCCGCGAATAAAAAGAATCGAGTCCGCGTCGATTCCTAGCGTAGGGTCATTGATGCGGGCGTGGTAGTCCTCCGGGCCTTCGAACACGACTGCCCGCCCTTCGAATGCGTCAGGATCCTGTGGGTCTTCCAGGTAGCGTCGCCGGAATTCAGGCGAGATCACTGAAGTCTTGAAAAGCGCGGAGTCAAACAGGTTGCCGGACATCACCGCGAAACCTGCGATCTTGGCCAGCGGCTGGCCGACCGGCCGGATGACCCTGTCATCGCGGGTGGCGCATGCGCCGTACCGTTCTCCGATCGTTCCGCCGTCTACTGTGGCCGCATCAGCGTGCAGCAGGCCAGCCTTCAAAAGCTCGCCTGCTACAGCAGGCAGGCCGCCGGCGCGATGAAATTCTTCAGCAAGAAACTCCCCGGCGGGCATGCAGTTGACGAGCAACGGCACCTCGTAGCCCAGACGGTCCCAATCCTCGATGCTCAGGTCCAGTCCGGCGTGCCGGGCAATCGCCGTCACATGTGGGGGGCAGTTGCTCGAACCGCCGAGTGCAGTGGTCACGACGATCGCGTTTTCGAAGCTCTTTCGGGTAAGGATGCGACTGGGGCGAAGGTCTTCATGAACCAGGCCGACAATACGTCTGCCCGTGTAGTACGCAGACTGAGCGCGCTCCCGGTACGGGGCCGGGATCGCTGCGCTGCCGGCCAGCGACATGCCCATGGCTTCCGCCAGGCAATTCATGGAGAGCGCGGTGCCCATGCTGTTGCAGTGTCCTGCGGACGGGGCGGAGCTGGCCACCATGTCGAGGAATTCTTCGTAGCCGATCTTTCCAGCGGCGAGTTCCTTGCGCGCGTGCCAGATGACTGTTCCTGAGCCCGCGAGTTGCCCTTGGTGATACCCGTTGAGCATGGGGCCCCCGGACAACACGATAGCCGGCAGATCCATGGTGACGGCACCCATCAGCATCGCGGGCGTCGTCTTGTCGCATCCCGTCGTCAGCACCACGCCGTCGATCGGATAGCCGTGCAGCACTTCGACCAAGGTGAGGTAGGTGAGATTGCGGTCGAGCGCCGCTGTGGGCCGGCGTGTGGTTTCCTGGATCAGGTGGACCGGAAATTCGAAAGGAATACCGCCAGCATCACGGATGCCATCGCGTACGCGGCTGGCCAGTTCGATGTGGTGCCGATTGCAGGGTGAGAGATCGTTGCCAGTTTGCGCGATGCCGATGATGGGCTTGCCGCTGTCGCGCAATTCCTCGAGTGTCAACCCGTAGTTCATGTAGCGCTCCAGATAGAGCGCTGTCATTCCTGGATTGTCCTGATTGTCGAACCAGGCGCGCGATCGAAGCCTGCCAGGCTTGTTGCTTGATGTACTCATAGCCCGAGTTTCGAGTTATCTGCTCGTGCTGACAAGCGATTAATCGGTATTCAAATAAACTCCAACAAGGAATAGATGAATCTCACCTTTAAGCAGTCGGAGACGCCGTACTGGGGATGTGTGCTGAAGAGCTTCGAGCCTGCGGTTCACCGCTTGAATACCACCTCAGTCCGCCATTTCGAAACGGGTCCGCGACTTGGAGGTTTACGTCGCGGCGCCCTTGGCCGATGATAGGAACCTTTATCCTGCTGACAACCGCTGGCTGGCATCTACACTGAAGCGACCCGCCCCATTGGAGCCGTCATGCCCGAAGCACCCATCACCGCCGAGCGCTTTCGCTTGTCATCAAGCGACTACACCGGGCCGGACAAGGCCGATGCGGTTCGCGAGCTGTTTGGCCGCACACTGATGCGCGTGGATTTGTGGGCTTGCGAGGGAGCCCTTCCGCTGGACTTCACAGTTTCCGTGATACCTCTGGGCAGCGAGGCCGTGTATACGCACGGCACGCATACGCCCGCGCACCTGTGGCGCTCGCCGGCGCTGATGCGCGATGGGGCCGATGACCTCTTCCTCACCACGACCCAGGCGGGCTGCATCATGCGCACCGAGCACGGCGATGAGGTGATACCGGCGGGTCGCTATGTCCTGCACTCACAGGCGCGAGCGCACCAATTCATCCATACCAGAGGAGGTCGGGCGGCTACCCTCAAACTGCCCCATGCTGCCCTGGCGCAGCGGGTGCCCGGACTGGACGAAGCCCCCCTGCGCCTGTTGCCCCGGAGCATGCTAGAACCTGCTCTCGCCATGGGCTATGCGCAGTTGCTCGCCGATATGCCCCATGACCCTGCCTTGTCCGCGCCGCTGCTGCAAATAGCCCAGTCGCACCTGCTGGAGCTGATGGCCCACATGCTCACGCCCGCCGGGCACGGTGTGCAGCCGCCAGAAAGTAATGCGCATCATGTCCCGCGCCTGGCGCTGATTCGGCGCGACATCCTCGCACGAATCAACCAGCATGAACTGAGCCTGACGCAGATCGCGCACCGGCACCACCTCACACCGCGCCAAGTGCAAAGGTTGTTCGCCCGCGAGGGCACTTGCTTCTCCGACTTCGTGCGCGACGCTCGGTTGGATCGCGTCCGCGCGGCGCTAGCCGATCCCCTTCAGCAGCACCGCCTGGTGCTGCAGATCGTGCAGGACAACGGTTTCGATGATTTCTCCGCCTTCAGTCGGGCCTTCAAGCGGCGCTTCGGCATGACGCCGACCGAGGTGCGCAGCGCAGGTTGAGTGTTGCGCGTTGCGTACGCAACGCCCAGAGCCTTTGCTCTTGATGTCGTTTTGAACCAGTCATTCGTCGTTGCCGACAACGACACCGCACGGCCGATTTCCCAGAATTGGCTGTGCCATGACAAGCACATTTCTTCGCCCATTTCACTCTCTTCGCCGTATCTGGGGCCTTTTCACCATCCTCGCCCTGCTGGCCGCAGGCAGCGCACAGGCGGCCATTCCGGCATCACAACGGCAGTACCTGCTGGATTTGTACGCCGCCACCGGCGGCCCCAACTGGATCGACAACACTGGCTGGGGCGGCGGCGCGGGCACCGAGTGCAACTGGTACGGCGTGACTTGCGATGTGGGCGCCACCACCATCACCGAATTGCATTTGAGCAGCAACCATTTGGGTAACCCCGTGGGTGTGTCCGTGCCCGACTGGGCGGCGCTCCCGGATCTGCAACAGATCGCCCTGGGCAACAATCAATTGACGGGCCCCGCGCCTGCCATTGCAAGCCTGGCGCAGTTGCAGGATCTCAACCTCGCGGTCAACCAGTTCACAGGTGGGCTGCCCGCTCCTGCCGGACTGCAGCACCTGGATGCCTACAACGTCAACGCGAACCAGTTCAGCGGCAGCATTCCAGTGCTTTCCAGCTTGCCAGCGCTCACCCGATTCACGGCGCGCGATAACCAGCTCACCGGCTCCATTCCCACACTCACCGGCGTACCCAGCCTACAAATGCTGGCCCTACAAAACAACCAGCTCACCGGCGGCATTCCCGCCCTGCCGCCGGGGCTGCTCTGGTTGAGGGTTGGCAACAACCAACTCACCGGCCCCGTGCCCGCTGCGCCCAACTCGCTGGACGCTGGCGATTCTCACCTCTGCCCGAACTACCTCGCGCCCTCGAATAGCCCTGCCTGGGATGCGGCCACGGGCGAAACGCCCTGGTACGACAACTGCACCATCGCGCCGCCGGGGCTGGGCGGCGCTACCGCCGTGCCCACGCTGGGTGAAGCGGTGATGGCGTTGCTGTCGCTGGCCGCCGCCACGCTGGGCTTCGCGGCCTTGCGGCGCAGGCAGGTTTGAAGTGTTTTTGGCCTCCAGCGCTCCAAGCCACACGCGAGCAGCTACCACGATTGAAGCAAAACGCGACCCTGGAGGCCGCTCCGCCCATAACAGATTCATCGCTTACCCCGAACTCCCATGAGCATCCGCCAACTTCTGACATCTACTGCATTGGCATGCGCCTATAGCGCCGCCGTCGCTTCGCCCTATGCCATCACCTACACCGGCACGATCGCCAACTCCAGTTTCGCGCAAATCAACAACGGCGAGCACTTCAGCATCACCTTCGTGTTCGACAACGGCGGTAACACGGCGGTGAATCAGACCTGGGTCGGAGCCGATCTGCGCTGCACCATCTGGCGTATGAACGACGCTGGCAACGCCGTATTCGCGCAAGACCTGAGCCCGCTCGCGTCGCCGCCCACTGCGGCCACTGGCAGCGTCACCACCAACGGCGCGGGCACGCTGACCAGCATATTCAGCGGGGTTAGTAGTAGTCCGGCGGGAGCGGATTTCAGCAGTAGCGGCTTCACGCACCCGGTGCCGCTGCACTGGTTCGCCAATGGCAGCAACCATGTGCTGCGCGACGGCCCGGCAGTTCACGCTTTCGACGACGCAGCCAGCGGCGTGCAGATGAACCCGGCGAACTGGTTGCTGGCCCCCTACAGCGGCCCCTGCGCCGCGCAACCGCCTGCACCATCGCACACCGCCGTGCCCACGCTGGGCGAAGAGGCGCTGGTGCTGCTGTCGCTGGTGGCCGCCACGCTGAGTTTCACGGCCTTGCGGCGCAAGCGGGTTTGAAGTTTTTGGTCTCCAAGGTCTTCCATCAAGCGCAAAAGACTATCAATTTCATCGAAAAACCGCCATGACAGTCTCTTTCTTTCGCCGCTTTCTCACTATCCTTACTCTCTTGGTCGCAGGCAGCGCCCAAGCCGCCATTCCCGCATCGCAGCGGCAATACCTGCTGGACTTTTACGCTGCCACCGGCGGCGCCAACTGGTGGCATCAGGACAATTGGGGAAGCCCGGCAGGCACCGAGTGCACTTGGTATGGCGTGACTTGCGACCAGAGCACCACCACCGTCGTCGGGCTGGATCTATCCAACAACCACCTCGTCAGCCCCGTGGGCGTACCTGTGCCTGACTGGTCTGCCCTGCCTGGTCTGGTGACGTTGAGCCTGCACTCGAATCAACTGGCAGGCCCTGCGCCCGCCATCGCGGGCCTGGTGCAGTTGGAGTTCCTCAGCCTCGGTGATAACCAGTTCACGGGCGTGCTGCCCACGCCCGCCGGGCTGCAGCACCTGCAGTGGTACTACGCACTCAACAACCAATTCAGCGGCAGCCTTCCGCCGTTCGACAATGTGCCCGCGCTGCGGGTAGTGGGGCTGCGCCAGAACCAGTTCACGGGTGCAATTCCGTCGTTGACCGGCGCGCCAGTGCTGGAACAATTGGGCCTGGGCTACAACCAGCTCACGGGCACCATTCCAGCGCTGCCCCCGGGTTGCAGCGCCTGTACGTGAATGACAACCAACTCACCGGCCCCGTGCCCGCAGCGCCCAATTCGCTGCTCACCAACGACTCGCAGCTCTGCCCCAACTACCTCACGCCCTCTGTCAGCAACGACTGGGACGTGGCCACGGGCGAGACACCCTGGCATGCCAACTGCACCGCTGCGCCACCGGGGCTGGGCAGCATTGCCGCCGTGCCCACGCTGGGTGAATGGGCGCTGGCGCTGCTTGCCATGACTGCAGCCGCGCTGGGCGTAAGCACTCTGCGCCGCAACAAACTTTGAAGCTACAGAGGTCACCCCCCAGGCGCATCCCACAGGCCTTGAGAATGCACAAGAGCCAAATCCGGTTTGCCTCTCAGCCCAAAACGCCTTCGGACAAAGAAAAACGGGTTACGGCATTTCTGCTGTAACCCGTTGATTTCTTTGCGAATAAATGGTCGGCGTGGCGGGATTCGAACTCGCGACCCCTTGCACCCCATGCAAGTGCGCTACCAGGCTGCGCTACACGCCGACAAGCCATCGATTATAGCCTGTACTTTTGCGCTGATGAGCATGGTCGGCTGGTTTGTTTAATTTTTTCCCGCAAGAGGGTTTTTCGAGCGGGGCACCCCTCTTTTCAGGCGTAGCCGGCGCGTCTGCCGGTATAGGTGTGTCAATTTGGATGTGTCAGCTTGGAACAGCCGATGACCCTTCGCAAGAAGGCTTCAGCCAGCGGATTCCAAACTGGGTAGACTGATACATGGAGCGCTTGATGGTCATCAGGCACACGACACACCAATACCAAGAACACATCACAGGAAACCACTATGGACATGCAAGGTAGCCGCCAACTCGCCGTGACCCAGCAACAAGCCTGGGATGCGCTCAATGATCCTGAGGTGCTGAAAGCTTGCATTCCGGGCTGCGAAAAAATCGAATCCACAGGCGAGAACCAGTACGGCGTCACCAATGCCATCAAGGTGGGGCCGGTGGCGGCGCGGTTCAACGGCAAGATCGCATTGACGGATATCGATGCGCCCAAGGGCTACACCCTCATTTTTGATGGGCAGGCGGGCGCGGCGGGCTTCGGCAAGGGAACGGCGAAGGTGACCCTGACGCCGCAAGACGCTGGCTGCGAGTTGGGCTATACCGTGAACGCACAGGTGGGCGGCAAGATCGCGCAGGTAGGGCAAAGGCTGATAGATGGCGTTGCCAAGTCGATGGCGGAAGAGTTCTTCAAGCGCTTTGACGGCGAGATGCAGAAGCGTTACCCGGCTCCAGTTGCCGAGGAGGCTGCTGCCGCCCCGGTCAGCAATGAAGTGGCGTCAACTCAAGGCGCTTCGAAATCCGTGCCTTGGTGGGTTTGGGTCGGTGGGGTCGTGGTATTGGGCGTGGGCTACTGGGTGATGCGCAACTTTGGCTGAGCCGCAATTTCGACAAACGCTTTGAAAGGAGGCGGTCATGGAAAATCTTGACGTTACCGTCTTGCGTGCCTTGCGGGATTGGCGCGCGGCTGGACAGCATGCGCTCATGGCGACCGTGGTGCGCACCTGGGGTTCTTCTCCCCGGCCAATAGGGTCGATCATGGGGTTGGCCGAGAAAGGGGCCGTGGTTGGTTCCGTGTCAGGCGGCTGCATCGAAGACGATCTGATCGCTCGCTATACGCAAGCGGCCGCTGCTGATGCGCTCAAGGCTTCCACCAATGGAGCGCCGCAGTTCGTCAAATACGGTATCACTGCCGATGAAGCCCACCGGTTTGGCTTGCCGTGCGGAGGCACGCTGGAACTGCTGCTGGAGTTCGATCCTGATGCGGCGAAGCTGTCTGAATTGGTGAGCGCGCTTGAAGCCGGGCGCTTGATGCACCGGAGCGTGAATCTGGCGGATGGCGCTGTCTCGATCGAGCCAGCCCAGGCGCCCGCGGCACTGAGCGTGAATGAACAGCGGCTTGTGAATACTTTCGGCCCTGAATACCGCATGTTGCTGATTGGTGCGGGCCAACTGGGTGAATATCTGGCCACGATGGCATTGTTTTGCGGCTTTGCCGTGACCGTGTGCGATCCGCGCGAAGAATACAGAGGCGCCTGGAGTGTGGCGGGGGTGCGGGTGCTCGGCACCATGCCCGACGATACCGTGGTTGATTTCAAGCCCGACCGGCGCAGCTGCGTGATTGCGCTGACGCACGATCCCAAGCTGGACGATCTCGCGTTGCTTGAGGCTTTGAGCTCAGATGCTTTTTATATTGGAGCCATTGGCAGCCGCCGCAACAATGCCGCGCGGCGCCAGCGCATGATCGAGCATTTCGATCAAACCGAAGAGAGTTTGCAGAGGCTGCGCGGCCCGATCGGTATCTATATTGGCAGCAAGACGCCGCCCGAGATCGCGGTGAGCATCATGTCCGAGGTGCTGGCCGTGAAAAATGGCGTGCCGCTGTCGCCTGAGCTGGATGTGGCGCACGTGAAGAACGCGCAGGCAGAGCAAGCCGATCTGCCCGGCGATCAGGTAGCCTGTTTTACGGGATGACAACGGGCGATATTGGTGCCGTCATCATGGCCGCGGGCGCCGGGCGGCGCATGGGCGGCAAACCCAAGGCCTTGCTTCTGCGCGATGGTGTTCCGCTCATCGAGCGGCATTTGCGCGCCTTGGCGCAGGCCGGTATCCGCCAGGCCGTGGTGGTGCTGGGGCATCACGCGGCGCGCATCGAGCCGCTTCTGCGAGAGCTCCAAGCTTCACTGGCAGAAGCGCTGGAGTTGCGATGGGCGTTGAACCCACGGCCGGATGACGGGCCGGGCTCTTCCTTGCGTGTGGGGTTGGGGGCGCTGCCGGTGGAACTCGGCGCGGTGCTGGTTGCACTGGCTGATCAACCCTTGATCGAGGCGGCGGATGTCAACGCCGTTCTGAGGGCTTGGCAGGGCAGGGGGCTGGTGTTCAACTGGTGGTTCCGAGCCATGATGGACAGCCGGGGCATCCTCTGGTGCTGGATTCCGGGGTGCGTGCCGAGATCATGAAAATGACGGGGGCCGCAGGTTTGCGGGATTGGCGAAAAGCCCATGCAGCTCAGGTCGCTACCTTGGCCGCCGATCATGCGCGCTACACGCTGGATGTGGATAGCGAAGTGGACCGCGCGGCACTCAAGGCGCGTTATGGCATCGCCCTGACGTGGCCGGAGGGGCTGGCGGGTTCTTTCGCGCAATAGGTTCCACTCCGCCCGATTCGGGCATATCGGGGTATATCGGGGTATATCGGGCGTAGGCGTCAAATCGGTTTGTCTGCTCAAGCGTTGCGTTGCGAACGCATCCACCACCACTGCAGCAAGGCTCCCAGTACAAAGATGCCTGCCCATGTGGCCAGAGCGCCACGCACGAGAGGCGAGTCCGGGCCCGCGGCCAGCGGGTGTGCGACGGGCAGGCGTGTCAGCGTCTCGTTGATGCCTGGCACCAGCAATAAAAAGAAGCTGAACGAAAAGCCCAACTGAGCCAGGTAGGGGCGCGCCCGCCCGAAAAAAGACAGGCGAGGAACCAGTAGCGCGCCACCCACCGCCAATAGCGCGAGGATGCCCAGGATGTGACCGGCATTGATGCCCCCAGTGCTGGATAGGCCGAACGCTGTCAGCACAGACAGCACCAAGCCGGCCAGGTACACCCGCCCTGGCGGCCGGGCAGGGTCGATGGCGCGATGGCGGGCAAAGCTGTAGAGGCCTGCGGCCAATGGCAGCAAGCTGATCGCGGTATGAAAAGCGCCAAGGGGGAGATGGGGTGTGGCATAAGTGGGCTCTTTGAAAAACAACCGACTAGTTGGTCGATTATGAGATTAAAAAAAGGATCCGCCTCAGGCGATCAGCCGATGGAGGGCGGTATGTGCGATGGTCTTGAAGGATTCGGGATCGCCCAGTGCACGCGCCGTCAGCATGCCGCCGTGTATGGTGGACATGAACACTTGGGCTTCGGCATGGGCACTGTTTTGCAACCGGAACTGCGCCTGGGCGGCTCCCTTTTCCAGCACGGCGGCGATCCACGCGGTCAGGTCTTGAAAATAGCTTCGCACCTCCAAGGCTATTTCGGGCGGAATCGCGGGTGATTCGGCCGCCAGCATGGCACAGATGCACATGGCCGACGAGCCGTCGCGTATGCACTGCGCCCAATAGTCGGCATAGGCTGTCAGTTGCGCCAGCGGGTCGTCACCGAGGTGGCGCTGCAGTTCAACCAACCCTTCCAAGGATTGCTCACGGTGGCGCATGACGACGGTCAGCACCAGATCAGCCTTGCTGGGGAAATGATGATGGATGCTGGCCTTGCCAATGTGCACGCGGTCGGACAGATCCGCATAGCTGAAGCCGTTGTAGCCGCCAGTGGAGAGCAACTGCCTGGCGTGCTCGGCAATTTCGATGGCTCGGGGAGAGAGTTCCACAGACATGAGGTTGAGGTGATGGTTTGATTTGCTTTAGCTTCAGGATTGCCATCCTACTAGTTGGTTGGTTGCGAGTCAAGGCCCGTCAATCGTTTCGGTTCGCAGTGCGCCAACGGGCAGAACTCCGTCACGGGTCCTGCCTTGGCGTCTTCAAACGGCCTGCATAACTGCTTTGACTGGACGGCAGTAGGCCAATGTGGCTCGCGTCCCTAGACTTCGGGAGCACTGGCGATGACACACATGGCTCCATCAAACTCGTTGTTTCTTCCTCCTTCTATTTTTCCGGTCAAAGAGGTTCCCGTGGCGGGAGCCCGTCTTTGGGTCATGGATAGTGGCGGAGACGGTACGCCGCTGGTGCTGCTGCATGCCAATACATCGACCATCGAGTCCTGGCATGCGCAGTTTGTGGCGTTTCACGGGGCTGGTTACCGTGTGATCGCCTTTGATCGCCGCGGTTGGGGCAAAAGCATGGCAGACCCAGCGACAGGTCCTCAACCAGGAAGCATTGCCGAAGACCTCGAGTCGCTGGTCCATGCGCTCGGCTTGGCGAAGTTTCATCTTCTGGGCATCGCCGGTGGCGGCTTTGCCGCGCTGGACTACGCGGCATGGCAGCCTTCACGTTTGATCAAACTGGTTGTGGCCGGCAGCAACGGGAAATTCACCGAGCCGGAGATGCAGGATTTTTATGCCCGCATCGCTGTTCCCGGTTTGACTGGCCGTCCGGAAGTGCGGCCGTATCTTGAGGTGGGCGTGGCTTACCGGTCGGAAAATCCCGAGGGCTTTCAGCGCTTTGTTGCCATGGAGCACGCATCCCGCCAAGCAGGTGCTCCGGAGCAAGCCCTTCGCACACCCAATACTTTCGCCAAGATTTCCGCCATTGCCAGCCCAACCTTGGTGTTGATGGGCGGAAGTGACTTGCTGGCACCTCCTGCCCTCATGAAAACCTGGGCCAGGCACCTGCCGCACGCCCAGTTCGCGGAAATCGGCGATGCCGGCCATTCGATCAACTGGGAACGTCCTGATGCGTTCAACCACATCGTTCTGGATTTTCTGCAGCAGCCGCTTTCCACACATTAGAGGAGGACCGTCAGACATGAAGCACACCATTTTTTCCACCCGGCGCGGCGCTATCAAAAGCGCAGCGGCTTTGACGCTCGCCGCCACGGCCCCTCTTCGTGCATGGGCGCAGCAGGCTGCCCGCATCGTCGTGCCTTTCGCGGCCGGTGCCTCGAACGATCTTGTGGGCCGCTTGATGGCGGATGCCCTCGGGAAAAAATTGAACCGGTCATTCATTGTCGAGAACAGACCCGGTGCGGGTTCCATGTTGGGTACCCAGTTCGTGGCCCAGTCCAAACCAGCGGATGGCCAGACACTGCTGCTGTGTGCCACCGCCAGCATGGGCATCCTGCCAGCTATCAACAAGACGGTTCGCTATTCGGTAGAGCGCGACTTCACTTTTCTCGTGCGCATTGCAAGCAGCCCCTTTGGTCTGGTGGTGAGCAAGAGTTTCCCGGCCAACAATTTTGCAGAGTTCGTGAAAGCCGCCAAGGCCCGGCCAGATGGCATCCGCCTGGGTACCGCGGGCATTGGTTCTCTCGATTACATGGGCGCCATGATGCTGCAATCGGAACTGGGCATTGAACTCAATGTCATCCCCTACAAAGGCATGTCACCCGTGCTGAACGATCTGCAGGGCGGGCACATCGATGCCTGCATTGTCTCGCCCGGTTCCATCCGGCCTATGATTCAAGACGGGAAGGTCAAGATGCTCGCGGTTTTCAGCAGCCGCCGCAGCGACGTTCTGCCACAGGTCCCGGCTTCTCCGGAGATCGGGCACCCCAATTTACTCGTCGAGAACTGGTGGGGCATTGCGGGCCCTGCCGGCATGCCCGCCGCCACCACTGAATCGCTGCGCGCCGCCATGGCCCAGGTGATCAAGGAGCCTGAATTCATCAAAAGCCTGCAGGCTAAGGGGTTTGATTCTGCCCCTATGAGCGGAGACGAATTCAGGAACTTCGTGCAAGCCGATCAGAATCGCTGGCGCACCCTGGCCACCAAGGCAAAGATCTCGATCGAAGAATAACCGGACGGCTCAGGTTTCAGTTCCGGTTGGTTCCGGCATAGACGTCGAATCGGCGCAGTTGCGCTTCGCTGTTGGCGATCTCGTCCAGGCTGGCCTGTCCGCCGCTTTGGACCATGATGGCCACCAGTGTCTGTGCGACCGACAGGGCCGGTGCCACGGAAGGAAACAACGACGGTGAAGCATTGGCGAAGAGCACCAGTGCATGCGCGGGGCTTGCGATGGGCGACACCGTGCTGTCTGTGATGGCCACTATGCTGGCGCCGCGTTCGCGCGCGAACTCCACCGCCGCGACCGTATCCCGGGCGTAAGGCGCCGCGCTGAAGACCACCAAGGCATCGCCGGCACCCACCTTGCGCAGTGCATCGGTAAAGACGCCGCCCGTACCCGCCAGCAAGGTCGTGTCGTGGCGGAACAGCCCGCAGGCGTAGCTGAAGTAGTAGGCGGCGGGAAACAGGCTGCGCAAGCCCACCACATAGATGTGCCGTGCCTTTGCCAGCAGCTTGTGCGCGGCGGCGAGTTGCTCCGCGGCCGCAGGCCCCAGCGTCTGCGCCAGATTCTGCATTTCGGATTGGAGCATGTCCGAGACGAGGCGGGCATTGGCGTTCTGTGCTCCGCGTTGCTGCAGGGCACTGGCCCGTGCGGAAAAGGTGTCTTCGCCTTGCCCTACCCAAACCCGATAGACCGTGCGGAAGTCTTCATAGTTGTCAAAGCCCAGTTCGCGGGCCAACCGCAGCATCACGCCCGCTTGCACGCCCGCCTGCTCGGCCAGCGCGCGCATGGATTGCATGGCGACGTCGCGCGGATGATCCAGCACGTAGCGGGCTGCCAGCTGCAGCTTGGGTGTCAATGAGGTGAACTGTTGCGCGATGCGCTGGTCGAGCGTGCGCTTGTCCATGAGGGCTCCTGTCTGTGAGCCCGCATTGTCCTGCATCAGGCTTGGCGGGCTTCGTGCACCGCGTCGTCTATGGCCAGCCGCAGCAAACCCGCGATCGATTCCAGTTCGGCTTCCGTCGCGATGTAGGGCGGGGCGAGCAGTACATGGTCGCCGCGCGTGCCGTCGATCGTGCCGCCGCCCGGGTAACACAGCAGGCCGTGGCGCTCGGCGGCGGCCTTGATGCGGGTGTTCAGTTTCAGGGCCGGGTCGAACGGCCGGTTGCCGGATCGATCCGTGACGAGTTCGACCGACCAGAACAGGCCGCGGCCCCGGATGTCGCCGACATGAGGGTGTTCGCTCAGCGCGCCATGCAGCAGGCGCTCGAATCGCGGGCCGAGTGCCGCCACGCGCTCCACCAGGCCGTCGCGTTGGATGATGTGTTGTACGGCGAGCGCCGCCGCGCAGGCGACCGGATGCCCGACATAGGTGTGCCCATGCTGGAATGCCCCGGAGCCCTGGTGCATCGCGTCAACCACCTTGCGATGCGCCAGCACGGCGCCGATGGGTTGGTAGCCGCTGCCCAGGCCTTTGGCCAGGGTCAGGATGTCGGGTACCACGCCTTCCTGCTCGAAGGCATGGTAAGAGCCTGTGCGGCCCACGCCTGACATGACTTCATCCAGGATCAGCAGCACGCCATGCCGGTCGCAGACTTCGCGCATCTTGCGGAAGTAGCCGGGCACTGGCGCCACGGTTCCTGCAGTGGCGCCCACCACGGTTTCCGCGACGAAGGCGGCCACGGTGCCAGCACCCAGCCCGGTGATGGCCTCCTCCAGCTCGGCAGCGAGGCGGTCGCCGTACTGCTCATGGGTTTCGCCTGCTTCCAGGTAGCGGAAGGGGAAGCAGGGTGAAACATGGTGGCTTTCCATGAGCAGCGGCTGGTAGAGCGCGCGGCGCGCCATGTTGCCGCCGATCGAGAGCGCTGCCAGGGTGTTGCCGTGGTAGCTCTGGCGGCGCGCAAGAAAGCGAAAGCGTTGCGGTTCACCCCGGTCCACGTGGTATTGGCGGGCCATCTTGAGCGCGGTTTCCACGGCTTCCGATCCGCTGGAAACAAAGTACGCCTGATCAAGGCCTGCCGGGCTGCGTGACGCCAGCATGGCGGCCAGTGTCTCCGCCGCCTCGGTGGTGAAAAAACTGGTGTGGGCGTATTCAAGCTTGTCCAACTGAGCGGTAATGGCTGCCCGTACCTCGGGGTGCCCGTGCCCCAGGCACGAAACTGCGGCGCCGCCGGAAGCATCGAGGTAGGGGCGGCCTTGGGTGTCGGTGATGGTGCAGCCTGTGCCCGAGGCAGCCACTGGCAGGGCTGCGCGGGGATTGCGATGAATGATGTTGGTCATGAGAGAAGGAGATGGCGCCTGTCGGAAGGGCTGGGCCGGTATGGTTTGGGGCGAATGCTTGACAGCTCGGAAAGCGATGAATAAAGTATATGTGCTATTTGATGATTAAATAAATCATTTGTTCCATTTTTGCTTCCGTTTACTTGATGAAAGCCCGTTCCATGCACTTTCCATTTCGCGCTGTGCTTGCCGCATATTCCATGGCCTTGGCCGCCGCAGCGCCAGGCACCGCGGTTTCCCAGACATGGCCGGACAAGCCGGTCCGCCTGGTGATTCCGTTTGCTGCCGGCGGCACGACGGATCTGGTGGGGCGGTTGATGGCCGAAGGCGTGGCACCCGAGCTGGGCCAGCCGGTGGTGGCTGTGAACCGCGCGGGTGCGGGCGGCAGCCTGGGGGCAGCCGAAGTGGCCCGTGCCCCGGCCGACGGCTACACGCTGCTGCTGGGCACCCCGGGCACGCAGGCCATCAATGCCTACGTGTACAAGAACATCGGCTATGACCCGAAGAAGGACTTTGCCCCTGTGGCCTATGTCGTGCAGGTGCCCAATGTCTTGCTGACCAATCCCCAAAGCGGTTTCAAGAATGTCGCTGACGTGGTGAAGGCCGCCAAGGAGAATCCCGGCAAGTTGAACTGGGGCTCGCCTGGGGTGGGCAGCTCCGGCCACCTGATCCTGGAGATGTTCAAGCAGCGCGCTCAGGTGGATATTGCGCATGTGCCCTACAAGGGCGCCAGCCAGGCCACCAATGATCTGCTGGGCGGGCAGATTCAACTGTCGGGGGACAATCTGCCCACAGCTTTGTCCTTCATCCGCTCTGGAAAACTGGTGGCATTGGGTGTGACCTCCAAGGAGGGTGTGCCTTCGGCTCCTGGCGTGGCGCCTGTGGCCGCGACCTTGCCTGGCTTCGAACTCACATCCTGGTTCGTGCTGATGGCGCCTGCCGGTACGCCGCCCGCAGTGGTCGATCGATTGAACAAGGCGGTGGAGCATTGGTTGGCCAAGCCCGAGACGCGCAAGCGCTTGACGGAGTTGTCCGCGCAGCCCGTGGGAGGATCTCCGGACAGCCTTGCCCGTCACCTGGAGGCGGAACAGCGCAAGTACAGGGATTTGACCACCGCAGCCAAGATCGAGCTTCAATGAACCTGAAAAAAAGCGTCTGGCAGTAGCGCGCTTCTGGTATGAAGGCAACGCTTTCTGTCCGGTGCCGTGTACCCAGCAGGACTTTGATCGGCGTGAATGGCGTGCTGGCGCCGATGCATTGGTCGCCGCACGGGATACGGCGACTGAACTCGGGGCGGTGGAGCGCTTCGCCCGCATCCGCGCTGATTGGGATGTGGTGGCATTGCGCTGCGCGTCCGCGTTGCCGGGCGGTCCTATCGAAGAAGCCGTATTCAGCCGCTTCTATAACGAGGTGATGGCGGGCCTGGCTCAAGGCGGCCCGTGGGATGCGGTGTACCTTTCCCTGCACGGCGCCTCTATTACCGATGCGCGCCAGACTCCCGAACTGGACCTGCTGGAGGCGGTGCGGCGATTGCTGCCCGGCATACCTCTGGGCGCGAGCTTCGATTTGCACGCCAACCTGCCTCCGGGAATCGGGCCATTGCTCGATATGGCCAGCGGTTACAAGACCTATCCGCACATCGACATGGCGCAGACGGCGCAGCGTGTGCTGGATGGCCTTGTGGCGATCGTGGAGCAAGGCAGGCGCACGCGTGTTTCGGTGACCAAGCCAGGCGCCATGCTGCCCAGCTTCAACATGCGCACCGCTGAGGGGCCCATGCGCGAGTTGCAGGCGTTGGCGGCAGCGCAGATCGGTCCCGGCGTGGTCGAGGCGCTTGTTTTTGGAGGCTTTCCTTATTCGGATACGGCCGATACGGGGTCTTCCGTGGTGATCGTTTCGGATCTCGATACCGATCCCGAGGCTGAGGCCGCGAATGCGGCGGGGGAACGACTGGAAGAAGCGGTGCGTGCACTTGCGCCACGCTTTGCCGTCCGCCTGCCTGGGGCGGCCGAAGGTTTGCACCAAGGGCTGGAGGTATTGGCGGCCAAGGGCGGTCTTGTGGCGGTGACCGACCCGGGCGACAACCCGCTTTCAGGGGGTGCATGCGATACCCCCGGCATGTTGGCGGCGCTGTTGCAAACCGGGACCAACGTGCCTTGCCTGTTCGCGAGTTTTGCCGATGCCGAGGTGGTCCACACCTTGAGCGAAGCCGGCCAGGGCGGTGTGCGCACTGTCACCCTGGGGGGAAACTCTCGGCTGATTTCGGGCCACCCGTGCAGGTGGCCGTGCGCGTGGAGCGCTGCACCGACGGTGTGTTTCGCAATACCGGCCCGATGGAAACAGGTGTGGAAACCCAGTGTGGGCGCACGGTGCTGATATCGTTGGCCGAGCGGTCGAATATTCAGTTGATCGTGACCAGCGCCGTCGCGCCGGCCAATGATCCAGGATTTTTCGCGCTGCATGGCATTGATCTGGACGCTTCGCGCCTGCTGTGCGTGAAAGCCAAGAACCATTTCCGCGCGGCCTTCCTGGAGCGCTGCTCGGCCATCATCGACACGGATATTCCCGGGCCATCAGCGCTCGATCTGAATCTTCTGCCATTCAAGCATGCTGACAGGGCGCTGGCGCCCTAGGTTACCTACGCGCGATAGGGTGCGTAGGGGCGCATCTGGATGATTGTGCGGGTAGCGCGCCTCTTCGCGCTACGATGGCGCATCATGACCGCACCTGACACTCATCTTATCCATCACCCCTATCGTCCTCCCGAGGGGTTCGTGGCGCCGCAACCCGGCGTATTCAAGGCCTCCACCGTGATTTTTCAGAACGTTGCCGCCATGCGTGCGCGCGACTGGAAGCACAAGAGCGGCTACACCTACGGCCTGCATGGCACGCCGACCACGTTCATGCTGCAAGAGCGTATCGCCGCGCTGGAAGGCGGCCTGCAGTGCGTGCTGGTGCCCAGTGGCCTGGCGGCGATCGCCAATGTGGCGCTGGCCTTGCTCAAGACCGGCGATGAGGTGTTGATTCCCGACAACGCCTATGGTCCGAACAAGACACTCGCCGAAGGCGAGTTGAGGGCTTTCGGCATTACGCATCAGTTCTACGATCCGCTGAGCCCCGCTGATCTGGCGGCGCGCATCAGCGAGAAGACCAAGCTTATCTGGCTGGAGGCCGCAGGCTCGGTGACGATGGAGTTTCCCGATTTGATCGAGCAGGTGCGTTTGGCCAGAGCCCGGGGGTCGTCTGTGCACTGGACAACACCTGGGGCGCGGGGCTGGCCTTCAATGCTTTTGACCTGGACGGGAAGGGGCTGGGAGTGGATATTTCTGCCCATGCCTTGACCAAATATCCAAGCGGTGGCGGCGATGTGCTGATGGGCAGCGTGACGACGCGCGACGAGGCGCTGCACCTGAAGATCAAGTACACCCACATGCGTCTTGGCCTGGGTATCGGCGTCAACGATGCGGAGGCCATTCTGCGTGCATTACCCAGCCTCGTTTTGCGCTATCGCGCCCAAGATCAGGCGGGCCGCGCGCTGGCGAACTGGTGCGAGAGGCAACCTCAGCTCGTGCAGGTGCTGCATCCGGCGCTCGCTGGCGCACCTGGCCATGCCCATTGGCAACAGGTGTGCGGCACAGCCGACAAGGCGGGCGCCGGGGCTGCGGCGGGCCTGTTCAGCGTGATGGTGCATGAGCGCTACACGCAGGCGCAGGTTGATGCCTTCTGCGACAGCCTGAAGCTCTTCAAATTGGGCTTCAGCTGGGGCGGGCCGATCAGCCTGGTCATGCCTTATGAACTTGACCAGATGCGCGACGCATGGCCGGCGCACTTGGCAAGAGGCACGCTGGTTCGTTTTTCCGTAGGACTCGAAGCGGTCGCCGACTTGCAAGCTGATCTGGCTCAAGCGCTGGCAAGCGCGCTGCCGGTATAACGTGGGCTGGTAACCTCGCGCCGAGACGGCGGACACGTTTCAGGAGATTGCATGGCATGACCGACCACGCTCCAGTTCCGGCCGATCAGCACGCTGATGCGCCGCCCGTTTCGCCCGCGGACGGCTATATCCCCTACGTGCCGCCGCCTTCCACTGTCCCCCAGGCACTGATGGTGCCGCTGGGGCTTGCGGATCCTCTGCGTTGGCTGGCCAAAGGGGCGGGGGATTTCATTGCCGCGCCCGGCATCGGCTTCTTTTATGGGTTCTGCTTCTGGGCCATGGCGGCCTTGTTGATGCTGGTTTTCCGCAGCAAGCCCGAGTACGTGATGTCGATGGCCTCGGGCTGCCTGCTGGTGGGACCGTTTCTCGCCGTGGGGCTGTATGAGGTCAGCCGCCGGCGGGAGCAGGGGCTCCGGCCGGAGCTGGGAGCCTCTCTCACATGCTGGGACAGCCATATGCGCAGCATGGCGATGCTGGTGCTGGTATTGATCGTTCTGGAGCTTCTGTGGGGCCGAGCCTCGCTAGTGGTGTTCGCGGTTTTCTTCAATACGGGCATGCCTTCCACGACGGGCGTGCTGCAGGCGATTTTCAATCCCGACAACCTTGAGTTCGTGCTGGTGTATTTGGCCGTAGGGGGCTTTTCGCGCTGCTCGTGTACTCCACGGCCGTGGTGTCGATCCCGATGATTCTCGATCGGGATACCGACGCCATCTCGGCGGCCATCACGAGCATTCGCGTGGTGTTGGCCAATCCGGTCACCATGCTGTGGTGGGGCCTGCTGATCACGATATTGATCGTATTGGCCTTTATTCCCTGGGGCCTGGGCCTGATGGTCATCGGGCCGCTTCTGGGGCATGCCAGCTGGCATGCCTACCGCGGCGCCGTCCGGTGGCAGGCACCTGCGGCCGAGGTGGTACAGTGACTCTTCCACAAAAAGGACGTGCACATTGGCAACCCCCAACTACGGTTTTGAAAAACGCCAGCGCGAGCTGGCCAAGAAACGCAAGAAAGAAGAGAAGCTCAAGGCCAAGGCGGAGCGTAAAACGGGGCCGGGTGACGGCGGCGATGAGCCGGCGCACGACGACGCCGGCAACGCTGCATCTGATGCCGAGGGCGGAGAGGGCAGCGGCGGCGACGGCGATTGAGGCTTTTTGCCTAAGATCGTAAACACGTTCTTAGGCCGCGCTGACCGCGTCGTCCACGCTCCAGAACAGGCGCGCGCCTGGGCGGCCGTCGCTATTGAGCCCGCTGCGTTCCAGGCCCAGGCGCGCTGGGTCTTTGATCCGTGCCAGCATCAACTGGCAGTTCTGCGCATTCAGCGTCCTGCTCAATTCCCCAATGGCCTCCAGGGCTGTGCTGTCGAGGTCGTCACTCATTTCCAGGCTGAGAATGGCGGTATGGGCTCCCGCTTGCCGAACGCGGTCGGCCACCCGCTTGAACACTGCCTCGGCGTTGGCGAAAAAAGAGGCTCGTCAGGCCGCATGATGAGAATGCCCGGCAGCGTCTGAGCGCCGGCATGGCGGGCCACATTGACGAAATCGCGTGTAGCTGGGAGCCGGCCGAGCTCCACTACCACTGGATCGGCAAAACGCTTGAGCGCGAGGGCAATCGAAAGACCGACCGCCAGAAGCATGCCGAACAATACTCCGAACCCGAGCACGCCGGCCGCCGCTACGAGGGCCAGCCAAGTATCGTTGCGCAGGCGCAGGCTCCCCAGCACCGAGCGGGGCCACAGGTTGTGGAGCAGGATGGCGATCACGACCGCAGCCACCACCGGTACCGGCAGGAGCGCCAGTGCAGGCCGGGCCAGCCACAGCAGCAGCGCGAGCGCCAGCGCGGCAGCGACCCCGGCCCATTTGCTCCGCGCGCCCGCGCTCTGATTGGCCGCAGCTGCGGAGAATCCGGCTCCTACCGGCAAGCCTTGCAGCAGAGCGCTGATGCCATTGGCCGCGCCCAGGGCCAGCAGTTCGCGCCGTGCGTCCACTTCATCGCCCTGTTGCAGGGCGAGCGAGCGTACCGAACCCCAGGATTCGGCAAAGAGAATCAACAACAGGGCCGGTGCGATCTCAACTGCGTTGAGCCAGTGTTCAATGGAGAGCTTGGGAAGCTGCAAGCTGAGTGCTTGCCATTCGATCTGTCCTATCAGTTGCATGCCTTGTGTTTCAGGCTTCAGCGCGGCGGAGAGGATGACTCCCAAGGCCAGCACGATCAGGGAGGGCGGTAGCCAAATCCAGCGTTGAGGCGTGTGATGCAGCAACAGCCAGAGCGCGAACGCAGCGGTGCCCCACACCAGGCTTGGGTGGTGCAGGCGGCTGGCCTCAGCGGCGAGCTGGCCGAGAAGCGGAATGATGTTCGCGGCTGGTGCATGCACGCCCAGCACATGTGGCACCTGCTTGAGCACGATGGTGACCGCCAGCGCCCAAGCGAAGCCGCGCAACACCGGCCGCGAGATGAAGGCGCCCAGGAACTCGGCACGCAGCAGCCCAGCCAGCAGGAACAGCGCGCCGGTCAGTCCGACCAGGGCCAGGCCCATCTGCGGCCCGCCGCTGAGAACCGTAGAGCCGAACACGGCCGCCGCTGATGAAGTGGGGGCCACAATGGCGAAGCGGCTTGAACCCAGCAGCGGGTATACGCACAACCCCGCCAGCGCTGCCAGCAGAGCGTGAGTGGTCGGCACCTGCGCTATCGCTGCGTAGGCTACAGCCTCGGGCAACAATACCCCGGCTACCGCAAGGCCGGCGAACAGATCGGCCCATAGACCGGCAGGCTGCCTGTCCGCCGATCTATCTGCTGGCGAGGGGAGGTGCATGGCGGGCTTGATGCTTGCGGTATGAGAGCTTCACATGCTACGGCATCAAGCGGCCTTCAGACAGCCATCAGACAGCTTCAGAACAGCCAGCTGACAGATATCGCTGCGCAGTCGCGGCCGGCAGGGCGGCACGGGCCAACTTGATGCAATCGATGCATTTCGTATTGAGTTGCCCAGTCAACCAAATTTGATTTGGCCACGTTTTTCGCATCAAGCATGTACGTTCATGCTTCACTTGGGGTTATCACATGAAGATGTCTTCTCTCCTGCTGGCTTTGAGCACCTTGTTCGCCGGTGCGGCTTTCGCACAAGCTCCCGCCGCGGCCACCGCGCCCGCTGCCGGTAATGCGCCTACTGTGAAAGCGGTTTGCAAAGACGGCACGGCATTTGAGGGCACCACCATGCGTGGCGCTTGCAGCGGCCACGGCGGTGTAAATAAAAAGGCCGCCGCCGCAACGACCGCCCCGGTTGCAGCCGCGGCCGCAGCGGCGCCCGCCGCACCTGCAGCTCCAGCCATGCCTGCGGCTCCTGCCAAGACGGCTGCTCCTGCTGCTCCTGCTGCTCCTGCTGCTCCTGCTGCTCCTGCTGCTCCTGCTGCTCCTGCTGCACCCGCTGCACCGATGGCGCAGGCATCTGGCGGCGGGGCCGGCCAAGTGTGGGTCAATAATAGTACCAAGGTCTACCATTGCCAGGGCGACAAGTACTATGGCAAGACCAAGCAAGGTGCGTACATGAGTGCGGCCGATGCCAAGGCGAAAGGATTCCGCCCTTCAAAGGGCAGCAAGGCCTGCGCGGCTTGAGAGCTGGGGGCATTGCCCCGAAATCAAGGTGAGGCGCCAAATAAGGCGCCGATGCCTGCGGTGGCCGCCATGGCAAACGTGCCCCAGAAAGTCACGCGCGCGATGCTTCTGATGACAGGGGTACCACCAATGGCCGCGGCAATGCCGCCCAGCACAGCCAGGAAGAAAATGGCTGTCGCGATGGTCCAGGGAAGCAAGGCCTGCTTCGGGGCCAGCAGGACCACCCCCAACGGCATGGCCGCGCCTACCGCAAAGCTGGCGGCGGAAGCCATCGCGGCTTGCAAGGGGCGGGCGCTCAGTGTTTCCGAGATACCCAGCTCGTCGCGTGCATGCGCGCTTAGCGCGTCATGCGCCATCAATTGAGTGGCGACTTTGTCCGCGAGCGGTTGATCCAGGCCCCGGCGCATGTAAATGGCCATCAACTCCCGGTGTTCGGCTTCAGGCTTGGTAGCCAGTTCCTCACGCTCTCGCGCCAGATCGGCCTTCTCGGTATCTGCCTGTGAATGGACAGATACGTACTCTCCGGCGGCCATGGACATGGCTCCAGCTACAAGACCCGCTACAGCCGTGGTCATGATGTTGGCGTGGCTGGCATGGGCCGCCGCTACACCCGCGATCAGGCTGGCGGTGGAAATGATCCCGTCATTGGCGCCCAGGACCGCGGCTCGCAGCCAGCCTATGTGCTCCGTACGATGGCGTTCGGGGTGAGTGTGACGGTGAAATTGAGCCATTTGAGTTCCAGGGCGTGCTTAGGGTTTCTGACTTGAGCGGCGTCCTGGAAGCATGCGTACAAGCGTGTTGTCATGAACGACATAGTGATGAAGCAAAGCCGCTGCGGCGTGCAGTCCGATCAGGAAATAACCCACCGTGGCCAAGGTCTCGTGCACTTCCTTGATTTGCCGGGAAAGGGCCTTGTCCGGACCAATGAGGCTGGGCACAGATAGGCCGAAGAGGATGATAGGTTCGCCTTTCGCGCTTAGTACCAGCCATCCGAGTATCGGCATGGCGATAAGAAAAGCATAGAGCGCATAGTGGAAGAGGCTGGCCAGCCTGGTTTGCCACTCAGGCATCGGCGGTTGAATGCCGGGCGCGGCGCCGGATTGCCAGCGTACGCCGACGCGGACCACCACCACCAGAAGCAAGCACAGGCCCAGCAGGAAATGAAATGACTTGAAGGCTTCTCTCATCTCGCTTCCCTTGGGGGCGAGTCCACGCAGTTCCATGCTGGCGTAGATAACGATCAAAAGCCCGAGCGTCAGCCAGTGGAAGCCGATAACCCAGGGGCTGTAACGATCGTCCAGATTTCTGATGCTCATACGCAACTCCGTTTCTTAAATTCTCAAATACCGGATCCACCTGCCACGACCGAGCGTGGTGGCGGCAGTGCCGCACCAGTTTGTTCCATGATGGTTTTTGCCGCATGCGCTAGCGTGGCAGCTGAGCGGTCGGGCAAAGAGACGGTCAAGGCTTCTCCAAACTGCTGGAAATTACGCTGCGTGGAAGTGGCGTAACCTGGGTCGTAGTGCTTTTCCAGTAACTCACGCACCACGGCCTCGGTCTGCCCCGTGGCTACCTGGGTTTTCCAGGCGTCGATGACCGCGCGGCCGCGCAGCGTCATTAGCGTGTCCAGCCGCTGGCAGAAAAAAGCAGGGTCACTGACGAAGAAGGGATAGTCTTCCAGGAGCAGGGCTACGCGCTCATCTTCCGGGAGATCTACCCGCAGGCAAGGGCTTGTGCGCATGGGCTGGATCAGCGCGTCGGGAAGCGCGACGTTGCCTACCTTCTTGCTTTCTGCTTCCACATACACAGGCCGCGATGGATCGAACCGGCACAGTGTTTCCCAAAGGAGCATTTCGAAGCGCTTTTGCGTGGGTTGCGGCTTGCCCGGGATCAGGCCCAGGACGGAGGCACGGTGGCTGGCCAGTCCTTCGAGATCGAGCACCTGCGCACCCGCCTCGGACAGTGCGTGCAGAAGGCGCGTCTTGCCAGAGCCGGTGGGGCCGCAGATCACTTGGTAGCGCAGCCTTTCGGCGCACGCGGGCAGATCGGCCAGCATGGCGGCGCGAAAAGCCTTGTAGCCGCCTTCGATCAGGTGCACGCGAAAGCCGATCTGGCCGAGCACCAGCGACAGGGCGCCGCTGCGCTGGCCACCGCGCCAGCAATACACCAGGGGCCGCCATCCCTTGGGCTTGTCCATGGCCTCGCGCTCGATGTGGTTGGCGATGTTGCGCGACACCAGCGCGGCGCCGAGCTTGCGGGCCTCGAATGGATTGACCTGCTTGTAGAGTGTGCCCACACGCGCGCGTTCTTCGTTGCGCAGGCTGGGCCAGTTGATGGCACCGGGAAGGCGGTCCAGCTCGAATTCCCCTTCGCTGCGTGCGTCGATGACGGCGTCGAACTCGGAAAGGCGAGCCAAGGCCTCAGGGGCAGGAATAGAGACAACGCTCACTTCAGCAGAGACCTCAGAACGGGCCACAGGTTATTCAGAATAGTGGGATGGGCTTGTGCCGTGGGGTGGATGCGATCGGCCTGGAAGAGCTTGAGCGCATCCGGTTGGTCGGCGACGCCTTTCAGCATGAAGGGCGCCAAGGCCGCCTTATGGGCATTGGCCACCTTCTCGAACAAGGCGGAAAAGCGGTTGCCGTAGTCGGCACCGTAGTTGGGCGGCATTTGCATGCCCACCAGCATCACCTTGGCGCCTGCCTGCTGCGCGGCTTGCGCCATGGCGGCGAGGTTGCCTTCGGTCATCGCCAGGGGGAGCCCCCGCAGGGCGTCGTTGCTGCCCAGCTCGATCACCACCACGCTGGGGTGATGCGTTTTCAGCAGGGTGGGCAGGCGGGAGCGGCCGCCCGAGGTGGTGTCTCCGGAGATGCTGGCGTTCACCACCTTGGCCGGGATTTTTTCGGCCAGGAGCTTTTTCTCCAGCAGCGCCACCCAGCCTGTGCCCCGAGCCAGTCCATACTCGGCACTGAGCGAATCGCCCACCACCAGCACAACGGGTTGAGCAGGCTGTTTTGCCGGAGAATTGGCCGGCTGGCCAGCCGCCAGAGCCCCGATCGGGAGGCTGGCCAGCGCGAAGCGGATAAAGTGTCGTCGGTACAAAGTCAAAAGTCCTCAATGCCTGATTCAACGCCCGGCGTAACGCCAGACGCCTCCCGCCCCGCCATCATTGCCGTGGAGCACGTTTTCAAGTCGGTCACCGACTCCACGGGCACGCTCGATATTTTGCGTGATATTGATTTCACCCTGCGCCAAGGCGAAACCGTGGCCATTGTCGGCGCTTCGGGCTCGGGTAAGAGCACGCTGCTGTCCATCATTGCCGGCTTGGATACGCCTTCGCGGGGCACGGTGCGGCTCGAAGGCGAAGATCTCTTTGCGGTCAGCGAGGACGCCCGTGCGGCGCTGCGGGCGCGCAAGCTGGGGTTCGTTTTCCAGAGCTTTCAGCTTCTGGGCAACCTGACCGCGCTTGAAAACGTCATGCTTCCCCTGGAGCTGGCTGCCCGCAAGGACGCCCGCCGCGCTGCCACCGACATGCTGGCGCGCGTGGGACTGGCGGAGCGGCTTGGCCACTACCCCAAGGTGCTTTCGGGCGGCGAGCAGCAGCGCGTGGCCCTGGCGCGCGCCTTTGTCATGCATCCTGCCGTACTGCTGGCGGACGAACCCACAGGGAGCCTGGACTTTGCCACGGGCGAGACCATCATGAACCTGATGTTTGAGCTCAACCGGGAGCAGGGGACCACTCTGGTGCTGGTGACACATGACAGGACGATCGCAGATTTGTGCTCCCGCCGGCTCAAGGTGGAGGCCGGCCGGATTGTGCAAGATAGCGCGGTGGAGCTGGCGGCCTGAGCCACCAATCCTCGATAGCCGGGCTCTAGGAGACATGAGTCGATAATCACCCCATGTCCACCCCCAAAGTGCTTTTCGGCTTCCATGCCGTCGGTGTTCGCCTGAAGACCGCTCCCGCCACTGTGATCGAAATTTACGCCGACCCCACACGGCGTGACGCGCGCATGAAGCAATTTCTTACCCGTGCCGCCGAGGCAGGCGTGCGAGTGATCGAGGCCGATGGCGTGCGCCTGGCTAAACTGGCAGGTAGCCATGGCCACCAAGGCGTGGCCGCGCGCGTGCAGCCCATGGAGCAGGCCCGTTCACTGGATGACCTGCTCGATGCCTTGTCTGATCCGCCTCTGCTGCTGGTGCTTGATGGCGTGACCGATCCGCACAACCTGGGGGCCTGCCTGCGCGTGGCTGACGGCGCGGGTGCGCATGCCGTCATCGCGCCCAAGGATCATGCCGCAGGCATCAATGCCACGGTGGCGAAAGTGGCCAGCGGCGCGGCGGAGACGGTGCCTTATTTCATGGTGACCAACCTCGCCCGTACCCTGGGTGAATTGAAAGAGCGCAATATCTGGGTCACCGGCACTTCGGGCGATGCCGACAAGACGCTCTACCAGATTGATTTGGCAGGCCCGACCGCCTTGGTGCTGGGAGCCGAAGGCCCTGGCATGCGCCAACTCACTCGCAAGACCTGCGATCAACTGGTGAGCATTCCGATGATGGGGGCGGTGGAAAGCCTGAATGTGTCCGTGGCCAGCGGAGTATGCTTGTACGAAGCCAGACGGCAGAGAGGCGTCTGAACATGAAAATGGGTCCACCAACTCCCATCCTGCGCATGTTCGACGAAGCGCTTGCGCGGGCGTTCTACGTTGATTTCCTCGGTTTCACCGTGGATTGGGAGCATCGCTTCGAGCCAGGCTTGCCTTTGTACCTGCAGGTTTCCAAAGGCGATTGCATCCTGCACCTTTCCGGCCACCACGGCGACGCCACTCCTGGCAGCCATGTGCGCGTGGCTTGTGGCGATCTGCGAAGCTATCAGCAGGGCCTGCTTGCCAAAAAGTATACCCATGCCCGCCCGGGCATCGAGGAAGCGCCTTGGGGCCTGGATATGACGGTGGCCGATCCATTCGGGAACCGCCTGACTTTCACGCAGCCTTCGTCAGACTGAGTGCCCACCGCTTCGCGCCGGTACCTACTCCCCATGCAGGATCGCGTTCGCGATTTTCTCCGCCACCATGATGGTAGGAATGTGGGTGCCGCCGCTCGGCACCAAAGGCATGATGGAGGCATCGATGACGCGCAAGCCCTGGCAGCCGAGAACTCGCGCTTGGGCATCCACCACCGAGAGAGGGTCTCCTTCGGACCCCATCCGGCACGTCCCGCACGCATGCCCGGTGCCGCTCACGCTGCCAAGCGCGAAATCCGCCAGGCGCTGCTCGTCTGCGACGACTTCATGTGCAGGAGCCATGCGGGCCAGGCGGCTGATCCATCGTTTCCCTAGATCCGGGGCTACATCGAGAAGCGTGGCGCCCATGCGGGCACGAACGGCATTGAAGCGAGTCGGCTCGTTGTATCGCATCAGGCGGCTGATGTTGCTCACGTTCAGCAGCACTTGCGGGGCTTCGGATACCGCATCCAGGAACCCATACAACTTCGCGGCGAGGCGGAATCCTTGCATCATCCTTGTGAGGTCTCGCTCGTCTTGCAGAAAATTGAATTCCACCAGTCTTTTGCCGTGGCTTGTGAGGGTGACGCGGCCCCGTGAAAAAGGCATCGACACAGTCGGAGCCACGGCGCCCATCCGGCGGCCGAGCGCATGCCAGGACAGCCAACTGCGGATCGACATGCCCATATCGCCAGAGGGCAGCCCGCCCAGCCCGGAAGACCAGCGCAGGTAGCTGGAACCCGCCGGGCGGATGCCATCAGGCTCGATGCCCGCGCGGCGCAGGAAGGACACCATGAACAGCATGGGGTGGTTCTGCAGGTTGGCGCCCACACCCGGCAGATGCTTGCGCACGGCGACGCCCGCAGCCTGCAAGCTGGGGCCATCGCCAACGCCCGCTCGCATGAGCAGTTCCGGCGAGCGCAAGGCACCGGCACAGACGAGCACTTCTTTCGAGCGCAGCATCCGTTCGTTTCCCTGCGCGTCGCGCACGCGCACACCCACAGCGCGTAACGGCTGCGCGTCGTCGAACACCAGGCCTGCGACCTGTGTATCGGCCATCACGTCGAGATTGGGCCGCGCACGCACTTCAGCGGTCATGTAGCAAAGTCCGGCTGATCCGCGCCGGTCGGTATAGCGGCTCACGGGGAGAGTGCAATGGCCATCTGAAAAATCGCCATTCATGTCGGCCACGTCGGCGAACCCTTGCTGGCGGGCAGCTTTACGAAACTCGCGCGCGAGAGGCGACCACTCATCTACCGGTTGGCGCCGGATGGGGACCGGGCCTTGGGTTCCATGCAGTTCACTGATGAAGTCATGATCCGTTTCAAGTCGGCGAAAAAAAGGCAGTACGTCGCTCCATCCCCATCCTCGCGCGCCATTGGCGGCCCATGCATCGTAGACCTCTGGCCTGCCCCGCATCGCCCACATGCCCATGATGTTGCTGGTACCTCCCAGCCCTCGGCCTTGTGGCATGCCGACCGCCGGCGACTGGGCCGCATTGCGCCAATGCACCAGCGTGTCTGGCCACGCGTGGATGGCATTGAAGGTAGAGAGCGGGAAGATGCTGCGAATATCGCGCGGTTCTTGCCCGGGCTTGATGTCATGCCCCGCTTCGAGCAGAAGCACGCGGCGTTGGGGATCGGCCGATAGCCGGTGGGCCAGCACGACACCCGCGGTGCCTCCTCCGACGATCAGAAAATCATGGGCGCTGTCGCCCTGTTTGCGCAGGTTCATATCGCTTTATTCCGGCTCGATGCCTGCCTGTTTGACCAACCGCGCCCAACGTGTGTGGTCGGCCTGTAATTTTTGCTGAAAGGCCTGCTCGCTGCCGGGTGCGGGCTCGAAGGCGAGGGTCGCAAAGCGCCTATGCACTTCAGGGCGTGCCAGTACCCGTCGCAGTGCCGCGTTCAGCGTGCTGGCCACTTCAGGTGGGATGCCTCGGGGCGACACGATTCCGCTCCAGGAGATGATCTCGTAACCCGGTAGGCTTTCGGCCAAGGTGGGGATTCCAGGTGCCAATGGCGAGCGAGCGCTGGACGTGAGCGCCAGCATGCGGAGCTTGCCCGCGCTTTGCTGAGCCAGGGCCGTGCCAATGTCGATGAAGCCAAGCTCTACCTGGCCACCCAGCAGATCCGTCAGAGCCTGCCCGTTGGCCTTGTACGGTATGGCTTGCACCGAAGTGCCCGCCAGGGCATTGAGCAAACTGATGCAAACTTGTGATGCGGCGGAGAAGTAGGGCGCGTGCCAGTTTTTTCCGGGTGCGCGCAGATGAGCGAGCAATTCAGTCACCGAGCGTGCGGGATCATTTTGCCGAACCACTAGCGCCCACGCGGCTGTACCGATCAAACCGATGGGCGCGAAGTCTTTGATGGGGTCATAGGGCAGGTTGCGGAACAGACTGCTGTTGGCAGCATGCGTGCCATTGGTGGCTACGAGCAAGGTGTAGCCATCGGGTGCGCTGGCTGCCACCTGGCGCGTACCCAAAATACCCTGGGCGCCCGGCTTGTTGTCCACGACGACAGGCTGCCCGAGCTCTTGTGCCAAGCCTTCCGCAATGATGCGGGAACTGCTGTCGGTCACCATACCCGGGGCGAACGGAACGATCAGCCGGATGGGCGTGGCCGGGTATTTTTGTGCGTGTGCCGATCCTGCGCCCAGGGCCAGCAATAGCGCCAGCACGTCGCGGCGTTGAAGAGGGTTCGTCATGCGTGAAGTCTCCGGAATGGGGTCAGGAAAGCGGTGCCCGCATCGGGCGCCGGCAGGGGGAATGGCCGCTAGGTGAGCGCTGCGAACAGATCTGGCAGTGCCTTCGCGTCACGCTGGGACACGCACCGCCGCACGGCGAGCACCAGCCGCTCGTGGTCCGTCTCGCTGAAGGCCTCTGGGTTTTCGTTAGCGAGACCGCGGGTCAGCGCCACGGTTTGCTCCCAACCCATCACCAGCGTCTGCGTACCGGTGGATGAGGCGCTGAACCGTCTTCCATCGAGAAGATGAACCCCGAGCCGGCACTCGAAAGGCGCCAACGCTTCGTCCGCGCGCACGCGCACCTGCTTGCTGCGAGCGTGTACGGGGTCGGCACTGTAGCGGTTCGCAAAATCAGTCTGAAGCAGGCCGCCATGCTCCAGGGCGAGCTGCAGCATGAAGGGCGCGCTCATGATGGCGGCCGCCGAAGAGTCGAAAGGGCCATGGCGCTCCACACCAGGGTAGGCCGCGTGGGAAGGATGCAGATGCAATTCAATGTCCTCCACCTGTTCGGCACGCAAGCCTTCCTGACGAAGAAGATCCAGAAGAACTGCCGTGGGCACTTGGTTGATGGCACAGCCTGGGAAGGGTTTGAAGCTCACTTCTTCGCTGCGCCAGCCTTCCAGCGAGATCGGTCTTGTTGCACCCCCTATGGCGCGATAGAAACCGCCTTTGCCTTCCAGGATTTCCGATGCGGCCTTCATGCCGTGGTGGGCCAGTAGCGCGGCATTCAGTCCAGATCTCGCGGCATGCGCTACCTGCACGGCCCATTCCGATGTGCCTTCCGCATAGCATCGCACCAGGCCACCCGCAAAATTGGCCGATAGCGACAGGGCATTGGCAATTTGATCGGCATCGCACTTCAGCAATCGGGCACAGGCCGCTGCAACGCCAAAGATGCCGAACAACGATGTGCCTCGCCACCCGCGTTCCATCGCGGCCGCGGCCATGCCTTCTGCGATGCGCGGAGCCACTTCATAGCCCGCCACCAGCGCTGCCACGAAAGTGCTGGCGTCCGCGCCTTGCTCCTGCGCGAGGGCCAGCACGGCAGGAATGACCAGGCAGCCGAGGTGCCCGTTCATGGCCGCGTGCGTGTCGTTCTGTCCGCGAAGGGTAATGGCCGCTGCATTCGCGGCCGCCGCGTCGAGCGCGCTCCGCGTGCCGCCACCCAGGAGAGTGGCCATTCCGTTCGCTGTACAGACGGCCCGGATGGCGTGTTGCACTGGGTGGGCTGGATCCGCCGCGGCTCGGCCGAGGCAAAGGTTGTAAAGCAAGCAACAGGCCATGCGCTCCAACACGACATCCGGCAAGGCTTCTGCGCAAAGCCCTTGTGCGTACGCTCCGAGTTGATCGACGTGGCTCATTTCTTTGTGCGAGGAGTCAGTCGACATGGATATGGCGTGTGCTGATCAGGTGGCCCAACTTGGCTTTCTCCGCTTCGAGAAACTTCGAGAAAGCTTCTGGTGTTCCGCCAGCGGCATTGAAGTCCATCTGACGGAAGCGCTCTGCCAGTTCAGCGGAGGTCAGCACGGCATTGATATCCGCATTGAGTTTTTTCCGAAGGCTGGCAGGTGTCTGGGCGGGCAGGAACAGGCCGAACCAACTGCCGGAGCGGAAGCCCGGCACGCCAGCCGCTTCGGCAGTGGGCACTTCTGGCCAGGAGGCCAACGGTTTGTCGCTGCCTACCAGAAGCGCCTTGATTTTTCCCGTCTCGACCAGGGCGCGCGAGCCCGAAGATTCAAACACCGCGTCGATATGGCCTCCGGCCATGGCGGGCATCGAGGCGCTGCTGCCCGCATACGGCACGGCCAGTATCTGGAAGCCGGAAGTCGCGGCCAGGTCCTCCGCGTTGAGATGCGGACTTGAGGCGACACCGGAGGTCCCGAACGAGATTCCCGAGGGCTGCTTGCGGGCCCATTCCACGAATTCCTGATAGTTCTTTGCCGGGATGCTGGCGCGTACATAGAGTACGCTGGGCGTCGCGCCCAACAGCACGACCGGGGCGAGCGCCTTGGGGTCGAAAGGCGCGCCCCGGCGCTGGAATTGCGTGGTGATATAGCCCAGGCTGCCCAGCAAAATCGTGCGCCCGTCCGTGCCTCCTTGCTCGATGGCATAGCGAATGCCCACCACCGAAGCGGCACCTGTCTTGTTGACCACCACCACGGGTTCGCCGATACGCTTGGAAAGCGCATCCGCGACATGGCGTGCGAGTGCGTCGGTAAAGCCCCCGGCTGCGTAGGGTACGACCAGTTCAATCGTCTTTGCATTCGCCTGGCTCGCCATCAGCAACGCGAACGAGCTTGCGGCCACGAGTTTGCCGAGGCCTCCAAGGCGAAAAAGGCGATGGGGTCTAAGCGGGTTTTTCATCGTGTCTCCTGATTTCTTGGGGGCGCTGCGGCGGCTGCCCGCGTCTGGGTCTGTAATCTAAATAAGCATTTACATCAGAACAAGCTTAATTTTTAGATCCATATAATTCAAAAAAATGGAAGTATTGAGCGATGAGCAAACTCAACCTGACCAATCTCGAAACAGTCTGCGCCATCAACCGCCTGGGCTCTTTCGCAGCGGCTGCACGGCGGTTGAACGCATCCCAACCCGCGATCACCGCCCGGGTACGGGAGCTGGAGCAGAGCATGGGTTTCAGCTTCTTTCAGCGCCAGGGCCGGCGCATGGAACTCACCATGGAAGGGCGGCTGTTCGTCGAACGTGCGGCACCATTGATCGATCAGCTCGATGATCTGGTTCGGCTGCAGGCGCATGCTTCGGCCATGCAAGGGGTCGTGCGCATCGGTGTGGGCGTGACCACGCTGATCTGGTTTCCAAAAGTGCTTGCGCTGCTCAAGAGCGACATGCCCAATGTCCATTACGACATTGACGTCGACATGGGCATGAACATGCTTCACAAGCTGGAGGAAGGGCGCCTGGATCTGGCCATTGTGGCCGGCGCCGTGACACGCAGCCGGATGAACACCGTTCCCCTGAGTTCCGTGGAGCAGCGCTGGCTGATGTCCAGCCGCGTGGCGCGGTTCCGGGATGGCAAACCCCTGTCCACCGGGGAGTTGCTCGACAGCGCTCCCTTGTGGCTTGTCTCGCGGCCATCAGATTTCTATCCCCGCGCCATTCAGGATGCCCGCCGCCTGGGGGCCGCGCTTCGCAACGTCAACACATGTGCCAATACGGCGGCGCTGATGGAACTGATGATCCACACGGAAGGCATCGGCGTGGTGCCTACCATCCTGGCCGCGGACCATCTGCGAGCCGGCACCCTGGTGCACGTGAGTGCGGAATTGCCTGCGGAACCTTATCCGCTCACCTTGGTAGCGCATGTCGATCAGCGACAGGCCATCGTGCGCCACATCATGGATCGGATCGTCCACCACGATCTCAGCGTGGGGCGTGCGAGGCGAGCGTTGGAACGTTCACTGCCTCAGGAAAAGCAAAGTGCTCAGGAGCTGATTGGCGCCGCAGAGGACGAAGGATCAGGGCCTTCGTCTATCACAGGGTTGCGCAAGAGCCCGATGCCCTCGATCTCCACCTCGACTACATCGCCGGCGCGCATCCACAAGGGCGGGAACCGGCGTAAGCCAACGCCAGCGGGGGTACCCGTAGCCAATACGTCGCCTGGCCGCAAAGGGGTGAAGCGCGAGGCGTAGGCAATCAAGCTCGCGATGTCGTGCACCATGTGGCTGGTCTCGCTGCGCTGTACCCGCACACCATTGAGGCGGGTCTCCAATACCAGGCGCCCCGGATGGGGCACGGCGTCCGCCGTGACCAGCCAGGGCCCGAACGGCGCCGTCGCCGGAAAGTTCTTGCCGGCGGTGATCGACTCCTTCTGGAAATCCCGCACACTCCCGTCGTTGAAGCAGGCATAGCCAGCCACCATTGCCATCGCATCTTCCTTGCTGACATGACGCCCGGCGCGGCCGATGATCACGGCGAGCTCTCCTTCAAAATCGAGGCACTCGGACACCACTGGCCGCACGATGGGCTGCCCGTGGCCGACAAGGTTATCGGTAAAGCGGGCAAAGAACGCGGGTGCTGCCGCAGCGGCGGAGTTCGCTTCCTGCGCGTGCTCTGCGTAGTTGAATCCCACGGCAAGGATCTTGCCTGGATCGGGAATGGGCGGCAGGAGTTGCAGCTCTTCAAGGGGCTGAGCCGTTTTGTGTGAGAGCAGGCTGGGGAGCGAGCCGAGTGCGCCAAGCTTCAGGAGCTGCCGAATGCTCCCGATACGTCCGTGTGTGGCGCTTGTGCCGTCAATGACCCGGAGGCTCCCGCCTTGATCCACTACGATGCCCCAGCTCACTCCACCATCCGCGGCATAACTCACCAACTGCATCACGTTTCCTCTTTTGATCAGCAGGCTACTGTAGAGGTGGCAGCACTCCCGGACAACTCAAAAATACGAAAGCCGTAGCTTCAGGATTCTGGAAGTGACGAATCACCATTTGGGCGGTGTGATGGACAAGGCTCGGAAACCTGCCGGTTCATGGCGTGGAGAGGTAAGGTCCTGAGGTGGAATAGGGAATCGAGAACGCGGCCAGCACATTTGCGAGCAGCTTGCCCATCCTGTCGTCGGCCTGCAGCACCCAGCTCGTTCCCACGGCACCGGCATTGAACACTTTGCCGCCTCGTGGCCGATTCCAGACGATCATTTCGCATGAAAGCCCGTTCAGCGATTCAACGGGTTGTTCGAAGAAGTCCAGGTAGGCGTCGAGCGGGCCGGGGAGCTCCCGAATGCCTTCAGCAATGATCTCAATGCCTTCCTGTGTCTCCGGCGGATCAGCATCACGAGGTACATGCAGGGTCATGCGCATCAGCGTGGCGGTGGTGACATCCCATTCGTGCCCCACCGCTCGCGGCAGCTCGCCGTTCGGGCCATGTCCGAAGGTGTCGCCGTTTTTCATTCCTGTGTCTAAAGGCGTACGGAAGATGGGGTGCGACGCATCCCTCACCTTGAAGACACCGAAATCTTCGGCCCGTGCGAAACCCCAACCCGCTGTTTCCAGGCCAATCAGGCCGGCGCACGATTTTCCCGAATATCGCCACAACCCCCTCGTTGGCCATCCTGGCTGTGGTATTGCTCGCCGTGCGGGCCGGCAGGGGCGGTTACTTCTTCATCGCTATCGCTTTGGCCGTCGTGCGGCGTGCGCGTCTTTCGCTGCTCCATCACGGTGCAGTCTTCATTGAAGCTGACACGCCAATACATGGAGTTGCCTGAAAGCACGATGACATGGCCGCCTCGGCCGAGATAGTCCTCGATCCCTTGATAGGCGGGCCCGGACCAGTATTCGCTGTGCCCATTGATGATCACCGCGCGATAGTCCTGCAGGAGCCCTGGATTTCGATGAAGATCGATGTCGGCTACCAGGTCGTATTCGTATCCATGGCGATCCAGCCAGACATGGAGCTGGCGTTCCAGACGGACCCATTGCGCGAAGCCGCTGTCTTCCGGGGCGTAGAGCTCGTAGGGAGCTGCATTGGGCCGGGGCATTCGCACGCCCACGTAGTAGGACGGTTGGCCCGCGCGGTGGTAGTTGTAGGTGCAGTGAGTCGGCACGAGCGGGTTCGAGGTGGGCAGGCCCGCGCAGCGCCTCGGCCAGGTGGCTGGCTGCGCATGGGTATCGGCAAAAGGGGAGGCTGAGTACGCCATCCAGGAATTGGTGGCGCACAGCACCAGCAGCCTGGGGGCTGGGCGCTGCCTTGCGCGCTTCACGACGAAGGTGACGTCGTACCGGACCGGCGCACCGTTCCAGTTGAACTCGAAGCGGCCCACATACAGCCCGCTTCGCGCAGCGGCGGGCACAGTGAATTCATGCGTGGCGCTCCACCCGCAGTCGACCAGGTCATCGCTGGCAAACCGGACGCCGGCTCGGTCAGGACCGGCATGTAAGCCGTCACCCGTGAGCGCATGGTCCCGGTATCGGGGAACCTCTGCCGGATTGAAAGCCGGGCCATTGATGCCTCTGGTGCCGTGATTGCGCAATACGCCGTCATACCCGGGCGCGCCATGGGCCTGGATATGCGAGCCCCGTAATTCGTTCAGGGGCCAGTAGCAGATCAGGCCGGGATGATCGGGAGGGGCGAGGGCGCGCCTGTTGACGCGGTCCATGATGGCGGCCGGGGTAAGCGCCGCACTGTACAGCGCGGGCATGGCCAGATCTCCTTCGAGAAAAAGATCCGAGCGGCCTTGGACACCGCATGCGCCCAGCCGCAAGGGATGGCCTGGTAAAACCAGCATGGAGCCTGCTCGCGAGCGGGCGGCGCAGATGCCGTCCAGCCAGATCTCGACCTGGCCGTCATTGAATGTGGCCGCCACGTGCATCCATTGGCACAGCGGAACCGGCTTGGGTGACCGCAGGATTCCTTCGCTCCAGCGGAGAACGATATGACCGTCCGGATCGGCGAACAGCCCCATGCCGCAGCCTGTGTCTTGGCCCATGCTGTCGTCCACGGTACCCGCTTGATCCATCTGGGAAAAGATGGTTTGCCAGCGAGCCAGTCCCCAGATCTTGGTCCAGCACTCAAATGTCAGCCCTGGGTATTTTCCCGCGGGGATCCCATTTTTCACATGAATGCAGGAGCCCGGGTGAATGGGTTGCACCACGGGTTCGTTGCAGGTTTCGGTGGTCAGAACCTCGTCTTGCGAGGGCCCGGTGGTGTCAGGGCCGAGGCGGCACAGTGAAACCGTATAAGGAATGCTGGCACTGACGTGAAACGCGATCCGTTCTCCGGCCTCCACACTGATCTGGTCGCTATAGGCATGGAGGCCCGCAAGCTCAATGGCTCTCATGAGGTGGGTGTGGAAACCTGGTTCAGTCGATTGAAAAACCGGACGCCTTGACCACGGGCCCCCAGGTGGCCAGATCGCTGCCAACCAGAGCTGCCAACTCGGCAGGGGAGCTGGGATGGGCTTCCATGCCCAGCTTCAGCAACTTCTCCTGGACGCCTTTCTGGGCCAGCACTTTGTTGAGCGCTTCGTTGAGGCGGTGGGTGACCGCATCCGGCGTTGTCTTGGGAACAAAAAGCGCTGTCCATTCGAGGGAGTCGAATCCTGTCACTCCAAGTTCCTTGAGCGTGGGAACGGATGGCAGCAATTGCGCGCGCTGTGTGCCATTCACGGCCAGCACACGGAGCTTGCCGGCCTGGGCATGCTGTGCGACGTCCAGAATCGGCAGAATACCGCCGGTGATCTGGTTGCCGAGCAGATCCTGCACCAGCGGTGCGGCGCCTTTGTAGGGCACCGCCTGAAGCGGGGCCTTCGCGTCGCTGCCGAGCTTGTAGCCAATGAAATGAGAGACGCTGCCCGCGGCGGGGACACCGAAGTTGCTGTATCTGCCGTCGCTGCGCGCGAGATCGGTCCATTGGCGCACGTTGGTGGCGGAAACCGCGGAGGGCACCGCAATGGCCTCATAGAAGCTGGTCATGCGGCCGATGGGTTTGAAATCGGCCACCGGGTCATACCGGACAGCCTTGGAGGTAAGGGGGAGCATCACCATCATGTGGGAATTGGCCACCAGCACCGTGGTGCCGTCTCCCGGTGCGGCACGAACGAAGTCAGCCGCGATCTGGCCACCCGCGCCGGCCTTGTTCTCGACGATCACGGTGGTCTTGAGTTCGTCCTTCAGCCCTTCCGCCACCATCCGGGCAACCGCATCCGCGGAGCCGCCAGCTGGATAACCCACGATCAGCCGCACTTGCTGCGGCCTGGCCTCTTGCGCCAGCGCGCTCGTGGCCAGAGTCAAGGCGGAAACCGCCAAGGTAAGGGACTTGCGGAAAAAGCTCATTGAATACCTCCGTGGGTGGATGGCCGGCAAACTCTCCGGTCTGAGAACGTGAACACGTTCTGATGTCAGCTGACCGACATGTTCCTGTCATGCGGGGGATTGGGTAGTATGCTCAGGTTGATTTCATTGATACGTAGAACGTATGACCAAACCCATATGACCAAGCGATTGGATCGGCTGCACCTGATCCTGACGTTCCTTGCGGTCGCCCAGCAGGGCAACCTGACGTCGGCGGCGAAGGCCCTTGGCACCACTCAACCCACCGTGAGCAGGCGTCTGCGAGACCTGGAGGCCATGTTGGGCGCTCGCCTGGCGGCGCGCAGTACCCATCGTTTTCATCTCACGCCGGAGGGCGTCGAGTTGCAGCGCAAGGCCATTGCCTGGGCTGATGCCTGGTCGGAGTGGGAGCAGGAGATGCAGGCTACCGGGTCCATGCCCACAGGCGTCCTCACGCTCGTGGGTCCTCACGGTTACGGCAACACGCTTCTCATGGACGCGATCGCTGAATACCGCCAACGGTTTCCACAGGTCCAGGTGAACCTGAAGCTCACCGATGGCCAGGTCGATCTGATTCGCGAAGGAGCGGATGTCTGGATATGCGCCGGTGGCTGCCGGGATCAGACGCTCCACGTGCGCCGCCTTGGATGGATGCACAGAATCCTGATCGCTTCCAAGGACTATCGCGGCGCGCCGGTGCGGGTGCCCGAAGACCTTGAAAGCCAGCCTCTCGTTGGCTTGGTTCCGCATGTCTACGGCCAACTGGAGCTCCGGTCAGTGCGAACCGGCGAAAGGCGAAGCGTGCGCATGAATGCGAGCATGGCCACTGATGGCTTGCTCGCGAGCTACAGTGCGGTGCAGCTAGGCATGGGTATCGGTTCAGCGGCCCCGTGGCTTTGTGGCTCCGATATTGCCGCCGGCAAGCTGCGCAGGATTCTGCCTGGCTGGGAGCTGGAGCCCGTGCCCATAGAGGCTGTGACATTGGCAGGCCGTTTCCGGCCTGCCCGGATCGATGCTTTCCTGGAGATCCTCTCCGCGCAACTCGCCAAGACAACGGGGTTCCGCCGGACCCCGCCCTAGTGTCCTGAATTGCAAATTCGTTGAATAAATCTACCGAGAATCAACACCATGCGGCGTTGCAAAGCCTCGCGATACCACTCGGTATCGCTGCGTTTTGCGTCGCATCGGCGCACCGCTTGCCTGATGTCGATTTCGGCAGATTTATTTATCAACGAACTTACAACTCAGGACACTGGTGAACCGCCGCCGGTGCCTCGCTGCCTGCCTTCAGATCCGCGCGCAACAGGGTGGCGCCCAGCACGGCCGCGATCACGGCGAACAATGCGCCCGCCGCAAAAGCCCACTGGTAGCCGCCGTTCTGGGCAGCCAGGGCGCCGGCGCCCGCAACCATCAGTGCCGAGGTACGGGCTGCCGCCAAGCTGGCCAGCACCGCCAAGCCCAGCGCACCGCCGAGCATGAACGAGGTATTGACCAAGCCAGAGGCCAAGCCTGCATCGCCGGGCGAGACATCGTGCATGGCGGCCATCAGCATGGGGTTGAATGCGATGCCTGCGCCCAGTCCCAGGAGCGTCATGCCAGGCAGCACATCGATCCAGAAGCCACTGGATTCAGCCGCCATGGGAGCCCGAGCGAACAGCATCAGGCCCAGCGCGGCCAGCAGCAAACCGATGGCCAGCGGCCCCCGGATGCCGAAGCGCATCACCAGCTTGGCCGACAAGCCCAGCGACAGCAGTGCCATGACCAGATTGGCCGGCAGAAAAGCCAAGCCTACCTGCATGGGGGTATAGCCCAGGATCTGCTGCAAATACAGCGCGGACATAAAGAACCAGGCGAACATGCCTGCCGACCACAGCACGGCGCAGACATTCGAGATGCTGATGTTGCGCAACCTGAACATTCCCAAAGGTACCAGCGGGTGCACGGAGCGCGACTCAATGAACAGGAACAGTGCCATCAGCAGCGCCGCGGATCCCAGCAGTCCGAGCGTCCGCGCCGAACTCCAGCCTGCTTCGTTTCCGCCCACCACACCATAGACGGCCAGCATCAGCGACAGCGTGACGGTGATGGCGCCCGCCACATCCAGCCGCTGGCTGCCACTGGTTTCCGAGGAGGCTGGCAGCAGGGCCGCGCTGGCCGCATAGACCGCCACGCCGATCGGCAGATTGACTAGAAAGATCCAGTGCCAGCCTACTGTGGTCAGCAGGCCTCCCAGAAGCACGCCGAGGCTGCCGCCGCCAGCGCAGACGAAACCGTAGACGCCCATGGCGCGGGCTCGCTCGCGGGGTTCGGTGAACAGGTTCATGATCAGGGAGAGGGACACCGCCGACACCACGGCGCCGCCCAGGCCCTGTATGGCGCGGGCCACCACCAGCATCACCTGGCTGCCCGCGAGGCCGCAGGCCAGCGAGGACAGCGTGAAGAATGCCAGCCCCCCGAGGAACATGCGGCGGTGACCGTACAGGTCACCGAGCCGCCCGCTCAGGAGCAGGCAGCCGCCGAAGGTGAGCATGTAAGCATTGACCACCCAGACCAGCGACGTCTCACTGAAACCCAGGTCCGCGCGTATCGAGGGCAGCGCCACGTTGACGATGGTGCTGTCCAGCACGATCATCAGGACGCCCAGGCATAGAACGATCAGCGTGAGCCAGCGGCGGCGCGTACTCTGGGCGGAGGCGTTGGATACAGTCATGTGCGCTCGGAAAGGAACCGCTGTGGAATGCGGTCGTGGAACGGATAGAAGTGGAAATACGGCCTCGCTTCGGACAGCACTTGCGCGACCGAAGGGCGGTCCATCAGGCGATCGAAATAGCGGCGCAGATGGTGCTCTTCCTGGCCGAAGGCCTGCAGGGTGCTGGCATAGAACAGGGCCGGGGCGGCCGCGCAATCGGCCAGAGAGAATTGCTCGCCACAGATCCACGCCGTGCCGCTCGCCAGTTGCGCATCGATGATGCCGTAGGCCGCAGACAGGGCTTCGCGGGCCGGTTGCATGTCGCCATGGCGCTCGAAAAGGCGGTCGTTCACGATGTCTTGCATGGGGCCTTGCACATGCAGGTCGAACACGCGGTCCCATTGCCGCACCGCCAGCGCGTCAGCCGCCGAAGAAGGCAGAAGCTTTTCCGCACCAGGGTAATGCAGATCGAGGTATTCGATGATGATGCTCGCTTCCGGCACCATCTGGTTGCGGCCTGTATCGCGCAGAACTGGAAACTTACGCAAGGGCCAGACCGCCTGCAGTTCGTCTCGGTCCGCGGGCTGGCTCAGGTCGATCAGACGCTTGTCGAATGGTGAACCCAATTCATAGAGCGCGACCAGCGCCTTGTGGCAGTACGACGCCAAGGGGTGGTAGTACAAGGTCAGGGACATGGGTGTTTGCGTTTCCGGATCGGCATGCAAGTTGGGCTTGGCCGGACTGGCCGGCGTTATGTGGAGCGGCCGTCAAAGCGCTTGACCGGAATGGCGTCGAGATCTATTCCCTCCACGCAGCGCATGTTGACCGCTGCGATGGCCGTGCCTTTCGGGTCGGTGCCCAAGCCATAGAGATGGATGCCGCAGTGCGGGCAGAAGCGGTGCTGGATGACGTGCTTATGGAAGGTATAGGTGCTGCTGTTGCTTTCAGGCGTGCGCAGCTCCAGGTTTTCGCGCGGGGTGAACCACAGCAGCGAGCCCCGGCGTTGGCACATGGAGCAGTTGCAGGCCAGCACTTCGCTGACCTCGCCTTCGAAGGTGAATGCATTCTGGCCGCAGTGGCAGCTGGCTTGGTATTTCATGGGGTGTGAATGGTTACTGCATCGAGTGCAAGCCGATCATGTTGCCTTCAGGGTCTTCCACGAGGCTGCAGTAGCCATAAGGGCCAATGGAAAACTTGGCGCGGTGCACTTTGCCGCCGGCGGTCTCGGCGCGGCCCTGTTCAACGGCACAGTCGTCGCAGGCGAAGTACACCATGGTGCCGCCGCCTCCGGAGGGCACGCCCTTCATCTGGACCAGCATGCCGCCCGTGCCAGGCGCATTCATGTCCATCGGGAACGACAGCATGCGTGTGCCGTCGGCTGCACCGGGCCCTTCAGGCGCAGCCAGCGTCTCCAGCTTGCATTGGAAGACGGTTTCATAGAACTTGCGCGCACGGTCCATGTCCTGCACGTAGATCTCGAACCAGACGACGGGATTGGGTTTCATGTGAAGCTCCGTGAGAGTTCTCGGGGGTGATTCCAGCGGTGAGTTCAGCCGCGGTCTTCGACGTGGCGTGTGAAGCTGTCCAGAATGGATTGCCAACCCTCTCGCTGTTGTTCGGGGGTATAGGTGGTTTCGGCATCGAAAGTTTCACGCACCGTCACGGCATTGCCGGCCGCCGCGAACTCGACGCGCACCTTGCGTCCATCCTCCATCGTGTATTCGATGAGGCGATTCGGCTCGATGCGTGTGTAGACGCCCTCGAAGTCGAAGCCCATGCTGCCGTCGCGCGCTTCCATGCGCGCCGTGAACTTGCCGCCTTCGCGCAGATCGACGCTGGCCCGGGGCGTGTGCCAATCCGGCGAGGCCGCGTTCCATTGCTCAATGGCACGCGGATCATTCCACGCCGCCCACACCCGCTCGATAGGCGCCTTCACAGTAGCTTCAATAGTGATTTCCATACCTTTTTTCCTTCCATATCAATGTCGTGAGGCCGCGGAGCAGGCCATGCACAGGCAGCCGCGGAGCTGGCTCCGCCAGGCCGCTGGCGGCGTCCCCCTTCCAGGCTCGGCGCCCCCGGGGGAAGGCGCGCCAGCGCCTCAGGGGGTGGCTACATTCACCATCCAGGGCGTGCCGAAGCGGTCCTTGACCATGCCGAAACCGGGTGACCAGAACGTCTTGGCGAACGGCATCACGGTCTGCCCGCCTGGCGCCAGGGCATCGAAGAAGCGCTGCCCTTCCGCCGTGTCGGCAGCCTGGATCGAGATCCACAGGCCTTGTGGCTGCTGATATCCCCCGCAGGTGGCGTCCGCACCTGGCATGGAGTCCGAGCCCATCAGCGATTGATCCTTGACCTGCAGGTGGACGTGCATGATGCGCTGCTTGGCCGATTCCGGCAATGGCGGCATGTCAGGTTGGGAAGGCATTTCGCCGAAGGTACCTTGGTACACGATGGTGCCGCCGAACACTTTGGCATAGAAGGCGAAGGCCTCGGCGCAGGTGCCGTCGAAATTGAGGTAGGGCGTGAATTGCACGATGTTCTCCAGCTTGGTGTTGGTGAGATCAAAAATAAGGAGGCGCGAAAGTATGGCTATGCGAGGTTGAGCTGCCAGGAAACGCCGAAGCGATCATTCAGCCAGCCGAAATGCGAACTGAAGCCGTAGTTGTCCAGAGGCATCAGTACTTTTCCATCCTGGCTCAGCGCGGTGAAGAAGCGCTCCAGTTCTTCTCGGCTGTTGCAATCGACGAAGATCGAGTTGGACGGGGTGAAGGTGAATGCATGCACTGGGGGGCTATCGCTGAAGAGGAACTCTCTTCCGCAGATATCCACCCGAGCCAGCATCACTGTGCCGCCGTTGGACGTAGGTGCGGGGTGCCGCTGCATATGCAGCACGCGCGTGCCGGGCAAGATGCCGGTGTAGAGATCGATGGCGGCTTGGGCGTCGCCCTGGAACATCAGGAAAGGGGTGGCAGTGGTCATGGCCGCGGCATGCCCTCAACGACCCTCGAAGGCCGCTTGCAATTGGGCGATATCGAGCTTTTTCATTGTCATCAAGGCGGCCATGTAGCGCTCCATCGCCGGGCGGTCGCTGGAGGTGATCATCTCCGCGAAGATCGCGGGGGTGATCTGCCAGGAAAGACCGTACCGATCCTTCAGCCAGCCACATTGTTGCGCCGCCGGATCACCGCCTTGTGACAGAGCGTTCCAGTAGTGGTCGATTTCTTCCTGGGTGTCGCACAGCACCATCAGCGACACCGCTTCACTGAACTTGAAATACGGACCGCCATTAAGCGCCAGAAACGGCTGGCCGTCGAGTTCGAATGCCACGGTCATCACGCTGCCGGGCTGCTTGCCATGGATATCCTTGCCGGCCTCGGCATACCGCGAGAAGGCGCCGAGCTTCGATCCGGGAAACACACTGACGTAGAACTTTGCCGCTTCTTCCGCTTGGCCGTCGAACCATAAACACGGTTGAATCCGAGTGGATATTTTGCTCATGCGATGCTCCTGAGATTTATTTGTGGACAATGTACACATAGCTTGCATCCTAAAATGGACACTGTCCACATAAATCCCTATGAGCAACGAGGATTTTTCAGATAGCGCACCGCGCACCACGTACCGCCATGGAGATCTCCGGCGGGCCCTGCTTGAGGCGGGCATCGCTCTGGCGCGTGAGGGAGGCCCGGAGGCTATTGTTCTGCGCGAGACCACGCGCCGCGCGGGCGTGGTTCCCAATGCGGCCTACCGGCACTTCGGTAGCCGTCAGGAACTGTTCGCGGCGGTACGCGCGGCGGCGCTGGGCGCACTGGCGCAAGCCATGGAACACGAATGGGTTAAGGCCGATGCCATCGCCGACCCTGCCGAGCGTGCTCATGCCAGGCTTGCCGCCGTGGGCAGGGGCTATCTGGGTTTCGCGCAGGCGGAAACGGGCCTTTTCCGGACGGCTTTCGCGTCCGGTGAACATGATGTGGAGGTGCCGCGCGACCCCGCGCGCACCGGCAGCATGGGGCTGAATCCCTTCGAGTTGCTGAGTGCCGCGCTCGACGCCATGATGGAAGCGGGCGTGCTGCCAGAAGAGCGCAGGCCGGGCGCCGAATACCTGGCGTGGTCAGCGGTGCATGGCATGGCCTTGCTGACTATTGACGGCCCGTTGCGTGTCGCGCCGCCGGAAATGCTTCAGGCGTTGGGGCGGCGGCTGCTGCACATGGTTGAGTTGGGGCTCTGAGAACGTCCTGAGAGGATTCGGATTTAGAACGTGAGCGCGTTCTCAGATCAAGCCAGCCATTCCCAGCACGGCGCCAATACCAATAAGCCAAAGCAGGTGCACCCGCGTGCGCCAGACGATCACGGTAATCACCGCGGTCAGTACCCAAAGCCGCCAGTCACGCGCGGGCTGATCGTGCGCGGTGGTCAGGACCCATCCGGTGGTGAGCAGCAACCCGATGACGAGTGGGGCCATGCCGGTCTTGAAGGCGCGCACGGCGCGCAACTCGCGGTTCTTGTGCGCCCAGCGCGTGGCGGCATAGGTGAGGATGCCCGAGGGCAGCAACATGCCACCCATGGCGACGAGCAGCCCCAGCAGGGCAAGGGCGTAGGCCTGCCAACCCGTGGACGGGCCGCCGCCGGCATTCATACCGACGTTCCAGCCCATCAGGCCCACGAACAACACGTTGGGTCCCGGTGCGGCCTGGGCGATCGAAATCGAGGAAGTGAACTGATCCTCGTTCAGCCAATGGCGCGTGTTGACCAGGTAGCGGTGCATGTCGGGCGCGGTGGTGATGGCGCCGCCCACCGCCATCAGGGAGAGCGAGAGGAAGTGCACGAACAGCGCCCACCAGTCGGCGGCTGAGAGGGTGATCGTCATGGTCGTGGGGTTTGGCCCGAGTCGGCATCGGTCAGCGCGGCAGGGCTGGGGGGCTCGGGCGGTTGCGCTGGCAAGGACACGGATGCCGGCGTACGCAGGCAGTGCCAGGCCCATAGGCAACTGGTTCCCCCGATGGCGAGCAGGACCAAGCCCATCGGCCACCGCAGCAGGGCCGAGGCAATGAATGTCGCGGCTACCACCGACGCGCATACAGGCACGCCCATGGGATTTTTGCTCAACGCTCCCGCGAGCTTGAGGCCCGTGGCCGCCACAAGGCCCGCGGCCACCGCGCCCATGCCGCGCAGGGCTCGCTGCCCCAAATCGTGGTCTGCCACGGTGGCGAACAGCACCGCCAGGGTCAAGACCACCACCGTGGGAAACAGGAGCAAGCCTGTGAGCGCCGCCAAGGCGCCGGAGAGGCCGAAGTGCCGGTCGCCCACCATCATCCCGAGATTGACCACATTCGGCCCGGGCATGATCTGGGCTACCGCCCAGTCCTCAACGAATTGTTCGCGGGAGAGCCAGCGTTTTTTCTCGACCAATTCCCGCTGGACCACGGCCAGCACGCCGCCGAAGCCCTGCAATGCGAGCCAGGAGAAGGACCAGAAAAGGTCAGCGCGGGAGCGCGGCGCATTGAGCGCTTCTGAGGACTCGGCAATGAGCGGGGTGGGCGGCATGGCCCCATTATCTGTCGTGGCAGGCGCCAGGGATTCCTAGTAATCCTGCACCGAACCGTCGATGCCGATCGGCACCGACGGCACCATCGGGTTGGCTTTCAGCTCGGCCAACGCCTGCTCATTGAGTTCGATACCGATTCCCGACGACTCGGGAACAAGAAGGTGGCCGTCCTTCAGGGTAAGCGGTTGGACGACCAGGTCACGCTTGGGTGATTCGGATTCGCCCGTGTACTCTTGCAGCGCGAAGTTGGGAATACAGGCATCGAGCTGGACACAGGCTGCCGTCGAGATCGGCGAGAGCGGGTTGTGGGGGATCACTTTGACATGGTGCGCCTCCGCGAGGGCGGCCACTTTCCTGGCGCCGGACAGGCCCAGCGTCAGGCATACGTCGGGGCGGACATAGTCACAGCCATGGGCTGCCAGCAGAGCCTGGAATTGGTAGATGGTGGAGAACCTTTCGCCGGTGGCCACGGGAATGCCGCACCGCGCCCGCACGTCGCCCATCAGCGCGGGGCTGTCGGGGAGCATCGGATCTTCATAGAAGTAGGGGTGAAAGCGCTGAAGGCGTTGTGCCAGCGCGATCGATTCCGCCGGGTTCATCTGGCGGTGAAGTTCGATACAGAGGTCGACTTGCCCGCGCATGACTTCATGCAGAGCACTCACACGCCGCTCGGCTTCCGCGACCCATTCTTCGAACGAGCGCCGCAGATGGAAATCCGGCGCAAACGGCGAGAAGCGGATCGCGGTGAACCCTTCGTTTTTCCGCTTGACGGCGTCGGCCAGGAGATCTTCCACAGTGTCTCCTTTGACATGGATGTAGCAACGGACGCTGTGCCGAGTCATGCCGCCCATGAGCTCGTAGACCGGCACGTCCAGGCGCTTGCCCTGAATATCCCAAAGCGCGATGTTGATGGCGGAGAGGGCGCCATCTACCAGCGAGCTCATGAAGTGCCAGTTGCGATGCAAGTATTGGGTATGGTGCTCGATCCTGGCAGGGTCTTGGCCCTTCAGATATTTCGCCATCGAGCCGATGACGGCCGCCGTGGCGGCTGGCCAAGCGTGCACGCCGGCCTCACCGATACCAGCCGTTCCGTCTTCGCAGCGGATTTTCAGCAAGCACCAGCGGTCTACCAGATAGGTTTCGATCGCTTCGATTCTGGTTTTTTTCATCGCGTAGGACACTTCTCTTTAAGTCACTCGGGTTCGATGCCGGCGGCCTTGATGACGGCGGCCCACCGGGTGGCTTCCGATTGCTGGAATCTGGCGAACTCGGCCGGTGAGCTGAACGACAGGACTCCCATGCCCGCGGTGTCGAGAACCTTGGCGACGGTGGGGGTCTTGCGCGCCATTTCCCATTCGCTCGCAAGCTTTTGGATGATGGGCGCTGGCGTCTTTGCAGGCGCATAAACGCCCAGCCATCCCAGGGATTCAAACCCTTTGAAGCCGGATTCATCGAGTGTCGGCACCTGTGGCAGGGTCGTAAAGCGGGACTTGCCGGTCACGGCCAGCAAGCGCAGGCGGCCGCTTTTGACATGAGGCTCCACGAGGTTCAGCCCTGTGAACATGAGCTGCACCTGTCCGCCCATGACGTCGATGACGGCCTGCCCGTCGCCTTTATAAGGCGAGTGGAGCAGGGTTGCATCCATCATCCGGGCCCAGGCTTCGGCGGTCAGATGCGAGGCTGTTCCCCGGCCGCCTGATCCGAATGCAACGGAGCCTGGTGGCGCCTTCTTGATGTAGGCGACGAGATCCGCCACGGATTTGACGGGAAGTCCGGAATGCGCCACCAGTACCAGCGGGCCTCCGCCAATCAGGGCGACGGGCTCGAGGTCCCGCGAAGGAATGAAGCTGAGCTGCTTGAAGAGATGAGGGGCCACCACCATGGTGGTCGGTGCGGCGACCAGCAGGGTGTAGCCGTCTGGGGCCGCCTTGGCGACGAAATCGGCTGACAATGTTCCGGACGCGCCGGGCTTGTTGTCGACGTACAGGTTTTGCCCGTTCTCCGACAAGCTCCGGGCAAAGAGGCGCCCCAAGACATCGCCGGCGCCGCCTGGCGTTACGCCGACGACGACGCGTATAGGTTTGCTGGGATAAGGCGATTGCGCGAATGCCCACAAGGGTGAGAGCAAAGCGCCGGACAGGGCTAGAACGGCTTTCCTACGTTTCATGTCAGTCTCCTTTTCCATCATTGTTCGCTTGAGGAGATATAGAATTCAAATAGGAAAAAAGACCTTGATATTTGATTTGTCTATATGTCAATTCCTGCCAGCACCATCGCCTCACGCCTCATGGTCAAGGCGCGCCTGCGCCACCTTCAGGTACTGGTGAAGGTGGCCGAATATGGGAGTATTCAGAGGGCGGCCGCCGCCATCGGCTTGACTCAACCCACGACCACCACTGTGTTGGCCGATCTGGAATCCTTGCTTGATTGCGAGCTGTTCCAGCGGCATGCGCGAGGGGTCCGGCCGACGCAGATCGGCCGGCATCTGATTCCCATCGCGCAAAAGCTGCTTGATGGCATGCAGGAGTTGGCCAGCGTAGCCTCGGCCATGTCCAGCACCGCGAGTTCCGTGGTGCGGGTGGCGGCGATTTCCAGTGCCATATCCGGCGTTCTTTCGTACGCCTTGCCCAGGTTCAGTGCCGCGCATCCCGACATGCTCATCCAGATCCAGGAGCTGGACATCGAGCACATCGGCGCGCTCATCGGTACGGGTGACATGGATGTGGCGCTTTGCCGCCAGCCTGAAGTGATTCCCGCGGGGTGGTCGTTCACCGCGCTGGCGAGCGACCGCCTGATCGTGGCCTGCGGGCCCGGGCATCCGCTGGTCAAAAGAAGAAACATCGCCCTGCAGGATCTGTGGGAAGAGACCTGGATGCTGGGTCCGGCACCCAGCGCGCCTCGCAAAGCCTTCGACGCGCTCACGGCAAGCGCGGGAGTCACGCCGCCTCTCCGCCTGGTGAGCAGCCGCTCTTCATCCGTGTTCTGGTCGATGCTCCAGGCACAGGAGATCCTGGCGCTGCTGCCTTACAGGGCTGTCTATCAGCTGCTGAGTACGGGCCAGCTCCGCGAGCTGGATGTTCTGGTGCCTATTCCCTTCGAGGCCATCGGGGTACTGAAGCCCCATGACGAGATCACCGATGCCGCTTCCAGGTTCGTCAATTTTCTTGAAGCCATGACACCGGCATGAGTCGCAGCGCTCATGGCCGGAAGCATTTCATGCCCGGTTCGGCAGGACTTCCAGCACCTTTTCGACCGGGCGGCCGAGACGCGCACCCAGGGGCGTGACGACGATGGGACGGTTGATGAGCACCGGGGTAGCGAGCAGGGCATCGATCAACTGGTCGTCGGTCAGTGCCGGGTTGTCCAGTCCCTGTTCGAGGTACTCGGGCTGCTTGGTGCGCACCAGGGCACGCAGGGGCTCGCCCGTGGCCTTTGCGATCGCCTTGAGTTCATCGCGGCTCGGGGGATTTTTCAGGTATTCGACGATCCGCGGTTCTTCGCCTCGTTCGCGGATCATCTCCAGTGCATGACGGGAAGTGCTGCACCTGGGGTTGTGGTAGATCGTGATCTTGCTCATGGTGTGGTCCTGATTCAGTAGAGGAGATAGGGCTCGCGTGTTTTCATCCACGCCGCTTCGTCGGCCTGGGCGAGCGCTTCGAGATCGGCAGGCGTGGCCGCGGGGTCGTCCACCCATTCACGCAGCAATTCGCTGCCGTTGATGAGGTCTATGGCCAGGCGGTCGGTTTCATATTCGTAGGCGAAATCACGCCACAGCGGATAGTCTGGAGATTGCCTGCGCAGCGCCTTGAAGGCCAGGGCCTGCAGCCGCCATGGCTTGAAGGCGGCGTGGTCGTAGTGCAGGGGGTCTTCCACATGGATCTGCACGCCCGCGCAGAGCTGCCCCACGTGCTTGTGGAACGTCGGCTCGAACCAGCATTCGCGCAGCACGCAGCCGCGCAGCCATTCAGGGGCCAGTGAGCGCATGTCGGCCAGCAGGCGGCGCGTATCGATACCCGGGGCGCCGAACAACTCCAGCGGGCGGGTGGTGCCCCGGCCTTCGGAAAGCGTGGTGCCCTCCAGCATCACGGTGCCGGCGTAGGCGCGTGCCATGGAAAGATTGGCGGCGTTGGGGCTGGGGTTGACCCAACTGCGCTCAGGCGGCCAGCCGAAGCCTGGCGCGGCTTCTGGTTGCCAGCCTTCCATTTCGATGACGCGGTAGTCGACCTGCAACCCCAGCGTATCGATGAACCACTGGCCCAGCTCGCCCATGGTCATGCCGTGGCGCATGGGCATCGGCCCGGCGCCCACGAAGCTCTGCCACCCATCGCGCAAGCTGAGCCCCTCCACCGGGCGCCCTGCCGGGTTGGGCCGATCGAGCACCCACACGGCCTTGCCGTGGGTGGCGGCGGCCTCAAGCACGTAGCGCAGCGTGGTGATGAAGGTGTAGATACGGCAGCCGAGATCCTGAAGATCGACCAGGATCGTGTCGAAGCTGCTCATCATCGCATCGGTCGGGCGGCGTACCTGGCCGTACAGGCTGAAGATGGGGATGCCGTGCCGCGGGTCGACGAAATCAGGCGATTCGACCATGTTGTCCTGCTTGTCGCCGCGCAGGCCATGCTGCGGGCCGAAAGCGGCGGTGAGTCGGATGTCCGGTAGGGCAGCCAGCGCATCAAGCGAATGGGTCAGCTCGCGCGTGACTGAAGCAGGGTGCGCCAGCAAGGCAATGCGGCGTCCGGCCAGCGGTGCGCGCAAGGCGGGGTCGTTCAACAGGCGTTCGATTCCGAGTTTCATGATGATGTCAGGCAAGTTCGGCGGTCCAGCCGGCGTTGCGATGGAAGTCAGGCCTTTCGGCGGGATGGTGCAAGGCCCAATAGCTCAGGTTGCCGTCTTGCGTTTCGATCACGGCGGTCAACCCTACGGGCAGCGGAGTGTCCGCGGCGGTGACGGGCATTGGCAGCCGTGCTTCGAGCGTGAGGCTGTCAGATGTTTGTGCCAACGTGATAGCCGGTGATGGCACACCGGGGTTCGAGGCATCGCGCACGCGTTCGCCGCTGAAAGCGTACACGGCCCAGTGGCCAGAGGGCGAAAAATTGAATTCGCGGTAGGCGGCCTTGGCGGGCTCTGCGATGAAGGCCTCAAAGCAGGTGTGCTGCCACAGGCCGTCGGTGAAGCGGGGCGCTTCTGACGGGGCGGGAAGGCGCAGGCGGGAGAGGTCGCCTGCCAACCGGTAGCGCAGAAGCAAGCCGGGGGCTTGATTCAGCGGGACGGCAAATGCTTCCACCACCAGTGCCCGTACCGCGTCGCAGGGTGTGGCCGGGTGGTGAATCAGTGGATGGATGAAAAGAAGCGTTTCCGTCATGGCTGCATATTCTGTCAGGGGTGCTTTGTCACCAATCTTTCATAAAAGAGACATGTAAAAGTCAAAGAGTCAATTCATTATCCATAGCACATAACCCGCTCTCAGTATGGTGAATATGCCGGAAGGAGTTGAAAGATGAAAGAACTGCCCACGCCCACCTTTGCGTTGTCGCCCACGGCACATCCGGCCGCACTGCCACGGGGGTCTCTTCATCAAAGCCGCCAAGGGGCGGTTTTGGGGCAGCCTGCAGCGGGCCAGGGGATTCAAGTGGCCTGGGCGCGCCACCAGGATGAAGTAAGGCAGGCCCAACGCCTTCGCTATGAAGTTTTCGCCGGAGAGATGGGCGCGCGCCTGCCCACGGTGATGCCCGGCCATGATATCGATCTGTTCGACGATTTCTGCGAGCACTTGCTCGTGCGCGATGAAGCCTCGCAGGAAGTGATCGGCACCTACCGGGTGCTGACGCCCGTGCAGGCCAAGCGTGTGGGCAGCACTTATAGCGACACCGAATTCGATCTGACCCGCCTGCGCACGCTTCGCCCGCGCATGGTGGAGCTGGGCCGCAGCTGCGTGCATGCCGATCACCGCCACGGCGGCGTCATCATGGCTTTGTGGGGGGCGCTGGCCGAGTTCATGGTGCGCAACCAACTCGACACCATGATCGGCTGCGCCAGCATTCCCATGCTGCATGGCGGCGTGGTCAGTGGCGATGCCGCCGCGAGCATATGGCGGCAGGTGAGCGCGACACATATGGCCCCCATCGAGTGGCATGTGCGCCCGCGCCTGCCGCTGCCAGTCGAGCGTCTCGACAGTGATCTGGACATCGAGCCGCCGGCGCTGATTCGCGGCTACCTGCGGCTGGGTGCCAAGGTACTGGGGCCACCCGCCTGGGATCCCGATTTCAATACCGCGGATCTGCCGATGCTCATGCGCATCGCCGACCTGCCGGCGCGCTATCGCAAACACTTCCTGGGGGCCGAGTGAACATGGCCGCGCCCGCTCACAGTCCTTTCGGCCGAGTTCCTCTTGAGCGTCCCTCGTTTCGCGGCATGCCGTTTCCGGTGCGGGGCGCCGTGGACGGCTGGGCGGCCTGGGCACGGGATGATGGCGGCCAGGCCGATGAGGCCCAAGGGGCCCCTTCCTCCGAAAAGGCGCGCTATCGCGCCATTTTTATTTCCGATCTGCACCTGGGTACGCCAGGCTGCCAGGCCGGCCCGCTTCTGGAGTTTCTCAAGGAGCACACCAGCCAGTCCCTTTATCTGATCGGAGACATCATCGACGGTTGGCAACTGCGCCGGCGCTGGTATTGGCCGCAGTTGCACAACGATGTGGTGCAGAAGCTGCTGCGCAGGGCGCGCAAAGGATGTCGTGTCGTTTTCGTGCCCGGCAACCACGATGAGTTCGCGCGGGCTTTCACCGGCCTGAATTTTGGCGGCATCGAGGTGCTTGAGGATGCCGTTCACGTGACGGCCGACGGCAAGAGACTGTGGATCACGCACGGTGATTATTTCGACGGCGTGATCCAATGCGCCAAGTGGCTCGCCTATGTGGGGGATCATGCCTATGAGCTCACCTTGCGGGTGAACCGGCACCTCAATAGCCTTCGTGCGCGGGTGGGGCTGCCGTACTGGTCGCTTTCCAGCTATCTCAAGCACAAGGTCAAGAAGGCGGTCAACTACGTCAGCGATTTCGAGGCGGCGGTGGCCGGCGAGGCTCGCCGGCTTGGCCTGGACGGTGTGGTTTGCGGCCATATTCACCATGCGGAAATACGCGATATCGGCGGCACGCTGTACTGCAATGACGGCGATTGGGTGGAAAGCCGCAGCGCGCTGGTGGAGCACCACGATGGCCGCCTGGAGCTGATCTACTGGCAGCCAGTGTCCGCGCCATGCGAAACCGTGCCAGCCGAAGCGGAGCATGCATGAAGCTGGTTCTCGTGACCGATGCATGGCGGCCGCAGGTCAACGGCGTGGTGACCACACTGGTTGAACTGGTGAACCAACTGCAGGCCGGAGGCGATACCGTGCAGGTGATTGAGCCGGGTCTTTTCCGCACACGGCCTTGCCCTGGCTACCCGGGGATCGACCTCGCGGTGCGGCCGGGACGAGCCCTCGGGCAGATGCTGGACCAGGCCCGGGCCGACGCGATCCATATCGCCACGGAGGGCCCTTTGGGGTGGGCTGCGCGCCGCTATTGCCTGCGCCGCGGGCTGGCGTTCACCACGGCCTTTCATACCAAATTTCCTGAAATCCTGAATGCGGCGGTGAAGTTGCCGCTGTCATGGGGCTATGCGCTGTTTCGCCATTTTCACCGGCCTTCTGCCGGCGTCATGGTGCCGACCCAGGGCGTGGCAGATATGCTGGCTGAGCGGGGTTTCACCAACCTGCGCTATTGGACGCACGGAGTCGACACCAAGCTCTTTGCCTTTTCCCCGCAAGTTGGCGACTATTCGCCGCTGGGCGGGGTGGAGCGGCCAGTGCACCTGTTCGTGGGCCGGGTGTCCTATGAAAAGAACATCGATGCTTTCCTGGAGCTCGATCTTCCGGGAACCAAGGTGGTTTGCGGCGTAGGGCCGCTCGAAGCGCGGTTGCGCGAACACTATCCGGGGGTACGCTGGCTGGGCGTGCTGCCGCGCGAGGAGCTGGCGCGCGTGTATGCGGCGGCCGATGTATTCGTCTTTCCCAGCCACGCCGATACGTTTGGCCTGGTGATGCTGGAGGCCATGGCGACCGGCACGCCGGTGGCGGCCTTTCCAGTGGATGGGCCGCGTGAAGTACTGGCCGATCTTCCCGGACATCCTTGCGGAGGTGTGATGAGCACCGATCTGGGGCAGGCCATCCGGGACGCCCTGGGGATTCCCCGTGAAGCCGCGCGGGCGCATGCGCAGCGTTTCGACTGGGACCATGCCACGCGTTTGTTTGCGAGTTTCCTGGTGCCGAGCCGCCCCAGGACAAAAAACACCCTGCTGGGGGGCAGCGGACCATGCGAAGCGGAGTAGCGCGGGGATCTTTTTCGTCCTGGCCTGTGCCGAAACCGCAGCTTTTGATCCGGCTGCATGATACAAATCAGAACACAGCACCTGTTTGCGGCAACGATGCCTTCCACTCCTCCTGAATTACCGGCGATCCTGCAGAAATATCCGCTGCAGGATCGTGACCTGAGCATCCTGGATTTCAATCACCGCGTGATGCATTGGGCCGAGCGGGCTGATGTGCCTTTGCTGGAGCGCTTGCGCTATTTGTGCATCGTCTCGTCCAATCTCGATGAGTTTTTCGAGGTAAGGGCGGAGTCCCACATTACGGCCTGGCGGGAGGCACCGAACGCGGAAACCAACATGCGCACCGTGCTCGACGCGGCGCATGCGCTGGTGGAGCGGCAGTACGGCATCTTCAACGATTCACTGCTGCCGGCCTTGGCTGCCGAAGGCATGCGGATCGTTTCGCACCTGGACCGCAACGAAGCCCAGCGGCGCTGGGTGCGCGAGCTGTTCCTGCGCGAGGTCAAGCCGCTGTTGGTGCCGGTGGCGCTTGATCCCGCGCACCCCTTCCCGCAGGTGGCCAACAAGTCGCTCAACTTCATTGTTCAGCTCAAGGGCAAGGATGCCTTTGGCCGCAGCAACGATATCGCCATCGTGAAAGTGCCTCGGGTGCTGCCGCGCGTGCTGCGCATGCCCGAGAAGGTATCGGGCGGCGAGACGCTCTTTGTCATGCTCTCCAGCGTGATCCGCGCCCATCTGGCGGATCTGTTCCCGGGCCGGGAGGTCGGGGATTTCTCGCACTTCCGAGTCACGCGGCATTCGGACTTGTGGGTGGATGAAGACGAGGTGAAGAACTTGCGCACGGCCTTGCGCCAGGGCTTGCACCAGCGGCACTACGGCGAAGCTGTCCGGGTTGAGGTGTCGTCCGCTTGCTCGGATGAACTGGCGCAGTTCCTGCTCAGGCAATTCAAGTTACCCATGGAAGCCTTGTTCAAGGTCCAGGGGCCGGTGAATCTTGTGCGCCTGCAGCAGCTCATTCAGCTCGTCGATTCACCCACGCTGCTCTTTCCTCCGTATGTGCCCAGCTATCCGGTCCAACTGCATGGAAATGAGCAGTCGGTATTCGAGCGTTTGCGTGAGGGTGACGAGCTGGTTCACCTGCCATTCGAGAGCTTCGATGGCGTGATCGATTTTCTGCGCCAGGCCGTACACGATCCCACGGTACTGGCCATCAAGCAGACCATCTACCGTACCGGCAATGACAGCCGCATGCTGGATTTGCTGGTCGAGGCCCAGCGGCGCGGCAAGGAGGTGATAGCCGTGGTTGAGCTGAAGGCGCGCTTCGATGAGGAGGCCAACATCAACTGGGCCGAGCACCTGGAGCTCGCTGGCGCGCAGGTGGTCTATGGCGTGGTGGGTCTCAAGACCCACGCCAAGATGCTCCTGGTGACCCGCCGCGAGGGGCGAAACCTGCGGCGCTATGGGCACCTTTCCACCGGCAACTACAACCCGCGCACGGCGGCGCTCTATACCGATCTGAGCTATCTCACCGCTGATGCGCGTCTCACGGCCGATATGGATCAGCTTTTTGTGCATCTGGCCAGCCACAGCCGGTTGCCGCGCATGCAGCGCATGCTGCTGGCGCCGTTCACCTTGCACCGGCGCATGATCGCCAAGGTTGGCGAGGCTGCTGAAGCCGCCCGGCGTGGCCGGCCCGCGCGCATCGTCGCCAAGATGAATGCCTTGACCGACCAGGCGCTGATCGAGGCGCTGCTGCTGGCGGGAGACGCTGGTGCGCAGATCGACCTGATCGTGCGCGGAGCCTGCATGCTGCCCGCACAGCTTACGAAGAACATCCGCGTGCGCAGCATCATCGGCCGCTTCCTGGAGCACTCGCGGGTGTTCTACTTTCTGGTGGGCGACAAGGAGGAGCTCTGGCTATCCAGTGCCGACTGGATGAACCGGAACATGCTGCGCCGGATCGAGACAGCCTGGCCCGTGACCGATCCTGCCTTGCGCCAACGCATCATCGATGAATGCCTGATCGCCTACCTGCACGACGAACGCGATGCCTGGCTAATGGGCGAGGGCGGGCGCTACCGCCGCGTAGTGCCTGAAGGCGGCACCCCGGGCCCAGGCGCGCAAGATGCATTGATGGCACGCTATGCGGCGCGCCATGGAGTCACGAAATAATGGACCTCATCCTGTGGCGCCACGCCGAAGCGCTTGAACTTGATGGCGGCATGAGCGATCTTGAGCGTCCCTTGACGCGCCGTGGCGACAAACAGGCTGCCCGCATGGCCGCCTGGCTTGACCGCCAACTGCCTGAGGGGGCGCGCATCCTCTGCAGCCCTGCTGTCCGTACCGAGCAGACCGTGCGGGCGCTGGGGCGCAAGTACAAGGTCCATGAGGAGCTGCGCCCAGGCGCTTCGCCTGAGCAGCTGTTGCAACTGGCTGGTTGGCCTGGCGCCAAGGCTCCGGTGCTGATCGTGGGCCATCAGCCCACGCTGGGCGAAACCATCTCCCGTCTTTTGCGCATGGCCGAGCCAGAATGCTCCGTGAAGAAGGGGGCTGTCTGGTGGCTGCGCAATCGTGAGCGCGAGTCTCAGCAACAGACCGTGGTGGTCACGGTCCAGACGGCGGAATTGCTTTAAAAAGCAGTGCAGGGTGTGCGTACCCTACGCTTGGGGTCAACCGGCCTTGGCGCCCATTACCAGCTGGGTTTGCGTGACCACCGAGCACAGTTTGCCGTCGGCGTTGCGGATACTTGTCTGCCAGACCTGCGTGGTCCGGCCGCGGTGCAGGGCCACGGCTTCGCCGGTGACCACGGTATTCACCTTGGCTCCCCCGATGAACTTGGTGCTCGAATCGGTGGTGGTGGTGGTCTGCCCTGCGCCCAGGTTCATCACGGTACCTACGGCGCCCAGCGTATCGGCGAAGGCCATGTGGGCACCGCCGTGGAGAATGCCGCCTGCCGTGCATAGATCCGGCCGTACCGTCAGTTCGGCCACCACGCGCTCGGGCGTGACTTCGAGCAGACGCACGCCCATGAGGCCGGGAAACAGCGGATCGAGAATATGCTGGACGTCTTGCAAACCGGGCATCATGGTCTCCTTGGATTGAGGAGGCAGGATAGCAGGCATTCAACCCTGAGGAAGTCTTCAAAGAGTGTCATAAGACTTTGCGGTTGCTCTCGTCATTCCCGCGCAGGCGGGAATCCAGGGGGCGGTGAAAAGGTGGCACTGGATTCCCGCCTGCGCGGGAATGACGGAGGAGAGCTTTGGAATGCCTTCTTCGGAGCGGCTTCCGTGTTTGCCTACAATTTCGGTCTTGATTCGCAGTTAAAGTTATTCATTGATTCAAAGGAGCCCGCCATGCCTATGACAACTGCTGCTTCCAGGTTGACTCCTTCGCGTCATGCCTTGGCGGTGCTCGCCGTCGCGTGTCTGGTCAGCGCCTGCGCCTCGGTCGATCTTAGCCGGCGCTACGATCCGCCACCCATCCGCGTGCCGCAGCCGTTGCCGGCCCCTCAGCCGCAAGCAGCCGCGCAGCCAGACGGCGTGCTGCCGCAACCCGTGGTGCCCGCGCAGCCGCAATCGCAGACCTTACCGCCGCTCGACAGCGCTTCCCAGCCGGCGCCTCCGGCCAGTGCCGCCGAGCGTCCCGATGCGCACCTGGTTACCTTCTCCACTCAGCTGGATGGAGCCAGTGCAGTCCCGGCCACGCGCAGTGCCGGCACAGGCAGGCTCGATGCGCTGTATGACTCCAACACCCGGGTGCTGCGCTGGAAGGCCTCCTGGACGGGCTTGTCGGGCACCATCACGGGCGTGCAGTTCCATGGCCCCGCCGATGCTGGCCAAGCCGCACCTCCCACCATGATTTGGCCGAGCCCATTCGGGCCCCGTTATGAGGGCCGTGCCACGCTCTCGCCCCAGCAAGCCGTGGATCTGGTCGATGGCCGCTGGTATGTGAATGTGATGACCAGCAGCTTCCCCGCCGGTGAAGTGAGAGGGCAACTGCGCGTAGTGCGCTGATGGCGCGGAAAATCGCGTAGGGGCAGGTTTCAAACCCGCCCGCTTTCCACGGTTACTGCACGCCCCGCTCAACCCTGACAGGCAGCGGAACCATGACCGGCTGTCCCGGCGTGGTACAGCCGGTGTCGCAACAGCGGCCTGGCTGCCGGTTTTTGGTGATCGAGCGCTTCTCGTCTTCCACGAGCCCGCGCTCCAGCAGGCGCTCCACCAGTTCGACCTTCGATCCCACAGGGTAGTTGCGCCAGATCTCCTGCTTCATGGCTGCTGGCGAACCGCCGCCGTGCATGCTGATCAACGAATACCAGCCGCCTTGGTAGGACGCCGTCAGGTCTTCAATGAAACGGGCGGTCTGGATCCGCTTGTCGTATGGAATGCTGGCGTTGGCCTGCAACACCTCGGAAAGCTTCGCCGACGTCTCAGGGTTGTGGTCTTCATCAGGGCCGGGGAGGGCCACGATCAAACCGCCGGACACTTCGTGCGCCAGACGATGCATGTCATAGATCTGCGTGGCCAGCAACAGCTTGCCGATGTTGCTGAAGACCGGATCAGGCATGAAGGAGCCGCTGTGCTCGTCGTTGGTGGCATAAACGCTGGCCGCCACCCCGCAGGCGTAGAAGCCCTCGGTGATTTTGATCAGTTCCACCATCGGATCGCGGAGATTGCTTTTTTTCTCGGGATCCAGGCCGTTCGCCTCGCACATCAGCGCACCCGCGCCAATGAGAAGATCGCCAAAGCCTGCCCGGGCAGCAATGCAGCTATGGCGGTGATGGGTGGCATAGCTGTAGGTCAGCACATGGCTGTGTTCCCATTCGCCTGCGTAGAACACCCGCTCCCAGGGCACGAAGACGCGGTCGAACATGACCACGGCAGTGGATTGGCCGTATTTGCGTGAAAACAGCGCGTCGCCATGCTCCAGCTTTTCGCCGGGCCGGCCCGCCGGTCTGGAGACGATGGTGATACCCGGTGCATCGACCGGCACCGCGCAGCATACGGCGAAGGCTTCGTCTTCGCGGCCCATGTTCCGGCTGGGCATCACGAGCAATTCGTGCATGTAGGGAGCACCAGTCACGATGGCCTTGGTGCCGCTGATCACGATGCCTTTTCCGTTTTTTTCGACCACGTGCACGTAGGTGTCGGGGTTGGCCTGCTGATGCGGCTTCCTGCTGCGGTCGCCTTTGGCATCTGTCATGGCCACCCCGAGCGACAGGTCGCGCTCTTGTACATCCGCCAGATAGGCTGCGAAGCGCGCCCGGTGTTCGGTGGTGCCGCGCGCATCGTCGATGTGCGCCACGGCCTGATGGAGGCCATTGAGCGCATCATGCGCGAGGTAGCGCTGGGCGCAACCGGTCTCCTGGCACAGCACGCGCACGGCCTCCAGCTTGTTCAAAAGGTCTCCGGCCGATTCATTCACATGGAGCATGCGGTTCATCACGCGGTGGCGGCTGGATTGCGTGGCCAGGGCAATGGGCGCCAGTTCGGGACGAAGCGCATAGTCATAGGTGAAGGCCAGGGCATTGACCCCTGGGCGAAACGCAGGCTCGTCAGCCACGCTGGCCACTTCGCGCCCGTCGACGAACACCTTGGGCTTGTAGCGGCGAAGGGATTCCCGGTAGTCGTCTCCCGACATGAGATTGACTCTGCTGGCCGGCACGGCTTCATGAGATGCATTCATCGCGGTTTCTCGTCTTTCTCATTTTGCTTGAACGGTAAGGTTTTATTTTGAACAGTGTTCAATGAATTTGTCAATGTTTATAATTTCCCCATGAAAGCCACTTCGGCCACCCTCCAACGCCCGGCCCGCAAGGCGGCCAAATCAACGGGCGACCCGCGCCAGCTCAGGCATCAGGCCTTGGCGGACGTGCGCCGGGAACTGATCCTCGATGCTGCCCGGTCGGCCTTTTTCGAGCTGGGGATGGAAAAGGCCAGCATCCGTGAGATCGCGCACCGCGCGGGCTATACGCCGGGCGCTATCTACAGCTATTTCGCCAGCAAGGAGGAGCTCTATGGAGCGCTGCTGGGGGAGTCGCTGGAGCGCCTCAATACCCGTGTTCTGGATGCAGTGGGAGGGCATAGCCCGGGGCCTGATCGGGTGCGGGCCTCCGCCACGGCTTTCTTTGACTTCTACCGCGAGAACCCTCGCGATCTGGACCTGGGCTTCTACCTGTTCCAGGGCATGCAGCCCAGAGGCCTCACCCCCGAGCTGAACGAGGCACTCAACGCGCGCCTTCGCAGTGTGCTGCAGCCCACGCAAGATACCCTGCTCCATCTGGGCATGTCCGAGCAGCAGGCGCTTGAGGAGACTACCGGCCTGTTCGCGCATACCGTGGGGCTGCTGGTGCTCAGCCACACAGGGCGTATCCGCATGTTCAAGCAGGCTTCACAGGATCTGTTCGATACCTACCTGGAACGGTTGGTAAGCAGGGCTGAAGCAGCTTGAGGCTGCCGGGATAACCCACTCGGTTGTAGGCGCGGCTTTCACCGTTTCTCGAAATGCCCGCTCAGCAGAGCGAACAACTCGTTGCGATGATGGATACCCAGCTTCTCGAATGCCCTGTCCCGGTACGTTTTGACCGTGGCGGGAGAGAGCTGAAGATCTGAAGAGATGCCTTCGTGCGTCCAGCCCTTCAGCATGCGTTCGCACACCTGGCGTTCGCGCGGCGTCAGCATGCTCAGCGCCGCTGCCGTGGGCGCTGAGCCGGGGTTCAAGGCCAGATGCCGCTGCACGCTCGACAGAATCAGCGCGCAGGCGCCGCTGAGGGTGTCGATATCCGTATCCGAGAAAAAAGGCTGCTCTTCCCGCCGGTACAGATTGACGGCCAGCCAGGCTCCTTCATCCTCACACACCAGGGACAGCCTCTCGCGCAGCGCATGTTTGCTGTAGATGCGCTCGCGGTGGGCGCGGGGGATTTCGCGCGCATTCCAGTGCACGAGCACCTGCTCGGCGCCGCTGGCCCGTTCGCGGGCTTCCAGGAAGGTCTGGTCGCGCAGGTACAGGGATTTCCGGTAGGCCTGCCAGGAGTCCATGGTTCCATCGGGAAACTCGAAGCTGGCCGTCAGTGGCATGCAGGGCGGTGCGTCTGGGTACAGCTGGAACACCGACCACCAGGCCACGGGCAGGAGGCGGTTCACCTGGGCGAGGGCATCGCCGGCGAAATTGGGGTGGCCGATACAACCGATCAGCCCAGCCATGGACTCCAGCGCGCGGGCGTTGGTCCATGAACGGATGCGTGTGGGTCGGCTGGCGGAAATGAACTGCATGCCACTGGCTTGGTTAAGTGCCCTGCGTGATTCGGTTTGAATTTACCGATGCTAAGCGATGGCAATTAAAGGGTTTTCCCTAGATATCGGTGGCTTTGTCCCCATCGGGGAGGACAGACGAGTACCGGGGTGATGACCAGAATTTTGGACCTAGACAGACAGGTTCCAGGAGCGCCCTTGAGTATTCGCCCCATTCAGTCCGTGAGCGATGTGACAGACATCGAGTCCCGCCCATTCGAGGAGTATCTGCCTTACAGGAGCGTGGCCCATGCGCTGCAAGCGCAGGCAGAAAGGCACCCTCAGCGTGTCGCGCTGAAATACATCAGAAGCGCCGATCTTGCCGAGCCGGCCGAGCAATGGACCTATCCTCAATTCGCGGCTCAAGTGCGCCGCGCCGCCCGGCTGTTCCAAACGCTGTGCGGTAATGAACAGCCTCGGGTGGCTTTCTTGTTGCCGGCCATTCCGCAAGCGCACTTCACGCTCTGGGGCGCGGAGGCCGTGGGCATCGCTTGCCCCATCAACTATTTGCTCGGCGAAGAACATATCGCGGAGCTCTTGCAGGCGGCGAAGGTCAACGTCCTTGTGGCCCTGGGGCCGCACCCCGAGCTGGATGTATGGTCGCGCGTGGCGGGCATCCGGCAGCGCTACCCCCAGCTGAAGAATGTGCTGGTCATCGGGGCGACGGCGGAAACAGGTGATGCCACGGATTTCGATGCGGCAGTTGCCGCGCAGAGCGATGCCCCGCTGGCCGTCTCGCCTTCCATCGACGATGTGGCGGCTCTGTTCCATACCGGAGGCACCACCGGGAGCCCGAAGCTGGCCCAGCACCAGCACCGCAACCAGCTTTGCGCGGCCGGAGGAGCCGCATGCATGTATGGCGCTTCCGAGCGGGACGTGATCATCAACGGCTTTCCGCTGTTTCACGTGGCGGGTTCGTTCGTTTACGGCCTGTCCATGTTCCTGGTGGGCGCCACCGTGGTGCTGCCCACGCTGCTCGGCATGCGGAACACCGGGTTTGTGCAGCGCTACTGGGATTTTGCGGAGCGCGAGGGGGCGACTCTGCTGGCGGCTGTTCCCACGGTGATGTCATCGCTGCTCGCGGTGTCTGTGGGTGGCGCCGATATCTCTCGCGTCAGAAGCCTGCTGACTGGCGGATCGCCTTTGCCGCCAGACCTTGCTGACGCGTTCGAGCAGCGTTTCGCTGTTCCCGTGCGGAATATTCTAGGGATGACGGAGTGCGGCGGAGTCATTGCCATCGAGCCTTGCGCCATGCCGCGCACGGCCGGCTCGGTTGGCTTGCCGATACCGTTCGTCAAAGTCCGGGCGGTGGATGCGAATGGAGAGCCGCTGCCTGACGGAGAAGACGGTGAGCTGCAGATCCTGGGGCCCAACGTCAGCCCCGGCTATACCGATCCGGCGAAGAATGAAGGCGTGTTCCTGAAAGGCGGATGGCTGAGCAGCGGGGACGTCGGCCATCTGGATGCGCAAGGGCGCCTGTACGTCACGGGCCGTGCCAAGGACATGATCATCCGCAGCAGCCACAACATCGACCCGCTGATGATCGAGGACACCCTGCACAAGCATCCCGAGGTGGCCATGGCGGCGGCGGTGGGGGCGCCGGACGAGTATGCGGGGGAGCTCCCCGTCGCCTACGTCACCCTGAAACCTGGAGCGAAGGCGGATACGCAGAGCCTGCTGGCGTTCGCGGAGGCCCACATGCCGGAGCGCCCGGCGGTGCCCAAGCAGATCTTCATTCTGGATTCGCTGCCCATGACGGCCATCGGCAAGTTTTTCAAGCCGAGGCTGAGGGAAATGGCCGCCGGGCAAGTCATCGAGGCCCGGCTCGCGCAACGCGCGCTGCACGAGAAAGTGGCGGCCTGTGTCCAGGCTGACGGGAAGGGCGTTCAGGTGGTTTTTGATTGTGGCGGCGATCCTGTGGCGGCCGCCAGTGTGAAGGAGATGATGGCGCCGTTCGCCCTGCGGTGGCGCTTGGCCGGCCGCGGCGACCGGCAGGAGGCTGCCGTATGAGCGGCACGATTCATCAGGAGCGCCACGGCGAGCATGTCGCGCTGATCCGCATCGACCGGCCCGAAGCCAGAAACGCCTTGTCGCCACGAATGCTTTGCGCCTTGGCGGATGCGTTCCTCGCGGTCAGAGCCGATCAGCAGGTGAGGGCGGTGGTGCTCACGGGTACGGGCGATGCCGCCTTCTGTTCTGGTGGCGATCTTGGGCTGACGCTGCCGTTGATGACGGGCGCGCGCGCGCCAGAAGACGAGTTTGACCGGCGTCTGCTCGAAGACGTGGAGACCATGGAGATCTCGTCGCTCCGGGATTTCGACATCGTCAAACCCACCATTTGCGCTGTCAATGGCACCTGCCTGGCCGGCGGGTTCGAAATGATGCTGGGTACCGACATCCGGATCGCGGCCGATCACGCTCAGTTCGGCCTGCCGGAAGTTCAGCGCGCGTTGCTGCCTTTCGCCGGTTCGATGGCCAGGCTTCCGCGCCAGGTGCCGACGGCAGTCGCGATGCAGGTGCTTCTCACGGGCCGTCCTTTCAGCGCGCAGCAAGCACTTCAATGGGGGCTGGTGACTGAGCTGCTGCCCAAGGACCGCGTGCTCGCAAGAGCGCTTGAGCTGGCCGGGCAGATCGCCGGGAACGGTCCTGTCGCGGTGCAAGCCGTGCGCCGGGCTGCCATTCAGGGCAGCGGCTTGCCGCTCCACAGCGCCTTTGCGCTGGAGGATACAGCCAAGAGAGAAGTCATGAGCAGTCAGGACGCCAGGGAAGGGCCTCTTGCATTCATGGAAAAGCGCGCGCCGAGATTCCTCGGGCGCTGAGAACGTGAACGCGTTTTGAAACTAATCGACGAAAAACCATCACATCAAGGAGCAAACCATGTTTTTCAGTTTCAAGCCTCGCCGCCTGGCGATTTATGCCGGCATCGCCGTGGCCTTGGGGACAGCCGCAGCCGGTGCGTATGCGCAGGCCAAGTACCCAGACCATCCGGTGCGGCTTCAAGTGGGTTTTGCGCCCGGCACCGGGCCGGACATCCTGGCGCGCACCCTCGCCAAAGGCATGGCCGCCCAGTTGGGGCAGCAGGTGGTGGTTGAAAACCGCTCCGGCGCGGGCGGGCAGATCGCGGCGGCCTATGTCGCCAAGGGGCCCAAGGACGGATACAACCTGCTGCTCGCAGACGTCAGCGCGATCTCGATAGCGCCCTTTGCTTTTTCGAAGATCGGCTATGAGCCCGCGAAAGAGCTGGTGCCGCTGTCGGAGGTGGCCAAAACCGATTTTGTCCTGGTCGTACCCAACAGCTCGCCTGCCAAGGATGCGCCGGGCTTCATGAAAATGGCCGCGGGCAAGGGCGGCAAGGTGGATTTCGGCACGTTTGGCGCCGGCAGCCCGGGCCATTTCGGAGCGGTGATTCTCGGCCAATTGGGGAGCTTCCCGCTTGAGGCGGTGCACTACCGGCAGACAGGCGATGCCGTTACGGCCACGATCGCCGGTCAAATCGACGGCATCCTGATGTCCACGCCCTTGGCCATGGCGCAGATCAAGGGCGGAAAAGTCAAAGGCCTGGCCACCACGGCCCCCAAGCGCTCGCCTCTATTGCCTGAGGTGGCCACGTTTGCGGAGCAAGGCTATCCCAAGGCGGATTTCTCGGCCTGGTTCGCAGTGTTCGCCCCCACGGGCACCCCGGAGCCGGTCATGAAGCTGCTCAGCGAGAAAGTGGCCGCATCCGTGCGGGATCCGGAGATCCAGAAAACCCTGGTCGAAGCCGGTTTTTCCGTCACCGGCACCAGCCGGGACGAAGTCGCCAGGATGATTGCCGCCGATACGCCACGGTGGAAGGCCGTGGTCGATGCTTCAGGGTTTCGCGGCGACAACTGATGACTGATTCCAGTGAGGATTCGTCATTCCCGCGCAGGCGGGAATCCAGTGCTTCCAGTTGGCGCTGTTGCTGGATTCCCTACTGGGGCATCCCACGTTGTCAAGCGAATATGGTTGTTATTTCTGATGGTTCTGATGGTTTAGTTGTTTATTACGGAGCTGACTGCAAGGACACTGAACTGAACGAAGAAAGACGGCCTACCTACTGACGGTCTTGTTGACGAGCTACGAAGAGCTTGGTGTCGGACCCAGATACGAGCCGCTCAGCGGAGGCTCCCATTCGCCTTTCGTGGCCTGAACAGGCCACCTGGAATCCATCGAGCTTATCCGCTGCCGGTCTAACCTGTTCAATTGATCTGCGAAGTGCCGTCCTGTTGAAACATCATTTTTTTGATAAACGAAACATGTGTCGATCTACTTCTACGTCGGTTTGACGCTCACATGATTGGCCACAAATGGCTGGCCTCGCGTGAACATCGCCCATAGAATGCGGGCGTTCTTGGCTGCCAGCGCGACAGCCGCCTTTTGCCAGCCCATGCGCTCACGCAACTGCTGCGCCCACAGCCACACTCGCTCCTGGCGTGGCTTGCTGCAGTGAATGGCCGATTTGGCGCCCTGCACCAGCAGCATCCGCAAATACGTATCTCCCTGCTTGGTAATGCCGCCAAGGCGGCTCTTGCCACCGCTGGAGTGCTGCGAGGGTGTCAACCCCAGCCAGGCAGCAAACTGCGCAGCCGTTTTGAACTGACTGAAGTCGGCCACGCTGGCCACGAGCGCCGAAGCGCCTATAGGCCCAATACCCAGTAGCTGCTGAGCCTGCTGAGCTCGACTGTCTTGCTTGATGTGTTGTGCAATGCGCTGCTCGCACCAGCCAATGTCCTGATCAAGCTGGCGCCACTGCATTTGCAGTCGCTCAATGCTTAATCTCACCAGCGCGGGCATCTCGTTGCTGGCATCCTCGTTGAGCTGGGTCAGCTGCTCCTTGAGCTTGCCCACCCCTTCAGGACACACCAGACCAAACTCGGCCAGCAGTGCACGAATACGGTTGATGCACGCAGTTCTGTCTTTCTCCCAGCCTTGACGCAGGGTGTGTACACCCAGGATCGCTTGCTGCTCGGTCGTCTTGATCGGCACAAAGTGCATTTGCGGGCGGCTGGCAGCCTCGCACACCGCCGCAGCATCATTGGCGTCATTCTTGCCTTTCTTGCCCTGCAAACGGTATGGCGCCACTAGATGAGGCGCGATCAGGCGCACCTGCAAACCAAGCTGGCTGAGCCGGCGTGCCCAGTGATGCGCTCCAGTACACGCCTCCATCACCACCAAACAACCGGCAGGCAACTTCGCGCACCAGGGCAGGAAACCTCGCCGCGCTAGCGCTCGGCGCACCAACACACCTGCCTGAGCATCCACCGCATGCACTTGAATCAAGTTCTTGGCCAGATCCACTCCAACTCGTGTAATCTCACTCATGGGACTTCTCCTTACTCTTTAGATTGACGTTCGCACCTCAATCTTGGCGCTTCGACGCCGTTCCTGGTAAGTGGGAAGTCCCCTCGTATTCGCCTGCGCGGGAATGACGGTGAAAAATTTGTCGCTGCTGCTACTTAAGTAAAAACTTTCAAAGGCCACGCCAGCAGTGCCTTCATTGGTTGTTTCAATTTGCAATGGTAGAAGGCATCGTGGGGGTGATATGGTTCAGGGTATGTCCCCGCAGCCTGTCATGTCTCTTCAGCCTTCCTGTTCTACCCGCACCTCTGCTTTCGTGCGCAAGACTCGCCAAGCGTCCAGGCTGGCCTCTGGATTGATGCTGGCCGCCCTGCTGGCGGCTTGCGGCACGCAACCGACCGGGCGTCCCGCGCCGCCTGCGCCCACGGCGCCTCCCCCAGCTCCGCAGCGTGAACCAGAACTGGCCGCGTTCAGAGCTCAATTGAATGGCCGTAATGTGGTGCCGCGCAGCGATAGCGCTGCCCAGGGGCAGTTGGTGGCAGTGCTCAACCGCACGACCGGCCTGTTCCGTTGGAAACTGACCTTCGACGGCATGAGCGGTCCGGTCCGCACCGCGAATTTCTATGGTCCGGCCATGGACGGCGAAGTCGCCAATCCCCGTGTGGCGCTGGGCAAGGGTGCTGTCACCAGCCCTAACGAGGGCAGCGCCATGCTGACCCCCTCACAGAAGGCTGATGTCTTGATGGGCCAGTGGTATGTCAATCTCAGCACGGCCCGCTACCCGGACGGGGAAATCCGGGGCCAGTTGATCGAGCAGCGCTGAGTTTTCTTTGCATTCGCAGGAGCGGCTTCAGCCACGAAAGGGGCGCATCTGAAAGGAAACGCCTTTTTCGCGCCTGAAGCCGCTCCTGCAGGGCGAGATAAGGGGCTTTGGAATGATTGCAAGCAGCCAAGGCTCCAAAACCTTACACTATAAGGTTCTCCCAAGCTGCCGCCCGCCGTGAACGCCCCTGTCGACGTTTCTTTCTTCCCGCGCGCCGCCAAGCCGCTTTCCAGCTACAAACCGTACTGGGCCAAGCGCTTTGGAGCCGCCCCTTTTCTGCCCACAAGCCGGGCGGAAATGGATGCGCTCGGCTGGGATTCATGCGATGTGGTGCTGGTCACGGGCGACGCGTACGTCGATCATCCCAGCTTCGGCATGGCCGTGATCGGCCGGGTGCTGGAATCCCAGGGCTTTCGCGTGGGCATCATCGCGCAGCCCGATTGGCAGAGCAGCGAGCCCTTCAAGGCGCTGGGCAAGCCCAATCTGTTCTGGGGCGTCACGGCGGGGAATATGGATTCCATGATCAACCGCTACACGGCTGACCGCAAGATCCGCAGTGACGACGCCTACACCCCCGGCGATGTGGGCGGCAAGCGGCCTGACCGTGCCGCCATCGTCTACAGCCAGCGCTGCCGCGAGGCCTACAAGGACGTCCCCATCGTCCTCGGCGGCATCGAGGGCAGCCTGCGCCGTATCGCCCATTACGATTACTGGAGCGACAAAGTCCGCCGCTCCATTGTGGTCGACAGCAAATGCGATCTGCTGCTGTACGGCAACGCCGAGCGCGCGCTGGTCGAAGTCGCGCACCGGCTGGCACGCCGCGAACCGGTGGAAGAGATCACCGATGTGCGCGGCACCGCCTTCGTGGCGCGTTCGGCGCCCGAGGATTGGTTCGAACTCGATTCCACCGAGGTCGACCGCCCGGGGCGTGTGGAAGCCCACCTCAACCCCTATCAGACTACCAGCGAGCAGGCTGCGTCCCGCGGCGGGGTGTGTGAGGCAGAAGCCAGCGAAAAAGGCGCCACTGGCGGCCCCGTCCCTGACGGCCTCACCACAGACGGCCCGATCAAAGGCGGTGTGCAGCCGATCCGCTTCATCCGGGAAGCCGGGCGTGTGTCGGCCCCCGTGGCCCGCCCGCCCCGCGAGCGCACCGTCATCCGCTTGCCCAGCTACGAGCAGGTCAAGTCTGATCCCGTGCTCTACGCCCACGCCAACCGCGTGCTGCACCTGGAAACCAACCCCGGAAACGCGCGCGCGCTGGTCCAGGCGCACGGGGAGGGCGCCACGGCACGCGATGTCTGGATCAACCCCCGCCCATCCCGTTGACCACGGCGGAGATGGATCTCGTGTTCGATCTGCCCTACGCGCGCAGCCCCCACCCGCGCTATGCTGACGCGCAAGGGCGCCACGATGGCGAGACCAAGATCCCGGCCTGGGAGATGATCCGCTTTTCCGTGAACATCATGCGCGGCTGCTTCGGTGGGTGCACTTTCTGCAGCATCACTGAGCACGAAGGCCGCATCATCCAGTCCCGCTCGGAGGACTCGATCGTGCGCGAAGTGGAAGAGATGCGCGACAAGGTCCAGGGCTTCACCGGCGTGGTGAGTGATCTGGGCGGCCCCACGGCCAACATGTACCGCCTGGGCTGCAGTTCACCCGCGATCGAGGCGGCTTGCCGCAAACCCAGCTGCGTGTACCCCGGCATCTGCCAGAACCTCACGACCAACCATAATCCGCTGATATCCATCTACAAGCACGTGCGCACGCTGCCGGGTATCAAGAAGGTGCTGATCGGCTCCGGCCTTCGTTACGATCTGGCCGTCAAGTCGCCGGCCTACGTGAAAGAGCTGGTGCAGCATCATGTGGGCGGCTACCTCAAGATCGCGCCTGAGCATACTGAAGAGGGGCCGCTCTCGAAGATGATGAAGCCGGGCATCGGCAGCTATGACCGGTTCAAGCAACTCTTCGAGCAGTTCAGCGAAGAGGCAGGCAAGAAGCAGTTCCTGATCCCTTACTTCATCGCCGCGCACCCCGGGACCACCGACGAGGACATGCTCAACCTGGCGCTGTGGCTGAAGAAAAATGGTTTCCGGGCCGATCAGGTGCAGGCCTTCTATCCGTCGCCCATGGCCACCGCCACGGCCATGTACCACACGGGCCTGAATACCCTGAAGGGCGTGCACCGCGACGAGCGCGCCGAGAAGGTGGACACGCCCAAGGGCGAGCGCCGTCGCAGGCTGCACAAGGCTTTCCTGCGCTACCACGATCCCAACAACTGGCCGCTGCTGCGCGAGGCATTGAAAGACATGGGCCGTGCCGAGCTCATCGGCAACGGGAAGCACCACCTCATTCCATCCTGGCAACCCCTCTCGGATGGCAGCTACCAGAGTGCCCGGCGCAAGAACAGCACGCCGTCGGACTCTGCCAAGCAGCCTTCCCGCTCATCCTCGGCCGGCCCGGTGGGGCGCCGGGATGCGGATATCGCTGCCAAGGAACCTCGCGAAGACGTGCGGTTCCGTACCAGCCGGCCAGTGCCTGGCCGTGTGCTAACACAGCATACGGGCCTGCCTCCGCGCTCGGCAGGCCCAGCGGGGCAGGGTGGTTCGCGCAAGGCTCCTGCCCGCAAGCCGAGGTAAAACGGCCCTCGTCTTTGCTCTATGACTTGAGCGCAAGAATAGGCGCGGGGTCGCTGCCCGAAACCCTGAATAAATGCATAAAAGCAAATAAATAAGATTTTTTGCAAATTAAAAGACCCTTATAGATAGTTTCGAGACAGTCGCTGCCGAAAATGCCGAATCATTTGAGTGCAAGAACAGGCGCAGGGCTGCTGGTCCAAATTCTCAACATTTGTATAAAAACAAATAAATAAGATATTTTGCAAATAAAAAGTTGAGTATTTCGGCTTGGCAATGAAAAAGGCCAGCGCAAGGCTGGCCCAGGCAAGATAGATACGATGAATTTAGCTGCGATCAGCCGATTCCGCTTTTTTGCGGCGGCGCAGGGCCAAGCCACCCAGTCCGGCGCTCAGCAAGCCCAGCAGGCCCAGGCCTGCAACGTCCAGGGTGGGCACCGAGGCAGGTGGAGGGGGCAGGTATTGGGCGCGGCGCCAATGTCGGTCACCGAGATGTCGTCCACGTACAGGTCGTTGCCGCTGGTCTGTGCCGTCTGGTTGGAAATATCCAGATGCGCGTTGATGGTGCGGCCCCTGGCTGCGCAATCCTGCGGCACCGTGAACTCGAAAGTGCTGCTTTCCCATGCACGATTCGCCGGGTTGTTGTTCACGCTGTTGAGGTTCCCAGAGTCCACAGTGGGTACGCCTGAAGCGCCGCTGATCGCCATCTTCCAGGCCAGCGGCCCGTTGTTGGCGGCAAGGTTGGAGTTAACCACATAGCGCCAACCTTCCACTCGGTACATCCGGCCCGCTTGTACATTGAAGTCGCGCGCGTAGAAGACACCGGTAGAAGTGCCTGCATTGAGCACCATCAAGGCACCGTTGAGATCACCCGTGTGGTCGCTGCTCAAATCCACCCAATAGGCGCTTCCGGTGGAGCTGACGACGGCTTCCGGCCGCATGATGGCGTAGTGATCGTCCACCACTGCGCCGGTGTTCGCATAGGTAAAGTCCACGTAGTCGTTGTCCGTCCGATCTGTAGGAGGAGCCAATGTACCGAACGTTTCGGTGAATCCAGTTTGCGCCTGTGCCGATGCGCCAAAAGCCAGCAGTGCCAGCAGGGCGGCGCTGGCGCCAGCAGTTTTGAAAGATGGTTTTACCTTCACGGATGTCGCTCCCTCGGTTTCAGTGGTGGAATGGGTTTTGATGGCCGGCATATACTGGAGCCAAAAGCTTTACACCAGAAGGCTGGCGCTAAAGAAGGCTAATATATCGATACCATTCTAAGTTGATATTAACCTCTTGTAATGAGGTTAATATTCAACCCACCACTTGAATCCGGCTTGTTGTTGCTGCCTTAATACACGGCTGGAGGCGATTCATTCCTCGGCAGGCGCTTTGTGCTCGCGGGTCAGTTGCTGCTGAATGGCGGGAGGAACGATTTCGTAGTGCGCCAAAGCCAGCGTGTAGCGGCCCTGGCCCGAGGTCATGGCATTCAGCCTGCTCTGATAATCAGCGAGTTCCGCCATGGGTGCTTGGCCAGTGACCGTCATTTGGCCCAGCCTGTTGCTGCCGGTACCGCTCACCATGCCGCGCCTCGCCGATAGATCCCCCGTGATGGCGCCCATGGCGCTTTCCGGTGCGGTAATGTGAACCCGTGCGATGGGCTCCAGGACCACCGGCTGAGCTTCACGGATGGCCGCCTGGAAGGCGCGCTTGCCGGCCGTGATGAAAGCAATCTCCTTGCTGTCGACGGGATGGTGCTTGCCATCGTGCACGATCACACGGACGTCCTGCACGGGAAAACCTGCGATGACGCCATCGGCCAGGGCTTCGCGGACACCTTTTTCCACCGCGGGAATGAACTGGCCCGGGATGGTGCCGCCCTTGACCTGGTCGACGAACTCGAAACCTTCTCCTCGCGGCAGAGGCTCGACCCGCAGATGTACTTCGCCGAATTGCCCGGCCCCGCCTGATTGCTTCTTGTGGCGGTACTGGGCCGCCGCCGGAGCGGTAATGGATTCCCGGTAGGCAATGCGCGGGGGATGCGTATCCACGTCGAACTTGTACAACTCGCGCAGCCGTTCCAGCAGAGCGCGCAGATGAAGCTCTCCCAAGCCGTAAACGATGGTCTCGTTGGTGCTGGGCGCGTGCTCGATGCGCAGGCAAGGGTCTTCCGACACCAGCTTGCCCATGATTTCCCACATCCTTTGCTCGTCGCCCCGGCGCTTGGGGCTGATGGCCATGCCATGCACCGCCACGGGGAAAGGCAGGGGTTTGAGGTGGATATGGTCGTCCTCTGCGGCGTCATGCAGCACAGCGTCGAAGTGAAGATCGTCGATCTTGCCGATGGCACAGATGGTGCCTGGGCCCGCGCTGTTGATCTCGACGTGCTTCTTGCCTTGCTGCAGGAACAGATGTCCCACCTTGAATGGCTTGCGTCCATCGCCAATGTAGAGCTGCATGCTGGGCACGATCGTTCCTTGGTGCACGCGCACAAAGGCCAGCTTGCCCACATAGGGGTCGATACTGATCTTGAACACGTGGGCCAGCACATGGGCGGCCGGATCGGGCTGGGCGTGCATCAGGCGCGCTTGCGGGCCCTCTCCCTTCAGGAAGTCGGGGAGATTGCCTTCGGACGGGTCAGGCAGCAGCTTCACGATGACATCCAGCAGCTCGGCGATCCCTGCGCCGCTGCGCGCCGACACGAAGCACACGGGAATCAGATGCCCTTCGCGCAATGCCTGTTCCAGGGGGGCGTGCAGCTCGGAAGCATCCACATCGCCATCGTTCAGATAGCGGTCCACGAAATCGCTGTCGACTTCCACGACCTGCTCGACCAGAGTGCGGTGCGCATCCGCCACGGTACCGAAATCACTGTGCCCCTCGCGGTTGTAGAAGCAGTCGACGACTTTCGTGGCGCCCGCATCGGGCAGGTTGACGGGCAGGCATTCCTTGCCGAAGGTCTGCTGGATCTCTGCCAGCAGCGCAGGCAGATCGGCATCCTGAGTGTCGATCTTGTTGACGATGATCAGGCGGTCCAACTGACATTCGGCGGCATATTCCATCATGTGCTGGGCCATGGGCTCGATGCCCGTCGCCGCGTTGATCACGATGGCGGCGGTTTCCACGGCTTCCAGGGCTGCCAGGCTTTGCCCAAGGAAGTCAACAGCGCCCGGCGTGTCGATGAGGTGGATGCGGACATCCGCAAGCGCCATGTGCATCAAGGACGACTGAAGCGAGTGTTGCGCCTTGATCTCCAGGGCATCGTGATCACTGACTGTCGTGCCGCGTTCGACACAGCCGCAGGTTCCGATAGCGCCGGTCTGGTGCAGCAGCGCCTCGGCCAGTGTGGTCTTGCCGGTTGCGGCGGGACCGACCAACGCGAGGTTGCGAATGGCCTGTACGGATTCTGACGCTGTGACGGGCATGGTCAAAGTCTCCTTGGATCGGAGAGTAACGGTGTCACGGGTACAGCACAAGTGCCCCCGGCAAGTGTCCCGATTGGCTGCAGTGCCACAATAGGGCCATGACTCCTTCGCCCGTGAAGTTTGAAGAGGTGCTGAATTTCTGGTTCGGCGCCTGCCCGCCCACCGATATTGCGGCGCAGCAGGTGCAGAGCCAATGGTTCACCAAATCGGACGCATTCGATGCCGAGGTGCGCGAACGCTTCGGGGCCACCATCGAGGCTGCGCGCAAGGGCGACCTGGACGGCTGGGCCAAAGAACCGCTCGGTTGGCTGGCCTTGCTGATCGTGCTCGATCAGTTCACGCGCAACGTCTATCGGGGCCGGCCCGAGAGCTTTTCAGGCGATGCCGCGGCGCTGCGCTGGGCAGAACATGGCAGGGCCCAAGGCTGGGACCATCACGTGCCGCTCATGGCCCGGGCCTTCACTTACCTGCCCCTGGAGCATTCTGAAGATCTGGCGCGGCAGGACCGGAGTGTCGAGGCCTTTCAGGCGCTGCTGGCAGATGCCGAGTCAGTCGGCGCTCAGGGCAGCATGCAGGACACCCTGCGTTCGTATCTCGATTACGCCGAGCGGCACCGCGATGTGATCCGCCGCTTCGGCCGCTTCCCTCACCGCAATGCCATTCTGGGCCGCAGCAGTACCCAGGCCGAGTCGGAGTATCTGGCGCAGCCCGGCGCGGGATTCTGATTCCAGCGCCAGTTCCTATTTTCGGAAGCCAAACCTCAGGTTTTGGCGCGTCGCGTGGGTTTGCATAAGCTTCTCGATGCGGGCTCCATTCGTCCCGGCAAGTCGAGGGGTTTAATCGAAACTCCCATTGTTTGAGCCCAAAGAAGAGTGTGAATTCTAAAATGGTTTGACGACGAGCAAAAAATGACCATCAACTACAACATGTTCTTTGCGACGTCTGCCTTTGTTTCAGCGCTTGTGCTGATTCCTCTACTTCTGTCCAATCATATTCGTCAGATTGGTGTAAAAAGAATTGGCCTTTACACGTTGGGGTTTTTTATCGCGATTGTGGCAGTTTGTTTGTATGCCGGATGGTTTAACAATTATCCAACCATTTATTCTTATTCGTCCATTGGGAATCATTTGTTGATATTGGGTGTGGCTATACAAACGCTTGGCATCAGGAAATTTTATCGCCAGCCCTTGATGTTGTATTTGATAATATCGTGCCTTGCAATTTCTGAGGTTTTGGTATTTTGGTTCATGTGGGGAGATCCAAATTATCAGCGTAGGCTGACGTGCTTTACTTTTTTCTATTCATCTTTATCTTCATTCAATTCTTCACCGTGATTCGACATGGTGATAAGTCATTCATTAATCGTCTACTTTCGACATCGCTAGCGATCGAGTGCCTGGTCTACCTAATCCGCTGCGTCACCTTGTTCATACCAAGCCTGGTACCTACAGGTCCGGCAGAATCTTCTTCCTTTATTCAGATTGCCTACATTTTTGTTTTTTCTGCAGTAATGCCATTGACGGCTATCTGCTTGATGATTAATGGAACTCATCTGTTGCAGCAAAGATCGATTTTTGACGCTAGGGAGAAAAATCAACAGAAAACAGAAACCTTGGGCTATATCAGTCATGACCTGCGTGCCCCTCTGATGACTATCTCTGGATATGCGGAGCTGCTTCTTAATGATGCCACCGAGGCACAGCGAAAGTCGTTGCTATCAATTCAGCGTAACATTAAATATCAATTGGGTCTGATCGATGAGTTGCAAGTTTATTCAAAATTGGAATTAACGCCACTTGCCATAAATCCCACTGAAACAGATTTTCTCTTCTTGCTGGACGATGTTTCAGAGTATGCGATCACCTTGTGTTCAGGGCAGAAAAATTGCTTCCGCCGCCAACTTCCGGAAAGAGTTCCCAAGTTGATTAGCTTGGACGGTAATCGCCTGAAGCAGGTGCTCCTGAATTTGCTCTCCAATGCTGCAAAATTTACACACGATGGAGTTGTAACCCTGTCTGTCTCTTTGGAGTCTGAAGAAGAGGGGAGCGCTCTACACTTTGCCGTCAGCGATACGGGAATAGGGATTGATTTGCCTCTCGATGTCGATATATTCGGCGCTTTGCAGCAGATACAGGCCACAAGCGGAAGCACGGGACTGGGTTTGCTCATTGCCCAGCGGATTCTTTCGGCCATGGGCAGCACCTTGCGCGTATCCAGCACCCTAGGTGAGGGCTCGACCTTCTCTTTCGCGCTGTCCATTCCCGCGATCAGGGACTCTGATTCGAATTGGTCTGTTGTCCCTCAACGCGAGGCACGCTATGGCGAACTGCCGCAGGATCCGGTCTTGACCGGCCAGGCCCTGCCGGAGGAGCTGGCCTTGAATGAACTTGCCAACCTGGCGCAGCATGGCCGTCTCACAGACATTGAAAACTGGATCGAATGCCATTGCCAAGAGGCCGCCCATGCGCCATTCGTTGCGCTGCTCAACAGAATGTTGGAGCAGTTCGATTTTTCCGGCATACAGGCACTGGCATTGCGGAGCAAGGAATACACTCAAAGACAGTCATAGCGCGCACGTCATACAAGGACTTTGCCCTTGCTCCACCAGCGGTCCTAGTTCAGCATCTCGAAATCGATGAACCCGCGCTCCACGTTGGTGGAGACCAACTTGGCGCGCACCTTGTCGCCCACCTTCACGGCTTTACCGCGCGCCACGATCAGCTTACCTTCCGCTGGTGGCGTGAAGATGCGCACCCAGATATTGCCCTTGGACGCACCCGTCACGACGCCATCGAATAGGCCGCCGATGCGTGATTCGAGCAGCATGGCCGCTTCGGACTTGCGCAGTTGCCGCTCTACCTTGTTGGCTGCATCTTCCTGCTGGGTGCAATGAGCCGCCAGGAGATCCAGTTCATTGTTGGAATAGGGCGCGGGCTCGCTGGACAACGCAGCCTTGATCAGACGCAAGGTGATGAGATCGGGGAAGCGCCGGTTGGGGGCTGTGGAGTGAGAGTAGTCGCGCACCGCCAGGCCAAAATGGCCGATCTTCGGTCCACCCGGTCTTTCCACCACATACTCCCCGCGTCCCATCAGCTTGACGATGACCAGCGACAAATCGGGGAATCGCAAGGGGTCGCGCCGGCGCTGCTTGGCCAGAAAGTTCTCCAGCGCCAACGAATCAGGCTCAGGCGGCAGCGTTTCGCCGTACTCGGCCGCGACTTCGGCGATGCGCGCCCAGCGCTCGGGCGAGCGCACTATGCGATGGAGAGATGAGCGGTGCTTGCTGCCCAGGTAGCGGGCCGCCACGCCGTTGGTGGACACCATGAACTCTTCAATCAATTGGCGGGCGTGGTTTTGCTCCTGCTGGCGGATGTCCACCACTTGCTCACCCTCGAAGACAGCCTTGGGTTGATAGGTCTGGAACTCCAGCGAACCTTTCTCGCGCCGCATGGCCCGCAACTGCTGTGCCACCGAGTGCTGTGTACGCAACTGTTGCTCCATGCCTGAAACCCGGGCTGCCGCATCCGGCAAGGGGCCTTTGCCGTCGAGCCAGGCGGAAACAGCGTCATAGGCCAGTTTCGCCTTGTTGTGCACACGCGCCCGCTGAATGCTGGATCGCACCATCGTACCGTTGGGCTTGAACACCATTTCGGTCACTGTAGCGTTGCGCACTTCGCCAGGATTGAGCGAGGTGAGATTGGTGGAGAGTTTTTCCGGCAGCATCGGAAAAATACGCGCTGAGGTGTAGACCGAGGTGGTATTGGCGTGGGCGTGCTGGTCTATCGGCGTGTTCTTGGCTACCAGGGCGTCCACGTCCGCAATGGCCACGAGGATTTTGACGTCGCCGCCTGCCAACACCTCGCTGACCGAAAGCTGATCGAGATCGCGCGAATCATCGTTATCGATCGAGCACCATAGCAAGCCGGTCATATCGGCGACGCCTGATGTGCTTCCATTGCCCGAGCCGGTGATGGATTCAAGCTGGCTCAGTGCGGCGTTCGAGAATTCCGGCTCCAGCCCGCGCTCACGCATGGCGGCGACGGCCAGGTCGGCCAGCTCTTCTCTCTGATGGGGGCGCAGGTGCATGGGGCAGGGCTCCGTGAGATCAGCGCGCGGCCGGCGGCCACGCTTGGAAAGTGATCTTAGCGGAGCGGCCGCCCTTGAGATGTGTGCAAAATTTGCGCGGTCTGCTCAGGCGTTCTTAGAACACGTTCTCAGAGCTTGTGCAGGGCGCCGTCGCGCGCCAAGTCCTTGAGGCGGAATTTCTGTACCTTGCCTGAGCCGGTCAGGGGGAAGGCATCACACATGAACCAATGTTCCGGGGCCTTGTGCGGGGCGATATGCTGGCGGCAGTGCTGCCGGAGTTCTTCCGCCGAGCAAGGTTCCGCGCCGGTGCGCCAACGAACAGCTGCGGCCACCTGCTCACCCCAGCGGTCGTCGGGTATGCCGAAGACGGCTGCGTCTGCCACGGCTTCATGCTTCATGAGCACGGTTTCCACCTGGGCCGGATAGATGTTTTCGCCGCCGCGAATGATCATGTCCTTGAGACGGCCTGTGATCTTGCAGTAGCCGCGCTCATCCATGGTGCCCAGATCGCCGGTACGCAGCCAGCCGTCCTCGAGCAAGGCCTGGCGGGTCGCGTCGGGTTCATCGAAATATTCAAGCATATTCTGGTAGCCGCGCGCTTGAATCTCTCCTTCCTGACCGATGGGCAGTACTGTGCCGTCGGGGCCGGCGATGCGTACCTCAACGTTCCAGAGCGGCTTGCCGGCAGTGTGGGCCTTGTCCGTGGCCGAATCGCTGGGCGATGTCTGGCACACGATGGGGCTCAGTTCCGTCTGTCCAAAGACCGTCACCAGATCGCAGCCGAGCTCCTTATGCAGGCGTTCGGTCAACGCCACAGGCACGGGCGCGCCACCGGACATGGCCAGTTTGAGGCTCGATACGCCGTATTTTCTGGTCTTCAACTGCTCCAGCATGGCCAGCAGCATGGTGGGCACGGCACCCAGCCGGGTTCCGCGCTCGTCCTCAATGGCTTGAAGCACGAGGCCTGGATCGAAGGCGGTGATCAGGACGAGGGTGGAGAGCGTGGTCACGCAGCCCAGTACGCTCATGACGGAGCCTGCCGTGTGAAAGAGCGGCATGGGGCAGACGTAGACATCCTGGTGCTGCCCGGCGCGCGCGGCGACGTAGCTTGCATTGGTGACCAGGCCCATGCGATGCAGCAGTGCGCCCTTGGGGTGGCCCGTCGTGCCGGAGGTGTACTGAATCTGCGCCGGGCCGCGCGGGTTGACTTGAGGCAGCACGCCATAGGCCGGAGCGCCACGCACCTTTTCCAGCCAGCCGGTGAAGGAGACCAGAGCCACCGAGGTGTCCAATACGGCGTCCGCGGCCATGGCGGCCATGCCGGAGCCCCGGAACTGGTCCGTGTGGAAAAGGGCGCTGGCACGGGACTTCTGCAGCACGTACCGGAGCTCCTCCGTGCGCAGGGCTGGATTGGCCGTGACCAGCACCAAACCGGCCAGCGAGGCGCCGTACTGCAAGATCACCCATTCGGGAACGTTGGGCGCCCAGACACAGACGCGCTGACCGGGGCTGAAGCGCTGCAGCAGCCAATGGGCGCACGAGCGCGCGTCATCGAGCAATCCGGCGTAGGTCCAGCGTCTGTCCGTGCGGTCCGCGCCCGTCAGAGAGGCCCAGCCCGCAGGCGCCTTTTCCACAAGGGCGAGCCGATCCGGGGCCAGTGCCGCAGCTTCGCGCAAGGCATCGCCTTCGGTCTTTTCGAGCAAAGGCCGCGAATCGTCCGCAGGCCAATACGACTGTGTCAATGTCTTTGCGGTAGAGGTCATTTTTTCCGGGTAGCATGAACGGAGGGGTCCAGATGCAGCAACTGCTTTACAGCCCAGATCCATTGCTGCACGAGGACGGTGGTTGACTCGGGGTTGCTGCGCAAGATGCCGGAGATGGCCAGGCCCCGGACGAATTCCAGACTGAGGTTGACCACCACGTCATAGGCGGGCGCTGCCTTCAGTGGCGAGAAGATTTCGTCCAGCACGCGCTTTCTGTCGCGCAACGCCTTGCGTTCGGCGGCCACCAGGGCCGTGCGCAGTTCGCTGTCCGTACGCGAGACGACCCACAACTCGATTTCGGCGAGAAACGTGGGCTCTTTCAAACTGTCCACAAGGACATGGATGACCCGCTCCACCGGATCTGCCGATGGGCTCTTGCGCTTGAGGCGGGTAGTTACCGCTTGCTCGTTGCGCGCCACGATGGTGTCGATCGCGGCACACATCAAGTCGGTATGCGTGGGAAAGTGGTGCAGCAGGGCGCCACGGCTGATCTCCGCGCGGCGCTGTACTTCCAGGGTGGTGGTGCGCGCGACGCCGAGATCGATCAGGCATCCCACGGCGGCGGACATGATGCGCGCCCGCGTGGCGGCCTTTTGCTGCTCGCGAACACGGCTTCCTTCGGCGGGAGTCTCATCCTTGTTCATTGGCCGGTCTTTGTTGAATTGAGTGACAGTCAGTGTTGACTGTAAATTGATTTAAAAATATAGTCAACGCTGACTGTGAATTTCATGTGACTTGCCATTAATTGAAGGAGAGGACAGGTGCCGCAATACACCACGCTCAAGATTGAGGCCGACGTCAGCAATCCCCGCATTGCTCGTCTTTTGCTCAATCGGCCAGAACGGCTCAATGCCATCAACAACCAGACTCCGCGCGAAATACGCCAGGCGGTGGAATGGGCACAGGACAACCCGGAGATCCACGTCATCGTGGTCGAAGGGGCTGGCAAAGGTTTTTGCGGCGGCTACGATCTGGCCGAGACCGCTGAACAGGAGATCGAGCACCCCTGCCAACAGGAGAAATACCCCTGGGATCCGATGGTGGACTACGCATTCATGAAGCGCAACACCGAGGATTTCATGAGCCTTTGGCGCTGCAGCAAGCCCACGATCGCCAAGGTGCATGGTGCCGCCGTCGCGGGTGGCAGCGATATCGCTCTGTGCTGCGACCTGCTGGTCATGGCCAGCAACGCTCGCATCGGCTACATGCCGACCCGTGTGTGGGGTTGCCCCACCACGGCCATGTGGACGCACCGGCTGGGGCCGCTGCGCGCCAAGCAGATGATGTTCACAGGCGACGTGATTTCAGGGGCCCAGGCGGCGGAATGGGGCCTGGCCAATTTCGCGGTCGACGAGGCCGAGTTGGAAGCCGCTACGCTGCGGCTGGCCGAACGCATTGCGGGCGTGCCGAGCAGCCATCTGGCCATGCACAAGCTGGTGGTGAACCAGGTCATGCTCCATATGGGGCTGGAGCAGGGGCAGACTCTTGCCACGGTATTCGACGGCATCACGCGGCACAACCCTGAAGGCCTGTGGTTCCGGCGCTATGCGCAGACCGAAGGTTTCAAGGCCGCCGTGCAATGGCGCGACTCGGGGAGGCCCATTCCTGAAGGGGATGAGGCGCGCGCGGAAATCGCGCGCATGGAAAGCGCCAAGGGTGCGTCTGCCCCACGCTCCTAGAGCTTGTTCGCGCTATTGACTTTAGAACTGGTGCCGCATTCCCACTCCAAAGCTCGTGCCGCTGCTGCTGCCTGAGATGCGGTCGTTCATCAGGTTGGCGTACAGATCGGTGCGCTTGGAAAGAGGGTAGTCGTAGCCGATCGTGGCTGTCCGGCGCGTCTTGTCGAGGCCGCTGTCCTGCGTATGGGCATAAGCGGCCAGCAGCTTGCCGGTTCCGAGCGGCACGGATGCGCCGACGGAGGTGGTTTTGCTCCTGGCGTCGGTGACGTTGTTCCTGGCCTGCCCGTAGGTCAGGAACACCTTGGCCGCGGTGAAGTCGTAGGAGCCTCCAAGCATCCAGTCGGTGCGCGTGGAGCCGTCGGCGAAGACAGTGGCCACCGGGTTGTTCACCTGTGCCCGCTCATAGAACGCGGTGAGCGCCAGCGGGCCATTGAAGTAAAGAACGTTGGCGCCGGCGTTGTACCTGTTGTTGGGACCGGCATCGCCGCGGAACTGGTAGTGCAGGTTGGCTTGAAGCCCGCCGACGCTCGGCGTGGTGTAGGTCAACTGGTTCGACCATCCCGTGTCAGCCGGGGTGGTGGCTCCCCAGTTGGTGCCGTTGAAGAGCGGCACGTTGGCGTGCAGCACCAGCGGCGAGAAAGCGAAGGAATCGCCGAAGGGGTTGAACAGAATGGTGGGCAGGAAGTTCGGGGCCATGGCGCGGCCGATGGTCAAGCGGCCAAAGTTGCCGCCTACCCAAATGTTGGCGTCCCGCGAAAACGGGGTGTCCCCGTCGAAGCGTCCCAGAGCGCCGTTGCCCATGCGCATGAAAGAGGTGAAGGCAAAGCCCACCTTGAGGCCGCCACCGAGGTCTTCGTTGCCTTTCAGGCCCCACCAGGAGGTGGTCATGCCGCCGCTGTCCACGACGGACCGGCTCTTGGCATCGCCCGCCATGCGGATGGAGCCGGCGTACATATCGGCCAGCCCGGTCAGTTCCACGGTGGGTTGGGCATAGGCGCCCGTTGTAAAGCCAAGGCCCAGCAGGGCAGCGAGGGCAAGGGTAGGGGTATTTTTCTTCATGGAATTCCAACTCCGGCAGTCAACTCCCGAGTTTGGCCCCGCATCAAGCATGACGCCATACGGGATGCCCACAAAAAGCCAGGAATGCGGCGCTTACGCCACGCAGGCAGCGAGGTCAGGGTGCCGTTTCTCCGGCTTTCCGCTTGTCGGCGTTCTTTTTGATCCTCTCCAGGAGGGTCGGCTTGGCATCAGGGTCCTTGGGCGCAGCCGGCGTACTGGCCGGCGTCGGGGCGGCCCGCGCATCGGGATGTTTCCACGCCTGGTAGGCGCCCAGCGCGAAAAAGAACAGGAACAGCGATACAGCGCCCAGCAGGGCCCACTTGATGATCCGGCCCAGGAACCGCTTGCCGAACAAACCCACCAGAAAGGCCCATAGCAGCGCGATCGGGCCAAAGATCACGTGCAGCAGCAGCGAACGCCCCATGGATTCGCTATGGTTGCTATCGAAAGACAGATGCTTCAGGTCATCGGGCAGCTTCACACCCGCCTTCTCGGCACGCGCGGCCCACTTGAGGGCGGCTTCGCGGTCTTTCCTGACGCCCAGGCCACGGTCATGGGCACGCGCCAGCCCGACCAGCGCCCACTGGCCCGCCACGTCGCTCTCACCGGCCTCGTTCAAGGCGGCCTGGAAGAGCTCGACTGCTTCCGTCTGCGCCGTCTCGCCGTTCCCGGTCTCGCCCGTCTGGATCATTTCGGCCAGTAGCCGCTTGCCGTTGGCTGCGACGGCACCGGAGCCGCCGTCGATGGCGGCCCGGAGCCAGTCTTCAGCCTGTTCGGAAGACTGCTCCACCATTTGCCCTTGGCGATGAAGCTGTGCCAGCTTCACTTGGGAATAGGCATGTCCGTGTTCCGCCGCCGTTGTCAGGTGATGCAGATACAGCTGAATGCCCTCGGGGTCATCAGCCAGCGCTGTCTGCGTCAGCCGTACCAGGCCCGACTCGTTGTAGCGCAGGCCTTGGTCTTCGATGGCGTCGGCCAATCGGCCGTGCGAGAAATGCTCGCCGTGCACGTTCGCTGCCTCGATCAGCGTCGGGGCCAGTGTCTGCAGGCTGTAGCCTGGTGCGCGTCCCTGAATCACCGGCCAGTAGGCATTGGCCACCGCCCCATGCCAGCCGAGCTGGTACGAGCGCAAATACCAGAAGACCGATTGGTCGCCATCCTGCTTGACGCCGCGCCCCTGACCATAAGCTACCTCGGCGAGCCTTAGCGCGCAAAGCGCCAGCCCCTCGTCCGCGCCTTTTTTCCAGGCGTCATAGGCTCCGCCGGCATCGTCCAGCACCGTGTCCAGATAATCGCCAAGGGAGAGGAACGCCTCTTCATGCCCCAGCGCCACCAGGCGTTTCAGTTGCGGCAGGATTTTCGGGTCCTTCTTGTCGTGAGCCCAACGCGCTTGCGTGCCTTCCCAGAGAATGTCCGTATAGTCCGGATCCAACTGAAGTGCTTTGCCGCTGTATTCGATCGCGTCCTGGTAGCGGCCCTCGCAGCGGTCGATCAACACCCGCCAGTAGTAGCCAAAGGCATCTTGCGGCAGCAGCGCGATCGCCTCATCGATCAGCCGCCGGCCCGCTTCCCGCTGGCCCTGGAACATGAAGCGATAAAACCCGAGCACCGATTTCGACATGCGCTCCAACCGCTGCCGTCCGAGCGGTGTCAACGCCGCATGTTCCGGCGCCGGCAGATAGCGTGCCATGGCTTCTTCCGAGCCGCCCCATTCCGGGCGCAGCCCATGCAACCGGGCCACCCGCAGCGCATGGGAGGCTGGGTCTGCCGAAAGGCCATACGCATACCAGTCCCGCCCCCAGGAAAGCTTAAACCTTCGGTGACCGAGTCGCCTCCCACCCAGACCATCCGGCCGATCATGGACAGTGCAAGCCCGGGATTTTTCGCGCCCAGAGCCGCACGATGGAACAGGTGGCAAGCTTCACTGAAGCATTCATGCATCCTGCTCCATTGCCCCCGGGAGACTTGACTGGCCGACGTAGATCCGCGCGCTTGTCTGCCGCAAGCCCACAGGTAGTGGCCGCGCATCATCAAGGCGGCATAGCTGTCGGGGGATTTCCGAAGCCATTGCGCGGTGGCTTCACCGATGGAGCGCAGCGCACTTTCGCCGGCCCGCATGGCTGCCGCCTCGGCCTCGCTGTCCGGGTTGCGGCGGTACTCATCATGCAGGCCGAGGAGCCAGCTTTCACAGGTATCGAATTGGCGGCCGAGCAGGTAGCTGCGCGCTGTTTGCAAATAGGGCGTCATGGCGGTCACTTGGAAGCGGAAAGGGAGCCAGGAACGGACCAACCTCCGTGGCTGGCGCCTTTCGGAATCCTTCCGCCCCTGTTATCTCAACCGCGCAAGTATCGCCGCCCTTTGGGGCGGGGGTCAGCGGATTTCAGGGTTTGGCCGTGCCGAAATCCAGCGGCAGGCCAACATAGTTTTCCGCAATCGTCCTCTGGCCGCTTTCGGAATGCATCAGATAGTCCAGTTCGGCGTTCTGGAACTTGGAGGTGATGGCTTCGTCGTGCGGGAAACGGTGCATCAATTGCGTGAACCACCAGGAAAAGCGCTCGGCGCGCCAGATGCGGGCCAGGCATTTGCGTGAGTAATCGTCGATACCGGCTTCACTCTTGTCCTTGTAGTACTCGGTGATGGCGTCGAACAGATATTTCACATCGGTCGCGGCGAGGTTCAGGCCCTTGGCGCCGGTGGGCGGCACGATGTGGCCGGCATCGCCCGCCAGGAACATGCGGCCAAAGCGCAGCGGCTCGGTCACGAAACTGCGCAGCGGCGCAATGCTCTTCTCGATCGAGGGGCCGGTCACCAGATCACGCCGGCCCTTGTCGTCCAGGCGCAGCTTCAGCTCCTGCCAGAAAGCATCGTCTGTCCATTCCTCGACCTTGTCGGTCAGGGGGACCTGCAGGTAGTAGCGGCTGCGCGTGTGGCTGCGCTGGCTGCACAAGGCGAAGCCCCGGGGGCTGTTCACGTAGATCAGCTCATGGTTCACGGGCGGCGTGTCCGAGAGAAGGCCCAGCCAGCCGAAGGGGTACACCTTTTCGTATTCCTTGATGGCATTCCGTGGCGCGCTGGCGCGGCATACCCCGTGGAATCCGTCGCAACCGGCGATGAAGTCGCAATCGATACGCTCGGTTTTCCCGTCTTTCTCGTAGGTGACGTAAGGCTTGGCGCTGTCGAAGTCGTGCACGCGCACGTCCTTGGCCTCGTAGATGGTGGGCAGGCCTGCGGCCGCCCGTGCTTCCATGAGATCCCGGGTCATCTCCGTCTGGCCATAGACCATCACGTTCTTTCCGCCGGTGAGCTTGTTCAGGTCCACGCGATGGCGCTCGCCGCCGAACAGCATTTCAATGCCGCCATGCACCAGCCCTTCCTCGTGCATGCGGGCGCCCACGCCGGCTTCGTCCATCAGATCGATGGTGACCTGCTCCAGAATACCCGCGCGGATGCGGCCCAGCACATACTCGCCTGAAACCCGCTCGACGATCACGGCATCGATGCCCGCCTTGTGCAGCAGTTGGCCAAGCAGCAGGCCGGAAGGGCCGGCGCCCACGATGACGACTTGGGTGCGCATGATGGTCTCCTTATCTAAGCGACTTGTGTGGCCTTTGAACACGCTCTTAGGGCCAATTCACTGAGCTTAGATTTCATGCATGGGCTGCGCCAGCGTGACTTCCGTCAATTGCGCGATGATCGAATGATTTGTGCGATCATCGCGCAAAACTCTAAGAACGTGTTCACAATCTCCTCACGGGGCCCTTGCGCCCGTTGCACGGCGCCCGCAAAAACTGCGTCTGCCGCGTTGCAAATCCTCGCGATACCACGAGGTATCCCTGCGGGTTGCGCCTTGCAGCCACAGCTTTTCGAACACAAGGGCCCTCGCGACGAGATCATGAACACGTTCTAAAAGAAACTCATGAGCATTACCCGCGCAGACACCATTGATGGCCTCGTCAAAGGGCTGGCCGTGCTGGAAAGCTTCGATACCGAGCGCCAGCGCCTCAATGCCACGCAAACCGCCGAACGGGCGGGCCTGACCCGCGCGGCGGCACGGCGCCATTTGCTCACATTGGCGCACCTGGGTTATCTGGAGACGGACGGCAGCTATTTCTGGCTGAGCCCTCGTGTGCTGCGCTTGTCGGGCGCCTACCTGGCTTCGGCACGGCTTCCGCGCGTGATCCAGCCCACGCTCAACCGGCTTGCGGCAGAAACGCAGGACGTGTATTCCGCCGTGATGCTCGACGGCGATGAAGTCGTCATCGTCGCGCGCGGGGCCGGCCCTACGCCGACCACCCGTCTGCTGGCTTATGGTATGCACCTGGGCGCCCGGTTGCCGGCGCACGCCACCTCGACGGGCAGGGTGCTGCTGGCCGCGCTGACAAGCGATGAGCTGGATATCTGGCTGGCCGGGCGCAGCTTGCCGCGCCTGACGCCGCATACGACCACCGATCTTGCGGATTTCAAGGCGCTCATAGAGGAAACGGCCAGGCAGGACTATTGCATCGCCAGCGAGGAGCATGAACTTGGCGTGCATGCCATCGCCGTGCCGCTGCGCAATGCACAGGGCCGCACCGTAGCGGCACTCAACGTGATTGTTCCGCAGGGCGGCACTCAACAGCAGACTGACAGGGTAGTGGAGCGCCTGCGCGAAGCCGCGGCGGAATTGCGCTCCATGCTGTAGGGCGAGGACTCTCAGCCAGACCCTTGAACTCTGGGGTGGCTGTGCTGTGCCCGCACGCTTTCCTGTTCGCTCCATCTGGCCATGATGCGCTCTCTTGCGTTTCAATGAACGATTCTACCTTTATAATGGATGGACCATTGAAATCATCGAGGCCCATACATGAGAGAGACGATCAAGATAGCTGCCGCCCTGGCGATCACGGGTTTGGCGCTGGCAGCGAATGCCCAGGGAGATGCCGCATTTCCTACGCGGCCGATCACCATCGTGGTTCCCTATCCCGCGGGAGGCACCAGCGATGCGCAGGTCCGCATGTTCCAGGATGCGCTGGGCAAGGCATTGGGCCAGCCGGTGATCGTGGACAACAAGCCAGGCGCTTCAGGGGCCATCGCGGCGCAGGCGGTGATCCGTTCCAAACCCGACGGACACACGCTGCTGTATCCGAACAACGGGGTGGTGATCGCGCCGCTGCTCAATAAAACGGCTGGCTATGACGCCCTGAAGGATTTCAAACCCGTGACGCAGGTCACGGCGGTTCCGATGGTGCTGGTGACCAGCAAGAAGGTGCCGGCCGCGAATCTGACCGATTTTCTGAAGTACGTACGCTCGGAGCCTCAAGGGATCATGTATGCCTCTGCGGGGACGGCGTCCTATGGCCACCTGGCGTCTGCCCGGTTCGCTTCGATGGCGGGGCTGAAGGTCGAGCACGTGCCCTACAAAGGCGAAGCCGCCACGACCATGGCTGCCAGCACGGGAGAGGTGCAGATGCTGATGACCACACCTTCGTCCTCGATGCTGGGTCAAGTCCAGCAGGGCAATCTCACCATGCTGGGCGTGGCCACCGCAGCGCCGTCGCCCGTGGTGCCGGGCGTGCCCACCATTGCCAGCGTCGTGCCTGGTTTTGTCTCCGAGGTCTGGTTCGGCTTGCTCGCACCTGCCGCAACGCCGGACAGCGTTGTCCAGAAGATCAATGCGGCCATGGTCAAGGTCATGAGCGACGAGTCGTTCAAAACGCGCCTTCTGCCCACGGGCGCGCTGCCGCGCACATCCACCCCTGCGGAACTGGGTCAGATCATGAAGAACGAAGCAGCTCAGTGGCGGGAAGTGATCTCCAAATACAACATCAAGGCTGACTGAAGACCAGCATGTCGATGAAATCCGAATTCGACCTGATCGTCGTCGGCTCCGGCGCGGCCGGCTTGACGTGTGCCATTACCGCGCGCAAACGCGGACTGGATGTGCTGGTGCTGGAGAAAGAACCTGTCTTCGGCGGAACCACTGCGCTCTCGGGTGGGGTGCTCTGGGTGCCGTTGACGCATTTCGGCAAGGCGCAGAATCCGGCCGATTCGGCTGAGAAGGTGCGTACCTTCTTGCGATCTGAATGCGGCGCTTTCTACGATGAGGCGGCCGTCACGGCCTTCATTGAAAACGGTCCCCGCATGGTCGAATTCCTGGAGCGCGAGACGTCCATGAAGTTCGTGCCCACGTTGTACCCCGACTACCATCCCACCGCACCCGCCGGTGTGGACGTGGGGCGGTCGATTCTCGCCGCACCCTACGATATCCGGGGCCTGGGCAAGGACATGGCACGGCTGAAGAGTCCGCTGCGCACCATCACCTTCATGGGGATGATGTTCAACTCCTCGAATGCCGATCTGAAGCATTTCTTCCGGGTGACCAAGTCGGTGACCTCGTTCGCCTACGTGACCAAGCGGCTGCTCAATCACATGAAGGAGTTGATGCTTTATCGCAAGGGGGTGGAGGTCACCAGCGGCAACGCGCTGGCGGCCCGGCTGGCGAAGTCCGCATTGGACCTGGGTGTTCCGATCATGACCGGAATGGCCGTGCGGCAACTGCAGCAGGCCGGCGGCCACGTGGAGGGTGTGGTGGCCGGCGGCCCTGATGGCGAGCAGCGGTTCACCGCGCGGCATGGGGTTGTCCTGGCATGCGGCGGCTTTCCGCACGATGCCAAGCGCATCGCCAAAGCCTATCCTCATGTGCGCCGGGGCCACGCGCACCTGTCGCCCACACCCAAGAGCAACACCGGCGACGGCTGCAACATGGCTGAATCGGCCGGCGGCGTGGTGGATATACGGTTCACCGAGCCTGCCGCCTGGATGCCGGTGACGCGGGTTGATTTTCCCGACGGTGAAGTCGGCGTGTTCCCTCATCTGCTGGATCGCTACAAGCCGGGCATCATCGGTGTGCTGGCCAACGGCAAGCGCTTCACCAATGAGTCGAATTCCTACCATGACGTAGGGGCGGCGCTGCACCGCGCATGCGCGGACTTTTCAGAAACGGCCATGTGGCTGATCTGCGACAAGGCCGCGCTGGCCAAGTATGGGCTGGGCTATGTCAAGCCCGCGCCCATGCCGATCGGGCGCTTCATACGCAGCGGCTACCTTCTCGAAGGCAAGACGCTGGGTGATCTGGCCCGCGCGGCAGGCATCGATCCTGAACAACTGCAAGCCACTGTGCGCGAGTTCAACAAGGATGCCGTTCGTGGCGAAGATCCCGCATTCGGGCGGGGCGGCACGAGCTTCAACCGCTATCTCGCCGATCCTGAACACAAGCCCAATCCCTGCGTGGCGCCGGTCGAAACCGGTCCGTTCTACGCGGTCAAGGTCCTCATGGGCGACCTCGGTACTTTCGACGGCCTTCGCACCAGCGTGGCGGGCGAAGTGTTGCGTGAGGACGGTGCGCCCATCTCCGGGTTGTACGCGGTGGGCAACGACCGGGCCAGCCTCATGGGTGGCAACTACCCGGGTGCCGGCATCACGCACGGGCCGAACATGACGTTTGCCTTCGTGACGGCTCATCACATCGCTGACACCGTGGCAGGGCCTCAAGCCGCATGACCGCCATGGAGATGCAACCCGCTTTCATGGCGCCTGCCGGCAGGCCGCTGATCGACCATCGAACCTACACGATCGCGTTGAGGAAGATGCCGGAGTTCCTGGATGTGTTCAATCGCCTGGCCATGCCGGTGCTGATGGACACACTGGGGCATCCGCTGGGCTTCTGGACGAGTTTCGTGGGGCCGCAGAACCAGTTCGTTCATCTGTGGGCCTATCAGGATCTGGCGGACTACGAACGCCGCTGCCAGGCGCGTGATACCCATCCTGATTTCCCTGCCTACATGAAAGCCTCGGGGCATTTGATCACCGCGCAGCACACGCAGCTTATCCGCGCGGCCTCCATGCCGATGGCCAATACGAGATGAACAGACATGAACTCTTCCAGCCTTCCCGCTGATATGGCCGATGATGCACCCGTGCTGGAGCGCTTGCTCTCGCAGCGCTTCAGTTGCCGGCGTTTCCGCCCTGATCCGGTGCCGCAAGCCACGCTGGACCAGATTGTCTCGCTGGCGCAGCGCACTGCGTCCTGGTGCAACACCCAGCCATGGCAGGTGCATATCACACGAGGCGAGGCCACCGAGCGCTTCCGGCAGATTCTCCAAGCTCCTCCTTTGGCGGGCGACGAGGGCGGTGACGCGCAGGACTTTCCCTGGCCTCTCGCTTATGAGGGGGTCTACCAGCAGCGCCGGCGCGAGAGCGGGTTGGCCTTGTATGACAGCGTGGGAATCGCCAGAGGCGACCGCGAAGCCTCCGCACGGCAAGCGGGGGAGAACCTGCGGCTGTTTGGCGCGCCGCACGTGGTGATGATCACCACCGATGAAGCGCTCGGCGTCTACGGGGCAATCGATTGCGGCGGCTACGTGGCCAACTTCATGCTGGCCGCGACAAGCCTGGGCGTCAACTGTATCGCCCAGGCGGCCCTGGCGAAACGGCCTGAGCGGGTGAGGGCGTTCTTCGGCCTGCCATCCACCAGGCGGGTGGTGTGTGGCATTTCGCTGGGTTATGCCGACCTGGAGCACCCCGCCAACGGTTTTCGTACCGGCCGCGCGGACGCCGCAACTGCGGTGAGCTGGCACGACTAGTCCACTGAACTAGTAGCTCCCCTTTCCAACTTTCCTGCATCTCAACGGATAGGCCTCACAAGGCGCCTTGACCCAAGAGGTGTTTTTTCTGTAATATATGGTAGAACCATTGACATTTATTAGAGAGAGCCGAGGACGCCGTGTTTGATCAAGACAGAATTGATTCCCTGCCGCCGCAGAAGGCCTCGTCGGAGACTCGCGAGGGTGTGCTTTCGGGGGTGCGCGTGGTCGATTTCACGCACTTCGTCGCGGGCCCGCTGGCCACGATGACGCTGGCCGATTTCGGCGCCGACGTGATCAAGGTGGAGGCCCCCGTCAAGGGCGATGACTTCCGCTACTACCCTCCGATGGATCCGGAGCTGCCGGCGCAAGGTGCTCCCTACCTCTGGACCAACCGCAACAAGCGAAGCATCGGCTTGAACATGAAATCGGCCGAGGGGTTGGCGGTGGCTCTGGAGTTGATCGCGCAGGCCGACGTGCTGGTGGAGAACTTCTCCACGGGGGTCATGGAGCGCTTCGGCCTCGATTACGAGACATGCAAGGCGGTCAACCCCAAGCTGATCTACTGCTCAGTCTCGGCTTACGGCCGTACGGGCCCCTATGCCGACCGCCTGGGGTTCGATCCCATCGCACAGGCTGAAAGCGGCTTCATCTCCATGAACGGATACTCGGACAGGCAGGGCGTGCGCACGGGCTCGGCCATCATGGACATCAGCACCGCCATGACTGCGACCAATGCCATCTTGCTGGCCTTGATGGCCCGCGCCAAGGACGGCATGGGCCAAAGGGTCGAGGTGGCGCTGTTCGATACCGCGATCCTCATGACGGGCTTCGGCGCCATGCAGCACCTGACCACGGGCTACGAACCCCAGCGCAATGGCAACACCAGCCCCGATACCTGTCCTTCCGGTGTTTTCCAGTGCCAGGATCTGCCGTTCTACATCAACTGCGGCAACGATGGCATTTTCGTTCGCCTGTTCGAGCAGGTACTGGAGCGTCCGGACATTGCCCACGACCCCGTGCTGTCCAAGCGCGCCAATCGTCTGAATCAAAGGGAATTCCTGTTCGAGCTGATGCAGGACGCCTTTGGCAAACAGCCTTGGAGCTATTGGCAGCCGCGCTTGCGGTCGGCGGGGGTTCCGAGCGGCCCTGTCCGGACGCTGGCTCAGGCATTGGCATCCGACGAAGCGCGTTCCCGGAACCTGGTGGAGCGCATTCCCCATCCGGTCAAAGGGTGGGTGCCGAACATCGCCACGCCGCTGCGCCTCGACCGCACGCCAGCGCGCGCGGCCAAGGCTGCTCCAGCGGTGGGGGCCGATACCGACGAGATCCTGAAGGACGTGCTCGGATGGAACGAAGAAAAGCTGGCAAGTGCCAGACAGGCCGGCGCCTTCGGCACCCAGGCTTGAGCGCGCAGGAGAAAGCATGACGAAAGCTGTTGCCATCATCGGAGCCAGTGCCATTCCGGTGGGCCGCCATCAGACGGCGGACGAGGAGGCGCTTCAGGTCCTGGAACACGAGATCATGACGCGTCTCGTGGTCGAAGCCGTGCGGGATGCGGGCGTCGACAAGCAGGACATCCAGAGCTTGGTGTTCACGTTGCCGCGGCCCTACACGAGGCAGAAGTACTTTCACACCTTCCTCATGGGCCAGTTGCGCCTGTCATGCCGCGGCAACGTGATGGAGGTGATGGGCAACGGAATGACGGCCGCGCTGGCCTTCGACCAAGCCTGCAACGATATCATGCTGGGCCGCGCTGAAGTGTCCCTGGCCCTCGGCATCAACATGGAAAGCGCGGTTTCGGCGGCCGAGCACATGATGAGCAGCATGCGCACCACGGGGGATGTGGATTTCCATACCTCGGCGGGTTTTACGCCGATCGCCTGGTATGCCATGGATGCCATGCGCTACATGCATGAGCACGGCGCCACGCGGGAGCAACTGGCGGCCGTGGCGGTCAAGAACCGCCACCATGCCAGCCTGAACCCGCTCGCCCAGTTCCGCAAGCCCATCACCCTGCAGGATGTGGTCGGGCAGCGCCCCATCGTGGAGCCGCTGGGCCTGTATGACGTGCCGCCCCGCGGTGACGGCGCGGCTTGCCTTGTGCTGGCGAGCGAAGAAGTCGCGCGCGAATTGGGCCGCCCTTATGTGCTGGTCCGCGGACGCGGCTTCTGCCACGACGGCACGCATCAGATCAGCGACATACCCAACGACATGATCGCATTCACATCCGCCCAGCAGGCCGCGCAGACGGCCTACGAGCAGGCCGGTATCCGTCCCGCCGATATCGACGTCGCCGAGCTGTATGCGCCGTGCACGATCGTGGAGGTGCTGGTGAGCGAGGCCATCGGATTGGTGCCCAAGGGGCAGGGTGCACGCGCTGCCTCCGAAGGCGAAACCCGACTGGGCGGCCGGATACCGGTTTCCACGTCGGGCGGACTCACGTCGCGGGGGCATCCGGCCTACGTGACCTCGCTCTACAACTACGTGGAACTGGCTGAACAGCTGCGCGGCCGGGCTGGCGAGCGGCAAGTGCGCAATGCCCGTTTCGGGTTGGCCACGGGCGAACTGGGCAACTACAACGCCGCTCTCATTCACGTGCTGGAGGCCAAGGCATGACGCTCCCCACCCTGACCATCGAGGCCGAGAGGGCCTATCCACCCCGCATTTCAGGATTCACCAAGGACTTCTGGTCTGCTCTGGGCGAAGGGCGCTGGCAGAGCACCTGCTGCCAGAGCTGCGGCAAGCAGACATTCCCGCCCAAACCGGTGTGCCCGCATTGCTGGTCTACCGAAGTGGCATGGACTGATCTGAGCTCGCGAGGCACCTTGTACTCGTGGACCCGCATCCATGCCGCTCCCACCGTCTTTGCTCCCGAAGCGCCCTATGCCTGCGGCATCGTCGATCTCGAGAGCGGCATCCGCCTGGCATGCCGGCTGGTGGACCGCGAAGGCACGCCGTTCGCGATTGGCCAAGCCGTGGAGATGCTGGTGCTGAGCTATCGGGACGGGCCTTTGTTCGCGGCGAGACCGATCGCTTGAACTTTCCAGATCGAGCCTTCCAGATTGAGCCTTCCAGATTGAACCTTCCCTTTACTGACTGATTTCACACAAGGAGATTCCTGATGTCCCTCTTCAATACCGTTGGCCTGACCGAAGACCAAATCATGATGCGCGAAGGCGTGCTTGATTTGCTGAGCAGGCACCTGCCGTGGGAAAAGATCCGCAAGATGGATGAAGCTCGCGAGTTCCCGCACGAGGCGTATGAGGCCCTGGCCGATGCCGGCTACATCGGCCTGTTCTATCCCGAGGAGCTGGGGGGCATGGGCGGGTCTTACCGGGACATCGCTGTGTTCCTGGAAACCCTGGGCTACTACTACACCGGTATCGCGCAGGCGATCACCACCTCGGGCATCTATGCCGGCATGCACATCGCCAAGTTCGGCACGCCGGAACTGAAGAAGGAGCTGATGCCCAAGATCATCGCGGGCAAGGCCAAGCTGTCGCTGTGCATGTCCGAGCCAGGTACCGGTTCAGACGTCGCGGGCGTGAAGACCTTTGCGGAGCGCCAGGGCGACGAGTATGTGCTCAACGGCAACAAGGTGTGGATCACCTGCGGCCACGTGGCTGACTACTTTGTGGTGATTACCCGCACTGACAGGGACAGCAGCAACCGCCACCAGGGCATCAGCACGTTGCTGGTGGATGCCAAGGCGCCGGGCGTGACCGTTCGCCCGTTGTCCATGCTCGGGCGCCGCACCACGCATGCCAACGAGGTTTTCTTCGAGAATGTGCGCGTACCGGCCACCAACCTGTTTGGCGGCGAAGGCCGTGCCTGGAAAAACATCATGAACTGCCTGGCGCTGGAGCGCTTGGGTCTGGCGGCCATTTCCGCCGGCCATTGCTTCAAGATCACGGAATACGCCCGCGACTATGCCAAGGAACGCATTCAGTTCGGCCAGCCCATTTCCGGCTTCCAGGTGATCCAGCACAAGCTCGCCGATATGCTTATTCTCTCCGAAACAGCCCGCCAGATGGTCTACCGCCTGTCCGACGTGCTGGACGCGGGCAAGCCCGCCGTGACCGAGGCGTCCATCGCAAAGATCGTGGCCACGGAGAACAACTTCAAATGCGCCGACATGGGCATGCAGATCCTGGGCGGGGCGGGCTACTCGAACGAGTACGACATGCAGATGTTCTTCCGCGACTCACGCGTGGGCCCGATCGGCGGCGGCACCAGCGAGATCCAGCGCAACATCCTGGCCAAGCAGATGGATCTGTAAGCGAAGGCTGAAGGCTAAGTAACGCAAAACCGGCTGAGGCGTGTAGATGCCTCAGCCGGTTTTTTTGTATCTAGAGAACTGTTGATTTATGAGATGAAGCCACCCCCACCGTCATTCCCGCGCAGGCGGGAATCCAGTGCATCCTTCCAAGGCCCCCTGGATTCCCGCCTGCGCGGGAATGACGGCTATTGACGGTCAGTTTTTACTCAAGAGCGCTCTAGCGGCCGTGGAACACAGGGTCGCGCTTCTCGACAAAGGCTCGCAAGCCTTCTCGGCCGTCCTGGGTGTCGTAGCAGATGTTCTGCGCCGCGGTTTCCCGGTCCAGCGCTTCACGGATGCCGCCCTGGTGGTATCGCTGAAGGGCGCGCTTGGCCAGCCGGATGGGCAAGGGCGCGTTGCGGGCAATGACCGCTGCCATGGCGAGCGCCGAGGGCATGACCTGCTCCGGATCGACCACGGTGTTGACCATGCGCAGGTGAAGCGCCTCCTGGGCGTCCACGATGGCGCCGGTGTAGACCAGCTCGCAAGCCTTGGCATGGCCGACGATCTGCGGCAACAGATAAGTGCCGGCGTAGTCGGGCATCAGGCCACGCAACACGTGCGATTGGCAAAAGCGCGCCGTGCTGGAGGCAATCCGGATGTCCGCAGCCAGCGCGAGGTTCATGCCGGCGCCAAAGGCCGGGCCATTGACCGCCGCGATGACCGGTTTGCGGGATTCATAGACCGACAGCAATGCCGCATCGCGCGGCGGATCGGTCTTGTCCTGCAGCGGCCGGCCTTCGTCGGACTCAAGACCGGCCAATATCCATTTGAGATCACCGCCCGCGCAGAAGCAATTGCCGGCACCGGTCAGGATGATGGCGCGGGTGGCATTATCAGCGTCCGCTGCCGCCATGGCTTCCACCAGGTCTTCGCGCAGGCCTTCGCCGAGGGCATTGCGGCGCTCCGGGCGGTTCAAGGTCACGATGGAGACCGCGCCCTCGCGCTCAAGCAGCACCTTGCCGAAGACTTGCCGCTCTATTGGGGCGGTGCCATGTTCGCCCGAGCTCACGCCTGGGCGCTCCGGCACTTGTACATGTTGGAGATGAGCATCGAATGCACCATTTCTCCGCGCTGGTTCTTCACGATGCGCTCGCAGGTGACGATGCCCTTGGTGCCGCTGCTCGTCAGCTTCTTCTCCGTGGGCGTGATCACCGCATGGATCGTGTCCCCTGACTTGACCGGCAGATGCATGCGCCAGTTGTCCAGCCCGGTCATGGCGATGATGGTGCCGTCATTGATGCCGCTCAGGCACTGCAGTCCTCCCACGATCGCCAGAACCAGCGGGCCGTGCGCAATGGGTTCGCCATAGGACTGGGTCTTGCAGAATTCGTGGTCGATGTGGGGCGCGTTGTGGTCGCCTGAAAGGCAGGCGAAGTTCACGATGTCCGTGAGTGTCACGGTACGGCGGGAGGTGATGATGGCTTTGCCGATCTCGAAATCCTCGAAGTACATGCCGCGGGGCTGGCGTTCTTCGGTCTGGCTCATGGGTTTTCCTGTTGAGAGGGTTGATGGAATTTGGGGTAGATCTTTTGGACGAGCGGGCCGTCCAGCCGCCAGGCATGGCACTGGCCCAGATAGTGAGGACGGCCCCCGGGGCTCTGTCCTTGCTTTTTCGTTTGCTGGGCATGCCAGGTCGGAATGGTCTGCAGAGCAGCGGTGGCCAGGTTGGCCAGCAATTCACGCAGGTGCGTGCAGCTTTGGATCCCGCCAATCCGCTCAGTGATGGCACGCCGCCAGCCGGATCCGATGCGGGCGCCCACCATGGGCTTGAGGCTCGTTTCGACTTCAAGGCACGAGCCGAAAGGCGTGCTCATCATCCTGGCGCTGACATCCTGCACCGTCAAGTCATCGTCCAGTGTCAGGGTGATCGCCATGTGATGCACCGATGCTTGAGCCGGCAGCAGCCCCGTCGGCGTTTGAGTGTCGTAGTGGCGGTAGTCGCGCAGCTCGGCCTCGATGTCCCAGAGGCCGTCTTGGCGGCGGTAGCCGTTGTATTCCACCGACCGTGTGTGCAGGCGCTCCCGTGCACAGGAGGTGGGTGGGGTTTGATCCTGATGGTTCATTTTTATCAATGGTTGATCCAAAGATTGTATAGTTGCATGCCAGGCGCTGGCAAATTGAATGCGCCGAATCCATTTTGAAAGGTCTTCATGAGTACTTCGCCTTCTTCCGCCGCCGGCCCGCTGGCGGGTGTCCGTGTCATCGAGTTCGCGGGCATCGGCCCGGGGCCCTTTGCCTGCATGCTGCTGTCTGACCTTGGCGCGGAGGTCATTCGGGTGGATCGGCCTGGGGCGAACTTGGGCGACCAACTGGATATCGTGGGGAGAGGGCGCAAGACTGTGTTGCTGGATCTGAAGAATCCTGAAGACAAGGCGCAGGTAATGGAGCTTCTGGGGCAGGCCGATGTCCTGGTCGAGGGCTTCAGGCCTGGCGTGATGGAGCGTCTGGGCTTTGGTCCGGATGCGGTGGCGGGGCGCAATCCGAAGCTCGTCTACGGCCGCATGACAGGATGGGGCCAGGAGGGCCCTCTGGCACAGGCGGCGGGCCACGATATCAACTACATCTCGATCTCGGGCGCGTTGGCGGCCATCGGCGAGAAGGACCGGACCGCGGTGCCTCCATTGAACCTGGTGGGAGATTACGGTGGCGGCAGCCTGTACCTGGTGGTGGGCATTCTGGCTGCGGTGCTGGAAGCGCGGCGCAGTGGGCAGGGGCAGGTGGTGGATGCGGCCATCTGCGACGGCGTGGTGTCGCTCATGACGTTGTTTCAAACGCAGCGTCTGCGCGGCACGTATGAAGAGACACGGGGCGCCAACATGCTTGATGGCGGGGCCCCATACTACCGCGCCTACGACACGGCCGATGGCAGTCAGGTGTCGGTAGGGGCGATCGAGCCCAAGTTCTTCGAGCTGCTGTGCGAGAAGCTCGGTGTGCCCGAAGAGCTTCGCCAAGCCCAGAACGACCGCGCACGCTGGCCGGAAATGGAGGAGACGCTAGCGCGGATTTTCCGCACGCGCACCCGGGCCGAATGGTGTGAATTGCTCGAAGGCTCGGACGCTTGTTTTGCGCCTGTGCTCACCTTGAGCGAGGCTGCCCGCCACCCGCATATGCAGGCACGCGCCGCTTTCCAGGAGCTGGATGGCGTGATGCACACCGCGCCTGCACCCCGTTTCTCGAGAACACCGGCACGCATTCAGGGGGCGGCACCCAAGCAGGCGGTCACTGTGGGTGACGTGCTGTCGGGTTGGCGGTAACGGAGTTGCGCTAGTTCGCTCGGGAACTCTCTAGACGTCATTCCCGCCTGCGCGGGAATGACGAGACCAGAGTTATGCCGAACTGCTTTCACAAATCCAACGTCAGCTCGGGGCTGTGCGAGCCCGAGCAACAGGCCATGACGCAGCGCCCGCTCTCGCGCTCGTCATCGCTCAAGTACTCATCGCGGTGATCAGGCGATCCCCCGATCACGTCGACGCGGCAACTGCCGCAGATGCCCTGTGTGCATGAAAAAGGCACGTCGATACCGGCTTCCAGCAGGGTATACAGCATAGTGCGCCCCGCCGCCACCGGCAGGCGCCGCCCGCTGCGCGCCAGAACCAGCTCATAGCTGCCATTGGTGGCCGGAGATTGCGTGGCGTTGAAGCGCTCATGGTGGACATGCTGCGAAGGCCGTGAGGCGCAGGCTTCCAGCGTGGCATCGATCAGGCTTTGAGGCCCGCACACGTACACATGGCTGTCGAGCGGAGCCTGCCTGGCAATGCCCACCGGGTCCAGGCGGGCGTCGCCCTCGGCCGTGCAATGGAGATGCACTTTCCCGTGTCCCAGCGTTTCCAGGCTCCGCAGCTCCCGCTCAAACGCCAGATCCCGTTTGCGCCGGGTGGTGTAGTGCAGCGCCCATGAGCGCTTCAGCTCGTTCAATCGCGCTGCCATGGGCAGAAGCGGGGTGATGCCGATGCCGCCAGCCAGCAGAACGGTGAAAGGAGCGTCTTCGGCCAATTCGAACTGGTTACGCGGCCCATGGACCTCCAGGGCCATGCCCACCCGCGCCGATTGGTGCAGCCAGCGTGAGCCGCCCCGGCTGTCCTGGGCATGCTTCACCGCGATCCGGTAGCGGTCCCGGCGGTTGGAGGCACCTGTCAGCGAATAGCTGCGGCGCGGGCCGCCGGGTATCTGGATGTCGATATGGGAGCCGGCGCTGAACGAGGGGAGCTCGGCGCCATCCGGTGCCGCGAGATCGAAGGAAAGGGTGTCGTTCGCCTCCAGGCGGATCTGGCGGATGTGCAGGGACAGGGGCGTCATGGGTGAGAAGTGCGAGGAGATGCGGCAAGCCGGGCAATTCACATTGCTTTGATGCTCGCCTAATGGTAGGATTTGTCAATGGTACAACCAAAAGGAAATAATTGAAATGCTGAACCGCGAAGACAACGAGCGTTTGGTGCGGGTGGGGCCGGGCACCGAGATGGGGCGCTTGATGCGGCTGTACTGGATTCCCTTTCTCCTGGCCCGCGATGTGCCGGCCGACGGGCAGCCATACCGGGTGCGTCTGTTGGGCGAAGACCTGGTGGCGTTCCGGAACAGCGAGGGAAAGGTGGGGCTGGTCGACCACGCATGCCCTCATCGTGGCGCCCCCCTGGTGTTTGGCCGCAATGAAGAAGGCGGGGTGCGCTGCATTTACCATGGGTGGAAGTTCTCGGTGGAAGGACGCTGCCTGGAAATGCCGGCGGAGCCCGCCAACTCACCCATGGTGGCCCACATGCGCATCAAGTCGTACCCCGTGCGTGAGCGCAATGGCGTGCTCTGGACCTATATGGGGCCAGAGCCCGAGAACGCGCCTGAGCTTCCCTCCGTGGAGTGGAACATGGTGCCGGAAGAGCAGGTGGCGCTGTCGGTGCGGGTGCAGGAGTGCAATTGGCTGCAGGCGCTGGAAGGGGAGATCGATTCCGCCCACGCAGCCATCCTGCACGGCCGGGCGGACAGCAAAGGCGTGATCAACCAATGGAAGCAAGCCCAGGATCTGGCGCCTACCTTCGAGTGTTCGGTGCACGACGCAGGCGTGAGCATCGCCTCCCGCAGGCGGATGGATGAAGGCAACCACTACATCCGCGTCAATCAGTACCTGATGCCGTTCTGGACCCTGGTGCCGCCGCAAAGCCAATTCCCGGAACTCAGCGGGCATGCCTGGGTGCCGATCGACGACGAGCACACCTTGTGCCTGATGTTTTCCTATCACCCGGATCAGCCGTTCTATGAAAAAACCCGCAAACTGTTCAAAGAGGGGCATGCGGGCCGGCAGACAGGGCACTCGTCGCAGGACTCGTTCGAGCAGCGTCCTTGCAGCGAGCCTTATCACAACTACTGGAGTGTCTTCAACCGAGGCAATGCCTACCAGTTCAGCGCGGAACTCGCGAAGAAGCATAACGCTGGCCTGCCTGGGCTGTGGGTGCAGGACGCTGCCTGCCAGTCGGGTGTCGCACCGATCTACGACCGAAGCCAAGAGCATCTGGGAACGACCGATATCGGCATTGTCCGCATGCGGCGCGTGCTGCTGGACGCTCTGAAGCGCCTGGCGGCAGAAGACCGTGTGCCCGCTTCGGCGACCGACCCGGCGCAGTTTCTCTGGCGGGCCATCTCCATCACTGTTCCCGCGCAAGCCGATTGGAAAGCGCATGGCGGTGAGTTCATGAAAGCCAAGCTCGGCGAAGGTTTTGGCTATCAACCCTAAAGGTTCATAAGAGTTCACAAGAGTTCATACAAGTGGAGACAACATGGCGAACATTGACTTGAACCGCCGCCGGGTGGCCGCCGCGGCTGCCTTGCTGGCTTTGCCCGCTGTGCGGGCGTGGGCACAGGGCTATCCTTCACGCCCGATCCGGGTGGTGGTGCCGTACCCCGCTGGCGGCTCGACTGATCAACTGGCCCGGGCCATACAACAGCCGATGCAGGAGCTGTTGGGCCAGCCGGTGGTGATCGACAACCGCGCGGGCGCGGGGGGAACCATCGGAACCGATGTGGTGGCCAAGGCCGCGCCCGATGGCTACACGCTGGCGTTTGGCAATACCGGCCCCAACGCCGTGGTGTCGCTGCTGCGCAAGGTGCCCTATGACCCTGTGCATGATCTGGCGCCTATTTCCACGGTAGCGCTCACGCCCATGATCCTGGCGGTGCCGGCGGACAGCCCGGCACGCACTCTCAAAGAGTTCCTGGCTTATGCCAAACGCGAGGGAGACAAGCTCAACTACGGCTCGGTTGGCAATGGATCGCTCTCGCACCTGACGGGTGAGCAGTTCAACGACCAGGCTGGCCTCAAGCTCAAGCACATCCCGTACAGCGGAGGAGCTCCCTTGTTGGCGGCATTCGCCGGCGGGCAACTGCAGGCCGCTTTCGTGACAGGCCTGGACGGCGCCTCCATGCTGGCATCGGGCAAGGTGCGCTACCTGGCCGTTGCAACACCCAAGCCCACTGACGTGGTTCCTGGCCTGCCCGCCATCGCGGAGGAGGTACCGGGTTTCGCCGCCACGGCATGGTTTGGCCTTCTGGCGCCCAAGGGGGTGCCTGCCGACATCCTTGCCAAAGTGCACGGGGCCGTGGTGGCGGCCGTGGCGAGGCCGGAGGTGCGCAAGATCTTCATCGACCGCCGTATCGAACCGCACAGCAGCACACCGCAGGAGATGGAGCAGCGCATTGCGGGAGAGATGAAGCACTGGGGTGAAGTCATCAAGAAGGCGGGTATCACTATATGAAAAATGGCCCCCACGCTTCCCCACTTCGTGTGGTCCGCTGCCCCCAGGGGGAGCTTTTCATCTTGGGAGCGGCCCGGCGATGAAAAATATCCGAACATTGCGCGGTCAGGTGGCCGTGGTGGGTGTCGGAGAAACCGTGTATTACAGGCACGGACAGTCGCCGGATGCCGAATTCAAGCTGGCGCTCAAGGCGATTCTGTCCGCCTGCGCCGACGCTGGCATGGATCCTCGCCAGATCGATGGATTTGCCTCCTATAGCGACGACCGGAGCGAAGCCACGCGCCTGGCGGCCGCGCTAGGCCTGCCGCGATTGCGATCCAGCACCATGCAGTGGGGCGGCGGCGGAGGAGGCTGCTGCGCGGCGGTCGCCAACGGCGCGGCGGCCATCGCCACCGGGCAAGCCGATTGCGTAGTGGTGTTCCGCTCGCTGGCGCAAGGCCAGCATGGGCGGTTTGGCCGGACGACCGGGGTCGATACCGTGTCGGGAGAGAAGTCATACCTCATGCCATACGGTGTGCTGTCTCCACCGCAACGCTTTGCCATGCGCGCGCAGCGTTACATGCATGAGCACGGTGTCCGCCAGGAAGCCCTGCGCGCGATCGCGCTGGCTTCCTACCAGCATGCCCAGGCCAACCCTCGCGCCGTGATGCATGGCCGGCCGCTCGATGAGGCGCGCTACGACGCTTCCCGCTGGATCGCCGAGCCTTTCCACCTGTTCGACTGTTGCATGGAGAACGATGGCGCGGCGGCGCTGATCCTGGTGGATGCCGAGCGTGCGCGCGATTTTCCCCACAAGCCCGTGTACCTGCTGGGGGCTGCCTCCGGCTCGGGCTACCGGTTCGCGGCCCACCCGCACAACTCGCCTGAATATGCCTCGGCCAACTTCGGGACGGTGGCGCAGGATCTGTACGACATGGCGAAAGTCACTCCGGCGGACGTGGGGGTGGTGCAGAGCTATGAGAACTTCACCGGTGGTGTGGTCATGGCGCTGGCCGAACATGGTTTCTTCAAGCCTGAGGAGGCCAACGAATTCCTCACCCTGGAAAACCTGACCGCGCCCAGAGGGCGGCTACCCTTGAACACCAGCGGAGGCAATTTGGCTGAATGCTATATGCATGGCTTTGAACTGGTACTGGAGGCGGTGCGCCAGGTGCGCGGCACCTCTGTCAACCAGGCGCCGCGCCATGACGTGGCGCTGGTGGTGGGCGGCCCCATGGTGGCGCCTGTCAGCAACCTGATGCTTGGATCGGAGGCTGTGCTGTGAGCGCCGTTACACCAGTGACTAAGTCCCTGCATTCTCAAACTTACTTGCCCGCGGGTCTTCCCATTCCAGTACCCGAGCCTGACGGCCTTTCCGCGCCCTACTGGGCAGGTTTGCGCGAAGAGCGCTTGCGGGTACAGCGGTGCCGCCATTGCGGTACCTGGCAGTTCGGCCCGGAGTGGATCTGCCATCAATGTCACGCGTTCGATCCCGATTGGGTCGAGGTGGAGCCCAAGGGGCGCATCTACAGCTGGGAGCGTGTTTGGCACCCGGCGCACGCCAGCCTGAAGGAGCATGGGCCCTATCTCGCGGTGCTGGTGGAGTTGCCGCATGCCGGCCTGGTGCGCATGGTGGGTAATTTGCTGGGCGATCCCCTGCAAACCGTGAACATCGGTGCGGAGGTGAAGGGCGTGTATGAGCACCATGCAGAGGCCGATCCGCCGTTTTCTCTGCTGCATTGGATTCTGGAATGAGCGTTGGTGAAGCCACGGCGCCCGACCTCATCGTCGTGGGCGCAGGGGCTGGTGGAATGACGGCGGCCCTGGTGGCCGCCCTCGAAGGACTTTCCGTCGTGCTGTGCGAAGCCAGCGGGCAGGTGGGCGGTACCACCGCCACCTCCGCTGGAACGCTCTGGCTTCCGGGTAATCGGCAAGGTCAAGCGGCCGGCCATGCCGATACGGTGGGGGCTGCACGCGAATACCTCGGCGCCCTGATCGGGCCACTGGATCCCAGAGGGCGCCGTGCTGCTTACCTGGCCACTGGCGACGAGGCCTTGAGCTATCTGCAGGCCCGTAGCGCCGTGGCGTTCGCGAGTTCAGGCAAGCATCCTGACTACCTGCCTGATCTGCCGGGCGCCGCCGTCAGCGGCAGAGCTGTCTCGCCTCTGCCATTTGACGGCCGTCTGCTGCGGCGGGACTTCGAGAGAGTCAGGCCTCCCTTGCCCGAGTTCATGGTGCTCGGCGGCATGATGATCGGCAAGGCGGATATCACGGCCTTGCTGAACCGGTACCGCTCATGGCGCGATTTCAGCCATTCAGCCCGGCTGGTGCTGCGGTATGGGGCCGATCGCTTGCGCTACTCGCGGGGCACGCGGCTGGTGATGGGCAATGCCTTGGTGGCACGGCTGTTCTACAGCCTGCTGCAGGCGGGGGTCGATGTCCGCTTCAACTGGCGCTTGCAGGAGCTGACACGAGAAAAAGGCCGCGTGACGGGCGCGCGTTTCGAATGCGAGGGCCGCACCCACGCGCTGCTGGCACGCCATGGGGTGGTGCTGGCCACAGGCGGGGTAGGCCACCATGAAATGCTACGCCATGAGCTGGATGGCGGCGGCCTGAAGGTGTATCCCATCGCGCCGCCCAGTGTCCGAGGCGAAGGCGTAGCGGCGGCGCGCGGTGTGGGAGCGGGTATTGAGCGCCATACCGGTAACTTTTTCTGGCAACCTGTTTCCCAGGTGCCGAGATCCGATGGCAGCACCGGTTTGTTTCCGCATCTGTTCCTGGATCGGGCCAAGCCTGGGCTGGTGGCCGTGAATGGCCAGGGGCAGCGCTTCGTCAACGAGGCTTCTTCCTACCATCACTTCGTGGAAGGCATGGTAGCGGCGCGCGCGGTGCCGGCGTATCTGGTCTGCGAGGCCGCGTTCATCCGCCGCTACGGCCTGGGCGCGATCGCGCCGCAGACGACCAACCTGAAGCCGTGGGCGGCCAGGCGCTACTTGACGGTCGCGCCTACGCTGACCGAACTGGCCCGCCAGTTGCAGATGCCCACCGGCGCTTTGGAAGCCAGCATGGCCAGCTACAACGAAGGCGCGCGGGCGGGCGTGGATCCGGAATTTGGCAAGGGCTCGTCGGTATTCGACCGTTTCAATGGAGATCCTGACCACGCGCCCAATCCCTGCCTGGCGCCGGTCGAGAACGGTCCTTTCTGCGCCATGGCCGTCTGGCCTGGTGACGCGGCCTCCAGTGCAGGGCTGGTCACTGACGTTCACGGCTGCGTTCTGGATGAGACGGGTGAGCGCTTGGAGGGGCTATATGCCTGCGGCAATGACGCGGCCTCCGTGATGCAGGGGTACTACCCGGGGCCAGGGACCACGTTGGGGCCTGCCATGGTGGAGGGCTACCGGATTGCGCGGTATGTGCGGGGCTCCTCTCTCGAATGATTTCCCCTGGGACCGCCAAGCTCCAGCTTGGCATTCGGGGTATCTGCAAGCGCTGCATGCCAAGCTGGAGCATGGCGGTCCCAGGAGGAACGCATGGAGCCGCGAAGTATCAAGTCCCCTTTTGCCATTCCCTGCAACACCCGCATGCGACAAATAGTTGCGCTGCAGGCGTTTGAGGCTGGCTTCCATTTCGGCCACTGCCGCATCGGCATCGCCCGCAGCCATATGCTTGAGAAAGCGCTTGCGTGAGGGGGGAACGAAGGTGTTCTCGTATTCACCGATCGTCTGGATGAACTTGGCCAGCACGTTCAGCAAGCCATCCATCACGATGACCATGATCGGGTTCTGGGTGATGGCCGCGAGCTTGCGGTGAAAATCCAGGTTGATCTTGGCCCGGTGCTGGAAATCACCTCGCTTGGTCGCTTCTGCCGCATCGTCGACGTTCTGTTGCAGTGCCTGGATATCTTCCGGGGTTGCCCGGCGGCAGGCTTCACGCACGATCACGGACTCAAGCCAGATCCTCGCTTCGGTCAACTGATCGGGCGTGATGGTGCCGACGTGATAGAGGTCCATCAGGCTGGTGGAGATGGCGTCTCCGGAGCCTTCGCTGATGAAGGCGCCGCCGCTGGCGCCTTTCTGCAGGCGAATCAAGCCTGCGTGCTCCAGTGAGCGCAGGGCTTCGCGCAGCGTGTTGCGCGAAACACCGAATTGCAGAGCCAGTGTGCGTTCGGCGGGCAGGCGGCTGCCGACTTTCAGGCGGCCGTCTGCCAACTCGGCACGGATCTGGTTGGCGATTTCCTCGAACGCCCGGGCGGTTCTCACTGCCTGGAACTGAGGGGTAGGCGGCTCGGAAGCCAGGCTGATCTGGGTTTTGGAGGGGGTTGGCATGTAGGGGTATCGTCAAAGTGGTGAACGCGGACCCGTTTTGCGAGCGGGTGTGCGCTTGGTCGTGGCGCGCTCGTTCTCGCTTTCGAGGTAGTCGTTCACCAGGAGCAGGTGTTTCGTCATCGCTTCGGCCGCAGCCTGGGCATTGCGTTCGCGCATGAGCAGAAGCACCTTGCGGCGGACGCTCATGATGTCTTTGCGGGGATTGGGCCCCACTTGCGCCAGCATGCCGCGGATGATCTCGGAGAGCGCTTCCACCATCATCACGATGATCGCGTTGTGCGTGGCGAGCGCGATCAGCTCGTAGAAGCGGATGACCGACTTGGAGTTCCTGGAGCCGCCGCCGGTCTCGAAGAGCTCCGTGTGATAGATGATGTCCGCCTCGATGGCGTCCAGATCTTCCGGGGTGGCCCGTTCGCAGGCCAGCCGGATGGCGGTGGCCATCAATTCGACACGGGCTTCCGTGACATTGGCAATGGAGACCTGGCCCAATGCGACCATGTCTTGCACCACCTGCTTGATACCCGAGGTGTTGCCGCTGTGAATGAAGGCACCGCCATTGATACCGGTGCGCACCTCCACCAGCCCGGTCACCTCAAGGCTGCGCATGGCCTCGTGGACAGCCGTGCGGCTGATGTTGAACTGCTCGGCCAGTTCCTTTTCGCTGGGCAGCCTGTCCCCAGGACGAAGCTCGCCTCGGCTGATGCGGTCCCGTATCTGGTCGCAGATCACCTCGAACACCCGCCGGGTGCGCACGGGCTTGAACGAGGGGCCTTCGGCCGGGGCGGGCGTGGTCACGGTCTTGCGGGCCACGGTACTTTTGGGCATTGGATCAACCTCTTTACTCTCTGAGGAGATGGTAATACAGCGCGCAGCCGCGGCGTTCTTTCGGGATGCCTTTGTTGGTTGTCTGGATCATTCTTTTAATATATCATTGGTTCAACCATATTAATGAAATTGATTTTTCCGGAGAAGCCATGAACCTGGAGTTGGTGCCCGCGCAGCAAGCGTTCCGGGACGAGGTGCGGTCTTTCATCGCGCAGCGTCTGCCCGCAGAGATACGCGAACGCTTGAAGGCCGGGCATCCGCCCCGCAAGCAGGACGTCGTCACATGGCAGCGGATTCTCAATGAGCGCGGATGGGCCGCTCCCCACTGGCCTGCCCGGTACGGCGGGGCCGAGCTGGGTCAGGCCGAGCGCCTGATCCTCATGGATGAGCTCTACAGGGCGCCCGCGCCGTTGCCTCAGGTATTCAACATCACCATGCTGGGGCCGGTGCTCATGAAGTTCGGCACGCCCGAGCAGTGCGAGTACTTTCTGCCCAAGCTGGCCAACCTGGACATCTGGTTCTGCCAAGGGTTCTCCGAACCGGGCTCGGGCTCGGATCTGGCTTCGCTGAGGACCAAGGCGCGCCGCGAAGGCGATCACTATGTGGTCAATGGCCAGAAGATCTGGACCACCACCGCCCACTGGGCCGATTGGGTGTTCGCGCTTGTGCGCACCGATCCCGATGCGCGAAAACAGGAGGGCATTTCCTTTCTGCTGATCGACCTGAAATCGCCGGGTATCACGATCCGTCCCATTGTGTCGATCGACGGCGAGCATCATCTCAATGAGGTGTTTTTTGATGACGTGCGCGTTCCAGCAGCCAATCTGGTGGGGCAGGAAAATCGCGGATGGGATTGCGCCAAGTTCCTCCTGGGCAACGAGCGCACGGGTATCGCCAACGTGGGTTTGTGCCGCGAAAGGCTGGAACACGCGAGGGATCTGGCCTTGCGGACCAGGGAGGCAGGCGTTCCTTTGATCGAATCGCCTCAGCTGCAGGCGGAGTTGGCGTCCCTGGACGCCGAGATCCGGGCGCTGGAAATCACCAACTGGCGCTTTTTGCTGACGCCCTCGTTGCAGCAGGCGCAACCTGCCTTTGCCTCGATTCTGAAGCTCAAGGGCGTGGAGCTGCAGCAGGAGGTCAACGCGCTGCTGGCGCGATTGGCCGGGCCAGCGGGACTGGAGCGCAGGCCAGCCGACGACGTGGCGCATGGGCCGCTGACACCGCGCTACTTCTATTCGCGCGCGGCCAGCATCTATGGCGGCACCAGCGAAGTCCAGAAGGACATTCTGGCCAAGTCGATTGTGGGCTAGGGCGTGTTCACACTAAATTCACCCCCGCGTGAAGTTCTGGCGAGCCGCAATCAAGGCGCAACCCACAGCCGGGTTGGACACCCGGCGAGGAGTTGCAACGCCGAGTGCGGTTCGCCAGAACCTCACCCTTCGGGCCGGTGCCTGCCGGGCCGTATTGCCGCGTTGCGCCTCTTGCCAAGGATCGCTACCTTGGCGGCAAGGCGCGCTTCGCACTACGCCCCGGCAGACACCGGCGCGGGGGTGAATTTAGTGTGAACACGCCCTAATGGAGCAAGACCGTGAATTTTGAACAGACCGATGAACAGCGCGCCCTGCAGGACAGCCTTTCGCGCAGCCTCAGATCGCGTTATAGCTTCGAGCAGCGCCGGGCTTATGCCGCAAGCGAGGCGGGGCATGATCCCAAAACCTGGGCGCATTTGGCCGAAATGGGTATCGTGGGCCTGCTGATGGCGGAGGAGAACGGCGGCATGGGCGGCCGGGTGGAAGATCTCATGCCGGCCATGGAGGAAATGGGGGCGGCGCTGTCGCTGGAGCCCGTGCTGGCGGGCGTGCTGGCGGCGACGGCCCTGGCCGGAGCCGCTTCGCCTGCGCAATGCGACCGCCTGCTGCCGGACGTCGCCGCGGGCCGCAGGGTGCTGGCCTGGGCGCACGGCGAACCCGAGGGGCGCCATGCGGCCTGGTGGGTCGAGACGAAGGCGCACCGCGAGGGGCAGGCCTGGGTGCTGGACGGTGTGAAATCCCCCGTTCTGAACGCACCGCAAGCCGGGGCTTATGTGGTTTCCGCGCGTATCGAGGGTGCGCCGGCGGACCGCCACGGGTGCGGGCTGTTTCTCGTGGAAGCCGACGCTCCGGGTGTGCATGTGCGGCCGTTCCGTCTCGTGGACGATCAGATGGCGGGAGAGATCGTGCTCACGGGCGCGCCAGGTGAGCCCCTGGGGGATGTGCTGGATGGACTCCGGGCAGCGCAAGCCGTGGAACGCGCCCAAGGTGTGGGCATAGCTGCCCTATGCGCTGACATGGTGGGCGCCATGCAGGCGGCCTATCGCCTGGCGGCGGACTATCTCAATACGCGCCAGCAGTTCGGGCGGGCCATCGGGCAAAACCAGGCATTGCGGCACCGCGCCGCGGAGATGCTGGTCAGCCTGGAGATGGCGAAGAGCATGAGCATGGCCGCGGCCGCGGCGATGGACAACCCGGATGCCGCGGAAGCGGCTCGCGACGTGCACCGCGCCAAGCTGTCGGTAGCCCGGCACGCGCGGCAGTTGGCGCAGAGCGCCATCCAGATTCATGGCGGCATAGGCATGACCGAGGAGTACGCTGTGGGGCACTATCTGCGGCGCATCCACGTCATGGATCAATTGCTGGGAGATGCCGGCGCCCATGCCGCCAGGCTGGCTGGCCTCTTGGCGGCTGCCTGATCCGTTGTCACCCATTTCTTCAACTTTGCCAAAAGTAGTATTTCCATGAGCGAGTGCATGATCTATCTGGACGAGCGCGGTGTCGACCGCGCGGACGTCATTCGCAAGGCGGCCCGGGCGGCCACCGGATTCAGCCAGGCGGGCATAGGCGAGGGCGATGCGGTTGCCTTGCTGCTTCGCAATGACTTCTCCTTTTTCGAGGTGCTCCAGGCCACGGCAATGCTGGGGGCCTATGCCGTGCCGCTCAATTGGCACGGCAAGATCGAAGAGGTGCTCTATATCCTGGGGGATGCCCGTCCCAAGATACTCGTGGCTCATGCCGACCTGCTGGCGCCCCTGCGGGACCGCTTGCCCAAGGACCTGCGCCTGCTGGTGGTGCCGACGCCCGCGGAAATCCAGACACGTTATGGCATTTCGCAGGCGCAGAGCGAGGTGGCGGCGGGGGATGCCTGCTGGAACGATTGGTTGGACGGTTTTGAACCCTGGACTGGTGAGCCCAAGCGCAGCCGGGCCACCATGATCTATACCTCGGGTACCACGGGCCATCCGAAGGCCGTTCAGCGCGAGCCCGCCACGCCGGAGCAGACAGCCACCTATGCGGAAATGCTCAAGCAGGTGTATGGCCTGAGCCAGGGCGTGCGGGCTCTGGTGACCGGTCCGCTCTATCATGCTTCGCCGAACGCCTACGGGCGGCAGGCCTTCGGTCTGGCCGAGGTGCTGGTCATGCAATCCAAGTTCGATGCCGAAGAAACGCTGGCGCTGATCGAGAAGCACCGGATCACGAATGCCGTGATGGTGCCCACCATGTTCGTGCGCATCCTCAAGCTGCCGCGCGAGGTGCGCGAACGTTATGACCTGAGTTCGCTCAAGTGGATCACGCACACGGGAGCGCCCTGTCCGAGGGAGATCAAGCAGGACCTCATGGCGTGGTGGGGGCCTATCGTGTATGAAACCTACGGTGGCACCGAAGTGGGCATGGCCACTGTGGCCACACCTGAGGATTGGCTGGCGCATCCGGGCTCGGTGGGGGTGCCGACACTGGGTACCCGCATTGCGTTCTATGGCGAAAACGGCGAACCCGCCCCTGAGGGCGAGCCTGGTGAGATCTACATGCGTGTGCCGGCCTATGCCGACTTCACCTATCTGAACAATCCGCAGAAGCGCCGCGACGTCGAACGCGATGGGCTCATCAGCGTGGGCGATGTGGGGTACCTGAAGGACGGCCGCCTCTATCTATGCGACCGCCGCTCCGACATGGTGATCTCGGGGGGTACCAACATCTACCCCGCGGAAATCGAGATGGCGCTGACGCAGTGCCCTGGCGTACAGGACTGCGCGGTGTTCGGCATCCCTGACGACGATTTCGGCGAATCGCTGGCTGCGGCGGTGGAGCTGATGCCGGGCGCGCAAGTGACGGTTCAGGAAATCCAGGCGTTCCTGGAGACCCGCCTGGCCAAGTACAAGGTGCCCAAGCGCATTGATTTTCACGCTACCTTGCCGCGCGAAGACAGTGGCAAGATTTTCAAGCGGCGCTTGCGCGATGTCTTCTGGCAGCAGGCCGGGCGCAAGATTTGAGGCTTCGGTTCTGCCGGCTGGGACCGCCAAGCTCCAGCTTGGCATGCGGCGTTGGATGGGGGCGCTGCTGCCAAGCTGGAGCTTGGCGGTCCCAGGGGGAGGCCCCTGGGCTTAGGCTTACTGCAGCTTGATATCGTTCTCGCGCACGATCTTGCCCCACTGCTGAATATCCGTGGTGATCTGCTTGCTGAACTCTGCGCTGCTGTTGCCAACGGGTTCGAAGCCCATTTCGAAGATTTTGGCCTGCACATCGGGCAATGCGGTGATGCGCTGGATTTCCTTGGAGAATTTCTCGACGATGGCTGCTGGCGTGCCCGCTGGCAGCAGAACACCGCCCCAGCCGGGTAAATTCACTTCGGGGTAACCGGCTTCCGCCAGTGTGGGAACGTTCGGATAGGACTTGATGCGGTTGGGGTTGGCCATCGCGATGATCTTGACCTTGCCTCCGCTCAGTTGCCGGCCGTAGAAGCCCACTGAACCGTAGGCCAGGTCGATGCTACCGTTGATCAGGTCCGGGAAAGCCGCGGCCTCTCCCTTGTAGGCCACATGCTTGATCCGCATGCCGGCGGCTTTGTTCAGGCCTTCGCCGATCACGTGGGCGCCCGATCCGACGCCATAGGAGCCGAACGAGAGTTTCTCTGGCGATGCCTTGGCCAATTTGACGACCCCTGCCAGGTCATTGGCCGGCAGGTCGGCGCGGGCCGCCATCACAATGGGAAATGAGGCCACCATCGAAACCGGCACGAAGTCTTCCGCTTTGTATTGCGGGTTGGGCTGGAGCACCAGATTCTGAGCAAAACCGCTGATCGTGAACAGGGCGGTGTATCCGTCGGCGGGCGCGCGGGCCACGGTCGTGGTGGCCAGGATGGTGTTGGCGCCTGGGCGTGGATCAACGATGACCGACTGGCCCCAGGCCTGACCGAGCTTTTCCGCCACTACGCGGGCGAGCAGATCCAGATTGCCGCCAGGCGCGGTGGGAATGACGAAGCGCACGGGTTTGCTGGGGAATTTGTCTTCGGCATAGGCGGTTGCGCCCAGCAGCAGGCCAGCGGTCAGGGCGATAAGGGTACGGCGATGGGCAATGAGGTTCATGGCTTGTCTCTGGTTTTGTGGTTCAACCATTATATGGATGAAGATTAAATAAAGGAATCAGGGATGAGGTCGCTTTCGGGGCAATCGCTGTACACGGAGAGATCGGTGATCCCTTGGGTGCGCAGTACTTCCTCGTCGATGCAGAAATGGCCGCTGAAAGAGCGGTCGCGGGTAAGAATGGCGTGAGCGGCATCTCCCATGATGTCGGGGCGGCGCGTGCGCTTCATGGTGGTGTCGCCGCCCAGAATGTTCTGTACGGCGGCTGTGCCGATGAAGGTGCGAGGCCATAGGGCGTTGAAGGCCACCCGGCCGTGGAATTCACCCGCCATGCCGAGCACGCACATGCTCATGCCGAACTTGGCGATGGTGTAGGCCACATTGGGCTTGAACCAGCGTTCCTCCATGTTCAGCGGAGGTGAGAGCATCAGTACGTGCGGGTTGCCGGCTTGAAGCAGATGCGGCAGGCAGGCGCGGGTGACAAGGTAAGTGCCGCGCGTGTTGATGCCGTGCAGCAGGTCGAACCGCTTCATATCGGTTTCCAGCGTGCCCGTCTTGCTGATGGCGCTGGCGTTGTTCACGCAGATGTCGATCCCGCCGAAGCGGGCCACTGCCTGATCGACAGCGGCTTGCACCTGGTCTTCGTGGCGGATGTCCACCGCAAGAGGCAGTGCTTGCCCTCCTGCAGCCTCGATGGCGGCGGCTGCCGTATGGATGGTGCCCGGCAGCTTGGGATGGGGTTCGGCCGATTTGGCGGCGATGACGACGTTGGCGCCATCGCGCGCGGCCCGGAGTGCGATGGCGAGGCCAATGCCCCGGCTGGCACCGGTGATGAACAGGGTCTTGCCCCGGAGTGTGCGCGGATCGTTCATGGTTTCACTTTCGGAAATCCCCGGAAGGGCGGCGCTTGCTTGGCCAACAAGGCCTCGATGGCGGCTCGTGGCTCAGGCGAAGCGAAAGCCGCGGCCTGGCTGCTGGCTTCCAGGGTGAACATGGATTGCTGGTCCGAATCGAGCGACGCATTGAGTGCGGCCTTGGTCAGAGCCAGGGCGGTGGGCGCGGCCTGGGTCAAGCTCCGGGCGATCTGGCGCGCGCGTTCTTCCAACTGCTCGCTGTCATGCACCTCCATCACCAACCCCAACTGGCGCGCTTCCTCGGCATCGACTTCGCGGGTGGAGAACATCAGTTCCTTGGCGCGCTGCAAGCCCACCACGCGCGGCAGCAGGTATAGCGCCCCCAGGTCTGGTACCAGGCCGAGGCGCAGATGGGCCATGGAGAAGCGCGCGCGGGGCGAAGCCAGCACCATGTCCGCGCACAATGCCAGCGCGAAGCCGGCACCCATGGCGGGGCCGTCCACTGCAGCAATGACCGGACGTCCCAGATTCAGCATGTCCTGAGTGAAGCGCAGACCGCTCTTGATGCGCCGTTGCCAATAGTGGGCACCCGAATCCAGGTGCTCGTGCAAGACATGCAGATTGCCGCCCGCGCAGAAGGCGCCTGGCGTACCCGCGAGCACCAGCACGCGGATGCCGGGATCCTGCCGGACCTGCTCCAGCACGCTCATGAGGTCAGTGCGCAACTCGTTGTCGAAGGGGTTGTGTTTCTCCGGCCGGGCCAGACGGATCCAGCCCACGCCGTCGGTCACTTCGAAGGCCAGGGTGTTCATGCCTTGCAGTCTCCGGCGGGAGTGAACATGGGGATCATCTGCCCGTCCTCGGCGGGCTTGAAGACCACCTGCACGGCCTGGCCGATGCGCACCGTATCGAGATCGCAATCGACGATGTTACTCAGCACCGTGATGCCTTCATCCAACTTGATGTAAGCGATGGCATACGGGACGGGGCCGGCCTTGCGCGTGACACTCACGCTGTAGATCTCTCCGCGGCCGCTGAGGGTTTCCCATTCGGTATCTCCCTGGCAGAAGGGGCAGAGAGGGCGGGGATACCAGTGCAGCTTACCGCACGACTGACAGCGCCGCGTGGTGAGGCGGCCCTCGCGGGCGGCTGCCCAGAAGGCGGCGGTCGAGGCGTCGGTGAGAGGCGCGGCCAATGGGCGTTCAACGTAGGGGGTACTCATGCGTCATTCCCTTTCCATGATGAGAGTGGCGCTGCCATGGCGCGAGCCGAGCAGGCCGCCGGTGCCCTGGGCGAGGGCGAGGTGGCAGTTGGGAACTTGCACCTTGGGGTGGGCTTCGCCGCGCAGTTGGCGCACGGCCTCGATCACCTTGGTGATGCCGCCCCGGTTGGCCGGGTGGTTGTTGCACAGGCCGCCGCCATCGGTGTTGAAGGGCAGCTTGCCCACGCCGGAGATCAGGTTGCCGTCGGCCACGAACCGGCCGCCTTCACCCTTGGCGCAGAAGCCCAGGTCTTCCAGCTGCATCAGCACGGTGATGGTGAAGCTGTCGTAGATCGAGGCATATTGAATGTCGGAGGGCTTGATGCCGGCCTCGGCGAAGGCCGCGGGGCCGGTGATGGCCGCGCCGGACCAGGTCAGATCCACCTGGCCGCCGAGCTGGCCCTTGATGGTTTCAGCGCCTCCCAGCACATTGACCACGGGGCGCTTTAGCTTTCGCGCGATCTCGGGGCGGACCACCACCAGGGCGCCACCGCCGTCGCTGACTACGCAGCAATCGAGCTTGTGCAGGGGGTCGGCGATCAGGGGCGAGGCCAGCACGTCCTGTACCGTGACCGCGTCGCGCAGCATGGCATGGGGGTTGTGCTGAGCGTGTGCGGCGGCGGCCACCTTGATCCAGGCCAACTGTTCAGGCGTGGTGCCGTATTCGTGCATATGCCGCGCGGCGGCGAGGCCATACATGTTGACCGTGACGGGGCCGTAGGGCATTTCCCAGGGCACATCGGGCGTGCTGGCGGTCACGAGGCGCTGCCCCACGCCCACGCCGCTGCCGCCTTCCGTACGGGGCCGGCCGGCCAGGGTGATGAGCGCCACGTCGCATTTGCCCGCGGCAATGGCCTGGGCGGCGTGGGCCACGTGGATCAGGTAGGCCGATCCACCGGTGTCCGTGTTGTCGATGTGGCGCAGCTGCGTCAGGCCCAGGTAGTCGGCCATGCTGTTGGCGCCCAGGCCGGGCGCATCGCCCGCGCAGAAATAGCCGTCTACGTCGGCCAGCGTCAAGCCGGCGTCTTGCAGCGCGCCGCGCGCGCATTCGGCGTGCAATTGCGCCACGGTCTTGTCTGGCGCCTTGCGTGTGGGATGTTCATAAGCACCTGCAATGCAGGCCTTGCCCTTGATGGTCATGTGTGCTCCGGCAGTTGACGGGAAAACGCGGCGTAGAATATCATTGGTTCAACCATCAAGCAAGGAGTTAGGTATGAATCCCATCGTTTCCCTCGAAGGCCGGACCATCGTCGTGACAGGTGCGGGGCAAGGTATTGGCAAGGCCCTGGTGGAGTCGGTCATCGGCCTGGGCGGCAATGCCGTGGCCGTGGATCTCAATGGCGAAACGCTGGGCGCAGTGGCGTCGGCGCTGCCTGCCGGGCGCGTGCTGGCGGTGCAGGGCAGTGTGGCGGATCCGGCCCTGGCGCAAAGCGCCGTCGCTGACGCGGTGGCCAAGTTCGGCGCTGTGCATGGATTGGTCAACAACGCGGGCATCATCCGCCCCGCGATGATCGAGAAGATGACCGATCAGCAATGGCAGGATGTGATCGACGTGCATCTCACGGGCTCGTTCTATTGGACGCGCGCGGTTGGCCAGCACATGCTGGCGCGCGTAAAGGGCGGCGACAAAAGCGGCGGCGCCATCGTCAATATTTCATCCGATGCGGGGCGCAAGGGGTCGATCGGGCAGATCAACTATGCGGCGGCCAAGGCCGGTTTGCTGGCCATGTCCATGACCATTGCCCGTGAATGGGGCCGCCACAATATCCGCGCGAACTCGGTGTGCTTTGGGGTGGTGGAAACGCCCATGACCGAAGTGGTGCGCGGCGAGAAATTCCGCGACGGCATGCTGGCCCAGATCCCCATGGCGCGCTGGACGACACCTGAAGAAGCCGTCAAGGCCGTGTGTTTCCTGCTGTCCGACGGGGCCAGCTACATCACCGGCCAGCACCTCGGGGTCAACGGCGGTTTCCACATCAGCCTGTGAACCTCGGCATGAGTGAAGAACCACTGGTGGTCCTGGAGCGCCACGCGGGTGTGGCGGTTTTGACCCTGAACCGGCTTTATGCCAAGAATGCCTTGGACCCGGTCACCACCGATGCGCTGACGGCCCGTCTGCGCACCTTGCGGGATGATGAAACCGTTCGCGCCGTGGTGCTGACAGGCGCGGGCGATGATTTCTGCGCGGGCGGCGATGTCAAGGCCATGGGGCAGGGGGTGAAAGAAGCCCCGAGCAGCGGCGGGCCGGCATGTCGCGCTATCACGATCTGGCCCGGGCCATGGCGGGGTTGGACAAGCCCGTGGTGGCTGCCATCGATGGCGTGGCCTATGGAGCCGGTTTGAGCCTGGCGTTGTGGGCCGACATCGTTCTGGTGAGCGAACGGGTGCGCATGGCCATGGTGTTCCACCGTATCGGCCTGGTGCCTGACGTGGGGGCCTGGTATACGCTGCCGCGCGTGGTGGGCTTGCAGCGCGCGAAGGAGCTCATCTATTCGGCGCGTGAATTTGGCGCGCAAGAGGCTTTGAGCATGAACCTGGCGCTTGAAGCGCATCCGCCTGAAGCCTTGCGGGCACGCGCGCTGGAGATCGCGCACAGCTTCGAGGGTGCTTCGGCGGTGGCCATGAGCCTGTCCAAGCGGGCGCTGCAGGCTTCCTTGCAGACCGATCTGGAAGCCATGCTCGACATGGAAGCCTCGGCGCAAGCCGTGGCAGGCAGCAGTTCATATACCCGTGAAGCGGTGCGCCGCTTCGCCGCGCGAGAGCCGGCCCAGTTCCGCTGGCCGGCGCGTTCCTCCTAATTTTCTTTTCCTCACTCCATGTTCGACTACGACAAGACCAAGGCCTGGCGCTCCGGCGAGGTTCACCACACGTTCACAGCCCGCGACACCATTCTCTATGCCTTGGGCTTGGGCGTGGGCAGCGACCCGCTGGATAAACAGCAGTTGCGCTATGTCTACGAAAAAGAACTGGTGGCACTGCCTACCATGGCGGCGGTGCTGGCTTCACCCGGTGCCTGGATGCGCGAGCGGACCGAGCTGGGAATCGACTTTCTTCGGCTGGTGCATGGCGAGCAAGGCGTAAAGATCCACCAGCCGCTGCCGGTAGCCGGCACCGTGCTGGGCGAAAGCCGCGTGACCCGCATCGTCGACAAAGGCGAAGGCAAGGGCGCGGTGATGCACGTCGAGAAACTCCTCAAGGATGCCGCCAGCGGCGATTTGCTGGCCACGGCCGAGCAAGTGCTGTTCCTGCGGGGCAATGGCGGTTTTTCTGGCGGCACGGGCGGCGACGCGCCGGCTGCCGCGCTGCCGTCGTTGCCTGAATCGGCTCCGGACGCCGTGCTGGAGCTGCCCACGCGGCCCGAGGCGGCGCTGGTGTACAGGCTGAGTGGAGATGTGAATCCTCTGCACGCCGATCCCGAAGTGGCTGCCAAGGCGGGTTTCCCCAAGCCCATCTTGCACGGGTTGGCCACTTGGGGCAACGCGGGGCGCGCGGTGGTGCAATTGTTCTGCGGGCATGAGCCCACGCGCCTGCGCGGTATCCGTGCGCGCCTGACCTCGCCGGTCTACCCGGGCGAAACGCTGGTGTTCGAAGGATGGCGTGTGGCCGATGGGCACGCGGACGGCGAGGTCGCCCTCCGCGTACGCGTGAAAGAGCGCGACGTGGTGGTGCTGAACAATGGCCGCGCTCAGGTGACCGGATAATCCCAGTCACACATAAAGAGCCTCAATTTCCTCGGCATACGTCTTGTAGATACTGGATCTGCGAACCTTCATGGTGGCGGTGACTTCGCCGTCATCATGGTCCAGCTCCTTGGTGAGCAGATGAAACTTGCGTACGTGGGACACTTGCGCAAGCTTGCGGTTGCCTGAATCCACCTCCTGCTGGATGAGCGCCTGCACCGCCGGCGTTTCCACGAGAGAGCGGAAGTGGGTATAAGGGATGCGCCGGCTCTCCGCCCACTTGCCCACTGTCTCGTAGTCGATCTGAATCAGCGCGCCCACGAACTTTCTGCGCTCGGCCACCACAATGCATTCCTTGATGAAAGGGCTGGCCTTCATTGCGTTCTCGATTTCCGATGGCGTCAGGTTCTTGCCGCCGGCCGTGATCATGATGTCCTTGAGGCGGTCCACGATCCTGAGTTGGCCCTGTTCCTCCCGCACCACGTCACCGGTTTGCAGCCACCCATCCTGTACGGTCTGCAGGGTGGCCTCGGGGTTCTTGTAGTACCCCACGAACACCATCTCGCCTCTGACCTGCAGCTCCCCTGATTCGGCGATTCTCCAGTCGACGCCATGCGTGGGCGTGCCCACGGTGCCGATCACGACCTTGTCGGGCGGGTGTCCCGTGACCATGCCCGTGGTTTCCGTCAGCCCGTACACCTCCAGGAGAGGAACGCCGATCACACGGAAAAAGCGCACGACTTCAGGCGGAATGGGGGCGGCGCCCGTGAGCGCGACACGGGCCTTGCGCAGGCCGGTGAAGTTCTGCAGTGAGCGCAGCACCAGCGCGTAGCTGATGGCGAACTTGAGCTTTTCAGCGGCGCTCCAGTCGCTTCGGGGCTTGTCCGTGAACTTCTCGCAGGTGCGCATGGCCCAGTTGAAAAGGCCTTGCTGCAGGCGGCTTGCATCCTGGATCTTGATACTGATGGCGGCATGCATCTTCTCCCAGATGCGCGGCACGCCCAGGAACATGGAAGGCGCCACCTCGCGCAAGTCCTCCTGCACGGTGCGGATGGATTCGCCAAAGTTCACTTGGGAGCCCAGGTATGTCGGCACGAAGGTCGTGCACATCTGCTCGGCCACGTGGCACAGCGGGAGATAGGACAGGTGTGATGTCTGGCCCGAGAGCCGCAGCCGCTCGATGATGCCGAAGACCACGCCGCGCATGTTGCGGTAAGAAATCAGAGCCCCTTTGGGTTTGCCTGTGGAGCCCGAGGTGTAGATCATGAGGCCCACGTCGTCGAGCTGCTGGCGGGCCAGGATCTTCTCGGCGTACGAATGGTCCCCATGCCGGGCGCCCATCTCCTCGACCTCGGCGAAGGTGGAAATCAGGGCGCGTGTTTCTTCGGGGTAGTTCCTGAGGCCCTTGGTTTCGATGATGACGATCTTCCGAAGCCGCGGAAGCTCATGAAGCGCCTCCAGGATCTTGTCTGTCTGCTCCTGGTCTTCGCACACCACGATCTCGATGTCGGCGTGGCCGACCACGTAGGAGACTTCAGAGGTGGGGCTGGTGGGATACACCCCCACCGTCACGCCACCCACCACGCCGGTGCCCATCTGGGCCAGGACCCACTCGATGCGGTTTTCCGAGATCACGCCCACATGGCCATGCTCTGACAGGCCGAGTAGCTTGAGGCCCAGGCCGAAGTGCCTGGCCCGGTCGTAATACTGGGCCCATGAATAGGGCTTCCAGATACCGAAATCCTTCTGGCGGATGGCCACTTCGTGCGCACGGCTGCGCGCCTGCTCGCGCAGCATTTGCGGGAGCGTCAGTTCGGGAAGAGGGGAGGAGGGCTGCATAGATCAGGAATGCCTCAGGAAAGCCAGCGCTTGCGGCGCTTGTAGTGCTTGAGCTCCTTGAAGCTCTTCGTGCCGCCATCGCCTTCCATGCCGAGATAGAACTCGCGCACGTCCGGATCGCTGGCCAGATGCTCGGCGGTTCCGTCGATCACGATCTTGCCGTTTTCCATGATGTAACCCTGATGCGCCACAGCCAGGGCTACCGTAGCGTTCTGTTCCACCAGAAGCATGGAAGTACCCGCCTCGGCGTTGATGCGGGCGATGATGGTGAAGATGTCTTCCACCAGCTTGGGAGACAAACCGAGGGAAGGCTCGTCGAACAGGATCAGCTTGGGCTGAGCCACCAGCGCTCTGCCAATGGCAAGCATCTGCTGTTCTCCGCCCGAAAGGTACCCGGCTAGTCCCTTGCGGCGCTCGTACAGCCGGGGAAAATAGTTGTAGACCATCTCGAAGTCCGGCTTGGCGCCTTCGCGCCCATCGAGTGCGTAGGTCGATGCGATCAGGTTCTCATGGACGGTCAGGTCCTCGAAAACCCGGCGGCCTTCCATGACATGAGACATGCCGGCGCGCACGAGCTCCTGGGGCGCCTGCTGGCGGACAGGCTTGCCGGCAAAGAGAATGCTGCCCTGTTCGAGTTCGGCATCCTCTATTTTCAGCAAACCGGAAATCGCCTTCAGCGTGGTCGATTTGCCAGCGCCGTTGCTGCCCAGAAGGGCCACGATGCGCCCGCGGGGCACTACCAGCGAGAGGCCGCGAAGTGCCTGCACCACCTTGTTGTAGACGACCTCGATGTTGTTCACCTCGAGGACGACATCCGCGCCGCCGTGGGTCATCGAATCAACAGCCATGCTTACAGCGCGATCCAGTCGGAGGCGGCCACCATCTTCTGAGCCTTCATGTCGGCCTTGTAGACGCGGCCCACCGGAATCGAGTTGCCCTTGATGGTGATCGGCACCCCGATAAGGCCGCCGGTGTCGAAATTCTGGATGCTGTTGAGCGCGGCCTTCAGGTTCTTGCCATTCAGCTCCTTGCCCGCGTCCAGGGTTCGCTTGGCGGCTTCCGCGAAGAGCATGGTGGTGAGAAAGCCCTGGATGTAGGCGGTGCTCTGGTATTCCGGGCGCATGCCGCGGATCTTGTCCAGCATGGGGGCTTTTTCCGTGTCGTAGTAGTAGCGGAAGGGCATGACGCCCATGAAGCCGTCAGCAGCCTCGCCCATCTTCATGACCGTGGAGCTGTCCATGGTCCAGAACGTGCCCATCCACTTGCTGGTCATGCCTTGCTGCTTGCCCTGCTGGATGAATTCCGGAATGGGCGCCAGGATGTAGCCATGGAAGATGGTGTAGTCGGGCGCGGCGCGGCGCAGTTTGATGACTTCGGTGGACACATCCACGCTGCCGGCGGGCGTCATGATCTTGATCGGCACCGAGAGCCCGAGCTTCTTGGCGGCGGCTTCGCTGGCCTCGATGGGGTCGCGGCCGAACTCCGAATCCGAGTAGACGAAAGCGACCTTGGCCCCGGGCTTTTCCTTGGCGATGTGTTTCAGGAGAATGGAGAACATCTCCGTGTAGTCGGGGCCCACCAGGAACTGGTTGGGATATTTCTTCGGGTCGTTGAGCTCGGTGGCGAAAGAGGCGCCCGCCATCAGGATGTCGCCCGTGCGGTTGAGCTCCGGGTTGATGGTCTTGGCGAACCCGGTGGAATCGCCATAGTAGAGATGGACCTTGTTCTGGCTCGTGATCTTCTTGAAGGCCGCCACGGACACATCCACCTTGTAGGCGGTGTCTTCCGGCACATAGCGCAGCTTGCGGCCCTTGATGCCGCCCGCATCGTTGATGATCTTCACGTAGTCGGCCATGCCGGCGTTGATGCCGACGCCCGCGAACGCGAAGACGCCTGTCATCGGGATGGAGCCGCCGATCACGATGTCGTCGTCCTTGGCTTGCGCGTGGGCAAGCAGCGGTGCGGCCAGGCTCGCGCCAGCGGCGGCCACCAGGGTTCGGCGGCGAAGGGTAGGGGCAGCTGAATTCACGATTGTCTCCTTCTGGTTGAAAAACGGGGTGGGTATGAGCAGGCTCTAGTTCCGGAAAGGCCACAGATGAAAGAAGCGGCGGATGCGGCGCCATATTTCCGCGAGGCCATGTGGCTCGAACACGAGAAAGCCGACGATGAGCAGGCCGAACACGATCGTCCTTATGGGGGAGAGGTAGACCGTCATCTCCTGTCCGCCCGGCAGCAAGTCCACCACGAGCTTGAGCAGCTCGGGGACCATGGTCATGAACAGCGCGCCCAGGATGCCGCCAAGAATGGTGCCCATGCCGCCCACGATGACCGCCGCCAGGAAGAAAATGGACATCACGAGCGGAAAGCTCTCCGGCGTCACCACGCGGAAGAAGTAAGCCCACAAGCCTCCCGCTACCCCGGCGTAGAACGAGGACAGGCCGAACGAGAGCAGCTTGTAGCGAAGCAGGGGGATGCCCAGGACTTCGGCCGATATGTCGCGGTCCCGGATGGCGATGAAGGCGCGGCCGATGCGGGTGCGCAGCAAGTTGGCGCCGCCCAGCAGCATGAGAATCGTGACCGGCACAATCACCCAGTACAGCCGGAAAGAGGTGTCCAGCGGCAGGCCGAAGAACGTGGCCGGCGGAATGCTGATTCCGGCGGTCCCTCCCGTGAAGCTGAAGTTCGCGAACAGAAAATGGGCGATGAACGAGGCCGCGATGGTCACGATGGCCAGGTACAGGCCCTTGACCCGAAGCGATGGAATTCCCACCACGATGCCCCCGACCATGGCCACTACCCCGCCGGCCAGGATGTTGAGCAGAAAGGGCGTTCCCAGGCGCGTTTGCATGATGGCGACCGTATAGGCGCCCAGGCCCATGAAGGCCGCCTGGCCCAGGCTGACCAGCCCGGTGTAGCCCGTCAGCAGGTTGAGGCCCGTGGCGCTGGCCACGTTGATGCTGACCAGGCACGCCAGGTAGAGCCAGTAGTCGTTCGCCACGAAGGGAAAGAGCACCAGCAGGGCCGCAGCCACCGCCAGCCAGACCTTCTGCGTGCGCGAATCGAAAAGCGCCGCATCGGCGATGTAGGTTTCCTTGAGGGTTCCAATTCTCATGAGGCGCGTCCGGCGGTCAAAGTCTTTCGATATCGCGCGTGCCGAACAGGCCGTAAGGCTGCACGAGCAGAACCGCGACAAGTACCAGGAAGGTGGCGAGCAGCTTGTATTCGCCGCCAAGATAGGCGCCCGCCAGCGCTTCCACCAACCCGATGAGCAGGCCCCCGACGAGCGCGCCGAGAACGCTGTCCAGCCCGCCCACGATGACAACCACCAGGACCGACAACCCGAAAACACCCATGGTCGAGGAGATGCCGCCGATGGCGCCGACGATGATCCCGGAGACGGCCGCGATCATGGCCGCCACCACCCAGGCCAGAGAGAACACGCGCGGCACGTTGATGCCCACCGCATAGGCCGCTGCCTGATCGCTCGCGGTCGCCCGAAGCGCCACGCCACCCCGCCAGAAGCGGAACAGCAGCAGCACCACGGCAATGAAGGCCACCGCCGTGACCGCGCCCCAGAACACCTTGGGCGCCAGGAAGGCGTCGCCGATCATGATCGGCTGCGTGGGCATGAAGTCGGGGAGTCTGCGCTGATCCGCCGTCCAGATCACCTCCACGATACCCGCGAGCACCGAGGCCAGTCCCACGGTGACCATGAAGGCCGAGATGGGCGGGCGCCCCAGCAGCGGGCGGATCATGGTCCTTTCCACGATGGCGCCCAGAAGGCCGCAGCCGAGCATGGCCGCCGGAATGGCAGCCCAGATCGGTAGTGCGAGCATCGAGGCGAAAGTGAAGAAGAGGTAGCCCCCCATCATCAGGAATTCGCCGATGGCGATGTTCACCACTCTGGTGGCCTTGTAGACGATCACGAAGGCCAACGCCGCAAGGGCATACAAGCCGCCGCCCGCGATGCCTGTGAGCGCCACCTCGAACAGATACCCCCAGTCCATCACGCCACTCCCTGGGTGGTGCCCGTATGCAGCTTGCGCCGGAGTTCATGGACATCGCCCGAACCCATGTAGGCGCGGTTGACTTCCGGATCGGCCTGGACCTGGGCAGGCAGGCCCTGGGCAATGACCTGCCCGAAATTCAGCACCACGACGTGATCGGAGAGGTCCATCACCATGCCCATGTCATGCTCGACCATGAGCACCGTCACGCCCCATTCCTCTCGGACATCCAGAATGAAGCGGGCCATGTCTTCGGTTTCTTCGCGGTTCATGCCCGCCACGGGTTCATCGAGCAGCAGGATCTCGGGCTGCATGGCCAATGCCCGGGCCATTTCCACGCGCTTTTGAAGCCCATACGGGAGAGATGCCACGGAGGCATGGCGGATGTGGTCGATCTCCAGAAAATCGATGATCCGCTCTTCGATATCGCGCCGCAGTTCCGCTTCTTCGCTGCGGGCCCGCCCCATATAGAAAAGGGCTTCGAGCACGTTGGTCTTCAGGTGGGAGTGGCGCCCGAGCTTGATGTTGTCCAGGACCGTCATGCCCCGGAACAGCGCGATGTTCTGAAAGCTGCGGCCAAGGCCCAGTCTGGCGCGCTGGTGTGTCGGCACACTGGTGATGTCCTGTCCTTTGAAACGGATGTGGCCGGTCGTGGGCCGGTAGAAGCCGGAGACGGTATTGAACAGGGATGTTTTGCCGGCACCATTGGGGCCGATCACCGCCGTGATGGAGCCCGGCTGGACATCGAAGCTGACATCCGAAAGCGCCTTGACGCCTCCAAAGGTGAGGGTGACGCCCTGAACCTGGAGCAGAGGGACACGGGAAATCACGTTGCGCAGCCTCCTAAGCCTGTATGCTTGGCGCAGGTTATCAACAGTCTTATAGAGAATTAGTCATCGCGAAGACAAATGGGACAGAACTTTGACGGGGTTATCCCTGAGAGGCCGGCGCCTCCCGCCGCGTTTCGTGGCCTGGAAGATCTGGTTGCGAGATCAGACTGGGCGCAAGGGCTCGAGCCTCAGGTCCTGGACCGCGTCATCGCCAGCATGTACGAACGGTACGTGCCGGCGGGCGGTTTCGTGGTGCAGTCCGGCCAGACCGTTCAGGACTGGATCGGCGTGATCGGCGGGTTGGGCAAGATGTCGGTCACCACAGCCGACGGCCGGATCTCCACGTTGGTCGGCGCGCCCCCCGGCACCTGGTTCGGCGAAGGCTCGTTGATCAAGAACGAAGTGCGCCGGTACGACGTGGTCGCTTTGCGCCCGACGAGCATCGCCCTGATGCCGGCGCGCACTTTCGAATGGTTGCGCGAAACGAGCATCCCTTTCAACCACTATCTGCAGAACTTGCTCAACAGCCGCCTGGCGCAGTTTGTCGGTTTGCTCAAGAGCGAGCGGCTGCAAGGCACGGATGCGCGCGTAGCCCATTGCCTGGCGGGCCTCTTTGATCCGCGCTTGTATCAGCAGCAGCAACCGTATTTTCTGGAGATCAACCAGGAAGAGGTGGGGCTGCTGGCCAACGTGTCTCGTCAACGGGCCAATCTGGCCCTGAAGCGCCTGGAAGAGCTGAACCTGATCCGCGTCGAGTGGGGCGGATTGGTCGTGCTGGACATGGCCGGCTTGCAGAGTTTTGGCCGCGAGCCGGTGTAGAGGCTCTGGAGGCCAGGAGCTCAGGAAGAGGCTGTGCTTACTTCCTGTGGGGCGTTCAGCAACCCGAAGAGATTCTTCGGATCCGTGGTCTCTGGCAGCAGCTCAAGACGCTCTCCCATACCCAGCGCAAGGGCCTGTTCGTGCATGAAGCCGAGCGCCGCGAAGTCTTCCAGCGCAAAACCGACGGAGTCGAAGAGGGTGACTTCCTCATCGCTTCTGCGTCCGGGTGTGGCGCCTGCGAGCACGCGCCACAGTTCGGTCACTTCGAAGTCGGCGGGCATTTGCTGGATTTCGCCCTCTATACGGGATTGCGGCTCGAATTCGACGAAGACACTGGCGGCTTCGATTACGCCACGCGCCAGTTCCGTCTTGCCGGGGCAGTCGCCGCCGACGGCGTTGATGTGCATGCCTGGCTCCACCATCTCGGGGGTAAGGATGATGGCATTGGTTTTGTCCGCCGTGACGGTCGTGACGATGTCCGCTCCACGGACGGCGTCGGCAACGCTGTCGGACAGGCGCACCAGCAAGCCTTGATCCCGCAGATTCGCGGCCAGCTTCTCGCTTGCGGCTCGGTCGATGTCGTAGAGCTGGACTTCACGGATGCCTACGAGGTCGCGAAAGGCCAGCGCCTGGAACTCGCTTTGCGCGCCGTTGCCGATCAGGGCCATGCGGCGGCTGTTCCTGCGTGCCAGAGCACGCGCAGCCACTGCAGACGTCGCCGCCGTGCGGATGGCTGTGGTCAGCGTCAACTCGCTCAACAAGCGGGGCACTCCGGTTTGAACATCGGCCAGCACGCCGAAGGCCATGACGGTAGGAAGCTTGAACTGCCAGTTCGAGGGGTGGCCGTTGACATACTTGAACGCGTACTGCTCCGCATCGGCGATGGGCATGAGCTCGATGACGCCCACGGGCGAATGGCAGGCGATGCGGGCGCTTTTGTCGAACTCGTTCCAACGGAGAAACTCATGCTCGATCCGTTCGGCGATACCGGCGATGCACGCGGGCAAACCAAGGCGCCGCACGAGGCGGATCATCTCGGGTGCACTGAGGTAAGTGATGGCCGGATAGTGGGCGTTGGTGTTTTGCATGAGAGACTCCAGAGAGTTGAAAAATTCCTGTCTGGTGAGAGGAAGTTTCTCAATGGAGCACGTCATTTCCAAGACCGCACAATGCTGCATTCCGCATGGTGGAGCTGCCAGAGTGCCAGCGCGGATTGGCATTCCGGCTATCCAGCGTGGTTTTAGCGTCGTTTCAGCGTGGCCCTAGCGGTAGGTGGCCAGCAAGATATTGGTTTCTGAGTGGGCAATGCCCTTGGCGAGGCGGATGCGTTCGAGCAGGTCAGACAGCTCGGCCATCGATCCCGCACTGAGTTCTGCCAGCATGTCCCAACGGCCATTGGTATCGTGCAAAGCGCTGACGCCGGGCTCGCCCATCAGCGTGGCGATCACGCTTCGCGCCTGGTTGCCTTCAACGCGGATGCCCATCCAGGCGCGGATGCGCTGAGGTTCAGCATCTGGCCGGAGCGTGATGGTGTAGCCGGTGACGATGCCTTCGTCTTCCAGCTTGCGCAGGCGGTTGGTGATGGTGCCCCGGGAAGTGCCCAACTTGGCGGCAAGCGTCGCAATAGCCGTGCGCGCATCGCGCCGCAGCAATGCGATAAGTTGCCGGTCGAGGTTGTCGAGGGCCATGGCGAATACAAACACTGCAATAGCTCCCAGGGAATCCTGGGGACGCGCGGTGCATTCGATTTTCAATCTAAAAACGGTTCAGCGCAACGCGAGCGCCGCCTGAGCACCTAGACGCCGAGGTGCTGCGTCAGCAGTTCGGGTTGGGCCACGAGTTGCGCGGAGGTGCCTTCGAACACCACCTGGCCCTTGACCAGGATGACGTTGCGGTCCGTGACTTGCGTCACGTGCTTCCAATTCTTGTCGACGATCACACTGCTGATGCCGCTCTGGCGGATCACATCGCAGATACGCCAGATTTCCCGGGCGATCAGAGGGGCGAGGCCTTCGGTCGCCTCATCCAGGATCAGCACATCGGGGTTGGTCATGAGCGCCCGGCCGATGGTGAGCATCTGCTGTTCGCCGCCGCTGAGTTGCTGGCCGCCATGTCCCAGGCGCTCTTTCAGGCGAGGGAAAGTTTCGAGCACGCGGTCGTATGTCCAGTCGCGCTGACCCCGGGTGCCGGGGCGGGCGGCCATTTTCAGGTTTTCCACCACGCTCAGGTTACCGAAGATGCCGCGGCCTTCGGGCACATAGGCTACCCCGAGCTTGGCGATTTCGTAAGGCGGCCGCCCGGTCATGGGTTTGCCCATCACCAGCACGCCGCCGGCGCGAGGCTTGACCAGGCCCATGATGGATTTGAGCAGCGTGCTCTTGCCCATGCCGTTGCGGCCCATCAAACCGATGGTTTCGCCGCGCCGCACGTGAAAATCAATCCCGCGCAGGATATGGCTGGCGCCATAGTAGCTATGCAGGCCGATGGCACGGATCAGCTCATCGTCATCAGGCTGCGCAACCGCCTGCTCCCACGTCTTGCGGGGCGTCAGCGGATCATTGGGATCATCGGGCGTATTGGCGTTCGCGTTGGTTGCCATTTCAGTCCTTATATTCTTGCGGCTCGCTTGTCAGAAGGCCGCGGAGCAGGCCATACCAAGACCACCGCGGAGCGGGCTTGGCCCGGCCGCCGGAGGCGTCCCCCTGGGGGGAAGGCGCGCCAGCGACTGAGGGGGGCACTACTCTTCCCCAAGGTAAGCGGCTTGCACTCCGCGGTCGGCACGGATGTCGGCAGGCAAGCCGCTGGCGATCACGGTGCCGTTGACCATCACCGTCAGGTGATCGGCCAACGCGAAGATGGCGTCAATATCGTGTTCCACCAGCATCATGGCGTGCCGGGGTTTGATGCGCAGCAGCAACTCGACCATGCGTTCCGCCTCGGCCACCCCCATGCCCGCCAGGGGCTCATCGAGCAGCAGCACCTGCGGGTCGGTCGCCAGCGTCATGGCGATTTCCAACTGGCGCTGCTCACCGTGGCTGGCGGCTCCGGCGATCGCTGACCGCCGCTCGGTAAGGCCGGCCAGTTCCAGGGCGGCTTCGGCGCGTTCATTGACCTTGGCATCGCTGGCCGCGCTCTGCAGCCAGCGGATGGGGTTCCAGGGTTGCTGCGCGGCGCGGGACTGAGCGGCCAGGCGCACGTTGTCCCACACGGTGAAGGGCTGGAAGATGTTGGTCTTCTGGTAGCTGCGGCCCAAGCCGCGGCGGGAGATGCGCTCCGGCGCCGCGCGTGTCACATCGTGGCCGCCGAGCGTGATGGTGCCCGAAGTAGGGGGCAGATCGCCGGAGAGCAGGTTGGTGAGCGTCGACTTGCCGGCACCGTTGGGGCCGATGACCACATGGATGCGGTCGCGCCACAGATCCACGGACACGTCGTTCACGGCAGCCAGGCCACCGAATTTCTTCGTCAGGTTTTTCGCGGAGAGCAGCGCTTCACTCATGGCCGGCCTCCTTGCGTTGCATGAACTTCTGCAGCAAGCCCAGCAGGCCGCGAGGTGCGAAGCAGATGACCAGCACGATGAACAGGCCCATCCACAGTTGCCAATGCTTGCCTAGATTGACGCCGGCCACGGTGGGCAGATCCTTGAACAATTCCAGCATGAACTCGAACGCGAAGGCGCCGACAATGGCTCCTGCGAAGTTACCCATCCCACCCAGGATGATCATCATGATCACGTGGGCACTTTGGTGAAACCCCATCAGTTCGGGGTTGACGAAGCCCGTTTGCGCGCCCCACAGATACCCGGCCAGACCCGCCAGGGCACCAGCCAACGTGAAAGCCATGAGCTTGTAGCTGAAGCTGCCGAAGCCCACTGCGCGCATGCGGTGTTCATTCACGCGGATGCCTGCCAGCGCGCGGCCGAAGGGGCTCCACAGCAGACGGCGCAGGAAAAAATACACCGCCAGCAGGCAGAACAGCGTGAAATAGTAGAAGACCTGCTTGTTCTCGAGATCGAAGATGCCGGCATCAGGCTTGAAGTTAATGTAGATGCCGTCGGAGCCGCCCAGGATCTTGTTGTCGAAGAACAGATAGAACACCATCTGCGCAAAGGCCATGGTGACCATGATGAAGTAGATGCCCTTGGTGCGGACCACGAAGAAGCCGATCACCAGCGCCGCGGCACCCGAGGCCAGCATGGCCACGGGCATAGTCCACCACAGGCTCACCGGTTCGCCCTGGGGGGTGAGGAAGGCAAGCGCGTAGCCGGCAATGCCGAAGTAGGCTGCGTGGCCGAGCGAGACCAGGCCCGTCACGCCCTGCAGCAGATCCAGGCTCATGGCGAAGATGGCCAGGATCATCATGCGCGTGACCATCTGCTGGTAGAAGTCGCTGCCCACGAAAGGGAAGGCGGCGAGGGCGATGAAGCCCACTGCCAGCAGGACTTGAATGCCGCGCGGCAGTTTTTCGAGGTGGGATTGCGGTGTGCTCATTGCTTGAACAGCCCTTCAGGCTTCCACAGCAGCACCGCTGCCATCAGCATGTAAACCAGCATGCCTGCCACGTGCGGCAGCAGGACTTTGCCAAATGTATCGACCAGGCCCACGAGCAGCGCCGCGATGAGCGCGCCTCTCACGGAGCCGATGCCGCCGATCACGACCACCACGAAGCACATGATGAGCACTTGCGAGCCCATGTTGGGGTAGACGCTTGAAATGGGCGCTGCGATCATGCCCGCCACGGTGGCCAGCGCGACGCCGATGGCGAACACCACCGCGTGGATGAGCTTGATGTTGATGCCAAGCGATTCGGTCATGTCGCGGTTGAAGGCGCCCGCCCGGATCTTCATGCCCAGGCGTGTCTTGTTGATGAGCAGATACAGGCCGATGGCCAGCAGCACGCACACGCCCATCATGAACAGGCGGTAGACGGGGTATGACTGGTTCTCGGTGAGTGTGAGAGAGCCGTTCAGGAGCTGCGGAATCACGACGCCGTGCACGTCATCACCCCAGAGCAGCGAGCGTACCTCCTCGAAGATATAGATCAGGCCGAACGTCAGCAGCACCTGATCCAGGTGGTCGCGATGGTAGAAATGGCGAAAGAGGATGCGCTCCAGCAGCAGCCCGAAGATCACCGAGAGAATCGCCCCCCCGATGATGGCCAGTGTGAAGCTGCCGAACAGGCCGGAAAGCGAGTAGGCCAGGTAGGCGCCCAGCATGTAGAAACTGCCATGGGCGAGGTTGACCACCCCCATGATGCCGAAGATCAGCGTGAGGCCCGCTGCGAGCATGAACAGCAGCAAGCCGTACTGCACGCTATTGAGCAACTGAATGAGAAAGTTGGCGAAGTCCACGGAACAGTGAGGGTTCGTTCAATGAGAGGCGGCAAAAGGTAGGCGAGCGCGAAGCGGAGCCAAATGCCCTCAAAACCAGCGGCCGCGGAGCAGGCCATGCCAGAGCAGCCGCGGAGCTGGCTTTGCCAGGCCGCTGGCTGCGTCCCCCTTTTCAAGGGGGAAGGCGCGCAAGCGCCTCAGGGGGTTAAGCTAGTTTGCAGCCAGCGCCGGAGTCGGCAAGTGCTTTTGCCGCGACACCTAGCACCTTGTTGTCACCTTTTTCGACCACGCGCAGATAGATATCCTGCACCGGGTTGTGCGCCTTGCTCATGGTCCACTTGCCGCGGGGGCTGTCGATGGGGGTGGTTTCCATGGCCTTGTACAGGGCGGCCTTGTTGGACATGTCGCCCTTGACCGCGGCCATGCCTTGCAGCAGCAGTTGGCCAGAGTCATAACCTTGCACGGCATAGACGTCCGGCTGCATCTTGAACTGACTGGCGTAGGCCGTGCGGAACTGCTTGTTGCGCGGTGTGTCGAGCGAGTCTGCGTAGTGCAGTGTGCTGTAGACACCTTCCGCCGCGGGGCCGGCAGCTTCCAGGACGCCTTCGGTCAGGAAGCCCGAGCCATAGAGAGGGATCTTGCCTTGCAGGCCGGCGGCAGCGTAATCTTTCATGAACTTCGCGGCACCGGCACCGGCGAAGAAACAGGCTACCGCATCGGGCTTGAGCGAGGCGATCTCGGTCAGCAATGCCTGGAACTCCACGTTCGGGAACGGCAGGCCCAGTTCCTTGACGATGGTGCCACCCGCCTTGGTGTAGCTTTCCTTGAAGCCCTCGAAGGCATCGTCGCCGGCGGCGTATTTCCAGGTGATCCAGACCGCGCGCTTCAGGCCCTTGTCCATCATGGGCTTGCCCAGCGCCAGGGTGGGCTGGCTGTTGGTGAAGCTGGTGCGGAACACGTTGGGCGCGCACAGGGCCCGGGTGACCGGGAGAACGCCGGCGTTCGGAATGATGTTCAGCACGCCGCTGTCGCGCGCCACCTTGTGGATACCCATCTGCACGCCCGAGTGCACCGTGCCGATCAGCACGTCCACCTTGTCGCGCTGAACCAGCTTGGATGCGTTTTCCACGCCCTTGGAAGGTTCGGATTCGTCATCAACCTTGAACCACTCGATCTCACGGCCCCCCAGCTTGCCGCCTTTTTCGGCAATCGCCATGCGGACGCCGTTTTCGATCGCCACGCCGAGCTGGGCAAAGGTGCCGGTATAGGGCAGCATGAAGCCGACCCTGACCTTGTTGCTTTGCGCGCGCACGATCTGCGGCAGCAACAAGCCAGCGGAACTGGCCCCGATCACCGCGGCGCTACGGGAAAGCACGAGCCGGCGGCTGAGAGAGCGGGAAGACGATGGGTTCATCACGGAAACTCCTTTAGGTGTCAAGTTTTTTGCGCAAGGTGCTCGCATTGTTGTTGATCTATCGGGATGTAACCATATGAGTTATCCCTAAGAACTTGCCCGCAATCATGACAAGGACCCGCTGTCACGCGATCCACCTGGTCCAACCCGCGAACAAGCTCCTCTACGCACCGTGCGCTTCACGCGTTAACATGAAATAAAGTGCGTATTAGTAGGCAGTATATTTCACCTAAACCGCTGAGAAATGCGGGTTTTCCCGGCTTTGGAGGCGTAAAACGCGCCTGGTCCTGAGGCTAGATTTTGAACAGCGACAGGAGCTGCCGGCGGTCGCGCCGGTCTTTCCAGTTCCAGACCTCGCGGCCTTCCAGGCTCAACGGGCCCCAGGCCACGATGGCATGGCCGTCTCCGCCGCTGATGGCGCGCAGGCGGGAGGCATCCAGCGGTACCTTCTTGAAAGAGCCGCCCTGCATGGCGGTGCGCAAGTTGGCTTCGAGCACCGGGCCGATTTCGGCTGGCGCGTCTTCGGGCACGACGAACACCTGGCGGTGATGCTCGCTCTGCAGCCGTTCGTTGATCAAGAGATGGCCTGATTCATCGTCCAGCAGGCCGGCTTGTTGCAGCCAGGCAGGCGCACCGTTGCCCTCCGCGAGCAGCGGCGCATCGCACACCAGGCTGGCGCCGCTTTCCAGTTGCAAGGCGCGGCCGTCCATGCCGGCGCACCGGTCCTGCAGGAGGGTGATATTGAGGTGTTTCAGACGGTTGAGTACCCGCCGCCGCATGCCGGGAGGGTGGTCTTCCAGCAGAGGCTCATGGCCGGCGATCAAGGTCACACGGGTGCCGTGCGGGCTGGCGAGCGCATGCGCGACCGCCATGGCCATCTCGGCTCCTGCCACGCCGCTGCCGATCACGGCCACCTGAAGGGCGCGCTCATGCGACAGCGCCTGCAGCTGAGGCCACAGCTGGACGAAATTCTCCAGCGGCCGCACGAACAAGGCATTGCGGCGCGAGCCAGGCATGAGGGTCTCGGCATGCTCGCGCTCGATGGCTGGCTCGACGTCTATCGAGAGCACATCGTAGGGCAGGGCATCGCCGCTGGAGAGTTGCACGCGGCGCGTCGCCGGGTCGAGCGCATGGACGTGCGCGGGCACGAAAGTGGCGCCGCTGGCTTCCACGAGGGAGTCAAGCGGAATGCGGACGTCTTCGAGCGTGTAATCACCGGCTATATAGCCGGGCAGCATGGTGCTTTCGATGTAATACGGATGAGGCGCTACCAGCGTGATGCTGATGTCGCCTGTCGTTTGTCTGGCCAGGCCTTTGAGCACCTGCAGATTGGCACGCCCGGCGCCGAGCAGCACCAAGTGTTTCCGGGAGGGGTTCACGGTCATGGGGTGCAGTGTATCGGCTCCAGGTGAACGGTTTGCCGTTCAGACGTTGCAATCCGTAGCAGAGGGGGACGTTTCATGCCAGTAGGGCTTGCGCGAATTCACGCGCATTGAAAGTCTGCAGATCCTCCAGTTTTTCGCCCACGCCAATGAAGTACACAGGCATGGGGCGCCCCTGCGCCGGGTACTCCCGCGCGATGGCGCACAGTACGCCGCCCTTGGCGGTGCCGTCGAGCTTGGTCACGATCAGGCCTGTGAGTTGCGCCGCGGCATCGAAGGCCTTGACCTGAGCCAGGGCGTTCTGCCCTGTATTGCCGTCGATAACCAGCAAGACTTCATGCGGCGCCGTCACGTCGGCCTTGGTGACCACGCGGCGGATCTTGCTGAGTTCTTCCATCAGGTGCTTCTGGGTGGGCAGGCGTCCGGCGGTATCGACCAGCACCACGTCCATGCCGCGCGCCCGCCCGGCGGCCACGGAATCGAAGCTGACCGCCGAAGGGTCGGCGCCCTGCTGGCTGATGATTTCCACGCGGTTGCGATCGGCCCAGACCGAAAGCTGCTCACGGGCTGCCGCGCGGAAAGTGTCGGCTGCCGCCAGCAGCACGGACGCGCCAGCGTCGGCCAGATGCTTGGTGAGCTTGCCGATCGAGGTCGTCTTGCCCGCGCCATTGACGCCTGCCACCATGATCACCGTGGGGCGGTATTCGCCCACGACCAGCGTTTTTTCAAGCGGCGCCAGCATTTCCGCGATCGCGTCCTGCAGCAGTGCCTTGACCTGTGCCGGCTCGGTCGCGCGGCTGTCCTTGACCCGGCGCTTGAGGTCGGTCAGCAGGAATTCGGTCGCGGCGACGCCGGTGTCCGCAAGCAGCAGCGCGGTTTCCAGGTCTTCATACAGGGCGTCATCGATGCGGGTGCCGGTGAAGACGGTGGTAATGCTGCTGCCGGTCTTGCGCAGGCCCGTTTTGAGGCGGTCGAGCCAGCCGGCGCGGGCCACGGGCTCAGGGGTTGGCGCAGGCGGTTCTGCGGCAGCAGGGGCTATCGGAGTGGGCGCGGCGATCACTGGTGCCGGGACGGGCACAGGCGCAGGTACGGGTACGGGTACGGGTACGGGTACGGGGGGCGGCGTCAACGCTGCGGCCACCGGCGCAGGGGGAGGCACGGGGGCAGGAGACGGCACAGGCGGCACCGGGGCGGGTGCGGCTACGGCGGGCGGAGTCGCGGGCGCGGGGGGCTCGGCCGGGGCTGCCGGGCTGGCCTGCGCTGGCGTCTCGATGGGAGTGGGCTCGGGCGCTGGTTTTTTCTTGCGGAAGAAGCTGAACATTCGATTTTCGGGGCAGGCGCCTGGGGAACGGTAGAAAGAGTGGCTTATTTCACCAGCAGGGGGCGCTCACCGGCTGGCAGTACCTTGCCGATGACCGCCGCGTGGGCGAAACCTTGTTGCTTGAATAGAGACAGCACCTCATCGGCGCTGGAAGCGGCGCACGACACCAACAGGCCGCCGCTGGTCTGCGGATCGGTCAGGAGGGCCTTGCTGGCTTCGGAAAAGCCCTCGGGCAAGGTGATTTCTTGCCCGTAAGAGGCCCAGTTGCGGCCTGACGCGCCGGTCACGATGCCCTGGGAGGCCAGATCCTGCACGCCAGGGAGCAGGGGGACGGCAGACCAGTCGATCTGGGCGGTCAGGCCCGCGCCCCGGGCCAACTCCAGCGCGTGGCCGGCCAAGGCAAAGCCGGTGACGTCGGTCATCGCGTGCACACCGGGCACCTCGGCAAGAGCCGGGCCCGCCAGATTCAGCCGGGTGGTATTGGCGATCATCTGCTCGTAACCCGAGGGAGGGAGCTGATTTTTCTTCAATGCCGCCGACAGGATGCCCACGCCGAGCGGCTTGCCCAGCACCAGGACATCGCCCGCCTGCGCGCTGGCATTGCGCTTGACCCGGTCAGGGTGCACCAGCCCGAGCGCGACCAGACCATAGATCGGTTCCACCGAATCGATGGTGTGGCCGCCAGCGATTGGGATGCCGGCTTCGCGGCACACCGATGCGCCGCCTTCCAGGATGCGGCCGATGGTCTGGGTGGAAAGGACGTTGATCGGCATGCCTACCAGTGCCAGCGCCATGATCGGGGTGCCGCCCATGGCATAAACGTCGGACAAGGCGTTCGCGGCGGCAATGCGCCCGAAATCGAACGGATCATCCACGATGGGCATGAAAAAGTCGGTCGTGGCTACCAGGGCCTGCTTGTCGTTCAGCCGGTAGACGGCGGCATCGTCAGAGGTCTCGATGCCCACCAGCAATTCTGGCGGGATCGGCATGGCACCCGTGCCGCGCAAGATACTGGAGAGCACGCCGGGCGCGATCTTGCAGCCGCAGCCTCCGCCATGCGAGAGCGAAGTCAGGCGGGGTTCTGTATCAGGGGGGCGGTTTTTCCACTCATAGGGCCGATTGTCTCCCATGGTGGCCCTTAAGCTACTTTTAAGGGAACCCCAAGGAAATGCTGCACACTAAAGACAGCTTGTGTCTGATTTGCCTATTTCCCATTTCTCGATCATGAAACCAACCGCTTTCCGTGTCGTGGGCGGCGTATTGCTGTGGGGCTTGCTCGGGGCGTCCTCGAGCGGCTTTGCGCAGTCTCAGCCTTCGCGTGCGTCCACATCGCCTTCCACCCAAGTCAGCCAGTTCAAACTCGACAATGGCCTCACGGTCATCGTCAAGCCCGATCACCGGGCGCCTACCGTGGTGAACATGCTCTGGGTGCGGGTAGGCTCGATGGATGAGGTCGACGGCACCACCGGTGTGGCCCACGTGCTTGAGCACATGATGTTCAAGGGCACGAAAAAGCTCAAGCCGGGAGAGTTTTCGCGCAAGGTCGCGGCGCTGGGAGGGCGGGAGAACGCTTTCACCACCAGCGACTACACCGGCTATTACCAGCAAGTACCCGCCGCCCGGCTGGCCGACGTGATGGCGCTGGAGGCCGACCGTTTCGCCCACAACCGCTGGAGCGACGAGGAGTTCGCCAAGGAACTGGAGGTCGTCAAGGAAGAGCGCCGCATGCGTACCGACGACAACCCGCGCTCGATGCTCCGGGAGCAGCAGACGGCCGTGACCTTCATCGCGTCGCCCTATCGCAGGCCGGTGGTCGGCTGGATGGGTGATCTGGATTCGCTCACGGCTGACGATGCGCGCGCGTTCTACCAGCGCTGGTATGTGCCCGCCAATGCCGCCGTGGTGGTGGCTGGCGACGTCGATCCGCAGAAGGTGCTGGCCTTGGCGCGTAAATATTACGGGAGTATTCCTGCCCGCGCCGTGCCTGTGCGCAAGCCGCGCGAGGAGCCGGCGCAGATGGGCGAGCGCCGCATTCAGGTCAAGGCGCCGGCAGAGCAAGCCGTGGTGTCGCTTTCGTTCAAGGTCCCGAGCCTGAAGGGCCTGGAGCCTACGCCCGGCAACGACGATGCGCTAGCCCTGACCGTGCTGTCGGCGGTTCTGGATGGCTACAGCGGCGCCCGGCTGGAGCGCGCGCTGACCCAAGGACCTGACCGCGTCGCCGATGGCGCTGGCGCCGGCAACGGCCTGATGGGACGCGGCCCGCAACTGTTCTCGCTCTCGGGCGTGCCCGCGGCCGGAAAAACCGCCGCCGAAGTGGAAAAAGCGCTGCGCGAGCAGGTGGCGCTCATCGCGCGCGAGGGCATCAGCGAGGCCGAGCTGGCGCGCGTCAAGACGCAATGGGTTGCCAGCGAGGTCTACAAGCTCGATTCCGTGATGGCCCAGGCACAGGAGCTGGGCAGCCTCTGGGCCCAAGGGTTTCCGCCGGACGCCGACGAGCGTCTGATCACGCGTTTGCGCGGGATTACAGCCGCCCAGGTGAAATCAGTTGCCCAGCGCTACTTTGGCGACGATCAATTGACCGTAGGCACCTTGCTGCCTCAACCCCGGGATCCGAACTGGAAACCGCGCACGCCTGCCCCCGGCACGAGGCACTGAGTTATGAACATCATGAAGAAAACAGCAGCCGGCGCCATGCTGGCCATGGCTCTCGGCTTCCCGGCTTCGGCGTTCGCGGCCATTCCCATCCAGCATTGGACGCAGGCCAGCGGTGCGCAGGTGTTCCTGGTGGAAAGCCCGTCCATTCCCATGCTGGATGTGGAAGTCGATTTTGATGCCGGCAGCCGGCGCGATACCGCTGCCCAGGCAGGTCTGGCCGATGTCACCGCGCTGATGGCCGGCAAGGGCGTACGCGCGGCCGGCGGAGAGCCCGCGCTGGATGAAAACCAACTGGGCGAAGCCTGGGCTGATCTCGGCGCCAGCTTCGGCGGCAGCGCCGGGCGCGACGAGATGAGCTTCCGCTTGCGGACGTTGACAGAACCCGATCTGCTTCAAAAAGCCGTTCGTCTGGCCGCTCGCGAGCTGGGGGAACCGGCTTGGCCCGAGGCCGTCTGGCAGCGGGAACGTGAACGCATCACGGCCTCCATCAAGGAGTCTCGCACACGCCCCGGCACCATTGCCGGCGACGCCTATCGCAAAGCTGTATTCGGCTCGCACCCGTATGGCTATCAGGCCACGCCGGAGTCGCTGGCCGCCATTTCGCTGGCCGACATGCGCGCGCGCTACGACGAGGGGGTGCAGCCCTGCCGGGCCAAGGTGAGTATCGTCGGCGCCGTGACACGCGAGCAGGCCGACGCGCTGGTGACTCAACTGCTGGCGCGCCTGCCCAAATCTGAGAGCGGGGCCTGCCAGCCATTGCCGGCCTTGCCCGAGGTGGCCCCTCTCGCGGCGCCGAAAGAGGAGCTCATTCCCTTTCAATCCGCGCAGGCACACGTGCTGATCGGCCAACCGGGCTTCAAGCGCAATGATCCCGACTACTTTCCGCTGCTGGTGGGCAACTACATCCTGGGCGGCGGCGGCTTTGTGTCGCGCCTGACCGAGGAAGTGCGTGAAAAGCGCGGCCTGTCCTATTCCGTGGGCAGCTATTTTTCTCCGGGCTTGCAGGCAGGTGCCTTCACCATCACCCTGCAGACGCGTCCGGACCAGGCGGCCGAAGCCGTGCAGGTATCGCGCCAGGTCCTGGCGGATTTCATCGCACGCGGCCCGACAGAAGCCGAACTCAAGGCTGCCAAGGATTACCTGCAAGGCGGCTTCGCGCTGCGCATCGATTCCAACGCGAAGCTGCTCGCCAACGTGGCCAGCATCGCATGGAACGGCCTGCCACTCGACTACCTGGATACTTGGGTACATAACGTGGGTCAAGTCACCGCTGCCGATATCAAGGCCGCCTTCGCGCGCAAGCTCCAGCCAGAAAAAATGGTGACAGTGGTGGTAGGCGGCTCCTGAGCCCAACGTCCTCCTGGGACCGCCAAGCTCCAGCTTGGCAGTGCAGCGTGTCTGAGGCGTACGAATGTCAAGCTGGAGCTTGGCGGTCCCAAGTTTCATGAATTTGTCATGGTCTTGAGATACGCTTTGTTACCATGACGTTCGTTTCTCCGGCCTTCACACGCCGCTCCTTGCTGCGTGGCGGGGCCGCCAGCGCCGCCAGCCTCTTGGCCGCTCCCGCCGTGCTCGCCCAATCCTCGAAGGCACGGAACGATCCCCCCACGGTGCTGCAAATCGTCGATACAGCGCCTAGCCAGCAGGATGTCGCCAAGGATTTTTTCATCGGCTCGTTGGCCGCCTGGCAGGATTGGAGCGCCCGCGGCGGCGCGCGTGGCCGCACTGTGGCGCACCGCAAGCTGGAGGTGAACACCACCACCGCCGATGGGCGTACCGCGCTCGCCGAGCTGCGCGACAACCCATCGATCGTGGCCGTGAGCGGCACCGTGTCGGAGGCGGCGGCCCGCCAACTGAGGCAGTACATGGTTTCCGAGAAGCTCGCGCTGGCGCACGCCGCGCCCTGGCTGCAGGATATCGAGCAAGGGGACGACCACACCTTTCCCATTTTTGCCAACCGCCAGGCGCAACTGGTGTATGCGCTGAAGTCGCAGTCACTGGTGGGCGTGCGCGAGATCGGCGCGGTGTACGCTTCGGCGCGCGATCGCGATCTGTACCAGGAGGGGGTCTCCCGGGTGGCTGCCACATTGCAATTGAAGCTGGTGGAGCTGACAGGCACTGGCGATCCCCGTGAACTCGGCCGGCGCGTAAGCGCGCAGGCCCCGGCCGTGATGCTGTTTCTTGGCGGTACGCCCGAATTGGCCCGTTTCACCCAGGGCCTCGCCGATCAGGCTCGCCAGCGCTATGTGATCGCGCTGGCCGACGTGAACCTGCAGATCCTGCGGCAAATGGGCGCCTCGTTGCGGATCCCGGTCATCGCCGCGCAAGTGGTGCCGTTGGCGCGGTCATCGTTGCCCGTGGTGATGTCTTACCGGGCCACGCTGGCGCGCCTGTTCGACGAGCCCACATCTTCTCTCAGCCTGGCGGGCTATCTGGCGGCGCGCTACACGCAGCAGGTACTGGCGGGCATTCAGGGCTCCATCGACCGCGCCAGCGTGCTGGCGGCCTTCCAGCAACGCCAGGCGATGGATTTGGGCGGGTTCCGGGTGGCCTATGACGCGCGCGGCAGCTATGTCACCCAGAGCATGTTGACGGCGGATGGGCGGGAGATAGGTTAGGACGAAAGCCAGAATCCACCAGCAGCGCTGAATGCAAGTAGGTGCTCAAGTCACTGGCGCCGGGTTGAACAGCACCAGCGCATTGGCCAGTTTCCATTGCTCGGCCCAGGTTTTCCGGCGGCCGCTGGCCACATCGAGCATCAGCCGGAACAGCTCCCAGCCCACTTCCTCAATGGTTTTCCGGCCCGTGGCAATGGTGCCGGCATCCACGTCCATCAGATCGTGCCAGCGGCGCGCCAGCTCCGAGCGGGTGGCGACCTTGATGACTGGCACCTGGGCCAGCCCATAGGGCGTGCCCCGGCCGGTCGTGAACACGTGCAGATTCATTCCCGCGGCCAATTGCAGCGTGCCGCAGATGAAGTCACTGGCCGGCGTGGCTGCATAGATCAAGCCCTTGCTCCGTACCTTGTCGCCTGGCGCCAGCACGCCCGTGATGGCCGATGAGCCGCTCTTGACGATGGAGCCCATCGCTTTCTCGACGATATTGGAGAGGCCGCCCTTCTTGTTGCCCGGGGTCGTATTGGCGCTGCGGTCCACGCGCCCCTTGCTCAGGTACGCGTCATACCAGGCCATCTGATCGATCATGGCCTGCGCCACCTCGGGCGTGGCGGCGCGGGCGGTGAGTTGGTCGATGCCGTCGCGCACTTCCGTGACTTCGCTGAACATCACTGTGGCACCGGCGCGTACGAGCAGATCGGTGCAGAAGCCTACGGCCGGGTTGGCCGTCACGCCGCTGAAGGCGTCGCTGCCGCCGCACTGCACGCCGACCACCAGTTCGCTGGCAGGCACGGTCTCGCGGCGGCGGGCATCCAAGCGCGCCAAATGCCCCTTCGCCTGGCGCATGATCGACTCGACCATCGACATGAAGCCGACATGCGCGTCGTCCTGCAGGCAAACCACATCAAGAGGGGCAGGCACGGCGTCGCGCTCGTCTACCAGCGGGATGGCATCCGGCGGCAGCAGCCGCTCGGGCTGCAGCTTCTCGCAGCCCAGGCTGACGACCATCACCTCGCCGCCGAAGTTGGGGTTCAAGCTGATATGGCGCAGCGTGCGGATCGGCACTACGGCGTCGGGGGCATCAATCGCCACGCCGCAGCCATAGCTGTGTTCCAGTGCCACCACGTCGTCCACATGAGGGTAGCGGGGCAGGAGTTCAGCCTTGATGCGCCGCACGGCGAATTCGGTCACGCCCGCCACGCATTGAACGGTCTGCGTGATCGCCAGGATGTTGCGCGTGCCGACAGAGCCATCCGGGTTGCGGTAGCCTTCGAAGGTATAGCCCTCCAAGGGCGGGAGCGCGGGCGGCTTCACGGTGGCGATGGGCAGGCCCTCCAGCGCGCGCGCCTCCGGCATGCGCAGCAGGCGCTCATGCACCCAGCCGCCGCGAGGCAGATCCTTCAGCGCGTAGCCGATGACCACGTTGTAGCGAATCACCGGCGCCCCTGCGGAGATGTCCGCAAGCGCCACCTTGTGCGCCTGCGGTATCTTGTCCGCCAGCGTGAGCCCGCAGGGAAACACGGTGCCGGCTGGCAAGCCCCCGTCATTGGCCACGATGGCCACGTTGTCGGCCTCGTGCATCCGGATATACAGCGGTGCGGGGGTCTCCATGAAAGATCAATCCACCTTGATGCCCGCCGACTTGACCACCTGGGCCCATTTGGCGACTTCCGCTTTCTGGAATTCGCCGAGTTCCGCTGGGCTCATGCTGGAGGGCAGCATGCCGAAGCTTTTCAGGCGCGCCTGAACTTCCGGCGTGGCGATGATCTTCATGATCTCGCTGTGCAGGCGGTCCACGACAGGCTTGGGCGTATGGGCGGGCGCGAACACGGCCTGCCAGGAGCCGACCTCGAAACCCTTCTGGCCTGATTCAGCCACGGTGGGCACGTCGGGCAGCGATTCCAGCCGTTTGGCGCTCGTCACGGCGATCGGGCGCAGCTTGCCCGACTGGATGTGGGGTCCCACGATCAGCGTGGTGTCGAACATCATGTCCACTTGTCCGCTGACCACGTCCTGCACGGCCGGGCCGCTGCCCTTGTAGGGCACGTGCGTGAACTTCACTCCAGACTGATAGGCCAGGAATTCGAGTGCCATGTGCGGCGAGGTCCCGGTACCGGCCGAGGCCGACGACAAACCGCCCGGCTTGGCCTTGCTCGCGGCCAGCACATCATTGAGCGTCTTGTAGGGGCTGGAGGACGGCACCACCAGCACCAAGGGGCCGGAGCCCAGCATGGCCACCGGTGCAAAGGACTTGATCGGGTCGTAGTCCAGCTTGGGATACAGGCTCACGTTGATCGCATGCGAACTGATCGTGCCGCCCAGGATCAGGTAGCCATCAGCCGGTGCGCGCGCGGCGATGGCAGAGCCCACGCTGCCGCCGGCGCCGCCCTTGTTGTCGATCACGACCGGCGTGCCCAAGGCCGCGCCCAAGGGCTGCGCGATCACCCGGGCCAGGGTATCCGTATTCCCGCCGGGCGCGAAAGGCACCAGGTAAGTGATGGGCTTGCCCGTCGGCCATTGGCCTTGTGCCATGGCGGGTAAAGAGGCCAGGGTGCCGGTCAGCAGCAGGGTGCCGGTGGCAAGGGAGCGGTGAATCAGGGTGCGGCGTTGCATGAATGTCTCCTGTGTTGCGGTGGAATGGCTGGGGCCGTCTTCTTGGATGGATGTCGCGGCTTGTTCAAAAACTTAAAAACGAGGCTGAGCCCCCGTGAAGCTGGGGTCGTACTTGCGCATCTGGGCCAGGTCATCACGAAAGCGGATGCCGCAGCGCTGATAGTTGTCGTGCAGGCGGGCGAGCGCTTCATGGTCCAGTGTCACGCCCAGGCCGGGCGCCGTGGGTACCTTCAGGCTGCCTTGGTCGAATTGCAGCCGGCCGCCTTCGATGACCTCATCGTCTTGCCAGGGGTAGTGCGTGTCGCAGGCATAGGTCAGTTGCGGCACGCTGGCGCAGAGGTGCGTCATGGCCACCAGGCTGATACCCAGGTGGGAGTTGCTGTGCATCGACAAACCCAGATCGAATGTCTGGCAGAGCGTGGAAAGCCGCTGCGTGGCGCGCAGGCCACCCCAGTAATGGTGGTCGCTCAGCACGATTTTCACAGGGCAGCCCATGTCGGCATTGCGGCGGAACTCGGCGAAATCCGTGACCACCATGTTGGTGGCCAGCGGCACTTCGCATTCGCGTGCCACGGCCGCCATGCCTTCCAGGCCGGGCGCCGGATCTTCGTAGTATTCGAGCAGGCCTCGCAGTTGCTGCACGATCTTCAGGCTGGTTTCGACCGTCCAGTTGCCATTGGGGTCGATGCGCAGGGGTTTGCCGGGAAAGGCTTGTGCCAGCGCCCGAACGCCCGCGGCTTCCTCTTCCGGGGGCAGGGTTCCGGCCTTGAGCTTGATGCTCTGGAAGCCGTACTGCCCGATCATGCGCTGCGCCTGAGCGACGAGCTGTTCCGGCGTCAGCGTTTCGCCCCAGGGATCGGGTGGGTAGGGCTTGTCGATATGTTCGGCGTATTTGTAGAAAAGATAGGCGGAAAAAGGCACGCTTTCACGGACCGCTCCCCCAGCAGATCGACAATAGGCGCGCCATTGAGCTGGCCTTGCAGGTCGAGCATGGCGACCTCGAAGGCGCTGATGACCTTGGCCACTGTCTTGGCCACGTGGGTGCCCGGCGCGAGAGAAATATGCTGGCCCAGGAACCCTGAGGCCGTTTGCGTCAGCGGCGCGACCAGCGCCGCCACGCGGCGTTCCATTTCGTTGAGCGCCCACGGGGAAAGCCCCGTCAAGGCCGGCGCCGCCTTGGCCAGCGCTTCCAGCATGGGCTGGTCGCCATAGCTCTCATTGATCCCGATCCAGCCCGAGGCCGTCTCGATCTCGATGATCGAGCGCAGCGCCCAGGGCTCATGAATACCCGCGGCGTTGAGCAATGGCGGATCGCGGAAGGCGATGGGCGTGATGCGAACATGGCGGATCGAGTGGGAGGTGATCATCGTTGAACGGGTAGGGCGAGCCGGTGGAGAGTCTGCTGGAAGGTAAGGGCCGTGATTTTTGATGTATGTTATCTGTTGTCGTACAACATGACGAGCAATTATGATGAGCGCATGCCAAATCTGTCAACGGGGATGTCTCTGCATCATGAACCGGACGCCACACGGGGGGCGCTGCCGCGGCGGCGCGGCCGCAACCTGGCCGAGGGCCTGACGGAAGACCTTGGCGGAAAGATCCGGGAAGGGCAGTTGCAGCCCGGCGACAAGCTGCCCACCGAGTCGGCCATCATGCAGGCGTATGGCGTCAGCCGTACCGTGGTGCGGGAGGCGCTCTCGAGGCTGCAAGCCGCGGGCCTGGTAGAGACGCATCACGGTATTGGGACCTTCGTGCTGCAACCGCGCGGCAGCGGCATGGCGGGCATGTTCCGGCTGGAGGCCGCCGATATCGCGACCACGGCGGACGTGCTGGCGGTGTTGGAGTTGCGCATCAGCCTGGAAACGGAATCCGCCGGCCTGGCGGCCTTGCGCCGTACCGAAGAGCAGTTGCTGGGCATGCGCGGGGCGCTGGATGAGTTCGAGCGCAACGTGCGCACAGCGGGAGATACGGTGTCCCCGGACTTCCGTTTTCATCTGCTGATCGCCCAAGCCACCGGCAACCCGTATTTCGCGGACATCATGACCCACCTGGGCGCCACCATCATCCCCCGCACGCGCCTGCACTCGATCCGCAGCCAGGACCGGGGGGAGTACCTCAGCCGGGTGAACCGCGAGCACGAGGAAATCCTGTCTGCCATCGCCAGGCGTGATCCCGACTCCGCACGCGCGGCCATGCGCATCCACCTCACCAACAGCCGCGAGCGCTTGCGCGTCGCCAGGGAAGAGGCCCAGCGCGAGGGCGGCCAAGCAGGGCAGTCGGCGTAATCTGAGGATAACCGTGAGGAAAGGCTTGCCAGATACTTGTCTTTAGTTGTACGATGACTGATAAGTTAAGCCGGTCATCCACGATCACCCGGATTCCCACCCTCGTTCTTTCACAGGATCACACCATGAGCTTCTCGCCTCAGGAACTCAAGCACCTCATGAGTTCTGGCTTGCTGTCCTTTCCCGTCACGGATTTCGACGCCAACGGCGATTTCGATCGTGCCGGCTATATCAGGCGCCTGGAGTGGCTGGCGCCCTATGGGGCTTCTGCCTTGTTTGCGGCCGGAGGAACGGGCGAATTCTTTTCGCTCTCACCGGATGAGTACCCGGACATCATCCGCACAGCCGTGGACACCTGCCGAGGCACCGTGCCCATCATCGCGGGGGCCGGTGGTCCCACCCGCCAAGCCATCGCCTATGCCCAGGCGGCTGAAAAAGCCGGTGCGCACGGCGTTCTGCTGATGCCGCACTACCTGACCGAAGCCGGCCAGGAGGGCCTGATCGCCCATGTGGAGGCGATATGCAAGAGCGTGAAGTTCGGCGTCATCGTCTACAACCGCGCGCAGGCGAAGTACAAGCCCGAGACGCTGGCGGTGCTGGCCGAGCGCTGCCCCAACCTCGTGGGCTTCAAGGATGGCGTGGGCGACATCGAGGCGATGGTGGCGGTCTACCAGAAAATGGGGGACCGCTTCAGTTACCTGGGGGGGCTGCCCACGGCCGAGGTTTATGCCGCTGCCTACAAGGCGTTGGGCACGCCGGTCTATTCCTCCGCAGTCTTCAATTTCATTCCCAAGACCGCGATGAAGTTCTATGAAGCGGTGCGCGACGATGACCACCAGACGCAGCACCAATTGCTCAAGGACTTCTTCATGCCTTATTTGGACATCCGCAACCGTGGCGCGGGCTATGCCGTGAGCATCGTCAAGGCCGGCGCGCGGATCGTCGGCCATGGCGCCGGCCCGGTGCGCCCGCCCTTGTCGGATCTGACCGATGCCGAGGTGAAAGACCTGGCAGCGTTGATCGAGAAGCTCGGCCCCCAATAGACAAGAAGACAAGATAGACAACAAGATCGACAAGAAAAGCGCTTGCCACCATGGATCCCATCAAGAACGTTCAAGTCGAACTCTATCGCATACCTCTTGCGAAGCCGCTGAGCGATGCCAAAGTGCTTACGGGCCGCCAGAAACCGCTGGCCGCGGTCGATCTGCTCACGGCCACCATCGAGACGGTGAACGGCGCCAGAGGCTTCGGGTTCAGCTATTCGCTCAGGGCCGGGGGCTCGGCCCTGCTGGCGCACGCGAAAGACCTGGCGGAAGCGCTCATCGGGGAGGACCCGAACGACATCGGCCGCCTGTGGGAAAAGCTGGCCTGGCTGGGGGCTTCCGTCTCGAGGACCGGCGTATCCGTGCAGAGCATCGCGGCTTTCGATGTGGCCCTGTGGGACATGAAGGCCAAGTCAGCCAACGTGTCCATCGGAAAGCTGTTGGGCGCCTACAGAAACAGCGTTCCCTGCTACAACACCTCGGGAGGATATCTTTCCGCGCCACTCTCGGAGGTGCTGTCGAATGTGGAGCGCTCCCTGGAGCGCGGCCTCGGCGGCATCAAGCTGAAAGTGGGGCAGCCTGATCTGAAGAAGGACATCGAGCGGGTCGCGGCCGTCCGCAAGCATGTGGGCGATGGCGTGCCGATGATGGTGGACGCCAATCAGCAATGGGATTTCACCACGGCCTTGCGGGCCGGAAGAATGCTGGAGCCTTACCAACTGGTGTGGCTGGAGGAACCCACCAATGCCTACGACTATCGCGGGCACGCGGAATTGAGCGCACGGCTTGATACGCCGATCGCCACGGGCGAGATGCTCAGCAGCGTGGCCGAATGCTGCGAACTGATCAACCATCGTTCCGTCACCTTCCTGCAGCCCGACGTGCCGCGCGTGGGGGGCATCACGCCGTTTCTGAAGATCGCCAACAGTGCCGACCTGAACCGCCTGAAACTGGCGCCTCATTTCGTGATGGAGATCCATATCCACATGGGGTGTGCTTACCCGCACGAGGCCTGGGTCGAGCACATCGAATGGCTGGAGCCGGCGTTCAACGAGCGCCTGGAAATCAAGGACGGGCAGATGATGCTGCCCGAGAGGCCCGGGCTCGGGTTCAGCTTGTCCGAGCAGGCCAAGCGATGGCGCGTGGATGCATGACCGCCTGATCCTGGCGTTTTCCCGCAGAAAGGGCGGCGGGCGACAATGGCGCCATGACAACCACCAAGCCCTCCACCCGGCGCACCGATGCCGCTCCGCATGTCGTGCGCATCATCGGCGGCCAATGGCGTCGCACCCGGCTGCCGGTGGCCGACAAGCCCGGCCTGCGTCCAACCCCTGATCGCGTGCGCGAAACCCTGTTCAACTGGCTCGGGCAGGATCTGAGGGGGTGGCGCTGTGTGGACGCCTTTTCCGGCACGGGCGCGCTGGGCCTTGAAGCCGCTTCGCGTGAGGCGGCTGATGTGCTGCTGGTCGAGCAGGATGCCGCCCTGGCGGCCAATCTTCGCGCCCTGAAAGATCGTCTGAAGGCCGATGCGGTGCGCGTACAGCGCGGCGACGGGATTGCCGCGCTGCGGGCACAGGCCGCGGGCAGCATCGATCTGGCGCTGCTCGATCCTCCCTTCGGCGCCAACTTGTTCAGCGAGGCGCTCGCCGCTGCCGCACCCGCCGTGCGGTCTGGCGGGTGGGTTTATCTGGAGGCGCCCGCGCTGGCTGACGAGGCCGAAGTGCGCGCGCTCGGCCTGATTCCATACCGCCATCTGAAGGCCGGCGCCGTGCACGCGCACCTTCTGCAGCGCGCACCGGCATAATGCCCGCGAAACTGAGGAGATTCCCGATGAGCCGTGGCGTGATCGCCGTTTACCCCGGTACTTTCGATCCCATGACGCTCGGCCACGAAGACATCGTGCGCCGCGCGGCGGGGCTGTTCGACCAAGTCATCATCGCGGTGGCCAGAGCTCACCACAAGAAGACCTTGTTCAGCCTTGACGAGCGGCTGGCCCTGGCCCAAGATGCCGCCGACCGCATCGGCAACGTCACCGTGGAGCCTTTCGAGGGGCTGGTGCGTGATTTCGTGGTAGCGCGTGGCGGCAAGGTCATGGTGCGCGGCGTGCGCGGCGTGACCGATTTCGACTACGAATACCAGCTTGCCGGCATGAACCGCAACCTGGCGCCCGATGTCGAAACCATTTTCCTGACGCCCGAGGCGACCCTGCAATCCGTCAGCAGCACCTTGATCCGCGAGATTTCCCAACTGGGCGGCGACGTGGCGCCTTATGTGTCACCGCTGGTGTTGCAGCAGCTGAAAGAGAAGAAAGCAGGAAAAAGTTAGCGCGTGGGGCCGTGCCTTTCAAGGTCTTTGCCACGCGGGGTTTGGCTCCCTCTCCCGCTTGCGGGAGAGGGCAGGGGTGAGGGTCAGCGGCGGTTGTTCGTTCTCCGTGCTTTCTAATTACCTTCTGCTGTTTGAATTGAAGTCGGAGGCCGGGATTGCCCCCGGCAGTGCACCTACTCTTCTTTGCGTCGCCAAAGAAGAGTAGGCAGAAGAAAGGCGACCCCACTGGACGTGTCCCTTCGCTGCGCTCCGCTGTTTTACTCCTTCCCCCATTGGGGGAAGGCAGGGATGGGGGCTTTCACCGCGCCACTTTCTCAACGGCTGTCCATTTCCCACTCTCCCCCCTCAGTGCCCTGCAACCCCCCATAAATAGCAGAGCCCCTCAGACCTGCGCCCCTTCCACCAGGAAGCGCACGCGCCGCACGCCTTGCCATTCGTCGGTTTCCAGCCGAAAGGCCAATAGCACCCGCGAAGGCAGGGGGGCGCTGTGGCCAAACCAGATGCCATCCACCGGCTGCCCCTGGTGGCGCAGCTTCAGTGCCAGATGCTTTTCGCCCACCAGCCGCTGGCTCAGCACCTCGACTTCCTCGCTGAAAATGGGCGGCGCGAAGCCTTGGCCCCACACCTCATGGTGCAAGGTGTCGATCAGATCCGGCCGCCGGTATTCAGGCGCCAGCGGGCCATCGGTGGCCAGCCGGCGGGTGAGCGTGGCCGCATCCAGCCATTCGGCGGCGACCTGCTGCAAAGCCTGTTCGAAGGTATCGAAATACTCCTCCGTGATGGTGCAGCCCGCAGCCATCGCGTGGCCGCCGAACTTGAGCAGCACGCCAGGGTGGCGCTTGGCGATCAGATCCAGCGCGTCGCGCAAATGAAAGCCCGGAATCGATCTGCCCGAGCCCTTCAATTCATGCTCGCGCCCCGGCGCCCCGCTGGACGCAAAAACGAAAGTAGGCCGGTGCAGCTTGTCCTTCAACCGCGAGGCGACGATACCGACCACGCCTTCATGAAAATCCGGATCGAACACACATAGTGCCGTGGGTGGTTCCTGCTCTTCGGAATCGAACAGCGACTCGGCCACCTGCATGGCATGCTCGCGCATGCCGCCCTCGATCTCGCGGCGCTCGCGATTGATCCCGTCCAGCGTGGCGGCCAGCTCGGCGGCACGCGCGGCATCGTCGGTCAGCAGCAGCTCGATTCCCAGCGTCATGTCGGCCAGCCTGCCGGCGGCGTTGATGCGGGGCCCCAGGGCAAAACCGAAATCGAACGTGGTGGCCTTCAGGGCCTGGCGGCCAGCCACGGAGAACAGCGCGTTCAGCCCGGCGGGCATCTGCCCCGCACGGATGCGCCGCAGCCCCTGCGCCACCAGGCGGCGGTTGTTGGCATCAAGCCGGACCACGTCAGCCACGGTGCCCAGCGCCACCAGGGGCAAAAGCGTATCCAGCTTGGGCTGGTTGGCCGCATCGAACGCCCCCGCGCGCGCAACTCCGCCCGCAGGGCCAGCAGCACATAGAACATCACGCCCACACCAGCAATGGATTTGCTCTCGAAGGCACAACCCGGCTGATTGGGGTTGACGATCACGTCCGCGACGGGAAGCTCCGCGCCCGGCAGGTGGTGGTCGGTCACCAGCACCTTCAACCCCGCGGCGCGCGCGGCCGCTACACCTTCGATGCTGGCGATCCCGTTATCCACGGTGATCAGCATGTCGGCCTTGCGCGCGGCCACGCGTTCGGCGATGGGCGCGGTAAGCCCGTAGCCGTCGATCACCCTGTCGGGCACCAGATACTCGACGTTCGCCGCACCCAACAGCTTCAGGCCGCGCATGCCCACGGCGCAGGCGGTGGCGCCATCGCAGTCATAGTCGGCCACGATGCAAAGCCTTTGCTGCGCGGCGATGGCATCGGCCAGCAGCGCAGCGGCCTCCTGCGCGCCTCGCAGGTCAGATGGCGGCAGCAGGCGCGCCAGACTGGCATCCAGATCATCTGCGCTCGCAATGCCTCGGGCGGCGAAAAGGCGTGCCAGCAGAGGGTGCACGCCAGCTTGTTCCAGTGTCCAGGCGGCACGGGGGGGATATCGCGTACTTCGATTTTCATGGCGTCATAGCGGCTTCAAAAGTTCGCCCAGCGGCGGCGGCGGGCTGAAAAAGAGGAGATCCGGCTTGCCCAGCTCTGCGGCGCTGGTGCCAGCTCAAGCGCCTGGCGTGGCCCGCACAAGGTCAGGCGCACATCCTGGCCGGCCTGCAGCGCGGCCAGCAGCCGGGCTCCTGTGTCGGCATCCAGGGCCTTCCACGCTTCATGGTGGGCGGCTGTGGCCTGTTCGAGGGTGGCGCCGGTTTGCGCCTGTTCGGCGAGCACCAGGCGGCTCTCGACCAGCACATCGGCACGGGGCGGATGCGGCTCGTCCAATACGCCCGCGCCTTTGATCCAGAGGGCATTGATCGGCAACTGGCCGGCGCTTTCCCGTGCCTCGTTGACCGGATGGGTGTAGAACAGCATCTGCAATTCGCTTTGCAGCCGGCGCAGCAGGGCGGCATCTTTTTCCACGGGCGTGCTGGCCAGCAGGGCTGGCGTCAGGCGTCTGCCGGTGGCGCGCGTCATGGACCACGTGGAAAGCGCGCGAAACACCTCGCCTTGCGCCAGCCAGGCATTGGGCATGAGATAGCGCGTCGCGATGCCGTCTTCCCGCAACAGCGGCTCGGCGGTGGAGAGGAGGGCGCGCGATTGGTCTTCGCCCAACTGAAGATGCACAGGGTCGGTCAGCAGCACATGGTCCATGCCCAATTGCCAGTGGCACGGCATGAGCCAGGCGCAGGGCGTGCCGATGGTGCCGGTTTCCAGCGCCGCCCAGGGAATGCGCCCAGGCTCCGAAGGCAGCCCCAGCGCGCGGGCCGTGGCCAGCTCGGCCGGATCGCTCGGGGTTTCGTCGTCGCACACGATGGCGCCGACGGGCTTCATGCGGCGCAGCAGCGCATCCAGGTGAGGCAGGGGCGGCAGCGCAGGGCGCGGCTGATCGTCCGGCAGGGGCAGCAGGGCGCCAGGAATGATCAGGTGTCGCAACGGCTCGGGAGAAGACATAGGGCCCTATTGTCCGGGATGCCACAATGGCTCTTTCTTCCGGTGGACTCATTTCAACAGGGGTCACACAAAAGACCACCTCATTCCTGTTCGGGGATCGCCGGGGTATTTCGTCAACTTTCTCCTTTCCCCGCAAGGGAAGAAGGCGTTTTTCAAAGAATCTGCTGATGTTTCAACGCGCGCCCTATGAAATGCTGCTTGGCTGGCGCTACACGCGTGCCGGCCGGGCCTCCCGGCGCAACGGTTTCATTTCCTTCATCTCGGCGGCTTCCATGCTGGGCATTGCCCTCGGTGTCGCTGCCTTGATCATCGTTCTGTCCGTGATGAACGGTTTTCGAATGGAAGTGACCAACCGTATGCTGAGCGTGATCTCGCATGTCGAGGTGTTTTCACCTGATGGCGGGGCTTTGCCTGACCCCCAGCGCACGCTCTCGGAGGTGCGCTCCAACCCCGAGGTGATCGGGGCGGCCCCCTTCGTGGGGGCGCAAAGCCTGCTGGCCCGCGGCGAGACCATGCGAGGCGCCCTGATCCGAGGCATCGATCCCGCCATGGAACCGCAGGTGACCGACATCGCGGCGCAACTGAAGGACACCACCCTCAAGAAGCTCGTGCCAGGGGAATTCGGCATTCTGCTGGGGAGCGACCTGGCGCGCAGCCTGGGCGTGAGCGAGGGCGATCAGGTGACCCTGATCGCGCCCAGCGGCCAAGTCACGCCCGCAGGCGTGGTGCCCCGCCTGAAGCAAATGAAAGTGGTGGGCACCTTCAATTCCGGCCATTATGAATACGATTCGACGCTGGCCATGCTGCACATCGACGACGCCGAGCGCATCTTCCGCCTCGAAGGGCCGACCGGCATCCGCCTGAAGCTGCGCGATCTGAACGAGGCGCCTGAAGTCACCAACCAACTGGCCCGTACCGTGAGCGGCGATCTGCTGCTGCTTGACTGGACACGCCAGAACCGCACCTGGTTTTCCGCCGTGCAGCTTGAAAAGCGGATGATGTTCATCATCCTCACGCTGATCGTGGCCGTGGCCGCATTCAACCTGGTCAGCACGCTGGTCATGACGGTGCAGGACAAGCGCGCCGATATCGCCATCTTGCGCACTCTGGGCGCGAGCCCCAGGAGCATCATGGGCATATTCGTGGTGCAGGGCGCCATGGTGGGGGTCGTCGGCACTCTGGGAGGCCTGATTCTGGGGCTTCTGATTGCCTTCAATATCGATGTCATCGTGCCGGCGCTGGAGCACCTTCTGCATGCCAGCTTCCTGCCGAAGGATGTCTACCTGATCAGCGAGGTCCCCAGTGATCCCCAACGCGGCGACATCGTTCCCATCGCCGTCATTTCCCTGATTCTTTCCTTCGTTGCCACCCTGTACCCGAGCTGGCGAGCCAGCCGGGTCAACCCTGCCGAGGCCTTGCGCTATGAGTGAGATGGCTGTACATGCATCCGTCCGGCAGGCCCAGGCCGTGCTGGAGGCGAACGGAGTTTCCAAGCGCTTTCACGAGGGCCCGCTCGATGTGACCGTTCTGCAAGGCCTGGACCTGACCGTGCACGCCGGGGAGACGATGGCCATTGTCGGCCAATCAGGCTCTGGCAAAAGCACATTGCTTCACCTGCTGGGGGGCCTGGACGCCCCCACAAGCGGCAGCGTGCGTTTGGCGGGCAAGGATTTCAGCAGCCTTTCACCGGCCGAGCAAGGCGCGCTGCGCAATCAGCATCTAGGCTTCGTCTATCAGTTTCACCATTTGCTGCCCGAGTTCAGTGCGCTGGAAAACGTGGCCATGCCGCTATGGATCCGGCGCATGCCCCGCCCCCAAGCCGCGCAAGTGGCTGGGCGCATACTGGCTCAGGTGGGGCTCACCGAGCGCGTCCATCATCGCCCGTCGGAGTTGTCCGGCGGCGAGCGCCAGCGGGTGGCAATCGCGCGGGCGCTGGTCACGCAGCCGGCCTGCGTGCTGGCCGATGAGCCCACGGGCAACCTGGACCGGGGAACGGCCGATGGCGTGTTCGAGTTGATGCTGAGGCTGGCCCGGGAACACGGCACGGCCTTCGTGCTGGTGACGCACGACGATGCGCTGGCGGCCAGATGCGGCAGAACTCTCCGGTTGGAGCGGGGCAAGTTGGCTTAAGGCACATGCCTTTCAAGGCCTTCGCCATACAGGGGCTCGTTCGCTCGTGGGGGGCGTTTATGCCTACGCTGGGTTTTGCTCCCTCTCCCTCTGGGAGAGGGCTGGGGGGCCGGCCATCCGGTGAGGGCTTTCACGGTCGGTTGATCTGAGCGGCCTTCTGCTTCCTAATGTCCCTCTGTTGTTTGATTTAAGGTCGGAGGCCGGGATTGCCCCCGGCAGTGCAGTCACCTTCTTTTGCGTCGCCAAAAGAAGGTAACCCAAGAAAAGGCGACCCCACTTGCCGTGTCCCTTCGCTACGCTACGGGCAACCTGCGGTGCTCGATCGAGGGGCCGGCCATCCGGGGGTGGTGCTGCAGAACTCGCTGCGTTCACTTCGTTCACTACGCTCAAACAGCTGCAGCAAGTCAGAGCACGAAGCAGGAGCATCTTGCAGTGCTCCTGCCCACCCCTCGCTCTGCGCTCCTCGGCACGGCCAGAGGGGACCCGCGGCTCGAGCCATCGCTTCGCTCGGCCCTGGCATCAACAGGCTTCGCTGCGCTCCGCTGTCTTACTCCTTCCCCCACTGGGGGAAGGTTGGGATGGGGGCTTTCACAGAGCCACTTCCACCCGGCTGTTCCTTCCCCAATCTCCTGATCATAATGCCCGACAGCCATCCGGGCATTACGGAACAGGCACAGGCTTACCGCCCGCCTTACAAAATCCTGTTGAACCAGAGCACAGACAGCCCCGCCGCCAGCAGCGCCAACACAGCCGCAGCCAGGGCGAAAAGAGCGGAAATCTCGGTTTCCTTCTTCTCGATGGTCAGGCGGCTGCTGAGCGTTTCATAGACTTTGTGCAGGTCCGCCGCCGTACCCGCATAAAAGTACTCGGCGGCGGTCTGGTGGGCGATGGTTTTCAGGGTGGCTTCATCCAGCCGCACCCGCATTGACCACCCTTCGAACCCGATGGTTTCGCCATCCACCGTGCCAATGCCCACCGTGTACACGCGCACCCCCCGATCGGCAGCCATCTTGGCGGCTTCGAGCGGATCGACCCCGGTGGTGCGCTGCCCGTCCGTCAACATGATGATGGCGGCCGAAGTGTAGGAGCCAGGCGCGACGGGCACGAAGTTGTCGTGCTTGGGCGGCGATTGGTCGAGCGAGCGGCTGCCCATGTCGCGCATGCGGTCGACGCTGAGCTGCTGCAACTCTATGCCGGCATCAGGAAACAGCGTGGCCAGGGAGATGACAATCGCATTGCCGGTGGCGGTGGCGCGCTGCAGCTGAAAGCGGTCAATGGCCGTCACGAGGTCTTCGCGGTTCACCGTGGGTAACTGCGCGACCTGCGCCGAACCGGCGAACGCCACCACGCCTACCTTCACATGGCGGGGCAATTGGCTGATGAAAGTCTTGGCTGCGTTTTGGGCGGCCACCAAGCGGTTGGGCTCGACATCGGTGGCGCGCATGCTGCCTGATACATCCATCGCCAGGATGATGGTCTGCTGATTGGAGGGCAATGACACCACGGCCACAGGCCGGGCGCTGGCCAACAGCATGAGCGCGAGGGCAATCAGCAACAACAGAGGCGGCACATGGCGCCGCCAGCCCAGGCCCTTGCCCATGGCTTCCTTGACGATCGAGAGGCTCGCATAGCGCACCGCGAGCTTTTTCTTGCGCCGCATCAGCCACACATAAAGCAGCGCCAGCAGGAGCAGCACCAGCAGCAGCCACAGAAACTGCGGCCACAGGAAGTTGGGCTGCGGAATACCCGCAGGCCATTGCCAGAGGGAGGACCAAGACAGACTCATAAACCAACTAAGTAGGTGCCTGACCCATTGTGCGCCAGATCAGGCCGCACGGCTAATATGCTTTGGAAAACCCCCGCCGGACGAGAGCCGCGTACGTTGCTTGCGCATCTCGGCGAAGCGGACCACGGCATCCACCACCTGGCCGTCCGTGGAAAGCTCCAGGGTATCGACCCCGGCGCGCGCGAGCATGGCGCGCAAATCCGCCTCGCGCTGCGCGGCAATGGCCGCAAAGCGCTTGCGAAAGCCCGGGTTGTGTGTATCCACCAGCACCTGTTCGCCGGTTTCGGCGTCGCGCATGGTCAACAGGCCCAGATCAGGCAGGTCGAGCTCCAACGGATCGACCAGGCGGACTGCCACCACCTCGTGCCGCATGGCCAGTTGCGCCAGGGGCTTTTCCCACCCCGGCTCGCTAATGAAATCCGACACTACAAAAACGGTGGAACGCCGCTTGATCATGTGGGCGCCCGCCCGCAGCAGATCGGCCAGCCGGGTGGCGCCAGATGCCGGGTTTTTGCTGTGCAAAGCGGCTGCTTCTTCCCGGGCCAGGAGCCGATGGAGCAGGTGCAGCACATGGCTGCGCCCCGCGCGGGCCGGAATCACGGCATCGACCCCTGTGCCGTACAGCAGCGCGCCCACCCGGTTGCCGTGCCGTGTGAGCAAGCGTGCCAGCACGGCGACGAACTCAGCTGAAATATCGCGCTTGCGCTGCGAGCCGGAGCCGAAATCCACCGAAGGGCTCAGATCCAGCAGAAACCAGGCAGCCATTTCCCGGTCTTCCGTGAACACGCGTACGTGCGGCGTCGGCATGCGGGCCGTCACGTTCCAATCGATATGACGCACATCGTCATGGTGCTGGTATTCGCGCAGGTCGGCCAGATCGAGGCCGCTGCCCCTCATCAGGGTGCGATAGTCGCCTTGCAGCAAGCCGTCGAGCCGGCGGATTACCGACCATTCGAGGCGGCGCAGCACGTGCTCGGCACTGGGGCTGGCCGAAGGCGCATTCGCCGCCTGCGCCGTATGAGGGCGAGGCGGATTGGGCACCGCGTGCGGCGGTGGCCGTTTTTCGGTTCTACGCCACCAGTTTTTCATGTTGCAGAGGCTTGGGCGGTGGAGGCACCTTCGCCATGACGCGGATGATGATGTCGTCAGCCGCCAAGCCCTCCGAGAGCGCTTCGTAGGAAAGCACCAGCCGGTGGCGGAGCACATCGGGCACCAGATCGCTCATGTCCTCGGGCAGGGCGTAGGTGCGTCCGCGCAGCATGGCCAAGGCTCTCGCACCTTCAGTCAGGTTGATGGTGGCACGCGGGCTGGCGCCATAGGTGAGCATGGGGGCCAGATCGTTCAACCCCACGCTGGCTGGCCGGCGCGTGGCCGCCACCAGCTTCACGGCATATTGCACCAGAGACGGATCGACATACACCTGCCGGCATTCCCGCTGCAGGGCCGCCAACTGCTCGGTGCTGGCCACGGAGGCCGGCTCCACCCGCGGGCCGGTCACCCGTTGCACGATGACGAACTCTTCCTCATCCGTCGGGTAGTCCACCAGCACCTTCATCATGAAGCGGTCCACCTGCGCCTCGGGAAGCGGATAGGTGCCCTCGGTTTCGATCGGGTTCTGCGTGGCCATGACCAGAAAGGGCTCCGGCACCAGATGGGTCTCGCCGGCAATGGTGACCTGCCTTTCCTGCATCACTTCCAGGAGGGCGCTCTGCACCTTGGCGGGCGCCCGGTTGATCTCGTCAGCCAGCAGGAGGTTGGTGAACACCGGCCCGAGCGCGGTAGAAAAATCGCCGGTCTTCTGGTTGTAGATGCGGGTGCCCATCAGATCAGCGGGCACCAGATCAGGCGTGAACTGGATGCGCTTGAATTGCCCGCGCATGGTTTGCGCCAGCGTTTTCACCGTGAGTGTCTTGGCCAGCCCCGGCACACCCTCCACCAGCAGATGCCCTCCGGCCAGCATCGCCACCATCACACGCTCAAGAAAGCGATCCTGCCCGACCACGACGCGCTTGACCTCATACAGGATCTGCTCCATCAGCTCAGCAGTATCGGCATTCGGAACGGAGGCAGGGTTGGGCACGCTTTGCATGAAGGATGTCTTTCGTTAAAACGGCGGTTGGCCCGCCGCGGCGGCGGCGTTCTCGATCGGCACCGCGAAGCCGATGCCGATGAACGTGCGCGCTGGGGTCGGGTTGAGAATGGCGGTGACAATCCCCACCACTTGGCCATCCATCGTGACCAGCGGACCGCCGGAATTACCGGGGTTGGCGGCGGCATCGAACTGGATCAGGTTGCGCAACTGTTGTCCGCTTTTCGGGGAGCGGAAGCCGCGGCCCAGGCCGGACACCACGCCAGCCGAAACCGAAGGCCCGATCGCGAAAGGAAACCCTATCGCCGCAACCTCATCGCCGGGCTGCAGATCAGCCGTGGAGCGCATGGTGGCGGGCTGCAGATCGTCAGGAATCTTTTGCGCGCGCAGCACGGCCAGATCATTCTCCGGCTGCAGGTTGATGACCGTGGCAGGGCTTTCCAGGCCATCGGCGAAAGTGACTTTCAGGGTTTCGGCCGCTTGCACGACGTGCAGATTGGTCAGGATAGTGCCGTCTTCGATGATCACCACCCCGGTGCCAACGCCTTGTTCGATGTCGGGCTTGCCTTTCTTACCGCTGACGAAGCCCTCCACCCGTACCACCGAAGGCGCCACGGCCGCCGCCGCCCTGGCCGCAGGCGAGGGGAGCACCTTGTTGGTCAGGGTATGCATCACCGCGGCGTTGATGTCTTCCTGTGTGAGTTTTCGGGTGGCGGGCCCGCGCCCCAGGCTGAACGACAGGGCCAGCAGGATGCACAGCACCCCGATGGCCAACCACAGGCTCCGCGGGTGGCTGAGGCTTTTCGCCAGGCGTTGGCGGCGGGATGCGGTTGGGGCTTCCGGCAGGGCATCAACGCCCGCCAGAGCCTCGGCAGGCTCAGGAGCGACCGCCGGGGTGGCCTTGCCCGGAGCTGAGCGGCTGTAAAGCGCAGTCTTTCGCATGCTGCTGTACCGTGGCTGTCCCATGACTATGAGCTGAGCCAACACAGTATCATGGTTCACAAGAGCATGCACGGTTGGATCGATACACATTGTCATCTGGACGCACCAGAATTCACGGCTGACATTGCCGCCGTGCGCGCTCGCGCGGCCGCGAACCGGGTCGGAAAATGCGTCATTCCCGCAGTGGAAGTACCGGCCTTCAGGGCGGCCCGCGGCTTGGCGCACCAGTTTGGCGATGCCTACGCGCTGGGCATTCATCCGCTCTATGTGGAACGGGCCGCCGAAGATGCGCTGGCGCAACTTGGCGCCGCGCTGGAAGCCCATGCGCAAGACCCGCACCTGGTGGCCGTGGGCGAGATTGGTTTGGATTATTTCGTACCTGCGCTCAATGAGCAGCCCTTGCGTGGGCGCCAAGAGCTTTTTTACCGGGAGCAGCTCAAGCTGGCACGCCGGCATCAATTGCCGGTCATCCTGCATGTGCGCCGTTCGGTGGACGCCATCCTGAAGGGGCTGCGCGACATCACTGTGCCGGGCGGCATCGCACACGCTTTCAACGGCAGCCGCCAGCAAGCGCAGATTCTCGTGGACATGGGCTTCAAGCTCGGCTTTGGCGGCGCCGTGACCTACGAGCGGGCCACCCGCCTGCGCGAGCTGGCGGCGACTTTGCCTATCGAAGCACTGGTGCTCGAAACGGATGCCCCTGACATTCCCCCGCACTGGCTCTACGCCACGGCAGAAGAGCGCGCCGCCGGAAAACCGCAAGGCCGGAATGAGCCGGGCGAGCTGCCACGCATCGCGGCGGTGATAGGGGAGCTCCGAGGCATTCCAGAGAGCGAGCTGATGGCAGCAACCACGCAAAACGCCTTGGCCGCATTGCCTGGCCTGACAAAGTTGCAGAGCGTTCCATAGTCGACTAGTTACCCGCTGCCTCAGATTTACTTTTCTTTGTGATCTGGCGCGGTTCACCTACAAATTACTTGCGTTTTGCGCAGATATCATGATTTTCCTGACAGTGAAAGGAATAACATGAAACGCAAAACTCAGAGCCTGATGGCTGGTCTTCTGTCCATGCTGATGGTCAGTGCGCCGGCCTTCGCACAACCAGGGCCCGGGCACGACCGGAACGGCCCGCAGCGCGGTCATGAACGCCATGACCAGCATATGCAAGGACCGGGGCATCACAATCCTCCCAGGCCGCAAGTTCGTCCGGCTCCGCGTGGCCCGCAGGTCGTGGTCTATCCGGAATATCGCCGCTTCAACCGTGGCGATCGTCTGCCACCGCAGTATCGCCAGCCCCAGTATGTGGTCAACGATTGGCGCGGCCATGGCTTGCGCCAACCGCCGCGTGGCTACCACTGGGTGCAGAACGGGTCTGACTACGTACTCGTTGCCATCGCCACGGGCGTGATCTCGGCCGTGGTGATCAACGCGCTGACCGGGCGCTGATCAACTCCAAGGCCGTTTTCGTCCATCATGGACGAGCACATCTATCGGGCAAGCTGGAGCTTGCCAAGTACCGTTGATTTTCCTGGGAGAGGGGCCGCCCGGGGCAGGCGGCCCTCCCGTGCGGCCAACCCTGCATGTCACATGCTTGGTGTTCCGTGTTGGAACAGTTTGGCGCACTCCGGACAGTGACTGATCTTTTGAGGAACTGAGCTGAAAGCCCGCAAATGCTGTTCCTGGGCCGCCCTGGCATCGCTTTTGCAACGAAGGAGGCAAAAGACAGGAGACACCATCAATGGGGCTGCCGGAACGACCAGGAAGAAAAGGCGCGAGCATGGTGCAACGCCGGAAAGTCCTGCTGACGGGGTTATTGGGAAGCATGGGGCCCGCCGCCCTGCGCGCGGCCGACGATCACACGGGGGGTGATCCGCTCGGTTCCATGCAATGGCCGACGCTGCGCAAGGAGTATCTGGCTGACGCGCCCATGGAATTTACCGAGGCGGTAATCGTGCGCACGCCCGCTTTTGCCGACGATGCCATGAACGTGCCCTTGCAGATAGATGCGCGGCGCCTGTCGGGTACCGCCGGCGGCGTCAAGCGGATCTGGGTCGTAGTAGACCGCAACCCGGTTCGGGAGGTGCTGTCGTTCGAGCCGCTGAAGGCGCTGCCCATGCTGTCTTTCCGCATCCGGCTGGAGCAGGCATCTCCGGTGCGGGCCATGGTGCAAACGCAGGACGGCCGCTGGCACGTGGGAGGCACCTGGGCGCAGGCGGCGGGTGGCGGCTGCACGGTGCCTGGCGCCACGCGCGCCGATGGTTCCTGGAGCAAAACGCTCAACCAGGTGCAGGCGCGCATTTTCGGCAACGTGATCGAGGGCAGCCGCCGGTTGCGCCTGCGCGTGATGCACCCCATGGACACGGGTCTGGTGGCGGGCATTCCCGCCTTCTACATCGAACAACTGGAGCTGCTCGATTCCAAAGGTGAAGCATGGTGGCGCCTGGCCTTGCATGAGCCCGTGTCGGAGAATCCGCTCCTCACGCTGGAGCTGCCCGCCGAAGGGCCGCGCGAGTTTCGCCTCAGGGGCCATGACAACAATGGCAATCGCATAGAAGCGGAAGTGCGGGCATGAAGGCTGCCATCCTCTCGATACTGATGGGGGCCTGCGCCATGGGCTCCGCCGCAGCGGCTCAGCCCGATCCGGCCTCGCTGAACTATGACTTGCATCCACGCCAGATCGCGGAGCACACCTGGGTCATTGAAGGCGCCGTGGCGGATTTTTCGCGAGCCAATGGCTGCAACATCATCAACACGGCCTTCATCGCGACCGGCGACGGGGTGGTGGTGATCAACACCGGGCCTTCCCGCCTGTACGGAGAGCAGCAGCGCCGGGCTATCGAGCGTGTGACTTCCGAGCCGGTGCGGCAGGTGCTCAACCTGAATCTGCATCCCGACTATTTTTTCGGCAACCAGGCCTGGGCCGATCGTCCCGTACAGGCCCTGGCGGGCAGCATCGACGGCATGCGTGCCGAAGGCGCCGCCTACGCCGACAATCTTTACCGGCTCTGCGGCGACTGGATGAAAGGCACCGAGCCGACGCCCGCGCGCGAAACACTGTCACCGCAAACCCTTCGCCTGGGTTCTCACATGCTGGAGTTGCGCCGCCTGAATGGCCATACGCAGGATGACTTGGTGCTGATGGATACGCGCACGGGCGTGCTCTTCGCGGGCGGGCTGGTGTTTGCGGAGCGCGTGCCCACCACGCCGCACGCCGATCCGGAGGCGTGGCTGGCCAGCCTTGACAAGCTGCAGCAGTGGCAGGCGCAAGGCCTGTTCCGGCAAGTGGTGCCCAGCCACGGGCCGGTGCACACAGGCACCTCGGGTATCGCCCAGACGCGCGATTGGCTGCGGTGGCTGACTTCGCTCATGCGCGAGAGCGCGGAGAAGGGCGTTGATTTGAGTGAGCTGCTGAATACGCCGCTGCCCGAGCGCTTCAAGGGCTGGGCCGCCCAGCCCGCCGAATTCCATCGCAGCCTGACGCAGTGGTACCCGCGCTATGAGCAGCAGGCGCTAGGGCACCGCTAGGCCCCGCGCGTTGCTCCACTGTGCCAAAGGGGTGATTCATTTCTGAACACTGTCACAGGCGCGATAGCAGGCAAGAGCGGCACATGCGTGGCTCTTCGTGCACGTGGAACGGTTCTTTGAGCAGGATCAAGGCTGGCATAGATGTTGCCTTATCCCTGACGTGTATCCCACGAGCCCGGAGGGCGGGGCACAGGCCGCCGCGCATGGTGTGCGGCGCATCCACTTGATATCTACACGTCAGCAGGAGACACATGATGAAACGCACGCGACTGAGTGCTCCCTGGGCTGGGCTGCTCCCAACCCGCTCCCCAAGGAGGACAGGCAAACCCGGGGTAGCCCCGCGTTTTCTGGCGAGCCTGATCGTTCTGGCCGCCGCCCACGCGGGCGCTCAAGGCGTTACCAGCGACATGATCGCCAAGGACGCCTCGACCCCTGGCGACGTGCTCAGCTGGGGTATGGGCACGGAAGGCCAGCGGCACTCCGATCTGACGGGGATCACCGCGGACAACATCAGCCGCCTCGTGCCCGTATGGTCCATGTCGTTTGGCGGGGAAAAGCAGCGCGGCCAGGAAAGCCAGCCCCTGATCCACAACGGCAAGATGTTCGTGACGGCCTCCTACTCCCGTATCTTCGCGCTGGACAGCAAGACCGGCCAGAAGCTCTGGAAATATGAGCACCGCCTGCCTGAAGGCATCATGCCTTGCTGCGACGTGGTCAACCGCGGCGCCGCGCTGTACGACAACCTCGTGATCTTCGGTACGCTCGATGCGCAACTGGTGGCGCTCGATCAGGAAACAGGCAAAGTCGTGTGGCGCGAGAAGATCGACGACTACTCCGCCGGCTACAGCTATACCGCCGCTCCGCTGATCGCCGAGGGCCTGCTGCTGACCGGCGTGTCGGGCGGCGAGTTCGGCGTGGTCGGGCGTGTGGATGCACGTGATCCCAAGACCGGCAAGCTGATCTGGACACGCCCGGTGGTGGAAGGCCACATGGGCTACAAGGACGGCAAGGAAAACGGCATTACCGGCACTACCAATGCCTCCTGGCCTGGTGAAACCTGGAAGACCGGGGGCGCGGCCACCTGGCTGGGCGGCAGCTACGACGCCAAGACGGGCCTGGCTTACTTCGGTACCGGCAACCCCGGCCCCTGGAACAGCCACGTCCGCAAAGGCGACAACCTCTACTCGGCCTCCACGGTGGCGATCGATGTCAAGACCGGCCAGATCAAATGGCACTATCAAAGCACGCCCAACGACGGCTGGGACTATGACGGTGTCAACGAGTTCGTCACCTTCGACATGGACGGCAAGCGCGTCGGGGCCAAAGCCGACCGCAACGGCTTCTTCTACGTGAACGACGCCGCCACAGGCAAGCTGCTCAACGCTTTCCCCTTCGTGAAGAAGGTGAACTGGGCTTCCAGCATCGATCTGAAGACCGGCCGCCCGAACTACAACGCAGAAAACCGCCCTGGTGATCCCACCGCCGCGGGAGGCGAGGGCGGCAAGGGCAAGGCGGTGTTCGCGGCGCCGGGCTTCCTGGGCGGCAAGAACCAGATGCCCATGGCCTACAGCCCCAAGACGGGCCTGTTCTACGTGCCAACCAACGAATGGGGCATGGAGATCTGGAACGAACCCATCACCTACAAGAAGGGCGCTGCGTTCCTGGGCGCGGGTTTCACCATCAAGCCGCTGTTTGAAGACCATATCGGCTCGCTGCGCGCCATTGATCCCAAGACCGGCAACGTAGCCTGGGAAGTGAAGAACACCGCGCCGCTGTGGGGTGGTGTGCTCAGCGTGGGCGATCTCGTGTTCTGGGGCACGCCCGAGGGCTACCTGAAAGCGGCCGACGCCAAGACCGGCAAGGTCGTGTGGCAGTTCCAGACCGGCTCTGGCGTGGTGGCTCCACCCGTCACCTGGACAGACGGTGGCGAGCAGTATGTCAGCGTCGTGTCCGGTTGGGGCGGAGCCGTGCCGCTGTGGGGCGGGGAAGTGGCCAAGAAGGTCAACTTCCTTGAGCAGGGCGGTTCGGTCTGGACCTTCAAGCTCTTGAAGTAGTGCTGCTGCAGTAGCGCCGCGAAGGGAGAGAGAACGCGCTCTCTCCCTTGTTTCCCACTCTCATTCATGGCCACCCCTCGTGGTCTCCATTGCCATGCGTTTCACTCTTGCTCTCAGCATTCTGCTGGCCTGCGCGGCGTCCCCCGCCATGGCGAACGATCTCGCCGCAGCCACAGAACTGGCCAAGGCCAGCGGCTGCTACAGCTGCCACTCCGCCAAGGAAAAAGTAGTCGGCCCCGCGTTCAGTTCCATCGCTGAAAAATACGCTGGCGACAAGGACGCCGCAGCCTCTCTGGCCCAATCCATCCAGAATGGATCGAAGGGCAAATGGGGCCGCGTTCCCATGCCGCCGCATTCCAGCTTGAGCGCCGATGAGCTCAAGACGCTGGCCACCTGGGTACTGAGCACCAAGCCATGACCCAGGTCATGCACCGCAGGCCCCGAAGCTGGCTCATGCTGGCGCCTATTCTGCCGCTGGCCGTAGCCGCGCAGACGGACGACGACCGGGTGCGCAGTCTGCCGCAGGTAGACGTGGTGCAGCAAGCGCCGTTGCCTGGTCTTGAGATGCCTTTGTCGGAATACCCCGGCCACGTACAGCAAGCCGACGACGCGGCCATCGAACGCTCAGGCAGCACCAACCTCGCGGACTTTCTGAACCGCCAGTTCACTGGCGTGACCGCAGCCGACATCCAGGGCAGCCCCTACCAGATCGATCTGAGCTACCGGGGCCAGCGCCTGTCACCCATGCTGGGCTCCCCCCAGGGGCTGTCGGTGTACCTGGACGGTGTGCGCATCAACCAACCCTTTGGCGACGTCATGGACTGGGACATGGTGCCGGAGGCCGCCTTGGCCGGTGTGACCCTCATGCCCGGCTCCAACCCCCTGTACGGCCTCAACACCCTGGGCGGCGCCCTCGTGCTGACCACCAAATCAGGCCGCACCCACCCCGGTACCGAACTGGATCTGTCTCGTCGGCAGCTCCGGCCGCAAACGCCTGGAGTTCGGCCACGGCATGCGCTGGGAAGGCGGCTGGCACGCCTACGCCGCCGGCACCGTCTTTGACGAAGACGGCTGGCGAGACAAGTCTTCTGGAAGACTGGGTAACCTCTTTCTCAAGCTGGGCCGGGACCAGGGCGACACCTCCTGGTCCTTAAGCTACGCCTACGGCCGCAGCCGCCTCACAGGCAACGGCCTGCTCAACCAGAGCCTGTACGACATCGACCGGCGCGCCGGCTACACCTTCAGCGACATCACCCGCAACCGCTCGGGCCTGCTGAACTTCCAGCTCACACACGCGCTCACCCCCAACGACGACCTCTCTGTGGTGGCCTGGCACCGGGACGGCCGCCGGCAAGGCAGCAACGGCGACGTCAATGAAGACTGGTCCGAATGGCTCGAAGAGTGCGAGGACGACCCTCAAGCCAGCGCCTGCTCGAACCCCTCGGGCCCGGGCTACGTCAAGAACAACGCCGTCTTCAACCGCAGCGATGCGCGGCAATGGGAAGTGGGCACCAGTGTGCAATGGAGCCACCGCAGCGGTATCCACCAATGGGCGCTGGGCGCGGAGATGGCCCACAGCCGCACGCGCTACGACCAATACACACAAGAGGCGATCTTCAACGCCGAGCGGGTGGCCGTGCCCATTCCAGGAAGCGAAGCCGAACATGAAGTAGCCCTACGCGGACGCAACAGCCGCTTCGCGCTCTTCCTGGCCGACACCATCCGGATCAATGAGCAAACCCGGCTGAGCCTGTCCGCACGCTGGAACGCCAGCCGGGTCAGCAACGAACTGGGCCACCCTGCGCCCTTGGAGCGCGAGAGCTTCAGCTACCGCAAACTCAACCCGGCCATCGGCATCTCGCACGATCTGAGCCGCAAGGCCACCATCTTCGCCAGCTTCTCGCAAGGCTCCCGCATGCCCAGCGCCCTGGAGCTGGGCTGTGCCGACCCGAGCGAGCCCTGCACGCTGCCGGCGGGCTTGCAATCAGACCCCTATCTGAAGCAAGTGGTGGCACGCACGCTGGAGATCGGTGCGAGGGTACAACCGGCCGAAGGCCTGCAGATCGCAGGTGCGCTGTTTCGCACCGTCAGCCGGGACGACATCGTGTTCGTGCGTGCAGGCACCTCGCAGGCGGGGTACTTCACCAACGTGCCCGAGACACGCCGGCAGGGGCTGGAGCTGAGCGCCAGGCTCAAGCGGGGAGATTGGAACTGGCAGGCGGGCTACACCTTCCTGGACGCTACCTACCAGAGCGAGGGCGTGCTGCCCGGACCGCTGAGCACGGAGAAGAAACCCAACACCTTCAGTCCCGGCACACGCATGGCGGGCCTGCCCCGGCACGTATTCAAGCTGGGCGTGGACTGGAGAGCGGCGCCTGGGGTGAGGATAGGAGGCGACTGGCTGGCATTCGGCTCGCAGGTGGTGGCGGGCAATGAGAGCGGCACGAGGCCGCAGTTGGGCAAGGTGGCGGGCTTCGGGGTTGTGAACCTGAGGGCGCAGTGGCAGTTCAGCGAGCGCTGGAAGGCGTATGTGCGGGTGAACAACGTGATGAACAAGGCGTATGCGAGCTATGGCACGGGGGCGGAGGATCTGTTCCCGGGGGGCAAGCGGTGAGGCCTGGAGAAGACGTGGGTTCGGCACGCTTTCTGGCGCCGGGAGCGGGGCGGTCCATCATGGTTGGACTTCGTTACGAATGGGACCACTGAGAGAAAGCCGAACCACCCCGTGGGGTTACCGCCAAGCATCGGAGCATCCAACGTACACGTTGTCCTAAAATAGAAGCCCTGTCGAAAGAACCGTCATGGCCTCGGCCATGAAAGGCTTTCATTCTTGCAACCAAAAGTGGTGAAGATGAGCAAGCCTTTCATTTCTCTATGCCCAGAGATCACCCGGGCAAACGCGCTGACTTTGATGGACTGGCTGGAAGACGAGAACGTCGTCCGCTATTTGAGCGATTCACGCAACGTCTCCCGGTTCATCGAGCAAGTCATCGGCCGGGTCCAACTGCCGATCCTGACCCATCTCTTCAACCAAGGCGGCCGCTTCTTCATGGCCTACGACCGGCATGACGTGCCCGTAGGCTTTGTCCGCCTTGTCAAGAACGGTGCCGACTGCGAGATCGTCCTGGTCATCGGAGACCGGGACAACTGGGGCCGAAAGCTCGGCGCCAGCGCCATCCGCGAAGGCATGAAGCTCGCCTTCTTCGACATGCGGGCCGAAAAGCTCATCGCCAAGATCCACGCAGACAACGCCCGCTCGCTCAAGGCCTTCCTGCGCTGCGGCTTCGTGCTTGAAACCGAAACCCCCACGCTGAAATCATTTTCCATGACATCCGCGCGCTACCTCCGGCTCTTGCGAGAAAGTGCAATGGGCGACGGCCCGCCTGATATCTACATCACTGAAATCGACCAGGCACGACTCAGAAACCTGATCGCGCTCGAGCAGGGTCCGGTGGTTGTCGATCTGGAGCATGAAATCGAGCGCGCCATCGTAGTCGATCCGCGCCAGGTGGCACGGAACGTCGTCACCATGAACTCCAGAGCCGTGCTGCATCTGGACGACCAAGAAATGGAAGTAGCCCTGGTCTACCCGGAAGATGCGGACGGCAGCGCCGGGAAGCTGTCGATCTGCTCCGATGTAGGCACCGCGATCCTCGGCTGCAAAGAGGGCGATTCCATCGATTGGCGGATACCGGGCCGGACCTGCCGCATCGGGATTGAAAAAGTGCTTTACCAACCCGAAGCCGCGGGCGATTTCCATCTGTAGGTGTACTCGCGGCGCCACAGTTGCGGATCGCCCGAAGCGCCGCAGAGTTGGCGGAGTCCTGATTCAAAGATCCCGGCGAATCAGTGCCCCCTTAAACAGCACTGGACCAGTCGGACCCGTTGAGCTGGGAACGCCACCCTTGGGCTCAAGGCTGATAGCCAGAAGAGGAATCGCTTGTACATCGGTTTCCTGCGCCGTGAGTTGCTCCAGCTTGCCATCTCCCATGACGCCTAAGGAACGTGGTGAGCCTTGTTGAGGCAATGCCCACAGTTGCAGAGATTTGTTGTCTGCTTCCTTAAAGCCGCTCACGCGCTGCAAAACCAACTGGCTATGCCGGGGGTCAAACGTCACCAGCATGGACGCATCGGCCTTACCATCGGCTAATACCGCCACATATTGAATTTGGGGCGCTTCCTGCAATCCGGTCTGCGCTATCTGGAGTTGTGTTTGTAGCGAAGCCAGTTGCTGCTGCGAGGCCTCCTTGAGGCTTTGATGGGACCACAGACCCACCGAGATGGCAGCCGCAGAGGCCACGCTACCTGCCAAGGCCAGTCTACGCCACCATGCCAATGCACGCGCTGGCGCCTTGGACGGAGCACGGCGTTGCTGAGCTGATTTGGCGTTGTCTTTTTCAGCTTGTAGCAGGTTGTCGATGCGAATCCACACTGCCTCATCGGGCGGCACAGGCTTCTGCACCTCGGAGAAGGCAGACCAGCGGCCTTGCCACAATAGTGCAGCAGCCCGCACCTGGGGGAACTCACGAGCCAATTGCTCAAAGCGCCGACGTGCTCCTCCGCGCAGGGTACCCAGCGAGTACGCCGCAGCCAGGCGGTCAAGTAGTTCAGGGTTTCGGGTCAGATTCATGGTGGGAGCTCCTGGCACTCAAACATGGCGTGCCATGCATTTGCGCAGTTGCTCTAGGCTGCGGCGCATCCAGGTTTTGACCGTACCCAGCGGCAACTTCAGATTGCTGGCCAATTCACTATGACTTAGATCCTTCAGATAGGCCAAACTCACCACCTGACGTTGGGGCTGCTCCAGTTGCTGTAAGCACTGATGTAGCGCGGCAGCTTGTTCACTGGTCTCCACCCATTGCACTGGACTTTGCGCTTCGTTGTCCTGCAGCAGTTCTTCAACGTCCTCGATCGGGACATTGACATGCAGGCGCTCGGCTCTGCGCCGGCGCAGAAAGTCTAAGGCTCGACCGCGCACCAGCATGCCCATCCAAGCCAGCGGTGGGCTGAGCGAGTCTCGGTAAGTTTTCGCATTGCGCCAGATACCCAGAAAACTGTCCTGTAGTACGTCCTCGGCCCACTCCTTGTTGCCAACGATGCGCAAAGCAAGCCCATACAGCCGCGAAGCAGTCTGGTCGTACAAGAGCTTGAGAGCTGCCTGCTCTTGGGCTGCTACGCGGTCAAGTAGTTCCATCAGTTCATCGTCCGGTGTCGTGGCGCTCATGCCGCCATTGTGACCAAAAGCATCTCCTCCATCCGGTGCTGTTGGATAAATGCCAAAGCGTAATGCCGATCTTGCCTGTTCACGTATACGCAGCATTTCGGCAACTGGATGTGGCCAAACGACTGGTTATCGAAGAAATATTTTCAAAAACTTGAATCCATCGGCCCAACAACTGCGTATTACCAAGGTCGAACACAGCAAATAGTCGACACAGCCTCATAGTCAACTAGGAGTCATCATGAGTATCAATCTGTTTGAAGGCCGTTCTTCCCTCATGGCCTCGCGTCGCGGATTTCTGGGCGCTACCGGCACTTTGTCAGCCGTGGCAGTTGCCATGCTCGCCGGTAACGAGGCCTTGGCGCAGGGTATGGGCAACGACCCGGCAAAGGACGTATCCATCCTCAATGTGGCGCTGGGTTTGGAACATGAGGCCATCAACGCCTACCAATTGGGGGCGGGTAGCGGCCTCTTGCAGAAGCCCGTAATGGAGGTGGCCTTGCTGTTCCAAAGTCACCACAAAGCCCACCGTGACGCTTTGATCGCAACCATTCAGAAAATGGGGGGCAAACCAGTGGCCGAAGCTACGATGCAAACCTATGCCGAGTCGCTGAAGGCGGCAACCCTCAAAAGCCAAGCCGATGTACTAGCCCTGGCTGCAAAGCTGGAACTTGGGGCAGCGAATGCCTACCTGGGTGTCATTCCCGCATTTGAGAGTCGTGATCTAGCCAAGGTCGCGGGACGTTTGGCCGCCGACGAAACCATGCACTACACCGCACTGATATCGGCTTTGGGACGTACTTTGCCTAGCAATGCCTTGTCCTTTGGGGCCTAACGCGTACTCGCACCCGAGTGCCGAGCAAATCTGCTCGGTACGCTTCTTCTCCAATTTGCTCGAGGACATTCTCATGAAGCATCTACCAACTCACCCTCTGGCCGCCATTTGCTTATCAGCGCTGGGCCTGACTGCCTGCTCGTCCATGTCTATTCCCTCCACCTACTCGCAGGCTGAACTTCCGGCTGCCGTGCAGGTGCCTGCTGGACACAAAGTGGACATGGAAGCCGTTGGTGTCGGTCAAATTACCTATGAGTGCCGAGCCAAGAAGGACACGGCTGCCGAGCACGAATGGGTATTTGTAGGCCCTGATGCCAAGCTGCAGGCGCGAAGCGGTGCGGTCATTGGCAAATACTGGGGCCCACCGGCTACTTGGGAGAACAATGACGGATCCAAACTCACAGCGACACAGGTTGCTGTTGCCCCCGCTGGGACGGGCAACATCCCGCTGCAACTGGTCAAAGCAAATCCGGCCAATGGCACGGGGGTCATGCAAGGGGTGACCTACATCCAGCGCGTAGCAACCAAAGGGGGTGTCGCGCCAAATATAGCCTGTGGAGCCAGCAATATGGGTAGCAAACAAGTTGTGCAGTATCAAGCCGACTATATTTTCTGGAAGGCGGTCTGAAAGCCAATCCGATGGCGTCTTTTCTGCCAGAAGCAGGGCGGGACGCCATTTTTGGTTGCTGGCCCAGACTTCTTACCGGTCGATACTGAAGTTTCGACAACTCCAGCTTCCCTGAGCCCTCTCACCCATCAACCCAACCTACGGCGCTGTCCCCTTTGCCTTTGAAGGCAAGAGCAGTCTGCGAGACGAGTGCCGCTGAGCGCTATCTGCAGGCTCGCTACGGACGAAGCGCGCGTCGAAGACGAGCAACGCAATCTGCACGCCCACGTTGATAGAGTAAGCAAGAGTCCAACATACATGGGGTTGCGCGTATAACGATACAGGCCTCCAATAACCAACGAGGACGCCATGTTTGCCTTAACCGGATTCACGGTAGTCTTCGCGCGCCGAAACGCAACCATTCCTGCGGTGCCAATGCTTTGACCGATGCACACCAAAGCGATGGAGCAGAGCAAACGGACGGAGTAGGGAACCTGCACGAGGCCCGCGACGGCTGGCGTCAGCCACATAAGAAGTGCCAGGACCAGCGTCACTACCGGGGGAGGAATCTTCAGTTCAAGCATGCTCATAACACTCCATGGTGAGGCCGAGCGCCCGGCCGGATTGCCTTCTCGCGATAGCCCGCGGCAATTTGATAAAGGAGTCGATGCTCTCAAGCCAGCATCGACTGCTGGGCGAAGATGCCCGCCATCGCCCCCTGCGATGATGCCTGGGTGACCGAGGGCAAGAAGGGCGTCGTGAGGTCGCCGGCGGCGTAGATGCCGGGCATGCTGGTTTGGCGGCGCTCGTCGACTTTGAGGACGATGCCGCTGGGAGTATCGACCGTGGAGAGCCCCAGTGATGCATGCAGGCTTGCGGACGGCTTGTTGCGCGGATGGGCGAACAGGATGTCGACCGCGATATTGCGGTGGGTACCGAGATTGACGGTAGCGATTCGGCCGTTTTGATGGGTGATCTCGACGATCCGGCCAAGGGCGACAGGTATGTTGCGGCGCGCCAGATCGGCCTGGATATCGGGCGCAATGTCGTGGCCATCGGCGAAGACAGTCAACCTGTCGGTCCAATCAAGGAACAGTCTGACCTGATTGTGCGACTGCGGACCGGACCAGACGAGGCCCCAATGCTGGCCGGCGACCTCAAAGCCGTCGCAATAGGGGCAAGGCACGATAGACGTGCCCCAGCTTTCGGCAAAGCCCGGAACATGAGGCATCTGGTCGGCGATGCCATAGCTCAGGATCAGGCGGCGCGCCCGAAGGCTTTCGCCATCGCCAGTGAGGACTGAGAAATCGTCGATGACGCCGGAGACGCTGTCGGCCCGGATATTTACCAGCCTGATCGAGGGATAACGCGCCAGTTGCTGCCGCGCCTCGGCCAGGATGTCCAGCGGCGGCTTGTGGTCATGGCCGAGCAGGCCATGCGAATGTCCGGCGAAGCGATTGCGCGGCAGGCCGGTATCGAGAACAGTGACCTTGCGGCGGGCACGGCCGAGTTGCAGGGCAGCGGCGAGGCCGGCAAAGCTGCCGCCGATGATGATGACGTCATTCATGGTGATGGGCTTCATGTGAGTTGATAAATTAATGGACTAATAAGTACAGTAATGTGCTGCAGATATAATGAACTGTCAAGTCCACTAAATATGCCCATGACCCGTCTCCCGGTTGCTGCTCCGAAGCCCCAGCGCGGGCGGCCACGCGATCCCGAGCGGGGCCGGCGCATCCTGGAAGCGGCGCAAAAGCACTTCAATGAGCATGGTCTGGAGCGTGCCAGCGTGGATGACATTGCCGCGGACGCAGGCGTCTCCAAGATGACCGTGTACAGCAACTTCCGCTCCAAGGAAGGGCTGTTCCAGGCGGTCGTGCGTGACAGGACGGCAGCTGTGGTGGCTGGCTTCCCGGGCGCCGGGACGCTGGACCCAAATCAGCCGGAGAAGGTGCTGCTGATGATCGGCGCCCGGTTTCTCGCACTGGCGCGCGGGGACGCACTGGGAGCATTGCGCGCTGTCTATGGCGTCGCGGGGGCGCAACCGGAAGTCTGCCGTGCGTTATACAAGGAGGGCCCAGAGCGTGTGACCGACGAGTTGGCTGCATACCTGCGTCTTGCCAACTCTGCGGGCACGTTGAAGGTGCGGAACCCGCTTCAGGCAGCGGACTTGTTCCTGTCGATGTTCCTGGGTTCCGGGCACATCCGCGGAATGCTGAAGCTTGAGATGCCGGATGCCCGGGAAAACAATGCTCTTCTGCGAGAGGCCGTTCGGGTCTTCATGGTGGCATACGGCGCGTAAGCGCTACAAAGCTGCCTGAAGTCGCGAGGACGCGTGGCGAGGCGAGTTGCCAATTTGAGCTAATACCAGAGCACCCGCCAATGTCGGTTTCTGGCGCGATGACTACCCCACCAGCAGTACCCAAGACCAATACGCGGCGATGCCAAGTTGCACCACGAACGCGGAAAACCGTATGTTGACCGCGACCACCGATAAGGACGACAGATGGACAACCGACTGAACGAGCCGCGCGGCAAGCAACCAAGGAGCGAGCGGATCGGTAACGCCCGTTCGATGGGTCAGAAGCGCCACAACGAGCAGTCCGCCGAAGATGGGAAGACCTTCGACACAGTTGGCTTGGGCCCGAGCCAAGCGCTGCATGAAGGGTGAGAGGTTCGCGTTGTCTGGCTGGAACTCGTTGGATGCGATGCTCTTCGTCACCACCAGGCGAACTCGCAATACCTCCATCAGCACAAGAAGAGCGAGCGCCCAAACGATAAGGGCGGTGAGGACGGTCACTGAAGCGCTGGTCATTTTTGACTCCATCAGAGCAATGTGCGTGGGGTAATGATGCCACCTTGTCATCTGGGCTTGCCCGGTACCGGTAGCTGCCTCGAAGTGGCGCACCTCTTGATCGTTAAGATTGTGCAATGCTCACCACGCTATGAGCCTTCTCCCACCGGTTACGGAGTATCAATCAATGGCTAAACGTGCTTATGGAGCTCCGGCACCTGAAACCCATTCCACCCGTGTTGGGGAGAGTTGGTACGGAGAGGATCTGAACCATCAAACCCATACCGCTGTTCTGTTCAGCGAGTTGGACATGACGGAGGTCACCAACAAAGGGTCAATTTTTACTGATTGCACCTTCAGGCGCGCCCGCTTCAACTCCTCAGTCCACGTCGACGCCGCCTTCCTCAACTGCACTTTTGTAGCATGCAAATTCTTCGATGCCAGCTTCACTGACTGCAAGTTCGTTGGCGCCATGTTCGATGGCTGTATGTTCGAAGTGATGAGGGTTGACGGTGGCGATTGGTCTTTCGCGGGTTTACCGGGGCTGATTTGCGCAAAGCCAAATTCCATGGAACGCGGATGCGTGAAGTCGACCTGACGGGCGCAAGATGCGAGGGCGGCGTTTTACGAGACGTCGATTTATCAGGAGCCTGGCTGCATAGCGCTAATTTTTCGCGCTGTGATCTGCGAGGCAGTGATCTGAGCGCACTTGAGCCCGAGCATGTTCAGCTCACTGGTGCCATCATCACGACGGTACAGGCGCTGGCCATAGCTGAAGCGCTTGGGTTGGACGTCCGGCCGGGTAGCGAGTCAGGGTAATGCATCAATGGAGCCATCCCGAAACGAGAGTCCCAAATCTCAGTGATCCCAGATATCGGCGCTGATCGCCGCATACCAGGCCGCGCCGTAGCGGGCTTCGGCGGCGCGGAAGGCTGCGTCGGCATCCAGCGGGCTGATGCCCACCGAGTGCGGCACATCGATCAGACGTCCTTCGTGCGCGTGGTACACCCCGGCCACGGAGATGCCATAACCCGGGCCGATCAGGCTGTAGCAGGTGTTGGCATAGGACGCGATCGGTCGCATACGGCCGGACAACTCCGCCGCGATGGCGGCCGCCGCCAGCTTGCCCTGGTTGTTGGCCGCGAAGCCCGATTTGGGCATGGGGCCGGCGAAGGCCGCATCGCCCAGTACGTGAATGCCGGCCACGCGCTCCGATTCAAAATTCTCGCCTTTGACGGGCGCCCAGCCACTGTTGTCGGTCACGCCTGCGCGCTCGGCGATACTGCCTGCCTTTTGCGGGGGGATGACATTCAGCACGTCCGCCTTGTGCCGCGTGCCGAAGACTGATTCAACCTCCAGCGCGCGCGCATCCACGCGCACCACCTGGCCGTCTTGCGCCACGCCTACCCACTCGATCATGTCGCCGTACAAGGCTTTCCAGCCTTGCAGGAACAGCGCTTTCTTGGAGAAGTTGGCTTTGGCGTCGAGCAGGATGATCTTGCTGCGCGGCTTGTGCTGTTTGAAGTAGTGGGCCACCATGGCCGCGCGTTCGTAGGGGCCGGGCGGGCAGCGGAACGGGTTGTCGGGGACCGCCATGAGGAAGGTGCCGCCATCGGGCATGGCCTCCATCTGCCGGCGCAGCAGCAGGGTCTGAGGGCCGGCCTTCCAGGCATGGGGCGCGAGTTCGGCGGCCGCTTCGCCATAGCCTTCCAGCGCGTTCCAGCGCAGATCGATACCGGGGGAAAGTACGAGGCGGTCCCAGCGCAACATTTTTCCGTTGGCGAGGCGCACGGTGCGCGCGGCGGCGTCTACATCGTCGGCACGTTCGTGAACAATTTCCACGCCCGCGGCGCGCAGGCCATCGTAGTTGTGGCCGATGCTCTCCCAGGAGCGCAACCCGGCCAGATACAGATTGGAGAAGGGACAGGTGTAGAAGCGCTTGGCAGGTTCGACCAGGGTGACTTGCAGCTGCGGTGCCAACTGGCGCAGGTAGCGTGCCGCGGTACCTCCGCCAAAGCCGCCTCCTACCACCACCACGCGGGCCGAGGCGGCCTGGGCGCGCACGATGGAGGGGGCGGCCAGGGCCGCCGTGCCGTACAAAGCCGTACCCAGGACCGCGCGTCTGTCCGGCCTCATCAACGATTCTCCTGGCGTGCAAACCACTGGGCCAATGCCTCGATCTGCGCGTCGTCATAGCCCTGCATCAGCAGCGGCATGATGGTGGCATTGGCGTTTGATTTTTCATGCCCGATGGCCTTGAAGGCGCGCAGGCGCTGCAAGAGCGAATCAGCGCTTCGCCCTCGCAGCCCAGGGATGCCGCCCGGTGTGTCGTCAGGCGGCTGCCCGTTGGGGCCATGGCAGGTAAAGCAAGTGGCGGCCAGCACGGCGATGTCTTGCGGGCTCAGGTGTGGCGCGGCGTTCTCCTGCGCCTGGCACCAGGCAGGCCCCAGGAGCATCAAGCCGAGCAGGGCGGCCCGGAAGCGCTTCACGGCATGGCCCTCGATGCCGCATCGCTGCGAAAAACGATGGGGATCTGCCGCCGCTCGGGGGCGCTGCGCACCAGTTGCACCACTTTGTCATGATGAGGCGATTTCCCGCAAACGGGGTCCGCCGCTGTCGCCTGGCCCGTGATCAGAAAGGCCTGGCAACGGCAACCGCCGAAATCCTTGTGGCGTTCATCGCAGTTGCGGCAGGGCTCCTGCATCCAGTCATCGCCCCGGTGGGCGTTGAAGGCTGTGCTGGCGCGCCAGATGTCGGCCAGTGGCTGTTGCCTGACATCGGGCAGTTGCAACCCCGGCAGGTCACGCGCGTTGTGGCAGGGCATGGCCAGGCCGTCCGGCGCGATGCTGAGGAAAACCGCTCCCCAACCATTCATGCAAGCCTTGGGGCGCTCTTCAAAGTAGTCGGGCACCACGAACAAGATGCGGCAGCGGTTGCCTATTTTCTGGCGGTAGCGGTTGACCACCGCCTCGGCCTGTTCAAGCTGCTCACGCGTAGGCATGAGGTGGTCGCGGTTGATCCAGGCCCAGCCGTAATACTGGGTGTTGGCCAACTCCAGGTACTCGGCACCCAGGTCCAGCGCCATGTCTATGATTTTGTCCACGTGCGGCAGGTTGTGCCGGTGCAGCACGCAGTTCATCACCATGGGCCAGTCGTGCTCCTTGATGATGCGGGCGACTTTCTTCTTGAGGTCGAAGGTGCGCGTGTGGCTCAGAAAATCATTGAGCTCGCGTGTGCTGTCCTGGAACGAGAGCTGAACATGGTCCAGACCTGCATCCTTCAGCCGCCGGGCACGGTCCGCGGTCAAGCCTACACCTGAAGTGATCAGGTTGGTGTAAAAGCCCAGGGTGCGGGCTTCATGCACGAGTTCTTCCAGATCGTCCCGCAGCAGCGGCTCGCCCCCTGAGAATCCGATCTGCGCCGCGCCCAGCACGCGTGCCTGCCGCATTACGTCTACCCACTCCGCCGTGCTCAGCTCCTGGCCGGTTTGCGCATAGCGCGTGGGGTTGTAGCAGAAGACGCAATGCAGCGGGCAGCGGTAGGTCAGCTCCGCCAGCAGCCACAGGGGGGCGAGGCCGTGGCGGCAGGGGAGGCCGCTTCAGTCGAGCCAGCCACGGCGGGTGCCCTCGTCGATCAGCGACTGCACCTCCGGCCTGATGCCCTGCGTGCTGAACAGGGCCTCCAACTCACCCACGATATCAGGCACGGTGTGGCGGCCGTCGCAGCGGCGCAGAATCTCGGCGGCGCTGTCGTTGAGCTGCACCATGCCCTCGGGGTACAACAAGACCCAGCGGGATTGAGCGGGCTCGTACTGTATGCGCAGGCGGCGCGAGAGCCGGGGCAGATCGTCGGTATGAGCGGCTGTGGTCATGAGTGTGCTGCTTTCTCAATGGCGTCAAGCATGCTCCAGAGGATGTCCAGCTTGAACTGCAGAATGTCAAGCGCGCGCTGCTGGGCCGCGCGCGTGGTGAAGTGCTCCAGCGTGACGCGAAGTCCATGATCGACATCGCGCCCGGCCAGCGGAATGCGGGTGCGGAAGTAGGCCAGGCCATCCGCATCGATCCAGGGGTAGTGCGTGGGCCATGAGGCCAGCCGGTCTTTGTGGATCTGCGGCGCGAACATCTCGGTGAGCGAAGAGCAGACGGCCTCCTGCCAAGGCGCGCGCGTGGCAAAGTTCACGTAGGCATCACAGGCGAAGCGCACGGCGGGCGCTACCCGGCGCAGCGACCAGAGGTCATCCCGCGCGATGCCCACGGCTTCGCCCAGGCGCGTCCACGCCTCGATGCCGCCGGCATTGGCGCCCTGATGATCGCCCAGGCCGTCATGATCGAGAATGCGCTCCACCCACAGACGCCGATGCGCACGGTCGGGCATGTTGGCCAGGATGGCGGCATCTTTCCGCGGGATGCAGATCTGGTAATAAAAGCGGTTGGCCACCCAGCAGCGAAGCTCGTCGGGCGTGCAGCCGCCGGCGTTCATACGGACGTTGAAAGGATGGTGGATATGGTAGGCGCGGCCTTTTTCGCGCAGCTGCGCTTCGAACTCGGCGGGTGTCCAGGCGGGCAGGCTGGCATGAGGGGGCGGGGTGGTGGCGATGTCCATGCGCGGCTTTCTAGAATCGGATGTCCAGGCCGTCGTGCGCTACCTCAATGCCCAATTCGTTGAGCAGTGCGCGCTCGGCCGAATCCTCCACCAGAATGGGGTTGGTGTTGTTGATGTGGATCAGCAGCTTGCGCGTGCTGGCGGGCAGTTGCATCAGGTGCTCGAGCATGCCGCCGGGACCGCTTTGCGGCAGGTGTCCCATGTCGGCCGCGCTTTTGCTGGAAAGGCCCATGCGCTGCATCTCGTCGGCGCGCCAGAAAGTGCCATCCACCAGAATTACCTGGCAACTGGCCATCAGCGTCAGCAGCTCAGGAGTGACTTCGCCAAGGCCGGGCGCATAGAAAGCGCGCGCGCCTGAGGTTTCGCTACGCAGCAGAATGCCGATGTTGTCGCCGGGCCGAGGGGCGCCGCGAAACGGCGAATAGGGCGGTGGCTTGGATGACAGCGACACCACCTGGATCACGACGCCGGGCAGCCCCGGCGCGGTGAAGGCGGTGCCGTCATGGGGAATGGGGTGCGGCTGTACGCCGCAGTAGTGCGAAAGAATCCGCGTGATCGGAAAACCCTCGCCAATATCGGAGAGCACCTCTCGCGTGGCCAGTAGTGGCAACGGGCCGCGGTTTTCCCGCAGCATGAGCAGGCCGGTCACATGGTCGATCTGGGCATCCATGAGCAGCACGGCCGCAATGCCGGTGTCGCGTATCGCGCGCGCGGGCTGCAGCGGCGGGGTGGCCTTGATTTGCTGAAGAATGTCTGGCGAAGCGTTGATGAGCAGCCAGTCATTGCCATTGGCACTGACTGCAATGGATGATTGCGTGCGGGCTCGGGCGCGCAGGCTACCGCGGCGTAGGCCGTCGCAGTTCGGGCAATTGCAGTTCCACTGGGGAAAGCCCCCGCCAGCAGCAGAGCCGAGAATACGCAGGTGCATGGTCATGAAAGCTGAAAGGCAAAGCGCCTGCGCCGCAGGCGCTTTGCGGCGGTCAATGTCCTGTCATCAGCGGTTGGCGATGTACATGGTGATTTCGAAGCCGAAGCGCAGGTCAGTGAAAGCCGGTGTGGTCCATTGCATGGTGGTCTCCTTGGAGGTTGGATTGGCATGAAACATGTTTGCAGGTACGGTGACACGAGTTCACTGCAGCCGCCACCATGAAGAGCAATATTGATGCCATCTCACCGGCACCCGGCTGGCCCGCGCCGGGCTATCTGGCGCGCGGAACCCTGCATCGCGTGGCCTGGCGAGAAGTGGGTGAGTGCTCAGGCGAATGCTGGCTTTTGTTGCATGGCGGGCCGGGCGGCAGTTGCCGGCCGGGCATGCTGCAACCTTTCGATCTGGCGCGGCAGCGGGTCATTGCCCCAGACCAGCGTGGAGCCGGCGCGTCGCGCCCCAGGGGAGCTCTTCAGGGCAGTTGCACAGCGGCGCTGGTGGCTGATCTGGAGGCGCTGCGGGTGCACTTGGGCGTCCAGCGCTGGTCGCTGCTGGCCGGTTCCTGGGGCACTGTGGTGGCGCTCCGGTATGCCGAACGCTATCCGGAGCGGGTGCAACGCATGGTGCTGCGCGGCGCGTTCCGCATCACGCGGCGGGAGATTGGCGGGCTGTTGCTGCCCCAGCCACGCAAAGGCAAGGCCTGGAGCTCTGGCTCCACGTGGCCTGTGCATGCGGGCACGCCGTTGCCCGCCGCGCTGGCACACTTGGCACAGTTGCTCCAAAGCGCAACACTGGGTGTTGCATCACTGCACGCCGTGCGCGAATGGGCCTTACGCGAGATGCGTGATGCTTCCGCCGGGTTGCGCCGCAGCCTGTTGCATGCTCAAGGCGCGGACGCCGCCGCCGTGCGCCGTGAATGGTCCGGCTTGCGCAAGCAGCAGCGCCGTGCGAAGGCCCACATCCTTCAGCCTCGTGTATCAAAGGCTGATCGCCTGGCATGGGTCAAGTACCGGATACAGGCTCACTACCTGCTGCACCACGGCTTCGTGCGGCCCGCCGGGCTCGACAAGGCCGTACACGGGATCGCGCAGCATGGTGTGCCGATGGATTGGGTGCATGGCCGGTTCGATGCGATTTGCCCGCCAGCCAACAGCCTGGGCTGGGCCAAGATGGCGAGTGCCGCCGGTGGCACGGTGTCTGTGCATCTTCCGCCTTGCGGCCATCTGGCGGGTGAGTCCGCCATGCGAAAAGCCCTGCGCCAGCGTGTGGGCGGCCGCCCTAGTTAACGAGGCCGGGCGGAAGCAGATGCTTCTTGCGATAGATGGTGTTGCGGGACACGCCCAAGGCTTTTGCGGCTGCCGATATGTTGCCGTTGTGAAGGCGCAGCATCTGGGCCATGGTGCTGAGTGCCACGTCTTGCAGGCGCGGGCTGTCCAGCAGAATCTCGCCGGTCACCGCAGTAGAGGGCATGGCGGTTGCACAGGAACCAAGGAGGGGGTGGGCGACGAGGCTGGCTGGCTCGCATTGGCTCGCAACTCTTCAAGAAAATCGTCGGGCAGATCATGGACGTCGATGGTGCCTTCGACGCCCGCCATGACCACGGCCGTACGCAGCAGGTTGTGCAACTGGCGGAGATTGCCGGGCCAGTGGTAGCTCGAGAGCAGGTCCATCACCTCGGCTGAAACATGGGCCTGATGGCCATCGTCTCCAAGCGACTTCAGCACTTTCTGCACGACCGGTTCGAAATCCGTGCGTTCCCGCAGGGCAGGCAGGCGCACGACCAGGCCATTGAGCCGGTAGTAAAGATCTTCGCGGAACTCGCCGCGCGCGATCAGGTCCTTGAGGTTCTTGTGGGTGGCGCTGATCACGGTCACATCCACATCCACCTCTTTGCCTGCACCCAAGGGGCTGACCTTGCGCTCCTGCAGCACGCGCAGCAGCCGCGCCTGAAGGTGTTTGGGCATATCGCCGATTTCATCGAGGAACAGCGTCCCGCCGTCGGCCTGTGCGATCTTGCCGACAGCACCTTTCTTGCGCGCCCCGGTGAAAGCGCCTTCCTCATAGCCGAACAACTCGGCCTCGATCAGCGATTCCGGAATCGAAGCGCAGTTGACCGGAACGAATGGCTGGCGCGCGCGAGGAGAATCGTTGTGCATGGCCTGGGCCAGCAGATCCTTGCCCGTGCCGGTTTCACCCAGGATCATCACTGGAATGTCGCGGCCCACGACCCGGCGCACCTTGTGAATGATGATGGACACCTGAGGATCCCCGGTGTCCAGATACTGCAGCGACGACAGCTGAGGCTTGCGCGGCATGGCTGCAGGCTCGGTCCGTGGCGTGGCCTGCAGGGCAGGGGGCTCGTGTACCGGCGCGAGCGTGGGGGCTGACCAAGGCCCGGCGGGCTTGATTTCCGCGCGGGACCACACCGTGACGCCGTTGTGCATGCACAACTGCCGTGGGGTAGGTGCGGGGCCGCCAAACAACTCGAAGAGGGCCGAGATGGGCAGGTTGAACAAGGACGTGAAGGTATGCGCCTGCAGCGCATGGAACGAGAGCCCCAACTGGAATTGCGCGCTGCGGTTGGCGGAGATGAAACGCCCCTCGGGCGTGAAGACGGCGATGCCTTCCACCAAGGTGCCGAGGAACTCCGAGCGCGCATGGAAATGCAGGCGGACCGCCTTCGGAAAACTGCCCGCGAACATGTGGTTCTCGATCATCTGGGCGGACATGCGCACCAGCGCCATCGTATGCTGGTGGTAGCTGCGGTGGTCGCCCGTGACATCCAGGGCGCCGATGACCTGGCCATGGGGGTCAAAGATAGGTGCGCACGAGCAGGTCAGGGCCTGGTTGGCGCTCATGTAGTGCTGGTCGCCATGGACCGTGATCGCTTCTTCTTCGCTCAGCGCGGTGCCGATGGCATTGGTGCCCTTGGTTTTTTCCGACCAGTCCATACCCGGCACGAGTGCCACGCGCGAGGCCTTTTCGAGAAAGTCATTGTCTCCCAGGGAATGCAGCACCATGCCTTGGGCAGAGGTCAGCAGCACCATGCTGTGGGTGTTGGCGATTTGGCCGTAGAGCGTTTCCATGATCGGTGCGGCGTGCTGGTAGAGGAAGCGGTTTTCTTCCAACATGCCGCTCAGATGGCCCCGGGCCGGGCTGGAATAGTCCGGCTGGTCGTGGACGGCGACGCCATAGGTTTGGGAGCGCCGGTGTGCTTTTCCCAGAACCTCGGTGTAATGGCGGTCGAGCGCGATCTGGTTCGCTGACGCGTCCTCTCCCTGTCGCACGGGAGGGCGGCCGAAAGAATCAGTGCTCATAACGCTTGTCTCCTAGGGCTGAAACAAAAGTGTTCCAGCGGGCTGCCACTTACTCCAAGGTTGGAGGGCTCCTGTACGACGCAAGGAGGCCTGGGCCTTTCCTTGCGGATTCTGCTCATGACGGCGCTAAACGGCAAGATGGGCTTCCCGGGATTAGTGTCCTGTCGTAACTAGGTGACGCCCATGTGCTCCATATCGTGACAGTTAGGCGCTGAGCGGGCTCAAGTTGCCTCAATTTGAGACAAAAAGGGCGCGAAATGGTGAAGAACTCCGGCCGTGGCCTGCATATTGCTTGGCGCTGAGGGCACGTTTTTCTGCCAACCCGGAGACATCTGAATGAAACAAGCTCCCCTTCCCATGAAGAAAAAGCCCCTCTCGCTTTGGTCCACGTGGTCCGCGCGAGGCTTGCTCACGCTTACCCTGGCTTTGGGCGCATCGGCCGCGATGGCGCACGGCGATGTGGTTCCGCAAGCTGTAGATACCCATACCTTGCCGCAGCTCGGCGACAAGTGGCGGGATTCGAACCCCTACAGCACAGGGGACGCGAACAAGGAGGCGCTGCGCATCGGTACTTCGGCCTACAACCAGAACTGCGCGCGCTGCCACGGCCTGGAAGCCATCTCGGGCGGCATCTCACCTGATCTGCGCAAGTTCGACGGGGAATGCGCCGGCTACGCCGACACGGCCCGCAAGGAGGCTTGCTACAAGGAAATGGATGAATACTTTATATCTACAGTCCGCCGGGGGCGTACCCGCGATGGGCGCGTGTACATGCCTCCCTTCGAAGGCACCCTCACGCAGGAGGCCATTTGGTCGATCAAGACCTATCTTGAAACCAGGCGCGAACCATGAGCCGGCATACGCTCCAACTGAAACGCCGGCAGGTGCTGTTCGGCCTGCTGCCGCTGTGGCCGGCCGCGCATGCCCAGGCCGAACTGGCCGACCTTGACCGTGTCCGCGCGCGCGGCACGCTCAAGGTGGCGCTCTATAAGGACAACGCGCCGTTCTCCGGCAACGTGCCTGGTGGCGGCATGCAGGGCCTGGATGTGGCCATTGCTGCCGCGCTGGCGCGTGAAATGGGTCTGCAGTTGGCGCTGCTGCCGTTCGATGCCGACGAGAACATGAACGACGATCTGCGCAACATGGTCTGGCGCGGCCACTACCTGGGCTACGGGCCTGCCGATGTCATGCTGCACGTGCCGGTGGACAAATACCTGATGCAGGAAAACCGGCAGGCGCTGATCTTCGCGCCCTACATGCGTGAGCAGGTGGTGCTGGCTCACGATGTACGCCGCGTGCCCGAGGTGCGGGCCGCTGAAGACCTGAAGGGCTTGCCGCTGGCCGTGGAACGAGGCACGGGGGCCGCCAGCGCGCTCATGGGCCACGGCGGCGGTTTGCTGCGCGCGGATGTGCACCTGTATCCAAGTGGCCCGGAGGCCGTGAAGGCCGTGTTGGAAGGCAAGGCCGCGGCCGCCTATGTCACGCGTGCCCAGGCTGAATCGGTGCTGTCGAAGGCAGAGCCCAAGCCCGGCGATATCCGGCTCACGCCGCTGCAACTGCGAGGCGTTCCCGATGGCTGGCCTATAGGCTTGGCCATCAAGGCCGAGAACCGCAAGCTGGGCGAGGCGCTGGAGACTGCGCTGCAGTCGCTGCGCAGCAAGGGCGAGCTGCTGGCGATATTTCAGCAGCAGGGACTGACCTTGACGGCGCCCTGAGTTCCTTCATTCCCGGATGGGCTGGCCATCCGGGAATCATCGCCATCATCTGCCGCGCTGGCCCAACCCAAAAGAAAAATGGCTGGGCCTCCAGCCAGGCCCCGAAGGCCTTCATGCTGTCGGTACCAGCCACCGTCTCTGTTTCCAGGATCAGAAGAAGCCCAGCGCCTTGGGGCTGTAGCTCACCAGCAGGTTCTTGGTCTGCTGATAGTTGGACAGCGCCGATTTGTGGTTCTCACGGCCGATGCCCGATTTCTTGTAGCCACCGAAGGCCGCATGCGCAGGGTAGAGGTGATAGCAGTTGGTCCACACGCGGCCGGCCTTGATGGCACGCCCCATCTGATAGGCGGTGGTGCCGTTGCGGCTCCATACGCCAGCGCCAAGGCCATACTCGGTATCGTTGGCGATGCGGATCGCGTCCTCCGTGGTCTTGAAGGTGGTGACCGACGCCACGGGGCCGAAGATCTCTTCCTGGAACACACGCATGTTGTTCTGGCCGAACAGCAGCGTGGGCTTGATGAAGAAGCCATCGTCGATTTCGCTGCCAGGGCGATGGCGTTCGCCACCGGTCAGGCACTCGGCGCCTTCCTGGCGGCCCACATCAATGTAGCCCAGAATGCGCTCCAGCTGCGCTTGCGAAACCTGCGCGCCGACCATGGTGCTCTTGTCCAGCGGGTGCCCTTGTTTCATGGACTGCACGCGTTTGACGGCACGCTCGATGAAGCGGTCGTAGATCGACTCCTGGATCAGAATGCGCGACGGGCAGGTGCAGACCTCTCCCTGGTTCAGCGCGAACATCGAAAAGCCTTCCATGACTTTGTCGAGGTAATCGTCATCGGCGTCCATCACGTCGGCGAAGAAGATGTTGGGGCTCTTGCCACCCAGTTCCACGGTAGAGGGGATCATGCTGTCGGCCGCGGCATGTAGGATGCGCTGACCCACGGCGGAAGATCCGGTGAAGGCGATCTTGGTGATGCGCTTGCTGGTCGCCAGCGCCTCGCCGGCTTCCTTGCCAAAACCATTCACCACGTTCACCACGCCAGGCGGCAGCAGATCAGCGATCAACTCCATCAGCACCATAATGGAGGCGGGGGTCTGTTCGGCTGGCTTCAGCACCACGCAGCAGCCAGCGGCCAGTGCAGGGGGCAGCTTCCACGAAGCCATCAGGAGCGGGAAATTCCAAGGAATGATCTGCCCGACCACACCGATGGGTTCATGGAAATGGTAGGCCACGGTGTTGGCGTCGATCTCTGAAATGCCGCCTTCCTGCGCACGGATGCAACCGGCGAAGTAGCGGAAATGGTCGATGGCCAGCGGCAGATCGGCCGCCATGGTTTCGCGCACCGGCTTGCCGTTGTCGATGGTTTCGGCAATGGCCAGCAGCTCCAGGTTCTGCTCCATGCGATCGGCGATCTTGAGCAGGATGTTGGCGCGCTCGGTGGCGGAGGTGGCTGCCCATTTGTCCTGTGCGGCATGGGCCGCGTCGAGCGCCAGGTTGACATCGGCTGCATCGGACCGGGCCACGCTGCAAAATGGCTTGCCCGTGATGGGGGACACGTTCTCGAAATAGCGGCCGGCAACAGGGGCTACCCACTTGCCGTTGATGAAGTTGTCATACCGCTGCTTGTACGGGTAGTTGACGTCGAGGTTGAATCGCTTGAGTTCAAACATGTCCATGAGGGTCTCCTGATTGGCGGAAGCCGGTATGCCAAAACGGCCGGCTACCCTCGTACATACAAACTCCATGCCAGCCAGGCGCCGTGGCAGAGCGCTAAGCGGAGTCCATGTTTTTTGTTCCACTGTGCCAGTCTGGCGCAGCCCCTGTTCCAGATCGGCAGCCCGTGGAGCAGTGCCCAGTGAAGGTCGGTCTTACAACTCCGGAAACACCTCTTGCAGTGGAGAGACCGTACCCGACGCCGAAGGGTCATACCCCGGCAAGCTCGCCAGTTCTGTACGGAAAGCCGGCTCGCGCAGGGCGGCCAGCACCATCTGCAATGCGGGGGTGTCCTTTACCTCATGGCGGTACAGCAGGAAATACCGCTCCGTGGCAATGGGCACAAAATCAAGCTTGAAGCGCCGCGCCGGCGGCTCCAGGCCGAAGCCCACGTCCGCCATGCCGCTGGCCACGTACGCGGCGACTGCGGCATGCGTGTACTCCCCCTGCTCGAAACCTACGATGTCCGTGGAGGAAATGCCTTGGGCTTTCAGCAAGGCCTCCAGCAGCAGGCGCGTGCCCGAACCCGGCTGGCGATTGATGAAGCGGATATTTGGCCGGACGAGATCGGCCAGCGCATAGACCTCTCTCGGATTCCCGGGGTGGACCATCAGCCCCTGCCGCCGCGTGGCGATATCGGCCAGCATGAAACCTTGCCCTTGAAGCCAGGGCCTGTAGTGTTCCAGCACGGCGCCTTCCATCGGCCCCAGGGGAATATGCAGCCCCGCGATATCGCAATCGCCGTCGCGCAGCGCGGCTGCGGCGGTAGAACTGTTCGCATAGGAAAAAGCCAGCTTCAGCCCGTCTTGCGCCAGACTTTCAATCAGGCGCTCGATCAGCCGCTCGATCGCGAAGCCATGGCTGACTTGTATGCGCAGCGCGGTGGGCGCTTCGCTCAAAGCGCCGCGCAATTCTTCCGCCAACTCGGAGGACAGCGTTTCCAGAGCTGGCCGGAGCCGGGCATGAATGCGCCGGTCGGCCCATACGATGCGCGCACCCAGCTCCGTCAGTTTGGAGCCCTTGCCGCGTTCCATGACCAGCAACTCTTTCTGAAACAGCTGTTCGCCCAAGCGCACCAGATCCCAGGCGCGCCGGTAAGAGATTTCCAGGGCGCGCGCCGCGCGCAGCAGGCTGCCTGTTTCGGAGACCTGCACCAGCAACTCGATGAGCCGTGCGGGCAGCGCTGTTCCATCCAGATCCTGGATCGTCCAGACGGGGCGGATGGAAACCTGTTTCATGCAAAGGTGAAGCGGAAGTATATGAAGCGGGCTGCCTATGCATCGGACCGCATTCTTCATATTGCGCAAAACGCGGAATACCGGGACGATCGATTCGAAAGCAGACGAGAGCAGAAGCTTAAGCGGAGGCCCATTTTCTCCCGGAAAAGGCGCAGGTCTTCCGCAGGATGCAACACCGATGAGCGAACAGAAAATCCAGTTCTACACAGGCCCCGCTGGCGGCTGGGGCGCCCTGAACAGCGTGAAGAACGTGCTGCTCAAGCACCATATTCCCATCAAGGGCGCCAGAACCCTGTTGTCGGCCAACCAGCCCGACGGGTTTGATTGCCCCGGCTGCGCCTGGCCTGACCGCAACCACGCGTCCACATTCGAGTTCTGCGAGAACGGCGTCAAGGCCGTGGCAGCGGAGGCTACCGCACGGCGCGCAGGCCCGGAGTTGTTCGAGCAGTACACGGTGTCCGAGTTGTCCTCGCAGAGCGATTTCTGGCTGGAAGACCAGGGCCGCCTGACACACCCCGTTGTCTACGACAACAAAACAGACAAGTACCGCCCCATCGAGTGGAATGAGGCGTTCGCGCTCGTGGCGAGCCATCTCAATCGGCTGCCGGATCCCAACCAGGCTATCTTCTACACCTCGGGCCGCGCCAGCAACGAAGCCGCGTTCTTGTACCAGTTGTTCGTGCGCGAATACGGCACCAACAATTTTCCCGATTGTTCCAACATGTGCCACGAGCCCAGCGGCAGTGGCATGCTGTCGCAGATCGGCGTAGGCAAGGGCACGGTCACGCTGGAGGATTTCGAGCACGCTGACGCGATCTTCGTCTTCGGGCAGAACCCCGGCACCAACCACCCGCGCATGCTGGGCGAGTTGCGTGCCGCATCCAGGCAGGGCGCCCGCATCGTCAGCTTCAATCCCTTGCGGGAACGCGGGCTGGAGCGCTTCCAGGATCCGCAGAGCAAGCTGGAAATGGCCACCATGGGCTCCACGCCCATCAGCTCCCACTATTTCCAGTTGCGCGGGGGCGGTGATCTCGCGGCCGTGAAAGGCATCATGAAGCGCCTGCTGGAGCGCTACGATGCGGGAGAGAACCTGCTCGATCTCGCCTTCATCGGCGAGCATACCGAGGGCTTCGAAGCCCTGGCCGGCGATCTGCGCGCTGAATCCTGGGATGGCATCGTCGAGGAATCAGGCCTGGCGCGCGAGCAGATCGATACCGCCGCAGATGTCTATGCCAACGCCAAGAGCACGATCATCTGCTGGGGCATGGGTATCACCCAGCATCAGCATTCGGTGGCCACCATACAAATGCTGCTGAACCTGCTCCTGATGCGTGGGAACATCGGCCGGCCCGGCGCAGGCGCGTGCCCCGTTCGTGGCCACAGCAACGTGCAAGGCGACCGCACCATGGGCATCTGGGAGAAGCCGCCCGCCGCTTTGCTGGACAGGCTTCAGCAGGTGTTCGGCTTCGAGCCGCCCCGGGAAAATGGCGTGGATACCGTGGAGGCCATTCACGCCATGCGCGAGGGCCGGGGCAAGGTCTTCTTCGCGCTCGGCGGCAATTTCGCGGCCGCGACGCCAGATACCTATGAAACCTGGAAAGCGCTACGCAAGTGCGAGCTGAGCGTGCACGTGGCCACCAAGCTCAACCGCAGCCACGTCATACACGGGCGCGAGGCGCTGATACTGCCTTGCCTGGGTCGCACGGAAATCGACATCCAGGCCACTGGCCGGCAGGGTGTCACGGTGGAGGATTCCATGAGCATGGTGCACATTTCCATGGGCATCAATCCTCCCGCATCGGCGCATCTGCTTTCCGAGCCCGCCATCATCGCCCGCCTGGCCGCCGCCACGTTGGGGGCGCGCAGCCGTACCCCGTGGCTCTGGATGATCGAAGACTACGCACGCATTCGCGACAAGATCGAAGCGGTCTTTGATGATTTCAAGGATTTCAACGCGCGTGTGGCCGTGCCCGGTGGCTTCCGGTTGCGCAACAAGGCCAGTGAACGCATATGGAGTACCCCCACGGGCAAGGCCGTGTTCTTTTCCCATCCCGTGCCACGCAACACGCCCGTGCACCGCGCGCGGCGCGCCATGCAGGACAAGCGCCGCGACACCATTGTTTTCTCGTTGCAAAGCACACGCTCGCACGATCAATACAACACGACTATCTACGGCATGAACGACCGCTACCGCGGCGTGACCGGGCAGCGCCGTGTGGTCTTCATCAACGCCGAAGATGTGCGGGCCCTTGGTCTGAAAGATGGCGATTGGGTTGATCTGCACACGGTGTGGGACGACGAGCAACCGCGCCGCGCAGACCGTTTCCGGCTGGTGGCGTATGACATTCCGCGCGGCTGCCTGGCTGCGTACTACCCGGAGACCAATCCGCTGGTCCCGCTGTCGGCCACGGCCATCGCCGCTGGCACGCCCACGTCCAAATCCATTCCGGTTCTGCTGACGCCTCATGTGGAGGTGAGGGCGGCAGAATCGGAAGAGGCGAGGCCGGCCGAGGCCGTTGAAACCGCTGACATGGCCTAGGGCGCCGCATGAATTTGTCTCACAGCGCTCATTTCTTGCCGGCCGGTGTCCGCACTGGCGAAGTCTTTGCGCGCCGGAACGGCCAATCGGCTACCGCGCTGGATTGGTTGGCCGAGGAGGTTCCCGTCGCGCTGGTCTTCAATGGCATTTCCCATGCCGTCATGATGGCTACCCCTGCCGACCTGGAGGACTTTGCGCTTGGCTTTGCCTTGACCGAAGGTTTGCTGCTGAGTCAGGCGGAGCTTCATGGTACCGAGATCACGGAGACGCAAGAGGGCATCGAAGTCCACCTGGAAGTATCCAGCGCGTGCGAATGGCGGCTGAAAGAACGCCGGCGTACCCTGGCGGGGCGAACAGGCTGCGGGTTGTGCGGTACGGATTCCTTGTCCATGGTGCGCCAGCCGCCCCGCAGTTTGCCTGCAGCGAGCATTCATCCTGAGGCCATCTCCTGTGCCATGAGCGCGCTGCGCGAACTCCAGCCCAGGCAACAACTGACTGGTGCTACACACGCTGCTGCCTTGTGCGGGCCCAATGGCGCGATTGAACTCGTGCGCGAAGATGTGGGCCGCCACAACGCGCTGGACAAACTCATTGGGGCGGCTTTGCGGCAGGGGGCTTTTTCCAAGGACCACTTCATCGCCATTACCAGCCGCGCCAGTTTCGAAATGGTTCAGAAGACCGCTCGTGCCGGAGTGCCGGTATTGGCTGCCGTATCAGCGCCAACAGGCATGGCCGTGGACCTGGCCGTGGAGAGCAACATGCTGCTGATTGGCTTTGCCCGGCAGGGTGGCATGGTGGCCTACAGTTTCCCTGAGCGGCTGGTCACGAAAGCCACGCCGCCAGTGCAGCGCCAAACTGCGCCGAGCCAGCCAAAGTCAGACTGACCGTCGTGCGTCCTCGCGCGGATGCGGCAAGTAGCAGCTTGCCCGTACCCGCGTCGAAATTCGCTGGCAGTGGCCGCCCCTCATCGTCCTGGGATTGCAGCTCATAGTCCCAGTCGCCGCCATCGTCGAGCGCGCCTTGGCGGCCTGTGAATTCCCGAGTAGCCCAAAGGAGCACTTGCTCTATGTCGGCTGCCAGCGCGGGCACGCGTTCGGCATACACACTGGCCATCGCATCCCATGTGCCAGTGCCTTGCTCGTCTTCGCTGTAATCAAAATCCAGATAGTCAAGAGCCATGGAAAAGTGTGTTCGATTACGCTTAATGCGATGAGCGTAGTTGGGTATTGTTTTGGTGGCATTATCCAGAGCCCTGACCGAACGCAGGTTCAAGGATGACCCTATTCCACGGCGAGGAGGCTGCCGGGGTAGGTGCAGGGATTTCCTCTCAAGAGGTGATTCTGTTGATTTTTTGAAGTTAAAAAAAGAATGCAGAGAAAAAACAAAAAGGAGATCCCGGTGCGCACCACGAGCCGGGGATGGCGTGTTGCTCTTCGTGTTTGTGGTCAAGCCGGGGTTGTACTGGTGCCGCTTTTTCCACTGAGCGCGATAAGCCAGACGGACGACGACCGGGTGCACAGTCTGCCGCAGGTAGACGTGGTGCAGCAAGCGCCGCTGCCTGGTCTTGAGATGCCTTTGTCGGAATACCCCGGCCACGTACAGCAAGCCGACGACGCGGCCATCGAACGCTCAGGCAGCACCAACCTCGCGGACTTTCTGAACCGCCAGTTCACCGGCGTGACCGCCGCCGACATCCAGGGCAGCCCCTACCAGATCGATCTGAGCTACCGGGGCCAGCGCCTGTCACCCATGCTGGGCTCCCCCCAGGGGCTGTCGGTGTACCTGGACGGTGTGCGCATCAACCAGCCCTTTGGCGACGTCATGGACTGGGACATGGTGCCGGAGGCCGCCTTGGCCGGTGTGACCCTCATGCCCGGCTCCAACCCCCTGTACGGCCTCAACACCCTGGGCGGCGCCCTTGTGCTGACCACCAAATCAGGCCGCACCCACCCCGGTACCGAACTGGATCTGTCTGTCGGCAGCTCCGGCCGCAAACGCCTGGAGTTCGGCCACGGCATGCGCTGGGAAGGCGGCTGGCACGCCTACGCCGCCGGCACCGTCTTTGACGAAGACGGCTGGCGAGACAAGTCTTCTGGAAGACTGGGTAACCTCTTTCTCAAGCTGGGCCGGGACCAGGGCGACACCTCCTGGTCCTTAAGCTACGCCTACGGCCGCAGCCGCCTCACAGGCAACGGCCTGCTCAACCAGAGCCTGTACGACATCGACCGGCGCGCCGGCTACACCTTCAGCGACATCACCCGCAACCGCTCGGGCCTGCTGAACTTCCAGCTCACACACGCGCTCACCCCCAACGACGACCTCTCTGTGGTGGCCTGGCACCGGGACGGCCGCCGGCAAGGCAGCAACGGCGACGTCAATGAAGACTGGTCCGAATGGCTCGAAGAGTGCGAGGACGACCCTCAAGCCAGCGCCTGCTCGAACCCCTCGGGCCCGGGCTACGTCAAGAACAACGCCGTCTTCAACCGCAGCGATGCGCGGCAATGGGAAGTGGGCACCAGTGTGCAATGGAGCCACCGCAGCGGTATCCACCAATGGGCGCTGGGCGCGGAGATGGCCCACAGCCGCACGCGCTACGACCAATACACACAAGAGGCGATCTTCAACGCCGAGCGGGTGGCCGTGCCCATTCCAGGAAGCGAAGCCGAACATGAAGTAGCCCTACGCGGACGCAACAGCCGCTTCGCGCTCTTCCTGGCCGACACCATCCGGATCAATGAGCAAACCCGGCTGAGCCTGTCCGCACGCTGGAACGCCAGCCGGGTCAGCAACGAACTGGGCCACCCTGCGCCCTTGGAGCGCGAGAGCTTCAGCTACCGCAAACTCAACCCGGCCATCGGCATCTCGCACGATCTGAGCCGCAAGGCCACCATCTTCGCCAGCTTCTCGCAAGGCTCCCGCATGCCCAGCGCCCTGGAGCTGGGCTGTGCCGACCCGAGCGAGCCCTGCACGCTGCCGGCGGGCTTGCAATCAGACCCCTATCTGAAGCAAGTGGTGGCACGCACGCTGGAGATCGGTGCGAGGGTACAACCGGCCGAAGGCCTGCAGATCGCAGGTGCGCTGTTTCGCACCGTCAGCCGGGACGACATCGTGTTCGTGCGTGCAGGCACCTCGCAGGCGGGGTACTTCACCAACGTGCCCGAGACACGCCGGCAGGGGCTGGAGCTGAGCGCCAGGCTCAAGCGGGGAGATTGGAACTGGCAGGCGGGCTACACCTTCCTGGACGCTACCTACCAGAGCGAGGGCGTGCTGCCCGGACCGCTGAGCACGGAGAAGAAACCCAACACCTTCAGTCCCGGCACACGCATGGCGGGCCTGCCCCGGCACGTATTCAAGCTGGGCGTGGACTGGAGAGCGGCGCCTGGGGTGAGGATAGGAGGCGACTGGCTGGCATTCGGCTCGCAGGTGGTGGCGGGCAATGAGAGCGGCACGAGGCCGCAGTTGGGCAAGGTGGCGGGCTTCGGGGTTGTGAACCTGAGGGCGCAGTGGCAGTTCAGCGAGCGCTGGAAGGCGTATGTGCGGGTGAACAACGTGATGAACAAGGCGTATGCGAGCTATGGCACGGGGGCGGAGGATCTGTTCCCGGGGGGCAAGCGGTGAGGCCTGGAGAAGACGTGGGTTCGGCGCGCTTTCTGGCGCCGGGAGCGGGGCGATCCATCATGGTTGGACTTCGTTACGAATGGGATCAATGATGTCGCGGGCAGCTCAGCAAGATTTACTAATCATGCATAAAATGAGTTAGCCAAAAAAATTTAGCCAACGATGGAAAAGCGAGGATGACATGGTGAGCCTGGAAGTTAATGGCCGCAAAGTCGAAGTCGATGTTCCGCCCGAAATGCCCTTGTTATGGGCATTGCGCGACGAACTCGGCATGGTGGGAACCAAGTTCGGCTGCGGTGCCGGGCTATGTGGCTCATGTACCGTGCATCTGGGGGACAGCGCCGTACGCTCTTGCGTCACGCCGGTTTCCGAGGCTGCCGGCAAAGCCGTGACGACCATCGAGCACATCGAGACCCAGGCCTTGGGTGCCGCGGTACAAGCCGCCTGGGAGAGTGCCAACGTACCGCAATGCGGCTACTGCCAGGGCGGACAGGTGATGTCTGCCGTGGCCTTGCTCAAAAGCGTTCCCAACCCGACCGATGACGACATCGACAGCGCGATGAGCGGGAACATTTGCCGATGCGGAACATATACGCGCATACGAGCGGCTATCAAACAAGTAGCGGCACAACGGGGAGGCAAAGCATGAGCTCCGTCCTCGACACGCCACTGCCATCGTCTTCTGACTCTTCCGCCCAGGATTCCGGGCTTTCCCGCCGCCAGTGGCTCAAGAGCGCAGGCGCCACTGGGCTGGTGCTTGCGATAGGCCAGTCCGGCGAAGTTTTCGCTCAAACGGCTGCTGCGGCGCCACCGCCGCCACCCAAGTACGGTGGAGACCGCATGCCTGGCGGCGTGGTGGACAACCCCCTCATATTTGTGTCCATCGCGGCCGATGGCGTGGTCTCCGTGATCTGCCACCGCTCCGAGATGGGGCAGGGCGTCCGGACCAGCTTCCCCATCGTGGTGGCCGAAGAGCTTGAGGCCGATCTCAAGCGCGTGAAAGTGGTTCAGGCCCCTGGCGACGAAGCCCGCTACGGGAACCAGAATACCGACGGCTCGCGCAGCCTCCGGCATTCCACCGAGCCTCTTCGCCGTGTAGGCGCCGCCGCAAGAGCCATGCTGGAGGCCGCTGCGGCAGCGCGCTGGAATGTGCCTGCGAGCGAGGTTCACGCGCGCAATCATGAGCTGGTGCACGCACCGAGCGGCCGCAAGCTGGGCTTTGGTGAAGTGGCCGTCGCGGCGGCTGCATTGCCTGTTCCGCCACGCGAGAGCCTCAAGCTGAAGAACACTTCGGACTTCCGCTACATCGGCAAGGTCAACGCGCCGTTGATCGACGGCGCGGATATCGTCCGGGGCCGTGCGAAGTTCGGGATTGACACGCGCCTGGATGGCATGGTCTATGCGGTAGTCGCCCGGCCTCCCGTGGTGGGCGGCAGCTTGAAGACCTACGACGCATCCAAGACGCTGCGGGTTCCTGGCGTGATTCGCGTGGTGGAAATTCCCACTACCGCGCTGCCTGCCAATTTCCACCCCCTCGGTGGTATTGCGGTGGTCGCCAAGAATACGTGGTCAGCCATCAAGGGGCGCGAGGCGCTGGTGGTCGAGTGGAATGCAGGCACGGCAAACGGTAGCTACGATTCCGAAGCCTACAAGGCCACTCTGGAAGCATCTGCCCGCAAGCCTGCCAAGCCGGTGAGAAGCGAAGGCGATGCCGCTGCGGCCTTGAAAGGGGCCGCGCGGAAGGTCGAGGCCGAGTATTACCTGCCCCACCTTGCGCACGCGACCATGGAGCCGCTGGTCGCGACGGCACGTATTGTCGACGGCAAGTGCGAAGTCTGGGCACCTGTTCAGGCACCGCAAGGTACCCGCGATCTCGTGGCTGCGAAGCTGGGGCTGAAGTCCGATCAGGTCACGGTCCACGTCACCTTACTGGGTGGTGGTTTCGGCCGCAAATCGAAGCCCGATTTCGTGGCAGAGGCCGCGCTGGTGTCCAAGGCCATGGATGGCAAACCCGTCAAGTTGCAGTGGACCCGCGACGACGATATCCAGCACGACTACTACCACGCAGTGGCTCTGGAGCACATGGAAGCTGCTTTGGATGCCAACGGCAAGCCTACTGCGTGGCTGCACCGTTCGGCGGCGCCATCGATTGCCTCGACATTCAATGCCGCGGCCAAAACACTGGGCGCCAATGAAATGGGCATGACGGCGATCAACGTGCCGTTCCAGATCCCCAACATCAGCATCGAGACGCCGGAGGCCATCGCGCATACCCGCATTGGCTGGTTCCGCTCCGTCTACAACATCCCGCATGCGTTCGCGGTGCAATCCTTCGTGGCAGAGCTTGCGTCCGCGGCAGGGCGTGATCCGAAGGACTATCTGCTGGAGCTCATTGGGCCCGCTCGCCGCATCGATCCCCGGACCTTCTCCGATCAATCGAACTACGGGGAGGATCCCACCCGTTATCCGATCGATACCGGTCGCATGCGCCGCGTGGTCGAAATGGCTGCGGCTGGCGCGAAGTGGGGGCGCAAGTTGCCGAAGGGCAGAGGCCTTGGGATTGCAGTGGCCTATTCATTCGTGACCTACTCGGCCACAGCCATTGAGGTGGAGGTGGATCCAAAGGATGGCTTGCGCATCGTGGGCGTGGACATCGCGATTGACTGCGGCCCGCAGGTCAATACCGAACGCATTCGCTCGCAGGTGGAGGGCGCTGTCATCATGGGCTTGGGACTGGCCAAGTATGGCGAGATCACCTTCAAGAATGGCATTGCGCAGCAGAGCAACTTCCACGACTACGCAGTTCTGAGACAGAACGAATCTCCGCGCGAAATCCGTGTGCACCTGGCGCCGTCCGACTACTCGGTCGCGCAGGGCGGTGTAGGCGAGCCAGGCCTCCCCGCTGTGGCACCAGCGCTCTGCAACGCGATTTTTGCCGCCACGGGCAAGCGCATCCGACGCCTGCCCATTCGAGATCAACTCGATTCAGCGGCCTGAGAACGCCCATAAGCTCTTAAACAAAGAGACCAAGCAGTATTCCCTCGCGAGCGGCATTCGCCGCTTCGCACATCCACCACCGGAGACGTTAATGAAGCGAAGTGTTTTGAGCACATTGGTTGCAGGACTCGCCCTGGGCGCTGTTCTGAGCGCGCAGGCGCAAACCGCGGAGGATCTCAAGAGCGATGGCGCCAATCCTGACAATGTGTTGACCTACGGTATGGGGTATGGCCAGCAGCGCTACTCCAAACTGGACACGATCAACAAGGACAACGTCAAGAAGCTGGCGCCCGCATGGGCCCTGTCGCTTGAGAATGACTATGGCGAACAGGCGCAGCCGCTGGTCTATAACGGCGTCATGTATGTTTCCGACGCGAAATGGACCGTCGCGATCAATGCGGTCACGGGCAAGCAGATCTGGCGCACTCCCGTGGACTTCGACCCTGATACGCCCCGCGTGGTGTGCTGCGGTGTGTCCAGCAAAGGCGTTGCCCTTTACAACGGGCTCGTGATCCGCGGTACGCTCGATGCCTATATCGTGGCGCTCGACCAGAAAACGGGTAAGGAAGTCTGGAAGACCAAGGTCATCAACTGGAAGGATGGCTACTCGATCACGGGTGCGCCCGTGGTGGCCAACGGTGTCGTGATCACGGGTGTTTCGGGTGCTGAGTTCGGCATTCGCGGCTTCATTGCCGGCTACGATCCTGCCACGGGCAAGGCTTTGTGGCGCCGCTACACCACGGCTGCTCCTGGCGAAGCAGGTGGCGACACCTGGAAGGTCAACGATGCCTACAAGAACGGTGGCGGTAGCACGTGGGTGACTGGCTCCTACGATCCCGACCTGGATCTGGTTTACTGGGGCACCGGCAACGCAGGCCCCTGGAACCCGAACTATCGCGGCGGCGACAGCTTGTATACAGCTTCGGTGATCGCGGTGCGTCCGAAGACAGGCGAGCTGGTGTGGCACTACCAGTTCACGCCGAACGATATGTTCGACTTTGACGCGGTGTCCGAGCTCATCCTGGGTGACATCAATGTGGACGGGAAGCCGCGCAAGACTGTGATGCAGCTGAACCGCAACGGTTTCGCCTATGTGCTGGACCGCGCGGACGGCAAGCTGCTGGCGGCCAATCCCTATGACCGCGTCAACTGGGCCAGCAAAGTGGACCTCGCCACAGGGCGCCCGGTGGAGTCCGCGGTAGCCGCCAAACTGCGCTCCGGCGAGACCGACACGATCTGGCCGAACATCCTTGGCGCCAAGAACTGGCAACACGCCGCGTTCGACCCGAACACGGGATTGCTGTATGCCAACACGATCCACATGAAGACCACCTACAAGCTGCAACCGCTGACTCAGCCGTTCAAGCCTGGTGACCGGTGGATGGGCGTGCAGGACACCAAGCACGAGTTCGAGCCAGGCGAGCCTCATGGCTATATGTCGGCCATCGATCCCATGACTGGCAAGCCCAAGTGGCAAGTGCCGCTGAACGATCACGCCAACTGGAGCTCCATGCTGGTGACCAAGAGCGGCTTGCTGTTCACGGGGCGCCACACGGGTGAGCTCATTGCATTGGATTCATCCAATGGCAAGCAGCTCTGGCAGTTCCAGACCAGCTCCGGTATCAACGCCAGCCCGATTACCTGGAGCCACAACGGCCGTCAGTATGTGACGGTGCTGTCGGGTTTCGGTGGTCTCGGACGCCGTTTTGTCGGGGCCGCTGCAGCGAATGTGCCTAACGGCGGTTCCGTCTGGACTTTCGCTCTGCCGCAAGAGTAAGTTTTTTTGACATGGCTGGCGCGGCCTGTTCCTGGCGCGCCGGCCGCATTTGATTTTCCGAAAGGATTCCAGCAGTGTTCTCTTCCAGATTTCAATCGCGTTATCTGCGCGGCGCCGTCGCCCTGGCTATCTGTGTAGCCTCGGCGAGCGCCATGGCGGACGATGACGATGCGCCTCCCACGTTTACGCCTGAGCAAATTGCCGCAGGTGCGAAGTTGTTCAAGGACAACTGCGCGGTTTGCCATGGCGAGCGTATGGTGGATCCTGGGGGTGGCTTCTTCGACCTGCGCACCTTTCCCCCAGCCCAGCGTTCGCGGTTCATGAATTCCGTCAGCAACGGCAAGAACAGCATGCCACCCTGGAAGAGCGTGCTGTCGCAAGAGCAGATTGGTAATCTCTTTGCCTATGTCGTGGCCGGTGAGAAAGGAAAGTAAGGATGGAGTGGAGTGATTTCCGTACTTCTTCGCGCCTCAAGCGGATCCCGCTTGCGCTGTGCATTGCAGCGTGTGCATGGGTGGCGCCCAGCGCCTACGCGGGTCCTGGTGAGTTGACCGTCGTGACCGTGGGTCCGGTCAAGGACGCCCTCGCGGATGCCATCGCCAAATACAAATCCGAAACAGGCGAAACCGTGGCGGTCATCGATGCCGGCCGTTCTCAATTGAAGGCCAAGGTGCACGGCGCGGAGCACCCCGATCTGGTCATTGCTTCCCAGGAAGAGATGGACGGGCTGGAAAAGGGCGGTCAGACTCAAACCGCCACGCGCGCTCCCTTGGGCCGTGCAGGGCTGGCCGTGGCCATGCGCCAGGGCGTGAAAGCCCCGGATCTCTCCAGCGCGGACGCGTTGAAGAAGGTGTTGACGAGTGCCAAGTCGCTCTCGTATGCCGACCCCGAGGAGAATCCGGCAGGTGTGCAAGCTGGCGAAGTGGTTGAAAAACTCGGGCTGACGGCCGTTGTGAAGCCCAAGCTCCAGTTGGGATCTGGCAGCAATCCGGTGTCCGCCGTGGGGTTTGGCGACGTTGAAGTCGGCCTCTATCCAACGCCTTTGATCTTGAGTGCCAAGGATGCCCAGGTGGCAGCCCCGCTGCCAGCGGATCTGCAGAAGTGGACGCGTTACGATGGTGCGCTGATTTCGGGGGCTCCCAACGAGATCGAAGCCAAACGCCTGCTGGGCTATCTCAGCGGAGCAGGGGCCAAGGCAGCTTTTGCCGCTCGCGGGTTTGAGGCCGCCCAATAGCCGTTCCGATTGCTGGCGTTTCCTGGTTCAGAGGCGTCGCACTGGTACGAAACTTGCTGATGAGAGCCATGTTCTCATCTGCTGTAATTCGCTGGTGCCGCGCATCTCTGCGGACACCAGTTAAGGATCGGTGTGGTCACACTTTCGATTAATGGCATCTCCAAGCAATATGGAGCGCGGAAAGCGCTGAACGGTGTTTCGTTCGATTTGCGGGCGGGCCAGTTTTGCGCCCTGTTGGGGCCGAACGGCGCCGGCAAGTCCACGCTCTTTCAATTGCTTACGGGGTTGTTCGTTCCCGATGAAGGCACGATCACGGTCAATGCCGTGAGCCTTCAGGCATCGCCAGCCAAGGCCCTGGCAAGCATCGGCGTGGTGTTTCAGCAGCAAGCACTTGATCTGGATTTGACGGTGCGGCGCAATCTGCAGTTCCATGCCGATCTGCATGGCTTGAATCGCGCCACCGCGAAGGAGCGCATCGCGTCAGACAGCGAAGCTCTCGGCCTGACCGCTGATCTGGACCGTCCGACACGCGAGCTGTCCGGCGGCACCCGGCGCAAGGTGGAGTTGGTGCGCGCTCTGCTGCACCGGCCGAACCTGCTGCTGATGGATGAGGCCACCGTCGGGCTGGACCCCAAGTCACGCAAAGATCTCCTCGGCGCTGTGCGCCGCGATGTTCAGCAGCGCGGCACTTGCGTGCTCTGGGCCACGCATTGGGTCGAAGAGGCCGATACCGCCGATCGGGTCATCATGCTGCATGGCGGGCGGATGGTCGCAGACGGCACCCCGGCAGAGGTGACGCTGGCCTTGGGGCACTCCACACTGGAACAAGGCTTTATCGCCAGTACGGCCGCTGGGCCAATTCCTGACAAGAAGGCATCTACATCATGAAAATAGAATCCGCGCGCCGTACCAAGTTTTCCTATCTCTGCGCCGCGCTCCTGTGCGCATCGCTGGCTCACGCCAACGCGGTGAATGCACAAGGGGTTGCATGGATCTCGAGCGAAAAAGACAACGCGATCACCATCGCTGATCTGAAAGGCCTCGCCGTCCAGGGCGTGATCCCCACGTGCAAGAGACCACGCCACATGCAATTGACGCCCGACGGCAAGCAGGTTCTGGTCGCCTGCAGCGATGAGCACGCCGCGGATGTGATCGATGTGGCGAGCCGCAAGTCCGTCGGCCGCATTCCTCTTGGCGAAGATCCAGAGATGTTCGATCTGTCGCCGGACGGAAAGACTCTCTACGTCTCCAATGAGGATGACGCCGCGTTGTCGGTGATCGACGTCGCCAGCGGCAAACGCCGTGCGGAGATCAAGGTCGGCAAGGAGCCCGAAGGTGTCCGTGCTTCGCCCGACGGGAAGACTGTTTATGTCACCTCGGAGATCGCCAGCATGGTTCACGTCGTGGACGTGGCGAGCGGCAAGATCATCAAGAACATTCCCGTCGGCAAGCGTCCCCGCCGCCTGGTGCTGACGCCCGATGGCAGTGAGCTGTGGGTGACCAACGAGCTGGGTGCCAGCATCAGCGTGATCTCGACCAAGGACCAGAAAGTCATCGCTACGATCAACTTCAGCATCAAGGGTGCGCGCGCGACCGACATCACGCCGGTCGGGTTGGTCATGTCGCGCGACGGAAAGCGTGCTTTCGTGGCCTTGGGCCGGGCGAGCCACGTTGCCTTCGTGGATACGGCCAAGCGCGAGGTGACGAATCTCGTGCTGGCGGGCAAGCGTGCCTGGAACCTTGCCCTTACCAAGGACGAGTCCCGCCTGTGGGTGGTCAATGGTTTGTCGGACGACGTGACGGTGGTGGACGTCGCTGGCGCCAAAGCCGTCAAGACCATTCCGGTGGGCCGCGTCCCGCACAGCGTGGTGATACTGGACTGAGCCATGCGCCTGAAAAGCCCGAATCTTCGAGCTGCCTTCCTGGCGGGCGCCTTGCTGTCGCTGGGGTTGCCGGCCCTTTCGGCAAGCTGGAAAGTCACTCTGATCGAGCAGGCCGGCCAGCCGGATCTGGAGCGGACACGCCGCGAGCGCGCTTACCTGGGGCATCCGGGCGGATCGGCTTCGGACGGCGTTGCGCTTGGTTTCGAGGATGCCAAGTTCGAACTCGACGCGGCGCAGATGTCGCTCAGTCTCAAAACCGAGAGCGCATCCAGCCCGGAAGCGGCTCGGCAAGCCGCACAGAAAGCCGTTCAAGCGGGGGCGCCCGTGCTGTTGGTCAATCTGCCCGCGGCTTGGGTTCCAGGCGTTGCCGAGGCCGTCAAAGTACCCGTGCTGAATATCGGCGCGAGTGCGGATGCGCTGCGGGAGCGTGATTGCCGCTCCAATCTCTATCACGTGATTCCAAGCGAACGCATGCGGGCCGACGCCCTGGCGCAGGCGCTTGTGGGCCGGAAATGGAGCCAAATCCTGCTCCTGACCGGGCCCAGCGCGGACGACGCCCTTCGCAGCCAGGTGGCGCAAGCCGCGATCAAGCGGTACGGCTTGAAGCTGGTGGCCAACAAACCCTTCAAACTCTCCGCGGACCCACGTGAGCGCGCGCTGGCCAACACGGCCTTGCTCACCGGCAACATGTCCTACGATGCCGTATGGGTGGTCGATAGCGACGGTGAATTCGCGCGCTCGCTTCCCTACAACACGGCCAGCGCCCGCCCGGTCGTCGGCGACGGCGGCATGTTTGCCCTGGCATGGCAATCCCAGTTCGAGCGTTTTGGCGCGCCTCAGCTTTCGCGCCGCTTCTTTCAGGAAGCCAAAAGGCCCATGACGGATCGCGACTGGGCCGCCTGGATGGGCGGAGCCGCCGTGGCAGCGGCGTCCATTGCGCAACCGAAGGTGGACCCCGCCGCGCTGGCCAAGGCCTTTGCAGCCCTCGATCTCGATGGCTCCAAGGGCGTGAGCATGCAGTTCCGGCCCTGGGATCGTCAACTGAGGCAACCCATGCTGCTGACCGATGGTCAAGGCGTGATCGCCACCATGCCCATGGACGGCATGCTGCATCCGCGCAATGTCCTCGACACCCTGGGTGCCGACGAGGGCGAGAAACTCTGCAAGCCGAAGAGCTGACATCAACATGAGTTCCGATCAACTGCATTCGTCCCGCGCCGGGCACATGCTGCAAGCGCTCCGGGCTATCGTTTCCCGCGAGCTGTTCAAGTTCCTGCGCCAGCACGGCAGGTTGGCTTCCGCGCTGGTGCGCCCGCTGTTGTGGCTGGCCGTTTTCGCGGCTGGCTTTCACAGCGTGTTTGGTGTGTCCATCGTCGAGCCCTATGACACCTATGTGTCCTACGACGTCTATATCGTGCCCGGCCTCGTGGGCATGGTGCTGCTGTTCAACGGCATGCAGTCGTCGCTCGCCATGGTCTACGACAGGGAGATGGGCCTGATGCGCCTGCTCCTGACGGCGCCGCTGCCGCGCTGGTGGGTGCTCGCATGTAAATTGATGTCCACTGCGGTGCTGTCGCTGCTGCAGGCTCTCGCATTCGTGATCGTCGCCGCATTGATCGGCACCAGCTTGCCCTGGATTGGCCCCCAGACCCTGCACGTGCTGGTGGCGACCGTGTCCGCGGCGTTGATGCTGGGTGCGCTTGGCTTGCTGCTCAGCGTGCATATCAAGCAACTCGAAAACTTCGCGGGCACCATGAACTTCGTGATCTTCCCGATGTACTTCATGTCCACCGCGCTTTATCCCTTGTGGAAGCTGGAGGAGTCCGGCGCGCAATGGGTCTATCAGGTGGCGCGCTTCAATCCTTTCACGCATGCCGTGGAGTGGATTCGTTTTGCTCTTTACGGCAAAGACCCGGGCATCTCGCCATGGATCGTGCTGGGCACGCTGGCCGTCTGCTTCGGCTTGGCCTGCTGGGGGTACGATCCGCAGCGAGGCTTTGGCGCGCTGGCCAAACGGGGTGGCGCATGAACGAGCGTCGTGGTTTTCTGACGCGCCGGACGATGCTGGCGGCCACTTTGGCCGCCGCATCCACGCCGGGCGCGGGGTACGCTCAAGAGCACTTTCCTTCGAAGCCCATTACCCTGATCGTGCCGTGGCCAGCGGGCGGTGCCACCGATGTCACGCTGCGCCTGCTGGCTGAGCTGGCCGGCCAGCGCCTGGGGCAGCGTATCGTGATCTACAACCGGCCCGGCGCCGGCGGCACCATGGCCATGCCGATGCTGCAGCATGCCTTGCCCGACGGCTATACGCTGGCGCAACTGCCTTTCCCCGTGTTGCGTGTGCCCTACCTGCAGAAGGTGGACTGGGATCCGATTCGCGATACCACGCCCATCATTCAGATTTCCGGGGTCACGTTCGGCGTGCTGGTGCCGGCGGCCAGTCCCTTCAAATCCTTCGATGATCTGCTCAAGTTCGCGGCGGCGCACCCGGGCGAGCTCACCATCTCGACCAACGGGCTGGGCACCACGCCTCATGTGGTGATGGATGAGGTGTTCGGGCGCCGGAACCTGCGCTACATCCATGTTCCTTACAAGGGTACGTCGGAGCAGATGGTTGCACTGGCTTCGGGCCAGTTGATGGTTGGTGTCAACTCGAACGGCTTCGCCCCCTATGTGGATGCGGGCCAGTTGCGCCTGCTGGTGACCTTCAGCGACACCCGCACCCGGCGCTGGCCCGATGTGCCGACGCTCAAGGAACTAGGCTTTGGCATCGTGGCCACCTCACCCTATGGGTTGGTTGGGCCGGCCGGCATGAACCCTCAAGTCCTGGCAGCGCTGCACAGCGCATTCAAGGCCGCGCTGTTCGATCCAGTGCATCTGCAGGAGCTGGCCAAGTTCGACCAGGAGCCCGCTTACCTGCCGCCCGAAGCCTATGCGGCCGCGCTGCGCGAAGCCTATGCCGCCGAGCGGCGCAGCGTCGAGCGGCAAGGGCTCGGCCGTGCGTCCTGAAGTTCTGAGAACCCGCACCGTCCCGCAGCGCGCGGGCCATGTTGAAAGAATCATGCAAAATTTTTTGTTGCCGGGCCGCCCCAAAACAAAAACACCCCCTTTGGGGCAGCGGACCACGCGAAGCGGGGAAGCGTGGGGGCTTTTTTTGTTGCCTCGAGCCTGGTGTTGGGGACCGGCTGTATGTGGCCTGCTGTGGTCCACGGCCGCTGTGGCCCAGGAGGATTCCGAGCGGGCCGCGTCACCGGATTCCCTCAATGCCGTCGTGGTGACCGCGACCAGGATCGATGCGCCGGGCTTCGATGTGCCTGCCTCCATCGACCGACTGGAGGGAGACGAGATCCGCGCTAACCGTGCGCAGGTCAATATCTCCGAGAGCTTGGCCGGCGTGCCAGGGTTGCAGGCGCGTGACCGGCAAAACTATGCCCAGGACGTGCAGCTCTCGTTGCGAGGCTTTGGCGCGCGTTCCACCTTCGGTATACGTGGCGTGCGCGTGTATGTCGATGGCATTCCTGCTACGCTGCCCGACGGCCAGGGACAGATATCCCATGTCAGCCTCGGATCGGTGGGGCACATGGAGGTGCTGCGGGGGCCATTTTCAGCGCTCTACGGCAATTCCTCTGGCGGTGTGATCCAGATTTTCACGGAAGAGGGCTCCGGGCCTCCGCGGCTGCGCTTCGACGCGGCGGCGGGTAGCGATGGCATGTCCCGTATTGGCGCAGTCGCCAGTGGGGAGCGCAACGGTATCGGCTATGTGGTGGAGGCCAGCCGCTTCCGTACCGATGGTTACCGTGAGCACAGCGCGACGGAGCGGGGCCTGGCCAACGCCAAGCTCACCGTGCGGCCTGATGACGACAGCAAACTGACACTGGTGGCCAGCCACATGTCATTGCCGCGTGCGCAGGATCCGCTGGGCCTGAGCCGGGCGCAGTTTGAGGCCAATCCACGCGGCGTAGACCCCGCGGCCATCAACTTCGATACCCGCAAGACCGTCGAGCAAACGCAAGCCGGCGTGACCTACGAGCGGCGCATCGACAGCGCCAATGCCTTCGCACTGACCACCTACGCGGGCACCCGCAGCACCACACAGTTCCAGTCCATTCCCGTGGCGACGCAAGGGAGCTCATTGCACCCCGGGGGTGTCATCGCACTGGACCGCGACTATCTGGGCGCCGATTTCCGCTTGACGCATCAAACGCAGTTGCTGGATGCGCCGCTCACGATCGTGGCCGGGTTGGCCTACGATGGCTTGAAGGAACATCGGCAGGGCTTTCTCAACTACACCGGCTCCGCTGCCGATCCCGTGTTGGGCGAGCTGGGCGCGCAGCGGCGCAATGAGCGCAATGATGTGTCCAACGCCGACCAATACCTGCAAGGGACATGGCAGCTCACGCCGAAGTTGAGCCTCAATGCAGGCTTGCGCCACAGCAAGGTGCGCTTCGACTCGCGCGACAACTATGTTGTCGGCACCAACCCGGACGACAGCGGCAAGGTGGACTACAGCGCTTATCTGCCGGTGTTTGGGGCACTTTACGCGCTGACGCCAGACCTTCACGTGTACGCGTCGGCCGGGCGCGGGTTCGAAACACCCACACTCAACGAGCTCGCTTACCGGCCCGCAGGCGGCACCGGCCTGAACTTCGCGCTGGGCGCTTCTAGCAGCACCAGCGTGGAAGTGGGGTTGAAGTCGCGTTCCCCGATCTGGGGTGAGGCGACCATCGCTGTATTCCAGACCAACACGCAGAACGAAATCGTCACGCAGACCAATAGCGGCGGGCGCACCACCTACCAGAACGCGGGCGCTACCAGGCGCACGGGTTTCGAGCTTGGTTGGAACAAGCGTTTCCCGCATGACTGGCAAGTGCAACTCGCCTACACGATGCTGAATGCGCGCTACCGCGATGCTTTCGCTACCTGCGCCGCCACGCCGTGCACCGTGCCCACAGCGGTGATTCCGGCAGGCAACCATATTCCCGGGCTGGCGCGGAACACGCTCGTGGCCGCGGTGAACTGGGCTCCCGCCAGAGGCTGGCGAGCCGGCGCTGAAATGCGTTACATAGGCCGTGTGTTCGTGAACGATGCCAATACCGATGCGGCATCGGGCTACACGGTCATGGCGGCCACGGTCGGCTATTTCACGCGCCTGGGTCCATGGACTCTCAATGGCTTTGTACGCGTTGACAACCTGTTCGCGCGCAAGTATGCCGGTTCCGTGATCGTGAACGAAGGCAACGGCCGTTACTTCGAGCCCGCTCCCGGCCGCACCTGGCTGGCGGGCTTATCTGCCACGCTGGAGTTCTGATACCTTACTCCGCATCCACGCTTTCCAGCGCAAACAGCGGCACTTCAGCCGAGCGGCTCAGCCATACGCCGCCGCCCATCTCGCGCATGGAAGCGCGGAGTCCGCGCCGGTAGAGGTCGGCGCGGTGGCGCAGGAGGCGAGGATCCGTCAACTCGTCGTCGATGATGTCGCGTTCATAGTCCTCGCGTGCCACGGCTTCGACATACAAGCCGCCGCGGCAAAGGCGTCCCAGGTTGTGCAAGGCCTGCTTCAGGTCGGCGGGATTCAGGTAGGGCAACACACCCTGGCAAATGACCAGATCGAACGGCTCATCGGCCCGGTAGTCCACCACCGAGCCGCGCTCCCAGCCGTAGCGCTCGCACAGGTACTCACTGTATTCCACGCCGTGGTAGCTGGCCTCTGGAAAGTGTTGCGCTACCGTTGATTGCCATAGACCGATCCCGCAGCCGACATCCAGCACGCGCTTGACCGGTACTCGCAGATAGCGCAGGTACGAGCAAACGAATGCGCCCAGCCGTTCGACATGCATCGGATCCACTACGCTGGTTTTTTTGTTGAAGTAGTAGCGCTGGTAGTACGCTTCATCAAACCACTGATCACTTGCAGATTGCACACATATTCCTTGAAACCGCCATGACCGGCCTGCGTATCGGCCAGAATCACCGAGACTGGACGGGACCAGCACGATTTGATGATCGTACACGGAATGCATCGGGGGCAACGCCCTGGCCCAGATGATGGCAATCAGGAGGTGATGGTCTTCCAGCTTAGATCATCCGGCGTGCTTCTCAAATAACCAGGGGCGGTACTGGCGACGCCAAGCTTCGTGCCGCTTGATGGTTTCGCGAAGTTCCAGCGTCGCGTCGATCTCATCAGAGCCTCGCAGCAGGCGTTGACGCCGCTCAGCGTCAACTGATAGAGGCAGGATTCGTCCCGAACATGTCGTCAGTCGTCGTTCGAGCAGATCGACTTCGATCCAATAGCCTGGAGTGCCATGAACTTCCTGGAACAGATCGTGGACGATGTTCTCCTCCAGCGCCAAGGGCAGTAGACCATTCCTGAAACAGTTGTTCGCAAAAATTTCCCCGAAGCTCGGTGCCAACAGAACACGGAAGCCGAACTGATCGAGTGCCCAGGGAGCGTGCTCGCGGCTGGAACCGCAACCGAAATTCCGCTGAGCCAGCAAGACCGAGGCGCCATGGTAGCGCGGCAGATTCAGTACGAAGCGAGGATTGAGCGGTCGCAAGGTGCAATCGACGCCTGGCTTCCCATAGTCGAGGTAACGCTGGCTATCGAATAAATGCTCTCCGAAGCCTGTTCGCTCGATCGACTTCATGAATTGCTTGGGCAAGATGGCATCCGTGTTGACGTTCTCGCCTTCCATAGGGGCCACAAGCCCTCGATGGGTCATAAACGCCCTCATACCAAGGCCTTTTTTTGTAACAATTTCTCCCGAGCCTTCACGAGTCTTGCCAGCGTTTCGTTCACAGGTGCGTCGATGCCGGCGAGGGCGCCATAGCGTGGAACTGCCCCATTGATGACGTCAATCTCCGATCGCCGACCAGCTTCCATATCCTGAAGGGCCGAAGGCTTCGCGGTTGGCATTCTGTCGCCAAAGGCCCAGGCATGTGCGACGGGATCCTGGACACTGATGCCCACACCCAGGGCGCGAGCAACACGCCAGGCCTCGGTCGCTGCCGCACGGCTGATCCGCGCCATGTCGGGGTCTTTCATGATCTGTCCTACAGTCATACCCGTGAGCGCGCACGGAGCGCTGTAAGCCACATTGCAGATCAGTTTCTCCCATTGCATGGTCTGAATATCGGACACTGCCTCCGCGTCGAACCCAGCCTCCCGCCAGACTCTCGCCACTTTCTCGATTGCCTGCGGTGCCAATGAACCATACGCACCCATACGCACGGCTTGCATGGCGTTGTGGTGTACGTGGCCCGGCGCCAGGACGGAGGCACCAAATCCACTGGCGATACCTACCGCGAGATGATTCGCGCCCACGGCGGACGCGACTGCATCGGCCGAGCCAAGCCCGTTCTGGATGGCCAGCACTATGGTTTGAGCGCTCAACATGGGCAAAGCGGCGTGTGCCGCAGTTTCTACATCATTGGCCTTGACGGCAAGGACGACCAGATCCATGGTTTCGCAGGGGGCCGACAAGAAGGCTCGTACGGATGCGCGCCGGTCACCAAGAGGGCCTTCCAGCCGCAGACCGCGAGTGTTGATCATCTGCACCCGTTCCTCGCCGCGATCGACCAACACCACGTCATTGCTCGACAGCGCCAACAGAGCTGCGTAAATGGAGCCCATCGCACCACCACCCACTACCGCGATTTTCATGGCTGGCTCCTGCGCTCAGAGGGCTAGAAGTTGGTTGATCCACGGCGCAAGCTCGGGCTTTTCTTCCAAGCCAAAGCCCGGCGCCTGTGTTGGAAAGGCACGCGCTTCATCTGCCATGCAGGCCACTGGGTAGCCGCCGAAGGGCTGGAATACGCCTGGGTAGACCTCGCAGCCGCCCAATCCCAGTCCCGTCACGATGTGGAGATTGATCAGGTGGCCGCCATGGGGGTGGATCTGCGATCTCCCGAAGCCGTTCGATTCCATCAACGCGATGGTCTTCAGGTATTCGGTCAATCCATAGCTCAGGCCGGCTTCCATCTGAAACACGTCCTTGCCAGGACGCATGCCTGCAAAGCGAAGCAGATTCTGGACATCGATACTGGAAAACAGGTTCTCTCCCGTCGCGATCGCGCCTGCATAGTGCTTGGCCAACTCCGCATTGGCACCGTAATCGAGAGGGTCGCCTACCTCCTCGTACCAACGCAGCCCCAATGGAGCGATGGCTTGGCCATAGAGAAGCGCGGTGGCGAGATCGAAGCGTCCGTTGACGTCGACCGCCAGGTGTGTTCCTTCATCCGCGATGTCCAGCGCGGCTTCGATGCGCCTCAAGTCTTCTTCGAGCGAGGCGCCACCGATCTTGATCTTGAAATCCCTGAAGCCGGCATCACGGTAGCCCCTCATCTCGTCGCGCAGACGCTGGAGCGAGTCGCCTGGGTAGTAATAGCCTCCTGCCGCATAGATTGGCACGGGTGCCGTTGGAAGAGGGTGGCCGATGTGGCGAGCGATCGTCGCGTAGGCCGGCTCTTCGCGCAGCTTGGCATTGATGTCCCAGATCGCCAGCTCGAGGGCTGCCACCGCCGAGGCGCGGTCACCATGGCCTCCGGGTTTTTCATTGCGCATGGCCGTTGCATGGACGGCGGCAGGATCGAAGGCACGGCCGCTTGCGTCAAGCAGGCTTTGCGGATCGGCCTGCAGGATGCGCGGTACGAAGCGCTCCCTGAGCAGGCCAGCCTGCGCGAAACGGCCGATCGAGTTGAAAGCGAGGCCGGTGACCGGGCGGCCATGGCGCACCACGTCCGTTGTGACTGCGACCAGGGAAACGTTGTGCTCCGAGAAGTTCACCAGGGCGTTCGCGATGTCGCCCTTCAGAGGGACGGAGATGTCACGGATGTCGACAATGCGCATGAGAGCTTTCTTGATGGTTGAGGAGTCGCCAGGCGAGGGGAGATATCCCGGTCAGGCCTGTTCGCGGATGTCGACGAAATGGCCAGCCACGGCCGCGGCTGCCGCCATCGCAGGGCTGACGAGATGGGTGCGTCCGCCGACGCCTTGCCTGTCCTCGAAATTGCGGTTGGACGTCGATGCACACCGCTCGCCTGGAGCAAGGACGTCGTCGTTCATTCCGACGCACATGGAGCAACCTGCATCGCGCCACTCGAAGCCCGCTGCTCGGAAAATCCGATCCAGGCCTTCATGCTCTGCCTGCTGTTTGACCAGTCCGGAGCCGGGGACGACCAAGGCTCGGCGGACGGAGGGAGCGATGTGGCGGCCATCGAGCATACGGGCAGCCGCACGCAGATCCTCGATGCGGCTGTTGGTACAGGATCCAATGAAGATCACCTGCGGGTGAATCTCCTGCATGGGCGTACCTGGCACGAGTGCCATGTACTGCAGAGCTCGTGTCATCGCCGTACGCTTGGCAAGGTCCGGCACAAGTGCCGGGTCGGGTACATGGCCATCAACCGGCTGCGCCATGTCAGGGCTGGTCCCCCAGGTCACCATGGGCGCAAGGCTGCAGGCATCCATCACCAGCTCAGCGTCAAACCGGGCACCTGAGTCCGATTGGAGCAGGCGCCAATGCCGAACAGCTTCATCCCACCGTTCCCCGTGGGGTGCCCATGGCCGATCGCGCAGATAGGCGAGCGTGATGTCGTCGAATTCGACCAGTCCGCACCGCGCACCCGCTTCGATGGCCAGGTTGCACAGTGTCATGCGTCCTTCCACCGAAAGCGCCTGGACCGCCGATCCTGCGTACTCGATCGCATAGCCCGTCGCGCCGGCCGTGCCGACGTGTTCGATGAGCGCCAAGGCCATGTCCTTGGCCGTCACTCCCTTCGGCAGCGCACCGTCGAAGCGCACGCGCATGTTGCGCGGCTTGTAGGCGCACAGGGTCTGGGTTGCCAGCACGTGCTCCACTTCGGAGGTTCCTATGCCAAAGGCGACCGCGGCCAGCGCTCCGTGCGTGCTGGTATGGCTGTCGCCGCAGACGATGGTCATGCCGGGCAGGGAGGCTCCTTGCTCGGGCCCGATCACGTGGACGATGCCTTGCCGGGCGTCCTGCAGCTCGTACAGCGGAATGGCGAAGGAGCGGCAGTTGCTGCTCAGCGTCTCTATCTGCAGTCTCGCGACCGGATCGCGGATCGGCGCTTCCCGGGCCTGGGTAGGCACGCTGTGGTCGGGCACGGCCAGATTGGACCCGGTGCGCCAGGGCTTGCGTCGCGCGGCTCGCAGGCCGGCAAAAGCCTGCGGGCTTGTCGCCTCGTGCAGCAGATGCCTGTCGATGTAGAGCAGCGACGAGCCATCCGCATAGGCGTGGACGACGTGTTCGTTCCATACCTTGTCGAACAGCGTATGTGGCGCTGCATCCAAGTCCTGCCCTGGTGCGGGGCTGATGCCTGCGGTCATGGATATGCCAGCTCCGGTTTACTCCGGCTTGATGCCCAACTGCTCGAACGTACGGGCCCAATGCGCATATTCCTTTCGGATCTCCGCATCGCAGCCCTGCGGCGTGGATTCCTGGAGAGTGGACCCTTGGGCGGCAAAGCGTTGTTTGACCCCCGGCTCGGCTACCGCCTGGTTCATCGCGCGATTGAGCTTCTCGATGACGGGTGCCGGAATACCGGCCGGTGCAATCAGCGCATACCAGAGCGACAGCTGAAACGATGGCCATCCCGATTCCGCGATGGTGGGTACGTCAGGTAGACCTGCGAATCTTCTGGGGCTTGTCACCGCCAAGGCGCGCACCTTGCCTGCCTGCACTTGCGGCAGTGTGGTCTGCGGGGGGTCGAACAGTATCTGGATCTGGCCGCTGACCAGATCGGCCATGGCAGGCGCGTTGCCCTTGTAGGGGACGTGTGTCAGTTCGATACCGGCTTCGCGCGCGAACATCGCCGCAGCAAGGTAAGCCGAGTTGCCGATGCCGCTCGATCCATAGTTCAGCTTGCCCGGGTTGGCCTTGGCGTCGGCTACCAGTTGCTGCAAGCTCCGCGCAGGTGAGCTGCTGCCGACATCGAGCACCAGGGGCGTGTCGCCGAAGCAGGCCAGGTAGCTGAAGTCTTTCAGCGGTTTGTACGACAGGTTCTTGTGCTGATGCGGCACCAGCGCAAGAGGAGAGAGACCGGATATCGCTACCGTGTAGCCGTCCGCGGACGCGCGGGCCAATTGCGCGTGCGCGATCACACCTGAGGCGCCGGGTATGTTCTCCACCACGACCGGTTGGCCCAGCGACGGCTCCATCAGCTTCGCGAGATTCCGGGCTACGATATCCAGGGTGCCTCCCGCCGAATAGGGAACAAGCATCTTGATGGGGCGCGAGGGGTATTCCTGCGCCGTCGCGGACAAGCAAAGCGCCGTGCCTGCCGCCAGCAATAAGCCGTGCCGCGCGGCGGCCAGGAGCGTATCGGGGAACTTGTATCGAATCATTCCAAAATCCTCATGCAAGGAGCGCGCCGCCATGCGGCGCGGAGCACTCAATCCGCGAAGCCGCGCGCGCCCAGCCAGTCCAGCGTGATCCCCGCTGCCTGGCGCAGGTGATCCGGTTGTCCGACGAAGTAGTGCGTCGCGCCCTGGAGTACTGCCATGGTCTTGTCTTTCGCGGGAACGTTGTCGAACACCCGGCGAACGTGGGGTTGGGGCACCGCGTCGTCCGCGCTGTGTTCAAGGGCCAGGAATGGCACCGTCAGTGACTGGGCGGACACTTCGCCGTTGGCTTGCGTATCGTCAGGTGACCATTGCGACAACCAGGAACGCAAGGTTGAAAACCGCGCGATACCGACCGGCCCGTTGTTCACGGTTTCCGGCACACCCATGAAGCAAGTCCCGATCGGGCGGTCGTTCGGGTCGATGGCCGGGTCGAGAAAGCGTGGATCGGCCATGGTCCGGTGCGTCACGAAGCCCCGCTCCACTTCCCTGCCGCCTTGGCGCCGGAAGCGCTCCAGGGTCTCCTTCACCCAGGCCGTACGCCGGCGCAGCCGCGCCCACTGCGCTGCTCTGTACCGCGTGATGAACTCCGCGGTATAAGGCGGCTTGCACTCGGGCCCGTAAAGGTCCAGTGAGGGGTCTTTCCGGTCCGGATCGTTTTCGTCGAGCACGGAGGGGTCGATCCACTCGGCCAGCATCTGAGCCCGGCCGGTGTGGGCGGCCTGGAAAACCACGGCATCCGCGGGCAGCAAGCCGGCTGCCTTGATATTGCACGGATCTCCGGCGGCCGTCTTTTCCAGAGTGGGGCGCTCCGCCTGGGACTGGTAGAACAGGGCCAACGACCCTCCGCCCGACCAGCCCATCAACACGACATGCCGGTATTTCCAGGCTTCCTTGGCATGGCGGATATAGGCACCCAGATCCACCGCCACGTTCTCCATGATCAGCGCGCTGTCATTGCGCTGGTAGCGGCTGCCGCAGCACAGCACATGCGCTCCCTGGCGAGCCAGCTCGCGTGGCACGGGCAGCAACTGAAGCGTGGAGGCAGGGTGCATGAAGACCAGCAAAGTATCCGAGTCACGGCCCGCAGGACGGAAGCGAATACCTTCCAGGTTGACCGTGCCCTGAGTACCCACAAAGCCGTAGACTTCCTTGAAGGAACTGGTCTCGGCCAGGCTCAGATGCACCCACTCCGCCTGTACTTCCCAGGCTTTGGTCTGGCCTGCGGCGCTCATGCGGCTCTCCCGGGCTGGCCTGCACGGCGGGCGATCTTCTCCTGCGTCCAGGCATCGCAGGCCGGCCGGGCTTCGAGGCGATAGCGCCGCTGGTCTTCGTCGCTTGCGGTGTCCGTGGTTAGTTCCAGGCGCACGCCGTTCGGATCGAAGAAATAGATGGAACTCACGAATCCGTCATGGTCCACCGGGCCGAGCACCTCGATACCGGCCTTCTCAAGCTCTCGCTTGGCCTGTTCCACTGCGGCCACGGAGTCGACCTTCAGCGCCAGGTGCTGCGCCCAGCGTGGCGTATTGGGCGAGGGGATGGGGGTGGTATCGTCACCGAGATCGAAAAACGCGATGCAGCTGCCATCGCTCATTTCGAAGAAGATATGAACGTAAGGGCTGTATTCGCCGGTGCTCGGTATACGCTCCGCGCGCACCATATGCACCAGCGGCAGGCCCAGAATGTCCTCGTAGAAATGGCGGGTCTCCTCCGCGTCCCGGCAGCGGTACGCGAAGTGATGTAGACCCCGGAGAGGGGTAGAGACTGGCATGATGTCCTTTCGTGGATGAAATCGAGTTGGAGGGTCGGGGAGTGTCTCTGTCTTAGCCCGGTGCCAGATAGAGTTGAGAGAGGTCGGGCCTTTCAGCCAGGCGTGCCGATTCGGCGGCGCAGACAATGCGGCCTTTCACCAGCACGTAGGCGCGCTCGCTGTGCCTTAGCGCGATGTCGAGCTTTTGCTCCACCAGCAGCATCGTGAGCCCGGACCGGCGCAAGGTGTGAAGCACCGTGAGGATCTGTTCCACCACCTTGGGCGCCAGGCCCAGAAACGGCTCATCGAGCAGGAGCAGGCGTGGCGAGGACATCAACGCGCGCCCGATGGCGACCATCTGCTGCTCGCCGCCGGACAGTGTTCCCGCGGCCTGGATGCGTCGCTCCGCCAACCTTGGAAACAGTTCGTAGACGAACTCTAGCCGCTCCTGCAGCGCACCCTGGCTTCGTCCCTTGAGCCGCAGGCTGCCGAGCAGCAGGTTGTCATGTACGGACATGGGCGCGAACACGTGCCTGCCTTCGGGCACCAGCGCTAACCCATGAGACACGATATGGTGGCTGCGCATGCGCGTCAGCTCCCTGCCGTCGAATACGGCACGGCCTTCGCACCACGAAAGCGTGCCGGTCAAGGCCGCCATCAGCGTGGACTTGCCCGCCCCGTTGGGGCCGAGCAAGGCGACGGTCTCACCACGCGCCACGCGGAGTCCCACGCCGTGCAGAACGGGCACCGCACCATGGCCGCCACGCAAATCGTCAACTTCAAGCACGAGTCAGCCCTCCCAGATCGCCAAGGTAGGCAGCCGCCACCGCCGCGTCGCTGCGGATCTGCTCAGGGGTGCCTTCAGCAATCTTTCTGCCGAAGTTCAACACCACGATGCGTTCCACCGTCGACATCACCAGGCGCATGTCGTGTTCGATCAGCAGCACGGCAATGCCCTTGGCCGCAATGCCGCGAATGATTTCGCACAGCCGGTCGCATTCCGCCGGCGTCAGGCCCGCGGCTGGTTCGTCGAGCAGCACCAGGCGGGGGCGGGCGGCGAGGCAGCGCGCTATCTCCAGCAGGCGCCCCTGTCCGAAGGAGAGCGTGGAGACATCGGCATTCTTCGCGTCGCCGAGTCCCACGAATTCCAGCAACTCGCCGGCATGCGAGGCGGCCTCTGCCTCTGCCCGGGCGCTTTCGTCTACCAGGAAGACTTGCCGCCACAACGCGTTCTTCATGCGAAGGTGCATGCCCACCATCACGTTTTCAGCCATGGTCATGCCGGCAAAAGGCCGGTTATGCTGAAACGTACGCGCAATGCCCAGGCGCGCGACGCGATGCGGCGGCAGGCCATTCATGCGCGTTCCGGCGAAGGCCAGGGTGCCGGACGAGGGGCCGAGGGCGCCCGCGATCAGATTGAACGTGGTGGACTTGCCAGCCCCGTTGGGCCCGATCACACCCACGATTTCACCAGCATGCACCGTGAGGTCCAGATCATCGACCGCCTGCAGGCCGCCGAAGCGCCGTCCGAGACCGCGTACCTGCAGCAACTCTGCTCCCTTATTGATTGCACTCATCACCGTGTCCTCCCGGCACGCAGGCGCTGCCAGATGCCTGCCAGCCCGCGTGGTTCCAGGAGCATGATCAGGACCACGGCCATACCGAAGACCAGTGCGTGGTAGTGACCGATCAGGGGCGACAGGATCAACGGCAGCAGGTACACCAGCACGGCCCCTGCGATCGCTCCCCATTGCCGGCCCACGCCACCGATGACCACTGCGAACAGCAACTGGAATGCATACTCGATGTCGAAGGCTGCGGGATTCACATTGCGGTCCACGAAGGCATAGCACATTCCTGCCAGGGCAGCGAATACGCCTGTCAGCACGAAAGCCGCGACCTTGGTGCGAACGACGTCGATGCCCATGGCGGCGGCCGCCGCCGGGTCATCGCGTACGGCCCGGCATGAGCGGCCGAAATCTCCGCGGTCCAGGCGGCGCAGCACGGCGAAGGTGGTCACCAGCACGGTCACCAGGAGCGTGGTCAACAGGGGGCCTTCTAGCCTCAGTCCCAACACGCTGGGGGCAGGGTAGTTGGCCAGGCCGTTGGCACCACCGGTGAGGGTGCCTCCTTCGTTGAGCAGCATGGTCACGAGCTGCGCCAGCGCCAGCGTGGCCAGCGCCAGGTAGAAGCCGTGCAGGCGGGTGGCTGGAATGGCCACCGCCAGAGCCACCGTGCAGCAGAGTATCAGCGCACCCGCGACCGCGACGGGAAACGGCCAGCCTGCTTGCGTCCAGAGAATCACCACGGCATAAGCGCCAAGCCCATAGAAGCTGAAGTGCGAGAAAGCCAATTGCCCCGCAATGCCGAACAGGAAGTTGAATCCCAGTGCCATGGCGATCCACAGAAGCAATTTTCGGTAGACGTCGGTCTGGTAGGTGCCCAGTGGCAGCGTGACTGCCACCAGGAGCACGATGGCCAGCAGATAGGCCAACGCCTTCGATGGGCGGAATGGCCTGGCCTGCGTGGAATGGGCGAGCGCCGGCGTCTGGATTTGCGGTGCTTTCATGCATGCCCCTGGCGCTTGCCGGTGAGTCCTTCTGGCTTGAACAGCAGGAAGATGATCAACACGACGAGCGGCACTCCCAGGCTCAGACCGGCGGCAACCGGAACGTAGCGCACGGTAAGCTGCTCGGCAAACGCCAGCACCAGGCCTCCGAACAGTGCGCCTGACACGCGCTGAGCACCTCCGATCACTAGCGCGGTGAAGCCCTGGATGGCCAGCGGCAGGCCCATGAGGTAATGGGCCGAAGTCATCGGGGCCACCAGCAGGCCGGCCAGCCCCGCCACCATCGCGGCGCCCGCAAAGGACAAGGAGGTCACCCGGGCCAGATGAATGCCCATCAGCGCCGCCGCCCGGCGATTGAGCGCGACTGCGGAGAAGCTTTTCCCCGTGAGGCTTCGCTCGAAGAACACCCATGCCGCGCCGAAGACGGCCAGGGTGGTGCAGATGATGAACAGGCTTTGCGTCGAGCCACCCACAGGACCCAGCTCAAAGCGGCCGAAGCCCAGTCCAGGCGGGACGCTGTAGGGATCCGGGCCGAAGGCCAGCGAAAGCAGCTCCCGCATGACAACCAGCAGGCCCAGCAGCACCAGCACGGCAGCCAGAGGCGGTGCCTGGCGCAGGATCAGCGGGTGAACCAGCAGCCTCTCGGTCAGCCAACCGGCGCAGAACATGACGGCAAGCACGAGAGCCATGCCAACCGCGTAGGGCAGGGACAGCACCGAGAACGCCACATACCCCGCGAAGGCGCCAAGCGCCGCCCATTCGCCTACCGCGAAATTGATGATGCCTGTCGGCCGGGCGACAAGCAGGTAGGCCAATGCGACGAGGGCGTAGATGCATCCGCTCGCGGTCGCACTGACCATCAGTTCCAGAAAATCCTGCATGGTTCGCCGCCTTGTTCAGCGTGTGCCCACGTGGAGCACACGCCCAGGCCGGTCACCTTCGTAGGCGCGCACCACCAGGCCATTGACGTCGAAGCCCGTGCGCTTGCCGTCTTGGAACCCGTAGTGCGATCCCTGCGCACCGAGAACGCCATCGAACGCGCGCACGGCCTGCATCGCCTCGCGTACCTTTTGCTTATCCGTGCTGCCGGCCCGGCGAATGGCGTCTGCGATGAGCATGATTCCGTCATATCCATAGCCGTTCACGTTCTGTGGGGCGGATCCGGTTGCCTTGGCATAGGCTTCGAAGAAGCGCTTTGCCTGAGGTTTGCCGGGATCCACGGCATCCACGAACGCCACGCCGTCGAGCAGCCCCTTCGCCACGCTCGCGTACTGGGGCGTGGAGAAGTTGAAGTTCCCAAGCAGTGGTGCCTTCAATCCCTGGAGCCGGTAGGCCCGCAGGAGCAGCGTGTTTTCAGGCACCAGAATGCCGGTGAGAAAAACCGCATCGGGACGAGCGGCGCGTATGCGCTGCATCTGGGCGTCCGCGCTGTTCGCGCCTCGGGGCACGACCTCCTCGGCGACCACTTCGATTTTCTGGGCCTGTATGCCTGCCTTGAAGGACTGCGTGGTCAACTGGCCCAGTCCCGTGTTGTCGCCCACCAGGGCCACCCGCTTGAAGGCCTTGCTTTTCGCATAGGCCAGCAAGGTGGCGACTTGCGAGGAGGCCAACGGCCCGGTTTGCCAGAAATTGGGATTGTCGATTTGTGTCGTCAGCGTGTCGCCACTGTTGCTGGGTGTCAGATGAGGCGTGCCGGTTTGCACGGTCACGGATTGGGCTTGCTGCGTCGCCGAAGTCAGGGAAATGGAAAGAATGAAGGCCGCCCCCGCGTCCACCAGTTTGCGTGCCGCGCTGGCCGAGAGATCGGGGCGGCCTTGATCGTCCTCCACCTGCAGCTCGATTGGCCGATTGAGCACCCCTCCGCCGGCATTGAGCTCCTGAATCGCAAACTGCACGCCTTGCAATACGGGCTCCGCATAGGCTTTGGCGGCTCCAACGCGGTCCGTGATCACGCCGATGCGGATCGGCTGTGCCAACGCTGTGGCGCCAAGCAGCAAGGCGCTGGCGAACAGAGGCGCTGTGCGCCAAAGCGATCTGAACTTCATGGGATGTCTCCTTTGCATCTTTGCTCTTGGTTGATCGACAGCAACGCGACCCAATCCGAGACGGCGGCTAGCCAGGCCTCGAGTGTTGAGCGGGTCTGATCGTCACTCAGTTGCCCGTCTGCGTCGAACTTGGTATGGCAGTGGCCAATCAATACCTCGGGGCGAGGTAGTGTCCGGGCATCCAGGGCACCCAGAATCTTGCGCAGTTCATACTGGTGGCGTGCACCGCCAAATGCGCCTTGAGTGGCCGACAGCACGGCCACGGGCTTGTTCGCGAAGGGTTGCCGAGGAAGTCTGGACAACCAATCGAGGGTATTCTTCAGCACGCCGCTGATGGAAAAGTTGTATTCCGGGCTGGCGATCAGGATGCCGTCTGCCTCGCGGATGCGTTGAGCCAACGTCAGAACGGCATCGGGCCAGCACGTCTTCTCCAGATCTTCGCAGTAGAGCGGGATTCCCGCGCACGAGGTGATTTTTATTGTGAGCGCTGGTGGTGCCAGCGCTTTCACGCACGCAAACACCATGCCATTGAACGATCCATTGCGCAGGCTTCCGTTGAGCGCGAGAAGGTTCAGTGGGCGATTCGGTTTCATTCAGTGGTTTCCGTGGTGATGTCAAAAGCGGTGCCACATGCCAAACGACAAGGCCGTGACGTTCGTGCCTGGGGCCGCAGGTACGGCGGTGACCGTACTCGCCCAAAGCCAGTTGGCGCTCGTCGCGTTGTTGTTCACGCGCCCCCACGCGGCATAGAGTCCGGTGCGTTTGCTAAGCAGGTGCTCGTAGGCCAAGCCCAGGGTCAGCGCCTGGCCGGTCTGTACTCCTTCGGGGTGGCTATAGCGGCTCTGCATGATTTGGCCGATCAAGGTTCCGGTGTCGGTGATCTGGAGGCGCGTACCCACCCAGGCGGACGTGGAGCGCAGGGTGGTGGCGGGCGTGGCGGTCACGTTGTCGGTCGAAGGCGTATACCGGTAGTAGCCGGCATAGATCTTGGCCCGCCCAAAGTCATACATCCCACCCACTGCCCAGGTGTCCTGCCAGGCGGGGGAGGCGCCCTCCGGCAAATCTGCCGCGAACTGACGCTCCTTGTGGTAGGCCACACTTGCGTATATCGGACCCTCTGAGTAGGTCAGGCTTGCGCCGATCGAACGGCCGGCATTGCCTTTCGCATCACCTGAAGACAGCATCAAGCGGGCTGACAGTCCGCCTTCCGTGACCGTCAGGAGTACAGAGTTGTTGACTCGCGCAGGTGCCTGGAAACCGCCGTCGGCGGGAGTTGACCTGGCGCTGTGCTGCCCTACCCCTGTTCCCTGGGAATTGCCCCAGTAGCCCTGGCCAAAGGCATCTGCCGCAGCCACGGTGAGGTTGAGAGGAGAATACTGGCGGCCCATATTCAGGCTCCAGTTCTTGGACGCGAGCCCCACGTAGGACTGGCGGCCGAAGGCCAGACCGCCTTGTTGAAGCGCACCGGTTTGTGCTGTGAGCCCTTGTTCAAGCCAGACATTGGCCCGTAAGCCACCCCCCAGGTCTTCAGTCGCACGAATACCCAGGCGGGAGCCTAATCCAACTCCGGAGTCGAACTGGTTTCGCCGCTGCGAGCTCCCGGGCCCGCTGGAGGTGACGGTGCTTGCTGCAGTGTCGATCAGTCCGAAGATTGTGACCTCGGAATGCGCGGGCATCGCACAACTCAGAAGCATGACGATGCTGACCTTGAGCGAGGCATGCTTGAAGCTCATTTCCTGTCTCCTGCTCGTTTTTTTGATGCCTGATCCACCACGCGCGCCGCATGGTGAAACAGGCTTTCGTGGGACCGATGACTCAGCCTCGAAAAAGTATAGGAATGTTTTGCCTGAATAGATATCAAATATGTATATTTAGAAAATCAATAAAATTTATATAAATACCTGGAAGAAACCCATGGCAATTGGTGACTTCAATCTGAATCTTCTGAAAACCTTTGATGCGATCTATCGCCACCGCAGCGTTTCCGCAGCCGCGCAAGCGCTAGATCTGACGCAGCCCGCGGTGAGCGCCGCGTTGAACAAACTGCGTGAACATTTCGGCAATCCGCTTTTCGTAAGGACTTCCCGGGGCATGCACCCCACTCCGTGGGCCATGCACATGGCTCCGAAAGTGGCACGTGTCCTTGAGTCAGTGAATGCGTTGGACGAGCCGATGCCCTTCAAGCCGCAGACCGCACGCAATCACTTCCGCATCTATGTGAATGACGTGGGTCTGATGATGATGATTCCGCTGTTGACGCGGCATCTTCAGAACGATGCGCCCGGGACCCAGCTTACCGTCGTCGATCTGCGGCAGGACGAGGTCCTGGAAGCGCTGGACGCGGGGTACATCGACCTGGCCATCGGCTATTTCGTGGGCGTACCTGGTTGGGCGCGACAACAGAACCTGCGCGGGGGACCGTATGTCTGCGTGATGCGGCAAGACCATCCGGACATTGGCGACACACTCAGCCTCACGCAATTTCTGGACGCGCGTCACGCGTTGTACTGGACCCGGGGGGCCACGTATGGAAGACTGGATGAGGTCTTGGCCAAGCGCGGATTGGCTCGGGAGATCGCGGTGAGGCTTCCGCGCCTATCGGCGCTTCCCTTCCTGATCGCGGCAACAGACTTGGTCGCCACCGTTCCCGAGGATTTGGGCTTGCTGTTTCGCAGACTGGTACCCATCAAGCTTCTGCCAGTTCCCGTCGCTTTACCCAATATCCAGATCAAGCAGTATTGGCACGAGAGGCTGCATGCTGATACGGCCCACAGGTGGTTGCGCAACCTTGTGCGTCAGACAACCCAGGGAAGCATGCTGGATGCGAGTTAATAAAGGCCCTCCCACCGGGCTCGCAAAAGGGCAGACCCTTCTACTGATGAGGGTACTCAATTGCAAGACAATTGGAGCATGTACAAATTCAACGCCCTCCAAATCACGTTCGCTGTATAGCTGCGTCCTTTCGATGGCAATCGGGAGGCACTGCCTCCCGGCCCTGAAACCCCGGCAGGCTGCGGCTTCCGGGGTTTTTGTTTTTCCGGGTTCCAATCATGTTCACACGTACTTACGACAAGTTGATCGCCACTATTTCCGACCGCCGGAACGTGGGATACGTGCGCGTGCGCCCGTGTTCCGGCCGACTCGCCCCGCCCTGAGCCAGCCCTGGTGATTCCATGCCGGGGCGGCTCCATCCTCCCCGATATGTGGACCTTTGAAAGGTCCGGAAAGAGTCACCATGAACCGCCCCAACACCAACGGTATCCGCCACTCCGGCATGGGCCGTCCCGGTATCCGCAATATTGGCATCATTGCCCACGTAGACGCTGGCAAGACCACGACCAGCGAACGAATCCTCTACTACACAGGTGAGAGCCATCGCATGGGTGAAGTGCACGATGGCGCTGCCCATATGGATTTCGACCCCGAAGAGCGCCGGCGCGGCATCACCATCAACAGCGCCGCGACCACCGTGCACTGGCGTGATGTGCAGATCAACCTGATCGACACTCCCGGCCATATCGACTTCAACATCGAAGTTGGCCGTGCGCTGCGCGTGCTTGATGGCGCCGTGGTGGTGCTGGATGGCGTGGCCGGTGTCGAGCCGCAGACCGAGACCAATTGGCGCCTTGCCGACCGGCATGAAGTGCCGCGCATCGCGTTTGTCAACAAACTCGACCGCGTGGGTGCGCGCTTCGAGAGCGTGATCGCCAGCATGCGTGAGCGCCTGGGTGTGCAAGCCTTGCCCGTGCATCTGCCTATTGGCGCCGAGGCCGAATTCCGCGGCGTGGTGGATCTGGTCCGCATGCGCGCGCTCATATGGGATCGCGACGATGCCTCCCAACCGGTGCGGGAAGCCGACATTCCTGCCGAGCTATTGGCTGAAGCGCAGGCGGCCCACGCGCGCTTGCTGGAAGCAGTTGTAGAACAGGATGACGCAGCCCTGGAAGCCTGGCTGCGCGGCGAAGAGCTGCCCGTGGACATGCTGCTGCGCTGCATTCGTGCCGGCGTGCGCAAGCGTGCCTTCGTACCCGTGCTTGCAGGGTCTGCCTTCCGCAACAGAGGTGTGGAGCCGCTGCTCGACGCCGTGGTTGACTGGCTGCCGGCGCCGGGCGAGCGAGAGGGCACCGCGGGTGTGGATGAATCCACTGCGCGTGCGCCCCTTGCCGCCCTGGCGTTCAAGGTGGTGGCTGATGAACATGGCAGCATGGTTTTCGTGCGCCTGTATGCGGGCCGGCTGCGCCGTGGCGACAGCGTGCTCAACACCAGTACCGGGCGCATGGAGCGCGCGGCGCGCCTCTACGAGATGCATGCCGACAAGCGCATCGAGCGTGAGGAATTGGTGGCGGGCGAGATCGCGGCAGTGGTCGGCTTCAAGGATACGCTCACGGGCCATACCCTGAGCGATCCCAAGCATCCAGTGCAACTGGAAGCCATTGCCGTGCCTGAGCCTGTGATTCACCTGGCGCTGGAGCCGCGCACCAAGGCTGATCAGCAGGGCCTGTCCAAGGCCTTGCAGAGCATGCTGCGCGAAGATCCAAGCCTGCGCTTGCGCCAGGACGAGGAATCAGGCCAGACGATTCTGTCCGGTATGGGCGAGCTCCAACTGGAGGTTGCCGTGCACAAGCTGCATGACCGCTACGGCGTGGACGTCGTGGTGGGCCGCCCCCAGGTGGCCTACCGTGAAACCATAGCCGCGGTGGCGGAGTTGACGCATCTGCACAAAAAGCAGACCGGCGGCCCGGGGCAGTTCGCGCAGCTCACACTGCGTCTGGAGCCCTTGGAACGCGGTGCAGGCGTGCAGTTCGAAAGCCGCATCGTCGGTGGCGCGATCCCCCGCGAGTTCATTCCCGCGGTGGAAGCGGGCATTCGGCGTGCGGCGGATGCGGGTCCGGCGGCGGGATATCCTGCCGTGGATTTCCGTGCGGTGCTGCAGGATGGCGCTTTCCATGAGCGCGACTCCTCGGCCATGGTCTTCGAGCTGGCTGCGGGGCATGCGTTGCGCGAAGCCTTCCTGAAGGCCCGGCCGCAACTGCTGGAGCCCGTGATGGCTGTGGAGGTGATCACGCCCACCGAATACCTCGGCGACGTGATCGGCGATCTGCACCGCCGCCGTGGCCAGGTACGCGGGCATGAAGTGCGCGGAACCGCCACGGTGGTCGATGCGCTGGTTCCGCTGAAGGAGATGTTCGGCTACATCGGTACGCTGCGCGCGCTCTCGTCGGGCCGCGCGCAGTACACGATGCAGTTCGACGGCTACCAGGTAGCGCCGCAAACCGTGGCCGAGCTGGCGGCAGCTTAAGCGTGAAACTTGAGCAGTGAAAGGGGGTGGCCTCATCGGCCGCACCCCTTTTCCCTTTTATTTGCAAGCTAGGCACAATGGCTTCCATGTATCGACTTTTTCTGGTTTTGGCTGCCAGCGTCGCGCTGGCGGGTTGCGCTACCTCGGCGGGTGTAGGGATCGGCATTCCGGTGGGGCCGTTTTCGGTCGGTGTGGGTGTGGGCAGCGGCGGTGTGAGCGCGGGCGTGGGTGCTGGCGTAGGCCCGGTGGGCGTGGGCGTCGGTGTGAATCAGAGCGGCCAGGTGACGGGCAGTGCCGGTGTTGGCGCCTCGGTGCCGGTGGGCGGTGCGCGGGTGGGGGCAGGTGTCGGTACTTCCACTGTTCTGCACGATCCTGCGGCGTCAGGCAGCACGCCTCAGCAGACGTATCCGGCAGGAGCCTCGCCCGCAACGCCCCAAGCCGGAGAGTTGCAGTGGCGCGACGCCAACGGCAATATCGTGCCGGAATGCCGCCTTCGCGGCACTTGCTGAAGAACGATAGGCTGCGCAGCGTCTGGGAGAACCTCCCCAAGCTTGATGAGTGAAGGAGACCTTAGCCCCCAGTGTAGGTGGTTTGCGGCGCAGGATAGGAAGGAGCGCGCGGCACAGGGCGGTTCAGCTCGGGCGCATGGTTACCGGCGACGCGCAATGAGTTGCCGTTCAGTGTGACTGGCGTGCCCACGGCAACAGGGCTGGCGCGGTCCACGGTGCGCAGGCGGCCGTCTTCCATGCGCACGCCTACGCGGTAGCTCGTGGTGGCGCGCGCGTTCTTTTCCACCTGGTTACCCACGTAGCCACCGCCTACCGCACCTGCCACGGTAGCCAGCGTGCGGCCATTCCCGCCGCCGATCTGGTTGCCAAGTACGCCGCCGAGCACTCCACCAGCTACCATGCCCACGCCAGTAGACGGCGCCGCGTGCTTTACCGGAGTGACTGACTCCACTGTGCCGCAGTGACTGCATACCGGTGCGGCGGGGGCGCGTACCACCGGAGCTGGACTGGCTTCGGCTGGCGCATGGTTTTGCACTGGGGTCGGCGCCGGGCTGCGAGGTATGGCGGCGGTACGCGCTGTTGCATCGGCTGGCGCGCTGACCACGGCCAGGCGCTGACGTGTCATCGGGCCATCATCCGCCCAGCCTTCGCGTGTGGCCGGACTGCCACCGGCGGGCGGGTTGACGGCGGGAGCCATGGTAGGACTGGCCAAGCCTTGCGGTGCGCCACTGCTAGCGGGCGCCGTGTGGCCCCACACGAGCAGAGCGCCCAGGCCCAGCAGCGCGACCACCAGAGCGCCGATGGTGCACCACAGGAGGTTTTCACGCGTGAGACGGGAGGAGGTGGCACCTGCAGCCGCATTTGAGGCGGCGGGTATGCTGGAGACGGCAAGAGGAGTGGGAAGTTGGCTCATGGTTCGAAGGCCTGTTGCGGCACGACTGAACCCTATTATTTCCAGGCTATCGATGGCCTTGGTAACCCGAAGTAAAAAACCTGCACGCGCCCGGCGTGCTTATGACTGGGGGGCCTTAGGGCTGGGAGAGGGCGCTTGTTGGCGAGAGCGGGACTGGCAGTCCACACATACGCCGTATAGCGTGAGTTCATGGTCTTCCACGATGAAACCGTGCGGAGCCAACTTGCGCATATCGCCTGGGCATGCGTGGACGTCGAAGACCCGGTCGCATGTCCTGCATTGAAAGTGATGGTGGTGTTGGTGCCCCGCCAACTCGTAACGCGGGTGTTCGCCCGGCAGTTCAACGGCCTGAATTTCGCCGGCGTCGATCAGTTGTTTGATGTTGCGGTAAACCGTGGCCAACCCCAAGGCAGGCACATCGCGCTGCGCCTCGGCCAGGATTTCCGAGGGGAGCAAGGGCCGCCCGGCTGCTTCCAAGACCGAGCGGATCGAGTGGCGTTGGCGGGTGGAGCGTTCCATGGTGTCTATTGTCGCAGCCCTCTTTTGTTTTATATGATAATGGAAAATCATTATCAATAAATAAGACTTCATGTTCAGGAAACCCCATCAACCGATTGCTCAAGGCAGCTCGCGAATCCTCGCAAAAATCACCTTGCTGCCTCTTGCGCTAGGCGCTACCGTTGCCCAGGCGGCCGAGCCGGAAGAGGCGACTTTGCCCACTGTGACCATCAAGGCTGAATCCCGGGAGAGCGGTGGGGCTCCAGAGGTGGGGGCACGCCATCGCATCAGCAACGCACCCGCGGCGCTGCCTTCGGCGGTGACGGCCATTACCAGCGATGACGTGGATAGCACCAATGTCGGCCGCGACATCTCCAATGTTTTCCGGCGCGTACCAGGCGTGTTGGCCAACAACATCGATCAAGGCGAGACAGGCAACGGCTTTCGGATGCGGGGTTTCGCCACGCAGGGCACCCATGGCGCCGACACGGCGGTCTATGTTGATGGCGTGCCGCAGAACATTCCTTCCAGCCAGAGCGGCGCTGGACACGGGCCTGTCTTTCTGGAGTGGCTTGCGCCCGACATGATCGGCCACATCGACGTGATCAAGGGGCCGATTTCTGCGCTGTACGGCGATCAGAACCGTGCGGGAGCGGTCGGCATCACCACGAAACGCGGAGGCGCGTCCACGCCCTCGAGCGTCGGATTCTCGGTGGAGCGCTACGGACTGCGCCGCGCTTCGTTGGTGCTGTCGAATCAGTTCGAAGGGTTTGAATCCCTGCTGATCGGAGATGTTTTCCGTAACGATGGCTACCGGTATGCATCGAGTACCGAAAGGAACAACCTTTTCTGGAAACTCTCCGCCGAGCGCGGAGGCGGCCTGTACAGCCTGCGCCTGTCGCATTACGAGGCCGATTTCGCGGCGGCGGGCTATTTGGCCCTGGCGGACCTGGAACGCGGCTTGGATCCGCGCTCGACGCAGTTCAACAACCCCGGATTCGGCAGCGGCAAACGCAATACCCTGGTGTTCAACCGGGCACCGGCGAATGGAGAAGAAGGGTGGTACTTGACCGCCTATGCGGAGCAGCTCGAACGCACCCGGGGCATTAATGCCAGCGCGACACAGCACACCGTGGGTTATGACGACAGGAAAATCTTCGGTGGCCGCCTGGCCCAGAATTTTGTGTTCGGTGAGCAGGCGTCGCTCATCGTGGGCGCCGAACTGCGGCGTGACAAGGGCGATGCGCTGCGGCAGATCTACCTGAACCGGGAACCCACGGACAACTATGTCAACAACCAGGAACTGGATCTGCTGGCGTATGGCTTGTTCGCGCAGGCGCAGTACCGCCCGGTGTCTTCGCTCAAGCTGTTGGGTGGTTTGCGCTATGACCGGTTTGACTACGACATCGGCAACCGCAAGTTGCCCGCGGCGTCCACTCGCTACGAGGGGGGTGTTTTCACACCCAAGATCGGCGCGGTATGGTCAGTGGCCCCCAAGCTGGATCTATTTGCCAATGTGGCCCAGGGCTTTCGATCCCCGGCGGCAGAGCAGATCAGCGGCAGCGGCTCGACTGGCCCCTTGGGGGCTGTGGGCGGGCTGATCAGCCGGGTCTCGCCCACCAAGGTACGTTCCTACGACCTGGGCTTTACCGCCGTACCAGTTGAGGGATGGACCACTTCGGGCGCGGTGTATTACACGCTCAACGAGGATGAAATCGTGGTGCAGCCTGACGGCTCCTACAAATCCGTCGGGGAAACCACGCGCAAGGGATTCGAGCTGGAAACCCGCTACCAGTTCAGCGCAGCTCTCAGCGTCTATGCCAGCTACGGCCGCATCATGGAAGCCAAGGCGAACAACCCTGCACCCAATGCCGGCGCGAAGCTTTCCGTTCCCAAGAACCAGTTCAAGGCGGGCGTGCAGTACCGTGCCCGTCTGGGCCAGGGGCAGCTGACGCTCAATGCGGATGCCTATCTGATCAATGGCATTCCCTACTACGTGGGCACGCCGCAGACACAGGAGCGCACCATGCTCGTCTATACGAGGTATGACGTGCGGGCGACTTATGACTGGAAAAGGATGCAGTTCTCGCTCTACGCGACGCTGCAGCCGCACCGCTTTGGAACCGAGATCGCCTATGGATCGAGCAGCGGCCTTCTGCTCTCGCCAGTGCCGCGCTACGCCTTCGGTGCCACGGTCCGTTATTTCTTCTGAGCACGGCGATGTCCATCCTGCATGCACACCAATTGGTTGTGGAGCGCGCTGGCCGGCGCACCATTGATGCGCTTGATCTGAGAGTGCCAGCCGGAACGGTTTACGCGCTTCTCGGAGGCAACGGCGCGGGCAAGACCACCACGCTCAACGCCTTTCTGGGTTTCGTGAAACCAGCCTCAGGCGAACTTCGGGTTGACGGTATCGCGGTGTCACAAGATCCCCAAGGCGCGCGCGGCAAACTCGCTTACTTGCCTGAGAACGTCGCGCTGTATCCCTATCTCAGCGGCATTGAAAATCTGCGGTACTTCTGCACCCTGGGGGGCATCTCAATCGATGCGGCCCAGGCTGGCGCACTGCTGTCTCAGGCGGGCCTGCAGCAAGCGGCGCATACGCGCCGCGCGTCGGGCTATTCCAAGGGCATGCGGCAGAAAGTGGGGCTGGCGGTCGCCCACGCCAAGCATGCCAAGGCCATGCTGCTCGATGAGCCCACCTCCGGGCTGGACCCTTCGGCCGCGAACGACTTCGCGGCCCGGGTGCGCGCGGCCAGGGAAAGGGGCATGGCCGTGCTTATGGCCACGCACGATCTGTTCAATGCCAAGCAGGTCGCCGACCGCATCGGCATTTTGCGCGAGGGCCGTCTGGTGGAAGAATTTGCCGCGCACGGCGTAGCCCACGATGCGCTGGAGCGCATCTACCTGGCGCATACGCGCGGTGTCACGGCAGACCGCTTCACGGATACCGGGGTGTTCTCCACATGATCGGACTCGTGCTGAAAAAGGAGCTGAACGCATTCTGGCGCGATGGCCGCCTGCTGTTGCTCGGCCTTTCGCTGTTGTGCGTCTTCATGGGCGTAATGGCCGCTTCGGCATCAGCCGCCGCGAAAGCCCAGGCTGAGCGAGATGCCGTCGGGGCCACGGCGCGAGCGCAATGGGATCAGCAGGGCGTGAAGCATCCACACCGCGCAGCGCACTTCGGGATCTATGTGTTCAAGCCCATGCTGGCGCTGGCCGCCGTGGATCCCGGTATCAACGCACAGGTGGGCCAATCGCTCTGGCTGGAGCCGCATAAGCGCAATCTGGCGCGCAATGCGCCTGCCGTGGATGACCCGCCATCCGCCCGCTTGGGCGAAGCGGCGCCTGCTTTCGTTCTGCTGGTGCTCATGCCGCTGCTCATCATCGGACTCGGTCACAACGCAGTGACCCAGGAGCGCGAGTCCGGCACCTTGCGCATGCTGCATGCGGCGGGGGTACGAACCGGCGCGTTGCTGCTTGGGAAGTGGCTGGCGCTGATGCTTGTCATCGGGTTCCTGCTACTGCCGGCAGGGGTGGCAGGGGCCTGGCTGCTGGTGCCTGCGGGAGGTTGGAACGAGGGCGCCGACGGTGTCGTGCGGATCGCGCTTTATGGCGCGGGGCTGTTCACGTATTTTGCGATCCTTGCGGCGCTGGCCATTGCCGTGTCCGCGAGGGCCCGCACCAGCCGGGGCGCTCTGCTGGTATTGCTCGGTGCATGGATTGTCTTCGCATGGCTCGCCCCGCGGCTCGGCGCAGCGGCTGCGCAGACGTGGCGGCCTGTTCCCAGCGGCGAGGCGTTTTCAGCGGCGGTGGCGCGCGACATTCAGCAAGGTTTGCCAGGTGACGGGGATGCGGCCGGCCGGCTTTCTGCGTTCGAGAACCAACTGCTCAAGGAACACGGTGTCGCACGCCTGGAAGATCTGCCGCTTGGCGCCAACGCGGCACGCCGTATTTTCCGCGACGCTTATGCCACTCGCGTGTACGCCATGCACTTCAGCAAACTGTGGGATGAGTATGCCGTCCAGCAGAATGTCGTGCGCGCCGCCGGGCTGTTCAGCCCGCTGGTGCCCATGCGCGGCTTGTCAGCGGCCATGGCGGGTACGGATCTGGCGCACCAGCGCCACTACGAGGAGGCGGCCGAAGCGTACCGGGAGTACTTCACGGTACAGATCGACGAATGGGACAAGAGCGCCCGGAGCGGACTTGTCTCGGCGGAAGATAAGTACGCTGATGATGCCCAGTGGCAGGCCGTGGCCCCGTTCCGCTACCAGATCCCCAAGGCCTCGTTCGCCCTGGTCCAGGCGGCGCCCGATGTGCTGATACTGCTGGCCTGGCTTGTGGCCGCTGCGGCGGCGGTGGGTTGGGCCGCCAGAAAGGTGGAGCCATGAATGCCGCTCGAATCATGGGGGCCGAATGGCGGCGATTTGCTGCTCACCCGGTTTACCGCTGGATTGTGCTCGCATTGGGACTGCTGTTGCTTGCCAGCGCCATCTGGACCGGTCACGGCGTGCGCGGCTACCGCGCGGAAGTGACTGCGTTGCAGGCGCAATGGAGCGTTTCGTATGAAAAGGCCGTGACGGCCGCAGCCAAGCACCCGGCCGCCAACCGCGCCGAAGGTGCCAAGGCTGCATTGGTGGCGCACGCATTGGGACGGGGTGAACTGGCGCCCACGCGCCTGCCCGCGACGGGCGCGCTGGTGTTGGGCTTGCAGCAATACCAGATATTGCCGACGGCCGTGCGCGGGACTGTGGAGAGCCGCTACACCGATGGCCGCGTCACGGGGCCTTTGACCAACCCCTGGCTTTCCCGGACGGGGTTGCCAGGTTTTCCGGCCATCATCGTTCTGCTCGTGCCGCTGGCTGCTCTGGCCCTGACCGCCGGCGTGGTGCAGGAAGATCGAGAGCAGGGAATCTGGCGTCTTGTATGCGCGCAGTGCAACGTCGGCCTGGGCAGAGTGTTCGCGATGGCGTTGGCATTGCGCTGGGCGGTTGTCTTCGGAGTTGCGGCGCTGTGTTCGGCATGTGCGTTTGCTCTGGATGCCGGCGCGGCGTGGGTCCTGTTCGCACAGTGGTTGTTTGCGCTGGGTGTTTTCACCGCCTTCTGGGTGCTTGCTGGTGGAGCGCTTTCCTTGTTGCCCATTTCCTCGGGGGCTGCGCTGATCGGGGCGCTCGGCCTGTGGTTAACGCTGACCTTCGCTGTCCCGGCGGCGCTGGCGTGGAAGGCAGAACGCGAGACACCAATGCCTTCGCGTTTGGCCGCCATTGTGGAGTTGCGCGCCGTGCAGCAAGACGCGGAAGAGCGTGAAGCAGAACTCTTGCGAGCATGGTATGCCCGCCATCCTGGGGATCAGCCCGGCATGGGCATGGCGCCATCTCAGCCGACTTGGCCCGTGACTTTCATGCCGCGCTTTGATGAGCTGGAGCGGCGCATGCGTCCGTTGATGCGTGAATTCGAAAGGGCGAGGGTGGCTCAATCGGTGCATGCTGAAAAAGACGCCTGGCTGTCGCCGCCGCTCGCCCTCATGCTGCTCGCAGACCGTCTTGCCGGCATCGACGCGCAGCGCCATGCACGTTACATGGAGGCAGTGGATCAGTTCGAAGATCGCTGGCGGGGGTTCTTCATGCCCAGGATCATGGCGTACCGAGGTGCCACCGCGATTGACCTGGCCGATCTGCCTGTGTTCGAACAACGGGAGGCTGCGCAGATTGATCAGGTAGCGCCACAGAAAGCGATGCCTTGGCAACTGCTGCTCTCCTGTGCAGTTGTAGCCATCTTGGCGATCCTTGGGCGTTCTGCTTTGGTTCGCCCTTAGAGCATGTTTACATGATTATGTCGAAGCGGCAAACCTTGAGCTCTGTCGCGATGTGGTCGATAAACCTCATCGGGCTCAGTCGTTGAGTGCGTCCATGACTCGTCGCTGAAAGGACGGACGGGTGAGTCGAAGTCGAAGCCCAGTTGAACAGGGGAACGCATGGGGAAGTCTGGAAGACCCTGCTCGCGCTGGGCATGGCGGCTTGGTCAGCGTTTGCGTTGATGGATAGGCCTTGATCTTGAGCGTTCGCGAATGAGGGGCTATTGGAGGGCGAGGCTGTTCCGCTTGCGATGCCGTCCAAGCCAAGTTTCGCCGGACAACGAGCGATCAGGCTGGCGACGGCGCGGTGGTGACTTTTGTGTTCAATCAATATGAATGTTTCCGGCACGCGCGACAGGTTCCCAGCGCGCGCGCTCGGTGAGGGCCAGCTTTCGGAACTCCTCGGCTGTGCCGCCCGTTGGCTCCGCGCCGATCTGTAGGAGTCTGGCTCGGGTGTCCGGCTGTTGCAGCAGCGCGTTGATCTCTGTTGACAGCCGCGATACCAAGGCGCCTGGCGTGCCGCTGCGCACGAAGAAGCCGATCGACGATGCACCGTGCAAGTCCGGAAAGCCAGACTCGACCAACGTCGGGATCTCGGGGGCAAGCGCCGTGCGCTGCGGGCTGCCCGCAGCGATGATACGTACGCGCCCAGCGCGATGCTGGGTGAGGTAATCGGAGATGACCGAAACGCCCGCCGGCACCTGGTTGCCCAGCAGATCAGACAGCAGGGGCTGGCCACCCTTGTAAGCGACCAACTGCAGGTCGATGCCGGTGAGCTGGCGCAGCCGCAGCATAAGCAGCGCGCCAACGCTGCCCATGCTGGACGTGCCGATGCTGGCTTTCAGCGGATCGGCCTTGGCCGCCGCCAGGAACTGCTGTAGGTTCTGCACGCCCGATGTCGCACTGACGGCCAGCGCATGGGGAATGCGCACGCCATCGCAGACCGGCACCAAGTCGCGGTCCGCGTCGTAAGGCAGCTTGCTGTAGAGGAACGGGAAGAACGCCGTCACCGCGATCGGCGCGAACATCACGTACGAGCCATCGGGTTCGGTGGTTTTCAGGAACTGGGATGCCACGAGGCCTGTGCCGCCGGGCTTGTAGTCCACGATGACCGTGCGCTTCAGGCTATCCTTGAGCCGCTCGGCGACCAGCCGTGCGACGTTGTCCATGCTGGCACCGGGCGGCACCACCACGATGATCTTGATAGTCTGTGGCAGTTGCTGGGCTCGCACGAAGGCGGGGCCGGCAAGCGTTGCGGCGGCGATCGCGCCCTTGACCGCGCCCCGGCAGAACTGGCGTCGTTTCAGCATCTTGTCTCCTTCAGAATTGCGTCTCGGATTCTCAGAACAGCGGCTCATTCCACTCGAGCTGCTTCGGTGGAATTCCTTGGTGGACAGCCCGCGCCGCGGCCAATCCCGCGATCTCACCGGTCTGGGTGCACCACGGGAAGTTGCGCATCACCATGAAGATGGTCTCGAACGTGAACGAGAGAGAGGCACCCGTGAGAAGCAGGTTGTCGACTTCCTTTGGCAAGAAGCAGCGGTAGGGCACCTCGAAGGTGTGCTTCGCATACGCGTCCCAGAAGAAGGTCTTGGTCATCGGCCGGGTCACCGCGTCCGGGAATCGCCGCTGTTCGCGTGCATCTTCGATGGAGAACACGTACTCGCCAATCGGATGCCGGCCGTCGCGCACGCCGACGTAGCGGCCGACGTGCGAGATGAAAGCCTTCTGGAAGCCGGGCACGTACTTGATGAGGAAGCGCGCCTCCGCGTCGATCAATGCGCGCAGCTCCTTCTTGGCGCGCGACGCGTGCTCGGCGTCGTCGTCCATGTGGAGGGCCCATTCATAGGGCACGTTCTGCCACATGATGAAGGTGCCAGGGCCTTGGATGGGGCTCATGTCGACCGTCGGATGGCCAATGTAGTGGTCGCCGTAAACGCCTTGCGTGGCAAGGCGCGGCCGGTACAGCATCGGCGGGATGTCGCCAACTGCGCGGGCCTGATTGATCAGCTTGCTGAGAGTCGGATCATCCTCTCGTTTTTGATAAGCCGCGGTTTGGGCAAAGTCGATGCCGCTCATGATCCACAGCAAGCCTCCGGGAATGGGGTGCTGCGCAGGGTCCGTGGTCACTGTCTCGGGCTGGCGGCCGCCACCGCGCACGAACGGGGCGCCAGCGCGTGCAACCACCTCGGACGTGCCTGTGCCCTCGACGAAGACCTTGCCGCGGATCGCTTTGCGGCCGTCGACCGTCTCGATGATCGCATGCGTGATGCGGCGCTCGCTCCCATGCTGCTCCATCTCCACGTCGACGAAGGACGCACCATAGATCGCGTGCACGCCAGCCTCTTCGAGCATTCGCACCATCACGTTGCCCGCACCGTCGGGATTGAACGACGCACGCTTGAACGGCGTGCCCGGCGTCAGGTAGTAGTCGTAGTGCGACAGTGCGTTGCCGGCCCAGTCGGGCAATTCCTTCTCGTCGGCTGTATAGATGTGGCCTTCGCGGTCGAACCTTTCCATCAACTCAGTGTGAATACCGCCCACGCCAGTGTTTGCGGCGCCTTGCAGGCCTGAGGTGTGCACGCCGCCCGGCATGTCGAATTTCTCGACCAGGATGACCGTACAGCCTTCGCGACGTGCCTTGAGCGCTGCGGCGAACCCACCTGGCCCGGCACCGATCACCACCACGTCTGCTTCGGCCACGACACGAACTCGCTGGGAAGTCCATCCCAGCGCCTGTTTCTCTACCACCATCTCAACTCCTTGGGTCAATCTTGCGGGGTGAAGCCCGAGGCGCGCGCGATGCCGCCCCAGCGCTCGTACAACGACGTCAGGGTCGCGCGGAACTGCGCGGGTGCGAGCGGCTTGACCTCCAGGCCCATCTGGCTGAAACGTTCCTGGGTTTCTGGTCGCGCCAGCATCTGGTGTGACAGCGATGCGAGCTGGGCGACCGTGTTGGGTGGGATGCCCGCGGGCGCGTACAGCGAATACGACTCCTCGATCACGATGTCGGGGAACCCGAGTTCGGTATAAGTCGGCACGTCCGGCATGAAGCGGGAGCGGGACGTTCCGCTGGTCGCGATCAAGCGCAGTTTGCCTGAGGCCATAAGCGGGAGCGCATCAGCCGGTGTCAGTACCCCCGAGGCGATTTGGCCGCCCATCAGGTCCTGTACCAACGGCGCCATGCCGCGGTAGGCGACGTGCGCGTACTCCATGCCAGCGCGCCGGCCGAGCATGATTCCCGAGAAGTGGGCGCTGGTGCCCGCACCCGGTGAGCCAAACGAGGCCTGCTTCGGGTTGGCTTTGCACCAGGCGATGAAGTCGGCCAGCGTGTGCACGCTGGCCGGTACCAAGGTGCTGATGGCCAGCACGAAGGGGAACGACGCCAGCGACGTGATCGGCACGAAATCCATCAGCGGGTCGTAGCGCAGGCTCTTGTAGATGTGCGGGAAGAGCACCATCATGCCGCTTGGGCTCACCAGGAGGTTGCTGCCATCGGTGGCGCCGCCCTTGACGTGCTCGACGGCCAGGCGGCCGCCTGCACCGACTTTGCTCTCTACGATTACTGCTGCAGCGTATTTGCCGCGCAGGTAGTCCGCCAGCAGGCGGGCCGTGACGTCCGACGAGCCGCCAACTGCGAAGCCGGTGGTAATGGTGGCGAGTTTCAAGCGCACCGCGGATTGAATTTCGGTCTGAGCCCGGGCCACGGCCGCCGCTCCCCAGCTCGTAAGGGCCACCGCACCCATCATGCCCGCGCGCAGCGCAACGCGTCTGTTCAATCCGGCCATTCGCATCAATTTCATGCTGTCTCCTTGTCGGCCCGTAGTGTCGGCCGCACGGAAACAGGAGGCCAGAAAAAACAAGGGGAATTACACTGGGTGAAATATGGAGAGCGTCAAGACTATCCGAGCCATCGAACGCGCCTTTGCAGTGCTGCGCGCGCTGCAGGCCCATGCTGACGGCGCTACGCTGGTCGAGCTGCAGCACGACACAGACCTCTCCGGGCCCACGCTGCTACGCATTCTGAAGACGCTGATCGCCGCCAAAGCGGTGCGCCGCAGCACCACGGACCAGCGCTATCGCAACACCGTGCAATTGCGCGAGCTGGCCAGCGCGATGCAGCCAGTCGAGCGGCTGGCCGATGTCGCTGCTGCCACGTTGGACGAGCTCTGCCAGAAAGTTGAGTGGCCGTCCGACCTGATCGTTCATCGGGGCGACGACGACTTCATGTCGGTGCTCGAATCCAGCCTGCGCCAGTCACGCTTCTACGTGCGCCGCACGCGCGGGCGAGTGAAGGTAACGCTGCTGGGTTCGGCCGCAGGCGTCGCATTTCTCTCGGCACTGCCGGTGGCGCGCCGGGCAGAACTCGTCGAAGCGGCCCGCCGAGGCCGCGACATCCACAACGCCAAGGTGGCGGCGCTGGGCGACTTGGAGCAGCGCGTGGCGGAGGCCCGCCGCAAAGGCTATTCTGTGAGGCACCCAGCGTATCGAGGTGGCAGCTTCAACGCGCAGGCGCGCGACGACTCGTTGCAAGCGATCGCCGTCCCGTTGCTGGCCCATGGGCAGGTACTGGGCGCGCTCAACATCAACTGGAATCGCGCGGCCATGACCGAGCGAGAGATGGTCAAGCGCAATCTGCCGGCGCTCAAGCAGGCCGCGAGAAGCATCGCGCTGTCAGCCTTGGCGAAGAACTTGCATCACGAGTTGCTTGGTACCGAGAAGGCTGATCCCAAGGACGGTTGGCCTGGCTGAGCGATCGGGCGATGCTGGCTAGGAGTCTGCGCGACAGAAGCGTTTTTCTGATATCGGCCAGATGGGCTCGCATGACCCGGACGGCCAACTTTGGAATATGGCTGCTTGAATATGCGTAGGATTGCTGAAAAGCAGTAATTAGGAAGTGAATTCGGGGTGGTGCGAAACGGCCTGAATTCCTACTCAATATTCTGCACCTGAAGCGTGAGATGCGCTCCAAGTCGTTGATTTTCATGGCCTATTGGGGTTGTAGGCCTGCGTTTCCCCCACGATTTACCCCACAAGATGCTTGGGCTGCGGTGAGACGGCATGCCACTGGAGCAGGCGTGCGACGTGCGCTTGATCGAAGAAAGTCTATCAGCCGCGATCATCAACGGAACTGGGCAAACTGAAGCGGCCACACCAGATGTCCCCATGGTTGATGGCTCCGCACGCCTGAACTTGAGCACGTTGCGCTTCTCAAGCATTGGTTTATTGCGCCTGCTGAATCGCCCGACGCAGCGATGCAGAGACATCCCACACATGGGACTGGCCGCCTATGTACTTGGAAACCTTGATGTGATTATTGCTTTCCAGCAGGTTCAGTACGAAGTCGACGAAGGCGCGGGGCTTGCCGACCCGCGTTGCCAGTTCTTCATTCTGGCGGACATCCTCGTTGACCAGCAGCGCGGCAATCCGGCCAACCACATCCTGATAGCCATCGACATACGCCTGCGCGAACTCCTGAAAGCCGTAGTCCGTCAGAACGACATGCGACAGCGGCGCGCCGAGAACGCGCCCGATCTTGATGCAGTAGTGCTGTTCGAGAATGTCCAGCGAGTCGAGCAGTTCCTGCTGCGGCACATCTTTGAGCGCCGTTTCCGCGCGCAGCCGATCCCAATCCACAAGACCTGCGTCCTCGTCGATCTGCACTCTCGCAATGACGCGCAAGGCCAAGTCATCAACCCGCGTCAGGCCAGAGATCAAGGGCGCAGGCCCAGAGAACCGGGCTGGCGGCTGGCCGATGGTCGGCTTGTCGTCCACGTCGAAGATCGCCGACAGGACGCGCTGCAAACTCTGGTCGTAGTCGGCGAGATCATCGATCTTCTGCCAGAGGGTGGATCGCAGGCTTTCTGGCACTTCGCAATCGTCGATGACGACGGGGATCAGCCGCGTTCCACGACTGATCCTGTTGACCACCGAGGTGTTCAGTTCCTCCCGAACCCAAGGCTTCTGGACGCTGACCTTGGACAGGACGACGATGACAGCCCGCGCCTCTTTCAGCCCTTCCTCGAAGATCTTGTCCACCAGACTGTCGCCCGGTTTCATCTCCCACTGGTCGAGCCACGCATCGACGCCGTTCTCGCGCAAGCGCCGCGCGAACTCTACGACGAAGCGATCCTTGTCCTCGCTGGCGTGGCTGACGAAGACCTTGGGCGCGCTCATTCGCCCGCCTCGAATTCCGCGCTCTTGAACTTCAGCACGTTGCAGTTCTCCTTCACCGTGCGCTGAAGGCCATCATCGAAGCCGGTCGGCGATTCCGCCTGAATCTCAATGGCGATCCGCACCTTCACGCCGGGCCGCAGGGTGAACTGCTGCACCACCTCGTCCACCACGTCGGCAAACTGCCGCTTGGCCTGAATCGGATCGAGGTCGATGCTGGCGTAGAACTGCTTCTTGGCGCTCGGTGCACCGCTGCCGGTCGAAGTGCCGCTCTGGCCGAAGTCCTCGACGCGCGGCGGAATGTTTCCGTCACCCGTCACCAAGACCGTCGTCGCAGAGCCTCCTGCATTGGCGGCGCTGGCACGGGATGCTTCCTCGGCCGCGCGCAGGCTCTCCATGTAGGCGGCTGCGGCGAGCGGTTCGATCAGCAACAGCGACGAGTCCATGATGAGCGACGTGCGCTTACCGTAGCTGAAGCCCACATAGCGCACCTTGTCGCCGTCCGGCTCCTTGCCCTGCGCGAAGCCGAAGAACTCGCGGCTGTCCGCGCCCGCGCCCATCGTGGTCTGGAACACCGCGTCGTCCTTCAGGCGCGGCAGGTAGAGCTGCTGGCAACTCTGCTGCCACACATTGAGGGCGCTGGTGTCCTTGGCATCGTCCTTCCAGAACCAGTCCTTCAGCACCTTGGCCAGATGGATCGGTGCCCATTCGCTGATGAGCAGTTCGTTCTCCTTGAGCACGCGTTCGATTTCCTGCGACCAATTCTGCGCGCCGGGGTTGAGCGCGAAGTGCTCCCACTTCACTTCGGACAGCCCCTTGCCGGGGCGGGCTTCCTGCACCGGCGCGACCAGCCATTTGTAGGTTTCGCGGATCATGCGCCGCGCCGTTTCCTCGGCCTGATCCAGGCTGGCTTGCGCCTGCTTGGCCATCAGGTTGTCGAGGACGATGCGGTTGTCCTTGTAGTCGCCGACGATGCTGCGCCACGCGAGGTGCGAGCGGACATGATCCTTCAGGCGGCTTACGCTGTCGTAGTCCGCCGCCACGAAGATCAGGCGGTTCTGCTTGAAGCGGGGCTGATCGCCGCGCTTCTTGAGAATCTCAGTGGCGCGGTCAATGGCAAGGCTCTGGCCGCTCTTGCTGAAGGCCGCATCCGGCGGCAGCACCACCAGCCGCAGCGCCCAGTCGTCGGGCACGTCGCCGCTGCCGGTGAAGATGTGGATGCCGCCGAACACCCCGCTGGCAAAGCTGCGCTGCACGCGCTCACGGATGGCGGGGAACACGTCCTCCTTGTCCTGAAAGCGGCGCTTGCGCTCTTCCATCTCGCGCCGCAGGTTGGGGCGCGTGTCCAGCCAGAAGCGGTTGTTGGCGGCGTTCAGGTAGTGCAGCCGGTCGCCCAAGCGCCGCAGCGCGTCCTTGAACAGGTTGGGCTGCTGGCCGGGCTGGGCCACGCCCAAGATCACGCGCTCCAGTTCCAGACCGCGCACGCCCTGGTTGGATGTGCTGGGCGCGCTGCCTAGAAAGATGGCGCGCGCGGCGCGTCGGCAGGCTTGCACACTGCCGAAGCGGGTGTCCTTGTTCTCGATCTCCCAGGTCTCCGAGCGCTCGCCATCCACGTCGCGCTCAATCACCGGCGTCCAGCCCTGCGGCAGGTAGTAGAGCACCTCGTTCAGTGTGTCGGCATCCATCAGCGGAAAGCTGCCGGGCATGATCAGCGGGTCGTTGTTGCCGTCCTTCCGCAGGCGGTGGATCACCTTCGCCATCAACTTCAGCACGCCGCGCGTGCGCTGGAAATTGTCCAGCGTTGACCAGTCCTCGTACAGGCGGTCGAACACCTCGGGGTGGATCGGGTAGGCGTGCGTCAGCCGCTCCAGGTACTTGCTGTCCTGCGTCTCCTGCGGGAAGTCGTCGCGGTTCTCGATGTAGTAGTCCGCGAACGACCGGCAGACCGACTCCATCGCCAGTTTGTCGTTGATGTTAGAAAAGAGCCGCCGACGCACGATCTCGAACGCCTCCTCGGTGGCCACTGGCTTCCACAGCGCCTGAATGCGCCCGAAGTAGTGCGAAAGCGAAGCCAACGCCTTCTCGCCGCGCTGGCTGCCCGCCTCCTTGGCCGATTCCGGCAGCGAGGCCAGCAGCACGGCGGTCGGCACGGCCTTCAAGGCTTCCGTCAGCGCCTGCACGAAGCTGAGGTTGGAATCGAAAGTGCCGCCTGTCAGTGCCTTGCCTTCCTCGAACTGGCGCACATAGGCCACCAGCTCGTCGATCAGGATGACGCAGGGCGCGTAGCGGGCCAGCAGATCGGCCAGCACGTCCTTGCCTGGCGACGTGCCCGAGGCGTCGGCCTCTGCCACCAGCGCGTAGCCCTCAGCCTTGCCTAGTTGCCATGCCAAATCACCCCACAGCGTGCGGATGCTCTGCCCATCCTTCACCACCGGCTGGTTGGGTGAGGACTTGATGCCGTCCAGCACGGCGATGCGCGCCTTGGGCAGTTCCGTCACGCCCGCCGCGTCGAGGATGGCGGGCACGCCCTGCAAGTCGCTGGCGGGCGCTTCGCCCTTGGCGAGGTGATAGACCGCCAGCATGGTGTGTGTCTTGCCGCCACCGAACGCGGTTTGAAGCTGGATCACCGGGTCGCCGCCCTGGCCCGCAAGGCGCTTGACCACAGAGTCCAGCAACAGCCGCATACCTTCGGTGATGAAGGTGCGCTGGAAGAACAGCGCCGGGTTCTGGTATTCCGCGTTGGCCGTGCCCGCATGCACGCGCGACAGGTCAGCGGCGAATTCGGCCTGCTGGAACTTACCTTCCCGCACATCGGAGTGCGGTTCCGCGATTTCGCGCCAAGGTTTGATGGTCATGCTGCTATTTCCCTCCAACATGGATATTTCCAGCAACATAGCTGGGGGCCCGCACGCCACCGCCAAATACAAGCGGTGCATCATTGGTCTCGGGCATGGTTTCGGCTGCACCTCCAATGGCCACGGCCAGCTGAGGGTAGACGGTCAACAATTCATCGGGCATGTCATCCATCCAGCTAGGACTAGGGTCAACGGATTGCCGCACGATTCGATGCCCATTCACTTCGATGAGGCCCTTGCCCAGGGCTTGCATCATCGGCAGTGGAGAACTACCGCCTGTCAACACCACATGCAAGCGCACACCGTCCATCGCCAGCCAGCGCAGCCAGGATTCATCGACCGCGCCGAGTGCTTTCTTGAAGCCATCCTCCACGGCTTGACCAAACCGAATGACTTTGGGATCAGCGAGAAAATCGTCCAGCATGATCTTGCCGACCGTGTCATCAGACAGCGTGTATTCCAAGGTTCCGGTTTTGAAAAGTACCTCTTTAAGACTCCGAATTCTTCTCGATAGGTCGGCAAGGATGAGCTTGCCTGAGTTGTCACTCGGATCGATAGATTCCTTCTGTGCGATAAATCCACGAAGCAAACCATCAACCTTGTCACCGGCCTGCATCAAGCCTTGAATGGATTTTGAGTTCTGGAAGACGCGAGGCTCATCCTCTTCCGACCTCTTGGTCGAGATGAAAAGGCCAAAATCTGTTGTACCAGCACCTACATCCACAACCATGAATGCGTCGCGCAAGTTCTCGCTGTCGGCAATTTCGCCTGCGGCAACAGCCACAGGCTCAGGGACGCCTTCATCAATCAGGTAGTCCGGTCGTTTTTCGAGCTTCTTGACTTGTTCAACGGCTGCTTTGAGTTCTGCGACATTGATCCCGCCTGACCAACAGCCACTGAACGTGTCGGCAAGCACTTGGGCTTCTGCCAACATCCGGCGCATCAAGTTATTGCCCCACTGCGCCTTGCTGTCTGGCCAACATGGACGGGCGTACCGGCGCTTCACATACCTTGGCTCAGTAACGTGCTCCTTTAAAGCATGCTCCGCGACATCAGTGAAGTAAGCCAAATAGATGCGCAGCAGATCTCCCTGGGTCAACTTGACGCCAGAAGGGTTCATGGCTTTCGACAAGATATTCGCATCTCCGTCAAGAGAGCCTTCGTGTTGAAGACTGATCCAACCCTTGATGGAGTCCAGTCGTTCCCTCCCAGAACTCTCCAGCCCCTGGCTCATTTCAATGGCCTCGAAGCCGAAATAGACTTTGCAGTCATCAGCAATGAATATTGAAGATGGCAGAGCGTAGCCCTCTCTACCAACTGCCACTCCTAACGCCAAATCCAAATGCTGGTCAGGGAAGATCGAGGCAAAGGCTTTGGACATGGCAGTCCCGAAGTCCAAGCACATCAGTGCATCCGGTTCGGTTTTCTCTTCCTCTGGATGGACGAAAGCACCAGGTCAATGCGAGGCGGCTCTACGGGCGGAACGACAACGATGTGGGGCGCAGGTGGTGGTAATACAGGGGGGACATCCTCCCCACCCAGCGCTTGTACGGCAAGCCGTAGCGCCTGCCGCTCGTGTGACGAAGCTGCGCCAATGGCGTGATCGCGCTCAATGCGCTCCAGCAAGCTTGCCAGCAAAATGGCTGCGGTTTTCTTGTCCATTTCGTCCTCTCAGTTACTCGACAATTCCCTTGGCAACCACATCACCCACACTGCCATCGTGCCGCTTGCGCACGATGGCGGGTTGTTTGACCAGCATGCGCTGCTTGGGCGCACCACCCACGGCGGTGAAGAACTTTGGCGACATCTCGATTTCCTCACCCGGAATCCCGTACAAATCCAGTGCGCGCAGGCTTGCGGCCTGTTCGACCTGTACAGCCAAGGTTTGCACGCGGTCCAAAAGATCCCGTGCTGCGGGTGCCATAGTGGGTTCGTAAATTTCCAGATTGGCCAACAGCGGATCGTGCAAGTTGTCACGCATGGCTCTAGCTCGCCGGGCAGCCTGCAAGGCCAGGCCAATACTTTCATCGGCATTGCTGGCTGCGGCCTCAATAGCAGACTCACTGGCTTGGCGAGCGGCGCGTACGCGCCCTCGCTCCAACCAGTCCCGCACGTCTTCGGGCAGCTCGGGGTGCTTCTTGGCTAGATCGCGTGCCAATGCGCGGGCGCGTTCTGGGTGACTGCACAGAACATTCAACTGGCCCAGCAATGTCTGGTCGCATTGACCTTGGCGACCCAACAAAATCAGCGCCTCTGAGACATCCGTAATCAACCGCTCCAGCGGGCTGGCCAAGTCTTTGGGCCATGACGTACTGCCAAGCAATCTGCGGCAGTAGGCAACCACGCTGTACATCTGGGGGTCAGCGACCACCGAGATGCGTGTGCGAACGATGTCGTGCACCGTCAGCAACGCTTCGCGCACCAAGTCGAGTTGCACCTTTTCATTCTGCGGCTTGCCTAGAGCAGACAAAGGCAAAGCCAGCATCTCGTACAAAGCCTTTCCCGGCTCGTCGCCAGCTTCCAGTTCTACTTCGAGAAGGGCGCTGCGCAGAGCGACCAAGGTGCGAGCCAGCCGCTTCGCGACCGTTTCACCCGGCTCTTCAGTATTGGGCCGTAAGGCTTGGAATGCGCTTGCGAGCTGCCGCAACGCTGTTGCGAGATCAGGGGAGCGCGCCAGCAGAGCGGCCACCACCTCTCCGCGCGCTTTCTCGCCCGTCTCCTCCTCTGCAATCGCTCTTGCCAGATAGGCTGGCAACCAGGCAGAAGACATAAGTGCGCAGGCTCGGGCCAGATTCAGACGGTCATCGGCTTCATTTAGTAGTTGCATTGAAGGCAGTTCCTCCGCAAACGCGGGGCGCAACTGCTCGGCAATTTCTGGAGCCCACCGTTTGACAACTTGCCCAAGGCGTATGCACTCTGCGATAGACAGCAGCCGATGCTCTGGCGCAGCATCCAATGCAAAGACCTGTGCCAGCAGATGCGCGCGACCATCCGCCACGGCGGGGTCGTCCGCCTGCTTGGGCAGCACCTTTGCTGTGATCAATGCGGTCAACGCGGCCCGGCGCTCTGCCGAAGGCGTGGCCGCATTGGCAAAAGCTGATAGAGATTCGGTGGTGCTTGGTGTATCAGCGGTCATGACAAGCCCTCCATTCACAGATCGAAGCTGCCTTGCGAGCCCAGCATGCCCACTTCTCCGGCTGCCTGTTCGATGGCGCTCCACGCGGTAACGAGTTCGTTGTAGGCGCGCGCCTCCTCGGCCCAGCCCTTGCGTTCGCACAGGGTGTAGAGGCGGTAGGCCAGTGCGCGGATGGGTTCGGCGCGGGCGGGCATGCGGGCGAGCAGCGCACCGGCGGCGGACTCGCCGTCCTGGTTCAGTGCGCGGATGAGTTGGTGCAGCGCCTCCCATACGGGTAGGCGGGTATCGGATTCCGGCGACCAGTCGCGTGACATTTCGGCCCACTTGAGCAGGCGCAATTCACCCTTGCTCGACGCCACCACGCCGCTGGCTTGCAGGCCGCCGACGCTGGTGCCCTTGGCGCGTGCTAGCACGTCGGCGTCGCCGTATTTGCCGGTGGCCCAGCCTTGCTGTTCAAACCAGTGCAAGCAGAACTGTGTGTCGTGGTCGAAGTCGTCCTCGGCGAGGAAGCGGTTGATGAGTTGCAGCGCGGTGCGCACATTCATGGGCGTGCCGTCGGCTTCCAGCACGGCGGCGTACTGGCTGAAGATGGCCATGCCGGGGCCGATGATGGCTTGCGACAAGTCCACCGGCGCGACGGGCGAATTGACGCCGCCGCGTGTCATTTCATCCAGCGCTTCGGGCAGTACGGCGTTGAGTTCGCGGATGAATTCGCGGCGCGAGACGGTGGGCGCGTCGGCGGGGCGTTGACGGCAGACGAGGATGATGCTGGAAGCGAGCGCGTTAGTTCCTAGACCGATGGAGCGGGCATCGCGTTCTGTCCGCATCGGCCAAGTGCCGGTCAGTGCGAAACCGGCCTTCAACACAGCTTCGAGAAAGGTTTCCCAACCGGTGTTGGATGTGCCCGAATTGTCTTTAGTCTCGGACTGCTTGAAGGCGTAGTAGATGGTGACGGGGAAGCCCGGATGTGCCTGCTGCGCCAAGTTGTGCAGCGCTTCGGTCATGCCACAGAGAAAAAAGGCTTCGGCCTTTTCCTTGCCGCCGTGGCGATAGGGCGTGGCGACCAGCTCTTCGGCCTTGGGTACTGCGACTGTGGCGAACAGATGGGGATAAATATGCCGCAGCGAACGGCGCAGCCAGACATAAAAGAAGTCGGACAGGTCGGCATAGCCGATGTTGTCGTAGTAAGGAGGGTCTGTGGATAAAACCTTATTCAGCGAGACGACTTGCTTCTGCGCATCAGAGTGCAGCGAATGTCCTTGAACCGTGGTGCTGAACTTGTCCAATACTCGGCTCATGCTTCCGAGGCTTGTGACCAAGTCGCCCGCTGCCCCTGAGAAAACACTCGATTCAGCGTAGTCCCAAACCATTGGAACTGCCTGTCGCCGGAACAGATGCTGGGTCTGGTCAGCACTTGGGCCCCATTGACAAAGAGCATTCTGTGCATCGGCCAATCGACTCAACCCAAGCGCCAAATACACCCCCACCGCCTCGGCATAGGCGGTAACACCAGAACCACCTTCATCCAGGGCACGGCCGTCGTCGGACATGCCAACAGCCAGTGCGTCGGTCGCCACCTTGACGATCGCCTCGCCCACCAGATCGGAGAAGGTGGTCAACGCTACCAGTTGACGTGGGGTGAAGAGGTCGCCGTATCTCGTCAAGCCGTAGAGCGGTGGTGAGAACCAGCGCGGGTTCTCCGGCATTGCCACTTCCGGCTTCCATTTTGGCTGTGCCTGACGCGCAATGATTTCGTGTTCGGCGGTCGGCGCAAGGTAGACGCGGCCACGCGCACCTTCGGCGACGATGGCCATGAGCTTCGCACTCATGCGCCCGGCGTTGGCCTCGGCGTAGATGTGCTTAGACTCAATCGGTGTATCTGATACTAGACATTGAAAGTTCGCGCCGCGGGTCAGCTTCGTTCCGTTCTTCGCCGCTTCCGGCGGCGCACCCACCTTCACCGTAAAGCGATACTTGTCGCCCTCGACCACGGACTGCACATAGCTTTCCTTGCCCGCCTTGCTACTGAGGATGAAGGTGGAAACCAGCGGCACGTCCACATGGCTGAACGCCGGGTTGGGGCTTTTCACGGTACGAGCCCACAGCCAGGCGATGACGGTGAGCTTCTGGCCCAGCAAGGGCTTCAGCTCGGGCCGCTCCTTCACGATCTCGGCAGTGATCTCCACCTGCGGATACAGATGGCCGATGCGCTTCTCGGCCTCGGCGCGCATCCATGCGCCGTAGCGGCGCACGTCTTCGGCCAGCCCTTTCGCGCCCGACCAGTCCTCGCTCAACTTACCCTGCTTGTCGCCCGGCACGCGCGGCCCCACCGGCGCGCGGCCCGCGAAGCGCGGCGGGATTTCGATCATGGCCTTGTTGATGGTGACGGCCACGGGGTTGAGGTCGCTGGCGTAGCTTTCCAAACCCAGACGCTGCGCTTCCAGCGGCAAGGCGCCACCGCCCGCGAAGGGGTCGTGGAAGGCGGGCAGCTTGTCGGGGTTGAACAGTTCGGCGGCCTGCGGGTGCGCCTTGTTCAGTTCGCAGACCTCGCGCCACGAGCGCCGGATCTCGGCGCGGGCGCGCTCCAGCACTTCCTCGTTGTTGGTGTTTTCCCACTGCACCAGGTCTTCGATGATCTTGAACAGCCGCTCGCGTTCGGCCTGCGCCTTTTCCTTGTTGACGCCGTAGCGGAAGCCGCCGCCCTGCTGGTAGCCGGGGTCGTTGACCATCTGCGCGAAGATGACCGCCCGCGCCGCCGCCAGCGGACGCCGCGCCCACCACAGATGCAGCGTGCTGGGGTGACCGTGGCGGATGGATTTTTCGCGCGCGGCGGCCTTGTTAATCGCGTCCAGAGGTAGGGCGACTTCGATGAGTTTTTTCGGGGTTTTGATGGTTGTCATGTGTTTTGCCCCACTGGCTCCACAACGATGGCGGCCAATTCTTGATAGACGCTGGTTCCCGGCTTGACCAGCGGCGCGAGCGTGAGCCGAGCAAAGGCTTCCGCATCATTGCCGCATTGGGTCAGTCCCAGGGCTTGCTTACATTTGTTGTAGAGGCGACCAGATGCGGCCTTGATGTCGTCAGCAGGTTTGCCTTGTTGAGCGCCGTCGGTCAGCGCCTGCTGCTTTTCGGCAAGCAGTTCCGACAACTTCTCTGGCTGCCCATGCAAATCGCATAAGGCTTTCAGAATTTCGTTATCCCACAAGTAGCTTTCGAGGTCTCGGCGCTGGAGCACCTGTATGCCGCCTGTTTGAAGTTGCTGGATTTCATCGCCATGTCGGTCGTCCCGGTCAAAGACTTTCCAGCACTTGATGCCGGGCGCGAGCTTGCTCAGCAGCAGACTGAATGTATCGCCATCGCTCTGCACTTCATTCGTCCCTCCGAGTGGGACGAACTCGATGGACGGAAACTGGTTGCCGAAAATGGTCTGATAAACCGCCACATCAAAACTAGGCTTGCGCCCGCCTTGACCCAGACGCTTGCCTTCACAAAAGGCGACATATTTCGGCACGACGAGTTCCGCCAGATCGTCGAGCGCCGTGTGGAATATCTGCCGCCAGAACTGGCGACCTGGCTGGATGGGTGTCAGCGTCGCCGTGTGGTCGAAGTCGTGATCGTGGAAATCAATGAACACGACCTGTCCAAGATTCGCGGCGTAAAGCTCCGCCGCCTTGCGCGCCATGCCGATAGAGTGGGTGGAAAGCCAGAGCTGACAGTTGTCCGGGATCAGGCTGAACATGACTTCCAGCAGCTTGGCTTGCAAGCGCGTGTGCATGTGGAGTTCGGGCTCGTCGATGCAATACACCGTGTCATCGAACGCTTTGCGCTTGACGATGAAATCCAGCAGAAGGTCGAATGCCGCCTTTTCTCCACCGGACAGGTTTTTGTAATGAAAGCCGGAAACGGTTCCCTTCTTGAACCGGAAAGTGCCGTTGGTAAGCGGGTTGCCAGGGCCTTCCAGGACCAAGTCACCGAAAATCTTGGTCATGGCGACGCGCACTTCGCCGATTAATTCATCGGCAAGTTCAGCAACCTTCTTCTGTTGTGTCGCGACATCATCGGAGTAGAGCGCTCTAACTGCTTCCGCAACCATGCGCTGGTAGTTTTCGGATACCCGCTGCTCCTGCTGAATCAGCCGCTGGGGACGGCGAGAGTCGTTCAGGATGTCGTCCGCGTTTCCAAGCCCATTGGTCGTGAACTCGGCCTCGTGGCGATACGCCGAGCGGATGTAGAAGTCTTTTCTGTTGTGCGCTCGTGGGAGTCGAACGGAATCTCCGTGAAATTTGAGTTGAATTCGTTGCAGAACGGCATTCCAGTCGCTACCTGGCTTCGCTGGCAGACTGCGTTCGTGGTATTCAGGCTCATAGCTTACGGATTGCTTCGCATGGCTCATCCAAAAATTGAACGCCTCAAACAACGATGTCTTGCCACTCCCATTCGGACCGGTTAGTAAAACCAGCTTGGTCGTGGCGGGCAGTCCGGTGATCGACAGATCGGCAAACCGTTTGAAGTCCCGGATGTGGATGCTTTCGAGCTTCATGGCTATTTCCAGTGTGCCGGACGTTGGAGCACAAAGCCGTCGGGCTTGACGATCTGATCAGGCAACTGGCTGGCACGCAGCTTGTTCTCGCTGATGGCGAGGTGGCCGTTGGCGTGTTGCTTGAGCGACTTGGAGTGGCGGTGCGGCGGGAATGCGACGATGACGCGCTTGGCGGGGAAGCGTTCACGCACCCGGCGGATAGGTGTGGTCAGGTCGCTGTCGCCTGAGATGACTAGGGCCACATCGAAAGCTTCGTCGAAGGCGTCCGTCATCAACTGGATGGCGATGTTCACGTCGGTCATCTTTTCCTCGTAGTCCGGCCAGATGGCATGGCACGCCCGGCATTCGCGGATCTTTTCGAGGTAGTGGCCGAACTGGCATTGCACGCCTCGCAATGCCAGTGCTTCCAAGTAGGCGTTCTGCCGCTTCTGGTCTGCCGCGTTGCGGCCGTTGTCGCGGATGCGGGCAGAGAAGTAGTGCGTTGCCGCCAGTTGTTGGCCTGGCCTCAGCAGCGTGCGCGCCAGCGCAGCCACGTCCAGCCAGTAGTAGCGTTTGAAGCGGGCCTGCTTCAACCCGAAGTAGAGGTTGAAGCCGTCGATGTAGGCAACGACGCGGGTCACGGGCGTGTCTCCAACCGCTTGCCATGCGGCGCCAAGCTGATACAATGCGCAGCACTAACCCCCCCGGAGATAGCATCTCCGGCCCGACGCCCCGCAAGGGGCGTTTCTCTTTGTGGGGTTGGTTCCAGGCCCACCGCAGATCGCATCTGCGGCCCAACGCCTCCCTCGTGGAGGCGTTTTCCGTTGTGGGCGTTGGCGGCCATCACAGTGATGCTTCCGGCACGACGGCCTTGGCCAGCAACTGGCCCAGATCGAGGTTGATGCTGGTTGTGGCCCAGTCCGGCTCCTGCGTGAAGGGCTGGCGCACGTAGAACGGGCCTTCGTGCTTGTCCCCGTCCACCAACACGATGGCGAGGATGAACTTGTCCGCCTGGTTCAGGCCGTAGAGGATTTCGTTGCGGGTGACGGTGATCGTGGACTGGCCCTTGGCGCGGCCCTTCACCTCGATGTGGCGTGAGGTCGTCAGGCGGCCATCCACGGGCTTGGGCTGGCTGGTCACGTCCCAGCCGCACTTCTGCGCCGACACGTCGATGACGTCGTAACCAAGGGCGCGTTCGGCCTCCATGACCGCGCGCGTGGCCATCTTTTCGACACGGGCGCGGGCAGCAGCGTCCGCCGACCAGCCGCCTTGTTCGGCGGGGACGCCCTTGCGCTGCATCAGCAGCCCCGCCGGGATGACGAGCGCGCCGCCGAGCACGACCGGCGTGGCCGAGACTACATGGCGCATGGCCAGCAATTCCTTTTCGCGCGACTCGCGGCGCGCCGTGAGGTCGTCGATGGTGCGGCGGACGTTCTCCAGCGTCAGGCGAACATCCTTGCCTGCGGCCAGGTCGTCTTGCAGTTTGATGTAGCGGTCTGACCAGAAGTTGATCTCCTTGACCAGCCGTTCGTGGACGGCGGCCAAGGTCTTGTCCACGGACTTCTCGCGCCGCGAGCGTACTTCGTCGAAGTGTTCGGGCACGAGGTGGCTGCCCGCGTGGGCGAGCGCGGCGTGCTCCAGATCCTTGGCGATCCACGGCGAGGCCAGCACGTCTTGGATCAGCGGCATGTCGGAAGCTGCGAGCGGCTCCAAGTCCAGATGCGGTGCCCAGCCCGCGTTGATGGTGGTGCCTGCGGCATCGATCTCCACGAACTGCATGCGCCGCGAGGCGACGCGGCTGGGGTCTTGGCCTTCCAAGACCCGGTGGTCGATGATGAACATCACCTTGGGCGTGACGCCTAAATCGCTAGCATCGACCAGCACCGCGCCTTGCTTCAACTTGTTGCGGTGCTGCTCCAGCACGATGTCGGTGACCGACTGCATCAAGGGATGGCCCGGATGCAACAGGCTGGCCATCGGCGCGCCCACACGGTCGGTCAAGCGCACGTACTGCTTCTCGAAGCAGACGCGCTCGTAGCGGCGCAGCACCGGATCGGCATTGCGGCGATCCCGGCCCGTGATCTGGCGGTCGCGCTCGCGGATGATGGCGGGGACGTTGGTGATCTCGAAGCGGCCTTGCTCTCGGGGCGCAATTCGCCGCCCAAGGCCGCGAAGGCTTGGTTGAAGAAGGCGCGGATGAAGAAGGGTTGGAGCTTGCGGGCTTCGGCCTTCTCCATTTCCTCCTTGACGGCGAACAGGCGTTTCTCGTCCATCACCTCTTCGCACAGGGCGTTGCGCTTGATGATGTTTTCGAGGTGATCGGTATCGAGCGCGCCTTCGATCTTCTTGAGCAGACGGGCGCGCACCTCGGGGTCGGCCCCATAGCGGATGGCCTCGATCAGCAAGTCCTTGAGGCTCTTTTCCTCGAACACCTCGCCGAGGATGTCGAACACGCGCCCGCCCAGCGCCGCGCGTTCCACTTCGAGCTTCTCGAACAGGCGTTGGAAGACGTCGCCCTCGCGAGTTTCGGCGGCAACCATGTTCCAGAGATGGCAGACCTCGGTCTGGCCGATGCGGTGGATGCGGCCGAAGCGTTGCTCCAGCCGGTTGGGGTTCCACGGCAGGTCGTAGTTGACCATCAGGTTGGCGTTTTGCAGGTTCACGCCTTCGCCCGCCGCGTCGGTGGCGATGAGCACGCGCGCCGTCGGGTCGTTGCGGAACAGCTCCTGTACCTTGCGCCGTTCCTCGCGCTTGACGCCGCCGTGGATCATCACCACGGCTTCCTCGCTGCCGATGAGGCCGCGAATCTTGACCGCAAGGTAGTTCAGCGTGTCACGGTGCTCGGTGAAGATGATGAGCTTGCGCTGACGCCCAGCGTCGTCGTGCATTTCGGGTGTGTCTTGCAGCAGGCGGGAGAGTTCGTCCCACTTGCGGTCTTGGCCGGAATGGACGACCTGTCTAGCCTGTTCTTCCAGCCCTTCGAGGATGATGATTTCGGCTTCGAGTTCGGGGATGGTTTGGGAGGCCGTGGCCTGATCCACCAACCGTTCTTCCAGCGCTTCATAGTCCTCGGATGGAAGGTCATCGGCGGAGTCCCAGATGTCCTCGGGCAGGCCGTTGCTGCCATTCAATGTCTCTGCCAGCGCCTGGCCACGCTGGCGCAATTTTTCGTCCTCGACGCGGCGCTTGAGCTTGTTACGGCGCCGCTTGATCGACTGGTAGATGGCCTCGGGGCTGGAGGCGAGCCGCCGTTGCAACGCGGTCAAGGCAAAACCGACGGTGCCTTTGCGGCCGCCATCGGCCAGTTGGTCAGCGCGGGCGAACTCGGTCTTCACGTAGTCCGTGACCGCTGCGTACAAGGCAGCTTCCGGATCGGAGAGCTTGTAGTTGACGGTGTAGGCGCGCCGTTCGGGAAACAGGCGCGTGCCGTCGAAACGCAGCATGTCTTCCTTGACCATGCGGCGCATCAGGTCTGCCACATCGACCTTGTGCGCGCCATCGCGGAACTTGCCGTAGAAGCGGTCTGCATCCAGCAGCGACATGAAGAGCTGGAAGTCCTCCTCCTTGCCATTGTGGGGCGTGGCCGTCATCAGCAGAAAGTGGCGGGTGATGGCTCCCAGCGTTTCGCCAAGCAGGAAGCGCTTGGTCTTGTTGACTTTGTTGCCGAAGTAGTTGGCCGAAAGCTTGTGGGCTTCATCGACGACGACCAGATCCCACTGGGTGAGCCTGAGCTTTTCTTGCAGGTCTTCGGATCGCGCCAGTTGATCGACGCGGGCGACCAGCAGGTCGAAGTCGTCGAAGGGATTGCCGCTGCGGGACTGCTCGACCTGCTCGCGCGAGAACAGCGTGAACGAGAGGCCGAACTTCTCGAACATTTCGTCCTGCCACTGCTCGACCAGCGAGCCGGGCGCGACGATGAGCACGCGCTTGGCGTCGGCGCGCATCAACAGTTCGCGGATGAACAGCCCGGCCATGATGGTCTTGCCCGCGCCGGGGTCGTCGGCCAGCACGTAGCGCAGCGGCTGACGCGGCAGCATGGACTCATAGACCGCCGTGATCTGGTGCGGCAACGGCTCCACGTTCGAGGTGTGGACGGCCATCATCGGATCGAACAGGTGGGCCAGATTGATGCGGTAGGCCTCGGCGGCGAGCTTGAAGGCGTCGCCCGGCGCATCGAAGGCCCACGGGCGGCCCGACTCGGCCAGCGACAGGTTCGCTTCGTCGGTGCGGAACAGCATCCGCTCGCGCAGCGTGCCGTCGGCAGTCTTGTAGTAAACGGTCAGGGCGTTGTCGCCGACAGGCTCGGTCGTGACGATGCGCACCACCTGCCCGGGCTCCAAGCCCGAGATGGCTGCGTTCTTCTGGATCTGTTCGAGCTTCAACACGGCGCGCCCCTTCGTCTTCTTCCGGCTGTCGCTCAGGGCTTACGCCGGTTGTAGGGCGACTGGTTGGTGGGCTTGAGCGAAACGTCGGCTTCGCTGGCCTTGGCGCGCACGGCATCTTCCGTGCGGCCTATCTTGAGGCCGATGACGCGCGTGGGCGTGTTCTGCTTAGCGAGTTGCTTAAGCTGCGAAACATCGGCAGGCGACCACTGTTTGCCGTGATTGGACGGGGTCTTAGCCATGATGGAACTCCTTTCGGTCGTGAAAGTGCTTGGAGGCGGGGTTGAAGCAGAGCGCCATGTTCATCACCATTCCTTGCCGGTTGCGTCGTAGCCCGGCGCGAGAACGAGGTTGGTGACGCCATAGAGCGCCTGCCGGTTGCGCAGCCACAGGTGGTGTTCGCCACCTTTTAGGTTGTGGTCGTCGGTGCAGTCCACGTTCCAGCGGCGCAGCAGGTAGCCCGCCATTGCCGCACGGGTGCGCACCTTGAGCACGCCGCCTTCCATGCCGTACTCGGCTTCGATGGTGTCGGGGTGCTGCACATTGGCCGGATGCGGCACAAGCTCCAGCTCGGTAATGCGGTTCCACTGGATGTCCTGAGCGGAGGTTTCGTGGTCGGCGACCTCGCCCGGCAAGATGCTGGCGTCGTCGAAGCGGCCCAGCACGAAGTCGCGGAACTCGCCGCTGCGGCGGTCGAAGGCCCGCAGGTGCCAGCGCAAGCCGCTGTCAGCCAAGGCGAAGGGCACGATCTCGCGGGTGGTGAGGCCGCTGGACAGGGCGCGGTAGGAAATCTTGACGGCTGCGCCCCGGTGGATGGCGCGAGTCAGGATGGAAAGCAATGCCAGATCAATACGGCTCGGCAGCCCCGTGTCTTCGGAGGCAATGACACCCCGAAGGTGTGAAGGCTCGGCGTCGCCGTACCCTTGAGATAGCCACCTGAGCACACGCTTGATCGGAAAGTCGAACAAGGGCCTGAACCAGGAGGCGCAGACATACACCTTGGCTTTGGGGTCGTACTCCATGTTGCCTGGGGCCAGCTCCTTGTACTGTGCGATATCTCGTGTGGCCGCCGCAGCCTGGATGCCAAAGCGCGTTACCAAGTCTTGTCGCCGGATCTCACCCATAAACCGTAGGCGTAGTTCTACAAACGCGAGCCGGTCGCGCTGCGCCTGCGTGAGATTGATGAGTTGGCTATCGGTCATGGTTTTCTTCGCTTGTGCGTTAGGATCGTAACACATCGAATATGGATTCGATACGTATTCCATATCATCATCAAAATGATAATGATATTGCTGGCCAGAGTAGCTGCTTCTTGGGCTACAGAAGCGCCGTCCCGTGCTGTCGGCGGGTCGCGATGCTGCGGGCGGTCTGGACGTGGAAGTCGCGGCGGCTCGCCAGGTTGGAGGCGACCTGCATCGGGCCGGCCGCGTTGTCGCACCATTTGGTTCAAAGTGCTCCCCACTGCGTGAGGTCGCGCCGAGCACCATTCCGACTGCCTCTCGCGATGTGGGGCGCTGGCGTCAGGGCATCAACGTCCAAGCCAACCGGCGAGCAGTGGACAACTGAACCGAGGCTACATTGAGCATTTGCCCTCGATTTCACGGGCCGTGACCGCGTTGACGGTATGCGGAGATTGGGTGCCGATTCGTCACGTGATCATGCTATTGCCGCAATTTATGCGGCGAAAGAGCGGTTAAATCGCTGCAAGGGTGGGGCGGTAGGATTCCCTCCACTTTGGTTACTTCACCCGCCACAATCGCGGGGGCTCGGCGGATACGGCAGCTAGCGCCTTGTCCAGGCTGCGGTCCACGTGCCCGCGCAGCCGGGCTCGCCACAGCAACCGGCCAAGCGCCCTACAGGGCGCATACAGCAAGCTGAGCGGAACAGTCAGCAGCAGGCTCCGCACATCCCAGCTTGCAGCCACGATGGCGCCTGAGACGAAGATGCCGGCCGCTGCCAGCACATCGCAGCGGCGCAGCAGCAGGGGCGGGTCGGCGGTGATGAAATTGATCCGCCGGCCAGTGCTCAGGTTCACCAGACCGACGACCAGTTCGCCGAGCAGTAGCACGCAGACCTCATGACCGCGCCGCGCGGGCATCGAGCGACTGTGGACCACGAGCTTCACCTTCTGGTCGACGCCATCCGTCCGGGTCAGCCAGAACTCCCGCCGTTCGCGGGCAGGGTATTGTTCGCACGAGCGCATGGGGACATTGATGTAGCGCTGCACCTCGGTCAGTTCGCCGGTGACGTACCAGAACTTGCTCATCTCGAACTCCTTTCGTGGTGATGAACGCAAGTTCCCATGGATGAGCACATCGTCAACCGGCATCCCCAGAGCCTTGTGCCGTCACTCCAGTGACACTGCGTCGTATGTCCCGTGACCCAGGATTGAACGGGTGTTGCCGCTCCTGGGACGTGCGCGAATCTGCAGTGACACTCCAGTTGCACTGCAGATGATTCGCGGGCTGGGCGGAACATGGCTGGCATGACATGGTTTCCTACCGGTCGAAACCAGAGGCCGTATCAATGGGAGTCAAGCCTTGATGTCGTCTCGGTGGCATGCGCGTTCGAAAGATATTTGCCCCCGTCGTTTCGGTTGCAAGCGCCACCCGAAACGACCGCCATTTCGCGGGCATTGCACGGGTACGCGGCGAACAACCGTTGACGTTCGTTCGCCGCCGGTGTCAACTGCAGTTTCCCGAGGCCTCCTGGCCTGCTCCATCGTGGAGCGAAAGGCGTTGCGGTCGTTACCCGCCTTCCTATCGCCTGGCCACTGAGCCTGGCGCGGCATGGTCCTCCGAGGCCATGCCCGGCGTTGTTTCCAACGTAGAGCTGCACATGACTGGCCGGCGCTTCGCCGCCGGACGTTCCCAGAGGACGTGCCATGCGCCTGACTGTTCGCTGACCGGCACCCGATGCCGTGCCACCGAGCCCGTCATCCTTTCGAGCACGCGCATTCGCGCAGCACACGGTTGTGCTTGCCCTCATGGGCTCCCCGTGTGCACCCGCTCGTGAACCTGGCACCGCCCTGGACTTTCGGTCGAGGGGCGGACCCCTGCAGGTGGATGACGCTGCGTTCCGAGAACCGATCCATTCAACCGCGCTGAAGGCCAGACCTTCGCGCTGATGTCGTCCATGCCCTGCGAGGCAGGGCGGCATCACAACGCCCGGCAGACGCAGAAATGCGCCGCCGGGTTGGATCACTCCGTTTCATTTTTAAGACCGACCGAGCCGGCTGCCGCGCAAGTGGCGTGATGCCGGCGAGTACCTGGGTAGGCAAGGCACCGCCGTGGTCGGGTGCCCCGCCGAAATGACCTGACCACGCATGGATGGCGCGACAGAATCCGCGCTGCCCATGGACTTGATGGATTCCACCTCTTTCAATCGCCGCACGCCGCCGGGACGGCGCGCGGCTTCTTCACAGGAGATGGCCATGGCCAACCTTTCTGCTCCGAACTCCAATCGTCGCCGCCAGGGCAGCATCGACACAGCGCGCCACACCCGATATGAGCCACCCCAGCAGGTGCTCGATCGCTACCGCCCCGGCAAAGCCGACCCGATGCGTGTGCTCGAGGTGTTGATCGAGCTGTTCAACGCCCAGCACACCGCACTGAACAAGACCGTCTCGCACAAGACGCGCCAGGAGCGCGCAGACTTCCTGCGGCGCTTCTTTCGCAACCTGCGCCTCAAGGCCGGGTTCAAGACGCTGCCAGATCCGCGTAACCTGGGGCAGAAGCACATCCAGGCCATGGTGACTGTCTGGCAGCGTGAACGACTCGCGCCCGCCACCATCCAGACCTACCTGAGCTTCCTGCGCGGACTGGCGCTATGGCTGGGCAAGCCCGGGTTCATCCTAAAACCGGATCGTTACGGTCTGTCGCTCGCAGAGTACCAACGCCATGAGCACGCCCTGCACGACAAGAGCTGGAGTGCCGCAGGGGTCGACATAGACGCGGTGATAGGGCGCGTGTGTGGCTATGACCCCTATGTCGGCGCATCGCTGCGGCTCATTCGAACGATGGGTTTGCGGCGCAAGGAAGCGGTGATGCTGAGGCCCCATTGCTGCGTCGTGGCGTTCGCCGCAACAGGCCTGCCCATCGAGCAGCGGCAGGCCGACGAATACGTCTGGGTCCAGCAGGGTGCCAAGGGCGGCCGGCCGCGCTTCGTGCCGCTGGATTCGCTGCAGCGCATCGAAGCGCTGCAGTTCGCGCAAAGCGTCGCGCAGGGGCCGGACGCTCACATGGGTAACCCAGGCCGTGGTCTCGTGGAAAACCTGCGGCGCTTCGACTACGTGATGGCGCGCTTCGGCATTACGAGCAAAAAACTGGGGGTGACGGCACATGGCCTACGCCACCAGGCTTTGATCGAGCACTACATCGAACAGACCGGCGGGGTGGCGCCACCCGTGCGCGGTGGTGAGGCAGGGTTGGAACTGGACGCCGTGGCGAGGCAATCGACAGCGCGCCTGGCAGGGCACCATCGCACTCGCGCCTCCGGGGCGTACCTCGGGGCCGTCCTGTATCGCCGCCAGCATGACGAGCAAGCAGAGTTGCCGGACGAGGATGCGTTACCTGCAGGTGATTGACGACTCTGTGTCCGGGGCTGCTGTCGACCTTCATCAACCGCGCATGAGTTTCTCTTGGCAGTTATGGATCGATGCTTTCATCCGTTGCACCGTCGCTCGGCGGATCGGATACGCCGCCGCACGTTGAGAGAAGGTCGTCGCCTGCTCCAGCATCCGATCGATGCTGGCTTCAGCCGCCTTCGTCGCCACGCCACCTTCCGAAGCCAGGCGCAGCAGATGGCTGCGTTCCACGGCACGGCCTTCGCCGCAGACGTCCATGTGGTGATGGCCCATGGGGCCTTCGCTGAAGGTCAGATCGAAGGCTGGGGCCAGCCGCCAGCGCCGATCCTGTCCGAGGCGCCAGGCGAAGTTCTTCGGATGGTCGTCGCGGTTGTGGAACAGCACGTTGAAGACGGCCCGGGCGTAGGCCTTCTCCACTTCGCGCTCGTCGCAGGTCAATAGGCGTGTGGCGCGCAGGAGGGCGGTGTAGTCCGCGCTGCCGGGCAGGCGGAAGTCCACCTGCAGCAGGCCCGCCAGGCTGTGCACCGGCACGCGCGAGCCCTGTTCGCGATCGAAGCGCGCCACGCCGAAGGCGGCCAGCTTGGACGACAGATCGAACCATGCGCTGGCTGGCACCTCCAGTCCGCAATCGCGGGCCAGCTCGGCATACATCTGCTCGATGGCGCAGACCTCTTTGTGTTCGCCCTGGGCGGGGAACTTCACCAGCCAGGGGGCCGGTGCGTCGCCGCGCGTGCTGACGTGGCCCGACCCTGCGTCGTACTGCACCAGCGCCTTGGGCCGTGCGCCTTGCGGGGAGCCTCCCGTCAACGCCAGTTCGCGCAAGGCGGTTCCTGCCTCACCGGCCAGGACGCGCTCGCTTTCTTTGGCCAAGGCCAACAGGTTCCAGTCCGGCTCCTCGGCATCAGGCTCTGCAGCCGGCACGAAGCGCAGGGCGCCCATGGCGCGATCCCCGATGAAGGCCAGGCGATCCAGTGGCCCGGGATGGCGCAAACCCTGCTGACGGAACAACCGGTCCATGAGCAGCAGGCCCCAGCCATCGGGCAGGTTGTCGGCGATCAGGCCTGGCAGGCGGAGCAGGTGCGGTGGAAAGCCGCCATAGGCGGTGGCACGCAGCTTGAGGTGCAGCGGCGACAGTTCGAGCCCTTGCGTCAGCGCCTCGGGCGCATATTCGAACAGCAGCGTGGTGCCGTCGTCGGCGAGCAAGCCCAGTGGCCAGTCCTCGCCCCAGCCGCAGTAGTGGACGGCAAGCCTTTTCATCGCCGGGCCGCCCCAAGATGAAAAGCGCCCCCTGGGGGGCAGCGACCCGCGTAGCGGCGGAGCGTGGGGGCTCATTCTTCATGTGCTGCTCCGGCGGCGGGCTCGCTGCCTTTGGGTAGCCGCTTCGGCTTTTTCCATCTGAGCGATGGACTGGCGCTTGAGCACGAACAGATCCTCCAGCTCATTGACCAGCCCGAGCGCCTGCACTGCGCGAACCAGGGTTTCCAGCGAAGACTGGCCGCTGCTTTCCAGCTTGCGCAGTGCGCCCAACGAGAGGCCAGCCATCTGCGCCAGCTCGCGCTGGGGCAACCCCTGTGCCAACCGCTGCGCACGCACGCGTTGGCCCAGTACCTGGAGGATTTCGCTGGACGGGGCTAGATTTAATGACATTATTCTGTCTCTTATATCAAAAAATCCTTCATAAGAGTCATTTTTATGGTCTTTATATGGTTGTTCCACCAGGCGGCATGTTGCACAGTGATTGCCTACTGTCAACGCCGCCTTTGTTTTCCCCAGTTCGGCCGGAGTAAATTTCCCCACCCTGTTTCGGGTGCTCAGCCCGTCGTTGAGGCGGTTTCCTCCTTTCGCGGGCGCCCTGGGCGCCGCTTGATGGGTGGCATCGGCGCTGGCTCGCCCAGCAACGTGCGCCCGCGCATGTGCTCGGGGATCAACGCGGCGTGCTCGCGCAGCCGGTACGAGTTGCCTTCGATCGGGATGACCACCGCGTGGTGCAGCAGCCGATCCAGCAGCGCCGTGGCGACCACCGCATCGCCGAAGATCTCGGCCCATTCCCCGAAGCCGCGGTTGCCCGTCATGATCATGGCGCAGCGCTCGTAGCAGGCATTGACCAACTGGAAGAACAGGTTGCCGCCGCCCGAACCCACCGGCAGGTAGCCGATCTCGTCGACGATCAGGAGGCTGTAGCGGCTGAGGAACTTCACCCGCTCGCGCAGCTTGCCTTCGCGCTCGGCCTTGCGCATGGAGTCCACCAGTTCGGCCAGCGTGGCGAAGAACACGCTCTTGCCCGCCTTCACGGCCTCGAAGCCCAGAGCGATCGCCAGGTGGCTTTTGCCCGTGCCAGGCGGTCCCAGGAAGTGCACGCACTGGCGCCGCTCGACGAACTCGAGTTCGGCCAAGGCCAGCACCCGGTTGCGGTCCAGGCTCGGCTGGAAGCTGAAGTCGTAGCCCGACAGGCTCTTGACGGTGGTCAGCCGGGCCGTCTGCAGCGCCATCTTGATGCGCCGGCTCTCCCGGGTGCTGTACTCCTCGCCCAGGAGGGCCTCGATGGCCTCCAGGGCCGTGACCTCACCCTGCTCGATGCGCGAGAGCGTAGTCTGCAGGGCTTCCAGCGCGCGCGGCATTTTCAGGCCCACCAGATGACGACGGATGCGATCGGTGGTGCTGGCGTTCATCGCAGGCCTCCCAGCTGGCGGGCGATCTGCTCGTACACGCCCAGCGAGCGTGTGGCCACGGCGTGGCCTGGCAGCAGCCGCACGGCCGGCTTGTCGCGATGCTGGACGCCACGGGCCACCTGTCGATGCCCGGGCAGCACGGAGCGCTGCTTGCGCCCGTGCAGCAGCGCATGCACGGCGATGAGCTTGCCGTTCTCGTGGATGCGCACCTGGTGCGGTGTGCTCTCCACCTCCAGAACGCGGGCGCGCGTGCCGTCGGGCACCGAGTAGTAGTTGCCCCCGACGCTCACGCAGCCCTCATGGCTCAGGCGCCGCTGTACCCGCAGCACGGCATCGAACCGGCCAGCCGGCAAGGTTTGCAGGCTGGAGCGCTCCTGAGCGAAGTGTTCGGCCACGATCCGATCGGTCGTGCCATGCAACCGCACGTTGGCCACCGTGTCCAGCCAGTGCCGCAGCTGGCGGTTCATGTCCTGGATGTCGGTGAAGCTGCGCGCCATGAAGAAGTCGGCGCGGATGTAACGGTATGGGCGCTCGATCTTGCCCTTGGTCTGCGCCCGATAGGGCTGGCAAGCTCGCGGCACGAAGCCGTAGTGCGCGCCGCAGGCCAACAGCTTGGCGTTGTACACGATCGGCTTGTCCTCGTCGGGTTCGCCCAGCACGGCCGTCTTCATGCGGTCGTACAGGATCTCCCGAGGCACGCCGCCGAAGTGCTCGAAGGCCTCAATGTGGCAGCGCAGCACCGTGGGCAGGTCCTGGTGCAGGACGAATTGCGCCCACAGGTAGCGGCTGTGGCCCAGCACCATCGCGAACAGCCACACCTTGCGCTGCACATCTTGCTCGCCCGTGAACTGGACCTTGAACTCGGCGAAGTCCACCTGCGCTTGCCTGCCAGGCGGCGTCTCGAAGCGAAGCTCGAAGGTCGGCGCCGGCGGCGGGCGCACCTCGCGCAGGAAATCGTTGAGCACGGTCTTGCCGCCGCGATAGCCCAACTCCCGGATCTCGCGCAGCAGCCGTGCGCCGGTGAGTTCCGGCCAGGCCGCCACCCGCTCGCGCAGGAACGCCTCGAAGGGCTCGATCACCGTGGCCCGTGGCTGGCGCGGCTTGTATTTCGGCGCAACCAGCCCCTGGCGGATGTACTTGCGCACCGTCTTGCGGTCGTGCCCAGTGCGCTCGGCAATGGCCGACACCGACAGGCCCTGCCTGTGCAACTCCAGAATCATCATCAATTCCTTCAGATTGACCACCCAGACCTCCGCGCGTCAATCCGCGCATGGTCCTCGGGTGGAGCGCGAAGCGCTGGCGGGCCTCGGCCCGCCAGCGCTTCAACGTCGATCAAACTGGGGAAATTTCAAACGGCCAAACTGGGGAGTATTCAAGCGGTGGCCATAGCCTACAGGGCAGCGGGCTGAAGCAGCGGCACCTCATGGGGAGTGCGTGTCATCTGCGCACGAGCGGCGACCGCTTCGCTCGTAGCCCATGTCCAGTTCCTGGGCTTGCTTCGCCAGTGCCGCCATGGCGTCTTCGCTGGCTTGCGTGCTCGGCGCACCGCCGTTGCGCGCTTCTTCTATCGCAGCCAGCCACTTCGCCCATCTTTCCAACGCCACCTTGCGCTCCTCGAAGTAGTCGTACTGGTTGTAGACGCCCTCGACATCGCGCACCTTGTGGTTCAGCGCCCGCTCGGCGACGAAGCGGTCCACGCCCAGCGCGGCCATGTGGGTGCGGGCCGTGCGACGCATGTCATGCACGGTGAAGTGCTCGATGTCGTCGAGCGGCAGGCGGCGAAGAGCGACGTTGAGCGTGTCCGGGCTGATGTGGCCGAAACGGTTCCGCCTCGGGACGCCGCTTTTCATGTGAATCAGCCGGCGCGCAGGGAACAGGTATTCGCTGTTGCAGGAGAACACCTGGACCTCCTGCAGCCACCGCAGGACCGGCGCCGCGAGCGAGATGTCGATGGACTGGTTCATCTTCGTGCGCGACGGGTGCAGCGCCCAGACACCACGCTCCAGGTCGAACTCGGTCCACCGGGCCGACAGCAACTCCATCTTGCGCACGCACAGGGCGAGCAGCAGCCACACGGCCAACTCGTTCTGGCGTCCGAAGTTGGGCGTGTCCTGCATGGCCTTGGCGAACGCAGCGAGTTCCTCGCGGTTCAGCCAGCGCTGTCTTGAGACCTCGAAGCCTCCCGCGTCGGAGATCTCGAAGCCGGAGACCGGGTTGGCATCAATCCACCGGCGCTTCACGGCGAAGTGGAACATGCGGAAGAGGTGGCGCAGCGCATCGTTGGCCACGGTCGGCGCGCCTGCATCGAGGATGCGGGTGAGCACCTTGTCGATGTGCAGTGGCCGGACCTCCGTCACGCCCAGCTTGCCGATCACCGGCTCGATGTGACGGCGGAGGACGCGCAGTACGACCTCGGGGTGCTTGTAGGTCTTGGCGATGTGGCGGTCGTACCAGGCTTGCGCGAGGGCGGCCACGGTGGTCTGCTCCTGCGCCTTGAGCCGTTCGGCGCGCTTCTCGGCGGCAACGTCCACGCCTTGCTGGATGCGAGCCCGGTTCTGACGTGCCGCTTCGCGGGCGTCCTTGAGCGACAGGTCCGGATAGCGACCGAGCACCTTCTCTCGGGCAACGCCACCAAAGCGGTAGCGCAGGATCCAGGAAGCTTGGCCTTTCAGCGCACCGGCGGCGGTGGCAACAAAGTTGAGGCCACCGCCGATACCACGGTGGACGGCTCCGGCGTTGAGCCAGGCTCGCAGCGTCTTGTCGGTGACGCGTTCAGTCTCAGTCATGGCGCGATCTCCACAGCGATTCACGAGGAACCTGTGTGGTAAATGTTCGGGCGCTGCTCCCGAGATCGCGGAGGACTGGATTTCCCACACGATTTACCACACAGAAATCGTGCGCTTCGCTGAAACCGCTTGCTACCTCATGACATCAATCGCCACGCTAACCAACTGATTTTCAAGGGGTTTTCGGGTGGCATGTGCCGACCTGAAACCTCACTCTATGTTCTGCACTTGCTCCCGCATCTGCTCGATCAACACCTTCATATCCACCGAGATCCGCGTCAAATCAAGCATCGTCGACTTCGAACCCAGCGTATTGGCCTCGCGGTGGAGCTCCTGAATCAGAAAATCCAGGCGTTTGCCGATTTCGCCGCCTTTTTTCAGGATGGCAGTAATTTCATCGAGATGGGAAACCAGCCGGCCCAATTCCTCCGATACGTCGATGCGGATGGCAAAGGCGGTGGCTTCGCTCAGCGCGCGCTCCTGGGCGGCGGCCGCGGGCGGCGCATTCTCGACACCGGCGAGGGCTTCGTTCCAGCGGGTCAGAAAACGCTGTGTCTGGGCTTCGATGGCTTTCGGAATCAGAGGTTCGGCGTCTTTGGCGAGGCGGCGCAGCTCCACCAGCCGCACATCCAGCAGCTGCGCCAGACGGGCACCTTCGCGCGCCCGTGCTGTTACAAAATCGTCCAGCACCTTCTGGGCCAGCGGCAAGACGGCTTCGGCAATGCTGGCGGCCGCTGATTCCTCGGATCCGCCGGCCCAACGCAGAACATCGGCCACGGAAAGCGCTGGGGCGCCGGGCAGCCAGCTCTGTACCTGGTCCTGCAGCGAGGACAGGCGCTGCAAGGCGCGGGGGGAGGGCTCCTGGAGGCCGGAGGAGTCGCGGCCTTCTATATAGGCGCGTAATTCCACTTTGCCGCGCTTGAGGCGCTTGCCCAGCAACTCGCGCAGGGCCGGTTCGTGCTGCCGGAGCTCGTCCGGCAGGCGGAACTGAAGGTCCAGGAACCGGCTGTTGACCGAGCGCAGTTCAAGCGCCAGCCGCGGTTGGGCGCTTCTGGATGAGGTGGAGCCGTCTTCGGCTGCCTTGGGTGCCGCCTGCTGACCGCTGGCGTAGCTGGTCATACTGTAAACTGACATTCGATTCTTTCTCGTGCGTATAGGGCACGGCGGCCATCTTGGATCGTGACCATGTTAGCGCGTGAACATGTTCCTGAGTGCCCCGGCCAGACTTTCTGGGGAAATAGCCGCAAATTATGTCAAAGCCGAAGCCAAGCCCTCTGCCTCCCCATACGGTGATTGGCGGGTATCGCGTGGTGCGCAAGCTCTCGGCGGGCGGTTTCGGGGTCGTTTACCTGGCCGTCGACAAGGAAGGGCAGCAGGTCGCGATCAAGGAATACCTTCCCGCGGCGCTGACCACCCGCGCTCCAGGTGAATTGGTGCCACAGGTGGCACCGGAAAAGCTGTCTTTGTACCGGTTGGGCCTCAAGAGTTTTTTCGAGGAAGGCCGCTCATTGGCGCAGATTTCACACGCCTCGGTGGTGAGCGTACTGAATTTCTTTCGCGAAAATGAAACGGTGTACATGGTGATGAACTACCTGGAGGGCGCGACCCTGCAGGATTTCATCGTCACCGCGCGAGACCTGAAAAAGCAGAAGGTGTTTCGCGAGTCCACCATCCGCTCCTTGTTCGACGAGATCCTTCGTGGCTTGCGCATCGTGCATCAGCACAAGATGCTGCACCTGGATCTGAAGCCCGCGAACATCTTCATTACCGATGACAACCGGGCCGTGATGCTTGATTTCGGTGCCGCGCGAGAGGTGCTGAACAAGGAAGGCAACTTTACCCGTCCGATGTATACCCCCGGCTTTGCTGCGCCAGAGATGTACCGGCGCGATTCGACCATGGGCCCGTGGACGGATATCTATGCCATCGGCGCGTGCATGTACTCGTGCATGCAGGGCTATCCGCCCAACGATGCGCCGCAGCGGCTGGAGAAGGATAGGCTGGGGTTGTCGCTCACCCGTATGCGGGGCGTGTATTCCGACAATCTGATCGAAATGGTGGAGTGGTGCATGTCGCTCGATCCACTGTCGCGTCCGCAATCGGTGTTCGCGTTGCAGAAGGAGCTTAGCCGGGAGGGCGAGCGCCATTACACCAAGCTCTCGGTAGGTGAAAAAGTACGGTTGCAGTTCGACAATGTCGTGTCTGATGCCAAGAAGAACATCCTGCGCGCTACGCGGTTTAGCGCGAAATGATATCGGCCCCATGCTGGATACGGGGCCCATGAAAATAAAGATATTCCCATGAAATTCTCGGTATTTCAGCTCAGCCGCCTCGGCGGCCGCGAAAAGAATGAAGACCGCATGGGGTATTGCTATACCCGCGATGCCGGCCTGTTCATGCTGGCAGACGGCATGGGCGGCCACCCGGAGGGGGAAACGGCCGCCCAGCTCGCCCTGCAGACCATGGCGGCGCTTTTCCAGCGGGAGGCCCAACCGCATCTGCCCGATGTGCCGGCGTTTCTCTCCAACGGTGTCATGGCGGCGCACCAACAGATCGTTCGCCATGCCAGTGCGCGCGGCATGCTTGATACACCTCGCACCACACTGGTGGCAGCCCTCATTCAGGACGGACAGATCCACTGGGCGCATTGCGGCGACTCCCGCCTGTATGTCGCCAGGCAAGGCAAACTGCTTGTACGTACGCGCGATCACTCCTACCTGGAAGCGCAAAGCGGCGCGGGTATGCCGCTGAAGGGCATCAACCGCAATGTGCTGTTTACCTGCCTGGGTTCCACGACTCGCCCGATCGTGGATATCGCCGGACCGCTTCCGCTGAAAAATGGCGACAAGGTTTTGCTTTGCTCCGATGGTCTGTGGGGCAGCGTGGATGATGAGAACATCGTTGCCCAACTTTCCGAGCAAAAGGTGGCGCAGGCCGTCCCCGATCTGATCGAGAAGGCGCTCCGAAAGGGGGCGAGCGCTCGGACAATGTCACCGCGCTGGCTCTCGAATGGGAAGGTTCGATGCCTCAGGCGGCTGCGAGCCCCAGCGGATTTACCCAGACGGAAGCCCTGAGCGAGCAGGAGTTCACTTCCACGGTGCAGGCTGGAGCCCTGGATTTACCGCTCGATGACGAGATGGACGATCATGCCATCGAGCGCTCCATTGCCGAGATCAATGAAGCCATTCAGCGCATGGCGACGCGAAGGCGTTAGAAGTCCCTGGCGTCCCTTGCCCCTTTTTCTGCCTGCGAGAGGGCAGGCGGTTACTTTTGAGAAAATGGCCTGAAAGCTCGCGCATTCTCGCGCGGCAGCATGACGATCATCATTGATTTTTTATGAGTAACACTTCCACTTTCAACCCGGTGCAGCGCACCGGCCGCGCGGCAGATCAATTGCGCGCCGTGCGCATCACTCGCGGCTACACCGTGCATGCTGAAGGCTCGGTGTTGATCGAATTCGGCCAAACCCGCGTACTCTGCAATGCCTCGGTGGAGGAGAGAGTGCCGCCGCACAAGCGCGGCAGCGGTGAAGGCTGGGTGACGGCCGAATACGGCATGCTCCCGCGCGCCACGCATACGCGCGGCGACCGGGAGGCCGCGCGCGGCAAGCAGAGCGGCCGCACTCAGGAGATCCAGCGTCTCGTCGGCCGAAGCCTGCGGGCCGTGTTCGATCTGAAGAAATTGGGCGAACGCACCCTGCACCTGGATTGCGATGTCATTCAGGCCGATGGCGGCACGCGCACGGCCAGCATTACCGGTGCGTTCGTGGCCGCGCAAGATGCGGTGAACCTGCTGCTGGCGCGCGGCACCCTGGCTGAGTCGCCCATACTGCAACACGTGGCGGCGATATCCGTCGGTATTGTGGGCGGTGTTCCCATGCTCGATCTGGATTACAACGAAGACTCCGCCTGCGACACCGACATGAACGTAGTGATGACCGGCTCCAACCACTTCGTCGAAGTGCAGGGTACGGCAGAAGGCGCCGCTTTTTCGCGTGCCGAGATGGACGCGCTGCTTTCCCTGGCCGACAAGGGCATCGGCGAGCTCATTGGCATGCAAAAAGCGCCTTGTCGAGCGCCCAGTCATGAAAATCGTGCTGGCTTCGAACAACCCGGGAAAGCTCGCCGAGTTGCAGGTCATGCTGGAGCCCTTGCAGATGACGCTGGTGCGCCAATCCGAGCTGGGTATTGGCGAGGCTGAGGAGCCGTACCGCACCTTCATCGAGAACGCATTGACCAAGGCGCGCCATGCCGCGGCAGCCAGCGGCCTGCCGGCGCTAGCTGATGATGCGGGGCTGTGTGTCGATGCCTTCGGCGGCCTGCCGGGAGTTGACACCGCGTTCTATGCCACCCAGTTCGGCTACGAGAAGGGCGATGCCAACAACGTGCGCGCGTTGTTGGAGCAGATGAAGGACATTGACCAGCGCCGCGCGGCCCTGGTTAGCACCTTGGTAGCGCTGCGCAGCGCAGACGATCCGGAGCCCCTGATTGCCGTTGGCAGAGCAGTGGGCGAAATCGCCCGCGAGCCGAAGGGCAGCAATGGCTTCGGCTTCGATCCTGTCATGTTCATACCCGCTTTTGGCAAGACCTTCGCGGAGCTACCGGTCGAGGTCAAGAATGCCCACAGCCACCGCGGCCAGGCGGTCCGCGCCATGGTGGCCTTGATGCGTGAACGCTGGCTGTGAAAGACATCACTCATTACATGCGCTCCGGCACGCTGCAGCTGCCGGCATTGCCGCCGCTTTCGCTCTACGTGCATCTTCCCTGGTGCCTGAAGAAATGTCCATACTGCGACTTCAACTCCCATGAGCGGCGCCCTGGCGTAGACGCGCAAGCCCAGCAAACGCGCTATGTGGATGCCCTGATCAGCGATCTCGAAGCCAGTCTGCCGATGATCTGGGGGCGTCAGGTGCATAGCATCTTCATCGGTGGCGGCACACCCAGCTTGTTCGAACCCGAGGCGATTGACCGGCTGATCGCCGCCATACGCGCCCGTCTGCAGTTGGCGCCGCTATGTGAAATCACGCTGGAAGCCAATCCAGGCACATTTGAGCGTGAGCGCTTCAGCGCCTTTCGCGGCGCGGGGATCACGCGGCTTTCAATTGGGGTGCAGAGCTTCGAGGACGCCCATCTGAAGGCCCTGGGCCGCGTGCATGACGGCCAACAAGCGCGCGCGGCGGTAGAAGAGGCTGCACGCGCCTTTGATACCTTCAACCTCGATCTGATGTATGCCTTGCCTGGGCAAACGCTTCAGGCGCTGGAAGAAGATGTGCGCGCCGCGCTGGCGTTCTCGCCGCCGCATCTGTCCATCTACCACCTCACGATCGAGCCGAACACCGTGTTCGCCAAGTTTCCGCCCAAAGTGCCGGACGAAGACAGCGCCTGGGCCATGCTTGACCGCATCACGGAATTGACCGAAGCCACGGGCCTGGAGCGCTATGAGGTCTCGGCCTATGCGCGCGCTGGCCATCGTTGCGTGCACAACCTCAATTATTGGCAATTCGGCGACTATCTGGGAATAGGTGCGGGCGCGCACGGCAAGCTGAGCTTTGCCCACAGGATCATCCGTCAGGTTCGCCACCGCGAGCCCGAGCTATACATGAACAAGGCATTGGCGGGGGATGCGATCGCGCAAGAGCACGAAGTGCCGCGCAAGGATCTGCCGTTCGAGTTCATGCTGAATGCGCTGCGCTTGAAGGATGGCTTCGCGCTGCAGGATTTCGTCGACCGGACAGGCCTGCCTCCGAGCAGTATTTCCGCGGCGGTGCAGAAAGCCGAGCAAGCCGGCTGGCTGGAGCGCGATGGAGTCTGGTTGCGTCCCAGTGCGCGCGGGTTTGATTTTCTGAGTGATTTGCAAGAGCTTTTCCTGCCGGAGGAGCATTGAATGTGAAATATGTCACGCCAGCGTAGGCCTGGGCTGACGCTTCGTGTTCCTATGGGCTGACTGACTTCTTTGGCGAGGTTTTCTACAGTAAACCCATCGCTTCCGCCTCGATTCGCGATATCCGTGAGCGGCGAGAGCGTCGTCAACACAAGGAGCTTTTCATGAATGAAGACCGCATCAAAGGCAACTGGCTGCAATTCAAAGGCAAGATTAAGGAGCAATGGGGCAAGTTGACCGATGACGATCTTGATGTGATTGCCGGCAAGCGCGATCAACTGGTCGGCAAGATTCAGGAGAGGCAAGGCATTGCCAAGGACGTTGCCGAAAAGCAGCTGAGTGAATGGGAAACCCGTCACAAGGACTTCTATTGGGATTGAGATCCCAGGCAGTTCAACAAAAAACCGCGCCTTGATTTTTCAGGGCGCGGTTTTTTCGTTGAGGAGCGGAGAGACATTTTTTCGGCGCTGTGTGTACGATCCGCACTGGATCAACCAAGGCACTACCACCCATGCAGACCAGCTCCGTACAGCGAGCCGAACAGACGCTCACTTCCATCCAGGAGGCAGGCGAAGAAGGCCGCCGCATCTTTACGCAGGTGTACGAGCAGAGTGCCTTGGCCGCTGCGCGTGCAGCGGATGAGCGTGCCAAAAGCGGCATTACCTTGGGGCCATTGGATGGCCGCATTGTCTCCGTCAAGGATCTCTACGACGTCGCTGGCGAAACGACCACGGCGGGCTCCGCGGTGCTCAGAAGCGCTGCTCCCGCCGAGCGGGATGCGGTGATCGTGCAGCGTTTGCGGCAAGCCGGCGCAGTCATCGTCGGCAAGACCAACATGACTGAGTTCGCGTTTTCGGGCATTGGCATCAATCCGCACTATGGCACTCCGGGCAATGCGTGCGATCTCACCCGAATTCCGGGCGGTTCGTCATCCGGGGCGGGGGTGGCGGTGGCCCGTGGCCTGTCGGAGATTTCGATTGGCTCAGATACCGGTGGCTCGGTGCGCATTCCATCCGCGTTGAATGGGATAACGGGTTTCAAGCCTACGCAAAGCCGCGTTCCACGCGAAGGGGCGTTCCCGCTGTCGTTCAGCCTCGATACGGTGGGCCCGCTGGCTCGCAGCGTGATCGATTGCGCGCAAGCCGATGCTGTTCTCAGCGGCAAGGCATTCGTCGATCTGCCGAAACGGGAGGCTCGTGGGCTGCGCGTCGGCATTCCGCGCGGATTGTTGTTCACACAGACCGAAGCTGCCGTTCAGGACGCTTTCGAGCAAGTGATCTCCGAGCTCTCGCGTTCCGGCAATCGCGTAGACGATCTGCAACTCGACGATTGGTGCGCCGCCCCTTTCAAGCTGCAGGAAGAAGGGACGCTGGCCGCAGCTGAGGCCGCTTACATACACGCGGAGAGGTTGGCCAAACACCCGGAGGCCATTGATCCGTTCGTGCTGGCTCGCATTCAGCGTGGCGAAACCATCACCGCGGCGCACTATGTCAGTGTTCAGCGCGCGCGTGCGCGGTTGCAGCAATCGCTCGACACGCGGATGGCTGACTACGACATGCTGCTGTTGCCCACCGTGGCCATGGTGGCGCCTCGCATCGACAGCCTTGCTGCCGCCGAGGCGTTCAACAAGGCCAACATGCTTGTGCTGCGCAATACCTCCGTATTCAATTTTTACGATCTGCCCGCGATGTCGCTACCGATCAAGGTTGGTGCGGATCAGCTTCCCGTCGGCCTGATGCTAGTGGGACGCCGGAATGGCGATTTGGAACTGCTGGCGGCTTGTGCGGCCATGCAGTCTCAGATGCAAACCTTGAAATGAGACGGTGGTCGATTCTGTGGCTTTGAACACGCTCTTAGATTTGATCTAGGCGTACGGCGGTCGGCAGGCCGGCGGATTCGATCAACTTTTCGAGCAAAGGGGCAGGGCGATCGTTCACTTCGATGAGGCGCATCTGGCTGTCGTCCATGAAGCCCTGGTTGACGCCGTGGCGCAGGAATTCCAGCATGCTGTCATAGTAGCCGCCGTGGTTGAGCAGCCCCAGGGGCTTGTTGTGGTAGCCGAGCTGGCGCCAGGTCCAGGTTTCGAAAAATTCCTCGAACGTGCCGATTCCCCCGGGCAAAGCCAGAAAAGCGTTGGAGTGCTCGGCCATGAGGCGCTTGCGCTCGTGCATCGTGTCGACGATCAGCAGTTCGGTGCAGCCGCGATGGGCATGTTCCCGGTCGACCAGAGCCTGCGGGATCACGCCAATCACGCGCGCGCCAGCCTCCAGCGCAGCGTCGGCGACAACGCCCATCAGGCCGCTCCGGCCGCCGCCGTATACCAGTTGGCCTTGGTGTTCGCCAATCCAGTGGCCAACCTCCCGGGCCAGTTCAGCGTAAGCGGGGGTGGCTCCGTTGCGGGAGCCGCAATAGACGCAAAGGGAGAAGGCGGGTTCGTTGAGTGAGGTCGTGGAAACAGGGATTGGATTTCTCATGAAGCAAAGACTTTAACGTACAAGGCTGCGAGCCAGATGCCGGCTGCCAGCAGCAGGCTCAGCAGTACGGCGGCGCTACCCATATCCTTGGCTCGCTTGGACAGGTCATGCCATTCCGGCCCTATGCGGTCGATAGCGGTTTCGATGCCGGTGTTGAGTAGCTCCACGATCATGACGAGCAGCACGGAGCCGGCGAGAAGGGCCGTTTCAGCCCAGTTGCGTCCAAGCCAGAACGACGCAGGTACCAGAACCATGGCTGCCACGGCTTCCTGCCTGAATGCCGTTTCGTGCCAGCCGGCGCGCAGTCCTTCGATCGAGTAACCGGTGGCGTGCCAGATGCGGGACAGGCCCGTACGCGTCTTCTGAGGGTTGACGGGGTGACTCGGATCCCGGGGGGCATGGCGTCGTTGGAGGTGGGCGGCAAGCTCATGCAGCGATTGTCACGCAGGCATATGGCAACTTGGCGATAAGGCCGCTCGCGCTCGCTTGCCCAGGCTCAGGCAGAAGGTGCGGGGCGCGCATCGATCAGCCGGGTTCCTGCCCAGATATCGTGCCAGAACTGGCCTTCGCGCTGAAAACGGCTCAAGAGGGCCCATACCAGGACCCATCCGATCAGCAGCACGGAGATTTCGCCGCCCGTGAGGCCGAAAGGAGCCATCAGCAACAGCGGGGGGATAAACCACACCCAGCTCAAGATATAGCGCAGCAGCGCCCGCCATTGGGGCACTGGCCGGCCCATGCGGTCCACCACCCGGATATGCCAGGTTTTCATTGCCAGCGTCTGCCCCTTGGACCAAAACCACGCGAAGTAAATGCCCGAGACCACGAAGATGAATGCCTGCAGTTCATGCCGGTTGTGCAGCGCATGGCGGGTTTGCGTGAGGGCGCTGAACAGATAGCCTGCAATAAAGACAACACCGAACATCAGGGTGCCTTCATAGAGCCAGCAGGCCATGCGGCGCCGAACCGACGGCGCGATCAGCGGCGCGGATGGCGCGCCGGAAGCGGGAGAAGTCATCGAAGCAAAACCAGACACTGTCCGGCCGCGAGGCCAGCTTTACAAGACCAGCGGGGTGTCAGCGCCCTGCGGACGCAGGTGCCGAAGCCGGTGGGCGAGGCAGCAGTGTATTGCGGTTCGCGGGCAAAGGAACTTTGGCTGTGCCGGGCTGGGAAGCCTGCTGAGGGCGAAGGATCTTTTCCGGCGGTACAGGGCGCAACGCCGGAGCGGTGCTTTTGGGCGGCTTGGGGCGGTCAGCGGCCAGCCGCTGGCGCTGCTCGGGTGTGAGCGATTGGTACTCTTCCCACCGGGCTTTCTTGTCGTCGATCGGCAGTTTGCGCGTTTCGCCGAAATTCAGCCGGGCCTGCGTGCGCTGGGCAGGTGTCAGCTTGACCCATTCGGTCATGCGGCCCTGCAAGGTGGTCTGCTCTGCAGGAGACATCCGATTGAAGTTGTGCGCCAGTGCAATCCATTTGCGTTGGTGCTCGCCACCAAGGGTAGGCCACAGGTTCGCCAGAGGCCGCAAGGCTGTCTTTTGCTCCTGATTCAGGCTGCTCCAACTGACCGCGCCCGCCATGTGGGCCGCCGGTTGAGCGGCCGCAGGCTGTGGCTGCTGAGGGGCGGGCAGTAGTTGCGCATACGCTACGGCACCCGCGACGGCAAGAGAGACCAGCAGGACCGACAGAAGGGTGAGCAGCAACTGGGGGCGCATCAACTGAATAACGGGGCTAGGGTGCTAGAGCGTCAATGTGCTCTATTGGGTTGCGGAACTCGGCGCGCGTTGGGTCGCGGCCGTTTTCAGGAACTGGAGAAATCCGGGATCGGCATAGGCCGCCGGTGGCAGATCATCTGTGAGCAAGGCGGCATCCACCTCTGCCACTTCGGTTGCCCGGTCGTCTTCCTGAACGAGATCGATGGTGATCAGCCCGGCCACCATGGCAACGACCAACGCCGCCGACGCCAAGCGGCCCCAGAGACCGAGCACGTCATCGCCGAAGCCTAGTGTGGCGGTGTTGCCGTTGTAGTTGACGGCCGGAGCCGTGCGCAGGCGTGCCACCGCAACGGGTTGCTTACGTCTTGCAACAGCTTGCTCGCGCGTGGCGCGCAGGCGCTCGCTGATGTCGTGGGGCAGTTGTTCGCTGCCTGCCGACAGGCGGGCAGCCACGCGCAGACCGTAGCGGTTCTGCAGTATGTCGGCTTGCTGTAGATCGCGGCTGTTCATGGCATGATTCCCTTGGCACGGAGTGCCTTCGCCAGCGCCTGGACCGCACGCGAACAGTGTGTTTTTACACTGCCTTCAGAGCACCCCATGGCAGCCGCCGTTTCGGCAACATCCATTTCCTCCCAATAACGCATCAGAAAAGCCTCACGTTGACGGCCAGGCAGTTCCTGAATTTGTAACTCTATCGCATGAAGAACCTGGGCGCGCCGGGTGGAGTCTTCAGCACTCTCCGTTTGCTGGGAGTCCGCCACCCCCGCGAAGGTTTCCAGGAGGTCAAAATCGTCGTCGCCGCCCGGTGCTTCGAAGTCGCTGATGTTGGAAAACACCGCGTTGCGCGTTTTCTGGCGCCTGAACCAGTCGAGCGTGCTGTTCGAGAGGATGCGCTGGTAGAGCATGGGCAACTCGGCGGCGGGCTTGTCGCCGTAGTGCTCGGCCAGCTTCATCATGCTGTCTTGCACGATATCCAGCGCCGCCTCCTCGTCGCGGACATGGTAGAGCGCTCGCTTGAACGACCGTTTTTCGACGCTCTTTAGAAAGTCGGAGAGTTCTTGTTCGGTGGCCAAGGGGCGGTTCGCGACAGGCGTTGGGGCGGTCGAAAAAAGTGCGTGGGGCTGGAGCCGCAAGGAAGCGCCTGGTCAGCGTCACTCGCGTTTTTGCTCGTCTCTCTACGTGCTGGTTGCGGGCGATTATGGCACCAGGCTTGGAGATTTTTTTCAAAAGGGTTCACCAAGCTTATGTTGCAGTGCGATAATGTGCGCTGCAATCAAAAAGGCAAACGGGTCTCGGCACGGCGAATGGTTCTTTCGCCCATGGTCGCTGGCCTCAAGTCCTGACGCGGCCTCACAAGGGTTGGCAAGGGGCACCCAAGGTTTTTCGTCAGAGAAATTCTCGAAAGGTTCATCAAAATGGAAATCTCCAAAGCCGAACTCAAATCGGCCGCTGCTGCTTCATTCTCTTCTTCGTCCAGCAGCGAATCCCCCGAACTCCGTGGCGCTGAAATCCTCGTCAAGGCTTTGCAGCTTGAAGGCGTGAAGCAGATCTGGGGCTACCCCGGCGGCGCGGCGTTGCATATTTACGACGCACTCTACAAGCAAGACACCATCCAGCACGTGCTGGTACGCCATGAGCAGGCGGCTGTGCACGCGGCTGACGGCTTTGCCCGTGCCACCGGCGAGGTCGGCGTGGCGCTGGTCACTTCCGGCCCGGGCGTGACGAACGCCATCACCGGCATCGCCACCGCTTACATGGATTCGATCCCCCTGGTCGTCATTACCGGGCAGGTTCCCAGCACGGCCATCGGCCAGGATGCCTTCCAGGAATGCGACACCGTGGGCATCACGCGCCCCATCGTCAAGCACAACTTCCTCGTGAAGGATGCCCGGCAGATGGCCGAGGTGATGAAAAAGGCCTTCCACATCGCCCGTTCAGGCCGCCCCGGCCCCGTGGTCGTGGATGTCCCGAAAGACGTCGCCTTCAACAAGGCTGCCTGGACGGGTTACCCCGACAAGGTGGAAATGCGCTCCTACAACCCCGTCAAGAAGGGGCATGGAGGCCAGATCCGCAAGGCGCTGCAGCTATTGATGTCGGCCAAGCGCCCGTACATCTACACCGGTGGCGGCGTGCTGCTGTCCAATGCCTGCGGCGAACTCCGTCACCTGATCGATCTGTTGAACGTTCCGGTCACCAACACCCTGATGGGCCTGGGCGCGTTTCCTGCCACCGATCGCCGTTTCCTCGGCATGCTGGGTATGCACGGTACCTGGGAAGCCAACAATGCCATGCAGAACTGCGACGTTTTGCTGGCCGTGGGCGCCCGTTTCGACGACCGCGTGATCGGTAACCCCAAGCACTTCGCCCAAAATGAGCGCAAGATCATCCACATCGACATCGATCCCTCGAGCATTTCCAAGCGCGTGAAGGTCGATGTACCGATCGTCGGCGACGTGAAAGACGTCCTGACCGAGCTCATCGGCATGATCAAGGAAACCAACGGCAAGCTCGACCAGACGGCGCTTGACGCCTGGTGGCAGCAGATCGAAGGCTGGCGTGCGCGCGACTGCATGAAGTACGACCGAGGCAACCTGGATGTCATCAAACCCCAGAAAGTCATCGAAACGCTCTGGGAAATGACCAAGGATGCAGACGCCTACATCACTTCCGATGTGGGCCAGCACCAGATGTGGGCGGCCCAGTACTACAAGTTCAATGAGCCGCGCCGCTGGATCAATTCTGGCGGCTTGGGCACCATGGGCGTGGGCATTCCTTACGCCATGGGTATCAAGCTGGCGAAACCCGAAAGCGAAGTGTTCTGCGTGACGGGCGAAGGTTCGGTGCAGATGTGCATCCAGGAGCTTTCCACCTGCCTGCAGTACAACACGCCGATCAAGGTCCTTTCGCTGAACAACCGTTATCTGGGCATGGTGCGCCAGTGGCAGGAGATCGAATACTCCGGCCGCTACAGCCACAGCTACATGGATGCATTGCCCAATTTCGTGAAGCTGGCTGAGGCCTATGGTCACGTCGGCATCCTGGTGGAAGACCCGAAAGACGTCGAGCCTGCGCTGCGTGAAGCACGCAAGCTGAAAGACCGCACGGTTTTCATCGATTTCCGTACCGACCCCACCGAGAACGTCTTCCCGATGGTGCAGGCAGGCAAGGGCATCACCGAGATGCTGCTGGGAGCCGAAGACCTGTAAAAGTCCAGCGTTCAGCGCCGCCAGGCGCCGAACAATCATCAGACGAATCTATTGCCCGCCAAGCCCGCGCATTACCGTGCGCGGGGGAGGGCGGCGAGAAGAGGAATCTTCATCATGAAACATATCATTTCCGTATTGCTCGAGAACGAAGCGGGCGCTCTGTCCCGCGTGGTGGGGCTGTTCTCGGCCCGTGGTTACAACATCGAATCATTGATCGTCGCACCGACGGAAGATGAAAGCCTCTCGCGCATGACCATCCAGACGCGGGGCTCCGAGGAGATCATTGAGCAGATCACCAAGCACTTGAACCGGCTGATCGAAGTCGTCAAGGTGGTTGATCTGACTGAAGGCGCCTATATCGAGCGCGAGCACATGATGGTGAAGGTACGTGCCGTCGGCAAGGAGCGCGAGGAAATCAAGCGCATGGCCGATATTTTCCGCGGCCGCATCATTGACGTCACCGACAAGAGCTACACCATCGAGCTGACCGGCGACCAAGGCAAGAACGATGCTTTCCTGAATGCCATCGACAAGTCCGCCATCCTGGAAACCGTGCGCACCGGTGCCAGCGGTATCGGGCGGGGCGAGCGCTTGCTGAGAGTGTGAGAGTAACTGCGCCGCGCAGTGTTCGGCGGCCAAGATACGTGTCAAGCCACCGCTCTTGTTCCCTATGAGAAGGTGCCAAGGCGGTGGTGTTGATTTTTGACTGTTTCCCTAGGAGAAAACCATGAAAGTGTTTTACGACAAAGACTGTGACCTGAGCCTGATCAAAGGCAAGACGGTTGCCATCATCGGCTACGGTTCGCAAGGCCATGCGCACGCGCAAAACCTGAACGACAGCGGCGTGAAAGTCGTCGTGGGCCTGCGCAAGAACGGCGCCAGCTGGCCGAAGGTCGAGAAAGCCGGCCTGAAGGTCGCTGAAGTGGCCGATGCGGTCAAGTCTGCTGACGTGGTGATGATTCTGCTGCCCGATGAGCAGATCGCCAAGGTCTACCGCGAAGACGTGGAGCCGAACATCAAGCAGGGCGCTTCCCTGGCCTTCGCTCACGGCTTCAACGTGCACTACGGCCAAGTGGTGCCGCGCGCTGACCTCGACGTCTGGATGGTGGCTCCCAAGGCTCCCGGCCACACCGTGCGCAACACCTACACCCAAGGTGGCGGCGTGCCCCACTTGGTGGCCGTGCACCAAGACAAGACCGGCAAGGCGCGTGATCTGGCCCTGAGCTACGCCATGGCCAACGGCGGTGGCAAGGCCGGCATCATCGAGACCAACTTCCGCGAAGAAACCGAGACCGACCTGTTCGGCGAACAAGCCGTGCTGTGCGGCGGTACCGTCGAGCTGATCAAGGCAGGTTTCGAGACGCTGGTCGAAGCCGGCTACGCGCCCGAAATGGCTTATTTCGAATGCCTGCACGAGCTCAAGCTGATCGTCGATCTGATCTATGAAGGCGGCATCGCCAACATGAACTACTCGATCAGCAACAACGCCGAGTATGGTGAATACGTGACCGGCCCCCGTGTCGTGACCGAAGAAACCAAGGCCACCATGAAGAAAGTGCTGAGCGACATCCAGACCGGCGAATATGCGAAGAGCTTCATCGCTGAAAACCTGGCTGGCGCTCCTACGCTGCAAAGCCGCCGCCGCCTGAACGGCGAGCACCAGATCGAAGTGGTGGGCGAAAAACTGCGCGCCATGATGCCCTGGATCAAGGCCAACAAGCTGGTGGACAAGTCGAAGAACTGATCTTCGAGGCGCTCCGCCTTCATGCCAAAGGCCACGCAATGCGTGGCCTTTTTGCTGGGTGTCTCCCGGGACCGCCGAGCTCCAGCTCGGCACGCGGCGTGTATGGAACTCCAGCAATGCCAGGAGGCTTTTCTTGGGGGCACCGCAAGAATCGGAGTTTCCAAGCGCAGCCAGAGGTTTACTCTCCTGATCCAAGTCCACGGAGATCCTCTGAATGAAGCCTTCAGCGTACGATTGGGAAAGCATGGGGCATTCGCTTGATGCGCATGGCCATGCGGTGCTTCCTGGCCTTCTGACCGGGTCACAATGCGGGGCGCTCGCGGCGCTCTATCCTGGGGAGACGGGTTACCGCTCGAAAATCGTCATGGAGCGGCACGGATTCGGGCGGGGCGAATACAAATACTTTTCATACCCCTTGCCATCATTGCTCGATGCGTTGCGCTACGAGTTATATGCGCAGCTTGCGCCGATAGCCAATCGCTGGAATCAGCAAATGGGGGTGGCCGCCCGATATCCCGGTGCACTGGGCATCTTCCTGCGCCAATGCCATCAGGCCGGACAGACACGGCCAACACCCCTGATCCTCCAATACGGTGAGGGCGATTACAACTGCCTCCATCAGGACCTCTATGGTGAACTGGTCTTTCCGCTGCAGGTCGCCATTCTGTTGTCGGCACCCGGCCGGGATTTCACCGGTGGCGAGTTTGTCATGACGGAACGCTCAGGTGATGGGCAGCAGGCCAACGTAGTGGCGTTGAGCCAAGGCGATGCGGTGGTTTTTGCGGTCCATCAGCGTCCGGCCATGGGGTGGCGGGGTATCCGCAAGGTGGCCCTGCGGCATGGCGTCAGCCGTGTTCGCAGCGGCCAGCGTCATACCGTGGGTTTGATCTTCCACGATGCGGCATGAATATGTTCTCCCCTCGCATGGCCGATGAGGTTTCCGACGCGCGCCGCGAGGTCGAAGCGTTTTGCCAAGGCCTAGTGGAAGCGGGTGCGGCGCAATGGCGGATGAGCGAAAGCGGAGAGATCGAGCTGCACATGGAGAGCGGCGAAGCCTACCTGCTGGGTGAGCAGGGCATCACACGGTTGAAATGACACAGAAACACGCTGTCAGCCGTGGCCACAAGGAGTGCCACATGAAAATGTTCCTGAGCCATCTGGATTCCCCGCTGGGCACCATGCTGCTTGTCACGGACGATCGGCAGGTGGTGCGCGCGCTCGATTTCGCGGACCACAAGGCGCACCTGCATCGCGGTTTGCGCGAGCACTATGGCGAGGTGGTATTGGCCGAGATCCTGCCACCGGTCGGGATCGTAGGCGCCCTGGTGCGCTATTTCGCAGGGGAACTCGAGGCTTTGAATGAGTTGCCCACGCAAACGGCGGGCTCGGATCTGCAGCGCCGCGTCTGGGGCGCGCTGCGCCGTATTCCGGCGGGAAGCACCACCACCTATGGCAAGCTGGCCAAGGAGCTGGGTTTTGACGATCCTCGCGCGGCCATTGATATCGGGGCGGCCAACGGAGCCAATCCTGTCGCCATCATCGTGCCGTGCCACCGGGTCATTGGCAGCAACGGCGATCTCAAAGGCTATGCCTGGGGCTTGCATCGCAAGCGCTGGCTGTTGGAGCATGAGAAAGCGATGAAACCCGCAAAGGAAGAAGGGCGGACCGCCATGCTGCCAGGGTTCTGAATTTTGATTCTCCGCAAGAATCGGAGTTTCGGCACAAGCTGCCGAACCTATTCTTGCCCTGTGATTGACGAAAACAGGATTGTTGACATGAACACGACCATTGCTCGAGAAACCGGGAATACCCATCGGGCGGCTGCGCAGGCGAAAGATGCCGAGCGCGCGGCCCTGGTGGCACGCGCTTGCCGGCTCATAGAGGCATCGGAAACGCCTCCGTCGTTGAACGACCTGGCCGCCGAAGTCGGCATGAGTCCGTTTCACTTTCATCGGCTGTTCAAGGCCGAAACGGGCCTGACTCCGAAGGCTTACAGCTCTGCCTACCGTGCCCGAAAACTGCGCGAGGAACTGGGGGCGCCCAATGCCTCCATCACGGAAGCGATCTACGGCGCGGGCTTCAATTCGAACAGCCGGTTCTATGAGGCTTCCGAGCAACTGCTGGGAATGCGTGCGCGGGATTACCGGGCAGGCGGGAGCGGCGCGGTCATCCGCTTCGCGGTCGGGCAGTGTTCTCTCGGGGCCATTCTGGTGGCCCAAAGCCAGCGCGGTATTTGCGCGATTTTGCTGGGCGATGACCCCGACGCCTTGGTGCGAGAGCTTCAGGATCGGTTTCCCAAGGCCGAGATCCTGGGCGGGGACGGTGAGTTCGAAAGTCTGGTGGCTCAGGTGGTGGGGTTCATTGAAGCGCCTTCGATCGGCTTTCATTTGCCGCTGGACGTGCGAGGCACCGCGTTCCAGGAGCGTGTCTGGCGGGCCCTGCGAGAGATTCCACCCGGCACGACCGTGAGCTATACAGACATCGCCGAGCGCATCGGTTCGCCCAAGGCCGTGAGGGCTGTGGCCCGGGCCTGTGCGTTCAATCACATTGCCGTGGCGATTCCCTGTCACCGTGTGGTGCGGCGCGATGGCGATCTGGCGGGCTATCGTTGGGGGGTGGATCGCAAGCGCGAGTTGCTGCGCCGGGAATCCGCTGAGTAGCGCATGCCCCGCATGGAGGCTCTTGCTGTGAACACGAACGACTGGGATTGGGCGGAGATCGGCAGGCAGTTGGATGCGGAGGGCTATGCCATGCTGCCCGGTCTGTTGAGCGCCGAAGTGGCGCGTAGCCTGGCCCGGCAGGTTACGGGCTCGGGCGCTGCCCGTATTCCACTGGCAGCATGTGACCTGGGGTGCGGCCAACTGCTGTATTTGGGCGCTGATTTGCCGGAGCCGCTGGGCCACTGGCGCTCTGTGTTGTATCGCCACCTGGCCGTTATCGCCAATCGCTGGAATGCCACTTCGGGTACTGCTGGCCGCTATCCCGCGGAACTGGGGGAGTTTCTTCTTCACAACCGGCAGGCGGGCCAGGCGCGGCCACAGTCCTATATGAGCCGATTGGGCGCGGAGGACTATATGGTGTTGCACCAGAGGAATGCTGGCGAGCAGGTCTTCCCCATGCAGATCGTCGTGCTGCTGTCCGAGCCGGGCAGTGATTTCCAGGGTGGTGAGTTCGTGATGACCGAGCAACGCCCGCGCATGCAGTCCCGTCCCTCGGTATTGCCGCTCCAGCTGGGTGATGCCGCTGTCATCGCGACGGCGGAGCGTCCATTCAAAGGCGCCAAAGGCTATTACCGAGTCAACATGAAGCACGCGGTCAGCCGGGTGCGAGCGGGGGAGCGCATCGGCTTGGAGTTGTCCTTCCATCAGGCGAGTTGAGAACGTGTTCACGCTGACCGGGACGGATGGCCAACCCTATTCCAGTGCCGTGCGCGGTACCTTGGGAGGCCATCGCGGCGGCAAGCTGTATGGCCGTCTCGATTGCCGCGCGGCGCTGCGGGCCATTGCCCGGGGCGGTTACGTGAAGCACCGTGTTTTCTTTCTCGACGAAGCAACGGCTATTGCGGCCGGCTATCGGCCCTGCGCTGTCTGCATGCCGCTGGAGTACGCCCTCTGGAAGCAGACCCGCTGATCAAGCCTGCCGCAATCCCTTGATCAGCGCTTCATAAACCACCTTGCAACGGTGGTTGTGGCGCAAATCGGCATGCATGACGACCCACATGGGCAGTTGGATGGCCACGGCCTTGTGCAGTATGCGCACCAGATGCGGATCAGCCTGAGCCCACCCGACCTGGCAGATGCCGATACCCGCTCCTGACCGGATCAGCGCCAATTGGCCCAGGTTGCTGTCGCACCGGAACGCAAAGTTTTCCCGGGCCGACAGTGGCAAAAGCTTGCGCCAGGTACGCAGGAATGGCGTTTCAATGTCAAAGCCGATGATTGAATGCCGTGCCAATGCCGCCATGGAGGGGGCGTTCCATGCCGTGCGAGATAGTCCCGATGCGCGTGCATGCCCAGCTCCACGTCGCGTACCCGGGTGGCCAGCAAGACGTCCTGCTGAGGTGCCGTCATGCGCACGGCAATATCCACTTCCCTTTGCACGACATCGGCGAGGCGGTCACTCAGGACCAGCTCTATCTCCAACTGTGGATGGCTTTGCCGCAGGGCGGCCAGGAGAGGCGGAAGAATCTCCGCGCCCACGACTTCGCTGGCCGAGATGCGGATCGAGCCACGCACCTCGGTACCAAATCCGCGCGCCACCCGTTCCATGGAAGCCGCTGTGTTGTGCATGGCTTCCGCGTGGCTGCGCAGGGCCAAAGCCGCTTCGGTAGGCAGCAAGCCTGTCTGCGAGCGCGTGAACAGCGGCTGGCCTAGCGCCGTTTCCAAGGCTGACACATGACGCCCGACCGTCGGCTGCGTCAGACCGAGCGCGCGCGCGGCTCCGGACAGCGACCCTTCCTGCAGCACGCTCAGAAAGGACCGGTAGAGCTCCCATCCAATGGTATTGGTCATACAAAAATGTATATCAAATGTTCGGTGTGAGGCAATTTTCTTTTGACTGGAATCACTCAAGAATCGAGCTCATCAGGATTTTTGTATGGGCATCTGGAGAAAGATCATGGAACCGGAAAAGACGGCTTTGGTGCTGGGCGCATCGGGCGGCATTGGCGGCGAGGTGGCGCGCCAGATGTGCCAGGCAGGGTGGCGGGTGCGTGCGCTCAAGCGCGGATTGGGCGTGCCCGAGCAGCACGAGGGCGGTATTCATTGGGTGAGGGGCGACGCTCTCCGGGCACAGGATGTCGCTGCTGCGGCCGCAGGCTGCGGCGTCATCGTGCACGCGGTCAATCCTCCGGGATACCGGCGCTGGTCCGAGTTGGTGCTTCCCATGCTGGATCACACCATCGCCGCCGCGCGAACCCAGCGGGCCACCATCGTGCTGCCGGGCAATGTCTACAACTACGGGCCGGAAACCTTTCCGTTGATCGCGGAAGACGCGCCGCAGCACCCTCGTACGCGCAAGGGGGCGATCCGCGTGGAAATGGAGCGCCGTCTTGAGGCGGCTGCCGAGGAGGGCACTGCGCGAGTGCTCATCGTGCGGGCGGGTGACTTTTTCGGCCCGCGCTCGAGCAGCAATTGGTTTTCCCAGGGGATGATCAAGCCGGGGCGGCCGGTCGTTTCGATGCAACTGCCAGGCAAGGGGGTGGCTCATCAATTCGCCTACCTGCCCGACGTCGCTCAAACCGTGGTGCAGTTGCTGGCACGTCGCCATGCCCTCCCGGCCTTCGCGCGGTTTCACATGGCGGGCCATTGGGACCCGGATGGGATGGAGCTGGGCCGAGCGGTTCAGCGTGTGGTAATGCGCCGCCAGAGCCCGCAGCCCGCGCTCAAACGCTTTCCCTGGTGGCTCGCGCGCCTCGTGTCGCCCTTCGTGCCCACGCTGCGCGAAATACTGGAGATGCGTTACCTGTGGGAACAACCGGTGCGCTTGGATAACCGCCGGCTTGCCAAGGTATTGGGCCGTGAGCCACATACGCCGCTCGATGCCGCGGTAGAGGCCACGTTGGTGAGCATGGGCTGTTTGCCCGCTTTGGCAGGAAATTCCTTACCGGTGCCAAGTCCGGAGTTGGTTTGATTCATAATTGATAGTGATTCTCATTTGAGAAACTGCTAACCCGAACAAAGGGCGCGCGGGCAGATCATCGCGTAGCCCGGTCACCATTGTGAGCGCCTCTGACTATTCGTGCCCTGCCTCGGTAGAGGTTCTCTATTTCGACCATCACGATTGGTTGCAGGGTTGGTTGCGCCGCCGCTTGGGCAATGCAGCGGATGCGGCTGATCTGGCCCAAGATGCCTTCGTGCGCCTTCTGGTTGCGCCGCGCCGCTTCGGCAGCCCGCCCGAGGCGCGCTCCTATCTGCGCACCATGGCCAACGGCCTGTGTGTGGATTTATGGCGCCGCCGCCAGGTCGAAGCGGCGTGGCTGGAAGCGCTTGCCGCTCACCCCGAAGCCTTTGCCCCGTCGTCGGAGCATCAGGCCGTTGTCCTGCAGGCGTTGAGGGAGATCGATGAACTGCTGGGCAGCTTGTCCGACAAGGCGGCCAGGGCTTTTGTGCTGGCGGTGGGTTGCGAAATGACGGATAAGGAAGTCGCCGCTGAATTGGGCGTCTCCACGCGCATGGTGCGCAAATACGTCGCTCAGGCCATGCTGCTTTGCATGGCCGCGGAAGAGCAAGGGGAGGCGAAGCCCGGCCATGGATGCGGTTGAGGTTGAGATCTCCCCCTTGCCGGACCCGGGGAGTGTCTCCTTCCATGCCAAGAAGCAGGCCGCCGAATGGTTCGCTTTGCTGCGCTCGGGCGAGGCCACCGATGCCGACCGGGTCCGTTGGGAGGCTTGGCTTGCCGGCAGTGAAGATCACCGCAGGGCGTGGTCTTACGTCGAGCGTGTCAGCCAGCGATTCGCCCCTATTCAGACGAGCCCCGATCCGCAGACAACCGCCGACGTGCTGAAAACTGCTCGGGGGCGGTTGGCGCGGCGGCGACAGGTGCTATTTGGCTTGGCCGCCTTCGGGGGCACCGGGCTGCTGGGCTGGGCGGCATGGCGCCACCCCCATCTGTCCATTCTCGCCGAGGCCTGGAGCGCCGATCACCACACGGGTATCGGACAAAGACGAGAAGTCACGCTGGATGACGGCACTCATGTCTGGCTTGGGCCAGCCAGCGCCTTCAATCAGGAGTTCCGCCCCGACCTGAGGCGCCTGCATCTGGTAAGAGGAGAGATTTTCATCAGCACGGCCACTGATGGCTCGCGGCCGTTCGTCGTGGATACCCGGCACGGCCGTTTGCGGGCGCTCGGGACTCGCTTCAATGTGCGCGTGGAAGACCGGTGGACCACGGTCTCCGTCTACGAGGGGGCTGTCGAAGTTCGTTGCGGACGAGAGTTGACCAAAGTGGTGGTTGCCGGTGAGCAAACCCGATTCGACCGGCAGAGCATCGAGGAGACTGCCGGGGCCGACCTGGCGAATGAAGCCTGGACACGGGGCACTCTGATCGCGCAGGACATGCCCCTTAGCCGGGTCATGGCCGAACTCGAGCGTTACCGGTACGGCCATCTGGCTGTTGCGCCGGACGTGGCCGCCCTCGGGGTTTACGGAAGTTTTCCTCTGGACGATACCGACCGAGCGCTTGCCATGCTGGTCGCGGTTTTGCCCATTCAGGTGAGGAGCCCTCTACCTTGGTGGAGCACCATCGAGCGCGATGACCGCCCGCGTCAAAGTGTTTCCAGCGGGCCGTAGTTCCGCTTTTGGGTGTCTCGTTCGATTAACCAGGGAGAGAGGTATCCCAATCGTCGATTCATCAGCCACCTACGGCTGGTTTCACGCGCAGGCTCATATTCTTCAGCGGCTTTTGCCGTGGCAGATGGAGTTTCGTGTGGGCCGGCATGGCGCCGGACGTGCAACGCCCACCGGCCGTCTTCCCAGGCAGCGAGTTTGACTAGTGCGAAGGGGCGCTCGTATTCGCCATCCAACTCATTTGCCGAGGAAAACCAAGCATGACGCACCGTGTCCATCCTGTCCCCCGCCATCCGCGTGGGCGCCACTGTGAGGACGATACATTCCGCCTGAGATCTGCTCCCCTGGTGCTGGCGGTTCACCTGACTCTGGCGGGAGGCGTGCTGGCCTTGGCGGGCTGGAGTGCCTCCGCCCATGCTCAAGCCACTGGCGCCACGCCATCCGTGGCGGAGACTCCCAAGCGTTACGACATTCCCTCAGGGCCGCTGGGCACGGTGATCTCCCGGTTCGCGGGCGCTTCTGGCGTATTGCTGGCAGGCTCGTCCGAATTGGTGCAGCGCAGGCATAGTCCCGGCTTGAACGGTACCTATACAGCCGAGGCGGCCATCAATGCCTTGCTTTCCGGGACTGGGCTGAATGCGGTCCGCCAGCAAAATGGCACTTACGTTCTGCGGGAAATTCCGGTCGTGCCCGAAAGCAAAGCCTCGGCCGAAGGGACGTTGCCCACCGTGAATGTCTTTGCGCCGAGCGTGAAGGACGCCACCACCGAGGGGACCGGGTCCTACAGGGCCCGCTATACGAACACGGCCACCAAGCTGGATCTTTCGCCGAGAGAGACGCCCCAGACCGTCAGCGTCGTGACTCGCCAGCAGATGGACGATTTTGCGATGACATCGGTGGACGACGCATTGCAGGCCATCAGTGGTGTGTTCGTTGCGGATCGGGGTGCGAATGGCGGCGGCTACTACAGCCGGGGGTTCGATTTGCAGTCGCAATATGACGGTATCCCCAACCCGACGGGCTTGAGCGAATCTGACCAGAATCCGCAGATCGACAATGCCTTTCTTGACCGGATCGAGGTGCTTCAGGGGGCGTCTGGCCTGTTGAGCGGCGCGGGCAGCCCGGGCGGAACAGTCAATTTGGTGCGCAAACGCCCCACCGAGTCTTTCCAAGCCCAGGTTGAAGTGCAGGCGGGCTCCTGGAGTGAGCGCCGCGTCGTCGGGGATGTGTCGGGGCCTTTGATTCAATCCGGACGCCTGCGGGGAAGACTGGTCGCCGTGGCTGAGAACAGCGGTTCATTCGTCGACTACGCCTACAGGAACCGGCGCGGCGCCTATGGCATCGTGGAGGCGGACTTGACTGAAACGACCACGCTGAGCGCCAGCATCCAACACCAGAAGGACAAGGAGCGGAACCACTATGGCGTTCCATTCGCTGCCGACGGCAGCGATGCCGGGCTGAGCCGCTCCTCATTTTTCAATGACGCGAACAGCCGCGTGAAGAAAGACTACACGCTCTATACCCTTGGGCTGGAGCAGAAGCTGGCGGCGGACTGGCGGCTCAGGGCGGCTTATAGCTATGGCCGGACCAACGGTGACGAGCCCAACGGCAGCTACATCTGGGGGGATCTGGATCCCGCGACCGGCGAAGGAATGACCATTGAACAGATGAAGCTGTTCAAGAAAAAGACGCTGTCGCATGCGCTTGATCTGTATGTGTCGGGCCCGGTCCATTTTGGCGGGCGCACGCATGAGTTGGCATTCGGGTTCAATGGCTTTACCCAAGACCTGGAATACCAGGGATCTGGCTATACCGCCTCTACGCCCTTCAACGCCTACAGCTTTGATCCCGCAAGTCTCCCTGATCCTGAGATAGGTTCGGGCTACTCGGGCGGCTCGAAAATCAGGCAATTGGGTGTCTATGGCGTGGGCCGCTTCAAACTGACGGATGACCTGAAGCTGATCGCTGGCGCACGGGTCAGCAACTATGAAAACAAGGATCCCGTCTCAGGTGCCACCACCCAAAAGGAAAGCAGTGTGATCTCCCCCTATGCGGGCCTGATCTACGACATCAACAAGAACTACTCGGTTTATGCCAGCTATTCCGATATCTTCAAGCCCCAAAGCAACCAGAGTTCCGATGGCAGCACGCTGAAGCCTGTGCTGGGCGCCAACTACGAAGTGGGCGTTAAGGGCGAGTTGCTGGACAAGCGCCTGAACGTGGCCGCGGCGGTGTTTCGCCTGGTGCAGAGCAATCTGCCGAAGCTCGATGAATCCGCCGGCCCCACGGCCTGTGCTGGCGGCGCCTGCTATGTGGCCCAGGACAAGGTGATCAGCCAGGGGCTGGAATTGAGCGCCTACGGGGAGATCCAGACGGGCTGGAACCTGGCCGCGAGCTACACCTATGTAAACGCCAAGTACGCTTCGGGAGCCGACAATGGCAAGAGATATGCGAGCTACCTGCCAGAGCACAGCTTGCGCATCGCTACCAGCTACAAGCTGCCAGGGACATCGTGGACACTTGGCGGCAATATCGCGGCGTACAGCAAGGCTTCCTTGAGTGGGGAAAGCTGGGTGTCCGGGCTTTCCTATTCGGCTCGCCAGGGAGGCTTTGCGGTTGTCGGCTTGAACGCCAAATACCAGATCAACCCCAAAACAGAGTTGACCGTAGCCGTCAGCAACCTCTTCGACCGCACCTATCGGGCGTTTCTGGAGTCGCGGGATTACTCGACCTTCGGTGAGCCGCGAAAGCTCGTCGTCAATTTGAGGCACCGCTTTTGATACACGGGTGAGCCATGATCGGCAGGGCAGTAGATGGTGTTTGCAGTGGGGACTATTTTTCGCCTGTAGTCCAAGCCGAATTACACTGGCTGCAATGCCCATGAGGCGCAAGACCCGATTCAATGACCGAAAAAGACGATTTCCCCCCAGGCAGTGCCGCGCCACGCAGCGAGGGGCTGCCTCGCAAGCCGCGCAAGGGTATTTATGTGCTACCCAACCTGTTCACGCTGGCAGCGCTGTTTGGCGGGTTCTATGCCGTCGTGATGGCCATGAACGGGCGCTTCGACCTGGCCACCACGGGTATTTTTGCGGCCATGGTGCTCGATAGCCTGGATGGCCGCGTGGCCCGCATGACGGGCACGCAGAGCGCTTTTGGCGAACAGATGGATTCGCTCTCCGATATGGTGAGCTTTGGTGCCGCGCCCGCGCTGATCGCCTATGAATGGGCGCTTCGCCCCCTCGGCAGGTGGGGCTGGATTGCGGCCTTCGTCTACTGCGCTTGCGCCGCGCTGCGGCTGGCGCGCTTCAACGTCAATACATCGGTGGTCGACAAGCGCTTCTTCCAGGGCTTGCCTTCGCCGGCCGCTGCCGCGTTGGTCGCCGGCTTCATCTGGCTGACCAGCGCGATGCTCTCGGCGCAGCATGAAATACCCATTTTCCGGGAGCTGATGTCCTTGCTGGGCGGGGTCAGGGTAGAGCGCTCCGACTTCGCGTGGATCATGTTCGGGATCGCCTTGTTTGCGGGCCTCACCATGGTCACGAACATTCCGTACTACAGCTTCAAGGATTTTGGCGGCAGGCGCAGCGTGCCGTTCGTGGTGTTGGTGGTGATCGCGCTGGTCATCGCCGTCATCAGCATTGAACCGGCCACGCTGCTCTTCGTGCTGTTCGTGGGCTATGCGCTGTCGGGCTACGTCATCTACGCTTGGCGCCGCATCAACGGCCATCAGGTGAGCATTGTCAGCACCTCGACCGACGAACCCGACGAGCGGGGCTTGCATCAATAAGACGTGCCGCAAGCGCTGGGGCAGGGAAGGGTAATCCCTGCTAGTAAACCATTGCCGTATTTGTGTGCTATATTTTCCTTATGAACGCTAAATCCCTAGCACTACTACTAACACCCAACGGGTGGAGGCGGTAGCGCGCGCAGATAAAGCGTTTTCCCAGATCTCACGGCCCGTTCGCACCAGCAACGGGCCGTTTTCTTTTGGGGTTGCTGGTTGGTTGGTTTTTTCGAGAAGGACTTTCCCCATGTTGTCGCAACCCGCCTCCAAATATCGCCCTTTCGCTCCGATTCGGCTCACAGACCGTACCTGGCCCGACGCCGTGCTGACGCGCGCGCCGACCTGGCTGTCGACCGATCTGCGCGATGGCAATCAGGCGCTGGTGGAACCCATGGATGCCGAGCGCAAGCTGCGCATGTATGAAATGCTCCTGCGCATTGGTTTCAAGGAAATCGAGGTGGGCTTTCCAGCTGCCTCGCAGATCGAATACGACTTTCTGCGCAAGCTGATCGACGAAAAGCGCATTCCGGATGATGTCACTATCCAGGTGATGACCCCCGCGCGTGAGGAGTTGATCGAGCGCACCATCGAATCGCTGCGCGGCGCGCCCCGCGCCATCGTGCACGTGTACAACGCCGTGGCGCCTGCATGGCGCGAAGTGGTGTTCGGCATGACGGTTCCGCAAGTGATGGAACTGGTGGAGCGCAGCATCAGCCAGGTGCGCCGCCTTGCCGATGCGCACCCCGAGACCGAGTGGACACTGCAGTACTCCCCCGAGACCTTCAGTCTGGCGGAGCTCGAGGTTTCGGCCCAGGCCTGCGAGACCGCCATTGCCGCCTGGGGTGAAGGCCGCTCCATCATTCTCAACCTGCCCACCACGGTGGAGAATGCCACGCCCAACATATTCGCCGATCAGATCGAATGGATGGCGCGCCGCTTCGTCGGCCGTCCGGGCGTGGTGCTTTCGGTGCACCCTCACAATGACCGTGGCACGGGCACCGCGTCGGCCGAATTGGCACTCATGGCGGGCGCCCAGAGGGTGGAAGGCTGCCTGTTCGGCAATGGCGAGCGCACGGGCAACCTCGATGTTGTCAATGTCGCGCTCAACCTCTATACCCAGGGCGTTTCACCCGGGCTCGACTTTTCCGATATCGACGCCGTGCGCGCCGAAGTCGAATACTGCAATCAGTTGCCGGTGCCGCCGCGCCATCCCTATGCGGGCGATCTGGTCTACACCTCTTTCTCCGGGTCGCACCAGGACGCCATCAAGAAGGCCTTTGCCGCCCGCCGCGAGGATGACGTGTGGAACATTCCCTACCTGCCCATCGATCCGAAAGATCTGGGCCGCAGCTACGAGGCCGTGATTCGCGTCAACAGCCAGTCGGGCAAGGGCGGTATCTCGTACCTGCTCGAGCATGAGTATGGCCTCGAATTGCCCCGCCGCCTGCAGATCGAATTCAGCCAGATCGTGCAGCGCGAGATGGACGTGGAGGGCAAGGAGCTGACCGCGCAGGACATCCACTCGATTTTCGAGCGTACCTACCGCCCGAGCGAGAACCCCGTGCAGGACATGGTCATCCAGACCAAAGGGGACGATGTGCAGGTCACCGCCACCTGGCAGGGGCAGGCCATCTCGGGTGCGGGCAATGGCCCCGTGGACGCGCTCGCGCAGGCTTTCTGCCAGGCGACGGGGCACCGGGTGCGCGTGCTCGACTACCGCGAGCACGCCATCAGCAGCGGTGCCAACGCCCAGGCCGTGGCCTATGTGGAGCTGCGCGTGGACGATGACCGCACCCTGTTTGGCGTGGCCATGCACCATGACATCACTTCCGCCGCCTTGGCCGCCCTGGCCAACGGTGTCACGCGGGCCGCGTTGGCGCCGGCGGCACAATACGAAGCTGCCACGGCTTGAAGACCGTTCAGGTGTAGTGCCGCCGCGCCATGCGGCGGCACTACACTCCATGCAGGAGAAAACCCACATGACCGACAAACTCATTATTTTCGACACCACTTTGCGCGATGGCGAGCAATCTCCCGGCGCCAGCATGACCAAAGATGAAAAGCTGCGCATCGCGCGCCAGCTGGAGCGCCTGAAGGTGGATGTGATCGAAGCCGGCTTCGCCGCCAGCAGCAACGGCGATTTTGAGTGCGTGCAGGCCATTGCCCAGGCCATCAAGGATTCGACCGTGTGCTCGCTGGCGCGCACCAACGACCGCGACATCTCCCGCGCGGCCGATGCGCTGAAGGGCGCGGCCAGGGGCCGCATCCACACCTTCATCGCCACGAGTCCGCTGCACATGGAGAAAAAACTCCGCATGACGCCGGACGAAGTGTTCGAGCAGGCCAAGCTGTCGGTGCGTTTTGCGCGCAATCACCTGGACGATATCGAGTTCAGCGCTGAAGACGGCTACCGCAGCGACATGGACTTCCTCTGCCGCATCGTCGAGGCGGTTATCAAGGAGGGCGCGACCACCATCAATATTCCCGACACCGTGGGCTACGCCATTCCCGAGTTGTACGGAAACTTCATCAAGACCCTGCGCGAGCGCGTGCCCAACAGCGACAAGGCCATCTGGAGCGTGCACTGCCACAACGACCTGGGCATGGCCGTGGCCAACTCCCTGGCGGGCGTGAAGGCCGGCGGCGCGCGCCAGGTGGAATGCACCATCAACGGTCTGGGCGAGCGGGCGGGTAATTGTTCGCTGGAAGAAGTGGTCATGGCCGTCAAGACGCGCAAGGACTATTTCGGGCTGGATCTGGGCATCGACCCCTCGCACATCGTCGCGGCCAGCCGCATGGTGAGCCAGACCACCGGTTTCGTCGTGCAGCCCAACAAGGCCGTTGTGGGCGCCAATGCCTTCGCGCATGCCAGCGGCATCCACCAGGATGGCGTGCTGAAAGCGCGCGACACCTACGAGATCATGCGCGCCGAAGACGTGGGCTGGAGCGCCAACAAGATCGTGCTGGGCAAGCTGAGCGGCCGCAATGCCTTCAAGCAGCGCCTGCAGGAGCTTGGCGTCATGCTGGAGTCCGAGGGAGAGGTGCTGGCGGCATTTGCCAAGTTCAAGGAGCTGGCCGACCGCAAGAGCGAGATTTTCGACGAGGACATTCTCGCGCTGGTGAGCGACGAAAGCGTGACCGCTGAAAAGGAGCAATACGGTTTCATTTCTCTGTCCCAGCACAGCGAAACCGGCGAAATGCCCCATGCCGAGATCGTTTTCTCCGTCGATGGGAAAGAGGTCAAGAGCGCTTCGGAGGGTAACGGCCCGGTCGATGCCTCCATGAAAGCCATCGAGCGCCACGTGCAAAGCGGCGCGGAAATGGTTCTGTATTCGGTCAACGCCATCAGCGGCTCTACGGAGAGCCAAGGCGAGGTCACGGTGCGCCTGCAGAACTCTGGCCGGGTGGTCAACGGCGTGGGGGCTGATCCGGATATCGTCGTGGCTTCGGCCAAGGCTTATCTGAGTGCACTCAACAAGTTACACAGCAAAGCTGATCGAGTGGCGGCACAAGGCTAGGTTTTTATACAGTTAATCGGAAAAGCGTTAACAAAATAAAATAACTGCCTGATATTGCATGATTTTTCTCGTTTGAATACACTTCAGCCCACTGTTGTTTTTTTGGGCGAGTAAATAATCATGCGGACTGGTGCGCTGCGCAATCTGGGGTCAATCTTCTCTAGAGTCCTGGTGGTCGCGGCGGTGAGTGGGCTGATTGGGCTCGCTCCGTCCGCACCAGCTGTTGCCGCATCCAAAAAAGCCGCCGAGCGCCAGGCGGCTTCCAAGCGTGCTGCCAAAACGTCCGCTAAGGCGCCCGCCAAGGCCACTCATACAGCGCAGAAGAAGAGCGGGAAGTCTTCCACCTCCACCAAGCAAGCTGCCAACAAGAAAGGCGGCCGGACGACGACCCGCATTGCCGCAGGCAAGGGCAGCAAGAAGGCAAGCCGTGCGGTGGCGTCCCGCCAGTCGCGTCTGAGCATGCATGCACGTGCTGAACCCGCGGCGCCCGCACGTTTGTCATTTGGCCAGATGGCCGGCTTGCATGATGTCGCGGATCCGCTCGATCTGAAATCCAGCGTGGCGCTGGTGGTCGACCAGGAAACGCGCGAAGTGCTGCTGAGCAAGAATGACCATGCCGTTCTTCCCATCGCGTCGCTCACCAAGCTGATGACTGGCCTCATCATTTCCGATGCCCATCTGCCGCTGGACGAGATGATCACCATCACCGCGGAAGATGTGGATACGGAAAAGGGCAGCCGTTCACGCCTGGCCGTGGGCAGCACACTCACACGCGGGGAATTGATGCACCTGGCCCTCATGTCGAGCGAGAACCGGGCCGCCCATGCGCTCGGGCGCAGCTACCCGGGCGGTTTGACGCGTTTTGTCTCGCTCATGAATGCACGTGCGGTCATGCTCGGCATGAAAGATACGCGCTATGTCGAGCCTACCGGGCTTTCCAGTTCCAACCGCTCCAGCGCCACTGATCTGGCCATTCTCGTGGCCACGGCCTCCCAGGATCCTCTGCTGCGCCAGCTTTCCACTTCTCCTGGCTATGAAGTGGCGGTCGGCAGCCGGGTTCTTCAATACAACAATACCAACCGGTTGGTGCATAACCCCGATTGGCAGATCGGCTTGCAAAAGACAGGCTATATCTCCGAAGCTGGCCAGTGCCTAGTGATGCAGGCACGCGTGGCGGGCCGCAAACTCATCATGGTGTTCCTGGATTCTTCAGGCAAACTCAGCCGCCTGGCTGATGCCGAGCGCGTGCGCCGTTGGGTGGAGCATCAGCATCCGTCCAGCACCCTGGCAGGGTCAGAACTCGCTGGCGAGTAAGGCGAGATCCAAACAAAAAAGCATTTTCTGCGCTTGCCCTTTTGCGCAGAACCCTCCAGCCTCCTTCCACGGGAGGCTTTTTTTATGGGTTTTGCTCAGAGTTCTGATTCCCCAGGGACGAGGAAATGTGATTGGCTGTGAGCTGAAGCTTGGGCAGCCAATTGTCATCGAGCCGGTCGGCAGGGGCTGAGATGGATAACCCCGCTACCAGCTTGCCTTGATCGTCATAGATGCCGGCGGCCATGCAGCGCACACCGGTCTCCAGTTCTTCGTTGTCGAACGCCACACCCAGTTGCCGTGCCTTGATGAGTTCACGCTCCAGCACCTGCAGTTGGGTGATGCTGTTGCGCGTGTGCCCGGCCAGGCCTGTACGCGTGGCGTAGGCGCGCACCCGTGCAAGGTCGTCCGCTGCCAGGAAGAGCTTGCCGACCGAGGTGAGGTGCAGTGGCGCGCGCCCGCCGATGGCGCGCACCACCTGCATCCCTGATCGCTCGCTGTAGGTGCGCTCGATATAGACGATTTCGTCGCCCTGGCGGACGCTCAGGTTTACCGGTTGCTGAATCAGCTTGTGCAACTCGCGCATGGGCTCCAGAGCGGCGTCACGCACGTTGAGCCGGCCTTTCACGAGGTTGCCCAGCTCCAGCAACCGCATGCCCAGGCGATAGCTGCCCGCTTCAGGGCGGTCCACGAAGCGGCCGGAAGCCAGATCGTTGAGGATGCGATGCGTGGTGGAAGGGTGAAGCCCGGTCTGTTCGCTGATCTGCTTGAGCGACATGGCCTCCTCACGGGACGCCAGCACGTCGATCAGCGCAAACATGCGCTCAATCACCTGGATGGTGGGTGTGACGTGGGCGTCTGGGTTGGACTTGCGCATGGTGACTAGTTGTTGGGGGTCGCTGTTTCAGCATTGGCGCCGGTCTGGAGTATCCAGTGGTCGCCTTCCAGCTGCTCGTAGGGACGAAAGCGCGCCTTGTATTCCATCTTGGGGCTGCCTTTGATCCAGTAGCCAAGGTAGACATAGGGTAAGCCCAGCATGGCCGCTTGATCGATCTGCCAGAGGATGCTGTAGGTGCCGTAGCTGGTCTTGGCCGGCTGCGGATCGTAGAAAGTGTAGACCGCCGAGATGCCGTCGTTCAGCAGGTCGATGATCGAGACCATCCGCAAGGCGCCCGGGGTCAGGCCGTCTTCGGAAGGTTCGCGGAATTCCACCAGCCTGGAATTGACCTGGCTTTGAAGCAGGAATTGGGTGTACTGGTCGACACTGTCATGATCCATGCCTCCGCCCGTGTGGCGGCCGGTCTGGTAACGCAGGTAGAGCTGGTAGTGCTCCGGCATGAAGCAGAGCTTGAGTGTCCGCACCTGAAGGCCGGTATGCCGCGCGCGGGCCCGGCGCTGGCTGCGGTCGGGCATGAAATCGGCCACCTTGATACGTACGGGGGTGCAGGCGCTGCAGCCGTCGCAATAGGGGCGGTAGGTGAACATCCCGCTGCGGCGGAAGCCGCTCAAGACGAGCCCGGAATAGATGTCGCTGTTGATCAGATGGCTGGGAGTGGCGACCTGCGAGCGTGCCTGGCGGCCGGGCAGGTAGCTGCACGGGTAAGGTGCCGTGGCATAGAACTGCAGCGTTTGAAGCGGAAGATCCTTGAGGTGCGTCACCGGTCGGCTGGGAAGGGGGGCAATAACGTATCCCAGTATACGGGGTCGAAGCGCCAGTGCGGGGCGGGCTCCTGAACCCGCTGCCGCACCTGTGCCGCAAATTCGGCGCGGGGCAGGGGCGTGGCGCCCAGCGAGGCCAGGTGGCGCGTGACCTGCTGGCAGTCGATGAAGGGGATGCCGTGCTGCCTGCAGAATGCCACCAGCGCCGCCAGCGCGATCTTGGAGCCGTCGCTGACCTCGGTGAACATCGACTCTCCGAACACCGACTGCCCGATCGCCACGCAATAAAGCCCGGCTACCAGGCGCCCGTCGACCCAGGTTTCCACGCTGTGGGCGTGGCCAGCGGCGTGCAGGTCTTCATAGGCGGCCACCATCTCAGGCCCGATCCAGGTGCCCGATTGACCGGCGCGCGGCGCACCGGCACAGGCTGCGATCACGCGGGAGAAGGTGGTGTCGAAGCGGATTTCGCAATGCCCGCTGATGCGGAACCGCTGCAATGTCTTGCGCAGCGAGCGGTGCAGGCGGAAACGCTGGGTGGCGAGCACCATGCGGGGATCCGGGCTCCACCACATGATGGGTTCACCTTCGCTGAACCACGGAAAGATGGTGGACGAATAGGCCGCGCGCAAGGTGGGCACGTCGAGCGCACCGCCCACGGCGAGCAGGCCCGGCGCGGCCGAGTGTTCAGGCCACGCCTGCTCAAGCGGTGGAAAGGTTTCGCCCGGGCGCAGGAGGGCCAGCGGTGGATGTGCGCGGGGAGGCACGCGTGCTCGTATTCGGGTTATTGCGGCGGCCAGTGGATGTCGATGTCGTGCACGCCCCAGGTGCCGCGCCGCAGGTCTTCGAAAAAGCACTTGAGGGTTTCCCGCACGGTCGTGAAGGAGATTTCGTCCCACGGCACTTCCGCTTCGGTGAAGAGCCGGGCTTCCATGGTCTCGAAACCCGGATCGAAATGTTCGCTCAGCAGCCGTGCCAGATAGAAGACATGCACCTGTCCTACGCGCGGGATGCTCATGGTGCTGAAAAACGGCCCCATTTCGATCTGGGCGCCGGCTTCCTCCGCCGTTTCGCGGGCGGCACCCTGAGCCACGGTTTCACCCATTTCCATGAAGCCCGCCGGCAAGGTCCATTTGCCCAGGCGGGGCTCGATGTTCCGCTTGCACAGCAGCACCCGGTCACCCAGATAGGGAACCGTGCCCACAACCAGGAGCGGATTGGTGTAGTGGATGGTGCCGCAGGTCGGGCAGATGGCGCGCTCGCGCGTATCTCCGTCGTCGGGGACGCGGTAGGCCACGGCGGTACCGCATTCGCGGCAATGCTTGATCAGGTTTCGCTGCATGTGGGCAGCAGTGTAGCCGCCACCGCCCCTTACACTCAGCCTCATGGAGCAGGGTAGTTTCGCATTCGAGCAAGCGCCAGGCCATTTGATCCGGCGGGCACACCAGATTTCCGTGGCGGCGTTCTCGGAAGAGATGGCTGCGTTCGGCGTGACGCCTGTGCAGTTTGCCATTCTCCACACGCTCATGGACGCTCCCGGGGTGGATCAGATCACTCTGGCGGGGAGAGTGGCTTTCGATGCGGCCACTATCGGCTCGGTGATCGCACGGCTCGAAAAAAGGGCTGGTTGCGCCGCCAGGAGGCTGATTCCGACCGGCGGCGCAAGCAGCTGTGGCTGACGCCGGCGGGCGAGCAGGCCGCCGTCATCATGAAAACCGATGTGGTCCGGGTCCAGGAGCGCATTCTGGCGCCGCTGGATGTGGCCGAGCGGCAACAATTGATGGGCTTGCTTGCCAAATTGGTCTCCAATCACGACGGAGAGGCGGCGTCTTGACGGGGATTGAGTTCCTGTCCTACAAAGCCGGGGTGGTTGACTGACTTCAAATCAAACAGGTCTCTCCCGTAGATTTCTGTAGATTTTCAAAAGAAGGAACATGACATGAAGCGCACCATTTCTTCCCATCGCACATTGATTCTTTCCGTCAGCGCCGCCGCGATCCTGATGACCGGCTGTGCCAACATGAGCGAAACCCAGCGCAACACTGGCATTGGCGCAGGTATCGGCGCCGTGGCCGGGGGGCTGCTTGGCGACGGCAAGGGCGCTGCCATCGGCGCCGGTGTGGGTGCGCTGGGCGGCTATGCCTGGTCCAGGTACATGGAGAACAAAAAGGCCGAGATGGAACGTGCCACCGCGGGCACCGGCGTTCAGGTTTCTCAAACGCCTGACAACCAGCTCAAGCTCAATATTCCCAACGATATTTCCTTTGCCGTGGGCCGTGCGGACATCCAGCCGGCCTTGCGCCCTATCCTGGATCAGTTTGCCCAGGGCCTGAGCAGCCAGCCGAATACGGAAGTCACGATCATCGGTCACACCGATTCGACTGGCTCCGATGCCATCAACAACCCACTATCGGTTCAGCGTGCCAACAGCGTCCGGGATTACCTGTCCTCACGCGGCGTGGATACGCGCCGGGTACGTACCGATGGCCGCGGCTCGCATGAGCCGATCGCCAGCAACGCGACTGAAGCCGGCCGCGCGCAGAACCGCCGCGTGGAAATCTTCCTGGCCGAGCGCGCCGTGGCGGCCGCCCCGATGCAGCAACCCATCGGCACTCCGGTTCAACGCTGAAGAGTCTCGCGCCATTCCAGCCGGAGCTAAGTCCAATCCATGAGCACAACAGTCCCCGGGCCTGACGGCCGGCCACGCTGCGGTTGGTGCGCGGCCGTCGCCGAGTTTTTCCCCTACCATGACAACGAGTGGGGCTTTCCGGTCAAGAACGATCAGCGCCTGTTCGAAAAACTGTGCCTGGAAGGATTTCAATCAGGCTTGAGCTGGCGCACCATTTTGGCCAAGAGGGAAAATTTCCGCGCGGCTTTCCATGGATTCGATTTCAACAGGGTCGCTCAATTCGAGGAAGGCGATGTGCAGAAGCTGCTGGCGAACGCCGGCATCATCCGCCATCGCGGCAAGATCGAAGCCGTCATCAACAATGCACGCTGCGCGCAGGAAATGGTGGAGCGGGAGGGTTCGCTGGCGGGATTCTTCTGGCGCTACGAACCCAAGAAGCTTGCAGACCAGCCGCAGCAGGTGTCCACGTCGGCGGAATCCATTCAGCTTTCCAAGGACCTCAAGAAGCTCGGCTGGAAATTTGTGGGCCCCACGACCATGTATGCCTTCATGCAGGCCATGGGCATGGTCAACGACCACGCCGCGGATTGCGTGGTGAGGCCCGAAGTCGCGAAGGCGCGCAAGGCCTTCAAGCTCTAAGAGCTATCCGGCTTGGGCTTAGATCGCCTCAAAGTGCTCCACATGAGGAGGTGCGGCGAAGAACGGCCCGATGATGCCGCGCCATTCGCCGAACAAGGGCGATTCGCGAAAGCCCTTGGTGTGGTCTTCCAGCGTGGCCCATTGCACCTGCAGCACATAGCGCTCGGGTGACTCCATGCTGCGCCGGACGGTGGCGCCTTGAAACCCCTTGGCGCGGGAGATGACCGTGGCAATGGCAGTCTGAATAGCGGCGTCGAACTCGGCTTGCTTGCCGGCGGTGATGCGGATGTCGGCGATTTCAAGAATCATGGCTTCAGCTTTTTCCTGGTTGGTTTGAGTGGTTTCTCAAGGTTCCCGATGAGGAGCCTGTGCCGCTCCCGCGAACACGCGTGAGGGCATATAGGTACTGTATCCTTCGGGCTATGAAACTCTACAGCTACTTCCGCTCATCAGCTTCGTTTCGTGTGCGTATCGCACTCAATCTGAAAGGCTTGGCTTACGAGTACATGCCCGTTCACCTGACCAAGGGTGAGCAGAAGAAGCCTGAGTTTGCCGCACTGACCGTGGAACAACTGGTGCCGCTGCTGGAAACAGACCAAGGCCAGCGGCTCACTCAGTCCATGGCCATCATCGAATACCTCGATGAAACACACCCTGAACCTCCCTTGCTGCCGGCCGATTCGCTGGGCCGCGCCCGAGTGAGGGCGTTGTCGCAGGTGGTGGCGTGCGAGATCCATCCGCTCAACAATCTGCGTGTACTCAAATACCTGGTACGCGATCTGCAGGTAAGCGACGACGCGAAGAATGGCTGGTACAAGCACTGGGTGCATGTGGGCCTGGAAGCGTTCGAGGGCCATCTGGCCGCCGCGCCCAACTCGACCTATTGCCATGGCGAAGCACCCACCATGGCCGATTGCTGCCTGGTGCCGCAGATCTTCAATGCCCAGCGCTTCGATTGCGATCTCAGCGGATTGCCTCGCACCATGGCAGTTTTCGAAGCCTGTATGAAGCTGGAAGCATTCCAGAAAGCACAGCCCTCGGCCTGCCCTGATGCCGAGGCTTGAATTCGCAACACGCTCTGAAATCACTCATTCCACATTGATGCGCCCGGATCAAGGCTGGATCGTCCCTGATTGGCCTACCCCCTCGGGGGTGCGCGCCATGTTTACTACGCGCGACGGCCCGGTAGCCGGGCAGGGCGCATCAGCCGCACCCTGGGATCGTTTCAATCTGGGCGATCATGTGGGCGACTCCGCCGCTGCGGTCGCGGCCAACCGGGGCATGCTGCAGGAGGCTTTGGCGGCACGTCCGGTGTTCCTGAAGCAGGTGCATGGCACGGATGTGGCCGAACTCGATGCGAAGACCCCGGATGGTACCGAGGCCGACGGCGCCATCAGCGCGCAGCGCGGCTTGGCCTGCACCATGATGGTGGCGGATTGCCTGCCGGTGCTGTTCACCAACGCGGCAGGCACGGTGGTCGGTGCCGCGCATGCAGGCTGGCGCGGCTTGGCGGGGGGCGTTCTGGAGCGCACCGTGCATTTCTTGCAAGCCTTGGCATCAGCCGCGCCCGCGCAGGCGTCCTCCGCCTATCTACAGGGGGCCGGGGAGGTCATGGCCTGGCTGGGCCCTTGCATTGGCCCTCGCGCCTTCGAGGTCGGCGCCGAAGTGCGCGCAGCCTTCGTGGAAAACGATGCGGGCGCTGCTTCTTCCTTCGATGCGCTGGGTGGCGGTAAGTACCTGGCTGATCTGCCCGCATTGGCCCGCAGGCGGCTGGCAGCCGTTGGCGTGAACCGGGTGTACGGCAATGATGGCACCAGCGGGTGGTGTACCGTGGCGCAGCCAAACCGATTCTTTTCACATCGCCGCGATCAACCTGCGCTGGGCACGACCGGCCGTATGGCGGCATGTATCTGGCGGATATAAAAGGGCAGGGCCGGCGCGGCGTAGCTTCCGCTCGGACATGAATTGGCCCATCCACCGGCACCGTGATGACCGAGATGCTCGACGCCTAAATTTTAATCAACGTAATAGATGAGCTTGTAAATCAAGGACTTGCAACCGCCATACAGTGTTGGCCCAAAGTTATCCACACGATTGTCCAGTGCATCGCGGGATAACCCGGCACGATGGATGTATTGAAGAGTTCCTGAGTTCTCCATGGGTGCCTAAATTTTAATCAATCCAATAGACGGGCTTGTAAATCAAAGACTTGCAAACGCCATACAGCGTTAGCCCAAAGTTATCCACGTAATTGTCCAGTGCATCGCGGGATAACCCGCCATCATGAAAGAACGATATGGACGTACAGCTCTATCGCGCGGCAGAACGCCTCGCGGCTGAAGATCCGGCAGACGCCCATTGGCGCCAACCGCTTTACACCTGGGCGACCGAACCGCCGGAGGGAGACTTGTTGGCTCGCATGCTGCGGCGCGGGCTTCTGGCGGTGGCCGCGCTGCTGTTTGGCTCGGGGCTGATTTTCTGGATGGCCGCCAATTGGCAGGATTGGTCGCGGAGCGCCAAGCTGGGGCTGATCGAGGGCGCACTGATCGCTTTGCTGGCTGCCGCCTGCCTGCTTCCGCGGGTCAGGAACGCCGCGCTTCTCGGAGCCACGCTGGTGCTGGGCGGGTTGCTGGCCTTCATCGGCCAGACTTACCAGACGGGGGCGGACGCATGGCAATTGTTTGCTGCGTGGGCCGGGCTGTCCCTCCTGTGGGTACTGACGGCGCGCAGCGATCTGCTGTGGACCACGTGGGTGGCCGTTGCCGCGCTGGCGTTGGCGCTTTGGACCGGGCCGATCGGGCTGCTGGGATGGTTCAGCTACGAGGAACACCATGGCGGCGTTGCGGTGCTGACGATGCTGGCTTGGCTCGCATTGGGGCTGGTTCCTATGCTGGTGGCCAGTTTGCCGTGGCTGCGCCTGGCCAGTGGGTTGGGCCGTTGGTCGCACCGGTTGGCGGTAGGGCTGGCGCTGGCGGCTTGGGCCGGGCTGGGCTCGGCAGGCATATTCATGATGGACAGCTTGTCCGTGGCGTGGCCCGTGGCGGCTGTGTTGGTGGCGGGCGTGCTCTGGATGAGCCTGCGCAGCCGATGGCGCGATTTGCCCAGCCTGGCGCTGGCGATGCTCGCGGCCAATGTGCTGTTCATGGCGCTGGCCACACGCGTGCTGTTTCAAGATGACTATGAAGTGGGTGCGCTCCTGCTGCTCGGCCTGCTGGGAATGGCTTGCCTGGGAGGCAGCGCCACATGGCTGCTGCGTCAGCAGCATGCCTGGAATCAAGGGGCGCAGGCATGAATGCTCATTGGTTGAATCGCGCGCAGGCCCAGGCCTGGTGGCCTGAAGGCTGGACCCCGGAGGGCGATACCGAACCCTCGCCGCTGCTGGCCGCGTTGGTACTGCTGGGGGCGCTGCTCTGCAGTGTGCCGCTGCTGGTTTTTCTGGGGTTTGGATTGGGGGATGCATTGCTGCGCTCCCCTGCCGGCTATGTCGCGGGGGCATTGGGTCTGGCAGCGGCCGTGTGGTGGCTGCGCGGTACACGCCATATCTTTGCCACCTGCATGGCATTGGAACTATGGGGGCTGGGCTTGGCCTTGGTGCTGCTGCGGTGGATGGATGACTCTGGCGGCAGCGAGCGGGCCATGTGGGCTGCTTGCATTTTCGTTTCCGCCGCCCTGATCGTCAGCGCGTGGATGACGGCGGCGCTGTGGGTCGTGCGTCTGATGGGCGTGGTGCTGGCATTTGCGCTGCTTGCCACGCTGATGACGAGCTTGAATGTGGCGGGTATGCCCGACGCGTTGGTGTTGGCGTTCTCTGCCTTGGCCCTGCCGCTGTTGGCGCTGGCATGGGCATGGTGGTGCGGGCATGAGGTTCGCTGGCTTGGTCAACCGGGCGCTGCGCGCTGCGCCGCGCTGGCCGACGGCTTCGCGGTAGGACTGCTGCTGTGCGCGTTGTCAGTGGGCACTTGGTGGTATTTGCCCATGCACCTGTTCGGTGCAGTCCTCCATGACGCCGAAAGCGTGCGGGGGTGGGGCTCGGGTTGGTTATTGGCCTTGCCGCGCTGGGTGGCCGTGCCATTGGTGCTGGGCAGTGGCTGGGTATTGATGCGGCGCTGGTCAGTCGCAGAGCCGGCTCGCGAGGGTTGGCAGCCACTGCTGTACCTGACTTGTGCGGTGCTCGCGTTGGCGGCCTGGTTCAGCCCTGCGGTGGGCACGGTGGCCTTGGTGGCGGCCATGGCCGCGGCCAGCGCGCGCTGGCGCTTGCTGGCGGCATGCGCGTTGGTGGTGTTGGCCTTGCTGTCCAGCTTCTACTACAACGTGGCTTGGCCGCTCGCGGCCAAGGGCCTGGGCTTGGCGTTGCTGGGCGCGGCCATGGCTCTGGTTTTGCTGGTATTGCGCGCCCGCCGTTCATCCGCTGCCGCGCCCGCGCTGACCCGCGCGCGTTATGGCGCAGCCTGGGTGCTGCTGGGGGGCGTGATCGCCCTGGGTGCGGCGAACGCGGACATCTGGCGCAAGGAAACCGTGATTGCCAAGGGTGAGCGCATCCTGGTGCCGCTCGCGCCGGTGGATCCGCGCTCGTTGATGCAAGGCGATTACATGCAGTTGCGCTTTTCCATTCCGCAACCCATGCAGGACCAACTGGAAAAATCAGGCGCGTATCAACTATCCAAGCGCGCCGTGGCCGTCGCGCGCTTGAATGAGCGCAACGAAGCCGAGCTTCTGCGTTTGGCGCAGCCCGGCGAAGCCGTGGAAGCAGGTGAAATCCTGCTGCCGCTGAAACAGCTCAAGGGGCAATGGGTGTTGGTGACTGACGCCTATTTCTTCGCCGAAGGCGAGGGCGCGCGCTTTGAAAAAGCCAGGTTCGGCGAGTTCCGTGCAATGCCGGATGGGCGCGCGCTGCTGGTGGGGCTGGCTGATGAGCATGGCCGAGTCATCCCTGCCCATGCGGGCGATTCGCAAAACACCGAATCAACCGTGGCGGACGAGGAGTGAGCAAGCCACAGCCAGAGCCAGAGCCAGAGCCATCAACAAGCTAGTTTTAGTGAATTGTTGATTTAGTGCACTAGTGGTATGCCCTGAGGGGCTGGCGCCTTGTAGAGCCGCGAACTGGGCGTATATTGGCATTGTTGTCAGGCACGCGTCACGTGTGATGCGCATACTCTTGACGGCAACCAGTGGAACGTAGCAAGGAGAAAGACCCCATGAATCAGAAGCCCGCCGCCACACTGTGGCCGGGGATGTCCGGAGCCTTTCCTCCCAACATGGCCGAGTCTCTCGGGCAAGGTTTTGCAGACGGGTGGCTCAAGGCCTTTCAGGCATTCCAGAACATCGACATCGGCAACCTCGCCTCGCTGGCGCCCCAAAGTGAGGCGCAGATGCTGAAATTCTCCCCCGAGAAGCTGCAGCAGCTGCAGGCTGGCTACCTGGAAGAAGCCGCGCAGCTGTGGAACCAGGCGCTGCACTCCAACCTGCCGCTGAAAGACCGGCGCTTCAAGGCGGAGGCCTGGAGCAACAATCCGCTGGCATCGTTCAATGCGGCGGTGTACCTGCTCAATGCGCGCACGCTCATGGCCATGGCAGAAGCCGCCGAGGGCGATGCCAAGACCAAAAACCGTATTCGCTTCGCCGTGGAACAGTGGATGGCCGCATCCGCTCCCAGCAACTATCTGGCCTTCAACGCCGAGGCGCAACAGAAGGCCATCGAGACCAAGGGCGAAAGCCTGGCGCAGGGCGTGAAGAACATGCTGCACGACCTGCAGCAAGGCCATGTCTCGATGACCGACGAAAGCCTGTTCGAGGTTGGCCGCAACGTGGCCACCACCGAAGGCGCGGTGGTGTTCGAGAATGAGTTGTTCCAACTCCTCGAATACAAACCGCTGACGGCCAAGATCCATGAGCGTCCCTTCCTGCTGGTGCCGCCTTGCATCAACAAGTTCTACATCCTTGATCTGCAGCCGGAGAACTCTCTCATCCGCTATGCCGTCAGCCAAGGACATCGCACCTTCGTGGTGAGCTGGCGCAATCCCGATCAGACGCTGTCGGGGAAAACCTGGGACGACTACATCGAAGATGCGGCCATCAAGGCCATCCATACGGTGCAGGACATCACGGGCTCGCCGCAGATCAACGCACTGGGCTTCTGCGTGGGCGGTACCATCCTGACCACTGCACTGGCGGTGCTGGCCGCGCGCGGTGAACAACCTGTGGCTTCGGCGACCTTGCTGACCACGCTCGTCGATTTCTCGGACACCGGCATCCTCGATGTCTTCATCGATGAGGCGATGGTCAGGTTCCGCGAGATGCAGATGGGCAGCGGCGGCCTGCTGAAAGGGCAGGACCTGGCGTCCACTTTCAGCTTCCTGCGCCCGAACGATCTCGTATGGAACTACGTAGTGGGCAACTACCTCAAAGGTGAAACCCCACCGCCGTTCGATTTGCTGTATTGGAATAGCGACTCGACCAATCTGCCGGGGCCGTTTTACGCGTGGTACCTGCGCAATACCTATCTGGAGAACAACCTTATCAAGCCCGGTAAATGCACCGTGGCGGGCGAAAAGATCGATCTGGGCAAGATCGATATTCCGGTCTACATCTACGGCTCGCGCGAAGACCACATCGTGCCCATTGGGGCGGCTTATGCCTCCACGCAAGTTCTGCCGGGCAAGAAGCGTTTCATGATGGGGGCTTCGGGCCACATCGCGGGTGTGATCAATCCCCCGGCGGCCAAGAAGCGCAGCCATTGGGTTCGGGCCGACGGCAAGTTTCCCAGGAGCGTCGACGAATGGATCGCGGGCGCACAGGAGGTGCCGGGCAGTTGGTGGACTGATTGGGCCGCCTGGCTCAAGGGCCATGCTGGCAAGCAGATCGCCGCGCCCAAGAGCTACGGGAAAGCCGGCAAGTACAAGGCCAGTGAACCCGCACCAGGCAGCTACGTGAAGGTCAAAGCTTGACCCCGCCAGAATTCAACGCAACTGATTTCAAGAAAAGGAGAGATAAAGTGGAAGATATTGTCATCGTTTCAGCAACACGCACGGGCGTGGGCAAGTTCGGTGGCTCGCTGGCCAAAGTGCCGGCGACAGAGCTGGGCAGCATCGTTCTCAAGGCCGCGCTGGAGCGCGCCAAGGTCGGTCTCGACGAGGTCGGCGAAGTCATCATGGGGCAGGTGCTGGCTGCCGGTGCGGGCCAGAACCCGGCTCGCCAGGCGCTGATCAAGGCGGGCATCTCGAAGGCGGTGCCGGCGCTCACCATCAACGCGGTATGCGGCTCGGGCTTGAAGGCCGTGATGCTCGCGCATCAGGCCGTTGCGACGGGCGACAGCGAGATCGTGGTGGCAGGCGGCCAGGAAAACATGAGCGCCAGCCCGCACGTGCTGCTCGGCAGCCGCGACGGCATGCGCATGGGCGACTGGAAAATGATCGATTCCATGATCGTTGACGGCCTGTGGGACGTCTACAACCAGTATCACATGGGTATCACGGCCGAGAACGTTGCCAAGCAGGAGGGCATCTCCCGCGAGCAGCAGGATGAACTGGCCTTGAACAGCCAGAAGAAGGCCGCCGCTGCGCAGGCCGCAGGCAAGTTCAAGGATGAAATCACGCCTGTGAGCATCCCCCAGCGCAAGGGTGATCCGGTGGTGTTCGCTGCCGATGAGTACATCAATACGAAGACCAATGCGGAAGCCCTCGCAGGCTTGCGCCCCGCCTTCGACAAGGCCGGCACCGTGACAGCCGGCAACGCCAGCGGCATCAACGATGGCGCCGCCGCCGTGGTCGTCATGACAGCCAAGAAGGCCGCCGCCATGGGCTTGACGCCTCTGGCGCGCATTGCCAGCTACGCGACTGTCGGCCTTGATCCGGCCACCATGGGTCTGGGCCCTGTCGGCGCGACGCAGAAAGCGCTCAAGCGGGCAGGGTGGAATGTGAGCGATGTCGACCTGTTTGAACTCAATGAAGCCTTCGCGGCCCAGGCCTGCGCAGTGAACAAGCTGCTCGGGGTTGATCCGGCAAAAGTCAACGTGAACGGCGGCGCCATCGCCATCGGCCACCCGATCGGCGCCAGCGGTTGCCGGATTCTGGTCACGCTGTTGCACGAGATGCAGCGCAGCGGGGCGAAGAAGGGCGTGGCCGGTTTGTGCATCGGCGGCGGCATGGGCGTTGCGCTCGCCCTCGAAAGATGATTTGAACAGGAGTTACGCCGTTCGTCATTCCCACCACTTCGCCTGCAGGATGCACGGCCATCTGGGAATGACGATATCCATCTATCCATCGGCGTATTTCCTGAAAGATTTTTTATAACTGAATTGAATTAACCAAGGGGACAGACGATGAGTCAGAAAGTTGCATATGTGACGGGTGGCATGGGTGGTATCGGTACTTCGATTTGCCGTCGCTTGCACAAGGAAGGGTTCAAGGTCATCGCTGGTTGCGGCCCAACACGCGATTTCCAGAAGTGGCTTGATGAGCAGAAGGCTCAGGGCTTCACCTTCTATGCCAGCGTGGGTAACGTGAGTGACTGGCAATCCACCACGGAGGCCTTTGCCAAGGCCAAGGCCGAGCACGGCCCGATCGACGTGCTGGTCAACAACGCGGGTATTACGCGTGACCGCATGTTCCTGAAGATGACCCGTGACGACTGGGACGCGGTGATCGACACCAACCTCAACTCCATGTTCAACGTGACCAAGCAGGTCGTGCCTGACATGGTGGAGCGAGGCTGGGGCCGTATCGTCCAGATCAGCTCGGTCAACGGTGAAAAGGGACAGGCTGGCCAGACCAACTATTCGGCGGCCAAGGCCGGCATGCACGGCTTCACCATGGCTCTGGCACAGGAAATGGCCAGCAAGGGTGTCACTGTGAACACCGTGAGCCCGGGCTATATCGGTACCGACATGGTGAAAGCCATCCGGCCCGACGTGCTGGAAAAGATCGTGGCCACCATTCCGGTCAAGCGCCTGGGTATGCCCGAGGAAATCGGTTCCATCGTCGCGTGGCTGTCCAGCGAGGACTCCGGTTTCACCACCGGCGCCAATTTCTCGTGCAACGGCGGCCTGCACATGGAATAACCGGCGTACGGTATACGACGTACCACGGAAGATCCGGTAAAGAACCCGCTTCGGCGGGTTTTTTGCTGTAAGCGCATATCCATTTGCGCATTCAGGATGAAGGAATCCTCGGGAGCACAATAAGGGCTGGAGAACCCCATGCGCAGAATTCGCCATCTCACCAGCCGGCATCGAACCTACTCAACCAATATTGCTCTCGGGCTGTTGCTGGCATTCAACGCCGGGGCGGTGAATGCGGGCGGATTCCTGATGCTGCACATGTATACCTCGCATATGACGGGCTTTGCTTCGCAGTTGGCTGATGGGCTGGTTCTCGAGAACGGAAAGCTTCTGCTGAATGCGCTGGGAGCCATTTTGGCTTTCATCACAGGGGCGGCTGTATGCGCCATGCTGGTGAATTGGAGCCGCCAGCACCGGCTTTATTGTGTCTACGCGCTGCCACTGATGCTCGAAGCATTGCTCATGTTTCCCTTCGGACTGATGGGCACGGTCATGTTGACCTGGAGCACGCCTTTTGCCGTGCCGCTGACGGTTCTGCTGCTCTCGTTCATCATGGGACTGCAAAATGCCGTTGGCTCGAAGACGTCGGGCGGCAGCATCCGAACCACGCACATGACCGGAAACATCACTGATCTGGGAATGGAACTGGGCAAAATCATTTTCCGGGCCCGGCACCGGCAGGCACCACACCAGGTCGTCGTGCACAACTGGCGGCGCATGCGGGTTTCCGCAGGGCTCGTGGGGATGTTCGTGCTCGGAGGCATTACCGGCGCACTCGGCTTCAAGTTCATCGGCTTCATCTGCGTCGTACCACTGGCTGCTCTGCTGCTGGTGCTTTCGGTGCCCCCGTTTCTTCGCGATGTGCCTCATACCAGGGCGTTTCTGAAGCTCCTGGGCAGGTGAGCTGCCAAGCTTATGTCTGCAGCGGCATGCCTTAGTGCAGGTGCCGCAGCTTGTCGGGGTTGCGCACCACGTAGATGGCCACGATTTTGTCATTCTCGATTTCGAGCGCCGTGGTCTGCAACTGCCCGTCGCCTTCGAGCGTGACGAATCCGGGCAGGCCGTTGATGTAGCATGCGCGTACGAAGGTGGAACTGCTCTTGCGGAACAGAGTAGCCAGGCCGGCATGGATTTTCATCACCTGCTCGAAGCCGAAGACCGGCTGCATGATCGCCGGGCGCTTGCCTCCACCATCGGCGTGCAGGCTGACATCATTCGCCAGCATGGCGCCGAGCGTACTCGCATCACCGCTGCGCGATGCCGCGAAAAAAGCCTGTGCGATTTCCAATCCACGCTGCTTTTCAACGCGAAAGCGCGGCCGGGATTCCCGGACGTGGACCCGTGCCCGGGCTGCAAGTTGCCGGCACGCGGCTGGCTCGCGATGAATCGTTGCCGCCACTTCCTCGAACTCCAGTCCGAATACGTCGTGCAGCAGAAATGCCGCGCGTTCGAGCGGGGACAGGCGCTCGAGCGCGAGCATCAGTGGCAGCGCCACGTCTTCTTCCTCGTCTTCTTCGACCATGGGTTCGGGGAGCCAGGGGCCGATGTAGGTTTCACGCTGGTGCCGCGCCGATTTGAGCTCATCCAGACACATCCGCATGACCATGCGGCGCAAAAAGGCTTCAGGTACGCGTACTTCGTTGGGGTCGACCTCCATCCAGCGGATGAAGGCATCTTGAACGATATCTTCGGCGTGCGCGACCGACCCCAACATGCGATAGGCCACACGGAGCAGCATGGGCCGCAGCGGATGGAAGCTCGCGGCGGCCTGCTCTGACGGGGGGACTGAGTGCGTCATTGGGCCGGCGTTTGTGCCATGGCCCTTACTGCTGCAGGGTCGATCCACAGACCAAAACCTACCGCCAGGCGGTTCCAGCCATTGATGACGTTGATCATGAGCGTGAGCTTCACTTGTTCCTCTTCGGTGAAGTGGGCCGCCAGCGCTTTCCGCTCCACCTCCAGCTCCGCGCTTTCCGACAACCGCGTGAGCGCCTCTGTCCATCCCAACGCCGCGCGCTCGCGATCGGAGTAGCAAGGGGCTTCGCGCCAGGCGGAGAGCAGATAGATCCGCTGTTCGGTTTCCCCGCGCTCTCTCGCGAAGACGGTATGCATGTTAAGGCAGTTCGCGCAACTGTTGATCTGCGATGAGCGGATTTCGACCAGCGACACGAGACTGGGCTCGATGCTGGCCGCAATGGCCATGGAAGCACTCCTCCATGCTTTCATCTGGGCGGGGGCGGCTGTAAAAGGGTCGAGCTTGGGGGGCATGGTTCAATCTCCTTGGGAATGGATTGCAAAATGGGTTGCGGTGACATGACGAGCGAGCCGAGCCGTATGTGACATCGGTGCGAAATTTTTCTTTTTTAACCGAGGGCGAAGAACCGGTTCAGGGCTGTTTTCCCCCTGGAACGATAATCGAGCCATGTCGACTTTTCCGAATTTGGCCGAATCAACCGCGTCGCCGGTTAGTCCTTGGCGCTTGTCTGTCGCGCCGATGCTCGACTGGACTGATAAGCATTGCCGCTTCTTTCACCGCCTGCTGACCCGTCAAACCCTGCTTTACACCGAAATGGTCACCACGGGGGGCCTGCTGCATGGTGCCGAGCGGCGGCACCTGCGCATGGACGAATGCGAACACCCGGTGGCCTTGCAGTTAGGCGGTAGCGAGGCGGCTGAATTGGCTGAGTGCGCGAAGATTGGCGCGCGGTGGGGGTACGACGAGATCAACCTCAATTGTGGCTGCCCCAGCGAACGGGTGCAGCGCGGCGCGTTCGGTGCGTGCCTGATGGCCGAGCCTCAACTGGTGGCCGATGGGGTAAAGGCGATGGTCGACGCGGTGGATGTGCCTGTCACGGTGAAACACCGCATTGGCATCGACCGAGAGGAAAGCTACGATTTTGTGCGCGATTTCGTGGGTACCGTGGGCATAGCGGGCTGCCGGGTTTTCATCGTGCATGCGCGAAATGCCTGGCTGAAGGGGCTGAGCCCGAAGGAAAACCGGGAGATTCCGCCTTTGCGCTATGAGCTGGTGTACCGGCTCAAGCGCGACTTTCCCGATTTCACCATTGTGCTCAACGGCGGTGTGACTACCAACGAACAGATTGCAGAGCATCTGCGGCACGTCGACGGCGTGATGCTGGGGCGCGAGGCTTACCATCATCCATGGATCATGAGCGACTGGGACACCCGGTTTCTGGGAAGAAATGACACCCCTGGGCTCTCGCCAGACGAGGTGGAGGCCGAAATGGTGGCTTACATGGAGCGGGAAGCGGTCGAAGATGGCACGCCGTGGTCAGCGATTGCCCGCCACATGCTTGGGTTGCATCATGGCCGTCGCGGCGCGCGGCTTTGGCGCCAGGTGTGGAGCGACCACAAGCTGAAACCCCTGCCGCCCCGGCAGGTCTGGGAACAGGCACGTTCGCATCTGCAGGTGCCGGCCGATATGCCTGAGCCAGCCTGAAAATTACCGGCTGGCAGCCATCCTGACGCCCAGGCCGACCAGGGCGGCACCCATCAAGGCGTCAATGGGGCGGCGTATGCGTGCATAGGCTCGGCGTACCGCGCTGATTGAAAAACACGAGGCCAGCAGGCACATCCACAGGGCCGTGATACAGACCACGACCGCGACCACTGCCGCGTAGACCCAAAGAGGCGCGCCCACGGGGAGCAGTGTGACGAAGAGGGTGGCGAAGAAGGTCGCGGTCTTGGGATTGGTGATGCCTACCAGGAATCCTCTGCGCCAGGACTGGCCGATGCTCATGCGCGGCGCCTCGGTGATGTCTTGGGCATCGGCCTGGTGCCGCAAGGCACCGATCAGCATGCGAACTCCAAGGTAAACCAGGTAAGCCGCCCCCGCCAGGCGGATGCTTTCATAGAGCCATACGAATTGCTGGACAAGCAGCCCGAAGCCGAATACCGCCAGACAGGCCCAGATAGCCACGGCGCAGGTAATGCCCAACCCCGTGAAAACGCCAGAGCGGCGGTCGCTCAGCGCTTGTGAGGTGATGGCCACGAAATCGGGCCCCGGGCTGGCGCACGCCAGCAGGATGATGCCGGAAAGGGTCAGGAGCTGGGGGAGGTAATCCATGCCACACCTTTGTCAAAGCCATACGAGACGATAGGTGCAGTATGCAGTACTCCGGCTTAGGTGCGAAAGGGTTGGGAGGTGGCCCATTCCCATCCCCGCTCTTATTGAATGGTGTCGATACTGTCTTCGGATTGGGCTGGATTCGAATACTGTGATTGGCGCTCTGCCTCATGCAATATGTCCAGAACGTTTGCATGGCTGGCTGCGGACTCCATCAACCCCAGGCCCACGACGGGCCTGAAGGTGTGCTCCTTGGCATCGTTTCCCATGATCTGGATGGCTTGGGGAAGGAAGGCGCGTAGCCGGGAAAGAATGGGGGTCAACCGCTGGCTGTAGTGGTCTGTGTCGAACACCACCACGAAGCAGCGCGGGTGGTAGATACCCACTACGCATCGGAAGCCGACTGTCCGCCGGATGCGGGCTGCCATGACCTGAAGGATCTGGTAGTCCGCGCCATGCCCTACGGTATCGGCCAGCTCGTAGAGGTTGCGCAGGTAGATGCAGACCACCGTGCAGCGGCCCTGCTTGCGCCCAGCTACCCAGAAGGCATGCTCTACCTTGGAAACCAGGCTGGCGCCGCTGGGCAGGCCGGTGGTGGGTTCGATCGTGGGATCGAGCCGCGTCAGTTGAGTCAGGCGGCGGTTTTCGCGGTTGCGTATCCGCACCAGGACCGAGGTCAGAACGAAATAGGCCAGGGTCAGCATGGCGGTCAGGATCCATGCGCCCATACCCAGTGGAAACTGCAGGCCTCGCAGATAGACGCCCAAGGTCATGAAGAACAGTACTCCGCAGGAGAGCGCCATCCACCGCGCCAGCGGATCGCCCAAGGCGGAGGCCCGCAGGGCCAGGCTGGCACCCAGCAGTACGGCCAGAAGGTTCACGATGGCCGTGGCCGCCAGCACGCCCCTGAATTCCGTGGCCGATACCATGATCGTGGCCGAAGCCAGCACGATGGCGGACAGCACCAGAAAGCGTGCGCCCCAGGCCGTGATGCGATAGACGACGATATCTTCGCGCCTGCCGCCTATCCATTGCGCCAGGTAGAACAAGGTCAAGGCGGCTACCAGCGGGCCAATGCTTGCCTTGATGATGCGCAGGCCGAGGCCATTCCATTCGGGGAACAGAACTTCCGGCAAGCCCAGAACCACCATTACGGCCGCGCCAGCCGCCAACACGAAAACCGCGTTGCGCAGCGACCCCAGGCTCCAATGATCGGAGATGAGGTCGCTCAAGGTCAGGGCGGCCAGAGTGAGCAACCCGCCGGCCAATCCTGACCACAACCCTATTTCATGTATTGACATTTCACAATTGTGTCAAAGCATGGCTGTGGGGGCTAGAAAAAAGTTCCCATGAATGATCTCTTGGGCAGGCCGCGCTGCTGTCCTACAACAGGGCTTCGTGGAAAGGACAAGAATGGACTTTCCATCTGCAAGATGAATGGAAAGGGGGCAACCCGCCATGAACAGCTTTGTTGTCGAGCGCAACCATTTCACCATAGGTGGCGCCTACTATCCCAAGGGGCATGTTTTCTCGATGTTCCCCGATGAGTCGGCGGCGCATCACGCCGCGCACAAGGTGGCCGCTATCGCGCACGTGGGAGCCGTGGACGTGGTGCGGTCGGAAGATATCAGGCAAACTTTCGGCCAGCGTGCGGAAGAGGTTGGCGGTATGCCGTCTGTGGGGCGCGAGGATCAATTCATGCTGCGCTATGTCGAGCTGGCACGTGAAAACGAAGCCGGCGTTCTGATCGAGGTTGCGGGGGCTGACATTGATGCCCTCACGCAAGCGTTGAAAGACGCCGGTGCGTTGCTGGCTTATTACTATCGGACGCTGGTGATCGATGAACTGATAGATGCCAGCCCCGGGGCCGAAGCAGCGGCGGCCGGCAAACTGTAAGCGAGTCAGTGCCGGACAGGGCCTTCAGCTGACGTGATGTCCAATACGCGTGCGGGAACAGCCTCGCCGGGGCTGCCGTACCAGACGAGCAATTCGCCCCAGAATTGGATGGCGTTCCGAGGCACGGTAGTTGAGGTTTCCTGGCCGTCGAACCGCAAAGCCCAGTTGTATGTGGGCGCGGAGCGGTTGGAGTGGACTTTTTCCTGTGGCACGCCATCCATTGGTACGATGGATCGGGTCTGTTCCTTCTGCGCCGCTTTCAACTGGGCATTGGCTACCAGCTTTTGCTGCAGCCATCGTACCAGTTGATCGCGATACTTCTCCAGTGCACACACCTCGAAATCGAGGAAATCCAATCCATAGGGGTGGATATTGCCATTCTGGAGGGCGCGGGCATGGGCGTGTTCAAATATCTCGAACGACCTTGTGGCTGCTTCGGAATCGAGCGTTTCCTGGGCGAATCCTGCGAAATCAGCGCTTTCGGTGAACATGGCCAATACCGATCGCATGAGCCCGAAATCGGCGGGAATTTCCACTGCATCAAGAGTGGCGGCGATCGTATCCAGTGTGCTCGCGGAGGCATCCAATTCGATCTTGACGTCGAACACCTGGGTGGTGCCGGACCACAGCTCACCCCAGAATTGAATCGCGCTGCTGCGCAGTCCCAGGTGTGTTTCATTCGGCGTGAACTGGAGGGTCAAGTACTCCTCGGCTTCCGCGAATGGCCAATCATCATCCGCCATGAGGGTGTTCTCATTCCAGGTAAAGGCTGGCGTCTGCGGCGGGAGAGACCCTTGCGCCGCCATGAAATCAGCGCGGAATAGATGCATCAGGTTTGTTTGATGCCGGTACAGATCGATCTGATCTGAAATGGATAGGATGATCCCCTGGCGATTCAATTCATGCGAGGTATTGATGCTGTAGCGCCTGCTGGCGCGTTCGAGAATGGAAAACGCAGCTCGTCCATCGTTTGACCCGAAAACGCGTTCCTTCAATTCCGTGAGCGCTCGCGCTTGCGGCTCGCGCAAGCCAGGAAATGCTTCGGGACCCTCAAGATTGGCGAGGCGAGCCTGGGTTGCCTGGAACAGGTTCTGCATGGCGCGCATGATGATGAAGTCGTTCTCGATCTCCCCCTGGTCCGGGGCAAGGGTACCCTGCGGGCTGGGATTTCCTCATGGTTCATCTGCTCGCCGGCTTCCAGCGGTATCAGGCTCGCGAGAATGGGGGCGCGGCCGGCCGCCGTGGGGCCTGATGAGCGCCGCCGATCTCTTGCTGGGTGTCATGCATGCCGTCACGCAAGGTGCTTGCGGTTTGGCCATTGCCATGCCGTATTTGCCGCCCCTGGCCATGCGGGACATTGGGCATGGGCATCGTATGCTCGGCGGTAGGCCGTTCCGCGGCTCGGGCGGGGCTGGCGCTGCGGCTGGAGGGTGGGGTTGGCATGTGCGTGTCTTTAACGGTTTCAACGGAATACGGAACCGCATCGCACGTAAGGCACACAGCGCGAGGCGGACACGGACGCTTAAGCAGCCCGGTCCTGATGAGTAACAGGCGGCCAGGAGGGGTTCCATGCCGCCGTCGTGCTTACTCGCTTACTTACTCCACGAATCCTTCAACCCCGTGATCCGGTTGAACACGAGGCGGCCATTCCCGTCCTGACCGGGCGCATGATCATGCCGGTCCGCCACGAAGAAGCCATGGCGCTCGAATTGAAAGCGGCTTTCGGGGGCGGCGCTGGCCAGGCCAGGCTCCACGATGGCCTGAGCGATGCTCAAGCTGTTCGGGTTCAGCACGGAAAGGAAGTCCCGACCGCCTGCGTCGGGTTGCGCCTCGGAGAACAGGCGGTCGTACAAACGAACCTCAGCCGGCTTGCCATCCGCCACGCCGACCCAGGTGATGACGCCCTTGACTTTGACGCTGTCGGCGCCGGGTGTGCCTGACTTGGTGTCGGGGACCAGCTTGGCGAGCACGGCCTGGAGGTTGCCGGCGGCGTCTTTCGTGGCCCCCGTGCACTCGATGACATAGCCATACTTCAGCCGCACCTTGTTGCCCGGGAACAGCCTGAAGAAGCCCTTGGGTGGCGTTTCTTCGTAATCCGTGCGTTCGATCCACACTTCCTTGCCGAGCGTGAAGCGGCGCTGGCCCATTTCAGGGTGATGGGGGTGGGCAGGCGCTTCGCAGGCTTCCAGATGGGTGTCGCTGCCGAACACCTCGGCCCAGTTTTCGAGGACGAGCTTCACGGGCTCCAGCACGGCCATGGCACGCGTGGCGTGAGGGTCGAGCGTTTCCCGCAGGGCTGCATCCAGGGCCGCATAGTCGGTCCAGGCGTTGCCGGTCTTGGTGACGCCGCTGCGCTCTGCGAACAACTTGATCGATTCCGCGGTGTAGCCGCGCCGGCGCATGCCAACCAGCGTAGGCATGCGCGGATCGTCCCAGCCGGAAACGTGTTTTTCTTCCACTAGCTGGCGCAGCTTGCGCTTGCTGGTGATGACATGCTCCACATTGAGCCGGCCGAATTCGTACTGGTGAGGGGAGGGGGCCGTGAGCAAGCCGCCTTCGCACAAGCGTTCCAGCAGCCAGTCATAGAAGGGGCGCTGATCCTCGAACTCCAGGGTGCAGACGCTGTGGGTGATCTGCTCCAGCGCATCCTCGATGGGGTGCGCGTAGGTGTACATGGGATAGATGCACCACTTGTCCCCGGTGTTGTGGTGCGTGGCCCGGCGGATGCGGTAAATCGTGGGATCGCGCATGTTGATGTTGGGCGAAGCCATGTCGATCTTGGCGCGCAGCACCATGGCGCCATCGGCGTGCTTGCCGTCCCGCATCTCGCGCAGCAGGCTCAGGTTTTCGGCCGGCGTGCGGTCCCGGAAGGGGCTGTTGGTCCCCGGCGTGCCGAAGTCGCCGCGCGCGGCGCGCATCTGCTCGGGGGTTTGCTCATCTACATAGGCATGCCCGGATTCGACCAGGTATTCGGCAGCCCGATACATGAAATCGAAATAGTTGCTCGCGAAGTATTCGTGCGGCTGCTCTGTACCGGGCGCCTGGGGCTGATCAGCCAGCAAGGTGCTGTAGCCGAGCCAGGCCACGGTTTCGCGGATGCTGTCGACATATTCCTGTTCTTCCTTCTCAGGGTTGGTATCGTCGAAGCGCAAGTGGCATACGCCACCGTATTGGTCGGCCAGGCTGAAATTCAGCCAGATGCTCTTGGCATGGCCGATATGCAGGTAGCCGTTGGGCTCAGGGGGGAAGCGGGTGCGGATCTTGGCGGGGTCCGGAATGCCGCCCGTATGGTGGGGACCATCACCCGGGCTGCCGCCCCAGCGGCGGCTGGCGTAGGCGCCGTTTTCGAGATCGGCCTCGATCACGTGCCGAAGAAAGTTGCTGGGCTTTGGGGTTTCAGCCGTTTTGGCCGATTTCGCCGGTTCTTTGGGAGAAGACATAACCCGATTTTAGGACGCGAGGCGAGGCAGATTCTGCGAAACAGGATGCGTATGAATTTTTTGTTTCTCGATAGCTCCAGATAGGTATTTCACATGAGGCCGAAGAGCACGAGTGCACCGAGCCGCACCCCCTCGACGATCTCCTGCGATGCCTCAGCGAAGCATGGTAGCAATGGAACTAGGGAAAGCCTGAGTTGTAATTTGTCTTTCTAGGAAGATAATTTGGCGCACCCTGTTAGTTGGGTAAATAGTTTCGAATTACGCATTTCCCAGAAGAGGTGCTAATTGCCCCGTAGCTAAGAACCCTCGATGAGTTTTATTACCCAACTCTCATTTGATATGACCATGATGCTCAAACCTACCGCCTTGGCAGCGATCGCAGCCGCCCTGCTGTCGTCGTCGGCGGCCGCTGCCCCGGATGCTGTCGGGACCGCTGCCGCGATTCGCGCAGCCGTCGAACGCGACTATCCGGTGCTCGACGCACTCTACAAGGATATCCACGCTCACCCCGAACTCTCGTTCCAGGAAACGCGCACCGCCGCGAAGCTCGCTGAAGCAATGCGCGGAATCGGTTTTGAAGTGATGGAGAAGGTCGGGGGCACTGGCGTTGTCGCTATCTTTCGTAACGGCCATGGACCAGTTGCGATGGTGCGCACCGAGCTGGACGCACTGCCGATGGAGGAGAAGACCGGGCTCGACTACGCCAGCCGCACCAAGGCCGTGTGGAATGGCCGCGAGACCTTCGTGGCGCATAGCTGCGGCCATGACATCCATATGGCCGCATGGGTCGGCACGGCACGTCGGCTGGTGGATATGAAGGATCGTTGGCACGGCACCCTGATGTTCGTTGCACAGCCGGCCGAGGAGACCGTGAGCGGCGCCAAGGCGATGCTGAAGGACGGCCTGTTCACGCGGTACCCCAAGCCCGACGTCGCATTCGCGTTGCACGTGGCGCCGTTCTCCAATGACGCGATCTCCTTCGCGCCTGGTATCCGGACCTCGAACTCCGATCAATTGGAGATCGACTTCCACGGTCGTGGAGGCCACGGCTCGATGCCTGACAAGACTATCGATCCCGTGGTCATCGCTGCGCGCTTCGTGACCGACCTGCAGAGCGTCCTCGCGCGGCAGAAGAATCCGGCGGAATTTGGCGTGCTCACCATCGGCTCCATCCAAGGCGGCAGCGCACCCAACATCGTGCCCGACAACGTGCTGGTGCGGGGCAGCCTGTACACCCGTGACCTAGGCGAGCGCGCGAAGCTGCTAGCCTCTGTTGAACGGGTAGCAAAGGCCTCGGCGGCCATGTCGGATGCACCCGTCCCGGACATCCGGATTGTCGAGGGCGTGAAGGGCGTGGTTAACGATGTTGGTGTGACAGCCCGTGCCGCGAAAATGTTGCGCGCCGCCCTGGGCGACAAAGTGCGTATTTCGCCGCCGACCACGGCCGGGGAGGACTTCTCGGAGTTCGTCGACGCCGGCGTGCCGTCGATGTTCTTCGGTCTCGGCGCCTATGCGCCCGAGCGCGAGGCTGCGGCCCGCAACGGCAGCACCCCTCCGTTGCCGCCCAATCATTCCCCCGCATTCGCACCGGAACCGCGGCCGACCATCAGCCTCGGCGTGTTGGCCATGTCACTCGCCGTTCTAAGCTCCCTTGATCCGGCTCCTTAGGAAGACTGTTTACTTTTTGACACGGGTTTCACTGAGCAGCGGTGGTCTGTATCCGGGTTTGGCCCGTTTAATAGGGGCAGTCGCGTCCTGCGCTCATCTGGTGTCCTGGTCATATCGGCCGCATTTTCTGGCGCACGGCTTATTGAGGAGTCCCTTATGAATCAGATTCAATCACGTGTTTGGCGGTCTTTCAGGCGCTTTCTGGCTTTGGGGCTGCTCGGTGCGGCAGCCTTGGGTGCCAGTTCAGTGGCACAGGCACGCAGCGATGTCTACTGGTCGGTCGGGGTTGGCGGGCCGGGTGTGTCCGTCGGGGTCAGCAATGCCCGTCCGTACTACGCGCCGCAACCGGTGTACGTGCAGCCCGCGCCAGTTTATGTGGCACCGCGCCCGGTCTACGTGGCCCCGCCGGTCTATTACCAACCGGGTGTGGTGTACCGTCCAGCGCCGGTGTATTACGAGCCGCCGAGGTATTACAGGCATGGCCGGCATCGCCACCATCGCCATGGTTGGCGCTGAAATGAATCTACATTGCCTTGAACAGGTGACTGTATAGCCGGCTTACCAGCAGGTGGTCGGCGTGCCCGCGCAGGGAGATGATGTATTTGCCGCTTTCGTCCCGTTGAACGGCCTCGATGGCGCTGGCGCGTACTACTGTGCCTCGGTGGATCTGCCAGAACTCCTCGGCATCGAGTAGCGGCAACAATTCCTTCAGCGGTGTGCGCAGCAGGTGCTCGCCGTTTGCCGTCACCACCCGTACGTACTTGTCCGCAGCCTGCAGATATAAAACCTCCGCCAGAGGCACCATGCGGATGACGCTGCTGCCCGCGGCGCTGCTGACCTGCAGTTGGCGCAAGCGGGTAGGGGCGGCTGCTGCTTGGGGCGAGGGTTGCAGCGCTGCCAGCAGCTGCCGCAGCTGATGCGCGGTGGCTTCGAGCGCGTCACCAGTTCCAATGGGGCCCGCCGTAGAGGAAGCGGAAGGGCGTCTGTGCAAAGCCTCACGCAGTTTCTGTACCGTCTTTGCCAGCCGCTCGGGTTGCACGGGTTTGAGCACATAGTCCACGGCCTGTGTTTCGAAGGCCTGCACCGCATACTGGTCGTAGGCCGTGACGAAGGCCAGTGCGGGAAATGGCCGCGCACCGGTATCCCAGGTATCGGCCAGTTCCGCGGCGGCATCGAGCCCGCTCTGGCCGGGCATGCGGATATCGAAGAACAGCACGTCAGGTTGAAGCCGGAGTGCCTGCTCGACCGCGCTCTCGCCATCGCCGACGGTGGCGGCAATGCGCAGTTCGGGCCATGCTTTTGCCAGTTCGGCCGCAAGGGCGGCGGCCAGCAGGGGTTCGTCTTCGGCGATCAGGGCGGTCGGAGGGCTGGTCATTCGTGGATGGGCAGACTGATGCGCACGGTGGTGCCGGTACCGGGCTCGGATTGAACACTGACCGTGCCGCGCCCGCCATAAGCAGTGGCCACGCGTTCACGTACCTGGGCAAGGCCGAAGCCATTGCCGCCTGGCTGGGTGGGGTTGGAGGCGCTCGGCGCATACCCCACTCCGGTATCGATCACTTCCAGCACCAGCCGATTTTCCTCACCCTCTAGCGCCCGCACCGTCACGGTACCTCTAGCTACTTTGGGCTCAAGCCCGTGCTTGATGGCATTTTCGACCAACGGTTGCAGCAGCAAGGTGGGAATCGGCTCTGCGCGCAGTTCGTCAGGCAGTTCGAGTGAGTATTTCAACCGTGAACCCATGCGGATCGCCATCAGCTCCAGGTAGTCACGCAGCCGGTCAAATTCCGCTGCCAGCGGGTGGGCCGTGGCGCGCGAGGCGCTGAGCGTGGCGCGCAGATAGTCGTTGATCCGGTCCACCATTTGCTGGGCTGCGGCAGGGTCGATGCCGATCAGCGCGCGCAGGTTGGCCAGGGTATTGAACAGCATGTGCGGCTCCAGCTGGCTTTGAAGGAGCTTCAGTTGCGCTTCGCTGGCATCGCGCTCAGCCGCGTTCTTTTCAGCCATCAGATGGGCTGCCTTGCCGCGCAAGTGAAAATAGAAAGTGGCCGCGGCGCCCGCGACAATGGTCAGGACCAGTCCGATCTGCTCGTCCTGCGTGCTGCGCATGCTGTCGCCCTCGCCGAACAGATAGTGCCCCAGCGCATTGCCGAAGAAAAAGCCGCAGGCAATGCCGATGGCCGACAAGACAACCCCGCGCCACCCTGCTGGCCAGCCATGCCCCCCGCTCGCGGAGTGGTGGCAGTGGCGTTCATCGACAAAGTAGCGGCCAAACTCGATCACCGCCCAGGTAGTCAAGCCAATACAGAGAGAGCTGCCGACCTGGATCCAATACGGCCTGTTGGGCCAGATGGTCGTGGTGAGTACCGCGACGATGCAGCAGAAGGCCACGACTTGCACGCCGTGGCGCAGGGTGCTGAGCCAGTCGATACGCAATCTCATGAACTGAGTACCAACTAATTCAGAGGTTCGCTCGGACCGCCTTGCTGTACGGCTTTCTGGTAGGCCGGCCTGGCGTGGATGCGCTTCAGCCAGTCTGTCAGGCGAGGGTAGCGGGCATCCAGGCCGGCGCGCGCTTGCGCGGCTTCGAGCGGGAAGCTGAGCTGGATATCGGCGGCGGTGAATTCCGCCCCGGCAAACCACTCGCGTTGTGCCAGTTCGCCTTCCATGAATTTCAGATGCAGTGTGAGCTGAGGCTGGATGAAGCTGCTCATGGCCTTACCAACGATGCCCTTGGCAATCGGCCGCGCAAAGAAAGGCATGGGTGCCCGCGCGATGCGGTCGAACACGAGCTTGAGCAGCAGCGGTGGCATGGCGGAGCCTTCGGCGTAATGGAGCCAGTAGCGGTAGCGCAGCGCTTCAGGAGTGCCTGGGGGCGGGGTCAACCGGCCGGCGCCGTAACGTTCGGCCAGTGTCTCGATGATGGCTCCGGACTCGGCGAGCGTCAGGCCATCGACGCACACCACGGGTGATTTGCCGAGCGGGTGGATCTTCCTGAGTTCAGGGGGCGCCAGCATGGTCTGCGGATCGCGGCGGTAGTGCACGATTTCATAAGGCAGACCAAGTTCTTCCAGCAGCCACAGAATGCGCTGTGAGCGCGACTGCTCCAGGTGATGAACGACGATGGGAGTGGCTGGTGTGCTCATGAGGTGCATTGTGCTCGTAGATATTCCCACTTTGGGCCTACCTTGATGGTGTTGATTTTTGCCGCTGGGCCGCTCCTGAGAACGTGTTTACGATCTCCTCGCGGGTCCGTTGCGCCCAAAAAACTGCGTCTGCGGCGTTGCCTAAGCCGGCCGCAAAAATCCACGCGATACCACGAGGTACCCCTGCGGTTTTCGCCTTGCAGCCACAGCTTTTCGGACACAACAGCCCTCGCGATGAGATCGTAAACACGTTCTGAGACAAAAAGCGCCCCCTCGGGGGGCGGCGGACCATGCGAAGCAGGGGAGCGTGGGGGTCATTTTTTTGCGCGCAGGCGGCGCAATTCGCGCTCCACCAGGTTTTCGCGCAGAGTGGCACCGGACCCTAGCCACCAGACGGCAATGGCGTGCAAGGCCAATCCCACGCCCCAGCCGGCCAAGGGATACAGATGCCATGGCCGCCCACCCGAGGCTGCGATCAATGCGAGCCAGGTGTTGACCAGGACGTATACCGTAGCGTGAATGAACCAGCCCATTTTTGCACCGGCGCGTTTGCGGGCCAGGCGCTGCAGCTTGAGTTCGCCTGCGTGGGTTGAGGCATCGGTCAGGGCCATGACAATCTCCTTGAGGTTTCTGGGTGTTCAGATGGAGGTGGCCAGGGCGGCCCCAGGGTGGCGGGCAAGGCGCAGCACGCGCAGCGAGCGAACGGCAAACAGGCCTGAGAGCGCGCCATACACGGCGGTGGTGGCGAAGGCAAAGCCGGTGTGGTGGGCCAGGGCGGGCTCCATGGCCAATTGCACGCCCACGCCGTATTTCATCAGGAACACCAGCACGATCAGCAGCAGCGGCACCCAGCTGCCGGGCATATGGAAGCTGCGCGTGGCAGGCTCGTAATGTGTGCCGCCAGGTGCGCGAGCGTTCCAGCCGGCGGCCACTACCGCGGCGTAGCAGATTGCCCACAAGGCCAGCAGTTCGATGAGCTGGCCCATGGAAGCAAAAGCCGACTGCACGCCCCACAAGGCCAGCCCACCCATGGCAACGGGCATCAGCGCAAGACGCCCGATGTGGACATCGCGGGAGCGGGTGGAAGAAAGGCCCAGCCAGGTCAGCCCGGCCAGCAGGCCGCCTACCCATGCGGGTGTCTGGCGAACGATGTCGGTAATGGCTTCAGGGTGTTGGATCAGCAGGGTGGTCAGCAGCATGATGTTCTCCGTGATTCGGGTTGATCGATGGCGTGACTGTGCCGATGGAGCCCCGCGAGTGCCAGCGCGGTGCGACGAAATGCAGCCTGGCGGCGCGAAATGCAGTTGGAAGGCGTGAAATTCAACGCGGCCGGACAGGTCGGATACGGGGTAAGGCAACGCTGAACAAGTCCCCGCGCGCGTCGCATCCCTGCCTCGGGCGGTCTGCCGCGTTGAAAATGCTCCCGATATCGCCTGATATCGCTACGCTTTTCGCCTTGCAGCCCATCCCGATCCAGGGCGCGCCACATCGCGGGGACTTGTTCAGCGTCGCCTAACCCCGGACCCCCACCGTAGAATTTGAGTCCGCCGCAACGAAAAGGATTTACGTGGATACCGTTTTACTGCTCAAGTCCGCCATCATGGGCATCGTGGAGGGCTTGACCGAGTTCCTGCCAATTTCATCCACAGGCCATCTCATCCTGGCCGGCAGTTTGCTCAATTTCACGGGCACCAAGGCCCAGGTATTCGAAATTGCGATTCAGACCGGTGCCATTCTGGCGGTCATCATCGTCTATTGGCAGAAGATCCGTGAAACGCTGGTGGCGCTGCCCAGCAGCCGGAATGCGCAGCGCTTTTCACTCAATGTGCTGATTGCGTTCCTGCCCGCTGTGCTGCTGGGCCTGTTGTTCGGCAAGATGATCAAGGCGCACCTGTTCACCCCGCAGGTGGTGGCCACCACCTTCATTCTGGGGGCACTCGTCATTTTCTGGGCCGAGCGCCGTCCGCAAAGCGCTGCCCGCATACACAGCGTGGATGAGATGACCGCGTGGGATGCGCTCAAGGTCGGCCTGGTGCAATGCCTGGCCATGATTCCAGGTACCAGCCGCTCGGGGGCGACCATCATCGGGGGCATGCTCCTGGGACTTTCGCGCAAGGCCGCGACCGATTTTTCATTCTTCCTGGCGATCCCCACGTTGATCGGCGCCGGCGTGTATTCGCTCTACAAGGAGCGCGCGCTGCTGTCGGCGGCTGATTTGCCGATGTTTGCCGTGGGCTTGCTGTTTTCGTTTGTCAGCGCCTGGTTCTGTGTGCGCTGGCTCCTGCGGTATATCTCCAGCCATAGTTTCGTGCCGTTCGCGTGGTACCGGCTGGTGTTCGGGCTGATCGTTCTCGCCACTTGGCTGACTGGCACCGTGGTGTGGCAGGAATGAGACCGTAACGCGCCATAAGCTCACCTGGCTTTACAAATCTTCAAGTCCCCATATTGGGGCGTTTGCAGGTTGCGGCTACGATTTAAGTGAAATTCTGTTACCGCGCGGATGATTCCTTGAGATTCGCCGTGCGGTCAGGATGCCAAAAATGGTTATTTCAGCCTTAGATCATGCACGCAACACCTCCGTTCGATGCCCCCACCGCCGCACCTGAGGTGCCGTCCCGGCCGCAACGCCGCTGGCTGAGCTGGGTGGTGGGCCTGCTGTTGATCGCGTTGCTGGTTGGCGGTGCATGGTGGCTGGTTCAGCGCTCCAAGATGCCGGCGGGCGGGCGGGTCGGATTCGCGGGCGGGCCCGGCGGTGGCGGGTTTTCCGTGACCGTGGGGTCGGCCGTGGCCAGGCAGGGCGATTTGCCCATTTATATCGAGGCGCTCGGCACCGTCACGCCGGTGGTTACGGTGGCCTTGAAGCCACAGGTATCGGGCGTACTGACCGAAGTGCGCTTCACCGAAGGGCAGACAGTCAAGAAGGGCGAAGTCCTGGCGGTCATCGACCCGCGCCCGTTCGAGCAAACGCTTGCCCAGGCGCAAGGCCAGCGCGCCCGCGACGAGGCCCAACTGGCCGCCGCCCGCGTGACCTTGCAGCGCTACCAGACCTTGTGGAAGCAAGACTCCATTGCCCGCCAGGATCTTGACACCCAGGCTGCGCTGGTCAAGCAACTGGAGGGTACGGTGCAGAGTGACCGGGCTTCCGAAGATGCGGCCAAGCTGAATGTGTCCTATGCCCGCGTCACCTCGCCCATTACCGGAAGAGTGGGGTTGAGAGCGGTAGATCCCGGCAACATGATGCAGGCCGGCAGCACCACGATCGCCACGTTGACGCAGATGGCGCCCATAGATGTGCAGTTCGCCGTGCCGCAGGACCGCGTGCCCGACGTGCTCGCGGCGCAGCAAAAAGGCACTTTGCCTGTGGCCGCGTTCGACCGTGGCCGCACGAAGCGGCTGGAGCAGGGGAGTTTTTCAACGCTCGACAACGTGGTGGACACCACCACCGGCACCGTCAAGGCCAAGGCGCGCTTTGCCAATGCTGGCAGCACCTTGTATCCCGCGCAGTTCGTCAATATCCAGCTCCAGCTGGGAGCGGCGTCCGGCATCCTTGTACCGGTGACCGCTGTCCGCACAGGGCCGAAGGGTGATTATGTGTATGTGGTCGACAGTGATCGCGTAGCGCATATGAAGAGCGTGAAGCGCGGCCTGGCAACGACTGACCAGATCCAGATCACTTCCGGCCTACAGGGCGGGGAACTGGTGGTGACCGAAGGTGGCGATGCCGTCAAGGACGGCGGCAAGGTGCAACTGGCCAGTGAAAAATCAGCGGCCGGGGCCGCTTCAAGCGCCAGCGCGCCGAAACCGGCAGGCAGCCAACCATCGGCGGCCGAGGGCGCGGCGGTACCTGCGTCGGCCGCCAGCAGGCCGGCGTGGTTTGACCGCCTGCCGCCCGATGTGCAAAAGAAACTGATGGCCATGCCGCCTGAAGAGAGGCGGGCCTATGTGGAGAAAATGCGCGAGCGGCGGCGTGCCCAGGCCCAGGGCCGGGAATAGGCGGGGTGATGCATGCGTATGCTGTGCATGGCTCTTAGCGCTTTGAACCTCTCCTTGTCTCAGGAGGTTTGGGTAGCTGTATATCGCTTCTCCCGTCATTCCCGCGCAGGCGGGAATCCAGGGGGCGTTGGAGAGGCTGTGCTGGATTCCCGCCTGCGCGGGAATGACGGAGAAGGAACAGGAAGATCTGGCCCATGAACGCGTCCCGTCTCTTCATCCTGCGCCCAGTGGCCACGGGCTTGTTCATGTTGGCCATCGTGTTGACGGGGCTGGTCGGGTTGCGTTTTCTGCCTCTGGCGGCGTTGCCCCAGGTGGATTACCCCACCATCCAGGTGCAGACGCTCTACCCGGGGGAGTCCCGATGTGATGAGCCGGACCGTGACCGCGCCGCTCGAGCGGCAGTTCGGTCAGATGTCGGGGCTCGACCGCATGGCCAGTACCAGCGCAGCCGGGGTCTCGATCATCACCCTGCAGTTTGCGCTGTCGCAATCCATGGATTCAGCTGAGCAGCAAGTGCAGGCGGCCATCAACGCCGGTGCCTCCATGCTGCCCGCCGATTTACCGGCGCCGCCCATCTATGCCAAAGTGAATCCGGCTGACGCGCCGATTCTGACCTTGGCCATCTCCTCCAGCGAACTGCCGCTGACCGAAGTGCAGAACATGGTCAACACCCGCCTGGCGCAGAAGATCAGCCAGATCAGCGGTGTCGGTCTGGTGACGCTGGCGGGTGGCCAGCGGCCGGCCGTGCGGGTGCAGGGCAATGTGGACGCGCTGGCAGCGCTGGGAATGGGGCTCGACAGCGTGAGCTCAGCGATCAGCGTGGCCAACAGCAACAGCGCCAAGGGGGCTTCGACGGGCCGCAGCGTTCGTACACCATCAACGCCAACTCCCAGTTGATGACGGCGGCGGATTACCGCGAACTGATCCTGGCCTACCGCAATGGCGCCCCGGTGCGCCTGAAGGATGTCGCGCGGGTGGTCGACGGCTCCGAAAACAGCCGTCTGGGCGCCTGGGCAGCCATCAAGGACGATCCCCTGCCCATGGCCGGCGGCTCTGCAAAGGATGGCGCGCCGCTGGTGCCCGCGATTATCTTGAACGTGCAGCGCCAGCCGGGGGCCAATGTCATCAACACGGTGGATGCCATTCAGAAAGCATTGCCGGCCTTGCGCGAGAGCATGCCGCGCACGGTGAGCGTGCAGGTGCTCACCGACCGTACGACTGGCATTCGCGCCTCGGTCGATCACGTGAAGATGGAGCTGATACTGGCCGTCGTGATGGTGGTGCTGGTGATCTTCTTCTTCCTGCACAGCCTGCGCGCCACGGTGATCGCGTCCATCGCGGTGCCGATTTCGCTCCTGGGCAGCATGGGGGCGATGTACCTGCTGGGCTACAGTCTGAACAACCTGAGCCTGATGGCGCTCACGATCGCCACCGGCTTCGTGGTGGACGACGCCATCGTGATGATCGAGAACATCTCGCGCCACATGGAAATGGGCAAGAAGCCATTCCAGGCCGCGATGGAAGGAGCGGGCGAAATCGGCTTCACCATCATTTCGCTCACGGTGTCGCTGATCGCGGTGCTGATTCCTCTGTTGTTCATGCAAGAGGTGATCGGCCGGCTGTTCCGCGAGTTCGCGGTCACGCTGGCTATCACTATTTTGATCTCCGCCATCGTGTCGCTGACGCTGGTGCCGATGATGTCCGCCCGCTGGCTGCGTCCGCTGCACGAGGTGCATGGGCGCATGGCGCGCACGGTGCAGCAAGGGCTCGATTGGGTAGTGTCCCGCTACGACCGGGGTCTGGTCTGGGTGCTGGGGCACCAGCTGCTTACGCTGCTCGTAGCGCTGGGCACTCTGGCGCTCACCGCGCTTTTGTATTGGGGCATGCCCAAGGGTTTGTTTCCCACGCAGAGCACCGGCCAGTTGCAGGTGCGCGTACAGGCCGCGCCGGAGGTTTCCTTCGAGCGTATGTCGGCCCTTCAGCAAGCTGCGGCCGAGGCCGTTCTGGCAGACCCCGCTGTGAGCTCGCTCAGCTCGGTAGTGGGGGTGGATGCGGTCAACAACACCATGCTGAGTGCCGGCCGCATGATTGTCAACTTGCGCCCGCAAGGCGTGCTGGGCGACGGTCAAGACACCATCATGCAGCGGCTGCGCCAGCGCGTGGCGCAGGCCACGCCAGGCATCACTCTGTATCTGCAGCCCACGCAGGATTTGACCGTTGACAGCGAATCGGGTCCCACCCAGTACCGTTTCGCGCTGGAGGGCGTGAATACCGCGCAGGTCAATGAATGGGCGCAACGGCTGGTGCAGGCGCTGCAATCGGTGCCCGAGGTGCGCCATCCGATCACCGATGCGGGCGCGAAAAACCTCTCGGCCTATGTCGAGATCAACCGCGACACCGCCGCGCGCCTGGGCGTGACCGCCAGCTCGCTTGACAACACGCTCTACAACGCTTTCGGCCAGCGCATCGTGTCCACCATCTTCACCGATACCAACCAGTATCGCGTGATCCTGGAGGCGCAGCGTGACGAAGCGGCCTCGCTGCACACGCTGGCCAACCTGCCCGTGCGCACCAGCAGCGGGGCGACTACGCCGCTCTCGTCGTTTGCCACGGTGCGCGAGCAGAGCGCGCCTTCGCAGGTGGTGCGGGTGGCGCAGTATCCTGCAGCCACCGTGGGTTTTGATACAGCGCCTGGGGTATCGTTGGGGACAGCGGTGGCGGCTGTGCGGGACACCGCGGCCAAGGCGGGGCTTCCTGATGGCATCAAGCTGCGCTTCACCGGCGCTTCGGGGGCCTACCAAAGCTCGCTGTCGAATCAGCTCTGGCTGATTTTGGCTGCGGTGGTATGCGTGTACATCGTGCTGGGCGTGCTGTATGAGAGCTATGTCCACCCGCTCACCATTTTGTCCACCTTGCCTTCAGCCGGCGTCGGCGCCTTGCTGGCACTATGGATCACCGGGCATGAGCTGGACGTGGTGGGCATCATCGGCCTCATTCTGCTGATCGGCATCGTGAAGAAGAACGCGATCATGATGATCGACTTCGCCATAGAGGCCGAGCGTGGCGAGGGCAAGACACCGCGCGAAGCCATTCACCAGGCCGCGCTTCTGCGCTTCAGGCCCATTCTGATGACCACCCTGGCCGCGCTGGCGGCGGCACTGCCGCTCATGTTCAGCTTCGGCGACGGCGCGGAGTTGCGCCGGCCTCTGGGTATTGCCATCTTTGGCGGGCTGGTGCTGAGCCAGTTGCTGACGCTGTTCACCACCCCGGTGATCTATCTCATGTTCGACAGATTGGGCGGGCGCCTGAGCCATGCCGGTGCGCCGGACAACGAGGCTCAGATTGGGCCTGACGCGCAACCGGGGACCGAGTCGGGAGCGGTACGGTCGTGAACCTTTCGCGCCCCTTCATCGAACGGCCCATCGCCACCGTCCTGCTGACGCTGGGGGTGGCGCTGGCGGGCATCGCGGCTTTCTTCCTGCTGCCTGTCGCGCGGCTGCCTTCGGTGGATTTTCCCGTGATTTCGGTCACCGCCAACATGGCCGGGGCTTCACCCGCCGACATGGCGCGCTCGGTAGCGACACCGCTTGAGCGTACGCTGGGGGTGATCGCCGGTGTGAACGAGATGACCTCCAGGAGCTCGACGGGAACGAGCCGCGTCACGCTGCAGTTCGACCTGAACCGGAATATCGACAGCGCGGCGCGTGAGGTGCAAGCGGCCATCAATGCGGCCCGCATCGATCTGCCAGCCGATCTGCGCTCCAACCCAACCTACCGGAAGGCCAACCCGGCGGCGCAGCCTTTCATGATCCTGGCGCTGACTTCCAAGACGCGCTCGCCGGGGCAGATCTACGATGCCGTCTCGAACGTGATCAGCCAGCGCTTGCTGCAGGTGGATGGCGTGGGCGATGTGGAACTGGGCGGTTCTTCGCTGCCCGCGGTGCGGGTTGAACTGAACCCGTTTTCCATGCAGGACCTGGGCATCTCCGCCGAAGACGTGCGGGCGGCGCTGCAGGCCAACAATGCCAACCGGCCCAAGGGCGTGATCGAGGTGGGCAAGGGTGACGACAGCCGCGCACTGCAGGTGCTGACTCCGCCACCAGGTTTGCGCGCGGCCGACTACCGCGATCTGATCATCGCTTCGCGCGGCAACAACCAGGTCCGCCTTTCGGATATTGCCAAGGTGACGGACAGCGTGGAGAACACGCGCACGCGGGGTCTGTTCAACGGAGAGCCGGCGATCGTGGTCAATATCACGCAGGAGCCAGGCGCCAATTTGATCAAGACGGCCGATGCGATCGATGACCTGCTGCCCATCCTGCGCGCGCAACTGCCGCAGGACATCAATCTCGACGTGGCGATCGATCGTACCGGTTCCATCCGCGCTTCAGTGGCGGAGGTGGAGTTCACCCTCATCATCGCCGTGCTGCTGGTGGTCGCGGTAGTGGGCGTTTTCCTGCGCACACTGCGTGCGGCGGTGATTCCGGCCGTGGCCACTGTCGTTTCACTGCTGGGAACCTTCGGCATCATGTATTTGTGCGGTTTCTCGCTCAACAACCTGACGCTCATGGCGCTCACGGTGGCGACGGGGTTCGTGGTGGACGATGCCATCGTGGTGCTGGAAAACACCTCGCGCCACATGGAGGAAGGCATGTCCCGCCGCGAGGCCGCGCTGCGAGGCGCCCGGGAAGTCTGCTTCACGGTGCTGACCATCAGCTTGTCGCTGGTCGCGGTATTCATTCCTTTGCTGTTCATGGGCGGCCAGCCCGGCAGGCTGTTCAGGGAATTCGCCGTCACACTTTCCGCGGCGGTGATGATTTCGCTGTTGATTTCGCTGACCACCACGCCCATGATGTGCGCGATGCTGTTGCGCGTGAGCTCCAGGAAAGGGGAGCGCGCTCCACTGCGCCAGAGTTGGTCGCAGCGCCTGCGGGCACGTCTGCCGCGCTGGCTGGGTGGCGGGGCACCCGCACCGGTGAGCGATTCATGGGTGACTCGCACCTACGCCCGCACGCTCGATGCGGCGCTGGCTGCGCCCTGGGTGGTCATGCTCGTGCTGGTGACCGTGGTCGGGTTGAACGTTTATCTGTTCCTGCACATTCCCAAAGGCTATTTCCCCGAGCAGGACAATGGGCAGATGGTGGGCGGTCTGCGCGCTGATCAAAGTATTTCTTCTGCCGCCATGGGCGACAAGCTTGCCCAGGCTGTGGAGATCATCCGGCGCGATCCGGCGGTGGAGACAGTGGTGGCTTTTGCCGGCGGTGGGCGCTCGGGGGGCGGTTTCATGGCGGCGGCGCTCAAACCCAACGGCAAGCGTGGTGGTGCTGATGGCCGCGAGACCACCAGACAGGTCATCAACCGTTTGCGCCCACAATTGACGCAGCTGAGCGGCATGCGCATATTTCTGGCACCTGTGCAGGAGCTGCGCATGGGGGGCGCAGCAGCAACTCCACCTATCAATACACCTTGAAAGGCGACAACGCGAACGATTTGCGCGCCTGGACGCTCAAGCTCACGGACCGGCTGAAGCAGGACCAGCGCCTGGTGGACATCGACGACGACCAATCCGACAACGGCGTCGAAACCTTCGTCGACATAGACCGGGATCACGCCGCCCAACTCGGCGTGTCGCAGACGGGCGTGAACGCCGCGCTCTACGACGCCTTCGGCCAGCGCACCGTGGCTACCATGTACCAGGATCTGAATCAATATTCGGTGGTCATGGAGTGGGCGCCGCAATATGCCACTTCGCCCGTGGTGTTGCGTGATGTGCGGGTGCCCGTGACGCTGGCAGTCTCGCCTGCCGCCAGCAGCGCACCCAGCGTATTTCAGACAGGGCCGCAGAACACCATGTTCTCCCTTCCCAATACGGCGCAGGCGATCACTGCCAACATGAGTACCGGCACCGCCGGCAGCAGTACCAGCAGCTCGACTTCCACTTCCGCCACCTCCGCCAATCCAGGACAACGCAATGCTTCCACGGGCCAGCCGCTGGCGTCTACTGCGGCAACCATGGTGCCGCTGTCTGCATTCGCCAAGTTCTCGGAGCGTGCTGTGCCGACCTCTGTGCAGCATGACGGCGGCGAGCTGTCTGCCACTATTTCATTCGATCTGGCTGATGGTGTATTGCTGGAGCAGGGCCGCCAGGCCATATTGGAGGACCAGGCCGATATCGGTATGCCCAACAACGTGCGCGGCGCCTTCAGCGGCGCGGCGGGCGCGGCTCAGCAGACGCAATCCCAGCAGACGATACTCATCGTGGCCGCCATCGTCGTGATCTACATCGTGCTGGGCATTCTTTATGAAAGCCTGATTCACCCTGTCACTGTGTTAACCACGCTGCCTTCGGCTGGCTTTGGCGCGGTGCTGGCGCTCATGGCCCTGCGCATGGAGTTTTCCATCATGGCTTTGATCGGCGTGTTCCTGCTTATCGGGCTGGTCAAGAAGAACGCCATCCTGATCATCGACTTTGCCCTTGATGCCGAGCGCGCGCGTGGCCTTAGCGCCGCGCAAGCCGTGCGCGAAGCCTGCCTGTTGCGCCTGCGCCCCATCTTGATGACCACGCTGGCCGCCGGCCTGGGTGCCTTGCCGCTGGCCATCGGTTTCGGGCAGGGCTCGGAACTGCGCCAGCCTCTGGGAGTGACCATCATCGGCGGCTTGATTGCCAGCCAGTTGCTCACCCTGCTCACCACCCCCGTGGTGTACGTGCTGCTCGACAAACTGCGCCGCCGCCCCGAGGGCGAAGCGCATCTGGCACGTGCTGTCACAGCCTAGACCGCGAAGAATCCGCACATGGTAGTCAAAGTACACCGAATCCCAGGCGCCAGCCGGCGCTCGAAACCCAGCACGCTCCTGGCGCCTGTTTTCCTTGCGCTGCTCAGCGCCTGCAGCATGGCGCCGCAGGAAAACGTGCCTGCCGTGCCGCTGTCCACCGCCTGGAAGAGCGTGCCAACGGCCGAGGGCTGGGTGAGCGCGGACGCCGCTCGCGCATGGCAAGCCGGCAAATGGTGGGAGCTTTTTGAAGACCCCGTGCTGGCTGATCTGATGGGCCGGGTCGAGGTCTCCAACCAGAACCTGGCGCTGGCAGTCGCCAACGTGGCCCAGGCGCAGGCCCTGCTCGAGCAGCAACGGGCGGCACTATGGCCTACGCTGGGCGTACAGGCGGGTGCGCAGCGCACGGGCGGGCAGGGGGCTTCGAACGCCGGGAGTTCGCTCTCCGCGAGCTTGTCAGCCAGTTGGGCGCCTGATCTATGGGGGCGGCTTGGCGATGCCGCCCGCGCACAGGCGGCCAATGTACAAATCAGCCAGGCGGATCTGGCGAACGCGCGCCTGTCGGCCCAGGGCAGCCTTGCCAATGCCTATTTGGCCCTGCGCGAAGCCGATGCGGAAATCGTGCTGCTGGATGAAACCGTGAAAGCCTACGAGCGCAGCACCAGCATCACTCAGAATCGCTACGAGGCTGGCGTGGCTGCCCGCACCGATCTGCTGCAGGCACAGGCCACGCTGCTCAGCGCGCAAGCCAGCCGCACGGCCATGACGCGTAGCCGGGCCGTCTATGAGCATGCCATCGCGTTGCTCGTGGGCGAGGTGCCAGCCAACTTTTCGCTGGCGGCCCAGCAATGGATTGACCGCGTACCCGAGGTGCCCGCAGGCGTGCCTTCGGCGTTGCTGCTGCGCCGGCCGGATATAGCCGCTGCGGAACGCTCCGTCGCCGCCGCCAACCTGCAGATCGGTGTGGCACGCTCGGCGTTCTTCCCTAGCGTCACACTCAGCGCCTCGGGTGGCCCGAACACGGGCTTTCCTGTCAGCAATCTGTTTTCTGCTTCGAACATGCTGTGGTCGCTCGGTCTCTCCGTGGCCGAAACCCTGTTCGATGCTGGTGCCCGCCAGGCACGGGTCGATCAAACCATGGCTGCGCGGGATGCGGCCATTGCCACTTATCGCCAGACGGCGCTCACGGCCATGGGGCAGGTGGAGGACCAATTGACCGCGTTGCAGACGCTGGCACAGCAGATGGAGCAGACGCGCCAGGCCGCTGATGCCGCCTCGCGTGTCGAGCAGCAGGTACTCAACAGCTACCAGGCGGGCCTTTCGGCCTACACTGCCGTGGTAACAGCTCAAGCCGGTGCGCTTTCTCAGCGGCGTGGCGTACTTCAGTTGCAGTTGCAGCGGCAGCAAGCCGCGGTGGGATTGATCCAGGCGATGGGAGGCGGGTGGCAAGCCCCTTGGGCGGATGCCGCGCCATGAGCGGCCCTGATCTTTCCCCCAAAGAGTCCACCGCGCCCGAAACCGCTTTTGCCGAGCTGCGGCGCGAGAGGCCGTTCATGCATCTGTGGCTTGCGCGCCTGCTGGGTAGCGCAGGCGCGCAGATGCTGATGGTGGCCATTGGCTGGCACATGTATGACCTCACGGGCAGCGCCTGGGATCTCGGCTTGGTGGGCCTCTACCAGTTTGGGCCGGCCCTGCTGCTCGCCCTCGTGGCGGGGCACGTGGTCGATCACCATCACCGCGGGCGCATCCTGGCGCTGTGCCTGGGCGTGCAGGGCTTCGTGGCGCTTGCTTTGCTCTCGGCGCACGCGACAGGGCATGATTCGCGCGCCTTGCTGCTGACGATCTCGTTGGTGCTGGGCGCGGTGCGCGCATTCCAGATGCCTGCCCAGCAGGCGCTCATACCGCTGCTGGTCTCGCCCAGGCTGCTGCCGCGCGCGATGGCCTTCGCTGCGACAGGCACCCAGGCGGCCGTGATCGGCGGGCCGGCTCTGGGCGGTTTTTTGTTCGCAGCCGGCACGGGAGCCGTGTACGGCAGTTGCGTGCTGCTGTTCGGAGCGGCTTGCTTCTTCGTGGCGCGGCTGCACTACGCCCATAGTCCGCCAGCGCGCGAACCCGTCACCATGGCCACGTTGCTGGCCGGCGTGCGCTTCATCTGGCAGCGCAAACCGGTGCTTGGCGCGGTATCTTTAGATCTGTTCGCTGTGCTGCTGGGCGGCGCGGTGGCACTGCTGCCCATCTTCGCGAAAGACATCCTCCATGTCGGGCCCTGGGGATTGGGGGTGCTGCGCGGCGCACCGGCGATAGGTGCTCTGGTGATGTCTGTATGGCTCACGCACAAGCCGGTAGAGCGCCGGGTGGGCAGGACACTGCTCATGGCCGTGGGCGCATTCGGAGTCTGCATGGTGGTCTTCGGGCTGTCGCGCAGCTTTGTCATGTCGCTTCTGGCACTGACGGTTTCGGGCGCGGCCGACATGGTGAATGTGGTGATCCGCCAAACTCTCGTCCAGCTGGAAACGCCAGATGCGATGAGGGGCCGCGTGAGCGCGGTCAACTCGATTTTCATTGGGGCCAGCAACCAGCTTGGTGAGTTCGAGTCCGGCGCCACGGCAGCGCTGTTGGGCCCGGTAGGGTCTGTGGTAGCGGGAGGCGTGGGTACCATTTTGGTGGCTTTGGCGTGGCAGCGCCTGTTCCCAGCGCTTGCTCAGCGAGACTCCATGGAGCGGGAGGGCACTGGCAGGTGAGCGCTCAAAGCAGAGAGAACACGTTCTAAGCTGCGCCCTTGCCTTGCCGCCCCAAGAGGGACAGCAGTTTCACGTAGATCAGCTCGCTGACAAGTTCCACGAGCGTCTGCGCCACGATCACGGCGGGGATCAGAGGGATGCCGCCAGGAATGGCAAGTCCCAGCGGCAGCACGACCAGGGAGTTGCGGGTGGCGCTGCTGAAGGCGACAGCGCGCCCTTGCTTGGCCGGAAGCTGCCAGCCGCGGGCCGTTGCCCATCCCAGCAAAGGGGCGGCTATTGCAAAGACCACATAGATCGGCAAGACGGCTTTCACGGCCCCCCACGCCAATCCGAGTTGTGGCGTGACGGAGGTCACCACCACAAACAGCACGGCGGCCGTGGCGGGTACCGGCAGCAAACCCAGAGCGCGCACCACTATCCCGCCCATGCGAGTCCGCCGAGCCCACGCCTGGCACGCAACGGCCAACAATAGCGGCACGGCGATCAACCAGACAAACGCATGCAGAAACGGCTGCCACTGCACGAGGCTCGAAGCGGTATCGTCCAAGAAAAATTCCAGGAAGACCGGCAAGAGCAGCATCTGTACTCCCAGCAGGACGGGAGTGGACGCCAGCAACGCCCGAGCATCTGCGTGTCCCAGCTGCGCGAACGTCACCACGTAGTCAATGCACGGGGACAGCAGCACCAGCAGTACACCCGTACGCAGGAGAGGATCGGGCGGAAGCCACGGCATCAGGGCGAACACCAGCACGGGCACGGCGATGAAGTTCGCCGTCAGCAGGGCACCGATGAAGCGCACGTTCATCAGCGCTTGGCGCAACTCCATCAGGGGCATCTGGAGAAACGTGGCGAACAGCATGAGCGCCAGGAGCGGGTCTATGGCTGGAGCCAGGGCGGCGGTGCTCGGCATCAGCCACGCCATACCGGCGGCCAGCGCTACCGCCGCGAAGTAAATGACGGTCTGTCGGGATTCGAGAAATTCACGCAAGCGGATGCAGGGCCGGCAGGTTCACAAGGTAGCAAGTCTACTGGGCTGGCTGAATATCGGTCACGATCATCTTGCCGTTTTCATGAACCACCATGAACTTCACCTTGTCGCCTGGTTTCACGTTCGAGAGCAGGCTTTTGTCCCTGGCCGTGAACACCATGGTCATGCCGGGCATGTCCATGTGCTTGATCTCTCCATGCTTGATGGTGACCTTGCCGTTGTCCAGGTCGACCTTTCTGATCTCTCCATCGGTCATGGACATTTGTTGAGAAGAGGCGTCTGCCTTTGGCGCTGCCGCATCGGCCTGGGCGAAGCCGCTCAGGGGCAGTGCGAGGCCCATGGCCACGGCGGAAACGGACAGGAATTGCTTGAGGCTGTTCATGGTGATCTCACGTATACGAATTGAAGACGATGGCTGATTCATTCTTCTGGATCAGTAGCACTTGATAGGGGTCGCGCCGATCGCCATAGGCGGGTCCATCCATGCCAGGTGAGCCGACCGGCATGCCCGGCACGGCCAATCCCAGGCCCGCGGGCTTTTCCTTGAGCAGACGCCGAATATCGGAAGCGGGTACGTGCCCTTCAATGACATAGCCCTGCACGAGCGCGGTGTGGCAGGAGGCATACTTCTTCGGCATGCCCAGCCGGCTGCGCGCCGCGTTGTTGCCTTGGTCGTACACACTGACGGAAAAGCCGTTTTCCTCAAGGTGGGTGATCCAGTCCTTGCAGCAACCGCAGTTCGGGTCTTTCCACACCTGAATGGGCATACGCGCCGCCGCTACCAGCGAGTGAGAGCCCAGGGCGGCGCCCAAGGCCAGAGTGCCCAACAGCAGCGTGCGCCGTTGCGGTTTCGCGGAAATAGGGGATAAAGACATGATGGGAGGTCCTGGTAATGTTCAGAGCGCTATTGCCTGGTGACCCGGACCTGGCCTTTCATGCCGGCTTCGTAATGGCCCGGTATCAGGCAAGCAAAATTCACAGCACCGGCCTTGGTGAATTGCCAGACGATCTCGCCTTCCTTGCCGGGCTGCAGAGTGATTTTGCCCGGCTCGTCATGCTCCATATCTGGAAACTTCTTCATCTGCTCCAGATGTTCCAGAAGCTCCTTCTCGGTGCCCAGGCTGAGTTCATGCTTGATTTGCCCCGCATTCTTGACGACGAAGCGAACGGTCTCACCCTGCTTGACCTGGATGTCCGACGGCGCGTATCGCATGTTGTCGTTCATCACGATGTTCACGGTGCGATTGGCCTTGGCGGCAATACCGGGCTTGCCAATGGCGGTTTCATCGCCGCCATGGCCGTGACCGCCTGCATGATTGCCGGCAGCCATGGCAGCACTTGAGGCGAGCACCGTGGTGGCAAGGAAGAGGCGAATGACCGATTTCGTGGGTTGCATGAATGATCTCCAGATAAAAATTAGACACGCCGACTTATGCACCCGTCATTCCCGGATGGCCGATCCGTGCATGACGGAACCATGCTGTCAATGTCCGGCATGCGACGCGGGCTTGCGTACGGTGACTTCGGCTGGGGCCGCAGGTTTGCCCGCACGCGGCATCGACGGTCCGCCTGCAGCGCCGGAGCGTACTGGCTCCGCCATGGGGCCGGTGTATTCACGGGCTACCGTGTCCGCCGGATGCTTGTACCAGCCAGGATTCTTATAGTCTCCCGGTTTCTGATCGCGGCGCACCTTGAGCACGCTGAACATGCCGCCCATCTCCACGGAGCCAAACGGCCCCTCGCCGGTCATCATAGGAACGGTGTTGTCAGGAATCGGCATTTCCATTTCAGCCATGTCCGACATACCGCGCTCACCCATCACCATGTACTCCGGAATGAGCTTGTTGATCTTTCTGGCAAGACCACTATGGTCCACACCGATCAATGTAGGCACGTCGTGCCCCATGGCGTTCATGGTGTGGTGGCTCTTGTGGCAGTGAAAAGCCCAGTCGCCTTCCTCGTCGGCCAGGAACTCCATCTGGCGCATTTGGCCCACAGCCACATCGGTGGTCACTTCATGCCAACGCGCGCTCTTGGGCGTAGGGCCACCGTCGGTGCCCGTGACCATGAACTCGTGGCCATGCAGATGCATCGGATGGTTGGTCATGGTGAGATTGCCCACGCGGATGCGAACCTTGTCGCCCAGGCGAACATTCAGGGAATCGATGCCCGGAAAAATCCGGCTATTCCATGACCACAGGTTGAAGTCCGTCATCTCCGCCACTTTTGGGGTCGCGGCCCCTGGCTCGATGTCATAGGCGTTGAGCAGGAAGCAGAAATCCCGCTGGACTTCGTCGATCAGGGGGTGCCGGCCTTTCGGGTGCGTCACCCAGAAACCCATCATGCCCATGGCCATCTGCACCATTTCGTCGGCGTGGGGGTGGTACATGAACGTGCCGGGACGGCGCGCCACGAACTCATAGACGAAAGTCTTGCCCGGCTGAATCGCTGGTTGGGTGAGCCCTGTCACGCCATCCATGCCATTGGGCAAGCGCTGGCCATGCCAATGGATGCTGGTGTGCTCGGGAAGCCGGTTGGTCACGAAAATGCGCACACGGTCGCCTTCCACCACCTCGATCGTGGGGCCCGGACTCTGGCCGTTATAACCCCACAGATGGGCCTTGAAACCGGGTGCCATCTCGCGCACCACCGGTTCGGCTACCAGATGAAACTCCTTGACACCCTGATTCATCCGCCAGGGCAGCGTCCAGCCGTTCAGCGTCACCACCGGGTTGTAGGGCCGGCCTGAATTGGGCACGAGCGGTGGCATGGTCTCCGGGCTGCCTTGGCTGATGGCCTCGGGAAGGGCCGCCATGGCCACACGGCTCACCGCACTGGCGGCTACCGCGCCGCCGGTCATGCCGGTTAACTTGAAAAACGTTCTTCTGGAAGTCATGTCTGTTCAGTGGCTTGCTTCGCTGTTGCTGGGGGCGCTGGAAGTCATGGACACGCTGGCATTCGCAGGGCGCCCGATCATGGCCGCCTGGATGGCCGCGTCGGCCAGCCAGAATTGCTGCTCGGCATCAATGGCGGCTGAGACAGCCCCTACCTGCTCACGCGCATCAGCCAAGAGCTCGAACACGCTGATCAGCATGCCGTTGTAGCGAAGCTGGTTTTCTTCGGAGATCACCTTGCGCAGCGGCACCACCTCGTCGCGGTAGTGCCAGGCCAGGTCATACGCTGTGCGATAGGCCGAGTAGCTTTCCCGCAGGTTGGAGCCGGCTATGCGCACCGTGTCCTCAAGCTGGTTGACGGCCGCCAGCGTGCGCCCGTTCATCGCATCCCGTTGCATGCCACCCCAATCGAAGACAGGCAGGCGCACCGAGACTTCCCAGCCCCGTGCGGTGGAGCGCGTTCCTTCGGCATTGTCGAAGGTGGTGTTGCGGCGGCCTGTCAGTTCGATATCGGTGAAGCTGGTCACCATATCGAGGCCCTGGGCCTTGGCAGCGCCATCGAGGTTGGCCTGGGCCAGGCGGATATCCAGCCGGCCTTTACTGGCCTGCGAGGCCATGGCCTGCGGCTCCATGGGCTGCTTGGGAAGGTCGGGCAGACGCTCAGGGAGCTTGAGCGCTTGGGCCTGTGCTTCATCCAGCCCGAGCAGGCGCACCAGCTCCTCGCGGCTGGCCGTGGCTTGATGCGAGGCCGTACTGAGGCGGACGGCCGCATCGGCGTAAAAAGCCTGCTCGCGCGCACGGGTGATGCGGTTGAAATTGCCGGCAGCTTGCATGCGCCGGGCCAGCTCCGCACCGGCCTGCGCGCTCTCATACACCTGCTGAGCATATTGGAGCGTTTGCCGTGCGGCCACCGCGCGTACCCAGGCTTGGCGTACACGGGTGACCTGGTCCACCACCTCGCCGGTCAAACGCAGCTGCGACTGTTCGATGCGCCGGGTTGCTACGCCATGGCGGGCAGGCAAGGTCAGCAAATCCAATAGGCCGAAGGAGAGGGCGCGCTCCAGTTCCAGCTCATCCCCCGCGACCATGCGCTCGAAGCTGAAGATAGGGTTGGCTATGCGCCCGAGCCGAGCGGCGTCAGCAGATGCCGCCCAACCGCTTGCCAACATGGCTTGCAAGGCAGGACTGTTGACCAAAGCCAGTTGAACGGCGTCTTTCTGCGTCAGAGGGTGGGCTAACAATGACTCGGCAGCCTGCGCATGCTGCTCTCTCTCTTGCGGAGTCCGTGCCAGTGCGAGCTGGCCTTGGGTGAAGTTGCCCGCTTCGTCGTTGACGCGGCTGATGTTCTGATCCAGGGTTACGCTGGCGCATCCCGTCAGCACAGCCAGTCCTAGTGCGGAAAGGGCCAAGCTTTTCATGGCTTGCCTCCACCATGGTGGCCAGCATGAGGATCGCTGGATGGCGTATTCGTGGCCGGCTCGGCGGCCTTGCCTGTTTGCGCTTCCTTGGCATAGGCCCGCCAGCCGCCAATCTGGCCTACCCGGTCATTGGCTTCTCGCCAGGATTGAACGGGCTGGTCTTTGTAGGCCTGATAGGTGCCTATGGGTGACGTGTACTGCAACTGCGTCCGCAGCACAGGTTCCGAAGCGGGTTTCTCCGTGGGGGGCTGGGCCACAGCCCATCCCGCAAGCCCTGCCATGGCCAAAACCAGCCACATCCGGGGCGCCTGATGAATTTCCGATCTCATGCCGGCGATTCTGGCGAGCGCACCCTTTCGCTCAGATGTGCCGAACATTACATTTTTATTATCTTGGCGTCAGAAGGCTTTGAATTCGGCACACTTCGCATATGAGCAGGCCGTACTCCCCCGTCATTCCCGCGCAGGCGGGAATCCAGATCTCTGTTTCGTCGCCGCCGCTGGATTCCCGCCTGCGCGGGAATGACGAAGTCCTCTCGAGTCAATTTCCATGAAGATACTGATCGTCGAAGACGAACCCAAGACGGGGGAGTACCTGCGGCAAGGGCTGAACGAGGCAGGGTATATCTCCGATCTGGTCACCAGCGGCACCGACGGCCTGCACCTGGCGCTGCAGGGCGATCACGACCTGATCATCCTGGACGTCATGCTGCCCGGCCTGAACGGCTGGCAGGTGCTGCAATCCCTGCGCGACCGGGGGCTGCAGATGCCTGTGCTGTTCCTGACGGCTCGTGACCAGGTGGAAGACCGCGTCAAGGGGCTCGAATTGGGCGCGGATGATTACCTCGTCAAGCCGTTCTCGTTCGCGGAATTGCTGGCCAGGGTGCGGATCATCCTGCGGCGCGGCCCCGCGGGCAGCGAAAGCACCCTGTTGCGCGTGGCTGATCTGGAGCTGGATCTGCTGCGGCGCCGGGTTTTGCGCAACGGCAAGCGTGTGGATCTCACGGCCAAGGAATTCGGCTTGCTTGAGCTGCTGATGCGCCGCCATGGCGAGGTGCTGCCTCGCTCGCTCATCGCATCGCAAGTGTGGGACATGAATTTCGACAGCGACACGAACGTCATCGAGGTGGCCATGCGCCGCCTGCGCGTGAAGATCGACGAGGGGCACCCGGTGAAGCTCATCCAGACCGTACGGGGCATGGGCTATGTGCTCGAAATACCGGAGGAAGAGTGAAGCTTTCTCTGACCCGGCGCCTGAGCCTTTTCTTCACGGTGGCTGCCGCCGTGGTGGTGCTGGGCCTGGGCAGCATGTTCCTGGTGGAAACAGAGCGGCATTTCGTGGAACTGGACCGAATGGTGCTGCAGGACAAGCGGCACCTGATCGAGGAGATTCTTCGCAACGCCAACTCGGCGGAAGACGCGCGGTGGCGCTTGAGCGAGGCCTTGAACTACCACCATGATCTCCGTGTGATGGTCAAGGATGGCCACGGCAAGGCGGTTTTTCAATTCCCGGATTCAGAGGCGCCCGTGCAAGGCGGAGACCGTTTGCATACCGACGAACAGGGCACGTTCGGCGTCTGGCATCACGGTGGCGCGGAGTTCCACACCCTGGGGTTTGATGCCGTGCCGGCGTATTCGGCTGCGGCGCTCAAGGTGCTGATCGCGGCCGATACGATGCACCATGTGCAGTTTCTGAACGGGCTTCGCCGCAGCCTTGTGATCTATGTGATGGCAGCCATTGCGGCCTGCGGATTGCTCTCGTGGTTCGCGGCGCGCCAGGGATTGGCCCCGTTGCGGGAAATGAAATCTCGCGCGGCGGCGGTCACGAGCCAGAAGCTGACCGAGCGCATGCCGGTCGAGACGGTGCCCGTGGAAATGGCTGATCTGGCGCAAGAACTCAACCGCATGCTGGGCCGTCTGCAAGACGATTTTCAGCGCCTGACCGATTTTTCGTCCGACTTGGCGCATGAATTGCGCACCCCCATCAGCAACCTGCTCACGCAGACGCAGGTGGCGCTGGCCTCCAAGCGCGACGCAGCCACCTACCGGGATATCCTGGCCTCCAATGCCGAAGAGTTTCAGCGGCTGGCCCGCATGGTGTCCGACATGCTCTTTCTGGCCAAGACCGAGCGTGGCGTGGATTTGCCCCACAAAGAGCGATTTTCCGCACGCCAGGAGGCACAGGCCCTGCTGGATTTCTACGAAGCCGTGGCGGATGAAAAGCATATCCAGCCCAGGCTGGAAGGCGAGGGGAGCATGGAGGGCGACCGTCTGATGTTCCGCCGCGCCGTGAGCAACCTGCTCTCCAACGCCCTGCGCTACACCCCGGAAGCGGGTGAGGTCGCTATCCATATTTCGGCCTCGGCTACAGCCACGGAGGTGACCGTGGAAAACACCGGACCCGAAATCGATCCCAAGAAGCTGCCCCGGCTGTTCGACCGCTTCTACCGCGCCGATCCGGCCAGGGCACACCCCGATTCCGACGGCAGCGGGCTAGGCCTGGCCATTACCCGCGCCATTGCCGTTGCTCATGGCGGAAGCGTGTCGGTCACGTCAGCCCAGGGTCGAACCCGTTTTGTACTCAAATTCCCCAGCCGGCAGGCATGACGAATGAGAGGGCTGCGCTCAGTTCACCAGGACCAGCTTGCCCTTGACCTCACGGCTGTTCATACGGGCGTAGGCGGCCTTCAGGTCGCTCATGGGCATCTGGCGATCGATCTCCGGCTTGATCTTCCCCTCCGCATACCACTTGGCCAACTCTTCCATCATGACCGCGTTGGCCTGCGGTTCCCGGCGCGAAAAATCGCCCCAGAACACGCCCACGATGCTGGCGCCCTTGATCAGCGCGAGGTTGATCTTGATGGCCGGGATGTCGCCCGCGGCAAAGCCCACCACCAGATGACGCCCGCGCCATGCAATCGAGCGGAATGCCTGCTCCGTGAAATCACCACCCACCGGGTCGTAGATCACATCAGGTCCCTTGCCGCCCGTCAGTTCCTTCAGGCGGTCGCGCAGGTTCTCGGTCTGGTAGTTGATGGTCTCGTCGGCGCCAAGCTCCTTGCAGAACGCGCATTTTTCGTCCGTCGAAGCCGCGGCGATCACGCGGGCTCCCGCCACCTTGGCGATCTGGATGGCCGACATACCTACGCCGCCAGCAGCCCCCAGCACGAGCACTGTTTCACCGGCCTTGAGCTGGCCGCGATCCAGCAGTGCATGATGGCTGGTCGCATAGATCATGATGAAAGCCGCTGCGTCCGCAGGCGGAAACCCCGCGGGCAGGGGCATGCACAGCTTGGCGGGCGCCAGCGTATGGGTGGCGAACCCGCCCGTGCCCGAGAGGCAAGCCACGGTTTGGCCTACTTTCAGCTCGGTCACGCCTTCGCCCACTGCCTCGATCACACCGGCATACTCGGAACCGGGAACGAAAGGCAGTTCAGGCTTGAACTGGTATTTGTTCTGCACAATCAGCAGATCCGGAAAATTCAGGCTGGCGGCCTGGATGCGGATCAGCACTTGTCCTTTGCCCGGTTGAGGGGTGGGCAGTTCTTTCCAGGTAAGGGCATCGACACCAACGGGGTTTTCACAAAGCCAAGCGTGCATACGGTCTCCTTCTGAATGGGGTTGCCGCCGATCATAGAGGGATTGAGGCGCCGGCAGAGGCTCCGATGTCTCTGTGGTGACCCTGTGAGGAGGCGGGAAACACCTGATCGAGACACTGTATTTGTAACCATGCATCACCTCTCAGGGGCCCTACAATCGGTTGCACCTGATTTCCCAGACATGAAAATACTGCTTTGCAACGACGACGGTTTCCAGGCCCCCGGCATTGTGGCCCTCTACGAGGCGCTCAAGCGCATGGCTGGGGTCGAGGTCGAGGTGATCGCGCCTGAGCACAACAACAGCGCAAAGTCGAACTCGCTCACGCTGTATTCACCGCTCTACGTGCACCAGGCCGCGAATGGCTTCCGCTACGTCAACGGCACCCCGGCCGACTGCGTGCATATCGCCCTTACAGGCCTGCTGGGCTATAAGCCCGACCTGGTCGTCTCCGGCATCAATAACGGTGCCAACATGGGAGACGACACCATCTATTCGGGCACCGTGGGCGCGGCCATGGAGGGCTACCTGTTCGGAATCCCCGCCATCGCGTTCTCCCAGATCGAAAAAGGCTGGGGCCACCTCGATGCCGCTGCATCCAAGGCCGGCGAGATCGTGGCCATGATCGGCCATCACCAGCAGGAGGGCGGTGATCCATGGCTGCTGAATGTGAACATTCCCAATTTGCCGCTCGAGCAGATCAAGGCGCCCAAGATCTGCCGCCTGGGCCGCAGGCACGCCGCCGAAAAAGTCATTACCCAGACCAGCCCGCGAGGCGATACCATGTACTGGATTGGCGGTGCCGGAGCCGCGCGTGATGCCGCCGAAGACACCGATTTCCACGCTACGGCCCACGGACATATTGCCATTACTCCCTTGAAAGTCGACCTGACCGACCACGGCGCCCTGAGCTACTGGGCGCAAGGCCTTGGGCATATGCTCAGCGAAATGCCAGAGGAAGGGCGGCGCTGATGGCTACACCGCCGCGTCCGGGCTTTCCTGCCCGCATCGACATGGGCAAAACCTCGCCGGCATTGGGGGGGCGCCCGGTGCCGCGGCGCCCGGCAACGCCCGGTTCACTGCCCTCCGCTCCGGCCTCCGTGACAGAAGGGGTCGGCACCGCCATATCCGCGCGAGACCCCATTCCCGCCCGAGCCCGCATGGTTCAGCAACTGGCAGAGGGCGGTGTGCGCGATACGCAGGTGCTTCGTGCCATGGGGGCGGTGGACCGGCATCGGTTCGTCGATAGCGCGCTGGTGCCGCAAGCCTACGAAGACACCGCGCTTCCCATCGGCCTGGGCCAGACCATTTCCAAGCCCAGCGTGGTGGCCCGGATGGTCGAGTTGCTCATGCAGGGCGGCTTGCGTGGCGCCGATGGCCGGTTGGGCCGCGTTCTGGATATAGGCACCGGCTGTGGATATCAGGCCGTGGTGCTGGGCCAACTGGCCAGTGAGGTCTATAGTATTGAACGCCTGCGCGATCTGCATGAGAAAGCGCGGGCTAATCTGCGCCCCTTGCGCATCGCCAACGTACACTTGATTCTGGGCGATGGCATGGCTGGTTTTGCCAAGGGGGCACCATATGCTGGCATCATTGCGGCTGCCGGTGGAGACGCGATACCCGATGCCTGGATCGAGCAATTGGCATACGGGGGCCGCCTCGTCGCACCGATTGCCCACGGCCCCGGCCAGCAAGCCCTGATGGTGGTCGACCGATCACGACAGGGGGTGCAGCAGACTATTTTGGAGGCCGTCAATTTTGTGCCCCTAAAATCGGGGGTCGCTTAAACGCGCAAAGGATTTTTTGTTTATGCTTTCTCTCTCGAGAAAACGCCAGGCTGCCGCCATTGCATTGCTGACGGCAGCTGTTGCGTTGGTTGGCTGCAGTACCACGTCAACCACGCCAGCCCCTGTAGAAGACCGTGGCGCTGGCAGCACGCCCGCCCGGCCCACTGTCGATCCAGCCACGCTACCTGGCGCCGAGAACGCGGGCAAACCAGGCTTCTACACGGTGCGGCCCGGCGACACTATCATGAGGATCGCCACTGAGGTCAACCAGCCTTGGCGGGATATTGCCCGCTGGAACGATCTGGAGAACCCGAACGTCATCGAGGTCGGCCAGGTTCTGCGCGTGGTGCCACCTGTCGGCGGCTCTTCCACCGTGGCCAGCGGCAGTTCCAAGCCTCCGGTGCCCACAGCCACCCAGACCACACCCGGCACGACGACGGCTCCAGCCACGCCTGCTACGCCGGCTGCCACACCTACACCCGCTACACCCGCGCCATCCGCGGGCGCCGATGACGTCGCGTTCATCTGGCCTGCCAGCGGTCCAGTGGTCGCGGGCTTCGACGATGCCAAGAACAAGGGCCTGGCCATCAGCGGCAAGGCAGGCGATCCCATCGTGGCGGCGGCTGACGGCCGGGTGGTCTACGCCGGCTCCGGCCTGCGCGGCTACGGCAATCTGATCATCCTCAAGCACAACAACACTTTCCTCACGGCCTACGCGCACAACAAGGTTCTGTTGGTTAAAGAAGACCAGAGTGTGAAAAAAGGCCAGAAGATCGCCGAAATGGGATCCAGCGACACGGATCGCGTGAAGCTGCATTTCGAGATCCGCCGCTCGGGCAAACCCGTGGATCCCGCACGTTACCTGCCGGCTCGCTGAGAACGTGGCCCCCACGCTTCACCGCTTCGCGAGGTCCGCTGCCCCCCGAGGGGGCCGCTTTTTCATCTTGGGAACGGCCCGGCGATGAAAAATTACCACTGCGACACCAGGGCGCCGTAAGGCGCCTTTCTTTTATGGCTTCAAACCTGGACATCGAAGTTTCTGAATTGCCTCCCCAGGCTGCCTCTCAAGAGGAGTGGCCTGCTGGCTGGCTGCATGTAGATGCGCTTGATATCGATGCGCAGGGCATAGCGCGCCGCCCTGATGGCAAAGTCGTGTTCATAGACGGTGCGCTGCCGGGCGAGCTGGTGTCGGCCAATGTTCACCGCAAGAAGAACAATTGGGAAGCTGCCACCCTCACGGAGATTCACCGCGAGTCCAGTCAACGCGTGCGCCCGGGCTGCCCGCACTTTGGCCTGCACGCTGGTGCGTGCGGGGGCTGCAAGATGCAGCACCTGGAGGCTAGCGCCCAGGTAGCCGTCAAACAGCGCGTACTGGAAGACAACCTCTGGCACCTCGGCAAAGTCAAGCCCGAGCTGATTTTGCGGCCCATCGAGGGCCCTGCCTGGGGCTACCGCTACCGAGCTCGGCTTTCAGTGCGTTATGTGCTCAAGAAGGGCGAAGTGCTGATTGGCTTCCACGAACGCAAGAGCCGCTATGTGGCGGACATGCGCGAATGCCCGGTACTGCCGCCGCACGTCAGCGCATTGCTGCTGCCGCTGCGCGAGCTGATCTACGGCATGGAAGCTCGCCAGACCTGCCCGCAGATCGAGTTGGCAGCTGGCGACACGGTCACCGCACTGGTGCTGCGGCACCTGGAACCCCTCTCAAGCGGCGACATACAGAAACTGCGCGATTTTGCGCAGCAGCACGACATCCAATGGTGGCTGCAGCCCAAAGGGCCTGATTCCGTACGGCTGCTGGACGAAGGTGGGCCTCAATTGGCTTACGCGCTCCCCGACTTCGGCATCACCATGCCCTTCAAGCCGACCGACTTCACCCAGGTCAACCCGCACATCAACCGCGTGCTGGTCACGCGGGCGCTGCGCCTGCTGGGCGCGCAGAAGAATGAGCGCGTGATCGACTGGTTCTGCGGCCTTGGCAATTTCACTTTGCCCATAGCCACCCAGGCGGGCCACGTGCTGGGCATCGAAGGAAGTGAGACTTTGGTAGCACGGGCCCGCCAGAACCTGGAAAGAAATCGGGCGAGCGCCGTGACAGCCATGTCTGCCGAATTTGCCGCACGAAACCTGTTCGAGATGACCGCGGAGATTCTCGCGGCAGATGGCCACGCAGACCGCTGGCTGATCGATCCACCGCGTGAAGGCGCCTTTGCCCTCGTCAAGGCACTGGCCGCCATCCACCAAGCTCGCCTGGGCGCCGAAGATGCCGAACCACTACCCGAGAATGCCAAGGACTGGCAGCCCCCGCGCCGCATCGTCTATGTGAGCTGCAACCCAGCCACCCTGGCACGCGATGCCGGCCTGCTGGTGCATCAGGCGGGTTACCGCTGTACGGCGGCTGGAGTCGTCAACATGTTCCCCCATACCGCCCACGTGGAGAGCATGGCGGTGTTTGAGCTCGTTGCTTCATGAGCTTAAGCGCCTGAGCCTGAGCCGAACACCGTTGGCGTCAGCTTCGTGTGAAAAGCGGATGCAGGCTACTGTGCTTGGCGTCGAATACCTGGCCAGGACTTTCGTCGATTTGCAGCGTCACGCCCACGGGGCGCTGGGCGAGGAGTGGGTCGAGGTGCCGGCGCAAGGCGGCAAGCAAGGCATCGCCTACGCTCTTGTGTACGGCTCCACTGCGGCCGGTGCCCATGCGCAGGTTGGCATAGACGAATCCATAGTTCCCACGGCCATCGGCCACGGCTGCATGGGCCGCGGGATAGGCCAACACACGTGTGCCGCCGGTAGGAAACACTTGCCGGTCTGCTTCGTCGCGCAGCGATAGCATGGTGTCGGCCAGTTCTCGGCACAGCGAGGGTACGTTGGCATTCAACTCGATGTCGGGCGTGTAGAGAAGTACGAGATGAGGCATGAAAATAAGTCCGTCGTGGTTTCAACGCCCAAAGCGGCGATCGTCGGCGATGGTATTGACCAGTTGGCCAACGCCCTCGATTTCGGTAACCACCTGGTCGCCAGGCTTGACGTCCACGATCCCGTCGGGCGTGCCTGTAAGAATGATGTCTCCGGGCGAGAGCGTCATGAAACTGCTGAGATATTCAATCAGGCCAGCCACATCCAGAATCATGTCCCGAGTGTGGCCTTGCTGCGTTATCTCGCCATTGACTCGGGTGGAGAGCGCGAGTGCTTGCGGGTCCGGGATATCGGCCGCGTCCACGAACCAGGGGCCCAGGGCTGTGCAACCGTCGCGGTTCTTGGCGCGTAGGTTGGGGCGGTACCAGTTCTCGATGTAGTCGCGAATCACATAGTCATTGGCGACGGAGTAGCCCGCGACGTAATCGAGCGCATGCTCGCGAGAAATCCGGCGCGCACTGCGGCCAATGATTACCGCAAGCTCACATTCGTAGTGCATGAAAGTGGCGTCTTCCGGGCGGCGCGTGTCACCCAGATGTCCGATCAGCGTACCCGGACCTTTGAGAAAAGCCAGCGGTTCATCCTGGCGGGCATTGAAAGCAAGCTCCTTGGCGTGTTCGGCATAGTTCAGGCCCAGCGCAATGATGGTGCCTGGCTCAACGGGGGTAGCCATACGACCTCTTCATGCCCCAGTATCCGGCCGTCAGCCAGACGCAATTGCTCCTTGTCCCAGGGAGTGGCGGTGTGGAGGGCCCCCGCATAGGCAACACGTGCGGTTTTCATGCCGGCACCCCTTTCAAAGCTTGCTCAGCGACAAGCGGGTTTTCAAGCTGGCCTATTCCTTCGATCTCTATGGCCACGCGCTGGCCTGCGCGAGCCAGGGGGGCGTCAAAACCGCCAAAAGGCACTCCGGTCAAAAGCAGATCACCAGGCTGAAGTGTCATGAAGTCGCTGATTTCAGCGATGAGCCGAGCGAGAGGGCGCACAAAGCCGTGTGTTGAACTGTCGAGCATGAGGGCTCCATCGATCCATGTGCGCACCTTCAAGTTGTCCGGATGCGGTGACTGTGCGGCTGGGCGTATCCAGGGGCCGACAGGACAGAAACTGTCGCGGATTCGATGGCGAATCGACGGGCGATAGAAGTTGTCATGCGGCACCGTCACATCGTTGACCACCGTGTAGCCGGCAACCACATCGAGTGCGTCTTCTTCGCGCACTCGGCAAGCTGTGCGGCCAATCATCGCGCCAAGCGCCGCTCCCATGAGAAGCGCTGGTGCGTCGGCCGGCACCAGGATTGGTGAGCCGTGTCCGACCAGGGTATTGCGCGGTTTTACATAGAGTACCGGTGCCTTGGGAGGTGTCTTGTAGGGCGGCTGATGAGCTTGCTCACCAAGCGCGGCCAGCGCCTTGGGGTCATTGTGAAGCACCCCATACACCGTGCCGCTGACCGGCACGCCGGCATGCTCGCCTGCGGCCAGCCGGGTCAGGGCCTCCATCCGTGGAATAAAGCCCGCCAAGGGGCGGCCGATGGGTTGCCATCGCACATCGTCGAAATCTGGGCTCATTGGAAACTCTAAAAGCGGGATACGGGAATGGGTTGGCGGCGGGGATCTGAATCCCCGTGCTCATGCACTCACTCTCTCTGGAGATTGGTCTGGCGAATCACACCAGACCAGCGATCGGTTTCGCTGCGCATGAAGGCGGCGAACTCAAGTCCGCTGCGGCTGCCGGCGGGTTCGACCCCTGTGCCTTCGAAGCGCGTGAGCAAGCTTTTCGACTGCAATGCCTTGTTGATCACAGTGTTGAGCTTGTTCACGATCTCCGCCGGCGTGCCGCGTGGAGCGGCGACACCGTACCAGCCAGTGACATCGAAGTTGTTGAACCCTTGCTCGGCCACCGTGGGTACTTGCGGGAGTGGCGGATAGCGGTCGGCGCTTGTGACCGCCAGGGCGCGGAGCTTGCCTGCCTTGAGGTGCGGCAATACCGATACCGGGCTGGACACCATGACCGGAACGCGGCCGGACAGTACATCGGCGATGGCTTCTCCTGAGCCCTTGTAGGGGACGTTCGAAATATCGATGCCCACCGTACTCTTGAACAACTCCCCTGCGAGAAAAGCAGCTGCCGCTCCTGTGGCATAGTTGAGCCGGCCAGGGTTTTGCCGCGCATGCTCCACGAAGTGATGGAGAGTGCGCGCTTCCAACGAGGGGTGTACCACCAGCACGTAAGGTTGGCGCGACACCAGGGATACCGCCTCGAAATCTGTTGGCGTGTAGGTTGCCGCCTTGAAGAGCGAGGGGTTCATGGCCATGGTGGCTTCGATCGTGAAGATCAGCGTATAGCCATCGGGCGCGGCGCGCAGGCCTTGCAAGGTCCCCACAATGCCGTTGGCGCCCGCCTTGTTGTCAATGATGATGCTGGTGCCGAGTACACCAGCCATCTCTTGCGCCAGGACGCGCGCCACGACGTCGGTGCCGCCACCGGGGGCGAAGGGTACGATCAGCCGGATCGGCCGGTTCGGGTAGTTGTCTTGCGCCAGGACGCTGGGCGCTTCGGTCAATAGGGTGCCGCCTAGCGCGGCTATCAACAGGTGGCGGCGCGAGTGCCGCGAGCGGTCGCATGTCACAGCTTGTCTCCTGAGATCGCGTGCTTAATTCTGATGAGCCGTGCGCGAGAAGAGTTGATCGATCTTCTGCTCATACGCGTGATAGTCCAGAAACTGGTAGAGCTCGTCACGCTTTTGCATGATGTCCAGCACGTTTTTCTGCGTGCCTTCGTGGCGGATGGCGTTGTAGACCTTGAGCGCGGCCGCATTCATCGCTCGTGCGGCAGACAGGGGGTAGAGTGCCGCTCCCACTCCGGCGTCCGCCAGTTCCTGGGTGGTGAAATTGGGGGTTTTCGAGAACTCCGTGATGTTGGCCAGTACCGCATCAGTTCGGCCTAGCCGCTCGGCGAAGGCTCGATACTCTTCCAGCGTGGTACATGCTTCCGCAAAGATCATGTCTGCACCTGCCTCCATATAGGCGGAGGCCCTGTCAAGGGTACTGTTCAGCCCCTCGATGGCCAATGCGTCGGTGCGGGCGACGATGACGAAGTTCGGGTCAGTGCGCGCGTCGACTGCCGCTTTGAGGCGGTCGAGCATTTCGTCTCGGCTGACGATGTCCTTTCCGGGGCGGTGGCCGCAACGCTTGAGCTGAACCTGGTCTTCCATGTGAAGAGCTGCCGCGCCATCGCGAATCAACCCTTTCATCATGCGCGCAATGGTAAAGGCTCCGCCGAAGCCCGTGTCGACATCCACCAGCACCGGCAGGTCTACCGAATCCGTAATGCGCCGCAGGTCTTCCAGCACGTCACCGAGGTGAGTGATGCCCAGGTCGGGAAGGCCGTGCGAATAGTTGGCTACGCCGGCACCAGCCAGGTAGAGCGCTTTGAAACCCAACGTTTTGGCCATCATGGCCGTATATGGATTGAGGGTGCCTACGATCTGCAGCGGCCGTTCTTCGCGTAAGGCTTGACGGAAGCGAGCGCCGGGCGAAAGGGTTTCAACGGAGTTTTGAAGTGATTGCATTAAGCTTCCAATTTATCCATAATATGGACTGTTGATTGATTGATATTGAATAAGAACTCTTGCAGGGGTTGTGGAATTGTTCAGCAAATTCACTGGGGAAAACACTAAGAAAAACCCCTATTGGTAGTCCATAATATGGAGTTTTATGACTGGAACGCAAAGCCTTGAGCGTGCAATGCTGCTGCTGCGCCTGATCGCTCACCACCATCGCGAGGGCGCACGGCTGGCGGAGCTGACCCGAGCGGCGGGCCTTGCCCAACCCACCGTGCACCGCATCGTCATGAGTCTTGTGGCGGAGGGGCTGGTGTCACAGCATCCCCAGAGCCGCCGTTATCAATTGGGCCAAGTGCTGGCCGACATGGGCCTGACAGCAGCGATGCGCTATGACTCGCTGGACCTCTATCGCTCGTGCGTCGCGCGGTTGGCCGGCTATAGCGAAGACACTGCGTTCATGTCCAAGCGCAGCGGCATGGATTTGATCTGCGTGGAGCGGCGGGCCGGAGCGCATCCGGCCAAAGCTTTCGTGCTTGATGTGGGGGTGCGTAGACCACTGGGCGTGGGAGCCAGCGGCATGGCCATTCTTTCCACCTTCGTACCAGAGGAGGCCAGAAGCGTGCTGGAGGCCAATGCGCGGGCAATCGCGCAGTTCGAGTCATGGACGACAAAGGAGGCGATGGCGCTTCTGACGGTGCATGCAAGTCAGGGTTATGTGCTGCGGGATCACACGGACACTGATGTACGCACCGTCGCCGTTCCGGTGCGAGGCCTTGAAGGCACTGGCATAGCCACTTTCAGTATCTCGACTTTCCGTGAACGCATGCCCATGGAGCGTGTTCCAGAAATAGTCGGAATGCTCAAGCGTGAGGCCGCATGGGTGGAGAACCTGGAGAAAAATGGCTCACCCTGAAGCGGCAAGCGCGTTTTCAGGGTGCCGGCGTCTTGGGCGTGAAATCACACTCCGCGGCCGCCACACAGCGCCAGCACTGCGGCTTGCGCGCCAGGCAAACGTAGCGCCCCAGCAGAATCAACCAATGGTGCGCGTGATCCATGTACTTGGCCGGTACCCGGTCAAGCAGCTTCAGCTCCACCTCCAGCGGCGTCTTGCCAGGTGCAAGGCCCGTTCGGTTGCCGATGCGGAAAATATGCGTGTCCACCGCCATGGTCGGTTCGCCGAAGGCCACATTCAGCACCACGTTGGCTGTCTTGCGGCCGACTCCTGGCAGGGCTTCCAGTTCTGCGCGCGTACGAGGTACTTCACCGCCATGGCGTTCGATCAGCATGCGGCAAGTTTCCAGCAGATGCTTGGCCTTGCTGCGGTAAAGGCCGATGGTCTTGATATAGCTTTCCAACCCGTCCTGGCCCAGCGCCAGAATGGCCTGCGGCGTGTTCGCCACCGGGAAAAGCAGCCGCGTGGCCTTGTTCACGCTGACATCCGTGGCCTGCGCCGACAGCAGCACGGCCGTCAGTAGCTCGAACGCGCTGGTGAATTCCAGCTCGCTCTGGGGCTGGGGGTTGGCGGCTTGCAAGGCGGCAAAAAAGCGGTCGATCTGGCTTGAATTCATCGTGGCTGGAATTGGACCTGAAAACGCATCCCTAATTGGAGACAATAGGGGCACCGCGAACAAAAAATCTCATTGCCATCATGCCTGATTCAGCACTGCCCCTAGCCAAGCGCCTCGACAACGTCGAAACCTCTGCCATTCGCGAGCTTTTCAAGCTGCTGGGCAAGCCGGGCATCATCAGTTTCGCGGGCGGTTTCCCTGACAGCGCAATGTTCGATGTGCCGGGCATCACCCAGGCCGTGAACAAGGCATTGGCGGAGGAGGCCGGCGGCGCGCTGCAATACGGTGCCACGGAAGGGTACGACCCGCTGCGTGCGCAACTGGCGGCTTTCATGGCGCAAAAAGGCGTGAAGAACATCGCCCCCGATCAACTCATTGTTACCACGGGCAGCCAGCAGGCCCTGGATCTGCTCGGCAAGACGCTGATCGATCCCGGCAGCAAGGTCATCGTGGAGGGGCCGACCTTCCTAGCCACGATTCAATGTTTCCGCCTCTATGGGGGTGATCTTGTGAGCGCCCCCATCGACGCCGATGGCGTGAAGGTGGACGAACTGGAAGAACTCATCAAGCAGCACAAACCCCGGTTTGTCTACCTGATCCCGACCTTCGGCAACCCGAGCGGCGCCATGCTGAGCCTGGAGCGACGCAAGCGCGTTCTGGAACTGGCCGTCAAGTACCAGACCCTGATCATCGAGGACGATCCCTACGGCGATCTTTATTTCGATGCCGCACCGCCACCCAGCCTGCTGGCGCTCAGCCACGAGGTACCGGGCAGCCGTGACTGGCTGGTGCATTGCGGCTCTCTCAGCAAGGTGCTGAGCCCTGGCCTGCGCGTGGGCTGGATGGTGGCTCCGGCCGAACTCCTGGCCAAGGCCGTGATGTGCAAGCAGTTCAGCGATGCGCACACCAGCACGTTCGCACAGGCCACAGCCGCGCAATACCTTGCAGGGGGCCACATGCCCGCCACGCTGGCTCGCGTCCGCCAGGTGTATGGCAAGCGTGCGCAAGCCATGTGCGATGCCTTGCGCAGCGACTTGGGCGACGCCATCGATTTCGTGACCCCACAGGGTGGCTTGTTCGTTTGGGCCCGGCTTACGGGCGCTGGCGGCAAGACCAAAGATGGTGCTCAGTTTGCTCGCCAGGCGATTGAGCAGGGAGTCGCCTTTGTGCCCGGTGCACCGTTCTTCTGCGCCAATCCAGACAACAGCACGCTCCGCCTGTCGTTCGCCACGGCCGACGAAGACCGCATTCGTGAAGGCATTGGCCGCTTGGGCAAGGCGCTATGAGTTTTTCCTAGACCGCACCCGCGCGTTCAGCACCAAGAACGAGAAAGTCATCTGCCACGGGAACACGGCGTAAGTTGCTCTTGAGCGTGTAAGTGGCCAGGTTGGCCGAATCAAAGCGCTGCTCCCAGGTGTTCTCCGCGGCGAACACGCTTGCGTCCTGCAGGCCTTGACGGGTGTTCAAGGCCTCTTCGGCCAGGGAAGCAATGTCTTCATAAGACTGGTTGATAAACACTCCTGGCGCATTGGCGCGGTGCCGCATCTCACCAAAATCGCTGGAAAGAATAGGCAGCGCCAGCGCACGATACTCGTAATATTTGATGGGATCGACCGAGCTTGTGAGCTTGTTCTTCTTGAACGGAATCAAGCCCACGTCAAACTCCGCCATCGCCCGCAATGCGGCGGGATGGTCGCAGGCAGGAAACATTTCCACGTTGTCAGGCAGTGCGCCCGCAGGCGCCTCGAAGACGGGGCCAATCAATCGGATCTCATCCTGAGGCCGCGCTTCGGCCAGGGCGCGCACCCAATCCCAGTCGAACCATGAGGCAATGGTGCCTACGTAGCCGAAGATTTTCCTGCGGGCTGCAGGCAGGCGTGGTTGCCGCGGCGGCGCGAGCCTCTCGCGCACCATCGTCTCATCCAGGCCATTGAGCACCAAGTGCACATTCGGATGATGGCGCGACCAACTGTGCTTGAGCTCGGTACTGGAGGCCCAGACCGCATCCACATCACGCACGATCTGCTGTTCGCGCCGTGCAAATGCAGCGCGCGACAGGCCTTCATAGAACGCAGGAAAATCATCCATCGCGTCATACAGCGAAGGGTATTCCGGATGGCGTTTGAGCAACTCCAGCGCAAGCACCGAAGGTTTGCCCACGACGATGTAGCCGTTGGATTGGGCCAGAAACTCCTCGACAGACTTCAGGACGTCCTGCCAGAGGGGCCGGTTCAGCAGCGCGGACCCCGGCAGAGGCTCTATCGGCAGTGCATCGGGCTTGAGAACCGTCAACCAGGAGGGCGTCTCCGCAGGCAAGGGTTGATTTTGCTGAACAGGCCGGTCCACCAGCCGCCGCAGATCTCCCAGGCGGGGCAGCCGCGTGGGATACGGTTCCACCCACTGCACGGGCTCGCCAATACGCTCATGAAACCAGCGGACGAATTTATGCGGCCTTTGGGCAAAGCTATCCCAAGGCAGCGGCGAAAGATAGACCAGTCCCATCAGGCAAAATCCTGGCGCAACGTCTCGACGATCCTGCGTGCGGCCTGACCATCCCCATACGGAGAAATGCCTCGTGCCATGGCGCGATAGGCGTCTTCATCATCGAGCAGGCGCTGCGCTTCCTGCACGATCGTCTTGTAGTTGGGGCCGACCAGCTTCACGACGCCCTGTTCCACGGCTTCGGGGCGTTCGGTTTCGTCGCGCAGCACCAGCACGGGCTTGCCCAGGGCGGGCGCTTCCTCTTGCACTCCTCCCGAGTCGGTCAGGATGATGTGGGCGCGCTTCATGGCGGCGATGAACGGCGCATAGTCCAGCGGCTCACAAAGCGTGAAGTTGGGCAGCATCGCCAGGAACTCATGGGCGACCTCCTTCACATTGGGATTCGGATGCACTGGATAGAGGAACTGCACATCCGGGTTCTGCTGGGCCAGCGTCTGCAATGCCAGGCAGATGCGGCGAAACGGCTCACCGAAGTTCTCGCGGCGGTGCGAGGTCACCAGCACCAGGCGCTTGTCCGGGTCGATTTCGATGCCCAGTTGCAGGTCTTTCGAGGCGCTCATCAACAGGGCGTCGATGACTGTATTGCCGGTCACGACGATGCCTGCATCTGGCACGCCTTCCTTGAGCAGGTTCTGCCTCGAGCCCTCGGTAGGCGCGAAGTGCCAGCGGGCAAGCTCGCCGGTGATCACCCGATTGGCTTCCTCAGGAAAGGGGTTCTGCATGTCCCAGGTGCGCAGACCGGCTTCCACGTGGCCTACCGGAATGCCGCGGTAGAAGCATGCCAGCGTCACGCTCATCACCGTCGTGGTGTCCCCTTGTACAAGCACCACATCGGGGGACTCTTTTTCCAGCACGGTATCCAACTCGAGCAGCAGCCGGGCCGTGAGGGTCGTGAGCGCCTGATTGGGGCGCATGATGTCCAGATCGATATCGGGCTCGATGCCGAAGAATTGATTCACCTGATCGAGCAGATCCCGGTGCTGGGCTGTAGCCAGCACACGGACCTCGGCCCAGGGCTCCTTCTTCAGAGCCAGGATGACAGGGGCCATCTTGATGGCTTCGGGGCGAGTGCCCATTGTGCAGAGTATTTTCAAGCCTGCTCCTAATGACGGTTTGCTTGATGTGGGTGGCCTAATGACAAAGTTCCCGATAGATACTCACCAGATCGGCGCAGTGCTTTTCGGGGCTGTAGTAATCGTTGATGTAGGCACTTGAGTCCTTCAGCGTGCCGCTGGCCAGGACCTGTGACATCACGGCGGCGAAATCCTGTGGGTCTTCTTTTCTGGCCAGGTGTACAAAGCCAGAATAGCCTCGAGCCTCGGAAAGTTGATTGAACTCCACCATGCCTGGCAGGTCGCTCGCCACCACAGGGATGTTCATCGCCAAGGCTTCAAGAATGGCTACGGGCAGACCTTCAATGCGAGATGGCACTACGAAGCATGCGAAGTCTTTCATTGCCTCCCAAGGTTCGCTGGTCGCCTCCCTGAAATCGACATCAAGCTCCAATTCGCTGGCAAGCTTGCGAAATTTGGGTAAATCGTCCCCGGCGCCATAGAAACGCACTCCGTGCTCAGGGAAACGGCTTTTCAACTGAGCCCAGGCATTCAGGAAGATGTCGATGCCTTTGGTGTCGTAGTAGCTGGTAATAGCCCCCACGAACCGGCCTTGCCGAGGTTGTGGTTTGAATCGGTCGATCGCGATCGGGTGGTCAACGACGCGGCAGGAACGGTTGCAGGCCTCGTGAACGTAGCGCGCAAGAAATGCCGAGTGCGTTACTAGCGCGGTGGGCACGGTTTTGTCGCTTTCTGCCGTATCGGTCCGGTGCACGAACTCAATGCAACGCTTTCCAGAGTCACGTAGCACATCAAGACACCAGTCCGGTAGCCAGTGGTAGAGGATCACGTCGTACTCCGCGACGACTCGCCTCAGCGCTTTCTGGTCATCCGCGCGCGTGTACTCGAACGGGCAGGTGTCCTTGCGATCATGTCCACCACAGACAACCACCGGTGCGTTCAGCCCTTTGGCCTCTTCCCGTATCAAGCTTTCCACACCTCCGTGAATGGCATTCCGCGTGAGAATCAACCACTTGTCCGATGGGGGAGCTTCGAGAGGCAGTGCGTTACCGCCTTGCTGTCTCTTCCAGGTATTGATAGCGCGATCCGTTACCCAACCGTAGTCGTGCAGCACGTCTGCCCAGCGCTCTCGCCAACGCTTGAGCTCGAAATGGTGTGCGGTTTCGTGGGCGCTTTTCTGAAGGCGTTCCCGCAGTTCGCGATCGACGATCAAGCGATTGATCGCCGCCGCAATGCTGCGTGCGTCCGGATCCACGAGCAGGCCGTTCATGCCGTCGTAGATGAGATCGGGCAATCCCCCAACGTTGGTCGACACCACTGCGCAGCCGACCGCAAGGGCCTCGATGCATGACAGGCTGGTGCCTTCACAGGCGATAGTTGGAATGACGGCAATATCCGCCTTCTGGTACCACTGCGGCATTTGGTCGAAATCGGCCACCGCGAAACTAGCCCGCTTATCGTTCCGGCAAACGTCTTGGACGATCTGCGTGTCCACAGGATCACCTTCGCCCAGCCAGATGATCTCTACATCGTGGGGAATAAGCGAAACGATTTCGCCAAAGATCCGTGAGCCCCGGTTGATCTGGCTGCGGCGCGGGAACAGGATTGTGAGGCGTTCCCGATCTCGCGATTCAGGCTGCGGAAAATATGAGGCAGCATCGTAGAAGTTGGGAATGAACCGCATGGTCGAAGCCAGTTCTGGCCAAAGACTGCGGATGACGCCGATCGAGTTTGTGTCCACGCTGACCACGCAACGGGGACTCGAGAATGCGGAGTGAAGCTGCTCGAACCATTCAGGGGTTCGAAAGATCGATTGAGGATAGTTGTTGTGATCGAACCAGATGCCGTGGCAAGTCATCAGCCCGTCTTCGCGCACCTTGCCGGAGGCGTACTCGGGTAGATGGTAGTAAACGTGATCGAAGTCTTGGGTCAGCGCGGTGAATTCGCTGCAAAGGCCATGGTGAAACTCGCCGATTGAATCGGCGGTGCGTAACAAGATGACCTTGAAACCATAGTATTCGCCTTCGCCCGGCGCTTTGAAGCTGGGTTGATAGAAGGTGACATCGAACGACAACTCCTTGAGCAACCGCGCCAACTCCAGCGCATAGCGCTCGCCGCCGCCGAACCTCGGGCGTCCGTCATGCCAGTCCAGGAGTTGATTGGTCAGAATGGCAACGCGGCGGGTGCCTTCAGGCCGCCGTACGCCAAAATAGGGAATGCGTTGGCTTGTGATCCTTGGTTGAATCAGCGCACTGAGGTTGGCCGCCAAGGGCGCCAACGTACGCGGTGTGCCAACTTGGGGGTTCTGGGCGAAGGCCAAAGGGGCGGGCATATACCCCCTATTTGGCATGGCAGGCGTTGCCGGGGTCCAACCGGTTATCTTCAGAAAATACTTCCTGAAGACCAGTTTGGTTTGATAGGAGACTGGAATTCGATGATAAGCACGCTTCGCATGGTTATAAAGCTTGCCGCGATCGCTGTCCGTCAAACCACCCCATTTGATGAAACGCGCTGCGGCGCGCATGGGGCGAGTGATTTTCCATGAGCGGCTGGCCAGTATCTGTGAAAGGTGCTCATAGTGGGTGTTTGCCGTCTCTGTAAGGTGACGCACATGGGCGCCGTGTTCCTCGACGATCCGATTCAATTCAGAGATATGTTCTTCTCTCTGAACAATGATTTGATTTAGATTGACAACCTGATCACCTACAGCGCCTTCGGTTTGATTCAGATGAACGATCAAACCTTCCTTGTGCGCGAGATTCTGTTGCAATTCTGCAATCTCGATATCTCTCTCTGAAAGCATTCTCTCCAGTGCGGTCTGTTGCTGGTTTTCAGCCGCCTTGATCTGACTGAGTTTGGTGAGTTGCTCTTGCTGGCTGGCAATGCCACTGCCCAAGCTGTGTACCTGCTTCTCGAGTGCAGATAGTGTCACGTTCAGCAAAGAGATTTGCTCTTCACGTTCGGACATGGCGCCCCTCAAATAACTCAATTCTTCATCGCGAGCCGCCAGCAACTTATTAAGATTTTTCAATTGCACGTCAAGCTCAGTTATCTGTTGATTGCAGATGGCAAGTTGTGCATCCCGCTCGGTAACGATGAGATTTATTGAATCAACCTTGCTCGTGTGTTCGGCTTTGGGTACCGTCAGTCTCAGCGTCTCCTGTTCCATGAAACGGTGGCGCTGTTGCTCAACGTGAAAGGCTGTGAAATATTGATTCCCGCGTTGGATGTGGTGCAGAAAATCAGAGAAATACTGAATTGAGGCTTTCAGCAATAATTTAGATAAATCTGGATCGCCAAAGACATTCTGCGATTGCTCTGCAACAGCTTCCGCAAATATCAAGCTGGGAACGCGAACATCCTTGACGAGCTCAACGTCCTGATAGCGTTCAGATAGTACTTGCCGAATCCGGTCAAATCTGCCTGGCAAGTTCGCCTTCGCCAACGCCGAGGCGAGATTCTTCAAAAGCCCCGGGCTGTACGAAGTGCTCAACCGCTGAGTGTGGAGGACGGTGAACAGTACAAATGCCCAGGCATCCTTGAAGCGCTGAACAGGGTCGTCAGTAAGATGGCCGAAATCTACCCAAGCGGCATTCGACGCGGTACGAATGGCATTGAATGGATAAGGATCCCCATGAGCAAGCCCCAGTTTTTCCAGCTCATCCAACCCCAGAGCAAGCTCGCTCATCCAGATACGCCATTGATCAAAAGGGACAGGCTCTCCTTTTGGGTCGTAGCCAGATTGGCCGATCATGCCGCGTACTTTTTTCCAGGCAGGTGTCGTGGCGGCATCCTCGAATTCCTGGCCATCGAGAATCTGAATTTCCGCCATGCAGTTGCATACTCGGTAAACCGGCATGAGTGCCGGCCGTCTGGTTCCGATCAGTTTTTCCCAGTTGTCTCTCGCCGCCGTATGTGTCTGCTGTACACCAAGAATATGCGTGTCTGGACGAGGTGAGCCTGCGAGTGGAACCAGCAGATGATCGTTTTCGAGAATAACCGTTAGGGCCGTAGCTTCTGTCTGGCCTGTGCGCACCACGCGCGCATGCTTATTGAGGTTGGCAAGCAAACATGTGTCCGAGCAATAGGAGATTTCAATGTCTCGCCCAATGGTGTACTCTGCTTTGCTCTTTTTTTATCGGCGATATTATTTAGTGGCATCAATTACCCCATATCCAGCGCAAAAAAGTCCCTCGGATATCCATTGGGCCCTACTGTGCGCCCGATATTTCTCATTTTTGGTATTTTTTCGCAATAACGCATCAGGAAATCAATGCCAAATCCTGGCTTGAAACCAGGTTCATCGGATGGGCATTCATAATATATGGAGCGCTGAGTGCGCCGGAATAATTCAGTCATCAATCTCCGGATGTCATCGTCTGAGTATCTTCTGCGCCCTGACATCGCATAGCCAGTTTCCCAGTGATGGGTCACGCTCAATAAGAGTATGCAATCCCAGGAACGTTTGTCCAGATGAATAAAATTGGCGAGATCTTGTTGGTAAAAATCAAATCCAGAAGAATTTATCTGGCTTTGTAGGTTTGAATACAACCCTTGTCCATCCACGTCTCCATTGTCAATTCCTACTACATGGCATCCAAGCGCTGAAAGCACCTTGGAGATCAATCCATTGTTACTCCCAACATCCAGGATCTTCAATCCATGCAAGGAGCCATGTTGAGCGTAAATATCTGCCGCAATGGCCAAGGCTCGATCAAGCCCTAAGCGCTCATACTGCTGGATACCAATCTTCTCTTCTATGGTCGACCAATCTTGGGCAGAGACAGCGTGAACAAGATCCGAAATGTTCAGTTCGGGAAGATATGTTGTCATTTTTTTAACTCAGCTGATGCTGATTTTTCCTGGAACATCAAATAGTAGAGGGACTATTCGTTCGCCCTGGTTGACAACACTGAAGCCTGCCGAAGAAAATGCTTTATCAACATACTCTCCTTGTACTGGCATTCGATAACCCAAATCAATCCTGTATCTGGCCCCGCTGGATAAGGGGCAAACGAATTCGAATTCCAAAAGACGCTTTTCTCCCGCCTTCATCGGTGGCACAAAAATGTTTTGGAAGAACGAGTTAATGGCAAACAGCTCGACTCCCTCGATGGTGGATACCACTAATCCCACTTCACCCTCATAAGGGCAGTCTTCTGCCGCATCGAGAGCCGCCTGGATGCATAGCGTTGCACCGGTTTCCACCACGATGGCTTCGTCGCCCCCAGCTAGCACTCGGCACTCGGTAAATTTGGCTTGCCCTGTTCCCACCCGATGCGAGACGCGGCGTTCAAATGGTGGTTGCATGCTGGAAACCAGCCGTGCCGCGCGGGATACTGCTGATTCAACCGTTGGAACCATGGACGCAGATAGCGTTTCAATCGTGGATTCCGGAACTATCCCCGCTGATGGCGCCGGTTGTTCTACAGCGGTACTCGTGGAATTCGATGCACTCGCGGAATTCGCCTCCAGCGATCCCAATACAAAATAGCGGTCCAACACCTTGCTGGCCAAGCCATCCATGATCAGCTCGCCATGGCTGAGCAGGATCGCGCGAGGGCAGAGCGCCTTGACGGTTGCTGCGGAATGCGAGACGAAGAGCACCGTCGTGCCGTTGTCCATCATCGAGCGGATGGCGGCATAACATTTGGCTTGAAAGAACTGATCGCCGACCGAAAGCGCCTCGTCCACGATCAGGATTTCCGGCTCCAGGTGAACCTGCACCGCAAAGGCCAGCCGCACGAACATCCCGCTGGAATAGGTTTTCACGGGCTGGTCGAGGTGCTCTCCGATATCGGCGAACTTCACGATGTCGGCGAACTTCTCATCCAGCCGCTCCTTGCCGATCCCCAGAATGGCTCCGTTCAGATAGACGTTCTCGCGCCCTGTGAACTCAGGATTGAAGCCGGAACCCAGCTCCAGCAGGGCGGCGATGCGCCCATGCGTTTCCACCAGGCCTTGCGTGGGCGAAAGCGTTCCGCAGATCAGTTGAAGCAGGGTGGATTTGCCGCTGCCGTTCCTGCCGACCACGCCCACGGCTTCTCCCTTCGTGATCTCGACGGAGATGTCCTTGAGTGCCCAGAACTCGCTGAAATATTGCCCCGGCGGCTGCAGCGCCAGCTTGCTCAGCTTCGGGATGATCATCTGCTTGAGCCTGTCGCGCGGCGTGTCGTAGATGTGATAGCACTTGCTCAGATTCTCGATCTTGATGGCCAGCTCAGACGACATCGGCAAACCCCTTACGCGTCTTCTGGAACCAGGCAAATCCCAGCCAGGCCACCACGAGTCCCAGCGCCATCTGTTTCATCCACGCAAGCCAATCGAGACCGGCACCCCACATCATCACGTTGCGGATCTGCTCGATGCTTTCCGTCAGCGGATTCAGATTCATCCAGCCTTGATATTCGTCCGGCAGAGCGGAAATCGGATAGAAGATCGGTGTGAGGTACATCAGCACCATGGTCAAGACCACGACGATCTGCCCGATATCGCGTAAAAACACGCCCAGCGAAGCCAGAAACCAGCCAAGCCCCAGTGAAAGCAGTGCCAAAGGCATCAGGGTCAGAGGTAAAAGGAAAACAGTGGCTGATGGCACACCCAGAAAAATCAGATGAAAAATCAGCCACACGAGCAGGCTGACAAGAAAATGAAAGCCCGCCGAGCCAAGGACAACGACGGGCAAAATTTCCAGAGGAAAGATTACTTTCTTGACATAATTCGCATTACCAAGAATCAAGGAAGGGCTGCGGTTGATGTTCTCGGCAAACAGGTTGAACGCCATCAGTCCTGAAAACAGGACCATGGCGAATTCCGTTTTTGACTCCGATGAGCTTGCCCAGCGGGCCTTGAACACCACACTGAACACGAAGGTATACACCGCCAGCATCAACACGGGGTTGAAGAACGACCACAGCAGACCCATCACCGAGCCGCGGTAGCGGCCAACGATCTCGCGCTTGATCAATCCCGCAAGCAACACCCTGTTGGTCACGAGCGAGTGCAGTAATTCCAGGGGAGATATCGAGCGATTCGCGTGAGGGTTCATTTTTTTGTTGGATACATTAACTAGCTTTTTCGTGCCAGCTTTGTAACCTTATACAGGGCCAAAGCGTGAGCAGAAGTGAAGATTTACAAATGCATGCACTTATTACCGGCGGCGCTGGCTATATCGGTTCACACACTTGTTTGTGTTTATTGGAAAATGGATGTAACGTCACGGTTATTGACAATTTTTGCAATAGTTTTCCAGAATCGTTGCGGCGGGTTCAGGAATTGGCCGGGCGCAGTTTACGCATTATTGAGGCGGATATTCGGGATGTCTCCGCGCTTGAAAATGTATTTTCAGGACCGCGAGTGGATGCGGTAATACATTTCGCGGGCCTGAAAGCAGTGGGCGAATCCGTGGCCAAGCCCATGCTGTATTACGACAACAATGTGGCGGGCACTCTGACCCTGCTGCAGGCCATGCAGCGGGCCGGGGTGAATACCTTGGTGTTTTCATCTTCCGCCACCGTCTATGGCGATCCCGCGCCTGAAGACCTTCCTTTGAAAGAGTCATCCCCCTGCGGCCAAACCCATAGCCCTTACGCCACCAGCAAATGGATGGTGGAGCGTTGCCTGGCGGATCTGCAAGCGGCCAACCCGGAGTGGAAGATCGCCCGGTTGCGCTATTTCAATCCGGTGGGGGCCCATCCCAGTGGCCGCATCGGCGAGAACCCCAGCGGTATCCCCAACAATCTCATGCCGTTCATCAGCCAGGTGGCTTCAGGCGCGCGCCCCATGCTCTCGATATTCGGCAACGATTACCCCACCCACGACGGCACCGGCGTGCGCGACTACCTCCACGTCATGGACCTTGCCGAGGGGCACGCCGCCACCTTGCAGTACCTGGCACGGCGGGAGGAGGGTGAATTGCTGACGCTGAACCTGGGCACCGGCCAAGGCTATTCCGTGTTGGACGTCGTCAAGGCCTTCGAGGCGGCCAGCGGCCAGGCCATTCCCTATCAGATCGCGGCGCGGCGCCCCGGAGACGTACCGGCCTATTTTGCGGACGTCTCCAAGGCCAAGGAGCTTCTACAGTGGGAGGCCGCGCGCAGCCTGCACGATATGTGCGCGGACACCTGGCAGTGGCAATCGCGGAATCCTCAGGGCTACCCAAGCTGACACCCCTTGCATTCATGCGGCCGGCCCCCAACTGCGCAGCATGAAAACATTGCAAACCCCCACCCAAACGACAGCCGTTCTGGCCCAGTTGCTGGAGCGGCTGGATGCAAGCCGCGTGCCGGTAGATGCGCACCAATACCGCACCGTGGTCGAGCGCCTGGCGCAAGCCTTGGCCGATACCGAGGTCGATTGGGGCTCGTTGCTGGCGCAAAGCCCTGCCGCGACTGAAATCTACGAGAACCTGCACTACGCCGAAGCCGGCCTGTGCCGTTCACCCCTGGAGGCGGCCACCACCGCTGAAGTAGCGGCCCGGGAGGCCATTGAACGCGCGCGCCAGCACAACGCGCCGGAAGCGCCCACTGACGCCTCACCCGTCTGATACCTGAGTTCACCAGGAGCCCAGCAGCCATGAGCGAGCCCTTGCATATTGTTTGCCCGCATTGCCATACCACCAACCGGGTGCAGGCAGACCAGTTGGCCAGCCATCCCGATTGCGGCAAATGCCATCAGCCGCTCTTTGCCGGCCAACCGGCCGCGCTTGACGATGCGGCCGCTTTCGACAAACACCTCACGCGCAGCCAGATCCCGCTGCTGGTCGATTTCTGGGCGCCCTGGTGCGGCCCCTGCCGCATGATGGCGCCGGCCTATGAGCAAGCGGCCGCGCAGTTGGAGCCGCACATTCGCGTCGCCAAGGTCAATACCGAAGCCGCGCAGGCGCTTGGTGCGCGCTTCAACATCCGCAGCATCCCCACGCTGGCGCTCTTTGTCGGCGGGCGGGAAGTGGCGCGGCAGTCGGGCGCCATGACCAATCCCAATCAGATCGCCCAGTGGGCGAGGTCGCACTTGCCCCAGGCTTGAGACGAAAGTAGGGCGCTCTTCTTCAACGCTCGATATTCGAGAAGCGGCGCGATACGATGCCCTTGAGACCAGCCATCGTCAATTCGCCCACGTGTGAGTCGACCAAGCGTCCCTGAGCGTCAAAAAACAAGGTGGTCGGCAGGCCGCGCGATCCCATGGCCTTCATGGCTTGAGATGATGAATCGAGCAAAACATCGGTAAGGGCCAGCCCTTGCCGCCGCAGGAAATTACCGGCCTGCTGTGCCGTTTCTCCCTGGTTGACCATCACGAACACCATGTCCGGGAAAGTTTTTTGCGCTTGCTCGAACACCGGCATCTCGCGGCGGCAGGGCGGGCACCAACTCGCCCACAGATTGAGCACCACGGGCCGCCCCTTGTAGGCCGCCAGATTGATGGGCTGGCCATCAAGCGTTGTCAACTGGAGCTGGGGTAGCCCGGGTGCGGAGCGCTGCATCTGTTCCAGTGCAACTCCTGCGGCGAACCAGACAGCCAAGCCGGCCAGCGTACCCGCGAACAGAGAACGTCGAAGCGCCCGACGCCCACGGGTGCGCCACCAGAGGTAAGCAACCCCCGCCAGGATTCCAACCCACCAAGAGAACCCGCCGTCGCCGATCGCAAGCATGGACATGGGGGCGGCCGAATATTCTCTCCACCATTGAGCGATATAGCCCAGGCGGGCACTCAGCAATCCCCAGAAAAGCGCATCCAGAATCAGGCTGCCTGCGGCCTTGTAGGGTTTGTCAGGAACAAATCGTTTGGCGGTAACGCGAGCAAGCAGCCAGGCCGCCAGTGCGGCCAAGGCAACGATGACAACTTGAATGGAAAATGGTCCGACACCGATCATGGTGCCGGATAGTTTAGGCGTGCTCCGAGTCCAGCAACGACCGTTTGAAGGTTTCGGGCAGCGCCAGGGTCACCAGCAGCACGAGAACGGATACGGCGGCCATATACCCGGCGGGCGCCAACAGAGAGCCTGTCTTCAGCACCAGCCACGCACCCAGAAATGGCGCCGTGCCGCCGAAGATCGTGTAAGCCAGGTTGTAGCTGATGGCGGAAGCGCTGAATCGCGTTTTCGTGGGAAACAGTTCGAGCAGCGCGGCACCCAGCGGCCCGGCAAACAAACCCATGCCGATTGCCAGCAGCGATTGGCCCAGAATGGCGGAGACTAGCGTAGCCTGTGCGGCCAGCATATAGGCTGGAATGCTGATGCAAGCATTGAACAGCAGGCCTATGAGCAGCATGGGCTTGCGTCCAACGAGGTCGGAGAGGTATCCGCTCGTGACCATGGCCAGGAACGCGATCACCATGGCCACGCTATTGGCCGTCAGTGCGTCGGATCGGCTCATGCCGACAGAAGCCGTCAGATACGAGACGAAGTATCCGGAAAGCGTATAGAACGCCAGGCTTGAAAACGCCGCCAAGGCGAAGCTGAATGCCATCTGCTTGCGCTGATCGCGTATGGCATCCTTGATGGGGCTTTGGGAGATCTGGTTGGCCGCCTGCGCCTTCTGGAACGCTGGAGACTCATCGACCTTGGTCCTGATGTACAGGCCGACCAACGCGAGCGGCCCTCCCAGAATGAAGGGGATCCGCCAACCACAACTTTCGTAAGCCTCATTGCCCATCAGGGTGGTCAGCAGCAGAATCAGCAACGCCGCCGCTACGGGGGGCAGATTGGCGAACGCATAGGTGAAGGCCACGTGCAGGCCTCGCCGATTAGGAGGTGCATGTTCGGCAACGAACGAGTTGGAGCCGATGGTTTCCCCAGCTGCGGACAAGCCCTGAATCAAGCGCAGGATCACAAGAAGAACCGGCGCCCAGATCCCGATCTGGGCATACGTGGGCAACAGGCCTATGAGTACCGTGGAAGCCCCCATGCCCAGAATGATGCCCGCTAGCACGGTTCTTCGCCCGAACCGGTCGCCTAGGCTCCCGAAGATGAACCCGCCGAGCGGCCGCATGATGAAGCCAACGCCATACACCGCAAATGCGGAGAGCAAGGCGGTACCTGGGTCGGTCGTCGGAAAAAACAGCTTTGCGATGACCGTGGCCGAATAGGCATAGACCACGAAGTCATACCACTCGACAAATTGCCCAAGCGCCGCGGAATACAGGACGCGCTTGTCGGATTGTGTTGACATGATGTCTCCAGTTTTTGAATGCGGAAATGTGGGAGGATCAGGCAGAGGCGATCCGGTAGCGCCGATGCTGAAGACAAGGCAGCACCTCGCGTACTTCGCGTAGCCGGTCGAGATCAATGCTGGCACTGCAAACCCCTTGCTTTTCCGCCACCCCTGCCAGGAGCAGTCCGCTGGGGTCGAGAATCATGCTCATGCCCACGGACTCCGGCGGTGGTTGGCACGGAGCAAGAACAAAGCAGGTGTTTTCGATGGCGCGGGCCCGCAAAAGCGTTTCCCAGTGCAGCTCCTTGAGGCTTCCTGCAATCCAGCCTGCGCCGTAGACCAGCACGTCCGCGCCCTTGTCTACCGCGATCCGAGCGATCTCGGGAAATCTTAGGTCGTAGCAATTGAGGATGCCGAACTTGATGCCGTCAACCTGGGCGACATAGACCTCGCCATGGTCGGGCTTCTGCGGGGCATGTCTGTTCTTCGCTGACTCCTGGAAACTGAATGCGTCGTACAGATGCACTTTCTCGTAACGCCCAGCGATCTCGCCTTTCGAGTTCACGTGAACGAAGACGTTGCTGGAGCGCTCCTCTCCCGAGGGTTCATAGACACCCGTGAAAACATCGATGCAGTGGGCCACTGCTGCTTCGGCAATGCCTTCCAGGAACCATGTGGATGAACTCTCCGCATAAGCGCGCAATTCATCTCTGCTTGATTCGAATGCGACCATGCTGGCTTCGGGAAACCCTATCACCCTGGAGCCTTCAGCTGCCGCCTGCTTGATGTGTTCAATGGAGGTTTTCAGGTTGACGGAGATGTCCGCGGTACTCTTGAACTGAGATACTGATACTTTCATTGCATTGCCATGATCTGTTCCATTAGTCATGTTAAGACGGAGCAATGAGCAAAGTCCAATACCGGATTGAGTTGGATTGATAACATTAAAGTCATCAATGAAAAACTTTCCCTCCATACGCCGATTGCAGATGTTCGAACAGTTGGGCCGGACGCTGAACTTCCACCAAGCTGCCGAAGAGGCGGGCATGGCACAGCCTGCGCTCAGCCGCGGCATCAGCCAACTGGAAGATGAAGTGGGCTTCAAGCTGTTCGAACGCACCACCCGCTCCACGAGCTTGACGCCCGCCGGGCAGGTGCTGCATCACCGCGTACAGCAGTGGTTGCACGAGATGGAGCGTTCCTTTCGGGAATGCCGGCAGTTGGCCGCCGGTAACAGAGAGGAGCTTCTGCTGGGCTACTCTGCGCAGGCTTCATATGGGTGCATGTCCCAGAAGCTGTTCCAGTTTGGTTTGCGTCACCCGCATGTTTCGCTGAACCTGCAACTGTTGTCATCCGAAGCAGCCTATGAGGACATCGCGGGGGGAACCATTCATGGCGCTTTTGCCCTGCAGGATGCGGAAAGGCTGGCCAAGCTTCATCTGGAAGCGGTACCCGTTGAAACGCAGAGGGTGGTTGCCCTGTGTTCCCATACGCATCCACTGGCCCAGCGCCACACTGCCAAGGTCAGCGAATTGATGCAGTGGGGTCTTGCCATCGGCAACGAATCACGGTGGACGATCTTCAGGTCGAAGATTCTGCCTGTGCTGGAGGAACATGCCATTCCCGTCCGCATCGCCTACGAGGCCGACGATACGCCGCTGCTGCTGGAGGCTATCGCGCAAAGCGAGCACATTGGCCTTTTTGGCGAAGGCATTGTCAGCCAGTTGCCTTCCAGCGTGGTGGCGCTATCGCTCGATATGGAGATCGAACTGCCGATTTGTTATGTCTTCCGTCCCGGCGCCAGAAAAAGTGCACGGGCGCTGGCGGCGTTTCTTGCCTTGAGCTGAAGAGGAGCTTGTATCCTCTCGGCGTGAAACGCTCAGAAGTCTCCACCACGCTGCCTCGCTCCCTCATCGGCGAACATCCGTCCATTGTTCGCCTGCGCCAATTGATCGATCGTGTGGGCAAAAGCAGGGCCCGGACGGTTTTGATCTATGGCGAAACCGGAACTGGGAAGGGGCTTGTCGCCCGCCTGCTGCATGAGGCCTCCAACCGGGCTGCGGCGCCGTTCGTCGATATCAACTGCGCGGCGATTCCAGGGCTATTGCTCGAATCGGAGCTGTTCGGCCACGAGAAGGGCGCGTTCACAGGGGCGGTGGGTCACAAACAAGGCCTGATCGAAGCGGCGGATGGCGGCACTGTGTTTCTCGATGAGGTGCGCGAGCTCGACACCGTGATGCAGGCCAAGCTCCTGACCTTGCTTGACACACGCCGCTTCAGGCGCGTTGGCGCGGTGCGTTCCACCGATGTCGATGTGCGCTTCATTGCAGCCACCAACAAGATCCTGTTGGGAGAGGTGAAAGCAGGGGCGTTCCGCGACGATCTTTACTATCGTCTGCAGGTGGTCGCGATCAACCTGCCGCCGCTCCGGGAACGGGGCGAAGACATCTTCATGTTGGCGCATGCCCACCTGCAGTCATGCAACCGCATGCACGGCAGCCGCATGACCGAGATCGATCCCGAGGTCGAGGAGGTTTTCCGCCAATACGTGTGGCCGGGCAACGTGCGTGAACTTGAAAATCTGATCGAGCGCATATGCTTGCTCGAAGATGGCCACCGGGTCCGGATGGAGCATCTGCCAGACCGCATCATCCGCGAGGCTCGCCAAGCAACCCGGCGCAGCGCGCCATCAGTTGGAAGCGGTAAAAGCTATCACGCGGCCACGGCCGAATACCAGAAGCAACTGATCCGCGAAGCACTTGCCGCGACAGGAAACAATATCGGAGAGGCTGCCGTTCGGCTGGAGCTGACACGCCATGCGCTGCGGCATCAGATGCTGAAGCTGGAACTGAAATTGCCCGGCGAATCGTCTGCGTGAGATTTGCGCATGAGCGTGAATTTGCACGCAAATCTCGATTCCTGAACCAGTGAAAAAAATCCAATTAGTTGATTCATAAGGGTTTTTTAAAAACCCGTGGATTGGCACACATCCTGCACTAATTCTCGCGTTCGAAACACAAAGCGAGAAAGGCAGCATGGATTCCCTCAAGATCATTTGCCCCAATGGGCACCTCGGCTTCGCACCGCTCAGAACGCAGAGCTTCGAGCTTGGCGTGGCGGCAGGGCCTGACTACATCGCCGCGGATTCCGGCAGCGACGACGTAGGGCCGGTCCCGCTCGGCTCGGATACGTCGACCAGCCCGGAGGCCTGGCAGCGCCATGATCTGGAGCGCATGCTGCTGGCCTCGCGGAAGCTGGGCGTGCCGATGATCATCGGGTCGGCTGGTGACACCGGCAGCAACAGCAGGGTCGACCTTTACGTGTCGATCATCAAGGAACTGGCGCTCAAGCACCGCTTGCCGAAGTTTCGCCTGGGCTATTTCTATTCCGAAGTCAGCAAGAACGATCTGCGCGCCCGCATGGAGAACGGCGCTGCCGTTCGTGGCCTGGATGGGTTCAAGGATCTCACGGCCAGCGAGCTGGAGGCCACGGATCGCATCGTGGCGATGGCAGGGGTTCATCCCTACGTGCATCTGCTGGAGCAGGGCGCCGACGTCATCATCGGTGGCCGCAGCTCCGATGCGGCTGTGTTTGCGGCACCTGCGTTGCATCATGGCTTCCCCGCCGACCGTGCCTACTATCTGGGCAAAGTGCTGGAATGTGCCTCGTTCTGTGCCGAACCCTATGGCGGCAAGGAAACCGTGATGGGAGAGATTTCTCAGGACGATGTACGCGTGACTGCCATGCACCCGGAGCAGCGCTGCACGATCGCTTCAGTGTCGGGCCACGCGATGTACGAGCGTTCCAATCCGTACGAAGAATTCTTCGCTGGGGGAAAGCTCGACATGACACACTGCAGCTACGAACAGATCAGTGAGCGCACCACACGGATCACCGGCTCGCGCTTTCTGCCCGATGCGCAGGTGAAGGTCAAGCTCGAAGGCGCTGGCAAGGTGGGCGAGCGGTATGTCGGCATTTGCGGCATTCGCGATCCCTATACCGTGGCGAACGTGGATGCTGTCATCGGCTGGGCGCGCGATCAGGTCAAGGCGCGTTTCGGCAACGAGGGGTATGAACTGCACTACAACGTTTACGGTCGCGATGGTGTGATGGGCGCCTTGGAGCCGCTGCGCGACCTCCCGGGGCATGAACTGTGCGTGATGGTGCAGGGCGTGGCACCCACACGGGAAATGGCCGAGGAGGTCGCGATGATCGGCTTGCGCCAGATGTTCTACGCCCGTCTGCCTGATGTGAAAGGGACGGCCGGCTCTGTGGCTTTCCCGCTGGACGAAGTTTTGCACGCCAGCCCGGCCTACCGCTGGACGCTGAACCACACCATCGAAGTCAAGGACCCGATGGAGCTCTTTTCCCCCACTTTGACCGAAGCCGGTGTTTGAACGAGGTAAGCAAGATGAGCAACAAAGTACCCCAGGCAGCGCGCCTCAGTGACTTGGCCAAGACCATCCGCAGCAAGAACGCGGGCGTCAACAAGATCACGTTCGACATCATCTTCCGTGAACGGGAATCTTACGAGCGGGTGACGCGATCCGGTGCCATTACTCGGGAAACCATGGCCGCGCTTTACCGCATCGAGCCCTCGCGCATCAGCGATTTCGTGGCGTACGAGCCGGGCTTGGCGATCAAGTTCACCATGTATCGCGAGAGGCCCAGCGGCAGCGCGGGAGACGGCGATATTTTTGGCGCCCAGCAATATGCACCCTTGCTCGATGTGGCGATTCCCGGCTGAGCCCGCCGCCCATAACTGATCAAAAACAGGAGACCTCCATGCCCGTTTCTGTTCTTCGCCGTCTGCTCGTGCTGGCAGCGGGATGCCTGCCTCTGGCCGGCATCGCACAAACCGAAGCCGAGCCCAAAATCCCGGCCTTGATGAAGATCGTCGTCCCGTTCTCGGCCGGCGCCAGCAATGATGCGATTGCGCGAGCCGTGGCTCCGCTGCTGGCCAAACGGCTGGGATCCACCGTCATTGTCGAGAACAAGCCCGGCGCTGCGGGCGTGATCGGCGCCGACTATGTCGCCAAGGCGCCGCCTGATGGGTCGGTGCTCCTGCTCACGTCGTCCACCTTCCTGACCGCGGCGGCTACCCAACTCAAAATGCCTTACGACCCGGTGACCGCGTTCGCGCCGGTCGCCATTGTGGGCGACGGGCCCATGCTGCTGGCGGTCAGCGCGCAGACGCCTGTGAAGACGATCGGAGAGTTCGTCGCGGCCGCCAAAGCCAAGCCGGGTGCGCTGACCTATGGCACTTCGGGCACGGGCTCCATTGCGCACCTGGCGACAGAAATGCTGGCCGACTCCGCGCACTTCAAGATGACCCATGTTCCCTACAAAGGCGCCGCCAACGCGCTGCTGGACATGGCGGGCGGCCAGATCGACATGATGATCTCCAACTACACGTCGATCGCGCCGCAGATCAAATCAGGCAAAGTACGTGCATTGGCCGTCACCTCAGCCCAGGCTAATCCGGCGTTTGCAGACCTGCCGCCCGTTTCCAGCGTGGTGCCCGGGTACTCGGCCGACATCTGGGTGGCCATCTTTGCGCCTGCCGCTACGCCGCCAGCGCTGGTGGCGCGCTTGAACAGGGAGCTTGCCCAGATCGCCAAGACGCCGGAGGTGAGAGGGTTGCTGGAACCCGACGGCGCCACGCCCGTGGCCTTGCCGCCAGCCGACGTCTCCAAGCGGGTCAAGAACGATCTGGCGCTGTGGAAGAGGATCGCTGTCGAGAAGAAGATCGTCGCCGAGTGAGATTCAGGCTTCGGTAAGGTCCAGCAGCTTGCCTCGGCCAAGGGCTTTCCGGCCGGACAGCAGGGTGAACTCTCTGTCGAGTTGCAACCGGGGCAGCGCCAATTCCGGCCGCAGGAACTGAATCTGTAGCGCTTGCGGCACTTCGGGTACAGGTTCAGCGCTCTGCGGTACTTCCAAAAGGGCGCTGAAACCCTCTGTTCCCAGCACCACGATACAGGGGAAAAATCCTGCACGCACAGGCCGGCTTTCTGCGGGTACGGCGGCTGGGAACAAGGTAAGCTCGACGCGAGCCGAAGGCACGAAACCGGCATCCTGGGAAAATCCGGGCTGCTGCACCTTCGGTCTATGGGCACGCGCCATCAGCCAGGCGATGATGTTGCCCACGATCGGCAGCCACAGTACCAGGAGCAGCGTCCCCAGATCGCGTATCAGCGAAGGCGAGGGCGTCAGCCAGCGCACCAGGCCTCCCCCTATGGCCAGGAGAAGGAGGACGATCGTGATGATTTGCCGGCGCGACGAAATATTGGGCTTCATTCCTCTATTTTCTGCGAGAGGAACGCTTCCAGCCCCGCCAGGAATATTTCCACGTGCGCATTGAAGCTGCTGTTGAGCGGCACCTGGCTGCCGTTCTGCCAGCGCAAGATGAACGCCTTGTTGGCCAGCAGGTGCAGATGCCGGGTCAGGGTAGGGTGCTCCAGCGGATCGATGGAGCGAACCCGCCCTTCAAGTGCCGCGGCCCAATCCTGGGGGTTGTCGATGGGTAGCGGGGCCAGCTCCATGGTCATGAAGCCGGTCATCGCCGAGATCACGCAGTTATAGGCTTCCCTCAGGTTGTCTTCAGTGGCGCCGGCTTCCAGCAGAACACCAATGACACCTTCGATCAGGTCGACGCTGAGACTGGCGTTCGACACCATCTGCGCACCAAGCAGCTGCGCCACGTTGGGGTGCTTGAGCACCGCTTTCCTGTAGCGCTTGAAAAGATTCCGAAGCCAGGTTTTCCAGTCGCCGGAGCCGCGTGGCGGTATGGCGCCCGTCATCACTACGCTGGCCACTTCCGCCAACAAAGCCTCTTTGGATTCCACGTGCCAGTAGATCGTGCTGGGATAGACGTCCAGCGAACGCGCCACATCACGCACGCTGAAGGCGTGCGCTCCCACCCTGTCGAGTTGATCGAGCGCGACGTTCACGATGGCTTCGCGCGTGATCGTGCTGTTCGCGGGCCGGCCTGCTGATCTGCGCGCGGGTTTTTCTGCGGGTCTATCGGAAGTGGATGTCGGCATTGGAAGAGGGCAGGCGGAGGACGTCCGGGAGCTATGCGGTTGGATGGTACACGTTGACGATCAGCCCAATTCAGGTGCGAAGCCTTGGTGCATTTGTGCACCACATCGGGGGAGACAGGAAGCTTCACGTGCCGGAATCAGGCGGGCCGTGATCGGGGTAATCCCTGATCAATCGCTATACGTCATTGTGCAACAATTTAATTGTTCAGTGAACAATTAATAAATCGGCCATCGTGGCATATTGCTTGCATGTGATGGACCGGCTGTATTTCGGATCCGTCAACGAGCCCAGTCCCATCCAACCGCCGCCAAAGCGGTGTTGCCTAAAGGAGTACGTACATGAAATCCACGCGTCGCCTCGCCCTTGCGTCCATTCTTGGAGCCACTCTGGCTTTTGCGGCGTTGCCTGCTTCCGCTCAGGCGGCCGGCAATGTCTTCCGTCTCGTTCCCTCGTCCGAGCTCAAGGTCCTGGATCCGACATGGACCACCGCCGTGGTCACGCGCAACCACGGCTACATGATTTACGACACGCTTTTCGGCACCGACGCCAAGGGAAAAATCCAGCCGCAGATGGTGGAATCCTTCACTACCAGCAGCGACGGCAAGACCTGGACCTTCAAGCTGCGGCCCAGCCTGGCGTTCCATGACGGCAAGCCCGTGACCTCGGAAGATGTTCTGGCTTCGCTTGCCCGCTGGGCCAAGCGGGATCCGATGGGACAGCGCATGTACGCGGCCATGGCCAAGGCAGAGGCGGTGTCGGCGAATAGCTTCAGGTTCATCTTCAATGAGCCCTATGGGGCGGTGCTGGAGTCGCTCGGCAAGCCTTCTTCACTGGTGCCGTTCATCATGCCCAAGCGCATGGCCGATACGCCTGCTGACCAGCAGATCTCCGAGCACATCGGCTCTGGCCCCTACATCTTCAAGGCAGACGAATTCCGCCCAGGCGAACGAGCGGTCTACGTCAAGAATGAAAAATATGTACCCCGCTCCGAGGCCCCTTCAGGCACCACGGGCGGCAAGGTGGTGAAGGTCAACCGTGTCGAGTGGGTGGTGCTCAAGGATGCGCAGACCCAGGTCAACGCCCTGGTCAATGGCGAAGTGGACATGCTGGAGAGCGTGCCCTTTGAACACTACAACTCACTGAAGGCGAACAACCGCATCACGGTGGCGGACGCGGCAGGGGGCCAGTACCTGCTCCGCTTCAATCACCTGGTGCCGCCATTCAATGACGTCCGGGTGCGCCAGGCCGCCATGCTTTCCATGAACCAGGAGGCGCTGCTGAAAACCCAGGTGGGGATTCCTTCGCTCTACAAGACTTGCCTGTCGGTCTACCCTTGCGGCTCTCCGCTGGCTTCCAACAAGACGCCGGGCCTCACTGAAAAACCGCAGTTCGCCAAGGCCAAGGAACTCCTGAAGGCTGCGGGCTACAAGGGCCAGCCGGTCGTGCTGTTGCACGCCACGGACAACAGCTCGCTGGCAAAGCTTCCCCCGCTGGTGGCGCAATTGCTTCGCCAAGGCGGTTTCGTGGTCGACATGAAATCCATGGATTGGGGCTCCCTCGTGGCGCGCCGCGCGAAGAAGGAGCCCGCAGAACAGGGTGGCTGGAATGCGTTCGTGACTTACTGGGGCTCGGAGGATGCCTTGAGCCCGCTCAACTACGCGCCGCTGTCGGGTAATGGCGAGGCCGGCTGGTTCGGCTGGGCTTCCGACGAGCGCCTGGAACAGCTTCGCAGTGCGTTCGCGAAGGCCGGCACCGATGCCGATCGCAAGAAGTTGGCGGAAGACATCCAGTTCCGCGCCTACGAGATCGGCGCCTTCGCGCCCATGGGTGAGTTGCTGCGTCCCGTCGCTTTCCGCAAGGATGCGGTCAGCGGCGTCCTGACCGGCTCGACGAACGTCTACTGGAACATCAGCAAGCCCTGATCCATGCTTACATTCATTGTCCGCCGGCTCCTGTCCACGGTGCCCGTGCTGGTCTTCGTGGCGGTCTTCGTCTTTCTGATCCTGCGCCTGACGCCGGGGGATCCCGCGGCGCTCATCGTGGGCGACATGGGGACGGAAGCCGACATCGCCCGCGTCCGCCAGAGCCTGGGCCTGGAGGGCTCGCTGCCGTCGCAGTTCCTGCACTGGGTGGGCGAGCTCCTTCAAGGCAATTTCGGTCAGTCGTACTACTTCAAGATGAATGTGGTCGATCTGATCGGGCAGCGGTTGGAGCCCACTTTGTCGCTGGCGGGGCTGACCATTGTCATGGCGGTTCTCCTGGCGGTGCCGCTGGGTGTCATCGCGGCGGCCCGGCATGGCGGTTGGATCGACCGCACCCTCATGGGGTTTTCGGTGCTGGGTTTCTCGGTGCCGGTTTTCATCGTCGGGTATGTGCTGATCTGGATTTTTTCCCTCAAGACGGGCTGGCTGCCGGTTCAGGGGTACAAGCGCCTTTCCTCCGGTGTGTGGCCCTGGTTGTCGCAATTGATTCTTCCGGCCATCACGCTGTCGCTCGTGTATATCGCGCTGATTGCCCGTGTGACCCGTGCCGCGGTGTCGGAAGCACTGACCGAAGACCATATCCGCACCGCGCGGGCAAAAGGCCTGGATGAGCGCGCAGTGCTGATCCGGCATGCGCTCGCCAATGCGGCTGTTCCCATCGTGACGGTGATCGGCATCGGCATTGCCTTGCTGATTGGCGGCGTGGTGGTCACCGAAACGGTGTTCGCCATTCCCGGCCTGGGCCAGCTCACCGTGGATGCCGTGCTCTCGCGGGATTTTCCGGTGATTCAGTGCGTGATTCTGCTGTTCTCCGTTGTCTACGTTCTCATCAACCTGCTGATCGATCTGAGCTACGTGCTTCTGGATCCGCGCATCCGCTATTGATATCCGCTATCGAGCTTGATTGTGACCATGGCTCTCGACTCTTCAAAAATCACCGCCATCGAGCCCCAGGAGGCGCCCGCTGCGAACAGCAAGCGGCGCTCGACCTGGCGTCTCGTCTGGGCCAATACGTCGGTACGGATCGGCGCCTGCGCACTGGCTGTTCTGTGCTTCGTCGCGTTCGCCGCGCCCTGGCTCGGCACCGTCGATCCGGCCGCGATCGATCCTTCCAGCATCAACATCGCGCCAGGCACCCGCGCGCCTTTCACCGATCTCTCCGGGGACAGCGTCGACCATTTCTTTCTGATGGGCGCCGACGGGTTCGGCAGGGACACCTGGAGCAGGGTGGCCTACGGTGCCCGCGTGTCGCTCTTCGTGGGGCTGGCTGTCGCCGTTCTCGCCATTCTGGGCGGTGGTTTGATCGGCTTGCTGGCAGGTTACTTCCGCAAGCTCGATGGGGTGCTCATGCGCCTGATGGATGGCTTCATGGCCATTCCCAACATTCTGCTGGCCATCGCCCTGGTGTCCATGTGGCGCGCCAGCCTTCTGACCATCATCCTGGCGATCACGATCCCTGAACTGCCACGGGTGGCGCGCCTGCTGCGCTCGATCGTTCTCTCGGTGCGGGAGGAGCCTTATGTGGAGGCCGCGGTTGCCCTGAATACCCCAACCTGGAAGGTGCTGTGGCGCCATATCCTGCCGAACGCGGTCGCGCCGCTCATCGTGCACGCTACCTATGTGTGCGGCTCCGCCATGCTGGTGGAGGCGATTCTTTCCTTCCTGGGCATCGGCTTGTCGCCCGAGATTCCTACCTGGGGCAACATCATGTCCGAAGGCAGGGTCAGCTTCAACGAGCATCCCGAAAACGTGCTGTTCCCGGGCGCGTTCCTGGCGTTCACGGTGCTGGCCGTGAACATTCTGGGCGATGGCTTGCGGGACACACTGGATCCCAAACTCCGCAAGAGAGGCGCATGAACATGGCTCAGAACTCCCAAGCCCAGGGCCCCGTGCTCTCCGTGCGCGATCTCACGGTAAGTTTGCCCGCCAATGCGGACCGGCCCCATGCGGTCGAACACATTTCGTTCGAGGTGTTCGCAGGGCAGACCACCTGCCTGATCGGCGAATCCGGTTCGGGCAAGTCAGTCATCGCGCAGACCGTGATGCGCTTGCTGCCGCCAGGCGTGTCGCCTGCGCAGGGCAGTGTGCACCTGCTCGGCGAAGACATACTGGCCATGCCGATGGAGCGCCTGCGGCACGTTCGCGGAGAGCGGATGGCCATGATCTTCCAGGAGCCCATGACCGCGCTCAACCCGGTCATGACGTGCGGCCAGCAGCTCGACGAGATGCTGGCCGTGCACACCCGGATGAGCCGCGCGGAGCGGCGTACGCGCATTCTGGACATCTTCGAACACACGCGGCTGCCTTCGCCTCCGCGCATTTTCGAATCCTACCCGCACCAGCTTTCCGGCGGGCAGCGCCAGCGCGTGATGATCGCGATGGCGCTTATCCTCAAGCCTGCGCTGTTGATCTGCGACGAGCCCACCACGGCTCTGGACGTCACGACCCAGGCTGAGATCCTCAAGCTCATCCGGGAGCTGCAGCGTGAGAACGGCACGGCCGTGCTTTTCATCACGCACGATTTCGGCGTGGTGGCCGATATCGCCGATCACGTGGTGGTGATGCGGTTGGGTGAAATGATCGAGCAAGGGCACAAGCTTGATGTGCTTCAGGCCCCGCGTGAACCCTACACCCGCATGCTGCTGGCGGCCGTGCCAGGCCTGGAGCCGGTGCAGCGCGAGGCCGTGGCAGAGGCACAGCCCCTGATCGAGGTAAGAGGGCTCAGCAAAACCTACACCTCGCGCAAATTCTTTGGCGGGCGCAAGGACGTTCATGCAGCCAAGGATGTTTCACTGGCCGTTCGCCCGGGGGAAACGGTGGGCATCGTGGGCGAATCAGGTTCCGGGAAATCGACGGTGGCCCGCTGCATCGCGCGCCTGATCGATCCGAGCGGCGGCACGGTCATGTCGCAGGGCGAAGCTATCGAGCAGGCGAAAGGCGCGCGGCTGCGAGCTTTCCGCGAGCAGGTGCAGGTGGTCTTCCAGGATCCGTACCGGTCGCTGAACCCGCGTCAGACAGTGGGTGAATCCATCATCGAGGGCGCCGTGAACGCGGGCCAATCGCGCGCGCAGGCCTGGGCACGCGCGGAGGAGTTGATGACCCTGGTGCGCTTGAAGCCTGACGCGCTCAACCGCTATCCCCATGAGTTTTCCGGCGGGCAGCGCCAGCGCATCTGCATCGCGCGTGCGCTCGCATGCAACCCCCGTTTGCTGATCGCGGACGAAGCCGTTTCCGCTCTGGATGTTTCCGTACAGGCTCAGATCCTTGAACTGCTGGACGAGATCCAGCGCCGCTTGAAAATCGGACTTCTGTTCATCACGCACGACCTGCGGGTGGCCAACCAGATCTGCGACCGCATCATCGTGATGCACCAGGGGGCCATTGTCGAGCAGGGGCCGGCACACGACGTATTCAGCCGGCCCACGCACAGCTACACACGTTCTCTGCTGGAAGCCGTGCCCGGGCGTGGATTCCTGTTCCACGGAGCCACTGCGTGACAGCCTGTACCCGTATGTCTCCCAAGGTGCTCGTCGCGAGGCTTAGCCACGAAAGCCACTCATTCAGCCGGCTGCGCACCACCTTGGCTGAATTCGGCCGGGAGGAGTTGCTGTTCGGCGCCGAGATTCTCGAGCGCATGGCCGGAACCCGCACGGAAATGGGCGGCATCATCCAGGCCGCCCAGGAGTACGGTTGGGAGCTCGTGCCGGTGGTCAGCGCGTGCGCGTCCACTTCGGGGCCGGTCACCCGCGCCGCCTACGATGCATTGACCGAGCCCCTTCTTCGCGCGCTGGCCGAGCATTCCGATACCGATGCCATTGTTCTTTCCCTGCACGGCGCGATGTATGTGGATGGGCTGCCTGATCCTGAGGGCGATCTGCTCTTCAGGATAAGGCAGCAGGCCGGTTGGAAAGTGACCGTGGCCGCCACCCTGGATTTGCATGCCAACGTGACCGATGCCATGGTGCGGTATGCGGATATTCTCACCAGCTACCGGACCACTCCTCACACCGATCAGTTCGAGACAGGGCGGCGGGCCAGCGCGTTGGTCGATCGCACGTTGAAGGGAGAAATCCGCCCGCGCCTTCAGGTGGCGCGCCGTCCCACCATCGCCGGCATGGATCTTGGACGCACGCTGGGCGATACCCCCATGACCCGCCTGCAGGCGCGTGCGCGCCAGTATGAGGCGGAAGGGTTCGTGCTGGATCTCAGCCTCAATGCCGGGTACTACATGGGCGATGTGTTCGAGGCCGGGCCTTCTGTTCTGGTCCTGGGAGACGGTGAAGCCGAGGACAGCCGCTGCCTCGCGGTGGCGAACGCATTGATGGACGATGCCTATTCCTGGCGCGCTCAAAAAACGGTTCACCTGCAAAGTATCGAGTCTGCCTTGGCAATGTGCCAGGCGCCCGCGCGGCGCAGCGGCCCCCTGATCCTGGCGGACTATACCGACGGCCCGGGCGGCGGCGGCTACGGCGACGCCACGCATCTGCTGCGAGCGCTTGTGCAAGCCAATCTGCCCGGCACCCTGGTCGGACTTCTATACGACCCGGAGAGCGCGCGCCAGGCGGTGGCCGCAGGCGTTGGAGCCGAAGTGGACCTGCTCATCGCCGGAAAAACCGACCCCAACTTCGGCGGTGGCCCAGTGCCGTTGCGCGTGCGGGTGCTTGCCACCTCCGATGGCCGTTTCACGCGCGCGGGGCCCTTCAGAACTGGCACGCCGGCCTCGATCGGAACCAGTGCTTTGCTGCAGTGCGGAGAGGTCCGGATCATCGTGGCCAGCAACCGTGTGCAGGCTGAAGAGCGCGGGCAGTACCGCGTGCTGGGTGTGGACGTGGAGCAACTCAATATCCTGGCGCTCAAAGGCATCAACCACTTCCGTGCCGATCTCGAACCTGTTTCACGCGGTGTCGTCTTCGTGGAGTCCGGCGGAATTCATGCCACCGATCTGCGCACCTTGCCTTACCGCAACGTCAGGCGCCCGATCTGGCCCCTTGACGACGAGACGCACCCGAATCATCAACCCTTGAACCTCTCTTGAAGCGACATGAGCATTGCATCTGAACTGAATCTCCTGCGAGAAGACTACGTAGCCATCAACCCCAAGAGCCGGGTGCAGTACCTGACCGCCACCGAGGTCATGCCGGGCGGCAACACGCGTTCGGTGCTGTTCTATGAACCGTTCCCCTTGGCCATCGCCCGTGGCGAAGGTTCGCGGCTTTGGGATGCCGACGGCCATGAGTACACCGATCTGCTGGGGGAATTCACGGCCGGTCTGTACGGCCATAGCCACCCTGAGATCCGAAAGGCCATTGACGCCGCGCTTGACGGCGGCATCAACCTCACGGGCCACAACCTGCTGGAATCCCGTTTGGCTGCCTTGGTGACGCAGCGGTTCCCATCGGTCAAGCAACTGCGCTTTACCAACTCCGGCACGGAGGCGAATCTGCTGGCCATTGCCGCCGCCAAGCGTTTCACGAGCCGCGGCAAAGTGATGGTGTTCAAGGGCGGTTACCACGGCGGAGTGCTCACATTCGCCGCCGGCCCGGCCCCGATCAATGTGCCGCATGATTTCGTGATCGGCAGCTACAATGACATCGCCAGTACTACCGTGCTGGTCAAGGAGCACGCGGCGGACTTGGCCGCCATCGTGGTCGAACCCATGCAGGGCGCTGGCGGTTGCATCGTCGGGCGCCCGGAGTTCCTGGCGGCCTTGCGCCAACTGGCCACCGAAGCAGGCGCCGTGCTGGTTTTCGATGAGGTCATGACTTCCCGCCTTGCACCTGGCGGGCGGCAGTCGCAACTGGGCATCACGCCTGATTTGACCACGCTGGGCAAGTACATCGGCGGTGGCATGTCCTTCGGCGCTTTCGGTGGCCGCGAAGACATCATGGCGCTCTTCGATCCGCGCACGCCGGGGCATCTGGGCCACGCAGGTACTTTCAACAACAACGTGCTTTCCATGTCGGCAGGGATCACGGGCCTGAGCCGCATCTATACGCCCGAGGCCGCGGTCGCCTTGAATGCCAGGGGCGATGCGCTGCGCGAACGCCTCAACGCCAGCTGCCACGCGCACGGCGCACCGCTGCAGCTCACGGGCTTGGGCTCTCTCATGAATCTGCACGGCATCAGTTCCGAGATTCAACGCTGCGATGACATTCCCGCATCCGAAGGTATCGTGAAGGATCTCTTCTTTTTCCACATGCTCGCGCATGGTTTCTATGTGGCCCGCCGCGGCTTCATCGTGCTCTCCCTGCCGCTGACCGATTCGGATCTGGATCGTTTCCATGCGGCCTTCGAGGAGTTTCTGAAGCGCTACACCAAGGAGCTCGCCGCATGATGACGCGCAACGAAATGAGGGGCCAGGCGCAGACCGTGTTGGGCTTGGTGGACCCCGCATCCCTGGGCCCCACCTTGATGCACGAGCATGTGTTCATCGATCTGACCCCCCGCCACTGCGGCTGAATCCGCCCGCCGAGCAGGAAGAAGATATCAATCTCTGCAACTGCTGGGGCATTGCCTACGGCCAGAAGCCCTTCATGCGCAACTACCGGCTCGACGAGACGGATGTGGCCATCGGCGAGATCCAGGACATGAAGGCCGCCGGCGGCTCTACCCTGGTCGATCTCACCGTGGGCGGCCTGAACCCCGAGCCCGAGCGATTGGCGGAGGTGGCGCGCGCCACGGGCGTGAACATCGTCATGGGCTGCGGCCATTATGTGAACGACTACCAGAGTCCGGCCAACCACACCCGTTCAGCCGATGATTTCGCCCGCGAGATGATCGAGCAGATCACCGTAGGCGCATGGGGAACGCAAGTCAAGGCCGGCATCATCGGAGAGATCGGCTGCCAGGCGCCATGGACGGATCTGGAAAAGCGGGTCATGAACGGCGCGATCACGGCCATGCAGGCCACCGGCGCCGCGCTCAATATTCACCCTGGGCGCGATGAGGATCAACCGATGGAAGTCGCGGATTTCATCCGCGCCCGCGGCCAGGAGTTGGACCGCGTCGTGATCAGCCATATCGACCGTACGATTTTCGACGACGACCGGCTCCTTCGCCTGGCGGACACGGGTTGTGTGATCGAGTTCGACCTGTTCGGCTGGGAGCAGACCGCATACCCCATGTCCGACATCGATATGCCTAACGACGGAGCGAGGCTCCGCATGGTCAAGCTCCTGGTGGACAGGGGATACAGAAACCAGGTCCTGATCAGCCATGACATCTGCACCCGCACGCGGCTGGGCCGCTACGGTGGCCATGGCTATCAGCACGTCTTCGCCAACATTGCCCCCCGCATGCTCAGGCGAGGCTTCACACAGGAGGACGTGGACACCATCCTGGTGTCCACGCCTCGGCGGTTGTTGACGATCAATTGAACCGTCGAAAGGCTAACCCCACAGCGCTGGCTTGTTCACCATCAGGCCATACACCGCCAGCATGGCGATGAAAGCCGGATAGCCCAGTGCCTCCCAGCGGCGGGCGAGTTGCTGGTAGGCCCGCGGCAAGGGATGCCCTTGCGCGGCAGCGGCGCTTGCCATGCGAGCCATCCGGACCTGCATCACCACCACGGGTAGCCAGCAAACGCCAGCCAACGCATACAACGCCACCGAAAGCAGCAGCCACGGCGTATGCCAGGGCCAGCCGGCCAGGTGCATCATCGCTAGGCCAGACAGCGGTTGAACGATGACGGCAGGCGTAGTGAACCACCAGTCCGCGCGCACCACCAGCCGGCCGACGACGGCTTGCGCCTGCACGCTGCCGCTGCGATTGGCGAAATACATGTAGAAGGCCGATCCGAATCCAGTACCTACCAGCAGCACGCTGGAGAGGATGTGCAAGGTCTTGAGCAGCAGATAAGCATTCATTTCAAATCCTCTTTTTCTTTGGCGGATTGCATCAGCCGCAGCAGCGCGGCAGCGATCGGCAGGTTCTTGCTCAGCGGCCCTAGGGGATGCAGCCATAGATCAGGCAGCAGAACAGTTGCAGCCAACGTCATCACCGCCATGCCTGCCAATGCGACGCCGTAAGCCAGACGCGATGGCATCAGGCACAGCCACAAGCCGATCACCAGATCCATCGCCGCGCCGCCACCAATCAACCAGTCATGCCAGCGCCCTATGGGAATGCCTGCGGCTGACAGCAACGCACTGCTTTGCCCGTGCCATTCATGCACGCTGACAGCGGCGGTGAATAGCCACACGGCCACCACGCTCCAGTGCAACAGCAGGGCGGGCAACTGGTTGCCCACGCGGAGACGGCTTCCATACAGGTCGAGACTCATACATCACTCCACTGCGGCATCCGCTTCGATGTGCCTCAACAGTTCTTCGATTGCTACAGGTTCACGCCTCAGCCAGGTGCGCAACGGCGCTGGATCGCAGCAGTTGTCATGCGAGGCAAGAACCAGTGATGCGCTGCACCAGGGCGAGACGGGAACAGCATCACCCAGACGGGCGCTCGCGCGGCTTAACCAGTCAGGTAGGGTGCCCACCCGAGCAGGCCCCAGGCCCCGCTGCTGCCGCAAGCTGGCGATCAACCCGGCCATGCTCAGGCGCTCGGGCCCGCCCAATTCAACCAACCCTGTATGGCTGGACTCCAGCAATCGCCGCATGGCATCGGCGAGGTCATCCACGGCCAGGGGCTGAATATGCCGCCGCAGCATGGGGTGAGGCAGGGCCAGCATGGGCAGCAGCGAGAGCCGCATGAAGAGCTGGGTACTGGCGCCATCTGCCCCGATCACGATGCTGGGCCGCACGATGACGCCATCGAGTTGACCGGCGGCCGTCAGGGCCTGAAGATGCCGGTCGGCAGCGCGCTTGGTGCGGGCGTAGGCAGTGTCGTTGCCATCCACACCCAGGGCTGAAAGCTGCATCACCCGCCGGATGCCTAACCTGGCGCAAGCGTCGAACAAGGCCATGGGCGCCTCGGCATGGATGCGCTCGAGCGGCGCCTGGGCGCCTCCGCGCAGATGCCCGACTGCGTTGACAACGGCATGAACCTCTTGCAAATGAGGCAGCCAATCGTCAGCGGTGCGCATGCGCGCATAGTCCAGCGGCCGCTCACTGCGGCGGCTGGCGGCGCGCACATGCCAGCCGCTGCCTTCCAGGCGCTGTGCCAGGGCTTGACCGATGAAGCCGTGAGCGCCACACAGCAATACGATGCGGACAGGGGGCGCGAAGGTATCTGTCATAGCGTGCTCCTGAGAACCTGTTTACGATCTTTTTGCGGGTCCGTTGCCGTCGATGTCGCACTGTCCTTCTGCGCAGCGCTCGCTGCGGTTCGCGGCCCTTTCAGCAGCGCGGCGAGCTGCAAACTCAAGAAGCCATGCCACAGGCCACTGCGGCATGCGGTAGCGGTTGCGCGCGATCACGGGGTACAGGCGTTGCGCCAAGGGCTGCACCACAGGCAGGCTGAACAACTGATGCACCCAGGCCCAACCGATGCCTTCGTAGGCGCGGGTGAGGCAATCCACGCCTATGAAAACCTGCCCCCGCGCATCCACGCCGTGAATGGCGCGCATCAAATCTTCTCGCGGCGCAGGGCCGCCAGAAAATCCAGGATCGGCGCAATTGACGAAGCGCAACCGGTTCTGCGTGTTGCGCAGCATCAAGTTGGTCATCTCCGCATTGCAGAAGCGGCAGCTGGCGTCGTAGTACAAGGTCAGCGGGAACTGGATGGAGGTGCTGGACATGTTGCTTCCTTTAATTTCGTAATTTCTGTATTAACAGAAATATTGGCTTCAAAAAGAGGCAGGACAATGCCTGCCATGCAGAGAGTCGTTGGGGTTTGCGCGTCGAACGTGCTCCTTGGTTCAGCTCTTGGGGTTGCCGCGCACGAAGCGCTGCACGCTGGCGCCCAGTCCCAGGATCTTGTCGAGCGTGCCGGGCGAAAGCCGCAGCATCTCGTCGGCCCAGGAGCCGAGCTTTTGCATCAGATCCAGCGTGGAGCGGATACGGTCTTGCGCATCGGCGGTTTCATGCTCGAACTCAGGGCTTTTCACCAGCGTGGAGAGCATGCGAATGGTGGGATCGAACTCGCGCTCCTTGCGCTCGCGCACGATGGTGCGGAACAGCTCCCACACATCCACGCTCGTCCCGAAGAAATCGCGCCGGTCGCCCAGCACATGGGTGGTATGCACCAGACCCCAGGCTTGCAACTCCTTCAGGCTGTTGCTCACATTGGAGCGGGCCACGCCCAGGGTTTCGCTCAACTCTTCCGCATTGAGCGGCTGGCCGTGAACGAAGAGCAGGGCGTGTATCTGCGCCACGGTGCGGTTCACACCCCAGCGCGAACCCATTTCGCCCCAGTGCAGGACGAATTGGCGTTGGATCTGACTTAATTCCATGGCTTCATTCTATGTCATTTATTTCTGTCAAGACAGAAATTTGAATTCCAGCATCCGACGATTGAGCAAAGGACCTCCCGTCATACTGGCGAAAGCTGGCGTTAAATACACGAGCGTCACCTTCATATCCGTCATTCCCGCGCAGGCAGGAATCCAGGACAACCGTTCAAACCTGAATTCCGGTATGCACGCGGCGCTGTCTCAACCTCCAAAACCCGCTCCATCACTTCTCACCAACCTCCACATACTTCACCGCCGCCTCAGACATCCTCTTGTTGTTGTGTCCCACCCCCGGCACCACGCTCATCGTCCAATTGAACGGAACACCTATCTTCCCCGCCTGCTGCTGCGCAGTCTGAAAGAAGAATTCCCCGCGCGCCAACCGATAAGGCCCTTGCGCCTCCGCTTCAGGCTTGTGCGACAGATACTTGTGATTCGGATTCACGTCGTTCCCGCCCAGCAACACCACCAGCCGCCGTGAAAACACATTCTTCAACTGTTCTTCACTGACCAGCGATTGATCCAGCCGCCACGGAAACCCCGCATCGGCCCCTGAGGGGTAAACGGGCAGGGTGTAGGCCCCAGCATTGGCCGCAATGGCCAACTCCACCCGAGGATCAGGCATGAAGAGCATGAAGCGGTGCACAAACTGAGCGCCCGCCGAATGCCCATAGAGGTAGTAGCGGCTGGTGGCCAATGATTCTCTGCCGCGCACTTCATCGAACAAGTGCTCGATGATCGGAAACGTCCATTGCCGCCGATCAGAGTGCCGAAGCCCGCCGAACTGGTAATCAGCCTGAGGAAACTCTTGCCGCGAAAACTGAGGCGCGACAGCCAGGAACCCATATTTCTCGGCATACGCCACCCAGGCATCCAGATAGTCCTCCGCATTCCGGTCCGTGCCGTGCATGATGAAGATGACCTTGCTGTCCGGGCGAAGGCCTGCAGGGGCGTAGTACCAGACGGTGAGGGTCTTGCCTGGGCTGACCTTGGTGTCCGTGAATTGGAAGCTCCCTTTTCCAGCAGGTAAGGGCTCGGCCTGGCAGAGCAGGGCAGTTGCGGTCAGCAGCAGTAACAGAAGGCACCGCACTGCCCGTAGATGAATTCCATTGGATTGCATCCTTGATCCTTCACGCAGGAGACAAGCATTTTTAGCACGCGAAGGTGTGATCAATACGCCACGGTAGGCCGACGATAGTAATGCCTTTTGTAAAGTGTAGTTTATGATAATCATTCTTATTCGCGTTAGCGTTTGAGGAGGAGTCCCCACGCTGCACGCCCCATGAACTTGGCCCGCCAAGCTCATGGGGCGTGCAGCGTGGGGTGATTGGTTGTGCTTGCTTAATACTGTCTGGGCTCATCATGTCTGCTGTCTTGCATCCTCTTCGAAATCGTCTGGATTTCGTTCTTGCATATCGTTCCAGTAGGCGCCCGATCGCCATGGCTGCTTGTCTGGCGCTGTTTTCCATTGCCCAGGCTCAGGCCCAGACTTCGGTGCCGGCTGAAGCCCCGGCAGATGCAGCCGTCCAGAGCCTGCCTGCCGTCACCGTGACGGGCCAGGCAGAGCAAGATGGCACCACTGAAAACACAGGCACGTACCAGCCTGGCGTATCCAGCACCGCGACCAAGTTGAAGTTGACCTCTCGCGAAACACCGCAGACCATCACGACCATCACGCGTCAGCAGATGGACGACGCGGCCATGACTTCGGTGGACGACGCCGTGAAGGCGGCCAGCGGCGTTTTCTTCTCGGATCGGGGCAGTAACGGCGGCGCCTATTACAGCCGCGGGTTCGAATTGCAAACACAATTCGACGGCATGGCCGCGCCAGGCGGAATCAGCGCCTGGAACCGCGCCCCGCAAGTCGACAGTGCCTTCATAGACCGGGTGGAGGTGCTGCAGGGCGCATCGGGCCTGCTGACTGGTGCGGGCGAGCCGGGCGGTACCATCAACCTGGTGCGCAAGCGCCCCACCAATACCTTTCAGGCCCAGGCCGAAGTGCAACTGGGATCATGGAATGGGCGCCGCGTGGTCGGCGACATCTCCAGCCCTTTGACCAAATCGGGCAGTGTTCGCGGGCGCCTGGTCGCCGTGGCGGACAACAGCGATTCGTTCGTCGACTATATTTTTCGCAACAGGCGCGCAATCTACGGCATCGTCGAGGCAGACCTGACGTCATCCACCTTGCTCAGTGCCAGTGTCCAGTATCAGGCAGACAAGGGCCGTAACTACTTCGGCGCACCGTTCGCATCTGATGGCAGTGATGCGGGCACGCCCCGCTCAGCTTTCTACAACGACGCCAACCAGTCCGTTGACAAGAGCTACACAATCTACACCCTGGGCGTCACTCAACAGCTGCAAAACAACTGGGAGCTGAAAGCCACCTATTCCCGCCAACAGACAGAAAACGAGATCAATAACTACAGCTATCTCTCCGGCCGGCTGAATGCCGCCACCGGAGGGGGCATGAACCTCAACCGGATGCGGCGTTTCGACAGGGATACGAGCACCGATGCCGTAGATGTCTACGCCTCCGGCCCTTTCCATCTGGCTGGCCGCAAGCATGAGCTGGCGGTGGGCATGAACGGCTCGATCTACCGCGACAAATACTCAGGTAGCGGCTACCCGCCCGCCACCGCGATCGACAACATCTATGAGTTCAACCCGGGTGCGCTGGGCTCGGTGGCCGCAGGTGGCACGCCTTACGAGGGCAACGACAAGACCACCAGCCTGGGCATCTATGGTGTGGCGCGCTGGAGTCTGACGGATGACCTGAAGCTCATCACGGGCCTTCGCGTCAGCAATTTCCAGGTCAGGGACACTCTCACGGGTAACGTCGCACCGAAGGAAACAGGGGTGATCACGCCGTACGCGGGCCTGATTTACAACATCAATCAGCAATACTCCGTTTACGCCAGCTACTCGGACATCTTCAATCCGCAAACCAGCAAGAGCGCGGATGGCAGCGTACTCAAACCTGTGGTGGGCGCCAACTACGAAGTGGGCATCAAGGGTGAGTTGCTGAACAAGACATTGAACGTGTCCGCTGCGCTATTCCGGTTGGAGCAGTCAAACCTGGGCGTGGAAGACACTTCCGTGGATCCTGATCCCGCCAACATTTGCGGTGGCACATGCTACACGTCGGCAGGCAAAGTGATCAGCCAGGGCGTAGATCTCGGTGTCAACGGGCAGGTCGGGCGGAACTTGAACCTGGCCGCCGGCTATACCTACACCACCGCCCGCTATGCGTCGGGCCCCGAGAACGGCACGCGCTACGCCACGGATCAACCCCGCCACAGCTTGCGCATATCTGCCGACTACCGGCTGCCCGGCACCAACTGGGCATTTGGTGGCCAGGTGGCAGCCACCAGCTCGGCCTATAAAACCGGTGGCTCCGGCCCAACCGCCTGGACCATCCGCAACAGTGCCATGGTGCTGGTGGGCTTGAACGCGAGATACAACATCACCCCCAAGACCCAAGTCAGCTTGGTCGTCAGCAACCTGACCGACCGGCGCTATCGGCATCTTGAAGGCGTGAACTACTCTACGTTTGGCGAGCCGCGCAAGTTCATGGTGAATTTGCGGCATATGTTTTGACTTGCCAGGGGTATGAGCTTGGAGGGTCAGCAGAGCTAAGTGTCAGACAGCGAGTCTTGCCTGGGTTGATCCTGGTACCTGCAGACTGAAAGCCCTATTTTCCACTTGACGGCGGTTCGACGCGGCACGGCAACCGTGAATCGCCCCGGGGCGATTCAGACCGCGAGGACGTTCGCGTTAATTGCAACATTAGCTGTTATTGAGCGTTATCCACTCCGAACACGTCCTCGGGTTTGCCCGCAAGATATGATCGTGCCAGCTGTTCGATGACGGAATACGACTCAAGCAGCTCCTCTAGTCGCCTGGCAAAGGTGCTCCAGGGATCGGGAGGGATTTTTTCTTTCACCGCTCCTATGAAACTTCTCTCGAATCCATCCGCCTGCTCGTCTGCAACTCTCAGACGCTCAAAGATAATGTGCAAGCATGTCCGCTCACGCAAGGACAAGTGCGGGTAGATGTCCTCAAGAACGCCGTAGTACCCGGTCGCGACAGTTCGACACGAGAGCACTGGCATAAGTCGTTGCTCTTTCAAGTGTCCCAGCGCTTGCTGAAGGATGTCTCGCTTCTGCGGTAACTGTGCGAGGACGGCCTGAAGCTCGGAGCGGATCAATCTTCGGTTCCGGTATATATCCCATCGATAACGCGCGTACCGACTTCCTTCACCCAGCGCGAATCCGAGTGCGACGCCGGCAAGTGCGAACCATGGAGTGGACGTCGAGGTGGTGGACATGACAGCTAACGTTGGCATGAGAGGCGACTACCGGCTTGCGGGCGACATCCTCTCGATGGAGGGGTTGGGCATCAGCGCCTCGGACGGACAGCGAAACTGAGGATAAATTTCTTCCTTCTTTGGTTCGGTAGATTGATCTTGAAAGTTCAGTCATGAACCCTCTGCCCTTCCTGTATTACACGCCACACCGTTGCTGAAACAGGTCCGTGAACAATTTCCTCATAAGCACTATAACTTGCGCTCGAAATAGGATCAATAAATGGTCTGTAGCTCGTCCGACGACAGCTTTGCGCGTTTTTGCCAAAAGACCGCTCAGGGCCGAAAGCACCAATGCAACACATGCGATGGTTGCCACTTGGTGTTCGTCGGAGACTTGTGACTGCTTTGAGGCGCAGAGCAGGCTAGGGGGTTTGGCGCAATGACTGCTTTTGCCAGCAGCAGTCGTTGGCATTTCTGACTCGAACGACAGCAACTAGCCTATAGCGACATCATGAGTGATGGTTAGTCCTTTTGCTGTTAGCCTTCTACGGTTGGCAGTATCTCTGCCATGCCCACCCCGGCCATCGTGCCCAACTTGAAAAATGAATCCTCTATGACAAGCCCACTGTACACCGCCTCCGTTCCCGTCTTGCAGCAGATGTTGCGCGCCCTGTCCGCTGTGCTCAAGAAGGCCGAAAACCATGCGACACAGAAAAATATCGATCCAAATGCTTTGCTGCAAGCGCGACTATTTCCCGACATGTTTCCGCTGGTACGTCAGGTACAGATCGCCTCAGACTTCTCAAAGGGTATTGCCTCCCGCCTAGCTGGTGCCGAAGTGCCATCTTGGCCCGACACTGAGACTAGCTTCGCCGACCTTCAAGCGTTGATCGCCAAGGCTCTGGCTCATCTCGAATCCTTCAAGCCCGAGCAATTTGATCTCAGCGAAAGCCGCGAAATCGTACTGCGCCCCGGCACGCCCAAGGAAAAGAAGCTGACCGCCAGTGCATATCTTCTGCACTATGGTCTGCCGCAGTTCTTCTTCCATGTGACCACCGCCTATGACATCTTGCGCCACAGCGGTGTTGAGATCGGTAAGCGCGACTACATGGGTGCCTATTAACACGAGTGGCGCCACTCGGCCACTGCTACTCGGTAGCAATCAGAGCCTCCATTGCTACGCGACTCCAGCTAACGGTGGATGAAGGTGCCATTTACCTAGCACTGCTCCAGTTTCAAAGACTGTTTTGCAGCGATTGCCGCTGCTGTGGCATATAGGGCGAGCGATTGGTCTGGGCCAGGTTGCGGTCGCTGATGCCTCTGTGGCTCGTATGCTGGCTGAGTTGGCAGCCGATGCAGCAAACAATTAATCCCTTGTTGCGGCTGCTACACTTTGAAACACCGCTTCTCGAAAGGCGCGGGGAGGCCTGGAAGACAAAGCCGAGAATGCGCGTCCACCTGGCTGGCTTAATGACTTCCGGGGGAAAGAAGACCATGAACCAAGGCGCAACCTGGGGCAAGTGGGACCTGCACATCCACACGCCTGCCTCTTACCAATGGAGCGGCAAACGCTTGCGCGATGCCGCTACAACTGCCGACCGAGACGCTTTGCTGAAGCAAGTCGTTGACGGCATCAACGACAGTGGCTGCGCCGCCGTTGCTGTCATGGACTATTGGACCTTTGACGGCGTCCTCGCCCTGCGCGAATACCTCGGCCGGCCGGGAGCGATGAAGTGCAAGGCAACCATATTTCCGGGCATCGAGCTGAGGATGGTTTCTCCAGGCAGCTTCCGTCTGAATATGCATGTGTTGCTTAACCCCGAGCTGTCCGCCGACAAGCTGAACGCCTTCAAGACCCAGCTGAAGTTGAGCATGGGCGGTAAGCCGTTGACCGACAGCTACCTTGTGGAATGGGCGCGTCAGAACTTGAGTGCAGAGCGCTTGGCTACGCTTGGGATTTCTCGCGCGACCCTCGACAGCGATGAAGCGGCGGCGCTGCAGGCCGGTTCAAAGTGTGCAGAGGTGACAGCGGAATCGGTGGGCGAGGCTTTGCGTACTTTTGGCGAGCGTGACGCCATCCTGTTCGTGCCGTTCGACACCAGTGACGGAGTGAACAAAATCCGTTTTCGGGAGCACTACTCCTTCCCACGCGAGGTGCTCGCAATGGAGGCAGTCTTCGAAGTCGCCAATCAGGCAACCCGGGACGCCTTCAATGGGGTCAAGACTGCGGACAACGACAGCTTCTTCACCGATTTCCAAGCGGCTATCAAGCACCCAAAGCTGGCCGTTCGCGGTAGTGATGCGCATCGCATCGCGGACTATGGGAAATTCCATGGCGGTAACCCCACGTGGATCAAAGCGCTTCCGACGTTCGCGGGGCTTCTGCAGGCTTGCCGCGAGCCGGCGAACCGTTCCTACGTCGGAGCGTTGCCGCCCAAGGTCGACTTCGTCCAGAAGAACCCTCAGCTCTTCATCAAGAACGTCTACGTACGCAAGCGTGCTGGCGCCCCCGAGCCCGGCGCATGGTTCGGCAACACCACGCTTCCCCTGAATCAAGACCTCGTAGCGCTCATCGGCAGGAAGGGCAGCGGCAAAAGCGCCCTTGCTGACGTCATAGGTGTACTCGGTGATACGCCGAACGAAAAGTACTTCTCTTTCCTCTCCGACCAGCGCTTTCGGTTGGCGAAAGACAACAAGGCCAGCTCGTTCGAGGCACAACTTGAATGGGTTCAGGACTCGAAGGACCCAGAGTGGCGCACTCTGTCTGACAGTCGGTCCAGCGGTTCTGTGCCGCGCGTCAAGTACCTGCCGCAGCGGTACTTCGAAGAGCTGTGCAACGACCACGTCAAAGGCGACGACAGCTTGCTGCAGGGTGAGCTCCGTGCAGTCATCTTTTCCCATATCCCGGTCACTGAACGAGATGGGGCTGACTCGTTGGATGAGCTGATAGCGCTTCGCACCGACGTCATCGAGCGAGAGGCATCAGCCATCCAAGCCGACCTGAAGGCGGCAAACGCTCGCATCATCCAGCTCATTGAGCAGGTGAACCAGCCTGCGCAGGATCGCGCGCGGGAATCGGTTCGTCTTTCGCTCGTCGGTCTCCGTGCCTTGCGCGACAAGAAGCCCGTGGTTCGACCGGCTCCGCAGGCCGATGACGAGCCCGCGAAAGTCGCGGCGGCTGCCATCACGGACTTGAACGCTCGCATAGCGGCAGTCGAGACGCAGCAGACGGCGGTCAAAGCTGAAGCCGACCTGCAGCGGACTCGCATTCGTACTATAGACGACGTGCTTCAGCGCGTCGCCGCTCTTCAGAAGGTACTCGAGGACAGCAAGGCGGACCTGTCGAAGCGCATCACATCACTCGGCCTCAAGCTGGAAGACATCATTCAGCTTACCGTCAACACGGTGTCCTTGATTGAACTGCAAAAAGCGTCAAAAGCCAAGCTATCCGAACAGGAAGCATTGCTTCAACCGGGTGTCGAAGGGACGCACCCGACACAGCTGACCAAACTCAAAGCGGAGTTGGCCGCAGAGCAGTCCAAGCTCGACGGCCCGATGAAAGCGCACCAGGAGGATCTGACAGCTCTGCGGTTCTGGGAGGAAGAGTGGGCTGCAGCGACTGGTGCGGCTGACAAAGAAGAGTCCTTCCGTGGGAAGTGGCATCGGCTCAAGAACATCCCGGCTCTGCGCGCCGAGTTGGCTCAGCTGCGCAAACAGCGAGTTCAGCTGTCTCTGGCAATATTGGGGACATTGCGCAAGCGCGGAGACGTGCTCAAAAGCCTCTTCGCCCCCGTGCAGGCGCTGGTGGACGACGAGCCGCAGATTCGTGAAGCACTGGGCGTCCAGTTCTCGGTGCGCTTCTCGTTCGATGTCTTCGTCGCGCGACTGTTCGACTTCATCAAGCAGAGCGCAGGGTCGTTCGTAGGATTTGAGGAGTCCAAGGCTCTCGCCAGCAGGCTGCTGGCGGCGCATGACCTCACTACCGATGCGGGTCTGACGGCGTTTCTTGCCGACGTAGACGATGCATTGACCTTCACTGTTCGCGGCGGTCAACGCCGCGCCGTCGCCACGGCAACAATTCTCAAGTCCGATAGGACGGCCGCGCAGTTGTACGACTTCCTCTTTGGGCTTGAATACGCAAGTCTGAGTTATGGCTTGATGCTTGGAAGCGTCGAACTGGAGCGGCTCTCGCCCGGTCAGCGAGGCGCGTTGCTGCTCATCTTCTATTTGCTTGTCGACCGGGACCGCATCCCCATCGTCCTCGACCAGCCTGAAGAAAACCTGGACAACGAGACGGTCTACAACCTACTGGTCGGCGTCATCACGCGGGCCAAGCAACACCGCCAGGTTGTGATGGTCACTCACAACGCCAACCTCGCCGTGGCCTGCGACGCCGAGCAGGTCATTGTCTGCAGCATGGATCGCGACGGATCAAACAAGATTTCCTATGAAGCTGGCGCCATCGAAGAGCTGAACCTGAACCAATCGGTGGTGAATATCCTGGAAGGCACGAAGCCGGCGTTTGAGAACCGGCGCCGCAAGTACGTTTGAACAAGACCCTTCGAAACCCATAGGAAAGTCGACGTTTGCAATGGCCGTATAACGAGGATGAAGCGTGGCTCTGAATAGCGCCTACAGGCGTGTGGCGACCCACTGAGTGGCGGGTTTCGCGCGCAGCAGTCACTCAGCTATGAGATCTTAAGGTCGGCAACCAGCTTCAAGCAGTCGGCACAGACAGTTCGCACTCTCGACTTCTCGCCGGCTAGGCCCGGTGGCGCAAGATTTCAGGATGCAGCGAGGCGTCATGGTGGACGGCGAAGGCTGCTCTGTAGCGCTGCAGCGCTGGCTCAGAGCCATGCCCAAATGCGGCGCAGCAATGCGGGAGCCGGTCGTGCAGGACGGAATACATGGCGGTATGGTTCGTACGTCGCCTTCTCGGTGTCAGTTTTTGCGATACTGTGCAAAACATCAGTATCATAGGCAAGAGCGCCTTGGTACTCCTCAATCGACTCGCCCAAGGCGTCAGAATTGGCGCGCGTTAGCGTCCTCCGCTCTACCTGATGTCCTCAGCCTTCGCGCCCACCGAACTCCAGGGCTTCATCCTCACGCGCCACTGGCGCGATCTTTCGGACGGCACCGAGATCGAATACTGGCTGGCCACCGACGAGGGGCCGAAGAAGGTACTTCTGACCCAGCAGATCTCGGTCGCCTTCCTGCCGGCCTGCCATCGGGCTGCGGCACAGGCTCAGTTGGCTAACCTGCCGGGCCTGGAGGTGAAGGAACTCGGTTTGAAGACGTTCGGGCAGGAGCCTGTCCTCGGAGTCTATGCTCGCAGGTTCCGCGATCTCGGTAAGTTGGCGCGCGCGCTCCAGCCTCTGCGGATCCCGCTCTACGAAGCGGATGTCCGCCCCCACGACCGCTATCTGATGGAGCGGTTCATCACGGCCGGTGTTGTGGTCGAAGGAGGCCTGCGGGAAGGGATGAGCATCATCGACTGCCGGTTGAAGCCCGCCTCTGGTTGGCGCCCGGCGATGAAGGTGGTGTCGCTGGATATCGAGACGAGCGCGACCGAGGAGCTGTACTCGATCGCATTGGATGGTGCGGGCGACCGGGTGGTCTTCATGCTGGGAGAGGCCCCGGTGCCAGCAGCGTCACCGGTGGACTTCAGGCTTATCTATTGCCCGACTCGCCGGGAGATGGTCGAGCAGCTCAATGCCTGGTTTGCGGACCATGACCCGGATGTCATCATCGGTTGGAGCGTGATCCAGTTCGACCTGCGGGTACTACAGAAGGCGGCCGATGCGAGCTCCGTGCCGCTGCTGCTCGGACGCGAACGCCGTCCCATCGCGTGGCGCACGCACCCGGGCCGGCAGGGCTACCTGTTCGCGCCCATGCCCGGGCGCGTGGTCGTCGATGGCATCGAAGCGTTGCGGGCGGGCATGTGGAGCTTCCCGTCGTTCAGCCTCGAAGCGGTCTCGCAGGAACTGCTCGGCGAGGGCAAAGAGATCGGCGATGCCTACGACAAGATGGCCGAGATCGAGCGGCGCTACCAGGAAGACAAGCCGGCGCTGGCCAGCTACAACATCCGCGACTGCGCGCTCGTGCTGCGCATCTTCGACAAACTGGAGCTGCTGCCGTTTGTGCTTGAGCGTGCGCAGACGACGGGCTTGCAGGTGGACCATTTTGGCGGTTCCATCGCCGCGTTCAGCCACCACTATCTGCCGCGCATGCACCGCCTGGGCTACGTGGCACCGAACGTGGGCGATATCGTAGCCAAGGCCTTTCCTGGCGGGTATGTGATGGACTCCACTCCGGGCTTCTACGACTCCGTCGTGGTCCTGGACTACAAGAGCCTGTACCCCTCCATCATCCGGACCTTCCTGGTGGACCCCGTGGGTCTGGCCGAGGGAACGAACACCGACGCCCAGGATAGGCCTGTACAGGGGCCGCAGGGCACGCTGTTCTCGCGCGAGAAACACTGCCTGCCGGACATCGTGACCACACTGTCGAATGCTCGGGACGAGGCCAAGCGGGCGCGGAACCAGCCGCTATCGCAGGCCCTGAAGCTGCTCATGAACTCCTTCGCTGGCGTGCTGGGCGCGTCCGAGTGCCGCTTCTTCGATCCGAAGCTGGTGTCCGCCGTCACCATGCGCGGCCACGAGGTGATGAAGCTGACCCGCGCCTTCGTGGAGCAGCGCGGATACCAAGTCATCTACGGAGACACCGACTCCATCTTCATCTGGCTCAAACGCACCTATCCCAACGCCGAGGCGCATGCCATTGGGGCCATCCTGGTGCAAGACATCAACGCCTGGTGGACCCTCAAGCTGCGCGAAGAGCAGCAGCTGGAGAACTTCCTTGAAATCGAGTTTGACACCCATTTCGCCAAATTCTTCATGCCTACCATTAGAGGCTCGGATGTCGGCAGCAAAAAGCGCTACGCCGGTCTGAGCGTCAATGAAGAGGGGCGGGAGGAGATGGTCTATCGCGGGCTAGAGATGGCCCGCAGCGACTGGACCCCGTTGGCACGCCAGTTTCAGGAGGGCTTGCTCTCGCGCATCTTCCACGGTGAGCCCTACCAGGCGTTTGTGGCCGACTATGCGCGGTCGATGCTGGATGGCCAGATGGATGCGCTGCTCATCTACCGCAAACGTCTGCGCCACCGGCTCGATGCGTATGAGGTCAACGTGCCGCCCCAAGTGCGGGCGGCGCGCATCGCCGACGCGCACAACGCGAAGTTGAACCGTCCCCAGCAGTACCAGCGTGGTGGCTGGATTCAATACGTGATGACGCAGAGCGGCCCCGAGCCCTTGGAGGCGCGGCATTCCCGGATTGACTATGAGCACTACCTCGCCAAGCAGCTCCAGCCGATCGCCGACGCGATTCTCCAGCCTTTGGGCGACAGCTTTCTGGCATTGACGAGCGCGCAGAAGGTGCTTTTCTAGGGATTGCAAGGGGAGAAACCTGGTTCGACACCCAGCGACGGGACTGGCTGGTCGGTAGAGGGTGGCATTGCAGCATGGCTATGCACTTACGCTTTGATTTTTAGCCAACTCGCCCTGGACGGTTGGTTTGCAGTGATCTCGGTTCTTCGACCCCACGCATTGTGCTCACGGTGAAGGGCTCATTGCAGTCACTCGACACGTCGACCGGAACGCAGTCTCAGCGGCCGGTCTGCAAGCCAGATCCGCCGTTCGCTGCAGTTCGCGGAGACGTGGTCGAAGTGCTCCTCGTCGGATGTCCGCATCAGGCTCGCTTGAACTCACGCAACCGACCCAAAGCTGCCGGTCAGTTGTAGGCAAAGCGGCCAGCCATCAACGCTTTGATATGCTATGTTTGATTGATAGAAAACATATGTAGCTTAGGCATGACACTGGAGTTCAAACGCCTTACCGATGTCAGCTTGGTAGACATCATTTCGCTCAATAACAATCCCGATGTACTACGGCAAATGCCGCTTGGAAGTGCAAATTTCGACTTGGCGAAGGCAAAAGAATGGGTCCAGCAAAAAGATGCACAGTGGCAGCAATATGGCTATGGTCCATGGGCATTTCTAATTGATCAGAAATTTGCTGGTTGGGGTGGCTTGCAGTATGAGGAAGGTGATGCTGACCTAGCTTTGGTGCTTCATCCTGATTTTTGGGGAAGTGGAAAAGCAATTTATCAAGAGATTGTTAAACGTGCATTCACTTCTCTAGGGCTGGAGTCCATCACAATTTTACTTCCACCCTCAAGGACAAGAATCAAAGGGATTTTCAGGCTGGGCTTCCGGCCTGAAGGCGAAGTTGACATTGAAGGTGCCTACTTTCAGCGTTTTCGCCTTGGTGCGCCCGAAAAAGTCGTTCTGCCAGGTACCTGAACAGTTGAAGTCGGCATCCTATCTGATCACCATATTGACCGACCGGAATTGGCCGGGAGCGTGAATTCGATAAGAGTGCCGATAGCAGACCTTAGACATGAACTAAAAATAGGACGATGACTGCTTTCGGGGGCGTGGGTGATATGGAGCTTTCGGCCAAGAGCAGGCCCTCGAACCGAACTCTCCGCGTGACTGCATGCTGTAGGCAGCAGCCGTACTCGGTTTGCCAAGACCACCGGCACCGGCTATATTTCCTCGCTATGGCTTGCTCGCACACCGCGTCGATTATTCGCACCATCCAAAGGATGGTGGGTTAGCGTGCGGCCTGAGTAGCCATAAACAACCCGCCCCGAGAGGCGGGTTTTTTCTGTCTCCCGGGGCTTTCAGTGTCACAGGAGAATGGAATGAGCGAACTCGATACGACGCGGACCGGCACGGCCCCTTCCGTGCCAGCGGTGCTTCATATGGTCTGCGGGAAGATTGGCGCCGGCAAGTCAACGCTGACCAAGCGCCTCGCGACGGAGCCGAAGACGGTTCTCATCAGTGAGGACGATTGGCTCACACTTCTGTATCCGAATGAGATTCACGCCATCGCTGATTACGTACGTTGTGCCGGCAGGTTGCGCGAAGCGATGGCCAGCCACGTCGAAGCACTACTTGCCGTAGGCACGTCGGTCGTGCTCGATTTCCCCTCGAACACGGTCAAGACCAGAACTTGGGCTCGCAGCCTTTTCGAGAAAGCTGGCGCGGCCCATTGCCTCCACTACCTGGATGTGCCTGACGATGTCTGCAAGGCGCGCCTGCGTGCTCGCAACCTCTCCGGAGAACACCCCTTCGAAACGACAGATGAGGAGTTCGACCAAATCACCAGCCACTTCATCGCGCCAACGGAGGAGGAAGGCTACAACATCGTGCGCTATGGTTGAACGCGGGGCCTGTCAACAGTCAGAGGTGCTGAACGTCCGCTTTCGCGAAGCTGCTACTTTCGCTCCGGGTCGAAAGCGTCAATGCAACACATGCGATGGTTGCCACTTGGTGTTCATCGGAGACTTGTGACTGCTTTGAGGCACAGAGCAGGCCTGTCTAGAGGGTTTGGCGCAATGACTGCTTTTGCCAGCAGCAGTCATTGGCATTTCTGACTCGAACGACAGCAACTAGCCTGAAGCAGTCCATTCTTTCTACGCAATACGTGACGCTTTCTTCCTCATCGCCACAGCAAGCGCCACCACCGACAACGCCAGCGGCACGAACGACCCCCACAGCACCGTGTTCCATCCGTAGGCCGAGAGAAGCCCCCAGACGAGAACGACCCAATGGCCATCAGACCGAAGACGATGAAGTCATTGAACGATTGCACTCTGGTCTTTTCTTCCGGACGATGGCATTCGAGTACCAAAGCGGACGCACCGAGGAATCCAAAATTCCAGCCCAGCCCGAGCAGGATCAAGGTGGCCCAGAAGTGCGTGACATCGATGCCTCCCAACCCCACGGCGGCGGATAGTCCGGTGAGAGCCAGACCAACGGTCGCCATCCGCCCAGCACCAAAGCGCGCGATCAACGGCCCCGTGAAGAAGCTGGGCGCATACATCGCGATGACGTGCCACTGCAGGCCCAGGTTGGCCGATTCCTGCGTGTGTCCGCACATGTGCATTGCTAGAGGGGCGGCCGTCATGAGGAAGTTCATCAGCATGTAGGACACCGCACCGCAAATGACGGCGGCCACGAAGCGGGGCTGGCGGGCGATTTCGGCGAGAGGCCTTCCGCCTGCCACCTCGGCTGCCGTGGGCATGGGCAGTTTCACACCAAGCAGGATGAGGCCAGCCATGGCTGCTACCGCGGCCTGCACGAGGAAGGTGGCCGCGAACGTATGCGGGGGCCGCAGGTCCATCGTCCAGGTGACCAATTGCGGCCCCACGATGCCGGCAGCCACGCCGCCCGCCATGACGAGCGAGAGCGCCCGCGCGCGCCGCTTCGGCTCCACGCCATCGGCAGCGGCGAAGCGGAACGATAGCACCACGGCGGCATAGCCGCCTCCGAAGAAGGTGGCCAGGCAGAAGAGCCAGAACGACCCGAGGATGACCGCGAGCATGGCGAGCAGGCCGGTCAGCACACCCGCACCGGTGCCTGCCAGGAAGGCGGCGCGCCGCCCGTGCTTTTGCGCGATGGCCCCCATGGGGAGGATGCAGGCCGCCATACCCACCACGAAAATGGAAATGGGCAAGGTGGCCAGCATAGGAGTCGGGGCCAATGTGTTTCCGATGATGGCCCCCGTCGCGTAGACCACTATCGCGTTGGCGCCAGCCAGCGCCTGGGCGATGGAGAGGCGCCAGATATTTCCGCTTTGGGTTTTTTCAGGGAGCAGGGCGGGGGAGGGGCTTGAGGGAGCGGATGGGTTGTTTTGCATTTTTGTCGGGGGTGGGCTTCTTCTGGCAGGCTGTGCGTTCAAGACGGATGTCCCATCGTGAGCACCATGCGGTATTTGGCTTCGCCGGTTTTCAGCTTCTGAAGGGCTTCGCCAGCCCGTTCCAGCGGCATGACTTCTATCTGGGGCCGCACGTTCACCAGCACACTGAAGTTCAGCGCTTTCTCGTTGTCGTAGGGCGTTCCGGTGAGGGAGCCGAGGATGCTGCGCTGGCCGCCCACCAGAAGACCGGCGGGAATCTGCAGCGGGCTCCTGCCGGGGTTGAGCACCACCAGCCGCCCTTCAGGCGCCAGGCCGGCGAGGAGGGCGGACATGGTGTCGGCATGGTCGATCATGGTGATGATGGCCTGTGCGCCGCCTATCGCCTTGAGCCTGGCGGTAGCGTCTTCCGCTTGGTTGTCGATGTAGACGTGCGCGCCCAGGGCCATGGCATCCGCGGCGGTGCCGCTGCCGCGTCCGATGGCCACCACCCTGAAGCCCATGTGCCGCGCATATTGCAGGGCCATGTGTCCCAGGCCGCCTATGCCGAGTATGGCCACGGTGTCGCCCGCCTGGGCGCCGCATTTCTTCAACGCATTGAATGTGGCGATGCCGGCGCAGAGGATGGGCGCGGCTTCTTCTGAGTTCAGTTCATCAGGGATCGCCACGAGGCCGGTACTGCGTGCCAGCATCATTTCGGCATAGCCGCCGTCGCGGGTGCTGCCGACCACCGGCTGGTTGAGACAGAGCTGGAATCGCCCTTGCCGGCATTGAGCGCATTCGTTGCAATGGCCGCCGAGGCGGCCCACTCCCACGCGCTGCCCCAGCTTCCAGATCGGGGGAGTGCCTGCGCCGCGCGCCACGATGCGCCCGACGACCTCATGCCCGGGGACGCGCGGAGGTTGGGCGGCGGGGTCCGCTTTTTCAATGTCAGCTGCATCAGCGCCGCAGATGCCGCACGCGTGTACCTGGATTAACACTTCGCCCGCGCCCGGTTCGGGCACGTTCCGCTCCACGAGCTCCAACAGACCAGGGCGGCTGATTTGCATGGCCCGGTAGGTTGCGCGCATTTCCTGGTTTTCCATGTCGTTGATCGTTGATGGGAGGGCGCTCATGCGGGCGCCGTACCGGTTGCACGGAGGAGAGCCGGAAATAAATTCTTCCTTGCCCGCCGATGTGATGGAGATTGGATTCTTCTTGATTCAAAGCCGTCAGGCAACTGAGATAAAGTTCCTGATATTGAAAGAAAATCTTTATTGATATGAAATCGCCAGTGCACCTGAATGCATTGCGGGCTTTTGAGGCCAGCGCTCGTCATCAAAGTTTTTCTTCAGCGGCGCAGGAGCTCAATGTCACGCCCGCCGCGGTGGGCCAGCTTGTACGAAGCCTTGAGGAATGGCTTGGCAAGCCTCTCTTTGTCCGCGGTACGAAGGGGCGGGCGAGGCTCGTCCTCACGGATGCCGCTGCGCTTGCCTTGCCTGACATCAGGGCGGGGTTCGACAGATTGAGCCAGGGCCTGGAGAGGCTGCAGGAGACGGCGGCCAGCGGCGTCCTTACCGTGACGGTCAGCCCTGCTTTTGCAGCCAAATGGCTGCTGCCGCGGTTCGAGCGGTTCCAAGCCGTCTGCCCGGACACCGACGTGCGGCTGGAAACCAATCTGAAGCCGGTGGATTTCGCGGCTCAGAAGGTGGATATAGGCGTACGTTACGGCACGGGAACATGGCCGGGGCTGGTGGCCGAGAAGCTGATGGATGAAGAGGTGTTCCCTGTCTGCTCACCCGAACTGCTGAGAAAGACCGGGCCCTTTAGCAAGCCAGGGCATCTTGAGTCCGCCACCTTGATCCATGATCTTTCCATGGACGGGCACAGCGGTTTCCCCACCTGGGAACTCTGGTTCAGGCGGCTGGGAATGGAGGGCGTCTCCGCGTCCCGTGGCTTGAGGATCAACAACTCCGCGGCGGTTCTGCAGGCGGCCATGGAGGGGCGCGGTATTGCGCTGGCGCGCAGCGTGATGGTTCACGATGACCTGATGTCCGGCCGGGTGGTCCGGCTTTTCCCGCGCATCCGATTGACCTCCGCCTTGGCCTACTACGTGGTCTATAGGCCTGAAAGCGCCGAGATGCCCGGCTTGACGGCGTTCCGGCGCTGGTTGTTCAGGGAGGTTTTGGAGAGCGGGAGAGAACCACGCAAGAAAAAGCGTGGTTGAGCGCCTGATGGCTTCTTCTGAGAAGAAGAGCCATCAGGGCAAGGATGGCTTGATCACCAGCTTATTTGGCGCGCTCGGATTCGACCACCATATCCAATACATAGGCGTAGGCGGACGCATCCGCAGGCACGTTCTGACGCTTGAAGCGGTTTACGCGTAGGACGTTGCGGATACCGGGCTCATGCTTGTAGCCTTCGATTTCGCTGTAGAAAAGCTGCCATTCACCTTCGCCTTGCTTCACCCCATTGTCGCCATAGCGGATTTCACGCACGCGCAGGCATTGGGCGTCTTTCATCAGAGGGTGGTTGCAGGCGGCGCGCTGAGGGCCACTTCCAGGAAGATGCGCTCACCGGCGCTGCCGTACTGGGTCTGCGGGGTGGGCGTACCGGCCATTTCCCAGCGGCTGCCATCCGCAAAATGCAGCACCAGTTGCGGCGGCTCACCGCCGCGCAGGTCGATGCGCTGGGCGGTGGGCAGCAACTGGCCCACGCGCTGCTCCTGTGCCATCAGTTCACTGTCTGCGCAGGCCTTCATGGTCGACATGGGGCGGCTCACTTGGATGTTGCTGCCGCTCAGCGTGTAGCTCGCGCCCATGGTGTTGCACAAATTCCGCACGGACACTTGCCGGTCGTCAAACTGCAACTGCATGGCGGGCTTGGCGCTTGATTTCCAGGCCTGGCCTTTGCCATCGTAGGCGGCTTTCAGGTCCCAATAGTAGGCCTTCAACTGCGCAGGCGAGGGCGCGTTGGCAGATGATGAGGTGGACGGCACTGGCGCTCCTTGGGTCATGTTTCCGCAAGCCGACACCAGGCCGGCCAGTGTGACGGCAGCCGCGGTCTTGAGCACGGTGCGAAGGCGGGGAGACATAAAAGAGGGTGTCAGAGTTTTTTGCATGGCGTGACCTTACCTCAGTTGATGCGCCCGCCAAGTAGGAAGGAGGCGCGTTTTGGGGGGCCGCTCATCCCCCGTTTCCGCGATTTCAGCGGCTATGAACGTACGCTCAGGAGCGACAGGCTGAGCGTGTAGTTGGCGTTAACGCTCAAGGCGGTGGCCATCAGCTCGTCTTTGCCGTTGCTCCGCCAGACGACCGCGATGCCGTCGAACTCCGAACCGGCAAACGTGCAGAACGGACCGCTCAAGACCAAATTCAGCGCGAACACGTTCTTTTGGCTTTGATGAGGCCTGACGGAGCCCGACGCGCGGCAACTGGTGTCGCCCGCCATCTCGAAAGAGCCGTTGATGCCCACTGAAACCTGCATGCCGTCGGATGTCCAGGAGCCGGCGATGTCGTTCAACACCGCCGGGCGGTTGTAGTTGAACATGCTGGCCGGCATGGGCTGGAGGAAGTAGGTGCTCTTGTCGCGCGCGCCGTCCAGCCAGAGATCGGCTCTGATGGAGTTGTTGGCCACATAGCTGCCCTGCAGCGTGCCGCCGAAGAGATCGTTCAGGCCGTAATCAAAATACCGCACCCGGTCGGAGTCAAAGCGGCCGTTCTCGGCATACGCATATGTCCGGGCGGATAGCTGAATGCCGGGGTAGCTGTTTTGGATGCCCACCGCCCACATTCTTCCGTCATCGAGCACCACGGCGTTCAAGGTCCCGCCATTGGAGAGGCTCGCTTGCCAGGCGCCGCTCATCGGGCTGGGAAGCGTGGGCTCCAGGCCCCCGTCGTCGTCTCCGCCGCAGGCGGCAAGGAGGGCGGTCAATACCAAAGGGGCGAGGGCGGTGAGTCGCATGTGGTGGAGTCTCGGATCTTTCCGGTGATGTACAAAATGAGGGAACCATGAAGGCTCTGGGGTTTTCATTATGCAGGCGCCGTCATTTGATATCACTTGGTGCGTGACACACGCCAGATGGTGTTGCCGACGTCATCGGCTACCAGCAGGCCGCCCTTACCGTCGAGCGCCACACCCACAGGGCGGCCGCGGGCGTTGCCTTCCCTATCCAGAAAGCCGCCGAGAAACACGGCGGGCGGCCCTGAGGGTTTGCCGTCGGCAAATGGCACGAATACGACGTTGTAGCCTGCGAACTCCTGGCGGTTCCAGGATCCGTGCTGGCCAATGAAGGCGCCGCTGGCGTACGGAGACGGCATGCTGGCGTCAGAGAACGCCAGGCCCAACGGGGCGACGTGCGATCCCAGGCCGTAGTCAGGGGCAATGGCCTTGGCTACCATTTCCGGATTGGGCGGCTTCACCCGGTCATCCACGTGCTGGCCCCAGTAGCTCCAGGGCCAGCCGTAGAAGGCGCCTTCCTTGACTGAGGTGAGGTAGTCGGGCACGAGGTCGTTGCCGAGTTCGTCCCGTTCATTGACCACGGTCCACAGCTTCTTGCCATGGGGCTCCCAGCCGAGGCCGTTGGGGTTGCGCAGGCCACTGGCAAACAGGCGCTTGGTGCCCCCCGGCAGATCTACTTCCCAGATGGCTGCACGGCCCTGTTCGGCTTCCAGGCCGTTGTCCGCAATATTGCTGTTGGAGCCCACGGTGGCGTAGAGCTTGCTGCCATCGGCGCTGGCGAGGATGTTCTTGGTCCAGTGATGGTTGATGCCCGCGGGAAGGTCCGTGACCTTGGACGGAGGCGCCGTCACGGAGGTCTGGCCCGCTTTGTACGCCACCTTGACGATGGCGTTCGCATTGGCCACGTAGAGTTGGTCGCCGATGAGCGCCATGCCGAAGGGAGACAAGAGATCCTTCATGAAGACCGAGCGGGTTTCGGCCGCGCCATCACCATCGGCATCGCGCAGCAGGGTGATGCGGTTGGCGCTTTCAGTCCCTGCGCCGGCACGCTTCATCACGATGCCCATGACCTTGCCGCGCAGGCCGGAGGCGAGCACGTTCTTGGCGCCTTCCTCCGGCGGAGGCTTGTTGCTTTCGGCGATCAGCACATCGCCATTGGGTAGCACATACACCCACCGTGGATGGTCCAATTCGGTGGCGAAAGCCGTGACCTTGAAACCGGGTGGAGCTTGCGGCATGGTGTCCTGAGGCCAACGTTGCGCAGGCGCGATATTGACTGTGGGTACCAGGCGGCTCTTGGTGGGCGCGGGGAGTTGCGGGTCAGGCCCTACGCCAGGGGGCCAGGGTGGCTGTGCATTGGCGGAGGCCGCGCAGCACGCAAGCAAGGCAGGTAGCAGCCACCGGGCCCGGGGTAGCGAGCGGTCAAGGTGGGCAAGCGTGTTCATGCAGCCAGTATGGGCAGGCGCCTTGAAGGGTGGGTGTAGGCCAAAACCGCAACCGCCGATAGCGGCGTAACAAGTTGAAAGCGAAGGCGGGGTGCTTTGGCACATCCCTGCTGGGGGAATCTGATCCGAAGGAGAATTTGGCCTGCTGGAGCAGCGCATGGACTTCATCATTTCTCTGATCCGTGAATACGGCGTAGGCATCGTGTTTCTCAATGTGCTTGTGGAGCAATTGGGCGCGCCTGTTCCCGCTTACCCGGTGATCGTGGTGGCGGCGGCTATTCAAGGGCAGGGGGTGTGACCTCGCTGCCGTGGCCGCTGATCGCCGTGGCGGTGGCAGCGGCTTTGCTGGCGGACAGCGTGTGGTTCATGCTGGGGCGCCGCTATGGGCGGCGCGTATTGGCGCGCCTGTGCCGCATTTCACTGTCTCCCGATTCCTGCGTTCAGAACACCGAATCGCTGTATGCGCGATGGGGCGCCAAATCGCTGGTGATTGCCAAGTTCGTACCGGGCTTCGCATCGATCGCCAGCGCGCTGGCGGGTGCAGTGGGCACCCGCGCAGGGCGTTTCCTGTGGTTCGACGGTCTGGGCGCGCTGCTGTGGGTGGGCTCGGCAGCGTTGTTGGGGGGATTGTTTTCCAGTGCCGTAGAAGACCTGCTGGACGTACTGGCGCAACTGGGTTTCTGGGGCCTGTTGCTGGTAGCGGCGGCGCTGGCGTTGTTCGTGGCCCGCCGTTGGTGGAGCAGACGGCAAGTCATCCGCTCGCTGCGCATGGAGCGGCTTACGGTGGGAGAGTTGAACCACATGCTGCAAAACGGCGAACGCCCGGTTATTCTGGATGTGCGTTCAGCGTTGGCTTTTGCAGAGGCACATATTCCCGGAGCGCTTTCCTATGATCCGCACGACCGGCAGGCCACACTGCCTGCCATCGACCGGGAGGCGCAGGTCGTCATCTACTGCGCTTGCCCCAACGAAGTCTCTGCCGCGCGGGTGGCACAACTGTTGCGCAAAGCTGGCTTGCCCAAAGTGCGGCCGCTGCTAGGTGGCATCGAAGCATGGGTGGATGCGGGGTACCTCGTGCGCGAGTGACGGTATGGGTGCGGCCGGGCGCATCAACCGTAGTAAAGGCCGCCGTTGACGTGGATGACTTGGCCTGTGATGTAGGCGCCTTGCTCGGAAGCCAGCATGCGAACCACGGCAGCCACTTCCTCCGGGGTACCCTTGCGGCCGGCCGGTATGCGAAGGCCCTGGTGGTGGGGCGCCAGCTTAACGGCATTGGGGCCGGGTTCGGTGTCGATGATTCCGGGAGAGATGCAGTTGACCGTGATGCCGAGGTCCGCCAGTTCCGTGGCCAGCGCACGTGCCAAGCCCAGCAGTGCCGCCTTGGAAGCCGCCACATGGGCGCGGTGAGCGACCCCATGGAAGGCTGCCGCGCCCGAAAGGTAGATGATTCGTCCACCCTGAGCAGGGAAATGGGGCAGCGCTGCCTGGCTGCACAGAAAGGCCGCATCGAGGTTGACGGCCATCACTTCCCGCCAACTGCTCAGGGTGATGTCCGCCAGGGCCGCAACGCCTCGCATGGACGCGCAGTGAACCACCACATCCACTGCGCCAAAACGCGCGGCGGTCTGTGCGAAGAGCGTCTTCACAGCATCGGGGCGGGTCACGTCGGCCACGGCATGAGCGGCAGGCACACCGCAAGCTTCAAGCATCCGAATGGTCTCGCGGGCATCGTCATCGAAATGGCGGCTCACCACGGTGCAAGCCAGTCCCTCTTCGGCCAGCGCGAGCGCTATCGCACGTCCGATATGACGAGTGCCGCCGGTGATGAGTGCGCAGCGCTGGCGGGAGGGCTCTGGGGGCTCTGAGGGGATCATGGAAGCTTCTTTGCTGGCGGTTCCGATAGCCTCCACAATACTCCCGAACAATTCCGGGCTCGCAGAAAGCGGGAAAAGCGGGAAAGACTTGTCAAGGCTTGGCCAAGTCGATAAAAAACCCGCCGAAGCGGGTTGCGGGGGAGGCGTTAGCTTCGTCGCTGCGCGCGGACGCCCAGGGCTCCAGCGATAGCGGCCAGCAGGATCAAGCTCCATTCTCCCAGCGTAGGCACGGCGGTGATGGGCTTAGGTACCGGCACGGCGGCCACTTGGAATGTTTGCTGCACCTGAGGTGCGGCGGAGTATTCATCGTTTCCAGCCTGGTTGGCGTTGATCACGCAAGCTCCAGGCGCCAGGAAGGTGACATCACTACCCGCGATGGAACACACGGCGCTGGCCGATGAGTCTATTGAGAAGATCACTGGATTGTTGGAGCCGCCGCCTGTGGCAGTCACGACATATGGCGAGCCGCCGACTATCGCGCCAACCGGAGCCGCCGATGTAAAGGTAATGGCCTGCGCCTGCATCTCGGTAAGGTTGAGGGTCCACGCGCGGATCGAGCCAATATCTGAAATAAAAAAATCTTGCGCCTGCAGTTCCCAGACGCCATTGGCGTCTTCACCCATGAAGGCGGAGAGCGGTGCATTAGGGGTGTAGGTTCCTGTAAACGGTGCGGAAGCTGATGCCACCGATTGGATGGAGGGCCCGCTACTGTCATCGTCCAACACCACCTGGCATAGGTTGTTCCCGCCGCCATCGGTTCTATTGATGACGAGAACGCTTGTTCCGCTCGGAGCGCGCAACGATATCTGCAGATCGTTGACAAATGAGTGATCTATCCCAACTGTGGTGGCGCCTTGCGCACTGGTACAAGTGGTCCCGTCAATGCTCAGAGTGACTTTGGCGATAGGCTGGGTCAGGCCAGATACCGTGATCGGGGCGCTCGCCAGAACACCGGGAGTATTTGCGCCAGGAGAATCAGGAATTGGAACAGGCGAACCGGTGTAGCTGAAAGACGCTGCGTTTGCCCAGGTGCTGCATGCGAGCAGCGCAAGCCCCAGTACTCTGGTTTTCATTCTGGCCCCCTTGATATCTGCCGGATACTACCTGAAACATTTGGATTGCGGTAGTCCAGCGGGACGAATTCGAGGGGCGGCAGGGCAGTGGGTAACCTTTGCAGTCAGCGTGCTCTATGCGATTCCTTTGTTACCCTTCAGGTACTGAATTTTCAATGCCGACGATCAGGGTTTTAGTTTAATTTTCTTCTCGACCTTCGCGCTGGATTTTTCCGCTTGCTTTCGGCGGTTGAATACTTGCCGCATATGCCGGATGTCGGCGGCTGTAAGGTGCTTTTCTGCGGCGACGAACTGCTCCTGCTCCTCTTCGCGCACATGGTGCAGGTATTCCTCGCGCAGGGCTGCGAAGCGCCGCAACCAGCCACTTGAACCCATGTCGCGAGCAGCGAGGTCGGCCATCATTTCATCCATCTCATGGTGCTCGGCCACGGCGTGACGCGCGTCTTCGGTGGTGGCCGGGTTGCGTAGCACGGTGGACCATAGCGCTTGTTCCTCCGCCGCAGCGTGACCCTTGATTTCCAGGACCAATTCCTTGAATAGGCGTTTGCGCTCAGGTGTCTTACCTTGTGTTGCCGCGATCATGGCTAGAAGTGCGCGATGCCGGTCATGGTCCTCGACCAAGCGACCAAAGACGTCGGGGTTTCCCCGGAACTTGGTGGCTGGAGTAGTGCCAATGCGGGCTGGCAGCTTGGGGGCCACTTTCTTTGCCTTTGCTATTGCCGTGGATTTCGCCAAAGAGTTTCCAGTGGTTTTTGTGAGGGCGCTTTGGGTTCTCATCGCAGTGCTTCTCCGTTGATAGAGTGGTTCAAGCCGGTATGCGCGCTCCTGCGGTAGACGCACTTGATGGAGCTACATGCCAGTGAAAACTCCAAGCCTATGCGGCCTCGGGATTGGATGTTCCTGCTTTTTGCTCCTCTTTTTGTAGGAGGAGTGCGTCGCCGATGGCCGGGCAACTGCCAACAGAGCCGCTCGATGAAATGGCAAAGATGCGTGGCCGGGAGGAGTTCCGGGCAAAAAAAGCCACCTCGAAAGGCAGCTTTTTTGATTCCTGGCGGAGAGAGAGGGATTCGAACCCTCGGTGGGCTATTAACCCACACACGCTTTCCAGGCGTGCGACTTAAACCGCTCATCCATCTCTCCGAAGCCCTCGATTGTAGCAAGAATTTGAAGGCCTTCCGTAGATATTCCATCGCTTCAATGACCGGTGCCGACGCACCGGTCATTGAAGCCCCACGGTTACTGCTTGAGTGTGGATAGCCACCACAGCACATTGGTGTTGTTCGAGGGGGTTGAGGCGTCCTTCAGGACGTCCGGGTCGACACCGGGTGCTGCGTACGTGCCCGTGACCTGCTGGTGGGTGTTGGCGTCCACATAGGAGAAGGGGGTGCCCACGGAGTTGGCCATGAAGCTGGCGGTCTGTTGATCCAGCTTGGCCATGTAGCCGGTATAGCGCTGGAAGGCGGCCGCGGGGTCGTTCAAGCCGTTGACCGAGTTGATGATCTGGCGCCAGCTATAAAGCACCCGCGCCTGGCCGGCGCAGTCGGCGGCCGGCATGAGCGATGGCGTGCCATTGGCCGCCGTGCCGCACTGGGCGCCTACCGGAGAGGCCGTGAACAGCTTGTCGAACAGCGCGGTATCGCTGGTTTCCAGGTTGAGCAAGGCTGCGGCATGCTGGCTGGCCCAGTCACGCGACAGGATATAGGTCGACAGCGGGCTGATCGGCAGGATCTGAATGCCTACACGGTAGGTCTGGCGTTGGCCGAAGAAGACTTGCGTTTCAGTCAGGTTGAAGCGCTTGATGCCGACCGTGATGAGTTCGTTGGGATCGGCCCTGACCGAGCCGCCGTTCGTCAGTGGGATATCAATGGGTGTGACGTCCTTGAACACGCTGTTGGCCGGCGTGACCTGGTACATGTTCTGGGCCGAGCGGATTTCGCCGGCCGCCATGATCATGCCCATGGCCTGCATTTCAGGGTTGCCGGTGGCAGCGCCCCACAGCACCAGGCCATAGTCGGCATGGATGGCTTCGCTCGACGATTCGGTGTTGCCGCCGTTGGCATCGGGGCCGGCATCCGCCACGTTCTGCATGCGGAACCAGTCGTAGGTGCGGGTAATGGGGAAGTAGGTGTCCTGGCTGCTGTAGTTGGCGATGTCCCGCGCCAGCGTATTGACTGCTTCCTTGTACTGGCCGCGCCAGGTGGCGTCGTAGCGTCCCAGCACGGCAGAGGCATACAGGAAGTAGCCGTAGTGGAACATATGGTCCAGGTACGTCGCGTTGTAGAAGTCCTGTTCGTAGTCGTTCTGCAGGAAAGGGCGGTTGGTGACCGTGCCGCCGTTGGTCGTGTCGTAGCGGAAGTAGTCCTGCATTTTCTTGGTGAGCTTGTCGCCCCACTCAGGATCGTCGTCGTCCTTCGCGTCGAACCAGGGGTTGAGTGTCGATTTGAGGAAATCGAGCATCTCGTTGCGGGTGTCACGTGCTTCGTCCCCTAACTGGGCCGCGATGAGTACCAGGCGCGCGATGTTGCCAACGTACTTTCCGCAAAGGTAGGACTCGTAGTTGCAGTGCGCGACGTAGCCTTTGAGGGTGGCCGCGTCAGCGTGCAAGGAGGCCAGCAGGGCGGAGCGGTCGGCGGTTTTGATGGTGCCCGCGCCCTGCCAGAGTTGCTCGGCCTGATTGGACTCCTGCAGCACTCCCGGGATCTTCAGGGTTTGCGTCCAGGCGTTGCCCACCACGCCGGTCATGGTCCCGAAGTTGGAGCGGTACTTCAGTGCCACGGTGGAGGCGCCCGGCATGGATTTCAGGTGCAGTTGGTCGAAGGCCGCCATGAGCAGGCGGCCGCCCGTGGCGGTGGAACCATCCAGGGTTTCCGTTCGCCAGCCGTAGCGCACCGTGGCGTCGTCGCCGCCAGCGTACTGCAGGTTGATCGAGGAGCCGACAGGGTATTCGACGGCATGCTGGTCGAGCAAGGCCTCTTCGGCGGCATAGCGCACTTCCGTGGGGGCGGGCGCTCCCTCGATGGGCTGCTCGTTCACGAAAGCGGCGCGCACCGTGCCGTTGAAGGGCTGGCTGAACACGTAGGTGCGGGAGGGGATGTCCCAGACCAAGGTCACCGGGGAGGAGGTGTACACCACCATCACCCGCTGCATGAAGGCCAGGTTCGGGTCGGCGCTGACGGAGTTGTCGGAGGTGCGGTAGACGAAGCGGAATTTTTGCCCCTTCAGGTCCGGCGTATTGGGCGCGCCGCCGTTTTCCGCGAAGGCCTGTATGGGCTGGGTATCCGAGGAGACGGCTTGGACTTCGGGAATGGCCTCCCACTTGTTGGGATCGCCCTTACCGGGGTCAATGGGCAGCCGGGTATTGGGATCCTTGGCTTCCTGCGCGCGGATGCCCTGGCCCAGGCCGATCTGCGGAGTCAGGTTGAGGTACTTCGCCGTGATGTAGGGGGAGCCGACCGCCATGATGATCTGCATGCTGGGCAGGCCTGCGCCATTGGCTGCCGTGCCGTACCAGGAGGTGGCTACCGTCAGTTCATCCTGGTGGTCGATGCGGCGCTTCAGCCGTTCTCCGGCCGGGGCCAGGTAAGTCAGTTGCAGATCTTCGTTCGGCGAAGGCGCCATGATGTAGGGCGCCGCGTCGATGTAATACGGGTTGGACATGTCCAGCGGCGCGCCCGGCTTGGGGATATAGCGCTTGCGCGGGAAAGCCACGTTGACCATGCCCATCCGGTCATCGAGCCACGCCTGGTGCGGGAAGGCGAAGACGGATTGTTCGCGGGAATCGCCAGGGACGCCCAGAGGCACGTCCATGTTGCGGGGGCTCTGGTAGAAGAAGGCCTTGTACCACTTGCCCGTGGGCAGGGGGCGGCCGGACATGCCTTCTATCAGTGTGAAGTTCTTGTTGGCGGGTTGGAACGGATTGGTTACTTGGCCGCCGCCCAGTACCTGGCCAGGGTCTGCGGTTGAAATGGGAGGCAGGTCGGAGGCCTTCGCGCGCAGGGAACTGGGGACTAGCGTGGCGGGGATGGTGAGATCGGCCAGGCGTGGCGCTACACGTGAGGGGGGATGGTCATCGTAGGCGCCAGAAGGAGAGCCGCCAGGCGGGTTGCTCTCGGAACCATCGCTTCCTCCACAGGAGCTGAGGCCGGCGGTGGCCACCAAGCCCATGATCACCAATGCCCATATCGATGGTCCGGGGCGCCGCATTTTTGTACAGACCAACGTAATCATTCTTGTTTCCTGGGCTGGAAAAAATTAAATAATATCGTTACATTGGTATCTATAGGTAGTGGCAATCCCTATGTCTTACGCGATCGTCAGCCAGGGCCATCTTTCCTGATAGCTTTGCGCTTTTCTCAGGAACATTTCCGGTTGCGGGAGCAGGGGGTTTATCCGAAGAATGCCTCCGGTGAGATCTTCAAGACCATTGGGGGCGTACAGTTCGCCGCTGCGTACTTCGATACCCACGCACGTGCAGGGAATCAAATACCGGTCGATGCCGTCTCGGGCGCTGTGCAATTGGGGATAGGGCGCATTGAATCGCTTGGGAAACCAGAGATGTACCCGTGCCTGGTTCTTGAGCTCGATCTTGGCACCCAGGTCCGCCAACTTGGCGCTGGCATGCTGGATCACCGCGTCCTCAGCTTCCCATGACAGGTCGCGGTCATCGAAGTAGAAGATGTCGTAGTCGCTTACGCCCCAGTCAACCGGCTGGCCGGAGAGGTGATTCCACGCCGCCTGGAACAGGCAACCTGCCGCGAGATGGCATTGATTCAGCCCGAGGGCAGGCAACCGCTTCAGCAGTTCGGCATTGCGGGGGTTTTGCTTGGCAATGGCGAGGAACTCTTCAGTGGTCAGCGGGCGCGCCATGGTGTCAGGTGCCGGTTCGGATGGGAAAAGGGCGTGGCCATGCAAAACGGGCCGCTTGGGCCCGTTGCTGCATTCTCCGTCAGAAGATCGTCACGCCGTGGGTTTTTGCGCTTGCACCATTTTCATGGCCGAGCTGATCAGCGTGGAAACTTCGGTCATGTTGGCCGGCACCACCAAGGTAGTGGTAGCGTCGGCAGCGACCTTGCTGTAGGCCTCCACGGCTTTTTCGGCCACTTTGAGCTGCACAGCCTGGTCGCCGCCTGGCTGGCGGATGGCCGCGGCAACGCGCTCGATGGCTTGCGCGGTCGCTTCGGCCACGGCGGTGATCGAGGCGGCTTCGCCCTGCGCCGTGTTGATGATCGACTGCTTTTCACCTTCCGAGCGGGCGATGAAGGCTTCGCGCTCACCCGTGGCGATGTTGATCTGCTCCTGGCGGCGGCCTTCGGAGGCGGCGATCAAGGCGCGCTTTTCACGTTCTGCGGTGATCTGAGCCTGCATGGCGCGCAGGATTTCAGCGGGCGGCGTCAAATCCTTGATTTCGTAGCGGAGCACTTTCACGCCCCAGTTCAAGGCCGCTTCGTCAATGGCCTGCACGACCTGGGCGTTGATCATGTCGCGCTCTTCAAAGGTCTTGTCGAGCTCGAGCTTGCCGATCACGCTACGCAGGGAGGTTTGCGCCAGTTGGGTGATAGCCACCACGTAGTTGCTCGAACCATAGCTGGCGCGCATGGGGTCGGTCACCTGGAAATACAGGATGCCGTCTACCTGCAGCTGGGTGTTGTCCCGCGTGATGCAGACCTGGCTGGGCACATCAAGGGGGATTTCCTTCAGGCTGTGCTTGTAGGCCACGCGGTCGATGAAAGGCACCAGAAAGCTCAGGCCTGGCGAAAGCGTGGTGTTGTATTTGCCCAGCCGCTCCACCACCCAGGCATTTTGCTGGGGCACCACCTTTACCGCGCGAGTGATGAAGATGACGGCGATGACAAACAGGACGATGGCGATTTCCAAGGCGATTTCCTTTCAGGAAGGGTGGATTGGAGGAGGATTAGAGTGCTTCGACCAGGAGGCGGTTGCCTACCAGTTCGACGACGCGGTGCGGGCCGGGGTGAGGGGAGACACCTGGCCGGTGAATGGCTGTCCATTGTGCGCCACGGTAGCGGATCTGGGCCGTGCCGTCGGCATCCCAACCAGGCACTTGCACGGTTTCGCCCACGTCGAGATTGACGCTCCGGTCGGCCCGTGGCGATGGATCACCCGGGCGGCGGCGGCGCACGAAGTAGCAGATGATGACGGCGCCCCCGCCCACCACCGCCGCGGCGATGAACTGGGCAGCGTTTGACGCGCCAGCCAGCGCCACGAGCCCGCCGGCCGCCAGGCCGATGCTGAGCATCAATAGGTAGAAAGTACCGGTGAAGAGCTCCAGCGCCACCATGGCGCCGGCCACAATCCACCACATTGTCGATACGGCCATTAAATCCTCCGTCAACCTTGATTCTGATGGACATTGTGACCATCTGGCGACATTCTCGAACAAAACACGCTTTTGCTCGGGCAAAACGCCCTTTTGAAACCGCACTGTCTTCGCAATTCCGTACACTTCGCCGCTGCATTGCCAATTCGCGGCTGGAGCCTGCCCCATGAAATTCCGTTTTCCAATTGTCATCATCGATGAGGACTTCCGCGCCGAGAACAGTTCCGGCCTGGGTATCCGTGCGCTTGCCGACGCCATACAGTCCGAAGGGTTCGAGGTGCTGGGCGCCACCAGTTATGGCGATCTGAGCCAGTTTGCCCAGCAGCAGAGCCGCGCCAGCGCCTTCATTCTCTCGATTGACGATGAAGAGTTCTCCTCGTCCGGGCCCGAGCTGGACCCGGCCGTGGTGATGCTGCGCAACTTCATCCAGGAAGTGCGGCGCAAGAACAGCGATGTGCCGATCTATATCTACGGCGAAACCAAGACCAGCCAGCACCTGCCCAACGACATCCTGCGCGAACTGCATGGTTTCATCCATATGTTCGAGGACACGCCGGAGTTCGTGGCCAAGCACATCATCCGGGAGGCCAAGAGCTACCTGGAGAGCATTCAGCCTCCGTTCTTCAAGGCGCTGCTGGATTACGCCGAAGACGGCTCGTACTCATGGCACTGCCCGGGTCATTCTGGCGGGGTGGCCTTCCTGAAGAGCCCCATCGGCCAGATGTACCACCAGTTCTACGGTGAGAACATGCTGCGCGCGGACGTCTGCAACGCCGTGGAAGAGCTGGGCCAACTGCTGGATCACGATGGCGCCATTGGCGAGAGCGAGCGCAATGCGGCGCGCATCTTCAATGCCGACCACTGCTTTTTCGTGACCAACGGCACTTCCACCAGCAACAAGATGGTCTGGCACCACACGGTGGCGCCGGGCGATGTGGTGCTGGTAGACCGTAATTGCCACAAGAGCAACCTGCACGCCATCATCATGACCGGGGCAATCCCCGTGTTCCTGAAGCCCACGCGCAACCACTACGGCATCATCGGGCCGATCCCGAAATCCGAGTTCGAGCCAGAGGCCATCAAGGCCAAGATCCGCGCCAATCCGCTGCTCAAGCATATCGATGCAGACAAGGTGAAGCCGCGCATTCTTTCGCTTACGCAATCCACATACGATGGTGTGCTCTACAACACCGAAACCATCAAGCAGATGCTCGACGGCTATGTAGACAACCTGCATTTTGACGAAGCCTGGCTGCCGCACGCCGCTTTCCACCCGTTCTATGGCACCTATCACGCCATGGGCCGGAAGCGGGCACGGCCGAAGGAGTCGATGGTGTATTCCACCCAGTCGATCCACAAGCTGCTGGCCGGTATCAGCCAGGCCAGCCATGTGCTGGTGCAGGATTCGCAGAACGTGAAGCTGGACCGCTATCTGTTCAACGAGGCGTACCTGATGCACACCTCGACCAGCCCGCAGTACAGCATCATTGCCAGCTGTGATGTGGCCGCCGCCATGATGGAGCCCCCAGGGGGCACCGCGATGGTGGAGGAAAGTATCACCGAGGCGCTCGATTTCCGCCGCGCCATGCGCAAGGTGGAGGCTGAGTTCGGCAAGGATGACTGGTGGTTCAAGGTCTGGGGGCCGGACAAGCTGGCGCCCGAGGGCATTGGCCGCGCGGAAGACTGGATCATCAAGAACGGCACCACCCGGGCGAGCAACTGGCATGGCTTCGGCAAGCTGGCGGCCGGGTTCAACATGCTGGATCCGATCAAGGCCACCATTGTCACGCCGGGGCTCGATCTTGACGGGAAATTCCACAAGACGGGGATTCCCGCCTCGATCGTGACCAAATACCTGGCCGAACATGGCGTGGTGGTCGAAAAGACCGGTCTTTACAGCTTTTTCATCATGTTCACCATCGGCATCACCAAGGGCCGCTGGAATACCATGCTGACCGAGTTGCAGCAGTTCAAGGACGACTACGACCGCAACCAACCGCTCTGGCGCATCATGCCCGAGTTCTGCCAGCACCACCGCCGCTACGAGCGAATGGGCTTGCGCGATCTGTGCCAGCACGTGCACCAGTTGTACGCCAAGTACGACATTGCCCGCCTGACCACCGACATGTACCTCTCGGAGCTGCAGCCGGCCATGAATCCGGCAGATGCCTATGCTTGCATTGCGCGGCGCAAGGTGGAGCGGGTGGAGATCGACAACCTGGAAGGGCGCATTACCGTGGGCCTGGTCACGCCATACCCGCCCGGCATCCCGCTCCTGATCCCGGGAGAGGTGTTCAACAAGAAAATTGTGGATTACCTCAAGTTCGCGCGCGAGTTCGCCTTGATGTGCCCTGGTTTCGAGACCGACATCCATGGCTTGGTGGAGGTGCGGGACGACCAGGACAACGTGCGGTATTACGCCGATTGCGTGGCTGAGGATGGGCGTACCCAGCAGGTCACACCAACCACAAGTATCCAGGATACCTTGGATACCCAGACGAATTCACCCTATGTAACCCCGAATTGACCAGGGTAGGTTGATCAGGCCGGCAGGAAAGGCTACGCTGGAGACCTGTTTGCAGCCCCGACAGCTCGGATTGGCGCAAACAGGCTCTCACCGTTCGTCACCACTGAAAGGAGAAGCAATGTTTCCTGAGTACCGCGACCTGATCCACAAGCTGAAAATGGAAAATACCCATTTTGCGCGCCTGTTTGAAAAACACCATGCACTCGACCACCAGATCAATCGCATGGCAGATGGTCAGGAACCCGCGACGCAAGAACAGATTGAAGCACTGAAAAAGGAAAAGCTGCACATCAAGGATGAGCTGTACGGTATCTTGAAGAAAGCTAGTCCGCAGGCAGTTTAAGCGCCCGCACCCATGAAACCCGCCACGTAGAACGGCGGGTTTTTTGTTGCCGGGCCGCCCCAAAACAAAAACACCCCCTCGGGGGCAGCGGACCACGCGAAGCGGGGAAGCGTGGGGGCCTTTTTGTTGCATTGGTAGGATCGTCAGGAATGTTGATGGGCGAGCAGGCGATGCTCACGGTTGCAAGCTGCACGCATCTTCTGATCACCAAGGAGCATTTGCCATGTCCCAACCCCATCCGGATGCCATTTTTTTCAATGGCCAAATTACCACGCTGGACCGCCGCAAGCCCGTGGCCAGCGCGGTGGCCATTCAAGACGGCCGTTTTGTGGCCGTGGGTGATGACCACGAAATCCTGGCATTGGCGGGCGGCACCACGCGGCGTGTCGATCTTCGGCGCAGGAGTGTGCTGCCCGGCCTGTTCGACAACCACACCCATGTCGTACGCGGCGGCCTCAATTACAACCTGGAGTTGCGCTGGGACGGCGTGCGCTCGTTGGCTGATGCCCTGGATATGCTCAAGCGCCAGGTGGCCGTGACCCCAGCGCCGCAATGGGTCCGTGTGGTGGGGGGCTTCACTGAGCATCAGTTCGCTGAGAAACGCCTGCCCACGCTGCAGGAAATCAACGCGATCGCACCCGATACGCCCGTGTTTCTGCTGCACCTGTATGACCGTGCGCTGCTCAACGGGGCCGCGCTGCGCGCCGTGGGATACAACAAGGACACGCCAGCCCCGCCCGGTGGCGAGATCGTGCGCGATGCCGCGGGAAACCCCAGTGGCCTATTGCTGGCCAAGCCCAATGCCACCATTCTCTATGCCACGCTGGCCAAGGGCCCCAAGTTGCCACTGGACTACCAGATCAACTCCACGCGCCACTTCATGCGCGAGCTCAACCGCTTGGGTGTAACCGGTGTGATCGACGCGGGCGGCGGCTTCCAGAACTACCCCGAGGATTACGAGGTGATCCAGAAGCTGGCCGACGCCAACCAGATCACGGTGCGCTTGGCCTACAACTTGTTCACGCAAAAACCCCGGCAAGAAAAAGAGGATTTCCTGAACTGGACGGCCTCGGTCAAGTACAAGCAGGGCGACGATTACTTTCGCCACAACGGCGCGGGCGAGATGTTGGTCTACTCGGCGGCTGACTTCGAAGACTTCCGCCAGCCGCGCCCCGACATGCCCCCCAGCATGGAGAGCGACCTGGAGGAGGTGGTGCGCGTGCTGGTACAGAACAAGTGGCCCTGGCGCTTGCATGCCACTTACGACGAAACCATCACGCGCGCGCTTGATGTGTTCGAGAAGGTCCACCGCGACACACCGCTGACCGGGATCCACTGGTTCTTCGACCACGCCGAGACCATCTCCGAGAAATCCCTTGACCGTATCGCCGCGCTGGGCGGCGGGGTGGCCGTGCAGCATCGCATGGCCTATCAGGGCGAGTACTTCATTGAGCGCTACGGTGCACGCGCCGCCGAAGCCACGCCACCCATCAAGCGTATGCTGGAAAAGGGTGTGCATGTCTCGGCCGGCACCGATGCCACGCGCGTGGCATCGTACAACCCCTGGGTGTCGCTGTCGTGGATGATCACCGGCAAGACGCTGGGCGGTACGCAGATGTATCCGCAGCGCAATCTGCTGGACCGTGAAGCCGGCCTGCGCATGTGGACTGAAAACGTGGCTTGGTTCAGCAACGAGGAAGGCCTGCGTGGGCGCATCTCGGTGGGCTACCTGGCAGACTTCATCGTGCCCAGCAAGGATTTCTTCAAGGTGCCCGAAGACGAGATTTTGTTCCTGACCTCGCACCTCACGGTTGTGGGTGGCCGCGTGGTCTACGGAGAAGGCGATTTCGCCGAACTGGACGACAACCCGCTGCCTCCGGCCATGCCTGACTGGTCGCCTGCGCGCAGCTTCAAGGGCTATGGCGCCTGGGGTGAGCCGGAAGGGGCTGGCAGGAACTCGCTGAACCCAGCCCGCTACCGCCACATGACCGCGGGTTGCGGCTGCGGCACCAACTGCGGCCTGCACGGCCACAACCATGCCAACGCCTGGGCGTCCGGCGTGCCCTCTTCAGACCCCAAGAGTTTCTTTGGCGCGCTGGGCTGTTCGTGCTGGATGGCCTGAGAAGGGATTTCTATGGAACAACCACCCATACCCGCCAAGCTGACGGCCTTGCTGGGGTTCAATGCGGGCTATGTCGATACCGCGGGCTTCCTGGCCTTGAACGGTTTGTTTGCAGCCCACGTCACAGGAAACTTCGTCACGCTGGGGGCGTCGTTTGCGCACGGGACGGCAGGAGCGTTGACGAAGCTGTCAGCCCTGCCGGTTTTCTGCCTGGTGGTTCTTCTGTCGCGGCTGGTCAGCGTCCATTTGCATGCGCGCGGGCAGCCGGCCGTGAGTTGGCTGTTGTTGGTCAAGGCGGTGGCTTTGCTGGGGGCCGCCGTGGTCATGCTTGTCAAAGGCCCATTTCCCGATAGCGATACATGGCCGGCATTCACGGCCGGGATGTTGCTGGTTGGCGCGATGGCCATACAAAATGGCGTGCAGCGCATGTATATGGCAAGCGCACCGCCTTCCACCTTGATGACCGGCACCACCACGCAGGTGATGATCGATTTGGCCGACATGTTCAGGGGTGTCACGGGCGAGGAGCGCGATGCCGCGCTGGGCAGATTGCGCAAGATGATTCGCGCGCTTCTGGCATTTGCCATTGGTTGCGCCTTGGCCGCGTTGGCCTACATCGTGGCTGGCATGTGGTGTTTTGCGCTGCCGCCGGTGGTGGCCGCATGGACGTTGGTGATCAGCCGAAAGATGGAGTGATTCCGCTTATTTTTTCGCGGCAACGCAACCATCGTCAGCTGGAGCATCTCAAGTGGCCATGGCCTCAAAGAGCACATCCTGAGCACCTTCCCACAGGACTTTCCGTCCGAGTGTGCCAAGTTGTTCCTTGCCTTCCACGATGGTGAGGAAATGGTTGCCGGCCAGTTGGCCCAGTTTGCTGGAGAAGCTGCAGGCGCCGTAAGCCAGGATGATTTCCGTCTCGCTGTAGCCGCCGGGGTAAAACAGGATGTCGCCTACGGAGGGATGGCTGGTGTGATTCTCGAAGCCCACGCCCAGCTTGAATTCTCCGAGCGGAACCCAGATGCCTTCGCCGCTCCATTTCACGTGGATGAGCTGCTGCCGGAAGGGCAGCATCTTCAGGAATGCGGCCACCGTGTCAGGCGCCTCCGGGTGCGTTTCCGCGACGAACTGCATATCGCCGACGGTCAATCGTACGCGTGCCATATCAATCTTCTTTCTTCTGTGTTTCCGGGGTGGGCGGGGTAATCCATTTGTCCACCGTGGGCGCCTGCCAGTTGGCCAACGCGTCCAGCAACTCCCCAGGTTGGGCCGCAATGACCATCATGTCGCGGTGCTCGGCCTTCATGAAGCCTTCCTGTACCGCATGGGTGAGCATGGCGCGCATGGGGTCGTAGAAACCTCGGACGTTCAGCGCGCCGCAGGCCTTCTTGTGATCGCCGAGCTGGGTCAGCGTGGCGGCCTCGAACAGCTCCTCCAGCGTGCCCAAGCCGCCCGGCAGGGCCACGAAGGCGTCCGAGAGTTCCGCCATGCGCGCCTTGCGCTCGCGCATGTGGCCGACGATTTCGTGCCGGCTCAGGCCGGGGTGCAGATGGCCGCGGCCGTGCAGGCGCTCGGTGATGATGCCGATCACCACGCCGCCGGCTTCCAGTGCCGCATCGGCCAGCACCCCCATCAGGCCCATGTGGGTGCCGCCATAGACCAGCGTGAGCTGGCGCCTGGCGATCTCGCGCCCGAGCGCCGCGGCGGCTTCGCGGTAGGCCGGCGACACGCCTGCGTTGGAGCCGGAGAAAACGGCAATACTTTTCATGGATACATTCCTTGTGTCAGGAGACTTTCGACACGTTCTCAGGCCATGGTCATATCGTTCTTGCGCTGGGTCCAACCGGTCATGCGCGATTCGAAGTACGAGGATACCGAGTAGAGGGCCACACCCAGCACGGCCAGGATGACGAGGCCGGCGAACACCATGGGCACGTCGAAGTTGCCGCTGGCGATCATCATCACGTTGCCGATACCCTTGTTGGCTGCGACGGTCTCAGACAACACCGTACCGACGAAGGACAGGGTGATGGCGATCTTGAGCGACGCGAACAGGTAGGGCAGCGAACGGGGCAGTCCCACGTCGAGCAGGATGTCGCGCTTGCTGGCGCCGAGCACTTTCAAGACGTCTTCCAGTTCGGGCTCGGTGGTGGCCAGGCCGGTGGCGACGTTCACCACCACCGGAAAGATGCTGATGACCGCGGAGGTCAGGATGGCAGGCACCGTGCCCGCGCCGAACCACACCACGAAGATCGGCACCACGGCCACCTTGGGGATGCTGCTGAACCCGACCAGCAGAGGGTAGGCGACGTCGTAGGCCGTTTTGGACGACCCGATCACCATGCCGATCAGCACCCCGGCGGCGACGCCAATGACGAAGCCGGCGAAGGTGGTGTACAGCGTCTGCAGCGTGTGCGGCCACAGCAGCGGCATTTTTTGCCAGAGCACCACGGCGATCTGGCTGGGGCGCGGCAGGATCAGGTCGGAGACACCGAAGCTCAGGCAGCCGATTTCCCAGAGCAGGAAGAAGCCGAGCAGGGCGGTCGCGGACAGCATCCGCTGACGCACCAGGGGAGAAAGCGAGTTCATGCGGCGATCCTTTTGGTGCTCGTTGTGGCTGCGGCGGCCGTCTTGGAGGGCAGATGAACGACAGTGGTGTCGGCTCCGGTGCGGGCTTCGGCGATGCGCATGCGCAACTGCTGCACCAGCGCCGTGAATTCCGGCGCGTAGCTCATCTCGAGCGTGCGCGGCCGGGCGAAGGGCACTGCCCGGTCCTCCAGGATGCGGCCCGGCCGAGAGGTCATCACGCAGATGCGGGTGGCCAGGTAGGCCGACTCGCGCAGATCGTGGGTGACCAGCAGCACGGTTGGCCGCTTTTCCATCCAGAGCTCTTGCATGATGTCCCACAGTTCTTCGCGGGTGAACTGGTCGAGGGCGCCAAAGGGCTCGTCGAGCAACAGCAACTGCGGCTCGTGGATCAGCGCCCGGCACAGGGAAGCGCGTTGCAGCATGCCGCCCGAGAGTTGCCAGGGCCGTTTGTTGCCGAAGCCCTTCAGGCCTACTTTTTCGAGCAGCGCTTCGGCGCGGTCGGCGAACTCGCCCTTTTTCTTGCGGGCGTAATCCTGGCGGAAGGGCTGGACGATCTTCAGAGGGATCATCACGTTCTCCCGGATCGTCAACCAAGGCAGCATGGTCGGGTTCTGGAAAGCCAGGCCAATGCGCAAAGCGGGCGCGATGCCGTGGTCCTTGCCGATGATGCCGATTTCCTTGCCGCCGACGACTACGCCGCCGGAGCTGGGCTCCAGCAGGCCCGCCACCAGCTTCAGGATCGTTGACTTGCCGCAGCCGCTGGGGCCGACAAGCGCGACGAAGTCGCCCTGTTCGATCAACAAATCTGTGTGGTCGAGCGCGATGGTGCCGGCGCCGTAGCGCAGGGTGACGTCCGATAGCTGGATGGCGGGGCGGTTCATGACGCTGCCTCCGTTTCCACGGCTGGCAGCGGATAGCCTGCCGGAAGCGCATGCGGCGCGGTGCCGGCGGGCGTTTCCAGGATGGCGCTGCTGTACAGGTGCGTGTTCCGAGGCTGGGGGGTGGGCATTTTCTGGATGCCCTTGACCGACTTGCCCCAACCCACGGCGTCCGTCACCAACTTGCCATCGCGCATCACGAAACGGCCGCGCAAAAGCGTGTGCAAGGGGTAGCCCTGTACGGCGCGGCCATTCCAGGGGTTGAGTTTGCTGATGCTCTGCAGTTTGCCCTGGCTGAGCACGCCGGAGCGGTTCAGGTCGACGATGGCGATGTCGGCATGGGCGCCTGGCGCGATCACGCCCTTGGTGCCGTAGATGCCCCAGGCTTTGGCCGGCGCGACCGAGCTCCACTTGACATAGTCCATCAGGCTGGCGCGGCCCCGGTTCACTTCGGTCAGCATCAGCGGCATCTGGGTCTCCACGCCCGGGAAGCCGCAGTCGCACTTGAAGATGTCGGCCCGCGTTTGTTCCTCATCTGTGTGCGGCGCATGGTCGGTGGCGATCATGTCGATGGTGCCGTCCATCAGGGCGTCCCACAGCGGCTGGTTGTGCCGCTTCTCGCGAATGGGCGGGTTCACCCGCATGATGCCGCCAAACCGGGTGAAGTCGTCGGTGCTCAGCAGCATGTACTGCGGGCAGGTTTCCACCGTGACGTCCACGCCGCGCAGTTTGGCAGCGCGGATCACGAACAGCGAGTCGGCCGCGCTGTGATGCGCGATATGCACCCGCGCTCCTGCCCACTCGGCCAGCGTCAGCACCCGGCCAATGGCCTCGATTTCGCACACCGAAGGGCGGGCAGCCAGGTGGGCATGAACGTCCATGCGGCCGGCCTCCACCAGGCGCTTCTGGCGGCGAGCCATGATGGATGAGTTTTCGGCATGCACCACGGTGCGAATGCCCAGCGGCGCCAGCTTCTCGAAGCCTTCGAGCAAGGCGCCATCGGTGGGCGAGGGAAGGTTGCCGAAGGTGTTTCCGACGAAAGCCTTGAAGCTGGTGACACCCGCCTCCAGCAGATCCTGCAGGTGATCGATGGTGTCGTCACCCAGCAGGCCATGGATCCCGAAGTCGCAGTAGGACGACTCAGCCGCCTTCAGCTTCAGGTTCAGCGCCTCGATGGTGCCCGTGGGGGGATTGGTGTTGGGCATCTCGAAGACGGTGGTCACGCCGCCGCAGGCCGCTGCGGCCGAGCCCGTGCGCCAGGTCTCCTTGTTGGGGTAGCCCGGATCGCGGAAATGCACGTGGCTGTCGATGGCACCCGGCAGCAGGTACAGGCCGTCGGCGCGCATCTCCTGGCGGGCCGGAGGCATGGTGTCGTCATGGCCTACAGCGACAATGTGTTCGCCCGCAATGGCGACCGAGGCTTCGATGATCTGGTCGGGCGAGACGACCTTCGCGCCCCGGATGACCAGGTCGACTTCTCTGTAGTGGGTAGACATGGCAAGGATCCTGTTCTTTGGGGTCTGGCGATCAGAGGGCAGCCCAGCCGCCGTCCACCGGAAGGTCCACGCCGGTCATCTGGCGGGACACGTCGCTGGCCATGAACAAGCAGGCGTTGGCGACGTCTTCATCCGTGGAAACACGGCGCAGCGCGTAGTCCTCGGCGTGCTTAGCCATGGCTTCTTCGAGGGTGATGCCATGTGTGGCCACCAGGTTGGCGCAAACCTTTTCACGGAAGCGCGGACCGTCGACCATGCCTGGTGCCACGTTGTTCACGTTGATGTTGTGGGGCCCAGCCTCCAGCGCGAAGCTCTTGGTGATGCCGCGCAAGCCCCACTTCGAGGCCGAATAGGCCAGGCGTCCGGCGCGGCCCTTCAGGCCGAAGGTCCCCCCCACGTTGACGACCTTGCCGTAGCGCTGGCCGATCATGGCCGGCATGACCGCCCGGATGGTGTTGAAGCAGCCCGTCATGTTGAGTTGCACGATGTCGTTGAACTCTTCGGCGGTGGTTTCCCACCCTGTCTTCCCGATGGGGCCGGAACCACCGGCGACGTTCACCAGCACATCGATACGACCGAAGGTCTCGAGCGCCGCACTGGCCAAGGCGCCGGTCTGCGCTGGATCGGTCATGTCGCAGGCAACGACCAGGGTTTGCGTGCCGAGGGCGCGGGCTTCGGCCGCGACGGGCTCAATGGCGGCCGTGTCACGTCCGGCCAATACCAGAATGGCGCCTTCGCGGGCGAAGGCCAGGCTCACCGCGCGGCCCATGCCTTTGGCGGGCCCGGTGATGATGGTGACTTTGTTCTTGAGCTTCAGGTCCATGGGATTCTTTCTGCGGATTCAGAGCTTGGAGGGGCGGTCGGCGCGCGCGGGCAGGAAGCTGCGGTCGAACACTTCGCTGACATTCGGGGTGCGGGGCAACTGATCCGACTCGACCACCAGCGCGATGGCGCGCTGCAAGCGGGCATCGTCCACATCGCCGAGGCCGATGCGGGCGATTTCTGGATGGCTCATCTCGGCCTGCAGAGTGGCCATGAGGCGCTCTTTCTCGACGGCGAGATTGAGCAGCGGTTCGCGCTTCATCACGTGGGCCATGGCGGCGTCTGGGTTGGCCACGGTCTCGACGACGGCGCGGTTCAAGGCTTTCAGGAAGCCTTTGACGGCGGCCGGATTCTCCTTGACGAATGCACGCGAGAAGATGATGGCGTTGGAGTACAGGTCCAGGCCGTAGTCGCCGTATTTGATGAAGCGCAGTTGGGTGTCCGGATCGATGCCCGCCAGGCGGGCGCTGAAGCGGATGGTGTTGACGTAGCCGAAGACCGCGTCAACCTGGCCGCGCATCAGCATCTGCTCGCGCAGATTGGGCGCCATGTTGGTCAGGTTGACCTTGCTGGCATCTACCTTGGCCAGCTTGGCGAAGACAGGAAAGAGCTTGAGCGCGCCGTCATTGGCTGGCCCGCCGATGGTCTTGCCTTCCAGGTCCTTCGGGGTTTTGATGGGGCTGTCTTTCTTCACCACGATGGTGAAGGGAGGTGTGTTGTAGAGCATGTCTACGGCCACTGGCGCGGTGCCGGGGCGTTTGGCGGCCAGGCCGATCAAGGCGTTGATGTCGCCGAAGCCGGCGGTGTAGGCACCCGAGGCGACCTTGGTGATAGGCGCTGCCGAGCCTTCCCCCTGGTCGATTTCCACGTCCAGGCCTTCGGCTTTGAAGTAGCCCTTGTCCTGCGCCAGGAAGAACCAGGCCTGAGGGCCCTGGTATTTCCAGTTCAGCACGAACTTGATTTTCGTCTGTGCCATGGCGGTGACGGGCACGGCGGCGAACAGGCTGGCGGCGATCAGGGCGCCGGCAGCGAGCCAGCGGCGGGGTTGCTTGGTCATGTCAATTTCCTCGGGGAGTTTTGGAGCGCTTCGGCCGTGGGGCCTCAGCAAGGGATGTCAGCAGCGCCTCGGCCGTGGCCACGAAGCCGTGAAGCTGCTGAACGATGAAATGGATAGCCCGCGATACATAGGCAGGAGAGCCGCTACTGCAGGCGTCGGACAGCAGAACGCAGTCGTAACCCAGGAAACCGGCGTCCTGCAGCGTCGAGAAGACGCAGCGGTCTGTGTTGACGCCCGTGAACAGCAGTGTGGTGATGCCCTGATGCCGAAGCACCGTATCGAGCTCGTTGTCCCAGAAACCGGAGAGCCGGTGCTTGAAAACGGTGATGTCTGTGGGGTCGATGGCCAGCTCTTCGACCACTTGGGCGCCCCAGCTCTCACGCACCAGTGATGGGCCGTGGTCGAGGGGCGACGTTTCCGCATAACCCACGCCTTCGCTTGAGCGCTTGCCCTTGAACTGGATCGTGGGACTCAGGTTCAGCCTGTCGGCACGGATGCCCCAGTTGAGCCAAACCACTGCACCGCCCGCCTTACGCCAGGCGGGCAAGAGACGTTGCAGTACGGGGATGGGCTTGCGGGTGGCTTTCACGCCCAGCCCCTTTTGCGCGAACCAGCCTTCGGGGTGGCAGAAGTCGTTCTGCATGTCGATGGCGATCACCGCGCTGCGCGCGATGTCGATTTCGACGGGCTGGGGTTGCGCACCAAAGCGGACGGGTTGGGGCTGAATCGGCTTGCGCACCATACTGATGCCGCTTTTGTCCAGCGCCCATGCATTGTGGGCCGCGGGCCCGAAAACGGTGCTTTTCTGTGCGCTCCGGCCGTCTCGTGCACCGGCATCTGTGCACTTTGCACCGAAATGCGGCGCAGCGGCTTTGGAGGGGAGTCTTTCCGGTTCATGACTCGGATCTATGCAAGCCACGTGCCGAAATGCCATGCCAGATCATGCCAAATAGAGTCTGTTGCCATGCCGTTTCGGCACTGCAATACAATGCCCGGATACCGGGGCACCGGTCAGAATCAATGGTGTCTATGAACCATCTCCGCTTTCTGAAGTACGTTGACGAGATCGCCCGCAGTGGCTCCATTGCCAAGGCGGCTGAGCGCTTGCATGTGGCGGCTTCGGCGGTGAACCGGCGGCTGCAGGACATCGAGGAAGAACTCGATACGCCGCTTTTCGAGCGTCTGCCGCGTGGCATGCGCTTGACGGCAGCGGGTGAGCTGTTCATCCGCTATGTCCGCTCCCGCAGCACCGAGCTCGATCAGGTGCTTTCGCAGATTGAAGAGTTGAAGGGTTTGCGAAGGGGAAGGTGCGGCTGGTGGTCAGCCAGGCGGTGGTGGCCACGCTGCTGCCGCAAGCGGTGGCGAGTTTTCGCAAGACCCATCCAGAAGTCGTGTTCGACGTGCATGTAGGAGACCATGTGCACGCGCTGGCCACCTTGCGGGCCTATGAATCCGATCTGGCGCTTGTGTTCAACCTGTCGCCTGAGCCGGATGTGACGCGTTTGGCTGTTTCGGAACAGAAGCTGCTCGCCCTGATGCACCGGACGCACCCGTTGGCGACCCGAAAAGAGGGCCTTCGTCTTCGGGACTGTGCCGAATATCCGGTCGCCTTACCCGATGGCAACACCGCGGGGCGGCAATTGCTGGAGCGTTTCATGGTGCGCAGCTCGTTCAAGCTGAAGCCGCTGATCGAGAGCAACAGCTTTGAGTTTCTGCGCAATTGCCTGCATCACGAGCAGGCGATCTCATTTCAGATCACGGTGGGGGCGATCAGCGACCATGGGGAGTTGGTCGCCAGGGAAATCGAGGATCGCGGGTTTCCGAAAGGCCAATTGGTCTTGGCGAGTCTGGCTGGCCGCAACTTGCCCGTGATCGCGTATGCTTTTGCGGCCCACCTCGAAGCGGCCATGGCCGCCATGAAACACGAGGTTTGACCGGCTGCTCAACTACCGAGGAGCGCCGTCAGAGAAGCGCCGTCAGCGCGGCCACCAATGCATCGCATTGCGCACGGGTTCCGATGCTGATGCGCAGGTACTGGGCGATACGTAGCTGATTGAAATGGCGTACCAGCAAGGCGCGTTCGCGCAGCGCCGCCGCCAACTGGGCCGCATCATGCTGGGGGTGCCGTGCAAACACGAAGTTGGCTTGGGAGGGCAATACTTCGAAGCCCAGCGTCCGCAGTTGCCCGTTCAGCGTTTCCCGGGCCTCGATCACATCGCGGCAGGCCTGGGCGAACCAGGCCTCGTCTTCCAGAGAAGCGATGGCTCCCGCACTGGCAAGGCGATCGATCGGATAGGAGTTGAAGCTGTCCTTCACCCGCGTCAGGCCTTCGATCAGGTGCGCCTGGCCGCAGGCGAAGCCCACGCGCAACCCTGCCAGCGAGCGTGATTTGCTGAGTGTCTGTACCACCAGCAGGTTGGGGTAACGCTGAATCAAGGGCAGGGCAGAGGTGCCGCCAAAATCGACATAGGCTTCGTCCACGAGCACGACGCGGTCCGGGCAGGCGGCCAGCAGGCGTTCGATGGTGGACAGGGGTAGGCCAATGCCTGTGGGGGCGTTCGGGTTGGCCAGCACAATGCCGGCACAGCCCTGCGCGGCACGCGCGATCAGCGCGTCGACGTCGACCTCCAGCGCCTCGGTGACAGGCAACTGCTCGGCTTCGATGTCATAGAGCTGCGTATAAACGCGATAGAAGCTGTAGGTGATGTCCGGAAACAGCAGGGCCTGCCCCGGCTGGCGGAAAAAGCGCAGAAGGCGTGGGCCAGCACTTCGTCCGAACCGTTGCCCGCGAAGACCTGCGCCGGCTGCAGCGCGTGGCGCGTGGCAACGGCTTGGCGTAGCGCCAGCGATTCAGGATCGGGATAGCGTTCAAGTCCGTCGCTGGCCGCCTGCTGGATCGCGGCGATGACGCGCGCGGATGGCGGGTAGGGGTTCTCGTTGGTATTGAGTTTGATCAGCCCTGGGATGCGCGGTTGTTCGCCCGGCACGTAAGGCCGCAGCGCGGCTACGGGAGGGCTCCAGAATTTGGTGGGGGTATCAGCTTGCATGGAGTGCAGTTCTTAGAACTTCAAAAATCCGCTCGTTGCCCGATTGGGCCACATTGAAGCGCAGGAAATTGCTGGCGCTCAATGATTGGCTGAAAGCATTTCCTGGCGCCAGAATCACACCTTCCTTCAGGCAGGCGCGCGCGATGGACGCGGCATCCTTGCCATCCGGCAATTGGCACCAGAGGAACATGCCTGCCTGGGGAACGAGCCAAGGCTTGATGCCGATGGCCTCAAGCCGGGCAATGGTCTTTTTCATCTCGTGCGCCAATCGCAGCCGCACGGTTTCCATATGCTTGCGATAGCCGCTGTCGGTCAGGGCCATCATGACGATATCGGAAGCCAGCCGCCCGCCGCCGAAGGTGGTGGCGATCTTGAGGTCGATCAGGCTCTCGATCCATTGGGGGCGTGCCACGATGTAGCCGCAGCGGAGCGAGGCCGAGATGGTCTTGGAGAAGCTGCCGATGTGGATCACCCTCGCGAGGCCGTCGAGAGCCGCCAACCGGGGGGCGGGGGCCATCTCGAAGTCGGAAAAAATATCGTCCTCGACGATCACCAGATCAGAATGGTCGGCCAGCTTCAGAAGCTTGTGCGCGGTAGCCGGTGAGAGCGCCGCGCCCGTGGGGTTGTGGATACCCGAGTTGGTGATGTAGAGCCGGGGCGCATGCTCCTTCAGGGCTGCGGCAAAGAGATCCACGTCCGGCCCGTTCGGGGTGTAAGGCACTCCGACGGCCTGCACGCGATGCGCCTTGAGCATGGCGTGAAAATTGAAGTAGCACGGGTCGTCCACCAGCACCTTGTCGCCTGGCTCCAGCAGGAAGCGGCAAATCAGGTCGATGGCGTGGGTACCCGATTCGGTGAGCATGATCTGCTCGGGCGCCGCCTGAATGCCGTTTCCGGCCATGCGGCGGGACAGCAACTGCCGCAACCCTGGGTGGCCCAGAGGGGTTGCATATTCGGTTAGTTCGGGTGCGTCCATCCGGGCCAGTGTGCGCAGGGCGCGGCGCATGCCCGTTTCAAACAACCACGAGGGAGGCAACCATCCGCAGCCGGGTTTGAGCGCGGTGGCATCCGTTTCCAGCGATTGGCGTGAGACCCACAGAGGGTCTACCTGCCGGTCAAGCTGAGGGCCGATTTTGGCGAGTGCGAGCGGGGCCACAGGCCCCGCCACATAAAAGCCAGATCCGGGGCGGGAAACTACAACGCCCTCGGCCGCCAGGCGCTCATAGGCTTCCACCACGGTCGAAACCGACAATTGCATGGCCTGGGCCTGCGCCCGCACGGAGGGCAGGCGCGTTCCTGGCAGGTAGGAGCGAGAGGCGATTCTCGATTGAACCTCCGCCATGACCACCTGGATCCGGGTGCCGGTTTGCTTCACTTTTGATGACCGTGCTGGGGAGCATGCAAGACAATTTCTTTGAATTGTATTGGACTCCCGAGAAGCCTTCTTCGTCCCTCTACAGCCTTCTACGGCCTTCTGCCTTTTTATCCGGGGCGGGGAACGCCCCGGAGCGCATTTATGCGCTGGTATCCACGCTGATACCCGCCGTCTGGCTGAACCCGCCATCGACGTAGGTGATCTCGGCAGTCACGCCGCTGGACAGGTCGCTCAGCAGGAAGGCGGCTACGTTGCCGACGTCATCAATGGTCACATTGCGGCGCAGGGGCGCGGTGGTGGCCACGAAGCCCAGCAGCTTGCTGAAATCCTTGATGCCGCTGGCGGCCAGAGTCTTGATCGGCCCGGCGCTGATGCCGTTGACGCGGATCGACCGCCCGTCCGGCGTATGGCCGACGGCCTCGGCCAGGTAGCGCACCGAGGCTTCCAGCGAAGCCTTGGCCAAGCCCATGGTGTTGTAGTTGGGAACCGCGCGCAGCGCACCCAGGTAGCTGAGCGTCAGCAGGGCTGATTTGTCGTTCAGGTAGGGCAGGGCGGCCTTGGCCATGCCGGGGAAGCTGTAGGCGCTGATGTCGTGGGCGATCTTGAAGGCTTCGCGTGAGAGGCCGTCAAGAAAATTCCCCGCGATGGCTTCGCGCGGAGCGAATCCGATGGCGTGCACGAAGCCGTCGAACTTCGGCCAGGTGGCCGAAAGATCCTTGAACATGGCTTCGATCTGCTCGTCGCTGCCCACGTCGCAGTCGAACACCAGCTTCGAGTCGAACTCGGCGGCGAATTCGGTGATGCGGTCCTTGAAGCGCTCGCCGACGTAGCTGAAGGCCAGTTCGGCCCCTTGGTTGTGGCAGGCACGGGCAATGCCGTAGGCGATCGATCGGTTGGACAACACGCCGGTGATCAATAGTCTCTTGCCAGCGAGAAAGCCGGTCTTCTGGCTCATGCGTAAAGGCTCCTCAGTGATTTAGCGGCAGAATTGTCGCATGAGGTTCTTTCTTGCTGGTCTACTCCTTGCACTTGCCAACCCCGGCTGGGCCGCCCATGGCTATGCGCCCTGGGAGGAATTGAAGTATCCGGCGGGGTTCGCGCATTTCGATTACGTGAACCCCGACGCGCCCAAAGGGGGAGTTGCGCCTGGTGAGCAACCTGCGCTATTCCACTTTTGACAAGTACAACCCTTTCACGATGAAAGGCTCACCGCCAGCCTACCTGAGCAGCCTGCTGTTCGACAGCCTGTTGACCGGCTCCATGGATGAGACCACCAGCGGCTATGGCCTGCTGGCGGAAGATGTGGAGGTGGCGGCAGACCGGCTTTCGGTGGTGTTCAAGCTGCGGCCCCAGGCGCGTTTTCACAATGGCGATCCGGTGCTGGCCCGGGATGTGAAGCACAGCTATGACACCCTCATCAGCCCGCAGGCCTCGCCCGCCTACCGGACCATGCTGCATGAGGTGGCGGGCGCGGACGTGATCGATGCGCGCACGGTGCGTTTCCGCTTTCGCCAGCCGAACCGGGATCTTCCCTTGACCGTGGGCTCCCTGCCGGTGTTCAGCCACAAATGGGGGGAGGGCAAGCCTTTTGACCAGGTGGTCACGGATACGCCCATTGGCAGCGGCGCGTACCGGATCGGGCCGGTGGTTTTTGGCCGCGACATCACCTACGTGAGAGATCCCCAGTACTGGGCGCGCGATCTGAATGTGGCCCGCGGCACTTCGAATTTTGACCGCATCACGGTGAAGATCTATCGTGACAACACGGCGAAGCTGGAGGCGCTGAAGGCGGGCGAGTTCGATCTGATGTCGATCTACTCCGCTGGGGATTGGGCGAGACGTATCAATGGCAAGCGTTTCGATACGGGCGAGTTGGTGAAGAAGAATTTCGAGCACAAGCTGCCTTCCGGTTTCCAGAGCTATGTGCTCAACACCCGTCGTCCGATGCTGTCCGATCCGCGCGTGCGCGAAGCGCTGGGCCTGGCCGTGGATTACGAGTGGATGAACCGGCAGATGTTCTACGGCGGTTACCCTCGCGTGAAGGATCTGTTCGGCAACACGGTCTGTCAGGCCTCCGGCACGCCGGATGCCGCCGAACTGGCGCTGCTGGAGCCCTGGCGAGGCAAGATTCCCGATGCGGTCTTTGGTCCCATGTACCAGCCGCCTGTGACGGAGGGGCCGGGGCATTCGTTGCGCGACAACTTGCGCCGGGCCCAGGCGTTGCTGCGCGAGGCAGGCTGGACCTACCGCGATGGCGCGCTGCGCAACGCCCAGGGCCAGGCCATGGTGCTGGATTACCTGGACAGCAATGAGGGCGGCATACGGACCGTGGGCCCGTGGATCCAGAATCTGGCGAAGCTGGGCATCCGGCTGAGGTTCACCTCGGTTGATTTTGCGCTCTACCAGGAGCGGATAGACAAGTTCAACTACGACATCATCAGCCTGAACATCCCTGGCTCGCCCTATCCGGGTCAGGAACTGGCGGAATTGTTCGGCAGCAAATCAGTGGACGTGGAGGGAAGCGCCACCTATGCTGGGGTGAAAAATCCTGCGGTCGATGCGCTGGTGAACGACATCGTGCGTGCCCGCACCCTGAAGGAGATGCTGCCCGCCTGCCACGCCCTGGACCGTGTCATCATGCACAGCCACTACCATATCCCGCAGTGGACGCTTTCCTCGCACCGTCTGGTCTATAACGCGCACAGGCTGGCTTATCACCCGCCAATGCCTCCTTACGCGCAGGCCGAGGGGTGGGTGATGTCCACCTGGTGGGCCCGGTCACAAGAAAAGAACTGATACCGATTCATGTTTTCCTACGTCGTCAAGCGCCTTCTGTTGATGCTCCCCACGCTGCTGGGGGTACTGCTGGTGACTTTCGTGGTCCTGCAGTTCGTGCCGGGCGGGCCCGTGGAGCAGTACATGATGGAAGCCCGCAGCGCGGCGGGCCGAGGCGGCGTGGAGTCGGGGGGCATCAGTTACCGGGGGAGCCAGGGAGTCGATCAGAAGCAGCTCGATCAGATCAAGGCGCTGTACGGCTTCGACAAGCCCGCGCATGAGCGCTTTTTTCAGATGCTGGGCCAGTTTGCCCGGTTCGATCTGGGGCGCAGCTTTTTCCAGAACAAGGACGTATGGACGCTGGTGAAGGAGAAGCTGCCGGTTTCGATCAGCCTGGGGCTTTGGACCTTTTTCATCAGCTACCTGATATCGGTGCCGCTGGGCGTGGCCAAGGCGGTGCGGGCAGGCTCGCGGTTTGACGTGATCACCACGCTGATCGTGCTGGTGGGTTATGCCATACCGGGCTTCGTGCTGGGGGTGGCTTTGCTGGTGATCTTTGGCGGGCAGTTGCAGTGGTTTCCGCTGCGGGGGCTGACCTCCGCCAACTGGGCGGAATTGAGCTGGCCCGCGCGTATTGTCGACTACCTCTGGCACATCACGCTGCCGGTCACGGCGATGGTGCTGGGCAGCTTCGCGGTCACGGCCATGCTCACGAAGAACTCGTTCCTGGAGGAAATCCGCAAGCAATATGTGCTGACGGCTCGCGCCAAGGGCTTGAGCGAGCGGCAGGTGTTGTGGAAGCACGTGTTCCGCAATGCGTTGATCCCGCTGGTGACGGGGTTCCCCGCGGCGTTCATCGGTGCATTCTTCACCGGCTCCCTGTTGATCGAAACGCTGTTTTCGCTGGATGGCCTGGGCCTGCTCAGCTATGAGAGCGTGATCCGCCGGGATTATCCGGTGGTGCTGGGCACGCTTTATTTGTTTACCTTGATCGGCCTGGTGACGAAGTTGATCAGTGATCTCTGCTATGTGTGGGTTGATCCGCGCGTAAAGTTTGATTGAATTTCAGACAGGCACAGCCTCAACCGAGGCGGCCTGCAGTTCACGCCGAAAATAGTCGATGGTGTGGCCGAGGCCCTGTGCCAATGGGGTCACCGGATGCCAGCCAAGCTGCTCGCGGGCCAGGGTGATGTCCGGCATTCGTTGGAGCGGATCATCCTGTGGCAAGGGCTTGAAGACGAGCTGGGAACGGCTTCCTGTTTGGTCTCGCAGCATGCGGGCCAGCTCGGCGATGGTGATTTCCTGCGGGTTGCCCAGATTGACGGGGCCGGTGAAGCCGGCTTCCGAGCCCATCATGGCCACAAGGCCGCTGACGAGATCGTCCACGTAGCAGAAGCTGCGCGTCTGGCTGCCATCTCCGTAGATGGTGAGATCGTCGCCGCGAAGAGCCTGAACGATGAAGTTGCTGATCACGCGCCCGTCGTCCATTTGTGTGCGGGGGCCGTAAGTATTGAAAATCCGGACGATCTTGATGTCTATGCCATGCTGGCGGTGGTAGGCCAGGAAAAGCGCTTCCGCGCAACGCTTGCCTTCGTCATAGCAGCTTCGCAGGCCCACGGGGTTCACGTGGCCCCAGTAGCTTTCCGGCTGAGGATGGACGGCAGGGTCGCCGTACACCTCGCTGGTGGATGCCTGCAGGACCCGGGCGCCCGTGGCCTTGGCCAATTCCAGCATGTTCATGGCGCCGGCCACGTTGGTGCGGAGGGTCTGTACAGGGTCTCGCTGGTATTGAACCGGTGAAGCAGGGCAGGCCAGGTTGTAGATCTGTTGCACGTCGGCGTGCAGGGGGAGCGCGATGTCCTGCTCGATCAGCTCGAAGCGGGGATGTTCCAGGAGCGAAGCGAGGTTGCGGCGCGTACTGCTTGCGAAGTTGTCGACGCACAGCACGGTGTGGCCGTTATCGATCAGCCTTTGGCACAGGTGCGAGCCGACGAATCCTCCGCCTCCGGTCACGAGGATGCGCAGATGGCGGTGTTCACTCACGGATGCGCTCCTTGGGGTGGGGCGGAATTAGCGGAGGAAGCCGGCCGCGCGGCGCGCGACCATGCTGCGGTGTCCAGCCCCGGGTAGGTGATCTCGAGAATCGGTACGGTCACGAGCCTGGTGCCTTGCGCCTGGCGAAAACGCACCCAGGCGTCGAATACGCGTTCGGCCAGAAAGCTGACGTCGCGCCGCTGGTAGCGGTCTTCGGGGCGCACGGGCACGCTTCGCTCGAAGGCGCCCAGCACATCGAACCACAGACCGCACAATTCATCGAAGTGATCCCAGCGCGTCAGGAAAAGGTTGTTGGCGTAAAGCGTTTTCGCTCCATACGTTTCCGCCAGATGCGGGCCCAGGTATGGATGCCTGTGGGCGATCAGGTTCGTGACCACACACAGGTCGTTGATGTTGTGCGCGATGGCGTATTGATCCCAGACGCTGCCGTTGAGGTCAAGGGGCGGTGCCACGATGAGGGTGTCCGAGCGGTCCTGGAAATGCGCCATCGCGTGCCTGGTAGCCGTGCCCGAAGCACGGACAAGGTAAACGCCGTAGTCGAGCCGGGTGGAGCGCGGCTTCCCGCTGGGGACTGATGGGGCGGAAGAGGCTGAAGGCAGCCTGCTGCCTCCCTGGGAGAAATCGAAGACTCGCCTGTAGTGGCAGAAACCCACGAATGGGCTGCGGGGGCCGTTCCGCCAGACCTCGTGCACGCCGGAGAGCTCGGACCACCGGCTGTTGTCAAGTGGGGGTTCCGTGGTTTCGGTACGCTCGCTGGCGGACGCTTCCAGTGCGGCTTCTCCGACGTAGATCGGTGTGATGCCGGTGCCGGGAGCAAGGGGCAACCGCCGGTGATAGACGGCGTAGAGCGCGATGTCCTGGTCTTTACTCACGGCGGCAGCCGTGGGGGTGCCGGCGGATGGCGCGGCACCGGCGTCGAGAAGTACACCTTGATCTTCTTTGAAGAGATGGAACAGGTAGCTGTAGTACATCTCCCAATCGCCCGCCGGAAGCACCTGCTGTTGCTTCTTGGCCTGCTCGGCGCTGCTGATGTGTTGAGAGAACGGGTAGAAGAGATCCAGCAGCAGCCCGCCATAGTGTTGCATCATGGCCTCGTTGGCATGAACCTCGAAACGGAGCTGGGTCTGGCTGAGCATGCGCAGCACGTCGGCTACCGAGGGCAGGGCGCGTACGACATGCTCCTGCAGCCACGGGGGCGTTTTCAGGCCCATGCGCTGCATCGAGACCGCCAGTTGCTGATCGCCTTCCACGGCCAGTGCGCCGCACGGCACTGACAGGATCACTTGCCGGCGGGCCACGCGCGCCAGCTCGGAAATCGCCTTGGCGCGGCTGGGCGGAGGAAGATGATGCAGTGAGTCTATGCAGACCACATGATCGAAGGCGTTGTCGGCAAAAGGCAGGCTGAGTGGAGAAGCGGCAACGGGGGTGACCCACTGAGAGGCCGTATGGGGCCCATGCGTGCCGGCGACCGTCACGCTTCGTTTCAGAAGCTCGGCGATGCCCTGAGGGGCGTTGCCCACTTCCAGCACGGTGAGGTCTGGGTTGAACAGGGTGGGATGATGGCCCAACACCCGTTGATAGCGGATTCGCCAGTTCAGCATCTATGCGTCCATGAAGCGGCCAAGTCCGCGTGTGGTTGGCGTGTAGTTGTTCTCTTCAGGTCCCTGAACACCTGTTGGTGTCAGTCCTCCGTTGGCCCGTTTCACCATCATAAGCCGAAGCGCGAATACACTTGGCTGTGTGACTGGAGTATTTTTCTCGCCATGCTGAATTCGAAGGCACAACCCTATGGCCAGCCGGAGGCGCGCGCGTGACCGGCGGCGTAGCCGTGGCGGCGCTCGGCCTTTCGCCCAGGCGCCGCGCCTGGCAGCGCTTCAGGCGTAATCGCCTGGGGTACTGGAGCCTGATCCTCTTTTCCGTGCTCGTGGTGCTCAGTCTGGCTGCCGAGGTGATCTCCAACGACAAGCCGCTGGTGGCGCGTTACGAGGGACAGCTGTATTTCCCGGTGGTCAAAACCTATTCCGAGAAAGTCTTTGGCGGCGATTTCGAGACTGAAACGGATTACCTGGACCCCTTCATCAAGGAGCAGTTTGCCAAGCCCGGCAACTGGGCTGTCTATCCGCCGAACCCCTATGGCTCCAAGACCATCAACTACTTTGCCAAATCTCCCAATCCCGCGCCGCCCACCACGGATAACTGGCTGGGCACCGATGACCGAGGACGGGATCTGCTGGCGCAGTTGATCTATGGCTTTCGCGTCAGCGTGCTGTTCGCGCTGGCACTGACGGTCGTCGGCACGCTGCTGGGCATCGCGGCCGGTGCGGTGCAGGGGTTCTTTGGCGGCAAGATCGATCTGGGGTTTCAGCGGTTCATCGAAATCTGGGGAGCCATGCCCGATCTCTACTTGCTGATCATTTTCAGTGCGATCCTGGCTCCGAGCATCGGGTTGCTGCTGGTTTTGCTCAGCCTGTTCGGATGGATGGGGTTGTCAGACTACGTGCGCGCCGAATTCCTGCGCAACCGGCAGCTGGACTATGTGAAAGGCGCGCGCGCACTGGGGGTGTCGAACTGGCAGATCATGTGGCGGCACATTCTGCCCAATAGCATGACGCCGGTGGTCACGTTCCTGCCGTTTCGCATGAGCGCGGCGATCCTGGCGTTGACCTCGCTTGATTTTCTGGGTCTTGGCGTGCCTGCCGGTACACCAAGCCTGGGTGAATTGCTCAGCCAAGGCAAGAACAGTATCGACGCCTGGTGGATCTCAATCTCTACCTTCGGCGTGCTGGTGCTGACTTTGCTGCTGCTCACCTTCATGGGCGATGCGCTCCGCGATGCGCTGGATCCGAGGAAAGCCCAATGACCGCGCCGGATTCTTCCGCCGCCCCTGCGCCGCTGCTCCAGGTGGAGCAGCTCAGCGTGGCTTTCGGGGGCAAGCCGGTGGTTCAGGATGTCAGCTTCAGCATCGCCCCCGGCGAGAAGCTGGCTCTTGTGGGCGAGTCCGGCTCGGGCAAGACGGTGACCTCCCTGGCGCTGCTGCGGCTGTTGCCCGAAGCGCAGTCAACCGGGCGCGCCCTGTTCTCCGGAGACGGGGATGCCCGCGGACAAACACGTGATTTGCTGGCTTTGCCGGAGCGTGCCCTGCGGGGGCTGCGCGGCGATGAGATCTCCATGATCTTCCAGGAACCGATGACGGCACTCAATCCGCTGATGACGGTGGGTGAGCAGATTGCCGAAATCTTGAGGCTCAAGCGGGGCTTGGCCGGCGCGCCGTTGACGCAGGCAACCGTCGAGTTGTTGGCCAGCACTGGCATCCCCGAACCCGCCCGCCGCGCCAGCGCTTATCCGCATCAGCTCTCAGGCGGGCAGCGCCAGCGCGCCATGATTGCCATGGCGCTGGCGTGCCAGCCCAAGCTGCTGCTGGCCGATGAGCCGACCACCGCGCTCGATGTTTCCCTGCGCGGCCAGATTCTGGATCTGCTCGGCAGCCTGCAGCAGAAGAACGGCATGGCGGTTCTTCTGATCACCCACGACCTGAATCTGGTGCGCCGCTTTGCCGACCGCGTGGCCGTGATGCAGCACGGACGGCTGGTGGAACAGGGGACCGTGGCCGAGGTGTTCAGTGCTCCCCAGCATCCTTACACCCGGAAACTGCTGGGCAGCCGGCCCGAGCGGCATGTGGTAGACCCCCCGGAGGGCAAGCCGCTGCTGACCGCCAAGAACCTGCGCGTGTCTTACCCGGTGCCCCTGCCGGGCCTGCGCGGCTGGTTCAAGAAGGGGAGTTTGTGGCTGTTCAAGGCGCCGATTTCAAGGTCTTGCCGGGGCATACGCTGGGCGTGATCGGCGAGTCTGGCTCAGGCAAGTCCACCGTGGCGCTGGCCGCGCTAGGGCTGTTGCCGTTTTCCGGCGAGTTGGAGCTGTCTGGCAGGCACTGGCAGCGGCGGACTGGCGCGGACAAGCCGCTGCGCCGCTTTGTTCAGGTCGTGTTCCAGGATCCTTTTTCGTCTCTGTCGCCGCGCATGACGGTGCAGGAAATCGTCGATGAAGGCCTGCGGGTGCATGCGCCGGAAGTTTCACCGGCTGACAGGGCCGTGCGGGCGCGGCAGGCCCTGAGCGATGTCGGGCTGAAGGAGGAGCAGTTTCCCGATCTGCTTTCACGCTATCCCCACGAGTTTTCCGGGGGCCAGCGCCAGCGCATTGCCCTGGCGCGCGCGCTGATCGTAGAGCCGCATCTGCTGGTGCTGGATGAACCCACCAGTGCCCTCGATGTCACCATCCAGAAGCAGGTATTGGAGTTGCTGCAGCGCCTGCAGAAAGAGCGAGGGCTGGCTTACCTGCTGATCACGCACGATGTGGACGTGGTTCGCGCCATGGCCCACGATGTGATCGTGCTCAAGGATGGCGAAGTGGTCGAATCGGGAACGGTTGAGCGGGTATTGAATACTCCGGAACACCCTTATACGCAGAAGCTGCTGGCCGCGGTCTGAAGCCGCTCCTGCAGGAAGGCCTGCCTCGGTACGGCGCCAACCTGTACATCCGTACGTCATGACAGGCCAGCGAGCTTTTTGCAGAATTCTCTCAAGGATTTCCCTCATATCCATTCTCTCGGGGGAGCCGGAAGCTTCGCAGATAATCCTTCACAATGCTTCAGCCCGCGTATTTGCCCTGGCGGCCCAGCCCGTTCCTGCAATTGAGTGCCGCCATGCACGTGGGTGCCGGCGTGGGCGCCGTGTTGGCGCCGCAGCTCTGGCCGGTGTGGCTGGGGGCTGTGGCGGCGGATCACGCTACTGCGGCCGTGGCAGGCCTGCTGCCTCGCAGCCGCCTGCTGGGCCCTAACCTCACCCGTTTGCCGCCTGCGGCAGCCACAAGGGGCGAAATTGCCCTGACATTCGACGACGGGCCCGATCCTGACGTGACGCCCCGCGTGCTCGACCTGCTGGATGCCGCCGGCCAGCGTGCCAGCTTCTTCTGCATTGCCGAGCGCGTGCGCCGCCACATGGGGCTGGCGCGCGAGATCGTCCGGCGCGGGCACCTGATCGAGAACCACACTCATACTCACCCTCATCTTTTCGCTACCTACGGCCCAAGAGGAATGGCTCACCAGATCGACGATGCCCAGCACGCCTTGCGTGAGATTACCGGCCGCGCGCCGCGGTTTTTCCGCGCCGTCGCGGGTTTGCGCAACCCATTCCTGGATCCGCTGCTGGCCCGGCGCGGCTTGCGGCTGGCGAGCTGGACGCGCCGGCCCTACGACACCCGTACGGGCGATGCTTCGGCGGTATTGGGCCGTCTCACCAAAGGCTTGGCTGCGGGTGACATCCTGCTGATGCACGATGGCCACGCCGCGCGCGGGCATTCGGGCAAGGCGGTTGTGCTCGAAGCCTTGCCGCCATTGCTGGAGGCGCTGGGCCAGCACGGCCTGCATTCCGTGACATTGCAAGCGGGTTGCATGCCGTTGGAAGCACCAGCAGCCAGGGAGGCGCTGGCATGAGGCAGCCCGATCAGGCCGTGGGTCTGCGCCAGAAGGCAGGTTCTTCGTTGCCACACCAGGCGGAGCCGAAAACTGTGGTTTCCCCGCGCGCTGGCGATCAGGCAGCAGCCGGGCGCCCGGAGCAGCATGCCCTGCACCGGGCACTGGTAGATGCCGCGAGTGCGCGCTACCAGAACGGCAGCCGGTTTGCCTACCATTTCGCGCGGGGCAAGCTGGGGATCGATCCGCTGTTCATTGACCTGCTGCGTTTGGGCGATATGCCGGCCAGCGGCCGTTTTCTGGATCTGGGTTGCGGCCAGGCCGTGTTCGCCGCCTGGCTGCTGGCCGCGCGGGAACGGTTCGAGGCCGGGCGTTGGCCTGCAGGGTGGGCGCCTCCACCGCGGGTGGAAAGTCTGCACGGGCTGGAGTTGATGCCGCGCGACGTGGCGCGTGCACAAGCCGCGCTGGCCAGCGAGCCCAGGGTGCGCATCGAGTGCGGCGACATCTGCAGCACCCAATTCGAGAAAGTCGATGTGATCACCATCTTTGATGTGCTGCATTATTTTGGCCCTGCCGCACAGGACGATGTGCTGAGCCGTATTCGTGGCGCGCTGCGCCCGGGTGGCCTGTTGGTGGCGCGAGTGGGTGATGCCGCGGGCGGTTTCCGTTTCTCGCTGAGCCGCTGGGTGGATCAGGCCGTGACGTTTGTGCGCGGCCACGGGTTTTCGCCCATGTACTGCCGTCCGGCGGAAGAATGGGCGCATGCGCTGCGCCTGCTGGGCTTTCAGGTGCGCACTATCCGCACCGAGGGTGGTCCTCCATTCGCCAATACCATGCTCATAGCCCGTTTGCCTGCCATGGGTGACGATGCGGGAGTGGCCGCGTGACAGGAAAATTGGTTCTTTCCGCCTTTACTGCCAGCACCGCGCTGGGTGTTGGCGTGGCCCCCTTGCTCGTGGCGCTGAAAGAAGGACGCAGCGGCCTCAAGCTTTGCGATTTCGAAAATGCCAGCGTCAAGACCTGGATCGGCGAGGTGCCCGGGGTGGATGCAGTGGCGCTGCCCCCTGAACTTGGTGCTTACGACTGCCGCAACAACCGGCTGGCATTGCTTGGCCTCCGGGCAGACGGGTTCGACGAGGCCGTGCGAGCCGCCATCGCCCGCCATGGCGCAGATCGCGTGGCGCTGATTCTGGGCACCAGCACTTCGGGCATTCTTTCCGCGGAACAGGCTTACCGTGAGCGCGATGCCTCGGGTGCCTTGCCCGAGTGGTTCAATTATCGGACCACTCACAATACAGCCTCAGTGGGGGCCTTCGTGCGCGAATATCTGGGTCTGCGCGGACCGGTTTCGGTGGTGTCTACCGCCTGCTCTTCGTCGGCCAAGGCATTTGCCGCCGCTGATCGGTTGATTGAATCCGGTTTGGCCGATGCGGCCGTGGTGGGCGGCGTTGATTCGTTGTGCCTGACCACCTTGTGCGGTTTTCTTCGCTGGAACTGACTTCGCCTGAACCCTGCCGGCCAGGGGATGCCGCCCGCGACGGCCTTTCCATCGGCGAGGCCGCGGCGTTTGCCTTGCTGGAGCCGGCGACGGGGGCCGCTGGCGAGATCGTGCTGGCCGGATGGGGAGAGTCAAGCGATGCGCATCATATGTCGGCGCCACATCCCGAAGGACGGGGGTCGCGCGCGGCCATGCAGGGCGCTCTGCAGCGCGCCGGCTTGCAGGCCGCCGATATCGGCTACATCAACCTGCACGGCACCGCTACGCCCGCCAACGATGCCTCGGAAGGCGCTGCCGTGGCGGCCATTTTCGGCAAGAGCGTGCCCAGCAGTTCCACCAAGGGCATGACTGGGCATACGTTGGGGGCGGCCGGCGGCTTGGAGGCCGTTGTTTGCGCGCTGGCGTTGCGTGAAGGCTTGCTGCCCGCCAGCGTGGGCACACAGACGCCTGATCCTCAGATTCCCATCGAGCTCATTTTGCAACCCCGGCACGCGACCGCGTTGCGGCATGCGCTGTCGAACTCGTTTGGCTTTGGCGGCAGCAACTGCAGCTTGATCCTGTCGCGGGAGGGGGAGGCATGAGCCGGCGTGAAGATATTCGTGTGTGGGTGGATGGCGTGGGCTTGCTCGGCCCCGGCCTGACTAGTTGGGCTGGTGCCCGTGCATTGCTGGGTGGTAAGGCGGCTTATGAAAGCGCTCCCACGGTGTTGCCTGCGCCGGAGGTATTGCCGCCGGCCGAGCGCCGACGTGCGAGCCGGATCGTCAAGGCCGCGCTGGCCGCGGGGCTGGAGGCTTGCCGAGAGGCGGGTGTAGAACCCGGCACGCTGGCCAATGTGTTCGCGGCCTCGGGAGGGGATGGCCACAATTGCCATGCTCTGTGCGAGCTTCTGGCTTCTGGCGATCAGCAGATATCGCCTACGCGCTTTCACAATTCAGTACACAACGCGGCTTCGGGCTATTGGTCGATCGCCACGGGTGCCACGCCGGCGGCTCAGGTGCTGGGCGCCTACGATGCCAGCTTTGCAGCGGGCCTGCTTGAGGCCATGAATCAGGTGGAGGCCAGCGGCCAGCCGATATTGCTGGTGGCGTGCGACAGCGAGTACCCCGAGCCGTTGAATGCCAAGCGGCCCATTCAGGACACGAGCGCGCTGGCGCTGGTGCTGGCCCCCGCGCGGAGCGAGCGATCCATCGGCCAGATCAGGATGGCGCGGCGGGGAGCCTTGCAGGAGTGTGCGCCTAGTGGCCTGGCTGGCAGCAGTGAGGCGCTCGCAGCTTGCATACAAAGCATGCCCGCCATGCGGGGCCTGCCGTTGATCCAAATGTTTGTCATGCCTGAAGGTATTGCATCCGTCGCCATCGAGTATTTCGCACCGCAATCATTGGTGGTGCAGGTGGCTGCGGCGGAGGCTGCATGACCGCAGGTTCGGCTGCCGGGGTGTGGTCTGCCGCGCCTGGCCAATCCGGGGAATGGATCGCGGCCCGCATTCCCCACCAGGGCCTGATGTGCCTATTGGCGCAGGTGGTTGCGGCTTCGCCCGAGGGCGTGACCTGTACCGCCAACAGCCATCGTTCAGCAGACAACCCCATGAGGCTGGACGGCCAGCTGGGGGCTTCCTGCGGTATTGAATATGCCGCGCAAGCAATGGCCTTGCATGGCGCGCTGATGGCGGAACAGCGCGGAGCCGAGCGTTCCCGGATGGGCTTTCTGGTGAATGTGCGGGCGGTATCACTGCATGTTGCCAGACTGGATGACGTGGCTGACGATCTGACGGTGGCCGTGCTCTGCGAGACCGACAATGGCGATCACTGTGTATACGCATTCAGCGTGAATGCTTCAGGTCGGCCGCTGCTCGAAGGGCGGGCCATGGTCATGCTGAGCGCTCCACCTATCAATTCATGACATCTTCCACATCCTCTTCGCGCCGCGCGCTTGTGACTGGCGCCAGCGGTGCCATCGGTGGCGCCATTGCGCGTACCCTGGCTGCACAGGGTTTCGGCGTACTGGTGCATGCCAATCGCCAACGGGAGGCAGCCGAGGCGCTGGCCGCCGAGATCAGGCAATCCGGGGGGCATGCCGAGGCCTTGATGTTCGACGTGACCGACCGCGCCGCGTGTGAAACTGCACTGGGAACACAACTGGAGGTGGGGCCGATTCAGGTCATCGTCAATAACGCGGGTGTCCACGATGATGCCGTTTTCCCGGGCATGCGCCCCGAGCAATGGCAGCGCGTGATCGATGTCAATCTAAATGGCTTCTTCAATGTGACCCAGCCCCTGATGCTGCCGCTCCTGCGTACACGCTGGGGCCGCATCATCGCCATTACCTCTGTCGCGGCGCAGGCCGGCAATCGGGGGCAGGTCAACTATGCGGCGGCCAAGGGGGCCTTGCATAGCGCGGTGAAGGCGCTGGCGCTGGAGTGTGCCAGCCGGGGCGTGACCGTGAATGCAGTGGCGCCTGGCATCATCGCCACGGAGATGAGTGCGGGGGCGTTCGACGACGCAGCCATCAAACGGCTCGTGCCGATGCAGCGTGCTGGCCAGGCGCAGGAAGTGGCGGATCTGGTTGGTTTTCTAGCCAGTGAAAAAGCTGGCTATATCTCTGGCCAGACGATCGCCATCAACGGGGCGATGTATTCGTAGATATGAGTGCCTGAGTGGATCGTCAGCTGCGCGCAAGCCGCTTCCACAGAAGCCACGGTAGCCGCCACAGGAACCCCAGGAACAGGCGCGTGTGCATCCAGGTGAGCAGCGTGTTGTCACGCAGGTATTTGAAATGCGACACGCCGCCTTCTTCCGGCGTGAAGTAGCGCACTGGCGCCGGCAGGTTCACGGGCCGCACGCCGGCCCAGCACAGGCGCACGGCGGCCTCGGGATCGAAATCGAAGCGGCGCATGAAGCGCTGGCCGCGCATGACGCGCGCGAGCGGCGCGATGGGGTAGACGCGAAAGCCGTACAAGGAATCACCCACGCCCATGCCCAGTGTTTCCAGATTGGCCCAGCCGTTGGACACTTTCCGCCCCAGCACGCGCAGGCGCAGGGCCTCGGCGCCGAATACGGGCACGCCCAGCACCATGGCTTCTGGGGCGTCCTGCGAGGCTTGCATGAAGCGCGGAATCAGTTCGGCGGGGTGCTGGCCGTCTGAATCCATCGTCAGCGCGTGCGTGAAACCTTCACGCGCCGCTTGCTCAATGCCAGCCAATACGGCGGCACCCTTGCCTTGGTTGCTTGGTTGCACGATCACGCGCAGACCCCGATCCTGGGCGGCCATGTCGCGCAGCCAGCCGGCACTGCCGTCGGTGCTGCCGTCTACCACGACCCACACGGGTGTCCATTGGGCGCGTGCGGCGCGCACGGTGTCCAGCACTTTGGGGCCAGGGTTGTAGCTCGGAATGAGCACCAGATGGGTGGAAGAGACGGAGGGCATCTATCCTTCCTGGGTGTCGGTATCCATGGCGCGGTGCGCATGGTCGGTGATGACCTCGGGGTCGAGCTGGCTGCGGAAGTAGCGTTCTATTTCCTTCCCGAAGTCGTGCGGCTGTGCAATGGTATCGAAGCGCTTGCCCAGGCGCACGCGCACGGTGAGCGGCAGTTTTGGGGGCATCCAGATAGGCCATTGCTTTCCGAGGTAAAGGGAGCTCATCTCGATCAGCAGCGTTTGCACAGGCACGCCCGCCCGCGCGGCGATCACACCGGCGGTGGAGGCGCAGGGGCCTACGGGGGTCTCGCTTGTGCGCGTGCCTTCCGGAAAAATCACTAGGCAGGCGCCATCCCGCAGCTCGCTGATGGCGTGGCGGATCATCGGCAAGGGAGCGTCATTCACAATGTACCGGGCCATTCGCGCACCGGCACCGAGCAGGAGGTTGTGCATCAGGCTGGCTTTCATGATGCACACGGCGTTCGGCAGGCACGACGCGAGAATCACGGCGTCCAGCAGGGAAGGGTGGTTGGCCACCACCACCATGGGTTCGCCCCGGTGGCTCAGTTCATCCAACTCGCGCAGATCGAACCGGCAACCGCACAGCAAGGCCAGCAAACGCAGATAGAGCCGGAATCCGGCACGAATGGCATCGCGCCCGATGCGCTTGGCAGGCGTTTCGGGCAGCCATGGATTCAACAGAAGCGCCAGGGGGTCCAGGCCAGGCAGATGATGGCAAGCAGGCCCAGGCCCAGCACCATAGCCACGGGTTCATAGGCACGCCAGAAAAGTTTCGGCACAAAAAGCGGCAAGCTTTCGGAGAATGCGCAGCGCAAGGCTTAGCCCGCGCTGCCTGCACCCTCGGCTGGTTGAATATTGAACCGGCGGCGGCGCCAGGCGCGCATCGCGGTGGGGAGCTGGGTCAACGACGAGATGTAGTAAATCCCTTTGAACAAGGCCAGCGAGGCCCAGATGGGTGTGCGGCCGTAGATGTCGCCCGCCAATACGGAGAGCAAGGCTTCCTTGACGCGCAAAGGGTTGCGCGGTCCCATGAACAGATCCCGCATCACGGGATTGGTCATGCGGTAGATGAACCATGAGAATTGGCGTGGTCCATGCCTGAGCACCCGGTCAAGCTTGCGCAACGCTTGCTGGCGCCGGGATGGCTGGGTAAGCCAGGTGTCTATGGTGTCGGAGGCTGTGAACGCCCCTTGCATGGCCATCATGACGCCCGAAGAAAACACCGGATCGACGAAAGCGTAGGCGTCGCCCAGCATCACATAGTTGCGGCCGTGGTTGCGTTCGCTGGTGTAGGAGAAATTGCCCGCGGCCTCTACGTCGTTCACGAGCCGTGCGTCGGCCAGGCACTCGGCCAGCTTCGGGCTCATGGCAATGCCGTCGTACAGGAACTGCTCCAGGCTGCGCTCGCCACGGGTTTTCATGAAATATGGCCAGGTGACCATGCCCACGCTGGTCACGCCATCCTGCAGCGGGATGAACCAGAACCAGCCGTGCTCGAACCAGAAAATGGTGATGTTCCCTTCGGCCTCGCCTTCGTTGCGCCGCGCGCCCGCGAAGTGGCCATAGATCGCCACGCTGTTGTGCTTGGGGTTCTTGTGCTTGATCTGGAAGCGGTTGGCCAGGAAGGTGTCCCGCCCCGAGGCATCGACCACGAACCGGGGGGCCACGGACATCTCGCGGCCGTCGTCACGGCGAGCCACCGCATGGGCGCGCTCGGGGGTGGCTTCCAGGTCCACCGAGAGGACCTTGCAGCCTTCGAACACATGGGCGCCGCGGCGCACGGCGTTGCGCAGCAGCACAAGATCGAATTCGGAGCGGCGTACCTGGTAGGAATGGGGCATGCTCTTGTCCCAGGCGTCTGCAAACTGGAACTCCTGCTTGTGGGCGTGCCAGGGGGAGACGAATTCAGCGGCCCACTTGGTCATGCCGATGGCACGCATTTCATCTGCCACGCCGAGCTTTTCAAATAGCGGCAGATTGGCGGGCAGAAGGGATTCTCCGATGTGAAAGCGCGGATGCCGGTCCTTGTCGAGCAGCAGGACGTCGTAGCCTTTTTGCGCCAGCAGCGCGGCGATCGTGCTGCCTGCCGGGCCTCCGCCGATCACCAGGACATCGCATTCGGTGGTTTCGGCTGTGGGGCTCTCTGGAGTAGGTTCTATAAGGCACTGCATGACGGAACTTCCAAAAGATGGACAGCAAAGGAAGGCGCTGAAGGAATTATCCTCAAAAAGGCAGCGAGCTTATGTCAGAAGGAGTAGACAATCACGCCCCTCGCCATCCCGCAGCCAGGAGCGTGTTTACGCGCTCCTCGCCGCGATCCGCAGGCTCCACCAGCCAGCCACTGCTCCCAGCGTACCACCCGCGAGCAAATCGATCAGCAGGTGCTGCTTGACCGCCAGCGTGGAGTAGCAGATGCCTGCGCACCACCAGATGTTGACCCATTTCGGCCACGTGGGGGCGGCCACGGAGCGCAGTGTGGATTGCAGCCACATGCAGGAAAAAACAGCTGCGGCCACATGGAGCGAGGGGCAAGCATTGCCGTTCGTATCCACGGCGTACATCATGGCGAACAAGCCGCTGCCTTCCCGTGTCCCCACGGCCTCGGAAACCGAAGTGGGCCAGAACACGAAGATCAGCAGACTGATGGCACACATCAGGCCTATGTGGACGCCGTAGCGCGCTAGCTGCCGCAAGTCCGGTTGCAGCGCCACGGGCAAGGCGGTGTACACCCAGAGCGAAAGGTACAAGCCCAGCGCAGAAGGCTGGAAGCCGATCCAGCGGTCAAGGGCGGTGGCCGGGATCTGCGTGACATCGAACACCGGATGGCGCTGGATATAGAGGTACAGGTAGAAGAAGATCACCAGGAACACCGTATTGCCCGTGGCCTTGAGCCAAGGCAAGGTGCGGAACCGCTGGCGCAGGGTGGTCACCCACGGAGCGGTGGCGGGCTGGGCGCGGGCCGGTGTGGTGTTCATGGTGAATCCGGAATGGGCTCGCTGGCGGACCAGCTCATGGCCAGCAGCAGGGCCAGCAGGGCACCTGGCCCAACCGTGGTGCCGATGGCATAGAGCACGGGCACTTTCGAGAATGACAGCACGCCGAAGCCGATCATGGTGGATACATTGGCCAAGGCCAGCGAAGCGAGCGCGGCAGAACGCGGAATCCCCGCGGCTGAGGAGGCTTCAGGCCCGGCGGCGCCAACCCGCTGGTTGAAGAACAGCGCATAGTTCGAACCCACCGCGGTGATCAGCAGCAGGCCCACCAGGTGCAGAAGCGTCATCCTCACGCCGCCCAGCAGATGCCCGGCCATGACCAGCACCACAGCCCCCGCCAGGGGCAGCACGACGCGCAGCACCTGTATGGGGTTGCGCAGAGCCCAGGCGAGCAGCAGCACGATACATAGTCCCCCGATCATGGAGAGGATCAGGGCCTGTTGAAGGTATTGGCCGAACATGCTGGTGGCCTGCTCTTCGAGATCCAGGTAGAAGGCCTCTGTTTCAGGGGCCGGTGGCTCCAGCAGTTTGCTGGCTTCCGCCTTGATTGCGGCGGCTTCGGCGGCTGTCGTGCCCTCCGGCAAGCGCAGGGGCATGAGCACGGACCAGCCGTCCTTGCGTGGCAACAGGAGGCTCTGCACCGCGAAGGCGAAACTTGTGCCATGCAGCACCTCGGCCGTGAGCAGGGGAGCCGAGCGCGCTTCGCCCACATCCTTCACAAAGGGCTCCAGCCGGCTGGCTTGCAGCGGAAGGCCCGAGAGCGCCGCCGAGAGGCGGGTGCGCAGCTCGGACTCATCCGGCAGGGCGTTGCGGCGGGCCTGCTGGGTGGCCAAGCTGGGCATGAAGCGGGCGGGGGTTTCAATGCCGTTGATCCGGCCGCTGGCCATCAGCGGTTGCAAGCGCTGTTCGATTTGCTCGGCTGCTCGGAGCGCACCATCTTGCGTGGAGGCCGACACCACCACCATATGCTGCAGCGCAGGCGCGCCAGCGTCCTTGCGCAGATCGGCGTCGAGCTTCTGCAGATCCATGGGGGCGGGGTTGAGCCCGGAGAGTCCCTGGGACCACAACCGGGAGTGCCCTTGCACCACAATGACCAGCGCTACCAGTGTCAAAACCGCCACTGGCCAGCGCAGCCAGCGTGCGCCAGCGCTCAGGCGGCTCATCCATTCGCCCAGCCATGCGATCCGTTTCATCGGGACTGGCGCGGTGGGCAGCGCGGGCAGCACGAAACGCGTGACGGCCGCGGCGGCCAGCAGCCCGGCCACCGAGTAGGCACCCAACTGGGCCAGCCCGGGGAAGCTGGAAAACAGCAGCACCACGAATCCGCAGATGGAGGTGGCGACGCCCAGGCGTATGGTTGGCCAGTAGTTGCGGCGCCAGGCCTCGGGATCATGGGCCTGCACCAGGTAGTAGATGCTGTAGTCGATCGATTCACCGATCAGCGTGGTGCCGAAGCCGATGGTGATGGCGTGAATGGTGTCAAAGCCCAGGCCCACAGTGGCAATGGCCACCAAAATACCGGAGGCCACCGGAATCAGGCCGATCACTACATTGCGCAGCGAACGGTAGACGGCAAAAAGCAACGCAAAAATGGTGAGGCTGCCGATCAGCGACAGGCGCTCCACCTCGCTTTTGATGGTGCTGCGGGCATGCACCGAGAACACTGGAGTCCCCGACATGCGCAGGGAAAGCTTGCCGTCCGGATTGGCCGCATCAAAAGCGGTTTGAATGTCCGTCAGCGTGCGTTCCTGGGCATCGGTGTCGGTGCCCGCCGCGGTGGTCATGGTGATCAGCAGCGCGCGGTCGCCGTCGGCCGAAGCCCAGGCGCCATCACGGCTGGAGGGCATGTTGGCGCCGGCAATGGCCTCCAGCGTCCGCACCAACTCGCCCGTGGGGTCGCGTGGCAACAGGTTTTTCAGAAGCAGACCGGCCGAGCCAGTCAGATCCGCCACCGTGTTTGCAATGGCCGAATGCAGGCCGGCTTCGCTGAATCGCTCGGCGGTGACGCCGGGGCTCAAGATATAGCGGTAGTGCAGCAGCAACTCCTGGTCGCGCTCGCGGCTGGCTTCGTCGCCGTTGACCACACCAAGGAACTCGCCACTGGCGCGCAGCTTGGCTGCCAAGGCTCGGGATGCATCGGCGCGGGCTTCCGGCGTGCCGCCGTCGATGCCCATCAGGATCATGCGCGAGAGCGCGCCTTCCCGGATCTGATCGACCAGCAGACGCTGGCGCGCATCGGGATCCTTGGGCAGGAACGCCGACATGTCGGTGCTGTAGCGGCTGGTGGCCACCACGGCGGCGCAGGCGATCATTGCCAGGATCCATAGCCACAGTGCCGTACGGTGACTGCGGGACCGTGATTGAGCGGACGACATTCGTGCGCAGCCCTACTTCACGGGCTCGATGCTCATCACGGAGCTGTCGCCGTCGGACTGCAGGGTCTCGATAGTGGAGATCTGGTTCTGCTTGCCGCTGATCAGGATCTGGGTCACCCAGCGCTGCGTGCGCTCATCGGCGGGGATCAACACCAGGCGCCAGCTGGCTTCGGTGCCCGAGAGTTGCAGTGCATAGTATTGCCGCAGCAAGGATTGATCGCCCATCAGCGTACCGCGAATGGCCTCCACGATGCCCATGACCTCGGGGTATTGCTTCAGGCGCAGTTCATGCTTCTTGCCATCGCGCACCACGGTGAGGCGGTCGCGTTCGAGCACCAGTGATTCGGGCTTGGGTTTCAGCGTGTTTTTCTCCAGCCTGTCCGGCGGGCTGTAGAGCAGGGTGCCCGAGCTCACCACGGGCGCATCGAGCATGGAAAGCTTCTTTGTTTCAGTAAAGCGGGCCTCGCCGGCCGGGTGCCGGGCCAGGCGTTGCATCAGCGCATCCACATTCCATTGCGCCCATGCGGACGGCACAAAAACCAAGGCGGACAGAGCGAGGAGCATTCCTCGCGCACGAAATGAGAAGCGTGGAGATTCAGCGCGGCGTGTCATGCCAGAAATCATAGAAATTGAACCAGTTCCAGGGCGTTTGCCTGCAGTGTGCCTGCAGCAGGTCAACGAACCTGTCCTGGGCTGTGGTGATAGCGGTGGCACGGTCTTGGGCCGTGATGGAGGCGAAGTCGAGAACAGGCTCGAAATGAAGATGGTAGCGGTTGCCGCCCAGGTAGGCGCCCGCCATGAAAACCACCGGTGCGCGCAGCATCGCTGCCAGGCGAAAGGGCCCGAGAGGAAACGGGGCCGGTTCTCCCAGGAAGGGCACGGCCCGGACGTTGGCGTCGTTGGCATTTTCAAGTGTGCGGTCGGCCAGAATGCCCACGCAGCCTCCGGCGGCAAGATGCTCCCTGGCATGCAATATGGACTCCGGCCGGCCAAGCGAGATCACGCTATCGGCCAGGGCGGGGTTGATGGCTTCCAGCACGGCGGTGACCATGCGCGCATTGTCTGGATACATCAGCATCTTGGCCTGGATGCCGTGGCGCTCACCCAGCACCCGCAGCGCTTCGAAGCTGCCGAAATGCCCACCCACGAGCACAATGCCTCGCCCTTCGGCGCGCAGGTTGGCAATGTGCTCTTCGCCAGAGATTTTCACTTCGAACAGATCGAAACAGCCGCGCAACCAATAGACCCGGTCGTGCACGACCGAGGCGAACGACAGCACATGCCTGAAGCCGTCAGGCAGACGCGCGGTGCGGCCCAGTGCGCGGGTGAGAAAAGTCCGGCTGGCGCGCTTGGCAGAGGGCGCGAAGACCACGAAATACGCGGCAATGAAGTAAAGAACCAGGCGGCTCACTCGGCGGCCCAGCGTAAGCGAAAGCCAGACCATCAGGCGCAGCACGGGCATGGAACTGCGCTCGGGCCGCTGAGCCCAGACGGCCTTGTCGCTGGCGGGTTGTGTCATGGCGCGGCTTCTTCACCGGACAGCACCAGCGAGCCCGATGCGACAACGCGGGCGGGTGTGCCTGCCTCGATGATCACGAAACGCATGGCGCTCGCGCTGGCCGAGGTGCGCGACTCGAGCGTGGCGCCGGGCAGGGCGGCGCCTTGAAAACGCGCTTCGCGGATCTCCAGAACCTCGCGGCCGGTGGCTCTGCGGACGTCGCTCGCCAGCCAACTCAGCAGCAGCGCCCCAGGCACGACAGGCTGCCCCGGGAAGTGCCCTGCCAGCACAGGATGATCGGCCTCTACCTGCCAGCGGTTCAATACCGGCCATGTGGACCAATCAAGCTGCCTCGCGGGCACCTTCGTGGGTGTTCTTGCCGCTGCGGTCATGAGCGCGCGGGCGGCTTGTGCGCCACATAGAGCGCGAGCAGATCCGACCGCACCAGCTTGCCTGTGGCATTGCGCGGCAGCGCGTCGACACGGATCAAGGGGCGGGGGAGAAACACGGGGTCGATGCGGGCGCGCAGCTCGTCCAGCAGCGTTTCCGGGTTCAGCTCCGGCGCCACGATCAGCGCCGCCAGCCGCTGCACGGAGTCACTGCCGTCCGCGCTGGCAGGCGCTTCGTCGGGCTGAAGGAAACAGCCATCCACGACGCCCGGAATCGACTGCAACTGCGCATTGAGGTGTGCAATCGAGGTTCTCTTGCCCACGATATTGACCATGTCGGCATGCCTGCCCAGCAGCACGAACCGGTCCGAGCCCTGAGGGGCGATATGGTCGGACAACTGCACTTCGCCTTCCACGTGACCTCCATAGACCCAGGCGCCTTCGTTGTCGGTGCGCATTTGCACGCCGGGAAGCAGTTGCCAGGCAGGGTCTTCGACAGGTCGGCGGCTGGCGACTTGCCCGCTTTCCGTACAGCCGTAGATTTCCAGCAGAGGGGCTGAAAATCCCTTTTCTGCACGCTCCGCGAGAGGCAAGGCCAGTGGTGCCGTGGCGCTCAAGACCATGTCGCAGGGCGGCAGGGGCAGGCCGGAGTCCAGCAGGGTGGACAGATGAAACGGGGTCGTCACCAGCATGCCTGGGCGGGGCAGGGCTGCGAGCACTTCTACGATGTCGGCCGGGTAGAAGGGCTTGCCGTGCCAGATGCTGGCACCCCCCTGCAGCGCCAGCAGAACGCTGGATTCAAAGCCATACATGTGCTGCGGCGGCACCGTGGCGACGATCGCGACCCCGCTCGCGCGCAAGCGCTCCGATTCGGCGGCTCCATTCACGCACAGCCGCCCCCAGCTCTTGGCGTGCGCCGTGGGTTCCCCGGTGGAGCCGGAGGTGAACACGATGGCCGCAATATGCTCCGCATCAAGCAATGGGGCGGCCGCGGAGGGCAGGCTGGCCGAGGGGCGAGCGGCGATCTGCATCTCCGGCAGCCCCGGCGCCCGGTCGCGCCCATCGTGCAGGCATACCAGGCCGGGGTAGGCGGCTTGCAGCTGCGAGATGGTTTTTGGCGCGAAGCTGGAGGGCATCAGCGTGGTCTTTCCAGCCAGGGCAGCAGCGGCAAACCCCAGCATGAAAAGATACCGGTCCTGGCAGGAATTGATGATGTAGGCGCCCGCGGGCAGTTCGCCCGCCAGATCCAGCGCTTCCTGGTGGAATTGCCCGGCCGTGATGGTTCCGCCGCGCCGATGCGCAATGGCATCGCTGGGTTGATGGCTGCTGAGCGGGTGCCGCATCCTCAGGCTCTCACTCTCGGTCAGGCCGTGCGATGCGTGGCGATATGCTGGGTCAGGTTGCGCAGCGATGCGTAGATGGCGGTCTTTTCCTCATCATCCGCACGCAATTGAAAACCGTACTTCTTCGATACCGCCAGCGCTACTTCGAGGATATCGATGGAATCCAGGCCCAGCCCTTCGCCATAGAGCGGCGCATCCGGATCGATCTCGGATGGCTGCATATCCAGGTTGAGGGCGGAAATCATCAATTGCGCCACCTCGGGAATGAGGGTGGACACATCTGCCGAAGAAGAGGGAGTAGACATAGAAACGAGAGAAATCGGAAAAATTATCCCTGATGAGGGAGTTGGGGGCTACTGCCTCGTGGTCTTGAAGGCCAGCACGGCATTGCTGCCGCCAAACGCAAAGGAGTTGGACAATGCGGCACGGACACGGCTGCCGCGCAAGGCTGTGTCGCGAACATGCGCGACGCCAGCGCAACTGGCGTCCACTTCGTTCAGGTTCGCCGTAGGTGGCAGAGTGTCATGGTAGAGCGCGAGCACGGTCAGAAGGGCTTCCACGGCTCCGGTGGCTCCCATCAAGTGGCCATGGGCGGATTTCGTGGCGCTGACCGCCACCTGCTTGGCGTGCGCGCCGAAAACTTCCCGCAAGGCTGCGATCTCGATGGGGTCGCCTTCACGCGTGGCTGTGCCATGGGCGTTCACATAGCCGACCTCCGTGGGCGACAGGCCCGCTTCGCCGAGAGCCATATTCATGGCCGCGACCTGGCCGTTCTGATCGGGCCGCACGAGATGGACATGGTCCGCGTTGGCGCCGTACCCCGCGATCTCGGCGTAGATGCGTGCGCCCCTGGCGACCGCGTGGTCCCAGTCTTCCAGCACCAGCGCCGCCGCGCCTTCGCCCAGCACCAGCCCGGCGCGGTCGGGGTGGAACGGCTTGCAGGCCTGCGGAGCGCTGGTTTCATCGCCCGGCGCGAGCACCTTGAGGGCTTCCCAGGCACGCACCACCGCATAGGCCAGGGTGGCATCCGAGCCACCGGCCAGCATCAGTTTGGCGCTGCCCCTCCGGATGTGACGGAAGGCTTCGCCAATGGCGGAAGCGGCCGAGGCGCAGGCCACGCTGTAAGTGAGGGCGCTGTTGCCCAGTCCCAATTGAATCGAAATATGCCCTGCCGCGGCGTTGTTCATGCCCAACACCACCGACATGGGCGCCACCCGCTCCTTGCCGTGCTGCCAAAAATCGCGGTAACCGCGCTCGAAGGCCATCAAGCCGCCCAGCGCGGTGCCCCAGGCGACTCCGGCCTCGCTGGCCGGGTACGGCGCTTGCTCGCTTCCACGGCTGAACCCGGCGTCCTTCCAGGCATCGAACGCCGCCGCGACACCCAACTGGGCAAAGCGTTCCATCATGCCCGAGAGCGCTTTGCCAAGCCGTACTTCGGGGCGGAACGCCGCGCACCGCACGGCCGGAATGGAAATGGCCCGGGGAATATCCTCCGTGGTGTAGAGCGAAAGCGCGGATTGGCCTTCTGCTATACGACGAAAGAAGTCATTAGCTCCGTCGCTGCCTGGAGCTTCGCTATCGTCAAACGGGTTGACGATGCCGAGTCCTGTGACCGCTACCCTGCGCTGCATCAGTGCGTGGCAGGGGGTGACGCAGAGGGCGTGCTACCCCCGGCTTGCAGGTGAGCGTCGATCAGGGTGATGAGCTCGCCCACCGTTTCCGGCAGCGCATCGGCTGAACGGATGTCCAGCTCGGTATTCGCCCGGTCCTCGAACTCGAACAGCATCTCTGCGAACATAAGGGAATCGACGCCCAGATCGGCCAACTTGGCCTCAGGCACCACTTTTTCCCTCTCCACATCCAGCCGCTCGGCTAGAAAATCCCTCATCAACCCCAATGTGTCCACTTGTCCGGCACCTGTTCAGTGTCCCATACTCTGATTGGGCCTGATGATATGCGAAGCGCCGGTCCTTCCCTGAACACGTTGGGAGCCAGCCCGCAATGAGCGCAAAAAGCCGCCTTTCGTGGTAGAATTGCATCAATTCACGACCAAATCTAGATTGGTGGGCGGGTTGCAACCGCCCATTTTTTTTGGTCTTTGTTTTTTGACGTTTTGTCAGGGTTTCAGGGTCAGGCGGCCCGAGGTGCGAATTTGAAGAGCGTGTCGTTGCAGCAAACAATCGAAGATACCGTGCGAGGGCTCGGTTTAGAACTGGTGGAAACCGAGCGTTCCGCCGGCGGGTTGCTGCGCGTCACCATCGACTTGCCCTGGCAGCCGGGCACGCAAGAGCAGGCTGTCACCGTTGAAGACTGCGAACGCGTCACGCGCCAGTTGCAATACGTGCTGGAAGTCGAAGGAGTCGATTACAAGCGGCTGGAGGTGTCCTCCCCCGGGATCGATCGGCCACTGCGGCACGAGCTTGATTTTGAGCGCTTCCAGGGCGAAGAGGTCGACATCACGCTGAAGGCTCCTATTGGCGCAGCGGTGGCGGCCGGAGCGGCGGGGCCCGAGGGCGCCAAGATGAGCGCCAACCGGAAGAAATTTCGCGGCACCCTCCAGCGGGCCGAGCCTTCGGGCTGGCAGATCGTCTGGAGCGATGAAGTCGCGGCCAAGCCGGGGCAGCGCGTCAGCGCGCGCCGCGCGCCGCCGCCCATGCATGTCATGGCGTTCACGCTGGACGAACTTCAAGGCGCTCGCCTGGCGCCTGTGGTGGACTTCAAAGGGCGCCGGCGGCCGGCGCCGGATGATCAGGAAAAGGTTTCTGGAAAGGGTTGACGGCCTGCAAGGGCTTGGCCAGTGACCCCATTGGAGGTTTTTAGGCAGTCTTTTGGTCGTAAGTGCCGTGCCTCTTTCACGGGCGGGTGGATTTGATATGGAGTTTTCTTAATCATGAATCGCGAACTGTTGATGCTGGTGGAAGCCATTTCGCGCGAGAAAAACGTCGAGCGCGACGTGGTGCTGGGCGCGGTCGAGGCCGCGCTCGCCCAGGCGGCCAAGAAGCTTTATGAAGGCGAGGTGGATATCCGTGTGGCGATCGATCGCGAAACGGGTGATTACGAAACCTTCCGCCGCTGGCATGTGGTGCCCGATGAGGCCGGCCTGCAATTGCCTGAGCAGGAAATTCTGCTGTTCGAAGCCAAGGAACAGATTCCGGACATCGAGGTCGACGAGTACATCGAAGAGCCCGTCGAATCCGTGCCCATCGGCCGCATCGGCGCCATGGCTGCCAAGCAGGTCATTCTGCAGAAAATCCGCGACGCCGAGCGCGAAATGCTGCTGAATGACTTCATGTCGCGCGGGGAGAAAATCTTCACCGGTACCGTCAAGCGCATGGACAAGGGTGACATCCTGGTCGAATCTGGCCGGGTGGAAGGCCGCCTGCGCCGCAGCGAGATGATCCCGAAGGAAAACCTGCGCAACGGTGACCGCGTCCGGGCCATGATCATGGAGGTCGATCTCACCCTGCGCGGTGCGCCGATCCTGCTCTCGCGCTCGGCGCCAGAGTTCATGATCGAGCTCTTCCGCAACGAAGTGCCTGAAATAGAGCAAGGCCTGCTGGAGATCAAGAGCTGCGCCCGAGATCCCGGCAGCCGCGCCAAGATCGCGGTGCTGAGCCACGACAAGCGTGTCGATCCCATCGGCACCTGCGTCGGTGTGCGCGGCACGCGTGTCAACGCCGTCACCAACGAGCTCGCGGGCGAGCGCGTGGATATCGTGCTGTGGTCTGAAGACCCGGCGCAGTTCGTCATCGGTGCCTTGGCACCGGCGAACGTGCAATCCATCGTGGTCGACGAGGAAAAGCACGCCATGGACGTCGTGGTCGACGAGGAAAATCTCGCGATCGCCATCGGCCGCGGCGGCCAGAACGTGCGCCTGGCATCAGACCTCACGGGCTGGAAAATCAACATCATGGATGCGGCCGAATCGGCGCAGAAGCAGGCCGAGGAAACTGGATCCACGCGCCAGCTGTTCATGGAAAAGCTCGATGTGGACGAGGAAATCGCCGACATCCTGATCGAAGAAGGTTTCACCAGCCTGGAAGAAGTGGCCTACGTGCCCATCCAGGAAATGCTGGATATCGAGAGCTTCGACGAAGACACCGTCAACGAGTTGCGCGCCCGCGCCAAGGACGCCTTGCTGACCATGGAAATCGCCCGCGAAGAGCAGGTCGATGCCGTGTCGCAAGATCTGCGCACCCTCGAAGGACTGACCCCCGAGCTCATCGCCAAGCTGGCCGACGCCGGCGTACAGACTCGCGATGACCTGGCTGACCTGGCTATTGATGAACTCACCGCCATTACCCAGCAGTCTGAGGACGAAGCCCGCGCACTCATCATGAAGGCGCGCGAACACTGGTTTGCAGACCAAGAGTAATGGTCATGGAGACACGCACAGTATATGACGAACACCACCGTTGCAGAGTTCGCGAACGAACTCAAGAAGCCGACCGATACCCTGCTTGAACAACTGCAAGCCGCTGGCGTGGCCAAGTCGGCTGCGTCCGACGCCTTGACCGACAACGACAAGCAAAAACTGCTGAACTATCTGCAGACGAGTCACGGTACCCAGACGGCTGAGCGCAGGAAAATCACGCTGACGAAGAAGTCGACCAGCGAAATCAAACAAGCCGACGCTACCGGCAAGGCGCGCACCATCCAGGTCGAGGTGCGCAAGAAGCGAACCTTCATCAAGCGCGACGATGAGCTGGTGGCTTCGCAGCCCTTGGCCCAGGAGGCACCTGAGCCGGCTCAGGCTCCAGTTCCGGTTACGGCACCAACGCCGGCAGCGCCGATCATCGATCAGGCCGAACAAGCGCGCCGTGAGGCAGAAGCCCGCCGCCACGCCGAATTGCTCCGCCGTCAAGAAGAAGAATTGGCTGAAAAGCGCCGTCAGCGCGAAGAGCAGGAGCGCCAGAATGCGGCTGCGCGTGCTCAGGAAGCTGCGGCAGCGGCAGCCCCCGCTCCCGTTCCCGCGCCGGCGCCCGTGTCTGCACCTGAACCCGAACCCGTGCAGGCCGCCGTCGTGGCTGAAGAAGTATCCAAAGAGGAAACCCCGGCAGTGCTAGCTCAGGCTGAACCCGCCCAAGTCGAAGAACCCCAAGTCAAAGCGGAGCCGGCCAAAGCCGAAGCCGCGAAGCCCGAAGCGCCCAGGAAGCCAGCTGAAGCGCCGGCTGTACAGGTCGCGGCACCCGCACCGGCCGCACCTGCGCCTGCTGCATCCGCCGCCAAACCGAGTGCTGACGATGAAGCAGCGCGCCTGCGCGACCAGGAAGCCCGCCGCCGCAAGGCGCTGGCCGAGGCTGAGGCCATCCGGAACATGATGAATGCGCCCCGGCGCGTGCTCGTGGCCAAGAAGCCCGAAGAGCCCAAGAAGGCTGAAGAAACCAAGGCCGCTGGCGTGAAAGGCACGCTGCACAAGCCTGCTGCTGGCGCTGCCAACAAACCAGGCGGCACGCCCGCTGCGGCGCCTGCTGGTGGCAACAAGGAGGTCAAGTCGGCCAAGCTGTCCTCCAGCTGGGCCGGTGATCCTGCGAAGAAAAAGGCATCCCGACCCGTGGCGACAGCTCGGGTGGCGTGGGACGCAACAACTGGCGCGGTGGCCCGCGCGGACGCCGTGGCGAGCGTGATCGTGGCGACGATCACCGCATGCAGGCGGCTCCCGTGGAGCAACGCATCATTGAAGTGCATGTGCCCGAGACGATTACCGTCGCCGAACTGGCGCACAAGATGTCGATCAAGGCTTCCGAGGTCATCAAGCAGTTGATGAAGCTGGGCCAGATGGTCACCATCAACCAGCCGCTGGATCAAGACACAGCCATGATCCTGGTTGAGGAACTCGGACACAAGGCGGTCGTGGCCGCGCTGGATGACCCCGAGGCGTTCACCGACGAAGAAGTGCAAGCACAGGCCGCCGAAGCGTTGCCGCGTGCCCCTGTGGTGACCGTCATGGGCCACGTTGACCACGGCAAGACTTCGCTGCTCGACTACATCCGCCGCGCCAAGGTGGCGGCGGCCGAAGCGGGCGGGATCACGCAACACATCGGCGCCTATCACGTTGATACGCCGCGCGGCGTGGTGTCCTTCCTGGACACCCCCGGCCACGAGGCCTTCACCGCCATGCGTGCGCGTGGTGCCCAGGCTACCGATATCGTCATTCTGGTGGTGGCCGCCGATGATGGCGTCATGCCGCAGACGAAGGAAGCCATCAAGCACGCGAAAGCGGCAGGTGTGCCGATCGTGGTGGCCATGAACAAGATCGACAAGCCTGAGGCCAATCCCGAGCGTGTCAAGGCTGAACTGGTGGCCGAGGAAGTGGTGCCCGAGGAGTTCGGCGGTGATTCGCCTTTCGTTCCCGTGTCCGCCAAAACAGGCCAGGGCGTGGACGATCTGCTCGAGCAGGTGCTTCTGCAAGCCGAAGTGCTGGAACTGAAGGCACCGATCGATGCTGCCGCCAAAGGTCTGGTGATCGAAGCACGGCTCGACAAAGGCCGCGGTCCCGTGGCTACTGTGCTGGTGCAGTCAGGTACCTTGCGTACGGGGGATGTCGTGCTGGCCGGTCAGACTTCTGGCCGCGTGCGCGCCATGCTGGACGAGAACGGCAAACCCATCAAGGAAGCTGGTCCCTCGATTCCGGTCGAAATCCAGGGCTTGACTGAAGTACCTCAGGCGGGCGACGACTTCATGGTCATGGCCGACGAGCGCCGTGCCCGCGAAATTGCCACTTACCGTGCCGGCAAGTTCCGCAACACCAAACTGGCCAAGCAGCAGGCAGCCAAGCTGGAGAACATGTTCTCCGACTTGAGTTCCGGCGAAGTCCAGCACTTGCCGATCATCATCAAGGCAGATGTTCAGGGTTCCCAGGAAGCGCTGGCGCAGTCGCTGCTCAAGCTTTCCACCGACGAGGTGAAAGTCCAGTTGGTGTATGCCGGCGTGGGCGGTATCAGCGAATCCGACATCAACCTGGCCATTGCTTCGAAGGCCGTGGTCATCGGTTTCAACGTGCGTGCCGACGTGGGCGCGCGCAAACTGGCCGAAGGCAATGACGTCGACATCCGTTACTACAGCATCATCTACGATGCCGTCGATGAGCTGAAGGCAGCCATGTCGGGCATGCTGGCACCCGAGCAGAAGGAAGAGGTCATCGGCCATGCCGAGATCCGCACTGTGTTCGTAGCGTCCAAGATCGGTACGGTGGCCGGCTGTATGGTCACCCACGGCGTGGTGCGCCGCGATGCACGCTTCCGCCTGCTGCGCGACAACGTCATCATCTACACCGGCGAACTCGAGTCGCTGAAGCGGATGAAGGACGACGTGCGTGAAGTCAAGGAAGGCTTCGAGTGCGGTATCAAGCTGAAGAACTACAACGACATCCGGGAAGGCGATCAGCTGGAGATTTTCGAGATCAAGGAGATCGCGCGTACGCTGTAATGAGTGGCCAGAACCCTCGCTACCACGGTAGCGAGGGGTTCGGCCATTGGCGGTCACGCACTTGCCATGCCACGAAAAAGCACCACTCCCAACCGTAGTTTCAAGGTGGCCGACCAGATCCAGCGCGATCTGGCGGAGTTGATTGCGCGCGAGCTGAAAGATCCGCGTGTCGGCATGGTGACCCTGAACGCAGTCGAGGTCACGCCCGACTACGCCCACGCCAAGGTGTATTTCAGCCTGCTGACCGGTGACCCCGAGGAAACCGCAGAGGGTCTGAATGCGGCCGCGGGTTTCTTGCGCAACGGGCTTTTCAAGCGCCTGCACATTCACACGGTGCCTACGCTGCACTTCGTTTTCGACCGCACCACCGAGCGTGCCGCGGACATGAACGCTTTGATCGCCAAGGCTATTTCGTCACGCGCAAAAGACGCAGAAGATTAAGTCATGAACGCGCCGCGCACGAGGGTCGTCCGGCGCCCCGTGCACGGGGTGCTGCTGCTCGATAAGCCACTGGGCCTGTCGAGCAATCAGGCTTTGCAGAAAGCCAAGTGGTTGCTGCGCGCCGAAAAAGCAGGCCACACCGGCACACTCGATCCATTGGCCACCGGCGTGTTGCCGCTATGTTTCGGTGCCGCCACCAAATTCAGCCAATTGCATCTGAACGCCGACAAGCGCTATGAAGCCACGATCCAGCTGGGCGTGACCACCAGCACCGGCGATGCTGAGGGCGAGGTGACCGACAGGCGCCCGGTGCCGGTCATCACGGCCGAGCAGATGGAGGCGGTGCGCCAGCGTTTCACGGGCCGTATCAAGCAATTGCCGCCCATGCACAGCGCGCTCAAGAAAGACGGCAAGGCGCTGTACGAATATGCGCGCCAGGGCATCGAGGTAGAGCGTGCTCCCCGTGAGATCGAGATCTACGAACTCCGCATGGAGCGGGCCGAGGTCGACGGGGATGCGCCCTTGGCCATGAAAATCAGCGTCAGCTGCAGCAAGGGTACCTACATCCGTACCTTGGGCCAGGATATTGGCGAGGCTTTCGGTTGTGGCGGCCATCTGACCGCTTTGCGGCGCACGGCCACAGGGCCGTTCGTGACCTCGCAATGCATCAGCCTCGAAGCGCTGGAAGCCTTGCCCGAAGCGGAGCGCTCCCAGCACCTGCAGCTTCCCGAAACCTTGCTGCCTGATCATGTCCCTGTCACGCTCGGCCATGAAGATGCGGGGCGTTTCCTGACCGGCATGCGCCGCCGCGGTTCATGGCCTGACCAGGAGCAGGTGGCGGTGTTTGGCCGCGAACCACATGCCTTGCTCGGTACGGCGCATGTCAAGTCGGGTGAGTTGATTCCGGCGCGCCTGCTGAGCCCGATTGAAATCCAGCAGATCCTTGCCGCATCGCGCGGCCAACAACACGAAGCTATCGTATGAGCAAACAAATCCGCAACATTGCCATCATCGCGCACGTTGACCACGGTAAAACCACCATGGTCGATCAGTTGCTGCGCCAGTCCGGCACCTTCGCCGACCACGAAAAAGTGGTCGACACCGTGATGGACAACAACGCCATCGAGCGTGAGCGCGGCATCACCATTCTGGCCAAGAACTGCGCCGTTTCCTGGAAAGGCACGCACATCAACATCGTCGATACCCCCGGCCACGCGGATTTCGGCGGTGAGGTGGAGCGGGCGCTGTCCATGGTCGATGGCGTGCTGCTGTTGATCGATGCGCAGGAAGGCCCCATGCCCCAAACTCGCTTCGTCACCAAGAAGGCGCTGGCGCTGGGGCTGAAGCCCATCGTCGTCGTCAACAAAGTGGACAAGCCCGGCGCCCGTCCTGATTACGTGATCAACGCTGCGTTCGAGCTCTTCGACAAGCTCGGTGCCAACGACGAGCAGCTTGATTTCCCGGTGGTCTACGCTTCGGGCATCAACGGTTGGTCTTCTCTTGAAGAAGGCGAGCAGGGCGAGCAATGGGGCCCTGACATGTCGGCCTTGTTCGAGACCGTGCTCAAGCACGTGCCGGCGCACGAGGGCGATGCCAATGCGCCGCTGCAGCTGCAGATTTCCGCGCTTGATTTTTCCACTTTCGTGGGCCGCATCGGCGTGGGCCGCGTCAACGCCGGCACCGTCAAGCCCGGTATGGACGTGGTGGTGGCCGAAGGCGAAGACGGCAAGAGCTTCAAGGGCCGCGTGAACCAGGTGCTCACCTTCCAGGGCCTTGACCGCGTTCAGGTGACCGACGCTGGCCCGGGCGAGATTGTGCTGATCAACGGCATTGCCGACATCGGCATCGGCGTGACCGTGACCGACCCGGCCAACCCGCAGCCCCTGCCCATGCTGCATGTGGATGAGCCCACGCTGACGATGAACTTCTGCGTCAACACCAGCCCCTTGGCTGGACGCGAAGGCAAGTACGTAACCAGCCGCCAGATCTGGGACCGGCTGCAGAAAGAACTGCAGAGCAACGTGGCCCTGCGCGTGCGCGAAACCGACGAAGACGGCATTTTTGAAGTGTCCGGCCGGGGCGAATTGCACTTGACCATTCTGCTTGAAAACATGCGCCGCGAAGGCTACGAGATGGCCGTGAGCAAGCCGCGCGTGGTGTTCCGCGAGGTCAACGGCGAGCGCCATGAGCCGATCGAACTGGTAACCGCGGACATCGAAGAGGCTCACCAGGGCGGTGTGATGCAGGCCCTTGGCGAGCGCCGTGGCGACCTGATCAACATGGAGCCGGACGGCCGTGGCCGCGTGCGCCTCGAATACCGTATTCCCGCCCGTGGTTTGATCGGTTTCTCGAACGAATTCCTGAACCTGACGCGCGGCAGCGGCCTGATCAGCAACATCTTCGACAGCTACGAGCCTCACAGGGGCGACATTGGCGGCCGCAAGAATGGTGTGCTCATCAGCATGGATGATGGCGAGATCTTCACCTACGCCCTCGGCAAGCTCGATGATCGCGGACGCATGTTCGTGCGCCCGAACGATCCGGTGTATGAAGGCATGATTGTGGGCATTCACAGCCGCGACAACGATTTGGTGGTGAACGCCACCCGCACCAAGCAGCTGACCAACTTCCGCGTCAGCGGCAAGGAAGATGCGATCAAGATCACTCCGCCGATCACGTTGACGCTGGAATACGGCGTCGAATTCATCGAAGACGATGAACTGGTCGAAATCACGCCGAAGAGCATCCGCCTGCGCAAGCGCCACCTCAAGGAGCACGAGCGCAAGCGCGCTAGTCGAGAAAGTTGATCCCCCTGAGGCACTTCGTGCCATCCCCCAGGGACGCGGCCAGCGGCCTGGCAAAGCCAGCTCCGCGGCTGCACGCGCATGGCCTGCTCCGCGGCCGTCTGATCTTGCCCCCTCTCCCGCATGCGGGAGAGGGTTGGGGTGAGGGCAAGCGGTGCCACCAAAGCACACCGCTCCATATGCAAGCCACTCATTTGGCAAGCGCTGTTTACCCTCACTCCATGCGGTGCGGCTGTCGCGCATAATCCCGCATCCCTCAGGCCATCCATCACTGATTCCCACATGACCACGCCCGCGCGACCAAGCACACCGGGTTGGAGTCATGCTCGCGCGGTCTGGGCCATGGTCGCCGTGACGCTGATGTGGTCGGTCGCCGGCGTGGTCACGCGCCAGCTCACCGAAACACGCGGCTTCGAGATCACGTTCTGGCGCAGCTTCTTCACCGTACTGGCGCTGCTGGTGATCATGCCGCTGTGGCAAGGTATCGGCTGGTTTCGCGCCGTGCACTGGACCAACAAGGCGCTGCTGCTCTCGGGTGTGTGCTGGTCCTTGATGTTCACTGCCTTCATGGTGGCACTCACCCTGACGAGCGTCGGCAATGTGCTGGTCACCATGGCCGTGGGGCCGCTTTTTACGGCACTGGTGGCGCGAATCGCCATCGGCCATCGCATGCCAGCGCGAACCTGGGCCGCAATCGCGGTGGCTGGGGCTGGCATTGCCTATATGTTCATGCGCCAGTTCGACACGCAAGGCTCGCTCATGGGCATGGCGGTGGCGCTTGGCGTGCCGATCGGTGGTGCGATCAACTGGACAGTGGTGCAACGCAGCCAAGCCCACGGCGAGCGCGTCGACTTGGTGCCGGCCGTTTTGGTGGGTGCGGTCATCTCGACGCTGGCCATGTTGCCTTTCGCGCTCCCGCCAGCGGCCACGAAGACAGATCTGGCCTGGCTCGCCATGCTGGGCTCGGTTCAGTTGGCGATCCCGTGCGTGTTGTCGGTCTTGAGTGCCCGTGTGCTCAAGGCGCCCGAAGTGTCCTTGCTGGCGCTGCTCGAAGTGATCTTCGGCATTCTCTGGGCGTGGTGGGGTGCTGGCGAAGCACCAGGGCAGGAAGTCCTGATCGGTGGTTTCTTGGTGATCGGGGCGCTGCTTTTCAATGAGTTGCTGGGCTGGCGCAGCCGCCAGGCGGCTCCACGCATCCAGACGCTGGACGCCGAAAGCTGATCAGCGAGGTAGGGTGCGCACTTTGTGCACACACCCTGTGAACACCTTCCTTCAGCCGTTACGGCTTGGCGATTTTCCACATCCCGGCGACACCGTCGCCGGTCTTGTCGCCAGGTTTCGCATCCTTGATGAAGTAGTACAGCGGCTGGCCTTTATAGGCCCACTGCCGGGCACCGTCCTTGCGGACAATGATGTTGTAGTCGCCGATGGGTTTGGCCGTGGCGGCTACGCCAAGGGGCGGCCAGTTGGTGGCGCAGGTGTCATAGCAAGCGGAAGCGCCGCTGCCTTTTTCGTCCTTGCTGAAGAAATACAGTGTCTTGCCCGTTGGCCCGATCAGTGTGCCGTCGGCAGCTTGCGCCGGTGTGCTGGGCGCCTGCGAAGACGAGGTACCCATGCTGCCGCAGCCAGCCAGGGCCAGAGCGGAAAGAAGAGCAATGCCGGTCAGTTTCATGTGTTTCTCCTTGGTTCAAACTAGGCCAGTGTACTCACTGACCTGCTCCGAATATGTCAAAACCATGGCACACCAATGGCAACAGGACATGACTGACTGGCCGCCCATGCGGCTAGATCTCCGATGCGGCTGTCTTCATGCCCTTGCGTCTGGCGGCTTGGCTTTCCAGGTCCATGGCTTGGGCGTAGCTCGCGGGACTGACGCGCCAATACAGCGCTGTGACCAAAGCCGCGCAGCCCAGATGAAGCAGCCAGCCTGCACGGAAACCACCGGTCGAGTCATGTAGCACAGCCACGATCCAGGGCGGTATGGCGGAGATCAGGAAGCCGCCGCCCTGCATGAGCGCGGACAGCGCGCCCGCTTGCGCCGGATCGGGCAGATGATCGAGCCCGGCGATCAGCGACAGGGCAAAGCATCCGCCCAGGCCCGCACCCAGCAGCATGGCCCACGCCACGGGGGCAGCCTCGGGCCAGAAGGCCAAGGCTGCAAAGCCCAAGATCTGCATGGCAAGCGTCACCCACAGCCAGGGCCGGCGGTCCTGGCTTTTATTGGCCAGCATCGGCAGCAGCAAGGCGGCGAACGCCTGGCATACGGCCAGTGCCGCCAGCAAGCTTCCGCTGGCTGCCGCGCTCCAGCCGTGTTGCCGGTAGAAGGGGGCGAGCCACGCCACTACCGTGGAGTAGCCGCCGTTGACCAAGCCAAAGCACGCCATCAGCAGCCACACGCGGGGCCGCTTCAGGTATTTCTTGATGGCCACGGAGCCCTGGCGGGTAGCGGCATCGCGGGGCAGGCTGCGTGCCGCCAGTACCAGGGCAAGCACCGCAGGCACGGCCATCCAGGCCAAACCGATGTGCCAACTGCCGCTGCTGGCGGATATCCAGGGCGCCACCTGCGCGCCGAGCGCTCCGCCCCCCATCAACATGGCCGAATAGAGGCCCATCACGACCCCGACATGGCGAGGAAACTGCCGTTTGATGATGCCGGGAAGCACAGCCTGCACGACTGCCGCGCCAAGCCCCAGCAGGGCAGCGGTTCCAACCAGTTGCCAGCCGTTGCTGGTAAACAGGCGCAGAAACGAGCCCATGAACAGCAAAGCCAGCGCGGTGATGACGGCGCGCCGCTCTCCGATCCGTGCCTGCAGCCAAGGGCCCATGAAGGCAAATACTCCCATGAGGAGCATTGGCACCAGTGTCAGCAGCGACATTCCTTTCAGGCTGAGGCCGGTCTGCAGGCCGATGTCGGCCGCCAGAGGCCCGATGCCGGTGATGAAAGGCCGCAGGTTGAGCGCGACCAGGGCTACGGCCGCCAACAACAAGGCGGCTGGCTTGGTGGGTGTCATTCCTTGGATCGCTCCAGCGGTACTGCTTTCAAGTGGGCTGGTTCCGCTTTTGCAGCCATTCGGCATACAGATGGGGGCCGCCTTCCGCGGGCACCGGCACATGGCGGATCGTCATGGATTGTTCGGCGAATGGTTTGGCAAGATCCTCATAGATCGCCGCGGTGGACAAGCCGAACGGCGCACCGTCGTCGTTGGAGTAGGCATACATCACTGCGCGTACGCCAGCCAAGCGCATCGCCGCCATGCACATGGGACAGGGGTGTCCGCTCGCATAAACGGTGCAGCCGCTCAGATCAGGCGAGCCCAGCCGGAGGCTGGCCGCGCGGATGGCTGTCAGCTCGGCATGTGCCGTGGGGTCATTGGTCGCCTGGATTTCGTTGACGCCGCTGGCGACTACCGCCCCATCGCGGACCACCAGCGCACCGAAGGGGCGGCCGCCCTTGTCGATATTGGTGCGGGCCAGTTCAATGGCTTCGCGCAGAAAATGGTCTTCATTGGTCATGTTTGATTTCGCTTTTCGTGCATAGGGGAGGCCAACAGAACTTTGAACACGCTTTTACTGCGCGTTGGTAGCCCGGAGAATCGACTCAATTTCTCTGTAGCCATGTTTGCGCGCGTGTTGCAGTGGCGTCACGCCTTCGCCATCCGCCAGATTGACATTGGCGCCGGCTTTTACGAGCAGGCTGACGATCTTCTGATGCCGTTCGCCGCCATTGCCGAGAATGATGGCCTCCAGCAGGGCAGTCCAGCCCAGCCGGTTCACATGATCCACTTCAACGCCGGCATCTATCAGCGTACGCACCGTTTCCACATGACCGCGCTCAGCCGCCGGTATGAGGGCCGTGCCACCATAGCGATTGACGCTCTTGAGATCGGCATCGTGCGAGAGTGTCATCTTGAGAATCTCAAGATGGCCCCGGGCGCCCGCATAGAGGTAGGTGCTGTCGTGGATGTTGTCCTTGGCGTTCACGTCAGCCCCGGCATCGATCAAGACCTTGGCTGCATCGATCTGGTTGGCGTGCGTGGCCGCCAGAAGTGCCGTGGCACCGCTCGCATCGCGCGCATCGACTTTGACGCCCTGGGCCAGCAGTTTCCTGATGCGGGCCGCATCATTGTTTCTCGCGGCCGCGTGCAAGGGAAAGTCATTCATGGCTTCGTTTCCTGACGAGGTAAGGGGAATGGCGGCCAGAGCCCAGGCAGACCCGTAGGCGAGGATCGAACGGCGATGCATTTTTTCTCCAGCATGGGCCAGGGCCCGCATCAGTACAAAGTCCAAATATAGGGATAACGCCTTATATTTGGAAATTAAATATTTTGATAAAAAATATCCATTCTCTGCATGATGACGGAAATACTCCCCCGCTTGGCTGATCTGTTGATTCCAACCTGAGACCATGCTTGATCCACGCCTGCTTCGCGCCTTCGCTGCCATTGCCGATGCGGGAAGCTTCACGCTCGCCGCGGAGCGTTTGAACATGACGCAATCCACCATCAGCCAGCAGCTTGCGAGGCTGGAGGAGGCGGTAGGGCAGGCCTTGATTGACCGTACCGCGCGCCCGATCAAATCCACGGCCGCGGGTGAGAGGCTCCTGGGCTACGCCCGGAGAATCCTGGCGCTACAGCAAGAGGCGGAGTCTGCCCTGGGCGACCCCGCCGGCACGGCATCCATTCGCATTGGCGTGCCTGAGGACATCGTCACTTCCGAGATGGCCAAGGTGTTTCGTGAATTCGCCCTGAGCCACCGCGAAATCCATCTGGACGTCACCGCTGGCTTGAGCCGCGATCTCACGCGCCGCTACCGGTCTGGCGAGTTCGATATCGTCATCGTCAAGGAGTCCATGGCCGCACCTGATTGCCGAGCCAGTTTTCCCGAAGCGATAGCCTGGTTCGAGAGCGCCAATGCGCCAGAGGAATGGCCTAACCCCATTCCCCTGATCGCCTTCCCGCCGGGCGGCTTGTATCGTGAGGCCATGTTCGAGCGCATCGAACGCGAGCAGCTCCGGTGGTACATCGCTTTTTCGGGCAGCAGCCTCCACAACGTCGCGGTCGCGGTCGAAGCCGGGCTCGGCCTTTCCTTGTTGCCCAGAAGCGCGGTGCCCGGATACCGCGTTCGTCCGTATGCGCTTTTTCCCGCAGAGCCCTCGATGGCGGTCTCTATCTACTCGTGGGAGAACGCAGGCCCTGTTTCGGAGCTGGTGGAGCGGATGAAGTCAACGCTGGCAGCCAGGTGCTCGGCGGTGGCGTAGACCGCGCAAAGACGCCGTCAGAGCCGCCGCTCGGTTTTCCCTTGGGTCTTGCCTTAGCGCGAGGTTTCGAATGAAGGGTACCCTGCCTCTTCGGTGGCCTTGGTGAGCGCGGGGACGTTTGTGGTCGCATCGTCGTAGGTCACGATGGCGTTGCGCCGTGTGTAACTCACCACGGCCTTCTTCACGCCCGGCACCCGTTGCAAGGCGATGCGGATCGTGATGGGGCAGGTGTCGCAGTCCATGCTCGGGACCGTGAGTTCAACCTTGCGTGTGGCCGCCTGAGCCGTGAACGAAGCGGCCAGCAGAATGGCGGTGGTAATCCAGTGAGCCGGCTTCATGCGCGAGTCTCCAATCCTTCAATAGAACAAAGGCGCAAGCTGCCGCACGGCGAGCGGTATCAGCGTCAGTACGACCAGGCCCCAAAACCAGCGGCGCGCTGCCAGTGTGCGCTTTCTGCACGACATATCGCAAGCCATGGCTTCTTGTGTGGCGGGCCGCCAGATGAGCCAACCCGCGACAGCCAGCGCCAGCACGGCGAGGGCCGTGAAAGAGTACGAATACGGCGCCATGCGAGTAAGCTGGCCGATCCACACGCCGGAGACGCCGATGATGGCCAGCACGAGTGGTACGACACAGCACGTGGACGCCAGCAGCGCGGCCAAACCCGCCACCGCGAGGGTAAAGCCGCTGAAGCGTTGCGGCTGCGGCTCGCCAGCGGCCAGGTAGGGCTCAGGCATTGATCTCACGGGCGGTGATTTGATACACGAACGAATCGGGGTCGTACGGATCCTTTGCCCCGGCGGCGGTCTCGGCCTGCGGGTACATGAAGAAGCCGAGCTTGGCCTGCTGCGCGCCAGGCAGCTTGATGTCACTGGCTGAGTTGTAGCCCATCCAGTTGCCCTCCCAACTGCCAAAGAGCGCTTTGCGGACTGGTGCCACGATCGGATGCCCGGCGTCCTTGATCCATTCCGGCGTTTCCTGGCGCATGACCTTGGTCACATCCGCCGGGTCCATCGCGACCCAGCCTGCATTCTGCAGGTAGACCTCGGCGCGGCAGTGCTGCGCGCCCTTCAGGCTGGAGGGATTGCCACCGAGTTCGCGGTAACCAAAGGCGCTGGGTACCAGGCGGATGCCGTAAATGTCGCGCGCGGGGATGCCGCTGGCGCGGCACAGCCCGACGAAGAGCGCGTTGATGTCGGCGCACTTGCCGCTGTAGTTGCCCGATTCGAGCATCGCCTTGATGTCGCCCGTGCCACAGCCTTTCACCTTCGGCTCGCGGTAGGTGCTCACCACGACCCAGTCGTAAATGCGCTGGGCTTTCTCTCGATCGTTGCGCGCGCCCAGTGTGATCTGTCTCGCGACCTTCTTCACGATTCCATCGAGCGGAATGAGCTCGCTCGGCTGGAGCCACTGGTGCAAGTCGGCCTTGTCGGCGGGGAGCGGAGCCTTGGCTTGCCAGTCGACGGCGCGGTTCTGTGTGTCGATGACATTGGTCAACACCAGCGTCGGGTCTGCGCCCCCGCCGTCATATTTCGCGACCAGCACCTTGGCGCCAGTGCGGCCGTCGGAGGCCGTGGAAATGTGGGCAGCATTGCCGGACCACGTGTTGTTCTGGGTGCGTTGCCACGGGGTGTCCAACGAAGGGATAGGCAGCCAGATGGTGGAGGCACCTTTTTCACCCTTGAGCTGCACCGTGGTCGTGACCTCGAAGCGCCGCCAGCCGGCAGGTTTGGGTTCAAAACGGCGTGTTTCCTGTGCGTGCAGCAGCGGCAGTTGGCTGGCCAGCGCGGTGGCTGTGACCGATTGGACGAGTTGGCGGCGCGTGAGCTTGAGATTCATTTTGGATGCTTTGCTTGGCATAGGCCCCAAAAGAGAGGGGCGGTTCGCACGGGAGCGCTGAGAAGGTCTGTGCAACGTGCCGCACCTTCGCCTTCATAGGGGCGGATGCCAATCGGTCGTTGACCTGCCGTGGCAGACAGGCAGGTATTATCTCAGGAAGGCCCTGCGCCAGTTGGCAGCGCTAAGAACGTGTTTACGATCTCCTCGCGGGTCCGTTGCGCCCGAAAAACCGCGTCTGCGGCGTTGAAAAGCCTCGCGATACCACGAGGTATCCCTGCGTTTTTCGCCTTGCACCCACGGCTTTTCGAACACAACAGCCCTCGCGACGAGATCGTAAACACGTTCTAAGGAGTCCCTGATGAATCGTCGTGATTGGATCGCCGGTACGGCAGGCGCCATGGTGGCGCTCGGTGCCACGGCACAGTCTGTCCGCAAGCCTTGGCCCGGCCGCAAGGCGACGCCAGCATTGCAACTAAACGGTATCGACGGCACGCCGTGGCGCTTGGCCGACGAGCGCGGCCATCTGCTGCTGCTGAATTTCTGGGCCTCCTGGTGCGAGCCATGCCGCGCCGAAATGCCCTCGCTCGAGAAGCTCGCGGCTTCGCAGGCGGGATCAGGTCTGCGCGTCGTGGCGGTGAATTTCAAGGAGGGCGAGCCGGCCATCCGCCGCTTTCTCTCGAAGACGTCGTTGCAATTGCCCGTCGTGCGCGATGCGGATGGCGCGGCGGCCCGCGCTTTCGGCATCAACATCTTTCCAAGCACCGTGGTAATCGACCGGCGAGGCCATGCGTCGTTCATTCTGGTCGGGGAGTTCGACTGGGCGGGCGAGGAGGCCGCCGCGATGCTCCGGCCATTGCTCCGCGCAGAGGCAGCTCCGGCCCACGCTACTATCGCTGTCTGACGCTTGTCAGACAGCTGTCAGACGATTGTTTGGCTGAATCGGGTTGGCTTCATGATGCACACCTCCTGGTGGGTGAACGTTCCGCGGTTGAGCCGCTTGAAGTCTTGCCATTCTGGATCCGCTTCCAGGCGCGAGCGGCGCTGCTCTCTGTCGGAAAAACTGTCGAATTCCCAGACATGGCGCACCTGGTTCAGAGTGCCTATTTCACTGACATAGCAACCCAACTGGCGGCCTAAATGCCTTTGCAGCAGGGGAAGTCCGCGCGCTTCGTATCGCTGGAGGTAGTCGTCCATCTGGCCATGAGCGACCGTGTAGGTTCGAAATTCGATGATCATGCCGATGCTCCGTGTAGGGGTGGTTTCATGGCACAGGTGTCAGCAAGCGCCCCGACTGGAAGTAGCTTTCGAGGTTATCGATGACCAGTTCTTCCATCGCCTGGCGGGTCTCATGCGTGCTGGCGGCCATGTGCGGCAAGGTCACGACGTGCTGGTGCTCAAGCAAAAATGCAGAAATCCCAGGCTCGGATGCGTATACATCCAATCCGGCGCCACCTAGTGTTCCGTGGCTCAAGGCCTGCGCGAGGGCCGTCTCATCCACAACTGAGCCGCGCGCGATGTTGATCAGAAACCCGCCCGGCCCCAGCGCATCGAGCACGGTCCGGTTGACCAGATGATGTGTTTCGGGACCCCCTTGGCAGGAGAGGAGCAGAAAGTCCGACCATTGTGCCAGTGCAACGAGATCCGGCTCATATCCCGGAATACCGGCTTTGGGCGCATTTCCGTGGTAACGCATGGGCATTCCGAAGCCGGCTGATCGCCGCCAGATCGCGTGGCCTATGCGGCCTAGGCCAACGATGCCGAGACGCTTGCCATGGACCCGGGTTCCCAGTCCGAATGCACGCTGATGCCACTGGCCTGATCGGACGAAGGCGTGCGCTTGAGGAATCTGCCGCGCCGTGGCGAGAATGAGTCCCCAGGCCAGATCCGCAACGCACTCTGTCAGTACGTCGGGGGTGTTGCTGACATGGACGGAAAAGCGTTGTGCCGCAGACAGATCAAGCCGCTCCGTCCCCACGCCGAAGCAAGCGATGACCCGCCCCGACATGGCCTTCATCACGGCTTCATCACAGGCGTGCCGCGACATGGTGACCGCGCCGTCAAAGGGAGTGGCCGCAGCCAGGAAGGACTCGCGATCACCCTCGAGCCATAGCGGATGCAGGTGATAGCGCTCCTCCAACCGCGACTGCAATCCTTCTGGCAATGGTCCGATCTGGAGCAAGCGCTGCCTTGGCATGTAATAAGTCCTGAAAGTGATGATGAAGTTGATGTCAGTTGGACTGTATGCCGGCGCTGCGCAGCCAAGGAATCCAGCGATTGAAATCGGCATCCAGCTTCGACTTGAAGGCCTGGCTGTCCCGAGGGCCGCTGAAACCGGCCTCCGCCAGCCGGGCCGCGACTTTGGGTTGCCGGACTACTTGGGACAGGGCGTCCTCGAACCGTTTCCTGAGCTCCGGCGCCATGCCTGCTGGCACCAGAACGCCATACCAGTTGCTCATCTGAAGTGCCGGCAAACCAGCCTCCGCGGCAGTAGGAACGTCCGGAAGCTGGGGGAGCGCTTGGTGTCGTAGATCACAAGCGCCTTCAGCCGGCCTTCATTGACGTAAGGGCGCAAGACGGGAACATCTGCATTCACCAGATCGACCGTTCCCGCCATCAGATCGGTCAGCGCCGGGGCTGCGCCGCGGTAGGGCACATGGACCATGCTGACCTGCGCTGCCTTGGCAAACAGCTCCGCGCCGATGTGCATGGTCCCACCGACACCGGTCGATCCGTAGTTCAGCTTTTTCTCGCCCTTGGCTTTTTCGACGAGCTCCGAAAGGGTATTCACCCCTAACGTAGGACGCACGGCTAATACGGTCTGGACTTCGCCAAGAAGGTACACGGGTTCGAGGTCTTTTCGCGGGTTGTAGGGCAGGTTCGGCGTGGTCCCCGCCGTGATCACGAGGCTGGAGGTCGTCAGCAGCAGCGTGGAGCCATCGGCCGGAGATTTGGCGGCTGCGGCGACGCCGATCACTCCCCGGCACCGCCCCTGTTGTCGACGACAACCGGTTTTCCCAGAATCGTTCCGAGAGGCGTAGAGACAATCCGCGCGATCTGGTCAGCCGGCCCGCCTGCTGCGAACGGCACAATGATCTTGACCGTGTCTCCTGATTGCGCGTATGACGTTCCCGCCACGAGCGCGGCCAAGGCTGCCGCTATGTTTCTGAGCAGTTTCATGTCTGTCTCCAAAGTTGATGTCACTTGCGGGGCGGGCGTACGTCTTTATGCGTCTTTGAACCTACCCTCGGTACCTGGCCTCGGGCATGCCCTGCACGCCAGGGTTCAGGGCCAGCAAGGCCCCTGCCAAATGTTCTCTGGCGTGAACTTCTGGAGGGAGCCGCTGGGAATGGGTCGTGATGAACAAGGTATCCAGCCGGGCTCCGCCGAACGCAGGGCAGGTCGGATTGGTCACAGGCAATTGGATGACGCGGTCAATCTGGCCGCCAGGTGTAAGCCGTATCAGTTCACCGCTGCCGACCATGCACGTCCAGACGCAGCCGTCGGCATCTACCGTGGCACCGTCCGGACGCCCGATCTGATGCGTCCAGTCCTTGAAGACGCGGCGGTTGCTGAGCGATCCGTCGCCGATGTCGTAGTCGAACGCCCACGTCATTTGGTTATGCGTGTCCGAAAAATACATGGTGCGATCGTCGGGACTCCAGCACAGCGAGTTGGGTAGCACGAAATCGCCAAATACGGCTTCGTACTGATGATCGGCGCCGAGGCGATACAGCGTCCCGGCCGGTATGCGCTGGGTGTCGTGCATGCTGCCCACCCAGAAGCGTCCTCGCCGGTCGCAGCGGCCATCGTTCAGGCGCATCCCCGCATGGCCCTCTTCGGGGTGAGCGATGAAGCTTGGAGGCTTTCCGGTCTGCGGGTCGTACAGGCACAGCCCGTTGACTGTGGCCAACAGGAAGCCGCCGGACTCCCGCAAGGCAAAGGAGCCCGTCAGCAGGTCCGGGTGCAGGCGAATGGCTGTGTGCTGATGGCTGACAGGGTCGTAGCTTTGCAGCGCAGGGCGGCGCACGTCGACCCACCACAGCCGAGCGGAGCGCTCGCACCAGCGTGGCGTTTCTCCCAGGATATCGGCACTTTGAATAACGCAGTGAACGTCGGGATTAGATGAAGAGGTGTTCATGTCGCTCATGTCATTTGTACTTTGTGGAGGCCAGCTCGGCCGGAGAAATGCCGTTCCGGATATCCGCCTGCTGGCGGGTGTCGCCGGAGGCGATGCGTTCCGCGGCGGTGATCACGGCCAGCGCGTGCGCGTGGGGAATGAAGGCGATCCCGGCCTCATCCGCCACGACCAGATCTCCTGCATGGACCGCTACGCCGGCGATGCGGACAGAGCCGTTGATCTCAACGGTCTGCAGGCGCCATTTGCCAGTGATGGGGGTTGGGCCTCTGGACCAGATCGGAAAGCCCAATTGCCGCGAAACTTCCGGATCCCGGAAGCCGCCATCGATGATGGCGCCCGCACATTCCGATCGCGATGCCACCATGGCTGACTGTCCTCCAAGGTTGGATACACCATCAAGCCCTTCGATGACGACCACATCGCCCGGATCGGCCTGGTTGTAGGCTTCATGCTCTCCCATGAGTCCTCTTCCGCAGGCCACGCTGGCGGCAACGCCCTCGGTACGCTCGGTATTGCGAACGGTGACGGCTTGGCCGGCGATGCGTGCCCCGGGCAACTGGCAGGCCATGCAGGACGCAGGAACCACGCCGCGCAATCCCAATTCATCCATCGCATCGCTGATATTCGCTGTCAGATCCGGTAGTGCCCTGGCCCGGTCCAGCAGAGCCGGATCGAGGCGCGGAAGTGTCGTGCACCGTATGGCGCTTGCAGGTACTCGGCCTGTCAGGGGCCTTGGCCTTGATGCTTGGTGAGGCATTGGAAGATCTCTTGTGCAGAGCCTGCTTTCCGGGTGGTGATGGCGCCCAATCAGCGGGGTCTCCTTGTCATGCGGCTGATTATTTCGAGCCGCATGATTTAAGTGAATGGCATAGCACCTATATCAGCTATGCTTTGTAGACATGGAATTGCGCCATCTTGAATATTTCGTGCAGATCGTCGACACAGGCAGCTTCAGTGCAGCTGCCGCGAACCTGGATCTTGCTCAGCCCACCTTGAGCCGGCAGATTGCCGCCTTGGAAGAAGAACTTCAGCAGCGCCTGCTGACACGCACGGGCAGGGGAGTCAAGCCGACAGAGGCGGGCCTTGCGCTGGCCGTGCACGCGAGGGCAATGCTGGACATTGCACAACGAGCCAAGGAGGAGTTGCGTGACTTGCAGCAAAGCCCCATCGGACGGATTTCGATCGGGCTTCCTCCTCGCATCTCCATGGCGCACAGCGATGTATTGATCAATCGCTTTCGAGAGCGCTTGCCGCGTGCGGTCATATCGATCACCGAAGGCCTGAGCGTGCACTTGCGGGAGTGGCTGCTCGCTGGAAGACTGGATGTCGCGCTGCTGTTCGATCCGCCGAATACGCCTGCACTCAACTTTGAAGTCCTGCTTCACGAAGAACTCCAACTGGTTGGTCCGTTACGCGGCGCATCGTTGCCTGCCCGCGTGGGACTCGTTGCGCTGGCCCAGTATCCGCTCCTGCTGCCCAGTGCTCCCAGCTCCTTGAGAAGCGTGATCGATGCCGCATTCAAGCCTCGCGGTATTGAGCCTCAGATCGTCGCAGAGGTGGGCACTGTCAGCACGGTGATGAAGCTGGTCTCGCAAGGGATGGGCTACACCATACTGCCTGAAACCGTGGTGAGTAATCTGGGGACCGCCCACAAGCTCAGCCGTACGCGGATTGGTCCACCTTCATTGCGGAACACCCTCAAGCTGGCTGTTCCGAAGTCCGGTCCTACGTCACGGCTTGTGCGGGAGACGTTGATTCTTTTGAAGGAGATGGATTTCAGCTGATGCAGCCAGCCAGGGGCCAAAGAAAAGCCCCTGAGCAAATCAATGCTCAGGGGCCTGTCTGGCGGAGAAGGAGTCCGCCATATCTATATATAAATCAACAGGTTATATTTATGATTGGCGATTAATGGGCCATAGAATGGGCCAATAGAATTCGGCTTTGCTTGGCTTTTATTGGCCTTCTTCAATCTGAATCGTCGTCTTCAAATTTAACTTCGGTGTTGACCTGGGGGCGGCTCCTCAGCCACGCCTGAAGCTCGTCAACCGGCCAACCGACGGCCCGGCCGCCAATCAACCTTGGCTTGGGAAAATCGCCTCCGCGCCGAAGCCCATCTATGGTGGATTTGCTCAGGCCGATGGCCGCAGGGAGATCCTTCTTCCGGATCGAGAGTACCGGTATTGCGCTCATAGGAGCCTCCAAAAGGAAAACCCCGCTCAATGGCGGGGCTCAGGGTTTCGTTTCTCTTCTTCGCGCTGCTTTCGGGCGCGTCGGATATCGCGTTTGCGGCTCATGCTGTTCCTTCCTTGGCCTCAGGTTTCCCCTCGCCACAATGCGGACACCACCAGGTGCCCAGGCCGGGTACATCCGGATCGGGGGTGAATCCGGGAGCTTCTTGAGGCGCCATTACGGTGCGCCCACCGTAATGAATATGAGGGCCGAGTCCGTATGTTGGGAAGCACGGAACGCCGTCTGGGTCGGTGCATTGCTCACAGGGCATCTGGGCCTCCTTCCTTGGCCTGGGCACGGGCCACTTCGAGTGCCGCATCCGTCACCTCAAAAAATCCGAGCTGTCCTTTCCAGGGCACGAAATCCATAGGCTGGGGATCACGCAAAGCGAAGCCGTACCGTCCCATGAACCACGGCGAAGCGCTGCTCTGGGCGCAATCCACGATCTCGACAGTGCCTACGAAGCCGCCGCGAGGGAGGTCTTCGAAAGCAAAGCCGAGGTCTCGCAATGTGCGGGTTCGCGTCGCTCCGACGTTGCGCGGATCGGTACGGATGGCACTTACTGCGAAGACGATGGCATCTTCATGTTCATCTCGGGTCATGCCTTTGGCGGCATGCACAAGAATGCGGCCGCGCACAGGAGTTGACCAATCTCGGTTCTCGATGTCCTTCCCGGCCTTGATGATCAGGCTCGCCCATGGCTGGCGAATGCTGAGGGCAAGCATCACTTCCCCTCCTGCTGGGCGCGGGCTCCTGCGCGGTCCAAGCGCTCCAGTTCGGCCAGGATCAAGGCGCCAGACTTGACTAGATTGCGACGGCGGTCCCGCGGCTTCCACCAATTCCTATCCCACGGCCAAATGGCGGGCGGCGCATCGCCTGCGTCTGCACAGACATAACTTGCTGCCGCCAGTGCGAGCTCGTCAGGCAGGTGCTCTTCATCATCATGATCAGGCGTCCAACCTTCAACGTTGATCTGTCGCAGACGTTCGGCCAGCACATCCTTTGCGGCTTTGGTCAGCGCGTCCTGATAGGGCGCTGCCACTCGGCGGACAAGCTCGTGCACCTCGAATCCCAGCGCCTTGGCTTCCTCGGCTCGGCCTGGGAACGGCGTGAGTTCAACTGATGCCGGCGACGCCCTGAAGCGAATTTCCCATGCTGCCGCTGGCGCTGCCTCCTGGGGCTGGGTGGCGAGAGCGGCGCGACCTTGGATTACAGTGTTGTGGTTCTCGCCGAAGTGGAGCGCATTGTGTTCCGTTAGTACCCATAGGGCATGGAGCACAGTGTCCCACTGATGTGCGGCAGGCTGGGGCGCTGTCTGGGTGGGTGCGGCTCCCCAACGGGCTAGCACGGCAAGAGCAAAGTTCTTGTAGTACATCCCCATACCACCGGGCATCTTTTCACATGCACGGGAAAGCTTTAGCAACTCATCTTCGCTCGGACCCGCCACAGCAGGCGTCTGAGTGGTGGGTGTGGCGTAAACCGGCTGATACGTTGCTGTATAGCCTGATGGCTTTTCCGGCCCCAATATACAGAGAGGGTCTAAGACAGCTTTGCCGCGAGCATGTACCCCACGCTCGTTACGCAACCATGCAATCGGCCCCGCTACAGCGGCAGGCGCTGCCTGTACTACCGTTGGCGGGGCGGTATTGCATTCTGGACAGGGTTGTCCGTCATATCCACCGTCTCCGGGGAGCAGGCCTCCGATCATGCCGTGACCATTGCAAGTCAGGCACTTGGGCTCCCCAGCACGCATGGCGCAAGTGGCGTCCATGTCCAGAATGGCGCGAGCCAGAAGGAAAGCGCCTTTTCGAGTCGGGATGCCGACCTCGCCGGCTCCATCGCTGATGTTGCGCGCAAGGTTCACGGCTTCTGCCCAGGACTCGGGCAGATCAGGGTGTGGTTTGTTGTCAGTCATTGGGGCTCCTTGGACTTCTTTCTTTCCCAGGCGGCGATTTCCCCGGCCGTCATGAATGAATAGCTGTCGCAGCCACATCTGGGGCAAGTGCTTTGCGTGCAACGCACTCCGGCAATCTCGCCTGGCACCTTTTTGAGGTCGGTTTCCAGGCCGCGCCAGGAGCAGCGGGTTCTCCCGCATCGAATAGGTGCGGTTCCAAACTCAGGCAGGCTACTCATCTGGCTGCTCCTTGTGTGCTGGCTGGATGCCGTGGGCGGCAGCCTCAATAGCTCGGGCAAACTTATGCAGCTTCTTATAGGTCGCCACCGGGTCAACGTGCCGTTGGATGGCTTCGTCGATAGCCTCATCGGTCAGCGGCACTCGCTCAGGCTGCTGCAAAGCTGACGTGGCACGCTTCAGGTTCGCTTCCAGTTCGGCGATGCGGGCCTGAAGGTCAGGCTGCTGCACTGGCTCTGCCTTGGGCGCATCCTTCACCGTCACGCCCATTCGACCTCTGGGCGCGCAATCGTGCTCGGCCTCCCACTGCTCGCCGAGTATTTGTTGAGCCCGGCCAAATCCGATTGCACGTCCAATGCTAAGGAGAGTTTCCGCCACGTTGGCGCCCCAACGCAGTGCATCCAATGGATCGACTGGTGGCGGCTCTACCTTGTCTGCCTTGGGAGCGGCTGCTATCCCGGCTCTGACAGCGGCATGAGCTTTGTTCAAGACGAGACGGCTGCCGCAGTCGAGCCATGCATCGGCGGCGGCTTTGGCCTGCGCATGGGTAGGCTCCACAGGAACAATCGCCCATCCTGCTGGCGGCTGTACTGCGGTGGATATGGCTGCATCAACTCGGGCGCGCAACACATCCAGGATGTGAGCAATAGATGCTCGGTCGGGGCAGTGCATCAGCGCGGCCTGCGCAGAGTCAAATGCCTCAGCCAGCGGGGCGGCATTGGTATTGGTGTTCATGGTTGCACTCCGATCTGTAGCTCTTCCGGAAAGGCCACGCCTGAACGGCTCTCCATTTGTTCAATGGTTAGGTCGCCTAGATGGATCATGATTGGGGTTCCTCGTCAGATTTACTCACGCAGAAATCACACGGTGCGCAGATATGGCAAGAGCAGCCCGAATCGAAATCGGTGTGATAGGCGCCAGCCGGATCCACGTAGCGGTCATATGCCTTCTGCTCAGGCGTGAGACGGCGGAACGCTCTGGCCCGCGCCTCTCGGGCGCACAGTCCGCAGTCGTACAGTTGACCGCAGCCGAGTTCACCGTGCTTGCACTTGGTTAGATCAGCCATTGGTGCTCTCTCCCTTGGTTGATGGAGGAGGGGGAGGTCAACTCGCTTCCACGCGCGCAGGCCGCTCATCACGCAGATTTCTGACTCTGCGCTGTCGTGAAAGCAATAGCCGTCCTCGGTGAAGCGATTGAAGCAAGCGACATAGCCAGCCTCGTTCTCTCCTATGAACATGATTTCGCCGTCGCAAGGTGGCAGCCGTTCATCCACACTAATCCAGCCAGACTGCGGAGCGCGACGGTTCCACCACGCTACCGCCTTGCTTTCATCATCGGCGCACAATTGACAACCGCAAGCTTTACAGCCGACGTGAACAGGGCCAACCCATTGCCCACCACTGCCGCGCTCGTCAGGCTCAATGAATATTTCCGCGCCTGCGCAAAAAGGGCAGGGCTTCAGGGCAGAGTCTTGGGGTGTGGGGGTGGTCAATTTGTCGCTCCAGAAATAGAAACGGCCCTCTGAGGGGCCGGTGTTTGTGCAGGCATGCACTCCATCACTGCTTCGATGAAGGCGATGGCCGCTTCCGCGTTGATCGCGTTGCCGTACCCTTTGAGTCGGCCTGCGCGGTGACCGAACCCTTCCGGGCCTGCGGGGGAGTGCCAATCGGCGCCGCTTCGTCCCAGACGACCGGCAGGCCCATCAACCAGCGGGAATGTGCCGGGTTCAACTGGCCGCCACTTTCCATCCCTGCACAGGAGCCAGTCAGCAGCACGCCAGAGGCCGTTAATCGGGCCGGGCAGTTCGAGGCGAGTGAAACCATCGCCGCCAGGTCCGGGCCGTGCGACCGCATCGCTTCCTTGATCGCGCCCTCCTGCGAGCGAACGCCCTTCGTCGCAAGCGATGCCGTGGGAGTCGGCCAGCCCGCCAGGTTCGCTGCATGGTTCAGCGTGATGTTCGGGGTAGTTGCCTCGATCGAGGGATGGCGCAAGGCATCCGTGCTGGTGGTGGTGGGCCAACCGGCCAGCCACGCGACGCGCCCCAGCAGCCCGTTGGGATCCACGTTCTCGCAGTTGCTGCCGTCGCGCCAGTCGCGCGTCGTGGGCGTGGGCCACCCAGTACGTCCGGTCTCGGATGTGCGGAGCACCGACGCCCGCAGACGGGAACGGGACCGCCCCGAAGGCGTAATCCAGGGCTTCCATGTCATCTTGTACAAGGTCGATCCAAGGATCCGCGTCTTTGCTCGCAACCTGCTCTCCAAGGATGACTGGAGGGCGGCACTCTTGGATGAGCCAGTGGAAGTGCGGCCATAGGTGCCGCTCGTCATCAAACCCAACTCCTTCGCCTGCCTGGCTGAAAGGTTGGCAAGGACAGGAACCGGTCCAAACAGGTCTATCGTCGGGCCAGCCTGCGCGCCGAAGGGCGTAACTCCACACTCCGATGCCAGCGAAGAAGTGACACTGTGTGTAGCCTCGCAAGTCGTTTGGGTGAACATCCTCAATGCTCCTTTCGTCCACGTCACCAGGGGCTATATGTCCCGCGGCGATAAGGTTGCGCAGCCACTGAGCCGCATATGGATCGAACTCGTTGTAGTAGGCGGCCATGGCAAACAAAAAGCCCGCGCGAGAGGCGGGCCGGGTGAGATACGATTTGCTTCAGAACGAGGAGGGGCAATGGATCAGATTCAGTTGATTGATCGAATAGCGGCTGCTGTCAAGGCGGCCCTTTCTTCACCGGAGTACTGCTTCCTTGGAGATCGCGACTCTTGGTGGACGATCTGCATGACCAGAAGCGAGTGGGCTAGCTGGGCGCAAGTCATTGGCACAGTACTTGCAATAGTGGCTTCAGCCGCTGCAGTTCGGTGGCAGCAAGCTCTTGAGCAGGGGCGGCGGGAGAAATCCGCCGCCGCAAGAGCCCTGGCGTTCGCTGAGAGAGCTGAGCAGTTCGGCAGGCTCTTACTCTCGTTTGAAGGGATGGACGCTGGCATCTTGCGCTTGAGACAGAGGGTAATCAACGAACTGATACCCGAGGCGAGTTCGATTCAATTCGAGTATCTAAGCCCGAAATGGGCGTATGCCGTTCACAAAATCCGACTCGCTTCGGTTGAGTTGTCTCAGGTTATGCAGGAGCGTGAGACTGTGTTCACATTGCCCGAGCATCGGGGGAATATTGATGTCTACATCCGGTTCACCAGAGGAGATTTCAAAACTTATGCGAATCTGGTGACTACACAATTCGAGATCATGCGGTCCACTCCGAGTAGTCCTCGAGCCAAGGTTGACTCCGATAGCCCGCAGAAGGCGGGCTAGTGGAGTAGTCGTTACATCTTGCAGACCATATTATTGTTGGGCGTTCCGTTCAGAATCGAAAGCCCAGTCTGGACAGCGATTGCCTCCCTGAGCTCCTTCACAGCCTCCTCTATAACTTTGTGCGGTCGGATGAGCTCAAGCCACATGGTCAGGCTACCGCCGTCGGCGATGCGGTAACGGAGGCGGACATTCAATCGCCACTTCTCGCCGTTCTCGAACACGGGAATACCAATGGCGAACTCCTCGGGCACCATGAGTTGCCCTTTTTGAGCGCTACCCTGAACGTCCTCCTCGTAGGTAAATTGGTGCGAGCCGTCGGAGAGGCGGATGGCGCTGGCGAAGTTCACCTTCTTCTTAGCTTCCAGTGTCCGACAGATTTCGAGCAGCGTTGCGCCATCCGGCTCGACCACGTCCACCAGATTGTTCTCGATGAACTGGGCGATTTCCACCTGGCTCATTTTTTTCCCGTCGATCGCGGTCCAAGCTTTCCATTCCGGGGAAATGGGAGCGTTGTATTGGGCCCGGTGATCTCCCCAGCCGCCGCCAGCCGCGTGATGATTGAATACGGCGGTAAAGGTTGGCGGATTGATCGTGCTGAAGAGGCGGGTGCTTTCGCTCATCTGATCGATGACCACGGACACAAACGAGGCAGCGTCGTTCAACACAGTCGTCCCTATCTTTCGGGGAGGAGAGATAAGTGTGCGCTCCAGCGTGTGGACACTGAAGCCCTCAGGGAGGATCAAGGCCGGAATGCCGAGATTTCCGACGAAGCGGGTTTCCTGGTGAGATGCGGCTAAGGCGTCCTTGCCAATGCATTCGAGTTGCGATTCATTTAGGTCCATGGGTATGTTCTCCTGGTTGGACGGTTAAGAGGGAGGATTAGTGAATGGCGCTGCGCAGAGTCTTGTCAGTTCCTTTCTCATCCGTCTTTGGCGCCGTGCGGAGCGTGTGCTGTTCCTCTGCTTCCTGGGCGGGGGTTTTAAGGCCATCGAGGGTTTGCTGACGCGGGTTCTCGCGCTGCAGGTTGTTGTCCGGCGTGGCGAACATGAGGGTTTTGCTGCGCACCGGCTGCGGCAGCTTGACCTTCACGTCGGAATCAAGCTCCACCTGGCCGGCCTTGCCACCGATCGGCTTGAGTTTGATCTTGATGGTGAGTTCTCCGGTTTTGCCGGTCTCGGTGCAAGCGTGCACCATGTCATTCAGCGCGTCGGTGGCTTCCGCCTCCAAATTGCCGAATTCCAGTAACTTGAAGAATTCGGTGAAGGGTTTGCGGTCGACCTTCTTGGTTGGGTTTTTCAGGGCATTCACAGGAGGTTCCATAAAAATGGCCCGCGAGGGGGCGGGCCTGTTGAAGGATGAGGGTCAGGGGGATTGCTACTTGGTGGGTGTCTCCTCTTGTTGGGCGATCGGCAGTGGCAGCGCTTCGAGATGCTTCACCATGGCCGCACGAATCGCCGGCAGGTCGCACATGCGGTAGAGCTTGGAAGCTTTCTCGGTTGCAACGTGGGTGAATCCGAGTTGCCCTAGGCCGACGGCATCAATGTCCAGGGGCGCAATCCACTTCTTGATACCGCCCAGGTTGATTCGGGCACCGTCATCGATCGGCGCGGCCGCTGGGGTGGTTGTTGCAGCCACCGGCGCAATTTCCAGTTCTTGCACAATTCGCTGCGGGCTATCGGCGGCCGAATCTCGCGCATCGGATGCTTGCGTCGTTGGATTTAGGCGCCCGACTCGCACAACCGGGTTGGAGGTGTATACCGGACTCGAGATGTAGCGCGCCACGCGAGCCTGGCCTTGCTCCTGGTTCTGGAGATCACGGTTCCATTTTTCAGTCTGCAATGCTGCAGAAGAGGACTCTTTCGGTTGCGATGTGCTGATGTCTGATTCCGGCATGGCCTGATCTTGAGCGCCGGGCGCTACCTCAGGATGAGGTGCTGCATCTGCCGTGGGGGACTGCGCCGCCAGCAGTGCTTTCGCTTCAGCAAGCTCCCTTTGCAGGCGCTCGTTGTCCAGCCGCTGCTTTTCGTTGGCAACCATGTTCCTGAGCGCGGTCAAGGTGGCCTGCTTTTCGGCTGCCGCTGCTGCCTGGAATTCCTCCCACTCGGCGCCTATCTCCAGAGCGGCAATGGTTTCAATCGCGCGCTCCACCAGGTCAATCGGTTGTCCCTGGGCGCGCTCCACATAGGATTTGAGCTTTTCCAAGTTCTCGCGGTGCTTGTTGGTGCGCTCGGCTTCCTTGCGCTCACGTTCGGCCTTGTCCTCGGCTTTACGCTGCTCCTCGACCTTGATCTGGGCGTCAACTGCATCTTCATGGGGTTTAATGAGCCCCACAATCCGCTCCACCTCGCCGTCCATCACGCGCTTGAGTTCGTTCACTTCGGTTTTCACGCGAGCGGCCGTCTTGGTGATCATCAGGCGGCCGTTGTCCCGTAGGTCTGCCCGGGCCGCGATGGCTTCCTTCATCCCTTTGGGTGTGGTCACGGCGTAGGCCACGTTTCGGTACTTGTTGACGATGGCCAGCACTTCGATTTCGGCCTCAATGAATTGCGCGAGCACGGTTTCTTTGATGCTCAGGCGCTTGGCGGTCACGTCACTCGCGGGGTTCGGCACTGCGACGGCCGTTGTTTCCATGGTTTCGGTCACGGTTTTTCCTTAGAAAAGATCAGGGAGGAGGGCGGCGGCTGGGGTCGCCTTGGGTACGGCCGCGGGCTTGGGCTGCGTAGCGGTGGGTACAGTGCGGTACCCTGGTGTTGGCACAGAAGCGGCGGGCACGATCGGCAAGACGTCGACAGCCTCATCTTTAGGCCGCCCGGTCATCTTTGTGGGCCGGCGCAGGATTTCCAGGCACCGATCCACCAGGCGCATGAAGCCAACCAGATCGGATTCCAGCGCCTCTATCGCGTTGTCGTCGCGGTAGATCCGCTTGACGAACAGATCTTTGCCCACTGCCTCCAGCCAGGGGCAATAGACGATCAGATCGCACCACAGGCGCCCGGTGATCCAGAGGCCTCCGTTGATCTGGTCGATGTATTCCAGATGGGCAGTTTCGGGGCTTTCCCAGACCTGGCCCAGCTTGTCACAGGCCAGTGGGCACTTGATTTCAACCAGCCCGTCATCGTCCACAAAGCCGTCGGCGCTGTAGCCAAACCGCTCATCGTCAGTCAGGATCAAGCTGACTTCTTCCACCAGGGCGCCTGTGCGCCGCTCGTAGACCATCCGTGCGCGGGGCTCCAGTTCTCGCCCGCGGCGCATGGCGTAGGTGACGAATGTTTCGTCCAGCGGCTCCCGGCTGATCGTCTCCATGGCAATCAGCCATGCGTACTTGATCGCGTCGGCTCCCGGCTCTTCGGTTGCCTGGCCTTGGATGGCCTTGGCAATCGCTCCGGAGGTGGGTTTTGCCTTGTAGCCGGCCATATCCCGGGCTTCCAGTTCCGGAAGACCTGAACGAATCGCGTTCACGTAGGCCAGTTGCTGCCCAGACAATGCGCCGACTTTCTGGCGGGCATCGGTGAACCGCGAGGCCGTGGCCACGCCGCATCGGGCGTGCAGCCAGTCTCGACTTCCTGCGGATAGCTGAGCACGATCATCGCTTGAGCTCCATTCGACGCAGGGCGACGGCATCCTTGAACTTGTCGTAAAGGTTCCGGTGGTCTTCGAACTCACCAAGAATGTTCGCCCCCTCGCGCCAAAGTCCCAGCGCCGCGGCGTCAGTGGCCGCACTGGGGATGCGCTTCATCAGCTTGTTGAATGCGTCGAGGACTTCGGCTGCTTGTGGGTGGACGCCGGCAGCGCCGTTCCCGTCGTCGTCATCCTCGCCGACTGCGACGTTGAAGATGTCCTTCAAGAGATACCGTTTGCCGTAGCTCTTGCCGGATCCCACCGCGTGGGTCTTGGTCATCACATCGCCGCCCTTTGCGCCTTTCCCGTCGGCTGGGATGTCGCAGTGGTAGGTACGGGTGTGCCCCGCGGCATGGGACACGTAGCACAGCACCCGGACGTAGTTTTCGGGAGCACCTTCGCCCTCATCGAAACTGAGCGAGAACCCATGCGCGGTGTAGATCGGCCGCAAGTGCCGGTCAAGTTGCGCATAGGATGCGTACTGGCTCCTGGTCTGCGGGTTCGTAGAATCGGCGGCAATTCGGCCCATGCCGGCCTGCGCGGCCACCATCGCGGCATTGAAGTGCTGCTCGGCATCCCGCGAAGAGATTCGCTCGTGCATATCCAGCAGGCGCTCCATCTTTCCGATGTCCACCGTTGGATCGTGTGCGGCGCCGATGATGGCTTGGATCAGCGCCGATGTTTCCGCGTGCACCGCCGGCAGAGTGGTTTGTGGCCGTTCTTCCAGGACTGCGCTCATAGCAACCTCTTTAAAGTGAGCGCCCAAACCCATGGATTTGCATCCCATGAGTCTGGGCCGTTGATGCTTTCCCACAGTGACCGGAAGCTGTTCACGGGGCTGCGGAAGCACACCCCAGCATTGGCATCCAGGTAGTTCCGCCAACCGCCGCCCTGGCGCTCAATGCCTTCGGCGATTGCGTCGGCTTCGCTGATGGCTTGGATTCGCTCCAGGCGCACGCTGGTGATTTCGCGCGTGATGCGGCTGGCCGCACGCGGCATGAAGATGGCGGGGCGTTTCCACCAGCAAGGAATTGTTCCGGCGGTCCGCGTGTAGGGCGCAAGGCTGCGGCCATCTGCAGCGTAGGCATACTCGTGGCCGCCCTCGTGTGTCATGTCCACGAAGTGCCACTCGTCGCGGCCCTTCTTGGCGGAGAAGCGGGTTTCCCAGCGTCCCCAGGCGATGAATGTCTCCTTCACCCACAGGCGATCTCCGGGCCCGCCATAGGGACAGGGCGTCGGCGCTGATCGCCATTCGTGTGAGGTGCTGCTCGGGGACTCCAGTACCCACCCTTGCGGCGTCGTTGATGTGCTGAGCCCCGAAAATTGGAGACTCAGGCCCTGGTCCAAGTCCAGCCACTTCACCTCGCGCCGGGTCTGGGTCTTTGCTTCTGCCAACAATCCGCGAACCATTGGAGTCTGAAAGAGTAGGGGAGTCCATTTCATCGCCGCGTACCTTCGAGATACATGGCGGCCGCGCGCACTCGGCTCAACTGCTCCTCTGTCAGGTTTGGATTTGCTTCCTTGGCCGCTCGCACCCATTCCTCGACGCGGGCATCGTCAAAGCTAGCCTTGGCATCTTTGATGGCTGTTGCTTTCTCAAGGGCGATGGCGCCATCGGCTTGGCTATCCGTGGGGCCGCGATCAATGGCCGGGCCGACTACGGCCAGGAGCAGCGTAAATGCGATGACGATGCCCCAGAGCGCGATGTGAGTTGTCACAGTGCCGGGTTTCAGATCTCGAATCATCTCCATCCCTCCAGGCGTCCGGTGGACGCCAAATATTGCTGTTGTGCGGACAGGTCGCGCTCATACTGCTGGCGCACTCGGGCTTCCCGGATCGCTGGGTAAGCGATGTCGGCCGCGATAAGCTCTTCTTCGCTGGGCCCCTTTTGGGCCGGCGGCTTTTCTATGTTTTCCATCAGGTTCTCCAAAGAAAAGGCCCTCGCGTGGAGGGCCGGGTTTAGAAGGGGATTCCGTCCGCCGGTGGTCGGCGCCAGGAGATGTGACTCAAGAGGGGGTCATCCTTCTGGGGGTGTTGCTCCCAGAGTTCGCGGTACCGCCTCACGATTGGCGGCTCATCGTGGTACATGAAGCCGATGCCGTCGTAGATACGCGCTTCATGATGCGCTCTGCGGTATGTCTCCCGGGTCCAACGAAAGCGCTTGGCCATACCCGCCCTCAGTCGTACTGCTCGCCCGCAGCGCTTTCAACTTCGTCGGGGTCCATGTCCACCTCAAGGCGGGTGCGGCCCACGTACATAGCCATAAGGATGGAGTCGAAACGGCTGATCACAGTGGGGCGGGATGCGGGCGTGATTTGCTTGTCCTGCATCTTGAGGGCGTAGACGTCGCCATCGCCGTTGACGTCCAGCGAATAGTGCGCGGAGTACTTCCCGTTGCCCACGCCATAGCCACGCCCCGGGCTGGGGTTGCTGTCGAGATACAAGTGGCTGCCGCCGTATTCGCTCTTCTCATAGAGTGCGTAAAACGCGCCGCCGTCCTCGCGGTTGAAGCCGTCGCGGGCAGCCTGCAACAGTTCGGACAGCTTCATGACGGCGGGCGTGTCGGGCATGACATCCTGAACTGCCTTCGCCAGCGCTACGTTGATGGCTGCAGCGTTGCTTCCGTGCACGGCGCTCGTCAGGGCTTGGTTGAGTACTTGCTGGAATTTCGCCATGTCATCGAGCTCCAGGCCGTGCGGCAATCCTTCGGTCAACTGCGCCTCGATCTGCTTGCGAAACTCGCTTCTGTATCCGGTCGCACTGTTGATGGCGTCCTTGATCGCCTCGCCAATGGCTTTATCCAAGAGCGGCTGGACGCGCTCCGCGCTCACCGCTTGGCTGAGGATGCTCGGGAGGTCAAGATTGATAGTGATGTCCATAGTGCTTCCAGAGACAAAAATGCCCTCGGGGGGAGGGCGGTTGTGAATAAAGTGCCGGTGCCACCGAAGCGGCATGCCTGGGGAAAGGAGGAGGGAAGGGAGGAGGAGGTATTCCCAGGCCCGGCGTGAAAGGGTGATGGCGGTCAGGGCCGCGCGGGATTTTTCATAGCAGCCGCGCATGGCGGCCTAGTTCCAGTCGGCGCCGGTTCCATGACAACGCGCCACGCTTCTTCAGCGCATTCACCATCAAGGGCAGAGACTGCCGCGAATTTGTCCGGCTAGACCGGAGTCCATCAGGGCCGCCGCCACTGCGCTTCACAGTCCCTGCTCTTGATGATCCTCGGCCTTTAACGTCGCCGAGGTCGGACGACTGCCTTACGAGCAGCAATCGGCGCAGAAGCTGACGTGCTGCGCGACTCCGCATCCCTCGTGGACATTTTGAGGCCGTCTTGAAGGATGAAGTCATCCAGCCTTTTCTTTGATGGTCCCCGCTGCTCTCCCGGGGTGGTCACACGAATGAGAATGCACTGTTGCTTGCCTGCGGACTGAACCACTCGGCTCATGCTGGCGTATCGTGTATTGCCGCTGCTCTTTTGGCCCTGCTACGGCAGGGCGGTGGGGTTAGTCAGCTTCTGCCGCGAGTGCGGTGTTTTTGTGCTTTGCGGCTGCAATGAACTGCGCGAAGTCCATCGCAGCAACATTTTCAATGTCAATCCGCATGTGCTTCAGGCATTCGTCTTTCGCGCGCTCAAAGTACGCATCTGGTGATTCCGATGGGTGCTTAGAAATCATGTAACCCGCAATCTTTTCGCGAGCGTTCTCTGCTGCGTATCGATCCATCTTTCTCTCCTTACTGGCCATTGGCGTTGTTGATGGCGGCGCGGGCCGCGCAATCTGGGTTGTCGCAGGGGCCGGGCGAGAAGTCCTTGCAGGCGCCGCGATCACAGGGTGGCTCGCATGGCTGATCGTTATCGGCCCACCGCTTCACCCCGTCCAACTTCGAATACCAGCGGCGCATAGTTCCGCGCTTCAGATCCATTTGGAGACCGAAGCCTGCTGTGATTGCCATGTCTTGCTCCTTCAGTCCGGCTGCGCGGCAGACCGCCACACTTCCAGCATGTGCGCCATCCATTCCGGCCCGACCCGATCCACCGCATAGGCAATGGAGTCGCCGGGAGCCAGTTCACGCATTCGCCCAGATGCCAGGGCGACATACAGCAGCTCGCCCTTGGAGAGGGCGCCTGTCCGCCTGCAGTCCCCGTTCCATGCCTCCTGAGCGATTTCGTCCAAATGTTCAAGCTGCGGCATTTTGTTCTCGCTGCCGATCGGCCTCGCGGGCTTGCTTCTTCAATTGCAGCATCTGGACCTTCGAGCGCTGGCGATCGGCTTCCAGGGTCGCAATCTCCGAGTCGAGCGCAATCCGGTCTTGCAAGCTGGTGGGCTCGCCGTGCACGAAGAAGAGTTCTTTGCGTCGAAGCCGAAGCGCCACCTTCTCGAAGAGCAGTTGCTTGTTCACTTCGCGTTTCATGGCCAGTTCAGCGATTTGGTCCTCAATGGTTTGGGTCATACATGGCTCCAGAAAAGCAAAAGGGCCACCCGTGACCCTTTTGTTTCGCCCCTCGTGAGAAGGGCTCGCCGCGATTCCAAGCGGCATGACCATTACTTGTCTTGGGCGTCTACCCCTCACCTGTTCGTAGTCGTGTACCGCGCTTTGGCGGACTGACACTGCCCGGACTGACAGCGATACCCCGTTACCCATGGGGCTCCATTTGCCGGACGAATGAGCGGGTCACTCAAGCAACATCGGCTACAACTTTTGAATGGTCATGACGGGCAGCGGCGCGATGACAGGAGCCCCATCAACACCGCCAAGCAGAGCCGCCATTCAGACGGATGCTCAACCCCAGCGCCCGGTAGCCCCCGGGACTTCTCAGCCTGCCTCGCACTCGGTTCGTCTCGTGCTTGCTGGGTGTGTTGTTGGGATGAATTATCCCCACATATGGGATTATGTCAACCCATAAATGGGGAGAGCGTGTAGAATTTGCCAATCCACGATCACGCGGCCAGCCCAGTTCGAGGCATCTCGCCACGCAGAGGCCAAAAAGAAACCCGCCACTGGGGCGGGGCTAGGAGCACGGAATGTTGAAGCTAATACTGCCGCGGATCGCTGCGCTCAAGGCTGGAGTGGGCAGTGCATCTGGATGCGATGTAGGCGTGTCCGTCGCACAAGCCTATAAGGGCTGCAAAGAGGAGCTCAATCGCTATCGGGTGGAGTTGTGACGTGTTGCGCGGGCTGACTCTAACTTCTCGCAACCTTGCTGGCGGAATGCTTGGCCATGACGTCGACGATGGCGGAGATATCGTTCAGCCTTGCCTTGACCCGATCTGGCGTGAGGCGGTTTTCGGAAGCAAGCTGGGCCAGCAATGTGGAGTAGATGACCTGATGCTCCAGTGGCTGTACTGCCATTTGGCGCTCAAGGCGAACGCGCCAAGCCTCAAGGGCGACCTTAAGTGCCTGGTCGCGAAGATGGCGTCGACTTTCGGATCGCTCTTTAAAGCACGCCGCAACGACCGCAGGAATCGCGCCCGCAAGCACGCCGCCCAAGGCGAACAAGCCGTTGATGACGGCAGGATCCAGACTCATGACCGATGTTCCTCTTTTTATATAAGGCCTGACGCCGACATCATCATGCGGCCGCGTACGGATCCCGCCAATGAAACCGATGTTGTTTGGTGAAGGTGGCAACATCTGGTTCACGGTAGCAATGAGCTTGGCGACCGGCATCCATGGCCCACCAGCGTGCGCGGCGAGGGGTATTCTTCAAATCCACGGCGAGGAGGCCTGCGGGTTTCATCTCTTAGCGGCAGTTAGCAAATCCTCCGGCTTCAGTGCAGATGTTCCATTTGTCGGCGTTATTTTGCTTTTCCAAAGCTTGGGTGCGCTTGTTATAGGCATCGGTCTCCGTCATGCTGGGTCCAGGCCAAGGGTTGTAGCCGCAGATGCTGGCTGCTTTAGCGCGTTGATCATCAATGTCTCGGGCTTTGGCTGCGCCGGAGTGGACTGAAGCATTCTTGATCGCCTGCTTGCATTCATAAGTCTGTTCGCCGCTTGCGGCAGGCTCGCCTCGCGTAACCATAGGTCTCAATGGGCGGCCCCTCGTGGACTCTTCTTCGTGCCTTTGACGGATATACCGCTCCTGTCGCTCCCAATCCATGCTGGTGTCGATGCTGTTCTCCCGAAGTTGGATAACCCCACCGGAGGAGCCTGTAACACACGGCTTGTCGCTGTAAGTGAATCGCCCATCAGGGCCCTTGCACTTGTGGGCTTGCGCATGCGCTGTGGCGCAAGAAAACAAGAGGACTAGGAGCAGTGAAATTCCTCGCATCACCATCTCCGCTTGATTGATGCTAGCGAACCCATTTTTCAAAGTCGGCGGATAGGTGCGCGCATGATTTGGCGATCTCGTTGTAATCCGTATCCTCGACATTCGGGCGCCGCTTGAATGCCAACGGACTATCTCGAAGTTGTTCAAACGCGTAGTAGGCTGAGTAGATCGGATGCAGGTGATTGCCTGCGGAGCTTTGCAATATCTCATGGAGAGATAGGCGCAACATGGTTCGTCCGACTCCTCCGCGAGTGAAATCGTCGCAGTACTCCATCATCTCCAGGACCTGTTCCGAAGGAATGGATGCGCCCTGACTTTCAACGCACTTCGCCCCAAGACTGCATTTGATATTGAAGGCGCCCGCGCTATGAGTGCCGCACATCAAGGATGCGGTCAACATCCAGAGCGAAGCATATTTAACTGTCGAGCGCGTGGCGACGCGGACCGAAATCAAACGGGCTATATGGCGCAAGTTCCCTCCTCACACGGGATGGTCGTCTCAGCATCATAGGGCGAACTGGCTCAAGCGCTCGATTGGTGGAAATCCTTAGTTACAAGTATTAACTTCGTGTCACTTTTGGCATATGGTTGCAATCGGGGTTGTCCAATCGAAATCAACTTCAAGCTGCCTCTTTCCCTAGCAGATTGCCTCCCCCCGATGCATCTTGTACCCCCATGGCCTGAAGTACACGTGCACGCGTTTCCGCATCGCCGGGGGCAACTGCCAGCAACCCCAGATCCTCTGAAAGAGCTTTCCTTGCCGGCTGAGGCAACTGCGCAATAGTGGCAATCACCAGGCTTAAGGCTTGCTCCACTGAAAGGCGGCGGTCATCCATCCCAGGTGGTCGCAACAGCTCCCAGGGGGCGACACCGACTGCGGTGGCCAGGGCCTCAATGTGATCGAGGGATGGATTGCCGTCATTCGCAAAATAGCGGCCAACGGTCGACTTGCCCACACCGCCTTTTGTGGCTTTCGCCAGCGCAGGCGCGGACCCCAAGCCCTTCTTTATTCCGAAGGCCTTGAGGTTACTCACGAATAGGTGGAGCAACGAATCAGACATAGAAACCCATAAACGGGATTGTGACGCCATCGAAGGACCATATACGGGTTGACGTTTACCCATAAATGGGGAAGAATGCTAGCCTATGAATAGCATTCTTTCTCCTCTCATCGAGCGACTGAGATCGGCGGGTCCCTCTCGCTGGGAGGCAATTGCAGCGGATGCTGGCGTTGCAAAGACACTGCCTCGAAAAATAGTCTATGGCGACCGCGGCAACCCTGGTGTGCGGACTATTCAACCGTTGTTTGACTATTTCGCAGCCATTGATCGGGGAGAGCGAGCGCTTCCGCCTCTCGCCACCAAAGAACCCTCCCAAGCAGGGGAGGTGGCCCATGGATGAGGACCCCAAGAAACAAGCGATGGCGCGCTTGGGTAAGCATCTCGGGATTCTCGATTCTGCCGGGCGCCCTCCAACTGGCATGCTCGGTCGCGTCTGGGCATGGCTGACGAGGAAGCAAGTTAATTCCACGTCCCCAGCCCCAGACGCGCCACGTTCGACGCAGGCGGCAGACAAGTCGCAAGAGCGGCGAGCGCTTCGAATTTTGAAGACGGCATCCAAGGAAGGGCGACTGCACGCCGATGATTGGTCCCGCCTTGTAAGTCTGGCCCAAGCTCTGATGGCCGCGCGTCGCATCGAGAGTGGATGTCGGGTCATCAGTTCCACTCGGGTAGAAGCGGACGCCTTAATGATGGCGGCGGGGTATGAGCTGCCACCCGAACCCGAAGAAGGTGCACCGGAGATGGCGTCTCCTCCGCGCCCGCCTAAGACTCCCGCGGGTGGGGTGGAGGCTGCCAAGCGGCAGCTTACTTCTGGGGCGGAACAGCTCGCTAGAGCGTGGGCTGAAGTCTCTGTAGCCCGCACTGCATGGGAAATTGGCGCCTTGATGCGCGCTGAAGCGACTCGGCGCAATGTGGACGCTGCATTCCAGGCGATGCGATCCCCGGAAGTGGAGGCTATCCGCCCGGGGCCTTGTCCGCGCCGAGCATCCAGTCCAAGTGCCCCTTCATGCGCTGGAATGTGCTCTTGCCACCGTCCACCAGGATGCCGGGCTGAGCCTGCATCTGGGCAGCCATCCGCTCTGCCAGAGCAGCAATCTGATCCCGATCCGGCGAACTCAGCATTACGGCCCGGAGCAGAAGCATGACGGCCATCCTCTGTGCCGCGTTCTCCTCTACGTTGCCTTCCAGCATCTCCAACCGGTCGGAGAGTGAGCGCACGAGTTCCAGGTTGTACTGCAACGCTTCCGTCAGGTGCCGGATGTCTTCGTTCATGGCTGGGGCCCTTCCTACGAGTGGTTGGTGGAACCCTCATTCTAGAAAGGCGCCCTTGGCCGCCATAAAGGGGAGGGGGCGTGCTGCTCAGAAGGCGAGGCCATCTCAATCCTCGTCTTGGGGAGGGTTGTCCGCAACCCGCATCTGCAAATCCACCGCCCACTGTGAGCCCGACATCCAGGCCGCAGCCGTATTGGTGGGGCGATGGTCGAGGGTGCTGATGTTCACGCTCACCGGTGCACCAAACAGAGCCTCCAGCGCCTGCCCAACTGCGGACTCGATGTCCGCCGTGGAGTGATCTTTGAAATTCGTTGCCATGAAACCTATCCCTTTCCTGAAGATGCCCAAATCGAGGGCGAAATTTCTGCTTGCCGTGTGCACCGAGATATACGGCCGCCGACCCTTCACCCTCGACGAGGCAATGAACGTCTACTTCCAGGCCGTCGGCTGTGAGGACGAGGGAGCAGTGGTGAATGCCCTCTGCTCGTGGTTGAAGGATGGGCGATCTTTCCCAACTCCAGCTGACTTGCGCCTGCTGATCGAGTTCAGCCCCGCACAAGGGCAGGCCTCCACTACCTGACTTGGTTGAAATCCCCATGTCTGAAGTCTCTCCCGACTTGCGTGAAAGCGCACGCAAGATCGAAACCATCCTGCGCAACTCCCTTGCAGAGTTTGGCCAGGCCCGTGTGGCCGACAAGATGAACGTATCTGAATCCACGATCTCGCGGATGAAGAGCGAAGACATCGAGCGGATGGCCATGTTCATCGCGGCCATGGGTCTGCGCGTGATCGGTCAGGACTACCGCGTGATCAGCATCGCGGATCTCAATGCCCTGCGGCACTTCGCCGCGAGAGGCCTCCCTCATGTCGGACTTTAAGGAGCAGGGCATGAGCAAATGTTGCGAGAACCTGGGCATCTGCCAGTCCATTGGCTGCCAGGGCTGTCCCTATCCCTATTTCCCTGGTGGCCAGCCGAATTGGATCAGGCCCGAAGACCGACAGCCAGAGGAGCCTCGTCTCACAAGTACCTGCATTGCTTGCAAGAAGGAAAAACCCGTCGGAGCCTTCACTGGCTGGCGACTTAAGTGTGATTCGTGTGTGGAGGCAGCTTGACGCACTTTGAGATTCATCAGGGCGATTGCCTCGAGGTGTTGGGCTCCATGGCCGATAACAGCGTTGACTCAATCGTCACCGATCCCCCGTACGGACTCACTAACAACGGCGGCGGGCCCAGTGCGGCCGGAAAGAGTAGCCCGGCGGGCCGCGCCCAGGCTGGCGCTGCCCGCGGCGGCTTCATGGGCATGAAATGGGATAGCGCGGTTCCACCGATGGAAGTATGGCGTGAATGCATACGAGTCCTCAAGCCGGGCGGCTACTTGCTGTCCTTCTTTGGTACGCGCACCTACCACCGTGGCGTTGTCAACATTGAAGATGCAGGCTTCGAAGTGCGGGACCAGATCGGCTGGGTGTTCGGTTCGGGTTTCCCGAAGTCGCACAACGGCCGGTGGGGTGGCACGGCACTGAAACCCGCATGGGAACCTATCGTCGTTGCCCGCAAGCCGCTGATAGGCACTGTCGCGGAGAACTGGGCAGAGTGGGGCACTGGTGCGCTGAATATTGATGGTTGCCGGATTGGAACAGATGCTGTCGGCTGGGGCGGCAGTCGCGGCGGCAGCGATGACCCTACTCAATCTGGTGGGCGGAACTACCGACTAGGAGAAGGCGAGGCTCGCCCGGTGGAAGGCCGATGGCCAGCCAATCTGATCCATGACGGAAGCGACGAAGTGTTGGCGGCCTTTCCGACGGCGCCAGGGCAACTCGCCGACGCAAGCACCAACTCTGAGGCACGCAAGACTCAAAACGTCTACGGGGCATTGCGCCGCGGGCGCGGCGATGAGCCGAGCGCACACAGCGAGAACTCCGGCGCCGTCGGATTTAGCATGAAGCCAGGCATGCGGCGTCTGGATAGTGGGAGTGCCGCCAGATTCTTCTACTGCGCTAAGGCAAGTCGCCAAGACCGAAATGAAGGCATGTCCGATCCTGGGCCTCAATTCAAGAAAGGTTCGACGTTACGTGACGCCGAGAACCTGATTGCCAACGGCGAGCGCAAAGGTAACCACCACCCGACGGTGAAGCCCACTGAGCTGATGGCCTATCTCTGCCGCTTGGTCACGCCAGCCGGCGGCGTGGTGCTTGACCCCTACATGGGATCCGGCTCAACCGGTAAAGCATGCATGCAAGAAGGCTTGCGATTCATCGGCATCGAGCGCGAGTCCGACTACATCGAAATTGCCCGCGCCCGAATCGAGCGCGCCCAGCGGCAAGGCCATCAACCATCCCTGTTGGAGGTGGCGTGACGGAATGTCTCGAGCCTTTGACGCCCGCAGATTGCGACCTGCAGGACTTTCCGTTTATGCCTCTGATGGTCTTGCGCCTACGCAAGTCCAAGGCATGGGTGAAGGCCCGACGCAATCCCGCGCTCGGCTTCTACATGCTGAACCTCTGGATGGCGGCTTGGCACGAGGTGCCGGCCGGCAGCCTGGACGACGATGACGATGTGCTCGCAGATGCCGCCATGTGCGACCCTTCGAAATGGGTGAGAGTGCGCGAAGACGTGTTGCGCGGTTGGGTGAAGTGTTCGGACGGCCGGCTCTATCACCCCGTGGTAAGCGAGCGCGTGCAGGAGGCATGGGCATCTAAGCAGGAGCGCCGCAAGCGCGACGAGCACGAACGCGACCGAAAGCGCCTCGAACGAGAGGAACGAGCACGCCTGTTTGATGCGCTCAAGTCCGCCGGAATTCACAAGCCATGGAACACCAATCTGGCGGACCTTCGAAAAGCTGTCCACGACCTGTCCGGCGGACAGGTGCCGGACAGTCCAGCACCCGTCCCCGACCTGTCGCGGCTAAGAGAGGGACAGGGAGAGGGAGAGGGATACGGAGAGGGACAGGGAGACTCTAGTTCCGTACCTACCGGTACGGACGGCGCTAGCGCGCCGCCACCATCACCTGCGCCACCTCCGCCAGCCCCGCCGCCGACCTCGACCGACTACGAGGAGCGAAAACGTGCCGCGTGGAACGGCGCGAAATCGCTACTCCATGCCGCAAGGATGCCGAAGGCGCAGACAGGCACGTTCCTCGGGAAGCTGGCGCACGACTACGGCGGAGACATCCTGATCGAGGTCATGGAGTCAGCCATCGTGCAGCGTCCCGCCGAGCCCGACGCATGGATGAGGGCCGCATGCCAGCGAGCGGCTGGCCAGCGCGCCCCAGCCACCCGAACCCAAACCGCCCAAGAGCGCCGCATGGCCACGATGCGCGGCCTTTCAGACCCTGGAGATGACGATGAAACACGCACTATCGACGCTGAATCCCACTTCGTTGGCTGAGGCCAGGCCCATCCCTCGAAAGCTGATTGCCGAGGTTTTCGATCGCCTGCAGGCTCAACTCGGCGGGAAGATGGCCGATCTGTACGCTGGCGCGGATCTCCGGCTGGTGCAGGACGAATGGGGCGCCGGCTTGGCGGGTTTCCAGCCGAAGGAGATCGAACGCGGGGTGGCGATGTGCCGAGAGCGTGCCTTCGCGCCAACGCTGGGCGAGTTCCTGCGCATGTGCAGGCCCGCCGTGGATCCGGAATACGCATGGCTGGAGGCGGGCGACTGCCTGCGCCAGCGGGATGCCGGGCTTGTGGGTGATTGGTCTCACCCGGCAGTGTGGCGCGCGGCATCGAAGATGGGCCCTGAGGTGCGCAGCGGTGATTGGCGGGCGCACCGCACGCGTTGGACATACAACCTTCGCCGCGAACTGGCGGCCGGCTGGGGAGAGGCACCGCCGAGACCTCTGCCGGCCATCACGCACAACGCCACGACGCGCGGGCCGACGCCTGCAGAGCGGGCAGCGATGGCCAGCCTGAGCATCCGCGCTCGGCACCAGGAGGGCGCGCAGTGAAGCGCCTGAACGTCAACCGCGTGGCCGATCTGCGCGCGAATTCGATTGTCGACCCCGTAACGGGCTGCTGGCACTGGCAAGGCGGCATGCACAAGCAGCGCCCACGGATCTACACCGTCGATCACGACAAGGGCGAAAAGAAGATGTTGAATGGCTCGTCGGCCGTCTGGAACATCGCATTGAGCCGCGGCACGGGTGGGCGAATTCCCTACATGCGCTGTTGGTGCGCCGATTGCGTGGCACCCGATCACCTGCGGAGCGCGTCCGACCGGGCGGAACTCGGGCGGGTGATGGCTCAGTCTGGGAAATTCAAAGGTAGGACAGGCAATCGGCTGAAGTCCTTGGCAATGGCTCACGCCGCGAGGGGCATCGCGCCCACCCCGGATGCCGTGGTCGTGGAGGTCTTTCGCGCGGAAGGCTCCATCCCGGATATAGCGCGGGCATTTGATCTGGCTGCGGATGTGGTTGCACGCATTCGCCGCGGAGCCTCGCGCCGAAGTGTGCTGATCGCCGCAGGCCTGCTGGAGCCGGCATGAGCACTCACGACGACAAAATGCGGGATGCCGAAGCGCGCGAATGGATCCAGCGCGTGCGCAAGGAAGGCCATACCCGGGCCGACGGGAACAAACGGTTGCTCGAAATCCTGGGCGACATCGCCAAGCGACGGGGCAAGGCAGCCGCCGCTGACCTCAAGGCACGCGTCGAGCGCGAATTGGGGAGGGAACTGCAATGATGATCCTGGGAATAGATCCTGGCGCCAGCACGGGCGTGGCCACGTTCATCGATGGCCAACTCACCAGCCTGGAAACATTCGAGCCGTATCAGGTGGATAGGGTAATTCGTGGCCGGCAGCCGGGCCGCGTCATTTTCGAGGACTCGCGCCTGGAGAAGCGCGCCTGGAACGCTCGCACCAAGGGCGCATACGGCGCAGCGCTCGCCACGGCCAGGAGTCTGGGCCAGGTTGACGCCTGGTGCAGCCTGATCACGGCGGTATGCGCGGATCTGAATATCCCGGCCCACGGTATCAGCCCGGCCGTAAAGGGCGCCAAACTGGACGCTCCAGCCTTCAGCCGCGTGACTGGGTGGACTGAGCGCTGTAACCAGCATGAACGCGATGCGGCGATGGTGGCATGGCCTTTCCGGCGCTCGGCGACGTCAAGAGGGGGAGTCCGTGGCTGAAAAATCGGAGCCGAACCGCGCTATCGACTTCCTGCTCGAGCACGCGAACAAGTACGCCCAGGCCAAGGCCGACCGGGTGCACCTGGAGCAGTTTCGCAAGTCCAAGAAAGCCATCCTGATGAGCGAATGCAGCGAAAAAGCATTCGCCGCCAAGGAAATGTATGCCTACAGCCACCCCGATTACACGCAGTTGCTGGAAGGCCTGCGCGAGGCTGTCCGGATTGAAGAGGCGCTGCGCTGGCGGCTGACTGCGGCCCAACTCCGGGTCGAGGTCTGGCGCAGTGAAAACGCGAACAACCGCAATTTGGACAGGACGATGCGATGAACCTCCCTCCCATCGATGCCACCCAGACCAACATTCTGGCCCTGCCGGTGAAGCCGCGGCCGAGCCCGGAAGAGGGCGCCATGCTTCAGCCGGTGCCCTATGGAAAGTGCGAGCATGTCTTCACGTCTTTCGAGGTGGACGTCAAAGCCGGGAAGTGCCGCTGCAAGGCCTGCGGCGAAGAGGTGGGCCCCATGTTCGTGCTCGACCAACTGATGAAGGCGGAAAGCCGATGGATGCGCACACTGGCCGACTACCAGGACTCCATGAAGCGGTTGGCCGAACGTTCGCGTTGCAAATGCGATCACTGCGGGAAAATGACGAGGATTCACCGATGAAGCGCACAGGATTCAAGCGCAAGGAACTGCCGCCCCGCGCTCCGGTGGTCTACGCGCCGTTGGCTAAGCCCGCCAATTACGCCAGGGTGAGCGCCAAGCCGGCTGCGTCCGTCAAAAAGGATAAGCCTTTCCGCAGCAAGACATACCGGAAGATCGTCGCAAGCCTTCCCTGTATCTGCTGCGGAATGCCCGGAATCAGCCAGTGCGCGCACACAAATACCGGGAAAGGCACTGGTCTCAAAACCTCCGATCTGGATTCCTTTCCACTGTGTTCCTGCCAGCCCAGACGCCGCGGTTGCCATTCCAAGTTCGACCAAGGCGCACTTTTCACCAAGGCTGAGCGCCAGTTGATCGAGCCGGCATGGGTGGCTGACACCCAGCGAAGGATTCAAGCCATGGGTCTATGGCCAAAAGGAATTCCCCTGCAACTCCCCAACGAGGCATCAGCATGAGCACCGCCGAGAGCCAACCCATCCCCAGCACCCAGCGTATTTATGAAGCCGTGCGCGAGTTGCGTGCCCAGGAGCAGATTGCTACACGCGAGACCGTGGCGGAACTCACCGGCCTGAAGCTGTCCATCGTGGACGATCGGCTGCGCGCCCTGGTGGATGATACAAAGCTGAAGCGCCTACTTAGAGGCATCTACGAGCTTGTGGAGACATTCCCGCCGGCACGGTCAATGAGCAAGACCATCATGCCCAATGGCACAGTGAAGATTGAGATCGGCGATGATGTATTGGAATTGACCCCCACGGAAGACCGTAGCCTGGCTCTGCTTCAGGCCGGCGCCGCGACCCAGGCAGCCGCCATCGAGACAGGCAGGCAGCATCTTTTCCTCGCAACCGAACTCGCAGCCAAGGTGGAAGCCCAGGGCCGGGAGATTAAAGCGCTGAGGGCAGAAATCCAGAAGGGGCCCGCCTCACGCCAGGGCAGTTTGCTGGAATGACAAGCCCTCAGAATAGGCCAGGAAGGGGGAAGCCATGCTCTTCAGAAAATTCAGGATCGAACGGTTGGATCGCCAGGTGTACAAACTCCACGGCCAAATCCTGGTGGAGTTAGCCGAGCTACAGTTCACTGGCAGGCAGACCAGCGCGCGCTATGTGGCATTGTGCGAGCGTCTGGAGCGCATTCAAGCCAAGCTGAGGAAGTTTGAGTTGGATAGCCCAGCATAGGGCTTTGATAGAGAGCCGAGCGCCGGAAGACTTCCGGCCATGGCCCAAAAACCAGCAGGCAAGAAGCCTGCCCCCCGCAAGACCCCTAACTCCAAGCCCGCTGCTCCGAAGAAGAGGGCCGCAGGCAAAGCTGTGCCCGCGAAAGCCAAGCCACCAGCGAAGAAGGTAACCAAGGCGACCATCAAGGCTCCAACTAAGCGCAAAGCGGCTGCGACGAAGGCTACACCCCTCCCCAAGGATAAGCCTCAACTCGGCCTGACCGATAAGCAGCAGCGGTTCATTGAGGAGTACTTAGTTGACCTCAATGCCTCCCAAGCGGCGATTCGTGCTGGATATAGCCCTGATACGGCCGGCTCCATTGGGCATGAGAACCTTAAAAAACCTGACATCCAACTTGCCCTTCTGAATGCCCGAAAGGCGCAGCAGGAGAGGACAAACATCACCGCTGATGGAGCGCTTCGTGAAGCTTGGAATGTGGCAACGGCAGATGCGCGGGAGCTTGTGGAGTTGAGAGTGGGTTGTTGCCGGTGCTGCTACGGCGAAGGCCACAAGTACCAACGCACCATCGGCGAACTCAACCGAGACCGAGAGGCTTGGGTAGAAAAGGGCAAGAACCCGGCCGAGTTTGATGAAGCGGGCGGCATTGGCTTCAATCCATTACTGCTACCGCACCCGTCCTGCCCCATCTGCGGCGGCGACGGGCAGTCTCGCGTGGTCCTCAAGGATACCCGCTCCATGAGCGAGAAGGCCGTGGCGCTTTACGCTGGAGCCAAACAAACCCAGCACGGCATCGAGATCAAGCTGAACTCCAAGTTGGATGCCTTGGAGAAGGTATTCAAACATCTGGGGCTCTACGAGAAAGACAACCAGCAGAAGACCGACCCGCTGGCGGCTCTGCTGCACTCCCTGGCCAACGGCAACGGCAACGGCTTCAAGCCCGTGGCCGTGGATCCAGAAGGCCCGGCCGCATCGCAGGCCGCCAATAGCCTGCAGCCGCGCCAAGACGTGGCCGACGAGGACTCAGGCAATGGCAACGAAGACTAAGCGCCAAGCGGTGCCCGTGGAGGCCGGCACGCTGGAGGAGGACGATGGCGCCATCGACGTGGCGAGCGGCGGCCATGTGGACGAGCAGCTCGGCCATCGCTGGGACAAGGCCGTCCGCCGCCCCAAGCGCGGGCCGCACATCGTTGCGCACCCTGACCATATCCCCACGAATGCCGAAGAGCTGGCGCGATGCCTTGCTGATGCCGAGTGGCGCCTTTTCTCCGGCTGCCTGTACCAGATCATCGTCAAGAGTGAGGATGAAGAGGGCGAGTCGTTCGTCATGCCGTTCAAGCCCAACAGGGCGCAGCGCCGCTTCATCATGCGGCTCTGGCATCGGAACATCATCCTCAAGGCCCGCCAGTTGGGCTTCACGACGCTGATCGCCATCATGTGGCTGGATCACGCGCTGTTCAACGGCAACCAGCGCTGCGGCATGATCGCCCAGGATCGCGAGACAGCCGAAGCCATCTTCCGCGACAAGGTGGTGTTCGCCTATGACCACCTGCCGGCCGAGATCCGCGAGCGCTTCCCCCTAGCGAGGGCCAGTACCAAAGAACTACTGTTCGCTCACAACAATAGCTCCATCCGCGTGGCCACCAGCGTGCGCGGAGGTACCATCCACCGCCTACACGTCTCCGAGTTCGGGAAGATCTGCGCGAAGTTCCCCGCCAAGGCGGATGAGGTTGTGACCGGCTCCATCCAGGCAGTGCCGATTGATGGCATCGTGGTGATCGAGAGCACCGCCGAGGGCGCGAACGGCGAGTTCTACGATATGAGCCAGCGTGCTCAAGCGCTCGTGACCGCCAAGGCACTACTCACCAGGGCTCAGTACCGCTTCCACTTCTACGCTTGGTGGCAGGATCCTGCCTACAGGATGGATCCGGCCGGCGTGTCCATCTCACGCGAGCAGCACGATTACTTCGATGGCATCGAGCAGGCAATGGCCTGCAAAATCGACACCGGGCAGCGCGCCTGGTACGTCGAGAAGCTACGCAACGACTTCGCGGGCAAGGACGAAAAGATGTGGCGGGAATACCCGTCCACACCTGAGGAAGCCTTCCAGCAGTCCACCGATGGCAACTACTACGCCAAAGACATGGTGTTGCTGCGCAAGCGCGGTGGCATCCGCGAGATTCCAGTGCTGGATCTGCCTGTCTACACGTTCTGGGACATCGGGCGTAGTGACGGTACGGCCATATGGTTCTTACAGATTCTTGGCCAGGAAGACAGGTTCATCAACTACTACGAAGAGCATAACGAGGACTTGCGCCACTACGCCCGGATTCTGGTCGACAAGGGCTATCTGTACGGCGCCCACTTCTTGCCCCACGACGCCGCTCACAAGCGTTTGTCCGATTACAACAAGTCCACACGGGAGCAGTTGCAAGACCTGTTACCCGGCCAGACCTTCTTCGTTGTGCCGCAGATCTCTGAACTGATGACCGGCGTCTATGCCACCCGCAAGCACTTGAAGGGGTGCTATTTCGACATAGATCGATGCGACCAAGGCATCAAGCGCATCGACGGATACAAGAAAAAGTACAGCCAATCCGAGAAGCGCTACCTGGACCAGCCCGACAAGAGCAACGGTTGCACCGAGGGCGCTGACGCGCTCCGCCAGTGGGCCCAGGCCAAGGAATTGAAGCTGTTGGACAGCCTGCTGAGCGTAGGCGGCGGCTACGTCGAGGCGCCCGAACCCATTTGTATGTGAGGACACCATGAACGACACACAGACCAGTATTGAGCCTGTCGACACCCCTGAAGGGGCGCTTACTGTCGCCGAGTACCGCGAGATCCACGAGGAGATCGAGAACCAGCCGCGGGAGTGGCGGCCCATCGCGGATCGCGAGATGGACTACGCCGAAGGCAATCAACTCCGTACCGAACTGCTCCAGGCTCAGAAGGCGCTGGGCATTCCACCCAGCATGGAGAACCTGATCGGTGCGGCGCTGGAGGGTATCCGAGGGTATGAGGAATCCACTCGGACTGACTGGCGGGTTACGGCCAACGGTCAGCCTGGGGGTCAGGACGTGGCCGACGCAATATCGTTCAAACTGAACGAGGCGGAGGGCAATTCCAAGGCTGACGACGCGTGCAGCAAGGCTTTCTACCCCCAGATCGGCGTGGGCCTGGGTTGGGTGGAGGTGAGCAAGAGCGACGACCCGTTTTCCTTCCCCCTACAGTGCAAGCCCGTGAATCGGAACGAGATTCATTGGGATTGGTCAAGCGTGGAAGACGACCTATCGGACGCTCGCTGGCTGCGCCGTCAACGCTGGATGCACCCGAGCCGCTTGGCGCGTGTGTTCCCAGAGCACAAGGAGCTGATCCGCCGCTTTGGCAAGGCCGGCATTGGGTGGTGGAGTGAGTACGACGATGTTGGCTACGGTGGCGGTAGCACGGGATTGAACCGCGCTTTCGACGTTGCGCGCGAGTGGACTGTGAGCGAGGACCGCTGGTTCAATCCCTTCAACAAGGAGGTGTGCGCGACCGAAATGTGGTACCGCCGATGGGTGGATGTCGTGGTATTGAAGAGCCGCGACGGCCGTGTGGTGGAGTTCGATGAGCGCAATCCGGCGCACCTCGCGGCCGTAGCCAACCGACTGGTGGAGTTTCGTCGCGCCGTGGTGCCTCGAGTGCGCCGCAGCTATTGGCTTGGCCCGCATGCGCTCTTCGACGGGCCCACACCCTACTCGCATCGCTATTTCCCTTATGTGCCGTTCTGGGGATTCCGTGAAGAGGGTACGCGCGTGCCGTTCGGTTACATCCGCAACATGCTCTATCAACAGGACACGCTGAACAGCGGAAATAGCCGGTTGCGATGGGGTATGAGCGCCTATCGAGTAGAGCGCACCAAGGGCGCGGTGGCCATGGCTCCCGACGTCTTCCGTCGCACCGTTGGCCGACTTGACGCTGACATCGAACTGGATGCCGCTCACATGGCGCAGCCTGGTGCCCGGTTCAAAGTCGAGCGGGACTTTCAGATGAACGCTCAGCAATTGGACATGCTGGCCAACGCACGTCAGGCCATCGAGCGCGTCAACCCGGCGGCCGCCGGTGCATTTAGCGGTCGGCGCGGCACCGCAACCAGTGGCGTGCAGGAACAGACCCAAGTGGAGCAGGCTAACCAGTCACTGGCGCACATGATGGGCAACTTTAAGCGAGGCCGGACCCAGGTAGGTGAGCTTCTGATGTCCATGATCGTGCAGGACATGGGAAGGGAAGAAACTACGGTGGTCATCGAGGGCAATGCCATCCGGCCCGAGCGGACCATCGTCATCAATCACCCGGAAGAAGACGAGCTCGGTTATCCGTACCTGTCCAACGACCTGCAGCGCACTCGCTTGCTGGTGGGGCTTGAAGACGTTCCGAGCAGCCCGACCTATCGCGGCCAGCAGTTGGCTCGCCTGTCCGAAGTGGTCAAGTCTATGCCGCCGCAATTCCAAGCTGTGGCCATGCCGCTCATGGCTTCGCTCATGGACGTTCCCTTCAAGGATGAATTGGTGGCGGCGTTGCAGGGCGCGGGCGCGCAAGGGTCACCGGAGCAGGTTGAGCAGCGTATCAAGGATGCTGTGGCTGACGCTCTAGCCAAAGCTGGGAACGACCTCAAGGCACGCGAGTTGGACATGAAGGAGCGCCTGACCGAGGCTCAGGTCAAGCAGACCATGGCCCAGGCCGTTCAGACCGGCGTGCAGGCGGCCTTCAGTGCAATGCAAGGTGGTGCTCAGGTAGCACAGATGCCGATGATTGCACCCATCGCCGACGCGATCATGCAGGGCGCCGGCTATCAGAAGCCCAATCCGGGCGGAGACGATCCAAACTTCCCGACGCCCACACAGACGGCCGCCATGAACATCAAGAGCCCGTACATCCAGGGCCAAGGGCCGGAAGGCGCAGCGCTTGCCACCAATCAAGCCGGAGAGGAGGGAGCCGCGCAATCGGTGAGAGAGAACACCAGCCCGAACTTCCCGCCTGTTCCCCGTGAGGGCGGTACTGGGCAGCGGGGTATCGAGACGCTGGAGACCGATGACAACCTGAGCGCCGCCCCGGTATAGGGGTTCGGCATCGAAGGGCAGGGAGTTGCAATGGGGCTCCCTCAACTCGATCAACGTCAACAGGAGATCCATCATGCGCCGTTCGCTCCTCGCATCCATCGCTGTTGCTATCTGTATGGCTAGCGCATCCGTTGTCTCGGCGGTAGCCAGTGCGGGCATTGCCATCGCGGAAACCGTCCGGCGAGGCTGGGGCAATGCGATTGAGCGCGTACCCATTCCGTCACCAACCGCAGAGACCGAGCCCTCTGTGCTGCCCGTGGTGGAAATGGTGCGGGCACGAAGTTTCCACCTGCGACAGATCAAGCGGGAGACGCCATGCGTGATGCCTGAATGGCGCATGTGCCCCAGCGTATGACCCGCCACGCTCCAGCCAAAGCCGCCCACCGAGGCGGTTTTTTTGTGCCTGCCCGGTATAGGGCTTAGAGAAATCGGACTCCGAAAAGACAGTGACCGCCAAGCCTGACGCGGAAGCGAAGGGCGAAGCCCAATGCACGGAAGTGCTGCGGAATCAATAGCAGATGGCGCATACGTCCCAGGCGTGTGCACCGGATTGCTGGCCCTGCGGCCACGGCGATATGTGGCGGGACAGTCATGACGACATCAACTCAGGAATTCGATTACTCCAACATCAGCGGCGCTTTGACGCCGGAGCAGGCGCTTGCGGCATTGGCCGCTGGCGATTCGGGCGATACCGGCGCACTGCCGGACAACGGTGGCGAGCCCACGACCACCACTGCAACGGAAAACACCAGCGCCACAGGTGAGAACGACAGCGGCAAGCCCGCCGGAAACGAGGACGCCAATAAAGGTCCAGAGACCACTGCCGAAGCGGAAGAGGATCCCGCGAAATCCGTGGTGCTGGCGCGGGATGGCAAACACACCATCCCCTACCAAAAGTTGGTCGACGCGCGCAACGGCGAGCAGCACTGGAAAGCGCAGGCAGAAACCGCTCAACAGCAGCTGGCCGAACTGCAGGCGCAGGCCAAGGAGCGGGCAGATTCAGGTCAGGCCGCGACCAAGACTGACGTAATGGCAGCCCAAGCACAGGCAGCCATCGACGCCGGCGCGGACGCGAACCTCTTCGGAGATTTCTCCGAAGAGGCTCTGGCAAAGGGCATTCAGACCCTGATTGATCAGAAGGTGGCGGCACAGGTGGAAGCCCGAGTGGCAGAAGCCTTGAAGCCCCTGCAGGCCAGACAGGAAAAGGATGCTGCGACTGCCCACTACGAGGCCATCTACGGCAAACACCCGGACGCGGATTCGATTGCGGAAAGCAATGAGTTCAAAGCTTGGGTGGACAGCCATCCCAGTGTTGTGCGCAACGCCTATTGGGGACTTCTTGACCCCAAGACCGGCGGCACTGCCGAGCAGATCGTGGAGGTGCTCGATGCCTTCAAGGCCTCGACCACACCGAAGACCGAACCCAACGCTGCAGCCCTGAAAGCCGCAGCGAGCGCCGCCGTCGCTGGCACCAAGACCGAGCCGCCCGCAAGCCTTTCCAGCATTCCCGGTGGGCATGCCATGGGCGCTTCGGCCTTGGACCGCACGGCGGATATGTCCGGCCCCGAAATGCTCAACGCGACGGCAGGAATGTCGCCTGAGCAGATCGAGGCCTGGCTGAACCGCACCATTTAAGGAGTTCGACGTGGACACCAAGACCAACGTCCCCCACGGCGCCGAAGGCGCCATGATCCAGCAGGCCGTAGGCGTATTCGGCGTCTGCACCCAGCGCAACACACAGATGCGCCATCTCACCGGCTCCATGCCGAAGATTGACGCAGCTGTAGCTGCCGCAAAGGGCAACCAATCGAAGACCTCGATGCCCATTGTGCGTGCTGACAACCTGACCAAGAACAAGGGTGACGAAATCACCTTCAACTTGGACAACCCCATCGGCGGCTATCCGATCATGGGCAGCGAGTATGCGGAGGGCCGCGGCATCGGTATGTCGTTCACGGGCGACAAGCTGCGCGTCAACCAGGCTCGCTTCCCTGTCGACATGGGTAACACCATGACGCAGATCCGCAGCCCGTATGACATGCGCCGCATGGCCCGTCCCAAAGCGCAAAAGCTGATGAACCAGTACATGGATCAATCCATCCTGGTGCATCTATCCGGCGCGCGTGGCTACCACGATCACAAGATCGAATGGTCTGTACCGGTTGACACCCATCCGAAGTTCGCTGACATCCTGGTGAACCCCGTCAGGGCGCCTTCCAAGAACCGGCACCTCGTGGCTGGAGCTGGAAGCGTCGGCGAAGTGCAGGTGAATGCCGGGGAGCTGACCATTGCCACTACGGACTTGCTGAGCATGGACGTGCTGGATTCCGTTCGGGCCTGGGGCGACAGCATCCCGTTGCCACCTCCTCCCGTGGAATTCGACGGCGACCAGGCGGCTACGGACAGTCCTCTGCGCGTGTTTCTGGCCTCTCCGGCCCAGTACAGCACGTTCAGCACGGACCCTGCTTTCCGCGCGTTTCAGGCAAATGCCCATGCTCGCGCTCGCCTTGCCAAAGACCATCCGCTGTTCCTGGGTGATGCCGGTCTGTGGAACGGCATCTTGATCTTGAAGAACCCGAAGCCCATCCGCTTCTACGCCGGGGACACCATCAAGTACTGCGCCGACTACACCAGCGAGGCGGAATCGTCTTGCGTGGTGCCAGCCTCCTTCGGTACGCAGTTTGCGGTGGACCGTGGCTTGCTGCTCGGCGGCCAGGCGCTGGCCATGGCTTTCGGTGCGTCGGAGCACTCCGGCATCCCGTTCTTCTGGAGCGAGAAGGACATGGACCACAGCGACAAGCGGGAAATCCTGATCGGCGCCATCCTGGGTATGTCCAAGATCCGCTTCAATGTGGATCACGGCGACCACAAGGAGATCACCGACCACGGTGTGACGGTTCTCGATACCGCCGTGAAGATCATCAAGCCGCGCGGCTGATGGACTCCAGGGGCTGGTCCCGGCCGGCCCTGAATCTTTCATTATTCTCTCGGAGGCCAACATGGCAACCATCAAGAAGAAGTTCATCGGCGACCAGCAATTCGGCGGCTTCACGCCTTACGGCAACGTCACGACGCTGCGCGCCACTCTGCTAACCAATGCGGCCGGCGCCGCCATCAACTCCGACTCCACGGCCGCGATTGCCGTGAACGATGTCGTGATCCTGGAGAAGCTGCCCGAAGGCTTCCTGTTGGAAGACAGCCAGGTGATTGTGTCCACGGGCATGACCGCCACAGCGACAGGCGATCTGGGCTTCATCTACGTCGATGGCGTGGACAGTACCGAGGTGCCTCAGGATGCCGCCTACTTTGGCACAGGCCTGAATGCCGCAACGGCCGCTCGGCTTCGCAACGCCAGCGCCAAGGCTCCCGTGAAGCTTCCAAAAGAGGCCTATCTGGTTTGGACCCAAAAGACCGTGGCGAACGCCAAGGCCGCGCGCTTGGACTTCATCGTCCACGGTGAGCGGATGGGCCCGCGCTGATCAGGTAGCGGAGAAGGGCGGGCGAGTCCCGCCCTTTCTACATCATCCATAGGAATTCGACATGACCACCAATGATGTGCCTGTTACCTACTCGGGCCGCGAAGATCCGTTTGTTGATCGGATCTATCGCACGGGCCTTACCTTCACACCGGGGCAGACACGGGTTTTGCCCGGTGCGCTGGCCGCCCGCTTCCTCCGGCACGCTGACGTATTCCAGCGGGGCAAGACAGCCGAGGAGCTGACTGAGGAAGCCCAGGCCGCCGCCCAGGCTGCCGAGGAGCTTGCGCGCAAGCAGGCTGAAGCGAAGACAGAGGCCGATCGAATTGCTGCAGAGCAGGCCGCTGCAGATGCCAAACGTGTATCCGATGAGGCCGCCGAGGCTGCCCGTAAGGGGCAGGAAGAGGCTCAAGGCGACAAGAAGGATGACACCGCTGCACTGCTGGCCCGGCAAGAGAAGGAGCAGGACCAGGCGCGCCAGAAGGAAGATGCACGCTTCGCGCTGCTCGATCAGATTGATTCCATGGACAAGAAGGCCGTTGCCGAGTGGGCAATGGACCACTACAAGCAGAAGATCCCGGGCAACTTGGGCGACAAGCGGGCACGCGAGATGGCCAAGGGCTTCGTTGACCAGTACGGCATGCCATGACCCTGAAAGAGCTGATTCAGCGGTATCGACTCCTGGCCAAGGACGGGGTGGAGCCCTTCATGACCAAGACGGAAGACGTCATCGGTTTGTTCGTCGACGCCCAAATACAGGCCTGTATCCGCGGGCGCCTTCTCCGGGAAGATGAGCGGGCTGACGTTTGCCGAATCGCCCTTCAGGCAGGCACACAGGTCTACAAACTACATGAATCGGTGTATGAAATCATCAATCTGCGCCTGCTTCCTGCCTCAGGAGGCCACTCACAGTGGATTATCTTGAAGTCCCGGGAGTGGCTGGATGCCGAGATGCCGGATTGGCGCGATTGCCAGGAGACTCCCCGGTTCGCGATTCAGGACGACACCTCGTTGCGGCTGGTGGGTGCAGTCCAAACCGGAGATTCACTGGCGCTCGAGTGCTATCGGCTCCCTATGGCGGCATTGTGTGCTGAGCGTGACAAGCCGGAGATCCACGTGGCGCATCATGAGCGGCTGGTGCAATGGGTCTTGCACAGGGTGTTCAGCGTGCCGGATAACGACCTTTATGATCCGGTGCGATCCAAAGACGCAGAGGCGGAGTTCACGGCTTACTTCGGCCCGCTGCCCGATAGCGACCTGCGCCGGTCCACTCGCCATGACACCCATCACCACGTGATCGGGTACATGGCATGAAATGATTGAGGGGATTCCCATGCGAGGCTTCCAACCTGCCGCGGCCCGCGCCAAGGCCAAACCTTTTGCCAACGGCGGACCTGTACGCGGCCCGGGCACTGGTACGTCCGACGATGTGCCCGACGAGGTTGAACGCGGCACCTACATCATGCCGGCAGACAGCACCCAAGCCGTAGGCCAGGATCAACTGGCGTCCATGGGGGCCCGTGGATTCAGTCCTGCCGGTGACAAGCTCCCTGTGCAGTTGAGCAACGGGGAATACAAGCTGCCGCCTGAGCAAGTGCATGCCATAGGTGTGCAAGCGCTTGACCAGATGAAGGATGCCACACATTCGCCAGTGGGAGGTATTGCCCCTGGAACCCAAGGGGCACCTGAGCCGCGCATGTTCTTTGCCAATGGTGGTGTGGCGGACGATGAGCGGCTGCGCCCGCGCGGCTTTGGTGATGCTGCTGCCGTATCCAACGCGGCAACATCCGGCCGACAGGGGTTGATCCCTTACGCACCGAACTATGGTCCGGCGGGGTTCGTACCCAGATCTCCGGCGCCACCGCCCACACCAGCACCCGCCCCGACGGCTGAAGGCGCAGTGGCCGGCGCCAATGATGCCTCCTTGCGATACTCCGGAATTCCTCTTTCGCCTGTGCAGCGGAATGCGGTGACCTCCAATTTCGAGCAGGAGCAGAGGGGATTCGCCGAAGGTGCGGCGGCCGCGAGCCAGAATCTGCCCTATGGACCCAGCATGGGAGTCGATGCGCCACGCGGCCTACCTGCGGCAGCGCCAGCCGCTCCCGCGCGGGTGGCGCCGTCTTTTGGCAGACCAGCCGCGCCTAACTCGTTTCAACGGGCCGGTGTAGGCGATGACCCCTACAACATAGGGAAGACGGCATCCACATCAGCACCCTCAGCACCGGTCAATCCTCCCGGACCATCCAATGTCACCAAGGCGGTCGGACCAGACGGCCAGGTTACCTACAGCGGGAAGAACATCACTGGTGATATCACGGTCAATGGTGGCGCGGGAAGAGGAACCGTTACGGACCTGGGTGGCCAGGGTTTGACGAGTGCAGATCGCATCGACCAGTACAACCGCACAGGAGCGATCTATCGTGATATCGGCGGCCTGCGCCAGCAGATCCAACAAGCTGAGGACGCTCAGAACGGGCTGATTCCTGGTGGCGGCATGGCCGTGCTGGGTACATCGCCGACAAGCTTGTTTGAGCGCACCCCCGAGCAGCAATTACGAGACGCGCGGGTTAGCTCGCGAAGCCTGATGAATGAGCCGCGTGTATTCGGTACACGCCGTGGCCTGCCTGGGGCGCCCGCGAATCTCGCTGCCGAAGAGGCTGCGGCACTGGAGCGCAACCAAGCCAGCGCTCAAAGCGCCGCTCAAGGCTTCCAGTCAGCGGAGCGGCGAGAGGCTATGCAACAGCAGGGCGCCAACCAACGCAACGAGTTGACGAACAGAACGAATTTGGCGGAGGTAACCGCGCGAGGCCTGCGGGACCGGGATCGGATTGCGTTGGATACGCGTAAGGCCGACAGCGACATCGAGGCTCAGGGCTACGCCAACCGTGCCGCGGCGCAGCAGGAGCAGCTGCGTGCCGTGCTGGCGGATCCGAAGTCCACGCCAGCGCAGCGCACACAAGCCCAACAGGCCTTGGCCGCTATGGCAGGGAAGCCGGTGGAATCGCCATGGAAGCTCCAGGTGACGCCAGCCACCAAGAATGCAGACGGCTCTACCAGTGAAGGCAGTATCTATCGTTACAACACCCAAACGGGACAGGTAGAACGGGCGGATGGGGGAAGTCCTCAGGCGTTACCGATGCCCGCGAGGGATCAACTTAAAGCCGGTGCGGTGTACCAGACCTCTCGAGGTGCGGCACGCTGGGACGGAAAGCAGTTCACTGCCGTTTGAAATTCGCCCTGCATAGGGCTATGGACATGCGCGCCCCATTGAGATAGTGGGGCTATGAGTGACACTTTCTCCTACGAAGACGCCTCCAAGCCTGCTCCGGCGACAAACTCCGGGCAGACAAAGACTTTCACTTACGAAGAGGCTGCGGGTGAAACTCAGCCGCGCGGGCTCAAAGGCTGGGCTAAGGATGTGGCCGCCACGGCAGTGAAGGGCGCGATTGGCATTCCTGAGGCCGTCGTGGGCTTGGCTGACATTCCCACAGGCGGTGCCGTTGGGAAGTTCCTGGAGAACGAGGGCGGTGCCGTAGGGTTCCGGCCCAAACAGGCGCGGGAAATTGTCAATGACTGGCACTCCGATGCGACAAAGGAGGCGCAGCGCAAGTTTCAGGCCGCGGATGGCGTTGTCGGAAAGACCGTCGCCGCGCTCGAAAATCCTTCGAACATTGTCACCGCAGTGGGTGAGTCGATTCCTTCGATGCTGGCCGGCGGAGCTGTGGCGCGCGGCGTACTTGCTGCCGCACCGCGCGTAGCGCCGTGGCTGGCTGGCGCCATCGGCGAGGGAGTTGCCGGTGCAGGATCTGCCGCCGAGCAAATCCGCCAGGAAACAAAGGACGGCTTACTGAGTCCGGAGCAGGCCGGACTGGCCGCTGCGACGGGTGTGGCCACCACCGCGTTTGGCGCATTGGGCGGCAAGGTGGCCAATCGCCTTGGGATAGGCGAGGCAGACACCATGTTGGCCCAGGGCATGAAGGGCCTGAAGGAGCAAAGTGCTGAGCACGCTGCCCGCATGGCTGCCAGCCCCGTCGCAAGATCGGCTGAGCAATCGGCTCTGCGGTCCATTCCGACCAAGGTGCTGCAGGGAGCTATCTCCGAGGGCTTCCTAGAGGAATTGCCTCAATCAGTCGCGGAGCAGATTCTTCAGAACTTGGCGTTGGACAAGCCCTGGAGTGAGGATGTCGACGCCTCAGCGGTTATGGGAGTCCTCTCGGGTGGCGCTATGGGCGGCGCAGCGTCCGGCTTTCGCGCATTCCATGAGGCGTCTGCGAAGCCTGGTGCGCAAGCGACAACCGGCACTGAGGCACCCAAGACGGAACAGTCCCTCCAACTAGGTTACGCGCCGAGCCAGATGGTTGTCTTCCCCGATGGCACTGTGGGGACGCAGGCCGAGGTGGATGCCTATGTCAACGGACTGCCAGAAGAGCAGCGGATGGCTGCCCGCGCACAGCTCTTGAACCTGGGCGCCCAACCTGCTGATCCGGCGCAGCCTCAGCAGACCAACTCTGGCACACAAAGGCTGAAGACGGAGGCGCTTGCCCGCTTGCGTGAAGTTCAGCAACAGGAGCAGGGTGAGCCAGATGTGCCGCAGTCGACGCCGCCCGACGGCGCCGCAGTTCTTGCCCAGCAGCAGGCGGCCGTAGCGGCGCGGCGCCAAGCAGAGCAAGACGCATCCCGGGCAGTTGAAAGCCCGGATGATGAGATCCTTCAGTCCACAGGGGTCACAGAGCGGCCGTCCGCGGCAATGGGTCTGAACGGCGGTCCTACCGCAGGCTCCCTGGAGAATGCAGCTGCGCTGGCCGTCGATACCGGCGCACACCAGCAGATGCGGCAGGCCTCTTTGCTGGATACCGCAGCACAGGTGGCGGAGGAGGATGCCAAGAAGTCCGGAAATGCCAAGAAGGGCGAGACCGCGCTGGCATCGCAACAGGCAGATCCAGAGACCGGTGAGCTTCCTCAGGGAGCCCACCTTGCCCAATGGTCCGATGCCGAGTTGCGAGATGCCTTCAAAGCTGCCCAGGTATCCGGCGTGCGGCGGCAACTGGCCGTTGAACTCGCGCGCCGACGCATGGAGCGCGAGCAGAAGGCGCTTCAGGCCGAACTGCAGGCCGATCAAAACGCCATGGAGTCCGATCAGCCCGATTCGGGTTTCGCGGCAGTACGTGAAGACGCTGGCCCAGTGCCTGCGGAGATCCAAAGCCAAACCACCACCCAAGGAGCACCGATCGATGGCCAGAAAGCCAATCAAACCCAGCAAGGCCGCCCGCAACGAGCGCAAGCGCCAGGAGCGCAAGGAGACGCCGACGCCGCGCCCGCAGGGCTGAACAATGGCTCCGCTGAGACTCAAAGCGATGGCGCTAAAGCTGCACCGCAGGCAGACCCGAAAGTTCAAACGCAAAACGGCCAAGTTGAAGCTTTGCGGGAGCAACTGAGAGGAGTAGAGGAGAAGATCCTTCGCGCCGCGCCTGACGCGATGGGGGTAGGTGGTGGCGACATCGAATCGGCCATGAAGAGTCGCAAGGTGCCTGTGACGCTCAAAGCCGCACGCAAGAAGCTGCAGGGGCAGTTGCGAGACGCGCAGGCCGCGCTACCGCGTCAGGGCAAAGTGGGTGAAATGCTGGGTAGCGGAGAGGTCGTGCTCACGAGTTCCGGCCGCGCCACCAGTCCGTTTCCCAACGTCAGCACCGATACGAGCCGTAAGGCAGTCAACACCATGAAGGCTGTGGACCAGTGGTTGATGCAAAACGCCCTGGACGAGGCCCGCTTGCGCAACGATGGCTTCAATGCGCGGCAGTTTGAGTCTGCCTTGAACAAGCCCCAGCAGGCCGACAAGGATAGTGCTGAGCAATACCTCTTCGGAGAGCAACCGGCAGTGCCACGCCAGATTCTCAAGCCGCTTGGCGAGCGGGATCAGGCGCAGCAGGTCAGCGCAGCGGCACACGAGGCAGCTACCAGCCCCAAGAATGACCTTCCGGAGCCCACCGAAGCACAGAAGGAGGCCGGCAACTACGCCAAGGGCCATGTCCGTTTGAATGGTCACGACATCAGCATCGAGAACCCGGCCGGCAGTCGCCGTCGCCCCGAGTGGCCGCCACTGAAGAACCACTACGGTTACTTCAAGGGGTCGGTTGGCGCTGACAAGGATCACGTCGATGTCTTCATGACGGATCGCGCGCACGATCCCGATCTGCCGGTGTTTGTGGTGGATCAGATGAACAAGGATGGCTCCTTCGACGAGCATAAGGTTGTGATGGGCGCAGCCAATGAGGCTGATGCTCGCCAGACCTATCTCGGCAACTACGAGAAGGGCTGGACCGGCCTTGGCGCCATCACTCAGATGAGTCAGGACGAGTTCAAGGCCTGGGTACGAGATCCGGCCAAGACAAAATTGCCCGCCAGTGGATCAAAGGCGCGCGAGCGTCCGACCACCGGGCCGGGTAGCGAGCCGCACGGCGATGCACTGACGCCGGATGCCGCACGCGCCGCCGCCATCGACTATATGAAGTGGCTGAAAGCCGCTACACCGGCCGACGTTCGTCCGGGTGTGCACGGCGGATATACCTTCGAGGGAGGAAGTGGCGCCATTCGGGTGAAAGTTGGTCACATCAAGGTGGACGGGCAGGACCGCCTGCAATTTCCTATCCGGGGCCTATTGGGCGAAGTTGGCGCCGTGGAGCCGGTAGCCCCGCCCGCACGCAAGCCGCGGGGCGTGCTGGCGAAGAAGGCTGAGGCCGACGCCAAAGCCCGGGCCGACTATTTCACCCCTGGGAATGTGGTGAAGGGCTACAGTGGTCATGATCGCGTGATCTCCTACAGGCCTCCTGACGAAAACGGACGTTGGAGCGTGACAGTCCGGGCGGTGGAGAAGCAGGGTGACACCTGGGTGGACAAGGCCAGCGAACGCGAGCGTGTGCATGCCACACCGCCTGACGCGCGAGAATTGAAGGCAGGACCGGTGGAGCGCGCCCCTTCACAGCCAACTGAGAGTGCGGGTGAACTGGACAGAGAGGAAAGTCGGAGCCCGCCAAAACCTCGATTGGGAGAAACGGCGGATGCTGTGTGGGCTGCGATCAAGCAGGCCGCCGGCGGTGTGATTTCCCGCGAGGGAGGGAGTCGACTCCTTTACCCCACGCTACGTGTCGTGGCGGGGGATTCGTTCCGCATCGATGTCAACGGCGATCTACAGGTAGTCGATCGCAAATCGGGAGGTGTTGGCGTCCGTCCGGCCACCAGCGCCGAGGCCGATGAGTTCCATCGTGATCTCAATGGCGACAGGGTTGAGGTGTTGTTGATGACGGCGCCCGGCTACGGTTCAGCATACGGACACCAAAAGGTGGTGCAGGTGTTGCACAGCCCTTCGGGAATGTCTTTCGAGCAGAGTAGGCAGGAGCGCCAACCTGCGGAGAGGGCCGAACCGGCGCCGCAGCAGGCTCCTGCCTCAGAAGCGAGCGCCCCGGCACCGGAGACCACAAAATCCAGTGAGTCGAAAACGCCGACCCTGGATGCACATTCGGATCTGATGAAGCGCGTCCGCGACGGCAAGGCCACGGCGGACGAGTTCAAGGCAGGCTTTGCCCAGGCGGACGCAGGTCATGACGCGCTGATCGCCGAACTGAGCACGATGACCAAGGAGAGGCTGCTTAAGGCTGGCGGCTATTTCTTCTACCACCGGTACCGGACTGACAAGAAGGGCGACATCGTTGCAGCGCTGGCCAACCGCGTGCTGGATGAGTATGCAATGGGCCGCAGCTATGGCCCCTCATCCTATGTGATGACCGCCGGAGGTCTGGCAGCCCATCGCAAAGCCCAGGACGCGGCGCTGCGCGAACTGGTGGCCAACACCACCGACGAGGACATCCAGAAGCACTCCCAAGAGGTGGCTGCAGCGCGTGCTGAGGCGGCCGGCCGCAAGGAGGCGGAAGCCAAGACCTTGGCCAATCCCGAGACGCTGGCGGACTTCCGCGCCGTGATGCGCCATCACATTGCACAAGGCGACGATCGGCAAGCGGCATTCCTGCGCCTGACGCCCGAACAGCGCGCGCGCTATGACGAACTGGAGGCCGCTAGCACCAAGGACGCCAGAGAGGCGGCAAAGTCCAAACTGCGCTCCCAAGTGGCCACGGCAGGGCAACTGACGACCGGCCAAGTGATCGAGACGAAGCACACGCAGAAGGGGCATGACCTCTTCGTGGTGCAACTGGCCGAGAGAGTGAGTCGCGAGGACTACGACACTCTGAACGCTTCAGCCAAGCGCATGGGCGGCAGCTACAGCAGCTACCGGGGCAATGGCGCGGTGCCGGGCTTCCAGTTCCGCACCCGCGATGCGGCCGAAGCCTTTGGAAAGCTGGTTGCCGGTGATTCTGCGGATGCTCAGGCTGTGGCCCAGGCTCGGCGCGATGCGTTTGACGATGATCGCAGCCAATCTGCGGTTGAACGCCTTGGAGCCATGGCCGACGCCCTGAACGATCGAGCCGACGAATCGCTGACGCGCGAGCGTAAGGCAAACACCGACCGCCGTGCGCGCATGGCCGCAAGCGCCGACGCTTCCGCGCGTGCCGACAAGGCCCTGGCCGGCACCATGAAGAACCTGGCTCAGGCCATCGAGAGTGGCAAGGCCAAGTTCCTGGACGCGGTGCGCCAGAAGGTGCAAGTGGAATTCCTGGCCAGCGAACTGCGCAACGCCAAAGATGCCCAGATCCGTGCCAAGTATCCGACCTACGGGGAGCAGGAGCGCCACCGAGGCGAGCCAGTGGACGCCGAGACGGTGGATTTTTCCAACTTTCCAAGCTACACCGCCATGCGCTCCGACCTGGCTGCTCTGGGCCGCCAGATGATGGAGGTGGACGGTACCAAGAAGCTTGGCGCGCGCCTGATGAGTGTGGCCGATGACGTGAGCGATGCCTACACAGAATGGGCCAAGGCGAATCTACTGCAGGTGTCTCGCTTCGGACGAGCCGGGGATTTGGCGGAATTCAGCAGCAAGGATGACGCCGAGCGCGCGATTCGCCGCTCCGGCATAGCGGACAAGGCCATCGTGCTGCCGATCAAGCGCGGCCAGAACCGCGTGGTGCTGGCGCCGAGCGAGGCCATGAAACTTGGTCTGTGGCAGGGCGACGGCGACAAGCGCATCACGCTTAGCGGCGACTTCGGTCAGGAGTTGGTGCAGGCAGTGGGACGGCGCGCGAACGGTGCCGTCCGCCTGCCGTGGGTGCTGGAGTCGACTTTCGAGAAGCGCAAGCGCCTATCCGGCATGGGAATCCAGACCGCTGCCGAGTACCGCGCTGCGCTGCGCGAGTTCGCGGACATCCAGGAAGCCATCGCCACCCCTGACAAGATCAAGGAGATGGAGCGGGCCATGATCGGCCGCCGCTCCGATGGCCTGGATTTCTTCCCGACCAGTGCCGAAGTGGTGGATAGCATGCTCGCCGCGGCCGAGATCGGCGAGGGCATGGCGGTGTTGGAGCCATCCGCCGGCATGGGTCATATCGCTGACGCCATCCGCGAGCAGGTCGGCGTGGCGCCGGACGTGGTGGAGTTGTCGGGAGAACGCCGCGAACTCCTGGAAGCCAAAGGTTACAACCTGGTGGGCACCGACTTCACAGAAATGAAGCCGCGCACCGGCTTCACCTACGGGGACGTGTTCCGCGACACCGACGGCAGGCTGGGCGTCATGCGGGGCTCGGGTGGTATGGCTAGCGACCGCGTGGGGTTCCAGCCTCTGGACGAAAACGGCAAGCCTGACGCACGCCGCGCCTCTTGGGTGAACCGCGACGACTTGGTTGGCGTGGAGCAGCGCAACAGTGACCGTGGCTACGACCGGATCATCATGAATCCGCCGTTCTCCAAGGGGCGAGACATCCAGCATGTGCGGCACGCCTATGATCTGCTGCGCCCGGGTGGACGTCTGGTGGCAATCATGGGCGAGGGGGCATTCTTCCATAGCAACAAGTCCGCGGAGGACTTCCGTGCGTGGTTGGATGAGCGCGGAGCCACCAACGAGAAGCTGCCGGATGGTTCATTTATGGATCCGGCCCTGCCTGTAAACACTGGGGTGAATGCCCGGATGGTGGTGATCGACAAGCCTGCTGCGACCCCGATCTCGGAAGGTGACGCCCCTGCAGGTGTCCGACCCGATCGCACTCGAACGGCCAGCCCCACCGACCGGGCAGTCATGGGAATGGTTCGCGAGGGAGCCAAGGCGCATGACATTCTGAGCGTGGTATCCGGAACGTCACGCAACCTCTTCCGCAGGAAGATAGCGCGGATGCTCATCGAATCGGGTGTGACCCCATCTGTCGTCCTCGAACAGGGCGCGCTCGGTGGCGGCGACGGTTTCACCTTCCTCGCGAAATACAGCCGCGAGGCCGATGCAATCACTATGACGCCTGGCGCCGAGAGCCGAGCGGAACAGATATTCATGCACGAAATGATGCATGCGGCCACCCTGCGCGCACTCGATCGCAACGGACTGGCTTCCTTGCAGTTGCGTCGGCTCTATCAGCACGTGAAGAAGCAAGGGGGGCGCGGGGGCAGTACGGCATGAAGAACGTGGGCGAATTCGTTGCCGAAGCATTCACGAACCCGGAGTTCCAAAATGCCTTGCGTCAAATGCAGGGGCCGGTCGGCGGTAGCATCAAATCGGCGTGGGAAGGTTTCGTTCGCGTTCTGCGCAGCATCCTGGGGCTCTCAAAAGATGCATCGGATGCGCTCTCTCAGGCGCTGTCGCTTGGCGCGGCCGTAATGCGAGAAGACAAGGTGATAAGGGAGCGCAGCGCGCGCGAAGCCCGGTGGTTGGACCAGCGTATCGAACCGGTACCCCTGAAGCTGCAGGGCTGGACAGGTAGTCAAGCTCAATTGCGCGCGCTGGCCGGCGGCTGGTATGTTGAGAACCTTCAGGGCAAAAGCTTCCACAACGATGACATGGGGGTGGATGTCCAGTTCTCGTCGGAGGGTAAGCGCACAGCTTTCGCCACGTCGGGCAATTTGCGAGCAGGCTGGCGGGCTGAGATGGTCAAGACGTTACCCCATCTGATCCAGAGAGCGGTAAAAGTTGCCGAGCACGCACCTGATGCGCGACGGGCCCACGACACGGTGGCCTTTCACACGCTGGTGGCTCCGCTCGAAGTCAATGGGAAGGTGCTGGCGGCGAAGATTACTCTGCGCGAGTCGCTGCATGATTTCGCGGACAAGCGCCACAAGTTCTATGACCTCACGGCGCTGGAAATAGAAAACGGCCCGGAAATGTCTGGAGCCGTTGCCGGTGTCGCCACCGGCCCGCTACGTCCTACTGGATCCGAGCCGTCAACCGTGAGTGTAGCGGACTTGAATCGAGCTATCAATGGGGAGTCCGATGCCTATTTCGGCGTAGCGGACGTGACCAATCTGAAGGCCAGCGCCCTCGAGCAGATCAATGCCGCCTTCACCCACGAGGGGAAGGTGTCGATTTGGGACAAGACGGTGGGCACGATGCGCAACCTGGCGGAACGGGCCCCAGCCTTCAAACCGGTCTACGAATCCGCGCAGCGCAATATCGATGACGTTTCCATGATGGCCAACGACGCTGCCAACATGGCGCCGCGGCTGCTGCCACGTGTCGAAACCCTGGCCGATCTAAAGAAGAAGCCAGTTTCGGCTACAGACAACAAAGCGGTGGCCAAACCCCTCTTCGAAGGCACACTGATGTGGGGGCGTGATGTGGACGGCAAGCCAATGCTAGCGGATGATTTGGCTGAAAAGTATGCCAATCTGGCGGCCGACAAGAAGGCCGAAATGTTGATGAGTGCCGGAAAAATCGATGAGGGCGTGCTCAAGATGTGGCGCGGCCTACCGGTAGAGCATTACGAGAAGCTGCTCGCCTCCCGATTCGAAAGCCAGATGCTCAAGCCCGGTATCGTTTGGACCGATGAGGAGTTGAAATCGCGATTCAATGCCACAGCGGAGCAGATCAGCCTGTATCGCGAGGCTCGCGCCGCAATCGACCGGTCCATCGACATGACGGCCCGGTCTGACATGCTGAGACTGCTAGGCGAGGACTATGCACCTATGCGCGAGGCCGTGCTGGAGGCTCCCAACCTGGAAACCGCGACTCAATTGGTTTTGGATACGCTCGAGCAGGATGCGCAGGCCAGCCCAGACGCGCGGGACAGGCTAGCCGGTCTCATGCACCAGGTGCGCCAGCGCATGGACGCCGCCCAAGGCTTGCAGAAGGCGGGATATGCACCACTTTCGCGCTTCGGCCGATACACGGTTGATGTGGTGGGGAAAGACGGGGAGCGGCTGTATTTCGGCATGTACGAGAGCCAGCGCGAATCCAACCTTGCCAAGGTGAAGTTGGCGCAAGGCTTCCCCGATGCTGAAATCACTCAGGGCACGATGAGTGCAGAGGCCTACAAACTGTTCGCTGGCGTCTCGCCCGAGACTCTGGAGCAGTTCGGGGAAATGCTCGGCCTGGACGCCAAGGGCAACGAAGCCCAAGACAAGGCATTTCAGGAGTACCTGAAGTTGACCAAGAACAACCATAGCGCGCTCAAACGGCTGATCCACCGTAAGGGGATCGCCGGCTACAGTGAGGATGTGGGTCGCGTGCTGGCAAACTTCATCTATTCCAATGCCCGGGCAGGCGCCATGGGGCTCAATGCTGGGCAGATGGAGGAGGCCATCGAGGCAATCCCCAAGGAGCAGGGCGAGCTGCGTGATCTGGCCATGGGCCTTCGGAGTTACATTCGAGACCCGCAGGAGGAAGGTCAGGCCGTGCGCGGCATGCTGTTCGCGCAGTACCTGGGCGGCTCCGTGGCTTCGGCCTTCGTCAACATGACTCAGCCATTCCAGATCACCATGCCGTGGCTTTCCCAGTATGGCGGCATGCGGCATGCCGGGGCTGCCCTGGCCAAAGCGCTCAGGGATATGGGCACCAAGGGATTTCAGTACGAAGCGGACCTGGCCAAGGCTTTGCACGACGCCGAGGACGACGGCACCGTCAGCCCTCAGGAGATCCATCAACTGATGGCCCAAGCGCGCGGCGCCGGCACGCTGCGCAGTGGCGATGGCACGAAGATGGGTGATGCGCGCGCCGGGCTGGCCAACCGCTGGGAGCAGGGAAAGGTGCTCTGGGGCCAACCGTTCGCCCTGGCAGAGCAGTTCAACCGCCGCTCCACCTTCATCGCGGCCTACCGCATCGCCAAGGAGCGCGGCATGGCGAGCCCGGCCGAGTTCGCGCGCCAGGCTGTTCTGGAAACCCAGTTCGTCTACTCCAAGGCCAATAAGCCGAAGTGGGCGCGCGGCGCCATTGGCGGAACGCTGTTCACCTTCAAGACCTACAGCGTGTCTTACCTGGAGCTGATGCACCGCATGTGGACGCAGGGCGGCCCCGAAGGCAAGCGCGCCGTGGGCTGGGCCGTGGCCATGCTGCTGCTGATGGGTGGTGCGGGCGGCCTGCCGTTTATGGAGGATGCCGAAGACCTGATCGACGGGGCCGGGCAACTCATGGGCTACAACGTTAGCAGCAAACAGTGGCGCAAGCAATTGCTCGTCAGCGTGGTGGGCAAGGAGATGGGCGACTTTATGGAGCAGGGCATCTCCGGCCTCCCCGGAGCGCCTGTGGACGTTTCCGGTCGGCTGGGGATGGGTAACCTGATACCGGGAACCGGTCTATTGCTGACAAAGCAGAACCGAGAGCGGGATTTGACCGAGATTGTGGGGCCGGCGGGTGATCTGATCACACGTGGATTCACGGGTGGCCGCAAGCTGTTGACCGGCGATGTGGGCGGTGCGGTGCTGGAGGTATCCCCAGCGGCAGTGCGAAACGCCGCCAAGGGCATCGACATGGCAGTCAGCGGCATGTACAAAGACACCAAGGGCTATAAGGTGCTGGACACCACTTTAGCCGAAGCGGCAGCCAAGGCTATCGGCTTTCAGCCCAAGAGCGTTGCCGAGGTGCAAGAGGCCAACAGCTTCATGATGCGCAGCCGCAGCTTCTACACCCAGACCAGCAGTGAGATCAAGGCTCAATGGGCTGATGCGCTCTTCCGAAAGGACGAAGTTGCTTTGGAGCGAGTGCGCGAGCGCCTGGCCGCCTGGAATCGGAACAACCCGGACCAACCCATTGTGGTGAAGATGAACGATGTTTGGAAGAAGGTTCGGGAAATGGGTAAGGACCGCACGGAACGCATCGCAGCAACCGCTCCCAAGGCGATCCGCCACCAGATGAGGGAGATGGCTCAAGAAGCCAACCGCTGACACAGCATAGGGTTCGACGCGGGCGGGGATGCTGGGAAAACTCCCGGCTATCACCTTTCAACAGCCGGAGCCTCGCATGGCCAACAAGTCGTATCCCAAAGGCATGGAGAAGTTGCTCCAGGGCGCCATCGACTGCACATCCGACACCCTCAAAGTAACGCTCGTACCTACCGCGTACACGTTCAGCACCGCGCACGAATTCTTGTCGGACTTGGGTACCACCGTGGGCACCGATCAGGAGTTGGCGGGCGTATCGGTCACCGGCGGCGTGCTGGACGCTGATGATCCTGATTTCGACGCCATTGCCTCCGGCAGCACGCTCAAGGCTCTGGTGCTCTACAAGGACACCGGCAACGCCTCGACTTCGCCGTTGCTGCTCTATATCGACACGATTACCGGATTCCCGCTGGCGACCAGCGGGGCAGGTGTTTCGATCCCGTGGGATGACGGAGCCAAGCGAATTGCTCGGATGGGCCTGCCGTTCTACCCCTTGGGGGCAGAGAAGGTACTCTCTGGCGGGGTCAATTTTCTGACCGCCCCTCTTAGGGTGGCGCTTCTGCCCAGCTCGTATGTCTACAGCGCGGCGCACGAGTTCCTGGACGATGTGGGCACGCTGGTTGGCACCGCCCAAGCGCTGACAAGTGTGTCCGTTGCAAATGGCGTCTTCGATGCCGCGGACGCCGCCTTCGGCTCACCTGCGTCTGGCAGTACCGTGGGCAGCGCGATCATGTACGTGGAGGGTGCCGATGCCACCGATTCGCCGCTACTGATGCACATCACTGATGTGGTCGGCTTTCCGGCTGGAACGACTGGCGGGGCTTTCTCCCTGATCTGGTCGAACGGCGCGGCGCGCATTTTTAGCTTGGCGTCGGCTTAATCTGGGAGGGGTTATGGCGCTCAATTTCGTCAACAACGCTCGCGCCACCTTGACTGGCACCCTTGGGGCAAGCGCCACCAACGTGCTTAAGTCGAGTCTCGACGGCTGGGAGTCGCTCTCCGTGCCGGAGAGTGGAGCCTTTGGTTTGCTGGTCACCATCACGAGCCCGGCAGAGCCTGGCGAGATGGAGATCATCAGGATCACTGCCGCCAGTGGAACGGCGATCTACATGGCTCGCGGGTTGGAGGGGACGACGGCGCGGGAGTGGTTGACGGGCGCCATCCTTGAGGCAAGGATTACGGCCGGCGCCTTGAACTCGTTCCTGTCAATGGGGATTGACGGCGAAGGTTCCTTCGAGCCTGGGGAGCTTGCCAACTATCGGTGGCTCGTTGGAGCCAAAACCGGCTATCCCGCACTCTCAATGGTCACGCGGACCACGGGATTCCCAGTCCTGGAGGTGCGCGACTGGGCAGGCCAGAGCCCGCAGGATCAGAATCCCAGCCCGAGCAGAGAAATCGTCAACGGGAGTGTGGTGGTCGGCTTGGGAACCATACCCGCGTGGGCTTCTTCCACCACTTATGTGCCAGGCAGTGTTGTTCAACCGACCACGCCAAACGGGTATCAGTATTCGGTGGGCGACGTGTACGACACCACTGTGGGCACGGTGCAGCCGGACTTCAGTGCAAGCATGCCAAATTCGACCTCCGAGTACATCTCCGGGAACCTCACCCGCATATGGGTGCCTACCCCAATTCCTGCCGTGGTTGCCGTCACTCTGGCCGGATCTAGCGACTTCAGCGGCCTCGACCCAGCCGGCTTCGTGGTCACAGAAGTGGGTGCGATCTGTTTTAGCCTGGAGAGCGAGGCGACGACACCGGTGGTATCCATCGGCACCCAGGCCGACCAGACGCGTTTCGCGGACAGCGTGGCGTTGGATCAGATCACCGCCGCAGGGCACATCCACCGAATTGCGGTCACGGCCGGCGGCGCTCCAGTGGAGGATCTGGTGTTCACCGTGGAGACCCCCTCCGACAAGCAATACATGGGGCGCTTCTACTGGAAGGGCTTCTACGTTCAGAACGCACTGATCACCCCATGATCCCAGAACTCGTCAACTCTCATGCTGTCAACGCCGGGGACTCCGGGGCTGATGAGTTGCGGGCGCTCGGTTTTGATTTGGTGGTCGCGGGGCAGGCCACGGCTGATGTAGGCGCCGCTCCGATCTATCCAGTCCTCGAAGGCATTGATCTGGTGAGCGCTGGGCAGCCCGTGGCCGTGGTGCGCTCGCCGGCCTATCCTGTGTACGAAGGGATCGACCTAGTACGGGCGCCCACGCATCAGGTGTTCATCTATCCGGTCAGCGTGGCAGCATCGTACCCGGTGAACCCCGCCCTTCCTCTGGAGTTCGGGACACCTAGACTGGAAGTGGGGCCCATTTCCTTTCAGGTCGGCGGCAGCATGCCGCTGGAGTTTGGGGCACCCCGGACGCGTCAGAGGTTCGCGGCGGCATCCCATCATCCACTTGAGTTGGGTACGCCGACCCTGGAGCAGCGCGCGGTAGCCGCGGGCGCATGGCCGTTGGAGTTCGGGACACCCCGGGCAACTGCACGATTCGGCGCCGCAGGCTTCGATTTGCTGCGTGCTGGCAAGGCCACGGTCGAAGTAGGCGGGGCCACATTCGCCGTGCCAGGACATGCGCCGCTGGAGCTGGGCACCCCGGGTCCATGCCGGTATGCGGTGATGGCGCGGCCGGCATTCCCGCTGGAAATCGGGACACCCCGAGTTGATCGAGGCACAGGATGCTGACGTTTGCAGAATTCACAGGCATCAACAATGTGCTGCCCGAGCACCGCCTGAGTGGCGAAGATCTGATTGCAGCGAAGAATGTCGATATCGGCCTGACAAAGGAAATCAAGCGGCGCGGTGGATTCACGGAGTCGTCAGACCAGTGCCACAAGAATGTGTGGCAAGCCGATGGCTTCATGCTGGCCACCTGCGGCAGCGTGCTGACGGCCATCCATCCGAATGGGGATCGGCACGTGATCCATCCCGCGCTTGGTCATGATCGAGTCTGGTACTGCAACCTTCCAGACGGCCGCACCACGTATACCAACGGGCTGATTCAGGGTGTGACCGATGGCCTGACCGGGGTTGAACGCAGCGTGCCTGCACCCGATTCGTTGGGTGTGCCTGATGCCGCTTTTGGCGCGCTGCATCCTGGCCAGTATCGGTACTACCTGACCTTCGTGCGCCTGGCCGATCGGATCGAGGGTCCTGCCTCCGCAAGTTCCGAGCCCTTCACCGTCGACCAGGGCGGGCTTCGCTTAGGCGGTTTGCCCGAACTCGAAGGCCATGCTGTCAACGTCTACCTGAGCGGGCATGACGGGGAGGGCGCCTATCTGGCCGGCGTGGCCACGGGCCGCAGCTTTGAGTATTCTGGCAATAACTCGGCGCTGGTGCTGCCATGTCGTACGCTCGGCGCTCAGCCTTTCCCTGTCGGCACGCTGACCGCTTTTTGGCGCGGCCGTGTCCTGGTGGTTCAAGGTGACGTTCTGTGGGCGAGCCGCCCCAATGCGCCACACTTGTCTGACTGGCGCGATTTCAAGGCGCTCGGCTCGCGCATCACGGCCGTGCAGCCGGTCCTGGACGGTGTGTATGTGGGCACCGAGAAGGATCTGATATTCCTCTCCGGAACGGATTGGGTGGGCCTGGCGCACGTGGCCACGAAGCGCGGGCCGGTGGTGCTGGGATCAGGGGTTAGCGCTCCTGGCGACAAGATCAAGGTGGGTGACGGATCCGGTAGCGGCGAGGCCATGCTGTGCATTGCCGGCGGCGAGATCGTGGCGGGCTTTTCAGGTGGGCAGACTGTAAGCCTGACGGGCAACCGGTACCGAACAACGGTCCAGGAAGTCGCCGCTGCCTTCCGGGTGATTGACGACATCCCCCAGTACATGGCGGTGCCGCAATGACGTTTCTGCACGACCACCTGGCGTTCGATATCTTCGGCAATCCGAAGCCCATTGCGCCGCTGCCTGAGCTACGCATCGTCGGGCGGGGGATGTCGCGCGATCAAATCCAGATGGCTCAACGAGCCTTCACCAACTACAACCAACGGGCCAGCTTGTCGAGCGTCCCGAACCCGGTAGAGGCAGGCCGTTTGCCTGATGGCTCGCGCTATAAGGCTTTCACGGTTGGGCGCAACAGGTACATGCAGGTGTGGCCCGCGGATGTTAGGGACGAGGTTGCTACGTTCTATGTTCCGGTTGGTATTCTTTTTGGCGGGATGGTGGCAGATCCCCCGTTAGATGGCGGACCCCCTTTACCCACAAGAACCTACCTCTGGACTGTGGTCAGCCCTCCTGGGCCGGTTCTCGCTGAATGGACACGCCAAACGATCCGTACCAAAGATCAGGGTAACGTGATCGAGATTCCCAACTTGGCGCCGCAGAACTATGGCGCGACGAGAGCTGGAACGGTTGCCTCACCGTCTGCGGACTACTTCCGAGTGGTTGACTTTACTACCGGCGTCAGCAGGGCGGGGCTCCTCAAGATTCCCTTTGCAAATGAAGGGGGTGATGCCGTATCGGTGACCGGCGCTCCTCTTTTCCGCGAAGACGAAACGATCTTCTTGGGCTATTTCCATTCAACGAGATGGGACGGTGACACCCTCAATCTTCGCCTATTCAGGTCGTTCAGACGTCCAGTAGCTGCGCTCAGCGGTGCCGGGTACTTTGAGAAAGATGGCGATGCCTTTGTGGGGAAGATGCTCCCTGCGCAACTGGCACCCGAAACTGATCTCTCGGACCTTTGGGAGTTTCCGATCCCGGTGGAATTAACCACCTTGGGCGATACCACGCCGACCTCCAGCTACAACAAAGATCGGACGAGGTTGAATCTCTATTTAAACGGTACGAAGCATCACCCATCGGTGCTGGATTCGACGCTTGCGTCAGGGCAGACCCGTTTGGTCGAACTGCCTTATGTTTCACTGAACAGGTATTACTGGGGCATCGATCTTGAGCCGAGGCAAGCCATCAGCTGGTGGCGGCGCGTGCCCACAGGTCTTGGGACCGGAGACTACCAAATGCCCCAAGTGACGGATTTTGTGTCAGGCACGTTCTCGGCATCAGTCGACACAGAGAACGATGAGGTCCTTGAAAGCAGTTGGGAAGAGGGTGCCTATATTGCCGAACCGAAACCCTACACCAGATTGCTGTGGGTGTATGACCCATTCCTCGTGAGGACGAAACCGATTCAATCGACCTCCACCACCGGCATAGGCGGGGGAGGCGGCACGGGCGTGGGCATGATGTGCACCGCTTCATCGCCTGTACCAACCCTCAGTCGGAGTGTTTCTGTCGAGTCCCCAAATATGTCCAGAGTCTCCTGGGCTCGCACAATTTCGGGGCCTTGCACATTCAATGGCCACTCAAAAATTACCTCTCGCAGCATTCTTCAGGGAGCATTTAAAGACGACGAGCTTCAGGGAGTCATCGAGCTTTCGGTTGAGGAGATTGATTACGACATGATTGGGAGCAATACGTACGTCGAAAACACGTACGAAATCGTACCCACAGGATCCGTAACTCCATTTGTTCCCGAAGATCTTTATAAGGATGGCGGCGGCCCGTCTGGAACAATATCCTCTTCCTGGTCGGCCAATACGACGCTCACCGTTAGTAAGCACAGGACCGCTGAGATTGAGGGGCGCGAGAATCTTGTCTTGGAGGATGCGCTCTTTGTTGAGACCGCATCGACCGCATCGTCTGGTCCGCATGCCATATCGCATTCCGTCCAGCGCACCCTCCGAGAGATCGCTGTATTCAATCCGGATTTGAATCTGCTTTGCTACTTGGAGACCGAGTTCACTGCTGGCTACTCCTATGACGTAGTTCCTGGAGTGGGCACGTCGGATATGACGTTCAGCCCCCGCCCTTCACTGTCGGCAGGAGAGTGGCCGAAGATTGGTCTTGTCATAGAGCACGCGTCAGACACCATTCGGTTGATGACAAACATGCCCGTCTATGACGATGTCTTCGTCGCGTCTTTACACCCTGCTGCCGGCCTATATCCGGGTTACGACGGTGGGACGGTATCTATGTATATGCGCGATGCAGCCTTGGGGGGAGGGATCTACGGCGGCGGGACGAACTACACCACCGTTTCTGATACCGGTGTGCCAGAGATAGGGGCCGTCTATGGAACCACTTTCGACGCACCCAATTTGCTCTGGACGATCGATAAGAAAACTGGCGCTCAGCCAGGGCCTTTCAGGGGCAACTACGAAGGGCGCGGCAGATTTCGTCCCGTCGCACTGAATCGATTCACTCGCATGTACTTTCAGGAGTCACCGGACCGGCGCGGGGCGATTCTCGCCATCCTTCCGGCTGAGGGCATGCCAGAACTGGACTTCGGTCGGAAGGTATATCTCATAACCGCCGGCTCTATTGAGGAGATGTCAGAAGAGATGGCGGCAGGTCTGGACTTCACAACAATGTCGGTGTTCTAACCATGATCGTCTGCAACACACTCAATGGCGCGGTTACTGAATATGACTGGCCGGCATTCCAAAGCATCACGGCAACCCATGCCGGGTCGGCGTCAGGCTTGTTTGCACTTGGCGGCGAAACGGACGCTGGCCTACCCATAGTTGCAGAGATCAGGCTTCCTGCCACTCTGCGAGAGAACACCTTGAAGAAACGCCTTGCCATGGCCTATTTGTCCATGCGTGGCTGTGGCTGTGCCCAATTCCTGGTCTATGGCCCGAACCATGAGCGTTGGGGGTACGAGTTCCCCCTGGTGAGCAGTGGTCAGACGCGCGCGCAACCGGGCAGGGGAATCCGAGAAAACTATCTGGGTTTCGGAGTTCGAACCCCAGCCGGCCAGGCCTTCACGCTCGATCGCGTGGAAGTACTTGAAGCCCAATCGAAATCCAGGAGAGTCTGAACATGGCCGATCCAAGCGGCAGCATTGCTGCCACCATCGTTACCGAGAAGTATGCGCAGTCGGTCGCGCTCGCCAATGCGGCGAATGCGCAGATTGAAGACTTGCAGCAGAAACTGACCGACAGTCTCTACTCGCCACCCACCATTGATGTGAAATGGGAAACGCTGGCGGCGCCCACTTTGCCGCCGATTCCCGATCTCCCGCCGCTGCCGGATATGGCGCTGGCTGCGTTCGATGCGGCACCCTCCGCCTTTTCCGACACCGTGCCGGATGTTCAGGTGGACGGCGATGCCCCCGTCGCGCCGGCCTTGAACTTTGGGATCGCGCCCACTTTGACCATCGGGCAAGCGCCGGTTTTGCCTGCCGTGCGGGATGTCGCCTTGCCGGACGCGCCTGTCGTGGTGCTGCCAGACGCCCCCCAGTTTCTGGCGCTGCAGACGCATACCTTCGGCGGCGTGAATCTGCACGAGGATTGGCTGGACAAGCTCGATGAGATTCCCGAACTCTCCATCCTGCAGCCGGCGCCGTTCAACTATCAGCCGGGCGCTAAGTACGCATCCCAGTTGCTGGACAACCTCAAGGCCGTTCTGAATGCGCGGATCCAGGGCGGTACCGGTTTGGCGCCGGCAGTGGAACAGCAGATCTGGGACCGGGCCCGTGATCGGGAAACGCAATTGGCCTTGGCGCGCGAGCAAGATGCTCTTCGTCAGTCGGAGTCACTGGGCTTTCCATTGCCCTCCGGGGTTCTCGCTGGCCAGCTCGCCGACGCGCGCCGCGAATACCTGGATAAGATCTCCGGCCTGAGCCGCGATATCGCCATCAAGCAGGCCGAGCTCGAGCAGCAGAACGTTCGCGAGGCCATTGGCCAGGCCTTGCAGCTCGAAACCACGCTGATGGAGGACTGCTACAAGCTGGAGATGCTGGCGTTTGAGGCAGCCAAATCGACAGCCGAGAACGCTATTGCGGCGCACAATGCCGCGCTGGAGCACTTCAAGGCGCTGCTGGCCGGGTACCAAGCCTATGCAGCGGCCTATGACACGGTTATCAAGGCCGAGCTATCCAAGATCGAGGTCTTTAAGGCTCTGCTGCAAGCCGAGCAGACGAAAGCCGACATCAACAAGAGCTTGGTCGACCGGTATAAAGCTGAGATTGAAGGCTGCATGGCGGCCGTCGAGATCTATAAAGCGCGGGTTGGCGCCGCTCAAACTCTGGTGGAGCTGGAGCGCACGCGGATCCAGGCCGGAGGGGAGCAGGTCAAAGCCTTCGTCGCCACAGTGAACGCCGAAACCGCCAAGGCTGAGATGTACAAGGCGCAGGTGGGTGCCGAGTCAGCCAAGAGCGATGCTTACCGGTCGGCGACTCAGGCCTATGGCGCGAAGGTGGGCGCTCAGGTGGAGGTTGCTCGCCTGGGTCTCTCGAAGGTGCAGATCAGGCTCGATGCCAAGCGCTTGGAGTGGGACGGCTGGCGGGCCAAGGTCGACGCCAACGCCCGGCGCGTGGAGTCTGCGGCCCGTCAATCCAGCATCATTGTGGACGGCTACCGCATCGGCGCCAACGCTTCCGAGGCTCAGGCAGGCTCGTATATGCGTCGGTGGGAAGCCGACATTCGGCAGTACCAGGCCGCCCAATCACTGACGTTCGATGTGGCAAGAACCAACGCGGCTGCGGTCACCCATGCCAACGACGCACGGATGGAAGCGGCGAAGATCGGCTTGGCGACTGGCGCGCAACGTGTGGCCAGCGCCTGGGCGATGGTGGGGGCCAGCGCCCAGGTGTCGGACAACACCAACCTGGGCATCAGCGCATAACCCCCGTATAGGGTTAGACGCAGGAAGAGGGCTCCGGAATCATCCGGAGCATGACCTCTCCGGCAAGTCTCGAATTCACCATCTATCAGGGCGCGACGTTCAGCGAAACGCATGAACGTGAGACGGTGCCCTATGGCGCACACTGGGCATGCGGCCAGTTGGTGAAAGACGACTGCGGCACGCCGGTTCCTCCCGAAGACATCACCCCTGAAGACTATACGGACTGTGAAGCCCGGATGCTTCTGTGGGCGCAGGTGGGAAATTCCACGGTCGAGATTGAGCGCACCTCACAGGATGGCCACATCTCTCTGAGCGGGAAAGAGATTACTTTCACTTGGACTGCCGCCGAAACTGAAGTGCTGGCTTGGCGGCAGGCCGCGGGGATCGTGGAAATCACCCGTCAGAGCGGCGAGGTCGAGCGGCAGTACAACGTTTGCGCAACCGTCGTCCCGAAGAGGCCGCAGTGACCAATCTCGTGTCTCAAGACGAAGACACCGTGGTGATCACGCGGGAGACGTCAGTGGTCGTGACGCGGCAAGGGGCTGCGACCGTGGTGATCAAGCGGCAAGACCCTGGTTTTGTCGTGATCACCAAGCGGGAATCTGAGTCTGTCTCGGCTCAACCTGAGCCGGTGATCGTGAAGCCGCAAGTGATGACGCCCATCGTGATTTCCCCGCCGCCGAGCACGGTTGTCGTTTCTGACGTGAAGCCGAAGACGGTAGTTGTCACGCGGGGAATTCCGGGACCTGAGGGGCGTCAAGGGCCTCCTGGCCCAGCCGGCGGCGCCACTTTGATAGAGGTCGGTCCTGCGCCAATCGGCGGTCATAGCGCGGTGGCCTGTAATGCGGGAGGTCTCTTGGTACCGGCCGACAGCACGGTTTATGCGCACCTTGGGGCTGTGGTTGGCCTGGTGCAGAACGCTTACGTGCCCGGCGACCTGGCAGAGGTGAAAGCGGGCTATCCACTCGAGCACGCTGGCTGGACATGGACGCCGGGACCGGTGTACGTGGGCGCGGCTGGTCAACTCACACAGACCCTTCCGCTCGGAGCGATCTTTGTCCAGGTGATTGGCTTTGCACTGTCGGCGACTCGGGTACTCATCGATCTCCAACCCCCATCTTGATTTCATAGGAGGCCTCATGGCTGCAAAAAAACTTCTCCGCCTTGTCTCTGGGGTGATTACCGAGGTGTTCGGTATCCAAACCAGCGCTGGCGCAGGCAACGCGGGTGATATCGTGGCGCTGGACGATAGCGGTCGAATCGATAGTTCCATGATGCCTGTAGGTATCGGCGCCGACACGGCGGTCATCGTCGCCTCAGAGGCCTTGGCCGCTGGTGACTTCGTGAACGTCTGGAATGACACCGGCACCGCGAAGGTGCGCAAGGCAGACGCGACCGTGGCTGGCAAGGATGCGCACGGCTTCGTCCTGGCGGCCGTAGCCAGCGCCGGGAACGCTACCGTCTATTTCGAGGGCACAAATACGCAGGTCACCGGACAGACTGCCGGCAACGTGTTCTTGCAGACCACCGCCGGTGCCGGCGGCTCTACTGTTCCAAGCGCCACCGGTAACGTGGTGCAGCAGATTGGCGTTGCCACGAGCGCGACCGCGATCAACTTCGAGCGGGGCGTTCCCGTTACGCTGGCCTGAGATGGCTGAACGGCGCCCCCTTGTCCTGATTGGTGGACAGCCAGCGGAGTTGCCCGGTAGCGATTCGCTGCCGAGCACGCCGGCACGGGCGTTCGTCAGCGATACACCGCCTGTTGGAGCCACGGCCAAAGACTTGTGGTTCAACAGCTCGAACGGGCAGATGTACATCCTCTATGAGGACGCGGATTCAACGCAGTGGGTCGGCGTGGTCGGGAAGCAAGGGAAAACCGGGCCGATGGGGGCCACCGGGAGTACAGGGGCGACGGGCGCCACTGGAGCAACCGGAGCGACAGGCCCAGCCGGGTCGGGACTCTCAAGTAGCGGCGCCATAGGCTACACAACCGGTGCGGGCGGCACGGTCACTCAGACCGTCAGCAAGAACAACACTGTCTCGATCAACGAGCCATCCGGAACAATTACCACACACAACGCCGCACTAGCTGCTGGCGCCACAGTGTCTTTCACCGTCAACAATACCGCGGTTGATTCGGACGACGTGGTTTATGTTACGACCCACAGCGGCGGCGGTCTCAACTACAGGATAGATGTGCCGATCTCGGTGGCCGATTCGTTTGTGATTCGCATGACGAACATCTCTGCTGGGTCTCTATCGGAGGCCCTCAGCATCAGCTTCGCGGTAGTTCGGGTGGCCACATCATGATCGACTTCCCTTCTTCCCCCACGGTCGGAGACACCCACACCGCCGGCGGCGCTACCTGGGAATGGGACGGCGTGGCCTGGGTGCCGATCGACAACCCTGCAGGCGGCTCTGGCGCTGATATGGGTCTCATCTTCAATCCTGGCGGGGCGTTGCTCTAACCATGGCCAAGACCACTACTTCTCCATTCCTCCAGGCCGTCAAGAACCTGGACGGCACCCTCACGAACGCCAACGGCACGGCCAAGGTGACGGTGTTCACGGCTGGCGCGAACGACTCCGTGCTGAAGTCGTTCAACCTGGCCAGCACCGACTCCGCTGCCAACAATGTCCAGGTGTTCATCAACGTGGGCGGCGCCGGTACCGACCGGCTCATCAGCACGGTCCCTGTCCCCGCCAACTCTGGCAACAACGGGACCGTAGCGAGTGTGGACGTGCTGCGCTCGGCGCTGCTGCCCTTTGCCAGCTATGACGCCTACGGCAACCGCGTCCTGAACCTCGCAGCCGGCACCACGATCAAGATTGCTCCGCTCACCACGCCGGCATCGGGCAAGGTGATTGATGCCTTCGGGGAAGGAGGGGATTTCTGATGTTCGGAGATATGAGCCCAAGAACTTCTAGCCGGGTTCGGTCGAGTTCCATTCAACTGGTGTCCGCAAGCAATCAATCGCTGACCGCGAACCAGTATTCCCCGATCAGCTTGACAGGGCAGGGCGCTCTACCTGGGTGGCGAGGCAGCTCCTTTGTGGCGCCACATTACGGACTCTATAGCTTTCGATTTTTTGGCTATATGACCACGAACTCAGGCACGGTGACAGGCTCCTTGGTGGTAAATAGCTTGAATGACTATGTAGAGACTCTGGCCAACTACTGGAAATCCCTCTCTGTCGCTCTCATCTTGCAGCCGCAAGATGTTGTATCGGTGTCGCTGCATCCCGGCGGTACGAGTAACACTCTTGTGGCTGGGGCAGTCCTTCGCATAGATGGTCTCTTGTTTGCGGGGGGTAACCCCTGCAAGGCAAAACGTCAAGTCCATCGACGGAGGCTCGCATGTTTGGCGAGCTAAATCCGCGAGGGCTATTCCAGGGCAGCGGGGCCGTGCTGCAGCACATTCAAAAGAGAATCCCCGGCACCGCCACCACCTCAAGCGTCACCCTGGGCATTTCTACGGTTCCGACGTCATCCGACGGGGATTCACTGATCGACTATTCGATCAGCATCACGCCGCGGCGGCCGGACAGCACGCTGCGCGTGGGCCTATTCATTCCGTTTGGAGTGACCACCGTAACCGGGGCTGGCGTTCGCTTCGCCTTGTTCAGGAGTGGGGAACTCAATGCGTTCTTCGCGACAACCACGGTATTCAATTCAAACCAATCGATCAGCCTGGAGGCATCGTTGCCAGCAGATGGAGGTGCGCCGATCACCATTCTCACGCGTTGGGGCGTTTCGAGCGGGGCTGCGTACCTAAACCGTTCATCGACCGTTTCGTCATATTTCGGCGGGAATGTCATGGCGTCACTTCTCAGCGTGCAGGAGCTGGCGAGCAACTGACTGGCTTTCAAGGAGGTCACCATGTTCGGTGACCTCAATCCCCGATCTGGCGCAAGGAAGCCGCTCGGGCACATGTTGGTATATCGCGGCACCAACGTCGCAGTGGGGTCCGCCACGAATATTCCTTATGACGTGATCGACGTCGACTCGGACAGCATCTGGACTCCCTCATTGAATGCTGCTGTCATTGAAAGGGCTGGCCTGTACTTTATGGGCGCCTTTCTAAGGAACGGGTCCCTGGGGACATCCACCGACGTGCGGATTCATTTAAATGGAACAGCAATGGCCGTCAGCGCTGCATCGACGGGGCTCTATAACCAAGTCACATGTATGGCAATCCTGTCGGTGGGGGACCAGATCAGTGCATCGCTTTCCAATGCGATAACTGTCAGCACCGCCGGCAAGCTGTCGCGGCTGGAGCTTTTCGGCCCGCTCGCCTGAGCACCCCCGTATAGGGTTCGACGTATAGAGCCCGGCCCGGAAAACTCCGGGTTCATGAAAACCGAACTCGCGTCATTCTTCGCAACATTCCTTGCATGGGCTGGCGCTTCTGCTGGGGTGGCGCTGGCTGTCATGCTGGTCTATGACGCGCTCGGACATAGGGCCGTCAGGAAGGCCATAGACGCACTCCCCGATGTGCCAGAGGCGGATAAAGCGTTCGCATGGTCGTGCATGTGGCGGGCGCTGGTGTCCGACTGGAAGATTCGCTTCTTCGATCTGTCGGCGCCGATTGTCATGGCCATGGTCATACCGTTCGTGCCGCGATCGGCCAACAAGCTGCCGCCGCCGTTTTCGGCTTGGGACAACAACATCTCGTTGAACGGTGATTCCGGCGGAGTCTGGGTACCCGCAAATCATCCGGAGTTCATCAGGTATGCGAGTGCAGGCGAGGGCGTCTGGGTCGACTACCACGACGTGCTGAACTGGGATCCGCTGGTTGATTGCCTGCAGGTGACCTATGACACCCCTTTCTATGACGGCGACGCCTATTACGCCAAAGGGCATCACCCGCGGAGCCGCTGGGCCCGCTATGTCTGGGTAGGCCTGCGAAACCGGGCGACGAAGCTGGCGCTGGATCTGGGGGCGGCTGTCAACGGGCCTATCGATCTGATCAGCGGCAGCCTCGCTATCAGTACCGGCCAATCTGGACACTTCCTCCTGCGCTGCGGGGACGCCTATCACTTCAAAAGCATTGAACGCGTGAGCGTGCTTGGCCGCGATTTCGCGCGCATCCGAAGCTACGGCTTCAAGCTGGAGATTGCCCTGAAGTCGCCGAAAGAAGGTGATCGCGTGGCGGTGGTGGCCATCGGCTGGTCGGCCAAGGCATGGAAGGAAGCTTGACATGGAAGACCGAACCCAAATCAGCATCCCTATGGCAAAACTCATCAGCGTCTGGGTGGCGTTCGGCATCACCTCCTGGGAGAAGGCTGCTGCTGCGGCGGCGTTCTTCTACTCGGCCTTGCTCATCAGCGAGTGGTTCTGGAAGAAGATCTGGCGCCCGGCATTCGAGCGCTTCGGCTGGATCAAGCCGAAAGGTGGGGCCGATGGCGAGTGATGGCCGTTCGCGCATGCCGGCCCGAATCCTGGTCGTTTCGATCACCGCGGGCTTGGCGTGGATGGGGGTTGAGGGCTTCAGCTCGCCACCCTACATTCCGACCAAAGGCGACGTGCCAACCATCGGCTACGGCAGCACCCACTACGAGGACGGCACTCGCGTCACGATGACCGACCCTCCAATCAGCAGGGAGCGGGCCAAGGATCTGGCGCTGGGGGAGCTGGAGCGCACCTACGGTCAATGTGTCCGAGATAGCCTTGGGGACACCTTGGTCAGCCAAGCTGAATTTGATATCGCGGTGGACTTTGCAGGCCAATACGGCTGCGGCGCCTTCAATGCATCCAGCATCCGAGCCAAGACCGTGGCGGGCGACTACGTTGGCGCCTGCAAAGCCTATCTGGCCTACAAGCTGATGAACGCCGGCCGCCAAGGGCCCGGCCCTGGTCTCGTGCTGGTCAAGGGCGCCTGGAAACAGGATTGCTCCTATCCGGGCAACAAGGTGTGCATGGGCTCGTGGACGCGCCAGCTGAAGCGCTACGAAGACTGCATGGCCGCGCAACCAATGCCCGAGACGCCAGATGCTCCGCCCGCCGTGGTGGCCGAGCCTTCCGTCACTCCTGAGATCTCGGTTTCCGCACCAGCGCCCGCCCCCGCTCCCTGGTGGCGCCGCGCGCTGGATTTCCTCATGTTCTGGAGACGTTGATGAAAGCCATCTTTCTTACCTTCCTGATCGCAATTCTGCCGGTTTCGGCCCTGGCCAGCGGCGCCTATATGCCGCCCTGGTTCAAGGTGCTGATGTTCCTGGCGCTCACGCCTGAAGGCTGGGCCATCGTGGCGATCGTCCTGATGGCGCTGATCATCATGATCTACAACGCGGTGCGGAAATGAAGCTGCTGGAGCAGGCCAAGTATTGGGCCGTCCAACTCGGCGGTGCCATGCTCATGGCGGTCTGGGAGATCCGCAATCGAGTGCGCGGCGCATGGCGCCGGAGCGCGCTGCGCGAGCGCCTGCAGGAGTGGAGGGCGCGGCTGTGATCTATACCCACGTCGCTGCCGCACTGCTCGGCGCAGCCATAGCTGCTACCGGCGCTTGGCAAACCCAGAACTGGCGCCTGGGCGGCCAGATCGCGGCCTTGGAAGCCAAGCATGCCGCCGACCTCGCGCAAGCCCAGAAGGCCACCCGCACCGCGGAGAAAGCCGTCAACGCCAAATACCAAGGAGCCATCAATGCTGCCCGCACACGTGAAGCGCGCCTGCGCTACGACATTGACCATCTCAACGCTGTTTCTGACGGCCTGCGCAGTCAAGCCGCAGATGCCGCCCGCCGACTCGCTGACGCTCCCCCGCCTCCGTCCTTGAGTACGCCACTACCCTCGGTACCGTATACGACGACTGCCGCCGAAGATATGGAGAGGTGGCAACGAAAGCTACAGGCCACGCGTCTGATGTCCGAGCCTTCACCGAGGCCTGGCCAGTGATCCCTGTCAGACCTTCGGAATTTCAGGTGCCGTGATGCTTGGATCGGGGATTTCTATGCGCGGTATTGCAAGCACAGGCAGATTCGGAAGTTCTGGCGGCTCAAAAGTTGGAGCTTCGGGCAGATCAATGCTCTCCGCTTTCGCTTGCTCCATGAGCGCCTGCACCAGGGGGTGGTCTTTTCCGTATCCCGCCTTCTCAGCCACTAAGCGATATCTGTCCACCTCGGCGGCATATCGCTCAACTCTCGCGCGGTACACGTCAATTTGGAATGTGCTTGCGTCTGCCATGGCCTGCATTTTCCTCCCCTTCCCATGTTTCATCAAACCGCGCCGGCCGGATGCCGGCACCACTGAAGGATCCCCGTGAATTCTCCCACCATCAAACCTACCGTTGGCCGTGTTGTTTGGTTTTACCCGTCGCAGCTTACCGGGGAATCTGGATTCGCCCGTGCCAGCGATGGCCAACCACTGGCTGCCATCATCGCCCGCGTCTGGAGCGATACATGCTTAAACCTCACCGTACTCGATGCCGACGGAGTCCCGCACTCGCGCACCAGCGTGCTGCTCGTTCAGGATCCAGACGCCGCGGATCGTCCCGCCGGCAACTATTGCACATGGATGCCTTTCCAGAAGGGTCAAGCCGCCAAGGCCGAGACAGCTGAAAAGACTGCAACCAGCAAGGAATACCGACAGTCAACCCGGCGCGAGCAGCTGGAATATGCCTTGGTGTCTGGCGCGGCCTCTCGGGTGGCGGATGAGCCTTCCAAGGCGGGGGCGATTGCCAACGGCATTATGTGCGTCCTGGCAGCGATGTGTCCATCGGAGCTTGTCGCAAGCTCTCCGGCGCCTGGTGCGAACTTACCTCCGCACCAGCAGCGCGTGGTCGCCGAGAAGGCAGAGAACGACGACCGCGTTGCCAAGCTCTGCGCGTTCATCTTGGACAACCCTATCTTTCCAACGCTACCCGTCAAAGAGCAGGGTCGCCTGCAGGCTCAGGCGGAACTCATGGGGCAGCTTTCCGACATTCTGGGCCAGCGCATCACAGCTTTCTCTGCAGAAGTGGCCCGCGAAGCCGCTCCCGCCACAAGTTGAATACTGGTTAAACATACAGTATTATTCCTGTATGTCTTTCGATCAGATCGCCATTGCTCTGCTGGGTGCCCTGGCGGCCTGGCTGTCCCAGGCCCGAACCGATAGCGCCCGCCGGTGGGCGCCGGTATTCGGCATGCTGGGGCAGCCGTTCTGGTTCTATGCGAGCTGGGAGGCTGGGCAGTGGGGCATCTTCGTCGTCAGCGTGCTCTATGCGCTGGCGTGGATGAAAGGGCTGTGGGTGTACTGGCTTTCGTCCAAGCCGGCCGCTGGGGTGGGTACGCTGGAGTTTCCGCCTGAGAGCAGACGCACCTGATCAGCCACACAAGGCAATCGGAGGTCAGCCGGAAGATCTTGGCCATTGCTTCACAGGTTCACCAAAGGCATAGAAACGAATTTCCGGATTGCCGCTCTGGCCGATTTTCGGGCGGGGGGCGTCTGGATCAAGTTGCTCGGCAGACTCGAGGCTCCAGCGGTAAAAGCGATTCTTGTAGTGCTTGTAAGACGCGCAGCGATACGTGGCCCGCACGCGTCCATAGCGCGGGTGGACAAACTCTACGTCGTGCGTTGTATCCAAAATTTCCAGGGTGGCTTCTGGCAAAAATGAAGACCCGTCCTCTTCGCTGCCCAATAGGTACTGATGAAACGGCTTTTCGGTTTCGTGAGAACCGTAGTCGAACGGGTTGCTGCGCATAGGGGCGTTTGGCATATGCGCTCTCAGGGGATCTCATAAAGGAACTCGGCATTTGCGGGCAACCTGCGCTGAAGGTGGACTTGCGCGGCCAGCTCGCGGAATGCGTTCTCGAATCTTGTCGGCTGCCGTTCCCTGATGCCGAACTCATCGTCGTTCTCAGCGGCTTCGAGCGCTTCGACATAGGCTTCATCCAGCGCTTTTTGCGTGGAGAAGCGTGAAAGCAGGCGCTGATGCAGATCGAGCACAGCTTGGCCAGCGCTCGGCAAATCAGATCCCGGCCCGTCAAGGAAGATGGGTGGATGCATGGGGCAACCTCATAAAATACTGTATGGCTATCCAGTATATTGAGGCTGCGAATGTAAAGCAACTGATCAGGCTGGGCCGGCGTCTAGGACCTCCATGACAGGAGGCCGGAGGAGAGGCTTGACCTGCTCAATCGTGCCGGTGAGCCACAGGTCTACGTTTTCCAACTCGATGGCGATCACGCTACGCTTATCTTGTTCATCAGGGCCAAGGCGCGGATCTGGCTTGTGCATTCGGCTCATGATCGGGTGGGTGTCGGCGTTCACTGTGAGCATGGTGTAGCTCTCATGCTGCTCACCTGTCGCCTTGTCGGTCCAGATGTTCCAGAGCCCCGCCAAGCCCCACGGCAACCCATCGGCGCGCCGGAAGCGCCACCAGATGTTCTTGCCCGTCTCCCAGTTCGGTTCGTCGAAAGCAGTTGCTGGAATGATGCATCGCTGGCCGCGCGCCCACGGCTGCCGGTAGGTGGCCTTGGCCTCCAGCTCCTCGGATCGGGCATTGTTCGTGGAGTAGGTCAGCTTCGCCGTTTTGGCGAACCAGGGAATCAGGCCCCATTGGCCAGCCGCCAGCTCGCGCGAGTAGCCGACGTCGTCCTTGGCGCGACGGATGAACGCGCCACGGCCGCGGGGGAACACATCCTTGTCCCACCAACGGTCAGGGTTGTGTCGGCCGACGTGCCAGAGGTCTTCAATCTCACGTTCTTCGGGGGTCACGTACCTATTGCACATTCACGCCTCAGATCAGAAGCCGGAATCCTAAAGGATAGCTTCTATTTGCCAACCGGAGCCACATAGTCTGCCCACTGCTGCATGAGCTTGGCGCGGCGTGCAAGCAGATCCCCGCGGCGGTAGGCCGCCTCCGTTTTTGATTCGATCACGTGAGCAAGGGCCATTTCGGAAAGCTCGGTCGGCGCATGAGCTACCTCCGTCGCCCAGTCCTTGAAGGATGATCTGAACCCGTGGGGCACACCCTCGATGCTCAAACGCTTCATGACGGCAGAGAGGGTCATGTCGGAAAGGGGCTTCTTTTTCAGCGAAGGAAAAATCAAGTCCGTGCCGGCGATACGCGGCTGGGCCATCAGCAGGGCAATCGCCTGGCTTGAGAGCGGCACGCGGTGCTCACGCCGGCCCTTCATTCGATCGGCTGGCAGTATCCACATGGCGCTCTGATCGTCGATTTCCGACCAAAGCGCTCCGCGCGCTTCGCCCGAGCGTACAGCAGTGAGAATCTGGAACATCAAGGCCCGGCCGCCGTTACCGTGCGTGGCGGAGATCCGCCTGAATGCATCGGGGGATTCGGCGTAGGGCACGGCCTTGTGGTGCACGACGTTGGTTACCTTCGATGGCCTCGCCAAGAGCACCTCAAGGTGACCGCCCCAGCGAGCGGGGTTGTCGCCACTCCGCTTCTTGAGGACAGTGGCCCAGTCGAGGATCGTTTCAATCCGCTGGCGCACCCGTGTGGCAGTCTCGGTCTTGGTGGTCCAGATCGGTTGCAGGACTTTCAGGATGTCATCTGTCGTGATATCGGCAACGCTCATCTCGCCGATGGAGGGTAGGGCGTAGGTCGTCAGGGTGTTGGTCCACTGCTGCGCATGCTTCGCATTCGACCATTCAGCCGATTTGCTGTCGATGCATTTTTCCATGGCCACCTTGAAGGTCATGGCGCGTTTCTGAATCTGGCGCTCGCGGCCGGCCAGACGTTCGGCAATCGGGTCGTGACCGAGATCGAGGAGGGCGCGCTCCTTGCGAGCACGTTCGCGCGCCGCGGCCAGCGGAACACCGGGGAAGGCGCCGAGCCCCATGCGGCGGCGCTTGCCGTCCACGTTATAGCGGAGCACCCATGCACGAGATCCGCCATCGATGCGAAGATAGAGCCCTGGCACACCACCCACGGGGTGCTCGCCTTCGACCTTCAGGCGGCTTACTTCCAAGGGTCCAAGTTCACGCGCAATCTTTGGCATTTTTTGTAGGCCATCCCATGGGCCATCCCGTTTAGTCCTTAAGTGGCCGTATTTGGCCTTGCTTAACCCAACTCTACAGTAGGCAAGGGATTCCGGGCAAAAAAAAGCCGCCTGATGGGGCGGCTTTTTCTTGTACTGGCGGAGAAGGAGGGATTCGAACCCTCGATACGGAGAACCGTATACCGGATTTCGAGTCCGGCGCATTCGACCACTCTGCCACCTCTCCAGTGTCTTGTCGAACTCGGCATTCTAGCAGGCTTGCGGATCAAAACGGTGGGGAGCATCAAAATTGATGTTCCAGGTGTTCGCTGGCCGATCAAAATTTTGCTTCTTTTCGGATGAAGGCAAAAACTGTAAAAAACTAGGCTAGAATCATAGGCTCTTCCCCGATAGCTCAGTCGGTAGAGCGCCGGACTGTTAATCCGTAGGTCCCTGGTTCGAGCCCAGGTCGGGGAGCCAAATAAAGCAAAGCCTCGCACGAAAGTGCGGGGCTTTTTGCATTGGCGGTTGATGCGGGTTGATGAAGACGATCGATTGGACGTCGAGAGGCGCGATGCGATCGCGCTCCTCTGGCAATCTGCAAGTTCGCCGTCATTTCCTTTGCTGCGCTGCGGAAAGCGCAAAAGAATAGGCTATACTACAAGGCTTGTTCCCCGATAGCTCAGTCGGTAGAGCGCCGGACTGTTAATCCGTAGGTCCCTGGTTCGAGCCCAGGTCGGGGAGCCACTATTCACCCTGGTGGTTCCTGAATGCCTCGCTACTTAAAAGGTAGCGAGGCATTTTCATTTGCGCTCTCATTTGTGCTTTCATTTCTGCGCTTCGTTTCATGGAGTGCTCGCCAGATATTCTGCGGTCAATGAGCGCCACGGCAAGAAAGCATGCTCTGTTCAGCGTGGCGCCGCTTTGCGCAATCCCGTGCTTTCATGCTCCATCTTCTCAACGTGCTCAACGCAGGGACCTCCAAGTCACGATCGGGCTTGGCACAGGCATCAGATCCTTGATCGGTCATTGACCGATGCCAGACCGGGGTTCGCTGATTCGATGTGCTGGACCTGTACTGTTCGAAGGCCATGAGGACCAAGCCTTACTCGTGAGGGATAGGTCCGTAGTACTACAGCGGCCGAGGCGAAACGAGAGAAGCCGCTTTTCATACGTCAACACAAGATCAAGCTGTATCGAGCGGAAATTCGATTCGGTATGGAATTTCGCCGGGCAAAACTGTGAATTTCTTCACGTCAAAGTGGTTTTACGACGAACTTGTGAGCAATTGTGATTAGCAAAAGCTGTATCCATGTGCATCTAATTGAGAAAAATTCACATTTTCTCAATAGCCATTCTGATGAATGCCCCCGAAACCTTGCTGGATGCGCAGGCTCCTAGTACCGATGTACTAGTGGAGTATGACAGCACTATCGCGGTAGTAGAAGCGGATTTGGCGGTGCGTCGGTATTTATACGATTGTCTGGGGCAAGCAGGCTATCGCGTTTGGACCGAAGCAACGCCAGAGGGCTTTTGCTTGCGCCTGTTGCGTGACAGCGCGGACCTGGTGGTCATGGCGGCAGGTGAACCCGGTTCGTTGAGCGCGAGGTTGACCGAACGCCTGGTGGCGGAAGGCGTACCAGTCGTCATCCTGGATGCCCCCGATGAATCGCACGATCAATTCTCCTGGGGGCAGCCTTCCAAAGGATTGATGCACTTGGCCAAGCCCATCGAGACAAGGGCGCTCATGTCGGCCATTGGCGCGCTCCGGGGGCACTGGAGCGGACCATCCACCGCATTTCCTCTTTCATCCGATTTGCCTTGGCGGTTTGACAGCACCCGCAGGTCATTGGTATCGCCGTTTGCGGACGTGGTGCCTCTCACCAGCCGCGAGACAGCGCTGATGGGCTGTCTGGCTGCCGCGCAGGGGAATCTGGTCAGCAAGTTTGCCGTGGCCGAGGCCATGGGGGTGGCCCAGGCCGAAGGCGGCTTTCACCGCATCGAAGCGAATCTGTGCCGGTTGCGCAAGAAGGTCAGGCAGATCACCGGCCTATCTATGCCTGTCCGTTCCGTGTTCGGCGAAGGATTGATATTCACTCCGTGAGTTTGGCTGCCGAGGTCAGGGCTGAGCCAGAGACATATCCACCGCCATTGTGAGAGTGACCGTAGGGCGAGGAAGACAATGATGGAAAAGCGATTGCAAGGATTTGGCGATGCCTTCGGGCGGTGGTGGGGTGCGGTTGCGCTGGCATTTGGTTCCATGGCTCTTTCGCTGCCTGTGCATGCGCAGATCACGGCGACTTCCTCCGCGACCGCCGATACAACTTGTGTTGGTAATCGTTTCAGTGGAAGCCTGAACTGCACGGCCAACGACTTCGGTGCGAGTCCGTCAATGACGGTTCTCAATCACTCGGACGGAACTCCACTGACCAGTTGCACGGAAGGTGATTCGTTGACTGTCGATATCGTCGTGGGTCTTAGCGGTACGACCGGTGCTTCACGTGAGAACGGTGGCTTGTTTTTTGGACAAGTCAACAATGATCCCTCCGCGACAACTGCCGGAAACATTTGCTCGGTAGCGCACTTCCCGGGAGACACGCCGCTTGGCACCGGCTTCACGAGCCCAACCCTGCCCGGCAATGTGGCCGGCGGTTTCAGCGGACAAGGCTCTGAGGTCTGGAAGGTTCAGAATGTCAAGGTACAGTGTGTTGCAGACACCAATGGCAAGTTGAAGCTGCCGTATGCAATCTCGTGGCGAAACAGTGAAGTTGTCGTCACGGGCGATACCGATCCCAATCTGAGGCCCGACACGCGAGCCAAATGCAGCGAAGGTGAGAATACGACGACTGTAGCGGTTGTCCCGCCCACGGTCTCTCTGACGTTGCAGAAGTCGGTGAACAATCGGCTTGTCGGGCAAGCCCAAGCCAGCGCTTTCGGGCTGATGGCCAGCGGTCCGGTGGTGCTCAGCGGCGCGGGCGGGGCCAGCGGTATTGTGCCTGTCGGCACCTATACCTTGAGCGAGTCCACCCAGGAAACCCAATACACGCCCGGGGCCTGGAGCTGCAATGGCGGTACCCTGAACGGGAACCAGTTGACGTTGACCAGTGCCAATCCGAACACCACTTGCACCATCACGAACACACACCGTGAGGCGGATCTGCAAGTGACCAAGACGTCGGCGGGCACGGTGATTCCGGGCCAGGCGGTGACATGGACCATTACCGCCACCAATACCGGCCCCGATGCGGTGACCAATGCGACCATTGCTGATGATTTCCCGGCTGGGGTGAGCAGCGCTACCTGGTCCGCGTCGGCCACGGGCGGGGCTACCGGGTTCAGCGCGAGCGGCAGCGGTAACATCAGCAACGCGGTGAGCATGCCTGTGGGCAGCACGATCACCTATACGGTGGTGGCGACGATCAATCCCAGCGCAACGGGCAGTATTTCCAACACGGTGACGATCAGCCCGCCGGCCGATACGGCTGACCCCAACACCAGCAACAACACGGCGACTAACCCCGTCACGTTGACGCCATCGGCTGACCTGATGATCACCAAATCGCAGGCTTCGCCCAATCCGGCCATACCAGGCCAGCAGGTGACCTGGAACATCACGGTGCAGAACAACGGCCCGTCCGCCGCGGCTACTTCGACGGCTGTCGACACGGTGCCTGCATCGGTGACAGGCTTGACGTTCGGCGGTGCGGGCGCAGGAGGTGTCTGCTCCGGCAGTTCTACGGTGACCTGCAACTTCGGCGCACTGAACCCGGGTGATACGCGTCAATACACCATCACGGGCACGTTGTCCGCCAGCGCGACGGGCAATCTGAACAACACCGCCACGGTGAGCTCAACGACCGCCGACCCCAACATGGCCAACAACACGTCGAGTTCGAGCACGCCGACCAACCCGTCCAGTCTGGTTGTGAGCAAGACCAACAATCTCAGCGAGGTGGTGAAAGGCAACATTGTCAGTTACACCGTCACCATCCAGAACACAGGTGGCGCGGCAGCTACCGGGGTGAGTTGGACCGATAATCCGACCGGGCTGACGATCAACAGCATCGCGGCGAACAGCAGCGGTACCTGTACGCCTGCGGGCTGCACCAACGTCACAGTGAATGCCAACAGTTCGGTGACTTTCACCGTGAGCGCCACCGTGACTGGGGATGCGGGTACCCAGGCGAAGAACATGGCGAGCGTGACGGGCGGCGGAAGCTGCACGGTGCAAACACCTTGCAGCGCGGAGGACAGCGATCCCATCGTGGCACCCGATATCAGCGTGACGAAGTCCTCACCGCAATTTACGAATGGCAGCGGCAATCAATGGACGGCCACCTATATCGTGACCGTGGCCAACACGGGCTCGGCCAGCGGGACCTACACGTTGAGTGATACGCCTGCTTTTGCATCCGGCGTCACGTTGAACAGTTGGACCGTGACGACCTCGGGCGGCACAGTGAATCCGGCCTTGAATCCGAGCAGTCCTTCAGGCCAGGTCAGCGATGCCGGAGTCACCATCAACAAGAGTGCATCGCATACCTATACGGTGACGATCACCTACACCACGAGTGCCGCGGCGACAGCCTTGACGTGCAACGACTCAGCTGGCAATGGCGCATTCAACACGGCTTCGATAACGGGCAGCGTGACCGCCAGTGCGTCGAGCTGCGGTAACCTGCCGGCCGCGCTGAACCTGACCGTAGCCAAGACCTCCAGCGTCCAACACGCGGTCAACGGCAATACGTTCACCTACACGATCACGGCCAGCAACGTCGGCGGTCCGGTGGCCACTACCAACCCAACCACCGTGGTGGACACCATTCCCAGTGGCATCACGGTCACCGCCGTCAGCCCAGGGGCGGGCTTCACCTGCACCCCCAGCGCGGGACTGCCGCTGGCTGGCAATGGCAGCACGACCTCTGTCAGCTGTACTTCAACCACGGGCATCGCTGCCAACGCCAGCAATGTAACGGTAGCGGCTTTGACGGTCAAGAAAACCAGCTCCTCCGACATCACCAACACCGCGGTGGCGACGGCAGGAGATCCGCGCTGCACGGGAAGCTCCAATCCTTGCCAGGGTTCGGTCACCGTGACTGACAGCACCAGACCAAGGATGGCCCCCATTCCTACGCTGGGTGAGTGGGCACTGGGCTTGCTGGCCGCGCTGATGGCCGGGTTGAGCTGGAGAGCGCTCCGCCGCTTGTCTGGCGACGCGGCCTAGCCGAACTGGGCTGATTCGCAAAGCCACCCTTCGGGGTGGCTTTTTTCATGGTGAGGTCTGAATAGATGGGTGCGGCAACATCATCATGCCGCGCTGAGTTCCGGTCATGGCCGCAATTGGTCAAGCAAGCGGGCATGGAGCCGCCGGGAGCTTTTCCCTATGTCCTCGTAGAGGCTGCGAATGCGGGTTTTACCGGACGGTTCACGATTCGAGGAGACCGTTTTCCGAAAAAACGCATGGACAGTGTGGCACTCGAATTCCTAAACTGAATTTCGAAAGCGACGAGAGCGCTGACCATCCATTCAACAACGGAGACATCTCATGACCCTGAAGTTCCCCCGCGCGCTGGCTTTGCTGGCTATCACCGCGAGCATCGGCGCCGCTTCGGCGCAGACCGTCAAGATCGGCGTGATCGCGGCGTTGACCGGCGGAGGAGCACCGTGGGGGTTGGCCGCGGCCGAGGGGCCACGCATTCTGGCCGAGGAGATCAACAGCAAGGGAGGGCTGGCGGTCGGCTCGAAGAAGTACAAGGTCGAGGTCATTGCCTACGATGACCAATACAAGGCGGCCGATGCGGTGACCGCCTACAACCGCCTGGTGAACCAGGACGGCGTGAAGTACGTGATCATCATGGGCTCGGCCGCCACCATGGCCTTGAAGCAGCAGGTGGAGGACGACAAGGTCGTGGCGCTGACGGCTTCGTACACGGGCAAGGCACTGGACAAGAGCAGCCACTACATGATCCGACTGTACAGCCCGCCGGATGACTACATCGGTTCGTTCATCGGGTGGATGAAGGACAACGTCAAGGGCAAACGCATTGTCATCATCAACCCGAACGACGAGACGGGCTGGGACCAGACGCAGCTTGCAACCAAGGTCTTCAAGAGCAATGGCTTCGAGGTGCTGGGCAGCGAACTGTTCGAGCGTGCCCAGAAAGACTTCCAGCCGATGCTGACCAAGGTCATCGCCATGAAGCCGGACGTCATCGAGCTGGGCGGCACATCGCCGGCCACCGCGGGGCTCATCATCCGGCAGGCGCGGGAGCTGGGTTACGACAAACAGTTCAGCAAGACCGGTGGCGCCGGTCCCAAGGACATCGTGGCCAGCGCCGGTGCCAAGGCGGCTGAGGGCACGATCAACATGCTGTATGCCGATCCGGCGAACGAGGGATACAAGCGCCTGTCAGCCGCCTACAAGAAGGCGCGCGGCCAGGATCCCAATGAAATCATCGTGTCGTTCTACGACGCCGCGGCCGTGCTGGTGAGTGCGATCCAGAAGGCCGGTACGGCCGAGGATACGTCCAAAGTCGTGGCGGCCTTTCCGAAAGCGCTGCCGATGAAATCGATTCAGGGCGATCAGCTGACTTTCGGCGGCAAGGCGACTTACGGCGTGGATGCCCAGGTGATGAGCATCAACTACATCGGCGCCATCCGGAACGGCGAGCCGGTGGTCATCGGCAAGACCAAGTGAGTCATATCAATTGACCGTTGCGATGCCACGCCACTCACCAGATATGAAGAAAAGTCCGAAAGGCCGCGGAGCAGGCCACGTCAGTGCACCCGCGGAGCTGGCTTTGCCAGGCCGCCAGGTGCGTCCCCCCTCCGGGGGGAAGGCGCGTAAGCGACTCAGGGGGGATAACATGACCGCGCTGATTGAGCAGATGGCGGTCAATGGCCTGATGGCCGGGCTGGTCTACACGCTGATGGCCCTGGGCTTCACGCTGGTGTTCGGCATCATGCGCATGGTCAACTTTGCGCATGGCGAGCTGTACATGGTCGGGGCGTTTGCCGTGCTGGCGCTGAACGGCCATCTGGGGCTGGGCTATTTTCCGGCCGTGATACTGGCGACGATCATCACCGCGATCTTTGGCGCGGCGGTGGAACGCGTGCTGTACAGGCCCTTCGTGGGCCGGGAACTGGGCGGCATGATCATGTCGCTGGCGGTGGCCATCACGCTGCAGGCCTTGGCGCTGATTTTCTTTGGTCCGGCCGACCAGTCGGTCGAGCGGCCAGTGACCGGAACCTGGCGTTTGCACGAAGCGGTGGTGCCGCTCGATCGTACCCTGGTGGCGGTGTGCGCGGTGGCGGCACTGATGGCCTTTCACCTGTTCCTGCGCCATACGCGCCTGGGCCTGGCGATGCAGGCGGTTGCTCAGGACCGCGACACCGCCAGCCTGATGGGCGTCGAAGCCGGGTCGGTTTACCTGCGCTCATTTGCCATTGCCAGCGCGCTGGCAGGGTTCGCCGGGGCGCTGATGGCCCCCGTCTATACGGTGGCGCCCACCATGGGTGAGCTGCCGATGCTGAAGGCCTTTGTAGTAGTGATTCTGGGCGGGCTGGGCAGTGTGCCGGGTGCGATGCTGGGCGGCTTGCTGATCGGGCTTTCCGAGTCGGTGTTCGCGACGCTGTTCGATACGACGCTCGCGCTGATCGCCTCGTTCGTGATCGTGCTGGCGGTTATCGTGGTCAAGCCCAATGGGCTGTGGGGGAGGGCGGCGAGATGAAGCGGTTGCCTTTCGCCTTGCTGGCCGTGGCGGCCATCGTGCCTTGGCTGATCGGAGACCGGTATGTGCTGCACGTGTCGATCATGATCGCGATCATGGCCATGCTGGCGCTGGGCATGAACCTGATGCTGCAGATCGGCCAGTTGTCGATGGCCCATAGCGCCTTCATGGGCATCGGCGCCTATACGTCGGCCCTGCTGACGATGCGCCTTGGCGTGCCGATGCCGCTGGCCTTGCTGATCAGCGCGCTGCTGTGCGCACTGGTGGCGGCGGCGCTCGGGCCGGTGTTCCTGCGCATCAAGGGCGTGTATTTCGTGTTGCTGACCTACGCCTTCGGGCAGATTGTCAACCTGGCCTTTCAGGAGTGGACGGATCTGTTCGGCGGTAACGGCGGGCTGCATGGTATTCCCAAGATGTCGGCGTTCGGCTACCGGCTGACCGATCCGGCGCTTGTCTACGGCGTTGCGCTATTCTTCGCGCTGGCGTCATTCGGGCTGGTGCGTGCCATTCTTCGCTCGGACATCGGCGCTTTGCTGAGGTCGCTCGAAGCGGACGAACCACTCAGCCGCTCGCTCGGCGCGGATGCGCTGGCCTGGCGTATCGCGGTGTTCGTGTTGACGGCAACCATGGCCGGCGTGGCGGGGAGCCTGTATGCGCACATCATCGGCTTCTTGTCGCCGGATGCGTTCGGTTTCAGGCTTTCCGTGGATCTTGTGGTGATGAACGTGATTGGCGGCGCTGCTTCTGCATGGGGGCCGCTGCTGGGCGCGATGCTGATCGTGCCGTTGCTCGAGTTGCTGAGGGGGTGAAGGAGTATCAGTTGCTGGCCTATGGCGGCGCGCTGATCGTGTTCCTGCTTTTCTTCCGTGATGGTCTGGTCGGCATGCTTTCCAGGATATCTGTACGGCCTGCGGCACCAGCCGGTTCAGGTGCTGCCATGGCGCAGGCCGTGGAGCGGGGGTGTCCAGATGACGGCGCCGAGTCTTGAATTGCGAGGACTGAGCAAGCGCTTCGGTGGATTGCAGGCGGTGTCGGAGGTGTCCTTCACCGTGCAGCGGGGTGAGATCTTCGGGTTGATTGGCCCCAATGGCGCCGGAAAAACCACGCTGTTCAACCTGATCGCAGGCGTTCATCGGCCCAGCGGCGGCGAAGTGCTGCATGACGGGCATGACGTGACAGGGGTGGGGAGCGACGTGATCGCCCGCAGGGGCATAGGCCGGACTTTCCAGGCGGCGCACACCTTCAAGGGCGAGACCGTGCGCGAGAACCTTCGCCGCGCCGCATTGCTGCAGCGCTCGTTCGCGCCATGGGCTCATTTTCGTGCTTCGCGCGGGGGCGGAGAGCGGGAGGTCGAGGTGCGCTGCCAGCAGGTGGCGGCGTTTGTAGGGCTCGCCGGGCAACTGGATCAGAACGGCGGGGCGCTGGCCTATGGGCTGCAGAAAATGCTGGGCGTGGGGATGGCGCTGATGACCGCGCCGCGCCTGCTGCTGATGGACGAGCCGGCGGCGGGCCTCAACCCGACCGAAAAGCGCACGATGGGGGAGTTGATTCGCCGCCTGCGCGATGAGCGCGGTATCGACATCCTGTTGGTCGAACATGATATGCGGCTGGTGATGGGGTTGTCGGACCGGATTCTGGTGATCAATCAAGGCCGCGCCATCGCGCTCGGGACGCCTGATGCGGTGCAGGCCGATCCGGCGGTGATCGAGGCCTATCTGGGGGCGACCATGAGCTTGCTTGACGTACGCGGGCTGGACGTTGCCTATGACGGTGTACCTGCCTTGCGGGGAGTCGATCTGACGGTGTCCGCGGGCGAAGTCGTGACGGTTCTCGGTGCCAATGGCGCCGGCAAGTCGACCTTGTTGAAAGCGATCGTGGGCCAGGTGCCTTCGCAGCGCGGCCAACTGCGGTTCGACGGCGCCGATCTGCAAGGCGCTTCGCCGCCGCGCTGCCTGGACCTGGGCATCACGCTGTGCCCCGAGGGCCGGCGCCTGTTTCCCGAGATGACGGTGTTGGAGAACATCCGCATGGGGGCGTACCGCTCCCGCGACCGGGCGGCTTTTCAGGAGCGGCTGGCGCAGATGCATGACATGTTTCCCAAACTGGCGGACCGCGCGAACCAGACGGCGTCCAGTCTATCGGGCGGCGAGCAGCAGATGGTGGCGATCGCGCGGGCGCTGATGAGCCGGCCGAAGCTCCTGCTGCTGGACGAACCGACGCTGGGGCTTGCGCCCAAGATGATTCACGAGGTCGCCAGGCTGGTCAAGCTGATCAATGCCGAGGGTATTGCCGTGGTGCTGGTGGAGCAGAACGCCCGGCTTGCATTGCGGATCTCCGATCACGGGGTCGTACTGGAAAACGGCGAGGTGTCGCTGCGCGGAAGCAGTTCCGAGCTGCTCGGCAATGAACGCGTGCAGCGCATCTACCTGGGTGGATGAGGCTCGTTCCCGCGGGAGTGCGCGGTGATGGATTTGATGAAAGACAGAACGGAGACGGCATGCCAATGAATGGAGATGGCGGCACCATGCTGGTTGCAGGCGCAACCGGGGTGGCGGCACAGAACCTGATCGATATCGTCCGCAAACAGAAGAACTGGAAGGTGATCGGCTTGTCCAGGACCCCGCCAGCGGATTTGCCTCCAGCGGTCGGGCACATTTCGGCCGACATGCTGGATGCGGATGCCTGCCGGCAGGCGTTGAAGGGCACCGGGGTGACGCATCTGGTCTATGCAGCCCGGGCCAAGCACAAGCTCTACACGGCGATGACGCCAGGCGCCAAGGTCGGGATCGAGAACGTGGAGCCCAATATCGCCATGCTGCGAAACGTCGTGGCTGCGTGCGAGGGGCCCTCGTTGCGCCATGTGCACCTCATCGAGGGTTCTAAATGGTATGGCTTCCATATGGGGCCTTATCCGACGCCGGCCCGGGAATCTGCGCCCGGGCACATGCCGCCGAATTTCTATTTCGATCAGCAGAAATTTCTGGAGTCGGCCTGTGGGCCCTGGACCTGGTCGGCCAGCCGGCCGGCCGCCATCAATGGGATGAGCGTGGGTGGTGGCCCGAACCTGGTTTCCACGCTGGGGGCCTACGCGGCCATCTGCCGCCACCTGGGCCTGCCGCTGGATTTTCCTGGCAAGCCGGGCACGTACAGAAGCTTGATGGAGTTGACGGATGCCAGGCTTCTGGCGGAGTCCATTTCCTGGATGTGCCAGAGCCCGGCAGCGGAGAACCAGGCATTCAACGTGGTTAATGGAGATCTGTTCCGCTGGGAGAGCATGTGGCCCCGGATGGCCGAGCATTTCGGCATGAAGATGGGGGGTGTCAGATACTTCCCGCTGGTTCAATGGATGGCTGACAAAGGTCCTGTCTGGGATGAGATCGTCAAGGTAAACGGCTTGCGGGCGCGCCCCATCGAGGAGGTGGCTTCCTGGGGGTTCGCGGATTTCCTGCTGGGCTGCGACTTCGACATCATCTCTTCGACCACGAAGATCCGGCAGGCGGGGTTTCACGCCATGGTCGATACCGAGGACATGATCATCAACCAATTGAAGCACTACCGGAGCGAGCGCGTGATCCCGTAGCCCTTGGAGCATAAGTGCACGCGCATCTCCTCTCCCGTCATTCCCGCGTAGGCGGGAATCCAGGGGCGCTGGATAGGATGCACTGGATTCCCGCCTACGCGGGAATGACGGAAAGGGGCGCTACTTGTCCTTCAAGGACTTGATCGGCAATTACCCATTTTTAAATGACTCAGACACAGGAAGGAACAACATGCGAATGAAGGCGGCGGTGATGTATGAACAGGGGTTACCCGCACCCTATGCCGATTCCCGGCCCTTTCAGATCGAGGAAGTGGATCTGGACGGGCCTGGTCCTGGTGAGGTGCTGGTAGAGGTGCGCGCCGCCGGGTTGTGCCACTCGGATCTGGCTCAGGTGGAAGGCTTGCGCAAGCGCAAGCTGCCAGTGGTGGGGGGGCACGAGGGCGCGGGTATCGTGCGGGAGGTCGGTGCTGGCGTCACCGAAGTCAAACCCGGTGACCACGTGGTAATGACCGTGGTGTCGGGCTGCGGGCACTGCCGCACCTGCTTCACATTGCGCCCGGCCTTGTGCCAGAGCGTGACGCTGCCACGCACCCAGGGCATGCTGGCCAACGGTGAGCGCCGGCTGAGCTTGCGGGGCCAGTCGATCAACCACTACAGCGGTATCTCGGCCTTCGCTCAATATGCGATCACGATGCCCAAATCGCTGGTGCGCATTGGTGACGATATCCCGCTGGACGTGGCCGCCATGTTCGGCTGCGCGGTGGTCACCGGGGCCGGGTCGGTGTTCAACACCGCCAAGGTGTCGCCTGGCGCCAGCGTGGCGGTTCTCGGCTTGGGCGGAATTGGATTGAACGGCGTGATGGCGGCCCGGGTAGCGGGCGCCTCGCGTATCGTCGGCATCGACATCAACGAAAGCAAGTTCGCGCTGGCCCGTGAGCTTGGCGCGACCGACGTGATCAACCCTCGCGATCCCAATGCCGTGGAACAGGTGCGTGAACTGACCAATGGCGGTGTGGATGTGGCCTTCGAAATGTCAGGCAGCCTGCCTGCCATGACCGTGGCCAATGCCATCACCCGGCGCGGCGGAGAGATCATCTGTGTCGGTCTTGGCGCGAGCGAGGCGCAATTCCAGTATGCCCACGCGGGGCTGGTCACCGAAGAGAAGTCGTTCCGCGGTTCCTTCATGGGCAGTTGCGTGCCCGAGCGCGATATTCCGGCCTATATCGAGATGTACCGGCAAGGGCGCTTGCCCGTGGACCGGCTCAAGAGCGAAGCCATCGATTTTGACCGCCTGAACGTCAGCCTTGATCTGCTGGATCGTGGCGAGGTCGTGCGCCAGATTCTGTTGCCGCATGGGAGTGTTTGAAGTCGCGATGGCTGATTTGTTTTCTCCTCTGCGCCTGCGCGAGCTGACGCTGCGCAACCGGATCGCCATCTCGCCGATGTGCACCTATTCGGCAACGGATGGCATTGCCAACGATTTCCACCTGGCTCACTACGGACGGTTTGGCCTTGGCGGTGCCGGCCTGGTCATGGTGGAGGCCACCGCCACGGCGCCCGAGGGCCGCATCAGCCATGGTGACCTCGGCCTGTGGAACGACGCGCAGATCGAACCGTTGGCGCGTATCGCACGGTTGATCAAGGCGCAGGGCGCTGCCGCCGGTATCCAGCTGTGCCACGCCGGCCGGAAAGCCGCACGGCAGCGGCCATGGCATGGCAATGGCCCGCTGGGGGCCGATGATCTCTCGCTTCGGGGCGAAACCGGTTGGCCGCTGGTCTCGCCCAGCGCGGTGGCTTTCGGTGCCGATTACGAAACGCCGTCGGAACTGGGCCCGGATGATCTGGCCGAGGTGATTGGCCAGTTCACTGAGGCGGCGCGGCGCGCCCGCGCGGCGGGATTCGATGTGGTCGAGCTGCATCTGGCGCATGGTTTTTTGCTGCACAGTTTCATGTCGCCCGTCACGAACCAGCGCGACGATGCCTTTGGCGGAGACTTTTCCAGCCGCCATCGCTTTCCACTGCAGGTGGTGGCCGCCGTACGCGAGGTGTGGCCCGCCGGGCAGCCCTTGTTCACACGCGTGTCGGCGCTGGACGGGGTAGACGGCGGGCGCAGCTTTGATGACACACTGGCTTTCTGCCGCGAGCTCAAGTTGGCTGGCGTTGACGTCGTCGATTGTTCGTCCGGGGGTATTGGGGGCCATTCGGCTTCGACGGCCCGGGGCGGTGGCCCGCGCGGATATGGGTTTCAGGTGCCGTATGCCGAGCGCATCCGGCACGAAGCCGGGGTGGCTTCGATGGCCGTAGGTTTGATCACCGAGCCCTCGTTGGCTGATGAGGTGATCGCCAACGGCCGCGCCGATCTGGTCGCCATCGGCCGTCAGGCCTTGTTCGATCCGAACTGGCCGCTGCATGCCCAAGCCGCACTCGGCCGCAACGATCCGGCAGAGCCGTTTGGCTCCTGGCCCGAGCAGTATGGCTGGTGGCTGAATGGTCGCCAGAAAATCATTAAAGGGTTGGGGTGAACCCCCCTGAGTCGCTTACGCGCCTTCCCCCCGGAGGGGGACGCACCTGGCGGCCTGGCAAAGCCAGCTCCGCGGGTGCACTGACGTGGCCTGCTCCGCGACCTTTTGAACTTTTGTGTTTCATGCGCAGCGTTATGGAAAACTGATATGACCTCATTTTTTCCTGCTTTTGCGGGCAACCAGCCCAAATCGAGTGCTGAGCTGCAGGCATGGCATGCGCGGGCTTTGCCGGAGCCGGTGCTGGAGCCGGAGCTTGGCATTGTCGATCCGCACCATCATCTGTACGACGATCCAGGGAGGGGCAGCCGGTATATGCTGCCTGATCTGCTGGCGGACATCGGGCAAGGGCATCGGGTGACGCACACGGTTTACGTGGAGGCTTACTCCTCCATGTGGCGCGCCAGCGGCCCGGAGGCGATGCGGCCGGTCGGGGAGATCGAGTTCGCGGCAGGTGTGGGCGCCATGGCCGACAGTGGCATCTATGGGCCATGCCGGGTGGCGGCCGCCGTGGTCGGCCATGCCGACCTGATGTTAGGCGATGCCGTGGGCGCCGTACTTGACGAACAACTGTCGGCTGCACGCGGACGGCTGCGCGGTATCCGCTATCAGCTCGCGCATGAACCCGGCGTGGTCGGCCGCTTCATCAAGCATATGTCGCCGCCGGACTGCACGGCTGATCCGCAGTTTCACCGAGGAATGGCGCAATTGGCCCCGCGCGGTCTGCATTTCGAGGCCTGGCTGTATCACCATCAATTGCGTGATCTGGCAGCGCTGGCTCGCGCGTTCCCTGACACCACGGTGGTGCTGAATCATGTGGGCGGCCGTATCGGTGTGGAGCAGTATCGCGATCAGCGTGCAGAGGTCCTGGCCGAATGGCGCGCGGGCCTGGCGGAGCTGGCGGCGCTGAAGAATGTCGTCGTCAAGATTGGCGGCTTGGGCATGGCGGTTTTCGGCTTTGGCTTCGAACACGGATCGCGCCCTGCCGCGTCCAAGGAGCTCCTGCCCGCCTGGCAGCCCCTGATTGCCGAATGCATCGATCGCTTTGGGGCAGACCGCTGCATGTTCGAGAGCAATTTCCCTGTCGATCGCCAATCGTGCAGCTATCTGGCCCTATGGAACACCTACAAGCAGGCCACGGCAGCGTTGCCTGCGCACGAGCGCCACGCGCTTTTCAGCGGTACCGCCAAGCGGGTCTACCGGATTGCCTGAACGCGTGGCTATTCAAGAACCACTCAAGATCAACCGCATTGCACTGAAGGAGATGAACCCTATGCCTGAGACAACCTCATTTAAACCCCACACGGATCTGTTCATCAACAACGAAAATCGCCGAGGCCAAGGCGAGATGATCCGGGTGGTCAGCCCTGTGACGGAAGAAGTGGTGGCTGAATTTCCAGGCGCTTCCGTGGCGCAGGTAGGAGAGGCCGTGAGCGCCGCGCGCGCGGCTTTCGAAAGCGGCGTCTGGAGCGATCCAGCGCTGCGCAAGCGGGTGCTGCTGAAGTTTGCCGATCTCATGGTGGCGCACCGCGACGAATTGATGGAGGCTTTGCTGGCCGAAGTGGGGTCGCCCGTCAACCTCAAGACCAACCATATCGACACGCCCGCTGCCTTCATTCGCTGGCTCGCCGAAGCCGGCACGCGCGACCGGACCCGCAACCTGGGCTTCAATGAGACCTGCACGGCCGTGAGTTCCGTGGCTTACCGGCCGGTGGGTGTGGTGGGGGCGATCACGGCCTTCAACTATCCCCTTCTGATCGGGGGTACCAAGATTGGCGCTGCCCTGGCAGCAGGCTGCACCACGGTGCTGCTTTCTTCGCCCCAGGCACCGCTGGCGGTAGCGCTGTTGGGCAAGTTGGCACACGAGGCTGGCTTCCCGCCAGGGGTGGTCAACATTCTCGCGGGTGGCGCGGAAACCGGGCGTGCGCTGACAGAGCATCCGGGCCTGGACAAGGTCAGTTTCACGGGGTCGGTCAACGTGGGCCGGCAGGTCATGCAGCAGGCCGCTGCGGGCATGCGCAGCGTGGTGCTCGAGTTGGGCGGAAAGTCTGCGGCGATCATGCTGCCCGGCGTGAACTACGAGCAATATGCGTTCTGGCTGCATGCCCGCTACGCCCGCAATGCCGGGCAAGGCTGTGGGTCGCCCACGCGCATTCTGGTGGAAGAAAGCCGCTACGATGAATTCGTGGAGGCCAGCCGCAAGGCCTATGAAAAAATCACGGTGGGAGATCCGCGCGATCCAGGCACCATCGTCGGCCCGGTGATCTCCTCGGCTCAGCGCGAGCGTATAGAAGCTGGCCTGGCAAAGGCTGTGGAGGGGGAGCTACCATCCTGGCGGGCGGTGGCCGGCCGGCCATCAAGAAAGGCTGGTTCATCAACCCGGCGCTCGTAGGTGGCCTGGACAACCAGGCGCCGCTGGCACGCAACGAGATCTTCGGCCCGGTATCAGTGGTGCTGACCTACCGCACGGTGGACGAGGCCATCGCGATCGCGAATGACTCAGAACTGGGACTCAAGGCCTATCTGTTCGGCGCCAAGGACCAATGCCTCAAGCTGGTGCCGAGGCTGCGCGTGGGTACGGTGCAGATCAATGGAGGCAGTCCGCTGCGCGCGGATGCTCCGATGACGGGCTACAAATTCAGCGGGGTGGGTTCTGAGTGGGGAGAGGACGGCTTGAGGGAGTTCCTGCTGCCGCAGCACATCGACTGTGCCTTGAACTGATGGCCTTCACTTAAAGCCCCTCAACTCTTCACGGGTTGAGGGGCTTTTGCTTTGGAGGCTTATCGAACTCTATAGGATGTGCCAAGGCTTTCTGGATCCCCGCCTGCGCGGGGATCCAGGGGGCTCCCATGTCGCGCTGAATTCCGCTTGCGCGCGGGGCTCGGCTATCCGCGCATCAGGAAATCACGCCATCCGCCCGGTACGCCTGCAACTCCTCGGGAGAGTGACCCAGCCAGGTACCGAAGATCTCGTCGTTCTTCGCGCCCAAGGGCAGGCTGGGTTCGATGGGGCGGCGGGGGGTGTCTTCAAAGAAGAGGGGCGAGTGAGGAAGCGGTACACGCCCCAATGAAGGGTGCTCGATCCATTGCAGGCTGCCACGGGCATGCATGTTCTCATCGTTCATGACTTCCTCCAGGCCGCGCACCGGCGCGCACGGTACTTTCGCGGACAGCATGAGATCGGCCACCTTCTGTTTGGGCAGGGTGGTCGTCCAGCTCTCGATCAGCGCATCGACATCGGCGAAATTTGCCACCCGCGAGGAGCGGGAGAGAAAGCGCGGGTCGTCCTTGAGGTCGGAGCGCCCCATCACATCCAGGATGGCGCGGAAATGATGATCGCCCGGCGCGTTGAGCACGACATAGCCATCCGTGGTGGGATAGACGTTGTAAGGCGAAATGCCCAGGCCACCGTGGCGGTTGCCGGTGCGTGAAGGCGCGGCGGCGCCGCGCGTGTGGAACATGCCGAGGTTGGAGGCGAGCGAGGCATAGGTGGCCTCCTGCATCGAAACCTCCACAGTGCGTCCTTTGCCAGTGCGCTCGCGCTCATAGAGTGCCGTCATGATGGCACCGTACAAATGAATGCCCGCCATGAAATCGCACAGTGCCGCGCCGGCTTTGACCGGTGGTTGATCGGGGTAGCCGGTGCATTCGATGACGCCGCACATGGCCTGCATGACCAGGTCCATGGCGGGGTAGTCCCTGTAGGGGCCTTCCTTGCCGTAGCCCGAACTGGATCCGTAGATGAGGCGGGGGTTGGCCTCACGCAGCACGTCTACCCCCAAGCCCAGCCGGTCCATGACGCCGGGGGCGAAGTTTTCGACCAGAACGTCCGCGCGCCGGGCCATCTCGATGAACAGTTCGCGCCCTTTGTCTGACTTCAGGTTCAGCGTGATGGGCTTCTTGTTGGAGTTGAGCATGGCGAAAGGCAGCGCCGCGCCACCCATGTCGCCGCGGCTTCTCAGATGCTCTCCTCGAAAGGCTCGATCTTGATCACGTCGGCGCCCGCCATGGCCATGAGAAAGGTCGCATAGGGGCCGTTATAGACGTGAGAGAGATCGAGTACCGTGATTCCCGATAAGGGGTATTTTTGAACGCTTGACATCTCGGTCTCCAAAATCAATTCGCGCGCGCCGATGAGGCGCGCGCCAGGACGCGCCGGGCGGATCTGAGATGCGGGCGGTCAAGCATCTTTCCGTCCAGCTGGATCGCGCCGCGGGTGGGGTTGGCTTCGAACGCCTCGGTCACGCGGCCTGCCCAGGCGATGTCTTCCGCCGTGGGTGTGAAGGCTTCGTTGATGGGGCCGATCTGGTCCGGATGGATCGCGGCCTTGGCGGAAAAGCCATCCCGCAAGGCCTGCTCCGCCTCGCTCATGAGGCCTGGGGTATCGCGGAAATTGGTGAACACGGCGTCGACAGCGGGCACCTGGGCTGCCGTGGCGCCCATCAACGTGAGCGAGCGGGCCAGTTCGTAGGGCGCGCCGTAACGTCCGTCCGGCCCGCGGTTGGCGGTGGCGCCGATGTCGGCGGCCAGATCCTCACCTCCCCACATGAGTCCGCACAACCGTTCGTTGGGTTTCTCGCCATAGCTGGCCGACCCCAGTACCGAGGCGGCCGTTTCCGTGGAAATGGGGAGGATGCGGGTGCGGCCGGCGGGCACGCCTTCACGCACTTCCAGTGCCTGCAGGTAGGCGCCGAGGAGATCCACATCGCGGACCGACGCGCACTTGGGCAACATGATGCCGTAAGGGCGCGCGCCCACCACGGCGGCCAGATCGTCCAGCGTCAGTCCCGTGGAGAGCGCATTGACACGGACAAAGAGCGGAAGACGCTCCTGGTGTGCGCCCACGAATGCCGCGGTAATGCCGCGCGCACGCGCTTTCTCGGTTTCCGGCACGGCGTCTTCCAGATCCACGATCAGCGCGTCGGCCCCCGAGCTCAAGCCTTTGACCAGCTTGCGCTCGTCATGCCCGGGAACGAATAGAAGCGAGCGCATCTCAGAAGTTGCCCATAGAAAGGAAGCCATCAACGGAGTCGAAGTCATTCATGATCTTCTTGCCGACCAGATCTTTCAAGGCTTCTGTGGCGCCGCCACCCAGGGTGCCGTAACGCACGCCACGGTAGATGCGTGAGATGGGATAGTCGTCGGTGAAGCCGTAGCCGCCATGCACCTGCAGGGCTTCGTTCGCCACCCGGATCGCCATTTCATTGACGAACATCTTGGCGATGCCGGCCTGATAAGGATCGGGGAAAGGGTTGGCCGAGAGGGCTGCCTGGTAGAGCAGGGCGCGGCCGGCTTCGATGTCGCGGTACATCTCGGCGAACTTCCATTGAATACCCTGGAAGTTGGCTATGGCCTGGCCACGGATGGTGCGCTCGCGCACATACTTCACGGCTTCCTCGAACGCCGCCTCGGCCAGGCCCAGGGAGACGCTGGGGTTCAGGCAGCGCTGCGTGTTGAAGGCCGACATCAGCTGCTTCATGCCGCCCTCGCGCAGGATCACGTTCTCTACGGGCACTTCGACGTTGTTGAACTGGATCTCGGCCAGATACTCGCCACCCATGGTGTGGTAGCGGGCGGTGACTTCGAAGCCCGGCATATGGCGGTTGACCAGCACGCACCCAATGCCGTGCCTGCCGGGAGAGCCGTTGATGCGCGTGAACACCACGAACCACTCTGCCTCTTTGGCGCGGCTGATGAGCGTCTTGACACCATTGACAACGGCATGGCTGTCCTTGATGACGGTGTTGGTTTTGTAGTTCGGCACGTCGGTGCCCGCATGCGGCTCGGTCATGCAGACGGCCAGGTGCACCTTGCCCGCGGCGACCTGAGGCAGGATTTCCCGCTTCATGGATTCCGGCGCATAGGTGGAGATCACCCGTGTCTGAACGCCCAGCATGCCCATCAGGCCCATGGCGGTGGCATAGCAGCCCTTGGCCACTTCTTCGATGACCAGCGCCGTGTCGAACACGGGCAGATTGGAGCCGCCGTATTCCTCGGGAATCGACATGCCAAGAACCCCGATTTTCGCCAGCGCGTCGAGGTTTTCCCAGGGATAGGTGCCATCCATGTACTTGATGGAGTTGCCCCGGAAATCCAAGGAGTGGGAGAGATCGCGCACGGCGCCGACCAGGGCGCGCTGCTCGGGGGAAAGTTTGAGTTTGATGGGGTTCATGTGATGCGGCGTTTGAAATTGAAAAAAACAGGGGAGAGAGTCAGGCTTGGCCTTCGAAGCGCGGTGGCCGGCGTTCTTCGAAGGCGGCGAGGCCTTCCGCGTAGTCGGCGGACCCGAGGATGTCCGGCAAGGCGGCGCGCTCCATGCGCAAACCCTCAGCCAGGGGCAGCTCGATGCCTTGATAGACCAGTTGCTTGATGACCGCCTGCGCGTTGCCGGAGCGGCTGGCCAGCAGCCGGGCCAGCCCGAGCGCACGGGATGAAAGTTCTTCGGAAGAAGCCAGTTCGTTCACCAGACCGATCGAGTGGGCGTATTCGCTGCTGACCGGCTCGCCCGTGAGCATCATCTGCAGGGCGCGGCTGGTGCCCACCAGGCGGGACAGGCGCTGTGTGCCCCCGGCGCCTGGAAAGGCGCCTATGCGGCTTTCAGTCAGGCCCAATGAAACTCCGGCGGCCGCGATGCGCAGATCGCACGCCAGGGCCATTTCCAGCCCGCCGCCCAGCGCCACGCCGTTGAGTACCGCCACGGTCACGCACTTGGCGGCGGCCAGGGCATTGATGGCATCGTTGATGCCGGCGTTGTGGGCCAGGCGGGCTGGTAGATCCATGCCCTTGCGCTGCTTGAGGTCAGCGCCGGCGCAGAACGCGCGTCCCGTGCCGCACAAGAGGATGACCCGCGCCCGCCTGCGGGCGGCTTCGTCTATGGCTTGCCGCAGCGCGAGCACGGTTTCAACACCCAGGGCGTTCATTCGTTCAGGGCGATTGAGGCGGATTTCGGCAATGCCGTCGCCGGGGCTTTCGAGGATGACGTCTTGGGTCATGTTGGGAGCCGGTCAAAGAAAATGAAAGAGAGTTTCAGGACGCGCGTCCAGTCACATGTCAGGCCACATGTCCGGCCATATGCCAGGACCGTTCGAGCGCTTCCCGGTGGTCCGGATGCGCGATCTGCAGGAGCCTTCTGGCACGCTCTGACAATGAGCAGCCGCGCAACTGGGCCACCCCGTGCTCCGTGACCACCACATCCACCTCGACGCGAGGCACCGTGACCGGGCGATCGCCCAGTGAAGCCACGATGCGCGAGTGTTTGCCGTCCGGCGTGGCCGAGGGAAAGGCCAGGATCGAGCGTCCGCCAGGCGAAGCTGTGCCCGCGCGCACGAAATCCACGAGACCGCCGACGGCGCCCAGATAGCGGCCGCCCGCGATCTCCGCGTTGGCCTGGCCGGTCAGATCCATTTCGATCACCGAGTTGACCGCGTGGAACGCCGAGAGCGCTTTGGCCGTCGCGATCTGGTGGGTGTAATCGGCATTGCGGAGATCAATGAGCCCGTGGCGCTCGGCGAAGTCGCGCAAGCGTTTCGTTCCGAACAGGCCGCCGGTGACGGTGCGGCCGGCATCAGCGCCCTTGTGGGCATTGGAGACGATGCCGCGTTCGATCAGGTCGACCAGCACATCGGAGACGACGCCGGAGTGCACGCCCAGCTCGCGGTGATCGGCCAAGGCGTGGGCCACTGCGGCCGGCAGCGTTCCGATGCCGAGCTGAATGGTGGCGCGATCGGGTATGAGTTCTGCCACGCGCCGAGCCACTTCCAGCTCCACCGCCGAGGGCTCCGGGTCGGGCATGTCGATCACGCGGTCATCGCCGTCGACGAGCCAGTCGATATCGGCTTCGTTCACGCGGGCGTCACCCCCCATCAGAGGCGGTGAGGAGTTGAGCAAGGCGATCACCACCCGGGCACGCTCGATCAAGGCCTGGGTAAAGTCCGCGATCACCCCCAGCGTATAACCACCGCCCGGCATGGGGCGGACCTGGATCAAGGCGACGTCCACCTGGAGATAGCCGCCTCGCAGGAGGGTGGGGACCGTACTGATCTGGCAGGGAATGAGCTCTGCCAGCGCCGTGACTTTCCTGCTGCTCCCCGCACCATTGAGTGCGTGGAAGCGGAAGTGGTCCGCCAGCTCCGGACGCAGGGTAGCCGATTGGGTGAGGCCGAAAAGTAGCGCCGGGCGCTCCAGTTCAGCACGCTGCGCGACCAGTTGCTCGGTCAACGCCAGCGGCTCGCCGGGTCCCTGGGGCCAGGCGATGACATCGCCGGGCTTCAGGAGTTCGGCAAAGCGCAACTGCGCCAGTGAGATCTGCTTCATACGGTATCGCCTATCCGTTCAAAAGACGCGCAAACGAGCGTGAGCGTTTTCAGGCTCAATCGATCTCGATGTTTTTGTCGCGGATCAGGTTGCCCCACCGAGTGACTTCCGATCGCATCAGGCTGGCGAATTTCTCGGGCGTACCAGGCGTGGTGGTGGCGGCTTCGCGTTTGAGAGCTTCCTTCACATCGGGTTGCTCCAAGGTCCAGTTGAGCTCCTCGTTCAAGCGTTTGAGAATGGGCGCCGGCATGTTGGCGGGGCCAAGCAGGCCGAACCAGGCCTCCAACTGAAATCCGGGAAGACCGGCTTCCGAGGCCGTGGGGATTTCCGGGGCCAGGGGGAGCGTTCCGGACTGGTCACGGCCAACGCGCGCATCTTTTCGCCGCGGATGTGGGGGAGCACCGATGCCAGCGTCGGTAGCGTCATCTGCAGGTTGCCGGCCATGAGATCGGTAAAGGCCGGGCCGATGCCTTTGTAGGGCACATGGGTCATCTCGATCTTCGCCGCGGAAGCGAAGAGTTCGGTGCCCAGGTGATTGATGCCTCCAATGCCGGCGGTGCCGTAATTCACCGATTTCGGTTTGGCACGCGCCAGGGCGATGAATTCCGAAAGCGTGTGGGCCTTGACATGGTTGCTGACCACCACCACGAATGGTGTCGCGGCCAGCAGGCCGATGGGTTGCAGATCCTTGAACAGGTCGTAGGGCAGCTTCTTGCCGCTGGCGGCGTTGGTGGTTACCGACGTGGACGCGAACAACAAGGTATAGCCGTCGGGGGCCGACTTGGCCACTGCATCCGTGCCGATGGTCCCGCCGCCGCCACCTTTGTTTTCGATGACGACAGGCTGGCCCAGGCGCGTACTCAGCTTGGCGCCGAGCACCCGGGACAGGATGTCGTTGCTGCCGCCAGGCGCGAACGGCACGACAAGCTTGATGGGCCGGTTTGGCCAGCCTCCCTGGGCATTTGCCTGAAGCGGGAGCAGGGTGCTTGCGCCTGCGGCAAGAAGCGTGCGCCGGTTGATGGTTTTCAGATCGTTCACGTTGTCTCCTTGTATGGGTGCTCGTTCTTGGGATGCGGGATGCCGGGAGGCGCTATCCCGCGGGGGCCAGGGCCCGGATCAACTCGCTGGCGTTGTCCGACTTATCGAGTTGATTGACCTGCGCGCGCAGCCGGCTGGCGGCGTTGTCGCCCAGCGGGCGGGCGGCCATGCGCATGCAGTCACGTGCCTTGGTGTCGAAGTCGTTCTCGGACATGGGGTGACTTGGGTGCCCCAGCGGCGCATCGACACGCAGTCGGTGGGCCGTGCCGTCATTCATCTCGATTTCCAGCAGAACCGGTGAAATGTTGCGGCCGGCCTGGCGCTCGATTTCCTCATCGACCGAGGCATCCACCTTGCTGGCCAGCGAAAGCAGGTCTTCCCGGCCGAGCGAGGTGTCCGCAAAATGCTCCAGCCGGACACCGCCATCGATCAAGGCGGCGGCCACCGTGTAGGGGATGCTGAACTGGGCCTGCACCACGGTTTTGGGGGCCTTGCGCACTTCTACCGGCGTGCATACGGCTTCGTAGGCCTGGTAATTCAGGCCCACCCGCACCTTGCGGATCTGGCCGGTCTGGCCGCCGATGACTTGCCGCAAAGCCAGGGCCGCGCTGATGGCGGGATGGTTGAATCGGCAGCACGGGTACGGCTTGTAGCTGAGCTGCGTGAACTCGAACTGCTCCCCCAGGTGGGCGCGCAACACGGCGCGATCGCAGCGGTCATGCAGGTACACGCGAAGAAAGCCGTCTTCGCCCTCGAAAGTGTTCTGGACGCCGCGGACGCCGCGTTGTGCCATTTGAGCGGCGATCAAGGCCGACATGGCGGCGAAGCCGGGCTGCATGCGCTTGGTTAGCGCCGCATCTCGTGTCACCTGGTGATTGCCCGCGGCCTGCGAATAGTTGATCCCGAGAGCGTTGACCATCTGGCCTTCATTCAGGCCAAGCACCCGGCTGGCGGCTACAGTAGCGGCAAAGTGGCCGAACAGCGACGTGTACATATAGCCGCTCTCGATGATCCCGATCTGGGTGGCTACGCCGAGGCGGCAGATGGTTTCCAGGCCGGCCGCCACGCCGGCAATGAAATCCGCGCCTGGCACGCCCCCTGCGAGTTCAGCGGCCGCCAGGGCGGCGGGCACCACGGAGACACCCGCATGCAGCACCGCGGCGTCGTGTGTATCGTCATAATCGCGCGCATGGGCCATGGCGCCGTTGACCCAGGCCGCATGATGAGCGGGCAGCTTGTCGCCAAAGACCAGCGTGCTGGCCTGCGGCGCGCCGCCCCATTCGGTGGCCAGGCCGCGCAGCTCAGCGATGCCCGCCGCGCTGGAGCCTGCTGCTGCGCAGGCCAGGGTGTCGAAGATGTTTGCCTTGGCAGCGAGGATGGCCGAAGGCGGCAACTGGTTCATGGTCAGCCGGGTGGCGAACCGGCTCAGGGTTGCCGCGAAATCTTCGGTCGTCGTGCCGCTCATGGAGATGTCTCTGATGGAGTAGTGAAGCCGAGTCTAGGAAGGAGGGTGGTCCTGTGTCCATGGCGTTTTTCGGAACTCCGTGTTCATGTCTTGCGAAGAGTCTTTGCACGAAGGGGTTACCCTCGGGGGATCGTGGACACGTCCTCAGGCCACGCTGAACGAGTCCGCCGAAAAATAGGAATCCCATGCCATGTTGATTGACCTTGTCCAGCTTCGTACGTTCGTCGCCGTCGCTGAGGAGCAGCACCTCACGCACGCGGCGGAGCGGCTGCATATCAGCTTGTCCGCGGCCAGCGCGCATGTGCGCGCGATGGAAGAGCACCTCGATATCCAGCTCTTCGTGCGGACCAACCGGAATCTTGAACTCACCCAGGCGGGCGAAACCCTGCTTCGCAAGGCCAAGCTGCTGCTGAACGAGGCCGTCCTGTTTTCGTCATTTGCCCGCGAGTTGAAAGGCAAGATCCAGGGAACGCTGATCGTGGGGAGCAGTAGCGATCTGTCGGCCAACCGGATGGGCGAGGTGGTGTCTGAAATGCGTTCCCAGCACCCGCTGGTCAAGATGGATCTTCGGGTGCGCCCCTCTTCAAGCACCCGCCAGGGCCTCAAGAGCGGGGAGCTGGATGTAGGCGTCTTGCTGGACCGCCCAACCGATCCGGCATTGACCTACCATGAGCTGACGACCGTGCATTTCAGCATCGTGGGCCCCATTGCCTGGAAAGAGCAGATTGAATCCGCGGACTGGCAGGCCTTGGCCGATCTTCCCTGGATCACGCCCTCCGAAGACAGCATGGCGTACGCGACGATTCTCAAGGAACTGTTTGGCGCCAGGGGGCTGACGCTCAACACTGTGATCGGCTTCGACAATGCCACGTCAGCGCGTGCGCTGGTCCAAAAGGGCGCTGGCCTCACCCTGGTCCGCCGGGAGCACGCCGTTGAAGGCGAGGCTGCCGGCTGGCTGGCGGTTTCCCCTCTGGCGGCGGAGAAGGAGTATTCGCTCTGCATTGCCCATCTGGCTAGCCGGCGGCATGATCCACTCATCCGGGCATTTCTCGATGCGGCCGCTGCTATCTGGCCTGAAATGCGGGCTTTGTAAACACGTTCTCAGGGAGCTCCGAGATCAGCTCTTGCTTGTGATGGACATGCGTCCCAGGTTCATGATCGCCATGCCGCTGATCGCCAGGATGCCGCCGGCAAGCAGGGAAAACGTCAAAGGCTCGCCCAGCCATAGGCTGGAAGCCAGCACGCCGAACAGCGGCACGAGCGCGATATAGGCGGCAGCGGGGCCTGCGCCCAGAGCCTGTACGCCGTGCATGTACCAGGCGTAGGCCAGGGCCGTGGAACCAAAGGCCAGACCCACCAGGCAATACCACGATGCCAGAGGCGCTTGCGCCACCGCGGCCCAGGCGGAGGGGCCTTCGGTGATCAGGCTGGCAATGGCAAGAAAGATGGCGCCCAACAGGGACGTCACAGTGGTGGCGGTGAGCGAATCGACGGAGGTCAGCAACACGCGGCCGAGCAGGGTGTAGCCGACCCAGCAGGCCACGCAGCCCAGCAGCAGGAATTCGCCCGTTCCGGCCTGGTTGGGCATCAAGGTGGCCAAGGCGCCGCCGCTGAGCGCATAGATGGCGCCCACCACGGCCATGATGAGGCCCAGGCTCATTTTCCAGTTCACGGGTTCCCGGAAAAGCATGGCCGCGAAGAGCATGGTGAACACCGGGTTGAGGGCCACTACCATCGCGGCTCTGCTGGCCGGAACGGTCTGGAGAGACAACATGAAGAAAACGGCATAACCCAGCACCCCCACCGCCGAGGCCCATGCCAGGCCCCACCATTCGCGGCGGTTCAGCGTCCGCAGCGTGCGCATGCGGCCGCTATGGCGAAGCCAGACGATCAGCACCACGCTGGCCAGCAGGAAGCGCACGCAAGCCGCCGCAATCGGGGGCATGGATTGGGCCACTACCCGGCCCCAGGCCCACGAGGCGCCCCATAGCGCAGCCATGCCCACCAGCTTCAGGTGAGTGGAATATCGGGAAATCATTGCCGTACCTCGTGCTGTCTGCTCATACTGCTGGGTTGATGCCGTGTTACCAAGCCCGAATCAGGAGCAGGGTGCCAGCGGTGACGCAAAGAACGCCCGCCAGAAGCTTCAGCCATCGTTCGTCGACGGAGTGTGCCAGTTTGGCGCCCCAGGCCAGCCCCGCCAACTGAAATACCGTGACCCAGGCGGCCAATTTCCAGTCGATCAGTCCGCGCTGCATGTTACCGGCCGAGCCGGACACCGCCGAGATGACTTGCAACACTTGGCCAATCCCAATGGCACCCAGAGCCGAGTATCGCATTGCCATCATGATGGGCACGGAAAACACAGGACCGCCCGCGCCCGAGACGCCTGAGCCGAAGCCCGAGGCGGCTCCCACGGCAAGCAACGACAACCCCGTGCGGGCATTGAACTCGTGCGGCCGAGATGGTTGTGGCCGGCGCGGTACCAGCAGGTTGATGCCCGAGGCCACGATAAGGCATCCGACGATCAGCGTCAGTGTTCTCGCGTTGGTCGCCGAAGCGACGATGACGCCCAGATAGCTCGATACCATGGCCCCTACGCAGACCGGCACCGCCAGCCGCCAGTCGATGGATCCCTTGCGCTGGAACAGCCAGGTACCCAGCAGACCCGTGAACACGAAACTGAACAGGCTTGTGGCAGAGGCTTGGTGGATGCTCAGTCCGCCAAAGAGAGCCAGAAACGAGATCAGCAGGACACCGCCGACGCCAGAGGCGCCGATCAGGACGCCGACACCAATGGCTACCGCGGCTGTGATGGCTTCAATCAAATCAGGCGAGTTCCACCGTGACGGGAGCGTGATCGCTGGGCTTGGGCCATTTGCGCGGCGTACGGTCGACGCTGCATGCCTTGACTTGCGGTGCCAGCGGCCCGCTGACCAGAATGTGGTCGATGCGCAGCCCCCGGTTTTTCTGGTAGCCGAGCATGCGGTAGTCCCACCATGAGAAGCTTTTTTCGGGCTGCTCGAACATGCGGAAGGCATCCTGCAGACCCAGCCCCAGCAGCGCCTTGAAATGGTCGCGCTCCTTGGTGGTGTGATGGATGGTTTCGGCCAGGCCCACGGGATCGTAGCTGTCGCGATCTTCAGGGGCGATATTGAAATCGCCCAGCAGAATGAGACGCGGATGCGCGGCAAGCTCTTCGCGCAGCCAGTCTTGCAGGCCGCGCAGCCAGTTCATCTTGTACTCGAATTTTTCGCTGTCTGGCGCCTGGCCGTTAACGAAGTAGCCATTGACCACGCGCAGTGTGCCGCCCGGTGTATCAATGGTGCCCGCGATGACGCGCGCTGATTCATCCGCGAAGCCGGCAATGTTGCGTGCGACATCGCTGATGGGTGAGCGGGAGAGCAGGGCGACGCCGTTGTAGGTCTTTTGCCCGAACGCGGCCGCCTCATAGCCGATTTCCCGCAGAGCATCGAACGGAAACTTGTCATCGGTCATCTTCAGCTCTTGCAGCGCCAGTACGTCCACGGGGTTGGCCGTGAGCCAGTCAAGCACATGCTGCAGACGGGCGGTGAGGGAGTTTACGTTCCAGGTGGTGATTTTCATTGATCAGGAATCCAATTAAATCAATGTCTTACGGATGTTTTCAGCCGTTGCCGGCCATTACCATTGATCGTTTTACCCTCCATCATGGCATGGTCAGGGAAGGCCTTTGTGAACTCAGGCCGCCGGCTCGATCACCACGGGCTTGCGGTGAGCGGCCAGGCAGGTCAGCACGCTCATGACGACGAACGCCAGCGCGGCAATTTCCAGCCATGTGGGCAGGCGGCGCTCCCAGAGAAAGCCGTACAGCAGCGCAAACAGCGTTTCAAAGAGGATCATCTGGCCGACGAGCGTGAGCGGCAGCAGGCGGCTCATCCGGTTCCAGAGGGCGTTGCCCGTGATGGAGGCGAACACTGCCACACCGGCTGATACGGCGGCCAGCCGGGCCCATGAGTCGATCGGGTGGCTTGTATCGTTCAAGGCCAGCGCGAACGGGATCAGGAGCAGGCTCTGCGCGCCTGTGACGAGGCCGGTGAGCAGACTCCAATCGTGCGAAGAAATATGCTCCAGGCGCACGAGGCTGCGGGCGTTGCCGATGGCGTAGCTTGTCCATGAGGCCAGTGCGCCGACGGCGCACAGCAAACCAATCACCTGCCGGGAGCCTGAGCCGGTGCTCGGGCCTGCAATGGCCTGCCAGCCGATGCAGATGGCACCGGCCGCGCACAGCATCAATGAAGGCAAGAGCTTGCGTAGCGGCACCGCTCCGTGATCGCGGCTGCCCACCACGGTGACCGCGACGGGAAGGAAGCCGATCACGAGCGAGGTCATGGCGATGCCGCCTATTTGGACGGCGCTGGCCAGCAAGAGGTAATAAAGGGTGTTACCCACGAAGGCCAGCCAGACCAGGTTCCACCACTGGCGGCGCGGGATGCGTGCCGCCAGTGAACGCCAGCGCGGAGCAATGAGGGCGGCGGCGATCAGGCCGTAGCAGAGGTAGCGGCCGATGGTCAGCAGCAGGGGACTGAACTCCCGCACCAGCTCAGGCGCCAGAAAAACCAGGCCCCAGAGCGCGCCCGCTCCCATGCCGCAGGCAACGCCTGTCCAGGTGTTGCCTTTGCCGCCGGACGACATCGGGAGTGTGTTCATGTCATGCTGGCGGAATTAGCCTGCGGCTGCTTTTCCGGCTTTTCTGTAGGTGACGAAGCTCAGGCGTAGGTTGTTGGCGGCGGTCAAGTTATCGCGGGCCACGGCTTGCCATGATTCATCCAGCGCGGGTGCATAGGCATCGCCCTCGAAATCGGCATCGATCTCGGTGGCCACAATCTCATCTGCCAAGGCCAGCGCATGGGCGTAGATCTGTGCGCCGCCGATGACCCAGACCCTCTCGGCGCCTGCGCAGTGTTCAAGCGCTTCCTGCAAGCTGCTGGCACGCTGCGCGCCTTCTTCCTGCCAGGTCGTTTGCCGTGTGATCACGATGTTGGTGCGGCCGGGCAAGGGGCGAAAGCGGGGAGGGAGCGAATCCCAGGTTTTGCGCCCCATGATGACCGGGTGATTCAGCGTGGTGCGTTTGAAATGGGCCAGATCCTCCGGCAGGTGCCAGGGCATGACGCCATTTTTCCCGATGACGCCATTGCGTGCGCGTGCGTAGATCAGGCCAATTACGGGTGTCATGGGTGTTTCAGCTTTGCGTGGAAAACGAGGCGCTGATTGTGCCGGAGTTCGCACACCTCAAGGACCTCACGTTTGGGCATCCTGCCACATGCCCTCGATGGCCTGCTCGAAGTCACGGGCGAACTGGGTTGCATCGAGCAGAGTGCTTTTTTGCATCCGTTCCCGCAAGCCCGAGCGCAGGCGGGCCAATTCCTGCAGTTGCTCGGCGGAGGCCTCTGCCCACTGGGTGGCGCGGTCCACATAATCGGCCTCCGTGCCGACAACCCAATGGGCCAGCCTGGCGGCCGACATGATGCTTTGTCCTTGCCGCCCGAGCATGCCGGGCTGGGCAAGCGTCAGGGTGGGTACCCCCATCCAGAGGGCCTCGACGGTGGTGGTGCCGCCAGGATAAGGGTAAGTGTCCAGGATCAGATCGACCTCGCCATACGAAGCCAGATAGTCCGCCCGGCTCTGGCTTCCTGTCAGGCGGACCCGCTCCCGCGGTACGCCGCATGCCGCCAAGCGGGCTTCGAACAGAGCGCGCCCGGCGGGGATATCAAGCTGCTTGCTTTGAATGCGCCATCGGGCCTTGGGCGCGCGGCGAAGAATCTCGGCCCAGGCGCGCAGCACTCGATTGTTGATTTTCTGCAGGGCCTGGAAGCTTCCAAAAGTGACGTGCCCGGATTCCAGTGCCGGCAGCCTGGATATGGCCGGGGCGTTCGATGGCGCGGTAAAGCAATAGCGGGTGACCGGCATGCGCCAGACGCGTTCAACGAACAGGTCTTCTTCTTCAGGCGGAACGCAGACCGGGTCTGCCAGCACATAGTCGATGGCCGATTGGCCCGTGGTGGAAAAGTAGCCCAACCACGAGAGTTGCAGCGGCGCCGCGCGCAGCGCGAAGAGCCCTTGGCGATGGCCTGCTGTATAACCGGATAGATCGACCAGGACATCGATCTGGTCTTGCCGGATCAATGCGGCGGCATCGCGATCATTGAGCGCTTCAATCACCCTCCAGCACGTGAAATGAGGCTTCAGACGCGCGGAGACTTTGTCTTCGAAAATGTTGTTGCTGTAGGCAAACAAGGCAAGGCGCGTGCGGTCAAGTTGCTGGAGTGTGGTTTCAAGGAAATAGCCGACAGGGTGCTCGCGCAGATCGGCTGAAACGAAACCGACTCTCAGCAAAGGCTTTGATGAGCGTCTTTCCTGCCTTTCCTTTTTTGCCTGACCCTGATGTGCCGTGTTCGCCGCCTGGGCCAGCCGTCGAGCCAGGGTGCTGTTCACGTACGGGCTGAAATCCTCCAGGTAGTGGTGCGTGAAGAGGAGGTTGCTCAAGGCCTCGGGGTGGCTGGGATGGAGCGACAAGGCACGCTGATAGCTGGCGCAAGCTCCCTGAAAATCCTGCCGGTCCTGCAGCAGCTTGCCCACCACGAAATGCGTTTGGGCGTCGCGAGGGTTGAGCGCCAGGCTGCGTTGATAGCTTTGCAGGGCGTCATCCTGGCGGTTCAGGGCTTCTTGGGTAACGCCGAGATTCAGGTGCAACCCGGCATGGCGAGGCTGGAGTTGAATGGCGCGCTCGAGAACGGCCAGGGCGTCGTGGTTGCGCCCGACTTGCAGCAGCAGAAAACCCAGGTTGGCGAGCGCATCGATATCGGAGGGGTTTTGCCGCAGGAGCGCCTTGAAAATGTGTTCGGCCTTTTCGTTCTGGCGTGTCTGCACGGCCAGAATGGCCTGCAGCATTTGAACATCGCGCATCTGCGGCGCCATGCGGACCGCTTGATCCAGCAGCGTCTGGGCAGAGTCGAACGAACGCTGCTGCAGATGAGCCGATGCTTCTTGCAGCAGGGCGTGGAGTGGCTTGCTGGAAGAGGCGGGGTGCATGGCAGTCTACACCTCGTCAACCTCCCGGCGCACGCCTTGTGCGGTTGGTGCTACACCGCTACAGGTGCCTTGATGGCCGCATGATGCTCATAGCCTTGCACCTCGAAATCGTCGTAGTCGTAATCGAAGATCGAGGGCGGCTTGCGGCGTATGGCGAGCGTGGGGTAGGGGAAGGGTTGGCGAGACAGTTGCTCCTTTACTTGTTCTTCGTGATTCGAGTAAATGTGGCAATCGCCACCTGTCCAGATGAAGTCGCCCACCGCCAGGCCGCACTGCTGGGCCACCATGTGTGTCAGCAGCGCGTAGCTGGCGATATTGAACGGAACCCCCAGAAAGATGTCCGCGCTGCGCTGGTAGAGCTGGCAGCTGAGCTTGCCATCCGCCACGTAGAACTGGAAGAAGGCATGACAGGGCATCAGCGCCATCTTGCCCAGTTCTGCCACGTTCCAGCTGCTGACGATGATGCGGCGTGAATCGGGGTTGTTTTTCAGGGTGTCGATCACCTGGGCGATCTGATCGATATGCCCGCCGTCCGGGGTGGGCCATGAGCGCCATTGCACACCGTATACCGGTCCCAGATCGCCCGTTTCAGGGTTGGCCCACTCGTCCCAGATGGATACGCCCCGCTCCTGCAGCCAGCGCGCATTGCTGTCGCCACGTAGGAACCACAGAAGCTCATGGATGATGCTTTTCAGGTGCACCTTCTTGGTGGTGACCAACGGAAAGCCCTCATTAAGATCAAAGCGCATCTGGTAGCCAAACACGCTTTTCGTGCCTGTACCGGTCCGATCAGCCTTGAACACGCCATGCTCATTCACGTGGCGCATGAAGTCTTCATATTGGTGGCGGATAGGGCGGTCGCTAATCTTTGTCATGGGGATGATTGTGGCTCATTCTGAGCATCCTCTGTTCATGATGCATCCTGATTCACAGATGCCTCAAAATACTGTATAAAAGAACAGTATTTTATTTATAAACATGGGCGCATCTTCATTTTCCCCTTCGCTCGCATCATTGCCTTCCTGCGCCGGCTTTCCCGGTATATGGCATGCCGATGAACTGGCCGGAGGAACCACACCAACCATGGCCACGGGTCACGCGCGGCTGGATGCCGAGCTGCCCGGTGGCGGCTGGCCCTTGGGCGCGATGACAGAGTTGCTGCAGCCCATGGCCGACGGCGCCGTCTGGTCTCTGCTGTTGCCGGCGCTGGCGGCGCATTGGCAAGCCAGCGGTGAAACCGTGGTGCTGGTCCGTCCGCCCCATGAGCCTTTCATACCAGCGTTGTCGGCCGCGGGCTTGCCGGCACAGGCCGTGCTGTGGGTTCGTGCCGAAACAGCTACCGCCGCACTTTGGGCTGCCGAGCAGGCGCTGCGTTGCGCCGACGTGGGCTCCGTCGTGACCTGGCTGCCTGGTGCCCGCACAGCCGATTTGCGGCGGCTGCAGGGAGCGGCGGCGCGGCGGGCGGGCAGTTTGCTGTTCGTGCTGCGGCCTGAAGGGGCAGCGGCTTCGGCGTCGCCGGCCCGGTTGCGGGCGGCGGTGCGAGTGGCGAGGGCTCGGGAGGGCGCCGCGTCCCGCTTGCAGGTCAATATCCTGAAGCGCCGCGGGCCTCCCTTGGCCGCCCCTCTGTTCCTGGATGCCCAGGGCGGACAGATGCAAGCGCTGCTGGCGGCTGCCAGCGCCCAGTATCACTTTCCTGACAACACGGCTGAAACCGCTGGTGCCGCCGTATTGCCTTTTGCCACGCAACGAGAAAGCTCCTATGCACTGGATCGCCTTGCAGTGGCTGCCTGAAGAGGGCACAAACAGCGCAGTTGGTGGAACTGGTGCGGCTGGTGCATCTGAAACCCCTCTTTCTGCGCCGAGCGAAGACCCTGGCATGCGCGAAGCCTTGGGATGGTGGGCGCTGGGTTTTACGCCGCGCGTGGCCTGGGTCGATGAGGCGCTGTTGCTGGAGGTTTCGGGCAGCCTGCGTCTGTGGGGCGGGCGGCAAGCATTGCTGCGCCGTATTCTTGAATCGAACCCGGTTTCGGCTGGCTTTTACCAGGCGCAGGCAGCCGGTGGCGTCATCGCGTTGGCGCGTTTGCGCCTGCGGGCCGCTGGCCAGCCGCTGCCGGGCGGAGGGGCTGGCGCATTGCCGCTGGACACGTTGACCGCGGCACGTCCGCATCTCGATTTGCTGGCGCGCCTGGGTTGCCGCAATTGGGGCGATGTAACAGCATTGCCGCGCGGCCCCCTGGTGCGGCGATTCGGAACAGAACTGCGCGCCGCGCTCGATGTGGCCTGGGGCCTGGCCCCGGAGAGCTACTGCTGGTTGACGTTGCCTGACGTCTTCGATCAGTCATTGGAATTGCCCACGCGCGTGGAAGACGCGCAGGCGCTGATGTGGTCAGCCAACCGTTTGCTCACCGCATTGCAGATATGGCTGCGCGCACGCCAGTTGGGCGTATTGGCTTTCGAGCTGAAGTGGACGCTGGATCTGAAGCGGCTGGACGGCCGGCCATTGCCGCCGGATCAAGCTCTCGTCATTCGTACCGCCGAGCCAGCGCAGTCCATGGCGCACTTGCGGCGCTTGCTGGCCGAGCGCCTGGCCCAGGTGCAATTGCTCGCGCCTGCCGCCCAACTGCGCCTGCGTTCCCTCGAAACAGCGCCATGGCAAGCGGGCAGCGTCAGCTTCCTGCCCGAAGAACAGCGTCACGGAGAGCCGCTGCATGCCTTTGTCGAGCGTCTCAGCGCGCGCCTGGGTTCGACGCAAGTGCTGTCACCGGCCATGAATGCCGACCACCGGCCTGAGTGCGCGCAGGAATGGCGGGCGGCGGTGGAAAAAGCCGACAAGAACAGCGCTTCTTCTTTGCCTGATGCCTTGGCGCCCACCTGGTTGTTGCGCGAACCTTTGCCGCTCGAAGTGCAAGACGGCCAGCCTTGCCACCGGGGCGTGCTGCGCCTGCTGACGGGGCCGCGCCGCATCGAGGCGGGCTGGTGGGGTGGGGCCATGCCGGCGCAAGGCGTGCCCGCGGCGCGGGATTACTACATCGCGCAGAACCCCACGGCCGAATTGTTGTGGGTGTACCGGGAGCGCCCCACCTCACAGTATGAAAGCCAGAAGCCGCGTTGGTTTCTGCAAGGCTTGTATGCCTGATGCCGCCGTCTCCTCGGCCACCATTCACAGGCTGCCTGTTCGCCGCCGCGCCGCGCCGCTGCCTGCCGGCGGGCTGGCTGGTTACGCCGAGCTTCACTGCCTGACGCAATTCAGCTTTCAGCGGGGCGCGTCCAGCCCGGAAGATCTGGTGCGGCGCGCCTGGGCGCTGGGGTACGCCGCGTTGGCCATGACCGATGAATGCTCGGTGGCCGGTGTGGTTCGGGCCTGGAGAGAGTTGAAGCTGTGCGTGTCGGGCAGCGATGAGTTTGATGAGGAATTGAAGCAGATTCGCGCCGCGCGCCTTGCCCTGGGCATGAAGCAGCCGTTGCGTCTGCTCTATGGCAGTGAATTCCGTTTTGAAGGGCAGGGTACGCTGGTGGTGCTGGCGCGCAATCTGGAGGGCTGGGGCAACTTGTGCGAGGCCATCACGAAAGCCCGACGCGGGGCGCCCAAGGGGCAGTATCAGATGGGCTCGCTGCAGGATACGTTGGCCGCGTTGGGCGAGTGCGAACTGCTGTGGTCGCCTTGGCGGGCTGCTGCGAGTGTTCCTGAGTGGATGGACTCCCAGGCTGGCTTCAGGGAAGCCAGGAATCTGTCTGGCTCCGAACTCTCTCTTCTGGTGGAACTGAATGGCGCTGCCGATGATGCGCTCTGGCTGGCGTTCATGCGGGAACTCGGCCATGCAACAGGCTGCCCGCTGCTTGCCGCTGGCGATGTACACATGCACGTGCGCGCCGCCAAGCGTTTGCACGATGTGATGACCGCCATTCGGCTAGGCCGGCCGGTTCATGCATGCGGCTTTGAGTTGCAGGCCAATGCAGAGCGTCATTTGCGTCCGCACGCGAGGCTGGCCGAGGTGTATTCACAGGAACTGCTGGCTGGCACGCTGATGGTGGCTGAGCGCTGTGTGTTCAGGTTGGAAGAGATCCGCTACAACTATCCGAAGGAAAGCGTTCTAGACGGATTGACGCCCACGGAGACCTTGGCGCGCCTGACGGAAGAAGGTGCAGCCTGGCGTTTTCCGGGCGGTGTCCTTTCGAATATTCGAGACCTCATTGCCAAGGAACTGAAGCTCATCGCCGCCTGCAAGTATGAAATGTATTTTCTTACCGTGCACAACATCGTGCGCGAGGCGCGGAGCATAGGTATCTTGTGTCAGGGGCGTGGTTCCGCCGCCAATTCGGTGGTGTGCTACTGCCTGGGTATTACAGAAGCAGATCCGCGTGTATCCAGCCCGCTGCTTGAGCGCTTCATCAGTCAGGCGCGCCACAATGATCCGCCAGATATTGATGTCGATTTCGAGCACGAGCGGCGAGAAGAGGTCATTCAGTACATCTACCAAAAATATGGGCGTAACCGCGCTGCGCTCGCTGCCACCGTCATCTGCTATCGCAGGCGCAGCGCGCTGCGCGATGCGGGCAAGGCATTGGGTATTGACGAACGCCTGGTCGATGCTTTTGCCAAGGATCACCATTGGTTTGATTCTGAATTGGCTGCGCATAGGCTGGGTGAACTGGCGCAGAGCGTGGGTACCACGCTGGCACCAGATTTGGCAGCCTTATGGCTGGAGTTGACCGAGCAACTACGTGGAGCGCCCCGGCATCTGAGCCAGCACGTGGGAGGATTCGTTCTGACGGAAACCCCCTTGCATCGCCTGGTGCCGCTGGAGCCGGCCGCCATGGAAGATCGCCAGGTGATCCAGTGGGACAAGGATGATCTTGAAGCCTTGGGTCTGATGAAGGTGGACGTGCTGGCGCTTGGCATGCTGACGGCCATGCGGCGTTGCCTGGACATGGTCTCAGCCCGGAAAGGGCGGCCCTTTGCCTGTTCCGATATCCCACTCGGTTGCCCGGCAACCTACGACATGATCTCGAAGGCCGACACGGTGGGAACCTTCCAGATCGAAAGCCGAGCGCAGATGTCCATGCTGCCTCGCTTGCGGCCGCGGGTTTTTACGACCTGGTGGTGCAGGTGGCCATTGTGCGGCCTGGGCCCATCAGCGGAGGCATGGTCCATCCCTATCTGAGGGCGCGTGAGAGGCACAGGAAAGGTTTGCCCATTGAGTACGAGCGCTCCTCGAAAGACCCACCCCCCAATCTGGCAGACCCAGACGATGAGGAGAGCCAGCCACTTCTGGCCAAGGCTTTGAAGCGTACCTTGGGCGTTCCTATTTTTCAGGAGCAGGTGATGCAGTTGGCCATGCTTGCGGCGGGCTACAGCGCCGAGATGGCCGACAAGCTGCGCCGAGACATGGCCGCCTGGAAGAAAAAGGGGGCCTGGGGCCGCACCGTGAAAGACTCATCTCCGGCATGCTGCTCAATGGCTACAAGAAGGAATATGCCGAGCGTATCTTCAAGCAGATCGAGGGTTTCGGCGAATACGGTTTCCCGGAAAGTCATGCCTACAGCTTCGCGCTGATCGCCTACCAGAGCAGTTGGCTCAAGTGCCACGAACCCGAGGCCTTCCTGGCCGCCATGCTCAACTCCCAGCCCATGGGGTTCTATGGCCCGGCGCAGCTGATTCAGGATGCTCGCCGGCACGATGTGGTGGTGGTGCCGCCCGATGTGACAGTGAGCGATTGGGAATGCACGTTGGAATCTCCTGCATTTCCATTTCCCCCGTCATCCCCGCGCAGGCGGGGATCCAGTACGGATGTTCCAGCGCCCCTGGATCCTCGCTTGCGCGGGGATGGCGGAGAGGGGAGAGCGGACGGGCGCAGACATGCAAACCGCGATGAAAGCCCTGCCGAGCTGACGCAAGACCGCCCAGCGGTTCGTCTGGGCCTGCTGCTGGTGAAGGGGCTCAGCATGGTGGCCGGCCAAAGAGTCGTGGAGGCACGAAAGGAGGCCCCCTTCACCAGCGTGAACGATTTGTGCCTGCGCGCCGATCTGGAAACCAGGGACATCAATGCCCTGGCTGCCGCCGATGCGCTGCGTTCCCTCAGTGGCCACCGGCGCCAGCAGGTATGGCAGGCTGCTGGCGAGCGGCGGGCGCCAGGCCTTTTGCGCGAAGCGCCGGTCGATGAAGCCGTGCTGCCCTTCGCCGCCGCGCCTGAAGGCGAGGAGATCGTGCACGATTACGCGGCCCTGGGCCTCACGCTGCGCCAGCACCCGTTGGCTTTGCTGCGGGAGCGGCTGGCGCGGCGCGGCGTGCAAAGTGCCGCTGAATTGAGCGCCTTGCCGCATGGCCGGCGCGTGACTGCCTGCGGTCTGGTCATCGGCCGCCAACAGCCCGGCACGGCCAAAGGCACCATTTTCGTCACGCTGGAGGACGAAACCGGCCCGGTGAACGTCATCGTCTGGAAAAGCGCCCGCATCGACGAGCAGCAGCGCAACGCGCTGTTGCGCTCGCGCCTGCTGGCGGTGGAGGGCGAGTGGCAGAAGGACAAGGACAGTGGTGGCCAGGTGCGGCACCTGATTGCCCAGCGCATGCATGACCTGACACCCTGGCTCGGCCGGTTGGCCGAATCGACCACCAGCCGTGACTTTCATTAACGGCCAAGGCGCTGGCTATGTCATCTTTCGCATTTAATTCAGCCAGTTATACCCAGGCGGGCCTGTTTGATATGGATTCGCTCCCGATCCCCACCGCGCCCAGGCGCCTTTTTACCGCGCTGTTTCCAGACGCCAGCGCCTGCGCAGCCATTGACGCCGAGAGACAGCGCTGGCCGGGCCAGCCGCGCCGGCTGCACCCCATACCCGAGCGCATGCACATCACGTTGCAGTTCTTCAATCAGGTCGATGCGCCGCACGAACGGGACTGGCTGGTGGCGCTGCAGGATCTGCGTTTCGAGCCGTTTGAAATTGTACTCACCCAGGCCGAGCTATGGCATGCGCCCAGTGGAATCATTGCCGTGCTGACACCCGAACTGACCCCGGAATTGGCCGCACTGCATCTGGCCACCGCGAGATTCGCCCGCCAGATCGGCCTGCCCGCCGCCACGCAAGGCTGGAAGCCGCATCTGACCACCCTGCGCCGCGCGGATAAGCTCAGCTTGCAGCCTTTGACGCAGGCCATCCGCTGGCAAGCGGCTCATATTGATCTGATCTGGTCAGAGCTGAAATCCCAGCCACCACGCTATCACAGGCTAGGGCGTTTCGGAGCAGGGCGTTCGCCAGGGTGAAACAGCTAAAATTTGGCTAATTCCATCAAAAGCCCGAATTTCGCGCCTTGCCACGCGTTCGCCCGTGCGGCGCGAGTTGCCGGCGGTTGTGGCCGCCAAAGAATATGAAAACTTCTCGCCCTCCCATCTCTGTCGCGGAAATCCGCAAGACTTTCCTCGATTTCTTCGAAAGCAAGGGCCACACCGTGGTGCAGAGCAGCCCGCTGGTGCCCGGCAACGACCCCACGCTCATGTTCACCAACAGCGGCATGGTGCAGTTCAAGGATGTCTTCCTCGGCACCGACAAGCGCCCCTACGTGCGTGCCGCCAGTGTGCAAGCGTGCCTGAGGGCCGGCGGCAAGCACAACGATCTGGAGAACGTGGGCTACACCGCGCGCCACCATACCTTCTTCGAAATGCTGGGCAACTGGTCGTTCGGCGACTATTTCAAGCGGGAAAGCATCGAGTGGGGGTGGGAGCTGCTGACCAAGGTGTTCGGGCTGCCCCCTGAGCGCCTGTTGGCCACCGTCTATGAGGAAGACGATGAAGCCTACGGCATCTGGACGCAGATCATTGGCCTGCCGCCCGAGCGCGTGATCCGCATTGGCGACAACAAAGGCGGCCGCTACAAGAGCGACAACTTCTGGATGATGGCTGACACAGGCCCTTGTGGCCCTTGCAGCGAGATCTTCTACGACCATGGTCCCGAGATCCCTGGCGGCCCCCTGGATCGCCCGACGAAGACGGCGACCGCTTCATCGAGATCTGGAACCACGTGTTCATGCAGTTCGAAATGCATGAAGATGGCAGCCTTACCCCGTTGCCCGCCCCGTGTGTGGACACCGGCATGGGCCTGGAGCGCCTGGCGGCCATTCTGCAGCACGTGCACAGCAACTACGAGATCGATCTGTTCGATATGCTCATCAAGGCCTCCGCACGTGAGACCGGATGCGCCGATCTGGCCAATCCCTCGCTCAAGGTGATCGCAGACCACATCCGCGCGACGTCATTCCTCGTCAGCGACGGCGTGATCCCCAGCAATGAAGGCCGCGGCTACGTGCAGCGGCGCATCATCCGCCGCGCCATCCGGCACGGCTACAAACTGGGCCAGAAGAAGCCTTTCTTCCACAAGCTGGTGCCCGATCTGGCCAGGCTGATGGGCGCCGCCTATCCCCGCCTGGCCGCTGACGAGCAGCGCGTGGGCGAGGTGCTGAAGGCCGAGGAAGAGCGCTTTTTCGAGACGCTGGCCAATGGCATGGAAATCCTCGACGGCGCGCTGGCCAACGGGCAAACCTCACTGCCGGGCGAAGTGGCCTTCAAGCTCCACGACACCTACGGTTTCCCGCTCGATCTGACCCAGGACGTGTGCCGTGAGCGCGGCGTGACGGTGGACGAAGCCGGCTTCAATGCCGCCATGGAGCGCCAGAAGGCCGCAGGCCGCGCCGCGGGCAAGTTCAAGATGGACAAGGCCGTTGAATACAGCGGCACGGCCAACACCTTCACTGGCTACGACGAGCTGGCGCACACCAGCAAAGTGCTCGCGCTCTATGCAGAAGGCACTCCCGTGGAGGTCTTGAAGGAAGGGCAGAACGGCATCGTCGTGCTGGACACCACACCCTTCTATTCCGAATCAGGCGGCCAGGTGGGCGATCAAGGGGTGCTGGCAGGCGAGGGGGTCGAATTCGGCGTGCAGGACACGCAGAAAATCCGCGCCGACGTCTATGGCCACCACGGCACGATGACGCAGGGCTCGCTCAAGGTGGGCGACGTGATCGACGCCCGGGTTGACCAGCAGCGCCGCGCCGCCACCATGCGCAACCACAGCGTGACGCACCTGATGCACAAGGCCTTGCGCGAGGTGCTGGGCGCGCACGTGCAGCAAAAAGGCTCGCTGGTCGATGCGGAAAAAACCCGCTTCGATTTCGCGCACAACGCGGCGGTCACGCCGGAGCAGATCACCGAGATCGAACGCCGCGTGAACGACGAGATTCTGGCCAACGCCGCCACACAGGCCCGCGTGATGGACATCGAGAGCGCTCAGAAGACCGGCGCCATGATGCTGTTCGGTGAAAAATATGGCGAAACCGTGCGCGTGCTCGATATCGGTACCAGCCGCGAACTCTGCGGCGGCACGCACGTGGCGCGCACCGGCGATATCGGCCTGTTCAAGATCGTGAGCGAGGGCGGCGTGGCTGCCGGCGTGCGGCGTATCGAGGCGATCACCGGCGCCAACGCGCTGGCTTACCTGCAAGGGGTCGAATCCACGCTGCACAGTGTGGCCGCTACCCTGAAAGCCCCTGTTTCCGAAGTGCAAGGCCGCCTCGGGCAAGTGCTCGATCAGGTGAAAACGCTTGAAAAGGAGATCGCCCAGCTCAAGGGCAAGCTGGCTTCCTCGCAGGGCGACGAACTGCTGACTCAGGCGGTCGATGTCAAGGGCATCAAGGTGCTTGCCGCCAAGCTGGAGGGGGCTGACGCCAAGACCCTGCGCGAGACCATGGACAAGCTCAAGGACAAGCTCAAGACGGCGGCCATCGTGCTGGCCGCCGTGGACGGCGCCAAAGTCCAGTTGGCGGCCGGTGTCACGGCCGACAGCGTAGGCAAGGTCAAGGCGGGCGAGCTGGTCAATTTCGTGGCCCAGCAGGTAGGCGGCAAGGGCGGCGGCAAACCCGACATGGCCATGGCGGGCGGCACTGATGCCAGCGGGCTGCCGAAGGCGCTGGAGTCTGTCCAGGCCTGGGTGGCTGAGCGCGTGTGAGTCCGCAGAGCACCCCGCTGTCCGCGGCGCCTGGGCCCATCTGGGTCATGGGCGCTGGGGCGATAGGGTGCTTTGTCGGGGGCTGCCTGGCCGCAGCGGGGGCGGACGTGGTGTTCATCGCCCGCCCTCGTGTGAATCAAGCGCTGGCCCGGGAGGGCCTGACTCTGACCGATGTGTTCGGCAGGCGCCACCAACTGTCTCCGGCGGCCCTGCACTTGGTGGAGAGCGTGGAGATATTGCGCGCCACCATGCCGGCGCCATCCCTGGTGCTGCTCACGGTCAAAAGCGGTGCCACGGCCGAAGCCGCCAGCGCGCTGGCCCAGGTGCTGCCAGCGGGTGCGCCGGTGTTATCCTTGCAGAATGGCCTTGCCAATGCGCCGCAGGCCCAGGCAGCGGCACCCGCCTTGCGCGTGCTGCCGGGCATGGTGTCTTTCAACGTGGCTGAATTGGCGCCAGGGCACTATCACCAGGGCACGGAAGGGCATCTGGCGGCGCAGGACGATGCGGTGCTCCGCGCATGGCAGCCGCTTTTTACGCGAGCCGGGTTGCTGCTTGAATTGCATGCCGATCTGCGGCCGGTTCAATGGGGCAAGCTGCTGCTCAATCTGAATAATCCCGTCAATGCGCTGTCAGGCTTGCCGCTGCGCGCCGAGCTGATGCAACGCGGTTACCGGCAAGTTTTTGCCAGTCTGATGGACGAGGCGCTGGCCGTGCTGCGTGCTGCCGGCATTCAACCTGCGCGGCTGACGCCTGTGCCGCCGCATCGGCTGCCGGCGATCCTGCGTTTGCCCGATTGGCTGTTCCGCGTGCTGGCGGCGCGCATGCTGCGGATCGATGCACAGGCGCGTTCCAGCATGGCGGATGATCTGGCCATGGGCCGGCGCACTGAAGTCGATGCGCTCTGCGGAGAGGTGGTGCGTCTGGCGAAATCTACGGGTGTACCGGCACCGCGCAACGCGCGCATGGTTGAGCTGATCGACGGTTCCTGGCCCACAGCGCCCGAACACATGGAGGCCTCTCGCTTGCTGCATGCACTCGGGCTGAAGTGATCATCAGGGGTTGGCTGGGTTGACGGATGCGGCCATTTCCCGTTCAGCAATGGCTACCCATTCCTTGAGATAACTCTGGTAGTTGCGGTCATCATGCCGCCACAGGCGGTTGATGGCCATGCCGCGTGTCAGGTTCAGTGTGAGGTTGAGCAAGACCTTGGCCCGGGATGAGGGGAGGCCGGCGCGCTTGAAGACCTTGAGCCAGATGTCGTCGCAAGTGGTGCGATAGCGCTCCATCACGGGCAGGATTTGCTCCAGCAATTCGGGGTCCGTGCGGGCCACGACGATGCTTTCGAGCGCGGCAATGAAGGGCCAGTCGAAGTAGACGCTCAGGCAATCGCTCAGATAACCCTCGATGGGGTTGAGATCAGCATCCGCCGTCTGCGCCACGCGCTGGCCGCGCACGATGGCTTCTTCGTAGACCATGGCCGTGGCGGCTACCACCAGCTCCGCCTTGGAGGCAAAGTGGTGCATCAGCGCGCCATTGGAAACACCGGCGACCCTCGCCACCTCCTTGGTCGTCAGCCGGCCATAGCCTTGCTCCAGCAGCACATCGATGGCGGCTTGCATCAGTTTTTCACGCGTGGCACGGGTGCGGTCGGCCTGTGTGCGGCGCTCGCGGCGAGGGGCGGGCGGTTGCGGTTCGGTCTGATCCTCAGGTAGGGAAGCGCTGGGCATGGTGGTGTTGCGAAAGCATGGTGATCCATGGGAATTATGAATGGCCGCGCTCCCATGGCGTATTTAAGGACATGAGCACGTCAAGAACCTGAATCCGTTCTAAGCGATTCCGGGGAAGTCACATCTTAGGGAATTCACTTACAAACCGCCTGCTCTGTTTCTTTTAAGATCGCGCCCAACTATTTCAAGAAATTTTTCCGCCCACTTTCCCCACGAGGAGATCTACATGGCATTCATACGCAATGCGTGGTACCTGGCCTGCTGGAGCAGCGATATTCAACCTGGCGCCATGTTCAAGCGCCGGCTGCTGGATGAGCCCATCGTTTTCTATCGCAAGACCGATGGCACGCCCGCCGCCTTGCTGGACCGCTGTCCGCACCGTTTCGTGCCGCTGTCCATGGGCGTGCTCAAGCAAGACAACATCAGGTGCCAGTACCACGGGCTGACCTTCGACTGCACGGGCAAGTGTGTGGACAACCCGCACGGCGACGGCAAGATCCCGGCAGCGGCCAAGGTGCGCTCCTATCCGTTGGCCGAGAGCCAGGGCATGGTCTGGATCTGGATGGGCACGGGCGAAGCCGATCGCGCCAAGCTGCCCAACTACGACGCGCTACAGCAGCGCGAGGGCTTCAGCACCAGCCATGGCTACCTGAACATCGAGGCCAACTACGAGCTGATGGGCGAAAACCTGCTGGACCTGAGCCACATCACTTATCTGCACGACGGTTTTCTGGGCAGCCCCGAGCAGCGTGGCGCCGATCAGACGCTGGAGGAGAAGGACGGCACGCTCATCTGCAAGCGCTGGATGCCCAACATCTCCGTGCCCCGCATTTTCGATATGGTCTACCGCCGCGACGGTAAGCCGGTGGATATGTGGACCCATATGACCTGGATTCCACCCAGCAATTTTCTGCTGGATACCGGTGTGCACGAGGTGGGTGGCCAGCGCGAGGACAGGGGGTGGTACTACGGTGTGCACATCCTGACACCCGAAACCGAGAAGACTACGCACTACCACTTCGCGGCTGTCATGCCGCCCGGCACGCAGCTCGACGAAGCCCAGGCGAGCGAGTTTTCGCGCTTGCGCCGCATGGCCTTCGAGGACCAGGACAAGCCTTTCCTGGACGCTCAGCAGGCCGCCATTGGCGACCAGGATTTCTGGGCCATGAAACCGGTGCTGCTGACCGTCGATGCCGGTCCGGTGCGCATGCGCCGGCAGATCGAGCGCCTGATCAAAGAAGAGGCTCTGTGAGCCGCCCACATGACTGTAGGAGACAAGAATGAAACTCAAACTCGCTCAAATCACCCTGGCTGCGCTGGCCTTGGGCTCTCTTTCCTTTGCTCAGGCGCAAACCCAACCCCAGACGCCGATCAAGATCGGCTTCATCGGTGAGCTGTCGGGCGCGCAGGCAGCCGTGGGGCAGGATCAGCTTGACGGCTTCAACCTGCTGCTTGAGCGCAACGGCGGCAAGCTCGGCGGCGTGCCGGTGCAGTTGATCAAGGAAGACAGCCAACTCAAGCCCGATGTGGCCACGCAACTGGCCCGCAAGCTGGTGGAGCGGGACAAGGTGTCCATCATCACCGGCATCTCCTTTTCCAACATCATGATGGCGGTGCACAAGTACATCACCGGCAATGAGGTGTTCCTGATCGGCTCCAACGCCGGTCCCTCGCAGATCGCCGGCGCGCAATGTTCGCCTTATCAGTTCATTACCTCGTGGCAGGGCGATCAGCCGGCGGAGGCCATCGGCCAGTATGCGACGGAGAAGGGCTACAAGAAGGTGTTCGTGCTGGCGCCCAACTACCAGGCCGGCAAGGATATCGTGAGCGGTTTCAAGCGCCACTACAAGGGCGCATTGGCTGAAGAGGTCTATACCTCGCTCAACCAACTGGATTTCCAGGCTGAGTTGTCTCAGGTGGCTGCGGCCAATCCGGATGCCGTGTTCGCTTTCTATCCCGGCGGGCTGGGTGTGGCTTTCGCCAAGCAATATGCGCAGGCCGGCCTGATCCGCAAGGTGCCGCTGCTGTCGACCTTCATCGTCGATGCGCTGACGCTACCCGCTGTGGGTGACACCGCGATGGGGGTGGTGAGCGGAGGTTTCTGGGCTCCTGATTTCAGCAATCCGCAAAGCCAGCAGTTCGTCGATGAGTTCGAGCGCAAGTACAAGCGCATTCCGTCGAACTACGCCGCCCAGAGCTACGACGCCGCGTTGCTGCTTGATTCGGCCATTGCCAACGTCAAGGGCAATGTGGCCGACAAGAAGGCTTTCATGGCTGCACTCAAGGCCGCCGATTTCAAATCGGTGCGGGGGGACATGAAATTCGGCAACAACCACTTCCCCATCCAGGCCATGCACGTCATGCAAGTGGCCAAGGACGCCAAGGGCCGCCTGAACCTGAAAACCATCTCCACGCCATTCAAGAGCTACCAGGATGCCTACGCCGCAGCCTGTCCGCTCAAATAAGGCAGGGATGAAACGAGCCGGAGCCAATCCATGAGCCTCTTGAACGTTCGCGTGGCACGCCGCTGGCGCGAAGCCGAAGGCATAGATGCCTTCGAGATCACCCCGGTGGATGCCAGCGTCACGCTGCCGGCCTATCAGGCCGGTGCGCATATAGATGTGCATCTGCCCAACGGGATGGTGCGCCAGTATTCACTGTGCGGCCAGCCAGAGGCGAGCGGCGCGCAAGGCAACCGCTATCGGATCGCGGTGCTGCGGGAGGAGGCGGGGCGGGGCGGCTCCCGGTATCTGCACGAGCAGGTGTTCGAAGGGCAGGTGCTGTCCATTGGCCTGCCGCGCCATGCGTTCGGCCTGCAGGCCGACAGTGCGCCCAGCGTGTTGCTGGCCGGCGGCGTCGGCATCACGCCGCTGCTGGCCATGGCCTATGAATTGGCAGCACGAGGGTGCGAATTCCACATGCATCTGTTCGCGCGCTCGCGTGCCCGGGCGCCGTTCCAAAGTGAGCTGGCATCGGAGCGCCTGGCGGGGCGGGTCACACTACACTTTGACGACGAAGCGTTGCCCGGCCAGCCGCCAGCGCTTGCCACGGTATTGAGCAAGGCAGATGCCAATGCCCGTGCCTATGTGTGCGGCCCGGCTGGCTTCCTGGATTGCGCCCGCGAAGAATGGGCCGCGCGAGGACGGCCGGAAGAGCGCTTCCACTTCGAATCCTTTGTGCCTGTGGCGCCCGCAGCCGATGCGGGCACCTTCGAGGTCGAGGTAGCGAGTACCGGGCAGGTTGTGACCGTGGCCGCCGATGAAACCGTGGTGGCCGCGCTGGCGCGCTGCGGGGTGGAGGTGCCGCTGTCATGCGAGCAGGGCATTTGCGGCACTTGCCTGACGGGCGTGCGCGAGGGCATTCCCGAACACCACGACATGTATTTGAGCGATGATGAGCGCGCACGCAACGACTGCTTTACGCCGTGTTGCTCGCGGGCCAAATCGGCAAGGTTGGTCTTGGCGTTGTAGGGTGGGCATGAATGCCCGCCCTAAGACCATAAACACGCTCTAAGAGGATTGGGCCTCGGGGAGCTTGCCTGGGCTACCGTCAGAGAACAGTTGCACGAACAATTGCCTCAGCCAGAGGTTGGCAGGGTCGCGGTTGAACTTGGCATGCCAGAACAGGTTGATGGCAATGTCGGGCAGCCGCACGGGGTGTGGTGAACTGGCGAGGCCGAAGGCGTTCTGTATGCGTTCGGCAAAGCGTTCGGGCACAGTGGCGATGAGGTCGGTGCTTTGCAGGATCGGTCCCACGGCCACGAAATGCGGCACGCGCAGGCGCAGGCGCCGCTGGATGCCGGCGCGCTCCATCAGGCCGTCGATGTCGCCATGGCCGGTGCTGGCCGACAGCACGCCCACATGATCCAGTTCGCAGAACTGCTCAAGGCTCATGGGGGAGCGCGCGGTGGGATGGTCCTGCCGGAACAGGCATACATACCGGTGGCGCAACAGCCGTGTCTGAAAAAACCAGTCTGCAGATCCGGCAGAGGGCCGGCGGCCAGATCGACGGCGCCCGATTCCATGTCCAGCTTGAGGTTGCCGGTGTGCGGACGCACCGTGTGGATCTGGATGTGCGGCGCGCGCTGGGCCAGGGCATTCATCAGCGGCGGCATGAAATAGATCTCGCCGATATCGGTCATCGCGAGGTTGAAGGTGCGCCCGCTGGTCTCGGGGTTGAACGCGTCGCGGCGTGTCAGGGCTGATTGCAGGGCGTTGAGCGCGTAGACCACGGGCTCGGCCAGATGCAACGCATAGGGCGTGGGCTCCATACCGCGGGAGGTGCGCAGGAACAATTCGTCCTGGAGGAGGGTGCGCAACCGCTTGAGCGAGTTGCTCACGGCCGGTTGCGTCAGCCCCAGATGTTCGGCGGCGGCCGAAACGCTGCGGTCGAGCAGCAGTTGATTGAAAACCACCAGCAGGTTGAGATCCAGTTCACGCAGGTTCATGGCGATGAGCATTATTCACGCCAGTGATTCTATCTATCAGGATCGATGTATGGACTGATATTCCTCCCGTCCGCAGAATCCCAGCCCAAGAAGACAACTGCAGCCAAAGCAAGCTGGTAGCCGGCAGACCATGGAAATCACGATCGAACCCCTCAAGCGGGTGCTCAGCGCCGAGGTCGGCAACAACCTGCTGGACGTCCTGCGTGCCAACGAGGTACCCATCTCCTACAGCTGCATGGCGGGGCGGTGCGGCACCTGCCGTTGCCGCGTGGTGCGGGGGCAAGTGCTCAACTCCGGGCCTGAATCAGGCCGGCCGCAGGTGGAGGGCGAAGGCTATGTGCTGGCCTGCCAGAGCGTATTGACCGAAAGCTGCGCCATCGAATTGCCCGAAGTGGACGAGGTGGTGGTTCACCCGGCCCGGATCGTCAAGGGCACCGTGGTCGCCATCGAGGAGGCCACCCACGATATCCGGCGTTTGCGCGTCAAGCTGGCCAAGCCCATCGAGTTCAGCCCGGGCCAATACGCCACGCTGCAATTCACGCCTGAGCATATCCGCCCCTATTCGATGGCCGGCCTGCCTGGCGATGAAGAGTGGGAGTTCCAGATCCGCCGCGTGTTCGATGGCCGCGTGACAGAGCACGTGTTCGAACAGTTGGAGCCCGGCGCGGCCCTGCGAATCAGCGGGCCGCTGGGCACGGCTTACTTGCGCCGCAAACATGAGGGGCCCATGCTCTGCGTGGCTGGCGGTACGGGTTTGGCGCCAGTGCTGTCCATCGTGCGCGGTGCGCTCGAAGGCGGCATGGACAACCCGATTCATCTTTATTTCGGCGTGCGCAGCGAGCGCGATCTCTATGACGCCCAGCGCCTGCAAGCCATGGCCGCCTCGCATCCCAATTTGCAATTGCATATCGTGGTGGCGACCGGCCCGGTGGCGAGCGGTCTGCGCCAAGGCCTGGTCACCGACGCGATCGAGCAGGACCTGCCGTCGTTGACGGGCTGGCGGGCTTACCTGTGCGGAGCCCCCGCGATGGTGGAGGCCGTGACTTTTCTGGTCAAGCGGCTGGGCCTCGCGCCGGAGCACATCCACGCGGATGCCTTCTACCCGAGCGGTACCTGATTTCAATCCCCCACCCAAAGAGGATCTCCCATGAGCGAAGTCTCGAGCATCTTTCCCGCCGAGCCCAGTTGGGCTGGTGATGGAACGCACCGAATTCCCCTTCCTGGCCTATACCAGTGAAGATCTCTACAAGCGCGAGCTTGAGCGTTTTTTCTACAAAGGCCACTGGTGCTATGTCGGGCTGGAAGCGGAAGTGCCCAACGCCGGCGACTTCAAGCGGACCGTGGTGGGAGAGCGCTCCGTCATCATGGTGCGGGATGCCGACGGCTCCATCAATGTGGTGGAGAACGTTTGCGCGCACCGCGGCATGCGTTTTTGCCGTGAACGCCACGGCAACAAGAAGGATTTTGTCTGCCCCTATCACCAGTGGAGCTACACCCTGAAGGGTGATTTGCAAGGGGTGCCTTTCCGCCGCGGCGTCAAGCAGGACGGCAAGGTCAATGGCGGCATGCCGGCCGATTTCAAGACCAGCGACCATGGTCTGACGAAGCTCAAGGTCGCGGTGCGCGGCGGCGTGGTGTTCGCCTCCTTCGACCACGAGGTTGAATCGCTGGAGGACTACCTGGGCCCCGCGATCCTGTCTTATTTCGATCGTCTGTTCAACGGGCGCAAGCTCAAGATCCTGGGCTACAACCGCCAGAGCATTCCGGGCAACTGGAAGCTCATGCAGGAAAACATCAAGGACCCCTATCACCCAGGCCTGTTGCACACCTGGTTTGTGACCTTCGGGCTGTGGCGCGCCGACAACCGCTCGGAGCTGAAGATGGACGACCGCTATCGCCATGCAGCCATGATCTCCACGCGCGGCACGGGCGGCAAGGCCGATCAGGTCACGCAGGTATCGAGCTTCAAGGAGAGCATGCAACTCCACGACCCCAGCTTTCTGGACATCGTGCCCGAGCCCTGGTGGGGCGGCCCCACGGCGGTGATGACCACCATTTTCCCCAGCGTGATCCTCCAGCAGCAGGTCAATAGCGTTTCCACGCGCCACATCCAGCCGACGGGCAATGGTTCATTCGATTTCGTGTGGACGCATTTCGGTTTTGAGGACGACACGCCCGAGATGACCGACCGGCGGCTGCGCCAGGCCAATCTGTTCGGCCCGGCCGGTTTTGTGTCTGCCGACGACGGCGAGGTGATCGAGTTCTCGCAGGAATCCTTCGAGAGCAAACCGTTCCATCGTGCTGTCGCCGAACTGGGCGGTACCGAAGTGGGCGATACCGATCACATGGTGACCGAGACCCTGATTCGCGGCATGTACCGCTACTGGCGCGACGTGATGGAGGACTGAGCGATGAGCATCAAGATCGAGTTCCAGGACTGGCTGGAGTTGAACCAGCTCTATGCCGACTATGCAAGCGCTGTCGATTCGAATGACTGGGAGCTGTGGCCCGAGTTCTTCATTGAGCAATGCACCTATCGCCTGCAGCCGCGCGAGAACCATGAGCGCGGCTTCCCGCTGGCCACGCTGTCCTTCAGCAGCAAGGGCATGCTGAAGGATCGCGTCTACGGTATCAAGGAAACGCTGTTCCATGACCCGTACTACCAGCGCCATGTGGTGGGCAGCCCCGTGGTGCGCCAGGTGGAGGCGGACGGTTGGCGCTGCGAGGCGAACTACGCGGTGTTTCGCACCAAGCTGTCGCAGGCCTCCACGGTGTTCAACGTGGGCCGCTACCTGGACAAGGTGGTGCGCACCCCCGAGGGGCTGAAGTTCGCCTCGCGCGAGTGCATCTACGACAGCGAAATGATCCCCAACTCCATTATTTACCCCATTTGAGCGAGACCTGCATGAGCGAACCATGGACCGACGCGCTGGCCGTCACCGATCTGCCCACGGACGACGTGGTGGGCGTTATTGTCGAGGGCAGGGACATTGCCATCTACACCTTGGGCGATGAGGTCTACGCCACCGACAACCTGTGCACGCATGGGGCCGCTCGTTTGTGCGATGGCTTCCTGGAAGGGCATGAGATCGAATGCCCGCTGCATCAGGGCAAGTTCGATGTGCGGAATGGGCAACCCACCTGCGCGCCCGTGACCGAGCCGCTGCGCACCTACCCGATCAGGATCGAGAACCAGCGCGTGATGCTCAAGCTGTCCTGAGCCCCGGCTTCCTTCTCCTCGCTGGATTTTCAACCCGCCACGGCGGTTTTCGGACCGCTCCAGGCCTTCACAAGAGACAAGAATGACACGACCCACCTCCATTTCCCTGCTACTTGCCGCTTCGGCCTTGAGCCTCGCCATGCAAGCCCGTGCCGACGTGAAAATCGGCTTCTTTGCACCTTTGTCCGGTCCCGTCGCGGCTGTCGGGCAGGATCAATATGACGGCTTCATGTTGGGCCTTGAGGAACTGGGTGGCAAGCTGGGCGGGCAGGCTGCCAGTGTGCTGCGCGAGGATGATCAGCTCAAACCCGAAATGGGCAACCAGATCGCGCGCAAATTCATTGACCGCGACAAAGTCGACGCCATCGTCGGCCTGGGTTTTTCGAATGTGCTGATGGCCAGCCTTCCCCGCATCAAGGAGTCGGGCACCGTGGCTATCGCCACCAATGCCGGCCCGTCGCCGCTGGCCGGCGCCGGCTGCCTCCCCAACGTTTTTTCAACGGCCTGGCAAAACGATGGCGCGGCCGAGGCGATGGGCAAATACGCCCAGGACAAAGGCTTCAAGAAAGTCTATTTGATGGCGCCCAACTACCAGGCGGGCAAGGACTACGTGGCGGGCTTCAAGCGCCTCTACAAGGGCAAGGTGGTCGATGAGGTTTATACGCAGGTCAACCAGCCGGATTACTCGGCGGAGCTGGCTCAGCTGCAGGCGGCGGGTGCTGATGCCGTTTTCGTGTTCTACCCGGGCGGCATGGGCGTGAATTTCGTCAAGCAGTACGCACAGGCGGGCTTGGGCAAGACGTTGCCGCTGCTGTCGGCATTCACGGTCGATGGCACCACCATCGGTGCCCAGCGCGATGCTGCCGTGGGTGTGATCTCGGGAGCCATGTGGGATGCGGTACTGACTGCGCCGGGCAACAGCGAATTCGTGGCGGCGTTTACCAAGAAATTCAAACGTGAACCCAGCCTCTATGCCGCTGTGGGCTACGACACGGTGCGCTTGCTGGATATCGCGGTCAAGCGCGTGAATGGCAAGACCAGCGACAAGGCCGCCTTTGCCGCCGCAGTCAAGGCGGCGGGCGCTGAGCTCAAATCAGTGCGCGGGCCTTTCCGGTTCAACAACAACAATATGCCGGTGCAGAACTACTACGCCGTGCAGACCTCCAAGGAGGGCAGCAAACTCACGGCCAAGCTGCTCGGCACGCCTCTGGCCGAGCACCAGGACGTGTACGCCAGCCTGTGCAAGGGCAAATAAGCCATGAGCACCACGTTGCTGCTCGCGCAGCTTCTCAACGGCTTGCAGTACGGCGTTCTGCTGTTTCTGCTGGCCGCTGGCCTGACGCTGGTTTTCGGCATCATGAGCTTTGTGAATCTGGCGCATGGTTCGCTCTACATGCTGGGGGCTTACGCCGCCGCGGTGGTGGGCGGCCAGACCGGCTCCTTTCTGCTGGCGGTGCTGGCGGCTCTGGCGACGGGGGCCGTGGTCGGCTTCGTGCTGGAGCGTGTGGCCGTGGCACGGCTGTACCGGCGCGACCACCTCGACCACGTGCTGGCCACTTTCGGGCTGGTGCTGTTCTTCAACGAGGTAGTGCGCATGATCTGGGGGCCGCAACCGGTCTTCGTGTCGCTGCCTGAGGCGCTGTCCGGCACCATCGATCTGATGGGCCTGAGCTACCCGAGCTACCGCTTCCTGATCATCGGCGTGGGCCTGGCGGTGGCCGTGGGCAGCCAGTGGCTGATCCACCGCACCCGCGTGGGCATGCTGATCCGCGCCGGCTCGGTCAACCCGGCCATGGTCGGCGCCCTGGGGGTGAACATTCAGCGCCTGAATGCCATGCTGTTCGCCCTGGGCGCTGCACTGGCCGCGTTGGCTGGCGCCATGGCCGGCCCCATTCTTTCGGTGCAAAGCGGCATGGGTGAGCCTGTGCTGATCACCACGCTGGTGGTCATCGTGATTGGCGGCATCGGCTCCGTCAAGGGGGCGCTGTATGCCAGCATCATCGTGGGCATGGTGGATACCTTGGGCCGGACTTTTCTGCCCATGCTGCTGCGCGCCGTGGCAGACCGTGAGATCGCCAACGCGGCTGGACCGGCACTGGCATCGATGCTGGTCTATCTGTTGATGGCCGTCGTGCTCGCCTTCCGCCCCCAAGGCCTTTTTCCCGCGCACAAAGGGGCTTGATCATGAAATCCTTGCGATATCCCGCCGGCTGGCTGCCGGTGCTGGTCGTGCTGGGACTGGCCGGCGTGCCGGCCTTGGCTGCGCTGACCCAGGACAGCTTCCTGGTCAGTTTCTTCGCCCGCGTGCTGATCTACGCCATTGCCGCCGCCGCGCTCAACATCGCGCTCGGTTTTGGCGGGCTGGTCAGCCTGGGACATGCACTGTTCCTTGGCATCGGCATGTACAGCGTCGCGCTGCCGGCTCACTTCGGCATCACCAGCGGCTGGGTGCATCTGGCCTGGTGCATCGGTGCGTGCGCCATGGTCGGTGCGGTCACGGGGGCGATCAGCCTGCGTACGACCGGCATCGGCTTCATCATGATCACGCTGGCGTTCGCGCAGATGGGCTATTTCGTCATTGTCAGCCTCAAGCAGTTTGGCGGCGACGATGGCTTGACCATCACCGGCGCGAGCGAATTCTTCGGTCATGCGCTTTCCAGCGCCCAGGCGGTCTATGCGGCCTCGCTCATACTGCTGGTCGCGCTATTGCTATGGACGGCACGCATGCGCCATTCGCCCTTTGGCATGGCGTTGCGTGGTGGCCGCCAGAATGCCCGCCGTGTGGCCTCCATCGGCCTGGCGCCCCGCGAGTACCAGTTGGCCGCCTACGTGCTGTCGGCGGTGCTGTGCGGGCTGGCGGGCTTGCTGTTCGCCAACCTCAATGCCTACGCTTCACCCAGCACCATGGCCTGGACCGTGTCGGGCGAACTGATCGTCATGGTGGTTCTGGGCGGCATGGGGTCGGTGGCCGGCCCGTTGTTGGGCGCGGTGGTTTTTCTGGGCATAGAGGAGGTGTTCAAGGTGCTCACCGAGCATTGGATGGCACCCTTCGGCCTGGCCATCCTGGCGGTCGCGCTCCTCGGCAGGACTGGTCTCATGGGCTGGCTTGAACACTTCACGCCACGCGCCAAGGCGGCGCGAGAGGAGCCCAAGCCATGAGCAGCATGCTGAAAACCCAATCGCTGACCAAGCGCTATGGCGCGTTGCTCGTGACCGACGAGGTGTCGCTGGACATCGCCCCGGGTGAATTGCACGCGATCATTGGTCCCAACGGCGCAGGCAAGACCACGCTCATCAACCAGCTCTCGGGCGAGCTGCGCTCCGACAGCGGATCGGTGCTCTTCGAGGGCCGGGACGTGACCTCGCACGGCATACATGCCCGCGCGCGCCAGGGCCTGCTGCGCTCTTACCAGATTACCTCGGTGTTTGACGAGTTCACGGTGCGGGAAAACGCGGCGCTGGCCGCCATGGGCGCCAAGCGGCACGCCTTCCGCTTCTGGCTGAGCCTGCTGGACGATGCGGCCGCCGTGGCGGCTGCTGATGACGGCATCGCCGCCGCCGGGCTGCAGGCGCTGGCCGATCTGCGGGCCTCCGAACTGGGCTACGGAGAGCGGCGCCAGCTCGAATTGGCGATGGCGCTGGCGGCGCGGCCCAAGTTCCTGCTGCTGGACGAGCCGATGGCGGGCATGAGCGTGCAGGAGTCAGCCAAGGTGATCGAGCTGCTGCAATCGCTCAAGCGGCGCTACACCATCCTGCTGGTCGAGCACGACATGAATGCGGTGTTCGCACTGGCGGACCGGATCAGCGTGCTGGTCTATGGCCGTATCCTGATGACCGGAACGCCCGAAGAGGTACGCGGCAACAGCGAAGTGCGCACGATATACCTGGGCGACGAGGAGATCGCATGATGAAGGCATTGTTGGACGTCAAGGGCCTTCATGCAGGGTATGGGGCGGCCAAGGTCTTGTTCGGCATCGATTTTTCGGTCGGCGAGGGCGAGGTCGTCACGCTGCTGGGCCGCAATGGCATGGGGCGCTCTACCACCATCAAGTGCCTCTTCGGCCTGTTGCGCGCCAGCGGCGGCAGTATCGAATTCGCGGGCCGGAACATCGAAAACCGGCCTTCCTTTGCCATCGCGCAACAGGGCTTGGGCCTGGTGCCCGAGGGGCGGCAGGTTTTTCCCAACCTCACGGTGGAGGAGAACCTGGTGGCGACCGCTCGTTCGCGGACGGGCCACGGCCTGCGCCCCTGGACGCTCGAACGCGTCTACGGCTTCTTCCCTCGTCTCAAGGAACGCCGCAGCAATCTCGGCTCGCAGCTTTCCGGTGGCGAGCAGCAGATGCTGGCCATCGGCCGCGCGCTCATGACCAATCCCCGGCTCATGGTGCTCGATGAGGCGACGGAAGGTCTTGCGCCGCTGATCCGTGCCGAAATCTGGCGCTCGCTGGGCGAGCTCAAGGCCGAAGGACTCTCGCTGATCGTCATCGACAAGAATCTGGGCCCGTTGCTGCAACTGGCCGACCGGCACATCGTGATCGAGAAAGGGCGTGTGGTCTGGTCCGGCACGTCCGAGGCCTTGCGCGCCGACAAGCAGATCGTCCACGACTATCTCGGCGTGTAAGAACACGTTCCTGGAGCGACACCTCTCTCGCTGTTTCGTCTCAATCGTATTTCAAGGAAACCGGCATGGCCGCAGAAGATCAACCCCTGGGCACTCTGGAAGAGTTGCCTCAGTCTTACCGTGACGAACTCAGGAAGCTGAACCTGGTGCCCCTGTGGCCCAGCCTGCGCAGCCTGTTGCCGCCCAAGGTGCCGGCTCGCCAGACCAGCCCGACTTATTGGCCCTATCAATCGATCAAACCCCTGCTGATGCAGGCTGGGGACTTGACACCGATCGAGAAGGCAGAGCGCCGCGTGCTGGTGCTGGCCAATCCAGGGCATGGGCTGGAGAAAATGCAGGCCAGCTCGGCCATCTACCTGGGCATGCAACTTCTGCTGCCCGGCGAATGGGCACCTTCGCACCGGCATACGCCCAATGCGGTGCGCATGGTGGTGGAGGGCGAGGGTGCCTGGACCACGGTGGATGGCGAACGCTGCCAGATGAGCCGGGGGGACCTGATTCTCACGCCAACAGGGCTCTGGCATGAGCACGGGCACGACGGCTCCGATCCGGTGATCTGGCTGGACGTGCTCGATCTGCCCCTGGCCCACTACCTGGAGGTGAGCTACCACCTCAACGGGGATCGCCAGAACACCAAGCAAAGCCAGGGCAACCGTGCCTACGCTCGTGCAGGTGTCGTGCCGACGCCGGTTTTCGGCCGCAGCGGCCGGCGCTATCCGATGCTGCGCTACCCCTGGACCGATGCCCGCGCCGCGCTGCAGTCTCTCGCCGAGGATCAGCCTGATCTGGAGGCCGTGCAAGTCACCTACATCAATCCCGAGACAGGCGAAGACGCCGAAAACATTCTCGGCTTCCATGCCCTGATGTTGCGGCCGGGGCAGACGCTGACGTTGCCAGCCCGCTCGCCAGCAGCGGTTTACCATGCCATTGAAGGCGCAGCCCGTGTGGCAGCCGGCGGGCAGGGCTTTGACCTGAGGTCCGCCGACACCTGCTGCATCCCGGGCTATTGCGCCACCACACTGGCCAATCTTTCCGGCAGCGAACCAGCTTTCCTGTTCGTGGCTGACGAGTCGCCTCTGCACCGCAAGCTGGGTGTCTACGAGATACGCGCCGACGAGCAGCCCTCCATGCCTTCGCAATCCTGATTTTCACGAGCATTCCACATGAGCCAATACCTGTTCCCCCCTCCCGCCATTCAATCCCTGCCGATCCGCGGCAAGGCCGAGCGCTTCGCCATCAACCGCCTGTTCTTCGTCGGCCGCAACTACCATGCGCACGCCGTCGAGATGGGCAAACCCGTGGACAAAACGGTAGAGCGGCCTTTCTATTTCACCAAGGCGCCACAGACGCTCGTGCAAAGCGGCGCCACCGTGGCCTATCCGCCGGAGACGGCCAACTACCATTACGAAATGGAACTGGTGCTGGCCGTGGGCAAGGCCGGTTTTCGCGTCAGTGCCGAAAACGCGCACGAAATCATCTATGGCTATGCCGCTGGCCTGGATATGACGCGCCGCGACCTGCAACTGGTGGCCAGGGACAAGGGCCGGCCCTGGGATCTGGGCAAGGACATCGAAGATGGTTCGGTGTGCAGCGAAATCGTCCCCATGGAAGGCGTGGTGATCGGCCAGGGTGCCGTCAAGCTGGAGGTCAACGGTGAGACCAGACAATCGTCCAACGTCGACAAACTGATCTGGGACATCCGGGAGATCATTGCCGATCTGTCGCTCTTCTATCATTTGCAGCCTGGCGATCTGATCTACACCGGCACCCCTGAAGGCGTGGGTCCGGTGGTCGCTGGCGACAAGATCACCGGCCGTGTCGAAGGCGTGGCTGAAGTGAGCCTGGCCATCGGCAACGCCGAATGAGTGCCATGAAGCTCCACAACTTCTGGCGCAGCGGTACGTCGCACCGCACCCGTATTGCACTCCATCTCAAGGGGCTGAGCTACGAGTATCTGGCGGTGCACCTGGGCAAGGAGGCGCACCTCACGGAGGCCTTCAAGGCGCTCAATCCGCAGCAACTGGTGCCAGCGCTGGAGGTGGACGGCAAGCAGGTGCTGATCCAGTCACCCGCCATCATCGAATGGCTGGAGGAGAAATACCCCACACCGGCGCTTCTGCCGGCCGATGCCGATGCGCGTGCCCGAGTCCGGGCGCTTGCCGCTATCGTGGGTTGCGATGTGCATCCGATCAACAACCGCCGCATCCTCGAGTATCTGCGCAAGAGTTTTGGGGCTGATGAAGCGGCTGTCAATGCCTGGTGCGGTACGTGGATCACAACCGGCTTCGATGCCTACGAGGCACTGCTGGCAGCGGACACCCGCCGCGGACGCTTCAGCTTTGGAGATGCACCCACCCTGGCCGATGTGTACCTGATTCCCCAGGTCGAAAGTGCGCGGCGGTTCCGGGTGGGTCTTGCGCGCTGGCCTCTCATCAGCGCGGTGGACAAGGCCTGCGGGGAGCTTGAGGCGTTCCGTCTTTCGGAGCCCGCCAGGCAGCCTGACGCGGCTTGATTCCGCAATGGAACGGTAACTAGCTGCCGTTCAGCACGTGCGTCGCAGTGCGGCGCAGCACGCCTTTGTCGAACAGGGATTCCATCAGCATGTGGAGCCACTCCTCACGGGACAGGTCCGGCCTGTGCTGCTGGTGCAACAAGGGCATTAAAGGCATGGCATTCAGCCAGGCTTTGAAGTCCGCGTGGGGAATGCTTTCAAAATCCATCATCTGGTATTTGATCATCACCTTCGCGGCATAGAGCGCATGCTGCGCCGGGTGCGCCTTGAAATAATCGATGCGCTGCCGTGAGGACGCGAGAGCCGCCTCAATGGCTCCGCCTTCACGCGCGAACGGCGCTCCATGGCCAGGAATCACCACGCGGGGCGCCAATTGCTCGATCAGCGTCAGCGTATCGGTGAAAGTGTCGAAGCCATCGGAACCCTCGATATAGGGAAAGATCACTCCCACGCCGTTTTCCCACATGGCATCGCCGGAAATCAGCAGGCCGTGAAGGGGTTCGAAGAACAGGACAGCCAGCGCATCATGGCCCGGCGCCGCGTGAATCTGCCAATCGTAGTTGCCAAGCCGCACGGTATCGCCAGGCACCAGAGCGCTGCTGGCGGTGAACCGGTCGCAGCGCTGGCCGGTGCCGCCGAAGGTGAGGGCATCTTCGTCCCAGGCCTGCACGTGAGGCAAGGATTCCACGGGGGCCCATGTATGGGCGGAAGGCCAGGCGGCCTGGAGTTGGCCGGTGCCGCCGCAGTGGTCGCTATGCAGATGGGTATGCGCGATGGTGGCCAGGGGGCGATCACCCAGCAACTCGCGCACCAGGGCGACCGTCTGGGGCGCGTGCTTGGTGTGCCCGGTGTCAATCACGGCGGGGGTATCGCCCAGGCAGACGATGTTGTTGGATGAGAGCCAACCGCGCTCCAGCATGCGCAGATCATCCGGTAACAGCGAGGGGGCTTGCGGCGTCATCTTGAATGCATTATCGAACGGGACGTGCTGCGTCTGTCGCTTCCGCCGTTGCCAGGTTCAGTTTGAGCCCTGAGTTGAACTCATGCCTTTGCCCTGTCAGCGGGTCCTTGAAAGCCAGATGGCTGGCCAAGAGCTGCAAGGGCGTATCCGTGTCGTCGGGGTCTCCAGGGCCGTGCCGCACCTCCGGGTAAAACGAATCGCCCATGATCGGCACACCAAGCGCGGCCATATGGATCCGCAACTGATGGCGCTGCCCGGTGAGCGGATACAGCTTGTAATGGGCCAAGGCGCCACGGACGGCGGCCAGCTCGATCCGGGTATGGCTGTTGGGCTGGCCGGGCGCCTCGTGCGAGAGAAAAAAGCGTTCCGGCTCGGCTTCGATGCGGCTGTCACGGGTGCAAGGCAAAGCAAGCTCGGGGCGATAGGGCGCGATGGCCTCGTACATCTTTTCAACTGCCCGCTCCCGGAACAGCCCTTGATAGGCCGCGCGCGTGGCCGGTTGCACGGCAAAGGCCACCAGCCCGGCGGTTTCACGGTCGATGCGGTGAATGGGACTCAGGTGCGCCAATCCCAAGCGGCGTTTCAGCCGCACCAGCAGGCTTCGGTGCAGGAAGCGCCCGCTGGGTGTTACCGGCATGAAATGCGGCTTGTCTGCCACCACCAGCCACTCGTCCTGGAACACGATAGCCTCGCTCTGTGGGGCTTCAGGCTCATCCGGCAGATAGCGGTAGTAATGCAGGCGCTGGCCTGCCCGGCAAGCGGCGGTGGCGGCGACGGGCTTCCCGTCGTCGCCCAGCACGTCGCCCGCGGCCAACCGGGCAGCCCAATCATCAGGGCTCAGGACAGGCAGCCGCGCAGCCAGGAATTCCAGCACCGTCGGCCAGGGGCCTGCCGGCACGGCCACGGCGCTGGGGCTCACGCCGTCGCGTACAGGAAGATCGAGCGGGCGCGGGGCGTGGGCCATCTACCGGGGCAGGTATTTTCCGGCGCTGTTCAGCGCTTGCGAAATACCAGATCCCACACGCCGTGCCCGAGCTTCAAGCCGCGCAATTCGAATTTGGTGAGCGGGCGGTATTCTGGCTTGGGCGCGTAATCCTGCGCGGTGTTGGCGAGCAAGGGGTCTTCGCCCAGCACGGCCAGCATCTGCTCGGCATAAGGTTGCCAATCGGTGGCGCAGTGCAGGTAGCCTCCGGGCTTGAGGCGTGCGGCCAGTTCATGCACGAAAGGCGGCTGGATCAGGCGCCGCTTGTGATGGCGCTTCTTGTGCCAGGGATCGGGGAAGAAGATGTGGATGCCGTCCAGAGAGGCGGGGGCGATCATTTTCGCCAGCACTTCCACCGCATCGTGCTGCACGATACGGATGTTTTCCACGCCTTGTTCACCCATGGTCTTCAGCAGTGCGCCGACGCCAGGTTCATGAACTTCGCACCCGATGAACAGGGTTTCAGGTTGGAGTGCGGCGATGTGCGCGGTGGCCGCTCCCATCCCGAAGCCGATTTCGAGCACGACTCGGGTGTAGGGCTTGCCCTCGGCGCTTGCTTTCGAGGTGCACGCAGCTGCCAGATCAGGCGTGTTCGGGTCGAAAGCCAGCACATAGCGCGGCCCAAGGTCGGCCAAGGCGCGGGCCTGGCCGGTCGTGGTGCGCCCGGCACGGGTCACGAAGCTGCGGACAGCGCGCGGGTAGGGCGTGTTGGCGGGAACCCCTGTGGGCTCGTCTCCTTCCGTCATGCCTGGTCGGCTCCTTCAGAGGGCTCTTCGGTATCGGAGGCTGCGGGCTCCGAGGGAGTGCCGGCCGGCAAGGACGCTGCATTGAACTTGGAGTATTTGCGCAACAAGCCGACCAAGTGGCCATAGATGCGGGGATTGGCGGCCAGGCACTCCTGTTGTTCGATGAACTCGGCCTCGCCGGTGAAATTGCCGATCAGCCCGCCCGCCTCGGTCACCAGCAGGGAGCCCGCGGCCACATCCCAGGGCTTCAGACCGGTCTCGAAATAGCCATCGGTATAGCCTGCGGCCACATAGGCGAGATCGAGCGCAGCCGCGCCCGGGCGGCGCAGTCCGGCGGTGCGCTGCATGACATCGGACATCATCTTCAGGTAGGTGGGGAAATCATCGCCCTTGCGGAAGGGAAAGCCGGTGGCGATCAGGCTCTGGTTGAGCTGGGTGCGTTTGCTCACGCGGATGCGCCGTTCATTGAGGTAGGCGCCGCGTCCGCGGGTGGCGGTGAACAGATCATTGCGAGTGGGATCGTAGACCACGGCCTGCTCGATACGCCCGCGCACGGAAAGGGCGATGCTGACGCAATAGACGGGAAAGCCGTGGATGAAGTTGGTGGTGCCATCGAGGGGATCGATGATCCAGATGTGATCGGAGGTCTGGTTGCCATGGGTGCGCCCGGACTCCTCGGCATGGATGGCATGCTGCGGGTAGGCGGTCAGCAGGGTCTCGATGATGGCAGCTTCGCTGGCGTGATCGACCTCGGTGACGAAGTCATTGACCTGTTTCTGGGAGATGCGCACGGCTTCGACATCGAGCGCGGCGCGGTTGATGATGGCGCCAGCGGCGCGTGCGGCCCGGATGGCCACATTGAGCATGGGGTGCAGGGTGGAGGAGGACATGGCTTGTAAGAAGAACGTATTCAAGAACGCATGCGCGTCCCGGCTGCGCGCGCGATGACGGCAGCCAAAACGCCGATTTTCCCACGGATACCGTATCCCGGTTAGCATGACGGTCGATATGAGCAAGGCATTTACCCGCGAATCCGACGGAGAAGACGAAGATGATGAGGGTGGCGGCTCCAGCGCGCCGCTGCCGGCAGGTACCCGCAACTACATGACCCCGCAGGGGTTTGCCCGCCTGCGTGCCGAGTTGCTGACCTTGCTGGACGATGAACGCCCCAAAATCGTGGAGACGGTGCATTGGGCGGCCAAGAATGGCGACCGGTCGGAGAACGGCGATTATCTCTATGGAAAAAAGCGCTTGCGCGAGATCGATCGGCGCGTGCGTTTTTTGACCAAGCGCCTGGAAATCGCGGAAGTGACCGATCCGAGTCTCCACCACGGCGGCGAACAAGTGTTCTTCGGCGCAACCGTGACCTATGTCGAAGACGACGGCACCGAGCGCACGGTCACGATCAAGGGAATTGACGAGGCGCAGAGCCAGCAAGGCGAAGTGAGCTGGGTTTCCCCATCGCCCGTACTCTGCTGCGTTCGCGCGTGGGCGACGTATTAAGGCTGGAAACTCCGGCCGGAGCCAGAGAGATCGAGGTGCTCAGCGTGGAGTACCCCGCGCCGGTCTAGAGCGTTTCTAGTGGTCAATATCTACGCAGGTTACTTATTCGGCCTTGATGCCGGCCTTGCGGATGACGTCGCCAAGCCGTTGGCCTTCCTGCTGGATATAGTCCGCGAACTGCGCCGGCGTATTGCCCACGGACTCCATGCCTTGCGCGGCCAATAGGTCCTCTACATCCTGGCTTCTGACAATCGCGGTGATATTGGACTGAAGTTTGTCAATGATCGCCGCCGGGGTGTGGGCGGGCGCCAGCAGCGCCAGCGGGCCGGGCGCTTCGGAGCGCGGGAATCCCTGCTCCCCAACAGTCTTCACCTCAGGCAGCAAATTGGATCGCTTCGGGCCGGCAATGGCCAGCGGGCGCAGTTTCCCGCTCTTGATGAAGGGGAGGGCGCTCGAAGTGGCCGCGGACATGCACTGAACCTGTCCGCCCAATACGTCGCTCATCGCCGGTTGAGTGCCTTTGTAGGGAACCTTGACGACATCAATGCCGGTTTCAAGTTGCAGGAGTTCAACCGCCAGGTGGCCTGTACCACCCACCCCTGAATGAGCCCAGCTGATTTTGCCCGGGTTTTTTCTCGCATACTCGACAAGTTCCTTCAGATCGTGCACGGGTACCTGGGAGCCGCATAGAAACAGCAACTGGGCTTGGGCCGCTACCGTGATGGGCGCAAAATCTTTCACCGAGTCGTAAGGGAGCTTCACAAAGAGGTAGGGATTGATGATGTGCTGGACCGTGGCGACCAGGATGGTGTAGCCATCGGGCGCCGAGTGCGCGACGGCGTTGGTGGCGATCGTAGAGCCCGCGCCCGGCCGGTTTTCGACGATGATCGGCTGCCCCAGGCTCTTCCCCAGCCGCTCGGAGAGCGTTCTGGCGACCAGATCCGTTGGGCCGCCGGCTGTCTGGGCAACGATGAAGCGTATCGGCCGAGCTGGGTAATCTTTCGCGGCGTCCTGTGCGTGGCTGGCAGGTACTGCGGCAAAGATGCCGCAAGCCATGGCCAAGAGCGCGCGCGCCATTTGGGGTCGCAGATGGGTCATTGGTTTGTCTCCGGTCGTTGGTCTTGGTCTGTCTTCATGAGCCCGGCAGGCATACGGGATCGTGCGCCTCAGCTGAGCTGCTGGCCGATTCCGGCCTCACGGGCGCGTTCGATCAGCAGGCGGGACAGGCTCATGTATTCGAAAGCGGTGCCTCCCGAGCAGAACATCGTCACTTCATGGGCGCTGCGCCTGCCGGGCACGCGTCCGGCCAGCACAGCGCCGAGTTCTCCGGCGATATGGCTGGCGTCGAGCGCACCCTCCTGGATCGGAAGGAGAATCTCGCCCTTTTCTTCCAGCGCTTGCTCAAGCGAATCCACCACCAGGCGCGAGCGCAGAACGGCCGCCGTGTCTACTTCGCGCGCGGATGGTGCGTGCTGCCCCATGACGTTGCAATGCGCGCCTTCTGGAAGCCAGGCGCCCTCCAACACAGGCACGGGCGAGGTGGTCATGGTGGTCACGACGTCTGCTTCAGCCACTGCGGCGCGTGCCGAGTTCGCGGCCTGCACCGGAATGCCCGAGGCCGTGCTCGCCCGGGCGCAGAAGCTTGCCAGCCGGTCTGGATCCCGGCTGAAACAACGAACTTCATCGAGCGGGAGCACCTCGGCCATGAAGGTCAACTGTTCCAGCGCATAGCTGCCGGTTCCGATCAAGGCCATGCGGCGCGCGCCAGGGCGGGCGAGAGCCCGCGCGGCGACAGTGGCGGTGGAAGCGGTTTTCCAGACGCTCACATGCTTGCTGTTGATGACGCCCAGCATATCGCCAGACTCGCCGCTGAACACGGTGATCCACATGTTGACGCTCCCCGGTTGGAAGTGCGTCGAATAGATGGATGCGCCCATGACCTTGCTGTCCTGCATATAGGCCGCACTGAGTTTCAGCGCGCGGGCGCGTGGCTCCTTGTGTTGCGCTGAAGCCCACAGGATCCGGCGCGGCAGCGCTTCGACGCTGCCTCGTCCGTGCTCCTCGAAGGCCTGGGCGACGACGTCGACGCATTCCCTGGCCGTGACGATGCGCCGTGCGAAGAGAGTCTGAAGGTCGGAAGGTCCCAGGTAGATGCTCATCTATGGTTTTCCTGAATCCGTTCAGACAGGCCAGTTTTGCAGCAGATCGACGGGTTCGCCGTACCGGGCAGCCAAGGCGACGACGTCTTCGTCGCGGAGCGCCTCCAGGAATCCGGCCGTCACCAGCCGCTGGTCGTTGGCATCCACCGTGGTGTCGAAGCTCACCAGATCGACATGGACTGGCGGCTCTTCCCACTGGGGAAGCATGCGCTTGATGTAGTCGGCTGGCTGAGTCAGATCAATGCCATAGTGAAGGGCGCCTGGGGAGTTTGATCCAGCCGGGTAGATCAGATGCCGAGGCCACTTGGGGTTGAAGCCGCAACCTAATTCAATCAACTCGCCGCCGATCAGCATCTCGCGCAGAACCTCGGCATCGTGGGATTCACCGGAGACTTCCACCACTCGATTGTCCTCAAAGCGCACGCCGATGCGTTCCCTGAAAGGCTGTGCGAATCCAACCGCCCATTGTGCATATAGAGTGCCATGCGATTTGAAATTTCGCCCCGCATCCGGACTGATGAAGAGTGGGTCGAACAAGTTGGGGCCGTGGGTGGGCAGGTAGTGAACGTAGGAGCCCGGGTTTGTCGCCAGTACTTCGCCGCGCCAACGGTTGCTGTCCAGAGTCCGGTCAATCATTGCCGCGGTCAGGGGGATTCTCAGGTCGCTGCCGCGCGAATCCGTGAAGCGCAATTCGCAGTCGACGTTCCGGGGAAAGCGCCGCGCGGTTGCGCGCACGATTTCGCCAACGAGCTCGGTGGGGAAGCGGGCCTGAGGGGTCTTGAGCAGATCCAGGTTGCGGAAAAAGGTGATCTTGACCCACCGCTGCCCTTTTTCCCGGCGCAAGCGGATGCAGTAGGGATCCATGACCGAGCAGTACCAGGTCGAGACCACAAAGCTTGCCTTGTCGAGTATGGGCTTTATATCCTCGGGAATGGCCAGGACATTGGTGGTTGGCATGGTCACCGTGATGGGTTCTATGCCGTGGGCGGCCGCCAGGCCGGTGATCGCCGAGACGACGCGGGGGTCAAGCAGCTTGTCGGTCAACAGGACCAATGAGTCCCCGGGCTTGAAATCGAAGGTGTGGACGAAGTTGCTGACCGCGTGAAAGTAGTGCTCGATCTCGGTGCCTGGCAGCGTATGGTTGCCGGGCAGGCCTCTCCCAAGAAGATCATCGAAAGAAACCTGGATTCCGCCACTGTCAATGACCTCTGCCGTTGTTGTCATCCTGTTGTCTCTGCAAGCGTTCGAATGCAGGGAATTCTAGGAAGCGGATGCGTGAAGGGCCAATGTATTATTTCCATACCACCCATGCCTGAGATTCATGCTTCCCAAGAACTTTGATCTCAACCTGATCCGTGTTTTCCTGGCGGTCGCCCAATCTCGCAGCGTCACGGCGGCGGGAGAGCAACTCGGCCTGGCGCAGTCATCGGTCAGCCATGCGCTTGCACGGCTGCGTGTGCTATGCAATGATCAATTGTTCGTCAACACAGGGCAAGGCATGGTGCCGACGGCGGTGGCGATGAATATGCTCGAGCCTTTGGCCGAATCGCTGGACATCGCCATGCGAGCCTTCCGCGGCCAAGAGGCTTTCGACCCGGGCTCGGCGGTCCGTAACTTCAGCCTGATTCTTTCCGAGATCGGCGAGTTGAGCTATTTGCCGCTGCTGCTTGAGCAGTTCAGCCTGCTTGCACCGAATATCACGCTGCGGGTGCTCCACCTGGCGATGGGCGAGCACTATGAAGCCTTGCTGCGTGGGCATGCGGACCTCACAATCGGCACCTTTGCGGCCGACAAGCCGGGTTTCCAGGAGCAGCATCTATTCGATCAGCCCTATGTCTGCATGTTGCGCTCGGATCATCCAACGATCCGGGATTCGCTCTCCATGGAGCAGTATTTTGACGCGTTGCATATTTCCGTCGATCCACCCGGGCGCGGACCGGGCATCATAGATATTCGCCTCAAAGCCATGGGGAGGGCGCGCAAGGTTGCTCTTCGGTTACCTCATTTCCTCGCAGGGCCGCTGATCCTGAAACGGACGGACTACATCATGACCGTGCCGGCGCGAACCTGGCGCGTTCTCGGTGGCCCTTCGCACATACGTTGCCTGCCGCTGCCCTTCGAGGCGGATTTGATCTCAGCAAGATCGGTGTGGCACGAACGCTCGGAGACTGACCCCGGTCATGTCTGGCTACGCGAAACCGTACATCGTGTATTGACTGGTCCTGACTTCGTCGTCCGATGAACAGATGACTCGTGAGGTAACCCCTGTCATGCCCGAGACCGCATCAGCAACTCGGTGACACCTGCGGCGGATGCGCTGGCGCCAATGCTTGCGCTGGTATCGGCATCTGCCTTGATGAGTTGCTCCTGCCAGTCTTCAACAGCGTTGACGAAAGTTTCCACCGCGGCGCCGAAGCTTGAAATATCCATGCGCAACCAGTCAAGGGAGCGGGCCAGCACGACGTGGGGCGGCTCGTCTCCGGACAGGCTGAGGGTGCCGCCGGCTGTCTGCCGCCAGAACAGGTTGGCTTGCAGCAGGCTTTCGTAGAACGCGGGGCTGCGCATGGGGGCGAGGCCGAGGTCTGCATAGAGCCAGAGTTCGTCTTCAAGCTCGCGGTACTGCAGGTTGACAGTTATGCGGCGGTCCAGCTCAATGGCGCAACCGCCATGGGTGTCCAGCTGGAGTTCATTGAGCTTCAAGCGCAGGCCCAACTCGGCCACCAGTGCTTGCAGGCGATCAGGTGTGTTCATGGTTAGTGGAGGCTTCAAGCGGCTTGTGTGCTCAGCGTGTCAAGTTCTTCGTTGATGTGAGCCAGCATCTGCTGGGCGGGCTGCCAGGCGATGTCTTCTGGTGCCACGTCGTTCAGGCGAACCCAAGCCCAACGCGCGTCGGAAAAATGCGTCAGGACGACGACCAGCTTTTGTGTGGGATCCAGCCGGCCTTGGCCTTGCAATTGGTTCAGGCGCTCGGGCAAGGGCTGTGCCCAAGTCATGATGCGCTCGATTTCGGCCAGGGCAAGGGCCTTGTCGGTGTAGGCGCCGCCCCATGGCAGTTGAATGAACAGTGCAAGAGGCCCTGCTACCAGATAGTAATGAAAGGCCCAACTGTTGACGCCGTGGCCATCCATGGCGATGACGGCGTATTCGAGGGGAGTGGCGGGGTTTTCAGATCTCAGCCATTCGGACACATAGGCTTCCAGGGCGTAGGGGGAGGCAGCCTGTGCCCTGGTTGAGAAAACCCCATTGCGGCGCTCGCGCAGTTGCTCGGCCAGGCCGTTAGGAAGTGATGGAAAGCTGATGCCTTCGGTTCGCAGGAAGGCTTGAGCTTGAAGCAGGTCGGTGTTCATGGGGCAGGTCTCGGTGATGGCTTCACGTTTGCTCAGAAACGGCTTTAGAAACGTTTTTTCGCATAGCCCATATCGCGGGCTAAGTAGCTATTGGAGGCCTTCAGATAATGAGAAGCTTCCAGAGCAGACATGCTGTTCCATTGATCAGGTGTGAGGATTTGGTCTTGGCGCTCCAGCTTGTCGACGTGCGCCTGCATGGATTGGAGGCGCTTGATGGCGGCTTGCACTTCGGCCGGGCTGAGCTTGTCGCCAAGAGACGTTTCCAACTTTTCGGGTGTAAGGCTTCGGATGGCGGCAGCCATGCCAGTGTCGATCAGTTCGGGCATCTTCGTGCCGCGGTAGCCGTCGCGCATGGGATCGTTGCGCACGTAGCGGATGTCGTTGGCGTGCGTGGTGTTCTCGCCAAAGCATTGGTCATTGTCGATACCCGATACCTTGACTTTGGTTCGGCCTTCGCTGTCCTGCTTGAGATCGATGAAATAGTTGCCTCCGTGGCGGTCACCCTGTCCGACCAGATGGTCCAGCAACTGGAGTTTGATGATCTCACGGCGCACCTCGGGGTTTTCGAAGTGCTGGACGGAGGTATGGTGGGCGTCTGCGCCTGGAGCGCGGCCCATGACAAGCCCGACTTGCAGTTTCGTTTCGCCCGTTTTAGGGTCTTGGTGCTGGCGGGTGCCGATCTGGCAGTCAACCACCACATCGAAGCCAAGGGCTTTGGCCATGTCCTGGGTGGCCAGGTTGCGGTTGGCTATCTGGGGCTGGCTGGTGTTGATGCCGATCATGGCGGCAACCCACCCGTGCTCTTCGTTGCTCAGGGGTTTGAAAACACCATTGACGATGCCAGCAGGCCCACCGTAACGGGCGCCGTAGACCTCGTTGAAAGCGCCGCTGCCCAGGCGCGACATATCGCCCAGCCGCTGTTCATCGGTGCGCTCCATGGCGACGGTCTGGCGGGTGACGGGAATGCCCAGGCGCCGGAATTCGTCGCCGCCTTTTCTTCCCAGGCCGCTCAGTTGAAGCAGAAGTATTTCGCCTTCGTTGTAGTCACGAGTGATGCGCGCTTTTTCTTCCGGGGGGCGTTTTTCGAAATCGCTCATCATGCTGGATGCCCGTTCGCTGTCCAGCAACTCGCGGGCGTCTGCGGCTTGGTGGCGCAGCAGCCCTTTTTCCATCAGCCGCGCCATGTCCTTGAGGGAAACGCCTTCGCGGGCGAAGGCCAGAGCGTGCGATAAAGCGGCGTCTTCGGGGAGGGGAACGCCTTCTTTCAGCTCGGTCAGAACCCCGGCCAGAACCTTGTGTTCGATGGAAATCTGGGCGCGCAGATCTTGCAAGGTCTGCTTGAGCTCCTTGTTCTCCTTGTTCTGGGGGTGGGTGAGGTAGCGGTCTATGGCCTCGCTCAGCTCGCCCAGTTGCGCCAGGGCCACTTCGGCCACGCCGGCGTGGGACAGCAGGCTCGTGCCTCCGCCACGCATGTCGCAGGCATCATGGTAGGACTGAAGATTGCCGAGGATGAGCTTGTAGCCCACAGGCTGACGGGTGTAGGCGGCTTGCAGTTTCCGGTCTTCAAGGATCTCCCGGGCCTCTTTCGCCTGATCCGGCTGCAAGCCTTCGTTGAGAAGGTGTTCCATTTTTTCGAGAGACAGGCCTTCGCGTGCGAAATCCACGGCGTGCAGGAGCGTGGTGTTTTCAGGCAGGGCTTGCCCGCCTTGCATCTCGGCGAGCACGGCTTGAAGGGCGATGCGTTCGCTGGTGATCCGCTCACGCAGATCCGCCACCATTTTCCGGAATTCCGTCGTGCCGCTTTCGTGGTCGCCGGCGCGGTCTATCTCCTGAGACAGTTCATTCAGACGGACCATGGCTGTGGCGCCGTCTCGGGTGTTGCAGGCGTTGTGGTAGGCCTCCAGCCCGCCTAAAACCTTGGTCTGGACAGCCGATGCAGGGTCGCTGGGCTTGTTGCTTGAGAAGAAGCTGAGCAGCCATTCGAGAAGTGTGTTGGTCTTTGGCGGGCCGAGGCGGGCCATGGCCTGGCTGACCGACGGCAGGCGGGCGGGCTTGGCGGAAGTGGCTTCGCGCGAACTCCTGGATTCAACCAGCAACTCGGACTGTGAGGGCAGTGCGCTATAGCGAGCCAGGCGCACCAGTTTGGGGGCTGACTGGGAGGCTTGCGCCTGGCGCTCCTCCAGGGCTGGGCGTTGGGCGGGCTGGGTTTCGGGCTTGGCCGGTGGCGGGGTGATGGTTTGGGCTTGCGGCCTGGCCTCTGCGCGGGCTCCTGGCTGGCCTTTCCCGGCTGGCGGGGGGGTGACGAGAGAAGGATCGGCGCCCTGAAGCAATCTCGCTAAAAAGAGTCTTGGCTGATCGAGCGCATTCTGATGGCTTCCCGTGAACCCGCCGTGGCGGTACACAAGGTTGGTAACGCCGGCGCGCAAAGCGTTCCATCAGTTCAAAAAAGCAATGCCATCCACGATGGATGGCCCTAAGGGACTTTTGGTCTAGCTCGTGGACTTGATTCGTGAGGCCCGCAATACCGAGTGCGTGCGCTGCAGGGTTCGCAATACGGCTTCGAGATGCGTTTTGTCGCGAACCGAGATGACAAAGCGCAGATCCAGGGCGTCCTGGCCGGCTTCGTCCGTCATGCCCAGATGGACGATGTCTGCCTCGGACTCGGCCAGCGCCGCGGCCACCCGGGCCAGCACGCCCTTGCCGTTGGTGACGGTGACGACGATGCCGACTTCGAAAGTGCGTACCGGCTCATCGGCCCAGGCCACGGTGATGAAGCGCTCGGCATCCTTGTTCTGCAGGCGGCGCGCCACGGAGCAATCGTCGGTGTGAACGACAAGGCCTTCGCCGCGTCCCAGGTAGCCCACGACCCCATCCCCCGGGATCGGGCGGCAGCAGGTGGCGTATTTGACGGAGGTGTTTTCTCCGCCATCAAGCATGAAGGCTCCTTGCGAGAGATTCTCGTGCGCGGTGAAACGCTCACGGGTGAGCAGCAGGGCGTCGGGCTTGTACCCTTGCTCGGCGAGAAGCATGACAAGCCGCTTGGCGACCATGCTGGCACTGCGCTTGCCCAGGCCTATATCGGTCATCAGCTCGTCCCGGGTGCGATTGCCCGTGAAGCGCTGGAGTTTTTCCCAAAGGGGTTTTTCGGCCGACTCCGCACCAGGCAAATGGCTGACGCCTTCGGCACGCAGGGCCTGAGCCAGCAGTTTTTCGCCCAACTGGCTGGATTCATTGTGGGCCAGCGTCTTCAGGTGATGGCGGATACGCGAGCGCGCCCGGCCCGTGCGGACAAAACCGAGCCAGGCCGGATTGGGCGAAGAGACCGCGGCGGTAATGATTTCGATCACATCGCCATTGGCAAGCTCGCTGCGCAGCGGCACCTGCTCTCCGTTGACCTTGGCAGCTACCGTGTGGTCGCCGATGTTGCTGTGAATGGCATAGGCAAAATCGACGACTGTGGCGCCTTGCGGCAGCGCCATGATCTGGCCTTTCGGGGTAAAGACATACACCGCGTCGGGGAACAGATCCACGCGGATGTGGTCCCAGAACTCGGTAGCATCGCGCGTTTCGCTCTGGATATCGAGCAGCGATTGAAGCCATTGGGTGCCGAGTTGCTCGCCATGCGTGTCGTGTTCACCCACCTTGTAGAGCCAATGCGCGGCCACGCCTGACTCGGCGACCAGGTCCATGGCTTCGGTGCGTATCTGAAACTCGATATTGACGCTGGCCGGGCCGACCAGCGTGGTGTGCAGCGACTGGTAGCCGTTGATTTTCGGGATGGCGATGTAATCCTTGAACCGCCCCGGTACCGGCTTGTAGAGCTGATGCAGAAGGCCCATCGCCGTATAGCAGCTGATGACGCCGCTCAGCACCACGCGCACGCCGTAGAGGTCATTGACCTGCGCGAACGACAGGCGCTTTTCCGTCATCTTGCGGTAGATGGAATACAGCGTCTTTTCGCGCCCGATGATGCGCGCGGGCAGGCCGGCTTCAGCCAAGGTGGTTTCGAGCTCGTGCTGCACCTTCTGGATCAGGTCCCGCCGGCGATGGCGCGCGCGGCTGACGGCTTTGGACAGCACGCTGTAGCGCCAGGGCTTCAGATGCCGGAAAGCCAAGTCTTGCAGTTCCCGGTAGGTCTGGTTGAGGCCCAGGCGGTGGGCGATGGGCGCGTAGATCTCCAGGGTTTCGGTGGAAATGCGTCCCCACTTGCTGCGAGGCATGTCGGACATCGTGCGCATGTTGTGCGTGCGATCAGCCAGCTTGATAAGGATGACGCGCACGTCGCGCGCCATGGCCAGCAGCATCTTGCGGAAAGATTCCGCCTGGTTTTCCTCGCGCGTGGTGAATTGCAGCTTATCCAGCTTGGTGAGCCCGTCGACCAATTCAGCGACGGCCGATCCGAACTTTTCCACCAGATCGGATTTGGTGACGCCGCAGTCTTCCATCGCGTCGTGCAGCAGGGCCGCCATCAGCGCATGGGCATCGAGCTTCCATTCGGCACACTGGGCGGCTACCGCGATGGGGTGGGTGATATAGGGTTCGCCGCTATGGCGCAACTGGCCCAAGTGAGCGGCATCGGCAAAACGGTAGGCACGGCGCACTTGCTCGACATCGGCGGCGTCAAGATAATCAAGCCCAGCTTCCAACGCGGCAAAACTGGCCGCAGCCGCGTTGGCGGCAGCCAATTGGGGGGCTGGCGAGGGGCCAGCCGGCAGGGGCGTGGATGAAAGCACCGAACTCATCCCGCTAGCTTAACCGTTTGCGCAAAAAACATGCAAACAAGGGTGAAAACCCTGAGAACCCCGTACCGCACGTTCTTCAAGCGGGCTCAACGCTTTCCAACTGACGGATCAGCAAGGCGAGCGCTTCGTCGCAAGGTGCGTGCAACTTCACATCCAGTTCGGCATCGGCCCGGGTCACCCCCAGGTTGATGGCGGCGATCGGTATGCGCCGCGCTTTGGCTGCGTGCACGAAGCGCAGGCCTGAATACACCATGAGCGAGCTGCCTACGATCAGGAGCGCATCGCTGCGTTCCAGGCACTCCATGGCGGAGCGTACACGCGCCACTGGTACGTTTTCACCATAGAAAACGACATCAGGTTTGACGATACCACCGCAGTGAGGGCAGGGCGGTACTTCGAAGGCGGAAAAATCCACGCCTTCCAGATCGGCATCGCCATCGGGGGCCGCGCTGGCTTGCAGGGTCTGCCAGCGGGGATTGGCATGCTGCAGTGCGGCTTGCCAGTCCGCCCGGGGCCAGCGGCGGGCGCACTGCATGCAGAGTACGGTGTCGAGACGCCCATGCAGGTCCACGACCCGGTGGCTGCCAGCCTGTTGATGCAGCCCGTCGACATTCTGAGTAATGAGTTGCGCCAGGCGGCCCAGATGCTCCAGTTTCGCCAGGGCAAGGTGCGCCGCATTGGGCCGTGCCTGCTGAAACACGGGCCAACCAATCAGGCTGCGCGCCCAATAGCGCTGGCGCACGGGGAGGCCACCCATGAATTCCTGCAGCGTGACAGGCGCGGGCCGTTTCCAGGCGCCCCGCGCATCGCGGTAATCAGGAATGCCGCTTCCGGTGCTGATGCCTGCACCCGTGAGCACGGTCCAGTTTGACCGGGGGCGAGTAGTTGCAGCAAGGCTTCAATCATGGTTTTTTCAGATGGGGGATTTTGGCTGCTTGTTATTTTTACTGCATTTATGTACAGTTATTGAGTGCAAACTGCACATGCGCAATGCCCGTCCAACACACATTCAATCAACTTCAGGAGTAGCCGATCATGCTTGATCACATGACTTTCCGCGTGACCGATATCGTTCGCGCCAAGGCGTTTTACGGCGCGGCCCTCGCGCCTTTGGGCTACAGCGTCTCCTTTGAGGGTCAATATGGCGCGAACATCCTGGGGTTTGCGTACCCCGATCCTTCCGAGCCCGATGGTCAAAAAGCCGATGTGTGGTTCATTGACGGCCCTTCGCCTTATGGCGGTCCCTCTGCAACCACAGGTTGCCACCTGGCGTGGAAGGCTGCGACCCGCGCTCAGGTGGATGCTTTCTACCATGCAGCCATCGCTGCGGGTGGCAAGGACAATGGCGCCCCAGGCCTTCGGCCAGATTACCACCCACATTACTATGGAGCTTTCGTCATTGACCTGGAGGGCAACAATATCGAAGCAGTGTGCCATCAGCCCGAATGAATGGCCTGGTTAAGCGCTCCCGGTCTTGACGGAAGCAGCGCTCGGCGCGGCGAGTTCGGGCAGCACGCGGCAGCGACGCAAAGAATATGCAAAACACCAGGATTCCTGACGCCCACGCATCATTTCTTGGCCGCGCGCTTCCCACGCTGCAGGCCGACCGGCGTATCGTCGGTGTTGGCGCGGCGGGCTCCTTCAGCAACGGAAGTATGGATGAGTTCAGCGATCTGGATTTGATCATCGCCCTGGAGCCTGATTCCACGGCCGCCATGATGGCTGAGCGCCGCCGCATCGCTGCGGAGTTGGGGCCTTTGGTGGCCGCTTTCGCGGGCGAGCATGTGGGGGAGCCGCGCCTTCTTATCTGCTTGTATGCTGGCCAGGATGGCCATGTTCCACTTCACGTCGATCTCAAGTTCGTTTCGCTGGCCGATGTGGCGGCCCGTGTCGACGATCCCATGGTGCTTTGGGAGCGCAATGGGCGGCTAAGCCAGGCGTTGAAAATCGGGCAAGCGCGCTATCCCATGCCGGACTTAGCCTGGATTGAGGACCGATTCTGGGTGTGGGTCCACTATGCGGCACTCAAGATCGGCCGCGGTGAGCTGTTCGAAGCAGTGGATTTCCTGGCCTTTCTGCGCGCTCAGGTGCTCGGTCCGCTGGCGCTCATGGAGGCAGGGGCTCAGCCAAACGGTGTGCGCCGGCTGGAGATCGCTGCGCCAGCACGCGCGGCGCAGCTTCAGGAGACGGTGGCGGCGTACGACGCCACGTCTTGTATGCGATGCCTCTACGCTGCCGTGGAACTGTACCGTTCGCTTCGAAGCTCGGTTAGCGCCGGGCAGCCTGCGGTGAATGAAGCGGCAGAGAGTGTGGCGATGGCTTATTTGGCCGGTATCGCCGCGCGCCAGGCCCACTCACGATGAGCTACCAACCGAGCTCGCCCTGCAGAAACTGGGCGGCCTCTGGAGGCAGCTCATTGCTGTCGAAGAACCGTGCCACAGGCAATTGCACAATCAACCGACCTGTTTGCAGGTAAGCCACGCGCGTGGCAAGGCGTTTGGCCTGGCCAAGGTTGTGCGTGCTCATCACGATGGTGACACCGCTGGCCGCAATCTCCTCGATCAACGATTCGATTTCGCTTTTGGCGTTCGGATCCAGGCTGGCAGTGGGTTCGTCCAGAAACAGAATGTCCGGCTGGAGCGCACAGGCACGCGCCAAGCCCAGGCGCTGCTGTTGGCCACCCGAGAGCGTACGCGCCGGCCGGCGGGCATACGGTAGAAGTCCTACGCGTTCCAGGGAGTGGCGGCACAGCTGATGGCGCTCTTGTGCCGGCACACCCGCCAGCCACAAACCGACCCAGATGTTCCTCCACACCGAGAGGCTCAGCATGAAGGGGCGTTGAAACAGCATGGAGGCGCGAGGCAAGCGTTCTTCCGGCTGCAGCCGCAGGCATTCACGGCGGCCTTCACAAGGCAACAAGCCGTGCAGTAGCCGCAGCAGTGTGGTCTTTCCGGAGCCGTTCGCTCCTAGCAGGATAAGCCGCTCACCACGCAATAACGTGAGTGATGTTTCCTCCAGGGCCACCACCTGCCCGAAGCGCACGGTGGCATGTTCGACCACGATCAGGGGTGTTTCAGGCGCAGGTATTTTTGCGGGACGGGCTGCGCGAGGGGGCGAGGGCATGTTGGGCAATGGGTTGTGCCGCGAGCGGGAAGCCAGCCATTGCAACAACCCCATGGCGCCGTTGACCGCGCCCACCACAGCCAGCAGCACGAAACCAAGCGCCAGCGCGAGCGCGAGGTCTCCTTTGCTGGTCTCGAGTGCAATGGTGGTGGTCATCACACGGGTCACGCCCGCGATATTGCCGCCCACGATCATGACAGCGCCTACTTCCGCAATGGCTCTTGCGAAGGCCGTGAGCAGCACGGTGGCTACGCCCATGCGGTCATGCAGCAGCATCAGCAAGGCGACCGTGAGCGGCCTGGCGCCCAAGGACCGCAGCTGATTTCCTCCATCATCCAGCGCCGAGAGCACCAACCGGCGCGACAGCGCCGCGATGAGCGGGGTGACGAGCACGCTTTGCGCCACCACCATGGCCGAGGGTGTGAACAGGATGCCCCATTCGCCGAGCGGCCCGGAGCGCGAGAGCAGCAGGTAGACGAGAAGGCCGACCACCACAGCGGGCAGCGCGAGCAAGGTGTTGACCAACCAGACAATCAGCGCATGGCCGGGAAAGCGCGCCACCGCCAGCCAAGCCCCGAGCAGCAGACCGATGACCGCGCCGACGGCACATGCGGTCGCGCTGACCTGCAGCGAGAGCGCCGTAATGTGCAGCAGTTCGGGGTCCGCGTGCGCGATCAGTTGCCAGGCCAGCGCCCAGCTATCGGTCATGGTGTTCATGGGTGCGCTGCTTTTTACCATGGCCGCAGGCAAGGCCGGGAAGAATCGGGTTTCCCCTCGTAGGGCGTACCCTGCGAGCAAGCCCTAGCGGGCAGGCCCGATCTTGTGTTGACAGAGAAAAGAGGGGTGACTCAGAACGTGTTCAGGGCTTCGCGGCCGAGGCAGCCGGTTGCATAGTGCTGGGGGGCGTGGCTGCGGTGGGTGTCGGCGAGTGCGCACCGGCGGCTTCGATGGGCTTCGATTCCGGTGGGACGTAGCTGAAGGGGCCGGGGTCCGTGCAAGGCGGTGTGGAGGCCGGCTGCAAGGACTTTCCAGCCGCCTGCACCTTTTGAAGGTACGCGGCAGCTATCCGATCCTGGGCTTGGCAGAGTTGGTAGCCGGCTACTTTATCGCCCCAGGCTGCCTTGGCGGCCGCCTCCGCGGCTTTCGCCTTGGCGTCATCAGACAGCGGAGGCAGCTTGGCCATGGCGTTGCCACCGAAGAATGTGAGGGCTATCAGCGCGATCTGGGCTTTCATGGGGGTCTCCATAGCGGGGCAGATGGCTCAGGCTTCGCGGGTCTGCGGCATGGGTTTGGCCGGGGCCGGTTTCCCGGACCGCTGGGCAGGTATCTTGCCGGCCTTGATGTCGTCGTACCACAGCTCATGGTGCTCCTGGGCCCAGCCTTCGCTCACATAGCCTGTGCGCATGGCGCTATAGGCGCCGCGCATGCCGATGGTGCCCAGGTAGATGTGTCCGAAAATGATGCACAGCATCAGCACGGCCGCAATGGCGTGGAACATATGGGCTACTTGCATCTGGCCGCGCGTATAGAGCATGTCCGGGATCAAATGATCCAGCACCAGGCCTGAGGCCACGACAGTCACGCCCAATACCAGGGCGCCCGCCCAGAAGACGCCTTTCTCACCCGCGTTGAAGCGATGCGATGGCACCTCCTTGCCGGAGAACAGGCCGCCGGCCTTCTTGATCCACACCCAATCGGCCGCGCGGGGCAGGTTGTCTTTCAGGAAGGTGATGATGATGACGAGCAGTGAAACCGCAAACAGCGGGCCGACAAAGTTGTGCAGCGTTTTCAGGCCATAGGTGATCAGGCCAAAAAGGGTGTGGCCCATCCACGGCAGCAACAGGAATTTGCCGAAGGCCATGACGATGCCCGAGAGGCCCAGCAGCACGAAGGCGATGGCGTTGAGCCAGTGCGCGGCCCGCTCGAAGGGCGTGAAGCGTTCGATGCGCCGGCCGCCTTCGGGGTGTTCGTGGCCCACGGCACCCCGGGCGGCATAGAAGATGCCCATGGCGACTAACACGATCAGCATGAGCGATCCGCCATAGGGAATGATCACGCGGTTGCGCACTTGGCGCCACGCTTCGCCCGCCGTGGTGTAGTCCGAACCAGGGTACTTCTCGAACTTCTGGATCAGAGTGCCCGTTTCGGTGCCCTGCACGTTGGTAATGCCGGCGACCTCGCCCGAGTGGCGGACTCCGCGCCAGAAGGGCGCGTTGTTGCCTGGTTGCGATTTCGACCGGGCGGCGTTGTTCTCATCCGGCTTGGGTTCGGCAGGGGCCACGAAGCCGGCGGGCGGGCCTTTCGATGCGTCTGCGGCTACAGCGGCCGCGGGCGACTGCGCTTGCGCCCAGGTGCTGGCGAAGGTCAATAAACCTACGGCCAGCCAGCGGGAAAACGCCTTTTTCATGGGGGTGGTCTCCGCGTTGATTTACTGTCCCATGCGCACGAACTCGTTCTGGCCACGATTGCGCTGCTTGATCTGTTCCTCCCAACTGGCCTTGTCGCCAGGCTTCCAGCCAGGGGCATCAAAGGCTTTCTGCACGCTGCCGGTCCATGGTTCCTTGTCCGACGAGCGCGTGCCTATGGTTTGCGGTTTTTCTCCGCAAGCGCCCAGGAAAAGGGCGGTTACGACGATGGCGGCCAGAGACAGACGGGAGGCGTGAGGGCTATTTTTCATCGCTGGGCCGCTCCCAAGATGAAAAAGCGGCCCCCTCGGGGGGCAGCGGACCATGCGGAGCAGGGGAGCGTGGGGGCTATTTTTCATGATTTGCTCGGCTTTCCGTAAGCGGTACCCCAACCCCAGATTTCGCTGCCTTTGCCACGTTGCAGAACCCGGGTGCGGAAAATCTCGGCCAGAACATCGCCGTCGCCGCCGAGCAGGGCTTTGGTGGAGCACATCTCGGCGCAGGCGGGCAGTTTGCCTTCGGAAAGACGGTTGCGGCCGTACTTCTCGTTTTCTGCCGCGCTGCCGTTTTCTTCAGGCCCACCGTTGCAGAAGGTGCATTTGTCCATCTTTCCGCGCTGGCCGAAAGTGCCGTTGCTGGGGAACTGAGGCGCGCCAAAAGGGCAGGCATAGCTGCAGTAGCCGCAGCCGATGCACACATCCTTGTCGTGCAGCACCACGCCTTCTTCGGTGCGGTAGAAGCAGTCGACCGGGCATACGGCCATGCAGGGTGCGTCGCTGCAGTGCATGCAGGCCACCGAGATGCTCTTCTCACCGGGCTGGCCGTCGCCCAGCGTGACCACGCGGCGGCGGTTCACGCCCCAAGGCACATTGTTTTCCGCCTTGCAGGCGGTGACACAGCTGTTGCACTCGATGCAGCGTTCCGAGTCGCAGATGAATTTCATTCGTGCCATATCGGTGTCTCCTTATGCTTTCTCGATCTGGCACACGGTGGTTTTGGTTTCCTGCATCATCGTGACGCTGTCGTAACCATAGGTCGTCGCGGTATTGACGGCTTCGCCCCGCACTACAGGCATGGCGCCCTCCGGGTAGTACTTGGCCAAATCCATGCCACCCCAGCGGCCCGAGAAGTGGAAGGGCAGGAAGACCGTTCCCGCATCTACCCGCTCGGTCACGAGGGCGCGCACTTTCAAGCCCTTGAATTCCGGCACGGCGGCCATGGGAGGCGTCTTCACCCAGACCTGGTCACCGTCGCGGATGCCACGATCATTGGCGGCGCGCGGGTTGATTTCGACGAACATCTCCTGCTGCAGTTCCGCCAGCCACGGATTGGAGCGCGTTTCCTCGCCGCCGCCCTCGTATTCCACCAAACGGCCCGAGGTCATGATCAGCGGGAAGGTCTTGACGATGTCCTTGTTCTTGTCCTGCACCGTCTTGTAGAGGGTGGGCATGCGCCAGAAATTCTTCTTGTCGTCATGCGTCGGGTATTTCTCGACCAGATCAGGCCTCGGGCTGTAGATTGGCTCGCGGTGCTGGGGGATCGGATCAGGGAAGTTCCAGACCACGGCCCGGGCCTTCGCGTTACCGAAAGGGTGGCAGCCATGGTTCTTCATGGTCACACGGATGATGGCGCCTGTTGGGTCGGTCTTCCAATTCTTGCCGTCGGCGGCCTTCTGTTCTGCCTCGCTCAGTTCACCCCACCAGCCCAGCTTCTTGAGCAGGATGTGGTCGAACTCAGGGTAGCCCGTGGTGAGGTCGGCCCCCTTGCTAAACGAACCATCGGCCGCCAGCAGTGAAACACCGTCACGTTCCACACCGAAGTTGGCGCGGAAATTCCCGCCGCCGTCCATGACGTGCTGACTGGTGTCGTACAGGTTGGCCGTGCCCGGGTGCTTCAGTTCAGGTGTACCCCAGCAAGGCCAGGGCAGGCCGAAGTAGTCGCCATCGAGAGAGTAGCCTGTTTCCTTGTCGATGCCGCCCTTGGCACGCAGCGTTTTTACATCGAAGACATTCATGTTGCGCATGTGGGCTTTCAGCCGCTCGGGGCTCTGTCCCGTGTAGCCGATGGTCCAGACGCACTTGTTGACTTCGCGCAGGATGTCTTCAGGCACGGGCTCGTCCATGCCCTTGATCTTCTGCATCTTGTAGTTCTTGACCAGCTCCTTGGCAAAGCCCAGCTTTTCGGCCAGTTGGTACATGATCATGTGATCGCTGCGGCTCTCCCACAGCGGATCGATCACTTTTTCACGCCACTGGATCGAGCGGTTGGATGCCGTGCACGAGCCACTGGTTTCAAACTGCGTGCAGGCCGGCAGCAGATAGACCGCGCGGTTCGGATTGAGATCGCCTGCCTTGCCCGGCATGGCGGCCATGGCCGCGGTCGCACTGGGGAAGGGGTCGACCACCACCAGCAGATCCAGCTTGTCGAGCGCGGTTTTCATCTCCAGGCCGCGCGTCTGGGAGTTGGGTGCATGGCCCCAGAAGAACAGGCCGCGCAGGTTGCTGTCCTGGTCGAGCAGTTCGTTTTTCTCCAGCACACCGTCGATCCAGCGCGACACCGTCATGCCCGGCTTGGTCATCATGCCGGGGGCATACTGCTTCTTGATCCAGTCGAAATCCACGCCCCAGGTGGCGGCGAAGTGTTTGAAGGAACCTTCGGCCAAGCCGTAGTAGCCTGGGAGGGAGTCAGGGTTGGGGCCGATGTCGGTGGCGCCCTGCACGTTGTCGTGGCCGCGGAAGATGTTCGCGCCGCCCCCGGATTTGCCGACATTGCCCAGCGCCAGCTGCAGAATGCACGAGGCACGGACCATGGCGTTGCCAATGCTGTGCTGGGTCTGCCCCATGCACCATACCAGCGTGCTCGGCCGGTTCTCGGCCATGATCTTTGCGACCTTGGAGACAGTGGCTTCGTCCACACCACAGACTTCCTGAACCTTGTCGGGCGTCCATTTGGCCAGCACATCTTCGCGAACTTTGTCCATTCCATAGACGCGGTCCTCGATGTATTTCTTGTCTTCCCAACCGTTCTTGAACACGTGGTAGAGCACGCCGAAGAGGAAGGCGATGTCGGTGCCCGACCGGATGCGCACATACTCATCAGCCTTGGCCGCGGTACGCGTGAAGCGGGGGTCCACCACGATCATCTTGCAGCCGGCCTCTTTGGCATGCAGCATATGCAGCATCGACACCGGGTGCGCCTCGGCGGCGTTGGAGCCGATGTAGAGCGCCGCCTTGGCGTTCTGCATGTCGTTGTAGGAGTTGGTCATCGCTCCATACCCCCAGGTATTAGCGACGCCGGCAACGGTGGTGCTGTGGCAGATGCGGGCCTGGTGATCGGTGTTGTTGCTTCCCCAGAAAGACATCCACTTGCGCAGCAGGTAAGACTGTTCGTTGTTGTGCTTGGAGGAGCCCACCACGAAAATCGAATCGGGCCCGCTGGCCTTCTTCAGTTCCAGCATCTTGGCGCTGACTTCCGACAGGGCCTGGTCCCAGCTGATGCGCTCGTACGTGCCATTGACGAGCTTCATCGGATACTTCAGGCGGAATTCGCCGTGCCCGTGCTCGCGCAGCGCCGCACCCTTGGCGCAGTGCGCGCCCAGATTGATGGGGGAATCGAATACGGGTTCCTGGCGTACCCATACGCCGTTCTCCACCACGGCATCTACCGCGCAGCCCACGGAACAATGGCCGCAGACAGTGCGTTTGACTTCCACTTTGCCCGTGCCATTTCCCGCGGCGGCGGGGTCTGCCGCTTCGGCCTTCTTGACCAGGGATAGCTGGGAAGCCGCGATGCCCGCACCTACACCCAATCCGGAGCGGCGCAGAAATGCCCGCCGGTCGATGGTAGGTACTGCGTGAGAGAGGCCGCGCGAAAGGCTGGCTACCAAGCCGGAGTGCGCGCGCGTGCCAGTAGAAATAGAGGACGTGTTCTTGCGAGTAAGCAGCATGGCGTACTCCCTCTCAGACCTTGGCGGTCCGGTAATAGCGCTGAACGTGCTCCGTTAGCTGATACCCATCGGTGGCAGCGAGAGGTGCTGAGGGTGCGGGAGTCGATTTCTGGATCACTCCCGGAAGTACTGCGGCAACTGTAGCCGCGGCACCTGCAGCACCTGCGCCAGCGAAAATCGTGCGGCGTGAGAGAGCAGGCTGGCGCTTTTCGCGCGAGGGGGTTGGCTTATGCATTGGCTACCTCTTTCGGCGGAATCGTCCGGGTCTCGACAGATATTACTTCAAGAGAATATGCTGTGCACTTTCCTTGTGCATCAATTCAGGGTTAATACCTGTTTTCAACTTTGCTGATAAATTGATTGATAAGAGCTATTTGGCGAGAGGTTTTCCTACAGTGCTCTTGAATGACTCCGATATTCCTGATTTGCGCGCAGCCGTGCGCATAGACCGGTTGCGGCAACCCAGCCGATGGGAGGATTGGCGCTTCAACATCGCTGAAGTCGTTGTCGATGAAGGGGCTTTCGGCACCGAGCGCCGCGTGCTGCGCGATGATGGCCACTGCACGCAGTGGCTGTTTCCCAACCTGCCCGTGACGCTTCATCATGATGAGGCGGAAGGGTATTACCTCAATCTCTCTTCCGGCTCGCCCGTCTGGTTCGTGATGTGGCGAATTGATGACGCCGACCCCTCCTTGGCCTGGCCTGAGATCGTGACCCTGTCCTATAACGAGGCTGGCCGCTGGCTCGATGCCCAGGAGCGGGTTGACAACGTTCCGCTCGATACGGGGGTGCGCGCGGCGCTGCAGGCTTTCGTCGATGCCAACTACCGGCCCGAGCCGAAAAAGCGCAAGCGCCCGGTTTCGTTCATCGCGCCTGAGGATAGGCGCTGACGGCCATGGCGGAAGACAGTCACTTCCTCTCGCGCTGGTCTCAGCGAAAAGCCAAGGCGCGGCAAGGCGCAGCTCCGGCGTCTGAGGAGCTGCCGCGTGATCCGGCAAGGGCCGAAGCGGCATTGCCTGAGACACAGGCGTTAAGCGCCCCTGCCACGGAGCCCGTGGCGCCGGTAGAGCAACCCCCTCTGCCGACGCTCGCCGACGTCGAGGCGCTCACGCACAAGTCGGATTTCGCGCGCTTTGTGGCGCCCGAGGTCAGCGGTGATGTGCGCAACGCCGCGTTGAAGAAGCTGTTCAGTGACCCTCACTTCAATGTCATGGACGGCTTGGATACCTATATAGACGACTACAACAAACCCGATCCGCTGCCCGCAGCGATGCTGAAGAAAATGGCGCACGCCGCGTATCTCGGCCTGGTGGAACCCGAGGCCGAGAAGGCTCCAGAGGCACCTGGATCCAGGCAAGAGCAGGCGCGGGAACAGGCGTCTCAGTCCTCCGATGAAAGTACGGCCGGCAACGTATCGGCCGCGATGAAAGCCCACGATGAAGACCCTGATCTGCGATTGCAATCGCACCATTCCCCTGGACCGCCCGGGCCTGAGCCAAGCTCTGGCCAAGACGCTGGGGGCCAGCGCTGAGGGTGTCGGCGACATCCATTCCGCACTGTGCCGGCGCGAGGCGCCAGCGTTTCAGCGCGCGGCGAAAACGGGGGAAGAGCTGCTGATCGCTTGCACGCAGGAAAGCCGCCTGTTCCTGGAGCTGGCGGAACAGACCGAAGGGTCGCCGTCCTTGGCCGAGCGGCCGATCCACTTCGTCAATCTGCGGGAAACCGGTGGCTGGTCGCGCGATGGCACTGCCGCCACACCCAAGTTGGCGGCATTGATTGCAGCAGCCCAACTGCCGCCTCCAGAGCCGGTGCCCACCGTAAGCTACCGTTCCTCGGGGCGCTGTCTGATCGTCGGGGCGGGCGCGCGTGCCGAAGCCGCTGCTGCTCTGCTGGCAGATAAGCTGGATATCACACTGTTGGCCGAAAGCGGCGAACTGCCGCAGGCGCACGAGCGCGAGGTCATGCGAGGGCGGCTCAAGCGGCTCACGGGCTGGCTGGGCGCTTTCGAGGCGAGCTGGGAAAGCGCCAACCCGATCGATCTGGATCTGTGCACGCGTTGCAATGCCTGCATCGCGGCGTGTCCGGAAGGCGCGATTGACTTCGGCTACCAGATCGACCTTGCCCGCTGCAAATCGCACCGGGATTGCGTGGCCGCCTGCGAAGCTGCCGGTGCGATTGATTTCAATCGGAGTGCCCGTATCGACGAAGGGCGGTTCGAGCTGGTGCTGGATCTTCGGCAGATGCCCGCGTTCACCATGCATCAGCTGCCGCAGGGCTATTTTCACGTACCGGATGACGCCAGGTTGACCAAGGCAGTGCTGGAACTGCGCGAGATGGTGGGAGAGTTCGAGAAGCCCAAGTTCTTCCGCTACGAGCAGCGCCTGTGCGCGCACAGCCGCAACCAGCAAATCGGCTGTAGTGCCTGCATCGACGTTTGCTCGGCTAAGGCCATCCGTTCGGATGCTTCGCTCAAGGGCAAGACCGTCGGCCGAGGACGCGCTTCGGCTGGGGACCTGACCGCAGGTATCGTGGTCGAGCCGCATCTGTGCGTGGGCTGCGGCGCATGCGGCACCGTGTGTCCTACCGGAGCCATGAGCTACGGCTATCCAGGGCCAGCTGATCTGGGCCAACGCGTGCGGACGATGCTCAATGCCTATGCGGCAGCCGGTGGGCGCGATGCGGTGCTGCTGCTACACAGCCAGGAAGAAGGGGCGGATCGCATCAATGCGCTCGGCCGGGCGGCGAGCGCGGGGCGAGCACATGGCGTGCCCGCGCGGGTGTTGCCGCTGGCGCTCTGGCACAGCGCCAGCGTGGGCCTGGATGTCTGGCTTGGCGCCTTCGCGCAAGGCGCGAACCAGGTCTGGGTGCTGACTGGTGAAGCCGAAGCGCCGGAGTATTTGCAGGCTCTCTCCGAACAGATGGCCCAGGCGCAGGCGATCGTGCGTGGACTGGGGTACGCGGGTGAGCATTTCCGCCTGATCACAGCCTCCAGCACGAACGAACTCGATTCCGCCCTGCGCGTGCCTGCCGCCCAGGGTGTGGCCCAAGCAGCAACCTTCGCCATTCAGCGGGACAAGCGAGGAACGCTTGAACTGGCTTTGGCGCACTTGCTGGAGCAAATGCCGCGGAACTCCGCCATCACCGACGCCATTGTCTTGCCCAAGGCCGGTGCGCTTTATGGGACCCTGCGGGTCGATAGCAGCAAATGCACCTTGTGTCTATCCTGTGTGGGCGCATGTCCATCCAAGGCCCTTGCCGACAACGCTGAGCAGCCGCAGCTCAAGTTCATCGAGAAAAACTGTGTGCAATGCGGACTCTGTGAAACCACGTGCCCTGAGGATGCGATCCAGCTTGAGCCCCGCTTGCTGTTGGCCGATGGTGGCCGCGAGCGCAGCCGCTCACGCATACTGAATGAGGCGCAGCCTTTCCATTGCGTGCGCTGCGCCAAGCCTTTTGGCACGCTGCTCGCCATAGAGACCATGATCACCCGCTTGGCCGGCCACGCGGCATTCCAGGGCGCGGCGGCAGAGAGATTGAAGATGTGTGCTGACTGCCGCGTCATCGATATGTATTCGAATCCCCACGAACAACGCATCACCGATCTGTGAAAAACGAAGTTTTCAGCGAAGAGATTGCCCGGGCCGAACTCTACGGTCTGCTGGCTCGCCTTTGGTTGGCGCCGCCTGATGCCGATTTGCTCGGTCAATTCCGTGTGGCGGTCACGCAGGCGCCGGAGGCCGGCGGGTTTCTGGAGGCACCGTGGCAGGCGCTGGTCTCGCGCATGCGCGAAGCCACACCGGAGTCGGCCACGGCCGAATTCGCGGCCTTGTTCCAGGGGGTTGGCAAGCCCGAGGTCTTTCCTTACGCATCCTTTTTCTGGCCGGCTTCGTGAACGAAAAGCCGTTGGCGGCGCTGCGCACCGACCTGGCCGCCTTGGGTTTGACTCGCGATACGGCCCAACTGGAGACCGAGGACCATATCTCCTATGTGTTCGAGGTCATGCGGTACCTGATCGCTGGCGAAGATGCGGGCATATCCAACCTGGAGCAGCAGCGCCGGTTCTTTCGGGTCCACGTGCAGCCGTGGATTGGGCCTCTGTGCCAGGCCGTTGAGGATCAACCCGCCGCCGATCTGTGGAAAGCCATTGCCGCGATGACGTTGGCTTTCGTGCAGGTGGAAACACAGGCTTTCGACTTGCTGGAAGCATGAGCATTTCACGCGAAGACATCACGGGGCTCGTGCTCGCGGGGGGCCCCGGCACCCGAAAGGGTGGGGCGGACAGGGGCTTGCAGAATCACCATGGCATCCCGTTGGCATTGCACGCGCTGCTGCGCGTGCAGCCTCAGGTGGGCGCCACCATGATCAGCGCCAACCGCAACCTTTCGGCCTATGAGTCCATGGGCGTGCCCGTATGGCCGGATTCCATCGAAGGGTACATCGGGCCGCTGGCGGGTTTGCTGACAGGGCTCGAGCACGCCGAAACCGCCTGGTTGGTCACCGTACCTTGCGATGCCCCCGGGTTTCCTGACGATCTGGTTGAACGTTTGGCACAGGCTGCGGCCGCGCAGGGAGCAGATATCGCGGTCGCCGCGGTGAACGACCATGGCCAACTGCTTGCGCGGCCTGCGTTTTGCCTCTTGCACATGGAGCTTATCGAAAGCCTTGTCGCCTTCCTGCATGCGGGCGGGCGTGAGTTTGATCAATGGGCCTCGCAGCATCGCACGGTCCTGGTTCCGTTCGAAGAGAGCGCTGCGTTTTAGGACGTGTTTATGATCTTTTTGCAGAATGCCTTTTGGCTTCCTATAAAGCCGTTTGGACTGAACACGTATTTACCCCAAAAGAGGTTCACTGCTCTGGTAGGGTGGGCATTCATGCCCACGCAGAGTTTTGCTCCCTCTCCCCCTGGGAGAGGGTTGGGGTGAGGGCTTTCACTGTCGGTTGATCTGAACGGTCTTCTGCTTCCTAATGGCCTTCTGTAGTTTGATCTGCGGTCGGAGGCCGGGATTGCCCCCGGCGGTGCAGTTACCTTCTTTTGCGTCGCCAAAAGAAGGTAACCCAAGAAAAGGCGACCCCACTTGCCGTGTCCCTTCGCTACGCTGCGGGCAACTTACGGTGCTCAATCGAGGGGTGGTGCCGTCGAACTCGCTATGTTCACTTCGTTCACGTCGCTCAAACAACGCCGGCAAGTCAGAGCACGAAGCAAGGGCATCTTGCAGTGCCCTTGCCCACCCCTCGCTCTGCGCTCCTCGGCACGCCCAGAGGGGACCCGCGGCTCGGGCCATCGCTTCACTCGGCCCGCGAATCAACGGGCTTCGCTGTCTTACTCCTTCCCCCACTGATAGGTATCTACACATCTTTGGACTTCATCACCGTCATTCCCGCCTAGGCGAATACGAGGGGACTTCCCACTTACCAGGAACGGCGTCGAAGCGCCAAGATTGAGGTGCGAACGTCAATCTAAAGAGTAAGGAGAAGTCCCATGAGTGAGATTACACGAGTTGGAGTGGATCTGGCCAAGAACTTGATTCAAGTGCATGCGGTGGATGCTCAGGCAGGTGTGTTGGTGCGCCGAGCGCTAGCGCGGCGAGGTTTCCTGCCCTGGTGCGCGAAGTTGCCTGCCGGTTGTTTGGTGGTGATGGAGGCGTGTACTGGAGCGCATCACTGGGCACGCCGGCTCAGCCAGCTTGGTTTGCAGGTGCGCCTGATCGCGCCTCATCTAGTGGCGCCATACCGTTTGCAGGGCAAGAAAGGCAAGAATGACGCCAATGATGCTGCGGCGGTGTGCGAGGCTGCCAGCCGCCCGCAAATGCACTTTGTGCCGATCAAGACGACCGAGCAGCAAGCGATCCTGGGTGTACACACCCTGCGTCAAGGCTGGGAGAAAGACAGAACTGCGTGCATCAACCGTATTCGTGCACTGCTGGCCGAGTTTGGTCTGGTGTGTCCTGAAGGGGTGGGCAAGCTCAAGGAGCAGCTGACCCAGCTCAACGAGGATGCCAGCAACGAGATGCCCGCGCTGGTGAGATTAAGCATTGAGCGACTGCAAATGCAGTGGCGCCAGCTTGATCAGGACATTGGCTGGTGCGAGCAGCGCATTGCACAACACATCAAGCAAGACAGTCGAGCTCAGCAGGCTCAGCAGCTACTGGGTATTGGGCCTATAGGCGCTTCGGCGCTCGTGGCCAGCGTGGCCGACTTCAGTCAGTTCAAAACGGCTGCGCAGTTTGCTGCCTGGCTGGGGTTGACACCCTCGCAGCACTCCAGCGGTGGCAAGAGCCGCCTTGGCGGCATTACCAAGCAGGGAGATACGTATTTGCGGATGCTGCTGGTGCAGGGCGCCAAATCGGCCATTCACTGCAGCAAGCCACGCCAGGAGCGAGTGTGGCTGTGGGCGCAGCAGTTGCGTGAGCGCATGGGCTGGCAAAAGGCGGCTGTCGCGCTGGCAGCCAAGAACGCCCGCATTCTATGGGCGATGTTCACGCGAGGCCAGCCATTTGTGGCCAATCATGTGAGCGTCAAACCGACGTAGAAGTAGATCGACACATGTTTCGTTTATCAAAAAAATGATGTTTCAACAGGACGGCACTTCGCAGATCAATTGAACAGGTTAGACCGGCAGCGGATAAGCTCGATGGATTCCAGGTGGCCTGTTCAGGCCACGAAAGGCGAATGGGAGCCTCCGCTGAGCGGCTCGTATCTGGGTCCGACACCAAGCTCTTCGTAGCTCGTCAACAAGACCGTCAGTAGGTAGGCCGTCTTTCTTCGTTCAGTTCAGTGTCCTTGCAGTCAGCTCCGTAATAAACAACTAAACCATCAGAACCATCAGAAATAACAACCATATTCGCTTGACAACGTGGGATGCCCCAGTAGGAATCCAGGGATAAGAAGCGCGGATACCCAACATGGTTTGCAGTGGGATTGGCAGAATTGGGATGCAAAGCGAGTGCTTTTGCTGGCGTAGCGCCACGTAACCCTGGATTCCCGCCTGCGCGGGAATGACGGTGAAAGATTTGCCGCCATTCAAACCATAAACGCCTTAGAACGTGTTTGCGATCTCATCGCGAGGGCGGTTGTGTTCGAAAAGCTGTGGCTGCAAGGCAAAAAACGCAGGGATACCTTGTGGTATCACGAGTATTTTTAACGCCGCAGACGCAGTTTTTGCGGGTGCCGTGCAACGGGCGCAACGGACCCGCGAGGAGATCGTAAACACGTTCTTAAGGCCAAACAAGCTCAATCGCGGCCGGCGCGCCCAATGGCATCGGCCAGCACAGCCGGATTGCTGAACCACATCTCGTGGCTACCATCACATTCGACCAACCGGAAAAGCCCCAGCCGTTCCGACAGGCGAGGGTGCCAGGGCAGGCCGTGCGGCATGGCGGTATCCTGCCGGCAGTTCACGTAGGATTTACCCACGGCCAGTTCAGCCAGCGGTTTCTGTATGCCCGTGGCCTCCGTAAAGGTTCGATAGGGGTGCGGATTGAGCTGCTCGTAGCTGCTCCGTGCCAGCGCCATATCAGCGTCGTTGATGAAGGCCTCGCGCCAGATCTCGAACGGTAAGACAACGGCGTTGTTCTGGGCTTTGGCGACGGCATCGAACAACGTCACATAGTGGGGTGGCACCAAATCGTTGAGGCACTGGCCTGGCAGCGGTACGAAAGCGTTGACGTAGACCAACCGGCGGATACGCGGCAGAGCGCGCTCGGCGGCACCTGAAATCACCATGCCGCCATAGCTGTGGCCCACAAGCCGCACCTCGCGCAGATCCTGCGCTTCAAGGAAAGCCACCAGTGAATCGACCGCATCGCCGAGGCCTATCTGGCTACGGTCGTCATGGGGCCGGTTGCCAGCCAGCGTGGGACAGTGGACGACATGGCCCGCTTGCCGCAGATGCTGAGCTACCGCTTCCATTTCAGCGCCGGTGTGCCAGGCGCCATGTACAAGGACGTAGGTATCGGGCATGTGTGTCTCCAGATTTGTTGTTGCGAAAGTCTACCCTGGCAAGCAGGGGACCATATAGAGATATAGAGCGAGAGCGTCAATGCTTTGGCTTGGCGAAGTGCCACCACGGCAGTGTTCGCGTGAGTGAAAGCACCTTGCCTGATCGCGCGGGACCGTAGCCTGGCAGGCGTGCCAGGGCTTCTGCCCAGGCGGGGGATGCCAGGCGCTCGCGCAAGGCGCGTAGCGGGGGCGTCTCCAAATCTTCCTTCAGGCACACCAGAAAGTAGTTTTCGTCCACGAGCGGTGAGAACGAGAGGCCGGCTTCGACGGCCGCTGCTTCGATGCCGATTCCCACGTCGGCCGCGCCTGAGGCAATGGCTGCCGCCACGGCGACATGCGTGTTTTCAATACAGGTGGTGTAGCCTGGTACCTTCCCCGGGCGAAGATTGGCTTGCTCAAGCAGATGGTCGGTCAGCAGGCGCGTGCCTGACTCCGGCTGCCGCGAGACAAAACGCCAGCGGCCGGTGCGCAGTGCTGCGATGCTGTCGGGCCGGGTTTCACCCTGGCGCCAGAGCCAGCCCTGCCGCCGCCAGTGGCTGCCAATGAGCTTGTGCGTTCCAGGCTGCAGAAGCGGTTTGAAAGCGCGGGCCATCACGCTGTCGGATGAGGCGTCTTGCGCCACGTGGAAGCCGGCGACACGGCAGCGGCCATCATTGAGCGCGCGCAAGGCCTCCTGGCTGCCCGCGAAGCGCAGGCCGATATGGAGCCCGTCGCACTCTTCCGCGAGGGTCTGCAGCTTGGGCAGGCCGAGGTCATGGCTGGCGAATATTTCCAGTACCTGCAGCGTGGCATCGTCCGCCAGTGCGAACACGCGAGCCAGTTCGGCGCGCAGAGCCTCCACATGCGGAGTCATGCGGACCCGCGCCTGGCGTTCGGCCCACATCAGGCGCTGGGCGAAAGGCGTCAACCTGGCGCGCCGGCCTTGCTCCCATTGAACAAGCGGGGCACCAAGTATTTCTTCCCAGTGCTTGAGAGAGCTCCATGCGTGCCGGTACGAGACCTGCTGCGCGCGCGCAGCCGCGCTGATGGAGCCGTGGGCCTCCAGTGCGGAAAGGAGATCGAAGAGAGGGTTTTCGATCTCGGCGCCCCGCTGATCGGCAGGCTCGGCCGACTCGAAGGTATAGCGTAGATGGATGCCACGGCGGACAGTAGACATGGATCAGGGGCGTTCACTCAAATCATGCATGAGTGAGTTTAGTGTGAACACGCCCTCGTGGAGTGCCCCTGGATGAATGTTGAAGTGGCCTCGTCGCGATCCTTTTTTCAGGCGGACCCCTTACTTGTTGGCGTTCGGGAAGAAAAGCTGCTCGCCGCCAATCTTGTAGGAGGCGATGACGTCCTGGCCAGCACGTGAAACGACCCAGTCGGAGAACGCTTGCGCAAAATCCTTCTTCACATGAGGATGCTTGGCCGGATTCACCACGATCACGCCATATTGGTTGAAAAGCTGCTTGTCTCCCTCGACCAGAATGCCCAGGTCCGCGCGGTTCTTGAAGTTGAGCCAGGTGCCGCGGTCAGAGAGCACATAGGCGTTGCTCGATGCCGCGATGTTGAGGGCCTGTCCCATGCCGCAGCCGCACTCCTTGTAGCCAGCGGGCTTGGCGGCTGCGAGATCGATGCCCGCCAACTTCCATTGGCGCAGTTCGGCTGAGTGAGTGCCGCTCTTGTCGCCACGTGACACAAAGCCCGCGCCCGTATCGTTCAGCTTCTTCAGCGCTGCCGCGATGTTGTTGCCGCGTACACCGGCTGGGTCGTTCTTGGGGCCAATCAACACGAAGTCGTTGTACATGACAGGCCTGCGCTCCAGCCCGAACCCTTCGGCCACGAATTTTTCCTCGGCTGGCTGATCGTGCACGAAGAGAATGTCGGCGTCTCCGCGCCTGGCCATGTCGAGCGCCTGGCCCGTGCCCACGGCCACCACCCGCACACTGATACCCGTGGCCTGCGTGAACTGGGGCAGGAGATGCTTGAACAGGCCTGATTGTTCAGTCGATGTGGTTGAGGCCATCATGATGAACTTGTCCTGCGCATGAGCGGTGGGCACAAGCAGCGTGGCGGCCACGAGGGCAGGGAGAGCGAGGAGGGCGAGGCGTTTGCGCAGAATCATTGTTGTGGGGCCTTGAGAGAGAAAAGGTGAAACGATTCTGAATGATTCACCTCGAATGCACCATATGACCTGAAGGTCATAAGTTGGAGGTGCCATAGGCCATAGGGCGCGTGCGAGGTGCGCACCCTAGATGTAGTCAGCAGCCGCCCTGAAACCCAGATCGCGAAGCGCTCGTTGCGCCTGTGGTGACCGCAGCAAGCGAATGAAGGCCTGTACAGGGGCGCGCTCCAACCGATGCTTGGGTATCACGAAATCGTAGTGTTCTTCCTGGACAGGAATGAAACCCAGCCCATATTGGCGGGCCACCGTGTCGATGGCCATGCCCCAGTCCGCGCGCTGCTGCGCTACGGCCACCGCCACGGCGTTGTGAGATTTGGTCTGCACGCCGTAGCCGGCTGGCTTCACACCGTCAAGCAGGCGGTCCAGAAGAATGCGCGTGCCACTGCCGGCGTTCCGGTTCACCATGGTGCAATTGGCGTCGGAGATGGCTGCCCCCATGGCCGAGCTTGCGTCGCGCCCCTCGAAGCGTACATCACCAGGCCGGAACACGAGGCCTTGCATGCGGCCGTAGCCGTAGATGAGCTCAAGGTCTGGTGTCAGCAGAGGGCGGTTGTATTCACCCGTGGCGGGGTCCATCAAGTGGATGCCGGCGATGTCGCATTCACCACGCCTGGCTGCCGTCAATCCGCCTGTGCTGCCCACGCTCATGGCCTTGATGCGCAAGCCCTGGCGGATCAACTCGCCCGAGAGCCAATCCAGGCCCACGCATTGGCTGCCGATCAGGATCAGATCGGCAGGGTCGAGCTCCTCACTGAGCAACTGCACTTGCACGGGAGCACCCGCATCGAGGATCTCCGTGTGCTGGCCAATCGTGATGAAGCCATCCGCACCGCTGAACGTAGTGACCGATCCCGAGCCTTTGCCCATGGGGTAGGCCACCAGGCCGCCATCGGTCGGCACCAAGCCGACCAGCAAGTATTCGGTGCGTCCGCGCTCGGAGTTCACCCGCATGGGAAGCGTGGCGGGAACCTGTGCACGTTGTTCGGGCGGCAGCCCCGCGAAGGCGCGGATCACGGGCGCAAGGAACTCGTGGAAGGTGAAGACGGCAGAGGTCGGAAAGCCCGGCAGGATCACCACCGGCTTGCCATCCGTGACCGCCAGGCACACCGGCTTGCCGGGCTTGAGCGCCACGCCGTGCGCGACGATGCCCGGATCCTTGAGTGCGGCGACTACCCTGTACGAGAGATCGCCTTCGCCTTTCGACGTGCCGCCGGAAAATACTACGGCATCACAGGAGAGTCCCTTCGCCAGCGCAGCGGAAAGGGCGGCCTCGTCGTCCGGGATGACTCCCAGGCGCACGGGCTCTCCACCCAGTTCCTCGACGGCGGCGCCGATGATGGCGGCGTTGGAGTCGTACACCGCGCCCGTAGGCAGCGGCGCGCCGGGCGCCACGATTTCATTGCCCGTCGAAAAGATCGCCACACGCGGCTTGCGCTGGACAATCACTTCGGCCAGGCCGAGAGCCGCGAGCACGCCGATCTCACGGGAGCTCAAGCGTTGGCCTGCGCGCATGACCGTTTCGCCCCTGGCGATGTCGGTACCCGCATAACTCACGTTCTCGCCCTCGGTGGCCGCACGGCGGATCTCCACCTGGCCGTTTCCGGCGTCGGTATGCTCGATCATCACCACGGCATCGGCTCCGCGCGGCAGCATGCCTCCTGTGGCGATGGCTGTGGCCATGCCCGCCGGGACTTCGTGGCGCGGCACGATGCCCGGCGCCAGTGTGTCGCCGGTCAGCGCGAGGGTGCGCACGGTTTCTTCCATGGCACCCCAGGTGTCCGCAGCCTGCACGGCAAAGCCGTCGACATTCGACCGGTCGAAGCCTGGCACATCAATGCTGGCCGTCACGTCCTCGGCCAGCACCCGGCCTAGGGCGGCATGCAGCGGAATAGTCTCGCTGCCCAGCGGAGCCAGGGTAAGGTGCTCCCTGAAGCGCTTCTCGGCTTCATCCCGCGTGACGACCTGGAGAAATTGAGATTGTGGTTTCACGAGCGTCACAGGCATTCGTAGAGGAAAACAGTCACTTCCGAACCAGGCCCGAACCCTTCGCTCTCGGCAGGTGCGATCACGAAACCGTCGGCCCGCGTAGTAGTGCTCAACATCGAAGCGCCGGACAAGGCCAGGGGCTCCACGCCTTCCGTGCCGAGTTTCACGCGCACGTAATCTACCCGGCCGACCTGAGAGACGATCTTGCGCGACACGACTGCGCGCAAGGGCCGATAAGGCCATTCGGCTGGTCTTCCGCCGAGGCGGCGAATGGCGCGTCCGGCAAAAAAATCGTAAGCGCAAAGGCAGGACACCGGGTTGCCTGGCAGCAGAAACACCAAGGCATGGCCGATGAGCCCCATGCCCGCCGGGCTGGAGGGCCGCATCGCGATGCCGTGAATAGCCAGTTCGCCTAGTTTTTCCAGCAGGCGCGGTGCATGGTCTTCCGCGCCCACGCTGGAGCCGCCCGAGATCAGCACGACATCGGCCCCTGGTGCCGCCAGCGCCTGTTCAATGGCGTCCGGATGGTCACCCAGGCGCTGGTGCGATTCAATGATTCCGCCATCGCGCTCCACAAGGCCGCGCAAAGTCATTGAATTGGCATCGTAGATCTCGTAGGTCCCCTTGGGCGCACCAGGGGCACGAACCTCATTGCCGGTGACCAGAAGCCGCACGCGCGGCTTGCGCACCACAGTCAACTCGGCAATACCCAGCGAAGCCACCAAACCGGCATCCTGTGGCCGCAACCGGCGGCCGGCGGCCAGCGCCACACTGCCACAAGCGATGTCTTCGCCAACGCGGCCTACGTGCTGGCCGGGCGCCACCGCGTGCGTGATGGTCAACCGCCCACCTTGCTCGCTGGCGTACTCCGCAGGGACCACGGCATCCAGCTCTTTCGGTACTGGGGCTCCCGTCATGATGCGGATGGCAGCGCCTTGCGGTAACGAGCCGTCGAAAGGGCGTCCGGGCCACGCATGCCCCATGAGCGGAAATTCCAGAGGGCTGTAGTCGCCTGCCCCGGTGGTTTCGCCCCCACGCAGCGCATAGCCATCCATGGCCGCCCGATCAAACTCAGGGACTGCGATAGGCGCCACCACGTCGCCAACCAGAACCCGCCCGGAAGCTTCATCGACGGACACCGGTTCACCAGCCAGGGGCGGCGTGTGCGCATCCACCCAGGCAAGAGCGGTGGAGACCTCCGCGCGCTGCGAGAAGCCGCGCATGCGCACATCGGTCAACGCTTTTTTCATGAAGTGGCATTGCAGCCAGTATACGGGCCGATGCTGAACTAGATTCCGCTTTCCGCCGGCTGAGAGGAGGCCTCCGGCTTCGTATCATGGCGCGGCGGGTCGATGCGCTCGATATTGCCCAGCAGCAACGCACGTCCGGCAAAGGTGCCACCAGCGGTTTCCAGGGCGAAACGCTCTGTGTCCCGGCTGCGCACCTGGCTTTCCAGCTCCTTGGCTTCCTCGTCCGTGGCGCCCAGGGCCAATACCGCCTGACGCCCCATCTGCAAGGCCGATTCAAAGGTCTCGCGCACCACGTAGTCCGCATCCGCTTGGACCAATTCCAGCGCATGCTCGCGGTCGAACGCGCGCACGACCAGCTTGGCCTGCGGACACTCGTGCCGGGCGTTTTCGACGATGCGCGTGGCAGCCGCTTTGTCGTTCACGCAGACCAGAATGACGCCTACATGCTCCGCGCCGGCCGCGTGGAGCACGTCAGCGCGGGCGCCATCGCCAAAGTAGACCTTGAAGCCGTACAGCGCGGCATTGCGGATCACATCGGGGTCGTTGTCGATAATGGAGATCGTGGCCCCCTTGGCCAGCGGTCCCTGGCTGGCAATCTGCCCCACGCGGCCAAAGCCGATGATGAGAACGTTGCCTTGCAGGTCGTGCGGTTCCTCCACACCGTCCATTTGAATGGCTTCTGCGTGCGCGAAGCGCTTGTGCATCACCACCAGGAGCGGGGTGATAGCCATGGAAAGCACGATGATCGCGGTCATGTTGGCGCTGATCTCCGGGCTGATGACCTTGAGCTTGAGCGCCTCGGCGAAAAGCACGAAAGCGAATTCGCCGCCTTGAGCCATCAAGATGGCCCGGTCGAGGGCGTCGGCGTGGTTGCTTTTGGCGAGCCGAGCCACCAGATAGATGCACACCGACTTCGTGAGCATTAGCGCCACCACGCCAAGGCCGACAAGCTGCCAGTTGCGGGCCACCACTTCCAGGTTGAGGGACATGCCGACGCCCAGGAAGAACAGGCCCAACAGGAGTCCTCGGAACGGCTCCACGTCGGCTTCGAGCTGATGGCGAAAGGAGGACTCGGAGAGCAGGACGCCCGCGACGAACGCCCCCATTGCCATTGAGAGGCCGCCCACCTCCATCAGCAGCGCCGCTCCCAGTACAACCAGGAGCGCGGCAGCCGTCATGACTTCGCGCGCCTTGGCCTTGGCCAGAATGCGGAACATCGGGTTGAGCAGCCACAGTCCGGCGGCCACCAGGGCGCCCAGCGAGAGCAGGGCAATACCGATGCGCTGCCAAAGCGGGGAAGTGGACACGGGAGCGGCTTCGGCCGGGGCCAAGAAGGCCACGATCGCCAGCAGGGGCACGATCAGCAGGTCCTCGAACAGCAGGATGGAGACGATGCGCTGGCCGCGCGGCGCCAGTATGTCTCCGCGTTCGGACAGCGCCTGCATGACGATGGCAGTGGAGGTAAGCACGAAGCCCGCGCCGCTCACGAACGCCACTTCCCAGGAAAAGCCAAACGCCATGCCCACCATCGCGAGCAGGAAGGCGGACAGCACGACCTGCATGCTGCCGAGCCCGAAGATCTGGCCGCGCAGGCTCCACAAATGCGACGGCTTCATTTCCAGCCCGATGACGAAGAGGAACATCACCACGCCCAACTCGGCGACGTGGAGGATGGTCGCGGGGTCATCCACCAGGCCGAGGCCGTAGGGGCCTATGGCCAGTCCTCCTGCCAGGTACCCCAGGACCGAGCCTAGCCCAAGGCGCTTGAACAGCGGCACCGCCACTACCGCGGCGCCAAGGAGCGTGACCACTCCAATCAACTGGCCTGCATTGCCTTCGGCTGCCATCTTCTTTTTCCCTTTATTGATGATTTCTGACTTTACGGACAACCGCGCAACGCATGCCGGCCAGGAGGTCAGGGCGCGGCATCGAAGCCAGTATACGAGCCTGATTTTTCGTTATATTGAAAAACATAATATAAATATATATAATGAAGAAAATCATCTGTCATCTGATCTATATCCATGCCTTCGAACAAGCCCAGGTTCGACACGACCATCAAGACCAGCGCCATCGAACCTGAGCGCGGGACTGGAGCGCCGTCCCTGGATCTTCAAGCCATGCGGGCCCACGCGAGCGAGGCCGTCGGCATGCTCAAAGTGTTGGGCAACGAGGACCGGTTGATGCTGATGTGCCAACTATCGCAACAGGAACTCACTGTCGGCGAGTTGGAACAACTCGCGGGCATTGCCCAGCCCACCTTGTCGCAGCAACTGGGCATATTGCGCCGCGAAGGACTGGTCACCACTCGCCGCGAAGGCAAGTTCATCTGGTATCAGCTGGCGGATGGCCGCGCACTGCAGTTGATGCAGACCATTCACCGGCTGTTTTGCATTCCTGGAGAAAACACGTGACTATTGTCGAGACTGCGTTCACCCCTTGGGCTTCCTTGGCCGGCGGCGTACTGATTGGCGTGGCTGCGGCCATCATGGCGCTGCTTCTGGGGCGGGTGACCGGCATCAGCGGCATCGCGGGCGCTTTGTTGCAGGGCAGCACGTGGCGGCAGCCTGGCGCCTGGGGTTGGCGCCTGTTCTTTGTGATCGGGTTGGTGGCGGCACCTCTGCTGTGGCGGCTGGTCGCGCCGCTACCGCCCGTCACCATGCCCAGCAACCCGCTGGTACTGGGGGCGGCTGGATTGCTGGTTGGCTTTGGCACGCGTCTGGGTTCGGGATGCACCAGCGGCCACGGCGTGTGCGGACTATCGCGCTTGTCCTGGCGTTCGCTGGCCGCCACGCTGACGTTCATGGCCGTGGGTGCACTGACCGTATTCGTGGCGCGCCATGTGTTGGGTTGATATTTCGTATTGATTGGAAGGAGCACGCCTCATGCAATCCGCCATCGTTGCCGGGCTGGCCGGCTTGATTTTTGGTCTGGGCCTGATTCTTTCGGGCATGGGCAATCCTGCCAAGGTTCAGAACTTCCTGGATTTCTTCGGTGCGTGGGATCCGTCGCTGGGGCTCGTCATGGGCGGAGCCGTTGGCGTCGGGCTGCTGGCTTTTGGCTGGGCGAAGCGCCGCCGCACCGCGCTCCTGGGCGGCCCCATGCAGTTGCCCACCAACACCGCGATCGACCGCCGCTTGCTGACTGGCTCAGCCCTCTTTGGCGCTGGCTGGGGATTGGCTGGGTTTTGTCCTGGTCCTGCCCTGATGAGCCTGGCGACGCTGCGATCCGAGGTTTGGTTGTTTGTGGGGGCCATGCTGGCAGGAATGGTTCTGCAGCACCAATGGGCCAAACGCTTTCCATAAAGCCATAACGCAAAGTCAGGTCAAATACAAAGATTGCTTTTGATTGCAATTCCCCTTTTAGGCCTGTGTTTTAATAATAAATAAGTGAACATATGAAACTTGAGTAAATTCGTCTCCACATTGTGAGACCCTTCACAAGGGCATGTATGCAAGTGAGTGGTCATCGACGCGGCTGTCGCTCTTCAGTCCGTTCTGCTTTAGCTGTCGCACTTCTTCTGGGAGCGGTGGCTTCTCAAGCTCAGACTATTACAACGGTCCCGGTCTCCGTAGCGCCTGCCGTGATTGCGCCCGTGCCTATCAACGGCGTATGGACGATGTTGGGGCTGGGCCTTGCCTTGTTGGCAGCCGGGGCATGGCTGATCGGCACGGGCCGCGTCAAGCGGGCAGGGCAGACCATGCTTTGTCTGGTAGCGACAGCCTGCATGGCGGCAGCGCTGGGCTACAACCCGGTGGCAAGTGCGCAACAGCTTCTGTCGATGCTGTCATTCACGCAGCCCGGTGGCGAAACCTTGGATATTCCCATCGTCGCCACCCCTGCCAGCGGCATGCCTACGGCTTTCAACGCGGTGGAATTCAAGAACGCCAGCGGAAGCAAGCTCAAAATCTCGCAGCTTGTTCCTCCCGAAAGTCAGACGGCGTGTTTCCCCGCTGGCATCCCCTCCCCATTGCCAGGAGCCTCTGCGCCGGTGGGCGCAACAGCTTGCTCGGTCGATCTGGAACTGGAAAAAGACGCCGTTTGCGTCGTGGACGTCGCGACCATGTGTGCGCAGACGGTGAGCGCGCTCAGCATTTCTCCGGCCGTTGGCGCTTTCCTCGCCAATGGCGCGATCGACATCACCGTGACGGCCAATCCGTCGTCTTCTCAACCCGCGAGAAATGTGACGGCCATCATTCCAGGCAGCAGCGGTTTGATGGTTCAGTCGTCCACTTGCGCCGCCGCACTTGCGCCCGGTGCGTCATGCGTCATCACGCTCACAGGTTCCACGGCAGAAGGCCCTACAGTGGTGAGTATTGCGGGCGACAACACCAGTGCTGCCACCACCAGCGTGACAGTGAATTGGCCGGCGCCTGTTTTGTCGGCCACTTCGCCAGCTCTATGCAATTCAACGGGAGCGGGCGTACTGAAGCTGACGGGGTCATCACTGCTCCATGTCTCCGATGTACGCCTGAACGGTGCCGCGGCCCCCTCATTTACCGCACTCAGTGATTCCGAGGTAGTGGCCACGCTGCCTGCCGGTTGGACAGGCGGAAACGTCAGTATCACGTTGACTACGTCGGGCGGTACCAGTCAGCCGTTGGTCAAGCAATTCGACGTGCCTGTTGAACCGCAAAGTTGCGGGATAGATCCCGGATCCTCAAGGCCCGCGATGTTTTCCAAGATAGGCTTCACTCAGGTTACCGGCACTACGGCGGGATGCGTTTTATGCTCTGTCATGAACCCATCGCTATCCGTCGATGATGATGCGGAGACATATTCTCAGCTTTCAGTTCCTGTGGGACTTATTGGAGGCTCGGTATATCAGCATCTGATATTCAATCAGGCGCCGATGGGAACACGGCGAATTGGGGTGATTATTGGTGATGGCGACGGCCTGCCCATCGGTTCTGATTCAGGCAAGCTACAAAATATCAAGATCGCACTCATGAGCCAATGGAACGAGGTGGTTTACTCGACGATAGACACGGCCCAACTGCTGGATATTCCCGGCTTGCCTGCCGGAAGCACTCAGAAAATGTGGGTGATGGATATGCCGGCCAACCAGCTCATTGATCGAGTGGCAGTGACTCTTTTGGCGACGGGGGACGGCACCACATCATTGCAGGTATATGGCGGCGTCATCGAGCAAACTGTCCAATAAAGATGCTCAAGAATGGTGAAGGCCCACCAAAAACAACCCCCTGCCTGAAAAGACAGGGGATATCTTCAAAAAAGGAGCCACAGGGCTCCTTTTTGCGGGTTTTTTGAAGCAGTGCAGCGGCTTCAGGGCACCTTCTTGAGCATTTCCAGCCCAACTTTGCCGGCGGCGATTTCACGCAGTGCGGTCACGCCCGGCTTGTTACGCGTTTCGAGCTTGGGCGTATGGCCCTGGCTCAGCATGCGGGCACGGTAGGTGGCTGCCAGCACGAGCTGAAAGCGGTTAGGGATCTGCTCGAGGCAGTCTTCAACGGTGATGCGGGCCATCTTGGAGAACTCCGGAGGATCAAATGATGTTGAGAGCCTTGAACGTGTCGGCGCGCGCTCGCTTTTGAGCGCTGAACTTCAGGCGCTGCGCGTGAACAATGGCTTTGAGATCGAAAAGCGCGCGTTCAAATATCTCATTGATTATAACGAAATCGAAATGATTGGCCTGGGCCAGCTCTTCGCGGGCGTTGTTGAGCCGCAGTTCGATGACTTCCGGCGAGTCTTCTCCGCGCCGTTGCAGCCGGGCGCGCAGCTCTTCCAGGCTGGGAGGCAGTACGAACACCAGAATGGCGTTGGCGAAGAGGCGTTTGATCTGCAGGGCGCCTTGCCAATCGATTTCAAGCACGACGTCGCCGCCCGCGCTGATGCGCTGCTCGATTGTCTGGCGCGAGGTGCCGTAGCGGTTACCGTGCACATGTGCCCACTCCAGGAAGCCGCCAGCGGCGATCATGGCATCGAATTCGGGCTCGGCCACAAAAAAATATTCGCGGCCATGCTTTTCCTGCCCGCGCGGCGCGCGCGTGGTGTGCGAAACGGAAGGTGCCACGCCGGCATCGACCTCCATGAGCGCTTTGACCAGGCTTGATTTGCCCGTGCCACTGGGGGCGGCGACGACGAAGAGATTACCGGGGTAGTCCATGCAAGATAGGCGTTGGCAACAACAGGATCGCGAGTTCGGGATCGAGGCTCAGAACAGGGCAGGGCCAAAATTTTACCCGGTGCGCTGAAACACCAGCAGGAGGTTGTTGGCAGGCATCGCATGCCGTGCTGTCAAGGCCAGGTTGGCGGACGCGGCCTCGCGCTCGACGTCGGCTCGGCGGCGTATGCCCCAGGAGGGGTTGCGCGCGCGCAGATCGGCGTCGAAAGCCAGGTTGCCGGGCGCGGTGATGACGTCATCCTCCAGGTAGGGTCCGTAGGTGACGAGCATGCCGTTGGGAGCGAGATGCCGTGCGGCGCCTTGCATCAGCGCGCGGCAGGTGGGCCAAGGCGCGATATGAAGCATGTTGGCGCAGAAGATCAGGTCAAAGGCGGTGCCGAAGGCGCCGGTCTCCGACGGCCAATGCGTGTCCATCACGTCGAGCCGCAGGGGCGGGCGTACATTGCGAGCGCCGGCCGCATCGGCCCAATGGGTGATGGCGGCAAAACCGCTGCTTTTCACATCGGTCGGCTGCCATTGCCAGCCGGGCAGGGCGGCCGCGAAGCAGGCCGCGTGCTGGCCGGTGCCGCTAGCGATTTCCAGGGCATGGCCGCTTTCCGGCAGCAGCGCCTGCAGGACTTTCAGAATCGGCTCGCGGTTACGCTCAGCGGCCGGACTATGGGGGTACAGGGCGGGTGTCTCAGGCATGGTCGGAAGGTGTCATGTGCAGGGTGTTTCATCCATCGCATCGCCGGTGGCCGGACGGCACGGAGCCGAGGCCGGGCTGATGCGTTCACGCACGATGATGCCGCTGTTGTCGGCCTCTTCCGGATTGGAAGACATGGCGTCGATACCGGCGCCGACGGCCTTGCCGGTCAGGGTGACGCCGGTTGACACCACGGCGGCACCCACGGAAATCACCGCGCCCGCCGCCGCGCCGGCAACCGAGCAGCCCGCCAGCACCGCCAAGGCGCTCGAGGCTGCAACAAGCCTGGTCAGGCCATTCATGCGGTGGCCGTTTTCGGCACCGGTTCGCTGTTGCGCACAGCCATGGCGATATCGAGCGCGCGCAGGCGCAAGGCGGGGTCATAGACGTCGCAGACGAGCATCATTTCGTCGCAGCCCGTCTGTTCCGCCAGAGATTCAAACCCGGCGCGCACGGTTTCGGGGCCGCCCACCACGGCACAGGCCATGAAATCGGCAATGCCGGCCCTTTCCTGAGGGCCAAGGCGTTCCACGAACCCTTCTACCGGCGCAGGCAGCTTGCCGCGTGCGCCACGCAGAATGCCCAGCACACGCTGGAACACGCTGCTCGCAAGATATGAGGCCTCCTCATCTGTGGGCGCGGCCACCAAGGGCACGCCGATGATGACGTAGGGCTTGGGGCATTGCGCCGAAGGCTTGAAGTTGCGCCGATACATGTCAACGGCTTGCAGCAGCAGCGCCGGGGCAAAATGCGACGCGAACGCATAAGGCAGACCCCGTTCGGCCGCGAGTTGCGCGGAGAACAGGCTGGAGCCCAGCAGCCAGATCGGCACGCGCGTGCCGGCGCCGGGGTTGGCCACCAGCTTCTGGCCGGGCGAGGGTTCGTCCAGCAGATGCTGCAGTTCAGCCACATCGCGGGGGAAATCGTCGACGGTTTCCACCCGGTCGCGCCGCAGCGCGCGCATGGTCATCGGATCGGTGCCGGGGGCGCGCCCCAGGCCCAGATCGATGCGGCCGGGATACAGCTCCGCCAGGGTGCCGAAGGCCTCGGCAACCACCAGCGGGGCATGGTTGGGCAGCATCACGCCGCCCGAACCGACCCGGATGGTCTTCGTGCCGCCCGCGATATGGCCGATCAGCACCGCCGTGGCCGAGGACGCGATACCCATCATGTTGTGGTGCTCGGCGAGCCAATAGCGCGTAAAACCCAGGCGTTCGGCGTGCTGGGCAGTTCTAAGCCCGATCGCCAGCGCTTCGGCTACCGTGCCACCTTCGCGCACGGCCACCAGATCGAGCATGGAGAAGGGGATGTCTTTCAGGAGCTTGGTCATGCGCGGATTTTGCGGGGAATGGCAGATTTTGTCTGTGACGCGCCCAAGTACCTGTATTCAGTTTGTACCATTGGGGTTGCTCACTGATCTTTCATCCGCCCCATGACCAACACTGCTCCCTTGCACGCTCTCGAATTCGAAACCGGCCCCGAGCCACGGGCCTCCGTGGTTCTCATGCATGGTCTGGGCGCCGACGGAAGCGATTTCGCGCCCTTCGTCAGCGAAATCGACCTCCGCGGCGTAGGTCCGGTGCGATGGGTGTTTCCGAATGCGCCGCAGATTCCGGTCACCATCAATGGCGGCTATGTCATGCCGGCCTGGTACGACATTTTTCCCGAACGCAGCCACGAGGACGAAGCCGGCCTGAGGAGGTCGCAGGCGGCGATCGAGGCGGTGCTGGCGCGTGAAAAAGCCAGGGGCGTTCTGGCTGGGCGCATCGTGCTCGCGGGCTTTTCCCAGGGGTGCGCCATGGCACTGCTGACCGGCTTGCGCCATGCCGAGCGGCTGGCGGGCATTGCCGGCCTCTCAGGTTATTTGCCCCTGGCGGGCAGGTTGGCTGGCGAGCGCAGCAGCGCCAACGCCGATGTACCGGTCTTTCTGGCCCATGGCCGTCAGGATGAGGTGGTGGTGCCGCCGCGCGCCATGGCTTCCCGCGATGCGCTTCAGGCCCTGGGCTATCCAGTTGAATGGCACGACTACCCCATGCCTCATTCTGTTTGCGCCCAGGAGGTGAGTGATCTGAATCGCTGGCTGCTGAAAGTGCTGGCGCCGCAAGGCTGAAGCTACTCCCTGGCCTGATGCGGACGCTCTGGAAATACCTCAGACCTCAATGGCGGCTGGCCGGACTGGCCTTGTTGCTGGCCGGCATCAGCCAGATCCTGGCCCTGGTCGATCCCATCATTTTCGGCAAACTGGTCGACGAGTACGCCAACCAGAAGGGGATCAAGCCCGACGATGAACTGGTGCGCGGCGCGCTGGGCTTGCTGGCGCTGGCCGTCGCGGTGGCGGTGGCTTCCCGCGCCGCACGGGCGCTGCAGGAATATGCCACGCGCATGGTGGTACAGCGCTTTGGCACGCAGATCTTCAACGATGGGCTGCGCCAGACCATGCGCCTGAATTTCCAGGAGTATGAGGATGCCCGATCGGGGGAAACCCTGTCTTTGCTCTTGCGCGTGCGCCAGGACACCGAGCGCTTCATCAACTCCTTCATCAACGTGCTGTATGCCTCGGTGGTGGGGCTTGCGTTTTTGCTGTGGTATGCCGTGACCAAGAGCTGGCTGCTGGTGCCGGTATTCCTGGTGGGTTTGCTGGTGCTGGGCGGCTTGAGCGGCCTGCTGAGCCGGCAGATTCGCAGCCAGCAGCGCTCCATCAACCGCGAGACGACGAAAAACGCGGGGTTCATCACTGAATCGCTGCGCAATGTGGCCCTCATCAAGAGCCTGGGGCTGACCTACCGCGAAATCCGGCGTATGCAGGCCGAAACCGAGAAGATCTTCGCGCTCGAAATGGCCAAGGTCAAGCGCATCCGCTGGCTGAGTTTCCTGCAGGGCTCCACGCTGAGCCTGCTGAAGCTTTCGGTGCTGTTTACCCTGCTGTGGCTGATTTTCCGGGATGTTTTGTCCACGGGCGAGCTGATCGCCATGCAGTTCATTTCAGTGGCCATCCTGGCGCCGCTGCAGGAGTTGGGCACCATCATCCTCGCCTGGCGCGAGGCCAGTTCGTCTCTCAGCAACTTCGAGTCATTGATGACCAAGCCCGTGGAGCGCCGCCCGCCCGACGCCGTGCAGCTTGGGCCGGTCGAGTCCCTGCGCTTCGAACAGGTGGTGTTCCGCCACCGCGGGGCCCGGGAGAACTCCATCGACGGCGTCGGTTTCAGTGCCCGGCAGGGCGACACCATTGCCTTCGTGGGCCCCTCGGGCTCTGGCAAATCTACTCTGGTCAAGCTGCTGTTGGGGTTGTACAGGCCTGATGAGGGCGCGGTGCTGTTCAATGAAATCGATGCGCGCCGCATCCGCTATAACGAAGCACGCCGCCAGGTCGGCTACGTGACGCAGGAGACCACGCTTTTTGCCGGCACCGTGCGCGAGAACATGCAGTTCGTGCGGCCCGAGGCGACCGACGAGCAGATCATGCAGGCGCTGGATCAAGCGAGGGCCGCGCCGCTGATCGAGCGCCTGCCGCAAGGGCTCGATACGCTGATTGGCGAATCCGGCTACAAGCTTTCCGGCGGCGAGCGCCAACGCCTTTCGATCGCCCGTGCCTTGCTGCGTGAGCCGCGCTTGCTTATCTTCGATGAAGCGACCTCGGCGCTCGATTCGCTGACGGAGCAGAAGGTGACCGAAACCGTGCGCGCGGTATCGCACAGCCGCTCGCGGATCAGCATCCTGATCGCGCACCGCCTTTCGACCATTTTGCATGCCGACATCATTCACGTGCTGGAGCGCGGCCGCATTGTCGAAAGCGGCACCCATGAGGAACTCGTGGGGCAAAAAGGCCTCTACTACGCCATGTGGCGTCAGCAGATTGGCGAGCGCGAAAGCATTGCTGATTCGCTGGCCGAAGATGATAAACATCAAGACTGAGTAAACCGAGAAATTCTTCCTGCGTTTGTGGGTTTATAGGAATTTGTAGGACAGACGATATGTTCAAAGTTAGTGTAAGGTGCTACAACGAAACCACTCGGTAACGAATGCCCGGCAACTTTGCGGCGCTGTTTCTTGGGTGCCGCCATGGAGGTTATATGGATGTCATCAGCAACTCTGCTGCACGCTATGTTCGCTTTCGTGAAGAGGAAATGTCGATCGACGACTACCTCGCGCTGTGCCAACGTGATCCGATGGTCTACGAGAGTGCCGCGCAGCGCATGCTGGCGGCCATAGGCGAACCCGAAATGGTGGATACGCGCAACGACCCGCACCTGTCGCGCCTGTTCGCCAACAAGGTCATCCGGCGGTATCCGGCCTTTGCCGAGTTCTACGGCATGGAAGACGCCATCGAGCAGGTCGTGAGTTTTTTCCGGCATGCGGCGCAGGCGCTGGAAGAGCGCAAACAGATCTTGTATCTGTTGGGACCGGTGGGCGGCGGCAAGAGTTCGATCGCCGAGCGCCTGAAATACCTGATGCAGAAGGTGCCGTTCTATGCCCTCAAGGGCTCGCCGGTGAACGAATCTCCCCTGGGCCTGTTCGACAGTGCGGAAGATGGCCCGATATTGGAAGAGCAGTTCGGCATCCCGAGGCGCTGCCTGCAGCATGTGCTCTCGCCCTGGGCGGTGAAGCGCCTGGAAGAGTATGGCGGCGACATCCGCCAGTTCCGAGTGGTCAAGCGCTATCCCAGCATCCTCAAGCAAATCGGCATCGCCAAGACCGAGCCGGGCGACGAGAACAACCAGGACATCTCCAGCCTGGTGGGCAAGGTGGACATTCGCAAGCTGGAGAACTTTGCCCAGGATGATACCGACGCCTACAGCTATTCGGGCGGCCTGTGCCTGGCCAACCAGGGCGTCCTGGAGTTCGTGGAAATGTTCAAGGCGCCCATCAAGGTGCTGCATCCGCTGCTGACCGCCACGCAGGAGAGCAACTACAAGGGCACGGAAGGCTTTGGCGCCATTCCGTTCGATGGACTGGTACTGGCGCACAGCAACGAGAGCGAATGGAAGGCTTTCCGGAACAACCGCAACAACGAGGCCTTCCTGGACCGGATCTACATCGTCAAGGTGCCTTATTGCCTGCGTGTGTCGGAAGAAGTGAAGATCTACGAGAAGCTGATCCGCGAATCCTCGCTGGCCAAGGCCGTATGCGCGCCAGGCACGCTCAAGATGATGGCCCAGTTCGCGGTGCTCACGCGGCTGAAAGAGCCGGAAAACTCCAGCATCTTCAGCAAGATGCAGGTCTATGATGGCGAGAGCCTCAAGGACACCGACCCGCGCGCCAAGAGCTATCAGGAGTACCGCGACTACGCCGGCGTGGACGAAGGCATGTCGGGTATTTCCACCCGCTTTGCCTTCAAGATCCTCTCGAAGGTCTTCAACTACGACAGCACCGAAGTGGCGGCCAACCCGGTCCACCTGATGTATGTGCTGGAGCAGCAGATCGAGCGCGAGCAGTTCCCGGCAGAGCTGGAGACCAAGTACACCGGCTACATCAAGGAGTACCTGTCGCCACACTACGCGGAGTTCATCGGCAAGGAAATCCAGACGGCCTACCTGGAGAGCTATAGCGAGTATGGCCAGAACATCTTCGACCGCTACGTCACGTATGCGGATTACTGGATCCAGGACAGCGAATACCGCGACAACGATACCGGCGAAGTGTTTGACCGCAATGCGCTGAATGCAGAGCTGGAAAAGATCGAAAAACCCGCGGGCATTGCCAATCCCAAGGATTTCCGCAACGAGGTGGTCAACTTCGTGTTGCGCGCGCGCGCCAACAACCAAGGGAAAAACCCGAGCTGGACCAGCTATGAGAAGCTTCGCCTCGTCATCGAGAAGAAGATGTTCTCCAACACCGAGGAGCTGCTGCCCGTGATCAGCTTCAATGCCAAGGCCAACGCCGAGGACGCGCGCAAGCACGAGGATTTCGTGGCCCGCATGGAGTCCAAGGGGTATACGCCCAAGCAGGTGCGCCTGCTGTGCGAATGGTATCTGCGCGTACGCAAAAGCAGCTGATACAGCCAGCAGCCGAACGGCGCGCCGGCTAGCGCGGGCCATGCACAGAGGTATAGATGGCATTGCAAATCATCGACCGCAGGCTCGCTGGCAAGAACAAGTCGGTGGGCAACCGCGAGCGCTTCCTACGCCGCTACAAGGATCAGATCGCCGAAGCTGTACGGCGTGCCGTGGCCAAGCGCGACATCCGCCACATGGAGCAGGCCGAGAACATCACCATTCCCCGCAAGGACATCCGCGAACCCATGTTCGGCCATGGCCAGGGCGGTGTGCGCGACACCGTTCATCCGGGCAACAGCGAACATATACGCGGCGACCGCATTCCCAAGCCGCAGGGCGGCGCCGGGGAGGTTCAGGCTCTCAGGCCAGCGACAGCGGAGAAGGGGAGGACGACTTCACCTTCACGCTGTCCAAGGAAGAGTTCATGGAGCTTTTCTTTGAGGATCTGGCTTTGCCCCGCCTGCTGCGTACCCATATTGCCAGCGCGCTCCAGTACAAGATGCGCCGAGCCGGCTACAGCCATGACGGCACGCCGCACAATCTGGCGGTGGTCCGTACCATGCGGGGGGCACTGGGCCGGCGTATTGCGCTGACCAAGGCGCCGCACCATGAGCTGAAGGCCCTGCAGGAAAAACTCGACGATCTGCTGGCCCAGGACGATGGCACCAGCGAGGCCGTGGCTGAATTGCAACGGTACATTGATGCACTGAAGGCGCGCATCGACAAGGTGGCCTTCCTCGATCCCATCGATCTGCGTTTTCGCAACCGCACCAAGGTGCCGGAGCCCAGCAGCCAGGCGGTGATGTTCTGCGTGATGGATGTATCCGGTTCCATGGATCAGCACCGCAAGGATCTGGCCAAGCGTTTTTTCATCCTGCTCTACCTGTTCCTTACCCGGCACTACGAAAAGATCGACATCGTTTTCATCCGCCACCATACCCAGGCATCCGAAGTCAACGAAGACGAGTTCTTTCACTCACAGGAAAGCGGTGGCACGGTGGTCAGCAGCGCGCTGGTGCTGCTCGATCAGATCATCAATGCACGCTACCCCGCGGGTGATTGGAATATCTATGTGGCGCAGGCGAGCGACGGCGACAACTTCAGCGACGACAGCGTCAACTGCCGCAACTTGCTGGTCGACAAAATCCTGCCGCTGGCGCGCTACTTCGCCTATGTCCAGGTGGCGCAGGAAGAGCAGAATTTGTGGGAAGAATACAGCCAACTGACGCCTCTGTTCCCTCACTTTGCCATGCGCAAGGTGTCCGAACCGGGTGAGATCTATCCTGTGTTCCGTGATCTGTTCAAGAAGGAGGGGGTGTCCGTATGAATCTCTCCCAGTATCCTGTGTTGGCGCGCCGCCAAGGTTCTCATTCCTGGAGGCCACCCGCTCAGAGCGAACGCACGCCGCATGTTCCCACCACCCCGCTGCCCGCCGGCAAGCGGCCGGCCAACCCGTTGCCGGACTCCAGCGATTGGACTTTCGAGCTGATCGAGCGCTACCACTCGGCGATTGCCGCCACGGCCGAGCGCTTCGGCCTCGACACCTATCCCAACCAACTGGAGGTGATTTCGGCCGAGCAGATGATGGATGCCTATGCCAGCGTGGGCATGCCTGTGGGCTACCGGCACTGGAGCTACGGCAAGGAGTACCTGGCGACCGAGCGGCGCTACCGGCGTGGCCACATGGGCCTGGCGTATGAGATCGTCATCAATTCGAATCCCTGCATCAGCTATCTGATGGAGGAGAACACCACCGCCATGCAAGCGCTGGTGATTGCGCATGCAGCGTACGGGCACAACAGCTTCTTCAAGAACAACTACCTGTTCGGCATGTGGACGGATGCCGGCGCCATCATCGACTACCTGATCTATGCCCGGGATTTCATCGCGCAGTGCGAGGAACGGCACGGGCTGGACACCGTGGAACAATGGCTGGATTCCTGCCATGCCCTGTCCAACCTGGGGGTTGATCGATACCGCCGCCCGTCCAAGAAAAGCCTGGCCCGCGAACGTGCCGAGCGCGAGCAGCGGGAAGCTTACGCCCAACAACAGGTGAACGAGCTGTGGCGGACCCTTCCGGCGCGCCCGGGCAAGGACAATGCCACGCCGGAAATCGGACGCTTTCCGAAGGAGCCGGAAGAGAACATCCTGTATTTCATCGAAAAGAACGCTCCTTTGCTGGAGCCCTGGCAGCGCGAAATCGTGCGTATCGTGCGCAAGATTGCCCAATACTTCTATCCTCAGCGCCAGACACAGGTCATGAACGAAGGCTGGGCGACGTTCTGGCACTACACGCTGCTGAACACCATGTACGACGAAGGCTGGTTGACCGATGGCGTCATGATGGAGTGGCTTTCATCGCACACCAACGTTATCTACCAACCGCCAGCCGGGCACCGGGCCTACAGCGGCATCAATCCCTACGCGTTGGGATTCGCCATGTACCGCGATATCCGGCGCATCTGCCAGGCGCCCACCGAGGAAGACCGTCGCTGGTTTCCGGACATGGCAGGCACCCCTTGGCTGCCGGCTTTGCATCATGCCATGCAGAATTTCAAGGACGAGAGCTTCATCGGCCAGTTCCTCAGCCCGCAACTGATGCGCGACATGCGGCTCTTTGCGATCCACGACGATGCCAGGGAGCGCGAGCTGCTGGTCAGCGCCATCCACGACGAAGAGGGTTACCGCACCCTTCGCCAGACCTTGTCGCAGCAGTACGACCTGGGCGTGCGGGAACCCAACATCCAGGTCTGGAACGTGAATCTGCGCGGTGACCGTTGCCTCACGTTGCGCCATACCCAATACCGGGGGCGCCCCCTGGCCGACGATGCGCTGGAGGTGCTCAAGCATGTGGCGCGCCTGTGGGGCTTCGGCGTGCAGCTGGAAAGCGTCTCAGGCGACGGCGAAACACCGATCCTTCTGCACTCTGTGCCGCCTCCCACGATCTGAGAGGATCCCAAAAGCAGGAAAGCCAGGCGGGTCAGGTGGCGGCGTGCTTGGCGTGCGCTCCCTGCGCATTCTTTTCCGTCCGCAGCCAGAGGCCATGCGCTTCCACCGCGTACCACAGCACCCAGCCGCAGGCCAGGCTCAGGGCCCAACTGGCTACCAGCCCTGCGGCATGAGCCGGCACATTGGTGGGCCACAGCTGCATGACCAGTGCATTGACCGCCATGCTGACCGGATAGTGCAGCAGGAAGACGGCATACGATACTTTCGCCAGCCACTGCATCAAGGGGTTGAGCCGTGAGCGCGCCAAGGTCCAGCGGTACGGCTGCCAAAGCAATATCAGTGCAGTCAGCCCCGCCAGCGCGATGCGGTCACGCCACTCCAGCGCCAAGGCCGCGGCCAGCAGCAGGCCGACCAGGGCGGTGGCTCCGACCTTTCCGCCCGGCATCGACGTGCTGTTCGCGCCCCAGGCGGTCAGCACGCCGAGCGCGTAGGCCCCAAAGAAGTAAGGCGCCCAGATGTCTCCGCTGCTGTCCAGGTTGAACACGCATAGTGACGCCAGTGCCGTGCCCACTAACAGCGCCAGGGACCAGAGTTTGTGGGCATTTTTTGTCGTCAGCGCGGCGAGCAATGCCAGCAAGGCAAACAGCTGCAAATCCATCGCCACATACCAGACGCCGGCACTGAGCGCAGGCTGCTCGAGCACATCCTGCAGCATCAGGGCATGCGCCAGCGCTTGAGGCAATGTCGGCGCCGCGGGGGTGTCCGCGTCGCTCATCAGAGCGCGTGCCAGCGCCGCGCAAAGCATGGCCGCCAGCATCGCCACAAGATAGGGGGCGCCAGCCGCTGGTACCGCTGCCACACACGCTGCGGCCAGGCTTGCAGCGTCACGCGCGGGGCATCAGGCTGCGGCCAGAGGCTGCGCGCGGCCAGAAAACCCGCGATGACCAGAAAGACCTGCACGGCCATCAGCGCGCGCGTATTGAGCCAGTGCAGCAGATCCGGCGCGACGCGTTCGACCTGGGGAGCCAGCGGCCCGTAGTGCACCAGATGGTGCCACACGATGAGTTGCGAGGCGCCTGCCTTGCCCCAGGAGATCCAGGGCAGGGGGGCTGGGCGGGAGGGGAGACGCATAAGACAAAAAACCGAAGTGGCCAGGGGCCTGTTCAACCTGATTTATTCCAGAAACAAGGCCGGATCGACCATGGCCCGGTTGAGGCTGATCGACCAATGCAGATGAGGCCCGGTCACGCGGCCGGTGGCGCCCACGGCGCCCACACGCTGTCCGGTGGCGACCTTGTCGCCGGGTTGTACGTCGATGCGGCTCAAATGGCACATCATGCTGAGCAGGCCGCCTCCATGGTCGAGCCAGACCGTGTGGCCGTTGAAAAAATAGTCACCCGTGTCGATCACGGCGGCGGGCAGGGGAGATATGACTGGCGTACCGGTGGGCGCCGCGATGTCCATGCCGCTGTGCGGATTGCGCGGCTTGCCATTGAAGATGCGGCGCAGCCCGAACGAGCTGCTGCGGCGGCCCGGCACTGGTTGGCGCATTTTGAACTCGGTGGGCAATGATTCACTGAACGTGGCAATCACACCGGCCTGGTGCGTGCGCTCTCGTTCATAGCGCTTCAGATCTTCGGGAGAAAGATCTACCGTACGCGGCGCCACTTTCAGGCGCTGCTCGCTGTAGCGCTTGCTGCCAATCACATATTCCGTCTTGCGGGACGCTCCGGCATCATGCACTTCGATGCTCGCCTGTCCAGGTTCGGCGGAGAGGGGGATGCCTACGAGCGCGGTCCAGACAATAGGGTCGCCGACGACCAGCAGCGGCACGCCACCCGCGGTGGCGCGAGGGCGTTGCGCGGCAGGGCCCAGATCGATCCTGGCCACGCCGCCGGGGACAGCCGACGCGTGCGGCCAGACCTGCGGATCAGCGGCGAATGCCGCCCGAGGCAGGCCTAAAGCCATCCCCGCCAGCAAGGTAAGGCGGCGCGCATGATCGGGTACGGACTCAAGAGGGAATTTCATCTGAAGGCTGGCGTCAAGCTGGCGCGGGGAATCTTCGATCTTATGACCGTTGTGTAAATCTCGCTTTCATCCAGCCGTATCTCCTCGTATCTCATTGGCTTGATATGAGTCAAAACGCCGTTCCTGTTGCAGCTTGATACTTCGGCTCACTCAATATCCAGGCAATAGCGGCAGGCATCATGGGCATTCTTCATTGGGTTCCAGAGTTGGACACGGGCATCGCGGAGATCGATGTCCAGCACAAACGGATCGTGGACTACATCAATAGGCTCCATGAGCTGAAAGACACGCATGACCGCGACGTGCTGGGCGACGTGATTGCCGAAACCGTGGACTACACCATCTCTCATTTCGCCTTTGAAGAAAGCATGCTTGAGAACGCCGGCTACATGTTTGCCGGCCCGCACAAGAAGGTGCATGAGCTTTTCACACGCAAGGTGGCCGAGATGCAAAGCCGTTTCGATAGCGGCGAAGACGTCACCAATGAGCTGCATGGCATGCTCTCGCGCTGGCTGTTCAACCACATCCGCAACGAGGACCACGGCTACATCGACTCGGTGAACGCCTATCTGCGCATGGTGACCCACCGGCGCGACGTCGAAAAGGAGCGGATGAGGGCCGAGGTGCTCCGGGAATTGAGCGGACAGAAGAAGCGAGGCTGGCTGGCGCGCCTGTTCAGTGCCTGATCGTCTCCTGGTTCATGCGGGCGCATACGGCGCGAACCGCCGTGCGTTCGGGTCGATGCTTAGGGGCCGTCCGAGCGCGGGGAAGGCGCGTTGCACGCAGTTTTCGCGGTCGCATACCTTGCAGCCGGAGCCGATCGGCACGGCGCGCTCAGGAGCATCCAGTCCAAGTCCATCCCCGTAGACCAACCGGTGGGCATGACGTGCATCACATCCCAGCGCCACCGAGAAAATGCGCCGCGGGGTGCCGTAACCGCCACGCCGGTGCTCCACCGTGCGGGCAATCCACAGATAAGTGCGCTCATCCGGCATCCGGGCCAGTTGGGTCAGGATCTTGCCCGGCTGAGAGAACGCGTCGTACACGTTCCAGAGTGGGCAGGTGCCGCCCGTACGCGAAAAATGGAAGTCGACCGACGATTGGCGCTTGGACATGTTGCCGGCCCGGTCCACCCTCACAAAAAAGAACGGAATGCTGTGCAGCGAAGCGTGGCGCATGGTCGAGAGGCGGTGCCCCACGGTCTCGAACCCCACGCCAAAGCGCTCTCCCAGCAGATCGATGTCGTAGCGCAACTCATCGGCGGTCTCCTGAAACAGCCGGTTCGGCAGCAGCAGCGCACCTGCGAAGTGATTGGCGAAGCCAATGCGGGCCAGGGCGCGGGCTTCGCCGCTGCCGAAATTGGCTGCATTGGTGAAGCCGTCGATGGTCGGTTCTGACTCCAGCAGCGCGAGCTGAATACCCAGCTGAAACGCTTGCTGGCCGGCGCTCAGGCCCGCCGCCAGGCGCAACTGGTGGCTTCTGCGCTCGAGCAGGCGCAGGGGCTGCTCGATCGCGGGCGAACCAGGGTCTCGCCGCACGAGAATGCCATGGTGGGTGCGTAGCCTGAGCTCCAGCGCTGTCACCAGTTGAGCCGCGTGCGACGCATACGGCTCGACGTCTTCCAGTTGCAACTGCAAATAGAGCTGCTCGGCTTGCTCATCCAGCAGGGCCAGGTGCTGATGGCCTGCGTAAAAGAACTCGCGCACTTCCTCATAGGGCTGCACCGGTGCGGAGGGGCTATGCGCTGCGTCGTCGTTGCCGGTGTTTTCGGCGATCACCGACAGGCGATCCTCCGCCGCGCGAATGCGCTTGTGCATGTTCAACAGAACGTGCGTGGCCGCGGGCAACTGCTGCGCCAGGATGCGGGTCTCGGCCAACGGTACCTTGTCGCCATCGGGCATGTCGGCCAGGGCGCTGCGCAACTGGCCCAATTGCCGCGCTTGCGAATCTTCCGAAAACTGCTGAAGATCTATGCCGAAGGCCGCCTGCAGCCGCAGCAGCACATTGACCGTGAGCGGCCGCTGGTTGTTTTCGATCTGGTTCAGATAACTGGGCGAGACTTTCAGCGCCTGCGCCAGCGCCGCCTGAGTCAGGCCGCGCTGCTCCCGCAGCGTCTTGAGGTGTGCACCCATGAAAGCTTTGCTCATGTTTGCAAACATCGCAAATTTACATGCGCAATCCGCATAAATCTTTCTCCTATCGGTTGCGAATGTTCGCTGTTTTTGCGAAGATTGTAAATATAGATACGACAGGGACCCCCACATCATGGCTTTCGATTTCGGAGATCTGCAGCGCTGGCGCCTCGCGGCCAGCAAGTCGGCCCCTCAGGGCAATCTGGAGAATTTGAACTGGAGCACGCCTGACGGCATTACCGTCAAGCCGCTCTATACCGCCGAGGATGTGAAGGACCTCCCGTACGCCAATACGCTGCCGGGCTTCGAGCCGTTCCTGCGCGGCCCCCAGGCCACCATGTACGCGGTGCGGCCCTGGACCATCCGCCAGTACGCAGGTTTCTCCACCGCCGAGGAAAGCAACGCCTTCTACCGCAAGGCGCTGGCCGCCGGGGGGCAGGGCGTCAGCGTGGCGTTCGATCTGGCCACCCACCGCGGCTATGACAGCGATCACCCGCGCGTGACGGGCGACGTGGGCAAGGCCGGCGTGGCGATCGACAGCGTGGAAGACATGAAAATCCTGTTCGACGGCATTCCGCTGGACAAGGTCAGCGTGTCGATGACCATGAACGGTGCCGTGCTGCCCATCCTGGCGGGCTATGTGGTGGCGGCCGAAGAGCAGGGTGTTCCGCAGGACAAGCTCGCGGGGACGATCCAGAACGACATCCTCAAGGAGTTCATGGTTCGCAACACCTACATCTATCCGCCCGAGCCCAGCATGCGGGTCATTGGCGACATCATCGAGTACACGGCGCAGCACATGCCCAAGTTCAACTCGATCTCCATCTCCGGCTACCACATGCAGGAAGCCGGCGCCAACCAGGCGCTGGAAATGGCTTTCACCCTGGCGGATGGCAAGGAGTACGTGAAGACCGCGCTCGCCAAAGGCATGGATGTCGATGCCTTCGCCGGCCGGCTTTCGTTTTTCTGGGCGGTGGGCATGAATTTCTACCTGGAAATCGCCAAGATGCGCGCCGCGCGCCTGCTGTGGTGCCGCATCATGAAGGAGTTCAACCCCAAGAACCCCAAGAGTCTCATGCTGCGCACGCACAGCCAGACCAGCGGCTGGAGCCTCACTGAGCAAGACCCCTACAACAACGTCGTGCGCACCACCATTGAGGCCATGGCGGCGGTGTTCGGCGGCACCCAGTCGCTGCACACCAACAGCTTCGACGAAGCCATTGCGCTGCCCACCGAGTTTTCTGCCCGCATCGCGCGCAACACGCAGCTCATCATCCAGGAAGAAACGCACATCACCAACGTGGTTGACCCCTGGGCCGGCAGCTACATGATGGAAAAGCTCACCCAGGACATGGCCGATGCCGCCTGGGCCATCATCGAGGAAGTCGACGCCATGGGCGGCATGACCAAGGCCGTGGATTCCGGTTGGGCCAAGCTCAAGATCGAGGCTGCCGCCGCCGAGAAGCAGGCGCGCATCGATTCAGGCAAGGATGTGATCGTCGGCGTCAACAAATACAAGCTGGCCAAGGAAGACCCGATCGAGATCCTGGAGGTAGACAACGTGAAGGTTCGCGAGGCACAGATCGCGCGCCTGAATGCCACCAAGCAAAAGCGCGATGCGGCCCGTGTACAGCAAGCGCTGGAAACCATCACCCAAATCGCTGAAACCGGTCAAGGCAACCTGATGGCCGCCGCCATCGATGCCATCCGCGCCCGTGCCACTGTGGGAGAGGTTTCCGACGCCATGGAAAAAATCTTTGGGCGCCACCGCGCCGATACGCAGAAAGTGACCGGCGTGTACGCCGCGGCCTACGACAGTGCCGAAGGCTGGGACAAGCTCAAGCAGGAAATCGGCGATTTCGCCGAGGCTGAAGGCCGCCGTCCGCGCGTGATGATCGCCAAGCTGGGTCAGGACGGACATGACCGCGGTGCCAAGGTAGTGGCCACCGCCTTCGCCGACCTGGGTTTCGACGTGGATATCGGCAGCCTGTTCCAGACACCCGAAGAGTGCGCCCGCCAAGCCATCGAGAACGACGTGCACGCCGTGGGCGTCAGCACCTTGGCGGCTGGCCACAAGACACTGGTGCCCGCCATCATCAACGAGCTGAAGAAGCAGGGCGCCGACGACATCATCGTCTTCGTCGGTGGCGTGATTCCCCGGCAGGACTACGATTTTCTTTACGAATCCGGCGTGAAGGGCATCTATGGCCCCGGCACCCCCATCCCCGCCAGCGCGAAGGACGTGCTGGAACAGATCCGCGAAGCGAGCAAGGCGTGAGGGGCGTGCCGAAGGGAGAAGGGCGTGATTGACGCCATCCTTCACGGTAGCGCGCTTGCTCAGCGCCGGGCCATTGCCAAGGCCATCACTCTGCTCGAATCCACCCGCGCCGACCATCGCGCGCAGGGTGATGAGTTGCTCACTGCATTGTTGCCGCATACGGGCAAGGCCCTGCGGCTGGGCATCAGCGGCGTGCCGGGCGTGGGCAAAAGCACCTTCATTGAATCGCTGGGGGTGTACCTGCTCGAGCGCGGCCATCGCGTAGCAGTGCTGACGATTGACCCTTCTTCGACCATATCAGGCGGCTCCATTCTGGGCGACAAGACGCGCATGGAGCGCCTGTCGCTGATGGAGAACGCCTATATCCGTCCCAGCCCCAGTAGCGGCACTCTGGGCGGCGTTGCCGAGAAAACCCGCGAAGCCATGCTGGTGTGCGAAGCCGCCGGCTACGACGTGGTGCTGGTCGAGACCGTGGGGGTGGGCCAGAGCGAGACGGCCGTGAGTGGCATGACCGACATGTTCGTGCTGCTTCAACTGCCCAACGCCGGCGACGACCTGCAGGCCATCAAGAAGGGCGTGATGGAGTTGGCAGATCTGGTGGTCATCAACAAGGCCGATATCGACCCCGCCGCCGCCACGCGCGCGAGGGCGCAGATCCAATCCGCATTGCGGCTGTTCGGCATGCATGGCAATCCGGAGCACGCCCAGCACGATACGCAGCTCTGGCATCCGCGCGTGATCCAGATCAGCGGCCTCAAAGGGCAGGGGCTCGATGAATTCTGGCAGTCCGTGACCGATTTCAAGACTCTGCAAACCGCGAACGGCCATCTCGCCCAGCGCCGCCAGCAGCAGGCTCTGGCATGGATGTGGGAGCGCATCAATGCCGGGCTGAAGGCGGCTTTCCGCCAGCACCCTGGCGTGCGGGAAGCATTGCCCATTACGACTCAGGCGGTGGCGCAGGGCCAACTGGCCCCCTCAACCGCCGCGCGCCGTCTGCTGGAACTGGCTACGTCCAACCCGGCCTGAACGATCCATACCGAAAACCACAGGAAGTTAACTGCACATCATGAAACCGATCCTCGAACAACTCGAACAGAAGCGCGCCGCGGCCCGCCTCGGCGGTGGCCAGAAGCGCATCGACGCGCAGCACAGCAAAGGAAAGCTCACCGCGCGCGAGCGCATCGAAGTGCTGCTCGATGACGGCAGCTTCGAGGAATGGGATATGTTCGTGGAACACCGCTGTGCCGATTTCGGCATGGACGAGTCCCACATTCCGGGCGATGGCGTGGTCACCGGCTACGGCACCATCAACGGCCGCCTGGTGTTTGTTTTCAGCCAGGATTTCACCGTATTCGGCGGTGCCCTGAGCGAAGCCCATGCCGAGAAGATCTGCAAGGTGATGGATCAGGCCATGAAGGTGGGCGCTCCCGTGATCGGCCTTAACGATTCAGGCGGTGCGCGCATCCAGGAGGGCGTGGCATCGCTCGGCGGCTACGCCGACGTATTCCAGCGCAACGTGATGGCGAGTGGTGTCGTGCCGCAGATCAGCATGATCATGGGGCCCTGCGCGGGTGGTGCGGTGTACAGCCCCGCCATGACTGACTTCATCTTCATGGTCAAGGACACGAGCTATATGTTCGTGACCGGTCCCGACGTGGTGAAGACCGTCACGCACGAGACTGTCACGGCCGAGGAGCTCGGCGGCGCGCTCACGCATAATACGCGCAGCGGCGTGGCCGATCTGGCCTTCGAGAACGATGTGGAAGCGCTGCTCATGCTGCGCCGCTTCTTTAACTACATCCCCGCCAGCAATCGCGAAAAAGCCCCAGCCCGCCCCACGGAAGATCCGGCTGACCGCACCGACATGAGCCTCGACACGCTCGTGCCCGACAATCCGAACCTGCCTTACGACATCAAGGAGGCCATCCTCAAGGTGGTCGACGATGGTGAATTCTTCGAGTTGCAGCCCGACTACGCCGCCAACATCGTGATCGGTATGGCCCGCATGGACGGGCAGGTGGTGGGCATCGTGGCCAATCAGCCCCTGGTGCTGGCCGGCTGCCTGGACATCAAGAGCAGCATCAAAGCCGCGCGCTTCGTGCGCTTCTGCGATGCGTTCAACATTCCCGTCATCACCTTCGTGGACGTGCCTGGCTTCATGCCTGGCACGGCGCAGGAATACGGCGGCATCATCAAGCATGGCGCCAAGCTGCTCTACGCTTACGCCGAATGCACGGTGCCCAAGATCACGGTCATCACGCGCAAGGCCTATGGCGGCGCCTATGACGTGATGAGCTCCAAGCATCTGCGCGGCGACGTCAACCTGGCCTGGCCAAACGCCGAGATTGCCGTGATGGGCGCCAAGGGGGCCGTGGAGATCATCTTCCGCCAGGACAAGAGCGACCCTGAGAAAATCGCCAAGCGCGAGGCCGAGTACAAGGCCCGCTTCGCCAACCCCTTCGTGGCCGGCAGCCGCGGTTTCATCGACGACGTCATCCTGCCGCACGAAACGCGCAAGCGCATCTGCCGCAGCCTGGCCATGCTCAAGGAGAAGAAGCTGGACAACCCGTGGCGCAAGCACGGAAACATTCCGCTCTGATCACTCGAATCACAGGAAATCATCGTGTTCAAAAAAATCCTTATTGCCAACCGTGGCGAGATTGCATGCCGAGTGATCGCTACCGCCAAGCGCATGGGCATTGCCACCGTGGCGGTGTATTCCGATGCGGATGCGCAGGCGCGTTTCGTGCAGATGGCCGACGAGGCCGTGCGGCTGGGCCCGCCGCCTTCGCGTGAGTCCTACCTGTTGGGCGACAAGATCATCGAGGCCGCCAAGCAGACCGGCGCCCAGGCCATTCACCCCGGCTATGGCTTTTTGAGCGAGAACGAGGAGTTCTCCCGCAAGGTGGAGGAGCAAGGCCTGATTTTCATCGGCCCCAAGCACGGCGCGATTGCCGCCATGGGCGACAAGATCGCCTCGAAGAAGCTGGCCAACGAAGCCAAGGTCAACACCATTCCCGGCTACAACGATCCGATCGAATCCGCCGAGCGGGCCGTGGAGATCGCCAAGGGGATCGGCTACCCCGTCATGATCAAGGCCAGTGCTGGCGGTGGCGGCAAGGGCTTGCGCGTGGCGTTCAATGACAAGGAGGCCTTTGAAGGCTTCGACTCCTGTCGCAACGAGGCGCGCAATTCGTTCGGTGATGACCGCGTGTTCATCGAAAAATTCGTGGAACAGCCGCGTCACATCGAAATCCAGGTGCTGGGCGATGGCTTCGGCAATGTGGTGTATCTGAACGAGCGCGAATGCTCCATCCAGCGCCGGCACCAGAAGGTGATCGAGGAGGCGCCTTCTCCCTTCATCAGCGATGCCACGCGCAAGGCCATGGGCGAGCAGGCTGTCGCGCTGGCCAAGGCGGTGAACTACCAGAGCGCGGGCACGGTGGAGTTCGTCGTCGGCAAGGACCAGGATTTCTACTTCCTGGAAATGAACACGCGCCTGCAGGTGGAGCATCCGGTCACGGAACTCATCACCGGGCTGGACCTCGTGGAGCAGATGATTCGTGTGGCAGCGGGCGAGAAGCTCAGCTTCACGCAGTCCGATGTGAAGAAGACCGGCTGGGCCATCGAATGCCGGATCAACGCTGAAGACCCGTTCCGCAACTTCCTGCCGTCCACCGGCCGCCTGGTGCGCTTTTCACCGCCGGCGCAGAACCTGTTCCAGGGACAGGCCACCACGGAAGACGGCGTGCGCGTGGATACCGGTGTGGTGGATGGCGGCGAGATCCCCATGTACTACGACTCGATGATCGCCAAGCTCATCGTTCACGGCAAGGATCGCGCGGACGCCATTGCCCGCATGCGGGAGGCACTCAATGGCTTCGTCATCAAGGGCGTACAAAGCAACATCCCGTTCCAGGCCGCCCTGCTGGCGCATCCCAAGTTCGTGAGCGGTGATTTCAATACCGGCTTCATCGCCGAGCACTATGCCCAGGGTTTCCGGGCGGAAGATGTGCCGCACCAGGATCCCAGTTTCCTGATCGCGCTGGCCGGTAGCCTGCACACCTGGTACCGTGGACGGGCTCAGGCCCTTGGTGGGCAATTCTGGGCGGGCCTCAAACGCGCGTCGGAGCGCGACATCACGGTCTGCGTGCTCGGCAAGGAAGGCCAGAACCAGTACGTGAACGCCACCGTCGGCGAAGCCGAGCCCGGCCAGCCTTCCGTGGTGACGGTGCATGCGCCCAGTGGTGACAAGGTTTACCACTTGGCCATCGATCAATACGTGGGCGATGCCTGCGTGACCGGTATCGTCAATGGCCAGCCGTTTACCGCGCAGATGGAGCGGGGCAGGGCGCGCAATCCGCTGGTGACGCGCGTCATCCACAACGGTACGCAACTGGATGCCATCGTGATGCATCCAGACACAGCCCAACTGCACAAGCTCATGCCTTACAAGGCGCCGCCCGACATGAGCAAATTCGTCCTTTCGCCCATGCCGGGCCTGCTCGTGCAGGTGGCCGTGCAACCGGGGCAGGAGGTGAAAGCGGGTGAGCGCGTGGCCGTGATCGAAGCCATGAAGATGGAGAACGTGCTGTTCGCCAGCGCCGATGGCGTGGTCAAGGAAGTGAAGGCCCAGAAAGGCGACAGTCTCGCGGTCGATCAGGCGATTGTGGAATTTGAGTGAACTGAAGGGGCCCCAGTCACCGGGGCTGGCGCATGCGCCGGCGCCGAAGGAGCAAGGCACCCAGTCCCACGAGCGTTGTGGTGGCGAGGAGTCCTGCAGGGGACAAGGCCGGCACTGATTGAACATCGGCTGGCGTGGGCCCTGTGCGCAGGACTAGGTGCAGGGTCGACTCCCGCTGGATGTTGTAATCTGCCAGGGTTCTGCCGTCTTCCAGTTGTTTGCCGGCGAAGATCAGGCGTTGCCGATCGAGGGGGATGCCCTCCTTGTCCTGTATTTTCTGTTTGACTTGTTGGATCGAGTCGCTGCCTTCGACTTCCAGTGTGATGGTTTTGCCCGTGAGTGTTTTGACAAAAATTTGCATGTTATGTCGGCGATAGATGGCGGCACAATGGCTGATTCTGCAATAAATGACATCCAGGGCGCGTGAACATGTCTTGGATGGCTGCGGCGCATGTCGAACCACCTGCTCAAACTGTCCATTCACGCAACTCCAGGCGCCAAGCGTACCGAAGCGGCGGGAGCGTATTCCGGCGCGCTTCGCGTGCGCCTGGGTGCGCCTCCGGTGGACGGGAAGGCCAACGCGGCACTCATCGAGTGGGCTGCGAAGGCATTCGGCATTCCCAAGGCGCGCGTTGAATTGTTGCACGGCGCGGCCGGACGGCAGAAGGTGCTGAGCATCGCGTTCGATTCTTCCGCTGAGCTGGCGGCTGCGCAAGCTCAGGTGGCGCGTTGGATGGCACACTCTCAACCATGAACATTGCCGCCGCCTTGCTTGTGGTCGACGCCCAATACGGCTTTATGCCGGGGGGTGGTCTGGCCGTGGCAGATGGGGATTCCATCGTGCCGGTCATCAACCAGATGGCACCGTTGTTTGCCAATGTGGTGCTTACACAGGATTGGCATCCTGCCAATCATGTTTCGTTCGCAGCCAATCATCCCGGCCGCCAACCCTTCGAGACGATAGCGTTGCCTTATGGCGAGCAGGTGCTATGGCCCACGCACTGCGTGCAGGGAACGCGCGATGCCGCGTTGCACGACGATCTGCGCGTGCCGCAAGCGCAGTTGATCATCCGCAAGGGCTTTCACAGCGAAGTGGACAGCTATTCGGCCTTTGTCGAAGCAGATCGCAAGACTTCCACAGGCCTGGCTGCCTACCTGCATGCGCGCGGCATCACCTCGCTCTACCTGTGCGGCCTGGCCACGGACTATTGCGTCTCCTGGAGCGCGCAGGACGCGCGTGCCGCGGGGTTCGAGGCTATCGTGATCGAAGATGCCTGCCGGGCCATTGACATGAATGGCTCGCTCGAAAAAGCCTGGGCCAGCCTGGCTGCGGCGGGGGTAGGGCGCATTCATTCGTCTCAGCTTGCTTAGCCTGTGGCAAGCGGCTGTTTTCAGTCCTGCATAAACAGCTGGCGCAGTAGCCCGCGGACCCAGCGGTTGGTCGCATCGGCATGGTTGCGCCGGTGCCAGTATTGGTGGAGCGTCAACTCAGCCATCGGTACGGGGAGCGGCCAGACCGCGAGCTGGTAGGGACCCGCGAAGGTGCGGGCCACATGCTCGGGTACAGTCGCCACCAGGTCGGACTCCGCCACCACGGGCGGCAACAGCAGGAACTGCGGCACGGAGAGCGCGATCTTTCGCGCCTGCCCGCGCTTGATCAGCGCCTGCTCCAGCAAGCTCGCAGGCCCGGAGGTACGGCGCATGACTGCATGCTCCTCCGCCAGATAGTCGCGCAGCGTGAGCGCCGAGCGCAAGCGCGGATGGTTGCGCCTGTGGATGACCTTGTAGGCGCTCGAGAGCAACTTCTGGCGGTAGGTTCCTTCTCCCAGCATGTAGAGGTTGCCGATGGCGAGATCGAATTCACCGGCTTCCAGTGCCCTGGGAAGGTCACCCGGGTCCACCGCCTCGGTCTCTACACGCCAATGAGGAGCGACATGCTGCAGCTTGCTCATGAGGCGTGGAAGCACGGTCAGCCCGCTGGCGTCGTTGATGCTCAGGCGTAGGGTACGGACGCTGTCGGCGGGTTTTGCGGATGGGCGTTCCATGACCCGCCGGCGCACGGTCTGAAGCGCATCCTGGATCGCGGGCGCGATTTCATCCGCCAGGGGCGTGGGCACCATTCCTTGCGGTGTACGCACGAACAGCGGATCGCCAAATTGCTTGCGCATCCGTCCCAATGCCGAACTGGTGGCGGGCTGGCTCAGGCTCAACTGCCGGGCCGCCGCCGTGACACTGCGCGAGCGATGCAGGGCATCGAAGAGCGTCAGGAAATTCAGATCGAATTTGTGCAGGTCGGGCATGAAAAAAAGTATAAAGCCCATTCAATTATTGAATAAGCATTATTCACAACATGGGTTGTGGAAGGGCTACCTGCGTCACATTATTGGAATCAAAGGAGACCTGTTGATGATTGACGCGTATTCATGGCCTACACCCAACGGCTACAAGGTTCACATCATGCTGGAGGAAACGGGGTTGCCCTACCGCGTCCATGCAGTGAACATCCGGGCTGGCGATCAGTTCAAGCCCGAGTTCCTGGCCATTTCCCCCAATAACCGCATTCCGGCCATCATGGATAGCGAGGGGCCGGAGGGCGAGCCGGTTTCCCTGTTTGAATCCGGCGCGATTCTGATCTATCTCGCCGAAAAGACGGGGAAACTGATGCCTCGAGCTGCGCAGGCCCGCTATGAGGTGTTGCAGTGGCTGATGTGGCAGATGGGCGGTTTCGGGCCCATGCTGGGCCAGGCGCACCATTTCATGAACTACGCGCCGGAGAAGCTGCCCTACGCCATCGATCGCTACGCGAATGAGGCACGCAGGCTCTATGGTGTGTTGGACAAGCGGCTGTCGAATGAGGACTTTGTAGCAGGCGGCGAATACAGCATTGCCGATATCGCGATCTTCTCGTGGGCCCGGGCTCACACGTCGCACAAGATCGACCTGGCGGCCTACCCGCATGTGGCTCGCTGGTATGCGCAGGTCCTTGAGCGGCCTGCGGTGGCACGCGGCCTGCAGGTGCTCGCCGAGCGCCGGCCTCAGGGCGCGCACGATCCCGAGCAGTGGAAAAATCTGTTCGGCGCTACGCAGTTCGAGAAACGTTGAGAGGGGAGACGGGCGTGTTCGTGCTGTATGACAACTTCGCTTCAGTGGCCGCCCAGAAAGTGCGTCTGACGCTGGCCGAGAAAGGCATGCAATGGCAGTCGGTGGAGATCAACCTGCGCAATGGTGAGGTGATGCGCCCAGATTACCTCGAACTCAACCCCCGGGGGGTGGTCCCCACATTGGTGCACGATGGGCAAGTGATCACCGAGAGCAATGTCATCATCGAATACCTTGAGGAGTGGGCACCACAGCCTGCCTTGCGGCCAGAAGGCGCGCTGGCGCGTGCCCGCATGCGCGGCTGGATGCGGCGCATGGACGACGATATTCACCGGGCTACCGGCAATATCTCGATGGCGATCTACATCCGCCATGCGCATCTGAAGAAATCGCAAGCTGAGCGCGATGCCTATTTCGCGGCAATGCCCGATGCTGAGAGAGCCGTGCGCCAGCAAGCGGCCATCGCGCTGGGGCTCGATGCACCGGCTTTCGCGCCTTCACTCCGAGCCTTCTCCGTGCTTGTCGACGAGATCGACCGCGCTGTGGCCAAGCAAGACTGGCTGTGTGGAGATGGCTTCAGTCTGGCGGACATTGCAGCGGCCCCCTATATCCTGCGCCTGGATATGCTGGCCATGGACACGCTGTGGTCACGCGGCCGGCGGCCCGCGATGGCGCGATGGTGGGCGCGCGTGCAGGCGCGTTCCTGCTGGTCACGGGTGATGCATGACGCTTTCCCCTCCGCCGTGCGGGAACAGATGCGGCAGCGAGGAGAAGAGGCCAGAGCCCGGGTTGCGGACGCGCTTGGCCTGAAATGAGAGCGGTGCATGGCTTGCCAAGCGGAGCGAGGAACCTGTACAGAGGAGACACCATGGAAAGACGTACGGCCCTTTTGGGGGCGCTGTCGGCAGTGGGCCTGTTGGGTGGACGGGGTGTGCTGGCGCAAGCCGATCGCTATCCGAACCGGGTGATTCGTTTCCTGCAACCTTTCTCTGCGGGCAGTGGTCCTGACGTGATCACGCGCTATGTGATGAAGGGCATGTCCGATCGATTGGGGCAGAGCTTCGTGATCGAGAACCGCGTCGGTGCCTCGGGGTTGGTGGCGATGCGCGAGCTGGCCAAGGCGCCGCCCGACGGCTACACCCTGTCCTATACCAATATCGCCATCGCGGTCTCGCAGGAGTTGCTGGGCAAGGACACCTTCAGCCTCAAGCATGATGTGGCACCCATCGGTGGATTGAGTTCATCATTCAATGTGCTGGTGGTGCCTCCTGCGTTGCCGGTCAAGGATGTGGCCGGGCTGGTGGCACTTCTGAAGGCCAAGCCTGGAGGCTATTCCTATGCCTCGGGCGGTAACGGAACGCCTGCGCATCTCAACGGCGAGATTTTCAAGACAGTCAACGGTCTTGATGTGGTTCATGTGCCCTACAAGGGCCTGGCGCCCGCCATCACCGACGTGTCCCGCGGCGACGTGCACTTCATGTTCGGTATTTCCAGTTCAGTCGTGCCTGCCATCAAGAGCGGGCGGTTGCATGCCCTCGCGGTGGCGGCCCCTAAGCGGCTGGCGGCGCTGCCAGATGTACCCACCATGGCCGAAGCAGGCTTTGGCGGCAACGACGTGCTCAGTTGGTCGGGGCTGGTCGCGCCTCCCGGTACACCAGGGCCTGTCGTGAAGCGTGTCGCGCTGGCCTTGCGCGAAGTGCTGTCCGACCCGGCCACTGCGGAGTTCCTCGATATCAGCGGTTCGCAGGCCGTCATCATGAGCCCGGAGGAGTTCGGGCGGTTGATGGCCTCGGAGTCGGATCGCTGGCAAAGCTTTATCCGCAAGAGCGGACTCAAGACCGACTAGCCGCCTCATGCCTCTTTATGCGCCGCCCCAACTTTCTCTTCATCATCACCGACCAGCAGCGTGCCGATCATCTGGGGTGCTATGGCAATCGGGTACTGCGCACGCCTCACATTGATGCGCTCGCCGGACGTGGCGTGTGCCTGGAGCGGCACTATGTAGCCATGCCCATCTGCATGCCCAACCGTGCGACCCTGGTCACCGGACGGATGCCATCCGTGCATGGTGTCCGCCACAATGGCATCGAGCTGCCGCTGGGCAGCATCACCTTTCCTGAATTGCTGGCCGGTGCTGGCTATGGCACAGCGCTGGTGGGCAAGAGCCATCTGCAGAACTTCACGGCGGTACCGCCCCAGTATGGCGGCGCAGAAGCCCTCCGGAAGCTTCCGGAGGGGCACCTCCAGGAAGACCACGACAGATGGTCTGACCCTGGCTTTCAAATGCGCCTGCCGTACTACGGATTCCAGTCGGTCGACCTGGTGACGCGGCATGGCGACCGTTGCGCGGGAGACTATCTGCGTTGGGCTCTGACGCGGGATCCGGACTTTGCGGGCCGCCCAGGGCCCGATCATGCCTTGCCGGCACCCGGCTATGTCACTCAGGAGGGGTGGCGCACACAAGTGCCGGAAGCCTTGTATTCGACCACCTATGTGGCTGAACGCACGGTTGCCCGGTTGCAGGAGTTTGCTCGTCAACCCGAAAATCCCTTTCTGCTGTACTGCTCGTTTCCGGATCCCCACCATCCCTGGACGCCCCCGGGGCGCTATTGGGGTATGTACCGTCCAGAGGACATAGCACTGCCACAGGCTTACTGGGGGAACACGCCGGGGCGCGCATGGGATCGGACAGAGCGCACAGGGCAACTCCATCTGGACTATTACCGCGATCTGCGCGATGGATTGGCCGAAGGGGTGTCTTCCCACACGCCGATACCGGTTCGAAGCGTCTACGCCTGCAGCCCCCGCGAGGCTCAGGAGGCGATCTCGCTGACCTACTGCAGCCTGGCGATGATCGATGATGCCGTGGGCCGCATCATGGCGGAACTGGCACGCTTGGGCCTTGAGCAGGACACGGTGGTCATCTTTACCAGCGACCACGGCGACTACATGGGCGATCATCAGCTCATGCTGAAGTCCAGCATGCACTACCAGGGTCTGGTGCGCACTCCCTTCATCTGGGCGGACGCCGCGCTTGGCGCCGAGGCCGGGAGCACGCGCCGGCAGCTTACCGGGGCCGTCGATGTGGCGCAATCCATCCTGGCGCGCGCAGAGGTCGCACCGGCAGATGGCATGCAGGGCCTGGATCTCAATTCTCTTCTGCGGAACCCGCGCCAGGGGACACGCGATGCACTGCTGATAGAGGACGAGGATCACCGCACGCCCGGTTGGCTGGGCACGCGCAGCCGCACCCGCACGCTGGTCACTGAGCGCTACCGCCTGTCGCTGTACCAGGCAACAGATTGGGGCGAGCTGTACGATCTCGCCGAAGACCCGCTGGAGCTGCACAACCTGTGGGAGCGCCCCGAGGCGGCAGGCCTGCGGGCAGCCTTGACTGAGCAATTGCTGCGCGCGATGCTGGAGAATGCAAATACGTTGCCGAAGCCCACACGCTTCGCGTGACGTTCGCATTCTCAACAGAACTTCAGGAGAACAACTTGGGCGTGAAGCAACTTTTTGATCTGACCGGCCAGGTCGCGCTCGTCACCGGCGGCTCACGCGGCCTGGGCCTCCAGATGGCTGAGGCGCTGGGCGAAATGGGCGCCAGGCTGGCGATCACCGCGCGCAAAGCCGACGAACTGGCGCATGCCAAGGCTCACCTCGAAGGCCTGGGCTACGAGGTTGAAACCATCGTTTGCGACCAGTCCAAGTTCGATCAGGTGCCCGGGCTGGTGGACCAGGTGCTGGCGCGCTTTGGCACCATCGACATCCTGGTCAACAATGCCGGGGCAACCTGGGGCGAGAAGGCCGAGGATTATCCTGATGCCGCCTGGCACAAGGTGTTGGATCTGAACGTCAGCGCGCTTTTTTCCTTTCACGCGAGATTGGCAAGCGCGTAATGATCCCCAAGGGCCGTGGCAACATCATCGTGACGGCCTCAGTGGCCGGCCTCAAGGGCACGCCACCGGGCATGAACACCATTGCCTACAACACCTCCAAGGCTGCTGCGGTGCATTTCGCGCGTACCTTGGCCTCGGAATGGGGCCACTACGGCATCCGCGTCAATGCCATTTGTCCAGGTTTCTTTCCGAGCAAGATGGCCGGTGGCCTGATCGAGAAATTCGGCCAGGCCTTGATCGACCGCACGCCGCTGCGCCGTATCGGCGGTGAAGAAGATCTCAAGGGGCTGGTGGTCTTCCTGGCCTCGGACGCATCCCGCCACATCACCGGGCAGGCGATCGCGGTGGACGGTGGCGCCAGCTTGATCTGATACCTGCATGCTTGGCCGGCGGCCCCTATAGGCTGTAAGCGAGAGACGTCACTGTCCTTTCATGCGGCCGCGGCGTCTCATGCCCACCACGCAGGCTGCCATCAGTCCGCTTAACGCCACCAGCGCCCACGGCGGATTGGCCGGCACGGGCTGTGGACTGCTGACCGGGGTGCCGCAATTGAAAGTGAGTGTCACGGATGCGCTCAGGCCGAAAGGGTCTACCTGATTGGACGTGACAAAGAGCAGCCTATTCAAGCCGCTCGCCAACGGCACCGTGGCAGGCGTGGGGAGGATGTAGGGCGTGCCCTGAAATCCTGTGGCGCTGCTGGATGGAAGCTCTACGCCGTTCCAAGTGATGCGAGTGACCGAATTGTCGACTAGATAGCTATAGGTGATTTTTGCCGACGACAGATCGATGTTCGGGTCATCAGCCATCACAAGGACCGAATAGGCCACCGCCTCGGGGTTCGTTCCAGGGTATGCACCGATCCAGTGGTCTCCGCTTGGGAGGTCGTGCCACGGGGCCCAGTAGTCATGAAAATACACTGCAGGTGCCCATCCCAGGCCGTCATAGTCAATGCGCCAGACGCCTGGCTTGGTCGTCAAATCGGCAGTATTTCTGCTGACAGGGGCTGAGCAGGAAAGCGTGATGGAGGGCGACGCGGGTTGTGCGAGTGCCGAGGGGCTGAGGCTCGTGGCGGATAGCACTGTGGCCGCCGTGGCAAAGACCGTGCGCACAAACCGATCAATGGGGTATGGAAAGCGGTGTGAAAAAATCTTCGGCAGCACACGAACCCCCTCAGCATCGACGAATGATTTGGTATTGAATTGATATTCTATGGGGGTAGTTGCTGCCCGAGCCATGCGAGCGGCAAAATCGTTAAGTTAACAACAGTCCATCTAAGGAGCTCTTTCGTGCCTCGTCCTTTCAAAGTCCTCGGGATCCAGCAGGTTGCCATTGGCGGTCCTGACAAGCTGAAACTTCAGCAGCTGTGGGTAGATATGCTGGGCCTGGAGAAAACCGGCACGTTCAAAAGCGAGCGGGAGAACGTCGACGAAGACATCTGCGCCATGGGCTCAGGCCCCTTCAAGGTCGAAGTCGATCTGATGCAACCGCTCGATCCCGAGAAAAAGCCGGCGGTGCACACCACGCCGCTGAACCACATCGGCTTGTGGATCGATGATTTGCCGAAAGCCGTGGAGTGGCTCAGCGCCAAGGGCGTGCGGTTCGCGCCGGGCGGCATCCGCAAGGGCGCGGCCGGGTACGACATCACTTTCTTGCACCCGAAGGCTAACGACGAGTTTCCTATCGCGGGGGAAGGCGTGCTGATCGAATTGGTTCAGGCCCCGCCGGAGGTGGTTCAGGCGTTCTCGGCGCTTAGCGCCGGCTGAGGCCGTATCATCCTGCTGTTCCGGCAATTTTTGTGGTGCGCCGGTACAGCTGGCCCCAGGCCAGCCCCAACAAAGCGGCCACCAACGATCCCGCCAGCACGCCGAGCTTGGCTGCACCCAGCAGGACTTCACTGTCAAACGCGAGCATGGCGATGAAGATGGACATGGTGAACCCCACGCCCGCCAGCAAGCCGACGAGCACAATGCCGCCCCAGGTCACGCCGGGCGGTAGTTGGCAGGCTCCCAGCCGCACCATGAGCCAGCTCACGCCGACGATGCCAAGTGGCTTGCCGAGCATCAGTGCCAATGAGACGCCCGCCATCACCCACTGAGGCCCGGAGGCGGACAGGTCGATGCCACTCATGCTTACCCCCGCATTGGCCAGCGCGAACAAGGGCATGATTCCGAATGCGACCCAAGGGTGCAGGGCCGTTTGCACGCGCACCACGGGCGGCAGCAATTCGCGCTGGGCCAGCCGCAATTGCTTGAGCGGCATGGCGAGGTGGTGAGCGCTCCTCGCGTCGTCGTGGCCACGCAACTTTTGCGCCGCGTGCGCCACCATGTCTTGCGGGGACTCGCGCGTGGGCAGCGGCAACACTGGCGTCAGCATGCCGAGCACCACGCCGGCCAGCGTCGGATGCGCGCCGGTCATCAGCAAGCCTATCCAGACAATGGCGCCCGGCAGTACATAGGCAAAGGCCGAGCCTATGCCCATGCGCTGGAATCCCAGCACCACCAGGATGCCCATCGCTGCAACGAGAAAGCCCGACAGGTCCAGACCGCCCGAATAGAACAGCGCGATGATGAGCACCGCGATGATGTCGTCGATGATCGCCAACGCCAGCAGAAAAACGCGGACATTGCCCGGAATGCTCCGGCCCAACAGTGCGAGCACGCCCACGGCGAAGGCGATGTCGGTGGCCGTGGGCACAGCCCAGCCCTGCAGGCGCGATGGGGAGGTGTTCAGGGCCACGTAGATCAGCGCCGGCACGGCCACACCGCCCAGCGCCGCCATGATCGGCAAGCTGGCCTGGCGCAGATTGCTCAAGGCGCCTTCGTGGATTTCGCGGCGGATTTCCATGCCCACGACGAGGAAGAAAATAGTCATCAAGCCATCGTTGATGACGAAGTGCAGCGATTGGGCGATGGTGAAGTCGCCGATGCCGAGCGACACAGGTAGATGCCAGAGTGCGTGATAGCCGTGGGCAAACGGAGAATTGGCCCAGATCAGGGCTACGGCGGCGGCGATCAATAGCACGATGCCGCTGGCGGCCTCGATGTGCAGGAAGCGTTCCAGGTTGGCGAAGGCGCGTTCGGCCAGAAGTTGGGCGCGCGGCAGATCCTGCCGCGTGGTGTGGCGATTCATGGTCGTCAAAACTCCGCGTGGCGGCCCGACCGACGCATGACCTGTCCCGCTGCGACATGCAGCTAACACCCAGCCAATATTTTACAAGGGGATAACGTGCAGGGCTCTTTCTGTTCCATACAACCCACACTACGGCATAAGGTCTCCGCGTGGGCGTAGACTATGGCTTGCTCCAACCAGACCGCGCTAACGCGGCAATTACCCACGGGAGCAAGGAGACCGATTTGCAGCCAACCAATACAGCCGATCCGGCCTACTTCCACAAGGTCGTCGATTGTCAATGGGCGTGCCCTGCCCACACCCCCGTCCCCGAGTACATCCGCTTGATCGCTCAAGGCCGCTACGGCGATGCCTACATGGTCAACTGGGCGTCCAACGTGTTTCCAGGCATTCTGGGCCGAACATGCGACCGCCCTTGCGAGCCCGCCTGCAGGCGGGGCAGGGTGGAAGAGGAGAACGCGGAGAAACCGGAGCCTGTAGCCATTTGCCGCCTGAAACGAGTGGCGGCCGACTTCAAGGAAGACGTGGTGCCTCGCATGCCGCGGCCTCTGGCTTCCAACGGGAAGCGCATTGCCTGCGTGGGCGCCGGCCCGGCCTCGCTCACCGTGGCGCGCGATCTGGCGCCGCTGGGCTACCAGGTCACGGTATTCGATGGAGAGTACAAGGCCGGCGGCTTCATGCATCAGCAGATTCCGCGCTTTCGCCTGCCCGAGAGCGTGATCGAGGAGGAAACTGGCTATGTCTTCGCCCTGGGGGCGGAGTTCAAGGCCGGCCACCGGATCGATTCCATGAAGGCGTTGATGGCCGAAGGCTACGACGCCATATTCGTCGGCTGCGGTGCGCCGCGCGGGCGCGATCTTGACCTTCCCGGCCGCCAGGAGGCCGCGGAGCACATCCATATCGGTATCGACTGGCTCGCCTCCGTCTCATTCGGGCACGTGAGCAAGGTCGGCAAGCGCGTCATCGTGCTGGGTGGCGGCAATACCGCCATGGACTGCTGCCGTTCCGCACGGCGCCTGGGCGGCGAGGATGTGAAAGTCATCGTGCGCTCCGGCTTCGACGAAATGAAAGCCTCTCCCTGGGAGAAGGAGGATGCGCAGCACGAGGGTATCCCCATCATCAACATGCACGTGCCGAAAGCCTTCGTGCACGAGGGCGGCAGGCTGACGGGCATGACCTTCGAGGTCGTGCGCGCCGAGTACGACGCGCAAGGCAAGCGCAAGCTGGTTTCCACCGGCGAGCCTGACGTCTTCTTCGCCTGCGACGAAGTGCTGATCGCCGTCGGCCAGGAGAATGCCTTTCCCTGGATCGAGCGTGATTGCGGTATCGAGTTCGACAAGTGGGGCCTGCCGGCGTTGCGCGAGGGCACGTTCCAATCCACGCAGCCGAAGGTGTTTTTCGGCGGTGATGCATCCTATGGCCCGAAGAACATCATCACCGCCGTGGCGCAAGGGCACGAGGCGGCGGTGTCCATCGATCTGATGCTCAATGGCGAGGATGTCTCCGTGCGTCCCTCGGCGCGCACCAATCTCGTGTCCCAGAAGATGGGCATCCACGAGTGGAGCTATGACCAGGATCCTTCGAACGACCTGCGCTACAAGGTGCCATGGGCCAAGGCCGAGAAAGCGCTTGCCAGCATCCAGGTGGAAGTGGAGCTCGGATTCGACCCCCGCACGGCGCTCAAGGAAGCCAGCCGCTGTCTCAACTGCGACGTGCAGACTGTGTTCGAGCCCAAGCTCTGCATCGAATGCGACGGCTGCGTTGACATCTGCCCGATGGACTGCATTACCTTCACGGCCAATGAGGACGAGCCGCAATTGCGCCAGGAGCTGAACGCCCCGGCGAACAATGCCGATCAGGACTTGTTTGTGTCGTCCGAGCTGAAAACCGGCCGTGTGTTGGTCAAGGATGAAGACGTCTGCCTGCACTGCGGCCTGTGCGCGGAGCGCTGCCCCACCGGCGCCTGGGACATGCAGAAGTTCCTGCTGCTCACTGCCAAGGCCGGAAGCAGTGCCAACCCCATCGCCGCGACGGTAGAAAGGACGCTGGCATGAACCAGATCGAGGCAGTCAACGATTTCGTCATCAAGTTCGCCAACGTCAACGGCTCGGGTTCCGCCAGTGCCAACGAATTGTTCGCCAAAGCCATCTTGCGCATGGGCGTTCCCGTGAGTCCGCGCAATATCTTTCCCAGCAATATCCAGGGCCTGCCCACGTGGTATGAGGTGCGGGTAAGCGAAAAAGGCTATCTTGGCCGGCGTGGCGGCATCGACATGATGGTGGCGATGAACCCGCAGACCTGGGCGGCCGACCTGGAGGAGATCGAGCCCGGCGGCTACCTGTTCTACGACAGCACCCGTCCGCGCCCGGCATCGGAGTTCCGCGACGACATCACCGTGATCGGCATGCCGCTCACCGAGATATGCAATGCCGTCTACAGCGATCCGCGCCAGCGTCAGCTGTTCAAGAACATCATGTACGTGGGCGCGCTCTCGGTGTTGCTGGAGATGGATGCCAAGGTCATTGAGGCTCTGCTGAGCGAGCAGTACAAAGGCAAGGAAAAGCTGATTGCCTCCAACGTGCAGGCCCTCAACCTGGGGCGCGATTTTGCCAAGGAACACCTGAAGCACCCGCTGTCCATCAAGGTGCGGAGCGCGCACCGCGTGGGCGAGCGCATCTTCGTCGACGGCAATACCGCCGCGGGCCTGGGCGCGGTGTATGGCGGCGCTACCGTGTGCGCCTGGTATCCCATCACGCCTTCGACTTCCGTGGCCGAAGCGTTCATGAAATACTGCGCCAAGTTCCGCGTGGATGCCGAAGGCCGCCAGAACTATGCCATCGTGCAGGGGGAGGACGAGTTGGCCTCCATCGGCATGGTGGTGGGAGCGGGCTGGAACGGCTCGCGGGCTTTCACCGCCACGTCAGGCCCTGGCATTTCCTTGATGACGGAGTTCATCGGGCTGGCCTACTTCGCGGAAATCCCGGTCACGATCGTGAACGTGCAGCGCGGCGGACCCTCCACGGGCATGCCCACGCGCACCCAGCAGGCCGACGTCCTGGCCTGTGCCTACGCATCGCACGGGGACACCAAGCACGTGCTGCTGTTCCCCGAGGACCCGCGCGAGTGCTTCGAGCACACGGCCGCGGCGCTCGACCTGGCCGATCGTTTACAGACGCCGGTGTTCGTCATGACCGATCTGGACATCGGCATGAATCAGCGCCTGTGCGAGCCCCTGGCCTGGGATGACGACCGCGGCTATGACCGCGGCAAGGTGATGAGCGCCGAAGACCTGGAACAAAAGGATTTTGGCCGCTACAAGGACGTGGATGGCGATGGCATTCCGTGGCGCACGCTGCCCGGCACGCACCCTACGCGCGGCAGCTACTTCACCCGGGGCACCACGCGGGACGCCTACGCGCGCTATTCGGAACGCGGGCCGGACTACATCTACAACGTGCAGCGCCTGCTGCACAAGTTCGCCACGGCCGCCACGCTCGTGCCGCAGCCAGTGGCGCGCCCGGCAGCCAAGCGCACGCGTTTCGGCGTGATCTTCTTTGGGTCTACCAGCCCCGCCATGCATGAGGCGCTGGATGTGCTGGCATCTCAGGGCATCCACGTGGACGCGCTGCGCATTCGGGCCTTCCCGTTCGCCGCGAGCGTGAAAGAGTTCATCGACGCGCACGAAATGGTGTTCGTGGTCGAGCAGAACCGCGACGCGCAGATGCGCTCGCTGCTCGTCAATGAACTCGAAATCAACCCCGCCAAGCTGCAGAAAGTACTGCACTACGACGGCACGCCGATCACCGCGCGCTTCATCACTACCTACATCACCGATCACGTGCACGAGGCTTTTGTCGCCCCCCAGGAGGTTAAATGACTTACATCGCCAAGCCCCGCCTCCATCACCCCTCGCTGACGCGCAACAAGGTTGGCTATACCCGGCGCGACTACGAAGGCAAGGTGTCCACGTTGTGCGCTGGCTGCGGGCATGATTCGATCTCCGCCGCCATCGTGCAGGCCTGTTGGGAGCTGGATATCGAGCCGCACCGTGTGGCCAAGCTCTCGGGCATCGGCTGCTCGTCAAAAACGCCGGACTATTTTCTCGGGGCCAGCCACGGCTTCAACACCGTGCACGGCCGCATGCCCAGCGTACTGACGGGTGCCAACCTGGCTAACCGTGATCTGCTGTACCTGGGCGTCTCGGGTGATGGCGATTCGGCCTCGATCGGTCTGGGCCAATTCGCGCACGCCATGCGGCGCAACGTGAACATGGTCTATATCGTCGAGAATAACGGCGTCTACGGCCTGACCAAGGGCCAGTTCTCCGCCACCGCGGACAAGGGCAGCAAGAGCAAGAAGGGCGTCGTCAACAACGACAGCCCGGTGGATCTGGTGGGCATGGCCATGCAGTTGGGCGCAAGTTTCGTGGCTCGCAGCTTCTCGGGCGACAAGGCGCAGATGGTGCCGCTCATCAAGGCGGCCATCGGCCATGGCGGCGCAGCTTTCATCGACATCATCAGCCCCTGCGTGACCTTCAACAACCACGCTGGTTCCACACGCAGCTACGACTGGGTGCGCGAGCACAATGAATCGGTCAGCCGCATCGATTTCATCACCGGCCGCGAGGAGATCACGGCCACCATCGCGCCCGGTGAGGTGGTGGATGTGGAGCAGCACGATGGCACTGTCCTTCGCCTGCGCAAGCTCCATGCGGATTACGATCCTACCGACCGCGTGGCGGCCATGAGCTACATGAACGCGCGCGCCGCCGAAGGCGAACTGCTCACTGGCCTGCTTTTCGTGGAGGGCGAGACGGATGATTTGCACGCCTCGTTGAATACCAGCGCCACGCCGCTCAATGCTTTGGGCGCGGCGGAGTTGTGCCCTGGTGCGGCGGCGCTGGAAAAACTCAACACCAGCCTGCGTTAAGCCTCACGGTAGGTGCGCACTCCGTGCACACCCTGCGAGGGTACTTTAATGGTGGCGGTTTTCGAGGGTAAGCTCAGAACGCTTCCCATCGATTCAGCAAGCCGACACCATGCAGACTCCCTTTACGCCTGACTCGACCACGCTTCCGTTCAGGCTCAAACTGCGGCACATGGTTCTGCTGGATGCGCTAGGTGATTCACTTTCGCTGCGCAAGGCGGCCAACATGGCCAACCTGACGCAGCCAGCAGCGACGCGCGCTATCGCAGAATTGGAGTCCGCGTTCGGTGTTTTGCTTTTTGAGCGCTCACCGCGAGGCATGGCTCCCACGGTGTTCGGCGAAGCGCTGATCCGGCATGCCCGCCAGCTTCTGTTCGATGTTCAGCGCGCGCATGAGGAAATCCAGGCTTTGCGCTCAGGCTCCGATGGCTTGGTCAGGGTAGGGGTGTTGCTGTCTTCGGCCGTGAAGCTGCTGCCCATGGCCATCGGGGAGGTCAAGCGGCGGTACCCGCGTCTCAGGATTTCGCTGGAGCAGCTGTCCCAGCCTCCCTTGATTGCCCGGCTGAGGGACGGTAGCCTGGATGTCATTCTGTGCCGGTTGGTCACCGATGCCAGTGTGGCCGAGCATCTGGATCAGACGGTGCTGTTCGATGACGACTTTGTCCTGGTAGCCGCACGCACGCATCGCCTGGCCAAGGCGAAGGCCGTGGCCATCGGCGATCTCATCGATCAGCCATGGGTATTGCCGCACTCGAGCAGTGCGCTGTACGACCATGTTCGCGCCTTGTTCCTGACCCAGGCGGGCCGGCTGCCTTCCAACGTGGTGGAGTCCACGACTTCGTTGGTCACCAATCTCATGCTGATCGAGCGCTACGGCTACCTGAACTTCATGCAGAGAACGGTCGCGCAAACCTATGTACAGCGGGGCGTGCTGCGGGTGCTTCCCCTGTCGCTCGGCAGCCCCTTGGGGCCGCACGTGGTGGCTGTGCGCAAGGATTTGAGCCACCCTCCGGCGATGACGGCTTTTTTGGACGCGCTCAAGGAGATGGTGAAGCCGGAGGCCGCTCCGACCCGGGAGCAAATCCCATAAAGGCGGTGTGATCCATTTTTGGCATATGGATTTCAAAAAATAGCATTATGTTGAATCGGTGGAAGAGGCATAAGCTGCTCGGCATTCCTTTCGAACGAGCAGACTTTCTTCTACCGCCATGCCACCAAAGACCCTTGATGTGGACCAGCTTCCCGCCATGTTGCGCGACGGCGGGGAGATCGCGCTTCTGGACCTCCGGGAGGAGGGGGATTTCACTCAGGGGCATCTGCTGCTGGCGGCTTCGCTTCCCATCGGGCGGTTCGAGCTGGATCTGCCCTGGCGTGTGCCGTGCCGGGGCACGCGCATCGTGCTGGTGGGCGGTGGAAAAGCGCGTTCCAGCCAGGCGCTGAATCTGCTCGAATCCGCGGGCTATACGAATGTGTTCCTGCTCGACGTTTCGCCCTCCGAGTATGAGCGCGCGGGCCTTGGCTGGTTCAGCGGAAAGTATGTGCCCAGCAAGGCGTTTGGCGAAGTGGTGGAAACGGCCACGCAAACACCTCATATCGAGACAAAGGAGCTTCTGGCACTGAAGGGCAAAGGCGCCCAACTGCTGATGGTGGACAGCCGGACTCCGGAGGAGTTCGTGGATTTTCCCTGCCGGGCGCCATGAGTTGCCCGGGCGCGGAACTGCTGCTGCGCGTGCCTGAGCGCGTCGGTCCGGACAGCCTGGTGATCGTGAACTGCGCTGGCCGCACACGCAGCATCATTGGCGCGCAGTCTCTCATCAATGCCGGCTTGGAGTGCCCGGTGTTCGCGGTGGAAAACGGCACCATGGGATGGCACCTGGAGGGGCACGCACTGCAAAGAGGAAAGCTGGTGCGGTTGGAGCCGGATCCCTCATCCGAACGTCTTGAACGCAGCCGCGCGGCGGCCATGGGGCTCCTGGCGCGCACGGGCGGGAAACTCGTCAGTTGGGACCAACTGCAGGCGAGCCTCCGCGATGCAAGCGCTACCACGTATTTCTATGACGTCCGCCTACAGGCGGATTATGGGCAAGGCACCTATCCAGGCGCGCGCAACGCCCCTGGGGGGAATTGGTTCAGAGCACCGATTTTTTTGCCCCGGTCAGGCATGCGCGCATTGTGGTGGCCGATACGGATCTGGTCCAAGCGCCCATGACGGCGCACTGGCTGCGGCAGATGGGCTGGCAGGCTGATGTGCTGGATCCTGCTACGGCGCCTGATCTTGCGCCTTCTAAACCATCGAACCCGGAGTGGATTCGGGAGCCCGCCGGGGTGGCGCAAATGTCTGCGCCTGAGATGTGGACGGCGATGCAAGGCGACCCGGGCATTGCGGTCATCGATTGCTCCAGCAGCATCGCTTTCAGGAAGGCGCACATCGCCGGCGCCTGGTATTGCGCGCGTGCTTGCCTGGCGGATGGGCTCAAGGCCTTGCCGTCTCATGTGTCAACGCTCATTTTTACGGCCAACGAAGCGGCGCTGGCGCGCTTTGCCGCGGCGGATGCACTGGCGCTGGGGTGGCAGGTGCAGGTATTGGAAGGCGGCAACACAAGCTGGCGCAGTGCGGGTTTGCCGATGGAGAAGGGGGCCCATCGCCAACTGAGCCCGCCCAACGATGTCTGGTATTCCCCCTATGAGGTCGAGCCCGAACGGCAGGAAAGCGCCATGCGCGAGTACATCGATTGGGAGATCGGGCTGGCGTCGCGCCTTGCCCGGGAGCCAGGAGTCCATTTTCAAGTCCTGAGAGCCGAGTGACCGAATGACCGAGTACCCATTTCAATGCATCAATCCTCCCGAGCTCGGCAAGCCGCTCGGCCCCTACTCACAGGCCTTGATCGTGCCGGGCGGCAGGCAACTGCTGCAGCTTTCGGGCCAGACACCGTTGCGGGAAGACGGCTCGGTGCCTGAAGGCATGGAGGCGCAAGCCGATCTGGTCTGGAAGAGGATCGGCATCGTCTTGCGGGAGGCAGGGCTTGATTACATCAACATCTTTCGTGTGGTCACCTATCTGGTGAATGCGCAGGACGCGCCCGTTCACGCGAAGGTCCGTGCCAGATATCTCGGCAACGCCAGGCCGGCATCCACAGGCATTGTGGTTTCGCAGCTCTTCAATCCGGCCTATCGGCTCGAAGTGGACGTGATGGCCGCATGGCCAGCCTGATCTGATTCTCATACCTACTGGAAGCGAGAAGACATGAAGAATGGAAATGACCTTTTTGCCGGACGGCGTGCATGGTGCAGGCAGGTTTCGGCACTGGCGGCTGCCGCGGCCTTCATGCCGGGCGCACGTGCGCAGCCGGGTGCCCAGAAAGTGGTGAAGATCGTAGTGCCCACGGCACCGGGCGGCTCGGTGGATTCGAGCGCGCGCCTGCTCGCGGATGCGCTGAACAAAGTGCAAGGCGAACGCTTCATCGTCGAGAACCGCGCGGGTGCGGGTGGTGCGATCGGGGTCCAGTCGGTGGTCAAGAGCCCGCCCGACGGCCAGACCTTGGTGCTGGGGATCTCGGCGACCATCTCCGTGCAGCCCGCGGTGAATCCCAATCTTTCCTACAACCCCCTGAAGGACCTGGCGCCCATCGCGGTTTTCGCGCAAGGCGGTCTGGTGGTGGCGGTCGCGGCGAGCAGCCCTTGCCGCACGCTCAAGGATCTCGTGCCCCTTGCCAGGGAAAAGCAGGGGCTGACGTTTGGAACGGGCGGACAGGGCACCTTTGGCCACCTGACCGGGGAGGTTCTAAGGGCGGATCTAGGTGTTCCCATGCGTCACATTCCCTATCGGGGGTCGGCGCCGGCCGTGACCGATCTGATCGGTGGGCAGCTCGATTTCTGCGTGGTGGATGCGTTCTCCATGGCGCCCCATGTTCAGGCCGGCCGGGCGCGCGTGCTCGCCACGGCGGCGCCCGTGCGGCATCCCACGTTTCCGCAGGTGCCGACCTTGTCTGAATCCGGCGTTCCTTTTCAGCAGGGCACCTGGCTCGGGCTGTTTGCGCCGGCGGATACCCATCCAGAGGGGGTGAAGGGGTTGAGTAAGGCGATCGAAGGGCTTGTGGCTTCCGCGGATTTCCGCAAGCACCTGAATGCGCTCGGCTTCATTCCCATGTACCTGGGACCGCAGGACACACAGAAGCTGGTGACTTCCGATATCGAGGCGTGGAAGCGCATTGCGAAGGCGTCAAACGTGAAGGTGGACTCATGAAGGCCGCGGCAGGACAGCGTGTGCAACAGGGCATGGAACAAGGCGGGTCCGCCGTATCTGCCGCTGATCAGAGAGCCGCAGCGGTCGGCCGGACGATTGGGCAGGTCAGGGCGCTGGTATCGGACGGCCAGGATATCGGTATCGCCGCCGCGCAAAGCATCTGTGAGCTGATGGGGCAACTGGCTGCCGACGCGCCGCTATGGAGCAGCGATGATTTTCCTGTTCCGGAGGACAAGCTCTGGCAGGCCTACCAGTTGCACGAGGACCCGGACGGCTCCTACGCCATGTACGCGGTTGCCATGAAGCCTGGCCATCAGCAACCGCCTCACAACCACACGACATGGGCCGTGATCGCCGGTGTCAGAGGGCGTGAGCGCAACGCGCTCCATGTCCGGGAAGGAGAGGAGCCCCGCGCGCGTATCCGGCACCTGATGGACATCACTGTCGATCACGGCAAGGTGATTGCCATGGGAGCTGAAGACATTCACTCCATTGAGGTGCTCGGGCCTGGCGAGGCCCTGCATCTTCATCTTTATGGCAAAGGATTTGCCCACCTGAGCGACAGAAGGATCTTCGATCTCGAGTCGGGCGTCGGCAGACCGTTTCCGATCATTCAAGGTATCAAGTAATTTTTTGCTGTCGGGCCGCCCCAAAGCAAAAGCGTCCCTTGGGGGCAGCGCACTACGCGCGGCGAGGGAGCGTGGGGGCTATTTTTTAAATTGGAATGCATATGACTGACTCCATCATCAATCAGCACAGCGACGGGTTCGTACAGGCAGGAGCCTTGAAGTTGCACTACGAACAATGGGGAGACGGCCCACGGACGGTGGTCGCGTTGCATGGGACATCGCTTCATGGAAAAGTCTGGTACTGGCTTGCGCAAGCTCTGCCGCGGGAGTACCGCCTGATCGGCCTGGATCAACGCTCCCACGGAGATTCCGACCGTGCCAGCCCGGGCCAGTACACCGTGGATCACTACTGCGCCGATCTGGAAGCGTTCGCGGACAGCATGAAGCTGGATCGTTTCTCGATTGTCGGGTCATCCCTGGGGTCCCGCGTGGCCTTGCTGTATGCCGCCAGGCATCCGGAACGTGTGGAGTCGCTGGGGTTGCTCGATCTCAGCTTCGAGATGCCTACTGTGGCGTCGGAGCACATGGTGCACGCGCACATCACCAGGCCGCGCACGTTCGCGAGCTTCGAGGAAGCCGTGGCGTTCTCGAAAACGCTTCCGCAGCGCCTCCGTTTTACGGATGACATTCATCGTCGAACCCTGGAGGGGGATCTGCAACGGCATGCCGACGGAACATGGGAATGGCGCTATGAAAAAGATGCGGCCATTGAAACGCTGCGCTGCGCCGCGCGCGACATGTGGGATTCGGTGCGGGCGGTGCGCACCCCCACCACCATCCTGCGCGGAGCCGATAGCGACGTGTTGATTCCATCCACCGTGGAACGCTTGAAGAAGGAGTTCCGCGGCGTCCGGATCGTGGATGTCCCCAATGCCGGGCACTCGATCTGGGGCGACAACCCCGAGTTCACCGCTCAGGCCCTCGTGGACATGCTGGACTCGGTGAAAGCACCGGCCCAAACCGCCAGCGCTTGAAACCACAGGACATGACCCTCATGCCCATCGCCTCCCGAGGGGGCGTTTTTTCATCTTGGGAGTTGCCTGGCGATGAAAAAAACTCATAAAGATCTCCACCGGGCCACCGTGCTCACCCATGGGGGCCGCCCGGAGGGTGCCAGGGTAACCGTCAATCCTGTCGTGGCGCGGACAAGCACCGTGGTGTTCGACTCCATGGCCACTCTTCGGGAGGCGCTGGCAGGCCGTGCGCGCCATGAACGCGGACTGCTCTATGGCCGGAAGGGAAGCTCCACGGGAGATGCGCTGGAGGATGTGATCACCGCTTTGGAGGCTGGGGAGCGCACACGGCTGTTCAGTTCAGGCCTCGCCGCGATGACGTGTGCGATCCTGTCCGTGGTGCGGACGGGAGACCACATGCTGGTCATCGACTCCTGCTACGAGCCGGTGAGAAAGTTCTGTAGCCAGTACTTGGCGGGCATGGGCGTCACTCATGAGTTTTTCAAACCCGACTTGAGCGATCTCGCGGAAAAGCTGACACCGCAGACCCGGCTTGTCTGGGCTGAGTGCCCGGGTACGGCGCTTTTCGAGATGTGCGATCTGCCCGCTTTGGTCGAGATGGCACGCCGGCATGGCAACGTGACGGTCGCCGTGGACAACACATGGGCTTCAGGCCTGATGTATCGTCCGCTGGAACACGGGGCCGACATGTCGGTCATCGCGGGGACGAAATACCTCGTAGGGCATTCGGATGTCATGCTCGGGGCCGTGACCACGAGCGCGGCCGCCTGGCCCCGGCTTGAAGAGGTGGCGGATCTGATGGGTCACTCCGTCAGCCCCGATGATGCCTACCTCGCTCTCAGAGGCGCACGCACCATGGCAGTCCGGATGGAGCGGCAGCAGGAAAGCGCCTTGCGGCTTGCCAGGTGGCTGCAGCAGCACCCGTTGATTCGCCGCGTTTTCTGCCCCAGTCTTCCGGATGATCCAGGATATGCCATCTGGAGCCGGGATTTCGACGGCGGCAATGGGTTGCTCAGCATCGAGTTTATTGCGCGAGTGGATGGACCCATGGTGGACCGGTTCGTCGAATCGCTCCAATTGTTCAGCATCGGACACTCATGGGGCGGGTACGAGAGCCTGGCTTTGCCCATGCATCTGCCTTCCACACGCCATCTTCAAGGGCTGGATATCGGGGGGAATATCGTGCGATTGCACGTAGGGCTTGAGGATCCGCAGGATCTGATGCTCGATATTGAAGCTGCATTGAGCAGCCTTTCCGCCCTCGTTTGAAGCGGCTGCGCTCGACACCTGCGCCCATCCACGGGGGGCGGTTTGGCGAGGGGCCGTTCATGAAAAGGGGGAACGGCCTTGAATCTTTCAGGTGATCAAGGGAAAACCCTTGCGTAAACATTGCCTTTGAAAAGACTGCGTTGACAATGTTTGCGTAGGCAAATAAATTCGGCTCCTGCCATTTATTTCTGCCGGATTCCGCATGATCGCCCCCATACCGCCTCCTGCCCAGCCACAGGTTGGAGCATCGTCTGCTGCTGCCTCGCCCGAAGGGAAGGTGGCGGCCGGTGATGCGGGCGCATGCGGGCAGTTCTTCTGCGCCGAGAGCTATGCGCCGGAGGAAAGCCTCCTCTATCTGCTGCGCAAAGCCATGCTCGCTGTCGGCCAGGCGGTGAACGAGCAGACCGATCTGGGCGGAACGAGTGTTCCTCAGTGGGTGCCTTTGTACAAGGTGCACCTCGGCTATGCCAATACGGTTGCGGAGTTGGCTCGTCACTGCGCGCTGGATACGGGTGCCATGACGCGGCTGCTCGACCGGCTGGAGGCCAAGGGCCTGTGCCGCCGTGAACGCTCCGAGAGCGATCGGCGTGTGGTCCATATCAAGCTGACCCCTGAGGGAGTGGCCGCCGCCGAGCAGGTGCCGGTGGTGCTCAGCCGTGTCTACAACGAGACGCTGGAGGGGTTCAGCGATACCGAGTGGGAACAGTTTCTACATTTGCTCAAGCGTTTGATCGGCAATGCCGAGCGATTGAGCGGAAAGGCCGCCAAGGAGAGCGCCGAATGAAAACAACATTGACTGCATTGGCCGTGGCCGCACTTTTGTTGGCTGGCTGCGCCGACATGAAAAACATCGGTCCCACCGCGCAACTGCGCGATGCGGCCGAGTTCGGCCTGCCCGCCGCGGCGGCCAACACCGATACACAGGCGCTTGGCCCAGCCGCCGATTGGTGGACCGGCTTTGGTGATCCGCAACTTGACCGCCTGGTGGCCGACGCGCTGGCCGGCAATCCCAACCTGGGCGTGGCGGCGGCTCGCGTCGCCAAGGCGCAGGCGGGGGTGGCATTGGCCCGTTCGGCCGACCTGCCGCAAGTGAACGGCGCGCTGGATCTGAACCGGCAGAAATTCTCGTCCAACTACATCTACCCGGCACCGCTGGGCGGCTCGACCGTGAATATGGGCAACCTGCAGGCTAGCGCCAGCTGGGAGCTCGATTTCTTCGGAAAGCACAGTGGCGAACTGGCCGCTGCCGTAGGCCAGGTGCGGGCCGCGGAGGCCGAGCGGGACGCCGCCCGCGTGCTGTTGGCTTCCAATGTGACGCGCACTTATCTGCAATGGGCCCGGCTGCTCTCGCAGCGCGAGGTGGCCGAGCACACCCTCAAGCAGCGGCAGCAGATGCTGGTCCTGGTGCAGGATCGGGTCAAGGCGGGCCTGGACAATCAGCTCGAGGTGCGCCAGAACGAAACGGGCCGCGCCGATACTCGCACCAGCATTGCGGCGTTGAATCAACAGATCGATGCCAGCCGCAACGCCTTGGCGGCGCTGCTGGGCCGCGCCGGCTTGCCGGAGGGGATTTCGCCGCCTCAGCTTGCCCGGTTCAAGGCGATGGCTGTCCCGTCGGAGCTTTCAGCGGATTGGCTTGGCCGCCGTGCCGATATCGTCGCGGCCCGCTGGCGTGTGGAATCGGCGCGCGGGGAAGTGCAGGTAGCGCGTGCGCAGTTTTACCCGAACATCAACCTGACGGCCTTCGTGGGCTTTCAGAGCCTTGGCTTCGACAACATGTTGAAGTCAGGGAGCGCGCAGTGGGGCGTCGGTCCGGCGATCAGGCTGCCGATCTTCGAGGGCGGACGCCTGCGAGCCAACCTGCGCGGCAAGAGCGCCGACGTGGACGCCGCCATCGAGAGCTACAACGCCACTGTCATCGATGCCATGCGCGATGCAGCGGACCAATCGCAGGGCGTACAGGCTATTGCCCTGCAGCAGCGCGAGCAGGCCGTGGCTTTGCGTGCGGCGGAAGGCGCCTATGACATTGCGCAACAGCGCTACAAGGCCGGGCTGGGCACGTATCTCCACGTGCTGTCGGCAGAGACCGCCGTGCTGGCGCAGCGCCGCCAGCAGGTCGATCTGGCCGCGCAAGCCTTGCTCGGCCAGGTCGGCCTCGCCCAGGCGATGGGTGGCGGCTGGCAGCCCAGCCCCGAACAGGCCGTGGTGCAAAGCCAGGCCAAAGCGTACTGAACTCATTCAAAAAACAATTTTCCAAGGACCTTTTCATGGCCGACAACAACAATACGGCGTCCGCTGATACGGCATCAATGGCTTCTCAAGGAGCCAAGGCCTCCGGCGGCATGAATCCCAAGCGCAAGCGCGCGCTGATCACCGTGGCCAGTGTCGTGGTACTGGGCGGCCTGGCCTGGGGCGTTTACGACTGGATGGTGCTGAGCCATTTCGAGGCTACCGACAACGCCTATGTGCAAGGCAACGTGATCCAGATCACGCCTCAGGTCGGCGGCACTGTCACAGCCATCCTGGCAGACGAAACCGACCGCGTCCAGGCCGGCCAGCCGCTGATCAAGCTCGATCCGCAGGACGCCAATGTCGCCTTGACTCAGGCAGAAGCGGCGCTGGGCCAGGCGGTTCGCCAAGTGCGCACGCTGTATGTGAACAATGCCTCGCTGGGCGCACAGATCAAGCTGCGTGAGGCCGATGTGGCCAAAGTGCGCTCGCAGTTGGCGACCGCGCAACAGGATCTGAAGCGCCGTCAGGGTCTGGAGGCCGGCGGCGCGGTATCGGGCGAGGAGTTGAGTCACGCCACCGCGCAGGTCACGGCGGCGCAGAGCGCGCTCCAGGGGGCGGAGGCCGCGGTGGCGGCTGCGCGCGAACAGCTCACCAGCAACCGCGCATTGACCGACGGCACTCCGGTGGAGCAACACCCCAGCGTGCTGGCTGCCGCCGGCAAGGTGCGTGAAGCCTGGATTGCGGCGCACCGCATGGCCCTGCCGGCACCGGTGAGCGGGTATGTCAGCAAGCGCAGCGTGCAGTTGGGCCAGCGTGTGGCGCCCGGCGCACCGCTGATGACGGTGGTGCCGCTCGATCAATTGTGGGTTGATGCCAACTTCAAGGAAAACCAGCTGCGCAATATCCGCGTAGGCCAGCCCGTGAAATTGACTGCCGACGTCTATGGCAGCAAGGTGGTCTACGAGGGCAAGGTCACCGGCCTGGGTATCTCCACCGGCTCGGCTTCGGCGCTGCTCCCGGCGCAGAACGCCACGGGCAACTGGATCAAGGTGGTGCAGCGCGTGCCGGTGCGGATCGCGCTGGATGAAAAGCAGGTGAAAGAGCATCCCTTGCGTGTTGGTCTCTCGATGGATGTCGAGGTGGACGTGGCTGAAAAAGGCGGTTTGTCCCTGGCGGACGCGGTGCGTTCGGAGCCGCTGGCGCAGACCCAGGTCTACGCGCAGGCGGATGAGGGTGCCAGCGAACTGGTGAACAAGATCATCGCCCAGAACATGGGAAAGCCGATCCCCGCCGCCCTTGAAGGAGAGGCGCCGGCGGCGGGGCCGCAGACGCTGCGCCCGGAGCAGCATGTGCGGGCAGCCTCAGCGCGCAAGGCAGGCTAAGCATCGTCCTTTGCGCACGCTTCTTCCGTCATCTGCTTTCTAGGCTTTCATGAGTTCCTCCTCAGCCCCTGGGGTGCATCCACCGCTCACCGGCAGCGCCCGCGTGCTTGGCACGCTGGCGCTGTCGGCGGCCACGTTCATGAACGTGCTGGATACCTCGATTGCCAACGTCTCGTTGCCGGCGATTGCCGGTGATCTTGGCGTGAGCCCGGTGCAAGGCACCTGGGTCATTACCAGTTTCGCGGTGGCCAACGCCATCTCCGTGCCCCTGACCGGCTGGCTCACGCAGCGCATCGGCCAGGTGCGCCTGTTCATGGCCAGCGTGCTGTTGTTTGTGATCAGCTCCTGGCTGTGTGGCCTGGCCCCGAGCATGACGCTGCTGATCGCTTTCCGCGCGCTGCAGGGTTTCGTGGCGGGGCCGCTGATTCCGCTGTCGCAAACCCTGCTGCTGTCGAGCTATCCGCCCGCCAAGGCCGGATTGGCGATGGCCATGTGGTCCATCACCACGCTGGTGGCGCCCATCATGGGGCCGCTCCTGGGCGGCTGGATCACCGACAACATGAGCTGGCCGTGGATCTTCTACATCAACGTACCGGTCGGCTTGCTGGCGGCGGCAGCCACCTGGAGCCTCTATCGCCAGCGTGAGTCGGTCATCAAGAAGGTGCCCATCGACTCCGTGGGCCTGGCCCTGCTGGTGCTCTGGGTGGGCGCATTGCAGCTGATGCTCGACAAGGGCAAGGAGCTCGACTGGTTCCACTCTGGAGAAATCATCGCCATTACCGTGGTCGCAGTGGTGGGCTTTGTCTTCTTCCTGGTCTGGGAGTTGACCGAAGAGCACCCGGTGGTGGATCTTTCGCTCTTCAAGGAGCGGAACTTCTGGTCATCAGTACTGGCCACCGCCGTGGGGTATGGCCTGTTCTTTGCCAACGTGGTCATTTTGCCGCTGTGGCTGCAGCAGTTCATGGGCTACACGGCGACACAGGCGGGCATGATCATGGCGCCGGTCGGCTTGTTTGCCATTGTCCTGTCGCCCATGGTGGGCCTGACGTTGAGCAAGGTCGATCCGAGAAAGTACGCCACATTCGCGTTCCTCGTGTTCGCCCTGGTGCTGTGGATGCGTTCCCGGTTTACCACGCAGACCGATTTCAACACCATCATGATTCCGACCCTGATCCAGGGCGTGGCCATGGCGTTCTTCTTCATTCCGCTGGTCACCATTACGCTTTCGGGATTGCACCCGTCGCGTATTCCGGCGGCCTCGGGTCTGTCGAACTTCATGCGGATCACGGCGGGGGCGATCGGGACCTCGGTGTCGACCACCATGTGGGAAAACCGCGCAGCGCTGCATCACGCCAATCTGGCTGAAAACATCAATACTGGCAGCCAGACCGCCATGAACACCATCGAGGGCCTGCAGAAAAGCGGCATGAGCCACGAACAGGCGTTGGGCTTCATCAACAACCTGCTGACGCAGCAAGCCTACATGCTGTCCACGCAGGAGATCTTCTACGGTTCAGCCCTGCTGTTTCTGCTGCTGATTCCGCTGGTCTGGCTGGCCAAGAGGCCCAAGGCGAGCGCCGGAGGTGCGGAAGCCGCCGCAGGCGCCCACTGACCTGGGACCGCCAAGCTCCAGCTTGGCATCGCCCCTTTTCGCACGCCGTAATGCCGAGCTGGAGCTCGGCGGTCCCGGGAGTGCTCAGCGCGCTGCCATGACCTCGCGCCCCAGCTCGATCACGGCCATGGCGTAGTAGCTGCTCCAGTTGTAGCGCGTGATGACGTAGAAGTTTTCCGTACCCGCCACATAGGAAGGCTCGGCGGCGCCGTTCTGCAGCTCGATCAGCGCGAGCGGGCCGTTGTGGGCCAGGGCTTCGCCGCGCAGGATGGCGCCTTTGGAGACGAAACTGTCCACCGTGAACGAAGGCAGAATGTCCGGCGCGAGCAGGGCGGGCGTATCGGCTTCCGGTGAAAGGAACACCGAGAAGTGCGTGGGCATGCCGGGGCGCCAGCCGAAACCCTTGAAGTAGCTGGCCACCGAGCCGATGGCGTCAGCCGTGCTGTTCCATAGATCGATCCGGTCGTCGCCGTCGAAATCAATGGCATATTTGACCCAGCTCGAAGGCATGAATTGCGGCATGCCCATGGCGCCGGCATAACTGCCCAGCGGCGTGGCCGGATCCATGCCCGTGCGCTCGCACAGACTGAGAAACTGCTCCAACTCGCCCTGGAAAAATGCTTGCCGGGCCTGGGCGCGAGGGTGCTGCGGCGGAAAATCGAAGGTCAGCGTGGCCAGTGCGTCGATGACGCGGAAGCTGCCCATGTTCTGGCCATAGATGGTTTCCACGCCAATGATGCCGACAATGATCTCCGGCGGGACGCCGAACTGCTCCTGCGCGCGCGCCAGTGTGGCCTCGTTGGCGTTCCAGAAGCGTACGCCGGCCCGGATGCGCACCGGGTCTATGAAGCGGCTCCTGTAGACCGCCCAGTTCTTGGCCGTACCACGCGGTGGCGGCAGCATCAGCCGCGGAATGGAGCGGATATAGAGGGCTTGGCCAATGGCATTGCGTACCCACTGGCGGTCCAGGCCGCGCCGATCGGCGAGGTCGTCGGCAAAGCGCATGGCGTCTTCGCGCAGAAGGTAGGGCTGGTCAAGGTCTTCGCTTTCCTTGGCGCGGGCGTTTCGCGGTTGCCGCTTGCTGGCGAAGGCGGGGACACCGCTGCCGGCGGTCAGCAGAGTGGCGAAGGTGGACAGAAGAAGAGGGCGTCGATGCATGCAGAGAAATAGGGGCTTGGAACGTCAATACGTTCTTATGGCGTAGGCTTGGGCCAGACGATCCGCTTGAATTGGCTCTGGAGTTTAGCGACCTGCGCAGATTGCCCTGTTACATCTGGTGCATACCGCATGCGTTCCATGGTCAGAAGCAACTCGGTCAGTGCGGCCTTGATGGGCGCAGGCAAGCTGTTGCTGCCATTGGCCAGCCGGGCCAATTCACGCGGAGGCGCGTTGGGCGGCACCTCAATACGGGATTGGGTCAGGCGCTGGCGCACCTGGGCCAGCAGGCGCTGCCACGGATCATGCTGCCCGCGCTCCCATTGCGCCCAGGCCGCGCCACCCAGGGCAGCCAGCACGATCAGGCCGGCCAGCACCTTGCCAAGGTCTTCCCAACTCGGCTCTTCAAAGCCGAGGTTCTTGAGGAGATCGAGCTGGCGGTCCTGGGTGTAGTTGAGCACCCATTGGTTCCAGCTGTTGTTGAGGGCTTCCCAGTTGGCGCGCAATTGGGCCAGCAGCGTGGGGCTGAGGGCGCCGATGGCGCCGGCCATCACGCCGTCGGGCGCGCGCAGGCGCTGAAACTGGCCGATGCGGCCGGGCGCCACGGAGGCGGTCGGGTCAACGCGCACCCAGCCTCGGTCGGCCATCCATACTTCTGCCCATGCGTGAGCGTCGGCGTTGCGCACGGTCCAGTAGCCGTCTACGCTGTTCATCTCTCCACCCTGAAACCCGGTTACGATGCGCGAGGGCACACCGGCCGCGCGCATGAGGATCACAAACGCGGAAGCGATGTGCTCGCAGAATCCCGCCTTGGTGTCGAACCAGAATTCATCCGCGCTGTCTCGCCCCGTAACCCCCGGGTCCAGCGTGTATTGGTAGCCGCCCGTGCGCAGGCGCTCCAGGGCGGCCGCCACGATACCGCCAGGTTCGCCGTCGGGGATCCGGCCGCGCAACTCTTCGGCCAATTGCACGGTGCGCGGGTTGAAGCCGGGGGGAAGGCGAAGATACTCGCCCTGGTCATGGCGGGCGCGGCCGTCCGCAGCGGTGAGGCCGTAACGGAACTCGGGGTAGCTTTCGGCACGGTAGCGGAGCAGGTTGGTGACGGGGCTGCTGGCGAGCCACTGCAGATCGGTCGTCAGGCGGGCACGCTGCGACGAGGGCAGCTTGGGTGCCTCTGGCGTGGCGTCGAGCGTGAGCAGCCAGGAGCGGCTGCTGGGCTCCAGGGTGGTTTCATAGCGTATGGGCGAGCCGATGACTTCCAGATCAGGCGGGTTTGCGGCGCGCGAAGGCCGAAAAGCCCTTTCGGTGGCGATCCACTCGCTGCCGTCAAATCGGCTCAGAACGGGGCCGCGAAAGTAAAGCGTGCGTTGCGGTGGCGGTTGGGCGTTTTCAAAGCGCACGCGCATGGCTACCCGGTCGTCGAGCACCAGTTCGGCAACCGCTCCAATCTTCATGGTGCCTGAAAGACCGCTGCGGCCGGTCAGCGCATCGCTGGGCAGGCCCCACAGCGGGGCAAAGCGCGGAAATAGCAGGAAGAGCACCAGCATCACGGGGGCGCCCAGCAGCGCCATCTTGCCGGCAAGCAGGGCCGATTCGCGCAAACTGGGCTGGCCCACCGGCCGGTGGGCGTTGATGAGTGCGGTGAGCAGGCCAAGCAGTGCAACCAGCATCGCACCCGCCGTGAGCAGCGACTGCGACTGGAAAAAGTTGGTCAGCATCGTGAAGAAGCCGAGGAAGAAGATCACCAGCGCATCACGCCGGGCGCGCAGTTCCAGGGTCTTCAAGGCCAGCAGCACCACGATCAGTGTGACCCCGGCTTCACGCCCGAGCAGGGTGCGATGGCTGCCATAGGTAGCAGCCAGAGTCGCCAGCAGAAACGCCAGCAGCCACCAGCGGCTGGGCAATGGCCTGGCCTTGAGGGCGATCCAGCCGCGCCACAGCAAAACTCCGGCCGTCAGCAGGCTGCACCAGAGCGGCAGCGAACGGACCTGTGGCATGACCACCCAGCCGACCACAGCCAGCAGAAACAGCGTGTCACGCGTGTCTCGGGGCAAGTGCATGAGCTTCATTTCCAGTTACCCTCTCGTCATTTCCGCCTGCGCGTGGCCGGCCATCCGGGAATGAAGACATCGTGTGGGCGAATCATGGCTAGCACAATGCAAGAGCCTGGAGGCAGCGCAGGCGCTGCGCGATGCCCCCGTCGGGCTTGATTTCGATGCCTGGCAGGCGCAATCCGTAGTCGAGGCCTTGCGCGTCGGCTGCCAGCACCCAGGCCGCCAGACGGGAAAGACGGCCTTCCGTGTCGAGTGCGCCTGCGCGGGCGAAATCCAGCCACAACTCGTAGCGTTGCGCCTGGCTGGCGTCACGGCTGACCAGCTCGCCGGATTTCGCGAATTTTTTCCAGACCACGAGCTTCATGGGATCGCCGCGCTGGTAAGCGCGAACGCCATCGAATTCGCCGGTGGACCGGGCGCCCGCCGCCATACCGGCGCCGGAGAGGGGCTCACCCGGCGGCAAGGGCGGCGGGAGCGGCTCGGGCGCCGGGTACACCAGCACCTGGGCCGCGGGCCGCCAGATCGTCCAGACCCGGAACGTGCCCAGAGGAAAGCGCGTTTCCGCCGTCAGAGGCGGTACCCGGTGCAGGCCGCGCCCCGGCGGTGTGAAGCTGATCTGCACCGCCGCCTCGCCTTGTGGTGGCACATCGGCCCAGGCCCAATGGCCGGTGCCCTGAACGGCCAGGCCGATGGCGTAACGGGGCGTGCGGCGATCATTGGCCAGCTTGATGTCCAGCACGGCCAGCGCACCGGCAAAAAGTTGCGGTGGCGGCAGCAGGTGCAGCTTGAGCCCGCGCAGGGTGTTGTGGCTGACCACCATGCCGACCGCGACACAGCCTGCCAACAGAAAAGTAAGCAGATAGCCCAGGTTGAGCTGATAGTTGATCGACGCCACAAGCAACACGGCCAGCGTGGCAGCGAGCATCCAGCCCGCACGCGTGGGAAGGATGTAGACGTTTCCCTGCCTGAGCGTGAGCGTATCAGTGAAGGGAAGCCGGGCGAGCCACCATTCGCGTATCTGTTGCCGCAAGCGCAGCTTGGGGAGAAGCGTACCGACAGCCATTAGGTATGGCTCGAGGTTCGCGAGGTTGCGGTGCGTGCGATGGGCGAGCAGCAGAGCTGGCTCGGCCTAGACACCAGAAGCCTCGCCTTCTTTGTAATTCCGGCGAAAGCCGGAATCAAACCATTCGCAGGCCGAGCGAAGCAATGGCCCGACTCAGGTATCCAACCCCTCTGGCCGTGTGTATGGACCGGGGACATGGTGGACACCTGTTCGGGGACATGGTGAACGGTTTTTGGATATTAAACAATGACTCTGCCGGCCTGTATAGACTGATCGCGCAGATCAATGCGAGCAATTCGAAGGGTGCTCCAGAACACGTCATAGCATCCATCTTCAGTGGGATCGGCGCGCACGGCCACCTGCTGGCCTTTGAAGGCCTTGCCGACCTTCCAGAGGCGGTTTTTCCAAGAGATGGCGCCTTGCTTTTGCACCTGGCGCACCTGCTCGGCGCTGGCGTATTCAGGCTCTGCGGGCCGCTCGCAGTACGGCCTGGGACTGGTCCGGTATCGCACGATCGGCACTTGCATGTCCAGCGCCTGGTGAGGGCGTTGTTGGTTGTACACCTGGCGCCAGCGGTCAAAGGCGTGCTGGGCTTCGCTCAGGTTGGCAAGAGGCAACCCCTGCAGCAGCTCCGCCTTGAGTGTGCGGTGAAAGCGCTCATCTTTGCCTTGCGTTTGAGGATGGTAGGGCCGTGAGTGGCCCACTCGAATCCCCTGACGCATCAGCCACAGATCCAGGCTGGTGTAGTGACAGCCATCGTAGCCACCCCATGGGCTGCCGTTGTCCATGGTCATTCGAGCGGGCACACCATAGCGACGCATCACCATCTCAAGACGCTGCACCACGGTGGCTTCCTGCTCATCGCCGCACGCCTGCAGACACACGGCATACCGGGAGTGGTCATCAAGAATCGTCAGTGGGTGGCAGCGTCCGCGCAGCATGGCTACGTGGCCTTTGAAATCCATCTGCCACAGATCGTTGGGCTCAGGGTGCTCAAAGCGCCTCCAGGGCGTGGCTGCCTCACTGGCCTGACCCGAAATCAAACCATGGCGACACAAGATCGCATGCACGGTGCTCACTGCAGGCACTTTGACTCCTAAGTTCATCAATCTGTGCGTGAGCTTGCGTGCGCCCCAGGCGGGGTGCTCCTGGCGTAACTGACAGACTTGCTGCTCGAACTCAAGCGGGCATTGATTGGGTGAATGCTTAGGCCTGCGGCTTCGATCGCTCAAGGGCTGAAGCTGGCGAGCACGCTCAAGCCATTTGTAGCCTGTAGTGGGGCTAATGCCAAAGCGCAAGCACAGTGCTCGGATATTGGATTGTTCGTGCTGGGCGAGCGCTACAAATTCTTCGCGTAGGGACATGGCTGAGCTTTCCTGCCAAGGCATCGGTGACCTCCTATAAGGCTGTTCGATACCTAAGCTTGATCTGTTCACCATGTCCCCGAACAGGTGTCCACCATGTCTCCGGTCCATACAGCCGTGCCGAGGAGCGCAGAGCGAGGGGTGGGCAGGAGCACTGAAAGATGCTCCTGCTTCAAGATCTGACTTGCCGGCGTTGTTTGAGCGACGTGAACGAAGTGAACATAGCGAGTTCGACGGCACCACTCCTCGATCGGGCACCGCAGGTTGCCCGTAGCGAAGCGGAGGGACACGGCAAGTGGGGTCGCCTTTCTTTGGCCTACGTTTCTTCGGCCGGCGATCCGGTGGCGACGCAAAGAAAGGTAGGTGCACCGCCGGGGGCAATCCTGGCCTCCGACCTTGGATAGCTAACAGAAAGCCATTCAGATCAACCGCCGTGAAAGCCCCCATCCCAGCCTTCCCCCAGGGGGGAAGGGGCCGATACGGCGGAACGCAGTGAAGCCTATTGAGGGCGCAGCGAATGAACAAGAGCAAGAGCGCCGAGCGTAGCGAAGTCTGTTAACGAGGGGACGCATCACGGCAACGGAGTAGCGTCGATCATGGCGCGCACCTGTTCGGCGGCACCTCGGCCAGCATCGCTCACCGGCACCATCCTGTGCGCCACGCATTGGGGCAGGATAGCCTGCACGTCGTCCGGGGCCACGTAGCCGCGTCCTGCAATGAGCGCCTGTGCCCGCGCCGCCCGCATCAGGGCGATACCCGCGCGCGGCGAGAGCCCCTGAATGAACCAGCGGCCCGATCGGGTAGCAGCGATCAAGTCCTGCACATAGTCCAGCAGCGGTCCAGCCACGTGAACCTGCTCCACGGCATGCTGCAAGGCGGCCAGATCTGCGGCGTTCAGCAAGGCGGGCAGGGTGGCAAGCAGATCGCGGCGATCGCTGCCCGTCAGCAACTGGCGCTCCGCCTGCCGCTCGGGATAGCCCAGCGAAATGCGCATGAGAAAGCGGTCAAGCTGCGATTCCGGCAGGGCATAGGTGCCCAACTGGTCATGCGGGTTCTGCGTGGCGATCACGAAAAATGGTGTGGGCAAGGCCCGCGTCTGGCCTTCGACCGACACTTGTTTCTCTTCCATGGCCTCCAGCAGCGCGCTCTGCGTCTTCGGACTGGCACGGTTGATCTCGTCGGCCAGCAGGACCTGCGCGAACACCGGGCCGGGGTGAAAGACAAAGGCCTCCTTGCCCCGCTCATACACGGCAACGCCCGATAGATCGCTGGGCATCAGGTCGGCCGTGAATTGCACCCGAGAGAACTGCAGGCCGAAGGTGCGTGCCAGCGCATGGGCCAGCGTGGTCTTGCCGACCCCGGGGACGTCTTCGATCAGCAGATGGCCGCCAGCCAGCAAGCAGGCTACGCTGTCTTGAACCTGACTGTTTTTGCCCACCAGCACCGTGTTAAGCTGATCGAGAATCGATTGGATTTTTGTTGCGACGTCCATAGGGCGACGTTACCTGAAAAACTAGCGAATAAAGCCGTGGGGACGACCGGATTTTTTACACACGAAGATTGCCGCAAGCACGAGATGGGCGCGGGTCATCCCGAGTGCCCCGCGCGGCTGGACGCCATCGAAGACCGCCTTCTGGTGACGGGCGTGGGCGATGCCCTTGAGCGGCGCGAAGCCACGCCTGCCGCCATGGGCGAGCTCCTGCTGGCGCATGGCCGGCGCCACGTGGCGGCTCTGCGAGGCCTGAATGACATCCTGCTCGAGGAGATCCAGGCGGGCGGCCCGGATCACTATTCGCTGGATTCGGACACCTCCATGAACCAGCATACCTACCGGGCGGCCTTGCTCTCGGCGGGTGCCGCCATCAATGCGGTGGATGCGGTGATGGCCGGCGAGCTGGAAAACGCCTTCTGCTGCACCCGACCGCCCGGCCACCATGCCACGCGCAACCAGGCGATGGGTTTCTGCTTCTTCAGCAACGTGGCGGTGGCGGCCAAATACGCATGCGAGCGGCATGGCCTCAAGCGGGTGGCCATCGTGGATTTCGACGTGCACCACGGCAACGGCACCGAGGACATCGTGGCGGGCGACGAACGCATCCTCATGGTGAGCTTCTTCCAGCACCCGTTCTATCCCGATGGGGGTGCGAAGAAACACGACGCGAACCTGGTCAACTGCCCGGTGCCGGCCTACACCCGAGGCATGGATATCCGCGAGCTGATCGAGATGATGTGGATTCCACGGCTGGAAGCCCACAAGCCGGAACTGATCCTCATCAGCGCCGGCTTCGATGCCCACCGCGACGACGACCTGGGCCAGCTTGGCCTGGTGGATCAGGATTACACCTGGATCACCCAGCGCGTGAAGGGCGTGGCGGACCGCTTTGCCAACGGCCGCATCGTCAGTTGCCTGGAGGGTGGCTACAACCTCAACGCACTGGCGCGCAGCGTGGAGGCCCATCTTCGGGTGCTTGCGAGTGTTTGAACTGTCAATCGGATTGCGTCATGGCCCATATCACTGATTCTCCGGTGCTCCATCAGAGGGATGCGCGCGGCGTGCACGTGCTGACGCTCCATCAGCCCAAGTCCTTCAATGTGCTGAGCGAGACCGTGCTCACCCAATTGCAGAGCCACCTTGCCGAGATCGCGGCCGATGAATCGGCGCGCGCGTTGGTGATCGCCGCCGAAGGCAAAGCCTTCTGCGCGGGGCACGATCTGAAGCAGATGAAGGCCAACCCCCAGCAAGCGTATTACCAGCGCCTGTTCGCCCAGTGCAGCAAGATGATGTTGGCCATCTTGAAACTGCCGGTGCCGGTCATCGCCCGAGTGCAGGGGCTGGCGACTGCCGCCGGTTGCCAGTTGGTGGCCCAGTGCGATCTGGCGGTGGCGGCGGATACGGCGCGCTTTGGCGTCAATGGTATCGATGTCGGCTTGTTCTGCGCTACCCCCAGCGTTCCCCTGGTGCGCAACCTGCCAGCCAAGCAGGCCATGGAAATGCTGCTGACAGGCGGCTTCATCGACGCGGCCGAGGCGCTTGCGCGCGGGCTTGTCAACCGCGTGGTGCCGGCCAGCGAACTGGATACAGCCATCGAGGAATTGCTCAGCGCCATCTGCTCCAAACCACGCGAAGCGGTGGCCATGGGTAAGCAGCTTTTCTACCAGCAGCGTGAACTGGGCATCGAGGCAGCCTATCAACTGGCTGGCCAGACCATGGCCTGCAACATGATGCTCGATGTTGCGCAGGAGGGCGTTCAGGCGTTCATTGACAAGCGAGAACCCGCATGGCGTCTATCCAGACAGGGTTGACATCCGACGCGGGGTTGCGCATAGACGACTGGACCGACTGGTGGGCCAGCGTGAGCCAGCGCGGGGTGCTGATCGAAATCGCGGTGATCGCCGGTTGCGCCTTGGCGGCCTGGGCGCTGGCAATTGCGGCGAGGCGGGCCTGGCCTTTCACGGACGATAAGCCGTCCATTCTCAACGGTTCGAGAGGGTTCGACGGCGCCCTGTTTCCCATCCTGTGGCTTGGCCTGGCCTATGTCGCGCGGCTGGAGCTGTCGCGCTGGCAGGCCGTACCCTTTTTCCGCGTGGCTCTGCCGGCGCTCGTGGCGCTGGCGGTGATCCGCATCGGCGTGAAAGCGCTGCAGGCGGCCTTCCCAAAAGCCGAGTCGGTGCGCGCTCTGGAACGTTCGATTTCCTGGATTGTGTGGCTCTGCTTCGTGTTATGGGTGACTGGAGTGCTGCCATTGCTCATGGACGAGCTCGACCAGGTGACCTGGCAGGTGGGGGGCAGCAAGCTCTCGATCGCTATGCTGTTTCGGGGCGTGATCACCGTGGGCGTGGTGGTCATGCTGGCTCTTTGGGCTTCCACGGCCATCGAGACCCGGCTGCTGCGCACGGCCAGCGGAGCCGGATTGTCGGTGCGCATCGCCATCGCCAATGCGGTTCGGGCCTTGCTGCTGGGGGTGGGGGTGCTGATCGCGCTTTCGGCGGTCGGTATCAACCTGACCGCGCTTTCGGTACTGGGCGGCGCCATCGGCGTCGGCATCGGGCTGGGCCTGCAAAAGCTGGCGGCCAACTATGTCAGCGGTTTCGTGGTGCTGGCCGAGCGGGCCATTCGCATTGGCGACATGGTGAAGGTGGATGGCTATGAGGGCCAGGTGACCGACATCCGCACACGCTACACGGTAATCCGGGCAGGCAACGGCGGTGAGTCGATCGTGCCGAATGAAATGATGGTCACCCAGCGGGTTGAGAACCTCTCCCTGACGGACCGGCGGGTATGGAGATCCAGTGTGATCTCCGTGGGCTATGACAGCGATGTCGATCTTGTCATGCGCTTGCTGCGGCAGGCGGCTTTGTCGAGTTCCCGTGTGCTGCGGGAGCCCGCGCCATCGGTGTCGCTATCGGCTTTCGGTGCCGATGGGCTTGAGTTCACCGTGGGTTTCTGGATGGACCAGCCTGAGTCCGGCCAGCTCGGCTTGCGCTCGGAGGTGAATCTGGCCATCTTGCGGTCGCTGCGCGAGCACGGGATCGATATTCCGTTCCCTCAGCGTGTGGTGCACATGGCCCCAGGCTCAGGCGAAGGACAGCCGTCCGCACAAGGTGCCGGTGATGTGTCCGTGGGCAATCTTTCAAAATAAAAAGAACGATCGTTCGAAATTCGTTTAATATCAAGCTCATGCTCCCTGCAGCGCCTTGAGAACGTGTTTCCAGGGGCGCTGCCCGGCGGTGAACTAGAATGTTTGCCCAGATACCGATGCCAACGTGCCTCACTTTCTGTCATGCATAGGCGCGTTCGGTCCTTAATTTCAAAACCTGCAGGAGATGCCGTAAATGAAAGCACTGGTCGCTGTCAAGCGCGTGGTGGACTACAACGTGAAGGTACGTGTCAAGAGTGATGGCACGGGAGTAGACATTGCGAACGTGAAGATGAGCATGAACCCCTTCGACGAGATTGCCGTCGAAGAGGCGGTTCGGTTGAAGGAAAAGGGCGTGGTCACGGAGATCATTGCGGTGTCCTGCGGCGATGCGAAGAGCCAGGAAACGCTGCGCACGGCGATGGCCATTGGAGCAGACCGTGGCGTGCTGATCGAGAGCGATGCCGAGCTGCAGCCGCTGGCGGTGGCCAAGTTGCTGAAGGCGCTGGCCGACAAGGAACAGCCGCAACTGATCATTCTGGGCAAGCAGGCCATTGACGACGATGCCAACCAGACCGGCCAGATGCTGGCGGCGCTGGCGGACCTGCCGCAGGCCACCTTTGCCAGCAAGGTTGAAATCGAAGGCGGCAAGGCCAGCGTGACGCGCGAGGTCGACGGCGGCCTGGAAACCATTGCCCTGAGCCTGCCGTTGGTGGTCACCACCGATCTGCGCCTGAACGAGCCGCGTTATGTCACGCTGCCCAACATCATGAAGGCCAAGAAAAAGCAGCTCGACGTGATCAAGCCCGAAGAGTTGGGTGTGGATGTGGCGCCGAGGCTGAAGACGTTGAAAGTGGCTGAGCCGCCCAAGCGCGGTGCTGGCGTGAAGGTGCCGGATGTGGCCGCCCTGGTGGACAAGCTCCGCAACGAAGCCAAAGTCATCTGAAGAACAACGGAGCTAGGAACATGACCGTACTCGTCATCGCTGAACATGACAACGCCTCCATCAAGGCGGCAACCCTGAACACCGTCACTGCAGCCATTGCCTGCGGTGGCGACGTGCACGTGCTGGTGGCCGGCCACAATGCCGGTGCCGCAGCCGAAGCCGCTGCAAAAGTAGCCGGCGTGGCCAAGGTGCTGCACGCCGACGCAGAAGGCCTGGGCCACGGCCTGGCCGAGAACGTGGCCGCGCAGGTGCTGGCCCTGGCTGGCAACTACAGCCACATTCTGTTCCCGGCCACGGCCAGTGGCAAGAACGTCGCTCCCCGTGTGGCAGCCAAACTCGATGTGGCGCAGATCAGCGACATCATCAAGGTGGACAGCCCCGACACGTTCGAGCGCCCGATCTATGCCGGCAACGCCATTGCCACCGTGCAAAGCGCGGACGCCACGAAGGTGATCACCGTGCGTACCACGGGCTTTGACGCAGCGGCCAACAGTGGCGGCAGCGCAGCGGTGGAGAGCGTGGCAGCGGTCGCCGACAGCGGCAAGAGCAGCTTCGTGAAGGCGGAGCTGGCCAAGAGCGACCGTCCGGAACTCACTGCAGCCAAGATCGTGGTCTCTGGCGGCCGTGCACTGGGCTCGAGCGAGAAGTTCCAGGAAGTGATGACGCCGCTGGCGGACAAGCTGGGCGCGGCCATTGGGGCGAGCCGTGCAGCGGTGGACGCGGGTTACGCGCCCAACGACCTCCAGGTGGGCCAGACGGGCAAGATCGTGGCGCCGCAGTTGTACATTGCAGCGGGCATCTCGGGTGCGATCCAGCATTTGGCGGGCATGAAGGATTCCAAGGTGATCGTGGCGATCAACAAGGATGAAGAAGCGCCGATCTTCAGCGTGGCCGACTACGGTCTGGTGGCGGATCTGTTTACCGCTGTGCCGGAACTGGTCAAAGCACTCTGATTTTTCGGGTCAGAAAAACGGCGTTTCGCGTTTGACGTGAACGCCGTTTTTATTTGTCCGGAATACCCACTACTGAAATCAAGGAAACGCCATGAGTTTCAAGGCTCCCCTCAAAGACATGCTGTTCAACATCGAGCATCTGGCGCGTATTGACCAGATCGCCGCCATGCCTGGCTTCGAAGATGCCGGCCTGGAAACAGCTCAAGCCGTGCTCGAAGAGTGCGCACGCTTCAACGAGGGCGTGGTGGCTCCCCTCAACGTAGTGGGTGACACCGCGCCTTCTTCCTTCAAGGACGGCGTCGTGACGACCACCGCCGGTTTCAAGGAAGCTTTCAAGCAGTATGCCGAGGGCGGCTGGCAAGGCTTGCAGCATCCCACCGAATACGGCGGCCAGGGCTTGCCCAAGACCATTGGCGCGGCCTGCGTTGAAATCCTCAACTCTGCCAACCTGAGCTTTGCCTTGTGCCCGCTGCTGACAGACGGCGCCACGGAAGCCTTGCTGACAGCCGCCAGCGACGAGCAGAAGGACATCTACCTCGAAAAGCTGGTAACCGGCCAGTGGACCGGGACCATGAACCTGACCGAGCCTCAGGCAGGCAGCGATCTGGCTTTGGTGCGTACGCGCGCCGAACCGCAGCCCGATGGCACCTACAAAATCTTCGGCACCAAGATCTTCATCACCTATGGTGAGCATGATATGGCCGAGAACATCGTGCACCTGGTGCTTGCGCGCGTGGCTGGCGCGCCAGAAGGGGTGAAGGGCATCAGCCTGTTCGTGGTGCCCAAGTTCATGGTGAATGCGGATGGCTCTCTTGGTGCACGCAATGATGCACATTGCGTCAGCATCGAGCACAAGATGGGCATCAAGGCCAGCCCGACGGCGGTGCTGCAGTTCGGCGACCATGGCGGCGCCACCGGCTTCCTCGTGGGAGAGGAAAACCGCGGCCTCGAGTACATGTTCATCATGATGAACTCCGCCCGCTATGCCGTGGGCATGCAGGGTATTGCAGTGGCCGAGCGCGCCTACCAGAAGGCCGCCGCCTACGCCAAGGAGCGGGTGCAAAGCCGCCCGGTGGACGGCAGCGTGAAGGGCAGCGCTACCATCATTCACCATCCGGATGTGCGCCGCATGCTGATGACTATGCGCGCCCTGATCGAGGGCTGCCGGGCTATGGCCTCCGTGGCCGCTGCCGCGTACGACGCCGCTCACCACCACCCCGATGCGGAGGTGCGCCAGCAAAACCAGGCTTTCTACGAGTTCCTGGTGCCGCTGGTCAAAGGGTACAGCACCGAGATGAGCCTTGAGGCGACCGATCTGGGCGTGCAGGTGCACGGCGGCATGGGGTTCATCGAAGAGACCGGTGCGGCGCAGTACTACCGCGATGCCAAGATCCTGACCATCTACGAAGGCACCACCGCCATCCAGGCCAACGATCTGGTGGGGCGCAAGACGGCGCGTGATGGCGGCCAGACGGCAGAGGGTCTGGCCAGCCAGATCGAAGCGACTGAGAAAGAACTGGCTGCGGGCAGCGCCGATGCCCAGGCCGTGGGCAAGCGTCTGGGTGCGGCGCGCAAGGCTTTCCTCGATGTCGTGAGTTTCATTGCGGCCCAGGCCAAGGGCGACCCGAATGCGGCCTATGCCGGCAGCGTGCCTTACCTGATGCTGGCAGGCAACCTGGTGGCCGGCTGGCAGATGGGCCGCGCCTTGCTGGTGGCTGAGCAGGAGTTGGCGAAAGGGAACGATACCGCTTTCATGCAAGCCAAGATCGTGACCGCGCGCTTCTACGCCGATCACATCCTCACCCGCGCGCCGGGTGTCCGCGATGCGATCGTGGAGGGCGCGGAAAGCGTCACCGCGCTGCCGCTGGAAGCCTTTTAAGCCTCTCGTCATTCCGGCGCGGCCCGGAATTCATCAGCGGCGGTCAATGAGGCGCCGCCGATGGATGCCGTTCAAGGCAGGGCAATACTCCACGCACGGAGCCTGAGCCTTGCCCCTTTTCATTCCCACCAAGAAGAGCGTTTCCATGTCCAAACTCCCTCCGGTGCTTGCCAAGCTGAAGTTCCCTGTCATCGGTTCGCCGCTGTTCATCGTCAGCAACCCCCAACTGGTGATTGCCCAATGTACTTCCGGCGTGGTGGGCTCCATGCCGGCGCTCAATGCCCGTCCTGCGGAGCAACTGGATGAGTGGCTGGCGGAGATCACAGAAGCACTGGCCGCGTGGGACAAGGCCCATCCTGACGACCCCGCCGCGCCTTTTGCCATTAACCAGATCGTGCACAAGAGCAATGACCGACTGGATCACGATATGGCGCTGTGCGAGAAGTACAAGGTGCCCGTCATCATTACCAGCCTGGGCGCGCGTGAGGACGTGAACCAGGCTGTGCATGGCTGGGGTGGCGTGGTGATGCACGATGTGATCAACAATGTGTTTGCGCGCAAGGCAATCGAGAAGGGGGCTGATGGCCTGATCACGGTGGCGGCGGGCGCAGGCGGCCACGCCAGCGCCAAGAGCCCCTTCGCCATGATCCAGGAGGTGCGCAGCTGGTTCGACGGCCCCGTGGCGCTTTCTGGCGCCATTGCCTCGGGCGGCGCCATTCTGGCGGCTCAGGCCATGGGTGCGGATTTTGCCTACATCGGCTCTGCCTTCATTGCCACCGATGAGGCGCGCGCGGTGGATGGCTACAAGCAGATGATCTGCGAGAGCGATTCCGACGACATCGTCTACAGCAATTTCTACACCGGCGTGCTGGGCAACTACCTCAAGGGCAGTATCCGCAACGCCGGCATGGATCCGGACAACCTGCCGCAAAGCGATCCCAGCAAGATGAGCTTCTCGTCTGGCAGCGCCAAGGCGTGGAAGGACATCTGGGGCTGCGGACAGGGCATTGGCGCCATCAAGGAAGTGACGAGCACCGCCGATCTGGTGGCCCGCCTGAAGCGGGAGTATCAGGAGGCGAAAGCGCGCCTTCTGGGGTAATCACTTCACTTCATATTGACGAGCAGCAATGTTTTTCCGGGCTGGGAGCTGATCGCCATGGATCCGCCTACCCGGGCAGCCCGGGCCTGCATGCTGCGCATGCCGACATTGATGCTGGCCCGCTGAACGGCCTCGGTATCGAAGCCCACGCCATCGTCTTCGATGTGCAACTGCAGCCTCCTATTGTGGCCATGGCCCGCGGCTTGCATGCGGATCAGGACATGCCCGGCACGGGCGTGCTTGATGACGTTGGTCAAAGCCTCTTCGAGCAGGCGCGTGAGCGCCATCAACTGCTGCGTGCTCAAGGCACAGGGCCAGGAGGAGGGGACTTCCCAGGTGCTGCGGGTGCCTAGCTCGTCCAGAAGGCCGGCGAAGCGGTGGCGCAGCGGCGCCAGCCATTCCGAGGGCAGGGCGGGAACCGCCAGGGCATCGCTCGAGCTGCCGTCGATGACCTGGCGCAGATCGTCGCGCAGGCCTTTCAAAATCGAGGTGAATTGAGGGGATTCGAGCTGCGAGCCCGATTGCTCAACCATGGCCAGTGACCGAACCAGGGAGCCACCCACGCCATCGTGCAGATCGTGCGCGATCTGCAGGCGTTCACGCAGGCGCGCGTTGGCCACTTCCAGCGAGTGCTCGCGCTCCATGGTGCTGCTCAACTCGCGGCGGGCGTCATCGACCGCGGTCTGCAATTCGGCCGTGAAGGCCTCGATCCGCTTCAAGTTGCGGGCATGGCTCCAGGCGACCACCAGCAGCATGCCGACGGTGGTAATGGGCGCGGCAATGGCCGTGTAGCCTGCTTCGGCGTTGATGATGTGGTTGATCGCAAGCAGGTCATACAGGCCGATGACGATGAAGGCCAACAGGCAAGCGGCCAGCATCAGGTGATCCGGCTGCCGGGTGCGCCAGGCGTGCCATTGAAACTGAAGGCAATTCGAGAAAAAACGAATGCGACCACCAATCCGCAGAAGTCGGTGACGGCCTTGATGTGCGCTGCGGGAGCCAATGCCACGGTGCCTGCGAGAAGCGCCGCCACCACCCACAACGCTGGTCCGAGCTTCGCGAATCGCTGACGGCCGAAGCGCCATGTGAACATGCAGAAGGCGCACACATACAGCAGGAGCGCTATGGTGCTGAAGCGAGCGATCTGATAGCTATTGGAAAACGGCCAGGTGCTGGTGGCCAGTATGTTGATCGCGAACAGCACCCAGGCCAGTGACATCAGGGCGTACCAGCCAAAGGCACGCTCAACGCGCCGCATGAGCCACAGGAAGAGAAACAGGCAACCCAGGCCGGCGCTCAGCACCACGTTCACGGTGAACAGCGTGCGATGCCGCCATTGTTGCGACGTGTAGACATTCTTCAGCTCAGTGGGGTCCCCCACGCGGACCTCTCCCAGGCCCGAGCCAAAGGCCGCCAAGCCGCTCACTCGGATCCAGATGCTGTTCACGCCTGCGTGCAGGGCAGACTCCGGCAACAGCCAGTAGCGCGGCAGGTTCCAGCTGCGCGAAAGCGGCTCGCTGAGGTGCTCGTCCCGCCAGAGCAGGTCGTCGTTGATGAAGACTTCACCTGCCATGATGATCCGGTTGAGCGTCAAGGCCACCGGGCCCGGCTTTCCCGCAAGGGCGGGGCAGTCTCGCCGCCAATCGATCCGGTACCAGACCGTGTTTTCTTCCTCGGGCCAGCGATCGGCCCATGTGTCAGGGAGGGTGACGGGTACCCAACCGCTGTTGGGGCGGGCATCTGGAGAGGCCGTGGTGGGGGCGGCCATGATGGAATCCACCAGGATTTTGCACTGCAGCGGTGCGGCCTGCGCCGTCTGCCCCCATGCCGGCGCAGTGAGCAGCATCAGCAGCAGTACCGCCAGCAAGCCCAGCCAGGAGGGAGCGCGAAAAAGGGGGTGCGGGTGTCTCAGGAGCCTGCGGAATCCGCCGGAACTGCCGAAACGGCTAATTGGCGGTAGATATTCTTGATCTGGCATTCAATCGTCTGTCTTGATGCGCCCAACTGCTCGGCGATCTCCCGGTTCGTCAGCCCTTGAGCCACCAGCTTCAGCAGCTCATGATCCTCGGTATTGGGTACTTTTGAGTTAATCATTTCCAACTCTAGAATGTACCTTGCAATCAGGGGGTCAATGGGGGCGCCGCTGCGCAAAATGCAGCGAAGCGCCATCAAAATTTCCAGATCGTCGCGCTCCTTGAGCGCATACCCGGTGGCTCCAGCGCAAAGTGCCTCCATGATGGCCGCCGGTGTGCTCCAGGCAGTCACGACGAAGATGTTCGTGGAAGGATCCCGGGCGCGTAGTTGCTTGATCAACATCAGGCCGTTGCCATCGGGCAGGCCAAGATCCACCAGTGCGAGCGCGAAGGGTTGATGAGGCGGCCGCCCCGCCACGAGCGCGCTGCCTTGGGCCAGCGTGCTGGCAGAGACCAGCGCATCCGGCAGATACCCGACTTGAGCCAGCAGGCCAAGCAGACGATGCAGAACCAATGGATCGTCTTCTACGACGAGTACGGGGGACGGCAGGCTTGATGCTGCTTGATCAGAGGGCGAGGCTCCTGTGGGGGCGGAATGCATGGTTCATGAGTTTGTCATGTCTTCCATGGCTTTCATATCACTGAAATCAGGTAGTCAGCAGCAATAGGTCGCAGGTTTCTTGTCTTACCTCTCAATTGGCCGCCAGTACTTCGAGCAACTCGTGCTCGATCGTGAGCTGTGTCTTGCTGTGCTGCAACTGGGCGCCTTGCAGGAGGAAAGTGTCTTCCACCCGCTCACCCAAGGTGGTGATCTTGGCCAGTTCCACGCTGATTTCATGGGCGGCCAACACGCGGGCGACGCCATACAGCAGACCCACGCGGTCGCTTGCAGACACGCTGAGCAGCCAGTGCTGCGCCTTTTCATCGGGGCGCAGATCTACCCGTGGCGTGATGGGGAAGTTCTTCACGCGCCGTGACAGGCGCCCCAACCGGGGCTGGGGAAGCGGCCCCTGACTGTTGATCGCTTGAGGTAACTCGGCCTCGACCATGTTGACGAACTCCCGGTAATGGTCGGGAATGGTCGAGCTCACCACCTGGAAGGTGTCCAACGCCTGGCCGTCCCGTGTCGTGTGGATCTTGGCGTCGAGGATCGAGAAGCCCGCGCGGTCGAAATAGCCGCAGATGCGTGCAAAGAGATCGGGCAGATCACCGGAGTACACCAGTACCTGCAAGCCCTCGCCCACAGGCGAGAGGCGCGCGCGCACAATGGTCTTGACGGCCTTGGCAGGGGACTCCAGGCTTTTCTTGTGGACATGACGCGATAACTGCCGCGCATGCCAGGCGATTTCACCTGCATCGTGGCGCATGAAGTAGCTCACATCCAGCGTATCCCACAAGGCTTTATGGGCTTCGTGCGGCTCGGAGGCGAGCGCCAGCTGGACCAGGGCTTCGCGCTTGCGTGATTCGATCAGCGCATTCGCATCCGGCGCACGGCCGCCGAGTGTGCGCACAGTCAGCTTGTACAGGTCTTCCAGCAGCTTGCCCTTCCAGGCATTCCAGACCTTGGGACTCGTGCCGCGCACATCGGCCACGGTGAGGAGGTACAGCGCGGTTAGATAGCGCTCGTTGCCTACCCGGGCCGCGAAGTTCCTGATGATCTCCGGATCGCTCAGATCTTCCTTCTGGGCGATGCGGCTCATGGTCAAGTGCTCGCGCACGAGAAATTCGATCAGCTTGACGTCCTGCGCCGCAATGCTGTGGTGCTGGCAGAAGCGCCGCACTTCCTGCGCGCCCAACTCGGAGTGATCGCCGCCACGGCCTTTCGCGATGTCGTGGAAGAGGGCGGCAGTGAAGAGAATCCAGGGCTTGTCCCAACCGGCAGCCAACTGCGAGCAGAACGGATACTCGTGTACGTGCTCGGCCATGAAGAAGCGTCGTACGTTGCGCAGCACCATCAGGATGTGCTGGTCCACGGTGTAGACATGGAACAGGTCGTGCTGCATCTGCCCGACGATGCGCCGGAATACCCACAGGTAGCGCCCCAGCACGGAAGTCTGGTTCATCAGGCGCATGGCGTGCGTGATGCCCTGCGGCTGCTGCAGAATGGCCAGGAAGGTGGCGCGGTTGAACGGATCGGCCCGGAAGGCGTGGTTCATCAACGTGCGCGCGTTGTAGAGCGCGCGCAACGTGCGCATGGAAAGACCCTTGGTCCCGGGCGTCTGCTCGTACAGCAGGAAGGTTTCGAGGATCGCATGCGGGTTGGCCTCGTAGAGGTCGTCGCGCGCTACTTCGATCATGCCCGCCTTGTCGAAGAAACGTTCGTTGATGCGGTGCAATTCCGGCAGCGGTTCGCCCCGTGCGCTGCGCAGGTATTCATCGATGCCTTGCAGCAGGATCTGATTGAGCTGCGTGACTGCCTTGGCGGCCCAGTAGTAGCGCCGCATCAATACTTCGCTGGCGCGCATGACCAGACGGCCGCTTTCGGTGAAGCGGTTGGTGAATCCGAATGATTCGGCCACCGCGGTCTGCAGGTCGAACACCAGCCGGTCTTCGCGCCGTCCTGCAATCAGATGCAGGCGCGCGCGGATGAGCGAGAGCACGGCCTCGTTGTGCCGCAACTGGCGCAGTTCATGCGGGGTGGCCAAACCCGCCCGGGCCAGGTCTTCCCACCGGCCGCCAATGCCCGCGGCGCGTGCGGCCCACAGAATGATCTGCAGATCCCGCAGGCCGCCGGGAGACTCCTTGCAGTTGGGCTCCAGGGCGTAAGGCGTGTCCTCGTACTTGGAGTGGCGCTGGCGCAGTTCCAGCCGCTTGGCGGTGAAGAAATCCTGCGCGTCGAGCTGTGCCGTGAAACGCTGCTGGAAATCCTTGAAGAGCTTGCGGTTGCCTGTGATCAGGCGCGCCTCGAGCAGGGCGGTCTGTACCGTGATGTCCTGCTCGATCAGGCTCATGCACTGGTCCACCGTGCGTACGCTGGAACCGATTTCGAGCCCGGTGTCCCAGCAGCTGCGGATGAAATCCTCGATGCGCGGGCGCAGCGCTTCGTCTTCGGCGGGGGTGGTGCCAGGGGGCAGCAGCAGGAGTACGTCGATATCGGAATAGGGGAACAGCTCGCCCCGCCCATACCCGCCCACGGCCGCCAGCGCCAGCCGATGGTCCAGGCCAGCCGCAAGCCACAGCTTTCGAAGCATGTCATCCGTCAGGCGGGCCAGATTCACCAGCCCGGTGCGCACGCTGCGGGTGGCGGAGCCCGCGGCGCGCATGCTGGCCAGCAGCGCATTTTTTTCTGCTGGAACTCTTCGCGCAGCGCCTGCTCGGACAGGGCGGGGGTAGGGGGTGTCATCCCAGGTGGTTCGCGGAATCCGCCGGATCAGACCGCCACGGGGGCGGCCGTGGTTACGAAATCGGGCGTCGCGGGGCTGCCGGCGGAGAGGGTCAGTACTTCGTAGCCGGTGGGGGTGACCAGCACCGTGTGCTCCCATTGGGCCGACAGGGAGCGGTCCTTGGTCACGATGGTCCAGCCGTCGTTCATTTCCTTGATCTCGCGGCGGCCGATGTTCACCATGGGTTCAATCGTGAAAATCATGCCCGGTACCAGCTCCACGCCCGTGCCCGGCTTGCCGTAATGCAATACCTGCGGATCTTCATGGAACACCTGCCCGATACCGTGGCCGCAGAACTCCCGCACGACCGACAGGCCGTGGCCTTCCACGAACTTCTGGATCGCGTAGCCTATGTCCCCCAGGCGGGCGCCCGGTCTGACCTGTTCGATGCCATGCCACATGGATTCGTAGGTCACCGAGCACAGGCGCTTGGAGGCGATCGAGCATTCGCCGATCAGGAACATGCGGCTGGTGTCGCCGAACCAGCCTTCAGGCGTGATCACCGTGACGTCCACGTTGACGATGTCGCCCTTTTTCAGCACCTTGTCGTTGGGAATGCCATGGCACACCACGTGATTGACCGAGGTGCACAGGTGCCCGGGAAAGGGAGGATAGCCAGGGGGCTGGTAGCCGATGGTGGCAGATTTGGTGCCTTGCTTGGCCATGAATTCCGAGGCCAGGCGATCGATCTCGATCGTGGGAATACCCGGCACGATGTGCGGCGTGAGTTCATCCAGCACCTCAGCGGCCAGCCGGCAAGCCGTGCGCATGGCTGCAATGCCGGCTTCATCTTTGATGGTGATTGTCATGGAGCAAATTATCCCACCCGGCGGGAAAATGCACAGGAAAGCTCCAATAAAGCCGCTTCCGCGACCGGAGAGAGGAGGGCGGATAAAATCGGAGGATTTCAGCGTCTGCCCCAGTCAGCGGCAGGCACTGCCTCCATTTACAAGCCTCCCGCCACCATCGGCTCCGTACCGTGACCCAGCACATTCAATTTTTCGAGGGCGGTAACGCGCTCAGCGATTTTCGTGTTCGCCAGTTGTTGCCGCGCCTGCAGGCTGTGGAAGCGAAAATCAAGGCGCTTTCTGCGCGTTTCGTGCATCTGGCCGCATTCGAAGCCGTGCCCGCCGAGGCGGAAAAAGACCAGCTGGCGGCGCTGCTGCGCTACGGCGAGCCCGCCAGCGAGGGGAGCAAAGGGGCGGCGGTCATCGTGGCCCCTCGCCTGGGTACGGTGTCGCCCTGGGCCAGCAAGGCCACCGACATCGCCCGCAATTGCGGTATTGCGCTGCACCGGGTGGAGCGGCTGGTCGAATACCGGGTCGATTCTGGCGGCCGGCAACTGCCGGACGCCACGTTGCAGGCCGTTGCGGCGCTCCTGCATGATCGGATGACGGAAAGCGTGCTGGCCTCCCGCGAGGAGGCCCGCTCGCTCTTTACCACGCTCCATCCGCAGCCCATGGCGCATGTCGACGTGCTCGCCGGAGGCAAGGCCGCGCTTGAGAAAGCCAACGCCGATTGGGGCCTGGCCCTGGCGGCCGACGAGATCGACTACCTGCTCGATGCCTTCACCCAGTTGGGCCGCAACCCGAGCGACGTGGAACTGATGATGTTCGCGCAGGCCAACAGCGAGCACTGCCGGCACAAGATTTTCAACGCCCAGTTCACGATCGATGGCGTGGCGCAGGAGCGCAGCCTGTTCGGCATGATCCGCAACACCCACGCCCTGGCGCCGCAGCACACCGTGATCGCCTACAGCGACAACGCCGCGGTGATGGAAGGCGGTGTCAGCGAAGTGTTCCAGCCGCAGCCGCTGTCCGGCCACGGACAGGTGCATGAGGCCCGCTATCAGAAGCAGAATGAGCTGCGCCATGTGCTGATGAAGGTGGAAACCCACAACCATCCCACGGCGATCAGCCCTTTCCCCGGGGCCAGCACGGGCGCCGGCGGTGAAATCCGCGATGAAGGCGCCACAGGGCGCGGCTCCCGGCCCAAGGCGGGCCTCACGGGCTTCACGGTGAGCAAACTGTGGGACAGCGCGCTTGGCAAGCCTGAGCACATGGCCGGCCCGCTGCAGATCATGACCGAAGGCCCTCTGGGCGGCGCGGCGTTCAACAACGAGTTCGGGCGTCCCAATCTGGCTGGCTATTTCCGTGAATACGAGCTGGAAGTGGCTGGCGTGCAGCGCGGCTACCACAAGCCGATCATGATCGCCGGCGGATTGGGCAGCATTGATGCCCGCCTGACGAGCAAGATCGAGTTCCCGGCCGGCAGCCTGCTGATTCAGCTTGGCGGGCCAGGCATGCGCATCGGCATGGGCGGCGGCGCGGCCAGCTCCCTGGCCAGCGGCACCAATGCCGCGCATCTTGATTTCGATTCCGTGCAGCGGGGCAACCCTGAGATCGAGCGGCGCGCGCAAGAAGTCATTACCCAGTGTCAGGCGCTGGGTGAGGCGAATCCGGTGCTGGCCATTCACGACGTGGGAGCGGGCGGCCTGTCGAACGCCTTCCCCGAGCTCACCAATGACGCTGGGCGGGGCGCGAGCTTCGATCTTCGCTCTGTGCCGCTCGAGGAAAGCGGGCTTGCACCCAAGGAAATCTGGTGCAACGAGAGCCAGGAGCGCTATGTGTTGGCCATCGCCCCCGAATCGCTGCCTTTGTTCGAGCAGATCTGCGCCCGCGAGCGCTGCCCGTTTTCGGTGGTGGGGGTCGCCACGGAAGAGCGCCAGCTGGTGGTAGGCGATGTGGATCTGCCTTCTCTTTCTCAGGCTGGCATAGGCAGGGGGAGGGGCAGCCGGTCGATATGCCCATGAACGTGCTTTTGGGCAAACCGCCCAAGATGCACCGCGACGTCCAATCCGTTCAGCGCGCATTCACGCCGCTGAACCTGGACGGCCTCACGCTGCAGGATGCCGTCATCAAGGTGCTGAGCCATCCCACCGTGGCCAGCAAGCGCTTTCTGATCACCATCGGCGACCGTACCGTGGGCGGGCTGACGCACCGTGACCAGATGGTCGGCCCGTGGCAAGTGCCTGTGGCCGACTGCGCCGTGACGCTCGCGGACTATGCGGGTTTTGCCGGCGAGGCCATGAGCATGGGCGAGCGCACGCCCCTGGCCGCGCTCGACGCGCCCGCCAGCGGCCGCATGGCCGTGTGCGAAGCCATCACCAACCTCCTGGCCGCGCCGATCGATCTGCCCCGCGTGAAGCTTTCAGCCAACTGGATGGCGGCCTGCGGCGAGCCGGGCGAGGACGCTGCTCTCTACGCCACCGTGCAAGCCGTGGGCATGGAGCTGTGCCCCGCATTGGGCGTGTCGATTCCCGTCGGCAAGGATTCGCTGTCGATGCGCACGCAATGGCAGGACGAGAGCGGCAGCGCGAAGAAGGTCACGTCGCCCGTGAGCTTGATTGTCAGCGCCTTCGCCACTCTGGGCGACGTGCGGGGCACCCTTACGCCGCAGCTGGAGGCCCAGGACGACACTACCCTGATCCTGGTCGATCTGGGCAAGGGCCGGCACCGCCTGGCGGGCAGCGTGCTGGCGCAGACCATGAATCAGTCGGGTTGCCCAGAGAAAGATGGTGTGCCCGATCTGGACGACCCGCAGGACATGGTCAAGCTCGTGTCCGCGGTCAATCAGCTGCGCGCCGACGGGAAAATCCTGGCTTACCACGACCGCAGCGACGGCGGCTTGCTGGCTTGCGCGGCTGAAATGGCGTTCGCCGGCCATGTGGGCGTGGCCTTGAATGTGGACCTGTTGGTGACCGAGGGCGACGGCATCAGCGACAGCCGGGCCGAATATGGCGACGCCAAGAACTGGGCCAGCCAGGTCAGCGCGCGGCGCGAAGAACTGACCTTCAGGGCGTTGTTCGCCGAAGAACTGGGCGTGGTGCTGCAGGTGCGCACCGCCGAGCGCGACGCGGTGATGCAGGTGCTGCGCGCCCACGGCCTCTCCAAGCACAGCCACTTCATCGGCAAGACCAGGCCGTCTTCCTCGTCCATCGACAAAGGCAAGGGCGAGCTTTCGGTCTGGCGTGACGCCAAGGAGATTTTCAGCGCGCCGCTGCACGATCTGCACCAGGTGTGGGACAGCGTGAGCTGGAAGATCGCACGCGAGCGGGACAACCCCGCGTGTGCCGACGCCGAGCATGCGGCGGCTGGCGTCCCGAACGACCCGGGCCTGCATGTGCACCTGGTGTCTGCAGGCGCGGCGCCTGCAGCCCCTGCGTTCAACGGCGCCCGCCCGCGCGTGGCCATCCTGCGCGAGCAGGGCGTCAACTCGCATGTCGAGATGGCCTACGCCTTCACCGAGGCTGGCTTCGAGGCGGTCGATGTGCACATGACCGATTTGCAGACCGGCCGTGCCACGCTGGCTGATTTCAAGGGCATGGTGGCCTGCGGTGGCTTCAGCTACGGCGACACCCTGGGCGCCGGCATCGGCTGGGCGCGTTCGATCACCTTCAATCCGCGGTTGGCCGAACAGTTCCAGTCGTTCTTCGCCAGGGGCGATACCTTTGGCCTGGGTGTCTGCAATGGCTGTCAGATGTTCGCCGAACTGGCCGACATCATTCCCGGCGCGGAAAGCTGGCCCCGTTTCACTACCAACCAGAGCGAGCGGTTCGAGGCCCGGTTGGCCATGGTGGAGGTGCTTGATTCCCCGAGCCTGTTCTTCACGGGCATGACCGGCAGCCGCCTGCCGATCGCGGTGGCGCACGGCGAAGGCTACGCCAATTTCAGCGCGCGCGGCAATGCACAACGGGTCATTGCGGCGATGCGCTTCGTCGACAACCACGGCGCAGCCACTGAAGCCTATCCGTTCAATCCGAACGGCAGCGCGGGCGGGCTCACCTCTGTGACCACCGCCGATGGCCGCTTCACGGCACTCATGCCGCACCCAGAGCGTGTGTTCCGCAATATCCAGATGAGCTGGACATCACAGGACAGGAGCGATCTCAGCCCCTGGATGCAACTGTGGCGCAATGCGCGCAAGTGGGTGGGATAAGCTTTGCGACTGCTTACGCCCTTGGCCTTGGCCTTCATCCTGGCCGGTTGCGCCGCGCCATCGGTTCAGGATGCGGGGCCTCAGCCGGCCTCTGAAGCTGCACCCGATGCCCAAGGCACCGCCGCAGCCGAAGGCACCGCTGCCGACGTGAAACCCCCCAGGGTGCTCAACGGCACGCCGTTTCCCCACGTCACGCTGACTGGCGTGGACCAGTTCGGCGAGTACTTCTCGATGGGGCTCAAGATCAGCTACGACATCGACGCCCAGGGCAGGCTGGAGCCCGCCGAGCGCGCTGAGCATGAGCCCATGATTGACGGCGACACGCCAACTGCCGACGAGCACAAGTGCACGGATGCCGGTGGCCCCTTCAATCAGCTCACGACCTGGTTTCCCGACGCTGGCATTTTCGTGGCAGGGGCTACACTGAGAAGCCTGCGTTCGGCCCAGGGCGAAACGCGCCCGCTGCTGGGCATGGCCAAGACCGATCACGGCCTCATGGCCGTCGCGGGCAAGGATGCCCGTGCCATCGAATACGCCTATTCGCCTTGCGTAGGATCCAAGCGCGTGGCCGCAGGCCATCGTACAGTGGCTTTCGTGGAGCCCGGAGACAAGCTGGGCATCGTGCCATCGGGCTCGGGGGCTCGCGGCCGCACGGTAACGCTCACCATGCCCGAACACCCGCGTCCTTATGTGGTGCTGGATTTTGCGCGTGGCGGCATGCGAGCCATTGCGCCCGCGCGCCTGGTGGTGCTGGCCATTGATTGGCCGCGCCGCAGGGCCGTGGCGCAGTACCAAGTCACGGCTGCACTGTCACCCCGTGTGGCCAGCGCTTTCTGGTCAGCCACGCTGCCGCCGGATCTGGCGGGAGGGCATATCTCCGCACCCAAGGCCGCCTTCAACCAGGCGGCGATCAACTACCTGAAGACCTGCCCGGCGCCCAGAAAGCCCATGGATCCCTGCGCGAATCCACATGGGCCTCTTCCGGACGCGCTTCAGCGGCCTTTGCCGTAGAGCCTAACGCGGTCTTGGGGTAATCCTGCGTCCGCTGGCTTCAATGATTTGCTAAAGTTTTTTGGTTATAGCTACCGCTTTGAAGGGAAACAGTACATGCGCCGCACTATTTTGAAAACCCTGCTCGCCGCTCCCGTTGCCACGGCATTCCCGGCGGTGTGGGGACAGGCTGCCAAGATCGAAAAACCCAAGCTCACCATTGCCGTGGGCGGCAAGAACCTGTTTTATTACCTGCCCCTGTCCATCGCGGAGCGGCTGGGGTATTTCAAGGCCGAGGGGCTCGATGTCGAAATCCCGGACTTCGCGGGCGGCTCCAAGGCCCTGCAAGCCCTGGTGGGGGGCAGCGCGGATGTCGTCTCCGGCGCTTACGAGCACACCATCAACATGCAGGCAAAGAACCAGGCCATCCAGGAGTTCGTGCTGCAAGGCCGGGCACCCCAGATCGTGCTGGGCGTCTCCAACAAGACCATGCCGGACTACAAGTCGCTGGCCGATTTGAAGGGCAAGAAGATCGGCGTATCGGCACCAGGATCGTCCACCTCGATGATGGCAACCTATGTGCTGGCCAAGGCCGGCCTGAAGGCGTCCGACGTCTCGTTCGTGGGGGTGGGCACCTCCAGCGGCGCGCTGTCGGCGGTGAAGTCCGGACAGGTGGACGCGATTGCCAACCTCGATCCGGTAATCACCATGCTCGAGCGCGACAAGGCGATCCGCGTGGTCTCGGACACCCGCACGCTGAAGGACACGCAGACCGTCTATGGCGGCCCCATGCCCGCTGCTTGCCTGTACGCGCCGGCGAAGTTCCTGGCCGAGAATCCCAACACGGCTCAGGCGCTCGCCAACGCCATGGTGCGCGCGCTGCGCTGGCTGCAGAAGACCGGCCCATCGGAGCTGGTCAAGACCGTGCCGGAGTCCTACCTGCTGGGCGACCGCTCGCTGTACCTCGAGGCGTGGCAGCACGTGAAAGAGGCCATGTCGCCTGACGGCATCATGCCGGACGCGGGGCCTGCCACCGCGCTGAAGATGCTCCAGACCTTCGAGGCCAGCATCGCGGACAAGAAAATCGACCTGTCGAAGACCTACACCAACGCTTTCGCCAAGAAGGCCGCTGCAAAATACGCTTGATCTCCATGGGGTGGGCAACAAGTGCCCGCCCTACGTCATTCCACACATGAATTCCTCCATTCCCGCGCTCGATCTGCAAGGCATCAGCGTCGTTTTTAGCAGCCCGGATACCCCAGGCCAACGCTATGTGGCCGTGCAGGAGGCCACCCTCACGGTGGCCCCTGGTGAATTTGTCTCTGTGGTCGGTCCTACCGGCTGCGGCAAATCAACCTTGCTGAATATCGGGGCAGGCCTGTTGCAAAGCTCCGGTGGTGCGGTACGCGTATTTGGCGAGCCGCTCGAAGGTTTGAACCGCCGGGCCGGCTACATGTTCCAGGCCGATTCACTGATGCCCTGGAAAAATGCGCTGGACAACGTGACCGCGGGTCTGATTTTTCGCGGCACACCCGCGGCCGAGGCCGAAAGCCAAGGCAGGGCCTGGCTGGCGCGGGTGGGCCTTGCCGGTTTTGAAGACCGCTATCCGCACCAGCTTTCCGGCGGTATGCGCAAGCGCGTATCGATGGCACAAACGCTCATCATGGATCCAGATATCGTGTTCATGGATGAGCCTTTTTCCGCCCTCGACATTCAGACCCGCCAGTTGATGGAAAACGAGTTGCTCGACTTGTGGGCCGCGCCGGGGCAGGGCGGTCATGGCAAGGCCGTGCTGTTCATCACACACGATCTGGATGAAGCCATTGCGCTTTCCGATCGCGTGGTGGTGCTCTCAGCCGGTCCGGCGACGCGTCCGATTGGTGAATTCACCATCGATTTGCCGCGTCCGCGCGATGTGGCGGAAATCCGGGAGAACCCCCGTTTCGCAGAATTGCATGCCGCCATCTGGTCGGTGCTGCGCGATGAAGTTCTGCGCGGCTACGAGCAGCAGAAGCGAAAGGCCGCATGATGAGGCAAACATCGCGTTTGGCCTTGCGGGCCTGGCAGATCGGCTTGCTGCTGGTCATTCTGGTGCTCTGGCACTTTGCGTCGAATGCCTCCGACCAGGTGGCGTTCTTCTTCGGCAAACCAACCGAAGTGGCTTCCAGCCTGTGGCGCTGGTTCGTGACCGATGCAGATATCTACATGCATCTGGGCGTGACCTTGATGGAGACGCTGCTGGCTTTCGCGATCGGTACCGTGGCGGGTCTGGGCGTAGGCCTTTGGCTCGCCCTGACGCCTTTCGCCTCGGCCGTGCTCGACCCCTATCTGAAGGCCGCGAACGCGATGCCCCGGGTGATTCTGGCCCCCATCTTTGCGCTGTGGTTCGGCCTCGGTATCTGGTCCAAGGTGGCGCTGGCCGTGACGCTGGTGTTCTTCATCGTCTTTTTCAACGTCTATCAAGGTGTTCGGGAAGTCAGCCCCGTGGTGCTTTCCAACGCCCGCATGCTGGGCGCCAATGCACGGCAGCTCCTGCGCCATGTATATGTGCCCAGTGCCATGAGTTGGGTGTTCTCCAGCTTGCACAGCTCGGTGGGCTTGGCGTTCGTGGGTGCCGTGGTGGGTGAATATCTTGGCTCGGCGCGCGGGGTCGGCTACCTGATCCTGCAGGCGGAAGGCAGTTTCGACATCAACACCGTGGTGGCTGGTATCGTGCTGCTTACTGTATGCGCGCTGGTGCTTGATGGATTGGTGGGCGTTGTGGAGCGGCGCCTGATGAAATGGCAGCCGCGCAGCGGGCAGACAGAGAAGCTGTGAATTTATTCGTTTGAATCCGCGGCTTCGTCCGGTGCGTCTGATGCTGGAGGTGGCGGCTTCACCAGCAGCACCGGTACCGGTGAATCCTGGATCAACCGGCGGGAGGTGGAGCCTCCCTCGAACGCGCGGCGGATCGCGCTGAGGGCACGCGAGCCCATGACTACCATGTCGCAGCGGTGTATTTCGATCAGCTCCAGCATGGCTTGCACGGGGTCGCCTGAAATTACCGCGGTTTCAAAGTCCGCGCCGGCTTCTTGCAGCAATTGGGCCGAGGCTGCCATCAGATCCTCGCCCGCCTCCTGGGCAGCATTGCCGATGAGCTCCATGTCTTGCGCGGTGACCATCTCGTAGAACGAAGCGGGCTCCTGCACATTGGCCAGCACGAAACTGGCGCTTAGTCCTTCACGCAGCAATCGCAGCGCAAAACGGGTTTCATGCAGCGAGAGTTCAGTACCGTCAACAGGAAGAAGGATCTTCATAGGGGCTCCCAGGAAGTCAAGGTCAAGGGTTGGCTCGGCTCCATTATCGCCACAACCACGGTTATCAATGATTTGCGCTTAGCGCTTTGGCGAACCGCTGGAAAATTCTCCGGCAGCGGGTTGTGGGGAAGGCTCCGCTCGTTTTGCTGAACTCCGGGCTGCAGGTTCTTCGGTCGGCGCGGACCCTGTCCGGCCCACCTTGGGTGGCTTGGCCGCTGTTGCCAGAAGGGGAGCGCAAGCAGCATCGTCTTCGGCGCCGGGTACGGTAATGGGTACCAGGGCCAGGGCCGCCGGTGCCGCGGCCGCCGCCGCCGCCACGGCGGCCGCGCGCAGGAGTAATGGCCCTGGCTTCACGCCCACATGCGCATTGGCAAATGGTCCGCGCACCTCCAAGGGCGTACGCAGCGAGAAGAACTTGAGCTTGTACGCTTTCGGGTTGACATCCAGATCGGCCATTTCATTGGCCATGTCCACGGTGCCGGTGATGTCGATCAGTGCATCTTCCGTGTTGATCTTCACATTGCGTGCGTACGCCACCCCGCTTCTCACCGGTACGTCGGCGATCGCGCAGCGCAGGCTGACCTCCTTGTCGGAGCCAAACAGCTTGGAGAGCACCACGCTGCCGAGATTGAGACCTGCCAGATCCAGCAATTGCTTGCTCATGACACCGTCGCGCACGTAGAGTTTGGCTTCTCCATTGGCACTGGCCAGAATCTTCGCGATCGAGGGGCCCTGGCCGTTCAGCGCTACACCGCCATCCATGCGTCCCAGGCTTTTCTTCATCAGCTCGACCTTCGGGAACAGCGAGGAGAGGCTCAGATCTCGCACCTCTCCGCGCACGGAGACGCGAAGCGGCTTGGCCTTGGCATCAAGCTCCACCTGCGTCTTGAAGCGGCCCTTGGCTACGCCGAAATCGAGGGGCGCGAGCTTGAGCTGGGCGTTTTCCAGCCGGGCATGTACGCGCAGGCTGTCAATCGGCACGGCTTCCGGGCGCAGAACGCGTTGGGCAGCGTAGTCGATGTCGAGATCCATCTTGTCCCAGCGTTCGGTGGCGAACGGATCGTCGGGCAATACCTTGCCCGGGCGCGCTTTCTTCTCGGGCGTGCTGGAGCCGACACCAATGGTAGGCCCCAAATCCGCGAGCCGCAGTTGGCGCGAGCTCATCTTGCCCGTAAGCCGGGGGCGCGGTTGTGCCGAGGTGTAGGTGAGTTGTCCGCGCAGATCGCTCTGGCCCACGGAGCCGGTGAAATCGTTGTAGCTCCACACGGCTCCGTTCGGCTTGAGCGAACCTACGAGCCGGCCGCGGGTTTGAAACGGCGGTGTATCGGGCAGCACCAGGCCTGTGAGCCCATAAAGTTGCGCCATGCTGTCGCCCTTGACCGAAACCCGGAGATCCAGCCCCGAAAGGGCGCGCGGATTCTCGATGATGCCCTCCGCCGTGGCGCCCAGGCGCCCTGCATGGGCATCGAATTTCAGCGGGTAGTCGATACGCTCGTCACGCAGCGACAGCAAAGGTCCCGCCTTGCCTTCTCCCTTGACTTCGGCTTTACCATAGCGGCCGCTGAGCGTGAAGCCGATGCCGTAACGGCCATCCTCGGTATCGGCGGGCCGAAGGCTGGCTAACTGCGCCCGTACGGCCAGCTTGGTTTTGGCATCGTCATAGGCCAGCAGGCCGTGATCGACCGAAAGGCGGCCCAGCGACACGCGCCAGCGGCTTTCTCCGCCGGCGGAAGACTCGGGTAGCTCGAATGTCCAATTGCTGCTGCCGTCAAGTTTGCGGATCAGCTGCACATCGGGTTCGGAGAGCGCCACACTGCGAATATCAAAATGACGCCAGAGCAGCGGAGGCAGGGCCAAGCGGATGCCCGCCTGGCCGATACGGGCAAATTTTTCTTCCTGGCCCGGCGCAAGGCCCGCGGCAAACCCGGCCGGGTTACCGATGAACACGTCGTGTGCCTGCACCAGCGGGCCAGGGATCCAGCGTTGCCAGCCTGGCTCTGCGGGTTGTGGCCACTGCCAATGGACTGCGAGATCACCTTGCACGGCAAAATCCCGGCCCAGTGCCTGCGAAACCTGTTGATTGACCCAGGGGCGGCTCTTGTTCCAGTCGTACAGGTAAACAAAGGCCAGCGCTCCGGCCACGAGCAACACCAAGGTCAATGCCAGGGCCCACACGACCCTGAGCGTGATTCGAAAAATCCGGCTCTTAGTCATCTATTCGAATAGTAATGACGAATGGCCCGCCCGTGAGGCTAATATGGGCGCGCGCGCCTTTGTCCTACGCCCGAATCCGAATCTGCTTTCCATGCCTTTCCAAACGGTTGCCCGTCCCCAGCGCTTAGACCGCCTCGACGCGTTCCGCGGTATCGCCATGGTGTGGATGACGCTCTACCACTTCAGCTTCGATCTCAATCACTTCGGATACATCCACCAGAACTTCTATGACGATCCACGCTGGACCTTGCAGCGCACGGCCATCGTCAGCCTGTTCCTGCTAGCCGCGGGCATGGGGCAGGCGGTTGCGGTGCGGCAGGGGCAGACCTGGCCGCGCTTCTGGCGCCGCTGGGCGCAGGTGGCAGGATGCGCGCTGCTGGTATCGCTCGGTTCGTGGTGGATGTTTCATGAGCGCTTCATCTACTTTGGGGTACTGCACGGCATGGCGGTCATGCTGCTCATGACGCGCTGGTTGCTGCTACGCGGCTGGATGCGCAAGGGCAGGGGAATCGTCTGGGGGGCTGCGCTGATCGTGCTGGCTTTTCTGCTGCCACAGGCACTGGCCCACAGCGCGCCGTTGTGGTTGACTGATCTGCTGAACAGCCGATGGCTCAACTGGCTTGGTTTGATCACGCACAAACCGTTGACCGAAGACTACGTGCCTTTGCTGCCATGGCTGGGGATCATGTGGTGGGGCGCCTCATTCGCTCAATGGCTGCTGGCAAGGCACCCCGCAGCGCTGGCCGGAACATCAGGGGCCGATGGCCTGGCAAAGCTCGGGCGGTGGAGCCTCAGCTATTACATGCTGCACCAGCCCATACTGGTGGGCCTGTTCATCTCATTGGCGGCTCTGCGCCATATCGCCTGAGAACGTGAACACATTCTGAAAGATTACCGGATTTCAGGGATACCCGGGAGAAGTCATGTCTTGTAGCATTTGAAAACAAGACTCACAGACTCTCAAGGATTTCCCCGGATGAATTTCAGCCGCCTTTCCGCCAAGGCTTGCAAGGCGCTAGCTTGCACCACCATTGTTGCCGCCCTTGGTGCGTGCGGCGGAGATGGCGATCCCGATCCTCTGCAAAAATATCGGGAACAGACCGTTCAATGGACTGAGTGCGATTCGACCATTTTCGGCTCCAGCAGCGCGGCCCTCCATGAATTGACCACAGCAGCCGGCGACCGGCTGCGCTGCGGCTTTGTGCGTGCTCCGCTGGATTGGTCGAATACCGAGCGGGGCGACATCGTGGTGAGCGTCATGCGCTTGGCTGCCGGCAAGCCCGGGCAGCGGCGCGGGGCTTTGCTGTTCAACCCCGGCGGCCCTGGCGCGGACGGTCTCAGCACGACCTTCGCACTATTCGGTGCTTTCTACAAGAGCAACCCAGAGAGCCCGCAAGGCGCGAGGCAACTGCGCCTGCTGGATGAGTACGACATGGTGGGATTCTCTCCCCGCGGTACCGGCGCCAGCACGCAACTGCAGTGCGGCACCAATGAAGTAGAGCGCGCTGTGCTGACCAGCGCGGCGGAGTGGGATACGCCTGAAAACATCGCCAACGCCAATTACAACGGCCGCAAGACAGCCGAAGCCTGCCTGAAGAACCCGATCACGCCCTACATCAATAGCGATGCCACGGCGCGCGACATGGACCTGATACGTGGCCTGCTGGGAGACGACAAGCTGAACTACCTGGGCTACTCTTACGGTACCTGGCTGGGCGCATGGTATGCAAGCCTGTTCCCCGAGAAAGTGGGCCGCATGGTGCTGGACAGCTCGACCGATTTCTCCACCACGCTCGAGCAAACGGTTCTCGCTGCCCAACCGCCCGCCCGCCAGCGCCTGCTCGACGACGTGATCGTGCCTTACGCGGTCCGGCACGCCGACTATTTCCAGCTTGGCACCACGGCGGCAGAGGTGCAGTCCATCATGCCGGGCTTGAGCCCTCGCGTGCAACAGGTATTGAGCGGCCCCATCTCCTCGTACAGCTATCAGCGCACGGGCGCCGACAAATACCTTGAAGCGATCGCTGCTGCGCGCGGGATGGATGCCGTGCTGAAAGCGGCGGCCGATCCTGCCGACATGGACGCCGTCGACAAGGCGCTGGACGGGTATGTGTTCGACCCCTCGAACCAGAAGCGGAACACGGACATCCGCGCGGCAGCGGAAAACCTCCAGCGAAGCTACGCAGCCAACTGGATCAATCCGCAGCCAACAAGCATTGCCTTGGACTCCTCGAGTGCGGTATTGACGGCCATCCATTGCAACGACTCCGCCGCGACAACGGATTTGACAGCCTGGGCCAGCCTGGTGCGCGGTTTGGCGCAGCGCGCGCCCATGTTCTTCTCGGGGCTGCTCGGTGTGCACACCTGCGCTTTCTGGGGTGGCCCCAAGGTCAGCAAGCCCGATCTGGCCTCCATGAAGCCGCTCGATATCCTCTTCGTGCAATCGCAATACGACGCCGCCACCAACACCGATGGAGCCAACGCATTCTTCGCCCAGTTGCCCGGCGCGCGCCGCGTCTATGTGCAGGGGGAGTACCAGCACGGCGTCTATCCTTACACGGACTCTTGCGTGGACCCGCTGGTCACCAACTACTTGCTGGGAGACACCCTCAGCGAGCGCGAAGCGATCTGCCCAACTCATCCGTTGGCGCAGGACGCACCAAGCGGAGGCCAGGCAGCCAGTTCAGAGCGGAAGGCCGCTAGCGCCGCGGAGCCGGCTGGCAGCGTACCTCCGGTCTACAAGGATCCGAAAGAGGCGTCCGAGTTGATCGATGAGTTCAAACGAGGGCTGATTCCACCCAACCTGCGTCAGTGAGTCTGCTGCTGCCAAGTACTGCGGGGGCACAAGCAGCATGAAGACACCTCCACTTCTCGATCAAAAAATGGTATCTACAAGAAAACCCTGGCGCATGGGCGAATGGCTGTTGTCCGCAGTGGTGATTTCCGGCCTTGTTGCCTGCGGTGGAAGTGACGGGTCAGATCCCCTGCAGCCGTACCGGGAGCAGACTGTTCAATGGACAGAGTGTGACGCCACCATTCTGGGCATGGCCAATACGACGTTCGACGAATTGAAAGGCTCGGATCGCTTGCGCTGCGGCTATATCCGCGCGCCGCTGGACTGGGCCAACGCCGAACGCGGTGATGTTTCGATCGCGGTCATGCGTCTGGCCGCCGCCAAGCCCGAGAATCGGCGCGGTGCGCTGGTGTTCAACCCCGGTGGGCCCGGGACTGATGGCTTGTCCCTCTCATTGCGGCTGTTCGCCGCCTTCGCGAAAAGCAATCCGGAAAGCCCGCAAGGCGCCGAGCAACTCCGCTTGCTTGACGAATACGACATGGTCGGATTTTCGCCTCGCGGCGTCGGCGCCAGCACACGGCTTGATTGCGCGACCAACGAATTGACACGTTTCGTGGACGAAACCCCCAGCGGCTGGAATACGCCAGAGTCTCTGGAAAACATTGAATACAACAATGGGAAGCTTGCCGAGGCTTGCCGCAAGAATCCGGTAACGCCGTACATCAATACGGACGCAACGGCGCGCGACATGGATCTGATGCGCGGTTTGCTGGGCGACGAAAAGCTCAACTACGTCGGCTATTCGTACGGCACGTGGCTGGGGGCCTGGTATGCAAGCCTGTTCCCCGAGAAGGTCGGCCGCATGGTGCTCGACAGTGCGGCCGATTTCAGCACCACCTTCGAGGCGGCGGCACTCACTCCTCAGCCTGTAGCTCGCCAGCGCTTGTTCGATGAGTTGCTATCGGCCTATGCGGTGCGCCATGCCGACTACTTCCACCTGGGTGAAAACCAGGCTCAGGTGCAGGCCATTTTCCCGAGCCTGAGCGAAAAAATGCAGGCTGTTCTTGGCCGCCCGCTGAGTGGTCTGGGGTACTTCCGGAAGGACGCCGACAGTTACCTGAATGCCGTCGCAGCAGGCAAGGGGCTGGACGCCGTCTTGAAAAATGTGCCGGATCCCGCGGACGAGGACGCGGTCGAGAAAGGGTTGGATGAATATGTCTTCGATCCAGTCTCCGCGGTGCGCGATGAGGAGCTGCGTGAATATGCCGGTGCCACCCTCTATGCCATCTATGAGCATCTGTGGCTGAACCCGGCATTCTCCAGCGTGGCCTTGAACCCGGCAGGGGGCCAAGCCGTCCGCTGCAACGATACCCCTTGGAGCACCGATTGGACCGCGTGGAGCGGGGTGATCCGGGATGCCGCCCAACGCGCGCCCTTGTTTTTCTCGACGCTGCTGGACCAAAGAGTTTGTGGCCTGTGGGGCGGCCCCAGCGTGAAAAAGCCGGACTTCGCGCCCATGAAGCCGCTCGACATACTGTTCCTGCAGTCCGAGTTCGATTCAGCCACGTACACCGGAGGGGCGAACGCCTTTTTTGCCCAATTGCCCGGCGCTCACCGGGTGTATGTGCCTGGGGACTATCAGCATGGCGTGTTTCCATACCAAGATGCCTGTGTGGATCCGCTCGTGACCAGCTATTTGCTGGGCAAGCCGGTGCCGTCGCGAGAAGCCATTTGCCAGGCCAAACCCATGCCGCAGGACGCCGAAAATTCCAGCGCAGGCGCGAAAAGCACGCAGAGCGGGGCGGGGGGCGCTGTTCCGGTCTATAACGATCCGGAGGAAGCCGGCAAGCTAATTGACGAATTCAAGCAGGGGTTGATTCAACCTGAAAGCGGCAGCTGAATTCCGGACCCAGGCTGGTCCGGAGCTGATTCGCCAGCGTACAGGGAGGCTGCAGGCGCTTCGGTGAGGAGTCCGGCCAGCAAGCCCTGTACCCGGCGCCCGAACTCCTGGCGGCCGCATTCGCGCTGCACACGCTCCGCTGCAGCCTCGCGGATCGCAGACCAGCGTGAGGCGTTGTGGTACAGCGCAGCGCAGGCGTCGGCAAACTCCTGCGGGCTGTCGGCCAGCATCATGTCCTCGCCGTCAAACCAGCTCAATTGCCTTCCAAGCAAGGATGAAGCGACGACGGGCACACCGTGCGCGGCCGCCTCGTACACCTTGAGCGGTACGCCGGCGGCAAAGCGGGCCGGCGCAATGAAGACCCGCGCTTGGTTGTAGAACGGCTCCAGATCGTCGATTCGTCCGTGAAAGCGCACGCGCGCATGATGGGCATAGCGCTGGCGCAGTTCGTCGGCGCACAAGCCCACCAGGTCCACGCCATAGCCACTGCCGAGCTGACGGTCGAGCAAGGGCATGATCTCCTCGATGAACCATTCGATGGCGTCCACATTGGGTGAATCCATCTCGGCCAAGCGGCCGACAAACAGCAGATGGGCACGCGCTTCGAACGGAGCCGGACTCAGGTGGAGGTCGACACAATGCCCGAGCACCCGCACATCGGCGCGCCCGGCACCGCGGAACATGTTGGCCTCGGCCTCGTTGACGGCAATGATGGTGTCGGCCTTCCGCGTCAGCGACATCTCATCCTGCAAGCTCATGGATGGCGCCGGGGACCCTGGGCGGGCCTGGCTGCGCAGCAACTCGCGCAGCGATGCGATCGCTTCAGCGTCGTAGATGATGTGCAGTCTGGCAGCTTCATCCGGATGCTGCTCAAGCCATGCGCTCACGGCCCGCATATTGTGGGGCCGGCTCACGACGAGGCAGTCGTAGTAGCCCTTGCGATCCTGCAGAAACGATATGAGCTGGCCTTGGCCGCCGCCGGCACGCTCCACACCTGCCGTCAGTGTGTCATGAGAGGCCATGAGGCCGGTGTTGCCCGGACTGGTGGCGTAATGAGTGACAAAGACCCCAGTCTCGCACAGTGAGGCCAGAAACTCATAGGCTCGGGGAAAGCCGCTGCCCAGGCTCGCCAGGGGCCAACAATCGTCGACGAACAGCAGGCGGGCAGGGTAGCGGCCCGGGGTCAGGCGGGCGTACAGCTCATCGGTGGTCAGGTGCGCGCAGGCCCGCTGCAGCCTGGCGGCGTGGCGGCGCTTGAAGCGCTCCCGGTTGTTGACGATGTGCTTGTTGGTGTTACCGTCGGCGCCATAGCTGGCCGACTCCACATGATCGATCTGGATACGCGGGCTGTAGACCACGCGCCATCCGGCCTCGCTGATCCGGACGCACAGGTCCACGTCCTCGTAATAGGCAGGCGCGAACAAGGGGTCGAAGCCACCCAGTTGATCGAACACCGCTCGCTTGACCATCAAAAACGCGCCGGAGCAGTAGTCCACATCTCTTTGGAACTGGTAGAGCGTATCCATGGGGTCGGCGCCGCGGCCGTAGCCCGAGGTGCTGCCGTCCTGCCAGAGGATCGAGCCAGCTTCCTGCAGGCTGCCATCCAGCAGCAGAATCTGTCCGCCAACTGCGCCTACGCTCGGCTCGTCATCCAGGATTTCGCATGCCGCGGAGAGTGCCTGGCTGCGCAGGGTGGTGTCGTTGTTGAGAAACAGCAGATTGCGGCCGCGTGCGGCCCGCGCACCGAGATTGGCCGCGCGCAGAAAGTGCAGGTTTTCCTGTTGGCGCAAAACGGTGCAGCCCTGCAAGCGCTCCAGCAACTGGGAGGTTTCGTCGGTGGAGGCATTGTCCACCACGATCACTTCGAGCGGAAGCGCCAGGTGCTGGTGGACCGACATCAGGCATTGCAGCGTCAGGGCGGCATTGTTGAATAGCACTACCACGATCGACACCGCAGGGTCGGGGTGGGGCGGAAACACCAGCCGGTTGTCCGCGCCGGCCAGGAACGCCCTCAACTGGCTCTGGGCCTGCTCGATATGCCGCGTTTTCTCTTGTGCCGGTAGCGCTGGCGCTCTTGCCTGATGGCGCGCCTGGGTTGCCGTCATGCCGTTGTTCGCGCCAAAGGAACGTCCGGATCTGCGCCCCTCCATCTCGAAGTGGTAGAGCGCGTTGACGCCCTTGCCGGCCAACTCAGGATGAAGGGCCAGGTAGCGGCGGGTGGAGAACCAAGGGCCGGGATCATGGCCGGCTTGGGCGCCGATCACCGTGTAGTGATAGGCCGGATGGGCTCCCAGCGCGGCCGCCTCCGGGTACTGGGTCCGGTACCAATCGCTGTCGAAGAAGGTGGAACGCGCCACCACCTTGGCCACCGGGTTGATCCCTATCAGCAGCTTGTGCAACTGCGGACGTACGAATTGAAGCGCAGGCGGCAGGCTGACCGGCATCTGCCTGCGGCACCAGGCAAGCAGGCGCGGAATGGCTGATGCGCGCCGCACATGTGGTGGCGAAGCCGCGAAATCGACTTCTTCGGCGTGCCGGTGCAGCAGGTCCATCAGCATCTGATCGTAGAGGCGAGTCTGGTGCTGCTGCCGCTGCTGGTGCGCGGTCAAATCTGCCTGCAAGTCGTACAGGCTTTGCATCAAGGCATCCCGCTCTCGCGTCAGATCCTTGGCTGCGCTCTCCCAGTGGCGGGCCTGGTTTTCAGCATGCAAGCAGGCCTGTTGAGCTTCTGCAGCGGACTGCCGCCATGTCTCGGCCTGTTGCTGCAGTGTTTCCACCTGTTGCCGTCGCCGCTGCTTACTCGACTTTGGCCTTCGAGCGCAGCTCTTCCTGGTACTTCGCCAGCTTCTGCTGCTGCATCTGCTGTGCGATCTGCGGCTTGACATCTTCGAACTTGGGCGCTTCGGGTGCCTTGGCGTCACGCACGTCGTCCACACGGATGATGTGATAGCCGAACTGCGACTTGACAGGCGCTTCGCTCGTTTGGCCCTTGTCCAGTTTCTTCAGCGCATCGGCGAACTCAGGCACGTAGCCTGCAGGGTTGGCCCAGCCCAGATCGCCGCCATTGGCGCCGGATCCCGGATCCTTGGATTGCTTCTTGGCGATGTCTTCGAACTTGCCGCCCTTCTTGAGCTGGGCGATGATGGCCTTGGCTTCGTCTTCCTTCTCGACCAGGATGTGGCGCGCCTTGTATTCCTTGGCGCCTGCCGGCGGCGTTTGGGCGCCCACGATGCGGTCGTACTCGGCCTTGGCCTCTTCGTCGGTCACCGGGTGCTTTTTCTTGTAGTCTTCAAACAGCGCGTTGATCATCACGCTCTGGCGGGCCATTTCCATCTGGCTCTTGTATTCCGGTGAACCTTCAACCCCTTTCCGTTGGGCCTCCTGCATGAAGATTTCGCGCGCGATGACTTCATCCTTCAACTGGTTCTGAACTTCAGGAGGTACCGGGCGGCCCGTACGCTGCGCTTGCAGCGCCACTTGCTCTTCCAGGGCCTTCAGACGGGCTGTGGGCACCGGCTTGCCATTTACTATAGCGACGTTCTGTGCCGCAGCGGGCAGTGCCAGGGCGCCCGCGAACAGGGCGGCTGCGGTGGCGGCCAGGAGTTGTTTTTTCATGAGTCTGTGTACCTTGGAAAACCCCTGCGGGGCGAGCATGTGAGAAAGCAATGAGATTAGGGCACGCGGGGGAAGTTCTTGATTCAACCCGTTTCAGCGTGTTTCCAATGCATTTTTGCGGCGTTTCAGCGGGTTTCTATCGCGAGGGCGTGTACGCCTTGATCAATGAAAATTTGCAATGCATCATACACAAGCCGGTGCCGGGCCACGCGCGTCTTGCCGGCGAACTGCGGCGCGGCAATGCGCACCCTGAAGTGTGTGCCAAAACCGGTGCCGTTGGCGCCCGCATGGCCCGCGTGCTGCCAGCTCTCGTCCAGTACTTCGAGTTCGGTCGGTTGGAGAACGGCCTGCAGGCGTGCGGCCATTTGATCGGCCAGTGAAGAGGTGCTCATTGGACGTCTCCGGGCGGCTCGGCGGGCTTGTCGGTGTCGTCCACGATGTGGCGGGCGACGTAGAAGCCCTGGCCAATGATGAAGGCCAGCGGGAACACATAGCCCCAGAGCTTGAAGCTGGCCCAGGCATCTGTGGAGTAATAGGCGGCCACATAGCCGTTGATCGCGGCCATGAATAGGCAATAGACCACCCAGATCGTGTTCAGCCGCACCCAGACGTTTTCCGGCAGGGTGATCTGGTTGCCCAGCATCATCTTCAGGAAATTCTTGCCAAAGCCCCAAAGCGCCACCGCCAGCGCTACCGCCATCGCGGCATAGAGCACCGTGGGTTTCCACTTGATGAAACGATCATCCTTCAGGATCAGCGTGAGGGCGCCGAAGATGAGGATCAGCGCCAGCGTGGCCTTGTGCATGGCGCTGAGTTTCTTGTCCATGAAGTAGATGATCGCCATCTGCACCACGGTGGCGCCCATCAGCACGGCGGTACCCGCATAGATGCCGTACAGCTTGTACGCAATGAAAAACAGTACAAGAGGGACGAAATCGAGCAATATTTTCATAAAGGAATTATTCCGCAGTGAAATCCAGCGAGGCGGAGTTCATGCAATAGCGCAGGCCGGTGGGGGCTGGGCCGTCCGGGAATACATGGCCCAGATGAGCACCGCAGTTGGCGCACACGGTTTCCACCCGCACCATGCCGTGGCTGGTGTCGCGCCGCTCCTCAATGGCGCCGGGGATGGCCAGTGAAAAACTGGGCCAGCCGCAACCAGCATCGAATTTGGTGTCCGAGTCGAACAGCTTGGCGCCGCAGCATACGCAGTGGTAGCTGCCGTCGGCCCAGTGCTGTTCATATTTGCCGGTGAAAGGGCGCTCGGTGGCGGCATGGCGCGTGACCTGATAGGCGGCCGGCTCGGCGCCCTTGGCGTCGAGCAGTTCGCGCCATTCAGCATCGGTTTTTTCTACAGGATGGGTCATGATGAGCAACTGATCTGGATGGAGGAAGCCCAGTCCGGCGGGAAGCCAGCCCAGGCAGCGTGTTCAGGATGGTCCTTGAACGGATTTTCAAGCACAGCCAAAAGCTGTTCGACCATGGAAAAGTCCTTTTGGTTCGCCAGCGCGATGGCTTGTTCAGCCAAATGGTTCCGAAGCACGACCGAGGGGTTGTTCTCGAGCGCGAGGCCAGCTTCCGGCTGGGGTCCGCCCTGCGCCGAATGCTCCTGAAACCGCTGCAGCCAACGGTCCGCGGCAGCCCGGTCCACGAAGAGATCGCGCAGTGTATCGGCAGACGCCCCAGCCAGATGCTCTGCCCAGCGGCGCCAGAAAATGGGGTAATCGGTACGTTCGCCGGCCATCAGCGCCAGAATGTCCGCGGTCAGTGCTCGGGTGCCGTCGCTGGCCTGGGCAAAGCCCAGCTTGGCGGCCATGCGGCGGTCCAGCTCGGCGGGGAACAGGGCTTTGTAGGGCTCCAGAGCAGCCATGGCATCGTCCGGCTCGCCGATCAAGGGCAGCAGTGCCTGTGCCAGGGCAAAGAGATTCCAATAGGCCACCTGGGGCTGCTGCTTGTAGGCGTAGCGGCCGCTGGTGTCGGAGTGGTTCGATATGTGGTTAGGATCGAAGCCATCCATGAACTGGAAGGGGCCGTAGTCAATGGTCAGGCCCAATATGCTCATGTTGTCGGTATTCATCACCCCATGGCAAAAGCCGATCGCCTGCCAGGCCGCCATCAACGAGGCGGTGCGGCTCGTGACCTCCGCCAGCAGCGCGGCGGGCGGGTTGGCGGCATCGCGGCAGGCGGGGTAGAAGTTGTCGATCACGTAGCCGGTCAGTTTCTTCAGCTCTTCATGCTGCCCGGTATGGCTGAAATGCTCGAAATGGCCGAAGCGGATGAAACTGGGCGCCGCACGGGTGACCACGGCGGCCGTTTCAATGGTTTCACGGCGCACGGGTTGATCGGAACCAGTCACGCACAAGGCCCGGGTGGTGGGAATGCGAAGCGCGTGCATGGCTTCGCTGCACAGGAACTCGCGGATCGAGGAGCGCAGCACCGCCCGGCCGTCGCCCATGCGGGAGTAGGGCGTCATGCCGCTGCCCTTGAACTGGAGTTCGAGCGACGGACCCTGCGGCGGTGTCACTTCACCCAGCAGCACGGCACGCCCATCGCCGAGCTGGCCCGCCCAGACACCGAACTGGTGGCCGCTGTAGACGCTGGCGAGTGGCTGGCTGCCGGCGAGCGGCCGGTTGCCCGAGAAAGCCTCCAGCGCCTCCTGGGTGCGCCACCAGTCTTCCTCCAGCCCCAGTTCGCGGGCCATGGATTGGCTGCGCGCCACCCAATAAGGCTCGCGCACGGCCACAGGCTGGAGCCGCGTGTAAAACGCCGGCCCCAAGCCGGCAAACCGGTTGTGCCAGGGCAGGCCCGTATCAAAGGCCTGATTCGCGAGTTGCGCCTCTTCTTGCATGCCCGCATTGTCGCCGACCCTGCTCGTCCTGCAGGAAGCTTGCATGGGAGACCCTGGTGTAATCACTACCTCCGGGCAGCCAGATTCAGGGCTAAGGCTGGTACACAATGTCGCGATTGACAACGTATTTTTCAGGAGATTTCCCGATGCTCGGCCAGATGCAGAACCACCCGCTGCTGATTTCAACTCTCATCGACCATGCCGCCAGGCACCACGGCGATGGGGAAGTGGTGTCGCGGCGCGTAGAAGGCGATATCCATCGCTATACCTGGGCCGATGTGCAAAAGCGCGCCAAGCAGGTGGCCAACGGGCTGGACGAGCTGGGCCTGAAAGCCAGCGACCGCGTGGGCACGCTGGCCTGGAACGGCTACCGGCACCTGGAGCTGTATTTCGGCGTGAGCGGCTCGGGCCGCGTGCTGCATACCGTCAACCCGCGCCTGCTGCCTGAGCAGATCGCCTGGATCGTCAATCATGCCGAAGACCGGATCATGTGCTTCGACATGAGCTTTCTGCCGATCATCCAGGGCATCCATGCGCATTGCCCTCAGGTGACCCACTGGATTGCCCTGTGCGATACCGACAAGCTCCCGCAGGATTCCGGAATTCCCAACCTGCTCAGCTACGAGGCCTGGATCGGCGCTCAATCGAGCACTTACACCTGGCCGGTGTTCGACGAGAACACGGCCTCCAGCATGTGCTACACCAGTGGCACCACCGGACATCCGAAGGCGGCGCTGTACAGCCACCGCTCCACGGTGCTGCACGCCTACGGCGCCGCATTGCCGGACGGCATGAACCTGTCGGCCAGCGATTCGGCGCTACCGGTGGTGCCCATGTTCCACGTGAACGCCTGGGGCATGCCTTATTCGGCCGCCATGGTGGGGGCCAAGCTGGTTTTCCCGGGGCCGGCACTGGACGGGAAATCCGTCTATGAGCTGATGGAGGCCGAAAAAGTCACGTTTGCCGCGGGCGTTCCCACTGTGTGGCAGATGCTCCTGGGCTATATGAGCACCAACGATCTGCGTTTTTCGACCTTGACGCGCACGGTCATTGGAGGCTCCGCCTGCCCGCCGGCCATGATCGAGTCTTTCAACAAGAATTACGGTGTGGATGTACTCCACGCCTGGGGCATGACCGAAATGAGCCCTCTGGGCACCGTGTGCACGCTCAAGGAGAAGCACCGCGGCTTGTCCGATGAGGGCAAGATGCAGATCCGCCTCAAGCAGGGCCGCGCGATCTACGGCGTCGACATGAAAATCGTCGGCGACGATGGCCAGGAACTGCCTTGGGACGGCAAGACGTATGGCGATCTGTACGTCAAGGGCCCATGGATTCTTGAAACCTACTACAAGAACGAAGGCGGCAATCCGCTCATCGACGGCTGGTTCCCCACTGGCGATGTGGCCACCATCGATCCCGATGGCTTCATGCAGATCACCGATCGCAGCAAGGACGTCATCAAGTCCGGCGGCGAGTGGATCAGCTCTATCGATATCGAGAACGTGGCCATGGCTCACCCGGCGATCGCCATGGCGGCGTGCGTGGGCATGCCCCATCCCAAATGGGACGAGCGCCCGATCGTGGCGGTGGTGAAGAAGCCGGGCGCTGAGGTCACGCGCGACGAACTGCTGGCCTTCTATGAGGGCAAAGTGGCCAAGTGGCAGAAACCCGATGACGTGGTGTTCGTCGATGCCATTCCGCTCGGCGCCACTGGCAAGATGCTGAAAACCAAGCTGCGCGAGCAGCTCAAGGATTACAAGCTGCCTGGGCTCTGAGCCCCTGGGGCCGCGGGCGGGTTTGAAACCCGCCTTTTTTCCTGTCCGGCTGCGAGACAATCGCATCCCATGGAGTTTTTCGTCGTCTCGATGCTCAACGGCCTGAGCTATGGCCTGATTCTGTTCATGCTCAGCTCCGGCCTGACGCTGATCTTCAGCATGATGGGGGTGCTGAACTTCGCCCATGCCAGCTTCTATATGCTGGGTGCCTACCTGGGCTACACCATCTCGCGCTTCACGGGGTTCTGGCCGGCGCTGGTGTTGGCCCCTTTGGCCACTGGTGTGCTGGGGGCGCTGTTCGAGCGCTTCGCGCTGCGCAAGGTCTACAAGCATGGGCATGTTCCCGAGCTGCTGATTACTTTCGGCCTTTCTTACGTGATCCTTGAGCTGGTGCAACTGATCTGGGGCCGCATGGCGCTGGATTTCACGCCGCCGCCGGCCTTGCAGGGCCCGGCGTTCACGCTGGTCAATCATTCCGTGGAAGGCCTGCGTGTGGTGTGGGGCCAGGCGCCTGCGGGCCTGTGCAGCGCCGCCGATGCGGCCGTGCGGATTGTCTGCTCCCCGTTTCCCGCGACACGCGGCTTCATGATGGTGACCGCTCTGGTGATGCTTCTGTGTGTGTGGCTGTTGCTCACGCGCACGCGGATCGGACTGGTCATTCAAGCGGCACTGACTCACCCGGGCATGGCGCAGGCTCTGGGGCACAACGTGCCGCGCGTGTTCATGCTGGTGTTCGGTGCTGGCTCCGCCTTGGCGGGCCTGGCCGGGGTGATCGGCGGCAGCACTTTCCTCACCGAGCCCATCATGGCAGCCGCGGTCGGACCGGTGATCTTCGTGGTGGTGGTGGTGGGCGGGCTGGGATCGCTGGCCGGGGCATTTCTGGCATCACTGCTGATTGGCGTGATGCAGGTCTTCGCGGTCACCCTGGATCAATCGCTGGGCTCCATGTTGATGCAGATGGGCTTTTCCCTGAGCCCTGAAGCACAGAGTAATTCGTTCATTAGGCTGACGATCTCGCAAATGGCGCCGATCCTGCCCTATATGCTTCTGGTACTGATGCTGATTTTCCGCCCCAGGGGCTTGCTTGGCTCCCGGGAGGGTTGAAAGATGGCGCGCAAGATGGCTCGCGTTAGCCAACGGATGGTCTGGGGGGTGTTTGCGCTGATGCTGCTCGCGGCGCCGATGGCGCTTTCGAGCAGTTTCTCGATCGCCATCCTGTGCCAGATCGGCATTGCGATCATTGCCTGCCTGTCTTACAACGTGCTGCTGGGGCAGGGCGGCATGCTGAGTTTCGGGCATGCCGTGTACTCCGGGCTGGGCTCATTTCTGGCCATTCATGCGCTCAATCTGGCAAGCACCGGGAAATTGTCCATTCCTGTTTCCCTGATTCCCCTGGTGGGCGGGCTGACAGGCTTGCTTTTCGCCGTGCTGCTGGGTTATGTCAGTACGAAGAAATCCGGGACTACCTTTGCCATGATCACCCTGGGTGTAGGGGAGCTGGTGTTCGCGATGTCGCTCATGTTTCCCGAATTCTTTGGCGGCGAACGCGGGATCTCGGGCAACCGGGTGGTGGGCGAGCCGTTTCTGGGGGTCACGTTTGGCCCGCAGCGGCAGGTGTACTACCTGATTGCAGCCTACACCTTCGTGTCGGTCTGGGCCATGTATGCCTTCACACGCACGCCGCTGGGGCGCATGCTGAACGCCGTGCGCGACAACGCCGAGCGGGTGGAGTTCGTGGGCTACGACGCGCGGCGCGTGCGCTACCTGGCATTCATCATCGCCGGGTTCTTTGCCGGTATCTCGGGCGGCTTGGCGGCGCTGAACTTCGAAATCGTCACTGCCGAGGTGATGAGCAGCACGCGCTCGGGGGCCTATCTGTTGTTCACGTTCGTGGGTGGCACCACATTTTTCATCGGCCCGATCATCGGCGCCGTGCTGATGGTGCTGGCCATCACGCTGTTCAGCGGGCTGACCAAGGCATGGCTTCTGTACCTGGGTTTGATCTTCGTCTTCATGGTGATCTATGCGCCGGGGGGCATTGCCAGCCTGATCATGATGAATGTGCGCGTGGCTTCATTTGGCCGACTGCGTGAACTGCTTCCGCGCTACGCGGCCATGCTGGCTTCGATCTTAGTGATGTTCGCCGGAGCGTCCGCGCTGATCGAGATGGCCTACCACACGCAACTGGATGGCGTGAGCGGCAGTGAGCTGCGCTTTCTAGGGGTAGGCTGGAACACGCACAACCCATGGCACTGGGCGGCGGCCTCGGCGGTCATGCTGCTCGGGGGCGTGTGCTTCGAGGCCGTGCGGCGCCGCTTCGCAGCGCACTGGGGCCGTATTCAGGCCGACCTAGAATACGCACCCAAGCAGGAGCGCTCGTAGAAGGGGCGATCAAGATCGAGTTTTCCGTAAGGAGTGAAGGATGCCTGCAAATTTGCGAATAGCCGTGGGCCTTGTGTGTCTGCTCTTGCTCGCTGCATGCGGCGAGAAGAAAACCGAATTGGGCCAGGGCGGTTCCGTGGTCACAGGTTCAGCCGGCCCGCAGGGGGCGCAGAACGCGGCGCGCGAATTGCAGCGCTGTGATGCGCCCGTAGCTACGTTGGCGCTGGCTGAAAACCCTTCCGGCTATGTCATGGGATCGGGTTACAACCTCCCGGCATCGCCTGTACCCTTGATCAAGCTGCTGGCCCAGCAAAGCGGATGCTTTCGCATCGTGGACAGAGGCGCGGGTTTGCGCGGCACGATACGGGAGCAGGAGTTGAAGGAGGAGGGCGTGTTGCGGCAGAAGTCGACCGTGGCCAAGGGCAAGGGCTATGAAGCCCAATACACCCTGACGCCCAGCCTCACCTTCAGCGAGCAGGACGCCGGCCGCGGATTGGCAGGCATGATCGCCATGATTCCCGTGTTGCGTGACATTGCCGGGCTGGCGGGTATCGCCGAGCAGGTCAAGTTCAAGGAAGCACAGACGGCACTGCTGCTCTCGGACAACGAAACCACCGAGCAGGTGGCCGCCGCCACGGGCTCCGTGCGCACCACCGATCTAGGCATAGGCGGGGTGATGATCGGCCGCCTCGGCGGCGGCGCTGGCGCCGGCTGGAGCAACACCAACGAAGGCAAGGTGATCGCCGCAGCCTTCCTGGATGCGCACAACCAGTTGGTGGCTCAGGTGCGGGCCTTGCAGGCCAAGGAACTGCCGCCGGCCGTGCCTACGCGAGGCGGATGATTAAGGCAACGCTGAATAAGTTGTCGTGTGCGGCGCGCCCTGGATCGGGATGGGATGCGGGGGCGAAAAGCGCAGCGATATCCGGCGATATCGAGAGCATTTTCAACGCCGCAGACCGCCCGAGTTCAGGGAGGCGACGTGCATGAAAACTTATTCAGCGCTGCCTTAAGCCTCTGCCTGACGAGCCGCATGAATGGCGGCCCGTTCGTCGTGGCGGGCGCCGTTGAAGTACAGGTTCAGCAGCACCGCAGCCAGGGAAGCCAGCAAAATGCCTGATTCAATCAGCGGGTGGATGGCGTGCGGCATCCATTGCAGGTAGCGGGGGGCCACCAGCGGGATCATGCCGAAACCGATGGAGATGGCCACGATCAAGGCGTTGTTGCGGTTGTTCGCATAGTCCACGCCGGCAAGGATGCGGATGCCGGTGGTGGCCACCATGCCGAACATCACCATGCCGGCGCCACCTAGCACCACGGTGGGCAGCGACTCCACCAGCGCTCCCATCTTGGGCAGCAGGCCGAGCACGATCAGGATCAAGCCGGCCGCCACGCAGACGAACCGGCTTTTCACGCCAGTGACGGCCACCAGACCCACGTTCTGCGAGAAGCTCGTATAGGGGAATGTGTTGAAAATCCCGCCGATCAAGGTTCCCAGGCCGTCGGTGCGCAGGCCGCGCGCGAGGGCCGGCTGATCGATATGGCGGCCCGTCATCTCGCCCAGGGCCAGGAACATGCCGGTGGATTCGATCATCACCACGATCATCACCAGCACCATGGTCAGGATCAGGACCGGATCGAAAATGGGCATGCCGAAGTGAAACGGCAGCACGATGTCGAACCAAGGGGCCTTGGCCACCTTGTCGAAATTCATCATGCCCATGAGCCCGGAAGCGACGGCGCCCACCACGATGCCGAGCAGCACGGAGATGTTGGCCAGAAAGCCCTTGGCGAATTTGGCGACCAGCAGAATCGACACCAGCACGATGGCCGAGATACCCATGCCGGCGAGCGGGGCATAGTTGGGGTTGGGAACCGTCGGCGCCAATGTCACGCCCTGGGGTACGGCAGGAAAACCAGGCGTGCCGGTGGCCGCGGCGCTACGTACCTGGCTCAGCCATTCCGTATGCTCTGATGGCACGGTCAGCGGAGCGGTCGGGCCCACGGGGTTGCCGAAAATCCAGTTGATGCCTACGCGCATCAGGTTGATCCCGATCACGGCAATGATGGTGCCGGTGACCACTGGAGGAAAGAAGCGCAGCATCCGGCTGATCAGCGGGGCAATCAGGATGGATATGACACCTGCCCCGATCACCGCGCCAAAGAGCAGGCGCGCGCCATCCGTGCCAGGGTTGCTGTTGGCAATGGCCACCATGGGGCCGACGGCGGCAAAGGTCACGCCCATCATCACCGGCAAGCGGATGCCGAACCATTGCGTGGCGCCCATGGATTGGATCAGCGTGGCCAGGCCGCAGCAGAAAAGATCGGCCGAGATGAGCAGGGCCACCTCCTGCGGTCCGAGCTTGAGCGCCCGGCCCACGATCAGCGGCACGGCGATGGCGCCGGCGTACATCACCAACACGTGTTGCAGGCCGAGCGCGGCCAGTTTGCCGGAAGGCAGCCGTTCGTCTACGGCGTCTGGGGCGGTGCTCATGATGTTGTCTCCTTGGATTGATTTTTGATTCGAATGAGCAGGGGAGGGGCGGTGGATGGTTATGACGCGGGCAGCAGATCGAGCAGCGAGCGCGCCACCACCTTGGTCGCGCGGCGCAGGTCTTCCAGGTCGAGCCGCTCGTCGGCCCGCTTGGCATGGCTTTCCAGCACGGTGCGCGGGCCGGCGCCGTAGATGACACCCGGAATGCCGCGTTCCACATACAGACGCACATCGGTGTAGAGCGGCGTGCCCACGGCGGATGGTTTCTCGCCGAAAACAGCTTCGCCGTGCCTCTGAATGGCGTCGACCAGCGGTGCGTTGCCTGGCAGGGGTGTCATGGCATTGGCCAGCAGGATCCGCTTGATGTCCACCGAGATCCCTTCATCGGTCCGCCCGGCATTGAAGCCGTCGGTAGCGTCCGCGATGACTTGGCGGATGAGCGCTTCCACGTCGGCCGGGTTTTCCTCCGGAATCATTCGGCGGTCGAGCTTGAAGACGACCTTGCCCGGGATCACGTTGGTGTTGGTGCCGCCTTCGATGCGGCCGATGTTCAGATAGGGGTGCTTGATGCCCGCCACGCGCGAAGTGATGCCGCGGTAGCGCCGGTTCTCGGCATAGAGCGCATTCATGACCGCCACGGCGCCTTGCAGGGCGTCGATGCCTGTATCCGGTACCGCCGCATGCGCCATCTTGCCGTTGACTGTGACCTCCATCTGAAGGCACCCGTTGTGCGCGGTGACCACCTCATAGCTGAAGCCGGCGGCGATCATCAGGTCAGGCTTGGTGAGGCCCTTGGAAAGCAGCCATCCGGGGCCGTATTCACCGCCAAACTCCTCGTCGTAGGTGAAGTGCAACTCAATGGCGCCGCGCGAAGGCCGGGCCACGGCTTCCAACGCCCGCACGGCAAAGGTGAAGGTGCCGAAGTCGCCTTTGCTGACGGCGGTGGCCCGGCCAAACATCTTTCCGTTCTCGATGTCGCCGCCGTAGGGATCATGCTTCCAGCCCTCGCCAGGGGGGACGACGTCGCCGTGCGCGTTCAGGGCGATGGTGCAGCCGCCCTGGCCATACTGGCGCCGCACGATCAGGTTCGTGATGGATTGCATGCCATAGGCCTGCAGCAGATCTTCGGGCACCGGATGCCGCTCCGCCTCAAAGCCGAAGCCGGTGAGCAGCTCCGCCGCTCTTTCGGCGTGCGGCGCGTTGTTGCCCGGAGGCGTATCAGTGGGTACGCGGACCAGCGCTTGCACAAAGCGCACCTGTTCATCGAAATGCTGGTCGATCCAGGCATCGAGTTGGCTGTACGGAGAAGTCATGTCTGATGGAAGTTGGTTTTTTAGAAGGCCAGGAGGCTAGGAAGTGGCCAGATCCTCCAGCAGGCGTTGCATGGCGCGTACGGCCAGTTCCATATCGTCGGCGTTGGTGGATTCAAGCGGGTTGTGGCTGATGCCGGCGTTCTCGCCGCGCACGAACAGCATGGCTTGCGGCATGACCTCGTGCAGCTTCATCGCGTCGTGGCCGGCGCCGCTGGGCATGCGGAACGCCGGCAGGCCAAGCGATTGCACCGCGTTTTCCCAGCGTGTTTGCCATGAAGCGTCGCTGGGCGCGGCGCTGGCGCGCATGGTTTCTTCCAGCTTGTATGCCACACCGCGCTGGCGGGCGATCTGCCCCAGCTTGCCGAGCACATCACCGGCCAGCGCGTCGCGCTGTGAATCATGGGGCGCCCGCAGATCGAGACTGAACGTGCAACGGCCTGGCACCACATTGATGGAGCCGCTGGGCACCTGCAGCAGCCCCATGGTGGCCACGGAGTCACCGTCTTGCGCCGCACGCTCTTCCAGGTAGAGCGCCAGTTCGGCCGCGGCGCAGGCAGCATCGCGGCGCCTGTCCATGGGCGTGGTGCCGGCGTGGCTCGCCTGGCCGATGAATTCACCCACATACCGGATGCTGCCGTTGATCGAGGTGACCACGCCGAGCGGCAGGTTCAGCTCGTTCAGCACTGGCCCCTGCTCGATATGCACCTCGACGAAACCCAAGTAGCGCGAGGGGTCGCGCTTGAGCTTGGGAATGTCGTCAATGCACAGGCCGGCATGCTGCATGGCTGCCCGCAAGGTCACGTCGTCCGCATCGGTCTGATCCAGCCATTCGGCGTGGAAGTCGCCGATCAGGGCACCCGATCCGAGGAAGGTGGCCTTGTAGCGCTGGCCTTCCTCTTCCGCGAAAGCGATCACTTCAATATCGAAAGGCAGGCGGCGGTCCGCTTGGTGCAAAGCCTGTACACAGGCGACCGGCACGAAGATTCCCAGGCGGCCGTCATATTTACCGCCATTGCGCACGGTGTCATAGTGGCTACCTGTCATGAGGGTTTTCGGGTTCTGCGCGGTGGGCGCAGCGCGATAGCGGCCCACCACGTTGCCCACCGCGTCCAGCGCGACCTCATCAAAGCCCGCGTCACGCATGGTCTGGCTGATGCGCACGGCGCATGCACGGTGCGCGTCGGTGAGGTAGGTTACTGTCAACTGGCCCTGTTCCGCGTAACCGGGATCGCTGTGCTGGGCCAGCCGCTCGTGCCAATCCCATACCTGGTTGCCGACCACGGGTTCAGCTCCAAATTTGTCGGCCAGGCGGATCTCGGCAATGCGATGGATATTGCGGAGCGCTTCCGCCCGCTCGAAATCGGGGTGATTGTCCAGCCGCCGTGCGAAGGTTTCGATGATCTGCGCGCGGTTCAGGCCCGCGCCGCGTGGCCCGCGCACGGCCAGGATGAAGGGAAAACCGAATTTCGCGTTGTAGTCGGCGTTGAGTTGCTGGATGCGTGCGAATTCTTCGGGAGAGCAGTCGGTCAGCCCCGCCTTGCCTTGCTCGTGCGTGGATTCAGCCGTGAGCGACTGGCTGACCATCGCCTTGCCCGCCAACTCGGGGTGGGCGCGGATGAGCGCGAGCTGCGCCTCCTGGCTCGATTGGGACAGTGCCTGCGCCATGAGATGCTTCAGATGCGCCAGCGATTGGAAGGGGCGTTGCTCCAGCGCCTTTGCCGCGATCCAGGGCGTGTGTTCGTACAGCCCGTCGAGCATGGCTGCAGCCTCGGCGGGCGAAGCGGCGTTGAGTTGTTCCAGGGTGTAGGCCATGGTTTTCAGGTTCACTCTTTGAAAGGGTGCACGGCTTGCCAATGCCGGGCGATGTCGATGCGGCGGCACACCCATACGTCCTCATGCCGCGCCAGATGATCCAGGAAACGCTGCAAAGCGGTGATGCGGCCTGGCCGGCCAAGTAAACGGCAGTGCATTCCGATGCTCATCATCTTGGGCCGGTCAAGGCCATTGGGGTCGCCTTCCGCGTAAAGCGCATCGAACGTGTCCTTCATGTACTGAAAGAACGGATCGGCGTGGCTGTAGCCCTGGGGCAAGGCGAAGCGCATGTCGTTGCAGTCGAGCGTGTAGGGCACCACGAGGTGAGGCACGGTGGTGCCATCGGTGCGGCGCACCTTCATCCAGAAGGGGAGGTCGTCGCCGTAGTAGTCGCTGTCGTAAGCCAGGCGGCCATCATCAACTGCCAGGCGGCGCGTGTTCGGGCTGTCGCGGCCGGTGTACCAGCCCAGGGGGCGTTCACCCGTCAGCTTGTCGATGATGTCCAGTGCCTCGGCCATGTGCGCCCGTTCGATGGCTTCGTCGACTCCCTGGTAGTGAATCCATTTGAGGCCGTGGCATGCGATCTCGTCACCGCGCTGCTTGAACGCCGCCGCCACGTCCGGGGAGCGTGCCAGCGCGGTGGCCACGCCGAACACGGTAAGAGGCAGGCGCCTGGCATCGAATTCACGCAGGATACGCCATACACCGGCGCGCGAGCCATACTCGTAGATGCCTTCCATCGACATATGCCGCTCGGGGTAGGCCGCCGGGTTGAACATCTCGCTCAGAAACTGCTCGCTCGCCGGATCGCCGTGCAGCACGCAGTTCTCGCCGCCTTCCTCGTAGTTGAGCACGAACTGGACGGCAATGCGGGCGCCGCCCGGCCAGCGGGCGTGTGGTACATCGCGGCCGTAGCCCGCCAGATCCCGCGGGTAAGCGGCTGTGCTGTCGTAGGTAGGAGTGGACATATCAGTTCTCAAAAAAGGAGCCTAGTCCGCCAAGGCGTCGCGCAGAGCCAAGGTGAGATCGCTGGACGGAGGAGGGCGATCGAGATCCAGACTGCTTTCGACATTTTCAAGGTGCTCGCGCATCAGCTTGACCGCCTGCGTGACGTTGCCTTGCTCGAAGGCTTCCACCAGTTCCAGGTGTTCGGCAGCAGAATCGAGAGCGGCATCGTGGCTCTGGTACATGATCGTGGCAAGGGCGCAGCGGGAGATCAGTTCACGCAAGACCTGTGCCAGCACCGGGTTGCCCATCAGTTCGGCCATCTGTACATGGAAATCTCCCAGCAGTTCCGTGCGGCCTGCCACATCGGTGCCGCTGGCGGCTGCCTGTTCGCTGGCCACATGCTCGCGCAGTGCCCGAATGTGCGCTGGGGTGGCGGTGCGCACAAAGGCCCGAGTCATCTCGATTTCAAGCATGCCGCGCACCGTGAAGACATGCCGGGCTTCTTCTGCCGACGGGCTGGAAACGAACGCCCCCGCGCGGGCGAGAGCGTGACGAGCCTGTTCTGGGAAAGCTGGAAAAGCGCCTGCCGCACCAGCGTGCGGGACACGCCAAAGTGATCGGCCAGCTTCTGCTCCGCCAGCTTGGCCCCCGGCCGCAGACGATGCCGGGCGATGGCTTTGGTCAGCACATCGACGATCATGGCGGTGGTGGTGGGCTCCATGAGCGGAGATCATAGATAGATTCTCTAAAAGTGTATACACTTTCTGTGCACAATCATCCTGGAAGCAGGATCTAGGACATTTTTTGAGGTGAGCGACATGGGCTTGAGTACACACGTTCTGGACACCATGCACGGCCAGCCGGCCTCGGGCATGCAGGTGGCGCTTTACGAGACGCACGGCGGCGCGGCCACCCTGATCAAGCGGTTCACGTTGAACCAGGATGGCCGCAACCCGGACGGCCCGCTACTGGACAACGCCAGCCTGCGTGCCGCGACCTATCGCCTCAGTTTCGACGTGGCGGCGTATTTCCGCGCCCGTGGCGTGGCCTTGCCCGAGCCCCCGTTTCTCGATCAGGTGCATCTCGATTTCGGCGTGGCCGACACCAGCGCGCACTACCATGTACCGCTCCTGACCAGTCCGTGGAGCTACTCCACTTACCGTGGATCTTGAAGACCTGCTGAGCCGGCTGGCGTACCAGCGCGGCGTTCTTGTCACGGTGCATGCGGTGCAAGGCTCGGGGCCGCGTGAAGTCGGGGCATGGATGGGTGTTTTTCCAGGAATCGTCATGGGCAGCGTGGGAGGCGGCCACCTCGAATGGCAGGCCATTGCCGAAGCGCGAGAAATGCTTGCGCTCGGTGAATCCGCGCCTGAGCGGGTGCGGCGCTATCCACTGGGGCCCAGCCTGGGCCAATGTTGCGGCGGTGTGGTGCATCTGCGCTTTGAGCTGATTGATGCTGCGAGCCGGCAGGCGCTCGGCGTCAAACTGGCCCGAGAGAGTGTTCCCATCGCCTTGTTTGGCGGCGGCCACGTGGGCAAGGCCTTGATCAGGCTGCTTGGCGATCTGCCTTTCGATATCAGCTGGATTGACAGCCGGGACGAGATTTTCCCGGCGGAGCTGCCAGACAACGTGCGCTGCGATCATTCAGATCCCGTTGAGGCCGCGGTAGGAGATCTGGCGCCGGGTAGCGGCGTACTCATCATGAGCTTCAGTCATGCCGAGGATCTCAACATCGTGGCCGCATGTCTGGCGCGCCAGCGTATTCACGGCGATTTACCCTACATCGGCCTGATCGGCAGCAAGACCAAGTGGGCCGTGTTCCAGCACCGGCTGGCCGAGCGAGGATTCACCGCTGATGAGTTGTCAGGGGTGGTTTGCCCCATTGGTTTACCTGGGATCGAGGGCAAGGCGCCGGCGGTGGTCGCCGTGGCTATCGCCGCGCAGCTGTTGCAGGTGTTTTCGCGACATCCAGTTCCACCAGCTTGATCGGTAAGAGTCTGGCCTGGCGAGGCGATGGGTTTGCACCGTAGCACTTCGCTTTGAGCGTGCAAATAGACCTTTCGAATGTTTCCGCGCGCTCCTGGATCGTGAATAAGCCCTTCCTGCGGTATGCCAAAAAAAATGGCGCCCCATGGACGCCATTTTTATTGCGGCAAGTTGCTTCAGCCTTGGTGCGGACGCTTGCCAGGGTTCTTCTTGCTGCGGGTGTGCGAGCCACGCTCCTGGCTCTTGCGCTGGCCGATGTCTTGCGTGCGAACCGTCGCGCCGGGCAGGGGAGGAGTAGCCTTGCGGTCGGCTTCGGTGACGATCTTGTTGCCCATGATTGCTTCCTTTGAAATGAGGGGTGGGTGGATCAAAACCCCATATTGTCGCCGATTGTCAGGGTTGTTATCCAGAGGCGGATTTCGACGGCCTCGCCGAGGAGTTGCGGAGCCCGGTGAAGGAGCTCAAAGGAGGCCCCACACATAAGAATCCCTTAAGAGTCCGGCTCATATTTGTTGATGGAAGCAGCCGCGTCACCGTGCCATCATGGCCTCGCAAGCAGACAGGTTCGGCCCACCGGAATACATGCGGGCTGGCGGGCGCACTGAATTCATAAGCGACGAAAGGACTTTCCCTCAATGACGAATCCCTCTTCCGGCACCGCTTCTTCCGGCCCGCTTGAAGGAGTTCGAGTCCTGGACCTCACCACCGTTTTCATGGGGCCTTCCTGCACCCAGCTTCTCGCGGATCTGGGCGCGGATGTCATCAAGATCGAGGCGCCCAGAGGCGATTCTGTTCGCGCGATCGGCCCCTATGGGGATAAGGGCTTGGGACCGCTGTTCCTCGGGTTGAACCGGAACAAGCGAAGTGTCGTCATGGATCTGAAAAAGCCGGAAGGCGTGGCTGCGCTCATGCGCCTGGCTCAGGACGCGGACGTGTTCGCCACCAACATACGCCCCGCCGCCATGCGCCGTCTGGGAGTAGGCTATGAGCAGTTGTCGGCCATCAATCCTCGGCTCATCTACGCCAGCATGGTGGGCTTTTCGCAGCGCGGACCTTACGCCGGCAAAGCGGCGTATGACGACATGATCCAGGCGGCCACCGGCCTGCCGGCCATAGTGGCGGAAAGCACGGGGGATGCTCCGCGCTACCTGCCCGTCACAATCGCCGACCGTTCGGTTGGCCTCTATGCCTTCGGGGTGATCTGCGCGGCGCTGCATGCGCGCAACCAAACGGGTGTGGGCCAGAGCGTGGATATCCCCATGTTCGAAACCATGATCCCTTACGTGCTGGGCGATCATCTCTACGGCCATACCTTCGTGCCTGAGAAGGCCGGCTTTGGCTATCCGCGCCTGATGACGCGGCACCGCAGGCCCTACAAGACCAAGGACGGCTACGTGTGCTGCCTGATCTACCACGACCGCCAGTGGACGTTGTTTCTGGACGCGCTGGGCAAGGGTGATTTGATGAAGACCGATCCACGTTTGCGCGATATCCGCACGCGTACGCAGGCCATCGATGAGCTGTATCAGTTCGTCTCGGACGAACTGGCGCAGCGCAGCACCGAAGAGTGGCGCCAACTCCTGCCCCAGAATGAGATTCCGATCTTTCCCATGCACACGTTCGAGACCCTGCTGGAAGATGAGCATTTGGCCAGCACGGGCTTCTTTCAGGAAACCGAACATCCCGTGGTCGGGAAGATCCGCGAAACCGCAGTGCCCAGCGAGTGGTCCGGCACGCCGCCGGGGCGACGGATGCCAGCACCCTCGCTGGGCGAACACACGGTGCAAGTGCTGGCTGAAGCCGGTTTCTCTCCCGCGGAGATCGAATTGCTTCTGGCCAATCGCGCAGTCCATGCCGGTGCCGCCGCACCGGAGGAATGCTAGCCAGACTGTGGCTGGCAGCGAGGGGTGGCTGCCTTGCAGGAGCAGGCCAAGGTATTCGCCTTCAGTCGCTCACTTCACATAGCCAAGGAGACAACTTCATGAGTCATTCTTTACCGCTTCGTGTAAGCCGCCGGGCCGTCATGGTGGCCTCAACCATGCTGGCTGCCGGTGTTCGCGCCCAGGGCAATTCCAAACCTGTCCGCATCGTCGTGGCCTTTGCCGCCGGCAGCGGCAATGACTTGACTGCGCGTGATCTGGCTCGCTATATGGCGGAGATATTGAACCAGCCCGTGATTGTCGAGAATAAGCCAGGGGCGGGCGGATCCCTCGGCACGGAGGCTGTAGCCCGCGCAGCCCCTGATGGCTTGACCATCGGTCTGGGGACCAGTTCGCAACTGGTCATGAATGTCGGCGTCTACAGGACTTTGCCCTTCGATGTCGACAAGGATCTTCGTCTGATCGGCTTGGTACGCAGCAGGGGTATGGTGCTGGCAGGCAAGGCGAGTGGGCCCAAAACGCTCAAAGCGTTGATCGCGGAAGCCAAGGCGAGGCCCGGCCAGTTGAACTACGGCTCGGCTGGCATGGGCTCGATCAGCCATATCGTGGGCGAGGCGTTCGCCAAGGCAGCCGATATCAGGATCAATCACGTACCGTACAAGGGCAATAGCCTAGCCATGGCCGATCTGGCTGGCGGGCATGTTGACATGGTGTTTGATGCTCTTTCCTCGTCGCAGCCTCTGGCCCGGCAAGGGCGCGTCAATTTGATCGCGATGTCGGGTTCACGCCGCAACTCTGCTGCTCCGGATTTGGCAACTTTCGCAGAGCAGGGTTTGCGAGGCTACGAGGCCTACACGTGGAATTGCCTGTTCGCACCGGTGCAAACGCCCACTGAAGCGATGGAGCGGCTCAATGGCGCACTCAATCAGGCGCTCGCCCTGCCGAAGCTGCGCGACCGGTTGATCCATGAGTTCGGCTCCGAAGTCCTGGCGCCCAGTACCCCCGCCCAGGCCGATGCATTCGGCCGCCGCGAAAGAGAACGTTGGGTACCTTTTATCCGCAGCCTCAAATTGGCATCGAGCTGAATACGCCCGCGCAGCCTGATGCACTCGGCCACCGGCACCGCGAGTGCCGGGTGTTGCTCGTTCGTCGCCTGAGGCTAGACGTGGCTGGATCATTTCATAACCAAGGAGACTAGACATGATGATTCGAAGAAGAGAGTGGTTGGCCACGGTTGGCGCGGCAGCAGCAACTGGTTGGCCTGCCTCGGGTTTTGCGCAGGCGCTGGACAAACCGGTGCGACTGATCGTGGCCTACGGCGCAGGCAGTGCGACGGATACCCTGGCGCGCTTCCTTGCAGATCGGATTTCCAAGCTTGGCGGCCGGCCCGCGATTGTGGAAAACAAGCCCGGTGCCGACGGGAACATCGCCGCGGAGGCCGCGGTGCGCGCTTCGCAAGACATGTACACCTTATTGGTTTCGGGGTCCTCTACACACGCGGCCAATGCCGCCATCTACAAGAAGCTGCCCTTTGATCCAGAGTCGGATTTCACCCCGATGTCTACCCTGGCCAACGCGCCTTTCATTCTGCTGGTGAATCCCCAGCGGATTCACCAGCGCAGTTTCAAGGAATTCCTGGACTGGGCGCGCGCGGGTGGCGGCCGGGATCTGTCGTTTGCCAGTACCAGCGTCGGGAACCGTGTGGCAGGCGAGCGCTTCCGGCAGGTGGCGAACCTCAAGGCGGTCAACGTCCAGTACCGTACCAGCAGCCAGGCCATGACCGATTTGCTGGGCGCCCAGTTCGACTTCTATTTCTGTGATGTCGCAACGGCGCTGCCTCAGGTGAAGGCGGGCAAGGCGATCGCCTTGGCCGTTTCGGTCCGCGAGCGGCTGGCTTCCTTGCCGGAAGTGCCAACCTTGGCCGAATCAGGATTTCCCGATTTCGATATTGCTTCGTGGATCGCCATGTGGAGCGCCGTGGCCTCCACGCCGCCTCAGGTATCGGCTCGCATGGCGCAATGGGCCAGCGCGGCGCTGGATTCAACGGAAGGGCGCGAGTTCGTTCTGGGCAAGGGCCTGTTGCCCGCGGCAAGCGGCCCGACTGCGCTGGCAACGCTGCAGCGCCGTGATACCGAGATCTGGGGCAAGATCATCCGCGAAACAGGTATGCAGCAGTAGATCTTCGATCTTCGCTCCACCCGAGGAGACCTCAGCTCGGCGAAATCAATTCACTGACCTTCCGGGCGCTATCGCTGCAGTCATCAGCCCGCAGGAACAGCCGATAGCTGATCGGCGGCAGCCGGGGCAACCCCAACTCCTGGTCTACTACCTTGAGATCCGGCGTGAGCATTTCGCTGGTACGAGGCGTGATGCCCAGGCCGGCCCGTAGCGCCGCGCGCACGCCTGTCAGTGTGGACGTCTGGAACGCGGCTTTCCAGGGCCGCTTGGCCCGCGTGAGCGCATCGACGGCCATGCCTCGGAACAGGCAGCTCGAATCCACCAGCACCAGTGGCAAGGGGGCGTTCGGCTGCGCGCGAAACCGCGCGCCTGCGATCCACACGACGGGCGAGGTGCGCAGCACCACGTGGTGGAATTCCTCGTGCTGCGCGACATCCAGCATGAGGTCCACTTCGCCGCGCCGCAGCGCCGAAGTCAGCCAGCGGCTGCGTCCCACCTGAATGTCGATCCGCAGACCGGGGTAGGCGCCCGCGCACATCGCCAGGTATTCGGGCAACAGTGTGTCTACCGCATCCACACACGCAGCGATCTTCACGGGATGCTCGAACACCTCCTGTGTGATCGCACGATAGGCTTCGTCGTTCAGCGTGACGATGCGCCGGGCGTATTCGAGCAGACGCGCGCCTTGCTCCGTGAGCTTTTTCTTGCGGCCCACGCGCACGAACAGGTCGCATCCCACAACAGCCTCCAGCCGCTGCATCTGCTGGGAGACCGCGGCCTGGGTGCGAAACACCTTTTCTGCCGCTTGGGCAAAGTTTTCGCGCTCTGCCGCTGCCACGAACGTTCGAAGGAGAGTGGAGTCCAGATCGCGTATTTTCATCAACACCTCTTTGCCTCTCCAGGGCTATACGCCTTGAATCATAAATTTTCACGAAATAACTGACACCTGCTGCCTCAGTTTCGGGCGTGCCGCGAGTATTCCATAAGGATCTCTTAAGTGTCGAGCGCATATTTGTTGATGGAGGTGAAGGCCTTGCTGTGCAATCATGCCTTTGCAAACAGAACATGCCTTGTTCAGCGAGGCTGTCAATTCCGCTGATTCGAAGAAGTACGACCATGGACTTTGCCCTTACCTCCGAGCAGGAACAGATTCGCGATGCCATCGAACGTGTGTGCGCCCCATTTGACGCGGACTACTGGCTGCGCAAGGACCGTGACGGCGGCTTTCCCGAGGACTTTCATCGCGCATTGGCCGAGTCAGGCTGGCTGGGGATAGCCATGCCGGAGGAGTTTGGAGGCGCCGGGCTGGGAATCAGCGAGGCCGCACTGATGATGCACACGATCTCGGCCACCGGCGCGGGCCTTTCGGGTGCTTCGGCTGTGCACATGAACATCTTTGGCCTGCATCCGGTCGTGGTGTTCGGCACGCACGAGCAGAAGCAGCGCATGTTGCCTCCGCTCATCTCCGGCAGGGACAAGGCCTGCTTTGCCGTCACCGAACCCAACACCGGCCTCAATACACTCAAGCTCAGGAGTCTCGCCAAGCGGGAGGGCGGACACTATGTGGTGCACGGCCAGAAAGTGTTCATCTCGACCGCGCAAGAGGCAAGCAAGATGCTGCTCCTGGCGCGCACCAAGCCGGTGGAGGAATGCAAGGGCACTGAAGGCTTGTCGCTGTTCTACACCGATTTCGATCGCAGCAGGATAGAAGTGCGCGAGATCGACAAGATGGGCCGCAAGTGCGTCGACACCAATCAGCTGTTCATCGACGGCTTGCGTGTGCCGGTGGAGGATCGCATTGGCGAAGAGGGCCGAGGGTTCGAGTACATCCTGCACGGCATGAACCCAGAGCGCATCTTGATTGCTGCCGAGGCGGTCGGCCTGGGCCGCGCGGCGCTGGCTCGCGCGGCGGACTACGCGAATGAGCGCGAGGTGTTTGGCCGTCCTATCGGAAAGAACCAGGCTATCCAGCATCCTTTGGCGGAGTCATGGATGGAGTTGGAGGCCGCGCACCTGATGGTGCAGAAGGCAGCCTGGCTGTATGACCAGGGCAAACCCTGCGGGGCCGAGGCCAACAGCGCCAAGTTCCTGGCGGCGGAGGCCAGCTACCGCGCCTGCGAACGCGCCATCTTCACCCATGGCGGCATGGGCTATGCGCGGGAATTCCACGTCGAGCGCTATCTGCGCGAATCCTGGATTCCGCGTCTGGCGCCGGTGAGTCCTCAGCTCATCCTGTGCTTCATCGCCGAGAAGGTGCTGGGCCTGCCCAAGTCGTACTGATCAGCCGTGGATCGGTGCCGCCACCGAATATTGAACTCTCAAGTGCGAGAAAGTGTATTGACTCATGGACGCTTTTAACTCTCTTATCAACGCGCAATCCGAGGAGTATGCGAAGAACCGCACCGACATGCTGGCGCTCGTCGATCGGTTGCATCAGTTGCGCGACCGCGCGCGCCTTTTATCCGAGCGCCGGCGGGATGTCTTCGAAAAGCGCGGGCAGTTGCTGCCACGCGAACGCATCGCACGGCTACTGGACCCAGGCTTGCCTTTTCTGGAGTTGTTTGGACTGGCCAACTACCTTGTCGATCAGCCGGATCGCGACAAGAGTGTTCCAGGCGCCAGTACCTTGGCAGGCATCGGATTCGTGTCTGGCGTGCGCTGCATGGTCTACGCCTACGACAGCGGGATCAACGCCGGTGCCAGCACGGCCAAGAGCGGGGAGAAGCTCAGAAGGTGCCTGGACATCGCGCGCCTTTTGAAATTGCCTTTCCTGCAGTTGGTGGAAAGCGCCGGTGCCAATCTCATGAAATACAACGTCTCTGGCTGGGCCTGGGGCGGTGGTGGTTTCCGGCGCCTGGCCCAATTGAGCGCCGCTGGCGTGCCCGTGCTCACGATTCTCCATGGGCCTTCCACGGCGGGGGGGCCTACTACCCTGGATTGAGCGACTATGTCATCGCCGTGCGCGGCCGCGGGCGAGCCTCGCTTGGTGGCGCGGCCCTGGTGCGGGCGGCCACGGGTGAAATTGCAGACGAGGAAGAGTTGGCTGGCGCTGTCATGCATGCCGAGGTTTCGGGCTTGGTCGAATACCTTGCCGATGACGATGCGCACGCTATCGCCACCTTGAGAGAACTGGTCGCCAAGCTCGATTGGAACAAGCACTGCACACCTCCTCCGCCGGATACCTACAAGCCGCCGCGCTACAACACGGATGAGCTGGCTGGCGTCGTTCCCGTGGACTACCGCAAGGCCTACGATGTGCGCGAAGTGCTGGCGCGGCTGACAGACGACTCGGGTTTCAGCGAATTCAAGTCGCGCTACGGTGTCACCGTGGTCTGCAGCCACGCGAAGATCATGGGCCATGCGTGCGGGATCATCGGCAACAACGGGCCCATCGATCCCAATGGCGCGACCAAGGCGGCGCAGTTCCTGCAACTGTGCGACCAGGGGCAAATACCGGTGATTTTTCTCAACAACATCACAGGCTACATGGTCGGCCGCGACTATGAGCAGGCGGGCATGGTCAAGCATGGCGCCAAGATGATCCAGGCGGTAGCCAACATCCGGGTGCCCAAGATCACCCTCTACATCGGTGCCAGTTTCGGTGCCGGCAATTACGGCATGGCCGGCCTGGGCTATGACCCTGATTTCCTGTTTGCCTGGCCCAACGCGCGCACTGGCGTCATGGGCGGCGAACAGGCTGCCATCACCATGGACCAAGTCACGCGGCAGTCTGCCGAAAGGCGGGGCGAGGCGGTGGACGAGCAGCTCCTGGCCAAGCAGAAGGCGGACCTGATAGCGCACTACGAAGCGCAGGAAGACGCCTTTTTCACCTCAGGGCAGATGCTCGACATGGGCGTCATCGATCCGCGGGACAGCCGCCGCGTGCTGGGCTTCGCGCTGCAGACCTGTGCCGAAGCCCGGCACCGGGCCGTGCAACCCAACAGCTTCGGCGTCGCAAGAATGTGAGCGAGACATGAGGAAATTCGAAACCATTTTGATTGCCAATCGTGGCGAGATCGCCATCCGGGTGATGCGTGCTGCACGGGCGTTGGGCTATCGCACGGTGGCCGTGTATTCAGATCCCGATGCAGCCGCACCGCACGTCGGTTATGCCGACACCGCGGTGGCGATCGGAGAGGCTGCACCCAGTGCCTCATACCTGAATATTGAACGCCTTATCGGTGCGGCAAAAGCAAGTGGGGCGCAAGCAGTCCACCCGGGCTACGGGTTCCTGTCAGAAAACGCGCGGTTTGCGCAAGCTTGCGCTGACAACGGCCTGGTTTTTATCGGACCATCGCCTAACGCCATTCGCTGGATGGGTGACAAGGCCGGCGCGCGCCGCAGGATGGCGGAAGCGGGCGTGCCCTGCGTGCCTGGCTACGATGGCGAGGATCAGTCCGAAGCAACGTTGCTCAAGGAGGCTGGCCGCATCGGCATGCCTTTGATGGTCAAGGCCGCCGCAGGTGGTGGCGGACGCGGCATGCGTCTGGTCAACCAGTTGGAGGAGGTGCCTCATGCTTTGAAATCGGCCCGGGCCGAAGCACAGAACGCATTCGGCTCCGGTGCGCTGATCCTGGAGCGGGCCGTACAGAGGCCTCGCCACGTGGAGATCCAGGTATTTGGCGACAGCCTGGGCAACGTGGTCCACATGGGAGAGCGCGATTGTTCCGTTCAGCGCCGGCATCAGAAGGTGATTGAGGAGTCGCCATGCCCTGTAATGACACCTGAGCTGCGGGCGCGCATGGGGGCCGCGGCAGTGGCTGCCGCGCGCGCCATCGATTACGTCGGCGCGGGTACCGTGGAGTTTCTTCTCGATCAGGAGAACAACTACTATTTCCTCGAGATGAACACCCGCATCCAGGTGGAGCATCCGGTGACGGAAGCCGTGACGGGAATCGATCTCGTGCAACTGCAGATCCAGGCCGCGGAAGGCCTGGGATTGGGACTCACTCAGGAAGATGTGAACCTGACTGGCCATGCCATCGAGGCGCGCCTTTACGCCGAAGACGTGGCGGCGGGGTTTCTGCCCTCCACTGGCCAGATCGAATGCTGGCAGCGGCCATCAGGGCCAGGGATCCGCTGTGACGACGGTATCGAACAAGGGATGGTGGTTTCTCCCTACTACGACCCCATGCTGGCCAAGATCATCGCATCGGGGCCGACCAGGGATGTGGCACGGGCGCGGCTGATCGAAGCCCTGAAAGCCTCCATCATCATCGGCCCGCACAGCAACCGCGACTTCCTCATCGATACGCTGGAGAAGAGCACGTTCGTGAACGGTGGGGCGACGACAGCTTTCATCGCCGAGGAGTTCCCGCAATCGAAGTGGCAGCCAGCCGAGGTTTCGGATCATGCGTTGGCCATGGCTGGAATGCTGCTGTATTTGCATCGGCGCGACCGCTGGCTGGAAAAGTGCATTGGCGTGCCCCCCGAACTGCTCGACTGGTCGAGCGATGGCATCAAGTACAGCCGCTTCAACCTCGCAGGCCGGGACATCGTCGTGCGGCCAGCGGGTGTCCAGGCATACGAAATCGTTCTCGGCGAGAAAACGCTCTTTCAAATAGCGCGTGTCAGGCGCGAGGGCTTCAAGGCCAGTCTGAGCCTGAATGGTATCGATCGTTCGGTGCTGCATGTGTGCGCTGATCACAACCAGATCTACATCAGCCACGACGGGCACGGACACCATCTGAAGGACAAGTTGGCTGGCGAACGGTTGGGCACGGATGCCGCCTCGGGCGGGAATGTGCCTGCGCCGATGCACGGCGTCATTCTGGATCTTTTCGTGAGCGCCGGGCAGAAAGTGGAGAAAGGTACTCGGCTCGCGGTGCTGGAGGCCATGAAGATGCAGCACGACATCGTAGCGGCTCAGGCCGGTGAGATATCCGAAATCCTGTGTGAAAAAGGAAAACAGGTGGCCTCAGGAGCCTTGCTCTTCAAAGTCGCCGCCACGGAGAGCCCGGAGGTGGCCGCCTGAGTGCTGTTGATGACTGAAGCTTGAACCCATCTAAAACTATCAGGAGACAAGAAGATGCGCTCTCTCAAGAAGATTTTGTTCGGTCTCGTGCTCGGGACGTCCGCCCACCTGGCACAAGCCTTCCCGGACAAGCAAGTCGTGATCGTTGTTCCTTTTCCCGCAGGCGGTGTCACTGACGTCCAGTCGCGTGTCGTGGCCGAGCGGCTGGCCGAACGCTGGGGCAAACCGGTGATCGTGGAAAACCGCGTGGGTGCCGGTGGCACGATCGGTACGGGATATGTGCTTCGCCAACCGGCGGACGGGCACACGATCCTGATGCAATCGCCGGCCGTCATGATTTCCGCGGAGTTGCTGCGCGACAACGCAGGCTACCGGTCAGCGGAGGATTTCGTGGCCTTCACCGACGCATTCGCTTCGCCGGTAGTGCTCGTCGCAAGCGGAGGCACTTCGGCGCGTAACGCGCGGGATTTTTTTGAAGAAGCGCGCAAGGCGGGCAATTTCAGCTTCGCGTCACATGGCTACGGCAGCAGCACGCAATACATCGGGGAGCGCCTCAAGATCGAAGCCAAGGTGCCTTTGATCCACGTGCCGATGGCGGGCGAAAGCCAGATGGTGACCAATCTGATCGGGGGCCATGTGACGACGGCCTTCATGAGCGCATCGGGGGCCAAGAAAGCCCTTGATTCCGGTTCAGCCTGGCTCGTTGCCGTGACCGGTACCAGCCGGTGGCCGGCCTTCCCGCAAGTGCCCACTTTCCGGGAACTGGGGCTTTCCAAGATGGACCGGATGACCGGTGCCAAGTACTTCGTCCGCAAGGGAACGCCACCTGAACTGATTCAACGCCTTTCCGCGGATTTCGCGCTCGCCATCAAGGACCCGAAATCGGCCGAAGCCACCAAAGCCTTGGGAGTGACGCCAGCGACTTCCACACCAGAGAAAGCCTCTCAGGATCTTTCGGCGGAACTGGCCGAATGGAAGGAATCCATTCGCGAATTCGGCAACCTGACCAACGCCAAGTAGAACGGAACAGCATATGAAAAGGAGCTTTCGGTGAAGGTATTACCTGCTTTTGAGACACTCGTCCTGCGCCAGGAAGGCACGCGGCTGGACGTCCTGTTCAACCGCCCGGAACAACGCAACGCCATCAACTCGGTCATGGCGCGCGAATTCTCCGAACTGGTCGATTTCCTGGCGGCCGAGCCGGCCATCCGTGTGGTGACTGTGCGCGGCGCGGGGGGCACTTCTGTGCCGGAGGCGATATCAAGGAGCGCCGATCCATGGCTGACGATACAGGAGGGGTGGAGGCCATTGAGAAGCGCAACCGTGATGCAGGGCACATGTTCCTGCGGTTCGTCAGGTTGCCCCAGACCACCATCTCTCTGATCGAAGGCTCCGCCTTTGGCGGTGGCTTTGGCTATGCATGCCTCACTGATATCACGATTCTGACGCGCGGCGCCCGCATGGGCATGCCCGAAACCCAGATTGGCGTGGCACCTGCGCAGATTGCCCAATGGGTGGTGCGGCGGGTCGGGCTGCCGCGGGCGCGTCAGTTGGCGCTGACCGCTGAGCGCTTCGATGGCGAAACTGCCTACGGCTACGGTGTTGGCCAGTATCTGTGCAATGACGGCGAGGCCGACAAGATGCTCGAGAACGTAGTGGCCAAGGTGCAGTCCTGCGGGCCGCTGGCGTGCGCCGCCACCAAACGCATCATGGATGCGGTCGATAAGGGCCGTGAAGTCGAGTTGATCGACCTCGCCGCTCATGAATTCGGACTGTTGAACGGTGGCCCCGAAGCGCGCGAAGGGCAGTCCGCCTTTGCGGAGAAGCGGGCTCCAGCGTGGGGAGCAAGACCATGAGCGAAGCCGGAATGAATCGGGTGGTGCGCATCGGGGGCGCATCAGGCTATTGGGGCGATAGCGCGGAGGCCGCCAGGCAACTCGTGTTGAAGGGGAATATCAACTACCTCGTCTTCGATTACCTCGCGGAAGTGACGATGTCCATATTGGTGCGAGCCCGCGCCAAGACGCCTGAGGCTGGATATGCGCGGGATTTCGTGGATCTGGTGATGAAGCCGCTGCTGCCGGAGATCCATCGGCGCGGCATCCGGGTCATCGCCAACGCTGGCGGTGTGAACATCGCTGCGTGCGCGGAGGCCTTGGCCAAGGTGGCTGACGAGGCCGGCCTCAAGTTGCGCATTGCCACTGTGGCGGGCGACGATCTGATGGGCCGTGTGGAGGAACTGCGTGGCGAGGACGTCCGGGACATGACCACCGGCAAGTCCATGCCCGGCAGGCTCATCAGTGCCAATGCCTATCTGGGAGCCTTCCCGATCGCAGCGGCACTCGATAGCGGTGCGGACATCGTCATCACAGGGCGCTGCGTCGATAGCGCCACCACGCTCGGAGCACTGATCCATGAGTTCGGATGGCGGCCCGAGGACCACGACCGGCTGGCCGCCGGTACCCTGGCCGGCCATATTCTGGAATGCGGTGCCCAAGGCACAGGGGGCAATTTCACCGACTGGCGTGACGTGGTCGCCGGCTGGCCAGACATGGGGTATCCGATCGCCGAATGTGAATCTTCAGGCGGCTTTGTGATCACCAAGCCCGAAGACACCGGAGGACTGGTGTCGCGCCTGTCGGTGTCGGAGCAGATCGTTTATGAGTTGGGGGATCCCGGCGCTTACCTGATGCCGGATGTCACCTGCGATTTTCGCGGCGTCAGCGTAACCGAATGCGGCCGCGATCGCGTGCGCGTCGAGGGCGCGCGGGGTTATCCACCCCCGAAGAGCCTCAAGGTTTCAGCCACCTGGCACGATGGGTATCGCGCGTCGTCGAGTACGGTCATCGCGGGATTTGACGTGATCGAGAAGGCGGAGGCTTACAGCTCCGCGCTGCTCGAACGTGTCAATCGCATGTTGAAGGAACGCGGGCTCGAAGCATTGAATCATGTCGCGGTACACCTGATCGGGGCGGAAACGCTTTTGGGCGCCCATGCCCGGCCTGAGGTACGCGCGAGCCGCGAAGTCATGGTGCGCATTGATGTGCGCCATGCCAAACGTGACGCGCTGGAGTTATTTTCCAAGGAGGTGACCGGAGTGGGCTTGTCCATGACCACGGGCCGCTGCTCTGGTGGTGCCGGCAGACCGAAAGTCACTCCGGTAATCGCCCAGTTTGCCTTCCTCGTGGATCGCGGCAAGGTGCAGATCGACGTGCATGTCGATGGCAAGCAGATCGCTTTCACACCGGCCATGCCTCATTCGTTTTTCGATCCGTCGCAAATGCATGACATGCGAATTCCAGTGCCTGATGGTGCTGCGGCGGGCGGCGAAGTGGAAGTGCCGCTCATCGAACTCGCGGTAGCTCGCAGCGGCGATAAAGGCGACAACGCCAACGTCGGAGTCATCGCCCGCCATGCCGAGTTGCTGCCCTGGTTGAAGCAGGCGTTGACCGCCGAGCGTGTTGGCCAGTGGTTTGCACACGTTCAGCGGGGAGGAACGGAGCGCTACGAGATGCCTGGCTTGCTGGCTTTCAACTTCGTTTTGGCCAATGCCCTCGATGGCGGCGGAACGTCATCATTGCACCTGGATTCACAAGGCAAGACGTATGCCCAGCAATTGCTTGCCATGCCAGTCAGGATACCTGAGTCCATGCTGGCACATGCTCGGAAGATACCTCCGAAGGTGGCTGTGCAATGAACGCATCGCTCGATGCCTTGCTCAACCCTCGCTCGGTGGCGATCATCGGTGCATCCAATGTACCGGCACGCATCGGCGGGCGGCCGATCCACAACCTGATCGCGGCCGGCTTCCAAGGGCACATCTATCCAGTCAATCCGAAGTATGCCGAAGTGCAGGGATTGCCCGCGTTTCGCAATATCGCGGACATCCCCGGACCAGTGGACTGCGCCATTGTGGCTGTTCCCGCAATTGACCTGGTGGAGACCATGCGCGCATGCGCTGGCGCTGGCGTGCGTTCGGCGGTGGTGTTTACCTCGGGTCTGGCCGAGATGGGGGAGCAGGGCGCGGAGACCCAGAGGCTGATCGCCACGATCGCGCGTGATGCGGGCATGCGCATCGTCGGCCCCAACTGCCTCGGCGTAGCAGTGCCTGGCAAGCAATGGTATGGAACCTTCGCGAGCTATCCGGCGATGAAGCTGATGCGCTCCGGAAGCCTTGGCATCATCAGTCAATCCGGCGCCTATGGCTCACACCTCTATATGGTGGCGCAGTCTCGCGGGCTGGGAGTGTCCCATTGGGTCACCACCGGCAACGAAGCCGACGTCGATGTCGCGGAGGTCATCGAGTATTACGCTGGCAGGCCGGAAATCAAGGTCATCGCGGCCTATGCGGAGGGGGTGCGTGACATGGCCGCCATGAAGAGGGCCCTGGCGGCGGCCCATTCCGCCCGCAAGCCAGTCATTTTCATGAAGGTAGGGCAGTCGACCGTGGGCGCCGCCGCGGCTGCCTCGCATACGGCCTCACTGGCAGGGGCGGATGCGCTCTATGGCGCGTTGTTCGCGCAGTACGGCGTTTATCGTGCCAGTACCACCGAAGAGATCCTCGATGTGGCATATGCCTGCCAGTTCGGCGAGTTTCCCAAGGGCCGGCGGGTTTGCCTGCAAAGCATCTCCGGTGGAGTTGGTGTGTTGATGTCCGATGCCGCCGAAGCGGCAGGGTTGCAGTTGCCGGCATTGCCCGAGCCAGTGCAGCAGCGGATTTCGCAGCTGATTCCGTTTGCCGGTACCCGCAATCCGGTTGACTTCACAGGCAAGGCGTTGGCCGAGCCCGCGTTGATCGAGGAAATCTCGGATCTGGCTATTGGCAGCGGGAACTACGACAGCTATGTGATCTACATGGCATCGGTCGCGTCGTCGCCGTTGACCAGGGATGCCGTGGCGGCTGTCTATGAGCGGGTGCGCCAGAAGCACGGACAGCAATCACTGATGCTGAGCCTCATCATGGCAACGCCGGAGGACAAAGCCTACTACGAAAGGCTTGGAATGCCGTGTTTCGAGGATCCGTCGCTCGCGGTGCGGGCCATGGGCGCCCTCAGCCATTTTGGGGAGGCATTCGAGCGCAAGCTGCCTTCACAAGAACGCCAGCGGCCGGCAGGTGCGCTCGATCTCCCCTCTGCTCCGATAGACGAATATCAAGCAAAGAAAATCCTCGCAAGCTGGGGCATTCCGGTGGCAGAGGATCGCCTGGTGCGCTCCCGGGCGGAAGCTTCGGCGGCCTGGTCGGGGATCAATGGGGCCGTGGCCATGAAAATCGTGGCGGCGGAGATTCTGCACAAGACCGAGATGGGTGGCGTCATCCTGAACGTCTCATCCGCGGACGCAGCGGCGCAGGCCTACGACACGCTGATGCAGCGCGTGCGGACGGCCTACCCTGACGTGAGCAACGTGGCCGTGCTGGTCACCCCCATGATCAAGGGAGGTATTGAAACCGTCCTGGGTGTGATGAACGACCCCACGTTCGGTCCGGCCGTTATGTTCGGCCTGGGAGGCATCCTGGTCGAGGTGCTTCACGACGTCACTTTCCGGTTGGCACCCTTCGATGAGAAGGAGGCTCGCCGCATGATCGATGAAATCCAGGGCCGTGCCGTACTGGACGGCGTACGCGGCGCGGCGGCCTCCGATGTCGATGCACTGGCCTCGGCGCTGTCGCGCTTGTCTTTTTTCGCGGCAGAGAACGCTGGCAAGCTGGCGTCTGTGGATGTCAATCCATTTCTCTTGCTTCCAAATGGTGCCGTGGCCCTGGACGCCCTGATCATTCCCAAGTCCTGATGTGTCAGTTTCATCAGTTTCAACAGTTTCTATAGAAGGAAAAATCATGCAATTCACCGAAGAGCATCACAAGATCTTCAATGCCGTCAAGAAATTCATTGCCAACGAAATAAACCCCCACGTCGATGAGTGGGAGAAAGCTGGCAAGTTTCCCGCGCATGAATTGTTCAAGAAGATGGGCAATCTCGGTTTCCTGGGCATCACGAAACCGACGGAATATGGTGGCCTTGGGCTGGATTGGAGCTACAACCTCATGTATGCCGAGGCCATGGGAGAAGCCGCGTGCGGCGGGATTCCCATGGCAACGGGTGTGCAGACCGATATGTCCACCCCCGCATTGGCCGAACATGGTTCTGACGAATTGCGCAAGGAGTTCCTGGCTCCCGCGATCGCTGGGGACTATGTGGCATGCATTGGCGTCTCCGAGGAAGGCTCCGGCTCGGATGTGGCTTCCCTGCGCACGACCGCTCGCACGGACGGCGGAGACTATGTCATCAACGGCAGCAAGATGTGGATCACCAACGGCTCCCAGGCTGATTTCATGTGCATGCTGGCCAATACCAGTGAAGGGCCTGTCCACAAGAACAAGTCCTTGATCGTGGTGCCCATGAAAACCAAGGGCGTCACCGTGGCAAGGACGCTGGACAAGCTGGGCATGCGGTCTTCGGATACCGCCCAGATCTTTTTCGAGAACGTCCGCGTGCCGAAGCGCTACTGCATTGGCGAGGAGGGGATGGGATTCATGTATCAGATGGGGCAGTTCCAGTACGAGCGCCTGTACGCCGCAGCCAAGCAGATCCGCGCAATGGAGTGCGCCATCGAAGAGACGATCAACTACACCCGGGAGCGCAAGGCGTTCGGCAAGTCGCTGCTGGATAACCAAGTTATCCACTTCAAGCTGGCTGAACTGCAATCCGAGGTGGAGGCGCTCCGCTCGATGGTCTACAGGGCAGTCAGCCTGGTCATCAATGGCGAGGACGTGACACGGCTCGCTTCCATGGCCAAGCTCAAGGCAGGCCGGCTGGTGCGCCAGGTAGCGGACAACTGCCTCCAATACTATGGCGGCATGGGATTCATGAACGAAACACCTATTTCGAGAATGTTTCGGGACACGCGGCTGGCTTCAATCGGAGGTGGCGCCGATGAAATCATGCTGACCATCATCTCGAAGTACATGGGCATCCTGCCAAAGGGCCACTGAAGTTCACGGGGCGATGGGGCAGGGCGTCTGCGTTTGTTCCTGCAAAACTCCATTCAGCGCCTTGCGTGTTTCCCGGAGATGCGCGATTGCCACGCTGCGCTGGAGTTGGCGCGTTGTTTTGTATACACTTTGTGCCGGATCGCAGCGGTGCCCAGCGGGCCTGTACTTTTGCAGGCTCCCGATGCGCGATCTCGTGGTTGATTGAAACGGCTTGCAGCGCCCGCAGTGGCAGGCCGAACACAAGGATGAAACCATGGACGCATACCTGCTTGACTGGGCCAACCTGCTGCTGCGCTGGCTGCACGTGATCGTGGCCATTGCCTGGATCGGCTCTTCGTTTTACTTCGTCTTCCTGGACAACAACCTGCTGGCGCCCACCGCCGACGACCTGAAGAAAAAGGGTGTTGACGGCGCCATGTGGGCCGTGCACGGCGGCGGTTTCTACAACCCGCAAAAGTACATGGTGGCGCCGCAAGGCGGCATCATCGACAGCAAGCTGCACTGGTTCTATTGGGAAAGCTATAGCACCTGGCTGTCGGGTTTTGCGCTGTTTGTCGTGCTATACCTATGGAACGCCAATGCTTTCCTGATCGACAAGCAGGTCATGGACTGGTCGCCCGTGGCGGCCGGCGCGGCCGCGGTGGGCTTTCTGGCCGTCTTCTGGTTCATCTACGACGCCATCTGCCGTGTGTTCGGCTTCCGGCCGGACGGCGAGCGCATCGTGGGCGCTCTGCTTTTCATCGTGGTGTGCTTTGCCGCGTGGCTGGCCTGCCAGCTGTTTGCCGGGCGCGCAGCCTTTCTGATCGTCGGCGCCATGCTGGCCACGACGATGAGCGCCAACGTGTTCTTCTGGATCATTCCCGGGCAGCGCAAGGTCGTGGCGGCCATGACCGGCGGCAAGGCCTATGACGCCAGTGCGCTGGCCATTCACGGCCAGCGGGGCAAGCAGCGCAGCGTGCACAACACCTATTTCACGCTGCCGGTCATCTTCGCGATGCTCAGCAACCACTACAGCTTCGTCTACAGCCATCCCCAGCGCTGGCTGGTGCTGGTGTTGATGATGCTGGCTGGCGCCTTGATTCGTCAGTTCTTCGTGCAGCGCCATGGTTGGCACCTGGGCCGCGCCGCCAATCCATGGCCGTATGCGGCGGCCGGCGTGGTTCTGCTGGCGGCTGTGATTGTCTGGCTTCGGCCCGCTGCGCAGCCTGCCGCCGCAGCGCTACCCGAAACCGTGAGCTACGCCGCCGTCCGCCCGGTGCTGGAGCAACGCTGCTATCAGTGCCATGGAGAGGCAGTGCAGATGAAGAACCTGCGCTTCGATTCACAGCAGCAGGTTGAAACCCACGCGCAGCAAATCTACCAACAGGTGGTGGTGAACAAGCTGATGCCGCTCAGCAACGCCACGCAGATGACCGACGTGGAGCGCGCGCTGATCGGGCGCTGGTTTGAAGGGCAAGGGGCCAACAAGGGCAATAAGTGATGCACCAGCCCTCCATTGACGAGCCTGGCGGCGATTCAAATAGCTGAACCGTCCGGCGCGACTGGAGCGGCCTGCGTTCTGCTGTAGGACAGAGCCACGCGCCGGTTAGGCGCTGGCAAGGCCAAAGGCGCTGCTTTCACCACTTTCACGCAATCACGAATGTGCTGCTCACCGAGGTAGCGCAGCGCCGCGTAGCCAAGGGCTCCAGAAACCAGCTGCCCTGCGAAGGGGACATACTTGCTGGCCTGGGCGGTCGTCAGGCGCAGCCCGACGGCGCGTGCGAAGCGCAGGATCAGATCGCGCGTGACCACCCGGCCGATGATGACCGAGCCGGCCATGGCGACGGCCTTTTGCACACGCTCCTTCTCCTTGGAATCGAGCTTGTCGATTTGCCCTGGGGTCAGGCCGAACTCGGCGTTGACCTTGGGCAGCAAGCGCGCCAGCATGGCCGCGTCCACCGCCCAATCGAGGCCCGGCAACGGTATCGCGCCAGCCACACCCGCCACGATGGCGCGCTTTCGCAGCAGTTGGCGGCTACGCAGCACGGCTTGTTCCAGTGCGGGGTTGCCTTCTGCCAATTGCAGCGCGTCAGGTTCCTTGGGTTTGCGGGTGGGCAATATCTTCATGCTTTGCCGAGCCTAAACACGTTCTGAGAAGCGGTGTCAGCTTTTCTTAGTGACCAATCCGTAGACGAACAGGACGATGAGGGCGCCGATGATCGAGGCGATCCAGCCCACGGGCGTGCCCGCCTGGTACAGGCCCAGCGCCGCGCCACCATAGCTGGCTACCAGGGAGCCGACGACGCCCAGAATGGTCGTCATGATGATGCCCATGCTCTGGTTGCCCGGCATGATGGCGCGCGCAATCAGGCCCACGACGAAGCCTACGATGATGGTGACGATGATACCCATGTGTTTTCCCTTCTTGGTTATGCCACGTGCTGGCCGTGGTGAGGGCACTGTAACCTCGTGACGTAAAGGCTGTTTGTCAGACTAGGGCGATGTTACAAATTTTGGGAAGAGCGGCACAAGGGATGTTAAGTGTTCACAGGGGTGTCGTTTGCGCCCAACGGGGGTAGAAACTACTCACCGTGTCTACTCGGCAGCCTCCGCCTCGATCTGCTCAATGGCTTGCCCCGCCGCAAGCCAGGCTTCCTCTGCCGTCGCCAGTTCCTCGTCAATCGATTTGAGGCGGCGCCCCGCGGCGGCCAGCTCAGGCGGCGGAAGGGGACTTGCCAGCCGTTCCTGCAATTCGTCTTTCTCCTTCTGCAGGCTGCTCATACGCGCTTCCGCGTCGGTTTGAGCTTTCCTGTGAGGGCGCAATTGCGCAGTCAATGCCTGCCGGCGCTGGGCGGCCTGCTTGCGGCGTTCGGCGCCTCCGGGCGAGGTGCTTGCGGATTCAGGTGCTTTCTCGGCGGCCACGGAGGGCTCAGGGCTCTGCGCGGGCGCATCGGAGGCGGCCTGGGCAGCGGCTTGTTCGCGGGCCGCTTCTCTCAGGCGCTTGGCTTCGTCCAGCAGATAGCGCTGGTAGTCGTCCAGATCACCGTCGAAGGGCGCGACACCGCCACGCGCCACCAGCCAGAACTCATCGCACACGCTGCGCAGCAGAGCCCGGTCGTGGCTGACCAGCATCACCGTGCCCTCGAATTCATTCAGCGCCACGGCCAGCGCCTCGCGCGTGGCGAGATCCAGGTGGTTGGTGGGCTCGTCAAGCAGCAGCAGGTTGGGGCGCTGCCAGACGATCATCGCCAGCACCAGGCGCGCTTTTTCTCCGCCACTGAATTGCCCAACGGGTTGCAGGACCATTTCACCCGGAAAGCTGAAAGTGCCCAGGAAGTTGCGCAACTGCTGCTCGCGGGCGGCCTCCGTGTTGGCCTGTCCGGTTTCGCGGGCCAGCCGGACCATGTGTTCGAGCGGGGTGTCCTGCGGGCGCAGCACATCCAGCTCCTGCTGGGCAAAATAGCCGATCGTGAGGCCTTTGCCCTCGGTCAGGGTGCCGCCCAGCGGCAGCATGGTGCGGGCAATGGTCTTGACTACGGTGGATTTGCCTTGCCCGTTGGCACCCAGAATGCCAATGCGCTGCCCTGCCAGTACGGTGCGCGAGACATCTGTCACGATGACTCGGTCGCCCGGGCCGGGCTCGGGCGGCAACTCTCCCCGAGCGGCCAGTTCGGCATGCAGGGATTGGGTGGTCGCGTAGTCGGGCAAGCCCCTTTCCTGGAGGGGTGCCGCGTCGTAGGCGGATACATCGGCGGCGCGGTAGCCGAACGCCGCGTCGCGGATCGCCAGCATGGGGTTGGGCAGATTCGCGGGCTCCTTGAACTCGAACTGGAACTCGGCATCGGCCAGCACTGGTGCGATCTTTTCCATGCGCTCCAGCGCTTTCACACGGCTTTGCGCCTGGCGGGCCTTGGTGGCTTTGGCCTTGAAGCGGTCGATGAATTTCTGCAGGTGCGCGATCTTTTCCTGCTGCTTGGCAAATGCGGCCTGCTGCAAGGACAGCTGCTGCGCACGCAGCTCTTCGAAGGTGCTGTAATTGCCGCCATAGCGGGTGAGGCGCGCGTGCTCGATATGCAGCGTGACGTTGGTCACCGCATCCAGAAACTCGCGATCATGGCTGATCACGATCATCGTGCCCGGGTAGCGCGCCAGCCAGGATTCCAGCCACACCAGAGCATCCAGATCCAGGTGGTTGGTGGGTTCGTCGAGCAACAGCAGGTCGCTGGGCGCCATCAGCGCGCGGGCCAGTTGCAGCCGCATGCGCCAGCCGCCGGAAAAGCTGTTCACGGGCCGGTCCAGCTCATGCACCTTGAAGCCAAGCCCCAGGATCAGGGCTTGCGCCCGAGGCGAGGCGTCGTGCGCGCCTGCGTCGTGCAGGTCGCTGTGAGCCTGGGCGATGGCCATGCCGATATCGGCATCGAGCGGGTTTTCGGCGGCCATCTGCTCGGCCTTGGACAACTGCTGTTGTAGCTCCGCCAGGCGTGTGTCGCCCGCGAGCACGAATTCCGTGGCAGTTTCCGTGGTTTCGGGCATGTTCTGCGCGACCTGGGCAAGCCGCCAGCTCGCGGGCATGGCGAAATCGCCCCCGTCTTCGTGCAGGGTGCCGTTGAACAGCGCGAACAACGTGGATTTACCGGCGCCGTTGCGGCCCACCAAGGCGACTTTTTCGCCGGGATGAATGGTCGCGCTAGCACCATCGAGCAGCACCTTGGCGCCACGGCGCAGGGTGATGGAATTCAGGGAAATCATCAGAACGTGAAACTTTCAGTGGCTTGGCGTTGAGGGTGCTCTTGCCAGCCGGATTTTCCCCTGCCGCTCCGGCTTTCGGCCGGTGTGACGGGAAAGGAGAGATGCAAATAATTAAAGCAAGGCGTCGCGAGGGATCAGCAGCACTTGGTCGCCGCCCGCACTGGTGTCCAGCCAAACAGGCGTCAACTGGGGAAAGGCGGCCTCGAAATGGTCGCGCTCGTAGCCAATTTCCAGCACCAGCACGCCCGATGGGCTGAGGCGGGGGGCGCAGCAGCCAGCAGAGCCCGGATGAAGTCCATTCCATCCGTCCCGCCTGCCAAGGCCAGCGCAGGCTCCGCGCGGTATTCGGCTGGCAGCGCGTCCATGCTCGCTGAATTGACATAGGGCGGGTTGCACAGCATTAGGTCATACGGCCCCTGGCAACTCACCAGTCCGTCGCTCTCAATGAGGCGTATGCGTTCCGAAAGCCCGTGCTTGTCGACATTGATACGGGCCACGGCGAGGGCATCAGTGCTGATGTCGGCCGCATCCACGGTAATGTCCGGCCACGCCAGCGCGGCCAGCACGGCCAGGCTGCCGTTGCCGGTGCACAAATCCAGTACACGATGGGTACGCTCAGAGAGCCACGGATCGATGCTGCCATCCGCGATGGCTTCGGCGATCAGGCTTCGCGGGACGATGGCGCGCTCATCTATATAGAAAGGCACTCCATACAGCCAGGCTTCGCGGGTGAGATAGGCCAGGGGTTGGCGTGTGCTGATGCGCGCCTGCAAAAGTTCGGCCACACGGGCTTGCTGTCCGGCGGCGACAAGTTGCGCAGCCGTCGGGGTACCATCCAGCTCGGTATCGAGCGGCAAGCCAAGCGCATGCAGCACCAGCCACGTGGCTTCATCGTGGGCATTGGTGGTACCGTGGCCGAAATGCACGCCAGCCTCGGTCAGCTGGCGTTCGGTATCCTGAATGAGTTCAGCAAGATTCATGGGGCTTATCCGTGCCTCCTCACCGTCATTCCCGCCTGCGCGGGAATGACGAGAAAGAAGCCGTGGCAAGTGTGGCTCAAGACCTTGAAAGGTTTTCGAGCACGCGGCGGTAGATATTCTTCAGCGGTTCGATATCGGAGAGCTGGATATGCTCGTCGATCTTGTGGATGCTGGCGTTGGGCGGACCCAGTTCAATGACTTCGGGGCAAAGCGTGGCGATGAAACGGCCGTCGCTGGTGCCACCGGTGGTGGAAAGCTCGGTCTCCAGGCCGGTTTCAGCACGAATGGCCGCTTGAACCGCCTCTACCAGTGGCCCGGGCTGCGTGAGAAACGGCCGGCCGCCAAGCGTCCAAGCGAGATCATAGTCGAGGCCGTGCTTTTTCAAGACGGCTTCAAGGCGGGTTTGCAGCGATTCAGGCGTGGATTCCGTGCAGAAGCGGAAGTTGAAGTCCACCACCACAGTGCCTGGGATGATGTTGCTGGCGCCAGTTCCGCCGTGGATATTGCTCACTTGCCAGCTGGTCGGCGGAAAATAGGCATTGCCGCGATCCCACTCAATGGCCACTAGCTCGTCGAGCGCCGGAGCCAGTTGATGGATGGGGTTGCGAGCCAGGTGCGGATAGGCAATGTGGCCCTGGATGCCTTTTACAGTCAGCTTGCCGCTCATGGTGCCGCGGCGGCCGTTCTTGATCATGTCTCCGGTCTGCGTGACCGACGTGGGCTCTCCCACGATGCACCAGTCGAAGCCTTCGCCGCGCGCGCGCAACTGCTCAACCACCACGGTGGTGCCGTCGAGTGCAGGGCCTTCCTCGTCACTCGTGAGCAGCAGGCCGATGGCCAAGGGCGTATCGGGCTGGGCCGCAATGAACTCTTCCACCGCCACGACAAACGCGGCAATCGAGGTTTTCATGTCGCTCGCGCCACGGCCGTAGAGCTTGCCGTCGCGCTCGGTCGGCACGAAAGGATCGCTTGACCACTCATTCAGCGGGCCGGTGGGCACCACGTCGGTGTGTCCTGCGAAAACGAGGGTCCGCATGGATGAAGCTGAGGGGCTGGTGCTGGCCGGAAGCCTTTTGGCCCAGAGGTTGCGGACCCGAAACTCGGCAGGCCCGCTGTCGATCACCTCGCACGCAAAGCCCAGAGGCACCAGCCGCTCGCTCAGAAGATCGATGCAGCCGGAGTCCAGCGGTGTGACGGACGGGCGGGCAATCAGCGTTTCGGCCAGTGCGCGGGTAGGGGTATGAGACATGAATTTGGATATTTGTTGGCGATGCGCGCCCTGATTCTCGAAAAGCGGCTACACCGCCTACAACGATCCGAACTGGGACGTCGGGCGCGCGACAGGATGCACGTCCAGCGTGATGTCGGTGAACGTGGGTTCGTCGCTCGGGCGCTCATGCTCCTGCGTCTTGCCCACCGAACGGGTGGTGTCGTTCTGCAGCCGCCACATGAGGTTCGTGGGCGAATCAGCGTGGGCCAGGCCTTCCTTGCGGTCGATACGGCCTTCGAGAATCAGGCGTGCCAGATCCTGCTCGAAGGTCTGGGAGCCTTCGGCCATGGAGTTGATCATGGCCTCTTTCACACCGGAGAAATCGCCTTTCTCGATCAGGTCGGCCACCAGCTTGGTGTTGAGCAGAATTTCCACCGCCGGAACCCGGGCGCCTTCCACTGTGCGGATCAGCCGCTGGGACACAATCGATTTGAGCGCCGCCGCCAGATCGCCCAGCAGCGTGGGCCGCACCTCGACGGGGTAGAAACTGAGCACCCGGTTAAGTGCCTGATAGCTGTTGTTGGCGTGCAAGGTCGCCAGGCACAGATGACCGGATTGCGCGTAGGCGATGGCCGCGGACATGGTCTCGCGGTCGCGGATCTCGCCGATCATGATCACATCGGGGGCCTGGCGCAGCGCGTTTTTCAGCGCCACATGCAAGGCTGCCGTGTCGCTGCCCACCTCGCGCTGGTTGATCAGCGATTTGTGGTTGGAAAACACGAATTCCACCGGATCCTCGATGGTCAGGATATGGCCGCTGGCGTTCTGGTTGCGATGGTCCAGCATGGAGGCCAGGGTGGTCGACTTGCCCGCGCCAGTAGCACCCACCATGAGGATGAGGCCGCGCTTTTCCATGACCAACTGGCTCAGGATGCCCGGCAGATGGAGAGAATCCAGCGCTGGAATCTCCGGGCTGATGAAGCGCACGACCGCCGCGTAGGTGCCGCGCTGGCGCATCGCCGAAAGCCGGAAGTTGCCCAGGCCATGAATGGGAATGGCCATGTTGAGCTCGCCCGTTTCCTTCAACTCCTCGATGCGGTTGGGCGGCACCACGTCCATCAGCAGGTTCATCACCGCTTCGGGCGGCAGCACCCGGTTGTTGATGGGCAGATGCTCACCATTGATCTTGATCGTGGCCGGCGCGTGCGCCGATAGATAGACATCGGATGCTTTCTTCTCGGCCATCAGATGAAGAATGCGTTCCATCATCGTGGCGGGCTGAGACGGCTGCATGAGAGGCATCCTTTGTAAATTGATTTGTCGACGTATCTACTTCAGGCGGTAGTAGCGGCATTAAAAGGTGCGCGAACGTTTCCTCTGTCATTCCCGCGCGGGCGGGAATCCAGTGCAGCCTTTCCACCGCCCCCTGGATTCCCGCCTGCGCGGGAATGACGAGAGAAACGACCAAGGTTTCACGGCACCCCCTAAAACTGCTCCTGCTACTAGCGTTGCCTCGCGAGCTTAATCGCGAAGAAGGTCGTTCAAGCTCGTCTTCGAGCGCGTTTGCGCATCCACAGTCTTGACGATGATGGCGGCGTAAGAGCTGTAGGCGGTGCCGTTGGCGGTTTTCTTGGGCAGGTTGCCGCTGATGACCACGCTGCCTGCGGGCACGCGGCCATAGCTGATCTCGCCGGTTTCGCGGTTGAAGATCGGGGTGCTCTGGCCCAGGTACACGCCCATGCCCAGCACCGAGTTCTCTTCGACGATCACGCCTTCAACCACTTCCGAGCGGGCGCCGATGAAGCAGTTGTCCTCGATGATGGTCGGGTTGGCTTGCAGCGGCTCCAGCACGCCGCCAAGGCCCACGCCGCCGGAGAGGTGCACGTTCTTGCCCACTTGGGCGCACGAGCCCACGGTGGCCCAGGTGTCCACCATGGTGCCTTCGCCCACATAGGCGCCGATGTTGACGTAGCTCGGCATCAGGATGGCGCCAGGGGCCACGAAGCTGCCGCGCCGTGCCACCGCTGGGGGCACCACGCGCACGCCGGCGGCTTTCATCTCTTCGCCGTCAAGGTGGGAGAACTTGGTTTTCACCTTGTCGAAGAAGCCCAGTTCACCGGCCTTCATGATTTCGTTGTCGTATAGGCGGAAGGACAGCAGCACGGCTTTCTTGAGCCATTGGTGCACCGTCCATTGGCCCACGCCCTGGCGCGTGGCCACGCGCACACGGCCGCCGTTCAGGTCTGCGATCACATGCTCGACGGCATCGGACACTTCCTTGGGGCAGGCGGCGGGAGACAGGTTGGCACGGTTTTCCCATGCGTCTTCGATGATCTTCTGCAATTGTTCGCTCATGATTTTTCAGGCTTTTCAGGTATTGGAAGTGATGAACTTGGCGATGCGCTCCGCTGCCTCGACGCATTCGGCCGTTTCGGCCACGAGGGCCATGCGAACGCGCCCGCGGCCGGGGTTGATGCCGTCTGCCTCGCGAGCCAGGTAGCTTCCGGGCAGAACAGTCACATTGTATTGAGCCAACAGCTCGCTGGCGAAACGAGCGTCGTCTTCCCAGGCCGGCGGCACGCCTGCCCAGAGATAGAAGCCGGCGTCGGGCAGGCGCACGTCCATGACCTTTTCAAGGATGGGGGTGGCGAGGGCAAATTTCTCCTGGTACAGGCGCCGGTTCTCCACCACGTGTGCCTCATCGTTCCACGCCGCGATGCTGGCGGTCTGCACCACCGGGCTCATGGCGCTGCCGTGGTAGGTGCGGTAGAGCAGGAAGGGCTTGATCAGGGCGGCATCGCCCGCCACGAATCCCGAGCGCATGCCCGGCACGTTGCTGCGCTTGGACAGGCTCGTGAGCAGAATCAGGTTCTTGAAATCGCGGCGTCCCAGCTTTTGCGCCGCTTCCAAGCCACCCAGCGGAGCTTCTTCGCGGAAGTAGATCTCGCTATAGCACTCATCCGATGCGATCACGAAACCATACCGGTCGGAAAGCTCGAACAGCGCCTTCCACTCTTCCAGGGGCATGACCGCGCCAGTGGGATTGCCGGGAGAGCACACGAACACCAGTTGCGTGCGGGCCCATACTTCTTCGGGCACCTGATCCCAGCGCGGCGCGAAGTTGCGTGCCGGATCGCTGGCCACATAGTGCGGCGTGGCGCCAGCCAGGAGCGCTGCGCCTTCATATATCTGATAGAACGGATTAGGGCAGACCACCACGGCGCCAGGGCGGGATGCGTCGACCACCGTTTGCGCCATGGCAAACAAGGCCTCCCGCGAACCCAGCACGGGCAGTACCTGGGTGGCCGGATCCACCGTCACGCCATAGCGCCGCGACAGCCATCCCGCGCAGGCTTCTCTCAGCTGAGGGTCGCCCGCGGTGGGCGGATATCCGGCAAGACCTGTGTCGAGCGAGGCCGCCAGTGCTTGCTTGATGAAATCCGGCGTGGCATGGCGGGGCTCGCCGATGCCGAGGCTGATGGGGCGGTAGGCGGCGTTGGGCGTGACGCCGGCAAACAGCAGGCGCAACCGCTCGAAGGGGTAGGGCTGGAGCTTGGAGAGCAGGGGGTTCATAGGGTGATTATCGGTCCCCTTGACGGTATCTTTGGCCGCGCGCGTTCCTTTGCTCCTTGTGTCGGCCATGCGCTTGCGTGTCCTGCAATTTTTCAGGGAAGTCCATAGAATGGTTTGCATGCAGAACGTTTCTGTTTCCAGAGGGCACGCTGCACCTGTCGAATTGGCCGAGCATTCCCTGCGCTGGCGCGTTCAGGAGATCGATTACGCCAGCATCGACCACGATCAGGTGCGAGACGACGAAAATTTGTTTTACCTGCTGGTTGGGGCTTCTTTCATAGAAACCGGCTCCGACACATACACACGCAATCTGGTGGCGCACTATGCCGGCTACCCCGAGGTGGCTGAATGGCTGGCCCACCATTGGGAGCCGGAAGAACTGCAGCACGGCGCCGCGCTCAAGCGCTACGTTCAGACCGTGTGGCCGGCCTTCGATTGGGAGCCCGCGTACGCGAATTTCTTCGAAGAATACGGGCGTTTATGCCAGGTAGAGGAGCTGCAGCCCGACCGGCGCCTGGAGATGGTGGCTCGCTGCGTGGTGGAAACGGGCACTACTGCGTATTACCAGACGCTGGGCGAGCTCGCGCGCGAGCCCGTACTGCGTGATCTGCTGGAGCGTATCCGCACCGACGAGGTGCAGCATTACAAGCATTTCCTGGGCTATTTCAGGCAGTTGCACGGGGAGCATCCCGTCAGCCGGGCGAGCATCGCCCGTGTGCTCTATGCCCGTTTGCAGGAGTTGCGCGACAGTGATTCCGATGTGGCTTTGCGCCATGTCTGGGCGTTCCGGGGCCGGATGTTTCCCGAGGGCGCGTGTGATTTCGATGAAATCAGCAAGAGAATGTATAGATTGGTCAGCACACGTTTACCGGCCGACCAAGCCATTCGCATGCTGCTCAAGCCCATGTCGCTGCCGCACCACCTGGAAAGAATCGTGCAAAAACCGCTTTCAAAGCTGGCATTAAGGGTCATGGGCCCTTAGAGCGTATTCACAGCCTCCTCGCGGGTCCGTTGCGCTCGAAACTGTGAATACGCCCTAAAGTAAATCCAAGGTGTGCAAATTTCCGCACTTTCAGGCCGACTTCAAACGCATTGAGTACGCTGTGGTCCCTCGGACGGGCCGGATAAGGCACCATAATTGGTAGTTTCGCGCCGGTCATGGCATTGCGCTCGTATTGGGCACGATCCGCCAGATTCGGCACTGATACGCCTTATCAGAGAATCGGCTTTCCGTGCGTCTCAACTCGATCAAGCTTTCCGGCTTTAAATCTTTCGCCGAACCCACCAATTTCATGCTGCCCGGCCAGCTGGTCGGTGTGGTCGGTCCCAACGGCTGCGGCAAATCCAACATCATGGATGCCGTGCGCTGGGTGCTGGGCGAATCCAAGGCCAGCGAACTGCGCGGTGAGTCGATGCAGGACGTTATCTTCAACGGCACCACCACCCGCAAGCAGGCCAGCCGGTCGTCGGTGGAGCTGGTTTTTGACAACTCCGATCACCGCGCGGGTGGCCAGTGGTCTCAGTTCACGGAGATTGCGGTCAAGCGCGTGCTTACCCGCGACGGCAACAGCAGCTATTTCATCAATAACCAGTCCGTGCGCCGCCGCGACGTGCAGGACGTTTTCCTCGGCACCGGCCTCGGCCCGCGCGCCTACGCCATCATCGGCCAGGGCACCATCAGCCGCATCATCGAATCGCGCCCGGAAGAGCTGCGCTTGTTCCTGGAAGAGGCCGCCGGCGTCAGCAAATACAAGGAACGCCGGCGCGAAACCGAGAACCGCCTGTCCGACACGCGCGAAAACCTCACGCGGGTGGAAGACATCCTGCGCGAGCTCAACAACAACCTGGAGCGGCTGGAAAAGCAGGCCGAGGTGGCCAAGCAGTACCAAGGCCTGCAGGCCGCCGCGGCGCTCAAGCAGAATCAGCTCTGGTTTCTCAAGCGCAGCGAGGCCGACGACGGCCAGGCCCGGCTGAAAGCCGACACCGAAAAAGCCGTCAACGATCTCGAATCCCGCGTGGCGGACCTGCGCCACGTCGAGGCCGATCTCGAAACCATCCGCCAGGCGCACTATGCCGCCGGCGACCATGTGAACCAGGCCCAGGGCCTGCTGTACGAGGCCAGTGCCGAGGTGGGCCGACTGGAGGCCGAGATCCGTTTCGTGGTCGAGGGGCGCCAGCGCGCCGAAACCCGCCTCGTGCAACTGAAGGAGCAGGTGGGCCAATGGTTCACCCGCAAGGCCGAGGCCGAGGCCGAGATCGAAACGCTGGCTGAGCAGGCCGTGGAGGCCGAGGACAAGGCCATCACCCTGGCCGCCCAGGTGGAAGAGCAGCAGCAGGCGCTGCCCGATCTCGAAGACGCGCTGCGCCAGGCTCAAGGCAAAGCCACCGAGCAGCGCAGCGCCGTGGGGCAAGTGCAGCAACAGATCCAGGTGCTGGCCGCCGATCAGCGCCACATCGAAGAGCAGTCACGTCAGCTCCAGACGCGGCGCGAGCGCCTGGCCGCCGATCGCAATGCGCTGGCGGCGCCCGATGAACAACGGCTGCTCAACCTGCAGACACAGCTTGCAAGCGCTCAGGAGGCCGCTGAAATCACCGAGGCGCGCCTGCATGAGTTGCAGGAAAGCGTGCCGCAGCTCGACGACGACCGGCGTACCCGCCAGCAGGCCGTGAATGCCGAAAGTGCCAAACAGGCCGATCTGTCGGCTCGGCTGGAAGCGCTCAAGGCGCTGCAGGAGAAAGTCCGTACCGACGGCAAACTCAAACCCTGGCTCGCCAAGCACGGGCTCGATGGACTCGCGGGCCTCTGGAGCCGCATCCACATTGAAACCGGCTGGGAAAACGCACTGGAAGCCGCATTGCGCGAGCGCATGGCCGCGCTCGAAGTCAGCCGGCTCGACATGGTGCGGGCCTTTGCCGGCGATGCGCCGCCCGCGAAACTGGCTTTCTACAGCCCTCCCCAGGCGTCCCTGCCGGAAAAAGCCAGCCCGCTTCCACGCCTGGCGAACCTGCTGCGCCTCAACGACGCGGGGCTCCAGGCGCTGCTGGCTGACTGGCTGGCCGGCTGCTACACGGCGGACAACCTCGAAGATGCCCTGGCTTCGCGTGGCCAATTGCAGGCCGGCGAAATGATCTACGTGCAGTCTGGCCATGCCGTCAGTGCGCATGGGGTGAATTTCTACGCACCGGATTCCGAGCAGGCCGGCCTGCTGGCCCGGGCGCAGGAAATCGAAAACCTGGAGAAGCAGCAGCGTGCCCAGGCTTTCATCAGCGAAGACGCGCGAAACGCGCTCATCAAGGCCGAGGCGGCCTACAGCGATGCCTCACAGCGCCTGGCCACCACCCGGCGCGAAGCGGCCGAAGCTCAGCAGCGCGCGCACGAGCTGCAGGTGGAGACTCTTCGCCTCTCGCAATTGGCCGAACAGACCCGCGCACGCAGCGATCAGATCGCCGGCGACCTGGCCGAAATCGACGCCCAGCTGGAAGAGGTGCAAGAGCGCCGCGTGACCGCGGAGGCCCGTTTTGAAGAGCTGGATATGCAACTGGCGGACAGCCAGGAGCGCCATGCGCAGCTTGACGAGCGTGTGATGGAGGCGGAACGCCGCTTGAGCGAAGCGCGCGAGCAGCAGCGCAGCCTCGAGCGGCAGGCCCAGGAATCAACCTTCGCCCAGCGCAGCCTGGAAGCGCGCCGCGGCGAACTGGCCCGGGCCATCGATACCGCCACCAGCCAGGCCGCCGCCATTGATGCCGAGCAAAGCCGTGCCCAGGAGGAACTCACTCGCCTGACAGACGCTTCCGCCCAGGCAGGCCTGCAAGCAGCCCTCTCGTTGAAGATGGAGCGAGAGCAGGCTCTGGGCACCAAACGCAGTACCTACGACGATTTGACTGCCAAGCTGCGGGCGAGCGACGAGCGCCGCCTGACCCTGGAGCGCGAACTGGATCCGCTGCGCCAGCGCATCACTGACCTGCAACTGAAAGAGCAGGCGGCCCGCCTGGGTACGGAGCAGTACACCCAGCTTCTGGCCGATGCCCAGGCTGATCTGGCTGCCGTGGAGCAGTCCATCAAGGAAGGCAATGTGAAACTCAGCGGCCTGCAGAGCGAAATCGATCGCCTGCACCGCGAAATCCAGGCTCTGGGTGCCGTGAACCTGGCCGCGCTTGAAGAGCTGACCACCGCGCGCGAGCGTAAGCAATTCCTTGATGCCCAGTCGGCCGACCTGACCGACGCCATGACCACGCTCGAAGACGCCATCCGGAAGATCGACGGCGAAACACGGGATCTGCTGGGCAATACCTTCAACACCGTGAACGAGCATTTCGGGCGCATGTTCCCCGAGCTGTTCGGCGGCGGCAATGCCAAACTGATCATGACGGGCGAGGAGATCCTCGACTCGGGGGTGCAGGTCATGGCGCAGCCGCCGGGCAAGAAAAACCAGACCATTCACTTGCTCTCGGGCGGTGAAAAGGCGCTGACGGCCATTGCGCTGGTGTTCGCCATCTTCCAGCTCAACCCTGCGCCGTTCTGCCTGCTGGACGAGGTGGATGCGCCGTTGGATGACGCCAACACCGAGCGTTATGCCAAGCTGGTTTCAAAGATGAGCGGGCAGGGCACGCAGTTCCTGTTCATCAGCCACAACAAGATCGCCATGGAAATGGCGGAGCAGCTCATCGGCGTGACCATGCAGGAGCAGGGCGTTTCGCGGATCGTGGCAGTGGATATGGAAAGTGCCATGGGCATGGCGGAGGCCGTATGAGTGCGTTGCAAGTGGGCTTGGCCGTGACCGGAGGCCTGATTCTTGGTGGCGTCATTGCCTACAACACCTGGACGTCACGCCGCAACACACCGCGGCAAGCGCTGCCGGAAGCCCGGCCATTGGCTGACGAAGAACGGACCGAGCCTGGCGGCGAGCCGAGCATGGCCGTGCCTGAGCGCGTGGAACCTGCCTTCGATCCCAGCGGCGCGCTCCCCCGCTCGGGCCCTTGCCTACGCCGGAGAAGCGCCCCCGCCTGGACGCGCTGATCGATGTGATCACCCCCATCGCGCTCGACGGGCGGGTGGTCTCGGGAGACGCCGCGCTGGCCGCGCTGCCGCATACACGCCGCGTGGGCAGCAAGCCTTTCGCGGTGGAAGGCCAGAACGAGCAAAGCCGTGAATGGGAGTTTCCCGTCGCTGGCCAGCGTTACACCGCCCTGCAGGCTGGTGTGCAATTGGCCAACCGTACCGGAGCGCTTAACGAGATCGAGTACTCGGAGTACGTCATGAAGGCGCAGGCTTTTGCTGACGCCGTGGGCGGCGCGCCTGATTTTCCCGAGATGCTGCATGAGGTGGCGCGCGGCCGCGAGCTGGATCAGTTCGCGGGCGGGCATGACGCCCAACTGGGTTTCATGCTGCGCGCGCGCGGCGCGGCCTGGAGCCCGGGCTTCGTGCAGCAGCAGGCAGCCAAGCTGGGCTTCGTGGCTGGCGTCATCCCAGGGCGCATGGTGCTGCCCTCAGGTGAGCCGGGGCTTCCTTCCGTGTTGGGCTTGAGCTTCGATCCGCAGGCAGCACTTTCGGAAGATCCTACGCAGTCGGCGGTCAAGGAGGTCGCGCTCAGCCTGGATGTGCCGCAGGTGCACCGCAACGAGCAACCTTTCGTGCGTCTGCGTGATGCTGCCTTTGCTCTTGCCGAGGCGATGGATGGCGTCATCACCGACGATGCAGGCTATCCTCTGCGTCCCGAAATGATCGAGACCATTGGCAACGATCTGCAGCAACTCTACGATACGCTCGACGCACACGATCTGGCCGCAGGATCCCCGCAGGCGCGGCGCCTGTTCAGCTGAGAATAAGCCGTCTCCGCAGGGCATGCACGTAGGGTGTGCACGAAGTGCGCACGCGGGGTTGCACGCGTTGCGCGCACACCCGGCCTGGCTTTTATTTTTTAAGGTGTCATGAACCCACAAACCGAGGCGGAACATCTGCGCGCTGCGCTGAATCATGCCGCTCATCAGTATTACACCCTGGACGCGCCGGAAATTCCCGATGCGGAGTATGACAAGCTGTTCCAGCGGCTCCAGGCGATCGAGGCCGAGCATCCCGAACTGATCACACCTGATTCACCCACGCAACGCGTGGGCGGCACCGTACTGGCGGGCTTCACGCCCGTCCGCCACCGCGTGCCCATGCTCAGCATCCGTACGGAAACCGACACTACCGCAGGTGGCGCGCAAGCCTTCGATGCACGCATCCGCCGGGAGCTGAAGCTGGCTCAAGAGGAGCCGCCCGTGGCCTACGTGGCCGAACCCAAGTTCGACGGCCTGGCTATCAACCTGCGTTATGAGCAGGGCGTGCTGGTGCAGGCCGCCACGCGCGGCGACGGCGAAATGGGTGAAGATGTCACCCAGAACATCCGCACCATCGGGCAGATTCCCCTGCGGTTGCGCGCCACGGATTCCGAAACCGGGGAAGGCGGTGGTTTTTCCATTCCTCCCGTCCTCGAAGTACGCGGCGAGGTCTATATGCGCCGCGACGATTTCGAAGCGCTGAACGACCGCCAGCGCGAGAAAATGGCCGCAGGCGACAAGAGCGCCAAAACCTATATCAACCCGCGCAACACGGCCGCGGGTGCCGTGCGCCAGCTCGATTCCGCCATCACCAGGCAACGCCCTTTGAGCTTTTTCGCTTATGGCCTCGGCGAGATCACGCCGGCCGAAGAGGGCGGCCCGGACTTCGCCACCCATTGGCAGATGCTGCAAGCCCTTGGCGCCTGGGGCTTTCCCGTTTCCAGTCTGGTCGCGCAAGCGCAAGGAGCGGAAGAACTCGTCGCCTATCACCAGAAGATCGCCGCGGAGCGCGACAACCTGCCTTTTGACATCGATGGCGTGGTTTACAAGGTGGACAGCCTTGAGTTGCAGCGGCGGCTGGGCTTTGTCAGCCGCGAGCCGCGCTGGGCCGTGGCGCACAAGTATCCGGCTCAGGAGCAGCTCACCACCGTGCAAACGATTGATGTGCAGGTAGGCCGCACCGGAAAGCTCACGCCGGTGGCCAAGCTGGCGCCGGTATTCGTGGGTGGCGTGACGGTCACTAATGCCACCCTGCACAACGAACTGGAGGCGCGCCGCAAGGATGTGCGTGTGGGTGACACGGTAATCGTGCGCCGTGCGGGCGATGTGATCCCGGAGATCGTGGCGGTATTGCCCGAAAAGCGCGTGCCCGGCGCCGGCGAGTTCACCATGCCCGCCACTTGCCCGGTATGCGGAAGCGATGTGGTGCGAGAAGAGGGCGAGGCCGACCACCGGTGTACGGGAGGGCTTTTCTGTGCTGCGCAGCGCAAGGAGGCCATGCTGCACTTTGCCAGCCGCCGCGCCATGGATGTCGAAGGCCTGGGCGACAAACTGGTCGAGCAACTGGTGGATTCCGGCGTCGTCAAGACCCTGCCTGATCTGTACAAGCTGGGCCTCTCGTCGCTCGTCGCGTTGGACCGGATGGCTCAGAAATCAGCGCAGAACGTCGTGGATGCGCTGAATAAGTCCAGGCAAACCACGCTCGCCCGCTTTCTGTTTGCCCTGGGAATCCGCCACGTGGGAGAAACGACCGCGAAGGATCTGGCGCGCCATTTCGGCAATCTGGATGCCATCATGGGCGCGAGCGCCGAGCATTTGCTGCAAGTGCCCGACGTGGGCCCCGTAGTAGCGCAGAGCCTCCGCACCTTCTTCGATCAGCCTCACAACCGCGAGGTGGTGGAACAATTGCGCGCGGCAGGGATCGAATGGAAGGAAGGCGAGCCTTCACCTGCTGCGCTGCTGCCATTGGCGGGCAAGACCTTCGTGCTCACTGGCACATTCCCCACGCTGAGCCGCGAGCAAGCCAAGGAAATGCTGGAAGCCGCGGGCGCCAAGGTGGCGGGTAGCGTGAGCAAGAAAACCCACTATGTCGTGGCTGGCGCGGAAGCAGGCAGCAAGCTGGACAAGGCCCGGGAACTGGGCCTGAATATCCTGGACGAAGCGGGCATGTTGGCGCTGCTGGACAATCAGCCCTAAGAACAGGCTCTAAAACCTATTGCGCTGCACGGAGATACGTGCAGCGCCCGGGTGGCCCGTTCACCGCGCCCATCTTTACATGCCGGTGACACGTTAGTGGTCGCCGGCGTCACGGACTGGCGCGTTTTTAGTTTAGAACACGTTCTTGGACTCAGATGGAGCGCGTGAGGCAGCGGGCTCTCAATGAAACATTGGAAGGAGCTTTTTCATGACCATCCATATTCCTCCCAAATGGATGCAATGGCGGCGGCTGGCTGCCTTGGCGGTCGCTGGCGGCACCATGTTCCTCGCCGGCTGCGCGGTGGTGCCGGCCGATCCCTATTACGTGGGCACTCCAGTGGCCTACCCAGCCGGTTATTACCAGTCGTACGGTGCTCCGTACTATGCGCCGGCGCCGGTGTATGTGACTCCGCCGGTTTCGATCGGCATCTGGGGTAATTTCGGCGGTGGGCACCGTTGGCACGGCGGCGGCCATAGGGGCGGCGGGCATCATGGCGGCCCGCGCCCCGGCGGCGGACGGGCCTGGGGTGGCGCCTGGGGGCACGGCGGCGGCCGAAGATGACAGAGGCCATCGGTTTCTAGGATGATCGGGGGTATGGCTATTCACCCCATCCTGAAAATGGGCGATCCGCGCCTTCTGCGCATCGCCAAACCGGTCGAAAATTTCGATAGCGACGAGTTGCACCTGCTGGTGCGCGACATGTTCGAGACCATGCATGCCGCCGATGGCGCTGGTCTTGCGGCGCCGCAGATCGGTGTCGATTTGCAACTCGTGATTTTTGGCACCGACATCGTCAACCCTCGCTATCCAGAAGCCCCTCCGGTTCCCCGGACGGTGCTGTGCAATCCCGTCATCGAACCGCTCTCAGCGGAAGAGGAAGACGGTTGGGAGGGATGCCTCTCGGTTCCTGGTTTCAGGGGCGTGGTGCCCAGATGGCGAAAAATCCGGTACACCGGGTTCGATCCGTACGGCGATCCGATCGAGCGCATAGCTGAGGATTTTCATGCCCGCGTGGTCCAGCATGAGTGTGACCACCTGATTGGCAAGCTTTATCCCATGCGCGTACGGGATTTCAGCCGGTTCGGCTTCACCGAGGTGCTGTTTCCAGGATTGGATGTGGCCGACGACTGATCGAACCTGAGACTTTGAGCAGATCTCGGAGCGTGTTCTTAGATTCCGCTGCCCATACCTGGCACTGAATCGATGGGCGCTGGAGCGGAAGGCTGCGAAAGGCTTCCGCCCAGACGCACGCTTCGCGGAGCCAGGGAGTCGCGCGTGGTCACGCTGCTCGAACTACTGGTAGTGTTGGTTGTGCCAGGGTTATGGGCTGTTTTGGTTGTCTGCTCGGATCCGTTTTCCATCAGCACGCGCCGGGCGCCGTTGAAGCGCTTTTGCCAGTAACTGATCTGCATGCTTTCGACCCGCACATGAGAACCGGTGCGCGGTGCATGAATGAATTTGCCGTCGCCCAGGTAAATGCCCACATGGCTGTATGCGCGACGCATGGTATTGAAAAACACCAGATCACCAGGCTGCAGTTCGGTCTTGTCGATCCGGGTGGTGGCGGCAGCTTGCTCTTCAGCGCGGCGGGGGAGAATCAGGCCCATGGTTTCCTGATACATGGCGCGCACGAAGCCGCTGCAGTCAAAACCCGTTTCAGCGGAGTTACCGCCCCTGCGGTATGGAACCCCCAGTGAATCCATGGCATTGACCACCAGATCCGCAGCGCGGTCGGTGGCTTGCTGAATGGTGTCGCCGAGCTTCGAGATCAGGCCCTTCTGGAGCAGCAATTTGTCTATTTCATCTTGTCCCGGGGCGGCGTGGGCGGCGCCCATCCCAGCGAGGAGGACAATAGCGGCAAATAGCGTGCTCTTGCTCATGCGTATGAGAATCTTTGCGACGGGATCACCGGCAGCGCGACTGCCTGAAAATCCCGTTATGTCGTTGGATGAAACAACGGCTTCCGATGCTTGGGCCCAAGGAAGCCGCCGCGCAACACTTCGAAACCACTTTTGTGCCCGGTGGCGAGCAGCCCGCGTAGTGTAGGACAACTTCCCGTGTAATTTTCCTTATATGCGAACTTATTTGTCAGTTAATTTGTCGTTTTATGTATGTGCGGCGCTCCTGGCCGCCTCTTTTGGTGCATGTGCGCAGGGCAGCGTGAAAGTGGAAACCGTGGCCGAGGGATTGGAAAATCCCTGGGCGGTGGCTTTCCTGCCAGAAGGGCGTTTTCTGGTGACCGAGCGGCCTGGCCGTTTGCGCGTGGTTGAAGCCAATGGGCAGTTGCAAGCGCCGGTGCATGGCTTGCCAGACATCGCCGCGGGCGGGCAGGGCGGCTTGCTGGATGTGGTGGCCGATTCTGATTTTGTGAAGAACCGCACCATTTACTTTTGCTTTTCAGAACCAGGCCCAGGCAATACCAACAGCACGGCATTGGCCAGGGCACAGCTTACAAATGACCATAAGCATTTGAAAGATCTGAAAATCATCTTCAGGCAAAAACCCAAGATCAGCAGCAAGTTACATTTTGGCTGCCGTATCGTGGAGCGGCAGGTAGATGGCAAGCCTGATGGCACTCTATTCCTGACTCTGGGTGAGCGTTTCTCTCAAAAGGAAGAGGCGCAGAAACTGGACAACCATCTCGGGAAAATCGTGCGCGTAGGCAAGGATGGCGCGATACCCCAGGACAATCCATTCATTGGCCGCCACGGCGCACAACCGGAAATCTGGAGCTATGGACACCGGAACAGCCAAGGCGCTGCGCTGGCGCCCGACGGAGCGTTCTGGATGATCGAGCACGGTCCCCAGGGAGGTGATGAAATCAATCTGCCGCAACCCGGCAAGAACTATGGCTGGCCAGTGATCACCTATGGCGAGAATTACGGCGGCGGGCCGATTGGTGAGGGGCTGACCGAGAAAGCCGGCATGGAGCAGCCGCTGCATCATTGGACGCCTTCGATTGCGCCCTCCGGCATGGCTTTCCTGACCAGCGACCGCTATGGCCCGGAATGGAAGGGCAGCCTCTTCGTGGGATCCCTGAAATTCCAATACCTCGACCGCATCGCGCTGAAGGACGGTAAGGTGGCGGCCGAACAGCAACTGCTCAAGGAGGCAGGCCAGCGCGTCCGCGATGTGCGCCAGGGGCCCGATGGCCTGCTTTACATCGTGACCGATAACTCAAGAGGAAAGCTGATGAGGGTGCTTCCGTTCTGAGAGCGTGTTGACGATCTCCAGAAAAAATGTCCTCATCGCATTCAACTCACCATCTTTCTGTTCCCTTGCTCTGGCTGATGGCCATCGCCACAGGCCTTGCGGTCTCGGGTAACTACTACGCGCAGCCATTGCTGCCCACCATCGCGGCGGCATTCGGAACTTCCGAGACCGCGGCAGCCAACATCGTGACCACCGCGCAGTTGAGCTACGGTGCGGGGTTGCTCCTGCTCGTCCCCATCGCCGACTTGCGCGAGCGGAAAAGCCTCATCGTGGTCCTCATGCTGCTGGCCGCCGCTGGCCTGGCGCTGAGCGCCACGGCGTCCACATTGCCACTGCTGCTGGCGGGAACCGCCATCACCGGCTTCTGCTCGGTCGTCGCCCAGGTATTGGTGCCGTTCGCCGCCACGTTGGCGGCACCAGAGCAGCGTGGCCGTGCGGTAGGAACGGTCATGAGCGGTTTGCTGCTGGGCATTCTCCTGGCGCGTACCGTGGCCGGGGGGATTTCCTCCTTGTTCGATTGGCGCGCGGTGTACGCGGTGGCCGCCGTCGCGATGGTGGCCTGCGCTTTGGCCTTGGGATACTCGTTGCCTCGCTACCGAGAGGATGCCGGGCTGCGGTATGGCGCCTTGCTGAAGTCAGTCATCGAGTTGTTCGTGGAAGAGCCGGTATTGCGCGTTCGGGCATCGCTTGGTGTCATTTCTTTTGCTTTGTTCAGCCTGTTCTGGACGCCTCTGGCATTTCTGCTGTCGGCACCTCCCTACGGATACTCGGATGCGGTGATCGGCCTTTTCGGCCTGGCGGGTGCGGCAGGCGCATTGGCTGCCACCTGGGCGGGGCGCCTGGCCGACAAAGGCAAGGGCGTCACCGGCACCTGGATGGGGCTGGCGGGGTTGCTCCTGTCCTGGCTGCCGCTGGGCTTTGCCCAGACTTCGCTGGTAGCGCTGCTGATCGGCGTTCTGCTGCTCGATCTGGCCGTGCAACTGGTGCATGTGAGCAACCAGAACGCCATCTATGCGCTGCGCCCGCAGGCGCGCAACCGCCTCAACGCCGGCTACATGACCTGCTATTTTCTGGGAGGTGCTGGCGGTTCGCTATTGGCGGCTTTCCTTTACTCGCATACGGGATGGCTTGGCATCGTCGCGGCGGCAGTCTGCTTGGCGGCCGCCGGCATTCTTCTGGGCATGGTGGGCTTGCGCGGCGGCGGCCGGCGTTCCAATCACCCAATGCTTCAGGCGGGCCCTGGCGAAAAGTAAAGGGGAGGAGCGGGGCTATTTCCGCGTCATTGCTTCAAGGCGGCCGGCACAGAAGGAGCTTGCGGCAAAGGCCGGTATACTGCCCGGCCTTTGTGATCCATGCCATGCCAAGAGGATAGTTCGTGCCGATTCGCCGTTTACTGGTTTCCGATGCTCCGCCTGCGCCACCGTTTAAATTCGTTTTGCTGTCGTCCTTGGGTGCTTTGATTGCCATTGCGATCACCGGGTGGTTGAGCGTTGTGTCGGAGATCCCCTGGTTGATGGCGCCTTTTGGGGCAAGCTGCGTGCTGGCATTTGGAGTGCCCGATTCGCCATTGGCGCAACCGCGGGCCATTGTGGGCGGGCATCTCATTGCCACCGCGATCGGTTTGGTCATGGTGACCCTGTTTGGCGCCAGTTGGCTCGCGTGCGCATTCGCTGTGGCGCTGGCATTGGGCGTGATGCAGATTACCCGGACCGTTCACGCGCCGGCTGGGGGCAACCCGCTGATCGTGATGGCTGCCCATGCCCCCGTGAGTTATCTGGTTTCCCCCGTTCTGGCCGGATCGCTGGTGATCGTTTTCACCGCATGGGTCGTCAACAATTTGCGCAGCCCTCGCAGCTATCCTCATTATTGGATCTGAACACGCGATGAAAAACACGCTATGAAAGCGTGTTCAACGGCTCCGCCATATTCGCTTTCCACTGCCGCAGCAGATCCACGCTTGCAGTGACGCCGCCGCATACGACCATCAGCACATTGTCAAAACCCTGCAAGGCCTCTGCCTTGTCGTAGGCCAGTGCCAGGCTGGCGCCGCACGCCGGCTCCACCAGGATGCGATGATCATCCAGAAAGCGCTCGCAGGCCTGCACAGCGGCCAGGTCGCTGACGACCACTGGGTGCACTGGGCGCTGGCCGGCCAACAGGAAAGCCTGTTCGCAAACCTGTTTGGCGCCCAACGAGGTGGCAATGCTGGTGATGGCATCAAGCGTCATGCGCCCATTGGCGGCGATGGAACGGGCGAAGGCATCGGCCCCCACTGTTTCCGCCGTGATGACCGGCATATCGTTCCAGCCATTGCGGCGCAGGCCTTCGGCCACGCCACAGAACAGGCCGCCGCCACCCACGGACAGCACCACGGCATCCGGCTTGGCGCCTGTGCTGGCGACCTCATCAATCAATGAGGCATGGCCTTGCCAGAGCAGCGGATCGTCGAAGGGGTGCACGAAGGCATCCTCATCGCCCAGCATCGATTGGGCCAGCGCATTGGCCTCATTCCATGTCGCGCCATGCACGACGAGTTCGGCGCCTTGTTGGCGAATCAGCCCGCGTGCCCGCTCCGTCGTGCTCTCGGGGACCACTACCACGACGGGGACGGAGAGATGGCGGCCCGCATACGCTGCCGCAATTCCGGCATTGCCGCCAGACGATGAAATGAAGCGGCGCTTGCCTTGGCGAACATGGAATTCACAAGCCAGGCCAATGCCCCGGATCTTGAAGGAACCTGGGGGTTGCAGGGCCTCCAGCTTGAGCCAGATTCGGCGGCCGGTAGCCTGGCTCAGTGGTTCGGACTCAATGAGAGGAGTTTCGATATGCAGGGGCATGCGATTGGTCGGCAAGGATGCGCAATGAGGTAGCTTGGCCCAAAAGCTTGTTGGGAGCAAGGGAGCAACGGTGCGGCGAGCGTATGCCCGAAAAAAAGCAGGGCCATGGAAATGGCGCCTGCTTTTTGCACCACCCGTTTCAAAAGTGGCGGAATAGGTCAAGAAAAACGGCTTACTTGAATCCGACCCGATCCAGCATTTGCTGGACCTTGACCTGATTGGCCCCCACGGCGCTGATCGGAATGGTCTCGCTCTTGAACGGCTTGCCGGCAGTCATTGCCTTGAGCGCCGGGTTGTCAAATTTCACGCCGACGGCCACGGGCCATTCATTGTTGCCGTTGGCAAAATGGTTTTGAGCATCCGGGCTGGCAAGGTATTCCAGGAATTTCACGGCACCGGGCACGTTCTTCGAATGACGCGCCACTGCGCCCCCAGCCACGTTCACATGGGTACCCCAGCTGGACTGGTTGGGGAACACTACGCCCACGCGCTCCGTCACGGCTCGGTCTTCAGGTGAACCCGATCTCATCAGGCGCGCAAGGTAATAACTGTTGGTCACGGCCACACCGCATTCGCCCGAAGCGACGCCCTTGATCTGGTCCGTATCGCCCCCTTCGGAGCACGTGCCATGTTGGCAACCATGCCCTTGAGCCAGTTTTCGGTTTTCTCGGGGCCCATGTGCTCCAGCACGGCGCCGAACAGGCTCAGGTTGTAGGGGTGCGAGCCTGAGCGGATGCACAGACGGCCTTTGTTGACGGGGTCTGCCAATTTTTCGTAGCTGTCCACGTCTTCACGCTTGACCTTGGTCTTGTCATACACGATCACGCGTGCGCGTGTGGAAAAACCAAACCAGGGCGTGCCGTCGGCCACGGGCGTGGCGCGGAGGGAAGCGGGAATGGCGGCGTCCAGGGCGGCGGATTTCACCGGCAGGAACAGTCCATCCTGCTCACCGCGCCACAGCCTGGCGGCATCCACCAGCAGGATCACGTCGGCAGGGGAGGCTGCGCCCTCGGCCTTCAGACGGGCGATGATCCCGGCGTCGTCGGCGTCCACGCGGTTGATCTTGATGCCGGTGGCCTTGGTGAAGTCGGCGTACAGCTTCTCATCAGATGAGTAGTGGCGTGCCGAGTACAGATTGATGGCCTGTTCCTGTGCCTGAGCGGCACCGGTCCACAGAACCGCCACGGCCGCAACGGTCATGAGCGCCAATCGTTTTTTCATGCTGATGAGTTCCTTCAAGGATAAAGACAAGATGTGCTTCGCATGATAGCGGAAACAAGAATCGTTCTCAGTGAAAAATCTTGGCCACATGCTTGTCATCTTCCTGACGGCAGGAGCCTTCCGCAAGCCCGGGTCACGCAGGCATTATGTAGTGCCCGAAGGGCCTCAGACGGGCTGTTTCCTTTCAGGCGTTGCCATCAGCAGGCGCGCCGCAACCAGTAGTGACGAAGCGACGGCGATCGCGCCGATCAGATAGACGGTTTCAATGCCCCAGGAGCCTGCCACGGCGCCAAGAACTGGCCCGGTGATTCCCAGTGAAATGTCCAGGAAGGCCACATAGGCGCCCATGGCCGCGCCTCGGCTTTGTGGCGGAGCCCGGCGTACGGCTTCTACGCCGAAGCCAGGGAACGCCAGGGAATATCCGAACCCTGTCAGCGCGGCCCCGGCGTATGCCACGAGGGCGGTATCGGCTCTCCAGATCAACAGTTGTCCCACGGCCTCGATTAGTACGCAGAAAAGGGCGACGCGGGCACCGCCCAACTTGTCGGGCAGGTGGCCGAAGAAGAGGCGGGCGCCAATGAATGCCAGGCCGAAGGCAGTAAATGCCAGGGAAGCATTGCCCCAGTTGCGCGCAGCGAACAGCAAGGCGATGAAGGCGGTGATGGCGCCAAAGCCCACGCTGGAAAGCGCCAAACCCATGCCGGCGCCCCAAACGGCTCCCAGCACCTTGTAGAACGGTATGCGCCGAGCCGCGGTAGGCGCCATGGCACCTACGTTGGCCACCATGGCCAAACCCAGCAGAGGAAGAAGAGCGGCCGCAACGGCAATACCGGCAAAGCCCTTGGCCGCATGGATGGCGACCCCTGCAGGAGCGCCGGCGGCATAGGCGCCATACATCGCGATGCCGACCCAGGCCATGACCTTTCCCGCGTTCTGCGGCCCGGCCAGGCCAACACCCCAGCTCAAGGCCCCGGTCACGATCAGGCTTTCACCGCAACCCAGCAATACGCGTCCCAGCAGCAGCGCCCATACCGACGCGCTGGGTGAGGCCAGGAACGCCAGCGACGCGAGATAAGCCGCCCCCGAGCAAGCGGAGATGAGAAACCCCGTGACTACGGCTCGCTTGGCTCCACGGGTGTCAGCGAGGTTGCCGGCCCAGGCGCGGGAGAGCAGGGCGGCGGCGAATTGTGCCCCGATGACGGCACCTACCACCAGGGTGCTCACGCCCAGTCCGTCGTGCATGTGCAGTGGCAGGACCGGCAACGGCAAGCCAATGGCAAGGAAACCGACGAACACTGCCAATGTAATGGGCAGCAGCTTTGAAAAAACGTTGGCCGCGGGCGGTGCTTGTACCCCAGCGGCAGATGGTGCTTGAGAACGATAAGACATGAATTATTCAAAATATGAGTATTTGCTCGATATTTGGAATAATATGAGGGATTACTCGTATTGAAAACTCGTGTTTCGATTGCCTCATGCAAACCTTGCCTCAACCACGGCGCATCCCGCGCCAAGCCCGTTCAAGGGCTCTGGTGGAAGCCATTCTGGAAGCCACGGCTCGCGTTTTGACCGAAAAGGGTTATGCAGGCACCAACACCAATCTGGTCGCTGAACGCGCAGGTGTCAGCGTGGGCTCCGTGTATCAGTACTTTCCCAACAAGGACTCCTTGCTCGCCGCGCTGCACGAGCGGCACGCGGCCGAAATGCAAACCGCCATGGAAACCGTACTGGAGGCAGCGCGGGACCGAAGCCTGCACGGACACCTTGCTGCGCTGGTGCATGCATGGCTGGCAGCCCACGAGGTTTCACCCGAGCTGCATCGGGTGCTGGAAAAGGAATTCCCGTTCTTTGATGCGCCGTCGGACCAGAGTCCCGCCGACCAGGGCATCTTCCGCCGGATCCGCCAGCTGCTGGAAGATCATCGCGCGGAGGTAGTACCCGAGGACCTTGATCTGGCCACCTGGATCGTGCTCCAGACCATGGAGTCCTTGATCCATGCTGCCGTCATTGCGCCGTCACCGGGTCACCCGGTCGATGCCATCGAACAGGCCATCGTGGAGATGCTCGCTGGCTACTTGTACGGCAGACAAGGCGGCGCCCTGCTACGCGAATAAAGAAAAAAGGGAAAGGAAAAGGGGGCTAAAAAAAGGGCCGATCTTGCGATCAGCCCTTGAAGGGATCCCTGAACCCTATGGTTTCGAAAAGATCCGAGGAGACAACTTGCAGAAACCTTGCCCTAGGCTCCAGTGGAAAAGAATGCCGGCATGCATTCCTTTCCACTGGAGGCTCCCCTACATCAGCGGAGGAGCTAGGTCTTCCGGTCCGAAGAATCGGCCGGAAGTTGCACTTGCTGACAGGTATGACTGACCTTGTCAGTTAGTGTGCTCGAATCAACAAGCTTGAATTAACGAGCTTTTTTGGCAGCAGCGGTAGCTGTCTTCGCAGCGTTCGTGGCGCTGGTAGCCACGGCGTTGAAGTTGGCTTCGGCGACGTCGGAAGCCTGCTTGACAGCTTTCTGCACGGATTCGAATGCGTTGTTGGCGGCAGCCACGGCGCTCTTCATCACGGCAACGGCGGTTTCGGAGCCGGCGGGAGCATTCTTGGCAGCGTTGTCCACCAGAGCGGCGAATTGGGCTTGGCCTTCGGCCAGCTTGCCTTCGAAGGCCTTGCTGAATTCAGCGCTGGTGCCGGAAGCGATGTCATACAGATGACGGCTGTAGGCAGCAGCTTTTTCAGCCAGCGGCTGGAACAGGTTGGCTTGCAGAGCCAGCAGTTCCTGAGCGTCCTTGACGTTCAGCAGAGCCTGGGTGTGGCTGGCGGACTCGGACAGGGCAGCCTTGGTGGCGGTCAGGTTCAGTTCGACCAGTTTTTCAACGCCTTCGAAGGCTTTGGTGGTCAGGCCGTGCAGGGTTTCCATGTTGGCTTTCTGGGACGCAACGAGTTGTTCAGGGGTCAGCATATGTCTCTCCAAAAGATGGTTTCAAAAGGGGTTTCGTTTGCCGCCTGAACCGCTACTTCTTTGTTGCAGTGCAGCATGGGTTGAATTTTAGGGACCTGAAAAAGTATTGCAATAGTGCTTTGGTGCATTGCAGCACTTTTAGACAGGCCTTTCTAAAACCTCAAGTCTCAGCCAGGGCATGGCGGTGAGAGGGGCTGGCGGGCGCTGGCAGAATGAAGCCATGAACTCGCCTTCCACTCGCCCGCAACCCGAACTCCGCGGCAGCTATCGCGCCTTCCGCTCCATCACCACGCGCTGGATGGACAACGACCAATACGGCCACGTGAACAACGTGATCTACTACAGCTGGTTCGATACGGCCGTCAATGCGCACCTCATAGAGCAAGGCGCGCTGGACACCGAAAAGGGCAGCACCATCGGCTTCGTCATCGAAACGCAGTGCCAGTACTTCGCGCCGCTGTCATTTCCCCAGACGGTGGAAGCCGGCATTCGCGTGGCGCACATCGGTTCTTCCAGCGTGCGCTATGAAGTCGGGCTGTTTGCCCAGGGCGAGGAAAAAACCGCCGCCAAGGGCCATTTTGTCCATGTTTACGTGGACCGCGAAACGCGGCGCCCCGCCGCTCTTCCACCGAAGCTCAAAGCTGTTCTGGAGCAACTCCTATGTCCTCCGATACCTCCCAACTGAATGCACCCATTGCCGATCAGGCCAGCGTTGATGCGGCCATAGAAAACAGGTTCTGCGTCCGCGCCTTCCTGCCCACCCCGGTGCCGCGCGAGATGATCCAGGACATCCTGCGCGTGGCTACCCGCGCGCCGTCTGGCTCCAATGCCCAACCCTGGAAAGTCTATGTGCTGCAGGGGGATGCCAAGGCAGGGCTGAGCGAGAAAGTGTGCGCCGCGCACGATGCCTTGCGCGAGCACACCGAACTGGAGGCCAGGTTTCGCCCCGACTACGATTACTACCCCAGGCACTGGGTTGAGCCCTATCTGGCCCGCAGGCGCCAGTGCGGCTGGGGCCTGTATGGCTTGCTGGGTATCGCCAAGGGCGACGGGGACAGGATGCACGCGCAGCATCAGCGCAATTACCGGTTCTTCGATGCGCCAGTCGGCATGATGTTCACACTGGACCGTGTCATGGGGCAGGGGAGCCTGGTCGACTATGGCATGTTTCTGCAGAACATCATGGTGGCTGCCCGTGCCCGCGGCCTGCATACCTGTCCGCAAGCGGCATGGAACAACTATGCCCACATCGTGCTGCCGCACATTGGCGCCAGCGCCGAAGAGATGCTGGTGTGCGGCCTGTCGCTGGGCCATGCCGATACCAGCGCCAAGGTCAATACCTACAGCACGCCACGCGAGCCCGTGGAATCATTCACGCACTGGCTGAGCTAAAGCCAAGAGCGCGGTCAGTATCCCCGTGAGGGGTCGATGACATTGTCCGGTGCCTTGCCCGCTGATACGAGCCTGATGTTGGCCGCGATTTGCGTGGCGGAAGATGACGGGATCGCCACCGAGGCCAGGTGCGGAGTGATCAGCACGTTGGGCATGCTCCACAAGGGATCGTCAGCCGGCAACGGCTCGCGCTCAAAGACGTCGAGCGTGGCCCCGCCGATATGCCCGCTGCGGAGCAGATCGGTCAAAGCGGCCTGATCGACCAAAGCCCCCCGGGCCACATTGATGAAGGCGCTGCCGGGCCGCATCTTTTCGAGCCGTTCGCGATTGAACAGCCTGGCCGTCTGCGGCGTGAGTGGCAGCATCAGCACGAGGATGTCCGCTCGCCCGATCACCGCGTCCAGGGTATCCATGCCGGCCAGGCACTCCACACCCTCCACCTGCGCCGGGCTGCGCGACCAGCCGATCACCTTGAAGCCTTGGCGCTGAAGCTCGTAAGCGGCCTTGGCACCCAATTGCCCCAGCCCTAGTACGCTCACAGTGACTTCTTCAGGCGAGCGGGGATGCCGGTAGGCCCATTTCCCTTGCCGCTGGGCTTGCTCGAAGAAGGGAATATCCCGTGCATGCCGCAGCACCGAAAAAAGTACATAGCCAGCCATCATCCGCGCCATCTGCGGGTCGTTGATCCGGGTGATCGGGATACCCGCGGGCAAGTCGTCCCGGCGCACCAGTGAATCCACCCCGGCGCCCAGGTTGATGATGAGCCGCAGGTTGTCCATGCGGTCGAAAAAGCGCTCGGGCGGCTTCCAGACCAGCGCGTAGTGGATGTCCCGCGGGTCTTCGATCGCACTGGCGTGCACGATCTTCAGATCGGGCAACTGGGCCTGGATGGCACGCTTCCAGGTTTCGAAATCATCGAAGTCGCTGTGAAAGGCCAGCGCACCGGAAGGCGCGGCTTCGGACATGCTCATCAGGTCTTGCCTCTATTTGTTCTTGCGCACCAGATCCGCGATGGCCTGGATGGCCAGCTCGTACCCATCGCCGCCCAGGCCGGCCACGATGCCATCGGCCACCTTGGAGATGTAGGAATGGTGGCGGAAGGACTCCCGCTTCCAGATGTTGCTCATGTGGGTTTCGATGATCTTGCCGGGAAAGGACATCAGCGCATCGAGAATGGGGATTGAAGTGTAGGTCAGCCCGGCGGCGTTGATGATGATGCCATCCGCCACCCCGCGCGCCTCCTGGATCCAGTCGATCAACTGGCCTTCATAGTTCGATTGGAGGAACCTGAATGAGGCATTCAGTGAGGCGGCTTTCTTTTCGCAGCGCGCCTGGAGGACAGGGAAGCTGTCGGTTCCGTAGGTCTTGTTGGCATCCAGGCCATAGAGATTGGCGTTGGGGCCATTCAGGAACCAGATCGTGATGTCGCTCATGGTGGTCAGCTTTCGTAGGGTCGGGTGGCCTGCATGGCCGGCAGCTTCTGAAACGCTTCGTTCCAACGGGCCGCGCGTTCATGCTGCGCGCGCCAATCGAATTCAGGGAACCGGAAATCGAGATACCCCAAGGCACTGCCGATCGTGATCTCACCGATGCTGGGTTGTTCCAGGGCCAGCGTGGGCGCGATGGCCTCGATCGAATCAAGGCCGGCCGCGACCTTGGTCAGCAAGGCTTCCCGCCAGGTGGGCCATTGGAATTCAGGGGGCGCGCCGTGTGTTCGTAGCGCGCGAGCAAAGCGGCATCGAGCACTCCGTCTCCCAGCGCTTGCCGCGTCAGCGCCGTCCACCGCTCGTCGCCAGCGGCTGGAAAGAGGTAGCTGGCGCCCGCGCGGCTGGCCAGATATTCGCAGATCACGCGGCTGTCGTAGAGCGCCTGGCCGTTGTCCAGGATCAGTGTCGGCACTTTGGCCAACGGGTTATGGGCGGCGATTCTGGCGTCTCGCCGAACCGGATGGGCGGCGCTGTCAAGCCATTCAATGTCGGCGGCCTGGCCCGTCAGATGGGCGCAGACCATCACCTTGCGGACGAAAGGCGAGGTAGGTGCGAATAGAAGTTTCATGGGTTTGCTGCCTCGGGAATCAGCACCAGCTTGCCGAAAACCTGACCGCTTTCGAGCATCTCGTGGGAAGCCGCCGCATCTTTCAATGCAAAGGTGTGGTGAATGCGCGGCCCGATCCGGCCGCTTTGAACCAAGGGCATGACATGCCGCCCAATGCCTTGGGCCATGCGCGCCTTTTCGCTGCGGCTTTGAGGGCGCATGGTGGATGAGTGCAGACTGAGCTGCTTTTGCATGAGCTGCAGCATCTCGATCTGAACCGCCGAGCCCTGCATGAAGGACAAGCTGACGTGGCGGCCGCCAAAGGCCATGGCCTGCAGGTTGCGGTGAACATAGTCACCGCCGACCACATCCAGCACGACATCCACCCCTCGGCCCTCGGTGCGCTCCAGGCAGGCTTGCACAAAATCAGTGGTGCGCCAGCAGATCGTGGCGTCGGCCCCCAGGGCCTTGAGCTCCTCGAAGCGCGTTTCATCGCTGGCCGTCATGATGACGGTGGCTCCTGCTGCGCGGGCCATCTGGATCGCCAGGGTGCCGATACCGCCGGCTCCGCCGTGGACCAGCAGAGTGTCGCCCATGCGCAGCCGGCCCAGCTCGAAAAGGTTGTGCCACACGGTGAACAATCCTTCCGGCAGTGCCGCGGCTTCAGCGTCAGACAGGCGCTCAGGCACGGCGAAGGAATGATCCACCGCGGCGACGCACCAAGGTGCATAGCCGCCGCCGGGAACCAGGCTCATGAGCCGCCGGCCGGCCAAGGCGCCATCTACGCCAGGACCGCAGGCGACCACTTCGCCGCATACTTCCAGGCCCAACACATCAGTCACGCCAGGCGCGGGCTTGGAAATGCCCTGGCGCTGCATGATGTCCGGCCTGTTGACGCCGGCACCCAGCACCCGCAACAGGACTTCCCCGGCTCCAGGTTCGGGTACTGGGCGGTCGGCCAATGCCAGCACGCTGGCATTGCCAGGCTCACGTGCGATGACCGCTTGCATGGAGGAGGGGAGGGAGGGCATGGAGGGCATGGGGTCGCTTTGTCTTGAGGTTTACTTCGAAGAAGCGAAGACGCTGACGCCTTCATTCGGCAGGGCCAGGCCCGCGACCGAACCTACGGGCCACTGATGCAACGCCCCCGGACCGGCACTACGTACTGTGACCACCTGGCGAACCGTCATCGGGGGGATGGCGACGTCGACGAAGGTGTCTATGTGATCTCCCTGGAAGACATGGTTGATGACCGTGCCGCTCAACACCGAACCGGGGTGCAGGTTCTCCAGGGTGATGTGTTCCGGGCGCACGTACAAGTCCAGTCTTTGGCCTTCGTGCGACGCACCCACCAGGCGCTCCTGCGGCAAGCTGAGCAGCCCGGCGCCCAGGCGCAGCTGTATCTCCGAGGCGGTCCTTCCGTGGTGATGGGCAGGCAGAATGTTCACATCGCCCAGGAACGAGGCGACAAAGGGGTCTCGAGGGTTCTGGTAGAGCTCGGCAGGCGGGGCTATCTGGCGAATGGCGCCTGCGGACATCACCGCGATGCGATCGGACATGGCCAGGGCCTCGCCCTGGTCGTGGGTCACGAACACCGTGGTGAGCCCCAGCCGGCGCTGGATTTCACGGATCTCCACCTGCATGGAGCCGCGCAGACTCTTGTCAAGGGCCGAAAAGGGCTCGTCGAGCAGGAGCACCTTGGGCTGAATGATGAGGGCCCGAGCCAGGGCCACGCGCTGCTGTTGTCCGCCTGAGAGCTCGCGCGGCTTGCGTTGGCCCAAGCCGTCAAGCTTCACCATGGCCATGGCGTCTTTCACACGCCGGGCTACCTCGTCCTTGGCGACGCCCCGCATGCGCAAGCCATAGCCGATGTTGCGCTCGACCGTCATGTGCGGAAACAGCGCGTAGTTCTGGAAGACGATGCCGATCTGCCGCTGGTGTGGAGGCTCGCTGGTGACCGGCTGGCCGTCGATGAAAATCTCTCCCTCGTCGGCCCCCGCGAAGCCCGCGATGAGGTTGAGCAGCGTGGTCTTGCCGCAGCCCGAAGGACCCAGCAGCGTAAGGAACTCTCCCCGGCCGATATCCAAGGAGAGCTGATGCAGCACGGTGTGCTCTCCGTATTTTTTCACCACATCTTGCAGGCTGACGGCGATGTCGGCTTCTGACGGGAGGCGTGGGCTGCTTGGCGATGCGGGCGCGTTGGCTACTTTCATGGCAGAACGATAAGGCAAACCGCCGTCATGGGGTCTTTGCCGAAATTGATCCGACCCTTCAAAAAAAACGAAATGCCCGCGCTTTGCTTTTTCCTAAGCCCTGAGTTCGAAAAGCGTGATTTCCAAACCGGGTGCGCTTGACCACACTCCCTGATATCGACAACGGATGCCTGCGTGCTCCGTTCCGGTCCCGATTACCTTCAGGAAAGCCCTATGTCAGTTGAAAAAATCAATACCCTCGTGGTCGGTGCTGGCCAAGCTGGAATAGCGATGAGCGAGCATCTTTCTCAGATGGGCGTGCCGCATATCGTGCTCGAACGCCATCGGATCGCGGAGCGCTGGCGCTCGGAGCGCTGGGATTCTCTGGTCGCCAACGGGCCGGCCTGGCATGACCGGTTCCCGGGGCAGAAGTTCGAGGGCATTTCGCCAGAGGTATTCCCGGCGAAAGAACGCGTGGCCCAATACTTCGAGGACTACGCTGGCATGATCAAGGCGCCCGTGCGCACGGGTGTGGAAGTCAGTCAGGTGGAACGCCACCAAGGCCGCCCAGGATTCAAGGTGACTACATCGGCTGGCGTGATCGAGGCAGACAACGTGGTGGCGGCGACCGGGCCTTTCCAGATCCCCGCTTATCCAAAAATCGTGCCCGAGAACAGCGGCATCCAGCAACTGCACTCATCGACCTACAAGAACCCGGGGCAACTGGCGGAAGGCGCGGTGCTGGTGGTGGGCGCGGGCGCGTCCGGATCGCAGATTGCGGAGGAGCTCCGCAAAGCCGGCAAGACGGTGTATTTGTCGGTCGGCGAGCACTATCGGCCCCCGCGCTCCTACCGCGACCGTGACTACTGCTGGTGGTTGGGTGCGCTCGGGCTGTGGGACGAAGTCAAGATCCGTCCCAAGAAAGAGCATGTGGCTTTCGCGGTGAGCGGCTACGAGGGAGGCAAGACGGTCGATTTCCGCCGACTGGCCCACATGGGCATCACCCTGGTGGGGCTGACCAAGGCGTATCGCAACGGTGTCCTCGATTTCGAGGAGGGCTTGGCCCGCAATATCGCCGACGGAGACCAGGCCTACTTCGACGTGCTGCGCGAAGCCGATGCTTATATCGAGCAGAACGGCTTGCCTTTGCCGCCTGAACCCGATGCCTGGGAACTGCTCCCGGACCCCGACTGCCTCAAAGAGCCGATTCTGAGCCTCGACCTCGCAGCGGCTGGCGTCACCACCATCTTGTGGGCGACCGGCTTCAAGTTTGATTACAGCTGGTTGAAGGTAAATGCGTTCAATGAAAAGGGCGATCCTTTCCACAAACGCGGCATTTCAGCGGAAAGCGGCATCTATTTCCTGGGTTTGCCGAATCTGGTCAACAGGGCGTCTTCCTTCATTTATGGCGTTTGGCACGACGCCAAGTACATCGCTGACCACATCGTGCTCCAGAACGGATACATGTCCTATACCAAGCCGTAAATGAAGCTCTCCCCGTCATTCCCGCATGGCCGGCCCCCGCGCAGGCGGGAATGACGAGAGCCTGTTCTGGACTTACTGGCAGAGGAAGTCGACAAGGCCCTGCAACATCCGGTCGCAGGCATCGATCTGGGAGAGTTCGACGTATTCGTCGGCCTTGTGCGCCACTTCGATGCTGCCGGGCCCGCAGATCAGCACCGGTGTCTCGTTCCAGCTTTGCTTGAAAAGGCCGCCCTCGCTGCCGTAATCGACCTTGGTGCGAGGCGTGCCCGGCGGCAGCAGCGAAGCCAGCAGCCCCACGGCGGGAGCATCTTCGGCCGTGTTCAGGCTGGGATAGCTGTTGACCATCTGGATGTCCGGCGCGGGCGCCTCGGGGTGCACGGCATCCTGCTTGGTGCGCTCTGCCAGCCTGGACAGGATCCGGGCCAGGATCTGCTCGGGCTGGTCCTGCGATACGTTGCGGATCTCGAAACCCAGTTCGCATTCGTCGGGCACGATGTTCAAGGCCCGCCCGCCGCGGATGGTGCCGACGTGTACCGTGGTGTAGGGCACGCCGTAGCCTTCCTCGCGGGGTCCGGTTTCAGCGAGTTCGCGCTGAACGTCGCGCAAGGAAGCGACAAGATCGCTCGCCATGTGCACGGCGTTGATGAACCGCGGTGCCAGGCCGGAATGGCCCGCCTGGCCGCAGCAGACGGCACGATAAGCTGCCTTGCCTTTGTGCCCGACCCCTATGCGCATGAGGGTCGGCTCGCCCACGATGCAAAGATAGGGGGCGGGCAGGGTGCCTTCCAGGCGGCGCAGCAGATGGCGCACGCCCACGCAGCCGATCTCCTCATCAAAGGAAAGTGCCAATTGCAAGGGGCGCTTGAGCGGCTGGCGAGCGGCCGCCACCATGGCGGTGACCGCACAGGCGACGAATCCTTTCATGTCGGCGGTGCCGCGCCCGTAGAGCCGGCCGTTCTTGTGCGTGGCCTCGAAGGGGGCGACGTCCAGGGCTGGCCTTCGACAGGTACCACATCCGTATGGCCGGAAAGCAGCACCCCCGGGATGCCTTGAGGGCCCACGCTAGCGAAAAGATTGGTCCGGGTCGGGTCTTCCGGATCCGGTGCCTGGAAGGATTCAATGCCGGCTTCCGCCAGGATCTCCTGGACCTTTTCAATCAGTCCCACATTGGGCTTGAGCGATACAGAAGGATAGGAAACCAGCGTCTCAAGCAGGGCGATGCTGTCGGAGGAGGGTGATTTTTTCATGGTGGTCGAACTCTGAAAACCGGTTGAAAGCGGCAGTTGGACGTATTCAGGAGCCCGAGACATAGCGATCGAAGAATGCCGACGAGCTCATCCCGGGGATATATTGGTCGGAGATATAGGCGCGGCAGCGTTCCATGAAGACGCGCGTCAGCCGCGATTGTTTCATTGCCTTGTAGGTGGCCAGGCCCAGCAGCATCGGCCGATTTTCGCCGGCCAGGCGAACGCGTACCGTGCGCTTACCATCAAGCGACAGATTGGACTTGGGCCTGATGTTGAACAGGGCATAGCCAATTCCGTTGGCCACCATGGAGCGCACCACTTCCGTGGAGCTCGAACGCGCCACGATGTTGGGTGTCAAACCTGCCTTGGCAAAGAGCGAGGTGAAGTAGTCCCGGCTCATGGGCAGATCAAGGAGGACAAGGGGTTGTGGCGCCAGCTCTTCCAGGGTGATGGTCCGCAACTGTGCCATTGGATGCACCTCGCCTACCAGCACGTAAGGCGGCAGTGTCGCCAGGCACTCAAACTCGATGTCGTCGCCCTGATGCAGGTCATACGTGATGGCCAGATCGATTTCCAAAGCGCGCAGCTTGTTCATCAGGACTTCCTGATCGCCTTCCACCATCTGGAGCTCCACCCGGTCGAACGCCCGGGAAAACCCGAAGATGACTTCCGGCGCAATCATGGCTGTCAAAGACTGAAAACTTCCCACGCGCAGGGAGCCCTGAATGGCTGCGCTTGATTCGGCAGCGATTTCATAAAGGCGTGAGGACTGGCTCAGCACGTCTTCGCATTGCTGCAGTACCAGCGTGCCAATCGCCGTGAGGCCGAGCCCCTTGGACGGATGGCGCACAAACAACTGCACGCTCAGCTCAGCCTCGATGTGGGCAATGGCCGCGGAAATCGAAGGCGAGGAAATATGGATCTGTGCCGAGGCCGTGGCGATGCTGCCGTGTTTGGCCGTGGCGACAAAATACTCCATCTGTCGCAGGGAGATGCGGTTGAGCATGTAGGAAGGTCAAAAAAGAGGGCTGCAGGCCAACCGCTCAGTGTACCGGCCCCCTTTGTGAAGATGGTCTCAGGCTCGACTAGAGATTACCCGGCACACCAAAGCTCGGCGCCGCGCGAGGGTCCAAGGCCCGGGTGATGTAGTCCTTCAGTTGAGGCTCATAGACCTTCCAGGTGGCATAAAGCGCCTGCACCGGATCATGCTCCACCCAGTCCAGCCGCAGATCCACGACAGGCCAGTTCTGCTCGCCATAGACCAGCAAGCCGGCCGAGTGCACCGGGCCTTCTTCGCCGCCTGCGGCCTGGCCGGCGAGCATCGCCTGCATCAGCCGCTCGGCGAGAGAGCCCTCCGCCTGCTCGAAAGCCGTGAGCATGGCCTGTGGCACGCTGCGCGTGCGCAGCATGTTGCCGGCGCAGGCCGCATGGGCGCCCACCACACTGGCCAGGGTACCCAAAGCCTGGGCACCGGTGAACACCACAGGCGGGTTGTGTGCGTCGATGAGCATCAACTGCCGGTAGTCAATGAATGGGCGCTTTCGCAGCTCGGCCAGCGCCTGCTCAGGCGTGGCGCCGCCTGCCATCAAATCGAGGGCGAGCGGACCCAGATCCGGATCCGTGATGTTCTGGCTGGCGGCGGAACCCACCCCTTGCGCCCGCGGATGCAGCGCGAGGCCACGGCCGGAGAAGATGAGGCTACCGCGGCACCGAACTGACCGGTGGCGGGGCAGCGCGCGATGATGGAAAAAGTCATGGCGGATCAGTCAGGGATGACGGCAGTGGCATCGATTTCCACCAACCACTCCGGACGGGCGAGGGCAGAAACCACAATGCCCGTCGAGACCGGGAACACACCCTTGAGCCAGCGGCCGACCACCCGGTAGACCGCCTCGCGATAGCGCGGATCAATGATGTAGATCGTGATTTTGCAGATATGCTCCAGCTCGCCGCCGGCTTCTTTCAGCAGCATGGCGATATTGGCCATGGCTTGTTCGGCTTGCCCGGCGACATCTCCGATGCAAACGCTTTCCGAAGTGTCGAGGTTCTGGCCAATCTGACCCCGCAGGAAAACCGTGCTGCCTCGGGCGACCACTGCCTGGCACAGATCGTTGTCGAGCTTTTGCTCTGGATAGGTGTCTTTGGTGTTGAAGGTACGAATACGGGTGTGCTTCATGTTGGGTCGCGCCAGGAAAAGAGCAGAAGAAAGAGCTGAGGGAGGCATCCTCGCCCTGACTGCCCGCCGGCGCCATTTGTTTTTTCCGGCCGGTCATTTAGGAATTTCCGACTTCGGGTAGACCCCTAGACAGGCGGACGGCCATCAGGAAATTTGAGGCACCTATATGTAAAAGGCGACTTGGCTGGCAGATACATCTTTCCTCATCATCCATGTCGTGACTTGAATCAACCCTTGTTTAACTTTTCGATTGAGGACTATCCATGATTCGCAAGCTTTTGACACTGTGTGCGTTGTCTGCCACTCTGAGTGGTACAGCGGCTTGGGCCCAGGATGCCCTGGTGGTCAGCACCTGGGGCGGAAGTTTCCGTGATCTCATCGACGAGAACATCGGCAAGGAATTCACCAAGCAGACGGGCGTGCCCGTAAAATACGTGACTGGCGGCACGATCGACCGCCTGAACAAGGCCAAGCTGGCCTCCAAGCCTGAAAGCGACATCACATTCACCACCTCGCACGTGGGCTGGCTGTATGCGGGCAGCAACCTGTTCGAAACGTTGGATACCTCCAAAATCCCGAATTACAGCCATCTGGTCGATCGTGCCAAGATCAGTCCGTACCACATCGGCAGTTGGGCCTATATCTACTCCATCGGCTACCGTGCGGACCTGGTGCCGCCCAGCATGAAGTTCGAAAGCTGGAACGATCTGTGGAACCCCGCCCTGAAGGGCAAGCTCAGCGCGCCCGATTTTGATCCGAGCCACATCATCGCGGTGTCGGCCATGCTGTCGGGTGGTGACGCCAAGTCGTGGGAAAAAGGCCAGCAGAAGCTCAAGGCGCTCAAACCCAACTTCAAGGCCTTCTACACCAACGACGCCAACGCGCAGCAACTGATCGCCACGGGTGAAACCCCGGTGGAAGTCATTCTCTCGATCAACGCCTATCACATGGTCAGCCAAGGCGTGCCGATCAAGGTGACCATGCCTAAGGAAGGCGCCGTGCTGGGGGTCGACACCATGGGCATCATGAAAGGCTCGACCAAGGCCGATCTGGCCTATAAGTTCATGAACATTGCGCTGTCGCCCGAGGTGCAGTCGAAGATCGTGGCCTCCAAGAAGGCCAGCCCGGTTATCGACAACGCCGTGGTTTCGGCGGAAGATGCCAAATTGCCGGGCGTGTTCACCACCAAGGAGCAGTGGGCCACGCAGACCATCGTGATCGATGACAAACTGCGTGCCGAGAAGACCGCCGAATGGCGCAAATGGTTCACTGAAAACATCATGAACTGACGCTGGTTTAGCCATTCAGGGTCATTCAAGAGAGGGTTTCGCGGCACTCTGCAGCGGGGCCCTTCCTTCCAACAGGTAGAGAGCAAGGTTTGGGAATGCGTCGTTCCGATCCACGGGTCTGGCTGGTCTCGCCAGCGGTCATTGTCGCGGTGTGCATCGCGGTATCGCTGCTGGCGGTGCTGCAATTCAGCCTTCGGGCCTTCATCCCCGGCTCGCTGGATGTGGGCGGATTCACCTGGGACAACTTCAAGGGCCTCGGCAAATCGATCTATCTGGATGCTTTCGCCAATACCTTGTTGCTGAGCGTGGAAACGACGGTCCTCTCGCTGCTGGCGGCCTATCCGCTGGCCTACGCGCTGGTGCGGGTGAAAAATCGCGCGCTCAAGTCCTTCATTCTGGTCGTTTCGATCACGCCGCTGTTTCTGGGCGAGATCGTCCGCACCTATTCGTGGATTGCCGTGCTGGGCAGCAACGGCTTCATCAACGGCGCGCTCCGCAAGCTCGGCCTGATCGAATGGCCCCTGGAACTCATGTTCACCCACCTCGGCGTGCTGGTGGCGCTGGTGCACGTGACCATTCCCGTCGTGGTGCTCATGCTCGCCACCGCGATCTCCCACATCAACCGGGACTACGAAAAGGCGGCCCAGAGCCTGGGCGCGGGTCCTGTCCGAACGTTTCTCACGGTGACCTTGCCACTGTCGATGCCGGGTATCCTGGCCAGCATCACCACCGCTTTCGCCTGGACTTTCAGCGCCTTTGCCACGCCACAGATGATCGGTGGAGGCCGCGTGCCGACCGTCTCGACGCTGGTCTACCAGCTCGGCTTCTCCTCGATGAATTTCCCACTGGCTGCCAGCCTGAGCGTGATGGGCCTGATGCTGACGGCCGCGGCATTGCTCGCTCTGGGGCTATTTACCAAGCGCTTGAAGACCATCGGCGGGCATTGAGTCATGAAAATCAGAAATTCCCTACCTTGGCCGCTGCGTGTGGGCGGCCCCGTGCTGATCGCCTTGCTGCTGGCCTTCGTGCTGCTGCCAGTGGTGGTGGTTACCCTGGCTTCTTTCAACGAAAAAGCCATCATCACCTTTCCGCCTGAGTCCTACTCGGTGAAATGGTTTGCCCGGGTCTTCAGCTATCCGGATTTCCGGGACGGCTTTCGGGCTAGCCTGATCATCACCGGGTGGTCTTCCGTCGTGGCCCTGGTGGTCGGCACCTGCTTGTCGATCGCGGTCAAACGGCTCGAATTCAAAGGCAAGGAAACGCTGCTGGCCATTCTCCATTCACCGCTCGTGGTGCCGCATTTCACCTTGGGGTTGGGCCTGCTGATCCTGGTGTCGCAGGTTTCCATGCACCGCAACTATGGCATTGTCATTCTGTGCCATGTGATGCTGGTTTTGCCCTTCGTCCTCCGGAGCGTGTACGTCTCGATGGAGAACCTGGACGAGCGCCTGGAGCAGGCCGCGGCCAGCCTCGGGGCGCCTCCGCTGAAGGTGCTGTTCACGATCACGATTCCGCTGCTGGCACCTGGCCTCTTCGGTGGTTGGCTCTTTGCCGCCATCATGTCTTTCAGCGAGTTCACGGCGTCGCTCTTCGTGACCACGCAGGAAACGCAAACCTTGCCGGTGTCCATGTACAACTATGTGCGCGAGTTCGCCGACCCCACGCTGGCCGCGCTCTCGGTGGTCTACATCGCCGTCACAGCCTGCGTACTCGCGTTCGCCAATTACTTCCTGGGTTTGGGGAAGATACTCAATATCGAAGACAACCACTAGGTAGTAGCTAATAGCCCTTGCTACTCCTCCTCGTCATTCCCGCCTCCGCGGGAATGACGAGGAGGGGCTTTTGCGCCACCTTCTTCAGCCGATCCCGCTACACTGGCATGAATAGGCCGCCCGGCGTTGGCGCGGCATAAGAGACATTCATGCCCGGCATCATCCAGAGTCTTCTCGATACCGATCTATACAAGTTCACCATGATGCAGGCGGTGCTGCATCAGTTTCCTGGTGCGCAGGTCGAATACAAATTCAAATGCCGTTCCCCGAACGTGCAGTTGGCGCCCTATATCGACGAGATCCGCGAGGAGATCCGGCAGCTCTGCCAACTTCGCTTCACCGAGGATGAGCTGGCGTACATGCGCTCCATGCGCTTCATCAAGAGCGATTTCGTCGATTTCCTGGGCCTGTTCAAGCTGAACGAGAAGTACATCACGCTCACCCCCCTGGACAACGGCGAGATCGACATTCGTGTGCGCGGCCCCTGGCTGCACACCATCATGTTCGAAATTCCCGTGCTGGCCATCGTCAGCGAGGTCTATTTCCGCAACAGCCATCCCAACCTGGACCTCGCGGAAGGCCGGCGCAGGTTGAACGAGAAGATCGCCAAGCTGGGCACCCCTGGCCTGGAGGAGCTGAGAATTGCCGACTACGGTACCCGCAGGCGTTTTTCGCGCGAATGGCAACGCGAGGTGCTGGAAACCCTGAAAGACAAGCTGGGCGCCAACACGCCACAGGCGCAACTCACCGGCACCAGCAGCGTGCTCTTCGCCAAGGAGCTCGGCTTGCGCCCCATGGGCACCATGGCGCACGAATATCTTCAGGCGTGCCAGGCCCTCGGCCCCAGGCTGCGCGACACCCAGGTGTTCGGCTTCGAGAAATGGGCCCAGGAATACCGGGGCGATCTCGGCATCGCGCTATCCGATGTCTACGGGATGAACGCCTTCCTGCGCGACTTCGATATGTACTTCTGCAAGTTGTTCGACGGCGCCCGGCACGACTCCGGAGACCCCTTCAACTGGGGTGAACGCATGATCGAGCACTATCAGGCCAACCGGTGCGATCCGCGTACCAAAGTCCTGATTTTCAGCGACGGCCTGACCATCCCCCGCTGCATTGAGTTGTTCGAGCGCTTTTTCGGCCGTATCCAGGTGGCCTTCGGTGTCGGTACCAACCTGACCAACGACCTTGGGCCCGACGCGCTGCAGATCGTGCTGAAAATGGTGCAGTGCAATGGCCAGCCCGTGGCGAAAATCTCCGATACGCCGGGCAAGACCATGGTGGATGACGAGGGCTATCTGAGCTATTTACGCCAAGTGTTCGAGATCGATGCGCCATAGTATTCTGCGCACGTACCATGCGTACCTGGCGCATTTTCCTGGCCGGCATCCAGGCGCGACGAGACACCTTGGCGCCAGTCCCGAGATAAAAGAATGACCCTTTTGCACTTCTTGCGCCGCAGCGCTTTCGTTTTCGCCCTGGCTCTCCTGGCCGCAGCCCCCGCAGAGGCTGCCACGCTCGACGGAGCAGCGCTTTCGCCCCTCTGGGGCGTGCCGTTTGCCGGCATTCTCTTGTCCATCGCGCTCATGCCTCTGCTGGCACCCGCGTTCTGGCACCATCATTTCGGCAAGGTGGCGGCTGCCTGGGGACTGGCTTTCTTCATCCCGTTTGCGGTGGTGTTCGGCCCCGGCGTGGCCGCGTCGGGTTTCGTCCATGCGCTTCTGGCCGAATATGTGCCCTTCATTCTGCTGCTGACTGCGCTGTTCGTGGTCTCGGGTGGGGTCTACATCCGGGGCAATCTGCACGGCGCACCACTGCTCAATACGGGCATTCTGGCCATTGGTGCAGTACTGGCGAGCTTCATGGGAACCACGGGCGCCTCCATGCTGCTGATTCGTCCGCTGATCCGGGCGAACGACAACCGCAAAAGCTGCGCGCACGTGGTGATCTTCTTCATTTTCATCGTGAGCAACATTGGCGGCTCGCTCACGCCGCTGGGGGATCCTCCGCTGTTTCTGGGCTTTCTGAAGGGCGTGACGTTCTTCTGGACGGTGGGCCACATCTGGTACGACACCTTGTTCCTGGTCGGCGCGCTGCTGGTCATCTTCTTCCTGCTGGACAGCTGGCTTTACCGCAAGGAAGGGGTGACCCGGGCCGACCCCACGCCTGATACACACAGCTTCGGCTTTGACGGCGCGGTCAATTTCTGGCTGCTCGCCGTCATCGTGGCGCTGGTCCTGATGAGTGGCATCTGGTCGCCCGGCGTCGAGTTCGATATTCTGGGTACTCACGTAGGCCTGCCCGGTATCGTCCGCGACGTCGGCCTGGTTGCCGTCACCTTGGTCTCGCTGGCTATCACGCCCGCCAAGGTGCATGCCGACAATCAGTTCGGCTGGGGCCCCATGCAGGAAGTCGCCAAGCTGTTCGCGGGTATCTTTCTCACGATCATCCCGGTCATTGCCATGCTGCAAGCGGGCACCAACGGCCCCTTCGGCGCGGTGGTGCGCGCCGTGACCAATGCCGACGGCTCTCCTAACCCAGCCATGTATTTCTGGGCCACCGGGCTGCTGTCGTCTTTCCTCGATAACGCACCGACTTATCTGGTGTTCTTCAACACCGCTGGCGGCGATGCGCAGATGCTGATGACTACGCTGGCGCCCACGCTCGCGGCCATCAGTGCTGGCGCGGTGTTCATGGGGGCCAACACCTATATCGGCAACGCGCCGAACCTGATGGTCAAGGCCATCGCGGAAGACAGGGGCGTGCGCATGCCCAGTTTCTTCGGCTATATGGTGTGGAGCTGCGGCATCTTGGTGCCGCTCTTCCTCCTCGTGACTTTCATCTTCATCCATTGACAAGGACTTCCGGCATGAGCAAGCCGCGCATTTTGATCCCGCGCGCCATATTCCCTGAAATCATCGAGAAACTGGCAGCACACTTCGACGTCGAAACCAACCAGGCCGATGAGGCCTGGTCGCCCGCGGAATTCGCAAAACATCTGGCGGGCAAGCAGGGCGTATTCACCACCGGCAGCGAGCGTGTAGACGCCGCGCTGCTGGCAGCTTGCCCTGGCCTGAAGATTTGCGCCAACATGGCGGTCGGCTTCAACAACTTCGACGTGGCCGCCATGACGGCAGCAGGTGTGCTGGGCACGAATGCCCCAGGGGTGCTGGACGAAACGACGGCGGATTTCGGCTTCGCGCTGCTCATGGCGACCGCACGCCGGATCAGCGAGAGCGAACATTGGCTTCGTGCCGGGAAATGGGACCGCTGGCGCTACGATCTGTTCGCCAGCCCTGATGTACACGGCAGTACGCTGGGCATCATCGGCATGGGCCGTATCGGCCGAGGCATCGCCAAGCGCGGGGCACACGGTTTCGGCATGCGGGTGATCTATCACAACCGCACCCAACTGGATGCCGCCACCGAGGCCGAATGCAAGGCGCGCTATGTCAGCAAGGAAGAGTTGCTGCGCACCGCGGACCATGTCGTGCTGGTGGTGCCGTACTCGCCACAATCGCACCACACCATCGGCGCGGCTGAGCTGGCGCTGATGAAGCCCACGGCGACGTTGGTCAATATCGCGCGCGGCGGTATCGTGGATGACGCAGCTCTGGCGCAGGCCCTGCGGGACAAGCGCATTGCCGCGGCGGGGCTCGATGTCTTCGAGGGCGAGCCTCAGGTCAATCCTGCCTTGCTGACCGTGCCGAATGTCGTCCTGACCCCACACATCGCCAGCGCCTCCATTCCCACCCGCATGGCCATGGCCAATCTGGCGGCAGACAACCTGATCGGCTTTCTCGTCCATGGAAAACCGCTCACACCGCTCAATCCAGAGGTGATCGCCAAGGCATGACGCTCCTTTGATGCCGTTCGATACCCCTGTTATTGCGCTGATCGCCCTGGCGGTTCTGCTGCTGAATGGCCTGCTGCTCGTGCTGTTGCTGCTGCGCCGCCCGCGCCGGCCGGATGACGTCCCTACGCGCGGCGAGTTGCTGCAGACCATTGGCCAGTCTTCGGAACGGCTGGAGCGCCAGTTGCGCCATGAGATCGGCACCTCCTCCCGGGACGGGCGGCAGGAGCTGATCCAGACGCTAGGCACATTCCAGCAAGCACTTACGCAGCAAAATGCCGAAGCCACGCGTACTCAGAACTCGCAGATCGATGCCTTCGGCCAGCAGTTGACACTGCTGCAGAAGACGCTGGTGGACACCTTGGCCATGCAGCTTCAGTCCATGGGTGAGGGCAACATGCGTCGGCTTGGCGAAGTGCGCGCCACGCTGGAATCGCAGCTGAAGAGCATGCAGGATGGCAACGCCGCCAAGCTCGATGAAATGCGCCGCACCGTCGATGAGAAGCTTCAGGCCACCCTGGAAACCCGCCTGGGCGAGAGCTTCAGGCAGGTGGCCGACCGACTCGAGCAGGTCCACAAGGGGCTGGGCGAGATGCATACGCTGGCACAGGGCGTGGGGGATCTGAAGCACCTGCTGACCAACGTGAAAACGCGGGGCATGTTTGGCGAGGCTCAACTGGCCGCGCTTTTGGAGCAGGTGTTCGCGCCAGAACAATACGCGGCGCAACAGATCACCCGGCCAGGAACCAAAAATCCGGTCGACTTCGCGATCCGTCTACCAGGCCGGGGGGAAGACGGTGCGCCCGTGTGGCTGCCCATCGATGCCAAATTTCCCAACGAGGACTACGAACGCCTGCTCGATGCCCAGCAGCGAGCCGATGCGCTCGGCGCCGAAGCGGCGGGCAAGGCCCTGGAAACACGCATTCGGCTGGAAGCCCGAGGTATGGCGGAAAAATATGTCCAGCCGCCGCACACCACCGATTTCGCCATTCTTTTTCTGCCGACCGAAGGCCTGTATGCCGAGGTGCTGCGCCGGCCAGGCCTGATGGAGGCGCTGCAGCGCGATCATCGTGTCACGCTTGCGGGCCCGACCACCTTGCTGGCCATGCTCAATTCCCTGCAAATGGGTTTCCGGACCCTGGCGTTGGAACAGCGCAGCAGCGAAGTCTGGCAGGTGCTTGGCGCTGTCAAAACCGAGTTCGGCAAATTTGGCGACGTTCTTTCGCGGGTGAAAGAGCAGACCCAGACCGTGCTCAACACGCTGGACAAGGCGCAAACGCGCAGCAACGTCATGAACCGCGCCTTGCGTCAGGTTGAAGCGCTTCCAGATCAGGAAGCCCAGAATCTGCTACCCCTCGATCCGGAGAACAGCCCGCCATGACAGGCCGTGAATTGCTGCGCATGGTGGTGGCGCAAGTGTGCGTGCACAGCGTCATGACCGGTACGCGGTTGGCGGCGCCGCTGCTCGCGCTTCAGATCGGCTACAGACCCGTGCAGGTTGGCGTGATGCTGGCCTTGTTCGCGCTTTCGCCGGTCTTCCTGGCGCTGCCTGCCGGCAGGTTGGCCGACCGGCATGGCCTCCACCTGCCGATGCGGCTGGCGATCGGAGCGGCTACCCTGGCGGCCTTGCTGGCGGCCATATGGCCCGTTTTTACCGTGCTGTGCGTGGCGGCGCTGTTGTCTGGCGCGGCGGGCGCGACCACACAGATTGCCATGCAGCGCCATGTGGGGCGCGCGGCCAAGAATACCAGCGAGCTGAAAACCGTGTTCAGCTGGATGGCCATTGCGCCCGCGCTGGCGAATTTCCTGGGACCGCTGATCGCCGGCATGCTGATCGACCACGCCGGGCCCGAGCCTGCGAGTGAATGGGGCTTCCGCGCGGCGTTCGGGTTCCTGGCCGTGCTGCCGTTGATCAGTTTGTGGCTGCTTCGCGGTGCGCACGATGTACCGCTGGAACCGATGGAGGAGACGACCGAGCAGCGCTCGGTGTGGGATCTTCTGTCCGTGCCCCAACTGCGGCTGCTGCTTTTCGTGAACTGGATGCAGGCCGCCGCCTGGGATGTGCATACCTTCGTGGTGCCTATTCTGGGACACGAGCGAGGCATGTCGGCCTCCACCATCGGCTTTTTGCTGGGTGCGTTCGCCGCTGCGGCGGCGGCTGTGCGCGTCGTGCTGCCCATGTTGGCCGAACGGGTACCCGAGTGGGTGGTGGTGATGTGGTCGACGGTAGTGGCGGCATGCGCCTTGCTGCTCTATCCCTTCGCGCCCGGCGCCGTGACCATGGGTGCCTGCTCCGTGATCCTGGGATTTGCGCTGGGCGCGGTGCAACCGATGATCATGAGCGTGCTACATCAGATCACGCCTTCCAGCCGCCAGGGTGAAGCGATGGCACTGCGGGTGATGACCCTCAATTTCTCAAGCTTCCTGATGCCGATGCTGTTCGGCTCGCTTGGCGCCGTGATCGGCGTGGGGGGGCTGTTCTGGCTTGTCGGCGGCATGCTGGCGCTGGGAGTGCGCTCAAGCCGGGGGTTGAAGGTGGATGGGGCGCCGGCTGACCATCATCCACCCTAAGCTGATCTACCCGACCTCGGCCACCAGCTCGATTTCCACGCAAGCGCCCAGCGGAATCTGCGCCACACCAAAAGCGCTGCGTGCATGCTTGCCGGCATCGCCGAACACTTCACCCAGCAGCTCCGAGCAGCCATTGGTCACCAGGTGCTGCTCGGTGAAGTCAGGCGTGGAGTTGACCAGGCTCATGACCTTGACAATGCGCTTGATCTTGCTCAGGTCGCCCACGGCGGCTTGCAAGGTGCCCATCAGGTCGATGGCAATGGCTCGGGCCGCTTCTCGGCCTTGCTCGGTCGTCAGGTCCTTGCCGAGCTGGCCCACCCATGGCTTGCCGTCCTTGCGGGCAAGATGGCCCGAAAGGAACACCAGATTGCCCGTTTGCACGAAGGGAACATAAGCGGCGGCAGGCGCGGAAACGGGGGGCAGGGTGATGCCGAGCTGCTGAAGTTTTTGCTGAATGCTCATGAGGAAATCCGTTCAATCAAGGATGAACTATTAAGGGTGAACTATTGAAGTATCGGCCAAGGACGATCCGTCGAAGGGTTCCACTGTAACGCCCACGCTCAGCTCATGATGGCCCGAGCCGTGTATGACCCCGCGCATGGGTGAAATGTCGGAGTAGTCGCGGCCCACGGCCAGCCGTACATAGTCGTCCCCTGGCGTGCCCCAGCCATCCCGATGGTTGGTCGGGCACAGGTCGTACCAGCCGTCGCCGCCATTCTGCGCGGCCACATCGGGCAGAAAGACAGATACCCACGCATGCGAGGCATCGCTGCCCACCAGGCGTGGCATGCCGGGAGGCGGCTGCGTCAGCAAATACCCGCTGACATAGCGGGCAGGCAATCCCAGGGAGCGCAGGCAGGCCAGCATGACCTGCGAGAAATCCTGGCACACGCCATGCCGGTTTTTCAACGCTTCGGCCGGTGGCGTACTGATCTCGGTGCCATTTGCGTCGTAGGTGAACTCAGTGTAGATGCGGTGCATCAGATCGCGCGCCGCATCGATCAGGGGCCGTCCTGCGGTGAAGGAGGGCAGGGCGTATTCCGCGAATGCGGCGCCAGGGTGGACGTAGATCGACGGATAGACGTACTCGGCCGCGGGATGCCATTCGATATCGGCGTGATAGACGAACGCGTCCCTTGCCGCCTCCCAGCTCATCTGGCTCTGCACCGGACTCGGCGCCTGGGTATGCACCAGGCTGGAGGCCCGTACCAGCAGAAACTCATGCGACTGGTCAATTTCGAAGAACCCCCGCGTGTTGCCAAACACATCCAGGGTTTCTTGGAGCACCACCGGATGGGGGCTGATGTTCAATTGGTAGTCGATGCGTTGTTGGCAGCGCGTACTCGGCGGCTTGAGATGCACCATGTGCAGCGCCCTTCCGGTGGCCGGCCAATAGCGGTAGCGCGTATCGTGCGTTATGCGCAGTTGCATGCCGTGCCTCCGTCGAAAGGGTCTCGGGCCGAATCTGTCACGCGCCTACGCTCCGCCTGACTTCCCCTGTATGGGTGAAGTGCCGCAAGCCAATCTCCTTGGAAAGCTCGCTGCCCGTCTCGATGCAAAGCGCCAGGTATTCCTGCAGATGAGTGAAATCGCCAATTTCGTTGGCCTGGCACAGCCTGGGAAGATCCTCAAGCGCGAGAGGGTGCAGGCGTAGCGAAAGGTCTTCCATGTTCGCAGGGTCGTGCCTGTGCAGATGATTCAAGCGGGTGCTGAGCGTCTGCGTAACCCAGCCGAGCGAGCGTGGATTCTGGTGATTGATCACCACATGCTCGATCAGGGCATCTATGGCACGGCTGCGCTGATAACGGGCACGGAAGGAAATACCGGAATCAAACAAATCCAGTACCACGCCGTAGCCCGCCGCGTCATGCACCGCGTTGGTATAAAAACCCCGTGAAAGCGCATCGGCCAGATGGGTCAAGCGCTCGATCTGCCGGCCAGCGGCCAGCAACCGCCAGCCATCATCCCGCCACATGCGGTCGTTCTGGGCGCCGGTAATGCCCGCCAGCGCGCGGCTCAGACGGGCCAGGGCCCGCAACGCGTCGGCGCTGGAAGATAGACGGGCCGCCCATTCACCGCAATCGGCCAGAAAATTCTCTTCCGCTTCCTTGACAAAGCTCCAGTGCTCCGGCGAAAGGCGCTCGCGCAGCGCCACGCCCGTCTGGCGCAGGCTGTGCAGTGTGTAACCCACGCTGGGAACCGCGGCGTCGCCCAGTGAGCGGATCAGGGCGTTTTCGAAGCCGTGACGGTCTTCCAGGAGCGCGGGCGCGTGCTCGGGCATCAATCCGGCGGATTCCGCCAATTGGCCGAGCCACATCAGCACGGAATAGGAGGGCTCTTCGTCGCCGCTGAGCGCTTGGAGAATGATTTGAACCAGGCGGGCGCTGTTCTCCGCGCGTTCCGTGTAGCGTCCGAGCCAGAACAGGTTCTCGGCAGCCCGGCTTGTGATCAGGCGTTCCCTTTGCGCCAGGGCCGCCACCGAAGGAGAGGCCATAGAAGCGGCTACAGAAGAGGAAGCCAGCAAATCCTCGGACAGAGGTTCGTCGTGCAGCACCCAGGTATCGGCGCTGCTGCCGCCCAGTGCCATGCTGGTCAGGCCCGCGCTCGTGCTGACCAGGCGGGTCATGCCGCCCGGAAGCACCTGCCATGATTGCTCGCCATCGCTGACCACGAACACGCGCAGGATGGCCGAGCGCGGCACGATGCCCGGGGAGTGATGGTCTGCATGCCAGGTCGGCATCTGAGAAGGCGGGAGATACGCCTGCACCGTGTGTTCATCCGGCGTACGCTGGATACTCTCGGCCCATGATTGCAGCACCTCGGCGTTCATCAAGGGGCCCACGCCAGCCCTGAAGGTTCCGCGCGAAAGCGACCAAGGGTAGGTAGGCTTGATCACGCAGCGGTCAAGTTTTGGGAGCACTTCAGTCAAGGCGGCGGGCTCTCCACACCACCAGGTATGAAGCGCCGGCAACTGCAGTTCCTCACCCAGGAGATGGCGGGACAGCGCGGGCAGAAAGCCGAGCAGCGCGCTCGATTCGAGAAACCCCGCTCCAGGCGCATTGGCCATCAGCACGTGGCCGGCGCGTACGGCTTGCAGCAAGCCAGGTACGCCCATGCGCGAATCAGGCCGCATCTCCAGAGGGTCGACGAAGGCATCATCCACGCGCTTGATCAGGCCGTGAACTGGCTGCAGGCCGTGGAGCGTCTTGAGATAAAGGTGCTCATGGCGCACGGTCAAATCGCTGCCCTCGACCAGAGTGATGCCCAGGTAGCGCGCCAGATACGATTGCTCGAAATAGGTTTCGTGATCCGGGCCGGGCGTCAGCATGGCGATGTGTGAATCGGCGCCACCCGGCGCCATACGCTTCAAGCCCTCGATCAGCGCACGGTAGGTAGACGCCAGGCGCCGCACGTTCATGGCCTGGAACGCGTGCGGGAACTGGCTGCTCACGACCAACCGGTTCTCCAGCAGATAGCCGAGGCCAGAGGGGGCCTGCGTGCGTTGGGAAACCACCCACCAATGGTTGTCCGGCCCACGTGCCAGATCGAACGCCGCGATATGCAGAAAGGTGCCGCTCACGGGACGAGCGCCATGCATCGAGCGCAGGTAGTCCGGGTGGCCTTGAACCAGCGCGGCGGGTAGCAGACCTTCTTTCAGTAGTCTGCGCTCGCCGTAGACGTCAGCCATTACGGCATCGAGCAGGCGCACGCGCTGCAGCACGCCGGCCTCGATATGGCGCCAGTCTTCGGAGGAGAGCAGCAGCGGAAACAGATCCAGCGGCCAGGGGCGCTGCACCTCGGCTTGATCGGCATGCACGTTGTGGGTCACGCCGTTGTCCCGCAACTGCCGCTTGAGCAACGCCGAACGCCGGTTCAGCGTTTGCCAGCCATCATCGCCGAGCTGGTGGAAGAACTCCGCCCATGCCGGCGCGAGCGCAACGCTACCTGCCGCTTGCTCTGTTCCCGGCGCCGCCATGCACCCATGGAGTTCGTCGTAATGGCCTGCTTCTGCAGCCGGGAAAACAGCGCCAGCGGCCAGAGGGGATGCGGCCGACGAGGGCATAGACGGTGCGTTGCTCAAAGAAAACTGGGATTGCAGCAGTGATCAAGGCCGCATTTTGACATCGGGTATCTTATGGGTACTTTTTTCTTATTTTTCAATGAGCCAGCAATTCCTTCCGAACTTTCACGCCAGTGCGGCCAGCCGTGTGCTGGCCGCACTGTTGATGGGCTGGATCCTGGGGACAGCGCTGCAGATCCGCCAGGCGGCGCTTTGGCCGCTCGCGCACTACAAGCTGGCCTTGTTCGGAGCGCTGCTGGGAGGCGCCATGGTGCTGGCAACGCCGCTGCGGGCGCGTCAAGCGGGGGCGCTGGTGCTGCTTGCGGCCTGTGCGCTTGCGGCTTTCGGCACCATAGGCCTGCGTGCCACCGGGATGCAGGCTCAGGCCCTCGATCCCGCGCTGGAGGGCCGCGACATCGTCGTGACCGGCGTCATCGACGGCATGCCGCAGAAAAATGACGCCGGTCAGCGCTTTCGCCTCGAAGTCGAATCGGCCACGATGGATGGAGAGGCTGTCCGGTTGCCGCCTCTTCTGCAATTGGGCTGGTATGGCTTTGTCAGCACCACGCAGGAGACGGACAAGCCCCAGTCGGGGACGACCGAGTTGTGGGCTGGCGAGCGCTGGCAATTCACCGTGCGGCTCAAGGCGCCCCACGGCACGCTCAACCCGCATGGTTTTGACTACGAACTGTGGCTGTGGGAGCAGGGCGTTCGGGCAACGGGCTATATCCGAGCAGGCCGCCATGATGCGGCGCCGCTCCGCTTGCAAGCCAGCACCGGGCATTGGATAGAGCGCGCCCGCCAATCGGTGCGCGGACAGATCCTGGCGCGCGTGGGCACAAGAAGCGGCGCCGAGCGCTCGCCAGAAGCGCGCCGCTACGCCGGCATCATCGCCGCGCTGGTCACCGGCGATCAGAACGTGATCGAGCGCGCCGACTGGGACATCTTCCGCGCCACGGGCGTGGCGCATCTGATGAGCATCTCGGGCCTTCATATCACCATGTTCGCCTGGATGGCCTCCGGATTGATCGGCCGCTTCTGGCGTCGCACGGCCCGTTGGGGGTGGCGCTGGTGCTTGTGGGTACCCGCGCCCACGGCCGCATTGCTCGGCGGTATCGTGCTGGCTGCCTTGTATGCGCTCTTTTCCGGCTGGGGTGTGCCGGCCCAGCGCACGATCCTCATGCTCAGCGCATTCGGGGGCTTGAGACTACTGGGCGTGAGCTGGCCATGGTGGATGACCTGGCTGTTGGCCTGCGCGGTGGTGTTGGCGTTCGATCCCTGGGCATTGCTGCAAGCGGGGTTCTGGCTGAGTTTCGTGGCCGTGGGGGTCCTGTTCGCCGCCAATCCGGTAGGCGATGCCGCGAGCGGCAAGGGCGCCCGCGCCTTCCTGGTGAAGCTGCTGCGCGAGCAGGGCGTGGTGACGTTGGCTTTGACACCTTTGAGCCTGTTGATATTTGGCCAGGTCTCGGTGGTGGGGCTGCCGGCCAATCTGATCGCCATCCCATGGGTCACGCTGGTCATCACCCCTCTGGCACTCGCTGGTGTCTTCTGGGCGCCGTTGTGGCAGGCCGCGGCCTGGGCGCTGGCGCCGTTCTCGTGGTTGTTGGCCTGGTTCAACTCATGGCCATTCGCCAGCATTTCGATGGTGGCGGTGCCCGTGTGGGTGGGGTCGGTGGCTGTAGCGGGAGGCGTTCTGCTGGCGCTCCGGTGGCCTTGGGCGCTGCGTCTCGCAGGCCTGCCCTTGGTGCTTCCCTTGCTGCTGTGGCAAGCGCCACGCCCCACGCATGGCGTTTTCGAACTGCTGGCGGCCGACATAGGGCAGGGCAACGCCGTGCTCGTGCGCACCGCCACCCATACGCTGGTCTATGACACCGGCCCGCGCTTCTCGTTGGAGAGCGATGCGGGTGACCGCGTGCTGGTGCCGCTGCTGCGGGCGCTGGGCGACCGCGTCGATATCCTGCTGCTCAGCCATCGCGATATCGATCACACAGGCGGCGCGCGCGCGGTCCTGGCCATGCACCCAGGCGCCGCGCTGGTTTCCTCGATCGAGGACGAGCATGCATTGCAGAGCGTACGGCCCTCCGAGCGTTGCCAGGCCGGCCAACGCTGGGAGTGGGACGGTGTGAAGTTTGAAATCCTTCATCCGCTGGCGGAGAGCTATCACTCACCCCAAAAATCGAACAACATGAGCTGTGTGCTCCGCGTGAGCACGCCGGGCGCCACGGCCTTGCTGGTAGGCGATATCGAGGCACGCGAAGAGTTGGCTTTGGTCGACAGGGAGGAAGATCTTCAGGCCGACGTGCTGCTTGTGCCTCACCACGGCAGCAAGACCTCTTCCTCCGCACCGTTTCTGGATGCCGTGCAACCGCGCATCGGACTGGTGCAAGCGGGCTACCGTAACCGCTTCGGCCACCCGGCCCCGCAAGTGGTGGAACGTTATGCCGAGCGCGGCGTGCGCCTGTTCGATTCGCCCCAATGCGGTGCCATGCACTGGATGAGTGCCAAGCCCGATCTTCTCCGATGCGAAAGGGAGGAGCGCGGAAGATACTGGCACAAGCACTAGGAACGTCTTCAGCGCCTTTTGGGCGGCCTGACTCAGGTTTTTTGAGAGTACTATCTCATTAATTCTGGTGCTGAGGCCATAATGCGCGCCATGCAACGGTTACGGAATCATGGATCACTGAGGCGCCTTGTGCTGGCGCTGTTCGTGATGACTGTTTTCGTTTCCTTCATCTCGCCCATCGTCCATCCCAAGACTTTCGAGCTTGTCTGTTCGGCCACGAGCGGTGTGCAGCTCAAGGTCTCGGGCGACGATGGCGAAGGCAGCACCTCCGGTGCACATACGGTGCTTGACTGCTCGCTCTGCTTGCCTGTCACCCCGCCGCCGCCAGCGCGTGTAGCCGAGTTCACTCAACCTCAACCGCTGGCGCGCGCGCTCCAGCCTCTGGTCGCTGCCCAGATCGCGTCGCTGGTAGGCGCGCCGCTGCCTCCTCGCGGCCCCCCGTTCCTTTCCTGATCCTCTCGACTGCACGCAAGTGAGTCATGGCGCGCCACCAAAGCGCGTTCGTGCTCGCTCGCCACAGCTGACGCTTCGTCTGTCCGCCGTTTTCCGTGCCGACAACGCAAAGCAGCTCGCAGCCGACCTCCATGCAGCGCATTGGTCCGCTGCCCTCTGGTCATGAACGGAGTCATCCATGCAGCCCTTCCTTATCCCGGCTCGCGCTGCCGCGCGAGCGCGCGGTGTGTTGTTTTTCCTGAATAGCGCTCACCCCCACAGGCTTGCCGCACCGGCGGAGCCCAATCTCCCCCAGGGCGAGCGATGAGCACCAGCATCAAGCGGGGGCTCTACCTGGTACACCGTTGGTTGGGAATCGCCGCCTGTGTCTTTTTCGCGATGTGGTTCGTCTCCGGCATCGTCATGATGTACGTGGGCTATCCCAAACTCACGGCGGCTGAGCGTTTGGCGCATCTTCCACCTCTGGAGCGGGAGGCCGCTTACCTGGCGCCAGAGGCCGCCCTGAAAGCTGCCGGCATTGGTGGCGCCCTGCAGGACTTGCGGCTGGCAGCCGCCAGCGGCGGCCGCGCGGTCTATCTGGCGACGCCTGCTGCACCACAAGGTGATTCGCCCTCCATGCACGGAGGACACATCGCTGGCCAGACTGTCATCGATGCCATCACCGGGCAGCGCTTGGCAGGCGCCGACCGCAGCAGGGCGATGGCCACTGCCGCTGCGTTTGCAGGGACAGATGCCGGTCTGGGCTACCTCGGCATGGTGCAGGAAGACGCCTTCAGCCATGCCCGGAGCTTCGGACCTCATCGTCCGCTGCATCTCGTGGCGCTAGGTGATGAAGGGGGCACGCAGTTGTACATCTCCAGTGCGACCGGCGAGGTTTTGACAGACGTCACGCGGACCGAGCGCATCTGGAATTTTGCGGGTGCGTGGATTCACTGGCTCTATCCGTTCCGGGGAAATGTCTTCGATCGCTACTGGGCGGACATCGTCGATTGGATCTCCATCGCCTGTACGGTGGCGGCCGTGACCGGCGCGGCGGTCGGCCTTCTGCGCTGGCGGTTCCATCACCCTTATCGAAGCGGTGCGCGCACGCCTTATCTGCCGGGCATGATGCGTTGGCATCACATCGTCGGCCTGCTGTTTGCCTTGACGACCATTACCTGGATCTTCAGCGGCCTGATGTCCATGAACCCCTGGAAGATCTTCGACACGGGGGCGAAGCCGCTGCAGATCGAGGCGATGCAGGGCGGCCGCCTCATCCTGACGCCGGAAGACGCCTCACCTGCGGTATTGCTGAGCCAAGCGGCTGGACCGGTTCGGGAACTCCGCTGGGCACGTTCCATGGGAAGCAATGCCGTGGCGGCCTACAAGGCCGCAGGCACCCCGATCATGCTGGACAGCCAGACCGCGCAGCCGCGGATTCTGGAGGCAACCCGGTTGAAACAAGCGGCCAGCCGTTTGCTCACAGCGCCGGTGGTTCGAATCGAAACTCTGCGGGACTACGATTTCTTCTACTACGCCCGTGCCGAACACACGATGACCGGGGGAGCGGAGAAGCCGCTGCCCATTCTGCGCGTGGTATTTGACGACCCGCATGCCACCTGGGTGCATATCGATGCCACCACGGGGGTGGTTCTCGGCCGGCTCGACCGGGGTAGCCGTGCCAGTCGTTGGCTTTTTTCGATGCTGCATAGCTGGGACTGGCTACCTCTGCTGCAGCGCCGGCCGCTCTGGGATGCGCTGTTGCTCCTGCTCAGTACCGGTGGCGTGATCCTGAGCCTGACCAGCATGGTCATTGGATGGCGGCGCCTGGGCCGCAAGTGGGGTGCGGCGCACGCCAAGCCACGCCTCCGCTCCTCCAACCCCAGCCCATCCGCCTGAACCACTCCAGCAGGCCTCTTCGTCTCCTCATTTGTTTCGACCCATTCCCATGAACAACCTCAAGTACAAGGCGTGCCACCCGTTTTGCGGCCAAGTTGGCGGCCAAGTTAGCGGCCGGTTGCCGGCCACGCCCCATCCATTCAGCATGCTTGCCCGTGCGGTTGCCTCGGTTTGCTGGAGTGCCAGCCTGCTGGGCGCGGCCCATGCCCAGCAGATCGGCACCCTCCCGACGGTCACCATCTCCGGGGAAGCGGCCGCGCGCCTGAGCCGGCCAGCCTCCACGGGTTCGAACCTGGACCTCACCCCCATGGAAACCCCGGCCAGCGTGGAAGTCATCCACCGCGGGCAGTTGGAGGAGAGGGGCGATGCCTCCCTGGTCAACGCCATCACCCGTTCCACCGGCATTACCAGCCTGGCCCATCCGGGTAACAGCAACAGTTCGCTGTCTGCGCGCGGCTTCACCGATGCGTCCTCGGTCATGCGCCTGTATGACGGTACGCGGCAATATGGCGGGGTGGGCTTGAGTTTTCCCTTCGACACCTGGTCGGTGAACCGGATCGAAGTATTGCGTGGGCCTGCTTCGGTCATTTACGGTGACGGCGCCATCGGCGGTGTCGTCAATGTCATCCCGAAGAAGCCCACACGGGGCGCCATCGAGAGCGAAGTGCAGACCACCTTGGGCAGCCGCGGCCGCCAAGGCCTGGCGTTCGGCAGCGGGGGAGCCATCAGCAAGGAATGGTCTTACCGCGTGGATATCAGCGGCAACCGCTCCGATGGCTGGGTGGATAGGGGGGATTCCAAGGATCTCACCTTCAATGGAGCACTCCAGTGGAACCCTCATGCGGATCTTCAGGTGAAGTTGACGCATTCCCAGGGCCGGCAGAACCCCATGCGCTATTTTGGTGCGCCGCTGGTCAACGGTGAGGCGCTGGAGGCTATCAGCGGGCGAAACTACAACGTGGCCGACAGCCGCATCGACTTTCGCGACCGCTGGACCGAGCTTTCAGCCCAGTGGGTGCCGAGCGACAGCGTCGTCGTGCGAAGCAAGCTGTATCACATTGTCAGCCACCGCTATTGGCGCAATGCGGAGGGGTATGTCTACAACCGTGCGACCGGGCTGGTGGACCGGTCGGGCAACACCGAGATTGCGCACGATCAAGAGCAAACAGGCAACACCACGGACGTGAGCGTCACCTCTACCTTGTGGGGGCGCAAGAATCAGGTCTCGGCGGGTTTCGATATCAACCGCAGCACTTTCCGGCACACCAACAACACCTATGTGGGCAGCTCAGGCCCGGTCGATCTCTACGATCCAGCCCCAGGGTCTTACGCCAGCGACATCCCCTTCATTCCGCGCTACCAGAACAAAGCCACCCAGTACGCGCTGTTTGCCGAAGACCGGCTGGAGTTGAGCGAAAAGCTTTCCCTGGTGCTGGGCGTGCGCAGCGACCACACGGATCTGTCCCGGGATGACCTGGTGGCCAACGCCCAGGCATTCGATCGTGGCTACCGCTCCACAGGGTGGCGCATCGGCGCGGTCTATCAGGTCCGCCCCGAAACAGTGGTGTACGCCCAATTCTCCCGCGCCGCCGATCCGGTCAGTTCACTGCTCCTGCTCTCGCCGGCCAACAGCGCCTTCAATATGGCCACGGGCAAGCAGATTGAAGTCGGCATCAAGCAGAGCTTCTGGGACCAGCGCGGGGAATGGACTCTCGCAGCGTATGCCGTCCAGAAAAACAACCTGGTCACCCGTGATGTGAGCAACCCTTCCCGGAGCGTGCAGGTTGGCCAGCGCTCTTCCCGCGGCATCGAGAGCACGCTGTCCCTCGCCGTGAGCCGTCACGTGCAGTTGGACGCCAACGTCGCGCTGCTGCGGGCGCGTTTCGACGACTTCACCGAGTCGGTCGGGGGTGTGGCTGTCTCGCGCAACGGCAATGTGCCGACCGACGTGCCGGAGCGCGTGGCCAACCTCTGGGCCAGTTACCGGTTCCTGCCTGAATGGACCTTGTCGGGCGGCGTGCGCTATGTCGGCAAACGCTACGCGGACAATGCCAACACGCTGAAACTGCCGGCCTACAGCGTCTTTGACGCCGCCTTGCGCTGGCAGCCGACGCCCAAGACGGGGGTCACGCTCCGCGTCTTCAATCTGGCCGACAAACGCTACTACACGACGGCCTATTACACCGCCACGCAATGGTTCGTTGGCGAACGGCGGCGCGTGGAGCTGACTCTGAACCATCGCTTCTAAGTTTCCGCGCTTTCCGGTGGTCCTGTGTCCTCCTGGCCCGAATATTGCTATGCTGATGTACGTGAACTGCATTGGAGATAGGAGCTAAGCGCCATGCACCCCTTCGACGAAATGTACGAATCCACGGGGCAGTCTTCCACCCGCGCTGACGCCTATGACACCGGACGCCCCGTGCGCCCGCACTACCGCGCCTATGCCAACTGGCTGAATCAGCAGAGCGCGGAACTGATGCGCTCGCGCAAGGAAGAGGCCGAAGTGATCTTCCGCCGCGTGGGCATCACGTTCGCTGTCTACGGCGACAAGGACGAGGAGGGCACGGGCACCGAACGCCTGATTCCGTTCGATCTCATTCCCCGCGTCATTCCGGCCGCGGAGTGGGCCATGCTCGAGCGCGGGCTGGTGCAGCGCGTGACGGCGCTCAATCGCTTCCTGCACGACATCTACCACGACCAGGAGATTCTCAAGGCCGGCGTGGTACCCGCGGGGCAGGTCCTGAACAACAAACAGTACCGGTCCATCATGAAAGGCGTGGATCTGCCGGGACAGATCTACTCGCATATTTCAGGTATCGACATCGTCAGAGCAGGCAACGCAGCAGGCGAAGGCGAGTATTTCGTGCTGGAAGACAATTTGCGCGTGCCCAGCGGTGTCAGCTACATGCTTGAAAACCGCAAGATGATGATGCGGCTTTTCCCGCACCTGTTCTTCAGCCACAGGGTGGCGCCCGTGGCCCATTACCCTGATCTGCTGCTGGAAACCTTGCGTGCGAGCAGCCCCTCCACCGCGGATGACCCCACCGTGGTCGTCATGACCCCGGGCATGTACAACAGCGCCTACTTCGAGCACGCATTCCTGGCCCAGCAAATGGGAGTGGAACTGGTCGAAGGCCAGGACCTGTTCGTCAAGGACGGTTTTGTTTTCATGCGGACCACGCGCGGCCCCCAGCGCGTGGATGTGATCTACCGCAGGATCGACGACGATTTCCTTGATCCGCTGGTGTTCCGCCCGAGTTCCACCTTGGGCTGCCCGGGCCTGCTCCAGTCCTTCCAGGAGGGCCGCGTCACGATCTGCAATGCCGTGGGCACGGGAGTGGCCGACGACAAGTCGATCTACCCCTATGTGCCGAAGATGATCCAGTTCTACCTCGGTGAAGCACCCATCCTGCACAACGTGCCCACCTACATGTGCCACAATCCCAATGATCTGGCCTATGTCATGGCCAACCTGAAGGACCTCGTGGTCAAGGAGGTTCATGGCGCAGGCGGTTACGGCATGCTGATCGGCCCCACCTCGACCAAAGCCGAGATCGAGGATTTCCGTAAGGCCATCGAAGCCCATCCCGAAGGCTACATCGCCCAGCCCACGCTCAGCCTTTCCAGTTGCCCCACGCACGTCGACAGCGGCGTGGCGCCCCGCCATATTGATCTGCGTCCCTTCGTCCTGAGCGGCAAGGAAGTGCAGCTCGTGTGCGGCGGCCTGACACGGGTGGCGCTCAAGGAAGGTTCACTGGTCGTCAACTCGTCGCAAGGCGGCGGCACCAAGGACACCTGGGTGCTGGAAGACTGAAATCCAAAGGAGCCGCCATATGCTTTCCCGTACTGCTGATCATCTTTTCTGGATGTCCCGCTACACCGAGCGTGCCGAAAATACCGCGCGCATGCTCAACGTGCACCATGAGACCTCGCTGCTGCCGCAATCGGCCGCGGTGAGCCAATACGGATGGCAGGGGGTGCTCTCGATCAGCGAGCTGCTTCCAGCCTATTCGAGGCTCCACGGCGAAATCACGCCGCAGGGAGTCATGGATTTCATGGTCAAGGACGAGAACAACCCCTCTTCGATCATCACTTGCCTGAAGGCCGCACGAGAAAATGCCCGTGCCGTGCGGGGCACCCTGACCACCGAAGTATGGGAAACCCTCAACCAGACCTGGCTTGAGTGCACCCGCATGCTGAAACGCGGCGCTTTCGACAAGGACCCGGGCGAATTCTTCGAGTGGGTCAAGTTCCGCTCGCATCTTTCGCGCGGCGTCACATTGGGCACCATGCTGCAGGACGAGGCCTTTCACTTCCTGCGCATGGGCACCTTTCTGGAGCGGGCGGACAACACCGCGCGCTTGCTGGATGTCAAGTTTCATGCCGTCCAGAGCGATTTCTTCGGTGCCGCCAGCGAGCGCGATCAGGAGTACGACTTCTACCACTGGTCGGCCATCCTGCGCAGCGTGAGCGGCTTCGAGGTCTACCGCAAGGTATATCGGGACGTCATCAAGCCCGAGCGGGTGGCTGAGCTTCTGATGCTGCGCGAGGACATGCCTCGCTCGCTGCACCACTGCATGAGCGAAGTCGTCGGCAACCTGCGCCATGTCAGCGCCAACCCGAAGGACGAAACCTTGTCACGGGCCGGCAAGCTGCGCGCTGATCTACGCTACGGCCATATAGACGACATCCTGGCAACCGGGTTGCATGCTTTCCTGACGCAGTTCCTGGACCGTGTGAACCAATTGGGCGCGCATATCAGCCGGAACTTCCTCATGCCTGCGCCGGCGTAGACAGAAGATGCTGCTGGAGGGGCGGGCGGGTTTGAAACTTGCTCCTACCGCCCGTGCTCCGTAGGTCTGAGTTCGTCGGCAGCCCGTAGGGGCAGGTTTCAAACCTGCTCTCTCCGCCATTACCCCGGTGGCTGCCTTTTGGCCCGAGCCCTGGCCAGCGCCGCCTCGATCACCGAGCGCTTGCGCTCCAACTCTTCACCAGAGGCCCCTTTGGTCAACTCGGGCAGGTGCGCCAGCTTCTCTTCAGCCTTCTTCTCAAGCACCGCCGAGTGGGCTTCAGCGTCGCGCTGGCGCCGGGTTTTGGTGAAATCGTAGCGTGCGCGGGCAGCCCCTGCATCATGGGCAGACCAAGCATCCCAGCCCGTGCGGCTGCCGGTCACGTTTTCCAGCGCGATGCAGTCCACCGGGCACGCCGGCACACACAGCTCGCAGCCCGTGCACTGGCTTTCAATCACCGTATGCATGCGCTTGTTGCCCCCCACAATGCAATCCACGGGGCATGCCTTGATGCACAGCGTGCAACCTATGCACCATGCTTCATCGATCCAGGCCACACTGCGCGGACCTTCAATGCCATTGGCAGGATTGAGCGGCTCCTCGGCAAGCCCCGTCAGCGCCGCCAGGCGGCGAATACCTTCAGCGCCCCCTGGAGGGCACTGGTTGATCGGGGCGTGATCGGTGGCAATCGCCTGCGCATAGCTGGCGCAGTCCGGATAGCCGCAGCGCGTGCACTGCGTTTGCGGCAGGGCGTCCAGCAGACGCTCTGCCAAAGACGGAGGCGGAATGGTCAATCAGGTATCAAGCTGCTTTACGGCGCGTGGCCACAGTCTTGGCTGGCGCTGCGGACTTCGCCGGTTGTACGCTCTTTGCCGGTGCGGTTCTGGTGGCCCTTTTGGCGCGTGCCACCCTTGCGGGGGCTGCGTTTTCCGCCACGGCCGCCGGCTTGCCGTTGCTGGCGGCCACAGGTGCAGGCTGTCCGTTCTTTTCCTCGGCATCCTGATGCTGAGCAATGAACGCCTTGACCTGCGGATAGACCACTTCACGCCAGCGGCGGCCACTGAAAATGCCGTAGTGCCCGGCACCCTTGACTTCCAGATGGCGTTGCTCGCGACCATCGATGCCAGTACACAGATCGTGGGCAGCCTTGGTCTGGCCGGACCCCGAAATATCGTCCAGCTCACCTTCGATGGTGAGCAGCGCGGAAGCGGTGATGTCCTGCGGGCGCACGGGTTCCAGCTTGCCCGAGGGTGAGCGCATTTCCATGGTGCCCTTCACCAGCTCGAACTCCTGGAACACCGCCTGGATGGTTTCCAGGTAGTAATCGGCATCCATGTCGAGCACGGCGTTGTACTCGTCATAGAACTTGCGGTGCGATTCGGCGTTGGACTCGTCGCCTTTGACCAGATCCTTGAAGAAGTCGTAGTGGCTCTTGGCGTGCCGGTCCGGGTTCATGGCGATGAAACCGGTGTGTTGCAGGAAACCGGGGTAAACACGGCGCCCGGCACCAGGGTAGTTGGGCGGCACGCGGAAAATCACATTGTTCTGGAACCACTCCAGGCTCTTGGTCGTGGCCAGATTGTTCACCGCCGTGGGTGATTTGCGCGCATCGATGGGGCCGCCCATCATGGTCATGGTCAGGGGTGTCTTCTCGCCCCGGCTGGCCATGAGCGAAATCGCCGCCAACACCGGGACGGTAGGCTGGCACACGCTGACAATATGGCAGTTGCCATAAGTCTTCTGCACGTAGCGGATGAATTCCTGCACGTAATTGACGTAGTCGTCCAGGTGGAATTCACCTTCCGACAGCGGCACCATGCGTGCGTTTTTCCAGTCGGTGATGTAGACCTTGTGGCCTTCCAGCATGGTGCGCACGGTATCGCGCAGCAGGGTGGCATAGTGGCCCGACAGCGGCGCCACGATCAGCACCGCGGGCTGGCCCTTGAGCTTGTCCAGTGTCGCCGGATCGTCTGAAAATCGCTTGAAACGGCGGAGCTCGCAAAACGGTTTGTCGAGTTCAACGCGCTCGTCGATCGCCACCTCAACGCCTTCGACGTCGATCTTGCGGATGCCGAATTCGGGCTTTTCGTAATCTTTGCCCAGCCGGTGCATCAGGGCATAGGCGGCAGACACCCGATGCGCCATGGGCAGTTGCCCCGCCATGGAGTGCGGATTGCCGTAGAGTTTGGCGGCGGCCTCTGCCAAGTCGGCAAAAGGTTCGATCAGCGAACGCTGGGCTTCGTAGAGTTGGTAGAGCATACGAGTTCGGATCTGGGAATGCTGCAGTGCAATATAGCAGCGTGGGCTGACCAGCGCGTGGGGAGTTCTACTGAGTGAGACCAACTTCGCATGTCTATGGCAAGCGCACAACACTCTGTGGATGCCACATGCCCACTTCGTCTATCGCATGGTGAAAAATAATTCTTGAATTTTATTCCGTTTTTCTACAAGACGTCGCTCTGAGCCTATGAAAAGGACAATGCTCCGCCTGCAAGTATCATCCCCACCATGACCTTCGGCTTCTTGCTGTATAGCTGGCTGCTCGACGTAGGGCGAGGAGTATTGCGCTGGCTGGCCGGCTGGTGGTCGGTGGCGTTTGTGGGGGCGCAGCTGATGGTGCTGGCGTTTTCCCCCTCAAGCTACCGGCGCGAGTCGCGCGGCCTGGTGCTGCGGCACATGTATTTCGCGGCAGGGCCGGGGCTGCCCGGCTTTACCGTGCTGATGGCGCTTTTCAATGTGGTGGTGATCCGCATCGTCGTCGTCACGGCATTCGCCTATGGGTTGACGCAATACGCCCTGGACGCCGTGGTGAGGGTGCTGGTGCTGGAACTCATTCCTCTCGCCGCGGCGCTCTTCGTGGCGGTGGAATACACCATTCCCAGCGGATCGGATCTGTACAAACGGCGCCGCGCCGGCGATTTCGAGACCATGCGCGCGCATGGGACCGATCCACTCAGCCATGAAGTGCTGCCCCGCGTGCTGGCAGGCATCTTCGCGGTGCTGCTGCTGGCGGTGGTCAGTTGCTCGATCTCGCTCATACTGGCTTACATCGCCGTGCACGGTTTCACACTGGCTGGCGTGCCTTCGTACAACCACGCTGTGGGGCAGATATTCAACCCCGTGGTGTCGTTGATTTTCTGCATGAAAACGCTCCTTTTCGCGATCGCGGTGGCGTTGCTGCCCGTGGGCAACGCGCTGCGGGATTTCCCGCGCCGGGCCTCGCGCACCAGTGTCGAGCTGCAAGGGTTGGTACAGTTGTTCGTGCTGATGCTGGTGATCGAGATCGCATCGCTGGTTGGCAACTATTATTGATTTCATGGTGACTCCCACGTCCAAGTCCGCCGGCGAGACCGGCTTGCCTGAACCGCGCGAGCCGAATTCCGCCGTGCCGCCGGCCAACACGCTGGCGGCACGCCGCCTGGAGTTCCGCGCCGCCTTGTTGCTTGTTTTCATGGCCTTGCTGATCGGCGGCGCCGTGCTGTATCTGATGTGGGCTCGCGGTGCTTTCCAGGAAACACAGAAACTGGTGCTCACCACGGATGACTCAGAGGGCGTCTCCGTAGGCATGGACATGACCTTTTCCGGCTTTCCCATCGGCAGGGTCAGCCGGATCGAGCTAGGGGCGGGCGGTATCGTCCGCATCCTGGTTGACGTGCCTGTGGCGGATGCCCATTGGCTGCGCCAATCCAGTGTTTTCACCCTGGAAAAAGGCCTTGTCGGCGCGGCGCGCCTTCGCGCCTTCACCGGCGTGCCGGATGACGCCCCTTTGCCGCCCGATGCCGAACGCACGGTGCTGCGCGGAGACGTCTCGGCTGAAATCCCCAAGATGGTGGCCGATGCGCGCGATGTACTGCAAAACCTCAACCGCTTGACCGCTGCTGAATCCTCACTGGCGGGTACGCTGGCGGATCTGCGCACCTTTACCACGCGCCTGAACAGTGAAAAAGGCGGCCTGCTCGCGGCGGTGACCGGAAGCGATGCCGACGCCCGGCGTGTGACCGAATTGCTGGACCGGACCACTCAACTGGTGAAGAACCTCGACAGTGTGGCCGTTCAAGTCAACGGGGTGATCAAGAAAGCCGATCAACAGGTCCTGGGCCAGGATGGGTTGATCACCGACGCGCAGTCTGCCGTGCGGCAACTGAACGCGCTGCTGCAAGACGCGCGGCAAACCATGGTCAAGGTAGACGCCACGCTCAAGGATGTACAGGCCGTGGCCGGCAACGCTCGTGAAGCCACCGCCGATCTGGGAGATCTGCGCGCCGACGTCGAGGGCAGCCTGCGCAAGATCGACAGCCTGATCACGGAGATCAACCGCAAATGGCCGTTCGCACCCAAGGAAAAAGAGGTCAAACTGCCGTGAAGAGCCCCTGGTTTCTCTCTGAGCGCCCGGCGGTCCTGGCAATCCTGGCGCTTGGCCTGTCCGCTACGCTCAGTGCCTGCAGCAGCGGCCCGAAGGTGCCGGATTGGAGCATCAATGCGGTAGGGCATGTGGAACGCTTCACGGAGGCCTATCTGAAAGGCGACAGCCGTGTGGAAATGCGCGAATTCGATCTTGCCCGCGCTGAAACCGCTCGTACCGGCCGGCCTGACCTGGTGGCGCGCATCGAATTGAACCGCTGCGCAGCCCGCGTTGCCAGCCTGGTGTTCGAGCCATGTGAAGGCTTTGAAGCCTTGCGCACCGACGCCTCTGAGGCCGAGCGCGCCTATGCGAACTACTTGGCCGGACAGGTCAACGGACATGAAGCCGCACTGTTGCCACCGCAGCACCGCGCGCTCGCCGCCGCAGATTTGGCAAGCATCGAAGACCCATTTTCCCGGCTGGTCGCTGCCGGTGTATTGATGCGCCGCACCGCGGCCACGCCGGATACCGTGGCTGCCGCGGTCGATACCGCCTCACGGCAAGGATGGCGGCGCCCTCTGTTGGCTTGGCTGGGTGTTCAGGCGCGGCTGGCTGAAGAGCGCGGCAACATCGATGAAGCCGCACGCATCCGCCGCCGCATGGATCTGGTGACGGCCAAGTAGCGGACTTTGAGCACGCGCCTAGAGCGTGCTCAACTCTTCAAAGAGCGCCATATAGATCCTGTAGCGCGCAGGGCTGATCTTGTTCTTCGACGCCGCAATCACGCCGCAACCCGGCTCATGCATATGCGTGCAGTTGTAGAACCTGCATTCCGCCACATGAGGCTTGATATCTGGCATGTACGCCGCCAGTTGCATCGGATCGATATGGCGGAGGCCGAACTCCTGAAAGCCTGGTGAATCGATCAAGGCGGTGCGGTGCGCCTCATCCATCCAGTACCAACTGGTGCTGGTCGTGGTGTGCTTGCCCGAGTTGAGCGCTTGCGAGATCTCTTGTGTCTGCGCGCTGGCGCCCGGAACCAGCCGGTTGATCAGCGTGCTCTTGCCCGCGCCTGAAGGGCCGAGAATCAGCGTGGTGCGGCCTTCCAGCCGGTCCATGAGCGCGCCGATGCCATCGCTTTCGGCGGTTGCCGATTCAGCAAGCACCCTGGATTTTGCCGCCAGGGGCAGCACCGCATACCCCATGGCACGGTACGGTTCGAGCCGCTGCCAGGCGTTTGCGAAGGGAGAGGCCAGATCGGCCTTGTTGAGCACGATCAGCGGCTCGATATGTTCGGCCTCCGCGGCAATCAAGGCCCGGGCCAACTGGTGCTCCGAGAACTCAGGCTCAGCGGCCACCAGAATCAGCACCTGATCAAGGTTGGCCGCAAAGGATTTGGTGCGCACCTCATCCTGCCGGAAAAACAGGTTGCGGCGAGGCGTGATCTGCTCGATCGTGCCTTCATCCTGCGAGGGCTGCCACCGCACACGGTCGCCGACCACCACTGCCAGCTTCTTGCCGCGAGGGTGGCAGATCACGCGCTCGCCCTCAGGCGTTTCCACCACACAGTGGCGGCCGTGGCTGGCCACGATCAGGCCTTCACGCAGCGGCATGGCCGAGGCGGCGGCGGGGCGGGGAGGGCGTTGCTTGCTCACGCGGTGGCCCGGCCTTCAGGCAGGGCATCCACGCGTGTGGCTGCATCGATATCGCGCTGCGTCAACCCGCCCGCATCATGCGTGGTGTAGAGCACGATGCATCGGTTGTAGCTCACATGCAGGTCGGGGTGGTGGTCCATGGCGTGTGCCACAGCTGCCACGGCATTGACGAAGGCCATGGTCTGGTGAAAGTCCGCAAATCGCCAGCTTCTCCGGATGGCGGCCTTGCCATCGTGCTTCACGCGCTGCCAGCCGTGCAGACCGGTCAAGGCGGCGTTCAAGTCGTTCGAAGTCATGCGTGGGCTCACGCGGGCACTATTTTCCCGCCCATGCGCGCGATGCGCTCTGAAGCGGGCGGGTGTGAATAGTAAAAGCGGACGTAAAGCGGATCGGGCGTCAGGGTGGAAGCGTTGTCCTTGTACAGTTTGACCAGCGCATTCGAAAGATCCTGCGCGTTCGCTTGGGAGGCGGCGTAGGCGTCCGCTTCAAACTCATGCTTGCGCGAAAGCTGGGCCATCAGGGGCGAAAGGAAGAAGGTGAACACCGGCACCACCAGCGCAAACAGCAACAGCGCCAGCGCATGATTGGGAACAACGCCTCCCATCTGCGGCGGCAGGTTCGGTGTGACGCCCAGGCCGGCATAGAACCATGGCTGGTTCGAAAGCCAGCCCAACAAGGCCAAGCCCGCCAGACTGAAGGCGAACAGGCCCACAATGCGCTTGAGAATGTGCTTGTGCTTGAAATGGCCCAGTTCATGCGCCAGAACCGCTTCGACTTCCGGCGGTGTGAGCTGCGCCAGCAGGGTGTCGAAGAACACCACGCGCTTGGCGGCGCCGAAGCCGGTGAAATACGCATTGGCATGGGCGCTGCGGCGGCTTCCGTCCATCACGAACAGCCCCTTGGCCGCGAACCCGCAGCGAGCCATGAGCTGCGTGACACGCTCCTGGAGCAACTCATCCTGCAGCGGCTGGAATTTGTTGAACAGCGGGGCGATCACCGTGGGGTAGATCACCATCATCAGGAGGCTGAAAGCCATCCAGGCACCCCATGTCCACAGCCACCAGAGGCTGCCCGTGGCTTGCATCAGCCACAGCGCCAAGGCGGCCAGCGGCAGGCCGATCACACAACCCACCACCGTGGATTTCACGAGATCCGCCAGCCAGAGCTTGAGCGTCATCTTGTTGAAACCAAAGCGCTCTTCGATCACGAAGGTCTGGTACAGCGCGAGCGGCAAATCGATCAACCCATTGATGAGGGCAAAGGCTGCCAGCAATGCCAGCGGCTGCAAAAGCGGGTAGCCAGGCCCGAAAACCGAGAGCAGGGCGGCATTCAGCGCATCCAGACCGCCCAGCAGCGTCCAGCCCAGCAGCACCGCTGCGCTGAGCGCCAACTCCAGCAAGCCAAAGCGCAGCTTCGTCACCGTGTAGTCGGCGGCGCGCTGATGGGAATCCAGGGCAATGGTCTGCGAGAACTCTGCCGGCACAGCGGCGCGGTTTCGCGCCACGGCGCGAATCTGCCGGGTGGCCAGCCACAGCTTCACCCCTACGTTGGCGAGCAAGGCAAGGCCAAACACCAGGCTGGTCAGCGCGGCTGGAGACAGGAAAAAGGCGGTTTCAGTCAAGGCTGGTCTCGATTAACTTCTGCGGCAAATGAGTGTATGGGCATTTTTGCTGAACGGCACTTAGAACGTGTTTACACTGAGAAAACCATGACGGCCATGACTTTTCAAACAACACGCCTTTCTTGGGCGTTACTTCTGGCTGCCTCCAGCCTGTTCCTATCCGGGTGTGCCTCCAGCATGCATGATCACGAACCGCGAAAACCAAGCCAACCGCCAGCGGTGGGAATGCCCAACCCCGCATCTGCCTACTGTATCAAGAAGGGGGCAAAGTCGTCATCCAGAAAGACAGGGACGGCAATCAGTTTGGCATGTGCCACCTTCCTGACGGCACGCAGATGGAAGAATGGGCGCTCTTCAAGCGAGACAACCCGCCTACCCGGTAAAGCCGCGTACATCGCATGCATTTTCGGAAGTCATCCCCGGCTCGGAGACAATGCCAGCCATGACTGACCTTGAAAATACAGCGCCAATCCCCGCCATAGCCGCCGATCTTCCCAAGTCCAACCAGAACCTCGTGTGGCTCGATTGCGAGATGACCGGGCTCGATCCCGAAAAAGAGCGCATCCTTGAAATTGCCGTGGTGGTCACGGGCCCGAATCTCACGCCCCGCGTGGAAGGGCCCGTGCTGGTGATTCACCAGAGCGATGCCCAGCTCAACCAGATGGACGCCTGGAACAAGGGCACTCATGGGCGCAGCGGCCTGACTGAAAAAGTGAAGGCTTCCACGCTGACCGAAGAAGAAGCCGAGAAACAGATCATCGCCTTTCTCTCGCGCTACGTGGGCAAAGGCGCCTCGCCGCTGTGCGGCAACACCATCAGCCAGGACCGGCGCTTCCTGGTCAAGTACATGCCGCGGCTGGAGGCGTACTTCCACTACCGCAACATCGATGTCAGCACGCTGAAGGAGCTCGCGCGCCGCTGGCGGCCGGAAGTATGCGATGCGTTCAAGAAGCAGCAAGCGCATACCGCGCTCGCCGACGTGCATGAATCCATCGATGAGTTGGAGCACTATCGCACGCATTTCATCCGGATGGAAAGCTGATTCCAGGGGAATAGTCGACATGCGGCTTGATGAATTGTTGTTTTCCCAGGGGTTCGGTACCCGGCGTCTTTGCGCGGGCCTGATCGAGCGTGGGCTGGTCTCGGTGCGGGGCACGGTATGTACTGATCCGGCTACCGAATGCAATACCGATGAGCCCGGCTTGCCGTTCAGCGTGCAAGACCAGCCGTGGGTCTACCATGCCAAGGCCTACCTGATGCTGCACAAGCCGATCGGCACCGAGTGCTCGCACCGGCCGGGCGCATGGCCCAGTGTCTACAGCCTTCTGCCGGCGGCGCTGCGCCAACGCCCGACGCCGGGAAAAGTGCAGGGTGTGCAGGCTGTCGGCCGGTTGGATCAAGACACCACGGGCCTGCTGCTGCTGTCTGACGACGGCGCCTTCATCCACCGCATGAATTCACCCAAGCGGCATGTTCCAAAGGTCTACGATGTCACCGCGAAGCATCCTCTGGACGACAAGCAGCGAGACCGTTTGCTCGCGGGCGTGGTGCTGGACGACGACCCCCGTCCCGTGCGCGCCGCTGCATGTGAAATCGTGGCCCCTACGCACTTGCGGTTGACGCTCACGGAAGGCAAATACCACCAGGTCAAACGCATGGTGGCTGCCGTGGGCAACAGGGTAGAGGGGTTGCACAGGTCGCAGATCGGCGGATTGGTGCTGCCGGCGGATATGGCGCCAGGGCAGTGGCGCTGGCTCAGCGAGGCAGATCTGGCACTGCTCGCCTCTTGAGCCCGCAGCTTCTACGGCATTCCCGCCAGGAAATCCTTGATCGCCGCATTCACCGCCTCGGGTTGATCACGATGAGGTGAGTGCCCGCAATGGGGCAGCTCCAGCCGCTGCGCATGAGGTACCGCATGCACAAGCCCGTCGATCTGGGCCATGGTGCCGTAGGCATCATCGACCCCTTGGATGGCCAGTAGCGGCGCCTTGATCGCCCGGCATTCCTCGCGGATATCGAAATCACGGAATTCCTTGGACAGCCAGATATCGTTCCACTGCCAGAAAGCCACATCCACATCGTCGTGGTATTTGCCCAGGCGCTCGCGCAACGGAGTCGTTTGGTAGGCGGTACGCGCTTCTTCGATCGACTTCACGCTCACATCCTCGACGATCACATGCGGCGCCATGACCACACAAGCCGCCACCGGATGCCGGGTGGCATGGAGCAGGGCGATCGTCGCGCCGTCCGAGTGCCCCACCAGGACTGGGCGCTCAATGCCCAGCTTGGCCAGCAGCTTGGGCAGAATTTCCATTGCTTCGCGATGCATGTAGTCGGGCTTCAGCCGGCCGCTGCGCTGGCCGTTCGCGTGCTGGCGCGGCTCTCCGCGCACATCCTGCACTGGGCTGGATTTTCCGTACCCCTGCCTTGAATACACCCATCCTGTACGGCCGGTCACCGCGCAAAGCGCCGCAGGCCAATCGCGCCACATGCTGACGGAGCCCAAACCTTCGTGCAGAAAAACCAATGGGGCCAAGTCTTCGCTGGCGCCAGGAGGCGCAGAAATGCGATCCAACTCAAGAAAAACGCCGTCGATGTCCACCTGATTCATGTCTCGAATGTTAATGGAAGGGTCGCCATGCATTAGAACGTCAAAAATCAAAACGTCAGCAACGCGGCATACACTTCCATGCCCACCCGAAAACCCCTCCCGTGACCACAATTTCCCGTCTTTTGCCTTGCGTCCTGCTGGCTTGCGCATTGGCGGCCTGCCTGGACGATTCACGTGGCCAGCAAGCGCGCGCCGCGTCACCCGTGTTACCCCCAGCCAGCGCACCAGCCGCACCAGCCGAGGCAAAGGTCAATCAGGTGGCAACCATTTCCCCTCAGGCGGTGGAGCCGTCCCCCGAGGCACGGCCAAGCGCTCCCAGCACGGGGCCCGTCACCGCGAACCGCAAAGGCGCCCCGGTTTTCGTGCTCAACTCGCTCGACGGCAATGTCAGCATCATCGATCCCATTACCTGGCTCGAAATCAAGCGCATTCCCACTGGCAGGGAGCCACATCACCTGTATCTCACGCCCGACGAGAAATCCGTGATCGTCGCCAACGCTGGGGCTGATTCGCTGACTTTCATCGATCCACGGACAGCCGAAGAGCAACGCACATTGCGTGGGATCCTCGATCCCTACCATCTGCGCTTCTCGCCTGATATGAAGTGGTTCGTGACCGCCGCCAACCGGCTCAACCACATCGACATCTACAGCTGGGACGGCACCACCCCCACGCTGGTCAAGCGCATTGCCACCGGCCGCACGCCCAGCCACCTCTGGATCGACAGCAAAAGCACCACCATCTGGTCAAGCATGCAGGACAGCGATGAGCTGGTCGTGATCGATCTGGCGACGCAAACATTGAAATACCGTGTCAAGACGGGCGCTATGCCGGCCGACGTCTTTGTGACGCCAGACGACAAAACCCTGCTGCTGGGCCTGACAGGCGGCGACGGGGTTGAGGTCTACGACGTGGCGGGCGGCAAGGAGCCCGTGCTGCTGAGCAAGATCCTCACAGGCAAGGGCGCTCATGCCTTCCGGTCAGCCGGCGATGGCCAGCACGTTTACGTGAGCAACCGTGTGGCCAATACCATCAGCCGCATCAACTACCGGACACTGGCGGTCGATGCCACGTTCCCCGCGCCCTCCGGCCCCGATTGCATGGATATCTCGGCCGATGGCAAGCTCATCATGGTCGGCTCGCGCTGGGCCAGAAAGCTCACCGTGATCGACATCGCTTCGCAAAAAATACTGCGCCAGGTGAACGTCGGCAAGTCACCCCATGGCGTCTGGACATTGGACCATGTGGCGCGCCAGTAGAAGATTCATCACCATAGCCGTGGCCTGCGCGGCAGCGTGCGGCGCTCTCTCCAGCACCGCCGCACAGCCCGCCGAAGCCGGCTGCAAACCCGTTTACCTCACTTTTGATACCGGCCACATGGGGGTTGCCCCCTGATTGCCGACGTGCTCAAGCGGCAGAACGTCAAAGTCACTTTCTTTGCTGCCAACGAGCGCACCAAGGAGGGCGATGGCAGCCTGGGCGAGCATTGGGCGCCCTGGTGGAAGGCCCGTGCGGCGGAAGGGCATGAATTTGCATCGCATACCTGGGGCCACGACTACTGGCAGCGTGACTTGCCGGGCCAGCCCCCGAAGTTCCAGATCAAACCCTCCGCCGGCGAGGACGCCGGCCGCCGTCTTCAATGGAGTACCGCCCAGTATTGCGAGAGCATCACGCGTGCCGCGGCACGCCTGACCTCCGTCACCGGCAAGAAAACGCTCCCGCTCTTTCGCGCGCCCGGTGGCAAGACCTCACCCGCGCTGCTGGCCGCTGCCGAAAGCTGCGGCTACAAATACGTAGGCTGGTCGCCTGCCGGGTTTCTGGGCGATGAGTTGCCAAGCGGCGCCTATCCAAATGCAGCACTCTTGAAGAAGGCACTCGCAGATATACGGCCGGGTGATATCTTGCTGGCGCACTTGGGGATCTGGTCGCGCCAAGACCCCTGGGCACCGGCGGTGCTGGAACCCTTGATCGTGGGCCTGAAACAGAAGGGCTTTTGTTTCGCTACCCTGCGGGAGCACCCGGATTTCAAGGCCTGGATCACCGCCCACGGCGGCTAAGAGCGTGATCTGAGCAAACAGACCCTTATGAATTGGTTTTCCAGCATCTTTGCCGCCGTGCAGCAATGGCTGTTTGAGAGTTTCATTCAGCCGGTTGCATTTGCCCTGGGAGCAGGCAATCTGCTGGAAGATGGGTATGCGGCTACCGGCTGGCTCGTGGTGGGCCTGCTGCAGATCGCCGTCATGGTCCTGGTTTTCGGCACGGCGCAGCGCCTTTGGCCCGTCGAAAAAGTCACAGACCGCCACGCGATCCGAGTGGATGTGCTGTACACCCTGCTGCATCGCTTGGGTATTTTCAAGCTGATGATGTTCTTCACATTCGAGGAATGGGCGCTCCAGCTATTTGGCGTTTTGCGTGCGCACGGCCTGCCAACGCTGCAGATTGATCAGATCTGGCCCGGTGTATCGGATGTGGCGTGGGTGAGCTTTCTGCTTTACCTTGTGGTCTTTGATGCGCTGGGCTACTGGGTACACCGCTTCCAGCATCGCTTTCACTGGTGGTGGCAGTTGCATGCTGTGCACCACAGCCAGCGCCAGATGACCATGTGGACAGACAACCGCAATCATCTGCTCGATTCAGTGCTGGTGGACCTGGTTTTCGTAGCCGCGGCGCTGCTCATTGGGGTAGGGCCGTCCCAGTTCGTCGCCTTGGTGGCGCTTTCGCAGTTGTTCGAAAGCCTGCAACACGCCAATCTGCGCTGGCCATGGCCCCGCTGGGCGGAGCGGATGGCGGTCAGTCCACGCTTTCATCGCCGTCACCATGAGGTCGCACTAGGACACGAGCCCGGCCATACCCAAGCCCACCCTTATGGCGCCAATTTCGGCATCCTGTTTTCCGTCTGGGACATCCTTTTTCGAAGCGCCGACTGGCAGGGCGGCTACAAAGCCACAGGAATAGACGACCAGGTCCAATCAGGCCGGGACTATGGGCGGGGGTTCTGGGCTCAGCAAGGCCTGGGCATCGCACGCTTGTTCAAGCGCGATGCGGGCCTATCCCGGAGAGTTGGTCAAGTGCGGTCTAACCAGTAACCGGCGCCGGCTCACTGAGCGCTTCCTTGAAGAACTCATAGACATAGAACACCCCGGAATAGGTGTAGGTAAACCCAAGCATATTGACCAGCCACAGGGCCGTGCTTTGTGGCGCTGGTTGAGCCGCGGCTGCGGCGGGGGCTGATGGAGGCGGCAATAGCAATGAACTGAGCTTTCCCCAGACCACGCCGACCACCTTGAAAGTCATTTGCCCCCAGAACACTTCGATGGCCTTGTTTTTGGCATAAGTGCAGCCATTGGCTGCCACGTTATAGGCGCAAGCTGAATCCTGAATACAGTTGGCGCCGGCTTTCAATGATTCCGCTCCATTTGACAATCTAGCCGCCGCGAGATTCAGTACGCTTGCCGCCTTTTGGGGGTAACTGATGCTCAGTGCAAAATCTTTCCACTCAAGCGCGCTTCCATAGGCGTCTTTCAGGGCGGCAGATGCCGCTCTGGATAAAAGACCAATGCCCGCTACGCTCAAGTCTGGCCGGAAATAGGATACCGCGCCAAGGCCTGCTACCACCGAGCCGGCAGCAAGGTACATCTTCAGGGAGCTGGAGCTTATTGGCGGGGTTGATTTGAGCTCAACCTCAAAGTGGAAAATCTTACTTTCCGCGTCATCCAGTGCAATGGAATAGGCAAAGCGGTCATGAATATTCGAGCGCTGAAAACGCCCCTGGTAATCCGCCCCCGCCAGATTTTTCAAGGCGTAGAACTTCTCGATCAAATCGAAATTCGAGATCGAACCGCTCCTGGCATGCAGCTCTTGCATCAAGGCATTCGCCGTCTCGCGTTTTGTCTCGCAAAACCACGGTGCAACGCTATCGAATAGGCGTGCCAGTTCGTCGTTGCATTCCTGCTCTGCTTCCGCGGTGAGCTGAGCTCGATCGATCCCTGGATCAAGAGGTCGAGACGAATTGATCGGGGAGGGGGCGGTAGCGGGGCCGGGCATTCGATACTCCTTGAGCCTGAAAAAGGCTCATCTTTCGTGAGGAATATCGTTCGTAACACTTTAGAATTACAAGTTCCATCGTGAACACGCTCCAAGGAAGCCGGCTGCTATCGGTGCATGCTCTTCATGGCGCGCTCCACTTCCCGCTTGCCTTCGCGTTCCTTGATGGTGTCACGCTTGTCGTGCTCGGCCTTGCCTTTGGCAAGGGCAATCTCGCACTTCACACGTCCGTTTTTCCAGTGCAGGTTGAGCGGCACCAGGGTGTAGCCTTTTTGCTCCACCTTGCCAATCAGGCGCCGAATTTCGTCCTTCTTCAGGAGCAGTTTCTTCGTGCGTACAGCGTCCGGGCGAACGTGGGTTGAAGCTGTGCCCAGCGGGTTGATCTGGCACCCGATGACGAACAACTCACCATCGCGGATCACGACGTAGCCATCCGTCAATTGCACCTTGCCGGCGCGCAAGGCCTTGACTTCCCAGCCTTCAAGAACCATTCCGGCCTCGAAGCGCTCTTCGAAGGAATAATTGAACGAGGCCTTCTTGTTATCGGCGATGACGGGAGACTTGGATGCGGAAGATTTGGTGGCCATGGGCAAACAGATGAGGGCGATGCCCATCCGTCGCAAGGGATATGAGCATTCAGCCGGAAAAATAGGATCGTGAACACGTTCCTATCCGCCCGGTGGTGGTGCCTCTTAGAATTGGAGGCGAAACGTGCATTCTATGAAAACCGTCAGCAAATCAGTGCTCATCTGGTACACCCCCGAGGAAATGTTCGCCTTGGTGACCGATGTGGCACGTTATCCCGAGTTCCTTCCCTGGTGCGACCACACGAAAGTGCTGGCGCAAGATGACGCCGGCATGGAAGCCGAAATCGGCATCGCCTTCAAGGGCATCAAGCAAAGCTTCACCACCCGCAACGAGCATGTGGCCGGGCGGGAAGTCCGTATGCAGCTGGTGAAAGGGCCATTTTCCAACCTGGAGGGCGTCTGGCATTTCAGCCCCGTGGGCGATGGAAGCCAGCGTGCCTGCAAGATCGAACTCTCGATGAAATACGGCTTTTCCAACAGCCTGCTGGCTAAATTGGTCGGCCCAGTGTTCGACAAAATCGCCTCCAGCATGGTCGATGCCTTTGTGCAGCGCGCCGACCAGGTATACGGGCAGGCCTCGAAGTGAGAGCGGAAGTGAAAGCGGGTCCGCTTTCAGTCACGGTGGTGTATGCGCCAGCACCCCGGCAGGTGTGCGCAGTAGCCCTGGAAGTCCCCTCCGGCAGCACGGTTCACGACGCCTTGAAGGCCAGCGGCCTGCCTGAGCGGTTTCCTGGCTTCCCGCTTGAGGCCGGCAGCATCGGCATCTGGGGCCGCAAGGTGCCGCTGGACCAAGCGTTGCGCGATCAAGACAGGGTGGAGATCTGGCGAGCTCTGGTCGTGGACCCCAAGGTGGCACGGCGCGAGCGCTTCAACAAGCAGGGGGCGCGCTCCGCCGGGTTGTTTGCGCAGCGCAGATCAGGCGCGAAGCAAGGGTATTGAACCGCGCCAGGCGCTGGGCGGAGCGTCGTTTTTTTACTTGCAATCAGACTGGATAATGGCCTGCGTGCGTTCCAGCTCGGCGGCACGGGCCGCGTCATCCAGGATCTCTCTCTCGCCCCTGTCGTTCATCCGCGCCATGCGAATGCCGGAATCCAAGCCCACTTTAGCGGCTTGAGCGCGTTTGCAACTCTCGGCGCGCTGAGCCGCGATCTTCTGCTCTTCTTCTTTCTTTTTCGCCGCTTCAGCGGCTTCAGCCTGCTTCTTCTTTTCTTCCAAGGTTTTGTCGGTTCCTGTGGCGGAAGCGGCCCTGGCCGCTGCTGGCGCGGAAGACGCCTCCTGAGCGCCGGGCACAGACGCCGCCGCTGCGGCCCGGCGCGCCGTCACACTGGCGCCACGCGGCTGCTTCAGGATGTTCTTCTGCGGGACATCGGCCGGAGGAGGGCGGTCGCTATAGATCTTGCGGCCATCCTTGTCCACCCATTGGTACTGAGCAGATGCGACCCCGCAGACTGCAAGCGCGGCGCAGGCGATGAAAAAGCGAAGAGTGTTCATTGGGCATTCATTTGTGGGGGCAGTGTAGCGCCGCTCAAGCGCATCCCGTTGCACGCGGGTACAATTCTTTTTTGGAGCTTTCACATGCGCCTGCTCGGTAATGCGCTGACCTTCGACGACGTTCTGCTCGTCCCTGCGTTCTCCCAAGTCCTGCCCAAGGACGTCAATCTCTCCGCCCAGTTCACTCGCAACATCCGCCTGAACTTGCCTCTGGTGTCCGCTGCCATGGATACCGTCACCGAGGCGCGCCTGGCCATCGCCATCGCGCAAGAGGGCGGTATCGGTATCGTTCACAAGAACCTCACGGCCCAGGAACAAGCCGTACAGGTCTCGAAAGTGAAGCGCTACGAAAGCGGCGTGCTGCGGGATCCGGTCGTCATCACGCCCGAGCACACGGTGCTGCAGGTTATGCAGCTCTCTGATGAGCTGGACATCAGCGGCTTCCCGGTCATCGACCAAGGCCGCGTGGTTGGCATCGTGACGGGGCGCGATCTGCGCTTCGAAACCCGCTACGACGTCCCCGTGCGCGACATCATGACCCCGCGCGAGCGCCTCATCACGGTCCAGGAAGGCACGAGCCACGAGGAAGCCAAGCGCCTGCTCAACAAGCACAAGCTCGAACGCCTGCTCATGATTGACAGCCAGGACCGCCTCAAGGGCCTGATCACCGTCAAGGACATCACCAAGCAAACCACCTTCCCCAATGCCGCGCGCGATGCCAATGGCCGTTTGCGGGTCGGCGCCGCCGTGGGTGTGGGCGAGGGCACTGAAGAACGCGTGGACGCCCTGGTCAAGGCCGGGGTGGACGCCTTGGTGGTCGATACCGCCCACGGCCACAGCCAGGGCGTGATCGAGCGTGTCCGCTGGGTCAAGAAGAACTACCCCGATGTGCAGGTCATCGGCGGCAACATCGCCACCGGCGCCGCCGCTCGCGCATTGGTCGAGGCTGGCGCCGACGGCGTCAAGGTCGGCATCGGCCCTGGCAGCATTTGCACCACCCGCATCGTGGCCGGCGTGGGGGTCCCCCAGATTACCGCCATCGACAACGTGTCCACGGCGCTTGAGGGCACCGGCGTGCCGCTCATCGCCGATGGCGGCGTGCGTTATTCCGGCGATATCGCCAAGGCCATCGCCGCTGGCGCCAGCACCGTGATGATGGGCGGCATGTTCGCCGGCACGGAAGAAGCGCCCGGCGAGATCGTGCTTTTCCAAGGTCGCAGCTACAAGAGCTATCGCGGCATGGGCAGCATCGGCGCCATGCAGCAGGGCAGTGCCGACCGTTATTTCCAGGAAAGCAGCTCAGGCAATCCTAACGCTGACAAGCTGGTGCCGGAAGGCATCGAAGGCCGCGTGCCCTACAAGGGCAGCGTCGTCGCCATCATGTTCCAGATGGCTGGCGGCCTGCGCGCCAGCATGGGTTACTGCGGCTGCGCCACGATCGAAGACATGCGTACCAAGGCAGAGTTCGTGCAGATCACGGCAGCGGGCATTCGGGAATCGCACGTGCACGACGTGCAGATCACGAAAGAAGCACCGAACTACCGGGCAGACTGAACGGCAGACTCAAGCAGCGGCACCCATGCAACACGAAAAAATCCTGATCCTGGACTTCGGTTCCCAGGTCACCCAGCTCATTGCCCGCCGTGTGCGCGAGGCCCACGTGTACTGCGAGGTGCACCCCTGCGACGTCAACGACGACTGGGTGCGCGCTTATGCGGCCGATGGCAACCTGAAAGGCGTCATCCTCTCAGGCAGCCATGCCAGCGTGTACGAGGTCGACGACCGCGCTCCCGATGCCGTGTTCGCCCTGGGCGTACCGGTGCTGGGCATCTGCTACGGCATGCAGACCATGGCGCAGCAGTTGGGCGGCAAGGTCGAAGGCGGTCACAAGCGCGAATTCGGCTATGCAGAGGTGCGCGCACGCGGCCACACGGCGCTGCTCAAAGGCATCGAGGACTTCCACACCCCCGAAGGCCACGGCATGCTCAAGGTGTGGATGAGCCACGGCGATAAGGTCACCGAGTTGCCGGCTGGCTTCAAACTCATGGCCAGCACTGATTCATGCCCCATCGCCGGCATGGCGGACGAGGAGCGGCGCTTCTACGGCGTGCAGTTCCACCCCGAAGTCACCCATACTGTGCAGGGCAAGGCGCTGCTGGACCGTTTCGTGCTGGATATCTGCGCGGCGCGGCCTGATTGGGTCATGCGCGATCACATCGCCGAAGCCGTCGAATCCATCCGCCAGCAGGTCGGCAACGAGGAAGTGATCCTTGGCCTTTCCGGCGGGGTCGATTCCTCCGTTGCAGCAGCCCTGATCCATCGCGCCATTGGCGACCAGTTGACCTGCGTGTTCGTGGATCACGGCTTGCTGCGCCTTAACGAAGGCGACGCGGTCATGGACATGTTCGCCGGCAAACTGCACGCCAAGGTAGTCCGCGTGGACGCCAGCGAGCTCTTCCTGGGCGAACTGGCGGGCGAGACGGATCCAGAGCAAAAACGCAAGATCATCGGCCGCCTGTTCGTCGACGTCTTCAAGGCCGAGGCTGAAAAACTCAAAGCCAGCGGCCAGGGCCACAAGGGCGCCACCTTCCTTGCACAGGGCACCATCTACCCCGACGTCATCGAATCCGGTGGCGCCAAAAGCAAGAAGGCCGTCACCATCAAGAGCCACCACAACGTGGGTGGCCTGCCAGAGCAGCTCGGCCTGAAACTGCTGGAGCCTCTGCGCGACCTCTTCAAGGATGAAGTGCGTGAGCTGGGCGTGGCCCTCGGCCTGCCGCACGACATGGTCTACCGCCACCCATTCCCGGGCCCCGGCCTTGGCGTGCGCATTCTTGGCGAAGTCAAGAAGGAATATGCCGATCTGCTCCGCCAGGCCGACGCGATCTTCATCGAAGAACTCCGCTCCAGCATCGACAAGAACAGCGGCCGCAGCTGGTATGACCTCACCAGCCAGGCCTTCACCGTCTTCCTGCCGGTCAAGAGCGTGGGCGTCATGGGCGATGGCCGCACCTACGACTACGTCGTGGCCCTGCGTGCAGTGCAGACCAGCGACTTCATGACCGCCGATTGGGCAGAGCTTCCTTACAGCCTGCTCAAAAAGGTCAGCAGCCGCATCATCAACGAGGTGCGTGGTATCAACCGAGTCACCTACGACGTCAGCAGCAAACCGCCCGCGACGATCGAGTGGGAGTGAAATCGGATCCTTCGGGGACTATCGCCAGCTATCGAAAAAATGCCGTAACGTGTTGATTTAAAAGGAAATACGTCACGGCAGCTATCGGTGGCTATCGCCGGCCAGCACAACGGGTTGACGGTAGAGCTGACGGTAAGAACCGGAGGTCTGATTAAGACCCTCCCGTTTACTATTGAGACCAAACCGGTCTTTGACGGTAAAACACTCCCCTGGAAAGCTTGTTTCATGCGGCTTTCCGAGCATCAGCAGGTCTTCTGACCCCTGACGGTAAAAGCCGTCACGAAACAGGAGAAAAACCTCGATGCTTACCGACACAGCACTGCTCAATTTGAAGCCTAAGTCGTTGACTTATAAGACTTCTGACCGGGATGGGATGTACGTGACGGTATCGACCGCCGGTACCGTCACCTTCCGCTACGATTACCGTCTCCACGGGCGCCGCGAGACCTTGACCATCGGCCGCTATGGCCCTGGCGGCATCTCGCTGGCGCTGGCCCGCGAAAAGCTGCTCGACGCCAAGAAGGTCGTCGCTATGGGCCGTTCCCCAGCACTGGAAAAGCAGCGCGAGAAGCGCCGGCTGACCGCGGCCAAGAACTTTGGCAAGGTCGCCGTCAAATGGCTGGCGGACGCCCGGATGGCTGACAGCACGCGTGCGATGCGCAAGCACGTGGTCGATCGCGACATCCTACTGGCCTTCCAGAACCGCCTGCTCAACGAGATTGCCGCCGATGACCTGCGGGCCTTGTGCAACAAGGTGAAGGCGCGCGGTGCGCCTGCCACGGCGGTGCATGTCCGCGACATCGTGAAGCAGGCCTATGCCTTCGCCATCCTGCACGGCGAGAAGGTGGACAACCCCGCTGAGGACGTGGGCGCCGCGTCGATTGCGACCTTCGTTCCGAAGGATCGTGCCCTGTCGCCGCTGGAGATCCGGCTGATGGCGTGGCAGATGGAATCGGTGGCGACCTATCCATCCGGCTGGCGCTGCGCATGATCCTGCTGACCCTGGTGCGCAAGAGCGAACTGATCTAGGCCACTTGTAATGTATTTACATAATTTATTTACAAATTACAAAATGTATCGAACAATAAAATAACAGTAAATTCAAGCTCGAGCAACGTCAAGCTCAGAGCCGTCTTCTTGGGGGGCATGGCCGCATGGCTGAGAAAATTCGTCCGATGGAAATTGCAGAGAGAGAACTAAATGGAAGGGACCGTGCGCATTCGATCTACCTGACAGGGTGTGCATCACCCCACATGGTTGGACTCTCGGGGAATGTCTGATGTTTACCACCAAGTTCGGGCCATTCAACGGCTCCACCTGGGAGGGACTCTGCCAACAGGTCTTCAAGCGCAAATACCAGGCTGAGTGCTATCAGCAGATGCATGCCTCTCCAGGGGACTATGGCATCGAGGGCTACACCGTGAACACGGGGTGGGCCTTCCAGTGCTACTGTCCTGAGAAGCACTATGTACGTGGCCTTCGTCATCGACGTATTCGCCCGGCGTATCGTGGGCTGGCCCTCGACAGCTTCGAGCTCTGAGACGTAGTTGATTCCATTCCGCCACGAGGCGTGGGCTTCTGTCTTGAGGCGATTGCCTTCCTCTATGCGTGCCTCGATTTCGCTGAAGCGGGCGTTTTCTACCTCCAATACACCTTCGACGACTGCGCTACCTGTTCCACGTATCACGCCTGTTGGAGCCAGATCTGTGAAGTCGAAACTGTTGCTGACTAAGTCCACAACATAAGTCACACCGTCGGTTGTGGTCGCTTTGAGCCGCTTGAAATTGGGGCCACGAGTTCGATACGACGTGATTGTGGCATCATGAACCTTACTCGCCTGCGCAATGCATGAAGCGTCTACCACGCCGTTTCGGTTCTGATACGCAAATCTTGTTGGCAAACGAATATGCGTTGCCGCAGCGATGTCCGCCTCCATAACCATTTCCTGCCTCCACTATCCGCTTGTATGGCCTTCGTCTCTCTGACCTGTTTGAACAGTCAAATAGCGATCCGCGCGTTAGTCCCCGCATGCTCACGCAAGAGATACAGCAGCCCGCCGCCATCAATCAGTTCAATGGGCTTGTCTTTGGAAAAGTTGTACGCATCGGGGCCATAGCCGCTGGTGCAGACCAGGATGCCCTTGTTGGCCCCTTCATTGAGCATGGTTCCGTACAGATCCCGCACGGCACTCACTCCCACCGTGTCGCGATAGCGCTTGGCTTGGATCACTACCTTACCGCCGAGCACTGGGCGGGTGTCGAAGGCAACAGCATCCACGCCGCCATCCCGTGAACTACGCGTGAGCTTGGTATCAAGCCCCATCTTGCTGAAGAGATTGGAGACGAGTACCTCGAAGTCTGCCGGCGTCAGGTCCATCAGATTCGGGCGCGTTTCGAGCCCTGACAAGGCATCCCCTTGCTCGATGAAGCGCTTGTCGACCATGTCGAATCCGATGATTGGCTTGACCGCTTGCAACTCGTCCGGGCGGTTGGATACCTGGGCGCCGAGATTTCGCAGGCAGGCCACCTTGTCGACCTTGTCCAGTCGCAAACCCAAGAATTCCATCTTCGGCGCTCGCACCGACACGACCGGTACGCGCACTTCGCGCCCACTGGCCGGATCGTGGGTGTCCACCATGCCATTGAACGTCACCAGCGCGAGCGCATCAGCCTGATCGGCCTCGAACAGTTCGTGCAAGGTGCGCAGCGTGATCGAGGCGACGATGTCCTGGTAGAGCTGCTTGATCTCCGCAGGCTTCCTGGCCTTGGACTCGATGGCATCCTTGGTCTTGACGTAACGGTACTCTGCGTCCTTCGGGATTGCCTGCACTTCCGGCAGGTCGTATTCCACGATCAGTTCCGACGAATCAGGGCTGTAGGCAATGCGAAATTTCTGCGGAAACCCTTCCGTGGGGTACTCCGACCGGGCCAGCACCATTTCGTTGTAGGCCACTACAGCATCCGGCTCCTTCACGCGGTAAGCCGTCTGGAACTCATCAACCTCTGCGTTGCGGCGCTTGTTCTCCATCTCAAACTGATTCTTGCGCTGGTCGTAGTCCGCCTTGAGCTTGGCAAACTGCTCGCGCTTGGTGGCCTCGGCTTGGTTGTAGCGCGAGACTTCCGACCGATGGTCGCTGGCCGCCTTGGCCAGTGCAGCCGCATGCTTCTTCGCGGCGCCGGGAATCAATTTACGCAGGCCAGAGGGTGAGGGCACTTGTGGCGCGCGTGGGGCGCTGCCCGGTGCGAGTTCCGGTGGCGGCTTGAACGCTTCGAAATCCGCCGCTGGCCGAAGTGCATCAAAGTCGATCCGGTCATCCACTGACAACGTATGCGCCAGGATGCCTTGCAGTTCTTCGAGCCGATCCTGCAGTTCTGCATTCAAATCATCCACTTCGCCCTGCCGATCAGCCAGATATTGCGCCTTGGCGAGTTTTTGCGCGGCACGCTCGTCGCGGCTTTGCTGCGCCAGCGCCATGCGCTGGTGGCGTTCGATTTGCCGTGCCTGGGTCAACTGCGCGCGGATGCCTCGTTGGCGCTCACGCTCCGCGGCTGCCACTGCCCGCGCCGTGGCACGCAGGAATCCCTCAAATCCGCTTCTTCGCCCCATCTCTTCTCCTTCTTCTCGGTATCGCCATCAAACGCTCTGGGTCTCACGCGTGCCTCGGCATCCTTCAGAAAACGCTGAACATCCCCAGAAGACTTTGCCGGCTGCGGCTCCTCGCTTCGCCACGCGCCGCACCATCGGCTTCCCGCATCGAGGGCAGGGCGGTTCCGCAGACGCTGCCAGCTCCATGACTTTGGTCATCCCCGTTGTCTGTGTATGCCTGTCGAGCGGCATCACGGCTTGCGGGACTCTCAAATTGGAAGCCGATGGGCGGTCCCCATCCTTGTTTCGCGCTTCGCGCAGCAGATTCATGAGGGCAGAGCCATCGATCAGCTGGATGTTGCGGCCGTCGGCGAATGCCGAAGCCTCTTGCGTAAAGCGCCCGGAGGTCACGACGAAGCCGCCCGCAGCACCATGCGCAGCCATCACGCCATACAGTTCCCGCACGGTGGAGACGCCCACCTTGAAGGCCTTCCACTGCTTGCACTGCACGAAAGTCTTCTCACCAGCCTTGGTGAGCACCAAGTCCACTCCGCCATCGGCGCCGCCACCGCCAACCTCTTTGACCACATAGCCCCGGCGCCGGAATCCTTCACCAACCAGCAGTTCGAACTGCTGCCAGGACATGCCGTGCAGTGCATCGGCGCTGCTGCTCGCCGAGGTGCTATCGAACAGGGCGCGCCGCTGTCGGCGACGTACCGCTGATATCACGGCCCCGAAGAGGCAGATCATCGGCAATAGGTACTGGCCTCCCATGGCGAGGCCTTGCCAAATCGCCGTCGTAGCCATCTGGCCGATTTGCTGAGCGGACTGCACAGCAGGCAGAGGACGCGTGGCAACGGCATGCAGCAGCCAGTAGCTGATCAGGGCCAACCCCACACCTGCCCACCAGGGCAGCAAGGCTACCAAGTCCATGAGGTCCTCGGCCGCGCTGGATCTACGCCGTCTCGTCATCAATTTCCTTTTTGAAATCGCCGATCTACAGATGAGCTAACATTCTGCAACACTTTTTCAAAGTGTTTGCTGGTGACGACGGTAGTGCCTTTATTTAATGCGTTGTCAATCTCTTTGTGATCTGCTTGCGTGTCTTGTCGCGCTGGGCTTTGAATGTCATAAGGTCGTCGAACCGCACACGGCGATGCTTGAGAGCCTTGGCTGGTTATCGCTTGCGTCCGCGCGGGGCCAGCAGTTCGGAACGTCCAATGACCTCCCGCTGCGGCTTGGCCGTCTCGGGGGCCGAGAAGCCTGCCTCGGCGATTGCTTGGTTGAGCCCCTTGAACGGGGCTGCCTTCTTGGAACTGCGCAGCGATGACATCCCATCGTTCCAGGCGTGCACCATCTGCTTGGCTGTCTCGCGCCAGCGTGGCTCGTTCTTGCCTGCGACGATCACTTCCCTGCCGACCTCCACCGCCGATTCACACAGTTGCTCGACCATCTCGGCATAACGGCGTGGCGCGATGCCAAGGCGCGTGTTGAAGAATCGCTCGAGCGCCTTCCCGGCGGCCCAGGTCTGGCGGCCGTCGATCGAAAGCCCCGGTGGATTTGCGGCATAGCGCGGGTAGGCCTGCGTGGTCACGATGTCATAGACCGGCGTGTAGCCGACATCGGTGAGCGAGGTGTAGTACAGAGAAATGTTCTTCGCGTGGCAGTCGGCGTTGCGCACCACGTAGTTCGTCAGCAAGTGCCAGCCCAGGTGTTCAAGTTGCGCTCGCACGCGCGCCGGTGGAAGATAGGCGCGCGTGGCATTCAGAACCTTCTCCGTGGTTGTGGCGTACTTCTCATGAGGCGGCAGGCCCAACAGGCTGCAGGCATCCTCGAGCCCGTGGGTGGGCACGCCGCTGGCATCGACGTCGAAGCGCTCGACGATCAGGACGCGACCATCGTCGGACATCTGCGTTCTGGCAACCGGCGCCACGTTCAGCCGTTCCAGCACACGCATGCTGTAGAACTCGTTGAAGCCCAGGTAAGGTGTGTTCTCGTCCGAGCCCTTGACGATGTGCCGGCTGGTGCGCAGCGTGGGCTTGCCGATCGACTCGCGCTGCGCGCCATCAGTGGCCTCGGGCGCGAGAAACTTGGGCACCATGCCGGAGATCGACGCACGGGCGTAGCGGCGCACCAGGCCAGCGAAGTGCTCGGTGGAGTTTTCTCCCTTGAGCAGTTGCGCGATGTCCAGCGGCGCCAGATCCTGGCCAGGCGTGACGCCCTCGGGCGTGATCGTGACACGGCCGATCCCGCTGCCGCCGACCACGGCCAAGAGCGACAGGTCAGTGCCATCGAGCTGGGGGCCGAACTCCTCGCGGATGATGCTCAGCAGATAGCCCTCGGGCAGGTTCTGGCGAAAGAACGGGTGCAGGTCGCGCGGCCAGCGCCAGGGCGCCTCGCGCACGGGCATGGCCAAGCTGACGAAGTCCGCCTCGGCGGTGCCTGGCAGGTACTTCAGCACGTACTCATCGCGCTCGCGGTAGAGCTGCGCGACGAGTCGGCCGCAGACCTGGACGTCGAGCCTCACGGCGTGTCATCCTGCCGCTGCTCGGCGAGGATGTCCTCGACCGTGCGCACATGGCCCAGCTTCACAGCCTTCAGGTCGTACCCTGCGGCTTCAAGCAGCCGAACCAGGGCAGACACGCTCATGTCCCCTTTGGCCACGGTCTCCATGCGGGCGACGGTCGTGCGCGAGACACCCGCACGCTGGGCGAGTTCGCCTTGGCTGAGACCTGCCTTCTTGCGGGCGTCTTTCAGCATTTCGGCGACGTCGAGTAGCGTAGTCATGTATCCCTTGGGATTCAAAAAAAGGGTTATTGGCTGAAATTGTAGCCCAAGGGATATATTTTAAAAAACCTGCTGACTCAGGTGAGAGGGGCATGGACATCAGCCCCGGCGATGGAAATTTGCGATACCGCAGTTGAGATAGCGCGACGGTTGACCTGCGTAAGCTCACCTAAGCCCGCGTCCCCGCGGGCATTTTTGTGGCTTTAGCCCAGTTCCTTGTGGATTCGTGTTTGAACATCTAAAATGAGATTAATTCTCATTTAACACTCATTCCATTTCCGTTCTGATGCCCGCTCCGGATCTACCACTGGCTGATGATTTGGCCGGCCTGTATGTGGAGCACAGCACGTGGCTTCAGGGCTGGCTGCGCAGGCGCATCGGCGACACATTCACGGCAGCCGAGGTCACGCAGGACACTTTTCTAAGCCTGCTGGACCGTCAAACCGCAACCGGCGAGATCCGCGAGCCCCGGCCATTCCTGGCAACCATTGCCAATCGGCTGCTTGCGCACCGGCATCGCCGGCAATTGCTCGAAAACGCCTATTTCGAAGCCATCGCGTGCCTGCCCGAAGAAGGGGCTCCTTCGCCGGAGACGCAGCTTATAGCGGTCCAAAGCTTGCGAGAGATCGACAGGGTGCTTGATGGCTTGCCTCCCAAGGTACGGGAGGCTTTTCTGTTGGCACACCTGGCCGAACTAAGCTACGCGGAGATCGCCGAGCGGTTGAAGGTCTCGGCCAGCTCGGTCAAGCAATATCTGTCCAGGGCCAACCGCGAATGCCTGTTCGCAATGACACTCTGATGCCATGGCCACCTGCAGCGACACGTTGACTTTGCCCAGCGGCCGGGTAATCAGCCGGGCCACTGCGGATGCGGCCGCAGATTGGCTTACCCTGTTGATGTCCGGCGAAGCTGTGGAGGAGCAGCAAAGACAATGGAGCCAGTGGCGCCAGGCGCATGCCGACCATGAAGCAGCTTGGCAGCACATCGAGTCCATCGTGGGGCGGATGAAATCATTCGGGCCCGGTCCGGCTTACACAGCACTGTCGTCTTATGGCGCGAGCGGCCGGCCGCCGTCCGCAGCTCGCCGAAGGACGACGCAGGTGCTCGTGTGGGCTGGACTGGCTACCGGAGCTGGGCTTCTCGCTTCTCGTACCGGCCCCTGGCAAGCCAGGATGGCGGACTGCCGGAGCGCGACCGGTGAACAGCGCAGCTTCGCACTCGAAGACGGCACACAGATCATGCTCAACACGGGCAGCGCAGTGAATCTGCGATTCGATGCGAGCGAGCGTCGCATCCTGCTAGTGGAAGGCGAAATCATGGTGGCCACTCGCCATGCGCCGGGTTTGGCCGCCGATCCTCGGCCGCTGCTGGTGGAGACCGCTGAAGGCAGCATCCGCTCGCTGGGCACCCGCTTCACCGTACGGCAGCGCTCCGGGCGCACCAGCGTGGCGGTTCTGGAGAGTGCCGTGGAGATCTCTTCCCGGAGCGCATTGGGTTCTACACGCGTGCTCCACGCTGGCGAGCAGACGCAGTTCAACCCGGAGACGATCGAGACACCCCGCGCGATCGATGAACAGACGGACGCGTGGACCCGGGGGCAACTTCTAGCTGACGAGCAGCGCCTCGACGAATTCCTGGCCGAGTTGGGTCGGTACCGCCCGGGCATGCTGCGCGCCGATCCGCAGATCGCGGGTTTGCGCCTGTCAGGCGTCTTCCCCCTGGCGGACACCGACCGCATCCTGGCCACACTGCCCAGCGTGCTGCCGGTACGCGTGCAGTGGCGTACTCGTTTCTGGGCGACAGTGGTACCTGCGGATCAGGCGCGCTGAATTTTTTGCTCGTTGACTGCCTGATCAGCGATCTCGCGGCACCTACCTCATGAAGGGCCGGAATTTCCGGCGATCCAATCACGAGGAACGACATGTCGAATTTGCAACGCTTCCGCCCATCGGCAGGGCCACAACCATCTCCCGTCGCACTGGCCGTCCTGGCGCTGGCCCTGGGCTTGACAGCAGGCGCGCCGTCCCCCGCGAGGGCACAGGGTACTGAGCAGGCTTCCAGCACGACCGTTGCCGAGTTTCACATTCCCTCCGGGCCGTTGGCACCGGCCTTACGCCAATTGGCAAGCACGGCCAACATCATGTTGAGCTTCACGGCGGAGCAGAGCGAAGGCAAGCGCACGGCCGGCGTGAATGGCCGGCACCCCGTCGTTGGCGCCTTGGGCTTGCTGCTGGCCGGGACCGGCCTTCATGCCGTACAACTGGACAACGGTGCCTTCGTATTGCGGGCTGACAACACACCCGCAGCTTTGCCGCCAGCCTCGGCCGCCGAAGCGACCGCGGCCGGCACGCTGCCTGTGGTGACCGTGACCGGAAAGACGGCTGCCGACAGCACCACCGAGGGCACGCATTCATACACCACGGGCAGCATGAGCACAGCCACCCGGCTCAACCTGTCCATGCGCGAGACGCCACAGGCCGTCACCGTCATCACCAGTGAGCGCATCCAGGACCAAGGCCTGGCAACCGTCAACGATGTCGTACAAACCGCCCCCGGCCTGACCTTTCGGCGTTTCGGGCCGGAGCGCGCTTCCTTCTATTCGCGCGGCATGTACGTGGACAACATCATGTACGACGGCCTGCCCGTGAGCCTGGACAGCTCCAACCTGTCACAGGATCTGCTGGCCACCGATATGGCCATCTACGACCGCGTGGAGATTGTGCGTGGGGCCACCGGCCTGGCACAGGGCGCGGGCAACCCGTCAGCCGCGATCAACCTGGTGCGCAAGCGGCCGACCAAGGTGCCGCAAGTGTCCGTTGGCCTGAGCGCTGGCAATTGGGACCGCTACAGGGCAGAGCTGGACGCCTCTGGCCCATTGTCGGAAGACGGCAGTCTGCGCGGCCGCGCGGTGATCGCCACGCAGGACTATGGAAGCTACAAACGCGGCGAAAGCAGCGACGGCCAGACGCTCTACGGCATCCTGGAGAAGGATCTGGGTGCCTCCACCACGCTCACGTTCAGCGCGTTGCACCAGGAGAGCCGGCTGCACGGCAACGGCTTCACGGGTCTTCCCGTGGCCGCCGACGGCAGCGATCTGGGATTGCCCCGGTCCACGTCTTACGCCAATGACTGGGAGCATTGGAACAAGACCACCAACTCCGCGTTCCTGGGGCTGGACCACCGATTCGACAACGGCTGGCGTATGCACCTTTCGGCCTATTACGCCCAGGCCGAGGTCGACATGCAGGGCCATTACCTCAATTACAGCGCCACCACCGGTAACTACAGGCAACTAGCTGCGCGCAATGCCCACCAGGAAAAGCAAAGCAGCGTCAATCTGTATGCCAACGGCCCCTTCGAGCTGTTGGGCCGCAAGCATGAGCTGGTGCTGGGCGCCAGCTACCGCAACATCGATTTCGACGGCGACAGCCGCCAGGGCTTGGAACTCAACAGCAGCCTTGACCTGTACAACTTCGACCCCAGCGCGGTCGCCAATCCCAACATCCCTTTGCGCGACTGGATGAATGCGAAGATCAGCCAGCAAAGCGTGTATGCCACCACGCGCCTGAATGTGGCCGACAGGCTGAAGCTGATATTGGGGGAGGGTGGACTGGTACGACTACGACGACACCGTCAACACCTACCCGAACTTCACCTCCAACACCCCCTCCGTCAGCGCCCACAACAGCTACAAAGTCAACAGCCACCTGACGAAGTACGCCGGCCTGGTCTATGACCTGAACGATCAGCATGCCATCTACGCAAGCTATACCGATACCTTCAAGCCCCAGAACTACCTGGATGCCGACAGCAAGTTGTTGGCTCCCGTGATCGGCCAGAACTACGAAATCGGCATCAAGGGCGAATACTTCAATGGCGCGCTGAATGCCTCCGCGGCTGTGTTCCTCATGGACCAGAAAAACCGTGCCTTCCGCAGCACCGACCAGACCCAGTGCGCGAACTACCCGGCCGTCACCTGCTATTCCGCTGCGGGCGAGGTTCGCAGCAAAGGCGTGGAGCTTGAGGTGCAAGGTGCCATTACGCCCAATTGGCAAATAGGCGCGGGCTACACGGTGGCCATCGCGCGCTTCCGCAAGGATGCGACTGCCAGCAATGTGGGCGAGCTCTTTGATACCGACACGCCACGGCACTTGTTCAAGCTGTCGACCATGTACCGGCTGCCCGGCGCCCTCCAGGGCTGGCGCATCGGTGGTTCAGTCTATCGCCAAGGCGCCATCTACAACAAGGGCACCACGAGCGGCGTCCCCTTCAACATCACGCAAAGCGCTTACACCGTGGCCGACTTGGTGATCGGCTGGCAGGCCACCAAAAATCTGGACGTACGGCTCAACATCAACAACGTATTCGACAAGAAGTACTACAACGCGTTATCCGGCAGCACTGGTTTCCCCAGCAACGTCTATGGTGAGCCGCGCAATGTGATGCTGTCGGCACGTTACCAGTTCTAAAGCTCAGCAATATGCGTGGTGTGCTGGTGATGCTGCACCGATGGTGCGGCTTGTTCATGGCCGGTTTCCTGTTCATCGCCGGTTTGACCGGCGCGGTGATTGCCTGGGACCATGAACTCGACGAGTGGGTCAATCCCCGGTTGTTCCAGGCTGCCTCCGGTGCGGCGGATATTTCGCTTCCACCCCTGGAACTGGCGCGCCGGGCCGAAGCGGCCGATCCGCGCCTGCGGGTCAGCTTCCTGCCGCTGGCTCTGGAGCCCGGTCACACAGCGATGCTGGGCGTCGCCGCGCGCATCGATCCCGCCACCGGCGCACCCTACCTTCTTGGCTTCAATCAACTGGCGATGGATCCGGCCACCGGCCTGTCGCAGGGCCAGCGGCAGTGGGGGCGCATATCGCTGTCGCGCGAAAACCTGCTGCCTTTTCTCTATAAGCTGCACTACACGATGCACATTCCCAAGGGCTGGGGCATTGATTTCGGGGTATGGCTGATGGGGGTGGTGTCCGCGGTATGGATCGCCGACTGTTTTCTTGCACTCTGGATCTCGTTTCCCAGCGCGCGCGCCTGGCGCAAGTCATTCAGCTTCCGGCTGCGCCAGGGCAGCGCCAAGCTCAACTTCGATCTCCATCGGTCCGGTGGCGTGTGGGTATGGGGCTTGCTGCTGATGCTGGCCGTGACTTCCGTGTCTTTGAACCTGGGAACTCAGGTGATGCGGCCGTTGGTGTCAGTGTTTTCACAGCTCACGCCCTCGCCATTCCAGGTGCGCCAGGGCAGCCGCGAGCGGGAGGTGGCTGACCCATTGCTGAACCGGGAGCAGGCCATCGCGGTGGCAGAGGCCGAGGGCCGCCGCCGCGGCTGGACCTCTCCGGCCGGGTCCATCTTCTATGCCCAGCGCTTCGGCATCTATGGCGTGGCGTTCTTCACGCCGGAAAACGACAGGGATGACAACGGCATGGGCAACGAGGTTCTCTACCTGGACGGGGACACGGGTGCACTCGTCGGTGACCATGTGCCGGGCCAGGGCACTGCGGGCGATATCTTCATGCAAGCCCAACTACCGCTTCACTCCGGCCGGCTGCTAGGCACGCCGGGGCGCATACTGATGTCGTTCATGGGGATCTTCGTCGCCGCGCTGAGCGTGACAGGCCTCGTGATATGGGCGCGCAAGCGCCGAGCCCGGGTGGCAAACAAATGACGCTCGCAAATGACGCTCGTCATCGCAGCCTACATGACAGGCTGGGCAATCAAGTTTGAGACAAGTACTCCAGCCCCTTATTCACGGTAACTGGTGTCGATCCGGTCGAGTTTGCGCAGCAGCGCGGGCCAGGCGAACTGCCCGCCCATGCCCCCAGTCTGCACCTTCATGGCCTGCGCGACGCCTTGCACGATGCGCGGATCCACCTGCGTGAGTTCGTGGCCACCCGATTGCGCGGCGATCTGAATCTGGCAGGTACTCTCAAAAACATACATCGAGAGAAAGGCGTCGGCAATGGTCTTGCCGCAGGTAAGCAGCCCATGGTTGCGCAGCATGAGGGAGTCAGCCTGTCCCAGATCGGCTTGCAGACGAGGCTTCTCCTCGTCTCGGAAAGCCACGCCCTCGTAATCGTGATAGGCCAGCGAAGCCAGCACGAAGGTCGATTGCTGGCTGATGGGCAGTACGCCATTCTTCTGCGCGCTCACCGCCACGCCGGCACGGGTGTGGGTATGCAGCACGCACTGAACGTCTTCTCGCACGGCGTGCACCGCGCTGTGGATCACGAAGCCGGCCGGATTGACCGGGAAAGGCGAGTCATTGAGCTTGTTGCAGTCCTGGTCCACCTTGATCAGGCTGGATGCGGTGATCTCGTCGAACATCAGCCCATAGGGGTTGATCAGAAAGTGATGCTCGGGGCCCGGAATGCGCGCGCTGATGTGGGTGAAGATCAGGTCACTCCAACCGTACATGGCCACCAGCCGGTAGCAGGCGGCGAGGTCGGTGCGCAGTTGCCATTCTTCGGGTGAAACCTTGTCCTTGAGCGAGGCCATGTTGTTCATGGGAAGAGTTCTCCTTGAGCAGATGATGAGACTTGGTGCGCCACTACGCATTATCTTGAAGAGGTATCAATCTTCTTGCTTGCCCGCGAAAAATGCCACGCAGGCCAGAATCGGACAAAGCACGACCCCGGCGCCGCCAATGGCGATAAGCAGCCAAGGCACCATCGAACCGAAATCGTCCACATCAGCGGGTTGGCTCGCTGCCGATGCCCACCAAGCCCCCATCATGGCGAGCACGCCACCTGCCAGGCCCAACATGAGCGCCACCTTGTAGGCACGTGCCCGGGGGCCAAACGCCACGCCTTCGGGTACAACGCGGGTGCTATGCCACTGATAGGCGAGGGTGGCTTGCGCCTTGGCCTGGCCAGGGACAGGGATGCGGAGCTTCGGGTGCCAAGCAGGCCCTCTGAAATTGGAGCGAGGAAGGTGGAACTCCAGGCAATCAAGTTCCACACTTTCGGTTCCGATCCATTGGACAAGGAATATCGAACGCACGGTGCAATAGCTGCCGTCAATCAGGACGGATTTTCGTCCGACGATGACTTCGATCCCTTGCGGCGGGCAATCTGGCCGCCATGATTGCGACATGACATTCGTGAGCCGCTGCCAATTACGCGCGCCCCGTGCCTTGTCGAAAGCGAGAAACCGCTTCCAATCCTGGGGGTTTACCTGCCAGCGTGCCACGACGTTTTCGCCGCGCATCAGTCTTGCCGTACCGAACCAACTGCTTAGGGCTTGTATTGCAGGAATCGAGCAGAACAGAAGCAGCAGGGCACCCAAAACGCCCGAGGCTCGCATCACGCCCGTCTCTTCGCTTCCGGTCGCGGCCCACACCAGAAGCGCGCCCAGCCCGCAGAAGAGGAGGGCGGCAAGGGCTTTGCGTACCGGATTTCGCATCATTTCCTCCTGACTCTCATCCGCGGTAGAAAGCGGATGGCGGGATACCGAAATAGCGCTTGAACATGACGGTATAGGCGCTCTGGCTGCTGTAGCCATGCTCCAGCGCGACCTGCACGATGGGCGTACCTTCGGCCAGGCTTTCGAGTGACAGCAGCAAGCGAGCCAATTGGCGCCACTGCCCGAATGTAATGCCTGTATGACTCTTGAATTGGCGATGGAATGTCTTTGTGCTCATGGCCAGGCGCTTGGCCCAATCGGCGGCCGTGGCCGGGTCGTCGCCCAACGTATTGATCTATGCCACCTCCAGTCGGAGGCACATGGTCAGCGAACGCATGAGCGACAACCTTGAGCGGAGAAACGACGACCAGGGGAGAATTCACCCCGGTGACTCGATCGAGGAAAAAATCTCCTTGTCGGACCGGTTTGGGCTCCACCTTCATTTCTACTCGTTCAGCCAGGACGAGTATTTGCAGGCCGTGACGCATTGGCTGAGCCACTTTGGACTAGGCCTGCACGCCGACGAAGAGATCAGAGCCGAATCACTTCAGTGGGCCACGCAGCGCGGCACCCGCTCAGGACGTGCTGCATGGCAGTTTGCGCGGAACTATGCAGGCAGGAAAATGACCGAGGAAAAAGCCATTGGGTGAGCATGAATTGGCGTGGCGTTCGGTGCCCATGGTCATTCCGATGATGCCGCAAGCCCTGATAGATGATGGTGTTCACAAAGAACAGGGGCGTGGACTCACGCGTCGACATGGCGCTCACGCCCAGCCAGGAACCCCATGAACACGGCGGCGAGCGCCAAGATGGCGCACAGGCCTAACGGCACGCGCCAACTGCCCAGCGCATCGCGCAACATGCCCATCGCCATCGGCCCCGCCGCCGCCAGGAGGTAGCCGATGCATTGCGACATTCCCGACAACGCGGCAGCCTGATGCGCGTTGTGGGTACGCAAGCCGATGAAGCTCAACCCCAGAATAATTCCCGCGCCAGTGCCGATGCCAAAGAGAATCGACCAAGCCAGGGCGAACTGTGGCAGGGCCATCAAACCCAGCAGGGCGACGGCCGAAAAGCCCGCCACCACCGCAGCCAGCAAGCGCTGGTCGCGCAGGCGGCTCAGAATCGGTCCGATCAGGACTCCCGGCACAGCGGTCGCCAGTTGCAGGACGCCGTGCAGCGAACCAGCGTGATCAGCGGGCATTCCGGCGTCGGTCAGGATAGCCGGCAACCAACCGACGGCTGCGTAGTAGATCGTCGAATTCAGCCCCAGGAAAAGCGTGACCTGCCAAGCCAGCGCTGAGTGCCAGATCTTGCCCTCACGCGCGGGCCCAGCCGTACTGGAAACTGATTTCGTGCGGACGCTCAGTTGGGGCGTCCAGACCGCCATCGCCACCAGCGGCAGGACCAGGAACACCGCCAGCGCACTTTTCCAACCAGCGGCATGGGCCATGGGCACGATCATGGCCGAGCCGAGCGCTGCAGCTACGCCCATCGCCAACGCGTAGGCCCCCGTCAGCGACGCGACATTGTGAGGAAAATCGCGCTTGACCACGCTGGGCAGCAGGACATTGCCGATGGCTATGCCCACGCCGATGATCCCCGTACCTACATACAGGCTCCATAGCGCACCGCTGGAACGCAGAGCGATCCCCAACGCAATAGCCGCGAGCGCGCCGAACAAGGTTCGTTCCAGTCCGTACTCACGAGCGAGCCGGGCGCTGTAGGGCGACACCAGAGCAAAGGCCAGCAATGGCAGAGTGGTCAGCGCACCGATTGCCGTGGTGCTCAGGCCGAAATCCACCTGAACAGCACCGAGCAGAGGAGGCAGTCCGGTAAAGGGGGCGCGCAGGTTTGCGGCGATCAAAATGATACCGAACAACAGAGCCGTCGAGCCGGCTGATCTTCGATGCGTCAAGGTGTTCACTACTCGCTTCTTTCACGTTTCTAGGGAATACCCCAATCTAAAGATGAAGCTTATGATTGAATATAGAAATAAAGACAAATAATCGCTAAATAATGACAACCAGCGGTTCACTTACCGAATCACTCGGCCGATACGACCCGGACGTGAACGACCGGCCCGCGTTGGCTTTGCGCGTGGAAGTTGAGCAGAACGATGTGGAGCAGCCCATACACCAGCACCGCAAGGGGCAACTGGTGATGGCACTTCGCGGGGGCGTGATGTGCGAGGTGCCGGGGGCGCTGTGGATGGTTCCGCCTCAGCACGGGGTATGGATTCCAGGCGGTATGCCGCACAGCAACCGCGTGACGAATAACGCCCGCATCGGCTTCCTGTTTGTGGAGCCCGGCACGGCGCCGCTGCCGGACAAATGCTGCACACTGGTGATCAAGCCGATGGTGCGCGAGCTGATCCAATACCTCGCGGACCAGGGGCCAGACTATCCGCGCGAGGGCCCGTCAGCACGTGTGGCAGCGGTGCTGCTTGAACAGTTGGCCCTGGCTCCCGTCGAGCAGTTGCATCTGCCGGTGCCGGATCATCCGCGCATCCGCCGTATCGCCGACTCCCTGGCCGCTGATCCCTCAGACCGCCGAACGCTTGCCGAGTGGGCGCAGATGCTGGCGACGAGCGAGAGGTCGCTGGCGCGGTTGGTGCAGAGGGAAACCGGGCTGACCTTTGGCCGCTGGCGCCAGCAATGGCACCTGATCGTTGCCCTGCAGCAGCTTGCAGGTGGTGCCACCGTGCAGCAAGCTGCAGGCGATCTCGGTTATGACTCGGTCACGGCGTTCATCACCATGTTCAAGAAAGCGCTGGGACAACCGCCAGCGCAGTATTTCGCCTCACTTCAATAAAGGCCGGTTGGCGTTTCCCTTGCGAGAGCGCCCTCGGAGCCATGTATATCAGCGCCGCCCCTGGCTCCGCCAGCGGTTGAGACCGTAGCGCACCAGGAAGGCGCAGCCCAAGACCAGCGCAAACCAGCCTGCCAGGTAGGCCTGCCGCATGATTTCGCGCATGTCTGGCGACCGGGCCACGTAGGGACCGAGCAGGACAATGGCACCAATGAGCGCGCAAATGGCGCCCTTGAACAGCAGTTCGGAATCTTGCTTGCGCTGGGATGGCGGGATAGGGGAGGGCATGGGCGCATTATCCCTGGAGCATTTTTGCCTCTCATTCGTGAAAATACGCAGCTTGAGGGCAAGCCGGAACCCGCCGCATCACGCGAGCAGCAGCAACGCAAGCGCTACCGCGGCCGGCAGCGCCTGAACGAAGAGGATCTTGCGGCTTGCGGTCCTGGCGCCGAAGACACCGGCCACGATGACGCAGCCGAGAAAGAACGCCTTGATGCCATGGTCGTTCGCGCCGAGCACCAGGCCCCACACCAGGCCGGCCGCGAGAAAGCCGTTGTACAGCCCCTGATTGGCCGCCAGCACCTTCGTGGCCTGTGCTCGCTCAAGGCTTTGCCCAAAGGCTTTCATACCAGCAGGTTTGTCCCAAAGGAACATCTCAAGAACAAGAAAGTAAACGTGCAGCAAGGCGACGAGCGCCGTGATGATGTTGCCAACGACAGTCATTCAATGTCTCCAATCAAAAGTGTTCCGCTGAAACTTTGGAAGGTCGCGCCGCGCATCCAACGCACCGCGCGAAGCAGAATACCTGTTTATTCAACATAGATCGCGAACGCGTTCTTACCAGGAGCCAGGAAAGCCATGAACCAGGAATTGTTCGATAAAGGACTTGCAATGCGGCGCGCGGTGGTCGGTGACGCCTATGTCGACGCCGCGCTCGGGAATGCCGACGAATTCAGCATGCCCATGCAGGAGCTGGTCACGGAATTCTGCTGGGGGAGGTCTGGACACGCCCGGGCCTGGACCGCCGCAGCCGCAGCATCCTCAATCTGGGCATGATCGCCGCGTTGAACCGGCCTGAGGAACTGGCCACCCACATCAGGGGAGCCATCACCAACGGCGTGACCAAGGACGAGATCAAGGAATGCTTCCTGCAGGTAGCCGTGTACGTCGGCATGCCTGCCGGCCTTGGTTGCTTCAAGATAGCCCGCCAGGTGTTCAAGGAAATGGGCATCTGAACCTCTGCCGCACAGGACATCGCGACAGGGAGTTCTTAGGACCAACGAACCAAAGGCACCCGGAGGTGCCTTTGGTTCGCCTTATTCAACGCTCACACCCGGCAGGCCAGGAAGGCCCAGCGGGCGAAGGCTGGCGCCCGTCAAAGCGGATTCTTGCATTCGAAGTCTTGATAGACCGTTTCGCTGGCCTTTTTCCAGTCCTTGCCCGGCGTCTCGGGCTCGCATACCTTTTCCCCTGTTTTGGCGTTCACCCACCAGTAGTACATGCTAGGCTGTGCCAGAACACCAAGGGAAAGTGCCAAGCCTGCGATGAGAAGAGCTTTCTTCATGTCAATACCTTTGTGTTCAAAAATTAGGGAACCAGGCTTTCACCCACCGCCGTCAGCAGCTTCTCGCCTTGGGCAACGATAGCATTCCGGTACGCCTCAAACCTCGCGTCGGTGTAAGAGTTGTCATCGCGCACGCCCCCACCGTTGGCCTCCACGCCGTCGTGGAAATAGTTCATGACTGGAATATGGATGTGACCGGCAGGAATGTCCAACCCCATCGTATCCCTCAACAGGGTATTGCGGTAGGCACTTTCGTTGGAGAGATAGTCACCACCACCGCCCGTGCGTGCGCACCAGGACGCTTCCGGAGCCTTGACATCCGCAGGATCGGGCATCTTGTTGACCACGCTATGCCATGGTTGTGTCGCGGTGGTCGTGCTATTGCAATCGGCGAAGTAGCTGTAATTGGTATGCCATGTAACATCGAACCCATCCTGGCCTTCGCTTTTGGCGCCAGGCGGCCTCGCAATACCTGCTTGTGTATTGGCGAGCAGCATCTTTTCAACTGGTAGCGATGCTGTCGTGAACTGTGGTGGAGCGTCCTTCTTCCACTGCGAGATGGTGTCAGAGCCATACCAGCGCGGTTGCACCACTGTGTTGCAGCCTGAGCCACCCAGCGTGATCGGATCCGCACCTTCCGCCGTGATTTGGCCAAGCGGCAGCACGACAGCGGGCAGACGAGTCCCTACCGGGCAGTAAATGATGCCGTCATTACCGGCGGAGGAACCATGAAACCGGCCATTCCACTGCTCGAGCCAGAAGATATCCCGGCCGCCTTGGCTCATACTGATTGAAGCATCCACGCGCTTGGGGCCGGCCTTGAACCAAGGCCCCAGGGTGTCTTCCTGCATGCCTTTGTTGAACGGGTCATAGCTCACGGGCAAAACGTAAGTCTGTACGTGCATGACCGATCCATCGGAAAGCTGGATCTCCTTTCCATCCAAGGCCAGTGCGGTGGCTCCGGAGGGGTTTCCGTTGCGAAGGCCCGTATTGGGCGTCCCGGGTTTCCCCAGGGTAAATACATCGAAACCGCTCACGAGCATCCTGCGGTAGGGCTTTCCGCCCGCGGTCTGGCCAGTCGGGAAATCAATGTCGGTCTGCCCCCGCGAAGCCTTCTCGAATTCCCACTGCAACTGCTCTTTTTGCTCGGCGGAGATATCCCACTCCGGCTTCCATTGCCGAAGGACCTTGGTCATCTGGACCCGGCTCCAGTAAAGCATGCGATCGTCACTGCGGGGCAGAGTCTCTGATGCCTGCACGGCTCGCTTGCCCTGAACCCTGTCGACCGCCGCCCGCCAAAGCGCTTTCCCGCTTTCAGTGACGCTGGCAAGCGCTTCGTCGTAGTTGGACAATTGGGTCTGGCCTTCGTCATTGCACAGGCTCTCGGCAAATTCAGGCGCAAAGCTCTGAAAACCTGCGGCTGTCACGATCCGTGTCGCGAAAGGAGTCTGATCCTGACCGACTACGTTCTGCCCGGAGAAAGGAAGTGGCGTTTCCAGCCGCCGCTCCTCAAAGCTCAACGGCACATCTTTATCCCACGTACACGCCAGCTTGGCCCCGCTGTCATCGTCGCCACCCCCTCCACACGACGCAAGTATCGTTGCGGAGGCACAGGTGGCAATTACTCCATAGACCTTTCTCATGAACAGGCTCCTCTCATCGTTGTTGCTGAAATCGTTGAACAATTTCAGTATTGCATGGTCAACAAAAGTGAGTATTAGTATTAACCATGAAATGATTTTTGAAGACAAATCACAAATTTTCGTTGAACACAAAATGTTACTTTTAAGGATTTTTGTTTGAAATGGTCTTCTTCGTCATGACTGTATGGGAAAAAATAACAGTACAGTTTTTTTGAATTGTTCTGCACTGTGCGTGGCCTAGGCTGGCTCATCGGTGTGTACTAAGCGCCTGGAATCAAAGGTATATCTGATGGGAAAGACCACAAGCGGCTGGGTAAGCGGGTTCATTGGCGTAGCGATCTTTGCCGGATCGCTGCCGGCCACACGCGTGGCTGTGGCCGATTTCGATCCGATTTTTCTGACCGCGGCGCGCGCCACGGTGGCTGCGCTGCTCGGGCTTGCATTGCTTCTGGCGCTCAGGCAGCCGAAACCCAGGGGAGCAGACATCCCGTCGCTGGCCCTGACAGCCCTGGGGGTGGTCGTCGGTTTTCCATTGCTGACCGCGCTTGCGCTTCAACACGTCACATCGGCGCATTCCATTGTTTTTGTGGGCTTGCTACCTCTTTGCACCGCGATCTTCGCGGTCTTGAGGGGAGGGGAGCGCCCCCGGCCTCTTTTCTGGCTTTTTTCCGTGCTGGGCGCAGCCTTCGTGGCCGGGTATTCGGCAAAGGGCGGCATGCAGGCCTCCTTGCAGGGCGATCTGCTGATGCTGGCGGCCATCCTGGCGTGCGGCCTGGGTTATGCGGAAGGCGCGCGCCTCTCCCGCTCGCTTGGCGGCTGGCAAGTCATCAGTTGGGCGCTGGTGATTTCGCTGCCGGTCATGCTTCCCATCACTTTGCTGACCATGCCCTCGTCGTTCGCGCATGTCGGTACGCCGGCGTGGCTGGGCCTGGCCTATGTCTCTCTCTTCAGCATGTTGATTGGCTTTGTCTTCTGGTACCACGGCTTGGCGAGGGGTGGCATTGCCGCCGTGGGACAGCTTCAACTGCTCCAGCCGTTCATGGGGCTGGGCCTCGCGGCCCTGCTGCTTCAAGAGCAGGTGAGCCCCGCCATGCTGCTGGTCACGCTGGGGGCCGTGGCCTGTGTGGCTGGCGCAAAGAAATTCGCTGGTTAAGCCGATTGATTTCTATCGCTTGCCCGATAGCCTGGCGGCCGCCAGAAGCAAACCCGCCAATGCCAGCGACCAGGCCAGCCATGCCGCTCCCAGGAAAATGGGCGGCAGCCACCCCAGAAAAGAGACTCCCAGGGCACGCGACAAGTCGTGCGTGGCCGCCGCATACATACCCAAGGGGAACACCGCGCTCCAATACAGCGGGTCATACCGTAGCGGGAAACGCCGCAGCAGGTGGCGCCAGACGCCCAGCACCAACAGCAATGGAATCCACCAGGAACCTGAAGCCCAGTAGAAAACCGAGAAGCCTTTCAGGAACGGCAGGAATTGCGCAAGGATAGGAAGCGAGCCCGCGGCCAAAGTCAGCCGAGCGCCGGCCAAGGTGGAGATCGCCATGGCCCCCATGTTGATCCAGTAGGGCGGAGAAAGATCTTCCGGTGAAAGCCGCAGAAAAAGGCAACGGTAGAAGATCAATGCCATCAGCAGGATGTAGAGCATCCCGCCCCAGAGCCACCAGGCCAGGCAGGCAAATTCGAGCAGAGGCCGCCACTCTGGAGGAAACGTGCCGATAAGCGCGACCCCGAGAACCGCGATCGACTGTGTCGCTACCACCGCGAGCAGCCAACCGCCGTGCATGCCTCGGTCAAGCGCGGGCTTCTCCTCTTTGACGGTCAGGGCGGCAAAGATGCCGTACCCCAGCACTAGCCAGAGACCGAGCGCGAACCACCAAAGCACCAGGCCAATATCTTCTCTGCCACCAAGGTCAATGAATTGCAGGCCAAGAACAGCGGTGCCCGCCACGGCCGAAAAGTAGCCTGGCGCACGCGCGTGGTCAGTCAAATCGCCAAGCACCCTCGATGGATGGCGTACGGCGCGCAGTATCACCAGGGCCCAGATCGCGAGGTAGAAAACAATATTCAGCGCGAACAGTCCTCTGGCGAGCTCTGTGAAGCCGTTCTGCCGGCTCGCCAGCGAGACGATGCCCGTGGCCATCACGATGCCGAAGATGGCGGGTGTCAAAGCGGCCAAGGGCGGCAAGGGCAGGCCACGAGAGGATGGGCTGAGAATCGGGGCGGACATCGGAGGGAGATTATGAGCCGCTCGTCAGCAACCCGCAGGGATTGCTAAAGTGAGCATCCTCAATGCACCTACGGAGTCCTGCCTATGTCCGCTTCCGATGCCCAGGCGCTTCATCCAAGCCCGGCAAGCTCACCGGTTGCCCTCATTGTCGGCGCCGGAGATTCGACCGGCGGCGCCATTGCCAAGCGCTTTGCGCGCGAAGGCTACATTGCGTGCGTGACCAGGCGCTCCGCGGAAAAGCTGCAGCCGCTGATCGCCGACATCGAAGCCGCCGGTGGCCATGCGTTCGGCTACGGCAGCGATGCGCGAAAAGAGGAGGAGGTGGTTGCGTTGATCGCGCAGATCGAAGCGGAGCGCGGGCCGATCGAGGTGCTGGTGTTCAACATCGGCGCCAATGTGCCTTGCAGCATTCTTGAGGAAACCGCCCGCAAGTACTTCAAGATCAGGGAAATGGCCTGCTTCAGCGGCTTTCTGAACGCGCGTGAGGTGGCCAAACGCATGGTCACGCGCGGACGCGGCACCATCTTGTTCACCGGTGCCACGGCAGGCACACGCGGGGCGGCGGGGTTTGCGGCCTTCGCGGGAGCCAAGCATGCCTTGCGCGCGCTGGCTCAAAGCATGGCGCGCGAACTGGGGCCGCGTGGTCTCCACGTGGCGCACGTCATTGTCGATGGAGCGATCGACACTGAATTCATCCGCACACAGTTTCCGGAGCGGTACGCCTTGAAAGAGCAGGACGGCATACTCAACCCTGACCACATCGCCGAAAACTATTGGCACCTGCACCAGCAGCCGCGCGATGCCTGGACGTTCGAGCTGGATCTGCGGCCCTACATGGAAAAATGGTAGGGCATCTTCATCCCATCCCTACACGTTCTTCACACAAGTTCAAACCCGGAGACACTCCATGAGCAAGCAAGTCGAATTCTTCTTCGACGTCGGTAGCCCCGCGTCCTATCTGGCCTGGACGCAACTGCCCACCCTGTGCGCCGAAGCTGACGCCGAGCTGCAACTCAAGCCCATGCTCCTGGGCGGTGTGTTCCAGGCCACGGGCAACGCCTCGCCTGCTGCCGTACCGGCCAAAGGCAAGTACATCTTCGCCGATTTCGATCGCCATGCCCGCCGGTACGGCGTCCCGCTGCGCAGGAATCCCCACTTTCCGATCAACACCCTGACCTTGATGCGAGCCATCACCGGCGCGCAAATGCGCGCGCCTGAACGCCTTCTTGCCTTGACCGATGCCATATTCAGGGCCATCTGGATTGAAGAGCTCAACATGAACGATCTGGCAGTCGCATCCGTCGCGCTGTACAAGGCGGGTTTCCCCCCTGAATTGATTGCCGGCTGGGTGGGCGATGCCGATGTCAAGGCACGTTTGAAGGAAACGACAGAGGAAGCCGTGCAACGTGGGGTTTTCGGTGCACCCACGATGTTCGTGAAGAGCGACATGTTCTTCGGGCAAGATCGCCTGGAATGGGTGAGGGAAGCCCTGAAAGCCGGTTAGCCTAACTATCGAAACCGGGAAGCATCGCCTGCGCCAGCGCCGCCACCGATAGTGGAGCCGATCCTTCTGCCTTGTTGTTGATCGTCACATACGCCGGTTGCCCCGCGCCAGTGGTACCGGCGATCACACGGGCCAATGCGGCGCGCGTTTCAGGATCAGGATCCACCATCTGGTTGAACGGCTCATAGGTCTGCTTGGCGGTTTCATATCCGTATGCGCCATGGCGGCGATGCAGGTTCCAGCGGCATACCAGAGGCCCTGGCCACAAGGCGCGAAGCAAAGGAAGCTGATCCTCGATCGGAGGCATCTTGGCATGCAACCCCAGGCAATAGGTCGTGGGATTGGTGGCGCGGGCTTCGCGCAGCATCCGCGCCAGCAGCGGCGCATTCGCCGCACTGAGAAATCCGGCATCGCGCACTTCAATGCCAACGACCCCGTCAGGGGCGGTAGGACGCAAGGGCGGCAAGGCCGCGAGCATGACGCCTATCCGCTCGATGACCTCCGGCAGACGCGCAAGGAGGTGATGGGGCAGGGGACTGATCTGAAACACCAGTGCGCCCACCTTGCTGCCCAACCCTTCGAGCGCAGGCTCGATGAACTCGCGCACCGCCAGTTCAGGGTCGAGAAAGGCCGGATTAGGTGCCATGCCACGCCCGTTTTCGGCGCGTACCTGGGCATCCGCCACCAGCGCGGGGGCTTTGACGACGAAACGGAAACCCTCCGGAACCTGCGCCGCATAGCCCGCGTACTGGCTCACGCTCAAGGGCCGGTAGAACGCCCGGTCAAGACTGACTGTACGCAAAAGAGGATGCCTGGAATAGGCCTGCAGGCCTTCTTTCGACAGCTTGCTTTCCCCATAGTCACCATCCCAGACCAAGCCCGCCCAACCAGGAAAATGCCAGGAAGAGGTGCCCATCCACAGCTGCACGGGCAAGCGAACCGATAGCGCCTCCTGATCTGATGACGGTGGTGCGGGCTGTACGCCCTTTGCTCTCGAACGCGGGCGAGGAGGCTCCTCAGTTGATCCTGAAGTTTTTGCGCTCGGGGTGTTCTCCTCCTTGCGCTCCGGAGGCTTGTCACCGCCGAAAAGAGAGGGTTGATCGGGTGGCTGAGACATGATGGGAGAAAATCTTGCGCTACGATGATATGGGTTACAGGACGCTCTCATGTACAAACCCCCTCAGTTTGCCAGCCGCGACCCCCTTATTGCCGCGCGGCTGATGCGCGAACACCCTTTCGCCAGCCTGGTCTCCACCGATGACGAAGGGTTTCCGTTCGTCACCCACCTGCCGCTTCACCTGCAACAGGACGGGGAGAATTTCACGCTGCTGGGCCACGTGGCCAAGCCCAACCCCATTGGCGATACCTGGCCGCGAGGCCCAAGGCCTTGGTCACCTTCGTCGGGCCGCACGCCTACCTGTCCCCCAAGGTCTATCCGGATCTTGCGCGCGTGCCCAGCTGGAACTATCTGGCGGTGCATTGCACCGTGCAGGCCCGGTTGCTCGACGATCCGCAGGCCAAGGATCAATTGCTCAAGAAATTGATCTCCGACCACGAGCCCCCCTATGCCGAGCAGTGGCGTTCGCTGGGAGAGGAGTTCGCCCACAAGATGCTGGCGGGCATCACCGCCTTCGAGCTGCAGGTGGTCGATTGGCAATGCAAACTCAAGCTCAACCAGCATCGCAAGGAGTCGCACGAGGCCTTGCAGGCGATGTACGCGGCCGGCTCACCTCAGGAGCGGGCCTTGGCCGAGTGGATGCAAACCCTGGGCATGGGCGGTGAGGCCGCAGCCCATCCCGATACGGCCCAACCTTCACAGACGACATGAGCGATCCGGCAGCACCTCAGGACGATACCGATATCGATACCTATTGGATGCGGCAGGCACTTGCCGCCGCCCAAGCCGCAGGTAAGCGTGGCGAAGTCCCGGTCGGTGCGGTCGTGGTATGCCGTGGCGAATTGATTGCCACCGGTGGCAATGCCCCAATTGAAGGCCACGATCCCACAGCACACGCCGAGATTGCCGCACTGCGCGCCGCGGCGCGGACGCAAGGCAATTACAGGCTTGAGGATTGCGAGCTGTATGTCACCTTGGAACCCTGCGCCATGTGCGCTGGAGCCATGCTGCATGCCCGGCTGAAGCGGGTAGTGTTCGGTGCGCCAGAGCCACGGACCGGAGCGGCAGGCTCCGTGCTCAATCTGTTCAGCCAGCGAGAGCTCAATCACCAGACTGGCCTGACCGGCGGCGTGCTCTCGGATGAATGCGGCGCCCTGTTGCGCGAATTCTTCCAGCAACGCCGTGGCAACCCCAACCCGCTTCGCGAAGATGCGCTGCGAACACCCGATACCGCGTTCTCCCATCTCCCAGGTTACCCGTGGGCGCCTCGCTACATCAGTGATCTGCCGAGCCTGGCTGGCCTGCGGATGCATTACCTGGACCAGGGCAACGCAAGCGCATCACGCACCTGGCTATGCCTTCATGGCAACCCAGCCTGGAGCTATCTGTACCGCCACATGATCCCCGTTTTCGAGGCTGCTGGGGACCGGGTGGCCGCGCCGGACATGCCTGGCTTCGGCAGAAGCGACAAGCCCAAGCGCGAGGCCGTACATACCTTTTCCTGGCACCGGCAAGTCCTGCTGGAATTCGTGGAAAGGCTGGATCTGCGGAATATCGTGCTGGTCGTGCAGGATTGGGGGGGCCTGCTGGGCCTCACGCTGCCCATGGCTGCTCCTGAGCGGTATGCCGGCCTCCTGGTCATGAATACCATGCTGGCCAGCGCCGAGGAGCCACTGTCGCCAGGCTTTCTCGATTGGCGCCAGATGTGCGCCAAAAAGCCTGCCTTCGATATTGGGCGCCTGTTCAGCCGAGGAAACCCGCAGCTGTCAGCCGCCGAGTGCGCCGCCTATGAGGCGCCATTTCCTGACACAGGCCACCGCGCGGCCACACGAGTCTTTCCCCGCATGGTGCCTGAGTCGCCTAAGGATGACGGCGCCGCCGTGTCCCGAGCCGCCCGCAGGTTCTGGCGCGACGATTGGGCAGGGCGCAGCCTGATGGTCGTGGGTGCCCAGGACCCTGTGCTGGGCCCTCCCACCATGCAGGCATTGCACAAGGACATTCACGGCTGTCCTGATCCGTGGATCATCGAAGAAGCCGGGCATTTCGTACAGGAGCACGGGCAGCCCATTGCCGAGCGCGCGCTCATCCATTTCGCAAGAGGTTGAATGCGCGTTCGACCAGCTTATGCAGGTGCCCAAGTCTTCTATCGTTTTCGTAGCTGCTGATATATTCCCCGGCAGCTCGAATCAAGCTTACCCCAGCAAGAACACCAACCATGGCTCATATTTATGTCTACTCTCCCGCGGGCGCGGTGCGCGACCGAGCGGCGTTCAAGCTCGGCGTCAAACGCCTGCAAGCGCTGGGCCATGAGGTCGAGGTAGACCCGGCTGCGCTTCAGACTTGGCAACGATTTGCCGGAGATGACGCCACCCGTCTGGCGGCCATCACCCGTGCGGCCGCAAGCGGCGCCGACATTGCCCTGATTTCCAGGGGCGGCTATGGCATTACGCGCCTGCTGCCTGATCTCCCGTATCGCAAGATCGCCAACGCCATCTCCAAAGGTACCCGCTTTGTGGGTTTCAGCGATTTCACCGCGCTGCAATTGGCATTGCTGGCCAAAACCGGTGCCACGACATGGGCCGGCCCTGCGCTATGCGAGGGCTTTGGCGCCAGCGATGTCGCGGACGGTGCCGATGGCCACAACGGCAAGCTGGGGCAAGGAGAGCCCGACGAAATCATGCTTGCGTGCTTTGGTGATCTGGTCGACGGAGCGGGGGAGGGGACCGGCTGGCGCCTGCCCGCTGCGTCGGCAAAACTTGTCTCCGAAGGGTTGCTGGCACGGCAGTCCACGCTTTGGGGAGGCAACCTGACCGTGCTCCTTTCTCTTCTGGGAACTCCTTATTTTCCTGAGATCAAGCAGGGCGTGCTGTTCCTGGAAGACGTAGGAGAGCACCCTTACCGGATCGAGCGCTCGTTGACGCAACTCTTGCATGCCGGTGTGCTGGCGCGGCAAAAGGCGATCGTGCTGGGTGCATTTACCAATTACACGCTGTCAGCAACGCACGACAAGGGATTCACGCTGGCCAAGGTGATCGAGTGGCTGCGCGCGCACACGAAAGTCCCTGTGTTGACTGGCCTGCCATTCGGCCATGTGCCGACCAAGGTACTGCTGCCTGTGGGCATGAAAATCGACCTGCTGGTGGAGGGACGTGAGGCTCTGCTGCTTTGGGGTCATATCCACCATAACCACCACTGATACGTGCGGCATAGACGGCGCTTGTTCCTGTTCCTAGAACGTGCTGTGCTGATCCGGACGTAGCGTAGTAGGGCGGGACATCATTCCTCTGGGCAGCATGCCATCGAACAGCACCGACAGGCTGATCATGCGGGTGTGTGCCACCTGCTCACCATGCAGTCCAGCCAGCGCGGCCATCAGGTCGGCACGCGCATACCAAAGCGACTGAGCGTCGCTGCTGAGGTGAATGCGGCGCGCCACGCTGGGATACTGGCTGATGCCCTCGCTGCCCAGCATGTCAAGCATCGCCAGGCGGATATCGACCAGCCGGTCCGTATGCAGTTTGGTCTGTTTTTGGGCGCGTGCCCTCCTGGAACCTGTTTTTCCGCCGTTCCACATTCCAAGCAGCCCAGCAAAAATGTGAGAAGTGCTCCAGCCCATGCAATGATTGAAGATGGTTACATCTATTTTTTACGTGAATGCTACATGAGTTACCAAATGTTTTGGGCGAAAGTTTGACACCCGTCAAAACAAAACGTTGCTGCGGTGCGACGATGACGTTAAAAGAGGCCGCGAGCCACCTATAAATATCCTTAACGGTGAGGCGATTTCAGCTGGAAATGCGACATTAAGGACCGAAGTCACCACTCCTTAAGAATATCCGCTTACATGCACAGCCCGCTGCAAACCATTGCCTTCATCGATCTTGCTGACAGCACCGCTGCCTATCAAGCTATGGGCAGTGAAGAAGTGGCTGGCGTTATCTCCAAGGTAACGCAGTGGATAGGTCGTGTCTGTGAGGCTCACGATGGCCGGATACTCAAGTTCCTGGGTGACGGTGTGATGGCCGAGTTCGGCAATAGTGTCGATGCAGTCACGGCCGCCGTCTTTCTCCAGCAGCAGCACACGAAACGCATCCGGCGCTGGCCTGAGCCCCTGCATATGGGCTTGAAAATCGGACTGGCGTCAGGTGCAGTGGTCCGCATGGGCAACGATGCGTACGGGGATCCGGTGAACTTTGCTTCGCGCCTGTCGGACATGAGTGGCTCCAACGCCATCTGGGCCACCGAATCGGTGATCAATCAGCTGAGAACCAACCGCAGGCACAGGATTTCGAACCGCGGAGAAGTGCTGGAGAACATCCGGTACCGTTCCCTGGGCATGATCAGAATCAAGGGGATCGTGCAACCCCATCCGGTATTTCAGATCGAGTGGAACGACGAAATTCCCACAGACCTGATCACCATACGCGGGGTTCTGCAGGAACCGGAGCTTCCAGACACCGAGAAGGTCGAAAGCCATATCGAGCTTGGATGGGAAGGCAATAACAAGGTATTTGTCAGCAGCGAACTGCCCATTCAGATAGGCAGAGTGCCAGACTGCCACTTTGTGATCAGCGATCCAAGAGTCTCGCGCAAGCACTCGACCATAGAGTGGATCAACGGCGCCTTCGTGCTGGCTGATCAGAGCACCTATGGCACCTGGATCCGCTTTACAGGCAAGTCGGCCTCGGAGGTGCAGTTGCGCCGCAGCCAATGCATCCTGCATTCCGGCGGAGAGATGGCACTGGGCGTCCCGTTCTCAGACGCGAGCGCGCCCGTGCTCAGTTTTCAGGTGCGCGCAGGCTGATCTTGTCAGCACTCGTCAACAGGGTTTGAATTGACGTGGATGGCAGAGGGTGACCAGTTGATGTTGCTTGCTTTATCCTATTATTAACATAATACACATCGTATGAAGTAATTATTGAATCCCAGATCGAAGCATGGCTGCTCCGCTTGATGAGGTACTTCATCCGTATACTGACCAGCAGTCATTAATATCAGCGCCACATGGCTCACACGATCTTTCTCAATCAGCGAGGCTTGGCGCCGTGACAAAGCCAGCAGATATCAAGGCAAGCCCCGGCAGCCCGGCGGACAGGCGTGCGCCGCAGCGCCGCCGCACGCGAGCGCCGCAAACCCGGCGCGCCGCGCTGATGGATGCGGCCGAAGCCTTGTTCCTGAGCAAGGGCGTGACAGCCACCAGCGTGGAAGAGATCGCCAATGCAGCCCAGGTTGCCAAGGGAACGTTCTACCTGTACTTTGCTTCCCGCGACGCCATGCTCGATGCCTTGCAACAGCGCTTCATGCTGGCGTACTGCGAACGCATCGAGCGCGCGATGGCACGCTGCCGGCCAGGGGACTGGGATGCGCGCCTTCGAATCTGGTGCAAGACCTCGCTGGATGGTTTGCTGGAACAGGTCGCCTTGCATGACATGCTGTTCCATGACGTGCGCCCTGATGACCGAGGACTCATGATGCGCAACCCGGTGATCGATCAACTCGCGGAGCTGCTGGGCGCGGGCGCCCAGGCGGGGGTATGGCGGGTATCTGATGCGCATGGACTGTCCGTCATGATGTTCTATTCCATGCACGGCCTCGCCGATGACGCCGTGGCGTACGGCACGGCAGGCTCTCGCGCGCCGCTGCTGCGCCTGCTGATCGAGACGTTCAGCCGTGCGCTGGCTGTACCTCCATCACTCCCCTCCTCCCCACTCAGATGAGCCGCTCTTCATGATCTCGTCCCGCCGTCCCTTTGCTGTCGCCACGGTATATCTCGGTACTTTCATGGCATCGTTGGCGATCAGCATCGTCAGCGTGGCGCTGCCAGCGATCCAGGCGGACCTGCACGCCAGCCTGGCAGGCCTGCAGTGGATTGTGGGAGCCTACGCGCTGTGCCTGTCAGCATTCATGCTTTCCGCCGGGCCGCTGGCGGACCGCTATGGGCGCAAGAGGATCTGGTTAGGTGGCGTCGTGCTCTTCACCTTGACCTCGGTGGTCTGCGCCGTGGCGTCGTCACTGCCCGTCCTGATTATTGGCTGCGCGCTGCAGGGCATGGCCGGTGCCTTGGTCATCCCTGGCGCACTGTCCATCCTGACTCAGGCTTTCCCCGATCCGGCGGAACGCGCACACGTCATTGGAGGATGGGCCTCCTTCAACGCGATTTCCCTGATCCTGGGACCGCTTCTGGGCGGCTACCTGGTGGATCAGGTGGGTTGGCCCAGCATCTTTCTGGTGAATCTGCCCTTGGGCGTCATCACCGTCCTGCTCGGTCTGTGGTCGGTGGAAGAAAGCGCGAACCCGGAGCACGCTGCGCTCGACCCCGTTGGGCAGGTGCTGTCCATCGTATTCCTGGGGGCGCTGACCTATGGACTGATCAAGGCGGGCCAGGACGGCTGGGGGGCGGCGCCGACAGTGCTGGCCCTGGTGGTGGCTGCCGTGGCTTTAATGCTGTTCATCGTGGTCGAGCGGCGCGTGGCCCGGCCTGTATTGCCGCTGGACCTGTTCGGAGGCAATGATTTCACGGTGTACAACTTCGCTTCGTTCGTCCTGGGATTCACCGGATACACCAGCTTGTTCCTCTTCTCCCTGTTCCTGCAGAACGCGCAGGGCTGGAGCGCCACGCAAGCCGGTTGGCGGATGGCGCCGGTGTTCTTGGCGATGCTCATGGTGTCGCCCTTGTTCGGCAGGTTGGCCGCGCGCTACGGAATGCGGGCGCTCTTGAGCACCGGATACCTGCTGCTGGGGTTGGCGATGCTGTCGATGGAACAGTTTACTCCCGCCACGCCTTACGGCGCCGTAGCTGCGTGCTTCGCATTGCTGGGTATTGCCTTGGGCCTGGCCGTGCCGGCAACGGGTGCCGCGGTCATGGCCAGCGCGCCACGCGAGCGGTCGGGCGCCGCGTCTGCCACGATGAACGCTCTGCGCCAGGGCGGGATGGCCATTGGCATTGCGCTGCTGGGCAGCATCATGAATACAGGCGCAGTGGCATCGCTGGCTCAAAGCTTTGCCAAAGCGGGCTCGCAGGATGCGATCGGACTGGCCGTTGCAGCGGCTCAGCGAAGAGAGATTCCGGAGGCTCTGCCGCTCGCGTCTCAGTCAAGACATCTGCTGCATACCGCCTTTGCACAGGGATTCTCCCGTGCGGCGGCCGCTGCAGGCATTCTCGGGCTGTTGGCGGCCCTCGTACTGTTCATCAGCGGACGGCGCAAAAGCTGATCTGGGAGCGCATTCAGGCCTGCTCCTTGAGCAAGCGCCGCAGGACTTTGCCCGAACCAGTGGCGGGCAAGGCCTCTATAAAGCTCACATGACGTGGGGCCTTGTAGCTCGCCATGTTCTGGCGGGACCAGGCGATGAGTTCATCCGCGGTGATGTCGGCACCCGCTTTCCTGACAATGAAAGCCTTGACCACCTCGCCTTTTTCGGGATCGGGCTGTGCGATCACAGCCGCTTGCGCCACGGCGGGATGTTTGATCAGGATGATTTCCACCTCTTCTGGGAACACGCTGTAGCCCGAGACCTTGATCATTTCCTTGGTTCGCCCGATGAAGGTCAGATAGCCTTCGGCATCCATCTTGCCCATGTCTCCGGTCCAGACCCAGGCTTCCTTCAAGGTTTTGGTGGTGGCTTCAGGCTTGTTCCAGTAACCTTTGAAATTGCCGGGCGACCGCACAGTGATCTCGCCCATTTCGCCAGCAGGTAATTCGGCGCCGGTATCGGGATCCATGATGCGGATGGTGACGCCGGGCATGGGCTTTCCATGCGTGCCCCAGCGAATGGCATCGAAAGGCATGCCGGTATCCATGGTGTGGGTTTCCGACAAACCGTAGGCGGCCTCGCAACTGATGCAAGGCCCTTGCGTGAAGGATTGCCATGCCTGTGCCAACGGCTCCGTGAAGCTGATGCCGAAGCTGGTCACCGAGTTCCTCCTGAGGCTCTTGAGATCGAACCGCTCGGCGCCAGGCACCTGCATGCAAGCGACGTTCATTGGTGCGATGGAATACCAGAAGGTCACCTTGCAGCGATCGATAGCTTGCAGAACCGCCAGAGGATCGAAGCGAAAGAGCAGCGCTTGCGCGCACCCGGTCAGGATCGGCACGTTGACGCCCATCAGCATCCCTGCGATGTGATAGAGCGGAGCCACCGACAAGCAGACATCGCCCGTGCCGAGACCCGCGAGTTGCGCGGTCACGGTCGTCTTGAAAAGCGCATTACCGTAGCTGAGCATCGCGCCCTTGGGCAGGCCCGTGGTGCCCGAGGTGTAGGTCATCAGCGCCACATCGCTCATGGCCAGCTCGACCGGCTGCGGGCAGGCATTGGCACGCATCGCGGTGATGAAATCCTCGCAATGCGGCGCGATGATTCGCGGCGTCTGCCAGGCGGCCTGTAGTTCGGCAGGAAGGTCAAACGCTGGCGATTCGGGCAGGAGATCGCCGTAATGCACCGTGAACACATGCTCGATCGTGCTGCTGGCGCGCACTTTTTCGACGATGGGCATCAAATCCGCCGCGGCGACAATCACCTTCGCCTTCAGATCGTTCACCTGATAGCCGAGTTCATGCTCCTTGTTCAGCGGTCCGCTGGGGCAAACGATGGCGCCGATTTTCTGAATGCCGTAGTGCGCAATGAAGTATTGCGGGCAATTGTTCAGGAACAGGACGACCGGGTCGCCCTTGCCTACGCCCAGCGCCTGCAGGCGCGCACCGAAGGCATCGCTTGCGCGGTCAAGCTCGGCCCAACTGAGCGTGGCCCCGTACCAGATCAGCGCGGTCTGCTCGGGCTGGGCCCGCGCATGACGGCGCAAGTGCTCGTGCAAAGGCATTTCTGGTGAAGTCATGTCCACAGTCTTCATCGGCTTGTCTCCGGTGGTTTTCCTCATGTTCTCAGGAGGCGCCACAATCATGCCATGCGAATATTCGCCTTATCGGATATCCACGTCGACTATGAACCGAACATGGCGTGGGTCCAGGAGTTGTCTCGGTTCGATTATGTGGATGACCTGCTGATTCTGGCGGGAGATATCAGCCACAAGCGGCAGTTGCTCGACACGTGTCTGAGCGCGTTGACGCGGCGGTTCCGCCACGTGCTGTTCGTGCCCGGCAACCATGATCTATGGGTGGCGGGCGAAACGCCGGAGATGGATTCGCTGGAAAAGTTTGCCGTAGTTAGGAAAATAGCTTCGAGTTGCGGGGCCACCATGGAAACAATCCGCCTTGGCGGGTTGCTCGTGGTGCCGCTGCTCGGCTGGTATGACTATTCCTTCGGCCAACCCCAGAAAACGCTCCTCAATGCCTGGACGGACTATCGGGCCTGCCGTTGGCCAGCCGGCTATGGAGCGGCGGAAGTGGCGGCGCATTTCGACAACCTCAACACGGTGCCGCCCACGGAGGGCACCCACATGCGGATCACGGTTTCACATTTCTTGCCGCGGATCGACCTGATTCCGTCTTTCGTGTCCAGCCGCCACCGCATCCTGGATCCGGTGCTCGGCAGTACACGCCTGGAGGGTCAACTGAGGAAAATCAACCCCAAGACTCATGTGTATGGCCACAGCCATATCAATCAGTCCGTATGGCTGGACGGTATCCGCTACATCAACAACGCTTTCGGCTATCCGCAGGAAAGCAGGATCACCGCCAAACAACTGCTTTGCATCGAGGAAGTCTGATGACCACAACGACGCAGGCGAGCATCGATCTCTGGCTGGCCTATTACGACGAGTTCGAGGCCGACTCCCCTCACCTGCTCGGCCTTCTCAACACTGCCGAGCGCCAGCAGCAGGCGCGCTTTCATTTTGCCGGCGACCGCCTGCGCTACCTCGTGACGCGCGCCATGGTCCGCACCGTGCTCTCGCGCTACGCCAGCGTGGCACCGGCCGATTGGGTGTTTGACACCAATGCCTATGGCCGCCCGGGCATCTCACCCGTGCACACGGAAGCAAGCGCGCTGCGCTTCAATCTCTCCCACACGACTGGCCTGATCGTGCTGGGCATCTGCCAGGAACACGCCTTGGGCGTGGATGTGGAGCAACTGGAGCGCAGGGCCAATCTGGAAGTGGCGGATCGCTTCTTTTCCCCCGTGAAGCGGCTGAACTGGCCTCTTTACCGCCAGAGCGGCAGCCACGCAGGTTCTTTGACTACTGGACCTTCAAGGAGTCCTATATCAAGGCACGTGGCATGGGGCTGTCGATTCCGCTCGACAGCTTCAGTTTTGAGTTTCCCACGGAGGAAACGCCGCGTCTGAGCGTGGATGCATCGCAGAACGACGATGCCGAGCGTTGGCGTTTCTGGCAACTGGAATTGCCGGGCCAGTACTTGATGGCCGTCTGTGCAGAGCGGCTTCCCGGACAGGTGCCGGGTTTGAGCCTGCGGCGAATGAAGGCGCTGGATGGGTTCGACAGCGTGACGCCACTGGTGACGAAGATGTCGGCGGCGTAGGGGTGGCCGCGTGCATAGGCATGAATGCCCACCCCGCGGGCTACCACTTTCCTTTGGTCGTGCTTGAGGTGGCGCGCAGAGCGGTGGTGAGCAGTTCCACGGCGTCGGGGCGCTCGGCTTTCTGGGCGAAATCGAGGGCGGTCATGCCTTTCTGGTTGCGCATGCGAAGGTCGGCTCCGGCATCGATCAGGAGCTTGACTGCAGCCGGCGCGCCATAGGAGGCGGCCATCATGAGGGGCGTGGTTCCATTGGGCGATTCGGCATCGATGAAGGCATGCTCTTCAAGCAGCAGCTCCATCAGCTTCAGCTGGCCGTTGGTGGCCGCGTAGTGCAAGGGTGTCCAGCCGGGCTTGTTGACGTCGGCGCCCTTTGCGATCAGGCGCTGAGCCAGATCCAGATACCCCTTGAAAGACGCCATCATGAGCGGGCTTTCGTCTGTGGCGTTGCGCGATTCCGGCTTGAGCCGAGGCGAATCGATCAGCAGGCGCGCCACTTTCAAAGAGCCCTCTTGCAAGGCCAAGTAAAGGCCCGGGACCCCGCGTTCGTTCTTGGTATTGGGATCAACGCCATTGGCCAGCAGGTTCCGCATGGCAATGTCGTTGTCTTGCATGACGGCACGGACGAAAGAATCAGCGTCGTTGGCCATGGCCAGCGGGGCCAGCAAAGTCAGCCACAGAGCCAGCAGAAAACGGGAAATGAGATTCGTCATGGGGCGATTTTGGGGAAAAGTCGGTTGAAATTGGCACTTGTGCATTCCGCGATGTGTTCCACGCTGGTTTCGCGCAACTCAGCCAGGCGGGCCGCTACATAGGGCACATAGGCAGGGGTGTTGGTCTTGCCGCGGAAAGGCACGGGGGCTAGATAGGGGGAGTCGGTTTCAATGAGCAGGCGGTCATCCGGCACGATGCGGGCCACTTCGTGCAGCTCGCGTGCGTTCTTGAATGTCACGATGCCCGACAGAGAGATGTAGAAGCCCATGTCGAGCGCAGCCTGGGCAACTTCACGCGTTTCGGCGAAGCAGTGGAAAACGCCTGTGCCGCCGCCCTCCTCTTTCAGGATGGCCAAGGTGTCATCTGACGCAGCGCGCGTATGGATCACCAGCGGCAAGCTGGCCCGGCGCGCGGCGCGGATGTGCGTGCGAAAGCGCTGGCGCTGCCATTCCATGTCGGCAATGCTGCGGCCGCCTTTGCGTTCTTCCATCTGGTAGTAGTCGAGCCCGGTTTCGCCGATGGCGACGACCCTGTCCAGCGCACCGGCCTGTACCAGCTCATCCTCGCTGGGTTCGTGCACGTCTTCGCTGTCCGGATGTACGCCGACGGTGGCCCAGAAGTTGTCGTAGGTCTCGGCAAGCGCCTTCACCTGTGGAAACTCTTCCATGGTGGTGCTGATGCAGAGCGCGCGGGTGACCTTTGCCTCGGCCATGGCTGCCCTTATGGCGGGGAGATCAGCGGCGAGTTCGGGGAAATTGAGATGGCAGTGTGAATCGGTGAACATGCAAAACTGAACTGAAAAACCCCAGGCATAGCCCGTGCTTCAGGTTCAGACGATTGGAGTCTTAAACAGTTTGGGTTGGCCGGTCGGAACTCAACGTGGCCCCCAGGATGTCCTCTATCTTGGCCTTGAGCTGGGCGGATTTCTCATCTTTCGGGAAACGAACGCCTACACCTTGCGGCCGATTACCCGCGGCATCGGCAGGGGTAATCCAGGCCACCTTGCCCGCCACGGGGTAGCGCTGCGTATCGCCCGGCAGGGAAAGCAGGACGTAGACTTCCTCCCCCAGGCGGTGCTCACGCGTGCTGGGAATGAAGATGCCACCTTCTGCGAACAGCGGAATATAGGCCACGTACAGGGCGGCTTTTTCCTTGATGGCGAGTTGGATGACGCTGGGACGTGCCATAGCTCAATAGTCAGTGCTTGGACTTTCCGGAGTTTAGAGCTTCCCGGGCCGTGCTGACGAGATATTCTGTTGCAAGGCCTGCGTTCAGGGGGTGCTCGGCACTCCGTGCGGATTGTGTCAGTTGGCCCCACCAGCGGGTCAGCGCGGCTGTGGGAGGCGCCTTGGCGGGAAGATCTGCCGCGGCGAAAAACCGGGGTTTGGCGCCCAATTGCACGGCCATGAGATCGTGGCAAAGCTTTTGCAGCCGGGCCACGGCCTCAGGCAGCGGTACATCGGCCAACGCAGAAACGTCGCCCTTGGCCATGGCGCGGGGCAACAACTGCCACGCCTTCGCGCTCAGCTTGCCCTGGGCAGCGGCCAACGCGGCGGCCGGCCGGCCGCCGGCGGCGTGCAGCAAGGCCTCGGCTTCGGGCTCGGGCACGCCCTGCCCCGCCAGCCAGGCCATGGCCTCGCCCGGCTCGGGCCAAGTCATGACATGCGTCAGGCAGCGGCTGCGGATGGTGGGCAAAAGGAGGTGCGCCGCGTCGCTGGCCAGCACGAAGCGCACGTCCCCAGGGGCTCCTCCAGCGTTTTCAGCAGCGCGTTGGCCGTCACCTGATTCATGCGCTCGGCGGGATATACGAGCACGGCCTTGCCTCGCCCCCGGCTGCTGGTGCGTTGGGAGAACTCGATAGTGCTTCGCATGCCATCTATGCGGATCTCGCGGCTGGGCTTCCGCTTCTTATCGTCGATTTCGGCCTGCGCCTTCTCGGGCAAGGGCCAGCCCTGCTCGATCATGCCGGTCTCAGGCATGAGCACCGCCAGATCGGCATGGGTGTGCACATCAATACCATGGCAACTGGCGCACTTGCCGCATGCGCCTTGGGGCGTGGGCGCATCGCACAGCCAAGCGCGCACCAGGGCCTCGGCCAGCTCGAACTGCCCCAGGCCGGAAGGGCCTTGCAGCAGCCAGGCATGCCCGCGTTGGGCCAGAAGGCTTTCCAGTTGATGCGCGATCCAGGGTGCCTGAGTGCTCATGAAAGCCACCCCTTGCCGCGCAATGCTTGTGTGACTGCTTGCCACACATTTTCCCGAGGTTGGTCGGCATTGATCCGCACGAAACGGGCTGGATCTTCGGCTGCACGGCGCGCATAGCCTGCCCGTACCGCCTCGAAGAATGCGGTGGGCTGTGATTCGAAGCGGTCCGGCAGCCGCGCACCAGCCAACCGGATGGCCGCCGTGGCGGGCGGGAGATCAAACCACAAGGTCAGATCGGGTTGGCGCAATTGGCTGGGCGCGGCCGGAAGGTGTTGCACCATCCGCTCGAGCGCGGACAGCGTCTGCCAATCGAAGCCGCGTCCTCCGCCCTGATAGGCGAAAGTGGCGTCGGTGAACCGGTCGCACAACACGGCGTCGCCCCTCGCCAGCGCCGGCTCGATCACCTGCTGAAGGTGGTCGCGCCTGGCTGCAAACATCAGCAGCGCTTCGGTGAGAGGGTCCATGGATTCGTGCAGGGCCAATGCGCGGATTTTCTCCGCCAATGGCGTGCCGCCGGGCTCGCGCGTCAGCACCACCGCCCGGCCCGCCGCCTTGAGGCGTTCGGCCAGGGCTTCGACATGGGTCGATTTGCCGGCGCCGTCAATGCCCTCGAAGCTGAGGAACAGTCCCTGCCCCGCCATCACTTGCTCCCTCGCTGGTATTTGTTGACCGCGCGGTTGTGCTCATCCAAGGAACCGCTGAAATGGCTGGAGCCATCGCCTCGCGCGACGAAATAAAGCGACCGGGTGGCCGCCGGCTGTACCGCCGCAATCAATGACGCGCGGCCTGGCATGGAGATCGGCGTGGGTGGCAGGCCGACTCTGGTGTAGGTGTTCCATGGCGTGTCGGTGGTCAGATCGGCACGGCGCAGGTTGCCGTCGAATTTCTCGCCCAACCCGTAGATGACGGAAGGATCGGTCTGCAGCCGCATGCCGATTTTCAACCGGTTGATGAAAACCCCCGCGATCTCGGGCCGGTCGGCGGCCTGCCCTGTTTCCTTTTCGACGATGCTGGCCAGGACGAGCGCCTCATCGGCGGACTTGAGCGGCAGGCCGGGGGCGCGCGCCTCCCAGGCCGCTTCCAGGCGCTTGTCCATCAATTGCATGGATTGGCGCAGCACGGCGAGATCGCTCGAGTTCTTGGCGTAGTTGTAGGTGTCGGGGAAAAAACGTCCTTCAGGATGCACCCCGGGTTTGCCCAATGCTTTCATGATGTCGTCCGGCGACATGTCACGGGTATCTGGCCGAAGGTAGTCCGCCTTGGCCAGCGCATCTCGCACCTGCCTGAAGTTCCAACCCTCCACGAGAGTCAACGCCAGCACGATGCGATCACCGCGGTTGAGCTTGTCGAGCAAGGCCCGAGGTGTCATGCCGCGCGTGACTTCATAGTCGCCCGGCTTGATGGTGCGGGTCTGGTCATTGGCCAGGCTGTTGGCGATACGAAAGTAGGCATAGAGCAGGTCAGCCGGCGCGCGTACCCCGCCATCCACGGCCTTGCGCGCGGCCGTACGCAGCGAAGCGCCTGGCGGTACGGCCATTTCCACTTTCTCGGCGGTAAGGGAAAGCGGCTGGTCGGACCACCACCAGAACGCGCCGATGCCGGCCAGGGCCAACACCACCAAAAGTAACAGGAATTGGAAAATTCGACGCACAAACCCTTCGAGAGACAACACAATCAACCGGCCATGATAATTCAGCGCATGAACATGCCTGATCCAGCACTTCTTGCCACAGCAGCCACACTGAATGGCGCAGCCCCCCTGACCGAGTGGGGAGTCATCCGCGCGGTGGGAGATGAGGCCGCCAAGTTCCTGCAGGGCCAACTGACCCAGGACGTCGTGTTGCTGAAGCCGGGCCACGCGCATCTGGCCGCATTCTGCAATCCCAAGGGACGCATGCTGGCGAGCTTTATAGCGCTCAAGCGGGCTGAAGACGAGATTTTGCTGATCTGCAGCCAGGATGTGCTGGCGGCTGCGCTCAAACGCCTTTCGATGTTCGTGATGCGCGCCAAGGCCAAGCTGAGCGACGCCTCGGCGCAATTCACCTTGCACGGGTTGATCGGCGAGGCCGCCGTTCAGGGCGAAAGCATCGTGCAGGGGGTAAATCTCTGCCCGCTGGCGCCGGCCGACGGCGCGCCACGCGCGTTGCGGGTGGCTGAAGCGGACGCGCCTCCGCCGGCGGCTTCCTCGCTCGATCCCGCGCTATGGCGGTGGGCTGATATCCGTAGCGGCGTGGCCATGGTCACGCAGCCTGTGGTGGAGACCTTTGTACCGCAGATGCTCAATTACGAATCCGCCGGTGGCGTGAACTTCAAGAAGGGCTGCTATCCCGGCCAGGAAGTGGTGGCCCGCAGCCAGTTCCGGGGGGCGATCAAGCGCCGGGCCTTCGTGGCTCAGGTAGACGGTGCTGCCCAGGCCGGGCAGGAAGTGTTTTCCCCTGCCGATCCTGAACAGCCATGCGGCACGATTGCGCTGGCCGCGCCCTCCCCTGGCGGTGGCACCGCGGTCATCGTGTCGCTGCAAACAGCGGCGCTGGAGCGGGTTGACGAGCTTGCAGTGGGCGCTGCTGAGGGGCCCCCGCTGACGGGATGGCAAGTACCGTATCCGTTGCTGGCGGATATCTAAAAAACGGCGCGAAAAGCACCGTCATTCCCGCGCAGGCGGGAGTCCAGGGGGTTTGAGAGGCTGCACTGGATTCCCGCCTGCGCAGGAATGACGGAGATCAAGCCATTTAGACCACCAGCGAACGCGCCATCGGAATGTGCGCGATACCGACTTCTTCGTATGGCTCGCCGTTGGGGGCGTAGCCCAGGCGCCGGTAGAAGTCCTCGGCGCTGCGCTGGGCACTCAGCACCACTTGGGTATCACCCCGGTCGCGCGCGGCCTGCTCCAGAGCAGCCATGACAGCCTGGCCAATACCCGCGCCGCGCAGAGGGTGAAGCGCCGCCATGCGGCCGATGCGTGCCACACCCGCCGAATCCTGCAGCAGACGGCCGGTGCCAACGGGTTGGCCCAGGCGGTTGCGGACCAGGGCATGTACAGCCGTTGCATCGGCTTCGTCCCACTCATCCTCCTGGGCGATGCCCTGCTCCTCCACGAATACTTCAGTGCGCACGCTGGCGGCCGCCTCGCCCAGAGCGGCCCAATCGCCGGTGCGGACATCGAGCATGGCCTCGCCTGCCTCGAAACCTTGCAGCATGTCCCGCAAAGGCGCAGGCACCGGACGGGAGGTCTGGGTGTTCGGGTCGGCAAAAACATAAACCAGTTCGCTGGTGATCAGCAGTTGATCGCCGCGGAAAATGGCGCCAGCCATGGTGATCGACGAGTTGCCGATGCGGGCGCAGCGCATGCCCACCTCCAGCCGGTCGTCCCAGCGCGCGGAGGCGTGGAACTCCACGCCTGCCTTGCGCATGTACAGATCGCCCTCAAGCTGTTCCATGGCCTTGGCGTAGGGCATCGCCAGCGCACGCCAGTAGCCTGTAATGGCGATGTCGAAATAGGTCAGGTAGTGAGCGTTGAAGACGATCTTCTGCAGATCCACTTCAGACCAGCGTACGCGCAGGGGCTCAAAGAAACGGAAATCTTGGCGATTCATGTCGATCCGTAGAAAAAATGGAGATCCGGAACACGCTCACGGTCTCAGTTGGCGGGGATGGCAAAGGCACGGCGCAGCGCGGCTGCCGCATCCGCATGAAGCTGCCGCGCTTCCGCGATGGCCCGCCCCATGGTAATGAAGCCATGGACCACGCCGCGATAGATCTCCAGATCCACCGCAACACCTGCCGCGCGCAGTTTGTCAGCATACGCCACGCCTTCATCTACCAGAGGATCACACTCCGCCAGCCCGATCCAGGCAGGGGCGACGCCATCCACATCGTCGGCGCGCAGCGGAGCAAAACGCCAGTCACCGCGATCGGCCGTGTCGATGTATTGCTGGAAAAACCAGTCGATCAGTGCTTTGTCGAGCACGGGGCCGTGCTCGAAAAGCGCATGCGAATCAGTGTCCTGGTGGTCGGTGGTGCCAGGGTAGATCAAGAGCTGCAGCGCCAGCGGCAGCCCGGCATCGCGCGCCTGGATCGCGCTGACGGCGGCCAGTGTGCCGCCTGCGGAGTCGCCGCCCACGGCCAGGCGTGCGGCGTCCAGGCCAAGCGAAGCGCCTTCGCGTGCCAGCCATTGCAGCGCGTCCCAGGCATCGTTCACGGCCGTTGGGAACCGGTGCTCGGGCGCCAGGCGGTAGTCGAGCGAGATCACGGCGGCGCCGCTTCCCTTGGCGAGACTGCGGCAAAGCGTATCGTGCGACTCAATATTGCCGATGGTGAAACCGCCACCGTGCACATACATCAGTGCGGGCAGCGCCGCTTCAGTACTTGGCGCATAAAGGCGTGCGGGCAGTTGATAACCGTCCCTGGCGGGAATGGTGAAATCAAGCACGCGCGGCAGCGCAGGCTTGGACACATCGAGCACGCCAGCCGATTTGGCGTATGCTGATTTGGCTTCGGCAGCACTCAGCGTATGCAACGGCGGATAAGGCGCGCGCGCCATGCGCTCGACCAATTGCCTCATGGCGGGTGTGAGCCGGGCATGGATAGCGGGACCGTAGGCGGGAAAATGAGGGGATGGCGCAGCCAAGACCCGGCTCCAATTAATATCGACCTGCCGATCCTACTATTTACTGACTTAATGACTTGCTGGCCTCTGCCAGCCCGGAGACTCGCACTATGGCACTCATCCAATACCTGACTCAGATTGAATTTGATTTTGGCGCTCTTCGGCTCCTGCCAGGCGAATGTGAGCGTGTAGGCATTGCACGGCCGCTGGTGGTCACGGATGCGGGCGTGCGCGACGCAGGCATCTTGAAAAAGGTGCTCGATGCGCTTGGCGGGATGCGGGCAGAAGTGTTCGACGCCACCCCATCCAACCCGACCGAGGCCGCGGTACGTGCCGCAGCCGGGCTCTACAGGCAAGCCGGATGCGACGGTTTGATCGCCGTGGGCGGCGGGAGCGCCATTGATTGCGCCAAGGGCGTGGCCATTGCGGCCACGCATGAAGGCCCGCTGACGACCTATGCCACCATTGAAGGCGGCTCGCCCCGGATCACACCCTCGGTGGCGCCGCTCATTGCCGTGCCGACGACCTCGGGCACCGGCAGTGAAGTGGCCCGCGGCGCCATCATCATCGTGGACGATGGCCGCAAGCTGGGTTTTCACTCCTGGAACCTCATGCCCAAGGCCGCCATCTGCGACCCTGAACTGACCATGGGCCTGCCTTCCAGGCTGACGGCCGCCACGGGCATGGACGCCATTGCGCATTGCATGGAAACCTTCATGTCGGCCGCCTTCAACCCGCCCGCCGACGGTATTGCGCTGGATGGCCTTGCGCGAGGATGGTCACACATCGAGCGTGCCACCAAGGACGGCGGCGACCGAGATGCCCGGCTGAACCTGATGAGTGCCAGCATGCAAGGCGCGATGGCTTTTCAGAAGGGACTGGGCTGCGTCCATTCGCTCAGCCACAGCTTGGGCGGCATTGATCCGCGCCTGCACCATGGGACCCTGAACGCCGTGTTCCTGCCTGCGGTGGTGCGCTTCAATGCGGGTTGTGAGTCGGTGAAGAACGAAAAGCGGCTGGACCGCATGGCGCACGCCATGGGGCTGGCCAGCGGCGCAGACATCCCTGACGCCATCCAGGCCTTGAATCAACGCCTGGGCTTGCCCAGCGGCCTGCGCGAGATGGGCGTGAGCGAAGACCAGTTCGAAACCATCATCGACCGGGCCTTGCTCGATCATTGCCACAAGACCAACCCGCGCCTGGCCAGCCGTGACGACTACCGGCGCATGCTGGCCGAGTCGATGTAAATCGAGAGCCCCTTTCCTCGTCTCTCGCTACCTATAGCGCCTTTAGCCCGTCCGGATCGGGCTTTTCCAACCAGCGCGCGAACTCGTCTGCCATCTGCCTGGCGGCGGACACGGAAACACTCCAGGCTTTCACGCGCTCGGGATGCGTGAGGGTCTGGAAATCCTTGCGATCGGGGAGCTTGGCATTCGGCAGGCTGGCAATCCATTCCGGGTTGGGAGCCAGCAGCAGCATGTTGTCCAGGGCGGAGCTGGCGCCATGGCGGCGCTTCCAGGGCTTGTCGAGCCAACCGGGCACGACTTCTTTCTGGAAGTGCGGGTACAGAACCAAGGCCCCTGCCCTGCTCCCACCATTGGCATCATCGACGCCATTGCCCTCCGAGCTCAACGAGGCACCGCCTTTGTAAGCGAGGTGCAGATGGTAGTCCGTGATGCCGCCATCCCAATAGGCACCGCGCGGCGCGCCAGAAATGTCGTGCACGGCCTTGAGCATGAAGGGAATCGAGCCGCTGGCTTGCAAGACATCATAGAAATTGTCCTGTGACAGCAGCGCATGACGGGTACGGTAGTCGCGCGTGTCAAATGGCAGGGGTGAGGGCTGCCCGTGACCGGCTCCGGGGGCAACAGGCGTGCCAGGAACTGAAAACACCACCCGTTCGAGCCATGCCCCCATGGCGCGGCGGCTGGCTGCGTTGGTGAGCGCTGCCCCCAGATAGCCTGCGGCTGTCCGCCAGCGGCCTTCACGTGCCAGCACATGGCGCCCGCGTGAGGTCACCACGTGCAACCGGTAACGCGGATGCGCCAGGATGGCCGGAATGCGGCCTTCGAACATGGTTCGGAGGTTGGCTGCGAACGTGGCGCTCACCTGGCTTGGCGGTGGCAGCTTGCGGCCGGGGGGCGCCTTCATATCACCATGGATATAGCCTTCCTCCAGCATCTCGAAGCCTGCCACAGGCTGCTCCATGCAAGCGGTGGCCATGCGCCATGCGCCGATCGAGGCGCCCACCAGATCCACAGCCTGAGTGGAGCGAGCCAGCCAATCGCCAAAGATGAAGCGGTCGAGCGGCCCCAGGATCAGCCCTTTGGGGCCGCCCGCGGCGGCCGGCACCACGCCCACGTCGGCGGCCTGAAGACCGTGCTGTTCAACATGCCGGCGCGCGGCCGGGCCCGCATACAGCTGGAGTGCGCGCACGGTCATGAACGAAAAGCGCCTCGAACGGCGCCGTGTACATCGCTCAAGTGGCGCGTGCTGGTGCGCGCTGCCGTCAGGGAGGCCGTTTCGGAGGTGGCGGCTGATTCCGCCAGCCCCGCCAGGATGCCGCACTCGTCGGCTCTCTTCGCCGTGCCGCAGCGAGCCCGCAACTCCTTGAGCTGACGCTCCAATGCCCTCAACTCGCGGATACGGTGGCTGACATGGCTGATGTGTTCATCCAGCACGCGGTTGGCGGCTTCGCAGCCTGCGCCCGGCGCATCGCGCACCGCCAGCAATTCACGTACTTCGTCCAGGGACATGTCGAGGTTGCGGCAGTGGCGGATGAACAGCAACTGCTCCAGGTGCGTGTTCTCATACTGACGGTAGTTGGACTCCGTGCGGGCAGCCGCGGGCAGCAGGCCTTCCCGCTCGTAATACCGGATGGTGTCCGTAGGTGTACCGGAAGCCGTAGCCAGATCGCCTATTTTCATGATGCACTCCTGAAAAACCCCTCCATCAGCCAGTGCTTGACTCTGGAGTGGCTTCAAGGTTTCAAATATACCCATATTCAGGAAACCGGCATGAACTCCACGCCTTTACACCAGCCTCACGCCCGGCACGAACACGACCACGCGCATGGCCACAAGAGCCCTCACACACATGACCACGACCAGGATCATGATCATGCGCACGACCACGGCCTCCATCCTCATGAGGTGAAAGAGTCCGCTGGTTGCTGCGCGTCCTCGGCTCCGGCCCCCACACAGGCCCCGGCGGCAGCCCGGCCTGGTGAGTTGCTGCTGCACATTCCGGCCATGGATTGCGCGGCGGAAGAAAGCCAGGTCCGCCGCGCACTGGAGGAACATGCAGGCATCAAGACTCTGCGCTTTGATCTGGGAGCCCGCACGCTGGGCGTGGAGGCCCCACAGGAATCCTGGAGCGCGATCCAGAAAACCATTGATGCCACGGGCCTGAAAACGGAGCGCCTGAGCGAGGCCGTTTCAGCTGCCGACACACGAAGCCGCCAGCGCCTTGAGATGGTGCAGTTGGCCGCTGCGCTGTTGCTGGCCCTGGGTGCCGAATTGATCCATTTTCTGGCCCCTGACACGCGGCCGTGGCGATGGTTGAGCATGGGTGTCGCAGGTGTGGCGATTGCGCTCTCCGGTCTTGGCGTGTACCGCAAGGGTTTGACTTCGCTGTTGCGTGGGCAGCTTGGTATTACTGCGCTGATGACGGTTGCCGTGACCGGAGCCTTCCTGATCGGCCAATGGGCTGAAGCCGCCATGGTCATGGCGCTGTATTCGCTGGCTGAATTGATCGAGGGGCGCGCGGTGGATCGCGCGCGCAACGCCATCAAGGGTTTGCTGGAACTGGCCCCGGCGACAGCGGAAGTACGCCAGCCCGATGGCACCTGGCGCAGCTTGCCGGCCGCGGAGATCGCCTTGGGCGCTGTGGTTCGGGTGAAGCCCGGTGAGCGGCTGGCGCTCGACGGCCGCATACAGGAAGGCCACAGCGCCATCGACCAGGCGCCCGTCACCGGCGAGAGCGTGCCGGTGGAAAAGGGCCAGGCGACGAAGTGTTCGCCGGCACGATCAACCAGAACGGCGCGCTGGAGTTTGAAGTCACCTCCCCGGCGAGCGACACGGTGCTGGCCCGCATCATCCAGGCGGTAGAACAGGCGCAAGGCTCGCGTGCGCCCACACAGCGTTTCGTCGACCGGTTCGCGGCGGTCTACACACCTGCCGTGTTCGTCATTGCCATTGCCGTGGCGGTATTGGGGCCTTTCCTGGCCGGATGGGACTGGTTGACGGCCATCTACAAGGCCTTGGTATTGCTGGTGATCGCCTGCCCGTGCGCACTGGTGATTTCCACACCGGTGACGGTGGTAAGCGGCCTGGCCGCGGCAGCGCGGCGCGGCATTCTCATCAAGGGCGGCGCCTATCTTGAGGAAGCACGCAAGCTCAAACGCATGGCGCTCGACAAGACGGGCACCTTGACGGAAGGCCGTCCACGCTTGGTGGCACAGGAGCTCGTTCGCCAAGGTCAGAATGAGATGCGCGTGCGGCAAATGGCCGCCAGCGTGGCCTCGCGCTCGGATCACCCTGTGTCCAAGGCCATTTGGCAGGGGTTGGCGGGATCAGCTACCCTGCTACAGGTGGATGGCTTTGCCGCCGAAGCCGGCCGTGGTACGCGCGGGAATATCGAGGGCCAGGCGCTAGTCCTGGGCAACCACCGCTGGATCGAGGAACGCGGCCAGTCGTCGGCCGAATTGCAGGCGCTGATGAATCTTCATGAGCAGCAAGGGCGCACGGTGACCCTGTTGGCTGACGACGAAGGGGTGCTGGCACTGTTCGCGGTGGCCGACACCGTCAAACCCACTTCGCAAGCCGCTGTGCGTGAACTGAAGGCCATTGGCGTGACCCCCTTCATACTGACCGGCGACAACCCGACCACCGCGAAGGCCATTGCCGCTGAAGTGGGCATCGAGGAAATCCGGGCAGGCCTGTTGCCGCAACAGAAACTGGAAGCGATCACCGGACTGGCGAGCAAGGAGCCCGGCGCCATCGGCATGGTGGGTGACGGCATCAACGATGCGCCTGCGCTCGCCGCGGCCCACCTGGGCTTTGCCATGGGACAGGCGGGCACCCATATCGCCACAGAGGCGGCGGATGTGGTGATCATGAATGACGATTTGCGCCGCGTGCCTGAAACGATTCGCCTCTCGCGCCGCGCGCACGCCATTCTGTGGCAAAACATCACCCTGGCGCTCGGAATCAAGGCCGTGTTTCTGGTACTGGCCCTAGCGGGCAGCGCCACGATGTGGATGGCGGTGTTCGCCGATATGGGTGCGAGCCTGCTGGTGGTGGGCAATGGGCTGCGGCTGCTGCGCTGGAAAGCATGACGCGCATCCTTCGCTATTCTCAATGAGCCAAACTGCGTTTCAGGCTTGCTTTTCGCTCTGTTTTTGCATCACAAGCTGAAAATCAGGGCGTGCGAGCAAACCATCCATCCACTGCAAAACCGATCCAGGAACTGCTTGCTCGAAACGTGTTCGCTCATGCCGAGCCATCTGCCGGACGAAAGGCACGATGGCGATGTCGGCCAAGGCGGGCGCCTGCCCCACTAGCCCTGCCCTTGCCGCCAAACGATCTCCAAGTTGCGTCAGAAACTGCCGGGCCTTGTTGAAATGTTCAGCTGAAAAAGCGCTCTCCTGCCTGGTGGGCTCACCGTCTGGCGTTCCCCACTCACCTCGGTAGCGGCTGGGGTATTTGTAGCGGTCCAGATGAGGCTTGAACTCGCGTTCGCAGGCTGCGATCAGCATCAGCATGCTGTCCATGGTCCCCTGGCCTGGCGCCAACCAATGTTCAGGATCGTGCTGCGCCAGTGCCCATCGCATGATGTCCAGGCTCTGATCGATCACCCGCCCATCAGGCAGCACAAGCACGGGAACCGTGCCCTTGGGTGACGCCTCCAGCATGGCCGCGGGCTTGTGGCGCAAGGCCACTTCCCGCTGCTCCACCGCGACACCTGCCACCAGGATCGCCCAGCGGGCGCGCATGGCGTAGGGACAGCGGCGGAAGGTGTAGAGCGTAGCCGGCACGGTGGCCTTACTTCGTCTGCAAACCCTTGAGCTTCTCGAAAGCCGAAGCCATGGCGGTGGACTGGGGCGCGCTGGCCCTGCCCTGACCGCCCGAGAAGCCGCCACGCGGTGCACTGCGCCCGGCAGCCTCGAAGCGATTGTCCCGCGGCCCATCGCGCCGTGCGGGGGCATCGAGCTTCATCGTCAGGCTGATGCGCTTGCGGGCCACATCGACCTCGAGCACCTTCACCTTCACGATCTGCCCGGTCTTCACGACCTCGCGCGCATCTTGCACGAACTTGTTGGCCAACTGGCTGACGTGCACCAGGCCGTCCTGGTGTACGCCCAGATCCACGAAGGCGCCAAACTGGGCCACGTTGCTCACGGTACCTTCGAGCACCATGCCCTCGCGCAGATCGGCGATATCGTCCACGCCCTCGTTGAAGCGGGCCACCGTGAAATCGGGCCGCGGATCACGGCCTGGTTTTTCCAGCTCCGCCAGGATGTCCTTGACCGTAATGGCACCGAATTGCTCGGTCTCGAATTGTTCTGGCTTCAGGGGTTTGAGCAACTCGCTGCGCCCCATCAGTTGATCGATGGGCTTGCCGGTTTTCACGATGATCTGCTCGACCACCGGATAGGTTTCAGGGTGCACACCGGTCATGTCGAGCGGATTCTCTCCGCCACGAATGCGCAGGAAGCCCGCACTTTGCTCGAATGTCTTGGCGCCCAGGCCGCTGACCTTGAGCAGTTGCTGCCGGTCAGTGAAGGCACCGTTGGCCTCGCGCCAGCGCACGACCGATTTGGCGACCGCCCCGGAAAGGCCGGAAACGCGTGCCAGCAACGGCGCGCTGGCCGTATTCAGATCGACGCCCACGCCGTTCACGCAGTCTTCCACCACGGCATCGAGCGCACGCGCCAGCTCGCTCTGGTTGACGTCGTGCTGATACTGTCCCACCCCGATGGATTTGGGGTCGATCTTGACCAGTTCGGCCAACGGATCCTGCAGGCGCCGCGCGATGCTGGCGGCGCCGCGCAGGCTGACATCCACATCGGGCAGCTCCTGGCTGGCAAACTCGCTGGCGGAATAGACCGAGGCGCCGGCCTCGCTGATGACGATCTTCTGGATGGCTTGCGCGCCAGCCTCAGGACCGGCCAGCTTGGCGCAAAGCTTGATGAGATCGCCCGCCAGCTTGTCTGTTTCACGGCTGGCGGTACCGTTGCCGATGGCGATGAGCTGCACACCATGCTTGTCCACCAGGCGGGTCAGCGTGTGCAGGCTGCCTTCCCAGTCCTTTCGCGGCTCGTGGGGATAAACCGTGGCGGTTTCCACCAGTTTGCCCGTGGCATCCACCACGGCCACCTTCACGCCAGTGCGGATGCCCGGATCCAGACCCATCACGGATTTCTGGCCTGCGGGCGCGGCCAGGAGCAGATCGCGCAGGTTGTCGGCGAAGACCTTGATGGCGGTCTTCTCGGCGTCCTCCCGCAGGCGGGAGAACAGATCGCGTTCGGTGGACAGGCCCAGCTTCACGCGCCATGTCCAAGCCACGCATTTGCGCAGCAGATCGTCTGACTTGCGGCCTTGGTGGCTCCAGCCCAGGTGCAGCGCAATGCGGCCTTCCGCCAGGCTCGGCAGGCCCGGCTCCGGCTCCTGCGGCTGTACCAGCTTGGCATCCAGGATTTCCAGTGCTCTGCCGCGAAATACGGCCAACGCCCTGTGCGAAGGAACGCGGCCAATGGGTTCGTCGTAGTCGAAATAGTCGCGAAACTTGGCGACTTCAGGGTCGTTTTCGTTCTTGGCCTCGACTTTCTTGCTGCGCAGGAGGCCATCGGTCCAGAGCCATTCGCGCAGGGACTGCACCAGTTGCGCGTCTTCAGCCCAACGCTCGGAAAGAATGTCGCGCACGCCGTCGAGTACAGCCAGGGTGGTGGAGAAATCGGGGCCAGGCTTGCCGTCGTCCAGGGTGGTGGCGGGTTGGCAGAACGCCTTGGCTTCTTCGTGAGGGTCCAGGCTCGGATCCGCGAGGAGCTTGTCGGCCAGAGGCTCGATGCCGAACTCGCGGGCGATCTGCCCTTTGGTGCGGCGCTTCTGCTTGAACGGCAGGTAGATGTCTTCCAGTTCCTGCTTCGTAGGGGCAGCGGCGATGGCGGCGCGCAGCGCATCCGTCAGTTTGCCCTGCTCGTCGATGGCTTTCAGAACCGCGCCGCGGCGCTCTTCCAGTTCCCGCAGGTAGGAAAGGCGTGCCTCCAGTTCACGCAGCTGAACATCGTCCAGGCCGCCGGTGGCTTCCTTGCGGTAGCGCGCGATGAATGGCACTGTGGACCCCTCATCGAGCAGCCCTACGGCGGCGCGCACCTGGGTTTCGTTGATCTTGATTTCTGCGGCCAGTTGCCGAACGATTTGCTGCATGTACCTAACGAACGAGTCTCGGGGAACGAAGCGGGCAAGTTTGCCACAGGCATCGGCACCGCCCCTCCGCGGATGGTTTTCGTTACGCCTTTGAACACCCGCTTCCGTGTAAAACTACACCAGCGCTTCGTCCTCCTCCTGGGTCTCTCCCAGGAATCCCCCGCTCTGGCGCGTCCAGAGCCGGGCGTAGATGCCGCCTTGCGTCAGCAGCTCGGCATGGGTGCCCTGCTCCACGATGCGCCCGGCATCCAGCACCACGAGCCGATCCAGGGCCGCGATAGTGGACAGGCGGTGGGCAATGGCGATCACCGTCTTGCCTTGCATCAGGGTGTCCAGGCTCTGCTGGATGGCTGCCTCCACCTCGCTGTCGAGCGCGCTGGTCGCCTCGTCGAGCAACAGGATGGGGGCGTCCTTGAGCATCACGCGCGCGATTGCCACGCGCTGGCGCTGGCCACCCGAGAGCTTCACGCCGCGCTCGCCCACCTGGGCGTCGTAGCCGCTGCGGCCCTTCAGATCGGTCAGTTGACCAATGAATTCCGCCGCCTCCGCGCGGGCAGTGGCGGCACGCATTTCCTCCTCGCTGGCGTTGGGGCGGCCGTAGAGGATGTTGTCGCGCATCGAACGGTGGAGCAGCGAAGTATCCTGCGTGACCATGCCGATGGCACCGCGCAGGCTGTCCTGAGTCACGGTCTGGATATCCTGCCCGTCAATGGTGATCCGCCCGGCCTGCGGTTCGTGAAAACGCAGCAACAGGTTTACCAAGGTAGATTTGCCTGCGCCCGAGCGGCCAATGAGCCCGATGCGTTCGCCCGCCCGCACAGTGAGCGTGAGACCATCGATGACAGGGGTGCTGCCATCTTTGTAGGCGAAGCGCACGTCCTCGAAGGCGATCTCGCCACGCGAGACCTCGAGCGGCTTTGCGTCGGGCGCATCCACGATGCTGCGCGGCTTGGCGAGCGTGGCAATACCATCCTGGATGGTGCCCACGTTCTCGAACAGGCCCGTCATTTGCCACATCACCCAATGCGAATAGCCCATGACGCGCAACGCCATGGCGATCACGGCTGCCACGACGCCCGCCGTGGCCTGGCCATGCGACCAAAGCCAGAGCGCCGTGCCCGTGCTGCCCAGGAGCAGCAGAGTGATCATCAAGTGGTTGACGATCTCGAACTGGCTCACCATGCGCATTTGGGCGTAACCCGTGGCCTTGAAAGCATCCATGGCGCTGCGCGCATACTCGGCCTCGCGCCGTGTGTGCGCGAACAGCTTGACAGTGGCAATGTTGGTGTAGGCATCGGTCACGCGGCCGGTCATCATGGAGCGGGCGTCTGCCTGCTCCTTGCCGATGCGGCCCAGGCGTGGCACAAAATAGAGGCACGCCGCCACGTAGGCCAGCAGCCACAGCGCGAAAGGCACGACCAGCCGCCACTCGAAGCTGGCGGCCAAGGCCAGGATGCCGATCATGTAGACGCTCACGCCCACCAGCACATCAACCACCAGAAAAACCACTTCGCGCACGGAAAGCGCGGTTTGCATGATCTTGGTGGTAATGCGCCCGGCAAACTCGTCGGCGTAGAACGACATGCTCTGCCCCAGCATAAGCCGGTGAAAAACCCAGCGCAGCCGCATCGGAAAATTGATGGCCAGCACCTGGTGCATGACTTGCGTATGGAGCGCCAGCAGCAGAACGCTGGACAGCAGTATCAGCCCAATGCCAAAGACCGTTCCGCGTTGCGCCTCCCAAAACCCGGCCGGTGGCACCGAAGCCAGCCAGTCCACCACCCGCCCCATGATGGCGAACAGCACGGCCTCGTACAGGGCCAGTAGCGCCGAGGTGCAGGTGAGCAGCAGAATCCAGCCGCGCATGCCTTGCGTGCATGCCCACACAAAAGGGAAAAAGCCTTTGGGCGGCGGTGCTGATTCACCACCGGGATAAGGCGGAACGCGGTTTTCGAAGAAAGAAAAGAGCAAGGCGAGAAGCAGGTGCAAAGATCGAAGGGGGAAAACAGTCTACAGGATGTTTTCCTTTTCATCTTCGCATTCGCCACCTACTCCTTCACAGAGAAAGCCTTATTTTTAGAAGGTCAATTTCTCAGCGCAGCCTTCAGGCTCACCCCGACCTCCGGCCTCTCGGCGAAAGGATCAGGCGGATTCTGGATACCCACAATGGCTTCCATGCGGGATGAGACATTCCCAAGCGCCTTGGGGTGGCTGAAGACGTAGAACTGGTCATTCGCGATGGCGTCAAACACTTTCTGCGCCACCTCTGCCGCCGTCACTTTGCCGCTGCTCACGGCTTTGTCCATCATGGCCTGGCCGATGCGCTGGCTGGCAGTGAGCTCAGCCTGTTCGTCCGCGGAGCGGTTGCGCTCGCTCCGGTTGATACCGGTAGGCACGAAATACGGGCATAGTACGCTAGCTGACACCTGATCCGTAACCAGCTTCAGATCCTGATAAAGCGTTTCAGTCAAGGCCACCACGGCATGCTTGCTGACGTTGTAGACACCCATGTTCGGGGGCGTCAGCAAGCCGGCCATGCTGGCAGTATTGACGATATGGCCCTCATAGGCGGGGTCTTGTTTGGCGGCCTCCAGCATCATCGGGGTAAAGCAGTGCACGCCGTTGATCACACCCCACAGGTTGACCCCAAGCACCCACTCCCAATCCTTGAGAGAGTTTTCCCAAATCAGCCCGCCTGCGCCGACACCGGCGTTGTTGAATACGAAGTGCGGCGCGCCGAATTCTTCCCGTACTTGCTGCGCCAGCGACTCCACTTCCTGCGATTTGCTGACATCCACGCGGCGCGCCAGCGTGCGCGCACCCAGGGCCTTGATCTCGGCGTCTGCCGCATTGAGCGCATCCTGCTGGATGTCCAGCAAGACCACGTTCATGCCCTTGCGCGCGGCGATGCGCGCGCATTCGAGCCCGAAGCCCGATCCTGCGCCGGTGAGCACCGCTGTCTTGCCTTCGAATTGCTTGATCACGTTCCTTGTCTCCTTATGGGCAGTTCACCGCGTCTGATTACGCAGGCATCGCGCGGCGGATGATGGCATTGCAATCGGCACCGCCAGGCAGCGTGCCGAAGATATCGTGGCGCGTGGCCAGCCGCGAGTCGCAGAAGGCGCCAAACACCGCTGACGGCGCGGTCTGCACCAAAAGGGCTGCTTGCACCGTGAGCGCCACATCTCTTGCCAGCTGGCGGGCAGCGGCTTCCGTGGCACGGCTCTCGATCAGGGTGGGCATGGCGTCGATCATGCGGTCGAGGGCCGCATGCTGGCCGCGCGCGGGAGCCAGCTCCTGCGAGAGCGCTGCAGCCACATCGCCTTTGCGCAGGGCACGCAGCAGATCAAGCGCCATGATGTTGCCCGCGCCCTCCCAGATGCTGTTGACCGGCATCTCGCGGTAGATGCGCGCAGGAATCCCCTCACCCTCTTCCTCGACGTAACCATTCCCGCCAAGGCACTCCATGGCTTCCTGTGCGAACAGGCTGCCGCGTTTGCAGATCCAGAACTTGGAGATCGGGGTAAGCACCCGCGCCAACAGGCGCTCGGCTTCACTGTCCTGCCGATCGAAAGCGCGCGCCAGCCGCATCGACAATGCCGTGGCCGCTTCGCTTTCCAGCGCGAGATCGGCGAGCACGTTCTGCATAAGCGATTGCTCCACCAGACGCTTGCCGAAAGCTTGCCGCTGGCTGGTGTGGTGCAAAGCGATGGAAAGCGCCTGCCGCATGAGCCCGCTCGTGCCCAAGGCGCAGTCGAGCCGCGTCATGGTGCCCATGGCAAGAATTTGAGGTACCCCACGGCCTGGCTCGCCCACCAGCCAGGCCATGGTGTCGTCGAACTCCACCTCCGAACTCGCGTTGGCCTTGTTACCGAGCTTGTCCTTCAGGCGCTGGATATGCAGCGTGTTGCGTGAACCATCGGGCAGTACACGCGGCATGAAGAAACAGGAAAGGCCCCCTTCCCCCATGCCTTCCACGTAAGCCAGTACCAGGAAGGCATCGCACATCGGGGCCGACATGAACCATTTGTGGCCGGTCAGGCGGTAGCGCTCGCCCCATTCGTCCGTGCCATCGTGCACGGCGCGCGTGGTGTTGGCGCGTACGTCAGAGCCGCCCTGCTTCTCGGTCATGCCCATGCCCATGGTCACACCGGCCTTGTCGCTCCAGCGCTTGAGCACGGGATCGTACGCACGGCTGGTGAGCTTGGGCGCCCAGTCGCGGTAGATGGCCGGGTTGTCGCGCAGCGCGGGCGTGACAGCGTAGGACATCGAAATCGGGCACAGCGTGGAGGGCTCGAGCTCGGTGAACAGCATGAAGCCCGCGGCGCGCTGGACGTGCGGCGAAGAAGTTTTTTCATCGCCGGGCCGCTCCCAAGATGAAAAAGCGGCCCCTCGGGGGGCAGCGCACCTTGCGCAGCAGGGGAGCGTGGGGGCACCTTTTCAGCCCAAGGGGTGCCATGCAGGCCAGCGCCAGTGGAAGCCGACATCAGCGCGTGATAACTGGGATGAAACTCCACCTCATCCACACGATGCCCAAAGCGGTCATGCGTGTGCAGCTCCGGCGTGTGCACGTTGGCCAGCCTCGCGTGCTGCTGCATGGTGGCGCTGCCCACCAGGGCGCCCAGGGAAGTCAACGACGCCGCGTCGAAATCCGGTGCATTGAACCGCAAAGCATCGCGCAAGGGTTGATTGCCCTCGAACAGGTTGACATCAGCCAATGGTGCGGCTTGGTTGAATACCTGGTGCGTTGCTGGCATGGCGTACCTTTCGTTGCCGATGAAATTCGGCAGATCAATTTGTCAGATTAGTTTGACCAACTGCTTTCCGAAGTTTTTCCCTTTGAGCAGCCCCAGGAAGGCCTCGGGTGCCGACTCGATGCCCTGAGCGATGGTTTCACGAGGCTTCAGCTTGCCTTGCGCGACCAGCGTGCCCAGCTCCTGCAAGGCCCGGGGCCACACTTCCATGTGTTCGCTGACGATAAAACCTTCAATCCGCAGGCGGTTGATGAGAATCAAGGCCGGGTTCTGCAGCGGCAGTGGTTGACCATCGTAGCCTGCAATCATTCCGCAGACGGCGACGCGGGCAAATGCGTTGGTGCGCAGAAGCACCGCATCGAGGATGTAGCCGCCCACGTTCTCGAAGTAGCCGTCGATGCCATTGGGGCAAGCCTCTTTCAGCGCCTTCGACATGGTTTTCACATCGGGGTGTTGGCGGTAGTCGATGCACACATCGAAATGCAGCTCATTCACCGCGTACTCGCACTTCTCGGGCCCACCCGCGATGCCCACCACGCGGCAGCCGCGCGCTTTGGCCAAGGCGGCGTACGCACTGCCCACCGCGCCAGTCGCGGCACTGACCACCACGGTTTCCCCTGCCTTGGGCGCAATGATCTGCGTCAGGCCATACCAGGCCGTCACCCCAGGCATGCCCACGGCACCGAGATAATGAGAGAGCGGCACATGCGTGGTGTCTACCTTGCGCAGCATGCCGGGTTGGGTAGCGTCCACCACGCTGAATTCCTGCCAGCCGCCCATGCCTGCCACCTGATCGCCAGCAGCGAACTTCGGGTGCCTGGATTCGACCACTTCGCCCACCGTGCCGCCGATCATCACTTTACCCAGCGGCTGCGGTTCGGCGTAGCTCTTGGAGTCACTCATGCGGCCGCGCATATAGGGATCGAGGCTCAGGTAATGGTGGCGCACCAGCACCTGTCCATCTTGCAATGGAGGCGTTTCCGTGGTGACCAGTTTGAAGTTGCTGGCGACGGCTTCGGCTTCCGGGCGGTTGTCGAGCAAAATCTGGCGATTGGTTGGCATGGCAGTCCCTTGGTTGGTGTGATGCAGGAATATCAGTCTGTTGACAGCACTTCGCCGCCATCCGGCCGCGCAGCGCGAGGCACGTATTTGAAAGTGCCGGTGGCCATGACGCACAACTGGCCGGCCGGGTCGTAGATCATGCCTTCCACGAAGGCCATACTGCCCGTACGGTGCAGCAGCTTGCCTTTGCCGACCAGATGCTCGCCGTCTTTCGCCACGGGCGCCGGCCGCATGAAGCTGGTCTTCATTTCGATGGTGATCACACCGCTGTCCTTGTCGACGCTGCGCGCCGCAATGGCCATGGTGGCGTCCAGCAAGGTCATCAACGAGCCGCCGTGCGCCACATTGAAGGAGTTGCAGTGCTCAGGCCCGGGCGCGAAATGCAGGACGGATTCACCCCCTTCAAAACGCTCCAATGTAATGCCGAGGAGATCGATGAACGGAATCGTGGTTCCGTAATCCAGGCTCACAGCGCTTATCCGCCCGTGATCACGCTGACCCCGCCGTCCACCGCGAGCCATTGCCCGGTAATGTGCTTGCCGGCATCGCTGGCATACAGGAGCGTGATGCCTTTCAGGTCTTCGTCGTCACCCAGGCGGCCCAGGGGAGCGTGATCGGCGAGTTTCTGCTCACCCATCGCTTCCAGTGTGCCGCGGGTCATCTTGCTGGGGAAAAAGCCCGGGCAGATGGCGTTCACGGTAATGCCGTAAGGGCCCCACTCGCAAGCCAGCGCGCGCGTGAAGTTGACGACCGCCCCCTTGCTGGTGTTGTAGGCAATAGTCTTCATATCGCGAGGGTTGCCACCCAAGCCGGCGATGCTGGCGATATTGATGATGCGCCCTTGCTTGCGCGCGATCATGCTGCGCTTGGCCACTTGCTGGCTCAGGATGAAATAGCCGCGCACGTTCAGGTCCATCACCTTGTCCCAGGCATCGATGGGATGGTCCTCCGCCGGCGCGCCCCAGGCAGCGCCCGCGTTGTTGACCAGGATGTCGATGTCGCCCATGCGCTGGAGCGTCTCGTCCACCAAGCGGGTAATGTCGGCCTCGTCGGCGCAGTTGGCGGCGACCCAGCGGGCATCGATGCCGGACTTTTGCAACTCAGCCACGGCTTCCTCGAGGTCGCTGGCCTTGCGCGAACTCAGCATCAGGCGCGCACCGGCCTCGCCCAGGGCATGGGCCATTTGCAGTCCCAGACCGCGCGATGCACCGGTGACGAGGGCGGTCTTGCCCTTGAGATCAAAAAGTTGCTGAACGTTGCGAGTCATGGTTTGTCTCTCAGATTGAAAAGTCGGAGGAAGCTCGAAGCCGAATCCTCGGCCATTAGAACGTGTTTGCCTTGGGCGTTATTGATTGATGATCAAGCCTTCAAAACGCCTCTTCAGGCATTTCTGCGCAAGTCATATCGCGTGACTCCACCACGCGCAGCCAGGCATCGATCTTGGGCAGTTCGTAGTGGTAGAAGTAGGTCATTGTCGAAACGTATCCGCGGACGGACTCATGGCCTGCAGTGCCGCCTTTCAGCGCTGCATGCGCCAGGTCAAGCCATATCCAGGCCAGCACCATGTGCCCGAACGCCTGCATATAGGGCACCGCGTTGGCCAACGCCTCGGACGGCTGGGCTGTTGCCCATGCGGCCTTGGTGGCGGCACCTACGCGCGCCAGCGCCTGGGCGAGCGCATTGGCGTGAATCGCCAGTTGAGGCTCCTGCAGGGCTTTTTCGATGGTCGCGTTGATGCGCCCGGCCAGCAGCTTCAATCCGCGCCCGCCCTCCATCAAGACCTTGCGGCCCAGCAGATCCATCGCCTGGATACCGTGCGTACCCTCGTGGATCATATTCAGGCGGTTGTCGCGCCAGTACTGCTCCACCGGGAAATCGCGCGTATAGCCATAGCCGCCGTGAATCTGGATGGCCAGCGAATTGGCTTCCAGGCAATTTTCGCTCGGCCAGCTCTTGGCAATGGGCGTGAGCACTTCAAGCAGCAGGCGCGCGTCATCCGCGGCTGCAGCGTCGCCCGTATGTTGCTCATCCACCAACTGGGCGCTGTAGAGCAGCAACGCCAACGCCCCTTCGCAGTACGCTTTCTGGATCATCAGCATGCGTTTGATGTCGGCATGCTCGATCAGGCGAACGGGCGCCTGGGTGGCGTCCTTGCCCCCTGCTCCTACCGGCCTGCCCTGCGTGCGCGTGCGGGCATACTCCAATGAAGCCTCGTAACCCGCCAGGCCCAGCATGGTCGCAGCCATGCCGATAGCGATTCGCGCTTCATTCATCATGTGGAACATGCACCGCAGGCCTTCGCCCGGCTTGCCCACCAGGTAGCCTACGGCGCCGGCCTTGCCGTCCACCGGAAACTTGCCTTCGCCGAAGTTGAGCAGCGTGTTCGTGGTTCCACGCCACCCCAGTTTGTGGTTGAGGCCGGCCAACGCGACATCGTTGCGTATGCCGGTCAACTGGCCGTTCATATCGACCAGTTTTTTCGGCACGATGAACAGTGAGATGCCCTTGACCCCCGGCACCAGCTTGCCATCAGGCCCCGGGATCTTGGCCAGAACCAGGTGCACGATGTTCTCGGCCAATTCATGCTCGCCACCGGAAATCCACATCTTATTGCCGCGCAGGCGGTAGCGCGGGCCAAGAGCATCGCCCTCGTCTTCCAGCTCGGCGCGGGTGGCGATGTCGCTCAGGCTGGAGCCTGCCTGGGGTTCGCTCAGGCACATAGTGCCCGTCCAGCGGCCGTTGAACTCGTTGGCGGCGAACACCTGCTGCTGCGCGGGCGTGCCGTGCGCCATCAGTAGGTTGGCATTGCCGACAGTCAGCAGGTTGGCACCGATGCTGATGGAGGCTTTGCCGAAGAATGCATTGGCAGCCGCTTCCACCAGATAAGGCAATTGCATGCCGCCGTGCTCGTAGTCCTGCGCAGCGGCCAACATGCCGCTTTCCGCATAAGCCAGCCGTGCATCGAGGGTGGCCCTGGGCAACACCACGCGCAGGCTGCCATCGGGCTCCTGCTCGGTGCGTGGTTCCTCCACATCGACGACGCGGTTGAAAGGCGCGTACTTCTCGTTCGCAATGCGCTCGCAGGTGTCCATCACCGCATCGAAAGTTTCGCGCGAGTGTTCGGCAAATCGCGGGCGCTGCGTGAGCGCTGGCGCGTCAAGCCAGCTGTACAGCAGAAAATCAAGTGTGTTGCGCAGGCTCATGAGCGTTCGGGATCAGAGTCAGAGCACCTCGAAGATGCCCGCAGCGCCCATGCCGCCACCGATGCACATGGTCACGCACACCTTCTTGGCGCCACGGCGCTTGCCCTCGATGAGCGCGTGGCCGGTCAGGCGCTGGCCGCTCACGCCATAGGGGTGGCCGAGCGCAATAGCGCCGCCGTTCACGTTCAGACGGTCAGCGGGAATGCCCAGCTTGTCGCGGCAATAGAGCACCTGCACCGCGAACGCTTCGTTCAGCTCCCACAAGTCGATGTCGCTCACCTTCAGGCCCAGGCGGCTCAGGACTTTGGGCACGGCGAAGACGGGGCCAATGCCCATTTCGTCAGGCTCGCAGCCTGCCACGGCGAAACCGAGGAAACGCCCCAGCGGCTTGAGGCCTTTCTTGCTGGCCATCTCTTCGTGCATGACCACGCAAGCGCCGGCGCCATCGGAGAACTGGCTGGCATTGCCTGCCGTGATCAGACCGCCAGGCAGCGCCGGCTTGATGCCGCTGATGCCTTCCTTGGTGGTGCCTTCGCGGGTGCCCTCGTCCTTGGAGACCGTGATTTCCTTGGTGCGCAGGCCCATGACGGGATCGGCCACACCGGCCGTCACGGTGATGGGGGCAATCTCGTCGTCGAACTTGCCGGCCGCCTGGGCAGCGCAGGCTTTCTGCTGGCTGCCAGCGCCGTATTCGTCCATGGCGTCGCGGCTGATGTTGTAGCGCTTGGCCACTTGCTCGGCGGTTTGCAGCATGCTCCAATAAATCTCGGGCTTGATGCGGTCGAGCGCCGGATCCCGCAGCATGTGCTGGTTCATCTCCTGCTGTACGCACGAGATGCTTTCCACCCCGCCAGCCACATAGGCAGAGCCTTCGCCCGCGATGATGCGCTGTGCCGCGAGAGCGATGGTCTGCAGGCCGGAAGAGCAGAAACGGTTCACGGTCATGCCGGAAACCGAGACAGGACAACCCGCCATGAGCGCAATCTGGCGGGCGATGTTCGCCCCCGTGGCGCCTTCGGGGTTAGCACAGCCCATGATCACGTCCTCGATCTCGGCGGCGTCGATACCGGCGCGGGCAATGGCGTGCTGCACCGCGTGGCCGCCCAGGGTGGCGCCATGAGTCATGTTGAAGCCGCCTTTCCAGCTCTTGGCGAGCGGGGTGCGGGCAGTGGAGACGATGACGGCTTGGCTCATTGTGACGACCTTTCTTGTGAAAACGAAAAAACCGGGGAAACCAGAAAAAACTAGGAAGCCGTGCCGGCAGGCACGGAGGTATTACGCAGCAACTGCACGTAAAAGCGGATCAGCTCGCCGAAATTGGCCACACTCACGCGCTCATTGGTCCCATGGAAGCGCGCCAGGTCTTCGGTCTTGGCACGCACGGGTGAAAAGCGGTAGATGTGATCACTGACGCCGGTGAAATGGCGTGAGTCCGTGGCGGCAATCATCAGGCTCGGCGCCACCAGCACGTCCGGAAAAAGCGAGCGCAGCGTACGGTTCATCAACTGGTATGAAGCCGAAGCGGTCGGCGAAACGGGGGAAGGCTCCGAGGCACCCGCGAGCGTCTTCAGCTCGAAACGCCCTTCAGGCTGCTCGCCGACAGCCTCCTTCACATGTTTCAGCACGCTTTCCTGAGTGTCGCCGGGCAGCAGCCGGAAATTGACCGTGGCCTTGGCCTCGCCCGGAATCACATTGTCCTTGTTGCCGGCTTCAAAAATAGTAGGAGCCGTCGTCGTGCGAAGCATGGCATTCGTGCTGCCTCCTGCCTCCAGCTGGCGCTGCACCAACGGGCCGAACAGCCACAGGTTGGAAAGCGCCACACGGCCGAAGCCGCTCATCTCAGGCCCGATGGTGTCGAACATTTCCTTGGCTACGCCACGGATGTGGGCCGGCATCTGTTTGTCCTCCAGGCGGGCCAGCGCTCCGCTCAGAATGCCAATGGCGCCCGTACCAGCTGGCGGCGGCATGGAGGAATGACCAGGCGTGCCATGCGCGTGCATCTCCACAGAAAGGTAGCCTTTCTCGGCGATACCGATCAGAGCGGCAGGCTTGTCGAGACCTTTGAGAATGCCATCGGTGATCAGCAAGCCTTCGTCCAGCACGAAATCGAGCTTGATACCGCGCGAGGCCAGCAGCTCAGCCACCTTCTTGGCACCACGCAGGCCCCCTACTTCCTCGTCCGCACCCATGGCAATGTAGATGGTCTGTCGCGGCTTGAAGCCTTCCGCCAGCAGCATTTCGATGGCTTCCATCTGGCCCATCAGGTTGGCCTTGTTATCCCAGGCACCCCTGCCCCAGACAAAGCCTTCCTTGATCTCGCCCGCAAAAGGCTCTGCCTGCCATTTGGCTTCGGTGCCAGGGGCAATGGGCACCACGTCCTGGTGCGCGAGCAGCAGGATCGGCTTTGCCGAGGCGTCAGTGCCCGGCCAGGTGTAGAGCAGCGTGAGATCGCCGACCATTTCGCGCTTGAGGGCAGCATGCGCGCGCGGGTAACTGGCCTGCAGGTGCGCATGCAGTGCCTTGAACTGATCGGCATTGAGGCCGGCATCGTCCAGGCTGGAAACGGTTTTGAAACGGATAGCCTGCGACAACCTGCGGGCCGCGGCGTCGGCGTCCACGGCCAGCGGCGGTGCCGGTTGCACATTGATCTGGCGCGAACCTTGGCGCCAGGTATTGACCGCCACCGCCACTACCAGCGCGGCGATGAGCAGAATGACGGCTAGTAGTGCTTTCTTGAGCATGGTGGAGGCAAAGACTATGCCGTCATTCCTGTCTTCGCTGGAATGACGGCGGGGAACGACGACGATCAGCCGTTGAAACTCTTGCCTTCTTCAACCAGCTTCTGCAACAGCGAAGCGGGTTGCCAGAACGTCGCATCGTCGTTGGGGTTGCGGGCAAAGCGCTTCATGCTCTCGGCCACGTTGAACAGGCCCACCTGATCGGCGTACTGCATCGGGCCGCCGCGCCAGACCGGGAAGCCATAGCCCGTGAGATACACCATGTCGATATCGCTGGCCTTGCTGGAAATGCCGTCTTCCAGGATGCGCGCGCCCTCGTTCACGAGCGAATACACCAGGCGTTGGACGATCTCGTCGTCGCTGATCTTGCGCGGGGTGAGGCCCAGGTCCTTGCGATGCTTCTCGATCATGTCCTCGACCAGTTTCGAGGGAATGGCATCGCGCTTGCCGGGTTTGTAGTCGTACCAGCCGGCGCCGGTTTTCTGGCCATAGCGGCCCATCTCGCACAGCAAGTCAGCCGTCTTGCTGTATTTCATGTCGGGCTTTTCCTGATAGCGGCGCTTGCGGATAGCCCAGCCGATATCGTTACCGGCCAGATCACCCATGCGGAACGGGCCCATGGCAAAGCCGAAGCGTTCGATCGCCTTGTCGACCTGCTGGGGCGTAGCGCCCTCTTCCAACAGGAAACCTGCCTGGCGGCTGTACTGCTCGATCATGCGGTTGCCGATGAAGCCGTCGCATACGCCGGAAACCACGGCTGTCTTGCGGATCTTCTTGGCGATCGCCATCACGGTGGCCAGCACGTCCTTGGCGGTTTTCGCGCCACGCACGACTTCCAGCAACTTCATCACGTTCGCCGGGCTGAAGAAGTGCATGCCCACGACGTCTTGCGGACGCTTGGTGAAAGCAGCGATCTTGTCGACATCGAGCGTGGACGTATTGGAGGCCAAAATGGCGCCCTGCTTCATCACTTCGTCGAGTTTCTTGAAGACGGCCTCCTTGACGCCCATCTCCTCGAACACCGCTTCGATCACGAGATCGGCGTCCTTGATGTCGTCATAGCTCAACGTGGTGGTCAGCAGGCTCATGCGCTGCTCGTACTTGTCTTGCTTGAGCTTGCCTTTCTTGACCTGCGCCTCGTAGTTCTTGCGCATGGTGGCAAGACCGCGATCAAGCGCTTCCTGCTTCATTTCCAGCATCTTGACGGGGATGCCGGCATTCAGGAAGTTCATGGTGATGCCGCCACCCATGGTGCCGGCGCCAATCACGGCCACGCTCTTGATCTCGCGCGGAACGATGTCGGAGCCCACATCGGGAATCTTCGAGGCGGCGCGCTCTGCCTGGAAAATGTGGCGCAGCGCCTTGCATTCCGGGGTTTGCATGAGCGCGGTGAATATCTCGCGCTCGAATACCATGCCGTCTTCAAACCTGCGCTTGGTGGCGGCTTCCACGGCATCCACACACTTGGCGGGTGCGGGGAAATTCTTCGCCATGCCCTTTACCATGTTGCGCGCGAACTGGAAGTAGGCGTCGCCCTGCGGATGCTTGCACGGCAGATTACGCACCAGCGGCAGCGGGGAACCATCGGCGTGCTGTGCCGCCACCTTGCGCGCCAGAGCCAGCGCTTCTTCCGCCAACGACTCGGGCGTGGCGGCAAGCTGATCGAACAGTTTCTGCCCAGGCAGGCCGGCCAGCATTTCGCTGTTGACCGGATCGCCCTTGACGATCATGTTCAGCGCGGTTTCCACACCCAGCACGCGCGGCAGCCGCTGTGTGCCGCCGGCACCGGGGATCAGGCCCAGCTTGACTTCAGGCAACGCGACCTTGGTGCCTGGCGCCGCAATGCGGTAGTGCGCGCCCAGGGCCAGCTCCAGTCCGCCGCCCATCACCACGCTGTGAACCGCCGCCACCACGGGCTTGACGGAATTTTCCACCGCGCGGATCACACTCAGCAGGTTCGGCTCCTGCACGGCCTTGGGGGAATTGAATTCGCGGATATCTGCTCCGCCCGAAAACGCCTTGCCGGCGCCCGTCAGCACAATGGCCTTCACGGCCGGATCGGCATTGGCTTTTTCCAGGCTGGCAGCAATGCCTTGACGGGTTGAAAGACCAAGGCCGTTCACCGGCGGGTTGTTCAGGGTAATGACGGCGATGTCACCTTGGAGCTTGTATTCAGCGGTCATGCTGTCCCTCAAAAAAGTAAAAAGAACGATCGTTCTCTTTCATTGTAGAAGCTGGATGTTGCAGCGCAATAGGGCTTGTCCCAACTGCGACAGATATAGTTGAGAACAAGCCTGATGGTAGCCTCCGCCGGACGTGCAAAAAGGAGTGAAAACCCGCCTGCCCTCTGCCCGTCAACCGAAGCACCAAACACAGCGAAGCTCAACGCCCCCACCGGTAAAGGCGGAGAGAGCCGATTCTGGAACCCGAACCGCGCCAAAAATAAAAAAAGCGGCCCGAAGGCCGCTTTTGAGCAGGGTCAGAAGCGCTTAAACAGCCACTTCCTTGGCTGCGTCCGCATACTCCTCGATCTGGTCGAAGTTCATGTAGCGGTAGACGCTCGCCTTGTCTGCATCGATGACGCCCATTTCCTTGAGGTACTCCTCCTTGGTGGGCAGCTTGCCCATGCGCGAAGCGATGGCAGCCAGTTCGGCCGAGCCGAGGAACACGTTGGTGTTTTTGCCCAGGCGGTTGGGGAAGTTGCGGGTGCTGGTGGAGATCACCGTCGCGCCTTCGCGCACCTGCGCCTGGTTACCCATGCACAGCGAGCAGCCGGGCATCTCGGTGCGCGCCCCGGCCGTGCCGAAAGCCGCGTAGTGGCCTTCCTTGATCAGCTCGTTCTGATCCATCTTGGTGGGCGGTGCCACCCACAGCTTGACAGGAATATCACGCTGGCCGCCGAGCAGTTTGGCTGCCGCGCGGAAATGGCCGATGTTGGTCATGCAGGAACCGATGAAGGCTTCGTCGATCTTGGTGCCGGCGACTTCGGAGAGGAACTTGGCATCGTCCGGATCATTGGGGCAGCAGACGATAGGCTCCTTGATGTCAGCCAGATCGATCTCGATCACGGCAGCGTATTCGGCGTCCTTGTCGGCTTCGAGCAGGTCGGGCTTGGCAAGCCATGCCTCCACTTTCTCGATGCGGCGGGCCAACGTCTTCGCGTCGGCGTAACCGTCTGCGATCATGTTCTTCATCAGAACGACGTTCGACTTCAGGTATTCAGCGATCGGCTCTTTGTTGAGCTTGATGGTGCATCCAGCGGCCGAGCGCTCGGCCGAAGCATCGGAGAGTTCAAACGCTTGCTCCACTTTCAAATCGGGCAAGCCTTCGATCTCAAGGACACGGCCTGAGAAGATGTTCTTCTTGCCAGCCTTGGCCACGGTGAGCAGGCCTTGCTTGATAGCGTACAGCGGAATAGCGTGCACGAGATCGCGCAGGGTCACGCCAGGTTGCAGGTCGCCCTTGAAGCGCACCAGCACCGACTCAGGCATGTCCAGAGGCATCACGCCGGTGGCGGCACCGAAAGCCACAAGGCCTGAGCCTGCGGGGAAGGAAATACCGATCGGGAAGCGCGTGTGCGAATCGCCGCCCGTGCCCACGGTGTCAGGCAGCAGCAGGCGGTTGAGCCAGGAGTGGATCACGCCATCGCCAGGACGCAGGGCCACGCCGCCGCGGTTGCTGATGAAGGCAGGCAGCTCGCGGTGGGTTTTCACGTCCACGGGTTTCGGGTAGGCCGCGGTGTGGCAGAAGGACTGCATCACCATGTCGGCGGAGAAGCCCAGGCAAGCCAGATCCTTCAGCTCGTCGCGTGTCATGGGGCCGGTGGTATCCTGGCTGCCCACAGTGGTCATGCGCGGCTCGCAATAGGTACCCGGACGAATGCCCTGCCCTTCAGGCAAGCCGCAAGCACGGCCGACCATCTTCTGCGCCAGCGTGAAGCCAGCCTTGGACTCGGCAGGCGCCTGGGGCAAGCGGAAAGCGCTCGAAGCCGGAAGGCCCAGTGCTTCACGGGCCTTGGCGGTGAGCGAGCGGCCGATGATCAGGTTGATACGGCCGCCAGCACGCACTTCGTCGAGCAGCACATCGCTCTTGAGCTGGAAGTCGGCCACTTTCTCGCCGCTCTTCTCGATCTTGCCTTCGTAGGGGAAGATGTCGAGCACGTCGCCCATCTCCATCTTGGCAACATCCACTTCGATCGGCAGCGAGCCGGAATCTTCCTGCGTGTTGAAGAAGATCGGAGCGATCTTGCCGCCCAGCGTCACGCCGCCGAAACGCTTGTTCGGCACGAAGGGGATGTCCGCGCCCGTAGCCCAGATCACGCTGTTCGTGGCGGACTTGCGCGAAGAGCCGGTACCCACCACGTCGCCCACGTAGGCAACCAGATGACCTTTTTTCTTCAGGTCCTCGATAAACTGCATCGGGCCGCGCTTGCCATCTTCCTCGGGCTTGAAGGCCGCGTCGGGACGGGTGTTCTTCAGCATCGCCAGGTAGTGCAACGGAATGTCCGGACGGCTCCAGGCGTCAGGCGCGGGAGACAGGTCGTCGGTATTGGTTTCGCCGGGCACCTTGAACACGGTGACGGTGATTTTCTTCTCGACTTCAGGGCGTGAGGTGAACCACTCGGCGTCGGCCCAGCTCTGCATCACTTCCTTGGCTTTGGCATTGCCGGCCTTGGCCTTGGTGGCCACGTCATTGAAGTAATCGAACATCAGCAGGGTCTTCTTCAGGCCCTCGGCAGCAATGCCAGCAACTTCGGCGTCGTCCAGCAGCTCGATCATCGGGTGCACGTTGTAGCCGCCGACCATGGTGCCCAGAAGCTCGGTCGCCTTGGCTTTGGAGATCAGGTTGACCTTGAGATCCCCGTGCGCGACGGCAGCCAGGAAGCTGGCCTTGACCTTGGCGGCATCGTCGACACCCGGAGGCACGCGGTGCGTCAGCAGATCGAGCAGGAACGCATCTTCGCCAGCAGGCGGATTCTTGATCAGCTCGATCAATTCGGCGGTTTGCGTCGCATCCAGCGGCAGCGGCGGAATACCCAGGGCAGCCCGCTCAGCGGCGTGGTCACGATAGGCTTTCAACATTTTTTCTTTCTCCTGAAACTAACGAATTCAAAACACGTGGGAATATGCCAATGAGCGGGCGGCAGCCTCTAAGAGCGTGCTCAAAGGCCACCTCTTTCAACACTTACTTTTTCAAGTCATCCAACAGACCTGGGGTCTTGTCGGCTTTCATCTTGTCCGCCACCAGGCGTTGCTCGGCGGTCGCGCACTCGTCGGCTACGCGTTGGCCCGCCTTCTGGTCCATCAGCATGGACTTGTTACCAAGCTGCAGCCACATGGCGCCCGCCTTGCCGTCCTCCAGACGTATGGCTCCTGTGCGGCTTTCCACGGGGTACATGTAATAACGGCGCTTGCCCGTGCTGATGTGGAAAAAGCCGCGGTTCTGTTCGTCAGCCTTCACTGTGACGTCGGCACCCAACTCGCATTGGATCTTTCCGGTCTGGATGCGGTCGGCGATAGCCAACTCAGCCGCGCTCAGATAGTTGCTGATCGGCGTGACCGGTGTATTGGCCTCCACAGCCTTGGCCGTCTTTGCCGGCACCTTTTTCTTGGCAACGGCTTTTTCTGAGTAGTGGCCTTCTTTGCCGTAGACGCCTTGGCGGGAGCCTTCTTCGCGGCTGCCGGCTTCTTGTCGGTGGTTTGCGCCTGAGCGGCGCCTAGCGGCCACGCCAAGGCAAGGGCGAGACTGGCAAGTGCGATCAACTTCATGGGAAAGCCTCTTTCGTCAGGAAAAAGAAAGAACGCGATGATGACATGGCATTGAGACGTATCCGCATGTCAAAAAACGCATTCAAAACCAGCGCGCCACTTCTGAAGGAAGCGCCCGGCCGGTAGCATGGGCACGCTCCAGCACATACCAGAAATGCCGGTAGCTGGCTCGGTCGTGCAAGGCGTTGGCGAAGCTGATGGGCGCCCAGTCGGCCTGGGCAGCAGCCAGCAGGATCGCGGCAGCCGTTTCGATTTGAGCCTCGTCCGGTGCGAAAGCCGCGAGAATGGGCCGGATCTGGCTGGGATGAATACTCCACATGCGGGTGTAGCCGAACTCACGGGCAGCGCGCCCGGCAGCCATTCGCATGGCCTCCGTGTCGTTGAATTCGGTCACCACGCAGTGCGATGGAACCTTGCCGAATGCATGAGCCGCGGAGGCAATCTCAAGCTTGGCACGTAAAACCAATGGGTGCGAGAACTGGCCGTTGATGCCCATCCCCTCGGCAGGAATCGCACCGGCGTGGGCTGAAACGAAATCCATCAAACCGAAGCTGAGAGACTGCACGCGCGGATGCGCCGCGATGTCGAAAGCGCGCTGCACGGCAGCCGGCGATTCGATCAACACATGCAATGGCAGGCCTGCCGGGTGCGCTGACAGAAGCGCTTTTTCAGCCAGGGCGACATCATCCACGGACTCCACCTTGGGAATCATGATGTGCGAAAGCCGCGCGCCCGCCTTGCCGGCGATCTGCGCCACATCGGCCGCGAAAGCGGGATGATCCACCGGGTGCACGCGGACACCGACGCGCGCACCGGGAGGCGCCGACAGCGCCAGCTCCGTGACCAGCGCGGCGTGCTCAGTCTCGCCGCCTACCGGGGCGCCGTCTTCGCAATCGAGCGTGACATCAAACACGCAGGTACTGAATTCCTCGCTCATCTCGGCCTGCAACTGCAGGCTCTTGCGCATACGCGACTCGACGCCGCTGTAATGGTCACATACCGGCAGCATGCTGGCGGCGGCCTGGGCACCAAGAAGGATGTCGCGAGGATGCATGGAGGATGGCTGAGCTTTCGGCTTTGCTTTACTTTACTTTGCGGAGCTCCGCGTGGAGTTCTTGGCGAATTCCACGCGGAACGGTCAGGTCACCGCCAGGATTTACCCGAGCAGGTGCTTGACGCCGTCTTTCTCGCCTTCAATTTCGGCCAGCGTGAGGTTGATGCGTTCTTGACTGAACGCGTCGATCGGCAAGCCTTCGACCACCTTGTATTCGCCGTTCTCGCAAGTCACGGGGAAACCGAACATGACATCTTGCGGAATGCCATACCAGCCCTGCGAAGGAATACCCATGGTCACCCACTCGCCGTTGGTGCCCAGGGCCCAATCGTGCATGTGGTCGATGGCGGCGTTGGCGGCTGAAGCTGCGGAAGACAGGCCGCGGGCGTCAATGATGGCGGCACCGCGCTTGCCCACCGTGGGCAGGAACACGTTGGCGTTCCATTCCTGGTCATTGATCATGTCTTTCACGCTCTGGCCGTCGATGGTGGCGAAGCGGTAGTCGGCGTACATGCTGGGCGAGTGGTTGCCCCATACGGTCAGCTTCTTGATGCTGGCCACAGGTTTGCCGGTCTTGGCAGCCACTTGGCTCAGCGCGCGGTTGTGGTCCAAGCGCAGCATGGCGGTGAAGTTCTTCGCCGGCAGGCTGGGAGCCGATTTCATGGCGATATAGGCATTGGTGTTGGCCGGGTTGCCCACTACCAGCACCTTGACGTTGCGGCTGGCCACTTTATCGAGGGCCTTGCCTTGAGCGGTGAAGATCTGCGCGTTGGCAGCCAGCAGGTCTGCGCGCTCCATGCCGGGGCCGCGGGGACGGGCGCCGACCAGCAGAGCGTAGTCGGTGTCCTTGAATGCGGTCATCGGATCGCTGTGCGCTTCCATGCCGGCCAGCAGCGGGAAGGCGCAGTCTTCCAATTCCATCATGACGCCCTTCAGGGCCTTCTGCGCTTTTTCGTCGGGAATTTCGAGCAGTTGCAGGATCACCGGTTGGTCCTTGCCCAGCATTTCGCCGGAGGCGATGCGAAACAGCAGGGCGTAACCAATTTGACCGGCGGCGCCGGTGACGGCGACACGAACAGGCTTCTTGCTCATGGAAAAACTCCAGTTGATGGTGATGAGAAAACAGCTGTTGACCATGCGCCTCGCACAAGCGAAAACCTGCGAGAACCAGAGCGGGCTAGGCGTGACAGCGCATGGCAAGAAACCCCCAAGTGTATCCTCGAAAACCCTCAGAGGTCAATTTGTCTTGTGTCTTATATAAGATATGATTGCCTCTCATGGCTACTACCGCCCCTTCGATCTCCTCGTCTCTCGCAGATTTCGAGCAAACGCCCCCCTCCGACGCGCTGGCGGGCAATGGCACGCCAGCCTTCAGCCCGCTGTATCAGCAGATCAAAAGCCTGATCCTGCGCAGCCTGCAGCAGGGTGAATGGAGGCCGGGCGAAGTCATTCCCAGCGAATTCGATCTGGCCGCCCGTTTTCGGGTCAGCCAAGGCACGGTGCGAAAAGCCGTGGACGAACTCGCCGCCGAGAACCTGCTGGTCCGCCGCCAGGGCCGAGGCACCTTCGTGGCCACACATGCCGAGCAGCACGTGCAGTACCGTTTTCTTCGCCTGGAGCCTGACAACGGCACCACCGACAGCGAAGGGCCGGCCCAGCGCAACATCGTCGAATGCCGCCGGCTGCGCGCCAGCGCCGAGATCGCGCGGGCGCTGGCGCTGCGCACCGGAGACCCGGTTCTGCAGGCGCGGCGTGTGCTCAGTTTTTCGGGAGTGCCCACCATTTGCGAGGATCTTTGGCTGCCCGGCGGCCCCTTCAAAGGGCTGACGGCGGAGCGCCTGGCCGATTACCACGGCCCGATGTACGCCCTGTTCGAAGCCGAATTCGGCGTGCGCATGGTGCGCGCGGACGAGAAAATCCGCGCCGTGCTGCCTGATGCCGAGCAAGCCGCCCTACTCGGCATCACGCCAAGCACGCCTCTGCTGAGCGTGGAACGCATCGCGTACACCTACAACGACGCGCCCATGGAATTGCGCCGCGGCCTTTATCGCACCGATACGCATCACTACAGGAACAAGCTGAACTGAACTCGGGCTGCTCAGCGGCACGTCCTGCCTGGCGCACCATAGTTGAACGCCTCTGTAGACAATACCGCACCATCTCGACGCACGCTTGCTGCGTTGCAATAGAATTTACGAGTTTGCCCAGAATTGCCCGCGAACAACGACCCTGGTCGTTACACATTTTAAGAAAGCACTGCCATGAGCGAAGTAGCCAAGAAGCGGCCCGAGTTCCGCAACATCAACATCTTCCAGGATGTCTCCACCTACCGAATGCCGCTCGCGGCCATCGTGTCGATCCTCCATCGGGTCAGTGGTGCGCTGATGTTCATCTTGCTGCCGTTCATCATCTGGTTGTTCGACAAGTCAGTGTCATCGGAAATCTCCTTCGGCCAGTTCAGCTCGGCCTTCACCGCCGGGCTGTGGATCTTTCCCGGCTGGTTCATCAAACTGGTGGCACTGGCGCTCATCTGGGCATACCTGCACCACCTGATCGCCGGCCTGCGCCACCTCTACATGGATGCCACGCACAAGCTGAGCAAGGAATTCGGCCGTAGCACCGCGGTCACCACCCTGGTGTTGAGCATCGCGCTCACAGTGATCCTGGGTGCCAAGCTGTTTGGTTTGTATTAAGAAGAAGGGAACAGAAAATGGCTGTGAACTACGGTTCCAAGCGCCTCGTGGTGGGCGCTCATTACGGTTTGCGCGATTGGCTGAGCCAGCGCTTCACGGGCGCGCTGATGGCCGTCTTCACTTTGATCGTCCTGATCCAGGTCCTGGTCAACAAAGGCCCCATGGGCTACGAGAAATGGGCCGGCATCTTCGCATCCCAATGGATGAAGGTTCTCACGTTCTCCGTCATCGTGGCGCTGGCCTGGCACGCCTGGGTGGGCATCCGCAACATCTGGATGGATTACGTCAAGCCAGTCGGCGTGAAGCTGGTGCTGGACACTCTTTCGCTCATCTGGCTGGTGGGCTGCGCGGGCTGGGCTGTGCAGGTGCTGTGGCGCCTCTGATCCATCCACTCAACCGCTGCACCACTTGAAACCCCACAAGAATTGAATCCACGATCATGAGTTACACCAAAGACCAAATCACCGTTCGCAAGTTCGACGTGGTGATCGTCGGCGCCGGCGGCTCCGGCATGCGTGCCTCGCTGCAATTGGCGCGCGCCGGCCTGAACGTTGCCGTACTGTCCAAGGTCTTTCCGACCCGCTCGCACACCGTCGCCGCACAGGGTGGCGTCGGTGCCTCGCTCGGCAACATGAGCGAAGACAACTGGCACTATCACTTCTACGACACCATCAAGGGCAGTGACTGGCTCGGTGACCAGGACGCCATCGAATTCATGTGCCGCGAAGCACCGAAAGTCGTCTACGACCTCGAGCACATGGGCATGCCGTTCGACCGTAACCCTGACGGCACCATCTACCAACGCCCCTTCGGCGGCCACACCGCGAACTACGGCGAGAAGCCGGTGCAGCGCGCCTGCGCCGCCGCCGACCGTACAGGCCACGCCATGCTGCACACGCTCTACCAGCAGAACGTGCAAGCGAAGACCACCTTCTTCGTCGAGTGGATGGCGCTCGACCTGGTCCGCGACGCCGAAGGCGACGTGGTGGGCGTGACCGCTCTCGAGATGGAAACGGGCGAGCTGTATGTGCTGCACGCCAAGACGGTCATGCTGGCCACTGGCGGTGCCGGCCGGATTTTCGGCGCCAGCACCAACGCCTTCATCAACACCGGCGACGGCCTGGGCATGGCGGCCCGTTCGGGCATTCCCCTGCAAGACATGGAATTCTGGCAGTTCCACCCTACCGGCGTGGCGGGTGCGGGCGTGCTGCTGACCGAAGGCTGCCGGGGCGAAGGCGCCATTCTGCTGAACAGCAATGGTGAGCGCTTCATGGAGCGCTACGCGCCTACGCTGAAGGATCTGGCACCGCGGGATTTCGTGTCCCGCTCGATGGACCAGGAAATCAAGGAAGGCCGCGGTTGCGGTCCGAACAAGGACTACATCCTGCTCAAGCTGGATCACCTCGGCGCGGAAACCATCCACAAGCGCCTGCCCTCGGTGTATGAGATCGGCGTTAACTTCGCCAACGTCGACATCACCAAGGAGCCGATCCCGGTGGTGCCCACCATCCACTACCAAATGGGCGGTATTCCGACCAACATCAACGGCCAGGTAGTCGTGCCCAACGGCAGCGACCACAACGTGCCGGTGCAAGGCCTCTACGCCGTAGGCGAATGCTCCTGCGTGAGCGTGCACGGCGCCAACCGCTTGGGCACCAACTCTTTGCTCGATCTTCTGGTGTTCGGCAAGGCTGCCGGCAACCACATCATCGAATTCAGCAAGACCACTTCGCACAAGCCGCTGCCTGCGGACACTGCCGAAGCCTCGCTCGAACGCCTCAACCGCCTCGACAGTTCACCCAATGGCGAATATGCCCAGAGCGTAGCCAACGACATCCGCAGCGCCATGCAGGCGCACGCCGGCGTATTCCGTACCCAGGCGAGCATGGATGAAGGTGTGGCCAAGATCGGCGCTCTGCGCGAGCGCGCGAAGAATGTCGGCCTGAAAGACACCTCCAAGGTATTCAATACTGCCCGCATCGAAGCGCTGGAAGTCGAAAACCTGATCGAAGTCGCTCAGGCCACCATGGTGTCGGCTGCCGCGCGCAAGGAATGCCGCGGCGCCCACACGGTACTCGACTACGAACACCCGGCCGACCACCCCACTGCCCCGCTCGGCCGTGACGATGCCAACTGGATGAAGCACACGCTGTGGCACTCGGCCGACAACAGCCTGACCTACAAGCCCGTGCGCATGCAGCCACTCACGGTGGAATCGGTGCCGCCCAAGGTGCGCACGTTCTAAGTAATAAAAGCGAAGATCACAAGGACAACACGATGCAAAAACGCACTTTCAAGATCTACCGCTACGATCCCGACAAGGACGCCAAGCCCTACATGCAGACCATCGAGATCGAACTCGAAGGCCATGAGCGCATGCTGCTGGATGCCCTGATCAAGCTCAAGGAGCAGGATCCTTCGCTGGCTTTCCGCCGCTCCTGCCGTGAAGGCGTGTGCGGTTCGGATGCGATGAACATCAATGGCAAGAACGGCCTGGCCTGCCTGACCAACCTGCGCACGCTGAAAGACCCGATCGTGCTGAAGCCCCTGCCCGGCTTGCCCGTGGTGCGCGATCTGATCGTAGACATGACGCAGTTCTTCAAGCAGTACGATTCGATCAAACCCTACCTCATCAACGACTCGATCGCTCCCGAAAAAGAGCGCCTGCAGTCGCCTGAAGAGCGCGAAGAACTGAACGGCCTCTACGAGTGCATTCTGTGCGCCAGCTGCTCCACTTCCTGCCCCAGCTTCTGGTGGAACCCCGACAAGTTCGTTGGCCCGGCCGGCCTGCTCCAAGCCTATCGGTTCATTGCCGACAGCCGCGACAACGCCACCAACGAACGCCTTGACAACCTCGACGACCCCTACCGTCTGTTCCGTTGCCATACCATCATGAACTGTGTTGACGTTTGCCCCAAAGGGCTGAACCCGACCAAGGCCATTGGTAAGATCAAGGAATTGATGGTTCGTCGCGCCGCTTGAGGCCCGCCTGAGGATGAGTGCCGAGTGCATCGATGAACGCGCGCTGAGCAAGCTGCGCTGGCGCTGCCGCCGTGGTTTGCTGGAGAACGACCTCTTCATCGAGAAGTTCTTCGAACGCCACCAGTCATGCGTAACACCTGCACAGGCGCGCGGCCTGACGCAGCTGATGGATCTATCTGATAACGATCTACTAGATCTTCTGCTGCGCCGCACCGAGCCCAAAGACGACCTCGATACGCCGGAAGTGCGCGAAATGCTGCAACTGATGCGGCACTGAATCAGGGCCCAGGCCCGAACTGCTGCGCTTCCAATGGATTTCAACCGCCAACTCATCAGGAATTGATCGATGAAACTTGCCGACAACAAAGCCACCCTGTCGTTCTCAAACGGCAGCCCCGGAGTAGAACTTCCGGTTTACCAGGGTACTATCGGACCCGACGTCGTTGACATCCGCAAGCTGTATGCCCAGACCGGCATGTTCACCTACGACCCGGGCTTCATGTCCACGTCGGCTTGCGAATCGACCATCACCTACATCGATGGCGACAAGGGTGAACTGCTTTATCGCGGCTACCCTATCGAGCAACTGGCCGAGAAGTGCGACTATCTCGACACCTGTTACCTGCTGCTCAAGGGGGAACTGCCGGATGCCTCCCAGCGCGATGACTTCCACAAGCTCGTGCTGGACCACACCATGGTCCACGAGCAGATGCAGTTCTTCCTGCGCGGCTTCCGCCGCGATGCACACCCCATGGCCGTCTTGACGGGCCTGGTGGGTGCGATGTCGGCCTTCTATCACGACAGCACCGACATCCATAACCCTGAGCACCGCGACATTTCCGCGATCCGCCTGATCGCCAAAATGCCGACCATGGTCGCCATGGCGTACAAGTACGGCGTGGGCCAGCCTTACATGTATCCGCAGAACGACCTCTCCTACGCGGGCAACTTCCTGCGCATGATGTTCGGCACGCCCTGCGCTGAGTACAAGGTCAACCCCGTGCTGGAAAAAGCGCTGGACCGCATTTTCATCCTGCATGCCGACCACGAGCAGAATGCCTCCACTTCGACGGTCCGTCTGTGCGGCAGCTCGGGCACCAACCCCTTCGCAGCCATTGCCGCTGGCGTGGCTTGCCTGTGGGGCCCGGCCCACGGCGGCGCCAACGAAGCAGCCTTGAACATGCTGGAAGACATCCAGAAAATGGGTGGCGTGGCCAAGGTGGGTGAGTTCGTGTCCAAGGTCAAGGACAAGAACTCCGGCGTCAAGCTGATGGGCTTCGGCCATCGCGTGTACAAGAACTACGATCCGCGCGCCAAGCTGATGCAGGAAACCTGCAACGAAGTCCTGAGCGAGCTGGGCCTGGAAAACGATCCTCTGTTCGCACTCGCCAAGTCGCTGGAGAAGATCGCACTGGAAGACGATTATTTCGTGCAGCGCAAGCTCTACCCGAACGTCGACTTCTACTCAGGCATCGTTCAGCGCGCCATCGGCATCCCCGTCAAACTGTTCACCGGCATTTTTGCCCTGGCCCGCACCGTGGGCTGGATTGCACAGCTCAACGAGATGATCAGCGACGCCGACTACAAGATCGGCCGTCCCCGCCAACTCTACACGGGCTCTGCCCGCCGCGACGTGGCCTGATCAGGCTGCACACAGAAAAACCGCCTTCGGGCGGTTTTTTTTGGCGCGAGGCATGTGGATGCGAACTGTTCAAACACTTTGCTTAAAACTTAAGCGTTTTGTCCAAAACCAGGCCCCGTGCGGGCTGCAGGAGTTATTCCAATCATTTTCCACAACTCCGCCCACAGGGCGTGGGTATAAGTCAGGAGGCATCAATAGCCTCAACCAAATCCCGCAGCAAATTCAAGCGCTCAGTTTGAAGTACGTTTGAAGCAGTGCACTTTTGCTCACCACGCCCAGGAGCACCGGATCGATGGTGCTTTCGACCAGCGGCAAGCGTTCGCCGCGATGCTCCATGAAACGCCGGAGTGCCTCCGCCAAGTCCATGCCGGAGGTGACAGGACTGACTTCCTGTGAAAGGAAGTCCGCCGCGTGCCGAGCATCTGTGCTTTCAAGACTGCCCCCGCTCAAGGACTTGAGCGATACGACACCCAGGTAGTGGCTACTGCTGTCGACCACATAGAGGTATTTGACTGGAAAGCGGTGGAACAGATCCATCATCTCGGGGCGCTCTGCATCCAATCCCACGGTGGTCATCGCCGGCTCCACCAGGGTGCGCAGCTGCAGCTTGCGCAGTTGCAAGCGGGCGTCACTCTCCTTGCGGCGGCGCACGCTGATCTCATACATCGCGCCAACGTCGGCTGAGCGGACAACAAAGTAAGCCGTCACGCAGGCGGCCATCAACGGCAGCATGACCTGGTAGCTCAGCGTCATCTCGAAGATCATCAGAATGGCCATGAGCGGCGCTTGTGTCATGGCTGCAAGAAAGGAGCCCATGCCGACGATAGCGTAGGCGAACGGAGCCGAAGTGCCCAGCGGCCACAGTGACTGCATTCCGGTGCCGAAAAGCGCCCCGATCATGCAGCCGAAGAAAAGCGCCGGCGTGAACACTCCACCGACTGCACCCGACCCCACCGTCGCCAGCGTGGCCACGCCTTTGGCCGCCAGCAGGCCCAGCAACACCAGCCAAGGCCCGGTATCGCGCAAGTTGCCGTTCACCACGCTATAGCCGTTACCCCAGACCTCGGGCACCATGGTAGAAATCACACCCACGACCAATCCGCCTAATGCCAGGCGCAGCGGCAGCGCCACCGGTACCCGGGTGAAAAGGTTGCGGCTGGCCTGGAGCCCGCGCAGGAAGAAAGCGGCAGCAAGCCCGATCAGGATGCCCATGAGCGCGAACAACACCACCTCCACACCGAAAATGGGCGGAAACGGCGGCATCTCGTAGACTGGCTGGTAACCGGGAAACTCACGCATGACGATGTTGGCCACCACCGCTGACAGCAGCAACGGCCCCACGATCTCCATGGCAATGGAACCCAGCACGATCTCTGCCACGAAGAAAGCCCCCGCGATTGGCGCGTTGTAAGCAGCGGTGATACCCGCTGCGGCACCGCAGGCGACCAGTAGGCGCAACCGCTCGACCGGAAAGCGCAGTAACCGGCCCACGATCGAAGCCCCCAGCGCTGCAAGCTGCACCATCGATCCCTCGCGGCCTATGGAGGCGCCGCTGGCGATGCTCACCAGCGAGGAGCCGCTGCGAGCCAGGGTCTGCGCCATTGGAATACGGCCGTCGCCTACCACGATGGCTTCCATGTAGTCGGAAGTCGCCTTCTTCACCGAGACCCTCTGGGCCAGTACCAGCAAGCCGCCGGCGATGAGCCCGCCCATGGTGGGAACCGCAATGCGCCAGTACCAGGGCAAGCCGCGGGCAATGGCGACAAGACCCCCGCCATGGCCAAAGAGGAAGGTTTCCACCGCATGCAGCGTCCATCGGAACGCTTCGGTGGCCAGGGCACCCACCACTCCCACGACGGCGGCCCAGAACAAAGTGGCTTGCCAGTCGGACAGATGGAAAAAGCGCTGCAGCAGTTCGCGCAGTCGTATGACGAGGGCAGTCATGGCACCAGCAAAGATACCAGCTTCGCTCGCTGGACGTCACGCTCTGGCAGCTTTTTATGCGATTATGGTTCTCGTTTCCAGAAGAATAAGGAAGGGATCATCATGAAGGCAGTGTGGGCACGCGGCTTGCGGGGCACGCTAGGTGTATGGATGCTTGGCTTGACTGGACTGGTGTTAGGACTTACCGCGCAAGCGGAGCCGGCGGTTCCCGAAGCGCCTTCGGCCAGTTCACCTTCCGGCATGCGGCTGGAGTCCACTCCCCGCATTGCAGTCATCTCGGCTTTTGCGCCCGAACTGGTTCTTCTGCACAAAGCCGTGCGTGAGCCACGCCAATATCAGGTGAATGGCGTCACTTTCACTACCGGCAGTTTGCAAGGGCATCCGGTGCTTTTGTTTCTTAGCGGCATCAGCATGGTCAATGCCACGATGAACACCCAATTGGCGCTGGATCGGTTCAATGTTTCGCACATCCTATTCAGCGGCATCGCGGGCGGCGTGAACCCCGAATTGCGCATTGGCGATGTCAACGTGCCCGAACGCTGGGGGCAACATCTTGAGGTCCTGATGGCCCGTGAAACCGCGCCAGGCACTTACGAGAGGCCTGCCGACAAGGAAACCATGCAGGTGCCCGGTTTCGGGATGCTGCTCCATCGCGCGGTGCGGGTAGTGTCAGAAGTCCGTTCCCGGCCGGAACCGCAATTCTGGTTCCCGGCAGACCCTGGGTTGCTGGCGTTGGCCCGGGGGTGCAGGATGTCACCCTGCAACCCTGCGACCAGGACAAGGTCTGCCTGCGCGAGCAGCCGCGCTTGGTGGTAGGCGGCACAGGCCTGTCGGGTACCGCGTTCGTCGACAACGCGCAATACCGCAAACACTTGGCTGAAGTGTTCCAGGCAAACGTGGTCGACATGGAAAGTGCCGCCTGTGCCATGGTCGCGCAGGCCAACCGAGTGCCCTTTCTGGCATTTCGCTCTGTCAGTGATCTGGCGGGCGGCGGACCAGGCGCCAACGAGATGAACACCTTCCTGAATATCGCCGCCGAAAACTCAGCGCGCGTGCTGATGGCTTTTCTGGAACGCTGGCGCTAACCCGGCCTACTTGCTACCTGGCGGTATGGCGCAATCGCTGGCGCCCTGCTCACCTGCCGCCTTGGCACAGGCCAACTGGTTCTGGAAATCCGTGATACGGACCCGGGTGAGATCCGCCAAGCAACTGCGCTCGAGCATCGGCTGAATACTGCCTCCCGCAGAACGCATGGTCTGAAAAGCACACTCCGCGTCCCGGAAGCTGAGCCACTTCCGCTGGGTATCTACCAGCAACTGGCGGGCCTTCTGGTCGCTATGCAAACGATCGCCCATTTGTTGGTAGAGGTGATTCAGCTCGACATCTGCCCGTTTCCAGGAGTTGAAAGCACATTCGTTCAACTGCGCCTGGGTCTGCGCCTTTTCGAAGCAAGGATCGTCGGCCGCCAGTACAGCCCAAGGCAATGAGGCAGACAGCACAGTCAACAAAAGCTTGAAACAATAGCGACGCATCAGTTGAACTCCGATTGACCATTGGCAGGCTCCGGCGGACCATCATCGGGATCTGTGACCAGACAGCCGCTGCCGTGGCAACCATCGTAGCTGCTGGGACGAGATTTTCGCTCTTCGCTGTCGCCACCCGAAAACACAGCACCGAGCACCGCACCCAGCACGGCCCCGCCAACGACAAGACCCGCATCATGGCCCCGGCTGTCATAGTGACGTGCGCCAGAATCGTACGTATCGCCGCGGCCGTGGTGGTAGCCCCCCACGTCAGCGAAAGTGCCGGCGCAGCCCTCTCCTACCCAGATATATCCGGTTCGGGAGTTATAACCCCAAGTCCGGTTGAGAATACAAGAGCTGCTGGAAATCTGATGGATCAGCTGCGGGCGAGACAAACCGCCCGCATAACACTCATTGTACTGGTAATTTGTCGAGCGGCACTCGATAACCTCTTGCGCTGAAGCAGCCGGAATCAATCCGGCTGATCCGATCATCCATGTCGTGGCGACGATGACGGCTCGCATAAACTCCTCTTTCTATTGAAAAATATTTTCTGGTTCATTCACAATTCAAGAAACCCCAAGAAGTCCCAGGGAATTTATGGATTGATGATTATTTTTTAATGCTTCGCGCGCGCAGCCCGATCCATCGAACGTTGGATACTTTGCTCTTCCAAGGCTTGCTGCTGGAGAATGCAACTATCGAATGATGGACTACCGCTCTTGATTCCCAGCGATTCGCACTTGTTGCGATAATTTTCAGCCTCCATCTGATCAAGCGAACTGCACCCTGAAATAAGTGTGCAGACAGATAGCACACTCATTAAAAGAGCAAAATATCTTGATTTAGTCAACAACATTAAAATACCTCCGGATATTTTATTTACGATCAAAACCAATAGAATTTGAATGGCAAAACCTGCTCATTCCTCATTTTGGACAATGGGGTTGAGTATCAAGAGAATTGGCTGAATCGCAGCCATCCGGATACCATTGAAAGAACTCGGCATCCTGCATGGCACGAGGACTTTGCGCCACAAAAATCACCAATCGCCGGCCATCGGTGAAATAGGGGTCATCGGCCAGATTGACCCGCGGCTTGTCTTGGCTGGCCTCGCCTACACCAGCACCGTAGCCCCAGCGCGCTACATTGCTGGTCATCAGCATGTCCTGCAGAAGGTAGTCGCGCGATTCGTCCACGTCGGGATCAATCACATGCGTAGTAAACGTTGGAGAACGGGTAGTGACTTTCACGCCGATATCGCGGCTGATCTGCCCTATCCATACAGGAGCGCTGTTCACTTGAAGCGGTGTCAGCCAAAGGCGCAGATGGTTGCGCTGCGAAATGCTCGCCCGCGCCCGCTGCATGGCGAAATCCTGCGGTCGTCCGTCGAAATGCAGGGCACTGACCGGCGAGTTCCTGTAGGTGCCGCCAAAGGTGAACGCGCTGATCATCCGGCTGACACTGGATGCATTGATCGTTTCAGTGAAATCCCACCCTGCCCGGACCAGCGCCACCAGCACATCGTGTTCTGAGCCGACCATCACCAGATTGAGTGGATCGCCCTGCTCACTGCCTTGCGCGTTGGTGGTGCAGCAAGGGAGTTTCAGAAGTTCGGATCCAAGTGAATTCAACCCGACCTGGACACGGCGTTGCAGCGGATAAAGCTTCTCCGCGTCGACCGTTTGGTAGTCAAAACCGCCGCTGGGCTGCTCTCTGGCAAAGTCGAATCGCAGCACATGGCGTCCGCCCAGAAGCTCAACATTGATCAGCTTGATGCCACGCGTCAGGTTGGTGTAGACGAAGCCGCTCACGGTTTGTCCCGGCGCCACATGCACTTTAACCTGCCGCTCAGTCAACTGGCGCTCGATCTGCTCCGCCGACGAGCTGCCGGAACCCGAGTGAAAGAGGTATGCGGCTTCGCGGGCAGAATAGAAATCACGGTCCATGAATGCAGGCATGAACCAATATGGATGCATGGTGCGGTTCTCGATCTTGATCCAGACCGGCTGGACGCCATGTTCGGCCATGGGAAGCCCGAAGCTGGCGGCGCTTTCTTCATCGCGCAGGGCCGCGACGCTGACGGTCACCTGGCTGCGTGTCATCGCCTGCCGGCCCGCCCGGTCCAGATAGCTGCTTTCCGCCTGGCCCCGATCCATGGAAGGTGCGGCCGATGCGCCTGCCGGACGCCCGTTCAGTCCAGCGCAGGCCGAAAGCAAGGCAGCGAGTAAAGCAAGGAATGTGGCTTGCACAGGACGCGAAGCGGTTATACCTCTTGCCAGGCAGGAGGCAAAGCGGACACCGGGAACGATCAACTGACTCATGGACAAGAGGGTTATTAGGAGATGACTTGTGCAGCGGCCAGCGCGGTCTCTGTGGCGGAGCGCAGCCACGGCAACACCTTGCTCCATCATGCATTAAAACCAGAGACCTACGTATGCTTCGGAATGGAGCTCGGCGATCATCCCTGCTACTACAAAACCAGTAATATGCAGGCTATATCATGTCATGGACAACTTGCAAAATCTTGCTTATTTTCAAATAGCAATCATTTTTTTGATCATTTGCTTTTTTGATTTTTTCTCTTGAAAATTACAAACCGCTTAACCTCATCTATCAATTGAATTTCGTTATTTTGTATCATCTTTTGATAAATAAAATAAATTGCAACAATGATGCTATCTTGGATACCGGAAAATTGGGGAGAAAAGCATGAGGCTCCTGGTGCCGGAGCGGCACACACCCACACTGGGCCGAACTCCATAAACTGCGTCACCAATGCTCATTATTTTCTCGCTTTTTTCTCCGCCCTGCCCCATCGAACGCGAGCCCTGAACTCAGATCAAAGACACACAAACTTTTCTCCGGCAGGTTCTTTCGAGATATTTCCTCAGAATTCAGATCTTTTTTCGAGTTGGTCAAGCACAAAGGAAACCTTGATAATTGGGCTCTCGTCAACCCGATTAGCAGCCATTGCAAAGCTTGAGCACGAAAATGATCTTTTTGAGCTGCATCAATTGAAAATTGGCGTAGTAGACAAAAAAGCTCTGCTTCTGGCTCAACAGATGAAAGAAGAACTTCTTCATCAAGAAATCGGATACGGAGAAGGACTGGATGCTTTATTGACGCTGTTTGGACTTCATGTGCTGAGATCTCATTCCAGCCTAAAAAAGAAGCCCAGTAAAATTAAAGGAGGTGGCCTATCTCCTCATGCATGGTCGATGATCAGTGATTACATCCATGCTCATCTTGGCCAAAAACTAACCATTGAGAAATTGGCTGAAATTACCTTGCTATCTCCAAGCCACTTCCTGAGGGCTTTCAGAGAAAAGTCTGGGGATACACCGCATCAATATATCCTGAAGGCAAGGCTTTCCGCCGCCAGAGATCTCATCTCTCAAACGGACGCGCCGCTCAATGAAATTGCGAAGACTGCCGGATTTGCGAGCAACGCCCATATGGCCACATCAATAAAAAGGGTGTGGGGCGCCACCCCTTCACAGTTGAGAAAAGCGTCAAGGAAATCGCTTTAGGTACGGCATGCAGCTCAGCTGGACCGCGGGTTCCGTCTGGTTTTGCCCTACTTCTGGGCGTGCCGACCTCTTCTACCTGCCCGCAGTCCGACAAGACATACATCTCCAACGACGATGGCCAGCCCCATCGATAGGTGGGAAAATACCCTAAAGTCATCTCCAGACGAGAAGACTATCAGTATGAAACCCACCGAACGCAGCTTCGTCCGCCGCATTGACCTTACCTCGCTCCAGCTTTTCGTGGCTGTGTGCGAACTGGGCAGCATCGGGCGCGCGGCGGAACGCGAATTCATCGCCGCATCGGCCATCAGCAAGCGGCTGGCCGATCTGGAAGAAGCGCTCGGCACTACCCTGCTTTATCGCCATACACGCGGCGTTGATCTCACTCCGGCCGGAGAAAACCTGCTCCACCATGCGCGCAGCGTGCTGTTCAGCCTGGAAAAAATGCAAGGTGAGCTTTCCGAATACGCCGATGGCGTACGCGGCCACGTCCGGATGCACGCCAGTATTTCAGCCATCGTACAGTTTCTGCCCGAAGACCTGGGGGCGTTTTCCCGTCTGCATCCGCAGGTCAAGATCGATCTGGAGGAGCATCTCTCCAGCGAGGTCGTGCGCGCGGTACAGGAAGGCGCCGCTGATCTGGGCATATGCAATGCCAGCATGCTCAACCCAAATGGCGGTGTTCTGCAGACGCGCCCGTACCGCGAAGACCATCTGGCTCTGATCGTTCCGAACGGGCATCCGCTGTCCGGGCGGGAAAGCATCGACTTCATGGAAACGCTGGATTTCGATCACGTCGGCTTGCACGCCAATTCATCGCTTTACCTGGCCATGCACCAGGCCGCCGGCGACGCCGGGCGTTCCATCCGGCTGCGCATACGCGTGACCAGCCTCGATGCCATGTGCCGCATGATCCACAACGGCCTGGGCGTGGGCGTGATGCCCGAAAGGGCTTTCGGCCTCATACATGGTGCAGACGACCTGCGAAGCGTGCCGTTGACCAATGACTGGGCCAGGCGCCAGATCCATCTGGTGGCACGTGATTTCGACAGCCTGCCGATCACCGCGCGGGTGCTGGTGGATCACCTTTCCAGCACCCCTGACTCCCCTGCGCTTGCCGCCATAGCTGCATAAAATTCAATTTCCCCACGAGAACTCTCCAAATGACTGCTCGCACCCTCTACGACAAACTCTGGGACGAACACACCGTCCATACCGAAGAAGATGGCACTGCCATCCTCTACATTGACCGCCACCTGGTGCACGAAGTCACCAGTCCGCAGGCATTCGAAGGCCTGCGCCAGGCCGGCCGCAAGGTCTGGCGCGTCAGCTCTGTCGTGGCCACGGCCGACCACAACACGCCCACCACGGGCTGGGAGCGCGGCTACGATGGTATCGAGGATCCCATCAGCAAGGAGCAGATCACTACGCTGGATGCCAACATCAAGGCCTTCGGTGCGGCGGCGTACTTCCCGTTCCTGAATCAGCGCCAGGGCATCGTGCACGTGATCGGCCCGGAGAACGGCGCTACGCTGCCCGGCATGACCGTGGTCTGCGGCGACAGCCATACCAGCACGCACGGCGCGTTCGGCGCACTGGCGCACGGTATTGGCACCAGCGAAGTCGAGCACGTGCTGGCCACGCAAACGCTGCTGGCCAAGAAGGCCAAGAACATGCTGGTGAAGGTGGAAGGAACGCTGAAACCCGGCGTGACCGCCAAGGACATCGCGCTGGCCATCATCGGCAAGATCGGTACCGCTGGCGGCACCGGCTACACCATCGAGTTCGGCGGCAGCGCCATCCGCGCCCTGACCATGGAAGGCCGCATGACCTTGTGCAACATGGCGATCGAAGCCGGCGCCCGCGCCGGCATGGTTGCCGTGGACGAGAAAACCATCGAATACGTCAAAGGCCGCCTGCTGGCGCCCGGTACTGATTCGGTCACCGGCAAATTCGTCGGCGGCCCCGAGTGGGACCAAGCCGTGGCTTACTGGAAAACGCTGCACTCCGACCCTGGCGCACACTTCGATACCGTGGTGGAACTCGACGCCTCCGCCATCGTGCCGCAGGTGACCTGGGGTACCAGCCCTGAGATGGTGCTGGGAGTCGATGCCCGCGTGCCGGATCCCGAGAAGGAAAAAGACTCCGGCAAGCGCGGCGCGATCGAACGCGCGCTCACCTACATGGGCCTGGAGCCCAACAAGGCGATGGAAGACATCCATATCGACAAGGTCTTCATCGGCTCGTGCACGAATAGCCGGATCGAGGACATGCGCGAAGCCGCTGCTGTCGTCAAGCGGCTCGGCCAGAAAGTGGCCCGCAACGTGAAACAGGCTCTGGTGGTGCCGGGCTCGGGGCTGGTGAAGGCGCAAGCCGAGGCCGAAGGCCTGGACAAGATATTCATCGCCGCGGGCTTCGAGTGGCGCGAACCGGGTTGCAGCATGTGCCTGGCCATGAATGCCGACCGGCTCGAGCCAGGCGAGCGCTGCGCCAGCACCAGCAACCGGAACTTCGAAGGCCGGCAAGGCGCCGGCGGCCGTACCCACCTGGTCAGCCCGGCCATGGCCGCCGCGGCCGCGGTGCACGGGCACTTTGTGGATGTTCGGCGTTTTTCCTGACGTTACATACGCCAACAACTTGCTAAGCTAGTCGTCCCTACTTATCGATTCGACTGAAAGGAGCTTTCCATGAAACAGACTCTCGCTCTAGCCCTTATCGCAGCCTTCGCCCTGGCCGGTTGCAACACCTGGAGTGGTGCCAAGCAGGATGCCAAGGAAGTCGGCGGTACCGTGACGCATGCCGTAGGCACTGGCCTGGACAAAGCAGGTGAAGGCTTGAATACCGCGGGCGAGAAGGTCAAGAAAGTCGGCCAGTAAACGCCGCCCTCTTGATGCTGGTTGCATGACCAGCGCACCTGCCTCGAAAAGCTCTCGGTCACCCGCCGAGGATTTTCGAGGGAGATCAGGCACCTTCTCTCTCGCGGTTTCTGGGCTATCGACCGATACGCACTATCTCCTAACTTCTTACCCTACTCTACCGTGGAAAAATTTACCGTACACAAGGGCTTGGCCGCCCCGATGGACCGCGAGAACGTCGATACCGACGCCATCATTCCCAAGCAGTTTCTCAAATCCATCAAGAAAACCGGCTTCGGCCCCAACCTCTTCGATGAATGGCGTTACCTGGATAAAGGCGAGCCCGGCCAGGATCCGGCCGTGCGCAAGCCCAACCCTGATTTCGTGTTGAACCAGCCGCGCTACCAGGGCGCAAGCGTTCTGCTGGCACGCAAGAACTTCGGCTGCGGCTCCAGCCGTGAACATGCTCCCTGGGCCCTGGAGCAATACGGGTTCCGCAGCGTCATCGCGCCGAGTTTTGCCGACATCTTTTTCAACAACTGCTTCAAGAACGGCCTGCTGCCGATCGTGTTGCCAGAGAACGTCGTGTCCACCCTGTTCGACGAAGTCATGGCCTTCCCGGGCTACGAACTGACCATCGACCTGGAATCCCAGGCAGTCATCAAACCCGACGGCAGCGCGCTCGCTTTCGATGTGCAGCCCTTCCGCAAGTACTGCCTGCTCAACGGCCTGGACGACATCGGTCTCACACTGCGCCAGCAAGACAAGATCAAGTCTTTCGAAGCTGAGCGGCTGGCCACCAAGCCCTGGCTGGCCAAGGCTGTGGCATAAGAAAATCCGCGCCGACTTGAAACTCACTCAACAACCATGAAAATTGCAATTCTTCCCGGTGATGGCATCGGTACAGAGATCGTGACCGAAGCCGTCAAGGTCCTCAAGAACCTCGACCTGAAATTCGAGATGGAAGAGGCCCCCGTGGGTGGCGCTGCCTACGACGCGCACGGCCACCCGCTGCCGGAGAGCACGCTCAAGCTGGCGACACAGGCGGACGCTATTTTGTTCGGCGCCGTAGGCGACTGGAAATACGACAAGCTGGATCGCCCGCTGCGGCCCGAGCAAGCCATTCTGGGACTGCGCAAGCACCTGGGCTTGTTCGCCAACTTCCGTCCCGCGATCTGCTACGAACAGCTCACGCACGCCAGCAGCCTCAAGCCCGAGCTCGTGGCCGGCCTGGACATCCTCATCATCCGCGAGCTGACGGGCGATATCTACTTCGGCCAGCCGCGCGGACGCCGCACGGCCCCTGATGGGCACTTCCCTGGCGCCGAAGAAGCTTTCGACACCATGCGCTACACCCGGCCTGAAATCGAGCGCATTGCACGTGTGGCATTCGAAGCCGCACGCAAGCGGAACAAGCGCGTGACCAGCGTTGACAAGGCCAACGTGCTGGAAACCTTCCAGCTGTGGAAAGACGTGGTGACCGAAGTCCACAAGGACTACACCGACGTGGCGCTCGATCACATGTATGTCGACAACGCCGCCATGCAACTCGTCAAGGAACCGAAGCGGTTCGACGTGGTGGTCACCGGCAACATGTTCGGCGATATCCTGAGCGACGAGGCGTCCATGCTCACCGGTTCGATCGGCATGCTGCCCTCGGCCAGCCTGAACGACAAGAAGCAGGGCCTGTACGAGCCCAGCCACGGCAGCGCCCCCGATATCGCGGGCAAAGGCGTGGCCAACCCGCTAGCGACTATTCTCAGTGCCGCCATGATGCTGCGTTTTTCCCTCAACCAGCCCGAAGCGGCGGATCGTATCGAAGCCGCCGTCAAGAAAGTGCTGGCACAAGGTCTCCGCACAGCCGACATCTACAGTGAAGGTACGACCAAGGTCGGTACGCGCGAGATGGGCGACGCGGTGGTGAAGGCGCTCGGCTGACGTCTGCCCAAGGGGGCAAGGGCAGGTTTGAAACCGGCCTTGCCCTACCCTCACGCCCGATGCGTGCTGTCCTACAGCCAAGGCGCTGATTCGCGCCTATCCTAGGTTGTGTCAAGCAATCGCCAGGAGCCGCCATGGCCGACGACACGCCCGAGGAACAACCTGCCCGAACCAGCGCCCGGGTACTGTGGAAAGGCGCCATCAGCTTCGGTTTGGTGCACATTCCGGTTGCACTCTATACCGCCACCTCCAGCCAGGGGGTCGATTTCGACTGGCTTGACCGCCGCACCATGGAGCCGGTGGGCTACAAGCGCATCAACAAGAAAACAGGCAAGGAAATTGCAGCCTCGGACATTGTCAAGGGTGTCGAAATCGAAGACGGGCACTACGTGGTGCTGACACCCGAGGAGATCAAGGCAGCATTTCCGAAAGCCACTCAAACGGTCGAGATAGAGTCGTTCATAGAAGCCAGCGAGATCCCGTTCGTCTATCTGGAGCGGCCCTACTACGTCGCCCCCATCAACCGCGGCGAAAAAGTCTATGCGCTCCTGCGTGAGGCCTTGCTGAGAACCGGGCGCGTAGGTGTCGCGCGGGTCGTGATTTCTTCAAAGCAGCATCTGGCCGTCCTGGTGCCCTCCGGACAAGCGCTTGTCTTGAACCTGCTGCGTTGGGGATCGGAGATCAGATCCTGGGAAGAACTCAAATTGCCGCCGGCAGGGGTGAAAGCCGCGGGCATCAAGGAGGGGGAACTGAAGATGGCCGAGAAGCTGATCGAGGAAATGTCCGCGCCTTGGAAAGCCGATGCCTTTCGCGACTCCTTCAAAGACGAGATCATGCGCCTCGTGCACCAGAAAGCCACTGCAGGCGAGGTGGAAAGCGTCGAAAAACTGGAGCCCCGCACCAAGACAACAACTGGTGCGGAAATCATCGATTTGACCGAATTACTCAAACGCAGCCTGCAAGGCGCGGGAGATCACGATGGCGACAAGGCGGCCAAGCCAGCCCGCGGCAAGACACGCCCCCGCAAACGCGCCTGAAGCTGCCCCGCGCACTCAGAAACAGAAACACGCCTCCGCGCTGTCCCGCTATCAGGCCAGGCGCGACTTCACTCGGACTCCGGAGCCTTCCGGCAAGGGCCACGGCCCCATCTCCCAGTATCGCTATGTTGTCCAGAAGCACTGGGCAAGCCGCCTTCACTACGATTTTCGGCTGGAAGTGGATGGCACCATGAAGAGCTGGGCTGTTCCCAAAGGCCCCAGTCTGGATCCACGCGACAAGCGATTGGCGGTAGAGGTGGAGGATCATCCTGTCGAGTACAACGATTTCGAAGGGCAGATTCCGGCGGGCCAGTATGGTGGCGGGCGAGTCATCATCTGGGACCGGGGCATCTGGTCGCCCTTGCCCGGACATGAACCTCGCAAAGGCCTGAAGGCCGGGAATTTCAAGTTCCAGCTGCACGGCCTCAAGCTGCGGGGAAACTGGGCTTTGGTACGGCTGAAAGGCACGCAAGCCAAGGCCCATTGGCTTCTGATCAAGGAGAAGGATGATGCTGCACGCCCGGTGGGCGAATTCAGCGTGACCGAGGCACTTCCTGACTCCGTCAGCGCCGGACTGCCCCTTGAAGCCCCCCTGCGCCTCTTCCTCCGTCGTCCCTGCGCAAAAGCAAACCACAGCCCGAGCTCATCGCCCCGCAACTCGCTACCCTCGCCGACGCCCTGCCTGCAAGCCCCGGTGATTGGCTGTGGGAGTTGAAATTCGATGGCTATCGCCTGCTGCCGCGGATTGCTGACGGCCGCGCTCAGCTTTTCACACGCAGCGGCCTTGACTGGACGGCGCGCATGCCGGCGCTTGCCCGCACGCTCTCTGCCCTGCCACTGAAAAACGCCTGGCTCGACGGCGAGGTGGTCCACCCTGACGCCAATGGCCTGCCGGACTTCGCGGCACTACAAGCCTCCTTCGATAGCCACAGGGCGGACGCGTTGGTGCTGTATCTCTTCGATCTCCTTTATCTGGACGGCGTCGACTGGCGCAGCGAACCCCTTGCGCTAAGGCGCGCACGGCTGAGCGAACTGCTGGCAGATATTTCCAGCCCCATGCTGCGCCTGTCCCAGTCGTTCGATGCCGATCCGCGCAGCCTGCTGAAAAGCGCGGCCCGGATGGGCATGGAAGGGATCATCGGCAAACAACGGCAGGCGCCTTATCACAGCGGACGCTCAAATGCCTGGATCAAGCTGAAAACGCGCCAAAGTGATGAATTGCTGATTGCGGGTTTCACGCCAGGTCAGGGCGCTCGGTCGGCAAGCGGAGATATCGGGGCGCTGGTCCTGGCGGGGCATGACGCCCATGGCGCCTTGCGCCATGCGGGCAACGTCGGCTCGGGTTTCAGCAGTACCGTGCTCGCCATGCTGAAAAAGCGCCTCATGCCCTTGCGTATCGACCGCAGTCCGCTTGCTCAGGATGAACACGTAGCGGGCCTGGTGCACTGGGTCAACCCTGAACTGGCGGTCCAGATCGCTCACGCGGGCGTCACACCCCAAGGCCGCTTGAGGCAGCCGGTGTATCTGGGTTTGCGCGAGGACAAGCCCCCTTCGGAGATCACACTTCCGGAGGTGCCTGCGACAGGAGCCGCCATGAATCAAAAAACGCCCCCCACCCCCGCCAAGGCCGTTCCGGCGGTCGCCGGCCAGAACATCACCCACCCTGAACGCGTGGTCGATGCCAGTACAGGGGTCACCAAACTCGATGTGGCGCGCTACTACGCCACCGTCGCACCGCTGATCCTGCCGCACTTGGCCTGGCGGCCTGTGGCGCTGTTGCGTGCACCGGAAGGCATTGGAAAAGAGACCTTCTTCCAGAAGCACATGGAAAGCATTCAACTGCCAGGTGTCAAGACACTGGATATGCGGCTTGATCCCGGTCATGCCGGCCTGCTCGAAATCAGTCATGCCAGCGGGTTGCTAGGCGCCGTGCAGATGAACAGCCTGGAGTTTCACACCTGGAACGCTACCCGCGACAAGATTGAACGGCCCGACCGGTTCACGCTCGATCTCGACCCGGGCAAGGGGGTGGCATGGCCTCAAGTGCAGGAAGCGGCTCAACTCGTCCATACCCTGCTCACAGAATTGGGATTGGTGCCGTTTCTGAAGACCAGCGGCGGCAAAGGGCTGCATGTGGTCGTGCCGATCAAGCGGCTGTACGGCTGGGATACGGTCAAGGCGTTCAGCAAGATGCTGACCGAACACTTGGCGCGGCTTATTCCGGATCGCTTCGTGGCATTGTCCGGCCCGAAGAACCGCATCGGCAAAATCTATGTCGACTACCTGCGCAATGGCCGTGGCGCGACCACGGTATCAGCCTGGTCGGCTCGTGCCCGGCCTGGCATGGGAGTTTCCGTGCCTATCGCATGGAGCGAGCTGGAAGAAGTCACCAGTGGCGCGCATTGGCATCTGGGCAACATCGAGTCGCGCCTGCGTGTGGGCAACACGCCATGGAAGGACTACGCGAAGGCCGCGCAACCTATTGGATCGGCCAGGCGCCAGCTGAATGCCGCAAAATAGCGGGCATCATGCCCGCCTTGCTCACCAACCCGCCCAGCGTCCTCGTCTTCGATGTCTTCGGTACCGTCGTTGACTGGCACGGCTCCATTGTTGCCGAAATGGCGCACCTTTTCCCCGACGTGGACGGCGATGCCTTCGCAACCGCCTGGCGCGAGGGTTACCGGCCGGCCATGGCACGGGTGATGTCCGGCGAGTTGGGGTGGACGAAGATCGACGATCTGCACCGCCTGATTCTTGACGATATCCTGCCCTGTTTCGGCCTTCAGGACATGCCTCAGATCGAACGCCGTGAACTCAATCGCGTCTGGCACCGTCTGGCCCCCTGGCCGGATGCCGTGGAGGGCCTCATGCTGCTCAAGCGCCGCCACACTATCTGCACGCTCTCCAACGGCAATATCGGCCTTTTGACGGACATGGCCAAACACGCAGGCCTGCCTTGGGATTGCATCCTGTCCGCCGAAGTGTTCCGCGCCTACAAACCCGATCCGGCGGTGTATCGCGGCGCGGCCGAAGTGTTCGATCTGGCCCCCTCCGATGTCATGCTGGTGGCCGCCCACCACGACGATCTGGCAGCAGCACGCGCTTGCGGGCTGCAGACCGCTTATGTCGAGCGGCCGCTCGAGTTCGGCGCCAGAAAGCCAAAGGACGTTTCGCCCGATCCGGCCAACACCTTGCACGCTCGCGATTTCCTGGATCTGGCCCGGCAACTCTCGGAATAAGAGCGCGAACACGCTCTAAGCGCCTTTCCTGGGCCGTCAATGGGATTTTGCGGAAGTCCTATATAATGAGCGAACCATGAACGCGCATGATCGCCTCGATCTCACCGCTTCGGCTTCTACGCCGAACGCGTGCACGTTCATTGCATCCTCCATTACCACGACCACCATTAAGGGCTGACCCAGCTCTGGTTCGTCGTGCGCCCCCTCCCGGAGCCAGACGAGCCGGGCAGGTCAGACAGATCATCTTGTTTGAAAGGCGCGAAAGAAAATGAAAATCGGAAACACTGTCGGCCTGGTCGGCTGGCGCGGCATGGTCGGCTCGGTCCTCATAGACCGCATGCAGGCCGAAAAAGACTTCGAACTGATCGAACCCATCTTTTTCTCCACCAGCAATGCCGGCGGCCCCGCTCCGGCCATGGCCAAGAATGAGAAGACACTCAAGAACGCGCACGATATCGCAGCGCTGAAGAAGTGCGACATCATCATTACCTGCCAGGGCGGCGACTACACGTCCGAGGTGTTCCCCAAGCTGCGCGCCGAGGGCTGGAAAGGCCACTGGATCGATGCCGCCAGTACGCTGCGCATGAAAGACGATGCCGTCATCGTGCTGGATCCCGTGAACATGCCCGTGATCAAGGACGCATTGGCCAAGGGCGGCACCGACTGGATCGGCGGCAACTGCACCGTCAGCTGCATGCTGATGGGTGTGGGCGCACTCTACAAGGCCGGCCTCGTGGAGTGGATGAGCACACAGACCTACCAGGCTGCCAGCGGCGGCGGCGCGCAGCATATGCGCGAGTTGCTCACGCAGTACGGCACGCTCTACTCCGAAGTGAAGCCCCTGCTGGATGACCCCAAGAGCGCCATCCTCGAGATCGACCGCCAGGTGATCGCCCGCCAGCGGAACCTCAGCGCGGATGAAACCGCCAATTTCCTGGTTCCTCTGGGTGGCTCGCTCATTCCCTGGATCGACAAGGATCTGGGCGATGGCTATTCCCGCGAAGAGTGGAAAGGCATGGCTGAAACCAACAAGATCATGGGCATGGGCGAAGGCTTCGGCACGCCGTCTGTCCCGATCGACGGCTTTTGCGTGCGCGTGGGCGCCATGCGCTGCCACAGCCAGGCGCTGACCTTCAAGCTGAAGAAAGATGTGCCGGTGGCCGATATCGAAGCCATGATCGCCGCCGACAACGACTGGGTGAAAGTAGTGCCCAACAACAAGGAAGCCACCCTGGCCGACCTGACCCCCGTGGCGGTAACAGGCACCATGACCATCCCGGTCGGACGTATCCGCAAGCTGACCATGGGCCCGGAGTATGTCGGCGCGTTCACCATCGGCGACCAGCTCCTGTGGGGCGCGGCCGAGCCCCTGCGCCGCATGCTGCGGATTCTGCTGGATGCTTGACGCCTCCGCCGCAGCGAATTCACTCGTTGCGGCCAGGCAACATCCGGCATTCGATGAAAACACCCCTGCGAGCCCGCTCCCAGGGGTGTTTTCGTCGATAAGGCTCGCGCTGCAGCCAGTTATCCAAAGTACACAAGCCCGCTCGCCACCGGCCTGCCCTTCATAAACAGGCTCTCTAGCTTGTCAGGCTAATTCGTTGATGTTAATGTCGATTTAGCGCCTCCTTGTCGCGGGGCTTGGCATGTCTATTGATCTATGAAGAAAAACACTGGCGCAGTCCACTGCGGAGCGGAGGTGGCGGGAACGATGGCCCCGAACTGGAAGAAAGCCATTCTGGCCTCGGCTGCGGCGCTGGTGGCCATGGGTGCCAGCCTGGATGCTCAGGCGCTGGCGCTTGGCGCCATCACGGTGCGATCGGCCCTCGGCGAGCCTCTGCGCGCCGAGATCGAGGTGCCGCAGATCTCGTCTGAAGAAGCGTCCTCGTTCAAGGCCAGCCTGGCTTCTCCGCAAGCCTTCCGCGCGGCGGGCGTCGAGTACACCCCGCCCTGGCGGGCTCCCGCCTGACGCTGGAGCGCCGCCCCAACGGCCAAGCCTACCTGCGGCTGCAGACCGACCGCCCGATCAACGAACCGCTCCTGGGCGTGGTGATCGAGGCCAACTGGGCCACCGGCCGCATGGTGCGCGACTACACCATGCTGGTGGATCCCCTGGGCGCGCCGTTGCGGCAGCCCCAACGCCCCAGGTGCAACCCAACATCGAGCCTGTCAGGCCATCACCCTCCCGGCCCGTCGTAAGACCGCCGGTCGCCGAACAGACCACGCCCAGCACGCCCTCCCGCGCTCAGGGTCGGCGCTCCGCCGACCCTGCCCAATCCCGCGCCGCTTCGGGTGGCGGAGAGCAGGTCTTGGTGCAGCGTGGGGATACCGCCTACCGGATTGCCAGCGGCCACTTGCCTGAAGGCGTGTCGCTTGACCAAATGCTGATCGCGATGCTGCGCGCCAATCCGAACGCGTTCATCCGCAACAACGTCAACCTCATGAAGGCGGGTGCTGTCCTGGAGATGCCCAGCGCCGAGCAGGCCAGCGCCCTGTCGCGGTCCGCTGCACGCCGCGCCGTGGTAGCGAACAGCCGTGATTTCCAGTCTTACCGCAGGGGGCTGGCACAGAATACTCCGCAAACACAGGTGGAAGCCGCCACACGCAGTGCCTCAGGCCGCGTGGCCGCTCGCGTTCAAGAGGGCTCCTCCGCTCCGTCCAGCCCCGATCGGCTGACTCTGTCAAAAGGAGCTGCCAGCACCGCGTCGGCGGCTAATGCTTCGGAATCGGGTATGGCGCAGTCGCGGCAAGCGCAGGAACAGGGCGACCGCATCGCCGAATTGAACAGAAACATCGCCGAACTGTCACGCCTGCAAGGAGCGCCCGGTGCTTCTGCCGCAGCCAGTGCGGCCACGGGCTCAGCCACGAGCGCCGCAGCCTCTCCGGCGCCATCCGTCAATGTACCTGTGGGTGCCGCACCGGCCGCCAGCGCTGACGTGGCCGTGGCGGCCGCCCCCACTGCAGCATCGGCGGCGAGCGCCACGGTGGCTGCAGCCTCCTCTGCCGGAGCCGCCGCCTCGGCAGCCCAGGAAGCCGCCTCCGCCACGGTGGCTGCTGCCAGCGCCGCCCCAGCCAAGGCCAAACCCGCCGCGAAGAAACCAGCGCCTGCTCCTGTACCCGAGCCTTCGTTTCTTGATTCGCTCACCGAGAACCCGCTACTGCCGGTGGCTGGCGCGGGCTTGCTGGCGCTGCTCCTGGGATATGGCTTCTATCGTTCCCGCCAGAAAAAGAATGCGGAGAGCGCACTCGACAGCACCCTGGAAGAAAGCCCAGGCGGCGACTCTTTCTTCGGGGCCAGTGGCGGCCAACATGTGGACACCCATCAGCGCGGCGCCTCGCGGGGCAGCAATCAGTCGTCGATGATCTACTCGCCAAGCCAGATTGATACGGCTGGCGACGTCGATCCAGTGGCCGAGGCCGATGTGTACCTGGCCTACGGCCGCGACATGCAAGCCGAAGAAATCCTCAAGGAAGCCCTGCGCACTCATCCTGGCCGCATCTCCATCTATCGGAAATTGGCGGAAATCTACGCCAAGCGACGTGATGCCAGGGCGCTCGAAGCCATGGCCACCGAAGCCCGCGTGATTACTAACGGTGCCGGCCCCGACTGGAGCCATATCCGCGATCTCGGCAAGTCACTGGACCCAGCCAACGCGCTGTACGCGACCGGGAACATCTTCACGCCAGACAAACCTGGTGCAGCAGCACGCGACCCAGGCCCCGACACCGCGCCGATGCCGGCCCGCTTGCTCGACGAGAAAGACCTTCCACCCGATCTCGCGTCACTGGACCTGGATCTTGAAAACGCGCTGCTGAAAGCCAGCCCTCCGGCCAAGCCTGCCACCTCTGCGCCTGTCACGCCAGCCGTCAGCCTCCCTGCCAGTCTTGGCGCGGCGGCTGCGGCCGCCGGTGTCGCAGGGAGTGCCATTGGAGCTGCCGCCGCAGCACGCCAAACACCCCGCTCCCCGGTCGCGGAGCCAGCGCCCATGCTGCCTCCTGACATGCCGTCGCTGGATTTTGACCTCGATGCGCCAGCCATAACTCCAGCGGTGTTGCCGGCGACACCTGAACCCAGCAAGGCCGCGGCAGACTCCGGCATGATCGAGTTCGATCTGGAGGCCCTGTCAGTTGATCCCACGTTGCGCTCCAGCGACCGCAACACCAAGCAGCCTGATGACGCTGACGATGATCCACTCAGCACCAAGCTGGCGCTGGCGCAGGAATTCCATGCCATCGGAGATACTGAGGGTGCGCTCAGCCTGATCAAGGAAGTCGTGGCCGAGGCCACTGGCCCGCTCAAGGCGCGAGCCGAGCGTTTCCTGAGCGAGCTGAGTTGAGGCTTGCGCTCGGCGTCAGCTACGACGGGCGCGCCTACCAGGGCTGGCAAAGCCAGCCAAGCGGACTCACGGTACAGGACAAACTGGAAGCCGCGCTGGCGGCTTTCACCACCGGGCCCGTAGCCACGTTGTGCGCGGGCCGCACAGATGCCGGGGTGCATGGCCTGATGCAGGTAGTGCACTTCGATACCGGCTTGAACCGCGAAGAGTTTTCCTGGGTGCGCGGCACCAATCGCTTTTTACCGCAGGACATCGCGGTCCAGTGGGCCCGTGAAGTACCACCGGAGTTTCACGCCCGCGCCAGCGCCCTCGCCCGCCGTTATGCCTACATCCTGCTGGAGTCCCCCGTACGCCCCAGCCTGGACACCGGCCGTGCCGGCTGGGTGTTCCGTCCGCTCGATGGCGACGCCATGCGCAGGGCAGCGGCGCTGCTGATTGGCGAGCATGATTTCACCTCGTTCCGGGCTTCAGCCTGCCAGGCGCTGTCGCCCATCAAGCATATGCAGCACATCGGCATCTCGCGGCGCGGCGCCTACTGGCGCTTCGACTTCGAGGCCAATGCCTTTCTGCACCACATGATCCGCAACATCATGGGCTGCCTGATCGCTGTCGGCCAGGGTTCAAGGCCCCCCGGGTGGATGCATGAGGTGCTGCAGGCGCGCGACCGGGATGCAGCAGCCCCCACGTTCGCTCCCGACGGCCTTTATTTCCTCGGCCCTCTCTATGATTCAAAATGGGGGCTGCCGGAGCGAACAGCTGCGTATGATTGGCTTCCATGAGCCAGAGCCAGACACCACCGAAACCAGCTTCACGGACGCGCATCAAGATCTGCGGCCTCACCCGTGAGGAAGACGTCGACGCCGCGGTTGCCGCCGGCGCGGACGCGATTGGCTTCGTACGCTACGCGAAAAGCCCTCGTCATGTGAGCGCCGAACGGGCAGCCGAGCTGATCCGCCGGCTTCCCCCTTTCGTGAGTTCCGTGCTCCTCTACGTGAATGAGAGCGCCAAGCAGATCGCAGCCGATTGCGCCATGGCGGCACCTACTACCCTGCAGCTTCACGGCGACGAGACCCCAGCGCACTGCGAAGCCATTGCCCGCGCCTGCGGCCGCCCCTGGCTGCGCGCGGCGCGAATCCCCCTGAACCCGCCGCCTGGGGCGAGCAGTTTCAACTTGGTAGAATTCGCTCAGGACTTTCATCTCGCCCAAGCCATCCTGCTCGACGCCGAAGTCGAGGGGTACGGCGGAGGCGGCAAGGCATTTCAGTGGTCACTTCTGCCACCAAGCGTCAATGCTCACCTCGTCTTGTCTGGTGGGCTCACACCTGCAAACGTGGGCGGCGGCATTCGCGCGCTGCGCGGATGCGGGTTTTCGCTCGCGGTTGACGTCAGCTCCGCCGTCGAAGCCGATGGCCCCGACGGCAAGCCGCTCAAGGGTATCAAGGATGCCGGCAAGATCCGGCAGTTCGTCGCCGCCGTGCAGGCAGCAGACGCCCACCACGAATAATCCGGTTCAGCAGCAAATCAAGAGACGGCCCAAGAGACTGCCGCTTAGGCCACCTTCATTTGCCACCATTCAAAGAATACTTCCCATGTCTACCTATCATCAACCCGATGCCTCCGGCCACTTCGGTCCCTATGGCGGCAGCTTCGTCAGCGAAACGCTGACTTACGCGATCAACGAGTTGCGGGATGCTTACGCCAAGTATCAGAACGATCCTGAGTTTCTGGCCGAATTCCAGTATGAACTGGCCCATTACGTAGGCCGCCCCTCGCCCATCTATCACGCCGCGCGCACCAGCCGCGAGCTCGGCGGCGCGCAGATCTACCTGAAACGCGAAGACCTCAACCACACCGGCGCGCACAAGATCAACAACGTCATCGGCCAAGCCATGCTCGCCAAACGCATGGGCAAACCGCGCATCATTGCCGAAACCGGCGCCGGCCAGCACGGCGTGGCCTCCGCCACCATCTGCGCCCGCTACGGGCTGGAATGCGTGGTGTACATGGGCAGCGAAGACGTCAAGCGCCAAAGCCCGAACGTCTACCGCATGAAGCTGCTGGGCGCCACCGTGGTGCCTGTTGAATCCGGTAGCAAGACCCTCAAGGACGCGCTCAACGAAGCCATGCGCGACTGGGTGGCCAACGTGGACAACACTTTCTACATCATCGGTACTGTGGCTGGCCCGCACCCCTACCCCACCATGGTGCGTGATTTCCAGAGCGTGATCGGCCAGGAATGCCTGACCCAGATGCCCGAGATGCTGGCCGCACAGAAAATTGCCGCCCAGCAACCCGATGCCGTGATCGCCTGCGTGGGCGGCGGCAGCAACGCCATGGGCATCTTCCACCCTTACATTCCCTATGAAAACACGCGCCTGATCGGCGTGGAGGCCGCCGGCGAAGGGCTGGACAGCGGCAAGCACTCGGCCAGCCTGCAGCGCGGCTCCAGCGGCGTGCTGCACGGCAACCGTACCTACATCCTTCAGGACGACAACGGCCAGATCACCGAAACCCATAGCGTCAGCGCCGGGCTCGATTACCCTGGCGTCGGTCCCGAGCACGCCTGGCTGAAGGATATCGGCCGCGCCGAGTACGTGGGCGCAACGGATGCCGAGGCGCTGGCCGCCTTCCACCACCTTTGCCGCGCGGAAGGCATCATCCCCGCGCTGGAATCCAGCCACGCCTTCGCCTACGCCATGAAGCTTGCCCCCACCATGCGGCCGGATCAATCGATCCTGGTCAATCTTTCAGGCCGTGGCGACAAGGATATCGGCACCGTGGCCGACCTTGACGGCGCCGAATTCTATGACCGGCCGTCCATGCGCGGCCATGTCGTCAAGGGGATTCCCTCCGCGAAGGGAGGTAAAGCATGAGCCGCATTGAGGTCACCTTCGAGAAGCTGAAGAAGGACAACCGCAAGGCGTTGATCCCCTATGTAACGGCCGGTTTCCCCTACGCCGACATCACGCCCGCACTGATGCACGGCATGGTGGCGGCGGGCGCCAACGTGATCGAGTTGGGCGTGCCCTTTTCCGATCCCAGCGCGGACGGCCCCGTGATCCAGAAAGCGGGCGACCGTGCGCTGTCGCTCGGCATCGGCCTCAAGCAGGTCCTGGCCATGGTCAGGACTTTCCGCGACAAGGATGCCACCACCCCGGTCGTGCTGATGGGTTATGCCAATCCCATCGAGCGCTACGACCAGAAACACGGAGCCGATGCCTTCATCAAGGACGCCGCCGCGGCGGGCGTCGATGGCGTGCTGGTGGTGGACTACCCGCCTGAAGAGTGCGTGGAGTTCGCCCAGAAGCTCAAAGCCAATCACATCGATCTCATCTTCCTGCTGGCACCCACCTCGACCGAGCAGCGCATGAAAGAGGTCGCGCAGGTGGCGAGCGGCTATGTCTACTACGTGTCGCTGAAAGGCGTGACCGGCTCTGGAGCGCTGAACACGGCGGAAGTGGAAAGCATGCTGCCGCGCATCCGCCAGCACGTGCATGTGCCGGTGGGCGTGGGTTTTGGCATCCGCGATGCGGACACCGCCAAGACCATCGGGCGCATCGCCGACGCCGTGGTCATCGGCACCCGCCTGATCCAGCTCATAGAAGACCAGCCCCACGAGCGGGTGGCCGCCGTGGCCGCAGACTTCCTGCGCGGTATCCGGACGGCGCTGGACGCATAATCCCCCTACTTCAGAAGATCGTGAATACGTTCTTGCACGCAAGGAATCTCCATGAGCTGGCTTGAAAAACTTCTTCCTCCGAAAATCCAGAAATCCGACGCCGCTGAGCGCCGGCAGATGCCCGAGGGCCTCTGGATCAAGTGTCCTGAGTGCGAAACGGTGCTCTACAAGACCGATCTGGAACAAAACCAGAATGTCTGCCCCCATTGCGGCCACCACCACCGCATTGGCGCGCGCGAGCGGCTGAATGTCTTCCTGGACAATGAGGGCCGCTACGAGATCGGGCAGGAAGTGGTGCCGGTGGATGCGCTCAAGTTCAAGGACAGCCGCAAATACACCGAGCGCATCAAGGAAGCCATGGAAAACACCGGCGAAACCGATGCGCTGGTCGTCATGGGCGGAGCGATCCACTCGATCAGCGTGGTGGCCGCCGCTTTCGAATTCGATTTCATGGCCGGCTCAATGGGGTCGGTGGTGGGCGAGCGTTTCGTGCGCGGGGTTGAAACCGCTATCGAACAGAAAGTGCCTTTCATCTGCTTTACAGCTACCGGCGGAGCGCGCATGCAGGAAGGTCTGCTGTCCCTAATGCAGATGGCCAAGACCAACGCGGCCCTCACCCGGCTGGCCAAGAAAGGCCTGCCTTTTGTCAGCGTACTGACGGACCCCACAACCGGCGGTGTTTCGGCCAGCTTCGCCTTCGTGGGCGATGTGGTGATCGCCGAGCCCAAGGCATTGATCGGCTTTGCCGGGCCCCGCGTGATCGAGAACACGGTGCGGGTGAAGCTGCCCGAAGGTTTTCAGCGCGCCGAGTTCCTGCAAACCAAAGGCGCGGTCGATTTCATTTGCGACCGCCGGGAACTGCGAGAAAAAATCGCGAAGGTGCTCGCCATGCTGCAGCGCCAACCCGCTGATGCGGTGAGTTAACCCCGAGACTTCACCAGCACCGGCTCACTCCGGTAGCGATCTGGAAACAACCGCTGGAGGTTTTCCACCTTCGGTAGATCGTTGATCACGATATAAGGGTTGCGCGGATTCTCGGTCAGGTAGTCCTGGTGATAAGCCTCTGCCGGATAGAAGCTCGCCTTCTCCTCAATCCGCGTCGCGATGGGCTTGCCAAACAACTTCGTGGTGTTGAGCTGGGTGATATAGGCCTGGGCCACTTTCGATTGCGCCGCATTGGCGGGAAGAATGGCTGACCGGTACTGCGTACCGGTGTCCGGCCCCTGCCGGTTCAACTGGGTCGGATCATGCGCGACCGAAAAGAATATCTGCAGCAGCGTGCCATAGCTGATCTGCGCGGGATCGTAGGTGATTTCCACCGATTCCGCATGGCCCGTATTGCCGCGGCTGACCATTTCATAGGTGGCCGGCGCAGCCCCTCCAGCATAACCCGATACAGCACGCTGCACGCCTTTGACGTGCTGAAAGACGCCCTGCACACCCCAGAAGCAGCCACCGGCAAACACAGCTTTTTGAGGCCCCTGCTCAGCAAGCGGCATGTCCTGCGCGGGCGGCGGAATCTTCACGGCCGCTTCGGCGGCCCGCGCGGTATTCCACCAAGCAAAGCCGGTGCCGAGCAGCACCGCGCTGCCGGCCATGAGCGCCAATGCATGGCGGCGAAAGACGGAGTTGGAAGTACGGGTGGGCGTTCTCATCACAGTTTCCCCTCAGAACGTGTTTACGATCTTAGGCAGCTTTAAAAACCAATGACAGGCCGTTCATGCAGTAACGCAAGCCGGTCGGCGGTGGTCCGTCGTCGAATACATGGCCCAGATGACCGCCGCAGCGTCCGCAATGGACTTCCGTACGCGCCATGCCAAAGGTTCGGTCCGTACGCGTGCCAACCGCCTTGTCCAGCGGTTGCCAGAAGCTTGGCCAGCCGGTCCCGCTATCGAACTTGGTCTTCGAGGAAAACAAAGGCTGGGAGCAGCCCGCGCAGGCAAACATACCTGGCCGGTGCTCCTTGTTCAAGGGGCTGCTGCCGGGCCGCTCGGTGCCCTCCTGACGCAGGATCGCGTACTGTTGCGGCGTGAGCCGGGCGCGCCATTCGGCGTCGCTGTAGCGGATTTCGAAGGCCTCGGTAGTGCCTGCAGCGGCCGTACGGCGCGAGGCCAGGCCGGCAAAGAGTGCCGTCAGACCGGCGCCCGCGGAAAACAAAACATGGCGGCGAGTGGACATGAAATCTCCTTGAGCACGGTGACCTGGGTGGGGCCATAAGAGCGTGCTCCAAGGACAAGCATAGGCATGCCTGATCCCGCAGTCCTCACGGAGAATTCAAATTATTGTGATAACTCTGGCCGCAGGCCACCGCCGCAAGCAAGCGCCGCGCTTCGATCGTAAACACGTTCTTAGGCCACGCCGACCATGGTTCCACCCAGCAGGCTCGCCTGGGCGCTTCCCAGAATGATGCTCACGACCTGAAGCACCACCAGCAGCGCCAGCGGCGAAAGATCGAGTCCGCCAATCAACGGAATGATGCGGCGCAGCGGAGCCAGCAAAGGTTCGCTCAAGCGCTCGAATACATCGCTGATCAGGCTTCGGTTGGGTGCCCACGACAGAATGACGGACACCAAGACCACCGCGGTGGCCACCGAAACAGCCAGCTTGGCCACCCCCAGCAAGGCCAGCACAGGCAGCACGCCCCACGCATGGCCGCCCAGCAACAGCAGAATCATGGTGTACTGCACCAGCTTGAGCAGCCACGCCCCCAACAGGCTGGCCGCATCCAGCTGCCCGCGCGGAGGCACGATACGGCGCAGGGGCAGCACGAGCCAGTCGGTGAGCGCGAGCACGAAGCGCCCCACCGGGTTGGCCATGGACATGCGGCGCCACCCCATGTACATGCGCAATATGCAGGCGCCGCCTATCAAGGTGGCGGCCACTTCCAGCAGAAAAGAAATGATTTGGTAGAACATCAGCCAATAAGGTTATCTGCACGATCATAGCGATACAGATGGACCAAAATCAGAATATGCCAATCATGCCCGACCAACCGCTCACACTGAACTCCCTGCCGCTGTTCCCCTTGGGCACCGTCCTGTTTCCGGGCGGAGAGTTGCCTTTGCGCGTTTTCGAGGTTCGCTACCTGGACCTGATCGACAAATGCCACAGGGCTGACGCCCCGTTTGGCGTCGTGAATCTGCAGCAAGGCAACGAAGTGCAGGTGGCGGGTGCACCGCATGAGCAACTGGATGCCATCGGCACGCTGGCGCACATCACCACGCTGGAGCGTCCGCAGGCCGGTCTGTTTATCGTGCAGTGTAAGGGCAGCCAGCGCTTTCGCATCGAAAGGCAGGAGCGGCTCAAGCATGGGCTCTGGGTGGCCGATGTCACCCTGCTGTCAGACGACTCGGCCGTACCCATTCCGGACGATCTCAAGCACACGGCGGAGGCGCTGCGGAAGGTGCGCACCTCGCTGCGCGAGCGTGGCGCCATCAGCGCGGACAGCGGTACTGACGGCCCAGGCACCTACCAGGACTGCGGTTGGGTCGCCAACCGCTGGTGCGAGCTGCTGCCTCTGAAAAATGAGCTCAAGCAACGCCTGATGGCGTTGGACAACCCTCTTTTGCGCCTGGAGCTGGTGGCGGATATTCTGACGCGGACGGGAATGTAACCTCCGTGTCGGATCGCCCGGGCCGGTACTCGGCCACGAATTGGCTCAGCATTTTCCGCACTTCGGCCGCCTGGGGCGCCACGCCGATACCCGCAATGCCAGCCTCGATCTCCGCCAGGCTGATCACGCCCTGAACGCCTGATTTGGCTACCCTCAGCTTGGGGTGTGGTGTGGGTTCCGTGGTCTCATCGTCGGCCAGCAGTTCCTCATAGAGCTTCTCACCAGGGCGCAGGCCTGTGTACACGATAGGAACCTGAGCCTCCGATTTTCCTGAAAGGCGGATGAGCATGCGTGCCAATTCGGCGATCTTCACCGCCTCCCCCATGTCGAGCACGAAGATCTGGCCCGAGCGCCCCATCAAGCCCGCCTGCAGCACCAATTGGGCGGCCTCGGGAATGGTCATGAAGTAGCGCACGATTTCCGGGTGCGTCACCGTTACCGGCCCGCCTTGCTCGATCTGCGCCGTGAAAAGCGGCACTACCGAGCCGCTGGAGCCCAGTACGTTTCCAAAGCGCACCGAAACGAATTGCGTACCGGTGAACTGCGCCGCCACCGCCTGCACCACCTGTTCCGCCAGACGCTTGCTGGCACCCATGACATTGGTGGGGTTCACGGCCTTGTCCGTGGACACCAGCACGAAGCGCTGAGCCCCCGCCTGAGCGGCCACGCGCGCGGCGTGCAGCGTCCCCAGCACGTTGGTGTGCAGCGCTTCCACCTCATTGCCCTGCTCCATCAGCGGGACGTGCTTGTACGCCGCGGCGTGCAATACCACGACAGGCCTGAAATGCATGGCAATCGCCAACAGGCGCTCCGGCTCCCGCACACTGGCAGTCAGGTACACGCCTTGCATGTTCGGGAAGCTCCGGCGCAACTCCTGCTCCAGCCGGTACACGGCATATTCGGATTGGTCTACGCATACCAGCCGGGCCACGCCGAAGCGCGCCACCTGCCGGCACAGTTCGGAGCCGATGGACCCCGCTGCACCGGTCACCATGACCGTTTGACCGGAAAGCAAAGCCGACAAACCGTGCGTATCCAGCTGCACCGGTGCACGGCCCAATAAATCCTCCAGCCGCACCTTGCGCAGTGCGGTGGCGCCAGGGCTGAGCCATTCATCCGCACTGGGCAGCGTGAGCAGCGCCAGCCCCGAGCCGGACCAGCGCAGCAGCACCTCACGACGCAATTCGGCCCCCGGTGGACTGGCCAGCAGTACCGTACCCGCTTTCTCGGCTTGTGCCACTTCGGCAAGCTGCCCGATTCCCACATGCACGGGTACCCCTTGCAGGGTACGGCCCGCATCCTGAGCGTCTGGCGATACCACGCCGCAAACCTGCCAGCCGGCTGCCCCCTTAAGGGTCCGCAGGGCCTGATCGGCCTCTTCCAACGTGCCGACCACCAGCAACGGCTGTGCGCCCGGCGCACCGGCTGTAGAGATGTGGGTCAGCTCCATCAGGGTGCGCCAGGTAGCGCGCGCGCCCGCAAGGAACACGAGGGACAACAACGCGCTGATGAGAAATACGGAACGGGGAAAACCGGTCACCCGCAGCCCCATGACCGCGGCGGTGGTCAACAGCGCCCCCAGAGCCACGCCAATGGCCAGCCGGCGCAGGTCGGCCAGGCTGACATAGCGCCACGACTGGCGCGGCACGCGCATCGCCACCAGCCCGCAAGCCATGCAGGCCAGTGCAATGGGAGTGGTCAGCACAGCATCTTCGATGTAGGCCGCCGGCAGCCGGAGATTGAAGCGCAACCAGAACGCGGCCCACCAGGCCAGCGCAATAAGCACCAGATCCGGCAGCCAGCTTTTGCTGATGAGGGTGCGACGTAGCTTGGTTAGCATGAGGTCAACGTTGATGCCGTTTTTGCAGGAACACAAAAATTCGAAAGGCCGCGGAGCAGGCCATACGCGGGCACCCGCGGAGCTGGCTCTGCCAGGCCGCTGGGTGCGTCCCCCCGGGGGAAGGCGCGTCAGCGACTCAGGGGGCTTCATTTCAGCAGCACTTTCAGCGTATCGAACAAGATACGCACGTCCCCCGCCACACTATGCCGCGCGACGTAATCCAGGTAGTAAGCTTGTTTGACGGGCATGACACGCTGCACGTAGGCCGCTTCCGGGTCATCGCTGCCCGCCAGCAAACCTTCTTCATCCCTGAACTCAATGGCCGCGCGGTCGGTGATGCCCGGCCGCACCGACAGGATGCGCTGACGCGCCTCTTGCGGGTACATCGCCATGTAGCGCGGCACCTCGGGCCGCGGCCCTACCAGGCTCATGTCGCCCTTTAGTACATCGATCAGTTGCGGCAACTCGTCCAGCTTGGTGCGCCGCAGATAGCGGCCTGCCCGGGTGATGCGCGCATCGCCCGCGGCTGTGACCTCCGGCCCCGGGCCGCTCCGTGCCTGCATGGTGCGAAACTTATGGATACGAAACAGACGCCCGCCCTGCCCCACACGCTCCTGCCGAAACAGCGCGGGACCGGGCGAATCCAGGCGTACCCATAGTGCAATCACAGCCATCAAAGGCAACGCCAACGGCAGCACGGCCAGCACAAGCCCCAGATCCAGGGCGCGCTTGACAATGGCGGAACCAGTGGAGGCCATGCCGGTTCAGCGCACCACTTCCTTGAGTGCGGCAATCACACGTGCCTGCTCGTCGTCGCTCATGGCGGTGAAGAGAGGAATACTGAACATGCGCTGGTAAGCCAATTCGGCTTCGGGAAACATCTCTGGCTTCAGCCCGTACCGGTCGCGCCAGTACGGCTGGCGGTGCAGCGGCACATAGTGCACGCTGGTCGCGATACCAATCCCGCTGAGGCGCTCGATCACCTCGTCGCGCGTGACTTGGGCGGCCTCTGACAAACGCAGCACGAAAAGATGCCAGGCATGGGTTTCCCCCGCAGGCGCATCGGCGGGCAGTATCAGCGGCAGGTCCCGCAATTCAGTCAGGTAGCGGTCAGCCAACAGCCTGCGCCGTTGCACAAAAGACGGCAGGCGCGCCAACTGCACGCGCCCGAGGGCGCCGGCCATGTCCGTCATGTTGTACTTGAAGCCGGGCGCCACGATCTCGTAATACCAGGCGGGCGTTTTGCTGGTGAAACGATCGAACGCGTCCCGGCTGATGCCGTGCAGGCGCATCACCTTCATCCGGGCAGCCAGCGCCTCATCCTTCGTCACCACGATACCACCCTCGCCGGTGGTCATCGTCTTGTTGGCGTAGAAGCTGAATACGGTGGCCGAACTCGGCAACTGGCCGATGAGTGTGCCCTGGTGCGTGGCCGGCAACGCATGGGCCGCATCCTCCACGACATGTATGCCGCGCTTGCCCGCGATTTCATGGATGGCGGCCATATCGCAGGCCAGCCCGCCGTAATGTACGGGCAGGATGGCCTTTGTCTTGGGCGTGATGGCGGCTTCCATCTTGGCCGGATCGATGTTCAAAGTCACCGGATCGCTATCCACCAGCACCGCATCCGCCCCCAGGTAGCGGGCCACCTCCACAGTGGCGGTGAAGGTCAGCGAGGGCGCGATCACTTCGTCTCCTGGGCCGATCCCCAGAGCTTCCAGGGCCAAATGCAGGCCCGCTGTGGCCGAATTGACAGCGATCGCCTGGACTCCGCCTCCGAGATACGCCGCAAACTCCTGCTCGAAAGCGCGTGTTTCAGGGCCGGTGGTGACCCAACCCGACCGCATGGCGCGGGCAACGGCGTCGATCTCGGCATCGCCGATATCCGGCCGGGCAAAGGGAATGAAAGGAGAAACTTGCGTCATAACGCTGGATTGTCGCTTCTTAAGAAAATCTGTATTGAACAAAGCTTCATGAACTTTGTGCCGAAGAGGCGGTCAATGCAGGCGTCTTTATTCAATCCTAGGCAATTACAACGTGTCTCATTCCTCTTCTTCCTTGATCGTTCCACCGCTGGGCAAACTCTATGGCGCCCTTGACGGCGTGGCTTACGCGTTGCTGCGCATCGTTTCCGGCGGACTGCTGGCCATGCATGGTTGGCCCAAGATCCAGGATCCGATGAAGCTGGTGGGCATGGTCGAAGGCCTGGGCTTCGCGCCCGGTCCGCTATGGGCTGTGTTGCTGGCTGCCACGGAATTCATCGGCGGAATTCTTCTCGTACTGGGGTTGCTGACGCGCCCGGCCGCGCTGGCCGCGACCATCGTGCTGCTGGTCACGGTGTATTTCCATTGGATCGTGCAGTCGCAGGGTTTGGGAGGCTCGGAAAAATCCATCCTCTGGGCTGCCATGACTTTCCTGCTGTTCGTGCGCGGCGGCGGTGCGTTCTCCGTCGATCGCCAGTTGAAGCGGGAGTTCTAAGAGCGTGTTCAAAGTCTCGGCGCGAGGGGCGTTGTGTTCGAAAAATCGTGGATGCAAGGCGAAAAACGCAGGGATACCTCGTGGTATCGCGAGTATTTTCAACGCGGCAGACGCGGTTTTTCGGGCGCAACGGACCCGCGAGGAGACTATGAACACGCTCTAAGACCTCTCCGGGAAAGAGCCCGCTGGCACGCTCATCTCGTCAAACGGGTGTGCGATGCACCCGCACGGCGGCCCCACATCAAATCCCACAACCCTTGCCAGGTGCCTACACCGTAGCCCACCTGGTAGGCCGCGATCACTGCCGGCAAACGCGCCAGCAGGCCTCGATCGCCCGCCTGCTGCGCCGCCTGCCCGGATGCGCCGGCCAAATACAGCCCATACATCAGCGCCAATACCGCGAAAGGCCCCCAAGTCCAGGGAAGCGCCACTACGGACACTAGGCAAGCGGCCACGAAAGCCATGGGCACCAGTTGGCGCAGAGAGCCCGGCTGCCCGTGTTTTCGCATGACAAAGGGGCGCCAGTAACCGTACTGCCGCTGCTGCTGGAACAGCGCCGCCAGAGAATCGCGCGGCTGATAGGCGGAGCGGATACGCCCGCTCTGCCAGATCCGCCCTCCCTTGAGACGAATGCGCAGATTGTGCTCATCGTCCTGGTTACGTACCAGGTTTTCATCGAAACCGCCAAAACGGCCGAAGCTGGCACGCGGCCAGCACCCCAGGTAGACCGTATCGACCTCGCCTTCGTACGCTTTGTCACGCGAACGGGCGCCGCCCACCACCCAGCGGCTCTGAAACGCCGCCGCGATAGCCCGGCCCGTCGCGCCCTTTCCTCGCGCCACCCAGGGGCCGCCCACGTTGTCGGCGCCACTGCGCCGCAAGGCGGCCAGGCACTCGGCCACGTAGTCAGGCGCGAATTCGGTATGGATATCCAGGCGCACGATGACTTCCCCCCGCGCCTGCGCCAGAGCCGCATTGAGGCCAGTGGAAACGATGCGGCCTGGGTTGTCTATCAGACGCAGCCATGGCACGCGTTCCGCCCATTCAGCCAGTTTGAGGCTCGTGCCGTCGTCACTCATGCCATCGGCCACCAACAATTCCAGATGCCAACCTGGAGGCAACTCCTGCGCTTGCACCGAGGCGCAGAAGGCATCGATGGCGGCCACCTCGTTGCGGCACGGGGCCATCGCGCTGATCAGGCGGGCTTCACCTGTGTCCGAAGAGCACGCCGATATCTCATTCATTTGCGAAAGTCACTCAACAATTTGCGGTAAGCCGCATCCATGACGTCCATCTGCACGCGCCGGTCACCATCGCGGGCGATGCGTCCGGCATTGGTCGCGCCCAACTCGGCGGCACGTCCATCGCTCTTCAACAGCGCACTCCAGCACGCGGCCAACGCTTCTGCATCACCGGCCGGCACCAAGGCTTCATGGGCAATCCAATCACGGTTGGCAGGCAAGTCGCTGGCAATCACGACCAGCCCGCAGGCCATGCTTTCCAGCACCGAGACCGAGGTCGCATCGCTCTCAGGTACGCTGATCGACAGTTTGCAGCGCGCCAGTACAGCAGCCATGCCGGCATCATCCAGCCGGCCGTGAAACTGCACCGCGTCCCCCAGCGCGAGTTCTGCGGCCAGCGCGCGCAGGGCCGCTTCCTGGCTGCCACCGCCCAGCAGGTGCAACCGGGCATCCGCACGGCCGGCATGCACCTTGGCAAAGGCCCGCAAGATCAGGTCAATTTGGTAGTTGGGCTCCCAACTGCGCAGGCTCACGGCCTCGGCAGCAGGCTTTGCTCCCCAGGGCACGGGCGCGAAGCGGTTGCGCTCCACCCCCCAATGCACCAGCAGCGTAGGCACCTGCGGCGCCAGCGCTTTCGACACGGCCAGCAAACCAGGCGAATCGCCCGTCACCAAGCTCGCGCGGCGCAGGCTCCAACCGGTCAGCCAGCGCAGCAGTGCGTTGCGCCGAGGCGTGACCAGCAGGTCGGTTCCCCACGCGGTGATCGCCATTGGCTGCCTGCCGCAACGGGCAGCCAGATAACCGTAAGACGTCACATAGTGGGCATGCACGATGTCGGGTTTCAATTCAGCCACAGCCCGGCGTGCGGCGGCAACGCGCCATAGCCAATCCCTTGAGCGGCCCACCGGCGGCAGCACCATCTGCTCAACCCCTTCGATCGGCTGCGGGCGGGCCGTGACCACCGACACCCGCCACCCGCGCGCGAGCATCTCCTTGGCCCAGCGCTGCACGTGCACGCTGTTCGCATCGCCCAACAGGCACAGATGAGGCTTCATGACCCTTGTGTCTCCAGAGTGGCGCGCCAGCGGTCATAGGCCTGCTGCAGGGACGGATGGCCAGCCAGCCAGCGGGCATCGGCGTCGCGGGTATCGCCCACCACTTGGGCAGGAGAGCCGGCCAAGACTGCAAAATCAGGAAACACCCCGCGCACCCGGCTGTGCGCCGCCACCAGGGTGCCGTGACCAAGCGCAGTGCCTGCTTCAAGCGTGCTGTGCGGGCCTATGAAACAGCGCTCCCCCAAGACAATGGGCGCACGGACCACCGCGGTGCCCCCCTCCGCGAGATCCTGGCCTGAAAGCTGCGCCGCCACACGCACGCTGCGGTGCGTGCTGTGCGTCACGATACTGATGAAGTTCGTCAACTGCGTGCCGCGGCCGATACGCACCCCCGCGCTGGCCTCGATGAAATTAAAGTGGCCGATGAATACGTCATCCCCGAGTTCCAGGGAGGCCTCGTGCTCTATGCAGGTGCTGGGCGATATGCGGGTGTCCGGCAACGCCTGGCCATGGCTGCGTTCACCAAACAGAATGCGAAAGAAAAGCTTGTGCCATAGCCACCTGCGGCAGCGATTCAGCCATGCGCGAACCCCAGTCATGAAAGATCACCTCCCCGCTCAAGATTTCCTTGAGCTGCATCGTGGCCCGTTACCGGCTCTGGAATACGCGGCCAGCGTGCCAGCCGATAGAAGTACCACCCGAAATACGGGATCATCACGCCGGAAACAGCCCAGGCGCCTCCCTGCAAGCCACCGCCGCGCAAGCCGAACGCCAGCGCCAGGACAAAGGCAGCCTGCCCCACCAGCGCCCAACGGAATGCCCAACGCTGCGCCTGCCAGGCCATGGTAACCACGGCCAGGGGGGCCGCAACGAAATGCGCGGCAATGTAGGGAGAAAGCGCACGCGCCAACTCGCCCGCTTCGCGCCAGGCCGGGCCGAACACCAGAGCGAACAGCCACGGGCCAGCCACCATCAGCAAGACCATGAGCGCCAACCCGAGCAGCCCCAGCAACATCATCGTTTGCCGGACCATGCGGCGCGCCTCGGCCGGCGCCGCGGCTACCAGGCGCGGGTAGAGCGCCTGCGACACCGCGGCGCCCACCAGTGTGGCCGGCGCTTTCAGATAGCGCAGCGCCAACCCCCAGAAGCCAGCCGCCGCCTCGCCCGTCCAGGCCACCAGCAATGCCACCGCCAGAGCATCCTGCAGCGTGCCCAGAAAAGCATGCGGCGTATTCACGAGCGCGAAATCGCGGTGCTGCTGCGCCGCGGCACGCATGGCGCCTCGCAACTCGCGGGTAGCCGGCAGCAGCACATTCCGCCATCCGCCCAAGGGCGACGGGCGTAACAGCCACAGCGCCGCCAGCGCCTGGGCCGCCAGTGGCGCCACGGCCAATGCCCATGCCGCATCGCTGCCCAGTGCTTCGCCTTTGGCGCCAAGCCAGAGCCAATACCCCAATGCCAGTTGCGCCACTGCAGCACCTCCCCATTGGAGTACCCGGCTGATGGCCAGCGCGTGAAAGCGCTGGGCGCGATTGGCCCACATCATCAGCAACTGCAGCAGGCCGGAGAACACCACGGCCAGCGGCAAAAGCACGGGCAAGGGCAACAAACCCCATGCGTGCAGGGCCCATGCCACCGGGATGCACAGCAGCGCCATGACCAAGGCAATCCGCAACGCCAACGCCAGCAACGCGCGCGCTTCCTCGTCGCGCCGGGCCATGGGCAGCGCCCAGTCGTAGCGCAGGCAGGCCGCTACAGCGAGCGTGGCAGCCACGGTGCTGAATTGCGTAAAAACACCCATGGCCTCCGGCGTGAACAGCCGGGCGATGAGCGGCCCCAGCAACAGCGGCAAAAGCTGAGCCAGCGCGCCGCCCGTCAGCAGCGTGAGAATGGCCCGCAAAAGCGTGGGCGGGCGCCCTGTCATGCAGCGGCCTCCCCCATGCGATTTCCAAGCGTTCGGCCCCCTCTCCCATGGGTAGGAGAGGGTTGGAGCGAGGGCCTGCGGCGTGGCCAGAAACACGGAGTACGTAAAGCCAAAAACATGGAATGGCGGACGGCGCCTAAAATTGGGGGTTTACCTGCGGGCGATTATCCCGCGCGCGCTTACCCAATTCTCAGACCATGTCCGAACCCACCGTATCCGCCACCGCTCCCGAACAAGACGAAAACAAACTCATCGCCGAGCGCCGCGAAAAGCTGAAGGCCCTGCGCGAGGTACAAGCACAAGGTGGCGCGGTCGCCTTCCCCAACGATTTCAAACCCAAGGATCGGGCGGCGCAGCTGCATGAGGCCCATGGGGCCATTGAAAAAGAGGCCTTCGAGGCTGCCATTGCAGAAGGCCAGAAAGTCACGGCCAGCGTTTCCGGCCGAATGATGCTCAAGCGCGTGATGGGCAAGGCCAGCTTTGCCACGCTCCAAGATGCCACCGGCCGCATCCAGATCTACATCGTCCGCGATGACGTGGGCCTGGATGCCTATACCGCCTTCAAGCACTGGGATCTGGGCGACATCGTCGCGGCCGAGGGCCACGTGTTCAAGACCAAGACAGGCGAACTCTCCATTCATGCCACCAGCCTCCGCCTGCTCACCAAGAGCCTGCGTCCGCTGCCGGACAAGTTCCACGGCATGCAGGATCAGGAACTGAAGTACCGCCAGCGCTACGTCGACCTCATCATGGACGAGGCCGCCCGCAGCCGCTTCGTTGCCCGCAGCCAGACGCTGTCGGCCATGCGCTCCTTCATGAGCGGCAATGGCTTCATGGAGGTCGAAACCCCCATGCTGCACCCCATTCCCGGCGGTGCCAACGCCCGGCCATTCATCACGCACCACAATGCGCTGGAGCAGGACATGTACCTGCGCATCGCGCCCGAGCTGTATCTGAAACGCCTGATCGTCGGCGGTTTCGAGCGCGTGTTCGAGATCAACCGGTCCTTCCGCAACGAAGGCATCAGCGTACGGCACAACCCTGAATTCACCATGATGGAGTTCTATGCCGCGTACTGGAACTACCTTGACCTGATGGATTTTACGGAGAGCCTGCTCCGCGACACCGCCCAGAAAGCCGCCGGCACCCTCCAATTGGAGTATCAGGGCCGCGCAGTCGACTTGAGCCAGCCTTTCAAGCGCATGACCATCCGCGAGGCGATTCTTGCCCATACCGATATTGGCGCTGGCGTGGATGACCCTGCGGAACTGACCTCCCGCCTGAAAAAGCTCGGCCTCAGCGAGGAAAAAGACAGGCTTTCCAGCCGCAGCCTGCCCGCGCTGCAGGTGCTGTACTTCGAGGAATCCGTGGAAGACAAGCTCTGGGAGCCGACCTTCATCATGGAGCATCCCACCGAGATCAGCCCGCTGGCGCGCGCCAACGATGCCCGGCCCGAGGTAACCGAGCGCTTCGAGCTCTACATCACCGGCCGCGAAATGGCCAACGGCTTCAGCGAATTGAATGATGCCGAGGACCAGGCGGCCCGCCTGCAGGCCCAGGTCGCCTCGAAGGATTCAGGTGATGACGAGGCGATGTACTACGACGCGGATTTCGTGCGGGCGCTCGAATACGGCATGCCGCCCACAGGTGGTTGCGGGGTCGGTATCGACCGCCTGATGATGCTGCTGACAAACTCCCCCAGCATCCGCGACGTGATCCTCTTCCCGGCCCTTCGGCGCGAGGTCTGATCCTCAGAACGTGCTCACGATGAAATCGTGGGCACGCTGTTCTCGGGAGTTCAGGGAATATCGCGCCAGGAAACGTCCTGCACGGGCACAGGAGCCGATTCACCCGTAGCGCTGGCGGCATCGGCACGGGGCGTGTTGCTGGCAGCCTGCTGGCGGCCAGGCCAGCGCTGGCGTGTCATATCCCGGTAGCGGCGCCACAGCAACGTCACCGTGGCCGGCCGTCCGGTAAACAGGCTGGCCACCACGGCCACCACCAGCCAGATAAATAGGCTGATGGCAAACACCAGCCCCATGAGCGCCAGCATGGCCCATATCGCCACGCCAATCACGCGCGCAACGATCCGCTCCAGCGTACCGCTGGAACCACGGGCGTAAGGCGGAGGTAACTGTCGGAAAGGCATCTCGTTCATACAGTATAGATAGGGTCAATGGCCCGAAGTTCAAATGAATACTAATGGAATAATCGGACTACCCCAACCTTTCAACGCCCTTGAAACACAGGTGCGCGTTTCTCGTTGAAGGCCCGAACGCCTTCCCGCCGGTCCTCTGTATCAACCAGCCGGTTATAGGCCTCGATCTCGAAGCGGTACCCGGTGAGCAGATCCGCCTGCAGGCCATAGTGGATGGATTTCTTGGCTTGGCGAACTGACAGCGGCGCGTTGCCGGCAATGGTCTGTGCGGTGGCCACAGCGGCGGCCAGTGTGGTTCCGGCCTCGCAGGCCTCGTTGAAAGCCCCCCAGAGCAGGCCTTCGTCGGCAGAAAATGCCTTGGCCGAGAGAATCAGCTCCTTGGCCCGCCGCTCCCCCACGGCCCGCGCCAGATTCTGGGTGCCGCAGCCGCCCGGCATGATGCCCAGCCGGACTTCCGAGAGCGCGAACCGGGCGCCGCGCGCGGCATAGATGAAGTCGCAGCATAGAGCCATTTCCAGCCCTCCGCCGTAGGCATGCCCGTTCACTGCGGCAATGATGGGCGTAGGGCACTCCATCATCGCGATGAACGTTCGCTCGAACAGCTCATGCTGAGCCTCCCACTGGGCACGGGTCATGCCGTCGCGCTCCTTGAGATCGCCACCCGAACAAAATGCCTTGCCGCCGGCGCCGGTCAGTACCACGCAGCGCACAGCCCCGGGATCCACTGTGATGCGTGTGACCACATCGAGCAGATCGCGAGCCATCTGCGTATTCAGCGCATTCAATGCCGCCGGGCGGTTCAGCGTGATCTGCACGATGTGCGCGCCATGCGGCTGAGGTTCGAGGGTCTCGTAGGAAGGGAAGTTGCTCATAGGAAGTTTTGAAGGATGAGATCGCAGTGCCAGAAAACGCCGGGATTCATGTGCGCCAGTTCAAGGAGAGTGCCCCTCGTGCCGCACGAGTACTGAATTGAACGTGTACCGGTCAGCGGGAAACAGGCTGACGGACAACAGCAAAAGCCTGTCGCCACGGCCGGCGTACCAACGGCGGGAGCAGACGGCCGCCGAACGAGGCTCCAGGTCCAGCTCTCGCGCGTCTTCGCCGCTCAGCAGGCAGGCGCCGATCTGCTGGCGGATGGTCAGAATCGAATCGCCGTTGAAATCCGCCACACATTGGGCCAGGGAGCTGTCCAGACTGTCTAGCGTGGCGCGTGGAGGCAGAAGCAAGGCGGGCACATAGTGATCACCCGCCACCAGACGCTGCCCATCAGGCATCTGCCGCAGCGCATGCAAGCGCGCGAAACGCTGCCCCTCCGGCAGATCCAACGACAGCGATAGCTCGCGCGACACCGTGATCTCTTCGATGGACTGCAACTTGAACGGAACGCCGCGCGTGAATTGCAGGACATCATCGACGCTCCCCCCGCGTGCGCGAAAACAGGCGCTTGTGCTTGCGCTGCGAGAACCTGCGTGCCAACGCCGGGGCGGCGCGACACCATGCCGCGTATCTCGAGCTCTTTCAGCGCACCTCGGGCGGTGATCCGGCTGATCTCGAATTGCTGGCACAGGGCCGCTTCCGAAGGCAGGAGATCCCCGGGTTGGTAGGTACCGTCCTTGATTTGCTGGAGCAGATGCTCCGCGAGCCGCATATATTGCGACCCACTTCCACGTTGAGCCATGTAATCTAGGTTAAACGATCAGACGATGCCGTCCGCCCGCAAGGCCGAAATTTCTTCGGCGTTGAAGCCGCATGCGGCCAATACTCCATCGGTGTGCTCCCCATAGCGCGGAGCCATGCCGGGCGCGGCACAGGGCTTTGACGAGCGAACGGGGTTGCGCAACAGGCGGACGCCGTGGCCGCTCCCGTCGCGGAGCGTTTCGATACGGCCGTCACCTTGTGCGAATTCGCTATCCAGAGCCTGCTGCATGGACAGTACAGGAGAAGCAGGCACCTTACCACCGAAATCCACCATCCATTCAGCGGTCGTGCGGGTGCTCAACTCACCGTCCAGCAGCACCGTGAGCTCGTCCCTGTGCTGCAACCGGTTGTCGAAGCGCGCATAGCGAGGATCGGAGGCCCATTCCGGCCGCCCTATGCACTTGCATAACTCTCCCCAGAATTTTTCCTTGTTGCACATGAGATAGATCCAGCCATCCGCCGTCCGGTAAAGCTGGCATGGCACGAGCGAGGGATGCGCTGAGCGCGGTTCCCGCCGGGCTTGCGCACCCGCATTGAGATACCAGGATCCCAGGTAGTTCAGGTTGTGCAGAGCCACATCGAACAACGACACATCAACGTCGCTGCCTTGGCCTGTGCGGCGCGCATCCATGACACCGCTGACCAGGGCCAGCGCCATGACGACACCCGTCATGTAATCGATCATGGAGAGCCCCATGCGTGAAGGGGGTCCGTCCGGCTCACCGGTCAGGCTGAAATACCCCGCTTCGGCCTGCATGAGGTAGTCGTAGCCGGGCCAATGCGCACGCTCACCCTGCCGCCCATAGCCACTCAAGTGCGCACAGACGAGACGCGGATTCACCTCCGCGAGTTGCGCGTAGGTCAGGCCCAGTTTTTCCGGTACGTCCCCACGCATGTTGTTGAGCAAGGCATCGCTGTGCGCGGCGAGGCGGCGCAACACTTCCCGGCCTCGCGGCTCGCGCAGGTTCAAGCCCACGCTTTTCTTGCCGGCGTTCAGGCTATGGAAGAAAAAACTCTGATTGCTGTCCGGCAACTGGCGGTCGAAGTAGGGCCCCACGTGACGCGCGACATCTCCCCCTCCTCCGGCTGCTCAATCTTGATGACCTCTGCGCCCATGGCAGCCAGATACGCGGTACCAAATGGACCGGCCCCGTACTGCTCCACGGACAGGATCCGCACGCCTTCCAACAATGACATGTCAGCTCGCTTTTTTCAAAAGATATAATGATATTATATTTAAAAATAGTTGTTGAGACAGACAAAGGAAAGCATGAAGCGCCGCAGTTTCCTCCTCGCCAGTTCAATGCTTGCCCCCTTCGCCACGGGCATCGCACACGCCAACTCCGGCACATACCCGAACAAGCCCGTTCGAGTTCTGATCCCCTTTGCACCGGGACAGGGTTCCGACATCCTGGCGCGCGCGCTTGGCGAGCAGTTGGGCGCCCAGTGGCATCAACCGGTCCTGGTGGAAAACAAGGCTGGCGCCAACGGGGCGCTGGCCGCTCAGGAACTGGCCGCGGCTGCGGCCGACGGGCACACACTGCTGCTGACATCCAATTCCCCCATCGTCGTCAACCCGGTTCTGTACAAGAACCTCAAGTACGACGTGTCACGGGATTTCCGCCCCGTGACGCTGCTTTCGACCACCCCGCTGGCATTGGTCGCGAACCTGCAGCAGCCCTTCAAGACGGTGCCGGAGCTGCTCGCCTATGCCAAGGCCAATCCCGGCAAGCTGAGCTACGCCAGCATTGGCTCAGGTTCCACCAGCCACATGTGCATGGAGGCCTTCAAGCAGGCAACAGGTATTGACGTCGTCCACGTTCCCTATAAAGGCAGTGCGCCGGCATTGGCTGATCTGGTAGGCGGCCACGTGCAGATCATGATAGATGGCCTGCCCAGCGCACTCCCTCATGTACGCGGCGGGCGGGCGCAGGCGCTGGCCATCACGGGAAGCACCGAGTCCAAGTTCCTTCCCGGGGTTCCCACGCTCGAGTCGCTGGGTATCCAGGGCGTTCCTGCTGGCGGCTGGTACGGCCTGATGGCACCGGCACGAACAGATCCAGCCATCCTCGCCCAGCTCTATGCCGATTTCACCTCGACCATGAAGCGCCCGGACGTCGAAGCTCGCCTGAAGACACTCAACCTGGAGCGTGCGCCCGAACTCACCAGCGCCCAGTTCGAAAGCATGATCCGCCGCGAAACCCTGATGTGGGCGGACACCGCCAAGCGGCTGGGGCTGTACAAGTCAGAGTAGTGCCAACGCGTGCAAGTACGCAGGTGAACGCATCAGTGCGTCCCAATCAGGGGATGCGGCTGCAGGAAGCAACGCCAGCCGACGCGATTCGCTGGCAGCGGACGGTAGCCAATGCCCGGCAAGCTGTGCCTGGGCTATGCCGTCGATAGTGTCATCGAGCACCCTGCCCCCGTCCAGTGACTGGTTGCACAGCAGCGCCAGATCACAACCGGCGCCCAGCGCTGACAAAATGGCCTCGACAGGCGTTACCGTGCGGCCCTGGATATGGCGGGCGGCCTCCATGCTCAGATCGTCCGTAAAGACTGCACCGCCAAAGCCCAGGCGCCCGCGCAGCACGGCCTGCAGCCAACGCGCCGAGTACCCCGCAGGCAGGGCATCCACCTTGGAATACACCACGTGCGCCATCATGACGGCATCCATGGAGGTACCGAGCCAGCCATAGGGAGCCGCATCCGCCGCCAGGATGGCTTTGAGGCTGCGGGTGTCTCGGGGTAGATCCGTGTGCGAGTCGGCGGCGACGAAGCCATGCCCCGGAAAATGCTTGCCGCAGTTGCCCATGCCTGCCCGCAGCAGGCCGTGCATGAGGCTTTTGCCCAGCATGGTGACCACGCGCGGGTCCGCATGGAAGGCCCGGTCACCGATCACGCCTGAAGGGCCCCAGTCCAGATCCAGCACGGGCGTGAATGAAAGATCCACTCCGCAGGCGCGAAGCTCTGCTGCCAGTACGTAGCCGCAGGCAGTGGCCGCGTCTTGGGCCCGCATGGCGTCCTGCATCCAGAGCTCGCCCAAGGTGCGCATGGAGGGTAGATGTGTGAAACCGCCGGAGCGGAAACGCTGCACACGGCCGCCTTCGTGGTCTACGCAGATCAGCAGATCGGGGCGCAGGCGCTTGATGCTGGAGGTCAGCTGCGTGAGCTGTTCACGGCTTTCCCAATTGCGGCTGAAGAGAATCATGCCGCCCACCAACGGGTGGGCCAGCCTGCGGCGGTCGTCCTCGGTCAGGGCGATGCCGGCAATGTCGATGATGAGTGGGGCGTGTTGCATGGTCAGGCGGATTTGATGCACCGCAAATATTCGCCGACTGTGGCGGTGTACCCAAGTTCCAGCGCATCGGCGATGAAAGCATGGCCGATCGAAACTTCTGCGACACCAGGCACTTCGGCCAGGAAAGGCGCCAGGTTCTCCCTGTTCAGGTCGTGTCCGGCATTCACGCCCAGACCGACATCCAGCGCGGCCTGGGCAGCGGCGGCGTAGCGCTGCAGTTGCTCGCGCCGCTGGGTATCGTTTCCGGTGGCCCAGGCGGCCGCATAGGGCTCGGTGTAGAGCTCGACGCGATCAGCGCCCAGGGCGCGCGCGGCAGCCATCTGCCCGGGCAGCGGGTCCATGAACAGGCTGACCCTCACACCAAGGGCCTTCGCCTGGCTGATCAACGGCGCAAGACGCTCGCAGGTGGCTGGATCGTCGAGGTTCCAACCGTGGTCACTGGTGAATTGGTCTTCGCTGTCGGGCACGAACGTGCATTGCTGCGGCTTCACCGCACGGATGAAGCCCATCAGGTTCTGCGTGGGGTTGCCTTCGATGTTGTACTCACGGCCAGGCCACTGTTTCATCAGTTCCGCCAAGTCATGGACGTCTTGTCCGCGGACATGACGTTCATCGGGGCGCGGGTGCACGGTGATGCCATGTGCGCCCGCGCGCAGGCACTGCTCGGCAGCGCGGGTGACGCTGGGAATACCCAGATGGCGCGTGTTGCGCACCAAGGCGACTTTGTTGACGTTGACGGAAAGACTGGTTTTCACGATGGCAAGGATTGCAGGTCGATCATCATCTGGCGGGTACGCAGGATGCCGCCACCGCAATGGTAGTGCAGCATCTCGCGTAGTTGCTGGCGCAAGCTGGCGCGCTGCTCGCCAGGCAGGCTGGCGCAGACGCCGAGAACCGTGGTGAATGGGGCTTCGTCGTCCAAGGCCTCTGCCAGGGCCAGCCAGCCGCGGCCGGGCAGCCAGGCACCCGGCCCCTCACGCGCGCTGCGCAAGCCGCCTTCAGCCACCAGGCTGTAGGACTCATCGGGCTCCAGGGGCGCGAAGGTCAGGGTTTGGGCGTCCAGAGCGGGAAGATGGCCGGTTTCGCGAAGCAGCAGCAGCTCGAATGTGCGCAGCGCAGCTGCGTGCAGGGTTTCGCCCTTTTCGGCGGCCAGCACATGCACCAGCGCGGCATAGGCATCAAACAGGCGTGTGTGGGCATCTTCCCGCGCCATCAGGCGCATGAGCAACTCGTTGGCGTAATAGCCCGAAAGCAGCGCCTCCCCCGTGGGCATGACATGGCCTCCACCCCACTCCGCGCTTTTCAGGGTCCGGATTTCAGCATCTCCCCCCAACTGAGCACAAGGGGCTGCAGCGGCAACAGGACGGGACGGAAATTGGAAGATGGCCGTTTGGCGCCTTTGGCCACCAAGGCCATGCGGCCATGAGCGCGGGTGAACACCTCCACGATGACACTGGATTCGCTCCAGTCATAACGGTGCAGCACGTAGCCCGGCTCGTGGTTGACGCGTTTCACTACACAGAAACCAAGGTTTTAAAAACCAGAGGCTGCGGAGCAAGCCGTGCAAGAGCGGCCGCGGAGCTGGCTGTGCCAGGCCGCTGGGTGCGTCCCTCTTTTCATCGCCGGGCCGCTCCCAAGATGAAAAGCGGCCCCCTCGGGGGGCAGCGCACTACGCGCAGCGAGGGAGCGTGGGGGCCTACTTTTCGGGGGAAGGCGCGTCAGCGCCTCAGGGGGAGCCTATTCATACCCGAAGCTACGCACCCGGGCTTCATCATCGGCCCAGCCAGACCGGACCTTCACCCACAGTTCCAGGAATACCTTGCAGTCCATGAGCTTCTCGAGTTCCTGCCGGGCTTCGGTGCCGATACGTTTGAGGCGTTCGCCCTTCTCGCCGATCACCATGGCCTTGTGGCCATCGCGCTCGACCACAATGGTGGCGGCAATGCGCACCATGCGCCCGTGGGCCTTGCTTTTTTCCTCTTCGAACTTGTCGATGACCACCGTGGAGGTATAGGGCAGCTCATCGCCCGTAAGGCGGAACAGCTTCTCGCGCACGACTTCGCTGGCCAGAAACTTTTCGCTCTTGTCGGTCAGCTCATCTTCGGCATACCACCAGGGCTGCTCAGGCAGGTAGCGCTCGCAGATGGAAAGCAGCCGTGCGATGTCCTTCGGGTTCTTGGCGGACATGGGCACGAACTCGGCGAACGGGTGACGCTCCTGCATGTCTTTCAGCCACGGCGCGATTTCGGCGCGGCGGTGCACGGTATCCAGCTTGTTGGCCACCAGGAGCGTGGGCGTGCCCTCCCGGAGCAAGGCCAGCACCTTGGCATCGCCCAGCGTGAAGCTGCCGGCCTCGACCACGAAAAGCACCAGGTCAACGCCATCGATGGCGCCCAGCACTGTCTTGTTGAGAGACTTGTTCAGGGCTGTGCTGTGCCGGGTCTGGAAGCCCGGTGTATCGACAAACACGAACTGCGTACCGCCGCCCTCCTCGTTGGTGAGCGTGCGGATACCAGTGATGCGGTGGCGCGTGGTTTGCGCCTTCCGGCTGGTGATGCTGATTTTCTGGCCCACCAGGGCGTTGAGCAGCGTGGATTTGCCGACATTGGGCTTACCCACGATGGCAATCAGGCCGCAACGCTGAGTAGCTCCGCTGCCGCCGTCGGGCTCCATGGAGTCCTCAGCACTGGAAGCCTCAGCGCTGTCAGCTAATTTTTTTTCATCGCCGGGCCGTCCCCAAGATGAAAAGCTCCCCTCGGGGGGCAGCGCACCCATGCAAAGCAAGGAAGCGTGGGGGTCATTTTCTGTTTTTGTCATGTTTGGTTTGCTGGAGCAACTTCAGCATGGCAGCGGCGGCCGCTTGCTCGCCCGCGCGGCGCGAGGCGCCGCTGCCTGTCTGCTGAAGGTTCAATTCTGAAATGGTGCATTGCACCTCGAAGGTCTGCCGGTGGGCCGCCCCGTGAATGTCAACCACGCTGTATTGCGGCAGGTGCATCTTGCGCCCCTGTAGCCATTCCTGCAAGGCGGTTTTGGGGTCTTTGGCTGCGGCCTGCATGCCGGGGTTGATCTCCACCCTGTCGAACAGCCGGCGCACCAATGCCTGGGCCGCCGCGAAGCCGGCATCCAGGTAGACGGCGCCGATCAGTGCCTCCAGTGCGTCGGCGAGGATCGAAGGCCGCCGCTGACCGCCAGAGCGCAACTCACCCTCGCCCAGGCGAAGCATCTCAGGCAGGCCCAGATCCAGCGCCAGCCGGTGCAGGGTATCTTGCTTGACCAGATTGGCGCGCACCCGGGAAAGATCGCCCTCGGGCAGATCAGCCAAGGCCTCATAAAGCAGGTGCGCCACGCAAAGGTTGAGCACCGAATCGCCCAGAAACTCCAGGCGCTCGTTGTGGTCTGCCGAAAAGCTGCGGTGCGTAAGAGCCCTCGCCAGCAGGGCTGGCGCCGCGAAACGGTGCTGCAGGCGCTCCTGCAGGGTATCAAGCGCGGTCTGCACGGCGCTCAGTTGTACCCCCGCCGAGGAGCCACGGTATTTGATGAGCAGATAGGCGGGCCCAAACAGGGCGATTTCCTTGTCGTAGGCGAATTCGACCACGACCTTGTCGCCGTCCTTGGTGATGTCAAGATCCTTGCCGGCGATGGAGCTGATGTAGTCCACGGACGCGGTGCGATCGAATGCGGCGCGCACGGCCGGCACGGTGGTGCCATCTGCCGCAGCCTTCTTGACGGCTTTCTGAATGGCCATGTACTCGGTGACGGTGGGCACGACCTTGGCGCCGACGATCGCCAGGAAGGCAATGATCACGCCCAGAAACAGCAGGCCGAGAAACGAAATTCCTCGTTGTGAAGATGCCGTTCCTGCCACTCCCCTGGCACCCTGGTACCCGTTTGCATGCCTGTTCATACGCCTGCTTTCCATTGCAGTTTCTTTATGGTCTGTTGATCGTCTTGTTAATCGAACGAGCCGATGCGCTTCAGGTTACCGAAGTTCATCCACACGAAAAATGCCTTGCCGACCACATTGGCATCGGGCACAAAGCCCCAGTAACGCGAGTCGAGCGAGTTGTCCCGATTGTCGCCCATCATGAAGTAATGCCCTTCGGGGACCTTGCAGGTCACGCCTTCGACACTGTAGCGGCAATTTTCCTTGTACTTGAACTCATCAACCCCGGGAATGAAGCTGGGCCTGCGGTCGTCGACGATGATCCTGTGTTTCCGGTCTCCGACCTGCTCCTCGAACTGCTTGAAATACTCCATGGTCGATTCGTCGAAGAAATCCGACTGGGCCGTTTGCGGCACCGGTTGGCCATTGACCGTGAGCTTCTTGTTCAGATAAGAGACCTCGTCGCCCGGTACACCGACAACGCGCTTGATGTAATCGACGCTGGGCTTGGGTGGGTAGCGGAACACCACCACATCGCCCCGCCGGACTGGATTGCCTTCGGTCACGCGGGTGTTGAGCACGGGCAACTTCAAGCCATAGGTGTATTTGTTGACGAGGATCAGATCGCCGATGAGTAGTGTCGGGATCATCGAGCCGGAAGGAATCTTGAACGGCTCGAAGACAAACGAGCGCAGCAGAAAGACCACCAGAATGACGGGGAACAGGCCCGCCGTCCAGTCGAGCCACCAAGGCTGCGCCAGTATGCGCTCGCGCGCCACGGACACATCGCCATCGACCTGCTTGATGCCTTGCGCGGCCAGACCGGCACGGCGGCGGTCATCCTCCGTTTGCAGGTTCTCGGCCGCCGCGCGGCGGCGCGGCAGGAAGACGAACCGGTCGGCGAGCCAATACAGGCCCGTGACCAGAGTGGCCAGGAACAACAGCAACGCAAAGTTGCCCTCGATCATGCCGAGGTACCAGGCGCCGCCGTACCCCACAAAACCAGCCAGGATGATTGCGGTAAGGAACTGCATCATTCCTCCACCTGCAAGATTGCCAGGAACGCCTCTTGAGGCACCTCGACCGAACCGATCTGCTTCATTCTCTTCTTGCCCGCTTTCTGCTTTTCAAGGAGCTTGCGCTTGCGCGTGATGTCGCCCCCGTAGCATTTTGCCAGCACGTTCTTGCGCAGTGCCTTGATGTTTTCGCGCGCGATGATGTTGGCGCCGATAGCCGCTTGAATGGCCACGTCGAACTGCTGGCGGCTGATGATTTCCCGCATCTTGGCAGCCACAGCCCGCCCGCGGTATTGCGACTGGCTGCGGTGCACGATGATGGACAAGGCATCGACTTTCTCGCCGTTCAGCAGGATGTCCACCTTGACCACGTCCGATGCGCGGTACTCCTTGAATTCGTAATCCATGCTGGCGTAGCCGCGGCTCACGCTTTTCAGCTTGTCGAAGAAATCAAGCACGATCTCGCCCAACGGCAACTCGTAGGTAAGCATGACCTGCCGGCCGTGATAGGCCATGTTGAGCTGCACACCGCGTTTCTGGTTGGCCAGCGTCATCACGGGCCCCACGTACTCCTGCGGCATGTAGAGATGCACGGTCACGATGGGCTCGCGAATCTCGTTGATCTTGCCTTGGTCGGGCATCTTCGAGGGGTTCTCGACCATCAGGACTTCGCCGTCGGCGCGTTCCACCTCATACACCACGCTAGGCGCGGTAGTGATCAGATCCTGGTCGAACTCGCGCTCAAGCCGCTCCTGGACGATCTCCATGTGCAGCAAGCCCAGAAAACCGCAGCGGAAGCCAAAGCCCAGCGCTTGCGATACCTCGGGTTCGAAATGCAGCGACGCATCGTTCAGTTGGAGTTTCTCCAGGCTGTCGCGCAAGGCATCGTACTGATTGGCTTCTGTCGGATAGAGACCGGCGAACACCTGGGGCTGGATCTCCTTGAAACCCGGCAGCGCCTTCTCGGCAGGGCCGAGATTTCCAGGCAGCTTCTTGTCCAGCGTCACGGTGTCGCCCACCTTGGCGACCTTCAGTTCCTTGATTCCGGCGATGATGTAGCCCACCTCGCCAGCTTCCAACGAATCGCGCGTCTGCTGCGCGGGTGTAAACACACCCAGGTTGTTGGCTTCGTAGGAAGCGCCGCTCGCCATCATCTTGAAGCGTTCGCCCTTTTGCAGACGGCCATCGACCACGCGCACGAGCATCACTACGCCGACATAGGCATCGAACCAACTGTCGATGATCATGGCCCGCAGCGGTGCGTTGGGTACTCCGCGCGGCGGCGGCACCTTGGCCACGATCTGCTCCAACACATCATCGATGCCCATGCCGGTCTTGGCAGAAATGGCAATCGCTTCACCTGCATCGATGCCGATCACGTCTTCGATCTCGGCCTTGGCGGTTTCAGGATCAGCCTGCGGCAAATCCATCTTGTTGAGGACAGGCAGCACCTCCACACCGAGATCAAGCGCGGTGTAGCAGTTGGCAACTGTCTGCGCTTCGACACCTTGCGATGCATCGACCACGAGCAATGCACCTTCGCATGCGGAAAGCGAGCGAGAGACCTCATATGAGAAGTCCACATGGCCCGGTGTATCGATCAGGTTGAGGTTGTAGACCTGTCCATCGCGCGCCTTGTATTGCAGCGCAGCGGTCTGCGCCTTGATGGTTATCCCCCGCTCTTTCTCGATGTCCATCGAGTCCAGCACCTGGGCTTGCATCTCGCGGTCAGCGAGACCTCCGCAACGCTGGATCAAGCGGTCCGCGAGCGTTGATTTGCCATGATCAATGTGCGCAATGATCGAAAAGTTTCTGATGTGGTCCATCAAGGAGTCGAGCCAAGTATTTGAATTGACAAGCGGTGCGCATGAAAAAAGGGCGCGCCAGGAATGTGACGCGCCCTCAACCAACAATCTATGGCAACTGCGATAGTTGGAGCTTCATTGTAGGCAAAAAGAGCCTTTTTCGAAGTCCTTGATCGCGAATCGTTGGTCGTTGTGGCGCCGCAACGGAAATTTATTAACAGCTTATCCACAGATCGCTTGGGATTTCCTTGGGACAAGCTGTGGTCTTTTTGTGGAATGCATGTGAAGTGCTTGCGCCGATTTCCGCATGGTGGTTTTGACGACCTTCCATATGCAGGTATTTCGGCTAATCAGTGCGTGATTCTATCTAAAACAATATGTAAGCCAGCGGCGATTCCTGTGGAAACAATCCCCTCGGAGCCCACTCGAGGCCGAACCGGACGTCGCAAAAAAGCCCCAATCCCGACTGTGGGTTGGGGCTTTTGGGGTTGTTAAGAGGAGGTCACAAACCGGGATTCAGCGCGCCGGCTTCACGATCACGTACTGGACCAGATCGCCACGCAGGACCAGCACGGTAACCGGCTTGCTGCGGTCCGCCTTACCGACGGCAGCCTCGAATTCGCGCACATTGTTGATTTCAGTGTTGCCCACCGAGAGCACCACGTCGCCCTCTCGCAAGCCGGCCCGCGCAGCGCCTTCGGCGGCGGATTCCACCCGCACGCCACGCTTGACCTTCAACTCCTTGCGCTGCGCATCGGTCAGGTCTGTCACGGTCAAACCAAGCCCTTGGCCCGCGGCGGCGGCCTTCGGCGCTTCGTTGCGCTCTGGCGCGCGGCGCGCACTCTTATCAGGCTCAAGCTCTGCTACCGTAATGCTCAGATCGCGGCTCGCGCCCCGGCGGAAGACCGTGATCGAGCTGCGGGTACCCGGTTTGATGGCTCCGACCACGCGTGGCAGATCCGACGCTTTCTCAATTTGCTTGCCCTCGAACCGGGTGATGATATCGCCCGCCTCAATGCCAGCCTTTTCAGCCGGAGAGCCGCTCTCCACACTGCGCACCAGCGCGCCCTGCGGCTTGCCGAGACCGATGGATTCGGCCACGTCCTTGGTGACCTGATCGATCTGCACGCCAATGCGTCCGCGCGTGACCTTGCCGGTCGCGCGCAACTGCTCGCTGACACGCATGGCCTCATCGATGGGAATCGCGAACGAGATACCCATGTAACCGCCCGAGCGCGAATAGATCTGGCTGTTGATACCCACCACCTCGCCGCGCATATTGATCAGCGGGCCGCCGGAGTTGCCCGGGTTGACCGCCACGTCGGTCTGGATGAGAGGCAGGTAGTCGCCCGTGTCCCGCTGCTTGGCGCTCACGATACCAGCGGTGACCGAGTTCTCCAAGCCGAAGGGAGAACCGATGGCCAGCACCCATTCACCGACGCGCATGCGGTTGACGTCGCCGATCTTCACGGTAGGCAAGCCCGCGGCTTCGATTTTCACCACGGCCACGTCGGTGCGCTTGTCGACACCGATGATCTTGGCTTTGAACTCGCGCTTGTCGGGCAGCGTGACGATGACTTCATCCGCGCCATCGACCACGTGTGCGTTGGTCATGACATAACCGTCAGCCGACAGAATGAAGCCGGAGCCGACCCCGCGAGGCTGCTCTTGCTCCGGCTGAGGGGCCGGCTTGTTGGGGCGTTGCGGCTGGGGCTGGCGCTGCCCGTTGGGAGGCATGGGCATGCCGAAGAAGCGCCGGAAAAATTCCTGCATCTCCTCATCCATCTGGCCGTTGGCGCCGTTGCCTGCGCGCACGCGCTCCATGGTCCGGATGTTGACCACCGCGGGGCCCACCTGCTCCACCAGATCCGTGAAATCAGGCAAGCCGCGCACGGAAGCCGCCACCGGAGGTTGCTGCTGCGCCGATACCTGCGCGGGCAATCCGGCGAGCCCTCCCATCGTCAGCAGTGGCGCGGCCCATGCAGCCACGGCCACCCGCTTGATATTCAAGTTCATCATATCCACGACGCTTTCTTCAAACGAATCTAAACACATGCCGCATTTGCGGGCAAACGAAGCCGCCGCCCTCTGCATGCAGCCAATGTAAAACTATTTCTTGCGCTCGAGGCTGTCAGCAAACGCCTTGAGGGTTTGCTCCGGGACTTCCCCCACCGCGGTGACCCACCACTCGCCGTTTTTGTCTTTGTCGGCCAGACGGCGAGTGAGCGTGTGCGTGGCACCCATGGCCCACTGGCCCTCACGCACATGGCGCTCCCGGCTGAAAGGCTCCATGAAAAGCGACACCGTAGCCAAACCATCGGAGAAGATCCACTGCACCATCTTCGAGGGGGCCGAGGGCGGATGCTTGTAGCAACTCATGGGCGTGAACCCGGATACCGGGGATTTCATCTGCCACCCCTCGGCGTCGGCGGTGGTCTTGACCTTGGCGGTCTTCTCGACGCGATACCCTTCGGTATTGCCCATCATCTGCTTGAGCTTGTCGATCTTCACCGGCGCCTCGAGCTGCAGCTCGGAAAACGCAGCCTGCTCCAACACGCGGCCATTGGCATCCAGGGTTTGCGTTTTCACTACCAGCCCGGTGCGTTTCTCGCTCCAGATGCGGTAGCCGAAACGCATACCATCACGCGGGGAAAGCAGCACGATGTCCGCATCGAAACCTGCTACCCGCCCCTGCCCCAACTGGCGAGCAGTATAAAAATCTGCTGTCTCGAACTCTTCGCTTGTTTGAAGCAAGGTGGGAAACACACCGCCGGACTCCCGGCGTTCGTTGCGCACAAGGCGAGCCTGGGGGAAGAACGTGACAACGGATTCGTTGCGCCGGTAGGTCAAGCGTGGTGTACCAGTGAGGGATTCAACCCGCTCGATCTGGGTGTCGCCTTCGCACACATGCCAGATGCGCGCGCTCGACAACGCCCCTGACGAAGAGGAAACCACGAAAGTGCCTGCATAGGCCGGCCAGCGGGAAGCCTGCTGCAGGCGCACCAGCCATTCAGCCACGCTGCGCTCAGGCGGCCCTACATCGCCCCCTGGGCCGAACTGGCCGATACCCTGAGCCTGAGCACAAGCCAGGCCGACCACGCTGCCGGCGCCCAGCGCCACCACCGCTCCCACCATGGTACGCAGCGCTTTGCGTGCCCATGAACCGGCTCGCCTTCCTAGAGGCAGCCGCGCCAACCCAAGGCGCACAGAGCCGTGCGGCGCCAACAACACGCCGCCGGTCAACGCCCTGATCCTTCGAATGTGGCATTGCGCAGGAAGCCGGATGCGTCCCGCAGAGCCGATGCGCCCGAGGCCTGCAAGTGCGCGGCCAGCATTTCGTCCAGGCGCGGATCGCGCAGCATGACCTGTGGCGCCTCGCCTTCCCCGCCGATGAGGGCAACGCCACCAGGGTACGGGCATCAGCCAGTTCGGTTCGGCCGGCAGCGGGCACAGCGTTCTGGGCCATTTGAGAACCCACAGGCTGCGGACCCAGGCTGCCCAGGGCACCCCACCCGATCGCAGCCACCGCCGCAAACGAGGCCAACCCAGCGACCAGCTTCCAGCGGAACACGCCGTCGTTGGCCGCCGGCCGGTCGGCATGCGCGCCCGCGGCGATGGGAATGACCGCCGCCAGCGGCTCGATCCGAGCCGGACGGGCAGCCTCCAGTTTCAACTGCTCGCTGAGCCTGGATACGAAACGGGCATCGTGCTGGCATGCGGCGAGCTCGGAAGAGCGCAGCACATCGCCAATCACGTGGTAGAGGTGCCAGCTATCCCGCAGTTCACCGGAACCCACGCTTTGCATCGCGGTGTCGAATTCGGCACCGCTCAAGCGCCCGTCCATCAGCGCGGACACCTGTTCCAGTTGATCCAGTTGAGTTTCGTCCTGCGTTTTCATATCGAACATCTTTAGCGCCTTGGTTCCCGCCTCACGAGCTCATGTTCACCGATCGTATACCTACAATTACCAGCGTTTGCCTGCCTGGTGGCTCAGCAAAGGTTTGACCTTGGCTGAAATCGCCTCGCGTGCCCGGAAAATCCGGGATCGCACGGTGCCGATCGGACAATTCATGGCTTCCGCAATTTCTTCGTAACTCAAGCCTTCGATTTCCCGTAACGTCACAGCCTGCCGTAAATCCTCAGGCAAAGCCTCCATGGCCGCATTGACTGCCGCAGCAATTTCGCGCGCAGCCAATTCAGATTCAGGGGTGCTTTCGGTGGTTAGTTCGTTTTGCGGGCGGGAAGTTTCATCTTCGCTGTCCGCTGATTGCAAGGCCGCCTCGGTAACGAGGGGATCCCGCTTCATTTCGAGCAGTGTTTTCTTGGCCGTATTGACCGCGATACGATAAAGCCAGGTATAAAACTGCGCATCACCACGAAACTGGTGCAGTGCACGCCAGGCCCGGATAAAGGTTTCCTGCGCAATATCCTGGACCACATCTACGTCCCGCACCATACGGCCGATCAGGCGCTCGATACGCCGCTGGTACTTGATGACCAGCAATTCGTAGGCCCGTTGATCGCCCGCGGCGGCGCGCTCGACCAGCAGCGCGTCGCTGTCAGAGGCGGAAACGGCAGTGTCGGAAGTTGAAGACAAGAGAGAAATGGCCTGCGCTGCAGTAGTTTCAGAATTCAGGATCCGGCCCAATAGCGGGCCGGTTGGCGGGCGAATATAGCGCACACCGCAGCAAATGCCAGCGCAGCGGATCGCTGGAGGCCTCCGCCCATAGCCATGCCGCCCGCCGGGCGCCCTGCCCCGCCGACGGCCAGCGCAGGAGCATGCACCGCTGAGCATCCCACAGAACAGCCACTTGGGCTTGCTCCGTGAGCAGCGGAAAAGCCTCCGCGCCACTCGGATGGCTCAAATGCCACCGGTCGCCGTCGAAAGCCAGCTGGCGCTTGATTTGAGTGCGCCAGAAAGAATGAAGCGCCCATCCAGTCAGAGCCAGAACCGACAGCAGAAGCCCCAAACGCCATGCCAGCCCGGACCGGTCCGACGCTTGATCGGCCCACCATGACAGTACAGTCACGGCGCCTGCCAGCCACAACCCAAGCAAAATAACGCCCAAGCGCGGAGAGCGGCCAACGGGGTACATCACTGAAGGAACCTCGTTCATAGCCGCACCCTGGGTGCCTCAAAAGCGGACAGATCAAATCCGCTTGAATACCAAAGTACCGTTGGTGCCACCAAAACCGAAGTTATTCTTCACCGCTATGTCGACTTTCATGTCACGAGCAGTATTCGCACAGTAATCGAGGTCGCACTCGGGATCCTGCTCGAAGATATTGATGGTGGGCGGGCTCTTCTGGTGATGCACCGCCAGGACGGTGAACACGCTTTCGATACCGCCAGCGCCACCCAGCAGATGGCCGGTCATGCTCTTGGTGGAGTTGACGACCACGCGCTTGGCATGATCGCCCAGCGACGCCTTGATAGCATTGGTTTCGTTCAAATCACCGAGCGGCGTGGAAGTGCCGTGCGCATTGATGTAATCCACCGCATCGGTATTGACGCCCGCATTGCGCAGGGCAGCCAGCATCGACCGCTTGGGGCCATCGACGTCCGGCGCCGTAATATGGAAAGCATCGCCGCTCATGCCAAAGCCGATCAGCTCGGCATAGATCTTGGCGCCACGTTTCTTGGCATGCTCGTACTCCTCGAGCACCATCACACCCCCGCCCTCGCCCAGCACGAAGCCATCGCGATCCTTGTCCCAGGGGCGCGAAGCCGTCTTGGGATCGTCGTTGCGGGTGGAAAGCGCTCTCGCGGCCGCGAATCCGCCTACGCCCAGCGGCGATACTGTGGACTCGGCGCCGCCCGCCACCATGACGTCAGCGTCTCCAGCCTCGATCAGGCGCGCCGACACGCCAATGGCGTGCAAGCCGGTCGTACAAGCCGTGACCACGGAAATATTGGGGCCTTTGAAGCCGTTCTGGATCGACACGTGTCCCGAGATCATGTTGATGATCGATGCGGGCACGAAGAATGGCGACACCCGGCGCGGGCCACGGTTGACCAGCTCGGTATGGGTCGCCTCGATCATGGGCAGCCCGCCGATACCCGAGCCGATGTTGCAGCCGATACGTTCGGCCAGCTCTGGCGTGAGGGCATCGCCTGTCGGCAACCCTGCGTCGCGTACCGCCTGAGTAGCGGCGGCAATGCCGAGATGAATGAAGCGGTCCATGTGGCGCGCTTCTTTTTCGGGCATGTAATCGCTGACGCTGAATCCCTTGACTTCACCTGCGAACCGGCACGCGAACGCGCTGGCATCGAACTGAGTGATGAAGTCGATACCTGAGCGGCCCGCGAGCAGATTGGCCCAGCTTTCAGCCACCGTGTTACCCACGGGACTCACACAACCCAAACCTGTAATGACAACGCGGCGCCGGCTCATCGGTACTCAGGCTTTCTTCGAAGTGGCGTAATCGATCGCCGCTTGCACAGTAGTGATTTTTTCAGCGTCTTCGTCGGGGATTTCGATGCCGAACTCATCCTCCAGCGCCATCACCAGCTCCACAGTGTCCAGGGAGTCAGCACCCAGATCAGCCACGAAGGCTTTTTCATTGGTGACTTGTGACTCCTCCACGCCGAGTTGTTCGGCGATGATTTTCTTGACACGTGCTTCGATATCGCTCATGGGTTCCCTCTGAGGGTTGTGAAAAACAGGGATTTTACCCGCGCTTATAGAGGTTATTTACCTACAAGGCGTGGGATCAAAATAGTGTATAGGTTTAAAAAAGGCGTTGCAGCCATAGCCATGATGCCGGATGTGACACCGGCTACCCTGGCTCAATTCATGAACATGCCGCCATTGACGTGCAACTCGTGCCCTGTGACATAACCCGCATCCGGGCTTGCCAGATAGGCCACGGCGCGCGCGATGTCGGAGGGCTGGCCCAGCCTGCCCAACGGGATCTGGCCCTGAAGCGCCTTATGCTGCTCTTCCGACAGGGCTGCGGTCATATCGGTCGCGATGAAGCCCGGTGCCACACAGTTGACGGTAATGCCCCGGCTGCCCAGTTCGCGCGCCAGTGCGCGCGTCATACCGGCCACACCGGCCTTGGCGGCCGCGTAGTTGGCCTGACCCGGATTGCCCGCGGCCCCCACCACACTGGTGATGTTGACGATGCGCCCGTAACGCTGTTTCATCATCGGCCGCATCACGGCGCGGCTCATGCGGAAAACAGCCTTCAGGTTGGTGTCCAGCACGGCATCCCAATCGTCGTCCTTCAGTCGCATGGCAAGCATGTCGCGGGTGATGCCGGCGTTGTTGACAAGCACGTGCAACGCACCGTGCTCCTTGAGGATGGAGTCGATCAGCGCCTCAAGGGCTGGCGCGTCATTGACATCCAGCCGGGCACCGCTGCAGCCGGGATACGCAGCGAGCGCCGCACTGATCCTGGCAGCCCCTTCGACAGTAGTGGCGGTGCCCACCACTTTCAGGCCGCGCGCGGCCAGTTCCTGGGCAATGGCCGCGCCGATACCGCGCGATGCGCCCGTCACCAAAGCCACCTGGCCCGCGAACGGGCTCTCTGATTTACCCTCCGACATTCAGTCTCTCCCAGCCAAGCCCGCTACCAGCGCCTTGGCTTCTGCCAGCGTGGCTGGATCGTACAGCGCGGAGCCTTCCATGGCTGCATCAATGCGTTTTGTCATACCAGCCAATACTTTACCAGGGCCGCACTCCACCACGTGGCTGATACCCATGGCCTTGATCTTGCGCACACACTCCACCCAGCGGACTGGCCCGAAAGCCTGGCGGTACAAAGCATCGCGGATACGGGAGGCCTCGTCTTCGAGCGCGACGTCGATGTTGTTGACCACGGGGATGCGCGGCGTGGCCAGCGAAATCCCGGCAAGCTTCTCACGCAGTTTTTCAGCGGCGGGCTTCATCAGGCTCGAATGGAAAGGCGCCGAGACCGGCAGCGGCAATGCGCGCCGGGCACCCATGCCCTTGAGTACCTCGCAGGCCTTCTCGACCGCCGCCTTGCTGCCGGCGATGACCGTCTGGGCTGGATCGTTGAAGTTCACGGCTTCCACCACCTCGGTGCTGCTGCCCATGGCCTGCGTCGCCTCGGCACAACCGGCGATGACTTTCTCGGCATCGAGTCCGAGAACGGCAGCCATGGCCCCCTCCCCCACAGGCACAGCCTCCTGCATGGCCGCTGCGCGGAAACGCACCAATGGCGCGGCTTGCGCGAGCGTCAGCACCTCGGCAGCCACCAACGCCGAATACTCGCCGAGCGAGTGGCCGGCCACGGCCGCGGGCAGATCGCCGCCCTCGACCCGCCATGCACGCCAGGCGGCCACACCAGCCACCAGCATGACGGGCTGTGTGTTGGTGGTCAGGGCCAGAGCCTCCTTGGGACCTTGGTGGATGAGTGCCGCGACGTCTTCACCCAGGGCGTCGGACGCTTCGGCCAGGGTTTCAGCCACAGCGGGATGATCACCCCAGGCGTCGAGCATGCCGACGGCTTGCGAGCCTTGGCCCGGAAAAACAAAAGCAACAGGTTTCATGGAAGCAAGGATCCTATGTTGGATCTTCTGAAAATAGGGAGATTCGCGAGAACCGTGACGGCGTTTTTCTTCTTGAGCCGCCGCCACGCCCGCGCAGGCAGGAACGGCGGAAGCCTGAATTTTTACATTAGAAATCCAGAAGCACCGCGCCCCAGGTAAAGCCTCCGCCCACCCCCTCGAGCAGCAGCGTCTGTCCCTTGGTGATCTGTCCGGAGCGCACCCCATGGTCCAGTGCCAGCGGGATGGAGGCCGCGGACGTGTTGCCATGCTCGTGCACGGTCACGATCACCTTCTCCAGCGGCAGGTGCAGCTTCTTGGCCGTGCCCTGCATGATCCGGATATTAGCCTGATGCGGGATCAGCCAATCGATATCGGCCTCCGTCTTGCCCGCCTTCTCAAGCACCGCGCGCGCGGCTTTGTCGAGCACGCCCACAGCCAGCTTGAAGACGGCCTGCCCGTCCATGGTGAGCAAAGGACTGCCCGTGACTTTGCCGCCGGCCACATGGCCAGGCACGCACAGGATGCCCACGTGCTTGCCGTCGGCATGCAGGTCGGTAGCCAGGATACCCGGCGTGGGACTGGCCTCGAGCACCACGGCCCCGGCGCCGTCGCCAAACAGTACGCAGGTCGTGCGATCGTCGAAATCCAGAAGACGGGAAAACACTTCGGCCCCGATGACCAGGGCGCGATTGGCCGTCCCGTTGGCGATCATGGCGTCCGCCACTGCCAGCGCATAGACAAAGCCGCTGCACACGGCCTGGACATCAAACACCGGGCAACCAGCAATACCGAGCTTGTGCTGCACGATCGCCGCCGTGGCAGGGAAAACCATGTCAGGCGTGGAGGTTGCGACGATGATGAGATCGATATCGGCCGGCTGCACGCCTGCTGCCTGCATGGCCGCCTGGGCCGCCGGCACGGCCAGGTCGCTGCACATCACATCGGGCGCCACGAAATGGCGCGCCTTGATGCCGGTACGCTCGATGATCCATTGATCCGAACTTTCAACGCCGCGCTGAGCCAGTTCAGCCACCAGCTCTTCGTTGCTGACGCGGCGCGGCGGCAGGTAGCTGCCGGTGCCAGTAATGCGGGAATAGCGACTGGTCATTTCTGCTTGTAATTCTCAAATGAAGCGGAACCGCTTCTTTTACCGGGCCGCCCCATCACCAAAGCGAGAGGCATGAGGCCCTGTTTGTCCTTTAGGCCGCCTCGGGCACCTGGGTGTTCGCGGCGGGCGCCCCCAGCAAAGGCGCCGCATGAACGATACGTGTTTGCACGCGGCCCAGCAGCTGGTGGCTGGCGGCATCATACGCGCGCGTCAGGGCCTGTTCGAAAGCCACGGCATCCGCCGACCCGTGACTCTTGAAAACCAGGCCACGCAAGCCCAGCAGCGCCGCGCCGTTGTAGCGGCGGTGATCCATGCGGCTTTGCAACGCTTTTAGCACCGGATAGGCAAAGATGGCGGCAATTTTGGTGAAAATGTTGCGCGAAAACTCTTCCTTGAGAAATCCGACGATCATTCCCGCAAGCCCTTCGCTGGTCTTGAGCGCCACGTTGCCTACAAAGCCATCGCACACCACGATATCGACGGCACCTTTGAAAATATCGTTGCCTTCGACATTCCCAACGAAATTCAGATCCCCGGATTTACTGGCTGATCGCAGCAGATCACCAGCCTTTTTGATCTCGTCGCTGCCTTTGATCACTTCTTCGCCGATATTCAGAAGACCCACCGTGGGATGGGCATCGTTTTTCAGCACCGAAACCAGCGCTGACCCCATGACGGCGAACTGGAGCAAATGCTCGGCAGTGCAGTCCACATTAGCCCCCAAGTCGAGCACGGTGGTAGCACCGCCTTTCGCATTCGGCATCTGGGTGGCAATGGCGGGCCGCTCGATGCCATCGAGGGTTTTGAGAAGGTAGCGCGCGATAGCCATCAACGCACCTGTGTTGCCTGCCGACACCGCGACCTGGGCAGCGCCGTCCTTGACCTGCTGGATCGCCACACGCATGGACGAATCTTTTTTCTTGCGCAGTGCCACTTCAACGCCGTCGTCCATGTTGACGACCTCACTGGCAGGAACCACGCGGGCGCGCGGATGGCTGAACGCCGCAAGCGCCTCTGGCTGGCCAACGAGCAGCAATTCGGCGTCTGGATGCTTTTCGAGAAACTGTTGGCAGGCCGGTAGCGTGACCTTGGGGCCGTGGTCACCACCCATGCAATCAACTGCCAGAACGATCATGCAATCCCCATGAAGCCCGATATTCAAAATGCGCCGGGTCTTTTGAAATGATAAACGCCGTCTGTTAACCGTGCTTCATGCTTTCTTGCAAGACACATCAATGCGATGTGCTGACCGCCAGCTGAAACCTTCCGCCAGAAACGGCACGGGCCCGAAGCTACGTATTTGCGTAGCCGCGGGCCCGGCAAGTATATGCACTGAAATCAAGCCGGCAAAGCAGCATGACTTCTAGTGGCGACTCTCAGGCTTCAGACTAGAAGACCTTCGAGCAGAAGTTGGGATCAGGCCTCAGCCTTGGATTTGATGACCTGGCGGCCACGGTAGAAGCCGTTGGGGCTGATATGGTGGCGCAGGTGGATTTCGCCCGTGGTAGGCTCCACTGCAGTGCCCGGTGCGGACAGAGCGTTGTGCGAACGGTGCATGCCGCGCTTGGAAGGCGATTTTTTGTTTTGCTGAACGGCCATGGTGGCTCCTTAGAAGTCAGATACGGGCTCTGACACCTTGACCACACAGTGGATCAAACAGCCAGGACCGGGTTGAAATAGCGATTGAAGGCGCTGAGCACAAACCACTCATATAGGAAGCCCATACAAGCGCTGATGCAGCGCACAGCCCATGATTATAGTCTGATTTTGCCAATGACATCAGGCAGTTATGGCTGATTTGTGAAATCAGCTCTGTTTCTTGCCTGTCTTGAGCGATGCCAGCGCGGCAAACGGGTTGGGTTTGTCCTCCATTGCGGCGTCGAAATCGGCGTCCTGGGCGGATAAGGGAGGGGCCTCGGGGCATTCGTCATGGCGGGGCACCAAGGGTAGCGCCATCAGCAACTCATCTTCGATCAGCGCCCGCAGATTGAATTCAGAAGAAAGTACCAATACATCATCTTCCGAGATATCGTCCAGCGCTGCGGCAGCTTCTTCGTCGGCCACAAAAACGAAATAGCGATCTATCTCCACCGGCTCCATGGTTTCACCCATACACAGCTGACAGGTCAGAGGAAGATCCGCCCGTGCATGCAGATGAAGCGCCGGGCGCATGGCACCATCGGCGGCGCGAAGGCGTTCGCCCTCGGCTTGCCAATCGATGGAAAGATCTGCCGGTGAGGCCCGCAACTCTTTCTCCAATCGCCCGTATTTTTGAAGCGAATCGTGGCCGGACAGCTGCGCTTTCGCTTGTGAAAATTCAGCGACATCGAGCCGCTCTGGAGTAAAGGTTCTGCTCATTGTCTCAGTGTAAGAGAATCAATACCCATGGCTTTGATCACCCCACCCCAAACTACAGAACCCACCCGGCCGATCATCCTGGGCTCCACCTCGCGCTACCGGCGGGAGTTGCTGGCGCGCCTGGGCCTGCCTTTCGAAGTCGCCGCGCCGGACGTGGATGAGACTCCCCGTGCCGGAGAAGTCCCTCGCGACCTCGCCGAACGCCTGGCACTGGCGAAAGCGTGCGATGTGGCCGCGCGCTATCCGAATGCCATCGTGATCGGCTCCGATCAGGTGGCTGACCTGCATGGCGTACCGCTGGGCAAGCCCGGAACGCATGAGCGCGCCGTGGAACAGCTGCAGCGCATGAGCGGCCAGACCGTGATCTTCCAGACCGCCCTGGCGGTGGTGTGCATGGAAACGGGGTTCGAATGCGCCGATGTGGCCACCGTGGAAGTACGCTTTCGCGCGCTTCATGATGATGAAATAGAGCGTTATCTGCGTGCGGAGCAGCCCTATGACTGCGCCGGCAGCGCCAAGAGCGAAGGGCTGGGCATTGCGCTGCTGGATGCGATTGTCAGCGACGACCCCACAGCGCTGGTCGGCCTGCCGCTGATCCGCACGGCCAATCTTCTCCGTGCTGCCGGACAGGCCGTACCATGAGCGCATCAACTCCCGTGCCCGCATCGAAAGGCAAGCTGTATCTGGTACCCGTACCGCTCGATCACGGCTGCGAGCAACAAACGCCGGCAGACGATGTATTACCCCTGGGCACGCTCAAACGGGCGGCCAGCCTCCTCCATTGGATCAGTGAGAACGCCAAATCCACCCGGGCTTTCCTGAAACGGGTGGACGCACTCGTACCGCTGGCACAGCCGATTCAATCTCTTCAGATCGCGGAGCTGCCGCGTGAGGTCCACAAGAAAGGCGATCATGCAGGGGCCGGAAAGGCTCAGTTCGATGCACGGCCGCTGCTTGCACCCGCGCTGGAAGGACAGGACGTCGGCCTTGCCAGTGAAGCGGGCATGCCTGGGGTGGCCGACCCTGGCAGTTCCATCGTGCGGGCAGCGCATGAGCTTGGGATCGAGGTCGTGCCATTGGTGGGGCCTGTATCGATTCTGCTGGCATTGGCCGCCAGCGGCCTGAACGGCCAGAATTTCGCTTTCGTGGGCTATCTGCCGCAGGATCCGGCTGCGCGCGCCCAGCGGATTCGTGAGCTGGATGCGCTGTCGCGCAAAACCGGGCAAACACAGCTGTTCATTGAAACGCCTTACCGCAACCGCGCCCTGTTTCAAGCTCTGCTGGAAACGCTGCGAGAAGACACCCGACTGACCCTGGCCTGCGGTCTGACGCTGCCAAGCGCCGCGATCCGCATGATGGCCGTGAGCCAGTGGAAACGAAACGGGACCTCAGGGTGGAGTGCGGATGAGGCAATGAAGCTGCCCTGCGTTTTTGGAGTTGGCGCCTGATCGCAGGGGCCAGCAGGGTTCTTATTTGAACGTATAGTTCAACTGGAACATCACCGCGGCTGTGCCCAGCAGATCGACCTGAGCGGACCACTCAGGTGAAAACTTCCAACCCACTGCAGGAATGGCCGTGACACCCCAGCCATTTTTCGAGTTGAAGGGGATTTTCTTGTGGTACGGCTCTTTGTAGCCGTGAATCACACCGGCGCTCACCTTGAGGAACAGGTTCGGCAGGGACGAGATGGGCTCGAAGCGCCAACCGTAGTACAGGTACTGGGTCGGCTGGCCGAACGAGTTGCTGAACCACACGAAGCCCGCAAAATTCCGGTCGCTGAGCCGCTTTTCAGCCCCCACCAGCCAGACATAGGAGTGCTTGATGTCGTCTGGCTCGAAGTCGTTCTCTTTCTCCGCCCTATTGAAGTGATAGGTATAAGGAGACGCGCTGAACGTCCAGCCGGATAAGGCCGACGCGCCGCCGCCTTCGCTTTGCGCTTGGGCGACGGCTGGCGCGGCCGCAGCAATGATCGCCAGCGGCAGGGCCGCTTTCCATGAACCTAGGCGCATGCCTGATACCTTTCGAGAGTTTTTTGATTTTTGGTGGTGTAGCAGGTGAAGACCACACCGGTATGACTACGTTCAACGCAAGCTCGGCAGCGATGCCCGCAACGCCGAAACCGCTCCCTGCCCTGCTGCCGCTCCGAAGCGCTTGGCAAGGCGTTCGGCGATATTTTCCTTGTTGGAGTAATCGATCAACTTCTCGACTTTCACGACGTCCCGCGCCACGGAGTCAAGACTACCCAGGTCATCGGCCAAGCCCATCTCGACCGCCTGCTCCCCTGTCCAGAACAAGCCGCTGAAAGTCTCCGGCGTTTCCTTCAGGCGATCACCACGCCCTTTCTTGACGACGGCGATGAACTGCTGGTGGATCCGGTCCAGCATGAGTTGCGCGTACTTTTTCTGCTCTTCGGATTGAGGGCTGAAGGGATCGAGAAAACCTTTGTTCTCACCTGCTGTTAGCAACCGGCGCTCCACGCCGAGCTTGTCCATGGTGCCGACGAAACCGAAACCATCCATCAATACGCCGATGCTGCCGACGACGCTGGCCTTGTCCACGTAGATGCGGTCAGCAGCTGCGGCGATGTAGTAGGCAGCCGAGGCGCAGGTCTCCTCCACCACGGCATAGATCGGCTTGTTGTGGAGCTTGCGCAGGCGCCTGATCTCGTCGTTGATCAAACCGGCCTGCACAGGACTACCGCCGGGCGAATTGATCAGGAGCACCAGGGCTTTCGAACCCGGGTCTTCCAGCGCGCTGCGCATGGCAGGCAGCACATACTCAGCGCTGGCGTCTCCCTTGCTCGCGATCTCGCCCTCAATGCTGACCAGGGCCGTATGAGGGCCGCTCGGTGTGTTGGTGGTCAGGCGGTCGGAGGCCAGCACCCAGATCAGCCCCGCGAACAGCAGCATCCAGACCAGGCTCTTGAACATGCGCCAGCGGCGGACAGCCCGGCGCTCGCGCGTGTCGGCGAGCAGGAGTTTCTCGATAGCCTCGCGCTCCCAGGAGGATTGGGATTGGCCGGATTTCACCGTTACTTCGTTTTCCATTTCAGAACTCAAGCGGTTTGAGCAGGTAGGAAGTATGCCAGTGGACCACGCCGTCTCTCTCCGACAATTCGATTTTCACCAACCCGCCTCGGCAGGGGCCGCCAGCGCATTCACCGGTGTCCGGCGAATAGGCAGCGCCATGTGTGGAACACAGCAGCCATTGCCCGGAATCGTCGAAGAACTTCCCCTCCTGATAGTCCATTTCCATGGCCACATGCGTGCAACGATTCAGATAGGCGTGCACCTGCCCTTCGAAGCGGATGGCGAAGGCGCGGCAGGTCTGGCCGCCATGAACGACATCAAAAGGCACGGCCAGACCGCCTTCCTGCAGATCGGCGCTGTTGCAGAGGGGGATGGCGCCGGGGGTTTCAGGCATTTTCAGCCAGCCATTGGCGCAGTTCAGCCACAGAATGGGCAATGAGCCGCGGGCCAAGCGCATGGAAATCACTTGTTTCGTGGGCGCCATAGCTCACGCCTACGCTGACACAGCCGGCATTCAACGCCATCTGCAGGTCGTGCGTGGTGTCGCCAATCATCAAGGTGCGCTCGGGCTCGGTGCCGAACTCGCGCATCAGCTCATGCAGCATGCGCGGATCGGGCTTGCCAGCGGTTTCGTCAGCGGTGCGGGAACCGTCGAACACGCCCTCCAGCTGGCGCGAACGCAGAACGTCGTCCAGGCCTCTTCGGCTCTTGCCGGTCGCCACCGTCAACCAGTGGTGCCGGGCTTTGAGCTCGGCCAGCATCGGCAGCACCCCTTCGAACAGAGTGATGTCGTTCTGGTGCGCAAGGTAGTAGTGCCGGTAGCGGGCACCCAGCTCGGGGTATTTTTCCGGGGGCACATCGGGCGCTGCATGCGCGAGCGCTGGCGCAAGCGCCATGCCGATCACGTAGGCAGCGGCCTCATCGCTAGGCCGGGCGCCTCCCACATCCACCGCAGCCTGCTGGATGCAGCGGGTAATGATGGCTGTGGAATCAAAAAGTGTTCCATCCCAATCGAAGGCAATGAGGTCAAACTGGCGAGGACGGCTTGTCATAAGAAGCGATGAAATTTTGAAGCTCCGGCGGCAAGGAGGCGAGCAACTCAACACGCTCGCCGTTCGCCGGATGTGTGAACTGTAAACGCCAGGCGTGCAGAAACATTCGCTTGAGGCCTTGTTTTTGCAGCGCCTTGTTGCGCTCGAAATCGCCATACTTGTCGTCGCCGGCGATGGGATGGCCGGCTGACTGCAAATGCACCCGGATCTGATGGGTGCGGCCTGTCTTGATGGTCACTTCGAGCAGCGTGAAGCCCGCCAGCCGTTCGCGCACTTTTACCAGGGTAATAGCGCGCATGCCGTCAGGATCGTCCTTGGAGACCACCCTGACGCGGCGTTCGCCGTCACCCTGCCCGCCGTCGACCAGGTATTTATGGAGCGGCGCATCGATCACCTTGCGGTTGGCCGGCCAGTCGCCCAGTACCAGCGCCAGGTAGGTCTTGCCTGTTTCGCGTTCGCGGAATTGCTCCTGCAGGTGTTTCAAGGCGCTGCGCTTCTTGGCGATCAGCAGAATGCCGCTGGTTTCGCGGTCGAGCCGATGCACCAATTCCAGGAAACGCGCCCCGCCGGCCTGGCCATATTTCCGGGCGCTGCGCAGCTGCTCGATGACGCCGGAACTTACGCCCGAGCCGCCATGCACCGCCACGCCAGCAGGTTTGTCTATGGCGATCAGGTGCTCGTCTTCCAGCAAAGAGGAAACTCCCGCGCCGGTCCGGGCCGGTCAGGCGCGCGCTCGGCGACGCGTACCGGCGGCACCCGCACCGCATCACCCTCTTGCACCCGCGTATCTGCGGTGGCCCGCCCCTTGTTCACCCGCACCTCGCCGGAGCGGATGATGCGGTAGACATGAGTCTTGGGTACCCCCTTGAGGTGCCGGATCAGGAAGTTGTCCAGCCGCTGGCCGGCACTTTCGGCGTCCACCGTCAGCCAGCCGACTTCGGGTTTTCCCCGGGGCACGGTTGCCATGTCTTTGACACTTATAATTCGATTCACTGGCAACCGGCTGTAAGTGGTTGAATTTGAAATGGAAGTAGATTCCTGGAAACGAATTCCCAAGCGGGGAGTTTAAAGCCCCCCAGCCCAAGCCAGTACAGGTCGATGCCGACCCTGCACAAGAAAGCGCCCTGCCCCGCACTGACCCCATGGTCAAACAGCCCGGCAGCCACGCCAAGAAAAGCGCAGGACGGGCCGACGCGATGAAACACTGAACACGGAATACCCAAGGCGTGCAGACTGCTCCATCTGAGTGAGTTTTCTGCACTGCCGGATCGAAGCGAGACCTACGTCGTGCCGAAAATGCCGCCACCCGCCTACCTCGAATGGTGCGGGCTATCTTTCACGCATCGCAAGGCAAGCAACATGCTTGCTGGCGTGAAGCATGGGCATTCAGCTATGCAACAGCTAGCACCACGGCTTTCTGCCACCGCTTTCTTCCACGCGCCCCCGCCCGACAATCCGCCACTACAGCGCTGAAAGACAGCTTTCACGCGGCGGCTCGGGCGCACCCGGCAATTCCCTTCGTTTCAACGCGAATGCCCTGGCATCTTTGTGTCCCGCAAGGGGCACATGAACGTGATTGACAACGAAAAGGAATGCATCATGAAGCGGATGCTGATCAACGCCACCCAGGCTGAAGAGCGCCGGTTGGCCATCGTCGACGGGCAGAAGCTGCTCGACTACGAAATCGAAATTGAAGGGCGCGAGCAGCGCAAGGGCAATATCTACAAGGCCGTGGTAACACGGGTGGAGCCCTCCCTGGAGGCCTGCTTTGTCGACTACGGCGAAGAACGCCACGGCTTCCTGCCGTTCAAGGAAATCTCCCGCCAATACTTTGCCGAAGGTGTTTCGGTCAGCCAGGCGCGCATCAACGACGTCATCAAGGAAGGCCAGGAGCTGCTGGTCCAGGTGGAAAAGGAAGAGCGCGGCAACAAAGGCGCCGCGCTGACCACCTTCGTCAGCCTTGCCGGCCGCTACGTGGTGCTGATGCCCAACAACCCCCGCGGCGGTGGCGTGAGCCGCCGCATCGAGGGCGACGACCGCGCCGAGCTGAAAGAGGCGATGGACCAGCTCGAATACCCCAAGGGCATGAGCATCATCGCCCGTACTGCCGGTATCGGGCGCAGTGCGCCTGAGCTGCAATGGGACTTGAACTACCTGCTGAAACTGTGGGACGCCATTGACGGTGCCTCCAAGGCCGGCAAGGGCGCCTTCCTGATTTACCAGGAAAGCAACCTGGTCATCCGCGCCATTCGTGATTACTTCAACAGCGATATCGGCGACATCCTGATCGACACCGACGACGTGTACGAGCAGGCCCACCAGTTCATGAGCCACGTGATGCCCGAGCACGCGGCCCGCGTGAAGCGCTACCGCGACAATGCCCCGCTGTTCTCGCGCTTCCAGATCGAACACCAGATCGAATCGGCCTACAGCCGCACGGTGCAATTGCCTTCCGGCGGTGCCATCGTGATCGACCACGCGGAAGCGCTGGTCGCCATTGATGTCAACTCGGCGCGCGCCATCAAAGGCGGCGACATCGAGGAAACCGCTACCCGCACCAATCTGGAAGCCGCCGACGAAGTGGCACGCCAGATGCGCCTGCGCGATCTGGGCGGCCTGATCGTGATCGACTTCATCGACATGGAAGAGGCCAAGAACCGCCGTGAGGTAGAGAACCGCCTGCGCGATGCGCTGAGGCAGGACCGTGCCCGCGTCCAGTTCGGCAGCATCAGCAAGTTCGGCCTGCTCGAAATGAGCCGCCAGCGCCTGAAACCCGCCCTCTCCGAAGGGGCCTCCATCCCCTGCCCTCGCTGCGGCGGCTCCGGCCACGTGCGCGATACGGAAAGCAGCGCGCTGCAGATCCTGCGCATCATTCAAGAAGAATCGATGAAGGACAACACCGCTGCCGTGAACGTGCAGGTACCGGTGGAAGTGGCCAGTTTCCTGCTGAACGAGAAGCGCCCCGAGATCGCCAAGATCGAGCTCAAGCAGCGTGTGAACGTGACTCTGGTGCCGAACAAGACACTGGAAACACCCCACTACAAGCTCGAGCGCCTGAAGCACGACGACCCTCGCCTGGACGACGTGGATGCCAGCTACAAGATGGCGGAAGAATTCGAGGACCCAACCACGGTCACTCGCCGCAGCCAGGAGCCGACGAACCGCCAGACGCCTGTCATCAAAGGTGTCCTGCCGGATGCGCCGGCACCGCAGCCGGTGCACAAGCCCGAACCCGTGGCTGCCGCCACGCCTGCTCCGGCAGCCCTCACACCCGCGCCGGCCCCGGCTGGCCTGCTGGGTTGGCTGAAAAACCTGTTCGGCGTGGCACCACCGCCCGCACCTGTCGCGGCGACCGCACCGGCTCCGCAAGCGGCCGAAGAAAAGCGCGAGGCCCGTGGAGGCCGGGATGGTGACCGCCGAGGCAACCGGGGCGGCCGTGGCCGCAGCGAAGGGCGCTCCGGCAATGGTGAAAACCGTTCCGGCAACGGCGAAGGCCGACGCAATGAGAGCCGAGGCGAAGCCCGTGGTGAAAACCAGGGAGAAAACCGCGGACGCCGCAGTGGCGAGCGCAACGAACGCGGAGAGCGTGGGGAACGCGGAGAACGGCAAGGCCAGCGTGAAAAGCGCGACCTGATGCCTTCCGCCGACACCGGCACGAATGTCAGCACGGCTGCTGAAGCCGGCGCCTCGCAGGACAATGCAGCGCAGCAACCACGCGGCGAGCGCGGTGAAGGCCGTCGCGGCCGTGGCGGCGAGCGTGGCGAAGGCGGCCGCCGCGAACGCGGCGATCGTGCTGCCGAGCCCCGTGCCGAGCAGGCAGCCGATGCCGCAGAAGCCAGGGCCGTAGCCGTTGACGCTACGGAAGCGCAAGACAACGCCAATGGAGCGCCAAGCGAGGAGCGCCGTGAGCGCCGCTCGCGCGACCGCTATGGCCGCGATCGCAAGGAACGTGGCGAACGTCACAACGCCGAGCGCGCTGACCGCGCAGAGCCCGGCAACGAAGCCGAGGCAGTCCCGGCGGGTGAGCAGCCCGAAACGGCGGCAGCCTACCCGGCCGGACGTTCGTATTTCGACCGTGCGAATGCGGGCTCTGCCGCAGACACGCCGGCTCCGGCAGAAGTGGCAGCCCCCGCCGCTGAGCCAGCACCGGCCATCTCAGTAGTAGCACCCGCCGCAGTCGCGTCAGCACCCGTTGCCATTGAGCCTGTAAGGGCTCCGGCTCCGGCTCCTGCACCTGCGCCGGCTCCGGTGGTGGCTCCGGCATCGAGTGGTCTGCCCAAGGTGCAGCCGTTCTCCCTCCCGCTGCCTGAGCTGGCACAGCTGGCCAGCGCCGCAGGGTTGCAATGGGTGAATTCGGATACCGACAAAGTGGCTGCCGTGCAAGCTGCCATCGCGGCCGAACCACGCCCCATCCACGTGCCGCGCGAGCGCCCGCCGCTGATCCAGATCGACGAAGGTCCGCTGGTGCTGGTAGAAACGCGCAAGGACTTGCGTGAGATGAAACTGCCCTTCGAGCAGCAGACGCACTGAGGTCTTGCTGCAAAGCAGTGACTGAAAAAGCAAAAAGCCGGGCCATGCGCCCGGCTTTTTGTTTTTTACTTTTCGCTTTTTTGATTTTCGCCGGAGGCCTACGGCTCCTCTACAACGCCTCGTCCGCCAGCCATCGGTTTCCTGTCACGTAGACAAAATCTTCGCAATTCTCAATCTGGCATACCTTGCTTCCGATCACAACCAAGCGCAGTAACCCCTGGCTTTCCGGCTCCTTCGAGCGGTCGATGACGCGCACGGCGAGTATGCGGCTCTGTGCATCCCACTGGGCTACCTGCGCTCCCTTGGCCAGGGCATTGGCACCGCCGTAACCCGCACGGCGTGCGGGGCGGATCATGGCCTCCGTAGGTGTTTCGACGCGCACAGGCCGCACGGCGACAAGCAGCACCTGGTCGCCAAAGCGGAAGGGGTTCTGCTCCAGCTGATTGAGATCCACGTAGCGTTTCGCACCGACCTCGTTCGCAAAATCCTTCAGGCGCTGCATATTGGCGTCCAGCGCCTGGCGCCGCTCAGTATCCCTTTGCGCATTGGCCACGGCCTGAGCGGCCTTGTTGCTGTATTGCCGGGGCTCATAGGACGAACCGTCCAGCATCCCGGACGAGGCCACATCAGGGGCGGGCAGATTGCCATAGCCGTCTGGAGCAATGTCTCCTCCCTGATGGATGCCTACTTGTACATTGCGCCCCTTGAGCGCCGCGAGGCTGGCCGCATCGCACGCTTTGCGCCAATGCTGATGTGCAGCGCTCAGCCACTGCCTGGCAAGGCGATCGTCGCTAAGATCCGCTCCGTTCAAGAGGAGCCGCAGGCTCAAGGGGCGGCACACCGAGGCCGGCAGTTTGCCGTCGACGCGGCTTTCTACCCAGAGCGCCGCTTTGCCGCTCCCCTCGCCTTTCACCATTCCCATATCGAGCAGCGCGCGCGTATTGTCCACACGCGTGGCTCTCTTGGCTTCGGGCTCGGCCAGGAAAACACCTTGTGAGAAACGCCCCTGCCAGACCACGGGGGCTGCATCGGGCGCGTGGGTCAGATTCCACTGCGCCCGCCCCTGTCCTTCGGCCACGCCATTGGGACACTTGCCGGAGTATGAGAAGCGGTAGTCGCTGCTGCGCAATATGCCTGACGCAAGCACTGCGCAATCGCCAGTACTCACGCCCGAAGCCGCGGCCTGGACAGTGGCTGGCATAGCCGCCAGCAGCAGGCTGCCCATCAGGGCCGCAGAGATCCGATGAATCTGTTGAAGATGGCTCATATCCTCCGTTTATAAAGCAGTCAAAAGATATGCCTTCTTGATTGTTTTTTCAATTGGTTGTATCGTACAACTTTAATGATGAAATGCTGGAAGCAATCCAGAGATGAACACAGATCCTTCTTTGGTTGAAGACCTCCGCTCGGCTTCACGGGCCATGGTGAGAGAGTTTGGATTCATGGGCGGGGATTTCGCCGGAACCGAGCTTTCCCCCTCCGCCGTCCATGCATTGATCGAGATTGAGCACGGCGGCGTCACGGCACGTGATCTAGGCACCCGCCTTCGCCTGGAAAAATCCAGCGTCAGCAGAATGCTGCGCAAGCTGGTGGGCTCCGGCGATGTCGAGGAGCAAGCCAGCACCCATGACGGCCGGCTCAAGATGCTTTCCCTGACCACAGGCGGCAGAAAGCGGGTGGCGGAAATCCATGCTTTCGCCCGCGTCCAGGTCACCGAAGCGCTGAGCCGCTTGAAGCCAGGGCAGGCTCGTCGTGTCCTGGAGGGGTTGCGGCTTTACACCCGCGCCCTCGGCGCCGACCTGGCCGGTACGGCCTCTTCGGCCGTTCAGGTGGTTCAGGGATATCAACCCGGCCTCATTGCCCGCATCACCGAAATGCATGCGCTCTACTACGCGCGGGAATGGGGCCTGGGCCAGCGCTTCGAATCAGTGGTGGCGAGCAGTCTGGCTGACTTCTGCAACCGCCTTGAAAACACTCGCAGCCGTATCTGGACAGCCCAACAAGACGGCGAAATCGTCGGTTCGGTAGCCCTTGATGGCGAGGATATGGGCCCTGGAAAGGCACACCTGCGCTGGTTCATCCTCAATGACAGCGTGCGTGGCGGGGGCGCCGGCAAGAAACTGCTGGCCGAGGCCCTCGCCTTTGCGGACCAGAACGGTTTCGCCGAGACGCACCTCTGGACCTTCTCGGGGCTGCATGCGGCCCGCCATCTCTACGAGGCGAATGGCTTCGCGCTGGCGGAAGAATGGCCGGGCACGCAATGGGGCAAGGAAGTCCTGGAGCAGCGCTTCATGCGGCCTCGCCCTGCGCACGCGTTGCAACACGCCTCCTGACGCAGAGATCACCCCCCCGTCACGCGCATGCCCTCTGTTCTGGTGTAAGCTGACGAAGGCGTCTGAATGTTTTCCAGGCGCGGCTATTTGCCACCGCTATTTGCCAGCGAATAAGCAGGTGAATGTGCTGCCGGCCGCCAATGCTCCGGGCCGATAGGAACCTGCCTTCTGCGCCCATAGTCATAGGCTAAAAATAGATTAGGCAAAATGAATCAGAAATTCAATAGCCTGAACCTATAATTCATTCATCGCGAATTTTTTCTGTCACCTTTCACTAACTCAAGGAGAAAACATGTCCCTGATCAATACCAAGGTTCTGCCTTTCAAAACCGAGGCTTTCCACAACGGCCAGTTCGAGGTAGTGACCGAGAAAAACTTCTCGAACGGCAAAAACTGGTCTGTCGTGATCTTCATGCCTGCGGCCTTCACGTTCAACTGCCCCACCGAGATCGAAGACGCGGCTGACAACTACGCTGAATTCCAGAAAGCCAACACCGAGGTGTACATCGTTACCACCGACACGCACTTCTCGCACAAGGTGTGGCACGAAACCAGCGATGCCGTGGGCAAGGCGAAGTTCTTCCTGGTGGGCGATCCTACGCACCAACTGACCAACAACTTCGGCGTGCACATTCCTGAAGAAGGCCTGGCTCTGCGCGGCACCTTCGTGATCGACCCGAGCGGCACGATCAAGACCATGGAAGTGCACTCCAACGAAATCGCCCGCGACGTGAAGGAAACCCTGCGCAAGCTGAAGGCTGCTCAGTACACCGCCGCTCACCCCGGTGAAGTGTGCCCCGCCAAGTGGAAGGAAGGCGAAAAAACGCTGAAGCCCTCCATCGATCTGGTCGGCAAGATCTAAGCGGAGTTAACCATCTCCCCTCGCGCCGGCTTTCGGGCTGGCGCATGACAGCCGAACGCGACAGGGCTCGCTTGCCCTGCCGTTCGGTTTTTTATTGCCGGGCCGCCCCAATATAAAAAGCATCCCTTCAGGGGAAGCCTTGGGGACACCGATATTGATTGAACACATTTACCGGCAGTATCCGATTGGGTATTGTTGGTTGACGAACAAGGAGCACCACCATGTTGGACGACGACATCAAACAACAACTGACCGCCTACCTCGAGCGCGTGAAGGAACCGTTCGAGGTGGTGGCCTCCCTGAACGACGGCGAAAAATCAGCTGAAATGCGCGAATTGCTGGAAGAGATCGTGGCGGCACGCCCCGACATGATCAGCCTGCGCACGGACGGCAACGATGCCCGCAAGCCCTCGTTCACCTTGCAGCGCAAAGGCACCAGCACCAAGCTGCGCTTTGCTGCCATTCCCATGGGCCACGAGTTCACTTCGCTGATCCTGGCCCTGCTGTGGACCGGCGGCCACCCGCCGAAAGTCGAGGCGGACACGCTAGAACAGATCAAGGCCCTGGATGCCGATCTTTCCTTTGAAATCTACATGAGCCTGTCTTGCCACAACTGCCCTGACGTGGTGCAGGCGCTCTCGCTCATGGCCATCTACAACCCGCGCATCGATGTGACGATCATTGACGGCGGCCTGTACCAGAACGAGATCGAAGCGCGCGAGATCATGGGCGTTCCGACCGTCTTCCTGAACGGCGAATTCTTTGCCAACGGCCGTATGAGCGTGGAAGAGATCGTGCAAAAAGTGGACACCGGCGCCGCTAAGCGCGATGCCGAGAAACTGAGCGCGAAAGCCCCGTTCGAAGTGCTGATCATCGGCGGCGGTCCTGCCGGCGCCGCAGCGGCCATCTATGCCTCGCGCAAAGGCATTCGCACCGGCGTGGTGAGCGAGCGCTTTGGCGGCCAGGTCAACGACACGATGGAAATCGCCAACTACCCTGGAATTCCCGAGACGAATGGCCCGGCCTATGCCGCCGCGTTGGAACAGCACGTGCGCAACTATGAAGTGGACATCATGAACACGCAGCGCGTGGCGGGACTGACCCCTGCCGCGGAAACGGGCGGCTTGATCACGGTGACGCTGGACAATGGCGGCACGCTGAAGAGCCGCACCGTGATCCTGGCTACCGGCGCGCGCTGGCGCAACGTGAACGTGCCAGGCGAGCAGGAGTACAAGACCAAGGGCGTGGCCTATTGCCCGCACTGCGACGGCCCCCTGTTCAAAGGCAAGGACGTGGCGGTCATCGGCGGAGGAAACTCCGGCGTGGAAGCTGCCATTGATCTGGCTGGCCTGGTCAAGCACGTCACGGTGGTCGAGTTCATGCCCGAGATGAAGGCAGACGCCGTGTTGGTCAAAAAGCTCAAGAGCCTGCCCAACGTGACGATCCACACCAATGCGCAGACCACGGAAATCACCGGCTCTGACGGCAAGGTCAACGGCTTGAAGTTCAAGCACCGCGCCGACGGTACGGATGCCAGCGTGAATCTGGAGGGCGTATTCGTGCAGATCGGTCTGGTGCCCAACACCGAATGGCTGGGCACCACGGTGGAGCGCAGCAAGTTCGGCGAGATCGTGGTCGATGCCCGTGGCGCGACCAACGTGCCTGGCGTGTTCGCTGCCGGCGATTGCACCACGGTGCCTTACAAGCAGATCGTCGTGGCGGCCGGCGCTGGTTCCACCGCCGCATTGAGCGCTTTTGACTACCTGATCCGCACACCTGCGCCCTCTGAAAGCGCCCAGACTGAAAGCCAGGAAGCCGCGGTCGCCTGACTTCGGTTCAGCCCTTGTCCCAGCCCGCTCGAGTAGCGGGCTTTTTTCTTGGGCGCGGGATGGCTACCTGGGTTGCGCCAGTCCGCCCCCTCACTCAAGCGCCCCAAGCGCCCCTTCACGGGAAAGGCCATAGGCGGCAATGAAGAGCTCGTAAATCGTCCCCGTGGCCGGATCCCGTGCGCTCTCAATGCCTATGTTGTCCAAAGTACCTTCGAGAACCTGCGCTTGCCTCAAAGGCTTTGCGTCGATCTGCTGCGCCACGATATAGCTTCCGTCTGGAGCGCGAAAAACCACATCGCCCTTCGGCGTTACCGCCTCGATCACATTCTGCATAGCGTCCACCCAAGTCAATCAAGCCAGGGCACCCGCGGCCCTTGGCATCGCGTTCAACTGTACGCAGCCCAGCGCATACGCAGTAGATGGCCCAGGCTTGTCGGAGTCATAAGCCAGACTTACGAATAGGTTTGGCAATATATTCATATCCATGCCGAACCTGCGCGCCATCGAAACCTTTGTCAAAGCCCTGGAAGGCGGTTCGATCGCCTCCGCCGCGCGCCAGTTGGGGATCTCACCCGCCGCTGCCAGCCAGAACATTTCTCGTCTTGAGCGCGAACTGGGGACACGGCTGATCACCCGCACGACGCGCTCCATGGCGCTCACCGAAGCCGGTGAGCGCTATCTATCCCGAGTGGCGCCTGTGCTCGATGAACTGGAAAAAGCCCAATCCGATGCGTCCCAGGTTCATGGGGAACTGCATGGGCGCCTGCGCGTCGCATGCATGGCGGCCTTTGGCCGCCATATTCTTGCACCGCTGTTGCCGGCTTTCGCCCACCGCCACCCGCAAGTGAACCTGGAATTGCTTGTCACGGACCGCCACGTGCACGTGCTCAAGGAAGACGTAGACATCAGCATCTGCTACCGCGACGTGCTGGAGCCCGGCATGTCGGTGCGGCCACTGGCGGCAGTACCGCGCATACTATGCGCGTCGCCTGAATATCTGAGGCGACATGGCTATCCCCAAGTAGCCGAGGATCTGCTGCAGCACGCTTGCCTTCTGTATCGGCGCGAGCGGGATGGCCGCTTCATGCGTTGGCCATTCACTCGCGACGGCCAACGTGTGGATCCACCGCTGAGAATCGCAGCCATCGGTACCGACATAGATACGGTGACAGAGTTCGCCGTGTCTGGTGGCGGCATCACGTGGGTCGGCACTTTCGTCGCGCGCCACCACATACAGGAAGGTCGGCTGGTGCCGCTGATACTCAAGCCTCCACGAAAAAGGCATAAAGGCCAACTGGCGTTCGAAGACGATACGCTGGATTTTTTTGCCTGCTTCCGTGATCGGAAATATGTACCCACCAAGGTCCGGGCCTTTGTCGACTACCTGCTGGAGACGCTACCCGGGCACCCATCCTTGGAGCGGCTGCCAAATGAAGCCGAATGGGGTCGCGCCGATTTTCCACCTCTAACACCTAACACCCCATACCCATAGGCCTGGATCTATTGCTTTCACGGGCTGGAGTTACTTTTTCGAAGTAGATCTGCGCCTATTCATCTCAGCGGGCAAGGGCTTCGGGAAACGGAAGAGCCTTGGGAATGTTGCCTAAACACATCTTCCTATTGGCGCCGCCGCCAATAGGCGCACATGGTTAGCCTGCCTACGATGACTCAGCGTCAAGGAATCTGCGCGCCGCGCAAGGCCCTTTTCTCTGCAGCTCAACCGGAGTCATACGATCATGGCAAACACGGTACTCGTCACCAAGCTCACCGGCCAAGCCTGGATCCGCCACGCGGACGGCTCGCTCACCGCGCTGCACGAGGGCATGCGCATCGCCGCCGACGCGAACATCGTGACGGCCTCGGGCAGTTCCGTGCAGTTGCAGGCCGATGGCATGCCTCCGCTGATCATTGGCGAAAGCCAGAGCCTGGCGCTGACCCCTGAGCTCATTCATCCGCCGGAGCCCAACGAAGCGGCCATCGCACGGCAGTCGGCCGGGGCGACGGATGCTTTGATCAGCGCCATCATTGCCGGACAGGATCCGCTCAGTCAACTGGATCCAACCGCCGCAGGGCTCGTCGGTGGTAGTGGCGGAGGTGGAACGTTCGTGCGTCTGAGCAGTATCCTGGAAAGCACAACGCCACTGAGCCTGACCTACCCTGACATTGGCAGACCTTCCATTGACCCAGCGGAGCTGGGCACGGCGATGGTGGAGCCGACGCCAGCGCCCGAGCCGGCTCCGATCCCTGAGCCCATCCCCGTGCCAGTACCCGTTCCGGTGCCGGTGCCGGTGCCGGTGCCATTGCCAGTGCCAGTGCCAGAGCCTGTGCCCGTGCCGGTACCAGAGCCCGTTCCGGTTCCGGTTCCAGTGCCTGTTCCAGTGCCCGTGCCGCCACCGCCCCCTCCTCCTCCACCGAGCCCGACCACGACCGAAAACCACGCCAACGAAGCCGGTTTGCCTGGAGGATCGAGCGCGGGTGACGAGAGCAACTCCGTCAGCGGCCAAGTGTCCGTACCTGCCGGTTGGGTGGTGGTGCCTGCCTCGGGTACCACGCCTCATGGTGAATACACCATCAATGCGCAAGGCCACTACACCTTCACACTCACCAGCCCGACCACCGACGCCGACGGAGCGGCGGAGATCGAGAGCTTTGTTTACTCCATCACGAATGGCAGCGCTACGGTATCGGGCAATCATGTCAACATCGCGATCATCGACGACGTGCCCTCAGCGGTGAACGACAGTGCTGCGCAGGCCACGGAGAATGCCTCCGTCATCATTGATGTGCTGACCAACGACACCCGCGGCGCTGACGGCGTCAATCTGGCCACGGGAGTGAGTCACACCGCGCCGATGAATGGCGCCAATGCCGCTACCGGCACGCTCACCTATCACGACGATGGCACTTTCACCTATGCGCCAGGGGCCGGCGAAACGGGGACTGTGACCTTCCAGTACACCATCACCGATGCTGATGGCGATCCTTCCACGGCCACGGTGACCATCACCTTGCTGGATGACTCTGCGCCTACCGTCGAGATCACACCGAGCGACCCGGAAGCCTCGCCCGGCACAGGCTTGGTCCATGAGTCTGGGCTGCCCTCGGGCTCCGACCCTGGCGACAGCAGAACCACCACCGGCACACTTCATATCACCACCGGCGGCGACACTCTGGCCTCGGTAGTCATCAATGGTGTCGATGTCACCGGTGGCGGCACCGTCACTGGATTGCACGGCACACTCACCGTCTCTCTGTCAGAAGGCGTCTATAGCTATAGCTACACCCTGACGGCCACCACGACGGATGCCCCCGCTGTCGCAGAGACCGATCCTTTCACCGTCACCGTGACTGACAGTGATGGCGATCCCGCCAGCGCTTCTCTGACCATCGAGATCGTCGATGACGTGCCTTCGGCCGTGAACGACAGCTCCACTCAGGCCACGGAAAATGCATCCATCACCATTGATGCGCTCGCGAATGACACCCGTGGCGCTGATGGGGTCAACGTGGTCACGGGGGTCACCTACACCCCACCCATGAACGGGGCGAATGCCACTGCCGGCACGCTGACCTATCACGATGACGGCACTTTCACCTATGCGCCAGGGGCCGGTGAAACGGGCACTGTCACCTTCCAGTACACGATCACCGATGCCGATGGCGATCCCTCGACAGCCACGGTGACCATCACCTTGCTGGATGATTCCACGCCTACCGTCGACGTCACACCGAGCGATCCGGAAACCGCCCCCGGCACAGGCTTGGTTCATGAGGCCGGATTGCCTTCAGGTTCCGACCCCGGTGACAGCAAGACCACCACGGGCACACTTCATATCACGACCGGCGGTGACACCCTGACCTCCGTAGTCATCAATGGCGTCGATGTCACCAGCGGCGGTACCGTCAATGGCTTGCACGGCACACTCACCGTCTCTCTGTCAGAAGGCGTCTATAGCTATAGCTACACCCTGACGGCCACCACGACGGATGCGCCAAGCGTTGCGGAGACCGACCCGTTCACCATCACCGTCACGGACAGCGACGGTGACCCCGCCAGCGCTCCGCTGACCATCGAGATCGTCGATGACGTGCCCACAGCCAGAAATGACAGTGCCACTCAGGCCACGGAAAATGCTTCCATCACCGTCAACGCGCTGGCCAATGATACCCGTGGTGCCGATGGCGTTGACCTGGTCACAGGAGTCAGCCACACCTCGCCGATGAACGGTGCCAATGCGGCCACAGGGACGTTGACCTACCACGATGACGGTACCTTTACCTATGCACCTGGAGCTGGTGAAACGGGCACTGTCACCTTCCAGTACACCATCACCGATGCCGATGGCGATCCTTCCACAGCCACAGTGACCATCACGTTGCTGAGCGATTCCACACCCACCGTTGATATCACACCCAACGGTGCCAGCCTGGTCCACGAGGCTGGCCTGCCCTCAGGCTCCGATCCCGGTGACAGCAAGATCACCACCGGCACACTCGGCATCACGACTGGCGGCGACACCCTGGCTTCCGTGTTTATCAATGGCATCGATGTCACCACCGGCGGCACCGTCACCGGGTTGCATGGCACCCTCACGGTATCTCTGTCTGGCGGGGTTTACAGCTACAGCTACACCCTCACAAGCCCCACAACGGATACGCCTGCGGTAGCAGAAACTGATCCATTCACCGTCACTGTCACGGACAGCGATGGCGACCCCGCCAGCGCTCCGCTCACTATCGAGATTGTCGATGACGTACCCACAGCCAGAAATGACGGTGCCACTCAGGCCACGGAAAATGCTTCCGTCACCGTCAACGCACTGGCCAACGACACTCGCGGTGCCGATGGCGTTGACCTGGTCACGGGAGTCAGCCACACCTCGCCAATGAACGGTGCCAATGCCGCCACAGGGACGCTGACCTACCACAATGACGGCACCTTCACCTATGCACCGGGTGCAGGAGAAACAGGCACTGTCACGTTCCAGTACACCATCACCGATGCCGATGGCGACCCCTCCACGGCCACGGTCATGATCACCTTACTGGGTGACTCCACACCTACCGTTGATATCACACCGAGCGATCCGCAAGCCGCACCCGGTACCGGACTGGTCCATGAAGCCGGGCTGCCGTCAGGCTCTGATCCAAGCGACAGCAAGATCACTACCGGCACACTTCATATCACCACCGGCGGCGACACTCTGGCCTCCGTGGTCATCAATGGGGTGGACGTCACCGGCGGTGGTACCGTCGACGGCTTGCATGGCACGCTCACGGTCTCTTTGTCAGGTGGTATCTATAGCTACAGCTACACCCTGACGGGCACCACAACGGATGCCCCTGCTGTCCCGGAAACCGATCCCTTCACGGTCACCGTGACTGACAGTGATGGCGATCCGGCCAGCGCTTCCTTGACCATCGAAATCGTCGACGATGTGCCCACGGCCAGAAATGACAGTACCGCTCAGGCCACAGAAAATGCTTCCGTCACTGTCAACGCGCTGGCCAATGACACTCGCGGTGCCGATGGCGTCAATCTGACCACAGGGGTCAGCCACACCTCGCCGATGAATGGCGCGAATGCCGCCACCGGTACGCTCACCTATCACAACGATGGCACGTTCACCTATGCACCGGGTGCGGGTGAGACGGGTACCGTCACCTTCCAATACACCATCACTGACGCCGATGGCGATCCTTCCACAGCCACAGTGACCATCACGTTGCTGAGCGACTCCACACCCACCGTTGATATCACACCCAACGGCGCCAGCCTGGTCCACGAAGCCGGCCTGCCCACAGGTTCCGATCCAGGCAGCAGCAAGACTACCACGGGCACACTCGATATCACGACCGGCGGCGATACCCTGGCTTCCGTGTTTATCAATGGCGTTGATGTGACCAGCGGCGGCACAGTCAATGGCGCCCACGGCACACTCACGATCTCCTTGTCAGGCGGTGTCTATAGCTACAGCTACACCCTGACGGGCACCACAACGGATGTGCCTGCGGTAGCAGAGACCGACGCCTTCACCGTCACCGTCACCGACAGTGACGGCGATCCGGCCAGTGCGCCCTTGACCATCGAGATGGTCGATGACGTGCCCACAGCCAGAAATGACAGCGCCACTCAGGCCACGGAAAATGCTTCCATCATCGTCAACGCACTGGCCAATGACACTCGCGGTGCCGATGGCGTCAATCTGACCACAGGGGTCAGCCACACCTCGCCAATGAACGGAGCCAATGCCGCCACAGGGACGCTGACCTATCACAATGACGGCACCTTCACCTATGCACCTGGGGCTGGTGAAACGGGCACTGTCACCTTCCAGTACACAATCACCGATGCCGATGGCGATCCTTCCACAGCCACGGTGACCATCACGCTGTTGAGCGATTCCACGCCCACCGTTGATATCACACCCAACGGCGCCAGCCTGGTCCACGAGGCTGGCCTGCCCTCAGGCTCCGATCCCGGTGACAGCAAGATCACCACCGGCACACTTGACATCACCACCGGCAATGACACTCTGGCATCCGTAGTCATCAATGGCATCAATGTCACCAGCGGCGGTACCGTCAATGGCGCCCACGGTACGTTGACCATTTCTCTATCGGGTGGTGTTTACAGCTACAGCTACACCCTGACAGGCACCACAACGGATGTGCCTGCGGTAGCAGAGACCGACTCCTTCACCGTCACCGTCACCGACAGCGATGGCGATCCGGCCAGTGCTCCGCTGACCATCGAGATCGTCGATGACGTACCCTTGGCCAGAAATGACAGCGACGTGGTCGACAATGCCACTTCTCAAGCTGCGGGCAATGTCATCACGGGCGCCGGCACTACCGGCGGCGCTGCCGGTGCCGACGTGCAAGGCGCCGATGGCGCCACCGTCACGACCGTGGCCAGCAATAATGCCCCAGGCAACCTTCCGGTGATTGCCGCCGGCGTGATCACCATCACTGGCCAATACGGCACGCTGGTCATGCAAGCCAACGGCAGCTATGTCTATACCCGAAGCGGTTCGGGCGCGCTGCAGGCTTCGGAAGTCTTCACCTACACGTTGACCGACGGCGATGGCGATGCGGTCACAGCCACCCTGACGCTAACCCTTGGCGACCATGGAGTCACCATCACCGACCTGACCCCAGCGGCCAGTGGCGGCGATGCAGTGGTCTATGAAGCCGCCCTCAGCATCGGCTCGAATCCCTCCAGCCCCAATGAAGCCTCCACAGGCACGTTCAAGATCTCCGCGCCAGACGGCGTCAACACCGTGACCATTGGCGGCGTGGTGGTCGTCCAGAATGGCGCCCTGGTTCCCGCCAATTCGAGCTTCACCACCACCCTGGGCAACACCTTCACGGTGACGAACTACAACTCGGCCACCGGGGAGATCAGCTACAGCTACACGCTGAACGCCAACGAAGCGCACCCCACAGGCAATGGCAACAACAGCCTGTTTGAGAATCTGCCGGTCGTCGTGACGGACACCGATGGAGACTCGGGCAATGGCACCCTGGCGGTCAATATCATTGACGACGTGCCGACATTAGGAGCCTTCCTCCCTGGGACTCTCCCCAACACCATAGGATCTGTGGACGGCACCTTCACGCTGAGCCCTGGAGCCGATGGCATCGACCGCTTCTTCATCAGTGGCCCGACCATTACCGGCATCAGCTATACACAGACGGTAGCGCCTGACGGCACCACCACACTGCACGCGCAGACCCAGGGCGGCGACCCCGTCTTCTCACTGGCCGTGAAGCCTGACGGAACCTATCACTTCGACCTGCTGGATCCTCAGCCGGAAATCGCAGTCACCCAATCTCTGACCACATTGGCTTCGGGTGGCCCGACACCCTGGATTGAAACCTCCGATGGCTTGATCGAGTTCACGGGATCCGGCAGCGGAGTCAACTCCTCAACGCAAGGTTTTGGGGTAGGCAACCAGTTCATCAGTGCGGGTGAAAACTTCACCATGGAATTCCACTCCGTGGGCTCGCCAGGCAACACCCCCGCGACAACCGATCCGCAATTCGTGGGTAAACTCGACTTCGATGCCTCAGGCTCAGGAGGGTCGGTCTCCTGGACTGCCACGAATTCCCTGACCAACCAGACCCAGTCGGGTACAGCGACGGTGGTGGATGGGCATCTGGTGATTGATCCAACGATTGACTTCAATCTTGTGTCCATCACAGGCACCGACGGCAGCATCCGGCTGCAAGCGGTTTCGGTCGGAAAGCTGATTCTTCCTCCCGACTACAGCTATCAATTCAACATCACTGCGCAAGACCATGACGGGGATGTCACCACCGCTCAAACCCTAGATATTCACGTCACGACCGGATCTTCGGGGTTGATGAACTCTCAGGTTTCAGCCTTCGCGGAGCCCCTGACGGCCGACTCAACCAACACAGCACCGGAAGCCATGGCACTGACGGCGTCCGTGGATTCCGGCAAAACCGAGAGCTCATCCACCGCGCCTCAGCCAAGCAGCGAGCCCGAGCACGTCGCGCTGGTGGATGGCGACACGGTGCCGATGCCCGCCACCTCGGCCGCGGAAACAGAGGAAACGGGAAACCACACAAGTACCAGCACAAGCCCAGGTTCTGGCACTTCCGAGGCGCCTCCCCCCATTCCTGAGCACATCCTGGAGGACAGCGGGAGCGGTAGCATCGACACATTGTTGCCACCCTCCCCCACGACAACGCCAGCGCCTGCCGCGAACGGCGAATCCACCGCGGGTGCTCTCGCAGCTGCGCCAGCTTCAGCACACGAGCCTACGCCCGTGCCTGCGGAGGCGGAGGAACTGGCCAAATCCATGGTGGAACAAGGCCACCAGAACCAGCAGCATCTGTAATGGGAGGCTATCGCTGAGGACGTGTTCAAGGTCTTGGGATAGGGTCCTGCGTTGCTGGGTCTGAATGCTGACGTGCCGTTATTTCTGGATGATTGTCGAGCGCTGGAAAAGAACAGCCGCGGAGAAGTGGCGCTGTGAAAGCCCCCATCCCAACCTTCCCCCAGAGGGGGAAGGCGTAAAGACAGCGAAGCCCATTGATGCCGGGGCCGAGCGCAGCGATGGCCCGAGCCGCGGGTCCCCTCTGCCCGCGCTGAGAAGCGCAGGGCAAGGGGCGGGCAAGGGCACTGCAAGATGCCCTTGCTTCGTGCTCTAGCTTGCTGCAGCTGTTTGAGCGCAGTGAGCGAAGCGATCGTAGCGAGTTCTGCAGCACCGCCCCTTGACCGAGCATCGCAGGCTGCCCGGAGCGCAGCGCAGGGACGCGGGCAGTGGGGTCGCCTTTTCTTGGGTTACCTTCTTTTGGCGACGCAAAAGAAGGTGACTGCACCGCCGGGGGCAATCCCGGCCTCCGACATCAAATTAAACAGCAGAAGGTCATTAGAAAGCACTGCGAACGAACAACCGCCGCTGACCCTCACCGGATGGCCGGCCCCCCAACCCTCTCCCGCAAGCGGGAGAGGGAGAAAAACCCCGCATGAGCATACTCCGTTGGGCCTTCGCGCTAAGACTTCGAACGCGCGCTCAGACAAACGGCCCTTCGCGCTGCCAATAGGTCATCACAATCTTGGTGCCCTCGATTACGGGTGTGCCAGCGTGCAGGGACATTTCGTCGGGCTTGCCATCCATGGTGAGATTCGTGAAGAAAACAGCGCCGCCGGTACGAGGGGTGAGCTCCAGGCCCGCGTTGGGGAAACAAGTACCGCCGCCCGCACGGGCCGCTGCCAGGTAGATGACCGTGGTGCTCACCCGCTGGCCGCCGCGCCGCAGATGCGTGGCGCTGCCGGATCTGGCCGGATCGAACCAGTCATGATGCGGTTTGTATTCCTGCCCAGGCGCATAGCGCAACACCTGCAGCCCTTCCCCATGAGAGACCGGCCATCCAGTCACCGCGGCAAGCCGGTCTTCCACAGCGCCGATGAGCGGTGTCTCAGCGCGGTTGAAAAAGACACTGGAACTGGTTCTGGCCTCGTGCGAAACGCTTTGGCCAGTGGCCCAATCCACGACACCAGAAGCCGTAAGCCCCTTATGGAGCGCATAGTCAGTCAGAGCCTGGCATTCCTGCTGGCTGAGCAGGTTGTCCAGCAGCACGGCCTGAGGACGCTGCAGCCGGCCCAGAACGGTAACCATGCTCTGGGCCTCGCCCTGAACACGGATGCGTGGCAAGGGGACCCGCCAGTCGCTTGGCCGCCCCAACGCAGCCAAGCCCTCATCAATCGCGGCAGCGGCGTCGTCTTGGGACCAGACCCGGGCCACCATGCGCTCGAACAGGCTATGCGGCGTGCATTGCCGCGACAGATTGCTCAGCACCCATTCGTGCCACTGCTCACCATGCTTGCCGATAAGCGCCTGGGTCATGATGCTCTCCTACGCCGGTACGCTTGCACCATGCTGAACCAGCCATTCGGCGATTTTCATGTCGAGGAAACCCGTGACGTAGACACTCGCTCCAAGTTCGCGCGCGGTCGACACCATGGCCATCATCAGATGGCGGGTACCTGGGTTTTGGTGCGATTGAATCACGAAATCACCTCCCAGCTTGACATAGGCCAAGGGCAATGCATGCAGGTGAAGAAGCGCTCCGGGCGCCTGATCCAGACGGCGCAGACCCGTGCGGACACCCCGGTCTCTGACTTGGGCGCAAAGAGCAAGCAACTCGTCTGGGTAAGCCACGGCACCATGGGCATCCAGCTCCAGGATCAATCGGGACAGCGTGTTGGCCGTGTCCTTCCGTTCCCACCCGTCCAGCAATGCGTTCAGATCCGCCAGAAAATCGGCCTGTGCCAGCGAAGGCAACGAAATGCGCACGATAAGTTGCCCACTGCGCTGCTCGGTCAACCAATGCAGGCCCAAGGCCACGGCGCTCAAGTCGAACTCGGCCGATAGTCCCAGGCGCACGGCCACGGGGAGAAATAGCGAGCCCGCCATGGCCTGGCTCTCTCCGTCTCGCGTGTTCTCGTGAAGCTGCAGCCAGGCCTCGTGATGTTCAACCCTGCCTTGCGGCCCCAGATAGGTCTGTTCATGGACGTCCAGGCTCAGCCGCTGCGGCTCCGCCAACGCGGCAGCCAGCGTATGCTGCCATTCGCTTTCGCCCGCGGAGCTGCGCTCTGCTTCACGGGCGCTATGAACCACGTATTCCACTTCGGCGTGGCCAGCGCTTTCCGTGCGCATCAGCGCATGGTCGAGACGCGCAAATACCTCGCCCGTCGAACTGGAGGAGGCGTAATCGGTCAGCGCATAGGCCCACCGGCACCAGGGCACCCCTCCCATGGGAACACGCAAGGATTGCAACACCTGCCGGATCTGCTGGACCAGGCGTGTGACCCGCGGCCCTTGCAGGCCTGGCATGAGCACCGCGAAGTCCGAGCCGTTGAGTCGCGCCAGAAACCCGCTGTCTTGCGGGTACTCGCCCGCGGCGGCTTGAGCGGCCAGCACATCGCCAACCCGCCGGCCGACATTGACCAGCCAGGCATCGACCTGAGCGCGTGTCATGCTGGCATTCAACGCTTGCAGATCGCGCTGGCGGAACAGCAGCACGTGGCCGTGCGATGCCTTTCCCGCACCGCCCTCAAGGGCCTTGCGCAATTCATTGATGAAGTAGCGCCGATTGGGCAATTGAGTGACGGGATCACGATTGATCTCCAGTTCCAGCGACTCGATTCGCTGGGTCTGCTCCTTCTGGCGAACGCGCGCTCGTTCACGGGTATCGTCAATGACGCTGACCAGTGAACTCAACTCCGCCATGCGCGAATGGGCAGGAAGCCTCCGCCTGGCCTGAGTGCCAATGGTGCGCACCTGCGCCGATATTTCTTCGTTCAGCACGCGCCGGAACCACTTGAGCAATGTGGCCACGAACAGAGCCCACGCCACACCTGCGGCCAAAATCAGGACAGTCATGCGCAGGCTGCCTTGCCAAAGAGCGTAGCTGGCGGAACCATTGCCCACCACCAGTGAAATCTGGCCGACCTGGCGCCAGCCGTCACTGATGACCCGCTCGGCCCGCGGTTGGGTCAGTGGCAGCAACCATGAGAACCATTGCGGAGCCTCCTGCCCCGCCAGCTCCTCATCGCTTTGCTGGCGCGCGAACAGTTCTGCCCCATCGGAGGCTGTCAGACGGATCTCGTGGAGCTGGCCGCTGTCGAACAAGGCCGTCATCAACAACTCGCGCGTCACCGGGTCCTGGTTGGCGGGTTGGGATAGCGACAGGGCCAGCGACGAGACCATGTTCTCGCTTTCGGATCGCAGTTGACTGTCCAGGTATTGGCGCGCTGCGCCGATGCTGAAAGCCAGGGTGCCCGCCAGGATAATCAGCATCGCTGCCGTGACGCTGAGCAGAAGCCGTTTTAACAAAGACATAACCGCCTCCTCTTTAGAGCGTGTTCATGGCGTGAATCCTTCCTGTTGCATGCGTGCCAGCAACCCACGCCAACGGCCGATGCGCTCCGCTGGTGCCGTCAGGCCTCCAGTGGTGATATAGATGCCTTGTCCGTTGAAGCTGAACACGGGCGTCAGATCGCTGCGCTGGCTGGCGGGCAGGATGTCGCCGAGCAGGCTGTCCAGCACCAGGGGATCGGCATCTGGTGTCGCGTAGTAGCCGAGCACCATGTGCGCGATACTCTGGCTGCTGCCCGCGCCCCCCATACGCGCACGCACGTAAATGAGCCGCAGCCTCTCCACAGGCACGCCCAGGCGCACAAGCGAGAAGTACTTGCCGATGACGAAATCCTCGCAGTCGCCTGCTCGCTTGCCCAGGCTCTCCAATGGGGTCGCCCAGTAGTCTGTTTCGCCCCAGACAGTGAGGTCGTCCGCGTTGAGCACGGCCTGGTTCCAGAAGGCATTTATTTTTTCCAGCTGCTGCTCCTGGGAACGGCCCATCTGCTCCTGCAACACATTCAGCCAGTCGCTCAACATGCGAACGCCCTGCGGGCCGTAGCGGGACAACATGGTTTTCTCCAATCGAGCCTCGTCGAATTCGAGAGCGCTGCGCCCGGGTGCGGGAAACAGAAACGCCACAAAAAAAGCAAATCCCAGCGCCCCACGCGCAAGCAACACCAGGCCTCGGATATCTCGTCGCCTGAAGGTTGAATCGGATGACCACACGCTCTAAGCTATGCCATGAACCTTGAGGGCCAGCATGAGACGATCGCTGACCTGGAGTTTTTCGAAAACAGCCGAGAGATGGGCTCGCACGGTGCGCTCGGTAATACCGAGACGTTCCGCGATTTGCTGGTTGCCACTTCCCATGGACGCCATCTGAGCCACCTCCTGCTCACGCGGGCTGAGGCCTTGCATCCATTCTTGCGGGCCAAGTGGCGGCAGCCGGCTGCCAACGTCCTGCAGCAGGCGCTGCATAAGGCTGCGGCCCAGCCACACGCTGTCTTCCTGGATGCTCAAAAGGATGGTGTTCAGGGAGGGAACGGGCGTGAGGGCATGTGCGTACCCGCTGGCCCCACCCGACAGGACTTGGTGCGCTTCCGCGTCACTCGGGTGCGTATTCAGCACGAGAACCTTGAGGCTCCTGAAATAGGTAGCCCACTCGGCCGAATCCCAGCGAGGCAGGTGAGGCAGAGCCGCGTCGAGCACCACGAACTCCCGGGATTGCGCAGCCCAGCGCTGCATGTCCGGCAAGCCTTGCCCCTCGCCGGCAACCAGTGCGCACCGTCGATCTGCCGCCAATGCAGCCAAAGGGCGTCGTTGCGCGTCACCATCAGGATTGAGTGTGCTTGCATGATGCTCGAATCGTTCTCGTTCCATGGACGTGGTCATTCAGCGCTCGACAAGCGCGTTGGACTTCGCACGCAGAATCGGTTTGAGCAGGTAGTGCATGAGCGTGCGGCGGCCGGTAAGAATGTGGACTTCAGCCTGCATGCCCGGAATCACGGGACGGGTGTCGTCGCCGACATGGGAGCGGTCAGTGCGCACTTTGACCACGTAGAAAGTGTTGCCACGCTCGTCGGTGACGGTGTTGGCGCCAATCTGCTCCACCTTCCCCGCCAGGCCGCCATAGATGGAAAAATCATAGGCGGTGAACTTGACCTCGGCGTCCTGGCCGAAGTGCAGGAATCCAATATCACGCGGACTGACCTGCACTTCGAGCAGCAGCGTGTCGTCGCTGGGAACGATGTCGAGAATTTCCTTGCCCGGTTGCACAACGCCGCCTACCGTGTTCACCAGCATATTGTTGATGGTGCCGCGTACAGGCGCCCGCACCTCCGCCAGCTTGACACGATCCGCCAGCGCCCTCTGGCCTTGCGCCAATGTGGAAAGCTTGGTGCGCGTTTCCGAGAGCTCGGCGCTGGCCTGATTACGGATGGTGAGCTCGGATTCGCGGATTTTTCGCTCTGCCTCCGAGATCGCGGCCTGAATGCGCCCCAATTGCGCGCGGGCCGTCTCCGCTTCGCCGCAAAAGCGCACCACATCCCGCTGCAAGCGCAGCAGCTCCACTTCGGACACCGCACCGCTTTTCAGCAGCGGGCGGGTCACGTTGAGCTCATCGGTGGTCAGGCGGCAGCTTCCGGTGGCCTGCTCCTGCTGGGCCTGGGTGGCCCTCAACTCCTGCTGCCGTTGTCCGAGCTGGTCGCGGGCGATGTTGACGGCGGTGTTGAGCTCCTGGGTGCGCGACTCCCACGTCCGGCGCTCCATGCTCACCGCGTCAGGCACGGCACGGGCCAATTCGTCGGGCACGAGGAAAGGCCGTCCCGTGGCCAGCGCCTCCAGGCGAGCGGCCTTCGCTTGCAGCGCCAGGGATTCGGCCTTGTTTTCCCCCAGCGAGGCACTGTAGCGTGTGGGGTCGATGCGCAACAGCACTTGGCCGGCGTTCACCGTCTCGCCGGGCCGTACAAGAATCTCCTCCACGATGCCACCGTCCAGGCTTTGCACGACTTGAACCTGGCGTGAAGGCACCACCTGGCCCTGGCCGCGTACGACCTCATCGATATGGCCGAGACTGGCCCAGACGAGGAGTGCCGCCACCGCGAAAAACGATGTCCACAGCAGCAGGCGTGAGCCGCGCGCCTGCTGCTGGCCGACCGCCCATTGCGCGTCAGCGGCCAGATCCGCAGGGTCATGCATACCGTCCATGGAACGCCTTGGCTGCGGCAGGTGATGGATCGGCTGGGGGTTGTGGAAGAAACTCGTCATGTGCGGCCTTTCACACTTCCGATCTGCCCTTGCCGCAGCGCCAGGATGATCTGATCCCTGGGGCCGTCAGCGACCACGCAGCCACCGTCAATGACGATGATCCGCTCCACCAGATCAAGCAGCGCCGTACGGTGCGTGACCAACAGCATGGTCTTGCCCGCACTGGCCTGCATGAGGTGGCGCTTGAGCTGAGCTTCGCTCTGGTTGTCGAGGTTGCTGCTGGGCTCGTCGAGCAGCAGGATGGGCGGATCATTGATCAGAGCGCGGGCCACGGCAATGGACTGCCGCTGGCCGCCCGAAAGAGATTCGCCACGCTCGCCGATCGGCATGTCGTACCCCTGCGGATGCTGGGCTGCGAATTCGTCCACGCCGGCGATACGAGCCGCGAACAGCATGTCTTGCTCCGTCGCGTGGGGCGCACCGATCAGCAGGTTGTGCTTGAGGTTGCCGTAGAACAGCAGCGGATCCTGCGGCACGTGGCCAATGGCACGGCGCAAATCGGCGGGGTCGATCTGCCGCGTGTCCACGCCATCGATGAGAATGGCGCCTTCCGTCGGTTGATACAGGCCAAGCACCAGTTTTTCGAGCGTACTCTTTCCGGAGCCGATGCGGCCAATGATGCCGATCCGCTCCCCTGCCCTGGCCGTAAAGGAAATACCGCTGAGCGCGGGTTGCGTGCGGCCCGGATAGCTGAAGACAACGTCGCGGAATTCGATGGCACCATCCAGGCGAGGCCGGGAAACATATTCCTGGTCGCTCTTGTGCTCGACGGCCATCGCCATGTAGTTGTCGATCGCACTCAGCGAGATACGGGTGTTGTGGAACTGCATCATCAGCCCCGCGACCTGCCCCAGCGGCGCCATGCACCGGCTGGCGATCATGGACGCCGCGATGATGCCCCCCAGGGACAAAGCCTGCTCCTGGACACCGTAGACGCCGATGACCACGACGCACACGGTGGTCAGTTGCTGCACGGTCAGCACGAAGTTGACCGTGGCCGAGGAGATGAACTTCATCTTGCTGCCCACGTAAGCAAGGTACTGGGTGGATTCCTCCCAGCGGCGCTGCATGCTGCCCTGGGCGTTGAGGGTCTTCACCGCTTCCAGGTTGGTCAAGCACTCGACCAGCAAGGCATTGCGCTGGGCCGACGCCTGAAAGGTTTGAAGCGTCAGGCGCCGGAGCTTGGCCTGGGCCACCAAGGAGACGACCAGAACCAGAACGATGGCGCCGACCGCGGGAATCAGCATCCAGGGTGAGATCCATGCCAACACAGCAAGAAACAGCAGCACGAAGGGCAGATCGACGAGCGCGGTCAAGCTGGCGGAGGCGATGAAGTCCCGCACGGATTCGAACGAGCGCAGGTTGGCCGCGAACGCCCCTACCGTGGCCGGACGCCCTTCCATGCGCAGATCGAGCACCCGTTCCATGATCTGTGCGGACAGCCGCACATCGATGCGCTTGCTGGCCGTGTCCACCACGTAGGCGCGCGCCGTGGTGAGTACATAGTTGAAAACAAGCACCAGCAGCATGCCCACGGACAACACCCACAGCGTTTCAATGGCGTTGTTGGGCACCACCCGGTCGTACACGTTCATGTTGAACAGCGGGGCTACCAGGGCAAACACGTTGATGAGCACGGCCGCGAGCAAGGCATCCCGGTACAGGCGCCAGTTGTCGAATATGGCGCTCCAGAACCAGTGCCCCTTGGGCGCCGGCGCCACCGGATCCAGATTCCGCTCGAACTGGAACTGCGGACGAACAAAGCACAGCAAACCGGTGTATTGCGCCTTCAGTTGTTCGCTCGGCACCTGCACAGGGCTGCCCGCTTCCGGGTACTGCACCAGGAACTCCCCATCCGCTAGTTCTTGCAGCATCAGGCAGGCGCGATTGCCCTTGAGCAGCACGATGACGGGCAGCAACCCGTGCGGCAGCCGCTGCAGACTCCGGCGCACGATGCGCGTGGTGCATTGCGCGCGGGCTGCGGCACGCGCCAGCAGGGACGGCGTGAGCCTCTGATTGACCAGCGGCAGGCCGTTGCCGAGCGCTTGCGCCGTCATGGGCCGGCCGAGCAGGCGTGTCAGCTCGACCAGACAGGCCAGCAATGGGTCGTCATGCGTGGCATGGGGCGGCAAACGCCATGCCGCCGCATCGGGGGCCGCCTCTGGCAGAGGCATACCGGGTGCCTGAGGTTGTGGCCTGATGCTGGATTCGGTGTACAACATAAACGCGAACCAATCAAGGTAAAGCTACCGAACGGACTAGAGAACGGACTAGATGAGCGGCGCGTCGTCGATGAGATCAAGCGCGTTTTTAAGGCGCTGACGCGCGTGTTTGCGTTGCTGGAGTTTCTCCAGCGCCTCGGGCGGCAGATCCGTCACCAGCAGCGTGCCCTTGGCCAGCAAGGCGTCGATCAAGTCCTCCAGCACGCGGATGAACTCCGCGTCCAGCGAAGACAGCTCCTGCTCCAGCGCAAGGGGAGAAGGCCTGCTTTCGGGAGATGGATCCTGTTGGCCAGTCATGGTGTTCCCTGTTGAGCGGATCAGTGCGAACCCTGTTCAGATCTGCGAGACGTCAGCGGGCTGATGCCTTGATCATCGGCACCAGGTTGCTGGTGTCGGGAAGAGACGCGTTCTGGCAGTCACGCACCGCGTCCTCGGGTAAAGCCAGGGACGATTGCTCCTGCGGCAACTCACCCGCCCGTGGCTGGGCCACGCCCAGGGCAGTCAGCACCTGTCCTGAGTGCATCAGCCACTGGAACTCGCTCTTCTTCAGGTCATACAGCGCATTGACGAGCGCCCGGCGGGCATCGAAGAGTTCGTTTTCCGTGTTCAGCAGATCCAGCAGCGTGCGTTGCCCGATCCGGAACTGCTGCTGATAGGCCAGGCGCACCTTGGCGGTGGACAGCACATGGTCACGCAGGAACGGCATTTGCTCGCGCAGGCGCAGGATGTTGCTCCAGCTGACGGACAACTCCTGCAACACATTGCGGCAGGTGTAGTCACGCACGTCACGGGCGGCATAGGACTGCGCCGCGGTCTGGCGAACGCGGGACTCGTCCGCGCCGCCGCGATACAGGTCGTAGGTCAGCAGAAGCTGGACACTGGTGCTTTGCACGTCCCTGTAGGGTGCGAAAGGCTGCGTCCGGTCGCGCCCCGTGGACACAATCAGATCCAGCCTCGGCTGATGGGCCGCCTTGGCCACCTGCACGCTCGCCTCGGCAGCCTGCACCAATGCCTGCTTGGAAAGTACCGTCGCGTTCTGGCGCACCGATTCGTCGAAGTTCTGAAGGCTGCCAGGAGCGGGTAACTTGCTGCTGATGTCAGGCACAGGATCGAGCGTTTGCGGGGGCATGCTTCCGGCCACTCGCCGATAGCGCTGTGTCACGGCGTTCAGATTGTTGCTTTCGGTCAGCAAATTGGTTTGCGCCAGGGCCAGCCGGCCCACAGCCTGCTCCAAATCCACGCCGCGACCGACCCCTGCCTGCTGGCGTTCCGACAACAGCTTCAGCGTGCCTTCGTGCAGCGTGAAGTTCTCCTTCGCCAGCCGTTCGGTCTCCCGGAAACGCTGCACGTCGAGGTAGGCCGCCGCCACATCGTTGCTCAGGCTGTCGGTAGTGGCCACGAGATCGTAGTATTTGGAGAGCTTCTCGTAACCCAGTTGCTTGACGCTGTTGGACGTGCCAAGACCGTCGTAGAGCATTTGACGCAAGGTCAGGCTCCAGCCTGGGCGGGTCCAGTTGTACGAAGGCTCGTCGGGCACGTTGGTGCGCCACTCCTTGCCGATCCACCCTTGGGCAGTGATGTGCGGGCGCCAGCCGGCGCTCGCTATGTTCTGGCCTTCCAGGGATGAGGTGAAATCGTGGTAGCGGGCCTGTATCTCCGGGTGGGATTCGACCGCCTTCTCAACGACCTGCAACAAGCTGGCGCCTTGGCCCGGGACCGGGTTCGCACTGGCCATGGCGGGAGGGGGTTGCTCCGGCTCTGGCGCTGGCGCTTGGGATTGCGCTGGCGACTGCGCCCAGGCAGCGGTGGCGACCAGCGACGAGGTGCCGATCATCACGACCCGGCATGCGGTTTCATGTAGTCTCATTTCAGGCTCCTGTGGGTTGTTGAAACTTTTGATGTGGGCAAGTGCGACTGGCCTGGACATCTCGTTCACTGCGTTGCCGCTATCTCCACGCTGGCGGAGATCACCTAGGAAACACCCGTTTGAACATGAGCTAGGGGTCGGGTGGATCGTGGGCCTGTTCGACGGTTCGGCCCCTCTTCCGATTCACATCGGCGTCGACCGGTGGAATGGCCCAGGCCCATTCCGGGACGGCGCCCTCCCCATAGAGCGCCCGCGCCAAATTCACCACGAATACAATCTCGCCGCCAAAACGGCCGAGTCCCAGCGCGCGCATGAGCGCCAGTTCATGATCGGGGTTGTCCAGGCTGAGGAAACAAATGGCTTGAGGAACACCGTCCTGTTCTGCCGTCAGGATCTCGAGCCGCTTGACCGTGCCGAAATCCGCGCAGATGCCCAGCACCGCCTTTCTCAATGCGGAAGCGTCGGCACAGTGCCTCAGATCACCCAATGTTTTCATCGTCAACCCGCTCAGCTGTCCAGGAAATTGCGGCAGAGGAGGCTGCCACGCCTCTAGACTCCGCATGCGGCCTATGCCCGCCGCACGCCAAAGCCCGCTCGGTCAACCCGCAATCCGCCTGCGCCGGCGGCGGGGCATCGTCCACCCCTTCGCCTCAAGCCGAATCTCAATCACGGTGCAGATAGTCATGACGAATGACGCATGTGTTTTTTTCACATATGAAGCGAATTGAAACACTAAACGATGCCCGGTGCAAAATTCTTCGAAGAACGCATCGCGATAGCGTTAATTAGTTCACAATGAGTCCACTTAAAGTGGATCTTCGACTTACCAAATATTCGCCGTTACTTATGAAGTAAGCGAGGAATCCTGCTGCAAAGCTCCTGTCATGCCTTACAACCGGTGTGCACGAGCTTCGCTTCGGAGCACAGGAAACATGACCATGTCATCTGCTTTCAGCGATTCGTGCGTCCTCTCGCGCGGCGCCATGCGCGCGCTTGGCATGGGTAGCTGGAGTTGTCAGATGGAAGGCCGGAAGCTGACGCTGGGCGCGGATGCGGCCGAGATATTGGGACTGGCCAGCCCCTCGCCCGCCAGCCTGGACGAGTTGCTGCCGCACCTGGCCCAGGAGTCAAGCCAGTTGCTGCAGGAAGCCTTCGCCGCTTGCGCAGGCTCTGGCACCCCGATTGATGTCGAAGTCCGGCTGGCGGTTTCCGACGCCAGGCCGCGCTGGGTACGCTTCGTTGGCGCTCCACTGCCCTGCGCCCCGGGTCAGGCCAGCGAAATCCGCGGTGCGGTCCACGATATCAGCGCGCACAGGCGGGTGCGGGAAGAAACGCTGCTCCTGGCCATGCGCCTGACCACCACGTTGGCCAGCATCACGGAGGCCTTCATGACGCTCGACCATCATGCCAGCGTCATGTATGTCAATGCAGAAAGCACGCGCTTGATGGCACAGCCTGCCAACGCGTTGCTGGGCCGGCCCATCGTCGAGTTGCTGCACGGCCGCAAGAAAGGGCTGTTGCGCGCTCAGATCAAGCAAGCGCTGGCCGGCAACCAGCCATTGGAATTCGAGGATTTCTATCCCGAGCTGGATAAATGGATCGAAATTCGCGCCCACCCCTACGCCGAAGGCCTCGCACTGTATCTGCACGACGTGTCGGAGCGCCGCCAGTCCCAGCACAGGCTGATGCTGCTGCGCACGGGCATCGAACGCATCAACGATATCGTCGTCATCGCCCAGGTCGGCGATACCGACGATGCGCACATTCTCTTCGTCAACGAAGCATTCGAGCGGCAAACCGGTTTCTCACGCAAGGAAGTGGTCGGGCAACCGCCGGATATCCTGCGGCACGTCACGGGCATCGATATCGTGAGCTTGCTTGCGCGCGGAGCCATCAAGCCAAGAGCCCTCACGACCCAGTTGCGGCAGGAAGCCTTGCTGCAGCGCCGCGATGGCTCCACCTACTGGATGGACCTCGATGTCGTGCCCGTGCCCGTGCGCGATGACCGAGGACGGCTCACGCATTGGGTGGCCGTGGGGCGGGATGTCACGGAACGCAAGCTCGCCGATGAAAAAATCCATCGACTGGCCTTCTTTGATCCGCTCACCGGCTTGCCCAACCGCCAATCGCTGGTGGAGCGCCTGGAAGGCGCCATGGCGGACAGCGCGCTCACCGAACAGGAAGGCGCCTTGATATTCATCAACCTGGGCAACATCAGGACACTCAATAACACCATGGGCCATTCCCATGGTGATCTACTGCTGCAGCAGGTCACCGAGCGCCTGACGCAGAATCTGCGCGAGGCGGACATCGTGGCGCGCTTTGGCGGTGACGAGTTCGCGGTGGTGCTGCAAAACCTGGGCCCCGATCCGGCGTCAGCCAGGCAAAAGGCGCAGGCGGTGGCGGAAAAGGTGCGCACGCGATTGGCAGAGCCTTTCGAGCTGGGAGACTATCTGCACTACAGCACCGTCAGTGTTGGAGTAGCGCGCTTCGGCACCGCGCCCGGAGGGGTCAGTGAGCTGCTCATGCAGGCGGGCTTGGCCAGATACCATGCCGGCGACATGGAGGGCAGCGCCATAGCTTTCTTCAACCCCTCCATGCAGGCCGCCCTCAACGCCAGCGCGGCCCTCGGCGCCGACCTGCGCGCAGCCGTGCAGGCGGGCGGCCAATTTTCCGTTCACTACCAGCCGCAGTTCGACCGCTCGCGCCGCATCATTGGCGCGGAAGCCCTGCTGCGGTGGAACCACCCGGAACGAGGCACGGTCAGTCCAGCCGAATTCATTCCCACCGCCGAGAAAACAGGCCTGATCCATCCTCTGGGTCTCTGGGTACTGAACCAAGCCTGCGCTCAATTGGCCGCCTGGGCGCGCCAGCCGGAAACAGCGCACCTCTGCATCGCTGTCAACGTCAGCGTGCGGCAATTCCACCATCCCGATTTTGCCGATCAGGTGATGGCTACTCTTTCCCGCCATGGAGTACAGCCGGGCTTGCTGCAACTGGAGCTGACTGAGAGCTTGCTGATGGACCGGCTGGACAACACGCTTTCACGGATGAGCTTGCTCAAACAAAGGGGCGTGAGCTTTTCCCTGGACGATTTTGGCACGGGCTATTCTTCGCTGTCCTACCTCAAGCGGCTGCCTCTGGATCAGTTGAAGATAGACCAATCCTTCGTGGCCGACCTCCTGACCAATCCCAGCGATGCGGCCATCGCCCGCGCCGTTATCGAACTGGCGCACAACCTGAAGCTGCCGGTTCTTGCCGAGGGGGTCGAAACCGAGGCTCAATGCCGGTTCCTGATCGACAGCGGATGCGACATGCTTCAAGGCTTTCTGCTGGCAAAACCCTTGCCGGTGGAAGAGTTGGAGACCTTCGTCCATGCTAAACCCTTCGCGCATGGCTGACGCCTGACTCGTTTCTGTGCAGTATGTCTCGATTCACCCTGAGATACATTTAATACAAACACAAACAACCTGTATCCTGAATCTCGCATGTCTCCCCGTCTCTGCCCAGCGCAGTGGAAAGGGATTTGGCAATGAATCAGAGTCAACCGGCACCGAAGGTTTTCCTCTCACTGACTTCGCAGGAGGAACATACCCTGCAAAGCCTGCACGCTGTCCTGCGCGAAGGCTCTTCCACGTTTGTGGATGACCTCTACCGCCATTGGATGCAGCGCCCCGGGATGCGAGAACTGGTTGCCGACGGGAAAATGCTGGAGCAGCTCAGGGAGGTGCACGCCAGCTTTCTCGATGCACTGGCAAACGGCGCCTATGGTGAAGCCCGCGCGGAAACCCGCATGAATGCGGATCCACCCCTCAGCCCTCGGCCAAACAGGTACCTCGACGTCTACAGCCACTATGCGATCGAGCTGCTTCAACGGCTCCATGAGATGCCGCTCGGCAGGCAGGAACAGGCTACCGCGCTCCAGGCGCTCATGAAAGTGATTTTCCTGGACATCCGTCTAGCGGCAGATGGCGACGGTGGTGTGCACGGCCATGCACAGACGGTGGCGCTTCGCGATTACAGCGCAGTCCTGCCCCTTCTGCCATACGGCACTCTGGTGATCAATAGGGATCTGCAGGTGGTCTTCTGCAACAAGGCCTTCGCGCAACTCATGGGCAGCACCCCAAGCGCGCTGGAGGGCCGTTCGCTGGCCACCCTCATGGAGGGATCGGACCTGACCACCCTTGCGGAACACGCGCTGAGCGAACACCCCATCCGCCGGGGGGTTCAACTGCTTCCGGTTGAACCCGCGCTGCCGATCCCGGCGATCATCATCGCGCAGCCATTGCGGCACGCGGACAGCGAAGCCCCGCTGTTGCTGCTGAGTGTCACGGATCTGCGCGAGCGCGTTCTGGCGCTGCGCTCAAAGGGGCTGCAGCGGGGACAGTACGTCCGCGCCAATCGCATCAACCGGGACACGGGCGAACGCCAGCAATCCCTGGCGAGGATGGAGCAGTTGGCCTCCTACGATGCGCTGACCGGCCTGCCCAACCGGGTGTATGGTTTGGCACTGGCGCAGCGCCTGCTGGATGACGCCACCGAGTGCGGCCAGCAAGCGGCCATCCTGTTCATAGATCTCGATAAGTTCAAGGAAATCAATGACACCCATGGCCACGCCATAGGCGACCGCGTACTGGCCTCCGCGGCGCGGTATGGCAAACGTGCCTTGGCCGGGCGCGGAGTGCTGGCCCGCCTGGGCGGTGACGAATTCATGGTGGCCGTCCCTCTGACTGACCAGCACGGTGCCATGGCCGTGGCAGAGCGGGTACATAAAACCCTGAAACAGCCCCTTTGGGTCGGAGGTCTCGAGTTTGAGTTGGGCGCCAGCATCGGCGTCGCCCTGTACCCGGATCACGGCAAGCGCCTGGACGATTTGCTCCGGTGCGCCGACACCGCCATGTACCGGGCCAAGAAGCAAGGCAGCGGTTGCCTGATTTACAACGAGGAAATGGGCCTGCAGGTGCAGCGGCGCGTCGAACTGGGAGCGCGGCTGGCCACGGCACTGTATTCATCGTCGCTGGAATTGCATTTCCAGCCCAAGGTGGATATCACCACGGGCCAGTTGCGCGGCGTGGAGGCTCTGGCGCGCTGGCACGACCCCGAATGGGGCTGGGTCGATCCGACAGAATTCATCCCCGCCGCCGAGGAGCGCAGGTTGATCACCGCGCTGGGCGAATGGAGCCTGGAAGAGGCCGCGCGCCAGTGGCGCGTCTGGCACGATGCAGGCGTGGAGAATCCTCCCCCATTTCGGTCAATGTATCGGTCATTCAGTTGATGAACGACAACTTCGCCGAGCGCACCCTGGAGCTGGTGCGCATGCATGGCGTGGAGCCGGGAGTGATCGAGCTGGAAATCACCGAATCGGCGTTGATGCTGGACTACGACAAAGCGCAGCGCGTGGCTTCGCGCCTGGTGGATCTGGGCTTTTCGCTTGCCATCGATGACTTCGGCGCAGGCTACTCCTCTTTGGCCCGGCTGCACGACTTGCCGGTCTCCAAGCTCAAGATCGACATGTCCTTCGTGCGTGGCATGCTCACCCTGCCGCGCAGCCTCGCAGTGGTCACCGCCGTGATCAAGATGGCCCGCGCGCTGAAATTGCGGACCGTGGCGGAAGGCGTGGAAACACCAGAGCAGTTGGAAAAGCTGCGCGGCCTGCGTTGTGACGAAGCCCAGGGTTATCTGTTTGCCAAAGCCCTGCCTGCTGCAGAGTTCGAACGGGACTGGCTGTTTGGGCTTTGAAGCCAGCTCCCTTCCTGGCAAGCCTTATAATTCACGAACTCGTCATTGGGGAGTAGCTGACCTGCGCAATGCAGGGGCTCGCGTCAACACACTTGGCCCACAGGCCATGGCGCGCGCAGCTTTATAGCCTGGCAAGACCATTGACCACACTGCCTCCGGATCGGGCCGGGGATGTCGTGTGGTCTTTGTATGTCCGGCCCAAAAAAATCCCACATCATGGAAGCATTTCTCGTATCCACCGGCGTTGTCCTGTTCGGTGAAATGGGCGACAAGACCCAATTGCTGGCGATCATTCTTGCCGCCACGTTCCGAAAGCCCTGGCAGATCGTCGCCGGCATTTTCACGGCCACTGTCGTCAATCACGCGGCTGCAGGCGCTGTGGGCGGCTGGGTCGCTCAAGCCCTGGGGCCGGATATTCTTCGCTGGGCGATCGGCATCTCCTTTCTTGCCATGGCCGCATGGATGATGATTCCCGACAAGATCGATGACGACGCGGCAAAAACCAAGCATACCTTCGGCGCCTTCGGCACGACGGTGCTGACCTTCTTCCTGGCAGAAATGGGCGACAAAACCCAGATCGCGACCGTGGCCTTGGCCGCGCGCTACCCGGACGTGGTGCAGGTGGTCATGGGAACGACGCTGGGCATGATGCTGGCGGACGCACCGGCTGTCTTTCTCGGCGACAAGATCGCCAAGAAGGTATCAATGAAACTCGTTCATACGGTGGCCGCCGCCATTTTTGGCGTTCTTGGGGTGTTGACGTTGCTCAATGTGGGAAATTTGTTCTAAGAACGTGTTCACGATCTAACACGTCCCTCTGTGGCTCGGGGGTTACTCCTGGGCCGCTTTTTTCCAGGCTTGCGCCGCGGCCGCCACGTCACCCCGCTGTTCGGCCAGTTCCGCAAGCGCGCGCCAAGCGCTGCGGCGAAGGCTGCCGTCCCTCAGATGGCGCACGGCTTGTGACAGCAGCAGCTGTGCCTTGCCCCATAGCTGCCGATGCAGACAGGCCATGCCGGCCAGATATTGCAGGGTAGCGTCACGCGGGTTGGCTTGCTGAGCGGCTTCAATGCGTGCGAGCCAATCGCGGTCGCCCAACTCGTCGGACTGGGCCATGCCCGCCTCAAGCACGCGCACCAGGCGAACCCCATGCGCATCGGCAAAGGCATCGGGCAGCGTCAGCATCTGCTCCCATACGGGACGGAGCCAGTCGCGCACGAGCTCGCCCTCCCCGCCGAGAGCCATCATGCGTTGAGCCGCGCGCAGAGCCAACTCGGGCATGGCACGTTCATTCGCGTCCAGCGAGGCCCAGATGGATTGCAACTGGGCCGGATCGTGCGCGGTATCGATCAGCTCGCTCGCCAGGCTGCGCAACAGGCTGCGCGCGGCTTCGGACGAGAAAGCCCGGTGCTTGGCCAGCAAGCGCGCCGTTTCCAGGGCGGCAGCGCTTTGACGTGCTTGCCGCGCCGCCTTCAGCTTGATGCGCAGGGCCAGCGTACGCCGGCTGGCCCCTTGCGGCAGCCGGTCGAGCCAAGCCAGCGAGGCTGAAGGATCATGATCGTCAAGCGCCCAGCGCGCCGCGCGCATGTGCAGGCCTTCGCGCAATTCCTGCGGCGCCGAGCTGCCGGCCGCGGCGTCCAGCGCTTGCTGCAAGTGCGTATCGCGCAGCGCATTGTCCTGTAGCGAATGGGCACTGGCAGCGGCCGTCAGGTGGGCCAGCGCGCGCAAGGTGGGCGCCTGGGGCAGCGTTTCACCGGAAGCCGCCATGGATTGCTCCCGCGCGAGCGCGTCTTCTGCGGCCTTGCGCCCCCTGAGATAGCGTCCGGCGGAAAGCTGGACCATGCCGTCGAGCAACTGCGCATGGGCGGCGCGCTCACGCTGCTGAGCCCGCCAGCGGCGCGCCTGGCGCGGCAATTCGAGCACGGCGGCCAGTGTGCGCAAAGCCGCATAGAGCAACACGAAAAGCAATGCCAACACCAGCAGCACCAGATTAGCAGACAGATCCACCCGATGCGGCGGCCAGAAGATGGTGACAGTGCCTTCGTTGTCGCCCGCGAACAAGGCCAAGGCCACGGCCATCGCGAACAATCCAACCAACCAGAGTACGGCGCGCATGGCGTTCTACTTCTCTCCGGACGGGGTATTGGCCGCCGAAGCAGCCGCACTCAGGGCCATCAGTGTTTCATCCACCCTGGGCAGATCGGCTGATTTGGTCGAAGCCTGGATCTGCTGCAGCAAGGTAGCTGCTGATTGGGTGCGGCGCGAGGCAGGATCGAAATACGAGCCCATGGCGATCTGCGCCGCCGTGAGGTCTGCCCGCGCAGCTTCATATTGGCGGGCCAATATGGCCAGACGCGCCCCCTGCAAGCGCAGCTTCAGGTTCTCCCGCAGGAAGAACACCTGTTCGGGGCTCATCATGCTGGCCTCGGGCCGCTCGATGCGGCTCACGCGCAGCAACTTGCGGGCCTCGTCGGACACGACCAAGCCCCATTTGGCCCACCAACCGCTGGCAGGTTCCCTGGCGGCGTCCCGGGAGGGCTTCTCGCCCCGCCCGCGGCCAACGTCGTTGCCAGCCGGCAACTCGTCTATCTGCCGCAGCAACTGGTCTATCTTGGCCAGCAAGCCGGCGGTATCGGGGATGTTGGCCGCCCTGACACGCTCCAGGTCGCGCGCCACCGCTCGCCCGACAGGGGCCAGTCGCGGATCGCCCGAGCGCGCCACCCGCCGCTCGGCGGTGCGCAATGCCGCCAGCAAGGGCTCGATACGGCCTGTGAGCTGCGTCTGGTCTTGTGCCACGTTGACTGCGGCCTCCAGATCGACCGCCAGATTTTCATCACGCGTGCGGGCCACGCTCTGGATCATGTCATCGAGCTGTGCCCGGTAAGCCGAGAGATCGCCGATGCGGGTGTCGAGAATGGCGACCTTGGCCGCTGTATTGCGCACAGTTTCCTCGGCCTGCCGGGCCAGCGTGCGAGCCTCCACCGCGCGGGAACCTGCCTCGGCGCTCTGCCGCGCCAATTGCTCCTGCATGCCGGAAAGCTTTTGCCACAGCGATGCACTGACGCCAAGCGCCACCGCAGCCAGCACCCAGGCCACCACCATGCCCGTGGGCACCGAAGCGGCACTGCTGCGCGCCACCGCAGCTGGCGCCGCGATGGGAGGCGCCGGAGGGTGCACGGGCGAGCCCACTGAGGCGGTCACGGATGCGGCTGGTGCGGGAGGCGGCAAAGCAGACGGCGATTCGTCGTTCATGAAAGTGATTCTATCGACGCGGCCACGGCTTCCAGCGTCGGCCTCGCCTGCATGACCTGCCCGAAGCCCGCTTTCCGTGCGGCCTGATCAATCCGCTCGTGCGTGGCAATGGCGCGCGCGGCCGACCAATCCCGCGCTGGCAGCAGCCGCTGTAGATTGGCGATGGCCTCGGAGCTGCTGAACAGCCACACGCTGCCGTCCGCCGTGGCGCTTTCAGCCAGATGGTGCTGAACTGGATCCAGTGTTGGTAATGCGCGACAGTAGGCCGCCACCTCCTCCACCATGACCCCGGCGGCCCGCAATTTCGCGGCCAGCCAATCGCGTCCTGCGACCCGTCCTTGCACATCGGCACCACGCACAATCAGCACGCGCTGCCCTTCCTTCGCCTGCGGCTCTACCTGGGACCACAGCGCCTCTGAGTCAAACTGCGGCGCGTCGTGCGCAGGCGCATCGATAGCCCAGACCGGCCAGCCTGCCTGCTCCAGCACCCCTGTGGTGCCAGGGCCTGGCGACCAAGCCCTGGCCCTGGCAATCGTTCGGACCACATCGGCGGGCTCCATGGCCTTGAGCCCCGCCGATGCACCAAGAAGCCCTCGCACAGCATTGCCGCTGACAAACATCACCGCCGCATAGCTGCCAAGCCCCTGCCGAGCCACCGCCAAGGGAGCCACCTCAGGAGGAGGTGCAATATCGATCAAAGGGAGCGCCTGCACATCGAATCCGAGCGCGGCCAAGCCTTGCACCCAGTGGACAGCCTCTCGTGCCGGGCGAGTGACTAAAACGCGCATAGATGTCCAGGGCACTCTGGATGACGCGCCCTAACTCGCACCGCCTGACCGAAGTTCAGCGGCCACGCGTTCGCCCAGGGCTGCCGCGGCTGCGATATCTGCGGCCTCCGCAGTGCCCTGCGCGGTGACCAGTACCGGCGTTCCTTCAGGATCGCCCCAGGCCGCGCGCAAATGGATCTGCCCACCCTTCAGCGTGGCGTGCGCCGCCAGCGGCATGGAGCAGCTTCCGCCCATGGCACGGCTCACGGCCCGCTCGGCGGCTACCGCGAGCCAGGTGGTTTCATCGGCCAGGGGCGCCAGCGCTTGCGCGACATCGGGGCGGGCGGCCTTGATCTCGATGCCCAACGCGCCCTGTCCGGCGGCAGGCAGCATTTCCTCCGTGCTGAAGGCATGGCGGATCCGCTGCGCGAGCCCCAATCGCTTCAAGCCCGCGGCGGCCAGCACGACGGCCGCATACTGGCCTTCATCCAGCTTGCGCAGCCGCGTATCCAGGTTGCCGCGCAGGGGTTCAATCCGCACATCGGTCCGGCCCATTTTTGACAGCATGGCGCGCAGCAGCACGGTACGCCGCAGGCTGGAAGTGCCCACCACCGCATTCGGGGGTAGATCCGCAGGCGTTGCACAGCCGGCTGACACCCAGGCATCGCGCGGATCTTCGCGCTCCATCACGCAAGCTAGTTCGAACCCGTCCGGCAGGTCCATGGGCACGTCTTTCAGCGAATGCACGGCGATATCGGCTCTGCCTTCTTCGAGAGCGGTTTCGAGCTCCTTCACGAACAGGCCCTTACCGCCCACCTTGCTCAGGGTACGGTCAAGGATCTGATCGCCCCGCGTGGTCATGCCCAGCAGAGTCACTGCATGACCGCGCTCTTCCAGCAACGCCTTGACGTGCTCGGCCTGCCATAGGGCCAGGCGGCTTTCACGGGTAGCAATGGTGATAGGTAAGGCTGCAGACATAGAAACGAAACGATCGGGGAAAGTGACGATGCTATCGCATGCACGCGCGCCGGGTTACTCCCCTAGCGCCTCACGCACTGCAGGCAGTTGGCGCCGAGAAACGAGAAGCGGCTCGTCGATGCCCGCCAGGCGCACGGCCCAGCTTTCGCTCTCCTCGCTTTCATCGTCCGCATGGTGGCGCACGAGGGCCCGGATGGCGTGGCGGGCGACCAGCGCATTGCGGTGGATGCGCAGAAAGCGGCCTGGGTGCTTTTCTTCCAACTGGCTCAGGCTGCCATCGAGCAGGTGGCTCGCCTTGGCGGTGCGCACCGTGACATATTTGAGCTCCGCCTTCAGGTAAAGCACCTCCGGCAGCGGTACCCGGATCGTGCTGCCGCGCTCGGCGATCAGCAGCCATTCAGACTCTGGTTCAGGTGCCTCATCCCCTTGCGGGGGCGCAACAGGTTCGCCATGCGCTCGGCCTTCTGCAAGGCGGCCTGCAGCCGCTCCAGGCGCACGGGTTTGGTCAGATAGTCCACTGCCTCAAGCTCAAAAGCATTCACGGCGTATTCCGCATGAGCCGTCACGAAAATCACCAGCGGCGGTTCAGGGAGTTGCCGCAAAGCGCCGGCCAACTGAATGCCGTCAGCACCGGGCATATGGATATCCAGCAAAACCAGATCGAAACGCTGACGCTGCACCCATTCCAGCGCCTGGGCGGCATTGGCGGCCTCCCCTGCCGCCAATGCTTGGGGCTGGCGGCAATCGCCCAGCAGCGTGCGCAGGCGCGAACGGGCAAGTGCCTCGTCGTCAACGATCAATACTCGCAGAGTCACGGGTTGGCTTCTTTCATTTGATTCGCGGGCCGAGCGCAGCGATGGCCCGAGCCGCGCCGCCGGGAGCAATCCCGGCCTCCGACCTTCGGGAAATGACAGCTGGTCATTAAAAAACGCAGCCTGCCAATCAATCTACACCCCCTGGCACAGGCACCTCAATCCGCGCCTGATAAACCTGCCCCACCATCGCCGTACGAAACCCCCCTTCCATATCGTGCAACAGCTTCAACCGATCCCGCACATTAGCCAATGCAATCCCATGGCCCGGCCGACCCTGCCCCGCCGGCACCGTATTAGCCACCTTGATCACCGCCATCTGCCCCCGCAGCTCGGTAGACACCCGCAGCTGCGCGCCCGTGGCGCTGGGCTCCACCCCATGCTTGACCGCGTTCTCCACCAACGGCTGCAGAATGAGCGGCGGCAGTCGGGCCAGATGCGCCCGTTCATCCAGCACCCACTCGATGCGCAGGCGATCGCCAAAGCGCACTTGTTCGATCTCCAGGTAGCGGCGTGCCAGCGTGAGTTCCTGATCGAGCGTCGAGCTTCCTTGATGTTCAATCAGGGCGTGATGGAAAAGCTCTGATAGATCCTCCAGAACCATTTCCGCCTTGGCGGGCTCCTCTCGCACCAACGCAATAGCCGTATTCAGCGTATTGAACAGAAAATGCGGCCGAATGCTGGATTGCAGCTGAGCCAGCCGCGCCGCGGTGGCCGCCGGCAACCGGCTGCGCACACGCCAGGCCAACGCCGCCACCAGCCCGGCCGCCAGCAGTGCCCCCGTGCACGCGCTGGCCAGCCAGTTGGGCTGCTCGAACAGCCCCAGGAGCGCCAGCATGCCGCAGGCATAAAGCCCCGCCACCATACCGAGCGCCACGCCAGCCGCATACTGGCCCGCCAGCGGCAGCCTGGCGATCTGCCGCTTGGCCATACAGCCCACCACCAGCCACAGCAGCGTGGCGGGAAGCGCCCCGCCTGTGATCAAGGCCACACGAGCCAGCCAGTCGGAGAAATCGCTCGCGGGATACATCAGCGCCACGGCCAACACCGCCTCCACATAAAGCACGGCACGCAGGATCACACTGACCTGGCAGACATCAAAAACCAGCGGCCGGGCAGCCGGCACAGCCTTGCGGCGCGGGCTGCCGGCGTCGAAGGTCGATAGAATTTGCGGATCTTTCATGGCGCGGACGACAATCCTACAGGCCCTTTGCCCTTGTTTACACACTCCGTCACAGCGCCGCCTCGCTTTAGCTCACACCCCCTATGTCCACCAATCAATTCGACAAGAAATCCCAGGCTTGGTCCGCGCTGTTCTCAGAGCCCATGAGCGAGCTCGTACAACGCTATACCGCCAGCGTGGATTTTGACCAGCGCCTGTGGCGCGCAGACATCACGGGCAGCCTGGCTCACGCCGAAATGCTGGCCGCCCAGGGCGTGATTACCGAGCAAGACCGCGCCGAAATCGAGCGCGGCATGACGCAAATCACCCAGGAAATCGAATCCGGCGGTTTCGAGTGGAAGCTGGCGCTGGAAGATGTGCACCTGAACATCGAAGCCCGCCTCACGCAGCTGATCGGCGACGCCGGCAAGCGCCTGCATACCGGCCGCAGCCGGAACGACCAGGTCGCCACCGACATCCGTTTGTGGCTGCGCGGCGAGATCGACCTCATCTCCAGCCTGCTGCGTGAGCTCCAAGGGGCGCTGATCGAGGTCGCTGAGAAGAACATCGACGTGATCCTGCCCGGCTTCACCCACCTGCAGGTGGCTCAGCCCGTCAGCTTCGCGCACCACCTGCTGGCCTATGTGGAAATGTTCTCGCGTGATGAGGCCCGCATGGCCGACGTGCGCCGGCGCGTGAACCAGCTGCCGCTTGGCTCGGCCGCCCTGGCCGGCACCACCTACCCGCTGGACCGCGAGCGCGTGGCCCGCACCCTGGGCATGGAAGGCGTCTGCCAGAACAGCCTGGACGCCGTGAGCGACCGTGATTTCGCCATCGAATTCTCCGCCGCCGCCGCGCTGGTCATGGTGCACGTGAGCCGCCTCTCTGAAGAGCTGATCCTGTGGATGAGCCAGAACTTCGGTTTCATCAGGATCGCTGACCGCTTCACCACCGGCTCGTCCATCATGCCGCAGAAGAAGAACCCGGACGTGCCCGAACTCGCACGCGGCAAGACGGGGCGCGTGGTCGGCCATCTCATGGGCCTGATCACCCTCATGAAAGGCCAGCCCCTGGCCTATAACAAGGACAACCAGGAGGACAAGGAACCCCTGTTCGACACCGTGGATACGCTGCGCGACACGCTGCGCATCTTCGTGGAGATGATCGCCGGCCAGCTTGACGCGCAAACCGGTACACGGCAGGGCGGCATCACGGTCAATGCGGAGGCCATGGAACAGGCAGCGCTGAAAGGCTACGCCACGGCGACGGATCTGGCGGACTACCTGGTGAAAAAGGGCCTGCCCTTCCGCGATGCCCACGAAACCGTGGCGCATGCCGTCAAGGCCGCGCAATCGCACAACTGCGATCTTTCCGAACTGCCGCTCTCGGCACTTCAGGGGTTCCACCCCAGCATCGAGAAAGATGTCTATGACGTGCTTTCGCTGCGCGGCAGCCTGAACGCCCGCAATACCCTGGGCGGCACGGCGCCGGTGCAGGTGCGCGCGCAGATCGCACGGCACCAGGCCAGGCTTCAGTCGGCCTCCGGCACCTGATTGCACCGGATTTCCGGTCTCTCACCGGCGCCTTGACATAGCCCAGCGCCGGGCACTGAAACACAATGGCCGCCTGTTGGGCTTGGCCGTGCTCGGCTTCGCTGCGCTCAACCCAACCTGCAGTTCCGCAGTCATCGGTATTTGCTAATCTACGGGCGAACGCCTCCGGAGTCCCGCATGTCCACTCGTCTCAATTCTCGCCATGGCGCTCGTGCGCTCGCGCTGTCGGCTGCCTTTGTGGCCTTCGGCGCGCAGGCACTCACCATCACCAGCGTGACCCCACAGGGCGAAGTGGCCCAGGTCAGGCAACTGGTCGCCAAGTTCAACGAGAACGCGGTCAATTTTGGCGATCCCAAGGCGCCGCCCCCTCTCAAGCTCAGTTGTGACAACGCCGCGGCCTCGCGCGGCCAGGGACGGTGGAACAGCGCGCGGGAATGGGTATATGAGTTCGCAAGCGATCTGCCGCCTGGCGTGAGCTGCCGCGCCGATGCAGTTCCTGACTTCAAATCAGGCGCGGGCACCCCTCTCACGGGCACCGCCAGCTTCAAGTTCAATACCGGCGGCCCTTTCGTTCAGCGCATCAGCCCCTCCACCTACCAGCCCATCGAGGAAGAGCAGGCTTTCATACTGCGCCTGAATGGCGCCGCCACACCCGACAGCGTGCGCAGCAATGTATGGTGTGCCATCGATGGCGTGGGCGAGCGCGTACCGGTGCGCCTGATCGAGGGGAATGCGCGCACCGCCCTGCTCAAGGCGATTGGCAGCGAACAGGAAGCGGCCAAGGATCCCCAGCGTTTCCATGCGCTGACATGCAACCGGCGGCTCACGCCGGCCACGCAAGTTCAATTGGTGTACGGCGCGGGCGTTGCCACGCCCAGCGGCATCGCCAACACGCATGAGCGCCGCTTTACCTACAAGGTACGGGAGCCCTTTACCGCCAGCATCAGTTGCGAGCGGGAAAACGCGCAGGCCGACTGCATGCCGATCCGGCCGATCAGCCTGAACTTCAGCGCGCCGGTGCCTCGCCAATTGCTGGAATCGGTGCGCTTGCGTTCCGACAAGAACGAATACAAGCCCAACCTTGACAGCAGCGACGCCGATGCGCTCATCGAGCGTGTCGAGTTTCCAGCCCCACTGCCTGAGCGCACGGCCCTCACGCTGGCCCTGCCCTCCAGCCTCAAGGACGCCAGCGGCAGGCCTTTGAGCAATGCAGCCAGTTTCCCGCTCGAGGTCGCCGTCGGCCCGATGCCGCCCCTGGCCAAGTTTGCCGCGGCGCCGTTCGGCATCGTGGAGCGCTTTGCAGAGGGGCCGGACAGCCAGCCTCTGCTCCCCATTACCGTGCGCCACGTCGAAGCTGATCTGAAGGCCAGCGCGCTTGAGATCAGCAGCATGCAGCCCAGGAGCGATGCCGACATCATCACCTGGTACCGGCGTGTGCAACGCTACGATGAATTCTGGGTTTCGCGCGCGCTGGCCGCCAAAGACCTGGGCCGCCCGCTCCCACCCCGGTGGACAATGAGAGCAAAGGCATGGTGCAGCCGCGCATGCTTTCGCTGCTGGCGGGCGCGAAGGACGTGCAGGCGTTGCAGGTGCCCCCCACGAAAGAGGCCTCCAAGGACGGGCAAGCCATGCGCCCCTTCGAAGTGGTGGGCATTCCCCTCAAACCAGGGTTCCATGTGGTGGAAGTCGCCTCAAAGAGCCTGGGCCAGTCGCTGCTGGATGCCAAATACGGCGAAGCCCGCACCATGTATGTCCGCAGCTCGGCCCTGGTCACCAATCTGGGCGTGCACTTCAAGCTGGGGCGGGAGAATGCCCTGGCCTGGGTCACCTCGCTCGACAAAGGGCTGCCGGTGGCCGGTGCCACGGTACGGGTCTCTGACTGCAATGGCCGCGAACTGGCCAAGGGCACGACTGATCAGGAAGGCATTGCGCGCTTCAAGGATCTGCCGCCCGATGCCCCCTCCTGCCAGACCGAAGGCAAGGGCTACAGCGACTATTTCAGCCAAGGCTACTTCGTCAGCGCCCGTGCCACGCAAGAAGGCGTTGAAGACCTGGCGTTTACCTGGTCCTCCTGGCAGAAAGGGATCGAGCCGTGGCGCTTCAATGTGCCCACGAGCCGCGACGACAAGCCTGACGTGCGGGCGCACAGCGTGCTGGACCGCACTCTGCTGCGCGCCGGTGAAACGGTGTCGATGAAGCATCTGCTGCGCACGGAAACCGGCGAAGGTTTCGGCTTGCCCAAGGACAACCCAGACACGCTGGTGATTACCCACGTCGGCAGCGGACAGGAATATACCCAACCGCTGGCCTGGCGTACTACCAAAACCGGCGGGCGCAGCGCGGAAAGCAGCTTCGCCATTCCTCAAGCGGCCAAGCTCGGTGTCTATCAGGTGTCGCTGCGGCAGGCATCTGACAAGAACAACGGCGGCGAAGGCGGCCGCAGCTTCGACACCGGCCAGTTCCGTGTAGAAGAGTTCCGCCTGCCGGTGCTGCAGGGCCGCGTAAGTCCCGCGAGCCAGGAACCGCTGATCGCCACGCCCAGCGTGCCCGTGAACGTGCAGGTGAGCTATGTGGCTGGCGGCGCCGCGGGCAACCTGCCCGTGCGCGTCTCAGCGCTCACACGCGCCAAGAACCTGCAATTCACTGACTACGATGAGTTCCGCTTCGATGCGCCCCGCCCGCGCGGCAGTCAAGGAAGCAGCCAGGAAAGCGGCAGCGAGGGCGAAGAAGAATCCGCTTCTCGCGAAGACCAGCGTGTGGTCGCTGACAAGCTGGCGGTCACGCTCGACCGCAACGGCAGCGGCCAGGTCACGATCGAGAAACTGGCCACCCCTACCCGCCCGCAGGATCTGCTCATCGAAGCCACTTACGCCGACCCCAATGGCGAAATCCAGACTCTGCGCGGCAACGGCACGCTCTGGCCGGCCGGTGTGGTGGCGGGCATCAAGACAGAGGGCTGGGTATCGGCCAGCCAATCAGTCCAATTGCAGGCGCTGGCGCTCGATCTGACCGGCAAGCCCAAGGCTGGCGTGCCGCTCGATGTGAAAGCCATCGCCCGGATCACCACCACCAGCCGCAAGCGCATGGTGGGCGGTTTCTATACCTACGACAACCGCACGGAAACCAAGGATCTTGGCACCGTCTGCACTGGTAAAAGCGATGCGCGCGGCCTGCTGACCTGTGACGTGAAAATGACCCAGCCCGGTGAGATCGAGCTGGTGGCCACCGCGCACGACGACAAGGGCCGTGCCATCGAAGCGGCCAGCTCCGTCTGGGTAACCAAACAGGGAGAGCTGTGGTTCGGCGGCGAAAACCACGACCGGATGGACGTGGTGCCCGAGAAGAAGTTCTACCAGCCCGGCGACACAGCGCGCTTTCAGGTACGCATGCCCTTCCGCTATGCGACGGCGCTGGTGGCCGTGGAGCGCGAGGGCATCGTGAAAACCCAGCTCGTGCATCTGCGCGGCGACGATCCGACGGTGAACCTGAAAATCGAGGAAGGCTGGGGTCCGAACGTGTATGTCAGCGTGCTGGCATTGCGCGGCCGCCTGCGCGATGTGCCGTGGTACAGCTTCTTCACCTGGGGCTACAAGGCGCCGCGCGAATGGTGGCAGGCCTTCTGGCACGAAAGCAAAGACTATGTGGCCCCCACCGCGATGGTGGATCTCAGCAAGCCGGCATTCCGCTTGGGAATGGCCGAGATCCGGGTTGGCACCAGTGCCAACCGGATCGAAGTCGCGGTGAAAGCCGACAAGGAAAGCTACCCGGTGCGCGGCAAGGCCCAGGTCACGATCACGGCCAAGCTGCCGAACGGCCAGCCGGCGGCCAACGCCGAAGTGGCGCTGGCCGCGGTGGATCAGGCTCTGCTGGAATTGGCGCCCAACAACAGCTGGAATCTGCTGGAAGCCATGCTGCAGCGCCGCTCCTGGGGCGTGGAAACCGCCACGGCGCAGATGGAGATCATCGGCCGCCGCCACTATGGCCGCAAGGCCGTACCCACCGGCGGTGACGGCGGCGGGCGGAACCCCACGCGGGAATTGCTCGACACGCTGCTGCTGTGGAATCCGCGTGTGCAACTGGACGCCCAGGGCCAGGCCGTCGTGGAAGTGCCGCTGAACGATGCGCTCACCACCTTCCAAGTGGTCGCCGTGGCCGATGCCGGCACGGGCCTTTTCGGCACGGGCAAGACCGCGATCAAGGCCACGCAGGATCTGCAGATCATCAGCGGTTTGCCCCCGCTTGTACGCGAGGGCGATCAGTTCAAGGCCATGCTGACCTTGCGCAACACCACACAGAAGGAAATGAAGGTTGAAGTGGCGCCGCGCGCCACGCTGCTGGAACTTCAAGCCCAGACCATCCAGATCCCCGCGGGTGAATCGCGCGAGTTGCAATGGGACGTGACCGCACCGCAGCAGTTGGCCGCTACGCGTGCCCAGGCTTTGATCTGGGAGATCGAAGCCAAGGACAGCGCCGGCTCCGCGCGGGATGCGCTCAAGGTGAGCCAGCGGATCATCCCTGCCGTGCCGCTCAAGGTGCAGCAAGCCACCCTGGTACAGCTTGAAGGCCCCTACACACTTGATGTGGCCCCCGCCGACGCCCTGCCCGCCTCCGGCGAGAAGCGCGGCGGGATTCAGGTGGCTTTGCAGCCCAGCCTGGCGGAGGGCATGCCAGGCGTGCTCGACTGGTTCGCGCGCTACCCCTATGCCTGCCTGGAGCAAAAGACCAGCAAGTCGATCGGCTTGCGCGACGCCAAGCTGTGGGAGCAGACGGCAGCGCAATTGCCGGCCTATCTGGACAAGGACGGTCTGGCCAACTACTTCCCGCCGCAAAGTGGCAGTGCCGATCGCGGCAGCGATGTGCTGACCGCCTGGCTGCTCGCTGCCACGCATGAGGCCAGCCAGCTCAATCCAGCCTTCGCCCTGCCGGACGGGCCGCGCGCGCAAATGATCAACGGCCTCACACAGTTCGTCGAGGGCAAGATCGAGCGTAAATTCTGGTCGCCTCGCAATGACCTGGACGTACGCAAACTTGCGGCCATCGAAGCGCTGTCGCGCTACGGCGCCGCCAAGCCGTCCATGCTGGGGAGCTTGACGATCGCCCCCAACCAATGGCCGACCAGCGCCGTGATCGACTGGATCAGCATCCTCAAACGGTTGCCTTCGGTACCCAACAAGGCTGCCCAGATGGAAACGGCCCAGCAGATCCTGCGTGCGCGCCTCTCCACCCAAGGCACCCGGCTCGCTTTCAGTACCGAGCAGGATGATTACTGGTGGTGGCTGATGACCAGTGGCGATGTCAACAGCGCGCGCCTGCTGCTCACAGTGATGGACGATCCCGCCTGGAAGGACGATCTGGGCCGCCTGGTCAGCGGCTTCATCGCCCGCCAGCAAGGAGGTGCATGGAACACCACGACCGCCAACCTGTGGGGAGGATTGGCGCTGGAAGAGTTTTCAAGGCAGCATGAATCGGTGCCCGTGGCCGGCCAGACTCAGGCCGCGCTCGGTGCCGCCAGTGCGGTGATCGATTGGGCCAAGGTCTCCCGCGTCAAGAGCGGCGACAGCCAGGGCGCCGCGCACCAATCCAGCGTATTCGGCGCGCCTTCCACGCCCGGCCAGTTGACGAACAACACCGCCCTGCTCCCTTGGGGGGATGCCCAGCCGGGCGCCAAGCAAGCACTGACGGTCACCCATACCGGCAGTGGCAAGCCCTGGCTGACCCTGCAGTCGCTGGCAGCGGTGGAGTTGAAGGCGCCGTTCGCCTCCGGCTACCAGATCAAGAAGATCGTGACGCCCGTCGAGCAGGCCAACAAGGCGTTGCCCGCGGGGCAATATACGCGGGGCGACATCCTTCGTGTGGCACTGGAAGTCACGGGCAGCAGCGACATGACCTGGGTGGCGGTGACCGACCCCGTGCCGGCTGGCTCCACGATTCTCGGCAGCGGCTTGGGACGCGACTCCCAGATCGCCACGCAAGGTGAGGAGCGCGGCGGCCGGGGATGGCCGGCCTTCGAAGAGCGCAGCTTCGAGTCTTTCCGCAGCTACTATGAGTACCTGCCCAAAGGCACGGTGAAGGTCGAATACACCCTCCGGTTGAACAACAGCGGCGTCTTCAGCCTGCCGCCGAGCCGGGTGGAAGCGCTGTATGCCCCCGAAGTGTTTGGCGAAGCGCCGAATGGGAAAGTGAGCGTGCAGGCGCCGTAGGGGCGCTCCACCCATCCCTACCCATCCATATGGTGCAGCTTCATGCGCTCCCAGGCTGCACGAACCGCAGCGTTGGCTTCCTTCCAGTCAAGGCGTGAGTCGCCGCGGTAGATATGCCACTCATGCGCCAGGGCGCTCTCATGATCCTCGTAGTTGCGATCTGGGTGCTTGGCGGCCGCATCGAGCCCCGCGGCGTATGCGGGGCCGTAGTCTTCGTAGGTGTACCCCTCTCGGTAGTATGGTTCGCTTTCGTATTTCTCACGCCAATAGGCATGATGCGTTTCCAGCGTTTCCGCCAATTTATTATCCTGCTTGGTCATGATGATTTCTCCTAGGCTGAGCAATCTCCCCAAGAAAAGGCTACGCCTCATGTATCGCGATGGCTGTAGGACAAGCACGTCAGAGCGTGTTCGAGCCGTCCACACCCTGGTCCGCATGGTGCTCGCCGCCCTCGCCATGGGGGCAGCCGCGGTCAGCCACGCCATCGGTTTCGAAGAAATCCGGCAAGCGTATCGGCCATCCGAAACACTCGTGCTCGACCGCCATGGTGAGACACTGCAACGCGTGCGTACGGATATGACGGTACGGCGCGGGCCTTGGGTACCTCTGGACGGTATCTCACCGGCCTTGCGCATGGCGATGGTGCTCTCCGAGGACAAGCGCTTCTATGAACACTCCGGCGTCGACTGGCGCGCCGTCTCGGCCGCGGCCTGGGCCAACCTCTGGAACAAGCGCACACGCGGCGCCTCCACGCTCACGATGCAGTTGGCGGGCCTGCTGGACGATGATCTGCGCCTGGGGAACGGTGGGCGGAATCTTCAGCAGAAAATCGGCCAGGCCGTGACAGCCACCCGCCTGGAATCCAGTTGGCGCAAGGATCAGATCCTGGAGGCCTATCTCAACCTAGTGCCTTTTCGCGGCGAACTGGTCGGCATCGATGCCCTTTCGCGCACCTTATTTGACAAAGCCCCCCATGGACTGAACGAGAGCGAAGCCGCGCTGGCGGCGGCGCTGGTGCGCTCGCCCAACGCCCAGCCTGCCGCGGTGGCCAAACGCGCATGCGGCGTGCTCAAGGAAATGCGTGGCCCCAAGGTGCCCACGGATTGCCTGGTGCTCGACATGCAGGCGGAAATTGCCCTGTCTCGCCGCGCATTTACCGCCAGCGAAGGCATTGCGCCCCACTTGGCCCGCCGCCTCTTGGCCTCTTCACGGGAAGGAGAAGCCCAGGTGCGCAGCACGCTCGATGCCCGCCTGCAGCGCCTGGCGCTTCAGAGCCTTCAGCAGCACGTGAAGGAATTGCGCGGACGCCATGTGGAAGACGGCGCCGTGATCGTGCTCGATAACGCCAGTGGTGAGGTTCTGGCCTGGGTAGGTTCCACAGGCGCCTTGAGCGCCGCGGCCGAGGTCGATGGCGTACTGGCGCAACGCCAACCGGGCAGCACACTGAAGCCTTTTCTCTACGCCCAGGCTTTTGCCGAGCAGCGGTTGACGGCCGCCTCCCTGCTCGACGACTCGCCGGCCTACCTGCCAACCGCCAGCGGGCTGTATATCCCCCAGAACTACGACCGGCAGTTCAAGGGCTGGGTATCGGCGCGCACGGCGCTGGCTTCCTCGCTCAATGTGCCGGCAGTGCGCACCCTGGTCATGGTGTCTCCGGAGCCGTTTGCCCGGCAGTTGCGCGCCCTCGGAATCGCCTTGAAAGAAAACGGAGACTACTATGGCTACAGCCTGGCACTGGGCAGCGCTGAAGTCTCCCTGCTGCAGCTCACGAACGCCTATCGCGCCCTGGCCAACGGAGGACGCTTCAGCCCGGCCACCTTCAAGCCCTCGGTCCCTTCACCTGCATCTACGCCGGCGTTCACGCCCGCGCTGGACCCTCGTGCGGCCTTCATCGTGACCGACATCCTGAGCGACCCGAACGCGCGCGCCCGGACCTTTGGGACCGACTCCATTCTCGCTACACGTTTCTGGACGGCCGTGAAAACCGGCACCAGCAAGGACATGCGTGACAACTGGGCCGTGGGCTACAGCCAGCGCTATACAGTCGGCGTGTGGGTGGGCAATGCCAGCGGCAAACCCATGTGGGACGTCAGCGGCACCAGCGGAGCCGCCCCCATATGGGCTGCCTTGATGCGAGAGCTGCATGCCCGCACACCCTCGCAGGCGCCACGCCCTCCTCCGGGCGTGTTGAAAACGGCCGTCAATTTTGGCGACCAGCTCGAAGCGACCCGCAGCGAATGGTTTCTGGCCGGTACTCAGCAGCCGCTTTTCGCGGTCCATACGGCGCCCTCGCTGTCATCCTCCAAGCAGGCGGCCCGCGCTAAAGACTCTGAGGCCCCCGCAGTGCCGCCGCGCATTCTGAGCCCACAGGACGGCACCATCCTGGCTCTGGACCCGGACATTCCGCCGGCGCGCCAGCGCCTCACACTGACCGCCGACGCCGGCAGCGCCAACCCGGCCGATCTGCGTTGGGTGATCGGAAAGCGGGAAATAGGAAAAGGGCCGCAAGCCCAATGGCTCCCCTGGCCAGGACGCCACACCGTTCAATTGCGTGACAAGGGAGGTGCCGTACGAGATGAGCGGCGGCTGGAAGTGCGCGGCGCGGGGGTGAAGGGACTCACCGAACGGAAGTAGGTTGGGCATCGCTTCGCTCAGCCCAACCTACAGGTTCAGCCGAAATCCAGCTACCCAGGCGCATCGCGCTGTGCCAGCGTCTGCGATGCCTGTTTCGCGGCTTCGGCCACCAGGGAGGTAAGGCGCCGCAACCCGCGCGCCCGAATGCGTGCAGCCGGCCCTGAGATGCCGACTGCCGCCACCACACGGCCGCTGGCGATCATGACCGGCGCGGCGATACCCCAGACACTGCTGCGCCACTCGCCCCGGTTGATGGCATAACCCTGCTGCCGCACACGCGCCAGTTCGTTGGCCAATTGGGCGGTGTCGCCAATGGTGCTGGATGTGAAAACCTGAAGCTTGCGCACCGTCAGCAGATCCGTCGGCTGGGCTTCCCGCCATGCCAGCAGCACCTTGCCGGTGGCCACGCAATAGGCCGGTGCCCGCCCGCCCACCACCGAATAAGCCCGCACAGGTTCAGGGCTATCGAGCTTGTCTATGTAAACCACCTCGTCGCCACTCAATACGGACAGGTGCACCGTCTCGTTGCTCTTGCTCAACAATTCACGCATGGCCGGCGCGGCAGCCTCCCGGAAATCGAGCTTATGCAGCGCTTGCGCACCCAGCTCCCAGACCTTGAGCGACGCCCGGTAGTTGCCGCGCCCGCCTTCATTCACCGCATAGCCCATCTCCACGAGAGCTTGCAGCAAGCGATGAACGTTGCTGCGCCCCACGTTCAGTTCGGCCGCCAATTCACTGACCCCCATGGCACCATCGCGGGCGGTCAGCAGCTCCAGCACCCGCAAACCCTTGACCAGCGTGTTGTTCATGCCGCCTCCTCGCACACCGCTTTTCCCACGGCTAAATCACACCAGAAGTTCATACTCGTTCCAGAATATAGAAAATTGGATTTGTAATATAGAACGGGATAGCATATCGCGTACATCATGCAACATCAATCTTCCCGGGACTCCGAGACATCCCAAGCCGAGCAGTTGAACGCCTCATCCTGCTCCTCTTCCCCTCTGCGCTACACCGCGACGCACTGGGGCGTCTATGAAGCCGTCGGCAGCGGCAGTGCCATGCGTTTGCAGGCCTTCTCACGCGATCCTTCCCCCTCTCCCATCGGCCTGTCGATGCTGGAGGCCGCGCGGGGTCCTGTGCGGGTCCGCCGTCCGGCCGTGCGCCGGAGCTGGCTGGCCAGCCGGCGCGGCGATGCCCCCGAGACGCGGCGCGATCTGCGTGGCCAGGAGCCGTTCGTCGAGGTGGAATGGAACGAGGCGCTCGATCTCATCGCGGCGGAAATCGAGCGCGTGCGCACCGCGCATGGCAACAGCGCGATTTTCGCAGGCTCCTACGGCTGGTCCAGCGCGGGGCGTTTTCATCACGCCCAAAGCCAGGTACACCGGTTCTACAACTCCGTTGGCGGCTATGTGCGCCATGCCGACTCCTACAGCCTGGGCGCGGCGCGTGTGCTGATGCCGCACATCGTCGCGTCGATGGAGGAGTTGTTCGGCCTGCATACCAGTTGGCGCGTCATGGCAGAGCACACCCGCCTCTTCGTGACCTTCGGCGGCGTGCCCGCCAAGAACGCGCAAGTGGCCTCAGGCGGCGCGACCGAGCACCTGGTGCCCAGCGGGCTGCGCAGCATGGCGGAAGCCGGCGTACGCTTCATCAATATCAGCCCTGTGCGCGATGACATCGACACAGGGGGCGACGTGGAGTGGATTCCCATCCGCCCGGGCACCGACACGGCCCTTTTGCTCGCAGTGGCTCACACGCTGCTACAGGAGGGTCTGCATGACCCCGCTTTCCTGGCAAGCCACTGCGTGGGATTTGAACGCGTGGCACCGTATCTCCTGGGGCAAACTGATGGGCAGCCGAAAGACGCAGCCTGGGCCGCAGGCATTACCGAAGTTCCCGCGGAACGCATCATCGCCCTGGCGCGTGAAATGGCGGCCACGCGCACCATGCTCAACGTGGCGTGGTCGCTGCAGCGCTCGCACCATGGCGAGCAGCCCTTCTGGGCCATGGTCACCGTCGCGGCGATGCTGGGACAAGTGGGCCTGCCGGGTGGCGGATTCGGCGTGGGTTACGGCACCACCAACGCCCTGGGCAACGACAACGCCAAATTCAGCGGCCCCACCCTCCCGCAGGGCAGCAATGCCGTCCGTTCGTTCATTCCGGTGGCCCGCCTGACCGATATGCTGGAGAACCCAGGGGGCAGTTCCATTACAACGGCGCCAGCCACACCTATCCAGATATCCGCTTGATCCATTGGGCTGGCGGCAACCCTTTCCACCACCACCAGGACCTCAACCGCCTGCTGGCCGCCTGGCAGTCCAAGCCTGAGACCATCGTGGTCAACGAGCAATACTGGACCCCCACGGCCAAACTGGCGGATATTGTGCTGCCCGCCACCACCTCACTGGAGCGCGAGGACATAGGCTATGCGTCGCGCGAGCGCTTCATGATCGCCATGAAGAAGGTCCTCGAGCCGGTAGGCCAGGCCCGCGACGACTACGACATCTTCGCCGCCCTTGCCGAACGCCTGGGCGCAACAGACACCTTCACTGAAGGGCGTACCAGCGCCCAGTGGCTGTCCTGGATGTATGAAGAATCCCGTCCACGCGCCTCTCGCGGGGGGCGTCCCTGCCGCCGTTTGAGGAATTCTGGGAGCGTGAACTGCTGGATCTGGCGCAGCCGGAGGCTGAAGTGAACATGCTCGGCGATTTCCGCGCCGATCCTGCCGCGCACCCCCTGCGCACACCCAGCGGCCGCATAGAGCTGTTCAGCGAGCGCATCGCCAGTTTCGGCCATGCCGACTGCCCCGGCCAGGCCGTCTGGCTGGAGCCCATCGAATGGCTGGGCAGCGAGAAAGCGAAGCGCCACCCATTGCACTTGCTGAGCGATCAGCCCTTCACCAAGCTCCATAGCCAGCTTGATCATTCCGCCTACAGCCGCGACAACAAGATCGCCGGACGGGAACCCATCACGCTGTCGCCTGCCGACGCGCGAGCACGCGGCCTGGCGGATGGCGAGATCGTACGCGTGTTCAACGATCGCGGCGCCTGCATTTGCGCGGTGCGTCTGTCTGACGACATCCGGCCGGGCGTGGTCAAGCTCTCGACAGGGGCTTGGTTCGACCCCCAGGAATGGAAATCCGCTGGTGCCGGCAATGTGGAAAAGCACGGCAACCCCAATGTGTTGACGCTCGATATCGGCGCGTCCAGCCTTTCGCAAGGCTGCATTGCACAGACCTGCCTGGTGCAGATCGAGAAGCTGACAAGCCCGCCACCGCCTGCCACGCCATGGATTCTTCCGCAGTTTGAAACCTGAGCGCGTTCAAGGAATGTGCTCACGGTTTGCCCCCGAGACAACGCCCAGCCCACGAAAAATTGAAAAATGAGTAACGCGACAGATCTTTCGGCCGACCCCGTCCAGCAAGCCAGATCACTGGCTCCCCTGCGCGAATTCCTGGCCACCACCACCCGCATCGTTGAACAGGAACAGCCCGAGCACGAGCGCGTGGAAGCCGTGCGCGCCGCCCTGGCCAAGCTGATTGCCAACGACACCTGGCTGCCGGAGTCCGCGGCGCAGCCTCACCCTGAGCACTACCAGCAGTATCTGCTGCACTGCGACCCACTGGAACGCTTCAGCGTGGTCAGCTTCGTCTGGGGCCCCGGCCAGCGCACGCCGGTGCACGATCACATGGTGTGGGGCCTGATCGGCATGCTGCGCGGTGCGGAGACAGGCCAAAGCTACAAGCGGGAGGCCGATGGCACGCTCGTGACTGTGGGCGAGCCCGTCACGCTGTCTCCTGGCGATATCGAGATGGTGTCGCCGAACACCGTGGATATCCATCAGGTGTCCAACCTCTACGACAACCGCACGTCCATCAGCATCCATGTGTACGGCGGCAACATCGGCGCCGTGGCCCGCCATGTGTTCGATCCCCACAGCGGCGCGGTCAAGAATTTCGTTTCGGGCTACTCGTCGCCCAGCATGCCCAACCTGTGGGACGTGTCGCACATCGTACGCGCCGGTCTTCAAAAGGAAGCGGCGTGATCGAGTTCGCACGCGCCGACCAGATCGCGGTGGCCACGCTCGCGCAGCCCGCGCGCGGCAATGCACTGTCAGAGTCCATGGTCGAGGACTTGATTGCCCGGATCTCCGAATGCATCGCCGATGGCTCCACCCACACGCTGGTGCTCAACTCGACCGGCTCGCATTTCTGCACGGGCTTCGATCTCGGCACCCAGCCACCCCCTCCACAAGTTGCACCGGAGAGCCAAGCCGAAGGCACCCGGAGCCTCGCCGCCACGGACGGGCCGCTGCTGTGGCGCTTTGCACGCATCGAGCACCTTCTGTCTCTCTTGTGGAATGCACCCCTGCGCACGGTAGCCATCGCGCAAGGCCGCACCTGGGGAGCCGGTGCCGATCTGTTTGCAGCCTGTGATCTGCGCTACGCCACCGCGCAAACCGAATGGCGCTTTCCTGGCGCGGGCTTCGGACTGGTGCTGGGCACTCGGCGGCTGGCCAGCCTGGTTGGTCAGGGACGCGCCATGGACTGGGTAGCGCACGGTCGACGCATCGATGCCACGAATGCCATGAGCGCCGGGTTCGCCACCGGGTTGCTGGAAGACCCCATCCAATGGCGCGAACACCTGCCCTTGCTGGCCGTGGACCGCTCCACCTACGCGCAACTCAAGGCCGCTACTCGTCCTGACTTCAACCAGGCTGATCTGGCGGCTTTAGTGGGCTCCGCCGCCCTGCCGGGCCTGGCTGACCGGCTGGAGAAATACAAGAACAGCAGCAAGCCACGCAAGTAACACTCGCATCCGTCATTCCCGCGCAGGCGGGAATCCAGTGCCTCCCGCGGGCGCTGCCGCTGGATTCCCGCCTGCGCGGGAATGACGGTGAAAAAACCGACCGCTATTTGAGCTTTAGCTATTCCGAGCTTTCATTTTCTAGCCCAAGGAGACACCATGAAAAAACCTGAACGCCTACGCCTGCTGGCCCCGCTGGCCGTCATGTTCCCTTCGCTGCTCACCAGCACGAAAGCCGCCGCGCAGGCCGCCTGGCCTTCCACGCCGATCCGCATGGTGGTGCCTTTTCCGCCTGGCGGCTCCTCGGACATTCTCACCCGGTTGGTGTCCGACCACATGGCCAAGCTCCTGGGCGCCACCATCTTCATCGACAACAAGCCCGGCGGTACCACGCAGGTGGGCACTGAATACGCTGCCAACGCAGCGCCTGACGGCAATACGCTGCTGATGGCCGCGATGACCAGCTTCACCCAATTGCCCCACCTGCGCAAGCTGAACTACAACCTGGACAGCTTTGAATGGGCTGGCGGTGTGGCCGACTACATCGCGGTGATGGCCGTGCGTAAGACACTGCCCATCAAAGACATGAAGGAGTTCATCGCCTACGCCAAGGCGAATCCGGGCAAGCTCAGCTTCGGTTCCGCGGGCGAGGCCTCCGCAGGCCACGTGTTCGGGCTCACGCTGGCACGCGACACCGGCATCAAGGTACTGCACGTGCCCTATAAGGGTTCGGTGGCAGCCGTCAACGGGCTGGTGGCCGGCGAGATTGACTTCATCATCGACGGCGCCGCGACGCCCATGGTCAAGGCCGACCGGATCCAGCCGCTCTCGGTGTTCTACAAGCGCCGCCACCCCGACCTGCCGAACGTGCCCACGCTCAAGGAAACCGGCTTCGAGATCACCCAGGCGAAAAGCCCTGGCTGGGGCCTGGTAGCCCCCAAAGGCACCCCCAAGGCCATCATCACCCGCCTGGCCGATGCGCTGCACAAGACGCTCGAAGCCAAGGAGGTGCAGGACGCCCTGGCGCGCGCCAACACCATCGCAGCCTGGATGCCCACGGAGGAATTCAGGAAGTCCGTCCTCGAAGACCAGAAGATGTTCGCGGAACTGCTGCCCGCCATCGGGGTCCGCGGCAACTGATCTGCTTCTCTTCCTGCGCGCCATCGTCATTCCGGCGCAAGCCGGCATGACGATGCCTTTCTCCCCCTTCCCGATCGCCTCCTTTCACCGTGAAACCGAACCAGACCGTCCGCGAGATCCTGCACCCCACGAGCGTCGCCATCGTCGGCGCCTCCGACAGCATCGAAAAATGGGGTGGCCGCCTGCTGGCCTACATGTTGCGCCACCGGCACAATGGCCCGCTCTACCCCATCAACGCCAAGGCCACCGAATTGATGGGCCTGCCGGCCTACCAGTCTCTCAAGGATTGCCCCGGCCCCGTGGATCTGGCCATCCTGCTGGTGCCTCGCCAGCACATTCGCGCCGCCGTCGAAGACTGCGTGGCCAAGAAGGTGGGCTGCGCGCTGTGCATTACCGCCGGCTTCGCCGAGACGGGCCCCCAGGGCCGCGCCGACGAGGAAGAACTGGTGGCCATCGCCCGCGCGGGCGGCGTGCGCCTGATCGGACCCAACTGCATGGGCCTGATGAACGCACACCACAACCTGTGCGCCACCACCGGCGTGGTCATGGGCACAGTGGCGCAACTGCCCAAGGGCGGCATCGGCATGGCCAGCCAGAGCGGCGCGCTGATGGGTGCGATGATCTCGCGCGGCGTGGATATCGGAGCGGGCTTTTCCTCCACGGTCTCGGTGGGCAACCAGGCCGATCTCGATCTGAATGACTTCTTCGAATACCTGATCGATGACCCGATGACCGAGGTCATCACCCTCTACATCGAAGGGATCAAGGACCCCAAGCGGTTCACCGCCCTGCTGGAGCGCGCCGCAACTGCTGGAAAGCCCGTCTGCGTGGCCAAATCCGGCCGCAGCGAAGCCGGAGCCCGTGCCGCGGCCTCCCATACGGCCAGCCTCGCGGGCGCATGGCCCTCCTTCGAGGCCACCTGCCGGCGCTGGGGGGTCTATCTGTTCGAGACCATCTACGATCTGCTGCAAGGCGCCCTGCTGCTGCAACGCGGCAAGCGGCCCACCTCCGACAGCGTAGCGGTGTTCTCCGGCTCCGGCGGCGGCGGCGCGCTGCTGGTCGACGGGCTGGAAGCGCACGGCCTCACCCTGCCCTTGCTGTCCGAAGCCACTGTGCAGTCCGTCTCGCCTGTGCTGCCGGCCACGCACAGGCAATTGCCCTTCGATTTCGGCATGCTGAACCACATGGCGCCGCCTGACCCTGAAGTGGAAGGCGGCTCCATCGGCATCGCGCTCGACCGCGCCATGGCCGATCCGGCTGTAGGCGCCGGCCTTCTGCTGCTGACCACTCAGCCGGGCCAGGAACATGTGGTGAAGGCAGCCATTTCCGCGGCCAACCGCAGCGGCAAGCCCCTGGCTTTCGTGCAAGGTGCGGGCAACCACGGCGAAGTGGCCCGCCGCATGATGCGCGAAGCCGGCCATGGTTACTTCGACAGCACGCACGATGCGCTCAAGACGCTCGCGGCGTTGGCCCACCGCACGGAACCTCAGCCGGCCGTGGCCCCTCTGCCCGGATGCGGCGTGCCTCAAGATCTGCCGAACGGCTTTCTCACCGAACCCGATGCGCGCCGCCTGCTGGAAGCCAACGGCATTCCCACCACGCGCTGGTCGTTCGCCGCCGACGCCGAGGCCGCCGTGCGTGCAGCCCGGGACATTGGCGGTGCGGTGGCCATCAAGGCCGTCAGCGCGGCGATCGTGCACAAGAGCGATGTGGGCGGCGTACGCCTGGGCGTCCAAGGCGACGACGACGTCCGCGCGGCCTGCAAGGCCATTGCCGAAGCAGCCAGCGCCGCAGGCGTGAAAGCGCTGGATGGCTACCTCGTGACCGAAATGTGGCGGGCTGACGCCGAGCTGATCCTGGGCATTCAGAACGATCCGGAATTCGGCCCGCTGGTCATGGTGGGCGCGGGCGGCGTGCTGGTGGAGTTGATGAAAGACGTGCAGCTCTGGCCCGCACCGCTTTCGCAGGACATGGCCCTCGCCATGCTGGGCAGGCTGCGCAGCCGCGCCCTGCTCACCGGCTTCCGCGGCCGCCCACCAGCCGATCTCAACGCCATCGCCGACGTGCTGGTTCGCCTGGGTTCGCTGGCAGCGGCTTCGAAGGGCCGCGTCAGCGAACTCGACATCAACCCGCTCTTCGTGGCCGGCAACCGCATCGTCGCGGCGGATGCCCGGGCTACGCTAGTCTGACCAAATCGCCTTCCAGGTTCCCTGGACGCTCCCAGTCTTTATCTGTCCATCATTTCAAGGAGACTTTTTTCATGTCTGAAATCACATACGAAAGCGTAGACGGCGTCGCCCGCATCACCATCAATCGTCCCGAGGTCCGCAACTCGATCAACAACGCCGTGGTGCAAGGCCTGCACGCGGCCTGGCGGCGCTTTGCCGAAAGCAGCGAAGACCGGGTAGCCGTTCTGGGCGCGGCTGGCGAGCAGGCCTTCTCCGCCGGTGCCGACCTGAAAGACATGCCCCGCGATGTGTGGACCTGCATGCCCAACCTCTCCGTGCCTTGCGACAAGCCGATCATCTGCGCGGTGAACGGTTTCGCCGTGGGGGCTGGCGCCACCATGGTCATGCTGGCCGACATGGCCGTGGCGGAAGAGCAAGCGCAGTTCATCTACCCGGAAGCCAAGATCGGCGCATTCGCAGGCATCATGGCGGGCTTTCCTCCCCGCATGCAGTACAAGGCGGGCCTCGAATGGCTGATGACCGGCGACCCCATGACCGCGCAGCGCGCGTATGAGGTTGGCCTGGTCAACCGGGTCGCGCCCAAGGGCCAAGGCATGGCCGTGGCCATGGAACTCGCCACCAAGATCGCCCGCAACGCGCCGCTGGTGGTGCAGGCCATGAAATCGATCGCGCTCAGCACCTTGCCCGTGTCGTCGACCGCACAGCACTATCCGCAGCGCGTGATGCTCGACCGCATCGCCCAAAGCGACGACATCAAGGAAGGCGTGGCCTCCTTCAAGGAAAAGCGTCCGGCGAAATTCACCGGCCGTTGATACCAGAGAAATTCATGATCAGAACAAAACGCCTTCTCGGCATGGCGGCGCTGGCCACCGTGCCCGCCGTCCTGCTGCCGGCTTTCACGCCCGCCCTGGCTCAACCGAGCTGGCCCGACAAGCCGATCCGCTTCATCACGCCTTACCCGCCCGGCGGCTCTTCCGACATCATCACGCGCTTCATTGGTGACCGTGTCTCCAAGGCACTGGGTCAACCCGTGATCGTGGAGAACAAACCAGGCGCCGGCGCCATTCTTGGCACGGAGTACGCTTCCCGGGCTACCCCGGACGGCTACACGTTCTTCGTCGGTCCCACCGCTACCGTCGCGGTGGCACCCTACCTGCGCAAGACCAGCTACACCTGGGAAAGCTTCATTCCGGTCGCCAAGCTGAGCTCGTCGTATGGCCTGGTCTCGGCCCGGAAAGACGCACCCTTCTCCAACTACAAGGAGTTCGTCGCGGCGGCCAAGGCGAATCCGAACAAGTTCAACTTCGCCTCCAACGGCGTGGGCTCCATCGTGCACCTGAGCGGCGTGCTGTTGCACAAGCAAACCGGCATCGAGGTCACGCACATTCCCTACAAGGGCGCTGTCGAATCGATGACCGACATGATCGGCGGGCGTATCGACGTGATGTATGACCCCGTGACGGCCCCGCGCGTGAAGGCGGGCGATCTCAAGGGCCTGGCCACCCTGAGCGACCAGCGGAACCCGGATCTGCCCAACGTCCCCACGCTGAAAGAGCAAGGCTTTGAAGTCAACGTGCCGAGCTGGTTCGGTCTTTTCGCGCCCAAGGGCACGCCAGCGCCGATCGTGGCACGCATGGCCGAAGAAACCCGCAAGGCCCTGGCCCAACCCGGGGTGCGCGAACAACTCCTGCTGTCAGCCATGTACCCTGATTTCGAAGGCTCGGCCGATTTCACCAAGCGCGTCCGCAATGATGCGGCCTACCTGAAGGAAGTGATCCAGAAGGAAGGCATCAAGGCCGACTGACGAAGGCCTCACCAGTCACGTAGGGTGTGCACGAAGTGCGCACCCTGCAGCACCCTGCCCTCTTGGAATAAGCCGCATCCGCACTCGCCTTTCCTCAAATGCCTACACTCCCTGTGTGTTCAGCATCTTGAAGGGCCGCCATGGCGGAGTTTGATTTTGACCTCTTCGTCATCGGCGGCGGATCCGGTGGCGTGCGCGCGGCGCGCATGGCAGCCCAGCGTGGCGCCAAGGTGGGCATGGCCGAAAGCGGCCCCATGGGCGGCACCTGCGTCAACGTGGGCTGCATCCCGAAGAAGCTCTACAGCTACGCCGCCTACTATCACGAAGCATTCGAGGAGTCGCGCGGCTTCGGCTGGCAGCTTCCAGGCGCCCCTACCCTCGATTGGGAAACCCTCAAAGCCAACCGCGCCAAGGAAATCACGCGCCTGAACGGCATCTACGAAGGCCTCATGACCGGCGCCAAGGTGCTCCGCCTGCAGGGCCACGGACGGCTGGCGGATGCCCACACAGTGGAAGTCGCTCATGCGGACGGCCAGACGAGCCGCCACACCTGCCGGCACATCCTGATCGCCACCGGCGGCACGCCCTACGTCCCCGAAGTGGCCGGGCGCGAGCTGGCCGTGACCTCCGATGACATGTTCGATCTGCCTCAGTTTCCCAAGCGCCTGGTGGTGGTCGGCGGCGGCTACATCGCCTGCGAGATGGCGAGCATTTTCCATGGGCTGGGCGCCGAGGTCACGCTGCTGTACCGGGGCGAAGAAGTCCTGCGCGGCTTTGATGATGAAGTGCGCGCTTTCACAGCCAGCGAAATGCGCAAGGCTGGTGTCGACATCCGCGTACGCAGCGACGTGGCCCGCATCGAGGCAAACGGCAGCGCGCGCAAGGTGCATTTGCAGGATGGCCATGTTCTGGATGCGGATACAGTGCTTTACGCTACCGGACGCAAGCCCCGCACGGATGGCCTTGGCCTGGACGCACTCGGTGTCCGCCAGGAGAAGGACGGCACCATCTGGGTAGGCGAGCATTTCGCCACCAGCGTGCCTGGCGTATTCGCGCTGGGCGACGTGGTCGGCCGCATGGAACTCACGCCGGTGGCACTGGCTGAAGCCATGGCCCTGGTGGACCACCTGTTCGGCCCCTTGCCGGGCAAAGCGGCACGCGCCATGGATTACGACCTCATCCCTACCGCCGTCTTCACCCACCCGCCCATCGGCACCGTGGGGCTTTCAGAGGAAAAGGCGCACGAGAAGTTCGGCGCCATCCGGGTGTTCCGCAGCGATTTCAAACCGCTCAAGCACACCCTCTCGGGCAGCAGCGAACGCACCATGGTCAAGCTGGTGGTCGATGGCGCGAGCGACCGTGTGGTGGGCCTGCACATGGTCGGCGCCGACGCGGGCGAGATCGTGCAAGGCTTTGCCGTGGCCCTGAAATGTGGTGCCACCAAGGCGCAGTTCGACGCCACCATCGGCATCCATCCCACCAGCGCCGAGGAATTCGTAACCCTGCGGGAAATCGCGCGGACGTGAACAGAAGCGGCGTGCAGGGCAAGGTGAAGCCACCCTCCGCCCCGCCTGGGAAGCGTCTCGTTACTCGTGGATATCGGCGTCGCGTACGATTTTCTCGTAACGGGCCTGCTCATTCTTCACGAACGAGCCGAATTGGGCCGCAGTGCCATTGCCCGGCACGATGGCCAGCTCGGCGAACTTGGCCCGCAGATCAGGCTGCTGCAACACCTTGTTCATTTCCTGGTTCAGCTTCTCGATCACAGCCGCCGGTGCTTTGGCGGGCGCGAAAATACCGATCCACGAATTCATCGCCAGGTTCTTGAAGCCAGGCAATTCGGTGATGGAAGGCACCTCGGGGATCCCGGCAAGCCGGTGGGCATCTGACACGGCCAGCGGTTTCACTTTCTTGCTGGTGATCTGCGGTATGGCCGAACCCGATGTCAAGATAGCCAAATCCACCTGGTTGCCAATCAAATCGGCGATCGCCTGCGCACCGCCCCTGTAAGGCACATGCAGCAGCTTGATGCCAGCCTGCTGCTAATAGCGCTCCATGGCCAGATGAAGCACCGTGCCGATACCGGAGGTGGCATAGCTGATCTTGCCGGGATTGGCCTTGGCCTGTGCGATCACCTCCTTGAGCGATGAGGCGTTCAAGCCTGGACGCCCCACGATGACCAGCGGCTGGATGGCCAGCATGCCCACCGGTGCGAAGTCACGCTGGGTGCTGTACTTCACGGCCTGCGGATTCACATATTGGGCAATGGCGGCGGGGCTGTCGACAGCCATCAGGATGGTGTAGCCGTCCGGGGCGGCGTTCGCGGCCTTTTGCGTGCCGATGATGCCGCCGCCACCCCCGACGTTATCGATCACCACTGACTGGCCGATCTGCTCGCCCAGTTTCTGCGCGAACAGGCGCGCGATACCGTCCACACCGCCACCCGCGGTAAAAGGCACGATCAAGGTAATGGGCTTGGCCATGGGCCATGCAGGCTGGGCATGGCTTCCGGTTGCGGCCAGGCCGAGAGCGGCGGCAAGAAATGCTCGGCGGAAAGTATTGGGCATGATGAGGCTCCAGAAATAATGGTCGAATGAGGGTGTCTTAAGGCGCTCCGGTCAAGCCGCCGGGGAACCAGGGAAATGCGCCTGCAGCAGCTGTGTGAAGCGTGCGTCCCAGTCTGCTCGCCAAGCCTCACGGCGCTCATCATCGACCCAGGCGCCGTCCAGGCCATTGTGCATGAGCGTCCGCAAGCCGGCAGGCGTGCACCCGAACTGCTCCACCATCATCGCCCATGCTTGCGTGGGCGTGACGTTGTGCAATGTAGGATCGTCGCTGTTCGGGTGAATCTTCAGGCCGAGTGCCAGCATGCGGCGGATCGGATGATCCAGCGCCCAGCGATCAGGCGGCAGCGTGCGCAGGTAATATGAATTGGCAGGCACCACGGTAAAGACCATGCCGCGCTCCAGGCAACGCTCGGCGAGCTCCGGATTGTCGATCACCGTGTAGCCATGGTCGAGGCGGTCCACACCCAGAATGTCAAGCGCGGTCTTGACATTGGTCCACGGCAGGCCGAACTCTCCTGCATGCGCGGTCGTCTTGAGGCCAGCGCGGCGTGCATCGGCATAGGCCTGCTCAAACCATTCGGGGGGCCCAGCGCTTCGCGGTAATCGATGCCGATGCCTGGGACCTCCTCGCGGCGCGCGACGGCCATCCAGGCCACCATCTCGACCGCCGCGGCCGGCGGCGCCTCGCGATCAATCGCGGGTATCAGACGGCCCGTGATACCCAGATCCCGTTCGGCATCCCGCACCGCCTGGACAATCGCGTCCTGAAGCGCGGCGTACGAAAGGCCCGAGTGCTGCACCACGCCAGTTGGATTCCAGAAAAACTCCGCATAGAGCACATTGTGGGCACGGGCATCTTCAAGATACTCGCGCGTGAGCCGGTACAGATCGTCCGGATGGCGCAGCACGTGGTTTTCCAGCGCGCGCAAGCCCGGAATCGCGCCTTGACGCTTTTCACCATGCGCAAAGAGACCATCGATCTGCTCCGCGCTGATACCACCCGAGCGCCGTGCGAGCTCGTGAAAGGTGGCAGGACGTATGGCCCCAAGCAAATGGCAATGCAGCTCGGCTTTGGGCAAAGCGTGGCAAAAAGCATGCAGGGCCGGCCCGTGGGCAACGGCATCGGCGGCGGGGGGAAAGGTATCGGTCATAGGCCAGATCAAAAAGCGGGTTGCGGCTACCCGTCAGAGCGTGCTGATCTCAGAACGTGTTCAGGATCCTGCAGCCTCCTGGGGCTTGATTATCGGCGCCGGCGCCACCAGCCGTAAGCGGCGCAACCCAGGCTCAGGAGCAGCAAACTCAGCGCCAGCCACTTTTCCATGTGATGGATATGCCCCAGCATACGCTGGGCAGCTTCCCCGAAAAACCAGCCCAGGCCGGCGATCAACCCAGCCCAGAGGCATGCCCCCGCTGCATTGAACAACACGAACGTAGCGACCGGTGTGCTCGACATCCCGATCAGCACCGGCCCGGCCACGCGAAAGCCGTAGGTGAACCGTACCCCCAGGATGACCGCCGCGCGATACCGCGCGATCCAGCCGTCCACGGTGTTCTGCCGCTTCGCGAGTGAAGGCCAGCGGGCCAGCAACGCCGGGCCATGTCGCCGGCCCATGAAAAAGAAGAACAGGTCACCCAGGAACCCCGCCAGCGCCGCGGTCCCCAACACCCCGGCGAAACTCAGGTAGCCCCGATGCGCGGCAAACCCCGCCAGCAGCAGCACCGTTTCCCCCTCCAGCAGGCAACCCGCAGCCACCGCCCAATAGCCATAGCTTGAAATGATCTGGGAAACATCCATGCCAAGATATTAGAGGCTAGGAGCGTGGGCGGCAGAAGGCGTCGAAGCGAAATGAGCGAAAAACGAGGACAGCGTGGTAGTACCGACAAGCCCATAGCCGAGCTATGGGTGCCGGAGGTAATACCGCGATGGACCGTTTTCTCGCTCATTGCAGCCGACGTTCTTTCTGCCGCCCACGCTCCTAGGGGGAGCAGGACATATATTGGATAGACTCGCGTGGGCCGAACATCCTCGCGTGATGCGGCCTGAGGAGACCGATATGACTGATCTGAGCAAAATCACCTGCATTGAAGACCTGCGCCAGATGGCCCGCCGCCGCGTGCCGCGCATGTTCTATGAATACGCCGATTCCGGCAGCTGGACCGAAGGCACCTACCGCGCCAACGAATCCGATTTCCAGAGCATCCTGCTGCGCCAGCGGGTGGCCATCAACATGGAGGGCCGGTCCACCGTCACCACAATGATCGGCCAGCCTATTGCGATGCCGGTCGCCCTTGCGCCCACCGGCCTCACAGGCATGCAGCACGCTGACGGCGAGATTGCCGCCGCCCGGGCTGCCAGAAAATTCGGCGTGCCCTTCACGCTCTCGACCATGAGCATCTGCTCCATCGAAGACGTGGCTGAACATGCGGGGCCCGGTTTCTGGTTTCAGCTGTACGTGATGCGCGACCGCGACTTCATCGAACGCCTGATCGACCGTGCCAAGGCCGCGGGCTGCGGCGCGCTGGTGATCACGCTGGATCTGCAGATCATGGGCCAGCGCCACAAGGACATCAAGAACGGCCTGTCGACCCCGCCCAGGCCCACATTGGCGAACTTGCTGAACCTGGCCACCAAGCCGCGCTGGTGCCTGGGCATGCTGGGGACGTCAAGGCGCCAATTCGGCAATATTCACGGCCACGTGAAGGGCGTCGACGACATGGCCAACCTGGGCGCCTGGACCGCCGGCCAATTCGATCCGCGCCTGAACTGGGGCGACGTGGAATGGATCAAGAAGCGCTGGGGCGGCAAGATCATCATCAAGGGCATCATGGAGCCGGAAGACGCCCGCCTGGCGGTCGACAGCGGGGCCGATGCCCTCATTGTCAGCAACCACGGCGGCCGCCAGTTGGATGGCGCGCCCTCGACCATTGCCGCCCTCCCCGCCATCGTCGACGCGGTGGGCTCGCAGATCGAAGTGCACCTCGATTCCGGCATCCGCAGCGGGCAGGACGTGCTGAAAGCCTGGGCGCTGGGGGCCCGCGGCACTTATATCGGCCGCTCATTCCTCTATGGCCTCGGTGCGGCAGGCGAAGCCGGCGTGACCAAGGCGCTGGAAATCATCCACAAGGAACTCGACCTGACCATGGCCTTTTGCGGCCACACGCAAATAGGAACGGTAGATAAAAGCATCTTCCGGCCGGGCACATACCCCATGGCCTGAATTTGCACGGCACGCCCCTCGGGACCAGCGCTTGTCGGGCGTTAAGAACGTGTCAAGGTCATTTCCGCGTGCATGTCGCGGAACAAGCGAGGCGCCACCCCAAAGCGGCGCTGAAACACCTCCGTCAACCTGGCTGGCGGAAAAAGCCCTACCTGCGCGGCCACAGCCTTCAAAGACAGCCCGCGCGACAAAAGCATCCTCGCCGCATCCAGTCTCGCGATCTCGACGAAACGGGCGGGTGTCTCGCCAGTTGCCGCCACGAACTTGCGGTGAAAAGTCCGCTCGGTCATGCCTGCGCGATCTGCCAGCGATGACACATCCAGCGGTGCGCTCAGGTTCTCCTGCATCCACCCGATCAGCTCAGCGAAGGGGCTGTCGCCCTTCACCTGTGCCTGGAGAAGCGGGCTGAATTGCGACTGGGAGCCAGGCCGCCGTGCATAGAGGATCAGCCTTTTCGCGATCTCGCCTGCGATCGAGGCATCCAGGTCTTGCGCGACCATCGCCAGTGCCATGTCGATGCCCGTGGTCACCCCCGCCGATGTCCAGACCTGATCATCGACCACGTAGAGTGCATCAGGGTCTACCGTAACTTTAGGAAAAGCTTGTGCCAATGGCCCGCAGGCATCCCAGTGCGTGGCAACGCGATAGCCGTCAAGCAGCCCGAGCGCGGCGAGAACGAAACCGCCGGAGCAAACCGAGCCGAACCGCTCTACCCTCCTGGCCAAACGCGGAAGCTCCGCCTGCATGACCGAGTCCGTCACAGCGGTCAGCAAATGCTCGCGCTCAGCCCCTGCCACCAACACGGTTTGTGCTTCAACCACCTGTAAATCAGTGATAGGCTGGGTCTGCAGCACCACACCGCAACTGCTCTCGACGCATCCGCCAGAGGATGAGGTCAGGGCGATTTCATAGAGGGCGGGCCTGCCCTGCTGCCCCAAGGCGCGATTGGCGCCGTTGAACACCGATGCAGGCCCGGACATGTCGAGCAACTCGAAGCCGGGGTATACGACGAAGACGACGTGATGCATTGGCAGTAATTACCACATCTTTGTCATTCATGCCAATTCCGCACGTTTTATGCTTTAAGAGCGTGTTCAACGTCTCGGCGCGAGGGCTGTTGTGTTCAAAAAATCGTGGATGCAAGGCGAAAACCGCAGGGATACCTGATGGTATCGCGAGGATTTTCAACGCCGCTGACGCGGTTTTTTGGGCGCAACGGACCCGCGAGGAGACGTTGAACACGCTCTAGGTTACTGGGAACATTGACATGCTGAAGTCCAAGCTCATTTGGGGCGGCATCGCCCTCATCATTTTGTTCACGCTGGGTTTCGGCGGCTGGATGTTGAGCCTGCCAGGAAACACGACAGCCGCCATGGCACCGCCCATTCCGCAAAGCGAAGCCGATGCCCTGCTGACCGCGCTCAAACCGGGCAAACGCCAACGCCCGCTGATCGCGGTGATCGGCATCAACGATGCCACCGAAACCACAGACTACCTCATGCCCACAGGCATCCTGCGCAGAGCCGGCGTGGCGGATGTCATGCTGCTGGCGACCAACTCGGGCCCGGTGCAGCTCTACCCCGCGCTCAAAGTCGTGCCGGATGCCACGGTGGCGGCATTTGACGCCGCACATCCCGAGGGCGCAGACTACGTGATCGTGCCTGCCATGAGCCGCGACGACGATCCGGCAGTCATGGCTTGGCTCAACGGCCAAGCAGCGCGAGGCGCGATGATTATCGGTGTCTGCGCCGGCGCGAAGGTCGTGGGGGCGGCCGGCCTGCTGGATGGCAAGCGCGCCACCACGCATTGGTACTATCTGAACGAATTGCTGAAGCGCCATCCGACCATCGAATACGCTGCGGACCGGAGAATGGTCTCCGATGCTGGCGTAACCACCACAACCGGCATCAGCGCCTCCATGCCGCTCGCGCTCACGCTCATCGAAGCCATTGCCGGTAGATCCAAGGCGCAAGCGGTTGCAAACGACATTGGCGTCGACCGATGGGATGCACGGCATGCCAGCGATGCCTTCCAACTGACTCGCTCCTTCGCCACGACCGTGCTTGCCAACCGAATGAATTTCTGGGGCAAGGAGAAACTCGGCATCCCTCTGGAGCCGGATCTGGATGAAGTATCTCTTGCCTTGGCGGCTGATGGCTGGTCCCGTACCTACCGCTCCAGCGTGACCACATTCGCACACTCGTCGGACGCCGTGAAGAGCCGCCATGGCGTTCGAATCATTCCGGACAGGTCAGGCACGAACTGGCCTGCAGATCAGCGCGTGCCCTTCACAGCCTTGCAAAAGCCAGCCGATGCACTCGACCAGACACTCAGCGCTGTCACAGCGCGTTACGGAGAACGCACTGCCAACGTGGTCGCTATGCAACTCGAATATCCAGGAAAGCCGAGCAAGGCAATATACCCTTGATCTCCTCCATCCCGGAGGGGCAAGCCCGCTTCATGAAGCCTAGTAAGGAGAACCTCATGCCCAGCACCATCCGTCTTCACCGTGTCATTGCCACCAAGCCCGAGAAGCTCTACCGCGCCTTCATCGAACCGGATGCGGTTGCCAGTTGGCTTCCTCCCTATGGCTACCTTTGTACCGTTCACGAACTGGATGCCAAGGTCGGCGGCAAGCACAAGATGTCCTTCCGTAATTTCACTACGGGCGGCAGCCACTCCTTTGGCGGCACCTATCTGGAGCTTGTTCCCGGCAAACGCCTCGTCTATACAGACAGCTTCGATGATCCCGCACTGCCGGGCGAAATGAAGGTGACCGTGGATCTCAAAGCCGTCTCGGTCGGCACGGAGGTCCATATCGAACAGCAGGGCGTGCCCGATGTGGTTCCCGCCGAAGCCTGCTATCTTGGCTGGCAGGAATCCTTGCGCAAGCTCGCGAAATTGGTCGAGCCCGAAATCAACCAGTAGAACTCTCAGCCTGGCTCACGCCGTTCGAACCTCGTAACGCATCTCGGCCATGCCCTCCCCCATCTGGCGCACTGACATCAGGCGCAACGCAGGGCTCAGGACCCTGCGCGGGAAAAGCGGCTTTCCCCGGCCGAGCGTGACTGAACCGATCTGAAGGATCAGTTCATCCAGCAAACCTGCATCGTGGAACTGGCCTGCGAGATCGCCGCCACCGACGATCCAGATGTTACGGCCGCCCGCCGCGGCCTGCATGTCTGAATGGATGCGGCGCACATCACCGCTGACGAATCGGATGTCCGCCCCCTCTATGCTTGGCAAGGAGCGGCTTGAAAACACCCACACCGGTTGGCTATAAGGCCATGCTGTTCCCGTTGATTCGGCCACCTTCGCTGCATTGCGCAGCATCCACTCATAGGTGGCGGATCCCATCGCCAGTGCCCCCACTTCAGCAATGAAGGCGGGGTAGCTCGATTCGTTTAGATCGCCCAGCGGGAAAAGCCACTCCAGGGAATCGTCTTCCGTGGCAAGAAAACCATCGAGACTGGTGGCCGTGAAGTATTGGGTTTTCATTCAGCAATGGTAACGGACCGGCCCCGGCTCTGCCACTCAACGAGAGGGCTGACAAATAGTACAAAACGCTCAAGCTGGAAAAGCCCGGGCAAGTTCAGCGCCTGCATTTTGAATCCATGTTCACGACCTCATCGCGAGGAGCCTCAGGATTTCATCGCTGTAGGCCTTTTCCCGACGAGGCATGTTGCCACCTACCTACCGTGTGCCTGCAACGGCGACACTAAAGTTTGCTTCACGGTGATCCAACCGAGCAATAGCAAAGGATGCAGTATGAAATTTTCCCCCTCCCTCCTCGCCTTGATCGTGGCCGGCACGTTGGCTGGAAACAGTTTCGCAATGACCAATGCCGAGTACAAGGCCGACAAAGACCGCATCGCCGCCGATTACAAAGCCGCCAAGGCACAGTGCGATTCGCTCAAGGACAACGCCAAGGACGTGTGCAAGAAGGAAGCCGACGGTGCTGAAAAGGTTGCAAAAGCCGAGCTGGAAGCGAAAAAGGATCCCTCGGAGCGCAATCACTACAAGGCCCGCCTTGCCAAGGCTGACGCCGACTACGATATCGCAAAGGAAAAATGCGACGACCAGACCGGTAACGCCAAGGACGTGTGCAAAAAGGACGCCAAAGCAGCGCACGTGACTGCCAAGGAAAACGCCAAGGTAGCAAAAGCAGTCGAACAGCCGGCCAATTCCGCAGCCGGCCACCAGGCCAACGTGGCCGAAGCCAGGAAAGATGCCAACGCTGAAAAAAGCGAAGCGAACTACAAAGCTGCGGCCGAACGTTGTGACACGCTTTCCGGTGCAGCCAAAGACAAGTGCGTGGCAGATGCAAAGCTGAAGTTCGGCCAAAAATAAAGCCGTCTTTGATGTTCTTCGTGCTCCCCGTCATTTCGGGGAGCGCCGGAAAACTCGCTGCAACTAACCTGCGCGGCGAATATGCCAGATCGCAGCGATCCAGAAACAGGTTCGTGCATAGACACTCTCCGAACACAGATGCAAATGAGAATGCATATCAATTGTATAAAATACAGCGTATTTTCGATGCATAGAGAAAAAGCCTGTGTCGTCCCTCACCGACCGCGCGGCAAGCCATGCACTAGGGAGCATGTACGCGCAACACAATCATTGGCTGGTCGCATGGCTTCAGCGCAAGCTGGGCAATAGCAGCGACGCGGCCGATCTCGCGCAGGACACCTTCACCCGCATCTGGGTCAGCGCGAAAACCCAGGCTATCGAGGACATCCGCGAGCCCAGGGCCTATCTCACCACAGTCGCCAAACGGCTGGTGATCAACCATCTTGAGCGCCGCTCACTGGAGTCGGCCTATCTGGCTTCCCTGCAGCTCCTGCCCGAAGCTTGCGAGCTGTCGGTGGAAGCTCGGGCCATATTGCTCGAAACACTCCAGGAACTGGATGCCCTTCTGAATGCGTTGCCCGCCAAAGTCCGCACGGCATTCCTGATGTCCCAACTGGACGGCATGTCGTATGAAGACATCGCGGCTCACATGCAGTTGAGCGTGCGCACGGTGACCCGCTACATGGCCCAAGGCTTCCGGCAGTGCCTGGGCATGATGTTGCACACCTGAGATCGTAAACACGTTCTGACCCGTGCAGGCCACTGATACCAACCTCCTGGATGAAGCCGCTCATTGGCTCGCGCGTGCGCATGCCTCGGATTTCAGCGAGGACGAACAGCGCGAACTGGCGCGCTGGCGCAACCGAAGCGCCCAGCACGAGCATGTCTGGCAGCGCGCAGAGCAATTGAGAGGCCAGCTGAACTCGGTTCCTCGGGTAATCGGCAAAGCCGTGCTGGAGCGCCCTCGCCCAGCCAGATCACGCCGCCAGGTGTTGCGCGCCGTGGCATGGGCGCTGGCAACACCCAGCCTCGGCTGGTTCGCCTATCGGCAATTGCCTTGGCAAAGCTGGACTGCCGACTACCGGACAGCCAAGGGAGAGTTCCGGACGGTCACGCTGGCCGACGGCAGCCTGGTACGGCTCAACACCGCAACAGCCCTCAAGGTGTGGATAGATCACGAAGCCCGACGGATCCGCCAGCTCGCGGGAGAAACCCTGATCGAAACATCGCACGCAGCGGCCTATGCCGCCCTGCCCTTTATCGTGGAGACAGACGATGGCCAGATGCAGGCGCTGGGAACACGGTTCATCGTCCGGAAATTCGATGGGAGCACCTTGCTGACAGTGCTGGAAGGTGCGGTCAAGGTCACGACAGCGGGTTCCGGGGGTTCAGCCGTCATCCGCGCGGGAGAGCAGATGCGGTTCAATGGCCATGACCGGGAGCCGGTCATACCCGCGGCGCCGCAAGCGGATGCCTGGGCACGGGGCATTCTCTATGCGGAAAACATGCGCCTGCAGGACTTCCTGGCGGAACTGGGACGGTACCGTGAGGGCATTTTGCACTGCGATCCCGGCGTGGCCGATCAGCGTGTGTCGGGCACTTACCAGTTACGCGACACCGACCGGATTCTGGCGCTATTGGCCCAAACTTTGCCCGTACAGGTATCGCGGCGTACGCGGTACTGGGTGACCGTGGCGCCGCGCTGAAAACACATTTCAAAAAAATTTTGCCGGCCCTGTCCTGTTTTCCTCGCTCGCCTGTCATGGGTTGTGAAGACCACTCATTTGACTGCTACGAGGAGCGAACCACATGCGCATCACCCCTTCCCGCGTGACGGCCTTGGCGGCGGCCACCGCCACGACCGCCTTGTCCGTGTTGCTGCATGCACAGCCCGCTCAGGCCGCGGACCCCGCCACGGCCACCGCACGAAACACCTTTCAGATTCCCGCAGGTCCGCTCGGCCCCGCGTTGATGGCTTTCGCCGCGCAGGCCGGCGTCAATCTCAGCGTGGATCTCACCGCGCTCAAAGGCCTGAATACTTCCGGCCTGTCTGGCGCGCATTCCATCGACAATGGCTTCGCGCGCTTGCTCGACGGGTCCGGGTTCAGGGTTCGCAGCGCGGGTACCGGCAACTATGCGCTGGAGAAAGTGCCGGCAATTCCGCAGCTCACAGAGCCCAGGCCCGCCGCGCTCGCACCAGTTGAGCAGCAGGAGGCTCCGGAGCTGGCAACAGTCACCGTCATCGGGCGCACGCAAAACAACCTCGTCGCGCCCTCACGCCAAGTCAGCATTCTTGAGGGAGAAGAAGTCCAGCAGCTCCGGCAAGGCTCGGACAGCGTCGCCACCATGCTCAGCAAGGTGGTTCCGGGGATGGCCGATTCCAGCCACACCATCACGGACTACGGGCAGACCTTGCGCGGCCGGAACATGCTGGTGCTGGTCGATGGCATCCCCCTGAACACCAACCGCGATTCCTCCAGGAATCTGGCCAATATCAATCCAGCAGACATAGAGCAAATCGAAGTCCTGCGCGGCAGCAGCGCCATCTACGGCAGCGGAGCGGCTGGCGGCATCATCTCCATTCGCACCAAGCGCCCCTCGGGAGAAACCAAGGCCGAAACCACGGTCACAGGCTCCGCACCGCTGTCCAAGCTCACGGGAGCGGGGCTCGGCGGCGAGGTGCAGCACTATCTCTCTGGCGGCGGCGAGGTGATCGACTACTCGGTCAGCCTCGGCGGCAAGCACGCCGGTGGTTCGTTTGATGCCAAGGGAAACCGGATCGCACCGGAGCCCAGCCAGGGAGACCTGTTCGACTCCGATATCTATAACGCTTCGGCCAAGGTCGGGTTCAAGCTGGATGCGAACCAGCGCCTGCAGCTCTCCGCCAGCCACTACAACGCCAGCCAGGACACGGACTATGCATCCGATCCATCCGTGGGCAAGCTACCGGCAGGCACTGCCGCGGCAAGGCCCTCAAGGGCCTGGTGCTGGCCGATCAGAACCAGATCAAGAACACCATGCTGGGGCTGGATTATGAAAACCGAGATATCGGTGGCAGCCAGCTCGCTGCACAGCTTTACTACCGCGATTTCTATACGCGCTTCGCCCCTTTTGATGCGCGCGCTGTCGCGGTCCGCGGAGCGAACGTGGATCAGGCCATGCAAAACTCCAAGGTGTTCGGGGGGCGCGTGACCGTCAAAACGCCCTTGGGACAAGACAAGAAAACCTTGCTCATCTGGGGTACGGACTTCAATCAGGAGCGCACCGACATGCCTATCGATATTTTCGATCCGGCAGCCTATGACGCGAGCGGAGGCCTCGTATTCAACAAGATTGGCCGCCTGACCTACATGCCACAGGTCACGACCCGCAGCATCGGCGCTTTTGCCCAGTTGCAGCACAAATTCAATGACCAGTGGTCCGTGGAAGGCGGCGCGCGCTACGATCGGGCCGAGGCCAGCTTCAGCGATTTCACGCCGCTCTCGCAATCCAGGATGGCCAATCCGCAGTCCGTGGCGGGAGGCACGATCAAGTACGGTTCGCCCACCTACAACCTGGGCGCGGTTTTCTCGCCAATCAAGGGACAGGAGCTCTACGCGTCCTACAGCCAGGGCTTCGAGCTGCCGGATATCGGCGTGGTCGTGCGCAACGCGACATCAGGTTTCAATCTCGGCAACTCGAACCTGCAAGCGGTCAAGACCAACACCATTGAAATCGGCTGGCGCGGGAAATTCTCCAACGTCATCGCCAACGTGAGCGCCTTTCAGTCGCAGTCCGATCTGGGTGCGGTACAGAGCTTGAACAACGGGCTCAGCCTTTTGCGCACCAAGGAAAAAATCCATGGGATTGAAGGCGGCCTTGATTATTTCAGCCCCGATGACCACTGGAGCGCGGGCGGCAGCTTCACCTGGATGAAGGGGCGTGAGCAGCCGCAGGGAAGCAGCAGCTACCAGGACATGACGGGCTTTCGCATTCCGCCGCTCAAGCTGACCGCCTATGTGGAATACCGGCCCGACGCCCGCTGGAGCCACCGGGTTCAGGTGACGTCCTATGCTTCCAAGGACTATCGTCTGGATGGCAAGACGGGCTTTGGCCGCTACGACACCAAGGGCTACACCACCGTGGATCTGATCAGCCAATGGAAGATCGATGCCAAGAACAAGGTCTCGCTGGGGATCGAAAACCTGTTCAACCGCCACTATTTCCCGCTCTATAGCCAACTGCTTCGAAGCAACAACAATACCAGCCGCCTACCCGCAGCAGGCGCGATGCTGCGAATCAGCTACATCCATACTTGGTAACACCGTGCTCGGCCAACCGGCCGGCCGAGCACGACAACGTGCGGGAACCTACCAAGGCAGCGTGAACGTCTTGCAATTGGTGAAGGACTTGATGGCCTCCTGCACGCCCTCCTTGTAGCCCAACCCTGAGTCCTTGATACCACCGAAAGGCGTCAGCTCGATCCGGTAGCCCGGCACCTCCCATACGTTGACCGTGCCCACCTTGAGTTCACGGGCGAAGCGCGTGGCATCTTCCAGCCGGTTGGTGCAAATGCCCGAAGAAAGACCGAAGGCCGTGCCATTGGAAATGGCAATGGCCTCGTCGATACTTCCGAACGTCAGGATAGGAGAGATCGGGCCGAAGGTTTCTTCGCGCACCACGGTCATTTCGTGCCGAACGCCATCCAGCACCGTGGGCGAATAGAGCGCCCCCTCGCGCTGGTTGCCCACCAGCAATCTGGCCCCTTGCGCCACAGCCTCGTTCACGATCTCCTGAAAGCGGCGCGCCGCCGCTTCATCGATCACCGTGCCCATGTCATTGTTTTTGTCCATCGGATCGCCGTATTTCCACGCCTTGGTTTTGGCGACCACGAGTTCCGTGAACTCGGCGGCGACTTTCTGATGCACCAGCATCCGCTTGACGGCCGTGCAGCGCTGGCCGGAATTCTTGTATGAGCCTTGAACGGCAAGATCGCTGGCCTTGTTCAGATCTGCATCGTCCATCACGATCAGCGGATCATTGCCCCCGAGCTCCAGCACAATGCGCCGGTAGCCCGCCTTGGAAGCGATGTACTTGCCGATAGGCACACCACCGGTGAAGGTGATCAAATCGACATGCCGGTTCGTGAGCAATTCGTCGGCGATCTCGCGAGGGTCTCCGGTCACCACCTGCAGCATCTCCGGCGGCAGGCCCGCTTCGTACAGCAGGTCCGCGAAGTAATAAGCCGACAGCGGCACCTTCTCGGAGGGCTTGAGCACCATGCGGTTGTTGGTGGCCACGGCCGGGACCACTTTGTGCGCCACCTGGTTCATGGGGTGGTTGAAGGGCGTGATGGCGGTAATGACGCCCAACAACGGCTCGCGCGTGGTGATCACCTTGCGGCTCTTGCCATGCGGCGTGAGATCGCAAGAGAAAACCTGGCCGTCGTCGCGCAAGGCCTCGTTGGCGCCGAAGTTCAACACATCGGCGACACGGCCGATTTCATAGATGCTGTCCTTCTTTGACAGGCCGGACTCGCTGGTGATGAGCGTCGAAGCCTCTTCGGTGCGCTCGCGCAGCAAGGCTGCGGCGCGATTGAGGATGGCCGAGCGTTCATAGCGCGAGAGCTTGGGCACGTAGGCCTGAGCAATATCGAAGGCACGGCGGACATCGTCCAGGCTGGCCACAGGAGCCGTGCCGACACGCTCCCCTGTATAGGGGTTGCGCACGTCGATGGCGCGCGCCGTACGCAGTTTCTCCCGGCCGATGCGCAGGGCTTCGGCGCGGAACTCGATGCATTCCAGAACGGTGCTCATGCTGCCTCCTTCAGTGCGGTGCCGATGAAATTCCTTCCTCTTGCGCCCGTGAGCGCGAACGCGACCATCTGTTCGGCCTGTTCGTCCGTCACCCCGTAATCGACAAAGCGGGTCTTCACTCCCAGGCGCTCGATGAATGCCGCCAAACGCTCGGGCGCCCCGGCCAACGGCCCCAAGGCTTGTGCCAGCACCGCATCGCGCCGAGCGTTGCGGCCGATGGCGCGCTCCAGCACCATGGGCAAGGGAAAGGAGCATGCAATACCGTGCGGCAAGCCGTAGCGCAGTGTCATCTCATACGAGATGGAATGAGCCAGGGCCGTGCGGGTATTGGAAAACGCCATGCCAGCCTTGAGCGCAGCCAGCGCCATCCGGCCCCGCAACGCCACGTCGTCCAGCTTCTCCATCAGGCGGGGCAAGGTGTCCAGGATGTCGTGCACCGCCGCCACCGCGAACGTGTCTGACACCGGATTGGCGTTCACATTCCAGATGGACTCCAGTGCGTGCGACAACGCGTCCAACCCGCTCTGCAACGTGACCGAGGCTGGCAATGAAAGCATCAGCTCCGGATCCAGGAGAGCCACCTCCGGCCAGGTTTCAGGCAAATGGAGCGAATATTTCTTCTGGGCCTCTCGGTCCCAGATCGTGGCCCACGGGGTCACTTCGCTGCCCGTGCCCGCGGTCGTGGGCACGGCAATCAATGATTTGACCTGTGCAGGCCGGAAAGCGCGGCCCGCCGCCAGCGCTGAAACCAGTTCGCCAAAGCTTCCGGATTCCGTGCCCACCATGAGCGCTTTCGCCGTATCGATGGCGCTGCCGCCGCCGATGGCAATGAGGGCTTCCGGGCCCTCAGGCGTTCGCCAGAAGCTCTCGTAGAGCCCACGGAGCTCGGCCACGTCAGGGTTCGGCCGCACGTCATCGATCACGCCGGCCAGGAGACCACCCAGCAACTGCTCGACCTTGCCCACCAAGCCCAGCTGGCGCGCTTCAGGGAACGTCACCACCACGGCCCTTCGGCCATTCAGCAGCCCTGGCAAAGACGACAAGGCCCCTGCCCCGTAAACACTGCGTACGGGATTGAAGTATTCGTGAGACATGTGGAACCTCTAACTTGCTGCAGCGGTGGCGTGGTTCAGCGCCAGATCGAAGACGTCGAAATTGCGTAACCGGCGGCCTGGATCGACCCCTTGCAAGGGGCGGTTGAACAGCAAGGGCACCTTTTGCTCGGAAATGCCGCCGTGCGAGCGCAGGGGAACCGTCAGGCCGCTCAAGTCGTGCCTGGACGCGCTGGTGCCCAGCACCGTCAAATGGTCGGCGACCACGATCAGGTCTCCGATGCGGTCTGGCGCCAGCTCGAAACGGCGAGCGGCCTCTTCTCGCGTCACGACCAGCTCAACACCGGGCAATGCACCCAGCACCTGGTTGACCTGCTCGCGCGGCACGCTGTTCACATAAATGGTGGCAAAGGACCCCAATGCGCCGTGATGGACCACATAAGGATCGGTGATCGGCAGGATCACGCGGGTACTTCCCTCCCCAAACTGGGCGTCCAGTACCTGCTGCAGATACAGCACGCGCGGGTTGCCGGCCGCATCGGTCTTCGGGCTCATGCCATGGTCGGCCGTCAGCCCGATGACCGCGCCCAACGCATCGAGCCGGGCCAGGTAGCCGTCCATCATCGTGTAGAAGGCATTGGCTTCCGGTGTGCCGGGGGCGCACTTGTGCTGCACGTAGTCGGTGGTGGACAGGTACATCAGATCCGGGCGCCGCGTCTCTAGCAGGCGGACACCCGCCGCGAAGACGAACTCGCTGAGATCGGCGCTGTAGACGGAGGGTACCGGCTTGCCCACCAGCTCCAGCACCTTGTCGATTCCGCACTCGGCCACGGTGGCCTTGTCGGCCTTCTCGGCAGAGAAGCAGATGCCCCGCAGGCCATGCCCGAGCATGGTGCGCAGCTTGTCCTTGGCCGTCACGGCGGCCACCAGAGCACCCTCTTGCCCGAAAGCCGCCAGCAGCGTGGGCGCGCGCAGGAACTCCGGGTCGTTCATCATGACCTCCCGGTCGGCGGCCACATCGTAGAAGTAGTTGCCGCAGATGCCGTGCACGGAAGGAGGCACGCCGGTCACGATCGACACGTTGTTGGGGTTCGTGAAACTGGGCACCACGCAATCCCCCATGAGCGAGCTACCTTGCGCCAGCATGCGCTTCAGATACGGCGCCGCGCCAGCCTCGATGGCCTGGGTGATGTAGTCTGGCTCACAGCCATCAACGCATACCACCACCACCGGCGCCCGGGGTTTGGCATAGTGCCGTCCATTGGCCTGAACGGTTTCGGCTTGGGAAATCATCAACGAGCTCCTTTTTGAATCCAGGCACGCAGCCGGGTCGATACGTAGTCGGCGATCATCACCATCACGATGATCACGAGAATGCAAGTGGCGGTGTCCTGGTACTGGAAGAGCTTCATGCTGCCCACCAGCTCAAAGCCGATGCCGCCGGCGCCCACCATGCCGAGCACAGTGGCCTGGCGCAAATTGGTTTCAAAGCGGTAGAGCACCACGGCGATCCAGGCGGTGATCACCTGCGGCAGCACGCCGAATATGACGGTCTGGATCGGGCCGGCCCCGGTGGAGCGCAGTGCTTCGATCGGCCCCTGGTCAATCTCCTCGATGGATTCGGAGAAGAACTTGCCCAGCATGCCGGCGCCGTGCACGGCCAGAGCCAGCACACCCGGGAACGGACCGAGACCGACCGCCGCCACGAACACCAGCGCCAGAATGATCTCGTTGATGCCGCGCGTCACGTTGAACACCTGCCGCGTGAACTGGTAGACCACCATGTTGGGGGTCAGGTTGCGCGCTGCAAAGAAGCAGACAGGCACCGCCAGGATCACTGCCAGCAAGGTCCCCCACAGGGCGATCTGCACCGTCTCTATGGCCGGCGTCACCAGTTTGTTGATGAAGGCCCAGTTGGGCGGCATCATCCGCGAAAGGAAGTCACCGATCCACGGCAAGCCCTTGGCCAGTTCGCCGAAACTGACTTGAGCGCCAGCGGCAGCCCACCAGAAAAGCGCCAGAATGGCCGCTCCGATGGCGATGCGAGGCCACCAGCCGAAGTTCCCGCTCGGCTTGGCGAGCAGCAGCGTGTAGGAACCAGCGTTCATGGTCAAGCCTCCTCCAGCTCAAGGTGGCGCAGCACGGGCGCCGGAGCCGTGGCTACGGGTGAGGCATTGCGCGGCCGGCCCTCGTCAAGCCCCGGATAGATCCGGTGCAATGCGTGGTCGGTCAGTTGATCCGGCCCTCCTTCAAAAACAATCTGCCCGCCCGAAACACCGACGATGCGCTCACCGAACTCCCGGGCATAGTCGATCTGGTGCAGGTTGCACACCACCGTGATGCCGAGCTCGCGGCTGGCCTGCTTGAGGTAGTTCAGCACGGTGCGCGAGGTCTTCGGATCGAGGCTGGCCACGGGTTCGTCGGCCAGGATGATCTTGGGCTGCTGAGCCAGCGCGCGGGCGATGCCCACGCGCTGCTTCTGGCCGCCGGAGAGGGTATCGGTCCGCAGCTCGGCCTTGTGCTCCAACTCGACGCGCCGCAAACACTCCCTGGCGATCTCGATATCCTTGTTAGGGAAAATCTGCAACCATGAGAGCACCGAGGGCATGGAGCCCATGCGGCCCGTAAGCACGTTCTTCTGCACCGACAGGCGAGGCACCACGTTGTAGTGCTGGAAAATCATCGCGACCTGGCAGCGCAGCTTGCGTAAGCTGGCGGCATCGGATCGGGCCAGTTGGCCATCGATATGGACTTCACCGCTGGTCGGCTCGGCGAGCCGGTTGAGACAACGAAGCAGCGTGGACTTACCAGCGCCCGAGGGCCCCAGTACCACCAGGAACTCGCCCTGCTTCACATCCAGATCGATGCCCTTGAGCGCATCGAATGCGCCGTAGCGCTTGGTCAGGCCACGGATCTTGATCACTTCATCGCCTTCAGGTCGAGCTTCAGAATCGTGGCCGTTTCACGGATCACGTCGTAGGCTTTGTCATTGGTAGGATGAAAGCCGTTGAGCATGCCCTGGTCAGACCAGGGGATGTCTTTCACATCCATGAAGGCCGCCTGCACGCGTTTCTTGAGTTCAGGATCGAGGTCCTTGCGCCACACCGTGGGCGACTCCGGAATCGGGTCTGACTTCCAGACCACGACCAGGTCCTCGCGCTTGGCCAGCCCTTTGGCGATGGCGGCATCAAGGATGCGGTCGGCGATCGTCACCGCATCCACCTTTTTGTTCTGTACCGCCACGGCATTCGAGTCATGCGAGCCGGAGAAGATGACACGGCCAAAATCCTTGTCCGGATTGAAACCAGCCTTGATCAGACCGGCCTTGGGGAAAAGGTGGCCGGACGTGGAGGTGGGATCGACGAAAGCGAATGTCTTGCCCTTCAGGTCGGCAACGGTCTTGATGCCGCTGTCCTTGTGGGCCACCACGAGCGAATGGTAGAAAGTGCGGCCGGCCTTCTTGGTCTCGGCCACGGCAAAGGCCTCGATGGGAGCGACCGTGGCGCCCATCACGTATGAGAACGGGCCCAGGTAGGCCACGTCGAGGCGCTTGGAGCGCAGCGCTTCGATCACCCCGTTGTAATCGGCAGCGACGAAGGGTTTGACGGGCATGCCCAGCGACTTCGACAGCATGTCCATCATCGCCTGGCTGTTGGCGATCATGGCGCGGGAGTCTTCAGAGGGAATCAAACCGACCGAGAGCACGTTCGCGGCATGCGCGGACGTGCTGCCCAGACCGGCCATCGGGGCGCCTATCGCAGCGGATGCGTAGGCAAGAAGGGAACGACGCGAGAGATTCATGGGGGTCTCCAATTGCGGAACTAAGGAACCGTCACTTCTTTCGCGCCACATGAAGGTCCGTGGCGCGTAGGTGGACTTTCGTCTCTGCAGCCACATTTAGCCAATACAAGTTTTTTGACCCAAGCATTGAAAAAATCTATAGTTTGACCGGGATAACACTAAGAACATTTCAAGGCCGGTTTCATGCGCTTGACACAATTGCGATCCTTCCACGCCGTGGCCACCACGGGCAGCTTCACTGGCGCCGCGCAGAGCCTGCACGTGAGCCAACCCACGGTGACCACGCAGGTCGGCCAACTGGAGGAGCTTTACAAAGTGGAGCTCTTTCACCGCACCGGCCGTCGTGTGCGCGCCACTGAAATGGGGGAGCGCCTGCTGCACCTTTCACGGCAGATCTTCAGCCTGGAGGCGGAGGCGTTGCAATTGCTGCGCGAATCGGGTGAGCTCCGCACGGGCCACTTGCGCGTAGCGGCGGTGGGGCCTTCACATGTGACGAAAATGCTCTCGGCCTTCCATCAGCGGTACCCGGGCATCAAGGTCTCCGTGAGCACAGGCAATTCGCAGGACGTCCTGGACCGGCTGCTGGACTACAGCGCCGATGTGGGGGTCATGGCACAGGTAGCGCGCGACAAGCGCTTTGTGTCCGTGCCCTACAGCGATCACCCAGTGATCATCTTCTGCTCCGCCGAGCATCGGTTCGCGCGGCGGCGCAGCATCAGCATCTCGGAACTCGAGGGCGAGAAACTCATTCTTCGAGAGGTCGGCTCGACCACGCGCAAGGCCATCGAGTCCGCCTTGAAGGCAGCCAAGGTCACGCCCGAAGTGGTTATGGAAGTCGGCAGCCGTGAAATCATCCGGGAGGCGGTCGCCCTGAACGTCGGCGTGGCTGCCGTCTCCGAAGTGGAATATGTTCCCGGGCCTGGCCTACGGGCTGTGCGGCTGGACAATGCACCGGTGCGCACGTATGCGCACATGGTCTGCCTCGCCGAGCGTCGCGATACGCGCATGGTCAGGGCGTTTTTCGAGGTCGTGGGAAAAGAATCGTAGCGCCCTGCCTTGCGGGCCTTAGCTGGTTTAGCAAAGGATCGCTGCCACACTCTCCCCGATCGCCAGGCTACTCGTGAGCCCTGGCGATTCGATGCCGAAAAGGTTGACCAGCCCAGGCACGCCATGCTCGCCAGGGCCCTGGATCACGAAATCAGCCACCGGCTCGCCAGGGCCGCTGATCTTGGGGCGCATGCCCGCATAGCCAGCCTGCAGCGCACCGTCGGCCAGGCCCGGCCAGTATTTGCGCACTTCGGCGTAAAAGGCTTCGCCCCGCGCGGGGTCCACCTGCAGATCGTCCGCTGCTTCCACCCATTGCACATCAGGGCCGAACTTGGCCTGCCCGCCAAGATCGAGCGTGAGATGCACGCCCAGGCCTCCCGCCTCGGGCACGGGATAAATCAGCCGCGAGAATGGCGCCTTACCTCCCAAGGTGAAATAGTTGCCCTTGGCGAACCAGGGCTTAGGCACATGGCGCGCATCGAGCCCCGCGAAGCGCCGTGCCAGCGCCGGAGCCTCCAGCCCTGCCGCGTTGACAAGGTGGTGCGCGGCCAGTTCTGTGCCGTCCGCCATGGTCAGGACCATGGCATCACGGCCCGCCGCAGCGCCAAGCCGGACTTCAGACAGCTCAGAGTGAAGCGCGAGCAGACCGCCGGCTTGCTCGGCATCGCCTAGCAGACTCAGCATAAGCGCGTGACTGTCCACGATGCCGGTAGAAGGTGAATGCAAGGCTGCCACGCACTCGAGCGCAGGCTCCATGGCGCGCGCCTCGTCACGCGTCAGCAGCGCCAGATCATGCACGCCGTTGGCAGCGGCACGCTCACGGATGAGTTGCAGCGAGGGCCGCTCGGCCTCGCTGGTCGCCACGATCAGCTTGCCGCAGCGGCGGAGCGCGACACCACGCTCTTCGCAATAGGCATAGAGCAACTCCTTGCCTCGCACACAGAGCCCCGCCTTCAAGGAGCCGGGCTCGTAATAGATGCCGGCATGGATCACCTCGCTGTTGCGGGAACTCGTACCCGTACCGATGGCACCGGCCGCCTCCAGGATCAGCACTTCCCGGCCACTTTTCGCCAACGCGCGCGCTACGGCAAGCCCCACCACGCCAGCTCCCACGACAACTGTATCCACCTGGTCCATCAAGCACCTCTTTTCTGGCAATTTAACCTAGAAACGGCAGTTGAACGCGCTTGCCAGTGCTGTGATCGGTGAGCGCTGCCGAAGTAGCCAATGCCGGTATTCATGGCGCCTTTATGAAGATCGCAAGCAGTCAACTGCCGTTTCCAGGTTTAACCCAGTTATGCTCAGCGGATGCGTTATGTCGTCATAGGAACGAGCGGCTCTGGTAAATCCACCTTTTCCAGGTCACTCGCTGAAGCGATAAGAGGCCAGTACATCGAGCTGGACCGGTTGCACTGGGCGCCCCACTGGACTGAACGCCCTGATAGCGAATTTGCCGAGGCAGTGGCCTCCAATACCGAGGGAAATACATGGGTGGTGGATGGTAACTACGCCGTGGTGCGCGACATCGTCTGGCCTCGTGCCACGCATGTGGTGTGGCTGAACTTCAGCCGCCTGGTAGTCTTCTCCCGGGTGTTCCGAAGAACACTGCGCCGCTCCCTTCGCAGAGAAATCCTTTGGCACGGCAACAGAGAGTCGTTCGTACGCTCATTCTTCACCAAGGATTCGATCATCCTCTGGTCGTTCTCCACCTATCGGAAGAACCAGCTCAAATACCGCGCTGTCCGCGAAAGTGGCGCGTTCGATCACCTGCAATGGCACGAGCTTCGCACGCCAACCGAAGCCTCGCACTTTCTTCAGGCTGTGGCGGATAAAGCCCCTTAATCCCAATGCTGTCATGGCCTGCGAGCAACCCAGCCCTTGAAGGTGAACGCACTATAGAAAAGCTCTCTGTCCGCAAAGCCGGCCTCGCCGAGCAGATCAGCATCCTGCTGGGGGAAAGCACCGGCAGCCGTTCTTTGATGGCCGTGATGCTGCCTTCGGCCTGCGCCACAGGCACGCCAGAAGCAACCGCGAATGCTGCATTGCGCGCGAGCCATCTGTCCCCGACAGGATCTTCGCTGGGAAAGCTGTGATGCGCGACGACAATGGATGCACCGGGCTTGAGCCGCCAGTGGATTTCCTTCAAAGTTTCGAGGCGTTCGGCAGGCGACATAAAGTGCAGCGTCAAAAGACAGGCCGCACCATCGAAAGGGCCACTGGGCGCACTGTCGATATAGCCTTCGTGCAGGCGCACGCGAGGCGCCATGGGCCCGAGGGTCGTGCGGGCCAAGTCGAGCATCTCTTTGGAAGGGTCTACACCGTCGAAGTGCCAGCCGGGTTGCATTCCGGCGAAAGCTTTCAGCTCCAGCCCACCACCGGCGCCCAGTACCAGGACGCGCGCGTCGGCAGGCGCGCGTTCGGCCAGGAGCACGCCCGCCATCCGGTGCAGGTCCCGAAGGCCCGGTACGATCTTCGCCGCCCTCTCGGCATAGCCTGATACAGCCATCGGACCGGAAAACGGACTCATCAGACACTGCCCTCCGCTTGCAAGGCGGGAATAGTCTCGGGCCAAAGCAGAGAGCGGTGAACCTGGGCTCCTGCCATGGCACCGCTGCCCACGGCCAGCGACACCGAATGAGGTGCCCGCGCGACGTCACCGCAGGCAAATACACCAGTCACCGAGGTCTTGCTCTCGGCATCGGTGCGAACCTGGATGCCCATGGGTGTCTCTTCCTGCGCGCAGCCCATCGCTTCCGCCAGAGAGTTGGAAGGAGAAGTGCGCGTCGCCGTGAAGAGGCCTGCAAACCGAAGCAGGCGCCCGTCGGCCATTATCACGTCGGCATGTCCCTCTATTCTGTCGATGGGTACCTCCTCGATCGTCACGCTCCGCCGCTCCAAGGAATGTCTGTCCTCTTGCCTCAGTTCGATCGCACCGTTGACGAGCAAGGTCACCTCGCCCCAATCAGTGAGTAATTCAGCTTGGTGGAGGGACATCTGGCTAGCGCCGACGATGCCGATGCGGCCCTGCCCGAGCTCGTAGCCATGGCAGTAGGGGCAGTGGAAGATCGCCTTGCCCCAACGCTCGGCGAGGCCCTTGACGGCAGGCAACTGATCGGCCACGCCTGTGGCAAGCAGGATCCGGCGGCCTCGGTACGACCCTCCGTCGGATGTCGTGACGGTGAATTCATCCACCTGCCCTGCAACGGCTTCGGCTCGACTCTCCAGCCAAGAGAGCGTCGGGTACGCTTCGAGCTGGCGGCGCGCGTTCGATGCGATTTCGCCGGGGGGCACGCCATCCTGACCGAGAAATCCGTGCGAATGGCTGGTGAAGCGGTTGCGCCGCTCGCCCCCATCGATCACCAGCACGGCCCGCCGTGCCCGCACCAGTTGCAGAGCCGCAGCCATCCCTGCATAGCTCCCTCCGATGATGATGACGTCATAGTCCATGATCAACTCCTTTTGTGTCGCACTGCCGCATGCCGGCGCGCAAAGTCAGCGGCCAGATCGGCGAGGGTGATTTCCGAGAATCGCTTCAACAGCAGCGCCTCGGCTTCGGCAAGGGTATCTTCGAGCGCGGCGTTCACCGCCTGCTCAACCAGGCACTCCGGTGTCTCGTTGCGGTTGCCGACGGCAAACATGGCCGGCTCGCCCAGCGCTTCATGCAACTGGCGGAGGGTGACGGAGCCGAGGTCGGCATGGATGCGCCATCCACCCGCGTGGCCTCGGTCCGAAGTCACGATGCCGGCCTCTCGCAGATACCCCATGGTGCGCCGAACGACGACGGGATTGGTGCCCAGACACTGGGCCAAGGTTTCGGAGGTCATCGGTCCATCCTGCTCGGCCATGTGCAGCAGCGCATGCAGGACAGACGAGAGGCGGCTGTCGCGTTTCATGTAACTAATGATGTTCCATTTAAAGCCATCTGTCAAGACAGGGCTGCGATGAACACATCTCGAACCTTGGAACTGTCAGTTCCCTGACTGGCCTCACTTTCGCAGGGAAAAAGACCGCCTCGCTCTTTCTTCAAATAGCTTGCTTACAGGCAGCTAAAGGTGCGAATCCGTGATTGAGCGGCCCCACGCCCTCGCCTGTTTTCACGCCAGCGCCCGCAAGCAAGGCCTGGTGCACGTAGGTTCGAGCGGCTTCGACGGCCTGGATCAGGGGCATGCCGAGTGCCATGTGCGATGCAATGGCCGAGGAAAGCGTGCAGCCGGCGCCGTGGAGATTTCGCGTCTGAATTCTCGTGGCGCGCATATCGTGCAATAGCGGCTCGCCCTCTTCTCCTGCCACGGCAAGCAGATCGTGCACTTCGTCGCCTGGCAGATGTCCGCCCTTGAGCAGCACGGCCCGTGCGCCAAGACCGAGCAGCGCTCGGGCGGCAGGCACCATGTCGACCATGCTCCCGATAGGCTTGCCGAGCAGCAGCGCGGCTTCGTCGGCATTGGGTGTGACGATGTCGCAGCGCGTGAAAAGCTCGCGCACCAAGGCGTCCACGGCCGGTTGCTCTATCAGTTGCGCACCGGTGGCAGACACCATGACCGGATCCAGCACGATGCGGGACAAGCCGTGGCGATCAATCGCCTCGGCCACAACGCGCACGATCTCCGCGCTGTGGAGCATGCCGATCTTGACCGCCTGCGCACCGATATCGCCCACCACGGCATCGATCTGCGCCGTCAGGAATTCAGCCGGCGCCGTATGGATCGCCGTGACGCCCCGTGTGTTTTGGGCCGTCAGGGCCGTGATGGCGCTCATGCCGTAGCAGCCCAGCGCGGCCATGGTCTTCAGATCTGCCTGAATGCCCGCGCCGCCGCCCGAGTCCGAACCGGCAATAGTGAGTACCCGGATGTATTGCAAGGAAGCACCCCCTGAGTCGCCTTCGGCGCCTTCCCCCTCTCTTCGGAGGGGGACAACGCCAGTGGCCGGCGCAGGTCCGGCCACAGCATTCCGCGCATGGCCTGCTTCGCGGCCTTTCGGCTCTTTCATTTCACGACCGTGCGTAGTGTTCATTGTTCGAGGGAGGGATGCGGCATCGAAGGTACCGGTAGCGGAGACGCCGCGCGCCCTTGGGTCAGCGCCTTCTGCCAAGCGGGGATCGTGGCGGCCGGCTCATCGCCCAGGCCACGCACCACGCATACGCCGCTGGCGCCGCTTTGCGCGGCCTGCGCCAACTGGCCATGCTCCAGAATGCCGCCGATGGCCACCACCGGGACACCAGCCATATGCACCCACCAGGCCAGGTTGTCCAGGCCTTGCGCGTACCAGGGCATGGCCTTGGTGAGGGTCGGCCACACAGGGCCGCAAGCCACGTAAACGGGATTTATTCCACGGGCGCGGGCCAGCTCCCAGAGGCTGTGGCTGCTGATGCCCACCCGCAAGCCGGTAGCGGCCAGGGCGGCGCGGCCGGTTTCACTCAGCGCCAGCAAGTCTTCCTGCCCGAGATGCACAGCCTGCGCGCCGAGTTCATGCGCCAGTTGCCAATGGTCGTTGACGATCAGCAGGGCATCCGCCGCACGGCAAATCGCGACGGACTGTGCAATCGCCTCTCGCAATGCCATCCGCCACGCGGCATCAGGCACTGGCGGCGTCTTGATGCGCAACTGCACCGTTTTCACGCCCGCGGCCACCACTTTGGCCACGCGGTCGGATGTGTCGACGATGGCATACAGATCGAGCGCGGAATCGGCGCCGGGGAGCGGTGCTGCCGCAAACCCAATGCCCTCCCCCAGCTCATCCTGGGCATGAGCGAGGGCTCCGTCGCAAATCCGGCTCTGGCTGCTACAGGCCCTGCGCCTTGCCCGGCCGGATAGCCATGGCGCAGCGCATAGGCGGTCGCCATCTTGGCCAGCACCAAGGCATCAGCGGTCACGAAGCCCAATGCCAGCGCAGCCGCAGCGCTGGTGGCGAAGGTGCAGCCGGTGCCGTGGGTATGAGGTGTATCGATGCGTGGGAGGGCCAACCAGCCGTTGGCATGAGGGGTTTCGATCCAGTCGAGCGAATCGCCCTGATGGGAAGTGCTGTCGCCGCAGGTGATGGCAATGGCTTCGGGGCCGGCGGCCCTCAAGATGCGGGCGAGCTCTGGGATAGATGGGCTGGTTGGGGTGGTGGCGCTGCAGGCCCTCACCCCGGCCCTCTCCCCTGAGGGGAGAGGGGGCAAGTCCGCCGCAGTTGAAGCCTGTGTGCCATCGGTATGACTCCCTCTCCCCTCGGGGGAGAGGGCTGGGGTGAGGGCCTGCGGCGTATCCTCTTTCACCGAAGCCAACCTGCGCGCCTCGTTTTCGTTGGGCGTAATCAGCGTCGCGCGGGGCAACAACCATTCACGGTAGGCGTTCAACACTGCCTCACTCGCGAACGATGCCCCCGTGGTGGACCCCAGCACCGGATCAATCACCAGCGCCACAGGCCCGCGCCCGCGCAGCCGATCCACCCAACGCGCCACGGCCATGACGTTCTCGGCGCTGCCCAGCATGCCGGTCTTGATGACGGCGGGCGGCATGTCGCCGGCGAGTGCGGCCAACTGGGCCTCCAGCACCTCGGGCGGTACGGGATCGACGCGCGCCACCCCCACCGAGTTTTGCGCCGTAATGGCCGCTACCACGGGGCACAGATGAACTCCGAAGGCCGCCGCCGCGCGCTGGTCGGCGGACAAGCCCGCGCCGCCGCCGCTGTCATTGCCGGCGATGCTCCAGACGATGGGAACCGTTGATTGAATCCCAGGCACGTCAATTCCCGATCAGAAACGGATTGCCTGCCACCGGCGTGGTCGCCACGGCGAAATCCTGCCGTGCCATCACACCAGCCAGATAGGCCGTGCGCCCAGCGGCGATCGCCTGGCCGAAAGCGGCCGCCATGCGCGGCGGATCGCTGGCCTGGCTGACGGCGGAGTTGAGCAGCACGGCGTCAAAACCCATTTCCATGGCTTGCGCGGCATGGCTGGGTGCGCCGATACCGGCATCGACGATCAGCACCACGCCCGGCAGGCGCTCGCGCAGTGTGCGCAGCGCAAATGGGTTGAGAAGGCCTTGCCCCGATCCGATAGGCGCTCCCCAGGGCATCAACAGCGAGCAACCGGCATCCAGCAGGCGCTTGGCCGTGACCAGATCGTCGGTGCAGTAGGGAAACACGGTGAAACCGTCCTTGGACAACTGGCGCGCCGCCTCCACGAGCTCCAGCGGATCAGGCTGCAACGTGTATTCGTCTCCCACCACCTCGAGCTTGACCCAGGGCGTGTCGTACAGCTCGCGCGCCATGTGGGCTAGTTGAATGGCTTCGCGAGCCGTGGTGCAACCGGCGGTATTAGGCAGCAGGCGTGCGCCGTGCTGTGCCATGGCCGCGCGGATCATTTCCACGAAGCCGTTGTCTCCCGCCGCCGCCAATTGGCGCTTGAGGCCCACGGTGATGATCTGGGAGCCAGACGCCGCGATGGCCTCACCCAGCACTTTGGGCGAAGGGTATCCGGCGGTGCCCAGCAAGAAGCGGCTGGTGAGAGTGATATCGCCTACCGCCCAGCGGTCGGATTGAAGCATGGTCAGTTTCCTTTAAAAGCGCGGTTCAGCCGCCCACTTCAGCCACCCACGATAGGCTGGAACAGCAGGACAGCATCGCCCTCGGCGAGTACCCGGCCGCGGGCCGTGCGGGCGACAAACGCACCGTTGACGGCCGTGCTGACCGCCTTTTCCTCATGGCCGAGCGCCTGCACCAGTTGGGCCAGCGTGCTGCCTTGGGCCACTTTGCGGGGCTGGCCGTCGAGGTGAATGGTCACGGCCGGCGTGTGCTCCGCGGACGTGTCAGGAATCAAGATATCTTTCATTGCCTTACGGCCTCAGTACTCAGTATGTAGCGTCGAGCGCCAGGCCCGTCTTGCGCGCGCCATCGGCGGCGAACGCTTTCTCGACGAGCGCCGGCGCCAGCAGCCAGCCGTGCCGAAACAGGCCATTGATGACCAGGCGGCGCCCCGTCCATTCGATAAACGGGTTATTGTCGGGCATCGCAGGGCGTAAATTGACATCCAGCTTGAGAATGCGCGCTTCGGCCAGCGCAGGCACCACGCTGTGGGCCGCCGCCATGAGCTCCGTGGCGCTGCGCAAGCTGACCGGTGAGCGGTCTTCGCTTTCGATCTCGCTGGCGCCCACCAGCACGTCGCGCGCCGAGCGCGGAACGATATAGACACGATGGCGTGGGTGCAGCAGGCGCACGGGGCGCCTTAGGCCATGATCGGGGCAATCCAGCCAGACGACTTCGCCGCGCACGCCGCGTATGGCGCCCGCGCCATCCTGGTGCTGAGCAGAAGCTGCCTTGGCACCGGTCCCTCGCACGTCGATCACCAGATCAAAAGCCAGCACTTTTCCGTCTTGCAGGCGCAGCGACCCGCCGCCCTCGCCCGCTTCCACCGCCAGCACACGCTGGCCCCAATGCCAATCCGCACTGCTGGCGGCTGCCTGCATGGCCGTCATGGCCGCGACGGTGTCGATGAAACCCTCACCCGGCAACAGCCAGGCATGCGCGGGGCCTTGCACGGAAGGCTCCAGCTCATGCAACGCGGTCATGTCGAGCGGCTGTACGTGCTCGGCCGGGCTGGCTGACCGCCACTCCTGCGTGGAGGTAGCCGCTTGCATGCGATCCAGCACGCGCCTGGCGGCCCCCAGATCCGGGCGATGCGCCACCAGAAGACTGCCTTGCACCTGTACCAGTTCAGGTCGCCCCAGCGCCGCCGCGATCTGCTGCCACAAAGTCAGCGAACGCCAGCCGAGCGCCGCCACGGCCGGTTCGGCATTGTCCAGCTCCGCCAAGGGGCTGAGCATGCCGGCGGCCGTGAAGCCGGCCGCCGTGGGAATATAGGGCTCCCCTGCCTGGCTGCGCGGCACCGGCGCCGGGCTGGCGGCGGACTCGAACACCGACACGCGATGCCCGGCCCGAGTCAACTGCCAGGCCAGCAAGCGGCCCAACAAGCCCCCGCCAGCGATACCAATGTGCATTGCTTCAGTCATTCAAAACCAGCGATCACGCCTTATGGATGGGTACGTAAAACTCGCCGCCCCGAGCCTGGAATTCGGCTGATTTCTCATCCATGCCGGCCTTGAGCGCGTCCTGCTCGCTCAAACCCTTGGCGGCGGCGAATTCTCGCACTTCCTGCGTGATCTTCATGGAACAGAACTTGGGACCGCACATCGAGCAGAAATGAGCCTCCTTGGAGGAATCCTTGGGCAGTGTCTCGTCGTGATAGTCCTTGGCGGTGTCGGGATCGAGGCTCAGGTTGAACTGATCATGCCAGCGGAATTCGAAACGCGCCTTGCTGAGGGCGTCATCGCGGGCGCGCGAGCCCGGGTGGCCCTTGGCCACGTCGGCCGCATGTGCGGCGATCTTGTAGGCAATGATGCCCTGCTTCACATCGTCCCGGTCAGGCAGGCCCAGATGCTCCTTGGGCGTCACGTAGCACAGCATGGCAGTGCCCATCCAGCCGATCATGGCAGCACCGATGGCGCTGGCGATGTGGTCGTAGCCCGGCGCGATATCGATGGTCAGCGGGCCCAAGGTGTAGAAAGGCGCTTCGTGGCAGTGTTTGAGCTGCTCGGTCATGTTGGCCTGGATCATGTGCATGGGCACATGGCCAGGGCCTTCGATCATGGTCTGCACGTCGTGCTTCCAGGCGATCTGCGTCAGCTCACCCAGCGTGCGCAGCTCGGCGAACTGGGCCTCGTCGTTGGCGTCGGCCCCGCTGCCTGGGCGAAGGCCATCCCCCAGGCTGAAAGAGACATCGTAGGCTTTCATGATGTCGCAGATATCCTCGAAATGGGTATAGAGGAAGCTCTCCTTGTGGTGCGCGATGCACCACTTGGCCATGATCGAGCCGCCACGGCTGACGATGCCGGTCATGCGGTTGGCCGTGAGATGAATGAAAGGCAGGCGCAGGCCCGCATGGATGGTGAAGTAATCCACGCCCTGCTCCGCCTGCTCGATGAGCGTGTCGCGGAAGATTTCCCAGGTCAGGTCTTCCGCCACGCCGCCCACTTTCTCCAGCGCCTGGTAGATGGGCACGGTGCCGATAGGCACCGGTGAATTGCGCACGATCCAATCGCGCGTGGTGTGAATGTTCTTGCCGGTGGAAAGATCCATCACCGTGTCACCACCCCAGCGGATGGACCACACCAGCTTCTCGACCTCTTCCTCGATGCTGCTGGTCACCGCGCTGTTGCCGATGTTGGCATTGATCTTGACCAGGAAATTCCGGCCGATGGCCATGGGCTCGAGTTCCGCATGGTTGATATTGGCCGGGATGATGGCGCGGCCCCGCGCCACCTCGTCGCGCACGAATTCGGGGGTGATGATCTTCGGGATGGCCGCACCCAGGCTGTCGCCCGCGAGGCGCGCTTCGCGCCCGGCGTTGCGCAGGTATTCGGCCATCCATTCGCGGCGGCCGTTCTCGCGCACCGCCACATACTCCATTTCGGGCGTCACGATGCCTTTCCTGGCGTAGTGCATCTGGGTCACGTTGGCGCCGCTCCTGGCGCGGCGCGGTTGGCGCTGCAGGCCTGCGGCTTCCTGGCGCAGTTGGGCGATGCGCTCGGCATCACGGTCTTCATGCTTGCCGCCGTCGTCCAGCGCCACGCGCTCACGGCCAGTGTAGGCCTCGGTATCGCCACGCTCGGCAATCCAGCCTTCGCGGGCGGCCGTGGGCAAGCCGCGCCGCACGTCTATCACGGCTTGCGGGTCCGTGTAGGGGCCAGAAGTGTCGTAGAGCGACACCACCTCGCCATTGGTCAGCCGCACATCCCGTACGGGCACGCGGATGTCCGCTCGGGAGCCTTCAATGAAGGATTTGCTGGAAGCTGGAAATGGCTCTCGGGTGAGCGTGAGCAGTTGCTGGAATTTGTCGGGTGCGTTCATCGAAGGTCTCCTGCGGGATTGAAGAGCACTCCGGTGTTCGCCCCCCAGCGGCCAGCCTCGCGGCCGCCATGACTGGCGCCTCTGTTGGCAACGCTATTGGTAATGGGCAATGATGCATCTCGTCCTTACGCCGGTATTAACCGGATCAAGTTCGGCGGGTTCGGTATCTACCATCTCAGCCAGCAGCCCCAAACGAGCAGCCGGCACCCCGGAGTGCACTCATGATAACGCGAATGGAGAATGAGCGGGCTCTGTCTGTCTGCAGCCCCCGCAAACGCCGTAGCGCCAACCCGCCCAGCCCGGCTGCCAATAGCAGCAGTGCCCACATCTGGAGGCTGGGGACCGCCGCAGGAAGAACGGGATCCACGGGCGGCGGCGGCACGCCGGGGCCGATAAACCGACCCTGAGCCACAGGACTGGGCACCAAAGCGTTGGCCTGCTGCAACGCGGACACACAGTGGCTCTTGCATGCCGCGCCGCCGCGCAACCCTGTCGCTCGTGCCTTGGGCACGCGCGCTTCGGGTGCCAGCCGGCATGTACGCAGCCAGGGTGCGCAACACCGCGCTGACCGCATGGCGCTGCTGCGCATCGTCAACTGCATCGGAATGATGGAGTGAGGAGCAAGAAATGAAGAACGAGTTGCAACACCCGTTGCCGGACGCCACTGCTCTGCGCCGCCAACTGGATGAGCGCACGGCCCATCTGAACATGGCGGCGGCCACGTGCGCCAGCGGGCCAGCGGTGACTTCCGCGCCTTGCTGGCAGTGCATGAAGCAGGCCATGGTCTGGTCTATGCGCTGCTGTTTCAGCGCGCACCGCTGGAAATCAAGATCAATGTGGTTTCCTTCGAGGGAGGCTACAACAGCTACGCCGAGCGCAAAGCCTGGTCACGCCGCAACATGCTCGATGACATCGGTGTCGTGCTGGCTGGCCGAGCGGCAGAACTGCTGGTCTTCGGAGAAGCCCTGTGCAGCAGCGGCGCCGAGGCCGATCTGCGCAGCGCTATACGACAGGCGGCGCGCTTCGTTCGCCACCTGGGTTTCGCCGGTCGGCTGGCGCGCACGGACGTGGCGCATGAGCCAAACGAGCACCTCAATACCGATGTGCACGCCACCAATGCGCCCATCGAGGCACTGCTGGCAGAGCAGATGGCCCGGGTCTCCACCTTGCTGGCCCGGCACCGGGATCAGCTGCTGAGCATGGTCGATGAGCTGCTGGCCCAAGGCTCCATTCCTCCGGAACGCTTCGCAGCCCTGTTGGGGCTGCCCCTGGCACAAGAGGGTGACTTGCTGGACGGCTATGCGGCGCAGTTGGCGGCATTTCGAATCAACGAACCGCGCCGCACGTCGATCACTGCTTGCGGATCGGTGCAGGGGCCGGAGGTGTCATAGAGCGACACCACCTCGCCGCTGATCAACCACACGTCTCGCACCGGTATGAGGCTACCTGCGCGCGCCATTCCGCCTATACGATGAGACTGACAAGCTCGGCAGAGCGCCTGTTTTCAAGATCGAGGATGGCCGCGATCGCGTCTTCCACCGACGCTGCCGCGATGGGACGGCTCGCGCTGGCGGCGCAATCACGGAACTTGTCCGCAAGCTGCGCATCGCTGAGCGGCCGTTCAGGCGAGCCCAACGGCGCTGTCGCCTCCATCGTCGCGCTTCGGCCGCTTTCAGTGCGAATGGTGATTTGCAGTTTGTTGTGCGGCCAGGAGGGGTCGACCTCCGCAGCGATGCGCGCCGCAAGATCCAGCACGGTGGTGTCTTCAAATCCAGCGACGTCCCTGATGCCAACCTGCCCCTTCAAGAGGGCCACGGCAATGAGGTAGAGCGGCGAGAACTGCGCCTCGACGATTTGTGTGGGGCGGCTCTTGCCGGCGGCGAATTGCTCCTGCCAACGGCCTGCCCCGGTCCTTACGGTGACGGCGGCGGGCTTGTCGTGATCCAGGCCGAGTTCACGGCGCAGCGCGAGGGCGGCATCCAGCGCGCCGTGAAACGGACGGCCGCAGGCATGGGGCTTGAAACTCAACTCATCACCGCGAAAAGCCGTACCGAGTTGGTCCGTCAGCGCGCCCACCTCGCAGCCGCCCGGTTGGTAGAGCTCAAAGAAACCGTACTGTCCGGTAAAAATGTCGTGAGCACCGGTAAAGCCAGTCTGCGCCAGGATCGCCGATTGAACCCCGGCTGCCGCAGCCTGGCCTGATTGCAAGCGCTTGGTCAGCGCGCCATCCAGGATGCTTTGCCGATTGCCAGCCGCCTGGCTGTAGGCGATGCCGAGGGCATTCAGCGTCTGGCCTTCATCTAATCCAAGAAGTTTTGCAGCGGCGACCGTGGCGCCGAATACGCCCATGACCGCGGTGCGGTGCCAGCCGCGATCCACTGTCGAAGCCAAGGCGACGCGGCAGGCGACATCGAGTCCGAGCGCGTGGGCAAGGACAAGATCGCGCCCCGTCGCCGCGGGGTTCAAATCCGCCGCCGCAAGCGCGGCCGAAAGCACCGGGGCCCCAGGATGGATCGAGCCGCCATGGTCGAGCGTGTCGTCAAAGTCAAGCGCATGGGCCATGCTGCCGTGCAACAGGGCTGCCTGGGGGGCTGGCAGGCGCCGGTCGAGGAGGACGACACGGCTTTCTTCCGCGCCGCCCCAGCGCAAGGCCAGGGCTTTCAGCTCCGGGATACCAGGTTGTCCCGTGCCGCCAAGCAGGCAGCCAAAGGTATCCAGCATGTCGCGTTTGGTAGCGAGGACCGTGTGGGGAGGAAGGTCGACGAAGCGCGTGCGCTGGACATGCGCGGCCAGGGTTGCGGCGGGATCACTGCTCATGGGGAAAGATCCTACCCGATCGAATCATCTCCGTCCTGGCGGTAACCCCCCATCACTCTCGCCTGCGGATCAGCGCGCGGCATCCCACCACGGCTGCGGATCAAACCCCAGACCAGGCGTGCTGGGCACGGCCATGTAGCCATCCACGATAGGCGGCGGCTCGCATACGTTTTCCGCATAGAAGCGCGCCGTGCCAATGCCGGCGGCCGCCATCGGTGCCGGTGTCAGCGCCGTGCAGTGGATGCCCAGGTAAAGGCCCAGCGAGGTTTCCAGGCTCGAAGTGACCGTGCACGCAATGCCGTGCTGCACGGCGGCGCGCACCACTTCCAGCAGACGGTCCGGCCCGCCTACACGCTGCGCCTTGAGAATGAAAACATCAGCCGCTTTTTGAATGGCGGCCAGTTCCACATCGCGCACGGTGCGGATGCTGTCGTCCAGGGCAATGGGTACTTTGGTCTCGCGGCGCAATTGCCCGTAGACCGAAAGAGGTGTGCCGCGCGGGAGAGGCTCTTCGCAATACTCGATGGTGAATTTTTCCATGGCCCGAAGCTGCTCGCCAGCCCATTCGACGGGCCAGCTTTCGTTCGGATCCAAGCGGATCTTGATGTGGGGCTCTGCCTCGCGAATGGCCTGGATGCGCGCCAGATCCAACTCCCGTTCAGAAGTGCACTTGACCTTGACGGTGTCCTGCCCCCGCGCGGCGGCGTCGCGGGCACGCTGGGCGCACATCTCGGGCTCCGCGTCGCCGATCAGATCGTTGACGGGCACCCGCTTGGGGACGCTGCGCTCATCGCCCAGCAGATAGCCTGCGAGCGTCTGGCCGGCCTGCGCCGCCCGAAGCGTCAGAACCGCGGTGGAGATGCCGCAGCGAATGCGTGCCGGGCATTCGCGCAGGGAAAGCTCACTCAGAAAATCAGGTGCCAAGGGGTCCAGCCCGGCCATCAGCGCGCGGATCTCGTCGGCAAACGCCTCGGGCGGATAGTCCACATGCGGCGGCAGCGCCGCTTCACCCCAGCCCACCAGGCCGTCTGGCGCCTGCAGCCTGAGGATAGCCCCCATGCGATGGTGCTGGGTGCCCTTGGACCATCGGTAAGGGGTCTGGAGCGCGAGGCGGTAGGGTTTGACTTCAATGACGGTCTTGCTTGTCATGCTGCTGTCCTGTTCAAGATGATTCGGTGGCCAGAGGCATCAGGCGCTCGGCCGGGAAGTCGAGTACCACGGGCTCTTCAGTTCGGAACGCCGTGGTAGGGGGCGCGAGCACATTGATGCGCCGGCCTCCCGCCAGCTCCACCACCAACTGCTGCTGCCGCCCCGAAAATATGGCGCTGATCAGTTTGCCGCTCCAGCGGTTGGCGCCCGGTGAGTAGCCGGACTGCGTGGCCACGATCGCCTCTGGCCGGATGGCCACATGGGTAATGCCCCCCGCCGCCTGCTGGAGCTCCAGCGGCCCGTGAGGTGTGCGCACCTCTCGCCCATCGGCGCCCGACACGTCGAAGACTTCAGCCGCACCCAGGAAAGTCGCTCCGAAGCGCGTACGGGGCCGCAGATACAGCTCCTGCGGAGCGCCCTCCTCCACGATCCGCCCTGCGCTCATCAGTGCGATGCGGTCGGACAACATGAGCGCCTCTTCCTGATCGTGCGTGACATACAGCGCTGTCAGGCCCACGGTTTTGATGAGCTCCCGCAACTCAAGCCGCATCTGCTCGCGCAGCTTGGCATCGAGGTTGGAAAGCGGCTCATCGAGCAGCATGACGCTGGCACGGCGCACCAGGGCACGCGCGATAGCCACCCGCTGCTGCTGGCCGCCGGAGAGCTGTGTCGCGCTGCGTTCGGCCAAGGCACCCAGGCCGACCATGCGCAATGCTTCCTCCACCCGGGCACGGACCTGATCGCGCGGCGTACGGGCAATCTCCAACGGGAACGCGACGTTCTGCTGCACGCTCATGTGCGGCCAGATCGCATAAGACTGAAACACCATGGAAATGTCCCGCGCATGCGTCGGCGTCTGCTGCCCGCGCGCACCATCGAACACCATGTTCTGGCCGATGCGGATCGAGCCCGCGGAAGGCGTTTCCAACCCCGCGACGCTGCGCAAGGTAGACGTCTTGCCGCAGCCGCTGGGGCCGAGCAGAGTCACGAATTCACCCGGCGCCAACGCCAGCGACACCCCGCACACCGAGGGCTGCGATGCCCCCGGGTAGGTCAACCACAAATCCTTGCACTCGATCATTTTCCTGTCTCCTCCCGGCGCGCGGCAAGACGCTGCCAGATCACCGTGATGACCGTCATCGCCAGCACGAGCCATACCCCCACCGCGGCGGCCTTGCCTGGCTCACCACCCGACCAGTAACTCCATAGCTGCACGGCCACCGTGGCATTGCCATCGCCCTGCAACAGCAAGGCCGTGGAAAGCTCCCGCATCACATGCGCCACCACCCACACCCAGGCGCCCGCGAGGCCTGGCAGCAGCAGAGGCAGCACAATGCGCCGCAGCGTGGTACCCGTGGACGCTCCGCAGGTCCGCGCAGCCTCTTCGAGCTCGGGATGCACCTGGATCAGCGAAGCGGAGGCCGCTCGGGAGGCAAACGAGAGATACACCGTGATGTAGGCGATGACCAGAATCCATGCTGTGCCATACACCTGCAGGAAAGCCAGTGTCAGGTACACATAGACCAGCGCCATACCGATCATCGTGCCCGGTATGGCGAGCGGCATGAAGGCCAGTGTGTCGATCACACCGCGTGTACGCTCGGCCAGCGCGCGGTTGCGCAATACGGTCCAGGCCACGAGCAGCGCGAGCCCCGTCACGAGCGTGGCACTGAGCAAGGACACCCAGGTAGAAGTCCACGCCGCCGCCCCTACGCGGCTGTTGGTGAATACGGCTCGATGCTGAGAAAGCGTGAGCTGCTCGAGCATTTCCCGGCTCACGGGCGCCAGATAAGGAGTGAGGCTGGTCCAGATCAGGATCGCCAGCGGCAGCACCACGGCCAGCGCAAAGTAGACCGCCACGAACAGGATCGCCAACGGCTTGAGGGAGCCGAGCTTCAGCTCCCGTGGCCGAAAGCCCTTGCCCGTCACGGTAATAAAGCGGTTGGCTTGGCGCGTAAGCCTTCTGTAGCCCCAGGCCAGCGCCAGCAACAGGATCAGAAAACTCACCGCGATAGCCGCGATCTGCCCATAGGCCGATGTGCCGCCGGATTGATCGGTCGCCAGATAGACGATGCGCGAAGACACGACGAACAGGCCCACCGGCATGCCCAGGGTGCCCGGCACGTCGAACACGAGAAAACCCACGATCAGCAAATAGGCTGCCGCCGCCAGAATCGCAGGGGACAAAAGCGGAATGAAAATGCGCCAGATCATCTGGGGCCAGCGCGCGCCGCTGGTCATGGCCGCCTCTTCAAGCGATGGATCCATGTTGCGGAAAGCGCTGCACAGGATCAGGTACACGGAAGGCACCAGCGCCAGTGTCTCGACGAAGATCATGCCGCCCATGGAATAGATGTTGAACGGCGCCGATTCGAGGCCCAAAACCTCCATGAACATTCTGTTGAGCACGCCGGTGCGAGAACTGGCCAGCAGCGCCCACCCCATGGCCAGCAAGAATGGCGGCAGCACCATGGGCAGCGCGATCATGACGCGCGCCGCGCCCTTCATGGGCAGATCGGTACGTTCCACGATCCACGCGAGCAAGCCACCCACGAAAAGCGCGCACACGGTGCACCCCACGGCAAAGATGGCCGTCTGCCAGACCAGCTTGTAAAAGCCCGGATCGCCATAGACGATGCGGTATTGCTCGAAGCTGAAGCCAGGGTCATAGGGCAGGCCCGTCGGCTTGAAGCTTGCCACCAGCAACAGACCCAGCGGCACCACGACCATGTATGCCAGCAGCGCAAGCAAGGCCCATCCTGGCAGGCGCCCCATGAAGCCCGCCCGCATGCCCGGCTTGGACATGGGCGGTGAGAAAGCAGTCCCTTCCACGGCGCTCATCGTGCCGATCCAACCGCCTCAAGCATTTTGTTGTAGTACTCGTTGAGCGCGCCCAGTTCATCCGCTTTCTCGGGCGGCCACTCCGAAGTTTTCTTGCCCGCAATGAATTGCGCGGTCTTGGTTTTGGCGGCCTGCGGATTGCCCCGGCCTGTGGCGTTCTCGTAGGCCAAAGCCCCTTCATCGGTGGACAACCATGCCATGAGCAGCTTCGCGCCCTCCGGATTGCGCGCATTCTTGCTGACGCCCGAGTAGATGATGTGCATGGGCACGATGTCGAGAGCGCGCATCTTGATCGGCGCACCGGCATTCATCGGCGGCAGCGTCGAGTGATAGAAGCCGATGCCCATATCGACCTCACCAGAGCCCACGGCCTGCGCCAGAGGGAAGGTGGATTTGAAGAGCATGGGCTTGAGCTTGATGAAGCGCTCCAGAGAGCGCTTCGCGGAATCAGGCCCCTCGGTGGCAGCCAACTGCGCGAACGCGGCAGCGCGCACCCACGAGCCCACCCGGTTCGTCCACTTCGGATTGAGCACATCCTCCCAGGTCTTGGGCGATTCCGCGTCGCTCACTTTGCGTGAATTCCACAACGCCACATAGACCGAGGCGGTAGTGGCCACCATTTCCGGGTTAGGGGTGTAAGCCTTGGGCACCCCCAGTTGCGCCCAATTCACGGCCTCCATGTAACCGCGCCCCTTGAGCTGGCTGATATGGTCGGCCCCGCCCGTCAGCAGATCGCCGGTATAGCCCCTGGCCTGCATTTCCTGCACGCCACGCACGGCCAACTCATTGCCGCCCACCAGGCGCGTATGGCGCACCTTGACGGACGGGTACTTGCGGTGAAACGCCGCCAGCACCTTGTCGATCTGCTCGGAGGGCGAGCTTTCATACCAGGTGACGGTGGGCTTGCCCTCGGCGGTCTTGGCGAGTTCCGCAAGGCTCTGGGCGTGCGCGGACACCAGAGGTGCGAGCGCGAATGCCAAGCCGAAAGTGGCGGCAATGAGTTTTTTCATGAGTGTCTCCTTCAATCTTCAGTGCAATGCTGCTTGCTCAATGTTCTGGCCCGTAAGAGCGGCTTCAGCCGCGAACGATGGTCTTTCGCGGCTGAAGCCGCTCCTACAGGGAAAAATGGGCCTGCGCGGCTCTCAGGAGCCGCAGCAAGACCCGCCTGATGCCGGTGCCGGATCAGATGCCACGCTTTCCTCGCCGCAGCAGTTACCCGGCAGCACCGGCGCGCTCACACCGCTGTGCTCGCAGCAACCGCCCTTCCACCATTTGGCGCCCTCGCCGGAGCAGTATTTGTCGTCGGCGCCCACCATGCGCATGAACATGGGGTGGTAGTTGCGGCAAACTTCCAGCTCGGTCTTGACCCAATGCAGCGGGTCTTTAGCGTAGTGGTCCCAGTAGTTGCCCTGCATGTTGATGCCAGGCACCGCGGGATTCCAGCTTTCGTCGAGCCACAGTTCCGGATCGCCGTATTTGGCGCAGAGCTTGCGGATCGCCGGATCATCGAGCGCCATCAGGCGGCCGTTTTCGATGATGTTCTCATTGTCTCCCGAGCGTTCGGTGTGGTAGGTGGGGAAATACAAGTGCAGGTGCCAGTGGCCCACCAGATGCCCCATGCGGGCGGCCTCGCGCTCGGCCATCGATGAAATGATGGTGCCAAAACCCATGTGGATCACGCCGGAGCGCACGCGCTCGTAGAGGCAGTTCACGAAGCCCGAGGGAAAGTCCTTGCGCGGGCGGTGAACGTGCGGGTTGGTGCCGATCGAGGCTTCCCACCAGTGCATGATCCCCTTGCCCGGGAAGGTCGGGTATTGCAGATCCTTGGTGCGCTCCATCACGTCGCGCAGCTTGTCGCCGAACTCGCCGCCGGCGTGGATCTTGGTGATGCGCGAGTTCTCGACCTCCAGCTTGGTCCAGTCGCATGGCGCGATGTGGTTGGTGGTGCCGGCGATCACTCCGCAGCCATCTTCCTTGAAAGGATGGAACATCCACGGCCTGCCCGTGATGTGCCCCGGCAGATAGGTCTTGCCGAAATGCTCGTTGCCGCGCCAGGTGGCTGCCGTGAGCTCCGGGTTGTAGAACTCGCGCTTCGAATCCCAGTACTCGTCATGGTTGGTGAACGAGAGATCCGTGCCCTCCGGATCGGTGATGCGCACGCGGCGAGCGGAGCGGATGCGGTCCCACACCCAGCGGTCCATGGCGTTGATCACCTCGATCGGCATCGCGTGCGCAGGAGAAGCCAGGATTTCCGGCGTGATGAAAGGCATGCGCTGGATCTTGATGAAGCGCTCGGCCAGCACCGGGCCACCGTAGCCCATGAGGATCTTGTCGTATTTCTGTTTCTTTTCCTCTTCTTCCCACATGTCCATCCACTCGGCGAGCTCCTTGGTGCGGAAGAGGTAGTAATCGACTTCGTCGGAGCCCACCCACTGCGGGATCGGGCCGCGATCGATCTTCTGGATCTCGTATTTGACTTTGTATTTTTCGAGAATCTTCTGGCAGGCTTGAATGGTCAGCTCGCTGTGCCAGTTGTCCACGCGCAGCAGCACGCGCTCGCCTTCCTTCAGATCCCAGCAGGCGTTCAGACCGTGGTTGTAGGGGCGGCGAGCCACATGCTCCAGGTACGGCAGCAACTGATCGGAATTGGTCACTTCCACAAAAGGCGGGCAGCGTGGCGGACGCGAGCCCACCAGCGGAGGCGTGCCGTGAACAGGCAACCCTTCGGGAATCGAAGACAAGCCCGCGGCAGCAGTGGATGAAGTTTTTTCAGCATGAGAGCTCCTTACAGAACCAATGAAACTAATGAATGGGCGAAGAATGCGGCGCCGCATGGCGCGGGGCGGAAAAACTGGAAGAAACGCCGTGAGCGATCCGCATGAATACGGCACAGGCGCCCAGCATGGACAAGCTCCAGGCCGCTGCATGCAATGCGGAAGGCCAGGCCGACGGCAACAACGACACCACGAAACCGCCCGCCATGCAGGCCAGGGGCATGGCCGCAACCATGGCCAGCAAGCCAAAGAACAAACGGCGCAGCCACGCACCGAGGCCGGAAGAAGAAACGGCGGCGGAGTGCCCCAGCACACAGGCGATCACCATCCAGGCACTGCTCCAGGGAAAGGCTTCTACATGTTGCCAATCCATAGCGCTCATGGCTGTCTCCAGCAGCGGACCGGAGGCGCAGCGGGACAGGAACAGCAAGGCTTGGTCGCGGGTGGCATCCAACGTGGCCGCCAGCACCGCGCTCACCCACCACAGCACACGCATCCCTGCTCCCCTGATGCCTGATTTCTAGTCAACCTGTGCGCCTGAGCGCCGAACGGCATCGCCCCAGCGCTTGAGTTCTGCACGCATGAAGGCAGAAAGCGCTTCTGGGGTTCCCGGTGCGGCTTCAGCGCCGCGTTCTTGCAGTTGCCGGCGCAATTCAGGGTCCGCGAGCGCCTTCTGCACCGCCGCATTCAAGCGCGCCACCACGGGCGCTGGTGTGCCGGCCGGTGCGACCAGCGCATCCCAGGCGCTGACGTCGAACCCGGCAACGCCGGATTCCGCAATCGTGGGCAACTCCGGCAAAGAGGCCACACGGTTCGCGGTGCTCACGGCCAGTCCGCGCACGCGGCCACTTTTGAGCTGCGGCGCAGCGTTGGGCATGACCTCGATCATCATGTCCACTTGACCGGCGAGAAGGTCATTCATGGCCGGCGCACCGCCGCGGTAAGGCACATGCACCATGTCCAGTTGGGCGGACGATTTCAGGATCTCGCCAGCCAGATGAGATGTAGTGCCGTTGCCGGCCGAAGCGAAAGTCATTTTCCCCGGTTCGCTGCGGATGAGCTTGAGCAGCTCGGGCATGGTCTTGGCCGGAAGCGCGCTGCGCACCACCACCACGGCCGCGATGCGGCTGAGCTGGCTCACCGGCGCGAAATCCTTCAGAGGATCAAAGCCGGAGTTCTTGTAGAGCGTGTGGTTGATGGCGAACGTGCCATTGGTGCCATAGAGGAGCGTATAGCCATCGGCCGCTGCGCGGGTAGCCGCCTGTGAGCCGATATTGCCACCCGCGCCCGCCAGATTTTCGAACACGAAGGGCTGCCCCAACTCCTGCGATACCCGGCTCAGCATCAACCGGGCGAGCGTATCGCCGCCACCTCCAGCCGGAAACGGAACAATGACTTTCACCGGCTTGGCCGGATAAGCCTCCGCCGCCATGGCCGTGCCGCCCAACAGGACCAGACTGGCCGCGGCCAGCCCCAGAAGAGTTCGCCGGCCGGCAGACCGGGCGCGCGGAGAAAAGGTGCTCATGGCTATTCCTTGGAAAGAATGGCGGCGAGTATTGCATGCAATTTCACCTTTGTCATGGAAAATTTAGCTAGTATTTACCACGATTGCATGCAATCAAGGCTGGAATTAGTGTCTACCCAGAGCAGTTACCATGCACCGACATGCCTCATGTATCCGTATCCCGCCCTCTCCGACATGACGTCGCCTCGCCATGAGTTCATTGATCGAAAGTGTTGCGGCCGAACTTCGGCGCCTGGTGTTGGCTGGCGAACTAGCCCCGGACGAACGGGTCGTGGAACTGGATCTGGCCGCGCGCCTGAACGTTTCACGAACGCCGTTGCGCCTTGCCTTCACTGAGCTCGAGCGCGAAGGCCTGTTCGAGCGCCTGCCCAAACGCGGTTTCCGCGTGCGCCGTGTCACGTTGGAGGAAGTCGCGCAAGCCATTGACGTGCGCGGCACCTTGGAGGGCCTGGCGGCGCGCACGGCGGCTGAATCGGGCATTTCCGAGGCGTTGCTGCGAGAGTTGCGCGCCTGCGTCACAGAAGGCCGCACCCTGGTCGATGCGGCCTCCGCGGGACACTCTCTCCATTCGGAGAATTGGGTCGCGATGAACATCCGCTTTCATCGCGCCCTGGTTCTATCGGCCAACAACCCAGTGCTGGCCGCCACACTGGCTCACGTGGCCAAGACACCGCTGGCCGCGCCGGGGGCAGTAGCGCTTGGCGGTATGCAGCCTGCGCTGGAGCTTGCGTTTCTCACGCGTGCGCAGGCCGATCACGAGGACATTCTCAATGCCATCGAGGCACGCGAAGGCGCGCGCGCCGAGGCGTTGTTGCGCGAGCATGCCCGCCGCAGCCGTGACAACAAGCGCCTGCTCATTCAAGCTGGCGTCGAATTTCCAGATGGCGGAGCGGCTGTGGTGGCCGCTGAGCGGGCCAAGGCCACGGGGCCGAAGAAAGCCCTGAGTGCCACCAAATGGGAGGGGGGATGGGGTAGGAAAGAGGGAAAGGTATCCGCGAAGGAACGAGGGCGGCACCCAATGAAGCAGCGAATGGATCAAGCGCCGTGAAAACCCTCACCGGATGGCCGGCCCCCCAACCCTCTCCCAGAGGGAGAGGGAGTAAAACCACGGGAAGGCGGGAATGACGGAGAGGGTGGGCCGCCAGCGTGAGCCCGCTCAGGGCACCAACACTTCCAAGCCGCCCATGTACGGCTGCAGCGCCTTCGGCAGCGTGATGGAGCCGTCGGCATTCTGGCCATTCTCGAGCAACGCCACCAGCGCGCGCCCTACCGCCAGGCCGGAGCCGTTCAGGGTATGCACCAACTCGTTCTTGCCCTGCGCGTTCTTGAAGCGCGCCTGCATGCGCCGGGCCTGGAAAGCCTCGCAGTTGCTGACCGACGAGATTTCCCGGTAGGTGTTCTGCGCCGGCACCCACACCTCAAGGTCATAGGTCTTGGTGGCGCCAAAACCCATGTCGCCGGTGGAGAGCAGCACCACGCGGTAGGGCAATTCCAGCTTCTGCAGCACGGCTTCGGCGTGGCCAACCATCTGCTCGAGGGCTTCGTAGCTCTTCTCCGGGTGGGTGACCTGCACCATCTCGACCTTGTCGAACTGGTGCTGGCGGATCATGCCGCGTGTGTCGCGCCCTGCACTGCCGGCCTCGGAGCGGAAGCACGGCGTGTGTGCGGTCAGGCGCACCGGAAGATCGGCCTCGGGAACAATTTCTCCGCGCACCGTGTTGGTGAGGGTGACTTCCGAGGTGGGGATCATGTAGAGCGCTTCACCTTCGCCTTCCTGCCCTCCTTTTTGGCAGCGAACAGATCGGCTTCGAACTTGGGCAGTTGGCCGGTGCCTCGCAGGGTGTCGGCGTTGACGATATAGGGCGTGTAGCACTCGGTATAACCGTGTTCGCCAGTCTGCAGATCCAGCATGAACTGCGCGAGCGCCCGGTGCAGGCGTGCAATGGGGCCGCGCATGAAGGTAAAGCGCGAACCCGCCAGCTTGACGCCGGTATCGAAATCCAGGCCCAGCGGCTCGCCGAGCGCCACATGATCGCGCACCTCGAAATCGAAAGCGCGGGGTGCCAGGCCATGAGGCGCCCAGCGGCGGATCTCGACGTTGGCGGATTCATCTTCACCCACCGGCACGCTTTCGTGCGGCAAATTAGGCACGGCCAGCAGCAGCGCCTGCATGTCGCCCTGCAGAACGTCCAGCCGGGCGGCGGAGGCTTCGAGTTCGTCCTTGATGGCGGCCACCTGGGCCATGGCGTCGTCCGCGCTCTCGCCCTTGGCTTTGCGCTGGCCGATCAGTTTGCTGGCGGCGTTGCGCTGCGCCTGCAACTCCTCGGTGCGGGTCTGCAGAGTCTTGCGCTCGGATTCGAGCGCAGAGAAAGCGGCAACGTCAAGAAAGGGTTGCGGATTCTTGCGGGTGGCCAAGCGTGCCACCACGCCGTCCAGGTCTTTGCGAAGGAGAAGCGGATCGAGCATGGGTGAATTGTAGAGGGCGCCTGCCTCAAGCTCCCGCACGCGCGTTTTAATAGAGGACACGCCCTAAGCCAGCAAGGTACGAGCCATGCCCAGGGCGCACGCGGGTCCCTCCCACACCGGCACGCCGGTCCTGGCCCGCAACAAGGGGCCGCAGCCGCAAAGAACTGCGCCCGCCAGCACGACGGAATGGGCGCCGCGAGCCACCAGCGCCTGCACGCCATCATCCAGCCGTTGGATCAGACCGGGGCTGAACTGCGCAGACCCGGCATTGAAGGCTTCTGGACAATCCGGCGCGGCCACCCCCACGAACCGGTCCTGAAGGCCCAGCAGGCGGATGTGCGCCTGAAAAGACGCCGCCATGCCGGAACCGATCGTCAACAAGCCGAACTTCGGCCCCGCCAGGCTTGCGGCCAGGCAAGCGGCTTCCGTCATGCCTATCACCGGTTGCGGGTACCGGGCGGCACGCGTCTCGTGCAGGCCGCAGTCCAATGAGATGCCGAGGATGATGGCGTCATAGCCCCTGCCGTGGCGGGCTGCGAGCGTTTGGACTTCAAGCGCCGCGGCGGCCAGTTGATCCGCAGAGGTCACCGCATCAGGCCCCGTGGCAGAGGTGACCGTATCCAGCACTTCGCCCGCGCGCAACAGGCTGCGCGCAGGCGCGGCCACACGCTCGGTAATCCATGCGGAACGGTTGGGGTTCAGCAGCAACAAACGCATGCGCTCAGCCTTTCAGAATGCGCTCGAGATCGACGGCCTCTTCGGCGTCGTGAAGCACAAGGCTGCCCTCGATGTGCGTGAGATGCTCGAGCATCAGCTTGTGGGCCAACGCCACGTTCCTGTTTTTGATCGCGTCGACCAGGGTTTCATGCTCGTCTTCGCGGCAGCTCTCCGCGGTCGGCGCGTTGTACAGCGAGATGATGAGGCAAGTGACCGCGCAGAGTTCGCGCATGGTGCGCAGCATTTGGGCGTTCCCCGCAAGCTCTGCCACCAGGCAATGAAACTCGCCCGAAAGCCGGATCATCGCGCGGGCATCCGCCGCGCGGCGCGCCTCCACCTCTTTTGCCAGATGCTGCCGAAGCTGCTTGAGCTTGGCGGGCGTGAGCTCCCCGATCAGGCGGCTGACAACAGCCGGTTCGATCACGCGGCGCGCTTCGAACACATCGCGGGCCTGCTCGGGCGAGGGACAGGCCACGAACGCGCCGCGCTGCGGGAAGATGTCCACGAGCTGCTCGTTGTGCAGCCTGGCGAGCACCTGCCGCACCCGGGCGCGGCTGACGCTGAATATCTCCGCGAGCCGGTCTTCCCCCAGTTTGGTGCCGGGAGGCAGGCGATGCTCCAGTATGGCGCTTTGCAGCCGCGTATGGATCTCATCCGTGCTGGCCGCCGCCGGCCGTGCTTGCGTCAAAGTGTCACGCCCATTCATAGAGGCTTCCCCATCCTTGAACATCCGCCGGATCAGCCCCGGCGGCTCGCATCATGCCCCAAACCGTGGTGCTCACGGTGTCGAGCAAAGGTATGCCCCAAGTCTGCTCCGCCCGCTCAGCCAGGTGGGCGGCGCGCAGATTCGTGCAGTAGGTCACGATGGCCTCGGGGGCCGCCCTGCGCACTTCATCCATGCGCAGCCACAGCAATTCGGGCGAAACGCCGGCGAAGTCGTGATTGACGCTGATACCCTCATGCGTGTGCGCCACCACTTCGATGCCGGCTTGCTGGTAGTTCGCGACGATGCGCTGCTGGACATCCGCGGTGTAGGGCGAGACGATGCCCAGCTTGCGGATCTGGCGCAGCGCCATCAACTCATTGAGCGCGAGCACCGCCGTGGTGGCCACGATGCCCGTGCGCTCCTGAATCCGCTGCACCAGCAACTCGTCCTTGTCGAACCCCAGCCAGCCGGCCGCGGTGCCGCTCCAACCAATGACATCGACCTTCGCGTCGGCCAGGAGCTCTGCCGCGGCCAGGATGTTCCCGTCGTCGAACTGGCCCAGCGCGCCTGGCGAGAGCGCGATCTCGGTGACCTTGAAACGCGAGAAATGCGCACTGAGCCCCGGTGCCGTGGCCACGATGGCGCAGGTCAGCGGCTCCAGCGCGGTGTTCGATGACGGGGTCAGAACGCCCAAGCGTATAGGTTTCGGCGCGGGCTTTTTCATGAGTTCCAGTTCGGGTTCAGCTTTCATGTTGCAGCTCGTGTAGACAAAGAGATGTTGAAGTTGTCTACATCGCTCAAGCATTAAAGATGCCAGCGATCAGGAGACACTTGAGAAGGTGCCTGTGCAAGAAAGTTGGCATAGCTCTTGCAAGGTGTCCGCTCATGTACACAAGCATCCACTGGACGACGCCTCCATCTATTGTTGACATCAACGTAGACACTTTTTCAGTGCAAGCGCGCACCGAAGAAGCAGGGAGCGCACCATGAACGCGCTTTTCGATCTGGTTGTCAGAAATGCCCGCGTGGCAACGGCCAGCGACTGCTTCGATGCCGATATTGGGATCGTGGGTGGGCGCATCACCCAATTGGGCAAGCAATTGCCCGCCGGCCAGCGCGAAATCGACGCGCTGGGCCGTGTGGTCACACCCGGGGGCGTGGATGCGCATTGCCACCTGGATGAAATCACCTCCGGCCCGGTGCGCATGGCCGATGATTTCGACACCGGCAGCCGCGCGGCGGCCTGCGGCGGGACGACCACCATGATTCCGTTTGCAGCGCAGCTACGCGGCCATTCGCTCGCCGAAGCGGTCAACGCCTATCGGGCGCGCGCGGCCCACAAAGCCCATGTGGACTATGCCTTCCACCTGATCGTGACCGATCCGACTCCGGATGTGTTGAGCCACGAGCTGCCAGCGCTGATCGCGGAGGGTTTCACGTCGTTCAAGATTTACATGACCTACGACGACATGAAACTCGGCGATGGCCAGATCCTGGATGTATTGTCGGTCGCCCGGCAACACGGCGCCTTGGCCATGCTGCACGCGGAAAACGCCGACTGCATCCAATGGCTCACGCGCCGCCTGCTGGACGCGGGCCAGACCGCGCCGAGGTTTCATGCCCAATCGCGCCCGATGCTGGTGGAGCGTGAGGCCACGCACCGCGCCATCGCGCTGGCCGAGTTGGTAGACACGCCGATCCTCATCGTGCATGTCTCTGGGCGCGAGGCTATCGAGCAGATCCGCTGGGCGCGCGCGCTGGGCCTGAAGGTATTCGCCGAAACATGCCCTCAGTACCTCTTCCTCACCGCTGAGGACCTGGGCCTTGACGACAGCTACCACGGCGCGCGCTGCGTGTGCAGCCCTCCCCCTCGCGATCGCGCCAATCAGGAAGTCGTCTGGAACGGCCTTGCCGACGGATTGTTCTCGGTGTTTTCCTCCGACCATGCCCCGTTCCGCATGGATGGCATGCAAGGCAAACGCCCTGAAGGCTGCGAAGTGTCGTTCGACCACATTCCCAACGGGATTCCGGGCATTGAAACGCGCATGCCCCTGCTGTATTCCGAAGGGGTGCTCAAGGGCCGCATCACGCTCGAGCGCTTTGTGGAGCTGACTGCTACCGGCCCCGCCAAGGCTTATGGACTGCATCCGCGCAAGGGCACGATCGCCATTGGCAGTGATGCCGATCTCGTGATCTGGCAGGAAGGCGAGCGCGTGTTGCGCAATGCCGATCTGCACCACAACGTGGACTACACGCCCTACGAAGGCAAGACCCTGCATGCCTGGCCCGCGCTCACGCTCTCCAGAGGTGAGGTGATCTGGGACGGTCAATTCCATGCCCGCCCCGGGCACGGCCAGCTGCTGGCCTGCGGCCGGCCTTCACTGCTTCCCGCCGCGCAAGCGCGTTGCCCCTGATCCTGCCCATTCACCTTCGCTCATTCGCCCTCGTCCTCCTCTTCATCACCCCAAAAAGGAAATCCGCCATGTTCCGTTCCGCCCGCCTCCCTCGCCTCACCCGCACGGTACTGACCGCAAGCACCCTCTTCGCCGCGGCGTTCGCGCACGCGCAGACCCCCATCACCTTCAAAGTCATCGGTCAACCCGCCGCGACGGGCCTGGTTCAGAAGAACTACGAAAAGCCTTTCTTCGATGACTTCGCGGCACGCACAGGTCTGAACATCAAGGCCGACTACAAACCGGTCGACCAACTGGGCATCAAGGACACGGAACAGCTGCGCGTGATGAAAGCGGGCTTGTTCGACATCGTCTCGCTGCGCGTGTCGCAGAACTCGCGTGACGAGCCCACGCTGCTAGGTCTCGACCTGGTGGGTGCCGCGCCGGACTACGCGACTGCCCGCAAGGTCTACGACGCCTACCGCGACACCTTGGACAAACGGCTTCAGAAGAGTTTTCAAGTCAAGCTGCTGGGTGCCTGGCCCTTCGGCCCGCAGATTCTCTTCTGCAAGAAACCCGTCGCCTCCCTGGCCGATCTCAAGGGGCTGAAGGTACGCACCTACGATCAGAATCTCTCCAAGTTCATGGAAACAGTAGGCGCCACGCCCGTGCCTCTGGCATTCACCGAAGTGCATCAATCGCTGTCGCTGGGGGTGGTGGACTGCGCCATCACCGGCCCCAGCTCGGCCAACAGCTCCGGCTGGCCTGAAGTGACCACGCACCAATACGCCCTGGGCGTGCAAATGGCGGTCAACGCCTATGCCATTGGCCTCAAGCAATGGAACAAGCTCAAGCCCGAGGAGCAGGCCAAGCTGCAGGCCGCTTTCACCAAGCTCAATGACGACATCTGGGCCTATTCGCAAGAACTCACCGCCGACGCCATGAACTGTAACGCGGGCAAGGAGCCCTGCAAGCTGAACAAGAAATTCAAGCTGGTGGATTCGCCTTTGCAGGAAGCTGACAAGAAGGCTTTGACCGATGCGGTAGCGCGCATCTCTGTGCCGACGTGGGCTGAAATCTGCGACAAGGCCAACAAGACCTGCAGCGCCGACTGGAAAGCGACCGTCGGCAAAGTCATCGGCATTCAATAACCCTATGCCGGGGGTTTTGCCGCCTCCGGCAATTTTTACGGCAGGGCTTCTTCACCATGAATGAACGACTTGAACGCATTCTCGGCATCACCTTCGGGTTGATCTTCCTGGGCCTCTCCGTGGTGGTGTCCGTCGAGACCATCATGCGAAAACTCTTCAACATGTCCATGCAGGGCGCGGATGAACTGGGCGGCTACGCTTTGGCCCTCGGGGCCACGCTGGCGTTCACGGTGGCGCTGATCGGGCGCGCGCATGTCCGCGTTGACGTGTTTCTGGTGCGCTTTCCCAAACGCCTTCAGACTTGGCTGAATTGGCTGTCGTCCGTATTGCTGATGGGCTTCGCGGTGCTGATGGCCGTTCTGGCCTGCCTCACCCTGCTGGATTCGAATAGCTACCAAAGCGTGTCGCAAACACCCTGGGCCACCCCTCTGGTGTATCCGCAGGCGCTGTGGATGATCGCACTCGGCATCTTCGCGGTGCTGGCACTCGTGCAAGCCCTGCTCGCCACCGTCTGGCTGCTGCGGCGCCAATACAGCCGCATCGACGCCATGCTGGCGCCCAAATCCACGCAGGACGAAGTCGAGGAAGAACTGCAGGATCTGCAGGCACGCAGCAACATCGCCGCGCCGGCCCCTGCAACAGCCCTCACCACAACCTCTGTATCCACTCCTTCGCCCGTGGCCCCCGTCAGAAGCATGCAAGGAGAATTTCAATGATTGCAGCGGTTGCTATCGGTTTTATTGGCATGCTGGGCATGATGCTGGCCGGTCTCCCTATTGCCGTCTCCATGGCCGCGGTGGGTATCCTGGGCGGTATCGCTGCCTATGGCATGCCGTTCATGAACTCCATCGCGCCTGTGGTCTGGGGGGTGCATAACGACAACCTGTTGACCTCGATTCCACTGTTCGTGCTGATGGGTGAGCTGTTGCTGCGATCCGGCATCGCCGACCGCATGTTCGGCGCCATGGCCGCATGGCTGGGCCGCCTGCCTGGCGGCCTGCTGCACACCAACATCGGATGCAGCGCCTTGTTCGCCGCGACCTCTGGCTCTTCGGTGGCCACGGCCGCGACGGTTGGCACCGTGGCGCTGCCCTCGCTGCACAACCGCGGCTACTCCATGAGCATGTCGCTCGGCTCCATTGCTGCTGGCGGCACGCTGGGCATTTTGATTCCGCCTTCGGTCAACATGATCGTGTATGGTTCGCTCACCGACACCTCCATTGGCCAGTTGTTCATCGCGGGGATCATCCCGGGCCTTCTGCTGACCGGTATCTTCATGCTCTGGATTGCCGCGCACGCGATCCTCACGGGCGACAACCGCCGCGAAGAAAGCATCCCGCTGGCTCAGCGCCTCGCCCTGCTCAAGGAACTGATCGCCCCTGGTGTGGTGTTCTTTGTCGTCATGGGCAGCCTGTACACCGGCGTGGCCACCACCACCGAATCTGCGGCGCTCGGGCTGATGACCGCCTTGTTCTTCACCTGGCGCAGCGGCAAGCTGAGCTGGCCTCTGCTGGTCAACTGCTTCGTGCAAACCGCGCGCACCAGCGGCATGATTCTTCTGATCATGAGCGCGGCGTTCATCCTGAATCTCGCCATCGGCCTTACGGGTGTGGCAGAAGCGATGACCGAGTGGGTCACCTCGTTCGGCCTGTCGGCCACCCAAATGCTGCTGATTCTGGTGCTCTTCTACCTGATCCTCGGCATGTTCATGGATGTGATGAGCATGATGGTGGCCACCATCCCAATCACCTTCCCGATCGTGCACGCGCTGGGCGTGGATCCGGTCTGGTTCGGGATTTTCATTGTGCTGATGTGCGAGCTCGGCCTGATCACTCCCCCCGTGGGCATGAACCTTTTCGTGGTGCATGGCATTCGCCCGGACAAGGGGTCCATCCGTGACGCCATTGTCGGCGCGCTGCCTTATGTCACCATTCTTCTGGTGTTCACGGTTCTGCTGATCCAGTTCCCCGAGATCATCACCTGGTTGCCGGAGAAGCTGAAGTGAACGCGCCGCACGCGAGCACTTCTGCCGGCACTGCCTCCCACATGCGCAGGCCCTTGTGGCAATACAGCGCGTGCGAGTTGCGTTCGGCTTTCCTCGGCGGATCGGCCACGCCGGAGCAGGCCACGCGCAGTTGCCTGGCCCGCATCGAGGAGGTTCAAGCCGATCTCAATGCATTCGCCGCCTTGCGCGCCCCTCAGGCGTTGGAAGAAGCGAAGGCCAGCACCCTGCGCTACCAGAGGGCCGAGACGCTTTCCGAACTCGATGGCGTGCCCATCTCGATCAAGGACAACCTCCTGACCCGCGACATGCCCACCACCTGGGGAAGCCGCGGGCTTGCGCACTATTTCAGCGAGCACGATGAGCTGGCCGTGCAACGGGTGCGCCGTGCCGGCGCGATCATCGTCGGCAAAACCAATGTGCCCGAGTTCACCCTGGAGGGCTATACCCACAACCCGCTTTTCGGCGCCACACGCAATCCGTGGAATACCGAGCTGACGCCAGGAGGCTCCAGCGGCGGAGCGGCTGCCAGCGTGGCGGCCGGCTGCACGCCCATCGCACTGGGCACCGACGGTGGCGGCTCCACGCGCAGGCCCGCCGCGCATTGCGGGCTGGTAGGCCTGAAGCCCACGATAGGCACGGTGGCCCGCCAGCACGCCCTGCCCACCTTGCTGCTGGATTTCGAGGTTGTGGGATTGTTGGCGCGCACCACGGAGGACGTCCAGGCGCTTTTGGGTGTGGTCGGCGGACCCGATGCCTCGGATTGGGCCTCTCTGGCGGCGCATGGTGCGCGGTTGGAAAACGCCCGCACGCCCCACCAAGGGCTGCGCATCCTCTATGTGCCCACGCTGGATGATGCGCCGGTAGACAGCGCCATCGCGCTCGCATGCGAGAAAGGCATCGAGGAACTCGCCAAGGACCGCGACGCCCTGCTCTGCAAAGGCAAGCTGCCGCTGAATCTCCAGGCCATCAATGCAGCGTGGCCGCAAATCGGCCAGATCGGGCTGGCGGCGCTGTTCGCCAGGCACCCTGATTGGGAAGCAAGCGCTTCAGAAAAATACCAGGCCATGGCGGCCCAGGGACGTGAGATTCCAGCCGAAAGGCTATGGCAGGTGCTCGATCTCATCGCTGAGTTGCGCCGCCTGTGTGCCGGCCTCTTTGAGCATTGGGACGTCATCGCCATGCCATGCACAGCGGCTCAGCCATGGCCCGCGCAGCAGGCCTACCCGCCATTCATCAACGGGCAGCCCGTCGGCCCGCGCGGGCATGCGGTTTTCACAGGCTGGGTGAACGCGGCCGGGCTTCCAGCCATTTCCGTCCCTGTGCAGCCCGACATCAATGGCCTGCCGATCGGCCTGCAATTGATCGCAAGGCATGGGGCCGAGACGATGCTGCTGGAGCTTTCCCGCCTGCTGCAAGCAAGGCAGTTGTTCGATCAGCGCAGGCCGGTGCTGAGGAAATGATGCACCGGATCAAAGCTGCACGCACACCTGCCCGAGGCCTTCGAACCCCGCCTGCACCAGATCCCCGGCCTGCGCATAAGGCAAGCCGATCCAGGAGCCGGTGGTGACCACGGTTCCTGCGGGCAAGGTGCCGAACCGTGCGGTTGCATGGCGCAACCAGCCCGGCAGCACCTGTGTGGGATCGCCGAAAGGATGACTCCCCTGGCGCACGATCTCAAGCTGGTCGCCAATCCGCGTGCGGCAGACTTGCCGGCTCCAATCCATGTGGGTAAAAGGCTGCCATTCGCCCAGGACCAAAGCACTGTGCGACTGCAAGTCCGCCAGCTTGAGGAGTTCGTCCGCCTGCACGCCTTGGGTCCAACGGAAATCCACCAGTTCGATGGCGACCGCCATGGCGTCGAGCAGTCCGCGCGCGTCATCCACTCCAATATCGCGGGCCATGTCCAGTGTCACGGCCGTCCGCAGGCGCAGCGCGATCTCGGATTCCACGCCCCGGCTGTGCATGGGCCAGGCCGTGGCATCGTGTGGTCCCGGCCCCTGCCACACGCCCTCCTCCGGCAGCGGCGCGCTGTTCTGCACAGCGTGCGGCCCCGCGCCGCCTGTTTTCCAGAAACGGGGACCGCTGGCGCCCCACCATTTCAGCGCACGGCCCATGCTCGATTGCACGGCATAGGCCTCGTCCATGTCCTTGAGCTGCAGATGGGCCTGGAGCGCATCGCAGGGCTGCCGGCTGCTCCGCGCAAGGATCAGCGCTTGCGCCACGGCTTGGCTTTTATCGTTCATTGAATCAATTCCTTGTGGTTGACCGCCATTTCAAGCAACTTGCATGCCACAAGCCACCACCCACTCACTACTCGCGACCTCCATGACGCCCCTCTTCCCTCATCGCCGATTCACGCCACAAACCAGGGAGTCATCGATTCGCTGGCCCGATGCTTCCGGCCTCGCGGTATCTTTTGTCCTGAACGTGGAAGAAGGCGCCGAAACCACCCTGAGCGCGGGCGACACACGCAATGAAGGCGTCCACGAGGTCAACCATGAAATCGCGGGGTCGCCGGATTTCTGCATGGAAACCCATTTCGAGTATGGCGCACGTGCGGGTTACCCTCGCATTGCCCAGCGCTTTGCCGACGCAGGGCTACCCATCACCCTGAATGTCTGCGGACGGGCGCTGGAGTGCACCCCATGGGTCGCCCAAGATGCCGCGGCCTATGGCTGGGAGTTGTGCGGCCACGGCTGGCTGTGGGAATCACCCGTGCACATGAGCAGAGAACAGGAGCGCGCCAGCATCGAGCGCACCGTGGCCGCCATCACCCAGCACTCGGGCCGTCCGCCCACGGGTTGGCACTGCAAATCGTCGGCCTCCGTGCATACGCGCGGCCTGCTCCAGGAAATGGGTTTTCTGTACGACAGCAACGACTATGGCGGCGAAGTGCCCTACATGGCCGAAACGACCTCCAAGCGCCCCTACGTGGTGCTGCCCTATGCCTTCGACACCAACGACATGCGCTTTTTCGGCAAGAGTGAATTCGTGCAGGCCGATGACTTTGCACGCTACACCATCACGGCGATCGACGCCCTGCTTCAGGAGGCCGAGTCTGCGCCGCGCCTGTTGACGATTGGCCTGCATTCACGCATTCTGGGGCGCCCCGCGCGTATTGGCGCACTGGACGCCATCCTGAGCCACCTGCGGAAGAAAGCGCAGGAAGGCCAGCCTGCCTGGATTGCCACGCGTGAAGCCATCGCGCGGCATTGGCTCAAGCAGGCTCCTAACGCAAGTGCGCCAGATTCACCTCGGCCGCATCGCCCAGCTTGAGGCCTTTGGGCAGAGGAAACTTCACGGTTTCCTCCATTCCATCCAGCGTGCGGACTGAAACCGCGCCCAGTTCGCGCAAGCGCTCAATCACCTGGCGCACCAGAATGTCTGGCGCCGAAGCGCCCGCCGTCAAGCCGATGCGCGCCTTTCCGGCCAGCCACTCGGGCTTGAGCTCGTCAGCGCTGTCGATCATGTAGCTTTCGGTGCCCAGCTTGCGGGCCACCTCGCGCAGGCGGTTGGAGTTGCTGCTAGTGGGGCTGCCCACGACGATCACCAGATCCACCTGAGGGCTTAACAGCTTCACGGCGTCCTGCCGGTTCTGGGTGGCATAGCAGATATCCTGCTGCTTCGGCTCCCGCACATGGGGGAAACGCGCCTTCACCGCAGCGGAAATTTCAGCGGCATCATCGACGCTGAGCGTGGTCTGCGTGACCACCGCCAGCTTGCTGGTCTGCCCGGGCTGAATTCGGGCGACATCAGCGACGTCTTCCACCAGATGGATGCCACTGTCCAGTTGACCCATGGTGCCTTCGACCTCGGGGTGCCCCTTGTGGCCGATCATGATGAATTCGTAGCCTTCCTTGTGCAGCTTGGCGACTTCCACATGGACCTTGCTGACCAGCGGGCAGGTGGCATCGAACACGTTGAAGCCCCGCGCTTCGGCTTCCTGCTCGACCGATTTGGGCACTCCATGCGCACTGAACACCAGTGTGGCGCCTGGCGGCACCTCGGCCAGATCCTCGATGAAGATCGCGCCCTTGGCCTTGAGATCGTTGACCACATAGGTGTTGTGCACGATCTCGTGGCGCACGTAGATCGGCCTGCCGAACTTGGCAATCGCGCGCTCAACGATTTCAATGGCGCGGTCCACTCCGGCGCAAAAACCCCGTGGAGCAGCCAGCAGGACTTCGGCATCAGGGTTGGGATGTGTCATCACAGCACTCCGATCACATGGACTTCGAAAGTCACCGCCTGCCCTGCAAGGGGGTGGTTGAAATCGAGCTGAAGAGCACCGTCATCGCGCACCGCCCGCACCACGGCCGCAAACTGGCCCTGGCCGTCCGGGGTGGGCAGTTGCACTACTTCTCCAATGGTGTATTGCTCCAGCGGGTCGCCCATGGCGTTCAATTCACGGCGCGCCAACCATTGGATCATGTCTGGGTTGCGTTCGCCGAACGCCTCGCCCGCCGGAATCTCGAAAGTAGCGCGGACGCCCTCCTCCAGACCGATCAGACGCTCCTCCATCGCGGGCGAAAGCTCGCTGTTACCCAGGGAAAGCGTCGCGGGTTTGCCCGTGAAAGTGTTGATCACATCCCCCTGCGGCCCGGCCAGGCGGTAGTGGAGCGTGAGAAAAGAGCCCGGTTCAATGGTGGCGGTCATGCAATTTTCCATAAACTATTGCCCCCATTTTAGAAAATACGCCTGTCCCTTTGAAAAACCTTCCACTTGAGGCGCGCCCGCGCGAAAAACTGCTGGCTCGCGGTGCCGGCGCCCTGAGCGACGTGGAGCTGCTGGCGCTGCTGCTGCGCACCGGCCTGGCCGGAAAAAGCGTGCTGCACCTGGCGCAAGAGCTGCTGGATACCTTCGGCGGCATCGCCGGGCTGCTAAACACCAATGCCGACGATCTGAAGCGCATCAAGGGACTGGGCGGACCGGCCAAGCGGGCTGAGCTGATCGCGGTGCTCGAGCTGGCACGCCGCGCGCTCACGCAACAAATGGCCGAGCAACCCGCGTTTGAATCACCGGGTGCCGTCAAGGACTATTTGCAGCTGCTTCTGGCCAACCGCGCGCATGAAGTCTTCGCCGTGCTCTTTCTGAACGCGCAGAACCGCCTCATCGCGCTGGAGGAGCTGTTTCGCGGCACGCTCACGCAGGCCAGCGTCTACCCGCGCGAGGTGGTGGTGCGCGCCCTGCACCACCATGCCGCGGCCGTGGTGCTGGCCCACAATCACCCCAGCGGCAATGTGCAGCCCAGCAGGGCCGATCAGGCATTGACGCAGAGTTTGAAAGCAGCCTTGGCCTTGGTGGATGTGCGTGTGCTCGATCATGTGATCGTGGCCCCAGGCCGTGCGCTCTCGATGGCCGAGGAAGGCGGGATTTGATCCCCCTGAGGCGCTGACGCGCCTTTCCCCCGAGGGGACGCCGCCAGCCACCGGGCCAAGCCCGCTCCGCGCCGGCCCCGGGTGGCTTGCTCCGCAGCCTTTCGAATCTTTGAAATGTTTCCCCTGCTCGGGATGCAGGAATGCGCTAAATAACATGTAAAACTCGGCCCATGAAAAGCAATTCGCTGCAAGATCTGAAGAAGTTGCGCCAGCAGTTGGCTGAGCGCCAAGCCCAGGCTGCGGCAGAGGAAGCTGCGCGCCGCCTGGCCGAATCCAGGACGCGGCAGGATCAGGATCTGTTTGCGCGCGCCATCGGCGCCACACAACCTCTGCGCCAACACGGGCGGGTACACCACAAGCCGGAGCCCGTCGCTCCGGTGCCTCTTCAGCGCCAGCGCGATGAACAGTCGGTGCTGAAAGAGGCGCTTTCTGACGAGTTCGACGCGTCCACCCTGCTGCTCGTGGATGATCACTTAAGCTACATGCGGCCAGGGCTCGGCCCTGATGTCACCGCACGCTTGCGGCGCGGCCACTGGGCCGTGCAACGTGAAGTCGATTTGCATGGTCTGCGAGTGGAAGAAGCGCGTGAAAAGCTTTCAGGCTTCCTGCGCGAGGCCCACCGCGCCGGACTTCGGTGCGTGCGCGTGGTGCACGGCAAAGGCCTCGGCTCGCCCGGCCGGCAGCCCGTGCTCAAGGGCAAGGTACACAGCTGGCTGGTGCAGAAAAAAGAAGTACTTGCTTTCGTGCAGGCCAAACCCCTGGAAGGCGGCGCGGGTGCCCTGCTGGTGCTGCTGGCGGCCGGACGCGGTAGCTAGTCTCTAGGAGCGTGGGCGGCTCGGCGCCCCCGGCAGAAGGCGTCGAAGCGAAATGGGCGAAAAACGATGACAGCGTGGTAATACCGACAAGCCCATAGCCGAGCTATGGGTGCCGGAGGTAATACCGCGATGGACCGTTTTCTCGCTCATTGCAGCCGACGTTCCTTCTGCCGGGGGCGCCGAGCCGCCCACGCTCCTAGCCCCCGCTAGGGGCTGTGACGGGCCCGCCACAGCAAAAGCACCAAAGCTGCAAGCGCGGGCACAGCCAAGGCGGCAAACCCCACCCTGTAGCTGCCCGCCGCGCTCGACAAGGCCCCCAGGGCCGGCGCGCCGCAGACAACGCCCAAGAAGGTGAACAGCAGCGTGCCGCCCGTGGCCGCGCTGGCCTGGCCCTGGGGCGCCTGGCGTGCCACTTCGGCCAGGTAGACGCCATTCCAGCCGATACCCGAGGCGCCGAAAATCCCGACCACCAGCCATAGCACCGCCACCGGTGTGTCGGGCTGCAGCATGGCCGTGAACAAGGCCCCGATCACCATGCAAATGCTCAAACCGACGAGCGTACGGCGGGCACCAAGCCAGCGATCAGCCACGCTGCCCCAGATGATACGCCCCACCACGCCGGCCAGTTGCGAAACCGACAAGGCCACCCCGGCAGCCACCAAGGTCATGCTGAGGGAATCGTGCAGATAAGTGACCAGGTAGGTGGTCAGCGACACCTGGACCGCGGAAAACAGAAACGAGCAAAGCGCCAGCGCGGCCAGTGTACGATGCCCTAACACCATGCGCAGAGGCTTCAACAGCACACCCAGGGCCAACGGTTGGTTGGGCTGGCGGTCGGCGTCCAGCGGCGCGCGCAAGGGCTGCGCCAAAACGGCCCAAACCAGGCAAACCGCGGCTACCAGCAGCAACGTGGCTTGCCAGCCCACGATCAGCAGCGCCCCTGGGACGATCGCGCCGGCCAACATGCCGCCCGCGGGCACGCCCGTCTGCTTGATGGAAAAAACCAGCGACATGCGGTGTGCCGGCGTGGTGAGCGCCAGAAGATGCGAGCTGGCGGGTGTAATCGGCCCGTAGCCGATGCCAATCGCCAGCGCGCCCACCACAATGGCCGGCAGGGATGGCAGCGAACACAACGCCAATCCGGCGGCACAGGAAACCAGTCCCATCTGGCTGACGCGTATGGCGCCCATACGCCGCACCAGCGTGCCCCCCACCAGGCTGCCGGCCATGGCCGCTGCGTAGGCCAGCGCAATATACCCGCCCACCAATGCGGAGGACACCCCCAGCGCCTTGGCCACCTCGGGCGCCATCACCGGCAACGTGAGCAAAGCCATCGAGGTCATCACCTGGATGGCGGTGGTCACCGCGAGGCTGGTCCAGGGGCCAGGAGCCGTGGCGGAAGGCGCGCTCCCCTCAGCCATGCGTATTGCGCATCCAGTCTGCCGTCTGGTGGAAGCTTTGTGCAAGCCGGGTGCGCAAAGCCTCATCTACGCCTGTCTCAGTCATGGCCTGGTTCATGCAGGCCAACCACTCGTCACGCTCCCGGATACCAATGGCATACGGGAAATGGCGCATGCGAAGGCGCGGGTGGCCATAGCGCTCCTCGTAGTACGCGGGGCCGCCAAGCCACCCGCACAGGAACAAAAACAGCTTCAGGCGGGCGCTGTCAAGCGTATTGCCATGCACAGCGCGCAGCGCTGTATAGGCTGGCTCCAGATCCATCAGGTCATAGAAACGATCCACCAGGCGGCGCACCGCGGCTTCGCCGCCAATGCGCTCGAACGGCGTGGATTCGGATGAGGAAGTTTCAGTCAAATGCGGCTCCTACCGGTCTCAACATCTTGCGGCGAGCCTTAGACAAGATCACCAAAGCGGATTCTATGTAACGCAGTGGATGCCGCTCATGAGGCTGCCGTAAAACCCTGATCATTGCCACTGCCCTCGTCATCCCCGGACGCGGCGCTCTGTGCGGCCTCCATCTCCTCATCCACCCCAAAATCCAGGCGTAAGGGGTTGCCATAGTCGCGCCGGACATTGATGCTGCTTTTCTGGCCTACAGCATCCAGGTGGCGTTTGAGCCAGCGCTGCGCGGATTCACCCCCCAGCGCGAATAGCTTGTCCATGGTTGCCCGCTGGGGCGTGGCCTTGGTCGACGCAGGAAACGCCAGCATGGCCTTGCCGCCATCGATGCGATGCAAGTGGATCTGCTTGAGCCCCTCGGGCGCCACGCCTCTCTCGACCATGTCATTGATCAGGGCGATGGTACGCATCTGCGAAATCAGGCTGGCGTTGAAAGTCAGGTCGTTCACACGGTCGATGATTTCCGAGGCCGTCTTGGGAGTGCCCGGGTGGCGCAGCGGGTTGATCTGCACCAGCAGCACATCGTTGGTGTCGCATTGCTCGATCAGCGGCGCGAAGGCCGGGTTGCCCGAGTAGCCACCGTCCCAATATTGCTTGCCGTCAATTTCCGGCGCCTGAAACAGCATGGGAAGGCAGGCCGAGGCCATGACGGCCTGGGCTGTCAGGCGCTTGCCCGTGAAAATCTCGGCCCGGCCCGTTTCAACCTCGGTCGCACCCACGAAAACCTTGGGTGACTTGAGGCGCGCCAGCTGATCGAAATCAATCTCCGACTCGATCAGCTTGCGCAGCGGGTTGTAGTCCAGCGGATTCGATTGGTAGGGCGACATCCGGCCGAGGGCACCCGGCATCGCACCCATCATCAGGCGCGCCAGCCGGCCAGGGCCTTCGCTGAGTTCCCCCATGACCACGACCTTGCTCCACACATTGGCCAGCGAGGCGCGCGCCCCTTCCGCCGGATCGGTGCCTGACGCCTGTGCGCTGGCCCAGCCATGCGCGAGCGCCACGGCGTTGACCGCACCGGCGCTGGTGCCGCTGATACCGTCGATGGTTAGGCGCCCATCGGCCAGCAAAGCATCGAGCACGCCCCAGGTAAATGCGCCATGAGCGCCCCCGCCTTGAAGGGCCAGATTGATCTGCTTCTGATTTTCCATGGGCGCCAGTGAACCACAAGCCGGGCTCAAAAATTAGGGCTTGATCCCTAACTTTTCCGGCCGATTTCAGGCAGCCAATTTCTTCACCGCAGCCCGCTCACGCACGCGCGCGGTGTGGGCGGCCACCCGGGGGAATTCGGAAATACTCACGCCGTCGCCCTCAAGCCACCCTGCGACGGTATAGAGATAACCGTCGGCCACGGTGTATTGATCGCCCATGACCCAGGTCTTGTCGCCCAGGTAATGGTTTTCAATCACATCAAACGCTTCGCGCATGTTTTGCGGCACTTTCGCGCGCATGGAGGCTTGAGCGGCTTCGTCATCGGCCCAGCGAGCGGCACGCGGCCTGTGCGCATGCGAAATGTGCACAGTGGAGGCCAGGTACGCATTGAATTCCTGCATCTGCGCCAGCGCGAACGGATCATTCAACGGTGCCAGTTGCGCCTGCGGATAGGTTTGGGCCACATACAGCAGCAGCGCGGGAGCTTCGGTCAATGCGCCCCGCGGGGTCACCAGCGCAGGTACACGGCCCTTCGGATTGATAGCCAGATAAGCGGGGCTGCGTTGCTCGTTCTCGGCGAAATTCAGCGTCTTGAGCTCAAAATCCGCACCAGCTTCGTACAGCGCGATCAGCACGGATTGCGCGCAAGTGCCTGGTGCGTAGTACAGCGTCAAGGGAGATGTCGTCATGCGATGTGTCCTTTTTTATCGCTGGGCCGCTCCCAAGATAAAAAGCACCCCCACGGGGGGCAGCGGACCACACGAAATGGGGAAGCGTGGGGGCGATTTTGCAATGGATTGGTTTGAATCTATTCTGCCGCCTGGCGCAGTGTTTCAACGACCGGTCTGCGCAGGACTTCGCGCAGACCCCACCACCCGGCCGCCAAAGCCAGCACGGCACCAGCCAGGGCGCCAGCCAGCGGCACCCAGGGTGATGCGGTCCATTGAAAGTCAAAAGCATAACGCGCCATCGCCCAGCCGACGAGAACGGCCACGCCGCTGGCCAGAAAGCCTGCCAACAGTCCCACGCCGACCAGTTCGGCGCGCTGCACACCCTGCAGCAATTGGCCGCTGGCGCCTACGGCGCGCATGATGGCGAACTCCCGGGCGCGCTCCTCCCGCGTAGCGCTGACCGCGGCAAACAGCACGATCAACCCCGCCGCCAGCGTGAAGCCGAACAGAAACTCCACGGCGCGGATCACCTGGTCAAGCACCCGCTGGACCTGGGCCAGGGTGGCGCTCATGTCCACGTTCGTGATGTTCGGAAACTGGCGCACGAGCGCATTGTCGAAACCGGTCTGCGAAGGCGCGCGGTAGGCCGCCAGATAGGTCACGGGAACGTCCTGCATCTGCGCCACGGGGAACATGACGAAGAAGTTCGCATGCATGGAAGTCCAGTCCACCTTGCGCAAGGAAGTGATGCGCGCCTCCACCGGCATGCCGCCCACATCAAAGCTCAGGCTATCGCCCATCTTCAAGCCCAGCGTCTCGGCGATGCCTTCCTCGACGCTGATGGCGCCGGCCTCATCCTCTTCCCACCGTCCGGCGGTGATCTCGTTGTGTGATGGCCGCTCCAGCGCATTGGAGAGATTGAACTCGCGGTCGACCAGACGCTTGGCGCGGTCTTCGGTATAGCTGTCAGGCGACACATCTCTGCCGTTGATGGCGATCAGGCGGCCGCGGAACATGGGGTACCAGTCAAGTTTCTCCACGCCCGCGCCCTTCAGCGCGGCACGAAAATCATCGCCCTGCTCCGGCATGATGTTGATGACGAAGCGGTTGGGCGCGTCTGCCGGGGTGGCCTGGCGCCAACTGTTGACGAGATCGGTGCGCAGCAGCACCAGCAGCACCAGGGCGAGCAAACCCACCGCCAGGCTGCTGACCTGCACCATGGCGTAGGCCGGACGCGCCGAAATCTGCCGCGTGGCCAACACCAGCCAGCGCGGCGCCGTGGCCTCATTGACCACGCGGCGCAGCAACTTGACCGCGCCCCATGACAGAGCGGCAAACAAGGCCACCGCGCCCGCAAAACCGCCAACCGCGATCAGCCCCAGCTTCAGATCGGAACTGACGGCCAGCAACAGCGCGGCGAAGCCAGCCACTCCCAAGCCAAGCACGGCCAACGAAGCAGGCCGGAGCGCGCCCACGTCGCGCCGGATCACGCGCAGCGGCGGCACCTGCGCCAACTGCAGCACGGGAGGCAAGCCGAAAGCCGCCAGCAAGGTCAGCCCGATACCCAGCCCAAAAGCGACCGGCCAGAAGCTCGCGGCCGGCAATGCACTGTCCACCAGGCCCGACAGCATGGCCACGAAGATATAGTGGACCGCGAAGCCCAGCACCACGCCCACCACGCTGGAAGCCAGCCCCGCGAGCAGGAATTCGATCGTGTAGGCCCCGGCAATGGTCCGCTGCGGCAAACCCAGCACGCGCAGCATGGCGCAATCGTCAAGGTGCCGGGCCGCGAATCCGCGGGCAGCCAAGGCCACCGCCACACTCGAAAGCAAGGCCGCCAGCAGCGCCACGAGATTCAGGAATTTCTCGGCCCTGTCCAGCGTCTGCCGCATTTCAGGCCGGCCGCTTTCCAGCGTTTCCAGCCGCACGCCGTACGTGCTGGGTTTCTTCAACTCGGCATCGGCCCAATTCTGAAAGCGCTTGACAGCAGCGCCATCCCCCGCCAGTGCCAGCCGGTAAGTGATACGGCTGGCGGGCTGCACCAGATTCGTGGCGGGCAGATCCGCTTCGTTGATCATCACGCGCGGCGCGAAACTCATGAAGCCGCTGCCACGATCGGGCTCGAAGCTGATGAGGTGCGCAATGCGCAGGCTGCCATCGCCCAGCAAAAGGGTATCGCCCACGCGCAAGCCCAATGCTTCGAGCAGCGGCGGCTCCACCCAGGCCTCGCCGCGCGCGGGAATTTCCCGCGTGGCAGCGCCCGTAGTGTCTTCCAGCGTCTGTGTCAAGCGCAGGCTCCCGCGCAAGGGATAGCCCGGCCCCACTGCCTTCAGCGCCACCAGACGGGTAGCACCGCCCTGACCGTCGGCCGCGCGGCCCATGGTAGGGAAACTGAGCGTCAGCACGCTTTGCAGCCCCTGCGCATCGGCTTGCTGCCGCCATTCGGCCGCAGGTGGAGTGTCTGTGACCACTACGGCATCGCCGCCCAACAATTGGCGGGCATCCCGTTGCAGGCCGGATTGCAGCCGATCGGAGAAGAACCCCACGGCAGTCAACGCTGCGACAGCCAAGGTCACGGCCACCATGAGCAAGCGCAGTTCGCCTGAACGGAGATCGCGCCAAAGGGTGCGCCAACCCAGAGCTGAAGCTGAAGATTTCGTCATCCGCAGCACCTTAGCGCAAAACTCGGTGCGTTCTTGCCGAATCTCTCCGAAATGCCTGATCGCTCCAGACAATCGGCGAAAAAAAGCGTCAGCTATTCCAGCATCAGCACCTAACGGCGCCGCTTGGCTCTCGAGCTCAGCGCCCCCACGCCCGCCAGAGCCAAGGTCAGCAGTGCCAGACTACCCGTGCCCATGGTGGGAACCGAAGTCACTGCAGGTGTGACGGAGCCCTGGACCGGCGTAATGCGAACCCAGCCATCGGCGCCATTCAATGCAACAAGGGGTCCGTCGGTGCCCGGAGACAAGGGCAGCGTCCCCGGATCGACTATGGCCCCAGGCGCGCCCACGGCGACGAGCGGGTTGCTGATCGCATACGCCACGGACGCGGTGTAATAGCATGATCCGCCACCCGTGGCGCTAGTTGGCGGCGTGGCATTGACCGTCCACCAATTGGTGCCATCCGGAACCGTCCCGGCAGCCGAGGCACCGCCAGCTCCGGCGTTGTTCAAGTATCCGCCGCCGCCGCCCGCGCCTGTGCCAATCGTGCTTCCGCCTCCCGTATAAACATCCGTCGGAGCCAAGCCATCACCGCCATTGGCTGGTGTGCCGCAGTCTGGTGTATTGGCCATGGCAAGTGGCGCGCTCTGGCCGGAAATACCCAGATCACGCGAAGATTGGCCATAGGTGGCACTACTCCCTCCGCCTCCACCACCCGCCCGTAAATAGAAATTGCCAGCCATCTGCACGGCGGATGCCCCGCCGCCACCGCCTGCGGTGTAGACAGAGGTGATGGGCTCGGGCTCATCCCGTTTGGTGCCATCGGCGCTCCGGCCGCCACTGCCGGCGCCCGCGCCGCCTGCTCCGCCGTTCAAGGGAGTTGCGGCATTCTGATCGTCTTCGCCGCCACCCCCTCCCGCCGCAACGGTAATGGAGATAACATTGCCCGGCACAACCGCCACTCTGGCAGTCAACCTGGCCCCATCTCCCCCGCTTCCGCCAGGAAACAAGCCATCGAACCCCTGGATCCCAATCTGGATGTTCACCCCGGTGCCACTGCCGCCTCCGCCCCCGGCCAAATCCACATCCAGGGCCTGCACACCCGCCGGCACGGTGTAGCTATAAACACCGGGCGTGGTGTAGTTCACGGTCTGCGCCGAAGCCGCGGAGCCGGAAGCCCACGTCATCGCGCCAAGCACAGCCGAGAAAATAACGCCACGCTGCGGCAAGTTTCGGGAAACTATCCTGTCTGCAACAAACATTGTGATATTCCTCCCCGGGGAAAAATTCAGTGTACAAACTGATGCAAACAGCAGTTTTTGGTTTTATCAAAAACCCATTGAAAATACTCTTCGCCTCGACTCAACCGTCAGGGTTGGCCGTGAAAACCAGCCGCTCGGGAGCGCTGTAGCAAAGAAAGCGCTGATTGATCGCGCGGCCAATGGCGCACAAACCAAGCTGCTTGGCGATCTGCCGCCCCATCTGCGTGATGCCGCTGCGCGAGACGACGATCGGCACGCCCATCTGCGCGGATTTGATGACCATCTCGCTGGTAAGGCGCCCCGTGGTGTAGAAAAGCTTGTCGCGGCCTTGCTGCACGGCGGCTTCCTGCAGCCACATCCAGCCCGCGATCGTGTCGATGGCATTGTGCCGGCCCACGTCTTCCACGAAGAGCAGCATCTCTTCGCCCTGAAACAGGGCGCAGCCGTGCACCGATCCCGCCGATTTGTAGGTAGTTTCCTGAAGCCTGATGACGTTGACGACGCCGTAGAGCGCCTGCTGCCTCAGCGTGGCCTCTCCCAGGCGGATGCTGTCGACATCCGCCATCAGGTCGCCGAACACGCTGCCCTGGCCGCAACCGGTGGTCACCACGCGCTTGGCCGTGCGCTCGGCCAGGTTCGCGATGCCCCGGCGGGTTTTCACCGCGGCGGCGCCCACTTCCCAATCCACCGTGACCGATTCGACCTCGCCGACATCCGCCACCAACCGCTGGTTGCGCAGATAGCCCAACACCAACCACTCGGGATGCGCTCCCAAGGTCATCAGGGTCACGAGTTCGCGTTTGTCCACATACACGGTCAGCGCTCGCTCGGCGGGTATGGCCACCTGTAGCAGCTCGCCATGCTCGTTGATGGCGTCGACTTCCTCGGCCAGAGGGGCTTGGGCCGACGTCAAACGCGGCAGGGGCACGGTAAAGGGCGGTGGGGGAGTGTCTTCATGACCGGTGCATTATGGGTGCATCATCGCCCCGGCCGCTGGGACCGCCAAGCTCCAGCTCGGCATTGGCAACCTCTTCATACGCTGAAGTTGCCGAGCTGGAGCTCGGCGGTCCCAGGCGCCGGGGACTCATCCGGCACGCCGGAACGGCGAGCGCGCCTCCAGGTGCTCCAGGTAGTTTTCAATCCCTGCCCCCTCGCGCTCCAGGAAGCGCTCCACGGCATCCGAGAACGCCGGGTGCGCCAGCCAGTGCGCGCTGTGGGTGCGCGCCGGCATCAGCGCTCGGGCCATCTTGTGCTCACCTTGCGCCCCGCCCTCGAAGCGCCCTACGCCATGGGCAATACACCATTCGATCGGCTGATAGTAGCAAGCCTCGAAATGCAGGCTGTCGACCCGGGCCAGCGCCCCCCAATAACGCCCGTAAGCCACCCCACCCGCTTTCCCGGCGAGAGTACCCTCCGCACTGACGGCGACCAAGCTTGACGCGACGGGTTGGCCGTGGTGCTCGGCAATGAACATCACCCAGTGCTCCGCCATGACCTGGAACATGGCCGCAAAAAACTCCGGAGTCAGGTAAGGCGGATTGCCGTGCTCCAAATAGGTGCGTTCGTAGCAACGGTAGAAAAACGTCCAGTCTTCCTCGGAGATATCCCCGCCGCGCGCCCAGCGGAATTGGATGCCAGCTTCGCGCACTTTGCGCCTTTCCTGGCGGATTTTCTTGCGCTTTTCCTGCGTAAGGCTGGCCAGAAAATCGTCGAAATCCGCAAACGGGCGCATCTCTTGCGCAGACGGCTCAGGCGCCACGTTGTTCCAGTGAAACTGCACCTGCTGCCGCTGCAGCAACCCGGCCGCCTCGCATGCGGCTTGATCAGCCTCGTCGCCGAACAGCACGTGCAGGGAAGACAGCTTTTGCGCTTCGCACCAATTGATCAGTGCCCGCACCAGCGCCTCGCGCGCGGCCGCATCACGCGCCAGCAAACGCGAACCCGGCACCGGCGTGAAAGGCACAGCCACCAGCGCCTTGGGGTAATAGTTCAGGCCGTGCTCCGCATAAGCATTGGCCCAGGCCCAATCAAACACGTATTCGCCATAGGAATGCGCCTTGGCATAAAGCGGGCACCCGGCGGCCAGCTCATCGCCGTCCCAGAGGAGCATGAAGCGTGGCGCCCAGCCCGTGCGGGGTTCGGCGCTGCCGCTTTCATGCAATGCGCTCAGATAGGCATGCTGCATGAACGGGGTCGGTACTGCCTGCCTCGCCAACAGGGTATCCCAGTCGGAACTGCTGACGCCAGCGGGGGAGTCGACGAGTTGGGTACGAAAACGCAAGGGTGTAGACAAGACAAAAACCGAAGAAAGGGTTTGTAGCGGCCAAGGAATCCCGAGGGTAACGCCAACCCGATTATCTCGGTGGGCGAAGGCCCTTTTGGAGCGAGGCCGCGGCTCCGGCTGCTACCATGCTTGCTTCGTTTCAAGAGCACTGGTATGACTTTAAGAATCTGCGTGGCGCAGCTCAACCTCACTGTCGGCGACATGCCGGGCAATGCGCAGAAGATCATCGAGGCAGCGAAGGCCGCCCATGCGCAAGGAGCCAGGCTGTTGCTGACGCCTGAGCTATCGATCTGCGGCTACATCGCCGAAGACCTCTTCCTGCGTCCCTCATTCATCGCCGCCTGCAACGAAGCCGTGAAAACGGTCGCCCGGGAGACCGCGGATCTGACCGACTTGGCGATCGTCGTCGGCCACCCGGTCGGGCGTGACCAGCGCGGAAAAAGCATGACCGTGTCCGAGCGAACCAACTCCGCCAGCGTGCTGAAAAACGGCCGCGTGGTCGAAAATTACTCCAAGCGCCTGCTGCCGAACTACCAGGTGTTCGACGAGCGCCGCTACTTCGTTCCCGGGCAAGGCACCTGCGTCTTCCAGGCTGGAGACATCAGCATCGGCCTGTTGATCTGCGAAGACGCCTGGTTCGACGAGCCCGCCGAGCTGGCCACGGAGGCTGGCGCCGAACTGCTGGCCGTGATCAACGCCTCGCCGTTCCACCTGGGCAAGGGCTACGAACGCGAAGTCATGATGACCGGGCGCGTGCGCTCATCCGGCTTGCCGCTGGTGTACACCCATTTGGTGGGCGGTCAGGACGAGGTGGTGTTCGAAGGCCAGTCGTTCGCCATCGGCGCCGACGGCACGCTGGTTGGGCGTGCGCCCAGCTTCGAAGAAAAGCTCTTCTACGTCGATGTCAGCCGCAATGGCGACGCCTTGGCCCTGAAGGCAGAGACAGCCCCCGCCCGGGCGCCTGAAAGCGATCTGTGGGACGCCCTGGTGCTGGGCCTGCGCGACTACGTGGGCAAGAACGGGTTCAAAAGCGTCATTCTCGGGCTTTCCGGTGGCATCGACTCCGCGCTGGTACTGGCGATCGCGGTCGACGCCCTGGGCAAGGAGCAAGTGCACGCCGTCATGATGCCGAGCCCTTACACCGCCGGCATCAGCCTAGACGATGCCAGGGAAATGGCGAAGCGGCTGGACGTACAGTACGACGAGATCTCCATCCGGCCGGAATTCGAGCAATTCAAAGCATCACTCGGGCCGCTTTTCGGCGGGAAGCCAGAAGACTCGACCGAGGAAAACATCCAGGCCCGTATCCGCGGTGTGATGCTGATGGCGCTTTCCAACAAGCACGGCCACCTGGTGCTGACCACCGGCAACAAGAGCGAATATGCCACCGGCTACTGCACCCTGTACGGCGACATGTGCGGCGGCTTCGCGCCCATCAAGGATGTCGTGAAGACCAAAGTATTCGAGATGGCCCGCTGGCGCAATGCGCACGACCCGTACCGCACCGGCGCCAATCCGATCCCAGAGCGCATCATCACCCGTCCGCCCAGCGCCGAACTGCGCCCCGACCAGACCGACCAGGACAACCTGCCGCCCTACGAGGTGCTGGACGCCATCATCGAGCGCTACATGGAAAACGACATGGGCGTAGCCGAACTGATCGCTGAAGGCTTCAAACCCGAGGACGTGGAGAAAGTCACGCGGCTAATCAAGATCAATGAATACAAGCGGCGCCAGGCTGCCGAAGGCACCCGTGTAACCCACCGCGGATTTGGCAAGGATTGGCGTTATCCTATAACCAACAAGTTCAGGGCCTGACGCCCTGCTCCCCCTAGTCCTCTGCTTGCTGGAATCACCATGAAACAGATCACCGCCGTCATCAAACCTTTCAAGCTCGAAGAAGTACGTGAAGCCCTGGCCGATGTAGGCGTGACCGGTCTCACCGTGACCGAAGTCAAGGGCTTCGGCCGCCAGAAAGGCCACACCGAGCTTTATCGGGGCGCCGAATACGTGGTCGACTTTCTGCCGAAGGTCAAGATCGAGGTCGTCGTACCTGACGGCGATGTCGACCGCTGTGTAGACGCCGTCATCAAGGCCGCGCGCACGGGCAAGATTGGCGACGGCAAGATTTTCGTGACGCAGGTTGATCGCGTGGTGCGCATCCGCACGGGCGAGGAAGACGACGCCGCCGTGTAACTAGTCAGAACGACGCTGAACCGGGATCGGCAGCGCTATGCCAGCAGCCTGCATGGCAGCGCGCAGGCGATCCGGATAGTCTGAAATGATCCCATCCACGCCCCAGCCGATCAGACGCTGCATGTCGGCGGGCTGATTCACCGTCCAAGGAATCACTTTCAGGCCGATAGCCTGCGCAGACTTGACGGTGGCCTCATCCAGCGCAGCGAAATTGGGCGACCACACGGAGCCGCCGGCCGCCTTGACCATGTGCGCCACCGACGGGTAATCGCCCAGCCGCAGTCCGCCGGTCCATGCCGGGTCGGCCGCATTGTTGGCGTTCCGGGTCTTCATGGTCAGGTAGGCAGTCGGAATCGACGGCGCCTCTTGCTGCACCAGCTTGAGCGTGCGCCAATCAAAACTCTGGATGGTGACGCGCCCAGCCATGCCCGCCTGCTGAATCACCGCCAGCAAGGCTTTGACCATCCCTTCCGGCGTGGCTGTTTCGTCCGGTTTTGCGGGGCTCAACTTGGTCTCGATGTTGAAACGCACCTGTTCAGCCCCCAAGGTTTTGACGCGTTCGAACAGCGCAGCCAGCGTCGGCACGCGCTCACCGTCACGCGGTTGCTGATCAGGAAAATTGCGCGTGGTCGCACTGCCCTCGCGCGCGCGGCCGAGGTCGTAGGTCTGCAATTCCGCCAACGAAAGGCTTCGGATCAACGGCGTTGCGTTGCCCAGCCATTCGCCGCTGGCATTACGCGCCATGTCGTGCGCCAGGAATGGATCGTGCGAAACCACGGGAATACCGTCGGACGTCAACCCGATATCGAGCTCCAGCGTGGTCACGCCGATCGCCATGGCCTTCTCGAAAGCAGCCAGCGTATTCTCTGGCGCGAGGCCCCGTGCGCCACGGTGGCCTTCCAGGTCGAAAGCGTGAGCGGCCAACGAAACCGTCAGCATGGAAAGCAAGATAAAGCACTTCATGCCGAAGATATTAAGGCAACGCTGAATAAGTTGTCGTGTGCGGCGCGCCCTGGATCGGGATGGGATGCGGGGGCGAAAAGCGCAGGGATATCGGGCGATATCGCGAGCATTTTCAACCCCGCAGACCGCCCGAGTCCAGGGATGCGACGTGCATGAGAATTTATTCAGCGTTGCCTTAAAGGCACTCGCGCCTTCGTGGCGAATCAAGGCACGAGCAAGAGCTTCCCTGACGTCTTTCTGCTCCACAGATCCGCATGCGCCTTCGCCGCATCGGCCAGCGGATACTCTCCACCGGGGAACACCTTGAGCTTGCCCTGGCGCACCCAGTCGAACAACGCCGCCGATCGCGCACGCAGCAGTTCCGGCGTGCGGACATGGTGCGCAAACGTGGCATAGCCTATCTTGATGCTCCTGGGCAGGCTGTAAATGTCGATCACCTTCGTGGCTTCCAGCACCGGGCCGTACCAGCAGAAGGTTCCCCCGTAGGCCAGCACGTCCAGGGAAGCCTGGAAAGTTGCCATGCCTGAGCCGTCATAGACCACGTCCACGCCACGCCCCTCCGTCAAACGCAAGACGGCCTCGGCGAAGTTGCCATCACGGTCCACCACGACATGATCGGCACCGGCCGCCTTCGCCACAGCCACCTTGCCCTCGGACGACACGCGCGCAATCACCCTCCCTCCCCGCAGTTTGATGATCTGCGTCAGCAGCGATCCCACGCCGCCGGCGGCCGCGTGAACCAATGCGATCTCGCCCTCGCGCACCTGATGGAATTCCGTGGCAAAGTGGCTCGCGGTCAGGCCATTCATCATCAAGGATGAAGCTGTGGAAAAGCCAATATCGTCGGGCAGTTGCACCAGCGAGTCCGCTGGCACGACCACTTTTTCGGCATAACTGCCAGGCGCGTAGACCCACGCCACACGATCGCTCACGGCAAAACCGTGCACCCCCTCGCCGACCATCTCCACCCGACCGGCTCCTTCAGCACCCAGGACCTTGGGGTTGGGCATCTCGGTCCATGCCATGCCCTGCCGAATGCCAATATCCATGAAGTTGACGCCCGCCGCAGCCACCGCCACCCGCACCTCACCAGGCCCTGGCACAGGGTCCGGACGCTTGACATATTCAAGCACGTTGGTATCGCCAACTTCATTCATCACGACTGCTTTCATTTGCATATCCTCATTATGGAACGATCATTCAAAAAAAGACAAAAAAATCAGCGAAGCACCCGCAGGACCATTTGCCCTAGCGCCTGCAGTTGCGCATCATCTGCACCACCTCTTGCGGCTATGCGTATAGCCGCAATATTCGCCACCAGAAAAGCGGCGGCCTGCGCCGCATCCAATAGAGGATCCACGTCACCCTGGGCCTGCGCCTGCCGGATTTTTTCGCCGACGGCCTCAGCCAGAACCTCTCCCAAACCTTCACGCAAGCTGACCAGCTCATCGCTCGATCCGCCGAACTCGGTCACCGAATAGACGCCGAGACAAGGCGTGCGGGCCTCGGCCACCACGCGCTCCACCATGGCCCTCAGGCCATCGATCGCCTTGGGCCCACGCCCAAGCGCATACAGGTGAGCGCGGCATTCGAAATCGCCATAGCGGCGCACAGCCGCGCAATACAACGCCCACTTGTCTCCGAACGTGTCGTACAGGCTTTGCCGCCCGATGCCCATCGCGCTGGTCAACATGCCGGCGGATGCGCCCGCATAGCCATGCTCGCGAAACACACCTACAGCGGCGTCCAGCGCATGATCGACATCAAACTCTTTTGCTCTGGCCATAGGGCGATCATAATCATATTGGAACGATCAGTCAATAATTCATCGAAGCGCTGACCGAACGCTGTCCGTTCCTCCCTTGCAGCAACGCCCGCACGTCGGCCCCGCCCGGTGATTGGAAGCTGCGCAAGCCAAATTCCGGCAGGATGGCCAGCAAGTGATCAAAAATGTTGCCCTGAATGGCCTCGTACGCCACCCACGCGGTGGTATTGGTGAAGCAATACAGCTCCAGCGGAATACCTTCCGAGGTCGGTTGCATCAGGCGCACCATCACCGTCATGTCCTGCCGGATGTCCGGGTTGGCTTTCAGGTAGGCCTGCACGTACATACGGAAGGTGCCAATGTTGGTCAACCGCCTCTGGTTCGCCGGCACGCGGGCCAGGGCTTCGCCCAGCTCCCGCGCCTTCATGCCGCGCGAAATCTTGACCGCGCTGGCCTTTTCCTGAATGTAGTCGGCGATCAACTCGATCTCGCCAAGGCGCTCGATCTGATCATCCGTCAAGAAATGAATCGAACCCGCGTCCAGCATCAGCGTGCGCTTGATGCGGCGCCCGCCCGCCTCGCTCATGCCGCGCCAATTCCTGAAGCTCTCGCTCATCAGCTTCCAGGTGGGGATAGTGACAATGGTCTTGTCCCAGTTCTGCACCTTGACGGTGTTGAGCGCGATGTCGATCACGTCGCCATCCGCACCGGCTTGCGGCATCTCGATCCAATCGCCCACGCGCAGCATGTCGTTGCCCTCAATCTGCATGCCGGCCGTGAAAGACTTGATGGTGTCCTGGAAAATCAGCATCAACACCGCCGACATCGCACCAAAACCCGAGAGCACGATGAACGGAGACTTATCCGCCAGGGCGGCAATCATGACCACCACTGCTGTCACCCCCACGAGGATCTGGCCAAGCTGCACATAGGACTTGATCGAGCGCGAGCGCAGCTCCGGCTGTTCGGCAGCGCGCTCACCGTAGGCCTGCAACGTCGCATCCAGGGCCTTGAAAAGCGCGCGCGCCACGAAAAGCACCACCAGCGCGGCACTCACGTTCTCCACCACCGTGACCAGCCTCGCGGGCAGATGAGGAACGCTGCCCACGCCCAGCATCAGGACGAGCGCGGGCACGACCTGCGCCATGCGCGCCAGCACATCCCGATGCAGGAGCACGGCCAGCGGCCCCGTACGCGCTGCACGGTGCAGCCCGCCAAGTGCACGCCCGATCACGTGCCGCGCCAACCAGTGCGCCACCAGGCAAGCCAGCAACAATGCGAAAACGCCTGCCAGCGTCTGCATCCAGGGATCGGAAAAGGAAAGCTCCTGCCAGTTCAATGTTGAATCTCCTAGGCAATGGCTCCGGTCGCCCAGAAAGGCCGAGAGTTCGGCCGAGGCGTGGAGACCCGGCCACGACGGGGCCGGGATATGACAAAAAACAGTGCATCCGGCATGGATGCCACTGAATGACAGACTGCGCCTGACGCGATAGGTTCCGCTCAACTATCCTCGCGCGCTCCCATCATTCCTGCGGAGGGCGAAGCCGCCTGACTTTAAACCCTAAACATCAATGGCCGCCGCGGAACCAGCCTTCTTGCGCAGCTCGAACTTCTGGATCTTGCCGGTGCTGGTCTTGGGGAGCTCGCCAAACACAATGGCACGCGGCACCTTGAACCCGGCAAGATGCGCCTTGCAATGCGCCACAATATCGGCCTCGGTCACTTCGGCGCCGGCCTTCAGCTCGATGAAGGCACAAGGGGTTTCACCCCACTTGGGATCGGGCTTGGCCACCACGGCAGCGGCCAGTACGGCCGGATGCCGGTACAGCACGTCTTCCACCTCGATGGAAGAAATGTTCTCGCCCCCGGAGATGATGATGTCCTTGCTGCGGTCCTTGATCTTGATGTAGCCGTCTGGGTACTGGACCGCCAGGTCACCCGAATGAAACCAGCCGCCGGCAAAGGCCTCCTCGGTGGCCTTGGGGTTCTTCAGATAGCCTTTCATGGCAATGTTGCCGCGGAACATGATCTCACCCATGGTCTCGCCGTCCATGGGAACGGGCTGCATGGTGGCCGCATCGATCACCCGGGCATCCCGCTGCAGGTGATAGCGTACGCCCTGGCGCGCGTTCAGCCGCGCGCGCTCGCCGATGTCCAGCTCATTCCACTCTTCGTGCTTGGCACACACGGTGGCCGGGCCGTAGACCTCGGTCAAGCCATAAACGTGGGTCAGATCGAAGCCCATTTTTTCCATGCCTTCGATCATGGAAGCGGGCGGTGCCGCGCCCGCCACCATGGCCTTGACGCCGCTCGGCACCCCGGCCTTCATGTCGTCAGGCGCGTTGACCAACAGGCCGTGCACGATGGGAGCGCCACAATAGTGTGTCACGCCATGGTTGCGGATGGCATCGAAGATCGCCCTGGGCTCTACCCGGCGCAGGCACACGTTCACCGCCGCACGCGCGGCCACTGTCCACGGAAAGCACCATCCGTTGCAGTGGAACATGGGCAGCGTCCACAGGTACACCGCGTGCTTGGGCATGTCCCACTCGAGGATATTGCTGATGGCATTGGTGGCTGCGCCGCGGTGGTGATAAACCACCCCCTTGGGGTTTCCGGTGGTGCCGCTCGTGTAGTTGAGCGCAATGGCATCCCACTCGTCGCCAGGGTATTCCCACTCGAAAGCGGCATCGCCCTGGGCCACGAAAATGTCGTAGGTCACGCTGCCCACCTTCTCTGCCGCGCCATAGAGCACATCCTCTACGTCAATCACCAGCAAAGGTGCGTTGGACTCACGCAGCGCCAACGCTTTCTTCACGATGGCCGCGAATTCGGGATCGACGATCAGCACTTTGGCCTCGCCATGGTCCAGCATGAAAGCCACGGCTTCCGGATCAAGCCGCGTGTTGAGCGCATTGAGCACCGCACCGGCCATGGGAACGCCGAAATGGGCCTCCACCATGGGCGGCGTGTTCGGCAGCATCACCGCCACGGTATCGTTCTTGCCGACACCCGCCTGCCGCAGGGCACTGGCCAACTGGCGGGAGCGCGCATAGGTTTCGGCCCAGGTGCGGCGCAGGTCACCATGAATGATGGCCAGCCTGTCCGGATACACCTCTGCCGTGCGCTGTATGAAGGAAATCGGCGTAAGGGGTGCGAAATTGGCTTCGTTGCGCGGCAAATCGGTGTCGAAGATGCTGGGCATGCCGGTCTCCTGGATGATGTGGCAAGGGAAAGGAACTACGGGATAGAGAGGCCAAGCGGCCGAGAGACTCCTGGCTCATCATACTCAGCGCCTCTCACACGAGGCTGACAGCGATCAAAACTCGCGCGAAAGAGCTTCTCTGCAGCCGGATGTCACAATAGGCGGGTGGCAATTCCCCAGCATTTCATCCAGGAGCTTTTGGCTCGCGCAGACGTGGTCGAGATCGTCGGGCGCTACGTGCAATTGAAGAAAACAGGGGCCAATTTCTCCGGTCTGTGCCCGTTTCACAGCGAGAAATCGCCCTCTTTCACCGTCAGCCCTTCCAAACAGTTCTACCACTGCTTCGGCTGCGGCAAAAACGGCAACGCCATCGGCTTTCTGATGGATCACACCGGCGCAGGCTTCGTCGAGACGGTGCACGATCTGGCGCAGCAATATGGCATGCAGGTGCCAGAAGACGAGCGCAGCCCGGCAGAGCGCGCGCGCGCCGCCGAAGAATCAGAAAAGCGCGCCACACTGAGCGATGTGCTGGCCAAGGCGGCCGAAGCCTACCGGGGCCATCTGAAGCAATCCCAGCGCGCCATCGGATATTTGAAAAATCGCGGCCTTTCGGGCCAGGTGGCACGCGATTTCGGCCTGGGCTACGCGCCCGAAGGGTGGCGCGCGCTAGCCAGCGTCTTTCCTGACTACACCGATCCGCAGTTGCAGGAGTCCGGTCTTGTCATTGTGTCCGAAGAGGACGAAGGCAAGCGCTACGACCGCTTTCGCGACCGGATCATGTTCCCGATTCGCAGCGTCAAGGGCGAGGTGATCGGTTTTGGCGGCCGCGTACTGGGGGACGAGAAGCCCAAATACCTCAATTCACCCGAAACACCGGTATTTCACAAGGGCCGCGAGCTCTATGGCCTGTTCGAGGCTCGGCAGGCCCTGCGCGAGCACGGTTACGCGCTGGTCACCGAAGGCTACATGGACGTGGTGGCGCTTGCCCAGCTCGGCTTTGCCAATGCTGTGGCCACACTGGGCACCGCCTGCACGCCGGATCACGTGCAGAAGCTCTTCCGCTTCACGGACAGCGTCGTGTTCAGTTTCGATGGCGATGCCGCGGGCCGGCGCGCCGCCCACAAGGCGCTGGAAGCCGCCCTGCCCTTTGCCACCGACGTGCGCAGCGTCAAGTTTCTGTTCCTGCCGCCTGAGCACGATCCAGACAGCTTCATCCGCGCGGAAGGCCCGGAGGCCTTCGCCGAAGCCGTGAAGCAATCGGTGCCACTCTCGCGCTTTCTGCTCGACGCCGCCGCCGAGGAGGTCGATCAGGCGACTGCCGAAGGCCGGGCGCATTTTGCGGCCAAGGCCAAGCCGCTGTGGCAATTGCTGCCCGCGGGCGCGCTGGCCCAGCAGATCCTGGCCGACATAGCGGCTCAGGTGCAGTTGGGTACCCACGAGCTCCAGGGGCTCTGGGGCATCCGCCAGGCCGCCCCCCGGGCTGCCGCGCCCAAGCACTATGACAAGGAAAATCAAGGCCATCAGCGCTCCTCAGGCTACAGCCGGCAGCAGAAAACCTTCCGCTCGCCCGCCCCCATGAGCGGAGGCCGCCGCACCCTGCCTGCAAGCCGGGCCAGCCGGGCGCTGCAGATCGTCTTGACGGAACCTGCCGCTTGGGAAGCCTTGAGCGCCGCCGACCATCAACTGCTGTGCGACCTGCCTGAGCCTCACGGAACGCTTTTTGCCTGGCTCGACGGCCAGTTCCACAACTACGGCCCCCAGCCCTGGAGCGCGCTGCGCGAAGCCCTTCGAGGCCACGAGCACGAAACGGCCGCCGTGACGGAAATCGACAAGGTACCGCCGGAAATCGAAAGCGATCCGGCGGAGCTGCGCAATATTCTGAGTCTGGAACGAAAGGCCCAGCACGCGGCGGCCATGCAGCGTGCTGCCGAGGCTGGCGATATCGAAGCGCTGCGGCTGCTGCGCATGAACAGCCGTGAAACCGACGAAAACCCGTCTTAGAACGTAAATACAGTCACGTGGCCCTTGCAATTGGCGATTACCGCTATAATTAAGAGCTTACCTGACGGCAAGAGCGACAGCAGCACCTCCGGCCCGGCCAAAGCGCTTATGAAGCGCACCCCTCGCGTAAGGGGCGGCCAATATACCGCAAGGGCTGCATACCAAATGATCGCCCCTCTATCTTGCCCCGGCAGAAATGGCCTGGCTGGCGCTGCACGCGCAAGCTGGCTTGGCTGGTACGGCCCCAGGCAAAAGTGCCTGTCACCGCACGCTTTCTGCTTTTGATTCGATGCATTGCCCCACGAGGTACGCTCATGTCCGCTCAAAAAACGACCGCAAAATCCGCTGCCGCCGCCAAATCCGCGCCAGCCAAGGCCGCCAAGGCTGCCAAAGCCAAAGACGCCTCTCTTGAAGACGAGAAACTGACGCCCAAGAAACCCGGCCGCCCGGCTGCCAGCGGCAAAGCAGCCGCGGGCAAGCGCGGCCGCCCGAGCGCATCCGCCGCCAAGGGGATGAGCGAAGACGAGGATCTCTCAGACATCGAATCCGATCTCGAGGGTGAACCCGAGCAGGAAGCGGCTGCCGCGGTCGAGAAGGTCAAGCCCCTTCGCATGAAGATCAGCAAGGCGAAGGAACGCGCCTTGATGAAGGAATTCGGCCTGGACGAAACCGTCCTCACCGAAGAGGAAATGCTCAAGCGGCGCTCCAACCTGAAAACGCTGCTGAAACTGGGCAAGACGCGTGGCTACCTGACGCACGTCGAAATCTCCGACCACCTGCCCGACAAGCTCTTCGACGCCGAAACGCTCGAAGCCGTCATTGCCACCCTGAACGATCTGGGTGTGGCCGTGTACGAGCAGACGCCGGATGCCGAAACGCTGATCATCACCGACAACGCGCCCACCGGCTCCAGCGAGGAAGAAGCGGAAGAAGCCGCCGAAGCCGCCCTGTCCACCGTGGACAGCGAATTCGGCCGCACCACCGACCCGGTGCGCATGTACATGCGTGAAATGGGCACCGTGGAACTGCTCACCCGTGAGGGTGAGATCGAGATCGCCAAGCGCATCGAAGGCGGCCTGATGGACATGATGGAAGCCATCAGCGCCAGCCCGGCCACGATCGCCGAAATCCTGCTGATGGCGGGCGAGATCCGCGAAGGCAAGGTCGTCATCTCCACCATCGTCGACGGCTTCTCCGACCTGAACGAAAACGACGATTACGTCGCCGAGGAAGACTTCGACGAATACGACGAAGAGGACGACGACGACGGCAAGGGCGGCTCCAAGGCACTCACCAAGAAACTGGAAGAGCTGAAGAACCAGGCCCTGGAGCGCTTCGACCGCATCGCCGACCTGTTCGAGAAGGTGCACCGCATCTACGACAAGGAAGGCTGGGGCTCCCCCACCTATCACAAGGCCCAGCAGGCTCTGTCTGCCGAGCTGATGACGATCCGCTTCACGGCCAAGACCATCGAGAAGCTGTGCGACATGGTGCGCACGCAAGTGGACGATGTGCGCAAAAAAGAGCGCGAGCTGCGCCGCATCATCGTTGACAAGTGCGGCTACCCGCAAGAACTCTTCATCGCCGATTTCTCAGGCCGCGACCGTGCCGGCAACAAGGCGCCTTCACACTTGCTGGACCTGAAATGGGTCGAGAAGCAATCCACCGCCGGCAAGCCCTGGAGCGCGGTGATGGAACGCAACATTCCGCCGATCCAGGATCTGCAGCAAAAGCTGATGGATCTGCAATCGCGCGTGGTGGTGCCGCTCGACGAGCTGAAAGACATCAACAAGCGCATGAACGAAGGCGAAGCCGCCAGCCGTGATGCCAAGAAAGAGATGATCGAGGCCAACCTGCGCCTGGTAATCTCGATCGCGAAGAAGTACACCAACCGCGGCCTGCAGTTCCTGGACCTCATCCAGGAAGGCAACATCGGCCTGATGAAGGCGGTCGACAAGTTCGAATACCGCCGCGGCTACAAGTTCTCGACCTACGCCACGTGGTGGATCCGCCAGGCCATCACGCGCTCGATCGCCGACCAGGCACGCACCATCCGCATTCCGGTGCACATGATCGAGACCATCAACAAGATGAACCGCATATCGCGCCAGCACTTGCAGGAATTCGGCTTCGAGCCGGATGCCGGCATCCTGGCCGAGAAGATGGAAATCCCGGAAGACAAGATCCGCAAGATCATGAAGATCGCCAAGGAGCCGATCTCCATGGAAACGCCGATCGGAGACGACGACGACAGCCACCTGGGCGATTTCATCGAAGACCAGAACAATACCGCGCCCGTGGACGCCGCCATGCAGGCGGGCCTGCGCGACGTGGTGAAGGACATCCTCGACAGCCTGACGCCTCGCGAAGCCAAGGTGCTGCGCATGCGCTTCGGTATCGAGATGAGCACCGACCACACGCTGGAAGAAGTGGGCAAGCAGTTCGATGTCACGCGCGAGCGCATCCGCCAAATAGAAGCCAAGGCGCTGCGCAAGCTCAAGCACCCCAGCCGTTCCGACAAGCTGCGCAGCTTCATCGATTCGCTGTAATCTTCTGACGCCCGCACTTTTTCGTCATCCCCGTCTGCGTGGGGATGACGTTCATAAGCGCTGACACTCCAAAGCTGGCCCATGTCTACCTCGGCCAGCTTCTTTTTTCCATAAGAATTTCGCATGAACCCCGACGCTACCCACCTATGGAAAGGCCCCCGATGGGCCATGGCCGTCCTGCTGGCGGTGCTGGGCATGCTCGGGCCGTTCTCCATCGACACCTACATCCCGGCGTTCTCGGCCATTGCCAAATCGCTGAACGCCACGCCGATCGAGATGCAGCAGACGCTCTCGGCCTATCTGTTCGGCTTTGCCTTCATGAACCTGTTTCATGGCGCGCTGTCTGACAGTTTCGGACGGCGCCCTGTGATCCTGTGGGGGCTGGCTGTTTTTACACTGGCTTCCCTCGGCTGCGCGCTCTCGCAAAGCGTGGGGCAGCTTATTTTCTTCCGCGCGCTCCAGGGGCTTTCCACTGGCGCCGGCATCGTGGTGTCCCGCGCGGTCATCCGCGACATGTACCCCCTAGCGAAGCGCAGCGGGTGATGAGCCAGGTGACCATCTTTTTCGGGGTCGCCCCGGCACTGGCGCCCGTCGTGGGCGGTGTGCTCGCAGAAGCCGTGAGCTGGCACGCGGTGTTCTGGTTTCTCGTTGGCGTTGGCGTGGCCTTGTGGGCTCTCAACTGGCGGATGCTGCCCGAAACGCTGCACCAGAATGACCGCCAGCCCCTGCAGTTCGGCAACCTGATGCGCGGGTACTGGCTATTGTTGACCGACGTGCGCTTTCTGCTGCTGGCCCTGGCATCCGGCGTGCCTTTCAACGGCATGTTTCTCTACGTGCTCTCGGCACCGGCCTTCCTGGGCGACATCCTGCACCTCAGGCCTACGCAATTCTTTTGGTTCTTCATCATGAGCATCGCCGGCATCATGGCGGGCTCGTGGCTGTCAGGCCGAAAGGCAGGCAAGGTCGCGCCCAAGAACCAGATCATGCAGGGCTTTCGGATCATGCTGGCGGTGTCAGTCTTGAACATCGCCGCGAACGCCTTGTTCACGCCGCACCCCCTCTGGTCACTGTGGCCCATTACCGTGTTCGCGTTCGGCTGGGCCCTGATGGTGCCTGTCGTCACGCTACTGGTGCTCGATCTGCACCCCGAACGGCGAGGCATGGCCTCCTCTTTGCAAGCCGTGGTGGGCTCTACCGCCAACGGCATCGTCGCCGGCATAGTGGCTCCGCTGGTGATGCATTCGGCCATGGGGCTGGCGTTGATGTCATCGGCGTTTCTGGCGGTCGGGCTCGTGGCCTGGCTGTGGCTGCGAAAGCGCTGGCCGGAAATCGGCTAACCTCGCCTCAACCTGCGCTTTCCCCTGCGGCCCATGGGTGGTTGGCAAACCACACTCACCGCAATGGCACCGAATCCATAAAATTCACCCATCAACGCAGCAGCCTTGAAAGCTTCGAAGGCCTCGCTGATCACCGCCGGGACGACCCGGCGCGCCGCTCTTACCGGGGACGACCCTGCACCCTACCCCTTTGAGAAAACTATGCCTTGGATTCTGCTTTTCATTGCCGGTCTGTTTGAAATCGGCTGGGCCATCGGCCTGAAATACACCCACGGGTTCTCGCGCCTGTGGCCGACCGTGGGCACCGTGACTGCGATGGTGGCCAGCGTGGCGCTGCTCGGACTGGCCATGCGCTCACTTCCCGTGGGCACCGCCTACGCCGTGTGGACAGGCATCGGTGCCGTGGGCACCGTGATCCTCGGCATCGTGCTCTTTGGGGACCCTGCCAATGCGCCGCGCCTCATCTGCGTCGCGCTGATCGTGGTGGGCATTCTGGGGCTGAAGCTGACCAGTTGAAGCCCCTCCTGGGACCGCCAAGCTCCAGCTTGGCAGGCAGCGCCTCCACGTGACGCGGATGCCAAGCTGGAGCTTGGCGGTCCCAGAAACACACGAGCAAACGCTCTTTATTGAGCCACCACCGCGATTCCCCGCAGTTGCCCCGCTTTTGCCTTGCGTTCAGGCACGGCATAACGCTCGGGATTGAAACGGTGCAACAGCTCCGCCTCACGCACCCTCGCCAGCACCACGTTGGCTTGCTTGACATGGCCGAACCCGCGCATGGTGAGCGGGACGGCGGCGACCTCTGCGGCCAGCGGCAGGTTGCCGGCCGTCAATTGTGGCAGCAGTTCGCGCACGCGGGCTTCGTAACTGGCGATCAATTCGCGCTCCATGCGGCGCTCGCCCGTCCGGCCGAAGATGTCCAGCAAGCCGCCCCGGAGCGCCTTGCCCTTGGCCAGAAGCTTCATGGCGGGGAGCATCCAGCCGCCAAGTTCGATCTTGCGCGGAGATTCCCCATTCTTGGGCTTGCTGAGAGTAGGCGGTGCCATGTAGAAGCTGAGCTTGAGGTCTCCCTCGAACTGCTGCGTCAAGGATTTGCGAAATGCGGGGTCGGTGTAGAGACGCGCCACCTCATACTCGTCCTTATAGGCCATGAGCTTGAGCAGGCTCTTGGCCACCGCGCGGGTCAGACGCTCACTGCCCGGCTCCACCTGCTGTTCACGCGCGCGCACTTCACGCACGGTGGCAGCGTAGCGCTCCGCATAGGCCGCGTTCTGATAGACCGTCAGCATGTCCTTGCCACGGGCCATCAAACCATCGAGCGTTTCAACGCTGGCCGATCCGCCAACGGACGGCTGCGTGCTCTGGCCCAACAGCGCCTTGCAAGCGTCCGGATCGGCCGCAGCCAGCCGGCCCAGTGAAAAGGCCAGTTGGTTGGACGGCACGGCCACGCCATTGAGTTCGATCGCACGGTGTACCGCGGCCAGGCTGACGGGCACCAGGCCCCGCTGCCAAGCAAAACCCATCGCCAAGATATTGGCCGTCACTGTATCGCCCAGGAACTCTTCCGCCATCGCCTGCGCGTCGAAAGTCTCCACCCGATCGGCGCCAGCGGCAAAGCGCAGCTTGGCCAGCAGCCCGGCGGTCTTCAGGCTGGCATCCGGGTTCTTCAGGGATTCAGCTACCGGGGTTTCGTGCACGTTGGCAAGAATGCGCGTGCGGCCATGGCGCACCGTGCCCAGAGCCTCGGGCTGCGCCGCCACCACGGTGTCGCAAGCCAGAATGGCATCAGCCTGCTGGGTATCGATGCGCACCTGGTTCAGGCGCTCGGGCACATCGGCCAGGCGCACGAAGCTCAGCACTGCCCCGCCCTTCTGGGCAAAGCCCATGAAATCCAGCACCGACGCGCTCTTGCCCTCCAGATGGGCGGCCATGGCAATCACGGCCCCCACGGTGACCACACCCGTCCCGCCCACACCGGTCACGAGCAGATCATAAGGTCCTGTCCAGCGGTGCGCCTCGGGCAGCGGCAGGCTGTCCACCAGCTGCGAAAGCGCGCTTGCCCCGCCCTGCCCCGAAGAAGCGGCCGCCAGCGCGCCCACCTTCTTGCGCATCTTGCCGCCGCGCACGCTCACGAAGCTCGGGCAAAAGCCCTTGGCGCAGGAATAATCCTTGTTGCAAGCCGTCTGATCGATCTTGCGCTTGCGGCCCAGGCTGGTCTCGTGCGGCAGCACCGCCACACAGTTGCTTTGCACGCTGCAATCACCGCAGCCTTCGCAGACCGCTTCATTGATGAACAGGCGCTTGTCGGGATCAGCCATCTCGCCCTTCTTGCGCCGGCGCCGTTTCTCGGCCGCGCAGGTCTGTTCGTAGATGAGCACCGTCACGCCTTCGATCTCGCGCAAGCGGCGCTGCACGGCATCCAGCTCGGCCCGGTCATGGAACTCGGTGCCGGTGGGAAAGCGATCCTTGATGGCATCGTATTTGCCGATGTCGTCGGAGAGCACCACCACCAGCTTCACGCCTTCGCTTTCCACCTGCCGCGCGATCGCATCGACACTGATGATGCCATCCACCGGCTGCCCGCCCGTCATGGCCACCGCGTCGTTGAACAGGATCTTGTAGGTGATGCGGGCCTTGGCGGCCACTGCCTGCCGGATGGCCAGATAGCCGGAGTGGTAGTAGGTGCCATCGCCCAGGTTCTGGAAAACATGCGGCACCTTGGTGAACATGGCGTGCGACACCCAATCAACCCCCTCGCCGCCCATCTGGATCAGCCCCGCGGTGTCGCGGTCCATCCAGTTGGCCATGAAATGGCAGCCGATCCCGGCGCGCGCCGTCGACCCCTCGGGCACCACGGTGGAAGTGTTGTGCGGGCACCCGGCACAAAAATAAGGCAGGCGCTTGACGCTGTCCGAATCATTGGAAAGCAACTCTGGCAGCGTGAAATCGCGCACGTGCGCGCGGCGATCGGCAAACTCGGGGAAATGGCGTATCAACCAATCTGCGGTGAGTTCGATCAGGCGCGAGGGGCGCAACTCGCCCAGTGAGGAAACCAGCGGACTGCCCTGCGCATCGCTCTTGCCCAGAATGAGGGGGCGCACTGGCGCGTTGTAGAAAAGATCGCGCAGTTGCGTCTCGACCACCGCGCCTTTTTCCTCGATGACCAGGATTTCCTTCAGCCCTTGCGCAAACTCCTTCATGCGCGTGGTTTCCACCGGAAAAGAAAGACCGACCTTGTAAAGGCGCACGCCTGCTGCCGAAAGCATGTCGCGTGTAATTTCCAGGCGGCGCAACACTTCCATGAAGTCATAGTGGGCTTTGCCGCAGGTCACGATCCCGACCGTGGCGTGCGGCGATTCGATCACGTGCCGATCGATCGAGTTCACCGCCGAGAAAGCTGCGACGGCGTTCAACTTCTGCGCCAGCCGCTCCTCGATCTGAAGCGAAGGCAGATCGGGCCAGCGGTAATGCAAGCCGCCTGCGGGAGCGGTATGGCCCGAGGCCGCGCGCACGGCCTCGGCATCCTGCCAGGCGGCCACGCGGGCATTGATGAGATCCAGATCCACGGTGGCGCCGCTTTCGACCACTTCCGAAAGCGCCGTCATGCCCACCCAGTTGCCACTGAAGCGTGAAAGCTGCCAGCCGTACAGGCCAAACTCCAGGTATTCAGCCACGTTGGCTGGCGAGACGACAGGCATATGAAATGCCTGCAGCAATTGGTCGCTCTGGTGCGGCATGGATGAAGAGACGCAACCATGGTCGTCGCCCGCCACCACCAGCACACCGCCGTGCGGCGAAGAACCATAGGCGTTGCCGTGCTTGATCGCGTCGCCCGCGCGGTCCACTCCGGGGCCCTTGCCGTACCACATGGCAAACACGCCCTCGCAAGTGCGCTCAGGGTCGCTCTCCACCCGCTGGGTGCCCAGCACCTGCGTGGCGCCCAGTTCCTCGTTGATCGCGGGAACAAAGCGGATACCAGCTTCGCTGAACCGCTTGCCGGCCTTCCATATTTGCTGATCGAGCATGCCCAGGGAGATCCCCGGTAGCCCGAGACGAAGCCCTCGGTGTTCAGCCCCGCGGCTTCATCGTGCTGGCGCTGCATCACCAGCAGGCGCACCAGGGCCTGTGTGCCGGTCATGAAGACCTGGCCTTCGCGCGCCCAGAGGCTGTCTGACAGGCGGTAGTTGGAGTGCCGGATAGGAGTCGCGCTTTCAGTCATGGTGGGTCTCTTCTGTAGGGCGGATCCTGGAGCGTGTTCACGCTCTCGTGCAGCCCGCCATGGAACCAAAGCATAGGCTTTCTGGCGCAAAAAGGATTCTTATTCGTCGCCAATATGGCTATATTTGGAGGAATTCATTCTCAAAAAATGCCATGAACGAGAAAATTGATCTCGACCACCACAGTTTGCTCATCCTGCAGGAGCTGCAACGCGATTCACGCCAGACCGTGCAGCAGATCGCCGAGAGCGTAGGCCTCTCGCCTACGCCCTGCTGGAAACGAATCAAGGAAATGGAGGCCGCGGGGGTGATCAGCGGCTATACGGCCTTGGTCGACCGTGCCAAGGTGGGCCTGGATCTGATGGTGGTGGTGGAGGCCAACCTGAGCCAGCACACCGAAGAACTGGTGCGCCAGTTCGAACGCGCCGTGGCAGCCACGCCGCAGATCGTGCGCTGCCTGTCAACCACAGGCCAAGCCGACTACATTCTCACCGTGCTGGTGCCCGGCATCGCCGAGTATGAGCAGTTTCTACATGCGGAGCTGTTCAAGCTGCCGGGGGTTACCCACATGCGCTCATCGATCGTGCTGAAGGAAATCAAGGCCGAGGTACGGCTGCCCGTGAGCGCCGGCGCACCTCGAAGCGCCCCCGCCAAAGACACTCGCGGGGGCCGTGCGCTCAAGGCTGGAGCAGGAGCGACCAGGTAACGGAAGCAGAAGCTGCCCAAGCAGACGATCTCGCCCTGAGACTGATGGTATCCCCGGCAGCGATCGACGCGGTGTTGGTAGTGTCAGAGCAAGAGGTGGCGCTGACAGACTCAGTACAGGTAATGCCGGTGGCATTGCCATTCACCATCACAGTGAACGTATAGGTCTGGTTGCCCGTAAAGTTGCCAGGATTGTCACTTGTTCTGACCCGAAGATTCTTCAAAGTTCCGGCCACCGGAAACGCCACGCTCTGACCGCTTTCCGAGCCCCCTGGTGTACTTACGCTTGCGGTCCCAATATACCGCGTCCAGGCACCAGCAAGGCCGCCACCAGGAATCACGCCGCCACCAGAACTGCCAAGGATCGGCACATTGCTGGGTCCCACTGGCCCGACCTCGCCCTGGATACCCTGTGGCCCTACCGGACCCTGCGGGCCAGCCGGGCCCACCGGCCCTATATCACCCTGAGGCCCCTGCGGACCTATCGGCCCGACCGGGCCCTGATCCCCCTGAGGCCCGACAGGGCCGTTCGGATCAGCCGACAGCGTTCCAGTGCCGTCAGCCCTCACGAACCCCCCAGCCGACAGCGATGGGATCGACACGCCACCGGTTCTGAACTGAGTGATGGTGGTGGTGCCTTGCTTGATGTCCACGCCATCCGTGCCCGACATGACTGCAGGCGCGGCGTGAACGGCGGCACCCAGCGCCAGCAATGAGACGGCCAACAAGGGGCTGAGAGCGAAGCGGGAGGAAATGTGCTTTTGCATGACTATGCTTTCTGCGTAGATTCAATGAGGGGATGTCAGCGTGCGGATTGCCGCCGTTTGTTCAACCAGCGGCGCGCCGGCAAAGCCGCGCCCAGCAGCAGGCTCATCAGCGCCAAGCCCAGCGGCCCGTTGGTGGGAATCGGTGCCATTTGGGCGGGAGGATTGGTGCCTCCGCCGTTGCAGCTGTAGGTCGTGGTGATGGAACGCCCCGTGAAGCGGCCACTGATCTGCAGATTGGCTCGGGCCACGTCGAAGCTGGAGCCTGTGGCGGCCAGTACCCCCCGCTGCTGACGATGATGCGGTTGATGTTCTGGAACGTGGTGGCGCTTACGTTGAGCGTGCCATCCACGACCAGATCTCCGCACGCCAGATCCATGGTCATATCGCTCAGTTCGTAGGTTTCCCCCGCCGGAACGGTATAGCCGTCGGCATGCGCTACACCGGCCCAAGCCATGCCAGCCACGCATAGCGCTGCGGCAGCTCGTGGCCTCCACCTTCCCCACCCGGGCAGGCTTGAGGCCGCTGGACAGTTGGTTTGCATGGATTTATTTAACCTTTACTGAAAGTTTCAAAACATCAAGCTTCGGCGGGCGATTATATGTATCAACGTGTGAAATTGTGAGTTTTGAAACTAGGGGAAACCATTATGTAAATCCATACATAAGAACAAATACCCTTTTTGTTCAAAAATTAGTAATAAATTCTTATTTTATTAATGTAAAAAATTCACATCCCTTTGATTTAATTAAATTTCTTCCGTTAATAAAACAATCGATGCCTGAATCCACCTCTATCACAATCAATATATTTAATTATTTTTTACTACTTCAAATAATCCTTGAAAATTGAAAGCAAGAAATTTTTGTAACACCTATTGGTTACCATGAAGTTGAATAAATTTTGAAAAATCCTTTTCCCATTCCGGGCATATGGGCACGTAAAAAGCCCCTTGAATCAATCGATCCAAGGGGCTTGGTACGAAACAAAGATTTCTGGTGCCGGCTTCCGCCTATCTCATGCAGAGACTTTCTGGTCTGCGCGATACGGTCTTACACCACGAGCGAGCCGCGAAAGCCCCTGGCGGCGTAGTACGACTGCACGCCGTTGTGATACACAAATACCTGCCCGTACCGCCGATCGCAGAAGAGTGCCCCGCCAAGCGCCCTCACATCGGGCGGTGTGGCAATCCAGCTTGAAGTCTTGAGGTCAAATTCGCCCAATGCCTGCAAGGCGCGGTACTGCTCTTCGGTCAAAAGATCGATACCGATCCCAGAAGCCATCTCGACCGCGCTGCTTTCAGGCCGGTGCTCCTTCCTGGCCATGCGTGCCTCGGCGTCGTAGCATGTGCTTCTGCGGCCGGCAGGGCTTTCTGGCGAACAGTCGCAAAAGACAAGACCTTTGCCGTCCTGAGCCATGCCGATGACATCCGGCTCCCCTCCCGTCGCTTCCATGGCATTCAATGCCCGAAGCGCATTCTGCTTGCCCTCAAGCTGGGCAAGAACATCCGGCCACGCAATGCCTTTGTGGCGGTGTTTGTGCTTCTCGAAGCGGCCCTTCAGCAGTTGAAGCAAATTCTCGTGCGCTTGAACGTTCATAGCTACCTGCCTTTCACTTTCAGTTCGCCCAAGGAGCGTGTTCTAGAACACCCCTGCCCCCAACCCTGCCGCCAGCCCCTCACCTAACTCGGCACAGCGAGCCAAATCCTCCTTGCCGATGATCTTGGGCGCCAGAATATGTTCCGGCGTCTGCGCATGGGTGCAGACGATCAAACCCGGAGCCACTGCCTTGAGCCGCCAGCCGGTAGCGATCCGATCGATCTGGCGCAGTGCATTCTGCCCATCACTGCCGGCGCAGATCATCACCGCATAGGGTCTGCCGTTGATCTGTTCGAGCACAGGGTAGTAACAACGGTCGAAGAAATCTTTCATCAACCCCGCGATGGCCGCCAGGTTTTCAGGCGTGGCAAACAGATAGCCATCGGCTGCCAGCATGTCAGCGGGCCCAGCATTCTGGGCCCGCAACAAACGCACAGCCACACCCTCCTGGTGGCGCGCCGCGTCCGCGGCCGCCTCGGCCATCTGACGCGTACCGCCCGTGAGACTGTGATAGACGATGAGCAGGGTTTTCATTCAGCGTCAGGGTAGCACGTGCAGCCTTGACAATACCTTACCTACCTTTGTGCTCAAAACTGGCGCTCGCCGTTCAGGTCGTATGCGTTGGGTATGCCGGAGCCCCTCTGTGCAATAAGGCGTCCGATATGCTGGCACACGACCAGATCAAAGAACGCCGTGCCATGGCCTGACGCCATGAAACGGCGGGCAAACTCCTGCTCGAAGTGCCCGCCCGTCTCGTCAAACGCGCCCAATGACAGCAGCTTGCGCGCATCCATCAATGAGGGCTGCAGCGAAAAATGGGGCCACCACATATTGCTGCGCGAGCCCTCAGGGTACCGGGCAAAGAATTCGGCCTGTCTATCGGAGAGCACATGCTGGTGCAGCACATAGCGCTGGCCCGTGCTGGCATGCTTGCGTTGCTGCCCGCCCACCAGAGTGCGATCGGCTAGCGTTTCCGCATAGTTGCGATTGAACAGCACCTGGGCCACCTCAGGTTCGGCCTGCAAAACCTCCACGGCACGCCCCACATAGGGGATCTCCACCAGGAACTCCCAGTCGTCCTCCATGTGCAGCCAATAAGGCGTTTTCACCTCGGCGCGCAGCAGATTCATGCTGCGTGCGTGCCCTTTGTCCTGCGGATCCTTGAGGATGAATTCAAAGAACGGATAAAGTTCCCGCATGCGCTCGCGATCCTGTGGACTGGAGTTGTCGTCCGCGCATACGAAGCGCTGAATGCGGTGCAGATCCTGGCAACAATTCAGAAACGAGTTCATCGTGCGCTCGAACAGATCGAGCCGCTTGCAGGTGGTCACCGTCAAGGTCACATCGGCCTCGGCGTTACCGGTTCGCTGCATGAGTTGCTGCACGACCGCCCGCGGGTATTGCCGGGTACGCCCGGCCACCGCCAGCGCCGCGAAATCACGATTGGCCTCTACGCGCGGCCGCTCGGACTCGGGCAGCAGGTCGCCGTCAAGCAGACGCATGGAAAGCCGGAAACACTCCTGATGATCACCAAGCCAGTAGGCCGAGATCGCCGATTCGTCCATGGCGCCCCAGCGGTACATGCCTTCATCCATGAAGAGCAGGTCAGAGGGCATGGGCAGGGCCATTCCCGCGCGTGCGTAGAGCTGTGCCATGGCCCACTCCTGCCGGTGGCCATGGCGGCGGGCCAACGCCACCAGAGGCTCTATACGCGACGGGCGGTTCTGATAGGCCGCAAGGTAGGCCCCCAACACCTCGGCGTCGGGAAGTTGCAGGCGTTCGGCGAGTACCGCGGCTTGATAGAGCGAATACCACACCTCCTCTGCCCAACCACCCATGCGCGAGCGCTCCAGGTAAACCTGCCGGGCTCTCTCGGGTTCCCCCGCATCCCGCCAGCTTTGCGCCAGATAGAACACATAGCGCGCATTGCCGGGCTCTTCCCGCAACGCCTCTTCCAGCAGAGCCGCGTCCTTGCGGAAGGTGAGCGGGTCACGGCTGCGCGCCCCCTCGTGCCGCCGCTCCACCCAGGGGCCGTCCAGCGAGGCGACATGATGCGGCGCATCGGTGGCCAAGTATTCGTGAAGCACACCGACCCAGCGCCAGGCCAGCGCATTGGAGACCAGCAGGCATTGCTGGTAGCGCGTGCCGCTGCTCGCCACCTGAAGATGATAGGCGGGTTCCGTCAGCGCAGGCCACGACCATCCATGCGGTGCGTGAAAGCTGTTGTCCGCATCCATGATCAGCACGTAATCGCCCCGGCCTCGAGCCAGCGCCATGGCCTCGCTGCGGTTGTGGCCAAAGTTGCGCCACGGGCGCTCATGCAGTTCGCCCGGCATGTCCGACATGTAGCGGCGAATGATCTCCTGGGTGCCATCGGTGGAGCCCGTATCCACGATGACCCAGTGATGAATGAAAGGCTTGACCGAGGCGAGGCAGCGCTCAATGACGCCGGCTTCATCCTTGACGATCATGTTCAGGCAAATACGGAGTTGAGACGTCATGGAACGAAAAAAGCGAGGGCCGTTGCCAGCCCCCGCTTCAGATGAGAGCGTCAAAGAGAACTATAGGGCCGTTGCTCGATCCGTCAATTCGGCGTTATTTTCAACGACCATGCAGGAGAAACAGCGGCTGGATTTCCGCTACCGGTGCTGGAAGGAACACTTTGGAGCGTGAGCACATCACCAGCAAGGAAAGCCACCGAGCCGGATGCAGTACATGTGGTATTGAGTTCTTGAATAGCGCAAAATAGTCCCGTGGTTGTCGCGTTCTTGTATACCGTGAACGTATACGTCTGAGTGCCAGCACCGCTATCTGGTGTGCTGTTCAGTACCACACGCAGAATATTGATCGTTCCCGCAGTTGGCATCGCGAAACCAAGGCCGATATTCACGGGATTTGCACTGCCCGATATGCCGATAAACCGGGTCTGGCTGGCACTCACGGAGCCTCCGGCATTGCCAAACAGCATCACGGTGGCGCCTCCCGTCCCCGTCGGCCCTTGGGGTCCGGTCGGTCCCGTCGGGCCAAGACCGCCCGTTGACCCGCTAGGACCTGTAGGGCCCACGGCGCCTGGAGCGCCCTGCGCGCCTGGCGTGCCTTGAATCCCTTGAATTCCTTGCGGCCCTGTCGGCCCGGCTGAGCCCTGCGACCCCGAGGGACCCACGGCCCCAGTCGCCCCCACGGCACCCGTCGGGCCTGTGGGCCCCAACGCGCCTTGCGCGCCGGTTTGGCCCACGGCGCCCTGCGCCCCTGTCGGTCCCGTGACGCCTTGCGCCCCTGTCGGTCCCGTTGGACCTTGCAAGCCCGTCAAGCCGGTAGCGCCTGTCGGACCTTGTGCACCCGTGGCCCCGGTGGCGCCAATGGCACCAGTCGCTCCCGTGGCGCCTTGCGCCCCGGTGGCACCCGCTGCACCCGTGGGGCCCTGCGCCCCTGTAGCGCCAGTCTCCCCTGCGGGTCCGGTGGGCCCGGCACCAACCGACAGTTTGCCGGTGGCATCACTGAAGACATAGCCACCTGTCGGCCCCAACGCCGGAATCGTCACCGATCCGTCGTTTGCAAAGAGAGTGATCGTGGAATTGGCCGGCGCGGGAGTCTTGACCGCCACACCGTTGGCGCCTGACAGCGACACTTGCGCGTGCGCTGCAGCGCCGCCCATCAACAAGGCGGCGGCCAAGGCCAGCGGGCTGATACTGCCAGCGGGAGTAATCTGTCGGATCATGATGAGAACTCTCCTGAATCTGTACGGGGATCTAAGCAGAATGGAAACGCCTGAGCTCAAGAACGCCTGGACGTGACCTGGCGGCGCAGGAACATGGCGGCACTCAACAGCAGCCCCAGCAGCGTCAAGCCCAGGGGGCCATTGGTAGGTACGGGCGACACATCGAAGCTCGACCGATTGCTGAACCAATTGGGCGCCCGGCCACCGATCTGATTGGTCTGAGTAGGCGCCAGACGCTGGCCACGTGAAGCATCCACGCTATTGACGCCCACGGTGCTAATGTTTTGGGTACCCCCTTGCGACAAGGTCAGGTAGGCCCAGCCCCCTTGAGCCTGCAGCGTGACATCGTGCAGGGTCAGCAGACCGCCCACCTTCTGCTCGCTGCCAGTGGCGAAGCTCAGCACCAAGCCAGGCGAGGTGGCGCTGAAGTTATAGAAGGTGGTATTGCCAGAGAAAGCCGTGCCCGTATTGGCGCAGGCATTGCTCGCCGTGAGGGTACTGCCGGCGCCACTGAAGCTGCCGTTGTTCTGCCAGCTTTGAGTCACCTCGATGCTGGCATTGGTCGCCGTGAGCGAACCTCCAGCGCCGATGATGACGTTGCCCACTCTCTGAAAAGTAGCGCCGCTGGCGTCAAGGGTACCGTTGACGACAAGATCGTCACAGTCAAGATCAGCGGTCAGTCCCGCCATGCTGACCGGGCCATCCGCCGGTTCAATGGTAATGCCGGCAGAGTGCGCCAGCGGAGTACCTGCCAGGCCGGCGATCACGCACAAGGCGCCAGCAACCTGTGGCCCTCGCCATGACAGTTTTCTGGGCCCCTGCGGGTCTTTGATTGGTTTGTCTTGCATGCGGCCAGCACTCCCTGGGAAGTTCTTGGGTACAAAAGATCGATAGACGATGCCGTTGTTTGTCCGGCTCAATGCAGATGAGCCGCGCCGATGAACAGGCTCGACGGATCCGCGACAGTGGTGGTCTTCAGGGAGAGGCCGCTGGACCCCGCCGTGGCCGGCGTCGAGCCGCCACCGGAGTCACCGCCGTTGCCGGCAGAGCCTCCGCCACCCGCGCCATAACCGAAATTGGGGTTGAGGCCCGCTCCTGCCGCGCCGCCAGCGACCAGGATGGAGCCTGCTTGCGCCACGTTGGGTGCCAGCAGGTTGACGAGACCGCCGCCTCCACCACCGGAGGCAGACCCTCCATTCGGGCCGCTCACCGCATCAGCACCCTTGCCGCCGGTAGCCGAAAGCGTGCCTGAAATGCTGATCGAAGTTTTGGAGGCCATCACGATGATGCCGCCGCCGCTACCGCCGCCGCCGATACTCGTCCCCGACACGACCGCGGGGCCATTGCGGCCGTTGGCCTGAACCGCGCCCGTGACTGTGATCGCACCGCTGGCAACGATGACCACCGTGCCGCCTCCACCGACATTTGCCGAAGTCGAGGTGGAGCTGTTGTAGAGGCCGACCCCGCCGCCAATTGCGCCAGGATTGACCAGCGTACGTGCAAGCAAGGTACTGATTCCGGATTTCCCGCCTGGCTGAACCTTGCCGTTCCCATTGAAGTCCATGGTGGCTGCGGTCGCGGCGATTCCCTTGTCCTCGGATGAGCTGGCAGCCACCGTGACGGTGCCTGCAATGGTAACCGTCCCGGTTGCACGAATGATCGTACCGCTGGGAATGGTCAGCGTGGCACTGGATCCGACCGAGAAGTTGGTGAACTGCAAGGTGCCTGCCGGAGGGGCCGAAACCCAGTTCGCACTGGTAGTGACACTCATTGCGCCATCGGAACCATCTCCATAGACGCTCGCAATCCCACCCGCGCCCGGCGCACCTGCCGGCCCCGTGGGTCCCTGCAGGCCTGCGGGACCGGTGGGCCCCACAAGACCCTGCGAGCCCATGGGCCCCGTTGGGCCAATGGTGCCTTGCACGCCGACCGCCCCCGTCGGACCAGCAATCCCTTGCGGGCCTATAGCGCCTGTGGGGCCTATAAGCCCTTGAAGTCCAGTCGCGCCTATGGCGCCCGTGGCCCCTTGCGCGCCAGTGGGGCCCGCTGCCCCCGTAGGCCCTTGCAAGCCTGTAGCCCCCGTGGGGCCCACTGAGCCAGTCGGTCCCTGCAGACCCATCGCCCCTGTAGCGCCTGTGGCGCCGACAGCTCCTGTGGGTCCATCCATACCAGTCGCCCCGGTGGGTCCCACAGGCCCTGTCGGCCCTGCGCCAACAGAGAGCTTGCCATCAGGATTGGCGATCACATAGCCGCCGGCCGGTCCCAATGCAGGGATGCTGACTGAGCCGTCATTGGAAAAGCCAGTGATGACTTCGCCCGACGGCTTTTTCACAGCCACGCCGTTGGCTCCTGACAGCGAGACTTGGGCGTGCGCCAGGGTGCCGCCAAACAGCAGGGCGGCCGCAATGGCAAGCGGGCAGATACTGCCGGGGATCGTTGTTTTTTTTGTCATGACAAGCCCAAGAACAGGGCCCTGTGCGGGATAAATGCGGGTCGGAAGGGTGTGGAGAGCGGTTGAATCCAACAAGCCGTGTGTTCCATGGTTATGAAGCTCCGGGCCTTTTGCTCACCGCTGATTGAAGCCTTCGGTTGATCGCCGCACATCTGATGCATCCCGAAGATTTAGCAAAAACTTGTTTGTTTTTAAAAAAGTGTGAGAAATGTAACGTTTTTTTCCTCACATTGGTGACTAGGGAAAACCCTATATTTCATTCGCCTCACATCACCGCCCTCCTTGCCGCATGACGTTTCGAGCCTTGGCAATGGCTCCGGTTGCCTGCCTCCTTCTCCGCAATTTTTCACCTCGTATCGGTTAGGTGACCGATAGACGGACAACGCGCCAATTCCAAGAATCAGCCCTCGCTCATTTTTGTTTCTTGGAGGAGTAAGACGCATGCCGTTGCAACGGATTTCACATCGGTATTTGAAGCTGGCGGGACTGGCTCTCGCTGCCACGCTGGGCAGCATGTCCGCCCACGCGGATATTTCCCCGGAGGAGAGGCAGGTTCTGGTTGACCTGTACAACAGCGCCGGCGGCGCCAACTGGTCGAACAAGAACCAATGGTTGGGATTGGCGGGTACGGAATGCGCTTGGAATGGCGTCACATGCGATTCAGGCAAAACGCATGTGACCGCGCTCAAACTGAATTTCAACAATCTGACAGGCACCCTGCCCGCCTCACTGGGAACGCTGACCGAACTGACTTCGCTCAATCTGCGGCAGAACGCGTTGACTGGCGCTATCCCTGACCTGTCGGGACTGACCAAGCTGGTCTCACTCGACCTGGGCAGCAATCAATTAAGCGGAGAGATTCCCCCCTTGACCGGCCTCGCCGACCTGATGGAATTCAGGATTCAGGGCGGTCAATTGACCGGATCAACCCCGGCACTCACGGCCCTGACCCACCTCCAAATCTTCAACGTCAGCGGCAATAAATTGAACGGGCAGATCGGCGCGTTGGCCGGCGCGACGGCACTTCAGGAGTTCAATGTCAACACCAATCAATTGACCGGGCCGATCCCCGACATGAGCGGCCTCACCGCGCTGAAAACGTTCTCGGCATCGAACAACAAACTGACCTCGATCACCTCGCTGGCGGGCCTCGGCAATCTCGACAGCTTCGTCGCGTCGTCGAACCAACTGAGCGGTTCCATTCCGTCGCTGCTGGGCCTGGGCAAGCTGCGAAGTTTCTACGTGGAATACAACCAGTTGAGCGGCCCTATTCCGCCGTTGACCGATCTGGTCAATATCGAGAATTTTTACGTCAGAGACAACCAGTTGACGGGCCAGATCCCCTCACTGGACGGGCTCACCAAGCTAAGGGCGCTCTGGATACAGAACAACCAATTGGTCGGCTCTCCCCCTCTGCCGCCCAATCAGACGATGGCAGCCGTACCCTGCCCCAACCCGCTGCGCAACAGCACCGATGCGGCCATCAACCTGGCATGGGACAACATCGTCACCGGAAGCATGCCCTGGGCCAACGGCTGCACCGGCAGTTGGGATGTCACGCCCTCCGTGCGCGATGCGAACAGCGGTGAGCCCATCACCGACGGCAGTACTGGCACGATCTCGCCAAGCACGGTGCAGATCCTGCCAGCAGGCGGTTCAGCGCAGTTCACCATGACACCCGCCCCTGGCTACCGCCTGCGCACACCAATCGGCGCCTCATGCCCAGGAAGCCGCAACGGCAATGTGTTCACCGCCGGCCCGGTGACCGCAAACTGCTCTGTCCCCGTGGTGTTCGTTCGAGACGCGTCCTCCCCTGACGATGGCGTTTGCGGCAGTGATGACGGCAAGATCCTGAGCGAGGCGCCCACAAACCTCTGCAGCGCCGGCACAGCCAGCGCAGTGGCCGGTTCCGGGCCATGGACATGGTCCTGCGCAGGAACGGGCAGCGGGGTCACGGCGCAATGCTCGGCGCAGAAGGCCGGACCAAGCTGGATCGTGACCGCGGTCACCGGTGACGTGCATGGCACGGTCAACCCGGGGTCGCAAAGCGTCGCCAATGGCACTCGTGCCACAGTAGGAGCCACCCCCGACGCCGGCTACATGCTGTCCAGCGCAAGCGGTTGCGGCGGGGCCACCGTTTCCGGCAATACGGCCACAACAGCCCCCATCACGGAAAACTGCACGGTCACGCTGAACTTCGCCCCTGCCCACGAAACCACCACGCAGTTCGTGAGCGTGGAACCACCGGCCCCGCGCGTGGGGGATCAAGTCACCGTACGCGTCACTGTCAGCGCCGATGATGACTCGGTGATCTCCAGCGGCATGATCACCATCAGCGGCGGCGGCGCCTCGTGCATCGCCAACCTGGACAGCACCGCCCACGGCCAGTGCAACCTGCGCTTTACCAGAGCAGGTGAGCAGCAATTGACCGCGACGTACCCCGGCAGCCCGCCCGAAGGGTTCTTGCCGTCGAGCGCCGTGTCTACCGTGACCGTCACCGCGGTGCCAGGTTCGCTCACGCCGGTACCGACGCTCTCCGAGTGGAGCCTCGCGTTGCTGGCTGCGTTGATGCTTCTGGCAGGCATAGGCGTGCGCCCCTGGCGCGGGTAAGCCCGAAAGCCTGATCAAAGCCCTACTCAGTCTTCGCTCTCTCCCCGTCATTCCCGCCCGGTCTGGAGCCGGCTGTCCGGGAATGACGGACCACAAAAGATGCTGACCATGAAGCGTTTATCCCAGGAAGAATTTACCGCTGCGGACACCGCGCCGCGTTTTGATATCTACGCCGGCATTCACAAAGCCTTGCGCGCGATGATGATGGAAACCCTGCGCGCCACGGGCTGCGCCGACGTTCATGACGCCAGCGAACTGCATGCCGTGTACGAAGGCGTGCTGGAGCTGGCCGACACATGCGCCACCCATCTGGAGCACGAGAATGAATTCATTCATCCCCTGCTGGAGGCCACCCGCATGGGCTCCAGCGCCCGTATAGCCACCGAGCATACCCATCATCTGGCCGCATTGGCAAACCTGTGCGATGCAGCAGCCTCGCTGCGCATTTGCACAACCGGTCCCGAACGGGAAAAAGCGGCACATGCGCTATACCGTGAGTTGGCGCTTTTCGTGGGAGAGAACTTCACCCATATGTACGTCGAGGAAACGGAACATAACCGCGTTCTCTGGGCGTCCTTCAGCGACGATGAACTACGTGCGCTGGAAGGACGCATCGCGGCCTCTCTGCCGCCAGAGGAAAGCCAGCAGATCATGCGGTGGATGGTTCCGGCCATGACGCCAGCGGAGCGAGCGATGTTATTGCGTGCCAAAATGAAATGATGAACACCTCGACCTCCTTCTTTCTCTCCAACGCCGATGGCACCAAGGTAGCGACGTACGCTTGGATTGATGTCAAAGGAAGCCCTGTTGGCGCGGTGCAAATCGCCCATGGACTCGCCGAACATGGTGAGCGCTACGACCGGTTTGCGAAGGCGCTGAATGCGGCCGGATTCCTGGTCCATGCGGTCGATCACCGCGGGCACGGACGAACGGCCGACGGGCGATTGGGTGATTTCGGCGACGCTGGTTTCGGAGGACTGATTGCCGATGTGGCCCAGTTCGGAGCGGCTCTGCGCGCACAGCAAGGCAACCTGCCACTGTTCTTGTTCGGGCATTCGATGGGTTCCTTTGCGGCGCAGGCGGGGATCCTCGATCACGCCTCAACCTGGTCGGGAGTGGTGCTGTCGGGGTCGACCGCGATTGACGTGCTTGCCGCCGGCCTGGCCAATGCCCCTGCGGATGCGCCTGCCGGACTGGAAGCCTTCAACGCGGGATTTGAACACCGCACCGGGTATGAATGGCTTTCGCGGGATAACGCGGAGGTGGATGCTTATGTCGCCGATCCCTGGTGCGGATGGGATGTCCCGGACACGGTCATCCCTTCTCTATTTGCGCCCGCGCCTCGGTTGGCCGACCCGGCCCTGCTGGCAGGCATCCGTAGCAACCTGCCTATCCTGATCGCCTCTGGTGATGCAGACCCTCTCGCGGGCGGCGGTGCGTTGGTTCAGCTCTTGGGTCAGCGCTATCGGGATGCGGGCATTTCCGATGTGACCGTCAAGCTGTACCCGGCCGCTCGCCATGAAATCCTGAATGAGACCAATCGCGATCAGGTCACATCCGACGTCGTTGCCTGGCTGCGTGCCCATACTGCATAAGAATGTGTTCACAATCTCTTTGCAGGTTTTCCCCCGTCATACCCGGATGGCCTGCCCCGGACGAAAGCCGGTATGACGATGGGCTGGGGTAAGAACGTATTGAAGAGCTAATCAAGGCCCCCGTGAGGAGGCCGTAAATACATTCCTTAAGTAGCTTCGCCCGTGATGGCGGCCAGCATGGCAGGAGAGCCTTGCAAAGCAGAACGCTGCATCATGTGCTTCACGGCACGCAGGCCGCCCAGCTCTTCGCCGCCGCCCGCGCGGCCGGGGCCACCGTGCTTGAGGAAAGGCAGCGCGGAACCGTGGCCGGTTGATTCCGGCGCGGCAGCGCGGTCGAGAATCTGCAGGCGGCCGTGCAGCATGGCCATTTGCGGGATGGCCTTGGCGGCGACTTCGGCGCTCTTGGTGACCAGCGTACCAGCCAGGCTGCCCTTGCCTTTGGCGGCCAGCGCAACGGCTTCTTCAATACCTGCGCCGTAGGGCATCAGGGTGCTTACCGGGCCGAAGGCTTCGACATCGTGGGCAGCATGGTTCTGGGGATCGCGGGCCAGCAACAGCGTGGGCTGGAAGAACGCGCCGTTCCCGGTGCCCTCGCCTACCGGTGCGAAACCTTCGCCGCCGCCGAACACCACTTCGGCGCCTTGGCGCAGCGTGGCCACGCGGTCGCCCACGTCTTTCTGCTGCGATTTCGAAGCCAGCGCGCCCATGCGCACGTTCTCAAGGCGAGGATCGCCCACCGTGGTCTTGGCCAGCCGCTCTCTCAGCTTGGCAGCCACGGCATCGACGTGTTGAGCAGGCACGATGGCGCGGCGGATGGCCGTGCATTTCTGGCCGGCCTTCTGAGTCATCTCGCGCGCGACTTCCTTCACGAAGAGATCGAACTCCTCATCATCAGGGGTTACGTCTGGCGCCAGAATCGCGCAGTTGAGGGAATCAGCTTCAGCGTTGAACGGGATGCTGTTCTTGACAATGTTGGGAGACACACGCAACTTGGCCGCGGTGTCGGCGGAGCCGGTGAAGGTCACCACATCGGACACATCGAGCCGGTCGAGCAGATCGCCCGTGCCGCCGATCACCAATTGCAGCGCGCCTTCAGGCAGGATGCCGGACTCATTGATCAGGCGCACCAGTTTTTCCGTGAGGAAGCTGGTGGCGGTGGCGGGCTTGCCAATGCTGGGCATGCCGGCCAGGAAGGTAGGCGCGAATTTCTCGAGCAGGCCCCACACCGGGAAGTTGAAGGCGTTGATGTGCACCGCCACGCCACCGCGCGGCACCAGCACGTGGGTGCCGGCAAAGGCACCTGTCTTGCCCAGGGGCATTTGCGGACCTTCATGCCAGAGGTTGCCGCTCTTGGGCAGTTCCCTGGCCATGCTGGCGTATGCGAACAACGTGCCGGTGCCGCCTTCGATATCCACCCAGCCATCGGTGCGCGTGGCGCCAGTGTGGAAGGAGAGCTCGTACATCTCTTCCTTGCGCTCGCCCAGGTATTTGGCCAGCGCCTTCAGCGCCGCGGCACGCTGCTGGAAATCCATGGCCATCATGGCCGGCAAGCCAACCTTGCGGGCATGCTCAAGTGCTTCACCGAAATCGATGGCCTCGGCATGGGTATGCGCAATCACCTGGTTGTCGATGGCGCTGTGCAGTGCCTGCGCGGGCTGGGCTCCGACCCAGCGACCGGCGATATAACTTTGAAGTTGTGGCGTGGTCATAAGGTATTTCCTAAAAGTTGCAGGAAGCTAGGGCCCTTGCCCTGGACTGTACTGCCCAAGCCATCACCTGACTCGGGCAACGGGGGTGTGATCAGGCAGCTTTCTGGCCGCCCACACCCAGGTAGGTTTCGATGACGCGGCGGTCATGCAGGAGATCGCTCGCCGCCCCTTCCAAGGCGACGGCACCCATTTCGAGCACATAGCCTCGATCAGCCACCTGCAGCGCGGCGCGGGCGTTCTGCTCCACCAGCAGCACCGAAACGCCCAGGCTTCGAAGGGAGGCCACGATGTTGAGGACCTCGCGCACGATCAGCGGCGCCAGGCCAAGGGACGGCTCGTCGAGCATCAGCAGCTTGGGGCGCGCCATGAGCGCACGGCCGATGGCTAGCATCTGCCGCTCACCGCCGGAAAGCGTCGACGACATCTGCGCGCGCCGCTCGGAGAGGCGCGGAAACATCTCGAACACTTCACCCATGCGGGCCTTCTGGTCGCGCTGGCCGCGCCGCCAGCGGGCGAAGCCCCCTAGCAGCAAGTTGTCTTCGACGGACATCTCGCCGAAAAGCTCACGCTTTTCCGGCACCAGCCCGACGCCGGCCGCCACCATGGCCTCCACCGAGGGGTGCGTCATGCGCTTGCCGGACAAGGTGAGCGAACCGCTGGACCGCAGCAGACCCATGGTGGCATTGAGCAAGGTGGATTTGCCTGCGCCATTGGGGCCGATCACGGTAACGATCTCACCGTCGCCCACCGTCAACGAGATCTGATGCACGGCCTCCACCGGACCGTAGCAGACCGAGAACCCTTCCAGTTCCAACAAAGGCTTGCTCATCAGGCGCTCTCCCCTGCTTCCGGGATGTCGCCACCCAGATAGGCAGCCATCACACGCGGATCGGCCTGCACTTGCACCGGAGTGCCGGTGGAAATGACCGTACCGAATTCAAGCACGGTAACGCGGTCTGCCAGGTTCATGACGAATTCCATATCGTGTTCAACCACCAGGATGGCCAAACCTTCGGCACGCAACTGCGCGAGCAGCGCGGCCAGTGATTGCTTTTCCAGGTGACGCAGGCCCGCCGCGGGTTCGTCGAGCAGCAGCACGGCCGGTTGGCCTGCCAATGCGCGGGCGATTTCCACAATCCGCTGTTGGCCCAGCGGCAACGACGCAGCCGGCGTGTCGATGTATTCAAGCAATCCACAGCGCTCGATCTGGCGGCGCGCCTCGGCGAGCAAAGCAGCTTCCTCATGGCGGTCGAGGCGCAGCATGGCCGAGACCCAACCGCGATGGCCCCGCAAGTGGGCTCCCAGGGCGACGTTCTCCAGCACGCTGCGCTGGCCCAGCAGGCGCACGTGCTGGAAGGTGCGGCCCAGGCCCAGCGCGGCAAAGGCGCGCGAAGGCTTGCCGTTCATGGGCTGCCCCATGAGCTTGACGCTGCCTGAGGTGGGATCGTCCACCCCCGAGATCATGTTGAAGAAGGTACTCTTGCCTGCACCGTTGGGCCCGATCAGGGCGTGCACTTCGCCGCTCTTGACCGTGAGATTGACGGCGTTGTTGGCGATGAGGCCCGAGAAGCGCTTGGTGACGTCGTCCGCCGCCAGCACTATCTCGCCCGGCTGGGGCAAGGTGCGCTGCGCGAGTTGGGCGGGCGCCACGGCATTCCTGCGTGCAGGCTCTGGCTTCATGAAACGCCGTGTCCAGCCCGCCAGCAGAGGCCAGAGGCCGTCGGCGGCGCGCTGCAATACCAACAGCATCAAAAGACCAAATACGATCACTTCGAAGTTGCCGCTGGCGCCCAGAAGCTTGGGCAGCAGATCCTGCAACTGCTCTTTCAGCAACGTGATCAACGTGGCACCCAGCACAGCACCCCATAAGTGGCCGGAGCCACCCACCACCGCCATGAACAGGTATTCAATGCCGATATTGATGTTGAACGGGGTCGGGTTGATGAAGCGCTGCAGGTGGGCATAGAGCCATCCCGAGACGGACGCGAGCAGTGCGGCCAGCACGAACAGCTTGATGCGCTGCTTGGCCGTGTCCACCCCCATGGATTCCGCCATCACGCGGCCGGTTTTCAAGGAACGGATGGCGCGGCCTTCACGGGAGTCGAGCAGGTTGTGCAAGCTCCAGATACCCAGCAGCAGCACAGCCCAGATCAGAATGCCCAGCACGCGCGGCGAAGCCAGATCCAGCCCGAAGATCGAGAGCGCCGGCACGCCGGTGATACCCGTGAACCCGCCCAATACCTCGAGGTTGCCGAAGATGTAATAGAGACTCAAGCCCCAGGCAATGGTGCCCAGCGGCAGATAGTGGCCCGACAGGCGCAGCGTGACAGCCCCCAGGCCCCAGGCCACCAGTGCCGTCACCACCAGTCCGAGCAACAGGCCCAGCCAGGGCAGCAGGCCGGGAGGCAGCGCGGCCAATGCCTGCTGCGCCTGCGGGGAAGTGCAGATCCAGGCCGTGGCATAAGCGCCCAGACCGACGAAGGCCGCCTGGCCGAACGAAGTCATGCCCCCGACGCCGGTGATCAGCACCAGGCCGACGGCGACCATGGAATACAGGCCAATGTAGTTCAGCAGCGTGACCGTGAACGGCGGCAGGAAAGACCAGACCAACGCCAGCAGGACGATGGCAATGAGCGTAAGACGGCGCGAAGTCATTCCTCGTCCTCCACGTGGTGCGTGTTCAGCGAACGCCACCACAACACGGGAATGATGAGGGTGAACACCAATACCTCCTTGAATGCGCTGGCCCAGAATGAAGAAAAGGATTCAAGTTGCCCTACCAACAAGGCGCCCACCACCGCCAGCGGATAGCTCGAAAGCCCGCCCACGATCGCGGCCACGAAGCCCTTCAGGCCAATGATGAATCCGGTGTCGTAATAGATGGTGGTGATCGGGGCGATCAAGATGCCGCACACCGCGCCGATCAGCGCTGCCAGGGCAAAGCTCAGATCACCCGATAGCTCGGTGGGGATGCCCATCAGCCGCGCGCCGACCCGGTTCATGGCTGTAGCCCGCAGCGCCTTGCCGATGATCGACTTCTCAAAGAAAAGGAACATCACGGCCACCAGAATCACCACCGCGGCTACCACCACCAATGATTGGCCGGTCACGGGGATGCCGCCGAGATCCCAGCGGGCCTCGGAATAGGCGCTGGTGCGCGAACCCTCGGCACCAAAGAAGTAGAGCCCCAGCCCGGTAAGCACACCGTGCAAGGCCACTGAGACAATCAACAGAATCAGCACCGTGGCATGCGCCAGCGGGCGGAAAGCCAGGCGGTAAAGCAAGGGCCCCATGGGGATGATCAGCGCCAGCACCGCCAGCGTCTGCCCGATCTGGGACGTGGGCTTGAGCCCGCATATGAGCGCGCACGCCACCACCGGCATGCCGACTGCCCAGAAGGCGGTGGCCATCCAGTCGACCCGGACGCCTCGCATGTGGCGCCAAGCTTCCACAGCCAGGGTAAGAACTGCCAGCGCGACAAGCATCCAGATCACGGCGGGCGCTTTGCCAGCCTGCAGCGCAGCCATGGAAAGCGCCGCAAAGGTCACGAATTCACCTTGTGGGATGAAAATGACACGCGTGACTGAAAACACAAGAACCAGCGCGAGCGCCATCAGCGCATAGATCGCGCCGTTGACCACGCCATCCTGCGCCAGCATCAGGGCGATTTGCAAATCCATCAAATCATCTTGGTTAAGCGGCGATCCGGGACATGGCCCTGGACCGCCGTATGCACAGCACGAAAGATCGGGCCAAGCCTATGGAAGCCTGGTCCGATCTGCCAAAGAAAATGTGAAATAAAGTGCCTCCTGGCAATGCGCAGTATATTTCATATGCAAGCGCAGGAGATACGGGCTTTCCATGATCAATGGCTGGTCATCATCTGCGGATGCTGACCAGCCAGACCATCTCGCCTATAGGTTGATCAGGGCTGGTACACCCATTTGCCGCCCTGGATTTTCACCATGACGCGCGCGCGCTGATCAAGACCGAGGTGATCGTTGGCCGACATGTTGAAAATGCCGTGGGCCCCTGCCACCTCTTTCACGCCTTCCATCGCGTCACGCAGTGCGGCGCGGAATTCGGGCGTGCCTGGCTGGCCTTTCTTGAGCGCCACGGGAACCGCGGCAGACAGGATCTGGCCGGCATCCCATGCGTGGCCGCCGAAGGTGGAAACGCTGCCCTTGCCATAGGCACCTTCATAGGCCTGGATATAGGCCAATGCGGATTTACGGACCGGGTTGCTGGCAGGCAGTTGCTCAGCCACCAGCACGGGGCCGGCGGGCAGCAACGTGCCTTCCACGTCCTTGCCGCCTACGCGCAGGAAGTCAGCATTGGCGATACCGTGCGTCTGGTAAATCTTGCCGGCGTAGCCGCGCTCCTTGAGCGTTTTCTGCGGCAGTGCGGCCGGCGTGCCGGAACCAGCGATCAGGATGGCATCGGGCTTGGCGCCCATCAGCTTCAAGACCTGGCCGGTGACGGCGGTGTCGGTACGCGCATAGCGTTCGTTGCCTACCAGCTTGATTTTCTTGATGTCGAGCGCTTTGACGGTCTCGCGGTACCAGCCTTCGCCATAGGCATCGGAGAAGCCGATGAAGCCGACCGTCTTGACGCCTTCCTTGGCCATGTGCTCGGCAATGGCCAGTGCCATCATGATGTCGTTCTGGGGCGTCTTGAATACCCAGCGCTTCTTGGCGTCCATCGGCTCGATGATGGCGGCCGAGGCCCCCAAGGTGATCATGGGCGTCTGGGCTTCGGCGATCACGTCGATCATGGCCAGAGAGGCCGGCGTGGTAGAAGAGCCGATGATCACGTCGACCTTGCGCTCGGAGATCAGTTTGCGCGCATTGGTGACGGCAGCTGTGGTGTCGGAGGCGTCATCAAGCACCACATAGTTCACGGGCTGGCCGCCCAGTGTCTTGGGCAGGATGGAAAAGGTATTTTTCTCGGGGATGCCCAGCGAGGCCGCAGGGCCGGTAGCAGAGACGGTGACCCCCACCGTCACGTCCGCCGCCGCCACCATGGGCAGACAGGCAACCAGAACAGACAGAACAGTCTTCTTGATGTTCACAGCCACACACTCCTTAAAACAAATGAAACAGGTGTTTCGGCCCCCTTCGCCCAAGGCTCAGGAATTAACCGACCAAACGGTCGACAATTGTAATAAGCGGTTGCCCCCGGAACGAAGCTGAATTCTCAGTGAATACCCTCAGGCGCCTCTTAAATAATGTAAGCGCAGCCGTATACATCCCCTAGCCCGGGTTTATACGGCGAGGGATACCCTAACCGATGACATGCGCCAGGGTGAGCAGAACCAGCAGCAGCAACCACAAGGCCACCATGCGCCACACCAGCCCTACGACCTGCGCAAGATGCGCGGATTGGGGTTCCTGGCCCGGCAGACCATCCGTGCTAGCCACGGATTCATGCACGCCTGCCGGCTGGGCGGACAGACCATTGGTCACCGGCCGCAGTGCCGCACCACCCAGGCGCACGCCAATGGCCCCCGCAGTGGCTGCGAGAATGACGCCGTCGTTACTGTCGGCAAAGCGGCTGGCATAGTTGCGCCAGGCGTCGATGGCATCCTCGAAGCTGCCGACGATGGCAAAGCCCACGGCAGTCATGCGTGCGGGCAGCCAATCGATGGCATGCCAGGCGGCATCGGCCACCGCTCGGAGCGCCGGACTGGCAGGATGGTCCGCGGCCTGCGCCTTGCGGCGCCAGTAGCGGGCCGCGAATTCGGCGTTGCGGTAGAACACGGCGCCTGCCGGCCCGAGCCCCAGCATGGCCAGAATGCAAAACCAGGCCACCACACCAAACACGTGGCGATGCGCCGCCAGTACGGAATACTCGATCACATGGCGCACGATCTCGGCACGAGGCAACTGGCTCGCATCCACCTGCTGCCAGCGCGCCAGCAATTCGCGGGCACGGTCTTCGTTGCCGGCTTCCAATGCATCGCGAATGCCCGTGAAGTGGTGGCTGAACTGCCGGAAGCCCAGCGTGAGATACAGCACCATCACGCTCCAGATCAGCGCCACCGGCCAACCACCCAGCCACAGCAACGCCCAATGGACGGCCAACGCGACGACGGTGGGCATCCCCACGGCCAGCACCCAGGCCAGCCATCCGTGATGCATTCCCCCCGCATCGACGCTGCGGCCAACCCAGCGCACCCAATGGCGCAGTCCTGCTGCCGCGGGGTTTCCTGGCCCCAGCGGGCGCACCTGTTCCAGAAGCAGCGCTATGACGATCGCGAAAAGGGCCATGGGCCGATGATAGAGCGTGTCGTGCAGCCGCCTTCAGGCGGACAGAAATCTGTAGAAGTTACGCAACATCCCTGCAGTGGCGCCCCAGATGAAACGCTCGACCGTGCGTGTGGACGACGGCGGCGACTCCCCTGAAGCGGAGTCCACCAGGGTTTCCGCATAGGGCATGGAGAACCACTCGCGGGAGACACCATCCCACTCAAAGCGGTGACGCCGGTGATGCGCCGGATTCATCAGGAATGCGAGCGGGACTTCAAAAGCATGGGCGACCTCATCGGCATTGGGATGCAGCACGAAGCCCTCACGCACCAACGCCACTACGGGTGTCACGCTGAACTGCGTGCCAGTGGTATAGATCGGCAGTTGCCCGATCACTTCGATGAAGCTGCGCGCCAGGCCGACCTCCTCGTCCGTTTCACGAAGCGCCGCGGCCACGACGTCGGCATCTCCCGGATCGACCTTTCCGCCTGGAAAGGCGACCTGGCCTGAGTGCGTGGACAGATGCGCGGTGCGCTCGGTCAGCAGGACTGACAAGCCCGAGGAGCGCTCGACCAGCGGCACCAGCACAGCGGCTGGCGCAGGGGTGCGGTCTTCAAATTTGGGTTCCATACGCACCTCCGGCTGCCAGACAGGGGGCGCACGGAAACGCGCACGCAAACCTGCCGGCGTGAGCCGTTCAGGCGGCACGGCGGGCAGGTGCTCATCGGTGGCGGTGGCGGGGATCCGTTTCGGATCGAAGTTCGGTAATTTGGATAGAGGCGTGAGGGCCATGAGCTAGTGTAGTGCTGCAAGCCATAGGGCGTTTCGGCAGAGGGTTCTGCCCCCTGGGACCGCCAAGCTCCAGCTTGGCAACTGCGTCACGTGAAGGCGCCGCTTGCCAAGCTGGAGCTTGGCGGTCCCAGAGGGGCAAGCTACTGCGCAGGGGCTTCGCGGCGCATATCCGCATACGCGATGCCAAATATGGCCAGGCCGCCCAGTGCCAGCAGCAGCCCCACCCAGCCGGTGGAGGCCCAGCCGAAGCCCTTGGCGATCGTGATGCCGCCCAACCACGCCCCCAGCGCATTGGCCATGTTGAAAGCCGAATGGTTGAGGGCCGCCGCCAGGGTCTGGGCATCACCCGCCACATCCATGAGGCGGATCTGAAGCGCCGGCCCGATGGCCACAACAGTGCCGATCAACAGGACGTTGAATGCCCCCAACCAGAGGTGATAGGCCGTGAAGCAGAAAAGCGCCAGGACAATCCCCGACCACACTAGCAGCCCGCCTATCGTTGGCATGAGCGCCTTGTCAGCCAGGCGGGAGCCCACGAGGTTGCCGAGCACCATGCCAGCGCCAAAGAGCGCCAGAACCAAGGGCACCCACTGCACTGGCAATCCCGCGAGGTTCATGAGCGTGGGCTTGATATAGCTGAATACCGCGAACATGCCGCCAAAGCCGATCGCGGCGATGCCCAGCGTCAGCCACACTTGCTTGCTCCGCAGCGCACCCAATTCACGCCACGGGCTGGCACCGGCACCCGCCGGCAGCGGAGGAATCCAGCGCCACACCAGGCCCACGCACAGCAAGGCGATCACGCCCACCAGCGCGAATGCGGCCCGCCAGCCAAGCCACTGCCCCAGACCAGCTGCCAGAGGCACCCCCACCAGGGTGGCGCCCGTCAACCCAAGCATCACGTAGCCTACCGCCTGCGCGCGCCTGCCCGGAGGCGCCAGATGCGCGGCCACCAGCGCCGCGACACCAAAATACGTGCCGTGCGGCAAGCCGCTCAGCAGACGCATCAGCACCATGGACTCATAGCCAGGGGCAATGGCGCTCGCGAAATTGCCCAGCGCGTAGAAGAGCATGAGCGCCATCAACAGCGTACCGCGCTGCATTTTGGCGCTGAGTACGGCCAGAATCGGAGCCCCCACCACCACGCCCAGCGCGTAAGCGCTGATCAGATGGCCAGCGGTGGGAATGGAGACTGCCAAGTCATCGGCGGCATCGGGCAGCAAGCCCATGATGACAAACTCGCCGGTGCCGATGCTGAAACCGCCCATACCCAGTGCGAGCAAGGCCTTGAGGAACGAATGACCGGAGCCGGCAGCGGCTGATGATGGTGGCGTGGAGCCTTGAGTTGGCTCTTGATTAACTAGGCTATCCATGAGATTCGATACCGGCGCCCTCTTCTTCCTTCTTCAATCAGGAATAGGCGCTGAATAAAAACAAAAAACCGCCTGGGCGGATGCCGCAGGCGGTTTTTCAAAAGGCTTCTGGAGATCAGGCCTCGGCGCTGGCCGCCTTGACACGGCTGGGCAGCTTTTCCTTGATGCGGGCCGACTTGCCGCTGCGCTCGCGCAGGTAGTACAGCTTGGCACGACGCACGTCACCACGGCGCTTGACTTCGATGCCAGCGATCAGCGGGCTGTAGGTCTGGAACGTACGCTCAACGCCTTCGCCGCTGGAGATCTTGCGAACGGTGAAGCCGCTGTTGAGGCCACGGTTACGCTTGGCGATCACGACACCTTCGTAGGCCTGCACGCGCTTGCGCGTACCTTCGACCACGTTGACGCTCACGATCACGGTGTCGCCAGGAGCGAACTCGGGAATTTTCTTGCCGAGGCGCTCGATTTCCTCTTTTTCGAGGGTTTCAATCAGGTTCATTGGTTTTCCTATTCTCGATCATGCGCGCGCTACACAAAAGGCGGCCCTTTTCAGGTTCGATGGGCGTTTTCGCAAGAATTCTCATACAAGTTTTCATGCGAAACCCCATGGCGCCGCGGCCGGCAGAGGATCGAAAAGCTTTTGATTATAGCCTGGATGCGGCCAATAGCTCAAACACGTTTGCCGGATGCGGTAAGTACCGCCTCGTCCGCCGTGCTCAAGTGCCCCCTGGCCCTCGCGGCAACGATCAGATCAGGGCGGTGAAGCGCCGTCAGCTCAATGCTCCGGTCACGCCGCCAGCGCTCGATCTGCGCGTGATGGCCGGAGAGCAGCGCGGGCGGCACAGCCTGCTCGCACCAGACTTCCGGCCGAGTGTAGTGCGGGCAATCCAGCAGGCCGTCGAGGGCCGGATTGAAGCTGTCCAACTGATAGCTGCCCTCGTCGTTGAGCACCCCTGGCTGCAAACGAGCCACAGCATCGAGCAGTGCCAGCGCGGCGATTTCACCGCCCGAGAGCACAAAATCCCCCAGGCTGATCTGCATATCGACGTGAGCGTCGATGAAACGCTGGTCGATGCCCTCATAGCGCCCGCAGACCAGAATGGCCCCGCTGCTTTGAGACCAACGCTCGACAGCCGAATGGCAGAGCACCTCGCCAATGGGCGAAAACAGCACCACCGGCGCGGCCGAATCCTCGGCCTCGCCCCGGCTGGCACGCACGGCTTGCAGGCAGCGCAGCAGAGGCTCGGCCATCATCACCATGCCGGGGCCGCCGCCGAAAGGCCGGTCATCGACACGGCGGTAGTTGCCCTCGGCGAAATCGCGCGGATTCCAGAGCTTCAGCTCCACTTGGCCGCTGGCGAACGCGCGCCTGGTGATGCCGGCCTCAAGAAACGGGGCGAACAGCTCCGGAAATAGCGTGATGACGTCAAAACGCATGGCGGCAGGAGCGTACGGTCATTGAATAGCGGGTGTGGCCGGAGGCAGATCCTGTGCCGGCGTAAAGATACGCCCGACGTCCACGGCGTCGAAGTGCTCCTGCTTTCCGCAGAAATCGCACCCTACCTCGATCCGGCCCTGCTCGGCGAGGATCGAGTCGGCCTCCTCCTTGCCCAGGCCGCGCAGCATCGCAGAGACCCGCTCGCGGCTGCATGAACAGGCAAAGCGCGGACCCTGCTCGCCCTCGATCGAGGGAAAGCGCAGCAGGTTTTCCTCCCAGAACAGGCGCCTCAGGATGGTATCGGCATCCAGCTCCAGCAGTTCCTCGCGCTTGAGACTGCGCGCCAGCAGTGCGATGCGCTCGTAATCGTCTTCCACGGCCTCGCCCTGGCCCGATTCGTCCTCGCGCGCCACACTGCTTTGCGACAGATTGGATTCACCCTGCACCGGCAAGCGCTGAATCAGCAGGCCACAGGCCACTTTTTCGTCTGCCGCGAGCACCAGCGTGGTGTCGAGCTGCTCTGATTGGCGCATGTAGTGCTCGATCATTTCCGACACGGTCTGAAGCTTGCGGCCGTCTGCGTCCTGCAGAGGCACCACACCTTGGTAAGGCTGGCGCCCCGCACGCCGGTCCGACGGATCAAGCGTAATGGCGCACCGGCCCTTGCCTTGGGCATTGACCATCTCCGGCAGCCGCGCGCCAGCTTCGACACTGCCCACCACCGAGGCAGTGGCGCGCAAGCGCAGGTCGGTCTGCACCTCCACCACAGCTACTTTCACGGGCCCATCGCCAAAAATCTGCATCACCAGCGCCCCATCGAACTTGATGTTGCCCTGCATCAGCACACTGGCGGCCACCATTTCACCCAGCAACTCGCTCACCGGCGGGGGATAAGCGCCGGTTTGGGTGTTGGAGGCGCGGCGGCGCAGGATCTCCTGCCATGCATCGGTCAGCCGCACCAGCTGACCGCGCACTGGCAGGCCGTCGAAGAGGAATTTGTGGAGTTCAGAAGACATTCAGCGTAGATCAGGGCTTTATGGGCAAATCCAAGGCATGGGTTGAGATGATCAGCATGACCGCTTCCGTCATTCCCGCTTGCGCGGGAATGACACGGGGTACTATCAAGGCAAGCGTTTCAACGTGGCACGGAACTTTCGCGCGTTTTCAATATAGTGCCGCGCGCTGTTGCGCAGCCCCTCTATCTGCTCGGGCGTGAGCTGGCGCACCACCCGGGCTGGCACGCCCATGATCATGCTGCCGTCCGGAAATTCCTTGCCCTCCGTCACGAGGGAACCGGCCCCCACCAGGCAATTCTTGCCGATCTTGGCCCCGTTGAGCACCACGGCGCCGATACCGATCAGCGATTCATCGCCAATCGTACAGCCATGAAGCATCACTTTATGTCCCACGGTCACATACTTGCCCACCGTGAGCGGCTTGCCATGGTCCGCGTGCATCACGGTCAGATCCTGGATGTTGCTGCCCTCCCCGACCGACATGCTCTCGGTATCGCCGCGCAGCACGCAGCCGAACCAGACACTGGCATCGGGGCCGAGCGTCACATTGCCGATGACTTCTGCCGAATCGGCGATCCAGGCGCTCGGCGCCACTTGCGGTGATGTTCCATCGAGTTCGTATACGGCCATTGATCGTGCCTCCTGTTCAATTCGTGGGGTATGACGTGGTAGTCCCTACAATTTTAGGGATGCTGCTGCGTCCTTTGGCCCTTGAGGCCCTTTGCGAATCCGATCTTGAACGAAAACTGGCTTTGGTGGCCACCATTTCCAGCCAGGGGGACAGCCTTTCGGTAGAAGCTGGACAGCGCCTGGAAGAGCCCGTCCTGCTGCCTGGGCGCCCTGCCCGCCCCGAACTGATCGCGCCCGGAAAAGTGCCTCAACGGAGCGTGCACACGCCCGAGGGCCGGGCAGCACTCATTCACGCCATCTGCCACATCGAGTTCAACGCCATCAATCTGGCGCTCGATGCCCTATGGCGCTTCGCCGGCATGCCAGACGAGTTCTATCGCGACTGGCTTCGCGTGGCCACTGAGGAAGCCTATCACTTCAGCCTCCTGCACGAGCACCTTCAAACGCAACTGGGCCACCGTTATGGCGATTTTCCGGCGCATGATGGGCTGTGGAGCATGTGCGAAAAGACCAAGGATGACATCACGGCCCGCATGGCTCTGGTGCCTCGCACCCTGGAGGCGCGGGGGCTCGACGCCACGCCTCTCATCCAGAACAAGCTGCGGGCAGTGGGCACGCCCGATGCAGTGGCCGCTTGCGGCATCCTCGACATCATCCTGCGCGATGAGATCGGCCATGTGGCTATAGGCAATCACTGGTACCGCTGGCTTTGCGAACGCCAGGGGCTGGAGCCCGTCGCGCACTACAAGCTGGTGGCGCGGCAATACCAGGCGCCAAGGTTGAGAGGCCCATTCAATACCGCCGCACGGCTGCGGGCTGGGTTCATGGAAGCCGAGCTGGCCGCACTGGCAAAGCCATCCGGCGAGGAAACCTGAAACGGCCTTCGCGGCCGACGATGGCCGTATTGAAGCCTTCGTTCGTCGCTCTCCTACAAGCGGGACTCCAGTGCCATCTCACAGCCCCCTGGATTCCCTACTGGGGCATCCCACGTTGTCAAGCGAATATGGTTGTTATTTCTGATGGTTCTGATGGTTTAGTTGTTTATTACGGAGCTGACTGCAAGGACACTGAACTGAACGAAGAAAGACGGCCTACCTACTGACGGTCTTGTTGACGAGCTACGAAGAGCTTGGTGTCGGACCCAGATACGAGCCGCTCAGCGGAGGCTCCCATTCGCCTTTCGTGGCCTGAACAGGCCACCTGGAATCCATCGAGCTTATCCGCTGCCGGTCTAACCTGTTCAATTGATCTGCGAAGTGCCGTCCTGTTGAAACATCATTTTTTTGATAAACGAAACATGTGTCGATCTACTTCTACGTCGGTTTGACGCTCACATGATTGGCCACAAATGGCTGGCCTCGCGTGAACATCGCCCATAGAATGCGGGCGTTCTTGGCTGCCAGCGCGACAGCCGCCTTTTGCCAGCCCATGCGCTCACGCAACTGCTGCGCCCACAGCCACACTCGCTCCTGGCGTGGCTTGCTGCAGTGAATGGCCGATTTGGCGCCCTGCACCAGCAGCATCCGCAAATACGTATCTCCCTGCTTGGTAATGCCGCCAAGGCGGCTCTTGCCACCGCTGGAGTGCTGCGAGGGTGTCAACCCCAGCCAGGCAGCAAACTGCGCAGCCGTTTTGAACTGACTGAAGTCGGCCACGCTGGCCACGAGCGCCGAAGCGCCTATAGGCCCAATACCCAGTAGCTGCTGAGCCTGCTGAGCTCGACTGTCTTGCTTGATGTGTTGTGCAATGCGCTGCTCGCACCAGCCAATGTCCTGATCAAGCTGGCGCCACTGCATTTGCAGTCGCTCAATGCTTAATCTCACCAGCGCGGGCATCTCGTTGCTGGCATCCTCGTTGAGCTGGGTCAGCTGCTCCTTGAGCTTGCCCACCCCTTCAGGACACACCAGACCAAACTCGGCCAGCAGTGCACGAATACGGTTGATGCACGCAGTTCTGTCTTTCTCCCAGCCTTGACGCAGGGTGTGTACACCCAGGATCGCTTGCTGCTCGGTCGTCTTGATCGGCACAAAGTGCATTTGCGGGCGGCTGGCAGCCTCGCACACCGCCGCAGCATCATTGGCGTCATTCTTGCCTTTCTTGCCCTGCAAACGGTATGGCGCCACTAGATGAGGCGCGATCAGGCGCACCTGCAAACCAAGCTGGCTGAGCCGGCGTGCCCAGTGATGCGCTCCAGTACACGCCTCCATCACCACCAAACAACCGGCAGGCAACTTCGCGCACCAGGGCAGGAAACCTCGCCGCGCTAGCGCTCGGCGCACCAACACACCTGCCTGAGCATCCACCGCATGCACTTGAATCAAGTTCTTGGCCAGATCCACTCCAACTCGTGTAATCTCACTCATGGGACTTCTCCTTACTCTTTAGATTGACGTTCGCACCTCAATCTTGGCGCTTCGACGCCGTTCCTGGTAAGTGGGAAGTCCCCTCGTATTCGCCTTCGCGGGAATGACGAGAAAAAGCAAGAAATTGGGGTCAGATTCCGAAGAAATTGGGGTCAGATTCTGATTTGCAGCCTCAGGTGTATTGCTTTTCCAGCGCATCCCAATGCGGCTTGTCCACCAGCCGCTGGCGTTCGGCGAATGGCGCGACAAGGCCGCTGGACTCCTGCACTTCCTTCTCGTCACGCAGCACGGTCAGCGTCTTCTGCATGCCCATCACGGCACCTTGCAAGGCCGCGTTGGCATAGAGCACGATACCGAAGCCCAGCTCGGCCAATTGGGTGGCATTGAAGATGGGAGTCTTGCCGCCGATCACCATGTTCATCAACTGAGGCTTGGATAGGCGCTGCGGCAACGCACGCACTTCTTCAGGCTTGGTCACGGCCTCGACGAACAGAATGTCGGCGCCCGCCTCGGCGAACTTCTGCGCGCGCTCCACGGCGGCCTCGAAGCCATGCGTGGCAGCGGCGTCGGTGCGGGCCATGATGAGCAGATCAGGATCTCGGCGGGCATCCACCGCGGCTTTGATCTTGCTGACGGCTTCTTCGGTATCGATGACTTCCTTGCCCGAAAAATGGCCACAGCGCTTGGGGGCCACCTGGTCTTCGAGCTGAATGCAGTCAGCGCCCGCGCGCTCCAAGGTGCGCACCGTGTGATAGACGTTGAGCGCGTTGCCAAAGCCCGTATCGGCATCGACGAGAAGCGGCACGCTCACCGCATCACGGATGCGGGCCGTATGGTCCGCGATGTCGGCCAGGCCCATGAAGCCCTGATCAGGCAAGCCGAACCACATGTTGGTCACCCCTGCGCCTGTGATGTAGATAGCCTCGAAGCCGAGGTCTTCGATCACTTTGGCGGAAAGCGCGTTGAAGGCGCCGGGCACCAGCACGCCGCGGCGTGCTTCGGCCAATTGCTTGAGTTGTTTGCGGGTAGATGCAGACATATCTTCCTCGTTCAGAAACTATCGCCAGGTACTCGGACCCAGCCTTCCATCAGTACCCGGGCGCTGCGGCTCATCAGGGCCTTGGTGACTTTCCATTGGCCGCCTTCTTCCATCGCCTCGGCGCCTACGCGCAGGGTGCCCGAGGGGTGCCCAAAGCGCACCGAACGGCGCTCGCCGCCACCCGCTGCCAGGTTGACCAGCGTGCCGGGAACGGCGGCAGCCGTGCCGATGGCCACCGCTGCGGTGCCCATCATGGCGTGGTGCAGCTTGCCCATGGAAAGCGCGCGCACCAGCAGATCGACCTCAGCGGCCTTCACGGACTTGCCGCTGGAAGCCACGTAATCGGCAGGCGGGGCGACGAAAGCGACCTTGGGGGTATGCTGCCGCGTAGCAGCTTCGGCGATATCGCGGATCAGCCCCATCTTCACCGCGCCCCAGGCCCGGATAGCTTCGAAGCGGGCCAGCGCCTGCGCATCGCCATTGATGGCACCTTGCAATTCGGCACCTGTCAGCCCAAGTTCGCCGGCGTTCAGGAAGATGGTGGGAATGCCGGCGTTGATCAGCGTGGCTTTGAACGTGCCAGCGCCAGGCACTTCCAAGTCATCGATCAGGCGGCCCGTCGGGAACATGGCACCACCACCATCGCCTTCTCCTTCATCCGCGGGGTCCAGGAATTCCAGCGGCACCTCGGCCGCAGGAAAAGTCACGCCGTCCAGTTCGAAATCTCCTGTCTCCTGCACCTGCCCGTTGGTGACAGGCACGTGCGCGATGATGGTTTTGCCGATGTTGGCCTGCCAGATGCGCACGGTACAGATGCCGCTCTCGGGAATGCGCTCTCTGGAAATCAAGCCGCTGGCGATGGCGAACGGCCCGACGGCCGCCGAGAGGTTGCCGCAGTTGCCGCTCCAGTCGACGAAGTTGCTGTCTATGGACACCTGGCCGAACAGGTAATCCACGTCGTGCCCGGGCCGGCTCGATGCCGAAAGAATCACTGTCTTGGAGGTGGATGATGTCGCGCCGCCCATGCCATCGATCTGCTTTCCGTAGGGGTCGGGGCTGCCGATCACGCGCATGAGCAAGGCATCCCGCGCGGCGCCCGGCAGCCGCGCCGCTTCGGGCAGATCCTGCAGACGGAAGAACACGCCCTTGCTGGTGCCGCCGCGCATATAGGTGGCGGGTATTTTGATTTGAGGCAAATGTGAGGTCATATCGATCCCTATATCGATTCCTGTATCGACTCCTGTGTCGATCCTTGATTAGACGCCAGAAAATCCTGTGCGAAGCGCTGCAGCACACCGCCGGCCTCGTAGACCGAGACTTCCTCCGCGGTGTCGAGACGGCAGGTCACGGGCACCTGCTCGGTTTGGCCGCCCGGGCGATGAATCAGCAGCGTGAGCTCTGCGAGCGGTGTGCGTTCGCCCACGACGTCGTAGGTCTCCGTGCCATCCAGGCCCAGCGTCATTCTGCTGGTGCCGGCCTTGAATTCCAGCGGCAATACCCCCATGCCGATGAGGTTGGTGCGATGGATGCGCTCGAACCCCTCTGCCAGCACGGTTTCCACGCCCGCCAGGCGTACGCCTTTGGCGGCCCAATCGCGGCTGGAGCCCTGGCCGTAGTCTGCGCCTGCGACGATGATCAACGGCTGGCGGCGGTTGAGGTAGGTTTCGATGGCCTCCCACATGCGCACCACCTTGCCTTCCGGCTCCACGCGGGCGAGCGAGCCGGGCTGCACGCAGCCGGAAGCATCCCGCACCATTTCATTCCTCAACGTGGGGTTGGCGAAAGTGGCGCGCATCGCCGTCAGGTGGTCGCCCCGGTGGGTGGCGTAGGAATTGAAGTCCTCCTCGGGCAACCCCATCCTGGCGAGGTATTCGCCCGCGGCGGAATCCGGAAGGATGGCGTTGGAGGGGGAAAGGTGGTCGGTGGTGATGTTGTCAGGCAGCAATGCCAGCGGGCGCATGCCCTTGAGCGTGCGCGGGTTCGCGGCCAAAGCCCCAACGCCTTCGGTATCCCAATACGGCGGGCAACGGATATAGGTGGATTGCGCTCGCCAGGCGTACTGGGGGGCAGCCTTTTCACCGTCGTCCCGGCGGATGGCGAACATGGGTTCGTACACGGCACGGTACTGCGCCGGCTTGACGGCTGCCTGCACCACGGCGTCGATTTCCTCGTCGCTGGGCCAGATGTCCTTGAGCCGGATGTCCTTGCCGTTGACCACGGCCAACACGTCGTTTTCGATGTCGAAACGCACCGTGCCCGCGATGGCATAGGCAACCACCAGCGGGGTGAAGCCAGGAAGGCCTGCTTGGCGTAAGGGTGGATGCGCCCGTCGAAGTTGCGGTTACCCGAAAGCACGGCCGTCGTGTAGAGGTTGCGGCCCACGATTTCCTGCTGGATCTTGGGATCCAGCGCACCACTCATGCCATTGCAGGTGGTACAGGCGAAAGCCACGATACCAAAGCCCAGTTTTTCCAGATCGCCGAGCAAGCCGGCTTCCTTCAAATACAACTCCACGGCCCTGGAACCGGGCGCCAGTGACGACTTCACCCAGGGTTTGCGCACCAGTCCCAAGCGGTTGGCATTGCGCGCCAGCAGCGCGGCAGCGATCACATTGCGCGGATTGCTGGTGTTGGTGCAACTGGTGATGGCGGCGATGATGACAGCGCCATCCGGCAACAGGCCTTCGGCCTCCTCGGCTTGTGCCATTTCCAGCTTGATGGCTCCGGCAATGCCGCGATCCACCAACGCCGAGGTCGGCAAGCGGCGATGGGGGTTGGAGGGACCGGCCATGTTGCGCACCACACTGGAGAGATCGAACTCCAGTACGCGCTCGTACTTCGCGTTCCGCAGCGTCTCGGCCCAGAAGCCCGCAGCCCTGGCGTAGGCCTCGACCAGTTCAATCTGTTTTTCTTCGCGCCCTGTGAGACGCAGATACTCCAGCGTTTGCTCGTCGATCGCGAAGAGTGCCGCGGTGGCCCCGTATTCGGGGCACATGTTGGAGATGGTCGCCCTGTCGCCAATGGTGAGGCTGCGCGCGCCGTCACCGAAAAACTCCAGATAGGCGCCAACCACTTTTTCCTTGCGCAGGAATTCGGTCATGGCCAACACGACGTCGGTGGCCGTGATCCCCGGCTGGCGGCGGCCCGCGAGCCGTACGCCCACGATATCGGGCAGGCGCATCCATGAAGCGCGGCCCAGCATGACGTTCTCGGCCTCCAGGCCGCCCACGCCCACGGCGATCACCCCCAGGGCGTCGACGTGGGGGGTGTGGCTGTCGGTGCCCACGCAGGTGTCAGGAAATGCCACCCCGTCTTGCACATAGACCACGGGGGACATTTTTTCCAGGTTGATCTGATGCATGATGCCGTTGCCGGCGGGGATCACATCGACATTGGCGAACGCCTTTTTCGTCCACTCGATGAAGTGGAAGCGGTCTTCATTGCGGCGGTCTTCGATGGCCCGGTTCCTGGCGAAGGCATCGGGCTCGAAGCCTCCGCACTCCACAGCCAGCGAGTGATCGACGATGAGCTGCACGGGCACCACAGGGTTGACAGCTGCCGGGTCGCCGCCCTCTTTGGCGATGGCGTCGCGCAGGCCGGCCAGATCCACCAGCGCCGTCTGGCCGAGGATGTCATGGCACACCACGCGCACGGGAAACCATGGGAAATCAATATCGCGCTTGCGCCCGATGAGCTGGCGCAGGTAAGCGCTCAACTGCGCCGGTTCAGCGCGGCGCACCAGATTCTCAGCGTGGACGCGGGCGGTGTAGGGCAACTCATCCCAGGCGCCAGGTTGAAGAGCCTCCACGGCGGCGCGGGCATCAAAATAGTCAAGCGCGGTGCCTGGGAGGGGTTTGCGGTGGGCAGTGTTCATTGTGAGGGAAAGCTCATCACACTGGCGGAAGCGGATATCCATCGGCAGCCGCGGACGAGGCGCTGTCAGTGGATACCGGCTTTCGCCGGTATGACGGAGTGATTTGGAGACTTTGTCAAGAACGTCAGGCGCGCGCTTCGATCGGCACGAACTTAAGATCCTCAGGCCCCGTGTAATGGGCGCTGGGCCGGATGATCTTGTTGTCCACCCGCTGCTCGATCACGTGCGCGGCCCAGCCGCTGGTTCGCGCGATCACGAACAGTGGCGTGAACATGGCCGTGGGTACCCCCATCATGTGATAGCTCACGGCGCTGAACCAATCGAGATTGGGAAACATCTTCTTGGCTTCCCACATCACGCTCTCCAGCCGCTCTGCAATATTGAACATCTTGGTGGAGCCTGCCTCTTCCGAGAGCCTCCTGGCCACGCCCTTGATGATGATGTTGCGCGGATCGCTCACGGTGTACACCGGATGGCCGAAGCCGATCACGACCTCCTTGGCTTCCACGCGGCGGCGAATATCCGCCTCGGCCTCGTCAGGGCCGTCATAGCGCTTCTGCACTTCGAAAGCCACTTCGTTGGCGCCCCCGTGTTTGGGGCCACGCAGCGCGCCAATGGCACCGGCGATGCTCGAATACATGTCGCTGCCGGTGCCGGCTATCACGCGCGCAGTAAAAGTGGACGCATTGAACTCATGCTCTGCGTACAGATTAAGCGAGGTGTGCATCGCACGCCCCCAGGCTTCGCTGGGCTTGTGCCCATGCAGCAAATGCAGGAAGTGGCCGCCGATGGAATCGTCATCGGTTTCCACGCCAATGCGCTTGCCCTGCGTGCTCCAGTGGTACCAGTAGAGCAGCATGGAGCCCAGGCTGGCCATGAGCCGGTCGGCAATGTCGCGCGCACCGGGCAGGTTGTGGTCGTCTTTCTCGGGCAGCACGCAGCCGAGGGCCGAGACGCCGGTGCGCATCACGTCCATCGGGTGCGCACCGGCGGGCAGTGCTTCCAGCGCCTCCTTCACGCTGGCGGGCAAGCCGCGCATGGCCTTGAGCTTGGCCTTGTACGCCTTCAGTTCCGCACGGGAAGGCAGCTTGCCGTGCACCAGCAGGTGCGCGATTTCCTCGAACTCGCAGACTTCGGCGATGTCGAGAATGTCATAGCCGCGATAGTGCAGATCGTTGCCGGTACGGCCGACGGTGCAGAGGGCGGTATTGCCTGCGGTCACACCGGAAAGCGCAACCGATTTCTTGGGTTTGAACGAGCCAGTCGTCACAGCTTCGGCGGGGGTACTCATGAACGGGACTCCTGTTGGACCGGGTGCATTAGGGGTTGTCATAATTCGCAATTTACGCAAAATACGCACACCCATGAAGGGCTAAAAAGGCGAATAAGTGCGAATGAATTCCTCCAGATTTGCGAATTTTGCGAATCGCCATCAAAGAAGAACGGCATGAAGAAGACCTTCATGGGCGTCAAGCTGCGCCGCCTGCGCGCCGAGCGAGGCATGTCCCAGATCGCCCTGGCGCAAGCCCTGGGGCTCTCTCCCAGTTACCTGAATCAGTTGGAGCAGAACCAGCGCCCGCTGACCGTGGCGGTGCTGCTCAAGATCAGCCATATCTTGGGTGTGGATGTACAGCAGTTTTCCGAGGACGAAGAGGCTCGCATGGTGGCGGCTTTGCAGGAAGCGCTGGCCGATGCCCCGCAGTCCATTACGCTGCCGGAACTCAAGGAGGTCGCCGCGCAGATGCCCGCGCTGGCGCAGGCCGTCCTCGCCCTGCACCGGCGCAGCCTGGAGGCCCTGGAACGCGCTGAATCAGTGGCTCTGAGATTGGGTGACGACCGCGCCGACGCCGCCCTGCCACGCGCCATGGCCTTCGAAGCGGTACGTGATTTTTTCTTCTCGCAGCAGAATCATTTCGACATCCTCGACCGGTCGGCGGAAGACCTCGCCAGCGAGGCCCAGGCGCGGGGCGCGCACCTGGCCGACTGGCTGGCCGAGCGCCTGCAGAAGCGCCATGGCGTGCGCGTGCTCCACACCCAGGACACTGATGCCAGCAAGCGCCGGTTCGACCCCGCCGCGCGGTCGCTGGTGGTGTCCGACGCCCTGGCCCCAGGACAACTGGCATTTCAGCTCGCCACCCAACTCGCCCTGCTGGAACACAGCGAGGCCATCGACGACCTGATCAGTGTGCCCCCCTTCACCACGGATGTGGACGCGCATCGCCTGGCGCGAGTGGGCCTGGCAAATTACTTTGCCGGCGCGCTGCTGCTGCCCTACGGAGAATTCCTGCAGACCGCCGAGGCACTGCGGCACGATATAGACCGGCTGGGCCAGCGCTTTGGCGTGGGATTCGAGACCGTGTGCCACCGCCTTTCCACCCTACAGCGCCCTGGCGCCCCAGGGGTGCCCTTCTTTTTCGTGCGAGTGGACCGGGCGGGCAACATCAGCAAGCGCCAATCCGCCACCCACTTTCACTTCAGCCGTACGGGAGGCACCTGCCCTCTGTGGAATGTGTATGAGGCTTTCGGCCAACCGGGACGCATCCTGCCGCAGCTGTCGCGCATGCCGGATGGCCGCACGTACCTCTGGATTGCCCGCACAGTCTCCAGCGGCGCGCGCGGCTGGGGTATGCCGCGCAAGGTGTTTTCCATAGGCCTGGGATGCGATGTGCGGCATGCGCACCGGCTGGTCTATGCCAAGGGGCTGGATCTGAGCGATCCTGATGCGGCCACGCCTATCGGCATGGGATGCAAGGTGTGTGAGCGGGAGGTCTGTCCGCAGCGCGCGTTCCCTTTCATCGGCCGGACATTGGATGTGGACGAGAACCAGAGCCGCCTGGCGCCCTACGGGTTTGGGCGAAAGTAGATGGTCAGAACGTATTCACGCTCTCAGACACCGACACCCACGGTTTCGGAGAGCGCCCTCGCCTGCTCGATGAAGGCGCGCAGGTAGTCGATGTCCATATCCGCCTCACGCACACCCAGGTGAATCTGCTTGGCGATTCCGCTTTGCCCCAAACGCACGGGCACCACGTCCAGCTTGTCCGCATACTCCTGCACCAGCCAGCGCGGCAGCGCCGCCACGCCGCGTCCGCTGGCCACCATCTGCAGCATGATGTCGGTGGTCTCGATGGTCTTGTGATGCCGGGGTGAGACGCCGGCTGGCAAAAGAAATTGGTTGTATACGTCAAGTCGGTCGGTTTCCACGGGATAGGTGATCAGCACCTCTTTCGTCAGTTGCGCGGGCTTCACATACCTCGCCTTCGCCAGGGGTGCTCGCTGGCCACCACCAATACCTGCTCGTAGTCGAATACCGGCTCGAAATGCAGGCCGGGCTTGTAGAGAGGGTCGGGCGTGACCAGCAGATCGATCTCGTAGCCGAAGAGCGCACCGATGCCGCCGAACTGGAATTTCTGCTTGACGTCGACATCGACATGGGGCCATGTGGCCAGATAAGGCGACACCACCTTGAGCAGCCACTGGTAGCAAGGATGGCACTCCATGCCGATGCGCAGCGTGCCCCGCTCCCCTTGCGCGAACTGGCGGAGCTTGTCCTCGGCCAGGCTGAGTTGCGGCAGCACCCGGTTGGCCACCGCCAGCAGGTACTGGCCCGCCTGGGTCAGGCGCAAGCTGCGGCCTTCGCGCAGCCAGATGTCGGTGCCCAGCTGTTGCTCCAGCTTTTTCATGCTGTGGCTCAGGGCTGACTGCGTCACGCAGAGCACATCGGCAGCTGCGGTCAGCGAGCCTTGCTTTTCAACCTCCTGCACCACGGCCAGATGTATTCGTTCCAGCATGACGAGTTTTTCTATGAATTCAGCTCATGAATACGTGAGATAAGACCATTTTACTTCATTGAATATCTTGTCTAGCATCCGTCCCTTCTTGTAGTACCCGCACGGAGCAGCACATGACCACCATCCACAACCTCGGATTTCCCCGCATCGGCGCACGGCGTGAATTGAAGTTCGCGCTGGAGTCGTATTGGAACGGCGCCTCTTCGCGCGATGAGCTTGAGGCCACCGGCGCCGCACTCCGCCAGCGCCACTGGCAAGACCAGCAAGGCCTCGACCTGGTGCCTGTGGGCGATTTCTCGTTCTACGATCAGGTGCTGGACATGAGCTTCGCCCTGGGCAATCTGCCTGAGCGCGTGCAAGGCTTTCATGGCGACACACTGGACAACTATTTCCGTGTGGCCCGCGGGCGTTCAGCCGCCTCCGCCGAAGAGCACGCGGCTTGCTGCGGCGGCGTGGCGGCGGGCGAAATGACGAAGTGGTTCGACACCAACTACCACTACATCGTGCCCGAGTTCACCGCGGCCACAGAATTCAAGCTGGACACCTCGCGCTTGCTGGCGCAACTGGCGCAGGCCAAGGCACAAGGGATCAACGCCAAGCCCGTGATCATCGGCCCCGTCACCTATCTTTCCATTGGCAAAGCGAAGGACGACTCCGACAAGCTGGCCTTGCTCTCCCGTCTGCTGCCTGTGTACTCGGAGCTCCTGGACGTGCTGGCCGGCCAGGGCGTGGAATGGGTACAGATCGACGAACCCATTCTGGTGACGGAGCTGGGCGCGGACTGGCAACACGCGTTCAATACAGCCTACCACCATCTGAAGATCAGCCGCCTCAAGCTGTTGCTGGCCACCTACTTCGGCCCGCTGCAGGAAAACAAGTACCTGGCGGCGAACTTGCCGGTGGCGGGCCTGCATGTGGACGCTATCAACGGACGCGACGATATTCTTCCGCTGTTGGGGTTGCTGCCAGGGCACAAGGTACTGTCCCTGGGGGTCATCAACGGCCGCAACATCTGGAAGACCGATCTCACCGCTGAGCTGGATTGGCTTGAGCCGCTGGCGGAGCGCCTGGGCGACAGGCTGTGGATCGCCCCCTCATGCTCGCTGCTGCATGTGCCAGTGGATCTGGCTCAGGAGCAAAAGCTGGATGAAGAGGTGAAGTCCTGGCTGGCCTTTGCGCTGCAGAAGCTGGATGAACTGCGTGTGCTGGGCAAGGCCTTGCGGGAGGGCCGCGAGGCAGTGAAAGCCGAGTTGGCCGCCAATGCGCAGGCGCTGGCCGCACGCCGCGGCTCACCGCGCGTGCATAACCCGGCCGTACAGGCAGCCGTGGCCAAGATCGCGCCTCACCTCGGCTTGCGCGAGAACAGCTATGCCAAGCGCCACCCCAAGCAATCCGCCTTGCTGAACCTGCCGCTCTATCCCACCACCACCATCGGCTCCTTTCCGCAGACAATCGAGATCCGCCATGCCCGCAGCGAATACAAGGCCGGACGCCTGGACGAAGCCCGCTACCGGGCCGAGATGAAGAAGGAAATCGAGCGCAGCGTGCGTGAGCAGGAAGCACTGGGTCTGGATGTGCTGGTGCATGGCGAGGCCGAGCGCAACGACATGGTCGAGTATTTCGGCGAGCAGCTTGAAGGCTATGCCTTCAGCCAGTTCGGCTGGGTCCAATCCTATGGCTCGCGCTGCGTGAAGCCGCCGATTCTGTTTGGAGACATCAGCCGCCCGAAGGCCATGACGGTCGAATGGATCGCCTATGCGCAATCGCTCACGAGCAAGCCCATGAAGGGCATGCTGACGGGACCGGTGACCATCCTGAACTGGTCTTTCGTGCGCGACGACCAGCCCCGCTCGGCCTCATGCAGGCAGCTCGCTCTGGCGATCCGCGAGGAAGTGCTGGATCTTGAGAAGGCCGGCGTGCGCGTGATCCAGATCGACGAAGCGGCCCTGCGCGAGGGCCTGCCGCTGCGCCAATCCCAGTGGAAAGAGTATCTGGATTGGGCCGTGGAGTCTTTCCGGATCGCTGCCAACGGCGTGCGCGACGAAACGCAGATCCATACCCACATGTGCTATTCGGAGTTCAATGACATCATTTCATCGATCGCAGGCATGGACGCTGATGTGATCACCATCGAGACCTCGCGCTCGGACATGGAGCTACTCGACGCCTTCGACCATTTCAACTACCCGAACGAGATCGGCCCTGGGGTGTATGACATCCACTCGCCCAATATCCCGACGCGGCAGCACATGGTTCAGTTGATGAAGAAGGCCGCTCGGCGTATTCCGGCCGAGCGCTTGTGGGTGAATCCTGATTGCGGGTTGAAGACCCGCCGCTGGGGCGAGGTCATTCCGGCCCTCGCGCAAATGGTGGAGGCAGCCAAGGAGTTGCGGGCGGAGGCTTGATCAACGGAAAAAATCGGGGTCAGATTCCCATTTGACTCAATTCTCCGCGACTCAATCCCCCGCATCCTTCCGGGTACACGCATCACGCCAGATCTCGCGGATCAGGTGATGCCAATCCCGCGCGAACCGGCGATTGTCAAACAGCGCGCTGCCCGCCACTTGTTCTCTCAAACCTTTCCGCAACCGGGCCAAAGCTGGCCACGCCTGTGGTTCAGCGAGCGCCACCGCACGATCGATATAAGTGTCTTCATCGAGGCAGATCCACTCGGCGGGCAAGCCCGCCGCGGCCACGATCTGCTCCCCTTGCCTGCCCAGCATGCCTGGCGTCGAAAGGACCAGAGTCGGCACGCCCATCCATAGTGCCTCGGCGGTGGTGGTGCCGCCCGGATACGGAAAGGTATCCAGTGCCACATCAATCTCGGCGTAGCTGGCCAGATACTGTGTGCGCTTCAGGGAAGGTTCGACCTGGAATCGTTCAGCAGGCAGGCCCGCCGCAATGAGCCGTTGCCTGAGGAGCTGCCGTTCGTCTTCGCTGTGGTTCAAGCCACACCGAATACGCCAACGCGCCCGTGCGGTACGCTCGGCAATGCGCACCCAGGCATGGACGACCTTGTCATTGATCTTGGGTAGCGCCTGGAAGCACCCGAAGGTGATTTCGCCCCGGTGAAGCGCGGGCAGTTCAGCCACCGCGGGTGCATTCTGTGGCGGCGTGAAGCAATACCGCGTGCGGGGCATGCGCCAGACGCGCTCGCTGAACCACTGTTCTTCGGAGGGTGGCACGCACACCGGATCGGCGATAACCGCCTGCACGCCAGGCAAGCCGGTGGTGCCAAAGTAACCCAGCCACGTCACCTGCACCGGCGCCGGCCTGCGCGCCAACACCCCCAGGCGGTGGCCACTGGTCATGCCCGAAAGATCAAGCAGGACGTCGATCCGGTCGTCGCGTATGCGTCCAGCCAGTTGGTCATCGGACCAATGCGACACTTCGTGCCAGGCTGAAAACGCGGGCGCAATACGCTCTGTCAATACGGTACGCTTGGTCTGATTGGCGTAGGCTATCCACGTCACCCCCTCGCTCGCAGAATGGGTCAGCAGGCCTTCAATGAAGTACCCCACCGGATGATCGTGCAGATCTGCGGACAGAAGCCCTATACGCAGCGGCCGGTCGGTATCGCCTGACACCAGCCAACTCGAGAACCGTGGATGAAGCGCCGCATACTGCGCGCCCAGCCGGCGGGCCAGCGCAGCCAATTGGGCAGGATTGGGATCCTCCAGGTAGTGCTGCGTGAAAATGAACTGCGCCTGAGCGATGACGTGCGTCGGGTCGATGGAGAGTACGCGCCGATAAAGCTCGTGCGCGAGCCCGAATTGCCCGGCTTCGGCATGAATCAGGGCAGAATTGAACAAGGCCTGCACGTGCCTGGGGTCGATGGCAAGGACCCGGGCGTACCAATCCAATGCCTCATCCGGGCGCCCCTCCATCTGGTGGATGGCGCCGATGTTGAGCATGGCCAGCGGATCCCGTGGCTGCAGTTGCACGGCTCGGGTGAAATATTCCAGCGCCTCCAGCTTGCGCTCCAGCATCTGGCAGGCACGCCCCAGATTGGCCAGCAGGCCAACATTGTCTGGCTCGGCAGCCAGAATCCGCTGCCACAGGACCACCGCTTCGGCCAACCGGCCATGCTGCGCCAGCAGCACGGCCGTCAGGTTCTGCACCGCCGAAGCCTGAGGCATTTTCTCGGCCAGCGGCATCAGCAATGCAAGCGCCTGCTCCCAGCGGTTCTCGCGTTGCAGGCGGACAGCTTCAGCGAACGTAGCTTCCCAACCAGGGGGCGAAGATGGGGAGGACATGGAACTCACGGGGCTATCTGTACAGAAGAGGCGTAGAGGCCAAAAAGATCAACCCCTTGGATGATGCTGAGCATGGAGTGTTTTCAGGCGTTCGCGCGCCACATGCGTATAGATGGTGGTGGTGGAAATATCGGCGTGCCCCAGCAGCATCTGCACGGCACGCAGATCCGCGCCGTGGTTGAGCAGGTGCGTGGCAAAGGCGTGCCGCAAGGTATGCGGCGAAGGCGGGGCGGCGATACCCGCCTGCATGGCGTAGCGTTTGACCAGCCCCCAGAACATCACGCGCGACATCGCCGTACCAGGCTGGCGGCCCGCGCTGGTCACGAAGAGATCCTCCGTCTGGCGCGGCCCCAGGAGGGCCGGCCTGCTGTCCGACATGTAGCGCTGCAGCCAATCGCCCGCCACTTCACCGAAAGGAACCAGGCGCTCCTTGCTCCCCTTGCCCAACACGCGCAACACGCTTTCGTTCAGGCCAACATTGAGCGTCTTGAGCGATACCAGTTCGCTCACCCTCAGGCCGCTGGCGTACATCAGTTCCAGCATGGCGCGATCGCGCAGCCCCAGCGGGGTGTCGGTGTCGGGCGCGGACAACAGCGCCTCGACCTGGGCTTCGCTCATGGTCTTGGGGACACGCAGGGGCTGTTTGGCGGTGAGCAGCTTCAACGTGGGATCGCGCGAAATCAAATGCTCACGCAAACCCCAGCGGAAGTAGCGCTTGAATACCGTCAAGCGCCGGTTGGCGGACGTGGCCTTGCCCCTCGCACGGACCGCGAAGTAGCGCTGCAGGTGATGCTCTTCGGTCTGCGGAAGCTTCAGCCCCTGGTCGGCCTGCAACCACTGCGCGTAGAGAGTCAGATCGCGCCGGTAAGCAGCCAGCGTGTTGGGCGACAGGCCATCTTCCAGCCACAAGGCATCTATGAAGCTGTCGATGGATGCATCGGGCGCGGGAAGAGATGGCAACGGCTGGACAGATTCCATAACTGAACTGATTATGCGGTGTATCCGGGCGCGGCTGGGTCACCTCTGAAACGATGTTGGTTTCAGTTACACCCTTCAGTCAACTCTGCGGTCTCATACCTCGTTAGATTCCAAACGAACCATGGCGGTGGCTTGCCTTCGCCGAAGAGATCAGCATGAATTACTACAAAATCGCACTCACAGGCCTGCTGGCCATTGCGGCCACTGGCGCTTCCGCTGGCGTCGATGTGAACATTGGCATAGGGATCCCTGCCCCTGTCATAGTGCAGCCTGCTCCCGTCTATGCGCCCCCACCTGTTTACGTGGCGCCGCAGCCCGTCTATGCGCCACGCCCCGTGATGGTTGTTCCACCGCCTGCATATGCGCCAGGATGGAGCTACCGCGACGAGAAGCGCTGGAGAAAGCACGAGAAAAGATGGCGCAAAGAGCAGCGTCGCCGGTGGCACCACGACCACGACGACTGAAATTTGCAACGCTTTGCATCGGCTGTACGCCCAGCGCGTGCCGCCTGCCCCTTACCCTCCAGCCGCCCGCCCCGGCTCCATCTCACGGGATGACGGGATCGGCACATCCCGCCCCCATCCAAAGAAGGCTTGAATGGCATCGCGCTGGCGCAGGGCGTCCGCGCGGCCTAATGCCATCAGCTCCTGCGTGAAACCGCTATCGAACAGCAGATAACTGGCCAGCGCGGACGCCTGGGCGGTTTCACGCTTTGTGCTTTCATGCGAACACCCCAGCATACGCTGCAGCGCGCTGGGCAATGCCGAGGTATGCCGCGAGGCAATGACATCCACACGCTCCGAGGGACTGATCACCAGCAACTTCACCGGCCGGATATCCATCTCCGCCAGAATGGCTGGAGGCACGTGCGCCAATGCATGATTGATGTGCTGCATGCGCTCCACATCCGATGACAGGGCATCCAGGAAGACGCTCGACATCACATGGCCCGCAACCTGGGCCAGCGTAGGATAGCCCGCCAATGCATTGGGATTCAGCGCACCCTGCGGCTCCGTCATGCGGTGGGAACCTATGGCGAGAATCCGCTCACTGCCCAGATGGACGGCGTCCGCCAAAGGAACTGTCTGGCGCATCGAGCCATCGCCAAAGTATTCGACATGGCCGTCGGGCATGGCAATACCGGAGGCCGGAAACACGAACGGAATGGCGGAAGAGGCCAACAGGTGTTCATGCGTGATGCGTGTGGGCACGGCGACCCGCTGAGTTCGCTGCCAGGGCGAAGTGCGCCGTGATGATTGGTAGAAAGTGTAGTGTTCCCCTGAACTATAGTTTGAAGCGCTGATGGCCAAGGCCTGCAGATAACCTGCAGCCATGAGCATCGGGAGCCGCTCCAACGGCACGTCGCGCCGCAGTGATTCCGCCAGAGGCGAGTTGTCCAGCAATGAGCGAGGCTGCCGCTTGCGCCAATGGCGAAGCCATCTCGCCACGCTGAAGGCTGTACGCCAGCCGCCCCCGTTTTCTGAAAGCGGCAAAGCGCCGGCCCGATAGACCTCTTCAGGCCTCACGCGGCGCCAGATACCGGCCAGGCAACGCGTGGCATGATCGAAGTCATCTGCATGCGATGCAATCGCCGCCGCATTGATCGCCCCCGCGGAGGTGCCGGTGACAATCGCAAACGGGCTGCCCACCTCCCGGACACCCGCCGTCCGGCGCACCTCTGCAACGCCCTCCAGTACGCCGGCCTGATAGGCTGCGCGCGCGCCGCCTCCGGTCAACAGCAAACCGATGGGGCCGCCCTTTGGGCTCATAGCCAATGGCGCTGGCGCAGAGATCATCTGCGGATCGAGCTCCGATACTTGCATGACCCGCTCCTTCCCGAGAAGCAAGAGGCAATGCCTTGCCTATGCTTTTCAGAGCCTCAGAAGAGGAGGAAGTTCAGATCAAGAGTTCGATGAGGAAGGGCGTGCTCCTTGCAAAGCTGGAACGCATCAGATCGGCCACGCCGTCCAGCGTGGTCGCGCGAGCGCCCTCCACGCCCATGCCGTTCGCCAGTTGGACCCAGTTGAGCGAAGGATTGCCCAGATCCAGCATGCTCATGGCGGTTTCACCCGGCACCGCGCCCACGTTCTTGTATTCACCGATCAGGATGTTGTACTTGCTGTTGTTCAGGATGATCGTGGTCACCGGCAACCGCTCGCGGGCCTGCGTCCACAGCGATTGCAGCGAATACATGGCCGAACCATCAGCCTGCAGGTTGATCACGCGCCGCTCCTTCCTTGCGCCCAGCGCGGCACCCGTTGCCACGGGCATGCCGTCGCCAATGGCGCCACCGGCCAGGTGCAACCAATCATGCGGGGGGCGGCATGAGTGAACTTGTAGAAGCCACGGCCATACGAAACACTTTCGTCGGAGACGATGGCGTGCTCAGGCATCAGAGCGGCCAGGGTCTGGGCCAAACCTTCAGGCGTGGGCGCGCCACTCACGGCCTCCGGCCTGGGTCCGGGATCCGTCATGGGCACATCAGGCGCATTCAAGGCGTCGGCCAACCCTTGCAGCGCTTCCAGCGGATCCTGATCAGGCCGGGAAAGCACATGCAGTTGCGCATCAGGCGCGTGCTGAACCGAAGGCATGCCCGGATAACCGAAGAAGCCGACCGGCGGGCGGGCATTGACCAGGATGATGTGCTTATACCGTGACAGGGCCTTGAGGGCCACTTCCATGACATAGGGCACACGTTCGATCTGCATGCGGCCGCGTCCGCGTGCCAGATGGCCATTGACGTGATCGGCCATGACCATGGCGCCGGTGGCGCTGGCAATACGCCAGACCAGGCGCTGTGAGTCAGCCAGAACGGCCGGCCCCGCCAGCAATATGAGCACGTCGCCCTGGTGGTCACGCAGGATGCGCGCAGCGGTGTCAATGGCCGTGCCGTCAATCGCAGGGGGCGGCGTCGCGCCGAACGGCGCGCCGGGTTCGCCGCCTTCAGACCATGAAACGTCGGCAGGCAGGATCAGGGTGGCAATCTGGCCCGGGAAGGTGTTGGCTGCGCGTACGGCTTCGGCGGCATCCCGCCCCAGCTCGGATGTGCGGGCGCTGGTGCGCACCCAGGCCGAGACAGTCTGCGCCATGCCGACGGTGTCGGCGGTCAGCGGAGCATCAAAGGGGCGATGGTAGATGGCCTGGTCACCGACGATGTTGACGATGCCGCTGCGCGCCCGCCGTGCGTTGTGCAGATTGGCCATGCCGTTGGCCAGCCCGGGGCCGCAGTGCAACAGGGTGCAGGCCGGCTTGCGCGCCAGGCGATAGTAGCCATCGGCCATGCCGGTCACGACGTTCTCCTGCAAGCCGAGCACGCATTTCATGCCGGGCACTTGATCCAGCGCGGCCACGAAGTGCATCTCGCTGGTACCGGGATTGGCGAAACAGGTGTCCACACCTGCCGCCAGCAGGGTTTTGACCAGACTCTTGGCGCCGTTCATGGTTCTCACTCCTTGTAATAATCTAGCCGCGTCTCCACTTCGCGTTGTTCCGCATTTGCATTCGCCACCTCGCAGACTAGAGACACGGTATCTCTTGTTATTAAAACAGCATGCGTTTGAAATTTTCTTTACTGGGCAATTTCGGTTGCTCGCAAGCCCCGGAAACCCTCATCTGCTAAGCAAAGAACTTGACACCCGCTGCCCTGATACGAAAAGCCAGTCGCTCGACAAGATCCCTCGGCAACGCCCCTTTTCTAACGACCAAGCTGCGATTGATGCTGAGACCGGATATCGGCACAGCTGCCAATCCATCCGCCTCCAAGAGTGTGGACGCCACGGTACGTGAAAGGATGGAGTAGCTCTCTCCCTTGGCCAGCAACCCTCGTAAAAGTGTGAGCGCCTCGTGTTCATATGCCACACTCAAAACCAAGCCTTGCGCTGAAAACGCATTTTCGATCGCTTCCCGGCTCGGGTCTCCGCGAGGCGTGAGCGTCAACGGCAACGCGGGCAGATCGCGCAGCGTCATTGCGGATCTTGACATCACAGGAGCTGAGCGCTTTCCTACCAGAAACAAACTCTCCTGCCATAGCGGCTCCACATGCAGAGATCGCGACTTTTTGGGGTTGGTCAAAATCGCACAATCGAGATCGTTGTTATCGAGGCGATGGCGCAGCCAGTAGCTCGATGCCTCGACTACACTAGGACGCACAGGGAGTTCGGAGTCAGGCAAGCTTCGGGTCATCAGATCAAGCAGTATCGGACTGACTGTAGGAGGAAGTCCCACGCGAAGCATCTGCGGCTCAGCCGGTGTCGCGGAGACCGATGCGCGCAGAGCATCCAGTGACGCGAGAATTTCCGTCGCGCCATCCACGAAGCGCTGGCCAGCTTCAGTTAGGGCGCCCCCACCACGCTCTCTTCGTAGTAGCGTGGTGTTGAGTTCAGCCTCCAGATCGGCAATCTGCCGACTCACTGCCGATTGCGCAATACACAAGTTCTCCGCTGCTCGGCTGATACTGCCAGCCAGCCCGACTTCGCGCAGGTAACGTAATTGTCTAAGCTCCATTTTTTCAGCATGCCATGACGGCATACCCCCATCTCTATTTCATGCAGCAGCTGCCGCGTCACGCTTCTACCATAGTGTCTTTCTCCTTCAGATAGACATGAGGTACTTCGTTGAACATCGCAATCGTTGGAGCAGGGGCTATTGGCAGTCGCATGGCCGCTCACCTCTTGCAAAGCGGGGTATCGTGCGCGCTGCTGGATGGCTGGACCGAGCATGTTGCCGCGCTCAACCAGAACGGCCTTCGCATCAGGCGCCACGACCGGGAAGCGCGCTTTCCGGTTCAGGCATTCAACTATGCCGCACCGCCCGATAAGCAGTTCGACATTATTCTGCTGGCCGTGCGCAGCGACGCAACCATCGCGGCGCTACCCCTCGTCAAACGCTTATTGGCGCCAGAAGGCTTCGTTGTATCGTGCCAGAACGGACTGAATGAAGAGGAAATAGCGGCAGCATTCGGCCCACACCGAACTGCCGGATGCTCCATGATATTTGGTGCGAAGCTCATCGCCCCTGGTGTGGTCTCCGTTCTGGACGGCGCGGACACTTTGCGCCTGGGCGAGTTCAGCGGCGAAATCTCGCCCCGCATTGTTGCTCTGGCCCAGACGATGAGTGTTTGCGGCAGGGTTTCCACCACAGCCAACTTGCTCGGCTATCGCTGGATGAAGCTCGTACTCAATGCTACCGGCAATCCGCTGCTCCTGCTCAGCGGCCTTGACGGTGAACGCCTTCATGACCGGCCTGCCGCACGGCGCTTGATTATTGCGTTGGCATCGGAAATTATAGGTATTGCCGTCAAGGAAGGAGTTCAACTGGAACCATTGCTGAGCCATTCCGCCGAAACGTGGCTCTTACCAAATTCAGTTGGCTCGGAACAGTTGCATGAATGCCTTTTGCTGCATGGAAGATCTCTTGGCACAAGAAGACTTTCAATGGTGGCGGATTTCGAAGCCCGTGGCCGCACGGAAGTTGGCGAGATTACAGGAAAGATCGTGGAGAAAGCTCGCCGCCTGCAATGGCAGGCCCCGCTCAACACGGAGGTGCTGCGGCTTGTTCGCGCCCTGGAAGCAAACCAGATCAAACCTGGTCTGCCAATCCTCACGATGCTTGAGTCCAAGGTAGGTCCCTGAAATGCCGCCCCCTGCTCAACTCTGAAAACGAAATGACCCCAATCAATGCTTTAGAAGTCATGGCCCATGGCCCTCACATGGACCGGCGAAAACTCATCCAGATGGTCTGCGCATCGGCCGCAACCGCGGCTGCGGCGCCAGCTTGGGCTAATGGATGGCCTGACCGCACTATCCGCCTGATTGCCCCCTTCACGCCAGGCGCCGCCACCGATTTCGTCAGCCGAGCGCTGGCGCAAAAGCTGTCAGATCAGTTGGCACAGCCTGTCATCGTGGAAAACCGCCCTGGTGCGGCAGGAACCATCGCAGCCGAAGCAGTCGCGAAAGCCCAACCCGATGGCTACACTTTTCTGTTCGGCGAACCCGGCGGTTTGACGGTAGCGCCCGCAGTCACACGCCATCTACGCTTCAACGCACTAAGAGATCTGACCCCTGTCGCACAAGCGGTGTCGCTTCCCATGATCGTACTGGCGCACCCTTCAGTCGAAGCAGATAGTCTTCAGGCTCTTGCGAGCTTGGCTCGCCGCAAGAGCTTGGACTATGCAACCAACGGCACCGGCTCGGTTCAGCATCTCAGCATGGAGTTATTGGCCTCCCGGCTAGGCATCAAGATGACGCACGTGCCGTATCGCGGCGGGTCTTTGGCGATCAACGATTTGATCGCCGGGCAGGTACCGCTGTCCTTGTTGACCGTGCCTACAGCGGCCACGTATATCAAATCGGGTAAAGTCAAAGCACTAGGCATTCTGGACAGCCAGCGCGCACCACTTTTGCCTGACGTACCGACAGCCCAGGAACAGGGAGTCAAGGATGCGTCGGTTCCGATTTGGGGTGGATTGTTTGCCCCCTCTCAAACGGAAAAGACCATCATTCAACGGATGAGTGAATCAATTCGCTTGGCTTTGGGGGATCCAGCTTTGCGTCAGCGATTGGAAGACGCGGGGAATGACGTCGTGTTCAGGCCATCTGCCGAGTTCAGCGCCATCGTGACCGCGGATACCGAGAAATGGCGCAAGCTGGTTGCATCCACCGGCATCAAGATTGATTGATAGCAACCGCACTCCCTCTCGTCACTATCGCTTGAATCCAGCACCTTCTGTATGAATCAAGCAACTCGGCATGGAGTTGCCCCGATTCGGTTCCATCTCAGCGGACGATCGGAGCTCGGGAGGTCAGATCGCGATGTTGTGATCGGGCGGCACGAGGTTTGACGGGTCGACAAACAGCCGCTGCCACAGTTCGACGCCCGCGAGCATCGTCAGCAGTTCGCCATGGTCCGCGCGGCCGGAGCGGTGAGCATCCATCAGTTGCTGCACGACCGCCAGATCGAAAAGCGCCCGGTCTCTGGCAGGTCCTTGAAGAATCAATTGCTCGATTCTGGCGCCCAAATCGCCCCGCAGCCACGCCCCCAGCGAGGACCGTACCCACTGCTTACGACGATAGATGACATCGAGGGGCAGCAAGCGCTGGCCGTTGGCCACGGCTTTGAAAAATGCCTTCAACTCGAGCTTGCCGCTCAGGGTAGCTCCTACTCTGGCATTGAGGGGCACGCGTTCGGCCGCGGCAACGACATTGGCGGCGTTGTAGGGCGAGTTGATCCATAAGCCATGCGCAGCGGTCGCGATGGCGCCGATTTCACGCATCACGCGTTGATCGCCAAACAGGCCTTCGTCGAGCGCGATGGCGTCCTCGCTCAAGTCCGTGCAGTTGTTCGGCACGGCACCGGCGATACGCACCGCCAATTCGGCATCCGTCGCTGCCGCCCCAGGCAGCAGTCGCGCCACCGAGGGGCGGTCGAGCATGCGCCGCGCTGCGAGGTAACGAGCCGCACGTCCGGCCAGCGTTTGTGGCGCGCGTTGCGAATGCGCCCAGGCAACGCCCCACACCAGATCGTTGCCATATCCGCCCAGAACCACGTCGTGTTCCCGGCTCACCTCAGCGCACAGGCGGAAGAAAGGATGAGCTTGCGGCGCCGGCATCTCCAGGTGCCACACAATGGCCGACAGCGCATCGACACTGGACGCTCCGCCCAGAGGGACCACGCGATGCTCGGTGCCGTACAGCGCCGCGACGCGTGCTGCGGTATCTCGGTCGCTGGTGTCGTTTTCGTCCGCGTCGAGGGTGTAGGTGACGATGCGTTCATGGCCAACGGCCCGCAGCAGCGCCACGATTGCGGCGGAATCGACGCCCCCGCTGAGCAACACCGCAGGCGGACTGTGGCTCGCCGATGCGCGAGCCACCGCTGTAGCGAGCGCGGCCATATAGTCGTTCGCCACCTCTGCCATGCCGCTGCGCCCAACGACGCCGGGCTTGCGTTGCCAGTAGCGCATCAGACGCGGCGGCCGGCCGGCGACCGCCTCCAACACGCAGCCGGCCGGCACCTGCTTGACGCCGGCAAACAGCGTGGCCGGGGGCACAGGGTGCGCCAGCACGAGCATGTCTTCGAGCGCGCACCGGTCGATCTTGCGCGGCACACCGGGCAATGCAACCACAGCCTTTGCAGCGGTGCCGAAGCTCAGTCTGTCAGTGCCCTCGTGGTAATACACCCCGCTAACTCCGGTGCAGCGGTCAGCGCACAGCAGGAGTCTGCGTTCCCGTGCGTTCCACACCACGATCGCGAAGAAGCCGTGCAGGTGTTGTACGAAGCCCGGCCCGTGACCTTCGTAATATTCCAGCGCAACCTGGGCGACACGGCCCGGCGCGGCTTCTTCGATCGCGCCGATCACGGCGACAAGCAGTTGCCCGTCGGCGCTCGTCGCCCACGATGCCGCTCCGGTAGCCTGCCGCCCGCCGGCGCACGCAGCAAGCGCGAAGACCGGATCGTGCAGCGTGAACTTCGGCACGCAGCCCATGACGCGGGCCGTGTCACTCAGTGGGCCCTCGCCCAGATCATGCCCCAGAACGCCGAAGATGCCATCCATGGCGTGCCGTACCGACTACACCGTCACAGGAGTGACTTGTACTTGGAAGTGCTTCACGCAATGGTTCCAGAGGTCGTGGTCACGAGGAAGTCCGAGCAAACAACGCAGTTTGGCCATTATGCCCTCCCGGAAATGCACATACCCGGGGTTCAGTGGACTGATGCCCTGAAGCTACCGTTTGCCTCCCTTGCGAGGTTTGTCCAGCCGCCCAGCGGCGAGGCTGACAGATGCTTGCTGCCGCTCTATCCACAGCAACGCTTCCACATGGGTCACGAAGCGCTGCAAGTAGGCCGGAGACACCTCCTGCATTGTCGCCAGCGCGCGATGCACCAGATGGTGTGAATTGAGCGGCCCGGCCTGGGCCGGCACCTGGGCCATGGTTTGGCGCACGCGCTGCTCCGCGGACAAACGCGACCATGTGGCGCGAAACTGGCGCAGCGTGGCCAGTTCGCGCGGAGCGGCAGCGGCGCCCACCTCATCCGTCAACTGCTCGGAATCTACATGGCGCGCGGCCAATCCATCAGCCAACTGGCCCAACGCGCCTCTGGCGGCTTGTGGGCTGGCGGGTGCAGGCAAGCTGGGCTCGCCGGCCGTGCCTTTCCCCGCCAGTGCGGCGAGTTTGGCCTCCAGCACTTCACGCGCGGCACCCTGATGCCGCTCGGCACGGCGTGTCAGGGCGGCGATGAAGGCTTCGCGGACTGGCAAACTCATGGCTGGTGCGAACACTAGTTGCCGCGCTGGGCACGCGGCATCGGGGCCATTTCCACACGGCGGTTGCGGGCCCGGCCTTCTGCATCGGCATTGGAGGCTACGGCCTGCTCAGAACCAAAGGCAGCGGCGAACACCTCGGATGAGGGCACGCCTGCGGCAATCAGTGCCCGCGTCACGGTGAGCGCACGCTGAGCCGAAAGCTCCCAGTTGTCTGCAAACCGGGCTGCGCCCTCGCCACGCGACGGCCGCATGCCCCTGTCGTCGGTAAAGCCGCTCACCATGAGGATTTCTCCACGCTCGCCCAGGTACTTGGCCAGTGGCGCCGCCATGCTTTGCAACAACTGCAGGCCTTCAGGCTGGAGTTCATCAGAGTTGAAGGCAAAGAGCACACTACCGCTGATGCCGATGCGCCCATCGGTCAAGGTGACACGGCCAGCCGCCAGGGGCGCGGCCAAAGCCTGTTCCAGCGTCTGCAGACGTTGGGTTTGGGCTTCGCTCTTGCGATGTTCGGCCTTCAGGCGCTCGGACAACTCCATCTGCATGCCCAGTGCCGCCACCAGGATGAGCACGAAGGCACCCAACGCGCCGGCCATGAGATCGCCGAACGCCGCCCAGGCGGGCACGGAGGACTCACCCGCCTCAGCGGAAAGTTCGTCGCCATGCATGAGATCAGGGCCCATCATCGGCTCAAGCCTCGCGCTCGGCCGACAACTGCCGCAACTCGTCGATGATCTGCTTTTGCGCACCGGTGCTGAGTTCGATCACCTCGCGTGCCTGCGCCACATAATAGTCAAGCTGCTCGTCGCTGCGCGCCAGGGATTTCGTGAGCGCAGCCTCGATGCGTTGCAATTGCGCGACGAGTTGTTCGTTGGCCTCGCCAAAATGCTGCACGCCCGCACCAAAGGCTTCGCCCAGGCTCGCCACTTCCTCGGCACTGCCGGTCAGCTGCGCGGCCACGGTGTCGATGCGGCCGGTTTGAGCGTCCAGCGTTTCGGTGAAACGGCTGCTGGCGCTTTCCATCAGGCCGGAAGTGGTAGCGACCAAGGCATCGATGGCGCCGCGTTGCTCTGCCGAGGCGTGATTCACGGCCTCCAGCAGCGTGGACAGGGTTTCCAGGATGCGGCTGCGCTCTTCAAGCATGGCGTTGTCGCGCGCCATGCTGTCGGTCAACTTCTGGCGCAGCTCGCCAATCACCTCGGCGGCGGCCCGCGGTGCTTCGGATGCAGCTTGCATCAGCGCACCGATCTCGCCAAGTGTGCTTTGCGCTTGCGTTTCGAGCTGGCGAGTGATGCTTTCCGACGTGCGCGTCAGTGTGTCGCCCAGGCCCTGCCATTGCGCAGCGCTTCGCTCCCCCGCTTGCTGCCATTCGCTTTGCAGCGTGGCCGCCAGGGTATGCAAGGAAGCCGTCCAAGCAGCCTGCCTGGCCTCTTCCTGCTCGGCAATACGGCTTTGCAGCGCGGTGTGGGCTTGCTCCATGCCTTGGGCGGCCGCTTGCAAGACCTGTTCGTTCCGCGCGGCCAGTTGCTCGCCATTTTGCATCTGCAAGGCCAGGACCTCGCCCCAACGGCTGGAAAGCGCGTGTGCCTGCTGCTCCAGGCGCTGAGCCAGGCCATCGGCCAATTGCGTGCTGCGGGTGTCGAAGGCGTGGGTGAAACCATCCAACGCCTCGCGCAACGCGTTCGTGGAGGCTTCGCTGGCCTGCTGATGAGAAGCCAGTGCGTTGGTCCACTGAGTGGTAGCACCTACGGTGGCCTCGCCGAAATCGGCCAGTTTCTGATGCAGATCGCCGACCACCTGCGCCGCAGCGCGGGGCGCCTCGGCGGCGACCTGTATCAACCCGCTGATCTCACGGAGCGTGCTTTGGGCCTGGGTTTCGATTTGACGGGTAATGCCTTCGGCCGTACTGGCCAGCGTATTGCCCAGGCCTTGCCATTGCGCGACGCTCCGCTCGCCCACCTGCTGCCATTCGCTCTGCAGCGCGGTGGCCACGGTGTGCAACGACGCCGTCCATGCGGCCTGACGGGCCTCTTCCTGCTCAGCGAAGCGGCTTTGCAATGCGATGTGCGCCTCGTTCATGCCTTGCGCGGCAGCCTTCAGCGCCAGCTCATGCTGCGCGGCCAGTTGCTCGCCGTGCCGCGCCTGCTGGGACAAGGCCTCGCCCCAGCGCGTGGAAAGCGTTTCAGCCTGCTGCTCCAGGCGCTCGGTCAGGCCAGCCGCCAGTGCGGTGCTGCGGGCATCGAAGGTGTGAGTGAATCCGTCCAGCGCCTCTTTCAGTGCGCTGGTGGTGGTTTCGCTGGCCTGCCGATGGGTAGCCAGTGCGCTGGTCCATTGCGTAGCGACGCTGGCGGTAGCTTCGCCAAAGCGGGAGGCAATGCCATCCAACTGCGCGCGCACCTGCTCGGCCTGAGCCGCCTGCAACCGGGCGCTTTCGCGGGCCAGCCCTGCCAGCGCAGCCTGCACCGCGGGTTGAATGGCTTCGCCCGCATGGCGTGCGCTTTCGGTGGCGCTGGCCGTCAAGGTGCGTTCCACGGATGCTGCCAAGGCGGTGTAGGCGGTTTCAGTTCCGGCATGAAAGCGTGCTTGTTCAGCAGCCATGCGCTCGGCCAGCGCGGCTTGCTGGCTTTCCAGCGCGGTCATGCAGGCACCGATGCGCTCCACCAGTTCGGGCATCAGTCCCGCCTGCTGCTCCATGAGGCGCAGCGATGCCTCGCGCTGATGCTGGGGTGTGAAGGACCGCAGAGTGGCCGCCATGGCGGTATCCAGCCGCTGCGCCGTTTGCAGGCGCTCCCGCCGCGCCAATGCCGCCATCAAGCCCAAGGCCGCGGAGGCCCCTACGCCCGCCACCGAAGTGCCGAATGCCAGCCCCAGCCCGCGCACGGGTGCCGCCAGCGCATCGCGGATGGCCTGAAGGCCCTCTGCCCCCAGCAACGCCGTGCCCGTACCCTGCAAAGTGACCACCATACCCAGAAAGGTACCCAGCATGCCGAGCAGCACCAGCGAGCCCGTGAGATACGGAGCCAGCGCAGGCCCCGGCAGGCCAGCACGCAAGCCCTCCACGCGCTGGCGCACGGCTATGCGCAAACCAGCCGGCAAGGTCTGTAGCCAGTCATCCAGGCTGGCGGGGGCCGTATTCAACGCCTGCAGCGCCCCTCCCAAAGCCCTGGTAGACCGGTGAAAGCGGACCAGCTCCCACGCGCCCGCCAGATAGAAAACCGCAATCAGCAGCGTGACGGCGAGGGCCAACACATGCCCGCTCAGATAACCGGCTCCTATCCAGCCGATGGTCGCCAAGCCTGCCGCGAAAGCAGCGCCAAAAATCAAATTCGTCATCAGTCTTTTCAGTCTTCATTCAGGGCTTCAATGAGCCCTTCCACCGGTTGCATCCGAAGATCCAGCTCGGCCAGCAGGACGGCCTGCATGTCGTGGCGGAACAAACTTACCCAGTCGTCGCTGTCCTCGTATTCCTTGCGCAAGCGCCTGCAATACTTCTCCAGCTTGCCCGGAACGGTGCCCAACAGACGCCGCTCCTGAACGCCAAGCGCCTGGGCCATCACGAGATCCACCGCTGCCAGCCTCGAAAGCGCCGGCGAACGAGCAGCCACTGCCGTGCGCACACGGTCGCGCAGCGCGGTGATGGAGTCTTCCATAGACTGCTGCTGCGCCACATAGCGCCTGCGAAACAGGGTGTAAACCATGTCGGCGTCCGTGGCAGCGGCCTCGCGGGCCATGGATTTAGCCAGATGAGCCCGGATACGGTCGCATTCGGCACGTGCGTCGAAGGTGGGCCCCTCTGGGTTGACAGCCACCGGTGGCCGCTCCAGGGCTGCGGACAGCGCGATGGCATCAGCCCACCCCACCCATTGCACCAGCCCGTCGGCAAAGCTGGCGCGCGCATCCCGTACCCGCGTACGCGAATCGGCCAGTGCGTCAAGCAGGCGCACCAGCGCCGCGCCCGTAAGACTGGTTCGCACTGCTTCTTGCTGAGCCATATCAGGTTAAAACCTAGCAGTCTAACCCGATGCGGGCAGCCTCCTCCTCTGTCGGACGCCCGCAAGCCGGAAAGAGGGCATGGAAATAACTACAAAGGATGCCGCCCCCTCCGTCATTCCCGCGTAGGCGAATACGAGGGGACTTCCCACTTACCAGGAACGGCGTCGAAGCGCCAAGATTGAGGTGCGAACGTCAATCTAAAGAGTAAGGAGAAGTCCCATGAGTGAGATTACACGAGTTGGAGTGGATCTGGCCAAGAACTTGATTCAAGTGCATGCGGTGGATGCTCAGGCAGGTGTGTTGGTGCGCCGAGCGCTAGCGCGGCGAGGTTTCCTGCCCTGGTGCGCGAAGTTGCCTGCCGGTTGTTTGGTGGTGATGGAGGCGTGTACTGGAGCGCATCACTGGGCACGCCGGCTCAGCCAGCTTGGTTTGCAGGTGCGCCTGATCGCGCCTCATCTAGTGGCGCCATACCGTTTGCAGGGCAAGAAAGGCAAGAATGACGCCAATGATGCTGCGGCGGTGTGCGAGGCTGCCAGCCGCCCGCAAATGCACTTTGTGCCGATCAAGACGACCGAGCAGCAAGCGATCCTGGGTGTACACACCCTGCGTCAAGGCTGGGAGAAAGACAGAACTGCGTGCATCAACCGTATTCGTGCACTGCTGGCCGAGTTTGGTCTGGTGTGTCCTGAAGGGGTGGGCAAGCTCAAGGAGCAGCTGACCCAGCTCAACGAGGATGCCAGCAACGAGATGCCCGCGCTGGTGAGATTAAGCATTGAGCGACTGCAAATGCAGTGGCGCCAGCTTGATCAGGACATTGGCTGGTGCGAGCAGCGCATTGCACAACACATCAAGCAAGACAGTCGAGCTCAGCAGGCTCAGCAGCTACTGGGTATTGGGCCTATAGGCGCTTCGGCGCTCGTGGCCAGCGTGGCCGACTTCAGTCAGTTCAAAACGGCTGCGCAGTTTGCTGCCTGGCTGGGGTTGACACCCTCGCAGCACTCCAGCGGTGGCAAGAGCCGCCTTGGCGGCATTACCAAGCAGGGAGATACGTATTTGCGGATGCTGCTGGTGCAGGGCGCCAAATCGGCCATTCACTGCAGCAAGCCACGCCAGGAGCGAGTGTGGCTGTGGGCGCAGCAGTTGCGTGAGCGCATGGGCTGGCAAAAGGCGGCTGTCGCGCTGGCAGCCAAGAACGCCCGCATTCTATGGGCGATGTTCACGCGAGGCCAGCCATTTGTGGCCAATCATGTGAGCGTCAAACCGACGTAGAAGTAGATCGACACATGTTTCGTTTATCAAAAAAATGATGTTTCAACAGGACGGCACTTCGCAGATCAATTGAACAGGTTAGACCGGCAGCGGATAAGCTCGATGGATTCCAGGTGGCCTGTTCAGGCCACGAAAGGCGAATGGGAGCCTCCGCTGAGCGGCTCGTATCTGGGTCCGACACCAAGCTCTTCGTAGCTCGTCAACAAGACCGTCAGTAGGTAGGCCGTCTTTCTTCGTTCAGTTCAGTGTCCTTGCAGTCAGCTCCGTAATAAACAACTAAACCATCAGAACCATCAGAAATAACAACCATATTCGCTTGACAACGTGGGATGCCCCAGTAGGAATCCAGTGCCACCTATCCACCGCTGCCTGGATTCCCGCCTACGCGGGAATGACGAGAGTCGTATTCAGAACTTTTACAACGCCCTCTACAGCGACAACTTCTGCTTGTCCACGACTTGCTTGTAGATCTCGTACTCCGCCTTGATCTGATCTGCGAACTGCTCGGGCGTATTACCGACGATGAGGGAACCTGTTTCCTCGATGCGCTTTTTCACCGCCGGGTCTTCCAGCGCCTTTTTCACCCCGGCATTCACCTTGTCAACAATCTCCTTGGGAGTGCCCTTGGGCGCCAGGAGACCGTAGTAGGCCATCCGGTTGACCGCCTCCAAGCCCACTTCCTTGAAAGTGGGCGTATTGGGCAAAGCTGCCACGCGTTGCGGCGCGGCCACCACGATGGGGATCAGGCGCTTCTGCTGGATGAAGGGTAGTGCCGAAGGCAGGTTGTCGAACATGATCGGCACCTGCCCGGCCACCACGTCATTCAGCGCCGGGCCTGCGCCGCGGTAGGGAATGTGCGTGATGAAAACGCCGGTCAGGCTCTTGAAAAGCTCCGTCTGCAGGTGGCCGATGCCGCCGGTGCCCGAAGAAGCATAGGAGTGCTTGCCCGGCTCTTTCTTGATCAGAGCCATGAAGCTCTTGTAATCGTGCGCCGGAAACTTGGGGTTGACGGCGATGATGTTGGGCGTGGCGGCGATATTGATGATCGGCACGAAATCGTTCACTGGGTCGTAGCCGATCTTCTTGTTGATGGCCGGGTTGGCCGCGGTGGTGGACACCGTGGCCACACTCAATGTGTAACCGTCCGGCGCCGCGCGAGCCGCCTCCAGCGCCCCGATGGCGCCGCCCGCGCCGCCCTTGTTGTCGACCACCACGGTCTGCCCCAGGGCCTTGCCCAATGGCTCGGAGATCACCCGGGCGATGATGTCGGTGGTACCACCCGGAGCAAAAGGCACGATCAGCCGGATGGGCTTGTTGGGGTAGGCTTGAGCGAAAGCGGTGCCGCAGGCCACCGTGGCAGCGGCAAATGCGATCAAGGAACGACGATGCATCAGGCGATCTCCTGGATAAAAGCCGAAAAAATGGAAGTGAGCAAATCCTAACCGCGTCACCCCTGCCGCGCACCGGCCACGGAGTGCAGGATTTCCCTATGTTTGGCGAGTTATTCTTCCGTTGGTGAACTATGCCCAACTACTCATCCCGGATTTTTCGCTGATTCTCGTCGGCTACCTGCTCTGCCGCTACACCGCCCTCAACCGGCCTGTCTGGCAGGCAGCCGAGGCGCTGGTGTACTTCTTTCTCTTTCCTGTGCTGCTGTTTCAGTCCATCGTGCGTACGCCACTGGATCTGCGCGCCGCCTCCGGGCTGATGGGCGCAGGCCTGACGCTGATTCTGAGCGGCATTGTCCTGGCCGCAAGCCTGCCCAGACTCCCCCTGCTGAGGCGGTACATCGAGCCTCGCGCCCATGCAGCCAGTGCCCAGGTGGCATTCCGCTTCAACTCCTTCATCGGCCTGGCATTGGCCGAGCGCCTCGCGGGCGCCCAGGGGTTGCAGCTTATCGCGGTGCTGATCGGCGTGTGCGTGCCTCTGTGCAATATTGCCGCCGTTTGGCCCATGGCTCGCCACGCCGGGCGCGGCATCGCAGGAGAATTGGTGCGCAATCCGCTCATCATCGCCACGGCGGCCGGGCTCACGGTGAATCTGCTGGGCTTTTCGATCCCGCAGTGGCTGGCCCCCTCGGTCAACCGCATTGGCGCATCTTCCATCGCGCTGGGCCTGATGGTGGCGGGCGCCGGCATGCAGTTCAGCAGCCTCGCGCGCGCCAAGACCCTGACCGTGAGTCTGCTCACGATCCGCCACCTGTTGATGCCGCTGATCGCCTGGGCCCTGGCACGTGCCTTCGGCCTGGGAACACCGGAAACCCTGGTATTGCTGGCTTTTTCAGCGCTGCCAACCGCGTCGAGCTGCTACGTGCTCGCGGCGCGGATGGGCTACGACGGCCCTTTCGTGGCGGGTCTGGTCACACTCTCGACCGTGTTGGGGGTGGCGAGCCTTTGGCTGGCCTTAGGCATATTGGCGTGAGGTGAACTCAAATCCAGATGAGAAATACGGCACAAGTCTATATCCTGCCGCGAATTTTTTTCCTTTCAATGGTTGACGTGAGAGGCCATTCGCTATAAAAACGGCAGCATCGGCGCTGCATTTTGGGCGCCAGGCTTCCCAAAATGCCCGCAGACGCCGTTTTTTTATCGTTCAAGCGCCCATTGCACGTGCTCGCGCACAAGGGTGTCAGCGTGTTCCGCACGCTCGGCAAGCGCGGCCAGCAGGGGTGCGCGGCGCGGGTCCGTGCGGGGCATGGCAGCCAGGGCATTGCCCAGCGCCACGGCGATATTGCGCAGCCACCGCGCATGGCCGATGCGCCGGATCGGGCCGCCCTCGGTTCGGCGCAGAAACTCTTCCTCGCTCCAGGCAAAAAGCCGTGCCAAGGATTCGCCTGCCAACCCCTCCCGGGCATCGAAGTCCGGCAATTCGCTGCGCCGGGCGTACTTGTTCCACGGGCAGATAAGCTGACAATCGTCGCAGCCGTAGATGCGATTCCCCATGAGCGGACGCAGCTCTTCATCGATAGCCCCAGGGTGCTCGATGGTCACGTACGAAATGCAGCGGCGTGCATCCAGGCGCAAGGGCGCCACGATCGCTTGCGTGGGGCAAACATCGATACATGCCTGACAACTGCCGCAATGGCCGCTGACGGGTTCCGTGGGCGGCAGCGCCAAGTCGACGTAGATTTCGCCCAGAAAGAACATCGAGCCGGCTTCGCGCGACAGCACCAGCGTGTGCTTGCCGCGCCATCCCTGCCCGCTGCGAGAAGCAAGCTCCGCCTCCAGCACGGGCGCCGAATCCGTGAAAACGCGATGGCCGAAGGGCCCCACGGCTTCTGCGATGCGCGCCTGAAGCTTTTGCAGGCGCCCACGCAATACCTTGTGGTAGTCGCGCCCCCTCGCATAAAGGGAAACAATGCCCTCGCCAGCCTGCGCCTGGCGCGCGAACTCAATGGCCTGCCAGCCCTCCGGGGTGGTGCGCGGCAGGTAATCCATGCGTGCGGTGATCACGCTCACCGTGCCGGGCACCAGCTCGGCCGGGCGGGCGCGTTTCAAACCGTGCGCAGCCATGTAGTCCATCTCGCCATGAAAGCCGTTATCCAGCCAGGCTTGCAGACCCGCTTCTGCGCTGGCCAAGTCAATACCGGCCACACCGATTTGGGAAAATCCCAGCTCGCTGGCCCACGCGCGAACACGCGCCAACAACAAAAGAGGATCGATCTGACAGCCTTGCCGAGTCACCCGCCGATTGTAGGAAACGCGCCTGACGCCCAACTTCTGTGGCGCACCGAAGGCGATACCGACGCCTTTGCCCGCCGTCTGGCTGGGCTGCCCGCGCTGCGCAACGCATATATCGAGCTGCACGGAGACCTGGGCGCCGGCAAGACCACCTTTGTGCGCCATCTGCTGCGCGCGCTGGGAGTGGCTGGCCGCATCAAGAGCCCCACGTACGCGGTGGTCGAGCCGCACGAAACGCCTGATGGGCTTTCAATCTGGCACTTTGATTTCTACCGTTTCAACGATCCCCGTGAATGGGAAGATGCCGGCTTTCGCGATCTGTTTGCCGCCAGCGGCCTGAAGCTGGCCGAGTGGCCGGAAAAAGCCGCCGCGCTGCTGCCGCCGCCCGATCTGGCGCTCACGCTCGAAGTGCAGTCTGGCGAAGCGCGCCATGTCGGCCTGCGCGCATCCACACCGCTCGGCCGCGATCTGATGGAGGGACTTCAACCATGAAACGCCGCGATTTGCTGCATTCGGGAGCCCTTGTACTGCTGATCGGCTCGCACCAGATCGCCCGCGGTGCGGGCATTGTCGCGGTGCGGATCTGGCCGGCGGAAGACTATTCACGCGTCACCATCGAATCCGACACCGAGCTCAAGGCCACTCACACGATGATCGGTTCGCCCCCGCGGCTGGCGGTGGATATTGACGGGCTGGATCTCAACCCTTCGCTGCGCGAGCTGGTGGCCAAGGTCCGTGCCGACGACCCCAACATCGCGGGCATCCGCGTCGGCCAAAACGCGCCGCGCGTCGTGCGGCTGGTGGTTGATCTGAAGCAACCCATCAACCCTCAGGTGTTCACCCTCACGCCGGTGGCCGCATACAAGCACCGGCTGGTGTTCGATCTTTACCCGAAAAACCCGCCAGATCCGCTCGATATGCTGATCGCCCAGCGCATGAAAGAGCTGGGCAACTCGCCGAGTTCGCCCAGCGCTCCGGTCACGGCGGCATTGGGCGAACCTGCCATGCCCGGCGCGGCAACGCGGCCTGACGCCAAGGATTCGCTGGGCGACCTGATCGCCAAGCAGATCGAGCGCGCCAACACACTCGCCAAAGGCCCCGACAGCCCACCGGCCCGGACGCCCTCCCCGGCGCCCAAACCCGAGGCTCCTGCCGTGGCTTCCCGCCCGCCGCCAGCGCCCGCATCTGCGTCATCCGACACCGATCGCCTGATCATCATCGCCCTCGACCCAGGTCACGGCGGCGAAGATCCTGGTGCCATAGGCCCCAATGGCACGCGCGAGAAAGACATCGTGCTGAAGGTGGCATTCAAGCTGCGTGACCGGATCAACAACTCCACGGTAGGCGGCAACCCCATGCGCGCCTTCCTGACGCGCGATGCCGACTTCTTTGTGCCTTTGCACACGCGGGTGGAGAAAGCGCGCCGCGTGGGCGCGGATCTGTTCGTGAGCATCCACGCCGACGCTTTCGTCAACCCTGATGCGAACGGCGCCAGTGTCTACGCGCTGAGCCAAGGAGGCGCCTCCAGCGCGGCGGCGCGCTGGCTGGCCAACAAGGAAAACGACTCCGACCGGATTGGCGGGATCAACGTGAACGTCAAGGATGCCCACGTGCAACGTGCCTTGCTGGACATGAGCACCACGGCGCAGATCAATGACAGCCTCAAGCTCGGCAGTGCCATGCTCCGCGAAATCGGCGGCATCAACCGCCTGCACAAACCCAGGGTGGAGCGGGCCGGCTTTGCGGTTCTGAAAGCGCCTGATATCCCCAGCGTGCTGGTGGAGACGGCTTTCATCAGCAACCCCAAGGAAGAAGCCAAGCTGCGCTCGGACGCCTACCAGAACGAGTTGGCCAACGCGCTGATCGCCGGTATTCAGAAGTACTTTGCCGCCAACCCGCCCTTGGCGCGCAACCGGACCGTCTGAGCATCAAAAATGTGCGTCATCAAGTATCTGCGCTGTCCTACAGCGCTTTCGCGGCAAAGCAGATAAAGTTGTTCTCACTCTCCAATGGTTCAGCGGAAATCCTTTCCAGCAAAAAGGATTTCCGCTTTTTCTTTGGGCATTCGGGTTTAAGTGCTCGTTTATGGGCTTTGCATTCAAGCCAGACTTCCTTAAAGTGGAGTCAAGGAGTGAACAGACCATGGCCCAGCCCCATCTTCAATCCGGCCAGATCGGCAGCGTGTTGCCGCTGGGTTCCAGCCTCACCAAAACCCCTTCCTATGCCCTGCTGAAGGCCGCTCAGCTCGAAGTTATTCGAGTGGTGCTGATGGCCGGTAAAAGCATGCCTGAGCACCAGGTTCAGGGGGAGATCACCGTTCAGTGCCTGGAAGGCGTGGCCGAATTCCGCGCGGGCACCGAGATGCACCTGATGCGCGCCGGTGACTTCCTGCACCTCGATGGCGGCGTGCCGCATGCGCTCACGGCACGGGAAGACGCCTCCTTGCTGGTGACGATCTGCCTCTTACCGGGCTAAGCCGCGGCCTTCTTTTCAGCCCGTCCGGCTCGCCAGCCGCCATAGATAGCGATCAACCCTGGTACGAGGATCAACGCCCAGATAATCTTGCTGAGGTTGGCCTGCACCCAAGGCAGATTGCCGAAAAGGTAGCCTGCCACACACAAACCCAGCACCCAGATCAGCGCGCCGGCGACATTGAAGAAGGTGAACTTGCCGCGGCTCATTTCAGCGACGCCGGCCACGAAAGGCACGAACGTGCGGATGAACGGCATGAAGCGCGCCAGAATCACCGTCACACCGCCAAAACGCTCGTAGAACGCGTGCGCTTTGTCGAACGCCTTGCGATTGAAGAAACGCGAGTTCTCCCACTTGAATACCTTGGGCCCGAAATACCGCCCCAGGGAATAGTTGCACTGGTCTCCCAGAATGGCCGCGGCCAGCAGCACACCGCAGGCCACCGGCAAGCTGAGCAGCCCTGCGCCGGCCAGGGCTCCCACCACGAAGAGCAGTGAATCGCCGGGCAGGAAGGGCATCACGACCACGCCGGTTTCAACGAAGACAATGATGAAAAGCAGCGCGTAGACCCAGGGACCATAGTGGGCTACGAAAGCGCCCAGGTGCTTGTCCACGTGCAAAATGAAATCGACCAAGTGCATCAATATATCCATAGGCGCGCATTATCCCTTCCGTAAGTTTCAGTAAGCTGCGAACTAGAAAAAATACACACCCTAGAATTGAGCGGTGCACACCACTTCCGCCCCCCTGCCCCAGCGCGCCGCCCTATTCTTGAACTGCCCGACGAGCTGATCAGCCAGATCGCTGCCGGCGAGGTGGTGGAGCGGCCAGCCTCGGTGGTGCGGGAGTTGCTGGACAACGCGCTCGATGCCGGCGCCCGGCATATCACCGTGCGGCTGGCGGCTGGCGGCGTACGCCTGATTTCGATCGAAGACGATGGCGCTGGCATCGCACCGGAAGAGCTGCCCACGGCGCTCAAGCGCCACGCCACCAGCAAGATTTCCAACCTGGTGGAGCTGGAGTCGGTGGGTACCATGGGCTTTCGCGGAGAAGCGCTGGCTGCCATCAACTCGATTGCCGAAACTACCCTGCTCTCCCGTACAGCGGATCAGCCGAATGCCTTTTTCCTCGACGGACGCACGGGTGAGCTGCGGCCCGGCGCACGCGGCATGGGCACCACGGTGGAGGTCAAGGAGCTTTTCTTCAGCGTGCCAGCCAGGCGCAAGTTTCTCAAGACCGATGCCACGGAACTCGCGCATTGCCTTGAAGCCGTACGCCGCCATGCCTTGGCACGGCCCGACGTGGCCTTCACGGTCTGGCACGACAACAAGCTGATCGAGCAATGGCGCAGCCACCCCGGCCCTGAGGGACTCGCGCAGCGCCTCTCCGATGTGTTGGGCGAAGACTTTCTTGAGAACTCGGTGCCGGTCGACTACCAGGCAGGGCCTATGCACGTGACCGGGCGCGCTGGCATACCCGATATCGCGCGCTCGCGCTCGGACCACCAGTTTGCCTACGTCAACGGCCGCTTCGTGCGCGATAAAGTCATCACGCATGCCGCGCGCAGCGCCTATGAGGATGTGCTGCACGGCCAGCGCCAGCCGGTGTATGTGCTTTATGTGGATGTGGAGCCTGCGCGCGTGGACGTGAACGTGCACCCTACCAAGATCGAGGTGCGCTTTCGCGACAGCCGCGAAGTGCACCAGGCAGTGCGGCACGCGGTGGAAAATGCACTGGCAGCACCACGTGCCGGCCAGACGGGCCTGCCCGTGAGCACGATCGCCTTGACCCCGGCGCCAGCCAGCCCGAACACGGGCATGATGGCCAACCCTGCGCCGGATCGCAGTGAATCCCCCGCGCCCAGTCCTTTCCGGACCTTCGAATCCTTCAGGCCCAGGCAAGCCGCCATGGATTTGGGCGGCTCCAGCCGCCATGCGGTGGAAGAGCTCCGAATGCTATGGGCGCCCCGGAACATTGGCGCGCCAGACACGGAATCGCCTGAGCGATCAGCTCCAGCCGCGCTCACGCCAACTGCCGGCGCGGAGGCGCCACCCAGTCTCCCTGCCCAGCCAGGCGAGCCGGCTGAATCGCATGAATGGCCGCTGGGGCGAGCCGTTGCGCAATTGCATGGTGTCTACATCCTGGCCGAAAACCACACGGGGCTCATCGTCGTCGATATGCACGCCGCGCATGAGCGCATCGTCTATGAGCGCCTGAAGCAGCAACTCGATGGCGCCCGCATTGCCAGCCAACCCCTATTGATTCCAGCGACCTTTGCCGCCACGCCGCATGAAGTGGCCACGGCTGAAGCCTGCGCCGAGGTGCTGGGGCGCCTGGGCCTGGATATTGCGCCTTTCTCACCCAAGACCTTGGCCGTGCGGGCCGTACCCACCACGCTGGCGGCTGGCGATGCGGTGGAGCTGGCGCGCAGCGTGCTGGCGGAGCTGTCTCAGCACGAAGCCAGCACCGTGGTGGAGCGGGCTCAGCATGAACTGCTGGGTACCATGGCCTGCCATGGCGCGGTGCGCGCCAACCGGCGCCTTACCCACGAGGAAATGAACGCCCTGCTGCGCCAGATGGAAGCTACCGACCGGTCCGACCAGTGCAACCATGGCCGCCCTACCTGGCGCCAGCTCACGATGCGCGAGCTTGACGGACTGTTCATGCGCGGCCGCTGAAAAAATGACCACGCCCGCATTCGCCATGGCGGACCCGAGCAACACCCCCGCCATCCGGGCCATCTGCCTTGCAGGCCCCACCGCCAGCGGCAAAAGCGCCCTCGCACTGGCCTTGGCGGAGCGTTTGGGCGGAGAAATCATCAGCGTGGATTCGGCGCTGGTCTATCGCGGCATGGACATCGGCACGGCCAAACCCACGCCGGCGGAGCGCGCCGCCGTACCGCACCACCTGATCGATATCCGCGACCCGAGCCAGGCCTACAGCGTGGCCGAATTCGTGGCCGATGCCGAGACCTTGATCACGGACATTCTGGCGCGCGGGCGAGTACCCTTGCTGGCAGGCGGCACCATGCTGTATTTCAAGGCCCTGCTGCAAGGCGGGCTCGATGCCCTCCCCCGGCCGACCCCGAGGTTCGCCGTCAGATCGAGCAGCAGGCCGCCGAGCGCGGATGGCCCGCCATGCATGAGGAACTGGCTCGCGTGGACCCTGTCACCGCCGCCCGCCTGCCGCCTGGCGACAGCCAGCGTATTCAGCGCGCGCTGGAAGTCTGGCAGCTCACGGGCAAGCCGCTCTCGGACCTGCATGCCGCCACATCAGCCGAGCAAGATTCAGTCCAGGCTTCAGAAGCGCGCGACTCCATGCCGCTGATTTCACTGGAGCCGGAGAACCGCGCCTGGCTGCATGAGCGCATTGCCCGGCGCTTCGACGCCATGCTGAACGAGGGTTTTCTGGACGAGATGGCCGCCCTTCGCGCACGGGATGATCTCTCGACCAGCCTGCCCTCGATGCGCTGCGTGGGCTACCGGCAAGCGTGGGAAGCGCTGGACGGCGAGTTTCCGCTCGCGGAGTTGCGTGAGCGCGGCGTTGCCGCCACACGCCAGCTTGCCAAGCGCCAGCTGACCTGGCTGCGTGGCATGCCCGAGCGCCATGTGCTGCAGGCGGATGGCCCTGACGTACTGGCGCAAGCCCTGCAGATGATCAACCGGCTCTGGCCCTCGCATTGAAACCCCTCCATACTTGCAAGCGATGTCCTCCTCCACCCTGCACCCCATGCTCAATGTGGCCATCCGGGCCGCACGCGCCGCTGGCGCCATCATCAACCGCGCCGCGCTCGATGTCGAAGCCGTGCGCATCTCCCAGAAACAGGTCAATGACTTCGTCACCGAGGTCGATCACGCCAGCGAAGCTGCCATCATCGAGACCCTGCTGACCGCCTACCCGCAGCATGCCATCCATGCCGAGGAGTCCGGGCGCACCCATGGCAACCAGACCTCCGATCACATCTGGATCATCGATCCCCTCGATGGCACCACCAACTTCATCCACGGCTTTCCCGTCTATTGCGTCAGCATCGCCCTTTCCGTGCGCGGGCGTATCGAGCAGGCCGTGGTCTACGATCCCACTCGCAATGATCTGTTCACCGCCACCCGCGGACGCGGCGCCTACCTCAATGAACGGCGCATCCGCGTGAGCAAACGCACCCAGCTCAACCAGAGCCTGATCGCCACCGGCTTTCCCTTCCGCAAGGGCGATGATTTCCCCACCTACCTGAAGATGATGTCCGATGTCATGCAGCGCACCGCCGGACTGCGCCGCCCGGGCGCGGCTGCGCTCGATCTCGCCTATGTGGCCGCAGGCTATACCGATGGCTATTTCGAGACCGGTCTGAAGCCCTGGGATGTGGCCGCGGGCTCCCTGCTGGTGACCGAGGCGGGCGGGCTGATCGGCAATTTCACCGGCGAGGCCGAGTTCATCGAACAACAGGAGTGCCTGGCCGCCAATCCCCGCATCTATGGCCACTTGGTCGGCCTGCTGCGCAAATATTCCAAGTTCACCGGCCCGGTGCCCGACAACACAAGCCCATCCCTTGACCCGCTCCACGACACCGGCGCAGAGGCGCCTCCCGCCCCATGAACATCACCGCCGCCAAGCGCTGGCTTGATCCGGCTCATTGGCAGCAGCGCGGCCGCACGGCGCTGCGCGTATTGCTCAGCCACTACGTGCTCAACGGCGCGGTGTGCGCGCTGGGCTTGTTTCTGATTTCCACGCTGATCCAGGCCATGTTCGGCCATGCGGCGGCGGCCGCCGCGGTGGTGGGGGTGATCGTGACCATCCCGCCCGACATGGCCGCACCAGTGCGAGGCAAGACATCGCACATGGCGATGGCCCCGCTGATCGGCTTGCCATTGTTTCTCGCCGTGCAGTTGCTGCGCCCTCACCCGGTGGAGCTTGGCCTGCTGCTGGTACCCGCCACCTTCCTGAGCTTCCTGGGGATGGCCTGGGGCAAGCGCGGCGCACCGGTTGCCATTGCGGTGGTCTTCACCACGATCTTCTCGATGTCGACGCCCGCCGCGGTCGATATGAACGAAGCTTTGCTGCGCACCACCTACTTCGCCCTCGGTTCAGCAATGTACGTGGTCTACTCGGTTGCGGCGAACGCGTTGTGCAATGCGCGCTACCGTACGCAGTTGATCGCGGACCTGCTGTTCACGGTGGCCGCGCTCATCCGCACCCAGGCGCGCCGCTTCGCGCCGCAGGAAACGGATACCGAGGCGGAGAGGGTGAAAGTGGCAGAAATCGCAGCCCCACAGGAAAGCGAACTGGGTGAGTTGCTGCGCCGCCAGGCCGCACTCGCCGATCAGTTGCAGAACACGCGGGATGTCGTGCTCGAATCACCCCGCACACCACGCCGGCAACGCCTGGCCGGCATGCTGGTCACGGTGCTGGAAATGCGTGATCAGTTGGTGGCGAGTGAACTCGATCTCGATCAGGTGCGCACGCACGCCGGCCATCGCTCCGCACTGAACGACGTACGGCAGATCCTTCTGCAAATAGCCGCCGAACTGGAGCAAATGGCGGACGCCATGCTCACCGGGCGTACACCGCCCTCCGCGACCGACCATGGCACCCGCCTGGCCGCCCTTCGTCTGGAAGCGCAAGCCGACAGCGCCGGCCAACCAGACAATGGACCTTCAGGACTGCTGCGCGGAGTGGCCTACCGGCTCATTCACCTGAACGACGCCGTTAAGGAACTGGCAGGTCTGGCACGTGGTGAGACCATGCCCGACCTGACCGTAGTACGCAACAACTGGCGCCTTTTTGTCAGCCCGACCGACTGGTCCTGGCGGCCCTTCTTCAGCCTCTGGACCTGGCGCGCCCCGGCGCTGCGCCATGCCATCCGCGCGGCACTGGCCGTGGGAGTCGGCTACACCATCGCCACATTGCTGCCTTGGGGATCGCACGAATACTGGGTGCTGCTGACCATCGTGGTCGTTCTGCGCGGCAGCCTGGCCCAGACCCTGGAACGCCGTGATGCGCGCGTGGCCGGCACCATTCTCGGCAGCCTGCTGGCCGTGGGGCTGCTCGCCATACATCCGCCGGCATTCGTGCTGCTGCTCACCGTGACGGTGGCACAGGGCGTTGCGCATGGCTTTGCGCTGCGCCGTTACCTGATCACCGCGGTGGCGGCCTCGATTTTGGGTTTGGTTCAGTCGCACCTGTTGTTTGCGGGCAGCAGCCCTACCTTCGCTTTCCTGGAGCGTGTGGGCGATACCCTCCTGGGTACCGCCATCGCCTGGGTGTTCTGCTATGTGCTGCCCTCGTGGGAGCGCGGCCAACTGGCGGGCCTCGTACGCCGCACCATGACCGCACAGGCTCGGCACGCGCGCATGGCCGTCGGCCTCGCCAGCCTGCACGACATCGACACCCAGCCCGAGCTGGCCTGGCGGCTGGCGCGGCGCGAAGCCTATGACAGCCTCTCAGCCCTTGTGCTGGCCACCGAGCGCTCACTGGCGGAACCCCGCGCGGTACAGCCGCCGGTCAGATTGCTGGAACATCTTCAAGCCCACGGCTACCAGCTCCTCGCCCAGCTCAGCGCCGCCAAATCGATGCTGCTGCTTCGCCGCGACCAGCTGCGCCTTGATGAAATCGAAGCGCCGCTGGCCGAAGCTGCGAGCCGCATCGAGCACACGCTCACGGCCGAACCCGGCAGCGCCGCCGCCAGCCTGCCGCCAGCCATCGCGAACGCTTCCGTACCGATCGAGGCACTACCTGATCCTTTCGAGAACGACATCAGCCCCTGGCTGCTGCGGCGCCTATCGCTCGCGCTGGATCTGTCCGGCAAGATGCGCAGCGAAGCTGACCAAGTGCTGGAGCAGATCAAATAAGCGCTCCGCGCTCAAGGTTCGTGGTCACCCAAAAGCCACAATTACATTTTTTGAGGGCTTTTACGGTTTCATCCTCCAGCAGCGCCACCAGCCCTCCAGCATGTGTTGCCAAGGCATCAGAGATTGCAAAAATCCCTCGCTATATGGCTGGCTCCGCCGACTTGCATCTGCATGCAACCGGATATTGATACTGCAACTTTCGCGCTTCAGCGGCAAAAAGCCCAGGCTACGATGGGCCTGTATCTATTCAAGGAAGTCTTTTATGAAGTTGTTGACCGCTGTTGTTTTGCTCACTGGTACCTTGGCACTTGCGGCCTGCGAAAAAACTGCCACACCCGAGGCGGGATCTCCCCCTGCAGCCAATGGCGTTGCAGCTCCGGGCGGTATGGCTCCTCCTCCTGCGGCGGATGGTTCCGCTCCGGCGCAGTAGCCGCATCCAGTTTCCAGTTCTTACCCAAGCAAGGGCCGCTCCCAGCGGACGCCTTGCTTGATGATCTTGGCCGGAAGCCCGCCAATGACGGTATTCTCTTCCGGAAATTTTCCCGAGACCACGCTTCGCAAGGCGATCACGCTCCCCGAGCCTATTTGCGAGCCTTTCAGGATGATGGAGTGGGCCGCGATCCAGACATGATCGCCGATCACGACATCCGCCGCATGATTGATGCGAGCATCGGTGCCTACATCGAACAGCGCATGAGAATCAGTGGTCCTGATCTCGATGCCCCATGCCAGCATGCAGTCCTCACCGAAGGTGACTGAGCGCCCTTCGCCGCAAATGATGTTGGCGCCCCCGATAGTGGTACCTTTTCCTATGTTGATTCTGTTGGCGTCGACGATTTTCATGATGAAAGTGCCGGCCAAGTGGCAACCGTCGCCGATATGAATATGGTTGTCATTGGACTGGATGTTGATCGTCAACCCGCTGAAAAACACATTCCTTCCCACGGTAATCCGGTTTCCCGTTCCGCTGATGTTGAGCGTGAGGCCATTACCTCGGAACTTTACCGATGCCTTGTCCGCGTACTCGACGCATGCGTCCGATCCGTTGATTTGCATTGTTCCAATCTGAGTGGTGGCCATGGCAGGATTGCCGTTGCCTTGCCACACAAACCATAAAGCCAATACGGCCGGGAAAAGCCGCACGGAACACATTGCTGCATCTCTTGCATCTCAAAGTCAAGGGTACTCTTGGGCAAGCAATCCCGGCAGCACCATGCCGATGGTGGTGACCCTGCTCTCCGAGCGGGCGAACACCGACCCCTCATGCATATGGGCAATGGCCTTCACGATGGCAAGCCCGAGCCCATGGTTCCGGTCCGCATTGCGGCGCGAGGCATCTGCCCGGTAGAAACGGTCGAACAAATGCCGCAGGTGCTGCGGCTCGACTTCCGGCCCCATGTTGGAAATGGCCACCACAATCTCGGAATGCCTGCCGACCGCCCGGGTCTCGATCCGGATGATCACACTGGATCCAGCGTCGGCGTAGCGCGTGGCATTGCCGAGCAGGTTGGATAGCGCACGGCGCATGAGCGGAGCATCGATACGGGCCATGGCATCGCCCCGCACTTCCAGGGTCAAGCCAGCCTCCAGGGCGACCGCTTCATAGAACTCGGCGACCTCGCGGGCCACCTCGGCCAGGCTCCGGACGGTGGTTTCCCGGGTGCCGGCGCCCCTGTCCGCACGTGAGAGGAACAGCATGTCCCCCACGATGCCGGCCAGCCGCTGCAAGTCCTCCAGGTTGGATTCCAGCACCTCGCGCATCTCTTCCACCGAGCGCGGCTTGCGCAACACCACCTCGGAGCTATTGATCAGGGTGGCCAGCGGCGTGTTCATTTCATGCGCCACATCGGCATTGAAAGCCTCCAGTTGACGATAGGCGTCCGCGAGCCGGTCCAGCAGCGCATTGAACTGCGTGACCAAGGGCTGCAACTCCTGCGGCAGCGCGCCGGCATCCAGGCGGCGTGTCAGATCCCTGGGGGAAAGTTCACCGATCTGGGTCACCAGCGAGCTGATCGGCCGCAGGCCTCTACGGATCAAAAACATGCCCGCCAGAGACAACACCAGCGTGCCCGCCACCATGGCCGACAGGAGCGTCCATGCCAGCGCCCGCAGCAGTGCGTCGTCAGGTCTTCTATCCATGATCAGAGTGGCCTTGGCGGCCATCGGCTCGCCGCTGGAGGGGAAAGCCAGCGTGACATCGAACGTGCGCTGCAGCGTGCGCTGGTCACCCTGGGCAAACTTGAGGCTGTCATAGAGCACCACGCCTCCAACCCCTTCGATCCGGATCGAATAATCGTCGTGCCCGGCCAGAAAATCCGCGAGCATGTGATCCAGTGATTTGTTCCGGTGCTCCACGCTGACATCCGTCAGCACGTGAATAAGCGCCTGCTGCTTGTGGTCCAGCATGTCCTTCTGGCGTGCCGCCAGAGTGGTGTCGAACACGAAGTACACCGCCAGACTCACTCCGCCCAAGCCCAGCATCGACAGCACCGCGAGCCAGCGTGAAAGACGCCTCCCCAGATGAGGAGCCACCGGCGCGGCACTCATGATGGCAACCGTTCCTCCAGCACATAGCCGATGCCCCGCACCGTGTGGATCAGCGGGAGAGGAAAAGGTTGGTCGACCTTCATTCGCAGGCGGCGCACCGCCACCTCCACCACGTTGGTCTCGCTGTCGAAGTTCATGTCCCACACCTTCGATGCCAGCTCGGTGCGCGACAGCACTTCGCCCTGCCTGCGCAGCAGGAGAGCCAGCAGATTGAACTCCTTCACCGTGAGATCCAGCCGCACGCCAGCCCGCACGGCCTTGCGGCGGATCAGATCGACCTCCAGGTCCGCTGCTTTGAGTACCGTGGGCTCTGGCGCCGTCTGATGGGCGGATACCCTGCGCAGCTGCACCTGGATCCGCGCCACGATCTCCGAGAACGCGAACGGCTTGATCATGTAGTCGTCCGCGCCGCTCTGAAGCCCCCGGACCCGATCTTCCACATCGGAACGGGCCGTCAGCATCAGCACCGGCGTGCTCTTGGATTGCCGCAAGGCCGCCAGCACCGCGAAGCCATCGATTCCGGGCAGCATGGCGTCCAGGATGATCAGATCGTAGTCCAGCTCCATCGCCAGGTGCAGCCCATCTATCCCGTCGCCCGCCACATCCACGGTATAGCCTTCCTCCGACAAGCCCTTGCGCAGGTATTCGGCCAGCCGGGCCTCGTCTTCGATCAGCAGCAGTCTCATGCAATTCATTTTCATGGATTTGCGCCTGATCGGATGATTACAAATTTGTCATCAAGCTGACGATAAAGCGTCGGGATGGGGTTCGTACAGTGCGGGCGCAGTACGCAGACTCCCAGGAAATGCTCAAATGGCTCTCCACCGTCCTCGCCCCGACACGCGCGCCGGCAGAACACCGATCCGCGCTCGGACCTTGGCGCCTTTCATTCTGGCCGCCGCCTGGGCCCTTTCCGCTGGCGCGGCAGCGCAAGGCAGCCCCACCCCAGCCGAGAACCAAGCTTGGATGACCCTCGCCACGGCCTGGGAAAAAGCGCTCGCCGCCAATCCCGGCCTGAGGGCCGCAGAATCGGGCGCGGCCGCCACCGAAGGAGCCGTGCTGCAAAGCAAGGCCCTCCCCAATCCGGAAATATCCTACAACCAGGAGGACACCCGCTCCGAAACCCGGACCAGCACGCTGCAGATCAATCAGCGCATCGAGCTGGGCGGCAAGCGGGAAGCCCGCGTGCGCATGGCCGAAAGCGAGCAGGCCGGCGCTCAGGCTACCGCTTTCGAAGCCAGGGCCAATCTGCGCTACCAGCTCGTGACGGGCTTCAATGAGCTGCTGGCGGCTCAGCAGCGTGCAGAGTACGCGCGCCAGATTCATGAGCTGGCCGCCCGCGCCCATGATGCGGCGCAAAAGCGCGTCACCGCGGGCAAGATCCCGCCGCTGGAAGCCACTCGAGCCCAGGTGGCACAGGCCAATGCCCTTCTGGAGCTGGATCAGGCCCGCTCTGCCATCCTGGTGGCCCAGCAGCGCCTGGCGGCGCTCTGGGGCGGCTCTCCGGAAGAAGTAGGCCAGGTGGCCGGAGATTTCGTGCGTACGGCCGCGCCTCCCACGGCGGAGCATATCGATGCTGTGCTTGAGCAAGCTCCGGCGATGCTGAGCGCCCGTCACGCCCTGGCTCAAAGCCGGGCCGCCTCAGATCTGGAGCGCGCCCGCCGCGTGCAGGATCCCACGCTCAGCCTGGGCGTCAAGCGCGGGCAGGATCTGGGACGCAATCAGCTCGTGTTCGGCATCAGCATCCCGCTGCCTCTTTTCGACAACAACGCCGGCAACCAGCTCCAAGCCCTGCGCAAGGCCGAACAAGCCGAATGGAGCCTGCAGGAGCAGCGCCTGCAACTGAGAGCCCAACTGCTCTCAGCCCGCCAGCAATTGATCAGCAGCAACCAGCAAGCATCCCAACTGCAAACCCTGGTGATTCCCGCCGCGCAATCCGCTTACGACACCGCTGCGCGCGGATTCGCCCTGGGCAAATTCAGCTTCCTTGACGTGCTGGACGCCCAGCGCACGCTCTTCGAAAGCCAGCGCCAGTTGCTCGATCAACTCATGGCTTCACACAAAGCCAGTGCGGAGATCGATCGCATCCTGGGTACTGCGCTCAGCGCCCTTTCCATCTCTTGAATACCGCCATGCCCGAGACAACCAGCTTCGACAACGCTCTCTCCAAACCCAGGCAGTGGATCGCCGTGGCAGCCATTCTCGCTGGCGGCATGATCGGCGGCGCCCTGATCCTGCGAACGCCAGGGGCCTCCGCCCCCGCCGGACACAGCGACGCCGCCTCGCATGGCGACAAGGAGCACCACGGCGAGGAGGCCGGCAAGGACCACGAGGAGGCCGAGAACCACCACGATGCCGAACACCACGAAAACACATCCACCAAAGCTGAGGGCAAGAGCGAAGCCCATGGCGACAGCGATGGACATGGCCACGAAGAGAAAGAAAAAAGCGTCGTCAAGCTCAAGGAGTCTCAATCGAAGGCAATCGGGATATCTCTCGCCCAGGCCGCGCCCGCAGCCATCCGCAGAGAGATCGTGCTGCCAGGAGAAATCCGCTTTGATGAGGACCGCACTGCCCATGTAGTCCCGCGTGCCGCTGGCGTCGTGGCCTCCGTGCATGCCCAGTTGGGCCAGCTTGTCAGCAAAGGCCAGTTGCTGGCCGTGATCCAAAGCGCCGCGGTGTCCGATCAGCGCAGCGAACTGCAGACCGCGCAGAAGCGCCTTGCCCTCGCCCGCACCACCTATGCGCGCGAAAAGCAGCTATGGGAGGAAAAGATCTCCGCCGAACAGGACTATCTGCAAGCGCGGCAATCCCTTCAGGAAGCCGAGATTGCGGTGTCCAACGCCTCGCAGAAGCTCTCCGCCATCGGAGTGGGCGCAGGGTCATCTGCCAACGGCGGCTCCAGCCGCTATGAGCTGCGTGCCCCGCTCTCCGGCATTGTGGTTGAAAAGCATCTCACCACAGGGGAATCCGTCACCGACAGCACGGCCTCGTTCACGGTCTCCGATCTCGGCGCCGTCTGGGCCGAGATGAATGTCTCCGCGCCTCAGCTGCCTTACGTACGCGTCGGCGCACCCGTATCGGTGCGGGCCACGGCCTTCGATTCGGCCGCGAAAGGCAATGTGGCCTATGTGGGCGCGCTGATTGGTGAGCAGACCCGCACCGCCCCCGCCCGCGTGGCGCTCGCCAATCCGCAGGGAGTATGGCGCCCCGGCCTGTTCGTCGATGTGACCGTGCTGGCGGAAGAGAGCCAGGTGCCCGTGGCGGTGGATGCAAAAGCCATCCAGCGCCTGGAAGGCAAGGAAAGTGTCGTCTTCGTCCCTGCAGAGGGCGGCTACAAAGCGCAGGCGGTGGAGCTGGGCAGATCCGACGGACGCCATACCGAGATCGCCAAAGGTCTCCAGGCCGGCCAAGCGTACGTCAAGGAGGGCAGTTTCATGCTCAAGGCCGAGCTCGGCAAAGCCTCCGCAGAACATACCCACTAAGTACCATGTTTGAACGCATCATCCGCTTTGCCATCGAGCAGCGCTGGCTCGTGCTTGTGGCCGTCGCGGCCATGGCCGCCCTGGGCGTGTTCAGCTATCAGAAGCTCGCCATCGACGCGGTCCCGGACATCACGAACGTACAAGTCCAGATCAATACCCAGGTCCCGGGGTACTCGCCGCTGGAAACCGAGCAGCGCATCACCTACCCGATCGAAACCGTCATGGCCGGCCTGCCCCATCTGGAGCAGACCCGCTCGCTTTCAAGGTACGGTCTGTCCCAGGTCACGGTCATCTTCAAGGACGGCACCGACATCTACTTCGCGCGCCAGCTCGTCAACGAGCGCATTCAGGAGGCCAAGGAGCAGCTGCCGGCCAATATCACGCCCTCCATGGGGCCCATTTCCACCGGTCTGGGAGAAATCTACCTCTGGACCGTGGAAGCCGAGGAAGGCGCGAAGAAGGCCGACGGCACGGCCTATACCCCCATGGATCTGCGCGAGATCCAGGATTGGGTGATCAAGCCCCAGCTGCGCAATGTTCCCGGTGTGACCGAGATCAACTCCATTGGCGGCTTCTCCAAGGAGTACCTGATCGCGCCCCGTCCGGAGAAGCTCGCTGCCTACGGCATCTCCATAGACAAGATCGTCACTGCGCTGCAGAACAACAATACCAACGTGGGAGCGGGTTACATCGAGCGCCAGGGCGAGCAGTATCTCATCCGCGCGCCCGGCCAGGTACGAGGCATCGAAGACCTCAAAGAGGTTATCGTCGGCACCGCGCAAGGGCAGCCGATCCGCATCCGTGATCTCGCCGATGTCGAGCTTGGCCGTGAGTTGCGCACCGGCGCGGCCACCGACAACGGCCGCGAAGTCGTGCTGGGCACCGTCTTCATGCTGATCGGCGAAAACAGCCGCGTCGTCTCCAAGGCAGTGGACGAGCGCATGCAGTCCATCCGGCGCAATCTGCCCGAGGGCGTCAAGATCGTGACCGTCTACGACCGCACCACGCTGGTCGAAAAAGCGATTGCCACCGTCAAGAAGAACCTGCTCGAAGGCGCTGCCCTGGTAGTGGTGATCCTCTTTCTCTTTCTTGGCAATATCCGCGCGGCGCTGGTCACCGCACTCATCATTCCGCTCTCGATGCTGTTCACCTTCACGGGGATGGTGCAGTACCGGATCAGCGCCAACCTCATGAGCCTGGGCGCGCTGGATTTCGGCATCATCATCGACGGGGCCGTGGTCATTGTCGAGAACTGCGTGCGCCGCCTGGCACATGCGCAAGAGCACAGGGGCAGGCTGCTCACCCGCAGCGAACGCTTCCATGAGGTGTTCGCTGCCGCCAAGGAATCACGCCGTCCCTTGCTGTTCGGCCAGTTGATCATCATGGTCGTATACCTGCCCATCTTCGCCCTCACCGGCGTGGAAGGAAAAATGTTCCACCCCATGGCCTTCACCGTCGTGCTCGCGCTGATAGGCGCCATGATCCTCTCTATCACCTTCATTCCAGCCGCCATTGCTCTTTTCATTGGCAAGCGCGTTGCCGAGAAGGAAAACCGCTTGATGACCTGGGCACGCGAGGCGTATGAGCCCCTACTCTCGGCCGTCATGCGCATTCCCCTCGTGGTGCTTTCGGGCGCGGCGGTGGCCGTGGCGCTGAGCCTGTTGCTCGCATCGCGCATGGGCAGCGAGTTTGCCCCCAACCTGAACGAAGGCGACTTCGCCATACAGGCCCTGCGCGTGCCCGCCACCAGCCTGACGCAATCCCTTGAAATGCAGATGCAGCTGGAGGCCACGCTCAAGGAGAAGTTTCCGGAGATCGAGCGCGTCTTCGCGCGCACCGGCACGGCCGAGATCGCCTCCGATCCCATGCCGCCCAATATCTCGGATGGCTACATCATGCTCAAGCCCCGGGCCCAGTGGCCTCACCCGGACCGCAGCCGCGATGACCTGCTGGCGGCCGTTCAGGAAACCGTGGAAGATATCCCCGGGAGCAACTACGAGTTTTCCCAGCCAATCCAGTTGCGCTTCAATGAGCTGATCTCCGGCGTGCGCAGCGACGTGGCGGTAAAGATCTTCGGCGATGACATGCAGGTGCTCGAACGCACGGCCCAGACCATCGCGGCCATGCTGCAGAAGGTGCCGGGCTCATCCGAGGTCAAGGTGGAGCAGACCACCGGCCTGCCCATGCTCACCGTGCAGGTCGACCGTGAAAAGGCCTCCCGCCATGGCTTGAACATGGGTGACGTTCAGCAAACCGTGGCCACCGCCCTTGGCGGGCAGGAAGCAGGTACTGTGTTCGAGGGCGACCGGCGCTTCGATATCCAGGTGCGCTTGCCGGAATCCGTGCGCAGCGACCTAGCCGCGCTGGAACGCCTGCCGATCGCTCTGCCCCTCAGGCTGACGGCCGGCAAGGCTTCGTGCCCCTGTCCGCCGTGGCCAGCTTCGACCTCTCGCCAGGCCCCAACCAGGTCAGCCGCGAAGACGGCAAGCGCCGCATCGTCGTCAGCGCCAATGTGCGCGGCCGCGACATCGGTTCATTCGTGGAGCAGGCGCAGCGCGATCTGGATGCCATCCCGCTCCCGAGCGGCTACTGGACCCGCTGGGGCGGCACCTTCGAGAACATGCAATCGGCACAGAAACGGCTGCAGATCGTCGTTCCGGTCGCGCTTTTGATGGTGTTCACCCTGCTCTTTGCCATGTTCGGCAATGTACGCGATGGTCTCATCGTCTTCACGGGCATTCCGTTCGCCCTCACTGGCGGCATCCTGGCGCTCTGGCTGCGCGGCATTCCGCTGTCCATCTCGGCGGCCATCGGTTTCATCGCGCTCTCGGGCGTCGCGGTGCTCAACGGGCTGGTCATGATCTCCTCCATACGCGCACTCCGGGAGGCTGGCCAGAACGTGCCCGAGGCGGTGCACTCCGGTGCACTGTCTCGGCTGCGCCCAGTGCTCATGACCGCCTTGGTCGCGTCACTCGGCTTCGTTCCCATGGCGATCGCCACCGGCACGGGCGCGGAAGTGCAGCGCCCTCTGGCCACGGTCGTCATCGGAGGCATTCTGTCTTCCACCGTGCTGACCCTGCTGGTGTTGCCGCTGCTCTACCGGCTCGTGCACCGCCGCGATCTGTCTGAAAACGAAACAGAGCCCGGCCATCCAGGAATGACGATCACTGGCGAGCCATCTCAGCTTGTCCGATAGCCTCTCCATCCAGCGGCTGCTGCAGCTGCAGATCCACGGTCACGCAGCGCAGTTGGCCGGTAAAGGCAAATGGCGCGGCATAGTGCGATACCGGGCTGCCCCTGTCGCGGCCGATATCCAGGCCAGACCAGGAAATCAGCGTGGCAAAGCCGAATTGGCAGGCGCCTTCGGCCACGCAGACATCGTCGATCCACAGGCTGGCCAGGCGACTCGAAGGCACCACGGTGCGGCCATGTCCCGGTACTGGTGGGGTCAGCACCAGTGGCCCGAGCTGCATGCGCACCGCCAAACGCCGGTGCCCAGGCGCGATGGGTGCGTCGGAGCGAAGAATCTGGTGCACGCCACCGATGTTCAGATCATGCACCAGATGGCCGTCCTGAACATAAAGGCTATAGCCGCTCGTGGCATCGCCGTGTGCGATCAGCACGCCCTCCGCGCCATCCGCAGGGATGACGACCTGCGCCTCCATGTGGTAGCTGCGCGAACGCAGATCGGGCGCGACATCGCTGGGCAAATGGCCCATGCCCTGGTGAAACACGAAGCGTGTGCGTGATCCTTGTGCGCGCTGGGCGTTCTCGGCAAAGCGCGCGCCGAAACGGTCGTCCAGCGGCAGCACCTGGCTGGATTCTGCCTCGCGCCACCACAAGGCCTGGAGCTTCGCCAGACGCTCGGGCTCCTGGCCCGCCAGATCGCGGTTTTCAGCAAAGTCCTTTTCAAGGTGATACAGCTCCCAGCGGTCCGCTGCGAACGGCGTGCCCGGCGCATGCCAGGCGACGGCTTTCCATCCCTCGTGCCAGATGCCGCGGTGGCCGAACATCTCGAAGATCTGCGGGTTGGTGTGTCCTGGCGCCTGCGGATCAGTCAGCGTGGCTTTCAAGCTCTGGCCGGTCACGGGCTGCTGCGCCACGCCGGCGATGGTGTCCGGTGGCGCGACGCCACATAGATCCAGCAGCGTGGGCAGCAAATCTCGCGCATGGCAAAAACCATGGCGCAACTCGCCGCGCGCGGAAATGCCCCTTGGCCAGGCCATCACGAGCGGATCGCGAATACCGCCGCCGTGCGTATTTTGCTTGTAGCGCTTGAGCGGCGTGTTCGAAGTCATCGCCCAGCCATGCGGAAAATTGGAGTGCGAAGCCGGCCCGCCGATGTCGTCGATGCGCGCGAGCTTTTCAGCCATGTCCTCCTTGCGCATGTTGTATGGCCCCATGGCGTTGACGAAGCCAGCCACGCCCCTTCCTGGCTGGCGCCGTTGTCTGACAGCACCAGCACCAGCGTATCGTCCTGCATGCCGCTGGCCTCCAGGAACTGCATCAGGCGCCCCAGTTGGATGTCGGCATGTTCCAGCATGCCGGCGTAGGCGCTTTGCAAGCGCGTGAACACTCGCCGCTCGGGCTCGGCCAGCGTGTCCCAGGGTGGTACCCCATCATTGCGCGGCGGCAGCTCGGTGTCCGGTGGCACCAGGCCCAGCGCCTTCTGGCGCTCCAGCCGCTGGGCTCTTTCCGCGTCCCAGCCCTGGGCGAATTGCGCATCGTAGGCGCGAATGAGCTCCTGCGGCGCCTGGTGCGGGGCGTGGCAGGCCCCCAGTGCCAGCCACATCAGCCAGGGCGCATCGGGCGCGTCCGCCTGATGCTCGGCCAGCATGCGGATCGACTGGTCAACCAGGTCGGAGGTCAGGTGGTAGCCAGTTTCAAAGGTGCCGGGCGGATCGATGTGGGTGTTGTCACGCACCAGCTCGGGCGCGAACTGATCGGTCTCGGCATCCATGAAGCCGTAGTAGCGGTCAAACCCTCGCCCCAGCGGCCAACCGTCGAAAGGGCCTGCGGGGCCGCTTTGCGTCAGGGGCACCACATGCCATTTGCCCACCATGTAGTTGCGCCATCCATGAGGGCGCAGCATTTCAGCCAGCGTGCCGGCATCGGGGCTGATCTTGCCGCGATAGCCCGGGAATCCGCTGTCGAAATTGGCCAGGCATCCCATTCCCACCGCGTGGTGGTTGCGCCCCGTGAGCAACGCCGCGCGCGTGGTCGAGCACATAGCCGTGGTGTGAAACCCGCTATAGCGCAAACCGCTCCCCGCCAATGCGTCGATGGTGGGTGTGCGGATGCTGGAGCCATAGCAGCCGAAATCCGAGAAACCCACATCATCGAACAACACCACCAGAATGTTGGGTGCTCCCGCGGGCCGCTTCAGAGGAACTGGCCAATGGGGAGCGGATGGCGCCTTGGCGGGGTCCTTGGGGGCCACGTTCTCTTGGTTCTCTGCGATGGCGGACATGCGCCTTCCTTTCAACGAGGGGATTGAGCGGTGATCAGGTCGGCTGCCCGTTCGGCAATCATGATCGTGGGCGCATTGGTGTTACCACCAATCAGTGAAGGCATGACGCTGGCATCCACCACGCGCAAGCCCTGCACTCCGCGCACGCGCAGCATCGGGTCCACCACCGCATCCAGATCTGCCCCCATGCGGCACGTGCCTACGGGGTGATAGATGGTGTCGCAGTGGGCGCGCAGAAAGCGCTCGATGCCGGCATCATCACTAGCATCGGGCTCCGGCAGTAGCGGCGTATGCGCGAAGGGTGCGAGCGCGGGCGCCCTGAGCAGCTCCGCTGTGCGGCGATAGGCCCGAGTAAGCGTAGCCACGTCATCCGGGTGGGTGAGAAAGGCCGGATCGATCAGCGGTGCGTCCCGCGGATCCTTCGAGGCCAGCCTGACGCTGCCCCGGGACTTGGGCCGCAGCACACATGCGTGCAGGCTGAAGCCGTGGCCCGAGTGGCGCTGACGGCCATGGTCATGCACCATGCCCATCACGAAATGCCACTGCGCGTCGGGCCGCTCCAGATGAGACTCCGTGCGGAAGAACCCGCCGCTTTCCGCATAGTTGGTGGTCAGCATGCCTGCTGCATCCCGCTTGTATTGGCCCCATGCGCTCCACAGATTCCTCAGCGCCATGATGCTCAGGCCGAAAAGGCGAGCATCGTGCAGGCGGCGCGTGAGAATGGCATCGGGATGATCCTGGAGGTTGGCCCCCACTTGCGCCCGGTCCGCCACGCACTCGATTCCCAGGCGCTGCAGCGCCATGCCCGGGCCAATGCCCGAAAGCAGCAGCAGTTGCGGGCTGCCGAAACTGCCTGCGCTCAAAATGACCTCGGCGCGCGCGTTCAAGCGCCGCTCCACGCCACCCTCCATGATCTGCACGCCCACCGCACAGCCGTCTTGCAACAGCACGCGCATGGCATGCGCATCGCCAAAAATCCGCAGATTGGAACGCCCACGCACTGGATCGATGTAGGCCCGGGCGGTGTCTGAACGAACGCCCCGCTCCTGCGTGACGTGGTAGAAGCCTACGCCGTCCTGCTCCGCCGCGTTGAAGTCATCATTGCGGGCGTGCCCGCATTGAACGGCAGCCTCCAGTACCAACCGGTTGAAATCGCTGGGCGAGCGCAGGCGCGACACCTTGAGCGGCCCCTCGAAGCCGTGATAGCCCGGATCCGCGCCTTCGATCTGGCAGCCTTCAGCACGCTGGAAGTAAGGCAGCACCTCCTGGTACGACCAGCCACTACAGCCCGCCGCAGCCCAGTCGTCGTAATCAGCGGCGTGGCCGCGGATGTAGCACATGGCATTGATCGCCGAACTGCCGCCCAGCACCTTGCCCCGCGGCTGGTAACCGCGTCGGCCATAGAACCCATCCTGCGGCACTGTCTCGAACGCCCAGTTGAACTTCTTCGTAGGCACGGTGCCGATCAGTCCGGCGGGGATGCTCACCCATTTACTCGGCCCGGCGGGTCCAGCTTCCACCAGCGCCACGCGTACATCCGGCCGGCTGCTCAGGCGGTTGGCCAACACACAGCCCGCCGAGCCTCCCCCAACGATCACATAGTCAAATTCCATTGTTTCGCTCATGGCGTTTCCTGGTGCCATCCTTGCCAAGCTACTGCGGCATCTCAGCCGCATCGACCACCGCGAAATTGCCTGAGAAACGATCCAGCAAACCGAAGAACAACGGCAGCAGCTGGACTTGGCCGTCCAGCATCAGTCTGCCGTTGGCCAGCGCCTGCGCAGGTTGAAGCTGGTGTGCCAGCAGCGCATCCAGCGTGGCACGGCTGGTGGTGACCGTCAGATCCGCCACTGGCGCGATCTCCAGTCTGATGCTGCTGAGCGCGCCGTTGGACAGGCTGCACACCCAATGCTCATGGCTCTCCTGGAAATGCCACCCGATGTCAAAGCGCAGGTCCTTCGCGCGCCCCGCGACCACGCGCATGGCCAACAGATCGAACAGAAGCTCATTGGGTAGGGCTGCCAGCATGGCCGCCCCGGCCTGGCCGGAAGCAGGGGGCGGCCCTACCCTGTACTCCTGAGCACCAAGCAAGTACGCATTGCGCCATGTCGCCGACTCAGCCTGAAAACCCAGTTGCTCCAGTGCCGCGGCGGCGAGTTCGCGCGCGGGCTGATTGGCGGGCTCGGCGTACACCAGGTGCGCCATCACTTCGGCCACCCAGCGAAACTCGCCGCGCTCGAAATCAGCTTGCGCCTTGCCCAACAATGCCTGTGCACCTCCCATATAGGCTACATATTTGCGCGCGCCCTCCACTGGGGGCAGTTTGTTCAAGTTGGCCGGATGCGCGTCGTACCAACTCAGGTAGTGCTGATAAATAGCCTTGACGTTGTGCGACACCGTGCCGTAGTAGCCCCGCGCATGCCAACGCTCGGCCAGACCATCAGGCCATTGCAGCCGCTCGGCGATCTCCGCGGGCTTGCAGCCATGGTTCATCAGGCGCACGGTTTGATCGTGCAGGAAACGGTACATGTCCCGCTGCTCGGCAAGAAAGCGCACGGCGCGCTCGCGGCCCCAGGTGGGCCAATGGTGCTGCGCCAGGATCACCTCGGTACGCGGGCCGTAGCGGTGCAACGCCTCGTTCAGATACTTGGACCAGGCCAGCGAATCGCGCACCTTGGCGCCGCGCAGCGGGCACAGGTTGTGCAAGGTGTGCGTGGCATTCTCAGCCAGATTGAGCGCATTTTCCGACGGAATGAACAGATGCATCTCGGCCGGAGCCTCGGTCTCAGGCGTCAGCTGAAATTCCACCTCCAGCCCATCGATGACCATGCATTCATGCTTTTGGGTGATCTCGCGCGTGGGCGCCAGCAGGCCGGGGCGCCCACGCGGTATGTTCTTGCCCAGGCCTGAATCCACCTGAGCCGCCGGGCCGATCGGCAGCGTGTTGCCGAATTGGAACTGCGCGCGCCGCGCCATGGCCACGCCCGCCATCACATTCTCGGCGACCGCGCTTTGCATGAAACCCGCGGGAGCGATGATCTGCACCCGGCCGGCATCCACGTCATCCTGGCTCACCAGGCCGGTAACACCGCCAAAGTGATCCACATGGCTGTGGCTGTAGATCACCGTGTGGAGCGGACGGTCACCACGGTGCTTGCGGTACAGCGCCAGCGCGGCAGCCGCGGTCTCGGGAACCATCAGGGCATCGAAAGCCATCACACCGTGATCTGTCTCGATGAACGTGATGTTGGCCAGATCGAAACCACGCACCTGAAAAATGCGCTCGGTCACCTGGAATAATCCATGCGCCCGGTTCAGACGCGCCTGCCGCCACAGGATCGGATTGACGGTGTCCGGTGCCTCGGCATCGGCCAGAAATCCATAGGCCGCCAGATTCCAGACCGAACCGCCGTCTGCCCGTTTGATGGCGGCATCGTCCATGCTGCCCATGAAACCCCGCCATGCATCCGCATCGTCCTCGCGGTCTTCCGGTGGCTGCTGCCTCGCCACCAGGCGCTGAAAGCCCGCCGTGGCGGGATGGGCGCAGTTTTGTATTGTGCTCACTGTGAATCTTTCTGCCGTGGCCATGCTTATTGCCAGCGCAGCAACCATCGCTCCAACCGGGCCATGCCCTTGGTCACCACCATGCCCAGGCAGGCCAGCAGGAACAACAGCGCCATGACGCCGTCCATGTTGAAGTTCGATTGCAGATAGGCCAAGGTCTGCCCCAGGCCGTGTTCTGCGGCAATGATCTCGGCCCCCACCACCCCCAGCATGGAGAAGATGAGGCCCAGGCGCAAGCCGGAGAAGATCACTGGCACCGCCGAAGGCAGCGTGACCTTGAAGAAAAGCTGCAGGGGTTTGGCACCCAGGGACCGGCTCAGTGTCAGGAAATCCTGCGGCACGCCCCTGATGCCGGCCACCGTGTTGGCCAGCACGATGAAAAAGCTCAAGCTCGTGCCCATCGCGATCTTGGACGAGAGGCCCAGGCCGAACCAGAGCAGAAACAACGGTGCCAGCGCGAAACGCGGCATCGCATTGATCACCGTGAGGTAGGGATCCAGCGCACGCTCCAGCGGTGGCCATTGAGTGAACGCCAAGCCCAGCGCAATCGCCGCCAGGCTGCCGAGCACGAACGAGATCAACGTACCCGCCACCGTGTAGCCGAGCTCGCGCCACAACTCGCCACCCACCACGAATCCGTGCCACAGGTACAGCACGATCTGGGTGGGCTGGCCGAACAAGGTGCGGTCAAGCCAGCCGGTGCGGGCGCCCCACTCCCACAGGCCGAAGAACGCGATGAGGAACAGCGCGTGGCTCGCGAGCACAGCGCCGCTGCGCGCCCGGGCCGACGCAGCCGTGGTACGTGGGGCTGCGGGCTGGGCTCTCCCAGCCATTGCAGTATTGAGGGACGCACTCATGCCATGGCTCCTTCGGCGTCGGCCTGCGAGAGCTGGATGCCGCGCTCCAGCTGCTCCCAGACCTGCGAGTACAACGAGAGAAATGCCGGATCGCGCTGCAGCTCGCGCACATGGCGCGGACGCGGCAGATCGATGGCCATGTCGGCCACGATGCGGCCTGGCCGAGCGCTCATCACCACCACGCGGTCAGCCAACGCCACCGCTTCGGCCAGATCGTGCGTGATGAACACCACGGTGCGGCGGGTCTGCCCCCAGAGTTCGAGCAACAGGTCCTCAAGTTGGATCTTGGTCTGGGCATCAAGCGCACCGAAGGGCTCGTCCATCAGCAGCACTTCGGATTCCAGACAGAAGCCCCGGGCCAGCGCGCAGCGCTGGCGCATGCCATGCGAAAGCGCCTTCGGGTAGGCGTCGGCAAACTTGCCCAATCCCACGCGCTCCAGCTCTCTGCGGGCTCTGGCAACGCGTTCTGCCTGCGGTACACCGCGCAATTCCATGCCAAAGCACACGTTATCGAGGGCCGTGCGCCAAGGGAACAGGCAATCACGCGCCATGGTGTAGGTCACACGCGGACTACCGGCACGCGGCGGTTCACCGCCAATCGTGATTTCTCCCCGTTGCACCGGCAGCAAACCTGTCAGGTGATTGAGGATGGTGGTCTTGCCGCAGCCGCTCGGCCCCACAATGGCCACGAATTGCCCGGACTCGATCTCCAGGCTCACATGGTCCACCGCCAGCACCGCGCCGCCGAAGTCAACACACAGATCACGTATCGAGATGGCTGCCATCGTGGCTCCCGTTGGTGGCGTGGATAGAGGTTTCAATCATTCGGCGCACCGTCCCAGACCAGATCCTCCACCTTGGGCAGGCTGCTCAATTGCTTGGTCTGCTGCATGTACTGCAGGGTGGCCTGCACCGCGCTGCGCCGCACCATGGCCTGGAAGGTATTGGTTTCCAGGCCCAGCTCCAGCGTCCGCTGTGCGATCACATCACCCTGGGGCATGCTGTCCGTGGGGAAGTAAGAGGCAGAAATACGCAGTACCTCGGCCTTGTTGGCGGGATTCTTCACGAAAGCCTCCGCCTGCTGCGAAATCTTGCGCACGGCCTGGGCAATCTGCGGGCGCGCGGCAATATCGTCAGCGCGCATCACCAAGCCGGCACCGGCGCCATACATGGCCTTGAGCAACGCCGGCTCGGCAGCGCTGGAACCACGGAAAACAACCTTGCAAGCCTTGCTCAACTCACACATGATCCCCGAAGGCTCCCAGCTCACGATGGCGTCCACCTGGCCGGCTCGCAGAGCGGCAAACGCCGTATTGGGTGCACCCACCGCCACATAGGTCACGTCGGTGGCTTGGTGGCCCGCCTGCTGCATCAGCCAGGCAAAGAAGGACTCGGTGGCCGAGCCCCGCGCCACCACGCCAATCTTGCGCCCCTTGAAGTCCTGCATCACTGCGGGATAGCCCTGCGTCTCATGCGGAAGCTTCAGCGAACTGCCCGCATCGATCTGGAAAATGTTGGATACCGCCGAACCCGCCACGGTACGCAGCTTGGCACCGCGCAATGCAGCTGAGGCTACCACTTCGATCGGGGCCAGCGCCACATCGATCGAGTTGCCGATCAGCGCCTGCAAGCCCAGCGGCGCCGCCGGAATGGGCTTGAGTTCGCATGTGATCCCCGCGGAAGTGCACCACCCTTTGCTGCGCGCCACGCGGACCAGCAGATTCCCATGCCCGGGATAGTCCTGAAAGCGCACCACGGGAGGCGCATCGGCCGCCCGGCCCTGCGCAGGCAAGGCTGTGGAAGCAGCCACGGCCAAAGCCGGCAGCCACCGGGTCAGACGGGATCGGATGGTCATGGTGTTCCCCTTGAGTTTCATGGTCAGGCCGTGAGAAGCGAAAAATCAGGCCATGCCCAGGTAGGCGCACAACGCGCCTGTCAGTTCGGTTTCGAAAGCCGGATCGTCCAGATGCAGCGGTCCCGGATTGGTCAACACGGCATTGAGCAGCACCCCTTGCATCATCTGGTGAGCAAAAAGCAATCGCGCCTGGGCCGTGGGTGCACTCCAGCCCGGGTACCGCGCCATGGCCTCCAGCAACGAAGCCCTGCTGCGGTCACGCAGGAGCACCAGCGGCGAACTGGAACGGGCCTCGGGCTCCAGCCGGCGCAGATTGAGCAGCGCGGTGGCATACAGGCCGCGATGCATGCGGAACGAATGCACGCCCAGGTGCACCCATGAGGCGATGAATTGGGCAGGCGCTTCGCGACGGCGCTCCGGCTCGCCGTGAAAGACTTCAGTGCGCTGCAGCATGGTTTGCACCATCAGATCGAGCAGCACATCGAAGTACGCCTCCTTCGTACGAAAGCGTGTGTAGAAAGTACCGATCGAACACCCGATCTCCGCCGCGATGTCCCCCACCTTGACCGCGTCCCAGTCGCGCGCCTCCGTCAGGTGCAGCCCGGCACGTATCAACGCATCCTGCCGCTCGTGCCCGCGCCGCTGCTGGGGTGCATGCACCAGATGCCGGGGCGGCTGCAGCTGGGCCTCAGCCATGGCCATGAGCCTTCTTTAAACATGAACATGAATTCATGTTCATAAATTTAGAGCTTGCATCCCAATGCGCCAATGGGGTTTACCCGCAAGCGATGCCGTGTTCCGAAAGCGTGCGGCACAGAGACTAAGATCACGCCAAGCCTTCAACGCGCCGCCCTATCTTGTCTTCCTCCCGCGATTTCTCCCTGCACCATCCCTTGGCCTTCTGGATCGGTTGCATTGCGATCATCGGCGGCGTGCTCGCGCATGCGCCGATGTTTCTCATGGGCCGCTATACCGGCTACGAAATGGTGGGCATGGAGATGGACACGCCCATGCTGGTGGGCATGGCGATGATTCCGCTGGGCGTGCTGCTCGCGGCATACGGCCTGCTGCCGCGCATCACGCAACTGCGCCGCAGCCTGCACCCCGTTCAGCCGCTGCAGTTTCACCTGGCCGACGGCGTTCCGCTCAACAGCGCGCACTGGAAGCTGGTGATGGTCCTGGTGATCGCGCTCGCGGTGGATGTGCTCAAGCCCGCCACGCTCGGCTTCGTGATGCCGGGCATGACGCACGAATACGGCATCAGCAAGGAAACCGCGGGCGTCCTGGCCCTTGTGGCGCTCACCGGGACCACGGTCGGCTCGATCGTTTGGGGCCGGCTGGCGGATGTGTTCGGGCGGCGCTCCGCGATCCTGTTGTCAGCCCTCATGTTCATCGGCACCGCCATCTGCGGCGCCATGCCGGCCTTTGGCTGGAACCTTGCAATGTGCTTCCTGATGGGCGCCTCCGCCGGCGGGCTGTTGCCCATCGCCTTTACGCTCATGGCTGAAACGGTGCCGGCCGCGCACCGAGGCTGGCTGCTGGTGGCGCTCGGCGGCGTGGGCACTTCGGCCGGTTACCTGCTGGCCGCTGGCGCGGCCGACCTGCTGGTGCCGCTGTACAGTTGGCGGGCGCTGTGGCTGCTGGGGCTGCCCACCGGCCTGCTGATCATCCTGCTCGGGCGCTACATCCCCGAATCACCGCGATTCCTGGCGAACGCGGGGCTTTTCGATGCGGCACGCACCGTGCTGGCGCGTTTCTCGGGCGGCCACACGGCAGGAGCCGACGCGGCTACCGTCGTGGCGGAGCCTGAAGCGCCGCCAGCCCGGCTGAGCACACTGCTGCGCGGCCCGCACGCCCGCATTACCTGGGGCCTGATCGTCGCAGGGCTGGCTTGGGGTTTGGTGAATTTCGGTTTCGTGCTGTGGCTGCCAACCAATCTGGGAGCAATGGGCCTGGATCCAGCAGCGGCCAATGGGTTGCTGGCACGCTCGGCCCTGCTGGCACTACCCGGCACAGCGGCCGTGATCTGGCTCTATCACCGCTGGAGCAGCGTCAAGGCGCTGGTGCTCTTCATCGTGCTCACGGCTGCCGCCCTGCTGCTCTTCACTGCCCTAGGCGCGCTGCGGGTGAACTCTGCCGCCGCCGTGGTGGCCGCGACCGCCCTGCTGCTGATCAGCTCCAGCGGCGTGATCGCCATGCTCATTCCGTACGCGGCTGAAATCTATCCGGTGCAGTTGCGGGGCACGGGCTCAGGCGTCATCGCCGCCAGTTCAAAGGCTGGTGGCATTCTGGGTGCGGGTCTCGGGGTATTGGGCCTGTTCGGTCATCTTTCACTGTCTGCCCTGGCCATTGCTGCCCCCATGGCGATTGCGGCGGTCCTGCTGATGCGCAGCGGCGTTGAAACACGCGGGCGCAGATTGGAAGATATCCAGGCCGAGCTGGCGCAGTAGGGCTTATTTTGTTTTGGGGCGGCCCGGCAACAAAAAGGGCCCCCACGCTTCCCCGCTTCGCGTAGTCCGCTGCCCCCCAAGGGGGTGCTTTTTGTTTTGGGGCGGCCCGGCAACAAAAAGGGCCCCCACGCTTCCCCGCTTCGCGTAGTCCGCTGCCCCCCAAGGGGGTGCTTTTTGTTTTGGGGCGGCCCGGCAACAAAAAAGCCGCCCGAGCCAATCAGCTTGGGCGGCTTGCCTTGAGGCCAGGCAGCTTACTTGCCAGCCTTCTCAGCCTTGCGCTTGGCAGCCTTCGGATCCACGACGGCCTTGAATTTCGCGCCGGGCACGAACTTGGGCACAGTGGATGCAGGGATCTTGAGCGCCGCGCCCGTAGCAGGGTTCTTGCCCGTGCGGGCCGCACGCTTGGCGGACTTGAACGTGCCGAAACCCACCAGCTGCACTGCGTCGCCCTTTTTCACGGCGGTCTGGACGGTCTCGATCAGGGTGTCGAGCACGGCATTGGCAGCCGTTTTGGAGAGTTCGTTCTTGGTAGCCAGGATTTCAACGAGTTCAGCACGATTCATGATGATGCTTCAAATGGATAAATGACCGCCCGTTTATACCTGATAACGATCCTCCTTCCTCAGGAACGCCTTGATTGTTCGTTACAGCACCTTTGAAAGCGTGCTCAAAGTCTCCTTTTCACCCCCTTGCGCCGAGATCATGAACCTATGCTGAAAGCAACAAAGAGCGCCTCCACAAATGCATTCCTTATGCATACGGCATTCATTGCGCTCAATGGCATCATGTAGGGCATGCCTCAGCCCTCCCGATCACTTCCCCTGCCATCTGATGTGCGCGCTGGCGTGGACATCGGCGGCACCAAGGTGGCCGTATGCCTGGCGTCCCCCTCGGATGGGGCGGGCCCACCGCCGCTGCTCGTGCGCATGAGCGAACCCACGGTGAAATCCGGCCAACCCGGCGCGCTTGCCAAACAGGTGCTGAGCATGCTCGATGCGGCCTGTGCCCGGCAAGGCCTCACGCGGGATAAGCTGGCGGCCGTGGGCGTGGCAGCCTGCGGGCCCTTCGTACGGCAAGCCGGCTTGATTGAACTCGCCAATCCCAACATCTGCGGCGGTTTGGCAGGTGCGCCACGCGGCCTCGGCAATGATTGGACCCGCGTACCGCTGGAGGCTCCGCTGGCACACGCACTTGGCCAGCATCGTGTGCGCATTGCCAACGACGCAGTGGCCGCGCTGCATGCCGAGCGGTGCTGGGGCGCGCTGCATGGGCAGCAAGACTGCGCCTATGTGACCTGGAGCACCGGCGTCGGTGTGGGTCTGTGCGTGGACGGGCGGGTACTGGGCGGCAAGAATGGCAATGCCGGCCACGCAGGACACTCTTTCGTGGGCGACATCCCGGGCGAGCCCCCTTTGTGCGGCTGTGGCAATCGGGGCGATGTCGAATCGCTCGTCGCAGGCAACTCGCTTCCATGGCGCCTGGGCCAATCCGCCGCCGAACTGCTCGAGGCCGCCCAGAAAGGCGATCCAACCGCGAAAACCCAGGTACATGTGTTGTGCACCCTCATGGGCCGGCTGCTCTACAACATGGTGGCCATGCTCGACCTTCGCCGCATCAGTCTTGGCGGATCGGTGTTCCTGCACCATGAGGAGTTGCTGCTACCCCTGCTGCGCGTGGAACTGTCACGCTATTTCCCGGTGTTGACCGAGGGCGTGGAACTCGTGTCCGCGGGCCTGGGTGAGGACGTGGGCGACTACGCCGCACTGGCCCTGCTGGATTGACTCTGAAGCATGAGCACCAGAAGCGCTTAATGGCTATTCGCAGTTTCAAGTTCCCCTAAAAAACTTCTCCGCCACCAATGAACGTCGTGGCGGCAAATGCGCTCCAGCAGCTTCTGGTGGCGCGACTGGCGCTCGGGCAAAGGCATGTGCAGCGCAGCCTGAATGATGTCCGCCATGCCTTGGGTATCGTAGGGATTGACCAGCAGCGCCTCTTCAAGCTGTTCAGCCGCGCCCGCGAAACGCGAGAGGACTAGGACGCCGGGGTCTTCAGGATCCTGCGCCACCACAAACTCCTTGGCGACGAGGTTCATGCCATCCCGCAGCGGAGTTACCAACCCCACGCGGGCGGCCCGGCAAAGGCCCGGGACACGCTTGCGCGCCACCGTACGGTGTATGTAGCGCAGAGGCATCCATTCAAGATCACCAAAATCACCATTGATGGCACCGCACAGTCCCTCCAACTCGTGGCGCAGGTGAGCATAGGCCTGAACGTCGTCACGGCTGGGCGATGCAATGAGCATCAATGTGGCCTTGTGATGGTTTTCCGGGTATTGCTCGAGCAAATGGCGGAAAGCCCTCACGCGCTGCGGGATCCCCTTGGAGTAATCCAGCCGATCGATGCCCAACAGCAGCTGGCGACGGGAATACTCGGTGCACAGCGCCTCATAGGTTTGCATAGCCTCCGGTGCGGAAGCCAGCGCCTGGAACTCTTCCACATCGATGCCGATGGGAAATGCCGCTATACGGGTGATGCCGTCAGATGCCTGCAAACGCTGGCCATCCACCTCCTTCGCATCGATTTCGTTGACCATGTAGTGCGTAAAATGAGCGACATCCGCCTTGCTCTGCAGACCCACGAGATCGTAGGCAAAGAACGATCGCATCAGCCCTTGGTGCTGCGGCAGCGCCGCCAGGATAAGCGGCGGCGGCACGGGAATATGCATGAAGAAGCCGATACGCTGCTTGCAGCCCAGGGCGCGCAGTTCCGCGGCCAGGGGAATCAGGTGATAGTCGTGCACCCAGATCACATCGTCCTCCCGCAGGAGCGGCTGCAACTCTCGCGCAAACATCTGGTTCACGCGCCGGTAGCCGGCCAGATAGGCTGGGTTGAAATCAGCAAGGTCCAGGCGGTAGTGGAATACCGGCCACAGCACGCTGTTCGAGTAGCCCAGATAGTAGGCGGCATGGTCTTCAACGCACAGATCCACGGTGGCCAATGTCACCTTGCCCGCGGTGCGTGTTTTCAAGCGGCCCGCGCCAGGAGAGATGCTGCCATCAACAGCGCCGCTCCATCCGAACCATAACCCCCCGTGCGCGCGAGCGCTTCGCCCAGCGCCACGGCCAATCCGCCAGCAGCCGGCTTGCGCGGATCAGCCAGACGGTTGGAAGCCACGACGAGACGGCTCATATCACGCTATCCCACGGCGCCGAAAGCCGCATCGCCGCATTGATGACCCCGACCATCGAATAGGTCTGCGGAAAATTGCCCCACATCTCACCCGTGGTGGCGTGTGTGTCTTCCGACAGCAGCCCCAAAGGGTTTCGCACAGCCAGCATGGCCTCGAAGATGCCGCGCGCCTGTTCGGTCCGGCCAACGCGCGCGAGCGCGTCGATGCGCCAGAAGGTGCAGATGTTGAACGAGGTCTCTGGCTTGCCAAAGTCGTCGGCGGCTTCATACCGGCGCATGTAAGGGCCATCGCACAGGGTCTGCTCCATGGCGTCGAGCGTGCTCACGAAGCGCGGGTCGGCCGGAGCGACCAGGCCCACCTCGGCCATCAGCAACACACTCGCATCCAGCTCGCTGCCGCCAAAGCTTTCAGCGAATGCACCGCGCGCCGGGCTCCAAGCCCGCTCGAGGATCTCGGCTCGCATCCGTTGCGCATGAGCATGCCAGTGTTGGGCACGCTCGGCCAGCCCCAGGACCTTCGCGATCTTGGCCAGCCGATCGCAAGCAGCCCAGCTCATGAGTGCAGAAGAGGTATGGATGCGCGCACGCGTACGCAGCTCCCACATGCCCGCGTCGGGTTGCCCATACACCTGAACAGCCATCGTGCCAATTTGCTCCAGCCGCGCGAACTCGGCGTTGCCCCCAGGGTGCAGCAGGCGCTTGTCATGGAACGACTGCGCGGCCCCCAGCACAATATTGCCGTAGACATCATGCTGGAAGTGTTCGGCCGCCTGGTTACCTACTCGCACCGGCCCCATGCCCCGGTAGCCCGCCATGTGCGGCACGATAACCTCAGGAAGCTCTTGCTCCAGCCCAATGCCATAAAGCGGCTGGATGTGTCCGTCAGCGGCTTTGGCGACCACATTGCCAAGCCAGCGCAGATAATCTTCCATCGTCCCGACCTCCGACAGGCTGTTGAGCGCGCGGACGACGAAGAACGCATCGCGCAGCCAGCAGTAGCGGTAGTCCCAGTTGCGGCCGCTGCTGGCCGACTCGGGAATGCTCGTGGTCATGGCGGCGACGATCGCGCCCGTGTCCTCAAACAATGACATCTTCAGCGTAATGGCCGCGCGGATCACGGCTTCTTGCCATTCCAACGGCAAGTGCAGGCGCTGTGTCCAGCGCTTCCAGTACGAGATGGTCTCCTGCTCGAAATAGCGGGCCGTGTCGGCGATCCCCTCGGCCAACGACTCGTCGGCCCCCAGCAGGAAGCTGTATTCGCGGTGCGCGGTGAAAGGCTCACCTGAGAGTACATAGGTCACCGGCGCATCCGTGTTCAAGCGCAGTGCGAACGCACTGCCTACGTAGCGCACATGGTTGCTGCCACGCGTGATCGCGGGCCGGCACTCTCCCCATTCGTAGAGAACGTCAAGCTGCACGCGCATACGCGGTGAGCCGCAGACAGGCCGCACGCGGCGCACCAGCATGCCGGGCCGGAAAAACCGCGAACGAGCATGAAAGCGCGGCGCGAAATCAGTCACCTCCAAGCAGTTGCCGTGAACATCAGTCAAGCGCGTGCGCAGCACAGCCGTGTTGGGCTCATACCATTGCTCGCTCGCCGCGAAATCTTCCAACTCGATGGCAAAGCTGCTCCCCTCGGTGCCGGGTTGCAGCAAGGCATTGAACACCGGATCCCCATCGAAGCGCGGCATGCAGCACCAGACGATGCGGGCCCGCGCGTCCACCAGCGCGCTGATGGCGCAGTTGCCAACCATGCCCAGCGCGAGTGAAGGTTCTGCCCTCTTTGCGGGTGTATTCATGGATCTCCCTTCTCGGCAAGCGGCGGCGGCCGCCTGGTGAGTGCTTCGGCAGCATCCTGCAGCCAGGAACGAACTTCAGCCGGAGACTCCAGGCGCGCGCGCGCCTGCGTGGGTCCATCGCCTACCTTGACGCCCAAGCCACCCAAGGCCTGTACAGCGGCAAAGCCTGATTCGTCCGTCACGTCATCGCCAATGAACAGGGGCGTACGGCCCGCGAAGGGCGGTTGCCGCATGAAAGCCTCGATCGCACGCCCTTTGCTGGTCCCCTTGACCTTGACCTCCAGCACGCACTTGCCCCGCATCAGTTCGGCTTGTGGTATGTAATGCAAGGTCTGGGTCAAGGCCTGAAGGCAGAGCGCCTCCAACTCGGGAGCTTGGCGAAAATGCAACGCGAGACCGGTGTTCTTGGGCTCCAGAATCAGCTCAGGGTACTGCTCCACCAAAGGCCGCAAGGCCTCCATGACATTCTCAAGAGGAAGAACAAGCGCCAGCCTGCCACTGCTATCGCCTTCGTCATGACCATTCCCCAGGCGGAAATGCGCACCATGTTCACAAGCCAGAGGCAAGCGAAGCGGAAACAGAAAGCGGTCCAAATCCGCCGCGGTCCGGCCGGTGACGATCGCCAAGGCACCTTGCAGGGCCTCGTGCAACGCTCGCAGATCCACGACCATCGCCGGCTGCACCCGCACTGCTTGCGGGTGCTCGGCAATATCGGCAAGAGTACCGTCGAAATCGAGGAACAAGGCGTGCCGATGTGTGGGCAAGGGCAAAGACATCTCGGCCCACTTTAGCAAGGATCAAGCCCTGGCGTTGTAGGTGAATGCCTCATACCCGGCAAATTCACCCCCTTGATCGACCGCCAGACCGACATGCCAAGCGACGGTATATGCGCTCATCGTTGACGCCGCAGCCAGCCAAACCATAGACACGCTGTGGTGGGGATGCCTAGCGCAACCCCGGCCAATACGTCGCCAAATCCGCCGTCGCTGAACAGGGCCGAGACCAGGCCGACGCAGGTAAACACGCCCAAGGCGATCGGCCAGCCCCACAGGCTCCAGAAGGGATGGCGCGGCTTCATGGCGTGCCCTCTGCCCCAGCGAGCGCCCTCTCCTCACCGGCCTCCTCCTTAGGCTCACGCGCAGTCCGCCCCTTGCCCAACCATAGATACAGTCCGCTGCCCAGCACGATGATGGTAGCGATATCGAGCAGCGCCCAGATGATCTGCATCGGCCTGCCGCCATAGTCGCCGAAGTGCAGCGGTTGCGACACCAGCAGCGCCGTGAGATACCACGGCAGCTTGGGTGCCGCCGTGATCTCGGTGGTCTTGGCGTCTACCAACACGGGTTGCAGCAGCTTGGACGTGAAGGGCTCGTTGCCCTTGAGAAAGAAGGTCGTGTGGTGCGGGCTGGAATAGGCCGTGCCCGGAAAGGCAATGAAGGACAGTTTGGTATCCGGCACCCTCGCCTGCGCAGCCTCCAGAGAGCGCTGAACCGAACCACGCTCAGCCAGGGGCACGGTGGGCTGCCCCTGATAGGGCACCATCAATGAGCTGAGTTGATCGTACTGCCAGTACTTGATGGCCAGGTCGGCCCAGGTGTTGATCATGCCCGTGGCACCCACCACAAAGAGCCACACCAGTGTGACCACGCCCAGCAGGTTGTGCAGATCCAGCCACTTCAGGCGCGTGCGCCTGTTGCGCCGCACGGTGCCGAAATCCAGCTTGCGCATGAAGGGCGCGTACAGCACCACCCCGCTGACGATGGCCACCAATAGCAGCAGGCCCATGAATCCGAGAAAGAGCTTGCCCGGCAGACCCGCGAACAGGTCGACATGCAACCTGAGCATCACGAACATGAAGCCTTCGTTGAAGCGCGGTTGCGCCAGCACCTGGGCGGTGCGCGCATCAATGGCCACGGAACTGAAATCGTCCGTAGGCGCCGGCGTGGGCGTCATGGTCACGAACCAGAGGTTGTCGTCGTCCTCATCCTTGGAGGCATATTGCACCACCCGGTCAGGGTGCTGGGCGCGCGCCACCGAGAGCACTTTGTCCAGACTGGCATGCGGCGTATCGCGCGCCATCTTCGGTGCTTCCACTTCGGTACCCAACAGGTGGCCCATTTCGTGATGGAAGATCAGCGGCAGGCCGGTCAGGCACAGCAGCAGCATGAAAACGGTGCAGACGATGCTGCTCCATTTGTGCACCCAGGCCCAGGTCTTGATGGTTTGACTGTTCATCATCGGGAACTCGCGCGCGGGAGCTAGAACCGCATCGTCGCAGTCATGCTGATACTGCGTGAGTCGCCAGGCTTGATGTAGCCCGCGTATTGGTAGCCCCAGTACTGCTTGTTGGCCGCATTGTTCACTTGCACGCGCAGCGTGGTGGAATTGCCAGCCACCACGGTGTCATAGCTCGCGCCCAAACCAATCAAAGTGTATGACGGCACCTGGATGCTGTTCTGCGCGTTAAGCATCGTATTGCCCGTGTACTTCAAGCCCGCGAACAGTTGCAATCCTGGTACCTGGGGCACTCTGTAACCCACTTGTGCACTCGCGATCATTCGAGCGGTGCCGGCGATGCGATGGCCGTTGATGCTCGAATCCCCCTGGCCGTAGGTAGCGTCCAACGCCATCAGACTGCCCCCGATACGCCACTGCTTGCCAAGATGGGCGGCAGCAGACAACTCCAGCCCCTGGTAGATGGAGCGGCCGTTTTGCAGCATGGTCTCGCCGTTGGAATACTCCGAGGTTTTCTCGATACGGAACAGTGCCGCCGCGGCCTCCCAGCCGCGCTGTTGGGTTTTCACGCCCACTTCATACTGGCGCGACTTGATCGGGTTGAGCATCTGCCCATAGTTGGTGAGCGTGGGATCGCCCACGATGGTGCCGGGCTCCAGCGCCTCCACATAACTGGCATAAAGCATGATTTCTGGCGCGAGCTTGTACATCAGCGCCAGCGTTGGCGTGAGAACGCCTGACTTTGAATAACGCGAAGTCTGGCCACCCGACTCTCCGAACTGCAGTTGCTCGTAGCGCGTGGTGCGCAGGCCCGCGAGCAGCGACCACTGCGGCGAGAAAGTAAGCGTGTCGCTGGCGAACAGCGCTTGCTGCGTGGCGCTGGCCGACCTGTACAGCGGCATGTCGCTCAGGCCCCACGGGCTGTGGTTGGCGTAGAGGTTGGGCTGATACAGGCTGCCCGGGCCAGCGTAGGGATAGTTGTACGGCGTGTAGTCGTTGTGCGACTCCTGCCGAGAAATGCCAGCGACGATCTGGTGGCCGATGCTGCCCGTTTGCACCTTGCCTTGCAGCATGGCCTCCACCTGATTGAACAGGTACGACTCACCGTAGTCTGAACGGTAGTTGTCGTAGTTACCCGCAGGATCGGACAGCCACAACACTGATTCCGCCCGGTGCGTGCGCGTGCCGCTGTGGCTGTAGGAGGCGCTGAGTTGCCAGTCAGGTGCCAACTGGTATTTCAGGCCCGTGGACACGTACTTGAATTCGTTGTCGGACACGGTGCCCGGGCCGGTCAGATAGCCGTTGTTGTTGGGTATGGTGGCCGGTAGTACGCTACCGGTGTATGAGCCCAGATACAACGAGGGCGTGATGTCCCAACTCTTGCGGCGCTGATAAATAGCCTGCATGTCCCAGGTCAGATCGGGTGTGATCCTGCCATCCAGCGCCAGGGAAATGGCGTCTCGCCGCAGGCTGCTCTTGTCTGCGGCCTTCCCCTCCTCATGCGTCGCATTCAATCGGTAGCCAAAGCGCTCATCGCCGCCGAAACGCCCACCCACGTCGGCGCTTCCACGCCACACGCTGCCGCTCGCGTAGCCGATACTCACATTACGCACAGGCTCGCTGCCTGCGGCGGGTGGCTTTTTGGTCACGTAGTTGATCAAGCCGCCAGGGCTACCGAAGCCATAGAGGAAACCTGTCGCCCCCTTGAGCAAATCCACTTGATCGAACTGCTCGAATGGCATCACCGTGGAATAACTATTGAACGGGTGGCCGTCGATGCGGTAAGAATTCTGCCAATCCAGCTCCAGCCCGCGCACCTGCGTGTAACTGGCCCAGCCGCCTGAAGTGGAACCCGTCGCCAGCACCGAAGCATCAGTGAAGAACAGATCGGCCTGCTTGGTGGGCGCGGCCTGCTCGATCGCTTCGGATGAGATGCTGGTGCTGGAAAACGGCGTTTCAAGCGCACTGCGCTGTCCCAGAGCCCCACTGTTCACGGAGCGGCGCAAGCCCAGGTCCAAACCCGGAGCGCCAGCTTCGCTGGTCGCCTGCACCTGCACTTCTTTCAAGGTAGCTTCGGCAGGCGACGATTGTGCAAAGGCTTGACTGCAAACCAGGCCGGAAACAAGCGCCAGTGGAGTTCTGCTGAATTTCATTTGCGAATGACATTGAGAATGATTCGCATTTTATTTTATGATGATCAAAATTCACCATGCGAGCAGTACAGCCTCTAGGGAATCTGATCTTGTTTACTCATGCTGCAGCTCCGCTTTCGGCGGCTTCCACGTCGAAGGCCAGCGGCAGTCGGCGGTTGACTAGCCGCGCCGCCGAACTCTTGACATCCCTACCGTGCTCAATAAGGCAGCCAGCCCGATCAAGGCCAATTCGGAAAGAGCCGGAACGGCTGTCGGCGTTGAGGGAGCCACTCCGATGCGCAGAGTGAACGAATCCGCAGTGGATCCGCTGCCCCAGGTCCAGGTATAGGTACCGGGCACCAGACCGAGGCCGGCAATAGTGGTGCCATTCCAGGTTGCCGTTGAAGCGCCCAAGGAGGCGCCCGAGACGTAACTCAAGGGTACCGCGATCAAACCATACGCCCCCTGGATACCCGCCAGAGGTCCGGTTCCTGCGTCTGCGAAAATCGCTGATCCCCCAGAACCGATACTTCCGGGACCGTTCACCGTCCCGCTATAGACACTGATATTTCCCTCTGCGCCCAGGAGAATGATGTCAGGATCGGGCTGAACACCGGGCGGCACCATGTCGTCGCCTTCATATGCCATGGCAGCCAGATTGATCGAGCCGCTGCCCGTGGCCGTGACGTTCGGCCCGCTCTGGTAAATATAGGCGGTGTACGCGGCCTGGGCATAGCCGCCTACCATCAAGGCTGTTGCAGCCCAAAGCCCCCGCACCATTTTTCCTGATGACATCGCTCCGCTCCTCGATGAACCGACACGCGAATATTACAGGCCGGAGATACAGGCGTTAAGTCCTCCGAACTACCTCGAAAAGCTGGCCGCCCGCACCAGGACATCCGAAACAAGGCGAAAATCCCCCTATAGCCTCCCTCGCGGCAACACCCGCGCTCCTGCCGGATAACAACGGAATCTGTTGATCTAGATGAATAAGTTAGATGTCTCTGGGCATACGCCCATGATGGCGCAATACCTTACGCTCAAAGCGGACTACCCCGATACCCTGCTGTTCTACCGCATGGGCGATTTCTATGAGATGTTCTATGCGGACGCCGAGCGGGCGGCAGAGCTGCTGGACATCACGCTGACCCAGCGCGGACAGTCGGCGGGCCAGCCAATCCCGATGGCGGGCGTACCGTTTCACTCGGTTGAAGGTTATCTGGCACGGTTGATCAAGCTCGGTGAATCGGTAGCCATTTGCGAGCAAATAGGTGACCCCGCAACGTCGAAAGGCCCCGTTGAGCGCAAAGTGGTCCGTGTGGTCACGCCAGGCACGTTGACCGACAGCGAGCTGCTGCCCGAGAAAAGCGAATCCCTTTTGCTGGCTGTGCACCCCGGCCCACGCAACCGCTGCGGGCTGGCTTGGCTGGCGGTAACGCAGGGCGAGGTGCATCTCGCCGAATGTGCGCAAGATGAGCTGCTTGGTTGGTTGGATCGCATCTCGCCCAGCGAATTGCTCGCGGCCAGCGATCTCACGCCGACCTTCGAGCAGCGGCTGAAAAGCTTTCGCCCCGCTAGCGGACGGCCCCCTGCATTCACGCATCGGCCTGATTGGCAGTTCGATTCCAAGCTGGGCCACCGCAAACTGGTCGAGCAGCTTCAAGCCGCCAGCCTCGCGGCCTGGAATGCCGAGGAGCTGCCTCAAGCCCACGCCGCCGCCTCGGCGCTCCTCGCCTATGCCGAACACACGCAGGGTCGCACCCTCCCCCACGTGCGCGGCTTGCATGTGGAAAAACCGGACGAGCTGATCGATCTGCCCCAGGCCACCCGCCGCAACCTCGAGTTGGTGCAGACGCTGCGCGGAGAGGATGCGCCCACCCTCTTCTCCATGCTAGACACCTGCATGACCGGCATGGGCAGCCGCCTGCTGAAGAGCTGGCTCCTCTCCCCTGCGCGTGATCGCAGTCAGGCCATGGCCCGTCATGGCGCCATCGCGGCACTGCAGGCTGACGGCTCCTGGCAGAAGCTGCGCGCCCGCCTGAAGGGAACAAGCGACGTGGAACGCATCACGGCGCGGCTGGCGCTCAATCAGGTGCGGCCGCGTGAGCTGGTCGCGCTGCGCAATGCCCTGCAGAACGAAGATCTGCTGGCCTTGCTGCCACAAGTGCCTGAGCCTCTCGTGGCCATGATGGCCCAGGACCTCGCCCCGCCCACCGACGCTGCCCAGTTGCTGCAATTGGCGTTGCTGGATGAGCCCTCCGCCCTCATCCGTGACGGTGGTGTGATCGCCCCGGGGCTGGATGATGAACTGGACGAATTGCGCGGCATCGCCAGCAATTGCGATGCCTTCCTGATCGAGCTGGAGGCACGCGAGCGCCAGCGCACGGGGATCCCGAACCTGCGCGTGCAGTTCAACAAAGTGCATGGGTTCTACATCGAAGTCACGCAGGCCCAGGCATCCAAGGTGCCAGCCGACTACCGGCGCAGGCAGACGCTGAAAAACGCCGAGCGCTTCATCACGCCCGAGCTCAAGAGCTTCGAGGACAAGGCGCTCTCGGCCCAGGAGCGCGCACTGGCGCGCGAGAAGTGGCTCTACGAGCACCTGCTGGCCGAGTTGCAGCCGCACGTGCCGCGCCTCACGCGCTTTGGCCGCGCGATTGCGAGCCTCGACGCCCTGTGTGCGCTGGCCGAGCGCTCTCTCACCTTGGGCTGGTGCGTGCCGCAATTCGTGCGCGAGCCTTGCATAGAAATCCGCGGCGGCCGGCATCCGGTCGTCGAAGCCAGGCTGCAGGAGACCAGTGGCAGCCCGTTCATCCCGAACGACACCATGCTGGGGCTGAGAGGCCGCATGCAGATCATCACCGGCCCCAACATGGGCGGCAAGAGCACCTATATGCGGCAGGTGGCCCTGATCGTGCTGCTCGCCTCGATGGGCAGCCACGTGCCGGCGCAAAGCTGCCGGCTGGGCCCTATCGATGCCATTCATACCCGCATTGGCGCGGCCGACGATCTGGCCAATGCGCAATCGACCTTCATGCTGGAGATGACCGAGGCGGCGCAGATTCTGCACACCGCCACGCGCGCGTCGCTGGTACTGATGGACGAGATCGGCAGAGGCACCAGCACGTTCGACGGCTTGGCCCTGGCCAGCGGGATCGCCGCCCACTTGCACGATAGAACGCAATCCTTCACCTTGTTCGCCACGCACTATTTCGAGCTGACGGATTTCCCAGCCGACCATCATGCGGCCGTCAACGTTCACGTGAGCGCAGCCGAAAGCGGCGCGGAAATCGTGTTCCTGCACGAAATTCAACCCGGCCCGGCCAGCCGCAGCTATGGCCTGGAGGTGGCGCGTCTGGCCGGCGTGCCCTCGCCAGTGCTGAACCACGCGCGCCACGCGCTCGCGGCGCTGGAAGCCGGCGCCAGTGAAACCCGTGCCCAGATTGACCTCTTCGCGCCACCACCCGCTCCGCCGCTCACGCAGGCAAGCGCCATAGAATCCGCTCTGGGCAAGATCGATCCCGACGCCCTCTCCCCCCGGGAGGCGCTGGAAGCCCTCTACAGCTTGAAGAAGCTTTCCGTGGCCTCACCAGATTAGGCACCTTCATGACTTACTGCTGCGCCATCAAGACCAACGCAGGACTGGTTTTTCTATCTGATTCGCGTACCAACGCAGGCTTGGACGCCATCAGCACCTTTCGCAAGATGCTCATCTATGAGCAACCCGGTGAACGCTTCATGGTGATGCTTTCAGCGGGCAACCTCTCCATCACGCAATCCGTACGTGAGATCCTTCAGAACGAACAGGTCAAGGATGCCGAAAGCGGCGACAGCATCTCGATCTGGAATGCCCGCAGCATGTTCGATGCCGCCCGTGTGCTGGGCAGCGCGGTCCGGCGTATCAACGAGCGCGATGGCGAGGCTCTGCGGCAGGAAGGGCTGGATTTCAATGTCTCGATGATCCTGGGGGGCCAGATCGCAGGTGAAAGCATGCGCCTCTTTCTGGTCTACTCGGCCGGCAACTTCATTGAAGCCACCCCTGAAACGCCGTACTTCCAGATCGGTGAGTCAAAGTACGGCAAGCCGGTGCTTGATCGCGTCATCACACCGGAAACGCCGCTCCAGGAGGCCGCCAAGTGCGCGCTCGTCTCGATGGATTCGACACTCAAGTCGAACCTGTCCGTCGGGTTGCCGCTCGATCTGGTGGTGTACGAAGTCGATCAATTGCAAACTGACCGCGTGGTCTGCATAGACTACGACAATCCTTATTTCAAGATGCTGCATACCTCCTGGGGGGAGCGCCTGCGCCAGGTGTTCGACAGCATCGAAGACCCTCAATGGAACGGCCATCCCACCAATGTTCCGCTCAAGGTCGCTTCGCAGCGCCACCCGCCCCTCAAGAAAATCAGCAGCGCGGATGAACGCCTGATCTGACTGGGTTGAAGACATCTCTCGACATCCTCTCGCATGCCCTCGATCGTCTTCTCTCACGGGAACAGCTTTCCCGCCAGCACCTACCGGGTCATGCTGGACAGCCTGCGTGCGCGGGGTTTCACTGTCAGCGCCGTCGAAAAGTACGGCCATGATCCCAAATACCCCGTCACCGACAACTGGCCGCATCTGGTTCAGCAACTGGCCGACTTCGCCACCAGCCAGCGCAAGGCCGATGGCGGGCAGGCACCATGGCTTGTCGGCCACTCCTTGGGCGGTATTTTGAGCCTGATGTGCGCCGCTCGGCACCCTGAACTGGCACGCGGCGTGCTTCTGCTTGATTCTCCCGTGCTTGGCGGCTGGCGGGCAGGCGCCTTGGGCGTGGCTAAACGCACGCCGCTGATGAAGCGTCTTTCCCCCAGCGTGGTCAGCCGCAAGCGGCGGCATGAATGGGACAACCGGGAGGCCGTGTACGAGTATTTCCGCGGCAAGAAAATCTTTGCCTCGTGGGATCCGCAAGTGCTGCATGACTACGTGGATCATGGCACTCTCGATGCCGACGGCCGCTGGCAACTGGCCTTTGACCGCGAGATCGAATCCGCGATCTACGACACCTTGCCGCACAACATAGGGGCGCTGCTGCGCACGCATCCTCTACGCTGCCCGATCGCTTTCATTGGCGGCCTGCAATCAGTCGAAATGAAGCAGGTGGGCGGCCTGGAAACCACTCGGCGCATCACTCGCGGACGGGTGATGATGATGGAGGGCACTCACCTGTATCCCATGGAAAAACCGCTCGCGACCGCAGCGGCCGTGGAGGCGAGCCTGCGGGCCATGGGTTAGACAGCTTTTTGTCCGCCTTGAGGTGCTTGCAGGATCAACACCTCACCGTACGGCACATTGGCGCTCGGCCAATCCGCCGCAGTGGCCGGCAGGCGTATGCCGCGCGAAAGCAGCAGCGCTGCGCGCATCACTCCCGCATGAGTGATCCACAAGGCATCAGCCGCGCTAGCCGCCCACTCATCCCACGCCTGGGCCACGCGTGCCATGAGCGCCGCGACTGATTCACCACCGCCCGGGCTCACGTGAGCAAAATCAGCCAGCCAGACATCAAACTCGGCTCGCTTGATGCTGGCCCAAGGCTGCCCCTCCCAGGCACCAAAATCCATCTCGCGCAGGCGCGGATCCTCATTGAAACGCAGATCGGGCCGGAGCAGTTGCAAACTCCACGCCAGTTGCTGGCAGCGCTGCAACGGTGAGACATGCACCGCCACGCCTTCGGGCACATTCGCCGCCAGCACCTCGGCTGTCTGAGAGGTAGCGGCATCGTCCGCGAGCAGATTGCTCACCCCGTAGCACAACCCCTTTTCAGCCAGCACGGGGGCGTGGCGCACCAGCCAGAGCGTGGGTTCTTTTTTCATCGCCGGGCCGCTCCCAAGATGAAAAAGCCCCCGGGGGGCAGCGGACCTCGCGAAGCGCGGGAGCGTGGGGGTCATTTTTCATCGCCGGGCCGTTCCCAAGATGAAAGACACCCCCTCGAGGGGCAGCGAACCGTGCGAAGCAAGGAAAGTGTGGGGGCCATTTTTCATGTGTGCACTACCGGAGGGCCAACCCGAGGTACAGCGCCAACTCGCACACTTGTTGAACAGCCCCCAGTGTGTCGCCCGTAAAGCCTTGCAGGCGGCGGCGCAGCAGCCTCCACGTGAAGGCCAGCGCGGCCGCCCACAGAAGGAGCGCCATCACCAGATGCGCCGCGCCATGCGCCTGGCCAATGAGCAACAACGCCGGAAGCGACCACAGGCAGGCGATACGAAAATCCTGGCCTGTTGCGGCGTCAGCGATCGGCTTGGACTTGGCGTGCCCCTCGTCGCTGACATAGGGCAGCGAGCGCATGACCACGAGGGGTGCCAGACGCGAGAGCGCATGCGCCGAGAGCAGCGCCGCCGCGACAGCCCAGGCGCCGCGCTGAGCAAGCAGTGCCAGCAACACTACCTTCAGGCCCAAAGCGAGGCCCATCGCAGCAGTGCCGTAGGAGCCAATACGCGAATCCTTCATGATTTCCAGCGCTCGCTCGCGTGTCACTCCGCCGCCCAGGCCGTCAGCGGTATCGGCCAGGCCGTCTTCGTGGAAAGCACCAGTGAGCCATACCGTGGCGATGGTGGAAAGAAAGGCGGCAGCCAATGCCGCCATCGGGCCGGCTGGCAAAACTGCCAAAGCCAGGGCCATGGCGGCCGCCGCCACGCACCCCACCACCCACCCCACGGCAGGAAAATAGGCGCTGCTCGCCCGCAGCATGGCGGGGCTGTAGCCGACCCACGCGGCCAATGACCCGGTAATGGGGATCCGCGTGAAGAATTGGAGCGCCAGCAGGAAATGCCGTAGCGCCTGCAAAACCTGGGGGCCAGGACGTGCCGTCATTCGGTTTTTCCTGAGACGCCGGCAGACTCGAAGCTGGCCATTTCCCGCAGAATGGCACAGGCCGATTCGAGCAAAGGCCACGCCAGGACGGCACCACTGCCCTCCCCCAGGCGCAGCCCCATATTCAACAGAGGCTCGGCCTGCAATTCGAGCAGCATGCGGGCATGGCCATTTTCGCTCGATTGATGTGCGAACACGCAGCGCTGCAGCACAGCCGGCGCAAGCCGTGCAGCCACCAGCACGGCGCTGGTGCTGATGAATCCATCCACCACGATCACGCGCCGCTCGTGCGCAGCGCGAAGTACCGCGCCCGTCAGCGTGGCGATCTCGAAGCCGCCCAGGGCCGCCAATGCGGCCAATGACCCGGAGGCGTCCGCGTTGGCCGCCAATGCCTCTCGCAACACAGCCGTCTTGCGGGCAACGCCCTCCTCATCCAGGCCTGTGCCAGCTCCGGCGCATTCAGCCACATCGATACCGGCGAGGCGCGCCAGCAGCAGGGCCGCCGCGGAGGTGTTGCCGATCCCCATTTCCCCCAACAGCAGCGCGTTGCCAGGTAACTCGCGCACCACCTCCATGCCATTGTTGATAGCGGCTTCGCACTGCGCCATGCTCATGGCCGGGCCCGCGCTGGCGTCTTGTGTGCCGGGAGCGATTTTCTTGATGATCAGGCCTGGAGCTGGTTGAAAATCGTGCCGCACACCGCAATCAACCACCGTCTGGGTAATGCCATGCTGGCGCGCCAGCACGCTCACAGCCGCGCCCCCCGCCAGGAAGTTTCCCACCATCTGCCAGGTGACATCGCTGGGATACGCCGACACCCCACGCAGAACGATCCCGTGATCGGCGGCGCAGACCAGCAACTGGGGAGCCTGCAGCGCGGGTGTCTCGTTGCCAAGAATCATGCCCAGCCGGTGCGCCAGCCCCTCCAGCTTGCCTAAAGCCCCCAGTGGTTTAGTCTTGTAATCAATTTTGTCCTGCAGGCTGGCGGCCAATGCCGCATCATGAATGTTTTCAATTTCAGGAAGTTCAAGCACCATGACTGATGTGCACGTCGCCGCGCAAGAAGGGTTTACAAAAGAGGCTGACACCTACGCGCGCGGCCGGCCGGAATACCCGGCTGAATTGGCACATTGGCTGACGGGCACGCTGGACCTCGGGCCTGGCCGGCGCGTGGCCGATGTGGGCGCGGGCACCGGCAAGTTCACGCCGCTGCTGACCGCGACCAAGGCCGATGTGGTGGCCGTAGAACCCGTAGATGCCATGCGGGAGAAAATCGCGGTCAAGCAGCCCGGCGTTCGCACGCTGGCGGGCACCGCACAGGCCATTCCGCTGCCCGACGCCTCGCTGGACGCGGTGGTGTGCGCCCAGGCCTTCCACTGGTTCGCCAACCGCCAGGCCATGGATGAGTTCGCCCGCGTGCTGCAGCCCGGCGGACGCCTGGGCCTGGTGTGGAATGTCAGGGATGAATCGGTAGACTGGGTGGCGGATCTGACGGCCATCATCACGCCTTACGAGGGGGACGCGCCCCGGTTCTACAAGGGCGATTGGAAAAACGCCTTCCCGCACCCCGCCTTCGGGCCCCTGGAGGAAACGCGCATCGAGCATTTCCATGAGGGGCCGCCCGAGCAGGTAATCGTGGATCGGTTCCTTTCGGTCAGCTTCATTGCCTCGCTGCCAGCGGAGGAGCAAACACTGGTGCGCGAGCGGATCGAGGCGCTGATCGCCACGCACCCTGCGCTGCGGGGGCGTGAGGTAGTGCGGTTTCCGTACCAGACGCAGGCGTTTTATTGCCGCAGGGTGTAGCTCCCCTCCCTCGAGGAAAATCCGAGGTAGCTCGCCGAAAAAGGCTCTGCCCTTGGGAGCGCGGTGAAAGCTCTCACCCCAACCCTCCCGGATGGCCGTACCCCCCAGAGGGAGAGGGAGCCAAGACGGCCACATAATCGGGTTCATTCGATCAAGGCGCTCAGCGCGCCTGGGAGAAAGTCAGCCTGAATACCCGCGGCGAGCCGCTCGAATACGTCGTCCAGCGACGGCGCGGCTGCGCCGAACAGCGCGTGCAGCACTTCCGCATCCTCGAACAGGCCATGGAGGTACACGCCGAGCACATTGCCCGCCGTGTTCTGCCACGCCAGGCCAGGCATGACTTCGCGTGCTACATCTCCCTTGGCCGCCATGGCCGGGTGCTGAGCAGTCTGGCCGCTATGGATTTCATAGCCCGAGACGCGAACCCCTGAAAGCGCCGACCACGCACCGATGAGATCATTGAAACAGGCTTGCGCGCGGCGCACGGTCTTCTGGGGCTCGAAAGAAGTTACCAGCGGAAGGAGGCCTAGACCTGGTCCATTAGCGAGACTCTCTACACCGTGGAGATCGATCAGCGCCTCGCCCAGCATCTGCAGGCCGCCGCAGATACCCAGTACCCGGCTGCCCTGTGCCGCATGCTCGGCGATGGAGGCATCCAGCCCCTGCGCGCGCAACCAGGCCAGATCGGATGCCGTGGCCTTGCTGCCGGGCAGAATGATGGTGTCGGCGCCCTGTACCTGCGAAGGTGTACGCGCCCAGGTGACCTGCAGGCCGGGGACGTTCTTCAGCGGTTGAAACTCGTCAAGATTGCTGATCCGTGGGTAGGCAATGATGGCCACGCGTCTAAGCGCCGGATGCCTCGCATAGGATGCCGGGCCACCTCCCTGCTCCTCGTTTGGCCCTGGGTATTGCGCCTCATCGAACATCCCGTCTTCCTCGGGCAAGCCATGCCCGAAACGCATGGGCACCACGGCCACGGTGGGCACACCGGTCAACTGCTCCAGTTGTTCGGGCGCCGGCGCCAGCAGCGTGGCGTCTCCGCGAAACTTGTTGAGCACGAAGCCTTTGATGCGGGCGCGGTCTTCTTCCGGCAAAAGAGCCCAGGTGCCGTAGAGATGCGCGAAGGCACCGCCGCGGTCGATATCGCTCACCAGCAGGCAGCGCGCATCGGCATGGCGGGCCACGCGCAGATTGACCACATCGCTGGCCATCAGGTTGATTTCGGCGGGAGAGCCGGCGCCCTCGATCACCACCACGTCGTTCTCGGCGCGCAGCGCATCCAGCGCTGCGGCGATTTGGGGCCACACATGCTCGCTGCGGCCGCGCCATGGCAGTTGGGTTAGTTCGCGGCTCACCTGCCCCAGCAGCACGACCTGGCTGTGCGTATCGGCCTCAGGTTTGAGCAGCAGTGGATTCATGCGTACATCAGGCTCGGCCCGGGCAGCCAAAGCTTGGAAGTACTGAGCAGAGCCAATCTCGCCAGACGACTGCCCAGGAGCGCCTGCGCTCGACGCAACGACCCGCGCGTTGTTACTCATGTTCTGCGCCTTGAATGGTGCCACCTTCAGGCCCTGATTGGCGTAGTGGCGGCACAAGGCCGTGGTGATCCAGCTTTTGCCAGCCCCACTGCTGGTGCCCAGCACCATGACGCAACGGGCAGCGGCGCTCATGCTCTGGTCTCCTCGCGCAACGCCTGCATCAGCATGTCCTGAACAGCAGGCATGACCACCGCCATGCGTACCGATCCCGGCAAACCAAAGCTGGCGCAGTCTCTCAGTTTGAACCCTTTCTGGCGCAGGGCATCAAGGGAGCTTTTCATATCGATGTCTTCACAAGCCGCTGTAAAAAAATTCGCCACGCCAGTTTCCGTTCGCCAACCTGCGGCGCTCAAGAGATCAAGTTGCCGTGCTTTCCAGGTTCGCAGGGTTGTGCGGCACTGGGCCAGCCATTGGTGAGTATCCACGGTGGCCCAGCTTTGCAGCAGCGCCACGCCATGCACCCCCAGTGGCCACGATGGAGCGAGCGCCCGCATATGCGGCAGCAGCTCAGGCTCATTGCGCGGCGCCACCAGATAGGCGGCGCGCACGCCCGTCAGCCCCAGAGCCTTGTTGGGAGTAATCAAACGCCAGACACGATCAAGCGCCTCGGCTTCCAGAGCCAGCGCACCGCTCAGCCGCAAGGGCTCATAGGCTTGATCGAGCACCAGGGTCTGATCGTCTCTCAAGGCCGCAGCTTGCTCGGCAAGGCCATCATGGGGCTGCCCCATGGGGCTGGAAGGATCGCACGCCCAGATCAACGAAGCCTGCGTAGCGTGCTCGGTGCGGCGCAACACTGCCGCCCTTGCGGCACGGGCATAGTCGCCATAGGCATGCATGGGCCACCAGGCTGACGCCTCTTGGCGGCCGGGCAGCGCCTGAAAGGCCACCGCGGCACTGAGCCGCTGAATCAGTTCGCTGCCGCTCGCGCCCAGCACGATCCGGGCTGGCGCCACGCCGTGCCACGCCGCCAGCTGAATGGTGAGCGCGGTATAGGCAGGATCTGGATAGTGACGCGCATCGGCCTCCCGCACAGCCTGCTCGGTGGGGCGGTGCGGGCCGCATGCATTGGTGTTGGTGGAAAGATCGTACGCGGGCACTCCCCACATATCGGGCCCCCCGTGAACGGAGCCCGTATCCGCAAGCTTGTCTTGAAAAGTCATGCCAGCACCGCCAGCAAGGCGCCGCAAGCAAGCAGCGTGGCCCCAAGGACGGTGCGGGAACCTATGGCGCAAGCACAGAGCGTATCGGTGGGTTCAGGCACTCGGCCAGGGCTGTTCAGCGTATAGACATCCGGCTTGCGCAAACGCACGCCCAGCGTCAATGCCATGGCTGCCATGGGCCATCCGCTGTTGGGAGACGGTGTGCGCCGAGCCTGGTCCGGAAGCTGGCTCCAGCCACGCAACCCGCCCAGAATGCCGATCAGGCCTGCCGTGATGCGCGCGGGCAGCCAGCAGAGCACGTCGTCGGCCCGCGCGGCCCACTTGCCAGCCCATTGCCAATCGCGTCCGCCGCGCGCGCCCGGGTAGCCCCACATGGCATCCGCAGTGTTGGCAAAGCGGAATAGCGCCGCCCCAGGCAAACCCAGCAATAGGAACCAGAACAGCGGGGCCACCACGGAATCATTGAGGTTCTCCGCCAGCGATTCAATGGCGCTTTCGCGAACTTCGCCCGCGGTCAAACTATTGACATCGCGGCTCACCAGGCGCGCCAGCTGAACGCGTCCAGTCTCCAGCGATTGCATGAGCCCCTGCTCGACAGCCAGGACTTCATCGTGCAACATGGCCCAAGAAAGGAGCGGCTTCAGGAACAGCCCCAATGCCAAAGCCGCCAACCACACTGGTTGCGTCAGCACCCAGCGCTGGATCAGCCAGCTCACGGCAAAGACGGCGATAGCCGCTGCACACCAAGCGCAGGCGGCCCACCAGAAAACGCGTTGCGAGGACCATGCTGCTGGCCGGTCTGCCTCGGGTGCCAACCGGCGGCCTGCCCAGCCGAGCCACCGTCCCATCCATACCACCGGATGCCAGCGCGCCGGGGGCTCCCCGAGCAGGCGGTCAATCACGATGGCGAGCGCAGGCACACAGGCCAGCAGCGCGCCCCCTCCCACGCGGAAGAGGACGCCTCGAGCGCATCCGGCCACCAACCCCAGGGGAAAAGCATCATCCAGGCGGTTGCCAGAGCTGGCCCTGCGGTTGCGAAGTCTCTTTTTCCAGAGCAAGCAGAAATTGCTTGCGCGGCAACCCGCCACCGTAGCCGGTGAGCTGGCCGTTGCTGCCAATCACACGATGACAAGGCACGACGATGGAAATCTTGTTCTGCCCATTGGCGGCGGCGACTGCGCGGCTCGCCGTGGGGCGGCCAATGTGGTGCGCCTCTTGTCCGTAGCTCCAGGTTTCACCGTAGGGAATTTCCAGCAAGGCCTGCCACACTTTTTGCTGAAATGGCGTCCCCAGCAAATCGAGCGGGATGTCGAAAACACGCCGTTCACCCGCGAAATACTCGGTAAGTTCACGGCCCAATTGCCTGGTCAAGGCGTTCTGCCCTTCCACGGCAGCGCCGCCGGCCGCCGCGTCCACCTGCGCCATCTCCCGATCCACGCGTGGCTGCCCGATGAATTCGAGCATGCGCAGCCCTTGCGGGGTGAAGACGGCCACCATCTCGCCGACAGGGGTGGGATAGATGTGCAGGGTCGTGTTGGGCATGCGGGCTCCTGATCGTAGTACAGGAATCCTAATCCTCTATTCCACGCTGAGCGGGTATGCCGGCCTTGAACGCATGTTTGACAAGGGTCATTTCCGTCACAGTATCGGCCAGATCGACCAACTCCTGCGGACACCGGCGGCCCGTCAAGCATACGTGCACGTCTGAGGGGCGCTGTTTCAGGGTTTGCAGCACTTCATCCAGAGGCAGCCAGCCGTAAATCAGCGGGTAGGTGATCTCATCCAGCACGACCAGAAAGTGCTCGCCACCGAGGATAGCCGCCTTGGCTTTCTCCCAGCCTTCACGCGCGAGCTGGGCCGAGTGTTCCAGGTCTTTGCTCTTCCAGGAAAAACCATCGCCCAGCCCTTCGATTTTCAGGCCGATTTGCTCGAACATGCGGTGTTCCCCGAAACGCGCCGTGGGCACCTTCATGAATTGAAAGATCACCACTTGCTTGCCGTGTATGTGCTGGCGGCCGAAAGCGCGCAAGGCCAGGCCGAAGGCGGCCGTACTCTTGCCCTTGCCGTCTCCGGTATTCACGATCACCAGGCCGCGGCGCTCGCCTGCGGGTTTCTCGTAGCGCTTTTCGGTTGGGGGAGTTTCTATCTGCATGAAAATCTTTCTAAATACGGGGTAATGCCACCCAGGTGCCCTCCAGGGCGTGGATGGCGATACGGTTATCGAACGCGGCTTGCAGGGCCGCGTGCGTGGCAGGATCGCTGCAGGGCCCATGATGAACAATGCTGCCGTCCCGCACGATCAGCAAATCGTCGGCCTGCAAGGCCATCGAGAGCTCATGCAGTACGCTGACCACGGTGCCGCCACCAGCGATCAGGCTTCGCACGATCTCAAGCCAATCAGCTTGATGCGGGGGATCAAGGTGAGCCAGGGGTTCGTCCATCAACAGAATCGGGGCTTCCACGGCCAGCGCGCGTGCCAGCAGCACGCGCTGGCGCTCCCCTCCCGAGAGATCGCCCAGCCGCCGTTCACGCAGCGCCTCTACCTGGGTGGCATTGAGCGCGCGGGCAACGGCAGTGTGATCGGCGGGCGATGGCGGTGCCAGCCAGGCGCGATGCGGCAATCGACCGAGCAGGGCCACGTCGTAGGCAGTCAGATCCTCCCCGCCTGTTTCGCCCTGCCCCAACCAGGCCAGTTGCCGGGCCCGCTCGCGCGCATGCCATTGACTCAGCGGGCGGCCCTGTAGCCGCACCGGCCCAGCCGTAGGAAGCAAACCGGCCAGCACGCGCAAAAGCGTTGATTTGCCAGCACCGTTAGGGCCGACGATGCTCGTCCACCGCCGGGCCGGCAGCGCCAGATCGATGGGCCCCAGAATGGGCCTTCCGGCAATGCTCGTGCTCGTGGAGCTGACCGAAAGAGCCGCCGAACCGGAAACAGCCGCCGTAGAGCGAGTCATCTGGTTCTCCGGTACATCAGCCACAGCAGGTAGCTGCCGCCCAGCACAGCCGTGAGCACCCCCACGGGCAATTCCTGCGGCCAGATCAAGGCACGAGCGGCAATATCGGCCAGCATGAGCAGCACGCCACCCATCATGGCCGCCAACAGGACCAGCGGCCCATGCGTGACCCGCGCGAGCGGCCGCACCAGGTGCGGCGCTGCCAGACCGACGAAGCCCACGAGCCCCGTCTGCGCCACGGCGGTTCCGGTAGCCAAGGCCAGCACGGCGATCAATGCCGCCCGCATCGGCGCCAGCGGTAAGCCCAGGCTTTGTGCGGTCGCCTCGCCCAGGCTCAAGCCGTCCAGGACGCGGGCCATCACCCACGCCAGCCCCATGCAGGGCAGCAGTACAGCCGCCATGACGACACAAGCGCTCCAACCCACGAAGCCGGTATTGCCGAGTACGAAACCCACCATGGCAGAAAGCACGTCAGGGGCCGAGAGGGTCACCAGATCCTTGACCGCGCCCAGCACATACCCAACCACCACGCCAGCCAGCAGCAGGCGCAAGGTATGCTGCACCCCTTGCGCGAGAAGCAAAGTCAGCAGCACCCCACCCAGCGCGCCGATGAAGGCTGCCCCGGTCAAGCCAATCTTGCCAGCCCACGACGCCGCAGCGGCATCCCCTCCCATCAGCGCGAGAGCCAACGCGACCGTCAGCATGGCGCCGGAGGCGCTGCCGAGCAGAAACGGATCGGCCAATGGATTGCGGAACAAGCCTTGCGCCACGGCGCCCGCCAAACCCAGCAAGGCACCAGCCAGCCACGCGCCCAGGGTGCGCGGCAGGCGGACTTCGCCGATGATCTGCCAGGCCACAGGATCATGGCGCGCGCGCAACACGCTCTCGAAGCCTGTGCTGCCAACGCCTGCGCCCACGGCCAGCGCGAGAACCGACAACGTCAGCAGCGCGAACGCCAGCCAGGCGGCGCGTGAATTCACGGCTTGGCTCCAGGCGGCGGCCCCTTCTCGATCACGCAGCGGGCCATGATGCGCGCGGCCTCCGCCATGCGCGGGCCAGGCCGGACCAATATATCAACCTGCTCGGAATCGAAAATGCACATATGCTCGTCCCGGATGGCGCGCAGATTCGGCCAGCCGGGCCGCTTTTTCAGCTCGGAGGCGCTGCGCTGACCTGCCATGATCAGATCGGGATTGGCGCGCAGCACGTACTCGGGGTTGATTTTGGGAAATGGCCCCAGGTCAGGAGTGACGATATTGCGCAGACCCAACGAAGCCAGCATCTCGCCGATGAAAGAGCTCGGCCCGGCGGCGTGCGGGCCGGGGCTGGCCTCGAAGTACACCCGCTGGCCGCGGAGTTGCTCGGGCACCGTCCGGGCGGCCGCTGCCACGCCGTCATCAATGGCCCGCGCGACGCGCTCGGCCCCATGCACCTTGAGGATATCTCCCAGCTTGCCAATGACACGGCGCACATCGGCACCGGTCTTGGGCTCCAGCGCAGCCACTTTCAGGCCCAGCGCGCGCAGGCGTTCGCTGGCACGCGAAGACGTCGCCACCAGCACCAAATCAGGCTTGAGAGCGACCACGGCCTCGATATTCGGATCCAGCCCGCCACCGACCTTTGGCAGCTTCTGCACACCTGCTGGCCAGTTGGAATAGCGATCAACCCCCACCAGCCGCTCGCAAGCACCCAATTCGCAAACCGTTTCGGTCAGGGAGGGCAACAGACTGACAATGCGTTTCGGCGGCTCTGGAAGATTGACCACCACCCCCCGGTCATCGGTAATGTCGTAGGCGTGAGCGGCCAATGCGATGGGCAGAATCAGCAACGCGGCCAATTTCCTCATGATCAACCGCACGCTCATGCCTCTCCCTTCAAAACCAACGGCAGACCCGCCGCCATCAAACTCACACGCTCGCATCTCTGGGCCATCTGCTGATTAAGCACCCCCAGGGCATCGACGAAAGCGCGGACCTCGCGGCCAAGGGGAATCACCCCCAAACCAATTTCATTGCCGACCAGGATGATGGGGCCTGAGGTGCTCTCAATTGTTTCCAGAAGAAGCGCCACTTCCCCCTGCACCGCCTGCGCGGATTGATTTTCCCGCCCCAATGGCATCATGAGCCCTGTGAGCCATAGTGTGAGGCAATCGACCACGCGAAGCGTCTCCGCCCCACCGGCAGCGCCGATGGCGGCCGGCAGATCGCAGGACGCCTCCAAGGTCAACAGGCCAGGCACCCTCTCGGCGCGTTCACGCTGGTGGCGTGCGATGCGTTGGCGCATTTCATCATCGTGCGCCTCGGCTGTGGCGATCAGCACCGCACGGTGGGAAGACGACGCCTGCAGCCACGCCGCGGCCAGATTTTCGGCACGGCGCGACTTGCCGCTCTTCTGGCCGCCCAGAATCAGCTCACTGCGCGCGACGTGCAAATCGTTCATGGCTTGTGCGTGTTTGAAGCATCGTCAATACCGGTCAGCTTTGGGCTCCGCTCAGCGCGGAGACCATTTCAGGCCTACGTAGAATTCCCGGCCTGGCGTGGCATAGCCTCGCGCGACCTGATAGTCCTTGTCGGCCACATTATTGATGCGCGCCAGCAGCGTCCATTCACGCGCGATCACCTTGCTGACGTACAGGTTCACCAGACCATAGCCGCCCAGCACGTTCCTGTTGGCAGCATCGTCATAGCGCTTGGAAGATGCGAGCAACTCGGTACCCAGCGTCCAGCCGGCCACATCGGTATCCGCCGCCAGCTTCAGCAGCGTTTGCGCACGGCGTGCAAGACGCTTGTCGGTGTTCAGATCCCGCGGGTCCTGCAGATCGAGCGAGCCGCTCAGGTTGACGCCGGCCAGCTTGTGCGCGCCGGTGATCGTCAGGCCCTGGTATTCTGCGCGCCCGGTATTCTCGTAGCAGCCATACGCGTCGCCGCACGGGCCGGCGGCACCGAAGGTGATGAGGTTGCGTACGCGATTGCGGTATGCCGTGACGCCAAAGCTGCTCGTGCCTTCCGCCCAGCGCAGGCCAAGCTCGAAGCTCCGGCCTTTTTCCGGCTGCAACGCGGGCTGGCCATACTGCGAAAAGCGTTGATACAGCGTCGGCACGCGGAACGACGTCCCCGCGCCAGCCGTCACGCGCCAGCCGGGAGCGAAGCTGTAGCCGTAAGACGCGCTGCCGGTAGTCTGGCCCCCGAACTCGCTATCGTCATCGTGGCGCACATTGAGCTGCACCGTATGCGGACCGCCCGTATACCCGTAGCCCAGGGCGATGCCGTTCTTGTGCCGGCTGCGGTTGATGTCGGCGTTGGCCAGGCGGTCTTCCAGCCGCTCCAGCGCTGCCGTCACCAGGTGGCCGCCGCTGCGCCACTCATTCTGGAACAGATAGTTGCGCAGCGTGGTTTCGGAGCTGTAAGGGCTGGGTTTGGTTTCGTAGCGCTGCCGCGACTCACTGACGGACAGGCGCGTGCTGTAGTTCTGCGTCCATTGTGCGGACCATGTCAGACCGCCAGTGGCCAGGCGGTTCAGGCCATGGTCATCCAGATCGGCGGTAAAGCCGTCATATTGCGCGTCCATGTCGGTGTATGTGCCCGTCAATTCCAACCGGTGCGCCTGATTGATCTGCCAGCCCAGGCGCGCGTTGGCGCTGGTACTGCGATAGCCATCCTTGTCCGGGTTGGAACCCGGCCGGCTGTCGAAGCCATCGCTGGTGTCGCGTGTCACGCCCAAGGAATAGTCGATGGCATCATTCTTGCCTGAAAACCCGGCCTCTGCCGTCTTGCGGCCATGGTTACCCACACCCACGCCGACATAGGGCGTGAAAGGGCCCCGGCCCTTGCGCGTGAAAATCTGGATCACGCCAGCAACCGCGTCCGAGCCATACACGGCGGCGGCGGCGCCCCGCACGATTTCGATCCGCTCGATCTGGCTCAGCGAGATGGCCTCCCAGGGTGGCCCCCGTGGATTGCGTGTCGACGCGTATGCCATCGATATAGACAGCGGTGAAACGATTCTCGGCACCACGCAAGTAGATGCTGCTGGTCGTACCGGGACCGCCATTGCGCGAGATCTCAAGGCCGGCTTGCCTGGCCAGCAGATCCGACACGCTGGTCGCGCCGCTGCGCTGGATTTCCTTCTCGTCGATCAAGGTGACGTCTGCCAGCACGTCGGTCAAAGGCTGTTCCACGCGGGCGGCGGTCACCACGGTTTCACTCAGCGAGACGGCCGAGGCGGAAGCGGTCTGGGCGGGGGTTTGGGCATGCGCGGAATAGGCGCAGACCAAGGCAAGCGGCAGCAACGCCGGCTTGAGCGTGAACGGAATTGTTCTCATCACAAATGACACAGATGGCAAACCCCTGCCGGCTTCCCCGCCAGCGCCTGGGGCAAACTGGTAGCGCGCGCTGCTCAGGAGCAAAAGCGCCCTCCCTCCTCGTTGGCCGGTATCCGGGCTGGCGAAGGTCGCTCCTGCTTCGCCTTCCCGGTTGCTTGTTCAAGGCATCCAGTGGCTGTGTGAGGCATGAGCCGGGATGCGCGAGGCATCCCATTCGCTTACCGTTGCGGGGGCAGCGCAGGTTAGACCGGCCGTGCGCGACGCACGAGGCCCTCCTGCTTCCCGTTGAACTGCGCCGTGTGAACCACAAACGCGAGCACCAACAACGCCAATTGTAAGAGCCCGGAAACCATAGGGTCCATGGAACCCTACAATCAGCGTTCTGCCCTTGCCGCCGCGCCATGACGAATCCGCCCCTGATTGAACAGATAGCCGAGCGTGTAGAGCGCCTGCTCGTGCGCCACGAGGAACTGCGCCGAACCAATGAACTGCTCGCGCAGCAGGTCGAATCGCTCACACACGAGCGGGACAGCCTGAAATCGCGCCTGATGGCCGCACGAGCGCGCGTGGACTCATTGATCGACCGCCTGCCAGCCGCGGCCAGCGTGCTGCCGCCAGATGACAAGGGAGGCAAATGAAACAGCTCGAAGTCAAGATCCTGGGCCAAGGCTACCTGCTGGGCTGCCCGGAGGGCGGTGAAGCCCAGTTGCAGGAAGCTGTGCAGCGGGTAGACGCCGCCATGAGCAAAATCCGCGATGCCGGCAAGATCAAGGCCCGCGACCGGATCGCGGTGCTGGCGGCACTGAACCTGGCATTCGAACTGAGCGAGCCCAGGCCGCCAGCCGCACCCACGGCCGAGGGCAGTGATGCGGAACCCGGGATGAGCGTGGCCGAGCAAGCGACTTTGGGAGCCCTGCTGGAGCGGTTGGACCTGGCGCTTGGGGAAGACGGCCGGCTGCTGTAGGAGCGGAGCACTTCTGTAGAGTGCGCCAAAAGCCTTCCTCCGCCCTCCTCGCGCAAGCGGGCTCCTGCGCCAGCTTTCCACAGCCCCCTGGATTCCTACTGGGGCATCCCACGTTGTCAAGCGAATATGGTTGTTATTTCTGATGGTTCTGATGGTTTAGTTGTTTATTACGGAGCTGACTGCAAGGACACTGAACTGAACGAAGAAAGACGGCCTACCTACTGACGGTCTTGTTGACGAGCTACGAAGAGCTTGGTGTCGGACCCAGATACGAGCCGCTCAGCGGAGGCTCCCATTCGCCTTTCGTGGCCTGAACAGGCCACCTGGAATCCATCGAGCTTATCCGCTGCCGGTCTAACCTGTTCAATTGATCTGCGAAGTGCCGTCCTGTTGAAACATCATTTTTTTGATAAACGAAACATGTGTCGATCTACTTCTACGTCGGTTTGACGCTCACATGATTGGCCACAAATGGCTGGCCTCGCGTGAACATCGCCCATAGAATGCGGGCGTTCTTGGCTGCCAGCGCGACAGCCGCCTTTTGCCAGCCCATGCGCTCACGCAACTGCTGCGCCCACAGCCACACTCGCTCCTGGCGTGGCTTGCTGCAGTGAATGGCCGATTTGGCGCCCTGCACCAGCAGCATCCGCAAATACGTATCTCCCTGCTTGGTAATGCCGCCAAGGCGGCTCTTGCCACCGCTGGAGTGCTGCGAGGGTGTCAACCCCAGCCAGGCAGCAAACTGCGCAGCCGTTTTGAACTGACTGAAGTCGGCCACGCTGGCCACGAGCGCCGAAGCGCCTATAGGCCCAATACCCAGTAGCTGCTGAGCCTGCTGAGCTCGACTGTCTTGCTTGATGTGTTGTGCAATGCGCTGCTCGCACCAGCCAATGTCCTGATCAAGCTGGCGCCACTGCATTTGCAGTCGCTCAATGCTTAATCTCACCAGCGCGGGCATCTCGTTGCTGGCATCCTCGTTGAGCTGGGTCAGCTGCTCCTTGAGCTTGCCCACCCCTTCAGGACACACCAGACCAAACTCGGCCAGCAGTGCACGAATACGGTTGATGCACGCAGTTCTGTCTTTCTCCCAGCCTTGACGCAGGGTGTGTACACCCAGGATCGCTTGCTGCTCGGTCGTCTTGATCGGCACAAAGTGCATTTGCGGGCGGCTGGCAGCCTCGCACACCGCCGCAGCATCATTGGCGTCATTCTTGCCTTTCTTGCCCTGCAAACGGTATGGCGCCACTAGATGAGGCGCGATCAGGCGCACCTGCAAACCAAGCTGGCTGAGCCGGCGTGCCCAGTGATGCGCTCCAGTACACGCCTCCATCACCACCAAACAACCGGCAGGCAACTTCGCGCACCAGGGCAGGAAACCTCGCCGCGCTAGCGCTCGGCGCACCAACACACCTGCCTGAGCATCCACCGCATGCACTTGAATCAAGTTCTTGGCCAGATCCACTCCAACTCGTGTAATCTCACTCATGGGACTTCTCCTTACTCTTTAGATTGACGTTCGCACCTCAATCTTGGCGCTTCGACGCCGTTCCTGGTAAGTGGGAAGTCCCCTCGTATTCGCCTGCGCGGGAATGACGGAAACACAACATCAGAAGGCCGCGGAGCAGGCCATGCCCGAATCACCGCGGAGCTGGCTTTGCCAGGCCGCTGGTGATGTCCCCTGGGGGAAGGCGCGCAAGCGCCTCAGGGGGTAGAATATTCTTGTCTGCGATGCGCGCCGGACTTTATATTTCCTTGAACCAATGCTCATTGAGCACGGGCTTGGAACATTGTCTGGTCAGCGTGATCATCTCGCGTCAGATGAACCCAAGATCAGTCTGACCTCGCCCACCTGAACCCTGCGTTCAGGATGACGGTTCGGCGGCATTCGCAGACACCTTATTCTTGCTGAAAAGCCTTCTCAGGGAGTGTGAGGGCTTTTTTCATTTTCCCGCCATGCCTATCGAACCGCTGCTGATCGTAGAACTTGCCCTGCTTGGCATCTGCACCGGTTTTCTGGCTGGGCTGTTGGGTATTGGCGGCGGCATGATCATGGTGCCGTTCATCTCGGCGATCCTCAGCTCGCGCGGCGTGGCGCCGGGCCTGGCGGTCAAGATGGCCATTGCCACATCCATGGCCACCATCATTTTCACTTCCATCAGCAGCGTGCGCGCGCACCACCGGCGAGGTGCTGTGCGCTGGGACATCGTGAAGGCGCTGGCACCCGGCATCGTACTGGGCGCCATGATTGCCAGCCTCGGAATTTTCGCCATTCTCAAAGGTTCCATACTGGCGCTGGTGTTCGCGGCCTTTGTGGGATTTTCCGCGACGCAGATGTTTCTCGACAAGAAACCGGCCCCTACGCGGCAGATTCCCGGCACCGCGGGACTGCTGGGCGCGGGCGGCGTGATCGGCCTTCTGTCAGGGCTGGTCGGCGCTGGTGGCGGCTTCGTCAGCGTGCCCTTCATGACCTGGTGCAACGTGGCCATTCACAACGCGGTGGCCACCAGCGCCGCGCTCGGTTTTCCGATTGCCTTGGCCAATGTGATCGGTTATATCGTCTCCGGCCAGAATATCGAGGGACTCCCGCCCTACTCCTTCGGCTACCTGTGGCTACCTGCGCTGGTGGTCATCGCCTGCTTCAGCGTCCTGATGGCGCCGCAGGGCGCACGCGCTGCGCACGCACTGCCGGTCAAGAAGCTCAAGCGCGCCTTTGCCAGCATTCTGTACCTGCTGGGGGCATACATGCTCTACAAGGGTATTACGTCGGTGTAACGCACCAGGGAGCCTGGTCGTGCACCAGGCCCATCCACAGCGCCCAGCCTGAAGCCGCCATCAGGGCCAAGCCAGCCAGGCGCACGCCCCACTCTCCCTGATACTCGCGGGCAGCCGCAACAGCAGCCAGGGGCCGAGCATCAGCGACACGCTGCTGCCGAGCGCGAAGAGCGCCATGGTGACGGCGCCACCGGCTACGCTGCCGGCCAAAGCGGCCACCATCAAGGCGGAATACAGCAGGCCGCAGGGCATGAAGGCCCAGAGCGCGCCGATTATCAATGGCGCGCTGCGCCCGCGCTTTTGCTGGAAGCCGCGAACCGCCGCCCAGATCCGGCGCGCGCCCTGCTCGATCCATACCGGCTGGCGGGCCTGCACCAGCAGCAGCAGACCAATCACGACGGCCGCCACGTGGAGCAGAGTCCACACAGGACGGATTGCGGCGCTCTGTGTGGTCAGCCAGCCGATGCCTTGCAATGAAGCGGCGGCCAGGCCACCGAGCGTGGCATACCCGATGATGCGCCCAGCCTGGAACAGGCTCATCGCCGAAGTGCTGCGCGCTCCGGCGGTTTGGCCGATACCGGCGCAAGCGGCCCCGCACATGGCAATGCAATGCGGACCGCCGGCCAGTCCCATGCCGAAAGCTGTGAGCGCAAGTGACGTCAGCATATGAATGACGACATTCCGGGTGCTACTCCTCGGAACCTGTTTAAAACGTATCTACGAGCTCGTCAGATGATCTTCGAAAAACGCGCCCGCGTGCGATCGGCTTGCAGGTATTTGTCGAACACCATCGCCACACCCCGCACGAAGAACCACCCCATGGGGGTCACCTCAATACCGGAATCAGACAACTCTACCAGCCCCTGCGCCTGCATGCCGCGCAGCACTTCCAGCTCAGCGGCAAAGGTGCGCTTGAAATCGATGAGGTGCGCGATCTCGATAGCCTCGAAGTGCAAGCGTCCCTGGCACATCAGTGCCATGATGATCGAACGCCGGACCAGATCGTCTCGTGAGACAGCTAGACCCCGGGCCACAGGCAGCAACCCATGGTCGAGCGCGTCCTGATACTCTTCCAGTGTCTTGGCGTTCTGGCTGTAGACCGCGCCTATTTTGCCGATGGCTGATACGCCCAGGCCGATCAGGTCGCAGTCAGGCTGAGTGCTATAGCCCTGGAAATTCCGATGCAACCGGCCCTGCCGCTTGGCGACAGCCAGGGAATCGTTCGGCAACGCGAAGTGGTCCATGCCCACATAGATATACCCTGCCGCCTCGAACGCGGCGAGTGCGCGTGCCAGCATCGCCACTTTGTTGCCGGCCCCCGGCAGATCGATCGCAATGATGCGCCGCTGAGGTTTGAAGCGCTCCGGCAGGTGAGCGTACCCGTAAAGAGCGATGCGATCAGGCCGCAATTCGGCCACTTGCGCCAGCGTGCGATCGAAAGATTCGGGGGTTTGCTTGGGCAAGCCGTAGATCAGATCGACGTTGATCGACTCAAAGCCGATACGCCTGGCCGCCGCCACCAGGGAAAACACTTGCTCCGCGGGCTGGATGCGGTGCACCGCCTTCTGCACGTCTGGATCAAAATCCTGCACTCCGAAGGACAAGCGGTTGAAGCCCAGGCGCGCCAGGGTGCGAAGGCGCTCCTCGTCAATGGTCCGGGGATCGATCTCGATCGAGTACTCCCCCCGGGCACTAGATTGAAATTCTGCCGCAGCATGCCCATCAGCCCGCCCAGCTCGCCGTCATTGAAGAACGTAGGCGTGCCGCCGCCCAGATGCAACTGGCTCACGTTGACCCCGTGGCCGATGCGCTGCACGTGCAGATCGACTTCGCGGCTCAAATAACTCAGATAAGGCGCGCTGCGCTCATGGTGCCTGGTAATGATCTTGTTGCAGGCGCAGTAATAACAAAGCGACTCACAGAACGGAATATGCACATAGAGCGAAAGCGGCAGCGTCATGGCCGCGGGGCCATGGCGCCGCTGCTCCAGGGCCTGCACATAGTCAGCCTGGCCAAACGCCTCCACGAACCGGTCCGCCGTGGGGTAGGATGTGTAGCGCGGGCCAGGCACATCGAAACGCTGGAGCAATTCTGGGGTCACAGTAGTCATTCAGGAGATATCCTCGATAGCAGAGTCGATGGTCGCGCAGGAAAGATGAAATTTCCTTGATCCCGATCAAGAGATGGAGGCCATTGCCGCAAGGTTTGCGGTGGATCAATTCGCTGGGCAGCCTACAATGAGTCATCGCTTTACTACCTCGCCGACCACTTCGCCCACCATCTCGCCCTAGTTCGCCCTAGTGCGCACGCCGACACCACAATGACTCCTCAAGCCATCAAAGTAGCCTGCTCCAACTGCAACCTGCGTGAGTTGTGCATGCCCATGGACTTGTCGGGCAGTGATCTCGACAGGTTGGACGAACTCGTAGCCACTCGGCGCAAAATCCGGCGGGGCGCCTCCCTGTTCTCCAATGGAGAACCCTTTTCAGCGCTCTACGCCATACGCACGGGCTTCTTCAAAACCTGCATTGCTTCCGAAGACGGCCGCGATCAGGTCACAGGTTTTCAAATGGCCGGCGAGATCATCGGCCTCGATGGCATCGTGGACGATCACCATACCTGCGATGCCATTGCGCTGGAAGATGCTGAAGTCTGCGTGATGCCGTTCGACCGCATCGAAGAGCTCTCGCGCGAAGTGCCAGCGCTGCAGAGCCATGTGCACAAGATCATGAGCCGCGAAATCGTGCGCGAACACGGTGTGATGCTGCTGCTTGGCAGCATGCGGGCCGAAGAGCGCCTGGCCACCTTTCTGCTGAATCTGGTGCAGCGGCTACACGCACGAGGCTTTTCGCAGTCGGAACTGATTCTCCGCATGACCCGCGAGGAAATTGGGAGCTACCTGGGCCTCAAGCTGGAAACCGTGAGCCGGGCTTTTTCCAAGTTTGCCGAAGACGGCCTGGTGGAAGTCAAGCAGCGGCATGTGCGTATTCTGAACACCCAGGCGCTGCGAGAAGTGATCACGCCGCAATAGGCCAGGCGGTAGGCCGTCGCAAAACGCCGCCGCAATAGGCCTCTAGTCTCGTCAGCCGGCTTTACTGCAACGTATCCTTGAATCCCGGAGGCACGGGCAGCGGCACGACTGCAATGCCCTCATCCAGCAAGGCTTCGGTTTCCTCTGGAGTAGCTTGGCCTCGGATACCCCGCTCGTCCGACTCCCCATAGTGAATCTTGCGAGCTTCTTCCGCGAAGCGCTCGCCCACGTCTTCGGTGTTGGCCATCACGCGGCGCACCATCTGCATCCAGGCGGCCTGCAGTGAAGCTGGCGGCAGTGCAGCCACCGGTTCAGACGCTCCTGCCCCACCCGGCGAGGCTTGGGAGGGTTCAGCGGTCACAGGCGCCCCGGAAGCGCCCAGGTTCAAACGCGGGGCGCTAGGTAGCTTGCTCACCGAGGTATCGCCGCACATGGGGCACGTCAGTAACTGACTGGATACCTGCTGCTGAAAATCGTCTTCCGAAGCGAACCAGCCCTCGAAAACGTGTCCGTGATGGCACTGAAGATCCAATACCTTCATGACTTAAGCTTCCCGCCATTCGAGCGTCCAGGCGCCAGCCAGGACGTTTTGCAGCCACAGCGCGCCGGTCAGGGTCTTGCCATCCGTGATCTGGCCGTTGCGGCACCAGTCAAGAATTTCTTGCGGCGTGGCGCTGAAAACTTCCAGGAACTCCCCCTCATCCAACTGGGACTTGCCCTCTGAGAGGCCGCGGGCAAACCAGATTTCGATGAACTCGGTGGAATATGAAATACCCGGATGTAATCTCCCTGCACGCGCCCATTGGCGAGCGGTGTAACCGGTCTCTTCCCGCAACTCGCGCTGGGCACATACCAGCGGCGCTTCACCTGCATCGAGTTTGCCGGCGGGAAACTCGATCATGACATTCCCCACCGGATAGCGGTATTGGCGCTCCATCAACACGCGCACGCTCCCGTCCTCGGCTTCGATCAGCGGAATGATCATCACCGCGCCCGGATGAACAATGTATTCGCGGTAGGTTTGCGCGCCATCGGGAAGGCGCACCGTGTCCCGCAAAACCTGCAGGAAGCCGCCACGCAGCACTTCTTCGCTACTGACGCGGGTTTCTTGCAGATGGGGATCGGAGCTCATGGAGGGATTATCCTGGAAGCGATGCTGGCAGGTGCATTCTGCTGCCATTCCATTTGCACGGTCTGGCAGGATTTGCAGGATTACCGGCCCCGCCGAAGCAGGTAGCGGTAGACAAAGCCCGGGAACGCCAAAGTCAGAAACAGCGCTCCCGTGATGGCGTAAAACTGCCACCCCTGCGGCGAAATCTGGCCGGCGCTCTGCTCCAACCCCAGACCAATGCCGCCGATAACGAAGTACCAAAATACCAGTTCAGCCAAGCGCCAAGCCAGCGACTTGCCGCCACGGAGCGGATAGACAGACAGCAGGCGCTGGTTCAGAAACGGCAGATTGGCAGCCACAAAAGCCAGCAGGATCAATAGCCAAATGGCAAAGCTCTGGGACATCCTGTTGAGAGACAGCGAGGCTGCCTTACGTTCCCAGCATTTGCACGATGGCCTTGGCGCACAACGTCATCAATGCGCCCGGAACGATACCAAGCACCAGCACCAAAGCACCATTGATCGACAGCAAGGCACGCATGTCGGCGGGTGCCGTAATAGGCGATGCGCTCACCGGCTCATCAAAGTACATAACCTTGATGACGCGCAGGTAGTAGAAAGCCCCCACCAGCGAGATCAGCACGGCAAACACCGCCAAGCCGATATGAAGCGACTGACCGGTGCTGATAAGCGCTTGCAGCACGGACAACTTGGCCTGGAAGCCCACCAGCGGCGGCAGGCCTGCGAGCGAGAAAAGGCAAATAGCCATGATGCCGGCATACAGCGGGCTGCGCTGGTTGAGACCTGCGAGGTCGACGATCTCTTCGCTTTCGAACCCCTCGCGGGAAAGCAGCAGAATGATCCCGAAGCTCGCCAGCGTCGTCAGTACATAGGTCACCATGTAGAACATGGCCGAGCTATAGGCGTTAGCCGCTGACAGCGCGTTGCCATTGACCACGCCCGACATCAGGCCCAGCAGCACAAAGCCCATCTGAGCGATCGTGGAATAAGCCAGCATGCGCTTCAAATTGGTCTGCGCGATGGCTGCCAGGTTACCCACCAGGAGCGACGCGACGGCCAGCAAACCGAGCATCTGCTGCCAATCGAAGGCCAGTGGCAGAAGCCCTTCGACCAGAAGGCGGATAGCGATGGCGAAAGCCGCGAGCTTCGGTGCGGAGCCGATGGTCAGCGTGACCGCCGTAGGAGCCCCCTGATAGACATCAGGAATCCACATATGGAAAGGCACCACGCCAAACTTGAACGCCAAGCCGGCCACCACGAACACCAGGCCGAACACCAACACCTGATGGCGGATCTGGCCTGAAGCCACGGCCTTGAAGACGGAGCCGATGTCAAGCGTGCCAGTGGCACCGTAGAGCATGGACAGGCCGTACAGCAGGAAGCCGGAGGCCATGGCGCCCAGCACGAAATACTTCATGGCGGCTTCCACGGACACCGTGTGGTCGCGGCGCAAGGCCACCATGGCGTAGCTGGACAGGGTCAACAACTCAAGGCCCAGATAGATGAGCAGGAAGTTGTTGCCGGAAATCATCACGAAGATACCCACCAGCGACAGCAGGCTCAGCGTAAACCACTCGCCACCGCGCAGCACGCCGCGGTCGCGCATGTAGGTCCGGCCATAGACCAGCGTCACAGCAGTGGCCAGCGAGGCAAAGCACTTGAGCCAGTTGGCCATGGAGTCGCTCACCACCATACCGCCGAAACCGTAGACGGTCTGCCCTTCGAGGGCATAGAGGCCAGTCAGCACCGCCAGCACAAGCAGCGTCAAGACAGACAGGACGTACGTAGCCGTGCGGCGCACGCCCTTGTCCAGCAAATCCACCAGGGCGATCACGCACGCCATTACCAGCAGCACGATCTCCGGGTAAATGGATATCCAACTGAAACTGTCAATCATCTCCTGGTCCTCAATTCAGTTTGGATACCGCCACCTGCTGCAGCAGGTTTGCCACCGAAGCGTCCATCACGTCGGTGAAAGGCTTGGGGTTCACGCCCATGGCCAATACCGCCAGTGCCAGCAAGCCCAGCATGAGGAATTCACGCGCGTTGATATCCGAAAGCTTGCGCACGTGGTCATTCGTCACGGGGCCGAAATAGACCCGCTTGAACATCCACAAGGTATAGGCCGCACCGGAGATCAGAGCTGTCGCCGCGAGCAGGCCGATCCAGAAGTTGGCCTTGACGGCACCCAGGATCACCATCCACTCGCCCACGAAACCCGCCGTGCCCGGCAGGCCGCAATTGGCCATGAAGAACAGCAGCGCGAACGCTGTGAAGCGCGGCATGGTGTTGACCACGCCACCGTAGGCTGCAATCTCGCGTGAATGCACCCGGTCATACAGCACGCCGATACACAGGAACATGGCACCGGAGACAAAACCGTGCGCGATCATCTGTACCAGGCCACCCGTGATGCCAAGGTCATTGAAGATGAAAAAACCCAGCGTGACGAAACCCATGTGCGCTACCGACGAGTAGGCCACGAGCTTCTTCATGTCCTTCTGGACCAGTGCCACCAGACCGACATAGATAACGGCCACGAGCGACAACGTGATCATCAGCCCGGCCCATTTATGGGAAGCATCAGGCGTGATGGGCAGCGAGAAGCGCAGGAAACCGTAGGCACCGAGCTTCAGCATGATGGCCGCCAGCACGGCAGAACCACCAGTAGGCGCTTCCACGTGCACGTCGGGCAACCAGGTGTGCACCGGCCACATCGGCACCTTCACGGCAAAAGCCGCGAACAGCGCGAAGAACAGCAGGGTTTGCGCGGTCTCGGAAAGCGGCAGCGCATGCCAAGCCAGAATATCGAAGCTGCCGCCCGAGCGGGTGTACAGGTAGATGAATGCCACCAGCGTCAGCAGTGAACCCAGCAGCGTGTACAGGAAGAACTTGAAGGCCGCGTAGATCTTGTTCGGACCGCCCCAGATACCGATGATGAGGTACATCGGGATCAGCGTGGCTTCGAAGAAAACGTAGAACAACACGCCGTCGAGTGCCGAGAAGACGCCGATCATCAGGCCCGAGAGAATCAGGAAGGCCGCCATGTACTGGTTGACCTTGCGCTGGATGACCTCCCAGCCGGCGATGACCACGATGATCGTGATGAAGGCCGTGAGCAACACGAACCACAGCGAGATGCCGTCGACGCCCAGGTGGTAATTGACATTGAAGCGCGTGATCCACGGCGCTTTCTCGACGAACTGCATTTGCGCCGTGCCGAGCTGGAAGCCCGAGTACAGCGGCAACGTGACTAGGAAACTGACGAGCGACCCGATGAGCGCCAACCAGCGCACCATCTGCGCTTGGCTCTCCCGGCCGAACGCCAGCAATATGACGCCGAATACGATCGGTGTCCAGATGGCAAGGCTCAACCAACCCATTTTCTTGGTGTCCCTTTTTTACTTGTTGAGCCAGACGAAGTACGTCATCAGCACGAAGATACCCAGAATCATCACCAGCGCGTACTGGTAGAGATAGCCAGACTGAAGGCGACGCACCACGCTGGAGATCCAACCCACGATTTTCCAGGAGCCGTTGACGACGGCGCCGTCGATCAACGCCTGGTCGCCACCTTTCCAGAGGCCGGTACCGATGACGCGCGCGCCGCGGGCGAACACGTTCTCGTTGATCCAGTCCATGTAGTACTTGTTCTCGAGCAGCGTATAGATGGGCTGGAACATGCGCTTGATACGCGCCGGCAAGGCCGGATTGATCATGTACATGTAGTACGAGACCGCCACACCCGCCAGTGCCAGCCAGAACGGCAGCGCGGTAAAGCCGTGCAGCGCCATGGGCACCCAGCCATGGATTTCCTCTGCCAGCTCGGCCATCGCGTGATGGCGCGTACCATCGACAAAGATCACGCCCTTGAAGAAATCACCGAACAACATCGGCATCAGTGTCATGGCACCGATAACGACCGAGGGCACGGCCAACAGCACCAGCGGCAGCCAGACCACCCAGGGCGTTTCGTGCGGCTTCTCGTCATGGCCATGATGGTCGTCATGGGCATGGTGATCATCATGGTGCGCGTCAGGATTCTGGTCGTAGCGCTCTTTACCGTGGAAGACCAGGAAATAAAGGCGGAACGAATAGAACGCGGTGATGAACACCCCCGCCAGTACGGCGAAGTAGGCGAAACCGGCTGCAGGCAAGTGGCTGGCATGGACCGCCTCGATGATGGCGTCTTTCGAGTAGAAGCCCGAGAAGAACGGCGTACCGATCAGCGCCAGGGAGCCCAGCAGGAAAGTGATCCAGGTGATGGGCATGTACTTGCGCACGGCCCCCATCCAGCGGATGTCCTGGTTGTGGTGCAAGCCCATGATGACGGAGCCGGCCGCGAGGAACAGCAGCGCCTTGAAGAACGCGTGCGTCATAAGGTGAAACACCGCCACGGAGTAGGCCGACGCGCCCAGGGCCACGGTCATGTAGCCAAGCTGCGACAGCGTCGAATAGGCGATGACCCGCTTGATGTCATTCTGGATGATGCCCAGAAAGCCCATGAACAATGCCGTGATCGAACCGATGACGAGGATGAAGTTCAGGGCCGTATCCGAGAGCTCGAACAGGGGCGACATACGCGCCACCATGAAGATGCCGGCCGTCACCATGGTGGCGGCGTGGATCAGCGCGGAAATCGGTGTCGGGCCTTCCATCGAGTCGGGCAGCCAGACGTGCAGCGGAAACTGCGCCGATTTACCCATCGCACCGATGAACAGGCAGATGCAGATGACGGTGATCAACTGCCATTCCATGCCGGGGAATTGCATACTGCCCAACTCGCCGGCCTTGGCGAAGGTTTCGCTGTAGTTCAAGGTACCCGCAAAAGCGGCGATCAGGCCGATGCCGAGAATGAAGCCGAAGTCACCCACGCGGTTGACCAGGAAGGCCTTCATGTTGGCGAAAATCGCTGTCGGACGGTTGTACCAGAAGCCGATCAGCAGATAAGAGACCAGGCCCACGGCTTCCCAGCCGAAGAAGAGCTGCAGGAAGTTGTTGCTCATCACCAGCATCAGCATGGAGAAGGTGAAGAGCGAGATGTAGGAGAAGAAACGGTCGTAGCCGTCGTCGTCGGACATGTAGCCGATGGTGTAGATATGCACCATGAGCGACACGAAGGTCACAACGCACATCATCATGGCCGTCAGGCCATCGATGAGAAAGCCCACCTCCATTTTCAAGCCGCCGACGACCATCCACTCATAGAGGGTCTGGTTGAAATGCGCACCATCGGAAATGACGCTTTGCAGCGTCATGGCCGAGATGATGAAGGCCACGAGCACGCCCAGGATGGTGGCGGAATGCGAGGCGGTACGGCCGATGCGGTTGCCGCCGAAAGCCGTACCGAGAATGCCCGCCAGCGCCGAACCTGCCAGCGGAGCCAGAGGCACCGCGAGCAGCATGGAAGCGGAAAGGGTCTGACTCATCTTGTTATTAACCCTTGAGCGAATTGAGTTCGTCCACGTTGATGCTCGACTTGTTCCGGAACAGCAGCACCAGGATCGCCAGGCCAATGGCCGACTCAGCGGCCGCTACCGTCAGGATGAAGAAGACGAACACCTGGCCGTGCATGTCGCCCAGATAGTGCGAGAAAGCCACGAAGTTCATGTTGACCGACAGCAGCATCAGTTCGATGGCCATCAGCAGCACGATGAGGTTCTTGCGGTTCAGGAAAATTCCGACCACGGAGAGCGCGAACAGGATCGCGCCCAAGGTCAGGAAGTGAGCGAGTGTCAAAGTCATTTCTTGGCTCCCTCGGCAGGCGTCTCTTCAGCGGGAGGCGCAGGAGGCGGCGCTTCACGCGTGGAGGCCATGGACACCATCTCGACGCGATCGCGTGCCCGCACCTTCACCTGGATGGAAGGGTTGATGGCCTTGCTGTCCTTGCGCTGGCGCAGGGTCAGGGCAATCGCGGCAACCATGGCCACCAGCAGAATGACGGCGGCGATTTCCAGCGGATAGAGATACTTGGTGTACAGGAGCGTACCCAGCGCCTTGGTGTTCGAATACTGAACCACCTGCCCTGCCGCGTTGGTGACGGTTTCGGGAATTGCCGGCGCCAGGCCCGTGCGGAAACCACCGATCAGTACCACGGCCATTTCAAGCGAAATGAGCGCGCCCACAGCAAGCGCCAGCGGGAAATGGCGCCAGAAGCCTTGCCTCAGGCTGTCAATGTTGATGTCGAGCATCATCACGACGAAGAGGAACAGCACCATCACCGCGCCCAGGTACACAAGCACCAGCACGATCGCCAGGAATTCCGCCTTGAGCAGCAGCCAGATGCCCGATGCCTGTGAAAAGGCGAGCATGAGATAAAGCACCGCGTGCACGGGGTTGCGCGAGGTGACAACTCGGAAGGCCGCGAAAAGCAGCACTAGCGAGAACAGGTAGAAGAAGCCGGTCTGGACGTCCATGGATCGTGTCTATCGGTAAGGCGAGCCTGGCTGGATCAGCGGTACTTGGCATCAGCCGCCTTGGCGGCAGCGATTTCGGGTTCGTACCGGTCACCGACGGCCAGCAGCATCTCCTTGGTGAAGTACAGGTCGCCCCGCTTTTCACCGTGGTATTCGAAGATGTGCGTTTCGACGATCGAGTCGACCGGGCAGCTTTCTTCGCAGAAACCACAAAAGATGCACTTGGTCAGGTCAATGTCGTAGCGCGTGGTGCGGCGCGAGCCATCGGCCCGAACGTCGGACTCGATGGTGATCGCCACTGCGGGGCAGACCGCCTCGCACAGCTTGCAGGCGATGCAGCGCTCTTCGCCGTTCTCGTAGCGGCGCAGCGCGTGCAGGCCGCGAAAGCGCGGCGACATAGGAGTTTTTCTTCAGGGTACTGTACCGTCACCTTGCGGCTGAAGGCGTAGCGGCCGGTCAGGGCCATGCCCTTGAACAGCTCCACGAGCATGAAGCTCTTGAAGAAATCGCGAATGGAAAAGGGTGAAGCAGCTACGGAAGCCATGGTCACATCCTCCGTGTTCAATGCCAAATATTCCAGGACGTTTGCATCCACGCCCCGACGACAAGCAACCACACCAGCGTGACCGGGATGAAGATCTTCCATCCCAGGCGCATGATCTGGTCATAACGGAAACGCGGGAAGGTCGCGCGAATCCAGATAAACATGGACACGACGGCGAAAGTCTTGATCGCCAGCCAGATCCAGCCCGGAATGAAGTCGAGTGCCGCGAACGGCGACAGCCAGCCCCCCAGGAACATGATGACGGCCAGAATGGACACCAGCCACATGCTGGCGTATTCAGCCAGGAAGAACACGGCAAAGCCCATGCCAGAGTACTCGACCATGTGGCCGGCCACGATCTCGGCTTCGCCTTCCACGACGTCAAACGGGTGGCGGTTGGTCTCGGCTACGCCGGAGATCAGGTAGACCAGGAAGATCGGCAGCAGTGGCAGCCAGTTCCATGACAGCAGGCCCAAGCCCTTGTCTGCGGCCATGCCCTGCCCTTGCGACATGACGATGTCCGTCAGGTTCATGCTTCCCGACACCATGAGCACCACCAGGAAGCAAAAACCCATGGCGATTTCATAGCTCACCATCTGCGCCGAAGCGCGCAGCGCCCCCAGGAAGGCGTACTTGGAGTTCGATGACCAACCGGCGATGATCACGCCATAGACCTCGATCGAGGTGATGGCCATGACCAGCAGCAGACCCGCGTTGACATTGGCCAGAGCCACGTCAGGACCGAAAGGAATCACCGCCCATGCGGCGAGCGCCGGCATGATGGCCATCAGCGGGCCGAGCAGGAACAAGCCCTTGGCGGCTGCCGTGGGTTGAATGATTTCCTTGGTCAGCAGCTTGACGGCATCCGCGATAGGCTGCAGCATCCCGAGCGGGCCAACCCGGTTCGGGCCGTGGCGCACTTGCATCCAGCCAAGGAGCTTGCGCTCCCAGAGTGTCAGATAGGCGACCGCACCCATCAATGGCAGCAGAATGACGACGATCTTGATCAAGTTCCAGATCACCGGCCAGACCAACTCGGCCCACCAGGATACGGCGAAAAGATGCATGCCGCCGTTGTAGAGAGCGTCGATCATGCCGTGGCTCCTTGCGCAGCAGCATGGCGGGCATCTGCTGTCAACTGCAGCGAAGGCGCGCGGCGCACGATGCCGTCGAGTTCATAGATGCCGACAGGCCGCACTGAAGCGGCGTCGCCACCTGGACGTACCGAGGCGCTGGTGGCATTGCTCAGGCGCTCGGCGGGCAATGCCGCCACGGATTCGGAACCCAGCGCACGCGCCAGGACTTCCTGCGACGAATCGAACGCCATGTTCGGCACACCGAGCAAATCGCCCAGCACACGCAGCACCTTCCAACCCGGGCGGGCATCCCCCTGCGGGCGGACCACGGCGTGGAAGCTTTGCACACGGCCTTCGGCATTGACGAAGGTGCCCGACGTTTCAGTGAACGGCGCGATGGGCAGCAGCACGTCGCTGATGTCCATGTTGGCCTTGAACGGGCTGAAGGTGACAATCATTTCGCTGGCATTCAGCGCTTGCGCGGCGGCTGCACCGCCAGCGGTATCGAATGCGGGCTCACAATTGAACAGCAGCGCGGCCTTCAAGCCGCCTGCAAGCATCTGGCCGGCGTTCTGGCCGCCCTGCCCCGGCACGGCGTTGACCCACTGCGCACCCACGGTATTGGCAGCCTCGGTGAGATAGCCTACGTTGGCGCCGGTTTGGGCCGCGATCCAGTTGGCCAAGGCCAGCAAGCTGGACGCATTGGCATGATGGGCGGCCGCATTGCCCAGCAGCACAGCCTTGCGCTCACCGGCAATCAGCGTCTTGGCGATGGCCTTGGCGCCTTCGCTGGCCTGGCCGGTCACTGGCGAGGCTGGAACGGCAACGCCCTTCTCTGCCGCGATGGCCGCTGCCACGTCCGCGAGCGCTTGCACCCACTCGCTCGGCGCACCCACCATCCAGTGCTTGATCGGCATGGCCCATGCATCGGGTGCAGACAGGAGCGCTTCGGAAGTGATGGCCGCCAGGGCGCCGCCACGGCGCACGGCTTGCCGGATGCGCTGCGCAAAGAGCGGATGATCCTTGCGCAGATTGGAGCCGATCACCAGAACTGACTGCAGATCGGAAAGGGATGCAATCGAGGTGCCCAGCCAACGCACGCCTTCGGCCTGCGCGAACTCTGCATGGCGCAGGCGGTGGTCGATGTTTTCGCTTCCCAGGCCACGCGTGAACGCGGCGGCCAGGTACAGCTCTTCCAGCGTGCTGTGTGGGCTGACCAATGCACCAATGCTACCGGCACCGTGTTCGGATTTGATCTGGCTCAGGCCGTTGGCCACGTACTCAAGCGCGGTTTGCCAATCGACCTCTTTCCACTCCCCGCCCTGCTTGAGCATGGGTGCTGTCAGGCGTTCGGCGCCGTTCAGCGCTTCGTAGGAATAACGGTCGCGGTCGGCAATCCAGCACTCGTTGACCGCTTCATTCTCGAGCGGAACGACACGCATCACCCGGTTGCTCTTGACCTGGACAATCAGGTTGGCACCCGTGGAATCGTGCGGGCTGACGGACTTGCGGCGAGACAGTTCCCAGGTACGGGCGCTGTAGCGGAAAGGCTTGCTGGTCAATGCGCCGACGGGGCACAGATCGATCATGTTGCCCGACAGTTCGGAATCCACCGAATGCCCGACGAAGGTTTCGATTTCGGAATGCTCACCGCGGTGAGACATACCCAATTCCATGATGCCGCCGATTTCCTGGCCAAAGCGCACGCAGCGTGTGCAGTGGATGCAGCGCGTCATCTCTTCCATGGAGATGAGGGGGCCTACATCCTTGTGGAACACGACGCGCTTTTCTTCTTCGTAACGCGAACCGGAGCCACCATAGCCCACGGCCAAATCCTGCAGCTGGCATTCGCCCCCCTGATCGCAGATGGGGCAATCGAGCGGATGGTTGATGAGCAGGAATTCCATCACCGACTTCTGCGCGGAGATGGCTTTCTCACTCTTGGTGCGCACGATCATGCCTTGCGTCACAGGCGTGGCGCAGGCCGGCATCGGCTTGGGAGCTTTTTCCACGTCCACCAGGCACATGCGGCAGTTGGCGGCAATGGACAGTTTCTTGTGATAGCAAAAATGCGGAATATAGGTGCCAGCCTTGTCGGCGGCATGCATGATCATGCTGCCTTCGACTATCTCCACCTTTTTACCGTCGATATCGATTTCAACCATGGCGCTTCTTCTGCCGGATCAAACGTAAGCCGGGACCATGCAGGTCTTGTGCTCGACGTGGTATTCAAACTCAGAGCGGAAATGCTTCAGCATGGCCCGCACCGGCATGGCCGCCGCGTCGCCCAGCGCGCAAATGGTGCGGCCCATGATGTTGCCAGCCACAGAATCAAGCAGATCCATGTCGCTCGGCCGGCCTTGGCCGCTTTCAATGCGCTCGACCATACGCCAGAGCCAGCCCGTGCCTTCACGGCAAGGCGTGCACTGCCCGCACGATTCGTGCATGTAGAAGTACGACAGGCGCTGCAGCGACTTGACCATGCAGCGCGTTTCGTCCATCACGATGACGGCACCGGAACCCAGCATGGAGCCGGCCTTGGCGATGGAGTCGTAGTCCATCGTGCAATCCATCATGATCGAGGCTGGCAGCACAGGGGCCGATGAGCCACCGGGAATCACCGCCTTGAGCTTGCGCCCGCCGCGGACACCGCCCGCGAGTTCGAGCAGCTTGGAAAATGGGGTGCCCATGGGAATTTCGTAGTTCCCCGGGAGTTCGACATCACCGCTGATCGAATAGATCTTGGTGCCGCCGTTGTTGGGTTTGCCGCACTCGAGATAGGCTTGGCCACCATTGCGGATGATCCAGGGGACTGCGGCGAAGGTTTCGGTGTTGTTGATGGTCGTGGGCTTGCCGTAGACACCAAAACTCGCAGGGAAAGGCGGTTTGAAGCGCGGCTGGCCCTTCTTGCCTTCGAGGGATTCCAGCAGGCCGGTTTCCTCGCCGCAGATGTAGGCGCCAAAACCATGGTGCGCATGCAGCTGGAAATTGAAACTGCTGCCGAGAATGCCATCGCCCAGGTAGCCGGCGGCGCGGGCTTCCGCCAGCGCTTCCTCGAAGCGTTCGTAAACCTGGAAGATCTCGCCGTGGATATAGTTGTAACCCACGCTCGTCCCCATGGCATAGGCCGCGATGGCCATGCCTTCGATGACGATATGCGGGTTGTGCATGAGGATGTCGCGGTCCTTGCAGGTGCCCGGTTCGCCTTCGTCGGAGTTGCAGACGAGGTATTTCTGGCCCGGGAACTGCCGGGGCATGAAGCTCCACTTCAGCCCGGTGGGGAAACCCGCACCGCCGCGCCCGCGCAAGGAAGACTCCTTGACGGTGGCGATGACCTGATCGGGCGTGAGGCCTTCGCCGCCATCACGGCCGAGGATCTTGCGCAGCGCCTGATAGCCGCCACGCGCTTCGTAGTCCTTCAAGCTCCAATTGGAGCCGTCGAGCCCGGCGTAGATCAAGGGGTTGATGTGACGCCCATGGAAACAGGTCTGCACACCGGTGGCGGCAAACTGCGACAACACTTGTTCAGCTCTCATCGTCCAGCCTCCGCTTTCGTCAGGCCATCGATCAACTGATCGAGCTTTTCTTCGCTCATGAAGCTGCACATGGTGCGGTCGTTGACCAACATGACCGGCGAATCGGCGCAAGCGCCCAGGCATTCGGAAGGCTGCAGGGTGAACATGCCATCTGCCGTGGTCTCTCCGGCAGTGATCCCCAGCTTTTTCTCCAGGTGTGCCAGCGCCGTGGCGCCGTCGCGCAGCTGACACGGCAGATTGGTGCACACGTTCAGCTTGTAGCGGCCGACCGGGCGCTGGTTGTACATGTTGTAGAAGCTGGTGACCTCATGCACGGCGATTGGCGCCATACCGAGGTAGGCGGCCAGCGCCTGTTCGCTCTCGGGGCTTACCCAGCCCTGCTCCTGCTGGATGATGGAGAGGCAGGCCATCACGGCGGACTGCTTCTGCTCGTCCGGGTACTTGGAGACTTCGCGCGCGAAACGCGCCAGCGTAGCAGCGGAAAACGGCGACGCCTCTGTGGCGCTCACCTGAGAAGACACATCAGAGATCATCGATCAATCTCTCCAAACACGATATCCAGCGTGCCGATAATGGCCACAGCATCGGCCAGCATGTGGCCTCGGGCCAGCTCATCGAGCGCAGCCAGATGCGCGAAACCGGGCGCGCGGATTTTCAATCGATAGGGTTTGTTGGCGCCATCGGCAACCAGGTAGATGCCGAATTCGCCCTTGGGATGCTCCACCGCTGCATAGGCTTCACCTGCGGGCACGTGCATGCCTTCGGTGAAGAGCTTGAAGTGGTGGATCAGCTCTTCCATATTGGTCTTCATCGCCACACGTGTCGGCGGGGCGACCTTGTGGTTGTCGATGATGACCGGGCCAGGATTGGCACGCAGCCAATCCACGCATTGCTTGATGATGCGATTGGATTCACGCATCTCGTTCACGCGAACGAGATAACGGTCGTAGCTGTCGCCGGTCTTGCCGACCGGAATGTTGAAATCAACGCGGTCATAGACCTCGTAGGGCTGCTTCTTGCGCAGATCCCAGGCAATGCCGGAACCGCGCAACATGGGCCCGGTCATGCCGAGGTTGAGAGCACGTTCAGGGGTGACGACACCGATACCGACCGTGCGCTGCTTCCAGATGCGGTTGTCGGTCAGCAGGGTTTCGTATTCATCCACCAGCCTGGGGAAGCGCCGGGTGAAATCGTCAATGAAGTCAAGCAGGGAGCCCTGGCGGCTGGCGTTCTTCTGTTCCAGCGCATGAGTGCCGCGGATCTTGCTGCGGTATTGCGGCATGGTGTCCGGCAGATCGCGGTAAACACCGCCAGGACGGAAATAGGCCGCATGCATGCGCGCGCCAGAAACCGCCTCATACATGTCGAACAGGTCCTCACGCTCACGGAAGGTGTAGATGAGGATGGTGGAAGAGCCGCAATCGTTGCCGTGCGAGCCGAGCCACATCAGGTGATTGAGCAGGCGCGTGATCTCGGAGAACATCACGCGGATGTACTGCGCGCGGATGGGGACCTCGATGCCGAGCAGCTTTTCGATCGCCAGGCAGTAGGCATGTTCGTTGCACATCATGGACACGTAGTCGAGACGGTCCATGTAAGGCAGCGATTGGATGAATGTCTTGTGCTCAGCCAGCTTTTCAGTGGCGCGATGCAGCAGACCGATATGCGGATCGGCGCGCTGAACGACTTCGCCGTCCAGCTCAAGCACCAAACGCAGCACGCCGTGGGCGGCCGGGTGTTGGGGCCCGAAGTTCAGGGTGTAATTCTTGATCTCAGCCATGAGTCAAATAAGCCAAAGGCGCAAGGCGCCTTCAGTGCATCCCCCCGTAGTTTTCTTCCCGGATCACACGCGGAGTGACTTCGCGCGGCTCGATGCTGACAGGCTCATACACCACACGCTGTCGTTCAGCGTCATAGCGCATTTCGACATGACCCGAAAGCGGAAAATCCTTGCGGAAGGGATGACCAATGAAACCGTAGTCGGTCAGGATGCGGCGCAGATCAGCGTGACCTTCGAACATGATGCCGTATAGGTCGAACGCCTCGCGCTCAAACCAGTTCGCCGAATTCCATAGATCGTTGACCGAAGCCACCACCGGAAACTCGTCGTCCATGCAGAACACGCGCACACGCACGCGCTGGTTCAGGCTGACGGAAAGCAGATGAGACACCGCGGCGTACCGAGGACCTTCCCAACGGCCATCGCCGTAGGCGGAGTAATCAAGGCCGCACAGATCAAGGAGCTGCTCGAAGCGGCACGCCTCGTGGTCGCGCAGCGCCTTCATGGCAGCCAGATAATGATCCGGATGGACGGTGACCGTGACCTCATCCAGGGCAATGCTGACGTGCTGAGCCAGCTCGCCGAGAGCGGCCACGATGTTCTCTTTCAGCGCCTCGGGTGAGATCGCATATTCAGTTGCGGAATTAGCCATGCGTATACCCGCGTTAAACCCGTGCAATGGTATTGGTGCGGCGCACCTTCTGCTGCAGCTGAATGATGCCGTACAGAAGCGCTTCCGCAGTAGGCGGGCAGCCAGGCACGTAGACATCCACCGGCACGATGCGGTCACAGCCGCGCACCACTGAATAACTGTAGTGGTAGTAGCCGCCGCCATTGGCGCACGAGCCCATGGAAATCACCCAACGGGGCTCTGCCATCTGGTCATAGACCTTGCGCAGCGCGGGCGCCATCTTGTTGCACAGCGTACCGGCCACGATCATCAGATCGGATTGACGGGGACTGGCACGAAACACTTCAGCTCCGAAACGGCCGATATCGTAGCGCGCGGCAGCCGCGTGCATCATCTCGACCGCACAGCATGCCAAACCGAACGTCACCGGCCACAGCGAGCCGGTCTTGGCCCAATTCATCACCGAGTCGAAACCGGTGGTGAAGTAGCCCTTTTCCATCATTCCTTCGATCATGGGCGTGGTCCTGGATGTGATCTTGCAAGTTGTAGGGTTGCGTTCATCGCCTGCGCCATCATTCCCAATCCAGCGCGCCCTTCTTCCACTCGTAGACGAAGCCGACCACGAGAATCGCCAGGAAAATCACCACGGCCACAAAGCCGGTAAGCCCCACGTCCTTGAGAGCGACAGCCCAAGGGAAGAGAAAGGCGATTTCGAGATCGAACAGGATGAAGAGAATGGCGACGAGGTAGTAGCGCACATCGAATTTCATGCGCGCATCCTCGAATGCCTCAAAGCCGCACTCGTAAGGAGAGTTTTTGGCTGCATCGGGCCGGTTAGGCCCAAGAAAAGAACCCAGACCAAGACACATGGCACCTACAGCCAGACCGACCAAGATAAACAATAGGACGGGCAGGTATTGGGCCAGGTTCATGGGGTTTACTCTCTCGTGACCGAAGGCGCATGCCTTTCGGCATGCCCTTTGGCTTTGTATGGTGCCGTCGGCGAGACTCGAACTCGCACAGCTTTCGCCACTACCCCCTCAAGATAGCGTGTCTACCAATTTCACCACGACGGCTGATTTCGGTTTCAGTGAACTCCTCTCTAGGGATTTGTTGCTCACCGAATTAATCTAGGAGTTTACCCTGAAAAACCACTGCTTACAGGAGAGGAGCAATGTTTTTTCGGTAAATCATCAAAAACTCATTTGGCGGGGATGGCACCCACGCCGGAAGCAGCCGTTGCAGGTGCTGCGGCACTCCCTGCGGGAGCAGACGAAGAAGAGCCAGGGATGCTCTCCACGCCGGATGAAGGGACTGCAGCCGAGGCTGCTCCGGAAGCGGCAGGTGCCGCAATGGACGCACGCTCCAACACGCTGCCACCAGACGGCGCCGAAGCGGGCGCAACGCCAAAATACGCCAGCGCTAACGTGCATGCAAAGAACACGGTGGCCAATACCGCCGTGGCGCGCGACAGGAAGTTGGCGCTACCGCTAGCCCCAAACAAGCTGCCGGAACTGCCGCTGCCAAAGGCCGCGCCCATGTCGGCACCTTTTCCGTGCTGCACGAGAATCAGGCCGATCATCGCCAGGGCCGAAAGAATCTGCGCCGCAAGCAACAGGTTCAAGATGATGTTCATTCTTCAATTACTCCAAAATTCTTAATGCATCGGCATCAGCAGACGCCTGGGCTAGGCCTTGGCCGCGCCCACAATCTTCAGGAAATCCGCCGCCTTGAGGGACGCACCGCCGATCAGCCCGCCATCGATGTCGGGCTGCGCCAGCAATTCAGCCGCGTTGGCAGCATTCATGCTTCCGCCATAGAGAATGCGTACACGGTCGGCATGCTCGGTGGCCGCCTTGATCTGCGCGCGCAGGACGGCGTGGACACTTTGCGCCTGCTCAGGCGTGGCCGTCTGGCCCGTGCCGATGGCCCATACAGGCTCGTAGGCCACCACAATCTCGCTGATGCAGTGCCCATTCAGGTGAATCACCGCGGACAACTGGCGCTTTACGATGAATTCGGTCATGCCCGCTTCGCGTTCGCGCAGCGTTTCTCCCACGCAGACGATCGGCGTGATGCCCGCAGCCAGCGCACGCTTGGCCTTGATGGCCACATGCACATCGGTTTCCGCCTGATACTGCCGCCGCTCACTATGGCCGACGATGGCATAGCGAACGCCGAAATCCTTCAGCATCTCGGCCGCCACGTCCCCCGTGAAGGCTCCACTTTCGTGCATCGACACATTCTGCGCACCCAGGCCGACCGGCGAACCAGCCAGCAAGCCCTGCAGCTGCGCCAGATAGATGCTGGGCGGGCAAACCGCCACGTCACAGGCAGGCTCGCCGACGCCGGCGAGCAATTCGCGCACCAGCGCCTCATTGGCAGCCAAGCTGCCGTTCATTTTCCAGTTGCCGGCGATCAGTTTTCTACTCATGCCACCTTTTCCTTGTCACGCTGTCCTGTCATGCTTGCCAGGAGAGGACGATCTTTCCAATATGCTGGTTGCTCTGCATCAGCGCATGCGCGCGTGCTGCGCCGCTGGGCATGCCCTCCTCCGCCTGGAGAGCAGGAAACACGCTGTGGATCACAGGCTTGATGCTTCCGTTTTCCAGCCAGGGCCAGACGTTTTCCTTGAGAGCCCGCGCGATGGCGCCCTTGAAGGCGACCGGGCGGGGGCGCAGCGTGGAGCCCGTGATGAGCAGACGCTTGCGCAGGACAAGGCCGGCATTGAAGTCGGCCTTGACACCCCCTTGCACGGCGATGATGACCAAGCGGCCGTCTTCGGCCATGCATTCGACCTCGCGGCGGACGTATTCGCCAGCCACCATATCGAGGATGACGTCAACACCCTTGCCGCCCGTGAGCTTCTTGGCTTCTTCCGCGAAATCAGCTGTCTTGTAATTGATGGCGTGGTCCGCACCCAGCTTGAGCATGGCGGCGCACTTGTCGTCGGAGCCAGCCGTCGCAATGACGGTGGCACCCGCGGCCTTGCCCATCTGGATGGCCGTGACCCCAATGCCGCTGGTGCCGCCCTGGATCAACAGAGTTTCACCCGCCTGCAGGCGGCCGCGATCGAAGACATTGCTCCAGACGGTAAAGAAGGTCTCGGGCAACGAAGCTGCCTCGATATCCGTCAAGCCGCGGGGAACCGGCAGGCATTGAGCCACAGGCGCCACACACTGCTCGGCATATCCGCCGCCGGCCACCAGGGCGCATACGCGATCGCCCACAGCAAGCCCAGCCACCCGCATGGCCTCGGCGTCGCCGGATTCAATGACGCCAGCCACCTCGAGTCCCGGCAGATCCGATGCCCCAGGGGGAACCGGGTAGTTGCCGGTACGCTGCAGCACATCCGGGCGGTTGACGCCGGACGCCGTGACGCGGATCAGCACCTCACCCTGCCCTGCAGCGGGAGCCGGACGCTCTGCGGGCACCAGCACCTCTGGAGCGCCGTACTCACGGATTTCAATGCACTTCATGGCCCATTCGCCCTTCAATCAACTGAAACTGAATGCGAGCACCGGACGGCGAGGGCCGTCCGGCACGGCGATTACTGCTGCTGTTGCTGCTGTTGCTCAACGGCGGCGCGATCGTCGGAACGCTCACCGCCACGGTCATTGCCGCGCTCACCACCATGGTGACCGCGGTTTTCACGCTCGGCACGCGGAGGACGGTCAGAGCGCTCTTCGCGTGCAGGACGATCAAGCAAGGCTTTCATCGACAGCTTGATGCGGCCTTTTTCATCGGTCTCGAGCACTTTCACGCGCACGACCTGACCCTCTTGCAGGTAATCGGTGACCTTTTCCACGCGCTCGTTGGCGATCTGGCTGATGTGCAGCAGGCCATCCTTGCCGGGCAGGATGTTGATCAGGGCGCCGAAATCGAGCAGCTTGACCACCGGGCCTTCATAGACCTTACCCACTTCGGCTTCGGCCGTGATTTCCTCGATGCGGCGCTTGGCTTCGTCAGCCTTGGCGGAATCGCTGCTGGCGATGGTGATGGTGCCGTCTTCCTCGATGTTGATCTGGCAGCCGGTTTCATCGGTCAGGGCACGGATGGTGGCGCCGCCCTTGCCGATCACGTCGCGGATCTTCTCGGGGTTGATCTTCATGGTGAAGAGCTTGGGCGCGAAGGTGGAGACTTCCGTCTTGGCTTCGCCCATGGCTTCCTGCATCTTGCCCAGGATGTGCATGCGCGCTTCCTTGGCCTGAGCCAGCGCGACCTGCATGATTTCCTTGGTGATACCCTGGATCTTGATGTCCATCTGCAGGGCAGTGATGCCATTCGTGGTTCCGGCCACCTTGAAGTCCATGTCACCCAGGTGATCTTCATCACCCAGGATGTCGGTCAGCACGGCAAACTTGTTGTCTTCCTTGATGAGGCCCATGGCGATACCGGCCACATGCGCCTTCATCGGCACGCCGGCATCCATCATGGAGAGGCAGCCGCCACAGACGGAAGCCATCGAGGAAGAGCCGTTCGATTCGGTGATCTCGCTCACCACACGCACGGTGTAGGGGAACTCTTCCTTGCTGGGCAGGCAGGCCACCAGGGCGCGCTTGGCCAGGCGGCCGTGGCCGACTTCGCGGCGCTTGGTGGAGCCCATGCGGCCGACTTCGCCCGTGGCGAAGGGAGGCATGTTGTAGTGGAACAGGAAGCGGTCTTCGAACTCGCCGGCGAGCGCATCGATGCGCTGCGCGTCACGCTCGGTGCCGAGAGTGGTCACCACCAGTGCCTGTGTCTCACCGCGGGTGAAGAGCGCCGAGCCGTGGGTACGCGGCAGCACGCTGTTGCGAATTTCGATGGGGCGCACGGTACGCGTGTCGCGGCCGTCGATACGAGGCTCGCCAGCCAGGATCTGGCCGCGGACGATTTTGGCTTCCTGCTCGAACAGCAGGTTGTCGAGCTTGACTTCGTCGAACTCGGCGCCCTCGCCTTTCAGCGCCGCCTTGACAGAAGCGTAGGCCTCGCGCACAGCTTGCGTACGAGCTTGCTTGCTGCGGATTTGATAGGCCTCGCGCAGCTTGCCTTCGGCCAGCGCGCCCACTTTTTCGATGAAGGGTTCGTCCTTGGCTTCAGGAGCCCAGGCGCCGGTTTCTGTCCACAGGGGTTTGCCGGCTTCGCGCACCAGCTCATGGATGGCATTGATGGCCACCCGGCCCTGCTCATGGCCGAACACCACGGCGCCGAGCATGATGTCTTCGGACAGTTGCTGTGCTTCGGATTCGACCATCAGCACAGCGCTCTCGGTACCGGCGACCACGAGATCCATCTGGCTGTCGGCACGGGCGGTCTTGCCGGGGTTGAGCGCGTATTGGCCGTTGATATAGCCTACGCGGGCAGCACCGATAGGGCCGTTGAAAGGGATGCCGCTGATTGACAGGGCAGCGCTGACCGCAATCATGGCAGCGATGTCGGCATCCACCTCGGGGTTCAGCGAAACGGTGTGGATGACCACATGCACTTCGTTGAAGAAACCTTCAGGGAAAAGCGGACGGATGGGGCGGTCGATCAGGCGGCTGGTGAGTGTTTCCAGCTCACTGGGCTTGGCTTCGCGCTTGAAGAAGCTGCCGGGGATCTTGCCGGCGGCGTAGGTTTTCTCGATGTAATCGACCGTGAGGGGAAAAATCCTGGCCCGGCTTGGCGGTCTTGCTGGCCACCACGGTCGCCAGCACCACCGTACCGTCGATGTTCACCAGCACGGCGCCGGTGGACTGGCGGGCAATTTCGCCGGTTTCCATGACGACCGTCTTGTCGCCCCACTGGAAAGTCTTGGTGACTTTGTTGAACATGCTCATATTTGCTCCTTGATGAACGGCGGCTTTTACAGGAACCGCCTTGGCTGGAGCCCGATTCAGAACACGATGCCATTCCAGCAGGCGCCTCGGGATTCAAGGCGTTTGATGGAATGACACAGCTTCGCTCTAAAGCCGAACTCCGGAAAAAAAGCAAAAAACGCCTGAGCCAAGCATAGGCTTCAGGCGTTTTTCATAGGGTAACGCTTACTTGCGCAGGCCGAGCTTGGCGATCAGTGCCAGGTAACGGTCTGCATCCTTGGACTTCAGGTAGTCCAGCAGCTTGCGGCGGCGGCTCACCATGCGTAGCAGACCGCGGCGACCGTGGTGGTCTTTGGCGTGCTGCTTGAAATGGGGCGTCAGTTCGTTGATGCGGGCGGTCAGCAGGGCCACTTGCACTTCGGGGCTGCCAGTGTCATTGGCAGCGCGTGCATTGTCCTTGACCACAACGGCCTTGTTCTCTTTGGAGATCATTTCTCTTGCCTTCGTTCCAAATGGTTTGACTTGCGTGGTGCGCCGGAACTGCGCGCCACGTGCGCTTTGCGGGATGCAAAACCGGAGAATTATAGCGCGTACCGGATTGGGCGCCTCTTTCTACGCGCACAAGAACGGATCCTTGGTGCGAAATCACCGGGGAAACAACCGGGTCCGGGCAGCGTCGCAAGACTAGGCCACATCTTTCAATCAGCGCCCGGCCAGCCATTTCGCGAGCCGCTGGGTGCCCTCTTGCAGCCGCCCTTGATCGCGGCTAGCGAAGCACCAGCGCAGCCAGCCTTCGGATTCGGGTGCGAAAGCTACGCCCGGCGCCAGCCCCAAGCCCGCTTCGGCGACCAGGCGTTTGGCGAGATTCAGCGAATCTTCATGGCCTGCTAGGCGCAGAAAAGCGTACATGCCGCCCGGCGCATGGCTGGTTTGCACGCCAGGCACCGCTTGCAAAAGAGGCACCAGCGTGTCGCGGCATGCCTTCAGATGGGCCACGATGCGAGGCGTAACCGCTTCTTGCTGCTCGATGGCGGCCAACGCGGCGCGCTGGACGAACACCGGAGCGCAAGAGGTGTTGAATTCGAGCAGTTTGCTCACGTGCGGCGTCATGGCAGGAGGCATGACCAGCCAGCCCAGGCGCCAGCCAGTCATCAAAAAGCTCTTGGAGAAGCTTTGCACGATCACCAGCCGGTCGTCAGGCGTGGCGGCGTCGAGAAAGCTGGGGGCCGCACTATTGGGGGTATCTGCCAGATAGTAGAGGCGCTCATAGACCTCGTCCGCCAGGACCCAGGTACCAGTGCGGCGGCAATGGTCGAGAATCTGCTGCTGCTCGGTGCGGGAAAGCGTCCAGCCCGTAGGATTGTTGGGAGAGTTGACAACCAGCAGGCGCGTTTGAGGGGTCACGGCGGCCAGCAATTCAGCCATATCGAGCCGCCATGCGCCGTCAGCGCCAGGCTTGAGCGCCACGCAGCGGAGCTGCGCGCCCAGAATGACGGGCTGCGCAGTCAGGTTGGGCCAGACCGGTGTAACGGCAACCACCTCGTCTCCAGCATCGATCAAGGCCTGCATAGCCACGATCAGTGCATTCACGCCGCCGGAAGTGATGGCGATCCGATCCGGGCTGACCGAGCCATGGAGGCCGCTCACGTAACCTGCCACGGCTTCACGAAGCGCCGGCAAACCCAGGTTGTGCGAATAGAAGGTTTCACCGGCCTGCAGCGATGCGATGCCCGCCTGCCGGATCGCCTCGGGCGTGACTTCGTCGCTTTCACCGAACCAGAACGGCAGTACATCGCTTCGCCCCATGCCGGCATTGGCCACTTCGCGAATCTTCGATTCCTCAAGGTTCAGGACGGCTTGGCGCATGGCGGGGTGTTGGATTCTTCAGGTTTTCGGGCGTGCCTTATCGTAGCCCAATGCTGTAGCCCAAAGCCGTAGCGCTACGCGCTTTGAGAAGGCATCATTGCACGTCAAACGCGCTGGCATGGAGCGAGGCACCGAGTTGGAGAATTCGCTTCGCATATTCCTGCAGCAGGGCAGACTCCTCGATGCCCAGCGTGATGCGCACAGTTTCGCCGCACTCACCGAAATTGGTCAGGTTGAATCCAAAGCTGGAGCGGTCTACTGCCGCCAGATCATCGAATGCAAGACGGAATCCGCTGTTGTATAGCCACCTGTTCTCCGCGGCCCGCTCCTCCGGGAGGATCTCGGCCTCGGAGTCCCTCCTCAGCCTTCTGGCCAGGTAGGCATCTGTCAGCCTCAAGGCGATGTAGACGGTCTGTTCATCGGTATTGATGCACACCTCATAGGCACTTGCGCGCTGGTGGCCCCACGGAATTTCGGCGTTCAGCAAAGTACGCATCGCGGCGGTGTTGTCGCGAACCTTGCTCAGATACGCCATGGACAAGGCCTCGTTTTCCCTGGAAAGCAGACGGGTGATGTAGCCTTCGTCGTCTCTCGGAATATGCATGCGACTGCGCGCCATGCAGGCACGAAAATTACCCCAATGCGCCTGATTGTTGAATATCGCTGCTATGCCGATATTGACGAGATCCATGCCGTTCTGGATGAACTTGGTGCCACTTTGCAGCAACACGAGATTCAGTTTGCCGGATTCGATGTACGGCCTGGCGACCTGCAAGACTTGCGTTATCTGATCTTCCGCCAGATGGTTCAGCGTGACATCCATCACCAGCGTGCGGGGGTGATCCGGCCGGTGTGAGAACAAATGGTCAATCAAGGCTACAGGGTCGTACGCCTGAATGCGGAGTTCGGCCGCGTTGTTCGGATGCGGCTCCATGATGATCAGATCCTGCTCTGGCAAAGCCTGATGCGTGACTGCATCGCACCGCAACGGTTCATCGAAAAGCCCTGGAGTCTCGTAATAGCCGCCAGCCAGATAGGCCACCGAGGTTTGAGCCGGCAGCGACGCACGAATCTGCTCCAGCATTGCCAATGCGTGGGGCGCACGCTCAACGGATGCATGGCGGCCCAACTCATCCGCGTTTTGGGGAGACAGACTCTCACGGCCCTGCCTTGGCGGGCCCAGCAACAAAGAGGTGACTGCTTCACTGAGACTGAATGGCCGATCCACCCAGTCCCATTGAAAGCGGATGACTCGGTGAATTTCCTGCATGGCCTGGTAGAAGCGCTCCATATGCAAGGACCACGCCTGAGGGTCGGCATATGGATCGCGCATGAAGGACGCCTGCGACCACAGTTGGGCCACGGTTTCCAATGCGTCCGTCAGATCGCCGCAGACCGGCTCGGGCATTCCTGGCTTTACAAATTCAGTGATATCGCCGATCAGGTAACGCATCAATTGGATGTTCTGGCTCAGATAGAACGGCGGGTTTTCCAGTCCGGCGCCAGCGCAGGTTTCATAAGCTTGCTTGAGCCGCAGCAATTGCTCCGATGTGCTCGTGGTCAACGGATCTGCGCCGGGCAGAACGACAAGGGTATTGGGCATCAGCTCAGTCTTGGCGAGCCCCTGCCTGACAGCTTCGGCGGCCTCACCTTGAAAAGCCATGTCCAGCAATCTGAGCGCGCCGGAAACATCGCCCTGCCCCAACTTCCGGAGCATGCTTTCTGCACAGATATCCGCACACTCACTAGGCGAGGCGCGCAAGCCATGGCGGCCGAAATGCCCATCGATTTCGGCTGCGCCCACTTTCGACTTGAGAACCAGTTGTACACGCAAAGACGGGATGTAGACGCTCTCGAGGCTGGTCAGATCGAACAGGCCCTCATCCTGAGCTGCGACTAGAGCCATGCCCTCACCCGTTCCACCTCCAGATAGCCCCGTGAGCTCCGTGAGCTCCGTGAGTGTGAGCCCCTTGTATTCGAAGGCCCGGCTGACCGGATAGACCGCGAAATCTTCCATCTGGCTGATGGTGGCCTTGAGCATATTCCGGACCTGTTCGGTGCGGATGGCCGCGGCGGCCGTCCACAAGCCTGTTCGCACGGCGCGGCCATAACCTTCGCGAACGAGCGGTGAGCGAGAACGCTGCAAACGATCGGCATCGTCCCGCGCATATGTGGCCTGCAATTGGCCACGCATCAATTCCGCCTTGAGCAGCTTTTGATATCTTCTGGCCGACACCGCAAAATCGGCTTGGCTGGCAGCCCTGCTGGCCAGAAGGCTCAAGGTGCTCGCGAAACCATGGAACCAGTCCTTGAATGCACGGGCCTCTTTCGTGGTAGCAGCCACTGCATTGAATGATTCGCGGATATTCGGACGGTTTTTCAGGGGCGTGGTAGCAGCCGCGGGTAGCTGCATCGGCGTATGCCGGGCGGAGGCCAATGCTTGATCCACCTCGCGCCGCCATTCCTCGGCTGACGGCCTGTCCTGCAAAGGGGACGCCTCCGTGTGCGAGCCGCCTGAAGATGAGACTGCCCGCGGCAACGAGCGGGCAGTGGAGTTGGTAGGAATAGCTGTGATGCGCATGTCTTTCCTGAGCTTGGTAACCGCATCAGGAAATGGGTTCCACCGGCAGTAAATGCCGGATAAAACCCCGCGTTAACCGATGCGCACGGGCACGAAGATCCGCTCGCCGTCGCGCTGGATCAGAAGCGCCACCGATTTGTCCGACTTGGCGATCACACTGCTTGCCTGCTCGGCGCTGTTCACCGGCTGGCCGTTGATCGACATCAGTACGTCGCCCGGTTGCACACCTGCCATGGCGGCGGGGCCAGCGGTCTGCTCGATGAGCAGGCCGCCTTCGACATGGGCCTGCTGCTTTTCCTGCGGGCTCAAGGGCCGGAGAGACAGGCCAAGCTTACCTTTCTGAACGTTGGCGGCATCGGCCAGGCGCTCGGTCTTGCCTTTGTCGCCGCTCAGCTTGGCGGTCAGTTGCTCGGCATGTCCACCGCGCCAGACATCGAGTGCCACGGTATCGCCCGGTTTGACCATGCCGATCTGCGCGGGCAGATCACCGGAAGACACGATCGGCTGGCCATTGGCGCGCAGAATGACGTCACCCGTCTTCAAGCCGGCCTTTTCGGCGGCACTGCCTTTTTCCACATTGGCGACCAGGGCGCCTTCGGGCTTGGGCAGCTTGAACGAATCAGCGAAGGCCTGGTTGATTTCCTGCACTGTCACGCCAAGGCGCGCATGCTCCACCTTGCCGGTCGCGACGATCTGGTCTTTCACCCGCACCGCCAGCTCGATCGGAATGGAGAACGACAACCCCTGATATCCCCCCGAGCGGCTGTAGATCTGGGAGTTGATGCCCACCACCTCGCCAGCCGAGTTGAACAGCGGGCCTCCGGAGTTGCCGGGGTTCACGGCCACATCGGTCTGGATGAAGGGCACGGCGCTGTCGTCCGGCAACGAACGGCCTTTGGCGCTCACCACGCCAGCCGTGACGCTATTTTCGAAACCGAACGGCGAGCCAATGGCCAGAACCCATTCACCGGGTTGCAGGTTCTTGCTGCTGCCCAGCGGCACAGTAGGCAGGCCACGCGCATCGATTTTCAAAACCGCAATATCGGTCTTGGGATCAGCCCCCAGCACCTTGGCCTTGAATTCGCGCCGATCCGTGAGCTTGACGGTGACATCCTTGGCCCCGCGCACCACGTGGGCGTTGGTCATGATCAGACCGTCGGGGCTGATGATGAAGCCGGACCCCTGTCCGCGCACAGGCACTTGCTGGGAACCTTGTTGCCCCGGCATCTGCCCGAACGCGCCGGGCGGAAAGCCGAACTGGCGCAGCCACTCATCCATGGGGTTCTGCTGGCCGCGCCCCGGGCGGGCCTGCGGCGCAGCGGCGCCATCGTCATCGTCGTCCGACACGCTTTGCATGCCGCTGGTGCTGATGTTGACCACGGCAGGGCCGTTCCGAGACGTGATGGCCGTGAAACTGGGCAAGGTTTGGGTGGCCGGCGCCACTGCGGCAGCCACCGGCACCGGCTGCGCAAACGCGTTGGTGTTCATATGATCCACCGCCGTTGCGCCCATTCCCCCCAGAACGCCTGCGGCCAGAAGCGCCGCGACGAGTTTCTTCGATTTCAATTCGATCGTGTTCATTTCAGTGTCCTTTCCGTTCGTCAAAACGCGCCGCCTGAGAACCAGCTCAAAGGGCGGACGTGTCGAATATGGAGGGGGACACTTAGATGAAGCTTAAGAAGGTGTTTGCGCCCCAAGAACGTGTTCACGATCCAGAAGCGCAAGCGGAATTTTAATATGCCACCATACGGTATGATCTGGCATGAGCGTGAACAATGACCTACAGCGGCCGGATAGTCAGCAAGCCGCCCAGCCCATCGATATCCAGCAACTGCTCACCCTGGCGTCGAATGGCGGCGCAGACAACTGCCGGACCAGTTCTCCCAGCGACATCAACTCCAACGGCCGCGTGTTTGGCGGCCAATTGCTTGGCCAGGCGGTATCCGCGGCCATGCGCAGTGTGGAACCCAACCGGCGGGTGGCCACACTGCAATTGCTGTTTCTGCGTGGCGCGCACGTCGACCAACCGATCGAATTCGATGTTCAGCGCTTGCAGGATGGCCGCCGGTATGCCAACCGCCACGTCATGGGACGCCAGGGCACGGATTTCGTGTTCAGTGCGCAGGTGACCGCCGTAGCGGCCTCTGCCGCCGAAGCCCGCCCGCCCCATCGCGCGCTCGATATTCCTGCCCCTGAAGAGCTGTGCGACCACCATCAGTTGCCACAACCGCTGCTGGACCGGCTGGCGGTGACCAATTTCCGGCTCGGAGGCCGGCGGAGCATCGACTTCCGGCTCATCGATCCTGAACGTGAGTTGTTGCCGGCGCAGGGCGGATCGTCTCGCTTGCGGTATTGGATCCGGGCGAGCCAGCAGCTTTCTGGCGATCCGGCCCTGCATGCAGCGGCATTGGCCTATCTTTCCGACTACTGGTTGACGTATCCCGCGCTGGCGCACCGGCTGACGGCACTGCCGCAGCGCCGCGCCTACGTGGCCAGCGTCAACCACACCATGTGGTTTCTGGCCCCATGCCGGGCCGATGAATGGCTGTATGTCGATGCCCGCGGGATGGATCTGGGTGACGGGCGGGCAATCTCCGAGGCGCGCGTCCGCACTCGCGATGGACACGAAGTGGTGGTCATGACGCAAGAATGCGCGGTATCAGACCGCGTCTGAGCACACGTTTACGAAAGGGTTCCCGCAGGAAACTCCACCATCACCCGCAGCCCCCCCAGGCCTGGTGACTCATCCAGCTGAACTCGGGCCCCGTGCCGGTCGGCCACGGCCTTGACGATGGCCAGCCCCAGGCCGCTGCCGTGGCCCGCCGCCCCGGCTACACGGTAAAAGCGGTCAAGCACGCGCTGACGCTCTTCAGGCGGGATACCGGGGCCGGAGTCCTCGACGATGAGTTGCACCTGCCGCTCACTGGGGTCAGAGATCGTAGGCTCTCTCACCACGCGCACCTGCACACGCCCTCCTTCGGGTGTGTAGCGAAGGGCATTTTCGAGTAGGTTGCGCAGCAGCACGGCCAGGGCAGCCGGGTGCCCTGTGATGATGGCGTCGTCGCCAGGCGGCTCGGCCAATCCCATGGGTGGCGCAACCAGTGTCACACCGCGGGCCTCGGCCTCTCGGGAGAATTCCTGGGCAGCGCTCAGCACCAGCCGCCCGAGGCTCACGGCAACCGGTGGGGTGGCGTCGCCATTGCTGCCTTCCTGCCGGGCCAGGGCAAGTAATTGCTCCACCAGCCGCGTACTCCGGTCAATGCCGCCCAGCAGCCGCTCGGAAGCAATGCGGCGCGCCTCAGGCTCTTCCGCGCGCTGCAGGCTCTGGAGCTGCAAGCGCAGCGCGGCCAACGGCGAACGCAGCTCGTGCGCAGCATCCGCCGTGAAATTCTGCAACGCATTCCATGCAGCGGCCAGGCGCGCCAGCAGGCCGTTCATTTCCGTCACCAGGGGCAGCACCTCGGCCGGCAGCCCCTCGGTGGACAAGGGCGCCAAATCGTGGGCGCGGCGCGCTGCCACCTGGCGGCGCACACGCTCAACCGGAGCCAATGCGCGGCCCACCACCCACCACACGATCAGCATCAGCAGTGGTGCCAGCGCAACCACCGGCAGAACCGCACGCAGAGCAAGCCGGCCGGCGGCCTGGCGGCGCGACCCCAGATCCTGGGCAATCTGGATCACCTGCAAGGGAGTTTGCAATGCATAGACCCGATAGGCCGCTCCACCCACGCGCACGCTGGTGAAACCCAGTACAGCCTGCTGTGGCAAGAGGCGCGCCGAACGCGAGCGATACAGCATGGCACCGTCCGCACGCCAGATTTGGATGATGAGATCGTCAGCCCCCGTACCGGGGGCCAGTGCATCGTCTGCCAATACGGCCGACGCAAGGCCGCCCGTCAGGGAAAGGGCAATGCGCTCCATCTGGCTGTCAAACACGGCCTCTGTCTCCGCGCTGGCCGTGCGCCAGGTCACCACAGCCTGGATGCAAGCGATGAGCAAGACAGCCAGCAGCAGCAGGCTGGTCAGGCGCGCGCGAAGAGAATTAGCCGGAAGAAGTGCTTCAGGATTCATCAAGAATTGGCCGAGCGCGAAGGCTGCCTGCGCCCCCGACTCGCCCCTGTCAGCGCGGGAGGGAGAACCCAGCAGTTGTCGGAGATCTCAGGCTTCTACGTCGTCAAGGCTGAAAAACTCGGTCTGGTCGTTGTAGGAAAAGATTTCAGCATAACGCCCCCAGGCGATGACTGCATCCAGCGTGGTTTCCGCGGCGCCATCGCTGAGGAAATCCTCCAGTTCCTGCTCAAAACGGACACGCGGCGCTCGATGGCCGGCGCGTTCATCCAGCACCTGGCGGATGCGCGCGGCCAGCGGCACCTGCTGCAGCAGCAGTTCCGCGAAAAGCTGCTTGCGCTCCTGCGTGCCCTCTTCAGCGAACCGGTGTCCCGCGGCGGAGAGGAAAATATCGCCCTCCCGCATCTCTGCCAGCCCCAGATGCTGCAGCATCTCGGCCACCGGGAACAGGTCGTCCACTTCCAGTTGCAGGGTGCGCGCGATCTCGGGCAGATCGGCCCGGCCATGGTAGGGCTCCGCCGCCAGGGTTTCGATGAGGCCCGCGATGAGGTTGGTGGACACAGGCGGCAGCCAGGCGCCCAGCTCCAGTCCCTTGCGTACGACCCCCTCCCCGGCGCGCGCCGTCATCTTGGCGTAGATGTCGTCCACCAGGGCGCGAAACGCAGGATCAAGGCGATTGCGCGGATGGGCGAACGGCACCTTGATCTCGGCCGCCACACGCCCCGGGTTGGACGAGAGCACCAGGATGCGATCGCACATGAACACGGCTTCCTCGATGTTGTGGGTCACGATGAGGATCGAGCGGATCGGCATGCGCGCCTGCGTCCAGAGATCGAGCAGATCGGTGCGCAGGGTTTCGGCTGTCAGCACGTCAAGGGCGGAAAAGGGCTCGTCCATCAGCAGCAGCGTGGGATCGACCACCAGCGCACGCGCGAAGCCGACGCGCTGGCGCATACCCCCTGAAAGCTCGCGCGGATAGGCATTTTCGAAACCATCCAGACCGATCAGGTCAATGGCAGCCAACGCCCGTCGGCGGCGCTCTGCCGCGGGCACGCCTTGCGCCTCCAGCCCGGCCTCCACGTTCTGTAGCACCGTGAGCCAGGGGAACAAGGCAAAGGTCTGGAACACCATGGCCACCCCTTCGGCGGCGCCGCGCAAAGCCTTGCCGCGGTAGGTGACGCCACCCGAACTCGGCTCGATCAAGCCGCAGATGATGCGGAGCAGCGTGGATTTGCCCGAGCCCGAGCGCCCCAGCAAACCGACGATTTCGCCTTCGCGCAGCGAGAGATTGACGCCGTCAAGTACCAGCACGTCACCCTGTGACTTCTTGAAGCCGCGGCATACGTCCTGCACGCGCAGGATCTCGGCACCGAGCGCGCGCGGGGCTGGCGAAGGCGTGACTGTGACTTGAGTGGACATATGTGTGCTTCCAATCTAGGGTTCAGTCGAGCCGCAGCCGTGATTCTGCGTAGGCATACAACGGGCGCCACACCAGGCGGTTGAACAGTGTGACAAACAAGGCCATCACCGCGATGCCTAGAATGATCTTGGGAAAATCGCCGTTTGCCGTGGTTTGAGCGATGTAGGCGCCCAACCCGTGCGCGGCGATCCTGGTTTCGCCCCACTGCACGTATTCGGCCACGATGCTGGCGTTCCAGGCACCGCCGGAAGCTGTGATGGCCCCTGTGACGTAATACGGGAAAATACCCGGCAGCATCAGCTTGCGCCACCATTGCCAGCCCCGGATGCGGAAGTTAGCCGCCACCTCCCGGTAATCATTAGGATAGGCGCTGGCACCGGCAATCACATTGAACAGGATGTACCACTGCGTGCCCAGCACGATCAGCGGCGAAAGCCATATATCGGGGTTGAGCCCGAAGTGCACGATCACGATCACGAACACCGGGAACAGCAGGTTGGCCGGGAACGCCGCCAGAAACTGCACCAGCGGCTGGATGCGTTCGGCCAGCGCGGGGCGCAGTCCGATCAGCACGCCGAGTGGCACCCAGATAACCGATGCAATCAGGATCAGTGCGGCCACCCGTACCAGGGTGATCAAACCCAGCACCAGTACCTTGCCGACCTCCGCCCAACCCACACCGGTGGCCACGTAGGCCGTCACGCGCCAGGCCACGTAGCCCAGCGCCAGCAGCAACACGGCGCTCCATATCCAATCTGCCGCACGTGATGCAGCAGCTCCTTCCACCGCACGTGCGGAGGCAGACGATGACCGCAGGCGCAGTGGCAGGCGGGCCACATAGCCCAGCAGCGCCCCTGCCGGGGCCAGCAAGCGGTGCACGACACGTGTACGGCGCACAAGGCCGAGCAGCCATGATTGCGGCGCGTTGCCCGAGGCCGTGTTCTCCATGCGGAATTTGTCGGCCCAGGCCACGAGGGGACGGAACAGAAGCTGGTCATAGGCCACGATCACCAGCACCATGGTCAGGATCACCCAGCCAATGGCTTGGAGATCACGCTCCGCGATGGCCAGTGCCAGATAGGAGCCGATGCCAGGCAAGGTCAGCGTAGTCCGCCCCACCGTGATGGCTTCCGAAGCCACCACGAAGAACCATGCGCCGGACATCGACATCATCATGTTCCAGATGAGCCCGGGCATGGCAAAGGGCACTTCCAGTTTCCAGAACTTCTGCCAACCCGTGAGGTGAAATCCGCGCGAGACCTCCAGCAGATCGCGCGGCACGGTACGCAGCGACTGATAGAAGCTGAAAGTCATGTTCCAGGCCTGGCTGGTGAAGATCGCGAAAATGGCCGCGAACTCGGCCCCCATTACCCGCCCCGGGAGCAAGGCCAGGAAGAAGGTCACGGTGAATGAGATATAGCCCAACACCGGAACGGACTGCAGGATGTCAAGCATGGGAATCAGCAGCTTCTCGGCACGCCGGTTCTTTGCTGCCAGAGTGCCATACAGCAGCGTGAACACCAGCGACACCACCATAGCCGCCAGCATGCGCAGCGTGGTGCGCAACGCATATTCGGGCAAAGCGGCCGGATCGAGCGACACCGGATGCGCCTGCAGCGTGGCCATGGGCGCCATGGTTTCCTCGAACCCGATGGCCATCATTGCCAACAAGCCGACCACAAGCGCAAAAGCCACCAAATCCCAGCGATTGGGCAGCAACCGGGCCACCGACACAATGGCCGTGCGCTTGAGGTCGAAACTGAAGTTCATCGCTTGGGGGGCGGCAACTCGCGCCGCGCGGCAGATTAGACGACAAATAAACGCCGATTTGTGTCTGACCTGTGAATTTTTTGAAAATTAGAGGAAGCCGCCTAGTGCCTGGTCGCAGCGCCCTGCTCCTTTCCCGCCAACGGGGGAAAGGAGAGCCTTAACTGCAGCAAAAGCCCATTCAGATCAAACGCCGTGAAAGCCCCCATCCCAACCTTCCCCTACGCCGGGCGCCCCCAAAGGGGGAAGGAGTCAAATCAGAAGGCCGCGGAGCAGGCCAAACCAGGGCAGCCGCGGAGCTGGCTCCGCCAGGCCGCTGGCTGCGTCCCCTGGGGGAAGGCGCGCCAGCGCCTCAGGGGGGTCACATCTTGGGGGGACCCTGTACCCAAGTCCCCGCTGATTCTCGATCAAACCCGCTCCCAGCTTCTTGCGCACCCCGTGGATATAGACCTCCACCGCGTTGCTGCTGATATCGTCCCGCCAGGAATAAAGTTTTTCTTCCAACTGCGCGCGCGAAAGCACCCGGCCTGGCCGGGCCAGCAACGGCTCCAGCACAGCCCATTCGCGTGCGGACAGGCTGACGGGCTGACCGGCCAGCGTGACCTCCCGGGTGGCAGGATTGATAGCCACATCTCCCCATTCGTAGACCGGTTCGGCGCGGCCGTCGGCGCGGCGCAGAAGCGCCCGGATGCGGGCGAGCAGTTCGTCGAGGTCGTAGGGCTTGACGATGTAGTCGTCCGCCCCCGCATCCAGCCCCTCCACACGCTGGGCCACGGCATCCCGCGCGGTAGCTATGAGAACCGGCAGGCGCTGCTTGCGCGCACGCAAGGCGCGCAGTACCTCCAGGCCGTCCTTGCGGGGCAAACCCAGATCCAGCAGCAGCAGATCGTAGTGGGCCGTGGCCAGCGCCGTCTCGGCCATGCCGCCATCCTTGACCCAATCAACAGCCCAGCCTTCGGCACGCAGTGCATCAAGCACCACTTCGCCGATCATCGTGTCGTCTTCAGCCAGCAAAATGCGCATGGGTGAGATTTTGGCGCGAATTTTCAGAGGTGCCTAAACCGGAAAAAACGCTGGAGGCCGTTAGACTTAACGACTACATGGATTTACTCACCCTGCTTCTTCTGCCTTTCGCCGGCGCCCTGGTGGCTGCCCTGTTGCCCACGCATGCGCGCAATACGGCAGCCACCTTGTCGGCTTTGGCGGCAGGAGCGGCCCTCTTCAAGGTGGCGCTGATGTTTCCGGCGCTGCGCGATGGCGGGGTATTGCGCCAGGAAGTGGCCTGGATTCCCTCGGCGGGCCTCAACCTCGTGCTACGCGTGGACGGCTTCGCCTGGATGTTCGCCACGCTGGTGACCGGGATCGGGCTGCTGGTGGCGCTGTATGCGCGCTATTACATGAGCAAGGAAGATCCGGTTCCGCGCTTTTTCTCGTTCTTCCTGGCTTTCATGGGTGCCATGCTGGGCGTGGTGCTCTCGGGCAATACCATTCAATTGGTGTTCTTCTGGGAACTGACCAGCCTGTTCAGCTTTCTGCTTATCGGCTACTGGCACCACCGCAAGGACGCGCGGCGCGGCGCCCGCATGGCGCTGACCGTCACCGGCGCGGGCGGGCTGTGCCTGCTGGCGGGTGTTCTGATGCTGGGCCACATTGTTGGCAGCTACGATCTCGAAAGAACGCTGGAAGCCGGAGATCGCATCCGCGCGCATGCGCTCTATACACCCACGCTCGTACTGGTGCTGCTTGGCGCGCTGACCAAGAGCGCCCAGTTTCCGTTCCAGTTCTGGCTGCCCAAGGCCATGGCTGCGCCCACACCAGTATCGGCCTACCTGCATTCGGCCACCATGGTGAAGGCCGGCGTGTTTCTCCTGGCACGGCTGTGGCCAGCGCTTTCGGGCACCGACGAGTGGTTCTGGCTCGTGGGCGGCGCGGGGGTCATCACGCTGGTGCTTGGCGCCTATGCCGCCATGTTCCAGGACGACCTGAAAGGCCTGCTGGCTTATTCCACCATCAGCCACCTGGGCTTGATCACCCTCCTGCTGGGCCTGAACCGCGATCTGGCCGCCGTGGCAGCCGTGTTCCACATCATGAACCATGCCACGTTCAAGGCATCGCTCTTCATGGCCGCGGGGATCATCGACCATGAAACCGGCACCCGCGATATCCGCCGCCTCAACGGGCTCTTCCAGGCCATGCCTATCACCGGCACCCTGGCGCTAGTGGCCAGCGCGGCCATGGCCGGCGTGCCGCTCCTGAACGGTTTTCTCTCGAAAGAGATGTTCTTCGCGGAAACGATCGATCTGCACGCCCTGCCCTGGCTCGACTACGGCCTGCCGATCGCTGCCACGGTGGCGGGCATTTTCGCCGTGACCTACTCGCTGCGTTTTTCGTGGGACGTTCTTTTCGGCAAACCCTCCACCAACCTGCCTCGCGAGCCGCATGAACCCGTGCGCTGGATGCGCGTGCCGGTGGAGGTGCTGGTGCTGCTCTGCCTGCTTGTGGGTATCTTCCCCCAGTGGTCGATCGGCCCGGCGCTTGACTTGGCCGCGCGTCCGGTGGTGGGCGGCAACTTGCCCAGCTACAGCCTGGCCGTATGGCACGGCATCAATAGGCCGCTGGTGATGAGTCTGGTGGCGTTGGCTGGCGGCATCGTGTTGTATCTGCTCCTGCGCCGCCAGCTCGAAAGCGGCCGCCTGAATGAGCCACCGCTGATTCACCGGCTCGATGGCCAGCACTTATTCCAAAGCACATTGCTGGCGCTCGACAAGGCCAGCCGGGGGTTGCTCAGGCTGCTCTCCACCGCGCGCCTGCAGCCGCAGATGCTGCTGATGGTGCTGGCCGCCATTGCGGCAGCTTGGGCATCGCTGCGCCATGGCCTGGTCTGGGGCGACCGCACGCGCGTACCCGGCACCATCTCGGTCGCGTTGCTGTGGGTGGTTGGCTGCATCTGTGCGCTGGCCGCTGCCAACCAGGCCAAATTCCATCGGTTGGCTGCGCTGATCCTGGTGGGCGGCGTAGGCTTGGTAGTGAGCCTGACTTTTGTCTGGTTTTCCGCCCCTGACTTGGCACTGACCCAGTTGACGGTGGAAGTAGTGACCACCATTTTGTTCCTGCTCGGGTTGCGCTGGCTGCCCAAGCGCCTGCCGACGGACGAGGCGGCGTTCAGTACCCGCACCCGGCTGCGGCGCCTGCGCGATCTGGTGGTGTCCGTGGTGGCCGGCAGCGGCATGGCCGTGTTGGCCTATGCCATGATGACCCGTCCCGCACCGCAGAGTATCTCTCCCTTCTTCATCGACCGTGCATTGCCGGAGGGTGGCGGCACCAACGTCGTCAACGTCATGTTGGTGGATTTCCGCGGTTTCGACACCATGGGGGAAATCACCGTGCTGGGCATCGTGGCGCTCACGGTGTATGCGCTGCTGCGGCGCTTCCGTCCGCCACGCGAGGTTATCCAGCTACCGCCGCAACAGCGGTCCATCCCGGCCGATCTGGAAACCGACCTCATCAACCCCCGCACCGCGGAGGATACGGCGCTGGGCTACATGATGGTGCCCGCCGTTCTGGTGCGGCTGCTGCTGCCCATCGCCGGCATGGTGGCAGCCTATCTTTTCATGCGCGGGCACAACGAGCCAGGCGGAGGCTTCGTGGCCGGCCTGGTCGTGTCCATCGCCTTTCTCACGCAGTACATCGTCGCCGGAACCCATTGGGTGGAGGCCCACCTCCAACTCCGGGTGATCCGCTGGATCGCCGTGGGCATGCTGCTGGCCTTGTGCACCGGGCTGGGCGCGTTGTACTTCGGCTATCCGTTCCTGACCACGCACATGGCGCACTTCACGCTGCCCGTGGTGGGCGAAATCCATGTATCCAGCGCGTTGTTCTTCGATGCGGGCGTGTTCGCGGTGGTGGTCGGCTCCACCCTGCTGATTCTGACCGCGCTGGCTCACCAATCGGTGCGTAGCCACCGCAAGCCTGCACAACCTGGGGAGGCTGGCTAATGGAAATCATTCTGACCATCGTGATCGGCATCCTCGGGGGCTCTGGCGTGTGGCTGGTGCTGCGCCCCCGAACCTTTCAGGTGCTGATGGGTCTCAGCCTGTTGTCATACGCGGTCAACCTCTTCATCTTCGCCATGGGCAGCCTTTTGCTCGACAAGGAGCCCATCGTCACACCCGGCCTGGTACCCAATCTGGAAAACTACACCGACCCATTGCCGCAGTCGCTGGTGCTGACGGCGATCGTCATTGGCTTTGCCACCTCGGCGCTCTTTCTGGTGGTGCTGATGGCCTCCCGGGGCCTTTCCGACACCGACCATGTTGATGGTGAGGAGCGCGAATGAGCCATCTGATCGAGCGGTTGATGCCGCACCTGATCATCGCGCCCATCCTGCTGCCTATGGGCACCGCGGTGCTGATGCTGCTGCTGGGCGATACACGCCGGCCACTGAAGGCCGTGGTCAATGTGGTGTCGTGCCTGCTGGGTCTGTTCGTCGCTATCGCGTTGGTGTACTGGGCGCAAAAGATGGGCGGGCCCCAGGCGGTGGGCGTCTACCTGCCTTCGAACTGGCCGGTGCCCTATGGCATCGTGCTGGTAGCCGACCGCCTCTCGGCCATGATGCTGCTGCTGTCGTCCATCCTCGGGCTCGGCGGGCTGCTGTTCGCCGTCGCCCGCTGGCACAAGGCGGGGGTGCACTTCCATCCGTTGTTCCAATTGCAATTGATGGGCCTGAACGGGGCCTTCCTGACGGCTGACCTGTTCAATCTGTTCGTGTTTTTCGAGATCATGCTGACGGCCTCCTACGGCCTGTTGCTGCATGGCTCCGGATGGCCCCGCGTGCGCTCCGGGCTGCATTACATCGCGGTGAACCTGCTGGCTTCCAGCATGTTCCTGATCGGCGTGGCCATTCTCTACGGTGTCACCGGTACCCTGAACCTGGCCGACATGGCCATCATGGTGCCGGCCATTGGCGAAAATGACCGAGGGCTCCTGCATGCTGGCGCGGCCATTCTGGCGATCGCCTTTCTGGTGAAAGCGGGCGCCTGGCCACTCAACTTCTGGTTGGCGCCGGCCTACTCGGCGGCATCGGCGCCCGTCGCGGCCTTGTTCGCCATCATGACGAAGCTGGGGGTGTACTCCGTGCTTCGGGTGTGGACTCTGCTATTCCCGCAGGATGCGGGAGTTTCGGCATTGTTCGGCGGCTCCGCTTTGATCTGGATCGGCCTGGCCACACTGGCCTTCGGTGCCATTGGCGTCATCGCCACTCAGCGCCTGGGGCGAATGGCGGCGTTTTGCGTCATTCTGTCTTCCGGCACCCTGATGGCCGCGCTGGGCTTCGGGCAGCCGAAGGTCACGGGGGCGCTCTACTACGCCCTTGGTTCCACCCTGGCCGTGAGCGCGTTTTTCCTGCTCATCGAGTTGATCGAGCGTTCGCGGGAGGAGGATGAAAAGCCTTCCTACATCAGTGAACTGGAGATGGACGAGGCTTTTGCCTATCCGGTCGACCTGATGCCCACGCGCGATGTGAACCTGGATGACGACGAAACCGCCCTGATCGGCCAAGCCATCCCGGCCGCCATGGCTTTTCTGGGCCTGGCCTTCATCGCCTGCGTACTCACCATGGCCGGCCTGCCGCCACTTTCCGGCTTCGTGGGCAAATTCGTGATGCTTTCGGCACTGCTCAACCCTGTGGGTATGGGCCAGGACGCCAGCCCGCCCTTGGCGGCCTGGGTGCTGATGGGCTTGCTGATTGGTGGCGGCCTGCTGACCACTATCGGGCTGTCCCGCGCCGGTGTGCGCTACTTCTGGGCGCCACAAGGCCGGCCCGTGCCTCGCCTGCGTGTCATTGAAACGCTGCCCATCGGCGCCCTGCTACTGCTCGTGGCCGTGCTGGTATGGCAGGCCGACGCGGTGCTGCGCTACACCAATGCCACGGCCCGCGGCCTGCATGATCCCAAGGAGTACATCGGAACCGTGATTTCAACCAAGCCGGTCCCCTCACCCACCGCCTCGGGAGAAGGAGGCTTGAGACGATGAACAAGCTATTCCCTGCTCCCCTGCTCTCCGCCGCGCTGGTGGTCATGTGGCTGGTGCTGAATCGCTCGGTCAGTGCTGGGCAGATCATTCTTGCGGTGGTGCTTGGCATCCTGCTGCCGGTTCTGTTCGAACCTTTGCGCCCGGGGCGTGCAAGGATCCGGCATCCGCTGGTGCTGGCGCGTCTGATCCTGGTGGTGGGCTATGACGTTCTGCTCTCCAATCTGGAGGTGTTGAGCGGCGTGCTGACCGCCAAGCGGCGTCCTCCAGAGAGCCGCTTCATCGTGATTCCATTGGATCTCCGGGACCCCAGCGCCTTGGCTGCCCTCGCGACGATTACCACCGTGGTGCCCGGCACGGTGTGGTGCGAGTTGGCCCGGGATGCCAGCTCCGTGATGCTCCATGCCTGGAACGCCACGGATGATGAAGCTTTCATCGCGCACTACAAGGAGCGCTACGAGGCCCCCCTGCGAAAGATCTTCGAGTCATGAGCCCTCTGCTGACCTACGCCATTGTTTTCACGCTGTGCGCCTACGGCGTCGCCATGCTGCTGGCCTTATGGCGGGTCCTTCGCGGTCCCGCCGCCCAGGACCGCGTGCTGGCGCTGGATTTCATCTACATCATCGGCACGCTGGTGATTCTCGTCGTGGGCATCCGCTACGCCAGCAGCACTTATTTTGAAGCCGCCCTGCTGATGGCCCTGTTTGGCTTCGTCAGTTCTGCAGCCATGGCGAAATTCTTGCTGAGGGGAGAGGTGATCGAATGAGCCAAGGACGAGGGGCCCCACCGAAGATGGGGATCGGCCACGCGAATTCGATCATTGCGGCCGACACCACAATGACTGAACATGTACATCGCATCGGAGGCCGCTGAATGAGCAATCCGATTCCTCTGTGGGCTGAAATCGTGGTGGCCGCCTTGCTGGTGCTCAGTGGGCTGTTTGTCCTGAGTGCAGCCTGGGGCCTGGTACGCCTGAAAAACTTCTTTCAACGCATGCACCCGCCGGCGCTGGCTTCCACGGGCAGCGCGTGGTGTGTCACGCTGGCATCGATTGTCTATTTTTCGGTATTGAATGGCGAGTTGGTGCTGCACGTGTGGCTGATCATCATCCTGCTGTCGATCACGGTTCCAGTCACGGCAATGCTGTTAGGCCGCGCGGCGCTGTTTCGCGGCCGGCAAGCGCCTCACCATACCCTGCCCCCATCGCTGCAACCCAAAGCCGCGCCACCGCACAAAGATGCCGCAGGCGTGCCTCTATCTCAAGATGCTGGCCCCTCGGGCTCAAAAGCGAACCCGACGCCGTAGACAGAACGGATCCATTCATGATCGCCGCCTCCTGTGGCCTTGATTTTTCGGCGCAGATGCTTGATATGGCTGTCGATGGCGCGGTCGTTCACATCCAGGGTATCGGCGCAGGCCAGATCCAGCAGCTGCGATCGGGAAAACACCCGGCCCGGCTGCTTCATCAACACCTGCAGCAAGCTCAGCTCGCGCTTCGTCAGTGGCAGCACCTGGCCGTATAGAAGAGCCCGCCCCTGCTCGGGAAACAGGACCAGGCTTTGCTCGCGTACGGGGACCAGGCTCCGGCGCAGCACGGCCTTGACCCGGGCCACCACTTCGCGGGGCGCAAAAGGCTTGCAGATATAGTCATCGGCACCGAGCTCCAACCCCAGCAGACGATCCATTTCCTCGACCCGTGCTGTCAGCAGGATCACAGGGGATGCTGTATGGCGCCGGGTTTCACGGAGCACGCTGAGCCCATCCATGCCTGGCAGCATGATGTCCAGCAGCACCAAGCTCGGCGGTGCCCGCAGGATGCTCTCCAATGCGAGACGCCCGTCGCGGATGTGCTCGGCCTCGTAACCCGCGTGGCGCAGATAGTCGAGGATGATTGCCGCGATGTCCGTCTCGTCTTCCACCACCAGGATATGGGCAGGACTCATGGAGGCGAATTCTCCAGTAATGGAAGCCACAGCGTGATGCGCAGCCCCCCGAGAGGTGAAACGGATGCTTCGATGCGGCCCCCATGAGCTTGCGCGATCGCACTGCAGATCGCGAGCCCCAGGCCCGAGCCCCCCATGCCATCCCCCTCACGCACGCGCGAGGCGTCTACCCGATAGAGCCGGTCGAACAGCCGGGGCAAGTGCTGCGGCGCCACGCCAGGGGCTGTGTCGTCCCAGATCAGTTGCAAGGCCGCACCGCCTTGCCATGTATCCAGAACGGCCGCCACTTCGAGCCGCCCCGGCGCCTCGGTATAGCGGAGAGTATTTTCCAGTACGTTGGAAAACAGCTGATGCAATTGATGCGCATCGCCCGACACCAACGGAGCAGGATCACGTGCGGCAAGCTCGTTCACACCAGCATATGCGAGGTTGATGTTCGCTTGCGCGAAGCGCGGCGCCACGCTCTGCAGAGCTTCGATCAGCAATGACAGAGGATGCACCGGCACGTGGTTCGCCGAACGCGACGCATCCGGGCCGTCCAGGCTGACCCGCAGATCATCGACCAGCCGGATCAGGCGCATGGTTTGCCGGTGCAGTCGCAGCGCGGTCCGTTCATCGAGGGGGTGTACGCCGTCCTGGATCGCCTCCATTTCGGCCCGCATGGTGGTCAGCGGGGTGCGCAGTTCATGCGCCACATCAGCCAACCAGCGTTGGCGGGAAGCCTCCACACCCGCCAACTGCGTGGCCATGTCGTTGAAGGTATCCGCCAGGCGGTCCAGCTCTTGATCGCCCTTGATCATGACGCGGGTCTCGAGCTTTCCCGCCGCGATGCCGCGCAGCCCTTCCACGAAAGCGGTCAGCGGCTCCAGCCAGCGCCGTGCAAGCCAAGCCGACAGCAATAGAGCCAATCCCAACCCGGCCAGCCCTGTCCAGGCGACAAATCCCATTTGCTGAGCCAGAAAAGCCCGGTCCGTCTCGCTCTGCAGGTTCTGCGCAGGAGACAACACCAGTTCGCCGACGGCTTGCCCATCGGTTGAGCGCAGGGTCCGGCGCGCCGCGCCAGGCTGTGGCGCCAGGCCATAGACGAGATGCCCTTGGGCATCCATCAACCCCAGGCGTTCGAAGGGGCCGCCGAAAGGGCGGTCAGGAGGCGCCAACGGTGGCCGCCCCTCGGGTGGTCCCCGGCGCGGAGGCTCGTCATGGCCGGAAGGCGGTGCAGGCGGCTGGTCCGGTGGACTGGAGTGAAGCCGGTTTCGCGGCTCCCCGCCTGGAGGAAGAAGATCGTGCCAGGGGCCATGTTGACCACGCAGGAACTCCCACCCGCCCTGTTGCCCATGGTAGAGGGTCAAGCGATCCGCCAGCCAATCCATCCCCGCCAGCTCGACCTCGGCCATATAAGGCCCCAACCCGCGCTGCAGTCCGAGGCGCGAAAAGCCCACGAACAGCACCAGCAGTGCGGCGAGCAGCGCTGCCAAGGCGATGAATGCTTTGCTCTGGAGCTTCAGGCGGCGCATGGTGAATATGGTGAAACAAGGCCAGGGAACACTTGGGCCGTCAGGCTCCAGCATAGCTTGTAGCCACGCCGGAGCCAAAGCCAAGCCCGCGCTTAGGCCGAAACGCCAATGGTGATGGTGGCGGTATAGCCGCTGGCCGTATCGCCGCTGAAAACCGGCGTTTGCCACGCCACCTGCTCACTGGTGTTGTCGCCGAACACCATGTCGCTCGACAAGCTCACCCGCGCCAGATTGGACACGCTGGCGCTGTAGCCGCTGACACTGCTGTATACAGCGCTGGCCGTCTCCTTCGGCATGGCCATCTGCGACGTCAACAGCTTGTTGCTGTAGCTGGTGGCGCTGTTTGCGCTCTGGTAGATCTCGAAGTGCATGTGCGGCCAGCGTCCGTCATAACAGCCGGGGAAGATGGTCACAAAGGTGCATTCGCCGTTGCCGTCAGTCGCTTGCACGCCGCGCAGGTAGTTCTCGTTCAAGAGGCTGCTGGCGTACAGCGAGTATTCACCACCGCGGGTGCAGTGCCACAAATAGACGGCATAGCCTGACAGCGGCGCGCAACTGTTGTTGACGTTGACCACGGTGATCTTCAGCGTCACCAGCACCCCTTCGGCGGTACCGGAGGCGCTGCCGAAGCTGCTGCGAATGTCGCTGCGGACCACACCGCTCTGCGCCAATACGTTGACCAGGCTGCCATTGACCCTGTTGGAGCCGTCGCCCGGATAAGGGCCTTCCGTTTCCGTAGGATCGACCATGCAGGTATTGGAAGCGGGGCTCGAGACACTACCCGAGTCGCTGGAGCCGCTCGAACTGGAATCGCTGGAACCGGAATCGCTGCTTGTAATGGAGCCGACATCGTCGTCGCCGCCACCGCCGCCGCAGGCCCCCAGAAAGACCGCGGCGCCGGAAGCAATCAAGCCCAGCACGCGGCGGCGTTCATAGGCGCGGCGCGCCATGACCTCCAGATCGTGTGCAAGCCCAAGGTCATGTTCGTGGTGAAGCTCGCTCATGAAGCGCATCTCCTTGAGTGGGTGGATCGGATCAGCTCGCGGGCATGGGCGGAGGGCCGCCGGCACCAGGCCCTTTGGCGGGCATGGCGACCAGTTTGCCGTCCAGCGTGCGGCAAGTGCCCGCCAACGTCTTGCCATCAGGCATGGTGAGCGTCACACTCGCCCCCTCAGCCTTGCCTTCGCAGGCGGTATAAGCCTCCGGCGGAGGTGAAGGCGGTTGGCCGCGCATCTGCGCGAAACTGGGGGTCGCGCTCGAGGCAGCAACCATCAGCGCCAGGATCGGGGGCAAGAACGCCAGGCGCGGTCTGGTGGGCAAAGGCATGGTATTTCCTCTAAATTCCAGGCAGTGGTCATGAATACGGGCGGAGCAGGCTCCGCCTCCAAGAACGTGTTGACGCTCTAAAGGCCGCCTGCTAGCAGCAGCCCGGATTCATTCTGCGAGGCAATCTAGGAGGAAATTGGTGCGCGAGCCTCCAGCACCCGCGCACCCGAACATCGGGTGCTCAGCCCGGCCGTACCATCTTGCACGTGCTCGGCAGCGCGGCCTGCTCCGCACTGATCTGCCGTACCACGCGAAAACCGTAGCCAGAACCTTCCACATCGAAAGGCACACCTTGCGTGCCCTTGCGCTCCATCACGCCCACCACCAGCGATTGCTGGAACTGGTGATCCATGGCGCGCATTTGCCCGCGTTGACCGGCAAACGTCACATCCGCGCGTTCCAATTGCGCCGCCACGGCCCGCGGCTCGATGCTGCGGGCACGCTCGACCGCCTGCGCCAGCGCCTCGATCATGAGTTGCATGCGCATATGCACGTAGTCATCCTGAGGCTTCGGGAAACGCTCACGGAATGATTTGTAGAATGCAGCGCTTTCCGCCGTGGGCATGTTGGGCAGCCAGTCGGCCACTGCCACGACTTTGCCAATGCCGGCATCGCCAATTGCGGCGGGCGCACCCAGGGCGTTGCCATAGAAAGTATAGAAACGCCCTTCAAAGCCGACATCGCGCGCGGCCTTCACCAGCAGGGTAAGGTCATTGCCCCAGTTGCCCGTGAGCACCGCTTGCGCGCCACTGGCCTTGATCTTCGTGGCGTAGGGCAGAAAATCCTTGACGCGCCCAATGGGGTGAAACTCTTCCCCCACCACGGCCACATCGGGTCGCTGCTGCGCAAGTTGGCGCTTGGCTTCGCGCACCACGGCGTGTCCGAAGCTGTAGTCCTGCCCGATCAGGTAGATGCCCTTGAGCGCCGCATCCTCCTTCAGCACCTGCATCAATGCCGCGATACGCATGTCGGAGTGCGCATCGAAACGGAAATGCCAGTAGCTGCATGATTCGTTGGTAAAGGCCGGATCAACCGCGGAATAGTTGAGGAACAGCACCTGCAGCTCGGCATCCCGTTGGTTGTGCTTGTTCACGGCATCGATCAAGGCCGCGGCCACTGACGAGGAATTGCCTTGCAAGATGAACCGCGCGCCGCTGTCAATAGCCGCACGCAAAGCCGAGAGCGACTCCTCCACTTGCCCCTTGTTGTCAAATCGCTCCACCGCCAGCGGCCGCGGCCCGGTGGCTGTAGGCACACCGCCTCGCGCATTCACCCGCTCCACGGCCCAGGCAATGTTCCGGTAAACCGCCTCGCCGGTATTGGCGAATGGCCCGCTCATGGACTCAATCAACGCCAGTTTGACGGGATCGCCGGACGGCTTTCCTGACTGGGCGAAGGAGGTCAGCGAAGTAGCCCCCAAAAGAGCCAAGGGAAGCAAGGCGGATTTCCGCAGTACGTTGCGACGAGATGTAGTTGGCATTGCAGACCTGTGGAGAAAGAATTCAAGGCTCAGAGCCCAGGCTTACCGTTCGGCTTGACTGGCTGTCGAGGCGGGCAGCTCTGGTGGTTTGGACGATTCAAGCAGCACGTCCGGCTCAGACGGCTTGGCCAGCCCAGCCGACTGTACCTGTTCAGGCGGTGTGGTGGGTTCAGGCGGCGTGGCGGGTTCAGGGGTCTTGGAAGGCTCCGGCGTCTTGGCTGGCTCAGATGGCTTGGCGGGCTCAGGCGGCTTGACTGGCTCAGGAGGAATGACACTATCGAGATAGCCGGCCAGCAGATCGAAAAAGCTCTGGTAGAGACGCTCGTCGGTCACAGTTTCGCTGGCCACCTTGACCATCGTATCCGTCCCGCCTTCCACGGGCAGCGACAGGGAGCCGAAACCACCCACGCCCAATGACGCAGACTCCTTGACCTTGCGCACGTTGTATTGGTCCTGCAAACCATTGGCGAAAGCGATGGTGTCGCCCCCTTCACCGACTTCGGCCGCGCAGACCACGCGGAATTCGAGCTGCACATGGTGATCGGGATTGGGCTGGAAAAACTTGCGCGCCGTCACCTGCTCAGCCGCCGCAGAGACGACGATATAGCCCTGCCCGAGCAGCGCACGCCGCGCGGCTTCGCACGTCTGCGCCGGATTGGCTGCAAACCGGCGTGAATAGGTCGAAGCACCGAAAGTCTCGGGCTTGTAGTTGATCAGCGGTGCGGGGTTGCGGGAGAGCCCCGCACAGCCCCCCAGCACAAGCACCGGAGCCAGCAGCCAGCACGTGGCGCGGCGCGATAGAGAGTCAAATGGCATCCGAACAGGCAACAGCATCGGGAAGCCGCAAATGATACCGCCCACGGCCCCCTGCCTCCGCAGGATCCTCTCAGAGCGTACGGATACTTAATTTCTCTTATTTTCGTAGGGATCGTCGGGCGTGATTTCAAGGGCGGTATTGCAAATTTATTTAGCAGCGCGCAGGCCTTGAAAACCCGGCGCCGATGCGCAATTGATCCATCAAGCGACGGCCGCGTGGCAATCACGGGCCGAGTTCAACACTTGATAGACAAAGGAAACGCCATGTTCATCACTGCCGCCCCCGCTGCCCGCCGTTCGGTCTATGGACCGGCTCTGCGCTCTCTCGACCGCTTCCTGGACGACACCTTCCGCGCCGCTGGCGCGCAATTTTCCGAAGACGACAAAAGCTGGACGCTCGTCCTCGATCTGCCGGGTGTGAGCCGGGAACAACTCAGCATCGCCATCGAAGGCCAGAGCGTGAAGATCGAGACCGTGGAAGACGCCCCGCGCCAGTACAAGAAGGCCTACGAGTTTCCGCGCCACATCGATACCGCCACCAGCACAGCCAAGCTGGAAAACGGTGTGCTGACGCTCACGCTGGCCAAGCCTGCCCCTGTCAGCAAGGCCGTCGCGCTGGAAATTCACTGACGCGCACCCAGCCGGCCAGGCGGGTTACTGCCGCCGGACATCGGTGGAAAAAACGCCCCCAAACGCCCCTTTGGGGGCGTTTTTATTTGGAAAACGGCTTCGAGCAGGAAACAAGCGTGGCATCCGCGAAACAGGAGCGAAATAAAACGTAGTAACTCCACCTTATCAAAGCAACATCAAACGTCTTTAATGAAAACATAAAGTATCATCTTGTTACTTTGGTGGTATACCCGTGCAGGCGACCACAAGATATTGAGGAGCTGGGTGTGGAATCCGGGTACTGCATTGAGGTGGAAGGGTTGGGAGTTTCATTCGGTTCGCGAGTGATACTGGCAGACGTCGAGTTCACCATGCCAGCGCAAGGGGTGACGGCCTTGATGGGCCCCTCCGGTTCCGGGAAATCCACCCTCCTGCGCACATTGGCAGGCCTCAATACACCCAACCCACGCTTTCGCCGCTGGGGAAGCGTGCGCCATGTGGGCGCGGAGGCCCCCCGTCTTATCCAGCAGCACGCGCGGATGCTGCACTCCCGCACGATCGACGCCCTCCTCGACGTGGTTCGTCCCACGCTGCATCTGGGTGTGGGCGAATTGCGTGCCTGGTGCATCCAGCAACTCCGGGAATTCGAACTTCCCGAACTGGAAAAAGCGCTTGAGCAGCCCATCCACACACTGCCCATTGCGCAGCAAAGGGCAGTGGCCATCCTGCGGGAAGCATGGGCCAAGCCGGCACTGCTGATGGTCGACGAGCCTACGGCGGAGCTTCCAGCCTACGACGCCTACGTCCTGATCCAACTGCTTCGGCAGGTTTCCAAGCAGTCCGCCGTGCTCATGGCCACGCACCATCAGCGCCACGCGCAGGCGCTGGCAGGCCATATGCTGCTGCTCGCCGGAGGGCGGATTCTCGAAGCCCGCCCCATGGAAGCCTTCCTGAATGCACCACTGACCGCCGCCGGCCACCAGTTCGTACGGACCGGTAGCTGCGCGGTGGCCTCTCCCAATGCGAAACCGGAAGAACTCGCGGACGACGTGGAGCCGCCGCCGCCCTTGCCCGCAGCGGCTCTGGCCGCTATTGCCGAATTCGTGTCAGCGGAAGAGAGCAGCCGGCCCCTCCCTGCCGAGCCGGAACCGGAACCCGCTCCGTCTCCTGATGCAGATGCCGCCACTCCCCAGGCCCCCGTGGCGCCCTCCTTGCCCTCTTCCGCGGAGCCGGCCAATCCGCCTCCGCTCCGCCGCGCCCCAAGCCATGCCGTCCTGCTGGACTGGAATCCCTTGGCACCCAGCCCGGATGCCATTCCCGCCAGCCGGGGGCCCACAGGATTTTCATGGCTGGTCCCAGGCCGGCTGGGAGGCACACCATGGCCGGGCGTGGTCCAGTCCATGGAGACCGATCTTCAGGCACTGCGCCGCTGCGGCGTCACGATGCTGATCACCTTGACGGAGCAGGATCTCCCTCAGGAACCCCTGCGGCAGCACGGGCTGAGCAATCTGCATCTGCCCATCTATGACCGAGAGCCCCCCACCGTGGCCCAGACGCAGATGCTGCTGGCCCGAATGTCCGTGCTGCTGCGCAAGGGCGAAGTGCTGGCCGTGCACTGCCTGGCCGGCCTCGGGCGCACCGGCACCATTCTGGCGGCCTGGCTGGTACGCGAAGGATTGACCGCTGAGGAAGCGCTTCGGCGCGTACGCAGCATCCAGGCACAGTATGTGCAATCAGAAGCCCAGGAAGCCCTGCTGCATGACTATGAAGCGTCGCTGCTGCAGAAACTGGGCTGAACAACGAATCCCCAACCCACGAGGAGAATGAAGGTGAGCCTAGATAAAGTATTGGCCGATGCCCAAGCGGCCGTGCCCGAGTGTGTAGCCATTGGTTACGTGGATGCGGTATCCGGAATGCTGCTTGGCATCCGTACCGCCGATTCGCACCCGCGCGAAGTCATTGACTTGGTGGCCGCTGCAACAGGCGACCTGTTCAATGGTCCCAATGTCTCGATGATCGAGCGCCTTTTCAAGAAATCGCGAGGCTTGGCCGACGACGGGCATCACTATTTCCAGGAACTGATCGTCAACAGCGACAACCTGATCCACGTTTTCATTCGCGGCAAGAAAGTGTCTGACTACATTGCCGTGTTCGTCTGCCGCCGCACGGCCAACCTGGGCATGGTGCTGACCAAGGCTCGCATCTCTATGCCGCAGATCGAAGCTGCTGTTTAGGCTCCCCCTGAGGCGCTTGCGCGCCTTCCCCCTGAGGGGGACGCCACCGGCGGCCGGGCCAAGCCCGCTCCGCGGTGGCCCTGGTGTGGCCTGCTCCGCGGCCTTTCGATTTGGAGTTGTCGCGCCAAGGCTGGCTTCCTTGCTGGCGCTTGTGTGCGGTCTTGTCTTACCCGATCGTTCAAGCCATCATCAAGGCGTCCAGCGGCCAGCGCGGTTTGACGTCGAAGGCGTAGCGTGCTTGGGGTGCCTCGATGCCGGCTTGGATCCGCATGGCGGCGGCCAGGGCGATCATGGCGCCGTTGTCGGTGCATAGATGCAGCTCAGGGTAGTGCACGCGAACGCCGCGTTTGGTGCAGGCCGCATTCAATTGCTCGCGCAGGGCCGCGTTGGCGCCTACACCGCCCGCCACCACCAATCGCTTCAGGCCTGTTTGTTCCAGAGCCTTGAGCGATTTCTTCAGCAATACTTCAACGATGGCCTCTTGCGTCGAGGCGGCCAGATCGGCGCGCATCTGCTCGCAAGGCGCGCCTTCCAGTTTTTTCACTTGCGTGAGCACGGCCGTTTTCAGGCCGGCGAAGGAAAAATCAAGGTCACCGCTATGCAGCAGGGGGCGAGGAAGCTTGTAAGCCGTGGCATCGCCAAAATCAGCCAGGCGCGCCAGCGCCGGCCCGCCTGGGTAACCCAGGCCCAGCAGCTTGGCGGATTTGTCGAATGCTTCGCCGGCGGCATCATCGATGGTTTCCCCCAACAGGCGATAACGCCCTACCCCATCCACCCGCATCAGTTGCGTGTGCCCGCCAGACACCAGCAATGCCACGAACGGAAACTCAGGCGGGTCAGCACTCAGGAACGGAGAAAGCAGATGCCCTTCAAGATGGTGTACGCCGAGCACTGGCTTGCCAAGGGCGGCTCCAAGGGCACAAGCCACCCCGGCGCCCACCAGCAATGCTCCGGCAAGACCCGGGCCGCGCGTATAGGCCACGACGTCCACCGCGTCCAGCGCCTGATTTGCCTGGGCCAGCACCTGCTCCGTGAGCGGCAGCACCCGCCGGATGTGATCCCGGCTGGCCAGTTCGGGCACTACTCCGCCGTAATCGGCATGCATCGCGATCTGCGTGTGCAGCGCATGGGCCAGCAGTTGCGGCACAGCCTGCCCCGTGCTGCGGACCAGCGCCACCCCCGTCTCGTCACAGGAGGATTCAATACCCAGAACCAAACTTGCCATAGCGCTGAATTATCCGCCTGTAGAGAATCTCTTGAGTAACCTGCAAAAATACGGCCCATGCGGCAGGCATGCCGGGCTTTCCTGAAAACGAAGAACACGCCATGAATCCATCGGCTCTGAACATCATCTCTTCCATGGCCACCAAGAAGCTGCTTGGCGAGCTGACCGCTCTTTATGAGCAGCAAAATCCAGAGACCTCCATCAAGCTCGAATCCGTGGGGGTGTGGATGCCGCTAAACGCGTGCAGGCTGGTGAAGCCTTCGATGCCGTGATTCTGGCCTCCGATGCCATCGACAAGCTCATCGCCAGCGGCCACGCCCTCGCCGGAAGCCGAGCCGATCTGGTGCGATCTGGCGTAGCCATCGCCGTCAAGGCCGGCGCCCAGGCCCCGGATATCAGCAGCGAAGCCGCCGTCAAGCAAGCCGTGCTGGCCGCGCCTACCCTGGGCTACTCCACCGGCCCAAGCGGCGTTCAACTGGCTGCCCTGTTCGAGCGCTGGGGTATCTCGGAGCAGGTCAAGAGCAAGCTAGTCGTCCCCCCTCCCGGCGTACCGGTGGGTTCGCTGATCGCCAGTGGAGAAGTCACCCTGGGTTTTCAGCAACTGAGCGAACTGATGCACCTTCCGGGCATCGATGTTCTAGGCCCCCTGCCGGAAGCCATTCAGATTGCCACCGTTTTTTCGGGAGGCGTAGCGGCAGCCTCGGCCCAGCCCGATGCAGTGCGCCAACTACTCGCTTTCATGGCCTCGGCGTCCGTAGCGCAGCTCAAGCGCGAAAACGGCATGGAACCTATTTGAGCCAGCCCACATTGAGCAACCCGGAGCCGAACCGCCCTCCTTCATCCAGGCACCCATGAACATCCTTCTGGTTGAAGACGATGAAACCCTGGCGCAATCCATTGCGCAAGCCATTCGCGCCCGGGGCTGGCGTGTAGATGTCAGTGACCGGGGCGAGCCGGTGCCCAAATCAGTACAGCAGGACAACTATGACGCCTTGGTGCTCGATATCGGGCTGCCGGGCATCGACGGCCTTGAAACCCTGGAGCGGGTGCGCGCCCAGGGCTCCTACCTGCCCGTGCTTATGCTGACCGCGCGCGACAGCATCGACGACCGCGTGTTGGGCCTTGCCAGCGGCGCTGACGACTACCTCGTGAAGCCGTTCGCGGTGCCCGAGCTCCTGGCCCGCCTGCAGGCTTTGGTCCGGCGCCACGAGTTCCGCCGCAACAACGTGCTTGAAGTGGCGGCACTGCGCTTTGACGTCCGCTCACGCCGCGCCTACCACGGCGAGCAACCCCTTGCGCTGACGGCAAGAGAATCCGTCATCGTCGAGTACCTGCTGCTGCACATCGGCGCGATCGTCGCCCGGGATCAACTGGCTTCGCTCATTCCGGAATGGAATGCCTCCACGTCTGACAATGCCATGGAGTTGCTGATGTCCCGGCTGCGCACCAAGATCGAACCGACCGGCGTGCGTCTGAGAACGGTGCGCGGCCTTGGTTATCTGCTTGAGCCCACCGCCTGAAAAGAGCATGACGCGCCGCAGCCTGAAGCGCACCTTTCTCCTCTGGCTGGCGCTTTCGCTGGCAGTCCTCGTTCCGCTTGCGGCAGCCGGAATCTACGGGCTCGTGCTGACCCCCGCACTCGATTCGCTGGATCGGGCCCTGACAGACACCACGGTCGCACTCTCCTACATCCTGGAAGACAACCAGGGGCAAGTCTCACTCCCGATCAGCGAACAGACCGCCCAGGCATTGAGGGCGGATCTGATAGATGAGACCGTGTTTTCCGTAACCAGTCCCGCGGGGCAGTTGCTGGGCGGCAGCGCCGAACTGGCAGCCCTGGCCCCTGCAACGCCGTCCGGCCAGTGGCTGTTCTTCGAAAGAACGCTGCATGACAAGCCGATGCGGATCGCCGCCTATGGCCATCCCTGCGGAAGCGATGGGGATATATGCACCATTCTCGTCGCTGAAACCATGGGCAAACGTGACGCGGCCGTGCGCGCCGCCCTGCTGGGCGCGCTGCTGGGCGCCCTCGCACTGGCCTTGCCGCTTGCAACCCTGGCCCTGCTCGCCATCAATCGCGTGCTGCGGCCGTTGCAACACACTGCGGATGAGATGGGAAGGCTGAGCGTTCGGAATTTGACTCCCATTGACGCGGGCAGCGTACCCAGCGAAGTGGCCGGATTCGTGCAAGCGCTCAATGCCTTGCTGGCGCGGCTGCAGCAAGCTGCCGGTGCGCAGCACGCCTTCGTGGCCAATGCCGCGCACCAACTGCGCACTCCCTGGGCCATCGTGCGCGTTGAGGCTTCGGAGTTGCTGGCCAGCGAGCACCCGCCTCCCATGCAGCCCGCGTTGGAACGGCTGCACCTCGCGGCAGAGCGCGGCAGCCGCCTCGCCCAGCAATTGCTCTCCCTCGCGCGCACCGAAAGCACGGCGCTGGAAGCCAGGCCGCCCGCAGAGCTGATCGATTTACGCCAGTTGGCAGCGGCCAGCGCCGATCAATGGCTGCACCCCGCCCTGCAAGCCGGCCAGGATCTGGGCTTTGACCTCGCGCCGGCGCAGGTCCATGGCCATCCTGTGCTGCTCGACGAGTTGATAGGCAACCTGGTGCACAACGCCATCGTGCACGCGGGCCAGGGAGCCCGGATCACGGTTCGCACCCGAACCGAGGGGCCCGTGACCTTGTTGGCAGTAGAGGACGATGGCCCCGGCGTGCCGGCAGCAGAGCACGAGCAACTCTGGCAGCGCTTCCGCCGCCGCGACGGCGCCAGCGGAACCGGCAGCGGCCTGGGCCTGCCCATCGTGGCCGATATTGCCAGGCTGCATGGCGCCACGGCGGAGATCGACAAGCAGCCGGGCGCCAAAGGTTTCTGCGTGCGGATCAGCTTCCCGACGCCAGCACCCGCTGATTAGTGCCGGTTAGTGCCGGTTAGGGTGCGTTCACGCTTGCCCCAAAGAATTCGCCCCCTCCGTCATATCGGCTTTCGCCAGCATGACGGAGGGGGCGTTTATTTCAGGACCCGCGCAGAAGAGCCCTGCCGAGGCCCTGGAAGGCTAGCTGGCCTGCGCAGCCAGCGCGGCCTCTCGCCGCCTGGCCCTGGACTGGTAGAAGAAAGTCACCAGTTGCCAAATGATGAACAAGGCGATCAAACCCAGCAACGTACCGCTGATGGGGCGCTCAACGAACACGCCGAAGGAGCCCCTGCTCAGCAGCATCGTGCGCCGGAAGTTTTCTTCAAGCATCGGGCCCAGGATGAAGCCGAGCATCAACGGAGCGGCATCCATGCCGAAGCGCATGAAGAGATAGCCCACGAGCCCGAAGGCTGCCGTGACATAGATGTCGTCGAGGTTGTTGTTGATACTGTAGGTGCCAATGCAGCAGAAGAACAGAATCGCCGGAAACAACACGTTGTACGGAATCTTGAAGATCGAAAGCAGGTACCGGACCAGCGGCACGTTGAGCACCAGCAGGAACACGTTGCCCACCCACATGCTGGCCACCAGACCCCAGAACAGTTCGGGGTGGCTTGCGATCATGTTGGGACCAGGCTGAATGCCCTTGATGATGAATGCGCCCATCATCAGCGCCATCACAGCGTTCTCGGGAATACCGATACTCATCAGCGGAATGAAGCTGGTGCGCGCCGCGGCTTCGTCAGCGGCGGCCTGGCCTGCCACGCCCTCGATCGCGCCCTTGCCGATTTCCGCCTTGAACTTGCTCACCTTCTTGTCCACCGCGTAAGCCGCGAACTGTGCAATGGCAGAGCCGCCACCGGGCAGAATCCCGATGAACGAACCCACCAGACTGCCACGCAGCGCACTGGGAATGATGCGCTTGAACTCGGGCCACGTCGGGATCAGATGGATGGTCCCGTTGAAAGGCGAACGCTGTTCATGGGCATCGAGGTTCTTGGTGATCTCGGCGATACCGAAGCAACCAAGCGCGATACTGACAAGACTCACGCCGTCAGCCAGCATGGGAAGATCGAAAGTGTAGCGCTGCATGCCGCTGTTCACGTCGGTACCAATCTGGCCCAGCAAAACGCCGATCATGCACATGGCCAGGCCGTTCAGCAAGCTGCCGGTGGTCACGAAGCTTACGCACATGAAGCCGAATAACATGAGGGCGCAGTAGTCGGCCGGCCCGAACAGGAAGGCCACTTCGCCCAGTGTAGGCGCCAGCCAGGCCAGCACCACAATGGCCACCGTGCCGCCGATGAAGCTTGACACCCCCGCCGTGAACAGCGCGAGACCCGTTTTGCCATTGAGCGTCATCTGATAGCCGTCTATGCAGGCCACGATACTGCTGGCGTGCGGCATCTTCATGGTGATGGCGCTCACGCTGTCACCGTACTGGGCGCCGTAGTAAATACCCGCCAGCATGATCAGGGCGCCGGTGGTCGAAATCGAGTAGGTCAGCGGAAGAAGCAGGCTGATCGTTGCCAGCGGCCCCAGGCCAGGCAGCAGGCCAATGAGCGTACCGACCGTGCAGCCGATCGCGCAGTACATCAGATTGCTCAATGTCAGCGCATGCTCAAAGCCGAAAGCTAGGTTATGCAGTGTGTCCATGTTTAATTTTCCATAGCGTTGCGGGCACCTCGGGCCGTCAAACGGCACAAGTGACTTCGCGAACGTCGATCAATACAGGCCAGGCATGGGCAGATTGAGCCCAAGGAAATACTGGAAGGCGTATGCCACTGCGACCAGGGCCACCGTGATCTTGAGGCTGCGCACCCATGAGAAGGGCCTGCCGGCAATGGAGGCCACAAAGACCATGAAGGCGATCCCGAACACCATGTTCAAGAACTGGGACACCACCGCGAACCCGCACAGGGCCACGATGATGAGCACGATGTTCTTGATGCTGAAATCGATCGGTATGCGTTTGACAAAACGCGAACGGACAATGACCGCCAGCGCGATCACCATCAGAAAGCAGCTGACCATCAGCGGAAAAAGGCCAGGCCCGGCACGAGAAAATTCACCGATCGGATAGCGCGTCGCGCCGATGCCGAACGCTGCTGCGATGGCTGCCAGCAGAAGTCCCCTTAATAGGTTTTGGTCGTTCATGTCTTCAAGTCGGAAAAAATGACGTTTTCATTGTTCGTGACGCCGTTGCGAATCACTACATCGGCAACTACTTACGACAGCTTCCAGACAGGAAAGAACGCTCTACAACCCCGGCCACCCGCCGCTTCTCCGGCCGGGCCACAATACGGACTGCATCCAACCCTTGCTCAAACCCATGGACAACGCCGATTTCCGCGCCCTGCTCTCCGGCACCCTTGCCTCCACACCGGCCAATGCCGCCGTGGTCTGCCTGTGCGCGGCCTGGTGCGGCACCTGCCGGGAATTCCAGCCCGGGTTCGAGCAAGCTGCGCAGGAGCATCCACAAATCGCCTTCCGCTGGGTCGACATAGAGAACGAGGCCGACGAGTTGGGTGATATCGATATCGAAACCTTCCCCACGCTGCTGATCGGCAACGCATCCAAGGTCCACTTCGCTGGACCAGTCCTGCCTCAACCTGCGCAGATCGGGCGTTTGCTGCGCAGCCTGGGGCTTTGACCTCACGCGCCCGGCCCGCCCCACAGCCTTCAGAACCACAATCACTACATGGGAATCAGCACCTATCTCAGGGAAATCGGCCGTGGCGCTCAGGGCGCCCGCCCCCTTACGCGCCTCCAGGCGAGCGATATGCTCGGCCAGGTACTGGACGGCCAATGCAGTGACTTCGAGATCGGGGCGTTCTGCGTCGCCATGCGCCTCAAAGGCGAGACGCCTGAGGAAATGGCGGGTTTTCTCGACGCCATCGGCACGCGCACCACCAAGGTGCAAGCCGGCAAACGCCCCATAGTGGTGCTTCCGAGTTACAACGGCGCGCGCAAGCTGCCCGTGCTCACGCCTTTGCTGGGACTTTTGCTGGCGCGCGAAGGTTTACCGGTGCTGCTGCATGGCACTGCCACCGAAAGCAGCCGCGTCCCCTCCTGGGCGGTGCTGCAAGCCATGGGCATGCACGCCCAGCCCGCCACGGCGCCCATTGCCAGCGGCACCCTGCATTGGATCCCCACGGAAGGACTGTTGCCTGGCCTCAAGCGCCTTTTGGACGTCCGCCGCGCCATCGGGCTGCGCAATCCGGCGCACAGCCTCGTCAAGCTGATGAACCCCTGCGCCGGCCCCAGCCTGGTGGTGGGAAGCTATACCCACCCCGAGTACGCCATTTCGATGGCAGCCACCTTCAAGCTGATGAACACCTCAGCCCTGCTGCTCCGCGGCACCGAAGGTGAACCCGTGGCCGACGCCCGCCGCGTGCCCCGCATGGACCTGTTCCTGGGCGGCCAGATGCAGCAGGTGCAGGAAGCCCAGACCGGCTCCTTGAACAATTTGCCCGAGCTGCCCGCCATCGATGCCGCCAGCACCGCCGCCTATACGCAGAGCGTGCTTGACGGCCGACTGCCGGTACCCGAGCCTGTCGCACGGCAGGTGGCGCAGATCCTGCTTGCCTGTCAAACACTGCCCTTCGGCAGCTAGTCAAGGCACGAATGATGAAAAACAACCAAGGCCCCTATCCAGGCAGCGTCACCCTGGTCGGCGCCGGCCCAGGCGATCCGGAGTTGCTCACCGTCAAGGCGGTGAAGGCCATTCAAGCGGCCAGCGTGATTCTGGTGGACGATCTGGTCAGCGACGGCGTGCTCGCCCACGCCCGCCCGGAAGCCCGCGTCACCTATGTCGGCAAGCGCGGCGGCTGCAAGAGCACCTCACAGGTGCTGATCGAGCAATTGATGCTGGAAGCGGCTCAAGCCGGAGAAATCGTGGTCCGGCTCAAGGGCGGCGACCCCTTCATCTTCGGCCGCGGAGGAGAGGAAGTCGAAAGCCTGCGCGCGGCCGGCATTGAACCGGTGGTCATCAACGGGATCACTGCGGGCCTGGCCGCCATCACGGGTCTGGGGGCACCGCTCACGCACCGGGAACATGCGCAAGGCGTCGTGTTTGTCACCGGCCATCCGCAGAAAAATGGCCCCGGCCTCGACTGGGAGCGCCTGGGCGCCTCAGCCCGCGACCTTCGCCTGACTCTGGTGATCTACATGGGGATAGGCAGCGCCTCGCGCATCCAGGCGGGCTTGCTCTCGGCGCTGCCAGGAGAAACGCCGGTCGCCATCGTGGAACGCGCCACCCTGCCCAATCAGCGCCAGTGCATCACCAGCCTGGGCCATCTGCTGCCGGATCTTCAACGGTCCGGCCTCGGCAGCCCCGGCATCATGGTGGTGGGCGATGTGGTGCGCGGAGTTCGTGCCTTGGAGCAAGCGCCTGCCGGAATACCTCACCAGGAACGTGTTCGCTGATGGGACTCACGCCTTTGCCAGAGGGATCTTTTCATGATGCCATCATCCTTGGCGCGGGCGCCGCAGGCTTGTTCTGCGCGGCCCAGGCCGGCCAACGCGGCCTGAAGGTCCTGCTGATCGATCATGCTCCTACCGTGGCCGAAAAAATCCGCATCTCCGGCGGAGGGCGCGCCAACTTCACCAACCGCGATCTCGATCCAGCCGCACCGCAAAAACACTTTCTCAGCGGGAACTCGCATTTTTGCCGCTCAGCCCTGGCGCGCTATACGCCCTCGGACTTCACGGCGCTGATGCAAAAGCATGGCATTGGCTTTCATGAAAAGCACAAAGGCCAACTCTTTTGCGACCGTTCGGCGCAGGATCTGATCGACATGCTGCTCACTGAATGCGAGGACGCGCCATCGCATGGTGGCCTCGTGGACCGTTGGCAACCCTGCCGGGTCAGCCGTGTGGAGCACGATGCCGGTACCCGGAGCTATCGGGTGGACACCGATCGCGGCCAGGCCTGCGCTCCCGCGCTGGTGCTGGCCACCGGCGGGCTCTCGATCCCCAAGATCGGCGCGACGGACTTCGGGTGGCGGCTGGCGCGCCAGTTCGGCCTGCGCGTGGAGGAACCGCGCCCAGGCCTCGTGCCACTCACCTTCGATGGTGACGCCTGGGCGCCCTACGCTTCGCTGGCCGGAGTGGCTCTGCCGGTGGCGATCAGCACCGGTGAAAAGAAAAGCCGCACCACCTTCCACGAAGACCTGCTTTTCACGCACCGCGGCCTCTCAGGCCCCGCCGTGCTGCAAATCTCGAGCTATTGGCAATCCGACACGCCGATCGTCATCGATCTGGTGCCGGGGGTAGATCTCGCCGCCGAGCTGCTGGCCGCCAAGGCGCGCGGCTCCCGCAAGCTGATCGCCAACGAACTGACGGCCTGGTTGCCCGCCCGCCTCGCCGATGCCTGGGTTCAGAGGAACGAAGCCTGGCAGCGTCCCATCAACGAGGCTGGAGACAAGGCGCTGCTGCAACTGGCCGAGCAATTGGCACGCTGGTCGGTATTGCCGACTGGCACCGAGGGTTACCGCAAGGCAGAAGTCACCGTGGGGGGCGTGGATACGCGCGATCTCTCCTCGCAAACCATGGAGGCGAAAAACCAGCCGGGCCTCTACTTCATTGGCGAGGTGGTGGATGTCACGGGCTGGCTGGGAGGCTACAACTTCCAGTGGGCCTGGGCCAGTGCCCACGCCTGTGCCCTGGCCATCTCCGAACACCCCTCAAAAACCGTCAGCTGAGCCGCTTGTTACCCGCATCTCAAAAACCATTTATAATGCTTGGCTTTGCTGGCAATAGCCCTGCCGGCCAAATACTAGTCAAAGGCGGGGCAATATCAGCGGTGCATGGCGCGAAGGCCCGATCTTCCTTCTCACCCTCTGACCGCACCTTCTGGAAATTTCTGAAGAATGACCACTATCCGTGTCAAGGAAAACGAGCCGTTTGACGTCGCACTGCGCCGCTTCAAGCGTACCATTGAGAAACTGGGCCTGCTGACCGATCTGCGCGCCCGTGAGTTCTACGAGAAGCCGACTGCCGAGCGCAAGCGCAAGAAAGCAGCTGCCGTGAAGCGCCACTACAAGCGCGTGCGCAGCATGCAACTGCCGAAGAAGCTCTACTGATTCGAGCACACTCTTCCTGAACAAAGGCTCGCTGAGGACGCTCAGCGAGCCTTTGTTCTTTGCAAGATCGAAAAAGACACAAGAGGAAAGAAATGAGCCTGAAAGACCAGATCACCGAAGACATGAAAACCGCCATGCGCGCCAAGGATTCCGGCCGCCTGGGCACCATTCGCCTTCTGCAGGCTGCCATGAAGCAGAAAGAGGTGGACGAGCGCATCACGCTGGACGATGCCGCCATCGTTTCGATCATCGACAAGCTCGTCAAGCAGCGCAAAGACAGCATCGAAGCCTTCACCAAGGCCGGCCGCCAGGATCTGGTGGACCAGGAAGCCGCCGAGATGCAGGTGCTCCAGGCCTATCTGCCCGCACGCCTGTCAGCAGATGAAATCACTGCGGAAGTCAAGGCGATCGTGGCTGAACTCGGCGCCACAGGCCCCGGCGACATGGGCAAAGTGATGGGCGCCGTCAAGACCCGGCTGGCTGGCAAAGCCGACATGGGTGCCGTTTCCGCGGCTGTGAAGGCAGCATTGGCGGCATAACGCTCGGCGCGCGCCCTCAGGAACGAGAAAGGAGCCAGGCGGCAGGCTCCTTTCCGCAACGGGCTCACTGGTCGCCTAAAATGGGAACGATTCTCATTAACAGCATTGCCTCCCGTCAGGCAATGATATCGATGCTGTCAGGCGACACCACTCTGAGCATACACACGTTGTATAGCGACCACCATCGATGGCTGCAGGGTTGGCTGCGTCGGAGATTGGGCAATACATTCGATGCCGCTGACCTCGCGCACGACACCTTTCTACGCGTGATGGTGTCCGGACGCACGCCCGAATCCGAGCAATCCCGTGCGCACCTCACGCAGATCGCCAAAGGCCTGGTCGTTGATCTGCACCGTCGACGTCAGCTTGAAGCAGCCTACCTGGATGCACTGGCCCAGTTTCCTTCTGCGCTGGTCCCCTCGGCGGAAGAGCGCGCCCTGGTATTTGAAGACCTGTTGCAGGTCGACGCCGTACTCCATGCTCTGCCTGTGAAAGTGCGAGAGGTATTTCTTCTTTCCCAGCTCGATGGGTTGACCTATTCTGAAATTGCGCAGCGCATGGGCATCTCGTTTGGCGCCGTTCGCAAATACATGCTGCGCGCTGCCCAATCGCTCCAGTTGCTCGCGGAGAAATGACAGCGCCATGACCGAAAGAGCCACGACAGCCGGACCCGGCCTTTCCAGCTCGCCCAGCCCGCCAGATGTGCCCTTGGGGCCAGCAGCCGATCCGGTCCTGCAACAGGCGCTGGAGTGGCAAGTCACATTCTGGTCCGGCGAAATCACCTCTCACGAACGTGCAGAGTTCGATCGCTGGGTGGAACGAAATCCGGCTCACGCGGGCGCCTGGGAGAAAGTGCAGCGGACCAATGCCAAGCTGCAGTCACTGTCCAGCCCCGGCAGCGGTACCGCCCTGCGCGCAACCGCCTCACCGCGTGCAACGAGCTCGCGCCGTACGATGCTGCGCGTGATCGGCATTGTCGCGGGCGCGGGTGCCGCTGCTTACGCCGTACGCCAAGGTCCCCAATGGCAGTCGATCATGGCAGATTACCGAACCGATCATGGTGAGCGGCGCGAACTCGTGCTGCCCGACGGAAGCCGCCTCCTCCTCAATACCTCTACCGCGCTGGACGTGCGATTCAGCCTCCAGGCCCGGAATATATTCCTGCGCAGTGGGGAGGTGTTCGTGGCCACGGCGCCCGATCCTCAAGCCGGGCAAGATCTGACTTCGCGTCCCTTTACCGTACACACGGCAGAAGGGGCTGTTCATGCCATCGGGACACGCTTCACTGTTCGTGAACTCGGCGGCGAATCGATGACCGCGGTTGAACAAGGCGCCGTGGAGATACGTCCGCTAGACCCTGCAGCCGGCGCTACGCGGCTCAATGCTGGCCAGCGCGCCAGATTTTCCAGCACCGCGGTCCAAGTGCCAGCGGCCTCTATGGCAGCGGAGACAGCCTGGACGCGCGGCCTGCTGATAGCCGAACGCATGCGCCTGGCAGATTTTCTGGCCGAATTGGGGCGATACCGTAACGGCTTGCTGCGATGCGATCCGGCGGTCCAGGACCTTATCGTCTCAGGCGTCTACTCAGTGGACGACACGGATATGGCCTTGGCCACGCTTGAGCAGGCTCTACCGGTTCGGATCAAGAAGGTGACTCGCTACTGGGTCACCGTGGGTGCGCGCGCGAGTTCAGAGACATCGAAAAAAATATCCGGCAACCGTAGCACTTTTTCTTTTTCGTTCGGGAAACAAGGCAAGACCCTTCACAAATTTGAAGGCTGCCACCACCACCGAAAAGGAAAGCTGATGCATTCCCGCCGAGCCCGTCGCTCCCCTCCTCTTTACAGGCGCCGCACACCGTTGCCGGTGGTGCAAGCCATGCTCCTCGCCTGTTTCGGCGCCAGCGGGCTCACGATGCCCTCGATAGCGCTGGGTCAGGCACCACAGCATCAAGCGGGTGTCTCGCGCTACGATATCCCTCCCGGCACCCTCGACCAGGCGCTGAACAGCTTCGCATCCACCGCCGGCATCGTCCTCTCCATTGACGGATCACTGACCGCAGGCAAGGCCAGCCGCGGGCTGTCGGGTCATTTCGGCATACAAGACGGCTTCGCGGCTCTGCTCGGCGGCTCAGGCCTGGAGGTGCACCGAAGTATCGGCGGAGGGTATGTCTTGCGCAGGTCAGTGGCAAAACAAGAACCTGCCACCCTCTCGGCACAGGAAACCGGGACCCCGAGCCTGCAAGCCGTCACGGTCACCGCGCGCAGAGAGTCTCCCGGCGACCTTCCCCAAGCCTACGCGGGCGGACAAGTCGCGCGGGGAGGACGGCTCGGGCTGCTTGGCAACAAGGACGTGATGGACACGCCCTTCAACATCACCAGCTACACCAGCGACCTTATCGAGAACCAGCAGGCCGCCACTCTGGCCGATGTAATGGACAACGACCCCGCCGTGCGCATGAGTTCGCGGGGACGCAACACCAGCGTGGGAGGGGGCGACAATTTCTTTCTGCGCGGCTTCGGCCTGGCCAATCGGGACATCTCGTTCAATGGGCTCTACGGTGTCCTGCCCTATGGCACGCTCTCCCTGGAAACCGTGGAACGCGTCGAAGTGCTCAAAGGGCCCAGCGCCCTACTGAGTGGCATGGCGCCCAGCGGCGGCGTGGGAGGCGCGATCAACGTGGTGCCCAAGCGCGCGGCCGAGACCCCCCTCACCCGCTTCACGGCCAGCTACGCATCGGACTCCCAGTGGGGCGGCCATCTGGATCTGGGCCGGCGCTGGGGCGAAAAAATCAATTCGGCGTGCGCGCCAATGGCATCTACCGCAATGGCGACACCTCCACGTCAGGCCAGAACGCCAAGCTGCTGGCAGGCGCCCTAGGCCTTGACTACCGAGGAGACCAACTGCGAGCGTCGCTCGATATCGGCTATCAATCCGATGACGCCAAGGCGGCCACCGTAGGCTACCGCCTGGCCCCCACATTGACCGCGCTTCCTTCGCCGCCAGAAGCCGGAAACAGATTTGTTCAGGACTGGGAGCGCAGGACCTACAAGGACAATTACCACGTCGTACAGGCCGAATATGACGTATCACCCGCCTGGACGCTCTACGGCGCCGCTGGCGCCCGAGATCATCATCACACGAATTTCCGTACGGAATCTCGCATTCTGAACCAGGCAGGCGATACCACCACTTCGCCGGTCAACTACCCCGAGTCGTCGAAGTCAAAATCCTACCTGTTGGGCACGCGCGTGAAGTTCGGTGCATTGAATGCCGTGCACGAGCTGAATCTGGCAGCCTCCTCGATGGATATCGACGCGGGCTACGCTTACGCGCAATGGGCTGGTTTTGCGTCGAACCTGTATCACCCGGTTTTCGTCCCGAACCCTTTCCAGACGGGCGCGCCCTTCTCGGGCTTTCTGGATACGCGCCAATCCTCCAAGACCAAGCTGTCATCGGTGGGCATTTCCGACAGCATGTCCTGGCGCGATGGGGCCATTCAACTCACAGTCGGCTTGAGAAGACAAAAGATCACGGTCGACAACTATGCTGGCACCGCGCCGGTGAATGAATGGGTGTCTGGCTATGGAAAGACCGTCAACTCCCCGGCCGTAGGGCTGATTGTGAAGCCGTGGACCAATGTGTCCCTCTACGCCAACTACATAGAAGGGCTCAGCCCTGGTATGACCGCGCCAGCAGACGCCGAAAACGCAGGCCAGGCCTTTCCCCCGTCAAGACCAAGCAAAAAGAGGTGGGCCTCAAGGTGGATTTCGGACAGGTAGTCGGGACTGTCGCGCTTTTCGAACTGCGGCAACCCAATGCGATCACGATCCCCGGCAGTTCGCCGGACCGGAACCGCTATGTGATGGATGGAGAGCAGCGCAATCGAGGCATTGAAATCAGCGCAGCCGGCGAAGTGGCACACGGCTTGCGTGTCCTCGGCGGCCTGACCTACATGCAAGGCAAGCAGGTACGCACGCAAAACGGCAACAACGACGGAAAAGATGCCACCGTCGCGCCGCGCTGGATCGGTAACGCAGGTTTTGAGTGGAATACGCCGTTCCTGCCTGGGCTGACACTCACCACGCGCGCGTTGCTGACAGGATCGCAGTATGTGAATGCGCAGAACACACAGCAGCTTCCGGGATGGGCGCGCTGGGATATTGGCGCCCGTTACCGGATGCGCGCGTTCGGCCGCCCGGTCACGGTTCGGGCGAACATACTGAACGTCGCCAACCGCAGCTATTGGGAGGGCAGCGCCGGCTCGGGCGGCATCGTGCTGTCCGCCCCCCGCACATTCACCGTTTCCGCCACAATGGATTTCTGACGATGTGCCGGCGATCATTCGCATCTTGTTTCAAATAACGGCCAAGCTTTGCAGCGAAAACGAATTCCCTGCAAACCTTTTCGCATCCCGCCGCGTTGAATAAACTGGGCAAGAGCCGCCTGAAAGCGCGAACGCGCGTGGGTGCCCTCCCCTTGCCCCCTTATTCACGCCATGCAAGCCCCTGCCATCCGTTTCAGCTTCCGCCATTGGCTGGCTTTGCTGCTGCTTGCCGGGCCCCTGTGGGCCTGGGCACAGCAAGCCCAGCAGATAGACCCCCTGGCCGGGTAGCCTATATCAGCCTACAGGAAGGCACCGCGGTCATGGCCACCGATGGCCGCGGCAGCTGGACGCCCGCGCCTCTCAACATGCCTGTCACCACAGGAACGCGCCTGGCGACAGAAGCCGGCTCCCGAACCGAATTGCAAAGCGGCTGGTCCGCCTTCCGCCTCTCCGGTAAATCCGATCTCGAAATCTCCGAGCTGGACGACGACAGCACCCGCCTGGCACTGACCGATGGCACGCTTTCAACCCGGGTTCGCGACCTCCAGCCAGGCGAACGCTTCGAAATTGATACGCCCAACATCGCACTCGTGGCCAGCCAGCCGGGTGAATACCGCTTCGACGTTGACCCGCGGGCCGATACAACCCGAGTGTCGGTCCTCAGCGGCAGCGCGACCGTCTATGGCGACGGCGGCCAGTCTGTGGCCTTGGGCGCGCGTGAGCAAGCAGTGTTTTCCGGCCGTGGGCTCAACATCGTCTCAAGGGGCGCCTCTGGCTACCCAGACGCCTTCGACCAATGGGCCGCCTCGCGCGATGCGCAAGCCGACCGCTCGGCTTCAGCACGGTACGTCTCCCCCGGCACGCCTGGCTACCAGCAACTGGATGCCTACGGCGACTGGTCACAAGACACCACCTACGGCGCCGTCTGGTATCCCCGGGTTGCCGTGGAAAGTTGGGCACCTTACCGCTACGGCCAATGGACCTGGGTCGATCCTTGGGGCTGGACCTGGGTGGATGACGCGCCCTGGGGTTTTGCTCCTTTCCATTACGGCCGCTGGGCGCAGATCGGCCCTCGTTGGGCCTGGGTGCCCGGCCCGGTGGTGCGGCGGCCGGTCTATGCCCCCGCACTGGTCGGGTTCGTGGGCAGTACCGGCAGCGGGACCAGTTGGGGTATTTCACTGGGCTCGAGCGGCCCCGGCACGGCATGGTTCCCGCTTGCCCCCGGCGAATACTGGGAGCCCCACTATCGCGCCAGCCAACGCTATCGGCATGCCCTGAACCCATGGGCCAACGCGCGCGCTCCGGGACCGGACAGGTCGTATTTCTTCCAACGCCATCCCAGCGCCATCACAGCCGTGTCGCGCGATCAATTCCGTCCTGGGGAGGGCCGGCGCCCGCGTTATACCAATGGCACCCAATTGCCTCCAAGCCAATGGGCGGGCACGCGAGTGGTACCGCCACCCCCGCGCCCCAATCCCATGCCAGGCTCAGACCGCAACACCGGTGGCAACCGCCCATTCCTCGGCGCCGATCACGCCGGCAGCCCGCCGCGCGGCCAACAGCCCATTCAGCCACCATCAGGCCGCTTCCCAGAGCGCGACGCTCAACGGCGTGATGAATGGGGGCATCTGGAGCAACCTCAACGGAATCAGCGGCCTCAGCTGATCGACCAGCAACGCGATGCACAGCGGCGGGATGAGTGGGGACAGCCAGCCCAACCTCAGCGGAATCAACGGCCGCAAGTGAACGAGCAACCACGCGACGCCCAACGGCGGGACGAGTGGGGTCACCCCACACAGTCCCAACAGATTCAGCGGCCGCAGGTGAATGAGCGGCAACGGGACGCGCAGCAGCGGGATGAATGGGGGCAACCCACGCAACCGCAACGGATTCAACGGCAGCAGATGATGGAGCAGCAGCGCGAACAGGAGCAGCAGCGCCGCGACCAACAGCAAAGAATGGAACAGCAGCAACGGCAGGCTGCCCAGCAGCAGCAATTGATGGAACAGCAACGCGCCGTGCAGCGGGAGCAGCAGGCTCAGCAGCACCGTGAGCAACAGCAACGGGCGGAACAACAACGGCAGCAAGCTGCCCAGCAGCAGAACCAGTGGCGGCAGCAACAAATGCAGCAGCGGCAGCAGTTCGAGCAACAACAGCAACAGCGGCAGCAGCAGGTCGAACAACAGCGCCAACAACAGCAGCAGCGCGCTCAGCCCATGCAGCGTGAAGAACAACGCGGCCGCGAGCAACGCCAGCTTGGCCCGAGGTACCACGAAGGTTTCAACTGAGCGGCAGTTGTGAGCTAGCGCTGCTTTCCCTCACCCCTGCCCTCTCTCCCAGGCGGGAGAGGGAGCTAAACGGCTCCTGGCGTTTAACCCTTAGTTCTTAGCTCCCAGCCACCTTCATCCGGTCGATCAGCAGCGAACCCACTGTCTTGGCACCGTAGTTATAGGCGTCGGCCCCCACTGCCGCGATGCCCGCGAACATGTCACGCAGGTTGCCGGCGATGGTGATTTCCTGCACCGGGAACGCGATACGGCCGTTTTCCACCCAGAAGCCGCTGGCCCCGCGCGAATAGTCGCCCGTCACGTAGTTCACGCCCTGCCCCATCAGCTCGATCACGAAAAGGCCTGTACCGAGCTTTTTCAGCATGGCGTCAAGATCATCCCCAGGCTGCGTCAGCCGGGATGTCAGGCTCAGGTTGTGCGAGCCGCCGGCATTGCCGGTGGTTTTCATGCCCAGCTTGCGGGCCGAATACGTCGTCAGGAAGTAGCCTTCCACCTTGCCCGCATTCACTACCTTGCGCGCCCGCACGCACACACCTTCGTCGTCGAACGGCGACGAACCCTTGCCGCCGCGGACAAATGGGTCCTCGGCAATATCGATGTGCTTCGGAAAAATCCGCTTGCCCAGGGAATCCACCAGGAACGTGGCCTTGCGGTACAGCGCGCCACCACTCACCGCCTGCGCAAAACTGCCCAGCAGCCCCGCCGCCAGCGGCGACTCAAACAACACGGGCACCTCGCAAGTGGGAATCTTCCGGCTGTTCAGGCGGCTCAGCGCCCGCTCCGCCGCATAGCGGCCCACGGCCTCCGGGCTGGCCAGATCGCGTGCGTCACGCATGGAGCTGTACCAGTAGTCACGCTGCATGCCAGCGCCCTTGCCAGCGATCGGAGCGACTGAGATGCTATGGCGCGAACTGGCATAGCCGCCGCGAAAACCGTGTGTATGGGCGCTGAAGAAGTGGCTTTGCTGCGCCGACACGGCGGCGCCTTCGCTATTGGTGATGCGCTTGCTGGTGGCAAAGGCGGCGCGCTCGCAGGCCAGCGCGATCTGCGCGGCCTCCTCGCTGGTCACGGCCCAGGGGTGGAACAGCTCCAGATCTGGATGCTCGGTGGCGATGTCAGCCTCATCGGGCAGGCCGGCCACCGGATCCTCCGCCGTGAAGCGGGCAATATCGTAGGCTGCCTGCACCGTCTGCTCGATCGCCGCGCGCGAGAAATCCGAAGTACTGGCATTGCCCCGCCGCTGGCCCACGTAAACTGTCACCCCGAGCGACTTGTCCCGGTTGCGTTCCACGTTTTCCAGATCGCCCTTGCGCACACTGACCGAAAGACCCGCACCCTCCGAGGCCTCGGCACCCGCGTTGGTGGCACCCAATTTCTTGGCGTGCCCGATGGCGGTATCGACCAGATCCTCGAAGAAAGCGCGCGAATAACTGAAACCGGATTCGGCACCCCGGTCGGTGCCTGAAGAAGTTTGATTCATGGTGGCGGCTATCATACTTGCCGCCAACTCCCCACTAATTACTATTGACATCATGCGCACCATCGCGCATGGTCCTATTTCATGTCCCGCAAACCCAAGAAAGGCTACTATGTACGTGGCCATTTTGTCGCTGAAGGCAGCGAACTCGACCTTGAACTCAAACGAGAACTGAAAGGCGGGGACGAGCCGAGCAAGACCGAACTGAAGGCCCAAAGCAGCGAACTGCAGGGCCTGGGAGAGGATTTGCTCGGCCTGCGCACCGATCTGTTCGAGGCGCTGGAGCTGCCCGCCAAACTGATCGAGGCACTGGCGGACCTCAAACGCATCAACAACTTCGAAGGCCGGCGCCGGCAAAGCCAGTTCGTCGGCAAACTGATGCGCAAGCTCGAGGACGACACGGTCGACGCCATTCGCGCCGCCCTGGAGGAGCAGCGCAAAGGTTCCGCCAAGGAAACCCTTCTGCTGCACACCGCCGAAAACTGGCGCGAACGACTGGTGAATGACGATACCGCCGTGGCGGCCTGGATTGCGCAGTTCCCCGAAACTGATTCGCAGCAGCTGCGCGCACTGGTGCGCCAGGCCCGCAAAGACGCCCCCGCCCCGGCCGAAGCGAACGCAGCCGAATCCAAAGGGTTGGCACCGCGCAAAGGCCGCGCGTGGCGCGAGCTGTTCCAGCTCGTGCGCCATCAACTGAGCGCCGCCGAAGACGCCCCTTCCGGCGAAACCGCTGATTCACCTGACACCTCCGGCGACAGTCCTGCACCATGAGTAACGCACTGGATCCCATCACCATCGGCGTCGTCTCCATCAGCGACCGCGCCTCCAGCGGCACTTATCAGGACCTGGGCCTTCCCGCCTTGCGCGACTGGCTGGCCAAGGCGGTCCAGAACCCGATCACTTTCGAATCCCGCCTGATCCCTGACGAGAAAGACCGTATCAGCCAGACCTTGATCGAATTGACCGATGCAGGCTGCTCCCTGGTGCTCACCACTGGTGGCACCGGCCCCGCACCGCGCGACGTGACCCCCGAAGCCACCCTGGCCGTGGCCGACAAGGAAATGCCCGGTTTCGGTGAGCAGATGCGCCAGATCAGCCTGGCCTTCGTGCCCACGGCGATCCTCTCGCGCCAAGTGGCGGTCATTCGCGGCCAAACGCTCATCATCAACCTGCCCGGCCAACCCAAGGCGATCGCGGAAACGCTGGAAGGCCTGAAGGATGGTGAGGGTAAGCCCCAGGTGCACGGCATCTTTGCGGCCGTCCCCTACTGCATCGATCTGATCGGCGGGCCCTACCTGGAAACGAATGACGCGGTCTGCAAGGCATTCAGGCCGAAGAACGCCCAGCGCCCCCGGCCCTCCTGAGCCTCCGCCCCCGCACCAACTGGTTATTTGCCTACCAGTTGGTTGTATTTGTCAGCCTCGAAGGATTCCTCGCGTGCCGCGCTCTCGGGCACGCAATTGGGATCGAGCTTGCAGGCCAGCTTCTCCACCGCTTGCCATAGCAGCGTGATCTGATGATCGTGCGTGGCGGTGCCGTCGATCAAGCCCCGCAGCGCCTGGCTCAGCGGATCGTCACTTTGGGTCACGCCGTAGGCCGAGAAGCCCATTTTGGCCGCGGCCTCCTCCCGTTTGGCATCGCTTTCGGCATGAATGATGCGCGCCGGGTTCCCAACAGCCGTAGCACCTGCCGGCACAGGCTTGGTCACTACCGCGGAAGAGCCGATCTTGGCCCCGTCTCCCACCGTGAACCCTCCCAGCACCTGCGAATTGGCGCCCACGATCACTCCCTTGCCCAGCGTAGGATGGCGTTTGCTGCCCTTGGTGAGCGAGGTGCCGCCCAGCGTCACGCCCTGGTAGATCGTGCAGTCGTCACCGATTTCCGCTGTTTCGCCAATCACGACACCCATGCCATGGTCGATGAACACGCGCTCCCCGATCTTGGCGCCCGGGTGAATCTCGATGCCTGTCAGGAAACGTCCCCAGTGAGAAATCCAGCGTGCCAGCCACGTCCAGCCACGCCCCCACAAGGGATGGGCAATCCGGTGCAGCACCAGCGCATGAAAGCCGGGATAGGAAAAAATGACGTCCCACACGCTGCGCGCGGCAGGATCGCGATCAAGAATGGCGCGGGAATAGGAGCGAATGCGGTGGAACATGGTCGCGAAGTCTAGCCGGGATGTTCTTCCTCCAGGGACACCCCATGCGGGCTGCCCTCATGAAAATACGTCTTTGTGGCGCGCAAACACTTCATCGTCGTTTCCATAGTAGGAATAAGCATATTCCGGAAGACTTTCAGTGTCACGGCCCGGGTGTCACGGCCCGGGACGTGTCACTGCCTTGGCTATCCCGCGCAGGATGTGGATTTCCTCCTGCGTCAGTTCTGCCCGGTTGAACATCTGCGCCAGCCTCGGCATGAGCTTCTTGGGAGCGGCGGGGTCCAGAAAGCCGATATCCACGAGCGCCTGCTGCCAGTGCGCCAGCATGCCGGCCACCTGCGCGGCATCGGCATGCCTGGGCTCGGTATTCACGGGCGGCTGCCAGGCCTCGCCGAAGCGGGCGGCCAGCGCCTGCCGCCAGTCATAGGCGATCAATTGGACGGCAGCCGCCAGATTGAGCGAGCCGTAATCTGGATTCGTGGGAATCGACAGCGCCACGTGGCAGCGATAGACGTCGTCGTTCTTCATGCCATACCGCTCGGAACCGAACAGAAACGCCACACCCTCCGGTGCTTCCATGCCCTGGCTCTGCCCAAGGAGTTCCTCGAAATGCTTCCTCGGGCTCCGTGTGGGCGGCCCGAAATCGCGCGGGGTCATGGCCGTGGCGCACAGGTGCGTCATGCCGCCAAGCGCCTCATCCAGCGTGGGCACGATGCGCGCGCGTTCCAGGATATCGGTGGCCCCGCTGGCCCGCTCGACCGCCTCGGCCCGCGTGAGCACGTCAGGCCAGCGCGGATTCACCAGCACCAGGTCATCGAAGCCCATCACTTTCATTGCACGGGCCACGGCGCCCACATTGCCGGCATGGCTGGTTTCGATCAGGATAAAGCGGGTCTTCATGGTGTGGGCAAACAATCATGATGGCCTGCCAGTATTCAAGCCATCCTCACCGCGATATTACCCGCCGCCCTGAGCCACCAGTTCATTCACAAAGGCTGCCGACCGATCGATTTCTCCTGCCGCGGCAGGAAGATCATTGGCTTGATTCAGAAAACCGTGAGGCATGGCCTTGGCGACGGAGAGATGCGAGGGCACGCCGCTCTCCAGAAGCGCTTGATGCAGCTCGATGGAATCGTCATACAGCGGATCGAGTTCGGCCGAAAGTATGTAGGCCGGCGGCAAGCTGCAGAGATTTCCCCCGAGAGGAAAGACTTGCCAGTCGTGCGGCGGAGCAACCTGCAGGTAAGCCCCCAGATAGCGCTCCTGTGCCTGCCTGCTCAAGCCAAAGCGGCCATCGCCATACGCCGCAAACGAGCCATCGTCACGGCATGGCGCATAGCAACCGTAATACAAAAGTAATGCGGCGATATCGGATACTTGGCCCTGATCCCTCCGGCGCATGGCCTCCACCAGTGCCAGGTTGGCGCCTGCGGAGTCGCCCGCCAGAATGACCTGCCCAGGCGCCCGGGCGGCCGATCCCATCCGCTGCCGGAGAACATGGTCAACGGCAGCGCTCACGTCTTCTGACGCAGCCGGAAACGGATACTCCGGCGCCAACGAATACTCGACACCACACACCGGTGCCTGTGTAGCGCGCGCCAAGTGACGCAGCACTGTGTCGTGCGTCACGTTTGAGCCCACGCACCACCCGCCGCCATGCAGATAGACGATCGGCGTGCGCCGGGCGTCCCCCTGGCTGGCGTGGTACCAGCGCATATGCACGAGGCGCTCATTCACGGTGACCTCTTCGTCTTCGATCCGGTGCATGGGCACGCGGTTCAAATGCGTGCGTTTGCGCTCCTCTTCCAGCAGCCTGCGCGATTCTGGAAACGGCACCGCATAGCGGTCGGCCTTCGGTCCATCCGCCTTCTGGCGTTCAAGCAATCGCGCCAGTTCCGGGTCCAGCCGCTGCGCGTAAGGCTGCCCGGTCCAAGCGTTCAGCACCGGCTCAGTCTCCTTTGAATGCAGTGGCCTCGATCTCAAACAGCCATTCCGGGCGTGCGAGCTCTTTCGCGACGACCAGGGTGGCAGCAGGCCGGCATTCACCAAGGTATTCCTTGCGAACCGCATTGACGGCCGGCAAATCCTTGGAGTCAACCAGGTAGGTCGTGATCTTGACCAGATGCTGTACGCCCATGCCCGCATCCGCGAGGATGGCCAGCAGATTCTTCCACGCGGCATCGGCCTGGTTTTGAACGCCCGAGGCCAGCGTGCCCTGGGCGTCGACCCCGATCTGCCCGGCAATATGCAGCCATTGGCCCGGCCCGGTCACATGGACAGCGTGAGAGTAGGCGCCCACGGGAGGGGCGATGGCGGCAGGATTGCGAAAGTCGGTCAAAGTGGTCTCCTTGGAGTTGATGAAACCCGCGCACAACAGAATGCGCTAGGCGCGCAACTGTTCTTGCACGTGCTGGAAAAGTTCGAAGCCGGGATTGGCCAGCTCTTCAAGAATGTCGAAGTGCGTGCGGGCAGGCACGATATGAAGCTCCGCGGATGCGCCGGTGCCTTGCACCACCTCCACAAAATCACGGCTCTGCTGAATGAAGCCCTCCGTCTCACGCTCCCCGACCGCCACGAAAAACTGCCTGGCATAAAAGCGTGGAAGCGTGCTGGGGCTCATGCGCAGCGCTTCATCGGGCGTCATGCGTACGTCGTGGTTCACTGTCGTCAGCAGCAGCGGCGGAAGAGAAAAAACGCCGCTGATGGGAACCACCGAGGCCAGAGGATGCCCGCCAAGTTCCTCCGGCGGGATGCCGCTCAGCATCGCCGCGAGCTGGCCGCCCGCGGAATGGCCCGAGATGCACACGCGCCGCGGATCGAAACCCAACTCTCCTGCCTGCGCGTTCAAGAGGCGCATGGCGCTCGAAACCTGTTCCAGGATGTCCGTGACCCGGACAGCCGGCGCCAATTGATACCCCATCATCGCCACCGCGATGCCGCGCATCACATACTGTTCCGCAATGAAGCTGAACAGCCGGTGATCAAGCGCCCGCCAGAACCCGCCGTGAATGAAGACCAGAAGCGGCGGTGCCTCCTGCGCGGCTTTGGCACCCGGTGTCTTCAGCGCCGGAAACCAATCGATGACGCAGCGCTCGGATTCCCCATAGGGAATGCTCTTCCAGTTCAAGGCTTGCGAGCGAAAACGCTCGCTGCGCACGCGGTAGTCGGCGTAGATCGACTCCCGCTCCGGATGCCGGGGGCGCAGGCTGTAGTTGTACTCCTGCTTTTGCATCAACTCAACGATGCGGTGTGCGTCAACCTCCAAGATAGGCTTCCTTTACTCGCGCATCGGCGACAAGTTCTTCCGCTTTCCCTGAGAGCACGAGGCGGCCGCTTTCTATGACATAGCCATAGTCCGCATGCCGCAAGGTGATCTCGCTGTTCTGTTCGCAGATGAAGACGGTCAAGTTCTGCGAAGCCAGTGCCACCAGCGCTTCGAAAATCTGCTTGACGATCAGCGGCGCCAGTCCCATCGAAGGCTCGTCCAGCAGCAACACCTTCGGCGCCGACATCAAGGCACGTCCGATGGCCAGCATCTGCTGTTCTCCGCCCGAAAGCGTGCCGGCAGCTTGGTCCATGCGCTCCTTCAGCTTGGGAAACAGCTCGAGCACGAACGCCAGTTGCGCCTGATAGCGGGTGGTATCGCGCTTGATCAGATATTGGAACGCGCCCATTTCCAGGTTCTCGGCGACTGTCAACGGGGCAAACACCTTGCGCCCCTCAGGCACGAGAGCCAGACCTCTCCGCACCACCCGCTCAGCGCCCAGGCCGGAGATGTCCTGCCCCATATGGAGCACGGCACCCCGGGTGGGCTTCATGAGGCCGCTGATGGTTCTCATCACGGTGGACTTACCCGCGCCATTGGCCCCGATAAGCGCCGTGACCGAACCCTCCCCGATATGGAGATTCAGCCCGTGCAACACATCGCCGTGGCCATAGGAAGCATGCAGGTCCCGTACTTCAAGCATGAGCCGCCTCCTCACCGAGATAAGCACTGATGACCTCGGGGTTGGAGGCGATCTCCTTGGGCGTGCCGGCGGCCAGATAGCGGCCGCTGCGCATGACCAGGATCTGATGGCACAACCCCATGACCATGCGCATGTTGTGCTCGACGAGCACCACGGTCACGCCCGTGGCATTCACTTCGCGGATCATTCCGACGACCGGAGCCTGCTCGGAGGCGGGAACCCCTGCGATGGGTTCGTCCAGCATCAGGATATGAGGCTCCGCTGCCAGCGCACGGGCAATTTCCAGCAGCTTCGATTCGCCGAAGCTCAAGTCTCCGGCAAGCCGCATCGCACGGTCGCTGAGCCCCATCAACCCCAGTTTTTCATAGGCGACTTCCTCGATCTTCCGCTCCTCCTGGCGCACGCCGGGCAGCCCCAGCAATGCAGACAGGAAGCCGGTGCGCGCGCGCGGATGGTAGCCAATCATCACGTTCTCGATGAGGCTGAGATCCGGAAATATCTGCAGATTCTGGAAGGTCCGCGCAATGCCCAGTGCCGCGCGCTGATAAGGCTGGAGCGACTGGATCTCGCGCCCCTGCAGCCGTATGGTGCCGGCACTCAGCTTCTGGATTCCCGCGATGGCGTTGAACAAGGTGGTTTTCCCCGCCCCGTTTGGCCCGATGATGCCTTGGATCTGGCCAGCCTCCACAGACAGGCTCAGGCCATCGACGGCATGCAGGCCGCCGAAGCTCACGCGCACGTTTTCAATGTCCAACAGTGCCATTGGGCGACTCCATCTTGAGATTGCGCAAAGGCTTGCTTGAATCCGCCCCCTTGCCCAGGCGCTTTCTTTGCCGGGCACGCCCGAACCGCTGGCCCAGCGAGGAAATGCCTCCGGGGAGATAGAGAAGCACGGCGATCATGCAGAGGCCGAAAATGAGCAGCTCGGCGTCCTGAAAACGCCGCAGCAGCTCGGGCACGCAAGTCAGCACCGCCGCGCCGAACACCGGCCCCCATAGAGACCCGACACCACCCAGCGCCACCATCACAACCAGGAGCACCGAGGCGAAGAAGCCGAATGTCTCGGGAGACGCGAACAGATTGAAGTGCGCATACATGGCTCCCGCCAGGCCAGCCATGCTGGCGGAAAGGCTGAACGCGATCACCTTCGCCCGGAACGTGTTGACACCCAGCGTATTGGCCCCGATCTCGCTGCCTTCTATGGCACGCAAAGAACGCCCGGGCACACTGCAGAACAGGTTGATGAGGCACCACATCACCAGGGCGCCCATGAGCCAGGCGAACCAGAAGAAGCGTCCCGGTGTGTCCAGGGCATAGCCGAACACTTCATAGGGCTCGATGCCCGCGAGCCCATTGGGGCCGCCGGTCAGCGGCACGAGTTCAACGAACAACACGGACAGGATGCCGCTGAAGCCCAGCGTACCCATGGAAAGATAGGGGCCGCGCAAACGCAGAGTCGCCCAACCGACGAACCCGGCCACGCCCCCCACGGCGGCAATCGCAGCGAGGGTCCCCAGCCAGGGCGAAACACCCCAGCGCGTATTCAGCACGCCGCTGACGTAGGCGCCCAGGCCATAGAACGCCGCGTGCGCCAGCGAGACCTGGCCGGTCCAGCCCATGATGACGTTGAGGCTCGCGATCAGGATCAGGTTGATGAAAAAATAGACACCCAGGCTCAACACGTAGTCGTTAGGTGCGACCAGAGGCCAGACCAGCGCCAGCACCCATACGGCGAGCAAGGTCCAGCGTTGGCGGTCAAGGCGATGCCCTGCAAAGGAGGTGGTATGAGGCTGTGTCGGCATGGATTACACCTTCTCAACCTGCCCGCGGCCCAACAGGCCATTGGGCCATTTCACAAGGACGAGCAGTAGAACGACGAATGCCACGGCATCCTTGAAGTGGGATGACAGCATGCCCCCGGCGAAGCTCTCCGCCAGCCCGAGGAAAAGGCCGCCAAGCATCGCGCCTGGCAAGCTGCCCAAACCGCCGAGCATCGCGGCGCAAAACGCCTTGAAGCCAAGAATGGTGCCGTGATCGAATGAGGTGAGCGTCAGGGGCGTGACGATCACGCCCGCGACCGCCCCCACCGCCGCAGCCAGAATGAATGACAAGCTCATCGTGAGCCGGGGACTGATGCCCACCAGAGCCGCCGCCTCAGGCTGGGCAGCAGCGGCGCGCATGGCCTTGCCAAGCACGGTCTGGTTGAAGAAATAGCCTGCGCCTGCCATCACCAGGGCAGCGATGCCGATGATCCAGAGAGACTGGGTCTCCAATACAGCGCCCGCCATGGAAATGGGGCCGCTTTCCGAGAAGGAAGGAAGGCCTGCGGGACTCTTTCCAAGCGTGAGCATGACAATGCTCTTGGTGCAGATGGCGATCGCGATCGTCAGGATCGTGATTGACATGGGTGTCGGCTTCTTGAGCTTGCGCACGACCAGCCGCTCGGACAGCGCCCCTACCGCCATCGCCACGATCACGGCCACGGCGAACGCCACCGCCAGCGGCACCTTGGCCGCATAAAGGGTAGCGGCCACCATTCCGCCCAGCATCACCCATTCGCCCTGCGCGAAATTCAGCGCGCCCGTGCTCTTGAAGATGATGTTGAAGCCCAGCGCCACCATGGCATAGATGCTTCCGGTACCAAGGCCTGCGAACAGCAGTTGGATGGTGTCACTCATGGATGTCAAACCTTGCCCAGCACAGGGTGCTCAGGCCGCGCCACGGCAAAGCCCAACTGCTCCAGGCGGTTGAAGGCATTCTGCAGATACGCCTTGAACGCAAGCCGCTCGCTCTCCGGTGTGGCTGCGCCGAGGCCGGCCTCCGCCGCCAGCGTGGAGGCAGCGTCTTCGGCCTGGGCATCGATCGTCGTGGACAGGCTGGGAATGTGGTACCCCGAGAAAGCCACGTCCGTGATCCATCCGGTGATCTGCGCCGCGACCATCTGCTTGGCCGCGGCATCCATGCGGGCGGCACGCTCTTCGAGATACAGCCACCCGAACGAGGCATGCCGCTCCTTCGCCTGCACCGCGTGCTTCAAAATTTCCGCCGCGATCGGCTCGCGCGCGTTGCTGGCGTACAGGCGATACAGCTCAAGCTCCAAGCCGTCGGCCATGGCGCATTGCGTGGCCACATAGGCATCCAGCGACTGCGTGGCATTCAGCGCATCGCGGTACAGCGTGCGATTGATCACCGGCTCCCAGGCTGGATTGGAAGGCCTGCTCTGGTACCCCCCAGAAGCTTCGCATAGCGGTGGAAACATTCGATATGCCATGCCTCCTCGGTATTCCGGACCGTGAGGAAATACTTGGGATCCGATTCACGGTCCAATTCCAGGCAGAAACGGATCAGCAGCGCAGGCGTTTCAGCCAGGCCCGTGTATTCAAGCCAGGCCCTGCGGCTCCAGACCTGGCGCGCCGCCTCCAGCTGGACGGATGAATAGGCCGAAGGATCCAGCTTGTCCCAGTCAATATCCTTGCCGGGACTCCAGCGCTGCTGCTTGCCCGTCTCGTACAGTTCGCGGATGGACTGGATGGACCGGTGAAGGTCCAGCGGAAAACGGCGTTCGACCAAGATCGGGGTCGGCGTGGTGCCCTGCATGTGTGCCTGTGTCATGTGTTCTTCTCCTGCTGGCTGCTCGCTTGATCAGAATTCCCCGTCGATCTTGGGATGGCGGAACATCGGGAGCCGAATGCCCCAGGACTCTTCCATCTGGCGCCGGATCCTCTGCACGGAAGCCACGAACACCGGTTTCTCCAACTCTTCCACTGTGGCGCCCAAACCAGCCTCCCACGTCAGGCGGTCCGTCTCCACTTCGCCGGCCTTGGCGGCACCCTCTGTCGCGAGCCAGGCGCTGTGGTAGCCATTGAGCTCGACTTTCTCGATCATCAGCACGATCGCGTCCTCGACGGCGCTCAGCTGTGCCTTGGAGAGATGGGGAATACGGCTGTCCATGAAGGCCCAGCCAAAGGCACAGTGGCGCACTTCGTCGCGCATGATGCTCTTGAGCACCTGCCGCGCGACCGGGTTGGGTGTAATGTCAATCAGGTGGCGGAAGACATCGAAAGCGATTTCCTCCGCGGCACAGACAAGCGCGGCGATAACGCCTTCCAGCGGAACACTCGGATCGAGCGCCATCTTGCGAACGCCGTGCGTGGCGACCGCGCCTTGAAACTCCGACAGATCGGGCTGCTGAATATAGCCCCCCAGCTTCTCCGCCATGCGGAAGCACACCTCGGCGTGGCGTGATTCCTCCTGGGTGCGGATGGTGAAATAAAGCCGCATGTCAGGGGGGCAGTTTTCCTGGCAGAAGCGGATCTGCAATGCGGGCGATTCAGAGATCGCGCCATACTCACCCCAGGCGCGCCGGCTCCAGTACATGCGCGCGGCATAGAGCTGCTCCGCGGTGTAGGGCGTGATGTCGAGTTGCGCCCAGTCGATATCGGTGGCGGGGTTCCACTGGTTGTTCGTGGCCGAGTGGAACAGGTTCCTTACACGTGGAACGGCAATATCCAACTCCAGAGGGAAGCGGCTCTCGGGCGCATCCAGAATGGTCGGGGCGGGGGTAGCGATAGCTGCGCTCATGTTCATATCCTTGAGTGGTGTCTGCTCATCGAAAGGATTGGCCGGCTGACGCTTACTTGTAGTCGGCGAGCCTGAAGCGCCCGTCCTCATACTTCAGCATCACCAGATCGGACTTGGAGAGACCCGAATGGCTGGTGGCAGAAAAGTTGAACGTGCCGCCGACGCCGTGGTAGTTTTGAACGCCCTGGAGCGCGTCGCGGACCTTGGCCTTGTCTGTGCCGCCTTTTTCAAGGGCCATCTTGGCCAGATACATCGCGTCATAGGTTTGTGCGACGAACTGATTGGGGCGGCGCTTGAAGCGCGCTTCGAACGCCTTGTTGAGCGCGAGAATCCGGGGCTTGACCGGATCGCTGTCGGGCAAATCCTCGCCCACCGGGAATTTCACGCTGACCAGCAAAACGCCCTTGGCGGCGTCTCCAGCCAGATCCATGTAGCGCTTGTCCACGAAACCATAGCTGTGGATAAACGGCATGTTGCCCATGCCCAATGTCTTTGCCTGCTTCATGGCCACAACGCCAGCGGGCGTCACCGTCCAGCATACGATGGCTTGCACCCCGGCGGCCTTGAGCTTGTTGATCTGCGGGGTCATGTCCGTATCGTTCGGATTGAACGATTCATAGACCACGTCGAGCCCACGCTGGGGTGCCACTTTCTTCCATTGCTCGACAGCGCTTTGCCCGAAGCCCGAGGAATCCGCGAGCATGCCCACTTTCTTGATCTTGTTCTTGTCGAAATAATCAGCCACGCGCTCAACAGCCTGGTCATCGTCCACGGTGGACTTGAAAGTCCAAGGCCGCTCGGCCACCGGCATCACGATCTGCATGCTGCCTTCAGTCGAGATGAACGGAACACCTGCTTTTTCCGTCTGCTGCAGCATGGCAATCGCCATGCCGCTCATGTTGCCGCCGCCGACGATCATCTCCACCTTGTCCTGGGTCAGCAGGCGGCGGGTCGCGCTCAGTCCCTTCTGCGTCTGGCTCTCCGCGTCATAGAAGACCCATTCGATCTTCTTGCCGTTAACGCCGCCCTTGGCGTTGATCTCTTCCAGCGCCAGCTCCATACCGGCCTTCATGTCGTCACCGAGGAAAGCCGCCGGCCCGGTCACCGACAACACGGAACCGACCTTGTAGTTGCTCTGAGCCTGCGCCGAAGCTGCCAGCCCCATCATCAAAAGACCAAGCAGCTTGAATGTCGTACGTTTGGAGATGTGTGTATTCATGGCGAACGGTAGTTGAGGGTTGAGGAAATGGGAAAAGCAGGAACCATGCCCAAGGGCAGTTCAATCCTTGATTTCGGTGGATATCTGCCCGCCAGCGCTGCCGGTGGGTTGCATGGCGAAGTGATCGCTCGCAAGGGCGACCGTGAACGTATGGCGCACCGAGCTGCCCGGCGAATAGGAGCGCCCGCACATGACAGGCATGCCCTCATCGCAGAAATACACCAGCCTCCGGACCAGCACAGCCGATTCGGGAGGCACCCCGAGCAGTTGGCCAAGCTCGCTGCCTGCCGTGACGGCCTCGATGCTGTTCTGGGCATGAGACAAGGTCACCCGGCGGGACAGAAGATCGAGCAGTGAGTACTGCAGCGCCTCCTGCTCCGTAATGGAGCCCGCCAGATCCGGATGGATGTAGCGGTAGTCGTAAGAGATCGTGGCTTCGCTGCTGCTGCGGTGGCGCTCAATGTGAAGCACATCCTGTCCCGCACTGACGCCCAGATGAAAAGCGATGCTTTCCGGACAAGGCTCAATGGCGAAACGGTGCAGGCGAAAAGTCAGCGGCCGGCCGCCTTTTTCCCACTGATGCTGGAAATCCATCTGCGGGCCGAAGATCTCATCGAACTTTTCGGTATTGACGAAAGTGCCCTGCCCTTGGACCCGGCGCAAAAGCCCTTGTGTCACAAGCTCCTGGATCGCCTGCCGCACGGTGAAGCGGCTCACGCAGAACATGGCGCCGACCTCCTGGTCGGAATAAAAGCGGCCGTTGGGGAATGCTTCGCTCTGGATAAGGGTTTGCAGCCGGCGCTTCAATTGCGCATAAAGCGGCAGCGCGGAATCACGGTCCAGGGAGAGCGAATCACCTGGAGAGCGCTCCTGGACAGGCTGGTCGGCATGGGCCAGGCCCGCCAGACTTTGGGATTTTTCAAGATCTGACATAACGGATAAAGAAAATTTGCTCATTCATCAGCTTGTACGGATATCATGATATGCAGTCAATTTGCTGTCAACAGATATTTCCGCCAAAAGGTGTTGCCTTCATGCCCATTGCACTTATCGATTTCCCCTATATGCCCGTGCAAGCGGCCAGTGCACTCAGTTTTGCGGAGCCCGCCTCCCTGGATGATTTCGATCTGGTGGTCTGGCGCCCTGCCGCTATCGCCGAGGTCTATTCGACAGACATCGTCTTCGAGGGCAAGCCGGTACTGGAGGTGCGCGATTCACAGCGGATGTTCAGCCACACCCGCTACTGGCGCGCCGAGTTCGAGGAGTTCCTGGGCCGTGGCGGCACCCTGGTCATGCTGGCGCCCGGGTTCACCACCATGGGGCTGCACACGGTTCAAGACATCGTCCCGTTTGACGTGATCGAAGCGCTTCCGGGTTACCGGGACTTGCGCCATGAGGCGTGCGAGGCATCCACCGTTCAATGCGAAGCCGGCGAGCCATTCCGCCAGTTCTTCGATGCCTTCGGCACGCAATTGGTCGCCCGGGCCACTTTCGCGCCAAGTGATGCCCAGGCGATAGCCTCCGTGGGCGAGGGTAAAGGGATCTGCGCAGTCTACGAATACCGCCACCCTGGGCGGATTCTGGTAATTCCGGAAATCCGGGAAACTGCTTCCCCAGCGGACATCGCCGCCGTGGTCGGCGCCCTGGATGACCTCAGTGCCCGCTTGCGGCTGGACGCCCGCGTTTCCGGCGCCGTGGGCGCGCGCCCGGTGGTCACCGAGCGCGAGCAGGCCTTGCGCCAGCAGCTCGCTGAAACATCCCGGCAGCGCCGGACGCTGCAAGCCCAGGAGGCTGCCCTGCTCAAGGAGATTGCCGATATCGCTTTCTTTGGCCAGCTCGAACAAGGTGACCGCATCGGCGTCCTCAACGCCGCGCTCCAGGTACTTCACGCCCTGGGGGCTTATGTGCAGTATGGGGTCGGATCGCCCGACACCTTGATGTTCGAACACATGGGCCACGCGTGTGTCCTGGTACTGCTCGGAGATGCCGAGGCCGCCTCCGAGGGACATCTGCGCAGAGCCCTCCATGAGAAATCCCTGCCATGGGCCAATGAATTGAACCGCGAAGTCATCCCTGTCGCTTTTATTGCCGGCGCCACAGCCGGGAGCCTCACCCAGAAAGCCGCCGCTTTGCGTTCAGCATGTCCCGCGATACCGTGGCTGACCGGAACCGCGCTGCAAGAGGCCTACCAGGACAGGAATTTCGATTTCCTGGACGCGGTCTGGACACCCGGAGTGACCGCCGTGGCGCCAACCCGGCGTTGATTTTTCAGGACCACAGGCTCTGGAGGTCCCGGCGCCGGATAACATCCGGCTCCTGTCTCGATATATATGTCTTTCAACATGACCACACAAACCATCGCCAACGTCACGCTCACCACCCAAGCCAATGTCTATTTCGACGGCAAGTGCGTCTCCCATGGCTTCACCCTCGATGACGGCACGAAAAAGAGCGTGGGTGTTGTACTGCCGGCTACGCTCACGTTCAATACAGGGGCTGCCGAGATCATGGAATGCGTAGGTGGCCATTGTGAGTACAAGCTGGCCGGCTCCGACGAATGGAAAAAATCCGGCTCCGGCGAGAAATTCAGCATCCCAGCCAACTCGTCTTTCGAGATCCGGGTCACCGAGTCCTATCACTACATCTGCCACTACGCTTGATCGGGAAATTCCGGCAGCAGCCCTACACCACCACCGGCTCCGGCTCCAGCCGGATACCAAAGCGTTCATAGACACTGGTCTGGATGGCCTTGGCCAGGGTCATCACCTCGCCCCCGGTGGCAGGGTGCTCTGCCCCCCACGATTGACCAGCACCAGCGCCTGCTTGTCGTACACGGCCGCATTGCCCACCTGCTTGCCCTTCCAGCCGCAGGCATCGATCAGCCACCCCGCCGCGAGCTTGATGCTGCCGTCAGCCATCGGGTAATGCACCACTTTGGGATCCCGGCCAATGATGTCCTGGCACTGCTCGGGCGTCACCGTGGGATTCTTGAAGAAGCTCCCTGCATTGCCGATGACCGCCGGGTCAGGCAGCTTGGCACGGCGGATGGCCACGATCCAGTCATAGAGCTGCCGGGCGGTAGGCCTGGCAACGCCCTCCTCTTGCATGCGCCGCTCCAGATCCAGGTAACCAAGCACCGGCCTCCACTCCTTCGGCAGCGCAAAGCGCACGCGCAGGATCAGGGCGCGGCCGCCCAGCCCCATGCTCGGCGGCGCCCGCCCGTCCTGGCTGGGCACCGCAGGCGGATGCTTGAACACGGAATCACGGTAGCCAAAGCCGCACTGGGCGGCATCCAGGCTGAAAAGCTCGCCGGTGGCCAGATCCATGGCATCGAGCGAATCGAAGCGGTCTTGCAGTTCCACCCCATAGGCGCCAATGTTCTGCACGGGCGATGCCCCCACAGTGCCTGGAATGAGCGCCAGGTTCTCCAGGCCAGGCAGGCCCTGGTCCAAGGTCCAGGTCACGAAATCGTGCCAATTCTCACCGGCGCCGGCCTCTACGATGGTGTGGCGCTCGGTCTCACGCACCACACGGCGGCCCGGCACCTCGACTTTCAGCACCAGGGGTTTGACATCGCCCGTCAGGACGATATTGCTGCCCCCGCCCAGTACGAACTTGGGTTGAGCGGCCAGAGCGGGATCGGCCAGCACGGCGCGTGCGTCGTCTACGCTGCGCACCCTCACCAGGGAAAGGGCGCGCGCGGCGATGCCGAAGCTATTGAGCGGCTGAAGGGGGACGTTTTGCTCCACTAACATGGGACAATTGTCTCACTGCGCTTATGCGCCCAGGCAACAAGCCACAAGCAAAAGGAATCCAGCATGCCCTCATTCGATACCGTCTGTGAACCAGATATGGTGGAAGTCAAGAACGCGGTGGAAAACGCCGCCAAGGAAATCGGCACACGCTTCGATTTCAAAGGCACCTCGGCCGCCATCGAGCTCAAAGACAAGGAAATCACCCTGCTGGGGGATGCCGAGTTTCAACTCCAGCAAGTCGAAGACATCCTGCGCAACAAGCTCACCAAGCGGAATGTGGATGTGCGCTTCCTGGACAAGGGCCCGGTTGCCAAGATCGGCGGCGACAAGGTCAAGCAGGTCGTCAAAGTCAAAAACGGCATCGCCACCGAAGATGGCAAGAAAATCCAGAAACTCATCAAGGACAGCAAGCTGAAGGTGCAAGCCGCCATTCAGGGTGATGCGGTACGTGTCACGGGGGCGAAAAGGGACGACCTGCAAGCCGCCATGGCCTTGCTGCGCAAGGAAATGGTCGATCTGCCGCTGTCTTTCGATAATTTCCGCGATTGATGAAGCCTGTTGGCCTGACAGCCTGCTGCCTGGTTCTGCTGGGTCACGCCACTGCAGCCTGGAGTCAATCCGTGAGCCTGCAGGGCATGCTGGGCAACCGGGCCCTGCTCATCATCGATGGTGGTGCGCCGCGCAGCGTGGCTCCGGGCGAGTCCGTGGGCGGCGTCCGCGTTCTCTCCACCAGCGGCGATCAGGCCGTGATCAGCCTGAATGGACAGCGGCACACCTTGCACATAGGCGAATCCCCTGCCAACGTAGGGGGCGCGCCCGCCAGCGCTGGTGGCGACCGTATTGTGCTCAGCGCCGACAGCCGGGGGCACTTCTTCACCCAAGGCAGCATCAACAACCGGCCGGTCCAGTTTCTGGTGGATACGGGCGCTTCAGATGTGGCGCTGGGCCAGTCCGAGGCCGACCGGCTTGGCCTCGACTACAAATCCGGCAGGCCCGTGCTGATGAATACTGCCAACGGTACGGCCCAAGGCTGGCGCCTGAAGCTGCGCACCGTGCGCTTGGGAGAGGTCACGGTATACGAGGTCGACGCCGTCGTCACCCCCATGCCCATGCCCGCCGTGCTGCTGGGCAACAGCTTCCTGAACCGGTTCAATATGCGGCGCGACGCTGATCAGCTGACGCTGAATAGAAGGTAGCCCCCTGAGGCGCTTACGCGCCATCCCCCCAAGGGGGACGCACCTGGCGGCCTGGCAAAGCCAGCTCCGCGGGTGCTTGCGTATGGCCTGCTCCGCGGCCTCTTGAGTTCTCAATCTGGAGTTTTTAATCCTGTGCGGCGGTTACGATGATCTCGATCTTCCAGGTGGGATCGGCCAGCGCGGCTTGCACTGTGGCGCGCGGCGGCGCATGGCCGGGCGCTACCCAGGTATCCCATACCTCGTTCATCGCACCGATATCGTTGATGTCGGCCAGGAAAATCTGCGTGCGAAGAATGCGCGCCTTGCTGCTGCCACAGGCGGCCAGATGATGATCGACCTGGGCGAGCACATCGGCCGTCTGGCCTCGGATATCGGGAGCCCCATTCTCGGGAACCATGCCCGCCAGATAGACCACGCCATTGAAAATGGCCGCTTCTGACAGGCGCGGGCCCATGCCATGGCGCTTCAGCTCGCTCACCCCACTCATTTCTTGCCCTTTTTGCCCAACTTGGATTCAGTGCCCGCCATGAGGCGGTTGATGTTTTCACGATGGCGATAGATGAGCAGGACGCCCATGACCGCCATGGCCAGCGCCTTCGCTCCATCCGAGCTCCAGGCCACGCCGTCGCCGATCAGGTAGTACGCCGGCGCGAATATCGCCGCAATGATCGCGGCGAGCGAGGAATAGCGAAAGAAGAAGGCGATGATGAGCCAGGTAGCCAGTGTGGCCACACCCAGCCAGGGTTCCAGGGCCAGCAATACGCCCGCCGCGGTAGCCACGCCTTTGCCGCCGGCAAAGCCGAAGAACACTGGATACAGATGCCCCAGAAAAGCCGCCACGCCCACCAGGGCCTGCGTGCCCTCCCCCAGCCCATAGGCGGCGCCAAACCATTTGACCAGCATCACCGGCAGCCATCCCTTGGCGGCGTCCAGCAACAAGGTCACGATGGCGGCCGCCTTGGAGCCCGAGCGCAGCACATTCGTGGCGCCAGGATTTTTGCTGCCATAGCTTCGGGGATCCTTCAGCCCCATGGCTCGGCTGACGATGACGGCAAAACTGAGCGAGCCGATCAGATAGGCCAGCACGACTGCCAGCAAGGACCAAAATGTTTCCACGATTTAGAAAGCCTCCGAATTTATAGTTCAATACCTGCCGGCAAACGCTTGGCTACCCATGCCGCTACAGGTCGATCGCGCACTGCACCGGCTTGGCGCCCAGCACCTGCACGCATACCTGCGGCTCGATGCCGATGAGATAGCCCCGGCGCCCCCCATTGATGGCAATGCGCGGCAGCGCCAGAATGCTCTCCTCAATGTACACCGGCATGTCGCGCCGGGTGCCGAAAGGTGAAGTCCCCCCACCAGATAGCCACTGTGGCGGTTGGCCACTGCCGGCTGGCAGGGCTCCACTGATTTGGCGCCAATCTGGCGCGCCAGGTTCTTCGTAGATACCTTCCGGTTGCCGTGCATCAGTACGATGAGCGGCTTGGCATCCTGATCCTGCATGACCAGCGTCTTGACCACGGTAAACGGATCGAACCCCAGCACCTCGGCACTGTGTTCGGCACCGCCATGCTCCAGATACTCATACGGGTGTTCGGTAAACACCACCTTGTGAGATCGCAGCAGCGCGGTGGCGGGGGTTTCGCTGACGTGGCCTCGTTTGCTCATGTGTGCTTACTGCGCCGGATCACGCAGCTCCTGCCTGATGGCATTGATGGCAGCCAGCACCTCGGGCGAGAGTTGGGTATCCCAGGCGTCCAGGTCCTCGTCAAGTTGCGCCAGCGTGGTCACGCCAATGATAGTACTGGCGACGCGCCATGAGCGATAGCAGAAAGCGAGCGCCATCTGCGTCGGTGTCAGGCCATGATCGCGGGCCAGTTGGTTATAGCGCCGGGAGGCGTCCAGTGCGGCCGGCAGGCCCCAGCGCTGGTTCTTCATGCGCTCGAACAGGCTCATGCGGCCACGGGGCGCGTCGGCGGCATGGATGCCGGTGGCATCGTATTTGCCCGTCAGCAAGCCAAAGCCGAGCGGCGAATAGGCCAGCAAGCCGACGTCCAGCCGGTGGCAGGTTTCGTCGAGCCCGTTGTCATAGCTGCGGGACGTCAGGCAGTAGGGGTTCTGGACCGTGGCCACGCGCGGCAGCCCGTGCTGTTCGGCCAGCCGTACGAACTCATGCACACCGTAGGGAGTTTCGTTCGAGAGGCCAATGGCACGCACCTTGCCGCTTTTCACCAGCTTGGCAAATGCCTCCAATTGCTCGCTGATCGGTGTGGCAGATTTTTCCCTCGACGGCTCGTAATAGAGGCTGCCAAAGGAAGGAACATGGCGCTCGGGCCAGTGGATCTGATAAAGATCGATCACGTCCGTTTGCAGACGCTTCAGGCTGGCATTGCACGAGGCCTCGATATCGGCCGCCGTCATGCCGGTGCCTTCACGGACCCACGGCATTCCGCGCGAAGGGCCCGCGACCTTGCTGGCCAGCACGATCTTTTCCCGCCTGCCTGGACGGGCCTTGAGCCAATTGCCGATAAAGGTCTCGGTGCGGCCATATGTCGATGCACTGGGCGGCACCGGATACATCTCGGCGGTATCGAGGAAATTGACGCCGCGCTCAATAGCGCGGTCCATGATGGCATGTGCTGCCGGCTCATCCACTTGCTCGCCGAAAGTCATGGTGCCGAGACAGATGGGAGTGACGCGCAGATCGCTGCGCCCGAGGCCGATGGTTTGCATGAGAAAAACAGAGTACAAAAAGAGAGCGCGAATACTGGCCTGATCGTACCGCGTTCCAAGTTCAACCGAGCCCTGGTGTTGCCTTAATATCGGAGTCAATGTATCAAGCTCTCCGCCCCGCCCGCAGCGAATTCGTCTCCATTCGCCATCACCGCTATCACGTCCTGTCTTGGGGCGTCCCATCTACCGGGGAAAGCGCCCTGCCCCCGCTGGTCCTGGTGCATGGCTGGATGGATGTGGCCGCTTCCTATCAGTTCATGATCGACGCCCTGCCGGCTGATTTCATAGCCGGCCGCCAGATCATCGCGCCCGATTGGCGTGGTTTTGGCCTCACCACCGGTCCCGCGGCCGACCACTACAGCTTCCCTGACTACCTGGGCGATCTGGAGTTCCTGCTCGATCACTATGTGGGCGAACGGCAGATCGATCTGGTTGGCCATAGCATGGGCGGCAACATTGCCATGATGTACTCGGGCACGCGCCCGGCCCGCATCCGGCGGCTCGTGAACCTGGAAGGCTTCGGCATGCCCGCCACCCGTCCTGAACAGGCCCCCGCGCGCTATGCCAGATGGATCGATGAGATCAAATCCCTGCACACCGGCCAGATCGGACTCAAGAGCTACGAGAACGAAAGCGGCGTCGCCGCACGGCTGATGAAAACCAATCATCGCCTGCAGCAAGACAAGGCCGACTGGCTGGCACGCCAGTGGTCAGCGCCGCGCGTGCAACCCGATGGCGGCACCCGGTGGGAAATCCTGGGCGAGGCCGCCCACCGCGTTACCAGCGCGCAGCTCTTCCGCGTGGAAGAAATGCTGGCCCTCTACCGGGAGATCACCGCCCCTGTGCTGATGATCGAAGCCAGCGACGACAGCTTTCACGGTTGGTGGAAAGACCGCTTCACCCGAGCCGAGTTCCACGAGCGCATTGCGTCGGTCCCCCGTCTGCGCCAGGAACTGATCAACGACGCAGGCCATATGCTGCACCATGACCAGCCCCAGGTGCTGGCCAATCTTCTGGTGGAGTTTCTGGGCGCGCCTTGAGAGGGGTTCTCAAAATCCCTGAACATGACTCCCGTCATTCCCGCGCAGGCGGGAATCCAGGCGGCGGTGATGAGGTGGCACTGGATTCCCTACTGGGGCATCCCACGTTGTCAAGCGAATATGGTTGTTATTTCTGATGGTTCTGATGGTTTAGTTGTTTATTACGGAGCTGACTGCAAGGACACTGAACTGAACGAAGAAAGACGGCCTACCTACTGACGGTCTTGTTGACGAGCTACGAAGAGCTTGGTGTCGGACCCAGATACGAGCCGCTCAGCGGAGGCTCCCATTCGCCTTTCGTGGCCTGAACAGGCCACCTGGAATCCATCGAGCTTATCCGCTGCCGGTCTAACCTGTTCAATTGATCTGCGAAGTGCCGTCCTGTTGAAACATCATTTTTTTGATAAACGAAACATGTGTCGATCTACTTCTACGTCGGTTTGACGCTCACATGATTGGCCACAAATGGCTGGCCTCGCGTGAACATCGCCCATAGAATGCGGGCGTTCTTGGCTGCCAGCGCGACAGCCGCCTTTTGCCAGCCCATGCGCTCACGCAACTGCTGCGCCCACAGCCACACTCGCTCCTGGCGTGGCTTGCTGCAGTGAATGGCCGATTTGGCGCCCTGCACCAGCAGCATCCGCAAATACGTATCTCCCTGCTTGGTAATGCCGCCAAGGCGGCTCTTGCCACCGCTGGAGTGCTGCGAGGGTGTCAACCCCAGCCAGGCAGCAAACTGCGCAGCCGTTTTGAACTGACTGAAGTCGGCCACGCTGGCCACGAGCGCCGAAGCGCCTATAGGCCCAATACCCAGTAGCTGCTGAGCCTGCTGAGCTCGACTGTCTTGCTTGATGTGTTGTGCAATGCGCTGCTCGCACCAGCCAATGTCCTGATCAAGCTGGCGCCACTGCATTTGCAGTCGCTCAATGCTTAATCTCACCAGCGCGGGCATCTCGTTGCTGGCATCCTCGTTGAGCTGGGTCAGCTGCTCCTTGAGCTTGCCCACCCCTTCAGGACACACCAGACCAAACTCGGCCAGCAGTGCACGAATACGGTTGATGCACGCAGTTCTGTCTTTCTCCCAGCCTTGACGCAGGGTGTGTACACCCAGGATCGCTTGCTGCTCGGTCGTCTTGATCGGCACAAAGTGCATTTGCGGGCGGCTGGCAGCCTCGCACACCGCCGCAGCATCATTGGCGTCATTCTTGCCTTTCTTGCCCTGCAAACGGTATGGCGCCACTAGATGAGGCGCGATCAGGCGCACCTGCAAACCAAGCTGGCTGAGCCGGCGTGCCCAGTGATGCGCTCCAGTACACGCCTCCATCACCACCAAACAACCGGCAGGCAACTTCGCGCACCAGGGCAGGAAACCTCGCCGCGCTAGCGCTCGGCGCACCAACACACCTGCCTGAGCATCCACCGCATGCACTTGAATCAAGTTCTTGGCCAGATCCACTCCAACTCGTGTAATCTCACTCATGGGACTTCTCCTTACTCTTTAGATTGACGTTCGCACCTCAATCTTGGCGCTTCGACGCCGTTCCTGGTAAGTGGGAAGTCCCCTCGTATTCGCCTTCGCGGGAATGACGGAGGAGAGCTTTTGGGGCGCCTTCTCGAGTCGCCTCCAAAGACTGACACTAGCGCTCAGCTCAGGTCGAAGTCGCTCAGCGGATTGAAAGTGGGCGCCCGTTTCTGCTGAGCCGCCGCCGCCCCCTCTCGAAAATCCGGATGCTTGAGCAACCGGCCGGTGAGCACCTTCGACCGCTCGATCGATTGACCGGGCCGGAGATCCATCTGCTCCGCATAAAGTTGCCGTTTCGCCGCCTTCACGGCAATGGGAGACACGCTCGCTGCCATGTCCTTCGCCAGGGCGAGCACCCGCGCTTCGAATTCCTCGGCCGGAAAAACCGCGTTGAGAAACCCCAGCTCCTTCATCTCCTCCGCCTTGACGATGCGGCCTGTCAACAACACGTCGGCGGCTTGCGTCAAGCCAATGATCCGGGGCAACACCCAGGAAAGGCCGTACTCCGAAGGCAAGCCCAGACGCGGCGTTGACGTGGTGAACTTGGCACCCGCCGCCGCGTAGCGCAGATCGCAGAACGCCGCCAGCGCCACGGCAATACCCGCGCAGGCGCCATTCACCGCCGCGATCACGGGCTTGGACAAGCCCCAGTGCCAGATCAGATCGTGATCGAATTCTTCGTTCACACCGTAGCCCGGCTGGGCCATTTCCTCGGTCTTCGTCTTGGCGGATTCGACATAATTCTTGTCGGAAGCGCCGTGATGATCGAGCGCCTTGAAATCAGCGCCCACACAGAATTGCCGTCCGTCCCCCGTGACCACGATGACGCGCACTTCAGGGTTCTCATCGTGTGCCTTCATCAGCCAGCGGTACTCCTCATTCATGCGATGAGTCCATGAGTTGCCGCGATCCGGGCGGCTAAGACGCACCAGCGCGACGCCATCCTGCACGAGGGATTGGGTGACCTTCAGTTCCATTTCATTCCTCCTTGGAACCATCGAAGCGGGCATCGCGCTGCTTGAAGGTGGAGGTCGTGCCATCCTTGGCCCGCTCGCGCACGACATTGAATTCGTCCGGCTCCAGGCGCAAGTTCGTTCCCAGGGTATGGCCGACATAGCCCCGCGCGAACTGCTCGGCCGCGCCCAGATTTTCCATGGCCATCTGGTGCATGGCCTTGCCCGTCACCAGCGCATCGCGCGGGTGCATGGAAATGCGCCGCGCCCAATCGGCCACGGTGGCATCCAGATCTTCCTTGGCGACGGACAGATTGACCAGCCCAAGGCGCTCGGCTGTCGGCCCGTCGAAAGAGTTGCCCAAAAGCATGAGTTCACGGGATTTCTTGGCCCCATACATCAGGATCTGGCTATTCATGTGCCAGGTGTTGCCCGCCAGGCCCAGGCGCTGCTCCGCATGGCTGAAGTGGCTGTCGTGTGCCGCGATGGCCAGATCCACCAGCTCCACCAGATACATGCCTACGCCCGTGCAATGGCCATGCACCTGGGCGATCACAGGTTTGAGCGAGTTCTGGAAGGCCATGTAGTTCATGCCCAGCTTGCGATCGCGCAATAGCCGCGAGCGCTGGCTGGGCCGGCGCAGCTTGCTGCCATCCGCCCCCGGCTCCAGGCCGTACGACTTCAAGGCATCGTTGTAATCGTGCCCGGCACAAAAGAGGGGCCATTGCCCTTGAGAACGATGACCTTCACATCGTCGTCGTCCTCCGCGTCGCGCAAAGCCTCCACCAACCGATCAAGGTCGTCGAAGCGCAGCGCATTGTGCTTTTCAGGCCGGTTCAGGACCAAACGGGCCACCGGACCCTCTCTCTCAACGATAACGGCGTCATTCATCACCAGGCACCTCATAAGGAATTCATGCCATCATGATACATTAATTGACCGATTCGTCTATGAGTTGTAGCATATTGCCATGAACAAATCACTTGAAACAGCGCCACTCGCGCAAGGCCCCGTGCAACCCTTGAAGGGCGTGCGCGTGGTGGAATTTGCCCATTGGATGGCCGGGCCGCTGGCTGGCGGCCTGATGGCCGACTGGGGCGCGGACGTCGTGAAAGTGGAACCGCCCGGCGGCGAAGCCATGCGCACGATCTTCGCCCGCATGGGCGCCCGCGCCGGCACACCCAATGCCGCGTTCACGCTGGCCAACCGGGGCAAGCGCTCGCTCGAGCTCGACATCAAGGACGAAGCCGGGCGTGCCGCCTTCGAACGCATCCTGGCGCAATCGGACGTGCTTTTGACCAACCTGCGGCCCGATGCGCTGCAGCGCCTGGGCCTGGGAGCCGAGGAAGTGCGCCAGCGCCACCCCCGGCTGGTCTACTGCACCGTCAGCGCCTACGGCTGGGGCGGCCCCGATCAAGACCGCCCAGGCTACGACATTGCCGCCTTCTATGGCCGCACAGGCGTGGCCCATGAGATCACCACGGCTGGCACGGCCCCTGCGGCCCTCCTGCAGGGTATTGGCGACGCCTTCACGGCCATGACCGCCGCCAGCGGCATCCTGGCTGCGTTGATGGAGCGCCAGCAGACCGGGCGCGGCCGCTTTGTGGAAGCCTCGCTCCTGCGCACAGGCATGTGGGCGTTGGGGGGCGAGCTAGGCCAGCAGGCACTGGGCGGGCACCCCAAGCCGCCCAAGCCCCGCGAGCTCTCGCGCACGCCCATGTACAACTCCTACCGTTCAGGCGACGGCCGGTGGTTCTACCTGGTGGGAGTGGAAGCCCGGCGCCACTTGCCCTCCGTGCTGCGCGCGATCGGCCGGGAGGATCTGGTGAACGACGAGCGCTTCAAGGACGCCCGCGGCATTGGCACCCATGCCGCTGAACTCATCGGTTTATTCGACGCCGCATTCAACAGCCAGCCCATGGCCTATTGGGCCGAACGCATGGATCAGCACGAAGTCTGGTGGGCGCCTGTTCAGACGCCGGAAGAAGTGATGGACGACGCGCAAGCGCAAGCGATCGGCGCCTGGGTGGAAATTGAAGGCCACAAATCCGTCGATGCGCCACTGCGCTTCGACTTCGTGCACCGCGGCCAGGCGCCGCGCGCACCGGAAACGGGCGAGCACACCGCCCAGGTATTGGCTGATCTGGGCTTCTCTCCGGAAGAAATCCAGCGCCTGCAGCCCACCAACCCCACCGGGCAATGACCATGACCGAACTTGCTGACCCCACCGCCATCTGGGGCCGTGAAATCACCAGCACCACCATGCGCGGCTTCCCCTGCAAGGTCTACCGCGACCGGGCGCGCTCCATGGCGGCCCTGCTGGCCGATGCGCGCCGCTGGCAAGAGCGCACCTATCTTGTCGCCGGTGAGCGCCGCTTCACGTTCGGCGAATTCGAAACCGCCGTGGCCCGCGTATCCGCACAACTCAGCGCACGCGGCGTCGGGCCCGGCAGCCGCGTCGTGCTGCTCGCGTACAACTGCGTGGAATGGCTGACCTCTTTCTGGGCCGTGCAGGCGGTCGGAGGCATTGCCGTGCTGTGCAATGCATGGTGGAGCGCCGCGGAAACGCAAGTCGCCCTGCAGGACGTGGATCCGGCGCTGGTATTGGCAGATCAACTGGACAAGCGAGGCCTGGCTGGCCGTGCCGACACGCTGGACATGGCCGTCATCCGCCAATGGCAGGAAGCCGGCGCAGTCATCGCGCTTCCGCCGTTGCCCCAGATCGGCGAAGACGATCTTGCCATCATCATGTTCACCTCCGGCACTACCGGGAAGCCCAAAGGCATGATGATGTCGCAGCGCGGCGTGATCGCCAATCTGCAAAATCTGCTCGTGCTCACCGGGCGTCTACCGAACGAGCTCTCTCCCGATGCGCCCGGCACCGTCAGCCTGCTCACCGTGCCGCTCTTTCACCTGGCAGGCGTGCAGGTCAGCATCTCCACCCTGCTCTCGGGCGGCCGTTTGGCCCTGCTGGAAGGCCGTTTCGACCCCGGCGCGGTGCTGGCCCTGATCCAGCAGGAGCGCGTACGCGTGTGGGGCAGCATTCCGACCATGGTGTCCCGGGTGCTGGAACACCCCGAGTTCGGACAATTCGACGTGTCCAGCGTGAAATCCATCCCGATGGGGGGAGCGGCCATTCCTCCCGCCTTGCGCGCCAAGATCCAGGCCCTCCTTCCGGGCGTCAAGAAAAGCGTGGGCAGCCTGTACGGCTGCACTGAAGCAGGCGGTGTCGTGGCAGCCGGCTCAGCCAACGACCTTGAAGGACGCCCAGGCTGCGTAGGCAAGGCGCTGCCCGTCGTAGAGTTGCGCATTGCGCGCCCCGATGCGCAAGGGGTTGGTGAGATCCAGGCGCGCACTCCCACGGCCACGCTGGGCTACTGGGGCGAATCCGCGTCCGTCACCGACGCCGAGGGCTGGGTGGGCACCGGAGATCTGGGACGGCTGGAGGGTGACTACCTGATCCTGAGCGGCCGCTCGAAGGACATCATCATCCGTGCCGGTGAAAACATCGCCTGTGCCCACGTGGAGCAGTGTTTGCAGCAACACCCCGCGGTGCAGGAAGTCGCCGTGCTGCCGTTGCCGCACGCGGACCTGGGCGAAGAGGTCGCCGCCGTCATCCGCTTGCGCGATGGGCACTCCGCCACCGAGGAAGAACTCACACGCCACGCCGCAGCACATCTTGCCAAATTCGAGGTGCCCTCCAGATGGTGGCTGAGGCGTGAGGCTCTACCCACCAATGCGACCGGCAAGATCGCCAAGGCGGAGCTCAAGTCGCCCTGGAGGGGCCCCTGAATACGGTCTCTTCTGGGACCGTTATAGGGTTTTCCAATACGCGTGAGCGGCATCGTGCCATCGCGCGCGCAATTCTTCCAAACGGCACGAAACCCGTTCACCATCCCAGTGGCGCGGCAGCAGAGCCGCTGGCAACCCTGGGTCTACCGCAGGCAACCGCTGCAACGCGTTCACCAGTTGAACATGGCCGATAAAAAAGCCTCGCCGCTACGAGGACGCAGTGCGCCGAACTGATCTTCCAGTCGTCGATAGTAAGCTGCTAGGGCTTCGACGTCCCATGCACGCTGCACCAATGCGGGCTGCTGCAGACCGAATGGCAGGCTGCGCGCAGCGAACGCCAGCGTATCGTTTTCCAACCCCAATTGCTTGACGCGCTGCTCTACTGCCGCAGCACGGTCCTGATGAGGACAAATCCACAGGCCTGGGGTGGGAGAGCCAAAGCCCATCCACTGCAGCACCCTATACAGTTTCAGGCGATCGGCGCGCCGCGATTCGGGCAGCGTGATATGCAGCACCAGCCATTCCCCAGGCCATTCCTGGGCTGCATGCCGCAGACCGCGGACGCGTTGCGACCCTTCTGAAATCAGGCGAATGATCTCTGGCGTCATGCCCCACCAGGCGCGACGCCCCTCCTTGCCTCCCTCGATCCAGCCCGCAGCCGCAGCTCTCGCCAAAGTCTGCCGTGCGGCCTTCTCTGCAATGCCGACAGCGGCAAAAGCCCGCACCAAAGTTGAAGTCCAGACAGGCCCTGTGGACGGATAGATGAACTCGCCCAGCAAAGTAAGAAGCAGCGAACGGGCGCTGGCGGACGGTGCTGCAGGACCGTCAACGCTCATGGTTTACTCTTCTTTCCATACGTTGCGAGTCTAGGGTATTCATCGTGTCAATCCAGGCCACAAGCCGACATGATACGTGCCGAAAGACACTCTTTTTTTCATCGTAGCACCCACAACAATAGGGATCTTTTGCGCAGCTTGCGCGTCTTCGCATACATTCGCCGCATGACCAAATCCAGCAGCGCCACGCCCTCAAAGGCCCCTTCAAAGCCCCGGCGCCTCACGTTCAAACCGGTGGTGGGCCCCCGGCCGGCCGACGAGATTCAAGCCCAGGTGCGGGCCCTCATAGCCTCGCATCGCCTGAAAACGGGTGACCGATTGCCCACAGAACGTGAATTGGCGGAACAATTCAACGTCAGCCGAAACTCGGTCCGTCAGGCCATCCGGTCGCTGGCAGACAGCGGCCTGCTCGAAGTCAAGAAAGGCGCCACCGGCGGCGCCTTCATCCGTGACGGCGGTGCCGCCGCAGTGCGAGCCAGCTTCGTCGACATGTATTCCCTTGGCAGCATCCAACCGGCCCACCTGATCGAAACCCGCTTGCTGATCGGCGTTGAAGTCGTTCGTCTGGCCTGTGAGCGCGGAACGAACGACGACTTTGATGTGCTTGAGCGCAACATGGAAGCGGCGGAAGAAGCCGCGAAAGCGGGTGACACCACACGCCGCACCACCATCAACCTGGAGTTCTACCGGATCCTTGCCCGCATGACCCAGAATCCGCTGCTGGAAATCGTGACCGATGCAGTGATGGCCATCACCCTTCGCTTCGTTGAAGACTTTATGCCTGTGTCCAACACCACCGTGATGCCTTTCCGCCGCAAGCTGCTGGCGGACCTGCGGGCTCGCCACGTCGAAGCCGCGGCGGAACGCATGAGCGAACACCTGTTGAAGCTGCAGAAGATTTACCTGGCGGAAGTCGCGACGCGCAAGCGTGCAACCACCAACCAGGCCACAACCCGCGACTGAACACCCGGTACCCCGCGCTCTTTTTTCAGGTACTTCCCGACCTGCTCCTTTTAAACCGCGATTGACCCTCGCGGTTTTTTATTGCATACTTAAATGGGTCACCCAAATGAAATAAAGCGCAATCAATTGAAAAGGAGCAACGCGTGCCAACCATCGATCTTTCCGGAAAAGTAGCCATCGTCACAGGGTCGGGGGAGGCATAGGACGAGCCATTGCCGTTGCCATGGCACGTGCCGGTGCGGCAGTAGTGATCAACGATGTGGGAACCTCTCTTGCTGGCTCAGGCCTTTCATCTACACCAGCCGCAGAAACAAAAGCCCTGATCGAAGCCGAAGGAGGCCGCGCGGCCATCAGCACCGACAGCGTGGCCGAGTGGGACAGCGCCCAGAAGATCATCCAGACTGCGCTTGACAGCTTCGGCCGGATCGACATCGTGGTCAACAACGCCGGCATTCTGCGCGATTCAATTTTTCACAAGATGGATCCGCAAGACTGGCGCGCCGTAATTGATGTGCACCTGCACGGCACCTTCAACGTCAGCCGAGCTGCAGCCGAGCATTTCCGGAAGCAGGAGAGCGGCTCCTACATTCACATGACCAGCGGCGCCGGCCTCATCGGCATGGTGGGACAAGCCAGTTATTCGGCCGCTAAACTGGGCATCACCGCGCTATCCAAGGTGATCGCGCTGGACATGTCTCGTTATAACGTCCGCTCCAACTGCATCGCCCCCATCGCGTGGAGCAGGATGACCAACTCGATTCCGGAAGACACTCCCGAGAAACGAGCCTTGGTGGAAAAGCTCAAGAAAATGACGCCAGAAAAGAACGCCCCGCTGGCCGTCTATCTGGCCTCTGATGCCGCACGCCACGTCAACGCGCAAATCTTCGCGATACGCCTGAATGAGATCTACCTGATGGGCCAACCGCGCATGCTGCGCAGCATCCACCGCTCAGAGGGGTGGACACCGGAAACGATCGCGGAGCATGCGATGCCCGCTCTGGAGTCGAGCTTCATGTCGCTTCAAAGCAGCGCACAGCATTACTCCTGGGATCCGGTCTGATGCAAGGCAGCAGCACAGCCCGGGCGATGCGCCCGCTGCACGAAGCTTCCGCGCTCCGCCCTCTCCTCGATCCGCAAAGCGTGGTCATCGTTGGCGCCTCCGCCCGGCCAGGCTCTTTCGGATACCAAACGTTGCAGAACCTGGAGCGAGGAAAGGTGCCCACCCTGCTGGTGCACCCCAAGGGAGAGCCAATCAATGGCCACCCCACCTACCGCAGTATCGAGGAACTGCCCTCGGTTCCCGACTGCGCGGTGATCGCTGTTTCCCGTGATGCAGTGCTTGACGTCGCCCGGCAATGCGCCGCCAAAGGCATTCGGGGCGCAGTGGTCTTTGCATCGGGCTTCGCGGAAACCGGCCGCGAGCAGGATATTGCCTTGCAGCAAGCGCTCTTCGAGTTGGCTCAGCGCACAGGCATGCGCATTCTTGGGCCCAACACCATGGGCTTCATCTCCGATCAAGGACGCAAGCGGCTCACGTTCTTTGGCGAATCCCCAGATCTGGGAGAAGTACGTCATGCTCGCATCGGCCTGGTCAGCCAGTCCGGCGGGTTGGGCTTTGCCTTGGGCCAGGCAGCCGTACATGGTTATGCGTTCTCGCATGTACTCACCACGGGCAATGCTTGCGACGTGGATGTGGCAGACCAGGTGGCGTACCTGGCCGAGCAACCCGATTGCGACGTCATTGCCTGCGTGCTTGAAGGTATGGCCGACCCTCGACGGCTCATGGAAGCGGGTGACCGTGCGCTGCGGGCAGGAAAGCCCGTAGTCGTGTTCAAGCTTGCCACCGGCGAGGAAGGCCGCATCGCGGCGCAATCTCACACAGGCAGCCTGGCGGGATCCGCGGAGGTCTACCGCGCGGCGTTCGCGCGGCACGGCTTCATCGAGGTAAAAAGCTTCGAAGCCATTCTGGAAACATGCGCTTTCCTGTCCAAGGCTGGGACCTCCTCCTCCACGGGCGTGGCGGGCTTGGCTACCTCCGGTGGAGCCGCCATCATGATCGCGGACAAGGGGGAGCAATTCGGCGTCCGCCTGCCTCAGCCGAATGAAGAGACTGCACGGGAACTGCGCTCGCACATCCCGGAATTTGGCTCGGCCCGCAACCCCTGCGACGTCACCGCCCAGATCCTTGCCAACCCGCAATCGCTGCCAGCGTGCGCACGCGCGCTGCTGAGGGAGCCTGATTTCAGCACCCTCATCATGCCTCACATGACCGCGACCGAGTATGGTCTTGCGCGCTTGACGTCCTTGGGCGAAGTGGGCCGCGAAACCGGCAAGGTCGTGTGTTGCGTCTGGCTGTCTCAATGGTTGGATGGCCCAGGAGCCAGAGAAGTCGAGCAGCACGATCATCTCGCGCTGTTCCGATCCATGGATCGTTGCATGGAGACGATTAAGGCCTGGCATGAGTTCCATCGCCTGCGCACGGCCAAAGCCGCCTCGGAGAAAAGCCCAAACCGGGCTGTAGCCATGGCGGATGTCGCAGAACTGCTGAAGGCTGGAACCCGCGTCACCCTCTCCGAATCGGAATCCAAGCGGATTCTGCAGGCCTGCGGCGTTCCGGTAGCACCTGGCTTCAACGCGACGGACAAGCAAGCCGCAGTCAACGCCGCCCGGCAATTGGGACACCCAGTCGTCCTGAAAATCGATTCGCCGGATATTCCTCACAAGACGGAAGCGGGCGCGGTACGCCTTAACTTGCGGACAGATGAGGATGTCGCCACAGCTTTCGATCAGATTCAGGAGCGATCCCGAAGCTATGCGCCGGACGCCCGCATTCTGGGTGTTTCTGTGCAACCCATGGCTGACAAGGACTTCGAATTGTTCGTTGGTGCACGGCAAGACCCTCTGTTTGGACCTGTCGTCGTGGTGGGTCTTGGTGGTATTTTTGTCGAGGTACTGCAAGATACCGTGGTCGATCTGGCACCTGTCACACCCTTGCAAGCGCGAGACATGCTCTTCCGCCTGCGCGGCCACAGGCTTCTCACCGGCTTCAGAGGCGCCGCGGCGGCCGATCTCGACGAACTCACCACGCTGATCAGCCGTGTCAGCCATCTTGCCGCCGCGCACGCCGACCGGATCGAAGAGATCGACGTCAATCCTTTGGCCATTTCCAACGGACGGGCCTTGGCTCTGGACGCATTGATCGTTTTGCAAGCGGAGAGCGCCAACTGACCCACCTCGTCAGCCAATCGGCAGCCTGGCCACGCAGCCGATTGGCGTGCCTTTCACAACAACAGGAGACATCTCGTGAGAATCAATCGAAGCCGTCGCCGCATTCTCTGCACGTTCATGGCGGGCGCTGCTGCCTCGGGGCTGGCCATGCCTGCCGCCGCACAAACTCAGCCCTACCCCAACAAGCCCATCACGATGGTGGTGCCCTACCCGCCCGGGGGAGCTAGCGATGCGTTGGCCAGGCTATTGGGAGACCGCTTGAGAGACACGCTGGGGCAACCCGTGGTTGTGGTCAACCGCCCCGGCGCCGGCAGCCTGATTGGCACGCAGTCGGTGATCCGCGCTCCGAAAGACGGCTATACGCTCCTCTTCACCGGCTCCGCCTTGACCATTCAAGCCGCGGTGAACAAGAAGTTCGACGTCAACATCGAGCGTGACCTCACGCCTATCAGCGAAATGGTGCGCAGCACCTTCCTGATTGCGACGCAGGCACGCGAACCTTTCAAGACCATACCGGAGATGGTGAAGTTCGCGCGCGAGCGGCCAAAGGATCTTTCATTCGGAACCAACGGAGCCGGTACGACATCGTTCATGATCTTCGAATACATCAAATCGCTCACCAACATCGAGTTGCTGCACGTACCCTACAAAGGCAGCGCCGAAGCGGTGGGTGCCCTGATGGCCGGGAACATCCAGTTGGTGGCGGACCCGGTCTACACGCTGTACAAGCAGGTGGAGGTCGGCACCCTGCGGGGCTTGGCCGTGACGGGCAACAAGCGCTCTGCCTTGCTCCCGAACGTCCCGACAGTGGAAGAAGCGGGCTTCGCCGGCTTCGACATCACGGCCTGGATCGGCCTGCTCGCACCCGCGGGAACACCCAAGCCCATCGTGGAACGGCTGGGCAGCGCCACTGCCGCCATCATGCAGGATCCTGAAGTGATCCAGCGGGCATCAGCGCTCGGTTTCGATCCCAGCGGCACGAAGCCCGATGAATTCAATCGCAAGTTGCGCCAGGAGCAAGCGACCTGGACCAAGCTCGCGCGCGAGCGCAACCTGCAGCTCGACTAGGCGCGAGGGCCAAGAGATGATTCAAACTTCTGATACCGATTTCCATCCCCGCGATCCCGCCGATCGTATCTGGACGGAAACCACCTATGTCGCCTTCAACGTACCGGAGGCCGCACTGCATGGCACCCTGTACGTTCTGGCCCGGCCCAACCTGGGTGTCGCCATGTCCTCCGTCGTGATCGCGCGCGGCGTCCGTCGGCGTCCTCATGAGGTGGACTTCTGCGACCCGCAGATCCATCTGCCCTGCCCTGCGTCCTATTCGGATTTCTCGCTTGTCAACGGACTCTCGGTCAAGGCTCATTCGCTCACGGACTGGCGCTTCAAGTATGCGCACAAGCTCGGGGCCTGCAGCTTTGATCTGGCGCTTCGCGGACTCCATCATCCGTTCGATCCCACGGACCCTCGGGAGAACCCCGCCGCCGCGGAGAAAGCCCTGCATGCAGACCCCCGCGTAGGAGACGCCTGGTCGCACGGCCACTTCGATCTGAAGGGCCAGATCACCGGCACCCTCACGCTGCGCGGCCAGCAGTATGAGGTCAACTGTTTCGAAGGCATGGACCGCAGTTGGGGCCCGCGCAACGAAACACCCGATCGTGCCACCGCCTACATATCGGTCAACTGCGGTGAAGCGATGTCCATGTGGCTGACCACCACACTGGACGTGTCTCCCGACGGCCACGTGCGGTATGAGAAAGTCAATTCCGGCTTCATCGTGGAGCACGGCGAGGTCACGCCGGTGGTGGAGGCCACCGTGGAGGTCACCACGGTAGATATGCTGGCCATCAGCGATCACATCGTGGCCATTGATGCCAAAGGCCGTCGGCACGAATTTTTCGGCTCGGCCATCGGAACCAGGCCCATGGGATCGATCAACCCATCGATCGCCGCCTTCGTCTCGCTGATGCGCTACCAGTATGCAGGCCGCACCGGCCATGGAGGCCACGGCAAGCTCTTCGGACTGAACTACCTCGCGCAACGTCTCGCGCGCACTGACGCATGAACATCATGGATTTGCGTGACCAGCCCACCGAGGCTTTCATCGACGGCATTCGCGAGCGGTTTCCGACCGATCAGGAAACCGATCAACTGCTGACCCGGAAAATGCACAAGCGTGCCGGTCCACCGTACCAGCAGGTTTCCCTGGGCGAAATGCTGGTTTGGCTGAACGCCATGCTGGCGGAATGCATCGAGGGCCCCTTCCAGGTCCATGACCCGCGCTGGCTGACCGGCGGCGCCTCGAAAGTACAGATCGCTTTCGAACTCAGCTGGAACGCGCCAGACCGCGGCCCTCAGCGCGACCGGCTGGTCGTCCGCATGGACCCTTCCGAAGCCTCGAACACCACCAGCCGCGTCCGTGAGGTGGAACTGCTGGCCGCGTTCCAGGGCAAGCTGCCCGTGCCTAAGGTGTTTTGGCTCGATCGTGATGCGCGCTGGTTTCCGGAGCCAGCCATCATCTACAGCTTCCTGCAAGGCGTCGCCAAACCGAGAAGCACCGGCGCGGGCCAGGTCGTGGGCCTGGGTACCAACTTCGGACCGCGCTTGCGCGAACAACTGGCCCCCCAGTTCCTCCAGCATCTGGCCACCATCCATACGGCCGACGTCAGCGGCATGCAGTTCACCACCATGGATATTCCGTCCACCGGTACTATGGATTGCGCGCGCCTGCAGCTGAACCGGGCCCGCCGAGTCTGGGAAGAAGACCGCGGCGAAGACTATCCCCTGATGGATCTGGCGGCCAACTGGCTGGAACGCGAACTCCCCGCACTTGATCGCGTGAGCGTGGTGCACGGTGACTATCGCAGCGGCAACTTCCTGTTCGATGAGGCCGAAGGACGCATCACGGCATGGCTGGATTGGGAACGAGGCCATCTGGGCGACCGCCACCGGGACCTCGCCTGGATGACACAACGCGAAAAAGGCCATTTGGCGGAAGACGGAAAAACCTACCTGGTCTGCGGTCTGATTCCTCTGGAAGTGTTCTACGACCGCTATCAGGAAGCCTCCGGGCTCTCGGTCGATTTCAAGCGCTTGCAGTGGTACAGGGTGTTGAACTGCTTTCAGGTCGTCACCACCACCATGGCGACGATGTACCGCGTGGCCAAGCTGGGTAAATCGCACCAGGACATTCTGCTGGCGCGCCTGAAGGCGATCGCGCCCGTGGGATCCCACGAACTCGCCGAACTTCTCGAGGAGGTGCTCTGATGGACCATACCGATGTGGGCCTTCGGGCCGCCATGCGGGCGTTGACCGATGTCGTCGCACCCGTGGTCGGGGCCGAGCACGCTCAGGCCCGCGATCAACTGCGCTTGACTGTCGATTACTTGGCCTTTGTGGTGGAAAGACTGCCCTACCTTCACCAGCGCGAGCGCTTCGAGCTCTCGCACCATCTGGCGATGGCCCATGATCTGCATGCCGATCTGGGCGCGAATCCGTCTCGGCAACTCAAGGCGGCCATCGATGCCGGCGAAACTGTGCTGAAACTGGGCGATCCCGGCACCTCCACGGTGCGGCAAGCCACGGCTGCCCTTTCGGCGGCGGTCAGCGCGGTGCTGCGCGATTCAACCCGCCTGGAAGAATCCGTCCGAAGCAAGATCGAGCACCACGTCCTGCATGCCAGCAAGAAGCGCATCGCCTTTGAGCGCTCTTGGTATCAGCCATTGGGACTGGATCCAGACCCGCATGAAGTACGGCCGCTGGCTGAGTTTCTGCCGGCATCCCACTGACCACAAAACTTCAGGAGACAAACATGATGTTCGGAAAAATGGCAGGCATTGCCTTGTCGCTCAGCCTGACCGCCCCTCTTCTCGCCAGCGCCCAAACGTCTGCTTCCAAGGAGTTGCTTCTGGTCGTCCCTCATGCGGCGGGAACCGGTGTAGATGCGGTCGGACGCAGTTTCGGGCCAGGTCTGCAGAAGACGCTTGAAGTCAACGCCGTAGTGGAAAACCGCGTGGGTGCCAATGGCGCCATTGGTTCCGTCAGCGTGGCACGTGCCAAGCCTGACGGCGCGACGATACTGCTCAATGCCAATCCGCCCTTCGTCACCTTTCCGTTCACCCAAAGCACGCCGCTCTACGATGCCGTCAAGGACTTCAAGCCCATTGCAAGGGTAGGAACCGTCCCCATGGTACTGGTGATCTCGGCGCAGAGTGATCTCAAGACCTTCGATCAGTTCATCGCCTACGCCAAAAGCAACCCTGCCAAGGCCAACTATGCCTCTCCTGGTACCGGATCCGCCGGATACCTGGCCATGGAGCGGCTGCAATCGCTGAAGGGGCTGAAGATGGAAGAGGTGCTGTATAAATCCACGCCGCAGTCACTGACGGATGTCGCCGCCGGTCACATGCTTTCGGCCTTCGCGTCGCTGCCGGCCGTCAGCGGCCTGGTGGAAGGCGGCAAGCTGCGCGCCTTAGCCGTGGGTTCGACCTCCCGCGTCGACTCTCTGCCGAACGTGCCCACCCTTGCGGAACTGACCGGCGACAAAACATTCGACGCCAGCGTCTGGTATGGGTTCCTCGCTCCAGCAGCCACACCTCCCGCAACGATCAATCGTCTTTTCGAGGGTATCTCCGCAGCCTTCAAACTGGACTCCGTACAAACCTCCCTGCGCAACCAAGGCATCATTCCCAGCCTTCAGGCGCCATCGGAGTTCCAGCATTCGATGGCTGCGGACTATGAATTCGCACGGAAGGCCATCAAGGTCAGCAATTAGGAGTGGGGGCGCCGAGCCGCCCACGCTCCGGACCTCGCAAGGCAGAAATGCCCAGCCGCGATCCGTTCATACCCAATGCGGCGGGCGCTTTTCAAGGAACGATCGGGCGCCCTCCAGCCGCTCACCTGATGCTCTCCATGCTTTTACGGAAGGCAACTCCTCCTGGGCATGAAGCAGGGCCTCAGTGTCGGCGCCATTGATCGACAGGGACGCGATGTTCTTCGTGGCTTCAACCGCTTGCGGCGCGCCCTCCAGCACCCGGCTAGCCAAGGCCCGTGCAACAGCCAACACGTCACCACCATCTGGCACCAATTCATTGACAAGACCCAGCCTATGCGCCTCGTCCGCAGGCATTCGTCGGCCAGTCAGCGCCATGTACAAAGCAGTTTTCGGCGGTAGTTGACGCGGCAAGCGAATGAGCCCACCGCCTCTGGCGACCTGGCCGACGCGCACTTCCGGCAGGCTGAACCAGGCATGCGCAGCGGCTACCACCAGATCGCACGCCAGCACGAGTTCAAAGCCTCCGCCGACTGCTGCGCCATTGACTGCTGCGATCACTGGCTTGTGCATACCGGTACGGGCTGTCAGGCCTCCGAAACCGCTGCTCGGCAGCACGACTGCACGCCCCTCCGCGTGGTTCTTCAAATCTGCGCCAGCGCAGAACGAACGATCACCTGCACCAGTGAGAATGGCCACGCGCTGAACTGGATCTGCGGCAAAAGCATCGAATACCCGCGCCAACTCGGCACTGCCTTCTGGCGGTAAGGCATTCATGGCATGCGGGCGGTCTATCGTGACCACAAGCAATGCCCCATGAATGTCGACCTTACAGTGTTTCAAGAATCCCTCTGAACTCTCCACATGCCGCCCACGTATTGACGATCAAAACCAGCGGCCCTTGAAATCAGAGCCGCACTGACGCTGTTCCGTCTTTGATGGCCAGCAATTGACGTTCCAGCACACGTACCTGGAACGCGAGTGAGCCTGGCCCTCGGCGCCAGATCTCTACGCTCAATGTCTCTCCCGGATAGACAGGAGCGGTAAAACGGCCTTGCAATGACTCAAGCTGCGTCGGCTCGTAGTCCAACGCGGTGGCAAGGAGGGCGCGTACGCATCCGCCGAAAGTAGCCAGTCCATGCAGGATGGGGCGCTCGAATCCCACGGCGCGCGCTCGTTCCGGATCAATGTGCAAGGGATTCATGTCGCCCTGCAAACGATAGAGCGCGGCCTGCTCGGGTAGCGTCTTCCATGTGAAGACATGATCCGCCGGGCCATCGGCCTTCCAAGCCTCGCGCACAGGCGCTGCCTCTCCACCAAACCCGCCATCACCACGGCACAGCGCGGACATCCGAGTAGTTGCCAGCAACACGCCGCTGGATTTCTCGTGCAGTTCGCGATCCAGCTCCAGCAAAGCCCCTTTGGATGCGCCCAGATCCCATACTTCCGCAATCCGCGTCTTGCAGACAATGGTCCCCGACGGAGGCAATGCACCATGGACATGAAGGGCCTGCGCCGCATGCACTACTTTGCTGTAATCGACTCCTATATCCATGCTGGACAAGGAACGGAAGCACAATGTGAGCGCCAGTGACGGTGAGACCCTCATGCGCTTCTCGTAGACGAAATCCAGCTCTCGAGGATCGGGTGACGCTGAACTGAAACCAACGCTCAAGGCATGGAATAAGGCGTCGCGTTGATCGTAGTGCTGCTCGACGTCAGGCAGCACAAGCGATCGCAGCCGATCTGGATCGATCGTCACGCGGATGCCTCCTCTTGAAAAGATTCGCCAAGGCACCCGAAACACCACCGGTCAGGGCATTCAATACCAGCATACGCCGGTAGTAGTGGCCGACCGCCAGCTCTTCCGTCATGCCCATGCCGCCATGCAACTGAATGGCTTGCTGAAGCACCCAGGTCACCGCCTCAGAGGCCACCAACTGAGCCTGGGCCGAACGACGGCTGGCTTCGCCTGGATCTTTCGCCTGAACAGCCTCCGCGGCCAGCTCCACCGCGCTACGGGCTTGTTCCAGGGCAATGTACATCTCGGCCACGCGGTGCCTCAGCGCTTGATAGTCACCCAGCGCCTGGCCAAACTGTTTGCGCGTCCGAAGGTACTGCACCGTCATCTCCAATGCAGCCTCCGCAGCCCCCAATGCCTCTGCGCATCGTCCCGCGATGGACAACAGACGAATCAAGCGCGACGCCGTTGCCTGCGACGCGATCTCCGGAGAACCCAGGTATTCCCCTTGAGCGCCGTCGAACGCCAGCTCCGCGGTCCAACTGCCATCGACGAGACGATGGGCACGCTGGCGCACTTCGGCCTGCTTCGCCGGCACCAGGAACCAGCCCACTTTGCCATCTGATGCCGTCGCAGGCACCAGCAACTGATCAACAGAGCCTGCATGGAATACGCTGCTCCGCGTCCCCTTGAGACGCCACACAGCATTCTCCTGCCCGGCCGTGACCACCTGCCCAGCCCCATCCAAAGCCGTTCCCGTATCCAATGCAAGGGCAATGGACAAGTTTCCCTCTACCAGCGCGGGCAAAAGCTCGCGCTGCTGCCCAGGCGTGCCGGCCAGCAGAACAGCCTGTGCGGCCAACATGGAATCGAACCAGGGGGACACGACCAAAGCGCGCCCAAGTTCGCGCTGCACGCGCTGCAGATCCGCCACGCCACCACCGAAGCCCCCATGAATCTCAGGCAGCATCAATCCATTCAGACCCAACCCAGACAGCAGCGCCGAAACTGCAGGGGATTGCCCAGGTCCGTTTGCCAACTCCAGCTTGCGCCCGCTTGCAAATGCATACTGTTCCTGTAGCGCCTTGCGCAGCGCCTCGGCGAGCGATGCGCTGTCTTCACGAGAAAGTTCCGTCATGGTGTGGTGTCGAAGACATGCTTCGCCAGAATATTCTTTTGGACTTCGTTGGCACCGCCATAAATGGATGCCGCGCGCGAATAGAGGTGAGAAACGCCGAGAGGTTCGCGGGGATCCTCATCAAAGCCGGCCTCGCCGGGCAGCCGCAAGCCAGTCGTACCCGCCACATCGGTCAGAAGATCCATGGTTCGCTGAAACAATTCGGTGCCCTTGACCTTCAGGACAGAAGCACCCGCGACCCGCTCAGCCGGCGCAGACTGTTCGCCCAAAAGACGGTACTGCGTCCGATCCAGCGCCTCCAGTTCAGCCTCGAGCCGCAAGGAGCGCGATCGGAACTCCGGGTCATCGGACAACGGCCCGCCGTTTCTGGTCGTACGGGAAGCCAGTTCCCGCGCATAAGCCAGCCGCTCGCGGGTGCGCGCTACCCCTGCAATGCTGGCTCGTTCATTGCCCAGCAGAAACCTGGCGTAATCCCATCCCCGGTTCTCTTCACCCACCAGGTTGGCGGCCGGAACCCTCACGTTGTCGAAGAAAACCTCGTTGAGACTGTGGCGCCCATCGATCGAAATGATCGGCCGGACGGTCACGCCGGGAGACTTCATATCGATAAGCAGAAGGGAGATGCCCTGTTGCTTCTTGGCATCAGGGTTGGTGCGCACCAGGCAGAAGATCCAGTCGGCATAGTGAGCCGAAGTGGTCCAAATCTTCTGTCCGTTGACAACGTACTCATCGCCTTCGCGCACCGCTGCTGTACGCAGCGAAGCAAGATCGGAACCCGAGCCGGGCTCGGAGAAGCCCTGGCAGAACAGCACCTCGGCCGAAAGCAGCTTGGGCAACCACAGCTCGCGCTGCACCTGCGATCCAAACTTGATCAGCACCGGCCCCAGCATGGTGATGTTGAAGACATGCGGTGCGGGCGCCGGAGCGGCAGAGCACTCCTCCAGGAAGACCAGCTGTTCGAAATCGCTCCAGCCTGCGCCACCGAACTCCCTCGGCCAATTGGGTGCCCCCCAACCCCTCCCGGACAGCTTTCGCTGCCAGGACACGAGATCGTCCCGTTTGGGAAACTCCCCACGGCGCAAACGCGCACGAAACTCCTGATCCAGCTCGGTGTCCAGGAATGTGCGGATTTCCTGGCGCAGAACCTGCAATGCTTCGCTCTCTACCCTCATGATGCCACCGGAGTGAACATGGCAATCATCGTGCCGTTGGCAGATGGTTTGCATACCAGGCGCACGGGCATGCCGATTTCAAGGGCATCCAGATCACAATCGACCAGGTTGGTCATCATGCGAGGACCTTCATCCAACTGAACATAAGCCAGCGCGAAAGGAGTGGGCGTCCCGAGACGCAGCACGCTGAAGGTATAGATGGTCCCCTTGCCGCTGGCCTCAACCCAACGCGTGCGCTCACTGAAGCAGTGCGGACAAATAGCCCGTGGATAGAAGTGAAAGCGCTCGCAAGCGTCGCAGTATTTCAGCATCAGCACGCCTTTGCCCGTGCCGTCGAAATAGGCCTGATTCTCGGGCGTGATCGCTGGCGAAGGAAGCTCCCGATCCTGTGCAATAGTAGTCATTTCTCTTACTCCCTTTCCATGATCAGCGTTGCACTGCCGTGCCGTCCCGCCAGGAAGCCGCCCAGCCCCTGGGCCAGGGCGATGTTGCAGTTGGGCACTTGAACCGCGGGGTGGGCTTCGCCGCGCAATTGACGAACCGCCTCGATGATCTTGGTCATTCCACCTCGGTTGCGGGGATGGTTGTTGCACAACCCGCCTCCGTCGGTGTTGAAGGGAAGGCGCCCCACACCGGAAATCAGGTTTCCGTCAGCCACAAACTTACCGCCTTCGCCCTTCTTGCAAAACCCCAGATCCTCCAGTTGCAACAGCACCGTGATGGTGAAACTGTCATAAATGGATGCGTACTTGATGTCGGATGGGGTGACTTTCGCCTCCTCGAACGCTCTGGCCCCAGACCAGGCCGCACCGGAATAAGTCACATCGACGTCGCCACCGTCCAACCCCTTGAGGGACTCCGCCGCACCGATCAGCTTGACCGCCGGGCGCTTGAGGGAGCGGGCGATCTCCGGGCGCGCCAGAATCACGGCGCCCCCGCCATCGCTGACTACACAACAATCCAGCTTGTGAAGCGGGTCTGCCACTAGCGGCGAGTTCACCACATCCTCGACAGTGACCACCTTCCGCAACATGGCATTCGGGTTGTGTTGGGCGTGATGCGAAGCAGCCACCTTGATCCATGCCAGTTGCTCGCTTGTCGTACCGTACTCGTACATGTGCCGCTTGGCGGACATGGCGTATACATTGGCGGTCCCCATGCCATAGGCGTACTCGAAGGCGGCATCCGGTGCTTCGTCGCCGAACGTGCGCGCTTGCGTTCCGCTCCATCCACTGGAGCGCGGCTTGCCTGCCAGTGTGACCAGCGCCACATTGCACTTGCCCGCAGCGATGGCCTGCGCAGCATGGTTCACATGCGACAAGTAGGAAGCCCCTCCGATATCCGTGGAATCCAGGTGCCGAACCCGCAGGCCAAGATAGTCGATCATCGACATCGGCCCAAGCCCGGGAGAGTCGACACCACAGAAGAATCCATCGACATCGCGGTGGCTCAGTCCCGCGTCTTCCAGTGCGCCCTTCGCAACTTCTGCGTGAAGTTGCGCGAGCGATTTGTCTTTCGCTTCACGCGTCGGGTGCTCGTACGCGCCGACGAGGTAAGCCTTACCGTTGATGCTCAAGTGAGTCCTTTCGTTGCGTCATGCATTTTTTGGATGACCCATTTTATGCGTACGCATCTCACTTAAGACAATTTTTCCGCGAATATCCGACTGTTTGATGGGCCAGTTGTTGACATCGAATCCAATCCCAATAAGAATGGGTGATCCAATGAATATGGAGACTACCATGAACATCGTCACCACCACCCGTCGCGGTATCCTGTTAGCTGTCGCCCTCCTCAGCATGGGGGCCCAAGCCGCCTACCCCGACAAGCCGATCAAGATCGTCGTTCCCTTCGCTGCCGGTGGCGGGACCGACGTCTGGGCAAGGACTTTTGCCCTCCGTCTTTCGGCAAAACTGGGTCAACCCGTGCTGGTTGACAACCGCCCGGGAGCCAACACCCAGCTAGGCGCCAACACGGTAGCCAAGGCGGAACCCGATGGCTACACCCTGCTGTTCACCAGCGGCACGCACGTCCAGGTACCTGCCCTCTCGGTTTCCATTCCCTACGACGTCGTGCGTGATTTCGCCCCCGTAGGCCAACTCGGAACGACCGGACTGGTGTTTGTGGCTCATCCGTCGGTGAAGGCAAATAACATGAACGAGTTCATCGCGGAAGCCAAGAAATCCAAGAACTGGGCCCTTGGAACCTACGCCTCCGGGTCCACCGGAGACGTCTTCAGCCAATCTCTGCTGAAAGACAATGGGCTCAATCTCCCCGTTGTGGCCTATAAAGGCGAGTCCGCTGCAATGACCGACGTCATTGGAGGCCAGATTCAAGGGGGGTTTTTCTCCATCCCTACCGTCAAGCAGCAGGTTAAGGGCGGCAAGGTAAAGGCACTCGGCTCGCTTTCCACCGGGCAGATCCCCGCTCTTCCAGAAGTCAAATCACTGCCCGAGCAAGGGCTGACCCGTTACAAATGGCCAGGGATCTGGTTGGGATTTTTCGCGCCAGCGAAGACCCCCCAGCCTATCTTGGATCGGCTGTCCGAAGCCGCTCACGCCATCACTCAGGACCCGGATTTCCAGCGCGATTGGGGTGACCGCGATCTGGTCGTGCATTGGCGTGGCCCCAAGGAATTCTCACAGGATATCCGCACCGATATGAAAACCTGGTCTGACCTGGTAAACACCCTGGGAATCAAACCCCAATGACCTCCAGCCGCAGCCTTTACGGCGCGGCCGAACTCTGGCCGCTCATCCAACCTCGCAGTATCGCGATCGTTGATTTTTCGTCCAAGCCTGGCTCTTTTGGCGCACGCACCGCGCAAAACCTGCTCGACTCGGGTGCTCAGGTCTGGATGATCAATCCCAAGCTAGCAGCGAAAACCGCCCCGGACAGTTCGCCTGCAGTGCTGGCCCACATTGACCTTCTGCCCGAGGCCGTGGACTGCGCCGTCATTGCGGTACCCCGAGATGCTGTACATGAAGTCGCCAGTGCATGCGCGCGCAAGGGTGTCCGCGGAGCGATCGTCTATGCATCGGGCTACGCGGAAACCGGGCAAGCCGAACACCGGATCCTGCAGGAGCAGCTCACGGAGCTATCGAGACAAAGCGGCATGCGGATTCTCGGCCCGAATTGCATAGGAATTCTGTCCGATAGCGGCCGCCTGCGATTAACCTTTGCCGAGGCTCCAGAACTTGCGCAATCTCGATCGTCGTCGATCGGGCTGGTCAGCCAGTCCGGCGGCCTGGGCCTGGCGCTGGCCCAAGCCGCCCGGCACGGCTACGCGTTCTCTCACGTCCTCACGGGCGGAAATTCCTGCGACGTGGATGTAGCCGACCAGGTGGCTTACCTCGCCGATGCCCCTGATTGCAAGGTCATCGCGTGCCTGTTCGAAGGCATGGCCGATCCGCAACGCCTGCTGGAGGCCGGCCGCCGGGCTGCACGCGCTGGAAAACCTGTGATCGTGCACAAGATCGCCACGGGTGAGGAAGGCATGCAAGCGGCCATGTCGCACACGGGCTCCCTGGCGGGATCGGCGTCCGTATACCGGGCCGCATTCGAAAGCGCAGGAATCATCGAAGTTGACGACTTCGAAGCACTCATCGAAACAGCAGCTTTCTTTGCCAAGGCAGGCCAACCTCGCAGCACAGGTGTCGCTGCCCTCTCGACTTCCGGTGGAGGTGCCATCATGGTGGCAGACAAAGCGGAGTTGCATCAAGTCCCACTTCCCCAGCCTTCCGCTGAGGTCGAAGCCCTTCTTCGCTCGCACATTCCTGAATTCGGCTCTTCGCGCAACCCCTGCGACGTCACGGCCCAGATTCTCACCAACCCGCAGTCACTGCCCGAATGCGCGCGGGCCATGCTGAACAGCGATACTTACGGCGCGCTCGTACTTCCCCACCCGTACGCCTATCCACCAGGTACTCAACGCCTGCTGGCACTCGAATCCGTCGGCCGCGAAACCGGGAAGCCCATTTGCTGTGTCTGGCTTTCTCAGTGGATGGACGGACCAGGTGCCATGGAAGTGGAAGCCAGTCCTCATCTAGCGCTTTTTCGCTCCCTCGACCGCTGCATGGCCGCTTTGCGTGCCTGGCACCTGTATGGCCAACGCCTGTCTCGTCAAGCAGAACAAAAGACTCGTCTCAGCGACCCTGCGGCGGCTCAAGCGCTCGCACAGGAAGCTCATACCGGCAGAACGTTGACTGAAAGCGTTTCCAAGCATGTGCTGAACGCCTATGGCGTCCCTGTAGTGCCCGAACGGCTTGTACAGAGTGCGCAGGCCGCAGCCGACGCTGCAGAAAACTTCGGGTATCCCGTGGTGTTGAAGGTCCAGTCACCTGACGTCCCGCACAAGACCGAAGCCGGTGGGGTTCAGCTGGATCTTCGCTCGGCCAAGGCTGTAGGTGAAGCGTACGATGCCATCATGACCAGCGTTCGCGCACACTCACCCCATGCGCACATTGATGGCGTATTGGTGCAACCTATGATCCGGCGAGACCTGGAATTGATTGTGGGCGGGCGGCGCGACCCCCAGTTCGGCCCCACTGTCGTGGTGGGGCTGGGCGGCGTCTTTGTGGAGCTCCTCAAGGACAGCGTAGTCGCCTTGGCGCCCGTCACGCTTGCTCAGGCCCACGATATGCTGAATCAACTGCGCGGACGCGCTCTTCTTGACGGTTTCCGCGGCACGCCAGCCGCCAATCTGGAGGAAGTGGCCGAGACAGTAGTGCGTGTCAGCGAGTTTCTGGCGGATCATTCCGGCATCGTCGATGAGCTTGACGTCAATCCACTGGTGATTTCCAACGGCCGCACCATCGCTGTGGACGCACTGATTGCCCTGCGCTCTCCTGATGTATGACGCAAGCGTGGTCGGCAGAAAATTCAAGATAGTCACCATAAGAATGAAGATCACATGAGCCAAGGAACGACCATCGTGCCGCGCAACGTCAAACTGACTTGCTCTCACTGGGAAGCCGACCACTCCGCAGCGCTGATGAACATCTCCTTCGGCGATCTGCTGCGTCAATTGGCAGCGGAAGTGCCAGACCGCACCGGCTTCGTGGAGGCACCTCTGCCGCCGCAGCCCACCCGCCGCTGGACCTACGCACAGTTGCTGCAGACAGGCGAACGCTCGGCCCGTGCCCTGCTGTGCCACTTTCAACCGGGCGACAAGGTAGCGGTGTGGTCGCCCAGTTGCGCGGAGTGGGTACTGCTCCAGCACGCCGCCGCCCTGGCAGGTCTTGTGCTGGTGACCGTCAATCCCGCCTATCTGGGCGCGGAAGTACACCATGTGCTGTCCACCTCGGGGGCGGCAGGCATCTTTCATGCGCCTTCCTACCGAGGGGTTGACATGTCGGAAGTGGTGGCGGGGCTGCGCCCCAGTCTGCCTGAGTTGCGCATGAGCTTCGATCTCTCACTGTGGGACAGCTTCAGCGCCGACAGCGATCCTTCCATCCCATTGCCCCAGGTATCCCCCCAGGACGTGATCCAGATTCAGTTCACCTCGGGTACCACGGGAAAGCCCAAGGGCGCCCGGCTGCACCACCTGGGCCTGATCAACACCTCCCATTTCGCCGCCCAACGTGCCACCTTTCCCGACGGAGGGGTCTGGGCGACGGCCATGCCCCTCTTTCATGTGGGAGGCAGCGCTGGCAGCCACTATGGCGCCATGAGTTCGCGCGGCACCTTCGTGCTTCAACCGGTTTTCGATGCAGGCGACATGTTGCGCATCGTCGAGGAGGAGCGGGTTCAGCACATACACGGCGTACCGACCATGGTCATACGGATGCTCGAGCACCCGGACCGGCCCCGGCGCGATTTGACTTCGCTGCGCACGGTCATGAGCGGCGGCTCCTTGGTGCCGGAATGGATGGTGCGCCGCGCGCGCGAGGAAATGGGTTGCAGGTTCACCATCAACTACGGCCAGACCGAGTTGAATGGCGTGGTCTGCCAAACCTCGCCTGACGACTCCGTGGAGCGGCAGACCAGCAGCATTGGCCAGCCCTCCCCTCACGCCGAGTTGAAGATTGCTGATCCAGCCACAGGCGCCGTGCGCCCGCTTGGCGAGCCAGGCGAGATCTGGGTACGGGGCTACCAGGTCATGCACGGTTACTACAACCTGCCCGAAGGCGCCGACACAGCCATGGTTGAAGACGGCTGGCTGCGCACCGGTGATATCGCGGCCATGGATGAGCAGGGTTACCTGCGCATCACGGGCCGGTTGAAGGATTGCATTATTCGCGGCGGCGAGAACATCTACCCCCGGGAGATCGAAGACGTTCTGCATAAACACCCCGCCGTACATGAGGTGAATGTGGTTGGCGCACCGGATGCCCAATGGGGCGAAGTGGTGGCTGCCGTCATACGGCTGCACCCGGATGCAGCCGCACCCGATGCGGCAGAGCTGTTCCAGTATTGCCGTGAACGCCTTGCCGGCTATAAAGCGCCTGTGCGGTGGTACTACGTGGAGGCGTTTCCGACCACCACCTCAGGAAAGATCCAGAAGTTTGCGCTGCGGCAATTGATTGCGGATGGAAAGCTGGAGCCTCAGCCTTTTGTGAAGCCGGAGCGGGAGCGGGCTTGAGCACCGTAGGAAGCCATTCGGATCAGTCGCTGTGAAAGCCCTCACCCCAACCCCCTCCCAGAGGGAGAGGGAGTAGGACCGCCGAGGATCAATTGACAGCGAGAGCACTCATTTCCGCGCCGCTCATGCAGTCAAGATACGCGGCGTGCGATGTGGGTGTATGAACGTAGTTGTCGAGCCAACGCACAAAAGCATCCGCCTTCGTACTGGCCTTGACGTAAGCGCGCAGTTGCGCATCGTCGGCCTCGTATACCCCGTGCGAGGCGGTGGGATGCGCGCCGAAGGGGACATGAACCACGGCATCCACCAACGCTGAAGGCAGCTTGGTCAGGTGATTGGACCTGCGGATGGTCTCGGTGGAAACGATCCGGTCAACGGATACCACCACCTTCCGCGAGGCCTGGGCCAGCATAACGTCAAAGAACGGAGAGCCCAGAAACTGCACATTACCCAGTTCATCCGCCTGCTGTGCGTGGATAAAACAGACGTCCGGCTTGATGGCCATGGTGGCGATAAGCCGCCTTTCCCCAGGCCCCGTTGGCAATGGCCGGTATTGTTCGGGCGCGTGCCGGGGCAAGTCAGTGCCCAGATCGGGGATGGGAATCCACGGCAGATCCCCCATGCTGGCGCGCAATCCGCCCGCAAAGCCCGGGCCGTCGATATCCGTCACTTCGATCGTCCCGTTCTCCGCCGCGCGGCGGAAATGCGGCGCCAAGCCGTATTGCTCGAAGCTGATGAATACGCAGAAGGTTTTCCTGACCCGGCCCGCGCCGATCAGCAGATCCGGCGCCATGGACCCGGGAGAAGGCACCAACGTGAGCTCCTTCGCGCAGTGGCGCACGAGCGCCCGCACCAGAGCCATGGGCTGGCTATTGAAAATCCAGCCGCCCAAGCCCAGGCTGCTGCCGTCTTTCACCCATTCGGCGGCTTGCTCCATGGAGATGATCTTGCTTTTCATTTTTGTACTCCTCAACGTTGAGACGGCCGCAGCACGCCATGACGATCCACTTTCTGCCGCAGCAGCGACAGCTCTTCCGATGACGGCATCTCCGTCACGGCGGGCACCCCTTCGCACAGCACGTCAAATCCGGTGTTGTCCTGGACTTGCTGCAACGCCACCCCAGGATGCAGCGAGCGCACTCGCATGGCCTTGCTGGCGGGCTCGAAATCAAACACCCCGAGCGGAGAAACCACCAGGCGTGGTCCGCCCGGCGGCAAACCGGCCTCTTCGCGAGAGGTGCCGCCGCTCAGGAAACCGGCCCCGCAAATGAAATCCACTTGTGGCACGAAGGTGTGACGGTCATGTCTTTGCACGACCACATAGAACCTGCGCGACAGGCCGCACAGGGCACTGATCCCCACGGTTCCCGGGCCTCGCAAGCGGGGCCGCTGCTGCGGCCCCACCACGGCCGTGTTGATGTTTCCATGGCGATCCACCTGCAGCACGCTGAGAATGGCGAAATCGAAGAAATGCACCTTCCAGTCGATGAAATCGATCATGTCCGGGAGATCAAGCAAAGCTTCGGACGGCGCGATATTGGCGTAGCCCGCCGTGGGCAGCAGCTTGTCCTGAACCGGATTGACCATGCCTCCCGGCCCGGATACCCACCAGAGATGCGGCGCGTGCGTCGCCCGAGCCAGATTGCAAGCAGCCACCTGAATATCGGAGTTGGTGCCGACGATGGCCTTTTCTCCATCGGCAAGATCGCGCGCCAGCAAGACAGCGAGCAGTTCAGAGGTACTGGGTGGAGAATGCGGATCACTCATGATTTTTCCTTGGCTTGTCGGGAGGCCTGCGTGCGGGCATGGGCCTTGAGATAGAGCACTTCCTGCTGTTGCAGGTGGCGCTTCATTTCGCGTGTGGCAGCTTCGGCGTCGCGGTCGCGCAGCTGGCGTATCAATCGCCGCCGGAACGGCATCACGTATCGGTTCGGCGTGCGTTCGATCTCGCTGACAAACTGCCCGGTGATGCCGGTCACCGCATCAGCCATGGCCACCAGCAGCGCATTGCTCGTCATACGGGCGAGCAACCTATGAAAATCCAGATTCAACGCGGTTCGAAGCGCCAGATCACCTACTCGGACAGCCTCCTCAGCGGCAGCCACGTTCGATTCCAGAAGAGCAAAGTCGGCGTCACTGGCCCGGGCGCATGCCAGGCGCACGACCTCGGTACCCACCAGGATACGAACCTCAGTCAGGTCTTGCGGGCGAATGGTGCCAAGCGAGAAAAGATCAGACAAGACGGTTTCCACCGAAAGCGCGCCGTTGCCACGGATCACCGCCCCGCCCGTGGGGCCCCGTTGCGTCTCCAGAAGGCCTTGCTCCTGCAGTGAACGCAGCGCCTGCCGCACGGAGTTGCGGCTGACCTCAAACTGAGCTGACAACTCCCGCTCAGTGGGTAACCGGTCGCCAGCGCGCAACTTCTGCGATCGAAGCATCGCACGCACCTGCTCCATGATTTCGCTGGCTGGCTGATGGCCTGAAACAGGCTGAAATCTGATTTTTTCGGCCGCGCTGGAGGCACGGCTCTTCTGCTTCGGCCGTCCAGGAGAAGAAGAGTTGGTTGTCATGGATTTTCAATCTTCCGGTTGACGATTCTTTTTTGGATGACCCATAATACATCAATGGATCACCCAACAAACTTAAAAACCCCAAAGATTGAAGACCCTCGCCACTCCGGCCCATTGGCCGGAATTCGCGTGGTCGACTTGAGCAGCTACATGACCGGACCGCTCACGGCCACTACCCTGGCGGATCTCGGCGCAGATGTCATCAAGGTAGAGCCTCCGGGAGGCGACGGATTCCGGGGCTTCGGGCACAAGGTCAACGGTTGGAGCGCTCTCTGGTCTGTCTGCAACCGCGGGCGGCGAAGCATCGTGTTGGATCTGAAGCAGCCCGCCGATCTCGGCACGCTCAAGCAACTCGTCTCGGATGCCGATGTGCTGGTAGAAAACTGGCGCCCCCATGTGGCAGCTTCTCTCGGGCTGGGGCATGACGTGCTGGACGCGCTGAACCCGAAACTGGTGCACCTGTCGATCACCGGTTTCGGAGAGAGCGGCCCGATGTCCCATGCGCCTGCATATGACTCCCTCATTCAGGGCTATACGGGCATTGCTGATCTGCAGCGCATAGGAGAAGCGCCCACGCTCGCCGCCTACTGGGTGGTCGACAAAGTAGTGGCCGCCTACGGGGCGCAGGCGGTGTTGGCCGCGCTGGTGCAGCGGGGGCGCACAGGAAAAGGCAGCCACGTCTCGCTGCCCATGCTGGATGTGGCGGCGTATTTCAACTTCAGCGATATGGCGCAGCACCGTACCTTCGTGGGCGATACAACGCCTTGGAAAACGCCGTTCAACCCCGTCGTGCGCACGGCAGACGGCCACCTCATCGTCACCCCCGTCAATGGAGGGCAGCTCTCCCGCACGCTCAAGGCGGTGGGCCGTTCCGAGCTGAAAGAGCAGATGATCGCCATCAAGAACCACGGCGAGATGATCGATTTCTTCTACAGAAACCTCAACGACATTCTCTCCACGCAGCCGACGGCGCACTGGCTGAAAGTCTTTGAACCGCACGATGTGCCTGTCGCGCCCGTGATGTCGCTGGACCAGCATCTGGCCGACCCGCAGGTGGCGCACAACCACATCTATCACGAGATTCCCTCGCCCGCAGGCATGGACATGCGTGTACCGCGCTATCCGGCCCGCTTCAACGGAACGATGCTGACGCCCGCCTCTGCCCCTCCCCTGGCCGATGCGGACGCCCAAGCCATTCGCGCCGAACTTTCCACTACCACCCGCCCAGCATGACCGACACCAGCAACGACATCGCCACGCAATCCGTTCTCTACGAGAAAAAGGATGGCAAGGCCTACATCACCTTCAACCGCCCCGACAAGCGAAACGCGCTCACCTATGCCGCGTTCGACAGGGTGATGGATCTTCTGGCCGACGCCGAACGCGACGATGACATCCGTGTCGTGGTGTTCCGGGGCGATGGCGGCCATTTCTGTGCTGGCCACGACCTTGCGGAAGTGGGCAGCGAGTATGGATTCGACCCCAGCGGCAAGGGCCGCCGCCCCAGCCAGCGCGCCCGGCTGAATTTTGACCGCCGCCATCTGCAGCAATTCCGTGATCTGCTGTATTGCAGCAAGCCCACGCTGGCCCTGGTTCGCGGCTACTGCGTCGGTGCGGGCCTGCACGTGGTGGAAGCCTGCGATCTGGCCATTGCCAGTGAAGCGGCGCGCATGGGCCACCCGGAACAGAAGGCAGGCCTGGCGGGAGCGGCCTACATGACGGCTTGGAACATCATGGCAGCAGGCCCCAAGAAAGCCCGCGAGCTTCTGCTGATCGCCAATGTGCTGGCGCCACAGGAAGCCGTTCAGATGGGATTGGTCAACAAGGTGGTTCCTGATGACCAACTCGAAGCCGCCGGAGAGGAATGGGCCGACAGGATCACCGGCCTGCCGCGCGATGCCATTGCCATCGGCAAGGCAGCCGCCCACATGGCCCTGGACTCCCTGGGCATGACCAGCCAGTTCACGCATGGCTACGTCATGCACGCCCTTTCGACCAACATCCGCTACGAGGAGGACGAATACAACTTCATGAAGCAGCGGCGCGAGAAAGGCGTGCGGGCCGCGACCCATGGGCGCGAATCGCGCTTCGGGAAAGACGCGGGTGAACCAGAAGCTGGCAGCGCCGCATGACGCAAGCCAGCAGCCCCGCCCGCGCGCTGACAGGCATCCGCGTGGTGGATTTTTCCGCCATGATCGCCGGCCCCTACTGCACGCGCTGGTTGTCAGACCTGGGCGCCGACGTCATCAAGGTCGAACCCCCTGAGGGCGACCACATGCGGCACCGCCCGCCACTGCGTGACGGCAGCAGCACTTTCTTCGGCCACCTGAACGCCGGCAAGCGTTGCATGGCGCTGAACCTGAAGCAAGCCGCCGGGCTCGACCTGGCGCGGCGCCTGGTGGCCGAAGCCGATGTCGTCGTGGAGGCGTTTCGCCCTGGCGTGATGGCGGGCCTGGGTCTGGGAGCAGCCGAGTTGCGCGCGAAGCACCCGAGGCTGGTGTATTGCTCAATCTCCGGGTTCGGGCAAGCCAGCGATTGGTCGCACAGGCCGGCCTATGCGCCGGTGGTGCACGCCGCCAGCGGATTCGACCTCGCGCTCGGCAGCGACGCGAACGGTAGGCCGATGAGCGCCTCCATACCGCTGGCCGACATGCTGACCGCCATGTTTGCCGCCATGTCCATACAGACCGCGCTCCTGCATAGGCAGGCCACGGGTGAAGGCACCGTGATCGACGTCAATCTCATGGACAGCGTGCTGAACGTGATGCCGTATGAGTTCCAGAACGCGCAACAAACCAAGCAGCAGGACCGGCCGGTCTACCGGCCGATGCAGGCCCGCGACGGGTGGGTGCTGGTCACCCCGATCAATCAGCGCAACTTCCTCAACCTGTGCGATGCCCTGGGCCACCCCGAGTGGCGTGACGAACCGGAATTGGCCAACGAAGGGGTCCGCTTCGCGCATTGGGGCATGCTCATGGCCCGCATCGAGGACTGGACTCGCCAGCGCGATGCCGACGAGTGCGAGCGCATTTTGACCGCCCATGGCGTGCCGTGCGCCAAGTACCGGAGCTTGCGCGAAGTGCAGCAAGATCCCCAGTTCACGCAAAGGGACAGTTTTGCCACCGTGCAGGATGCCGCGGGATCCTTCCTGACAACGCGCCTGCCCTTTGCCTTCGGAAACGTACGCCCGCCCACGGGCCAGACGGCCGCCGCCTTCGGGGCCGACACCGACGACATTCTGCGCACCGAACTCGGATTGGACGACACGCAAGTCCATCAATTGATGAGCTCGGGCGCCGCCATCTGCCATTCACAAGATCACAGGAGACATTCATGATTTCAAGACGCCATGCGTTGACCTTGCTGGCTGCAGCCTTGCAGCTTCCTGTCTCCAACGCCATTGCCCAGGACTTTCCCGACGGCACTCTTCGGTTGATCGTGCCCACCACACCCGGCTCCACGCCAGATCTGCTGGCCCGCACCATCAGCCCCAAGCTCTCGGCGCGGTTGGGACGCACGGTGGTGGTGGAAAACCGCACCGGCGCATCGGGCAACATCGGCACGGAAGCCGTGGTGCGCGCCGCGCCCAATGGAGGCACCTTTCTGATCGCAGCCAGCAGCCTGGCCATGAATGGCGTGCTGACCAACCAGCCGCCGTTCAACGCCATCAACGATCTCGCGCCGGTCATGCTCATGGGCTGGAACCGGCTCGTTTTCGTGACCCACCCTGGCAGCGGCATCAAGACCATCGAGGAACTGGTGGCGGCCGCCCGCAAGTCGCCCGGCAAGCTCACCTATGGCAGCCCGGGCAACGGCACACCCAACCACCTGGCGGCCGAGTTGTTCAAAGTCCGCACAAACACGCATCTGATGCATATCCCGTACCGGGGTTCCGCCCAGCAGCTGACGGATGTCCTTGGCGGCCAGATCGACATGGCCCCCCTCACCGCCATCGTGACCGCCACGCACACCCGCACAGGCAAACTGGTTCCCCTGGCCGTGACCGGCAACAAGCGCTCGCCGCTCCTGTCGGAGGTGCCAGCCCTTTCGGAACGGGGGTTCGACGGCATAGATGGAAACATCTGGTATGGCATGTTCGCGCCGCGCGGTACGCCAAGCGAGCTGATCAACCGGATGAATGCCGCTGTGCGCGAGGCCTTGCGCGAAAGCGACGCCGCGCTCAGCCAACAAGGCTTTGAAGTGGCGGGATCGCCTCCTGAAGAACTGCATCAATTGCTCATGAAAGACACCGACCGCTGGAACAAGCTGATCAAGCAGCAAGGCATCAAGGCCGAATAGCGCCCGTACCCTGAAGAACCAACACAAGAGAACCGAATGAGATTTACCGAAGAACAGGAAGCCTTCCGCTACAGCGTGCGGCGCGTCGTGGAGCGCCACATCGCGCCTATCGCTGCGGAAATTGATGAAACCGACCGCTTTCCGCGGGAGCTGGTTCAGATTTTCGGCGACGCGGGCCTCATGCAACTGCTGATTCCTGAAGAGTACGAGGGCCCGAACGGAGACCTCACCATGATGTGCATCGCCCGGGAAGAGATCTCGCGCGTATCGCCCGCTTGCGCCACGCTGGCCGGATTGAACACCATGGTGGTCATGCCGCTCCTCCACTTCGGAACGGAAGCGCAGCGCCAGCGTTTCCTTCCGTTGCTGGCCCGTCAGGGCACCGTGACCGCGACAGCCATCTCCGAACCTCAGGCAGGCTCGGATGTGAGCGCCATCGCCACGCGGGCGGTCCGCCGCGGCGATCACTATGTGCTCAACGGACGCAAGCAGTGGTGCAGCTACGGTTGCGAAGCCGACTACATCATGCTGTACGCTCGCACCAGCGACGAACCAGGCGGTGCCGGCATCAGTGCGTTCCTGCTCGAACCCAAGAACATGAAAGGCATCACCTTCGGCAGGCACGAGCGCAAGATGGGTTTTCACGGCGCTCCAAACACCCCCATCTTCCTGGACGACGTGCAGGTACCGGCGGAAAACCTGATTGGCGAAGAAGGAAAAGGCTTTCGGGCCTCCATGCGGGCACTCGATATGAACCGGCCCACCATCGGAGCTCAGTGCGTGGGCCTGGCCCAGGGCGCGCTGGATGCGGCGGTCGCCTATTCACGCGAACGCCAGCAGTTCAAGCGCAAGATCTCGGACTTTCAGGGAATTCAGTTCATGCTGGCCGATATGGCGATACAGATCGAGGCCGCACGCGGTCTGGTCTATCAGTGCGCCGACGCCGCGGTTTCAGGTAACTGGAGCCGCCTGAACTACCTGGCCAGCGTCGCCAAATGCTTCGCGAGCGACATGGCCATGAAAGTCACCACCGATGCCGTGCAAGTGTTCGGCGGCTATGGTTACACGCGAGACTACCCCGTCGAGCGCTGGATGCGGGATGCCAAGCTCACACAGATCTTCGAAGGCACCAATCAAATCCAGAGGTTGGTGATTTCCCGCGAACTTCTGAACACCTGATCTGTTCATCACAGTGTATGGATCTTGACCCAATCAATTGGGTCACCCATAATACATGGTAGCGATTTTAAGAGAACCTGGAGACAAGCATGAAGATCAACCGACGTGCCGCCCTGGCTGTTGCAGCGGCTGCCTTTGCCCTTCCCGGCTTCGCACAGGAGGCCTTTCCCAGCAAACGGATGCAGCTCGTCATTCCGTTTGCCGCTGGCAACGGAATCGACCAGTTGGGCCGTGAATACTCGGAAGTGCTGCGCACGCAGCTCAACCAGCCTGTAGTGGTGGAAAATCGCGAAGGCGCGGGTGGCATCATCGGTGCCAACTACGCCTCCCGGGCAACGCCAGACGGCTATACGGTGATGATCGCGGCCCATCCGCCATTCGCGATCTCACCCCTTCTCCAGAAAGAGCAGCCGTTCGATCCGATCAGCAGCTTCACGCCCGTCGCCAAAGTGGGCTCGGTGCCGCTGGTGGCAGTGGCTGCCAATGCCATGCCTTACAAAACCTGGCAGGAAATGGCGGCATACTTCAAGGCCCATCCTGACAAGGCGAACTACGCGGCCTCCGGCGTGGGTTCGCCTGGACAACTGTTCACGCAACTGATCAAGCTGCACACGGGCCTGCCTCTGCAGGAAATTTCATACAAAAGTACTGCGCAGGCCATGACCGACACACTGAGTGGCCAGGTCCAGCTCAGCCTCGTCTCCGTGCCGGCTGCGCTGCAATACATCAAGGCGGGTACGTTGAAGGCGTTGGCTGTCGGCTCCGCCAAGCGCCTGCCCGACATGCCTGATGTGCCCACCCTGGCGGAAGCCATCGGGCAGCCGAAGTTTGAAGCCTCGGTCTGGTATGGCTTTCTTGTGCCGGTGGGCACGCCGCAAGACCGTGTGGAAAAGCTCTACGCCGCGATCGCCAAGGCCAGCAGCGACAAGCGCGTGACCGACTTGATGACCCGCGCGCAGATCACACCGGAACTGCAGAACCCTCAGCAGTTTGCAGCCTCGATCAAAGCCGACGTCGCCACCGCGCGCAAGATGATCGAAGTGGCCAAGCTCAAGCCGCAGTAAGCACCGCAACTTCTCCCCCGCATCAGCCGGCACTGCCTGGCATATTGAGAATGACCCACGTCATCACACAGTCATGCTGCAACGACGCTTCCTGCGTGAATGTCTGTCCAGTGAACTGCATCCATCCAGGGCCGTCTGAGTCCGGCTTTGCGGCGGCAGAGATGCTTTTCATCGATCCCGGCGTCTGCATCGACTGCGGCGCCTGCCTTGACATCTGCCCCGTCGGGGCGATAGTCGCCGATTACAGTCTGACGGAAAAAGACGAAGCATTCCGCGAACTCAACGCACGTTTTTTCCAAAGCGCGGAAGCGCCGCGCTACATCCCGCGGCGGGCGGACCGGCAGATGCCGGGCGATCCTGGCCGGCGGGAAAAGCTGTTGGTCGCGATTGTGGGCTCAGGGCCAGCCGGAGCCTTCGCCGCTGAATATCTCCTCGACGCAGGCGTCGACATCGCCGTCGACATGTTCGAACGCCTGCCAGTGCCCTGGGGGTTGACGCGTTTCGGCGTCGCGCCGGATCATCCCAAGACGAAGCAGATCACCGACATCTTCGAGCGCCTTCCTGATGACCCGCGTCTGCGGCTGGTACTGGAAACCGAAGTCGGCCGCGATATCAGCGTGAGCGATCTGACCAGCGCCTATGACGCAGTGATCTTTGCAACGGGTGCTCTTTCGGATCGCCGGCTCGGGATACCGGGGGAGGATCTGGCAGGCAGCTATTCGGCCACCGAGTTCGCGAGCTGGTACAACGGGCATCCTGATTTTGCGCATCGGTCATTCGATTTCGACACTGAACGCGTGGTCGTGATCGGGAATGGAAATGTCGCACTCGACGTGGCGCGCGTTCTCGCCTCGGATATCGATGCGCTGCGGCGAACCGACATCGCCGACCATGCCCTCGACGTGCTGGCATCAAGCCGTGTGCAGGAAGTCGTCGTGCTCGGCCGCCGGGGGCCTGCCGAAGCAGCATTCACCACCCCTGAACTTCTTGGCCTGGCCGCGTCCCGCGATTTCTCACTCCAGGTCGAACCGCTCAGCGATGGCGCGACCGCCCGCAATTGGGCCGGTGCCACCAAGCTGGACATTCTTCAAAAGCTTGCGGGCAAGGCGCCGAAAGGAGGCAGGACACTGCGGCTGCTGTTCCAGCGCTCTCCGGCCGAGATCTGCGGCGAAGACCGCGTTTCGGCCATCCGCCTGGTTCACAACCGGCTCGAATGCGGACCGGACGGGCGTATCGTCGCCACCGCGTCCGGTCAGCAAGACATTCTTGATACCGGGTTCGTCCTGCGCTCGGTAGGTTATGCCGGCGCAGCCATCTCCGGGCTGCCTTTCGACGAGCGCCGAGGTGCTGTCCCGAACGTCGGCGGACGAGTGACCGATCCGGCGACCAATGGCGCGCTGCCCGGTCTCTTTGTCACAGGATGGATCAGGCGTGGGCCTTCGGGATCCATGGGCAGCAACCGCAGCTGCGCGCGCGAGATAGTCACGGCGCTGCTCGAGGATCATCTGGCCGGCAAACTGAATCAACGCGGACCTGCATCGGACAGGCTGCGCCAGGCGATTGCACGAAGCAGCGGACTCGCGCACTGGCGTGCGATTGATCGGCACGAGCGCGCGGAAGGACAACTGGTTCGCCGCCCTCGCGTGAAACTGGTGCATCGCGGCGACATGGCAAGAATCGGCGCGGGGGAGCCGGCGCCATGATGGAACTCAAGACGTCGATCTGCCGATGCTGCATCAATCAGTGCTCGATCAACGTGCTCGTCGAAGACGGCAAGGTCCGCTCGGTGGAAGGCAATCCAGACAATCCGCAATACAAGGGGTATACCTGCGTCAAAGGCCGCTCGCAGGGCTCCTCTCTCACCGATCCGGCCCGATTGCTGCGTCCGCTGCGCCGGCGTCCTGACGGAACGCATGAAAGCATAAGCAGCGGCGCCGCACTCGACGAGATCGCCGCCAAGATCCGCCGGATCGTTGCAGAGCACGGCCCGCGCGCCGTTGCCGCGTATTGGGGCACACAGGCGGCCGTCGGTAGCCGCCCCGTTTCCGCGCCCTTCTTCGACGCCTTCTTCGATGCCATTGGCACGAACATGCGATTCGACCCCAACACGATCGACAAAGGCGGCAAGCACGTCGCGCCATCGTTCCTCGGTTCATGGGGTGCGCCGCTGCAGGGATTCGATGCGCCCGAAGCCATCCTGCTGATAGGCATCAACCCTTGGAACACCTACACAGGGCTTCCCGCCGGATCACCCCGGCGCTGGCTTGTCGATCAACTCGCCGCCGGTTGCAAGCTGATTGTCATCGATCCGCGCCGGACGGAGGTCGCCGAGCTTGCTTCGCTTCACCTTCAGGCAGCGGCAGGCCACGACGTGCCGATCCTGGCCGCGATGATCAAGGTCATCCTGGCGGAGAAGCTCTTCGACCGGGATTTCGCCGCGCAACATGTCAACGGCCTTGAATCGCTGACACAGACGCTGCAGGCAATCGACGTGCAAGGCGTAGCCAACTCGGCGGGGCTGCGTGCCGAAGACATCGCCGAGGCCGCGCGCACGTATGCGCGCGCGCGCCGTGGTTACGCCATGGCCGGGACCGGCCCACACATGACGGGCCAGGGCACGTTGGTCGAGTATTTCGTGCAGGTGCTTGAAACTCTCTGTGGCCGATGGATGCGCGCTGGTGACACCATCAAGGCCTCGCCCTCGCTGCTACCGCCCGTGCGTCCACGGGCCCAGGCGCGCGCGCCCGACGCCCATTGGGCGCTCGATGGCCGGATGCGAATGCGCGGGCTGAAACAGTCGCGCGCGGGCATGCCCGTCGCGGCGCTGGCGGAGGAAATCCTCACACCAGGCGAAGGGCAGGTACGGGTGCTGTTCAGTTGGGGCGGCAATCCCTCGATCGCCTTTCCCGATCAGCGCCGCGTAGTCGAGGCACTGGGCAAGCTCGAACTCTTCGTTCAGATCGATCCCTGGTATTCGCAATCCGCGAGCCTTGCACACTACGTACTTCCTCCTCCCTTGCCGCTGGAGGTAGCGGCATCATCGATCGGCACAGAGCATCTCGCGCTGCGTGCGGGCTACGGCCAGGCCATGGCGCACTCCCAGTACGCCGACGCGGTCGTGCCGCGCCCGCCCGGCTCGGATCTGATGGAAGAGTGGGAAATCTTCTACGAGCTGCTGGTGCGGATGGGCTACCCAGTGGATGTCCGGCCATGGGGGCATCCGCCCTCCTCTCCCAAGATTCATTTCGATGCCAAACCCACGACCGAGGAATTGCTGACGCGGTTTACAGCCGGAAGCCGTGTCCCGCTTGAAACGGTCAAGCGCTATCCGGGGGGACATATTTTTGACAACCATCTGATCGTCGTCGAGGCCGGCGATCCAGCCAATACCGACCGGCTGGATATCGGGCATCCGGAGATGATGAAGATGCTGAACGAAGCGATCAAGGAGTCAGCAGAGCCTGAAGACCCTCGCTACCCCTATCGGATGCTGTGCCGCCGCGCGAACCATTTCAACAATTCCACACGGAAGGCGGCATCCAACAAGGGACTGGCGTACAACCCGGCCTATCTTCACCCCGAGGACATGCTCGATCTAGGCGTAGACGAACACGACGAAGTTTCCATCTCGTCACCACTCGGTGTGATCCGCGCCATCGTGGCGCCCGATGCGCACCTCCGGCGGAGAACGGTCTCGATCGCTTTCGGGCACGGATCCCCCCAGGATCCGTTGGCCGACCCGGCCATCTTTGGGTCGAGCCCCAACCGGCTGGTGGCCACTGACCAAAGCTTTGATCGCTTCACGGGACAGCCACGAATGACCAATGTTCCCGTAGCGATCAGGCGGATGGGCTTCTCAGCACCCGCCGAGCCTGAAAGATGATGGGTTCTATCAATTTGGTCAATTCAAGTCACACCGCAAAAAAGCCGAATGAGAAGGGGCCTACCTTCCTAAGACAGTGCTGATCCAGCCTCTTTCGCCTTGATCCGATCCAACCGGTAGCTCAGCTGCGGCCGCGTCAGCCCGAGCGTGCGCGCGGCGGCTGACAGGTTGCCTTCGCTTGCTGTGACCGCAGCCTGGATAAGGGCAGACTCGAGATCGTCCAGGCGCACGCCCTGGCCCAGCGCGTTCTGGGCCAGGGTCGCTGCGGGGCCATGGAGGCACTGCTCCAGTTGCCCTGCCTGATTCACCGTCAATTCACCTCGGCGCGGTGACGACGGGAACAGATCACCTTCATCCACCATTTCACCGGTGCCTGCAAGGATCACGCCACGCTCCACCAGGTTTTCAAGCTCACGCACGTTGCCGGGCCAATCGTGGTGCCGCAGCGCATCCAGGGCACGGTCGGTGAACCCGGCCACCGCCTTTTCGTGCAGGGTGGTGAAGCGCTGCAGCAGGTGCCGGGCCAGAAGCTCGACATCGTCTGGGCGTTCGCGCAAAGCCGGTATATGGATCGGGTAGACGTCGATCCGGTACATCAGATCCTGCCGGAAGCGCCCGCTTTTCACCGCTGCGGCCAGGTCGACGTTCGTGGCCGCCACGATGCGCACGTTCACCTTGCGCGCCTGAGTCGCGCCCAGCCGCTCCACTGCGCCGTCCTGCAGCACGCGAAGCAGCTTCGCTTGCGCTGACAGGGGCAGCTCGCCCAACTCGTCCAGGAACAGGGTGCCGCCATCGGCGCGTTCGAAACGCCCCGGCCGGCTGGCCGCCGAACCGGTATAGGCCCCTTTCTCGGCGCCGAACAATTCAGACTCGATGAGATCGCCCGGTAGCGCAGCACAATTGACGGCGATGAAGGGCTTGTCCTTGCGCGCGCTCATGGCATGCAGGCCTCGGGCGAAGCGCTCCTTGCCAACACCGGTCTCGCCCGTGAGCAGCACGGTCACATTCGTGCCGGCTGCCTTGCGCAACAGCTCCAGCGCTTGAGCGAACGGACGTGACTGCCCCACCAGGGGGCCCAGATCATCGGCCGCCTGCAAGCTGCTGCGCAGCGACTCCACTTGCGAGGCCAGGCTCTCCAGCTTGAGCAGCATGGAATCGGGGTCGTAGTCGCGCGCCAGTTGCTCGCCGTCGGGCCAATCGGCTACAGGGCGCCCTTCTATGCGGCAACTCGCCGCGCCGCAGGCGGCGCAGGCCACCTCCTTGTAGAGCACGGGCCTTCCCATGAAGCCGGTCGTATAGCCCGAGGCATATCCGAGCAGCATCCAGCACACAGGCTCAGTCTGCGGGCCGAAATCGCGCACATGGGTTTCAACCTCCCATGAATGATCCCAGCGAAAAATGCCGTGAAAGGTGCCTGCGGCTGGATCGAGCTCCATGAGTTCAGGGGTAACTTGGACCGCGCCTTCCAGCATGTGCAATTGCGGCCCCACCGCGAACATCTCATGCAATGGCCGGCCCGCACGGATCTGGCGTGCCAGCGCGGCATCCTGCTCACCGGCAGCGAAGCCGGCCCGCAGCAGCAGACGCCGGGTGGCGCTGGGGCCGAGCGTGTGGATTAACTCCCGTCGCAGCGATTTCAGCGCGGCCGCGTGCACCAGCAGCATGCGCTGCCCGGCCAGCCAGATGCGGCCGTCGCTGCTCGAGAACTGGACCAGGCGGCGCAAATCCTGGTCACCGGGCATGGATGGATCGGGCATTTTTATCGATATTTTCTATTTTGAGGTCTGGGAGGCGCAAATCAGTCCCCGCATTTCATCAAATCATGAAATCCCGTCAAGTGTTTGCATGAAATCATGAGATTCGAGGAGGAGAAACACCGTCCAGACTACAAGTTTCCATGGGATGAAGCACCGGAAATCATTGATTTAGTCATGGTTTTCCCTAAATTTATCGATATTTATCCTAATTCAGGACGGCATGGCACGCCGCATGCACCTCCTGAAGCCAAAGGATCACGCCGATATGACCGAGACCTCCACCTTCAATCCTCTGCAGCGGTTTGTCCGTATCGTGAATGTGCGTGCGGATGGGCTGGTGGAGTTCGAGTTCGCCATGGGCGATCCACGATTGTTCGTCGAGATGCTGATGCGCCGCGCGGAATTCGAGCAGTTCTGCAAAGACCAGCAGGTCACGCCGACCGTGGGAGCCCTGCCCGAGACCACAACAGGAGACTGCACGCCATGCAAATAGATCTTAGAACCGTCAGCATCACGCCTTTGAGGCAGACCTATACGCATATCGCCGAGCGTCTGGGCAGCGACAAGGCAGCCTCGCGCTACATCGAGGGAACGATGGACGTGCAGGCCAGCGCCAATTTCCACTACCGGCCGACATGGGACCCCGAGCACGAGCTCTTCGACCCCTCCCGTACCAAAGTGATCATGAAAGACTGGTACGCGCTGAAAGATCCGCGCCAGTTGTACTACGGCACCTACACGCAAGCACGCGCCCGCATGCAGGAAACGGCGGAAGCTGACTTCGAATTCGTCGAAACACGCGGATTGGCCGATCAGTATGACGACGCTGCCCGCCGCACCGCGCTGGATTTCTATGTGCCGCTGCGCCACGTGGCCTGGGGCGCCAACCTGAATGGTGCATCGCAATGCGCCTACGGTTACGGGACCGCCTTTACCCAGCCGTGCCTGTACGCGGCCATGGACCAGCTCGGCATCGCCCAATACCTTACCCGCCTGGGACTGCTGCTCGGTCAGCAAGGAGACCTGGAAGCAGGCAAGCACGCCTGGATGGAAGCGCCCGCGTGGCAGGAGCTGCGCCACATGGTGGAAGACACGCTGGTCATGAAAGACTGGTTCGAACTCTATGTGGCACAGAACGTCGTGCTGGACGGCCTGCTCTTCGGCCTGGCCTACAAGGAAGTGGACAACGCGCTGGCCAGCCAGGCAGGCCCCACGGTCGCCATGCTCACGCGCTTTCAGGCCGAGTGGTTCCAGGATGCGTGCAAATGGGTCGATTCCGTGATCAAGACCGCGGCCGCCGAGAGTGCAGAGAACAAGGCGCTGCTGTCGCAATGGTATTCACAGTGGCGTGCCCGCGCCCTGGAAGCGCTCGGTCCCGTCGCCAGGCTGGGCCTGGGAGAAGGCTCCATCGCTGCGCTGGAGCGCGTGGCCGCCACGCTCGACGCCCGGATGAACAAGGCCGGTCTGGCGATTCCGGCCTGACCGCCCTTTAGAGCGTGTTCAAAGCCCCCTCGCCTCTCAGAACGACTGAACAGGAGTCCCCATGTCCAACGTATTCATTGCTTTTCAGCGCAACGAGGAAACGCGCGGCATTGTCAGCGCCATCGTGGCGGACAACCCCGCCGCCATCGTCAACGAGCAACCCGCCATGGTGAAGATCGACGTGCCCAGCCGGCTGGTCATCAGGAAAAGCACCGTGGAGGAAGAGCTGGGCCGCGAGTTCGACCTGCAGGAGTTGCAGGTCAACCTGATCACCCTCTCCGGCCACATCGACGAAACCGACGACGAATTCGCCCTCAGCTGGGGCAAGTGACCCACACACCCGCACAGAAGGAGACCATCATGGACATGAAAGTCAACAAGAAGCTGAGCCTGAAGGACCGCTACAACCTGATGACACGAGATCTGGCCTGGACCCCCACCTACCAGGCCGTGCAGGACGTCTTCCCATACATCGAGTATGAGGGCATCAAGATTCATGACTGGGACAAGTTTGAAGACCCGTTCCGCATGACGATGGATGCGTACTGGAAATACCAGGCGGAAAAAGAGCGCAAGCTCTACGCCATCATGGACGCGTTCACGCAGAACAACGGCCATCTGAGCGTGACGGACGCGCGCTACATCAATGCGCTCAAGCTGTTCCTCACGGGCGTGAGTCCGCTTGAATACATGGCGCACCGGGGCTTCGCGCATGTCGGCCGCCAGCTTGCCGGCGCCGGCCCCCGCGTGGCCTGCCTGATGCAGAGCCTGGACGAGATGCGCCACGCGCAGACGCAGATCCACTCGCTCTCCAACTACAACAAGCACTACAACGGCTTTCAGAACTGGCGCCACCAGCACGACCGCGTCTGGTATTTGAGCGTGCCGAAATCGTTCTTCGACGATGCCGTGAGTTCGGGCCCGTTCGAGTTCATGATCGCCATCGGGTTCGCGTTCGAATACGTGCTCACCAACCTGCTGTTCGTGCCTTTCATCAGCGGTGCGGCCTACAACGGTGACATGGGTGCCATGGCTTTCGGCTTCTCGGCGCAATCCGATGAATCCCGCCACATGACGCTGGGCCTGGAGATGATCAAGTTCATCCTGGAGCAGGATCCGGACAACCTCCCCATTGTGCAGGCGTGGATGGACAAGTGGTTCTGGCGAGGCTACCGTGTGCTGACGCTGGTGGCGATGATGATGGACTACATGCTGCCCAAGCGTGTCATGAGCTGGAAAGAAGCTTGGGAGGTCTACGCCGAAGAGAGCGGCGGCGCCTTGTTCGCTGATCTGGCTCGCTATGGCTTGCGCCCGCCGAAGGGGTGGGAGCAGGCTTGCAAGGAGAAGGACCACCTCAGCCACCAAGCCTGGAACGTGTTCTACAACTATGGCGCCGCTGCCCCCTTCCACACCTGGGCACCGAGCGAAGACGAGATGAAGTGGCTGAGCGAGAAGTACCCGGACACCTTCAACAAGCACTACCGCCCCCTCTGGGAACACTACGCCAAGGAACAGCAGGAAGGCCGGCGCTTCTACAACGCCACACTGCCCATGCTGTGCCAGACCTGCCAGATTCCGATGTTCTTCACCGAGCCGGATGACCCCACGAAGATCGCCTACCGCGAATCCGACTGGCGCGGCCAGAAGTATCACTTCTGCTCCGATGGCTGCAAGGACATCTTTGACCATGAGCCGGAGAAATACAGCCAGAGCTGGCTGCCCGTGCAGCAGATCTACCAGGGCAATTGCTTCTGCCCCGATGCGGATCCAACGAGCCCCGATTTCAACCCCTTGGCAGAAGTGCTGCGCTGGTACAAGATGACTTGGGGAGAGGACAACCTCGACTACGCCGACTCGCCCGACAAGAAGAATTTCGAGCAGTGGCGCAAGCAGGCTACCGGCAACTGATTGGCCATTGATTGGCTGAATTGATTCGAAGGAGACCTCAAATGGCTGTCAAATCCATCGGCAAGTACGAGTTTGCCCCCAAGGACGGTGTCGACAAGTTCCCCGCTCCCCTGCTGTTCTTCGGTTGGGAAGACCACAAGATGTTCTGCGCCCCTTTCGCCGTGCCGCTGCCGCCCACAATGAAGTTCGCAGACATGTGCCACGGGGCGTTTCCCGGTATCTTCGGCGCCCACCCGGAGTTTGCCCGCATCGACTGGAATCAGGCCGAGTGGTTCAAATCCGGGCAGCCGTGGAAACCGGACATGGACAAGACCCTGGCGGAAAACGGGCTGGGCCACAAGGACGTGATCCGCTTTCGCACGCCTGGCCTGACGGGGCTCAAGGGTACCGCGCATTGAGCGGCCTTGATCTTCCCGAACTTCAGAATGGGAGGCAGCCTTGAGCTATCAACTCACCATTGAACCGTTGGGCCAGGTGCTCGACGTCGAGGACGGCCAGACCATCCTCGATGCAGCCCTGCGAGCCGGCATCTACCTGCCCCACGCGTGTTGCCACGGCCTGTGCGCCACCTGCAAGATCACCGTCTCCGACGGCGAAGTCGACCACGGCGAAGCCAGCACCTTCGCACTCATGGACTATGAGCGCGACGAAGGGCAATGCCTGGCTTGTTGCGCGACCTTGCAGTCGGACGTAACGATAGAGGCTGATATCGAAGAGGATCCCGATGCCCGCATCCTGCCGGTACAGGATTACCGGGGCACGGTATCGCGCATGGAGGATCTCACGCCCACCATCAAGGGCGTGTGGATCGAGTTGGATAGGCCAATCGATTTTCAGGCTGGCCAGTACATCAACCTGCACATTCCCGGCGAAAGCGCACCGCGCGCCTTCTCGATCGCCAGCGCCCCTGGGCAGGCCAGCGAGATCGAACTCAACATCCGCATGGTGCCAGGGGGCAAGGGCACGAGCTGGGTGCACCAGATCCTGCGCAGCGGCGACGCTGTGAAGCTCTCAGGGCCTTATGGGCGGTTCTTCGTGCGCGAATCAGCGCATGCGAAAGACCAGCTGGGTTACCTGTTCCTGGCCGGAGGCTCGGGCCTTTCCAGCCCTCGCTCCATGATCCTGGATCTGCTGGCGCGCGGCTGCGGCCAGCCCATCGTGCTGGTCAATGGGGCGCGCAGCCCTGATGAGCTCTACCACCACGAAGAATTCACGGCCCTCGCCGAGCAGCACCCCAACTTCACTTACGTGGCGGCCGTTTCATCAGACGCGCCCGATTGGCAAGGCGCCAAGGGGTTCGTGCACGAGGCGGCCAAGGCGCACTTCCACAACGACTTCCGCGGCCGCAAGGCCTATCTCTGCGGCCCGCCGCTGATGATCGACGCCTGCATCAACACCCTTATGCAAGGGCGCTTGTTCGAGCGCGACATCTATACCGAGAAGTTCATCTCGGCAGCCGATGCGCAGCAGGTGCGCAGCCCGCTGTTCAGAAACATCTGAGTCCCACGAGATGAGCATCATGAGCTACACCGTCACTCTGGATGAAACCGGGGAAAGCTACCGCTGCGCCAGCTTTCGCTCCGTGCTGGAAGGCATGGAAGCGCTGGGTAGAAAAGGCATTCCGGTGGGGTGCCGAAATGGCGGCTGCGGTGTTTGCAAGGTGCACGTGATCGAAGGCGAATACACCCGGCGGGTGATGAGCCGCGAACACGTGAGCGCGGACGAGGAGGCCGCAGGATGCGTGCTCTCCTGCCGCATCAAACCGGCCAGCGATCTGCGTATCGCGGTGCTCGGAAAGATGAAGAAGAACGTTTGCAGAACGAACGTTAGCAGAACCACAGGGCTGCCCAACGACACCCAGCCCCAGATTTGATTCCCACGATTTCCCCAACCTGAAGAAGATACAAGGAGACTTGAAATGGCAATGACAGGTGTTTTGCGTCCCGGCCACGCGCAGCTTCGCGTGCTGGACATGGACGAATCCGTAGAGTTCTACACAACGGTGATGGGGCTGGTGGAAACCGGGCGCGATCCGTCGGGCCGGGTGTACTTCAAGTGCCGCCAGGAGCACGACCACAACAGCATCGTGCTGCGCCAGGCCGAGCGCGCTGGCATGGATTTCTTCGGCTTCAAGGTGCAAAGCAAGGCCGTCCTGGAGGAGTACGACAGGAAGCTGCAAGCAGCCGGCGTCAAGACCGAGCGCATACCCGCTGGGGAAATGCTTGAAACCGGCGAGCGCGTGCGCTTCAAGATCCCTACCGGGCACACGATCGAGCTGTACGCCGAGAAGAAGAGCATGGCCAGCATCTGCGGCTACCACGACCCCGAAGTGGACGTGATCGACGGCCCGGGCATCCGCCCGGTGCGCATGGACCATGCGCTGATCTATGGCGGAGATATTGACGGCAATTTCAAATTGTTCTCCGAAGTGCTGGGCTTCAGCCTGGTGGAGCGTGTGAAGCTCGAGGACGGCCAAACCGATCTGGGCACCTGGCTCACGTGCAGCACGAAGGCGCATGATCTGGCCATGGTCCGGCACCCGGAAGACGACCGGTTGCACCACGTCAGCTTCATGATGGAGAGCTGGGAGCAGGTTCTGCGCGCCGCCGACATCATGAGCCGCCACCGCGTTTCCATTGATGTCGGCCCCACACGCCACGGCATTACCCAAGGCACGACGATCTACTTCTTCGATCCATCGGGCAACCGCCTGGAAACCTTCACCGGCGGCTACCAGTGGTACCCCGACAACCCGCCCATCACCTGGAGCTGGGAAGAAGTGGGCCGCGGCATTTTCTACCACGACCGCAAGCTCAATGATGCGTTCCTGAGCGTGGTGACTTGAGCCTAGGCCGGGCGTTCCTGGCTCAGCCGGAGTTCCTGGACCAGCGCCCGCCGTTGCGACGCAGGCACGCCGCGGACCTGTTCAGCTACCCAGAGCAGGCGGTCCGGGCTGGCCTCGCGCTCGGGATTGCGCAGTATGGCCGCCAAGGCGACAGCCTGGCGTGCATTCAGCCGGTCGACCGGCACGCCAAAGTAATGCCGTGCAGCGGCGCCAGCACCGCAGACGAGTTGCCCCTCGGATGTACGGCCCCACGGCGCCAGATTCAAGTAGAGCTGCAGAATGCGCGCCTTGCCCAGGGTTTGCTCCATCTCCGATGCGTAGAGAAGCTCACGCAGTTTGCGCGTCAATGTGCGCTCGTCTCCGGCCACCATCAGTTTGGCGACCTGTTGTGTCAGGGTGCTGCCGCCGCGTCGGATGGCGCCTTGCCGTTCGTTGGAGGCCAGCGATGCCATCAGTTCCTCCAGATCGTAGCCAGGGTGCTCGTAAAAACGCTGATCTTCAGCCGCCAGCACGGAGCGGGCCAGCCAACCGCGCGGCTTGAACAGACGGTGCGGCCCGCAGGACGATTGCACATGCGCCCAGTTTTCGGTACCCAGGCCACTGACGGTGAGGCCCTGCACCTGGGGAGTCAACCCGAACCTCCCCTCCGGCAGCTGCAGGTGCGCGACGGCCGCCACGCTGCCTTCTATGCGCGCCGTGCGCAACTCCGGCAGGCCAGGCGCCAGCAAGGCCATCCAGTGCCGTGCAGGAGCCTCGGGCCAGCGCATGGCCACCTCCCAACCGGGGCCTTCGCGGCGGGCTTGCCACTGCGCAGTGATGACCGCGTGTTCGCCTTGAGGGGACACGGCGCCCAGCAGCAGCGTGCCGTACAGGCGGTGTGCGCCATGGTCTCCGCGTGAAAGGGTGATCTGGGCGGCGGGCACCGTCAGCCAATCCTGCCCCAGACTGGCTGGCAAAGGCAGCGTGCACGGCTCGCAGTGCAGCGTCAGGATCGGATCCGGGCCTTCCGAGCCAGCCGGCACCCACCCGAAAGTGACGGGCCCCATGCGGCTGGGTACCCGCAGGCCATCGAGCGTGCGGCCGACGGACGGCGTGGTGGCCAGCCACACGAGCTGCGGCACGCTGGCCTGCAACCTGAACGGGCCCCGGCCGACCGTGGTCGCCCATTCACCGGCGGGCGGCGCCAGTGCAATACATATCGTGGCCCACAACGCGCCGAGCAGTATGGCCAACGCGAGCAACGCCCAGCCCAGGATGATGGCCAAACGGCGGATCATACGGAGCCTCTACCCAGAGCCTGCGTAACCGTGACGGCGCGCCACGGGCCGCTGGACTGCCCCATGGCGGCGGCCCAGTACCAGGCCGAGGTGTCGGCGAAGCGCTGGCCGCGCGCATCTTCGATCTGTTCACATACCCGAAGCGCGAGCCCCTCCTTGCGGGCGATGAAGCAGCGCCGGACATCATTGGCCAAAGCCCCCTCCGACGCCATCGCCCCGGCATGCAAGGAGATGCTCTCGAGGTGCTCCCCCTCGATGCGGTAGCCCAGAGCGCGGTAGCAATCTGCCGCGGGGTGCAACATGCGAGTAGGTGCGGCCACATCGCGCAGCACGATGATCTGGCGGCCATCGGTCAAGCGGGAGATACGCCCGGGGAAACGGTCGGCAAAGCGCTGCTCCACCGCGGACAGTGCCAATGGGCGCACCGCCGTGCCCTGCCAATGCAACGGCAGCTCGCTGGCCTGGATCCCGTGCACCGGCTCCGGTTCACGCCCCCTGAAAATGCGCCCGCCAATGTGCAGATCAGCATGATGCCGCCAAACAGGATCTTGCCGAGCGCGCGATTTTGAAATGAATTCTCAACCATGTCTGCCTCCCTCAGCCAGTCGCCCCATCAGGACCGCGATGGCCCCGCAAACAGCAGCCAATACCAACAAACCAATCCCTTCGTGCACGGCTGGCGATGGGGCATACCCCGAAGCCTCCAGTGCCACCAGCAGGGTGTTGCGCAGCACATTGCCGACCAGTACCGTGAGCCCCACCCATGGGAGGCGCAATCCGAAGCCGCGATCGCCGAGCCCTTTGAACAAGGCCACCGCACAGGCTGTGAAATACCCCATCCAAGCCATTTGGACGCCAGAGCAAGGCGCGTCCACGATGATCAATTGACCGTTGACCAGCAGGCTGCTGCCCTCGCGCTGCACAGCAAACCCTGCGGCCAACAGCCACCGGCTGGCTTCGGCGGTGAGCACTCGCAGCGGGTAACCCGCGTAGAACTGCAACGAAGCTATCAGCGGCAGCGCCAATACCGCCAGCCCCAGAACCGGCACGGCAGAGATCGCATGGTGTGGCGCAGGCCAGAGCACGCCGTCGCGCACCTGCATGGCGCCACGGCGCGCCTGAGGAAGGAATGCCAGCAGCCCGCAAGCCCAGCTGATGACCGCCAGCAGGCTGGTGACGAGGGGCGTCACCGTCCCTCGCATCGACGTCGCAGCCAACGTTCCAACCAAAGCCGCGGCCAGCCAGGCCAAGCGCGGCGCGCAGCGCAGTTGCCCGCGCACCGACCACAACAGCGTGCCCAGGGCGGCCAGTGCCAGCAGCCCCAGCGGGTCGTCAGACCCATCCATCACGCGCACCGCCATCCATCGCCAGGTGGGCCAGAGCGCGGCGGTTTGCAGTACGATCCACAGCCAGGCCGGGGCACGGTCGATGCGCATGGCGCCGCGCAGAACGGGCGGGTGACGCCGCAGGAGAGATGACATCATGATGGCTCCGCCCGTGTTCAGCCTGTGAAGGTCCGGCGTTCGCGCCGGCGCGCGGCTTGCGCGGCGATCACTGCCAGCACCACCAGCATGGCGGCCCAGGCGGCGGGCTCGGGTGTGCTGCTGACGGAAGCCCCCAACGCACTGGCCTCGCCTACCGCGCGGTCGGTGACGCCTTCAGGCAGGGGGCTGGGCTGGTTCGCCGTCGCGCCCTGGCCACCTGGGTTTCGCACTACTTTGTCCACGGCGATGAAGCTGGTGTATTGGGTCAGCAGGTTGTAATCCAGCCCCAGGCGCGTGATCGCCGCCTTCTGCGCGTCACCGCCGGTCAAAGCCTCTTCGTCGCTCAAGGCCGCGATGCGATGGCGTGCCCAGAGATACCGCAGCGCGGTGGAACTGGCGTCCACGCCACGCAGATCAACAGGCAGTGCCTGGCTGTATTCACCGCTGGCGGCGCGACCTTCGATCAGCAGCTTCGGCTCGGCGCCCGGTTTGCCCGCCTGGCTGGGCTCGCGCCACTTGCCGAATACGATGACGGGACGTTCAGCCAGCACGTCGGGAAGCACTGGGGGTTCGACGTCATAAACATCCAGCCCTTCGAAGCGCGCCGTCACGCTGGTGAGCACGGGAGAATCGATCATGCGGCGGAAGCGCTCGGCCTGGGCTTTGGCTTCGTTCGGCTGGGTGATGACGAACGGCTCGCCCATGCCAGCACGCGCAAGCCCTTCCATCAGGTGGCGATTGACCGCCGAACCGATACCGAAGGCAAACACGTTGGCCCGCCCCAAATGCTTGCGCACCAACGCGAAAGCCTCGCTTTCCACGGTGACATAGCCATCCGTCACGACCACCACGGTACGCGACAGGTCGGCCGGCTTGGGCTCCGCATACACGCGGCGCAAAGCCGGCAGCAACTCCGTCGAACCGCTGCCGCCCATTTGCTCGATGGTGCGGATGGCGGCGTCGACGTTGGCGGGCGTCGCCGGCACCGAGTGCGGTGCCAGGAAGCGGTTGCTGCCGGAGAACAGCAGCACGTTGAAGGTATCGCCGGCTTTCAGGTTGCCGAGAAGCTCACGCATCAGCGCCTTCGCTGTATCGAGCGGAAAACCGTGCATGGAACCGGAGATATCGACCACGAAGACATACTCACGTGGCGTGATGGCCGCTGGCGGGACGGCCTTGGGCGGTTGCACCATGGCAAGGAAGAAGTTCTCCTTTTCGCCGCGTTGCAGCAACACACCCGATTGGATCTGCGCACCGGCCAGGCGGTAGTCGAGGATGAAGTCGCGGTTATTGCTCTGGCTCGCGCCGCGCGACGCACTGGCCGCCAGTTGCACACTGGCGCGTTGCCCCTGCATCTCCGTGTCGATGGCGTGGCTGGGAGAGCGGATCTCCTGGATGCCGATGGGGCTGGCCAGCTCAAGCTTGAGGTTGAAGGCACTGGGACCCGGCTGGTTGGCGTGCAACACAGGCTGGGCCGGGAAACCTTCGGCAGCCGTGCCAGATCCCGCGTAGCGTGGCCCCACGACGGTAGGAAAGACGAATTGGTATTGCCCTTCCTCAGGCACCAGCAATTCGTTGTAGCGCAGCTCCACCTGTACGTCGTCGCCAGGAAGAATGTTGGCCACATTCATCTGGAACACGTTGGGCCGGTGCTGCTCCAGCAGCGCGGCGGTCTTGCCTTGGCGCTTGGCGTCGTCGTACTCTACCCGGGCTTGCTGTTTCTCACGGATTTGCGCCGCTACCAGGCGCTCGCCGACGCGCACGTTAAGACCGTTGACTGCGGCCTTTGTAGAGCCCGGAAAAATATACTTGGCCTCGATCGGCATGGTGCCTTCGTTCTTGTAGTGCTGAGTGACCACGACGTCAGCGATCACGCCGCTGATGTTCACCTTGACGTCGGTGCGCTTGAGCGGCAGCGCATCCACACCTGGCTGTGCACCCTGGACGAAGAAATACGGGCTTTCCGCCTTGGCTGGCGCCTGCGCCAAGGCGCGGGTGGGTGGTGCCAGCAGCACCAGCGCGGCCAGTGCCATGTGCCAGGCGATGCGCTTGGCCACGATGGCCGGAGCGGCTTTGATGATCATTACGGCAGCACGCATGGGGTCTTCCTTTCAGTGGTCGATGTCATGACTGCCACTGTGCAATCCGCCTTCGAAGCGGTGAAGAAGCGTGCGAGAAGGCGTTGGGAAAATCGCCCGCGCTATGTGCGCTTTGTGTGAAGTGTGTGTGAAGTCACCAGAGGAGCACTGGGCTTTCGTTGGTTGGCACTGAGCGCAGCGCCAGCCTACAGGGAACCGGTCAAGCTTTCAGCAGGGGTAAGCGCAGAACGGCCAGCGCGCCAGGGGGATCACCTGCGTTGCCGAGCGTGATGCTGCCTTGGTGCAGCGTGGCGATCTCGCGTACGAAGGCGAGCCCCAGGCCTGTGCTGCGCTTGGTCGAACCAGGGCGCGCGAGCGAGAAAAACTTGTCGAACACTTTGTTCTCGGCAAAGGAAGGCACGCCGGGGCCGTGATCGCGTATTTCGATACGGGCCATGCGGCCCTCGCGCGCGAGCCTCAGCACGATGTCGGGCTTGTCGCCTCCCGCCGGGGTGGAAAACCCGACGGCGTTGTCCAGCAGGTTGCCGATCGCGCGGCGAAGCAGGAACGGATCGCCCTCCACCGCCAGGTCGGCCGTGATACGCACATCGACACGCAACCCTGGCACCTGGGCACGCGCGCCAGCGGCCAACTCATGCAACAGCGGCGGCAGCTCCACACACTCCTGATCCTGCAGCATGCGGCGGCTCTCCAGTGCGGTGAGCTCCATCATGCGGTCCACGGCCTCTTGCAGCCGGCGGGTTTCGCGCGCGATACTGGCCGCGAAGCGCTGCTGCTGCTCGGCCGGCATGCTGGGCTCCTGCAACAGCTCGGCGGCACCGCGGATAGCGGAGATGGGGCTCTTCAGCTCGTGCGTGAGCTGCTCGACATACTCCTGCACGTAATTGCGTCCGGCGATCGCGTCGCGCAGCTCCTGCGCGGCGGCGCGTATTTGCGCGCGCACGGCACGCCAGGCGCGGCGCGGACTGAAATGGCGCCGGCCCTCGGCATCACGCCACCAGGCGGTGCGAAGCGCGGAAAGCAAATCGCTGGTGATGCCAAGCGGCCGGATCAGCCAGAACGACAGCACACAGGCCAGCAACACCACCGAAAAGCCCGACGCCATTCCCACCGAGATGATGTTGCCGCGCGCCGCGGAGACGAACTGCCCCAGGCTCTGCACCGGCTTGCCGATGCTGACGGCGCCGACAATCTCGCCCTGCCAGCGGATGGGCGCGCCGACATACATCACGCTGCTCTTCGGATCCTGCGGCACGTCGCGCGTGGTACGGGAGCCGTATTCTCCGCGCAGGGTGTTGCGCACGTCACGCCATGCAGAATAGTCCTTGCCGAGATCACGCCCGGTAGAGTCGTATACCACCGTACCGTATCGGTTGGTGACATAGGCGCGCAGCTCCACCCGGGTCTTGTGCAGGCTGTAGATCTGCGCCGAGAAACGCCGTGCGTACAAATCCCGAAAGATAGCGGCAATACGGTCGGGAGGCAGCGCCCCCTGGTCCACATCCTGCTCGATCACCGTAGCCAGCAGCTGCGCGGTTTCCACCAGCCCTTCTTCGGCGGATTCGCGGTACCGCGGATCGAGATCACCCAGCAACTGGTACAGCAGCGTCGCCATGCCGATGACATAAACCGCCACCAGCGCGAGGAAGATACGGGTGCGGCGGCTCACCTGGAGACTCTACGCTCCGTCATTGGTTCAACGCGTACCCGATGCCTCGCAGCGTGCGGATCGGATCTTCGTCTTCCCGCACGGCCCGCAACTTGGCGCGCAGGGTTTTGACGTGAGCGTCCACGGTGCGGTCGAAACTCTCCCCTGGCTCATCCCACACGCGCTCCAGCAGCTCGCTTCGGGTGAACACGCGGCCAGGGCGCTGGATCAGGGTCGCCAGCAGGCCGTATTCGTAACGCGACAGGGCCAGCGGCTGGCCGTGATACCGGATCAGGCGGCGCTCCTCATCCAGTTGAAAAGAACCATCAGAGGCAGATGCGCCGCCTTCTGCGTCACCGCCCGTCTGGGCATTTGCTGCACTTGGTGAAGCCTGGTGAGGCTCCGAAGCCTGGACGGGCTCCGCCGGGATGCGCTGGCTGCGCCGCAGAATGGTGCGCACGCGTGCCACCAGTTCGCGCGGAGAAAAAGGTTTGGCGACATAGTCGTCAGCTCCCAGCTCCAGCCCTACCACGCGGTCGATCTCGCTCGCGCGCGCTGTGAGAAACAGCATCGGCACCGCCTTGCCGCCAGGCAGCTCCTGCAGGCGGCGCAGCAACTCGAACCCGCTCATATCCGGCAGGCCGACATCCAGAATGGCCAGCGCGGGAGGGCTGTCGGCAAAGCGCTCGATGGCCTGGCGCGCACTGGCGCAAACCTCCGGCGCGAAACCATCGGACGCCAGCGCATAGTGGATGGTCTCGGCAATGCCGGGCTCATCTTCGACGACCAGGATCAGGGGCAATGCATCATGCATGCCTCGATAGTAATCGCTCTCAATCCAGCAGGGATAGGTCCCGCACGGCGCCCTTGTCGGCCGACATTACCAATTTGGCATAGGCCTTGAGCGCCGCCGATACCTTGCGCGGACGTGCCTTGGCAGGCTTCCAGCCCTTGGCGTCCTGCTCGGCGCGGCGTTTGGCAAGCTCTTCATCGCTCACCAGCACGTCGATCGTGCGGTTGGGGATGTCAATGCGGATGCGGTCGCCGTTTTTCACCAGGCCGATGGCGCCGCCTGCCGCCGCCTCGGGCGAGCAATGGCCGATCGAAAGGCCCGAAGTACCGCCCGAAAAACGCCCATCGGTCAGCAGCGCGCATGCCTTGCCCAGGCCCTTGGATTTGATGTAGCTCGTGGGGTAGAGCATTTCCTGCATGCCGGGGCCGCCTTTCGGGCCTTCGTAACGCACCACGACCACATCGCCCGCCTTCACCTGATCCGCCAGGATGTTTTCCACGGCCTCGTCCTGAGATTCGACCACGTGAGCCGGCCCCTCGAACACCAGGATGGATTCATCCACGCCTGCGGTCTTGACCACGCAGCCGTCCTTGGCGATGTTGCCAGTGAGCACCGCCAGGCCGCCCTCCTTGCTGAAGGCATGATCGTAGGAACGGATGCAGCCTTCGGCACGGTCCAGATCCAGGCTGGGCCAGCGCGTGTTCTGGCTGAAGGCCACTTGCGTGGGAATGCCAGCCGGGCCGGCCATGTAGAAAGTCTTCACCGCCTCATCGTTGGTGCGGGTGATATCCCACTGCGCCAGCGCCTCGCGCATGGTCTCGGCATGAACGGTGGGCACGTCGGTGTGCAGCTTGCCCGCCCGATCGAGTTCGCCCAGGATGGCCATGATGCCACCGGCGCGGTGCACGTCCTCGATGTGGTACTTGTTGGTGTTGGGAGCCACCTTGCAAAGCTGCGGCACGGTACGGGAAAGGCGGTCGATATCGGTCATGCCGAAATCGATGTCGGCCTCTTGCGCGATAGCCAACAGGTGCAGGATGGTGTTGGTGGAGCCGCCCATGGCGATGTCCAGCGTCATCGCATTTTCGAACGCCTTGAAGCCCACCGCGCGAGGAAGCACCGAGGCATCATCCTTTTCGTAGTACTGACGTGCCAGTTCCACGATGCGGTGTCCGGCGCGCTTGAAAAGCTGCTCGCGGTCAGCATGTGTGGCCACGACGGTTCCGTTGCCCGGCAGTGACAAGCCCAGCGCCTCGGTCAGGCAATTCATGGAGTTGGCGGTAAACATGCCCGAGCAGGAGCCGCAAGTGGGGCAGGCAGAACGCTCCACTTCAGCCAGATCCGCATCGCTCACCTTGCTGTCGGCAGCCATCACCATGGCGTCGATCAGGTCAAGCTTCTTGAATTGCACGGTTTGGGTGCCAGGCACGGCCAGGCGAACCTTGCCTGCTTCCATGGGCCCCCCGGACACGAAAATCACTGGAATGTTGATCCGCATCGCGGCCATCAGCATGCCGGGCGTGATCTTGTCGCAGTTGGAAATGCAGACCATGGCGTCGGCGCAATGGGCGTTGACCATGTATTCCACGCTGTCGGCAATGATGTCGCGGCTGGGCAGCGAGTACAGCATGCCGTCGTGCCCCATGGCAATGCCGTCGTCCACCGCGATGGTATTGAACTCCTTGGCCACGCCCCCGGCTGCTTCGATTTCGCGCGCCACGAGTTGGCCCAGATCCTTCAAGTGCACGTGGCCAGGCACGAACTGGGTGAAGGAGTTGACCACCGCGATGATGGGCTTGGAGAAATCCTCGTCTTTCATGCCAGTGGCGCGCCACAACGAGCGGGCGCCGGCCATGTTTCGGCCAGCGGTGGAAGTTTTGGAACGGTATACGGGCATCGTGGGTTTATCGAATTGGATTGAAGAGAACAGCCCTAGTATGAAACTTCCGGCTAATTTGATCCAATACCTTTAAGGACTTCAATTAATATGTTTTACATATGAGTCTACCCCTGATCGATATCCGCGCCTGGCGGCAGTTCACCATGGTGGCGGAAGAACTTCATTTCGGCCGAGCAGCGCAACGCCTGCACATCACCCAACCGCCGCTGACCCAGGCCATTGCCAACCTGGAAAGACAGCTGGGCGTGCGCCTGTTCGACCGCAACAAGCGCAGCGTGCAGCTCACGGCGGCTGGCGCCGCCCTGCTCCCCCAGGCCCAGGATCTGGTAGCCCGCGCGCTGGCCATGCCCGAGCAGGCGCGCGCGGCCGCCAGCGGCGAGGTAGGGCTGCTGCGGCTGGCCTTTGTCTCGACCGTGGGTTTTGGCGGCTTGCCGCAGTGGGTAAGAACATTTCGCGCCATGAATCCCGGCGTGCGCCTGGAACTCACCGAGGCCACCGGCGACGTACAGCTGCAACTGCTGCGCGAAGGGCGCATTGATGCCGGCATCGTGCTCCATGCCCACGACGAGCCTGCGCCGCCCGGCATGGCACGTCAGATGATCGGCCAGGAACCTCTGTGGCTGGCCCTGCCCCAGCAGCACCCGCTCACCGGGGAAGGGCCGCTGCGCTTCGCGCAGGTATGCCGCGAACCGCTGGTCCTTTTCCCCCGCGCCATTCTCCCGGCCATCCATGACGGCTTGCAGGCCTGCTATGCCGCGGCCGGCCACGCGTTGAACGTGGCACAGGAGGCCATCCAGATGCAGACCATCGTCAACCTGGTGTCGGCGGAGCTGGGAGTGGCCTGGGTGCCGCAAAGCGTCAGCCAGCTTCAGCGTGCCGGCGTGGTGTACCGCGAGTTGCAGGAAACGCCCGGCACCCCTGCCCTGCCCGCCTGCGAAACCAGCGTGCTGTGGGCTACCAGCCACGACCCGCCGGTGCTGCAGCGCTGGCTGCAGGTGGTTCAGGAGTCTGAAGCGCCCCTTGGGGGCGCCGAGCTGGAGCTCGGCGGTCCCAGGGGTGGCCCGAACCTGCTGGAGCCATGAGAAAATGACGGATTCGCCCTATATATATTCAGGGGCCCCACATCAGGATCACATCATGGACGCAGAACACATTAACCAGATCGGCGCGCAACTCGAAGACCTCACTGAGCGCACCGCTGCGTTACGGGGGTATCTTTGACTACGATGCCAAAGCTGAACGCCTGCGCACGGTAAACGCATCGCTGGAAGACCCCACGGTCTGGAACGACCCGAAGAAGGCCCAGGAGCTGGGCAAGGAAAAGAAAGCGCTCGACGGCGTGGTCGGCGTGATCGACACGCTCACGCAAGAGCTCGCCGACAACTCCGAGCTGTTCGAGATGAGCCGCGAAGAAGGCGATGAAACCGGCATCAAGACGATCGAGGCAGAAGCGGCCAAGCTCGCCGCGCTGGTCGAAGAGCTCGAATTCCGCCGCATGTTCAACCAGCCGGCCGACCCGAGCAATGCCTTCCTGGATATCCAGGCCGGCGCCGGCGGCACCGAAGCCCAGGATTGGGCAAGCATGCTGCTGCGCCAGTACCTGAAGTACGCCGAGCGCAAGGGCTTCAAGACCGATATCGAAGACGAAACACCGGGTGAAACCGCCGGTATCAAGGGCGCCACGATCAAGATCGAGGGCGAATACGCCTATGGCCTGCTGCGCACTGAAACCGGCGTGCACCGCCTGGTGCGCAAGAGCCCGTTCGACTCCTCCGGCGGCCGCCACACCAGCTTTGCCAGTGTGTTCGTCTACCCCGAGATCGACGACTCCATCGAGATCGACATCAATCCCGCCGACGTGCGCACCGATACCTACCGTGCCAGCGGCGCGGGTGGCCAGCACATCAACAAGACCGATTCGGCCGTGCGCCTCACGCACATCCCGACCGGTATCGTTGTGCAGTGCCAGGACAGCCGCAGCCAGCACTCCAACCGCGACGTCGCCTGGCGCCGCCTGCGCTCGCGCCTGTATGACCACGAGATGCGCAAGCGCATGGAAGAGCAGCAAAAGCTCGAAGACAGCAAGACCGACGTCGGCTGGGGCCATCAGATCCGCTCGTATGTGCTGGACAACAGCCGCATCAAGGATCTGCGCACCAACGTGGAAATCAGCAACACCCAGAAAGTGCTGGACGGCGACCTCGACGCCTTCATTGAAGCCAGCCTGAAACAGGGCGTCTAAGCTCTGCCATTCGAAGTAAAGAAGGAATCCCCATGCGTGAAGGACACACCACCGTGACGAAGCGGTTGGACTATGCCCCGCCAGCGTTCTGGATCGACACCGTGGATCTCACGTTCGATCTCGACCCGACCAAGACGCGCGTGCTGAACAAGATGACGCTGCGCCGCAACCCGGATGTACCGGCCGAGCCCCTGCGGCTCGATGGCGATGAGCTGAATCTGGCACGGGTGCTGGTGAATGGCCAGGGCACGTCCTTCCGCATGGAGGGCGAGCGGCTGGTTCTGGAGAGCCTGCCCGAGGGCGACGCCCCCTTCGAGCTGGAAATCTTCACGACCTGCAACCCCGAGAAAAACACCAAGCTGATGGGCCTGTTCCTGAGCGGCGGTGCATTTTTCACGCAGTGCGAAGCCGAGGGCTTCCGCCGTATCACCTATTTCCTGGATCGTCCGGACGTGATGGCCAGCTACAGCGTCACGCTGCGTGCCGACAAGGCCAAATACCCCGTGTTGCTGTCCAACGGCAACCTGGTGGACGAAGGCGAGCTGGAAGGCGGGCGCCACTTTGCCAAATGGCAGGATCCGCACAAGAAACCCTGCTATCTGTTCGCCGTGGTGGCCGGCCAGTTGGTCGCGCGCGAGCAGCGCATCGTGGCACGTTCGGGCCGCGAGCACCTGCTGCAGGTCTATGTGCGCCCCGGTGATCTCGACCAGACCGAGCACGCCATGAATTCGCTGATTCACTCCGTGCTGTGGGACGAAGCCCGTTTCGGCCTCTCGCTGGACCTGGAGCGCTTCATGATCGTCGCCACCAGCGATTTCAACGCCGGCGCGATGGAAAACAAGGGCCTCAACATCTTCAATACGAAGTATGTGCTGGCCAAGGCCTCCACCGCCACCGACAGCGATTTCGATGCCGTGGAGAGCGTGATCGGCCATGAGTATTTCCACAACTGGACGGGCAACCGCATCACCTGCCGCGACTGGTTCCAGCTCTCGCTGAAAGAGGGCCTCACGGTTTTCCGCGACCAGGAGTTCAGCATGGACCTGGCCGGCACGCCGAGCGCGCGGGCCGTCAAGCGCATCGAGAACGTGATCGACCTGCGCTCTTCGCAATTCCCCGAGGACGCCGGCCCCATGGCGCACCCGGTGCGCCCTGACGAGTACCTGGAAATCAGCAACTTCTACACCGCCACCGTCTATGAAAAAGGCGCCGAGGTGGTGCGCATGTACCAGACGCTCGTGGGCCGCGATGGCTTCCGCAAGGGCATGGACCTGTACTTCCAGCGCCATGACGGCCAAGCCGTCACCTGCGACGATTTCGCTCAGGCCATGGCCGATGCCAACCCCGGCAGCGACCTCGCCCGCCTGCTTCCCCAGTTCAAGCGCTGGTACAGCCAGGCCGGCACGCCCGTGGTGAAAGCCGAAGGCCGCTACGATGCCGCCGCGCGCACCTACACCCTCCAGCTCGCCCAGAGTTGCCCGCCCACGCCGGGGCAACCGGCGAAAGAGCCCTTCGTGATTCCTGTCCGTCTTGGTCTGGTGGCCGAAGACGGCCGCGATCTGCCCCTGCGGCTGCAGGGACATGAGCAGAGCGCTCAGCAAGGCAGCATGACCTACGTGCTGACCGAGCCGCGGGCCACGCTCACTTTCGTGGATGTGGAAAGCGAGCCCGTGCCGTCCTTGCTGCGCGGCTTCAGCGCCCCGGTCAAACTCGATTGCGACTACACCTCCGAGCAGCTCATGCGCCTGCTCGCCCAGGACAGCGACCCGTTCAACCGCTGGGAAGCAGCCCAGCAGCTCGGTCTGCGCATCGCGATCGATCTCGTCTCGGCCAGCACGGACGCCCTCCCCGCCAGGCCGCTGGACGATGCCTACCTGGCCGCCTTGCGGGGCGTGCTGCGCCACCCTGACCTGGATGCCGCTTTCAAGGCCCTGGTGCTCAGCCTGCCCGACGACGATTACATCGCCGAACAGCTCGACGAGTTCGATCCCCAGCGCATCCACGCCGTGCGCGAAGCCATGAGGCGGCAACTGGCCACCGAGCTGCAGGCCGATTGGGAATGGGCCTACGAGCAATGCAAGGACACCGGCGCCTACCAGCCCGATCCTGTCTCCAGCGGCCGCCGCGCGCTGGCCGGCCTCGCGCTGAGCGCGCTGTGCCTTGCCGCCCGCGACACTGAAACGGTGTGGCCCGGCAAGGCCTACCAGCGCTTCAAGGACGCCGGCAACATGACCGACCGCCTGAACGCCCTCACCGCCTTGCTGAGCAGCGGTCACGAGCTCGCGCAACGCGCACTGGCACGTTATTACGAGCTGTTCCGCGCCGAGCCCCTGGCGCTCGACAAATGGTTTGCCCTGCAGGTTCTGGCCCCCGACCAGGCGGGCCATATCCTGCCGATCGTCCAGAAGCTCACGCAGCACCCCGATTTCAGCCTGCGTACACCGAACAGGGCACGCAGCGTGCTCTCGAACTACTGCCACGGCAACCTGGCGGGCTTCCACCGGCGCGATGGCGCGGGCTACGCCTTCTGGGCGGACAGCGTGATCGAGCTCGACAAGCTCAATCCGCAGGTGGCTTCACGCCTGGCGCGCGCCATGGACCAATGGGCCCGGCTGGCAGAGCCCTATCGCAGCGCCGCCCGAGCGGCCATCGAGCGCGTGGCCGCCAGAACGGATCTGAGCAACGACGTGCGCGAAGTCATCACCCGCACGCTTGCCGCCAGCGCCCGCCCCGATACCCCCCAGACACCACCACAGGCACCGAGCAGGAAGCCCAGTCATGAAGAGCCGTATTTCCCTTACCCGCTACCTGGTCGAGAAGCAGCGCGTCGACGGCCATATCCCGTCACAGCTGCGGCTGCTGCTAGAAGTGGTAGCGCGGGCCTGCAAACAGATCAGCCACTCCGTGAACAAAGGGGCTCTGGGCGACGTGCTGGGCTCCGCGGGCAGCGAAAACGTGCAGGGCGAAGTGCAGAAAAAGCTCGACATCATCGCCAACGAGGTGCTGATCGAAGCCAACGAATGGGGTGGCCATCTCGCCGCCATGGCCAGCGAGGAAATGGAAGCCATCCACTTGGTGCCCAACCGCTACCCGCGCGGCGAATACCTGCTGCTGTTCGATCCGCTCGACGGCTCCAGCAATATCGACGTCAACGTGAGCATCGGCACCATCTTCAGCGTGCTGAAGATGCCCGAGGACGACCGCGGCGTGGAAGAGCACGATTTCCTGCAACCCGGCCGCTGCCAGGTCGCTGCCGGCTATTGCGTGTATGGCCCGCAAACCACCCTCGTGCTGACGGTGGGCGACGGCGTGGCCATGTTCACACTGGACCGCGAGCAAGGCTCCTTCGTGCTCACCCGCGACGACGTGCGCATTCCGGCGGACACGAAGGAATTCGCCATCAACATGAGCAACATGCGCCACTGGGACGAACCGGTCAAGCGCTACATCGATGAGTGCCTGCAAGGCCAGGAAGGCCCGCGCGGCAAGGACTTCAACATGCGCTGGATCGCCAGCATGGTGGCTGACGTGCATCGCATCATGACGCGTGGCGGCGTCTTCATGTACCCGTGGGACAAGCGGGAGCCCCACAAGCCCGGCAAGCTGCGCCTGATGTACGAAGCCAACCCCATGGGCTGGCTGGTCGAACAGGCTGGCGGTGCGGCCACCAATGGCCGTGAACGCATCCTCGACATCCAGCCCGGGCAATTGCACGAACGCGTGAGCGTGATCCTGGGCAGCAAGAACGAGGTGGAGCGCGTGACCTCCTACCACCTGGAGCAGGCGGCAGGCCGCGCGCAATAACGGCTCACTATTCGCCAACTTCCGTCGTTCCCTCGCAGGCGGGAATCCGGGGAGCTTAAGTAAGTCGCACTGGATCCCCGCCTACGCGGGGATGACGGTCAATGGCGGGAAGTGAAGCATTTAGAGCTCATCCTTATTTTTCGAGAAATTGGGGTCAGATCCCAATTTCTCCAATTTTTCTTGAATTAAATTATTCAAAATAGTCTCTGCTCTGTCTTTATTTCACACTTGGAAACCATCGCATGAGCCCTCTTGTTTCCCGCCGTCACCTCCTGGGACTCCTCTCCGCCACCGCCTTGCTCGCAGCTTGCAGCAAGCAACGTGCACCCAAGACTCAAGCGGTGGCCTCAGGCAGCACCGTGCTGGCCTTGGGCGATTCACTGACCTCCGGTGTGGGGGCTGACGCCGCCACCGCCTATCCCTCCGTGCTGCACGAGTTGACGGGATGGGAAGTGGTCAATGGCGGTGTATCGGGAGACACCAGCTCCCAGGCCCTTGCGCGCCTGCCAGCGCTGCTGTCGGAGCATCAACCCGCGCTCGTCATCGTGAGCATTGGCGGCAATGATTTTCTGCGTCAGATGAGCGCGGCCAGCGCCAAGGAGAACATCCGGCAGATCTGCAGCGCCATCACTGCTTCAGGCGCACAGGCCATGCTCGTGTCCGTGCCGCAGTTCTCGCTGCTCGCGGCCAGCACAGGGAAGCTCACCGACCATCCTCTTTATGCGGAATTGGCTGATGAGCTGAAGCTCCCCCTGCATGCGAATGGCTGGATCCAAGTGCTCGCAGATGCCAGCCTGCGCTCCGATCAGGTACATGCCAACGCCAAAGGCTATCGCCTCTTTGCCGAGGGATTGGCAGAGCAATTGCGCACGTCAGGCTTGCTGGCCTGACGTGTAGCTTGCCAGCATGCCGCTGGTCACCGAGGCATCGGCTCCGGCAATGGTTGCGCCGAAGCCGGCAGGCCGAAAACGCGGTCAAAGGCAAGGTTGAAAATGAAGGCGTAGATCAGGAAGAAGACGATCAAACCAATATCGAGCACCAAGGCCTGCCACAAAGAGACTTCAAGCCACCAGGCAAAGAGCGGTACCAGCACGATGGTCAGCCCGCCCTCGAAGCCCAGCGCATGCGCCACTCGGCGCTTCAGATTCCGGCCGCGCACTGTCTGCTTCGCCTCCCACATCTCGAAAACAGTGTTGTAAGTCAGATTCCAGGCCACTGCGATGGCGGAGGAAGCGACTGCCAACAGGCTGGAGTGGCTGGCACTTTGCCCTGAAAAGTAGGAAAACCCGAGTGTGGTGGCGGCAATGGCAATGACCTCGAAAAGGCTGACATAGACGATCTTGCGCTTGATCCCTTGCATCAGTGTGCCTTCTCCCAGTTGGGCCCCAGGCCCACCTCGGTCAGCAACGGTACCTTCAATTGCGCCACACCCGCCATCAGGCGCGGAATCTCCGAGCGCACCCAATCGACTTCTGCCTCGGGCACTTCGAACACAAGTTCATCGTGCACCTGCATGATCATTTTCGTCTGGCGCTGCTCGGAATCCAGCGATTGCTGCACCTGCACCATGCTCTTCTTGATCAGATCGGCTGCCGTGCCTTGCATGGGCGCATTGATAGCTGCCCTTTCGGCGCCCGCACGGCGCGGGCCGTTGGGTGATTTGATCTCGGGCAGATAGAGGCGCCGGCCGAAGACGGTTTCCACATAGCCGTTTTCCTTGGCCATCTCGCGGGTGTCGTCCATGTATTTCTTCACGCCCGGATAGCGCTCGAAATACTTCGCGATGTAGTTGCGCGCCGCCGTATTGTCGATGCCCAGGTTGCGTGCCAAACCGAAGCTGCTCATGCCATAGATCAGGCCAAAGTTGATCACCTTGGCGTATCGGCGCTGCTCGCTCGTCACCTGGTCCGGCGCCACGCCGAACACTTCGGCCGCCGTGGCCCGGTGCACGTCCAACCCTTCCGTGAAAGCGCGCATCAGGGCCTCATCACCGCTGATGTGGGCCATGATGCGCAATTCAATCTGGCTGTAGTCGGCGCTGGCGATCACATGGCCAGGCGCGGCCACGAAGGCTTCGCGTATGCGCCGGCCCTCTGCCGTGCGAACCGGGATGTTCTGCAGGTTCGGATCGTTGCTTGAAAGCCGCCCCGTCACCGCCACTGCCTGTGCGTAATGCGTGTGCACCCGGCCTGTGGCGGGGTTCACCATCAGAGGCAGCTTGTCAGTATAGGTACCCTTGAGCTTGGAAAGGCTCCGGTGTTCCAGAATGCGCGCCGGCAGCGGGTAGTCCTCCGCCAGCTTCTCCAGCACTTCCTCATCGGTGCTAGGTGCGCCGGTCGCGGTTTTCTTCACCACCGGCAGGCCGAGTTTGACAAAGAAGATCTCGCCGATCTGCTTGGGCGACCCCAGATTGAAAGGCTGGCCAGCCAGATCGTGCGCCTCCTGCTCGAGCGCCAGAATGCGCTGGCCCATCTCGTGGCTCTGGGCTTTCAGCGTATCGGCGTCGATCAGCACGCCATTGCGCTCGATGCGGTAAAGCACCTCGCTGCTTTCGATTTCCAGCTCATAGATGGCGCGCAGCTTGTCGTTTTCCTCAAGGCGCGGCCACAGGGCCAGATGCACATCCAGTGTCTGGTCGGAGTCTTCGCACGAATATTGCGCGGCCTTCTCGACCGCCACCTGCGCAAAGGGAATCTGGTGCGCGCCCTTGCCGCAGAGATCCTCGTACTGGATGCCCTGGCGCCCCACATGGCGCTCGGCCAGACTGGCCAGCCCGTGCGGCCTGTGCGCCTCGAGCACATAGCTTTCCAGCATGGTGTCGTGCGCGTAGCCTTGCACTTCTATGCCGTGGTTGGCGAAAACATGGCGGTCGTACTTGATGTGCTGGCCCAGCTTCTTCCTCTCGGGGTTTTCCAGCCAAGGCTTCAGGCGGTCAAGCACCTCATCCATGGGCAACTGCTCCGGCGCATCAGGACCGGTATGCGCCAGGGGAATGTACGCGGCCTCGCCCGGCGCCACGCTGAAGGAAATACCCACGATGCGGGCTTGCATTTCATCCAGCGAAGTGGTTTCGGTATCGAGCGCGGTCAGTCCGGCAGCCTCGATCTTCTTCAGCCAGGCGTCGAAAGCGGGCCAATCGAGCACGATGTCGTACTTCTCATCGCCCGCGCTGGAAGCCACCGGCGCCTCCGCGAACAGATCGCCCATGGCGCTCGAGGGCGCTTCGGCCTTGGCCTCTGCCTTGGGCAGGCTGGCCTCCAACGCCTTGGCAAGCGTCTTGAAGCCGTACTTTGCATAGAACTCGGCCACGGCTGGCGTGTTCATGTCCCGCACGGCCATCGAGCCCATGGCAGGCAAACCGTCCACATGGCCGGAGAGATCGCAATTGGTCCGGATGGTCAGCAGTTGGCGGCCGGTGGGCAGCCATTCCAGCGCCTTGCGCAGGTTCTCGCCGGCCGCGCCCTTGATCTTGTCCGCGTTGGCCACAATGGCATCCAGCGAGCCGTACTCGCCCAGCCACTTGGCCGCGGTTTTGGGGCCCACCTTGTCAACGCCTGGAACATTGTCCACCGAGTCGCCCAGGAGAACCTGATAATCAATCATGAGCGACGCAGGCACGCCAAATTCCGCCTGCACGCCGGCCAGATCGCGCCGCTTGCCGCTCATGGTGTCGATGATGACGATGCGCTCCGTCACCAGTTGAGCAAGATCCTTGTCGCCGCTGCTGATCACGACATCCATGCCTTGGCTCTCCGCCGCCCTGGCGAGCGTGCCGATCACGTCGTCGGCCTCCACCCCCGGCACGGCCAGCACCTTCCAGCCAAGAAGATCAACCACCTCATGGATCGGTGCGATCTGGCTGCGCAGATCATCCGGCATGGGCGCGCGCTGCGCCTTGTACTCAGGATAGATATCGTCGCGGAACGTGGGGCCCGAAGCGTCGAACACGCAAATGGCGTATTGCGCTTGCGGGTACTGCTTTCGAAGTAGCGTGAGCATGTTGATCATGCCCCGGATGGCACCTGTGGGCTGGCTCTCCCGGTCGCTCGGGTCGGCGCGCAGATCCGGCATGGCATGAAAGGCGCGGTACAGGTAGCTGGAGCCATCGACCAGCAGCACGGAGGGGCTGATGGGCGAGGCGTCGGGGGCGGTAACGGGCGCGGTGGCGTTTTCGGTCATGACAGGATTGTGCATGCAGTGCATATGCACACAAGCATCAGGGCATGCAGCCTCTTACAATGGCTGTATGCGACCCACGATCATCCTCAAGGCTGCCCTGCTGGCGGCCGCATGCCTCGGCGGCGTCGCGGCGCTGGCTCAGGCACCCGCCGCCCCCTCTTCACCCGCACCGGCCTCCGGCAGCGTCATCGAGCGCCAGGACCCTCTGCAGCACGACCGCAGGAATCAGCGCATCGAGCGTATCCGTGTGGAAGACGCCGGCAGCCGCGTGGACGAACTCCGCTCCGGCGGCGAAACCAAAAGCATTACCGTGCAGCCCAAGGCCAGCGTTCCCGCCTACGAAGTGCGCCCCGCCGACAACAGCAGAATCAATAGCGGCGAATCCGGCCCGGGTTCAGCCGGCCAGCGCGTCTGGAAAGTTCTGAATTTCTAACACTCCATGGCGGTCTTTACTGAAGTCTCCGAAGACGAGGCGGGCAAACTGCTGCAATCGCTGGGCCTGGGTGCCCTGACCGAGTTGCGCGGTATCGAAGGTGGCATCGAGAACACCAACTACTTCGCCACGACCTCCGAGGGCCGTTGGGTGCTGACGCTGTTCGAGCGCCTGAGCCATGCCCAATTGCCGTTCTACCTGCATCTGATGAAGCATCTGGCGCAGCATGGCATTCCCGTACCCGATCCATGTGCCAAACCCGAAGGGATGCGCGTAGGACCAGGGGAAGATGATCTGCTCCATACCCTGAAGGGCAAGCCCACCGCCGTCGTCAATCGGCTGCGCGGCAAGAGTGAGCTTGCACCCACGCCCGCCCATTGCGCTGCCGTGGGCGGCATGCTGGCACGCATGCACCTGGCAGGACGCAACTACGAGGGCCGCCAGCCCAATCTGCGCGGCCTGCCCTGGTGGAATGAGACCGTGCCCGTGGTGCTCCCCCACCTCGACGAGGCCCAGGCCAACCTCCTTCGCGCCGAACTGGCCTTTCAGAACCACACCGCGGCCGGCTCCGCTTACGCGGCGCTCCCCCGGGGCCCCGTGCACGCCGATCTGTTCCGCGACAACGTGATGTTCGAGGGCACCAGCGAAGAGCCCGTGCTTTCCGGTTTTTTTGACTTCTACTTTGCCGGCATCGACACTTGGGTATTCGATCTCAGTGTGACCTTGAACGACTGGGCCATCGATCTCCCCAGCGGGCGCGCCGACGCGCCCCGCACCCAGGCGCTGCTCCAGGCCTACGAATCCGTTCGCCCTCTCACCTCGGCGGAGCGCCGCCTGCTGCCGGCCATGCTGCGGGCCGGTGCGCTGCGCTTCTGGATCTCGCGCCTGTGGGACTTCCACCTGCCCCGCGAAGCAGCCATACTGAAGGCACACGACCCCAGTCATTTCGAGCGCGTGCTCCGGGCACGCATCGCCGAACCGCTCTCACCGTGATGAAACTCAACATCGTTCCCGCCCGCACTGGCATTCAGTGGGTGCGCGATGGCGTACGCATTTTTTTCAAGCAGCCGCTGGCCCTCATCGGGCTTTTCTTCATGTTCATCGTCAGCATCTCGGTGGTGGCGATCATTCCCTTCATCGGTGGCGTGGCGGCATTGGTACTGGTGCCGGCCGCCACCGTGGGGCTGATGGCGGCCACGCGAGAAGCTGAAGCCGGGCGCTTTCCCATGCCACTGATACTGGCGGTGGCTCTGCGCCAGGGGCCGCAGCGCGTGCGCGCCATGCTGTGGCTGGGTGCGCTCTATGCCATCGGCGTGCTGATCGTGATGGGTATCTCCGCGCTGATCGACGGCGGGCAGTTCGCCCAGCTTTACGTCAATGGCGGCGGCATCACGCGCGAAATGGTCACCGACCCCTCGTTCCGCACCGCCATGTGGGTCTCCACTTTGCTTTACCTGCCCTTGTCGCTGGCCTTCTGGCATGCGCCGGCTCTGGTGCACTGGCATGGCGTGCCGCCCCTCAAGAGCCTGTTTTTCAGCATCGTGGCCGTGCTGCGCAATACGAAGGCCTTTCTTCTCTACGGCATGATGTGGATGGCTATCTCCTTCGGGGCCGGACTGGTCCTGCTCCTGCTTTCCGTGTTCACTGGCAGCGCCTCGATCGCCTCGTTCGGCCTCATGCCGATCGCGATCATGATTGCAGCGATGTTCTTCAGTTCGCTCTGGTTCACCTTCCGCGACAGCTTCAGCGCAGAAGAAGAGACTCCACTTTAAAGCCTATGTCATCCCTCTGGATACATGATGCCATCCGGCGCATCGAGCGTGATTTTCAGCGTTCGGCAGATACCCACCTCTTTCCGATCGAGCTTCCCGCCTTTTCCGGGATACAGATCTATCTGAAGGACGAATCCACGCATCCGACCGGAAGCCTGAAGCACCGCCTGGCACGCTCGCTGTTCCTGTATGCGCTGTGCAATGGCTGGATCAACGAGGGAACGACGGTCATTGAATCGTCCTCCGGCAGCACCGCTGTCTCCGAGGCCTATTTCGCCCGCCTGCTCGGCTTGCCCTTCATTGCCGTCATGCCGAAGAGCACTTCGGCAGCCAAAGTAGCGCAGATCGCCTTCTATGGCGGCAAAAGCCACTTCGTCAGCAAAAGCGATGAAGTCTACGCAGAGGCCGAACGCCTGGCGCGCGAATGCAACGGCCACTACATGGACCAGTTCACCTACGCCGAGCGGGCTACCGACTGGCGGGGCAACAACAACATCGCGCAATCCATCTTCCAGCAGATGAAGGCTGAGCCGCACCCCATCCCACGCTGGATCGTGGTGGGTGCCGGTACCGGCGGCACCTCTGCCACCATTGGCCGCTACCTGCGCTACCAGGGCCACGCCACGCAGCTCTGCGTGGTGGATCCCGAGCACTCGGTGTTTCTTGACTACTACGAAAGCGGCAACCCAGCTCTCACCAGCGACCGCGGCTCGGCCATCGAAGGCATTGGCCGCCCTCGCGTGGAACCGTCCTTCATACCCGGTGTGATCGACCGCATGATGCGCGTGCCTACCGCCGCCTCATTTGCCGCCGCGCGTCACCTGGAGAAATTGGTCGGCAAGCGCTTCGGCGGCTCCACTGGCACCGATTTCTATGGCGCTCTGCACCTGGCCTGCGAAATGAACGCGCGCGGCGAAAAGGGCAGCATCGTCACCCTTGCGTGCGACGGTGGTGAGCGGTATCTGGATACGCTCTACAACGACGAATGGCTGCAGGTCAACGGTCATGATATTGCGCCCTGGTTGCAGCAACTCAAGAGTACCTGCGTGCATGGTCGTTGGGACACCCCTGCAGTCTGACCCTAAGAGACTTTGAACACGTTTCCAGCCCTCACCGCAACGCAACCTCACTGTCAATATATCTTCATCAAGCCAGCGGAGCATGGAGCGTTTCAACCGCTCTTCCTTCGCCAAGATGAACTTTCACCTGCCTCGCCCCCGCCGCGCCCCTCTGCTGCTCGCGCCACTTGCTCTGGCCACGGCCCTGGCTGCTTGCGGCGGCAGCGACGATGCTTCTGAAGAAGTCGCCCCACTCGATCTGACGATCGCCCATATCAACGATCATCACTCCAACCTGGATCCCATCGCTGACCAGACGATGCAGATTAGCGGCATCGACACGCAGGTCGAACTCGGCGGTTTCGCGCGCGTCACCAACGTGTTCAAGCAGTATGCCGGCCGTGAAGATGTACTCAAGCTCCACGCTGGCGATGCCAATACAGGCACCCTGTACTACACGCTCTTCAAGGGCAAGGCCGACGCTGACATGATGAACACCATCTGTTTCGACGCCATGGCTGTGGGCAACCATGAGTTCGATGACGGCGATGCGCAACTCAAGAGCTTCATCGAGTACCTGCAGGCCGGCTCCTGCAACCCCCGTACTGGCGGCCAATATCCACCCGCAAGTGGGCACGCCGCTGGCGCCCAAGGCAGAAAACGACTACCTCAAGCCCTACATCATCAAGACCATCAAGGATGTTCAGGTCGGCATCATCGGGCTGACCATCAAGAGCAAGACGCAAAACTCCTCCAGCCCGCTCGCCACCACGGTCTTCGATGACGAAGCCACTGCCGCTCAGCGCACCATTGATCAGCTCAAGAGCCAGGGCGTCCGCCATATCGTGCTGCTCACGCACCTGGGCTATGACGCCGACAAGGCGCTCGCCCCCCTACTGACCGACGTGGACGTCATCATCGGCGGCGATTCGCACACCTTGCTGGGCGACTTCAGCGCGCAGGGCAGCGGCTACGCGACCTCCGGCCCCTACCCTACCCAAGCCATGAACAAGGACGGGAAACCGGTGTGTATCGGCCAGGCCTGGGAATACAGCAAGGCGATGGGCGAGATGCACATCGTCTTCAATCAGCAGGGTGAGATCACATCCTGCACTGGCCAAGCCTCGCTCATCATCGGCGACAGCTTCAAACGCAAGGGCACCGATGGCAACTGGGCTGCCGTGGACAATGCTACCCAGCAGCAGATCGCCGCTGCCGTGGCCGCCGACAGGGGCTTGAAAATGATCGCCCCTGATGCCGATGCGTCCTCGGTGCTCAAAACCTATTCCGGCCAGGTCGACGTGATGAAGAAAGAGCCCATCGGCTCCACGACCGAAGCACTCTGCCTGGTACGCACGCCCGGTGAAAGCACCAACCGCAGCGCTGGCGTGGCCGGCTGCGAAAACGCGAACCAGCTCGCCCGTGGCAGCGATGCCGCGCAAGTAGTCGCCCAGGCCTTCCTGGAAGCCAGCCTGCGCGCCGACATCGCCATCCAGAACGCGGGAGGCGTGCGCGTGCCGCTGCCGGCTGGCACCCTGACCATGGGTGACGCCTTCACCGTGCTGCCCTTCTCCAATGTGCTGGTCGAGTTGCCCGTGACCGGCCAACAGGTGGCCGCGGTCCTGGAAGATGCCCTTGCCAACTATCTCGACGCCGGCCAAACCACGGGAGGAGGCCATCCCTACGCGGCAGGCCTGCGCTGGCATCTCGATATGAGCAAGACCAAAGGCGAGCGGTTCACTCAGCTGGAAGTCAAGAACCGTCAGACGGGCGCCTGGTCTGCCATCGATCCTGCGCACACGTACATCGTGGCTACCAACGACTTCGTGGCCAAAGGGCAGGATGGCTACACCAGCTTCAAACCAATCTACGACAGCGGCAACTACGTCAACAACTATCTGCTCTACACACAGACTTTTGTGGACTACATCCGCGCCAAAGGGAGCATCGGCCGCCCCGCAGCCAGTGAATACTCTCACCAGGCCGTGATCACCAAGGGCGGCGTCACACTGCCTTGATCGGGCGATGCCTCAAGAAAAAGCCCGCCAATTGGCGGGCTTTTTCATTCAGGAAGGGTCAAGCCCCAAGCCTTTCACCCACGTTGGCGCGAGCGCATCCTCAGCGCAGCCAAGCCCGTCAGGGCCAGTGCCAGCAGCCAGCGGCCCACTTCCGAGAGCGTGGGGACAGCCGCCACTGTGCCGCCACCGCCAGCAGAGGGCACCGCGAGCAGCACAGGATCGACGATGACTCTGTTGACCGTCTGGTCGTCGTCTCCGGTCGTGTCTCCTGGCCCATCCGCTACCGTGAAACTCACCGTCTTGCGGTCTCCCGAGAAGCTCGGAGTGATCTGGTACCACGCCTGTGCACCGCCAGGCGCCTGACGTCCGTACTTCCAGAGCACCGAGCCGGCAGGAGCAGGCCGTGGCAGATTCAGGCTCACAGTGGCCGACGAGCCTGCCTCGCCGTTGACCAGAACGAAGCTGAACTGGCCATACGGGAACGTGTAGCCATCAACGTTGGGAGGTGTGACCGCCGGTGAAGCGAAGCCCGCCGAATTGTCAGCGAACACCCATCCATTGGCCGCCACACTGCCGCTGGTGCCAGTTGGGGCACCTGTGTCCAGCGTTGTGCCGATGGTGACCGGTGTAGATGTGCTGAAGCCAGCGCCCTTATTCAACGCGCCAGCATAGTTACCTGCAGTCACCACCACGGCATAGACATCGTAGCTGGCGCTGGGGGTCAGCCCCGTGGCCGTCAGACTCTGAGGAACAGCGGCGGCAGTGACGGCGCCACTGCTGTAGACAGCCGCTGCTCCGGTGGAGTCCGTGCCCGCCACGACCTGTTCCCAGCTCGGCGCCGGTGCCCCTTGGGGCAGCACGACGGCGTACAGCGTACCTGCGGCAGACGGGGTGGCCGTGAACGGCAGGGTGGTCGTCGTGGCCGCACCGCTGGAAATAGCTACTGTGGGCAGCGCAGGCAGCGTCACAACGTCAGCACGGAATTTCTTCCAGGCGGCGTAGGGCAAGTCCTTGGCCACTGTGCCATCGCCGTAGAAATCCTGGTCGCCGCAGTCGCTGATCAAATCGGCTTCGCCACCGGCCGCCAGGTTCGCGGGTTGGCTGACAATGCCTTCAGCCGCGCACTCGGTGGCGGGCTTGGTAAAGGCGCTCAGATTCGCATCGAGCAGGCGCAGGTTGACGGCCAAACCGGCCGTATTGACGCTGCCGTCCCAGGAGTAGAGAGCAAAGGGCAGGCTCGTGCCGCCCGCCGTGCCCGCAATGATGAGGTATTGGCCGTCATCGCCCTTGCGGATTTCGCGGATGCCGCGCCCACCCAGATCCAGGCGGATCGGCGTGCCGAACGTGGCGGTGCTCTTGGCACCGCCACTGACATTTGGCAAGGCACCGTAATTCGTGACCTGAACGATCAGCGCGTGAGTACGGCCCGTGACGCTGTCCGCGGTCACGGCCGGCCCGCCAGGCGCGCTCACCAGCGGCGCACGGAAACCCAGCCAAGCCGCCGAATTGTCCGGGCTGGTGGTCATGCCCTCGATGGAAAAGCCGCTGAGCGTGGCGGTTTCCGGAGCCTTGGGTGAACTTTCATCGCCACCGGAGGCCCCGGCCGAGCTGTCCGAAATGCCGAAATAGTCGGCGCCCAAGCCGTGCGTGTTGCCGGCATCCCAAGCTCGCAGGTCTTCACGCAGCCACTTGTAGTAGCCGGTCATGCTCAGGCTCGTGCTGCTCCCGCCACCGGTCGCCGACAGTTGAATAAAACGCCAGCGGTCGGGCCTGGATTTGCCTTTCTTGCTGTTCGAATGCGATCCGATCAAGAAAATGGGGCCGCCGGCTGCCGTCTGGAAGCTGGCTTCGCTATCGACCTCTGCATCAGCATCGCAGTCGGCGATGCCCGTGTAGAGATTGGGAGTAGTACATTCGACGCCGTTTTTGCCAGTGCCCAGGCCCAAGGCAGCACCATCCAGCGCTAGCGGCTTGAGCGGCAAACCGCTAGCGCTACGGCTATAGGCCGAGAAAGCATTGCCGCTACCGCTTTGTGCCGCATTGCCCTCGCTTCCCAGGCCTGGGGCCTCATCGTCCGCCACCAGCATGCTGGCGGAGTCGAGCACGACGGCCGAAGATCCATCGGAGCGGCCCGTGTACCAGCGCGTCCCGGCGGTACCGCCGGTGTTGGCCGAAGCAGCGTAATGGATGGTACGCGTGAGTTGCGTCACCCCGTCGCTGGCCGTCACGGTGAGATCGGCCTTGCCCACTGCCAAGGGGGTCAGGCTCAGCGTATAGGGACCGGCTCCCGTGATCTGGAGGTTGGCGTCGGGCACCACGGCCTGGTTGCTGGACACAGCCGTGAGCGTCACGGCGCCAGCCGCATTGTTCAGCGCGAAGGTGAACCCATGTTCGTTCACATCGCCCATCACGCTTGAATAAGCCGAGTTGTTGTCCAGCGTGGTGGAAAGGCCCGCAAGGGTGCTGAAAGATGAGGCGGTGGCGTTGAATCCCGGCCCGCCAGTGTTGAGGGCCCGCACACGGTATGCGTAAGAGGTACCGGGGTTCAGGCCGGTCACGGACACGCTGGTGCTGTTGCCAACAACCGCTGTCTTGGCCACCGTCGCGAAACTGTCCGCGGACACTTCCACGATGTAACCTGTTGGAGTCCCCCCTGTGGCCGGAGCTGTCCAGGTGGCCGTGAAGCCGGTGGAAGAAATTCCCATAGCGCCGGGAGCGACAGGAGCGCCGGGAGGAGCGACGGTGCCGTCCGATTTCCCGGGCGAGGCGATATCGGTATTGCTGCAGGCCACTGCGCCACCGGCTCCGCTCGCACTGACGGTACCCTGACTATTGTTCGCCGTGAAGTAAAACGAGGTTTTGCTCGTGGCGGCACCGAAGGCTTGCCTTGTCTGTTCAACGCCACCGCTGCTGTAGACGACAACACCGTCTCCGCCTGCGCCCAGGCCCACGCCCGAGCCGGAGTAGACTCCAACGCGGACATTGTTCAAACATACGCCATAGCTGCCGATGAAAGCAGTAGTTGTGGTGTCTTCGGTGAACAGCACCGACTCACCCGGCGCGATCAGAGCGATCCCCGTCAGGGGAACGGAATTCGCGAATGCAAAAGAGCTGTCGTCCATCCTGAAGCCAGTCAGATCGACAACGGTATTGCCGGTGTTGGTCAGTTCAAACCAGTCGGATGAACTGCCGGACGGCATGACTTCTGTGATAACCAGAGCCGCCTGGGCGGAGATGCTCAAGCCCGCGGCGGCCAGAGCCAACGTCAGGGGTGCAAGGCGAGCGAATGATGGCTTGGCAAGAGTGAGGGAACAGTTCTTCATGGTGGGGAATACGCCGTGTACTGGAATTGACGGCGCTTCTTATTTTTTGTTTCTTTTATGAAGCCTGCGTGACAACTCCTCCCGCCGGTACGTATCTCCCCGCTCACCCTCATCCCAACAGCGGTGCGCTGCTCCTCCATCGTGCGATAGGCGCCCTCAGTTCGGAATGCCCCTTATTCCGATGAAAAGCGGAACTATTCCACCACCGTCAGCTTGGCTACGGACAATGCCAGCCACTTCACCCCATGGCGCGGGAAATTGACCTGGGCACGCGCATCGTCGCCCGTACCCTCCACCGCCTGCACCTTGCCTTCGCCGAATTTGGTATGAAACACCTTCAGGCCGGCCTTGATTCCGTGGCTTGGAGCAGCGCGCTGGGGCGGTACGGGCGGGCTGGCGAATGTCTCCGTTCCAATTCCGCTGCGACCCCAAGCGGGCTGCATCCTGGCGCCTGAAGACGCGGCGGCGCCAAATCCTGCGCCCATGCCCGAGCCAAACCCAGAACGCTTTGGAGTGATCCACTTCAACGCGCTCTCAGGCAGCTCCTCCAGGAACCGGCTGCGCACGTTGTAACGCGTCTGGCCGTGCAGCATGCGGGTTTGCGCATGGCAGAGGTACAGGCGCTTGCGCGCGCGGGTGATGGCGACATACATGAGGCGCCGCTCCTCCTCCAGGCCTTCGTAGTCGCTCATGGAGTTTTCATGCGGGAACAGTCCCTCCTCCAGCCCGGTGATGAACACGGCATCAAACTCCAGTCCCTTGCTGGCATGCACGGTCATCAACTGCACCGCATCCTGACCGGCCTGGGCCTGGTTGTCTCCGGACTCCAGAGCCGCGTGGGTCAGGAAAGCGGCGAGCGGCGAAAGGGTTTCACCGGTTTCCTCATCCACCGGAGCGGATAACGGCTCATTGAGCATCGCTGCGTCAGGATCAAGGCCCTGGCTGACCGCGCTCTGCGTCAAAGGAAGCCCGTGCTCATCGACCGGCAGCGCCACCGCATCGCGGCCGAAGCCCTCCTGGGTCACGAAGCTCTCTGCCGCATTGACCAGTTCCTCCAAGTTTTCGATGCGGTCTGCGCCTTCCTTCTCGGCGCGGTAATGCTCGATCAAGCCGCTGACATCCAGCACGGCTTCAATGATCTCGCGCAAGGTCAGCCCGGCGGTTTGCTCACGCAGCACATCTACCTTGGCCACGAATCCGCTCAGATTCGCGCCCGCTTTCCCGGGCACCGCGCTGACCGCATCATGGAGCGAGCAACCCGCCGCACGTGCCGCATCCTGCAATTGCTCCGTGGTGCGCGCACCAATGCCGCGCGGCGGAAAGTTCACCACGCGCAGGAAACTGGTGTCGTCACGAGGATTCTCCAGCAGGCGCAGGTAAGCCAGCGCGTGCTTGATTTCAGCCCGCTCGAAGAAGCGCAAGCCGCCGTACACCCGATAGGGAACGCCGGCATTGAAAAGCTGAGTTTCAATCACCCGGCTCTGCGCGTTGCTGCGGTACAGCACGGCCACCTCGCTGCGCGTGAACCCATCGCCTTTCACCAGTTGGCGCAGCTCTTCCACCAGCCACTCGGCCTCGGCAAAATCGCTCGGCGCCTCGTACACACGCACCGGCTCACCCGGCCCCTGTGATGTGCGCAACTGCTTGCCCAAGCGCTTCTTGTTGTGGCTGATCAACTCGTTGGCGCTATCCAGGATGTTGCTGTAGCTGCGGTAGTTTTCCTCCAGCTTGATCTGGTGCTGCACCTGGAACTCGCGCACGAAATCGGCCATGTTGCCCACGCGCGCGCCCCGGAAGGCGTAGATGCTCTGATCGTCATCGCCCACCGCCATGACCGCCCCGCCGCCTTCGGCGGGCATCCCCGCAATCATCTTGATCCATGCGTACTGCAGGCGGTTCGTGTCCTGGAACTCATCGATCAGGATATGCTGAAAACGCCGCCGGTAGTGCTCTCGCACCGGATCGTTGTCTCGCAGCAGCTCGTAGCTGCGCAGCATCAACTCACCAAAATCAACTACGCCCTCGCGCTGGCACTGGTCTTCATAGAGCTGGTAGATCTCGATCTTGCGGCGCATTTCTTCATCGCGCGCCACCACGTCAGCCGGCCGCTCGCCATCTTCCTTGCAACCGGAGATGAACCACTGCAGTTGCTTGGGCGGAAAACGCTCCTCATCGATGTTGAACTGCTTGCACAGGCGCTTGATGGCGGAAAGCTGGTCTTGCGAATCGAGAATCTGGAACGATTGCGGCAGATTGGCCAGCTTGTAGTGCGCGCGCAGAAAGCGGTTGCAAAGACCGTGAAAAGTACCGATCCACATGCCGCGCACGTTCAGCGGCAGCATGGCCGTCAGACGGGTCAGCATTTCCTTGGCCGCCTTGTTCGTAAATGTAACAGCCAGAATGCCACCGGGCGAGACCTGCCCTGTCTGCAAAAGCCAGGCGATGCGAGTGGTGAGCACGCGCGTCTTGCCTGAGCCGGCGCCCGCCAGAATCAGTGAGTGCTCGGCCGGGAGAGTAACGGCAGCTTTTTGTTCAGGGTTAAGGCCGGCAAGCAAAGGCAACTCGGCGGCGGCGCTGGACGGCGCTTCAAAATCAAACAAGGACATGTGCCCATTGTAGAAAGCATGGCCTGCAACTGTTTTCAAGACAACGTACAATCAATCACCGGGCCCAAGTTTTCTTGGCCCGGTTTTTTGTGGGCCATCCACAAGTACCGGCCAAGCCAAGCGCCCATTTCCCGAAACAGAATGGAGCTTGGAATTCATGGAAATCTTTGACTACGACCACGTTTTGCTGCTGCCGCGCAAATGCCGCGTGGAAAGCCGCAGCGAATGCGATGCCAGCGTTGAATTTGGCGGCCGGCGCTTCAAGCTGCCGGTAGTGCCCTCGAACATGAAAACGGTGGTGGACGAGAAGGTCTGTGCCTGGCTCGCCAAAAACGGCTACTTCTACGTCATGCACCGGTTCGATCTGGACAACGTGGCCTTCGTGCGTGAAATGAAGAAGCAAGACCTGTTCGCTTCAATTTCGCTGGGTGTCAAGAGCCCTGACTACGCTACCGTCGACCAACTGGCCGCGGAAAAGCTCACGCCCGAATACATCACCATCGACATCGCCCACGGCCACGCCGACACGGTGCGCGACATGATCGCCTACATCAAGGGCAAGTTGCCCGAATCATTCGTGATTGCCGGTAACGTGGCTACTCCTGAAGCGGTGATCGACCTGGAAAACTGGGGTGCCGATGCCACCAAAGTAGGCGTGGGGCCGGGCAAGGTCTGCATTACCAAGCTGAAAACAGGTTTCGGCACCGGGGGCTGGCAGCTCTCAGCGCTCAAATGGTGCGCCCGCGTCGCCACCAAGCCCATCATCGCCGACGGCGGCATCCGCAGCCATGGCGATGTGGCCAAAAGTATCCGCTTCGGCGCCACGATGATCATGATCGGCTCTCTCTTCGCCGGCCACGAGGAATCGCCGGGCCGTACCGTGGAAGTGGACGGCGAGCTGTTCAAGGAGTATTACGGCTCCGCGAGCGACTTCAACAAGGGCGAATACCGCCACGTGGAAGGCAAGCGCATCCTGGAACCGATCAAGGGAAAACTGGCCGACACGCTGACTGAAATGGAGCAGGATGTGCAAAGCTCCATCAGCTACGCGGGCGGCAAGAAGCTCCTGGATATCCGCAAGGTCAACTACGTGATCCTCGGCGGCGACAACGCCGGCGAGCATTTGCTGATGTAAGAACGTGTCCACGCCCGCCTAGAACACGTTCTCAGGCTTGGCCGGAAAACGCCTGCACACCAGGCGGGCGGGCGGCCTCGATATGGCGGTACAGCTTGTGCTGGAACGGTGACAGTTCCTTATCCTTGCGCCGCACCAGGTACAAGGGAATGCTCATGTGCACGTCCGGCGTAAGCACGTGGCGCAGTTCGCCGCGATCGATCTCCCGCTGCACGGACGATTGAAGGAAGAAGCAGACGCCGACGTCGCGCCGCACGGCCTCCATCTGGGCCGCCGGATGGCCCAGTTCCATGACGATGCGGCGCGGCGCGATGCCATTGGCGCGCACCTGTCCCTCCTCCAACTGCCGCATCACCTTGCTGTAGGTACTGATGAAGGGGGCCTGCTGCAACTCGCCGCGTTGCGCGGCAGCGCCGATCCAGCGGCTGTCCGGGGCGCTCATCAGCAGCAGCGCCTCGTTCCATAGCGACTGCACAACGAGACCGTCCATGTCCTGCTCGGGCAGGATCATGCTGACCGCAAAATCGGCGCCCCCGGCCCGCACGGCCTGCAGAACCTCCTGAGGGGTTGAAATGGAAATCTGCACGCGGCCTTCCGGGTGCAGTGCGTGGAAGTCGCAGACCACGCCGGGCAGCAGGTAGGAGCCCGCGCTCATGGAGGCGGCGACCAGCGCCTGCCCTGGCCCTTCGGCCAGCGCGCCCGCGAGTTCGCGCTCCAGTTCGCGGGTGCGTGTGACCACCCCCTGTGCCCACTTGAGCACCCTGCCGCCGGCCTCGGTCAGCACGATGCCGCGGCCGTCGCGTTTGAGCAGCGGCACGCCGAGCCGCTGCTCCAGATTGCGAATGTGTGCAGTGACCACTGGCTGCGAAACGCATAGCTGGGCGGCAGCGCGGGTCACGCTCTGCAGCTCGGCCACGGTGCAGAAGACCTCCAGCTTCTGAAGCGTCAGTTGGGCATCGAAACCGCGCATGGCCTAAGTGAGGTGAATGGGGAATTCATGGTTTTCCCTGATTATTTGAGCCGTTTCATAGCCAAAAGACTATGAATTCGGGCGAGATTTTGAATTGGACGGGGGTAAGACGTCAACCCAGAATCCATTCGCCGAATCCATGGCATGCCAGCCTCGCTGCGTGACCAGGGCCGCCGTGTCCCGCGCAGGGCCATGGAAGACAGACAACGAAAGGAGCAACATGAGCTACATCATCGGCATCGACACCGGTGGCACCTTCACGGACGGTTTCGTCGCCAGCGACGACGGCCGCCTGGCGGCAGCCAAGTCACCGTCCACGCCGCCGGACTTCTCCCAGGGCTTTCTCAACGTGCTGGACGATCTGGCCGCAGAGCTTGGCATCGCGACGCGGCAGTTGCTGGAGCAGACCAACTACATCATCCATGGCACCACGTCGACCCTGAACGCAGTGGTCACCGGCAACGTCGCGAAGGTGGGTTTCATCACTACGCGCGGGCATGCCGACTCCATCTCGATGATGAACCTGGAAGGCCGCTACGCCGGCCTGGGCCCTGACGAGATCCAGAACATTTCGCGCACCAACAAACCAGCGCCGCTGGTGCCGCGCCATCTGATCGAGGAGATCAACGAGCGTGTGGACTACAAGGGCGCGGTCGTCGCGCCGTTCGACGAGGCAGGCACGCGTGCGGCCATCGGGCGCCTCATCGCACAGGGCGTGGAATCGATCGCCGTATCGCTGCTATGGTCCTTCCGCAATCCCGCCCATGAGCTGCGCGTGCGCGAGCTGGTGCGCGAGGTGGCGCCCGAGCTGTACGTGGCCGTATCGCACGAGGTGAGCCCGCGCATCCGCGAGTACGCGCGCAGCTCGACCACCATTATCAACACGCAGGTGGGCCCGAAGCTGGCCGCCTACCTGCGGCCGCTGGAGGCGGAGCTGCGCGGGCGCGGCTTCGGCGGCTCGCTGCTGGTGATGCAAGGCTCGGGCGGCTGCGTGCAGGCCGCGGATGCGCCGCGCCACGCGGTGAGCACGCTGGGGTCGGTACTGACGGGCGGCATCGTGGGCTGCACGCAACTGGCCGAGGCGCTGGGCCACCGCAACATCATCTCCACCGACATGGGAGGCACGACCTTTCTCGTCGGCCTGGTGCTCGACGGCCAGCCGGTCACAACCACCACCACGGTGCTGCACCAGCACCAGATCAACACGCCCATGGTCGACGTGCACACCATCGGTGCCGGCGGCGGGGCCATTGCGTCGATCGACGGGGGCGGCAACCTGCGCGTGGGTCCACGCAGCGCGGGCGCGCGGCCCGGTCCCGCTTGTTATGGCGAAGGCGGCACTGAGCCCACGGTGACCGATGCCGACCTGATCCTCGGCATCATCAATCCCGACAACTTCCTGGGCGGGCGTAAAAAGCTCTCGCGCGAACTGGCCGCCGAGGCGATCCGCACGAAGATCGCCGAGCCGCTGGGCCTGACGGTGGAGCAGAGCGCGGCGGCCATCTACGCCATCCAGAATGCACAGACCGCCGACCTCATCCGCAAGGTTGTCGTCAACAGCGGCTTCGATCCGCGGGATTTCGCCATCTACTCCTATGGCGGAGCGGGGCCGGTGCATGCGGCAAGCTATTCGGCCGACATCGGAGCCTCCGAGGTCATCGTGCCGCTCGGTGCCACGGCCGCGGTGTTTTCCGCATACGGGCTCGCGTCTTCGGACATCGTGCTCACCGCCGAGGCGTCCGATCCCGCCAACTGGCCGGTTCCCGCGGCCGAGGTCAATGCCGTCTTCGCCAAGCTTGAAGCGGAAGTGCGCGAGCGCCTGCGTGCGCAGAACCTGGAATTCGCCCAAGTGCAGATGCACCGCGAAGTGGAGATGCGCTACACCATGCAGATGGCCGAGGTGACCACGCCCGTGCCGCAGGGCGAACTCGACGACGAGGCCGTGCGCGAGGTCGGGTGTCGATTCGAGGCGCTGTACGAGCGGCTCTATGGCAAGGGTTCGGGCTTTGCCGACGCGGGCCTGCAGGCCATCACCTACCGCGTGCGCGCCGTGGGCGCCCTGCCCATCCGCGCGAATCTGCCGCAGGCTGAGGCGGCGCAAGGCGAGCCGCAGCCCAGCGGCAGCCGCCAGGTATTCCTCGACGTGCAGCACGGCTGGCAACAGGCGCGGGTCTACGACTACCGCACGCTCAAGGCCGGCGCGCGCATCCAGGGACCGTCGGTCGTGGAAGCGCCGACCACCACGGTGGCCATTCCGCAAGGATGTTCGGGAACAGTCGACCGCCTCGGCAATCTCGTACTTCGCTACACAGACTAAGTTCACAGGAGACAAGCCATGCCATTGATCAATATCGCCGGCTCGGAACGCTTCGCGTACCGCCCCAAGCCGCCTGAAAAGACGCGCGAACTGGCCTCGGGCGTGCGCCTTCACGCTGTCAGCGACGCCGACGTGGCTGCGGTGGACCCTCTGACCTACGAGGTCGTGCGCCACCGCCTCGCGGCCATTGCCGAGGAGATGGGCGACGCGCTCAAGCGCATGTCGGGCTCCGTGGTGGTCACGGACTGCAACGACTTCGGCGCGACCATTCTCGACGAGTGCGGCGACTCCGTCATCGTGGGCCTGTACAACACGCAACTGGCCGCGTCCGTGGACATGGCCGCCAAGTGGACGCTGGAGAACCGCGCAGCGCGGCCTGGCATCCGCGAAGGCGACATGTTCTTCTGCAACGATCCCTGGGTCGGCGGCGGGCTGCACCAGAACGACGCCACGGTGATGGCCCCGCTGTTCCACGACGGAGAACTGTTCGCCTGGACCGCGGCAGTCTGTCACCAGGTGGACCTGGGTGGGGTGTCGCCTGGAAGCTGGTCGGTCGAGGGCCGCGACGTGTTCTGGGAATCCACGCCCGTGCCGCCCGTGAAGATCGTCGAGAACGGCGAGATCCGCGCCGACATCGAGGACATGTACCTGCGCCGCTCACGCGTGCCGCGGCTGATCGCGCTCGACTTGCGCGCCAAGATCGGCGCCAACAACATCGCGCAAGAGCGCCTGACACAACTGATCGCCAAGTATGGCGCCAAGACCATCAAGGCCGTGATGAAGCGCATGATGAACGATGCCGAATCGCGCCTGAAAGCCAAGCTGCGCGAGCTGCCCGACGGCGAGTGGAGCGGCGTCGCGCACCAGGATTCGTTCCGCAGCGGTGACCGCAACATCTACAAAATCGCGCTGAAGATGAGCAAGCGCGGCGAGCGGCTGACCTTCGACTTCACGGGCACCGACAAGGAGGTCGAGGGCTTCGCCAACTGCACGCTGGCAGGGCTGCGCGGCGGCATCATGCCCATCGTGCTGACCATGCTGTGCGGTGACATTCCCTGGGCGCCGGGTGGCATCTACCGGTGTTTCGACATCGTCAGCGAGCCCGGCACGATCAACAACTGCAACTTCCCCGCGGGCATAGGCAAGGCCTCCGTCGCCTCGGCCTGGGCCACGCAGAACGTGGTCTCCGAATGCGTGGGCAACATGTTGGCAGTGCATCCGGAGCATCGCAAGTCGTTGATGTGCGTATGCTGCGGCACCTGGGACCTGGCGCTGCTGGCCGGACTGGATCAGCGCGGCAACCCATTCGTCACGATGGTCTGCGACTCCATGGCCGGCGGCCTCGGCGCTCGCGTTGACCAGGACGGCGTGGACACCGGCGGCTTGAACTGCATTCCGATGGGCCGCGTCGCCGACGTGGAGATCAACGAGTTCAGCTTCCCGATGCTGTACTTGTGGCGCCGCGAGGAGATGGATTCGGGCGGCCCCGGGCGCTTCCGCGGCGGCGCAGGCGGATCGAGCTGCTTCATCCCCTACGACTCGCCGATCGGCGGCGTGCATCTGGTGGTCTCGGCCACGGGCAAGGCGCTGCCACAGGCCACGGGCCTGAGCGGCGGCTACCCGGCCGCGACGCAACACGACGTGCTCGTGCGCGGGGCCGATGCCCGGAGCATGCTGGCGCGCGGGCACATTCCGGCCTCACTCGATGAGGTCGGCGGCACGGCCCAGGTGCTGCAACAGCACCTGGAGACGAACCTGGACGCTGGCGACGTGTACTTCACCCACTGGCAGGGCGGGGGCGGTTATGGCGATCCCCTGTTGCGCAACCCCATCCTCGTCGCGCGCGATATCGCCGCGCACAAAGTGTCGCCGCGCGCAGCGGCCGAGATCTACGGCGTGGTGCTGCTGGCCGATGGCACCGTGGACACATCGGCCACGGGCGCCGCGCGCGAGCGCCTGCGCCGCCAGCGCGCCGAACCGGCCCCTGCTTCATCTGGAGAACTGGCATGAACATAGACGACAACATCAAGCTGGCCGAGGATGGGCATTCGACCCAATGCGGCCATTGCGGCGAGCCGCTGGGCAGCGCGGGCGAGGCGCCGCTGGCGCGCGCGCTGGTGCGCGAGCGTCCGTCGCAGGCCGCGGGACCGGGCATCCACGCCGACCCCCGCCATTTCACCGACCGGCCCATCGTGCTGCGCCAGACGTTATGCCCGAAATGCCTTGCCCTGCTGATGACCGAGATCGTGCCGCAGGACGAAGCCGGCGGCCGGGGCTGGAAGTTGCTGGGTTGATGGCGACATGACATCCTCTTCCCCAGGCGCTGACGCCAATGTCCTGGAGCGCGGCGCGAGCTGGCTCGAGACCGTGCTGGCCTGCGCGCTGCTGGCAGCCGTGGCCATGAACTTCGTCAACGTGGTCGCGCGCTATGTGTTCGGCCGCTCGCTGGAGGGCGCGGATGAGTTGCAGATCTACCTGATGGTGGCGCTGGCCTTCTTCGGCTCGGTGGTCGCGATGGCGCGCCGCCAGCATCTGCGGATGGACGTGCTCACGCGCTACTTCCCCGGCGCCATGCGGCGCCTGCTGGACGGACTGGAGTCCGTGGGCGCCGTGGTGCTGTGCGGCTTCGTCTGCTGGATTTCCACGGGCTACGCCATCCGCATGCACCAGATCGGCAGCGTCAGCGAGAACGCGCATATCCCGCTGTGGATTCCGCATGGCGTGGTCGGCCTGGCCTTCGCCTGCATGACGCTCGTGAGCCTCGCGCAACTGTTCAGGCGCGCCAGCGCGCCGCGCCTTGATGAGCGCAGCGCCCTGGCGGAGGGCGTGCAATGAGCTTCGCCCTCGGCCTGCTGCCCGTGGCCCTGCTGCTGCTGGGCTTTCCGATCTTCCTGGTGCTGCTGGCTTCTGTCAGCGCGGCGCTGATGTTTTTCATGCAGATACCGCTGCCAGCGCTGCACCAGACGCTGTTCGGCGCGGTGGATGCCTATGCACTGCTGGCCGTACCCTTCTTCATATTCGCGGGCGAGCTGATGGGGCGCGGCTCCGTGGCTGAGCGCCTGGTGGGCTTTGTCAACGCCGGCGTGGGCTCGGTTCGAGGCAGCCTCGCGGTGACGACAGTGGGCTCCTCGGCACTGTTCGGCGCCATCTCGGGGGTGAGCGCGGCGACCGTCGCGACCATCGGCCGCGCCATGCTGCCCGCGCTGCGCCGTGGCGGCTACCCCGACAAGTTCTCCGCGGGCCTGCTGACCGCGGTGGGCGCCATCGACATCATCATCCCGCCCAGCATCCCGATGATCATGTACTGCCTGGCGGCCCAGCAGTCGGTGCCGCGCCTGTACGCGGCCGGCGTGCTGCCTGGCCTGCTGCTGGCAGGCATGCTATGCGCCTACGTGGTCTGGTATGCGCGGCGCAATGGCATCGGCGGTGGCGAACGCTTCTCGCTGGCCGCGTTCTGGGCCGCCACGGTGCGCGGGCTGGGAGCTCTGGGCGCACCGGTCATCATCCTGGGCGGCATCTATGGCGGCGTGTTCTCGCCCACTGAGGCCGCGGCCGTGGCCTGTGTGTACGCGATCGCGGTGGCCAAGTACGTGTACCGCGAGCTGTCCTGGCGCGACATCCTGGCCAGCGCCGCGGCCACGGCGGTGTTCACGGGCCAGATCCTGATCATCGTCGCCTGCGCCAGCGTGTTCGGCTGGCTGCTCACGGTCAACCAGGTGCCGGCCGCGATGACGGCCTGGCTCACAGGCCCGGACCTGCCAAGCTGGAGCCTGCTGCTGTGCATCAATGTGCTGTTGCTGGTGGTGGGCTGCTTCATGGATCCGCTGTCGGCCATCCTGCTGCTTTCGCCGCTGTTGGTGCCGCTGGTGACGGCCATCGGCGTCGATCCCGTGCACTTCGGGATCATCGTCACGGTCAACCTCTCCATCGGCCTGTTCCACCCACCCTTCGGCATCAACATCTTCGTGGCGCAGAGCGTGCTCAAGCTGCCGCTGGAGACCATCTACCGCGGAATCATGCCCTTCCTGCTGATCTATCTCGTCGCTCTCGGACTGATCACCTACATCCCCGAGATCTCGCTGGCCAGCGCCCGCTGGCTGCTGAACTGACTCATTCCTGCCACATCATTTCTTCGGAGATAACACATGCATCGTCGCCAACACCTGCTGCAGCTCGCCGGCCTCACGGCCCTTGGCTTTGCGCCGCTGGCCCGCGCGCAGAGCTTCACCATGAAGCTGTCGGCCACCACCCAGGCGGAGCTGGGCATCGACTGGCTCAACGCCTACAAGGAGCGCATCGAGGCCGCGACCCAGGGCCGCGTCAAGGGCCAGGTCTACCCGGCCAGCCAGCTCGGCAACGCGCAGCGCACAGTGGAGGGCGTGAGCATGGGCACCGTCGAGATGGTGCTCAACGCCTCGGGTATGTACGAAGGGCTGGACCCACGTTTCGCGGCGCTGGCCGTGCCGGGGCTGTTCGACAGCATGGACCAGGGCATCAAGGTGCTGGCCGACCCGCAAGTGCGCAAGCAGTTGTCCACCATCGCCGCAGGCAAGGGCGTGGAGCTGTTCACCGTGCTCGCGCACTCGCAGTGCAGCATCGTCTCGCGCAAGCCCATCCGCACATTGGCTGACATCAAGGGACAGAAGATCCGCGTGCCCGGCTCTGCGCTGCTGATGGCGCAACTGCGCGCACTGGGCGCCAACCCTGTGGCCATGTCGCTCAGCGAAGTATTGCCGGCCTTCCAGAACGGCACGCTCGATGGCGTCTACTCGGGCACCCCGATTCCCTCGGCCCTCAAGTACTACGACGTCGCCAAGGCACAGACGCTGCTGCCTTCGACCTTCATCTGCTCCGTGGCGCTGGTCAGCCCCGCCTTCCTGAAGTCCACGGGCGCGCTGGAGCCCGCGTTGCGCGAAGCCGCGCGCCAGACCGACGCCGCCGTGGCAGGCCCGCGCGCCAAGACGCGCATCGACGAGGCCAAGATCATCTGGGAAAAGGGCGGCGGCGAGTTCATCCAATTCTCGCCCGCCGATGCCAAGGTTTATCTGGACACCGTGATTCCCGTCGCGATGAAGGAGCTGACGGCAGCGGCGCGGCAGGACTACGAGCTGATCCGCCGCGTGGGCGCGCAGTACCGTACCTAAGCCGCACCTGAGCGCGGGCCTCCGACCAAACCCGAGGTCCGCTTTTTTTGTTTGACCGCCCGAGCACGGCGCGCCTTCCAATTGTCCGGCGCGCTGCAGGGCTTTTGTTTGCCGAAAGACTGCCATGCGCACCTGCGACATCCCCGAGGGCACCCTGCCCGCCCACAATGCCCTGTACTACGCTGGCGCCTGGCACGCACCGCTCGCCGGCGGCTACGCACAGACCTTCAACCCCGCCTACAACGAGCCCATCACCACGGCGCCTGTAGCGGACGCCGACGACGTAGACGCCGCCGTGCGCGCGGCGCATGCGGCCTTCCCGGCCTGGGCCGCCACACCGCCGGCCGAGCGCGGCCGGCTGCTGCGCCGCGCCGCGGCCGTGCTGCGTGAACATGCGCAACCGCTGGCCCTGCTCGACGCGCTGAACAACGGCAACCCGGTCACCGCGCTGGCGCACGACGCAGGCTTTGCTGCCGACTGCCTGGACTATTTCGCAGGCCTGGCGACTGAGATCAAAGGCGAGACGCTGCCCATGGGCAACGGCCACCTTAACTACACCGTGCAGGAGCCCATGGGCGTAGTGGCGCGTGTCGTCGCCTACAACCACCCACTGATGTTCGCCGCGGCCCGGCTGGCTGCACCGCTGGCCGCCGGCAACACCGTCATCATCAAGGCACCGGACCAGGCACCGCTGTCGCTGCTGCGGCTGGCGGAGCTGGTCGGCGGCCTGTTCCCGCCAGGCGTGGTCGGCTTTCTGTGTGGCGGCCGTGAATGCGGCGAGGCGCTGGGCCGCCATCCGCTGGTGCGCAAGATCACGCTGGTCGGCGGCGTGCCCACCGGCAAGGCGGTGATGCGCGCGGCGGCCGACGACCTCAAGCCCGTGTTGCTGGAGCTGGGTGGCAAGAACGCACTGATCGCTTATCCCGACGCCGACGAGGACCGGCTGGTCGACGGCATCATCGCGGGCATGAACTTCACCTGGTCGGGCCAGAGCTGCGGCTCCACGAGCCGGGTGTTCCTGCACGAGAGCATGCACGACCGCGTGTTGGCCAGAGTGGCCCAGTTGCTGCCCGGGCGCCACCGCCCCGGCATTCCAACCGATCCGAAGACCACCATGGGTTCGCTGGTGAGCCGCGCGCAGCTGCAGAAGGTGCAGGGCTATGTGGCTTCCGCGCTGGCCGAGGGCGCGCGGCTGGTGACGGGCGGGCGCCAGCCCGAAGACCCCGCACTGGGGGCGGCTTTTTCTACGAGCCCACGGTGTTCGCCGACATGCGGCCCGACATGAAGCTGGCCTGCGAGGAAGTGTTCGGCCCCGTGATGTCGGTCTTCAAGTGGTCCGACGAGCAGGCGCTGTTCGAGACCGTCAACGCCGTGCCGTTCGGCCTCACGGGCTCGATCTGGACGCGGGACCTGAACACGGCCCACCGCGCCGCACGCCGCATCCAGACGGGCTACGTCTGGATCAACAACGTCAGCCAGCATTTCGTGGGCGCGCCGTTCGGCGGCATCAAGCAATCGGGCATAGGCCGCGAGGAGTGCTTCGCCGAGCTGCTGGAGTTCACCCAGACCAAGAACGTCAACGTAAAACTGGGTTAGGCGATGCAAGAGTATGACTATGTCATCGTCGGCGCGGGCTCGGCCGGCTGTACGCTGGCCTATCGCCTCGGCGCCGATCCGTCGCTGAAGATCCTGGTGCTGGAGGCAGGCGGCGCGGACCGCTCGCCCATCATCAAGATCCCGTTGACCTGGGGACTGATCCTCAAGCACCGGCTCTACGACTGGGGCTATTTCACCGAGCCCGAACCGGGCATGGACAACCGCCGTATCGAATGCGCGCGCGGCAAGGTGCTGGGTGGTTGCACCTCGATCAACGGCATGGCCTACGCGCGCGGCGCGCCCGAGGATTTCGATCATTGGGCGCAAGGCCTCGGCCTGTCGGGCTGGTCCTACCAGGATGTGCTGCCCTACTTCAAGCGCGCCGAGTCGTGGGAAGCGGGCGAAAGCGAACTACGCGGCGGCAGCGGCCCGCTCGCAGTGACGAAGCTGCGCTACGAGGATCCGCTGCTGGACGCCTTCATGGAAGCGTCCGACCTGGCGGGCTATCCGCGCAACGACGACTACAACGGCCACAGCATCGAAGGCTTCGGCCCGATGCAAACCACCATCCGCAAGGGCCTGCGCTGGAGCACGGCCAGCGCCTATCTGCGCCCGGCCGTGGCTCGCGGCAACGTCACAGTACACACGGGGGCGCTCGCACGGCGCGTGCTGTTCGAGGGGCCGCGCGATGCGCCGCACGCCGTGGGCATCGAGCTGTCTGCGGCGGGCAGACTCGAGACCGTGCGTGCGCGGCGCGAAGTCATCCTCTGCGGCGGCGTCATCAACTCTCCTCAGTTGCTGATGCTCTCGGGCATCGGCGAGCCGCAGCAGTTGAGCCGCCATGGTATCGACACGCTGGTGGAACTACCCGGCGTGGGCCAGAACCTGCAGGACCACATCGTCTGCGACGTTCGCTGGCGCCGCGCAGGCGCGCCCGGACCGCTGTGGCGTACGCTGCGGCTGGACCGCATCGGGGTCGATCTGCTGCGCACCTGGATGTTCGGCACTGGCTTGTCGAGCAAGGTGCCGGCCGCCACCGTCGGGCTGGTGCGCAGCCAGCCCGATCTCGCGCTGCCCGATGCGCTGCTGATGCTGGCCGCCGCCCCCATGACGGCGGGGCCGCACTTCAGCCCCTTCATGAAACCCTACGTGGACGCCTTCGGCATCAAGGGCGTGTTCCTCACCCCGGAAAGCCGTGGCAGCGTGAGCCTGGCCAGCACCGACCCGGCCATGCCGGCGCTGATCCGCCAGAACTTCCTGGCCACCGAGGCAGACCAACGGGCCGTGCGTGAAATGGTGCGGCGCATGCGCGAGATCGGCGCGCAGGCGCCGCTGCGGCCGTTCATCGCCGAGGAACTGGCGCCGGGCATCACGGCCACCAGCGACGAAGCCATTGACGCCTTCATCCGCAGCACCGCCATCACCTTGCACCACCCGGTGGGCACCTGCCGCATGGCCGCGGACGGGCAAGCGCAGGGCGTGCTCGACCAGCGCATGCGAGTGCGCGGCGTCGAGGGCCTGCGCGTGGTTGACGGCGCGGCCATGCCTCAGGTGACGCGCGGGCCGACCAACGCGCCCATCATCATGATGGCCGAGCGCGCGGCCGACGATCTGCTAGGCAAGAAATTGATAGCGGGCTCAACCTGATTTCCTAGGCTTTCAAGAGGCTCTTATACTCTTCCGGAAGGCACACGGAAACCGTAGGGTGCGGTGCTTTCTTGAAATTAACGGATCAGCTCGTGCGCCATCGTGTTAAGCCGGTGGCCAGGTTTGACCAGCGCATCGAGGATGCTGAAATGGTTCAAGCCCGCCAGGCTGGCAGCCACCGGAACACGCTCGCGCCCCCAGGCCTGCTGGATCAGGCGGTTCAAGCGCAGGTACTCACCGCTCTCCTGCCCGCCCACCACACTATAGAAGCGCCCCCGTGCCGGACGGGGCAGCCGCGCGGGGCTGGCGGTGTGCACCTGCTGAGGAGTGATGCGCAGCACCTCCTGAAAGCTCGGGGTGTTCATCAGCGGTTGCAGATCGTAGAGCCCTGAAATGCCCAGCGCGCTCCTGACCACACCAGCGGGAAGATCCGCATCGAACACGTTCCATGCGCACGCGAGCATCATCGCCGCCATATGGCCGCCCGCCGAATGGCCGATGACCGTGATGCGCCGCGGATCGCCGCCGATCTTCGAGGCATTCCGCCAGGCCCAGGCCACGGCGCGAGCCACCTGGAGCGTGATCTGGGGAATGGTCACCCGAGGGCAGAACGCATAGGTGGGCATCACCACCGCCGCGCCGGCATCATGGAGTGCACCCGCAATGAAGCTATGCTGGGATTTATCCATGGCTTTCCAGTAGCCGCCGTGCACAAAAACGACCAAAGGAGCCCCCTTGCGGGGCGCATGGAATGCGTCGAGCGTTTCCCGCGGGCCAGAGCCGTAGGGTACATCCAGTTCACAAGGCAATTGCTTGCGCACCAAGGCCGACTCCGCAGCCCAACGAACAAAATATTCTCCGTGATCGGGCACGCGCATGCGATTGTTGTACATGCGTTCGAGCCACTGTGTATCGGGCGAGGCGTAGCGGTGGTCGTCTTCTAGGCGTGACATGAGTAGGGGTATTGTCGCAAACTGCAACCACCCCTGAGGCCGGTTCAGGATCGGGAAAACACGTAATTCCAAAGCCGCCTGCACGATAGGCAAACCGAGCACCCGTCACAGATCCAAAAAAGAAAACAAAAGGCCGCAATATGGTTAAATATATTTGACACCTTGCTTGTTTAAGCAAGAATTACTTCTTGCCGCCCTGGCTAACGCCACGGCGCCCGGAGGAGCGAGTGTCCCAACGAACGAGGAGAATTGAATGACGACAGTGAAGATCCGCCCTTTTCGCCCTTTCCCCGGGCACTTGAGATGGGCTGGCATCGCTGGCATCGCTGGCATGGTGCTGACGGGCTGCGCCACCCAAGGTCCGCGGGCTTCAGCCGACCTGGTGGTCACCAACGCGAAGATCATCACCGTCGACAACAAGAACACGATCGCCCAAGCAATGGCCGTCAAGGACGGCAAGTTCCAACGCATCGGAACGCGCGAGGAGATCGCGGGCATGATTGGCCCGAACACCAAGGTCGTCGATGCAGGCGGCCGTACCATCATCCCAGGACTTACAGACAGCCACTTCCATGACGCGGGAGGCGGGCCTGGCGTCGATATTTCCAAGACACGCTCGCTGGCCGAACTGTTCGCCAAGGTGACCGAAGCCGCGCGGAAAGCTCCAACGGGAGCCGTCGTGGTTTCCAACAGCGACTGGCATGAAGCCCAGTTGGCCGAAAAACGCCTGCCGACCGCCGCTGAGCTTGAAAAAGCCGCCCCAGGCGTACCCGTCATTCTGGTTCGGGGCGGGCACAGCTATTTTCTGAACAACGCCGCGCTGGCCAAATACGGCATCACGGCCTCCACTCCCGTGCCTGCGGGCGGCGCCATTCCCAAGGACGCCAAGGGAAACCTCACTGGCGAACTCACGGACACCGCCAAAAAACTGGCGCCCCTGCCCCCCAGACCCGCACTGACCGCCGACTACCTGATCGCGCAGCAGAAAGTGATCAACTCGTACGGCTTGACCAGCGTGCGCATGCCCGGCATTCCCATCTCCACCTACCGCTTGTTGCAGCAGATGCGAGACCAGAAGCAGGCCACCGTGCGCTACAGCGTCATGTTCCGCATCACCAACCCGGACGGCCTGCAGCCCATCGCCGATGCCGGCATCAAGCCGCTTGAGGGCGACGAATGGGTGAAAGTCTGGGGAATCAAGCTCATGGTCGACGGCGGCTTTGAAGGCGGCCACATGACCAAGCCCTATCTCGACCCCTTGGGCAAGGGCGGCACCTACTTCGGCCTCGAGGTAGTCCCGCAGAGCACATTCGACGACACCGTGGTCAAACTCAACCGGATGGGTTTCCGTGCTGGAGTACATGCGGTGGGTGACGCCGCCGTGGACGAGGTGCTGCGAGGCTACGAGAAAGCCAACAAGGACAAAGACCTGACCAAGGCCGGCTGGGCCATCGAACATGCGTTCGTCACGCGCCCTGACCAGTATCCCCGCATGCGCGCGCTGAATCTGCGCCTGTCGGTGCAGGATCATCTGTACCTGGCCGCCCCCGTGCTGAAGGGCTATTGGGGCCTGGACCGCGCCTCGCAAGTCACGCCACTGAAGACCTACATGGACGAAGGCTTTCTGCTCGCACTGGGCACCGACGCCCCGGTGGTGCCGATGAATCCTTTCTGGGTGATGTACCACTTCCTGACGCGCGACACGATCAGCGACGGTATCTACGGCGCCAACCAGGCTGTGGCCTCGCGCGAGGCGATCCTGCGCATGATGACCATCAACAACGCCAAGCTCACGGACGAAGAATCCATCAAGGGTTCGATCGAAGCAGGCAAGCTCGCGGACTTCGCCGTGCTGTCGGCCGACTACATGACCATTCCTGCGGCCGATGTCCAGAACCTCAAGGCGATGGCCACCTATGTCGGAGGGAACCTTGCCTACAACGATCCCCAATTCAAACCTTGAACGAAGGACGTTGGCGCGTGCTGACAACAATCTTCTCGCACAAGAACCGCCGCCGCGTACTTCTCTGCGGAGTGGCCCTTGCCGCCGCCCATCTCTCGGGCGGCCCCGCCTACGCACACTCCGACGAGGAAGGCCCGGAGCTTGACTTCACCCGTGCTCCGGCCAACACCGTTCTCTGGGGGACCTTGGCCAAGGTGGGTGTGAAGCGCTCTCAGGGAAAGCTCGAGCGTGAATTCCTGCCACCGGTGCGGGCCCTTGCCGGCCAGCGCCTCACGCTCTACGGCTTCGCGACGGCTGTCGACGAAAAACGCGAACCTCAGCGGATGCTGTTGCTGAGCTCGCAGCCGATTTTCTGCCGGGGCTGCGCGCAACCCGTGGAGCCGGAAGGCGTTGTGGAGATCAACTTCGCTCAGCCTTTCGACGTGTGGCGCCATCTCGGCCGGTCACAGACCCTGGTGGTCCAAGGCAAGCTTGAGCTTGTAGAGGATGACACGAAAAGCGTGCTGTACCGGCTCGTCGACAGCACGCCCATTCCCGAACTCCCAGCCAGGAAAACAGCGCCCGTGCCGCATAAAGCCAGCCATTGAAAGCCCGCTCCTCACAGCTTCCCTGTTTTGGCAAAAAGACTAGAATGTGAGCCAACGTGGGGGGGTAGCTCAGCTGGGAGAGCGCCGCGTTCGCAATGCGGAGGTCGGGAGTTCGATCCTCCTCCTCTCCACCACAAACCTAGCAATGAAGCGCCTTTCGGGGCGCTTTTTTCATTTCTGCCCTGTTTGAGGTATGTGGCTCTGCCCTCTAGGCCACAGCTCCAACGCCAAGAACCGCGAGAACAATGAAAATGATCGCGATCACGACGAATATGAAAAACAGGATCTTGGCAATGCCGGCAGCCCCGGCAGAAATACCTGTGAATCCAAAAACGCCCGCGACAAGGGATATGACAGCGAAGATGATGGCCCATGTGAGCATGGTGCAACCTCCTGAGTGTGGATGTGCATTCAGTGTCCCCTACCGCTCACACTCGCCTTGTCAGGCTTGGACCCCGCATTCTGTAAGAGTCGTCCTGCCATGTGAAGCCTGAATTCACACGAGGAAAGGTATCAGGCATTTTTTCCGCTAGCATGGGCCCGCGTTTCATTAACCATAAGAGGAGCCTATGTTCAGCCATATCATGATCGGCACCAACGATCTCGAAAAATCCAAACAGTTCTACGACGCCGTGCTCGGCACGCTGGGCGTAAAGCCTGGGTTCGTGGACCGCCATCGCGTGTTCTGGCGCACCAGCAGCGGCACGTTCAGCGTGAGCAAGCCTATCGATGGCCAGCCGGCCACGCACGCCAATGGCGGGACCGTCGGATTCAACATGGCTTCACCAGAGCAGGCAGACGAGTTTCATGCGGCTGCGCTCGCCAGCGGTGGCGTCGCGATCGAAGATGCGCCCGGCTGGCGCGGCGGCCCGAGTGGCATGTACCTATGCTACTTCCGCGATCCAGACGGCAACAAGATCTGCGGCCTGCACCGGCCGCCCAAGGCCTGAGCAGGCCAAGCTCTCACGCTGACAGCTTCATCCTGGCAGCGACAGCGGCGTATCTCGCTCAGGTATCTCGCCCGGATGTGCAATCATGCGGGTGATTGCAGGAGACCGCACCTCATGCCTCTGCCTCACCCATGGATCGTCTGCGCCGCCGCTCTCCTCGCGCTGAGCGGTTCCCTGGCGCAGGCACAATCGTCGCCGCTCTGCGCCAGCGACAGCCAGCCAGCACCTCGGACGCTGACGGAACGCTTCATCAATGCCGACTGCAGCGATTGCTGGCAAGGCGACACCCCCTGCCGCCACATACTGCGGCCGTGCTTGACTGGGTGCTGCCCGGGCAGCAGGGTGATGACGCGCCGCTTTCCGCCGTGGCCCGGCGCGAGGCGTTGCAAAGACTACAGTTTCTTGGCGAACGCGTGCCAGACACGCAAAGCTCGCGATCCGGCAAGGTACAGGGCGGACGCCACCGGGTGCGCGTCGCACATGGACTGGTGCTGAATGACTATGTAGGCGCATCGCTGCGCTTTACCAGCCGCGCCTCGCTGGCTGAGCCCCTCACTGGCTGGCTGGCCTTGGTGGAGCGACTACCCGCGGGAACCGAAGGCTCGCCGGTGCCGCGCGTGCTTGTTCGGAATTTGCTGGTTGAACCCATTCCAGCCCGAGCAACTGGCAACATGGGCCAGTTGTGGCGCCCCATGAATGTGCCTCCTGGCGCGCAACCCGACCGGCTGGGAGTGGTAGGCTGGGTAAGCGATGCGCGCGGCCGTGTGCTGGCGGTAGCGCAGTCGCGCTGCGCACCATCCGCTCCGGACACGCCGCCCTAGCAGCTACCCTCTGCACGACGAAGCCATTTATTTCGTTCTCAAATATGGAATGCTGGTCTCATTTTGCGGAAGCAAATAATATGCAAACGGAGACACAGTACGCATGCTGAAACCATCTCCGGCGTGCTCAGCGATGCTGCAGTGCACCATTTTCAAGGACCTTCAAACGATGATCTTCAACCGCCGATTCATTCAAGTAGCCGCATTGGCCATACTGGCCGGCGCTGCCGTTCCCGGCATGGCGCAAAGCTCTACAGCATGGCCGAACAAGCCTATTCATTTCGTCACGCCCTACCCTCCAGGCGGCTCATCGGATGTCATCACCCGCTTCATCGGCGATGGAGTGTCGCGCGTACTGGGCCAGCCCGTCGTGATCGAGAACAAGCCCGGGGCTGCCGCTACCATGGGCACCGACTATGCCGCGCGCCAGGCACCTGACGGTTATACGTTCCTGGTCGCGCCGACCGCTGCCGTGGCATTGGCGCCCTACTTGCTGAAAACGGTCAAATACTCCTATCAGAGCTTTGAACCCGTGGCCAAGCTGGCCTCATCCTATGGCCTGATCACAGCGCGCAAGGACGCCCCTTTTTCCGACTACAAAGGGATGATCGCCTATGCCAAGGCACACCCCAACAAACTGACGTTCGCCACCAATGGGGTTGGCTCCATCGTGCACATGACTGGCGTGCAATTGCACAGCGAGGCCGGCGTGCAGCTCACGCACATTCCCTACAAGGGAGCCAGCGAGTCCACCATCGACCTGATGGGCGGCCGCATCGATCTGATGTATGACCCGGCCACTGCACCGCGCGTGAAGGCCGGAGACCTCAAGGGGCTGGCAACCACCAGCGGCGTCCGCAATCCAGAGCTTCCGAACATCCCGACCCTCAAGGAACAAGGCTTCGGTGACGGCACTTCGTTCAGCTGGTTCGCCATCTTCGCACCCAAAGGTACTCCCCAGCCCATCGTTCAGCGCATGGCCGACGCGGTGCGCCAGGTGCTTGAGGCGCCTGAGGTGAAGAAGCAGCTGCAACTCTCGGCGCTCTATCCGAACTATGAAGACCCGGCCATGTTCGCCAAATCGCTGAAACGGGATGCGGAATTGCTTCAGAAAGTCGTCAAGGACGAAGGTTTGAAGCTCGATTAAGCGAGACAAATATGAGGGGTTGCCTGGTGGTGAAGGCAACCCCGTCCTCAAGGGCCCCGCCGATAGCGCGCGAAGGCCACCACGTCCGCAACTTCAGCGATGTGATCAGCCAACTCGCTGGCCAACGCCTCCAGCTTCTCACGCCCCGCCGGCAGCAGGTGCACCTCTACCTGCCTGCGATCAACGGCGCTCGTTCGGCGCTCAACCAAACCCGCCTCCTCGCAGCGTGAAATCAGCGCCACCACGCCGTGTGGCTGCGCTTGCAAGCGTTCCGCTATCTCACTGATCGAGGCCCACTCGCGCCCAGGAAACCCCTGAGTGTGCAGCAGGGCCTGGTATTGCAGCACCGTAATGCCGTGCGCTCGTGCCGCCTCCTCGCTGAAACGGAGAAAACGGCGAAGCCTGAATCTGAAGTCTGACAGGGCTTCGAGCCGCTGCTTGTCAACAAGCTTTCTAGGAAGAGACATGGCTGGCGGCAGGCAGGTAGACCTGACAAAAACAAGGAATGAACTGTAGCAGGGCATCGCCATGGCATAGGCAAAACGCCAAGGGTAATTACTCACACTGTGATGTATTAAAACCTCATAACATGATTTATTCCTGTCAGAAACCTGTAAGAATCCAAGGAGACGAGTCAGTGCATTTACGGATCAAAAGCAAGAAGGACTTCATAGCGGGCCTTATGTTCGCCACAGTCGGCGCGGCGTTCGCGATCGGCGCGTTCGAATACACGGTAGGAAGTGCCGCACGCATGGGGCCTGGATACTTTCCGTTGATGGTGGGTGTGCTGCTGACCGTATTGGGTTTGGCGGTGACTGTATCGGCGCTCGGAGCCAGGCCAGGCGGCGATGGCGACCCTGTCGGCAAGATCGCCTGGAAACCACTGGGTTTCGTCATCGGCGCAAACCTGATGTTTGGTGTGCTGCTTGCAGGATTGCGCAGCATCGATCTACCCGCCATGGGTTTGATCGTGGCGGTGTATGCGCTTGTCGTCATGTCCTGCAAAGCTGGAAGCACCTTTAGCCTGAAATCGGCGTTGATGCTTGCCACGATACTGGCTGTGGGCAGCTATCTGATCTTCATTCTCGGGCTGAAGCTTCAATTCCAGGTTTGGCCAACGTTCATTGGAGGCTAAGCCCATGGAAACGCTCATCAGTAACCTGTCGTTGGGCTTTGAAACGGCCTTCACCTTGCACAATTTGCTGTATGCCTTCATCGGATGCTTGCTGGGCACGTTGATTGGTGTGCTGCCCGGTATTGGCCCGACGGCCACGGTGGCCATGCTTTTGCCTGCTACTTACGCGCTGCCGCCGGTAGCCGCGCTCATCATGCTGGCGGGCATTTACTACGGCTCGCAGTATGGCGGTTCCACCACGGCCATTCTGGTCAATCTGCCTGGCGAGGCGTCATCGGTGGTGACGGTCATCGACGGACACCAGATGGCCAAGAAAGGGCGCGGTGGTCCGGCCTTGGCCGCTGCCGGTCTAGGCTCTTTCTTCGCGGGCTGCGTAGGCACCATGATGCTGGCTGCCTTTGCCGCGCCGTTGACCGAGGTGGCTTTCAAATTCGGTCCCGCTGAATATTTTTCGCTGATGGTTCTGGGCCTGATCGGCGCGGTGGTGCTGGCTTCGGGTTCGCTGCTTAAGGCCATCTGCATGATCTTGCTGGGCCTGCTCATGGGCTTGGTAGGAACCGATGTGAACTCGGGCGTGGCGCGCTACTCTTTCGATGTGCCTGAACTGACTGACGGCTTGAACATCATCGCGGTGGCTATGGGTATTTTCGGCTATGGCGAGATCATCTTCAATTTGTCCCGGCCTGACGAGCAACGAGAAGTTTTCAGCGCCAAGGTATCGGGGCTGTTTCCCACCAAAGAAGACTTCAAACGCATGGCACCAGCCGTACTGCGCGGCACTGCATTGGGCTGCGGGCTGGGCATCTTGCCGGGCGGTGGCGCATTGCTGTCAGCTTTCGCTGCCTACACCATCGAGAAAAAATCCAAGCTCAAGCCCGGCGAAGTACCCTTCGGTCAAGGCAACATTCGTGGCGTGGCGGCACCCGAGGCGGCCAACAATGCAGGCGCACAGGCTTCGTTCATTCCGATGCTGACCCTGGGCATCCCGCCCAACGCGGTGATGGCCCTGATGGTGGGCGCCATGACAATCCACAACATCCAGCCTGGCCCGCAGGTGATGACCAGCAATCCTGATCTGTTCTGGGGTCTGATCGCCTCGATGTGGATCGGTAACCTGATGCTGGTGATTCTGAACCTGCCGCTGATCGGCGTTTGGGTGAAGCTGCTGACCATTCCCTACCGCTGGTTGTTTCCCGCGATCGTGCTGTTCTGCGCCATCGGCGTTTATTCCACCAATAACAACGTGTTCGACATCTGGCTGATTGCTGTCTTCGGTGTCGTAGGCTATGCCTTCCTCAAATTGAGTTGCGAACCTGCGCCGCTGCTGCTGGGCTTGATCCTGGGTCCAATGATGGAAGAGAACCTGCGCCGGGCGCTGCTGCTCTCACGCGGCGAATGGTCCGTGCTGTTCACGCGGCCCATCTCACTGGGCCTGTTGATTGGCGCCGCGCTGTTGCTGGTCATCGTGCTGGCGCCGTCTGTACGCTCCAAGCGCGAGGAGGCGTTCGTCGAAGAAGCAGGGTAAGCAGGCCAACAAACGCGACGGCATCGCCAATCATCGGCTACTCCGCGGTCATGCGCCTCAATACGGCTGCAAATGCCTGAGCCACCGGCGACAGCGACCGTTCGCGCCTGGTGAGGATTCCAATGGTGCGCTCCACCTTGGGGCGCGTCAGCCGGCGGGCGACCAATCGCGGCTCGGCGGCTACGATCGAGGCTGGTGCCACCACCACACCAAGGCCGTGAGCCGCAAGCGCCACAGCGGTTCCAAGCAAGGAGACTTCGTGCTCGATTCGAAGCGCGACACCGGCCTCTCTTGCCGCGGCCTCTATCCTACCCCTGACGCCATAACCAGAACGAACAGTCACCAGGGGAAACATTCCGAGCTGCTTCCACGTCATGGGTGCTCCCGCGGGGAACTGCTTGGATTCGATGGCCGCGGCCACCAAGGGTTCACGCCGAAGAATTTCTTCTTGCAAACCCGCCACCGGCGTCTCCACGGTCCCTACACCGAAGTCGACACGGTCGGCCGCCACCGCCTCGACAAAGTCGCCCGGGGCGACCTCCACGACCTCCACGCGAACTCCAGGCCTCAAATCTTGAAACTGATACATGGCAGGGGGCAGCAGGGTTTGGGCAATGACGGCCGTCGCCGCGACGCGCACTCTTCCCTCCTGGGCGCCGGCGAGATGGGCCATGTTCCGTGACAAGGCCTCCAGCTCGGACAGGGCGCGTTCGGCATAGCCAATGGCTTGCACCGCAGCATCCGTCCGGCGCAGTGCGCGGGTGCTCCGGTCGAACAGCTTCAACCCAAGCTTTTCCTCCAGCTCGCGTATCAGAACTGTGACCGCAGGCTGCGTCAAAGACAGCCGCTGGGCGGCGGCCGATACGCTGCCTGTGTAGTACACAGCCACGAGCGCGCGAAGCTGCCGAATGGACGGCAGCGAAGATAAGGATTGTTTATGAATCGCCATCGGAGAGCTATTTTCCTCCAGGATGGCGCTGTTGGACGCCGCCTCAATCGACCTTGGCGCGAGACGCTTTCACGACATTTCCCCAGCGATCGGTTTCGCTGCGGATGTAGGCTGCCAGCTGGGTTGGGTTCATGGTGCCAGGCTCAAACCCGTCAGCGGACAAGCGCGCACGCACTTCCCGGTTACCCATCACCTTCTCAAGTGCTGCGGAGTAGGCTTCGATCACCTGCTTGGGCGTTCCAGCGGGCGCCACCAGGCTCTGCCAGGCTACCGCTTCGAAATTCTTCGTGCCAGGCGCGCCGGACTCGGCAATGGCGGGAAGCTCCAGCGCTACTGGCTGCCGCTTCAGCGATGTCACCGCCAACGCACGAAGACGCCCCGCGCGCACCTGCTGCAGTACAGGCGGGATATCACTGAACATCACCTGGATCTGCCCGCCGAGAAGATCCGTGACTGCCGGCCCGCTGCCGCGATACGGTACGTGCGTGAGATCCGCCCCCGTGGCAGCCTTGAACATCTCGACGCCCAGATGCTGCGGACTACCGTTACCGGCGGATCCATAGCTGAGCGACTTTGGCTGTGCCTTCGACAGTGCAATGAGCTCGGCAATGTTCTTCACGGGAACAGAAGGATGCACCACTACCAGAAGAGGTACCGCGCCGATAAGGCCGACGGGGAAAAGTCCTTCAAGGGCGAGTAGGACAGGTTGTCGTACAGCCAGGGGTTGATCGCCAGCGTGGTGCTGGTCGCCACCAGCAAGGTGTTCCCATCGGCCGGTGCGCGTGCGACAAATGCGGCACCAAGGCCACTGCCCGCGCCAGGCTTGTTGTCCACGATGATGGTCTTGCCCAACAGCGGCGCCATTTCCTTGGCGAGCATCCGCCCAAGCAGATCCGTCGTTCCACCAGGGGTATAGGGCACCACGATCGTCACAGGCTTGTCCGCTTGCGCCATCAGCGCGGCAGGCGCCGAGCCCAGTGCAGTTACCCCAGCCATCCGAATCATGGCCTCACGTCGATTCATCTCAAACTCCTGGGAACCGCAGGCACGTGGTCCGGCACTCGGCCGCTTCACGCGGGAGAAACCGCCCTGCCCGCACCTGCATAAGGAAAGGTTTGATTAAACACAAACTCGCCTGGTTTGGGGAATGAATCTTCTTTTTGAATTAATAAATAACCCTTATAGGTATTCAATGAGATAGATGTTTTTTATGAATCAATTGCAAGGTTTCATTTTTCATTTGATCCTGTTTTGACTCTAATCATGGGCACTCCCCATACACAAGCCCCACAAGCTTGGCAAACCATGACTCTTCGATCGCAAGCCCAAGTTCTGCAAGCCCAAGTCCTGATCGTCGGCGCGGGGCCGGTCGGCCTGACCCTGGCTACGGATCTGGCTCAACGCGGCATCTCTGTCGTCATCGCGGAGATCCGTCACCGCGGGGAACCGCCGAACGTGAAGTGCAACCATGTCTCGGCCCGCACGATGGAAATCTTCCGCCGTCTGGGCGTTGCAAAAGCGATTCGGGATGCCGGATTGCCCGCGAACCACGCGAACGACGTGTCGTACCGGACCACATTCACCGGCGAAGAACTCTCCCGCATTCATATCCCGGCCCGGCAAGACCGGTATACAGATCAATCCGGGCCGGACGGATGGTGGCCTACGCCGGAGCCTCCTCACAGGATCAACCAGATCTATCTGGAACCGATTCTGTTTGGCCATGCCGAGGCCACCGCGGGCATCCAGATCCTGAGCCGCACTCGTATCGACGAATTCACGCAGAACGAAGGCAGCGTCCGGGCGGAGGGGGTAAATCTGGATACGGATGGAAAAATCACCATCCAGTGCGAATACATGATTGGCTGCGACGGCGGAAGATCGGCCGTGCGCAAGGCCATCGGAGCGAAGCTCTCTGGCACTGATGTGGTCGGCCGCGTGCAATCCACCTATTTCCGGGCACCCGATCTGCTCTCCCGGACGGGAAACATCCCGGCCTGGGCCACCTTCTCACTGAACCCGCGCCGCAGTGGCAATGTCTATGCGATCGATGGCCGCGAGACCTTTCTGATGCACAACTATCTTCGTGCCGATGAGACAGACTTCGAGTCTGTGGACCGGGACTGGGCTCTTCGCACCATTCTCGGTGTCGGCCCTGACTTCAAGTACGAGATCATCTCCAAGGAAGACTGGATCGGGCGCCGGCTGGTCGCTGACAAATTCCGTGACCGCAGGGTGTTCATCTGTGGCGACGCATCACACCTCTGGATTCCCATGGCAGGCTATGGGATGAACGCCGGTATCGCCGACGCGATGAATCTGTCCTGGCTGCTGGCCGCCCGCCTCAATGGCTGGGGGGAAGAAGGAGTGCTGTCCGCCTACGAGGCCGAGCGGCTGCCGATCACAGAGCAAGTCTCCAGGTTTGCGATGAACCATGCCCTGGCGCTTCAGAAAGAGCGCGAAGGTGTGCCTCCGGGCATAGAAGATTCCGGCCCGGAAGGCGTGCAAGCCCGAGCGGCGGCAGGCCGCGCGCTCTATGACTTGAACGTCAAGCAATACTGCTGTGCCGGCTTGAACTTTGGCTATTTCTATGACGCCTCGCCGTTGATCGCGTATGACGGCGAAACGGCTCCTTCATATGCCATGGACCAGTTCACGCCTTCTACGGTGCCTGGTTGCCGCACCCCACACCTATGGCTCGACGACGGGCGTTCACTCTATGACGCCATGGGCCCCGAGTACACGCTGCTGCGCCTGGACCCCAGGGCCGACGCCAGCTCGTTGCAGGAAGCCGCAGCACATCGAGGCGTGCCGCTTGCGGTGCTGGATGTGCAATCGCCGGAAGCCACCCGCCTCTACCAGCATGCGTTCGTTCTCTCGCGGCCGGACCAGCACGTGGCATGGCGAGGCGATCGCATTCCGGAAGACGCGCTGGCACTCATCGATCGCATCCGCGGCTGCTGTACGGCCTGAAGCCGAGGCAACGGTTTCAGGCAGTCTCGGCTCTACCCGAACGCCAGAAGCAAGCGACCCTGCTTGATCGTTGATGAAGCGTTGAAAATTCTTCGAGGATTCTTCAAGATTTATCACCAAACGCTGCCTGATAAGAAGCTATCGTCGGTTTCTCACCGTCCCGATGTTTTTTTCAGGCTCACCAGATGCGACTCGTCAGCTTCGTCCACCAGCGCCCAGGGCATGCCGCGCCCCAGCAAACCCGCCTTGGCGCTTTGCTGGATGCGGATTCCGTACTCGACCTGCAAGCAGCGGCTGAACAGGTACAAGGCTCCGCGGACCCTCGGCTCTGGTCCATGCTGTCATTGATCCGAGGTGGCGACACGGCGATGGGATTGGTGCGGCGGCTTATACAGGAAGCTCCTCAGACCGCGCGGCGCTCCCGGCAAGCAACGCAACTGATGGCACCATTGCCCATCCCGGAATCGATCCGGGATTTCGCCAACTACGAGTTGCACGTGCGCCAGGCCATCCGCTCCGCCATGCAACTGCGCGCGAGCGCCGCCGCCGATCCGCAAGCGGCCTTCGACGGATACGCCCAGGCTGGTCTGCTGGATGTGCCTCCCGTGTGGTACGAAATGCCGCTCTACTACAAGGGCAACCGCTTCAGTTGCATCGGGCACGACCAAACGGTAGAGTGGCCCGACTTCGCCGAGAAAATGGACTACGAGCTGGAGCTCGCTGTGGTTATCGGGCGTCCCCTCCGGAACGCAACACCCAAGGAAGCGATGGATGCCATCTTCGGTTACACCATCTTCAACGACTTCAGCGCCCGCGACATGCAGTCACGGGAAACGAGCTTTCGCATGGGGCCAGCGAAAGGCAAGGACTTCGACACAGGCAACGCCTTTGGCCCTTGCATTGTGACTCCTGATGAAATCGGCGATCCTTACAAGCTCCGCATGCGCGTACGGATCAACGGGGAAGAGCTGGTCGATACGGTGTCTGGGGGCATGCAGCATGACATCGCCAAATGCATTTGCCATGTCAGCCGGTCCGAAACGCTGTATCCCGGGGAAATCCTGGGCATGGGCACATTGGGCAATGGCTGCGGCTATGAATCGCTCAGTTTCCTGCGCGCAGGCGACGTCGTGGAACTGGAAGTGGAGAAAATCGGCATTCTGAGAAACACACTCGGTCACCGCCGATGATGAACATCAACCTGAAGCAGCTCAAGGCTTTCATTGCGGTTTACCAGACGCGGAAGTTCGGAACCGCGTCCGAGCGCCTGTTTCTGACCCACTCGGCTGTCAGCGTGCTGATCCGCCAATTGGAATCGGAGATCGGACAGAAACTTTTCGACCGGACCACCCGGAACCTGCGTCCGACAGCCGCTGCGCTCGACCTCTATCCGATTGCCGAGCGCATGCTGCGCGAACTGCATTCGATCAACGAACATTTCAGCAGCTACACCAAGGGCGCCCAGGGCAAACTGACCTTCGCAGCCACGCCGGTCATTGCCGTCAATGTCGCCTCGAAGGCCGTGGCGCTTTTCCAGGAGCAGTGCCCTGGCGCGCAAATCGTGGTGGAGGACTGCAACCCAGACGAGTTCCCCAACAGGCTCCTGTCGGACCAGGTCGACTTCGGGATCGGAACGCCCGAGCAATTGACCTCCGAACTCGAATGTGAGACTTTGATCAAGGGGTATCTGTGCGCGGTCATGCGCGCCAATGATCCCCTGGCACGCAACGAGGTGGTGCGTTGGACCGATCTCAACGATCAACCGGTCATTACCGTGAAGCCAGGGTATGGCATACGCCATTCAATTGACCGCGCGGTGGCGGAATCCGGGGCGCGGCTTCGCTACGCGCACGAGTTGATGCACCTGATGACAGCCCTGGCCTTTGCGGCAGAGGGCATGGGCGTGGCCATTCTGCCGTCGTCGCTCATGTCGCAGCTGAGATACCCGCAACTGGTCTCGCGCCGGCTGGTATCTCCGGTGGTCGTCCGGGACGTCCACGTAATCACCCGGCGCGGTGTCACCCTCTCGCCCATGGCCACTGAATTCCTGAGCTTCCTTCGCGCCGGCCTCGCAGAGGGGCGCATCCCGTTTTCGCCAGCGTTCTAACCCGCTTTCGACACAGACTCAACGCGCGGCACCGCGCTTTCGGTGTGCTTGCGGGGTTTCGCCAAAACCATGCCGGTGCCAACGTGAAAAAGCGGGGGAGACGAAAACCCCAGCATCTCGGAAATCTGGATGAAGCTGCGCTGTGAGGACGTGATGAGTTGCGCTGCCAGGTGCTTGCGGACTTGCTCCAGAATCTCACCGAATCCGACGCCCTCGCTCATCAGCTGCCGGTGCAGCGTACTTCGGTGGACCCCCAGGTGCATGGCGACTTGCTCAATCGAGCAACGCCCCAACGGCAGCAACACCGTGATCAGTTCTCGCACGCGGTCATGGGTAGAAACTGCGCCACGCGCCGCCAAGAGATGGTCCAGTTGCGCACGGGCTTGCCGGACCATTGCAGGATCGCTGGACTGCAAAGGCCGGTCCAAGGCCCTGCCTGAGAAAACGGCGCCGTTGAATTCCGCATTAAAGCGCACGGGCGCTGCCAGCACCCGCTGATATACCTCTCTCGGGCCTAGCTGCCCATGCATCACGTTCAGCCACTTGGGCTGCCATTCAGGCATCAAACTCCGCAGGGAACGCACCAGCATGGCCAGCCCCTGCTCGATCGCCTGCGGAATGCCCGCCACCCCGGGTGCCGCGTACTCCATGTACAGAACGGCGTTGTCCCCCGCCTCTTCCAGCCGCAGCACGAGAGAGTCGTTGTGCAGCGTGCGGTATTGGAACAAGGTTTGCAGCGCCCCCCGCAGCGTGGGTTCCTGCCGCAGGATAAGCCCGAGAAGTCCCAGCGTGGAAAGCTGATTAGCTTCGCCCATTTCCAACCCGAAACTGCGCACTCCACTGGCTTGCACCGAGTCTTCAAGCAAGCGGTATGCCCGCTCCAGGGGGATCAGCAGTTCCGGGTCATGGAGGCATTCCAGCGGAATCCCTGCCCGGACGAGCATGCGCCGCGGATCCAGTCCGTGCCGGCGGGCCACCTCGGGGTAGTGGCTCACGGATGCTGCGCGAATGAAAAACAAATGGCCTCCACAAGCATGCGACGTAATGGTAAGTGTATGCAACGCAGAGTTAAGCACAAGAGGCCGCGCCGCTGAAAAATCCAGTCCAGGTTCTCATAAGACAGGAGCGGTATTCCATGACGACATCTTCATCCGGGCCGCTGGGAAGCGTACTGCCACTGCCCCACCCCGCATCCCCTGCCCGCGTGGGCATGAGCCTGCAGGAATCCAGCTACCACAAGCGCCCGGTGCCCATGGCCCGCAAGGCCGATGCGCCCAACATCGTCATCATCATGCTGGACGACGCGGGCTTCGCGCAGGCCGATACGGTAGGCGGCCCGATCCATACACCCACGCTCACACGCATTGCCGACAGCGGCGTGCGCTACAACGCTTTTCACACCACGGCCATTTGTTCTGCCACCCGCGCCTCGCTGCTGACTGGACGCAACCACCACCGCGTGGGCAACGGAATCATTGCCGAGTTTGCCAGCGATTGGGATGGCTATACCGCCGAGATTCCCAAGAGTTGCGCCACCATCGCCGAAGTGCTGCAGGCTCACGGATATCGAACGGCCGCTTTCGGCAAGTGGCACAACACGCCAGTCGACGCGACCACCTCGATGGGGCCGTTCGATCGCTGGCCCACGGGCCATGGCTTTGACTACTTCTATGGTTTCATCGGCGGAGAAACCTCGCAGTACGAGCCGCGCCTGTATCGCAACACCACGCCGGTGGAACCCCCGCACGATCCCGCCTACCACTTAACCGAAGACTTGGCGGCGGACGCCATCCGCTGGCTGCGCGAGCGAGAGACGCATGCGCCCAATGATCCATTTTTCCTGTATTGGACGCCGGGCGCGGTACATGCGCCGCACCACGTGTTCAAGGAATGGTCGGATAAATACAAAGGCCAGTTCGACGACGGCTGGGACACCTACCGCGAAAAGGTGTTTGCCCGCCAGAAAGCCATGGGCTTCATCCCTGCGGATGCAGCCATCACGCCGAGGCATTCCGGTCTTCCTGCCTGGGAGTCCTTGAACGAGAAGGAACGCCGGTTCCAGGCGCGCCTGATGGAAGTGTTCGCCGGCTTTCTGGAGCATACCGACGTACAAGCCGGCAAGCTGGTGGACGAGCTGGAGCGCCAGGGCCTGCGCGACAACACGCTGATCTTCTACGTGTTCTCCGACAACGGCTCTTCGGCCGAGGGCATGACCGGCACGCTTGCCGAGCTCAATTCGCAAAACGGCATCCCCAATCGGCCCGCGCAACACATGGCTCTGCTGGGCAAGCTGGGCGGCCTGGATGCGCTGGGCAGCGCGAAGTTCGACAACCACTATCACGCAGCCTGGGGCTGGGCTGGCATGACCCCTTTCCAGGGAACCAAGCTGGTCGCCGGCTACTTTGGCGGCACACGTGTGCCATTGGCGGTCTCCTGGCCCAAAGCGATCCCGCCCGACCGGCAAGTGCGCCCACAGTTCCACCATGTGAACGACATTGCCGCCACCATCTATGACGTGATCGGCGTGCCCGCTCCCGAGGTGGTGTACGGCCATGCGCAGGAGCCATTGGATGGCGTGAGCATGCGCTACACCTTCGGTAGCGCCACCGCGCCCGGCATCAAGCAGACCCAGTACTTCGAGGTGCTGGGCAGCCGGGGGATCTTCCACCAGGGCTGGATGGCTTCGGTCTGGGGACCGCGGACGCCCTGGGTGGCCGATAACAACCCCTACAAAGGCTGGAACCCGCGAGACGATACGTGGGCGCTTTATCACGTTGAAAAGGACTATTCGCAAGCCCACGACCTCGCAGCGCAAGAGCCTGAGCGCCTGGAAGAGCTGAAGCAGCGCTTCGATGCAGCCGCGCGAGAGAACCATGTCTACCCTCTGGGCGCGGGCCTGTGGACGCTCCTGCATCCGGAAGATCGCCCAGGCCCTGGCGGCGCTACTCAGCATTTCAGCGCCGATCACCAACGCGTTCCTGAAATCATGGCACCCAATCTGCGCGCCCGGAGCAGCGTGGTGCGCGTGGAACTCGAGACCAGGGCGGCCGCGGAAGGTGTGCTGTACGCACTGGGCGGTGTGGCTGGCGGTGTATCGCTCTATATCGCCGACGGGCACGTGGTCTATGAATACAACGCCCTGATGCTCAAGCGCACTGTGATGCGCGCGCCGAAAGCGCTGGAGCCTGGGCGCCACACCATCGAGGTGCACACCACGGTGGTCTCCAAACAGTTGGGTACGCCAGGCAGGCTCAGCCTGCACATTGATGGAGAAAAAGTGGCGGAAGCCCTTCTTTTCTACACCGTGCCCATGTTGTTCACCGCGACGGAGACCTTCAACGTGGGCAAGGACCTGGGCTCCCCCGTGGCGCTGGATTACTTCGACCGCGCGCCCTTTCCCTTCAACGGCGTGATTCACGACGTGCAGGTGAGCTACCCCTCTTCCCCCTGATCCCCTCGCCTCAACCTTCCAAGGAGACATCATGGCCTTTGCCTTCGAAAAAATCGACACTGCTCTCATCGACGTGGACACCCTGCCCTGGATGCCATTCACGCCCTATGCCGACGACGCGTTCCTCAAGCTGATCAAGGTGAATCCCGTCAACGGCGAATGGGTTACGCTTCTGAAGATTCCAGGGTACATGCAACTTCCCAAGCACCACCATTCGGGCACGGTGATGGTCTACACCATCTCCGGCAGCTGGAGATACCTGGAGCACGATTGGGTCGCTACCGCGGGTAGCTTTGTCTATGAAACGGCGGGCTCGCAACATACGCCTGCCGGCGTGGGCGACGACGACGTATGCACTCTCAACATCGTCGTGGGAGATTGGAACCTGATCGGCCCCGAAGGCCAGGTGTTGGCGATCGAGAACTGGAAATCCATGATGCAACGGTACCTGGACTATTGCCAAGCCAACGGCGTGGACCCAGTGGATGTGAGTAGTTTCGACGCAAAATAGCCGCCACCCCATGCATGCCTACGAAATAGCGGACGCTCGCGCGGCGTCCGACGACACCCGCGTCAGCGCCCGGTCATGGATGGTGTTCGCCTTGACCTTCGCGCTCATGCTGCTGGACTTCATCGACCGCCAGATCGTGACGTCGATGTTTCCCTATCTGCAGGCGGAATGGCAGCTGTCTGACAAACAACTGGGGGGCCTGACTTCCGTGGTGGCGCTGACGGTCGCCCTGGGCACTCTCCCGATCGCCGTGCTGGCGGACCGTTGGGGGCGCGTGAAGGCCATCGTGGCCATGGCCTTGGTGTGGAGCGGCGCCACGCTCGCCTGCGGTGCCGCAAGCAGCTACAGCATGCTGTTGATGGCGCGCGCCAGCGTGGGTCTGGGCGAAGCAGGCTACGGCCCGGCCGGCGCGGCGATCCTGGGAGGCATCTTCCCCAAACGCTTGCACAGTGCCATATTCGGCGCATTCCAGGCTGCCGGGGTACTGGGTGGCATTCTGGGCGTCATGCTGGGCGGGTGGTTGGCGGCGAATTACGGCTGGAAAGCCGCATTTGGCGTGGTAGCGGTGCCGGGCATCGTGCTGGCGCTTTGCTATCTGTGGGTGCGTGATCCAGGGCAGACGCCCGCGCAAGCCTCTACTGTCTCGTTCTGGAGCGCGCTGAAAAGGGCGTTTATCCTGTTCAAGAAGCCGATCGTCCTTTGGGCTTGCGTCGGCGGCGCCTTGCAGTTGTTCGTGGTGCTGTCGCTGTATTCCTGGCTACCCAGCTTCTTCCATCGCAGCTATGGCGTGCCAGCCAGCAAGGCCGGCACGTATGCGGCAGCGATCATCCTGTTGGGCGCCTTGGGATCAGTGGCGTGGGGCTATGCGGTGGATCGCTGGGGACGCGGCGACTTTGGCCGCCGTCTCCATATGGTGGCACTGGGTTGCGCGCTGTGCGGCGGATTCCTCATGACAGGCTTCATCCTGATGCCAATCGGCCAATGGCAATGGGTTTGCCTCATGGTGGGGGGTTTTTGCGCCACGTGCTCCATCGGGGCCGTACCGGCCGTGGTCATGGAGGTGGCGCACCCGGGCATACGCGCCACAGCACTGGCGCTGGTGGCCATGGCGCAAAACCTGTTCGGTCAAGCCCTGGGGCCGCTCAGCACCGGAATGTTGTCGGACACCCTGGGGCTTGATAGGGCCCTGGGCCTGGCTTCCACAGCGGCCTTGCTGGCCGCTGGGACGTTTGTCTGGGCCGGTATGGCGCACCGCCGCATGGCACAAACTGGCAACTGAGCCTCCCAGGCAGCGCCACCCGCCGGCCGCTCCTCCTGCGGTGGCCGAGCCGCCGATTTGTGAATGTTCTTCACCAACCGGCGAGAACTATTCGTTTTACGAAATGCGCGCACGCGGCTGTAATCGTCTCGTTGCGCTGCCAATGAATTGCATCGAAATGGACTTGCAAACGGCAGCGCGGTCATTCACAAACGAGGACCATCATGAAGATTGCAAGTATTCGCCGCGACGGACATGTTGAACTGATCGTCGAGCTACCGGGACGAGGCGCCGCCCTGATGAGCGATTTGTACAAGCAAGCGCAATTGAGCTCACCGCCAACCAGCATGCAGGCGCTGATCGAGCGGGGAGACCCGGAAGTGGAAAAACTTAGGGCGTCGCTCTCCAGCAGCGCAGAGAAGCTCCCCCTGGTGAACCTGGACGGCGCCGAATGGCTCGCGCCGCAGCCTCGGGCCGGCAAGATCCTCGGGATCGCTGTCAACAACCGGCACCTCAACAAGGTGGCCTTTCGCGTACCCACGCATCCGATGATCTTCATGAAATCGTCGAGCTCGCTGACAGGCCATAACAAACCCATCGAGATCATGGACGATCACGGCTACACCATTCCTGAACCCGAACTGTGTGCCGTGCTCGCCAAAGGCGGGAAGAACATTCCGGAAGACCAGGCGCTTGCTCATGTCTTCGGCTATACGGTGACCAATGACATCACGGCCAGTGGCGTGAAGTTCACCATGGATTCGGTCGCCCTGAATATTGGCGCGGACAAGATGCGGCCCCATCACACCGTGTGGAGAGAAAAGCATGGCCCCGAGGACGGCTATCTCTATTTCACCTATCACACACGCTCGAAATCTTCCGACACGTTCAGCCCCATGGGGCCCTGGTTAACCCTCGCCAAGGACGTTCCCGATCCAAACAAGCTGGCGGTTCGCAGCTGGATAGACGGCGAGCTCTACACGGACGACAACACAGCCAACTACCTGTTCCCCATTCAGCGCTGCATTGCGGAAGCCAGCCGGTTCCTGACGCTGGAAGCTGGGGACATCATCCACTTCGGCACGGCGGGCGCCTCCACGCCGAAATTCCCCATGGGAAACCGGTCCGTGAATCTGTTCGAGATGCCGGGCTCAAAGCTGGACGTGGAAATAGCAGGCCTCGGGACATTGAGCAATGTGATCGCACGTGTCTGAACAGACTGCAGGGAGCCTATCCATGGATCTATTCGAGGGTATCGACCATATCGACATGGCCGTTGAAGACGTGGAAGCCAGTGCGGCCTTCTATGAAGGTATGGGCTTTCGCGTCACGCGGAGAACCGATCATGCGGGAGGTGCGGTCGAGTTGCGGTTCCCGGGTGAAGGCCGGCAGCCGGTGCTGGAACTCATTCCATGCGTCAAACCCGATGGCACCCGGATCGCCACGCCGGGAATCCGGCACATCGGGCTGCGCTGCAAGGACATCCGCGCGGCCCATTCCGAACTCAGCCAGCGCGGCTATCCATTCAAGAACGAGCCGAAGTACGTGGCTGTCACAGAACGCTGGCTGGCGAACACGACCGATCCCTCCGGTGCCATCGTGCAATTGGTGGGAGTCCAGCAGTCTTAAGCAGTTTTCGCCTCATGATGGCAGGAGATACTCCAATGAACCGAGACAATTTCAACGATAGGCGCCGCGTTCTTCGCGCCGCCTGTGCCTTGGGCATGGCAGGTACATGGCTGCACCCGACCGCGGCCCGCGCGGCTGCCGGGTTTCCCATTTCGGGCAAACCGATCCGCATCATCGCGCCTAGCGGAGGCGGAGGCCCCACGGACACGGTAGCGCGCATGCTGGCTGAGCGGTTGGCTCCGTCCTTGAAGGTGCCCGTCATCGTCGACAACAAGCCGGGCGCAGTGGGCTCCATTGCATTGAATTTGACTGCAAAGGCACCTCCTGACGGCCATACGCTCCTGGTCGGATTCGTATCGGCCAATGTCATTTTCCCCCTGCTGAACCAAAAGCTCCCGTTCGATGCGCGCAAGGACTTCACACCGATCACGCAGGTGATGTCTGGCGGAGTCAATCTGATGGCCAACCCGGCCCTGCCGGCCAACAATCTCAAGGAGTTCATCGCCTATGCCAAGAAGCAGCCGAAGCCCATCAGCTACGGTTCATTCGGCAGTGGCTCCACGGCGCATCTGGCCGGGGAATATCTGCAGATGCTGACAGGCATCAAGATGGTTCACATTCCCTACAAGTCCGCCACGGCCTTGACGAATGACCTGGTAGCCGGCCATGTGATGGTGGGCTTCACGGACACCACGTCCGCCGCCGCGCAGGTTCGCGCCGGAATGCTCAAGGGCCTCGCACAGACCAGCTCGGTACGCGCGCCAGCACTGCACGATGTCCCCACGATCGAGGAACAGGGCGTTCCTTTCTCGGCGCCAGCCTGGAACGGCATTTTCGGGCCGGCCCAGATGCCCCCCGACGTCGTGGAGCGATTGAACCACGAGATTGTTCAGATCCTGAAGGCGCCGGAGCTCAGGGAACGTTGGATCAGCGCGATTGGATACCCCCTGCCCCGACAACCGCCGGGGAGTTCTCGAAGATCGTCGAACGCGACTTCGAAACCTGGAAAAAAGTGATCGATTCTGCGAAAGTAACGCTCGACTCCTAGCCGCATGAGGGCTTCATCGCCCAGGTAACGGCGCCGGCCAGGCGAGCAGCGACGCTGCTTACCTGTGGCCTCCATGAGGACCGCTGCCGCTAACCTTTGACCTGTCCCCAGACCTTCTCCAGCCTCTTCACGCTCACAGGTTGGGGAGTCCGCAGTTCCTGGGCGAAGAAACTCACGCGCAACTCTTCCAGCAGCCATCGCAGCTCCTGCAAGCGCGCATCCTGAACGCCCTTGCGCTCCGCTACCAGGCGCCAGAATTTTTGCTCCTGTGCCCGAGCTTCGGCCATGCGCTGCGTGTCACGCGCAGGGTCGGCACGGAGCTTGTCCATGCGCATCTGAATCGCCTTGAGATAGCGCGGAAAGTGCTGCAAGGCGGCCCACGGCGTGTCGTGCAAGAAACGCTTGCCGATGAGGCGCTGCAATTGCTGCTGGGCATCCGCCACGGCGTCGGGCGCGTTCTTGGTGTCCTTGAGTTTCCGCGCCACGGCGGCGTACTCGGTCAAGATGCCGCCCGCCAGACGGGCCACTTCGTTGGCAATCAAGGTCAGCCGGCCCCGGCCCTCATCGACTCGGCGGGCGAAGCTTCCGGCGTCCTGCGGCAATGGATCTTGCAGGAAAGCACGGTCCAGCGCGACGTCGATGATCTGCTGGCGCAACTCCTCTGGAGTGCCCAGGCTCATGTAAGCGACACCCATCTTTTGCAGATCGGGAATGTTCTTTTCCAGATACTTCAGCGCTTCCTTGACCTGCAGCGCGATCAACCGGCGCAAGCCGACGCGGTGTTTGGCAGCAGACACCTCGGGTTCATCGAACACTTCGATCGTGACGGCATCGCCGCCATCAACCAAGGCGGGAAAACCGATCAGTGTTTGCCCCTTGCGGCGAATCTCCATCAGCTCAGGCAACTCGCCGAAGGTCCAGGCGGTGTGGCGCTGGCTGGCCGTTTTTTCGTCTACCAGCGCCTCTCGGGCCTCCGAGCGGGTTTCGCTGCGCTGTGCGGCTGGCTTGCGCTCCTCTGCGGCACGGGCTGGCGCGGCAGCAGGCGCACTGACTTTCAAGGCCGCCAATGCCTGGAAAGCGCCGCGCGCCTGCGAACCCAGTTCTGCCTTCAGCGCGGCAAGGTTTCGGCCAGTGCCCAACTGCCGCCCATGTTCGTCCACCACCACGAAGTTCATGAACAGGTGAGGGGGCAGCATGTCGAGCTTGAAATCCGTGCGCAATACCTGGAGGCTCGTGATGTCCCGCACCTGCTTGAGCAAGGCATCGGTCAAGCTGCCATGGCCGAATGCCTCGGGTGTTCCCAGCATCTCATTCAACCGCGCCGCACTCTCGGGCAGCGGCACGAAGCGGCTGCGCGGTTTCTGCGGCAGGCTTTTCAGAAGCGCCTGGATCTTGTCCTTTAGCATGCCCGGCACCAGCCATTCGGCACGCTCCTCGCTGACCTGGTTCAGCACGAAAAGCGGCACGGTCACGGTCAGGCCGTCCTTGGCATCGCCCGGTTGATGCAAATAGTTGGCAGCGCAATCCACGCCGCCCATGCGGACTACCTTGGGAAACGCGCTGGTGGTGATTCCAGCTGCGTCGTGCCGCATGAGCTCCTCGCGCGTCAGGCGCAGCAGTTCAGGTTGGGTCTTGCTGGCTTCGCGCCACCAGGCTTCGAAGTCGCGGCCATTGCTGATGCCCTGAGGAATTTGCTGGTCGTAGAAGGCGTAGATCAGCTCATCGTCGACGAGCACGTCCTGGCGGCGGCTCTTGTGCTCCAGCTCCTCGACCTTGGCGATGGTTTTCTCGTTGGCAGGCAGGAACGGCAGACGGCGCGCCCATTCTTCGGGCCACTCGCCCGCCACCAGCGCTTCGCGGATGAAAATCTCGCGCGCCGCATGTGGATCGACTTTGCTGAAGCTGGTGCGGCGGCCAGTGTATACGGGCAAACCATACAGGGTAGCGCGTTCGAGCGCGATCACGTCCTGGGCCTTCTTTTCCCAGTGCGGCGAGAGCAATTGTTTCTTCAGCAGGTGGCCGCCCAATTCTTCCAGCCATTGCGGCTCGATATTGGCAATGCCGCGCCCGAAAAGGCGCGTGGTTTCCACCAGTTCAGCGCAGACGAGCCAACGGCCCGGCTTCTTGCTCAGGTGAGCGCCAGGATGCCGGTAGAACTTGATGCCGCGGGCACCCAGATATTCGCCTGAATTCCCCCCGCCCTCTTCTTCCATCTTGCAGCCGATGTTGCCGAGGAGGCCGGCGAGCAGAGATTTGTGCAAGGCCTCGTAGCCGGCAGCCTGCGTGTTCACCTTCCACTTGTGCTCGGCGACCACCGTGTGCAGTTGCGTATGGATGTCACGCCATTCGCGCAAGCGGCGCACGCTGATGAAGTTCTGGCGCAGCAGATTCTCATATTGGCGGTTGCTGAGCTTGTGCGAGGAAGGTTCTTCGGCCTTTCCTGCCCTTGGGGCTGGAGGGGCCGCAGCGCCGCCGTCGAGGGTTTGCCGCGCGGCCGCCATCGCCAATGCGGCGCGCTGCGCCACCGGCAGCGCCGCGATGTTGGCCGGCATGCGGGGAGCGCTGGCCTCCTGTGCGGCCATTTCCCGCCGCGAGCCGGCGGCGTTTCCGCCACGGGCGTCCTGCAGCCACTTCCAAAGCCTCAGGTAACCGCTGAACTCGCTTTTCTCGTCATCGAACTTGGCGTGCGCCTGATCAGCCCGTGCCTGCGCCTCCAATGGGCGGTCACGCACGTCCTGCACACTCAGGGCCGACGCAATCACGAGCACCTCGTTCAGCGCACCGCGCTCCCGGCCTTCGATGATGATCCGGCCTACGCGCGGATCCAGCGGCAGGCGCGACAGCTCGCGCCCCAGGCCGGTCAGTTCACCCGCGTCGTCTACAGCCCCCAGCTCACCCAGGAGCTGGTAGCCATCGGCGATGGCACGGCCGGACGGTGCTTCAAGGAAAGGAAAATCTTCCACCCGGCCGCCGTCGCCCAACAGGTGCAGGCTCTTCATGCGCAGAATGACGCCGGCCAAAGAACTGCGCAGGATTTCCGGATCGGTAAAGCGCGGGCGGCCCGCAAAATCCTTTTCGTCGTACAGGCGGATGCAGATGCCATCCGCCACGCGGCCGCAGCGGCCGGCACGTTGGTTGGCAGCCGCCTGGCTGATGGGTTCCACCAGCAATTGCTCCACCTTGCTGCGATAGCTGTAGCGCTTGACCCTGGCGGTGCCGGCATCCACCACATAACGGATGCCAGGGACCGTGAGCGAAGTTTCGGCCACGTTGGTAGCCAGTACGATGCGTGGAGCACCGTGAGTGTCGAATACGCGATCCTGCTCGGCCTGCGAGAGGCGTGCGAACAGGGGCAAGACCTCGGCGCTCCGGGTGCCGGCGTGGTGGGCCAGATGCTTGCGCAAATGGTCCGCTGCTTCGCGGATTTCGCGCTCGCCGGGCAGAAAAACCAGGATGTCACCGGCGGGGCGGCCTGTCCAGAGCTCGTCCACAGCGTCGGCGATGGCATTGTTCAGGTCGTACTCACGGCTTTCCTCGTAAGGGCGGTAACGTTGCTCCACGGGGAAGGTCCGGCCAGACACCATCAGCACCGGGGCCGGGCCATTCCTGTTTTCGAAATGCCTGGCGAAGCGGTCCGCATCAATGGTGGCCGAGGTGACGATCACCTTAAGATCGGGCCGCCTGGGCAGGATCTGCCTCAAGTAGCCGAGCAGGAAATCGATGTTCAGGCTGCGTTCATGAGCTTCGTCGATGATGAGCGTGTCGTAGGCCTTGAGCAGCGGATCGGTCTGTGTTTCGGCCAGCAGGATACCGTCGGTCATCAGCTTGACCGAGGCCCCTTGCGAGAGGCGATCCTGAAAACGCACCTTGTAGCCGACGACCTCGCCCAGCGGCGTCTTGAGCTCTTCAGCGATACGCTTGGCCACGCTGCTGGCGGCAATACGGCGCGGCTGTGTATGCCCGATCAGCCTGCCTCGCTCGCCGGGCTTGGCATTCATGCGGCCACGACCCATGGCCAGCGCCATCTTGGGCAGCTGCGTGGTCTTGCCTGAACCGGTTTCGCCGCAAACAATGATGACTTGGTGCCGCGCCAAGGCCTCTTCTATCTCGGCACGGCGCTCGGAAACAGGGAGATTCGGGGGAACTCGATCTTCAAGGAAGGGGTGGGGTCGGTCATCGGGGTCAGAATTATCTTAGGTACTTACCGCATTCCCGCCCTGATGCCATCGAAAGGAGTCAATGTTGGTCAGTTGACCTCACCCTCGTTATTCCCGCGCAGGCGGAAATCCAGGGAGCCTGCCCAACCTCATCATCCTTGTGGTGATCCCCTGGATTCCCGCCTGCGCGGGAATGACGGAAATCTTGCCTTAAGGAAGTATTGCTATAGCGGCTTCGGCGGTCAGTAGGCGGAATGTGAGTGTTTCTTCGAGGTACAGACGTACGTTCGCTTCGTTGTGGCTCAGGTAGCCAATGGAAAGATCGCGGCCCAGGTGCAGGGAAAAATCACCGCCGCGTGTGGACAGCACATAGGCGCCTTCGATGGCAGGTGCCCAGATGAGGTTTTCGCTGCCGCCCATCAGGCGCTGAATATGGTTGAGCAGGGGGTAGCCGCGATCGCTGGCTTCCTGCACGGCCGTGTAGACGTCGGCGCCCAGCACGGCGATGTAGGGGCCATCCACGCCAGCCAGCTTGAGCTGCTTGAGCGCGGCGGCGATCACATCCGGATACTCTTTGGCCTGACCCGGCAGGGGCAGCACGGGATTGGAGGTGCCTTCGCGGATGCCCTCGATACCGGCAGCGGCGTAACCGAGGAAGATGGCACGGTCTTCCGCATAGGCGAGTTGCTCTGCCGCGCTCTTGGCAGGCTGCCAATCGGAGTCGTCGGCGCCGCGATCGACGTCATCGATGGCTTCGCGCGAGAGTTCAAAAGGCACACGTAATTCCACGATGGGTTTGACGATGCGCTGGCGCGCGATCACGCCTTCCTGTGGTGAAGCGAGCGGCGCGAGATGGCCTGTACCGATCGCAGAGCATTTATCGCCTGCATCGGACACCACTACATCGACGGCCCGGCGGCCAGCAAGGTTGCGGCGGAAAGTGCGGGTCACCTCCTCTTCGATCTGCGCCCAGGCGCTATCGGAGATGGGGGCTAGTTCACGGTGCAGGTTGTTCATTTCGGGGCTCCAGCAGTGGTGAAAAAGGTAGATGCTTCAGGCTTCGAGGGGCGGCGCGGGCAAAGACTCCAACTGCGGCTGCCCCTTGAGCGAGCCAATGGATAGGGTGCCATCACGGGATGGGACGGTTTCAGGGGCTGGCGTTGCGTGTTCTGCCACGACAGGATTGCCATCGGCCAGCGCTTCGAGCATGGCTTGGGAAGGCACGAAGAACAGTGTGCCTGTCATGGCGGTGCTGAAATCCAGCAGGCGATCGTAATTGCCCGGCGGCCGCCCGATGAACATGTTGGTGAGCATGAGCTCGGTGACAGCCGGATCGTTGGCGTAAGCGATGAAGTATGTGCCAAATTCACCGCGAGAAGGATTGGCGAATGGCATGTTGGCACGCAGGATGGCTAGTTCGTTGCCGTCGGCATCTTCCACCACATTGAGCGCCACATGCGAATTGGCTGGCTTGACGTCATCAGCCATCTCGATGTCGTCGTGCTTGGTGCGGCCGATGACGCGCTCCTGCTCTTCGGTGGAGAGACTGTTCCAAGCCTGCATGTTGTGCAGGTACTTCTGCACGATGACGTAGCTGCCACCGGCAAACGCGGCATCTTCCTCGCCAATCACGGTGGCGTCGAATGCTTCGCCGCCCTCCGGGTTTTCGGTGCCGTCGACGAAACCGATCATGCTGCGGGCGTCGAAGTAGCGGAAGCCATGCACCTCATCCACAGGTTGCACGGCACTGCCCAGTGCTTGCATGATCTGAGTGGCCAGCTCGAAGCACATGTCTTCCGTGCGGGCGCGGATGTGAAGCAGCAGGTCGCCTGGGGTGGAGGGAGCGTGGTGCTTGTCGCCGCGCAATTCCTTGAATGGGTGCAAGTGCGCCGGTCTCGGGGAACCAAACAGCCTGTCCCAAGCCTCGGAGCCGATCCCCACCACAAGCTTCAGATCACGCCCAGCCAGACGCTGACCCACGCTGCGGCGCAATCCAGCGGCATTGCCCAGGAAGGCCCGCACGGCTTCTTCGGCTGCCGCGCCTGCCGCGATATCGAGCACGATGAAGTAGGCCGCCACTCCAGGCGATTCGGTCACTGGCTGAGGATCAGGCAAGGAGGAGTTCGAATCGGTCATGGGAAGAAGGAGTTTTGAGGGGATGGCACTGCTTGCCCTTACCCTTCAGCCGGGCGCCCCTGCTCGGCTCACAGAGCGGAAGGGAGAAAGAAACGCAAAAAAACCGAGCACGTTCTTTGTCAGACCTTCCACTTGGCCAGCAGTTTTTCCGGCGACATGCTGTCGTAGGTCTCGAAAGGCTGATGAATCCAAGGGTTGGTGGGCAGATCTTCTACTGCGTAGTCGGCCTTGAAGCTGGAGGAGCCTTTGGTCCAGATGACCGCCGTGCGCAACTCCGTGATGGGCTCGTAGTTGGTTCTCAGCCTATCGACCACTGCCTGCAGCGTCACGCCGGTATCAGCGAGGTCGTCGACCAGCAGCACGCGGCCGGCGATCTGGCCCTTGGGCGTAGTGATGTAGTGTGCGATATCGAGATGGCCTTGCACCTTGCCCGCTTCCGCCCGGTAGCTGCTTGTGGACATGATGGCCAGAGGCACATTGAAGATGCGCGAAAGGATGTCTCCTGGCCGCATGCCGCCACGCGCCAAGCACAAGATAGTGTCGAACTGCCAGCCCGACTGATGCACCTTGATAGCGAGCTTTTCGACCAGGTTGTGATACTCGTCGTAGCTGACGTAAAGATGCTTGCCGTCCTCTGTCAACATCGTGTTGTCCTTGGTTAATATCGGTTATGCATGGTGCCAGAAATCACCAACTGCGCAAGAAACGAAAGAGCCAAACGGCCGCGGAGCAGGCCAGGCGGGGAATGCCGTGGACGGACCTGCGCCGGCCACTGGCGTTGTCCCCCTCCCGCAGAGAGGGGAAGGCGCCGAAGGCGACTCAGGGGGTGGCTCACTTCACCCCGCCAGAAACGGATGCCGCATCATGATGGTGTGATCGCGGTCCGGGCTGGTGGAGATGAGGTGGATCGGCACGCCGGTAGCGTGCGCGATGCGTTCCAGGTACAGGCGCGCATTGACAGGCAGTTTTTTGTAGTCGGTCACGCCCACCGTGCTCTCGCTCCAGCCTTCCATGGTTTCATAGATCGGCTTGCAGCGGGCGATGTCGTCCGCTCCCATCGGGAGGATGTCGATGGTTTCACCATCGAGGTCGTAGCCCACGCAAAGCTGCAACTCCTTGAGGCCGTCGAGCACATCGAGCTTGGTGATACACAGGCCGCTTAACCCGTTCACCTGGGCCGAGCGCTTGAGCAGCGCGGCATCGAACCAGCCGCAACGCCGGCTGCGGCCCGTGGTCACACCCTTTTCGGCGCCGACCGTGCTCATGTGATAGCCGGGCGTGCCGGGGGTTTCCCAATCGAGCTCGGTCGGGAACGGACCGCCGCCCACACGGGTGCAATAGGCCTTGGTGATACCGAGCACATAGTGCAGCATGCCCGGTCCCACGCCCGATCCAGCCGCGGCGTTGCCGGCCACCGTGTTGCTCGAGGTCACGTACGGATAGGTCCCGTGGTCGACGTCGAGCAGAGTGCCCTGGGCGCCTTCGAACAGCAAGTTGGCGCCATGCAGGTGTGCGTCATTCAGCTCGCGCGAGACATCGGCCAGCATGAGGCGGATCTGCTCGGCATGGCGCATGGCCTCTTCGTACACGGGCTCGAACTGCACCGCGCCATCTTTCAGGTAGGGCTTCAGCGCTTCGCCGAACTCCATCTTGGCGGAATCCAGGAAGGTGGTGAGCACGTGATTGTGCAGCGCCAGCAATTCGCGCAGCTTGGCGGCAAAGCGGTCGGGGTGCTTCAGATCCTGGGCACGCAGGGCGCGGCGAGCGATCTTGTCTTCATAGGCAGGGCCGATGCCCCGGCCGGTCGTGCCGATTTTCTCGGCGCCACCGGTGGCGCGCGCCGTTTCACGGGCCACGTCGAGCACGGCATGAAAAGGCAGGATCAGCGGGCAGGCATCGCTGATGCGCAGGCGGTCGCGCACCTGGACACCCGCTTTTTCGAGGCCTTCAATTTCTTCCAGCAGCTTGGCGCACGAAAGCACCACGCCGTTGCCGATGTAGCACTTTACGCCGGGGCGCATGATGCCGCTCGGGATGAGATGCAGCGCGGTCTTGACGCCATTGATGACCAGCGTGTGGCCGGCATTGTGGCCACCCTGGAAGCGGACCACGCCTTGCGCGCTTTCGGTCAGCCAATCGACCAGTTTTCCTTTGCCTTCGTCGCCCCATTGCGAGCCGACGACGACAACGTTACGTCCAGTGGTTTTCATCTTAAGTCCCAATTTACCAAGATTTGCTGCCAGCCCACGGCGAACGGCCCGGCCTGGCTGTTTGATCCGTTATCGCTGAGGCGCGGCTGTCACGCCGTCGGCCATCTGCACTACCCATTTGCCGCCCACCTCGAGCAGTTCGCGGTCGCAAAGGAATTCGTCGATCTCGCTTTCGTCGCCGGGCAATGCGCAAACTACGGTTTCGCCCCGTTGGCGCAGGGCCGCCACGGCCGCGCGCAAGCCCGGTGCGTCGCTCCACGGCGCCCGAATGGCGGTTTTCAGCGGCAGTGGAGACGTGGCTCTCACCAAGCGCTTGAGATCCATGCTGAAGCCCACGGCCGGCCGGTCGCGGTCGAGTTTATGGCCGAAGACAGCGCCCACGCCGTCGTAGCGTCCGCCACGCAGCAAGGCATCGCCCACGCCTTGCGCATAGACCGCGAAGCGTGCGCCGCTGTAATACGAATAGCCGCGCAAATCGGCCAGATCGAACGTGACCTTCACGCCGTCCAGCCGCGAAGCGAGCCATTTCAAATCGGAAATCGCTTCATGCAGCAAGGTGCTTGAACCCAGGCTTTTCTCAGCCTCGAGCAGTACTTTTTCATCGCCATAGAGCTGCACGAGCGTCAGCAACCCGTTGCGCGCGGCCTCGGGAAAGTGGCGCGTGAGCCTTGCGAGCTCGCTCGCGTCCTTGGCAGCCAAGGCGGCATGAACGTCATCCAGCACCGTGCCGTCGACGGGAACGCCGGCCAGCAGGCCTCGTACGATCCGTGCATCGGCCATGTCGATGCTCAGGTTGTCGACGCGTGCGGCGTGCAGGCAATCCAGCGCCAAACTGAGAATTTCGAGGTCCGCCTCGCGCCCGGCGTGGCCATACAGCTCTGCCCCCAACTGCAGCGGTTCGCGCGTATCGTGCGGGCGCTCGGGGCGGGTATGGAGTACGGGGCCGCAGTAGGCGAGGCGCGTAATGCCTTTGCGGCCAAGCAAGTGCGCATCGATGCGAGCGACCTGGGGCGTGGTGTCGGCCCGCACCCCCAGAGACCGGCCCGAGAGCTGATCCACCAGCTTGAAAGTTTGCAGCCCCAGCGCACCCCCGGTCCCGGTCAGCAGCGACTCCAGATGCTCGACCAATGGCGGAATAACCAACTCGTAGCCATAGCCACGGGCGGTATCGAGCAGCAATCGGCGTAGTTCTTCGATGTGCCGGGCCTCGGAAGGCAGAACATCGGCGATGTGATCCGGCAGGAGCCAGGCGGACATGGCTTTTGGGAGGCTGTTAAAAACGTGATTCTACAGGGTTGCGCTGGAGGGAGCGCCTTGAAGGCCGGCTATGTGTGCGGGAGGATGCGCTGTGAAAGCCCCCATCCCAGCCTTCCCCCAGAGGGGGAAGGGGCCAATACCTAAAGGCGCGGGAAGCCTGCTGAAGAGGAAAGGCCCTCACCCTCACCCCAGCCCTCTCCCGCCCACGGGAGAGGGAGCCAGATCAGAAGGCCGCGGAGCAGGCCATTTGAGGGCAGCCGCGGAGCTGGCTTTGCCAGGCCGCTGGCTGCGTCCCCCTGGGGGAAAGCGCGTCAGCGCTTCAGGGGGAGCCTCTTAGTGCGTTAAAGAACTCCGAAGAAGCCGGATCGATCACCAGAACGTCACCCTTCTTGCCAATGCTGGCCTTGTAGGCGTCCAGGCTGCGGTAGAACTCTGCGAACTGGGGGTCCTTGCCAAAGGATTCCGCATAGATACGGTTGGCTTCCGCATCGCCCTCACCACGGATCTTCTGGGCGTCACGATAAGCGTTGGCCACCGTGACTTCGCGTTGGCGATCAGCCGTGGCCCGGATGGTTTCGCCTTCGGCGGCGCCGGTGGAACGCAGCTCGTTGGCTACGCGTTGGCGTTCAGCCTGCATGCGGCGGTACACCGATTCCGTGATGGCTTCCACGTAGTCCGCGCGGGTAATGCGCACGTCGACGATGTCCACGCCCCAGGGCTTCTCGCCCTTGACGGCCTCCAGCACTTCGCGCTTGACGTCAGCCATCAGGGTTTCGCGGCGGGTGGAGATGAGCTCGCGCACGGTCCGGCGGTTGATCTCCTCCTGGAAGGCGTTGCGTACCACCCGGTTGAGCTGCATGGCACCGGCGTTTTCATCGAGACCGACGTTACGGATGTAGGCCCCCGGATCCGTGATGCGCCAGCGCACGTACCAGTCGATCACGACGCGTTGCTTTTCAGCAGTCAGCATCGGCTCGGTGTCGACGCTGTCGAGCGTGAGCAAACGCTTGTCGATGTACGAAACGTTCTGGAACGGTGGCGGCAGCTTGAAATTGAGCCCCGGCTCCGTGATGACTTCCTTGATCTGCCCGAGCGCGTAGACCACGCCGAATTGGCGCTGATCGACCACAAACAGGGTGGAGCTGAGCAATGCCAGCAAAATGATGACGGTGGTGCCGATGAATCCGATCTTGTTCATCTTCTGGCCTTATCTGGATTCACGATCACGGCTGCGGCCGGGATCGCGCGAGCGCGCGTCGATAGCGGGGGGATTCGCCGCAGCGGGTGCGGGCGAGGAACTGTTGGCCGGCGACGTGCTGGACGCCGTTTCGGCGCTGGCAGGAGCGCCAGCCGATTGCATGATCTTGTCGAGAGGCAGGTACATCAGGTTGCCACCGCCGCGGCTGTCGATCAGGACCTTGTTCACGCCGCCGTAGATCTGCTGCATGGCATCCAGGTACATGCGGTTGCGCGTGACTTGCGGCGCCTTCTGGTATTCAGTCAGCACCGAGGCAAAGCGCTGCGAATCACCCTGCGCCTGCGCCACGATACGGGCCTTGTAGGCCTCCGATTCCTGGTTCAGGCGGGCAGCGGTACCGATGGCGCGCGGCACCACGTCGTTGGCGTAAGCCTGAGCTTCGTTCTTGACGCGTTCGCGCTCCTGGCCAGCCTTGAGCACGTCATCGAATGCCGCCTGCACCTGCTCAGGGGGACGCACCCCCTTGCTGCATGTTGACGGCCACCACTTCGACGCCGACCTTGTACCGGTCCAGGATGGTCTGCATGAGCTGGCGTACACGGGGAGCGATCTGGTCGCGCTCTTCGGCCAGGGCCGAATCGAGCTTGATCTTGCCCACGACTTCGCGCACGGCGGATTCGGCGGCCTGCACCACGGCATCATCCGGGTTCTTGCTTTCGAACAGGTAGGCTCGCGCGTCATTCAGGCGGTACTGCACGGCGAACTTGATCTCGACGATGTTCTCGTCTTCGGTCAGCATGGCCGACTCACGCAGGCCGGTGCTCTTGATGATGCTGTCGCGGCCGACATCCACCGAGCGGATCTGCGTGACGCGTACGGTTTCGTGGCGCTGAATGGGATATGGAAGGCGCCAGTTGAAGCCGGCCCCGACGGTGGAATGGTACTTGCCGAACTGTGTAACGACGGCTTGCTGACCTTCCTGGACGATGAAAAAGCCGGTGCCCAGCCAGATCAGCAGCGCAATACCACCTATGACCCCCACGCCCAGGCCGGCACTCTTCATGTCGGGCTGATAGTTGTTGCCGCCACCATTGCCGCCGTTTCCGCGGCCGCCACGTCCGCCGAAAAGGCCGCCCAGCTTGCGATTGAAATCGCGCCAGAGCTCGTCCAGATCGGGTGGGCCCTGGTTAGGGCCGCGCCCCCCTCCGTTGCCGCCACCTCCGCCGCCGCTGCGGGGCGGCTGCTGAGGGCGTTGCGGCGCATGGCCGGAATCGTCTTCCGGAGGGCGCTGTCCATCCTGGCTGTTGGACGAGCCTTCGTCTCGCCCCCAGCGTTGGTCATTCAAATTGAACATGCCCTGCAAACGCCCCGGCCAGGAGGCAGGGCGCAGGGAGCTGTAGCGGTCTTTCATTCGTCGACGTCTCGGCTGTGCATGGTGTAATTGTGCCCAATCGCAAGAGAGCTTCCGCCAGAACCGCCTTTAGTGGCGGTTTCAGCAGGGATTTCATCCTCTTGGCGATCACCCTGGGTTTCGCGCGAAGCCAACGCCCTGCGAGCCAATTCGGCCCTCAGCAGCGGCAGCCCTTCCCCGACTTTGCACTGACGAACACGCGCGCCAAGGGGCGCCCGCCAACGTCCATGACGTCTTGCAGGGCGAGCGGATGGCGCGCGTTATCGAGTGCATCCAGCTTGTTGAACACCAGCAATTGGGGAACATCCCCCGCGCCGATTTCCTGCAGCACGCGCTGCACTTCGGCCATCTGCTCGTGGTAGCCAGGATTGGATGAGTCGACCACATGGAGCAGGAGATCGGCATCGACCGCTTCCTGCAAAGTGGCCTGGAATGCATCGATCAGCCCGTGCGGCAGATCACGAATGAACCCGACTGTGTCGGAAAGCGATACCGAGCAGCCAGCCTCGCCCAGATAAAGCTGGCGGGTGGTGGTGTCGAGCGTCGCGAAGAGTTGGTCAGCCGCATAGGCACGTGCCTTGACCAAGGCATTGAACAAGGTCGATTTGCCAGCGTTGGTATAGCCCACCAGGGAAATATTGAAGGCTCCCTGGCGCTCGCGCTGCCGCCGCTGGGTCTGGCGCTGGCGCTTGACCTTGACGAGGCGATCCTTGGTACGCTTGATGGCTTCGCCGATCATGCGGCGATCCAGCTCGATCTGTGTTTCCCCGGGACCGCCACGGGTACCGATGCCGCCCCGCTGGCGTTCCAAGTGGCTCCAGCGACGCACCAAGCGCGTGCTGAGATACTGCAGGCGTGCCAGCTCGACTTGCAGCTTCCCTTCGTGGCTGCGTGCACGCTGGGCGAAAATTTCGAGAATCAGCAGGGTGCGGTCGTTGACCGGCAGGCCTATGACACGCTCCAGATTGCGCTGTTGCACCGGGCTCAAGGCCTGGTCAAACACTACTTCCTCAGCTCCTTGCTCGGAGGCGAGCACGCGGATTTCCTCGGCCTTGCCGCTGCCAACGAACAGGGCAGCATCAGGCGCCTTCCGCCGGCAGGTCAGACGGGCTACCGGCTGCAAGCCAGCGGTTTCGGCCAGCAAGCCGAGTTCCTCCAGCTCCCCATCGAAATGCGGCGCACCAAGATCCACCCCCACCAGCACGGCGGCGGCACGTTCGGATTGATCAGTGTTTGCCAAAGCGAGCGGGAATCAGTCTGAAGGTGGCTTGTGGAATGGGCGAAATGTATTCGTTCCCGGGACAAGGCGCCAAGTTACCCTTGACCTCCTTGCCGCCCTTGAAGAACGGGCCGGGTACAACCCGGCCCTGGGAGCACTCAAAAGTACTCAGTGTAACGAGGGAGCGCGCGGAGGCGCTCCATCCGGCGTTCAATCTCAATTGGAGGTCGAATCCGGGTTGTCGGCATTGACCGAGAAGTTCACTGCGCGGCCAGGAACAATGGTCGAGATGGCATGTTTGTAGACCATTTGTGTCACCGTATTGCGCAGCAGCACGACGTATTGATCGAAAGATTCGATCTGACCCTGAAGCTTGATACCGTTGACCAGGTAAATGGACACCGGCACATGCTCGCGGCGCAGGGCATTGAGGAAGGGGTCTTGTAGAAGTTGCCCTTTGTTGCTCACGATATTCTCCGTGTTCAAGAATGTGTTGGAAGAGGGGATGGAACTTACCACATGGGGACGGTAAAACCCATCACAAGAGAGTAACTGGCACACATTCGTGCCGATTGGCGAATCCGGCCTACAAATTTGTCAGACGGACGGCTATAGGAACATCGAGGCTTCTTGAAGACTGCCTGGCTCCCTTCTTGCGAAAGGCTGGGGTGAGAGTAAGCGGCGCTTGCGAGGTGGAACTGCCGCCCTGCCCTGCCTTTCCGCGAGAGGAAAAACATGAGCCCAAGCTGGCATGGCGCCAAGTGCACATCTCGGCATTCAACCTCTATTCAAGCACAGGTGGCTAAACAATAGCCACCCCGCACGACACAAGGGCTGCTTACCCTCACCCCAACCCTCTCCCGCGAGCGGAAGAGGGAGCCAAACGGCCCACAAAAGACCGCGAATGCATCTTATGACTCTTTTTCGGCGTAAGGGTTCCGCGCTGTTTTCATTTCTACCCGCAATGGCGTGCCGGTAAGGTCAAAAGCCTTCCGGAAACGGCCTTCCAGATAGCGCCTGTAGGCATCTGTGATGCCTTCGAGCGAGTTCCCGTGCACGACGATCACTGGGGGGTTCATGCCGCCCTGGTGGGCATAGCGAAGCTTGGGACGGAACATGCCGCTGCGTTTGGGCGCCTGGAATTGCACAGCCTCCAACAGCAGACGCGTCAGCTGCGGCGTGGGCATCTTTCTCGTGGCAGCCTGGTAGGCCTTGGCAATGGAGCCCCACAATGGGCCAATGCCCTGGCGTTTCTTTGCCGAAATGAAATGCAGTTCCGCGAACTTCATGAACGGCAGGCGAGACTCGATGGAGCGCTGCACAAGCTCGCGCTGATAGCCATCGACCGCGTCCCATTTGTTGATGGCCAGCACCACGGCACGGCCTGCTTCGAGTACGAAGCCTGCAATGTGCGCATCCTGGTCGGTGACGCCTTGTTCGGCATCCAGGAGCAGCAGCACTACATTGGCAGATTCGATGGCCTGCAGTGTCTTGACGACCGAGAACTTCTCGATCGCCTCGAATACCTTGCCTTTACGGCGCAGGCCGGCAGTGTCGATCAGCTCGAACTGCTTTCCTCCCCGCTCGAAAGGCACCGTGATGGCATCGCGCGTCGTGCCCGGCATATCGAATGCGACCAGGCGCTCCTCACCCAGCCACGTGTTGATGAGGGTGGATTTACCGACATTGGGCCGGCCAGCCACTGCCAGGCGGATAGGGGCGTTTTCGTCAGGTTCGGCGTCTTCCTCGGGTTCGGGCAGGTTCAGGGTGTCGAGCGCCGCCTCCAGCATGCTGCGGACACCTTGGCCATGGGCGGCGGAAACCGGCAGCACATCACCGAGGCCCAATTCATAGAACTCGGCCAACTGCGCGCCCTCGCGCATGCCTTCTGCCTTGTTGGCCACCAGCAGGCACGGCTTGCCCAGGCGGCGCAGGTAGTTGGCGATGTCGTGGTCCTGCGCCGACAGACCGGCACGGGCATCGACGACGAAGACGACGACATCGGCTTCGGCGACGGCCTGCCGGGTCTGCTTGGCCATCTCCTTGAAGATGCCGGTTTCGGCATCGGGTTCGAAGCCTCCGGTGTCGATGACGATGTATTCATGCTTGCCAAGGCGGCCTTGGCCATAGTGACGATCACGCGTAAGCCCCGCGAAATCGGCCACGATGGCATCGCGGCTCTTGGTCAGCCGGTTGAAGAGTGTGGATTTACCGACGTTGGGCCGGCCCACAATAGCAATAACAGGTTTCATGGGAATAGCTCTCGAACTTCAGTGACCAAAGATACGCCGCTTGCCCTCACCCCAGCCCTCTCCCAGAGGGAGAGGGAGTCAAAAACAGAAGGCCGCGGAGCAGGCCACACCAGGGCACCCGCGGAGCTGGCTCCGTCAGGCCGCTGGGTGCGTCCCCCTGGGGGGAAGGCGCGTAAGCGCCTCAGGGGGAGCTCATTCAGGCACAAAACCGTATACGCCGCCGGAGTGGGTCACAACAACCAGCGTGTCGGCGGCGGCCACCGGAGTAGCGGCCACACCGGAGGAGTCTGTGTTCAAACGGTTGAGCGGGCTGCCATTTTCGCGCGAAAGCATATGCACCAAGCCAGTGCTGTCGCCCACGATGACCGAGCGGCCCAATACGAGGGGACCCGTCAATACACGCCACTGCAGCCGCTCGTTGATCCAGGCGCGCTCGCCGCTGGCGACACGCCACGCCATGACCTTGCCATCGGCTTCGGCGCCGAAGAGCATGTTGTCATCGCCGGCCACGCCAGTGGCACCATTGGCTGGCTTGGTCCAGCGCACGCTGCCCTTGGCGGTGTCGACGCAACCCACGGCCGTCTGGAAAGCGCGCGCGCAGACCTCCGTACCCTGACGGTTGACAACGCCCACCAGGTCGATCAGCCGCTCGACGTCATTGGTGCCGCGCGAAGCCGCCACGGGGGCCTCCCAGCGCACACTGCCAGAATCAGGATCGATCCCCACCATGCGGCCAGCCAGGCCGGCCACCAGAGTGTCGCCCACCGCAAGCAGCACGCCGGCCTGCCGGAGCACCAGAGGCTCAGCCGGGCGTGTCACCCGCCACAGCAAGGCCCCACTTTGGCCATCGAGCGCGGTCAGCGACCGATCGGCCCCCAGCACGAAAACGCGGCCACCTGCCACCAGAGGCGCGGTATAGCTTTGCGAAGCCAGTTTGTGGCGCCACAGCTCTTTTCCGCCTTCAAACGCCACCACGCGATTGGTGCGCGTGACCACGGCACTGACACGGCCATCGCTGCCGACGCCGGCTGCCAAAGGTTCGCCAGCACTGGCCCGGGACAGCTCGCGCCCACTCGCGGCATCGAGTGTGAGCACGGTACCGTCATCGCCTGCCAGCGCCACCTGATTGCCACGCACGCTGACCTGCAGAGGGAAACTGACCGCTGGCATCTTGGCCGACCAAGCCTGACGCACACCTATCAAGGCGACGTTGGCCGGCAGCTCAGCAGGCTTGGGCCTCGGCGAGCCCGCGGCGCAACCAGCCAGAACGGCGGCCACCAACAACGAGCCCACCAAGGGCAGCATCCGGGTACGCGGGAAACGAGGGGTATTCATCATGCAGCGCCTTTTGCCTTGCCTGCTTCTGGGTCGATGCCCAGCGAATTGAGTTTGATACCGACCAGACGGCGGTATTCGCCGCCGGTTTTCTCGAGGCCCTGATAGGCCTTGCCGAACTCGGCGGCCGCCTCGGCGCGCTTGCCCTGCAGCAGGAACACATCGCCGCGCCGGTCTGCGGCCAGGGCCACAAATTCAGACGGGAAGCTGCCGGTCAATTGCTTGAGCGCTTCGTCATAGGCTTTCTCACCGGTCAGCATGGAAGCCAGGCGCAAGCGCGCGACCGCCTTGAGGCCGTCATCGGAGCCCTTCTCGGCCACCCAGGCCAGCGCAGCCTTGGCTTCCGCCAGCTTGCCTTTCTCTGACAGCGCCTTCGCAGCTTCCAGCGCGCCCTGGGTGGCATAGGTGGTGCTGCCGAACTTTTCCTTCATGTCGGCCAACGCGCGTTCGATGCGGGCAGGATCGCCGGAATTGATCGAGCGTTCCAGCTCGTCGTGCATCAGGGCAGCCTGCGAGGCTTGTGAACGCTGCCAATATTGCCACCCGTTGTAGGCAGCATAGGCACCGAGGATGGCAATCAACACCCAAGTGATGAGGTTGCCCCATTGCTGCCAGAAGTGCTTGATCGCATCGATCTGCTCTTGTTCTTCCAGGTCGAGATGTGTGGCCATGTGTTCGTAATCCGATTCAAGCGGTGGATTTTAGGGTGTTCGCCCAGATAGCAGGCTCTGCAAGCGGTTGGCGCTGCTGCGTACCGGCACCGTCGCGCAGGGATTTCACGGTGGCTTCGCCCGCGGCCAGCTCGTCAGCGCCGAAGATCAGCGCGAAACGCGCGCCACTGGCATCGGCCTTTTTGAACTGGCTTTTCATGCTGCCCATGCCTTCCCCTGTGCCGGCGTGCATCTGCACGGCAACGCCTGCGGTCCGCAGCGCCTGCAGGCACCGCATGGCAGCAGGAAGCGCGGCCACGTCGGGAATGATCGCATAGGCGTCGGGCACGGGTTCGGGCGATTGCACGCCCTCTTCTTTCAGCAGCTCGAGCACGCGCTCGACACCCAGTGCCCAACCGACCGCTGGCGCAGGCTTTCCGCCAATTTCCTCGATCAGGTAGTCATAGCGGCCGCCGCCGCAAATGGTGCCCTGGGAGCCCAGGCTTTCAGTCACGAATTCAAACACCGTGAGGTTGTAGTAGTCCAGACCGCGCACCAGCCGCGGATTGATGCTGTAGCCGATACCATTGGCCTGCAGGATGGCCTGCACGGCTTCGAAGTGCTTCAGCGAGGCTTCGCCCAGGTATTCCATCAGCTTGGGCGCATTGTCGACCAGCGTCTGCATTTCGGGGTTCTTGGTGTCGAGAATGCGCAGCGGATTGGTATGCAGGCGGCGGCGGGCGTCCTCGTCGAGTTGCTCGGCATGGGCTTCGAAGTAGGCGATCAGGGCCGCACGGTGCTCGCGGCGCTCATTCGGCTGGCCGAGGCTGTTGAGCTCCAGGCGCCAGTTCTTGATGCCCAGTTCGCTCCAGAGTTGGGTGGCCAGCAGAATGAGTTCGGCGTCGACCTCCGGCCCGCCGAAGCCCAGCGCCTCAGCCCCGATCTGGTGAAACTGCCGGTAGCGGCCGCGCTGGGGTCTCTCGCGGCGGAACATGGGTCCCATGTAATAGAGCCGCTTGCCGCCTTCATAGAGAAAATTGTGCTCGCTGACCGCCCGCACCACGCCTGCCGTGGACTCGGGCCGGAGGGTCAGGTGCTCGGCATCGCCATGCTTGTCGGCCCGATCCTGGAAGGAGTACATCTCCTTCTCGACGATATCGGTGACTTCGCCCAGCCCGCGCGTGAAAAGATGCGTGTGCTCCATGATCGGTGTGCGGATGTTCCGATAGGCGTTGCGCGCCATCACCCCTCGCACGATCTCCTCCAGCCACTCCCAGCGGGCCGACTCGGGCGGCAGGATGTCGTTCATGCCCTTGACGGCGGTGATCTTCTTTTCTTTTGACACGGAGAAAGTAGCCTTTCGCGGCGGGAGCCGCTCCTACACTGAAATCTGACTGGAGGAGGTTAAACGGGAAGTTTCTCGCCAAAGCGCTCTGCAATGTAGCGCTCGACAATGGCATGAAACTCGGTGGCGATGTTCTCGCCGCGCAGCGTCATCGCCTTTTCGCCGTCGATGAACACGGGTGCCGCAGGCGCTTCACCGGTTCCCGGCAGGCTGATACCGATATCGGCATGCTTGCTTTCGCCGGGACCGTTGACGATACAGCCCATCACCGCCACCTTGAGTTTCTCTACCCCGGGGTACTGGCTGCGCCATACCGGCATCTGGGCGCGCAGATAGTCGTCGATCTGCTTGGCCAATTCCTGGAAGGTGGTGCTGGTGGTCCGCCCACAGCCAGGACACGCGGTCACGCTGGGAACGAAAACGCGCAAGCCCAGCGCCTGCAGGATCTCGGAGGCGATCACCACCTCCTGGGTACGCGCCTCGCCGGGCTGGGGAGTCAGGCTCACACGGATAGTGTCGCCAATGCCTTCCTGCAGCAGGATAGCCAGCGCGGTAGTCGACGCGACGGTGCCGCGAGTACCCATGCCGGCTTCCGTGAGGCCCAGGTGCAGCGGGTAGTCGCAACGGCGCGCCAACTCGCGGTATACCGCGATCAGATCCTGCACGCCGCTCACCTTGCAGCTGAGAATGACCTGGTCCGGGCTCATGCCGAGATCAACAGCGGCCCGTGCCGATTCAATGGCGGAGGTGATGAGCGCTTCATACATCACTTGCCGCGCCTCCCAAGGCGCGGCGCGCTGATTATTGGCGTCCATCAGGCTGGCCAGCAACTCCTGATCCAGGCTGCCCCAGTTCACGCCGATGCGCACCGGCTTGTTCCATTTGAGGGCAGCCTCGATCATCTGGCCGAACTGGCGGTCCTTCTTGGCGCCCTTGCCCACGTTGCCAGGGTTGATCCGGTATTTACTGAGCGCGTCGGCGCAGGCGGGATACTCGGTGAGCAGCCGGTGGCCGTTGTAGTGGAAATCGCCGATCAGCGGCACGTCAACACCCATGCGATCAAGCTGCTCGCGAATGTAGGGCACTTGCTTCGCCGCTTCAGGCGTATTGACGGTGATGCGCACCATCTCGCTGCCGGCCAGCGCAAGCTCCTTGCATTGGATGGCAGTGCCGATGGCATCGACGGTGTCTGTGTTGGTCATGGACTGCACCCGCACCGGCGCGCCACCGCCCACGGTAACGATGCGGTTACCCCAGGCCACGCGTGCCTGACGCGTACGGCGCTGCGCCGGATTGGCCAGCTCGATCGGCTCAGAACCTGGTGGCAGCGAATTTGGCAATGAATCGGAGTGACCCATCAACGCACCTCATTGAACTTGAAAGCGTGCCACATTGGAGCGACTTATCGGTTTCAGATCGAAAGGCTTTCCACGCACTTTCACCGTGACGGCATCCTTGCGCCCAATGGTGACACTCAGCGGCAAGATTCCGGTGGCGCTCACGACTTCCCCGGCGGCGAGGGCACGATTGATGACCTGCTTGCCCGCAGCATCCCGCACCGTGACCCAGGTCTCGGCGGAGGCTGTAATGACCATAAGCTGATCCGCGGATTCACCCGCGGAGGCCGGTGCGGACGGTACCGCGGCAGATGCCTGCCCGGCTGGCGCGGCCGCCAAAGGCGATTCTGCCGCAGCCCCTGATCCGGCGGTGGCGGGCGGCGGCGCGGTGGGTTCCACAGCTTCCACGGGCGGCCCCGGGGTTACGTTTTCACTCACGATGCCGTCGGCATTGATCGTAGGCGAAGGCGCGCCAAGCTGGATGGGCAGCGTGGGCAGCAACCAGAGCAGCGCCGCGCCGACAAGCAGCAGGCCCACGACGATTATCAATGGCTTGGACGGCCCGCTGGCCAGCATGGAGCGCGGACGGTCACCCGCGCTACGGAATGATTGGTTGAGCTCGGATTCCTGCGTACGCAGGCGATGGCCGGCCACCGGCATGCGGGCCAGCACTGGCGCCGAATCCACACCGAAAGCACGGCAAATGGCGGCGGCCAGCCCGCGCGCGAAGGTGATGTCCGGAAGCTCATCCAGGCGATCGGATTCGAGCGCCTCCAGCTTCTGCTGCGGCACCTTGAGCACGCTGGCCAGCACAGCTGCATGGACTCCTGCGGCCTCACGCATCTGCCGGAGCATGGCGCCGGCAGATACTTCGGGGTAGGCTGCGCCTGCCGCAGCGGCGGGTGCTTCATGATCAGCGGCAGTGCCGGGCGTGGATTCGTTTTCAGTCATCAAAAGATCCCCGTTCGTAGGACTGCAACTCACGCGACTGGGGAAAGCGCCGGCTGAGTTGCGAGGCCAACTGCTGCATGGCCTGGGTGTTGTTCATTCGCCGCTCCACCTTGATGCCAAGCCACAGCGATTCGGCATTCGCCTTGTCGCTGTTGTTCAGGCGCCGGATGTAGAACTGCGCGCGCGGATAGTCGCCGCGCTGATACAAAAGCTGCGAAAGGTTGTAGCCCGTGACCGGATTGCCCGCATCCATCTCGTAGGAGCGCATCAGCGTGGCCTCGGCCTTGGTGCGGTCACCTGCGCGCACCTCGCAGATACCTTGTGTCATCAACGTGCGTGCGCGGCCAGAATAGGTAGGAACGGCCAAGGCGCGCTCGAACGACTGCACCGCCTCGGCGTAGCGGCGCTCTTCGCACTGCAGCCAGCCCAGGTTGTGCAAGGCATTGGCGTCACGCGGGTTGAGGCTGATGGCACGCTGGAACTGGGTTTCGGCGACTTGCCTGTCGCCCAGAGCCATGTAGATCATGCCGCCGAGATTATGGGCATCGCCAAAGTTTGGGTCGATCTGCACCACTTTCTTGAATTCATCGAGCGCGATGGCATACTGGCCGTTCTCGAAATAGCCCACGGCCAATGCCATGCGCGTACGCGCACGGCGGTCAATCCCGTTGTCGTCGGAGGCGGCCTGACTGTCGCCAGACGATTCGGCGCCAGTGCCGCCTGAACTGGCACACGCTGCCAGCCCCCTACTGCGCCCACCAGAGCCAGCAGGCTCAGCGCACGCGCCGCGGCCACAGCGAAATCAAGGCGTCGAAAAAACAGGGCCATCAGGTGTTCTTTCCGTGAGTTCCAGCACCACTGGTGGCGGAGCCGAGACGATGCAGCACCACGGTGCGCTGACGAGCGACACGCTCATGCACACGAGTGCGGTCCTTCACGTCGCCGGCCAGTTGGCCGCAGGCAGCGTCTATGTCGTCGCCACGCGTTTTGCGCACAGTGGTGACGATACCAGCATCGTTCAACATTTTCCCGAAAGCCTGCACGCGCGGCGCGGGCGAACGAGTAAGGCCCGACTCGGGGAATGGATTGAACGGAATCAGGTTGAATTTGCAGCGCAGCCCCTGTGCGGCGTGCCTGCGCACCAGATCAATCAGCGCCTGCGCATGCTCGGGTGTATCGTTGACGCCATCGAGCATGCAATATTCGAAAGTAATGAAATCACGCGGCGCGTGCTCAAGGTAGCGCACGCACGTGGACAGCAACTCGTCCAGCGGATATTTGCGATTGAGCGGCACCAGATGATCACGCAAGGTGTCCTCGGGCGCATGGAGCGATACCGCCAAAGCCACCGGGCAGTCACGTGCGAGCCGGTCGATCATGGGCACCACCCCCGAGGTGGAAACCGTGACGCGGCGGCGGGACAGGCCGTAGCCATGGTCATCGAGCATGGTGCGCAATGCGGGCACCAGCGCGTTGTAGTTCTGCAGCGGCTCGCCCATGCCCATCATCACCACATTGGAAATGACGCGTTGGTCGGTTTTCAGGTGCCGGCGCAGAAAGTGCTCGGCAAACCAGAGCTGGGCAATGATTTCGCCCGTGGTCAGGTTGCGGCTGAAACCCTGGTGCCCGGTAGAGCAGAAACGGCAGTTCACCGCACACCCCGCCTGAGAAGACACGCACAGCGTGCCGCGATCAAGCGTGGGCGTCCCGTTGGAAGACGACGCCTCGTCGTCATATTCGGGGATGAACACCGCTTCTACCGCATTGCCGCCACCCACGTCGAACAGCCATTTGATGGTGCCGTCCTTGGATTCGTGCTGGCTGATCACCGGCAGTGCGGTGACATGGGCCACCCCGGCGAGCTTCTCGCGCAGGGATTTGGCCAGATCACTCATGGCCCCGAAATCGGAGGCGCCCCGCTGGTGGATCCAGCGGAAGAGCTGAGTAGCCCTGAAACGCTTTTCGCCCAGCGTCTCGCAATAGGCGGCGAGGCCATTCAGGTCGAAGTCGAGCAGATTGACGTTGGGAGTCATGCTTTCCTCTCCTTCAAAACGGCCGCTTGTTGGGCATCGCTGCGCTCAGCACCAACCTGCGGTTCATGAATAGGGCGCCTCTGGGCGAACTCAAAAGGCCGCGAAGCAGGCCGCACGCGGGCCTCCGCGGAGCTGGCTTTGCCAGGCCGCCGGAGGCGTCCCCCCTGAGGGGGAAGGCGCGAAGCGACTCAGGGGTGCTCCTAGAAAATCGAAGCGCCAGGGAAAAAGAAAGCGATTTCGTTGGCGGCCGTTTCGGGAGCGTCGGAGCCGTGCACCGCATTGGCGTCGATCGAATCAGCGAAATCAGCGCGGATGGTGCCGGGAGCTGCCTTCTTCGGGTCGGTGGCGCCCATCAGGTCGCGGTTCTTGACGATGGCGCCTTCGCCTTCCAGCACCTGGATCATCACAGGGCCGGAGATCATGAAGTCCACCAGGTCCTTGAAGAAGGGGCGCTCTTTGTGCACGCCATAGAAAGCCTCGGCTTCACGGCGCGAGAGGTGTGCCATGCGGGCGGCAACCACTTTCAGGCCAGCGGCCTCGAAACGGGCGTAAATCTGGCCGATGACGTTCTTGGCGACAGCGTCAGGCTTGATGATGGAGAGAGTGCGTTCGATAGCCATGAAAGTGCTTTCCTGCAAAGGTTTTTTAAAAGAAATTCCCGCCCTTCCCGCCTCGATACAGGCAGAAAATGGGCAAAGCTCTTGATTTTAACCGGCACCAGAGTGCCAATGCACTCTGAGAGCCTTATTAACGTGAGCCGCCGCCGCCTCCGCTGCGCCGGCCACCCGCGCCGCCGCTAAACCCCTGTCCTCGGCGCTGGCCGCCCGAGGGGCCACCTGAGCGGGGCGCATTCTGCCGCTGGCGCGTGAGCGCATCGGCCCCGATGTATCCCAGCGAGGTTTTCATGGGATCGGGCTGGCCGTTGCCGCCCGGATTTCCCCCGGGGCCACGGCGCCGGGCTCCAGGGGGGCCGGGGCGTGCATCGGCGGGGGCGCCGAACCCGGCATTGGAACGATTAGGACGCGGGCCACTGGCCCGGCCGCGGTCGCCACGGCCCCGGCGGGGATCCTTGCCGCGCCCCGGACCCTCGCCTTCCGGCGATCCGCGCAGGGTAGCGCTGGAAACGCCTGCCACCTCACCGAGAGAGCGGATATCCCGCTCGTGCAGCTCCATCCATTGGCCGCGCCGCAGACCACGGGGCAGCAGCATGGCGCCATAGCGGATACGGATCAGCCGGCTGACCGCGTGGCCGACGGCCTCGAACATACGGCGCACCTCACGGTTGCGCCCTTCAGCGATCGTGACGCGGTACCACTGGTTCGCGCCCTCGCTGGCACCCTCCGCCTGGATCGATTTGAATTGGGCCGGGCCGTCAGCCAGGGTGACGCCATCGAGCAAGCGCTGCCGCTCTTCATCGGTCAGGGGGCCCAGGACACGCACCGCGTATTCGCGCTCCAGACCGAAGCGCGGGTGCATCAGGCGGTTGGCCAGCTCCCCAGAGTTCGTGAAGAGCAGCAGCCCCTCGGTATTGAGATCCAGCCGCCCCACCGATTGCCATTTGCCTTGCTGCAGGCGCGGCAGCTTGCGAAACACCGTAGGGCGATTTTGCGGATCGTCGTGCGTGACGACCTCACCCACGGGCTTATGGTAGGCCAGCACGCGCGCCGGAGGCGTGCGCAGCGTCACGCGCACCGGTTTGCCGTTGATCTTGACCTGATCGCCGTACTGGATGCGCTGGCCGATATGCGCCGGCTGATTATTGACCGAAATGCGCCCCTCCAGGATCATCTGCTCCATTTCCATCCGCGAACCCAGGCCTGCCTGCGCCAGCACCTTGTGCAGCTTGGGCTGCTCCACCTGCGGACTCAGCACGCGCTTGGCAGGCGGTGCGGGAAGGTCTTCGGGCTCTTCGTCGAACCGGCCGGAGAGAACATCCTCGAAATCAACGGCCTGCTCGGTTTCTGCCTGTTCGCTCACCTTCTCAGGTGCCGCCGGTGCGTCCGCCGCGAGAGCGGGCACCGAAGACTCCTCGGATGGTTCGGTAGGTACAGGCTGCTCGTCGGGTTTCATGGGGTGTCCTTGTCGGTGGATGAAGGGGCTGGCGGCGCGGTATCGCCTGCCTCCTGGGGTTCGGGCTGAAGGGGTGCTTCCGTGGGCTGGTCAGGCTCGGCAGACTGAAAATCGAGTGGGGCGCCGGCCGTTTCAGCATTTTCAGGCTCTTGGGCCGCGTTCACAGCCTGGGATATTTCCGCAGCCTCAGTTATTTCAGCGGCCTCGGGCGCACCAATTGTTTCGATTGTTGCAACAATTTCAGCCTCCTCGACGGTTTCTATCCCGTCGGCAGTGCCGGAAGCCAGGATAGATTCCCGCTCGGCGGCGCCAGGCGCTGCAGCCTCGGCCACAGGCCTACCAAGACCAGCCGCCTCGGCTCCTTCCCCTGCTTCCACCGCAGTGGCGGCATCGGCCTCGGCGGCATCGGCAACGGCCCCAGCCCCTAATTCTGCCTCACCTGCCGGGGTTTCCGGGACGGGCTGGAGGGCGTCGAACATGTTCTCGATCTGCTCCGGTACGGATTCCAGCAAGGGCAGTTGATCGAGCGATTCCAGGCCGAGATCATCGAGAAATTGCCGGGTGGTGGCGAAAAGCGCAGGCCGGCCGATAGTCTCGCGATGGCCGATGGTCTCGATCCAGCCCCGGTCTTCCAGTTGCTTGATCAACTGCGAGTTGACGGTGACGCCGCGGATATCCTCGATGTCACCGCGCGTCACGGGCTGGCGGTAGGCGATGATGGCCAGCGTTTCCAGTGTGGCGCGGGTGTACTTGGGCGGCTTTTCCGGATGCAGGCGATCGAGATATTCCCGCATCTCGGGCCGGCTCTGAAAGCGCCAGCCGCTGGCAACCTGCACCAGTTCCACTCCGCGCTGCGTCCAGTCGTCCTGCAGCTCGAGCAGGATGGATTTGATGGAGTCTGCTCCGACCTGATCGGCAAACAGCACGCGCAGGTCGCGCAAGGGCATCGGCTGCTGAGCGCAGATGAGCGCGGTCTCCAGAATGCGCTTGGCCTCGACGGTGTTCATGGAGCTTTCGAATGTGGGGCGCTGCTACGCCCATGAAGAATGACGCCGCCGCGGAGCGGCGCTGACTGCCCTTACCCCGACCTTCTCCCGGAGGGAGAGGGGAAGAGAAACACCATGGACGTGGATACGTCCATGCCGCCCTCAATTGTAATCAAGCCCCCATGCTGCCAGAGCCGCGTTCATATCAGCCGGGAGGGGCGAAACAAAATGCAGCGATTCTCCGGTGACCGGATGCGTGAAAGCCAGCCGCTCCGCATGCAGCGCCTGCCGCTCCATGCCGGCCGCTGGCTGGCCGCCATAGAGGGCGTCAGCCAGCAGCGGGTGCCCCAGGCTCGCCATGTGCACGCGAATCTGATGGGTGCGGCCTGTCACCAGACGGCAGCGCACGAGGCAACCGCTTTCCGCATTTTCCAGCAGCTCGCACTCGGTCTGCGCCGGCTTGCCGGCATTCAGGCTGAGATCCACCACGGCCATGCGCAAACGGTTGCGCGGATCTCGGCCGATGGGCGCATCCACCGTGCGCGTGGCCGGTCCGCTCCAGGGGCGGTGCGCCAAGGCCAGATACTCGCGCCGCACTTCCCGTGCCGCAATGCGCGCCACCAGCGCATCCATGGCCGTGCGGCTGCGCGCCACGACCATCAGGCCACTGGTGTCCTTGTCCAACCGGTGCACGATGCCGGCGCGCGGCAGTTGCCCCGCCTTGGCATCCCGCGCCAGCAGGCCGTTGAGCAAAGTACCGCTCCAATTGCCAGGGGCCGGGTGCACCACGAGCCCCGCCGGCTTGTTGATGACCGCCAAGTGCTCGTCCTCATACACCACATCAAGCGCCATGGGTTGGGGCACGAAGGCCTGGGTCTGTGGCGTCGGACGCAGCTCGATCTCCAGCCTTTCGCCCGCCTTCACCCGCTGGGCAGGCTTGCGCGCCGGCGTGCCGTTCAGCCGCGCCGCGCCATCTTCGACCAATTGGCGCAGGTAGTTGCGCGAGAATTCAGCCACCAGCGCGGCCAGCGCGCGGTCCAGGCGCTCGCCATGCAGCGCCGAGGGCACCTCGAAATGGCGCTGCTCGGCCTCGGGGCCTGTATCCACGGCGTCGTCTTCCTCTCCTTCGGGTCTGTCAGGAGGGGGCTCTTTTTCCGGGAGGGGGGTCGATATAATTGGCGGAGTCTGAATCAAGAGGATTGCCTGTGATGCATCGTGCCCGATTATCAGCCGCCGCAAGCGGAACGCTTGCGTTGGCCATGCTGCTCGCGGCCTGCTCGTCCAAACCCATTGACCAGACGGCCAACTGGAGCCCCAACCGGATCCACGCCGAAGCCAAGGATGAAATGAATTCCGGCGGCTACGACAAGGCCGTTCCGCTCCTGGAAACCCTGGAAGGCCGAGCCGCCGGCACCCCGCTGGCGCAGCAAGCGCAGCTCGAGAAAGCCTACTCCCAATACAAGGCCGGCGACAAGGCTGAAGCCATTGCCACGCTTGATCGCTTCGCCCGCCTGCATCCGGCCAGCCCCGCCCTGGATTACGCACTCTATATGAAGGGCGTGATCAATTTCAACGACGAGCTGGGCCTGTTCTCCTTCCTCTCGCGGCAGGATCTGTCCGAGCGTGATCAGCGCGCGGCCAAAGAGGCGTTCGAGTCATTCAAGGAATTGGTCACGCGCTTTCCCGACTCACGCTACACGCCCGACGCGCGGGCACGCATGGTCTACACCGTCAACGCCTTGGCGCAGTATGAAGTGCACGTGGCCCGCTACTACTACAACCGCGGTGCCTATGTGGCCGCCGTGAACCGCGCGCAACAAGCCATCAAGGATTACCGCGATGCGCCCGCACTGGAAGAAGGGCTCTACATCGTGATGCAGTCCTACGACAAGCTCGGCATGGATCAGCTGCGCGATGACACCAAGCGCGTACTGGAAAAGAACTACCCGAACAGCGAATACATCGCAAACGGGTTCAAGCCGAAATCTTCGTCCTGGTGGCAGCTTTGGTAAGTTGAGGCGCTATCTCGCATGTTGCCCCCGAGCCCAGGGGGCGCGCGAGGACCCTATTCAGCGCCGCCTCTGCGCTTGCCTGCCCGGGCCGCGCGCATCAGAAGACTCTCTGTGGAAGTCACTCCCACGATGCGTGCGAGCTGGCGGCTGGTGCTGATGTACGCATGGCCGATGCCGCTGTCGTAATAGACTGAATCGCCACGCCCCAGCCGCACGACCTCACCCGTGTCAAAGTGCACCTCGACGGTGCCCGAGAGTACATAGACGAACTCTTCGCCCTCGTGTCGCGCAAAGTCCTCCGGCCCTTCGATGCGGCGGGCGTGAATCGTGCCGACCACGGGACTCATGAGCTTTCCGGTCGCAGTTGTACCGAGAAATTCGTAGGCAAACGAAAGCCCCCGGTACACCACCCCTTGCCCTGACCGCGTCACGACGGGTGCCTGCAAGGCGGTGGTTTTCACCCCCTCTCCGGCGAACATGGCGTTCATATCCATCTTCAAGGCGTGCCCAAGGGCCGCGAAATTCTCATAGCCCAGCGCCAGTTGGCCTCGCTCGGCGCGTGAGATGGTCGGAACTGAAACGCCAGAGAGTTCCGATAACTGCTGCAGCGTCCAGCCCAAGCCCTTGCGGGCATTGCGCAAACGGCGGCCAAAGGTTTCGCGATCCAGCAGTTGGCCTTCCTGGCCTTTGTGCTGTGGCTCCTCGCTCTCGCGAATCTTCATTTGTTCATTCCTCGATCTCCTGCAGCCGGCGCGCTGTACCAAGCTGGATTTTGCATCAATGAAAATTGCGCATACGCAACTTCGTGAAAAGAATAGATTGGGTGTTTACCCTGAAACAGGCTTCAATTTTTTTCATATCCGCAAATTTCTAGATACACTCCGCCCCGTCAGGGTTCAACATTCCCTGACATCAAATTTATCTTTTTTCAATCATGACTCCCGAAACCGCCGCCATCCAGGCCGACTTTCTGATCATCGGTGCGGGCATCGCTGGCGCATCCGTTGCACACTGGCTTGCGCCCCATGGACGCACGATTGTGCTTGAGCGCGAATCACAGCCCGGATATCACTCCACAGGGCGTTCCGCAGCGCTGTTCATGGAGAGCTACGGCACCGCGCAAGTACGTGCACTCACCCTGGCCAGCCGCGCATTTCTCGAATCTCCCCCGCCAGGCTTCAGCGATCACCCTCTGCTTACGCCCCGCGGCGCGCTGATGGTGGCAACGCCCGAGCAGCAGGCCGAGTTGGACGAGCATTGGGATGTCCTGCGCACCATCTCCCCTGCCGCTCGCCGCCTGACGCCCGAGCAGGCTTGTGCGCTCGTGCCAGCGCTTCGGGTTGAATTGCTGGCCGGGGCTGTTCATGAGCCGGAAGCCGCCGACATGGATGTGCACGCCATCCACCAAGGTTACCTGCGCGGCATGCGGCACGCGGGCGGCACTCTGGTGTGCGATGCAGAGGTGTCCGCCATGCGGCGCGCGGACGGACGCTGGCAGGTCACCGCTGGCGGCAAATCCTATGAGGCGCCGGTAGTACTCAACGCCGCGGGTGCCTGGTGCGACGTGGTCGGCAAACTGGCGGGCGCCCAGCCCCTGGGCCTTCAGCCGTGCCGCCGATCAGCGTTCATATTCGCAGGCCCAGCCCATCAGGACTATCCCCATTGGCCCATGGTGCATGGTGCCGGAGAAGATTGGTACATCAAACCCGATGCGGGCATGCTGCTGGGCTCCCCTGCCAATGCGGACCCTGTCAATCCACAGGACGTGCAGCCGGAAGAACTGGATATCGCGCTAGCCATCCATCGCATTCAGGAGGCTACCACGCTGGAAATCCAGAGGCCCACGCGCACCTGGGCCGGATTGCGCTCCTTCGTGGCCGATGGCGATCTGGTGGGCGGCTTCGATGATCAAGTGGAAGGCTTCTTCTGGGTAGCCGCCCAAGGCGGGTACGGCATCCAGACCTCCGCCGCGATGGGTGAAACCTGCGCCGCGCTGGCAAGAGGCTTGCCCGTGCCACCCCACCCCGCTTCGTTCGGTCTGACCGCCGACATGCTGAGTCCGCGCCGTCTGCGCGAAAAGTAATTCGTATCCCGCTCGATTTTTTCACCTCGCAACAGGAGTACCCCACCGTGCGTATCTTCAGCGCCTCCCTCGCCACTGAAACCAACACCTTTGGCCCCATGCCCACCAGCGTGGCGTCTTTCCGGGATCGCGGCTACTATCCCGCCGGGAAGCATCCCGAGGCGCTGACGTTGTTCTCCGGCCCATTGATGGCCGCACGCCTGCGCGGCAAAGACGCCGGCTGGACCTTGATCGAAGGCATGGTGGCCGCAGCCCAGCCTAGCGGCATTACCACGCGCCAAGCCTATGAGAGCCTGCGCGAAGAGCTGCTCGGCGATCTGAAAGCCGCTCTGCCGGTGGATGTGGTGGTTCTGGGCCTGCACGGTGCGATGGTGGCCGAGGGCTATGACGACTGCGAAGGGGATCTCCTGCAGCGCGTCCGTGCGCTGGTCGGCCCGGACACGGTCGTCGGCGCAGAGCTTGATCTGCACAGCCACCTCACCGACGAAATGGTGAACAACGCAGACGTGATCATCACTTTCAAGGAGTACCCCCATACCGACATCCTTGAGCGCGGCCTGGAGCTGGTCGATCTGTGCGTGGCCGCAGCGCAAAAGAAAATCCGCCCGGCCGCGGCCTTGGTCGATACCGGCTTGATTCTCACGGTCCATACCTCACGCGAACCCGCGGCCGGTTTCGTGAAACGCATGCAATCACTGGAAGGCAAGGACGGCGTGCTTTCCATCTCCTTCTGCCACGGCTTCCCTTGGGGCGATGCTCCCGGCATGGGTACAAAGGTGCTGGTCTATACGGACGGCAATCCCAGCCAGGCGAAAGCCCTGGCACGCCAGTTGGCCGACGAGGTGATCGGCATGAAAGACGCGTTCACCGTGAACTACCCTCCCATTGACCAGGCGCTGGATGAAGCGCTGGCTTTCAAGGGCGGCCCGGTGATCATGGCCGACGGCGCCGACAACCCAGGCGGAGGCTCTGCAAGCGACTCCACCTTTGTGCTTCAGCGCATGATCGAGCGCGGCATTACCAACGCCGCGCTCGGCCCCATATGGGATCCGATGGCGGTGCGCATTGCATTCGATGCGGGTGAAGGCGCCCGTCTGCAGATGCGCATTGGCGGCAAGATCAGCCCGCTCTCCGGCCAGCCACTGGATCTGGACTGCACCGTCAAGGCACTCAAGTCCGAGATGATCATGACGGGCCTGGCAGGGGCTCCCATCCTGATGGGCGACAGCGCGCTGGTGGAGACCGCGGGCATCGAGATCGTGCTCATCACACTGCGCAACCAAGCCATGGGCACCGATCTGTTCACACAGCTCGGGTGCGATCTAGCCACCAAACAGCTGGTCGTGGTGAAGTCCTCTCAGCACTTCTACGCCTCATTCTCCAAGGTAGGCAAGCATGTGATCTACGTCGCGGCTCCAGGCTCGGTAGCACTGGATCTCAAAACCCTGCCCTACCAGAAGATTCAACGCCCCAAGTGGCCCCTGGATGCCATCGCCACCTGATTTGCAGCCTGACTCGTAGCACCTCCCCTTCCACGAACCTTTCCGGAGTTCCAACGATGAAACGACGCACATTTGCCGCCCTGGCCATTTCCAGCGCGCTCACCCTCAGCCTGCTCTCCCCGGGTGCGATGGCCCAAGCGCCTGCCAAGACCCTTCGCATGGTCGCGCATGCGGATCTGAAAATCATCGATCCGACCTTCACCACGGCCTACATCTCGCGCAACTTCGGCTACATGGTGTATGACACTCTGTTTTCGCAGGACACCAAGGGCAAGCCTCTGCCCCAGATGGTTGAAAAATACAGCGAATCCGCCGACCACAAACAGTGGACCTTCACACTGCGCCCCGGCCTGAAGTTCTCTGACGGCTCAGCAGTCACCTCGGCCGACGCAATCGCCTCGCTGCAACGTTGGGCCAGCCGCGACAGCATGGGTGGTGCCATGGTGGCCAAGGGTGTCGAATGGAAAGTGGTCAACCCGAGCACCTTCACCATGACGCTGGCTCAGCCCTTCGGCATGGTGCTGGAGGCCATCTCCAAGCCATCCGGCTACCCTGCCTTCGTCCTGCCGGAACGACTGGCCAAGTTGCCCACCACTTCGCCGATCACCGAGTCACTGGGCTCCGGCCCTTTCATCTTCAAGCGCGACGAATGGGTACCCGGCAACAAGGCCGTGTTCGTGCGCAATCCGAATTACCTGCCAAGGACGGAGGCACCCGACGGGCTGGCCGGCTCCAAGGCGAGCAAATTCGATCGCGTGGAATGGCTCTACCTCCCTGATGCGAACAGTGCAGTCGCCGCTTTGCAGCGTGGCGAGGTCGACTACATTGAACTGCTTCCTCCCGACTACATCACCCCACTGCGAGCCAACAAAGATATCAAGGTAGGCAGCGGCGGAAGCTATCAAGCCTTCCTGATGGTCAACCACCTGCATCCGCCCTTCAACAACGTCAAGGCCCGCCAAGCCTTCCAGGCCGCAGTGAGCCAGGAGAAGTTCCTTGCGGCCATGGGCTTTCCGGCCGACATGAGGGTGAAATACTGTCACACCTTCTTCATCTGCGGCAGCCCCAACGATACGGCAGCGGGCTCCGAAGCCTGGGCCAAGCCTGATCTGGCGAAAGCCAAGGCTTTGCTCGCCGAGTCGGGCTACAAGGGCGAAAAAGTGGTCGTCCTGACGCCGACCGACATCACTTACCACAATGCCTCCGCCCTGATGGTCGGGCAAACTTTGCGCAGCATCGGCATGAACGTGGATGCGCAGTCGATGGATTGGGCCTCCGTCAGTGCCCGGCGTGTCAAGCGTGATGCGCCTTCGGCTGGGGGCTGGAACGTGTTTGTCACCGTGGGCGGCGAATTCGATGTCAACTCTCCGATCAGCAACGCCTTCCTCGCACCGGCCTGCGGCAGCTCCATGCCTGGCTGGCCCTGCGACAAGCAACTCGACGAGCTGCGCACCGCTTGGCTCCAATCAGCCAACCCTGCCGAGCGCAAGCAACGCCTGGACGCCTTCCAGGCCCGCGCTTTCGAGGTAGTGCCCTATATCAATGCCGGCCAGTATTCCGCAGCCTATGCGGCGCGCACCAACATCAAAGGGCTGGACAAGCTCTGGGGTGGTATTCCGCTGGTCTGGATGCTGGACAAGTAAGCCCTCGAATCACCATTAGCGTCTGGTCATGGGTTATTTCCTTCGCCGCCTGGTTGCCACCCTCCCTGTCATGGCGGTGGTGGCCATAGTGGTTTTCCTGCTGATTCACCTCTCGCCGGGAGACCCCGCGGCACTGATCGCGGGCGATTTCGCCACCGAAGAGGACATTCTGCGCCTGCGAGAAGCCTTGGGGCTGAATCAGCCCATATGGCAACAATTCATGATCTGGATCGGCAAACTGGCGACAGGCGACCTAGGCACTTCGATCTTCACGCAGGTGCCCGTGACCACGCTGCTGGGGCAGCGGCTGGAGCCCACGCTGAGCATTGCGCTGGTGACCATGTTCATCACCGTCGTTCTGGCCATTCCCCTGGGTACGCTGGCCGCCTATCGCGCGGGCAGCTGGATCGACCGCGTGATCATGATTTTCTCGGTGCTGGCGTTCTCGGTGCCTGCCTTCCTGGTGGGGTATCTGCTGATCTATGGTTTTGCCATTCGCCTTCCATGGTTTCCCGTACAGGGCTACGTCAAAATCAGCGAGGGCGTGGGTCCGTGGCTTCACAACATCGTGCTGCCATGCATCAACCTGGCGCTTGTCTACATCGCACTGATCACGCGCATGACACGCGCGACCGTGCTGGAAGTCCTGCACGAAGATTACATCCGCACGGCACGAGCCAAGGGACTGGGTGTGCTGCCTGTATTGGTTCACGCACTGCGCAACGCAGCAGTACCTATCGCGACGACTGTGGGCATGGGCATCGCGCTTCTCATTGGTGGTGTGGTGGTGACCGAAACCGTGTTTGCCCTTCCGGGCATTGGCCGCTTGGTCGTGGACTCGGTGCAGCGCCATGACTACCCTGTGATCCAGAGTGTTCTCCTGCTCTCCGCAGGCGTCTACGTCGTGATCAATCTGCTGATCGACCTGAGCTACAAGCTCTTCGACCCTCGTATCCAGTATTGATATGCCCTCTGAGTCGCTCACGCGCCTTCCCCCTCAGGGGACGCACCCAGCGGCCTGCTCCGCAGCCTTCTGAGCCTCGGTCATTGAGATGGAACCAAACACAATGAATTCCGTACCATCAGTTGTCAAGAACGCGCCGCCGAGCGACGAGACGGCGTTCGTGCCGCCTCGCTGGCGCTGGGCGCGCAAGCATCCCACCTTGATCATTGGTGCCGTGCTGATTCTGGCCGTCGCGATCATCGCGCTGGCCGCCCCCTGGGTCGCCACGCATGATCCTCAGGATATCGACCCTCTGGCGCGCATGCAGCCCCCGTCCTCCGAACATTGGTTTGGCACTGATGCGCTTGGCCGCGACGTGTTCAGCCGCACTGTGTGGGGCGGCCAGGTTTCCCTGATTGTGGGAATCAGTGTGGCCGTGATCTCCACACTGTTCGGCATCGTCCTGGGCCTGTTGGCTGGCTTCGTGCGCCGTGCCGATGGTTTCATCATGCGTGTCATGGATGGTCTGATGGCCATCCCGGGCATTCTGCTCGCCATCGCCCTGATGGCCGTCACCCGCGCCAGCCTCACCACGGTGATCGTAGCCATCGTCGTGCCCGAAGTGCCGCGGGTGGTCCGGCTGGTGCGCTCCCTCGCGCTCACGCTGCGTGAACAGCTTTTCGTGGAAGCTGCCCATGCAGTGGGCACGAGGCTTCCGACCATTCTGCTTCGCCACGTGCTGCCCAATATGGTGGCGCCACTCGTGGTTCAAGCAACCTTCATCGCCGCTTCCGCTGTGCTGTTCGAGGCCGCGCTCTCTTTCCTTGGCGTGGGCGTTCCGCCAACCACGCCAAGTTGGGGCAACATGATGGCTGAGGGCCGCAACTTCGTCGCTGTCGCCTTCCACATCATTCTCTACCCTGGCATATTGCTCGCGGCCACGGTACTCGCCATCAATCTTCTTGGCGACGGCTTGCGCGACGCGCTCGACCCTCGCCTTGCACGCCAGCTCTGACCCGAATGGAGCTTAACCCGATGAACAGTCCCGCACGCAGCACACCGACCCACGGCGAAATCCTGCTCGAAGTCGACAATCTCCATACCCACTTCAATACCCTGGACGGCCCTGCCCGCGCCGTGAACGGCGTTTCCTACACCGTCCGCGCCGGGCAGACGCTGGGCGTGGTCGGTGAATCGGGCTGCGGCAAAAGCGTGACGGCGATGTCGATCATGCGGCTTCTGCCCACACCACCGGCGCGGCTGTATGGCGCCGTCCGCCTGCGGGGAACCAATCTGCTCTCGCTCAGCGAGGCCGAGATGCGGGCCGTCCGCGGCAACCGCATCTCCATGATCTTCCAGGAACCGATGACCTCGCTCAATCCGGTGCTCACGGTAGGACGGCAGATCGCCGAAACTGTTCACCGGCATCAGAAGCTCAGCGGTGCCAAGGCCATGGTGCGCGCGGTGGAAATGCTGCGCCTGGTGCAGATTCCGGAGCCTGAACGGCGCGCCAAGGAATACCCGCACCAACTCTCGGGCGGCATGCGCCAGCGCGTGATGATCGCCCTGGCCCTGGCCTGCAACCCCGAGGTGCTCATTGCCGACGAGCCCACCACGGCCCTGGATGTCACCATTCAGGCGCAGATCCTCGATCTGATCAAGCGGCTGCAGCAGGAGCTGGGTATGGGCGTCGTCATGATCACGCACGACCTGGGCGTAGTAGCTGAAAGCTGCGACCACGTGATCGTGATGTATGCAGGCCGTAAGGTGGAGGAAGCAGGCGTGACCGAGCTGTTCGACCGGCCGCTGCATCCCTATACGCGTGCGCTGATGGCATCCATGCCTTCCATGAACACGCGCAGCACGCGCCTGACCGAGATCCCCGGCCTCGTGCCATCTCCCCTGGAGCCGCGCCGCGGCTGCGCCTTCGCCGCCCGCTGCAGCTTCGCCAACGCACGCTGCACCAGCGAAATCCCCGAGCTGACGTTGCACGGCCAGGCGCATGGCGTTGCCTGCTTTGCGGTTGAAGAAGGCCGGGACACGTCACCATCCCTGGAGCCTGCAAGCGCATGAATGCCACAGACACTTTGCTGCGAGTCGAAGGGCTGCGCAAACACTACAGCAGCCCACGGCGCTGGCTCGCTCGTCCACGCCCGCCGGTTCAAGCCGTCGACGATGTGTCCTTCGCCGTGGCCCGCGGCGAAACGCTGTCGCTGGTGGGCGAGTCCGGCTGCGGCAAGACCACCACAGCCAAATCCGTGATGCGCCTGATCGAGCCCACGTCCGGTTCGGTGCTGCTCGATGGCGAAGACCTGCTCAAGCTCAACCCTGAACAGATGCGCCAGCGCCGAAGCGACGTGCAGATCATTTTCCAGGACCCCTACGCCTCACTGAGCCCAAGGCTGAAAGCAGGCGAGATCGTGGCCGAGCCGCTCCGCAACTTCAGCCGCCAATCATCAGCCGAGCGCCGGGAACGCGTGCAGTGGCTGTTCAGCAAGGTAGGCCTGCGGCCTGAAGCGGTCGACAAATACCCCCATGAATTCTCGGGCGGGCAGCGCCAGCGCCTGGGAATCGCCCGGGCGCTCGCGATGCAGCCCAAGCTCATCATCTGCGACGAGCCAGTGTCAGCGCTTGATGTTTCGGTGCAGGCCCAGGTGGTCAACCTGCTCATGGACCTGCAGGCCGAGTTCTGCATCGCCTATCTGTTCGTGGCGCACGATCTTTCCGTGGTCCGCCATATCAGCCATCGTATCGCGGTGATGTACCTCGGCCGTATCGTCGAATTGGCCGACCGGGACACGCTGTTCACCACGCCCCGCCATCCTTACACCCAAATTCTGCTCTCGGCGGTGCCCGTGCCCAATCCACGCACGCCGTCCAAGCGCATGCTGCTGCAAGGAGATCCTCCCAGCCCGGCCAATCCGCCTTCAGGTTGCCGTTTTCACACACGCTGCCCGCTGGCCCAGCCGGTTTGCAAGGAACAGGCGCCACCGCTCTCGGCGCGCACCGATTCCCCCGCAGCCGAGGGCCAGCGCGAACACCTGGTGGCCTGCCACTTTCGTTGACCACAGTTTCAAAAAGAGCCCTCATGGAACCCACCCAACACGATCTGTTGATTCGCGGCGGCACCGTCATCGACGGCACGCGCGCTCCCCGCTTCGACGCCGACGTCGCCATACGCGACGGGCGCATCAGCGCGATCGGAGATCTGAGCGGCCATGGTGCCGCCACCATCATCGAAGCCAGGGGTCGCATCGTGGCGCCAGGCTTCATCGATGCCCACACGCATGACGACCAGGCCGTGCTGTCTCAAGCGGACATGCCGTTCAAGGTCTCGCAAGGGGTGACGACCGTGATTGCGGGCAACTGCGGCATCAGCGCAGCCCCTCTGCGCGCCGGCATGGATCTGCCTATGCCGCTGAGCTTGTTGGACACGCCCGCTGAAGACCGCTTCACCACCTTCCGAGCTTATCTGGATGCACTGCGGGCACAGCCGTCGTCCGTCAACGTAGCGGCAATGGTGGGCCATTCGACCTTGCGCGCGGTCACCATGTCATCCACCGACCGCGAGGCCACGCCGGAAGAAATCGCAGCCATGCAGGCGCTGGTTGAAGAAGCCATGGAAGCAGGGGCTATCGGTCTCTCCACAGGCACCTTCTACCCGCCTGCCGCCAAGGCGACGACCGAGGAAATCATCGAGGTGAGCCGCCCCTTGAGCGCGCGCAAGGCGATCTATGTCACCCACATGCGCGATGAAGCGGATCTGGTCATGCAGTCCCTGGACGAAACCTTCCGCATCGGGCGCGAACTGGACGTGCCCGTCGTCGTGTCGCACCACAAGGTGCAGGGCACCCAGAATTTCGGGAGGTCGCAGACGACGCTGCCGCATATCCGCGAGGCCATGAAGAAGCAGCAGATCTGCCTGGATTGCTACCCCTATACCGCTGGCTCTACCATGATCCGCACAGATCGGGGGATGCTGGAGTGCCGAGTGCTGATTGCCGGCAGCGAGCCGCACCCCGAGTGCGCGGGCCGCGATCTGGACGATATTGCGCGTGAATGGGGCGTGGACAAGGCCGAAGCCGCACGGCGTCTTCAGCCTGGAAGCGCCATCTACTTCCAGATGGATGAAAGCGACGTGCAGCGCATTCTTGCCTTTGAAGAGACCATGATCGGCTCGGACGGCATTCCGCTCGGCGACAAACCTCATCCCCGCCTGTGGGGAACCTTTCCCCGGGTACTAGGCCACTATAGCCGCGACACAGGCTTGTTCCCGCTGGAGACCGCCGTCTGGAAAATGACCGGGCTCACGGCACGCAATTTCGGCTTGGCCGAGCGCGGCACGCTGCAACTCGGGCACCACGCCGACATCGTGGTGTTCGACCCCGCCACGATCCGGGACGCCGCGGACTACGAATCCCCAAAGCGCCCCGCCGAAGGCATCGAAGCCGTCATCGTCAATGGCGGCATTACCTGGCGGCAAGGCACCCATACCGGCGCCCGAAACGGCCAAGTCATTCTTAGAACTCCCTGAGAGAACTCCTGAAAGGAAACCCAACCATGAGCATAGACCGCATCCCTTCTCCTCTTCCTGTCCCGTTCTCCAAAGCCGTTCGGGCCGGCGGCTTCCTATTCCTTTCGGGTGTGCTGGCCATGGATGCCCAGGGCGGCATCATCGAGGGCGACATTCAGGTGCAGACACGCGCGGTGCTGGAGCGCATTGCATTGAGCCTGAAAGAGTGCGGAACCGACATGGCGCAGGTGGTACGCGCCACCATCTGGCTGGCGAATCTGGAGGACTTCGCGGCCTTCAACGAAGAATATGCCAAGCATTTCCCCGAGGGCCTGCCTTCCCGCTCATGCGTGCAGGCCGTGCTCTACAAGGGCGCGAAAGTCGAGATCGAAGTACAGGCCTGGGTAGGCTGATCCCGGAGCAACTTTGTAGGTTGGGCTGAGTGCAGCGATCCTCAACATGGGACGTGTATCACTGCCGCTTGTTGGGCACCGCTGCGCCCAGCCCAACCTACGAGATTCCATCTACAGGTTGAACCAGATCTTGTAGCGCTTCCTGGAATTCGGCCTCATTCGCCAGCCGCCGCATGGGTGGCAGTGCGGCCAGCAAGCGCTTGCCATAGCCCATGGACGTCAGGCGCGTATCGCAGATCATCAGCAGCCCCGTATCGGTTTCGCGGCGTATCAGCCGGCCGGCCCCCTGCTTGAGGGCCACGGCGGCTTCCGGGATCGAATAGTCGGAGAAGGCGCTGCGCCCCTCGCCCTCGATTCGCCGGCAACGCGCTTCCACCAGCGGATCACCCGGCGGTGGAAACGGCAGCTTGTCGATCACCACCAGTTGCAGCGTATCACCGGGCAAATCCACGCCCTCCCAGAAGGACGCTGAAGCAACCAGCACAGCGCCAGCTTGCCCCGGTTCGTTGGCGGCGCGAAAGCGGTCCATCAGCACCCGCTTGGGCAACTGCCCTTGCACAAGCACCTCGATGCCGCTGCCATCAAAGCGCTCCGCCAGTTGATCTCCGATGGTGCGCAGCGCGCGCAACGTGGTGGTCAGGATCATGGTGCGCCCGCCCAACCGCTCTGCCGCCTCGCCCGCCAGCCGCGCCACCTGTACTCCGTGCGCGGGATCGTTCGGCTTCACGATCTGGCGCGGCACATACAGTGCGGCCTGGCGCTCGTAATCGAACGGGCTGCCCACACGCAGCACCTCGGCGTCACCCAAGCCGCAGGGGCCAGTGAACCAGGAAAGCCGTTCGTCGTCACCCAGCGTGGCGGAAACGAATACCCATGCGCGCGCATTCGCGGCTTCTTCGGGTGCGGCTTCAGCAGTTTCAGCCGCTTCGCGCTCGCCCGGCGTTCCCAACAGGCGCGTGCGCACGACGTCGGCAATATCGAGCGGCGACTCGATCAAGCGCAGTTGGCTGCCCACATCCACCCAACGCACGGAACCAGGTTCGCAGTCACCCGCGAAGCGGGCAACCCGCTCACCCAGCAGCATCGCCCGCTCGCGCAGGCGCACGAAATCCGGGGCCATCTCGCTCACGGTATCAAGCGCTTCGGCCGCCTGCACGAGCGCTTGGCCCAAGCGCACCAGGGCCTGCTGCCACTCGCCAGGATCCAGTCCCTCTGGAACCGCCTCTACCCAGCGCAGGCGCGAACTTGCCCGGCTGGGGCCGAACACCATACGCAAATCTCTCGCAGCCATCTCCACACCGCTGGACAGCACCGACCAATCGGCCAACCCGCGCGCCTGCTGCAAGCCCACGGCCAGCAAATCGCGGGAAAAGTCCAGCAGTTGAGCGGTACCTAGATGGATTCCCAGGAACTGAATACCCGTTTCGTTGAGCTGATGGGCTTCGTCGAAAATCACCACGCGCACGGTGGGTAGAAGCTCTGCCATGCCAGACTCGCGGATCGCCAGATCGGCAAAGAACAGATGGTGGTTGATCACCACCACGTCGGCCGCCATGGCTTCGCGCCGCGCCAGGTTCACGTGGCAGGCGCGCCACTTGGGACAATCGGCGCCCAGGCAGTTTTCACGCGTGGAAGTCACCAGCGGAATAACCGGCGAGTTTTCATGCAGCCCCGGCATCTCCGCCAAGTCTCCCGTGCGTGTGGACTGGGCCCAACGCTCTATTTTGGCCAATGTATGCTGCGCCCCCTCTCATGGCTTCCCAATGCCTGGGGCGCAGACTCAAGGCGATGCAGGCACAGGTAGCTGCCACGCCCCTTGAGGAGTGCCATGCGCACCGGGAGACCCAGCGCACGGGCCACCGCGGGCAGATCGCGCCCGTACAGCTGATCCTGCAGGGTCTTGGTAGCCGTGGAAAGCAGCACCCGCTCACCGGAAAGCAACGCAGGCACCAGGTAGGCAAAGGTCTTTCCGACGCCGGTTGCAGCCTCGGCCACCAGCACGCCGCCCTCGCCCACCACGCGCGCGACCGCTTGCGCCATGCGGGTCTGTCCTTCGCGCGGGCGGAAAGTGTCGGCGGCGCGGGCCAGTGGGCCTTCCTCGCCAAACACCACACCTACGGCATTCTGCAGGGCGCTCGCGGCATCACCAGACGCGCCGGCAAGCTGGCTCAATTGATGGCCTTCGGTCTCCCGGGCTGCGGTACGAACCTCCTTCGGATCGGCCGGTTGGAGACTCATGCAGGCTCCTTGGGCTCGAGGGCCAGCTCCAGTTGCGCAATAGCGTCACGAAGCGCCAGGCGGCGCTTCTTGAGGCGTTGCATCATCAGTTGATCGGTGGGCGATTGCTCGGACAGCCGATCGATCGAGGCGTCGAGATCGGCATGCTCCATGCGCAGTTCTATGAGCCGGCGTTCGGGGGAATGGAGGTTGGAATTCACGTGAAATAGTACGGTGCGGCCAAATCGGCCACTTCGTTCAATAATACGAGCTTGCCAACTTGGTGCAACCATGAAAAATGCTCCCTTGCTTCGCGTGGTCCGCTACCCCTCCTCGGGGCGTCCCCCAAGGGAATGCTTTTTCATCTTGGGAGCGGCCCGGCGATGAGCAATAGCCCCCACGCTTCCCCGCTTCGCGAGGTCCGCTGCCCCCCGAGGGGGTCTCTTTTCATCTTGGGAGCGGCCCGGCGATGAAAAATGGCCCCCACGCTTCCCCGCTTCGCGAGGTCCGCTGCCCCCCGAGGGGGTCTCTTTTCATCTTGGGAGCGGCCCGGCGATGAAAGATGGCTACAGGCTCCGTGCGGCAACCGGGCTGCACAAGGGGGATCGCTCGCAACAGCAAGACCAGGTGGCGCTGTTCACCCATCCACGCGTAACAGGGTGCATGCTGGGTATCGTGGCTGACGGCATGGGCGGGCGCACAGGCGGGCGCAAAGCTTCTGACCAGGTGCTGCTTACCGCGCATCAGCTTTTCGAGCGCTACGACCCGGATACTGATGACGCCACGGCCCTGTTGCGGCAGATCGGCGAAGAATCCCATCTGGTCATCAAACTCACGGCCATCGCCGCCGAGCAGGAGCCGCACAGCACCATGGCGGCTTTTCTTATCAATCCGGGAGGCGAATGCCATTGGTTGCATTCAGGTGACTCGCGCCTCTATCATTTTCGTGGCAAAACGCTGCTGAGGCGCACCTTCGATCACTCCTATGTCCAGGCGCTGATCAACCAGGGCAAACTGACGTCCGAAGAAGCGATGGCGCACCCGAACTCGAACGTTCTGATGAGCTGCCTGGGTACCGAGGAGGAGCCCAGGCTGGAGTCTCATCATATCGGCCGGCTGCAAAGCGGTGACTCCCTGCTCGCCTGCTCCGACGGCCTGTGGCACTACTTCACGCCCGATGAGATGGGAGAAGTGCTTCATGCGCTCACACCCCGCAAAGCCAGCGAATTCCTCGTCACCAAAGCCCGCTCGCGGGCCATGGGCGGTGGCGACAACCTCTCATTGGCCATTGTCCGCGTGGAGCCATTGGCGGTGAGCAAACGGACAGGCTAGGAGCGTGTTCTACCCTGCACTCCCAGGCCTTGCCCCCTTGAAACGTCACTCTTTTCCGCGCTGTTTCTGATCCAGATCCTGCAGCCTGCCCGCAGTACGGCGCTTACGCTCCAGGTCGTTCAGCGTCAATTCTTCCTGGCGCAGGCGGTCGAGTGTGGCACGGCGCTGGTCGCTGGCTTCCCGTATGCAGGCGTTCACGGTAAAGCGCTTCCAGCACAGTTTTTCCTGATCAGCAAAACGCTGCGCGGCGGCGGCCCGCCCTGCCGTGATGCGCGCTCTCTGGGCTTCAAGCCATTGGGGCAGATCATCACCCGAAGGGGCTTCGGCTGCCAGAGCGCGCGCGGCCTCCACATCACCGGCTCGCTGGGCCGCAATGCGTTCGTCGAGCGATGGGCCGACAGCGCATGCGCTCAGCAGAGCCAACATCAGAAGACTGGGGAGCAGGCGCAAACGTTTCATGTGAGGTGAGTGTCCACGGTTCTGTGCTCCAACGCCAGATATTCGGCCGATTGCATCTCGTTCAGACGGCTGATCGTGCGTGGAAACTCGTGTGCCAGCGGGCCTTCAGTGTAGAGCTCTTCGGGTGGCACGGCGGCTGAAAGAATGAATTTGACGCGCCGGTCGTACAGCACGTCCACCAGCCACGTGAAGCGCCGCGCCTCGGAGGCGTTGCGCACGAACATCTGCGGAACATCCGAGAGCAAAACCGTATGGAACTGGGCCGAGATCTCCAGGTAATCGTTCTGCGAGCGCGGGCCACCGCACAGCGTCTTGAAGTCAAACCAGACCACGCCATCGGCTCGCCGGCGTGCCTTGATCTCCCGGGCTTCGATGTGCAGCACAGGATCTTCGTCGGCGGAAGCGGCCAGGCGCGTAAAAGCTTCGCTCATGGCCGCATCGGCTTCCGCGCCAAGCGGTGTGTGATAGAGCTTCACCTGCTCCAGCGTGCGCCGGCGATAATCCGTTCCGTTGTCGACGTTCAACACCTCCATGCGGGCGTTCAGCAGGTCGATGGCGGGCAGAATCCGGTCGCGGTGCAACCCACCCGGATAGAGATCGTCGGGCTTGAAGTTGCTCGTGGTCACGAAGCCCACACCGTTGTCGAACAACGCCTGCAGCAATCGGTGCAGGATCATGGCGTCGGTAATGTCCGCCACGTGGAATTCGTCGAAGCAGATCAGCTTGAACCGTGCGGCCATGCGCCTGCCAAGTTCGTCGAGCGGGTTCACCGTGCCTTGTATGGCCGCCAGCTCACGGTGCACTTCACGCATGAACTCGTGAAAGTGCAGACGCGTCTTGCGCTTGATCGGCACGGCGTTGAAGAAGCAATCCATCAGGAAGCTCTTGCCGCGCCCCACCCCGCCATACATGTAGACCCCCCGCGGGATCTCAGGATGATTGAACAGCTTCTTGAGCTTGTTGGAGCGCTTGTCCTTGTAGGTTGCCCATTCGTCCGCACAGCGTTGCAGCGCATCGACGGCGCGCAACTGCGCTGGATCACTCTGGAAGCCCCGGCTTTTCAGTTCGGCCTCGTAGGCCTGCCGCACAGCATTCATCCGCTAGCTACCCATTCATGCAAAGAAAATCGCTGCGGGGCACACTCGTGCCCCGCAGCGATTCCGTTTAGAAGTTGAGGGTGCGCTTGTCGACGGCGAGCGCGGCTTCTTTCGTGGATTCGCTGAGCGAGGGGTGCGCATGGCAGATGCGCGCGATGTCCTCGCTGCTGGCGCGGAAGGCCATGGCCACGCAGGCTTCGGCGATCAGCTCGCTCGCCATGGGGCCGACGATATGCACGCCCAGGATCTCATCCGTAGCGGCATCGGCCAGCATTTTCACCATGCCGGTCGTGTCGCCCAGCGCGCGCGCGCGGCCGTTCGCCAGGAAGGGGAAGGTGCCCGCCTTGTATTTCACGCCGTCGGCCTTGAGCTGCTGCTCGGTCTTGCCCACCCAGGCGATTTCGGGGCTGGTGTAGATGACCCAGGGAATCAGGTTGAAATCCACGTGGCCGTGCTGGCCGGCCATGCGCTCGGCCACCGCCACGCCCTCTTCCTCGGCCTTGTGGGCCAGCATGGGACCACGCACCACATCGCCCACGGCCCAGACGCCTGGCAGGCTGGTACGGCATTCCTCATCGACCACAATGGCGCCACGGTCGTCGAGCTTTAAGCCCACGGACTCGGCATTCAGGCCCGTGGTATTGGGCACACGGCCGATCGAAACGATCAGCTTGTCGACTTCGAGGGTCTGTGCTTCACCCTTGGCGTTGGCATAGGCCACGCTCACGCCCTTCTTGGTGGATTTGATCTCGCCGACCTTCACACCCAGCTCGATTTTCAGGCCTTGCTTGTCAAAAGCCTTCTTGGCCTCCTTGGCGATCTGCTCGTCCACCGCGCCCAGGAAGGCGGGCAGCGCTTCCAGCACGGTCACCTCAGCGCCCAGGCGGCGCCACACGCTGCCCATCTCCAGGCCGATCACGCCAGAGCCGATCAGGCCCAGTTTCTTGGGTACACCGCCGATACGCAGCGCGCCATCGTTGGAGAGCACGTTCTCCTCGTCGAACGGAACACCCGGCAACGCTCGGGCATTGGAGCCGGTGGCGATCACCACCTGCTTGGCCGTGAGCGTTTCGGTCTGCGCGCCGGCGACAGCAATTTCGTAGCCCCCTTCGGCGGCTTTCACGAACGAACCGCGGCCGTGGAAGAAAGTGACCTTGTTCTTCTTGAACAGGTACAGAATGCCGTCGTTGTTCTGCTTCACCACGGCATCCTTGCGGCCGATCATCTTGGCCGCATCCATTTTCAGGCCGCTCACCGCGATACCGTGCTCGGCGAAATGCTTGGATGCGTGCTCATAGTGCTCGGAGCTCTGGAGCAGCGCCTTGGAAGGAATGCAGCCCACGTTGGTGCACGTGCCACCGGGCGCTGGGCCGCCAGCGGCGTTCTTCCACTCGTCGATACAGGCGACATTGAAGCCCAGTTGGGCGGCACGGATAGCCGCGATATAGCCGCCAGGGCCGGCGCCGATGACGATGACGTCAAAATTCTTGGACATGGTGTTAGGGTTTTCCTGTCAGGCAGGCCCGCGCGCCTTCATTCTCAAGACGCGCGGACTCATATCGGATGTCAGCGATCAGATGTCGAACAGCAGGCGCGCCGGATCTTCCAGCGCTTCCTTCATCGCCACCAGACCCAGCACGGCTTCGCGGCCGTCGATGATGCGGTGGTCATAGCTCATGGCCAGATAGTTCATCGGGCGGACAACGATTTGCCCGTTTTCAACCACAGCCCGGTCCTTGGTGGCGTGCACGCCCAGAATGGCCGATTGCGGCGGGTTGATGATGGGGGTGGACATCATGGAGCCGAAAACGCCGCCATTGCTGATGGAGAACGTGCCGCCGGTCAGATCATCCAGGCCCAGCTTGCCGTCGCGCGCCTTGGCGCCGAATTCGGCAATCTTCTTCTCGATGTCGGCAAAGCTCATCTGGTCAGCGTTGCGCAGGATCGGCACTACCAGGCCACGCGGGCTACCCACGGCAATACCGACGTCGAAGTAGCCGTGGTAGACGATGTCGTTGCCGTCGACGCTGGCATTGAGGATCGGGTACTTCTTCAGGGCATGCACGGCCGCCTTGACAAAGAAGCTCATGAAGCCGATCTTGACGCCATGCTCCTTCTCGAACTTGTCCTGGAAGCGCTTGCGCATTTCCATCACTGGCGCCATGTTGACCTCGTTGAAGGTGGTCAGAATGGCGTTGGTGGACTGCGACTGGAGCAAACGCTCGGCCACACGGGCGCGCAGGCGCGTCATGGGCACGCGCTGCTCGGGACGATCGCCCAGGTTGGGTGCAGGAGGCGGCGCCACTTGCGGCAGCGACTTGGTCGGCACGCCAGTGGGAATCTGAGCTGGCGCCTGAGCGGCTGCCGCGCCGGAAGCCACGGCGCCGAGCACGTCACCCTTGGTCACGCGGCCATCCTTGCCGGTACCCGGCACGGAACCAGCGGCCAGTTGGTTGTCCGCCATGAGCTTGGCCGCGGCGGGCATGGCGATGCCAGCCTTGCTGCCACCCGCAGGGGCTGCTGCACTGGCGGCCGGAGCGGGCGCGGCGGCTGCCGGAGCAGCAGCGGGAGCCGGGGCGGCGGCGCCTGCCACGGCTTCGGTGTCAATGCGCGCAATCAGCTGGTCTGCCACCACGGTAGCGCCATCGCCTTGCAGGATTTCGGTCAGCACGCCCGCGGCAGGGGCAGGCACCTCGAGCACCACCTTGTCGGTCTCGATTTCGATCAGGATCTCATCAGCGGCAACTGCCTCGCCTGCTTTTTCTTCCACTGCAGCATGGTGGCCTCAGCCACGGACTCAGACAGCTGCGGCACCTTGACTTCAACGATAGCCATTATTCTTTCCAATACTTTCTGTTCAATCGGTTCAGCGTCAGGGCCTGGCGCGGGGCAATATTTTGCGCCCCTCGCGTCCACCCTTGGCCCTTGATTTATTTACTCAGGACAAAACCCTTCATGCGGCCAAAAGCGGCATCCACCAGCGCCTTCTGCTGCTCCTGGTGCAGGTGGGCGTAGCCGGCAGCTGGTGAAGCCGAAGCGGAACGGCCCGCATAGCCGAGCTTCTGGCCCGCGGCCATGTTCTCGTGGATGTAGTGCTGCACGAAGAACCAGGCGCCCTGGTTCTGGGGTTCGTCCTGGCACCAGATGATTTCAGTGGCGTTGGGGTACTTCTTGACCTCGGCGCTGAAAACCTTGTGGGGGAACGGATAGAGCTGCTCCACGCGGATGATGGCCACGTCGTCGACGCCTTTTTCCTCGCGCTTTTTCGCCAGGTCGTAGTACACCTTGCCCGAGCAGGCCACGATGCGCTTGACCTTGTCGGCCTTCAGATCGCCCTTGTCGCTGATCACGGTCTGGAAGCCACCCTTAGTGAACTCCGAGACGGGCGAAGTGGCGTCCTTGTTGCGCAGCAGGCTCTTGGGCGTCATGATGATCAGCGGCTTGCGCAGCGGGCGGATCATCTGCCGGCGCAACACGTGAAAGATCTGGCTGGCCGTGGTGGGCTGCACCACCTGCATGTTGGTGTCGGCCGAGAGCTGCATGAAGCGCTCCAGGCGGGCGGAAGAGTGCTCCGGCCCCTGCCCTTCGTAACCGTGCGGCAGCAGCAGCGTGAGGCCGTTCACGCGGCCCCACTTCACTTCGCCAGAGGCGATGAACTGGTCGATCAGCACCTGAGCGCCGTTGACGAAATCACCAAACTGGGCCTCCCACAGCACCAGCGTGTTCGGGTCGTTCGAAGCGTAGCCGTATTCGAAGCCCAGCACGGCCTCTTCGGACAGGATGGAGTCGATGACGACGAAAGGCGCCTGGTTGTCGGCCACGTGTTCCAGCGGAACATAGGTGCCCACATCCCATTTCTCGCGCTTCTGGTCGTGCAACACGGCATGGCGGTGCGTGAACGTGCCGCGTCCGCAGTCCTCACCCGACAGGCGCACCGGATAGCCGGAAGCCACCAGCGAGGCGTAGGCCATGTGCTCGCCCATGCCCCAGTCCACGTTGACCTCGCCGCGGCCCATGGCGGCGCGGTCTTCCAGCACCTTCTTGACCAGCGTATGCACCGTGAAGCCTTCGGGCACGGTGGTGATGCGCTCGGCCAGGCGTTTCCACTCGGCCAGCGGGATCGCCGTTTCAGCGGCGTCGGTCCACTTGGTGTGCAGGTACGGCGACCAGTCGACGGCGTACTTGTTCTTGAAGTTGGTCAGCACCGGATCCACGGTCAGCTTGCCCGCATCCATGTCGGCGCGATAGGCCTTGACCATGTCGTCGCCTAGCGTGTCGCCCAGGCCTTGCGCGGCCAGTTTGTCTGCGTAGAGCTTGCGGGTGCCGGGGTGCTGCGTGATCCGCTTGTACATGAGCGGCTGGGTCAGCATGGGCGTATCTTGCTCGTTGTGGCCGAGCTTGCGGAAGCAGACGATGTCGACCACCACGTCCTTGTTGAACTCCTGGCGGTATTCGAGCGCCAGTTGCGTAGCCAGCACCACGGCTTCGGGATCGTCGCCGTTCACGTGGAGTACGGGAGCTTCGATCATCTTGACCACGTCCGTGCAATACAGCGTGGAGCGGCTGTCGCGCGGGTCACTGGTGGTGAAGCCGATCTGGTTGTTGATCACGATGTGCACCGTGCCGCCGGTGTAGTAGCCACGCGTTTCGGCCAGCGCCAGGGTTTCCATGACCACGCCCTGGCCGGCAAAGGCGGCATCGCCGTGCACCAGCACGGGCAGCACCTGATCGCCCTCGGCATCGCCACGGCGGTCGAGGCGCGCACGCACGCTGCCTTCCACCACCGGATTCACGATTTCCAGGTGCGAAGGGTTGAAAGCCAGGGACAGGTGCACCGGGCCGCCCGCCGTCGATACGTCGGAGCTGAAGCCCTGGTGGTACTTCACGTCGCCGCTGGTCAGGTCTTCGGGTGCGGTGTGGTCGAACTCGGCGAACAGCATGGAAGGCATCTTGCCCAGGGTGTTCACCAACACGTTGAGGCGCCCACGGTGGGCCATGCCGATCACGATCTCCTGCACGCCAGCGAGGCCGGCGCGGTTGATCAGTTCGTCCATCGACACGATGAAGCTTTCGCCGCCTTCCAGGGAGAAGCGCTTCTGGCCGACGTACTTGGTATGCAGGAAGCGCTCCAGGCCTTCGGCCGCGGTCAGGCGCTCGAGCACGTGCTTTTTCTGTTCCGCGTTGAGCTGCGGGTTGGTACGCTTGCTCTCCAGCTTTTCCTGCCACCAGCGCTTTTTCGTCTGGTCGGTCATGTACATGTACTCGGCGCCGATGGTGCCGCAGTATGTTTCGCGCAGCGCGTTCAGAAGATCGCGCAGCGACATGGCCTCCTTGCCGAAGAAGGTGTTGCTGGTGTTGAACACCGTTTCCATGTCGGCGTCGGAGAAGCCATAGAAGGACGGCTCCAGCTCGGGAATGGCCGGGCGCTCGGCTCGCTTGAGCGGATCGAGGTCGGCCCAGCGGGCACCGACGTTGCGATAGGCAGCGATCAGTTGCTGAACAGCCGTGCGCTTGCGGCCGAGTTCGGAATCGGCGCCGCTGGCTTCCACCACACGGGTGCCGCCTTGCTTGGCACGCTCGGCAAATGCATTGACCACGGGCAGGTGCGGCACGTCTCGGGCATTGCTGCCGTCCGCGGCAGGCACGTGCTGCAGTGCATCAAAATAATCACGCCAGCTATCAGGGACGCTGCCAGGATTGGCAAGATAGCTTTCATACATCTCTTCGACGTAAGGCGCATTACCGCCAAAGAGATAGGAGTTGCCATCGTAAGTGGCGTAGACGGTTTTCGCCTCGTTCATGCTGCGCAGACCTTTCGCTCCCCTGCAGGGAACATGGGTTGGTTTAAGTGACCTTCCGCGTCACGGCTGAACCGGTTGGCGGACGCGACTGGCTGGGAAGGGCCGGAATACTTCGCAGCCGAGATTGTGCCACCGATACGTCTCGGCTGCGTGACAGCCGGCAAGAGAGATCTGTCTGCGCGCGTAAAAGTTCATCTCCAGCAGCCAAAGCGCGCCATCCATTAAAATAATACAAAAGTTCGCAAAAAAATATATGCTGCCAACCCGTCCTTGGCTTTATCTCGCTGCTGCCGTCGCGGTGGAATCGATTGGCTTGATCGCCATGAAGTTCGCGTCCGACACAAGCTCCGTCGGGCCGTTTCTCTTCATGTACGCCATGATCGGCCTGTCGTTCTACTTTTTCTCCCTATCCGTCAAGCACCTGCCAATGGCTTTGGCTTATGCGACGTGGGAAACCTGCGGCCTTATCCTCATCACCATGGCAGGACTTCAGTTTTTTGGAGAGTATTTGAACTCCCGGAAACTGATCGGCATGGCGCTCCTTTTTCTCGGCGTGGTCCTGATCAACATGGGGTCCAGCAAGGCAGCACGTTGACTGGCGCCCGGCACATGCAAGACGCTCAGATCAGCCACTACTTCTTCATGGCCGTTGCCGTGCTGCTGGAAGTGGCCGCCAACATTTTCATCAAATATTCAAACGGCTTTACCAAACGCACGGCTGGCGCGCTGGGCATCGTGTCGATCCTGGCCTCATTCACCGCTCTGTCTCAAGCGGTCAAGGGCATCGACTTGTCCATTGCCTATGCGCTATGGGGCGGTACGGGAATTTTGCTGACAGCCATTGCCGGTTCGTGGCTTTTCAAGCAACGGCTCAATCACCTAAGCTGGTCGGGGGTCGTGGCGATCACTCTCGGAATGCTGGCACTCAAGTTGTCTTGAGCCCGAGCCTTCCTGGGCGGCCGGACAACTCAGCCCTCCAGACATCCTTGATGGGGAATAGCACGCTCGGCGCCATTCCACGCAAACGCAAGCTCAAACCGCAACCAGACTCTTGATCTGCTGCAGCGCGGCGGGGTCTTCCATCGTGGTCAGATCGCCAGGATCGCGCCCTTCGCACACCGCCTGCACCGCGCGGCGCAACACCTTGCCGCTGCGGGTTTTGGGCAAGGCAGCAACAAAGCGTACCCGCGCAGGCCGGGCCACCGCTCCCAGCGAAGAATCCACCGTCTTCATAACCTCGCCCTCGAGCTTCATCATGGCGGCCTGATCATCGATCTGGCTTGCATCCTTGAGCACGGCGAAAGCCATGGCCACCTGGCCTTTGAGGCTGTCCGCAACCCCCACCACCGCCACCTCGGCGATATTGGGATGGCTGGAAATCACCTCCTCGATTTCACGCGTGCCCAGGCGGTGGCCGGCAACGTTGATCACGTCATCGGTGCGGCCCAGGATGAAGTAGTAGCCGTCCTGATCCCGGATACCCCAATCGAAAGTGCTGTAGACCAGCTTGCCCGGCACGCTGGACCAATAGGTGTTCACGAAGCGTTCGTCATCACGCCATACGGTTTGCATGCACCCCGGAGGCAGCGGTCCCTCGATGGCGACCACGCCTTTCTGGTTGGGCTCGGTCAACTCGGCTCCGGTCTGGTCGTCCAGCAGCTTCACGTTGTAGCCGTAGACAGCCTTGCCCGGCGAACCGAACTTGGTGGCCATGTGCTCGATACCGTTGCAAACCGTCAGGATCGGCCAGCCGGTTTCGGTCTGCCAGTAGTTGTCAATGATGGGCTTGCCCTTCAAGCCTTCGCTGATCCATTGCGCGGTGGGCTCATCGAGCGGCTCTCCGGCCAGGAACAGCGCACGCAGGCTGGAGAGGTCGTATTTGGTGAGGTAAGCGGGATCCTGCTTCTTCAACACGCGCACGGCTGTCGGCGCACTGAACATGACCGTGACCTTGTACTTCTCGACCAGTTGCCACCAGATGCCGCCATCCGGACGGATGGGCAAGCCCTCGTACATGATGGTGGCCATGCCGGCGATCAGCGGGCCATACACGATATAGCTGTGCCCCACCACCCAGCCGATATCGCTGGTGGAAAAATAGGTCTCGCCCGGCTTGCCGCAAAAAATGTGCTTCATCGAAGCGGCCAGCGCCACCGCGTAGCCGCCCGTGTCCCGCTGAACGCCTTTGGGTTTTCCTGTCGTGCCGCTGGTGTAGAGGGTGTAGCTCGGATGGGTGGCTTCCAGCCATTCGCAGGGCACTTCGGCGTTCAGGTGCTTTTCGCGCTCGGCAGCCCAGAGGTGGTCGCGCTGGGACTCCAGGCTCATGGGCACCATGCCGCGGTCGACCAAAAGGACGGCAGCCGGTTTGTGCTTCGAGAGCCTGAGGGCTTCGTCCAGCAGCGGCTTGTAGGCTACTGCCTTGCCGCCTCGGGAACCGGCGTCGGCGCTGACGACCACTTTCGGCTCCGCATCCTCGATGCGGGTAGCCAGGGAGCCCGATGCGAAACCGCCGAACACCACGGAGTGCAGCGCCCCGATGCGGGCACAGGCCAGCATGGCGAAAGCTGCCTCCGCGATCATGGGCATGTAGATCAATACGCGATCGCCTTTTCCGACGCCCAGGCTCTTCAGCGTGGCGGCCATGCGCTGCACCTCGGCGTGCAGTTCACGGAAGCTGTAGACCCTCTCCTGATCGGTTTCCGTGGAAACGAAGATCAGCGCGGGCTGGTCCGCCCGGTCCTTGAGATGCCGGTCCACCGCGTTGTGGCACAAATTGGTGGTGCCTCCCACAAACCATTTGGCAAACGGGGGCTTGCTGTAGTCACAGATGGTTTGCGGGGGTGTCTGCCAATCGATCAGTTGGGCCTGCTCAGCCCAGAATTCATCACGATGATCGATAGAACGGCGGTAGAAATCGGCATAGCTCGTCATGAAAACGTCTCCTTGGCTTTTTTTGCAGCCAGTCTACTAGCGGGTTCTCACGATTGTGGTCGAAAGACTTTCGCAAAACTGACCGAAGTACAGTGCATGTGTCGGGGCGCGCCCTGCGCCCCCGTGAAAATCCATCTTTTATTTGATCAGCGCCTGCATAGCCTTGAACTCGGGGTGCTCGGCCGTGCCAATCCACTCGAAACACACCATCTCGGTGGTCACCAGCTCGCAGCCAGCCCCCGCCAGCCGGTCATAGGCGGCATCGCGGTTGCGTTCGGTACGGGAGCCGCAGGCATCGGTGACCACCCAGACATCGCACTCCTCTTCCAGCAGCATCAGTGCCGTCTGCATGAGGCAGACGTGTGCCTCGCAGCCCGCCACCACGACCGTGTTGCGCTCAGGCGCCTCGACGGCCGGTTTTTGAAGATGCTTGGGCAGGCTGCGCGCGTTGCCGCGCTGTTGAACCTTTGGGGCCGGGCGCAGCAGCGGCAGCAGTTCTTCGGCGCCGCTGAACGCCATCTTCGGCACGATGCGGTCGCAAAGCGGTGCCAGCGATTCGTCCAGGCCGCCCAGCTTGGATGGATTCTGCTCAGTGCCCCACACAGGCACCTGCAGCAATCTGGCCATGCGCGCCAGACGCAGCGCGTTCGCGAGCACGAATTCGCGCCCTTCTATGGCAGGCATCAGGCGCGCCTGGTAGTCGATCAGGACAAGTTGGCAATCATCAGCATCAAGCAACATCACAAATTCTCCAAGGCCAAAGCACAAACACCGTCACGCAATCATGCGGCGAGCGGCTCGTATCTTTGAATTTTCAGCGCTCCAGGGACGGGGCGGTCTAGGGTGTGTCATCAATTAAAACCCCCACGCGCTGGCTCGCCCTGGGGATGGATACGCGAAGGCAGGCGCAGGCCGTAGTGATCTACGGTCAAGCCTGCCGACAAAGTAGACGCCGCAGGGCGAGCCAGCCCGCAGGGTTGCCAAGCCAGGGGGCGCCAGGCGTTGTTGTGGCTCGCTTGTGTACACGAGTACACGGCGCTCTCCACGCCTAGCCTGGCGCCCCATAGCTTGGCAACGCGTGGGGGATTTAATTGATGACACACCCTAGTGGATACTATGCTAACAACTCATATCAATGGAGACATCATGAAACGCCGCACCCTGGCCGCCCTCGCGGCCTGCGCTCTGGTCAGCGCGTTCGCCAGCCCCCTCGCCCACGCCCAGGGAAAAACCATCAAGATCCTGATCGGCTTTCCGCCAGGCGGCTCGGTCGATGTCGTGGGGCGGTTGCTGGCCGACAAAATGCGTGTGTCGCTCGGCCAGAATGTGATCGTCGACAACAAGCCTGGAGCCGCCGGGCGCCTGGTGCTGGGTGAATTGAAACGTGCCGCGCCGGATGGCCAGACGCTGGTGCTCTCGCCGAGCGGCGCCATGGTGATCGCCCCTTGGCTCTACAGCAACATCGGATATGACCCCCTCAAGGATTTCACACCCATATCTGGTGTGACCACCTTCGATTTCGCGGTCACGGCAGGACCTGGCGCGCCGGCGGGCGACCTGAAATCCGTACTCGCCTGGATGAAAGCCAACCCAGGCAAAGCAAACTACGGAACGTCGGGCGCCGGCACCGTACCGCATTTTGCGGGCCAGTTGCTGGGACAAGCCTCGGGCGTGCCCCTGACGCATGTGGCTTACAAGGGCGGCGCTCCCGCTGCGCAAGACCTGATCGGCGGCCAGATCCCATTGATGGTGGACACCGCCTCCGAGACGCTGGAGCATCACAAGTCAGGTAAAGTTCGTATCCTGGCCGTCACCGGCGAGCAACGCTCGAAGGCCCTGCCCGAGGTCGCCACCCTCAAGGAGCAAGGCATCAACATGGCCGCCGACGCTTACTTCGGGCTCTATGGCCCGCCCGGCATGCCCGCCGACGTCGTCGCGAAGATCGACCGCGCCGTTGCCGAAGCCCTCAAGGACCAGACCGTGCAAGACAAGATCAACAGCTTTGGACTGGTCCCCTACCACGCCTCCTCCGCCGAACTGGCCTCCATGCAGGTCGCTCACCTGAAGCGCTGGGAGCAGCCTATCAAGGCATCAGGATTCAAGGCGGAATAGCCCCCAAAAGAACGTACCGGAAACTTCCTCCCTCTCAAAATCCATGCAAAGACGCTCTCTCTTTCTCGCCAGCCTCGCACTTGCCGCTTGCACCTCGGTGGCCGCTCAAACCAGCAAGCCCATCCGGCTGATCGTGCCGTACGCACCTGGCGGCCCGCTCGATATCACGGCGCGCGCCCTCGCCGAGCGCGTCAAAGAGTCGCTCGGCACGGTCATCATCGAAAACAAGCCCGGCGGAGGCGGCAACATCGGCAGCGATCTGATCGCCAAGGCGGCACCTGACGGCACCACGATCGGCATCGCGGCGGTGGCTACGCACGCCATCAATCCCTGGCTGTTCAGCAAGATGCCTTTCGATGCCGCCAAGGATTTCGCTCCCATCACTCAGATGGTGCGGGTACCCAATGTGCTGGTGATCAACACCGACACAGCAGCCCGCCTGAAGATCAACACGCTGGCGGATCTCATCGCATACGCCAAGAAGAACCCTGGCAAGCTCAACTATGGCTCCGGCGGCAACGGTTCTGCCGGCCATCTGGCGGGTGAAATGTTCAAGCAGGGCGCCGGCATCTTCGCCGTGCATATCCCCTACAACGGCGGCAATCCCGCGCAACTCGCCCTGCTTTCGGGCCAAGTGGATTTCAATATCGATAATCTGGCCACGGCCGCCAGCAACATCAAGGCCGGCAAGCTCAAGCCCCTGGCCGTGACCACCGCCAAGCGCTCGGCGCTGCTGCCCGGAGTTCCCACCATCGGCGAAACCGTCAAGGGCTTCGAGGTGGATACCTGGTGGGGCCTAGTAGCTCCGGCCGGAACACCCAAGGACGCCATTGACAAGCTCAATGCCGCCTTCACTGCCGCACTGAAAAGCCCGGAGACGCAGCAGCGCTTCGCGCTGCTCATGGCCGAACCGGCGCCGAGCACCCCGGAGGAGTTCGGCGCTTTCATGGCGCGTGAGCGCGCACGCTACGAACCGGTGGTCAAGAGATCGGGCGCGAAGGTGGACTAGGAGCGCGGGCGACGCAGAGTTCCGTCCTTAGTACAAAGGTTGGCAGCGGCACCAGAGACTGTTATATTAAGTTACATGATTCGCCAGACTCCCCGCATGGCCATGCGGGGCAAAGGCACGTGCCGGCCTGGCATTTGGAGGAGACAGTCTCATGGTATACAAGCCATTAATCCCGCGCTCACTGCTTGCCGCGGCGATTGCCGGTGCCTTCGTGCTGGCAAGCTGTGGCGGCTCGGACACCCCTGCGGACAAAGGTGACGTCACGATTTCCACCCGTGCGGGAGCCACCAGCAGTTCCCCGCAGAAGGATACCTCCAGCGTTCTGCCGGACGGTGTGGACAGCATGCAGGTCAAGTTCGAAGATGCCAGCGGCTCCCTGGTGTACGGACCGGTCGAGGTCACTGCGATGCCCGTGGTCACCATCAAGGACGTTCCCTTGACCGCCAAGTCGATATCGGTCGACTACCTGCGCAATGGCGGCTACGCGCTGGCCACCGATGACGAAGCCATCACCTGGAGCGGCGCGAACGGCTCGTCCAGCCCCTTGCCTACCGCAGCGGCCCCCTCTACCACCCAGTGGCAGGCCTCCATGGATGACAATGGCATCGCCAAACTGACGGTGGCAGTGGAAGGAGCTCCAGCCAAGGACTTCCTGGCCAAAGGTGTAGCCTACTCTCCTGCGCCTATCGGCTTCTCGAACAAGGACGGCCCCAGCTTCGGCGATGTCTTCTGGGATACCCCCGGAGGCTTCCTCGATTTCGAGCTTGTCTGGAAACGTGACATGGAGAACATCCGGAGCCACGGGTTCAATTCCATACGAACCTACTCGCTCATCTCCAACTTCATCAAGAACGATGGCTCGATCCCCACGCCTGCGGAGGTCAGTGCACAAGGGTCGCTTCTGGTTCGCCAGCACAAGAAATTTCTGGATGCCGCCTGGAACAATGGCGTGAACCCCATTTACGTGATCGTCGGCATCCCCATGCCGGACACGATCTACGTCAAGTCCGCCTTCGATGCGCCCGGCAATGCCAAGAGCAACGAGTTCTGGGACAACAACTTCACCGCGACGATCGCGCAGATGAAAGATCACCCCGCGGTGATCGGTTTCACCATCTTCAACGAGGTCGGCGGCAGGTGCCACTACGCGGATCCGGTGCCCCCGGCGCCGACGACCAAGGAAGAGCGCAAGTGCGAAGGCTCCGAGGATCTCGCGCTCTATTGGCAGCAGCTCCAGACCTATCCCGTTCACTATTGGAGCCAAGTGAAGAAATACGCCGACCGTGCGAAGGCCATGGCGCCCGGCAAACTGATCGGCTGGGCTTTCAATGATGATGCCGATTTCGCCGCATCCACCGTGGAATACCGTAAGCAATATGCTCAATCGGTCGATTTCTACGGCGTTAACGTATTCCAGGCAGAGCAGCTTGCCACGGCGCTGGACCCTTGGTTGAAAGCGAAGCAGTCAGATGCTGCCCGCCCTATCCTGATGACCGAGTACGGCTTGCCCGCCACCGGCCATCGCAACCCGAATGATTGGCTTTCGATCTACTCCGATGATGCCACCGTCAAATTGACCGCGGCTGCGGTCGGCAAGCTGATCCCCAAGGCATTCGAGCATCCTTCCGTGACGGGCATGTTCTATTTCGAATGGAGCGATGAGTGGTGGAAGCAGCCCGGGGACGGTAATCGGAATGACCGGCAGGAAGGCATCCGCACATCCAACGCATTCCCGAACAAATATTGGGACGAGGAAGGCTTCGGCCTCTACTCGATTGCCCTGGGCGACCGTACTGCAGCTCAGGTGTACACGGACAACTGGGGAGGCAAAGGCGGCAACCTCCAGGTCGACAAGCTCACTCCCCGAACCGAGTTGCTTGATACAGTGACCACCGCGTTCAAGAACGCAGAGCAAACTCGCCAGAACGCGCTCGGCAAGAAGTAACGCGAGTCCAGAACAAACCCCAGCAGCACGGCACCCTCGGGTGCTGTTTTGCTTATTGCAATGCATGAATTTCTCAGAATGACGAGGCCGCTATGGGCTTGATCCGACTTGCCAACATGGCTGCAGCAGCCGCCCTCCTGATGCTAGGCGCCAGCACGGCCGGCGCCCAGGTTCACAGGTGCACGGGGCCTGATGGCAAGCTTGTGTACAGCGACGCCCCTTGCGCCCCTCAATCAAGCGGCGGTGCCATCAAGCTCCAGGAGAACAGCCTCGATACCCGCATGGAACGGGAGCATAACGAGCGCTACCTTCAGGGGCGTCAACAGGAGGCGCAAGGGCAGCAGATGGATGCGGCGCAGGCAGCCAACGCGGCGCAAGCCGATGCCCGCCGGGATTCGCCAGCGTGCCGCCTGGCCATCCGCAACGCGAACACGCAGAGCAGCACCGCCACGCCGGCCAAGATCGACAACGATCGGGCCGAGGCCATACGTGAATGCGGGTTCAATCCCTGGCCTGGCAAGACCGCCTCTGAAATCGACGCCGAAAACCGCCGTTCGAAAGCCATCGAGCGCGCCGCACGCCGCCGGCCCGGCTTGATCACCACTTGCGATACGAGCGGCTGCTGGGATACCCTGGGAAACCGCTACAACGGTACCGGCCGGACACTTTTCCGGACCGACGGACAGGCCTGTACCCGCACGGGCAACGCGCTTGAGTGCCGCTGACGCCGCCTGAGCACAAACACGTTGGCCAAGCCCGCGCCTAAAGCACCTTTCCCGGGTTCAGGATGCCTTTGGGATCAAGAGCAGACTTGAGCAACCTCATTGTGGCGATTTCCGCCGGTGTCCGCGAGTAATGCAGAAATGCGCGCTTGAGAGTGCCGATGCCATGCTCCGCGGAAACGGAACCGCGCCACTCGGAAACAGCCTTGTAGACCACCTGCTCGATCTCCTCTTCGGGCTGTTCACCCTCCGTCACCTTCACACCGATGTGCACATTGGAATCGCCCGCGTGACCGAAGAACACTGTCTGGGTGCCTGACCACTTCGCCTTCAGCGTCTCCTTGAGCGATTCGACGAATCTGCCTATTTCGCCGGTCGGTATGCTGACGTCGAACCCCACATGGGGCCAGAACACGGCGCGGAATTCTCCCGACGAGTCCCGGACCGCCCAGAAGCGCAAGGCATCGGTTTCGGATTGCGCGACCACGACGTCGTCGACCACGCCCTCTTCCAATGCGGCGCCCAGCACACGCTCGAAATGATCCTTGTCGGTATCGGGCGAGGTGCCTTGCGACTCGATCAGGACATAAGCGCCATGGCCGTGCGGCAAAGGCGTCGTCAGGTGGGCCAGTCCGGACGTCATGCGCTCATAGAAGTCGGGCCACATCATCTCGAACGCCGAGAGATTGGCGCCCAGGTTCCGGCGCACGTGGCCGAGAAGCTTGAGCACCCCGTCATAGTCCTTCAGGGCACACAAGGCCGTATTCGTGGTGCGCGGCTCCGGGAACAACTTGAGCACGACCTTGGTGATCACCCCCAGGGTACCCTCACTGCCCACGAACAACTGCTTCAGGTCATATCCCGTGTTGTCCTTGAGCATCAGGTTCATGTGGCTCAAGACCGTGCCGTCGGCCAGCACCGCCTCCAGCCCCAGCACAAGATCCCGGGCCATGCCGTATCTCAGCACCCGGTTTCCTCCGGCATTCGTCGATAAATTTCCCCCCACTGTGCAGGAGTCGCGGCCACCCAGATCCAGGGGATAGAACAAGCCATGTTCCTTGGCCATCCTTTGCACCCGCCCCATGGTAACGCCGGATTCGACGCTGATCGTGGACGACGCGGCATCCACCGCCTCGATGCGATCCATCTTCTCCAGCGAAATCAGCACACACCCCTGTACAGGTTGGGCGCCCCCTGCGAGACCGGTGCGCCCCCCTGAGGCACCACGGGAACTCCGTGCGCATGGCAGATTTTCAGCAAGGCGCTGACTTCTTCGGTAGATGATGGCCGCACCAGAGCGCGAGCCGTTCCAGCGGGCGCGGTGGTCATCCAGTCACTGAAATACCTTTCTGGAATATCGCTACCCAGGAACACCGCGTTAGCGGCGAAGCGTTCACCCAGTTCTGTCTCAAGACTCTTCATTGTTCGGATCCTCGTTCAAGGGCTCGGCAAGGGCGGCCCAAGCCTCGGCATGCTAGGGAGGCCGCCCCGCCTGCACAACCATCGCAGCTTATATTGTTCATAGACGGCATCTATAACTTGCGGCCCACCCTCTGTGGAGCGGAGTTCTATTCAGGCGCCCTTCCCGTCATGCAGGGTTTTCCCGAAGTTTCATTGCATCAAAGATCTCTATTATTTGTTGTCAACACAACAAACTAACCGGACTCAATGCACTCCCCCTTCCTGGCCTGCGTGGTTCAAGCAGCCCCCGTCTATCTGGATCTGGCACGGTCCGTCGAGAAGGCGCAGTCCCTGATCGCCCAAGCCGCGGAAGCCGGTGCGAAATTCATCGCTTTCCCAGAACTCTGGCTGCCAGGGTACCCCTGGTGGATCTGGCTGGACGATATCGGTTGGGCTGACCAGCGGGGCTTCAGCCAGCGTTACCGCGAGCAAGCCATGGATTTCGAAGGCCCCGAAATCCAGGCCATCGCCGGCACGGCCGCCCGGCATGGCATTCAGGTTCTCATGGGAGCCGCTGAGCGCGCAGGCGATCGCCTGTATATCTCTCAGTGGCTGGCCGATGAAACAGGCCAAACGCTGCTGCGCCGCCGCAAACTCAAGCCGGGGCCGTTGGAACTTAAGGTGTTTTCAGAGGGCGGCCATCAGGATTTGCCTGTGGCAGACACGAGCCTTGGCCGCGTGGGCGCCCTGGCCTGCGCGGAGCACCGCCATCCGCTTCTCAAGCACGCCCTGCACGTGCAGCAGGAAATGCTTCATGTGGCAGCCTGGCCGAGCTATCCGCTGGCCGCCACCTCTCACATGCTGAGCCCAGACACTTTCCTGGCCATCAGCCGGACCTATGCCACTGAAGGGTGCTGCTACGTCCTGGCGCCCTGCGCGCCGCTGCCGGCTGAAGTCGCCGACAGCCTGTGCGACACGCCAGCCAAGGCCGCCCGCCTGCGGGCAGGAGGCGGCCACGCGCAGATCTTCGCTCCCAACGGCGATCCTCTGTGCACGCCGCTGCCACCCACTCAGGAAGGGCTGCTGTATGCCCGGATCGACCCCGAAGCCGCTGCGCACGCGCGCAAGGCCTTCGACCTCTCGGGCCACTCTTCCCGCGCCGATGTCGTGCGCCTGCAGGGGCCCGCCTCATTGAGCCAGCCCGCTTCGCCCGAAGGAGCGCCGTGATGCCGCGCACGCCATCCCACCACGGAGTAGACGTTACCCAGAACCTCTCGTTTCGCATCATCCAGCTGACGAGCACGCTGAACCGTTCGGCCGCTAATGCCATTCCCAAGGAAGTCGGCATTTCGGTGCCCCAATGGCGGCTCATTTCAGTGATCGGCAGCCGCCCCGACATTTCATTCAGCTCGCTGGTACAGATCCTGGAAATCGACAAAGGCTGGATCAGCCGGTCCCTGGTCAAGCTTCAGGAAGAGGGCCTGGTGATCTCCACGCCGGACCCGATGGACAAGCGCAAATTCACCTTGAACCTGACTGACCAAGGCCGGGAGGTTCATCTCAGGGGGTCCCGGATTTCCAAACAGCGCCAGAAGCAGTTGCAGGCCGAATTCACTGCGCAGGAATATCAGACCCTGAAAACCCTGCTTGACCGTCTGCAACAGGCGGCAGAAAGACTGGAATAGCGCATGGCCCTGGTTCTCGATGAAAAGCAGCAGGCCATGCTGCAAGGCGATCTGGGAGAGCCCTGGCGTTGGGCCATGAATCAGCAGATCCAGGTGGCTGAGTTCTTTGGCGCCACTCGCTTCGTGGCGGTGGATTCCGCCCAGGCGGGTGCCGAAGTCGGCACCATGGGAGAAGTGGGGGTTGAGCTGGTGGAGCAACTGGCCGAAGCCGGCGCGCGTTTTCAGATCCCGACCATCACCGCGGCCTGCAGTGTGGACTTCCAGCGCTCTGAGGGCTACGGCGTTCCATCATCCCAGGTGGCGCTGGAGCATCGGCTGCACAAGGCCTTGCGCCAGATGGGGTGCATCGACACCTCCACCTGCATCAACTACCAGACCGTGTCGCCGCCGCGGTTCCGGCAGCACCTGGCCTGGGGAGACACAGGCGCCGTGGCCTTTGCCAATGGCGTGGCCGGCGCGCGCTCCAACTACGAAGCCGGCCCGGCATCCATCGCGGCAGCCCTCACGGGCATGGTGCCGGCCTACGGGTTTCATCTGGCTGAAAACCGGCGAGCCACCCGGGTCTTCGAAGTGGGCGGCCTCATGCGCGGCACGGCCGACTGGTCTGCCCTGGGAGCCTGGGTCGGCAAGGAAATCGCCGACTACTGGACCGTACCCGCCGTGGTGGTTCCCGATGCCAATCCGGGCATTGATGAGCTCAAGCACTTCGCGGCGGCTGCCGCGAGCTTTGGCTCGATTGCCATGTTCCACGTGGTCGGCTGCACGCCCGAAGCCCCTACCCTGCTGGAGGCTTGCGGCGGGAAGGTGCCCGAACGCCTCGAGCGCATTTCGCGCGACGATCTGGCGCACGCATTTCCAACGCTTCCTGCCCGCGAGCAGCCTGACCTGGTGGTCTTCAGCGCCCCGCAGCTGTCGATCCATGAAGTGGCGCTGATCATGCGGCTCATGGGTACGCGCCAGGTCAGGCAAGGCACGCGCGTTATCGTGACCATCAATGCCCAGGTAGAAGGGGAACTGGCCCGCACCGGCATGCTGCAGACACTGGAAGCCGCAGGCGTGGAGATCCTGTGCGGCACCTGCTTCTATGTGATGGCTCCGGCCGTGGTGCGGCTCGCCTTGAACGCGCGCACTGTACTGACTCCCTCCACCAAGCTGCTGAATATCCTGCGAGGCGCAGGGTATGAGGTTGCACTGGGCAGTGTGGAGCAGTGCGTAGAAGCCGCCGTGCATGCCGGTGTACATGCCGGTGTACATGCGGCGGGAGGCACACCATGACCCGCGTGGCCAAACGCCAGCTTCAAGGCCCTCCCGGCTATGGGCTCGCCGTCGAAGGCGAAGCCATCGTTTCCCGGCAAGGCTTCAACGCCCGCTATGACCTCGACCGCGTGCGCGGTGTGTTTTCTCGCCCTGACCATGATCATTTCGGCCGCTCGCCCGCTGGAAAGATCTACGTTTTCTCGACGCCCAAAGGAGGCATTGCCACCTCCTGGGCCCTGCTCGACTTGCGCACCCGCGGTCTCGCACCCTTGGGGCTCATCTGCCGGCGCGCCAACCCGGTCGTTGCCCAAGGCGCCGTGCTTTCCGGCATACCGCTCATGGACCGCCTGGAAGAAGACCCGGCCGAGCATATCCAGACCGGTGACTGGATCCGATTGAACCCCAGCCTGGGGTTGATCGAGATTTTCTAGCCCCCTCTTCCAATCCAGTCCCTGCACCACATCCCATCTCTTGACCATGATGTTGTCAACACAACAAAAACCACCCAAGCCGCGCAACCTTCTGTTTCTGCTTTCAGACGAGCATGACCCGAGATACATGGGTTGCTCGGGAGCCACCTGGATGCGCACACCGAACCTGGATGCGCTCGCGGCACAAGGCACGCGCTTCACCAACGCCTACACGCCCAGCCCCATCTGCGTGCCCGCCCGTGCCTCGCTGGCCACAGGGCATTGGCCCCATACCAATGGATACTGGGACAACGCGATCGCCTATGAAGGCCGCTGGACCAGTTGGCATCATCGGTTGGCTGATGCGGGCGTGCGCGTCGAATCGATCGGCAAGCTCCACTACCGGCGCCAGGAGGACCCGACAGGCTTCATGGCACAGCACGAGCCCGTGCACATCCTGGACGGCGTCGGCCTGGTCTGGGGCTCGGTCCGCGATCCGTTGCCGAAGACCCGGGGGCGCTCCCCCATCTTTGACGAACTGGGCGCTGGTGAATCGAGCTACAACCGCTACGACACCCGAGTCACCCATCTGGCGTGCGACTGGCTCCAGCAGCGAGGACAGGAAAGCGAAAGCGCCAGCGCCGCGCCGTGGGCGCTGTTCGTCGGCCTCGTGGCGCCGCATATGCCGCTGGTCGTTCCCCAGGAATGGCTGGATCTCTACCCTACGGACAAGCTCCCTCCGCACAAGTCACTTCCTGCCGGCACACCTCGCCATCCCTGGGTGGAACGGCTCAAGGAACATTGGGATCACGATGCCATGCTGGATGGGGACGGCCAGCGCCAGTTGGCCCGCGCCTGCTACTTCGGACTGGTGTCCTTCATGGACGCGCAGATAGGCCGCATCCTGGCCGCCCTGGACGCCCAAGGCCTGCGCGAGACCACCACCATCATCTACACCTCGGACCATGGAGACAACCTGGGCGCGCGCGGGCTCTGGAACAAGTCCACGCTGTACCGCGAGTCAACCTCGATCCCCATGATCGTTTCCGGACCAGGCGTTCCGGAATCCCGCGTCTGCACCACCAACGTCAACCTCGTCGATATCTACCCCACGGCGCTGGACGCATGCGGTGTTCCGCCTTTGCCCGAGGAGCATGACTTGCCGGGTTGCTCTCTGCTCGCGCTGGCCACCCAGGCCGACGACCCCCGCCGCATCGGGTTCAGTGAATACCACGCCGTAGGCAGCGAGACAGCCGCCTACATGCTGACGCGCGAAGGCTTCAAGCTACACCACTACGTGGGCCATCCTTCTGAGCTCTTTCATCTGGAAGAAGACGCTGAAGAACTCCACGACCTGGCATCAGACCCGGCCTATTCGCAGGTGCTTCACGAGATGGAAGCGCAACTGCGCCTCATGCTGGACCCCGCCGCCGTGGACGCCCGAGCCAAACGTGACCAGAACAACCTGGTGGCGCGCTTCGGAGGACGAGAAAAAGCCCTTTCCAAAGGCAATCCCGGCCCCACGCCCATGCACGAGAAATACCGGATGGTTTGAGTTCAGCCACCCGCAAGCACCCCACCAGCACCCAAAAGGTTTCCCACGTCAAAGGAGCAAGAGATGCAACGCAGAACATTCATCCAGACATTGACCGCCGCAGCGGCCGGGCCTCTTTCACTTGCCACCCGCGCAAGCGGCTATCCAAGCCAGCCCATACGCATCTATGGGGGCTTCGGGCCGGGCAGCACCACCGATGTGCTCACGCGTCTCATGGCCCCGAGCCTGGGGCAGATTCTTGGGCAGCCCATCGTCGTGGACAACATCCAGGGCGCGGCCGGAAACATTGCGGCCAACACGGTAGCCAGAGCCAAACCGGACGGCTACACCCTCTTGACCGCCACCAGTTCCATGCTCGGAACCAATCCGCACTTGATTCCACAAAGCGGGATCCAGCTGGACACCTTCGTTCCCATCGCCATGCTCTGCAACATCGGCCTCGTGGTGGTCGCTGGCCCCTCGGCACCCACGAGCACGCTCGCGGGCGTGCTGGAAGCCAGCCATCGGCAGGGTCTGAACTACGGCACACCCGGCGCTGGAACGCCCATGCACTTGATCGGAGAGTTGCTGCGCGAACGCAGCAAGGGCAACCTGACCCATGTTCCATACAAGGGCGGCGCGGCAATGATTCAGGACTTGGCATCAGGCCAGATCCCGATGGGCATCGTGGCCTACACGCCCGCCGCCGGCCTGATCAAATCCGGCAAGCTGAAGCCGCTGGCGGTCTGCGGCACCACCCGGCTGGCGGCCCTTCCGCAGGTTCCAACCGTTCCGGAGGTGGTGCCTGGCGTCAACATCGGCGCCTGGTGCGCGCTCATGGCCCCGGCCGGCACCCCTGACGCCATCTGCAAGCAACTCGCCATCGCAAGCGACAAGGCGCTGGCCTTGCCCAAGACGCTCGATCAGCTCATCGAGCTGGGCTGCGACCGCCTGACAGGCGATGCGGACAAGGTCCGGCAACTGACCAAGGCCGAATACGACCTGTCGGGAGACCTCATCCGCCGGCTCAACATCAGGGCGGGCTGACCCGACATACGCAACTCCCCCTCATCGTGCTACATTGATTGCAATTAGAAACAGGGAGTCCACGCCATGTCCACACGGAGAAGCTTTCACGCGCGCTTCAGCCGCCATATTCTCTGTGCATTGGTCGCGGCCTCTGGAGCCGGATCTGTATGGGCTCAGTACGCCTGCGGCGACGGGAGCCAGGGCGCCATGCACATCACAGCAGACACGTCACTGTCCGGCGGAATCTACCAATACACCTCTTTCACCGTTGACGCCGGCGTCACCCTGACAGTCACTGGTGGGCAACCGCTGATCATCAACGCGAAAAATGCTGTCACCATCAATGGTGTCATTTCTGCAACGGGAAACGCTGGTACTGCTGGAGTCACCTATAGCCAAGCAGGATCAGGCGGATTGGGCGTTGCCGGCGGCAGCGACGGCGGCAACGGAAGTTTCGTAAGCGGTGGCGGCCCATTGAACGGAAGCGGCGGCACCGGTCCGGGCGCTGGCTCCGAAGGCTCCAGTTGGTCTGGTGGCGGGGGCGCCGGGTATGCCGAGGCGGGTGGTGGCAGCGGCGGGGCAGGAGGTCTGGGTGGTCCATCCTATGGCGATGCCAACATCATCACCTTGTTGGGCGGCTCTGGCGGGGGCGGTGGTTCGGGCGGTTATGACTGCGGCTCGGGGGGCGGCGGTGCTGGTGGAGGTGCCGTCCAGATCGCATCGTGCAGCAGTATTTCCGTGAATCCAGGAGGCCATATCAACGTCAATGGGGGCAATGGAGGCAGCGACGGAACCGGCAACTGCGGCGGTGGGGGCGGAGGCTCGGGCGGCTCCATCGTGCTGTCAGCCCCGGCTGTGACCAACAACGGATTGCTCAGCAGTGTCGGCGGGCTTGGAGGTGCCTCTTCAATTCCCAATTCACCTTATTGGGGCGGAGGCGGAGTTGGTTCAAGCGGAAGAATCCGAGTCACCAGTGTCGGGGCTCTCCTTCGTGGGGCAGGAACCACCACACCCACGGCAACATTGCTGGCCGCAGCGCCTAACCCAAGTCCTCCAATGGCGGCTACTCCGGTACCCAGTTTGACGGAATGGTCCCTCATAGGGTTGGCTTTGTTGGCCGCCGGCTTGGGCACCAGGGAACTACGCCGCCGAAATTCCAGAGTAGGCTGAGTCAGCCTTTTTAAAAAAAGCTTTCGGGGGCAGCGAACCAACGCGGACCGGCTCCATCAATGGCACCTCGATGCAGCCGACATGGCGATTCGTCTCTAAGTGCTTTCTTCAAGCGCAGGAAAGATCGCCCGCGCCACCGGACCAGCCGATTGCCCCGGCCTCTCCATCCAATGCTCTGTGCTTGGCAGTAGTGGAGGTTGCGCCAAGAATCGCGGCTCTGCGCCTCGATGCATCTGAGCGGAATGCACCAGGAATGGATGGCACAGATACACAGTGCCCGCGTGGCCGGTAGCGAGCGCCTCGGGTCTGTCAGAGGTGTCGGCGATGTGCGGGATCAGATCACGCATCCTGAGTCCGGAATCTCCCGCTGGCGCCAAGGCACGGGCGATATCTCTGTGTGATCCTGCCCGGATACGAGTAGGTGCGTCTTGCTCGCCAACATCGGAGAACAGGAACAGCATCAGCAGAGCACGGCCACGAGAATGAATATTGACACGCCAATCCATGAAATCAGCTTCCTCATAGCCGAAGCTGGCATCGACATGCCAACCGGTATCTCCCGGATCATCCGGAGAGGGAAAGCGCACGGGGAAGGTTCCCACACTCATGCATGGTCGCCAGCGCGCGGAGCCAGCGAGTTGGTCGAAGGCGGCATGAAGCAGCGGCGTGTTCGCCGCAGCGAGGACAGGCTTTTGCGTGTACATCCCCAGACGAATCACAGGATGCGTCCACGTACCAGGATCGTCTGGCAGACAACCGTGGGGGCGCAAGTCTTTCCAGAAAATGGCACGCGCCTCCTCCGCGAGTTCTCGCGAGAACGCATGTCGGACTTCCACGAAGCCATCGCGGATGAAGTGCTGGACTTGTGTTTCAGTCAAAGCCTGCGCCGACTTTGGACTGTCGATCTTGCTGGAAACAGCCATGGTGTGAGCTCTGGGTGGTTGGCAGCGAACACGCCGCAAGGTAATATCAGGGTACTTATATTAATATAAGCCTCCTGATATGTCCATTTTCGATTCAGAGATTCCCATCGCACGCCGCTTTGGTGGAGCGCTCAAGTTGGCTCAGCACGCCCTGCGTACACGGCTGGATGAGGCGTTAAGGCCCATTGGCTTGACGACACCACAATGCGCGGTGCTCTCGGCGTTGGAACAAGAACCGGGCTTGTCCAACGCTGCATTGGCACGGGCGGCATTTGTCACGCCTCAAACTATGCAAAGCATCCTTGCCAACATGGAGCGAAATGGGCTCTTGACTAGAGAGTCAGACCCCGATCACGGAAGGATTCTTCGTAGCCTCATTACTGCACGAGGAAGAAAGGCGCTGTTGCAGGCGCATGCTGCCATTCTCGATGTAGAGACAGTCGTGATCTCGGCGGTGGGAGAGCGCGAAGCGGAACGATTGACGTCGGTACTGACCAACTGTGCCGAGCTTCTATCGAAGTAGCTCATGACACTTGCCCCTGACACTCGGACGATCCGAACACTTTCTGCCCGGCAATCCTCTCAAACCCTGCGCGCTATATCGCCTTCTCCTTCACGCCCTTGTCCGTGAATGACTTGAGAACGGACATTTTTCGTCGCCAGGCCGTTCTCGAGACGAAAAGTCCCCTCGGGGGGCAGCGAATCCACGCGAAACGGGGAAGTGGGGACCATTTTTTCAGTTCTCCCGCAAAAAAGCGCTCCAAACCGTGGCTGGGAGCGCTTTTTTGTGTGACACGGACAAACCATCAATCTTCACTGACAGACGAGGCACTGTGATCCACGTAGAACTCCATTCCACAGGCTGCCACCAGCACGGCCCTTGAAAGGAGTCTGAAGTGAGAAAGCACCATGGCTATACCCAAATCTCTCGAAAAATTGCCAGATTCAGTGGACATCCCACTATCTTTTTCATGGCGTGTGCGGTCATCATTGTCTGGGCGATTACCGGTCCTATATTCAAATTCAATGACACGTGGCAACTGATCATCAATACTGGCACCACAATAGTCACCTTCCTGATGGTCTTCCTTATTCAGTCCACCCAGAATAGTGACACCGAGGCCATTCAAATCAAGCTGGACGAGCTGATTCGCGCCATTGAGCCCGCGCGCAACCGCATGCTCTCGCTTGAAGAACTGGAAGAAGATGAGTTGAATGAACTGAAGCGTGAATTTGACAAACTCGCTGAAAAGGCCCGGGGTGAGGACAGCGCGTAGCGCATCGGCATCAATCAATTCTTTAATTCTGTATTCATACGTATGCGGCCCCATCGCCTACAACGCTCCTTGGAATGAGGCACTAATACTGGAGGCCTGCGATTCAATGACAAGGAGATTCAAATGCTCTCGGCAAATCAATATCAAACCTGCATCGATGCCTGCAATGCGTGTGCCACTGCTTGCAACACGTGCATGGACGCTTGCCTGAAGGAGGATGATGTCAAGATGCTGGCCCGTTGCATCGCACTTGATGTCGACTGCGCAGCCATGTGCGGTCTTGCGGCGGGCGCCATGTCCCGAAACAGTGAGCTCGCGAAGCATTTTTGCCGTACCTGCAGCGAAGTATGCTTGGCATGCGCCAATGAATGCAGCCAGCATACCCATGATCATTGTGTGCGTTGCGCACAAGCATGCAGAGATTGCGCAAAAATATGCCTCGAAATGGTCAACTGACTGAAATCAATCCTATTGCCTATTTCGATGGAAATAATTTGGAATGGAAATTTCCTTCCATCAATATGACTTACATAATCCAGCAGCATTCCATTCAATATTGATTTTAAGTAGGCCTCATCCTACATACACCTTTCCCCAGGACACTTCATCATTGAATTTTCCCGTCATGAAGTCCTGAAGGACAAGGAGCAGTAGCTATGAACGTCTACCCCAAAATCGCCAGTGCCGTGATGATCTCGCTGGCTTCGCTTTCCGGCCATGCCTTGACGAATGATGAATTCAAGAGTCAGCAGCAGAGCATCGACGCTCAATATAAATCCGCCATGGCTCAATGCAAAGCCATGAAAGGAAATGCCAAGGATGTCTGCGAGAAGGAAGCCGAAGGCAACGAGGATATTGCCAAGGCCGATCTGGCCGCGCGCCAGAACCCCAATGAGGTCACGCAGTACAAAGCCCGTCTGGCTCGGGCCGAAGCCGCTTATGAGGTAGCCAAGGAGCGCTGCGACGATCAAACGGGCAACGCCAAGGACGTCTGCAAAAAGGACGCCAAAGCCGCCTATGAAAAAGCCAAGGGAGAGGCCAAGGTGCAACGCGCGGAAGCCACTCCAGCTACCTCGCCTGCCCGCAAGGCGGCCGACGTGTCTAACGCACGCAAAGATGCGGCCCAGAACGCCCGAGATGCCGAATTCAAGGCCGCCGAACAGCGTTGTGACGCTCTATCGGGTGCACAGAAAGACGCTTGCCTGGACGAAGCGAAAATGCACTTTCCGAAGTAACGGAAGCTGAAAACTCATCGGCCGCGAAAAACCGGACGGCGCTTTTCCGCAAAGGCGCGGCGGCCTTCGATCCGGTCTTCGGTATCACGGAGATTGCCAAATATCTGCAGCTCCAGTTCAAGCGCATGCGCGAGGGGCAGGTCGCGTCCGAGGTGCGCCAACCTCTTGGCGGCCACCACCGCCAATGGCGCGTTGGCCGCAATACGGCTGGCGATGGCGCGCGCCGCACCCGGCAGCTCTTGAGGCGAGACCAACCGGCTGATCAGCCCGATGCGCAGGGCCTCCTGTGCGTCTATCCGATCGCCTGTCAGCAGCATCAGCATGGCGTCGGATTGACCGACGGTACGTATGACGCGCTGCGTACCGCCGCCCGCCGCGATACTGCCCACCCCCACCTCGGGAAAGCCGAAGGTGGCGGTGCTCACGGCCACTCGGATATCGCACAGCATCGCGAGCTCCAATCCTCCCCCCAGCGCAAAGCCATTGATGGCGGCGATCATGGGTTTGACCGTCTGGAGCGTGGAGATCGGTGGATCGGATGGTTCCGGGCCGAAGTAGAGCTGGGCGAATGTCTCAGCAGGAGGCATGGTTTTCTTCAAATCCACGCTAGCGCAAAATGCGCGATCGCCGGCACCGGTGAGAACACCCACCCTGACGTCGTCGCGGCGGGATATCTCACGCCATGCCTCACGAAGCTGAAAAGCAGACTCCGGATCTATCGCGTTCATCGCTTCAGGGCGGTTCAGCGTAACGGTCGCGATGAAGTCGCTCACCTCAACAGTGACGGTCATGGAAGCTCCTCTTACTGAGTCGGCATAAGCCCACTGGAAACCGTTCACGCTGAGCTTGTCGAAGCGCCGCCCGGAACCACTTCGGGCGGCTCGGAACAGGCTTCGACAAGCTCAGCCCGAACGGGTATTTCAAGTTCAAAAATACCGAATCACTACGCTGCAGCGGCGTCCGGCGTGGTGCCGTCTTCCTCGCCTTTTCTCAGCAGATCGATCATTTCGTGCAATGAGCGCTCGGCGCCTTCCGCGTCCCGAGCCCGCAGGCGATGCACGATCTGGCGGCGAAGCGGAAAGGTGTCAGGTCTTGGCCGCATGGGGATGACGTGCGTCATGCGTTCGCGCAACACCTTGGTCATGGTCTGGGCCATCAGGCGTAACGCCTCGTTGTGGCCTGCCACGGAAATCGATGAAAAGAAACTTGCCGTCGCTTCGATGCGCATGGGAAGCGCATCCACGGCCTGATGCAGTTCTATCTCGTTGACGGATGCTTCGATGGCGTCAATCTCCTCCTCAGAGGCGCGATCGCAGGCCAACCGGAGCAGCGTACCGTAGAGCACGCGATAAGCTTCGTCGATATCCGGCGTATCGAGCTGCCCTTCGAGCACCAGCTTGCGAAGCGATTCGGCGAGCATCATGTACGCGCCCTTGTAGAACACCAGCGCATTCCCGGCGGAGCTGGTGTTCATATCCTTCACTTCGACAATGAAAATGTCATGATCCCCGGCCTCATGGCGCGCATGGAAGCTGCACTCGAAACTGACGAGGCAGTCATCTATCAGCGGTGCGCCAAGCGGCCCGAAACGCCATGAAACACCCTCGAATTTATCGGCGATCTTGCTCGACGCAAACCGGCTCGAGAGCGCGTCCTGGTCTTGAGACAGGATATTGATGGCGAATGTACTGGCCTCGCCAAAAACGCCGAGCAGGCTGCTGGCCTTGCGCAGGCTGAACAGCACAAGGGGCGGCTCCAGCGAAACGGAACTGAACGAGTTGCACGTCAGGCCGACCGGTTTGCCATCCGCAGCACGGGCGGTGATGATCGCCACCCCGGTTGGGAAGCACCCCAATAGCTGCCGAAACAGCTTGGGATCAATGGTTTGGGCGCACGATGCAGGACGGCTCACGATGTCGGCAGCGCCTGGCGCTTGAATAATTGAACGATATTGCCCTCAGGGTCCCGCAATGACAGCACAGCCCCGTGCGCGCCCATGTCCCGTATGCCGAGTACTTCACCGCCGGATGCCGCAATGCGCTCCGCAGCTTGCTCGAAGCCCTCTACCTCGAACACCATGACGACACCGCTTGTCGCAGGCAAGGCCTCCTCATGGCAAGCCAGCGCGACACTGGTGTTGCCCACTCCGTACTGGATCCAACGGTCCTGGTCGCGGAACTTGAGTTGCAGGCCCAGCGCGTTTTGATAGAACTCGTGCAGTGCAGCCGGTTGCGCGGCCACCACGAAGACATTTTGAAGGCGCTTCGGAGATTCCGTGGTTGAGTGGTTCATCGGCTACTCGCTTTGATAGAGATTGGAGAGAGAGGCCTTCAGGAATCCGCCATCGACCACGATGTCCTGGCCATTGATGTAGGTGGACGCATCGGAGGCCAGAAAGCACACGAGATCGCCAATATCCAAGGGAAGGCCAAGCCGCCGCATCGGAATTCTGGAGGTTCGCTTCTTCAGCGTTGATTCGTCGCGATAGTGGACTTCCGAGAGGGGCGTGCGGATCATGCCTGGGCTGACGGAGTTGGCACGGATGCCTCGCGGCCCCCACTCCACAGCCATCTGGTGCGTCAGCGCCCTGATGGCCGCCTTGGTGGCACCGTAGGCGCCAAAGCGCGTGGGCGAGCGCGCGGCGATGGACGCCACATTGATGATGCTGCCCGCTTGTTCACCGAACATCATGGGCACCACTGCTTGCGCGCACAGCAAGGCTCCTCGCAGGTTGACGCGAAAGACCTTGTCCCATGTGTCGACCGGAATATCTTCCAGCCCGATCGGCGGTGAAGAAATGGCTGCATTGTTGACCAGCACATCACAACGCCCGAAACGCGAGCGTGTGAGATGGGCCATCTCGGTGACCGAATCGGGGTCTCCGATATCGCAGCGCACGGTCAGGCCATCATCGGTATCCTCGGGAGCGGCCGGGTAACTGATATCAGCCTGCACCACTCGAGCGCCAGCCGAGCGAAGGCGCTGGCAGATCGCCAGCCCGAGGCCACCCGAGGCACCTGTGACGACTGCCACCCGGCCCCTCAAGGCGTCCTTGTCAAAAGCGGGGGTTGCGCTCATGGGCATCAAGCAGCCACCGCCGCCGCATTCATCGATTCAACTTCCTTCCGGATGGCCGGAATGATTTTTTCGCCCCAGAGCTCGATCTGCTTGAGCATGGTCTTCTGATCGAAGTCGCCCAGTTGGGTTTGCAGGGCGATGTGCTTGGGACGCAGGATGCTGATTTCCTCCAGCATCTTGTCGATCACCTGATTGACCGAGCCCACCGGCAGGTTCTGGCGCAACTGCTCCAGCGTGGGGTCCGTCTCGTACGGAACCTCCTTGATCATGTAGCCATCTTCCGACTGGGCACGCCGGAATTTCAGGCTTTCGGAGATACGCCGCTGGAACAGCGCACAGCCCAGGTAGGCATCGATTTCCGATTGATGGTTGGAAGCGTAAGCGCAGCGCAGGAAACCGAACTTGACGTCATCATCAAGATTCGCATTGTTGTCTTCCGCCACTTTGTCCAGCCGCTCGCGCAGGGACACAATGGCCTCCTTGCCATTGAGCAACGCGGTTACGAACAGATTGTGGCCTTCACGCACGCCACGGCCCAGGGTGACGGGATTGCCCGAAGTAATCCAGAGCGGCGGCATCGGGTTCTGGACCGGGCGCACGGCAATGGAGCTGGGAGGCAGCTTGATGTATTTCCCATCGTATTCAACGATCTTCTGCATCAAACCCTTCGGAATGATGTCCAGGAATTCGTTGTAGATCGCGCCCGATTCTTCGATCTTCACGCCAAAGCGCTCAAATTCAAACTGCTGATAGCCAGAGCCGATACCGAGTTCGAGACGGCCATTGGAGACCACGTCCACGAAGCCCACTTCGGCCAGAAAGCGCGCGGGGTGATACAGCGGGAGAATGCACACAGCCGAGCCCAGGCGAATGCGCTTGGTCTTGGCGGCCATGTGCGCAATCATCATCAGCGGCGATGGCGACAGCGAGTAGTTGTTGAAGTGATGCTCCGCAAACCAGGCTGTGTTGAAACCCGCTTGCTCTGCAACCACCGTCTGCTCGATCGAGTTTTGAATAACCTGCTCCGAGCTCTGGTGGTAGCCACGTTGCTGAGCCAGAATAAATACGCCGAACTCCATGTCTTCTTCTCCAGAAAGCTATACGCGATGAAAAGAATTCTGCGGCGGGATGGCTCAATCCGGAATATAGAAAGAGTGCGGTTCAGTCCTGCAGAAAATGCGGAACTCATGGCGAAGATGACTCAAGAAACGCGCCGGCCACGCCAAAGAAAAGGGGCCCGAAGGCCCCTCACCCGCAGCACACGAGCACGTCGCAGCGAATCACGCTTTACTTGGTTTTCAAGTCTGTCGCCTTCGCCAGTCCCTGCCAGATCGCGGCATCCCTCTTGATCGAGGCTGCGAATTGGACCGCATTGCGGTCGACGGGAACGATCATGTTCTGCCCTTCGATTCGTTGGCGCACTTCAGGCGTTTTCTGCAGCCGGTTGATCTCTTCGTTCAACCGGTCGATGATGGCCACCGGCGTACCGGCCGGCGCGAAAACGCCGTACCAGCCATCGGCCTCGAACTTGTATCCCTGCTCCGACAAAGTGGGCAAATCCTGTGTGGCGGGCCAACGCTGGGAACCCGTCTGTCCCAGCCCGACCAGGCGGCCAGCCTTCATGTGCGGAATCGGCGACTGGATGTCGGTGAACCCGACACTGATGTTGTTGCCCAGCAGATCTGTCACTTCGCTGACCAGCGTCTTGTAGGGCGCGTGAGGCATGTCCAGGCCATAGTGCGCCTTGATACCTTCCATGGCCAGGTGGCCAGACGAGCCGGTGCCCCATGAACCGTAGGCCAGCTTGCCGGGATTGGCCTTGGCGTAGGCCACCATGTCGGCCAAGTTCTTGAAGCCCGTTTTCGGATTCGCGACCAGCAGAATGCCCGCCGCACCGACTTGCGTGATGGGCGTCAGGTCTTTTTCCGTGTCATACGGAAGCTTGGCGTGAATCACCGGGTTGATGAGAATGGCGGACGACGGCGCGAACAGCAGCGTATAACCGTCGTTCTGGGCCTTGGCCACCGCATCGCATGCGATCAAACCATTGGCCCCCGCCTTTGGCTCGACCACGATCGGCTGCTTCAGCACCTTCGACAAGGGGTCAGAGATGAGGCGGGCGAATACGTCGCCCCCCGCGCCTGACGAGCCCGCAACCACCATACGGATGGGGCGGGAAGGCCAATTGTCCGTGTTGGCAAAGGCTTGAACCCCCGTGCCCATCAGCATGCTGCCGAACAATACCGTGCGCCGGTTGATTGGCGTGTGTGTCATACATGTCTCCTTTTATTCAACGGTATGAAAGATGAGTGCTTGCGCTGGCTTGGCTGCTTTGAACATGCTCTTAGACGGACGCCGGCGCGGGGCTCTTCTCGTTTCGTCCGAGTTCCTTCTGAATGGCCGGAATGATTTTTTCGCCCCAAAGCTCGATCTGCTTGAGCATGGTCTTCTGATCGAAGTCGCCCAGTTGGGTTTGCAGCGCGATGTGCTTGGGACGCAGGATGCTGATTTCCTCCAGCATCTTGTCGATCACCTGGTTGACCGAGCCCACCGGCAGGTTCTGGCGCAACTGCTCCAGCGTAGGATCCGTCTCGTACGGCACCTCTTTGATCATGTAGCCGTCTTCCGATTGGGCACGCCGGAACTTCAGGCTTTCGGAGATACGCCGCTGAAACAGCGCACAGCCCAGGTAGGCATCGATTTCCGATTGGTTATCAGACGCGTAGCCGCAGCGCAGGAAGCCGAACTTGATGTCGCGGTCCAGATCCTTGTCGTTGCCTTCTGCCACCCTCACCAGCTTGTCGCGCACATCCTGGACGCCGTCATTGCCTTTGAGCAGCGCGGTCACGAACAGGTTCTTGTTCTCTTGCACGCCGCGGCTCAGCGAAGCCGGATTCCCCGAGGTGATCCATACCGGCGGCATCGGGTCCTGCACGCAGCGCACGGCGATGGAGCTGGGGGGCATCTTGAGGTGCTGGCCGTCGTACTCGAAGACTTTTTGAGTGAGACCCTTGTTCAGGATGTCCAGGAATTCGTTGTAGATGGCGCCCGATTCGGCCAATTTCACGCCAAACCGGGTGAACTCGAACTCCTGGTATCCGGACCCCACGCCCAGATCGAGCCGGCCGCCAGAAACGGTGTCGGCGAACCCGACTTCGGCCAGGAACCGGGCCGGCTGGTAGAGTGGCAGGATGCAGACTGCGGTCCCCAGGCGAATGCGCTTCGTCTGGCCGGCCATATGGGCCACCATCATTAATGGAGATGGGGAAAGCGAATAATTATTGAAATGATGCTCCGCGTACCATGCGGTATTAAATCCCGCCTGTTCCGCCGCAATGGTTTGTTCAATTGAATTATTAATGACCTGCTGCGACGTCTGGTGATAGCCTCGTTGCTGAGCCAGAATAAATACGCCAAATTCCATGCACCGTCTCCACAAAAGTAGCACCCGAAAGAATTTCCAAATTCTAGATAGACAAACCGGATCGGCCACATCGGAAACCGCAGTTCTGAACTGCAATAACTGGAGGATTCATGGATAGACTGCGTGCCATGGAGCTGTTTCTGTCGATCTCCCAGACTCAGAATTTCTCCGAAACCGCGCGCCGCTTCGGCATCTCCGCCACAGGGGTGTCACGGATGATCAGCGAGCTCGAGGATGAGCTGAAGATCAAACTCCTGCTGCGCTCCACCCGCCAACTCGCGCTGACGGAATCGGGGCAGGAATACGCTCGCCAGCTCGAGGACATCCTTTGGCGCATCAAGGAGGTCGAGACCAACATCACGGCCATCAGCACCGCGCCGCAGGGTTTGCTGCGCGTCCATTCACGGGTGATGTTCGGCGTGGGTGTGCTGCCGCCCTTGATCGCAGCGTTCCGCAGGCTCTATCCCGAAATCCATCTGGAGCTCACACTGACCGAAGCGGCGGTGGATCTGCGGAAGAACCAGTTTGACATCGACTTCCGCATCTCTCCGCCCATGGAAGCCGGCGTGAAACGGCGCATGCTGTTCCAAAGCGAGCGGCACCTTGTGGCCGCGCCTTCCTATCTGGCCGGCAGGCCGGAGTTGCGCGTGCCCGATGACATCCTCGCGCATGATTGCCTGGCTTATCAACTCCCTGGCGAGCAATACACCTGGCGCTTCAAGCGCGGGGAGCAGCTCACGGAGATCGCCTTCAAGCCCCGCCATCTCTGCAATAACGCCATCCCGCTGCTGGAGCTTGCGCGCCTGGGCGAAGGCCTGGTGCTGCTGGAAGATTACACCTTGCACAACGACATCCGCCAGGGAAGCCTCGTCAGGGTGTTGACTGACTATTGCATCACCAACAAGGGCTTCGAGGAAGGCATGTATGCCACCATCCTCGACACCCCCATCATTCCAGCCAAGATCCGCCTGTTCCTGGATTTCGTGGCTGACCGCGTGGCCGGGCCCGAGCTACGCTTCGAGGCCCACGGCAAAGCCGCAGGCATTCATCCACCGCCCTCGGCCTGAGAAACCCAAAAGGCCGCGGAGCTGCTAGGTCGCCGGGTGTCTTGCCCACCCTAAAAATTGAGCAAAAAGCCCAAAAGGCCGCGGAGCAGGCCACTCGGGGCACCCGCGGAGCTGGCTTTGCCAGGCCGTTGGGTGTGTCCCCCTTGGGGGGAAGACGCGTAAGCGGCTCAGGGGGGATCCGACAGACGGGGCGTGCGTGTCCACGAAAGCCCAAGCCGGTCACCTTGAGCACGGCGCCATCCAGCGGGCCAGAGGCGCTCAGCCGGCCGCTGTCACTGATACTGGTCACGAACAAGTCCGACATATCCGGCCCGCCGAAGCACAGCGCACTGGGATGAGCCAAGGGCAATTCGATCTTGTGGGTAAGGTGACCCTGCATATCGAAGCGCGCCAACGCGCCCGCGCGCACCAACGCAGTCCATAGCCCGCCCTCGCTGTCGAAGGTGCAGCCATCCGGACCTGTGTCATACGCATCGGTCCGGGCGAACACCTGCTTGTCGGCCAGCGAGCCATCAGCGCCATAGGCGTAGGAATAGATCACTCTCGCGGCGCTGTCAGCCACATGCAGGCGGCCATTGACCGGGTTGACGCAGGGCCCGTTGGTGATGCCGAAGCCAGTATCGAGCTTGCGGAATTCCAGGTTCGTATCCAGCCGGTAAAAGCCGCCCAACGGAGGCTCGTCAGCCTCTCGAAACACGTGCATCGAACCCACCACGAAACTGCCATCGGCCAGGGCCGTTCCGTCGTTCAGTCTCAAATGGGGATGGCTGTCGTCCAGCCGCGCCAGCGTGCGCCGCTGGCCTGTCCGCAGATCAAGACTGGCCACCTCTTCTTTGAGCGCCAGCACGATGGAATCGCCGCGATCGCCATTGAAGGCAAACGAGCCAAGGGGCGCTGGCGCTTCGTGCCGCGCCGTTATCTCGCCCGAGCCGGGATCAAGGGCCAGTATCAGGCCAAGCCGGCAATCCAGCAGCCAGAGTTGCTGGCCATGCCAGACCGGGCACTCGCCCAATGCTGTTTTGAGATCGCCAAGGCGCTGGATTTTCATATTTTCGATCGTGCTATTGACCATATGCCGGACCAATCCAATAAATTAACTCCGGGAAACCTGAAACCAACCATAAACCCCAACACTCCCGGAAACACAAGTAAATCAGCCACCCTTTTATTAAGCACCAACAAAAGGCCGGCAAATACTAGCAACCCTTGCCTGCCCCACCAATAGACCACTACTGCACTTTTCGCAGAACACTTTCTCAGTTTATTTTGTAATCAGTTGGTAGCCGATTTTTATAATCTTTCGAGCATATCGACGCCAGGGCAATCACCGGCCGCCAGTGAGGCTGCTGAAGTGAAGGCGCTCCCCGATGCAACGGGCGGGTTACCTGGAAAGTGGCTACTTCTCTGATCTATGCCGCCGCAAGCCGGCTTCTTAAAGGTGGATATATGAGCGATGAATGGGTTCGTCTGGAAGTCTCCGATGGAGTGGGCCTGGTTGCCATGGACCGCAAGCCGGTCAACGCGCTCAATCGCGAGATGCGCCGTCAGTTGGTGGCAACCTTTGACGCCATCTCCGACCGCGATGACATCCGCTGCGCGGTGCTGACTGGCTCCGGCAATGTGTTCTGCGCCGGCGCCGACTTGAAGGACCGCCCCAATAGCGAGGTCGCGGGCGATTTCCTCGATCACAACCGCATCACCCGCGAAACGGGCAACTCCATCCGCGAATGCGGCAAGCCCGTGATCGCCGCCATCAATGGCACGGCGCTGGGCGCCGGACTGGGTCTCGCCGCCGCTTGCGACATTCTGTATGCGTCCGAGAATGCCACGGTCGGCATGCCTGAAATCAACGTCGGCCTGGCGGGCGGAGCCTCGATGCTCAAGACCTTGTTCGGCCGCTCCACCCTGCGCCGGATGTTCTTCACGGGTCAACGCCTGACCGCGCAGGAGCTGCTCAAGCGCAACGTGATCGAAGACGTGTTGTCCGAGAAGGATCTGCTGCCGGTGACGATGGCGCTTGCCAGGGAGATCGCCTCCAAGGCGCCCCTGGCCCTGGTCTACGCCAAGCGGGCCGCCAACATGGTCGACTTGATGCCCCAGCGCGACGCCTACCGCTTCGAGCAGGAGTTCACGGTGGCTCTCTCGAAGACCGAAGACGCGCGCGAAGCGCGCATGGCTTTTCTCGAGAAGCGCCCTCCTGTGTTCAAAGGCCGCTGAGCACATGATGACTCAAGCGGACATCGCGACCGGAACAGGACTCGACGCCTTCTTCCAGGCCAAAGGCATTGCCGTGGTCGGCGCCTCCGACGACATCACCAAGATCGGGGGCCGTCCGGTCCAGTTGCTGCGCAAGTACGGTTATGCGGGAGACATTTTCCCCATCAATCCCAAGGCGGGCACCATCCAGGGCCTGCAGGCCTATGCGTCGATCCTGGATACGCCCCAAGCCCCCGATCTGGCCATCCTCGCCGTTCCAGCGAGCGCCACGCTGCAGGCGGTTCGTGACTGCGCCAGCCGCGGTGTGCGTGGCGTGGTCGTGCTGTCATCCGGCTTTGCCGAGGCGGGCCCGGAGGGCGTGGCCCTGCAAGCCGAGATGGTGCGCGCGGCACGTGAACACGGCATGCGTCTGCTGGGGCCGAATTGCCTGGGGGTCGTGAATGTCGTGGACAAGCTGGTGGGCTCGTTCTCCATTGCCCTGGAGCAGAGCATGCCACCCGCCGGCCAGGTGGGCATCGTCTCGCAATCGGGCAACATCGGCAGCTTCACCATGCGCAACATGGCCGATCGCGGCCTGGGCGTCAGCTGCTTCATTGCGACAGGCAATGAAGCGGATGTGGACGTCGCGGATGGCATCGCCGCGCTGGCAATGGACCCTACCACCCGCATCATCCTCTGCTGCATGGAAACCTGCCGCAACGCCGGCCGCCTGATCACCGCGCTGAACATGGCGCGCGAGCAGCAAAAACCGGTGATCGTGCTCAAGATTGGCGCCACCGAGCAAGGCCAGGCCGCGGCAGCTTCGCATACCGGCGCGCTGATGGGCTCGGATGCGGTGTTCGACGCCGTCTTCCGCCGCTATGGCGTGCTGCGCGTGCGTTCCTTCGAAGAACTCCTCGAAGCAGGTCACGCAGCGGCCTTGCTGGGTACAGCGCGTCTGCCCACCACGCAGGCGGTCACGTTGGTAGCAGCCTCAGGCGGTTTCGGCATCATGATGGCGGATGCCATGGTGGATGCCGGCATGACACTGCCTCAACTGGACGATTCCACCAGGGCGGCCATTCGCGAAGCCGTGCCCACTGCCGGCACCAACAACCCCGTGGATGCCTCGGCTCAGATGTCGGCACGGCCCGACATCCTGCTGAAAATGCTGACGGCCTTGCAGAACGACACGAACGGCAGCACGCTGGTGCTGCTGCTCGCCTTGTCCCTGTACAACCCGCGCTTGCGCGGGGTTTACCTGGAAGCACTCGCGAAAATCCGGGAAAGCCATCCGGACCGCTTGCTGGTGCTGATCAGCCAGGGGCCGCCAGATGCGGTCGCCGAAATCAACGCGCTCGGCATCCCCGTGTTTCCCAGTATTCCCGCCGCCGCCACCGGGCTCGCGGGGCTGGTCAAGCTCGGCCAGCTCACCGCGCTGGCGACGCCCAAAGGCTATGACGGCCCCGTCGGCAAACCCGATCCGGCCATATTCCGCAATGAATTTCATGCCAAACGGGCACTCGCGGCGGCAGGCATCAGTGTGCCTCGTGAAGAGGTCGTGACTACTCCCGACGAAGCGGCCCGGATCGCGCACGCCATCGGGTATCCGGTGGTGCTGAAGATTGCATCGGAAGACATCGCCCACAAGACCGAAATCGGCGGAGTGGCCTTGAACCTGCAGGATGATGAAGCGGTACGGCAAGCCTATGCCCGCCTCATGGCCAATGCCCGCCAACATGCCCCCGAGGCGCGCCTCGATGGTGTGCTGGTGGCGCCCATGATCCGTGGCGGTGTCGAACTGATCGCCGGTGTTTCGCGCGATCCGGTGTTCGGCCCGGTCGTGATGGTGGGAATGGGCGGCATCTACGCGGAGATTCTCAAGGACGTGGCCGTGCAAGTCGCGCCTGTTTCAGAAGACGAGGCCTTGCAGATGCTGCGCGGCCTCAAGATGTTTCCGCTGCTGGACGGCGCTCGCGGCCAGGCCAAAGCCGATGTGGCCGCCGCCGCCCGGACGGTCGCCCTGCTCTCGGAATTCGCGTGCCGCCATGCCGCAGACGTGGCCGAGATCGACCTGAACCCCATTGTCGTGAGGCCGCAAGGCGAAGGCGTCCTGGTTCTGGATGCCCTGATGGTCCCCAGCACCGATCACTCCCCTGCTTAGCAAGAAGACATCCATGGACATGAAAACAAGCCCGGCCATACCAGACGCTGCGGCGGATTCGGCCGCTTACCGCCGCTATGCGCGCGAGTGGCTGCGTGCCAACCTGCCTGAGCACATGCGTTCGGACAGCCTTCAATACCGCACGCCCACGCTGGACGAGTGCCGCGACTGGGAAGCGGCGATGTATGACGCCGGGCTCGCCGGCATGACCTGGCCCAAGGCCTACGGCGGCCTGGGCCTCACGCTGCGCGAGCATCTGGTGGTCAACAAGGAGATCGGGGCGCTGGCAATGCCCGAGAGCGTGAGCTCGATCGGCAAGGAGCTCGCAGGTCCGATCATCCAGACGGTCGGCACCGAAGAGCAAAAGCAGTTCTTCCTGCCGCGCATTCTCTCCATGCGCCACTACTGGTGCCAGGGATTCTCTGAACCCGACGCGGGCTCCGATCTGGCGCGCCTGCGTACCAAGGCGGTGCAAACAGGTGATACCTGGTGTATCAACGGCCAGAAAATCTGGACCAGTGGAGCGGCCAAGGCCCAATACTGCCTGCTGCTGACCCGCACGGGCACGGTCGCCGACAAGCACCGGGGACTGCTGATGTTCGCGATACCCATGGACACTCCCGGCATACGGGTGGTGCCCATCAAGTCGATCGATGGAAAAGTATCGTTCGCCGAAGTATTCTTCGACAACGTCGTGGTGCCCGACAGCGCTCGCCTGGGTGCACCCGACGAAGGCTGGAACGCGGCCATCCGCGTCCTTTCCATCGAACGCGCCACCAACCGCATGTACCGGGCGTGGCGTTTCGAATGCGAATTGCGCCAGCTCATCGCGGCCTGCAAGTCCGATCCGCAACTGGCCAAGCTGCTGGACGACGGCTACTACCAGCGCCGTATCGGCGACATCGTGGGTGAAATCGACGCGCTCAAGGGTTTGGTGGAGCGCACAGTCGATCAGATGATGGCCGGCGAGAAAATCGGCGCCCGCGGCTCACTGACCAAGCTGTACTGGTCCGAATGCCATCAGGCATTCATGGGCCTGGCGCTGTCCCTGGTGTCGCACGTGACTCCGCGCTCCAGCCCCCTGGCCCAGCGTGCTCGCCAGGCCTTCACCACAGCCTATCTCTACGCCCGTGCGGAAACCATCTATGCCGGCACCACCGAAGTGCAGCTGGACATCATCGCGCAGCGCATCATGAACTTGCCGAAGGACCTGTGAAATGGGCACGACAGACATTGATCTCAAGCCTGAAGAATTCGCCCTGGCGGCGAGCGAGGCCGTCTCCGATGCTCAAAAGCGCGGCCCCCGCGATGCGGCGGAAGTTCTGGCCAATGCCGGGCTCTCCGGCGTGTGCGCGTCCGAGAAGGCCGGCGGACTTGGCTTAGGCATCGAGTTTGCGCGGCCGATCGTCGCGGAAGCAGGCAAGCTGGGTCTGCAGTGGCCACTGCTCGAAACCATTCTGATCGCCAGAGCCTTGGGCGACTCTCCTCTGGCGAGCGAGCTGTGCAGCGGTGCGCGCATCGCGACATGGGCCTTGCAGGGCAGCCTTCAGGAAAGCTTTGCCGGGCAAGCCCGCCATGCCGAAAAGAGCGACTGGGTATTGGTTGCCAAAGGGGCAGGAGTTGAGTCGGGTGCTGCCGTGCTTGATCTCGCGTCAGTGGAAATCCAGCACGACGATGCGCTGGACCCGGAGAACCCCCAGTCGTGGTTGGTGCTGGACAAAGCCAAAGTATTGGCCGAGCTGGATGCCGCCGCCTTTGCAACCCTGAAGCGCGAGGGGCATATCCTGGTGGCCAGTCTCGTCAACGGCGCGGCCGAAAACGCGCTCAACACCACGGCGACGTACCTGTCGGCCCGCGTTCAGTTCGGGCGCCCGCTGTCGGCCAAGCAAGCCGTCCGCCATCTGCTGGCACGCATGCGCTTGCTGCAGGAAGCCGCCAACGCGGGTATTGAGCGGGTACTTGAAGCGGATGAATCCGGCCGTGCACGCCAGGTGGAATCCGTGCTGGCCAACGCATTGAGCAGCGCGGCCTTCGTGCTGGAGAAATCGATCCATCTGCATGGCGGCATGGGCTTCACATGGGAGGTGCCCTTGCATCGGGCCCTGCGTGAAGTACGCAAATTCGACGCCGCCTTCGGCTCGGGCGGACTGGCTCAGCAGGTAGGCCAGGACTTCATCCAATCAGTTTGATTCAAGGAATACGCATGAACCAGGATCTGCTCGGCCGCGTGGCCCTCATTACCGGTGCCGGCGCGGGCATCGGCCGCGAAACCGCTCGCCAGATGGCGGCGCGCGGCGCCATTGTCTGCGTGAACGATCTCAAGGAGGAACTGGTCACGCCCGTCGTGGAAGAGATCAAGGTACAGGGCGGCCAAGCCTTTGGCATTACCGTCAATATCGCCAGCCGTGAGGGTATCCGCGAAGCGATTCAACGCGCATTCGAGCAGGGCAAGCGCCTGGATATTCTGGTCAACAACGCCGCCTGGGTGCGGTACCAGTCGATCCCGGAAATCATGCCGGAGACGGTGGACCGCATGCTCGACGTGGGCCTCAAGTCGGTCATCTGGAGCCTGCAGGAAGCGGTGCAAGTCATGGACCCCGAGCGCGGTGGTTCCATCGTGAACGTGGCGTCGGTCGCGGCTGTCCGCTCGGCGGCCAACTCCGTGGTCTATTCGGCCATCAAGTCGGGCGTGCTGGGCATTACCCGCGCTGCCGCGGCGGAACTCGGCGCGCGCAATATCCGCGTCAATGCGGTTTGCCCATCGGCCGTTCCCACCGAGGGCACGCAACGCAACCGCAATGCGGAGCGAGATGCCAACCGCATTGCCCGCACCCCACTTGGCCGTCTTGGAACCGTGGAAGACATTGCGCGGAGCATCTGTTTTCTCGCAAGCGATGAAGCAGGCTTCATCACGGCGCAGGCACTGGTCGTTGATGGCGGCATCACTCTGACGAACATCTGAAATCAGAACATGACCACCAAGATTCTCCTGAGCGGCGCTTCGCTTCTTCTGACAAGCTTCGGGCTCCAAGCGCAGACCCTGGCCTATCCGCAGCGGACCATTTCCATCACCGTTCCTTACGGCGCGGGCGGTTCGACCGACGGTATCGCAAGAAAATTCGCCAACCTGCTTGAAGCGGAACTGAAGCAATCCGTCATCATTGTCAATCAGCCTGGTGCCTCAGGGACCCTCCAGCTCGGGAATCTCGCAAGAGCCAAACCCGATGGCTACACGATCGGGTTCTACTCCTACAGCACTGTCACCTTTACCTCTCAGTTGATGAAGGTGCCGTATAAGCGGGATGACTTCGAACCGCTGGGAGGCGTTGCGGAGTTCAGCTACGGCATCGTGACCGCTCCAGATTCCCCGATCAACAACATCAAGGATCTGGTGGCCCAGGCGAAAACACCGAAGGGCGTTTTTTATGGCGTCACGGGTGCGCCCAATAATTTTCCGTTCCTTCAGCTTCAGAAGAAGACCGACGGCAAGTTCGATCAGGTGACCTACAAGTCCTCCGCCGAATCGATCACCGCGGTCATGGGCAAGCACGTCGATGTCGCCTTGCAGGGCCCTTCGGAATATGCCGAACTGGTGAGGGCCGGCAAGCTCAAGTTCATTTCATCCGCCAGCGATTTCCGCTTGCCGTGGTTCCCGAACGTGCCGACCATCAAGGAACAAGGCTACGACATCGGTATCACGGGCATCATCGGAATTGCCGCCCCCAAGGGCACTCCCCCGGAGATCAAGGCGATCCTGGAAGCGGCGGCACACAAAGTGGTCTCGAGCAGCGAATACAAGAATTTTCTTGTGAACGAATACGGCATCAAGAGCTACCCGGCCAGCAGCGCTGAATTCTCCAAACTGATCGACAACGGCTTCGTGGCCATGCGCAACATGATCAATACCTACAACATCAAGTATTGATCACGACATCACAGGTTGCATAGATGCAGACAGTTCTCATCACCGGCGCCGCCTCTGGCATAGGGCGCGATACCGCGCAGCTTTTCGCCGAATCGGGCTGGCAATGCGTTTTGGTTGACCGCAACGCCGAGGCCCTGCAGCAACTGGGGCGGAGCCTGCCTACACCGGCCTCAGCCGTCCACGTGCTGCGCACCATCGACCTGACCAGCCAGGAGCAGATTGCATCGCTGGGTGAAGGCACGCCGGCGCTGGACGCCATCCTGAACAACGCGGGGATGTCCGACTCATCCAATACGCCGCTGGCCGAGCAGGATTACGCTCAACTGGAGCGCCTTCTAGCCCTCAACCTGGCGGCACCGGCGGCCGTGGTCAACGCCTGCGCTCCCCTCTTGAAGCGAGGCGCACGGATTGTGAACGTGGCGTCCGGAGCCGGCCTGCATGCCATTCCATGGCGCGGTGCCTACAGCCCGAGCAAGGCCGGCCTCATCGCCCAGACCAAGGCCTTGGCACAAGCGAGGCCAGACTGGTGCGTCACTGTGCTGGCGCCTGGTTTCGTACGAACGGAACTTCTGGACGGCCTTATCCAGGCCGGCCGGCTTGATCCGGTCAATGCGGTGAGCAAAATCCCGCTTGGCCGCATGGCGAGCCCCCTGAAATGGCGCAAGCGCATCTTTTCCTGGCCAGCGCGGGCGCGCGCCCTTGAGCGGGCAGATCCTGGCGGTAAATGGCGGATCGTCCATCTTCGGTGGCAGCCAGCGTTTTGCTCCCACCACGCTGGCGCCGCTCCCGCTGGATCTGCCAACGGGACTGGAGGTGCTTGGAGGTGACGCTGTGCCCTGGGAAGCCGTAGCGCCTCGGCCCTCCGCCGAACCGCACTACCCTGCCACGCTTGATCTGTCGCCGTTGTACAGCAAGCCAGGGCATGTCCTGCAGGCCGTGCATGCGGCAGGCTCGCGGTTTTCAGCCGCCCATGCCGAAAAGGCCAGCCTGACGGTACTCCTGCCGGCCGAAACAGCCCTCCCCTGGCAGGACGCGGGTGATACCGCGGCCGCGCGTATGCTGGTCTCCACCTTGGCCTGTGAGTGGGGTGCCCGTGCGCTTCGCATCAATGCGCTGGAAGTTCCCCCGAACCTGCCCCCTCCATCGCTGCATGCCCTGCTCCGCTTCGTCTGCGGGCCCGCCGCCCAGTTCCTGACCGGCCAATCGCTGGTGTGCGGCGCCGAATGAGAGACATCGCCATGGACCACACACGCGACGAGACGGGCAACGAAATGGGCGATATGACGCCCGCGCAGATCAAGGAGTTCTTCATCGAGCAGCGGGGCTACTGGCGCCCGTGGACTGAGACCATGCTAGAGGCGAATCCAGGCTTCATCAAACAGTACGCCCACTACGCCGGATATCCGGCACGCACGGGCCCGCTGACGCCGCGCATGGTCGAACTCATCTACGTCGCGCTAGACGCTTCATCGTCCCACCTGTTCGAGGCTGGCTTGCAAACCCACATGAAGCGCGCCTTGGAAGTGGGAGCCACGCAAACGGATATCTTTGACGTGCTGCATCTGGTGGCAGTTCAAGGTATCGCCCACACCTGCCAAGCCGCGGACATCCTGGCCGAAATGACGGACTTGAGCATGGCGGAGCCCATTGAGGGGAAACTTCAATCCCGCATAGACCGGCTCGGTGCACCTTATGCGCTTTCCCTGGCCGCCATGGCACGGCTGGACCCTGGGTATGTGGAAACACTGCTCGGTTTCATAGAAGAAGGCCAACCCGGCAATGGTTTGAGCCAAGCGGAACGCAGCCTGGTACAACTGGCTTTGCACGCCTGCTTCACGGCCTTCAATCCCGGTGCGATCCGCCAAATCATAGGCACAGCCTTATCGCAAGGCCTGACCTCTCCCGAGTTGTTGCAAGCCATTCAACTCGGGGCCCATCTGGCTGTGCATGGCACTGCGCTTGGCGCCAATGTCTTTCGGCAATTAGCGGCCAAATAGTTTCTGTGCGGCGCGGCGAAAAAAGCATCTATACATATCGGTTTTCGTTCGTTGGTAGGTGCTCTGGGCGCGCCTAGAGTGACGCTCTCCTGCCCTTTCTCGCACTCATTGCGCCCTTCCATGACCAAGCACCTGGATATCGTCGCCGTTGTCGGCAGCACTTATCAGCCTTCACGTACCCGCGCCTTGGTCGAAGCGCTGGCCGCCGAGCTGGAGCAGCGCCTCGTCGCGCGCACGCGCATCCTGCAGGTCGGCGATTTCGCGCGCGCCCTGGGACAAGCCTTGTCGCGCGACGAGCTGCCGGCCGACATCCAAGGTCATCTGCAGGCCATCGAGGCGGCCGACCTCCTGATTGCCGCGGCCCCGGTGTACCGTGGCTCCTATCCTGGCCACTTCAAGCACCTGTTCGATCTGATCGGCCAGGATGCACTCATCGACAAGCCTGTGCTGCTGGCGGCCACCGGGGGCAGCGACCGCCATGCGCTCATGCTGGACCACCAGTTGCGCCCGCTGTTCAGCTTCTTCCAGTCGCTGACGCTGCCGATCGGCGTGTATGGCGCCAACAGCGATTTCGACAACTATCGTGTCACCAGCCCCGCGTTGAAAGCCCGCGTACAACTGGCCGCCGAGCGCGCAGTACCTTTGTTCGACGCCAACCAACGCCGCCCGCTGCTGCGCGCTGCCTGATCCAACCCTTTGTCTCCTGGCCCTTCATGAGCCTTTACAGCCCCGGCGCGCAAGTGTCCGGGGTTTTTTCGTAGGGGGTAACAGGAGCAAAAAAGAGGCAGGAATGCATAGCCACAGGGGCACTCCACGCTTGCCAGTCGCGCGAAACGACTTTTTCGCGCCGACAAAAGACAAAGGGCCTAGACGATGCCTAGGCCCTTTATTACTTTGAAGAATTCTGGTGGGTGATACATGGATCGAACATGTGACCACTGCCGTGTGAAGGCAGCGTTTACGGATTTCCTTGGACGAAAAAAAACTGATTTTCCCTCTATATATCAGATTTTATAGTCCATCAAAGTGCGGTACAGTACGGCAATGTTTGCCGCATAATTGCCGTATGAAAATCAACACCGTCGCTTCGCGTTCATCCCTTCCCCCTCGACGGGAGCCGTATTGGGATCGCGTAGCCGCTGGCCAGCACCTGGGCTATAGATGCCTATCCACCGGAGCTGGGACGTGGATTGCCAAAATCCGGAACCCCGATACCGGGGAGCGCACCATCAAGGCCTTAGGCGACTTCGGCGACCTTCCGGCCAGTGACCGCTACGACGCCGCCGCAAAAGCCGCCAGAGCGTGGTTTGAGCATGTTCGCCATGGTGGAAGCACGAGGATCGTCACGGTAGCCGACGCCTGTCGCCACTATCTCAAGTCACTGCGAGACAAGGGGCGCACCAGCACGGCAGACGATGCCGAAGCTCGATTCAATCGCTGGGTTTTCTCTGATGAGAAGCTGGCTAACACGTCATTGCTGAAGCTCACCAAAGGAGCGATTTCTAGCTGGGTAACGAAGCTGACCAACACCAAGGCCATACCTCAAGATAAGACGAAGGCGGCCACCCGCCCCCGGAGCGCCAGCACCATCAACCGGGATATGACGACTTTTCGGGCCGCCTTGAATCTCGCGCTCGAAGATGGGCATGTCACCACCGCGCAGGCTTGGGAGTCGAAATTGAAACCCATAGAGGGGGCGGACAACCGGCGCGATATATACCTTGATCGTCAACAACGCCAAGCCCTGATTGCCGCCGCTGCGCCCGACATTGGGCTATTCGTTCGCGCCTTGTGCGCCCTCCCCCTTCGCCCTGGTGCCATGGCTTCGCTCACAGCAGCAGATTTCGACAAGCGCCTGAACACGCTCACGATCCGCAGTGACAAGGCAGGTAAAGGACGCACCATCAAGCTACCTGCCACCACCGCTGCATTGTTCACCGCCGCCGCCAAGGACAAATTGCCAGGAGCCTGCCTTTTCACCCGCGCCGACGGTGCCCAATGGGTAAAGGATAAATGGACATGTCCCACTCGAGATGCAGTAACCGCTGCCGGACTTCCAGCCAAGGCCACGCTTTATACCCTGCGCCATAGCCTGATAACTGACCTGGTGACGGCGGGCACCGACCTGGCCACCGTCGCCTCGATCAGCGGAACATCAATCCTGATGATCCAGCGCAACTACCACCACTTGCAGCAAGAAGTTGCCGCCGCCGCACTAGAGCGCGTAGCACTGTGATTTTTATAAGACTGCCAGAACCGTACTGACAAAACTGACGAAACCCCGGCAAGCCCTGCGCCGGTTCATGCAGGGCAAAAGGCGACGGCTCAAGGTGTTAGAGCACCGAGAGCCGTCTAACCACCTTCAAAAAGGAACTTTGAAAATGGCTAATGAGACTGTAGCAAACCAAACCAGTGTTGCGCTTGAGAATGGGCGTTGGGTGTACCGCCGTGGCTACATCAACGGATGCAACGGATCAACCACAAGCGCCTTTGACCGGTTGCACATTGTGGTTCCGCAATTGGCTGCACTCCAGCATGTCGTCGCAGACGAAGAGTTCCCATGGAATGACACCATGCGCCAGCACTTGATGTACCTGGCCATGAACCTCGCCGACGAGGTCAACGAGCTAATAGAAGAAGACTTTGCCAACCGTGAAAACAGGAAGCTCGACAGACAGACCCCGGATCAGACTTGCAGCGACGTGTTCGACAGCATCGCCATCCACGGTCACGAAGCCGGTGTGGAGAAGTTCAAGGCCCAGCATCCGGCTTGATCTACAACATCCCCTTCGACTACATGCAGAACGGCAACGATCACACGACCGTTCTGAACCAGAAAAACGGCACACGACTACTACAAGATAAAAGTGTTTGACCTGTACGGATAGGAGTCTGTGACCTGGATGCAACACCAGCTGTTCATATCCTCTCGCCTGCTGTGCACAACCATGGGATAAGGAGCTAGTTATTCACAGCAAAACGTGGATAAGTTGTTGATATCCAATGAATAGCCAAGTTTGTAAAAGATACACTACAGGTAGTAGCTTGAAGATGAATGAAACGCCATATATAGTGGCCGCGTGGCGATCGTCCAAAAGCGTATCGAATTCTCCTTTTGGTCGTATTTGGATGTTTTTTGCTGTCACAATGAATGTGGCCTAGCAAAAAGAAAGGCCCGGAAGCTTGCAGGCAACCGGGCCGATCCGCCACACAACCCTACGGGAAGCATGGCACTCTTGGCGGAGTACCTTGCATATTAACCCGAACTAGCCCCATTGGAGCTAGTCCGTGGTTACCCGTAGGTCTTTTTACACCTTACTGAAAAAGGTTTAGACCTATGACAGCAACATCTTCTCCAACCGAAGCAACGCAAGTTCGCGAAAAGCTCCTGCGTATCAACCCCGTCCTGTCTCGTGTTCCCGTGAGCCGCAGTGCCTGGTATCAGGGCATCAAGGACGGAAAATTTCCTGCCCCTATCAAGCTCGGCCCGCGCACCGCTGCGTGGCGCGAGAGCGACATCAATAAGTTGATTCAAGACCTGGCCGCCAAGTAAGGAGGTCGCCATGATCGCTTATGACAGCCTACTGTCTCGATTCGAGGCAGTGCGCAAGGCTGGGCGCGGCCATATCGCCCGGTGCCCCGCCCACGCCGATAAATCCCCGTCACTGAGCATCCGCGAAGGCGACGATGGCCGCATCCTGATGCACTGCCACGCCGGATGCACCTTTGAGGCCGTGGTGAGTGCCATTGGCCTGACGGTGGCTGACTTTTTTCCCGGCACCGGGGGATTGCCAAAGCCAGCCCCTGGAGTGAGCTTCAGCGCATTGCGCAGAGCCACCGACCACGAGCGCAGCATCATATTCATCGTCAACGCAGACCGCCGTAAGGGCATGCCTGTGAGCGATGCGGACAAGACCCGCGCCGATATCGCCAAGCAACGTATCGCAAGTGCAGGGAGGTTGGGATGCTGACTCAGGCTCAAGAAACCAATGTGTGGGAGGCCATCAGCGAAACGTGGCCCACGCCACGCGAGATAAAGACCGACCTTCCCCATGCACCGGAATTCGACGCGGAGGCCATGCTACCCAAGGCCCTCGCTGAGTTCGTACTCGACGAAGCAGACCGAATGCCATGCGCGCCGGATTACATCGCCGCCGCCCTTATCGTCTCGCTTGGTTCCGTCATCGGTGCCCGCTGCGCCATCAAACCTAAGCGCCGCGATGATTGGATCGTGACGCCGAACCTCTTCGGTGGCATCGTAGGAGACCCCAGCAGTAAGAAATCCCCGGCACTGGGCACAGTGACCCGGTTTCTCGATCGGTTGGAGGCTAAAGAGGCCGAGCTTTTGGAGCAAGCTCAAAAGGTGTACGAAGCCGAGGTGGCCGCTTACGAAGCGCACCAAGCCGCAGTGAAGGCGAGTATGAAGAAAGCCGCCACGGGCAAGGGTGATGGCGACAAGATGGCTTTGGCTATTGCCGATATGCAGGCCATCGAAGCGCCGGAAGAACCCCACCAGCGCCGCTTCAAATCCAACGACAGTACCGTCGAAAAGCTGGGCGACATGCTGGTAAGTAATCCTCAAGGGATGCTGGTTTTCCGCGATGAGCTTGTCGGCCTGCTGGCAAGCTGGGAAAAGGAAGGCCGGGAGGGTGATCGGGCTTTCTATCTGGAAGGCTGGAACGGCACTAGCAGCTTCAACATTGACCGGATCGCTCGCGGCAGTTTGCACATCAAGAACCTTTGCTTGAGCGTGTTCGGTGGCATTCAGCCTGAACTGCTGGAACGCTACCTGGCGACTATGGCGAGTAGCCTCGATAACGATGGGCGAATTCAACGCTTTCAGGTTCTGGTGTTTCCCGAGTCGGTGAAGTGGGAATGGCGCGACCGCTACCCCGTCAAGGGCGCCCGCGAGGCCGTGCGCGATCTGTTCGACCGCCTGGCGCATTTCGACCCGGTTCAAGACGGCGCAACCCCTGCTGACGACTTCGTGAAGTTGCCCCACTTTTACTTCGATGACGCCGCCCAGGCGGTGTTCGTGGAGTGGTGTACCGAGTTGAACACAAAGCTGATCCCCGGCGAGTCGAATCCCATGATGCGCCAACACTTCGGGAAATTCGAGAAACTGTTCTGCGCCATCGCCTTGATCTTGCACTTGGCCGAAGGACGCATTGGACCAGTGCAGGCCGATAGCGCCATCCGCGCCGCCGCCTGGTGCGAGTATCTGGCCGATCACGCCCGCCGAGTTTATGGGTTGGTGGAGGCTGCCAAGGTCAATACCGCCCGCACCTTAGGGCGAAGAATTGCAGACGGCAAGCTCGAAGATGGCTTCACCGTGCGTGACGTGGTGAGAAAGCAATGGGCAGGCGCTACCGCCGCCGTGCAGGTCGAAGGTGCTCTCGCCACTTTGGAAGAGCATGGTTGGATCGTCAGCGCGGAGACAGACAACTCCACCGGCAGGCCAACCACCCGCTTCTATATCAACCCTCACACCCGGAGGACGGCATGAGTTGGCTTGCACTTGCAAAAGCACGTTTTTCAGAAAACCGCCCAAACCCTACTGACGAAACTGACGAAAGGGAGGTTTTGTCAGTTTCGTCAGTGCCAACCGGGCGCATTTATGAATTTCCGAAGGGGGTTTCGTCAGTTTCGTCAGTAGGGGTGACGGGCCTTTTTGAAAATTGCATATCTGCCGATGAACTAATCGAAGCGGCCATGAGAGCCTGCAACCACTACAACGACAGCGAAGCCGCCAGGGAACAGATGCGTATCGAATGCCTGGAAATTCCGCCCGATCAACGCGCCGGACTGCTGGACTACTTCCGGCGAACGTACCCGAAGCATTAACCACAACCAGCCCGCCCGGTGCGGGTTTTTTCACGTCCGAGCAACGCTTTCAATCCAACACTGTCCTAGCGCGTTTACTATCTTTTCGATAGCTTGCTATTGTTTTTAAAGTGATGTAAATCATCGGTTGTTCTTACTTCTTTGCAAAGAAACAACCCATGAAACTCAACGACCTGCGCGAACAACGCGCCCTCAAAGTTGCCGAGATGCGCGCCCTGGTGGAAGCCCACAAGGAACTGACTGTCGAGCAGAAAACCACCTTCGACCGACTCAAATCTGAGGTGGTGGCCCTAGAAGCTGACGAAGCCCGCGCCCAATTCATCGAGGATGCCGAGCGCCGCGCCCTGGGCACTCCGGTGGACAAGAGCCGCCAGGATGCCGAGTCCCGCGTAAACGTGCTGGACGCCATCGCCTGCCAGATCGAGAACCGCAGCGCCACGGGTGCATTGGCTGAGTTCCAAGCCGAAGCCAAGCGCATGGGTATTGAGCCTAGCAAGGGTGGCATTCTGGTGCCTACGTCGATCTTCGAAAAACGCGCCACGCAGACCACTACGTCAAGCGCCGCCATCGTGCCGGACGACTTCAAAGCAGACCAGTTCATTGGCCTGCTGCGCAACAGCTTGATTGTGAAATCCCTGGGTGCCCGAGTCCTGACCGGCCTGCGCGGTGATACCGTCCTGCCCAAGCAGACCGGCGCATCGACCGCGTACTGGGTTGCCGAGGGTGACAGCCTCACAGAAAGCAACACCACCTATTCGAGCGTGAAGCTGGAGCCGAAACACGTAGGCGCACTGACTGCCCTGTCTCGGCAACTGATCCAGCAAAGCAACCCGGCCATTGAACAACTGGTGCGCGATGACTTCGCCGCAGTGGTTTCGTTGGCCGTGGACAAAGCCCTGCTGCACGGCACCGCAGTCGCCAAGCAGCCCGTGGGCATCTTGAACGTGGCAGGCATTCAAACTGCATCACTGGCAACGCTGGACTGGGATGCCATCGTCGCCATGCTCGAAAAACTGGGCCTGGAGAACATCACCCCCAATGCCATCGTGACGCATGCCAAGGTGTCGACCAAGCTGCAAACCACGCTCAAGGATGCAGTGGCTGGTGCCGCGTACCTGATGCAAGGGGGCCGAGTCGCTGACCTTCCCGCCCACGTCACCAACCAACTGGACGCCAAGACCGGCACGCCCGACACGGGCCGCCTGATCGCTGGTGACTTCAGCCAGTTGGTGATTGGTGAATGGGGAGCTACCGAGATTTTGGCCAACCCCTACGCCGCCGGGTACTACGAAAAAGGCGATGTTCAGCTTCGCATCCTGCACACGATGGATGCCGTAGTGCGCCATCCCAAGGCGTTTGTGGTGGCTGACGACATCGCCCTGTAAGGAGAGTTGCGAATGTTGGAAGTCCGCTCTACTGGTCACCTTCGCAGCAACGGCAAGACGCTGCATGGGTATGCCGCGATATTCAACAGCGAAGCCAACCTGGGGAGTTTCTCTGAGGTCATCCGCAACGGTGCCTTTCGCAAGTCCCTGGAATCGGATTCCAATATTCGCGCCCTGTATCACCATCAAGGCGATGCCCTGCTGGGCACCACCCGAGGCGGCAGCCTGAAGCTCAAAGAGGATGCGCATGGACTGGCTTTTGAGTTGGCTCTACCGGATACCACCCATGGCCGGGATCTGGCTGTGCTGGTCGATCGTGGTGATGTGGCTGGTTGCTCCTTCGGCTTTCGCGTAGCCGAGGGTGGCGACCGCTGGGAGGAAAGAGGCGGTCAACTGGTGCGCGAGCTGCTGAACGTGGATCTTCACGAAATCACTCTGACCAGTGATCCGGCCTACACCGACACCACCGTGGCCCTGAGAAGCCGCCCGATTGTTCTGGCGGTGCTTGACCCGCGCCGCATGTGGCTGGAGACCTGTCTGTGAGCCTGATAGACCGAGCCTTGAATCTGGTGGGCCTGGAGCGCCGGGCCACCAATCCGAATGATCCATGGGCCAACTTCCAAGCCTTGCGCACTGGCCCGGTGAACGACCAGACCGCGCAAGGCGTCTCTGCCGTCTATGCCTGTGTGCAGGCGATTGCCGAGACCACGGCCACCTTACCCTTGATCCTGTACCGCAGGAGCCAGGATGACCGCGAACGCGCCTCAGACCATCCGCTCTATCGCGTGCTGCACGACATGGCGAACCCCGAGCAAACCGCCCTGGAGTTCCGCGAGTACATGCAGGCCGCTGTCCTGCTTCGCGGCAACGCCTATGCCCGGATTGTTCGAGGTTATGACGGCCAGGTGAGAGAGCTATGGCCCATCAGCCCGGATCGCATGAACGTACTCAGGCTGACAAACAGCAAGCTGGGCTATGAGTACGCCGACACCGAAGGCCGCTTGCACCGCCTGCTGGCTGATGAGGTGCTGCACCTGCGCCACCGCCTGGGAGATGATGGTGTGATGGGCATCAGCCCGATTCAAGCTGCACGGGGTGTGATCGAGCTGGCTATCAGTGAGCAAGAGCATGGCGTCTCCACCTTCCGCAACGGTGCCAAGCTGCTGGGGGTGCTGAAGTTCCCCGGCAAGCTCAAGCCCGAGCAGCGCACTTCCATCCGTGAGTCCTGGTCTAGCCAGCATGCAGGGGGCACCAATGCAGGCCGTACCGCTATCCTTGAAGAAGGCGTGGACTACATGCCCGTGTCCATGACGCTGGAGGATGCGGAGTGGATAGAGGCCCGCAAGCTCTCAGTGGTGGAGGTGTGCCGCCTGTTCCGCGTACCGCCTGTCATCGTGCAGAGCATGGAGTCAGCCAACTACAGCAACAGCGTGGAGCTGGCCCGCCAGTTCGTGACCCTGAGCCTGCGCCGTCACCTGACCATGTGGGAGCAGGGCATTGCACAGAAGCTGCTGACCGAGGCCGGACGCCGGATCTACTTTGCCGAGCATCAGGTGGAAGGACTGTTGAGGGGCGATGCCACAAACCGCGCCGCCTTCTATAGCTCAGGCATTACCAGCGGCTGGATGCTCAAGAGCGAGGCCAGGAAGCTGGAGAACCTGCCCGCCATCGAGGGCATAGACGATGCCAAGGCAGTGGAACCCGATTCCACCCCAGCGCCCCAGCCGTACCCCAGCAAGCAGAAGTAGGCCGCATGACTCGCCCCAAGCTCAAGATGCTTCAGCCGCGCATCAAGATGATTGAAGACACCCGCATCAAGATGGCCCCGCCATTGCGCCTTTCCAAGCGCACAGGACGCGATGCAGACCCGCGCCGCACCTTACCCCTTAACGGCGCAGCCTGGCAGCGCCTGCGCGCTTCTGTGCTGGCCGGTGAGCCACTGTGCAGGGCATGCGCCCAGCGTGGGCAGGTCGAGCCAGCTACTGACGTTGACCATATCAGCGGTGATCCGAGCGACAACAGCATGGATAACTTGTGCCCGCTGTGCCATCGATGTCACTCGATCAAGACCGCGATGGATCAGGGCAAGCGCGTGAGCCTGGGGTGTGGCCTGGATGGCTGGCCAATCGACCTGCGCCACCCGTGGAATGCCAAGACGCCCGCGCTGCTGCGACCTGATCCACGCGCGCGCGAGGACTCAGAAATCACGGGGGGCTGATGGCGCTAGACCGCCCTGTACCCCTTCCGTTAACGCTTACTGCTTAAAAAATAGGCAACCATGAAGCTCACCCCCAAACGCCAACGCGCCGACACTGCCAAGGGAGCAGTACAGGCCGCGCAGAACGCCGCACAAGGCCCGATTGATCCCCCGGCCTACGTCACCCTGCCCGAAGCCTGCAAACCGTTCTGGGATGCGATTGTGACCAGCCGCCCGCGTGATACGTGGACTGACTCTGATCTGGTGATGGCGGCGAATCTGGCGCGAGTGCAGCATGCTATTGAAACCGTAGCAATCGGATCTGATGAGCATGCCAAGCTGACCCGGCTGGCGATGGCTCTTGCTCGATCTGTCGCGGTTCATCCGACTGCCACTGTAGGGCGTGCTGCGGATATGGTCAATGCGGCCACGGCAGAACGCGAAGCCCGCCAGGAGCATGACGACCTGATTCCGAGGTTGCGCGCAGTATGAGCCGAGCGGCCCGCATCATCGAGTTCATCGAGCGTTACTGTGTGACGCCCGAAGGTGCGGATGTGGGTAAACCGCTGGCGCTGGCTGACTTCCAGAAGCGGTTCATCACCGAGGTATACGACAACCCGGCAGGCACGCGCCGCGCGATCCTGTCCATCGCCAGGAAGAACGGCAAGTCGGGCTTGATTGCCGGGTTGCTGCTGGCGCACCTGGTAGGCCCTGAAGCCAAGCAGAACAGTCAGATTGTGTCTGGTGCCATGAGCCGGGATCAAGCCGCCCTGGTGTTCAATCTGGCCTGCAAGATGGTGCAGCAGTCGCCCAAGCTCTCCGGCATTGTGCGCATCGTGCCTTCGGGTAAGCGCCTGATCGGCCTACCCATGAACACCGAGTTCCGCGCATTGGCTGCTGATGGCAAGACCGCCCACGGCCTATCTCCGGTGCTGGTGATCGGCGATGAGTGGGGCCAGGTGAGAGGCCCGCAGTCAGACTTCATTGATGCGCTGCTGACTTCGCAAGGTGCCCACGCCGATCCCCTGCAAATCGTCATCAGCACGCAAGCGGCCACCGATGCCGATTGGCTCAGTGTGCAGATTGACGACGCCTTGAAATCGGGTGATCCCAAGATTGTTTGCCACCTGTACGCCGCGCCGGAAGGCTGCGATCTGCTGGATGAACAAGCCTGGAAAGCAGCCAACCCGGCATTGGGCTTGTTCCGTTCGGAGTCGGATCTACGCGAGCAGATGACGCAGGCCCAGCGCATGCCGAGCATGGAGAACAGCGCTCGGAACCTGCTGCTGAACCAGAGGGTTTCTACAGAAAGCCCGTTCGTGTCGCCGGACGTGTGGAAGGCTTGCGGACTGAGCGCAAATTTGGGCGCAGTGGACGGCCCGATATTCGCTGGCCTGGACTTATCCGCCCGCACCGACCTGACGGCCCTGGTGCTGATCGGCCAGGATGACGATGGTGTGTGGCAAGTGCAGCCGCACTTCTGGACGCCTGAGATTGGCTTGCTTGACCGCGCACGCCGTGACCGGGTGCCCTATGACGTGTGGCACCGCCAGGGCTTTCTACGCACGACGCCGGGTGCAGCCATCGACTATGAGCATGTGGCCGCCGATATGGCCGAGATCCTGAGCGACGTGGAGAACCTTCAGGCCATTGCCTTCGACCGCTGGCGCATTGATGTACTCAAGAAGGAGCTGGATCGCCTGGGGCTTGATTTATCCCTGGTGCCATTCGGGCAGGGCTTTGCGAGCATGGCCCCCGCACTGGATGCGCTGGAAAGTGCCTTGCTCAATGGGCAAGTGGCCCACGGCATGCACCCGGTGCTATCCATGTGCGCGGCGAACGCGACCACCACGAAAGACCCAGCGGGCAATCGTAAGCTGGACAAGAGCCGCACCACGGGCCGCATTGATGGCATGCAGGCCTTTGCTATGGCCTTTGGCATTGCCACCAGTGCCGAAGAGATGAGCGAGGGCTATAGCGATGGCCAGTTCATGTTTGTTTAAACCGGGCCGGGCGGTACCGCAAGGTGAATCCCGGATGGCGCCTAAGTCGGCGAGTCGCGCCATTCAGCAAAGAAACCCCGACCGCCAGCGGCAGACTTTCACTGCGCGGCTGGCACCCTACTGAGGAAATGACATGGTGACCCTGGAAGAAGCAAGAAACCATATCCGCGTTGACACCGACGAAGACGACGCCGCTATCTTGGCAATGATCGATGCTGCTGAAACTGCCGCGCTGGACTATCTGAATCTGGACGAACTGCCCGACGCCGCGCCAGTGCAGGCCGCCGTGTTGATGTTGGTGGGCAGCCTGTACATGAACCGCGAAAGCCAGACAGACCGGCCTATTGTGGAGAACAGGCTGTTCACTCGGCTGCTGGATCCTTATCGGCAGATGGTGGCGTGATAAGCGGCCAGCGGGAGTTGCAGTTGATGTGCAAGCGGGTAGCTTGATAGGAATACGATTGCCGTATTTTTGCCGTACCAAAACAAAAACGCTCTGATTTTGATAGCATCAGAGCGTTTATTTATCTGGTGGGTGATACATGGATCGAACATGTGACCCCTGCCGTGTGAAGGCAGTGCTCTACCGCTGAGCTAATCACCCGATTTCTCCACTGAAACTTTCGTCTCAGTGCTGAAAGATAGGATTATGCCACACTTTTTTCAGCATTTGGCGCAGATTCAATCTGGCGCCACATAGTTTTTCCACCGCTCGACTTGTCGAGCTGCGTGAGCACCTCCTCGTGCGCGGTTATTTCCTGCGGATTGGCGGAAATGACCGGGAGCACGTAGCCAGTGAGGTCGATGCGCTGGGTGCCCACGGTTTTCTCGTCGTCGGCGTTGCCGACGTCGATCAGGAGCGCGTCCTGGCCGCGTGTGAGGTTGATGTAGACATCCGCCAGCAACTCGGCGTCCAGCAGCGCGCCGTGAAGGGTACGGCCTGAGTTGTCGACGCCGAGGCGGTCACACAGGGCATCAAGGCTGTTGCGCTTTCCCGGGTAGAGCTGCTTGGCCATGGCCAGCGTGTCGGTCACCGACTCCACATGGGAATCGATGCCGGGCAGGCGCAGCCGCTCCAGCTCCTTGTTCAGAAAGCCCACGTCGAACGCGGCATTGTGGATGATGAGCTCGGCGTCCTTCAGGTAAGCCAGGATTTCATCGGCCACTTCGGCGAATTTCGGCTTGTCGCGCAGAAACTCGTTGCTGATGCCGTGCACTTTCAACGCGTCTTCATGGCTGTCGCGCTCAGGATTGATGTAGAAATGCAGGTTGTTGCCGGTCAGCTTGCGCGCCACCAGCTCCACGCAGCCAATCTCAATGATGCGGTCGCCGCCTTCGGCGGAAAGGCCCGTGGTTTCAGTATCGAGGACGATCTGGCGAGACATGGCGCTCCTCAGTGGTTCTCTTTGGCGTGGTTGATCGAGTAACGCGGAATCTCCACGGTGAGATCCTTTTGCGCCACGATGGCCTGGCAAGACAGGCGCGACTGCGGCTCCAGGCCCCAAGCCCGGTCGAGCAGATCCTCTTCCTCTTCCTCTGCCTCGTTCAGCGATTCAGAGCCTTGGCGAACGATCACGTGGCATGTGGTACAGGCACAGCTCATGTCGCAGGCATGCTCGATCTCAATGCCGTTTTCGAGCAGGGTTTCACAGATCGAATGCCCAGGCGTCGCCTGGATTTCAGCGCCTTGGGGAGCGTATTCGGGGTGGGGAAGAATCTTGATGACGGGCATGTCTTGGAAATTTTCTAAAGCGTGTCGACCCGCTTGCCGGAGAGCGCTTGCTGAATACTGTGGTTCATCCGCTCGGCCGCGAATGCCTCGGTCCCGTGGGCAAGAGCTTCAGTAGCCTCTTCGATTGCCCGGGCGTCAATGCTGTTGGCGGCGATACCGCGCAGCGCCAGCATCAGCGCGTCGATGCTGGCACGCTCTGCCGGCGCAAGCAGCGCGCCGTCAGCATCCAGGGCGCTTTGCGTGGCCAGGAGCATGCGGTCGGCCTCGACCTTGGCTTCAGCCAGCGCGCGCGCCTTGATGTCAGCTTCGGCGGTGGTGAAGCTTTCCTGCAGCATGGTGGCAATCTGCTCATCGCTCAAGCCGTAGCTGGGCTTGACGTCGATCTTGGCTTCGACGCCGCTGGATTGCTCCTTGGCGCCGACACTGAGCAGGCCATCGGCATCGATGGAGAACGTCACCCGGATGCGGGCAGCGCCCGCGGCCATGGGCGGAATGCCACGCAGTTCGAAGCGGGCCAGGCTGCGGCAATCCTGCACGAGATCACGCTCGCCCTGCACCACGTGCAGCGCAAGCGCCGTCTGACCGTCCTTGTAGGTGGTGAAATCCTGCGCCATCGCCACAGGGATGGTCTGGTTGCGCGGTACGATGCGCTCGACCAGTCCGCCCATGGTCTCGATACCGAGCGACAGCGGAATGACATCGAGCAGCAGGAGGTCTCCTGCGGCATCATTGCCTGCCAGTTGATTGGCCTGCACGGCAGCCCCCAAGGCCACGACTTCGTCAGGATTGAGGTTGACGAGCGGCGGCTTGCCGAACAGCTCGGCGACCGCACGCTGGACTTGCGGCATGCGCGTGGAGCCCCCCACCATGACCACGCCCTGCACGTCTTTCGGTGCCAGCTTGGCATCGCGCAGAGCGCGTTGGACAGCAGCCATGCAGCGTGCGGTGAGATCGGCGGTGGCGGATTCGAAATCCTGCCTTGTCAGTGTGGTTTCAATGCTTTCAGCCCCGGATGCGGCTCGGAACACTGTTTCCTGCGCAGCGCTCAGGGCCTCCTTCGCGCTGCGCGCTGCGGCCTTGAGGGCAGCCTTGGCGTCGGCGGATGCCATGGCCGCGCCGGTTTTGGCCAGGACCCAGTCGATCAGCGCACGGTCGTAGTCGTCTCCGCCCAGAGCCGAATCACCGCCCGTGGCAATGACTTCAAAGACACCTTGCGTAAGGCGCAGGATGGAAATATCGAAGGTACCCCCGCCCAGATCAAAAACGGCGTAGACGCCCTCGCTGGCGTTGTCCAGACCATAGGCGATGGCAGCGGCAGTGGGCTCGTTGATCAGGCGCAGCACATTGATGCCCGCCAGTTGCGCGGCATCCTTGGTGGCTTGGCGCTGCGCATCGTCGAAGTAGGCAGGTACCGTGATCACGGCGCCGTAAAGATCGTCGTCGAAAGTGTCTTCGGCGCGCTGGCGCAGCGTGGCCAGGATCTCGGCACTGACTTCGACCGGAGACTTCTGCCCGTGCACGGTGTGGAGGGCCAGCATGCCGGGCTGATCAATGAACCGGTAGGGATATTTCTCGGGATGCGCGATGTCGGCCAATGCGCGGCCCATGAAACGCTTGGCGGACTGAATGGTGTTCTCGGCGTCTTCCGGTCCGCCAGCCGTCAGCGCGGCATAGCCGATCTGGCGCCGGCCGCCTGCCAGGTAGCGCACCACGGAGGGCAGCAGCACACGGGCATCGTCGTCCGGCAGGCACTCGGCCACGCCGTGGCGAACGGCGGCCACCAGCGAATGTGTAGTGCCCAGGTCAATGCCCACGGCAATGCGCCGTTGATGCGGGTCGGGTGTTTGGCCGGGTTCGGAAATCTGGAGCAGCGCCATCGAATAACTTCTAGAAATCTTGCAAAGCGAAGCTGAAAAACTTCAAGCAGCCAGTGTCTCACGCTTGCGCGCGATGTCATCTGCCAGCTTGTCCAAAAACATCAGCGCCCGCACGGATTGCGCCACGCCCGGCCAGTCGGCCAGGTCATCAGCCTGCTGCGCGATCTTGCGCAGCATCTCGTCCGACAGGGATGCCGACAGTTCGTCGATCTGATGCAATTCGCTGGCGGTGGCGGCATCGTCCAGGCGCTCACGCAGCTCCATTTGCTGCATGAGAAACTCCACCGGCATGGCAGTGTTGTTCTCGGCGCCGATGGGGGAGCCGTTCAGCTCGGACAGGTAGGCCGCCCGCTTGAGAGGATCCTTCAGCCGGCGGTAGGCCTCGTTGATGCGGGCAGACCATTGCATGGCCACACGCTGTGCCGCCGCGCCCTGCGTCGCGAACTTGTCAGGGTGGACCTGGCGCTGCAGCTCTTTCCAACGGGTGTCCAGCTGAGCCGCATCCTGCGCAAAGCGCGGCGGCACGCCGAAGAGTTCGAAATCGGTGGACTGGAGGTTCATGGGACGGGATGCAAGGCCTTGAAAGGCTGGCTGTTCTTTTATCCCCCTCGCTTGGGGAGGGACACAGGTGAAAACAAGCGGTCTGCCTATTGGCGCCGCCGCTTGCCCTCACCTCAACCCTCTCCCATAGGAAGAGGGAGCAAATTCAGAGACAGCTCCTGCAAGGAAGAGGTCTGCCTTCAAATACGATCAACTCAAACGCGGAACGACTCTCCGCAACCGCAGCGGTCTCGCTCGTTGGGGTTATTGAACCGGAAACCTTCGTTCAGCCCTTCGCGCACGTAGTCAAGCTCCGTGCCATCGATATAGGCCAGGCTTTTGGGATCGATCATCAGCTTGATGCCGTGCGCCTCGAACAGAACGTCCTCGGGCGCGACCTCGTCCACATACTCGAGCTTGTAGGCCAAGCCGGAGCAACCGGTGGTCTTGACACCCAGCCGAACCCCCACGCCCCTGCCGCGCTTGGCGAGATACTTGCTGACGTGCCGCGCTGCGGCTTCAGTGAGGGAGACCGACATTGATCAGGCGTGCTTTTGCTTGTAATCGTTGACCGCGGCCTTGATGGCGTCCTCGGCCAGGATCGAGCAGTGGATCTTCACCGGCGGCAAAGCCAGTTCCTCGGCGATCTGGCTGTTCTTCAGCTCAGCCGCTTGATCCAGCGTCTTGCCCTTGACCCACTCGGTGACGAGCGAGCTGCTGGCAATGGCGGAGCCGCAGCCGTAGGTCTTGAAGCGGGCATCCTCGATCACGCCGGTAGCCGGGTTGACCTTGATCTGAAGTTTCATCACGTCGCCGCAGGCGGGAGCGCCGACCATGCCGGTGCCGATCGAATCGTCACCCTTGTCGAAGCTGCCGACGTTGCGGGGGTTCTCGTAATGGTCGATGACTTTGTCTGAGTAAGCCATGGTTGTATCTCCTAGGTAGAACATCCGGCACCAGGCATTCCGGCGCCGATTTCAGTTAATCGTTAGTGAGCGGCCCACTGGATGGTCGAGATGTCGATACCTTCCTGGTGCATCTCCCACAATGGGCTCAATTCACGCAGCTTGGCAACGTTCTGGCGGATGGTCTCCACCGCGTAGTCGATTTCTTCCTCGGTCGTGAAGCGGCCGATGGTCATGCGAAGGCTCGAGTGCGCCAGCTCATCGCTGCGGCCCAGTGCGCGCAGCACATAGCTGGGTTCGAGCGACGCCGAGGTGCAGGCCGAGCCGCTGGAGACGGCCAGGCCCTTGATGCCCATGATCAGCGATTCGCCTTCGACGAAGTTGAAGCTCATGTTCAGGTTCTGCGGCACACGGCGCTCCATGGTGCCGTTGATGAACACCTGATCGATGTCCTTCAGCCCGTCGAGCAGCCGCTTTTGCAGGCGTGCGGCATGGGCGTTGTCATCGGCCATCTGCTCCTTGGCGATACGGTAGGCTTCGCCCATGCCGACGATCTGGTGGGTGGCGAGCGTACCGGAGCGCATGCCGCGCTCATGGCCGCCGCCATGCATCTGTGCTTCGATCCGCACGCGGGGCTTGCGGCGCACGTACAGCGCGCCGATGCCTTTGGGGCCGTAGGTCTTGTGCGCGGTGAGGCTCATCAGATCGACCGGGAGGGTCTTCAGATCGATCTCGACACGGCCTGTGGCCTGCGCGCTATCGACGTGCAGGAGCACGCCCTTTTCGCGGCAGATGTTGCCAATGGCTTCAATATCCTGGATGACACCAATTTCGTTGTTGACGAACAGCACGCTGGCCAGAATGGTGTCGGGGCGGATGGCCGCCTTGAATTTTTCCAGATCGAGAAGGCCGTCTTCCTGGACATCCATGTAGGTGACTTCGAAACCCTGGCGCTCCAGCTCGCGCATGGTGTCCAGCGTGGCCTTGTGCTCGGTCTTGAGGGTAATAAGGTGCTTGCCCTTGCCCTTGTAGAAATTCGCGGCGCCCTTCAGGGCCAGGTTGGTGGATTCGGTCGCGCCCGACGTCCAGACGATTTCACGCGGATCAGCACCGATCAGGTCGGCCACCTGCTGGCGGGCTTTTTCGACTGCTGCTTCGGCTTCCCAGCCCCAGGCATGGCTGCGGCTGGCGGCGTTGCCGAAATGCTCGCGCAACCAGGGGATCATGGCATCAACCACGCGGGGGTCAACCGGCGTGGTGGCGCCGTAGTCCATGTAAATGGGGAAATGTGGGGTTTCGCTCATGGCTGGCTTTGCTGGCTATGAATTAGTTATTGAAATGAAGAACTCGCGGCCAAGGCGCTCAAATGCGCCTCAGGACTTGACGGCAATACCGCCAAGCGCAAAGACCGAATTGGGCGCGTTCACACGGATAGGTTTGACCACCGGCGCGCTGGAGATGGCACGCTTGGTGGCGGGCTTGTCTTCGACTTCGATGCCTTTGGCGATCTGGTCGTCCACCAGCTTTTGCAGGGTCACGGAATCGAGAAACTCGACCATGCGGGCATTCAGGGAGGTCCACAAGTCGTGCGTCATGCAGCGGCCGCCGTCGCCATGGCAGTTTTCCTTGCCGCCGCAGTGGGTGGCATCGATGGGTTCATCCACGGAAACGATAATGTCGGCGACCGTGATGTCAGCCGCCTTGCGTCCAAGCGAATACCCGCCACCCGGGCCGCGGGTAGACTCCACCAGTTCATGCCGGCGCAACTTGCCGAACAGCTGTTCAAGGTACGATAGGGAGATCTGCTGCCGCTGGCTGATCGCCGCCAGCGTCACCGGGCCGTTATCCTGGCGCAGCGCGAGATCGATCATGGCGGTTACCGCGAATCGACCCTTGGTTGTAAGGCGCATGGCAAACTCCTTGACTGTATGGGATTGAATTGGGCTCGTGGGGACCATCCCCGCCAGCAGCCGGATACCAGCCACCGGGTGTAAGCGACTGATGCAGCGGGCTGCGCCAATCTATTTCCGAGTGTTTTTCTCAAGTATACACTCTTTTCCCTATTGACAGGGAGGGGGCGCCGCATTAGCCGCTCACCCATACCATGCAGAACTTTTCCTACAGAGCTTTCGTCTGTAGCTGACAAAGTGCGCGAACACATGGACATAAATTCAGGGTACACCGGGCATATGAACATCAGCCCCGGGAATACTGGAAGGAAATTTCACATGAAAAGCCATCTTCACCGCCTGACGCTTCTGGCCGCCGTGGCCGCACTGACCACCGGTCTGGCCGCCTGCAACAAAACCGAAGAGCAGACAGCCGGCCAGAAGCTTGACTCAGCGATTGCGAAAACCGAGGACGCCGCCCGCGACGCACAGGCTTCTGCAGCGGCAGCCGCCAACGAAGCGAAGGACGCCGCCGCCCGCGCGGGTAACCAGCTCAAGGAAGGCGCAGCTCAAATGAGCGCTGATGCCAGCGCCGCCGCTTCGCGCGTGGCAGACAGCGCCGGCGATGCGGCCATCACGGCATCGGTGTCGGCCGGACTGCTGAAAGACCCGGATCTGAGCGCGATCAAGATTGATGTGAGTACCAAGGACGGAATCGTCTCCCTGAGCGGTCCGGCGCCCTCTTCCGCCGCCAAGGAACGCGCTGAAACCATCGCCAAGGGCGTGACAGGGGTCAAGGAAGTGCGCAACAACCTGGAAGTGAAGGGATAAGCCTCCTTCGAAGTAGAGCGGCGGCAGGAACCGGATGACTTCTCTTTCGGCCGGGAAGAAATCGGGCAGTCCTGTTTCAGGACGGCGCCGGATACTGCTTGAAAAGATAAGTCCGGTCGATGTCGCCGCAGGATGCCACCCCCAGCATCGCCATGTTCCGGTCGATTTCTGACTGCAGCAGCTTGATGCCGTGCCTTACACCGGCGCGGCCAGCCACTGCCAAGGCATGATTGAACGGACGGCCCACGAATACCATGCGTGCTCCCAGGGCCAAGGCCTTGAGAACGTCAGTGCCTCGGCGAAAACCGCTGTCAACCATGACCGGCATCGATCCGGCGGCGTCGACAATGCGCTCGAGTACTCTCATGGGCGCCACGGCGCCATCAAGCTGGCGGCCGCCATGATTGGAGACAATCACGCCATCTACTCCCTGCCTGGCCGCCTGCGCGGCGTCAGCCGCGCTCAACAGCCCCTTGATCACCAACGGCCCCTGCCAGGCCTGACGGATGCGCGCCACATGGCCCCAGTCGAAGTGGTCGCGAGCCGAGAAGTCGCGCAGCACATTGCGCGAAAGAATGGGAGCCCCGCGTTCAGCGAACGAATTTTCGAAGTGAGGCATGCCGTGGCGCAGCAGCGTCCGAGCGAAAGTGCCCGCCAGCCAGCGCGGATGGGTCAAACCATCCATGGCCAGGCGCAAACTTGGACGCAGTGGGGTTGAAAAGCCGGTGCGGATGTTGTTCTCCCGGTTAGCACCGACGGGAATGTCGACGGTCACGACCAGTGTCTCGAAGCCCGAGCTTCGAACACGACCAAGCAACGCGAAGATACGCTCGATATCACCCGGCAAATAGGCTTGAAACCACGTACCCGGCGCAGCCGCAGCCACCTCTTCCATGGGAATCAGCGAGGAGCCGCTGAGCACGGCAGGAATACCCGCGGCGTGAGCCGCTTGTGCCAGCGCGATGTCACCGCGATAGCCGGACAGCGCTGCCAGGCCCATGGGAGCAATGCCGAACGGGCTTTCGTAGGTGATGCCGAACAGCGACTGCCGCTGGGAACGCCCCGATACGTTGACCAGCGTCCGGGGGACTAGCGCGAAATCATCGAAACCCGCTCGGTTGGCTCGCAGCGAGGCATTGTCCTCGGCCGCGCCGGCGACATAGCCGTGGATGGGACGCGGCAACGCTCGCTGCGCCAGTGGCTCGAAATCCTTGAGCGCAAGCACGCCCGACAACCTGGATGACATGTGTGTGTCCACGGTGGCGCGAATGGCCCGCGCCACGAAAAACGAGAGAGAAAGTGAAGCTCAGGCGAGCGTTTGTCCGCCGTCGAGCGTGATCGTGCTGCCGGTGACGTAGGATGACGCGTCCGAAGCCAACCAGACCGCGATGTCCTTGAGCTCTTCAGGCCGGCCGATGCGCCCCAGCGGTACCTGGCGCACGAAGGCGGCGTACTTTTCGGGGATATCCATTTCAGCCTGCGTGAGCGGCGTCAGGAAGCGGCCGGGCGCCAGCACGTTCACGCGCACTCCGCTCGGCGCCCACTCCATCGCCAACGCTCTCGAAAGGTTGATGACCGCGGCTTTGGCAGCTGAATAGGGCGCGTTGCCCGCGCGGCCCCGCACGCCAGCAGTGGACGCGATGTTGATGATCGAGCCGCCGCCGTGCGCCAGCATGTGCCGGCCTACGGCGCGGCACACCTTGAAGGTCGATGAGAGGTTGGCAGCGATGACCTGGTCCCACTCTTCGTCCGAGATATCGACACTGGGCTTGCGCAGGCTCCCGCCCGCGGCATGAACCAGCACGCGCACGGATCCAAGTTCCGCAACCGCCTGGGCCACGGCGGCATCGACCTGGTCGCTACGTGTCGCGTCGGCCACCATCACTAGCGCGCGCCGCCCCAAGGCCTGCACCTGACCGGCCACGGCATCGAGGTCGGCACGCGTGCGCGCGAGCAGCGCCACATCGGCCCCGGCTTCGGCAAGCCCCAGGGCGATGGCACGGCCCAAACCTTTGCCCGCACCAGTAATCAGGGCAACTCGGCCGGCGAGATTCTGGGTGGGATAGACAGATTCGGTCATGGGAGCACTCCATTCATTCAGGTTTGATGCCAGCGGAGCGGATGATGCCACCCCACTTGGCAGCATCAGCCTGAATGAAGGCACGAGTAGCCGCTGCGTCCGTTGCCAATGTGGTCAGCCCGAGATTCGACAACTGCGCCATGGATTCGGGTCGCCGCAAGGCGGCCTCGAAAGCCTTCTGCAGGCGCTCGACGATAGAGGCGGACACACCCGCGGGTGCGAACACCGCATACCATACCGATGCCGTGAAGTCCGGCAAACCTGACTCAGCCACGGTAGGCACATTGGGCAACTGGCTTACGCGCTGCGCCGAAGTGACTGCCAAGGCCTTGAGTCCTCCACTGCGGATCTGAGGAAGAAGCGGCGGCATATTCTCGAAGGACAACGTGATACGCCCGGCCAGCAGATCCTGCATCGCCGGCGCCGTGCCCTTGTAAGGCACATGGATCATCTCGGTACCGGTCATGCGCTCGAACATCCGGGCGCACAAATGCTGCGTGGAACCAGGCCCTACCGAGCTGTAGCTCATTTCGCCAGGATGCGCCTTCAGGTAGGCGATCAGTTCACGCACAGAATTCACGGGCAGCGAAGGAGAGACCACCAACACATTGGGCACGGTCGCCACGCCAATCACCGGCACGAAATCGCGCATGGGGTCATAGGGCAAATTGGGATAAAGCGCTTGCGCGGTGGCATAGCCGGGCGTGCTCCCCAGTGTCAGCGTATAGCCGTCAGGGCGCGAGCGCGCCACCGCCGTCGTACCGATCACACCGCTGGCGCCGGCCTTGTTGTCCACCACCATGGGCTGCCCGAGCGTGCGGCTGGCCTCCTTCGCGAGCAGGCGGCACAACAGATCATTTGTTCCGCCCGCAGCCCAGGGGCTTACCAAAGTGATGGGCCTGGAGGGATAGTCGTCTGCCAGGGCCGGCCAGGATGAAAACAAACTGCCCAGGCCCATGGCCTGGATGAGATGGCGCCTTTGCATGGTGGTGTGCCTTTCCGGGTTACGGATGGATTTCGAATGTGCAGATCGTCTCGACCGGCGCCGTGTAGATCAGATCCGGCACACTCAGGCTCGCGCGAGCCATGGCGGCACGCTCCGGCCCAAGAACTTCGGTGAACAGATCGGAAGCGCCGTTGGAGACATAGGGCGCGCGCTCGAAGCCCGGCGCCCCGTTGACGTAGACAAGCAGTTGCACGACGCGCTTGATCCGATCGAGGTCACCCAGCACCGCCTTGGCCTGCGCAAAATGATTGATCGCGCACAGGCGTGCCGATTGATAGGCCTCGTCCACCGACACTTTGTCCCCCACCTTGCCTAGGTAAGGAAAGACACCGTTGGTGTGCCCGATGGCGCCTTGGCAGAAAAACAGGTTGCCCACGGCGACACCAGGAACCAGTGCGGGATTGGCCTTGATGACGGGTGCGTCAGGCAGCTCAATGCCCAGCTCGCGCAGGCGGGATTCGATCGCGCTCATGAGGTCATCCCAACTCGGCGACGCACTCGATTTCGAGCAGGAAATCCTTGCGAGGAAGACGTGCCTCAACGGTGGTGCGGGCTGGCCACGTGGCCGGATCGTTGCCGAAGAACTCGCGGTAGATCTCGTTCATCTCATCGAAATCGGCCCGGCGATCAAGAAAGACATTGACCTTGACTACCTGGGCGAGCGAGGAACCAGCGTCTTCAAGGATGTTTTGCAGGTTCGTCATGCATTGGCGCATCTGGGCGGTGAAATCACCCTTGGCCAGTTGCATTTCACCGTAATAGGCTGGGCAACCCGAGACGAAAACGAGGTTGCCGGTCTTGACGGCATGCGCGTGCGGTGCCTTGGTTCGGGTCACGCGCGGGCTATAGATCACTTGCTTGGTCATGCGAACTCCTTTGTTGGTGCCTCAATGTGCCTCGACAGGAGCGCTTCAGCAAACGAATAGTTTCGAACATTGTGTTGCTCATTGCGCAACACAATGCTCCGCTCGCTCTACAATGGCGCCGTGATCCTGCAAACCTCCCTTCTGCGCTTCCAGGAAGTCGCGCGCTGCGGCTCCATTCGCGCCGCCGCGGAGCGGCTGTTCGTGACCCCCTCGGCGCTCAGCCGTGAATTGCAAAAGCTCGAAGACGATCTGGGCGTGGTGTTGTTCGAGCGGCGCGCCCGGGGGATGGTGCTCACCGCCGCCGGCAAGATCTACCTCAACCACGTGCGCGATTCCCTCAACGGCATCGAACGCATGCGCTCGGAGCTCGATGCGCTGCAGAACCTGCACCGCGGCCACGTCTCCATACTGTCGGTCGAGGGCTATGCATCGGATTTCCTGGCGCCCTCGATCGCGCAGTTTCAAGACGACTACCCCAATATCACCTTCGCCTTGCGCATCACTGGTGCCAGCGCAGTGGTCAGCGGCATCGCGAACGGCGAAGCCGACATCGGCCTCGTATTCAATCTTCAGCCCAGCGAGGACATGCATTCGGTGCTGCACTTGCATGTGCCGCTGCTTGCGGTGATGGCGCCAGGCCATCCGCTGGCGCGGCGCAAGAGCCTCACGCTCTCGCAATTGGCCTCGCAGCGGCTGGCGCTGCCCGACACATCGTTCGGCATGCGCCGTCTCATAGACTTGCAAAGCCAGATGTCCAAGGTACGCCTCGCGCCGGCGCTCGAAGCCAATTCGCTGGCAGTGCTGCGTGCTTTCGCGCGCACGGGCGGCGGCATCACGATGCTGTCCCGCATGTCCATCCGCGACGACTTGGTCACACGGCAACTGGTGGGCGTTCCCCTGGATGACTCTCTGCTCAGCCAGAGCGGCATCGACGTGTGCACCCTCACCCACCGCAAGCTGCCGCTCGCAGCCGCGGCTTTTCTCGAACACCTGATCCGCACAGGACACGCGAACGCCTGAGCAGCGTTGCTCCCGCCTTTGAGAGAGCCCCTTTTTGGTGCGGTTCAGTCCAAGATTAGCGTTGCATAACAGGCAACGATGTGTTCAGGAAATTTCGTTTGCCGCAGCGGTAGCGCTTCCTTAAGCTATACGGAACTTTCTTTCACGGCCAAGCCGTGCACGTGACCCAACCTGCGGAGCTTCTTCCGATGACGCATCTTCTCGATATCCACGCGGGCGCGACCGAAACCCTTGCACCAGCCGATTTCCGCTGGCCTGAAGGCAAGCGCCTGGGCATCTTCTTCCGCGTGGCCCTGGAGGCCTGGTCCGATGGCGCCTGGCCCAGCTTCGGCCCCATGGGTAACCCGCTCAAACCCGGCACGCCCGACCTCAACGCCCTGGGCTGGGTCGAGTATGGCGCGCGCCGGGGCATCTACCGTGTGCTCGAGGTGCTGGAGCGGCAGGACATCCGCTGCAGCATGCTCGTTTGCGGAGCGCTGGCCGAGCGCTATCCAGACATGCTGCGCCGGGTGGCCGATGCCGGTCACGAAATCGTGGCGCACTCGTGGGGCATGGACGTGATCCCGGCTTACCTCGATGAAGAAACCGAGCGCGCCAATATACGCCGCACCACCGAAGCGCTGGAGCATGCCTGCGGCGTACGGCCCATTGGCTGGATCAGCCCGCGGGCCACGCCCAGTCCGCGTACCGCGCGCCTGCTGGCCGAAGAAGGCTACGAGTGGCACGGCGACACCATGAACGACGATCTGCCTTACCTGGTGAGCTTCGGCGGGCGCAACATCGCCGCCTTTCCGGGCGGCATGGAAATGAACGACACGCCCCACGCGATCCGCTATGGCAATGCGCCGCGCCAGATGTTGGAACTGTTTGACGACTGGCTCGAGTACGTTCGCCGCCACGAGCAAGGCGCTGTGCGCCTCAACCCTTCGATCCACGGCCACGTTTTCGGCCGCCTGAGCGGCATCGGAGTGTTCGAGACGCTGATCGAGCGCGCCCGCGCCCTGGATGACGGCTGGATTGGCCGCCAATGCGATGGCATCCGCCATCTGCGGGCCACGCTCGGACAGGCTGCCGGTTGATCTCCGCATTCACGACACAAAAAGGAATAGCCATGGAAAAACGGCCCCTCCCAGACTTGACTCGGCGCGGCTTGCTGTCTGGCGGTTGCGCGCTGGCAGCCCTGCTCGCCGCACCATCCGCGCGCGCCGCGGGCTTCCCTGCTCGGCCGATCCGCCTCGTGGTGCCGTACCCCGCGGGAGGCTCGACCGACATCGTCGCGCGCCTGGCAGCCAAGCAGTTGGGTGACGCCATCCACGGCAATGTCGTGGTGGACAACAAGGGTGGCGCTGCCGGCGCCATCGGTGCCTCCGATGTCGCGCGGTCGCAACCCGACGGATACACCTTGCTCGCCAATATCGTCACGTCGGCCGTAATCATGCCCATCACGCAGGGAAAGAACCTTGCATATGACCCTATCGGCGCCTTTCAGCCAGTGGCCATGGTGTGCAAACTACCCAATGTGCTGGTCATCAACAAGGACATTCCAGCCCGCAATTTTCAGGAATTCGTGGCCTGGACGCGCGCGAACCCCAAACGCGCCAACTATGGCACAGGAGGCACGGGCAGCGTCATGCACCTGACTGGTGAATTGCTCAAACGCGACGGCAAGTTCGACATGGTTCATGTGCCCTATAAAGGTGCGGCCGCCGCCATACAGGATCTGATGGGCGGCAATCTGGCGGCCGTCCTCGACAACATCACGGGTTTGATGGGCGCCATCCGCTCTGGCAGCGTACGCGCCATCGGTGTCTCCACGGAACAGCGCTCCGTCGCGCTGCCGGACGTGCCCACCTTCGCTGAGGCGGGCATTCCCGGCTTCGCCAATTCCAGTTGGTTCGGTGTATTCGCACGCGCCGGCACGCCTCCCGATGTGCTCGCCACGCTGGAAAAGGGGGTGCTCGAAGGCTGTGCCCGACCAGAGGCCGTGACGCGGTTGCGCGAACTAGGCGCCGTACCGGCTCCTATGGGCGCCAGCGCGATGGACACATTCTGGAAAGCCGAATTCACTTACTGGCGCAAAGCCATCGCGGCCGCGGGTCTCGACCTCAACTGAGCCCTTAGAACGTGTTCACGATCTTAACCATGACCATGCAACGGAAGGAAATCGTCCTTTGAAATTCGCGAGTTTTGAATACGCGGGCCGCCACACCTATGGTGTGTTTCGTGGCGACCGCCTTGTGGACCTGGGGACCCGGCTAGGAGCGCGCGCGCCTTCACTACGCGCCTTGATCGCCCAAGGTCTGCTGCATGAGGCGGGTGAACAGGCCGACGCGAGCACCGATACGCTCGATCCGCGCGAGGTGAAATTCCTCCCGGTGATTCCCGATCCCGCGATGATTGTCTGCGTAGGTCTGAATTACGCCGATCATGTCAAGGAAACCGGCCGTGATATCGCCGCGGCGCCCGTCGCACCCACACTTTTCTTGCGCACTGCCGCTTCGCAAGTGGGTCACGATCAGGATATCCCGTTGCCACCGGAGTCTTCCGCGCTCGACTTCGAGGGCGAGATCGCGGTGATCATCGGCAAGGGCGGCCGCCGAATTTCCAAGGACGACGCTTGGGATTACATCTGCGGCTACGCCTGCTACAACGATGCCACCCTTCGCGACTGGCAAAGCGCCGCATCACAATGGACTGCCGGAAAGAACTTCTGGCGCACGGGCGCATTCGGCCCCTGGATGGTGACCTCCGATGAAATTCCGCCCGGGCGCCCAATGACACTGGTGACACGCCTCAACGGTGTGGAGATGCAGCGGTCAAACACCGAACTGCTGATCCACGACATTCCGTCGCTTATCGCCTATATCTCGGCTTTCACGCCACTTTCGCCTGGCGACGTCATCGTGACGGGAACACCCGGCGGCGTGGGTTTCAAGCGGAACCCCGCGGTCTACATGCGGCCCGGCGACCTGGTGGAGATCGAGGTCGATGCGATCGGCGTACTGCGCAACCGCATTGCCACCGAACTTGCAGGCTAAGTCACTTCAGAGGGCCGTCAGGTTGCTCACGCAGCGGCGCTGCCCTCCCCTGCCGCGCCGAACACGCGGCTCTTGAGTCCGGCCAGTTGATCGCGCACACGGGCCGCCTGCTCGAACTCCAGGTTGCGCGCGTGCTCCAGCATGAGTTTTTCCAGGCGCCGGATTTCCTTGGCAAGATCCTTCTCGGAAAGCGCCTCCTCCTGCACCGGGCCTGATCCCGCCCGCACGCGTTCGGCGTCGCGCCCATTGCGTTCGCTATAAACGCCGTCAATCAAGTCGCGCACTTCTTTGACAATGCCTCGGGGCTTGATGCCGTGCTCGAGGTTGTGGGCTATCTGCTTGTTGCGCCTGCGCTCGGTTTCGCCGATGGCCTTCTTCATCGACTCGGTCATTTTGTCGGCGTACAGGATGGCCTTGCCATTGACGTTCCGCGCCGCCCGGCCGATGGTCTGGATCAAAGAGCGTTCTGCCCGGAGAAAGCCTTCCTTGTCGGCATCCAGGATGGCCACCAGCGACACTTCCGGAATATCCAGGCCTTCGCGCAGCAGGTTGATCCCCACGAGCACATCGAACGTGCCCAGGCGCAGGTCGCGGATGATTTCCACGCGCTCCACGGTATCGACATCGCTGTGCAGATAGCGGACCTTCACGCCGTTGTCGGTCAAATACTCCGTGAGCTGCTCGGCCATCCGCTTGGTGAGCGTGGTGATCAATACACGCTCATGCTTCTCCGCCCGGATACGGATTTCCTGCAGTACATCATCCACCTGATGCGTAGCTGGGCGCACCTCTACCTCGGGATCGATCAAGCCCGTGGGGCGGACCACCTGCTCCACGACCTGGCCGGCATGTTGCTTCTCGTAGTCAGCGGGCGTGGCTGACACAAAAATCACCTGCCGCATGCGCTGCTCGAACTCACCGAACTTCAGCGGGCGGTTGTCCAGCGCGCTCGGCAAGCGGAAACCATATTCGACCAAAGTGGTCTTGCGGGCACGGTCGCCGTTGTACATGGCGTTGAGCTGGCCGATCATCTGGTGGCTTTCGTCCAGGAACATGATCGAATCGCGCGGGAGATAGTCGGTCAACGTGGCAGGCGGATCCCCAGGCGCTGCCCCTGAAAGGTGGCGGGTGTAGTTCTCGATGCCCTTGCAATGGCCAAGCTCGGTGAGCATCTCCAGATCAAAGCGCGTGCGCTGTTCGAGCCGCTGGGCCTCGACGAGCTTGCCCTCCTGAACGAAGAACTTCAGGCGCTCGGCCAACTCCAGCTTGATCGTTTCCACCGCGGCAAGCGTTTTCTCGCGCGGGGTGACATAGTGGCTCGAAGGGTAGATCACAAAGCGCGGCACCTTCTGCTGAACCCGGCCGGTGAGCGGATCGAACAGTTGGATGCTCTCGGTCTCGTCGTCGAACAATTCGATGCGCACCGCCAGTTCGCTGTGTTCCGCGGGGAACACGTCGATGGTGTCGCCGCGCACGCGGAAGGTGCCGCGTGCGAAATCGGTGTCGTTGCGCTGGTATTGCATGCGCACCAATTGGGCAATGGTTTCGCGCTGGGGCTGCTTTCCGCCGACCTTGAGAATCAACCGCATCTGCAGATAGTCGTCAGGCGCGCCAATGCCGTAGATGGCGCTCACCGTGCCCACGATGACCACGTCGCGCCGCTCAAGCACGCTCTTGGTCGCGGACAAACGCATCTGCTCGATGTGCTCGTTGATGGCGCTGTCTTTCTCGATGAAAAGATCGCGCTGCGGCACATAGGCTTCAGGCTGGTAGTAGTCGTAGTAGCTGACGAAATATTCGACCGCGTTCTTGGGAAAGAACTCGCGGAATTCACTGTAGAGCTGCGCCGCCAGAGTCTTGTTGGGCGCGAAAACAATGGCTGGCCGACCCAGCCGGGCAATGACGTTGGCCATGGTGAAGGTCTTGCCCGACCCAGTCACGCCCAGCAGAGTCTGAAAGGATTCACCGGCCTCCACGCCCTCGACCAGCGCCTCGATGGCCGCAGGCTGATCCCCTGCGGGCGGATAGGGCTGGAAAAGTTGGAAAGGCGAGTCGGGAAAGGACACGAATTGGCCCTCATTCGGCACTTCAGCTACAGCGGTAGAGGTCATATGGATGTTTTGGTCGGGGCGAACCGCTAAAATTCAAGGGTTTTCCCCCTCCAGCGTAGCGCATGTGGCTCGGCCGTGTTGGGTTACGTCTGATTCGTTGCTTTTCCTTTCCTCAGGATTTGTCCGCCATGTCTCTCTTTTCCGCCGTCGAAATGGCTCCCCGCGACCCCATCTTGGGTCTCAACGAACAGTTTGCCGCAGACACCAACCCCAGCAAGGTCAACCTGGGCGTGGGTGTGTACTTCGATGAGAACGGCAAGCTGCCGCTGCTCCAGTGCGTGCAAACGGCAGAGAAAGCGCTGATGGATGCGCCCAAGCCGCGCGGATATTTGCCGATCGACGGCATTGCGGCCTACGACACCGCCGTGAAGAAACTGGTCTTCGGTGCTGATTCGGAAGTCTTCAAGGCTGGCCGTATCGCGACCGTGCAAGGCCTGGGCGGTACCGGCGGGCTGAAAATCGGCGCCGACTTCCTGAAAAAGCTCAAACCCGGTGCCAAGGTGCTGATTTCCGACCCCAGCTGGGAAAACCACCGCGCCCTGTTCACTCAGGCCGGCTTCGAGGTGGAAACCTACCGCTACTACGACAGCGCCACCCGCAGCCTGAACTTCGAAGGCATGCTGGCTGATCTGAAGGCCGCTGCCCCAGGCACCATCGCGGTACTGCATGCCTGCTGCCATAACCCGACTGGCTACGACATCACGCCCGCCCAGTGGGATCAGGTCATTGACGTGGTGAAGACCCGTGGCCTCACCCCCTTCCTGGACATGGCTTACCAGGGTTTTGCCAATGGCATCGCCGAAGACGGCGCGGTAGTGGGCAAGTTCGTGGCCGCGGGCCTGAGCTTCTGCGTATCGACCTCCTTCTCCAAGAGCTTCAGCTTGTATGGCGAGCGCGTGGGCGCCCTTTCCGTGCTTTGCGACACCAAAGAGGAAGCCGATCGCGTGCTCTCGCAGCTCAAGATCATGATCCGCACCAACTACAGCAATCCGCCCACCCACGGCGGCGCGGTGGTGGCCATGGTGCTGGAAGACCCCAAGCTGCGCGCCCAATGGGAAGAAGAGCTGGCCGGCATGCGCGTGCGCATCAAGGCCATGCGCCAGAAGCTGGTCGAAGGCCTGAAAGCCGCCGGCGTGAAGCAGGACATGGGCTTCATCACCACCCAGGTGGGCATGTTCAGCTACTCCGGCCTCAGCAAAGACCAGATGGTCCGTCTGCGCAATGAGTTCGGCGTGTACGGCACCGACACCGGCCGCATGTGCGTGGCCGCGCTGAACGACAAGAACATCGACTACGTCTGCCAGTCGATCGCCAAAGTGATCTGACAACTGCCTCCCAGTCAGCCTGTCTGGCTCAGGCTGCCCCGGAAACGCCCTGCCTTGCGCAGGGCGTTTCCGCATTCAGGCTTTGCCCCGGCTCAGGGAGCCAGCACCAGATCCTTGGCGGTGATGGTATTGGCGACCGTCAGAACGACTGCCGGCGCCGTGTTTTGAACGGTGTAGCCCGGCGCGCTGGCCAGGATGTTGTAGCTGCCTGCGGCCGCTGCATCCGCGGTGAATACCAATGGCCCATTGGCCATGTACGGTGCTGTAACCGGAGCAGCCAGAGGCAGCGGCAAGCTGTAGACGGCCGTGACAGGATCGACCAGCATCTGGGCCACATCCAATGTCTGTCCGGTACTCAGCACCTGCTGCGCATTCACGGCGGCTTCCGGCAGAAGGACATTGGAAGCATTCGTCACGACCCCCGCGACAGCCGCTGATGGAGATGCCAGCAACGGAATGGGTGTTGCCGAAGTGTTCAGGGCAGTCGTGCCGGCCGCGATCGACACGGGAACATTCGTGACCGCTGCAGTGGTCAAATCCCTGCCCGCAACCACCACGGTATAGCTGGTGTTTTCCGGCAGATAGGCCAATACGAATTTACCCGTGGTGGGGTTCGGTACCGTGGCGCGAAGGTTGTGCTGCGGATCGCGGGTGGACACCACCACACTCGAAGCCAGAAGAGGATCCACGTAACCCACGATCTCCGTGGTCAATCTCGGAATCACTGCTACCACGGGCTTGAGATTGTATTTACCGGAATTGCCTGCCCGGACGATCGACTTGCACGCATTGAAATCCAGCACCATATCGGCCACTTGGCCACCTGTGATGTCGAAATTAGCCTTCAGTTTGAAACCGCTTTGCTGGCCACTGGGCGTGGTCAGCGCCACTTCACCCGCGGATCCCGACAGCACCAAGGCATTGGCCAGGGGATTTGATGGCGAGGGATTCGCGGGGTTGTCGGCCAGCACCAGGCGAACTTGCTGGTAGTTGCCCGCTGGCAGAGGCAAGGTGCCCAATTCCTGCAGCACGCCATTGGTCAAACCCAGCAAGTCGATCCGCTGAGGGGGAATGGTCAGTTCGCTCCAACCGGCCTCGTTTTCGCCCGCGGTGGCGCTTTGGTGCACGCGGATCTTGGTGACCGTGACATAAACGTTGTCATAGCCGCAGGCCGGCGCGTCGGTCATGGCCAGCTTGAGGGTTCCTTGCTGAGAGTTCCCACTGTCTCCGCCACCACCACATGCCACCAGACCGGCTGTTATCAACCCGAAACTAGCCCAGCATAGCGTCTTGGCAGGCTTGAATCTTGATGCCTGGCTCATAAAACACCTCTTTTGCAGTCAATACAGCGCAATGCTAGGAGCCCTGGCGCGGGCATCATGTTACGACTCGTAGACTCAATCTCGCGCCAATCCTTTGACCAATCAGCCCCAGGCGGATTCCACTCCCCCGCTATGGGCGAGCTGACATCACTGTCCTCCGAACGCTGTCGCGCGTTAGCCCACTGACAATAATGTGAAATTTTCACATTCAATTGACACTTGAACTTGGACGGATCTCAACAGATGGGGTTGATCTAGCAGCCGGTTGGACTGCCTTGAACCGAGGACTGAAAATTTTACTGAATTCCTTTTTACTCACCATTTTTGTAACAAAACAACATGAAATTGGCTGGGAAAATTTCAAATTTACCCAGAAAAATATCAATTAAATCAATAAGTTAAATGAATTAAATTAGCTTAAAGATCTCTTCACTCATAAATTGATTGCAATTCTCACAAATGTAACCATAAGATGTAGTTAATTTTTTCGAAGAGGAGCAATCATGAAGAAGGGTTTGGTTATCGGTTCAATGAAGGCCTCGCTGGCTGCAGGTGTACTTGCGTTAGCGCCCATGGTTCACGCTGCGACGGTCTATGCAGATCAGGTGGTCGCCGAAACCACGTTCAACTGGTCGACTGGAGGGGATGGCGTCTATCACACAGGCGATGACGTCAATAATCAATGGGGTCAGATCGAACAGCTTGATAGCGGAACCGCTGCCATTACGGCAGACTTCCCTCAAAATGGAAATGGCTCACTGCGTTTGGCCTCCAACGGCGGCGCCAGCAGCAAAGGTGGGGTCGCTTATTACCCGCCCGGCCTGACTGGCTTCGGCCCCCTGAGCAGCATTACCGCAGCGTCGTTCGAGTACAAGCGCGATTCAGCCAGTGCCAACCCCGCGCCGGTGATGCGTCTGTTCCTTTTCAATCCCGGCACAGACACCCATGTCGCCACCTTGGTCTGGACTTCCGGCCTCAACGGTGTTACCGATGCGGCGACCGACGCCGCTTGGCAAACTGCCGACGTGCTTGGTGGTACTGTGATCCAGCTTAAGTCAGGTGGCCCGTTTTACAACCAATCCATGACATTCGCTGCTGCTAAACAGGCCGCCGAGTTGCAAGGTCTTATCGTGCGTGCTGTCGAAGTCGGCTTTGGCAGAGGCGGTTGGAATGGTGATTTCGTGTCAGGCGCGGATACCGTTCTGCTCACTGGCAGCGCTGCGTCTGTCAGCGCCAACTTCGAAGCGACACGTCCACCGCCACCTGAGGGCGTGGCGTCGGTGCCTACCCTGTCTGAGTGGGGCATGGTAGTTACCGGCTTGCTGCTTGCGGGCGCCGCGGCGGCACGCGTCCGTCGCCGCCAGGGTTAAGAGGCCTCTTCCTCAATCTATCTACAGATCGCTCGGTTTCCCCGTCATTTCCGCGCAAGCGGGAGTCCAGTGGCAGTGGTTGACGAGGCCTCCCCGCTGGGTACTGGCTTTTGCCGGTATGACGGTTTTTTTGCACCAGGCCCGCCGCCTATCTCGTCTCTAGATCGTCTCTAGAAATCTTCCTGGCTGCCAGGCGCCAGGCTCTCGAAGCGCGTGAGCTGCTTCATGAAGGCCAACCGCACCGTACCCGTGGGGCCGTTACGCTGCTTGCCGATGATGATCTCGGCCACACCAGGATCGCGCGATTCCTTGTTGTAGTAGTCGTCGCGGTAGATGAACATGATGATGTCGGCATCCTGTTCGATAGCGCCGGATTCACGCAAATCGCTCATCATGGGGCGCTTGTCGGTGCGCTGCTCCACGCTTCGGTTGAGCTGGGACAGTGCAATCACCGGGCACTGCAGCTCCTTGGCCAGCATTTTCAAGCCCCGCGAAATCTCGCCCAATTCAGTCGCACGGTTGTCTTCACCACCACCGCTGCCGCTCATCAGCTGCAAATAGTCGACCACGATCAGGCCCAGTTTGCCGCATTGACGCGCCAGCCGCCTGGCGTTGGCCCGGAGTTCACTGGGCGTCAAACCCGGCGTTTCGTCGATATGCAGGGAAATGGTGCGCAGGCGTTCAATGGCTTCCGTCAGGCGGGGCCATTCTTCATCCGTCAGCTTGCCTGTACGCAGGTGGCCTTGGTCGATGCGGCCGATGGAACCGACGATACGCACCGCCAATTGAGCGGCACCCATTTCCATGGAGAACACCGCCACCGGCAGTTGCTCATTCAGCGCCACGTGCTCGGCGATGTTGATGGCGAAAGCGGTCTTGCCCATCGAAGGACGGGCCGCCAACACGACCATGTCGCCCGCCTGCAGGCCTGAGGTCATGCGGTCGAGATCGTAGAAGCCCGTCGGTACGCCAGTGACGTCAGCCGGGTTATCAGCCATTTCCTGCACACGGTCGAGCAGGTCTACCACCAGCGAATCCATCGACTGGAAGCCTTGCTTCATGCGGGAGCCTTCTTCACCGATCTTGAAGATCTTGGATTCAGCCTCGTCCAGGATCTTGGCCACGGGCTGGCCACGGGGGTTGAAGGCGTTGGTGGCGATTTCGTCGCTGGCGGTGACCAGTTTGCGCAGAATCGAGCGCTCGCGCACGATTTCAGCATAGCGGCGAATGTTGGCAGCGCTGGGAACGTATTGAGCCAACGAGTTCAGGTATGCCAGGCCGCCGATTTCATCGCCTTTGCCCAGGCGCTGCAGCTCTTCGTATACGGTGATGACGTCTGCCGGCTTGCTTTCGTTGATCAGCTTGCTGCAGGACGCAAAGACCAGCTTGTGCTCATGGCGGTAGAAATCAGAGTCGCTCAGCAGATCGCCAATACGGTCCCAGGCACTGTTGTCAAGCAACAGGCCCCCAAGCACGCTCGACTCTGCCTCGATCGAGTGTGGAGGAATGCGCAGCTGCGCGACCTGGCGGTCTGGTGGCGCATCGTCGCCGAGATCTGGGTAGCTGGGAGGGAAGACTGAGGACATGAGGCTAAAAAATTTCCCGGCGAGCGTTAACAGGGAGATAGTGCGCAGTCTGAATGCTACGCTGGCCAGCCTTGGGTGTCACTGGACAACCCTGGGGACAAGCGGTGCATGAGCAGTGCAAAGAGTGATGGAAAGTGCCCCATCACCTGTGGACAACTCTGTGCACAAAAAACAAAAAAGCCGCCGCCCTCACGGGCTGGCGGCTGATCGAGCACTTGGCTGGTAATCAGGCCGTTTCGCCGTACACCGACACCGTGATCTCTTCTACCACGTCAGTGTGCAGAGACACGGCCACGGTGGAATCGCCCACGACCTTGATCGGGCCGGAGGGCATGCGAACCTGCGACTTGTGCACGTCGAAGCCTTGCTTTTTCAGCTCGTCGGCGATGTCGTGGTTGGTCACGGAACCGAACAGACGGCCGTCAACGCCGGCTTTCTGCGTCAGCTTGATGGTTTTGCCGGCGAGCTTCTCGCCTTGGGCCTTGGCTTCGGCCAGCTTGTCAGCGGCTTGCTTTTCCAGCTCGGCACGGCGGGCTTCGAACTCAGCCTTGTTGGCTTCGGTCGCGCGGCGGGCACGGCCGGTAGGGATCAGGAAGTTACGTGCGTAGCCGTCCTTGACCTTGACGATTTCACCCAGGTTGCCCAGGTTGACGATCTTGTCGAGAAGAATGATTTGCATGGTGCTTTTCTCCCTCAGACGCGGTGCTGGTCGGTGTAGGGCAGCATCGCCAGGAAGCGCGCGCGCTTGATGGCGGTGTTGAGCTGGCGCTGATAGATAGCGCGCGTGCCGGTCAGACGAGCGGGGATGATCTTGCCGTTTTCGCCGATGAAGTCGCGCAGGGTGTCAACGTCTTTGTAGTCGATTTCTTCGACGCCAGCCACGGTGAAGCGGCAGAAACGCTTGCGCTTGAACAGCAGCGACTGGGTGTTGCGCTTGGGGCGCTTGTCCTTGTTGAATTTCTTGAACGTGGCCATGTGGGCCTCCTTACAAATCTTGCTGAAAATCCTGGATATGGAGCACGACGTACTTGCCGTTGCGGGGGCTTGCCAGAAAGCCGGTAAAGCGCCATTGGGACCCTACTGCCTGCTTGCCTAGCCTCTCAGCCATCGCGCCAACCGCGAGGGCTTTGAGCATCGCCTTCACCTGCCTCTTGGCACCAGCCTCTTCCACACTGGACTCATGTTCGAGCCGCAAATCCAGTGCAGGCAATCCTGCTGGTGTGTACCTGAGAGCGCCGCATTCGGCGATACAGGCCGTGAGTTCGGTGCGGTTCACGCCCGCTGGGTGTCCATGGGGGCTTGCCTACCGGCTTGGGCTTAGTTGCTGGCTTCCGCCTGCTGAGCCTTGCGTGCCTCTTCGCGCTCGACCGTCTTCATCATGGACGAAGGGCCGGTCTCTGCCTTGGGCCGCTGCACGGTCAGGTGACGCAGCACGGCATCGTTGAAGCGGAAAGCATGCTCCAGCTCGCTCATCACGGCCTGATCGGCCTCGATGTTGACGCACAGGTAGTGAGCCTTGGCCAGCTTGTTGATCTGGTAGGCCAGTTGACGGCGGCCCCAGTCTTCCACGCGATGAACCTGACCACCGCCGGCGGTGATCATGCCCTTGTAGCGCTCCAGCATGGCCGGAACCTGTTCGCTCTGATCCGGATGGATCAACAAAATGATCTCGTAATGACGCATTCAAACTCCTTGTGGATGAATACGGCGCCGGCGGATTCATGAATGGTTCATGAACACCCGGCAACCTGAAAAAGCCGCCCCAGCGTCAGATGGGATGCGGCAAGGGAACTGAGGATTATAGCGCGGTCGGGCGGCAGTTTGCCACCCTCTCTGATCGAAGGCCCAGGCAGGCCGTATTACTTCATCTTCGCCAGGCGCTCGCGCCCTGCCTGCGCCGCCTCGGATTGCGGGTAGGTCTTGGTGAGCGACTCCAGCGTAGCCCGCGCCGCGCGCGTGTCCTTGAGCTCGATCTGGCAGTTGGCAATGGACAGCATGGCCTCTGCCGCCCGTGTGTGATTGGGTGCGGCTGTCAGCAATGAGCGGAAGTTGGTGATGGCTTCCTTGTAGTTGCGCGTGGCATATTGCGCATTGCCAAGCCAGAACAGCGCAGAAGGCGCCAGCGTGCTGCGCGGATAACGCTTGATGAAGTTGGCAAAGCCGGTTTGTGAAGCGGTGAAATCACCCGAGCGGAAAACCGCCAGAGCGGCGTCATATTCCTGTTTCTCGCCTGCGCCGGTGGGCGCGGCGCCCGCCGTGCCGCCGTCTGACGAAGCGCCCGATGCGGCTGCAGAGGCCGCACGCGCTGCCTCGCTGCTTTCGATCTTGCGCAAACGTTCCTCGAGATCCTGCGAACTGGCCTGGCGCTTCTGCAATTCGGACAGATCGCGCGCGAACTGCTCGTCCTGCCCGCGTGACCGTGCCATGTCGCCGCGAAGCGTCTCGAGCTGCTGTTGCAGATCGAGCATGCTACGCCGCAGCTGCGTGTTTTCGTCGACCAGGCGGTTCTGCGCATTCACCGTGGCATCCAGGCGCTGGCGCAACTCCAGGATGGCCTGGCGGGCCTGATCGTCACCAAAGAGCTGCGCCTGGGCACCTTGGGCCATCAAGCAGGCCGCCGCCAGCACGGTGGCACGGAAATAGGGCATCGGCATGAACCTTCTCAAAACTTAACGATAGCGCAGCTCGACGCGGCGGTTCTGCGCGTACGCATCTTCGGAGGAACCGGCGGCTGCAGGCTTTTCCTCACCGAAACTCACGGCTTCGATCTGTGAATCGCTGGCGCCGACCAGGGTCAGTGCGCGGCGCACGGCTTCGGAACGTTTCTGGCCCAGCGCGAGGTTGTACTCGCGGCTGCCGCGCTCGTCGGTATTGCCTTCAAGCACCACACTGCGGCTACGATTGCTCTGCAGGAAGCGCGCATGCTGGTCTACCAGCGACTGAAATTCAGGCTTGACGGAGAAGCTGTCGTAGTCGAAGTAAATGACCTTGCCGATGCCTGCGGGCCCTGCCTTGTCGCCGTCGGCGGGGTTAACCTGCACCGGAGCGACGGAGCTTTGCCCCGCGCCCTGCCCTTGCGCACCGTCGCTTGTCCCGGCGCCGGTGGAGGACGTGGCGGAGCCATCCTGGATGGCAGGATCTAGTTTGGTACTGGTGCCGCAACCAGCCAATGCCGCTGCAATGGCGGCCAGCATGAAATAACGCTTGATCATGAATGATTCTCCTTCGAGATACGCCGAGAAAAAACTATCGCTGAAACGGGCCCCACGAGGGCTCGCGAAGATCTCCACCCTGCCCCGCCAGACGAGCCTTGATCTTGCCGTCCAGTGTGCTGGTCATGAGCGCATCGCGCCCGCCCTGCCGCGTGGCATAGACAATGAGCTTGCTGTTGGGAGCGAAGCTGGGGTTTTCGTCTTCGGTGGTATCCGTGACCGCAGCCACGTTACCCGAGGCCAACTCCATGACCTGGAGCTTGAAAGCGCCGCCACTTCGGGAGATGTAGGCCATCCAGCGGCCATCCGGGCTGATGGACGGCGACACGCTGTAATTGCCGCTGAAGGTAATTCGCTGAGCGGAACCACCGGAGGCCGGCATGCGATAGATCTGCGGCGCGCCGCCCCGATCGCTCACGAAATAAATAGTGCTGCCGTCGGGCGAAAACACCGGCTCGGTATCGATACTCTGCGACTGCGTGAGCCGCCTGGGCTCGCCGCCGCTGGCGCTGATCAGGTAGAGCTGGGAGCCGCCATCGCGCGAGAGGGTAACTGCCAGGCTGCGGCCATCGGGCGACCATGCCGGCGCGCTGTTGGATCCGCGGAAGTTGGCCAGCAGCCGGCGCTTGCCCGTCGCCACGTCGTGCACGTAGATCACCGGCTTGCGGGATTCAAACGATACGTAGGCCAGTTGAGTGCCATTGGGCGACCATGTGGGAGAAATGATCGGCTCGGGGCTGCCCAGTGCGGCCTGTGCGTTTTCACCATCCGAATCGGCCACCCAGAGCGTGTAGCGGCTGCCGCCCTTCGTGACGTAGGCCAGGCGGGTAGAGAACACGCCCTTTTCGCCGGTGAGCTTCTCGTAGATGTAGTCGGCGATCTTGTGCGCCGCCAGCCGCAGGTCTGCCTGCGGCACCACATAGCCGAGACCGCCAAGATCCTGGTTGCGCACCACGTCCCAGAGGCGGAAACGCACATCGAAGCGGCCGTCAGGCAGGCGCGTGACACTGCCGCCCGCCAGGGAATCCGCGCTGCGCTGGCGCCACACCCCCATATCGGGGCGCGTGGTTTCGTCCATGGCCTCGCTGCCGGGCTCCACTGCGCGGAAACGGCCGCTGCGTTCGAGATCGGCGCGGATGATGGCGCTGATTTTCTGCGGTGAGGCGCCCTCGCCGCGAAACGGCACCAGTGCGATAGGCAACTGGGTCAGGCCGACACCGGAGACTTCGACGCGAAATTGCGCCAGAGCTGGCAGGGCTGGTGTGGCCACGAGAGCGGCTACGACGCCACGGCGGCGCAAGCCAGGGGAAAGACAGACACGGGAATCAGGTTTCATGCGGTGCAATGGTGAACTGGGCAAATCCAGGCACAGATGGGATGTTACACACTCGGCGCGACCCTTCGTCACAAACTGTGTAGGACAGGGGCGCATCCGTGCAAAAGACACGCGTACGACACAAGTGCACAGGGGGAGGTTCCCCAAAATTCAAACGCAGCGGCCCCGCGAGGACATGGGAAACACCCTCTAAACTCCACCACCATGCCTTCTCCAGCCGCCCAGCCCAGTCCCTCCAGCCTACGCCCCATGAAGGAGCGCGTTCGACGCCTTTGGGCTTATTTCAGCAAATATCGCGCGGGGTGGGTGCTGGCCATCCTCTCCACAGTGGCCGCCGGCATTACCGAACCCGCCATTCCTGCCCTGTTGCAGCCCCTGCTGGACCAGGGCTTCACACAGGGGCAATTGCCAATCTGGACCGTGCCGGTGACGGTCATCGGCCTGTTTCTGCTTCGCGGGCTGACACAGTTCGCGGGCCAGTACGCGCTGGCGCGCATTGCCGGCGAGGGCATGCTGGTGCTGCGCCGCCAACTGTTCGACCGCCTGCTCACGGCCGATCTGTCGCTTTTTTCCCGCCAATCGGCCAGCCAACTCGCCAACACCATCGTCTACGAGGTACAGAACGGAGCCTCGCAGCTGGTGCAGGCCGTGATCACGGCCGCGCGCGACAGTTTCACGGTGATCGCCCTGCTGGCCTACCTGTTTTATCTGAACTGGTCTCTGACCTTGATCGTGCTGGTGCTGGTGCCCTGCGTGGCCTGGATTCTCAAGGTAATGTCGCGGCGCCTCTACAAGGTCACCCGCGAAAGCCAGGTAGCGACCGATGAATTGGCCTATGTGGTGGAAGAGAACGTGCTGGCCCACCGCATGGTGCGCCTTCATGGGGCCCAGGAAGCCCAATCGGAACGATTCGAACTGCTCAGCCGCACCTTGCGCGATCTGGCCCTGAAGGCCACACGCGCCTCGGCCGCCACGACGCCCCTGACACAGATGGTGGCCGCCGTGGCGCTTTCGACCATGATCGGCATTGCCCTTTCCCAAGGCCAGGGTACGGACGGCCGCGCCGTCACCGTGGGGGGCTTCGTGGCCTTCATCGGGGCCATGCTCATGCTGGTGGCGCCAACACGCCGGCTGGCCGACGTGGTCAACCCCATCACGCGGGGCATGGCGGCGCTTGAGCGCGGCCTGGATCTGATGGACAGCGTGCTGCCGGAACCCGACGCCGCCGCCAAGGATGCTCCGGTACCCCCGCGTGCCCAGGGCGAGCTCGAGCTTCGGGACGTGGAGGTGCGTTACCGCGACGATGCCGCGCCCGCCCTCAACAGGGTGAACCTGCGGATAAAGGCCGGGGAAATGGTGGCGCTGGTGGGCCCCTCCGGCTCTGGCAAGAGCACACTGGTGAATCTGCTGCCGCGCTTTGTGCACCCAGCCGCCGGACAGGTGCTGCTGGATGGCACCGAGATCGCGGACTGGCCGCTGGCAGCCCTTCGCGCACAGTTCGCCCTGGTCAGCCAGGACGTCACCATGCTCAACGAAAGCGTGGCGGCCAACGTGGCGCTGGGTGCCACGCAGATCGACCGAGACCGCGTACAGGCGTGCCTGGCAGACGCCAATCTGGCCGAACACGTGGCCACGCTGCCGAACGGCATCGACACCGTCTTGGGACACAACGCCACGGAGTTGTCCGGCGGCCAGCGGCAACGGCTGGCCATTGCCCGGGCGCTCTACAAGAACGCCCCGGTGCTGCTGCTCGATGAAGCCACTTCAGCGCTGGATACGGAAAGCGAACGCCTGGTGCAGCAGGCGATGGCTCGTGTGATGGCGGGGCGCACCACGCTGGTGATCGCGCACCGGCTCTCGACCATCGAACACGCCGACCGCATCGTGGTCATGGAGCGCGGGCAGATCGTGGAGCAAGGCACTCATGCGGAACTGCTCGCCACGGGCGGCTTGTATGCGCGCCTGCAGAATCACCCTTCGAGCGCTGACGCCGCGCTCCAGCCGCCCCCCAGGGCCTTGTAAAGGGCAATCAGGTTCTGGAACTGGCTCTGGCGCAGGTTGATGACCTCCAGCTCGGCCTGGAACTGGTTGCGCTGGGCGTCCAACTGCTCCAGATAGGAGGCGTAACCCGCCTCGTAGCGATCGCGCGCATAACCGAACGACCGTGTCAGGACTTCGCTGCGGCGCTGCGCCCCATCCAGCTGTTCCTGAAGGCGCAGCGTACCCACCAGCGCGTTTTCGACTTCCGTAAAGGCATTGAGCGCGGCGCCGCGGTAGGCATAGGCCGCCTGGTCGCGCTGGGCGGTCGCGGCGTCATATTCAGCCTCAAGCCGGTGGCCATCGAATAGCGGTGCGAGCACGCTGCCTCCCAGGTCCCAGATGCGGATCGGGTCATAGTGCAGCGCGTTGGCATAGAGCCCGCCCAAGCTGGCGCTCAGCCGGACCGACGGCAGGAAAGCAGCCCTGCTCGCCCGCAAGGCGGCATCGCTGGCCGCCAGTTGGGCTGCGGCCTGAGCCAGGTCGGGGCGCCGGGTCAACAGTTCGGAAGGCAGCATGCCCGGCACCGCAGGCAAGGTCAGCGCGTTGAACTGGCCGGCAAGCGCGGCCCCGCCAATAGCATCATCGGCATCGCGATCGGCGCCCGAGGACGGCAGCTCGCCGGTCAAAAGCTGAAGCGCATTGCGCTGGCGGCTGATTGCCAACTGCAAGGCGGGAATCTGCTGGCGGACACTTTCGTACTCGGCCTCGGCCTGAGTCAATTGCAGGCGGGAAATGTAGCCATGCGCCTGCTGATCCCGTACCAGTTCAAGGGATTGCAACCGCAGATCCGCCGTCTTGCGCGCCTGGATCAACTGGGCTTCACGCGCCAGCAGGTCGATGTAGGCCTGCGCAGTGGAGGCCGCCACGCTCAAGGCCACGGCATCACGCTCGGCCTGGCTGGCCCGCAGTTGCCACTCCACCGCGCCCTTCTTGTCGGACAGGCGTCCCCAGAGATCCGGCTCCCAGCTGGCCTGCAGCTGCGGCTCGATGATGCGGCTGGTTCCAATGCCAGCCGCAGTAAGGGTATGGCTGGCGTCGGCCACCATAGTCGCGTTCAAGACCGGCAGGAGCGCGCCTTCGGCCTGCGCCAATTGCGCACGCGCCGCCGCCACGCGAGCGCCTGCCACCTGCAAATTGGCGTTGTATGCCAGCGCCGCTTCCACATGGCGGGACAGTTCCGCATTGCCGAAACCTTCCCACCAGCGTGCTGCCATCGGCATGGTGGCGGAACTGGCCTGGACGCTCCACGCGGAGGGTGCCTGCACCTGGGCGCCGGCAGGAATTGTGCGCAGCGCCGGCGCGCAAGCGCTCAGCAGCAGTGTGGCTGCCGCCACGATCGTGATAGCCGCCCGCATGCTCATTTCCCTCCATTGGCCGCCGGCGGGCCTGGTTGGGCCTCAGTGTCCACGCTCACCTCGACCGACATGCCAGGGCGCAACCGCGCGGCAAGAGGCTGGTTTTCATCGATGCTGATGCGGATAGGCAGGCGCTGCACGATTTTCGTGAAGTTGCCGGTGGCATTGTCAGTCTTGATGATGGTGAACTCCGACCCGGTGGCTGGAGAGATCTGCTCGACACGGCCGTGAATGACCTGGCCTTCCAGCGCGTCCACCTTGAAGGTGGCAGGTTGGCCGATCTGCATGTGCGCCGTCTGCGTTTCCTTGAAGTTCGCCACCACCCAAAGCTGCTTGGGCACAAGAAACAGAAGTTGAGTACCTGCGGTCACATATTGGCCCAGACGGACCGAAGCTTCGCTGATTTGCCCGTCCCGGGGGGCGTGCACCACCGTGTTGGCCAAATCGATTTCCGCCAGGCCCAACTGCGCCTCGGCCGCCTTGACCTGCGCTTCCAGGCTGGCGCGTGATACATGGGTGGACTTGATTGTTTGTTCGCCGATGTGGATATCGGCCTGCGCCTTCTGCACGTTGGCCTGCGCCAACTCGGCTGTGGCGCGCACCTGATCACGCTCGCGCACGGACACCGAACCCTTGGCGGCGAGTTGCTCCACGCGCTCCAGTTCGGCGCTTGCACGGCGCGCCTCCGCCCGCACGGCGGCCAGGCTGGCGCGGCGTGCACCCAGGTTGGCATGGTTCTGCGCCTGGGTTTGATCGGAGTTGGCAAGCTGGGCACGCGCATTGTCGAGTTGCGCCTGGGCCTGAGCCACCTTGTCGCGATAGATTCGGTCATCGATGGTGAGCAGCACCTGGCCTCGCTCCACGTGATCGAAATCGCGGACTTTCACATCGCTCACATAACCGCTGACTTGCGGTGCCAGTACGGTGATCTGCCCTCGAACGTAGGCATTGTCCGTCGTGGCCTTGCTGGAATCAAAGGGAGGCAATTTCCAGGCCCAGAGGATCACCAGCACGCCGGCCAGCGCCACCAGCATGGCAAAGAGGACCGCCTTGGCGGATGGCCGGATCAGTTTGGGAGGCGCTGCGGCAGGCTGGGCCGAAGATGGAGCCGTAGCGGGAGTTGGGGAGTTCATGATTCTGTAGTGAGTTTCTGGGTCACGGCGCCCGTGATGCGCGGGTGTACGTCTTCGCGGTAGCGGGTATAGACGTAACGCAGCATCGCGTAGCCGAGGAAGCTGAAGGCCAGCAAGCCGATCAGCATGAATACGTCGTTGTAGGCGCGCACGCCCGCCTCGCGCCGCACGATCTGCATGAGCTGCGTGCGGCCTTGGATGGCCCGCAGCGCGGGATCGGTGTCAGTGCGGGCAAAAGCCTGCTGCTGAATTGAAAGGCGCTGGGCGACCTGCGGATCGGTGGCTTCCATTCGGGAAAGAATGGCCTGGCTGTAGAGCTGCGTGCGCTGCGCCTGGAATGTCCCCAGTACGGCGGGACCGAGTATGCCGCCCAGGCTTTGGGTGACAGAAAACAACACGACAAAGGTAATCAGGTGATCCAGCCCCTTGGCGAGCACCTGCATGAATCCGGAGATCATGATCGGCCCGATGAACAGCGCGGCCGCAAATGAGATCAGAAACTGGCTGAAAAAGAAATCATGCGGGCGCACCTGGCTCGTGGCATGCCAATCCAGGTAGCCGCCCGTGCCGATCAAGGCGATCGAGGCCAGGATCATCCAGAGCACGCGCTGCGGACTGAAAATGAGGGCCCCCGTGATGGTGCCCAGCACCATCCCGATGGCGATGATCCCGTAGAGCGGCTGCAGTTGCGCGGGCTGCATGCCCAACATCCGCAACAGGCCCACGACACCGTAGCTCTGCTCCGCCACCATGAAGCGCATCAGGATGGCGCCCGCCACAAATGCCAGCGTGCTGGGATGCAGCAGCCAGCGCAAGTGCAGCAGCGGCGTGGTGCGCGAATACTCCAGCACCGCCGCCACCGCGAACAGCACCAGGGAGGCCGCCAACGCCCAGGCCAGCCAGGGCGTATCGAACCACCAGGAATTCACGCCCTGCACAAGCACGGCGCACAGCAGCGCGATGGCCGGGGTAACCAACGCGAAAGTCACGAAATCGAGCCATTCGAACACATGGATCTGCACGCTTGAAGGCAGCTTGAGCACGATCACCGCCGCCAGGCTGCACAACGCCAGGCCGGCTTCGAACGCATACAGCGAAGGCCAGGGAGAAATATCCACCAGGGACGGTGACAGCACCCAGGCCAGCGGCACGGCGATGGACGACAGGTTCATGCCGACGATGAAGGCCGAGAGCACCTTGGCAGGGGGAAACGCCTGAAGCATGTACAGCACGGCAAGCGAGGAAGCCGACGCAGCCGCGATACCGCTGACCCCCCTCACCAGCAGCGACATCTCATAGGTATGGATGAACAGATGCAGCACCGTCACCGCGGCATAAATCCCCAGGCCCCATTCAGCGAACACGCGCAGGCCAAACTGCTGCCGGGTCTTGTAGACCAGCAGATTCGCCGTCATGTTGACCATGTAATACGCAGCCGGCAGCCAGGCGGCCTCGACGGGCGTCAATCCCAATTGCCCTTGAATGGCCTGCAGGTTGGCCACCACGAGCCCGTTGCCCAAGCCTCCCGTGATGCCGATCAGGAGCGCGACCAGGAAATAGGCCACGCGCCGCGGCATGGAGTGAGCCAGCTTGGCTGGCGAGCCCGGCATGGTGGGGCGTTCATGCTCCTCCCATGCGGGCGGCTGCACGACATAGCGCGGTGCGTTCATGGCTTGGCCTTTCCCGCCACCTCGGAAATCGGTGCCGGCCGCAAGCCGTCGGCCACAAGCTCCCATGCGCGCCTACCCAGCGCAAGCTGTTCGGCACGGGTACGGCCACGCCGGGCAGCTCCGAACATGCCGCCGACCAGGATCAGGTCCTCGACCGACAGGTCGGCACGGCACAGGTTGGCCCGCTGGGCTTCGGCCAGCAATGGCCCGAGCATGACGCGGAACCGCTTCTGGGCCTCCAGCAAGGCGGGGTCCTTGGCGGGGAGCGTGCGCCAGAAGTCAAGCAGCGGCGTGGTCCGGGCCACGGTTTGAGCCCAATAGGGCATGAAATGGAACAGCGCCTCGGGCCCCAAGGGGCTGAGCCTTCCGGCCTCGCTCTGCAGTTGCTCGACCATGCGCACCAGCAAGGCCCGCATGAGGGCTTGCCGGTCGGCAAAGTTGCGGTACAGCGTGGCACGGCTGACACCCGCGCGCTCTATGACCAGATCCAGCGCCACCTGGGCGCCGTGCTCCGAGAACACCTCGAACGCGGCGTCCAGCAACTGCTGGAGGTTGGCTTGGGCATCGGCGCGAGGTTGACGGGGTGGCATAGGAATCTTCTCTAAACGTACAAAATTGTACGCTTAAAGAAAATTCCTTGCCCGGGTCTGCACAAAGAGCCGTGAAGGGCTTTACCGCTGTGAAGCCCCCACCCCAGCCCTCCCCCAGGAGGGGAGGGAGCCAAATGCCGCCTGGGCATCGTGGGGGAAGGTGTCAAATACCGGCTGGACGCCGGGGGTACGTCAAGCCAGCTTGAACGGAAGCTCGCGCTGCGGTTTGCCGGTCAATTGCGCGATGGCATTGGCAAATGCGGGAGCGAGCGGCGGAAGGCCTGGTTCGCCCATGCCGGTGGGCGCATCGGCGCTGGGCACGATGTGCACGGCAATCGCGGGCATGTCGGGCAGGCGGGCGACGTTGTAATCATGGAAGTTGCTCTGCTCCACTGCCCCGTCCTTGAACGTGATGGCAGCACCCGGGAGGCACATGCCCAGCCCCATGAGCGCGCCGCCCTGCACCTGGGCCTCCACGCTGCGCGGATTCACGGCCAGATTGCAATGCACGCCCGCAGTGACAGCATGCAGCTTGGGCTTGCCTTCCTGTACAGACGCTTCGACCACATAGGCCACCACGGAGTTGAAGGACTGGTGCACCGCCACGCCCCAGGCGCGGCCCTCGGCGAGTTTGCGTTTGCCGTAGCCGGACTTCGCCACCGCCAGCTCCAGCACGGCCTTGTGGCGCGGGTGCTTGCTGCCGAACTGGCGCAGGCGGTATTCGACCGGATCCTGCTTGGCGGCCTTGGCAATTTCGTCGATGAGCGTTTCCATCACGTAGGCCGTGTGGGTGGAACCCACACTGCGCCACCACAGCACCGGCGCATTGAGTTCCGGGTGATGCACGGACAGGCGCATGGGCAGATCGTAGGGCTCCTTCATGCCTTCGACCGCGGTGCTATCCACCCCCTTCTTCATCATGAACGCCTCGAACGCCGTGCCCTTGGCAATCGATTGGCCGACGATGACGTGATCCCAGGCCAGCACCTGGCCTTGCTCATCCAGCCCGATTTCCGCGCGATGCACGTGCATGGGACGGTAGTAACCACCCTTCACGTCGTCTTCGCGGCTCCAGATCTGGCGCACAGGTGCATCGATACCTGCCGCGTGCGCTGCCTTGACGATCTGGCAGGCTTCGGTCACGTAATCGCATGCTGGTGTGGCACGGCGTCCGAAACCGCCGCCAGCCATCTGCACATTGACCCGCACATTTTGCGGAGCCACTCCCAGAATGCGCGAGGCGACAGCGGCCTCCCATCCGGGAGCCTGCGTGCCCAGCCAGAGTTCAGCCCGGGCCGAAGCGCCCGAGCCCGTGAGTTGGACGGTGCAATTGAGCGGCTCCATGGGCGTATGCGCGAGGTAGGGAAAGACATACTCGGCGCTGATCTTGCGCGGCGCAGCGCCCAGCTTGGACACATCGGCGTCGAAAGCGAGCGCCCCGGTCTTCTTCGAAAGTTCGCGGTATTGGGCCAGTTGCTGGGCGGAATCCACCTTGCCAACAGCCGACGCATCCCATTCCACCTTCAACGCATCGCGCCCCTGCTTGGCGGCCCAGTAACCCTCAGCCAGCACCGCGATGACTTCGCCGCCATGCACGCTAGGCACTCGCAGCACGGCACGCACCCCCTTCACGGCCTTCGCCGGGCCATCGTCCACCGAGCGGATCTTGCTGCCGAAGACGGGCGGATGCGCTACCACGGCCGTGAGCATGCCTGGCAGCTTCGTGTCGATGCCGTAGGACTGCCCGCCGCTCGATTTGGCCTGCGCATCTATACGCCCCGTGGCATGGCCAATGAGGCGGAAATCCTTCGGGTTCTTCAGCACTACCTGCTGCGGCACCGGCAGCTTCATCGCCGCATCGGCGAGTTCACCGTAGCCGAGCTTCTTGCCGCCAGGGCCGATCACATGGCCCGCCTGCGTACGCAGCGAATCAGCCGGAACACCCCACTGCTGGGCCGCTGCCGCCACCAGCATGGCGCGGGTACGGGCGCCCAATTCGCGGTACTGCGTGTAGGAATTCTTGATTGCCGAGGAGCCGCCCGTGAGATGGAAGCCCATCACGGGGTCGGCATAGGCAGGGTCAGCGGTGCCGTGCGTGCTGCGCACCTTGGACCAGTCGGCATCCAGTTCCTCAGCCAGGATCATGGGCAAACCGGTTTGCACCCCTTGGCCGAAATCCAGGCGATTGATGGTGATGGTGACCGTGCCGTCGCGATCGATTTTCACGAACGCGGCCGGCTGCTGCGTGGGTTTCAGACCGCCCGCAGCGGCAGCCCCCTGAGCGCCGTCCTGGGCCAGCACGGCTGCGGGAAACGCTCCCAAGGCAAAGCCGGAAGCCGTGGCCAGCTTCAAAAATGTGCGGCGCTCCATGGGCGCGGTACTCCTGGAAAAGCCCTCGGGGTTGGTTGCAGATGTGCCCTGGAAATCGGCTGAATCATCAAACGGATGAGCGGGAAGGTAGGCTTGAAAATGCATATTGGTCTCCCTCTCGTTCAGGCGGCCAGCGTCTTGGCGGCGTCATGAATGGCCGCACGAATGCGCGCGTAGGTGCCGCAACGGCAGATGTTGCCGGCCATGGCGGCATCGATATCCGCATCGCTCGGCTTGCGGTTGTTCTTGAGCAGCGCGGCGGCGCTCATGATCTGGCCGCTCTGGCAGTAGCCGCATTGGGCCACGTCGTGGCGGACCCAGGCTGCTTCCACAGCCTTGCCCACCTTGTCGGCGGCCTGCGCTTCGATGGTGCTGATCTGCTGGCCCTCAGCTGCCGAAACCGGGGTGATGCACGAGCGGATCGCTTGCCCATTCAGATGCACGGTGCACGCGCCGCAGAGCGCCATGCCGCATCCGAACTTGGTGCCGGTCATGCCGAGCGTGTCGCGCAGGGTCCAGAGGATGGGAGTTGAAGGATCGACGTCGACAGACGTCGGCTTACCGTTGAGGGTGAACTGCACAGGCATGGGAGGCTTCCTATTTGGCTTTTTGGGATTGCACGAATTTATTGTGCGCTTTTTTCGTGTTGCCGGCAGTTGGCGGGCGACCGTTCTTTTTGCTTTCCGGGATCGCCACCACGCTTGAGGTATGGTGCGGCCTTTCCCATTTGCTTTCAGGAGTTCCCATGGCTTTTGCCGACAATCTGCGCCAACTTCCATCCATCGCTCATCTGGCAGCGATTGAACTGATCGACGATAAAGGCCATGTAGTGGCCCAGATCCCCAATCAACCCGGAAAAGCAGGATCCCTGAGCGTGTACGCGGCGCTCGCGGCCAAACATGGCAGCATCAATGCCGCCGCGGCGCAGGAAGGGCTGGAGCTGTTCGCGGAGCACACGGAAGACGCACGCCAGCATCCCGGCAGCCACCCCAATATCGACCGGCTGCTGGAAGTCATCGCCAGCGGCAAGAGCTATACAGTGAAAGCCATCGCGGCTTGACCGCCCACGGTTTCATCCCTTTGTCTCTTTACCCACGTATGTGATATTGGGGCACATAAGCGCGTTTTACTTGCCGACCGGCTAGTGCCATTTCATCATCCTGAGCTAGCCCCTCGAGGCGAAGTACATCAACAGTTCAGGAGATACACATGGCGCTCGCGTCCACCCCTTCCTCGTCTTCCCCGCAAAGCCCCTCCACCTCCCCTCAGCGCCGCGACATCCTCATCGTCGGAGGAGGCTTCGGCGGCATGTACGCGGTCTACAAGTTCCGTGAAATGGGTTTGCAGCTGCAGGCCTTCGAAGCGGGCGGCGATGTGGGCGGGGTGTGGTACTGGAACCGTTACCCCGGCGCGCGCGTGGATCTGCCAAGCATTGACTACAGCTACTCCTTTTCGCCTGAGATCGAGCAGGAGTGGACGTGGTCGGAGCAATTCGCTGCCCAGCCGGAGTTACTGCGCTACATCGACTTCGTGGCCAAGCGGCTGGATCTGCGCCCGCACTTCCAGTTCAACACCCGTGTGACCAGCGCGACGTGGGACGAAAGCCGGCAACTGTGGGTCGTGAAAACCGACCGCGGCGAAACCTACGAGGCCCCCTACTGCGTCATGGCGACGGGCCCGCTGTCGATCCCGAAAGAGCCTGATATTCCCGGCGTGAAGCGTTTCAAGGGCCGCCTGCTGCATTCCGCGCGCTGGCCGCATGAGCCCGTGGATTTCACGGGCAAGCGCGTGGGTGTGATCGGCACGGGTTCCACCGGCATCCAGGTGGTGCAGGATGTGGGTCCGCAGGCCGGTGAACTCTTCGTGTTCCAACGCACGCCCAGCTTCACCATGCCCATGCGCAACGAGACGCTCACACCCGAGTATGTAGACGAGGTCAAGCGCAACTATGCTGGTATCCGCGAGATCGCGCGCTCCAGCACGGTAGGCGGCTCGCGCCCGCAATCCACGCGCGCTTTCTTCAGCGTGACGCCCAACCAGCGCCGCGTGCTGCTGGAAGACGCCTGGAAGCAAGGCGGCCTGTCCATGCTCGGCACTTTCGCCGACCTGATGGTCAACGCCGAGGCCAACGAGCATGTGGCCGAGTTCGTGCGCGGCAAGATCGGCGAAGTCGTGAAAGATCCCAAGACCGCCGAGGCGCTCAAGCCCAAGGGGTATCCGATCTTCGCGCGCCGCCCCTGCCTGGACACCAGCTACTACGAGACCTACAACCTCCCCAACGTGCATCTGGTGGACTGCATCACGGACCCCATCGTGGAAATCACCGAAAAGGGCGTGCGCAATGAGTCGGGCGAGACCGAACTCGACATCCTCATCCTGGCGACCGGCTACGACGGCCTGACAGGTGCCATGATGGCCTTCGATGTAACTGGCCGTGACGGGCGCACCGTGCGCCAGAAGTGGCAGGACGGCCCGCGCTCCACCTTCGGCCTGATGCTTGAGGGCTTCCCCAACCTCTTCATGACCACCGGTCCCAACGGCCCTTCCGCGCTGGCCAACATCATCCGCATCAGCGAGCATGACGTGGATTGGATTGCCGATGCGATCACACACCTGAAGAAAAATGGCCTCGCCACCATTGAGCCCACAGTGCAGGCCGAAGACGCCTGGATGGAGATCGTCAGGGGCATTGCCCAGCGTTCGCTGATCAACAAGGCCAAGACCTGGTGGGTGGGCGCCAACGTGAAAGACAAGCCACAAGGCCTCACGATGTTCACGGGCGGCTTCCTGAAATACAGGGAGTACTGCGCCGTGCCATCGGCCAATGGGTATCGGGATTTTCAGTTCGAACCGCAAATGGAAGCAGTGGCTGCCTGAGCGGCAAGGCCGGGGAGAGGCGACCCCGGCCTTTGACTTTCAATCAAGAGCAGAAGGTCAAATAAAAGCACTGCCTCAATTAGCCGCCGTGAAAGCCCTCACAGGATGGCCTGCCCCGCCCAGCCCTCCCGGATGGCCGTACCCCCCAGAGGGAGAGGGAGTAAGAGAACCAGAACCGAAGGCAATGCAGCGCCGCTACCTGAGATCAAGCCTCCCAGGGCAAGGGGCCTCGGCGCTGCACCGAGGCCACCGCGCGGCGCAGCGCGGCAGAGTAGCGTGCCCGGTGAGAGCGCATCCGGTCCAGGATGCCGCCCAAGCCGAGTACCACGGGCTGCTCATTGATTGCTACGGGAACCAGCGAGCACATGGTGGCACCGCCGGCAAAAGGCGTGCCCTCGATATAGACCCGAGGCTCTCCCTTGAGCGCCACGATATTCCGCACCGTCTGCTGCACGTTCACGCGCTCCGAGGGTTTGGCGATAGCGATGTTCGCCCTGCGCACCAGCCGCTCGATCTGCTCAGGCGAGCGGGTGGACGCCAGCATCCAGCCCAGGGACGATTGCACGAACGGCCGCATGATCCCCTCTTCCGTGTAGAAACGCATCGGGTGCGTGGACTGGATCACGCGGATGTACTGCAGGTACACATCATTCAGCAGCCCCAGCGACACCGTCTCTCCTGTGGCGTTGTGCAGATCCCGCATGGCCTCCAGCAACTGCTCGTTGCCGCCCAGCAGCGCAGGGCCGATCCAATCACCCAGCGCGGCCACCCGCAATGTGGGAAAGTACAGGCGGCGCACGCGGTCGTAGTTCACATAGCCCAGCGTGGTCAGGCTCTTCAGGAGTGCCGTGGTGCTGGACTGCGGATAACCCAGCGCGGCCACGATCTGCCCCAGCGAACGCGGGGCGCGCTCGCAGCGGAAATAGTCGAGCAGCTCCAGCGCGCGGGCCGCCGATTTCACAGTGGATGAGGCGGAGCTCATGCAGGCGCACTCCCTTGAAGATCAGTTCTTAGCTTCCCAGCGAAGCCAGCAGAGCATAGACCGGATCATCGCTGCGCTTCAAGGAGCCTACCGGCATGCGGATGCCAAAGCGCTCCGCCTCCGTTCCCTCGGGCGTACCCATGTGACGCAGCCAGTCATACACCACGGTACGGGCCGCGATGCGCCACTCATTGTCCCGCTTCTCGAAGCGGTCCACATAGCGGCCCGCCAGAAAGACCTCGCGCGAAACACCTTCCGGATCCCGGTCGCGCTGCAAGGCCATGAAGTAGGTTTCCACCGCGGCCTGCGCGCCCGCGAGCGTGATGGACATATTGGAGATGCTGTGCACGGAGCGCTCACCATCGGCGGCGAGCTTCTTCACCGCCCAGTCGATGAAGCCGGTCGCACTCCCCTGATAGGGGCCGTGCCGATCCGTCGCGTCTGGCCAGTAAGCGCTGCGCAGCGCTTCTTCGTCCTGGCGGTCAATGCCGCGGCAGTAGCGGAACATGCATTCGCGAATCGCTTCGCGGTCCATCAATTCCCCGAGCTGCCGGGTGAAGTCTTCCGTCGACATAGGGTATCTCCTAGGTAGTTGTTGGATCACTATCCATCGTTATCCTATTGCATTTTACTAACCGGCAGGTAGAATTTTTCAACAGTTAAGGAGACCGAAATGGGAACACGCTTGAAGGGCAAGGTTGCCCTGGTCACAGGTGGCGCGCAAGGTATCGGACGCGCGATCTGTGAGCAATTCATCGCGGAAGGCGCCACCGTTGGCGTGCTCGACATCAAGGGTGAGAACGCCGAGAGCGCCGCACAGGCGCTCCGCGAAAAAGGCGGCCAGGCCCACGCCTATGCCGGCAACGTGGCCGAGCGCGCTACCTTCGAGGCCGCCGTAGCGGATCTGGAAAAAACCTACGGCCGCTTCGACATCCTCGTCAACAATGCCATCTGGGTGCGTTACGGCGCCATCGACTCCATCACACCCGAGATCCTGCAGCGCATGACGGCCACGGGCTTCCATTCCGTGGTGTGGGGCATTCAGGTGGGTTCGGCCGCCATGGCCCGCTCGGGTGGCGGATCCATCGTCAATATCGCGTCTGCCGCTGCCTTTCTGGGCTCGACGCAGGGCATGATCTACTGCGGCGTGAAGGCTGGCGTGTTGGGTCTCACACGCTCCGCCGCGACCGATCTTGGCAAACAGAAGATCCGTGTCAACGCCGTCTGCCCAGGCACTGTGCTGACCGAAGGCGTGCGCATCAACATCAACGCCGAGATGGAAGCCAAGCGCCGCGCGCGTACGCCCATGGACCGGCTCGGCGAGGTCGAAGACATCGCCAACGCCGCGACCTTCCTGGCTTCGGACGAAAGCACTTTCATCACCGGCGAATCGCTGCTTGTCGACGGCGGCGTGACGCACGCCTTCATGTAAGTTTTTCCCGCACCATGCACGCACTGCACCCTCTTTTCTTCCCGACGGCGGTGGCGCTGATCGGCGCCTCCTCAGACCCTGAGCGCATTGGCGGACGCCCGCTGCGCTTCCTGCTCGAAGCGGGTTTCGCGGGCAAGCTGTATCCCATCAACCGCAGCGGTGCGGCGGAGATCCAGGGCCTGCCCGCCTATAAGAGCCTCACCGATGTGCCCGGCCCGGTGGATCACGCCATCATTGCCGTGCCTGTTCCTGGTGTGGAGGCCGCGCTCAAGGAATGTGCGGCCAAGGGAGTCAAGGCGGTGCAGGTGCTCACGGCGGGCTTCGCGGAGGTCGATGCAGCCGGCGCCGAACTGCAGGCAAGGCTGGTCAGCATCTGCCGGGAGGCCGGCATGCGCATGGTGGGCCCCAATTCGCTGGGCCTGTTGAACCCTTCCCAGAATTTCTTCGCCACGTTCTCCACCGCGCTCAACGGCCTACGCCCCAAGCACGGTGTGATTGGCCTGGCAACCCAGAGCGGCGCCTTCGGCTCGGCCACCTATGGCATGGCCACGCTGCGCGGCATCGGTCTGTCGCGCGTGATTGCCACCGGCAATGAGGCCGATGTGGATGTCGCCGAGTGCATCGACTACCTGGCCGAAGATGCGGACACCCGTGTCATCTGCGCCGCGCTGGAAGCCTGCAAGGATGGCGCGCGCCTGCGCGCCGCGCTGTGCAAGGCCGCTGCTGCCGGCAAGCCCGTGGTGATCATGAAGATCGGGAGCACCGAAGTTGGCGCGGCCGCGGCTGCCACGCACACCGGCTCTCTGGCCGGCAATGACGCCGTCTACGACGCCGTTTTCGCCGAATGCGGCGCACACCGCGCGCAGTCCGTGGAAGAGATGCTGGACATCGCGCACCTGTGCGCCGTGACCGGAAGCTTGCCCGCCAATGAGGATATCGGCATCATGACCGGCTCCGGCGGCATCGGCATTTTGATGGCCGACAACGCCACCGAGCTGGGCATGAAGCTCCCCGCTCTCAAGGACAATGCCGCCGCCGCTCTGCGCGAGCTGCTGCCCTATGCCGTGCCGGCCAACCCGTTCGACACCACGGCGCAAGTCACCTCCGTGCCCGACGGCGTGCCGCGCACGCTCGAGGCCATGCTGCTTCCCGGCTCGCCCTACGGGAGCCTCTTCGCCTATCTGGCGCACGTGGGCCTCTCGCCCGTGCGCTTCCAATCCACCGAAGATCGTCTCATCGAAATCCACCGTGCCCACCCGGATCGCACGCTGGTCATCGTCATGCTGTCCGAAGACGCCGTGACGCAGCGCCTGGAAGCGGCCGGGGTGGCCGTGTTCGCCGATCCCACACGCGCTGTGCGCGCCGTCGCCGGTGCCGCGCGCATGGCACGCTTGCGGCGCCAGATGAGCCTGAATACGGCCGCGCCTCTCGGCAAGGTGAATGCGCCGCTGTCGGCCGCGACTGAAACAGAAGCCAAGACGCTGCTGAGCGCGGCCGGTATTCCGGTGCTGCCTGAGAAAACCTGCGCCAGCGCGGCCGATGCCGTGGCCGCTGCCAACGCGATGGGCTACCCCGTGGTCGCCAAGATCGTCTCGGCGGACATTCCGCACAAGACCGAGGTAGGCGGGGTCATCGTGGGCGTGCAAGATGCCGCGGCAATGGCCGAGGCCTATGAAACCCTGCTTGCCCGCGCCGCCGAGCGGGCGCCACAAGCCCGCATCGACGGCGTGCTGGTCGCGCCCATGGTGCGCGGCGGGGTGGAGACCATCATTGGCATTCACATGGATCCGGTTTTCGGCCCCATGGTCATGTTCGGCCTGGGCGGCACGGCAGTGGAGCTGTACAAGGATGTGGCCTTCGCCTCCGCGCCCATCAGCCCGGCGCAGGGCATGGCCCTGATCGACTCGGTGCGCGCGTCCGCCCTGCTCAAAGGCTGGCGGGGCGGCCCGCAGTATGACGTGCAGGCCCTGGCCGAGGCGCTGAGCCATCTCTCCGCCTTCGCGGTGCGCCACGCCGATCACCTGACCGGCATCGACATCAATCCCTTCGTCGTGCAGATCAAAGGCGCCGTGTGCCTGGATGCCCTGATCTCCACGCACTGACTCCACGCACCGATCCTCCTTCCAACCGAAAGACCACCATCATGGAATTCAAGACTCTCCAAGTGCAGATCGCGGACGGCATCGCCGTCGTGACGCTGAACCGCCCGCCCGTCAATGCGCAAAATGCCGAACTGCGCTCCGACGTGATCGAGTGCTTCGACACGCTCAGCGACATGGCCGAAGTGGCCTGCATCGTGATCACGGGTTCCGGCAAGACTTTCTCGGCTGGCGCCGACATCCGCGAGCGCCCCAACCTGGCTGAGAAGCCGGGCGCCTACGGCCGCCACAACCGCCTCACGCGCGAGTGCCACTACGCCATGGTGGAGTGCTCCAAACCCATCATCGCGGCCATCAACGGCCCTGCGCTAGGGGCGGGTTTCGGCCTCGTCATGGGTGCCGACATCTGGGTCGCCTCCGAGAACGCCTATGTTTCCATGCCGGAAATCAATGTGGGCCTGGCTGGCGGCGTCACCTACCTGCAAAAGTACTTCAGCCAATCGCGCGCGCGCCGCATGTTCTACACCGGCATGCAGGTGTCGGCACAGGAGCTGTACCGCCTGGGTCTGGTGGAAGCCTGCCTGCCCCCTGACGAGCTGATGCCCTATGCCATGGGTATCGCACGCGAAATCGCCTCCAAGAGCCCGGTCGCCCTGCGGCTGGCCAAGGAAGCGGCCCGCATGACCCTGTCCATGCCCCAGCGCGAAGCCTACCGCTACGAGCAGGGCAACACGGTGGCCCTGTCCAAGACGGAGGATGCGCGCGAGGCCCAGATGGCCTTCCTGGAAAAGCGCGCCCCTGTCTACAAAGGCCGCTGAAACGCCGCCCCGGAAGCCTCAGCCGCTACCTCTCTATGATGGTCTACTGAAAATTAACCTACCAGAAGACCTACGACCATGTCCACGCGCAAGGCAGCAGCCCCTCTTCCGCCCCCATGGAAACGCCCGATCCCCTTGATTCGCGCGAAAACCAGTTGCTGGCCATCGCCCGCACACTGTTCGCGCGCCATGGCTACGACCGCACTTCGCTGCGGGATATCGCGGAAGAGGCCAAGATCACCAAAGCCGCGCTGTACTACTACTTTCCGAACAAGGACGCCTTGTTCGAGCGCGTGGTGCTGGAATCGCTGCAGTCGCTTTACGACGAGACTTCGGCCGCCGTCGCCCGGGCCCAAACGCCCACGGAGCGCATCCGCGCCTTCATGGAAGCTTCGGCCCATGTGCAGGATCATGGCCGCGACCGCTGGATTGCCGGCTCGAACGCCTTCTGGCAGGGTGCCAAGGAAGGCCAGCGGCTGGCGGCGCTCAAGCTGCGCGACAGCTATGAGCAACTGCTGCGCCAATGCATCACCGAAGGCGTGGCCTCCGGCGAGCTCCGCCCCGTGGATCCAGCGATGACCGGCCGCCTCTTGCTGTCGGCCCTCAACCACATGCCCCGTTGGCACAAGCCCGGCGGCAGACTCAGCGCCACCGAGGTCATGCAACAGTTCCTGGACATCCTGATGAACGGGCTGGTGCAGGACACGGCGGCCTCTTCTTCCGCCGCCCGTCCGGCTGCCCATCCGCCGGCCCGGAAACGAAAGCCTGCCACGGCCTGAGGCCGCCGGCACCTTCCCGAAGACCACCAGAGAACACCTATGCAAGAGACAAACGCCTTTTCTTTGGCTTCTACGACTTACTTGTCGACAGGTAAAACACCTATTGCCAATAGGCTGCGGCGGGGCCTGATGGGAGCCTTGCTGGCCACCGCCGCCATGACGATGACGCCTTCCCTGGCGCTGGCGCAAGCGAAGGCGGCTGCATTTCCAGGTGGCCCGGTCACCCTGATCGTGCCCTACGCCGCCGGAGGGTTGACCGACAACCTGGCCCGCGCGCTAGGCCAACGCCTGACCGAGAAATGGGGCCAACCCGTGGTGGTCGACAACCGCGCAGGCGGCGGCACCGTCATCGGCACCGCCGCCGCGGCCCGCGCGCCCGCCGACGGCCATACGCTGCTGGTCACCAGCTTCGGCTTCACCACGAATCAGTTCATGGTGCGCAACCTGCCCTACAAGCAAAGCGCCCTGGAACCTCTGGCGCTGATTTCGGTGGCGCCCTCCATCTTGTTCGTGCACCCCTCTGTGCCGGCCAACAACATTCCCGAGTTGGTGAACTACATGAAGTCGTCGCCAACGCCATTGACCATTGCCTCCTCCGGTAATGGCTCAAGCCCCCACATCGCGGCGGAGCTGTTCGCGTCCATGGTGGGCACGCCGATCACGCACGTGCCCTACCGCGGCAACGGCCCAGGCATCAACGATCTGTTGGGTGGCCAGGTGCAGGCCATGTTCGACTCTAAGGCCTCGTTGTCCTATGTCAAGGCAGGCCGCCTGAAGGCACTCGGCGTGGCCACGCTGCAGAAATCCTCGCAAGCCCCCGACCTCACGCCGATCGCTCAAGCGGGTGTTCCCGCGCTCAGCAAGTTCGCCACCGGCAGCTGGTTTGGCGTGCTGGTGCCCGAAGGCACGCCGCGCGAGATCCAGAACCGCCTGTATACGGACATCCGCTCCATCCTGGAGACCAAATCCATGCAGGAAGCCATCGACCGCTCGGGTACCGAGCCCGCGCTCATGACCCAAGCCGAGTTCGCGGCCTACCTCAAAGCCGAAGGCGAGAAGTGGGGCCCCGTCATCCGCGAGAAGAACATCCGGCCGGATTGAGGGGCCGCCCCATCCGCTCAACCCACCTGCCCCGTCTGCCTCATTCGCATCGCGATTTCACCTGACTGCCTGACACGATGACCGCACACCCGCCCTTCCTCCCGACAGACGCCCAGATCGCCGAGCGCCTGGCCGGCCGCCGCATTCTCGTCACCGGCGCCGCCTCCGGTATCGGCCGCGCCATCGCGGAGCTCTTCGTGCGTGCTGGCGCCCGAGTGGCGGCGCTGGACCGCAAGCAACCCGAGGCACTGGCGGGCACCGCTGACCAATCCATCGCCTGCGAGGCGGACATCACCGACCCCGAGGCCGTGGAACGCGCCGTGCAGCAAGCCGTCAGCCGCTTCGGAGGATTGGATGGCGTGGTCAATGCGGCGGGCATCGCCAACACCGATTGGGCCGACGCCATCTCGCTGGAAGACTGGAAACGTGTGATCGACGTCAATCTCACGGGGACCTTCAATGTCTGCCGCGCTGCCCTGCCGCATCTGCGTGCAGCCGGCACCGGCACCATCGTGAACCTCTCTTCCGGGCAAGGGCTGCAACCCTTCAAGCAGCGCAGCGCCTACGCCGCATCCAAAGCGGGCGTGATTGCATTTTCCAAATGCATGGCCATGGAATGGGCACCGCTGGTACGCGTGAACACGATCTGCCCCGGCGCCGTGGACACGCCCATGGTGCGGGCCGGCTATACGCCGGAGGTGCTGCGCGCACAGGTAGGCCCACGCTACGCGCTGGAGCGCATCGGCGAGCCGCAGGAGATCGCCATGGCGGCGCTGTACCTCAGCAGCGCCGAATCATCTTTCGTGACAGGCATCGTGCTCGCTGTGGACGGCGGCCGTAGCTATCACTGACCACTGATCACTGATCTCTCACGGTTCCAAGGAGTACCCCATGCAAGGCTTGATGCAGCAACACCAACTGCTGCTCTCCGGACTCATCGATCACGCGGCGGCCTTTCACGGCGAACGCGAGATCGTCTCGCACCTGGTTGACGGCAGCACGCACCGCAGCAACTGGCGCGAAGTGCAGCAGCGCGCCAAGCGCCTGGCCAACGCGCTGACCACCCTGGGTGTTCAGCCCGGTGACCGCGTGGCCACATTGGCCTGGAATACGCACCGCCACGTGGAACTGTATTTCGGCGTCTCGGGCATGGGCGCGATCACGCACACCGTGAACCCGCGGCTGTTCCCGGAACAGATCGTCTATATCCTGAACCACGCCGAAGACGGCTACATCTTCTTCGACACCAGCTTCGCCGAGTTGCTCGCCGGCCTGGCGCCACAACTGCAGCACGCCAAGGGCTTTGTCGCCATGTGCCGCCGCGACCAGATGCCCGCGGTCTCGCTGCCGAACCTGCTGTGCTACGAAGACTTGCTCGAAGCCGCCTCGCCCGAATACACCTGGCCGCGCTTCGACGAAAACACGGCATCCTCCCTGTGCTACACCTCCGGCACCACAGGCAACCCGAAAGGCGTTCTCTACAGCCACCGCTCCACGGTGCTGCACTCCTTCACGGCCTGCACCACCGATGGCCTGGGCTTGTCGGCGCGGGACAGCGTGCTGCTGGTGGTACCGCTGTTCCATGTCAACGCCTGGGGCATCCCCTACGCCGGCGCCATGTGCGGCGCCAAACTGGTGCTGCCCGGCCCCAACCTGGCGGGTGACAACATCTGGCGCCTGCTGCGCGAGGAGCGCTGCAACTTCTCACTCGGGGTGCCCACCGTGTGGCTGGGCCTGTTCGACTATGTCGAGCGCAACCGCGACAAGCTGGATCTTTCCGAGATCGCGCTCAAACGCCTGGTCGTCGGTGGTTCGGCCTGCCCGCGCGCCATGATCGAGAAGTTCGAGACCCTGTTCGGCGCCTACGTGATCCATGCCTGGGGCATGTCGGAAACCAGTCCGCTGGCCAGCATCGGCACCTTGCTGGACAAGCACCAGGGCATAGACCTGCAGCAGCGCTTCGATATCCAGGCCAAGCAAGGCCGCGCCATCTATGGCGTGGACATCGAGATTTTCGGCGAAGACGGCAAACCCCTGCCTCACGACGGCAAGGCCTTCGGCGACCTCAAGGCGCGCGGCCCCTGGGTAGCCTCGGGCTACTACCGGGCCGAAGGCGCTTCAGTCCTGGACGCAGACGGTTGGTTCGCCACTGGTGACGTGGCCACGCTGGATGCGGACGGCTTCGTCCAGATCACCGACCGCTCCAAGGACGTGATCAAGTCCGGCGGCGAATGGATCTCCTCCATCGATCTGGAGAACGCGGCCGTAGGCCATCCCGCCGTGCAAGAGGCCGCCGTGATTGGCGTGGCTCATACGCGCTGGCAGGAACGCCCGCTGCTGCTGATCATGCTCAAGACGGGCCAGAAAGCCACGCGCGAGGACATCCTGGCCTTCATGGAAGGCAAGGTGGCCAAGTGGTGGATGCCCGATGACGTGGTGTTCGTGGACACCCTGCCCCATACCGCCACCGGCAAGCTGCAAAAACTCAAGCTGCGCGAGCAGTTCCGCGGCTACACGCTGCCCACCGACAAGGGCTGACCGGCCCCCTCCACCTATCCAGCAATACCGCCCGCCGGGCGGCATGCATTGACTCACGACCTCATGACGACCCTCGACGAAACTCAGACCATGCTGCGCGATAGCGTGCAGGCATTTCACGAACGGCACCCTGCCCCGGCCCGCGTACGCCGTGTGCGCGATACCCCTGTCCCCTTCGATCGCGCGATCTGGCGCGAGATGGCTGAAGCCGGCTGGCACGGGGTGCTGGTGCCCGAAGATCTCGGCGGCCATGGCCTGGGCGTGGCGGAAACCGCCTTGATCGCCAGCGAGTTGGGCCGAGGCCTGGCGCCCGAGCCTTTCGTGGCGAGCGGCGTACTGGTGGTACAGGCCCTGGTTCCCCTGGCAACGGAATCAACCGCTGTACGGCAACTGCTCGAAAACGTGGTGAGCGGCGAGACCGTAGCGGCCGTGGCCTGGCAAGAGGAGGCCGGCGCGCTGGATCTGGAAAATATCAAGCTACAAGCCAGCAAGCAGGGCGAAGGCTGGAAGCTGCATGGTGCGGAAAAGCGCTTCATTCCCCTGGCCGCCGCGGCCGATGGTTTTCTGGCCTATGCGCAGGACTCGGGCACGCCGGCCCTGTTCTGGGTGAAGGCTGGCCTGCCTGGGCTGTCCGTGCGGAACAACCGCACGGTGGACGGATTGAATTTCGGTGATGTGGCCTTTGATGGCGTTACCTTGCCGGCCGATGCGCTGCTGGCCCGAGGCCCCAAGGTGCGCGAAGCCGTCGCGCAAGCCATTGAACTCGCCCGCCTGATTTCGGCGTTTGAACTCGCGGGAGTTGCCGAGGGAGCGCTGGCAGCCACCGTGGCGTACACCTCACAGCGCGTGCAGTTCGGCAAACCGATCGCCTCCTTTCAGGTATTGCAGCACCGCATGGTCGACATGTGGATGCATTGCCAGTTGGCTCGCGCCTCTGCCGAGAACGCGCTGCTGGATTGGACTCGCCCGGCTGATGAGACCACGCGCATCCAATCGCTTCGCGCCGCGCGCGCTCGGGCGGGTGCCTCTGCGCAATTCGTGGGAAAGTCCGCCATCCACCTGCATGGCGGCATGGGCATCGCCGACGAAACCGATATTGGCCTGTTCCTCAAACGCGGCCTGGCGCTTTCCGCCTGGCTGGGCAACCCCTTGTGGCAGCGCGGCCAGTTCCTGCAGGAACTGCTGAAGACCGGGCGCGTGCGCCAGGGCGATGCAGCGCCCCTGGTGGTGGCAGACGACGTGGACGTGGCCGAGTTGCCCGACGAGGAATTCCGCCGTGTGCTCGCCACCTGGATCGCGGCGAACTACCCGGCCGAGAAGCGTTTCATGAAGAAGCGCGCCTACTACGCCGATATCTCCGACTGGTATCAGGCCCTGTCCAAAAAAGGCTGGCTGGCGCCCTCATGGCCCAAAGAGGCTGGCGGCATGGGCCTGTCGGCCACCAAACAGGTGATCTACGCCGAGGAAATCGCGCGCTACGGCTGCGCGCGCATTCCTGACCACGGGCTGGCCATCGGCAAGCTGCTGCTCATGCATGGCACGCCGGAACAGATCGGCTACCACCTGCCCCGCGTGCTGAGCGGCGAGATCATGTGGTGCCAGGGCTACTCGGAGCCGAACGCGGGTTCCGACCTGGCCAGCCTGCGCACGCGCGCCGACCGGGACGGTGACGACCTGATCGTCAACGGCCAGAAAATCTGGACCACGCTCGGCCCGGGCGCCGACTGGATGTTCGCCCTGGTGCGTACCAGCAAGGTAGAAGGCGCCAAGCAGCGCGGCATCACCTTCCTGCTGATCGATCTCAAGACCGCCGGGGTGAAAGTGCGCCCCATCGTCAACCTCAAGGGCGAAGGCGAGTTCAGCGAGGTGTTCTTCGACAACGTGCGTGTGCCTGTTTCCAACGTGGTCGGCCGGATCGATGACGGCTGGAACGTCGCCAACTCCTTCCTGCGCGAGGAACGCATTTTCTTCGGCACGCCGCGCCAGTGCGAATACGCGCTGTCCCAGCTCGACCGCCTGGCGGAAGCCACGCGCGCGCTGGACCATGCGGATGCCCGCGACCGCTACGCCCAGCTCCTGCTGGATGTGCGCGATCTCAAATCGGCGTTCGAGTTGTTCATGGGCCGCCTGCGCGGCGGCGAGGAACTGGGCCCCGAGGTCTCCTACCTGAAGGTGTGGGGTACCGAGACCTACCAGCGCATCACCGATGAGCTGGTGCAGCTCGCCGGTGATCACGGCGGCCAGATGGATGACGTGGTCGTCAACGGCATCGCGTCCGATGTGATGAACCAGTACCTGGATTCCCGCATGCCCGCCATCTTCGGCGGCTCCAACGAAATCCAGCGAAACATCCTGGCCAAACAGATCCTCGCGCTGCCCTCGGGTAATCCCCGGAGCTGATTCCGCCAATTTCCAGTTTCCCCCTGCTTTTCCCCGTGTTCCCTTCCCTCAAACCTTCAATGATCCAGGAGACAGACATGACGATCAAGGCAAACTCTTCTTTCGGCTTGCGGGCCACGTTCACGGCTGTGGCCGCGGCATCCATGCTCACGCTCGCCGCGGGCCAGGCACACGCGCAGATCTCCGATGACGCGGTTCGCATCGGCGTCATGGCCGATATCAGCGGCCCCTACTCCGGCAACGGGGGCCCTGGCTCCGTATTGGCCGCGCGCATGGCTGTCGAGGATTTCGGCAACACCGTGGCGGGCAAGAAGATCGAGATCCTGTCGGTGGACGATCAGAACAAACCCGACGTGGGCCTGAACGCCGCCCGCAAGTGGCTGGACACGGACAAGGTCGACACCATCGTGGGCGGCTCCGCTTCTTCGATCGCGTTCGGCGTGCAAACGCTGATGAAGGAAAGGCAGAAACCTTACCTGATCGCCGGCACCGTGTCGGCCGACCTCACGGGCAAGGCCTGCTCGCCCATGGGCATCCAGTTCCTGGTGGATACCTACTCGCTGCCCAAGGCTGGTGTGCAGTTGCTGATCAACAAGGGCATCAAGGACTTCTTCTTCATCACCGTGGACTATGCCTTCGGCACCGCGCTGGAGACTGAAGCCACGCGCTTCGTGAAGGCGGCTGGCGGCAAAGTGGTGGGCTCGGTCCGCCACCCTCTGGGCGCGACGGACTATTCTTCCTATCTGCTGCAAGCCCAAGCCAGCGGCGCCAAGGCCATCGTGATCCTGAACGCCGGCCTGGACCTGTCGAACTCGCTCAAGCAGGCCGCCGAGTTCCGCATCTCGCGCGGCGGCCAGGCCATCAGCGTCTTCGGCATGACCATCAACAGCGTCACCGCCATGGGCCTGGATACGGCGGCTGGCCTGCATATCACCGTGCCCTTCTATTGGGATCAGGACGAGGCCACGCGCGCCTGGAGCAAGCGCTTCATGGAACGTAACAATGGTGTGGTGCCCACCTACATCCAGGCAGGCGTCTACAGCGCCGTCACCCATTACCTGAAGGCGGTGAAGGCTACCAATACCGACGCCGGCCCCGCTGTGATGGCCAAGATGAAGGCCACGCCCGTCAATGACTTCATGACCAAAAACGCGCCAATCCGCGAAGACGGCCAGGTCATGCGCGCGGTCTACCCCGTGCAGGTGAAAACCGCCGCGGAGTCCAAGTACAAGTACGACTACTACAAGGTCGGCGCGGCCATTCCCGCCGAGCAGATCTTCCGTCCGCTCTCCGAAGGCGGCTGCGACTTCATCAAGAAGTAAAGCAAAGCGCACGCGGAAGGTTTGTCCATGGCACTGCTTTTCACGCCGTATCAACTGCGTGGCATGCGCGCGCGCAATCGCGTGGTCATACCGCCCATGCAACAGTCCACCGGCGTGGACGGCATGGCCACGGATTGGCACCTGGCCCATCTCGCGCGTTTCGCGATGGGAGGGGCCGGCATCGTCTTCGTTGAATCCACGGCAGTGGAAGAGCGCGGACGCAACACCCACGGCGACGTGGGCCTGTGGAAAGACGAGCAGATCGCGCCCTTGGCGCGCATCGCGGAGGCGATTCGGCGCGACGGCGCCGTGGCCGCCATTCAATTGGGGCACACCGGCCGCAAGGCAGCCCTGCAGAAATGGTGGAACGGCCACGGTCCGTTGACGGAGGCCGATGCCGCACGCGGAGAGCCCGCCTGGCCCGTGGCAGGCCCCAGCCCGCTGCCAGTGGGGCCAGGCTGGCCGACACCTCAAGTACTGGAAACAGCCGATGTCGAGCAACTGATCCAGCGCTGGAGAGAAGCTGCCCGCCGGGCGCGTGAGGCCGGTTTCGAGGCGCTGGAAGTCCATGGCGCCCACGGCTACCTGATCCATCAATTCCTCTCCCCCGTCGCCAACCAGCGCACGGACCGGTATGGCCAACACCGCTGGCGCTTTGCGCTGGATGTCGCCGAGGCCGTCCGCAAGGAATGGCCGGACGACAAACCGCTGTTCTGGCGCGTATCGCTGGCCGATGTGGCCGATGGCGGCCTGGAATTCGACGAAATGGCCGGCCTGCTGCGCGCCCTCAAGGACCGCGGCGTGGACGTCGTCGATTGCTCCTCTGGCGGTGGCATCTCCAGTTATCCGACGCAGGGCAAATCAGTCTCCAACAGCCTGCTGTTCCGCGCCGAGCTGGCCGCCCGGTTGCGCGAGGCCTCGGGCCTTCAGGTCATGGGTGTAGGCCTGGTGGTGGAACCACAGACTGCTGAGGACTACATCCAGGCCGGGCAAGCCGACCTCGTGGCCGTGGGCCGCGAAGCCCTCTACAACCCCAACTGGCCCGTGCATGCCGAAGTGGCGCTGGGCGCCAACGACAACTACGGCACCTGGCCGCTGCAATACCGCATGTACCTGATCCGCCGCGCCGCCGCCGCCGATGCGCTGCGCAAGGCTGATTCAACCAAGAGCACGCGCCCCGCCGCGCCATACACGGAGGCTTCTTCATGAGCATCAGAACCGAGATCATTGGCACTACCCGCGATCGTCTGGGTGAATGCCCATTGTGGGACACACGCGATCAATCCCTGTACTGGATTGACTCCAAGGCCCGCCTGGTCCGCCGCCTTCGCGACGGTGAATACCGCGAATGGGCCACGCCCAGCGATGTAGGCTCCATTGCGCTGACGCAGCGCGGCCGGCTGGTGCTGTCCGTGGAAGACGGCTTCCACTTGCTTGATCTTGATTCGGGCGCCACGCGCCGGCTGGCCGAGATCCGGCACAAAGGCCCCTCGATGCGCATGAACGACGGCCGCACCGACCGGCAAGGCCGCTTCGTGGCGGGCTCCATGGTGATGGGCCGCCACGACACGGATGGCGCCTACTACCGCCTGGACACCAATGGCAGCGCCACGCAACTCTTCGATGGCATCGCCCTGGCGAACGCCACTTGCTTCAGCCCCGACGGCCGTACGCTCTATCACGCCGACAGCTTCAGCGACACCATCAGCGCGGTGGACTACGACCCCGCCACCGGCGCAGCCGGCCCGCGCCGCGCGCTGTTCAACACCCGGCCCCACGGCTCCGCGCCCGACGGCACCACCGTGGATGCCGACGGCAACCTGTGGGTAGCGCTGGTACAGGCCTCCAAGATAGGTTGCTTCAAGCCAGACGGCACGCTGCTCCAGCTGCTGGATGTGCCGGCCCCCTTTCCTACCTGCCCCTGCTTTGGCGGCAAGAACCTCGATGTGCTCTACGTGACCAGCATCAGCAACAGCGGCAATCTGATGCGCAGCGAGCATCCCGATGCGGGCGCCATCTTCGCCTTCCATGGCCTGGGCGTGCGCGGCCTGCCCGAAGTGCTCTACGACGACAGGAACCTCGCATGAGCTCCGGCGACGACATCATTCTGCGCACCGAAGGCTTGTCCAAGCAGTTCCTGGGCTTCCACGCCGTGCGCAACGTGACGCTGAATATCCGGCGCCACAGCATCCACGCGCTGATCGGCCCCAACGGCGCCGGCAAGACCACCTGCTTCAACCTGCTCACCACCACGATTCCCTCCAGCGGGGGACGCATCTGGTACAACGGCCGGGACATTACAAAGAGCGATCCCGCGACCGTCGCCACCAGCGGCATGGTGCGCTCGTTCCAGATCTCGGCCGTGTTCGGCCAGATGAGCGTGCTGGACAACGTGCGCGTGGCCCTGCAGCGCCATACCGGCGGCACCTTTGCCTTCTGGCGCAGCAACAAGGTGCTCGACCGTCACAACACCCGCGCCCGTGAGCTTCTGGCGGCGGTGAACCTGGAGCGCTACGAAAAGACCATGGCGGCCGACCTCTCCTACGGACGGAAACGCGCCCTGGAGCTGGCCACCACGCTGGCTCTTGAGCCCGAACTGATTCTGCTGGACGAGCCCATGGCGGGCCTGGGCCACGAAGACATCGGCCCGGTCACGCGCCTGATCGGAGAAGTGGCCAAGCAGCGCACCGTGCTGATGGTGGAACACAACATGAAGGTCGTGGCCGAGTTGTGCGACCGCATCACCGTGCTGCAGTCAGGCGAAGTGCTGGCCGAAGGCAGCTATGAACAAGTGTCCAACGATCCCCGGGTGCGTGAAGCCTACGTGGGAGGAGGTGCGCATGCCTGAGAAAGACCAGAACACCCTCGCGCTGGACGTGCGCAATCTCACGGGCCACTACGGCGAAACGCAGGCGTTGCACGGTATCGACTTCATGGTCCGTCCCGGCGAGGTCGTCTGCCTGCTGGGCCGCAACGGCGCCGGGAAAACGACCACGCTCCGCGCCGTGGTGGGGCTGCTCACCAAGCGCCAGGGCCAGATTTCGGTCTATGGCCGCAACACCCAGGGCATGGTGCCGGAAGATATCGCTCGCCTGGGCGTGGCCTATTGCCCGGAAGAACGCGGCATCTTCGCCAGCCTCGATGTGGAAGAAAACCTGCTGCTGCCCCCGGTGCTGATGCCCGGCGGCATGACGGTAGAGGAAATCTACACGCTGTTTCCCAACCTCAAGCTGCGCCGGAAGAGCCCGGGCACGCGTTTGTCGGGCGGTGAACAGCAGATGCTGGCCATCGGGCGCATCTTGCGCACCGGCGCCAAGCTGCTGCTGCTGGACGAATGCACTGAAGGCCTGGCACCCGTGATCATCGACAAGATCGGTGAGGCCATTCAGGCCCTGCGCCAGCGTGGCTTCACGATCCTCATGGTGGAGCAGAACTTCCGCTTCGCGTCCGGCGTGGGCGACCGCTTCTACGTGATCGAGGAAGGCCGCGTGGTCGAAACCTTTGACCAGGCCGCCATCAGCGCCGACCGCGCGCGCATCGAGACCCTGCTGGGCGTCTAGTACACAACCCCGCGCTCGTTCCGCGCTGAACCAAAAATCTCTGGAGACTTTTCCGATGCCGGATACCTTGTTCGGATTTCCCATGGCCGCGATCGTCGGCCAAGTGCTGGTGGGCTTGATCAACGGCTCCCTGTACGCGCTCATGAGCCTGGGCCTAGCCATCATCTTCGGCCTGCTGCGCGTGGTGAACTTCGCCCACGGCGCGCAGTACATGCTGGGCGCCTTCGTGGCCTGGGGCATGCTGGAATACCTGGGCCTCAGCTATTGGTGGGCGCTGCTGTTCGCCCCTCTGGTGGTGGGCCTCACCGGCCTGGTACTGGAGCGCACGCTGCTGCGCAAGCTCTACCACCTGGACCATGTCTATGCGCTGCTGCTGACTTTCGGCTTCGCGCTGATCATGGAAGGCAGCTTCCGCTACAAGTTCGGCGCCACGGGCCAGCCCTACCCCAACCCGATCTCGGGCGGGCTCGACACGGCCATGGCCTTTTTCCCCTGGTACCGCCTGTGGGTGATCGCCGCGTCGTTGGCCATGTGCCTCGCGACCTGGTTCGTGATCGAGCGCACCAAGCTCGGCTCCTACCTGCGCGCCGCCACCGAAAACCCGAACCTCGTGCGCACCTTCGGCGTGCGTGTGCCGCGCATGCTGATGCTCACCTACGGCCTGGGCGTGGCGCTGGCCGGCTTCAGCGGCGTGATGGCCGCGCCCATCTACCAGGTCAACCCGCTGATGGGATCACAGCTGATCATCGTGGTGTTCGCCGTGGTGGTGATTGGCGGCATGGGCTCCATCGTGGGCGCCATCGTGGCCGGCTTCACCTTGGGCGTCATCGAGGGCATCACCAAGGTGGTGTATCCGGATGGCGCGGGCATGGTGGTGTTCGTGCTGATGCTCATCACGCTGGCCGTACGGCCCAACGGGCTTTTCGGCAGCACGAAGTGAAGTGAACAAGGATAGAGCGACATGACCGACATCACCACTCGCCTGGCCCGCTATCAACGCCCCCTGTTGATCGTTGGCGCCATCGTATTGCTGGCCGCGCCCTTCATGGCGTACCCGATCTTCCTGATGAAGCTGATGTGCTTCGCGCTGCTTGCCGCCTCGCTCAACCTGATGATAGGGTATGTGGGCCTGCTGTCCTTCGGGCACGCAATGTTCTTCGGCTCGGCCGCCTATGCCACGGCGCATGCCGTGAAGGTCTGGGGTTTCGATCCCGCGCTGGGCGTGCTCTTTGGCGCTGCCGTGGCGGCTGCGATCGGAGCCGTCACGGGCCTGCTCGCCATCCGGCGCGCCGGTATCGCCTTCTCGATGATCACCCTGGCTTGCGCGCAACTGGTCTACTTCATCGCATTGCGCTCGCCCTTCACGGGCGGTGAAGATGGCATTCAGGACGTACCGCGCGGCCACCTGCTGGGCCTGCTCGACCTGAAAGACAACCTGACGCTGTACTACGTGATCATGGTCGTCGTAGTGGTGGCGTTCTGGCTGATCTGGCGCATCGTGAACTCACCTTTCGGCCAGGTGCTGACCGCGATCCGCGACAACGAGCCGCGCGCCATTTCACTGGGCTACCGCGTGAACCGCTACAAGCTTCTGGCCTTCACGCTGTCGGCCGCGCTCGCGGGCTTGGCCGGCGGCATGAAGAGCATCGTGTTTCAGATCGCGACCCTCACCGACGTTAGCTGGACCACGTCCGGCGAAGCGCTGCTGATGGGCATCGTGGGCGGCCTGCAGACCATGCTGGGCCCGGTGGTGGGCGCCTTCGTGGTCGTGACCATGGCCAACTCGCTCTCGAGTTTCGCCGAGGCCCTAATGATCGTACAGGGCGTGGTCTTCGTAGTGGTGGTCATGCTTTTCCGCCGCGGCATCGTGGGGGAAATCAACGCCTACCTTGCCCGCCGCGCCTCCCGCGAGACAAGCTGATACCGGAGACTTTCATATGACCCCAGACCTCCTCCCCTCCAAACTGCTCGAGGGCCGCCTGGCCCTGGTGACCGGCGCCGCCGCCGGCATCGGCCGGGCCATTGCGCTGCAATACGCCCGGGCCGGCGCACAGGTCATCCTGACTGATCTCAGGACCGAAGAATGCGCCGCCACCGTGAAGGAAATCACCTCTGCGGGCGGCAGGGCCTGGGCCTTCGCGCTCGACATCACCGACATCGGCGCGTGCGCCGCACTGGCCGAACGTGTGGGCCGCGAGATCGGCACGCTGGATACGCTGGTCAACAATGCGGGCATCCTGATCCGTGAAGGCATCGACACGCCCGAAGTGCATCGCAAGATCCGCAAGGTCTTCGATGTGAACGTCATGGGCGGCTTCAACGTGCTGCATGCCTTTCTGCCCGCGCTGCGCAAGACACACGGTTGCGTGATCAATATCGCCTCGGGCGCGGCCTTCATCGCGCAGGCTGGCTGCATCGGCTACTCCGGCTCCAAAGGCGCCGTGAAGATGCTCACGCAGACCATGGCCGTGGATCTGGCACCCGATGGCATTCGCGTCAATGCCATTGCCCCTGGCGTGATCGATACCCCCATGACCGAGGCCACGCGCGGCGATGCCAAGCGCCTGGAGGGTTTCCTCAAGCGTACCCCGCTGGGCCGCGTGGGCCAACCCGATGAAATCGCCGCGCCCGCCGTGTTCCTGGCCTCTTCCATGGCCAGCTACATCAATGGCGTGACCCTGCCCGTCGACGGCGGCGTGCTGGCCACCTGAAGTCCCTTGGCAAGGAACACTCCATGACCACACAAGGCATGCGCATCCTTCTGACCGGCGCCGCGCACGGCATCGGCCGCGCCATGGCCGTGCGCCTGGCACGCGACTCGATCCAACGCCACGGCGCGCCCGCCCGCATGGTGCTGGCCGATTTGCGCGGCGACGAACTTGAAACATTAGCGGCCGAGTTGCGCTCGGAAGGCGCCGAGGTCATCGCGCTGACGGCCGACATGGCCGATCCCGCCGCACCCGCGCGCCTGGTGGAGGCCGCGGCAGCCTTCGGCGGATTGGAGGCCGTGGTCAGCAATGCCGGTTTCGCCATACCCAGCCCGTTGCTCACTGCGCGCCTGGAAGACTGGGACACGGTATTCGCCGTACATGTGCGTGCCGCCTGGCTTTTGGGGCAGGCGGCCCATCCGCTGCTGAAAGCCGCGCGCGGCAGCATCGTGGTCACGACGTCCATCTCCGGCAGCAACGCCACGGCACCGTTGGCCGCTTATAGCCCCAGCAAGGCAGCCGCCTTGATGCTGGTACGCCAGATGGCCCTGGAATGGGGACCAGATGGTATCCGCGCCAATGCGCTCTCACCCGGCATCACTGAAACGCCGGGCACCGCGCCGGTCTATGCGGACCCTCAGTCGCGCGCCCAGCGCGAAGCCCGCGTGCCGCTACGGCGCATCGCGCAGCCGGAAGACATGGCCAATGCGCTGTCTTTCCTGGTGGGGCCGGATGCGGGGTATGTGAATGGCACCGATCTGATCGTGGATGGAGGGCTCTCCAATGGGCTGATGAGCAGCCTCAATATGGGTGGCTGGCAAGAACGCTGAAGGACTTTTCCCAGCAGCCGTTGGGGCATTTTTCCCCGTCATTCCCGGATGGCCGGCCCCCGCGCAGGCGGGAATGACGGGGAAGGAAGGTGCGCTACTACATCAGCGGCCCGTGAACACCGGCGGGCGCTTTTCAGCGAAGGCACGCATGGCTTCGCGTGAATCCTCGCTCTGCCCCAGCTCGGCCGTCATGTTCTGCTCGAACCGGTAGCCGTCGCGCAGCGTCATATTCTCGATCGTGGCAGCGGCGTGCTTGGCCGTGCGGCTGGCCACCGGGCTCTTGGCCGCGATGCGCGTGGCCATGGCCATCGCCGTGGTCATCAGCTCCTCCAGCGGGACACAGGCTTCCACGATCCCGCGGCGGTACAGCTCCGCCCCCGTGATGCGGTCGCCCGTGAGCATCATGCGGCGGGTCAGCGAGTGGCCACAGACACGCATGGCGTGGCGTCCGCCGCCCATCAGGCCCACGTCGATCTCGGGCAAGCCCAGCGACGCATTTTCAGAGCACATCAGAATGTCGCAAGACACCGCGATACCCAGGCCCGCGCCAAGGGCCGGCCCGTTGATGGCGGCAATCACGGGCTTCTTGCATTCGATGATCGAGTAGCTCAACTCGCGCGCCCGGCGGGAGTGCGTCCAGCGTTCGCCGGGCTCGAAAGTCTTGCCGGCCCGGCTCTTGATGTCGGCGCCCGCACAGAAGATCTTGCCCGCGCCGGTCAGCACGACCACGCGCACATCATCGCGGTCGCTCATCTGATCGAACGTCGCGATCAGCTCGTCCATCAGGCCCGCGGATACGGCGTTGACGGGCGGCGCATCCATGGTGACCACGGCTACGAAGTTTTCGACTTGTAATTTCACGTATTGCATGATTTCTCCGGTCATTGAAGGGGATAAAAATTTCAGGATGCTGAACTCGGGGCCAGGCGCGGCCGGCGCGATTCGTTCATGCGCAGCGAGGTCAGCCCGTCCACCACCACGCACTGGCCAGTGATGCCCGCTCCCGCCGCCGCGAAGCTGCTGACCGCATGGGCCACGGCCTGGCGGTTACGCGGTGTGTCCTGCCGCTCGTGCTCGAACTCTCCTCCGACGATGTTCACGCAGATGCCCTCCGGCTCCAGCTCCAGCGCCATGGAGCGCGTCATGGAAACCAGCCCCGCGGCCGCCGCCATGTGGTGCACACCGCCCCAAGCGCCCTGATGGCCGCGTGAGCTCACGTGCACGATGCGCGCCCCGGCACGCAACTGTGGCAGCACCGCCTGCGCGGTGCGCACCACGGCCAGCAGTTGCGACTCCAACGCCGCGCCAAAATCGTCGTCGGTAATGGCTTCAAACTCCTTGTGCGAGAGCGCGGTGGGGGTCACCGTCACCAGCACGTCGATATTGGGCAGCTTGCCCAGCACGGATTGCAACGCGGCATCGCTGCCGCCCTCGATGGCGTGCGCCTCATAACCGTCCTGCTTCAGGCGTTCCAGCACGTCGGCAGCCAGGGGATATTGCGCGCCCACCAGCAGCAGCGTGGGCAGGGGTGATGAATGAGAAGAGCTCATAGCGGCGGCATTCCTACACTCTTGCCGCCATCCACGAACAGCACCTGGCCGTTGCAGAAGGCAGCACGCGGCGATGCCAGAAAGGACACGGCATCGGCAATGGTCTGGGGATTGGCGGCGGCGCCAGCGGGTTCGCGCTTTTCCAGCGCACGGCGCATCTCCGGGGAGTAGCCCGACAGCATGCGGGTGTCGACCATGCCCGGCGCCACGGCGTTGACGGTGATGCCGCGCCAGCGCAGCTCGATGGCCATGGCCCGTACCATGCCCACCACGGCACCCTTGCTGGCCACGTAGTGAGAGGCGCCGGTACCGCCGAGATAGCCGCGCGAGGCGATCTGCACCACACGCCCGCCCTCGGGCATGCGGCGGACGGCCTCCTGGGCCACGATGAAACTGCCCAGCGTGTTCACGCCAATCATGGTGCGCAAACGCTCGGCATCCAGTTCGCGGAAAGGCAGCATGTCGGAGGCGATGCCCGCGTTGTTGACCACCACGTCAATGGTGGGCAGGGTCGCGAACAGCGCGGCCACAACGGCACGGTCCTGTACATCGAGCGTGGCGGCTCGCACTTGCAGGCCTTGCTCGCACAGGCGAGCGGCTTCGGCTTGCACCACGTCGCCGTCGCGGTCCGTGGCGAGCACGTGCAGACCATCGCGGGCCAGTTGGGTCGCAATCGCCAGGCCGATGCCGCGCGCCGCGCCGGTCACGACGGCATGCCGCACCGGAGTTGATGAGCTTGTGGAGGTGGTCATGGTCATTCGAGCACGATGTTGGCTTTCTTCAGGACTTCCGCCCACTTCACCCGCTCGGCGGTGACGCGGCGGCCCAGTTCCTCAGGGGTGCTGCCCACCGGCACCACGCCTACGGCGGCGATCTTGTCGTGTACAGCGGGCGTGGCAAGCGCTTCATTGATCAGCTTGCTCATGCGCTCCACGATAGGCTTGGGCGTGCCGGCGCGCGCGGCGATGTAGTTGATGGCCGTGACGTCATAGCCCGGCAACGTGGCGGAAATCGGCGGAATGTTCTCCGGAATGCCGGGCAGCCTGTCTGTGGAAGACATGCCAATGGCGCGCAGCTTGCCCGCCTTGACCTGCGGCAGCGCCACGGCACTGCTGATGAAGGCCGCGTGCACCTGCCCGCCCATCACACCGACCAGGGCCGGACTCTCACCACTGAAAGGCACCATGGTCAGGTCAGTACCTGCCGCGAGGTTGAAATACGCCCCCATCAGATGGCCCTGCCCGCCTGTTCCCGCCGTGGCGTAATTGATGGTACCGGGCTTGGCCTTCGCTGCCGCCACGAGGTCCGCCACGGTGTGGATTGGCAGCTTGGGGTCCACCAGCAGGATGTAGGTCGCCGCCACGGTAAGGCTCACGGGCGCGAGATCGTTCACAGGATCGTAGCGCACTGATTTGGGCGCCAGGTACTGCGCGGCAGGCGTGCACCAGATGAAGGTGTAGCCATCAGCGGGCTGCTGCAGCCCGTAGGCCACGCCCACCGTGCCCGTGCCGCCGGGCTTGTTGTCCACCACGATAGGCTGGCCCAGGCGCTCCGAAATGACCGTCGACAGGATACGGGCCACGGTGTCCGAACCGCCGCCAGGCGGGAACGGCACCACCAGCCGCAGCGGGCGGTTCGGCCAATGGCTCTCGGCCGCCAAGGAGGCTCGGGGCAAGATGGCGGCACCGGCCACGCCAGCGGCGGCCAGCAGCGCATCGCGGCGGCGCAGGCCACCGGTAAGAAGCAGGGATTTCGTCATGCTGTCTCCTGCTCCAGTCATTCAAGAACGATCTTCGCGCGCTGCATGACGTCGACCACCTTGGCCCGCTCCGCCGCCACGCGGCGCCCCAGTTCCTGGGGCGAACTGGAAACAGGCGAAACCCCCAGCGCCACGATACGCTCACGCACGCTGGGCATCGCCAGTACGGCCTGCACGGCCTGGCTCATCTTGTCGACGATGGGCTTTGGTGTGCCGGCACGCGCCGCCATGTAGTTGATCGCCACCATGTCGAAGCCCGGCACGGTTTGCGCGACCAGCGGAATCTCGGCAGGTACGCCCTCCATCCGCGCGGCCGACGAGACCCCCAGCGCGCGCACCTTACCTGCCTTGACATGCGGCAATGCACCCGCCCCGCTGATGAAGCCCATCTGCACTTCGCCCCCCATGATGGCCACCATGGCCGGACCTTCTCCGGTGAACGGGATCTGCACCAGATCAGTGTGGGTAGAAAGGCCAAAATAGGCGGCCATCAGATGGCCGAAGGTGCCTGTGCCCGCCGTGGCGTAGTTGAAGGAGCCGGGCTTGGCGCGCGCCGCCTGGATCAACTCCTGCACGTTGCGGTAGGGCAATTGCGGGTTGACGACCAGCATGTAGGAGGCCGCCACCAGCATGCTGACAGGCGCCAGATCCTTGGCGGGGTCGTACCGCAGGCTGCCCGGGGTGGTGATCTGTGCCGAAGGGGTGCACCAGATGAAGGTGTAGCCGTCAGCCGGTGCCTGCAGGCCGACCGTCACGCCCAGGGTACCGGCTGCACCGGCACGGTTGTCAACCACCACGGGCTGGCCGATGCGGTCGCTCAGCGCCTGCGCCACGATGCGGCCCACGGTGTCGGAGCCACCGCCCGGCGCAGCCGGCATGATCAGGCGCACAGGCTTGCTCGGCCAGTTGTCTTCGGCGCGCGCCACCGGGGCCGACAAGAGTCCACCACCCGCGACCGAGGTGTAAACCGCTGCGGGAATGGTTTTGAGGAATGTTCGTCTCACGTTGTCTCCGTTCAGAAGGGAAAAGGCAAAAAGAGGGCGCGCTTGGTCAGTGGTACGCGATATGAAATCCGGTCGAGCTGAGCTTGTCGAATCCTTGCGCGGTGCTTCGACAAGTTCTCAATGAACAGCTGCTTTTTCCTCCGTCATTCCCGCGCAGGCGGGAATCCAGTGACTGCGCATCATTGGAGGCTGTTCCTGGACTCCCGCCTGCGCGGGAATGACGAAGAAGGAGACGTGGACAAACCGTCATAACCTCTGCCCACACTAGGCCAACAGCTTTTCGGCCTGTGCGCGGGCGGCGCGGTAGTCGCCCTTGCCGCTGTCAGCGCGCGGTAGATGCTCCACGAGGAAAAAGTGCTTGGGAATCTTGTAGCCCGCCAGATAGGGCGCCAGGCCGGCACGCGCGGCCGCTTCGTCGAGAAAAATCCCTGGCTGCATGCGCACCAGCGCCGTGATGGCACTGCCCCAGCGCGCGTCGGGCACGCCCACCACCAGGGTATCGGCCACACCGGGCAGGCGCTTCAGGGCTTCCTCTACCTCCTCGACGTAGATCTTCTCGCCGCCGGAGTTGATGACCAGGCTGCCGCGGCCGACCAGTTGCATGGAGCCATCCGGGTATCGCCGGACCCAATCGCCCGGCACGGCGTAGCGCGCTCCTTCGATGATGCGAAACACCTCGGCGGTCTTCTTCGGATCTCCGAAATAGCCCTCGGGCAGGGGTTCGGCGCGCGCCAGCCAGCCCTCACCCGCCACGCCCGCCGGTACGATGCGGCCGTCTTCGCCCACCATCACGGTCTTGGGCCCGGGCTGGAACCGGCCCGTAGGCGTGCTGGATTCCGAGGTGGTGATCGCATAGCCCAGGCCAGAAGCCTCCGAAGCCCCATAGATATCAGCCAGCACCAGCCACGGCATGTGGCGCAGCAGACTCGCTTTGACTTCCTCGCTCCACATCAGCCCAGCGGAGCTGATGACTTTGAGCGCGGAGAGGTCGTAACGCCCGGGATCCGCATCCAGCGCTTCGAGCATGGGCCGTGCGAAGACATCGCCCACGATCAGAATGCGCGTGGCGCGTTCACGCGCGGCCAACGCCCACAACTCCCCGGCATCGAAACTACGCCCGTCCAGCAGCAACGCGGTACCGCCGTTCAGCAGCTCACCAAGTGTGCTGCTGATGCCGGCGCCATGCATCAGGGGGCAAGCCGGCAACACCCGGCCCGGCGCGGCGTTGGCCACCAGATCCAGATGTTCCTGGAGATTGGCGGGCCGCTGCCGCACCAGCGGAGACTCCAGTTGGCACTCGCGATAACGGTTGCCTGGCCAGATCACGCCCTTGGGCCGCCCGGTGGTGCCCCCCGTATAGAGCAGCAGCGGATCGCGCTCGGAGCGCTCGATGGCCAGCGGACTGCCATCGCCCTGGGCCGCCAGCGCCTGAAAAGCGGCGGTGGCTTCGCCCTGCCCCTCGCCATCCAGGCAGATGCGCGTGCGCAGCGCCGGAAAGCGTATGGCCAGCGCAGACACCAGACCGGCAAACTCCTCTTGGTACAGCACGGCGGTGACGCCAGCGTCCTCAAACACGCCAGCCACCTCATCCACCGTGTAGCGGTAGTTGATGTTCACGTGGATAAGGCGCGCTTTCAGGCAAGCGACAAAGCCCTCGATGTAGCCAGGATGATTGCGCGAGAGAAAAGCCACGCGTTCACCCGGCAGGTGCCCCGCCGCCAGCCAGGCGCGCGCCACGCGGTTGCTGCGCGCATCCAGCGCGCCCCAGGTGACCACCGTGCCGCCATGCACAATGGCGGGCCGCTCGGACGGCACACGTGCGGCCACGCCGTCGAAGATATCGGCCAGGTTCCAGCCGGGCACAGCGCTGTCGGGTGGTGTACCTTCGCCTACGGCTCCGGAGCGAGCGCCTTCGGGCGGCCGGGCGGCGCTCATGCGGCCACCTCCGCCTCTTCGATCACTGCATCAGACAACGCGATGAAACGGCCGCGGTGGAAGTCCGCATTGCCAAAAGACATATCGATCATGGCCAGACGCTTGAGATAGTGGCTCACGGCCAGCTCATCGCTGGTCCCCACGCCGCCATGCAATTGAACAGCCTGATGGCCCACGTAATAGCCGCACTGGCCAATGCGCGCCTTGGCGGCCGATACCGCGCGCTGGCGCTCGGCGGGTGCCGCGTCCATATGGGCCGCCACCAGTTGCAGCATGGAGCGCGCCTCCTCGCAGGCAATGGTCATGTCCACCATGCGATGCTGCAACGCCTGGAAGCTGCCGATGGTGGCGCCAAACTGTTTGCGAACCTTGAGGTAATCCAGCGTCATGGCGGCTACCGTCTCCATCGCGCCGCAAGCCTCGGCCAGGCGCGCCGCGATGGCATGGTCCACGCCGTACTCCAGCAGTTCCAAGCCGCCATGCAAAGAGCCGAGCAGCGCTGATTCCTGAAGCGCCACGCCCTCCAATTGCAACTGGCTGATGTGCTGATGATCCGGGCTGCGAAAATCAGTGCGTCGCAAACCAGGCGCGTCGGCCGCAACCAGAAACAGCGAGATGCCGTCCGAGGCGTTCGCCGTACCTCTTGTTCTGGCAGGCACGATGATCCATTGCGCGCTGTCGGCATCCGGCACCCAGGATTTGGCACCGGAGAGGCTAAAGCCCGTGCCCGTGTGCTCCGCGCGAGTCCGCACCTGGTTCAGCTGAAAACGTCCGCCCTCTTCGCCCAAGGCAGTCGCAATGCGCACGCGCCCTTCAGCGATGCCGGCCAGCAGCTCACGCTGGTCCGCATTGCCGCCGCGAGCCAGCATGCGCGCCGCCAGCACGCAGGTGCTCACATAAGGCTCGCGCAATAACCCGCGGCCCAAGCCCTCGGCCACGATCATGGTCTCGGCAGTCGTCGCGCCGAAGCCGCCATCTTCTTCAGGGATGGCCAGCGCAAGCCAACCCAAGTCCGCCATGCGGCGCCAGTTGCCCTCGTCGAAAGCCGCGCCCTCGGACGTCAGTTTGCGCCATTGATCGAAGCGGCCATGCTCCCGCACGAAGCGGTCCACGCCGTCGGCGAGCATCTGCTGCTCGGGGGTGTAGTGAGTGTGCATGCGGTATTCCTACAGTCCGAGTGCGCGGCGCGCGATGATGTTGCGCTGGATTTCGTTCGCGCCGCCGTAGATGCTGGTCACCCGGCTGTGCAGGTAAGCCGTCATCGGCCCTGATTGATCCTGGGCCACGGTACCTGGCGCATTGCCCGCGGGCTTGAAACGCATGGCGTCGTAACCTAGCGTCTCTACCCAAAGCTCGGTCGTGCGCTGGAGCAGCTCGGACCAGCGCAGCTTGATCATCGATCCGCGCGGCCCTGTATCTACCCCGGCGACGTTGTCAGCCAGCATGCGCAGGCCCATCTGATCGATGGCCTGCACTTCGATCTCCAACTGCGCCAGCTTGGCGCGAAACGCGGGGTTCCGGTAAAGCGCACGGTCGCCCTCGATCGTCTCGCGGGCCCGCTCACTAACGTACCCCAACTGCCGCGTCAAACGTACACCCAATGTGGCCGTGAGCGCGCGCTCGCGGTCCAGCAGCACCTTTCCATAGCTCCAGCCGCGGCCCTCCTCGCCCAGCAGATGACTCACCGGCACGCGCACGTTGTCGAGGAAAACCTCCGTCACATGGGCCTGCTCGTCCAAGGTCTGGAACGGACGCACCGTGATCCCGGGCGTGTTCATATCGATGAGCAGGAGCGAAATGCCGTCTTGCTTGCGCGTTTCATCGCTGGTGCGCACCAGGCAGAACATGCGGTTGGCCGCATACGCATAGCTGGTCCACAGTTTCTGCCCGTTAACGATGTAGTGATCGCCATCACGCACCGCGCGGGTCCGCAGCGAGGCAAGATCGGAACCCGCCTGTGGTTCGGAATACCCCTGGCACCACCAATCTTCGCCCGAGAGGATGCGCGGCAGGTACCGCGCTTTCTGCTCCGCCGTGCCGTAGGTAAAGATGATCGGGCCGATCAGCTCCAGCCCCTGGTGAAACTGCGGCGGCGCGTCGGCGGCAGCCGTCTCTTGCTCAAAGATATGGAACTGCACCGGCGACCACCCCGTGCCACCGTATTCGCGCGGCCAAGTGGGCGCTCCCCAGCCCTGCCTGTAAAGGATGTCCTGCCAGCGGCGGAATTCCTCCGGTGTGGGTCTCAGGCCCGCCCGCACCCGCTCACGCAAGGACTGGGGCACGTTCTGCGCGCAGAAGCGGCGCACTTCCAGCCGGAAGGCCAGATCTTCTTCACTGCTGTCGATGCTCATTTTTTGATTACCTGCCGATCGGCAAGCAAATGATGTTCATTCACAGGCTGTCTCTCCTGTCGGTGTTATATTTCGGCAAGAATTTTTACTTGCCGGTCGGTAAGTAATATAACCCATAATCCGAACAACCAACCACAAAAACATCCGTATGCGCGATCTCGCCACCCTCTTCACCCCGCGTTCCGTCGCCATCGTGGGCGCCTCGTCCGACCCCGAGCGCATTGGCGGACGCCCTCTGCGCTACATGGTGGACGCGGGCTTCAAGGGCGAGCTCTACCCCGTGAACGTGAGCGGCATCGCCGAAATCCAGGGGTACAAGGCGTACCGCAGCATCCTCGATGTGCCCGGCGAAGTGGATCAGGCCATCATCGTGGTCCCCGTGGGTGCGCTGGAAGCCAGCGTGCGCGACTGTCTAAGCAAGGGCGTGAAGAGCCTGCTGGTCTTCACCTCCGGCCTGGCCGAAGTAGACGCCGCGGGCGCCGCCTTGCAGGACAAGCTGGTGGCGATGTGCCATGAAGCCGGTGCCTGCATGCTGGGCCCCAACTCACTGGGCCTGTTCAACCCTTCCATTGGCCTCTATGCCACCTTCGGCACCGTGTTCTGGGGCATGCAGCCCAAGGCCGGCCCCATCGGTGTCGCGACACAGAGCGGCGCCTTCGGTGCCTGCGCCTATGGCATGGCCACACTGCGCGGCCTGGGTCTGAGCCGCGTAGTGGCCACAGGCAACGAGGCCGACATCGACGTGGCCGAATGCATCGCCTACATGGCCGGCGATCCGGACACCCGTGTCATCTGCGCCGGCATCGAGGGCTGCCGCGATGGCCAGGCCCTGCGCGAAGCTCTGCTGAAAGCCGCGCACGCGGGCAAGCCCGTGATCGTGATGAAGGTGGGCGCCACCGAATTGGGCGCCGCAGCCGCGGCCACGCATACGGGCTCGCTCGCTGGGAACGACGCCGCCTTCGACACCGTGTTTGCCGAATGCGGCGCCTACCGCGCCCGCACCATCGAAGAAATGCTGGATGTAGCCTATTTCTGCGCCGTGGCGGGCGGCTTGCCCGCCAGCGATGCCGCCGCCGTGATGACCACCTCCGGAGGTATTGGCGTGCTGATGGCCGACGAAGCCACGCATCTGGGCCTTCCGCTGCCACCGGTGTCTCCGCGCGCGGCCGCCAGCCTCAAGGCACTGTTGCCCTTCGCCACGCCCGCCAATCCTTTTGACTCTACCGCCCAGGTCACCGCGGTGCAAGATGGCATCACACGCGCCATGGAAGCGATGCTGGAGGATTCCAGCTACGGCACCATGTACGTCTACCTGTCGGCACTGGGCATGTCGCCCGAGCGCTTCGAACCCGTAGGCAAGGCACTGCGCGTGCTGCGGCAGCGCCATCCTGAGTGCTGCTTCGTGACGCTGATGCTGTCACAACCTGAGCTTGCGCGCGGCCTGGAGCGCGACGGCATTGTGGTGTTCGAAGACCCCAGCCGTGCCCTGCGCGCCCAAGCGGGGGCCGCCCGCATGGCCGAGCTGCGCCGCCAGTTGCACGAAGTGCCCCGCCTGAAGGCCCAAGGCAGCACCCCGCGCCTGGCCCCGGTGGCCGGAGAACACGAAGCCAAGGCCTTGCTGGCTTCCGCCGGCATTCCCGTGCCGCCCGAGCACCTGTGCACCACGCCTGAAGCAGCCGTTCAGGCAGCCGAAGCCGTGGGCTACCCCGTCGTGGCCAAGATCGCCTCGGCCGATATCGCGCACAAGACCGAGATTGGTGGCGTGCTGCTGGGCCTGCCCGACGCCGCCGCCGTGCGCGACGCCCACGCGCTGCTGCTGGCACGCGCGGCCGAGCATGTGTCGCGGGCCCGCATCGACGGCGTATTGATCGCGCCCATGGTGCGCGACGGCATAGAAACCATCATCGGCGTGCACAGCGACCCGGTTTTCGGCCCCATGATGATGTTCGGGTTAGGCGGCACGGCCGTGGAGCTGTTCAAGGACGTGGCCTTCGCCTCCGCGCCGCTGACGCCGGAACGCGCGGAGCGCATGGTGAAAGCCGTTCGCTCCAACGCGCTTCTTTCCGGCTGGCGCGGCTCACCGGCCGCAGACATGAACACACTGGTGCAAACCCTGTGCCGCGTATCAGAATTCGCCGTGGCGCATGCGGAGCAACTGCAGGGCATCGACATCAACCCCTTCGTCGTCCGTGCGCAAGGCGGCTGGTGCCTGGATGCCTTGATCACACTGCGTGAAGAGATCCCCCTGGAGGCGAGTTAACCTATGACGTTTACCGCTACCCTAGAAAACACCTCCATGGCACCCCGTGCACCCGCACCCCAACTGAACGCCGAACCGAACGCCGAACCGCACGCCGATCTGGCCGCCGCGCCAGGCAACCGCGAGGAACAGTTGCTGGACATCGCGCGGCATCTGTTCGCGAAACGAGGCTTTCGCGCCACTTCGCTGCGTGACATCGCAGAAGAAGCCAAGATCTCCAAGGCGGCGCTGTACTACCATTTTCCGAACAAAGATGAGCTGTATGAAAAGGTGGTGATCCAGTCGCTGGACGCACTGGTGCAAATGGTGAGCGCCGACGTGGCGCGCGCGAACACCCCCACCGAGCGCGTGCTGGCATTCATGCGTTCGTCGGCCAACTTCCTCGATCATCACCGTGAACATTGGCTGGCCGGCGCGCACGCCTTCCGCGAAGCAGGCCAGACCGAGCGCCGCGGCGTGGCCCTGCACCTGCGCGATACCTACGAGAAGCTGCTGCGCCGCTGCGTGAGCGAAGGCATTGCCAGCGGCGAGTTCCGCAGCGACATGGATCCCGCCATGGCCACGCGCTTCCTGCTCTCGGCACTCAACTACGTCACGCGCTGGCATTCGCCTGACGGCCGATTGAGCGTCAAGGATGTCATGGACCAGTTCGTCGACATGGCCCTCATGGGCATGAATACGCGCGCGCCGCAAAAGGCCCCCACCGCAGCGCGCCCCTCCGCGCGCACCCCTGCCCGCTCCCGCGCCAAATCCGCCGCTACCTCGCTGGCAAGCCGCAAATGAGCACCAAGCCGCCGCCACAGCCATCGCACCAAGGCATCGCGCTGCCCAATCTGGAATGGCTGGCAGGCCATACGGAAGATGCGCTACAGCCCGAGCTGCCGATCATCGACGCCCACCATCACCTGTGGGAACTGCCCGGCTCCACCTATCTGCGCGAGGAACTGATGGCGGACTTGGCCACGGGCCACCGCATCCAGGCCACGGTATATGTGGAATGCCACTCCCACTACGATGCCGAAGGCCGCCTGGCCCTGCGCCCCGTGGGCGAAACCCGCTTTGTCGCAGGGCAGTCCGCGGCCAGCGGCGGCGCCGATGGCACCACCCCCTCCAAGCTATGCGCCGGCATCGTCGGCTGGGCCGATCTGACGCTCGGAGACCAAGTGCAGGCCGTGCTGGAAGCGCATGTCGACGCAGGCCAAGGGCGCTTTCGCGGCATACGCGCACGGCCCACCTGGCACGGAGACCCCACGGTGCACCCCGCAGGCCAAGGGCAGGAAGGCGTGCTCCGCGATGCCAACGTTCAGCGCGCCATAGCCTGCGCCGGAAAACTGGGGTTGTCGTTGGACATCTGGGTCTATCACACGCAGTTGGAAGACGTGGAGCATCTGGCCGCGCGCTCCCCGCAAACCCTGCTGGTGCTAGACCATTGCGGCGGCCCGCTGGGCATAGGCCCTTTCGCCGAGCAGCGCCATGAAGTGTTCGACACCTGGCGGGCCCGCATCAAGGCGCTGGCCGCCTTCCCGAACGTCCGCCTCAAGCTCGGCGGGTTGACCATGCCGCGCATCGGTTTTGGCTTTGAACGAACCGAACGCCCCGCCAGCTCCGAAGTCCTGGCAAAGGCCTGGGCCCCATGGATCGAAACCTGCATCGAGGCTTTCGGCCCCGAGCGCTGCATGTTCGAAAGCAATTTCCCGGTGGACAAGGTGGGCTGCAACTATGCAGTCCTATGGAATGCCTTCAAGCGCATCACACAAGGAAGCAGCGCTGCCGATCAAGCAGCGCTGTTTCACGGGACAGCGGCAGAGGTCTACCGGCTTGAAGGCGTTGCCTGACCCCTGCTCTGCCCAGTCCTGTCACCTAGACGGATCGATCAACACCTTGGCGCCAGTATTGCGCTGGCCATAGAACGCAATGGCGTCGGCACTCAGCGCCTCGGCCAACGAGACCGTGCGCGCGTAGTGGCTGGCAAACGTGGTCTTCAGTTCAGCAGCCACACGCGCACGCAGCGCCTGCGCCGCAGGCTCTCCGATTTTCTGCAGGAACGGGAACAGCAGCCACCCTCCCACACCCCAGGCCATGCCGAAAGTGCGCTGAATCTCCAGGGGCCGGGTGTCCAGGCTTCCATATACGTAGACCTGCTTGTGCACGGCCGAGCCGTAGCGGCTGTACTCCTTCGCATTGCGGTTGATGGCGCTTTCCATGCACTGCAGGATCTGCCCGGCCAGCGTTCCGCCGCCGGTGGCATCGAACGCGATCGTGGCGCCCGTGGCGGCCAATGCGCCGGTCAGATCGCTCAAGAAACCGGGCGCACTGCTGTCGCAGACATACTGGGCGCCAAGCTCGCGCAGCAGCGTGGCTTGCTCAGGCTTGCGGACGATGTTGACCAAGCCGATGCCGTCTTTCTGGCAGATCCTGTTGAGCATCTGCCCCAGGTTGCTGGCGGCAGCCGTGTGCACCAGCGCCGTGTGGCCTTCCCGCTTCATGGTCTCGACCATCCCCAGGGAGGTCAGCGGGTTAACGAAGCACGATGCGCCTTCTGCCGCCGTGGTGCCCGCCGGCAGCGGCAGGCATTGCGCAGCAGGCATGACCCGGTACTGCGCATACATGGCCCCGCCGATCGCCGCCACCGTACGGCCCAGGAGCGCCTGAGCGGCCGGCGAAGAACCGGCGGCGACCACCAGGCCAGCGCCCTCATTACCCACAGGCATGCTCTCGCCGACACGCGCCACCAGGCTCGGCATCGCGCGTTCAGGGATTCGTGCCGTGACCAGTGGCCGGTCGGCGCTGCCACCCACCGTCACAGTAGACAGATCAGCCGGCCCGAGCAGCAGGCCGATGTCCGAGGGGTTGATTGGCGTGGCCTGCATCTGGATCAACACCTCGTCGGGCCCTGGAGCAGGGACGGGTGTCGGTTCCAGGCTGATCTGCAAGGTGCCGTCTGCTTGAACAAGCGAACGCAGTTGGAGTGCGGTGGCGGGGATCGGCTGATTCATGAATGTCTCTCGGAAAGTGAGCCGCGCGTACGGCGGCAAATCTTGCGGAAAGCACTCCAAACTGGTGAAGCGTTTCTGCCACTAACACCCCCTATTGTTCATCAAACGGCATTGATAGTGGATGGAAGCATCTTCAGTGAACTTGCGAGGTGTTTCAGTAGGACGGAGTGGCAGAGTCTTTAGTGGAAAAGCCCCCATTGCAAAGCAATAGCTCATTCGCCTCCGGCGGCGTCGCAGCGGTTGCGCCTATCAGCTTGCCAACACGGGGCCTTCTATCGGCCAAGAGTCGCCCTTCGCTGATGACTGCTTTGTGACCAACAGCCGAGCCTGAACATGCGATCAATGACTTCGAAGTCCTTTGCAATAGCTTCAGAGATGCCGTATTTGACCCATGTTCAAGCATCCCGCTACACGCAAGCACCTGTCAAACTAAACGCCTCGGGAGAGGGAGCGATCTCGCTTCATCGCAGCGGTTGCTGTAAGCTTGCGCGGAAACTGTTACATCCTGTGAACCAGACTCAGACAGCAGTTCATCAATACATGCAAAGCAACGTCACGAAAATCCTAATTCCGATTGGCTTAGCTAACTTTGAGCCAAGCCAGTGGAAGGACGCCCTCGAGGGAAGCGTCGAGCTGGAAGTTCCAGCGGACTATGAGCAACTTTCTTCATCGTCAGGCTCCGCTGGAGAGGTGTTCGCAATTCAGCGTCTGCTTAGCCTTGCCAGGAATAAGACACCAATCAAAGTTTGGTGGCCATCCAATCTGATTGAGCGCATGCCCACAGTGGCCTCGTTATATCCCTTATTGGCTGTTGTTGCCTGCTTGCACGGCGCAACTCACGAGTCCTTAGACATAGGCGCCGATGATGTTAACGATCTTCTAACCCGCGCTAGACGCCAAATTTTCACCTACAGGCTTCGCGGTGACTTCTTCACCGACAGCCAGATACTGCTGTGCGTCGATACCCGAGGTCACGGTCGACCACTGGATTTGTACGATCGATCAAGCAACGGGCTTAGGGGCCGCGAAGACATCGAGACTACGGTGTTGGGCGTCTTTTCTCCACTGCTGAATAGCGCCGAGGCGATGGGTCAGAAATTCGCGATGGCTGGCGCACTAGCAGTCATCGTCGCAGAGCTTTTCGAGAATACCCACCTCCATGGTCGACTGGATTTGACAAACACCCCCATAGGGCCCGACGCGATGCGCGGCCTCACATTCCAGCGCATTCACGTAACCTTGCCTGCACACCAAAAATCGGGGCGGTTCGTTGCAGCTCGCGAGGTGCCTGGCCTTGAGGTGTCGATCTTTGACTCAGGCTTGGGTTTTTACGCATCGTATACCCAGCAGGCGCTGGATTCCTCGACAGAGATCGACGAGGAATGGAAAGTTATGCACAAGTGCTTTTCTAGGCACTTTGATCCAGAGCAAGCTGACCATAGACAGCGCCAACGAGGCATGGGCTTGTACGAGGTTCTGCGAGCCCTTCAGGAGCTCAAGGGCAGCATCGAGGTCAGAACGGGGCGTCTTTTCGCCTATCGCAGTTTCTTCGAGGGCGAACTCCTGCCTCAGATGCGTCCGCCTTCGGGGCCGTGGGCTCGGATCAATCTCCCGAAGCCAGTCTTGCTGGATGTGCAAAATAGACTAACTCGAAGGCCCGCCGTTAATGACAGGGTGATCGGCGCAGCTGTTCGGATCGTGGTGCCGCTAGCTTGATATGCGAGCACTCGCCCTCATTACCCGATACCGCGAAGGAGCTTTCGAAGGCGATGCCTGCCTCCTTGTCTATGACGAGACGGAACTCAGCGCGGCGATGGTCAGCAGTGACGTCCGAGATGTCCTGAACGCTCGTCCCAATACCTGGAAAATTTATGTCGTTGCCCCCTTCTTAGACGAAGCGACAGTGATACGTGCAGCGTTGCAGGGAAGCGCCTTCGAGCGTGCTGCAGGCAAGATTGGTGTACTCGTTGGGCGCCCAGCGACCGCCGAGCCACTCACTTTGCAATTCCTTTATCGCGATGAGGTGGATGGCGAGGTCTACACTTCAAGTTCAGCTAACGATGAGTTGATCCAAGGTTGGTTGTTCAACCTGTTTGATCAAAGTCGTGCTCTTGTGGATGCGCCCGCGGGTGTCCACTTCGGCAAGGGTTCTGGCAAGCATGCACGCCATTTCCTGCGCGCCAGTAGCGTCTTGCTTTCGTCGGCAGCTTGCGGCTTTGTTGGCTTGGCGACATTGGCCCGCTTGCCAGCCGAGGAACCCCGCCGCATCTTCGTCGACACAGCGCCGTTGGTCGCGGTAGCGCAAGCGATGCAACGCATCGCTCACAACTTAGGTCAATGGGATTTTTCCCAACCGGTCGTCTCATTTAGTTCCTATGGGGGAATCGACCTGGCACCGACGATGGGCTACGGTGACTTGGCGCTTGTTTCCGCCTCGACGTCGGGCTCGCTTGCGGATCGATTGATCGACATGGGCATTGCAGCAGACAATGTTGTCACGCTCTTTTTGTTGAAAAATCCGTTGAAACCACCCGAACAGGGGAAAGTCGTTTGTGATCTGACTTCGGCGCCCAGCCGAACCTTTGGATATCGACCGATAGAAAGCTATCCTCCAGAGACTTGCCCAAGCTGCGCACGGGGTGACGTCTTGGCTGAATTAGCGGGGGATCAGTTCTTGTTGGAAAAGCGCGCCATCAAGCGATTGCGCGTGTCCGCTGCATCTCAGAAGAAGGACGCGCGCGCGTTTTTTGAGCGTCACGCCCGGACAAGACAAATCCAGATCCAACCATACGCAGCTGACGCGACTGCGAATATCGTCAAGTTCGACATCGACCACTTGACGCAGGATGAAGAGGTATCGCAAGCCGTAGTGAGGCTGCTGCGACGCTTCACACCGTCGCCGTTGCACGTCATCGTCCTCGTTGATATTCATGAAACCGTGGCACGACGCCTATTTGAGCTTGCGGATATGCACCATGAGTTCGACAAGGCGCTGCGCACGGACTGGGGGGAACTCGAGTCGCTCTCTCCGATCGACCGCGGGTCGATGCTGGTTCTGGCGGGTTGCCTGAACGATCATGGGCGAATGCGAGGCATCAACGCGACGATGCGAACGAAGGCCCCCCAGGGCAACGTCGCATACTTGAGCGTCATCACGCTAGCGGATTCTCCCCGGAACCTGGGTGACCTGAGAATGTTCCTAAGCTATGGCCAACACGGCGGCGAGACGTTCATTGTGCGGTCCGCTTACGACTTGATGTTGCCCTGGCAACGCGAGCCAGTGACTGCGTGGGACGCAGAAGTCGAGTTGCTCCAGCGCATGGCTTCGGATGGCTCACTGGAGCCGGAGCTCGCGACGCGGCTCGCTCGATTGGAAAGTATGTCTTGCGAGAGTGATGGCCTCTTACTTCCTGGAAAGGCTGGCGATCTCGCGATTGCTGCCGACTTCGTTTACTTGGACACTGAAACGAACCTGACGGCGATCAGCCAAGCCGACGTCTTGGCCGTTGTGAGTAACCTGCTAGCATCGGTTCGATGCAACGACGCCGCTTTACCGCCGTCGCATACGAAGCCTTCCGGCGAAGAGGTCCAGTGGAACCAGACGCTGTATGGCCAAGTCGTACTCGCGCCTGCGACGCTTTGTGCGCGCAACATGCGTGACTATAACGACTCGATTCTTCGCGCGGCATTCCTGCGTATGGCTTTCAAGCAGGAGCTCGACTTTTCGATCGACGAACACATAAGTCGAGAAGTGCTCGATGTAATCATGACGGAAATCATTGGTTGGTCGAGCGGCCGAGGCAACGCGTTGCCAGAATGGTTAATGTCTATGTCTTGCGACCGGCTTCGGCTGCATGCATTTCACATGCCGATGCTCCTTGACGCCGTGCGTGCGGCCAGGCTGCCCGCTTGGTTAGTTCAGCTCGCTGGAAGAATCGAGACTGACTAAAGCTAGGCTGAGCACTAGCGTTGCAGTGAATATCTATAGACAGCATAGAGCCTACTTTCGTCCCGCCGAGCACTTGTCAAATCCTTGAATAGAAATGGTTTGGGCTCATTCGACTCGAACGTGACTACTACAGCACGCTTTTCTGCGAAGACTGAGTGGACGATCATTGGCACCAGAGTCACTACACAACTGCTTTGCCGTGACAGACACGGCCCGCTCACTTGAGCGATGGGTATCGGGCTATGCTGATCTGCCATTCGAATGACTGCTCAGGGTCGTTTTGAGTCAGCAGGATGGCCACATCGAATGTCCGATATCGGCCTAAAAACGCGAGGGCTGCTTTGCAGCGCTCTCTGTCGATCGGCATCGTTCGTCCTACGCCCGGTGATGGGCTCCTTCCGGTCATCGGAGTGGGAGTTGGAGCATGGCCTGAGCGACCGGTCAGCAGGCTGGAGCAGCCGTTCGCTGCAACTCACGTAGGCAGCGTCGAACTCAGCCTCATCGGATGTCTGCTACCTGCGCCTCTAAACATACGCAATCGACCCAAAGCAGACAACAACGAAGCCTAAATTAAACCTACCGCATTAAGCGGTTTCGGCTTGAATAAATCTTTATTCACTCATACCTTCATGCATGAGGGTAAGCATTGAGGTCACCTTGAATACACCGAAGAACAAATGCACAACGGTAATGCTGGATTTATAGTCAGGCAACCCGAAGATGGTGACAGCATAGATATTTTCGTTTCTCGCCCCCGGTTCACCAAATTTCATGAAACCCATAGGCTTGCCAGAATAAAATTTCTCTATCTCAGACTCAATAGCCTGAATTTCAGGATCATTTTGACCAATAAAGTTGTGATAGATGTGGCCAATTTTGTAGTTCTTTGGTAATGAGGTTTTGCATGTTTTATAGACAATTCCGCAAGAAAGAGCGGTGAAAAATTCGTCTAACCGCGCAACGTCCACCTTGTACTTGACTGCTCCACCAGGCAGTGGAACAGCATCAGCGGCAAGTTTCTTTCGCAGCGCATCATTGTTGAACCCTAACTGGGGAGCAACTTTGTTCAAGAAGACTTCTCTAGCGCGATTATTGGGAGATGCATTCATGCATATTTGCGCGAGCACATAAAGATCGTCTACGGACTTTGCGTTGTTATGTTTCTCACAAGACTTTATGGTGAGTAGCTGTTCTCTTTCGCCATCGGGAAAGAAGGAGCGTGGTGGTATGTGCTCTTTGGTGGTGCCTTTTTCACCGCATCCTTGAAAATAACAGGTCATCGAGGTTTCGCCTTAATAATTAACTAAATTTCGTCCATAGGGAAAGTAAAAGCGGCGTGGCCACTTATGGCCGGGAGCGTTAGCGAAGCCAGGCGCAAGTCAGCAGCCAGTCATGTCCCGCAGCAGCGGCGTTCGAATCAGGGCTGCGGGACTTCCACCACCTCAGATCTCCGTCTGCTCGGAGATACCAAAGGTGTCATCTACCTCGATGCCGAGATATCTCACGTTCGACTCTAGCTTGGAGTGCCCCAGGAGCAATTGCATGGCGTGCAGATTCTTGGTGCGCCGATAGATCAGCGTCGCCTTAGTCCTGCGCATCGAGTGCGTCCCGTAGTCGGCGCGGTCCAGCCCGAGTTCATCGCCCCAGTAACGAAGGATCCGTGCGTATTGCCGCGTACCGAGGTGTGGTGAGCCGTGAGGTCGGCTGGGGAAGAGAAAGTCCTCCTGCTTAATCCACGCCTGCAACGTAAGCACCCGGTGAATCCATATTGAATCCTGTGATTGGGTTGGTTAGTGTCTACCTCTTTAGGTGGGCACCATGACGAAGACAGAATTAGCACCGTTGCGCCGTCGGCGTACTTATCCGAAGGCGTTGAAGGCGCAGATCGTGGCCGAGTGCAGCCAGCCCGGTGCGTCCATTGCGGGAGTAGCGCTGTCGCACGCGGTGAATGCGAACCTGGTGCACAAGTGGATCCGCCAGAGTAGCGAGCGAGGGCAGAACGTGCCGGGGTTTGTGCCTGTGATGGTGAGCGCGCCGGCGAGCGGCCATATCGAGATCCGGCTGGTGCGTGGGTCCGTGCAAGCCACGGTGCAATGGCCCGTGAGCGAAGCGGGAGCCTGCGTGGCCTGGCTGCGCGAGTGGCTGAAGTGATCCGCGTAGAGGCCATCTGGCTGGCCACCGAGCCGCTGGACATGCGCGCAGGCGCCAACACAGCCCTGGCTCGGGTGATCGAAGTCTTTGGCACTGCCAAGCCTCATCACGCCTACTGCTTTGCCAACCAGCGTGCCAACCGCATGAAGGGTGCTCGTGCATGATGGCATCGGCCTGTGGCTGGCCGCGCGGCGGCTGAACCGCGGCAAGTTCATCTGGTCCAATGCGATGCACGGTGCCCACGTGCCCTTGGACAGTGAGCAGTGGCAAGCGCTGGTGCTAGGTCTGCCCTGGCAACACGTCGGTGCCGCAGGTGCCATCTCCGTGCTGTAGCTGGCAATGGGGTAAGACGCCAATAGCAGGTGCTTTGAGTCTCTGCCACACTGCAGGCCATGAGTGATGCAGTGAGCCTCGATCAGTTGGATGCGCAGCAGTTGCGCGTACTGGCCGAACGCCTGATGGGCCAGGTGGCTGAGCGCGATGCGCAGATCGCCCGACACGATCAGGCGCTGCACTTTAAGCAGACGCATATCGATCAGCTCACGCAGGAGCTGGCGCTGTACAAGCGCTGGCGCTATGGCCGGCGAAGCGAACAGCTCAATGCAGCGCAGGCAAGCCTGTTGGAAGAAACGATGGATGCAGACATGGCGGCCATCGAAGAACAAGTGCTGGCCTTGCAGGCCAGCATCACAGCCCGGCCTGTCACCCAGGCACCACGGCGTATGAAGCTGCCGCCCGAGCTGCCGCGTACCGAGATTCACCATGAGCCGGCCTCCACGACGTGCCGCTGCGGCTGCGAGCTCAAACGCATGGGCGAAGATGTGAGCGAGAAGCTGGACTATGTGCCGGGTGTCTTCTCGGTGCAGCGCCACATCCGCGGCAAATGGGTGTGCGCGCAGTGCGAAACCCTCACGCAAGCGCCGGTACCGGCCCAGATCATCGACAAAGGCATCCCCACGGCAGGCCTGCTGGCGCAGGTGCTGGTGGCCAAGTTCGCCGATCACCTGCCGTTGTATCGGCAAGAAGGCATCTTTGCACGCGCAGGTCTGGCGCTGGCCCGCTCGACGCTGGGCGAATGGGTGGGCGTGTGCGGACTGCGGCTGCAGCCGTTGGTCGAGGCGCTCAAGGCCGAGGTGCTGACCAAGACAGTGCTGCACGCGGATGAGACTCCGGTGCAGATGCTCAAGCCCGGGGCAGGCAAGACCCATCAGGCCTACCTGTGGGCCTATACGCCCACGGCGTATGAGCAGGTGCGTGCGGTGGTCTATGACTTCCAGCCCAGCCGGGCGGGCGAGCACTGCCGCGCGTTCCTGGCTGAGTGGCGAGGCAAGCTGGTGACCGACGACTATGCGGGCTACAAGGCGGGGTTTGCCGCAGGGATCACCGAGTTGGGGTGCATGGCGCACGCACGGCGCAAGTTCCATGATCTACATATGAACCACCAGAGCCAGATCGCGGCACAGGCGCTGGAGTTGTTTGGCGCGCTGTACGGAATCGAACGCGAGGTGGCTCAGTTGCCTGCCCAAGAGCGGCAAAGGATGCGGCAGGCACGCGCCAGGCCGGTTGCCGAGACACTGCATCGGTGGCTGTTGGCGCAGCGGCTGCGGGTGCCGGATGGATCGGGCACGGCGCGCGCCATCGACTACAGCCTCAAGCGCTGGCAGGCGCTCACGCGCTACCTGGACGATGGTGATGCGCCCATCGACAACAACTGGGTGGAGAACCAGATTCGGCCTTGGGCGGTGGGCCGCTCGAACTGGTTGTTCGCCGGATCGCTGCGCGGTGGGCAGCGCGCAGCCGCCATCATGAGCCTGATTCAGTCGGCGCGCCTGAATGGCCATGATCCGTATGCCTATCTGAAAGACGTGCTCGAACGCTTGCCCACTCACAAGAACAGCCAGATCAGCAAACTGCTGCCTCACCGCTGGACACCTGCAGACTGAAACCCGCGTCAAGACGGGTTCACCGGGTGCTTACAGCTCAGAAGCTGTTCTTTGTCATCCTGCCCAGTTCTTCTGCGAAGAGGGTATCTGGTGGCACAAAGAATTCGAAGTGCTGGTACAGAGGCACCATCAGCGTCCTGACAGCCTCTGGCAGAAGCTCGCGAAGTCCGTTACTAGGAAACGAGCCGGATGTGCGGACTGTAGCCTCGGCAGAGGTGTACGAACGGACGTGACGTCTCCCATTGAGAGAAAACAAGCGTCTGCCCGCAATACCTTCCCACTCACACTCGACTAGCACTTCATAGGGTGGCTCGTACATAGCATCGGCAAGGTCTAGGACCCTCAAAAGAAATTCACCAAGCCTCCAGACCGGAAGCGTGAGTTCAAAGAGTGTTCCGGGATTTCCAAACCCACGTGCAGGATCGAGGGAGTCTTCTTGGTATCCCCGGAGAAGGAAAAAATTGCCGTTCTTCGCGTCGATCCGCCAGAAGTCGGCATGCCCAACATCTGCTTGGTCGGAAATCCACGCCTCAATGCATCCGTCGATCAAGCGAGGTTTTGTCTTTTCACCATGAAGGGTTATTAGCGCGGGCCAACCGGTGTATCGCTTGGCGCTCTGATTTAACTCCAAGATCTGCCGTTCGTTGAGGTGTCTTGAGGTCCCAACAATTCTGGCGGCAAAGAAAAAGTGGCCAAGGGTAATCTTTGCAGGGTCTGATTCTTCGAGGCCACCATTCAGATGACTCCATCGTGCTTTGGCATTTGCTACGAACGTGCCTAGCGCTTCTGCCTCGGTAGGCGCAGCCTCTAAGAATCGGCCAGCAACGGTCGCGGGTGCAAGGGCGCGAAAGAGGCTGATGATCTCCTCTCGCTGGTTTGTGATGGAGCGACGAAGAAGGGCGTCCCACTCACTTGCATTCAGTGGCGCTCTGCTTTCTGGGCCGGGCGCGCGCATATAGTAGACATGTTGCTTCAAACTTCCTCCAGCCGTCGCGCTATCGGAGCGCACGGGCACCTTAGAGGTGCCAGCAACACGAACAAGTGGATACTCCTCGTTCGAAGTGGGATGCCGCTGAAGAGTCACCTCCACGTGAAATACCGGCTCGGCCCGCTTCTTAATTATGGCGTTTAGAGCATCCGTCAAGTATGCCTCTAAAGAGATGGGGCGGTTAGGGTCCGGACTAAGGGATTTGTCGTTGTTCTCCCGGTAGCCGAAAAGAAGAAATCCGCCTCCATGATTTTCCAAAGCTATTAGAGCTTTTGCGACCAAACCTTGTGACTCGGGATCGGCCATATTGAGCCACTGCTTCACCTCAAAGTCGAGCGTCTCACGCGGACTAAGGAGCCAATCTTCAAAGCGCGAATTAATGTCACTGTTAAGCATTACAGACTTCCAACGAACTTTCGGTGATGGCCAGGATACAGACTTCCAAGTGCGTAGTTCAACTCGCAGGCAGCAAAAGCTGCTTATGGCCGGGAGCGTTAGCGAAGCCGGGCGCCAGCCAGCAACCAGTCATGTCCCGCAGCAGCGGTGTTCGAACCAGGACTGCGGGACTTCCATCACGTCAGATCTCCGTCTGCTCGGAAATCTCAAGGGCACCATCTACCTCGATGCCGAGATATCTCACGGTCGACTCTAGCTTGGAATGCCCCAGGAGCAATTGCACGGCACGCAGATTCTTGGTGCGCCGATAGATCAGCTTCGCCTTGGTTCTGCGCATCGAGTGCGTCCCGTAGTCAGCGCGGTCCAGTCCAAATTCATCGACCCAGTGGCCGAGGATCCGTGCGTATTGCCGTCTACCAAGGTATAGTGAGCCGTGAAGTCGGCTGGGGAAGAGGAAGTCCTCCTGCTTCAGCCCCGCCTGCTTGATCCACGCCTGCAACGCCTCCCGGGTGGCTTGGGTTGTCTCGAACTGAACCGGGCGCTGGGTCTTGTGCTGCATGACGATGGCGCGCGTCCCACTTGGTCTCCGTGGCACACGTCCCGTACCCTGAGGGCAACGAGGTCGCGACCACGAAGCTTGCTGTCGATACCTAGGTTGAAGAGCGCAAGTTCACGCACCCGGTGCTCCATCTGAAGCCGAACCCGAAGCGCCCAGATATCTTTGAGCTTGAACGGGGTCCTTTGCCCGACGATCTTGCCCTTGTTCCATGGCTCGCGATGAGCGGCATTGGCAGTGGTTCCCATGATGGTCCCCCATCGAGTTGAAGGCTTATCAAGATACGCCCGACGAAACCGAGGTCCTTGCCCTACGTCAACCTGATCATTGACCGCAGACACGACCGGACGTCTGCTTACCGGCGCGTCCGAGTACCAACAGTCTCGGCCAAGAGCAGCCGGCGGTTGCCAACGAAAGCGAGTGCTCAACTTACGGAGGGCTCTACGAGCGACCTGATGGAAAGGTCTGGACTCCGTCGCCGATGCCGCTATTGCGCTGAGTAAGCCAGAGTCGAACGTTGTCCCATTGCAGCAATAGCGGAACTCTCTCCTGAACGTCATCATTCTCCGAAAGCAACACTGCCTCCGTGGCGTCGAGGCTCGAACTCACTTTGCCTTCAAGCATCGCTTGAGCTCTTTTTATTTGGTCGGCGGCGTTAATCGCCGCATTCTCTACAAGGGCACGAACTGCTCTTTGAACCCGGCTTAGTCCGCGTAGATGAGCGCGGGCTGATTCGAGCAAGTTCACGGTATCGGGGGATTCGTTGAGCACCTGTGCTTTGAAACTACCTCTCTCGATCAGGCGCTCCTTGGAGCAGAGTGGATTCAGAAATAGCTCTCGCGACCTTCGAGATTCGTCTTCGGAGCGCATGTGCTGAGTCCCGGGACTCAGCACATGCAAGGCACTACCAGAGTGCTGAACATGATTGCGGAGCGCTTCCATGAAACGGTAGCCAAACTCAGCGTCGTATTGCTCCGCGAGCAGTCGACTTACTGACGCTTTCGCATCTATCGTTGCCAATTCCGGTAGGCACCTTGCCGCGGCCCTTCCGATCTTGTCCACATATGCTCTTGCCGTGGAAAGATAGTTCACAAAGACCAAGTTTATGGATGCCAGCGCCTCATTGCCTTCTCTGTATCCAGCTACCCTGCGAACTAAAGATCTAGCGGTCAATGCGAAACACTTGCTCTCGATCTCAAGATAGTTCGAGACGAGGTTGTCGAAGATCTCTTCAATCTCCAAAGCGGCGGTTAACACGCGACGGGAATTTCTTATGATATTGAACAGTTCCGGGGCAATTGCCTCTTCGTGCGTGTTCTCGACATAGCAGGAGCGAATGATGTAGCGCATGACACCTAACGTAATCTAGACCGCAGAGCCTGCGAGATAAGTTGATCGGTAGAGGTAATTCTGAAGGACCAGCACCGTATGCGCTGGCCCCTTGCTGAGAAATCAGCTCTGGTGCGTCCCACCTACGAGCCGGGGTATGAGTGTGTAGCTCATGAGTACACATCAATGATTGGATACGAGCCTGATGCTCACAGTCGCCTTTGGGTCATATCCGCCCAGTCGCGTCACGTCGGACCGGCCATTCAAGGCTGGATCGCGGACGCCACCTGTCGAGAGGCAGGTTTCGGAGGTGGTCCGGCCATCCGCGCCGCTGCCCCTCGATTGACCGGTGGTGATCGAAGCAGCCGCCCAGGCTACCCGCGGCGAATGACTCAGATCAGCCTGAAACAGACGCCTAACAAGAGGGCGTCTACATCATGTGCAGCAAGGCCCCGCGAACTCGGGCAACCCGGCTGCGGTCAAATGCACGAAGGCTGCGCCACTCTTTGAAATTCTTGGCTCAGGCGATCGGTTGCCAGTCTCTCATCACATTCAGCAAGATCGATTGAGGACCTGATGCTTGCGAATGCACCGATAGCTGCCGCGCTGCTGCCTTCACTTGGCAAGCCAATCTCTCGATCCTCTCGGCAGAAAGCGCTGCACATGAGCCTGAAACACCAATAGCGGTACTGACCTCTCCTGCCTGCCCAAAGACAGGGGCAGCGACTCCGCTGAACCCCTCACGCCACTCTCCCTTGGTGACTGCGTAGCCATCTCGGCGAATGGCATGCATCTGTCCCAAGAATGTATCGGAATCAGTGATCGTGCGGCTGGTGATCGGGCGCAACGCTGAGGCGACCTGTAAAAGTTGCTCCTTGGTCTTGAACGCAAGCATGGCCTTACCGGTGGCAACGCAATGTGCAGGCGCTCGAGTACCTACTGGCGCGGATGAGTCCGCTTTGTCTCTGCCCATCACCTTGTGCACATAGACCACCTGATCACCGTCCAGCACCGCAAGATGAACCGTTTCGCCAGTCTGGCTAGCTAGTGCTTCCATAACAGGACGGGCGCGTCTGCACAGATCGAACCCCGGCAACGCCGCCGAGGCGATTTCCCATAGCTTCATCGATGCTGCGTAACTGCCTTCACTGCGCCGAACCACATAGCTTTCGTCCAGCAAGGCTTGGAGCAGACGATGCGCACCGCTCTTCGGCATGCCCGTGGCGGCGGCAAGTTCCGTGACCCCCATGGGGCGAACCTGATAGGCCAGTACTTCCAGGAGCTTCAGGCCCTTGATCAAAGTATTGTTCATTCCCTGTTGTCTCGACCGGAAATTCAGAGACGGCTCAAGGCCATTGTGGAATGACAATCCTTTTAGGAAAATCGATTATTTCTAAGAAATTCACCCTGATTTCTCATGAATGTCACTTTCCGGCAACTTCGCGCCTTCTCCCATGTAGCGCGGCTTGGCAGCTTCTCTCATGCCGCCGAGTCGCTCTCGCTCACCTCTGGCGCGCTCAGCCACCTCATCCGGGATCTTGAAGCCGAAGTGGGGGTGCGCCTCTTTGAGCGGACGACCCGCTCTGTGGGCCTATCCAAGGCCGGCGAGATCTACCTGCCACATGCCGAGAGGGTGCTCAACGAACTGGCCGCGGCAGCCTTGTGCGCTAAGGATCTGCGCGAAGGCAAATCAGGCAGCGTTCGAATCGCGGCAACGCATCTGCTGGCAGCCATCAAGCTCCCCAGCCTGATGGTCGCGTATCAGGCCAGCTTCCCGGAAACGCGGCTTGTATTGCGTGATGCCAAGCCGGATACGCTCATTGAACTGGTAGCCAGTGGCGAAGTCGATCTTGCCTTGGGGCCGGAGCGGCCCGTGCCGGACACGGTGATCTCGGAAGAAGTGTTTTCCGATGACCTGATGCTCATTTGCGGGAACCAGCACCGCCTTGCCGCTCGCGCCAGCGTGGCTTGGGATGAGCTGGCGAATGAATCCTTCATCGTGATTGGCGACGGCGCTGCCGTGCGGACCATGGTCGATATCAACTTCAAGGTGCTGATCGAGCCCAGCATGCAGGTTGACCAGTTCACGACAGGCATTGCGCTGGTGGCGGCGGGGCAAGGGATCATGCTGAGTACGGCTTATGTGGGGCCCTTCCTGAAAGAGCATTCGCTGCGGTTGATTCCGCTGGTGAACCCCGGTGTGCGGCGCCGGATCATGCTGTTCCGGCATGCTGCTAAGCTGCTCTCGCCCGCGGCTGATCGCTTTGCGGGCTTTCTGCAAGATCACCTCGCGGCCGGCCAGGGTCCAGACTAGGCGGCAGGGACAGTGGCATCTAGTGCTTGCGCACAGAGGTTTTGACGCGTGGAAGCGCTGTTTCCTCTCGTCATTCCGGCGCAAGCCCATATGCGCTAACGTAGTAAGTCATGCGCATCAACTCTTTGAGAGCGTCGCCGTCGAGGCGACTCAGCCAGGCGCTGGCGCACAGATTGCCATTGCCGGATGGCCTCGCGCAGATTCATCGCAGGCGTCAGTGCGCGGCATAACAACTCGCGCATCAGCGAAGTCTCTCGCCAAGGGCACCAAGACTCAGTCGTACGCGATCTTCTCGATCTCGTATCCCCAGGGGGAAACGCGCTCGGCATGAGCAATCATGCGAGCGATCAGAAAGGCCACCAGCAGCTTGCCCTGCAACCAGCTTCGCGCCGCCTGTTCATCGTGCTTTTTCAGATGCCCCAGCGAGATGAGCGACTTCAGCCGCTTGAACTCCAACTCGATTTGCCAGCGTAGACGGTAGATCTGCAGCACCTGCTGAGCACTGAGCTCTTGCGACAGACTGGTGAAGACAAAGACGTAATCAGCCGCCTCCAGCGTCTGCGGCTGCATCTGCGTGCCACTGCGCTGACTCTCACGCTGCACGCGCTGGCGTGCCCTGGCAGCAGCCTGCTGGCTTTTGCGTGCGATGCACAGGCGCCCGCGCACAATGGCACCCTCCTTGGGGTGCACACACGCCTCAAACTCCTTGGGCTGACCTATCTGAACGGTGCGAGCACAAGCCAGAATATCAAGCTTTTGCGCCTTCGCAACAGGCACCCCAGTCTCATACAAAGGCAGTGTCACCAGGTTAAGCCGCACCAGCACATCGCCCCCACCGGCGCGCACGTGGGCAATGCCCGCCGGATGCGCGTAACCACGGTCGGCCACAAACACATCGCCCGCTCGCACCTCAAAGCGTTTGAGTGTCTCGCCCTGCCTGGCAGAGCCCAGGTGAACCTCCTGGCACTGCAGATCGGGCAGGCCGATCGCATAGTGCAGCCGCCACTGCGAGCCCGTGGGGCCCGGCTCGCGCACCACGCTGCCATCGACCACGCGCAATCTGCGCCCACTCAGCAAGCTCTGCCCAGCCAGGGGCTGTGCTTGCAGCTCAGGCGCTTGCCTGACTTGCCCGGCCATCCATTCAAACCAAGCACCGCATGAGCGCAAGCGCTTGAGTAAGGCGACATCACTGATCTGGGCTATACCCGCCAGTTGCGCCTGCGCTGCCGTCTCCCGCAGGCTGCAGCCTTGCGCCAGGTGAATCAGCATCAGCCGCAACAGCATTCGCGCATCGCGCACCCCTCGCGTGCGCTTGAGCGCACCTAACTGCCTGGCCTGGCTTTGCCAATGCTCGGGCAATAGACTCTCTATGACTTGCCAGTCTTCACTCCAATTCACTCGCTCTGGCTCTTGGTCCATCTTCCACCTATCCGGATTGATGGCTCGAGCATACGCTAATTTACGTTAGCGCATATGGGCGCAAGCCGGAATGACGGAGAAAAGACACGTAAGCAAACCGTCAAAACCTTCGTGCGGAAACACTAGAGGCGTGTCCGCAGATGTTTCAGCCCCATCAGCTCAGCTCAGCTCAACTTGCCACAGCCATGCACTCCACGAGCCACTCCACGAATACGCGGACCCGTGGCGAGAGATGCCGCGCATGCGGATAGAGCACCGATACGGGCATGGGCTCTGGGGCCCATTCGGGGAAGACTTCGGCCAACTCGCCGCTGTGCAGGTATTGCTCCACATGGTATCGAGGGGCTTGAATGAAACCCATGCCCGCGAGACAGCATGCGGCGTACCCGTAGGCGCTGTTGACGGAGACCGGCCCCGGCAGATGGACACGCCGCTTCTCCCCTTCTATCAAGAATTCGAAAGGCAAGGCGCGGCCGCTAGCGCCAAGATAGTTCACGGCCTGGTGGGTACGAAAATCCTCCAAGGTCCGAGGTAGCCCATGGCGCTGCAGATAGTCCCGGCTGGCACAAGTCACCTGCGCCAGCAACGCAATACGCCGCCCGACGAGGGATGAATCCTTCGGCTCACCTGAACGAAGCACACAATCGATGCCTTCCCGGACCAGATCGATGAGTCGGTCAGTCAGGCCGATTTCAAGTTCGATGTCTGGGTACCGGGCGTGAAACTCGCCTAGGCGCGGCAGGATGAAATGCAGCGCCTGCGTACCCTGCAAATCCACCCGCACTTTCCCGCGCGGTCTTTCCGCATGGCTGCGGAACACGCCTTCGGCCTCCTCCACATCTTGCAGGATTTGCTGGCAACGCAGGTAATAGGCTTGGCCGTCCTGCGTGGGGTTGACGTGCCGGGTGGTCCGGTGCAGCAGCCGCACGCCGAGCCGTGCCTCCAGTTGCTGCACCGCCAGGCTCACCGAAGCTCGCGGCAACTGAAGCTCGTCGGCAGCCTTCGTGAAGCTTCCGAGGTCCACGATGCGCGAGAACAAATGCATTGCGTCCAAGCGGTCCATGCAACGCCCCTATTGTTTAGATTTTATGGATTTTCATATCAATTCCATGAATTTATCCTTTTATTCAAAAACAATAAAGTCTTGGTTCGGCATCGTTTAGGGCTCCCTACATCTGCCCGCTCCCTTGCAACCAAGATAACTGGACTTCCTGCATGAACCATCTCCAAACACCCTACTCCGTCGCCCTGGTCACGGGCGCTTCTCGCGGTATTGGCGCGGCCATTGCGCGCCGCCTGGCTGGTGACGGCCATGCGGTGGGGGTCAACTACGCGAGCAATCAGGCAGAAGCGCAGCGGGTCGTGGATGACATCACGGCAGCCGGTGGCCGCGCTTTCGCCGTGCAGGCCGATGTGTCCGACCCCGAGGCTGCCCGCCGCATGTTCGACACGGTGGAAGCGCAGCTTGGCCCGGTCACGGTGCTGATCAACAATGCCGGGGTCATGCCATCGGGCCTTCCGCGCCTTGCGGATACCGACGACGCGACCTTCGACCGCCTGCTCGCCATCAACGTGAAGGGCAGCTTCAACACCATGCGCGAAGCTTCACGCCGTATGGGCGCGGGAGGCCGCATCGTCAATTTTTCCACCAGCGTGATCGGGTTGGGTTTGCCGGGATACTCCGTCTACGCCGCCACCAAGGCGGCGATGGAGGCCATGACCCATATCCTGGCCAAGGAGCTGCGGGGCAGGAACATCACTGTCAACGCCGTGGCACCCGGCCCCACCGCGACAGCGCTGTTCCTTGACGGAAAGACGCCCGAGCAAATCGAGCACCTGTCCCAAATGGCACCGCTGGAGCGGCTGGGACGTCCGGAAGATATCGCGGCGGTGGTTTCCATGCTGGCCGGCGCTGATGGTGCTTGGGTGAATGGGCAGACTATCCGGGCTAACGGAGGGATTGTTTAAGCTACTTTATTCGGGAAATCAGACGCCATTGCGTGGACTCCAGCTTGCGCCGGAATGACGGGGGCCATCGGTGCAAAAACAAAATGACCACCTTGATTCAAGACAAAGCGCCAACGGTTGGTCGCACGACCACAAGGCTCCTGATCCGGCCCAGCCTTCAGAAAAGATCGCCGCTGAACCTGGGAATCTCCGCCACCTGCTCCAACAGAAAATCCGCCCTGGCCACCACGTAGTCCGCCAGGGTGCGAACAAAGGGCCGCTCCTCCTCCGCGTATACGGGGTCCAGGGCCTGCGCCCTCGCCTCCTCCCGTGCCCACTCGCAAAGCTGTTTCAGTTCCCGCGCAAACGTGCGCCGGGGGAATCCCAGTCGCTCGCAGAAGTCGGCCAGCGCGAACGACTTCACGTTCGGCAACGCGAACTCGTCGCCGAAGGCCATCGCCAGTTCCTGATCGATGTGGCGGGCGTCGTACACGGCCACGTTAACCAGATCGTAGAACGGCGCCACCGCCAAGGTATCACCCCGCCCGAAAAAGGAGATGTTCTTGCCATGCGCATCGCTGTTGCCCAGCAGCAGCGTGGTGATCGCCCAGAGAGCCATCTGCCGGATGCCGATGGCTGCATTCGACAGATGCGGCCGCAGCGTGGCCAAGGCCTCGAAGCTGGCCCCGTCGCGGATGTGCCGAACGTCCTCTGCGCTGCCCAGTGGACGCTCGTACTTGTACGATACGGGAAGGTTCAGCGCCTGGCAGGCGTCAATTACATGCAGTCTGCGTACGCTTGCGCCATCGCGCACTCGGTCGAAGCGTTCAACGCACAGGACCGGCGCGGGCACGCGCAGGATCTCCACCCCGGCCGCCCAGTTCTCCTTCAAGCGCCGCTGGCCGAGGCGGTTGACCAGTCGCATGCAGAAATGCTCATTGGCCACCATGCAGGGCAGCTTGTCGTTCAACGGCTCGGGCTTGAGGATGTGCGTCGACGAGAGCGAGCCATCCGCCAGGAACAAGGCATCGCCTTCGCGCAGCACCAGCAGCTTGTCCTGGTAACCCGCCACCGACATGCGCACCTTGTCGTCCCATATCGCGAACGGAATCCTGTTACGGTCATCGATGCGCTGCTGCAGCTCGGCAAGTGCCACGGGGCGCCGCTGCGCCTCTTGCGCCTGCGGCAGTTGCCCTGCGGGCAGGAAGCTCAGGGCACCCGCCGTCTCGCGGCCCAGCACCCGGATCAGGCCAAAGATATTGCTCTTCTGGACATGGGTGAAACTAGAGACCACATCCAGCGCCCGCCCTTCGGGCAACAGGTTGTCGATGAAGCGCCGCACGGCCACCGCAGACACTTCGCCGTCGAGAGGGATGTGCGGCGACAGTTGGAATCGGTATGCATGCTGGCGCCACGGCTCACTGTATGTGAAGCTGAATTGATCCTGCACCGGATCGAACGTGAGCCGCCCGACCAGGTCGGCGCCAGAAAACACGTCCAACGCAAAATCCGGACCTGAAGCAGGCCATACGCGGCTCATTCGGAGTCTCGCGGCGGCGCCAGGTCTTTGAGCTGCAGGGCATGTTCCCTGGAAACGACCAGCACCTCCAGTCCAAGCCCCTCCAGGACCTTGAACAGGCGGTCGGTGGTGATCGATTTTCCGTTCTCCAGGCGCGACAGTACGTCGGCCGAGACGCCACAGAACGCAGCTGCGTCGTCGATACGCATGCGGGCTTGCGCCCGTGCGTTGCGTACGGCTAGTCCCAGTCCTGCGAGGTTTTCAACCCGCGAACGGCTGGCGGGGTGTGTGGAGGGAAGACGTCGTGCCATGCATCAGTCATAGTTCCGTAATAGCGAAACTATATCCAACCACAAGGGAGTTGTCCAGGTTATTCCGTAATAACGAAACAATCAAAAAAACTATCGAGGTGCACTTATTATTTCGCTATTCCGAAACAATAAGCGAGCTCACAGTAAAACGATATCGTACTGATCCGGCCCTATCGCAGACTCAGCCCTGAGGGAGATGGGCTTGCCGATGAAATCAGACAAGCCAGCGAGATGCTGACTTTCTTCATCGAGCAGCATGTCGACCACCGCATGCGTGGCAACCACACGGAATTCCTTGGGGTTGAATTGCCGGGCTTCGCGAAGGATCTCGCGCAGGATGTCATAGGCGACGGTGCGGGGGTTCGCACGCGGCCGGCGCCCTGGCACTGGGCGCATGGCTCGCACAGCAGTTGGGCCAGCGATTCGCGGGTGCGCTTGCGCGTCATCTCCACCAGGCCTAGCGCGGAAAAACCGCCAATCTGCGTTTTGACGCGGTCGCGCGCCAGTTGCTTTCTGAACTCTGACAGCACCGCTTGCTGGTGCTCGGGCTGCGTCATGTCGATGAAGTCGACGATGACGATGCCACCTAAGTTGCGCAGCCTCAGTTGCCGGGCGATGGCCTGGGCGGCTTCAAGGTTGGTCTTGAATACGGTGTCGTCGAAGTTGCGCGCTCCGACGAAGGCCCCCGTGTTGACGTCGATGGTGGTCAATGCTTCCGTCTGGTCGATCACGAGGTAGCCGCCTGATTTCAGGTCTACCCGCCGGCCCAGGGCTTTGGCAATTTCGTCGTCCACCGAGTACAGATCAAAAATGGGCCGCTCGCCACGGTAGTGCGAGAGCCGCGCCGCCGCCGCCGGCATGAATTCCTGCCCGAAAGCGGAGAGCACCTTGAATTGCTCCTTGGAATCAAGCCTGATCGATTGCGTTTGCTCGCTCACCAGATCGCGCAGCACGCGCTGCAGCAGGCTCAGGTCTTCGTGCAGCAGGCTGGCGGGCGGCTTTTGCAACGAAGCTTCGCGGATGCGGGTCCAGGTCTTGCGCAAATAGGCAATGTCTTCGGCCAGTTCGGTATCCGAGGCGTCTTCGGCATTGGTGCGCAGGATGTAACCGCCGCGTGCCTGCCCCGGCAAGCTTTCGCCCGCCAGCGCCTGTACCCGCGCGCGCAGCGCCTCGCGCTGGTTGGCGGGGATTTTCTGGGAGATGCCGATGTGCTCGTCTTGCGGCAGAAAGACCAGCATGCGGCCTGCAATGCTGATCTGCGTGGACAAACGGGCGCCCTTGGTGCCAATGGGGTCCTTGATGACCTGCACCATCAGGGTCTGGCCCTCGAAAACCTGCTTTTCTATGGGCTTGGCTGGCGCGGCGGCTGAGCGGTGGGCGGGCAAGGTCTCGCCTGCCAGAGGGCGCTGCCACACGTCGGCCACATGCAGGAAGGCCGCCCGCTCCAGGCCGATGTCGATGAAGGCTGACTGCATGCCGGGCAGCACGCGTGCCACCTTGCCCAGGTACACGTTGCCGACCAGGCCGCGCTCGAGCGCACGCTCGACGTGCAACTCCTGCACCGCTCCGTTTTCGACGATGGCCACGCGCGTTTCCTGCGGCGACCAGTTGATGAGGATGTCTTGCTGCATGTTTTTTTCCGTGATTCACGATACGCTGCCATGCCCTCACCCCTGCCCTCTCCCAGAGGGAGAGGGAGTTCATCAGGATGGTGTTCGTTGTCATGAAATGGGCTGATTCGATCGCTCGTCAGGGGTGCACCCCTACCGAACGTAAAAGATTCATAGTCTCATAAAGCGGCAGTCCCATGATGCCGGTGTAGCTGCCATTGATGTTCGCGATGAATTCGGCCGCGCGCCCCTGCACGGCATAGGCGCCCGCTTTTCCCATGGGCTCGCCGCTGGCCACGTAGGCCTGGACCTGTGCGGCTGTCATCGGTGCGAAGCGCACGCGCGATTCGCTCACGGCCTGTGCGGCACGGCCTTCGGACCACACCGCCACGCAGGTCAGCACACGGTGCGTGGTGCCGGACAGGAGGCTGAGCATGCGGGCGGCATCCTGCGCATCGGCCGGCTTACCGTAGATGGTGCGGCCCAGTGCCACCGTGGTGTCCGAACACAGCACCGGGGCGGGAGGCAAACCGCGCTTTTCCCAGCGCCGCACGGCGGCTTCGAGCTTGAGCGCGGTGACGCGGCGGACATAGGCCAGGGGCGGCTCGCTCGGCAGTTCGGCTTCCAGGCTTTCCGCGTCTTCCTCCTCCCCCGGCAGCAGCAGCTCATGGCGGACGCCGATCTGCTCCAGCAATTGGCGGCGGCGCGGGCTTTGGGAGGCGAGGTAGACGAAATCAGGCATGAGTACTAGACGGCAAATGACAGCGATGGCCCGACCGTTCCAGGCATCTTGCAGGAGCGACTTTAAAGGGTGTCGCAGAAGCCCTGAACATCATGCTCGTCATTCCCGCGCAGGCGGGAATCCAGGCGGCGGCGAAGAGGTGACACTGGATTCCCGCCTGCGCGGGAATGACGGAGAGGACACCCTTCAAAGGCGCTCCTACAAGGTGCCCATATCGTAGGCCGAGCAGCCTTCATTATTCCCGGTGATACGGATGCCCCGCATTGACGGACCAGGCCCGGTACAACTGCTCGATGAGCAGCACGCGCACCATGGCGTGAGGCAAGGTCAAATCAGACAGGCGGATGCGCTGGTGGGCAGCGGCGCGCAGGGCGGGATCTAGGCCGTCGGGGCCGCCAATGACCAGGACCACATCGGTGCCGCCGTGCTGCCATTCCTTCAATTGCGCGGCCAAGCCGGTGGTGGTCAGTGCGGTGCCGCGCTCATCGAGCACCACGATGCGAGCGCCTCGCGGGATGGCAGCCTCTATGCGCGCCCGCTCTGCGGCGTAGAGTTGCTCCACGGTCTTGCCACCCGCGCGAGGCTCCGTCTTGACGGCTTTGAGTTCTACGCGGATTTCGGGCGGGAAACGCTTGGCATAGTCATCCCAGGCCTGCTGCGCCCAGGTGGGCACACGCTGGCCGACGGCGATGATGATGAGTTTCATGCGTCCTCTCCCGCTTGCAAGCGCACGGCTTCAGAGGGAGGCTTAAGCTTTCTTCGCAGCCACCTTCTTGGTGGCGACTTTCTTCGCAACGGCTTTCTTGGCAGCCACCTTCTTGGCCGGTGCCTTGGCTGCGGGAGATTTTGCAGCGGGCTTCTTGGGAGCAGGCGTCTTGGCCGCAGGCGCTTTTTTGGCGGCTACCTTCTTGGCAGGTGCCGGTTTTTCAGCTGACTTGGCTGGCGCGGCCTTCTTCGCCGCGGCCTTGCCTGCGGTCTTACCGGCCGCAGGGCCTTTCAGGCGCACAGCCTTCTCGCCCCAGATTTCTTCCAGGTTGTAGTACTGGCGGATGGCCGGCTGCATGACGTGCGCCACCGCCGCACCGCAGTCAACGATGATCCATTCGCCGTTTTCCTCGCCCTCCATGCGCGGCTTGGGGAAACCGGCATCACGCACCTTGTCCCGCACGCTGGCCGCAATGGCCTTGGTCTGGCGGTTGGAAGTGCCGGTAGCGACCATGACGCGTTCGAACAAGGGCGACAGGTGTTCAGTGTTGAACACCCGTATGTCTTGGGCTTTGACGTCCTCCAGGCCATCGACGATGGCGCGCTGGAGTTTCTGGATGTCTTTTTTGGTGGCGGATGTTTCGCTCATCAAGGGCTCAGGGGCGGCTGGTAAAGGTGATGTTCCGCAATATACCGCGCTACGGCGTGCGGGACGAGGTGTTCGATGGGTTGGCCGGCGGCGGCGCGGGCCCGCACCTCGGTGGAACTGACGACGATGGGAGGGAGGTTGATGGGCTCGTAGAAGCCCGGAGGCAGGTTGGAAATGTCGGCCGGCGGTGCATCGGACACTGGCCGTGCCCGCGCGGCAATACTGAGAATGGCGAGCCGCGCGATCTCGTCGCTGCTCTTCCAGGTGTGCAGCGTTTCGGCCTGATCGGCACCGATGATCAACAACAACTGAGCTTCTGGCCACTCATGGCGTAATTCTCGCAGAGTGTCGACAGTATACGTCGGGCCTTCGCGCAGGACTTCCCGGGTATCGACCTTCACCCGGGGTATCTGGGCAAATGCCAGCTCGGACATGGCCAGCCGCAAGGTGCCATCGCTCAGGGAGCGCGCCTTGTGCCAAGCCTGGCCTGTGGGGAAAATGCGTAATTCGTCCAGCCGCAATTGCTCGATCGCCGTGCGCGCCAGCGCCACATGGCCGTTGTGCGGTGGATCGAAGGCGCCACCGAACATGCCGATGCGGCGGTGTGGCGAACTCACAACCAACTCCTGGGCACAAGGAAGTGCTCGGTCAAGCGGGCTTCAGGCGAGCCCGGCTCGGGTTGCCGCTGATACGACCAGCGCACCAGGGGCGGCATGGAGAGCAGGATCGACTCAGTGCGCCCGCCCGATTGCAGGCCAAAGTGCGTACCCCGGTCCCACACCAGGTTGAATTCGACATAGCGGCCCCGCCTGTAGAGCTGGTGCTCACGCTCGCGTTCGCCCCAGGGCGTGCCCTGGCGCCGCTCCACGATAGGCATGTAGGCATTCAGGAACGCATCTCCCACTGAGCGGATCATTGCAAAGCCATTCTCCGCGCCGCCCTCCGCGAAATCGTCGAAGAAAATGCCGCCAATACCCCGGGGTTCGCCCCGGTGGCGGTTGAAGAAATACTCATCGCACCATTGCTTGAAGCGGGAATATTTGTCGTCGCCAAAGGGTTTCAGTGCGTCGTGGCACACCTGATGGAAATGCACGGCATCTTCATCGTAACCGTAATAGGGTGTCAGATCCATGCCGCCGCCAAACCAGCAGACAGGCGGCTGCCCCTCGTGGCCGGCCGCAATCATGCGGACGTTCATGTGCACGGTGGGCACGTAGGGGTTCAGCGGGTGGAACACCAGCGAAACGCCCATGGCCTCGAACGGCGCGCCGGCCAGCTCAGGCCGGTGCTGGGTAGCCGAAGGCGGCAGCCGCGGGCCGCGCACATGCGAGAAACCGCAGCCGGCGCGCTCGAACACCGCGCCCCCCTCCATGATCTTCGTGATGCCATCGCCCTGCAAAGGCTCGTCAGGCGCCTTGGCCCAGGCATCCGTCAAGAACTTGGCACCGCCATCGGCCGACTCAATGGCCTGGGTGATCGACTGCTGCAGACCAAGGAGGTATTGCCGTACTTCAGTAGGATCGAATGAGTTCATCGTTGAAGAGGGCTGCTAGCCTTCACCAGAAGGCCGCCCTCGCCCGCCCACTCCCGCAAGCAGGAGTGGGCGTTGTGCCATTCAGTTCAAACGGCCGCGGAGCAGGCCATTCACGAACCACCGCGGAGCTGGCTTTGCAAGGCCGCTGGTGGTGTCCCCTTGGGGGAAGGCGCCAAGCGCCTCAGGGGGTAGCATGTTTTATCGCGCGATAGCCAATGTCACGCCGGTATTGCATGCCGTCGAAATGAATGCCGCGAGCCACGTCGTAAGCCCTGGCTTGCGCCTGCTTCACCGAATCAGCCAGGACGGTCACGCAGAGCACCCTGCCGCCTGAGGTACGCACCTCGTCGCCTTCCAGCACGGAGCCGGCGTGAAACACCACGGCATCGTCCTCGGGCTTGGGCAGGCCTGTGATCAGGTCGCCCTTCTTGGGGTTTTGCGGATAACCGCCAGCCGCCATGACCACGCCCAGCGCGGCACGGCGGTCCCATTCGAGTTCCACGGTATCGAGCTTGCCCGAGGTGGCCGCCATCATGACGTCCACCAGGTCGGATTTGAGCCGCATCATGATCGGCTGGGTCTCCGGATCGCCCATGCGGCAATTGAATTCCAGCGTCTTGGGCTTGCCTTCATGGTCGATCATCAGGCCGGCATACAGGAAGCCGGTGAAACCGATGCCATCCTTGTCCATGCCACGGATCGTGGGCAGGATGATTTCGCGCATCGCCCGGGCATGTACCTGGGGCGTGACCACGGGCGCGGGCGAATAAGCGCCCATGCCCCCGGTGTTCGGCCCTTCGTCATGGTCTTTCAGGCGCTTGTGGTCCTGGCTGGTGGCCAGCGCGGCCACGTTCTTGCCATCGCACATCACGATGAAGCTGGCTTCCTCGCCCTGCAGGAATTCTTCGATCACCACGCGGGGAACGGCCACGCCATCAGCGCCCGCGTTGTGCGACACGCCGAAGGTGTTGGCCTCGAGCATGTCGGCCACGGCGGCATGCGCTTCTTCCAGCGTCTGGGCCACGACCACGCCTTTGCCGGCCGCCAGGCCGTCGGCCTTGACGACGATCGGCGCGCCGATCTTGTCGACGTAGGCATGCGCGGCGGTGGCATCAGTAAAGGTTTCGAAGCGCGCGGTAGGAATGCCGTGGCGCTGCATGAAACTCTTGCTGAACGCCTTGGAGCTTTCCAGCTGCGCGGCGGCGGCCGTGGGGCCAAAAATGCGCAGCCCGTGGGCGCGGAAATCGTCCACCACGCCCGCAGCGAGCGGCTGCTCGGGGCCCACCACGGTGAGCGCGATCTTCTCGGCCAGCGCCCAGTCGCGCAGTGCCGCCAGATCGGTGATGGGGACGTTTTCCAGTGTGGGCGAGAGCGCGGTGCCGCCGTTGCCCGGGGCCACATAGACCTGCTGCACCTTGGGCGATTGCGACAGCTTCCAGGCCAAGGCGTGCTCGCGGCCGCCAGAACCGATAACCAGGATTTTCAAGGGAGGCCTTATTCGCCTATCACGGCGTTGTGGAACACGTCTTGCACGTCGTCCAGATCTTCGATGATGTCGAGAAGTTTTTGCATCTTTGCGGCGTCCTCACCCGTGAGTTCTATGGTGTTTTCAGCGCGCATGGTGACTTCCGCGATCTCGGGCGTGAGGCCCGCGGCTTCCAGGGCGTTTTTCACGGCTTCGAAGGCGGAAGGGTCGGTCAGGACCTCGATGGCGCCCTCCTCATCGGTGATCACGTCGTCGGCACCGGCTTCCAGGGCGACTTCCATCACTTTGTCCTCGCTGGTGCCGGGGGCAAAGATCAACTGGCCGACATGCTTGAACTGGAAGGCCACCGAGCCTTCGGTGCCCATGTTGCCGCCGTGCTTGCTGAACGCGTGGCGGACTTCGGCCACGGTGCGCACGCGGTTGTCGGTCATGGTGTCGACAATGATGGCGGCGCCGCCGATGCCGTAACCCTCGTAGCGGATTTCCTCGTAGCTCACGCCCTCGAGGTTGCCCGTGGCTTTGTCGATGTTGCGCTTGACGGTGTCGGCCGGCATGTTCGCGGCCTTCGCTTTCTCGATTGCCAGACGCAGGCGCGGGTTGGCGGTGGGGTCACCGCCGCCGGTGCGCGCAGCCACCATGATCTCGCGTACGACACGCGTCCAGATGCGCTGGCGCTTCTCGTCCTGCCTGCCCTTGCGGTGCTGGATGTTTGCCCATTTGCTATGGCCGGCCAAAGATGTTCCCCTAGAAATATTGAATGCCGAAAGCGTGATTTTACTTTTCAGCCGGAGGACTGGCCACCGAGGGGGCGATCAGGGCCTATCAAGGCACTCATCTGCAGCCCTGTAGCCCGAACGGGCCACATACAAAAAGAAAGCAAATGTATACGCTAAGGGCCACGTCACCCTGCCGCGCCACCTTACCGCAAGACGAAGACATGACGACCGACCCGACGCTCCCCGAGGCTCCCCCTGCCAGGCGGCGGCATATCTTGAGTGTGGCGTCAGCGCTGGTGTGGATGCCGGCTTACAGCCTGCTCGGAGGCTGCGGCGGCGGCAATGACGACGAAGGAGGTGCCGACCCCGCCACGGAAGAGCCTGTGACACAAGGCCCCCCAGGCGTGGTGCGCCCCACGTTCAGCCGCACGATGACCATCCGTCTGAACAACGCCACAACCGATACCGAACTTAGCTTCAGCGACCCTCAAGCGAGTTCCGGCTCGGTTCCTCAGGCGGATTTCGGCGATGGCGCCTCCATGCTGACACCAGCCGCCCAAGGCACCGTGATCGCCCGCAACAACGGAAGCTGCACCGGCACATTCGGCCTCAAAAGCGGCACCGAGCTTGGCTTCGCGGTGAAGTATGACCACCCTTCCGGCCCTGGATCGACTACGGTCACCCTCACGCCCGCGACGGGTTTTGTGGCTGGAGCCAACGCGGAAACGTTTCCGGGCCACCACTCGGTCGCCAAGATCAATCTTTACCGCGGCGTCAAAAATGGCAACGGCGCCTGGGTCGTGCCGCTAGGCCTTCTGAACACGCCGGCCTGGAACAATTCACAGGATTTCCTCAACAGCATGTACGCAACGGGGGTACGTGATGTCTCGGTGATCCATGGCGCCTATGGTGACACCGATGCCGCGACCGGCCTCGCGCCCATGGCGGATTTCACGGGCGGCCAATGGCTTCGCATCGTGGATCTTTGGCAAGCCCATTGGCTGAATGCCGGCGGCGGCACCCTTGTTCCGCCAGACGATATCAAGATCCTGGACCTTCTCAGAAGCTACATCGACACCGCAGCCAGCAACGGGCCACTGGTTCTGTGGGTGCCGCAGCTTCGCTACCGGCCCGGAACCGAGCCGGCGGCCTATGAACTGCGGGGTTACCGTGCCTTTCCCATGCGGGACGGCAGCGGATGGAGCAGCGCGGCCGTCACGGCATTTTTGCGCCTGCTGGTCTCGGGCGCGCACCTGGTGGCCATTTGCGCGGCGCGCGATCTGCCGGCGGGGGTCACTGTGCAGGCGTTCGACCGTGTCCTGGAAAACAGCGGGCTGCCCACCCGCGGACACCCCGGCAATTCGCATTACGCCAGCGTGGTCAATACCACCGGCCGGTATTACCTGACCGCCCACGACGACTTTGCCCCGGAAGATTGCGGGCTGCTGGGAGCCCTGGTCACGGGGCGCACAGTCAACAGCACCCTGATCGGCCAAGGGGCCTACAACAGCTTCATCCAGCTCGAAGGCTGGCAGGCGATCTCGAAACGGCACAACGCGGACTATGGCAGCCACGAGAAAACGCTCTGGAACATCTCTACCTTCGGCGCCAGCGTTCACAGCGAAAAGCGCGCCACATCGGTGTTCCTGGCGCCTGCGGGCTGGACACCCCGGCCATACCAGACCACTTGCATGATGCCCTACGTGGGGGCTTACGCCGTATCAGCCGGCCAGCCCCAAGGCTGGCTGCGCCACGACCTCGTATCGGTGCCGGCGGATGCGCCGGCGTTGCCACCGCAATTCATCGGTTGAAGCGCCACCCGACCAGCCCCAACGAACACCTCTTCGCCCAGGAGACCACCATGCCCCTATGCTCAACTCCACTTCGAACCACCCGCTTCTGGACCGCGCTGGCCTTGTCCGGCGCCCTGGTCCTGGGCGCTTGTGGCGGAGACGACGGCCCGCCCGCTTCTTCGCTCGAAGACGAGGATACGTCGGTTGTGGCCAGCGACCTGCCGGCCCTGACATTGGCCGAGCATTCCTACGAAAGCATCGTGGCCGACGCCCGCCTTGGGCGCCTGGTACATGCCAGTTTCGGAGCGGAAAACCAGGTGGCGCTGGACCGGATCCAGCGCTACTTCACGCAGCAGGCCGCCTTCACGAGCGCCGCGGACCTGCGCACTGGCGACGTCCTGGTCGTAGATGGGAGCAAGGTGACACCCAATGACATGGGCGGCGCCGATCAACTGGCAGCCAGTGCGTTTGCCGCGCAAGTGCCGATCATCGTCGTGGGCTTCAGTGACGCGCTGGAAGAGGCCCTGCATGCGCTGCTGCCCACAGCCACCGTCACGGGGTTCAACAGCCTGGCGCTGATCCTGCCGCCACGGCCGGGATATCCCTGGAGCGACGGAGCCGTCGTACTGACCTCATCCCAGGGTGATGACACCACCCTCACGGTCACCCGCAACTCACTCGACCAGTTTGCCCGCGAGCTGCGGGACTACCGGGCGTCTCGTGACGCCGCCACATCTTCGTCGAGCCTGCAAAAGGCCGGCTCGGATCCAGGGGCCAATCAATGCAGCACGAACAACGATCCGGCCGCCTGCAACTATGTGAAGCAGACCACGCTGGGGCGCATGACGATCACCGAACCCTTCGTCTACACCGGCCTCAACCAATTCACCAGCTGCATGAGCCGTGACTGGCAGCCCTACGATACCTATGAAACCTGGGCCTGGTCACGCACCTATGCGGGGTATACCAGCTACAACGCCGCCGAGTACTTCGAGCCGCAATGTCCTCAGCAGGTCTGGAATTTCTATCCGATCCTCTATCTCACCTACGCTATCGATCCCGCCACGAACAAGCTCACGCTGCCCAGCCGGGTCCTGTATCTCGCGGCAAATGCCAGCCTCGACCCCCGGGTCGCCGACAAGAACAACAACGTGTATGGGTGGTACCAGACGCGGCATAGTCTGGAAGTGCTGCCGGATCCTGCCTTCACCACCGGGAGCGATCCTGACGCATCGCCGCCGAAACGCGGCCTGATCTGGCTGGACAACACGCCGAAAACCCAGAACAACCAGACGACGCAAAGCGACACCGCCGGCTGGTCGCTCAACGGCAAGATCAGCGGTGGTTCGAGCGGGGGGAAGCCCACGGGCGGAGCAGAGTTCGGTTGGAGCGTCAGCTATAGCCACACCACCACCAACACCATCTCCGACTGGAAATTGCTGGACAACACGGATCCCGCGGCAGGCATCTGGCGCTTTGATTTCCAGCAGGCTTCGCCGTACCCGGTGGACGACTCCGCCTCTGCCGACTGCGCCAGCATGGGGAATTTCCTGTTTACCTGGTCAGGGACCCATTGCCATGCGCTGCCTCAGCACGTGATCACCGACAAGATCAAGGATCTTTCGTTCAACACGGCCGCTTTGCAAGGGTTGATGGTGTGGGATCTCGGATCAGACAACAACGGCCGGGACACCATGTATTTGACCGTCAATACCAAATCGTGGTTTGACTCAGCGGGCTGTGCGCGCCTGACCAAGAAAAGCAAACAAAGCTGGCCTGGCAACAATTTTGCGCCTCCAAGCTATCTCAAGGACGCGAACTGCGCGGGCAACCAATCCTTGCCTCCCAACAGCGGCACCTGGTATGAGCGCGCGCGGCGTGATTTCTCGAACAAACTCAAGATCAATTTGAATCTGCTGGAGATTCCGAAAGATTAGGAGCGTGTTTATGTTCCAAGCAACATGAATCGATTATTGCCCCTGGATGATTGAGCAACGAGATTCGTCATTCCCGCGCAGGCGGGAATCCAGTGCCTCCTGGGAGCGCCGCCGCTGGATTCCCGCCTGCGCGGGAATGACGGAAGATTGTCGAGCTAGAGATACACATTGAGTTGCCACGATCCACGTTTAGGCACGCCCACCCAAAGCACCAGCTACGCTGGCTATACTCTTTTCGCCAGGAAACTTGCCCCCGCGCAGCCTGCGCGGCGGCTCTTCATTGACGTCTACGAGTAGCCCCATGTCTGCCCTGCCCCTGCTGATCGCCCAACACGGCGAAATCGAATGCGCCATCCTGCCCGGTCTGGCCAACCGCCATGGCCTGATCACAGGCGCCACCGGGACCGGCAAAACGGTCACCCTGCAAAAGCTGGCCGAATCCTTCTCTGAAATCGGCGTGCCCGTGTTCATGAGCGACGTGAAGGGGGATCTTTCCGGCATCAGCCAGAAGGGCCAGATCGGCGAGAAGATGGCGGCCATCCTGAAGGAGCGCGGCCTGCCGGCACCGGAGTCCACGGCCTGCCCCGTGACTTTCTGGGACGTTTTCGGAGAGCAGGGCCACCCCGTGCGCGCCACCATCTCCGACATGGGGCCACTGCTGCTGGGCCGCATGCTCGACCTGAATGAAACCCAATCGGGCGTGCTGAACCTGGTTTTCAAGATCGCCGACGACAACGGCATGCTGCTGCTCGATCTGAAAGACCTGCGTGCCATGCTGCAGTACGTGGGAGAAAATGCGAAGGAATTCACCACGCAGTACGGCAACATCAGCGCGGCCAGCGTGGGCGCCATTCAGCGCGGCCTGATGCAGATCGAGAGCCAGGGCGGAGACAAGTTCTTTGGCGAGCCCATGCTCAACATCCAGGACATGATGCAGACCTCCGGCGGCAAGGGAGTGGTGAACGTTCTGGTGGCGGACAAGCTGCTCACGGCGCCGCGCCTGTATGCCACCTTCCTGCTGTGGATGCTCTCGGAACTGTTCGAGCAGTTGCCCGAAATCGGTGATCCTGAAAAGCCGAAGATGCTGTTCTTCTTCGATGAAGCGCATCTCTTGTTCAACGATGCGCCCAAGATATTGCTCGAACGGATCGAGCTGGTGGTGCGGTTGGTGCGTTCCAAGGGTGTGGGGGTCTATTTCGTCACGCAGAACCCGATCGACGTGCCTGACACCGTGCTGGCCCAGTTGGGCAACCGCGTACAGCATGCCTTGCGCGCCTTCACTCCGCGGGATCAGAAAGCCGTGAAAGCCACGGCCCAGACCATGCGGGGCAACCCGAAGCTGGATGTCGAAACCGCGATCACGGAGCTTGGCACCGGCGAAGCGCTGGTCAGCTTCCTGGATGAAAAAGGCCGCCCGGGCATCACCGAGCGCGTGTTCGTCATTCCGCCGGGCAGCCAGATCGGCCCGGTCACCGAGGCCGAGCGGCAAGCGATCATCGCCAATTCGCTGGTGGCCGGCGTCTACGAAAAAGCGGTGGATCGTGAATCCGCCTATGAAGTGCTGCAGGCGCGCGCGGGCACCGACAAGGGCCAGGGCGCCAACGCAGGTTCGGGCGGAGCACTCAACAAAGCCGAAGGCAGCGACATGATGGACATGGCCAAGGACATCCTGTTCGGCAGCACCGGCCCCCGCGGAGGCAAGCGCGATGGCCTGGTGCAAACCATGGCCAAATCAGCAGTGCGGACCATGGGCACCACGGCTGGGCGCCAGATCCTGCGCGGCGTGCTGGGGAGCCTGTTCGGCGGCAAGCGCTGACCGTCAGCACCATCTGCACTGTCACAATATCTGGTTTTCAAGAAGAACAAGCTGTCACCATGCCCCAAGTCCATCACGTCACTCATCCGCTCGTCCAGCACAAGCTCACGCTGATGCGCATGAAAGACTCCAGCAGCAACAGCTTCCGCACGCTCTTGAACGAGTTGGCGGCGCTGATGGCCTATGAGGTGACACGGGACATGCCGGTGGTTGATGTCGAGATCGAAACACCGATGGAGACCATGCACAGCCCCATGATCGACGGCAAGAAGCTGACTTTTGCCTCAATCCTGCGCGCCGGCAACGGCATGATCGACGGCCTGCTCTCGGTGGTGCCCAATGCGCGTGTAGGCCACGTGGGGCTGTACCGGGACCCTGCCACGCTGCAGGCGGTGGAATACTATTTCAAGATGCCTGCCGACATGGAGGAGCGCGATGTGATCGTGGTTGATCCCATGCTGGCCACCGGCAATTCCGCAGCGGCTGCGGTGACGAAGATCAAATCCACCAAGCCGCGCTCGATCAAGTTCCTGTGTTTGCTGGCGGCACCCGAGGGCATCCGTACGCTGCACGAAGCGCACCCGGACGTGCCCATCTACACGGCAGCCATTGATCGTGGTTTGAACGACCATGGCTACATCGTGCCTGGTCTCGGCGATGCGGGAGATCGGATTTTGGGACGAGATAGATCCCCCTGAGTCGCCTTCGGCGCCTTCCCCCAGGGGGACGCTGCCAGCAGCCGGGCCAAGCCCGCTCCGCGGCAGCACTTGCATGGCCTGCTCCGCGGCCTTCTGACTTGGTAGGTTGGATTGACTCCCTCTCCCTCTGGGAGAGGGTTGGGGTGAGGGCAAGCGGCGGATCACTGAGTTCCCTGAGGCGCTAACGCGCCCCTCACCAGAAAAACACCCGCCGGCCGTGCCTACTCCACGGCCTCCCCGGCCAGCATCAGGCCTTGGCCAAATCGCGGAAGGTCTTGCGGAATTTGGTGACTTTGGGGGCCGCTACCGCCATGCAGTAGCCTTGCGTGGGGTTGCGCTCGAAAAAGTCCTGGTGGTAGTCTTCAGCGGGCCAATAGTCGGCCAGGGGCTTGATTTCGGTCACGATCGGCTCATCGAACAGCCCTTCACGTGCAGCCTCTTCCACCAGCTTCTGGGCCACTTGCTGCTGCTCGGGTGTGGTGAAGTAGATACCGCTGCGGTATTGCGTGCCGATGTCGTTGCCCTGCCGGTTGAGCTGCGTCGGATCGTGGACGACGAAGAAAATCTCCAGAACCTGCCGCGTGCTGATCACAGCCGGATCGTATTCGAGCTTGACGACTTCCACCGAGCCGGTACGGCCGGTGCATACCTGTTCATAGCTCGGTCTCTCCGCCTGGCCGTTGCTGTAACCTGACTCGACGTCAGTGATACCGCGCACCTCCTTGTAAACAGCTTCGGTGCACCAGAAGCAGCCACCACCAAGAACAATGGTTTCTACGGCGGGGTGATTGCCTGGGTTGGACGATTTTTCCACTTTTGACCTTTCTTCCGGGGCATTGGGCCGTCATGGCCGGGGCCCCTGACTGACGTGAACCGCATCACTCTAACGCCTGGCGGGCCCGCGTGGGAAATGGACATGGCATCACCCTGCTCAGGACTCGTTTGGAATCATTCAAGTTGCACCGTGACTCATGCCTATGAACATCAGCGGCGCCCCCTGCGAGGCCGATTGGCAGGCTTGACGGGGCGGCGCCATCTCAAGAATCAATTACCCCAAGGATCTTCAAATGCTGCCGCACAAGCTTTCCACCCATACCAGGCATCACACCCACCGCCCGGCCTGTCCGGAGAAAAATTCACCCAAACATTTCGAACATGGACACCGCAGGTCCAAAAGCTGTTCGGTGGCCACAAGCAACCTCATACGGCCCGGCTTGATTTCAGCCGCGGAATTCACGGGGCTGGAAAACATCAGAACCATTGCCCAGAGACGAAGCGGCGAACCTGAACTCCCACCCCATTTGCCCTCTTCGGCCGGAGAAGACTTTCTCATGGTCAGCACGGCTTCAAATATCTATGAGCCGGGCTATTTTCATGCGGGGCTGGGCCTGATTAAAAACTCCATTTTCGATACGGCAGCCTTGATCGAAAATGCCGCAGCGGCAAGGCAGAAACTTCTCGAAGAAGAATATGTCAGCAGAAATGAAAGACTGATCGCCATCCTGAAGACACCTTGCGGAGCCTCCATTGCCCACAATGAATATATTGTTGACCTGCTCCTCAATCACACCCAGAGGAGCGGAGAAGAAAACCGATTCGACCGGGCCTACATCTCTGAGTTGGTCACCGTTGGCGAGAATATTGCCAAAGCCTTGTCCAGCCTCGACAGAACCCAAGCAGGTGCCGAGCTGACTGTCGCTGCCGGGCCGGAAACCCTGGTGGTGGAAAGCAATATCTACACCGTGCGCGCGCTGTGCTGGTACATGATGGGCGTTGCGGCCTCGCAAGATTTCGCGCGCCATGTCGGGCGCGATTTCAGCACAAGCGAGATGACCACGTCTGGATCCTTCATCATGAAAGATCCAGACAATCGGATTTATAACTTTCTCAATCACTGTGCCAGTGCGGTTACTCGCACGTCCACACATTACTCCGAGCGCCTGGGCCACGACGACAGTTTCAGCTTCCTTGGTTTCATTCCAACCTTCGGGGCTCAAATGGCTCAGCGGGGCATTGAGGACTACCGGTCGCTGCTGCCACTGCCGGGCGGCGCGCTGCTGTTCGACAAGCTGAAACCGGGAGCGGACGGAAAGTCCGAGCTCTTTGTGAAGTTCGAAGCTGCTGGCTGCCCGGGATTCACGGATCCGCAAATCAAGGGCGGATGGCTGGAGGCCATGGGTGTCGCGGCCGCCGCGACCGCACGAAACCTCAAGCACTGCGTGCACTATGTAGATAGCCAATCGCAGGCCAACGCGCACCAATCTCCGGAAATTCTGCGGCAGGAGCATGTGCACAAGGGCGTGCTGGCCCCCGTTTTCACGGAATTCAACCGCCTGCTGGCCGAGTTTCAGAAAACTGGCCTCTTCATGAAAAACTCGGCCTCGGATGCGAAAAGAAATGGTATTTCCACCATGCGCAAGGTGGTGGAGAGCATGATTTCAGCCGCTGAGGAGCACGGCCTGGCCGCCCTGGCAGAAGCCGCCCGTGAGTTGCTTTCAAAAATCAACGAGGAAACCGAACGGCTGGGCCGGTTTTCCGATCGCTTCAACATCGAGCGCCGGGGCGCTGAGGTACATGTCTCGCTGGATCCGGCGGAGGTCCGGGGTGCCGTTGAAGCCCCCATACCCATCAGAAGTGGCCCCGTTGCGCTGGACGAAAGCGAGCCGACGCCAGCCGCGCACGATGCCGGCATGCCCGACATGCGTTCGCAAATCGCGGACGCCTTGTCTGCCAAATTCACCAGCATCTCGCTTTGGGACACAGGCACCCACCTGGCTGCCTCGACAGCGAGCGCAAAGTCTGCTCCGTCGATACAGATAGTGCCCCCGTTGTACCCGACCACCGGCGCCGGCAGCTCACATTCGGCGACGCCGGATGATGCCGAAGCCCCACCCCAAAAAGCCGTGCGTACACGTTCACGCGCGGCCGCAAAGGGCCTGGGCGAACCTGCGCGCAAGGCGCCCGAAAAGGCTCCGGCGAAGAACGAAGCAGCCGCGTACCTCGATTGGAATGCCTTCAAGCTGGATTGGTCCGAACTCTTCAGCCCGGGCCAATGGTGGAACCGCCTGGCCTTCTGGAGATAAGCAACCCTACTGCGTAGCCACTTCCCGCACCGCCGAGAGAAACAACCCCAGTGCGGGTTGGTCCCGGCCTGTTTTCCAAAGGCAGTAGGTTTCATAGCGCGGCCAGTCATGCCGCGCGCCCTTGACGGGGACAAAAGCAGCCCCCCACATACCTGATTGCTGCATGGCCGCGGGCACCAGCGCCACGGCCAGCCCCTGCCCCACCAACGACACCACGCTCAGCCAGTGGTGCAGCTCATGCATGGGGTCTGGCGTAAAACCGGCGGCGCCGCACAGCGCCAGGATGCGGGAGTGATAGTCGGGCGACACCGAGCGCGCCACCAGTGCGAATGGCTGATCGGCCAGCGCCTCCAGCGGAATGGAGCGCCGGCGTGCGAGGGGATGCGTGGCGGGCACGCAGGCCACGAAGGGCTGGCTTGACACCAGAATCTGGGAAAACTCCGCCGGCACCTGGGTGGTATGCACAAAGCCGGCATCCAGCCGTTCGTGGCTCAGATCCAGCAACTGCTCGCTGGAGCTAAGCTCGCGCAGCGCGATTTTCAGGCGCGGGTGTTCGGCCTGAAACCGCTGCAGCATGCGCGGTAAGCCCCTGTACAGCATAGTGCCCGCAAAACCGATTCGAAGGCTCCCGGCTTCACCGCCAGCCACGTCGCGCGCCTCCGCCAAGGCTTGCGCCGCGCGTTCCAAAACCGCCCGGGCGGCCGGGATGAAAGCCTGCCCTGCCGCCGTAAGCCGCACTCCGCGGCTGCTGCGCAGGAACAACGGCGCCCCCACCTCCCCCTCCAGTTGCTGTATGGCGACCGAGAGCGGCGGCTGGCTCAATCCCAGGCGCTCCGCGGCGCGGCCGAAGTGCAGCTCTTCAGCCAGCGCAAGGAAGTAACGCAGATGGCGCAGCTCCATCAATATTTAAAACCTATTCAAGGATCGGTATCTGATATTAGACAACTATTCATGCCGGCGGCAAAATGACGGCTTTGATCTTTTACGCCCGGAGACGCCCAAATGGCTAGCAGCAAGACCGCCTTCAACTGGCAAGACCCTTTCCATCTGACCGATCAGCTGACCGATGATGAGCGCCAGGTGCAGGACGCCGCCCGCGCCTACTGCCAGGAAAAGCTGCTGCCGCGCGTGCAGTTGGCTTTCCGCAACGAGCAGACTGACGCTTCCATTTTCCGTGAGATGGGCGAGCTGGGCCTGCTGGGCGCCACGATCCCTGAAGCCTATGGCGGCGCCGGCCTCAACTATGTGTGCTACGGCCTTGTTGCCCGCGAAGTCGAGCGCGTGGATTCAGGCTACCGCAGCATGATGAGCGTGCAAAGCTCGCTGGTGATGGTGCCCATCAATGAATTCGGCACCGAGGCGCAGAAGAAGAAATACCTGCCCAAGCTGGCCGCTGGCGAGTGGATCGGCTGCTTCGGCCTGACCGAACCCAATCATGGCTCCGACCCTGGCAGCATGATCACCCGCGCGAAGAAGGTGGATGGCGGCTACTCCCTGAGCGGCGCCAAGATGTGGATCACCAACTCCCCCATCGCCGACGTGTTCGTGGTATGGGCCAAGGACGACGGCGGCAAGATCCGCGGGTTCATTCTCGAAAAAGGCTGGAAAGGCCTCTCGGCCCCCGCGGTGCATGGCAAAGTGGGCCTGCGTGCCAGCATCACGGGCGAGATCGTGATGGATGAGGTTTTCGTGCCCGAGGAAAACGCCTTTCCCGAGGTGCGCGGCCTGAAAGGCCCGTTCACCTGCCTGAACAGCGCCCGCTACGGCATCGCCTGGGGCGCCTTGGGTGCAGCCGAGGACTGCTATCTGCGCGCGCGCCAGTATGTGCTGGACCGCAACCAGTTCGGCCGCCCGCTGGCCGCCAACCAGCTCATCCAGAAGAAGCTGGCCGACATGCTGACCGACATCAGCCTGGGGCTGCAGGGCTGCCTGCGCCTGGGCCGGATGAAGGACGAAGGCGTGGCGTCGGTGGAGCTCACCTCCATCCTCAAGCGCAACAGCTGCGGCAAGGCGCTCGATATCGCCCGCATGGCGCGCGACATGATGGGCGGCAACGGCATCAGCGACGAATACGGCGTGGCGCGCCACCTGGTCAACCTGGAGGTGGTCAACACCTACGAAGGCACGCATGACGTGCACGCGCTGATCCTGGGCCGCGCCATCACGGGGATCGCCGCTTTCGCGAACTAACCGTCAAACTTGCCGCCTAGATCGGCCGTCATTCCCGCGCAGGCGGGAATCCAGAGGGCGTTCAAAGGCTGCACTGGATTCCCGCCTGCGCGGGAATGACGGAGAAAATCACCCCTACTTCACCAACGCGGTGACGGCCGCCCACTCCTCGGCCGTCACCGGCGTGATCGAGAGCCGGTTGCCGCGCTGCAGCACGCGCATGCTGCTCAAGGCGGGCGAGTCGCGCATCTCGGCCAGGCTGAGCAGGCGCGTCTTGCGCAGGGCCTGTACATCCAGCAGCAGCCAGCGCGGCGCGTCCTGCTTGGAGGCCTTGTCGTAATACGGTGAATCAGGATCGAACTGCGTCGGATCAGGCCGAGTACCTGACGCCACTCGGGCGATACCGGCAATGCCTGGCTCCGGGCAGCTGGAGTGGTAGAACAGCACGCCATCCCCCACATGCATGGCGTCCCGCATGAAATTGCGTGCCTGGTAGTTGCGCACACCTGTCCACGGCACCGTCTGATCCGGCGCGCCAAGGGCGTCGTCGATGGAGCACTCGTCGGGCTCGGATTTCATCAACCAGTATTGAGAAGGCATGGCGCTCATTGTGACTCGAACTTGGCCGCTGCGCGGACAATAGAGGCATGCCTGAAGAGATCCACCCTTTCGCCACCCTCACCCCCGACTTTGTGCTCGATGCACTGGACCACCTGGGGCTGACGGGCGATGGCCGCCTGATGGCGCTGAATTCCTATGAGAACAGGGTCTATCTCGCGCATCTGGAGCCGGGAACGCCGCTGGCGGATGAGCACCGGGCTGTGGTGCTGAAGTTCTACCGGCCCGGCCGCTGGGGCGCTGAACAGATCGAGGAGGAACACGCGTTCGCGGCAGAGCTGATGGAAGCGGAAGTCCCCGTGGTGGGACCGATTTCGATCAGCGGGCGCACCTTGCATGCGCATGGCGGCTTTCTCCTCAGCGTCAGCCCGCGGCGCGGCGGACGGTCGCCGGAGCTGGGCGACGGCGAAACGCTGGAGTGGATCGGCCGTTTTCTGGCGCGGCTGCACCAAGTGGGTGCCCGTGCACCCTTCAAGTCCCGGCCAGCGGTGGATGTGGCCAGCTACGGCGTGCAGCCCAGGGAATGGCTGCTGGCCGAGCAGCAGTTGCCGCTGGAAGTGGAACGCGCCTGGGCCGATGTCAGCCAGCAAGCCCTCGACGTGGCGAGTGGCGTTTTTGCCCAGGAACAGGTCAAAGCGCTACGCCTGCACGCCGATTGCCACGTGGGCAATATTCTCTGGACACCTGCCGAAGAGCCTGGTGGCGGCCCGCATTTTGTCGACCTGGACGATTGCCGCAGCGGCCCCGCGATACAGGATCTGTGGATGCTGCTGAGTGGTGAGCGGGCGGAGCGCCAGCAGCAGCTTGGGGCTCTGATCGATGGGTATGAGCAGATGCGCGAGTTCGACCGCCGTGAACTCGCCCTGATAGAGCCGCTGCGCACGCTGCGGTTGATCCACTACAGCGCCTGGATCGCCCGGCGCTGGCAAGACCCGGCGTTTCCCGCCGCGTTCAGTGGCTTCGGCACGCCGGATTACTGGCGCGGGCAGATCCACACGCTGACAGAACAGATCGAAGCCATGGAGATGCCGCCGCTGGTGGCATGACGCTACCCGAAAGCACTACATCGTGACCACGATCTTTCCAGTGGCACCTCCTGCCGCCATCAGGCGAAGGGCCTGCACCCCCTCCTCCAGGGGAAAACGGGCCGATATATGCGGCTTCAACACGCCTTGAGCGGCGAGCGCATCGATTTCCCTCAAGGCATTTGCACCTTTGACCGGGTCCCGTCGGCCAAACTCACCGGCGCGCACGCCGATGACGGAAATGTTCTTGATGAGCAGGTAATTGGACTTCATGTCCGCGATGCGCCCCCCAGGAAGCCGACCACCAGCAGGCGCCCTCCCCAGGCGAGCGCGCGCAGCGAAGCATCGAATACATCGCCTCCCACGGTATCGAACACGACATCGACGCCTTCGCCATCCGTCACGCGGAGAATGTCGTCCTTCAGGTTCGGCCCGACCTGGAGCACTTCATGAGCGCCCGCGGAGCGGGCGGCTTCCAGCTTCTCGGGTGAACGGCCGGTGGCGATCACGCGTGCGCCAAGGTGCCTGCCCAACTGCACCGTGGCCATGCCCGTACCGCCACTGGCGCCATGCACGAGCAAGGTTTCGCCGGCCTCCAACCGCCCCCGCTCGATCAGCGACACGTAGGCGGTGATCCCGGCGACCGAGTGGGCGGCAGCTTCTGCCCAATCCAGGTTGGGGGGCATGCGGCGCACTTCCTTCGCGTCGGCGACCATCATGCGTGCCAGCGCGCCCCCTTGCCGGGTCTGCGCCATCACGGCGTCCCCGGGCTTCACGTGCGCCACCCCCTCGCCGGCCACGACGACTTCTCCCGCAGCCTCCAAACCCGGAACGAAGGGGGGATTCGGCTTGAACTGGTAATTCCCCTGAGTCAGCAGGACATCCGGAAAATTCAGCGCCGCCGCGCGTACGCGTATCAGCACCTCGCCGGGCCCCGGCATAGGCGTGTCCAGATCTCGCAGCACAACCCCGGAAAAATCAGGGGACAGCTGTTCGACCACCAGGGCGGTGTATGTGCTTTCGGCCGGATGCGTCACGTCAAAGCTCCCTTCTTGCAAGGCTGAATGTCTGGCCCGTGGGGCCATGGTTCGGTTGGCTGGCCATGAACAGGGCCATCGGCACCACGTCCTCTGGCTGCTTGAACCATTCGGATGCGCCGACCCTTTTCTTCAATTCATCGGCGCGGCTGGCTATGAAATCAGTGAGCACAGGCCCTGGAATCAGCTCGTTGAAGGTGATCCCCTCGCCCACGTGCTCCTGTGCGAGCACGCGGACCAGCATGCTCAGACCCGCCTTGGATGTCGCATAGGCTGCGCGCGTGACCGCGGCGCGATATCCCATGCCGGAGCCGACGAATATGACCTGGCCGCCACCGCTGCGCCGCAGCGCCGGGATGGCCGCTTTCGCGGTATTGAAGGCACCCACCAGGTTGACTTCCAGGGTCCGCCGGAAGGCTTGCGGGTCGGAGAACTCTACCGCGACGTTCTCCGAGGCATCCCCTGCGGCGGCAAACACAAGATCAAGCCCGCCCAGGGCCTGTTCTGCCACCTGGAATTGCTGCTCCAGCATCGTGAAATCACACACGTCCACAGGCAGTACCCAGGCCTGGCCGCCCTCGGCCTCGATCAGCGCTGCGGTTTCGCGCAACTTGTCGCGGCCTCTGGACATGCAAGCCAACGCGGCACCGGCACGCGCATAGCCCGCGGCCACCGCGCGGCCGATGCCGCTCCCGGCACCCGTGACGATGATTCTCTTTCCGGCAAGGCTCATCCATGCTCTCCGATCAATCAGTTGGGACTGGCATGGATTCTCGGCGGATAGCTGCGGGAAAAGCATCGGAGTTTCAATATTTGAAACTCTCGTTCACCTTGCCAGAGAGGCGGCATAGAGTCCACCCAATTTGAAGGAGACGCCATGCCCCAAGCCACCGCACCATGCCATGCCGATGCGGCGCAGGCAGCGCTCGCGGATGATGGGCCAGCCGGGCTGGATGCACTGCTGCACCCACGCTCCATCGCCGTGGTTGGAGCCAGTGACAACCCGGACCGGATCGGGGGTGTTCCAATCGCCCTCATGATCGAGCGCGGCTACACCGGCCGGCTCATCCCCATCAACCCGAAGTACGCCACGGTACAGGGCCTGCCGGCCTTCCCATCCCTCGCGGCGGCTGGCGGCCCCATTGACGTGGCGATCGTGGCCGTTCCCGCCGATGCCCTTGGAAGCACGCTCGATGACGCCATCGCCGCGCGCGTGAAAGCGCTGGTCGTTTTCAGCTCGGGCCTCGCTGAATCGGGCGAAGCCGGGAAGGCATTTCAACAGGACCTGGCCCGGCGCGCCCGCGCCGCCGGCATCCGCCTGCTGGGCCCCAATTGCCTGGGAATGATGTCCTTCCGCGATCAGGTGTTCGCCACTTTCTCCCCGCGCCGCGCGCGGGCGAGAACCGGGTGGGCAACATCGCCGTCGTAAGCCAGTCGGGCGCCTTCGGCGCGTTCGCGTTCTCCCTGGCCCGCGCACGGGAACTGGGCATGTCCTATTGGGTCACCACCGGAAACGAAGCCGACATCGAGTTCGCAGACTGCGTGCAATGGCTGGCCCAGGACCCTGGCACTCAGGTCATCCTGGGGTACATGGAAGGCTGCCGGAACGTGGCCAAGCTCGAGCGTGCCCTGCAAGCCGCGCGAGCCGCGGGCAAGCGCGTAGTGATCACCAAGGTGGGGCGCACCGCCTCCGGAAGCGCGGCCGCCGCGGCCCATACCGGAGCAGACACCGGCGACGACGCGGCATACGACGCCCTGTTCCGCCGGCACGGGGTATGGCGGGCCGGCACCGTGGAGGAACTCTTCACCGTGGGCTATGCCGCTTCCGTCTGCCCGCTTCCGGCCTCGGCGCGCACCGGCGTGCTGACGGTCTCCGGCGGTGTTGGCGTGCTGATCGCCGACGAAGCCTGCAGCACGGGGCTGGACCTGGCCGAGCTGCCAAAGGCCGCCCAGGAGGCGCTGCTGCGCGAAGTGCCCTATGCCGGCCCCCGCAATCCCGTGGACATCACCGGGCAAACTCTCACGACGCCGGGCCTGCTCGAACGCACCCTGGCCAACATGCTTGGACATGGAGACGGGCAGGCTGGATACGCCATGCTGCTGTTCTTTCCGGCGGCCGCCCTGCTGGGCGCCACCATCGCCCGAAAGGTAGTAGACAGCCTGATCTCAGCCCATGCCTGCCACCCGGACCGGCCGCTCGTCGTGACAGGCCTCATGCAGCCTGCCTACCGCCATGCATTCCGCGAGGCCGGTGTGGTGGTCATCGACGACCCCTCCGCGGCTGTCCGCGCTCTGGCCGCCCTCGCCTTCTTCGCCCAGGCGTCAGACGCCGGGCACGCCTAGGGATGCTCTGCACAAAGCCATCAGGAAATCATGTCGATGGAAAAAGTCAAGGTGATCGCCGAAAACCGCGCGGGCCTGGCAGTGATCACCCTCAACCGCCCCGAAGTGCACAACGCGGTGGACGAAGACCTGCGCACGCAGCTGGGATCGGTGATGGCGCGGGCCGCGGCCGATCCTGAAATCGGAGCCGTAGTACTGACCGGCGCGGGCTCGCGCGCTTTCTGTGCCGGTATGGACTTGCGGGAGTTCGCCGCCGCCTCCGTGTCCGTGATCGCCCGGCGCAGGCAGCGACGCGCGCGCGCCAACCCCTTGGCCGATTTCCCCAAACCCCTGATCGCCGCCGTCAACGGGGCGGCGTTGGGCCTGGGGCTGGAACTCATTCTCCAGTGCGACATCGTGATCGCAGCGGCGAATGCCTCGTTCGCGCTCGCCGAAGTGCGGCGCGGCATCATTCCGGGCAATGGCGGTACGCAGCGGCTGGCACGCCGCATCGGCCAAGGCCGCGCGATGGAGCTGATCCTGACAGGGCGCACCGTGGATGCGGCGTCGGCGCTGGCCTACGGGCTGGTGGAATATGTCGTTCCCGCCGAAGAACTCCTCCCCCGCGCGGAGGCGTTGGCGCGCGAAATCCTTGCCAATGCGCCCGTGGCCGTGCAGTTGGCCAGGGAAGCGGTGCGCCGCGGATTTGAATTACCTCTGGCCGAAGGATTGCGCCTGGAGGATGACCTCGTTGGCATCACCTTCGGCACGGAGGACGCCCGCGAAGGGCCGCTGGCTTTCTCGCAGAAGCGTCCGCCGCGGTGGCGCGGCGAATAGGAACGAAGATGCGCCTTTCGGCGCCGGCCTCACTTTCCCAGCACCATATCAAAAGGAGACAAGATGTACGAGCGCCCCATCAGCAGACGCAGTGCCCTGGCAACCATCACGGTGGCCGCGGGCATGGCCAGCTCCCCGGCATGCAGCCAGACCTATCCGGCCAAGCCCATACGGGTAATCGTTCCCTATGCGCCCGGTGGCGCGCTGGACACGGTGGCAAGACTCTTCAGCCAGCGCATGTCCACCCGGCTGGGCGCTTCCTTCGTGGTTGAGAACAAGCCCGGGGCCAACACCATCATCGGCAACGAGATGGTGGTGCGCGCTCCGGCTGACGGCTACACGATCCTGTTCGCGGCTGCGCCGCTGGCCCTGAACAGCGCGCTGGGCATCAAGGAGCCCTATGACGTGTTGAAGGACCTGGCGCCGGTCATGCTGATCGCCAGCGCTCCGGTCATCATCGTTTCCAATCCTTCGGCATCCTACCGGACGCTCGCGGACATCATCTCAGCTTCGAAGGCCACACCCAACGGCCTGAGTTTCGCCACGGCGGGCGTCGGCTCGATGCCGCACCTCCTTGGCGAAGCGCTGCGGCTGAAGACCGGCGCCAACCTCACGCACATCGGTTACAAAGGATCGTCTCCCGCGCTGCAAGACGTCATCGGCGGCGCCGTGCCTCTCATGTTTGACGCCTATACGCCCGCCGGCGTGCAGGTGGTGGCGGGCAAGCTTCGCGGTCTCGCCGTGGCCTCGGCCAAGCGCCTGCCTTCGCTACCGGATATCCCAACCACCATGGAACAGGGCTTTCCCGACATCGTGGGTGAAGCCTTCCAAGCCATGCTAGTGCCGGCAGGTACGCCACCGGCGATCATCGGCAAACTCCACGAGGCAGCGCTGGCAGTGAGCGCCGAGACCGAGGTTCGCGAGCAGCTCACCCGGCAGGGCTACAACATGATCGCCAGCACCCCAGAGCGTCTCACCACTTACGTGCAACAGGAAATCGACCGCTGGACCCCCATCGTCAAAGCCGCCGGAGTCAAACTATGAGCAGCGTTGAAAAAGACACTACACCTCCATTCATCCCGGTGGATCAATTGAAGGGTTACGTGGGACAGGAGATCGGGTTGAGCCCCTGGGTCGCGATCGGGCAAAGCGACATCGACGACTTCGCGCGGCTGACGCGCGACGACCAGTGGATTCACGTCGACCGGGAGCGGGCCACACGGGAACGCGGCGGTACGGTGGCCCATGGCTTCCTCACGCTGTCGTTTCTGTCTTACCTTGCCCGCAGCATGGCCTTTCGCATCAGCGGCGTGACGCACGGCGTCAACTATGGTTTCGATCGTTTGCGTTTCACCAGCTTCGTGCCCAGCGGTGCCCGCGTGCGGCTGCGCCAGACCCTCAAGGGAGTGGAGCCCAAGGCGGGTGGCGTGGCATTGACGCGCCACTGCGTGATCGAGGTCGAGGGCCAGCAAAAGCCCGCCCTGGTGGCGGATTGGGTGACACTGGTCTATATCTAGGGCACGCTGGCTTCAAATACTGGAACATCGATGCAGAATCCTCCCTGCCGGCATCCATACCAGGCACCAGGCACAGGCAACGGGTATCAGGGAGCACCAAGATGCGTCAGCTTCGCACCATGCACCATATCAAGGATCAGGAGGATCTACGGCGGGTGCGGAATGACGACCCGAACTTCTCCGGCACCCTGGCGAAAGGACTGATGATCCTGCAGAGCTTCGTCAGAAATCCGCGGGCCCATGCCAACAGCGAATTCGCAGAGCGCCTGGGCCTGCCCCGGTCGACAGTAAGCCGCCTATGCCGAAGCCTGCAGACCCTGGGCTTCCTGGATCACGATGAGCGGCTGGACCGGTATTTCATCGGCCCCGCCGCGGTCACCCTGGGCTACCCCTACGTCATCAACGCGCCATTGCTGACACAGCTGAGGCCAGCGCTGCAATTCATGGCTGACCGATTCGAAGGCGCGGTCTCCGTGAGCGTGGCCATGGACCTGGACGTGGTTTTCATAGAAACATGCGCGCACCAGCAGGGCACGCTCGCCCGCCCGGGGATCGGGGCGGTTCGAGGGATCGTGGAGAACTCCATGGGCCGCGCATGGCTGGCGGGCATGACGCCCTCGGAGCGCAACCACTTCCTGGCTCGAGTAAGGCAGATGCGGCCCGAAGAACACGCCCGTGGCATCGAGGGCGCCAAGGAAAGCATTGCCAACTATGCAAAGCGGGGCTTTGCCGTCAACCTGGGTGACGGAGGGATGGGCGTGCTGGCCGTAGGGGTGGCCTCGGACATCCGCTACGGATCGAGAAACCTGCTTTTCAATTGCGCTATCCCAGGCTATCGGACGAAGCCATCAGATCTGCCGAAAACGGTAGGCCCCGCGCTGGTCCAACTGGTCAGCATGGCGGGGCGGCAGGCAGGGTAGCCCGCAGGCCCGATGCAGGCTGAGCGAAAGCCAACATGCTCCTAGATCACTCGAGCCCAAGCTCCTGGATCTTGCGCGTGATGGTGTTTCTGCCGATACCGAGCTTCTGAGCAGCTTCTATGCGCCGGCCTCGCGTGTCGGACAGCGCGGCCTGGATGAGGCACGATTCGGCGCGGCCGATCAGGCTGTCCCACACCTCTGATTGGCCCGAAGCAAGCATGCCTGCCGCTTCGGCCTGAAGGCCTCGCTCCCAACCTGTGGGCACGTGCTTCATTTCGGTGCCGGCGGCATGGGCTTCCACCGGAAGGACGGGGTTCAGGACTGAAGCCGAAGCGGGAGCAACTGCAAGAACCGGCGACGGCACCGGAGCGTGTTCGCCTGCCGGTGTTGCGGTCAGCACCTCAGGCGGCAGATCTTTTTCCTCGATGACTTGTGCCGGCGCCATCACCATGAGCCAGTGGCAGATGTTTTCCAGTTGCCGCACGTTGCCCGGGAAACTGAAATCAACCAGTCGCCCCAGAGCAGCCTCTGAAATACGCTTGGGCTCCACGCCAAGCTGGCGGGCGCTCAAACCGAGAAAATGCCGCGTCAGCGCGGGAACATCCTCACGCCGCTCGCGCAATGCCGGCAACCGCAGGCGAATCACGTTCAGGCGGTGAAACAGATCCTCGCGGAACGCGCCTTCCCGCACCCGCCGCTCCAGATCCTGGTGCGTGGCGGCCACCACGCGCACATGGGTCTTGATGGCGCTGTGCCCGCCCACGCGGTAGAAATGCCCGTCAGAGAGCACGCGCAGCAGCCGCGTCTGCAGATCAAACGGCATGTCGCCTATTTCGTCCAGAAACAGCGTGCCGCCGTCAGCCTGTTCAAAACGGCCTCGCCGGGAAGCCTGGGCCCCGGTGAAAGAGCCGCGCTCGTGGCCGAACAACTCGCTTTCGAGCAGTTCCTTGGGGATGGCCGCGGTGTTGATGGCCACGAAAGGCCCCTTGGCGTGCGGTGAGTGCTTGTGCAATGCACGGGCCACGAGCTCCTTGCCGCTGCCCGATTCGCCGGTAATGAGCACCGTGACATTGCTTTGCGACAACCGGCCGATGGCCCGGAAAACGTCCTGCATGGCCGGCGCCTGGCCCAGCATCTCGGGCGCCTGCGCCTGCTGCTGCTCGGCCACTTCCTCACGCACGCTTTCTTCGACCGCGCGATGAATCAGCTCGACGGCCTTGGGCACATCAAAAGGCTTGGGCAGATACTCGAAGGCGCCGCCCTGGAAGGCAGACACGGCGCTGTCGAGATCGGAGAAAGCCGTCATGATGATCACGGGCAAACCGGGCAGGCGCTCTTTCACCTTCTCCAGCAATTCAAGGCCGGAGCCGCCGGGCATGCGGATATCGCTCACCAGCACGCTCGGGCCGCTGCTGTCCTCGCCCGCCGCGGCGTTGTCATCCAGCGCAGCCAACAGCTCGCGGGGGTTTGTAAAAGACCGGGTAGGCAGACCTTCGCGTGACAGGGCCTTCTCCAGCACGAAGCGGATGGAAGGGTCATCGTCAACGATCCAGATCGGCTTCATAGGGGCTCCTCTCGTTCAGCACAGGTCATCAAGATAACAACGGAATCAGGATCCTGAAATCCGTCCGGCCTGGCACGCTGTCGAGTTCGATCAAACCATGGTGCTGCTGCACGAAAGTCTGGGCCAGAGTCAGCCCAAGTCCGCTGCCGCCGTCCCGCCCTGACACCAGGGGTTGAAACACATGGTCCTTGATCGAATCGGGCACGCCCGGTCCGTTGTCGATGACATGCAATTCCAATGCCAACCGATAGCGATGCTTACCTACTGTGACTTGTCGCGCCACTCGGGTGCTCAACACGATCCTGGCGTCTCCGCTGGTGGCCATGCGTTCGGCGAGCGCCTGCGCGGCGTTGTGAACGATATTGAGCAGGGCCTGGATCAACTGCTCGCGGTCGCCCCGGAAATCGGGAATGGAGATGTCGTAGTCGCGTACGACCCGAAGCCCTTGAGGAAACTCGGCCACGATCAGCGAACGCACCCGCTCGCACACTTCGTGGATGTTCACGTCTCCCAGCACCTGCGGGTGCCGGTGCGGCTCCAGCAGCCTGTCCACCAGCACCTGCAGGCGGTCGGCCTCGTGGATGATGACCTGGGTGTATTCGCGCATCTCGGGCGCGGCCATCTCCATTTCCAGCAGTTGCGCCGCGCCCCGAATACCACCCAGGGGGTTCTTGATCTCATGCGCCAGATTTCGGAACAGCTCCTTGTTGGCGCGCACCTGATCGGCCTGGCGCTCTTCTCGCTCCTGCCGCGCCTGCAGCTCCTGGGGCAGCAGTTGAGCCACCAGCTCTCCCGGGCGCTCGGTTTGCGCGACGATGACGTGCACCGGCAGCACGTCGGCGTTCGGTTTACCGTGGCGTTTCAGGTGAGCGTCGTAGCGGAGCGCGGCGAAGGTGTTTTCGCGCATTCCCGTCAAGGCGTGCTCCAGCTCGGCGGGTTCCGCGAAAAAATCCTGGAACCGCGTGCCCTCGATGCTGCGCCAGGACAGACCCACGGCGTCTTCCAGAGCGGCATTGGCAAACAGGACGGTACCGTCTTCGGCCAGCACCGCGACCAGAATGGCCAGTTGGTCGAAGGCTTGGAAGCGTGTAAGGTGCGGACGGCGGGGTTCAGGCATGCTCTGGAATTTCATGATAGCGCTGGTGGCCCTCACCGGAAGGCCGGTCCCGCCTCACCCTCGCCCAGAGGTGGGAAAGGGGTAAGACAAGTTGGAAGGCCGTTTACTTGAACCGGTTCAATTCGCGCCGGATGCCTTCGATATCGCTCTGGTTGCGGTCAATGGCGGCTTTCATCTCCGCCACGCGATCGAGGTATTTCTGATAGTTGCGCGCTTCGCCGCCGATCTTGTCCGGCTCGCCGTTGTTGTATTCCTTGAGCAATTCAGCCTGGCGCGCCTCGGTGCGGCGCAGCTCCTGCTCCAGGATGGCCTTGGCATCGGCATCGCGGGCACGCTGCTCGGGTGAATCCACGCGCGGCGCGGCCGCAGGCGCGCTGACCACGTTGCGCTGGCCGCCTCCGCCAGCGGCAGGTGCCGGCGCGGGTGCCGGGGCGGTGCCGCGCACCACGGTGACATTGCCGCCTTCCACCACCTTGCAGTCCTTGCGGTTGCCAATGCGGTTGGTGTATTCGTTGCCACAACGGTAAATACGATCTTGCGCCGACACCGGCGCCGCAGCCAACCAGTTGGTTGCGGCAAAGAGGGAGGTCAGCAGCAAAGCGGTTCGCATATCAAGTTTCCGTGGCATCAAGCGCCGTGATCGATCAAGTATCTGTCAATAGAGCCGTTTGACAAAGCGGTGTTCCTTGGCACAACAAAAAAGGGTGGCCAGGCCACCCTTTTTTATGGTTGTGACAACATCACAGCGAATAATACATGTCGTATTCGACCGGATTCACGTTCACACGCACGCGGCTGACTTCGGCCATTTTCAGCTCGATGTAGGCATCCAGCATGGCGTCGGTGAACACGCCGCCCTTGGTCAGGAAGGCGCGGTCCTTGTCGAGCTCTTCCAGGGCCTGGTCGAGACTGTGGCACACGGTAGGCACCAGCTTGTCTTCTTCCGGCGGCAGGTGGTAGAGATCCTTGGTGGCGGCTTCGCCCGGGTGGATCTTGTTCTCGATGCCATCCAGACCAGCCATCAGCAGTGCGGAGAAGCACAGGTACGGGTTGGCCATCGGATCGGGGAAGCGTGCCTCGATGCGGCGGGCCTTGTCGCTCGCCACGTGAGGAATGCGGATCGAAGCCGAGCGGTTGCGGCTGGAGTAAGCCAGCTTGACCGGTGCTTCGAAGTGCGGCACCAGGCGCTTGTAGCTGTTGGTGGAGGGGTTGGTGATGGCGTTGAGCGCACGGGCGTGCTTGATGATGCCGCCGATGTAGTGCAGGGCGGTGTCGGAGAGGCCTGCGTAGCCCTTGCCCGCGAACAGGTTCTTGCCACCCTTCCAGATGGACTGGTGCACGTGCATGCCGCTGCCGTTGTCGCCGTGGTAGGGCTTGGGCATGAAGGTGGCTGTCTTGCCGTAGGAATCAGCAACGTTCCACACCACATACTTCAGCACTTGCGTCCAGTCGGCACGCTGTACCAGCGTGGAGAACTTGGTACCCAGTTCCATCTGGCCCGCGCCGGCCACTTCATGGTGGAACACTTCAACCGGAATGCCCAGCGATTCGAGGATGAGGGACATCTCGGCGCGCATGTCGTGCGTGCTGTCGACCGGGGGCACGGGGAAGTAACCGCCCTTGGTAGTCGGACGGTGGCCGCGGTTGCCGCCTTCGAGCTCGGAGCCAGTGTTCCAGGGGGCTTCGTACTCTTCGATCTTGTAGAAGCTGTGGCCGGACTCGGTGCTCCAGCGCACGCCGTCAAACACGAAGAATTCGGGTTCAGGGCCGAAATAGGCGGTATCACCCACGCCGGAGGCCTTCAGGTAGGCTTCGGCGCGCTTGGCGATAGAGCGCGGATCGCGGTCATAGGCCTTGCCATCGCCTGGTTCCAGAACGTCGCAGGTGAGGAACAGGGTCGGCTCTTCGAAGAAGGGATCGATGTTGGCGGTGTTGGGATCGGGCATCAGCAGCATGTCCGATGCCTCAATGCCTTTCCAGCCTGCGATGGAAGAGCCATCGAATGCGTGGCCGTCGCTGAACTTGTCTTCGTCGAAGTGCGACACCGGCACCGTGACGTGCTGCTCCTTGCCGCGGGTATCGGTGAAGCGGAAGTCAACAAACTTGACTTCGTTTTCCTTCACCATTTTCATGACGTCTGCGACGGTCTTGGCCATCAGGCTCTCCTAAGTTGAACTCGAGGTTGTAAAAGGGTTGTCGGGGAAGAATGCAGGTTCCATGCCAGCCGTTGCACCGGCTTGATACCGGTTTTCACGCCAGCGCTTGGCGGCACCACATCAAGCCAATATTGTGCCTTTGCGGCAGCATGAATCGGCTTGGCCCCGGCCGGGGGCTCCAAAAAACATGGATTCCGGCGTGACACAAAATGGGGCATAAAGCTCAAATGTATGCACTATTTTGGTGAATTCCCATAAATGCACAGTATTGGTGCACATCAGGAAACAATCTCTTTTCCATAGCGCAGCCCGAAAGGCACCAGCCACTCCCGCAGATCGGCATAGGCAGGGCCTACGGCCTCGACCGGCCCCTTGACACCCAGATCGATGTGCGCACCGTATTCGGGATGATCCACACTGGGCAAACTGAACACCTTCACTTGCGGATGGGCAGCCTCTACCCGCTCCATGATCGGCGTCAGCGCGGCTTCCATGGCGCCAAAGATGATGACAGACCTTTCCTGCCAATCGCCCTTGCCGAACCAGCTGGCGTAATACGTATCCAGCGCCCATGCCATCATGGGCCAGGCCATGACGGGAAATCCGGGGTGAAATGGACGGTGCCGCCACCGGGGCCGTTGCAGCTGAAGCCGGGAATCTTGTTGTAGGGGTTCGGAATGATGCGCGCACCGGCGGGAAACACCCCCATGTTGAGCCGGTGCTGGTTGTCTGGCCTGTCCGGGTCATAGGTCAAGCCTTTCTCGCGGGCGGTATCTTGCCCGCGCTCGTGGATCAGCGCCTTGGCCTCAGGATGCAGCACCAGCGGCACGTTCAGCGCCGCAGCGGCGCACTGGCGCGTATGGTCATCGGGGGTGGCACCGATTCCCCCGGTGCTGAACACCACGTCGCTGGAAGCAAATGCTTTCTTGAGCGCCGCGGTGATGCGGTCGCGCTCATCGCCCACGTACTCGGCCCAACCAAGGCGCAGGCCGCGTTCTCCCAGCAGTTCGATCAGCTTGGGCAGGTGCTTGTCGGTGCGCCTGCCGGAAAGAATTTCATCGCCGATGACGATGAGGCCAAAGTTGGGAGCAGTCATGGCGAGCATTATGTGGGAGCCTGATGACACCGGGGAACCCTCTTCGGGAACCCTGATAATCGGGCCATCTCGCATTCGCTGAGGATCTCCAATATATGAAGCGGCGCACAGGTTGGCTGCTGGTGGCAGCTACGGTGCTGATCGTCGCCGTGCTGGGCTGGCGCGGTTGGTCGGCTCGGAAAATGGCCAAACAGCAGGAACAGACGGCCATCGTCAAGGAGCCTGAAATCGAGCTGTCGGCCGTGGATATGGCCAAGGCGCGCATACAGGACATCAGCGCGGGTGTGCCGGTATCGGGCACGCTGAAAGCCGTGAGCAGTGCGGTGGTGAAAGCGCGCGTCTCCGGCGAGCTGCAAGGCTTGACCGTCCGCGAGGGCGACAAGGTGTCCGCCGGCCAGGTGATCGCCCGTATCGAGTCCAGCGAATACCCCAACAGGGTACGCCAGGCCGAGCAGCAGGCCGATGCCGCCCGCGCTCAGGTGGACATCGCTCAGCGCCAGTACGACAACAACGCGGCGCTGGTCAAGCAGGGGTTCATCTCCCAGACCGCGCTGGACACTTCGCTGGCCAACCTGAACGCCAACAAGGCCAGCCACCGCGCCGCCCTCGCCGCCGCGGACGTGGCCCGCAAATCGGTGGCCGACGCGGTGCTTCGCGCGCCGATCAGCGGACAGATCTCGCAGCGCCTGGCGCAGCCTGGGGAGCGTGTAGCCCCCGAGGCACGTATCGTGGAGATCGTGGATTTGAGCCAACTGGAGCTGGAGGCCGCCTTGAGCCCCGCTGACTCGGTGGCCGTACGCGTAGGCCAGACCGCCAGCCTGACGATCGAGGGTGCGGCGCAGCCCGTGACGGCCACGGTGGCACGCATCAACCCGGCCACCCAGGCCGGCAGCCGAAGCGTGCTCATCTATCTGTCCGTGCAACCGACCCCCGGCCTCCGCCAGGGCCTGTTCGCCCAAGGACTGCTGGCAACCGAGCGCCAAACCGCGCTGGCCGTGCCGCTTTCCGCCGTGCGTACCGACAAGCCCCTGCCCTACGTGCAAGCGGTTGAAAACGGACACATCGTCCACCACACGGTGGAAACCGGCGCGCGCGGCGCAGTGGGCGGAGAGACGGTGGTAGCCGTCAAGGGCGTGGCCGAAGGCGCCCTGGTGCTGCGGGGGGCAGCCGGGGCGCTACGCGAAGGCACGGTTGTACGCCTGGCCGCCGGCGTGTCCTCACAGGATTGAGTCGCCTTCATGTGGTTCACCAAGGTCAGCCTCAAAAACCCCGTGTTTGCCACCATGGTGATGCTGGCGTTCGTGGTGCTGGGCCTGTTCGCGCTGCAGCGCCTGCAGGTCGATCAGTTCCCGAACGTTGACTTCCCGGTCGTGGTCGTCACCACGGACTACCCCGGGGCTTCACCCGCGATCATCGAGAGCGAAGTCACCAAGAAGATCGAGGAGAGCGTCAACTCGATCGCCGGCATCAACGCCCTGACCTCCCGCAGCTCTGAAGGGCTCTCGGTGGTCATCATCGAGTTCCAGCTGCACATCGAGGGCCGCAAGGCCGCCGACGACGTGCGCGAAAAAATCGGCCAGGTGAGGCCGCTGCTGCGGGACGAGGTGAAAGAGCCCCGCGTGCTGCGCTTCGACCCAGCCAGCCGCGCCATCTGGTCATTGGCCGTGCTGCCCGACGCCAAGGAGGGCCAGCGCGCGCCCTCCTCCATCGAACTCACCAACTGGGCCGATCAGGTGCTCAAGAAGCGCCTGGAAAACGTGCGCGGCGTGGGCGCGGTCAGCATCGTAGGCGGCTCCAAGCGCGAGATCAACATCTACCTGAACCCGCGCGCCATGGAATCGTTCGGGGTCACGGCCGATCAGGTCGCCGCCGCCGTGCGTGGCGAAAACCAGGATCTCCCGCTCGGCGCCTTGCGCTCCACGGCCCAGGAAATCACGGTGCAGCTTGACGGCCGCATGCAGCGGCCGGAGGATTTCGGCCGCATCATCGTGGCACGCCGGGGTGCGGCCGCAGGGCAGCCCGGGGGCAATTCGCCGATCTTCCTGAATCAGGTGGCCGAAGTGCACGACGGCGCCCAGGAGCTTGAAACCCTGGCCCTCTATAAAGGCCAGCGCACCCTGCTGCTGTCGGTGCAGAAGGCTCAGGACGAAAACACCATTCGCGTAGTGGACGGTCTCAACCAGGCCGTGACCGCCCTGCAGCGGGAAATGCCTCCCGGCGTACGGCTGGAACCGATCAGCGATGCTTCGCGGCCCATTCGGGTGGCCGTGGAAAACGTGCGGCAGACCCTGATCGAAGGCGCCGTGCTGACGGTGCTGATCGTGTTCCTGTTCCTCAACTCGTGGCGTTCCACTGTCATCACCGGGCTGACGCTGCCGATCTCGATCATCGGCACCTTCTTTTTCATGCAGGCGTTCGGCTTCACCCTGAACATGATCACGCTGATGGCGCTGAGCCTGTGCGTGGGCCTGCTGATCGACGACGCGATCGTGGTGCGCGAAAACATCGTGCGCCATGCCCAGATGGGCAAGAATCCCTTCACAGCCGCCATGGAAGGCACCCAGGAGATCGGCCTGGCGGTGCTGGCCACCACTCTCTCGATCGTGGCGGTGTTTCTGCCGATCGGGTTCATGGGCGGCATCATCGGGAAGTTCTTTCACGAGTTCGGCCTCACCATCGTGGCCGCGGTGCTGATCTCGATGTTCGTGAGCTTCACGCTCGACCCGATGCTCTCCAGCGTGTGGGGCGACCCGAGCACCCACGGGCACGGGCAACCTCAAGGGGCTCCCAGAAACTTCTACGACAAGACCATCGGCCGTGTCACGGGCTGGTTCGACCGCTCCACCGACCGCCTGGCGGTCTTCTACCAGCGCATTCTGCGTTGGGCGCTGGCCCACAAGCTGACCACCCTGGTGCTGGCCGGGGCCATTTTTGCGGGCAGCGTGCTGATGGTGCCCCTGCTCGGCACCGAGTTCGTACCCAAGGCCGATTTCTCCGAAACCACGGTGGCCTTCTACACCCCCCAGGGCTCGTCATTGGAAGCCACCGAAGCCAAGGCTCGCCAGGTGTCGGAGATCATCCAGAGCTTTCCCGAGGTGCGCTACACGCTGGCCACCCTGAATACGGGTGCCGCGCAGGGCAAGACCAACGCCAGCATCTATGTGCGCCTGACCGACCGCCATCAGCGCCAGCGCAGCGCCGAGCAGATCGCCGCGGCGCTGCGCGAGCGCCTGCGGCAGGTACCTGGCATCACGGTGACACAGGCTGGCCTGCTGGAACCGGTGGGCGGGCAAAAGCAGATTGAATTTTCATTGCAAGGGCCCGACCAGGACGAGCTGGAACGCCTTGCCGGCCCCGTGCTGGCCAAGCTGCGGGGCATTCCGGGGCTCGTCGATCTGGATTCGAGCGTGAAGCCCAACAAACCTACGGTCGACGTGCAGGTCAAGCGCGAAGCGGCCTCCGAACTTGGCGTGAGCCTGGCCCAGCTCTCCGGGCCCCTGCGCACGCTGGTCGCGGGACAAACCGTTGGCAACTGGCGCGCGCCCGATGACCAGACCTATGACGTGAACGTGCGGCTGGCACCCGAGGCGCGCACCACGCCGCAGGATCTGGAAAGGCTGCCGCTCACCATCGGCACGAATGCGGACGGCACAGCCCGCGTGGTACGGCTCAACCAGGTGGCCAACCTGCGCGAGAACACCGGCACCAACCAGATCAACCGGCGCGACATGATGCGCGAGGTGCAGATCACGGCCAACGTGCACGGCCGCACGGCCGGCGAGGTTTCCGGCGACATCCGCACCGTGCTGGACGCCACGGCCTTCGCGCCCGGCTACCGCTACCAGTTCGGGGGCTCCACCAAGAACATGCAGGAATCGTTCAGCTATGCGGTACAGGCGCTGGCGATGGCAATCATCTTCATCTACATGATCCTGGCCAGCCAGTTCAAGAGCTTCCTGCAGCCCGTGGCCCTGATGACCGCCCTGCCGATGACGCTGATCGGCGTGGTACTGGCGCTGATGCTGTTCGGCACCGCCATGTCGATGTTCTCGATCATCGGCATCGTCATGCTGATGGGCCTGGTCACCAAGAACGCGATTCTGCTGGTCGACTTCGCCATCCGGGCGCGCGCCGGCGACGTGGGTGAAATGGGCGAGCGGACTGATCCGTTGCCGCGCAGCGAAGCCCTGCTGATGGCGGCCCGGGTGCGGCTGCGCCCCATTCTGATGACCACGCTCGCCATGGTCTTCGGCATGCTGCCGCTGGCCTTTGCCGCCAGCGAAGGCGCCGAGCAGCGCGCCCCCATGGGCCAGGCGGTGATCGGCGGCGTCATTACCTCCTCCTTGCTGACGCTGGTGGTGGTGCCGGTGGTGTACTGCTATCTTGACGATCTGGCCAATTGGCTGAAACGCCTTGGGCAAAAGCGCACTGGCCCGAAGCCCCTTCCTAACCGGTAAAATGACCGGTTTGCCCCCAACTCCTCTTGGAATCGCGATGAACTTGGAACAGGCCCGCTTCAACATGATCGAGCAACAGATCCGTCCCTGGGACGTGCTCGACGCCCATGTGCTGGATCTGCTGTCCGTGGTGCGGCGCGAGGACTTCGTGCCGCCGGCGCACCGCGCCCTGGCCTTTGCCGACCTGGAAATCCCGCTGAAGGACGACGAAGCCTCCATCGCCCGCGGCCAGGTCATGCTGGCGCCGCGCGTGGAAGCTCGCATGCTGCAGGATCTGAACGTGCAAAAGCACGAAAAAGTGCTGGAGATCGGCACTGGTTCCGGCTTCATGGCCGCGCTGCTGGGCCATCGCGCTCAGCGCGTGCTGTCGCTGGAAATCGATGCGGCGCTGGCTGCCACGGCGCAAGCCAACCTGCAGCGCGCCGGCGTCATGAACGTCGAAGTGCGCGTGGCCGATGGCGCGCAGGCCAATCTGGCCGCCGATGGGCCGTTCGATGTGATTTTGCTGTCCGGCTCGGTCGCCCAGTTGCCCGAGGCTTTGCTGGAGCAACTCAAGCCCGGCGGCCGGCTGATGGCAGTCGTGGGCGATGAGCCGATGATGCGCGCCACCCTGGTGCGCCGCGCGGAAGGCCAAGGCTGGGTCAGTACTCAGCCCTGGGACATCGTCGCCCCGCGGCTGCTCCATTTCCCCGAGCCAGTGCGGTTCCATTTCTAAAACAAGCCGCAGCCCTTCATGATCGAGCAAATCAATCCGGACGCACTCTCCGCCTGGTTCGACGCCGTCCGCGCTCAGGGTGAGCCTTTGCTGCTCGATGTCCGCGAGCCCGTCGAATGGCAAGCCGCCAGTGTGCGCCCTCTCGGTGCGGATCTGCTGCAGATGTCCATGCAGACCATCCCTTCACGGCTGGCCGAGCTCGACCCCGACCGCCCTACAGCGGTACTCTGCCACCACGGCGCACGCAGCATGCAGGTGGCGGTGTTCCTGGCGCGGCAGGGCTTCGCGAATGTGGTCAACGTCGCAGGAGGCATTGACGCCTGGTCGCGGCAGGTTGACCCAACCGTACCGCGCTACTAAGCCTGATCCTGGTTCTGCCTGAGGCTTTCCGGATGCGCGAACCCTTCAGCCGGTTTCCGCTTTTGGGGTGCGCTGGCATTCTGTGCGCATCCCTGCTCGGCGGCCAAGCAGCCCATGCGCAATCGCTGATCGAGCTTTACAACGCGGCCTCCGGTTTCGACGCCACGCTGCAGTCAGCGCGCGCCCAGGCCGAAGCCAGCGCCGCCCGCGCCGATCAAGCCCAGGCAGGTCTTTTGCCGCAGGTAGGCTTGCAAGCCAGTGCTAACCGCAGTTGGACCGAAACCACTGTCGGCCCAGCCTCCGCCGATCGCGCCTTCAATGCCTTGAATGGCTCGCTCGTCGGTTCACAGCCCATCTACCGGCCAGCCAACCTTATCACCAGGGATCAGGGGCGGAAGCAAGCCGAGGCTGCCCGCCAGCAGCTCGATGCCTCCAACCAGGATCTGATCGTTCGCCTGAGCCAGGCGTATTTCGACGTGCTGGGCGCGCAGGATTCGCTCACGTTCGTGCGCGCACTGAAGGCATCGGTTGCCGAGCAGCTCGAAGCCGCCAAACGCAACTTCGATGTTGGCAATGCCACCATTACCGACAGCCGCGAAGCCCAGGCGCGTTTCGATCTGGCCCGCGCGCAGGAGATCGCCGCGGAAAACGATCTTCATGTGAAGCAGTTGGCGCTCGATCAATTGGTGGGCCGCACCGGCGCCCTGCCACGGCCTCTGGCGCAGCCCATCCAGCTTCCTGCGCTGACGCCGGCCGACGTCAATACCTGGGTCGACCAGGCGATCGGGCAGCACCCGGCCTTACAACAGGGCCGGTTGGCGCTCGATGTCGCGCGGCTGGAAACCGCCAAGGCCAAGACCGGCCACTTGCCCACGATCGACCTGCAAGCCAGTGTGGGCCTCACCCGCTACCCTGAAGGCAACCCCACGCTCACCAGCGCACCTTCAGCCAGCTACAGCAACCGCACCACCGGCATCGGCGTGGTGATGAATTGGCCGCTGTTTGCCGGCTTTTCAGTGCAAAACCGTATCCGGGAGACGCTCTCACTGGAAGACAAGGCGAGAGCTGACCTGGAGGGTGCGCAACGCACCGTTGCCCAGTCGACGCGGGCAGCCTTCTTTGGTGTGCAATCCGGCCTGGGACAAGTCAAGGCGCTGGAAGCCGCTGAACACTCAAGCCAGACGGCACTGGAAGCCAACTTGCTGGGCTACAAAGTGGGCGTGCGCATCAACATTGACGTGCTGAACGCGCAAAGCCAGCTCTATCAAACCAAACGTGATCTGGCCAAGGCACGCTACGACGTGCTGGTGGGCCTGCTACGGTTGAAGCAAGCCAGCGGCGTACTCACCGCGGACGATCTCATGCCGATCAATCAAATGCTGCAGAACTAGCGCCTGAAGACGGCCCGTCTACTCAGGCTTGACGCCCGCGTCACGGATGGAGCGAAGCAATACCGGCAGGCGCGCGCTATAGCCTGCGGCAGCCTCTGCGGGAAGGTTGCCCATGGGCTCCATGCCAATGCCTTCGATCTGCGCCTTCATCTCCGGACTTTTTGTAATCTTGGCAGTTTCCCGGCCGATCTTGTCCACAATGGCCGATGGCGTTTTGGCGGGTGCGAGCAGCGAAATCGGCCCCGTCACCAGCAATACATCGTCTTTGAAGCCGCTTTCCGCGAAGGTCGGAACATCAGGCAAATTGGAGCTTCTTGTCTCGCCAATGGTCGCGATGGCCCGCAGGGCCCCATTGGCGATATGAGGCTTGAGCGCCGACACCGTACCGCAGACCATGCCGATTTGGCCGCCCAGGAGATCGTTGATCGCCTGCGATTCGCCTTTGTAGCCTACGTTGATGATTTGCGTTCCATAGGCCTTGTCGAAGAACGCCGGCACCACCATGGATTGGGTGCCAACGCCCCACGAACCCGCCGAAAGCTTCCCCGGATGGGCTTTCGCCCAGGCAATGAGTTCATGCGCGTTGCGCGCAGGGATCTTCGGGCTCACCGCGCAGACCACACGCGGCAAAGCAACATCGCTGACCAGGCGCAGATCTGTCTGGGGGTTATACGGAAGCTCCTTGTACACTGCCATGGCCTGCGCAATGGGTGCCGGGGCCGTCAGGAGGAAGGTGTAGCCATCGGGGGCCGACTTTGCCACGTAGTCAGCGCCGATATTGCCGCCAGCCCCGACCCGGTTCTCCACCACGACGGGCTGGCCGATGACCTTGCTGAGCGATACCGCAAGCTGCCGGCCGATCATGTCGGTCCCGCCCCCGCGGCCAGGTTGACAATGATGCGCACCGGCTTGCTCGGCCAGTTCGTGTCCGCCTTCGCCGGCGGGATGCCGAGCGTCAAAGCAAGGCCTGCGCCGACTGCGAGCAGCGTATGCCGGCGGGTAGTGAAACGTGCCATATTTGTCTCCATGGGTTCCGTATGAATCGACTGAGTGAATGTGGTCAGGACACGCGTTGAACCGCGGATGCGTTCCAACGTCCGTCCAAAGCCTGTGATTGAGGTGCATAGACGCGCAACTGCAAGGTGAAGGCCCCCTTCGGCGACGGCAACCAGTTGGCATCGAGCTCACCACCCGGCGGCTCATGCTGGATGTATATGACCAGGGATCCATCCGGGTTGAATTTGAGCGCGTCCCGGTTTCCGATCGCGAAGCGGTTCAACGGATTCGCCACGAGAAAATGGTCTTCGCCATATATCGTCACCGACCAGAAGGCGCCTGCGGGTGGCAGCATGCCAGCGGCGAAACGAAGCTGGTACCGCTGGCTGCCGTGCAGCGGCCTTCCCTGCGCATCCGCCAACGCGGTCGGGTAAAGCGCCTCTGTCGGCGGCAGCGCGCCCAAGCCGCGATAGGCCGTGAGCGCGCGCGAGAGGTACTCGTTGCCGTACACGCCAAGAACGGCAGGCAGTACCCAACCGTCCCGGTGCAAACGCCGAGTCATCCCGCGCTCCAGCATGCGTGTCCTGGCCTCGGCCATGGCAGGCGTCAGGGTGGCCTGAACAACGGAAGGCGCGCCCGCCAAGTCAAAATCCTCTCCCGCGACAAGACCGAGCCGAGCCAGCCTGAACAGCATCGAGCCATCGGAAGCGTGCGGGGGATTGCGTTTCATCAATTGGGCGGCGAGCGCGAAGAAATCGGCGGCCGGCAAGGACTCTGCCTGCACAATCGGAGGCGTCACCATATCCACCGCCGGGTCTACACGCCCGCGGGAGCCGGTGGCAGGCTTGCCGAAGCCGGAAAGCGGCGTTGACTGGATGCGGCGCTGCACGTCCCGCACGGCTTCGAAGTTCGCTTCACCATTGGCCTGCACGCGGCCGAGAATCCAGCCCACGTCGGTTGGGCTGCGCAGCGCCTGGACACCTTTCGGCAACGGCCCTTTCCAGCGGGGCCCGATGATCGCAAAATCGCCTCCCGCGCCCCCTGTGGAGTGCGTGCCGACGCTGGCAAACACGTCGGTCCACATGTCCATGAGCGGCAGCACGTGGTAGCGCTGTTCGCATTCGGGCGTGGAGACGATCAATGGTTCGGCCCCCACATCGAACCAGAGCATGGAATACAGCGTATCGACATTCGGACGCACGACATCCTTGAAGCTCGCGTCGGGAAACTGGGTGCCATGGGCGAAGGTACCCATGGGTGAACGCAGCGTCAGGCTTTCCGGCGCCGTCACGTTCGTCATGACGCGCCGTGTGAGCTCCATCAAAACAAGGGGAAACAGGTACGTCCAAGCCTCGACGCCGATTTCGAAGGCATCATCTTCCGTGAGTGTGTGTTGAATCTTTTTCTGTGTCATGCATGTCTCCTGTCTGGTATGGAAATCCGCCCGGCCCCTCAACCCATCTCGGCTGCCCGCTTGGCGTAAGACAACTCTTCCTTGAGCGCCTGGTAAATCTCCGGACGGTAGGCGAACGGCTCCACGGGCGGCAGTTGGTGCACGATGGCGTTCATGCGCTGCTCCACAGACTGCAGCATCCGGGGGTGCGGAAAGATGTAGAAGCGCTCTTCGCGAATCGCCTCGAACGTGAGCTTGGCGACGTCCTCGGCACTCACACGGCCGCTGCCCATGCCAGCCTTTGACTGCTGCTTGAACTTCTGCTGGGAGGACGTTGGCTCCGAATGAACCTGCAAATCCATGGGCCGGTGCCGCTCGCTTTGATCGATGTTGGTGGACACGAAGAAAGGGGAAAGAACCGAGCAGTGGATCGGAAGGCCCGCGATATCCAGGTCGTGGTGCAGCGTCTCGGAGATGGCGGTCACCGCTTGCTTGCTCGCGTTGTAGACCGCCATGATGGGCGGATTGAAAAACCCGCCATCGATGATGTGTTGATCACATGTCCCTCGTAGCTGGGATCGGCGAGCGCGGCCTCCACCATCGTGGGCACGACATGGTGAATGCCGTGGATCACGCCCCACAAGTTGACGCCCAAACCCCATTGCCAGTCCTCGAGGCGGCTTTCCCAGGCAAAGCCGCCGCCACCGCCAACCCCGGCGTTGTTGAACAGCAGATGAACAGCGCCAAATTTCTGCACGGCATGCGCCGACAGAGCCTTTACAGACGCGCTATCGGCCACATCGCATCGAAACGTGGTCACCTCCGTATGAGCGGCCAACCGGCTGCCAACAGCCTGCAACGCCTCGTTGTCGATGTCCGCAAGTACCAGCCGCATGCCAAGGGAAGCGCCGACGTCTGCGATGGCGGCACCCAAGCCTGAACCCGCACCGGTAATGAGCGCAGTACGCCCCTTGAATTCCTTCATGTCTTTGTAGCCTCGAGGATTAAAAGTCTTCAGCCGGGAGACCCATCACCGAACCTGCGGGCGCCTTCGCCACCGCGAGCAAGTGATGGACCTCTGGGTAGAGATGATCGAAATAGAACTGCGCGGTAGCGAGCTTGGCCCGATGGAACGAACTTGAAGCAGCCTCCTGCCAAGAGCGTTCTGCCATCCTGAGCCAGAGCCAGGCATGCACAAGATGGCCAACCAGCCGCAGATAGCTCGCTGCTGCCGCGCCCACCGTGTTGGCATCCTGGTCGCAGCGCGGGAGCAGCACCTTGGTAAGGTCACGCAGCATGACCGCGAGTTCGCTGGTCGCCCTGGCCATTGGTGCCAGTACCCCCACCGGTTCGGCGGCCTTGCAACTGCTCTCCACCAAAGCCAGCATGCGCTCCAGGCGCTCGCCGCGATCACCAAGCACCTTGCGGCCCAGCAGGTCCATGCCCTGAATACCGTTGGCCCCCTCATAGATCTGCCCCACACGCACATCGGCAATGAACTGGGAAGCGCCGCTCTCGCGCAGATATCCCACGCCGCCGAGAACCTGCTGCCCGAGGGTTGCGCAAACGTAGCCGTTGTCCGTCACGAAGGCTTTGAGGACCGGTGTCAGCAACGCCACCAGGTCGGTGGCTTCACGCCGCCCTTCAGGGGTCGCGTGTGCCTGCGCACAGTCAACCAGGAGCGCAATCCAGTAAGCAAAGGCACGCCCCCCTTCGACCCAGGCCTTTTGCGTGAGCAGCATGCGCCGGACATCAGCATGGGCCATCAATGGATCGGGCTGTGCGCCAGTGTTCAGGCCCGGGTTGGCCGCGCGGCCCTGTTTTCGGGTACGTGCATAGGCTCTGGACAGCTGCAAAGCGCGCTCGCCTTGATTCACGCCCTGCATTCCCGTTCCCAGCCGGGCCACGTTCATCATGACGAACATGGCGGCCAGGCCGAGATGAGGCCGTCCGATCAGTTCACCGGCCGCGCCATCGAAGCGCATCCGGCATGTCGGTGTTCCCCGGATACCCATCTTGTCTTCCAGGGACTCGCACACGACGGCGTTGCGCAGCTCCTTGCCATCAGCGCCAGGAAGGAACTTGGGCACCACGAACAATGACAAGCCCTTTGAGCCGGCCGGTGCGCCTTCGATTCTTGCCAGAACCAAGTGCAGGATGTTGCTGGAAAGATCGTGTTCGGCATTGGTGGCCATGCGCTTCAGGCCTGAAAGGCGGTAGCTGCCGTCAGCCGCTGCAACCGCGCGGGTCTTGATGAGCCCGACATCCGTGCCCGCGTCTTCTTCCGTGATGCACATGCTGCCTGTCCATCGCCCGGAAGCCAGCCAAGGAAGATAGCGCGCCTGCTGTTCAGGCGTGCCATTGGCACGGATGCACTCGTAGGCGCCTCGCGACATGCTGCTGTACATCAGCCAGGAATGATTGGCCGAGCCGAAGATCTCAGTCACCAGATTGGCGACAACAGTCGGAAGAGCACGTCCACCGTGGTCTTCCGAGGCGGTCAGCCCTGCCCATCCTCTCTCGCAAAACGCACTGTAGGCCTCTTTGAACCCTGGAGGTGTAGCCACTTCCGCGCCGTTCAGGCTGCATCCCACCTGATCCCCGACGGTGTTGAGCGGCGCGAGAGTGGTTTCGGCGAACTCCGCCAGTTCCTGCATCAAGCCATCGATATCCGGGCGTGTGATCCCGCTCGCCGGGGCAAGTGCCTGCAGGGCGCCCCCGGCCCCAAGAAGATCATGCAAGACGAACTGGATGTCGTGAACAGGCGTCACGTATGAAATGGGGAACATTGGTGGATCAGAAAGAAGCGGTGATCAAATCTGCGATCAATCGCGGTCGTATGGAAAGCCAGCGTCAGCGGCGGCGCAGCGGACGGACTTGCGCGCTGACCGTGTTTTCGTGCCCCAGCATCGAGGCGATGCTTCCCCACACCGCCCCCTGGACGACCCTCAGCAGCATGTCGCGGTCCGGCATCACATCCAGGACCTGCATGGTGTCCCGGATAATGCCGTTCATGGTCGAGAAGGCCACAAACGCCAAAGGCCGCGGGTCCACATCGGGTGGTAAATCCTCGGCGGCGGAGAAACCGTCAGCCAGCTTGCCGACGAAATACTGGAACATCTCCTGATACACGGCAGGCTCCGTGATGCGCCGCTCAAGGAGCAGCAACACCCGCCACTGCTCGGGGGCCTGATACATCCGCTCCAGATCCGCCGCCACCATGGCATCAGCCATGCCGCGCAACGTCTGGCCCGCGACAGCACCCACGGCCGCCTCGATGTCGCTGGCGAGGCTCCGCAGCCATCCGCGCAGAGTGACTGCCGCGATGGATTCCTTGTTCGGGAAGTACAGATACAGCGTCCCCAGGCCTACGCCGGCGACGTTGGCGATGTCCCGCATCGAGACTCGCTCATACCCGTTCTCTACCAGGCTGATAAGAAACGCATCCTGGATCGCGCTGGCAGTCATCCAGGCTCGCGACTGAGATGGCTTGCGCCGGGGCTTGATGGATTTGGTCATGTGGTGACGTCCGGCTGCCCAGTCTGTACAGGCGTGGTTTCAGGATGGGCTTCGGCGCGCAGCACATGCTTGAGAAGCTTGCCTGTCGGTGTGCGCGGCAAGGCGTCGCGAACCTGGAAGATGCGAGGAATCTTGTAGCGCGCCAGACGCGCGGACAAAAACGCTTGCATGGCGGATTCGTCCAGCTTTCTGCCCGGCCGCGCCACCAGCAGCGCCGTGACTGTCTCGCCCCATTCCGGATGCGGCTGGCCTACGACAGCAACATCCTGAACATCAGGGTGCGCCGAGATGGCATCTTCGACCTCCTTGGAATAGACGTTCTCGCCGCCGGTCACGATCATGTCCTTCAGGCGGTCAACCACATACATGTAGCCATCCTCGTCCAACCGAGCCAGATCGCCGCTGCGATACCAGCCCTCCGCATCAAACGCCTGGCCGGTGGCCACAGGATCGTCGAGATAGCCTTGCATCATGGCAGGCGAGCGCAAATGGATTTCCCCGACCTCCCCCGCCCCGCAAAGGCGCCCATCAGGATGACGGACCTCCAGAACGACGCCCGGGGTACCGCTGCATCCGATCGAGCCGGCCTTGGTGATGGCATCTTCCGCGTGAAGGCTGGAACCCAGCGGCCCGGCCTCGGTCATCCCGTAGACCTGCACAAAATTCTCGCTCCGGTAGGCTTCAATGAGTTTGCGTGCCATATCCGCTCCCAGCGGGCCGCCTCCATACGCCCAAACCCGCATGCGGCTCAAGTCATAACGGGAGATGTTCTCGACGGCGGAAAGCGGTGCCAGGAACGCAATGGGCGCACCGAAAGTGAAGGTAATCCGCTCTGCGGCAAGTGTTTCCACGAAGCTCACGGGGGCGTACTCCCGCTGCAGCACGACGGTACCGCCCACCAGCAAGGTTCCCAGCAACCAATTGTTCAACGGCGAGGAATGCCAGATCGGCATGGCGATCAGGGTCCGATCCGCGCGGGTCAGCGACATCGCGACGGAAACCGCGATGGCACTCATGAACACGTTCCGGTGGCTGTGCATGCATCCCTTGGGCCTGCCTGTCGTCCCCGAGGTATAGAGGATTTCAGCCAAACCATCCTGACTTGGCTGCCCTCCTTGGAGAGCTTGAGATTCCGCAAGCAAGCCGTCGAAAGACGGCGTGGCGGTGTCCGGCCCTTCTCCTGCGTCAGCCGCCTGCTCGGTTGCCAGCCATTGCACTTCTGCCCGCACCTCTTTGCGCACGTTTGCCACCGTTGCCCGCAGAGCCGAGTCAAAAATGCACAGTCGGGCCTTGCTGTGGCTGAGCATGTACTCGATCTCTGGTGCCTGCAACTTGTGATTGACTGGAACCACAGTGGCACCAAGCCGCCAGGCGCCAAACAATGCAAAAACAAAACCTGGCGTGTTGAAGCACAGCAAGGCGACACGATCGCCGGGACCGATGCCCCGCGCCTTCAGCGCCCCAGCGGCACGGGCCGTCGCCTCCGCCAATTGGCGGTAAGTCCAGGCATGTCCCTGGGCGCGCAGAGCCTCGCGATCAGGCTGCGTGCGCGCATGCTGGTCAAGGAGTGTGACGAGGTCAGTCATGGTATTGCGCTCGCGTTTCAACCCAAGTCTCGGCAAGCAAAGCCGGTATGTCTTGCGTACCGGCTGAAACCCCCACGACCACGCCCCAATCCGGATCAAATCGGCTGCTGATGAAGGCCGCCGCCGCGGCCGGACTGGCGTGTTGCAGCATCAACGCCGCCTGCACGCACAGGGCCAACTGCTGCGTGATGCGCCGTGCCTGGCGTTCCAGATCAGCGCCAGGGCGGAGCAATGTTTCGCGCAACGCGCGAATTTTCGAGAGTACGGCCGGTTCGCCGGCTGCCACGTCGGCAAGATAATCGAGCACCAATTGCGCATCGCCGGGGTTTCGCGAGACGGCACGCAGCACGTCCAGGCACATGACGTTGCCTGAGCCTTCCCAGATCGAATTGACCGGCGCCTCGCGAAAGAGCCGCCCCATGGGCCCCGTTTCCACATAGCCGTTTCCGCCGAAAACCTCCATGGCTTCGGCGGAGATCGCCACCGCGCGCTTGCACACCCAGAACTTGGCCATGGGCGTCACGAACCGCCTCCAGGCCTGGTCGAGCGGCGCCGGGCTACCGAACCGGTTCGCGAGTTCAAAAGCCATGAGCGTCGCAGCCTGCGTCTCCAGGGCCATATCCCCCAGCAGTTCGGCCATTGCCGGCTGGTCGGCCAACACCCGGCCGAAAGCCTGGCGATTTCCCGCATAGTGCAACGCCTGCGCAAATGCACGGCGGATGAAACCAGCGCTGGACAGGACGTTGTCGAGCCGCGTGAACGTCGCCATCTCAATGATCGTGGGAATACCACGCCCCTCCTCACCCAGGAGAACGCCCCATGCGCCATGGAACTCGACTTCGCTGCTGGAGTTCGACCGGTTGCCGACCTTATCCTTCAGGCGCTGGATATGGATGGGATTCTTGGTGCCATCAGGCCGCCAGCGGGGAACATAAAAGCAAGAGGCACCTCGGTCATCGCTTTTGGCCAGTACCAGGTGCGCGTCACACATGGGCGCGGAGAAAAACCACTTGTGCCCGGAGATCTCGTACTCCTCACCCCATGGGCCGGAGCCGATGCGCGCGGCATGCGTGATGTTGGTGCGGACGTCGCTGCCGCCCTGCTTCTCCGTCATGCCCATGCCCAGAGTCATCGAATGCTTCTGGGCCACCGGCATGTCCCGCGGGTCGTGCCGTGTATCCACCAGCTTGACCCACAGCGCATCCAGCAGCGCTGGATTGCGCTGCAAGACGGGAATGCTGGCCTTGGTCATCGTGCTCGGGCATGTCGAACCGGGCTCGATCTGGCTGTGCATATACAGGGTCGCCCCGTACCCGACCCACGCCGACGGCCGGCTGTCGGCGTAAGGCAGGTTCGTCATGCCGTTGTGGCGCGCGACCCGCATGGCCTCGTGCCAGGCGGGATGGAATTTGACGAAGTCAATACGCTCTCCACTCGCGGAATGGGTCTGCAGCTCGGGCTGGTAGTGCTCGGCGTCTTCGGCGGTTCGCAGCATCGCATCGCTACCGTACTCCGCGCCTTGCCGCAAAAGCTCCGGCTCGCGCCAAGCGGCACCACCCCTGAGAACAGCCGTGCGCAGAACTGGGTCACTGGCGAACAGGTTGTATCCGGCGAGATCCGGTACCTGGTTGTGCGGATGGGTGAAAGTCGACATGAAAAGGAGCTGAGGCGCTGGAGGAATGGAAGGCCGGAGAGGCACGAGGCCCGTGGCAGGCCGGATGAGGAAACTTTATCGGGAATACGCAGCCGGGATGTTCAGCTTTGGATAGCGCGGCCCTCGTGGGGAAGGCCGCCACTCGCCGCCACAGAGCGGGCTCGTGTTCAGGTTTGCGGGATCTGGCCGCGCCATGAAGGCCAGCATGCGCCAGAAATCACCTGAGCAGAGGGCGAGCCAGGGGTAGTTCCAAACATGAACACCCGGCCTACGGATACCGCCTACAGTGGCCTGAACTTCCTGTCCGGATTTCCGCGACAAAACAAAAGGATCGAAAAGGATCGGCATGCCACACACCCCAAGCGCCCCTCTTTCCCCGATGCACGACCTGGCACGCGAAGCCATCATCCGCCTTTGGCCGGTGTATGAACTCCGGCGTGCGCGAGCCTCGACGAGCTACCCCACCTTGCCGGGGATAGGCAGCGCCGCAGAGGGAAAGAACTGGTGCAACGTGTTCGCCCACCGCCGCGAACTCATCCGCCCGGGAGTCAGCAAGATCGTCATGCCGAACAATGACACGCTCTACTCCGTCGCCTGGCTGGATCTTGCGTCGGGACCGCTGGTGATCGATATCCCGGACATGGGCGACAGATACCACGTTCTGGGTTTGATGGACTCTCTGACCAACCCCATCGCCCACCTCGGTTCGCGGCTCTTGCCGGGCGGTGCAAAATCGGTCCTCGTATCAGGACCGGGCGAAACAGCCGGAACGCCCCCTCATTGGGCAGGCGAGCATGTCCGCGCTCCAAGCCGCTGGGTCTGGATCATTGGCCGCATCCTCGTGACCAGCCCCTCGGACCTGCCCGCCGTGCACAAGCTGCAAGACGGTCTTCAGATACGCCCATTCGGAGATCAGCAGAACGCACCAGCCCAATTCAGCCCCGACTGTGACCTCGGCGCACCGCTCGATGCGCGCCACTTCAGCACCCAAGTCAACGCAGCGCTACAAGAGATGGCGGGCGATCAAAACCTGAACGCCGAGCGGCTGCCTTCGTTCGCAACGCTTGGAATCGGCGCTGGGCTCACTCCCTCGCACGAACAGATTGAGCAGTTGGAGCCCGTGCTTCAAGCCGTCCGTCAATTCCTGAAAACACCCTGCGCGCGGCGCGGCACCACCCATTGGGAGTACCTTCCGAGACTTGGACAGTCTTTTGGTGACGACATCCATCTGCGCGCTCACATCTCACAGCAGTACATCGGGATGGTCGAAAGCAAAGAAGCCGTATACCGCATGACCTGGCACGACGGCAAGGGGCAGCGCTTGCACGGGCGCCAGCGCTATGCCTTGCAATTCGCTCCGGGTGCGCTTCCGCCCGTCGACGCATTCTGGTCTCTCACGATCTACGAAAGCGCTACCGGCCGCCTGATCGACAACCCTATCGACCGCTATGCCATCGGAGATAGAACCCCGGGACTGTCGCTGGACGAACACGGGGGGCTGCGCATCCTCATCAGCCACCGCCGTCCGGCTACGAGAGAAGAAAGCAACTGGCTGCCTGCCCCCCAAAACGATTTCTACTTATGTCTGCGCGCCTATTTGCCCCGAGCAGACATCTTGAATGGCCTGTACGAGCTGCCCCCTGTTCAACGGCTTCATACTGAGGAGCACTGAGATGAAAGACCTCTTCGACTTGAGCGGCAAGACCATTATCGTCACGGGATCGAGCCGTGGCATCGGGAAGGCCACGGCAGAGCAGTTGGCCTACCGCGGAGCCAAGGTCTGCGTTTCGAGCCGGAACCTGGAGCCATGCCAGGAAGTCGCGTCGTCTATCCAGGCGCAAGGTGGACGGGCGATCGCTGTTCGTGCGAGCATCTCCAGACCGGAAGATCTCGCGATGCTGGTCGCGAAGACACGTGAAGCGTACGGCCCTGTGCACGGTATTGTTTGCAACGCGGCGACAAACCCCCACTATGGCTCCATCGACACTCTCGACGACGAGACGCACCTGAAGATCTACCGCAACAATGTGCTGAGCAATGTCCAACTGGCAAAGCTCGTCAAGGACGATATGCAGCAACTGGGTGGAGGAAGCATCGTCATCATCTCATCGATCGCCGGCTTCAAAGGGTCCTCGACCATTGGCGCTTATGGGATCTCCAAGGCAGCGGATGTCCAGCTCGCTCGGAATCTGGCCGTCGAATGGGGGCCCGCCAACATCCGCGTGAACTGCATCGCACCCGGACTGGTCGAAACCCGCATGGCCGCGGCTTTGCTGGCAGATGAGGCGCTCATGCGGTTCACACGCGAATCCTTGCCTCTGCGCCGACTCGGGCAACCCGAGGACATTGCCGGAGTCGCGGCCTTCCTCATGTCCGATGCGGCATCCTTCGTGACCGGTCAGACGCTTATCGCCGATGGAGGAGCCTTGGTGGTCTAAACGCCCACACTCCTCATATCTGCCCGGTGTCCTGGAACCCCGTCTTGCGCCTCAATGCATTCGCGCCTTCTCGCGGGCAGGCTCAGGTTTATCTGCCAAAGCGGCCTCCAGCCAGAGCGCGGCCACGAAGCGCTTGTCGAACATCAGCCAAAGCAAAATAGGAGCCACCGGCGTGAGCATCAGGAAGCCGAACTGGTAGCCATAAACGACCACCTCGTTGGCCCAGGAAGGGTATTTCAGGTAAGCCGCACCGGAAGGACCTGAAAGCACCACCACGTCGCGCAGCCATTGGAAGCAGATGCACCAGGCCTGCGCAGGCACCAGCAGCAAGGTGCCGATCAACCCCTTCAGCCACCAGCGGCGCGGATGCGAGGCGATCAACATGGCCCACAACAGCACCAGGCCATACCCATAGGTAGGATAGCTCACCTCAGGCACCAGTTCGCCGAATACATCGCCCTGCGGCCCCTTCATGCGCACCTGCACCAGCGTGACCAGGATCGCTTTCACGCCTTGGTGCTCAAAGCTGTCGACCCACGGGAAAATCGCCTTCATCACCGTGCCGGCCACCCAGATTGGCAGTGCCGCCAACCAAGGGGCTGCCCAGTACCATAGCGGCAGCAGAACTATCAGGCCCAACACCGCGAACAGCAGGAAGCGGCCTATCAGTGTGGCCCGCATTACGCCGCCGCCGTGCCGGTTGTGCGATCACGCTTGGCGACTACTCTCATCCAGAGCAGCCACACCACCAGCACGTCGAGCATGATCAATGCCTGCCACATGTACAGGTGAGCGAACTCGAATACCTCGAAGTTCCATTGGCCAAGGAAGAACAGGCTCACCACGCGCAGCAGGTTCACGAACTGAACGGCGATAAAACCCAGGCCGATACCCCAGGCCTTCATCTTCCAGCTGGAAGGAAACGCCAGCATGGCCGCCACCAGCACGATGGTGGCTTCCACGCCGTTGCAGCCTGGTTCAATGGAAACGCCGAATCCGGTTTTCGCGCTTTGCAGGACACGGCCGTAGGAGATCACCGAAGGGTCGAACATATGGACCACGATGGCGCTTCCCTTCGCCACCAGTCCGGTCCAGGGATCCACCACCGCCTGCTGCACTGGTTGCAGCATCTCTACGCCAAACAGCGTGGCTTGAACAGCGAGAAATATCAGAAAAAAACGAAGCACGGTGGCGTCTACTCCAGTTAGTTGGCCAGAGCCTACCCGTTACGACGCGCTCTGTCTAAGAAAGACTACACGATATCAAATCTTTGTTGCAATTTGAAGCCGTCCCAAAGATATCCTAGGGATAACCCAAGGCCCTAAACCAATATAAATAAAAGATAAATTCACTTTTACAAATACCGAGCCGTGTGACCAATCAGTCCGGCCAGGGCATCTGCCATGCGCCCGGCTGCCCCCCGGTGTGCGCCTGCAAACACCAACGCATGCCGTCTCATCTCCGCTACCGCATCAGCATCGTGCACTAAAGCACGCGCGGCAGAAATGCCCTCCGGCAAATCAGCCACACGCCGTGCAGCGCCCGCGCTTTCGGCCAGGCGGGCGGCCTCTGAAAAATTGAAGGTATGCGGCCCCATCAGTACGGGACAACCGCAAGCGGCTGCTTCAATGAGGTTCTGCCCGCCCAGCGGCTCGAAGCTGCCTCCAAGCAGAGCGGCATCGGCAAGCGCGTAATAGGCGGCCATTTCGCCCAGGCTGTCCCCCAGCCATACGTCAGCCAACGGCGGAGCCCCCTCCCCCACGTGGAACGGCAGCTCAAACTCAGGCCGCTGGCACGAATCAGTGCAGCCACTTCGCCGAAGCGCTGTGGATGGCGGGGAACGATAAGCCATTGAATCGCGGCGGCCTGCCGTCCCCCTTCCGCAACGTCCGGCTTCTGAATCTGCCTGAGAAACTCAGCCTCCTCGCCTTCCCGTGAGCTGGCCAGCATAACCACCGGCCGCGAGCTTGCCGCACGCCAGGCCATGCCCCGTGCCAGCGGGGCCTGATCAGGCTGGGCATCAAATTTCAGGTTTCCGAGCACCTCCACGCTTTTGGCGCCTATAGCCAGCAAGCGCGCGGCATCATCACCGGTTTGCGCCCACGCGGCAGCCAGAGCCCCGTAAGCCGGCTTCATCAGGCCGCCACCGCGCTTGGCGGCGCGAAGCGACTTCTCCGAGAGCCTTGCGTTGGCCAGCGCCAGCGGAAGGCCGCGAGCGGCGCTCTCCAAAATGAGATTGGGCCAAATCTCGGTTTCCATCAGCACGCCCGCATCGGGGCGGAAGTGATCCAGAAAACGCCCTACCGCACGGCGTGTATCCCAGGGCTGCCAAACCTGGACATCGCCAGGCCGCAGCAGTTTCGCGCCTTCGGCGCGCCCGGTGGCGGTCCCGTGCGTAAGCAGCAAGCGCATGTCCGGCAGGCGCTCCCTCAATGCGGTCACCAGGATGGAAGCGGCGCGCGTCTCGCCCAGCGACACGGCATGAATCCACACCAGCGGCCCACCGCCTTCCGGCCGTGCCGCCTCATACCGGCCAAAGCGCTCTTCCACATGCGCGCCATAGCCAGGCTCCGCCGCCGCTCGGCGTGCCAGCTTGCGGCGCAGCAGGGCTGCGCCAGCCAAGTTGCCAGGTTATAGGCGGCGTGAAGCACGGGGTAGCCAGGCGCTAAATCGAATTCAATGTGCCGACGCACCGATCTGCGCATCCGGCTTGACCCGCCGCAGCAAGGCCAGCATCTCGCCTTCAATCCGCTTCAGGGCGTCCGGCGTGTGTCCTTCGAAGCGCAGCACCAGCATGGGCGTGGTGTTACTGGCGCGGATCAGCCCAAAGCCATCCGGCCAATCGACGCGCAGGCCGTCAATGGTGCTCACCTCGGCCGGCGCCGTGAAAGCGCCATCGGCCAATCCCTGCAACTCGGAAGCCAGGCGGTGCGGCTCGCCCTCCGCGCAAGCCACATTGAGCTCAGGCGTGGAAAAGCTGGCCGGCAGCGCGTTCAGCACGGCACTGGGATCAGCATGGCGGCTCAGGATCTCGAGCAGACGGCATCCGGCATAAGTGCCGTCATCGAAACCGAACCAGCGCTCCTTGAAGAAGATATGGCCGCTCATCTCGCCCCCCAGGGGCGCACTGACTTCCTTCATCTTCGCCTTGATGAGCGAATGGCCGGTGCGATACATCATGGGCACTCCGCCGGCGGCCGCAATGGCAGGCCCCAGGCGCTGGGTGCATTTGACGTCGAACAAAATCGTACCGCCCGGCACGCGAGACAGTACATCCTGCGCGAACAGCATCATCTGCCGATCGGGAAAAATGTTGTGGCCGTCCTTGGTCACAATGCCCAGCCGGTCGCCATCGCCGTCGAATGCCAGGCCCAATTCCGCATCGCTTGCCTGCAGCGCGGCGATGACATCGCGCAGGTTGTCGGGCTTGCTGGGATCGGGGTGGTGATTGGGGAAACTGCCGTCCACCTCGCAAAAAAGCTCAGTCACTTCGCAGCCAACGGCCCGCAGGATGGCCGGAGCGCTGGCGCCAGCCACCCCGTTGCCCGCGTCGACCACGATCTTCATGGGCCGCGCCAAACGAATATCACCGATGATGCGTGCCTGGTAATCGGGCAGGACGTCGTGCTGCCGCACGCTCCCGCCATCTTGAAGGCGCCAATCTTCGGCCTCCATCATTTGCCGCAGCGCCTGGATATCATCGCCATAGATGGCACGCCCGCCCAGCACCATCTTGAAACCATTGTCGTCGCGGGGGTTGTGGCTGCCCGTGACCTGGATGCCGCTATTGCAAAGGGTGCTGGCCGCAAAATAGAGCATCGGCGTCGTGACCATGCCGATGTCGATCACCTGTACGCCGGCTGCGACCAGCCCGCGCACCAGGGCCGCACTCAGATTCGGCCCAGAGAGCCGGCCGTCTCGGCCGACAGCCACCGTGCGCTCGCCCAAGGCCAGGGCCTTCGTACCAAAGGCGCGGCCCAGCGCCTCCGCCACTGAATCGTTCAATGTGGTCGGCGTGGTGCCACGGATGTCGTAGGCCTTGAAAATGGAAGCTTGCAGGAGCATGGGATACGGCCATTGAGGCTCAATTAGCGTAATGCGGGATTGTAGGCAGCCCCGAAAGACTTCTCGGCGCCCCGAAATCACCCATTGATGGCTGCCGCGCATGAAATCCGCCCCTACTTATCATCAATGCGGCTTCAGTCTTCTCTCGCGGACTGGCGCATACTCGCTCGCCATGACACCCGCCGCCGCCACGCCAACAGCCCTCACACCCACGGTCGCGCTGGAATATGTGCTGCTGGCGGCTATCTGGGGCGCCTCTTTCATGTTCATGCGCCAGGCGGCGCTGGAATTCGGCCCGATGCCGACAGCTGCCGTGCGCGTTACCCTGGCTGCGCTGTGCCTGCTGCCCCTGATGGTGGCGCGCGGCCAATGGCCGGCGCTTAAAAAGCATTGGCGGCCCGTGTTCGTGTGTGGACTGCTCAATTCAGCCATACCGTTCGCCTGCTTCAGTTTCGCGCTGCTGCATATCAGCACCGGCCTCTCATCGATTCTGAATGCCACGGTACCCCTGTTCGGAGCCCTGGTCGCGTGGGCCTGGCTGAACGAGCCGCCCGGGCGTTCACGCCTGATCGGCCTGGCCATCGGTTTCATCGGCGTGGCCATGCTGGCCTGGGACAAGGCCAGCTTCAAACCCAACGCATCGGGCATCGCTACCGGGTGGGCTGTGCTGGCCTGCCTTCTTGCCACCCTCAGCTACGCGGTGGCCGCCAGTTTCACGCGCAAATACCTCACCGGCGTGCCGCCGCTGACATCGGCCGCCGGCAGCCAGATCGGAGCAGCCTTGGGTCTGGCGCTACCCGCGCTCTGGCTCATGCCAGCGGAAATGCCCAGCCTCACTGCCTGGAGTTCCATGCTGGCGCTCGGCGCGATCTGCACCGGCGTGGCCTACGTTCTGTACTTTCGCCTGATCGAGCAACTGGGTCCGGCGCGCGCGCTGACGGTTACCTTCACCATTCCCGTATTTGCCATCATCTACGGCGCCGTGCTGCTGGGTGAGGCTGTGACGCTCCAGATGCTCCTGTGCGGCGCCATCGTAATCTGCGGCACCGTGCTTGCCACGGGGCTCGTCAAGCTGCGGATCTCATCTTGAGATCGTGAACGCATTCTCAGGCGGTTTTGTCTTCCTGCAGGTTGAGTGCCTGCTTGGTGAGGTCGCGCATCACAAATTTCTGGATCTTCCCGGTGATGGTCATCGGGAATGATTCAACGAAGCGGACGTAGCGCGGCACCTTATAGTGGGCGATCTTGCCCTGGCAGAACGCGCGGATTTCCTCGGCTGTGGCCTGCTGCCCGTTCTTGAGGATGATCCAGGCGCATAACTCCTCGCCGTATTTGCTGTCGGGTACGCCGATGACCTGCACGTCCGACACCGCCGGATGGCGGTAGAGGAATTCCTCGATCTCACGCGGATAAATATTTTCGCCTCCGCGAATGACCATGTCCTTGATGCGTCCGACGATGTTGACATAGCCCTCGGCGTCCATCGTGGCGAGATCACCGGTGTGCATCCAGCCTTCGTCATCGATGGCTTCGCGGGTCTTTTCTTCATCGCCCCAGTAGCCCTGCATCACCGAATAGCCCTTGGTGCACAACTCGCCGGTTTCTCCGGTTGGAACCACACTGCCAGTGCCGGGGTCGATCACCTTGATTTCGATATGCGGCTGCACGAGCCCTACGGTGGAAACGCGCTTTTCCAGCGGTGTCTCCGTGGTGCTCTGGCAACTGACGGGGCTGGTCTCGGTCATGCCGTAGGCGATCGTGACTTCATCCATGTGCATCAGCTCGACCACCTGCTTCATGACTTCGATTGGGCAGGGCGATCCCGCCATGATGCCGGTGCGCAAGCTCGATAGATCGAATTCCTTGAAGCGCGGGTGGGCCAGCTCGGCGATGAACATGGTCGGCACACCATGCAGGCCGGTGCATTTTTCTGCCTGCACCGTCTCGAGCACCGTGAGGGGATCGAAACCGTCGTTGGGATAGACAATGGCCGAACCGTGCGTGAGGCAGGCCAGGTTGCCCAGCACCATACCGAAGCAATGGTAGAGCGGCACGGGAATGCACAGGCGGTCGTGCTCGGTCAGCTTCATACATTCGCCGATGAAGAAACCGTTGTTCAGGATGTTGCGGTGAGTCAGCGTGGCGCCCTTGGGGAAGCCGGTGGTACCGCTGGTGAACTGGATATTGATTGGTTCATTGGCATCGAGCGTGGCACCGATCCTGGCCACTTCCGGGTCTGCGGGATCGCCAGTTGCCATCAGGTCAGCGAAGCTCAGCATGCCGGGCTGCGGCGCTGTGCCGAGTTGTACCACTGTCTTGAGCGCAGGTGCCCGTACGGCATTGAGCTCGCCGGGCGTGGCGCTCGCCAGTTCAGGCGCGAGGTCGTTCACGATCGCGAGGTAATCACTGGTCTTGAAGGCCGTCATGGTGACCAGCATCTTGCAGCCGACCTTGTTGAGCGCATATTCCAACTCGGTCACGCGGTAGGCTGGATTGATGTTCACCAGCACGATGCCTACTTTGGCGGTGGCGATCTGCATCAGCAGCCACTCGCTGCTGTTGTGCGCCCAGATCCCGACCCGCTCGCCCTTGGCAAGACCGGCGCGGATCAGTGCGCTGGCCAGGCGATTGGCTTCGCGGTCGAGTTCGGCGTAGGTGAAGCGGACGCCCTGGTGACGCGACACCAGCGCCTCACGGGCTGGAAAGCGTGCCGCCATGGCTTCGAAGTGTCGGCCGATGGGCGCTTCGATCAGGGGGGTATGGGTGGTGCCGACGTCGTGGCTTTGCGTGAGACGATTCATGAGGGGCTCCGTGTAGGGCACTGGCTTGGTAGGTGCCTGAGCCAAACTGTACTGCAGCGTGGGTGTCTGCTAATTGAAGGAGCCGCGGTGGCCTGGATTGAGCACGTGCAGCGAGTCAAGCCTAAGTCCCTTGGCCAGCTCACCGAGCGATCTGATTCCACAAATGAAAAAGCCTTGCAAACTTTTGGTTTGCAAGGCTTCCCATATGGTGCGGCTGGCAGGATTCGAACCCACGACCCCTTGGTTCGTAGCCAAGTACTCTATCCAACTGAGCTACAGCCGCGAAGCCATGAAGTATAGCACGCATTTTTTACCGGATTACGCAGCCAAGAAAATTTCTTGAAAAATTCACTTGGCCTATCCTGGCCTACCGATGGTGCTGCGATCAAACTGCACTCGTCACTTACATGAGCGGGTGAGGCCAATCACAGCTGTCGTGCGGCAGCTTGCTACTTCAAGGCGGATGGTAGGGCGTGCAGGGCTCGAACCTGCGACCAAGGGATTATGAGTCCCCTGCTCTAACCAACTGAGCTAACGCCCCGCCGAACCAAGCATTCTATCGGGTGGCAAGACATGCTTTGCCTTTCGTCAGCAAAAAGCTTGCTGAACAGGTGAATCCCCCGGTGGGGTTGATGCGTCACAATGCAGATCTATCAAGCCTCGCAGTATGTGTTTTTGAGGCTTTTCCAATGGGACGCTTTTATGTTCACAGGCATCATCACCGCTGTCGGCCGCATCGCTGAAATAAGCGATCTGGGGGCGAGCAGCGAGCACGGGAAGCAATTGCTCATCGAGGCGCCGGCAGGTTATCTGGATGACGTGGGGCTGGGCGACAGCATTGCCATCAATGGCGCTTGTATGACCGCTGTCACCATCGATGCGCCGGCCGGGCGTTTTGCCATCGACATTTCCGCTGAATCTCTGGCGCGCACCAGCGGGCTCGATCGCTCGGGGCCTGTCAATCTGGAAAAGGCTTTGCGCGCGAACGACAGGCTGGGCGGGCATATCGTGTCGGGCCATGTGGATGGCGTTGGCACGGTGCTCAGGTTCGAGCCGGTAGGCGAGAGCTGGCTGCTGCGCATTCTGGTTCCTGCCGCGCTGGCTCGGTATCTTGCCTACAAGGGCTCCATTACCGTCAATGGTGTCAGCCTGACGGTCAATGAGGTGGAAGATGCAGAGCAAGGTTGCGCAATCAGCATCAACCTCATTCCTCACACGGTGCAGAACACGGCGCTGCACGCGCTGGCGCAGGGGACTCAGGTCAACCTGGAGATCGACATGATCGCGCGCTACGTGGAGAGAATGCTGTCGGTGGATCCGGCGATTAGCAAGTAAGCGCCATTCGCCCTGCGTCCTACCGCCCGCTCTGGCTCAGCGCATTGCTGACCAGGCGGGACGTGATGTCCACGATCTGGATCATGCGGTCGTAGGGCATGCGCGTGGGGCCGATGACGCCCAGCGTGCCGACGACCTGGCCGTCGACCTCGTAGGGGGCACTCACCACCGAGAGATCCTCTACCGGCACGGTCTGGCTTTCGCCGCCGATGAAGATGCGCACACCCTCGGCCTGGCTGGAAATATCGAGCAAGCGCATCAACTGCGTCTTCTGCTCGAACAGATCGAATGCCCGGCGCAGCTGGTTCATGTCGCTGGAAAAATCGCTCACGGCCAGCAGATTGCGCTCACCAGAGATAATGACCTCGTCCTGCGCTTCTGTCAGGGCCTCCGAGCCCGCCTGCACGGCCGCTTGCATCAACCCGGCGATTTCACCCCTGAGCTTGTCCACTTCCTGGCGCAGGCGCGCGCGCACCTGCTCGATGGCCATGCCGGAGAAATGCGCGTTGAGGTAATTGGATGCCTCTATGAGCTCCGAAGAAGTGAAGTCCGTCTCGGTGAACAGCACCCGGTTTTGCACATCGCCATCCGGCGCCACGATGATCAGCAGAAGCCTTCGCTCCGATAGCCTCAGGAATTCGATATGCCGGAACACCGAGGTTCGCCGCGGCGCCATGACCACCCCGACGAACTGCGACAGGTTGGAGAGCAGGTGCGCCGCGCTGGCGATGACTTTCTGCGGCTGGTCAGCCGGCAGGGACGGCGCGGCCAGCTCTTCCCGCTGCGCCGTCAGCATGGTGTCCACGAACAGGCGGTAGCCTCGTGCAGTGGGCACCCGCCCTGCAGACGTGTGCGGGCTGGCGATAAGGCCCAGATCCTCCAGATCCGCCATCACGTTGCGTATGGTGGCGGGAGACAGCTCCAGCCCGGGCGCGCGCGAAAGCGTGCGCGAGCCAATCGGCTGGCCGTCGGCGATGTAGCGCTCGATCAGCATCTTGAGCAGCAGGCGCGAACGATCATCAAGCATCAATATTTTCTCAAATCACACTGAAAAACGCGAAAGCCACGACCCTCCGCTTTCAGGTTCAAATCATTATGATGTAATTTGCCGATGCAGCCTTCTTTTCACCGCGTCGCCCTCGTTGGCAAATACCAGGAATCAGTCTCGGGCGCCATCGACGAATCGGCGCGCGAACTCATTGCCGACCTTGGCGGTTTCCTGAGCGGTTTGAACTGCGAGGTAGTGCTGGAAAAGCAGACCGCCCAGAATACCGGCCTGGCGGAATTCCGCTCGCTGGAGGTTCCCGAGATCGGCGATGAATGCGATCTGTGCGTGGTGGTCGGCGGCGACGGCACCATGCTGGGCGTGGGGCGCCAGTTGGCCCGCTACGGCACGCCGCTGATTGGCATCAACCAAGGGCGCCTGGGCTTCATCACCGATATTTCCCTCGATCAGTACCGTGAAGTGCTCCCCCGCATGCTGGCCGGCGAGTATGAGGAAGACCACCGCAGCCTTATGCTGGGCAAGGTCATACGCGAAGGCCGCTGCGTGTTCGAGGCCCACGCCATGAACGACGTGGTGGTCAACCGGGGCTCCGCCTCGGGCATGGTCGAGCTGCGGGTGGAGGTGGATGGCAATTTCATCGCCAACCATCGTGCCGACGGCATCATCGTGGCCACGCCGACCGGCTCCACCGCCTATGCACTTTCCGCGGGCGGCCCGCTGCTGCACCCCCTGGTGCCAGGATGGGCATTGGTGCCGATCGCCCCCCATACCTTGTCCAACAGGCCTATCGTGTTGGCTGATCCTGTAGAAATAGCCATTGAGGTGGTCGCCGGCCGGGACGCCAGTGCCAGTTTCGACATGCAATCCATTACCTCGCTGCACCATGGCGACCGCATCCTGGTGCGCCGCTCCGAGTTCCGCGTGCGCTTTCTGCACCCCAAGGGCTGGAGCTACTTCGATACCTTGCGCGAAAAACTGCATTGGAACGAGGGAGGCGGCGCATGATGCACGCTGCCACCCTGCCCTCCTTCACCGCCCGCTGCATGGAGCCGTCATGGCGCTAAGAAGCCTCAGCCTGCGCGATTTCGTGATCGTGCCCAAGCTTGAACTGGACCTGGAAAGCGGCTTCACCGCGCTCACGGGCGAAACGGGCGCGGGCAAATCCATCCTGATCGACGCGCTGCAACTGGTGCTGGGCGCCCGTGCCGATACCCTGTGGATCCGCGAAGGCCAGCCACGCTGCGAGATTGGCGCGGAGTTCGACTGCCCTCCCGGCGCCGGCCCCTGGCTTGAGGAAAACGGCTTTGACAACGGCGCGGAAACCCTTTTGCTGCGCCGCGTGATCGATACCGGCGGCAAGAGCCGCGCCTGGGTCAACGGCTCACCCGCCACCGTGGCGCAACTGCGCGAGCTGGGCGAGCAATTGGTGGACATCCACGGCCAGCACGCCTGGCAGAGCCTGACACGCCCTGCCGCCGTACGCGCACTGCTCGACGCCTATGCCGGCGTGGACGCCACAGCCCTCACTGCAGCTTGGCAGGCCTGGCGCAGCGCGGAGACCACGCTGGCCGATGCTCGCGCCGCGCAACAGACCTTGGCGCAGGAACGCGAGCGCCTGCTCTGGCAGTTGGGTGATCTGGACAAACTGGCTCCCGCCGAACAGGAATGGGACGAACTCAACCGGCAGCACAGCCGCCTTTCGCATGCCCAGGCCTTGATCGATGCCGCGCAGGCTGCCAGCGAGGCGCTGGAGGCCGACGAAGGCGGCGAGGGCGGCGGACTGGCCCTGCTTGCCCAGGCCCAGCAAGCGCTCGATGAGCTGAGGAGCATCGAACCGGAATTTCAATCCGTCTCCGAAGTGCTGGAGGCCTGCCTCGCACAAGCGCGCGACGCGGTTCACAGCCTGCACGCCTACCTGCGCAGGGCCGATCCGGATCCCGCTCAGTTGGCCGCGCTGGATGAGCGCATGAGCCAATGGCTTTCGCTGGCGCGCCGTTACCGCCGCCCCCCGAGGAGCTACCTGCGTTGCTGGCTGGCTGGCGCGCCGATCTGCAGCGCCTGGATGCCGCAGCCGACCTGGGCGCTCTCGAAGCCGCTTCAGCCAAGGCGCGCGCCGCCTATATGGTGCACGGCGGCGAGGTATCGGCGCTGCGGCGGAAAGCCGCACAGAAGCTGGCACGCGAAGTCAGCGCGGCGATGCAGGAGCTGGGCATGCAGGGCGGCCGCTTTGAGGTCTCGCTGGAGCCTCTCCCCGAGCCCGCGGCGCACGGCCTCGAAAACACGCTGTTCCTGGTGGCCGGACATGCCGGCGGCACGGCACGCCCGGTTGATCGCGTCGCCTCGGGCGGCGAACTCTCCCGGCTGGCGCTGGCCATTGCCGTCACGACCAGCCAGCTCGGCAGTTCACCTACCCTGGTGTTCGACGAAGTAGACAGCGGCGTGGGCGGTGCAGTGGCGGCTACCGTGGGCCGCCTGCTGCGGCGGCTGGGCAAAGACCGGCAAGTGCTGTGCGTGACGCACCTGCCCCAGGTGGCCGCCTGCGCCGACCACCACCTGCTGGTCAGCAAGCAAGGCGATGGCGGCGGCATCACCAGTACCGTACGGCCTGTGCGTGACGAGCCGCGCACCAATGAGATTGCCCGCATGCTTGGCGGCGAACACATCTCAGAGACCACACGCGCCCACGCCAGGGAAATGCTCGCCGTGCCCACAGTTTCTGCCGCCCCGGCGCCACCTGCCCGAGGCAAGAAGGTGCGGGCATGAGCACAGCAAGCTCGCTACATGGTGGGAAGGGCGAAAAGGGTGAAAGCGCGCCTCACATCGAACTGGTCGTGATCACCGGCATGTCCGGCTCGGGCAAGTCGATCGCGCTTCATGCGCTGGAAGATGCCGGCTATTACTGCGTGGACAACCTGCCGCCGGAGCTGCTGGAGCCATTCATTGCCCTGGAGGACCAACGCCGCGCGCGCAAGATCGCCATCGCTGTTGACGTGCGCAGCGGCCACTCGCTTCCCCAGTTGCCGCTGCTGCTGCATAGCCTGCGCGACCGGGGTTTGCAACTGCGGCAGATTTTTCTCGATGCCAATGACCAGACGCTGATCAGGCGCTTCTCGGAAACCCGCCGGCGCCACCCCTTGTCACAGCCAGGCGAGGCCGATGCCCATCAAGCCCTGTTGCAGGCGATCGTGCGCGAACGCGAGCTGCTCGCCGACCTGCGCGAACGCTCTCACGTGATCGACACCAGCTTCCTGAGGCCCGCGCAACTGCTGGCGTTCGTGAAGGAGCTGATTTCAGCCCCCGCGTCGCATCTGACGCTGGTGTTCGAATCTTTCGCATTCAAGCGCGGTATCACGCTGGATGCGGACTACATGTTCGATGTGCGCATGCTGCCCAATCCGCACTATGAAGCGGCACTGCGCCCGCTCACGGGGCGCGACCAGCCCGTGATGGATTTTTTGCAGCGCCAGCCGGAAGTCGCGCTGATGCAGGAGCAGATCGCCGAATTTCTCCGCACGTGGCTGCCTGCGCTGGCGCGAGACCACCGCAGCTATGTCACGGTAGCCATTGGTTGCACCGGCGGGCAGCACCGCTCGGTGTACCTGGTGGAGCAACTGGCGGCAGAGTTCAGCAAGCAATGGCTGACACTGCGGCGGCACCGGGAATTGGTCGAAAGCTGATACCGGTTGAAGGCTGATACTGGCCGAAAGCTGATGTCCCTGGCGAAAAGCCCCCCATTTCTCACCGAAGTTTTCATGGCGCGCATTCAAATCGAGCTTCCCGCGCAGTTTCTGTTTTCCACTGAACTGCAGATCTACATCAGCCACGTCAACCAAGGCGGCCATCTGGACAACGCTCAACTGCTGACCCTGGTGTCCGAAACGCGCGTGCGCTTTTTCAGGCATCTGGGCTATCGCGAATCCAATGTGCTGGGCCATGGCATCGTCGTGGGTGACATCGTGGCCCAGTACAAGTCTGAAGGCTTCTACGGTGAAACCATGCGCGTGGAAATGACCCCGGATGATCCCAACAAATACGGCTTCGATCTGGTCTTTCGCATGACCGAAACAAGCAGCGGGCGGGAAGTGGCCCGCGGCAAGGTAGGCGTGGTGTTTGTGACCAAGGGAGAGCATCGCAAGGTAGCGCCTATCCCAGCCGAGCTCAGGACGGTTCTGTTCAGCGGCAGCCATCCATAAGAACGTGTTTTCGTTCTAAGACCCCGTCACTTCCAGAAAACGCCGCACCGGCGCCGGTAATCCCAGTGCCGGCCATTGCGCCTCATCAAACCAGCCACCCTCCGCGCCCCCGCCTCCCGCGAACGCCGAGTCAGACACTTGCGCGGTCACTACGCGAAGATACAAATCGCGGTGCGTGAGCACATGCATGAAAGGCGTGTGTTCGACAACGCGCTCATGCTCAAGCGGCGGCAGCAGCGCCAACAGTTCCTCGCGCGATGCAAATGCCGGCATGCAATGCAGCCCCGCCCAGATGCCCGGCGCCGGGCGAGGCGCCAGCCATACGCGCCCCTTTTCATCAACGGCTTGCAGCAACCACAGATCGAGCTGGGTGCGCTTGAGGCGCTTCGTTTTCACGGGGTACCGCTCAGGCTCGCCCTCATGCGTAGCCACACAATCGGCCGACAGAGGGCACAGCAGGCAGACCGGCCGGCGCAGCGTACACACAGTGGCCCCCAGGTCCATCAGGCTCTGGGTATAGACAGGCATGGCCTCGCGCGGATTCGCCACCGGCAGCAGTCCTTCAGCACGTTGCCAAAGCGCCCGCTCGTTCGCCAGCACGGCCATGTCATCCGAGATACCGAAGTAGCGAGTCAGTACGCGCTTGACGTTACCGTCGAGAATGGCGGCGCGCTCACCGAAGCAGAACGCCGCGATGGCGGCCGCGGTGGAGCGCCCGATACCGGGGAGGGTTTGCAGCAATTCGGCACTGGGCGGAAAGTGACCGCCGAACCGGGATACCACCTCCTGCGCACAGCGGTGGAGATTGCGGGCCCTCGAGTAATAACCCAGACCGCTCCACAAAGCCATCACGTCGCCTTCCGATGCCGCGGCAAGCGCCGCCACATCCGCAAAGCGCGCCAGGAACCGGGGGTAATACTCCAGCACGGTCGTCACCTGCGTCTGCTGCAGCATGATCTCCGACAGCCAGACCCGGTAGGGATCGCGCGTCCCCTGCCAGGGCAAGCCATGCCGCCCGTGACTGCGTTGCCAGGCGATCATGCGCTCGGAAAACAATGTCATACCGTCACCTCCTCGGAGGAAGAGCCCCGCGCCCGCAGGGGATGGGTCTGGCGCAATTCGCGCGTCAGCCTGTCAAGGTGACTATCCAGGGTATTGAGCAAGATTTCCCGTTCCTCGATTTCACGCAGGCGGTCGCCCAGTCCGCCGGCGGCATCCTGAATGCGCTCGATGGCCTCCGTTCGCCGGTCGAACGCCTGCCGGCGCTCTCGCAATTGCGTCGCGAGCTGAGCCGAAGAGGACCTGTTCCACAGTTCGACTTCAGCCAGCGCCGCATCGAAAGTCGAGCGCACGCGTGCCAGCAACGCACGCGCCAACCGTTCAGCAAAATCCGGGCGCGACAGGCGGAACATGTTGCCAAGCCCCAGGTATTGCAAATGGCTGCGTTCCACCACGCTCAGATCGTCCTCGAAACGAACCAGGTCCGGGACCGGGGGCAGCTCCAGCTCAAAGCCATGCTCGGCGTTGAGTTCACCGAAAATCCTCGTCAGCATCGATTCGATTTCTGTTTCAATCAAGCGCACATGTCCGATCACGCCGCGCAAATTGCCAAAGCCTTCGGCATAGGCCTTTCTCACGCCAAACTTGACCCCCGGCTGCCGCAACATCGCCGTCAAGGGCGCCAGTTCCTTCTTGATCGATGCATTGCCCAGCAGTCTGAACACATCACGCAGCAATTTCGTGTGGACTGACCGCGCTGCCAGCACATTGCTGGCACCACGATCGAACTCCGCTATTTCATGCTCGACGCGCGCGCGCATCTGGCGGATCACACTTTGATTCTTGCCATGCAGGCTGCGCAACTCCTGCATCTGCTCGAAAAGCTCCCGCCGCCGCACGCCCAACAGGCGCTGCGCCTGCGATTGAAGCTCATTCACGCCTGACAGAATCGCGCCTTCGAGCAGGTGTTGCCGCGCGGCCAGCAGATCTCCGCCCAGCACCTGCTCAAAAGACGGCAGACGGCTCTGGGCGAGTAGCGCTGTATCGCCTCGCACCTTGGCCAGCAGGCCTTTCTGTGCGGACAGTGCCAGCACCCTTTGCGGTGGAAGGGAGAGTATCTGCGCGGCCTGAAGGCGTTGCCGCTCGATCTGCTCGTCGATCTCCTCCGGCGGACTGAGATCGTCCCAGAGGGTATCGATCTTGTTGAGCACGGCAAGGCGCACACCAGGTCCCTCTTCCACCGGTGCCAGATGCTCGCGCCATATGGTCAGATCGGACTTGGTCACGCCCGTATCGGTCCCCAGCATGAACACCACGGCTTGCGCCTGCGGAATCAGGTTCACGGTCAGTTCAGGCTCGGTGCCAATGGCGTTCAGTCCCGGCGTATCAAGCACCACCAACCCCTGCTTGAGGAGCGGATGCACCATATTGACGAGTGCATGGCGCCAGCGCGGCACCACGACACGGCCATCGGCGTTCAATGGCGGGTTGTCTTCAGGATGATCGTCATGCCAGAAGCCCAGGGCGCCTGCTTCTTCCTTGGTCACGGCCAGCGTCTCGGAGACCTTCTTCATGGCGCTCGCCAACTGCTCGGGATTGTTCATCGCCAGATCGAGATGCACCCACTTCTCCGGTCTTTGGCGCCATTCGAGCAGCGAGGGCGAGTGCAGACGAGTTTCTATGGGCAGCAAGCGCAGACAGGCGGGCAGATCAGGGTCGTAGCCCAGCTCGGTCGGGCACATGGTGGTGCGCCCGGCGCTGGCCGGCATGATGCGGCGGCCGTAGCCCGGAAAGAACACAGCATTGATCAGCTCCGACTTGCCCCGCGAGAATTCCGCCACGAAGGCCACCATGACCTTGTCGGCACGCACCTGCTCGATCAGCCGCTGCGCACGCTCCTCCGCGCCAGCGTTCAGCAGCTCGTTCTCCTGCAACCAGTCGGCCAGTACTTTCAAGCGCAGGCTCATTTCCCTGCGCCAGGCATCGTGTTGGTCAAACCGCTCGTAAAACCCTGTCACCCCTGCATCCCTCACGCCTGGCACTCCGGGCAAAAGAAAGTCGACCGCTGTCCCTGCCTGATCAGGCGGATCGGTGTGCCGCAACGCCCGCAAGGTTGCGCGGCACGGCCATAGACGGCCGCTTCCAGCTGAAAGTGCCCCGTCTCACCGAACGCGTTGGAAAAATCACGCAGCGTACTGCCTCCGCGCTCGACAGCGCGCGCGAGCACCTCCCGGATGGCTGCATGCAAGCGGTCGGTCCGGATGCGGGAAAGCCTGCTTGCCCGCACGGTAGGCCGAATGCCGGCCAGAAACAGGACTTCCGATGCGTAGATATTCCCCACCCCCACGACCACATCACCCGCCAGCAATACTTGCTTGATCGGTGCCCGCCGCAACTTCAGCCCCGCATGAAAGCGGGCGGCGTCGAAGTCCTCGCCCAGAGGCTCCATGCCCAGCCCCGCCAGCAGCTTGCGCGCCGGATCGGCATGCTCGCTTTCGGCCCACACCACGGCGCCGAAGCGTCTCGGATCATGCAGGCGCAGCGTGCCGGCGCTGGTTACCAGATCAAAATGATCATGGGCCCCTGGCGGTGGCAGTTGGCTGGAGAAATTCAGGCTGCCCGACATGCCCAGGTGTATCAACAGCACGCCGTCATCCATCCACAACAGCAGATACTTGCCGCGCCGGCCGACTTCGCGCACCGTGCGGCCGGCCAGCATGCCGGGCTCGATGCCAAGCGGCCAGCGCAAAGGTTTCCCCATAGCCGCGGAGAGGACGCGCGCGCCGCGGATTCTCTCCGCGAAGCTGCGGCGGGTGACTTCTACTTCGGGCAGTTCAGGCATAAAAGATGACCATGTCGTCATTCCCGGATGACGGGCACATGGACCTTGACATATACACTTCAGAAACGGGCATGGATTATTATGGCTTGATGCACCATTTCTTCCGTGTTTTCCCCTTGTTGACGTTGGTCTCGGGCATGGCATTCGCGCAGGCGCCAAAACCTGCGCAGCCGGCCTCGGACGCCGTGCCACCGGCCGCCCCGGCGTCGGCTGCCAGCGCGGCGGAAACACCCAGGCCATCGGCCTTGACCGCGCGGCTGCTCTATGAATTGCTGGTAGGCGAGCTGAGCTTTCAGGACGGTGAAGCCAACCAGGGCATCGCGCTGATGCTTGATGCGGCAAGGCGCACCCACGATTCCGTGCTGTACAAGCGGGCCGTCGAAATGGCGATCCAATCACGCTCGGGCTCCATGGCGATGGATGCCGTGCGTGCCTGGCGCCAGGCCGAGCCGCGGTCGCCGGATGCCAACCGCCTGGAGCTGCAGGTCATGGTGGCCTTGGGCCGCATCGCCGAATCCGACGCCCCCCTGCGCGCCACGCTGGCCGCACTGCCGGCCACCGACCAGGAACCATTCATCCTGGCCGTGCCCTCACTCTATACCCGCGCCATCGACAAAGCGGAAGCCGCGCAGGTGGTCGAACGCGGGCTGGCGGACGTCCTGCAGAACCCTGCCCTGGCCCCCGCCGCCTGGACAAGCATCGGCCGCATGCGGCTGTCCACCAACGACAGGACCGGCGCCCTGTCTGCCGCCAACCTGGGGCAAACGGCCAACCCGAAATCCGAGTGGCCCGCCCTGCTCGCCCTGCAACTCATGACCGGCGCGGACGAACCCAACGCCGAACCCTTGATCAAGCGATACCTGCGCAACGCCACGCCCAAGCCCGAAGTACGGATCGGTTACGCGCGCGCCCTCGTGGATGCCGGCCGCGGCAAGGAGGCTCACGAGCAACTGGCCGAACTCACGCGCAACCAACCGGACTACCCCGAAGGCTGGTTGGCGCAGGGTGCGCTGTATGCCCAGGAGCGTCACGATACCGAAGCTGAAACCGCTCTCAAGCGCTATCTGGAACTGGCCACCCAGCCTTCCGCGGACGAACGCTTCGATCGCAGCAATGGCCGCAATCAGGCCCGCATGACCTTGGCCCAGATTGCCGAGCGGCGCGGCGACTATGCTGCGGCCGAAAGCATGCTGGCCAAAATCGATTCGCCTGACGAAGCCATCAATGTCCAGCTGCGCCGCGCCACCATCCTGGCGCGCCAGGGGCAGCTTGACGAAGCCGTCCAGTTGATTCGCAGCGTTCCCGTGCGCACGCCCGAGGACGCGCGCATGAAAATCACGGCAGAAGCCCAGTTGTTGCGCGAGAACAAGCGTCCGCAACAAGCCTATGACCTTCTGCAATCCGAGCTGAGCAAAGACCCGGAAGACGAAGACCTGCTCTACGACACAGCCATGGCCGCCGAAAAGCTCGACCGGTTGGATGAAATGGAGCAGTTGATACGCAAGCTGATCGAGATCAAGCCCGACGCCTTCAACGCCTACAACGCGCTCGGCTACACATTTGCCGACCGCAACCTGCGGCTCCCCGAAGCCAAACAGCTGATCGAAAAGGCAGTGGAACTCTCGCCGGACGATCCTTTCATTCAAGACAGCCTGGGCTGGGTTGAATTCCGCCTCGGAAACCGTGCGCAGGCACTCCGCATCCTGCAGGCCGCCTTCGCCAAACGGCCCGACGCCGAGATTGCCGCCCACCTGGGAGAAGTGCTATGGACCATGGGCCGCAAGGACGAGGCCATCGTTGTCCTGCGCAATGGCGTGCGCCTGAACGCTGAAAATGAAACCCTGCAGGAAACGCTCCAGCGCCTGAAGATCAATCCGTGAGGAGCCCGAAAGACCTTCCGCTCTCCCGCCGCCAGGCAGCACAAGCTCTGCTGCTGGCTACGGCCGCCTTGGCGGCCGGCTGTGCCAGCATCAGCAGGGAAACGCGCGCCATCGACACCGAACGAACCTCGTGGAGCGGCCGACTGGGCTTGCGTGTGGCCTCCGAGCCGCCTCAGTCCTTCTCGGCCGGCTTTTCCTTGAACGGCAACGCGCAAGCCGGTGAACTCAGCCTGACCTCCCCCTAGGCAGCACGCTGGCCGTGATGAAATGGCAACCCGGTGCCGCCACGCTAAACCAGGACGGCAAGGAAAAGCAATACAGCTCCCTGGACGAACTCGTCGCACAGGCCATCGGCACTCCTATCCCCGTGCGCGCGCTGTTTGCCTGGCTACGGGGAGAACCTCAGGCTGTGGAAGGATGGCAAACCGATCTGAGCGCTCTCGGCAACGGCCGCCTGACCGCGCAGCGGCTGCAACCCCTGCCCACGGCCGAGTTGCGGCTGGTCTTTGAATAAGCTCCGTCCCTATCGCTATGAACAGCCTCCTGGACGTGCCTGCCCCGGCCAAGCTGAATCTTTTCCTGCACATCACCGGGCGGCGTCCCGACGGCTATCACCTGCTGCAATCGGTATTCATGCTGATCGACTGGTGCGACACCTTGCATTTCGAACGCCGCGCCAACGGCGCCGTCACCCGAGAAGACCTGAGCGGCCCGGCCCTTCCTCCTGACGATCTCTGCACGCGCGCCGCCCGTGCACTACAAGCTGCCACCGGCTGCAGCGAAGGCGCACATATCGCGCTGCACAAGCGCATTCCCGCGCAGGCGGGCATGGGAGGAGGCTCCTCGGATGCTGCCAGCACCCTGCTAGCCCTCAACCGGCTCTGGAATCTTGGCCTGAAGCGCGAACAGCTTGAAGCCATTGGGCTCTCCCTGGGTGCCGACGTGCCCTTCTTCCTGCGCGGGCGCAACGCCTGGGTGGAAGGCGTGGGCGAGCGCATTACCCCGCTGGAGCTGCCTTCTGCATCTTTTGTTGTATTGAAGCCACCTGCCGGACTCGAAACAAAAGCAATTTTTTCTGACCCCTCTTTAAAGCGCGATACAAACCCTGCTATACTCGAAGGCTTCGCTGATAACCCTTGGGGCTTTGGCCACAATGACCTTCAGCCGGTTGCAAAGCGGCTTTGCCCGCTTGTTGCCGAGGGCCTTGAGCACCTTAGTGCACACGGCCTTCAAGGTAGAATGACCGGTTCAGGCAGCGCCTTGTTTGCTCATTCAGATGCTGGTTTGCATATAGCCAATCCGCATACTGTTTTGGCCGTACGAAAGTTGGCACAAAAACTGGAGCAGACAGGCTGGCAAGTCAAGGGTTGCAGCAATATGGCAGTTCATCCGCTTGTCGGCTGGGCTGCCAGTGAAAGTTAAGGGCAGCCGTTTCCTGCTTCGGAGACGGTAGCCAGTGTAGGGGAGTCGCCAAGTTGGTCAAGGCACCGGATTTTGATTCCGGCATGCGAGGGTTCGAGTCCTTCCTCCCCTGCCAAACCATTATCGTTGTAGAAGCCGTGTGTGTGCCCAAAGGCGCCGCGCAGCAGAGCACAAAAAGCCGCTTAAGGCCCATCGTGGCCGGTTAGGGCTGATTGAGGCCGATAATCGAAGCACGCAACTCACCGGAAAGCCCATGCAGCCGCAGCCGTCATCCACCCCCGACTTTCTGGTGTTCACCGGCAACGCCAATCCCGCATTAGCCTCCGAAATCGCCGCCAACCTGGGCCTTTCGCTCGGTGCCGCTGACGTGGGCCGCTTCTCCGACGGCGAAGTCACCGTCGAGATCAAGCAGAACGTGCGCGCGCGCGATGTCTTCGTGGTGCAGTCCACCTGCCAGCCCACGAACGAAAACCTGATGGAACTGCTCATCATGGTAGACGCCCTCAAGCGCGCATCGGCTGAGCGCATCAACGCGGTGATCCCCTACTTCGGCTACGCCCGCCAGGACCGCCGCCCGCGTTCCACACGCGTGCCCATCTCCGCCAAGGTAGTGGCCAACATGCTGCAGGCGGTGGGCGTGAACAGCGTCCTGATGATGGACCTGCACGCTGACCAGATCCAGGGCTTCTTCGATATCCCGGTCGACAACATCTACGCCTCCCCAGTGCTGCTGGGCGATCTGCGGCAGAAGAACTACGAAGACCTGCTGGTGGTCAGCCCCGACGTCGGCGGCGTGGTGCGTGCCCGCGCGCTGGCCAAGCAGCTCAACTGCGACCTGGCCATCATCGACAAACGCCGGCCCAAGGCCAACGTGAGCGAAGTGATGCACGTCATCGGCGACATCGAAGGCCGCAACTGCGTCATCATGGACGACATGATCGACACCGCCGGCACGCTGGTGAAGGCCGCCGAGGTTCTCAAGGAGCGCGGTGCCAAGAAGGTGTACGCCTACTGCACGCACCCCATTTTTTCCGGCCCCGCCATTGAGCGCATCGCCCAGGGCAGCGCGCTCGACGAGGTCGTGGTGACCAACACCATTCCGCTCAGCGAAAGCGCCGTGGCTTGCGGCAAGATCCGCCAGCTTTCCGTGGCCCCGCTGATCGCCCAGACGATCCAGCGCATCGCCCGCGGAGAGTCGGTCATGAGTTTGTTCTCGGAGCAGGACAACCTGTTCTAAGAACCTAGTACGGCCGGCGTACCTCATTCATTGAGGGGCGCATGGCCTTTTTAAACCGGAGCCGCACTGGTCGCGGTCGGCTTCATCCAAGGAGTTAGTCATGAAATTTGTCGCTTTTGAGCGCAGCAAGCAGGGTACGGGTGCGAGCCGCCGTCTGCGTAACGCCGGCAAAGTGCCCGGCATCGTCTATGGTGGCGAAGGCGAGCCCCAGTTGATCGAGCTCGACCACAACGCCCTGTGGCAAGCCATCAAGAAAGAAGCCTTCCACTCTTCCGTGCTCGACATGGAACTGGGCGGCAAATCCAGCCAGGTCCTGCTGCGTGATCTGCAGATCCACCCCTACAAGCAGCAAGTGCTGCACATCGATTTCCAGCGCGTCTCCGCCAAGACCAAGATCCACATGAAAGTGCCCCTGCACTTCAGCGGCGAAGAAGAGTCGAATGCCGTCAAACTGGACAAGTGCCTGGTCAACCACGTGCTGACCGAACTGGAAGTTTCCTGCCTGCCGGCCGATCTGCCTGAGTCGATCAACATCGACCTGTCCAAACTGGAAAAAGGCACCACGCTGCACCTGAACGACGTCCAACTGCCCAAGGGCGTGACGCCCGTTCTGCACGGCAAGGACAACCCTGTGCTGGTCACGGTGGTGGTTCCTGCCGCCGAAGAAGCCGAAGCTGCTCCCGCAGCCGAAGCCGCTCCGGCCGCCGACAAGAAGTAAGTCCTTCCGGCTTCTCTCGCTCCAAAAGCCCGCTGATTTCATCAGCGGGCTTTTTTGTTTAAATTGGCCACATGAACACAGAAGCCATCGCCGATGCTCTTTGGCAATCCATGCAGGAGGGGCGCCACATGCCGCCGGAATGGGCTGGCAAATTCTCCCTGCAGCAGGGTTATGAGGTGCAGTTGGCCCTTCTGTCGCGGCGAATCGCCACGGGCGACAGGCAATCCGGGTGGAAGGTCGGTCTCACGGCCGAGGCCATGCGTGTTCAGCAGCAGGTGCACGAGCCCTGCTTTGGCTACCTGCTTGAAAGTGGCCGGCATCCAAGCGGACAGACTTACCGGTTCGCGGACCTGATCGAGCCCGGCTTCGAAAATGAGCTTTGCCTCACCATCGGCAAGACCTTGCGGGGGCCGGGCATCACGCTTGAAGAAGTGATGGATGCGGTCACACACGCCTCCCCGGCCTTGGAAATCGTCGAAGTTCGCGGCCCTTTCGGCGGCAACCTGCCTCTCGCCATGGCGGACAACGCCCAGCAGAAGGCCTATGTCACAGGGCCAGCCGTCGCGCTGACGGCCAGCAACCGCGCACTGGCCGACGCGGAAGTGACAGTCGACATCAATGGCGAGACCAGTGAAACCGCATCTGGCTCCGCCGTCATGCAGGGCGGAGGCATGCTCTCAGTGGTCTGGCTGGCCAACAAACTGTCCGAATTTGGCCTCTCGCTGGAGGCCGGCATGCAAGTGATGTCCGGCTCTTTCACACGCCAATACCGTGCAGTGGCTGGCATGCAGGTGAGATCCTCATTCACCCCCTTCGGGACGGTGAGTGCAGAGTTTGTCTGAAACCGCCCGGGAAACCGCTGCCAACCGATAATCTCCCCATGATCAAGCTGTTCGTCGGCCTCGGCAATCCGGGCCCAGAGTATGAAGACACCCGGCATAACGCCGGTTTCTGGTGGATAGATGCCGTGGCACGCTCACTCGGAGCCACGTTGGTGACCGAGCGCGGGTATCAAGGCAAGGTAGCGCGCGTCAATGTCAAGGGACAGAGCACCTGGCTACTCGAGCCGCAGACATTCATGAATCTTTCAGGCAGGTCGGTGGCGGCGCTGGCACGTTTTTACAAGATCGCGCCGGAGGAAATCCTGGTGGTGCACGATGAGCTCGATCTGGCGCCGGGTCAGGCCAAGCTCAAAAAGGGGGCGGTCACGCCGGCCACAACGGCCTGCGGGATATTCATGCACAACTGGGCTCCTCCGACTACTGGCGCCTGCGCCTGGGCATCGGCCATCCGGGGGACAAATCGCAAGTCGTGGGCTGGGTGCTGAAAAAACCGCCAGCCGATGAGATGACCGCCATCGAAGAGGCGATTGCGCGCTCGGTGAAGGCTTTTTCGCTCCTGGCGGAGGGAGAAATTCCTCAGGCCACGGTGCAGATCCATACGTCCAAGCCCCCGCGCGAAAAGCCGCCCCGCCGGGAGCCGCAGAGTTTGGCTGAGATGCCCGCAAACGCGTCATCGCGCAAGGCGGCTTCCAGCGGCACCGATGAATGAAGTGCTGCCTCAGGATACCGCCAACTCAATCAGTTCACGCGCTGGTCTCGCCTTGCAAGCGCCGAAACTTCTGCCATAGCGTCTCCTTGTCCTCCACGTGCTGAGGGTTCAAGGGTATGCACTCCACGGGACACACCTGCACACACTGGGGCTCATCAAAATGACCAACGCACTCGGTGCACTTGCCGGGATCGATCTGATAGATCTCCTGTCCCATGAAAATGGCTTCGTTCGGGCACTCCGGCTCGCAGACGTCGCAGTTGATGCACTCGTCGGTGATCATCAGCGCCATGGTGCAACTCCGGTAAGCCAAGCAGATTTCATGCATTAATTATCCGCTGTACGCCAGCCCGCAGCCAAAGGGCCGCCGCAAAGCCGCCACCCTTTGTGTTGATAATGCCGCCGACACATGAGCTACTTTCTCTTCAAACGCGTACTGACCCTGATCGCCACCCTGGTGGCGACCTCCGTCATCGTGTTTTCCGCGCTCGAAATCCTGCCCGGCAATGCCGCCCAGGTATTGATGGGACCAGACGCCGATCCGGCGGCGGTACAGGCCAAAACGATCGAGCTCGGACTCGATCAACCTGCCCTGCAGCGTTACTTTCATTGGCTTGGAGGGCTGACCCACGGCGACATGGGACAGTCGTACACCTACGGTTCGCCCGTCTCGGAGTTGATCGCCGAGCGCCTGTCGCTCACGATACCGCTGGCGGTGATGGCCATGCTGCTCACCACCGTGCTGGCGCTGGCGGTAGGGGTCTATGCCGCCGCACGCCACAACCGGGCAGGAGACATCGGCCTGATGACGCTCGCACAGGTCGGCATTGCCATTCCGAATTTCTGGTTCGCCATTCTGCTGATCCTGCTCTTTTCCGTGAAGCTGCAATGGTTTTCCGCGGGCGGATTCGATGGCTGGTATTTCGAGGACGGCATCCTGGCCGGCCTGTGGGAAGGCTTCAAGGCGCTCATCCTGCCTGCCGTGGCACTGGCCGTCGTGCAGGCAGCCATTCTGGCCCGCTTCTGCCGCTCGGCGGTACTGGAGGTACTGCGTGAAGACTTCGTGCGCACCGCGCGCGCGAAGGGCCTGTCGCACAGCGCCACGCTCTGGGGACACGTCCTGCGCAACGCCATGATCCCGGTCGTGACCGTCATGGGCATGCAGTTCGCCGAGTTGCTCGCGGGCACCATCGTGGTGGAAAGCGTGTTCTACCTGCCGGGGCTCGGTCGCCTGATTTTCCAGAGCATCGCCAACCGCGATCTGATCGTGGTGCGTAACTGCGTAATGCTGCTGGCTGCCATGGTGGTGATCGTGAACTTCGTCGTCGACGTGCTCTACGCCACCATCGATCCGCGCGTGAAGGCCAGCGAAATATGAAATTCCTTGCCCGATGACCGCTGCCGCCCTGTCCTCCGCCGCGCCAGGATTCTGGCACCGCGCCCGCCGCCATCCCGGCTTCGTCATCGGCGGCGTGCTTTCACTGCTTCTGGTGCTGGCGACCCTGGTGTCCTATCTCTGGACCCCTTACTCCGTGTTCGACGTCGACATGGATGCCAAATTGCTGCCTCCCAGCGGCCAGCACTGGCTCGGCACTGACGCCTTCGGCCGCGACGTGGCCTCGCTGCTCCTCGTCGGTGCAAGGGCATCGATCCTGGTGGGCGTGATCGCCGTCGGCATCGGCTTGCTGGCCGGTACGGCCCTGGGATTGCTGGCCTCGGCCAGGCGCAGTTGGGTAGAGGAGCTGATCATGCGGGTGTCCGACTTCGGCCTGGCCTTTCCAGCCATCCTCACCGCGATCATGCTGACCGCCGTCTATGGCCCGGGCATCGTCAACGCCATCATTGCGATCGGCATCTACAACATCCCCACGTTCGCTCGCATCACGCGTGCGGCCGCCAACGCCACCTGGAGCCGCGACTACGTGCTGGCCGCGCGAGCCAGCGGCAAGGGTGCCTGGGCCATCACGTGGCAGCATGTACTGCCCAACATCCTGCCGGTCTTGATCGTGCAAACCACGATCCGCTTCGCCATCGCCATTCTGGCCGAGGCCGCCCTCTCCTATCTGGGCCTAGGCACTCAGCCACCCCAGCCGAGCTGGGGCCGCATGCTGGCCGAAGCCCAAACCCTGATGTTCCAGGCCCCTCTGCTCGCCGTATGGCCGGGGCTGGCGATTGCCCTGGCGGTGCTGGGTCTCAATCTCCTGGGCGATGGCTTGAGGGATCTTCTCGATCCGAGACTGGAGTAGGCGTTGATCCGCCCGGCATCAAAAGATGGCCTTCTGGCAGACGACACCCTCCACTACCACCTCCCATTGGGCACGGCTTTTGGCTCGCATTGCAGAAGATGTCGTCATCGAGCTTGCTGTCATTCAACATTAGGATTTGCGAACAGAGGCAACAACCGCTCGTGCAGCCAGCGCCTTGCGGCATCTGCCTCGAAACGACGGCTCCAGTAGAGCGCGATATCGCATTCGACCGGTGCCAGTGTGGAACTCAGGACCGCGCAGCCATCCAGTGACTCCAGCACTAGAGCCGTGCGCAGCGGAACGATTCCCGCCCAATCAGTATGTCGGACAATATCCGGCACCCCTGTGGATTGCAGCGTGCTCATGCGGACCCGATCGGCTGAGCCCAACTGCTCGAGCAAGCGGATGCTGTCGGGGTGCGATTTGCTCATGACATACTCCAACCGCCTCAACACCCCTTCAGGCGCCGCAGTACGACCGTCCAAATGCTGCAATAGGGGATGACCGGTGCGCACGATGAAGCCGTACTGGTCTTCCATCAGCCGCGTCGACGGGCAGCCGGTCAGTTGGGGCAGGTATCCAATGGCGTAGTGGATCTTGCCCTCATTCAGCGCGGCCTCGACCTCTCCCGGCGGAAACTGGAAGCTCTCCAGCCCCATGTGGGGCCCCTGCTGCTCGAGCTCCCGCGCCAGACGCGGCAGGAAGCTGCATTCGCCGAGATCGTTCAGGTGCAACCGAAATACACGGCTGGAACGGGCCGGATCGAATTGCTCGGCCTCTTCCATCGCGCGCTCCAAGGTGGACAGCGCCAGTTGAACGGCTGCGGCGAAGCGATCTGCCTTGGGAGTGGGCTCGACGCCGCCGGGCACGCGCAGGAACAGCGGGCTCTTCAGGATGGCGCGCAGACGGGAGAGACTGTGGCTTATCGCCGACTGGGTCAGGCCCAAGGCGTCGGCGGCGCGGGTGACGCTTCGCAGCCGATAGACCGCGTCGAACACCTTCATCAGATTGAGATCGATATCCCGGATGTGCATAAGTGCGGATCGTACTGGAGCCATCGGCATAACGTGAAGGTTTTGACTGAGCCTTTCCATTTCCGCTCTCCAAGCAGCCCCACGTTCGGTCTGTATGAATCAGATTGATATCGGATATGACGAGACGCCTGTCCTGCGCACCAGTGCCGAGGGGGTGGGACACTCGATATGTCGCATTGATCTACCGTCCGGCATGATCCCGTTTACCCTTCCCGACGCGCTCTCTCCGCTGCGCAATCCGGTCTTCAGGATGTTGTGGATGACCTGGGCTGCCGCCAACATCTGTATGTGGATGAATGACATGGCGGCCGCCTGGCTGATGACCTCGCTGACGTCCTCAGCCAGTACGATCGCCCTCGTGCAGACGGCGGCCACCTTGCCGGTGTTCCTCCTCAGCATGCCCGGCGGCGCGCTGGCCGACCTGGTTGACCGGCGGCGCATGATGCTCGTCACGCAAGGCTGGACAGTGATCGTGGCGGCGCTCCTCGCCGCGTCGGCCTGGCTGCACCGGATCGACCCGCCGCTGCTGTTGGCCCTGGTATTTGCCAACGGAGCTGCCTTGGCCATGAGAGGTCCTGCTTTTCTTGCCATGGTTCCAGACATCGTGGAACGGCCGCTATGGCACAAGGCTTTCGCCGTCACCGCAGTGGCCTCGCATGGCGCGCGGGTCATCGGTCCGCTCCTGGCTGGCGTGCTGATCGCTGGCGCCGGCGTTCCCGCGGTGTTTGTCCTCAATGCGGTGATTGCCGTTGTCACCGGAGCTGCGCTGCTGCGCTGGCGCGGCCAGACGCCTGTGAATGTGCAAGCCTCGGATCTGCCACGCGAGCCGTTTCTGCGTGCGCTTCGCGTCGGCCTGCAGTATGCGGTTCATGCGCCGCGCATGCGCATGACGCTGCTGCGGGTGCTGGTTTTCTATGTGAATGCCGTGGGAATGCTGGCGCTGCTGCCTGTCCTCGTAAAGGGCCACTGGCAAGGGACTGCCGCGACTTACACGATCATGTTCGCCCTCATGGGAGCTGGTGCAACCGCAGCAAGTTTTCTACTGCCGCGGCTGCAGGCGCGCTGGGGAGAAGATGCGCTGCTCGTGACAGCCGTCATGGGCCATGCAGCAGCTACGGCCACCGTGGCCGCCGTAGCGGGGCCGTGGCAGGCGGCGCCAGCGCTGGTCGTCGCTGGAGCGGCCTGGCTGGTGGCCGGCAACCAGCTCATGACTTCGCTCCAATTCGCGCTGCCGGCGTGGGTACGGGCACGCGGGATTTCGATCTACCACACGGTGTTGATGGGCGCCAATGCGCTTGGGGCATTGCTCTGGGGCAGATGGGCAGATGCGGCCGGTGTGCAAACCAGCCTGGCTTGCGCCGCGGCGGCCACTGTGTTGGCCGCAGTTCTGGTGCACATCACTCGTGGTGGAAAACAACGGCCCGAAGACGTCGACCCGGCCGAGTTCGCACCGCCGCCGCGAATCGAGGGCACCGCTGCCGGCCGGGTGCTGACCACCATCGAATACAGCGTCACGCCGGAGTGTCTGACGGAATTCATGCGCGTCATGAAGGAAACCCGGCGCTCCCGCTTGTCCGCGGGGGCGTTCGGCTGGCGGCTTCTGCGCGACGCGTCCGACAGGCAGCGTTTCGTGGAAGTTTTCTCTGATAGCTCCTGGCTGGAAATGCGGCGCAGGATGCTGCGCTCGGTGGCCCAGGATGCCGCCCTGCGGGATCGGAGGCACGCCTTGCATACGGGACCTGGCAAGCCGCGCGTCCGCATGCTGTTGGGGTCCCCGACGGACTGACCCCCTCCTCGGGGCCGATTGGCGCACCACGCCCTGACCTTGCGGCTAGCCCATGAATGCGGCTCATATTGGATAGTCGCCCGGTGCTGTTGTGGCAAGCAGCCTGAGTTCCGACACTAGGGCCTGTTGATCCAAGACCTTGTCGCAGCCGCCCTTATGAGCCTCTCGCCCACCGATCTCCTTCTTGCCCGATCCGAGCTGTCGGACCTCGTGTGCAATGTCAACCGCCACTATGAGCTGCATCAATACGCCGCCATGGCGGCGCTCTATACCGAAGACGCGCACTATGCCAACTGGCGCGGCGACGTCGTTGGCCGCGCTTCCATCTTGCGGCTGATGCGGGATCGTGCGCCGGATCGGCTGGTCCGTCACGTGTTGAGCAACATCGTGATCGAGGTCGAGAGCGCGACCCGCGCTCGCGGCCTTTGCTACGTGACCGCCTTTCTCAATCCTCACGGGCACCCGGCCGCGAGGGCTGTTCCCCAGGACGGCCCGCCGGCTATCGCCGAATACCACTTCAGATTCCAGCGCGTGGATGGCCAGTGGCTGGTGGCCGAAAAACAGACCGTGGAAATCTTTGCTCCCAGGTTATTGGCGAACGATGGCCCAAGCCATTGATCGCCCGCCCTCTTTCCTTCACCTTTCACCACCAGCAGTATGCCCATGACCCAAGCCCAAACCCCTTTCGAAGCACAGTCCGAAATCGAACAGTTGATGTATCGGATGACCCGCTACTACGACAACCAGGACTACGGCAACATGCTCGCCCTGTTCTCGGAAGACTGCTTCTACAAAAGTGCATCCCGCGGCGAACTGAGCGGCAAGGCCGCCATCCTCGAAGGGATCTCGCAACGCCCCAAGAATCGCCTGGTTCGGCACCTCATCACGAACGTGATCTTCGATATGCAGGATGAGAACCATGCCTCGACCCAGTGCTACCTGGTCGGTGCCCTCAATGACGGCGGCCACCCGCTCAAACAGGCCGTTCCTTCGGTGGGAGCGCCTGCTTTCGGCGAATACCACATGAAATTCCGCCGCGAGAACGGCGTCTGGAAGATCACCGAGAAGGTGACCGTCGAGGTCTTCTTCGGCCAGCAAATCACGATTCGCTGAGGAGCTCTTCATGTATGGCTTCGAGCTCATCGCCCGCACGGTGGCCGACCTGGGCTTTCGCCAGGTCTTCGGCCTCATGGGATCGGGCAACCTGCCTTGGCTGTGCCATGGCGTCGACAACGGCTTGTTCGAGTATGTATCGGTGCGCCACGAGGCCAGCGCCGTCAATGCGGCCGCGGGGTATGCCCGCGCATCCGGCCGTGTGGGATTGGCCACCACCACCCAGGGCCCCGGCATCGGAAATGCTTTCACCGCCCTCACCGCCGCCGCACGCGACAACACGCCCATTGTCGTCTTGATCGGAATCCCCGCGCTCTCCAATCCCACAGCTCCTCAGCGCATGGATCATCGTACTTTCGTCGAACTCACCGGCGCGGCATTTCATCAGGTCGAGCAACCCGGAAAAATGGCCGGCGCCATCGTGCGAGCAACCCAGGCGGCCTACCAACAGCGTCGCCCGCAAGTAGTGGCCATCTACCATGACCATCAGGAAATGGAAGTCGCGGACCATGACATGCCATGGGTGCCTGCAAGCGTGCCGGAACTGGTTCGCATCTCTCCAGCGGCTGCCGATGTTTCCCGTGCCGTCGAGCTGCTGCTTCAGGCCCGCAAGCCTCTCATCCTGGCCGGCCAAGGAGCCGTCCATTCGGACGCCAAGGAGGCGATCCAGGCACTGGGACGCCATCTGGGCGCCGTGTACTGCCACAGCATGCTGGCGCAGAATTTCTTCGACCGCAGCGAGCCCGCGATCGGCCTGGTTGGTGTCTGCTCGCATCCGCAGACCGACCTCTGGCTGCGCGATGCCGACTGCGTCCTGGTGTTCGGCGCTTCATTGAACAACATCCAGACCAAGCGCCAGAAGCTGTTCGCGGACAAGCCGGTGATCCAGGTGGACAACCAGTTGCTCGGCACGCCAGATTTTCACCGCGTGGACGTCTCGGTGATCGGCGATGCCCAGTTGACCGCGCAGGCCCTGCTGAACGAACTGCTTGCTCGCCATGTGCCGGCGCGGCCTCCAAGGGCCGAGTTGCTGCCGCAACTGCAGGCCTTTCGCGCGCACCGCGAAAGTGATGATGTAAGCGACCACAGCGGCATCGACCCGCGCACGCTTTTTCTGCGCTTGAACGAGGCATTGCCGGCCGATCGGATGGTGGTCAGCGATGGCGGACGCTGCATCGAGACGCTGCATCACCTGATGCCCGCACGCGATGCACGCAGCTTTCTCTTCACTTCAGGCTTTGCGGCCATCGGCTTGAGCGTGGGGGAAGCTCTCGGCGCCGGTTATGCCACCCCAGGGCGGCCCTTGGTGATGTTCACCGGCGATGGCGCCTTCCTGATGAACGCGCAGGACCTCGACTCAGTGGTCCGTTATGGGCGCCAGATGCTGGTGTTCGTCATGAACGATGCCCAGTACGGCTCGGAAGCACGCCACCTGAACCATCTGCGCCACGCCGGGCACAAGCTCTCCATGGCGGCTGCGCAGTGGGAATACCGGTCTTATGAAGCGCTTGCCCGGGCCGTGGGAGGCTCCGGCGAAACCCTGCGCACCAAGGCCGATCTCGACCATTTCCAACTCACACCCGACAAGCTGCGCGGCCTCTACCTCGTCGACGTGCGCGTCAAGCCCGGCTTCGACGTCTGGGTGGAATGGTCGCCCAAAAAGCTGGGGCTGGGCTGAGCCAGCCCGAACAAACACGCAGGAGACAATTCATGAAGCAACGCTGTATTTCCGCCGATTCCCACATCGACATGTCGTGGCTGCCGCCGGCACTGTTCACCGAGAACGCACCGATGCAAATGCGCAGCCGGATGCCCTTTCAGGAAGAAACGCCGCAGGGCTGGCGCTGGACCACCCGCTCGGGCCTGCACCTTGGTTTCGCATGTGCCTTGGGGGCCACCGGCCGTCCCTACGAGCCGGGCAAGATCCAGCGCGCCGACCGGATGGCCGAGCAAGGGCTGTTTTCGGACGGCGCCAAAGGGATCCGGCGCATCTCCACTCCCGAGTTGCGGGTCAAAGATCAGGAACTCGACGGCGTGGACGGTGAGGTGCTTTACGGGATCCTCGGCATGTCAGACCGGCTGAAGGACGAAGAAGCTTCAGTCGTGATGCTTCAGATCTACAACGACTGGCTCCGTTCCTTTTGCGCTTATGCGCCGTCACGCCTGCTCGGACTGGCGAACATTCCCTGCCATACCCCCGAGATGGCGCTGAAAGAGGCGCAACGGGTCGTGGCGCTCGGTGGCTTCAAGGGCCTGGACATGGCTGCGGCCGCCCCCAGCGCCAAACCCTATTACCACCCTGACTGGGATCCGTTTTGGGCTTTCGCGAACGAGACGCGGCTGCCGGTGCACTTCCATACTTTCGGCCCGGAGATGCCCGACATGACGGGCTGGGATGCCGCCACGAAGGAAGGCGCGCGAGGCGCGGCCTTCGCCTGCGGCCAGATCTTCCGCGCCGCGCGCGTTCTCACGGGACTGGTGATGGGGCGCGTGCTGGAGCGCTTCCCGCAAGTGCGGATCGTGTTCGCAGAGTCCGGCATCGGCTGGATACCCTACATTCTCGATCGACTCAACTGGAGCTACGACGAGGAGTTCCGCCACACCATCGCGCTGTCTCTGCGGCCGTCCGAGTATTGGTACCGGCAATGCCATGCCTCATTCCAGACAGAAGAGTCGGCTCTGCCGGTGCTGCGCCACGCCGGCTACGACAACATTCTCTGGGCCTCCGATTTTCCGCATCCGGACGGCATCTGGCCCGACTCGCAGCGGTATATCCAGAAGTTGTTCGGTGACCTTGATCCCCATACACGGGACAAGCTGGCATACGGCAATGCAGCCCGTCTGTACGGCCTGCAATAGTCCACAGCCGCACTCGACACACTAAAAAGAGGAGACATCAATGCTCAAACGCAGAACTTTCTGCGGGGCTGCCGCCACCATCGCGGCCGTGCCCCTGATCAGCCGCGCACAACCGGGCCCCGCACGCGTGGTCATCGGGTTCGCGCCCGGTGGTCAGGGCGACGTCCTTGCGCGAAGGCTAGCCGACATGCTGCGCGCCAGTGGCTATGCGACCACCGCGATCGTGGAGAACAAGCCGGGTGCGGGCGGCCGGCTGGCGTTGGATCTGGTCAAGGCGGCGCCTCCCGACGGTTTGACAATGCTGCTGGGACCCGCCTCGGTAATGACCATTCTCCCGAATGCCTATGCGAAACCTCCGTTTGATCCGTTCACGGACTTCGCGGCTGCCGGCGCTGTCAGCGACATGGATTTCGTCTTCACGGTCAACGCGAAACTACCGGTGACAAGCTTCCAACAGTACTTGGAACTGGCACGCAGAGACCCCCTTGCCGCTCGCTACGGCACCGGCGGCATTGGATCGGGGCCTCATATCCTGGGCTATCTCATAGGCCGGGAGACCGGCACCAAAATCGAACACGTACCTTACCGAGGCGGCCCCGCGGCTTTCCAGGACCTGATGGGCGAGCAGATCCCGGCCACCATTGCCGCGCTTAGCGAACCTATCGTGCGCAACCACAAGATAGGCCGCCTGCGGGTGCTCGCGACGGCCGGACGCAAGCGATCTGTCTTCCTGCCTGAGGTTCCAACCCTTCAGGAGCTGGGATACGCCAAGCTCGAGATGACAGACATGAATGCCGTCTGGGTGCCTGGCCGTACCCCTGCGGCTCAGTTGGAGCGGTTGTCGCATACGGTGCGGGAACTCGCGCAGGACAGCACCTTCCTCAGCAAGTTCAGCATGGAGCCGCTTACGCTGGGTCCCGATGCCCTCACCCGGCGCCTGAAAGCCGAGCACGAGGTGATGCGAGCTTATGTCAAGGCCATCGGCTTCACGATCACAACCCCTTGAGCCTTGGAGTACTCATGACCGCAGTTCCACGTCTGCGCGAATTGCTCGCGCATCCAGAAACGCATTTCATCCTCGCTTGCTATGACGCGCTCTCTGCCCGGATGATCGCCCAGGCTGGCTATCCGCTGGCGTTTCTCAGCGGCTACGCCGTCTCGGCCACGCGTCTGGGCTTGCCCGATATAGGCTATAGCACGCTGACCGAAGTGGCCTCCCAGGTCCGTGACATCTGCGGCCCCCTGCCGGGCTTTCCGCTGATCGCCGACGCGGACACCGGCTACGGCAATGCCATGAACGCGCGGCGCACGGTTGTCGAGTTCGCCCGCGCCGGGGCCGCCGCATTGCTGCTGGAGGATCAGTTCACCCCCAAGAAGTGCGGACACATAGGGCCGCGCGCCGTGATTTCCCGGCAGGAGGCCCGTCTGAAGATACGCGCCGCCGTGGAAGCCCGCCGTGAATCAGGCCATGACATCGTCATCGTGGCCCGCACGGATGCACGCCGCCTGCTCGGTTTCGAAGAAGCGCTCAAGCGCTGCCTCGATTTCCAGGAAGAAGGTGCCGACATGGTGTTCATGGAAGCGCTGCAGGACATCGGCGAAATGGAGCGCTTCGTGAACGCGATGGCAATCCCCACCTGGGGCAACAACTCGCGCGGACAGGAAAACCATATGAGTTATCTGCCGCGCGCAACCTTGCGCCATATCGGTTTTCGCATCGTCACCGATCCCACGCTGCTGTTCAGCGTGGCTCATGCGGTCCGGCAGCACCTCGAGGCGCACCGCGCCGATGACGAAGCCGCTTATCCACCCCAGCTCACTTTCGCCCAGATGAATGCCATTCTGGGACTGGCCGATCACACGGCCACCGAGAACCGGTACGCGCCAGCGGCCGAAGACACCGTTCGAGTTTCGTGAGATATCCCCCAGCGGGATGAACCCAGCGGTGCCGCAGAGCCCCGCGATTTCAATAGAGGAGTGAGACCCATGCAACTTCGGACATTCGTTCCGGTGGCGCTTTCGTTCGCCTGCACGTGCGCTGCGGCGCAATCATCGGTCGTGATCTTTGGCCGCGTTGATTTGGCCATGCGGAAAACCTGGGGCGACTCGACCCAATCCGGGCCGGGCGGCCTATCGGCCAAGAATGCCACCCAGATGGTACCGGGATCGCGAAACCGCTGGGGTATCCGCGTGGACGACGATCTTGGCAACGGCTGGCGCTCACATGTTTTTCTCGACGCCACCTTGATCCCTACCGACGGCTCCACCGCGCCGACCTTCTACGATGGCCGCTCGACGCTTGGTTTTTCACACCAGAGTTACGGACGGGTGGATTTCGGCCGCATGGACCAGCCCGCCTTGTACACCTCGCTCGACTTCGATCCCTGGCAAGGCGACACGCTGGGCCAGGCGGGTGCCTGGAGCTACCTGCGGGTGAATCCGACCGGCGCCCCCAATCCTGCAGGATTGCCCGCTGCACCAGCCGACTTCTACAGCTTCAAATCCAACAACAGCATCAACTATGCCTCGCCGGTCATGGCGGGCTTTCAGTTCCGGCTGCAATATGCCATCTCGGGGACCGACGGCACCAAGGACTCGCGCGGCTTCAACCTGACCTATCGCAATGGCCCTTTCTATACGGGGATCGCCCATCAACGCTGGAACGAAAACCACTACTCGACCCCGATGGGTGCGATGTACGACTTTGGTCTCATCAAGCTCATCGCCGCCTACGCCACCGGCAAGCGCAACGGCAACAGCGAAAACAATCGCCTGATCGGCTTTACCGCCCCACTGGCTGGCGGTGAACTGCGTGGCATGGTTGAGCGCTATACCCTGGCTCAGGGAACTCAGCACGATCGCAAATGGTCGGTCGGCTACTTCTACCCCCTCTCCAAGCGGACGACCCTCTACAGCAATTATGCGAACGCCAGGTTCGACAACGGGACCGGGCGTTCCGGCTTCGAAGCGGGGATGAAACACACGTTCTAAGAGGTCGCCGCATGGCGAAACTCATAGGAACGGACTAGCGATGGAGCAAGGCTCCATATCAGGAATATTCGGCCACGCTGTCGTGTGTGGCCGCATGCCTTTGCGGCTGAGATGGCCGCGGCAACATCAGCGTAAAGCAGGTACCCCCTCCCGGCAAGAGCATCACGCGTACATCACCGCCGTGCAATCGGGCCACGCGCCGGGCCACCCATAGTCCCAATCCGAAGCCGCGCGTCTGATCCACGCGGTCCCCACGCTCGAAACGGCCGAATATGTGCGAAGCATCTTCCGGCGAGAGCCCAGGGCCTTCATCAGCGACCGAGAGCTCCAGTTGGCCTTCTCCATTCTGCTGTGCGCACACCGTGACTTCTCCTGCGTCAGCATGCTTGACCGCGTTGTCGACCAGATTCGATAGCGCCATGTGTACCAGCGTCGGATCACATGGCCAAGTGGCAGGCGCATCCTGGATCAGCAAGCGTAGCCGGTGGCGGTTCGACCAGCGCACGAGCTGTGCGGCGTCCTCTGCCAGCGCCGGCACCATGGCCTGGCTGATACGCAGCCAAAAACGGGGGGCATCCAGCCGCTCGCTCACCAGGTAGTTTTCTACAAGCGCCGTCAGCCTCCGGCACGCACGGCGAATCTGAGTGGCTCGCCCCACTTGCGCGGACACGTCGGAGTCAGGAAACATGGCTTGCTCGGTGGCAGCGCTGTCAATCACAGTCAACAAGGTGCGGAACTCATGGTTCACCATGTCGAAAAACTGGCGCTGCTCCCGCCGCAGCAGGCGTTCGCCTTCCAGCGCCGCCTGCAGGGCATTGCGGGACCGCAGCAACTCTTCGGTGCGTAGGCGCACGTGCTCCTCCAGCGAATGCTCCGAGAGCGCCAGCGGCTCCATCCGCCCCGCTTGCCGCCTGTCTTGATCAAGTGAGTTGATGATGCTTGCTCCATGAACCGGAAGTGAGGCTACACAAGGTTTTCGCCCCCCGGTCCGAGCGAAAACATAAATATCCACAGGAAAATTTACAGAAGCAGAGAGTTTGATCTGTTTGTTTTTTAAAAAAATTATTTGCACCAATACTCTTTGCATTCATTTTCAAAAGACACCGTGACTAAGTTCACAAGCATCGGAAAGCTGGATTTCAATCCTGCGGGCCACAAAGAAAAACCGCGTTGCCCCTACCAAGGGACAACACGGTTTTCGCAAAATCCCCCAGGCGATGCCGGGGGTAGATCATTCACAACATCGCTGCCTACTGGGCACTGCCGCGACGGCGGAAGCCCAGCACGCCCAACAGGGTGGCCAGCAAACCCAAAGCCCAGGTTTCCAGCGTAGGCACGGCTGCGACCGTCCTCGGCAACGCCGTCACCTGCACCGACTGGCTCGCCCGATCGGCCGGAGTGAAGTAGGCATTGCCTTCCTGGTCTGCAGCGATCGAGCACGTACCACTGCTCAGCACCTGCACAGAAGTGCCCGTGACCGTACAGACAGCAGGTGTCAGGCTGCTGTAGGTGACAGGCAGGTTCGAAGTAGCCGTGGCTGTTGGCGCAATCGCAAAAGAGCTGCCGGTCACGATGGTCTGCGTACCGCTGGTTTGGGCAGGGAAATTAATCGTCTGCCCACTTTGCACCACCACGCTTTGAGTCACCTGGGCAGCCGCATTGAAATGAACCGGGCCTACATCGCCGCCCGGCTGATTAGCCGCAATCGTGCATTCGCCGCCAGTCAATGGTGTTACGGTAGTGCCCGAAACCGTGCACACGGTAGGCGTCAAGCTGCTGTAAGTCACAGCCAAGCCCGAACTGGCCGTCGCTACCGGGTCAATGCTGAAAGCACCATCCGCTGCGTTCTTCGGACTTGTCTGAGCCGGGAAGATGATGCTCTGGTCTGGTGGCGCGTCGATCTGAATGCTTTGCTGCACAGGCTGCGCGGCGGTCACGTCGTACGTAATGGTGTTGATCGTCTGCTGCCCTTCAGCGGCATCGGCTTGAATCGTGCACAGGCCTGTGACGGCAGGAACAACAGTGCTCACCGCACCCGTGGTGGGATTCACCGTGCATACCGTAGTGGTCAAGCTCGTGTAGGTCACCGGCAGGTTCGCACTGCTGGTGGTAGGCGGTGTGGGAGACCAGGCAACGGAAGCGCCATTGATCGCCGAATACACCGCCGGTTCTGGCGCCTGGAAGTTGATGACTTGCGTGGTCGGATCCAGTTCCGCCAGGCGGGCAATGCCGCGGCGGGCCATGCCGGCCACACTGGTGAATTTACCGCCGATATAGACTGTGCCGTCGTCATTGGGCAGCACCGCCCACAGCCAGCTGTTGGCGCTGTTGGACGTATCAAATTCGGTGTCGAGCGTGCCGTCGGCGTTGAAGCGCGCGATGCGTATGCGCTGGGCATCGGTGCCGACTGTGGCATTGGTGTCAGCATCACGCTGGCCGGCAACGCCGAAATCACCACCGATCACGATCTTCTGCTCTCCTCCCACGCTCTGCAGCGCAATCGAAGAGGCCCACCAGTTGACAAAAGAGTTAAACGTCGTGTCTGGCGTACCATCGGTATTCAGGCGCGCCATCCGCCAGTGGTACTTGCCCGTATACGTATGGGTGCCCCCTGCATACAGGATCTTGCCATCGTTCTGTACCGCCAACTGGTAAACGGGGAAGGAACCATCCCAGGCCCCGTTGACTACTCCGGCTGCGCCGCCATTCGGAACGAAGGTCGTGTCGAGCGTGCCGTCCGTATTCAAGCGAGCCACGCCGCGGATGTCGGTGCCCTGAATATTCGTGAACGAGCCGGAAATCAGGATCTTTCCGTCGCTTTGCAGTTTCACGTCCTCGATATTGCCGTTGGAGCCCGTCCCCACATTGAAGGAGGTATCCAGCGTGCCATCTGCATTCAGGCGGGCGATGCGATTGCGGGCCACGCCGTCGATCGCGGTGAAGTACCCGCCAATGACAATCTTGCCGTCAGATTGAACCGCGATGCCGCGCACGTTGTGATTGGATTTCACCGTGCCGGCTGGCGCGGGCTGGAAGCTGGTATCTACCGTGCCGTTTGGGTTCAAACGGGCGATGCCCCAGGAAGTAGTGGTCGTACCGCCTGCGGGAGTGATGTAATGGAACTGGCCGCCGATCAGGATTTTCCCGTCACTTTGAATGGCGATGGCTTTCACGAACTCGTCAGTCGCCACCTTGAAGCTGGTGTCCAGTGAATCATCCGCATTGAAGCGGGCAACCCCTTGGTAACCCGCCTGCCCTTCAACGGTATTGAACAGGCCGCCAATCACCAGCCGGCCGTCGCCATCCTTGACCATCACCATGGTTTCAAGGTTGGATCCTCCATTGTTGGCAAAGTTGTCAGGTACGTACATGGCGGCATTCGCCATGCTCAAGGTACAAGCCAGAACTGCGGCCGGCACGGCCTTCAGAACGGCACGTGAACCACCGAAATGCTTTTCAAACAACCCCATATACCCTCTCGTTTCTTGAAAAATTCAGAGCAACCCGACTGCAGATTACTTGCGAGAGGATTTATACAGAAGCTGAGAATATTCAATTTTTATTTTCTACAAATTTCTTTGATTTATGTCGATAACAATCAAATACTCAATAAGCGCGGACAAATAACAAATCCATCGAGGACATTCAAGTCAACTACCACAGTGCCAGATTCGACAAAGGCAGCAGACGATCCGGCTTGGAAGCCGGAGTGAGGCACATGCTGCTGAGAGCGTGCCTATGATCTCAGAAGTCGCGGTATTACAGGGTCCTGCGACGGCGCAAGACCTTTCCAGCCAGTCCTGCCAGCGCGGCGGAAAGCAGCATCAGCGCCCATTCCCCCATTGTGGGCACAGCGGCGGGCGCAGGCAGTGGAGCCAAAGCGAAGCTCATGCGCACCAAGCCAGGCGAGCCTGCCTGCCCGGCGGCGCCGCCATTGCCCACACTCTCTACCGCCGGACCACCGGCCGTACCACCACTGGCGCCGCTACCGTCGTCCCCGCCGTCACCACCAATGCAAGCAGTCAAACCGGCGAGCACGCTGCCAGCCGTGCCGGACATGCCCATATCCCCCGCTTCCCCAAGCGATCCAGGCAAGCCATCCAGCGGTCTGGCCTGAGTGCCAGGGTTACCCAGCGGCCCCGCAGTACCACCCGCACCGGCAGCGCCACCGTCACCCCCCGCACCGGCAGCGCCGCCCGCACCGGCCGTCACACCATTGCCCCCAGGGCCGCCGATACCGCCCTTGCCTCCTGGCCCGCCGCTGCCGCCATCGCCGCCGTTTCCGCCAGTACGGTAGATATAGGCATCAGGCGGATTGCCCAGCTCACCCAGGTCTCCGCCGGTACCACCCGCGCCGCCTGGGCCACCCGCACCGCCTTTGCCCCCGGCGCCGCCTGCGCCGCCCGCAATGCCGTCACCGCCTGAGCCTCCCAAGCCACCGGAACCGCCTCCGGACGGCGGCTTTCCGGACTTCCCTGTGCCGCCACGCGATGGGTTGTTCGGATCGTTGGTCGCGGTATCGCCCGTGTTACCTGTGTCTCCCTTCCCGCCCGATAAGCCGGTGGGACCAATGCCGCCTACGCCGCCCACGCCGCCCTGTGCAGCGCTCGCACCAGTGCCCGCGCCACCCGATCCGCCTGGGGCCGCATTGCCGCCGCCACCGCCACCATTGGCAGTGACGCCCGACAAGCCTCCGCCCGTGACCGACGAAATACCGCCGCCGCCGGCAGAAACAGCCGCGGTGGCGGCTGCTCCGGCCCCTCCGGTCTGCACGACCAGGGAGGCCCCCGCTGCCACCGTCCTCGTGACCTTGCAGTAACCGCCACCGCCACCTCCGCCGCCGGTAAAAGCGCCCGAAGTAAACCCGCCACCTCCGCCGCCGCCCCATACTTCAATCGTGACGCGGTTGAAACCCGCAGGCACGGTGCATGTGCCGGGTGCGTTTATGCCTTCGACGCAATCCGCGGCCATGGCATGGCCTGCCATTCCGAGACAAAGCAGGGATACTGCCTTGGCGCATTTGGATATCTTCATTCTCTCCTCCATCTGAATAAAAAGTGAACGCAATCCTTGCTGCGGCCAAGACGCTCAGCACTCCACGTGGTCGCCATAAGCGACTACGCGGTTTCTCAAAAATCTGCCCTTCAGTGATCCACGCTAAGCCAAAACGAAGCATGCCCTCCGCGGGATCGGCTGTCCCGGTTGCGCTACAAGGCCTTTCGACGGCGCAAGACCTTTCCAGCCAGTCCTGCCAGCGCGGCAGAAAGCATCATCAGCGCCCATTCCCCTAGCGTAGGAATGGCTGTGGGCGCAGAAAGCGGTGGAACCGCAGTGAAGCTGAGGCGCACTGTGCCAGACGAGCCCGCCTGCCCCGCGCCGCCGCCGTTGCCCGCGCCAACCGCAGGACCACCCGCAGCACCACCGCTGGCATTGCTGCCATTGCTGCCCCCTTCACCGCCAGCGCAAGCCGTCAGATCCGCGAGCGTGCTACCGGCCGTGCCGGACATACCCCGCGGAGCGGGTAAACCGTCTTTTCCAGGGTCGCCGTCCGTAGGATCCGATGCCGTACCAGGATTGCCAATCGGACCTGCGAAGCCACCTGAGGCGGCAGTTCCACCCAAGCCACCGCTCCCCCAAGCACCACCCGCCCCAGGCGTTACACCGTTGCCGCCTGGACCGCCATTACCGCCTGAACCCCCTCCACCGCCTCCACCGCCCCCGCCGCCATCGCCGCCGGTCCGATAAATGAAATTCGGGGGGTTTTCGGTTCCGAGGTCACCGCCGTTGCCGCCCCTGCCGCCGTTGCCGCCCCTGCCGCCGCTACCGCCAGCACCACCCGTGCCGCCTGTAACGCCGTCGCCGCCCGCACCGCCTAGAGCACCAGCATCACCTGTTCCTCCTTTTTGCCCCTGCTCTCCCGTACCTCCGCGAGACGGATTGGCTGGCTGATCGGTGGCTGCTGGTCCAGTCATCCCTTGTGCGCCAGCCGCTGGCGTCGCCCCAAAAGCCCCCATCCCACCGGCCCCGCCTGTCCCCCCTGCGTGGCGCCCGCACCGCTACCCGCCCCGCCCGATCCCCCGGAACCCGCGTTTCCGCCGCCGCCGCCGCCGCTGGCGGTAATACCCGACACACCAGACCCCGTCACCGATGAAATACCGCCACCGCCCGCGGAAACGGTTCCTGTGGCAGCCGCGCCGGCCGCCCCCGCCTGCACAACCAATGACGCTCCAGCGGTCACAGCCACGATAGCCTTGCAATAGCCACCACCGCCACCGCCTCCACCGGTGTAAGAGCCGGAACTCAAGCCGCCACCGCCGCCACCGCCCCAGGTTTCAATCGTGATACTGGTAACACCTGAGGGCACCGTGCATGTTCCGGACGCATTGACGCCGTTGACGCAATCAGCAGCCATTGCATGGCCTGCAATCCCGAGGCATAGCAGCGAAGCCGCCTTGGCGCATTTGGATACCTTCATCTGTCATCCCTCTGATAAAAAAATGGACACAACCTTTGCTGCCACTTTCAGCGCGGAGATTTGAGACTTCCAAATCTGAGATTGCGGTTACGTGAGGGGCCTTTGCCCCGGTACTGCCGAAAACATAAATATTTACAAAATATACAAATCCTGAAAATCCAATTTGTTTGCTTTTATGCAAACAAATTTGCCTTCCATTTCTCCTCGATCGTTTTCCAAACAAACCGTGAACAAGTTCACAAAGTCACAAAGGCCGGAAAGCAGAATTTCAATCCGAACGGGCAAAAGAAAAACCGCGTTGCCCCACCAGGGGACAACGCGGTTTTTAAAAACTACCCTAGGTGAATCCTAGGGCAGATCATTCATTGCACTATCACTCAGCGCGCTTGCGGCGGCGCAGAGCCAAGCCACCGGCGCCGGCGCCCAGCAGGCTCAGCAAGCTCAGACCCAGAATGTCCAGGGTCGGAACCTGGGTGATCACCACAGGCGCATCGGTCAGCGTAATGTCTTGTGTGACACGTTCCGCAGCCGCATATTCGGCATTGCCCGGTTGGTCTGCTGCAATCGTGCAAACGCCGTTTCTCTTCGGCGTGACCGTGCCGTCAGACGTCACCGAGCAGATCGACTGCGTCAGGCTTGTGTAGACCACGGGAAGCAGCGAACTAGCCTGCGCGGCAGGGTCCACAGCAAAGGCGCCATCAGGCACTTTGCGGGATTCTTGCGCGAGGAAGGTAATTTCCTGGGTCTTGAGCAGTGTGATCTCCATGGTCTGCGTCACAGACGGTGCCGCGGAAATAGCGACCACATTGGTGGAGTCATTGGGATCCGTCCAAGTGCCCGCTGCGGCATTAGCCGTGATCGTGCAACTGCCGGCAACAGCCGGGGTCACCAACGTCACTGCGCCGGTGCTTGCGTTCACCGAACACACCCCAGGCGTCGATGTGGAATAGGTCACATCGATGTCGGCGCTGCTCTTGAGCGGAGGCGTTGGACTCCAGGCGACCGTAGAACCATTCGTTGCCGAATACACGCCAGGATTGGGTGCGCGGAAGTTAATGGTTTGCGTGCCCGTGGCTGGATCTGGTGCCGGCGCCTTGCAAGTAGCCGTGACCTTGAACTCGGCAATGGCACCCAGGGCACACACACCGCTGCCGCAGTCATTCCGGAGTTGTCCACCGTCCAACACCAGGCCGATGGTGTTGTCACCCACCTCAAAGCCAGGGATGGTCGCAGTGGTGAATGGCGAGGCGACGCTGCCGGTAAATCCACCGTAGCCGTCGGGCAGCAGATGTTTGAACGGTGTGTAGTGCGACGCCGCAGTTGCGGGTTTCACATACACACTGTCGCCCGTGTCATCAAAAGCAAAGCGGCCCGTGAGCTTGATGCTGTCCAGGTCCACGTTGTTGGCCACGGTGATGGCCTGATTCATCGTGAAGACGCTGCCGTAGTAGCCGAACTTGGTCTGACCCGTGGCTGCGGGATAAGGCACGCCTGGAAGGTCGGCAGTGCCAGGTGACGTGGTGCCGGGGCTGATCCAGCGAGCCGAGGTCTCCTGACCAGCGGCCAGCTTGGCCGGGTTGAACCAGCTGCGGTACTTGTAGTCGTCGAACAGCGGCTGCTCAGGTACGGTATTTTCCACCAGCGCACCGCTATCGGTACGCATGGCCCATTTCCAGTCGCGGGCGTTGGTGAAGAAAGGACCAATCTCAACAGGCGTGCCATCAGCAGCATCCGGCGCGCAACTCAGAACGGCTGAAGCCACTGGTTCGGGCTCCGTCAGGCAGTCTGCCGTGATCTGGAAATCGGCGAACAGACCGGTGGGGTTCCCTGCGCTCGTGGTGGGCGCATAGAAAGTGTTCACAACGGCAAAGCCGATGGTATTGTCACCATAGTAGAAACCCATCCCCGTGTTGGCGCCATCCACGGAAATGAGCGACGGAGCGCCAAACCCTCCGAACGATGCAGAAGTGCGAATCCAATCCGTGGCGCCCGAAGGGGTGGTGTCTGGTTTGACCAAAAGGTCCGTGCTGTCGTCAAAACCACCCGAGCCCGTCAGTTTGATCGAACTCAAATCCACATTGGGGCCAATGGTGATTTTTTCGTTGTAGGTAAAGGATACGCGCCGAGCAACCAGCGCACCGTTGGCCACATTGCCATCGGTGATGACAGCCGGGTAAGGTCCCGTGCCTGTATTGCCCGCGGCTCCGGTGGGGTATTGCGCATCGCCAAAAGACAGCCATTTGCCTTGCAGAGGCTGGCCTGCCAGCGCACCTGCGCTTGCGGGGTGCGTGGAGGTCGTCGGGTTGAACCAACCGCGCCACTTGTAGTCGTCCACGATCGCGGCCGCTGCGCCGGCGGGGGCGCTCACGTAGCGTGCGTCGGTAGACCATGTGGCCTTGGCGGTGCTAATGCGCAGCGGCGTCGCGCCGGGGCCGCACATGAGTTGCGCCGCCTGCACACCACCGGCCGCGGACATGGCCAGCAACGCAATGGAAAGCGCAGAGGCTACTCGACCCGCGCGCGAACCGCCCGGTCGTCTCCCTGCCAATCGTGAAATAGACTCCATAAAATACCTCCGAGGAAAAAGAATAAGAATGCAAAACCGCGAGCTACCAAGGCGCCTTGGCACCACCATCAACCAACATCGCTAAACAAAAGAAAAGCGCCTCCGCCCGCACCGCCCACCCGGGCCATGTCGGAAGCAGTGAAGGCCTGCGTTAAATTGATGGCCGTGGCGACTTTTGTTCCAGTGTTGATCGCATAGATCACATTGGTGCTGCCGAACGGCTTGACGTAGTACGTGCCATCAGTACCTACGGTGCCGTTGTTGTAGACAGGGCTCGCCGGCAGGCTCGTGACAGCGCCCAGATCGGCCGCCACGCCATCGGCCTGGTTCAGCGAAAACAGGTGATCACCAGCACTGTCCGTCCGCATGGCATACAGCACACCATCCGCCGGGGAATAGCCAAGCGCGTTATATGTGATGCTGGATGTGGCGCCGACAGCCTGAAAGGTCATCGGATTGGTCGTGGTGGAGATGAGATTGAGACCGGTGGGCGAATCTTGCGACAGGAAGAGCCGCCCATCGCATGCCACCTGTGCCGCGGCCATCAACGGGGCCGCCGTGCTGACCACAGCAAGTATTCGGAACGCGCCCCGCAATCCACTGGAAATATCACGCTGCCGCGTCATGGAAAGGGCTAAAGCCTTCTGGACCCCAGGCGAACCGCCGCGTTCTGCCAATTGGGAAACAATCCCCATATACCCCCCCGAGATAAAAGAAAAAAATCAACGCAGGCAATACTGCCCTGGCTCAGTCATCACGGAGCCTTGATGAGATGGATTTATTTCTCCTGCTCCTCCAACAGGAAGGGTGATTCATTGCATCGAGACAGCAATCCCCTTTTTTGCTGGTGAGCATTTCACCGAGATCAACATGGACACAAGTCAAAAAGCCATCCATAGATAGATCTGCAATTGCCAAATTCTCAGGCCACACCTTCCTCTATCGCCTTACCGCGAAGAAGCCAAGTAAAGACCAACGATTTTTATAGAGGTTATACAGAGATCAAAAGCCAAAAATTTTTGCTTTTTTCATTCATTCTTTGAATTTTTACAAGGCGAGCGCAAATTTTCATAAAAGTTCACAAAAAACAACAGCCATGCTAGTAGTGCTCTTCTTCGTCAAAGGTGTCATACGCATCAGCCCGATTCATCTATTTTTAGCTATCATACAAAAAATAACCATTGCTGACATATGGTTAAGCCACGTCACCACATCAAAGCGGCCCTCGCGAGTTGCACTAAAGCAAACAAAAAACATCAAAAACAAACAAAAAAGAACACGGATGTGTGACAATTGACCATCGTCAAGAATGCGAATGCAGTCCATGAACATATGAGCAACAACGAAGTTCAGCCTCCGCATATCTTGATAATCGATGACGACCCGGATCAACTCCGCCTTCTGGTGGCAGCGCTCCGCAATACCCCCTATCGCGTGAGCGTGGCACTTAATGGCGACCAAGGCTATGCAAGGGCGACGGTATTGCTGCCTGATCTGATCCTGCTGGATGTCCGCATGCCCGGGCGTAATGGCATCACGATCGCCCGCCTGTTGAAGACGAATCCGTCAACCCAGCATATTCCGATTCTGATTCTTTCCGCTCTTAATGACGAGCACGAGCGCTTGGCTGGCTTAAGAGCCGGCGCTGTGGACTTCATCAGCAAACCTTTTTTGTCGATGAAGTGCTCGAGCGGACACGCATCCACCTGGCACTCGCACAGAGAAAAGCACCCCCTGCCTTGGACGAAGCGGCTGCCAATCATGGTCAAAGCGAGACCTACCCGCCAACTCCGTTGCCCACCAATCTCATGTTGAAGCAGGTGGCCACGGAATTCATCCTGAACCACATTCACGACACTTCTCTGAAAAGCTCAGACGTGGCTTCGAGCATGGAGGTCTCGCTGCGGCGCTTGAATGCGGTATTCGAGGCCAGTGACGGCATATCGGTATTCGAATTCATACGTCAGGAGCGCATGCGCAGAGCCGCCTTGATGCTCGGGCAAAGCACCTTGGGCATTGCAGATATCTCAATAGAAGTCGGCTATGCCAATCCTGCCAATTTTGCGACCGAATTCCGAAAGTTCTGGGGAAAATCACCGACCCAGCTTCGAAGCGAATCGCAGGTAAATCCCGATTCACTGCAGCAGCTCATCTCAGTGAAATTCAATTAACTGAGCCGCACCAGCAGCGCTACCACTACCAGAAAACTGCGAAGACGCACTTTTTCATACACCTCGCATATCAACTTAACAAGCGAGCATGAACCTGAATCTGGCAACTGCTGCGTTTTTCAGCGCGTTGGTGGAGTTCTCTCTTTGCTTGGGCATGCTGGTGCTGTGGACCAGGGAAAAAGTACGCTATCTCGTTTACTGGAGTTGGGGTTTCCTGGTGTTCGGGGCCGGGTCTCTCTTGATCTCCATGAGAGACAAGGTCCCTGACTTTCTTTCCATCCTTGTCGCGAATTCCCTCCTGACCTCAAGCTCGGTTCTGTTTTATACAGGCATTTGCTTATTCTTCGGCCTGCGCCGGTCATGGTTGCCCTGGATGGTGGTGATACTCGGCCTGGAGGTCACCTTCCTGGCCTATTACGCCTACGTCATATACAACACATCAGCACGCGTCTATGTCTATAGCGCGGCCCAGGCATTGATCGTGCTGACCACGCTTGGAACTCTTTTCGTGGCAGGCCGGGAGCGAAAGAAAAGCCTCAATCCAGAAGTCGTGGTGGTGACCGTGTTGTTTCTGGTGGTTCATTGCGCGCGGATGCTGGGCAGCCCGTTTTTCCCCGCGCCGCAGGATTTTCTGGCCTCCGGCAATTTCCAGACCCTGATGGCCTTTGGCGTGATGTCGGTCCACATTGCCTATGCACAGGCATTTGGCAACATGCATGCGGCGGCCTTGAACGCAGAACTGAACGTGGCACTGGCCGATGCCAAAGTAAAGGACCGGCAGAAAGTCGAAGTCCTCGGCTATATCGGCCATGACTTGCGGGCGCCGCTGACCACGATCAGAGGGTATTCCGACCTCTTGCTTGCCGGTGCCTCTGAAGCACAGCGCAAGCTGCTGCAAACCATCCAACGCAGCGTCAAATATCAGCTCGGTCTGATCGACGAACTGCTGGGGTATGCGAAGTCCGAACTGCAACCTCTCACTGTCCAGGTGGCTGCCACTGACCTGCTCCCTCTGCTGGACGATATTTCCGAGTACGCCGTCGCGCTGTGCTCGCAGCAAAACAACCGCTTCCGCTACCACGTCTCCGAACAGCTGCCACGGCGGATCAACACTGACGGGAAGCGCTTGCAACAGGTATTGCTCAATCTGCTCTCCAATGCGGCCAAGTTCACGCACGATGGCACGGTGACTCTTTCAGTCACGGCCAAGCCAGAAGGAAGTGCCTGTGCCCTGTACTTCGCTGTCAGCGATACGGGAATAGGGATCGACCTGGACCAGAATGTCGATATCTTCGGCGCCTTCCAGCAGATACAGGCCACCAATGGCAGCACCGGTCTGGGCCTGTTCATCTCGCAGCGTATTGTCTCGGCCATGGGCGGGTCCTTGAGCGTGGCCAGTGTTCCGGGCCAAGGCACTACCCTCTCCTTCGCGCTGTCCGCGCCGATCGCCGCGGGATCAGATTCGGGCTGGTTCACGGTCCCGCCACGGAAGACAAATCCTCGCACCCCTTCTCCAGAACTCATCGTGCCCCGGCAAACCATGCCGGACGATCAGGCGTTGGAAGAACTCGCCAGCCTGGCGCTTCATGGCCGCTTCACCGATATAGAGCGCTGGATCGAATGCCATGCCGATGAAGCTGCCCACAGGCCATTCATTGCCCAGCTACGCGATCTGCTGGAGCGATTCGACTTTCCTGCGATACATTCGCTCACTTCGCGTCACTAACTTGGGTAGTGGCGGCCAGAGCGGACCGCGGCCACAAGGCTGGAGCGCCTGACAGCCAGCCCCGAGTACGAAGCCCAAACCACGGGCGCGCGTCGTAGACCGGCTGCTAAGTCGCTTGAATCGGCCATAGACACCAGGATAAGCAAAAATGAATTTGAATCTGGCAACTGCTGCATTTTTCAGCGCGCTGGTGGAGTTCGCTCTTTGCTTGGGCATGCTGGTGCTATGGACCAGGGAGAAAGCGCGCTATCTCATTTATTGGAGTTTGGGCTTCCTGGTGTTCGGGGCCGGATCCCTGCTGATCTCCTTGAGGGACAAGGTTCCTGACTTTCTTTCCATCCTTGTCGCGAATCTCCTCACGACATTGAGCTCAGTTCTGTTCTACATAGGCATCTGCCTATTCTTCGGCCGGCGCCGGTCCTGGTTGCCCTGGATGGTGGTGATACTCGGCCTGGAGGTCACCTTCCTGGCTTATTACGCCTACGTCATATACAACACATCAGCACGCGTCTATGTCTATAGCATGGCCCAGGCATTGATCGTGCTGACCACGCTTGGAACTCTTTTCGTGGCAGGCCGCGAGCGAAAGAAAAGCCTCAATCCAGAAGTCGTGGTGGTAACCGTGTTGTTTCTGGTGGTTCATTGCGCGCGCATGCTGGGCAGCCCGTTTTTTCCCGCGCCGCAGGATTTTCTGGCCTCCGGCAATTTCCAAACCCTGCTGGCCTTTGGCCTGATGTCGATCCATATCGCCTATGCACAGGCATTCGGCAACATGCATGCGGCGGCCTTGAACGCAGAACTTAACGTGGCACTGGCCGATGCCAAAGCAAAGGACCGGCAGAAAGTCGAAGTCCTCGGCTATATCGGCCATGATTTGCGCGCGCCACTGGCCACAATCAGCGGATACTCATCCCTTCTGCTTGCTGAAGCGCGCGACAATCAACGCAAGCTGCTGCAGACCATCCAACGCAGCGTCAAATATCAGCTCGGTTTGATCGATGAACTGCTGGGGTATGCGAAGTCCGAACTGCAACCTCTCACTGTCCAGGCGGCTGCCACTGACCTGCTCCATCTGCTGGACGATATTTCCGAGTATGCCGTCGCGCTGTGCTCACAACGAAATAACCGCTTCCATTACCACGTCTCTGACCAACTGCCGCGGCGGATCGACGCCGATGGGAAACGCTTGCAGCAAGTATTGCTCAATCTGCTCTCCAATGCGGCCAAGTTCACGCACGATGGCACGGTGACTCTTTCAGTCACGGCCAAGCCAGAAGGAAGTGCCTGTGCCCTGTACTTCGCTGTCAGCGATACGGGAATAGGGATCGACCTGGACCAGAATGTCGATATCTTCGGCGCCTTCCAGCAGATACAAGCCACCAATGGCAGCACCGGCCTGGGCCTGTTCATCTCACAGCGCATTGTCTCGGCCATGGGTGGGTCCTTGAGCGTGGCCAGCGTCCCCAGCCAAGGCACCACTTTCTCTTTCGCTCTCTCAGCGCCAATTGCCGCTGGATCAGCTTCAGGCTGGTTCGCCGTCGCTCAACGGGGAAAAAACCTCGCGCGCCCTCGCCAGAACTCGACACGCCCCGGCAGGCCATGCCGGACAGCCAGTCTCTGGAAGAGCTTGCCAATCTAGCGCTTGATGGCCGATTCACCGATATAGAGCGCTGGATCGAACGTCATGCGAATGAGGCCGCACATGAGCCTTTCATTGCCCAGCTACGCGAGCTGCTGGAACGGTTCGACTTCCCTGCGATACATTCGCTCACTTCGCGTCATTAAAACAATCACCATCGCTGCGCCTCGCCCTGCACTGCACGGCTTGGCAGCGCGTGAGGTTTTGATTGACAACACCCCTAGCCGTATGAAGGGATACCGTTTTGGAGCAGCACCTTTCCAATGACAATGTAGCAGACGGCTTATTGCCGCCGCACAGCCGGCCCGGCCGGCAAATGCCGCCGCGTGTGCGACGGGTCACACTGGCGCTGGTTGTCTTCTGGCTGGCCCTGGTCGCTGGCCTGGGTTGGTGGCTGTCGCAACGTACGGCGGCCACGCGGCTGGACCGCCTGTCGGCCAGTGCCGAATACGAGGCCGAAACGACCGGACGCGTCATGGATCTGCTGTTCATCCAGATGGTCAGCGTCGCCAATATGGTGGCCAGCCAGTCCCAGGTGGTTGAACTTGCTCGGCGTTACCTCACCGATCCACCCGGCATGGCCGAGCTGACGCGCCAGGAGCGGGCGGCGCGGCTCACCAGCGATCCCCTGACGCGCAAGGTCGGCGACTTCATGGACGGGCTGTCCAAAGATCTGCACTACGGACGCATCTACATGAACAACATGTCGGACAACACCGTGACGGCCAGCAACTGGGCAGCGGACGACAGCATCGTGGGCATGATCTACACCGGCCGCACCTACCTCAATGACGCGCTGCGCACCGGGCAAGGCCAGTCATTCGGCATCGCCCGCTTGCTCAAGCTGCCGTCGTACTTCGTGACCGGCCGCATTGAAGACGCCAACGACGTCCCGATAGGGACCGTGACGGTCAGGTTCGATGCGCCAGAAATGGCCAAATTCATGACAGGAAGCCACATCGCGCTGGTTGTGAACCGCCAGGGGCGCGTGACCACCTCGTCATCCGAGCCGTTCGCACTGCGCAACGTGGCAGCGCTTCTGCCGCCGGGCACTGTACAGCCTTCAGCGGATGGCGAAGAGCCAGGCGAGCCTATGGACATACGCTCGCTGGCTGGCCAAGGCCACGCCGATCAGTGGCTTATCGATGGCAAATCCTATTTGCTGAAGCGTCAGCCGCTGGCCAATAACCAGTACCAGTTGCTCACGCTGGCTTCGCTGGACTACCTGACGCCCATGCGCAAACAGCACGTTCTGATGGCAATACTGGTGACGGCCATTGGCCTGGCCCTGATCCTGCTTTCCTGCAACGCGATGGGACAGATGGTGCTGCGCCGCCAAGAAGAACAGCGCGCAGCCAAACGCACAGCCGCCTTGAATGCGGACCTGAACGTGGCACTTACAGACGCCAAAGCCAAGGACCGGCAGAAAGTCGAAGTGCTGGGCTACATCGGCCATGACCTGCGGGCGCCGCTGGCCACTATCAGAGGGTACTCAGACATTCTGCTCGCCGATGCGCCCGAAGAGCAGCACAAACTGCTGCAGACTATCCAGCGCAGCGTCAAATACCAACTCGATCTGATCGACGAGCTGCTGGAGTATGCCAAGTCAGAGTTGCAGCCGTTGGCTATCCAGCCCGCGGCTACCAACCTGCCGCTCCTGCTGGATGATATTTCCGAATATGCCGTCGCCCTGTGCTCACAGCAGAACAACCGGTTTCACTATGAGGCTCCTGACCAGTTGCCCCGGCAGATCAGCGTTGACGGAAAGCGCTTGCAGCAGGTGCTGCTGAATCTGCTCTCCAATGCCGCCAAGTTCACGCGCGATGGCATGATCACCTTGTCGGTCTCGGCCCAACCTGAGGGGAAAGCCTGCGTCCTGCGCTTTACCGTCAGCGATACCGGCATAGGGCTCGACCTGGATCAGGGCGTCGACATTTTCGGTGCTTTCCAACAAGTACAGGCGGCAAGCGGCAGCGCTGGCTTGGGCTTGTTCATCACGCAGCGCATCGTCTCGGCCATGGGCAGCTCCTTGAGTGTGACCAGCGTCTCAGGCGAAGGCTCGTCGTTTTCTTTTGAGCTTCTCACGCCGGTTATCGGCGCTTCCAGTACAGGCTGGTCCGCCTTCGCTCCGCCAGAGAGGGGATCCCGACAGCCCTTATCGGACTCCTCCCTGCCTCGCAATGCCATGCCGGAAGACCAGGCTCTGAATGAACTCGCCGTTCTGGCGTCTCAGGGTCACGTGACCGATATCGAGCACTGGATCGAACGCTATGCCCATGAGGCCGCCTACGCTCCATTCATTGCCCAACTGCGAGACCTGTTGGAACAATTCAACTTCCCTGAGATACAAACGCTGGCATCGCGCGGCAGAAAGGATTGGATCGCCTGATTCAGGCGCTGGCAGGAAAGCGGTGGAGAATGAGGCTTCACAGACTCTGGACAAAGCATGCTCTGCTAGCATTCACCCACAGAAACCGGCAGCCGAAGAACCTTCTCATTCGACCACACGATGCCTTTGCTCGAAGCCTCTCGCCTTCGTGTCGACCTGCGCACTCACCGCGGCATCGTGGCGGCCGTGCGAGGCATGGATTTCATGCTCGAACGAGGCGATACGCTCGGCTTGGTAGGGGAATCAGGCTGCGGAAAATCCATGACTGCTCTGGCGCTCATGGGCCTTGCTCCCGGCAATGCAGTGGTCAGCGGCAGCCTTCGGCTGAATGGCGAAGAGCTGGTTGGACTGCGCGACCGCGCTTGGCGGGCCGTACGCGGCAGGCGCATGGCCATGATTTTTCAGGAACCGATGACGGCGTTGAACCCCGTGCACCGCGTGGGCATGCAGATTGCGGAGCCCATGCGGCTGCATCTTGGTCTTGGCGCGGAGGCTGCCCGCCGCAAGGCCATCGAACTGATGGAGCGCGTGGGCATTCCGGAGCCCGCCAAACGCATCGACAGCTTTCCGCACCAGTTTTCGGGCGGGCAGCGCCAGCGCATCATGATCGCCATGGCCTTGGCCGCCGAGCCCGACGTGCTGATCGCCGACGAGCCCACCACAGCGCTCGACGTCACCGTGCAAAAGCAAGTGCTCAAGCTGATTGCCGATCTGGTAGCCGAGCGCGGCATGGCCCTCATACTGATATCGCACGATTTGGGTGTCATTGCGCAGAACGTGCGGCGCCTCCTGGTGATGTATGGCGGCAGCGTGGTTGAACGCGGCACGACCCAGGAAGTATTTACCGATCCGGCTCACCCCTATACACGCGGCTTGCTCGCTGCCCGCCCCAGCCTCGCTCACCGGCTGGTGGCGCACCGCAGCGAGCGATTGCCCACCATTGCAGGCTCGGTGCCCGATCTGTTCCATCTGCCGGCGGGATGTCCTTTCGCCGGGCGGTGCGCATTCACGCGCCCCTCCTGCCACATCGAAGTACCACCCGAGTTGAAGCTCATCGACCTTCACCACGTCCGCTGCGGGGTACCGGAAGCCATCCATCAGTCTCTTCCAGTTCATGACGGCCATCGAGAATCCCCACTCACTGCTTGAGATCAGGGATCTCACCCGCAGCTATACGCTGCCTCGTGAGTCGCTGTTCAAGCCTCCCGGGACGGTGCAGGCGCTGCGGGGGTGTCGCTTGACGTCCGGGCAGGACGCAGCATGGGCATCGTGGGAGAATCCGGTTCAGGCAAAAGCACCTTGGCACGGTTGGCGATGGCGCTGGAACGCCCCAACAGCGGCACGGTGCGCTTCGAAGGACGTGATCTTCATGCGCTCCCGGCACATGAGCTGCGTGCCGCGCGGCGCGATTTTCAGATGGTGTTCCAAGACCCCTACGGCTCGCTGGATCCGCGCCGCAGGGTGTGGCGCACCGTGACTGAGCCACTGACCGCCACCGAACGTTCATCGCGCGCGCAGTTGCGTGAACGCGCCGCTGAAGCGCTGGAATCCGTGGGCTTGCGTACCGATGCCATCGACAAGTACCCCCATGAGTTTTCCGGCGGCCAGCGCCAGCGCATTGCCATTGCCCGCGCGCTCGTCACACGGCCGAAGCTGATTGTGGCCGACGAAGCGGTCAGCGCCCTCGATGTATCCGTGCAGGCGCAGGTACTGAACCTGATGGCCGATCTGCGCGACGCACAGGGAGTGACTTTCCTTTTCATCAGCCATGACCTGGCGGTGGTGAGCCACCTGTGTGCGGACGTTGCCGTGATGAAGGGTGGCCTGATCGTGGAGCAAGGCCCTGTACGGCAGGTCCTCCGGGAGCCCCAGCATGAGTACACGCGCACCCTGCTCGCCTCCGTACCGGAGTTGATGATCACTGAAAATGCCTGACACCACAGCGTGCGCTACCATGCGCTCGGAGCGTTCTTACCCCCGCCTGAACGGAGACACCAGAAAATGAAACGTCGCGAATTTGCCTTGTCCATTCCCGCTGCCGCCGTCCTCGCGGGCGCCCCTGCCCTGGCCCAGGCGCGCAAGGATGCGGTGGTCCTGGGCATGACGCTGGAGCCGCCGGGCCTGGACCCCACTGCAGGCGCCGCATCGGCCATTGCAGAGATCGTGCAGTACAACATTCTGGAGACGCTGACCAAGATCAACGCCGACGGCAGCGTCACACCGCTTCTGGCCGAAAGCTGGGAAGTTTCTCCTGACCTACGCACCTACACCTTCAGGCTGCGCAAGGGCGTGAAGTTCAGCAACGGCGAACCGTTCAACGCGCAAACCGTGAAGTTCAGCTTCGAACGAGCCGCCGCCGAGAAAAGCACCAACAAGGACAAGCGTACCTTCGCGGCGATGGAAAGCGTGCGCCCGGTGGATGAGCACACGGTCGTCATCATAAACAAGGAACCCGACCCGGATTTCCTGTTCTACATGGGCCAGGCCACGGCCGTCATCGTCGAGCCCAAGAGCGCCGACAACAACAGCGCCCAACCCGTGGGCACGGGCCCCTATGCGATGGAGCGCTGGAACAAGGGCTCATCGGTCATGCTGAGTGCTTCGCCCAGCTACCGCAACCCGGGTGCCATCAAAATCAAGCGCGCGACCTTCCGCTTCATCAGCGACCCTGCCGCCCAGGTCGCTGCCGTGCTTTCAGGCGACATCGATGCCTTCGTGCGCGTCACTCCGCGCGGAGCGGCGCAGTTCAAGGCCAATTCCCGCCTGCAAACCATTGTGAGCGGTTCGCGCGCCAAGACCGTGCTGGCCATCAACAACGCCAAGAAGCCCCTGAACGACGTGCGGGTGCGCCGTGCCATCTCCGCGGCCATCGACCGCAAGGCGGTCATCGCGGGCGCGGGAGACGGCTTTGGTGTGCCGATTGGCAGCCACTATGTACCAGGTGCGGCAGGCTATATCGACACCACGGGCATCAACCCCTACAACCCGGACAAGGCCCGCGCGCTGCTGAAGGAAGCCGGCATCACCACGCCGCTGGAGTTGAGCCTTGTACTGCCGCCCCCGCCCTATGCCCGCCAGGGCGGTGAGGTCATCGTGGCTCAGCTGGCCAAGGCCGGCATCACGGCCAAGGTGCAGAACGTCGAATGGGCACAATGGCTGGCCAACACCTACGGCGGTGCGCACAACTACGATCTGACGATCATCAGCCATGTGGAACCGTTCGATCTGGTCAACTTCACCAAGCCGGACTATTACTGGGGGTACAACAACCCCAAGTTCAACGAACTGTTCGACAAGATCAAGGTCACGGCCAACGTGGCCGAGCGCAACAAACTGCTGGGCGAGGCACAGAAGATACTGGCCGACGACGCCGCGCTGGCCTGGCTCTATCAGCCCCAATGGCTGACCGTGGCCAACCGGCGCCTGAATGGGCTCTGGAAAGACATGCCGATCTTCGTCAACGATCTGGCGGCCCTCAGCTGGAGTTGAGCCGAGAGCACCCTCATTGCGCTCTATCGTCATTCCCGCGCAGGCGGGAATCCGGTGCAGCGATTCCAAGCCCCTGGATTCCCGCCTGCGCGGGAATGACGGTCATTTTGCTTACGCCTCGGGAACAAGGAACATACCGTTATGGCTTTGCATGAACTATCAGCGCATGATCTCATCGCCGGCTACAAATCCGGGGAATTCTCGCCAGTAGAAGCCACTCAGGCGGTCCTGGCACAAATCGACCGCTGGGAGCCGCACATCGCGGCCACGTATCTCCTCCGGCCCGAAGCCGCGCTGGAACAAGCCCGTGCATCCGAAGCACGCTGGCTCAAAGGGCAGCCTTGCGGCGCGCTCGACGGGGTGCCTGTCACCATCAAGGACAACATCGCCACTCAGGGCGATCCCGTCCCGCTGGGGACGAAGGCCACCACACTCACGCCCGCCCCAGCCGACGCCCCTCCTGCGGCGCGTGTGCGCGAAGCGGGCGCCGTCATCGTGAGCAAAACCACGATGCCGGACTACGGCATGCTGTCTTCGGGGCTTTCGACCTTTCACGCCATTTCGCGCAACCCCTGGGACACCACGCGAACACCCGGCGGCTCCAGCGCGGGTGCAGGCGCCGCCGCAGCCGCGGGCTACGGGCCGCTGCACCTGGGCACCGATATCGGCGGCTCCATTCGTCTGCCGGCGGGATGGTGCGGCACCGTGGGCCTGAAACCCAGCCTCGGCCGCGTCCCGATCGATCCTCCCTACATGGGCCGCGCCGCCGGTCCCATCACGCGCACCACGGCCGATGCCGCACTGTTGATGCAGGTGTTGAGCCGCCCCGACCCTCGCGACAGCATGGCCTTGCCCCCGCAAGCGATCGATTGGTCTCTGGTGTGGCGCCAAGACAAGCCTTTGAAAGGCCTGCGCATCGGCTTGCACCTGGATGCGGGCTGCGGTTTGCCCGTTGACGCCGCCATCCGTACGGCGGTGGAGCACGCCGGCCATCTCTTCGAGGCGCACGGAGCCGTGGTGACAGTGATGGCGCCTTTCATGACGCCTGAACTACTGGCCGGCCTGGATCATTTCTGGCGCATGCGCTCCATGCTCGACATCGATGCCCTGACAGCCGAGGCCCGCGACGGCGTGCTGCCCGTGATCCGCGAGTGGGCAGACAGCGCGCGCGGCATGAGCGGCCCCGATGTCTTCCGCGCCTTCAGCGCCACGCACGCGACACGCGTGGCTACACAAATGGCGCTGCAACCCTTCGACTATGTACTCTCGCCCACCTCGCCCGTGGGGCCCGCCTTGTTCGATTGGGCCTCGCCCACCAACGATCCTCTGCGCGGCCTGGAGCACATCGGTTTCACCGTGCCCTACAACATGGGCGAGCAGCCGGCCGTCTCGGTCAATGGCGGCTATGCCGATGCAGGCAACGGCAAGCTCTGGCCCATCGGCCTGCAGATCGCCGGCCAGCGCTTTGACGACCTGGGTGTGCTGCAAATGGCGCGCGCGTTCGAGCAGTTGCGCGGGCCTCAACAGGCATGGCCTTCGCCTTAGAACGTGTTCAAAAACCAGCGCACACATCTGCTTGCCCAATTCGATCGAATGGCAGAAGGAAATTAAAAGCACCGTGTAATTGACCGCAGTGAAAGCCCCCATCCCAACCTTCCCCCAAGAGGGGAAGGAGTCACACTCGTAGAATAAGACCGTGACCTCTCCAACCAACGCCGACCTCCACTGCCATTCCACCGTATCCGACGGGACGCTAGAGCCCGAAGTGCTGGCCGCTCGCGCCAAGGCCAATGGGGTGGATCTGTGGGCGCTGACCGATCACGACGAAGTTGGCGGCCAGCAACGGGCACTGGAGGCGGCCCGGGCGCAGGGCCTGAAATACCTGACCGGGGTGGAAATTTCCGTGACCTTTGCCGACGCCACGGTGCACATCGTCGGCCTGGGCTTCGATCACACCGATCCGCGCATGACCGAGGGCCTGGCCGACACACGCGATGGCCGAGGCCCCCGCGCGATCGAGATGAGCGCGCAATTGGCCAAGGTAGGCATTCACGGCGCCTATGAGGGCGCGCTCAAGTATGTCGGCAACCCGAGGCTGATCTCCCGCACCCATTTCGCCCGGTTCCTGGTGGAGTCCGGCGTATGCCGCGATACACCCGAGGTTTTCCGCAAATATCTTACCGAGGGCAAGCCGGGCTACGTGCCGCATCGGTGGGCCAAGCTGGGTGATGCCGTCAACTGGATCACACAAAGTGGTGGCATCGCCGTGATTGCCCACCCGGCGCGCTACCATTTTTCGCCCACCGTCGAATACGCGCTGTTTTCGGAATTCAAGCAGCATGGCGGCCAGGGCGTCGAGGTGGTCACAGGCAGCCATACCTCGGCCGAGGCCGTGCGCTATGCCGGCATGGCCCGCGAATTCGATCTCCTGGCTTCACGCGGCAGCGACTTCCACAGCCCCGATGAAAGCCACATCGACCTTGGCAAGCTGCCTCCTTTGCCAGCAGGCCTCATCCCCGTGTGGTCGCAACTCAGCGAGCGCGTGCACTGACCGCACCTCTCTTTCCGGGCGTATGGGCGAGTTTCGAATCCGCCCCTCCAAGAACGTGTTAAGCGCGTGTTCAAAGCACGCCCCGCTATCATCACATCATGGCCCAGTACTTCAGCGTTCACCCCGCCAATCCCCAGCCCCGTTTACTCAAGCAGGCGGCCGGATTGCTGCAGCAGGGCGGTGTGCTGGCCGTCCCGACCGACTCGAGCTACGCCCTGGTCTGCCAATTGGACGACAAAGCAGCGGTCGACACCTTGCGGCGCATTCGCGGGCTCGATGACAAGCAACTGCTCTCCCTGATCTGCCGCGACCTGAGCGAGCTCTCCAACTACGCCAGGGTAGACAACGCGCAGTACCGCCTGCTCAAGCTCGGTACACCTGGGCCGTTCACTTTCGTGCTGGAAGCCAGCAAGGAAGTGCCTCGCCGTGTCAGCCACCCGCAGCGCAAAACCATTGGATTGCGCGTTCCCGAACATCAGGTGCTGCTCGATTTGATCGAAACGCACGGCGCTCCGTTGCTGGCGACCACGCTGATCCTCCCTGGAGAAACCGAGCCTCTGAATGATCCAGAAACCATCCGGGATCAATTGGAACGCCAGATCGCGGGTGTGATCGATGCCGGTGCGTGCCCCCTGGAGCCCACCACCGTGGTCGACCTCACAGACAGCCCTCCCGAAATCCTGCGCCGGGGGCGCGGCGACCCGGCCATTCTGGGTCTGTAGGGCAGGCCTCCAGTTCCGGCTCTACAGCTATCTCTTGCCGGTGTGACGAAAAACCGGCCCCTTCACTCTGAGAACGTGTTTACGATCTCCTCGCGGGTCCGTTGCGCCCGTTGCACGGCGCCCGCAAAAACCGCGTATGCCGCGTTGACAATCCTCGCGATACCACGAGGTATCCCTGCGGTTTTCGTCGCATCGGCGCACCGCTTGCATCCACCATTTTTCGATCACAACGGCCCTCGCGCCGAGATCGTAAACACGTTCTGAGACAATCCCCCCGTGGACATTGCCAACATCATCCAGACCATCGCCATCTATGCACTGCCAGTGCTGTTCGCCATTACCGTGCACGAAGCCGCTCACGGCTACGTCGCCCGGTACTATGGCGACAACACGGCGGCCATGCTGGGCCGGGTCACCCTCAACCCGCTCAAGCACATTGATCCCATCGGCACCATCGCGATGCCGCTGTTTCTCTATATAGCCACGGGCGGCGCTTTCCTTTTTGGCTACGCCAAGCCGGTGCCGGTTCATTTCGGCCGGCTGAGAAATCCTCGCCGCGACACCATCTGGGTCGCGCTGGCCGGGCCGGTTTCCAACCTCATCCAGGCCTTGGCCTGGGGTGTGGCGCTGTATCTGCTGCGCGGCGCTGCGGTGGAAGAGCGTTTTTTCCTTGAAATGTGCCGGGCGGGCGTCCTGGTCAACGTGGTGATGTTCGCCTTCAACCTGTTCCCCCTGCCGCCGCTGGATGGCGGACGGGTGCTGACCAGCCTCCTGCCGGCCAGGCTGTCCATTCCCTTCAGCCGCATCGAACCATGGGGCTTCTTCATTGTCATGGCCCTCGTGGTGGCTGGTGTCATCAGCAACCTGTGGATGCGGCCGCTGATGTCGCTCACGTTCGGTTTCCTTGATCTGCTACTGTCCCCGCTGGCTGCCCTGATTCGCTAGTTCGTCATGACCTCCCAAGCCCCTATCCGCTCCCTCACCGGGATCACCACGTCCGGTACGCCCCACCTGGGCAACTACGTTGGCGCCATTCGTCCTGCCGTGCGCGCCAGCCGCCAGCCAGAAATCGAAAATTTTTACTTCCTGGCCAACTACCACGCGCTCATCAAGTGCGACGACCCGGACCGCGTCCAGCGCTCGACGCTCGAAATCGCAGCCAGTTGGCTGGCGGCAGGACTCGACCCGGAAAAGGTGACTTTTTACCGCCAGGCCGACATTCCCGAAATTCCCGAGCTCACCTGGCTGCTCACCTGCGTCACCGGCAAGGGCCTGCTGAATCGCGCCCATGCCTACAAGGCGGCCCTGGACAAGAACGAAGCCGCCGGCGAAGACCCTGATTTCGACGTCACTGCCGGGCTTTTCATGTACCCCGTGCTGATGGCAGCCGACATCGTGCTCTTCAGCGCCCATCGCGTGCCCGTGGGACGCGACCAGACCCAGCACCTGGAAATGGCGCGCGACATCGCCCAGCGCTTCAATCACCTTTATGGCGAACTGCTCGTGCTGCCTGAAGTGGTGATCGACGACAACGTAGCCCTGCTGCCCGGCCTGGATGGCCGCAAGATGAGCAAGAGCTACAACAACACCATTCCGCTGTTCAGCTCGCGCGAGCAGTTGCGCAAGCTGATCGGGAGCATCGTGACCGACTCCCGCGCCCCCGGTGAGCCCAAGGACACCGAGGATTCAGCCCTGTTTTCGATCTACCGCGCTTTTGCCAGCCAGGAGGAAACCACGGCATTCGCCAAGGCTTTCGCGGAAGGCATCAGCTGGGCCGATGCCAAGCAGCAGCTCTTCGAGCGCATCGACCAGGAAATCGGCCCCATGCGCGAGCGCTACGAACACCTGATCTCGCACCCCGAAGAAGTCGAAGCCCTGCTGGTCGCGGGCGCGGAAAAAGCGCGTGCGGTCGCCATCCCGCTCATGCGGCAGTTGCGCACCGCCGTGGGCCTGCGCGCGCTGGGCGCCGCTCAGGCGACCGCCACGAAAACCAAGGATCCGCACAAGGACAGCCTGCCGGTATTCAAGCAATACCGCGAAAAAGACGGCCTCTTTTACTTCAAGCTCACCAGCACTGGCGGCCAGGTGTTGCTCCAAAGCAAGGGATTTGACTCGCCGCGTGAAGCCGGCCAGGCCGTCAAACGGCTGCAAACCGAGGGGCCGGCAGCCGCAAACACCCTGAAGGACGTGCTGGAGTTGCCGGCTGGAATTGAGCCCGCGACCGTTGAAGAAGCGTTAAATCGCCTCCTTAATAGCGATAATTTGTGAAATACGCACTACTTATGAGACTTTAGCGTCATAAGTAGTGAAACTAATAGAACTGAATAAGCCAAAATCACTCAACAAATAGAACCTGCTTGTCAGGGAGTGAAAAATGGCTATTTATGTGATCGACGACCACCCACTGATGCGCGACGCGATCGTCATGCTTCTACGTCGTGTCCGGCCGGGTTCCGAGGTGGTGGAGCTCTCGCAGCTATCCGACCTGGAGTCCGCGGTTGCTCAGCATGGGGAGCCGGAAATCCTGTGCCTTGACCTGAAGCTGCCCGATACCGTGGGCATTTCCGGGGTGAAGGTGCTGAGAGCCAGTTATCCCGAAACCCCTCTGGCCGTGATCTCGGCCACCCCGGCCGTCGATGTCGAGGAATGGTGCCGCGAGGCCGGCGCGGATGTATATATTGAAAAGTCCGCTGGCGCCAGCGAGATCGCCGCCACTCTGCGCGCGATGCTCCAGCCTGAGGGCCAGGACGCGGAGGAAGGCGAAGCACCTGCTGAAACCAAGCTAACCAAGCGGCAGAGGCAGTTGATCATCATGCTGGATGAAGGCCTCTCCAACCGCGACATCGCCGAGCGCCTGGGCATCAGCGAACATACCGTCAAAGTGCACCTCTGGCGACTGTTTCGGCGCCTGGGCGTCAAAAGTCGTACGCAGACCCTGCACTTCGCGCGCGTGAACGGTTTGATCAACGCCTGATTTCCTCGGTCAAGGCGACGCTGAAAGGCGCACGCACACAAAAGACCGAGCCCCTACCAGGGCGAGAGCGCATGCTCACACCATGTCCCAGCAGCCCGGACAGCCGCTGCACAATAGCCAACCCCAGGCCAAAGCCTTCCTCGGTGCCCGCGGACTGCACCTTGTAGAACTCGCCAAATATGCGGGATTGCTGATCCGGCGGGATACCAATGCCCGTATCCCACACTTCGAAGCGTAGCGCTTCCGGCTCACAGCGGACGGCCAGAAGGACCCCACCCTGACGGGTATAGCGGATGGCATTGCCCAGCAGGTTGCCCAGAATGCGCTGCAGTATGGCTGGATCACTGTTCAAGGCAGCGCCCGCCGGCGGGGGCCGTACACGCAACTCCAGCCCCTTCTGGGCCGCCAGCGGCCGAAACTGAAGCTCCAGATCGGAAAACAGCCGCCGGAGATCCACGGGCTGCACCACCACCCGGAACTGGCCGGCATCGAGCTTGACCAGATCGAACATGGAATCGAACAGCGTGTTCACCGCCTGGGCGGCCTGCAGGATCTTCGGCCCCAGTTCCGTGCTCAGTTCAGGTTCCTTGCCCAGCCATTCCGCATAGATGCTGAGCGCATTCACCGGCTGCTTCAGATCATGCGCGGCACCCGCCAGGAACCGGTCCTTGAAAATCAAGGCCTCCTGCGCAGTGCGAGTCTGCTGCCGCAGCGAGTAGATCAGCCGGGCATTGTGATAGCTCAGGTCAATGCTTTTCGCATGCATTTCATGCTGCTTCGCTGCCACGCGCAGCAAGACCAGCAGATAGGCCAGCAGAAATCCAGCGAACCAGAACGTGCTCTCGCTGTGTACTGCGTGCCATCCGATCAATGAATGCAAGCCCAGGCTGGCGACCAGACAGACCGCCGCGGAGAGCAGGAACAGGCGCGCGACCCCCAGATGGGCCGACATCCACAGCACCGCCACGCTGCATGCGCCCGCCAGCAGCATCCAGCAGACCCCCTCCAGTTGCGGCGGCATGGGCTCCAGGAGCAGGAAGGCGCAACTGGTCCAGACGGCTCCGTACAGCCCCCAGATCCAGGTGCGGCTGCGCGCGAAGTTCAGTTGCGCATCAATCGACTGCAACTCACCCAGCTTGGTAAAGCGCTTGCCAAAATCATGGCGCAGCCCCAGGGCCAGAACAGAAGCCAACCCCCACAAGGCGAGCTGCCAGGCAGGCACATAGGGGAACATCAGACCGCAAAGCAAGCCAATCACGACCAGGGCCGCCACCTGGCTCGAACGCATACCCGTCACGACTTTGTCGTACCTGGCGGCCTCTATCCAATCGGCTTCGGAAAGCTGGGTGACGGCATCAGAGGGGGTGGTCATGGGCTACTGGCTGGTCTTACTCCTTCCCCCTCTGGGGGAAGGTTGGGATGGGGGCTTTCACCATGCGATGTGCACAACAGAAGGCCATTCGAATCCACCGCCGTGAAAGCCCCCATCCCGGCCTTCCCCCAGAGGGGGAAGGGGCAAGCCAAGCCGCAACGGACACTCAAAACCCAGGCGGTACAGGTACATCACCGCACTGGGCCCGCAGGCGCAACGCGTGCTCCATCACCACCAGCGCCAGGAGCGCTTCAGCGATAGGGGTGGCTCGTATGCCCACGCAGGGGTCATGCCGGCCCTTGGTGATCACCTCGACCGGGGCGCCGGCCGTATTGAGCGATTCACGTGGCACCAGAATCGAGCTGGTCGGCTTGATGGCAATGGCCACCTCCAGGTTCTGCCCGGTGCTGATGCCTCCAAGCACCCCGCCGTCGTGGTTGCTAGCAAAACCGCCACCGGCCTGGAGCGAATCACCGTGCATGCTGCCTCTGTGCGCCACGCTGGCAAAGCCGTCGCCGATTTCCACGCCTTTCACGGCGTTCAGCCCCATCATGGCCTTCGCGATATCAGCATCCAGCCGGTCATAGAGCGGCTCGCCCAGGCCCACCGGCACCTGCTCCGCCGTGACGCGCAGCCGCGCGCCGCATGAATCGCCCGATTTGCGCAAGACGTTCATGTAGTTTTCTATTTCCGACACATCGGCCACAGGGGCAAAGAAGGGGTTGTTGCCCGCGTGCGCCCAATCCTCGAAGCCAATCGCCAATTCGCCCACCTGCGTCATGCAGCCCCGGAATGTGGTGCCGTATTTTTGGTGCAGCCACTTCCTGGCCACCGCGCCAGCCGCCACCGTGGGAGCGGTCAATCGCGCAGAAGACCGCCCTCCGCCGCGGGGATCGCGGATGCCGAACTTGCGCCAATAGGTGTAATCCGCATGACCGGGGCGGAAAGTCTGGGCGATATCGCCGTAGTCCTTGCTGCGCTGGTCGGTGTTGCGGATGAGCAGGCAAATGGGCGTGCCCGTGGTCTTGCCCTCGTACACCCCGGACAGGATCTCGACCGCGTCGGCCTCGTTGCGCTGGGTGACGAATTTGGAGGTTCCTGGCCGGCGCCGGTCCAGTTCAGGCTGAATATCACTTTCCGACAGCTCCATGCCGGGCGGGCAGCCATCGATCACGCAGCCGATGGCCGGACCGTGGGATTCACCAAAATTAGTAACCGCAAAAAGGGAGCCGAAAGTATTGCCACTCATAGAGCGCGATTATCGCGCGTCTAAGAATGTGTCCACGATCTCCTCACGGTGCCTTTGCTCAGCTCTTACCCGACCATCCGGGTATGACGGGGAAAAGACCCTGCAAAGAAGTTGCGAACATGTTCGAGAGGCCGCGGAGCAGGCCATACGGGGTTGCCGCGGAGCTGGCTTTGCCAGGCCGCTGGCAACGTCCCCTGGTGGATGGTGCGTCAGCGCCTCAGGGGGCAACAACTCACGCGTCTTCAGCGCGGGCCCCTTCTTCAGGCCAATCGCGGATGTAGGCCTTGAGCATGCGGTTCTCGAAATTCTGGCTGTCTACCACCGCCTTGGCAACGTCGTAGAAGCTGACCACCCCCATCAGCATTTTCTTGTCCATGACCGGCATGTAGCGCGCATGGCGGTCCAGCATCATGCGGCGGACCTCGTCCATGTCGGTTTCCAGGGTGCAAGTGAGCGGGTGGTCGTCCATGTTGGTGCGCACCGGCACGTCGCCCAACTGGCCACCGGTTCGCGCCAGCGCCAGGATGATTTCGCGGAAGGTGAGCATGCCCACCACGTCGCCGTGCTCCATGACCACCAGCGAGCCGATGTCTTTCTCCGCCATGATGTCGACCGCCCTGGCCAAGGGCTCGTCGGGCGTGACGGTGTACAGGGCATTGCCTTTGACCCGCAAGATATCACTGACTTTCATGCTCTGTTCCTTCCAGCACCAACGTGGTGATGAACAAATATAGCCCACAATGACGCACGGCCACCAGCAGCCGGTAACAAAAAATGGCCCCCACGCTTTCCCGCTACGCGAGGTCCGCTGCCCCCCGAGGGGGCGCTTTTTGCCTCGGTAGCGGCCTACCAGCAAAAATTCATCAGGAGAGATGCACATGTCCGGTTACGCCGATCCCGGCTTCGATACGCTCGCCATTCACGCCGGCGCTGCCCCCGACGCAGCTACCGGCGCGCGTGCGGTACCGATCCATCTGACCACCTCGTTCGTTTTCGAGTCCAGCGACCATGCGGCGGCGCTGTTCAATCTCGAACGTTCGGGTCATGTCTACAGCCGCCTCAGCAACCCCACCAACGCCGTCTTGGAGCAGCGCGTGGCCGCCCTCGAAGGCGGTATTGGCGCGATCACTACCGCCAGCGGCCAGGCGGCGCTGCACTTGGCCATTGCCACGCTGATGGGGGCCGGCAGCCATATCGTGGCCAGTACCGCCCTCTATGGCGGCAGCCAGAACCTGCTGCATTACACGCTGCGCCGTTTCGGCATTGAAACCACGTTCGTCAAGCCGGGCGACATCGACGGCTGGCGGGCCGCCATCCGGCCCGATACGCGGCTGCTGTTCGGCGAAACAGTGGGCAACCCGGGGCTCGACGTACTCGACATTCCTACCGTATCAGCCATTGCCCACGAGGCCGGCGTTCCGCTGCTGGTCGATTCCACCTTCACTACGCCCTACCTGCTCAAGCCCTTCGATCATGGCGCCGATCTGGTCTACCACTCGGCCACCAAGTTCCTGAGCGGCCACGGCACGGTGATCGGCGGCATTGTGGTGGATGGCGGCGCGTTCGATTGGGACGCGAGCGGCAAGTTCGCCGAACTCACCGCCCCCTACGATGGCTTCCACGACATGGTGTTCAGCGACGAAAGCACTGTGGGCGCCTTCCTGCTGCGGGCACGGCGGGAGGGCCTGCGCGATTTTGGCGCGTGCATGAGCCCGCACTCCGCCTGGCTGATCCTGCAGGGCATCGAAACGCTGCCGCTGCGCATGGAAAGGCATCTTTCCAACACTGAAAAAGTCGTGCGCTTTCTGGCCGAGCACCCGTTCGTGTCCGGCGTGCGCCACCCGTTGCTGGAATCGCATCCCAGCCATGCCCTGGCCAACAAGCTGCTGAAACATGGCGCCAAGGGCGCTGGCAGCGTGTTCAGTTTCGATATGAAAGGCTCTCGCGAGCAGGGCAAGCGCTTCATCGAGCAGCTCAAGCTCTTCAGCCACCTGGCCAACGTGGGCGACTGCCGCAGTCTGGTGATCCATCCAGCCAGCACCACGCATTTCCGCATGAGCGACGACGCTCTGGCTGGCGCCGGCATCGGCCCCGGCACCATCCGGCTGTCCATCGGACTGGAAGATCCCGATGATCTGATCGATGATCTCAAGCGCGCGCTGAAAGTAGCAAAATGAAACTCCCCTGAGTCGCTTACGCGCCTTCCCCCAAGGGACGCACCCAGCGGCCTGGCAAAGCCAGCTCCGCGGGTGCCCTGGCATGGCCTGCTCCGCGGCCTTTCAAGCCTTTGTGTTTCATGCGATACGGGCGTCGCATAGCACCATGGAAAACTGATATGTACCTCAAAGTCAACGGTCACGACCTGTACGCTTACACCGGCGGCAAGGCGTTCGATGCCGCCAAGCCGACGGTCATCTTCATCCATGGCGTGCTGAACGATCACAGCGTCTGGATCCTGCAAAGCCGCTATCTGGCCCATCATGGCTGGAACGTGCTGGCGATCGACCTGCCGGGCCAGGGAAAGAGCGGCGGCGAGCCGCCTGCCACGGTGGAAGAAGCCGCCGGCACCATCATCGCGCTGCTCAGTGCCGCCGGCCTCAATCAGGCTGCGTTGGTAGGCCACAGCTTTGGCTCGCTGATCGCCCTGGAAACTGCCGCGCGCGCGCCGGCGCACATCAGCCATCTCGTCATGGCCGGTTCGGCTTACCCGATGAAAGTCTCACCCGCCCTGCTGGAAAGCTCGGTCAAGGCGCCCGAAAAAGCCATTGCCATGGTCAACCAGTTTTCGCACTCCACGCTGGCGCCCCCACCATCGGCCCTGGGGCCGGGCACCTGGCTTTATGGCGGCTCCCGGGCCCTGATGCGGCGCATGCTGGCCAGCAATGCGAAGACCAACGTGTTCTACACCGGTTTCAAGGCCTGCGACAGCTACGCGGGCGGCGAGCAGGCCATGGCGGCGGTGCACTGCCCCACCCTGTTCATCATCGGCCGGCACGACCAGATGACCCCGCCCAAAGCCGCGCGCGCCCTCGCCGCGCACGCCAGGCTGGTCAAGCTGGTGGAAGTCAACGGTGGCCACGCGCTGATGAGCGAAGCCCCCGATGAGGTACTGTGGGCGCTCCAAGAGTTTCTCTCCGAATAGGCGGAGAACTCCCAGCAGAGTGGGCACCTGTGCCTCCCTTGAATAGCGGCCATCAGCGGCCTGGACGCTCCAGAACGTCCTCCACCGTCATGCCCGCCACACCTTCATGCGTCCACCACCCGCTGAGCGCCTCATCAGGCGCCAGCAGCAGGCGCTCCATCAGCGGCCTGAGCGGGGTCCGGGCCGGCTCCACCAGCAAGACATAACGCGGTTGCTCGTTCTCGGTGTGCGTCGCGAGCTCGCCCACCCAGTCGAGCGATTGCAGGGCCTCCAGCACGGGGCTCAGCTGCAAGGTATCGACTTTCAGCCAGTTGGCCAGCTGCGGCAGGGTAAAGCCGCGCGCCGTCGTGCTCCTCACCCGGGCCAGCGCCTGCAGAACCTCGCAGCCCAGCTCGAACTCCCAGCCCGGCCCCCCGCCGCGCCGGGCCACGCCTGTGAGCAAGCTAGGCAGATAAGCCGCAATGACGGCGCCGAACAGCACGATGAGCCATGACAGATAGCTCCACAGCAGCAGAATCGGCACCGTGGCGAAGGCACCGTAGATCAGCGAATACGTCGGGATGCTCGACAAATACCAACCCAGGATCTGCTTGACGAGCCCCATGAAAACCGACACGAACAGGCCGCCAACCAGTGCGTGCTTCCATTTCACCGGCGTATTCGGCACAAAACGGTACAGCAGCGTGAGCCCGCCAGTCAGCAGCAAGAACTGCGCGGTATCGAGCAGAAAATTCACGCCCCCCGGCAGATCAGGCAGCAAGCCGCGTGAACGTGTGATCACATAAGAGGTGATCGCCAGGCTGGCTCCGAGGACCAACGGCCCGAGCGTCAGGACAGCCCAGTACACCAGCACACGTTGGCCCAGCGGGCGCTTGACGGTCACGCGCCAGATGTCGTTCAAGGTGTGGTCGATCGTGAGCACCAATGAAAGCGCGGTCACGAAAAGGCCTACGGCCCCGGCCACCCCCAGCTCACTCGCCTTGCCGACGAATTGGGTCAGATAGTCGAGCACATTGTGGGAAATGCTGGCAGGAATCAGGCTGTCGATCAGCCACTGCTCCAGCGCCAGCTTGAGTTGGCCGAACAGCGGAAACGCCGTGAACACGGAGAGCACGATGGCAAAAAAAGGCACCAGCGCCAGCGTGGAGGTGAAGGTGAGCGAGCTGGCCGTCAGGCCCAGCCGGTCTTGCTTGAAGCGCTGCCATAGAGTGGCAGCCGTGGGCAGCACCGGGAAGTCAGTGACCTCGGTGATGAAATCGTATGCGCGCGTACGCAAAGCCTGCAGCTTCATGGTGGGTATCATCCTAGAAAACGGTCATCGACCGCTCAATATCTTGACCATACCCGCATGAATACCGACGTCCGCTGGACGAGAATCGTCGCCGTCTCCGCGCTGCTGGCACTGATCGCGCTTGTCTTGGCCTGGGAGCTGTGGCTGGCGCCGCTGCGCCCTGGCGGCTCCTGGCTGGCACTTAAGGTTCTCCCCTCCTGCTGCCGCTACCCGGTCTGCTCCGATTGCGCATGTACACCTACCGCTGGGTGTCGCTGTTCATCTGGCTCTACGTGACCGAGGGTATTGTGCGTGCGAGCGGAGACCGCCCACCGAGCAACCAGCTCGCGATGCTGCAGGTGCTGCTCTGCGTGGTGCTGTTCACCGCATGCACGCTGCACGTGCGCTTGCGGCAAAAGCACGCCAAGCGCTCAGCCGCGGCGAGCACCCCAATAGAAAGAGAAAGCTGAAGCCATGACCTCATCCAGCCTGCCAGACGCCCTGCGCCGCATTGTCGGCCCCACCCACGTCTTGACCGAAGGCGATCTGAGCGCCTACACACGCGACTGGCGCCAGCGCGCCCAAGGCCGCCCGTTGGCCGTGGTACGCCCCGCGAACACCGCCCAAGTCGCGGAAGTGGTCAAGGCTTGCGCGCAGCACGGTACCAGCATCGTGCCGCAAGGGGGCAACACGGGGCTGGCGGTAGGCTCGGTGCCCGATGAAAGCGGCACGCAGGTGGTGCTGAGCCTGCGGCGCATGGACGCCGTGCGCGCCATCGATCCGGCCAATCTGACCCTCACCGCCGAAGCCGGCTGTATCTTGCAAAACCTGCAATCCGCGGCCGAAACGGCGGGATTTCTGTTTCCATTGAGCCTGGCCGCGGAGGGAAGCTGCACGCTGGGCGGCAACCTCGGCACCAATGCGGGAGGCACTCAGGTACTGCGCTACGGCAACGCACGTGAGCTGTGCCTGGGCCTCGAAGTGGTGACCGCGAAAGGCGAGATATGGAGCGGCCTGAGCGGCCTGCGCAAGGACAACACAGGTTATGACCTGAGGGACCTGTTCATCGGCAGCGAAGGCACCCTGGGCATCATCACCGCCGCCACGATGAAACTCTACCCGCTGCCCGCGGCACGCCTGACCGCCTGGGCTGCCGTACCCTCGATGCAGGCCGCCGTGGACCTGCTGGGCTTGGCGCACAAACACTTGGGCGCCGGATTGACGGGTTTCGAGGTGATGAACCAATTCGCGCTCAGCCTGGTGGACAAGCATATGCCGCAACTGCGCGCACCCTTGTGGCGTGACCATCCATGGTGCGTGTTGCTGGAAAACTCGGACCATGAGGGCGAGGAACATGCGAGGGTGCAATTCGAGCGCCTGCTGGAAGCGGCGCTGGAGTCCGGTTGCGTGGCTGATGCCGTGGTGGCCGAGAGCCTGGCCCAAGCGGGCACCCTGTGGCACATCCGGGAAAGCATCCCTTTGGCGCAGTCTGAAGAAGGCTTGAACATCAAGCACGACATCAGCCTGCCAGTGTCACGCATTCCCGCCTTCGTGGAGGAAACTAACGCCCTGCTGGCCCGTGAGATTCCCGGCGTGCGCCTGGTCGATTTTGGCCACCTGGGCGATGGCAATCTTCACTACAACGTACAGACACCCGAGGGTGGCGACGCGCGCGAATTCCTGCGCCAGCATGAGGACCGCATCAATACCCTGGTGTTCGATGCCGTGACCCGGCATGAGGGTTCGATCAGCGCCGAACATGGCATCGGCAGCCTGAAAGTCAACAAGTTGCCGAACTACAAATCAGCGGTGGCGCTGGAGATGATGCAGGCGATCAAAAAAGCCCTCGATCCTGAGGGCATCATGAATCCTGGGCGGGTGCTTCAAACCTAAAAGCAGGGGAGGCCTGCTCCGGCAAGCGGAGCGGGCCTCGTACGGTCTCAGCGGCCCGCTTTGCGCGGCGCGTAGGGCTTGGCCGCAGGGCGCCCAGCCGGGGCCCCATGACCGCGCGGAGCGGCAGGCTTGCGGTTCTGGCCAAAAGTGGTGGCCTTGACGCGCGCCATCGGCTGGCCATGGCCAGGCCGGCCGAAATCGCCGGCACCGCCTTCCCTGCGGCGGTCGCCAGCGCCACGCTCGGGGCGGTCAAAACTGCGTTCTTGCCGGTCAAAGCCCGAATCCGGCCGGAATTGGCGCGGACCACGGGATTCGCCCCCGCGAGGACCGCCAAAGCCTTCACGGCCACCGCCACGACGCGGACGGCCGCCCGGCTTGCCGCCACGTCCGTGCTCCTTGGGCCCCGTCACGGGAGGGAAGAACTTGGTCGGCTCCAGGCCATCCACGGTGAGCGGACGGAAAGGCTGCTGCGTGTAGGCCTCGATATCGGCCAGACGGCGGCGGTCGCGGATTTCGGCCAGGGTCACGGCCAGCCCGTCGCGGCCGGCGCGGCCCGTGCGGCCGATGCGGTGCGTGTAGTCCTCGGCCTTCATCGGCAAGCCGAAGTTGAAGACGTGCGTGATGGTGGGCACGTCGATCCCGCGCGCAGCCACATCGGTGGCCACCAGGATTTGCACGCGGCCGTCGCGCAGCGCATTCAGCCGGCGGTTGCGCACGGCCTGGCTCAGTGCTCCATGCAGCGACACGGCGGCAAAGTTGGCCTGCTGCAGGTCTTCGGCCAACTCTTCGCACTCTACTTGGGTGCAGGCAAACACGATGGCCTGGTCAATGCCAGGATCGCGCAGCCAGTAATCCAGCAGGCGGCGCTTGTGCTCAGGGCTGTCTGCCCAATAGAGTTCCTGGCGGATGTTGGCGTGGCGCTCTTTCGGAGAATCGATCTGCACGCGTTGCACCCGTGCGCCGCCCTCGTGCATCACACGCATGGCCAGTTGCTGGATGCGCGGCGCGAAGGTGGCCGAGAACATCATGGTCTGCTGGCGCTGGGCGGTCAGTTCGTTGATTTCAGCCAGATCATCGGCGAAGCCCAGATCGAGCATGCGGTCAGCTTCGTCGACCACCAGGAAACGCACCTCATCCAGGCGGATCTGGCCGGAGCGCTGTAGATCAAGCAGACGGCCGGGCGTGGCCACCACGAGGTTCGCGTTCTGCAGCTTGGCGATCTGCATCTGATAGGGCATGCCGCCCACGATGTTGGCAATGCGCAAGCCGCGGCAATGCTTGACGAGATCAATGGCGTCGGCCGCCACCTGTTGGGCCAGCTCGCGCGTGGGGCACAGCACCAGCGCGCCGGGCACGGCGGGCTTGAAGTGGCGGGGGTTGGTGGGGTCCTTGCGGCGTGGGCGCTTGGGCGCGGCCTCGCCGCGTGCCAGGGCTTCAGCCACCTTGGCATCCCAGGCGGCTTTTTCCTGCTCGAAGGCTTGCTGCTGCAGACCGATCAAGGTGTGCAACACTGGCAGCAGAAAGGCCGCCGTCTTGCCGCTGCCGGTCTGGCTGGACACCATGAGGTCGGCAAAATGCTCGGCATCGCCTTGCAGCGCCAGGGGAATGGCGCGGGCCTGCACAGTGGTGGGCTCTGAAAAGCCCAGATCGGTCACGGCCTGCACCAGTTCAGGTGCCAGGCCAAGTGCAGCGAAGGCGTTGGGAGCGGGGGCCACAGGTGCCGTGGGGGCCACGGGAGTGGAAATGGAACTGGCAGCCTCGGGAGCAATGTCTTGCGAAGGCAGGTCTGTCAGGTGATCGAAGGAATCCATGTGTTGTTTCTTTCCGGCATGCAAAAAGCCAAGCTCTGCCAAGGGAGCAATGGCCCTGGCAGGTCAAGCGGCTGCGCGCATGTCAAATGGCGGGCGCTCAAGGCACCCGGGGTTTCAAAAACACCAACCATCCAACAACGCGGCATGCAAAAGAAACAGCGTGGCGCTGAAAAAACAGCGTAACGCTGGACGGAAAACAAATGCGGTGGCCTCAAGAACGTATTCACGATCTGAGAAGGCCCCCTGCTTTCCGCCTTTGAGTCAACCCCCGGCATCATGGCCAGTTTGACGGGTGACAGCGTGCGAGAAGGGAGATGTATCTAACGCGCCGGCCTATTGCCGATCCGCGAAGCCTTCGATTATCACCTGAAACGCAAATTGCTGCAATGCAACATGACTGTTCGCAGCCAAAAGGCGACGCTATTCCTCATCAACAAGCGCTGACAGCGTGCGCGAAACACCTTGTTTTGGCATGGCCCCTCCAGGCTGGGTACCATCCACGCCATTGCAAATTATGTTCAACATGCCGTCAGCCAACATGGCGCAGGAGACCTCATGACCCAACTTAACGAAACACACGATCCAGCCCTGAAAAGCTGGGTGGAGTCAGCCAACAGCGGCCAGACCGATTTTCCGATCCAGAACCTGCCTTTCGCCATCTTCCGCCGCCGTGGTGCCCAGGAATCCTTGCGTGGCGGCGTGGCCATTGGCGATCAGATCGTGGACATGGCTGCGGCCCTGAAAGCCGGCGTGTTCGAAGGCGATGCGCTGCCAGCAGCGCAAGCCGCCGCCGAACCCACCCTCAATCACCTGATGGGTCTCGGCACGCAACCCCTTTCCCGTTTGCGTGGCGCGCTCTCGCAAGCCCTCCGCCAAGGATCCTCGCGCGAAGCTGCGTTGAAAGCCTGCCTGGTGCCCCAATCGGAGGCCGAATACGATCTGCCGGCGCGCATTGGCGACTACACCGATTTCTACACCTCGGTGCACCACGCCACCAATATCGGCAAGCAATTCCGCCCGGACAACCCATTGCTGCCCAACTACAAATGGGTGCCCATCGGCTATCACGGCCGGTCGTCAAGTATTGGTGTCTCGGGGCAATCGTTCAAGCGGCCGCGCGGCCAAGTGAAACCACCGGAGGCCGAAGTCCCTCAGGTGAAACCCAGCGCGCGCATGGACATCGAGCTGGAGATGGGGATTCTCATCGGCCAGGGCAATGAACTGGGTGACGCCATCCCGATCGAGCAAGCGGAGTCGCACATTTTTGGCCTGGTGTTGTTCAACGATTGGTCAGCCCGGGACATCCAGCCCTGGGAGTACCAGCCTCTGGGCCCCTTCCTGGCCAAGAACTTTGCCTCCACCATTTCACCTTGGGTGGTGACCATGGAGGCACTCGCCCCCTTCCGTGCCGCCTTCGCCCACCCTGAGAGCGATCCCCAGCCACTGCCCTATCTCAGCAGTGCTGCCAACAGCGCCTCGGGCGGCCTCGACATTCAGCTCGAAGCGCTCATCGAAACACCAAAAATGCGCGAAGCCAAGGTTGCACCGGCCCGCATCACCCTGACCAACTATCGCCACGCTTATTGGACAGCAGGGCAGATGGTGGCCCACCACACGGTGAACGGCTGCAACCTGCAGCCAGGAGACCTGCTGGGTACAGGCACCCTCTCCGGCCCTACCCTGGACCAGGCCTGCGCGCTGATCGAGCTGACTTCTGGAGGCAAGAATCCGATCCAGCTGGCCAACGGCGAAACCCGGACCTGGCTGGAGGACGGCGATACGGTGGTGCTGCGGGGCTGGTGCGAAAAGCCAGGTGCCGTTCGCATCGGGTTTGGTGAATGCGTGGGGACCGTGCTGCCCGCCGCATAAGAGCACGCGCTAAGAGCGTGTTCAAAGCATTTTCACCCCCTCTTCCGGAAAAAGAGGGCGTTGAGCAGCCAGTCGTGCAAGATCAATCATGTCCCGCCGCATCGCCCACCTCGACATGGACGCCTTCTACGCGTCCGTCGAATGGCTACGCTATCCCCAGCTCAAAGGCCTGCCGATGGTCATTGGCGGTTCGCGGCGGCGCGAGGATGACCTGATTGCCCGGTTGAACGAAGCGTTTCCGGAGCGCGAATGGACAGCCGAGCATCTCGCCGAGATCCCTGTCGAGTTTTTCCCCCTTCTGCAGGATTACGTAGGACGCGGCGTGATCACCACGGCCACCTACCCCGCGCGCCGGTTCGGGGTAGGCTCCGCCATGGGGCTGATGAAAGCTGCCAAGCTCTGCCCGCAGGCGATTCTGCTGCCGGTCGATTTCGATCAATACCGCCGGTATTCGCGCATGTTCAAGCAGGTCATCCGGGATATCGCCCCAGTGATGGAAGACCGTGGCGTGGATGAGGTGTACATCGATTTCACCGACGTACCGGGCGGCCAGCGTGAGGGGGGCGCGTACTGGCGCGGTTGATCCAGAAAGGCATCGCAAACGTCACGGGGCTGACCTGCTCCATCGGCGTGGCGCCCAACAAGCTCATCGCCAAGATGGCGAGCGAATTCAACAAGCCGAACGGCATCAGCATCGTGCATGAGAGCGATCTCGAGACCAGGATCTGGCCCCTGCCCTGCCGAAAGATCAACGGCATCGGGCCGAAGGCTGACGCGAAGCTGCAGGGCTATGGCATCCACACCATAGGCGAGTTGGCCGCGCGTGACCGTGCATGGCTGGTGGCCAACTTCGGCAAAGCCTACGGCGCATGGCTGAACGAAGCCTCTCATGGCCGCGACAGCCGCCCGGTGGTGGTCGAAAGCGAACCGGTCAGCATGAGCAGGGAAACCACCTTCGACCGCGATCTGCACGCCGTGCACGATCGCGCCACGCTGGGAGCTATTTTTACGAGGCTGTGCGAGCAGGTGGCCGGCGATCTGGCCGCCAAGGGCTATGTGGGCAAGACCATCGGCATCAAGCTGCGTTTTGACGACTTCAAGATCGTCACGCGGGACCAGAGCATCGACGCCTATACGTCGGACGCCAAGCTCATCCGCCGCGTGGCGGGCCTGTGCCTGAAGCGCGCCGACCTTTCCCGCCGCCTGCGCCTGCTGGGGGTGCGCGTGGGCTCGCTGGTAAAAGCGGATGCCATTCCCGACGGATTGGCCCAGAATGCGTCATCCACCGGCGCGGACCCAGCCCTCCTGGCGAATAGAACGAGAGGGCACGACACGCTGACCGGGGAGCTTTTTAACACTCACCCAAGAGACATTCATGCCCCTGCAACTCACCAGCTTCTCGCTCACCATCCACAACCATGTGGCTCACCTGGTGCTCAACCGCCCGGAAGCGATGAACACCATGAATCCAGCCTTCTGGCACGAGTTGGATGCCGTACTGACGGAGTTGCACAGGAGCGGCGAAGCACGCGCACTGGTGATTTCCAGCACGGGCAAGCACTTTTCCGCCGGCATGGCGCTCGATGTTTTTGGCGGTGCCATTCAGATGGATGACCAAAGCGCGGAAGGCCGCGCGGCTATCTTCGATCTGCTGGGAGATCTACAGGCGACCTTCACCAAGCTCGAGACCTTGCGCATCCCTGTGATCACCGCCATCCATGGCGGCTGTGTCGGCGGTGCGGTGGACATGGTGACGGCCACCTGCATCCGCTATGCCAGCGCGGACGCCTTCTTCTGCATCCAGGAAATCAACATCGGCATGGTGGCCGATGTGGGCACTTTGCAGCGCTTGCCCAAACTGATGCCGATGGCCGTCGTCAAGGAATTGGCCTATACCGGCCGCCGCCTGAGCGCGCAGAAAGCCATGCAGTACGGCCTGGTCAACGAGGTCTTCGACACGCAGGAAGCCACACTCGCCGCCGCGCTGCAATGCGCCGCCGAAATCGCCGCCAAGCCGCCAATCGCCATCTGGGGCACCAAGCAGGCTGTGAACTACGCGCGGGATCATTCGGTGGAAGACAGCCTGCGCCAGATGGGCTGGCTCCAGGGCTCGATCTGGAGCAATGCGCATGTGCGGGAAGCCGTGACTGCGATGAAGGACAAGCGTGCGGGAGAGTTTCCACCGCTGTCTCCGCTGAAGACTTTTGGTGATTGAGCCCCCTGGGACCGCCAAGCTCCAGCTTGGCAGCAGCGTGTCCTTGTGGCCTGAATGCCAAGCTGGAGCTTGGCGGTCCCAGGGCTACTGTCGCGCGGTACGCACACTGAGGGGCATCGGCCCCGGGTGGCTGGTGCGCCAGGGGTTGATATCCAGGCCACCCCGCCGCGTATAGCGCGCGTAGACCGACAGCTTGGCCGGCCGGCAGCGCGCCCAGATGTCCGTGAACATCCGCTCCACGCAGTGCTCGTGAAACTCATCGTGGCCCCGGAAGCTGATGATGTACTTGAGCAGCCCTGCCTGATCGATCTGCGGCCCTATGTAGCGGATCTGCACGCTGCCCCAGTCCGGCTGCCCCGTCACCGGGCAGTTGCTTTTCAGCAGGCGGCTGGTCAGTGTTTCCTCCACCGGCTGCTCATCCTGCGCGGAGGAAAGCAGGTCCGGCGCAGGCTCGAAGCGGTCGCATTCAATATCCAGCCGGTCCAGGTTCAGGCCATCCAGTTCTTGCAGGGGCTCCTGATCGAACTCCTCTGGCGCTACGAGCCTGACGCCCACGGACGCCCGCACCGGACCGCCCTGCCAGATGCCCGCGCTCAGATCCTGGCGGATGCGCTGGCGCACTTCGTCGGCATCGGCAAAGCGTGTACCGCTGAAGCTGCCCAGGTAGAGCTTGAAGGATTTGCTTTCAATGATGTGCGTACTCTCGGCCGGTACCATGATGTGCGCGATAGCCACCTGGGGCTTGCCGCGCGGGTTCAGCCAGGAAAGCTCGTAGGCCGTCCAGAGATCGGCGCCAAAGAACATCGGCTGGCCCTGGATCCCCATGCTGGCCCGCTGGGGTGCCCGGGCAATAGGAAACAGCAGGCCGGCATCATATTGATCGGCATAGACGGTGGATTTGCCCAGCGGAGAATCCGCTGCGCCTGGGGAATGGCTCATGCCGTGACTCCTAGGAAAAGGGTTCTTGCCGCACGTCCTGCCCAGCCAGGAAAGGTAGCAGAACGGCCAGCACTCGGCGTACGATTTCAGGGTGCGCGGCCGGCACCAGATCATGCGCCATGTCTGCAATGATCTCCAGCCGGGCGCCTGGAATGCGCCTGGCCGTATCCTCGCCGCACGCCATCGGCAGCAAAGTGTCTTCAGCCCCGTGCATGACCAGCGTCGGGCAGGCGATGCGGGACAACAGCTCGGCACGGTCGTCGTCGGCGAGGATGGCCGCAAGCTGCCGGTAGGTGCCTTCCGTGTCCAGGCCGCCCCGGCGTACGGTGCGTTCCAGCGCCGCCCGAAGCTCGCTCTCCGGCGGCGGCAGCGTCGGGCTGGAGATGGCGCGAAAAAATTCAGGTAGTACTGCTCGAGCGCGGCCATGTCAGCGCTGCCGCGCGGCTTGGTGGTGGCTGCGCGCAAAACGGCCGCCTTGGGCTTCATCAAGCCGCGCCCGCCGCTGCTGCCCATGATGCAGGTCAGCGAACGCACCCGCTCCGGCGCGGCCAGCGTCACACGCTGGGCAATCATGGCACCCATGCTCAGACCGACGATGTGCGCGCGATACAGGCCCAGCGCATCCAGGACACCCAGCGCGTCGGCCGCCATGTCGGCCAGCCTGTAGGGCACGCTCGGACGCAAGCCCATCCATGCCTGGGTGGCTACCCAGGGAATGCGGGGTGCGGGCTTGTCTGCGAGGTGGGTCGACAAACCGGCATCCCGATTGTCAAAGCGCAGCACCCGGTAGCCCGCGCCCGTCAGGCCTTGCAGAAGGCTGTCTGGCCAATGAATGAGCTGGCCATTCAACCCCATGATGAGCAACACCGGCTCGCCGGAACCACCTGAGTCCTCGGCCTCGATGGTGATGCCGTTCACGTGCAGCTTCATGCAGCGCTGCCTCTGGTCACACTCAACGGAACTCCCCTTCACGCAACCACTTCGTCGCAATCCATTTTTCCCCCGCGATCACGGGTGCGCCGCCGTGCAGGGTCTTGGTGGAAGGATGGGGGCGCTCATAGCTGAAGAACACCGCATTGCCGCGTTTGGGCGCCACCTCGAAATGCACGCCCGGGAACGTAGTGCCACCGCCTTTTTCCGGCTCGTTCAGATACATCACCACGGTGCCGACGCGTTGGCCGCCTCGCTTGAGGATGGTCGGCGTGCCCGGCTCGGAGAGATCGAAGTAGTCGTAGTGCGGACGGTATTCGGTGCCTGGCACGTATTGCAGCACCTGGAGGCCTTCTCCGTTTTCGACCGGCCAGTTGAGCAGCTTGGCAATGCGCGCCTCGATCCTCGAGACCAGCTCGTTTTCGCCGCGCTGGAAGAACATGCCCTGGCTGGTGCGGTCGGCATGCACCTCCTCCCCGCCTGTCTTGGTAGCGACCGTAAGCGACCGGCTCAGGCGCGGCGTGGCGGCGGCGATCAGTTCGTCGCACTCCTGGTCGGACAACAGATTGCCCAAAATCACCAGGCGCGGCAGCGCCATGGCGCCCAGCACGGCCACCTGGCGGTCACCGCCATCCAGGTACAAAGGTGAATCGGCGATGGTTGGCTCAGGCACCGGTACTGCTGGCGGCAGGCCCTGCGCGGCGGCCTGCTTGTCGAGATGGCCGCGCAGCGTGGACTCCATGGCCTCGACGGCCACGTCCTCATCCCAGCCGGAGGCTTTCATCGACTGCAGGACCGACTCGGCGGTATGACCGGCCTGGGCCTGGGCGACGATCCATTCGCGAAGTTCGGGGGTGATGTGCTGGCTCATGGGTAGTCCCTCATCTCGGCGTTTGCGTCAACGTTTTCTGCGAAACACCAGTCGGTTGGGCTCGGAAATTGACGGCTCGAAAGCGTAGCCTTCCAGATCGAAATCTTCGAGCTTCTTCGGGGTGCTTACCCGCTTTTGTACCGCATAGCGGGCCATGAGCCCACGCGCGCGTTTGGCCAGAAAGCTGATGACCTTGTACTGGCCGGCTTTGTAATCCTCGAACACGCAGTCGATCACACGCGCTTGCAGGGATTTGCGATCCACCGATTTGAAGTATTCCTGGGAAGCCAGGTTCACAACGATGGGCGTCTTTTCGCTGGCTTGCCGTTCGTTCAAGTAGTCGGCGATCTGGCTGCCCCAATATTGGTACAGATTGGAGCCTTTTTCCGTCTGCAGCCGAGTGCCCATTTCGAGCCGGTAGGGCTGCATGCGATCGAGTGGGCGCAACACGCCGTACAGGCCGCTCAGAATGCAGATGTGCTCCTGAGCCCAGCCCATCTGAGCCTCCGTGAGGCTTTTCGCATCCAGGCCGCCATAGACATCGCCATCGAAGGCCAGAACCGCCTGTTTGGAGTTCTTGGCGGTGAACCGGGATGACCAAGCCTCATAACGTGCTACGTTCAACGCCGAAAGCGCATCACTCAGGCGCATCAGCTCCGCGATCTGCGCCGGCGACTTCTCGCGCAGCACCTTGATCAGCTCCGCTGATTGGCGGGTGAACAGTGGTTGTGTATGGGGTAGATCATCCGCCACCGGGGTGTCGTAATCGAGCGCTTTTGCGGGGGACAGAAGAAACAGCATGCGCCCGATTCTAGGGCGTGTCATCCATCAAAACCCCCGCGCGGATTACTGCGCCGTCCAGCCGCCGTCCGATGCCCAGGCTTGGCCGCGCACGTTGTCGGCGGCAGGCGAGCAGAAGAAAACAGCCATACCGCCCAATTGCTCGGGCGTCGTGAACTGAAGCGAGGGCTCTTTTTCCTGCAGCAGTTCCTTGGTAGCCTGCTCCACAGTGATCTTCTCGCGCACGGAGCGGTCGTCGATCTGCTTTTGCACCAGCGGCGTCAGCACCCAGCCGGGGCAGATGGCATTGGCCGTGATGCCGGTGGTAGCCGTTTCCAGGGCCGTGACCTTCGTCAGGCCGATGATCCCGTGCTTGGCCGCCACGTAAGCGCTCTTGGCCGCCGACGCGACCAGGCCGTGGGCCGAGGAAATATTGATGATGCGGCCCCAGTTCTTCTGCCGCATGTGGGGAATGGCCAGGCGCGTGGTATGGAAGGCCGAGCTGAGGTTGATGGCAATGATCGCGTCCCAGCGCTCGGTTGGAAAGTCTTCCACGTTGGCGACGTACTGGATGCCGGCGTTGTTCACCAGGATATCGACGCCGCCAAATTTTTCAGCCGCGAATTTCATCATGGCCTCGATCTCGGCCGGCTTGCTCATGTCGGCGCCGTGGTACTCCACCTTGACGCCATAGGCCGCGATCTGGGCCTTCGGGCCCTCCACATCGCCAAAGCCATTCATGACGATGTTCACGCCTTGCTTGGCCAGCTCGATGGCAATACCCAGCCCGATACCGCTCGTGGAGCCGGTCACAAGAGCGGTTTTGTTTTTCAGAGTCATGACATTGTTCTCCCGGAAATAAAACAAAAAAGCAGGGACGCGCTGTCAAACGCTCCCTGCTCTCTGGATCCAAACGCGGCGCGTGCCTTTACTTCAGCAGCGTCACACCTGTCTTCGACTGCGCTTCCTCGAAGGTCACGCCCTCGGCCAGCTCGGTCACTTTCAGGCCGCCCTTGGTCACGTCGAACACGCCTAGATCGGTGATGACGCGATCCACCACGCCCACACCCGTGAGCGGCAGCGTGCATTTGGGCAGGATTTTCAGGTCGGTGGTGCCGTCTTTCTTCTTCGCCACGTGCTCCATCAGCACGATGACGCGCGGCACGCCCGCCACCAGATCCATGGCGCCGCCCATGCCCTTGACCATCTTGCCAGGAATCATCCAGTTGGCCAGATCGCCCTGCTCGCTCACCTGCATGGCGCCGAGGATACTCAGGTTGATCTTGCCGCCGCGGATCATGGCAAAGCTGTCATGGCTGCCGAAGATGCTGCTGCCCTTGATGGTAGTCACGGTCTGCTTGCCGGCGTTGATGAGATCGGCATCCACCTCGTCTTCGGTCGGGAACGGGCCGATACCCAGCATGCCGTTTTCGCTCTGCAGCCAGACTTCCTTGTTGGCTGGCACGTGATTGGCCACCAGCGTCGGGATGCCGATGCCCAGGTTCACGTAAAAGCCGTCCTCCAATTCCTGCGCGGCGCGCGCGGCCATTTGATCTTGCGTCCAAGCCATTGCTATCTCCAAAAATTATGTGCGGACAGTACGCTTTTCGATGCGCTTTTCAGGATTGGCGTTATGCACGATACGGTGCACGTAGATGCCGGGCAGGTGAATATCGTCAGGCGCCAGCTCGCCGGTTGGCACGACCCGCTCCACTTCCACAATGCAGAGCTTGCCTGCCATGGCAGCGGCCGGATTGAAATTGCGTGCCGTCAGATTGAAGCGAAGGTTGCCGGCCTCGTCGGCCACGTCGGCCTTGACCAGTGCCACATCGACCACGATCGAGCGCTCCATCACGTAGGTCTGGCCGTCGAATTCGCGCAGCTCCTTGCCCTCTGCCACGAGGGTGCCGACCCCCGTTTTGGTGAAGAAGGCCGGAATACCTGCGCCGCCAGCGCGCAGCTTCTCGGCCAGCGTGCCTTGGGGCGTAAATTCCAGTTCGAGTTCACCGGCCAGGTATTGGCGCTCGAACTCCTTGTTCTCGCCCACGTAGCTGGCGATCATTTTCTTGATCTGCCGGGTCTCCAGCAGCTTGCCCAGGCCGAAACCGTCCACGCCGGCGTTGTTCGACACGCAAGTCAGATTCTTGACACCCGAGTCATGCAGCGCTTGAATCAGTGCCTCAGGAATCCCGCACAGGCCAAAACCGCCCACGGCCAGCATCTGGCCGTCCTTGATGACGCCCTTGAGCGCCTCTTCGGCTGAAGGGTATATTTTGTTCAATTGAAAGTCTCCAACAGTTTGAGCAATCCCGGCCAATTCTATGCCCCCAGCTTGACGCCGAGATTAAACGAAGGAAAGCCACCATGGAACCGCTTCATATTCTCATCATTCCCGGCAGCGTACGGCGCGGGTCGCTGAATCTCACGCTTGCCACCGCCGCGTCCCATGCGGCCACGCGCATGGGTGCGCGCGTATCCGTGTTTGATCTCAGGGAACTGGAGCTGCCCGTCTACGACGGTGACCTGGAAGCCGCGCAGGGTGTCCCGCCGGGAGCACTCAAACTCCAGGACGCCATTGCTGGAAGCGATGGCATCCTGATCGTCACGCCTGAGTACAACGGCTTTCCCACGCCGCTGGTCATCAATTCCTTCGACTGGCTCTCCCGCATCCAGGGCAATGGTGCGCGCCCGGCAGGCCTGGCCACCACGGCGAACAAGCCCGCTGCTCTTCTGTCCGCATCCCCAGGAGCAGGCGGCGCCATGCGGTCGATGAACTTCCTGCGGCAGTACCTGCAAATGGCCTTCCAGATGATCGTCGTGCCACAGCAGTTTGCGCTGGGGCGCGCGCATGAAGCGTTCAATCCGGCCGGCGAGCTGGCCGACCCAAGAGCCGCACAGTCAGTCGAGGCGGCCCTCGGAGCGCTCGCCTCGCTGGCCACTGCGTTGCGCTCAAAATGAAGAGAATAAGCTCGCCATCATCTTCCGGAGACATTCATGAGCCGCTACCCGCTTGCTGATATCAACACGCTGCCAGACGACATCAAGGCCAAGGTACTGGAGGTGCAGGCCAAGGCAGGATTCGTGCCCAACGTCTTCCTGGGACTGGCGCGCCGCCCCGCCGAATGGCGCGCTTTCTTCGCCTACCACGATGCGTTGATGGAGCCAGAAAGCGCGGGCCGTACGAGCCATCTCACCAAGGGCGATCGGGAAATGATCGTCACCACCACCAGCGCCGCCAATCAGTGCCTGTACTGCGTGGTGGCGCATGGCGCGCTGCTGCGCATCTACGAGAAGAAGCCGCTGGTCGCCGATCAGGTGGCGGTGAACTACCGCAAGGCCGCCGACATCAGCCCGCGCCAGAAGGCCATGCTCGATTTCGCCATGAAAGTGTGCGAGCGCTCAGCCGAGATCGATGATGCCGACTTCGAAGCTCTGCATGCCCATGGCTTCGATGACGAAGACATTTGGGACATCGCCGCCATCACGGCGTTTTTTGGCCTTTCCAACCGGATCGCCAGTTTCAGCGGCATGCAACCCAACCCGGAGTTTTACCTGATGGGCCGCCTTCCGAGAGAGAAGAGGTAGTTCTTATAGGGCGGGCATTCGTCAACCCGCAATTTGAGCGCCGCAGTGCCTGATGAAATCAAGCACCGCCTGCCCTTGCTGCTTGCGGCGGTGAACGACCACCCCCAACCGCCGCCGTGCCTTGGGCAAATCCGTCCGCACGATCGCCAGCCGGCCATCCTTGAGCGATTGCTCCGCGGCATGCCCCGATAGAAACGCAATGCCGTCGCCACAGGCCACCACGCGCTTGATGGCTTCGGTGCTGCCCAGTTCCATGGCTACGTTCACCTGCCGGAGGTTGTTCAGCAGCCATTCGTCGGCCACCTTGCGCGTCCCGGAATCGGCCTCCCTCAGCACCCAGTGGGCTTCATCCAGTTGTCGCCGTGCCACCACGCGCTCCGTGAGCGGGTGTCCAGGCGCCGCCACGATGACCAGTTCATCCTCCAGCCAGGGATGGATCACCACTTCGGCATGGGTTTGCGGCCCTTCCACGAAACCCAGATCCACACCGAGCTCGGCCACTGACTCGATCACTTCCTTGGTATTGCCCACGCGCATCTGAATCAGGCTTTTCGGCCATGCCTGGCTCCAGGCGGCAATCCGCGGCGGCAACAGGTATTCACCGATGGTGAAACTCGCGGCCACCCGGATGTGAGCGCCTCTTTCGGATTTGAACAGCGACTGGATGTCTCCCGCTTGCTCCAGCATGGCCTGCGCTGGCGCCAGCAATGCCCGGCCGTTGGCGTTGAGGACCAGCCGGCGGCCCACGCGATCGAACAGGCTGGCGCCCAGGGCCTCCTCCAGTTCGGCCAGCGCCGCGCTCGCCGCGGATTGCGAACGGGAGATCTGCGCGGCCGCCGCATGCGTGGTGCCCGTGCGCACCATGGCCACGAAGATGCTGAGCTGACGCAAAGTCAGCTTGGGGTGCTGCAACCCTGTTGATTGATCTGATTTATCGATCATTTTGAACACAATTATCCGTTTTTTCTTCATGACCTTGTCTTACGATCAAATATCAATTCAGGAATAAGAAGACGTGGAGAACAAGGCATGACCTCGCCATTGCACGATCCACTGGCACCGCCCCTCCCCGGTGCCACCACGGAAATCAAGACCACGACCTGCTACATGTGCGCCTGCCGCTGCGGCATCCGCGTGCATCTGCGTGACGGTGGCCAAGGCCCTGAGGTGCGCTACATCGAAGGCAATCCCGAGCACCCCCTGAACAAGGGCATTCTGTGCGCCAAGGGTTCCTCGGGCATCATGAAGCAGTACTCGCCCGCACGGCTGACGCAGCCGCTTCGCCGCAAGGCAGGAAGTGCCCGCGGTGCCGGAGAGTTCGAGCCCATCTCCTGGGAGGAAACCTACAAGATCCTGCAGGACCGACTGGCTCACCTGCGCGCCACCGATCCCAAGCGCTTTGCGCTGTTCACCGGCCGCGACCAGATGCAGGCGCTCACCGGCCTCTTCGCCCGGCAATTCGGCACCCCCAACTATGCGGCTCACGGAGGTTTTTGCTCCGTGAACATGGCCGCGGGGATGATCTACACCATCGGCGGCTCATTCTGGGAGTTCGGCGGCCCCGATCTGGATCGGGCCAAGCTCTTCGTGATGATCGGCACCGCGGAAGACCATCACAGCAATCCAATGAAGGCCGCGCTCTCGAAGTTCAAGCGGGCCGGCGGGCGCTTCGTGGCCATCAACCCGGTGCGAACGGGCTACGCAGCCATCGCGGATGAATGGATTCCCATCCGCCCGGGCACCGACGGCGCCCTGTTCATGGCATTGATCCGCGAATTGATCGCGCTCGGCCTGTATGACCGCGACTTCGTGGCCCGCTACACCAACGCAGGCCAACTGGTCAATCGCGACGAAAACAGCGACGACTTCGGGATGATGCTGCGCAAGGAGGATGGCGACATCATCAACCCCCTGCGGCCGCACAATTTCTGGTGGTGGGACCGTCACAGCAATCAGCCGGTGGCCGACCACGCCGAAGGGGCTGATCCTGCACTGTTCGGGGAATACCGGATGCCCGACGGCACGCCCGCCGTCCCGGCTTTCCAACTGCTCGAAGAGCGCGTTCGCGATTGCACGCCCGAATGGGCATCCGAGATCACCGGCATTCCCGCCGACACCATCCGGCGCCTGGCGCACGAAATGGGCGTCACGGCGCGTGATCAGACGGTGGAGCTGCCCATAGCCTGGACGGACTGGTGGGGGCGCGAGCATGCCAGCGTCAAGGGCAACCCGGTCGCGTTTCACGCCATGCGCGGATTGGCTGCGCACAGCAACGGCTTCCACTCCATCCGCTCGCTGGCGATCCTGATGTCGCTCCTCGGCACCATTGACCGGCCAGGCGGCTTTCGCCACAAGGCGCCTTACCCCCGCGCCGTGCCGCCCAACGCCCGCCCGCCCAAGGGGCCGCAATCGGTTCAACCGGGCAAGCCGCTCGATGCGCCTCCGCTGGGTTGGATCGAATCGCCCGAAGATCTCTTTGTGGACGAGGCCGGCGAAGCCGTTCGCATCGACAAGGGCTTCTCGTGGGAATACCCGTTCTCTGCCCACGGCCTGATGCACAACGTGATCACCAACGCGTGGCGCGGTGAGCCCTACCCCATCGACACGCTCATGCTGTTCATGGCCAACATGTCGTGGAATTCGAGCATGAACACCTCGCAGGTCCGCGAGATGCTGGTGGACAAGAAGGAGGGCACGGACGAATACCGCATCCCCTTCATCGTCGTCTGCGACGCGTTCCAGTCGGAGATGACGGCCTTCGCCGACCTGATCCTGCCCGACACCACGTATCTCGAGCGGCACGACGTGATGTCCATGCTCGACCGCCCGATCAGCGAGTTTGACGGCCCATGCGACTCGGTGCGGGTGCCCGTGTTGCCGCCCCGTGGCGAGTGCAAGCCTTTCCAGGAAGTGCTGATCGAGCTGGCGTCAAGACTGAAACTGCCGGCTTTCACGCAGGCCGATGGCAGCCGCAAGTACCGCGACTACCCGGATTTCATCGTCAACTATGAAACCGCTCCCGGCTCCGGCATCGGCTTCCTGATCGGCTGGCGCGGCGAAGACGGCCAGCAGTCCCTGCGCGGCAAGCCCAACCCCAAGCAGTGGGAACAGTACGCCGCCAACAACTGCGTTCACCACGTCACGATGCCGCTGGAATACCAGTACATGCGCAACTGGAACCGCGGCTATCTGGAATGGGCCCAACAGGTGGGCTTGCGGCGGGATCTGGATCCGATCGTGATCCACATCTATTCTGAATTCATGCAGCGCTTCCGCCTGGCCGCGCAAGGCAAGGGTGAAGGCCGTCAACCGCCCGATCGCCTGCGCAAGCGCGTGGAAACCTACTTCGATCCGCTGCCGATCTGGTACCAACCGCTGGAATTGCAGACCACGGATCAGCAACGCTATCCGCTGGCCGCGGTCACGCAAAGGCCGATGGCCATGTACCACTCCTGGGATTCGCAGAACGCGTGGCTGCGTCAGATCCATGCGCACAACTACCTCTTCGTCAATCCCAAGACCGCACTCGCCGAAGGCATCGAAGACGGCGATTGGATGTGGGTCGAATCGATGTGGGGCAAGGTGCGCTGCATGTGCCGCCACAGCGAGGCAGTCGAGCCCGGCACGGTGTGGACCTGGAACGCCATCGGCAAATCCAAGAATGCCTGGGCGCTTTCGAGCGATGCGAACGAATCACAGCTTGGTTTCCTGCTGAATCACCTCATCAGCGAAGAACTGCCGGCAGACGCCAACGGCGTGCGCGCATCGAACTCAGACCCCGTCACCGGGCAAGCTGGCTGGTACGACGTGCGCGTACGGATCCGCAAGGCCGAAGCGGACGAGCCCGCGCAAACCTGGCCTCAGTTCGAAGCCATGCCCACGCCGCCAGGACGCCCCAAAGCACCGAAGTGGCGCGCCTGGTTTGCAGGCCGCAAGGAAAAAGATACGCAAGGAGACACGCCATGACCCAGCTGGCGCTCGTGATCGACCTGAACGTGTGCGTCGGCTGCCATGCCTGCGTCACCAGTTGCAAGCAGTGGAACACTTCCGGCAGCGCAGGGGCGCTGGTCGATGAAAACCCCTACGGTGCAGACCCGACCGGAACCTTCTTCAACCGCGTACAGACCTTCGAGGTCGGTGAGTTTCCGAACACGCAGACCGTGCACTTCCCCAAGAGCTGCCTGCACTGCGAGGAGCCGCCCTGCGTGCCGGTATGCCCCACAGGGGCCAGTTACAAACGCGAGCAGGACGGCATCGTGCTGGTCGACTACGACAAGTGCATCGGCTGCAAATACTGTGCCTGGGCCTGCCCCTATGGCGTGCGCGAGATCGACGAGAAGCGCCAGGTGATGAGCAAATGCACGCTCTGCGTGGACCGCATCTACGACGAGAAGCTTCCCGAGCCCGAGCGCAGGCCGGCCTGCGTGATCGCCTGCCCGACCAATGCGCGCCTGTTCGGCGATGTGCACGACCCTGACTCCGAGGTGTCCACCGCCATCCGTGAGCGCGGCGGCTACCCGCTCATGCCGGAGCAAGGCACGTTGCCAGCCAATCACTACCTGCCCCGCCGCAAGACCGAGCTGCGCATAGACCCGCAGCAGATCGTCCGCGAGGAAAACCCTCTGCGCGTGGAAGGCCGGGAGCCGGTACACGGCACTGGAAGGCCTCTCGAGGCCGACTGGGAACATTGAAATGGGACTCCCCCTGAGTCGCTTACGCGCCATCCCCCGCTGGGGACGCTTCCAGCGGCCTGGCGAAGCCAGCTCCGCGGAAGCCCCCGAATGGATTGCGCAGCAGCCTCGCGAACCTTTAGCGTTTTATATGCTGCGGGTGACACGCAGCGCCATGGGTAATTGACATGCATCCCCCGTTTTCGATGATTTTCTTCACCACCCTGGCCGGTGCCGCACAGGGGCTCCTGCTTGTCCTGTTCGGCATCCAGCTGAGCACGCATTGGCGCCTCACCCAGGCGCCGCCAGCGCTGTTCACTGTGGGCGCCCTGGTGATCCTCGTGCTTTCCGCGATCGGCCTGGTGGCCGCGACGTTTCACCTGGGCCGCCCTTCGCGCGCCTGGCGTTCCGCCGCCATGTGGCGGACATCCTGGCTCTCGCGCGAGGTGATCGTGCTGCCGGCGTTCATGGCCGCCGTTGCCGCGTGGGGAGCTCTTCACTGGCTGGACACCTCGAGCACGGTCGCAGGCGCCATCGCCGCGGCCCTCGCTCTGCTGCTGTATCTGTGCACGGGCATGATCTACGCGGCCATCAAGGCCATCAAGGAGTGGGCCACACCCTTGACCCCGCTCAACTACGCTTTGTTGGGCCTCGCCTCTGGCTTGCTGCTGTCGACGGCACTGACCGCCTGGCTGGCACCGGAGTTCACGTCCACGCTGGTCAAGCTGACCCTCTGCGCCATCGCCGTGGCTGCGCTCGCACGAGGCGCCACGCTATGGCGCAACCTGCGCCTCGTGCCGACGACCACGACACAAACCGCCATCGGCGTGCGCCACCCCAAGGTCATTCAGAAAGCACAAGGCGCGATGGGTGGGTCCTTCAACACGCGCGAGTTCTTCCACAGCAAGACACCCCAGGCCGTCCGCACGATCCGCTGGACCGCCGTCATTCTGGGCTTCGCCATTCCCGCCGCTGCCCTGGGCCTTGGGGCCGGGTCGGCCCCTGCCCTTTTGCTGGCCCTGCTCTTCGTCATTCAATGGATCGGGATGCTGGCCGAACGCTGGAGCTTCTTCGCCGAAGGGCAGCACCCGCAGAATCTGTATTACAGGAGCCGCTCATAGGGCGAATGGTACTTACCTAAGACATGTGTCGTCTTCGTACGAACAGCTGAGGGTGTCACAAAAACCTGGAAGATGACTCTCGTCATTCCCGCGCAGGAGGGAATCCAGGCGGCGGTGAGGAAGTGGCACTGGATTCCCGCCTGCGCGGGAATGACGGAGGGGACTCTTGCGGCGCCCTCTTTACTCTTAAGCTGCGATAGCTCGCCTCACCCCCGCAACACCAGCAAGAACGCCTTTGCGGCGGCAGATAGAGAGCGTTGCTTCCTGGTCAGAATACCCACTTCACGAGTCGCGGTGGGCGTGTGCAGGACAACGCTTTGCAGGCGCTCCCGGTCCATCAATCGGAGGGCCAGCTTAGGAACCGCGGCAATGCCGACGCCCTCAGCCACCATCGCCCCCACCACGGAAATATTGTCTGCCACGAATTGCGCGTCCGGCGCCTGCCCCGTGGCCGCCAGGATCCGGTCTGTCACCAGCCGGATGCTGCTCGCAGGTCCGCTCGCCACGAACGGACGGCTCGCGAAGACGCTCCAGTCCACGCGCTTTCTTTTCGCAAGCACATCGCCGCGCGGGCAAATCATCACGAAACTTTCTTCCAGCAGCGGATCGAAACGGATGCTGGCGGGCGAATCAGGCACAGCAACCGAAAGGCCCAGATCCGCGCTTCCGTCGGCTACGGCCTGCGTGACCTGACGGGCCGATGCAGCTTGAATCACCAGGCGCACATTCGGATGGGTCCGCTGAAAGGCACGCGCCGCCGGGGGCAGGATCGCAGCCGCGATCGATGGCAACGCCCAGATCGTGACGCTGCCTCTTCGGCCCGCGATGAACTCCGAGAGATCGCTGAGCGAGTTCCGGAACTCCGACAACATGCGCTGCGCAATGGGCACCAGTTCAGCGCCGGCGTCGGTCAGCGCGACGCTGTGCTTGGTACGGTCAAAAAGCCTCGCATTGAGCTTCTCTTCCGCCGCCTGTACCCGGCGGCTCAACGCTGGCTGCGACACATGGGCGCGTTCGGCCGCCATGCGGAAATTGCGAGTTTCCGCCACCAGCAGCACGGCCTCCAATTCAGGAATGGACAAAGTCTGTTGCGCGGTCGCCATGGTGATGTTCTCTATTTATTACCGAGATGAAAATTTATCATTTTGAGCATTACAAGAACAGATCGATACTTTCCATGAGCGAGAACAGCGAGACTGAAACAAAGCATGGACCGGCAACAAAATCGATTGCGCATTGGAGTAGGCGCGGGCATGGCCGACGACCGGATCGGCCCCGCGCTCCAACTGCTGGAGCGATGTGACCTGGATTACCTCGTATGCGAATGTCTGGCTGAGCGGACGATTGCGCGGGAAACGCTCACGCTTTCGCATGACCCGGCCAAAGGATTCAACCCGATGCTGGGAGAACGCATGCGCGCGTTCCTCCCCCTGTGCCAGAAAAACGGCGTGCGGCTGGTGTCGAACATGGGTGCAGCCAACCCCGTCGGCGCCGCTCGGGCCGCCAGGGAAATCGGAAACACCCTGGGCTGGCACGACCTGAAATGTGCCGCGGTCGTGGGTGATGATGTGAAGGAGCGCATCAGCAAGCACCCCGAGCTGCCACTGATGGATCGCCAACTGCCCCTGGAGGACATTCTGCCGCGCCTGGCCTCGGCCAATGCCTACCTGGGGGCCGACGTGGTCCGCGACGCGTTGGCAACCGGAGCGCACGTGGTCATGACGGGCCGGGTCGCGGATCCTTCGCTGTTTCTCGGCGTCGCCTTGCACCACCATGGCTGGAGCTACGATGACCTGCCCCGGTTGGCATCGGGCACCATCATGGGCCATCTGCTGGAATGCTCGGCGCAAGTCACCGGCGGCTATTTTGCCGATCCCGGAAAGAAAGATGTCCCGCGCCTGGCGGAGCTTCCCTATCCGTTCGCGGACATCCTCCCGGACGGCGAGCTCTTCATCGGCAAACCGGAAGGATCCGGAGGGCGGCTGGATCGCATGACCTGCAGTGAACAGGCGCTCTATGAAATTCACGACCCCGACGCCTACATCACCCCAGACTGCGTCCTCTCACTGAACGGACTGCACTTCGAAGAAGCCGGTCCCGACCGTGTCGCGGTGCGGGGCGCCAGCGCGCGCAAGCGGACCGACAGCTACAAGGTGGTCGTAGGCTACTTCGATGGCTGGATAGGGAGCGGTGAAGTTGCCTATGCAGGCCCTAACGCTCTGGCGCGCGCGCAGCTTGCGGCGGACATCGTGAAAGAGCGGTTTCGTCTGGACGGCGGCCAAGCCAGCGAGATACAAGTAGACCTGATTGGCATGAACAGCTTGCATGGAAGTCATGCCAAGGCCATGTCCAGCGAGCCCTATGAAGTGCGCCTGCGTGTAGCGGCCAGATGCTCCGACAAGAAAAGCGCTCACCTCATTGGAGATCATGTGCGGCAGTTGAATATGCAAGGCCCGTATGGCGCGGGAGGGCCACTCAACCATGGCGCGAAGGAAGTCATTGCCGTAGACGGTCTGCTGATTCCCCGTGATTGGGTCAGCCCGCAAATCATCACACTGGGAGTTTGAGCATGGCTACCCTGGTACACGAGTTGGCCCATGCCCGCGCTGGAGACAAGGGCAACACATCGAACGTCGCCGTATTCGCCTACGACGATGCGAGCTGGAACATCCTTCACCGGGAACTCACGGCGGCACGGGTCAGTCAGGCCTTTGCCCATCTGGGCGCAAGCGAGGTCAGAAGATACGAAGTTGAAAGCCTGAAGGCGCTGAACTTTGTCATCCCCAACGTGCTGGCTGGAGGTGTGACGCGCTCACTGCGGTTGGACCCTCATGGCAAGACGCTCAGCGCGTTGATGCTGGGCATCGAGCTTTCCGATTCATCTCTTTTCTGAGCGGCCCCATGTACCCACCAGCCGAACCCCTGCAGACAGAAATTTTTGCGCAACTGCCCGAGTCGCTTCACCTGACCCATCAAGCGTCCACCTGGTTGGCTGCTCGCCATACGAAGATGCACTCCTTCCTGGAAGGGCCGGCTTTTGACCGCAGCGGCAACCTCTGGTGTGTGGACCTGGCACACGGACGGATCCTGCGTGTCAACCCCAGGGGCGAGTTCGAGGTCGTCGTGAGCTACGCTGGCGAGCCCAATGGTTTGAAGATCCATCGCGACGGACGCATCTTTGTCGCTGATCACCTGCACGGCCTGATGTTGCTCGACCCGGTGGCCAAAACCATCCAGCCCTATCTGCAACACGTGAGGCGCGAGGGCTTGAAGGGTTTGAACGACCTGTTCTTTGCATCCAATGGCGACCTGTATTTCACCGACCAAGGTGAAAGTTCCCTGGACAACCCGACTGGCCGGGTGTTCAGGCTACGCGCGGACGGCAAGACGGTCGATCTCATCATGGACGGCCTGCCCGGGCCCAATGGCCTGGTCATGAACAAGGCAGAGAATGTGCTGTACGTCGCGCTGACCCATGACAACGCCATCTATGCCTTGCGCCTGGAGCCCGACGGCACAAGAGGCAAGGTCAGCCGCTTCATCCAATTGTCCGGCAGCACAGCAGGACCTGATGGCCTGGCCCTGGATGAAGCAGGCAACCTCGCCGTCGTGCATGCGCAAGCGGGGACCGTCTGGATCTTCAGTCCGATCGGAGAGCCTCTCTACCGCATCCGCTCGTGCACGGGCCTGCGCACCACCAACGTCGCCTTTGGCGGACCTGAGCGCCGCACGCTTTTCATCACCGAAGCCGAAAGGGGGGCCATCTTGATGGCGCGCCTGCCTCATCCCGGCAAGCTGATGTTTTCCCATACGGACTAGTTTTTTCGATCAGGAGACAACGACATGAAACTTCACCGGCTATTCATAGGCTTGGGCTTGGCTTTGGGCTCTGTCCTGGCAACCGCACAGCCCACTTACCCCCACAAGCCCATCAGGCTGATCGCCACCTACGGCCCTGGCAGTTCGATCGACATCATCGCCCGGCTGGTGGCAAAACCGCTCTCCGAGCAACTGGGACAACCCGTGATCGTGGAAAACAGGCCCGGCGCCGGCGGCGACCTTGGCACCAATGTCGTCGCGAAGGCGGAGAAAGACGGCTACACGATCGGCTTTGCTTCAGCCGGCCCGATCACAGTGAACCCCAATGCCCGCAAGAAGATGCCGTACGACTCGATGACGGATCTGGTTCCGGTGGCTTTGATCGCCACCGGGCCGAACGTCATCCTCGTCAACCCGTCGCTGCAGATCAAGAACCTCAAGGAACTGATCGCCTACACCAAGGCCAACCCGGACAAAATGAGTTTTGCTTCGGCAGGGATGGGAACCAGCGGCCATATCGCGGGCGAGCTGTTCCAGCATCTGTCGAAAACCAAGATCTTGCACGTGCCCTACAAAGGCAACAGCGAGGCCATTACCGACACCCTGGGGGGCCGCACGCAGTTGGTCATCAGTGGCGTTCCCCCCATCTTGCCCTTTGTGAAGTCCGGCCAGTTGCGTGCACTGGCGGTGGCCGACACCAAACGCTCCCCGCTCCTGCCGGACGTTCCCACCGTCGCGGAAGCCGGCTTGCCCGGCGCTGAAAGCGTGGCCTGGTATGGCATCGTGGCGCCAGCGGGCACGCCACCTGAGATTCTCACGCGCCTTGGCGATGAAATCGCCAAAGCCGTGCACAACCCGGAAGTCCAGGAAAAATTCACCAGCCTGGGCATCAGTGCCGGCACCGAAAGCAGGCTGGAGTTCGGCAAGCGCATGACCACTGAGCACGCGCGCTTCAAGGAACTCTTCAAATCCATCAACCTTCAGCTGGACTGATCACCCGATGTCCCGAACCGTTCTTATCGCAGGCGCCAGCGGGCTGGTAGGCTCCGCTGCCGTCGATTCGTTTCTTGACGCCGGATGGGAAGTCATTGCCGTCTCCCGGCGGCGCCCGGAAGTGTGCAGCGCGAAGCCCTTCAGGCATCTGCCGGTCGATTTACAGAACGCCGACGAATGCATGAGCGCCTTCGGCGCGCTATCGGATGTCAGCCATCTGGTGTATGCAGCTGTTTATGAAAAGCCCGGGCTGATCCAGGGTTGGCAAGACCCTGATCAGATGGCGATCAATCTGAAAATGATCCAGAACGTGGTTGAGCCGCTGACACGAGGATCGCCGCTGACCCACGTATCGCTCCTGCAGGGCACCAAGGCCTATGGGGTTCACCTGCACCCCATCCGCATCCCAGCCCGGGAGCGCTACCCGCGCGATGACCATCCCAACTCCTACTGGTTTCAGGAAGACTACATCAGGGAAAAAGCAGGCCAGGCAGGTTTCGGCTGGAACATCTTCCGCCCCGTGATCATTCTGGGCCCCAACGTGGGTGTCGCCATGAACACCGTGCCAGTGATCGGTGTCTATGCGGCGCTGTGCCGGGAGCTCGGCCATGGCTTTTCCTACCCCGGGCACATCTCATATCCGCGCGAAGCCGTGGATACCCGCCTGATCGGCGATGCCTGCGCGTGGGCAGCAGACAACCGCCAAGTCTGGAACGAGCACTTCAATCTCACGAACGGGGAAGTCTTCAGCTGGAAGGACTTGTGGCCGGCCCTGGCGGATTTTCTGCATGTCAAGCCCGGACTCGACAAGCCCTTGAGTTTGGCGGAATACCTGCCCTCTCAAGCTGACACATGGGCACGCATCGTGCAGACACAAGGTCTGCGCTCCCTGACCATGCCCCAGATACTCGGCGAATCCCATCATTCAGCTGACGCCCGGTTCGGGTATGGACTGAAGGCTGCACCAGCACCGGCGTTCGTCAGCACGGTCAAGGTCAGAAGCGCTGGTTTCAACCAGGTCTATGACACTGAAGCCAGCATCAGGCACTGGCTGACAGTGCTGGCCGATAGGAAAATTCTTCCGCAGCCGGCCAGGCACGCGGAGGGTGCCACCTCCTGAAGAGGTGCTCAGCTCAAAGCTACGCTGAGCCCACGATGCCTCTATCGTGCAGACGGCCAAACTGGGCAGCGTCAACGCCAACCAACTGGGCTAGCACTTCCTCCGTGTGCTCACCTAGGCGCGGCGCCGGTTCGGCGTCCAAGCGGGGGTTCCACTGAACTCCAGTGGAATCCCAGCCAACGACATGTGGCCCACGCCCGGCTGGTATGCCGTGCGAAACATGGGGTTGGCAGGGGAACACTCAGGATCCTGAGCGAGTTCGGCCATGCTCTGATAGCGGCTCCAGCAGACACCATGGCGATCGAACGCTGCGGCGATTTCGGCCATTGGCCGGGCCGCCATCCATGCGCCGACCAGCGAGGCAATGGGCTCGCGTGCCTTGAAGCGATCACCTTCCTGTTTGAAATCCAACTGCAAGCGTTCAGCCAAGGCTTCGAACTCCACCGCCAGTTGTGTAGCAAGGACGATGGAACGCCACTGGCGGGGAGTTAGCCCCACCACCATCACACGCTCACCATCTTGCGTTAGAAAATCGCGGCCGAAAGCCCCGAACAAGGCGTTGCCGTGGCGCTGGCGCGGCTGGCCCAGTTGGGCTTCGGCGATGAAGCCCAGGTGCTGCATCACCGCCAGCCCGACATCCTCCAGAGCCAGCTTCACATGCTGCCCCAAGCCTGTACGGCTGCGGTGCCGCTCGGCGGCGAGCAGGCCCACGGCCACCATCTGGCCGGTGATCAGATCCCATGCGGGCAGCACGTGATTAACGGCGCCCTCCCCCTCCACGGGTCCCGTCACGCAGGGCAGGCCCAGGCGCGGGTTGACGGTATAGTCCACCGCCGAACCGCCATGCCGATCGCCCTGCAACGTGAGTTGGATCAGGTCGGGCCGGCGTGCCTTGAGCGCGTCATGATCCAACCATCCACGGGGCGGGAAATTGGTGAGGAAAAGGCCCGCGTCCTCGCCCGGCGCGCAGGCGATAGCCATGGCTAACTCGCGGCCTTCAGGCGAGGCGAGATCCAGCGCCACCGAGCGCTTCGACTTGTTGAGGCCGCACCAGAACAGGCTGGTGTTGTCTGCCGTCACAGGCCAGCGCCGGTAGTCAAGGCCACCCCCAGGGCATCGATGCGGATCACATCGGCGCCCATCTGGGCCAGCGTCATGCCGCCCAACGGAGCAGCCACGAAGGCAGCAGCTTCCACCACTCGCATGCCAGACAAGATACCCCGCTGCGTCACATCAGGCCTCCTGGATGGCGATGCCCAGCGCGCGCTCCATCAGGCTGCGCGCCACGACTTTAAGCGCCAGAGTCTCCTCCGCGCCTTCGAAAATGGAGAGCACCCTCGCGTCCACGAAATAGCGGCTCGCGGGTGTCTCTTCCGCGTACCCCATTCCGCCGTGCAACTGAAGCGCCTCGCGCGTGACCCATTCAGCCGAACGGCAGGCCAGCAGCTTCACCAGGCTGGCTTCCATGCGTCCCTGCCCTTGGTCGACGATGCCAGCCACTGTGTAGGCCAGGCGCCGGCAGGCTGCCAGCCGCGCCGCCATGCGCGCCAGCTTGGCCTGCGTGAGCGCAAACTCCGACAGCGGAGCGCCGAAGACTCGGCGGTCCTGCGTATAGCGCACCGCAGCCCGCAAAGCGGCCCGCATCACGCCACAAGCCCGTGCCGAAGTTTGCATGCGTCCGCCGACCATTCCGGCCAGCGCGAAATAAAAGCCCTTGCCCAGCCCAGTCTCGCCGCCCACCACGTTGGCATCAGGAACAAAGTAGTCCTCGAAAGAGAGATCGAAGGAATGCATGCCCCGATAACCGATGGTGGGAATTGCGCGCCCTGTCAGGCGGCCGCCGCCCTCTTGCCGGACCTCGAACTCGTGGGTATCGAACGACGGCTTCTCGGCCAGCAGCACCGAAAGCCCCTTGTGCCCGAGTTGGCGATCCGGATCGGTTCGAGTGACCACCATCAGCACGCCCGCCTTGCCGGCAAAGGTACACCATGACTTGGCCCCATTGAGCCGCCAGCCGCCATCCACGCGCACGCCCTTGAGTTGACACGCCGCGAGATCGGAGCCATAGTCCGGCTCGGTCATGGCGATGGCGCACAGGGGGTCACCGGCGGCCAGCCTGGGCAGCCAATGCGCCTTCTGTTTATCCGTCCCTCCCGCGAGCAAGGCGCGTGTAAGAATTTCGGGCCGCGTGATCAGGCTGCCCGCGGCAGCAAGTGAACCTTCAGATAGCGCCTCAGTCACCACCACCATGAGCAGCGTATCCTCATGATCATTCGGCGCGCTGCCGCCATGCTTCTCAGGAATCGCCAGCCCGAACACCCCCATTTCGCGCATGGGTTGCAGCAGCGATTCAGGCACGGTCAGGTCTTGCCGGTGAATGGCTTCGGCCTGCGGGGCCACCACCTCGGCGGCAAAGCGCCGGAAAGAATCCCGGGCCAGGGCATGCGGCTCGCCCAACGCGATTTCGCCCGCCAGGCCTTGCGCCTGAACCACGCCGGCGCCAGCAGCTTGCAAAGCCTCGGCGCTGCCGGCCGCCTGGCGCAACCTCTGCCATTCCGCCGCGCCGCGCAATTCACCCATTACGGCCTGGTCGACCCCTATTTCAGTGTGGATGATGTCAAGCCTGTCGAAGATGGCGATCACAGCATCCACCGTGAAAATCAGGGCCAATTGCGCGTCGAGCGGATGACTGTCAGGTGTGAGCGCCGCGATCGCGGTTTCGGAGGCCAACAGCTCCGCGCCTGCCCAAGCCACTTCGAAGCTGGTCACCTGCTGAGTATCCAGCAGCCGGTTACTTAAGCGGCCGTGCTCAAGGCAGCGCTGTCCCAGCGTCTCAAGCGCGGCATTGAACACTACTCGCAGCCTTGCCAGCAGGGTGCCTGCCGCCTTGATCTGCTCCAGCATCTGCGCATCCACGTTCTGACTCATTCGGCACCCTCTTTTCCCAAGTCCTTGCTTGGCAGGTAGTGTGCCCGATCCGCGGCCACCGCAAGCACGCCCGCCGGGCAGGCCGGAGTCAGGCGGTCTTTTCCACGTGGCGTTGCCGTGTATAGAGAAAATCGATCACCGCCTTGCTTCAAGAAGACTACATCAGGGAAAAACGGGCCAGGCAGGTTTCGGCTGGAACATCTTTCTCCTCATGATCATTCTGGGCCCCAACGTCGGTATCGCGGTGAACACGGTACCGATAACTGGGGTCTAAGCAGCGTTGTAATCGGGACTCCAGCGTCATTGAACTTACACTGCTCGCTCGCTACTCTCGCGCAGCAGATCAACCAGATCACCAGCCGGCAGCACGTCGGCATACTTGCTAGCGATATCAAAAAGATTGACCGCGTGCGAGGTCTGAGACCGGTCGTAGACCGCGTCCTGCGGCACCACCACCTTGAAGTTGAGCGCGCAGGCATCGACCGCCGTGGCGCGAACGCAGCCGCTGGTGGTACAACCGGTGACCACCACCGTATCCACGCCCAGCCCCACCAGATAACTGGTGAGTGCTGTGCCGTGGAATGCGCTGGCTTGGAACTTTGGGATCAGAATGTCGCCGGGCACAGGTGCCACCTCCGCCACGAACTCATATCCGTGCGCCGTCACGTCCATCACGCCAGGCACCTTGGTCTCGAACTGGCCGCGATTGTGCGGTCCTTTGGGCGCCACATGCGGATAGAGAATCGGCGCCTTCAGTTCACGGAACACGTCGATCAGGCGAGCAATGTGCGGCACGGCACGCCAGCCGTATTCGCCGCAACTGGTGGGCATGGTGATGATGGCCTCCTCGATGGGCATCGGCTGATCGCCCATGGACCGATATTGCACGTCGATGATGAGCAAGGCCGGCCGGCTGCCGATGCCGCTGGGCAGGCCCCAGCCAGCTCGGCGGTAGATGGCCAATTCTTCGGGCGGAATGATGCCGTCCCAGGGACGGGGTTGCGATACTGCTGCGGTCATGCTCAGATCTCCACCGTGGTCGCGTCATACGACAGAAGCCAGTCATAGCGATCACGCACTGCCTGCGGCGCCCATTCCTTCTGGATGTAGGGACGTGCCGTTTCAATACGCTCCAGTTCGGGGCTGTGGAAAATATTCAACATCTCCAGGGATTTGGCTTTCGTGCGGTTAGTGCGCCCGATACGGGCATCGTCATAGCGCCGCAGAGCGCCTTCGATGTTGCCTGACGGCTCTTCCAGGCAACGTGCCAGCACATAGGCGTCTTCCATGGTCACATTGACGCCCATGCCCAGATAAGGCGTCATGGAGTGACAGGCATCACCCACCAACGTGACATGGCCCTTGGACCAGGCTTCGAGGGGATCGCGGACAAACAAGCCCCAGCGGAACAGGTTCTCCGATTGGACAAACAGATCAAGGATGTCCTGATGCCAGCCCTCGAAATCCTTGAGTGCATCCGCCAGCTCACCGCGCTCCGACCAAGATTCGGTCTGCCAGTTCTCACTGTCGACTTGAGCCGAAAAGCTCACGAACTCCTCGCCGTCGCGTTGAACCGGGTAAGTCGTGACGTGTGCCGTGGGGCCAATCCACGTCGATGCCAGCGCCCGCCGGTGCTGTGGCTTCAGGCGGGACATCGGTGCCAGGCCGCGCCAGGCGTTGGCGCCTGTATAACGGGCAGGGGCCTGGCCGAAAAGCGACTGGCGTATACGAGAGTGCGCCCCATCGCAGCCGACAACGACGTCGCCCTCCACCACGGCGCCACCTTCGAGCAGCAGGCGCGCCCGGTCATCCACCGTTTCGGCACCCACCGTCCGCAAGCCGAAGTGCACGGCATCCGGCTTGAGGGCAATCACCGCCTCATACAGCACGCGCTGCAACTCGGCCCGCAGTACCTGGATCAACGTATGGTCTGCCTTGGAAGCTTGCGGGTCGCGGTTGTAGACAGAGTGCTCCTCGCCGGTCTTCCAGAACCGCACCACTCGATCCTGGGGCGGCAGATTGATAGCTTCTACGGCCTTCTTGAGGCCCAGCGCCTCCAGCACCTTCCCGCCATTGGCCGAAATCCACAACCCCGCACCTACCTCACGCAGCTCGGAGGATTGCTCATAGATATCGACATCGATCCCCTTCTGCAGCAGCGCCACCGCGAGCGTGAGCCCGCCCATGCCCGCACCGGCGATGATCACATGCAGGCGCTGGCCTCGCTGTTCCTTGTCTGTCATTTCTGCTCCGATTGATAACGATCTGGGTTTTGGGCAAGGTCCAGGATGGCCTCGATGATCTTGACGTATCCGGTGCAACGGCAAATGTTGCCGCGCAGGTAATGGCGAATGGTCTCTTCCGATGGACTGGGTTCTACGGCCAGCAGCGACTTCACGGCCAGAATCATTCCCGGCGTGCAGAAGCCGCACTGCAGCGCCCCATGGGCGATGAACGCACGCTGCACGGGATCGAGCCTCGGACCATCCGAGAGGCCCTCGATGGTGGTCACGCTGCGCCCCTCCATGTCGGCGCACAACGTGGTGCAGCTGGACATCGGCAAACCATCGACCAATACGGTGCAGGCACCGCAGACCTGGACGTCGCAGGAGCGCTTGGTACCTTTCAGGCGCAGGTGGTCGCGCAAGACGTCGATCAACATCTCGCGCGGCTCGACCTCGACAGTGGCGGGCTGGCCGTTGAGCGTCATGTCCACGCGCATCAACGGAAATTCGGTTAGCGTCGATTCGTTCATGTCAGGCTTGCCTTGATGGCGCGCTGGGCCAGCACGCTGACCAGATGGCGCTTGTAATCCGCGCTGCCGTGCAGGTCGTCATGCGCGTCAATCCGGGCGGCTTCGGCGGCGAGTACGGACGAAAGGCTGGCCCAGACCTCCTCGTACGGCAAGTCCGCAGCCAGTACGTTCGCAGCTTCTTCAGTCTCGGAGAGCGGCTGAGGCGTGGCGGTGATGGCCCCTGCCCACAGATTCAGGCGTTTCGGGCCATTGAGAGACCACGCGGCCGCCACGCCCACGGCAGGACGTTCGGTATGGCCGAAACAGCGATAGGCCGAGCGCGTACCGGCCGATGATGGTGGCACCTCGATAGCCACCAGGATCTCGTTCTCCTCGCGCGCAGTGGTGAATTCGCTCAGGTGAAATTCACGCGAGGGCACTGTGCGCGTACGCTCCGGGCTCGCCAGCACCATGCGCGCATCGAGGGCACACAACATGGTGGGCGCATCCGCGTGCGGTTCCGCAAAGCAAAGGACACCGCCAAGCGTTCCCGCCACGCGCACCCGGATATTGGCCACGTTTTCGCTGAGTTCGGCATAGCCTGGCAACACGCGGCGCACCAGAGGATCGCGGGCGATCACATGGTGGGTCGACAACGCCCCTATGACCAGGGTGCCATCCTCGCGAACGTGGATATCGCGCAACTCCGGCACCTGTTTGAGGTCAATCACGTGGTCGTAGTGCAGCACGCGCGCCTTGAGCGCTACCAGCAGTTCGGTACCACCGGCGTGGAACGTGGCCGCGTCGCCGTACACCGCCTTGAACGCCAGCGCGTCTTCCAGGCTTGTGGGACGATGCAGCTCGAATCGGACGGGACGCATCAGTTCTCTCGCTGACCCAGGCCGGCAGCCACGCCGAGCAACGGCGCCACCAACCACCACCAGGGGGCCTGTCCAAGCATGGCCGCCGCATGCGCCACGGCGAATCCCACCGCAACGCTGACGCCTACGCGCGGCCAGACGAGTACCAATTCGACGCGGCGCGGGCGGGTTCGCACTGACTCCGGGGCGGCTGGCATCACGGCCTGCTGCGATGATGCGTGCGCGCCGCTTGCCCGCGAAACCGGGGCCACGGGAGCAAGTCTGCTGGCCGGCATGGCTGTGTGCGGAACAGGCGTCAGCGCGGGTGCGCCCGCTTGCCTGGCCGAAGCCGCGTGTACACCAGGTGTTTCTGAATCGAACTGCACCAACTCTTCACGCAGGCGCTTCTCGAACTCGGCGAACAACTCCTCCGAGCGCTTCTTCACCACCGGATAGCCAAGCGCCGCGAGACGGCCCGCCACCACCATCTGCGCGTCAACACCGAGGCGGCATGCGGGCGTGCCAGCACTCCCTGCTCCTCAAGATCGACCTTCATGCGCACATCAATCGTGGTGCCGGTAAATTTGTCTCGGCCAGCCGCGCTGAGTTCCACGTGCTTTTCCAGCGTGTGCGACTCGAGCTGGATGCGGGTGGGCACCTCGAGCTTGAACGGGCCGATCTTCTGCTTCATGACGGCCGAGAACTCCTTGAGCGGTTCGACCTCGGTGACGTTTTCGCAACCGGGTATGAGCCCGGCCACGCGCTGCACGTCGAAGAAGATCGCCCAGAGCTGAGCGGCCGTGGCAGGCAATGTGGCGTCGATCTTGAAATCCATATGTGTCTCTGTCTCTCTTTTCAGTTCTGGCGCTCGGCCTTGGCCGCTTGCAGCGCCCGCCAAACGCGCTCGGGCGTCAAAGGCAACTCCTTGATGCGCGCACCCCAACCCTGGTAGAGCGCATTGGCGATAGCGGGCGCTATGGGCAAAATAGCCCCCTCGCCTCCGCCCCGCGCGCCGAAAGGTCCAGGACCGTCGCCGCTTTCGATCAGAGCAGTGCCAACATGCTGCGGCGCGTCATCGATTGTGGGAACCTTGTAGTCGAAGAGCGTCCCGTTGACGACCTGGCCGTCTTCGTAGATGTACTCCTCCGACAGCGCATGCCCCATTCCCATGACCATCGCGCCTTCGTCCTGGCCTTCGGCGGCCTTGCGGTTGATAACGTGGCCAAGATCAGCCGCGCCCCCCACTCTCAATACCCGGATGGCACCAGTGCCTTCATCGACCTCTATTTCACATGCTTGCGCGCCGGTTTCCCAGAACAAGGGAGCGAGCTTGAAATCGCCGTTCTTCGTTCCTGAATTGACACGGCCGACGCCCAGGAATTCGCCCGCCGCCATGCCATTGAGGCGGCGCAGCAACTCAATGATCGGCACCGGCTCTCCCGGCCCCTCGATACGCCCCGCTTCCAGCCTGTAGTCCTGCGGCGATCCTCCCAGCACCTCCGCGGCGGTCTCAAGCACCTGGCGCACGATATCTTCGCAGGCCAATTGCACCGCCAGACCGATGATCACAGTCGATCGGCTGGCGCCCGTACCCCAGTCGTACGGGGCCTGGAGAGTATCGGGTTCTGCGACGGCGATCAGGCGCATAGGTTGGCGCAGCACCTTGGAGGCGATGATGCGCAGCACACCGCGATTGCCCTGGCCAATCTCGACCGTGTTGGCCGATATGTTCACCGACCCGTCGGCACGCAGACGCACGATCGCGCCGCCCACAGGAACGATGCCGGGATCGCTCACACCCACCGCAACACCACGTCCGCGGCGGTGTTCATGTTTGGGCTCCGGCAGGTTTTCCAGCGCCTGCAGCGCTTGTCGCAGCGAGTGCCGCATGTCGACGTCGATCGGCCGCAGATCAGGCTTGATGGTCTGGCCTTTGCCGGCCATGTTGGCAAGGCGGAATTCAATAGGATCGCGGCCCAGGGCCGCCGCGATGATGTCCATCTGCGATTCGGTGGCCCAGACGGCCTGCGGGCCCCCGATGGAACGGAAAGCGGCGCCCGGCACGGTGTTGGTGTACACCCCGATGGCCTCCAACCGAAGATTGGGAATGTGGTACGGCCCGATGGCGCGGATGGCGGCCTTGATGGCAATGGCCGGGCCGGTATCCGCATAGGCGCCGCCATTGAGCACGGCGCGCACGGACTTGGCGGTGATGCGGCCTTGCGCATCGACCGCTGTCTTGAGCGAAATCTCTGCGTCAAGCCGGCGGCAAGTCAGCATCGATTCCGGAATCGACAGGCAAACGCGCACCGGCGCGCGTGCCTTCCAGGACAGTGCGGCCACCAGCGGATCGATCTTGACCGAAGCTTTGCCGCCGAAGCCTCCGCCCACGTAAGGCGAATGCACGCGCACGCAAGCCAGCGGTACCCCCAGTATTTCCGAGCACACACGCTGAATGGCAGTCGGCGTCTGCCCGCCGCTCCAGATCTCCAGCGAGCCTGGCTTCCAATGCGCCAGGCATACATGGGGTTCCATAGCGAAGTGGAACACCATGGGAAACGTAAACGTATCCTCGAACACGCGAGCGGCGCCGGCGAACGCCTGGTCGACGTCACCCGAGGCGTACTGCCAACTCTGGAAGATATTGGTGCCTTCCACCGGCAAGGCTTCGCCCCGGAAATAGAAGTCCTTGAGCTTGACCATATCCTCGTGGACCAAAGCGGCGCCTTCGGCCATAGCCTCCTGGGCGGTGGTCACGAAAGGCAGCGGCTCGTAGTCCACGACGATGGCATCAAGCGCCTCTTCGGCTGTAGCTTCATCAATGGCCGCGATCGCAGCCACCGGATCTCCCACATAGCGCACCTTGTCGATGGCAATGACGGGACGGTCGCGCAGGGAGAGCCCCCAACGCACCTCGGTGCCCTGCAGGTCCTGCAGATCTTGACCGGTCAACACCGCGACGACGCCCGGAATGGCCAGCGCGGCGCTGGCATCGATGCCGCGGATGCGTGCATGCGGCACTGTGCTGCGCAGGATCTTTCCGTGCAGCATGCCAGGCACCTCCACGTCACTGGCATAGACAGCCGTACCGGTCACCTTCTGCAGATAGTCGGCGCGCGGCTCTTCGTGGAGTGGCAGGGATGCGGGAGTGTGCATGTCGGCAAAAAGATTCGATTAATCCGCGAGCGTGATATGGGCGCGGGCGATCACGTCCTTCCACATCGCGGTTTCGGCGGACTGGCGTTTCACGACCTCTTCTGGCGTACTGGAGGTGGGCTCAACGCCCACGGCATGCAGGCGCTCCTTGACCTCGGCCGATGCCATGGTCTTGGCGATCTGCGGCACCATCTTCGCCACCACGCTCTTGGGCGTGCCGGCCGGGGCATACAACGCAAACCAGGTCACAGCCTCAAAGCCGGGCAGCGCGGTCTCTGAAAGCGTGGGCACATCAGGCAGGGCTTGCGAGCGTTTGGCCGTGGTCACGGCCAACGCCTTGAGCTTGCCTGACTTGATATGGGTAAGTACGGCGGGCCCCTGTTCGATGGCCATCACGGTGCGGCCCGCGATCAGATCGACCACCATGGGCCCGCTGCCCTTGTACTGGACGCCGAACACGTCGACGTTGGCTCGCTGTTTGAAAAGCTCCATGAACACATGCTGAGACGTGCCCTTTCCGGCGGACGCGTAGCCAAACTTGCCGGGATTGGCCTTGAGATAGGCGATCAGTTCCTGGATGGTATTGACAGGTACGGTGGCCGGCACCACGACGTACGAAGGATTGAAGCCGAGCAGCGAGATCGGTTCGACGCGCTGGGCGACCTCTTTCATCCGGTCATTCAGTTGAGGAAGGATGGAGAACATGGAGGACGCGCCGATCAGGAGCGTGTAGCCATCGGCCGGCTGCCGCGACACGTATTCAGCGCCAATGATCCCTGAGGCGCCCGCCTTGTTGTCGACTACCGTCGCCTGGCCCCATTCACCCAGGCCATTGGCCACCGACCGGGCATACAGATCCGTGGCGCCACCCGGCGGATACGGCGCCACCACGGTGATGGCCTTGGCGGGATAGCCCTGCGCCTGCACGCCGGCGGCAGCTACCGCCAGGCTGGCACCACAGATCGCCATTACGAATTTCTTCCATTTAGACATCGCTGCAGCTCCTGAAGAGGTTGGGATCGGAAATCCCTCGCACATTTCGCCTGAGGGAATATCGTTCTGACAAAGAGAATGCCATTCTGCAGAACGGTACGATACAATGTCAAGCAGAATTTTTGCTAATTGCGCTCAGTTCATACATGCCTCAGGAACCAGAGAACGATCAGAAACCGGGAGGGGGAGTTGCCGCTGTCGAGCGTGCGTTCGCTATCCTCAACGCGTTCCGCGCAGGCGATGCCTCATTGCCGCTGAACGAGATTGCCCGGCGCACCGGCATGTACAAGAGCACCATCCTCCGGCTCATTACCACGTTGGTGCAGGAGCACTGCATCGTGCGGCTTGACGACGGCACCTACCAGCTTGGCTCAATGCTGCTGCACTGGGGCGGTCTCTACCAGGCGGCACTGCGCCTGGACGACCATGTGCCGCCCATCCTGCGCCGCCTGGCGCAGGAAACCGGCGAAGGAGCCTCGTTCTTCACGCGAGAGGGCTCCGTCCGCGTCTGCCTGTTCCGCGTGGATTCTTCGCGCTCGATCCGCGACCACGTCCATACCGGAGACCTGCTGCCGCTGGATAAGGGAGCCGCAGGCCGGGTACTGGCCAGTTTCGACCGCACACTGACAGACCCGGCGCACTTCCCGGCACAACCGCTCATCGCCACGGTAGGAGAGCGTGAACCCGACATTGCCGCCATTGCGGCGCCGGTGTTCGGAACACAGGGGAGCCTCCGCGGCGCCCTGGCGATTTCGGGGCCAGCCGTGCGCTTCTCGCTCGACCTCGTTCCAGCGATGTCGCAAGCGCTTTTGAAGGCAGCCTCCGAACTGACAAGACGTCTGGGCGGCGACTCATCCATGCTGGACCGCGCTGATTCACTCAGCGCCCTGTCCAATCCCATGGACTGAAACCGCGCGCTCCGCCTGAACTAGGGTGTGCTCACCCTCATCTCAGGGTGAATGACATCGCCCTCGCGCAAGATCTGCATGTCGTCGAGCCACAGGTTGCAGCGTCGCATGGGCAGATCGAGGTGGCAGGCTGTGTCGTTGGTACCGCCGAGTTCGAGGTTGGGGCCCAGCGAGAACAGCACATTGCCGTAGAACGACAACGCGTTCATCACATGCTCCAGCGGCAATTGGCGCGTCACCGAGAACTGATACCAGCGCGCCTTCTCGTTCAAGCCCCAGCCGATGTGGGAAATGGCATAGGCACGCGGATCATTGAAGCTGTCGATGTAGCTTCTGATCAACTGGGCATCCATGCCTTCGCCGATGATTTCAACCACCATGCCCTTGCGGACCTCGAGAGTAACCGGCGACTGGACATATTGCTTGAACGCGCAGAGGATATCGCCAGGTTGCAACACGACGCGGCCTTCGACACCCCCATCGTCTCCCTGGGTGAAGGCAAAACCAGAGGGAAAATGATCCCAGCGGCCGGGTTCGTGGGTATAACCGTACTCAGAGATGACAGGGTACTGACCCAGCTTGTAAGTGACGTCGGTGCCCGCATCCGAAGTGATCCGCATCCGGCTGGCCTTTTCCAGCAAGCCCTTGGCGTACTCGACTCGGCGGCAGAGATCCTCGGTGGGAAACATCTGCTTGAGGACATGAAATGGCTCCATCACACGCAGAATGCGCACGCCTGCCGCCTGGATCTCCGCCTGCTCGCGGGAAAACAGCAGGCCCACCATATCGATCACCATACTGGCAGACTTGAGCGTCTTCATGGCGAGCTCGTTGCCGACCAGTGGATGACGCCCCTGTACTCCGACGGCGTTGGCCTGGGTCCGGCGCACGTTGAGGTTGAACGTGCAGGCCCCCAGCCCCTCGGCAGCAGCCATGAAGGCCTGCGCGTGCTCCTGCCACTCGTCCTCCGCCGTCAGCACGACAACGGTTTCACTCGCCTTCACGCGGCATAGCGTCAGCTCTCGCGTGAAGACTTCAAGCATCTCGGCATCGATCTTCAATGGTTGCTCCTTATGAACTCTTGATCGTGGCGTAGAAGAGTCTGCTCCAGCAAGCGGCTGAAGGCATCGAAATTCTCTGCCTGCATCTGATGGCCGGCGCCCGGCAGCCTGACCGCGTGCAGATCAGGCCTCAAGCGCTGCATTTCCTCTACGTCCTCGTCGGACACCACGCCGCCCTCTCCCGCGCAGATCAGCGAGATGGGCATGGTGGTGCGGGCCAGATCGGCGAACATATCCTGCCCATGGAAGTCATCACTGGCCACATAGGCCGCACGCTCGTCGCAGGTGGAGAGCCACTCGGCACGGAGGCGGTGCAACTCCTCCGGCCAAGGTGCTGCCGCGCTGGAGGCAAGTGCCTGAGCCGCCTCTCCCCGCTGAGACGCCCGCAAAAGTGCAAGCGTACGCGCCAGCGGCACCGGATAGGGCCGGCGGCCGGGGCCGCTGGTAGGCGGATCGAGCAAGATCAGGGCATGCAGGCGCTCAGGCGCCAGCGTGGCGGCCCGCAGGGAAATGCGCGCGCCCATCGAGTGCCCGATGAGCAAGGGCTCCGTCAGTCCTAGCGCCGCCACAAAAGCAGCTGCGTCCTGCGCGCAAGCACCCACACCGTAATCCAGATGCGGTCCAGCCTCCGAAAGACCTCGGCCGCGAACATCCAGTACATAGCAATCGTAACGCGGCGCCAACCATTCACCCACGTGAGCCCACAGTATGGCGGGGCTCACAATGCCAGGCACGATCACTACCGGCCGGCCGCTCCCGGAAAAATGCAGGTAATGCTGGCGGATGCCATTGACGCGGACATGTCCGCCCCGGATGACGCTCATGATTCTTCCTGTTTAAAAATGACTTCTTCGCGCCCGCGTTCCGCTAACGAGCGTCCAATGGCGAGCCCAAAGCCTGTCCACCTGCCTAGGGCCGACAGGAGTATTTTGCACAGAAGAACGTCATTCCGTCAAACAGAATGATCTTCTTGACGAAGATATCGGAGCGTTCAGCGGGGCGTCCACTCCGGGAACGAAGCCTGGCATCAGGAGTGTCACCCTTACCGCGTCAGGCGGTCTTTTCGACGTGGCGTTGCCGCGTATAGAGAAAATCGATCACCGCCTTGCGCGCATGGAGATAGCGCGGGTCTTCGGCCAACTCCACGCGGCTGCGCGGGCGTTCGATGTTCACACTCAAAACCTCGCCGATCGTCGCGGCCGGGCCGTTGGTCATCATCACGATCTTGTCCGACAGGAGCACCGCCTCGTCCACGTCGTGAGTGACCATTACCACGGTGCTTCGGGTGCGCGCCACGATCTCCAGCAACTCGTCCTGCAGCTTGGCGCGGGTAAGCGCATCGAGCGCGCCGAAGGGCTCGTCCATCAGAAGCACCTGAGGCTCCATGGACAGCGCGCGCGCAATACCTACACGCTGCTTCATGCCGCCGGATATCTCCCCGGGCCGCTTCTGCGCGGCATGGGTCAAGCCCACCAAAGCCAAGGCGGCTGCGGTCCGCTCCCTGAGCCGCGTCTTGTTTTCGGTGGCGCCAAACACGCGCTCCACGGCCAGATAAACATTCCCTTCGCATGTCAGCCAAGGCAGCAGCGAATGGTTCTGGAACACCACGGCGCGCTCGGGCCCTGGCCCCTTGATTTCCTTGTTGGCGCAGATCAGAGCGCCCGCCGTTGGCGTGGTCAGGCCCGCGATCAGGTTCAACAGCGTACTCTTGCCGCAACCCGAGTGGCCAATGAGCGCTACGAACTCGCCCTTGGCAATCTGGAGATCGATCTGGCGCAATGCGGGAAACAATCCCTTCGCTGTCTTGAAGGTTTGCTCCACCCCTTGGACTTCGATGAACTTTATATCGCTCATGCCTTCACCTCTTCAAAGGTAAATACCGTGGCCAGCTTGATCAACGCCAGCTCTAGCAGCAATCCCACGATGCCGATCACGAAAATGGCCACGATGATGTTCTTCACGTTCAGGTTGTTCCACTCGTCCCAGACCCAGAAACCGATGCCCACGCCGCCGGTCAACATTTCAGCCGCCACGATCACGAGCCACGCCGTGCCCACCGCAAGCCGCACGCCGGTCAGCATGTAGGGCAGCACCGCAGGAAAAAGAACGGTGGTGGCAACCTTCCATTCGCTCAGATTGAGCACGCGCGCCACGTTCATGTAGTCCTGCGGCACACGCTGTACGCCCACGGCGGTATTGATGACCATGGGCCAGATCGAGCAGATGAAAATGGTCCAGATGGCCGCCGGGTTCGCCCCCTTGAAGACCAGCAGGCCAATGGGCAACCAAGCCAGGGGCGACACCGGCCGCAGCAGGCTGATGAGCGGGTTGAACATGCGCGAAAGAAATTCGAACCGCCCGATAACGAACCCCGCAGGAATACCCACCAGGGCAGCCAAGCCGAATCCCACGGCCACGCGCTCCAGCGAGGCCAGCACATTCCAGCCCACCCCCTGGTCATTGGGGCCGTTGCGGTAGAACGGATCACGGAACACTTCCACCGCCTGATGCCAGGTTTCCATGGGCCCGGGAATGCTCTGGCTGGTGACCGATGACACGATCGACCACAGCAGCACCAGCAGCCCCAGGCCACACGCGGGCGGGAGCGCCGACTTGAGGAACTCGCTCGCCTTCATGGTCATGCCTTGATCTTGAAGCCGTCCGCGTATTTGGCAGGATCCTTGCCGTCCCAGACCACGCCGTCGATGAGCTTGCTGGTGCGCATGTCGTCCTTCGGCACGCTGATCTTCATGGCACTCGCCACCGAGCGGTACAGATCCACCTGGTTCACCTGCTTGGCCACGGCCAGGTAGTCCGGATGGGTCTTGAGCAAGCCCCAGCGCTTGTGCTGCGTCAGAAACCACATGCCATCCGACAGGTACGGGAAATTCACCAGGCCGTCATTGAAGAACTTCATGTGATTGGGATCGTCCCAGCTCTTGCCAAGCCCGTTCTGATAGCGGCCCAGAATGCGCTGATTGATGGCGTCCACGCTGGTGTTCACGTAGGACTTGCTGGCAATGGTCTCGGCCATCTTCGCCTTGTTCGACAGGTTGGCGTCGATCCACTGCCCGGCTTCGATCACAGCCATCATCACCGCCCGCGTGGTGTTGGGGTATTTTTTGACGAATTCCGCTGTCGTGCCCAGCACCTTCTCGGGATGGTCCTTCCAGATATCCTGCGTGGTATTGGCCGTGATCCCGATGCCGTCCATGATGGCGCGCTGGTTCCACGGCTCCCCGACGCAGAAGCCATCCATGTTGCCCACCCGCATGTTGGCCACCATCTGCGGAGGCGGCACGGTGATCAGCTTGGCACCGGTCAACGGATTGATGCCCGCCGCCGCCAGCCAATAATGCATCCACATCGCATGCGTGCCGGTGGGGAATGTGCCGGCGAACGTGTACTCCCGTTTTTCTTTGGCCATGAGGGCAGCCAGCGACGGGCCGTCCACGGCGCCTTTGCCGGCCAGGGCTTTCGACAGCGTGATGGCCTGGCCGTTGTGGTTGAGGCCCATGAGCACGGCCATGTCCTTGCGGGTCCCGCCCACGCCCAGATGCACGCCATAGATCAGGCCATAGAGCACGTGAGACATATCGAGCTCGCCATTCACGAGCTTGTCCCGCACGCCAGCCCAGCTGGCCTCCTTGCTGAGCACGAGCTTCACACCGTATTTTTTGTCCAGCCCCAACACCGAGGCCATGACGACGCTTGCACAGTCGGTCAGGGGAATGAAACCGATCTTGACCTCCTCCTTCTCGGGCTTGTCAGAACCAGCGGCCCAAGCACCGCGGTAACCCAAGGCGGTACCCGCGGTCAGTGCAAGGAAACCGCGGCGTGGAATGGTGGATGGCGACATGTCAAAACTCCTTCGAACGTGGGAGACAAAAAACAAAAACGGCGCCTGACCTCAGCCCGCATGTGCGGGGAAGAGGAGGACGCCGTTGTCTTCTTCCACTCGGCCGCCATTGGCCGAGCTTTGAGTGAGTCATTGCATGAAGCGTGCCAAACACATCTCACGGACAAGCACTGCGGTTCTGGCTGACACAATGATGCTGCACTGCACCATGCTGGTGCCGCTCAAGGCCTGCGACACCTCAATGCGGTGCAGCCGGCAGCAGATCAGCCATCGCCAAGACAGCCTCGGCCACCTCAGCCAGCTTGCGGCCCTGATGCATCGCGGTTTGACGCAGCAGCTTGTGCGCGTCTCCCTCGCTGAGCTGCCGCCGAGCCATCAGGAGGCCCTTGGCGCGCTCGACCAGCTTGCGCTCCTGAAGCGCGGCTCGCGCGGTTTCCAGTTCGCCCTGCATGGCTTGCAGGCGTTGGGACTGCTCCTGCACCAGTTCCAGCACCGACCGATTCAGCTGAGGCCCAAGGCCTGCGGCCGGAGCCTGGGCGGTATCGAAGAAATCCGCATCCGCACTCACGGCCGGCAAGGGTTCGCGCGCCTGGGCAATGCGGCATTCGCATTGATACAGCAGTTCTGCCGCAAGTTGGGTTTCCACGGCGTGGAGCGCATCCATGCGGCGTGTGGCGACGTCGAACCATGTCTCGCGCAGATCGGCCGCGGATCCGGCGCCCGCCGGATCGGTGCATCCCACGCGGCGCAGGCGCTCCAGCGCGGCATCTTCGGAGCGCCACAACGGCAGGAGCGCGGGCGGAGCGAATTCGGCGAAGACCTGGAAACACCGCTCCTGCGCGGCAATCAGGTGCAGCCAATGCTGCTGGCGCTGCTCGCCACCCGCGCCGAACGCGGCAACGCCCGCCGCACGCTCTTGCCCCGCAAGTTCCTTGCCTTGCATGAAGTGGAACAACGCCACCAGCAGGCGGGAAACGCCAGGGTCTGCGGCGCTGTCGGCGGCTTCGAACACCACGGCCAGAACACCCGCCACCAGCTTGGAGAAGGCCACGACCGCCTCTTCGGGATTGACAAGGCGCGCCTCTATGCGCCCGCGCAGCGCGGGCAACACATCCAGCCCCTGCAATACATAGGCAATTCGGCTGAACAGGCGAGCTCCTTGAGCCGGCGTGTCCAACTGGCCGAAGCCTGCCCGTACGTCGCGCGCCAACTGCTCACACTCCTCGATCTGCTCCACCAGCAAGGCCGGCGCACCACCCCCCGTCAGGTAGACGATGCACAGCCCCCTCTCCTTCTGCAGCGCATGGATCAGCCGCCCGAGCAGATCGACGAGCGCACTGGTGCGCTGAAGCTGCTCCAGCTCGGCGATCTCGCACTGGCGGGCTACCTGGAGGAAATGCAAAGCGGAAGTCATGCCTCTTCCCAGCAATTCGCGTGCCGGAAATACCCGTCCAGGCATGCACCAACTTGCAGCGCAGCACCTGGCACGGCAATTGCATCGCTTTTTCGCAAGGCCGCGGCGCAAAGGCGCGCCGCACCAGACAGAGGCGTCATTCACCGGCATGGGTCAAACCGTGCTCCGTGAAGGCGCTTTTTTTGTTGCCGGGCCGCTCCAAGTTCTGAAGCCCGGAAGGTTTTGTTTCAGCCAGACAGAGGTTCACGATGAAAAAACCAAGGCTCGTGATGGTAGGCAATGGTATGGCGGGCGTACGCACGCTGGAAGAGTTGCTCAAGATCGCCCCCGATCTGTACGACATCACCGTGTTCGGCGCAGAGCCCCACCCCAACTACAACCGCATCCTGCTGTCGCCGGTGCTGGCGGGCGAGCAGACGCTGGAAGAGATCGTGCTCAACGATTGGGCCTGGTATGAGCAGAACAACATTACGCTGCACGCAGGCTGTGCCGTGACGGGGGTAGACCGAAGCCGGCGCATTGTGCATGCCGCCAATGGCGTGAGCGCCGAATACGACAGGCTGATCATCGCCACGGGCTCCAACCCGTTCATGCTGCCCATTCCCGGCAAGGACCTGCAAGGTGTACTGGCCTACCGCGACATCGCGGATACCCAGGCCATGATCGAGGCCGCCACGCAATACAAGGAAGCCGTGGTCATCGGCGGCGGCCTGCTGGGCCTGGAAGCAGCCAACGGCCTGATGAAACGCGGCATGAAGGTGACCGTGGTACATGCGGGCGAATGGCTGATGGAGCGCCAGCTGGACGACGTCGCAGGCAAGCTTTTGCAGAAATCTCTGGCCGAACGGGGCATGCAGTTCCTGATGACGGCGCAAACACAGGAGTTGCTGGGCGATGCGGACGGCGGCAAAGGCGGCCGCGTGCGCGCGGTGAAATTCAAGGACGGCAGCGAAACGCCCGCGCAGCTGGTGGTGATGGCGGTGGGCATACGCCCCAACACCGAGTTGGCGGAAAAGATCCGGCTCCACGTCAATCGCGGCATCGTGGTCAGCGACACGCTGCAAACCGTCACCGATGCGCGCATCTACGCCGTGGGCGAATGCGCGGCGCACCGGGGTATTGCCTATGGCCTCGTCGCCCCTCTGTTCGAACAGGGCAAGGTGCTCGCGAACCACCTGGCCGAGTTCGGCATCGGGCGCTACCAAGGCTCCATGACCTCCACCAAGCTGAAAGTCACGGGGATTGACCTGTTCAGCGCTGGCGATTTTCAGGGTGGCGCGGACACCGAGGAGATCGTGCTCAGCGATCCGTTCGCGGGCGTCTACAAGAAGCTCGTTCTCAAGGACGACAAGCTGGTGGGCGCGTGCCTGTATGGCGACACCGTGGATGGCAGCTGGTACTTCAAGCTTTTGAGAGAAGGCCGCACGGTCAAGGACATCCGCGACAAACTGATGTTCGGTGAATCCAATATCGGCGACGCCGGCCATCAAGGCCACAACAAGGCGGCCGCGATGCAAGATAGCGACGAGGTCTGCGGCTGCAACGGCGTTACCAAGGGCACGATCTGCAAAGCCATTCAGGAAAAGGGCCTGTTCACGCTGGAAGAGGTGCGCAAGCACACCAAGGCCAGCGCAAGCTGCGGCTCATGCACCGGGCTGGTCGAGCAGATCATCATGTTCACGGCAGGTGGCGATTTCTCGGCGGCCCCCAAAACCAAGGCCCTGTGCGGTTGCACCGACCACGGCCATCAGGCGGTACGCGAGGCTATTGCGAAGCATCGCCTGCTCAGTGTGGCCGAGGTCCAGCATTTCATGGAATGGCGCACGCCTAACGGTTGCGCCACCTGCCGCCCTGCACTCAACTACTACCTCATCAGCACCTGGCCCAAGGAAGCCCGGGATGATCCGCAAAGCCGCCTGATCAACGAGCGCAGCCATGCCAACATTCAGAAAGACGGCACCTACAGTGTGGTGCCGCGCATGTGGGGCGGAGAGACCTCGGCCGCGGAACTTCGCCGCATTGCCGACGTGGTGGACAAATACGGCATTCCCACCGTGAAGGTCACCGGCGGACAACGCATCGACCTGCTGGGCGTGAAGAAAGAAGACCTGCAGGCGGTGTGGCGCGACATTGGCATGCCGAGCGGGCACGCCTACGCCAAGGCGCTGCGCACCGTGAAAACCTGCGTGGGCAGCGAGTGGTGCCGCATGGGTACGCAGGACAGCACCAAACTGGGCAAAGATCTGGAGCGCGCCTTCGTGGGCATGCATGCGCCGCACAAGGTCAAGTTCGCTGTCAGCGGCTGTCCTCGCAACTGCGCGGAGAGCGGCATCAAGGACGTCGGGATCATCGGCGTCGATAGCGGCTGGGAAATGCACGTCGCCGGCAATGGCGGCATCAAGACCGAGGTGGGGCAGTTCTTCGTCAAGCTCAAGTCTGCCGAAGAAGTCATGGAATACACGGGCGCGTTCATGCAGCTGTACCGGCTGGAAGGCTGGTACCTGGAGCGTACGGTGCACTACGTCAACCGCGTCGGCCTGGATTATGTGAAGCGCCGCATCCTCGATGACGCTGAAGGCCGCAAGGCTCTATGGGCCCAGTTGCAATTCGCGCTCGACGGCGAACCCGACCCCTGGTTCGAATTCGACAAGGCGGGGGTGGATCAACGCCAGTTCGTGCCTATTACTTCTTCGATTTCTTCTTCGACGGCTTCTTCGGTTGCCTCTTCTATAGTTTCTGAAAGGGTTTGACCATGACGCAGTGGACCCCTGTTTGCCGCACCGAAGATATTCCCGAACTCGGCGCGCGGCGCGTGGCCCGCGAACGCGGCCTTGACGTGGCCGTGTTCCGCGCCGGTTCAGGCCACATCTTCGCGCTGCTCGACCGCTGCCCCCACAAAGGAGGACCGCTGTCGCAAGGACTTGTGTTTGGCGAGAGCGTGGCCTGCCCTCTGCACAACTGGACGATCCAGTTGTGCGACGGCCGGGCTGCGATGCCGGACGAAGGCTGTACGCCCCGCTTCGCCGTGAAAGTGGAAGAAGGCATGATCTACCTCGACACTGAGGAACTCGCGCACCACGCCATCGACCTCGTTCGCCCCACGGCGGGGCCGTGCCGGGCTTGAGCCCAGGTGGCATCCATGGCCGAAACACGCTCCACCTGCCCCTACTGCGGCGTCGGTTGCGGTGTGCTCATACAAACGGAGGGCACACGCATCACCGGCGTGCGCGGAGACCCTGAGCACCCCGCCAACTTCGGAAAACTGTGCACCAAAGGCAGCACACTGCACCTGACGGCCACCGAAGCCCTGGCAGCGCAGACCCGCCTGCTGCAACCCATGCACCGCGGCCAGCGCCGCGCAGCGCCAGAAGCCATTGGTTGGGACGCGGCACTGGACATGGCCGCCCAGCGCTTTGCCCGCATCATTACCCGCCACGGACCTGACGCCGTGGGTTTCTATGTCAGCGGCCAGTTGCTCACCGAGGACTACTACGTCTTCAACAAGCTCGTCAAAGGCCTGGTGGGCACCAACAACATAGACACCAACTCCCGCCTGTGCATGAGCAGCGCGGTGGCTGGCTACAAGCTCACGCTGGGAGCCGACGCGCCCCCCGCCTGCTACGACGACGTGAATCATGCCGGCTGCCTGTTCTTCGCGGGCAGCAATGCCGCCTGGGCGCACCCGGTCCTCTTCCGCCGCATCGAGGAAGCGCGCGCGGCCAACCCTGCCATGAAGGTCATCGTGGCGGATCCGCGCCGCACCGATACCGCGGATATGGCAGACCTGTTTCTGCCTTTGCAGCCCGGCACCGACGTGATGCTATTCCACGGCATGCTGCACGCCATGCTGTGGGAAGGGTGGATAAACGCGGACTATATAGACCGCCACACCACCGGATTCGCCGATCTCAAAGCCCTGGTGCGTGAAGCCACACCCGAACACGCAGCCCAGATCTGCGGCCTTCCCAAGGAGGACATCCATCAGGCCGCGCAATGGTTCGCGCAGTCCGGGCCCACGCTCAGCTTCTATTGCCAGGGCTTGAACCAGAGTGCGAACGGGACGGCCAAGAATGCCGCGCTCATCAACCTCCATCTGGCCACGGGCCAGATCGGCAAGCCCGGCGCGGGCCCTTTCTCTCTCACCGGCCAACCCAACGCGATGGGCGGCCGCGAGGTCGGAGGCCTGGCCAACCTGCTCTCCGCGCACCGGGATATGGGCAATCCAGCCCATCGGGCGGAGGTCGCCGCGCTATGGGGCGTGGAATCGGTACCAGCCCATCCCGGCAAGACCGCCGTAGAGATGTTCCAGGCAGCCGCGGATGGTGAGATCAAAGCATTGTGGATTGCCTGCACCAACCCCGCGCAAAGCCTTCCCGACCAGGCCACGGTGCGCCGGGCTCTGGAGCGCGCGGAGTTCGTGGTGGTGCAGGAGGCTTTTTCCACAACGGCCACCTGCGCCTATGCAGACCTCCTCCTGCCCGCCACCACCTGGGGTGAAAAAGCCGGCACCGTGACCAACAGCGAACGCCGGATCTCGCGTGTACGTTCTGCGGTGCCGCCCCCTGGAAGCGCCCGGCATGATTGGCAGATCGCCATGCAATTCGCCCAGCGGCTCGAAGCACTGCTGCAGCCCGGCCGCCCCAGCCTGTTCCCCTACCCTGGCGCGCAAGCCATCTGGGACGAGCACCGTGAGACCACGCGCGGGCGCGATCTCGACATCACGGGGCTCTCCTGGAGCGTGCTCGAAGAACGAGGCCCGCAGCAATGGCCGTTCAAGGAAGGAGCGCAGGCAGGCCGTGAGCGGCTGTACGAAGATGGCGTGTTTCCCACCCCCGACGGCCGTGCGCGTTTCAGCGCTCTGCCGTGGACGCCCGTGGCCGAACCGCGCGATGCCCGGCATCCTTTCAGCCTGACCACGGGCCGCCTGCGCGACCAGTGGCACGGCATGAGCCGCACCGGCCAACTGGGCCGCCTGTTCGGCCACGTGCCTGAACCCTGCCTGCAGATGCATCCGCGGGACATGGAACGCCGCTCGCTGAAAGAAGGCGACCTCGTTCACATCACCAACCGGCACGGCTCCATCGTGGCCCCCGTGCAAGCGGATGAGAATTTGGGACCGTTGCAGGTCTTCATGGCCATGCACTGGGGGGGCGAGTACCTCTCTGGCCGTTCCTCGGCAGGGGAACGCCTGGCGGGCGTCAACGCGCTCACCAGCCCGGCCTTCTGCCCGCAATCCAAGCAGCCGGAACTCAAGCACGCGGCGGTCAAGATCTCGAAGGCCGAGCTGCCCTGGACGCTGCTCGGAGTCGCCTGGCTGCCCCGGGCGGCCAGCACCCGGGAAGCGCTTGCGGAGCTGATGGCACAGTTCGATTTCGCCTCCTGCGTACCGTTTGCCAGCCAGACGCTCCTGGAAGATGCCGCTCATGCGCGCCACGGCGTGCTGCTGCGCGCGGCGGCTTATGAACCGCCTGACGCGGCGCTGCTGCAACGTATTGAAGCCCTGCTCGGCCTCGCCGGCCCTGAGGTGCTGCGCTACGCGGACAAACGCCGCCAGCTCAGCCGCACCTTGCGCCTGGCCCGGCACGCGCAAGGCGCCACCGTGGAAGCGCTGATGCTGGCCGGTGACACGCGCGCGGCGTCCTGGCTGACGACGCTGCTGAAAGAAGGCCTGCCGGCGCAGAGCCATGGCCGCCTGCTGCTGATGCCCGGCAACCAGCCGCCAGCCGCCCTGGCGCCGCGCGGCCGGCAAGTCTGCACCTGCTTCAATGTGGACGAGCCGGCCATTGCGGCAGCGCTTGCAAACATTCAAGGCGATGAAGCCCAACGCCTGCAGCGCTTGCAGACTCAGCTGCGCTGCGGCACCAACTGCGGCTCCTGCGTTCCCGAACTCAAGCGGCTCATCAAGAACACGGCGCACCACGCAGCCACATGAAGCCACACCCCATGGCCGCTCAAAGCCTGCTGAGGCTCTGCACGACCGCGTCCCGCAACCACCTATGGGCTGGAGAGCTGTCTGAGCGGACATGCCAGTGCATCCGAACCTGGAACTCCGGAAGTTCCACCGGCAGCTCGATCACCTTGAGCTTTTTCTGGCTCGCGAACAAGTGCGCCACGCGCGAGGGGATGATCACCAGCAGATCGCTGCCTTCCAGCACTTCCAGCAATGCTGAAAAGTGCGGAATCAATGCGACCATGTTCCGCCTCACCCCTCTTTGAGCCAACGCGCTATCGATGAAAGCATGGCCCGAGCTGGGCGCGGTCACCATCACATGGCGTGCCTGCTGAAATTCGGAAAGTCCGAGCCCCGCCTCCCCCACCGGATAGTCGGCAGAAAGCAGGCAGACATAGCGCTCGGTAAAAAGATGCGCCTCCTTGGTGTGCTCGTGCAAGCTGGGTAGATTGCCCACGGCAAGATCGAGCGCGCCGGTCGCCAGATCGTCCATCACGGCGTCTGAAAGCTGAATGAACTCCACCTGCAGTTTCGGCGCCGCATCCTGGAAACGGCGCAGCAGAGGCGGAATGAAAAACAGCGCTCCAATGTCCGACGCCGCAATACGAAAGCGCCGCGTCGAGCTGGCCGGATCAAACCCTTGCTGGGCCTCCAGCGTGCCCTCCAGGGCCGACAAGGCCACGCTCACCTGTTCGAAAAGCCGCTCCGCCGCCGCCGAGGCAATGAGCCCTTGCGCGCCGCGCGAAAACAGACGGTCGCCATAGAGTTCGCGCAACCGCGAAAGCGCGTGGCTGACGCTCGGCTGGGAAACCCCCAAGCGTTCCGCGGCCTGCGTGACGCTGCGGGTTTCGAAGATCGCAACGAAAACCCGGACAAGATTCAAATCGAACTGCAACGACCGCTCTTTCATTTCAGTTATCCCGAAAGGCCGCGGAGCAGGCCATTCCAGGGCGCCCGCGGAGCTGGCTTTGCCAGGCCGCCAGGCGCGTCCCCCAGGGGAAGGCGCGTAAGCGACTCAGGGGGGTATAGACACAATCGATATGTAACAAGCATTGTATCGATAGGAAGAATGAACATCCATCCCTAGCATATTGCCACCCACGAGCAGCACAGCAGGAGGCATATTCATGGAGCGCTCATTTGCCGGAGAGGTCCGGTCGCTCTCACTTGGCCAAGGCCAAACCTTCCACGGAGAAGGCATTTTGGCGGTGACCAAAGCACTGCTGCAATCAGGTGTCAGCTATATCGGCGGCTACCAAGGCGCGCCGGTGTCCCATCTGATCGACGTTCTCGGCGACGCCCGGGAATTGCTCGGCAATCTGGGCATCTATTTTGAATCGAGCGCCTCGGAAGCAGGTGCCGCGGCCATGCTGGGCGCTTCGATCAACTACCCCGTGCGCGGCGCAGTGACCTGGAAGAGCACCGTGGGCACGAACGTCGCCTCCGATGCCTTGTCAAACCTGTCTTCGGCTGGTGTGCAAGGAGGCGCGCTCATCATCCTGGGCGAAGACTATGGGGAAGGTTCCAGCATCATCCAGGAACGCACCCATGCCTTTGCCATGAAGTCGCAGATCTGGCTGATGGATCCCCGGCCGAACCTGACGTCCATCGTGAACGCCGTGGAGCAGAGCTTCGAGCTGTCGGAAGCCAGCAATACGCCCGTGATGCTGCAGCTCCGCATCCGGGCCTGCCATGTGCACGGCACCTTCGAATGCAAAGACAACCGCGGCCCAAAAATCTCGACGCGCGACACCATCGATACGCCGACTTTCGACTACGCGCGCATCAACCTGCCGCCGTCGATCTATGAGCATGAGCGCCAGAAAATCCACGAGCGCTGGCCGGCGGCGGTGAAATTCATCCGCGAGCACCAGCTCAACGAGCAATTCAGCGGCGATCTCTCGGAAATTGGCATCGTGGTGCAGGGCGGCCTCTACAACGGAGTCATCCGCGCGCTGCAGCAACTGGGCCTGGCCGATTCCTTCGGAAACTCGCGCGTGCCGCTCTATGTGCTCAACGTCGTCTATCCGCTCGTGCCAGACGAGTTTCTTGAATTCTGCAGCGGCAAGCGAGCCGTGCTGATGATCGAGGAAGGGCAGCCCAGCTACATCGAGGACTCTCTGCAGGCCGCCTTGCGGCGAGCGAATGCCACGACCGTGATGCATGGCAAGGACCTGCTCCCCCTGGCCGGTGAATACACCGGAGAGGTGCTGCTGTCCGGTATCGCCAAGTTCCTCGAACAGATCGTCCCGGCCGGCCTGGACGCGCGCCAGGCTGCCGCCACCGCGAATGCGATGCGTGACGACAAGGAGCGTTCCAAGGCCGCCCTCGGCATGCCCGTTCCGAACCGTCCGCCAGGATTTTGCATCGGCTGCCCCGAGCGGCCCGTGTTCTCCGCCATCAAGCAATTGCAGGGCGAGCTCGGCAAGGTTCATGTGAATGCCGACATCGGCTGCCATACCTTCGGCACGCTGCCTCCCTTCAATGTGGGCAGCAGTGTCCTGGGCTATGGGCTTGGCCTCGCCAGCTCGTCCGGCGTGGGCCCGCTTCTGCCCAACCGCACGATCAGCATCATGGGTGATGGCGGGTTCTGGCACAACGGCTTCACCAGCGGCGTGGTGAACGCGGTCTACAACAACCAGGACTCGGTGCTCGTCATTCTCAAGAACGGCTATACGTCGGCCACAGGAACGCAAGCCATCCCGTCCTCTCCGACACAGCCCGCCGCACGCCCGCTGACGCTCGACATCGAGAAAGCATTGCGCGGCGTGGGCGTCAAATGGATCCGGACCGTGGGCAGCTATCGCGTCGAAGAGATGCTGGATACCCTGCGCGACGCCATGACCACGGCGGAAGGGGGCCTGAAAGTCATCATCGCCGACGGTGAATGCCAGCTCGAGCGCCAGCGGCGCACCAAACCTCAAATCGCTCAGCAGCTCAAGAATGGTGAACGCGTGGTCCGCACCCGGTTCGGTATTGACGATGACGTCTGTACCGGAGACCACTCCTGCATCCGCCTCTCAGGCTGCCCATCCCTGACCATCAAGCCCAATCCCAGCCCGCTGCGCACGGACCCGGTGGCGGCGGTGAATACAGGTTGCGTCGGATGCGGGCTTTGCGGAGAAAACGCCCATGCAGCGGTACTCTGCCCTTCGTTCTACAAGGCGGAAGTCATCCAGAATCCAGGCCGTTTCGAAAAATTCATGGCGCGGGTTCGGGGTGCAGTCATAGAAAGGCTTGCGGCATGATCCAGCCCATTTGCATTCTCGTGGCCGCCATGGGCGGCGAAGGCGGCGGCGTGCTCGCCGATTGGCTGATCGATGCCGCGACCCATGCCGGCTACCCGGTACAAAGCACGTCCGTGCCCGGCGTCGCGCAGCGCACCGGCGCGACCACGTACTACGTCGAGATCTTCCCCTGCGCCCGCGAACAACTCCAGGGGCAAGAGCCCGTGCTTTCGCTGACCCCGGCACCAGGACAGGTCGACATCGTCGCCGCCTCCGAGCTGGTAGAGGCAGGGCGCTCGATTCAGTCCGGCTATGTCGACCCCAAGCGCACCACGCTCGTCGCTTCGACTCACCGCGAATATGCCGTGTCGGAAAAAGCCGCCATGGGTGATGGCCGCTACGACAGCACGCAAGTGATCGATGCCGCCACGCAGCGTGCGCGCCGTGCGATCGTCTTTGACATGCGCGCCCTGGCGCTGCAACACGGCACGGTCATCAACACCGTGATGTTCGGCGCCATGGCTGGCGCTGGCGTTCTGCCCTTCAACCGCGAAGCCTGCGAGGGGGCCATCCGCCGCTCCGGCAAGGCCGTGGAAGCCAGCCTGCGAGGATTTGCCGCGGGCTTCGAAACCGCCGAGGGCCGTGTAAGTGCGGCCGGCCAACTCGACGCCGCCCTGCACGCGAAACCCGCCGTGCCGCCCAGGGTGCAGCGATTGCCTGCCTCGCTGCATGAGATCACTGCCGCCGGCGTCGATCTGACGACCGACTTCCAGAACGAGCGCTACGCCGATTTGTACCTGGATCGGGTGGAACGTCTGGCCTCGCTCGCCAACGGCGACGAATCTGCCCTGGAGGCCGTCCGGGAAACCGCACGGTATCTCGCCTTGTGGATGTCCTACGAAGACGTGATCCGCGTCGCTCAGTTGAAAACACGGCAGGAACGTCTTGACCGGGTGCGGCGAGAAGTGGGCGCGCGCAGCGGCGAGCCAATTCACATGACCGAATACCTCAAGCCGGGCCTGGATGAAATGGCCTCCGTGCTGCCACCCAAGCTGGCCGCCTGGCTGCGCCGCAAGGCCGCCGGACGGTCCTGGCACCGGGGAATGTACATTCGCACGGACACCATCCGCGGCTTCCTGATGCTGTGCGGGCTGCGCAGCCTGCGGCCATTGCGCCGGCACATGTCACGGTATCTGGAAGAACAGGCGGGCATAGAAAAGTGGCTTGCCGCTGTGGAAACCGCCATGCCCGGCCCTCTGGCATTGGAAGTCGCCCTATGCGGCAACCTGGTCAAGGGCTACGGCGAAACGAGCAGCCGCGGCCACCGGAATCTGAACGCGATCCTCGACCAAGTCAACAAAGGCGCCACTGCTGACAAAGTACGCACAGCACGGGAGGCAGCCCTTGCGGATCCTGAAGGCCGCCAGCTTTCGGCGGCCATCGGACAGCCCGTTGCCCACCCCATCAAAATCGTGAAGCGCCGGCCCGCGAACTGATTTCCACCCCCATGACAACCAAGGAGACCCTCATGAAATCCACCCGCAGAACACTTCTGGCCGCCGCAGCGCTCGTCTCGCTGACGGCAAGCGCCTTCGCCGCAGACGGCCCGATCAAGATCGGTGCAGTGGTCTCGGCGACCGGGCCCGCCTCGTTTCTTGGCGATCCCCAGCAGAAAACTCTGCAGCACTATGTGGCCAAGATCAATGCCGATGGCGGGGTACTGGGCCGCAAGCTCGAGCTCGTGCTGTATGACGATGCCAGCGACGCCAACAAGGCCAACGCCTTCGCGCGCCGCCTGATCATTCAGGACGAGGTGGACGTGATCATCGGTGCGTCCACCACCGGCTCGACCATGGCCATGGTGCCGCAGGTCGAAGCAGCCAAGATTCCCAATGTATCGCTGGCCGCCGCATCCGTGATCGTCGAGCCGGTCAAGCCGTTTGTCTTCAAGATGCCTCACTCGGACCGCATGGCGGCCTACAAGGTGCTGGAAGAAATGAAAAAACGCGGCTTCACCCAGATCGCGCTTCTGTCCGATACGGGCGGTTTCGGCAAGTCCGGCCGCACCGAAACGCTGAAGGCGGCGGAGGCGCTCGGGATGAAGGTGGTCGAAGACCAGAACTACGGTGAGAAAGACACCGACATGACGCCGCAGCTTACCCGCGTGAAGTCCTCCCCCGCGCAAGCGATCCTCGTGTTCGGGACGGGCCAGGCCCCGGCCATCGTGGCCCGCAACTACCAGCAGTTGGCCGTCAAGCAACCGCTGTATACCACGCATGGGCAGGCCTCCACCGAGTTCATCCGTATCGCCGGCAAGGCGGCCGAAGGTATTCGTATGCCCTCCCCTGCCCTGCTGATCGCCTCTTCGCTGGCAGCGAACGATCCTCAGCGCAAGGTCAGTGTCGACTACGCCAAGACGTTCGAGACCACCTTCAAGACCGACGTCTCGACTTTCGGCGGCTATGCGTATGACGCGCTGTTCCTGGTGGTGGATGCCATCAAGCGGGCTGGCGGCACGGACAAGGCCAAGGTGCGTGACGCCATCGAAACGGCCAAGGGCTTCGTGGGCGTGAGCGGCATCTACACCATGACCCCCAAGGACCACATGGGCCTGGACAACTCCGCGTTCCGCATGGTGGAGGTGACCAACGGCGCGTTCAAGGAAGTCAAATAAGCCAAGCAAGCGCTCGCTGGCTTTCTTTCTCCCTTTCCCGGAAGCATAAGCATCTGACTATCCCGTCCACCGTCATTCCCGGATAGCCGGCCCCCCCGCGCAGGCGGGAATGACGTGAGGGGAACCAAGGATTTGCAGATACTCATGCCCGAGGAGAATGGGGAAAGACCGAGACTCATCAGGAACCACACATGTCCGACCTCCCACAGTTTCTCTTCTCGGGCCTGACCACAGGGGCTGTCTATGCCCTCGCAGCCCTGGGCTTCGCGCTCATCTACAACGCCAGCGGGGTCATCAACTTCGCGCAGGGCGATTTCCTGATGCTCTCGGCCATGATCACAGCCTCGCTGCTGGGCAAGGGCATGGGCCTCAGCGGGGCCATTGCCACCGGCATCGCGGTGACCGCCCTGGCAGGTGTGCTGCTCTACCGCCTGGCCATTCAGCCCGCGGGAAATGCCGACGTGGTATCGCTCATCATCATCACGATCGGCGCCTCCACCTTCATTCAAGGGGTTGTACAGGTCGTGCTCGACAAGAACCAGCACGTATTGCCTGCCTGGACAGGCGATGCACCCTTGCAGATCCTCGGTGCCTACGTTCTGCCGCAAGCCCTGTGGGTGCTCGGCACCGCCGCCGTGCTGGTGGCGGGCTGCGCAGCCTTCTTCAAGGGAACCCTGACCGGCAAGGCCATGCTCGCTGTCGCTGCCAACAAAATGGCCGCCATGGCGGTCGGCATCCCGGTGCGCCGTGTGCTGCAACTCTCGTTCGGCCTCTCAGCCCTGCTCGGCGCGGTCGCAGGCGTGGTTTCGGCCCCCATCACCACCACCGTCTATGACATCGGCCTCATGCTCGGCATGAAAGGCTTTGTGGCCGCCACGCTCGGCGGCCTGGGCAGTGGTGTCGGCGCGGTGGTCGGCGGCCTGCTGGTGGGCATTCTGGAAGCGCTGGTGGCTGGCTACATTTCCTCGGCCTACAAGGACGCGGTGCCCTTTGTTCTCATCATCGTGGTGCTGCTCGTCATGCCTCACGGGCTGTTCGGCTCGCGCAAAACGGATCGCGTATGAAGCACCGGATCTCTCTTCTCGTAACGGCGGCGGTACTGGTGGTGGTGCCCTTCCTGCTGCCGAACAACTTCATGCTCGACATCGCGATCCGCATCGCGCTCGCGGCAATCGCCGCCATCGGCTTGAACCTGCTCATGGGCTTCGCGGGGCAGATCAGCATCGGCCATGCGGCGTTCGTGGCCATTGGCGGCTACGGCAGTGGCATTCTGGCCACCCGCTTCGAATGGCCTGCCCTGCTCTCGATCCCGGCCGCGGCGTTGGCATCGGCGATCGTCGCGTGGCTGATCGCCAAGCCCATTCTGCGCCTGAAGGGGCACACGCTGACCATGGCCACGCTCGGCCTCGGCGTCATTGTCAACATCGTTCTGATCAACGAAGTGGATTGGACAGGCGGTCCTGATGGAATGGCCGTACCGCCGCTGGCAGTCGGCAGCTTTGCCATGGTGAAACTGTCTCACTGGTATGTACTGGCTTCGGCGCTGTTGTTTTTGGCCATCGTCCTCTCGCTCAATCTCTTTTCGTCTCCAGCCGGCCGAGCCCTCCGGGGGCTGCATGGCTCTGAGTATGCGGCGCGCGTGGTGGGTGTCGATGTGGCGGCGTTCAAATCCAGGGCCTTTGTGGCCTCCGCGGTCTTCGCGACAATCTCGGGCGCTCTTTCGGCGCACTATCTGGCGTTCATCAGCCCGGCAACCGCGTCCTTCGCGCACTCTGTCGAGCTGGCCACCATGGTGGTCCTGGGCGGGATGTCAAGCACATTTGGCGCGGTACTCGGGGCGGCACTGCTCACCATGCTGCCGCAGCTTGTGGGCGGCCTGCACGGCTACGAGGCCATTGTGTTTGGCCTCGTGCTGATGCTGACGATGATGTTCATGCCCAAAGGCCTGGTCCCCTCCATCGCTCTGCGCTTGAAGAAAGGAGCCCGCTGATGCTTTCAGTCAAATCCCTTTCCCGGAGCTTCGGTGGCGTCGCGGCGGTCGACGACGTGTCGTTTGAAGTCCAGCCAGGGCACGTGCACGCGGTCATCGGTCCCAACGGGGCCGGCAAGACCACTTTGTTCAACCTGATCAGCGGTGTCTACGAGCCCACGGCAGGCCAAATCCTTCTGGACAAGCAGGACATCACCGGCTTGCCGCCCGAGGTACTCGCCCAGCGCGGGATGTGCCGCACGTTCCAGAACTTGCAGATCTGCATGAACATGACCGCATGCGAGAACGTCATGCTCGGTGCGCACCTGCACGCCAACGCCAGCCTCTGGTCAGGGTTCTTCGGCTGGACGCGCGCGGCCGACCGGAAGCTGGAAGAAAAAGCGTTCGAGTTGATGGACTACGTCGGGGTGGGCAGCGCCCGCCACGCGCACGCCACACAGCTTTCATTCGGCGTTCTCAAACGCCTGGAGATCGCGCGGGCCCTGGCCGCGAGCCCTCGCCTTCTGCTGCTGGACGAGCCGGCCGCCGGCCTCAATGACAGCGAAACGCATGCAGTGGGCGAGCTGATCCGGAAAATCGCCTCCGGCGGCACCACGGTGCTGCTGGTGGAGCACGACATGAAAATGGTGATGTCCATCTCCGATCACATCGTGGTCCTGGATCAAGGCAAGAAACTCGCCGAAGGCACAGCCGAGCAGGTGCGCGCCAACCCGGCGGTGGTCACAGCCTACCTGGGAGTCGATGAATGAACTCGCAAACCGTTCTGAAAACGACTGGCCTCTGCGCCGGATACGGCCGCATCGAGGCCTTGCATGGGGTGAACCTGGAACTCAAGGCGGGACAGCTCGTCGCGCTCGTGGGCGCCAATGGCGCCGGCAAGACGACCTTGCTCCGCACCATCTCCGGGCTGATCCAGGCAAGGGCCGGACAAGTCGAGCTGCTGGGGCAGGACATTACCCGCCTGCCCGCCGAATCTCGGGTGCGGGCCGGCCTGGCCCAGGTGCTGGAAGGCAGGCAGGTTTTCGGCCCCTTGTCGGTCCTGGACAACCTGCGCCTTGGCGGCTACACCCACAAGCCCGATCCGAAGCAGATCGAGGACATGTTCAATCTGTTTCCCATTCTCCGGACGAAGAAAGACCAGGCGGCCTGGCAACTCTCCGGAGGCCAGCAACAGATGCTCGCCATGGCCCGTGCGCTGATGAGCAAACCCAAGGTCCTGCTGCTCGACGAGCCCTCCATGGGCCTGGCGCCGCTTCTCATCAAGGAAGTCTTCCACGTCGTCAAGGACCTGAAGGAGAGCGGTATTCCCATTCTGCTGGTGGAGCAGAACGCCCGCGCCGCGCTCGCCATCGCAGACCACGCCTATGTGCTGGAGACAGGGCATATCGCCCTCTCGGGACCAGCGGCCGAACTCGCCGCCGACGAACGGGTCCGCTCGGCCTACCTGGGGGTCTGAGAACGCTCTTCAGTGCCTCAGTGAGGCTGCCTGCCCCTCTCCCAGCGCCAAAGAGGAGGGCAGCGCCTCCCGGCCTCGATGCGCCAATAACAAACGTACCCGGCCCACGAGCGTCGCACGATTCGTGGCTCGGAGTTTCTTGAATGCATTACCGAGGTGAAAGCGCACGGTCGGATATTCCAGGCCGAGACGGCTCTGGATTTCCTTGTCCGGACACCCACAGCTGACCAGCCACGCTACCTGCGCCTCACGCTTGCTCAAGCGCCCTTCTCTCTGAAGAATCTCCTCGACGCACTCACACTCATCATGGGCAGGCGCAGTCTCCCGCCACCCGAGCCGCGCCAGGGCCGCTGTAATCGCGGGCTCCACCATCTTCATGATGTCAATTTCGCTGGCGTCGAAGTTGCCACGCTCCCGGTTGCGCCATATCCGCACGTCTCCAACACATTGCTCGCGCTCGTAGAAGTACACGTTGACACCCCAGTACATTCGATCTCGCTGCAGAAAGTCGTTGAAGAATTCCGTGCGCGACAACTCGCTCTGGGACATCACCTGAGTAGCGACCGTCGGTTTGCGCAGCCGCATCATCGGAAACGTCAATGGGTCAACGAACCGGAAATAGCTGTCCCATGAACGCAGATTCTCCTCGGACATGTTGACGGCGGTGACTCGCTCGAATCGCTGCCGGCCTCCATTCCAGACCATGGAAACGTAGGTATCTGCCCGCAACAAATTCAGCAATGGCAGAGCCATGCGATTGCGCAATTCATCCCCATCCGTAGCATCCGCCACGAGTTTCATGAGATCTGTCAGGGCTTTGGTTTGAGTAGTGGACAAGTGCATGGGTATATCCAGGCAACGTTCATGCCAAGATAACCATCCTACGCACGTCGATACCATTTCAGGGGTGGGTTACCCCTTAGATCAAGTGCCTCAAGCCCCTATTGATTCCTATAGGGTCGATAACGCCCGCGCCGGAACGGATGGCAAGCCCAGGAACTCGGCCCAAAGCTCGTCGGAAAGCGTGGCTGTCTGGCGAAGATGGCGCGCCTCCTCCCGCCCGATTTCCTCCAGACGCGCATCAATGGCGTCTTTCAAGGGGCCGGAACTGATGCTCCCTATTCTTCTGATCAAATCCCACTTCTGATGATCCCTGGTTTCCGCCCACATCACACATTCGCAGGCCACGCGCTGAGCAGCCTCGCCGTCACTTGCCGCCAAAGCCGCCTGCATCGCCGCGACAAGGCTTTCCTCAAGATGTTTCGCAACCGTCCAGCCAGCGGACCTCTCATTCGGATCGACAGCGGCGGCCTGGCATAAATCAAGGAGGATTTCCCGGTGTGTAGAAACCCGTTTCAAATGCTCCTCCCATTGCGCTTTCAGATCTTCGCGTAATGCACAGCGGACAGCCATGGCGTAAATCAGTTTCTCCCCGGCTTTGGCTTCGATCATTTGCAGGAGCAGCTCTTTCAGAGCTTCAGGGTTGTACTTCTTCGATATCACCAGGGATTCCCTTCTAAGTGTTGGTATAACGGGCATGGAGGCGCCGGAGCAGCAGCCTGTTTGACTGGAACAGCAGGTTGTAGCGTGAGAGGCGCGATTGCGCACTAACTTTTGTTAATGCCAAGGACTTATCTCTCTCGACAATCGCTTCGTCCGGTACGGGCTGTTCGGCTCGTGGCCTTTCACAACAGGAGTACGCATGCGAGTTCAACGGGTTTTGCAATCGAGGCGTACCGCTCTGACCGACGCCGAGCGCGCCATCCTGGAACAGGCAATCCAGACAGTCGTCACGCTGGGGCCACGGGAAACTTTCGTCAACCAGGGACAGACCGTCAATGTCAGCGCCTTGCTACTCGAAGGACTGATGAGCCGGCATGTTGATGATTTCGAGGGATACAGGCAAATGGTGGCGCTGCAGGTGCCAGGAGATTTCGTCGATCTGCACGGCTACCCCCTGAAAACACTCGATCACGATGTGGCCACCCTGACTGTCGTGCGTCTGGCCCTTGTTCCCCACGCAGAGCTTTGGAAAATTCAGGAAGATCACCCTGCGTTAGCCCGTAAGCTGTGGTTTCTGACTCTTCTCGATGCAGCGATGCACCGCAAATGGGTATACCGGCTCGGACGCCTCAAGGCTATCGCCCGCATCGCCCATTTTCTGTGCGAGACCTCCGTTCGCCTGGCAGCCGTCGGGCTTTCGGATGGCAAGCAATTTCACCTGCCCCTGACTCAGTTCGATCTGGGAGAAATCTGCGGCATGACCAGCGTGCACGTCAACCGGGTAGTGCGGGAACTCCGTGAGGCAGGCTTATGCAGTTTGCGCAACCAGCAGGTCGACATCCATGACTGGCATGGCCTGGCTGCAGCAGGTGCGTTCGAACCAGGTTACCTTTACCTGGACGAAGCCATGACGAAACGCTTCTCGATTTCCCGCCCGAAGGACGAGGACATGCTTGACACCGCTACATGACCGGCAGGTAGTCTCATCGTCTTGACCGGGCCGCCACCCTATCGATTCCTATAGGTTCCCATCGGAAAGGGCATTCGTACATTGGGGTCATCACCACTGCGGTACGACCTCATGCAAGCCCTCGACCTCCCCATCACCGCCCTTCGCGAACTCCTGGATGCCCGGATCGTCTCCAGCCTGGATCTGGCAGAGGCGTGCATCGCGCGCACGCAGGCGCAGCAAGCGGTCAATGCCTGGGTCAGCTTCGATCCGCAAGCGCTTCGCGCACAAGCGCGCGAAGCAGATGGCCGGCTGGCAGCGGGCGAGCGCCTTCCGCTTCTGGGTATTCCCATCGCCCTGAAAGACAACATCGAAGCACTGGGATTTCCCTGCGGGGCCGGCACGGCATCGCTTTCAGGCAAGGCCCCCATGGCGGATGCGGTCCTGGTGTCCAGGCTGAAGGCAGCCGGGGCCATCCTGGCCGGCAAGGTGGGCATGCATGAGCTGGCCTTTGGCGCCACCACCCACAATGCCGTCACGGGCGCCGTCAGGAACCCCTGGGATCACCAACGTATTCCTGGAGGCAGCAGCGGCGGCTCGGGCGCAGTGATGGGCGCCCGTCTGGTCCCGGCGTCCATCGGCACGGATACGGGTGGTTCGGTACGCGTTCCCGCGGCCCTTTGCGGCGTGACCGGCTTTCGCCCCACGGTAGGGCGTGTGCCCGGTGAAGGAATTGCACCGATTTCGCGCACACGCGATACCGCCGGGCCTCTGGCACACACCGTGGCCGACTGCGCGTTGCTCGATGCAGTCATGACGGAAGCCCCTCCTCTACCGCTGGAGACCATCCCCCTGAAAGGCATCCGCATCGGTGTGCCGCGCGCCTTCTTCTGGAGCGATCTGGAGTCCGAACTGCGAACCGTTGCAGAAAAAGCGCTCGATACGCTCCGAAGGGCGGGCGCCGAACTCGTCGAGGTGGATCTGCCCGGGATCGCCGATCTGAACGCGAACGCCAGCTTCCCCGTGGCGCTCTACGAATTCGTACGCGACATGCGTGAATACCTCCAGGTCCGCCAGCGAGGGGTGACCTTGGAACAGATGATCGCCCAGGTAGGCAGCCCGGATGTCCAGGGAGCGGTAGGCACTCTGCTGTCCGGCGGCGGCATTCCCGAAGAGGTCTACCAGGGCGCACTGCGCGCCCGGGGTGAGTTGCAGGCGCTGTACGCGAAAACCTTCGAAGCGAATCGCCTCGAAGCCTTGGTGTTTCCCACCACACCACGCACCGCCGCCTTGATTGGACAAGATGAAACCGTCGAATTGGGCGGCAAGCAGCAGCCGACCTTCGGCACGTTCATCCGCAATACCGATCCGGGCAGCAATGCTTCCCTGCCCGGTGTCTCCGTCCCGCTCGGCCTGGCCCATGGACTCCCCGTAGGCCTTGCACTTGACGGACCTATCCATACGGACCGCCGCTTGCTGGCGATTGCGCAAGCGTTCCAGGCTGCGCTTCCTTCCCCGCCGCGCATCGTCATCCCCACTTAAACCCAGCAAGGAGCATTCCATGGATCGTCGTCTTTTCCTGCAAAGCACTCTGGCAGCGGGGGCTTCCGCCGCCGCTCCATCCGCATTCGCGGCGGGGCCGCTCAAAGTGGCCGTGATGATCCCGCAAAGCGGACCGGCCGGCCTCTTCGGCCCCTCCTCGAAAGCCTGCGCGGAAATGGCTGTCGCCACGCTGAACGCGCGCGGCGGCATCCTGGGCCGCCAGGTGGAAGCATTGTTCGGCGACGCCGGGCTGGCACCCGCGGAAGCGGGCCAGGCCGCACTCAAACTTTGGAAAGGCTCCAAGGCCGAAGCCGTCATCGGCATGCATGACAGCGCCGTGCGCGGAGCGCTCGTCGGCTTGTTCAAAGGCCAGGTGCCCTATTTCTACACACCGGTGTATGAAGGGGGCGAGTGCGCCAAAGGCACCTACGTGAAGGGCGAGACGCCAGAGCAGCAGCTTGAGCCCGTGATCCCCTGGCTGGCGGCCGAGCGCAAGCCTGCCAAATGGTATTTGATCGGCAACGACTACATCTGGGGCCGCAACACCAACGCGGCGGCCAAGCAATACATCGCCAAGACCGGTGCCAAGGTGGTTGGGGATGAATACCTCCCCTTCACGGTGGACAACTTCGACGCCAGCCTGGCCCGCATCCGCGATGCCGGTGCCGATGCCGTCCTGGTTTCCCTGGTAGGCGGAGCCTCGGTGACGTTCAACAAGGCCTTTGCCAGCTTCGGGCTGGCTGACAAGGCCTTGCGCCTGGGCACCTTGCTGGAGGAGAACACGCTGGCCGGTATCGGTTTCGCCAATGCGCGGAACCTCTACTCCAGTTCGGGCTATTTCGCCAGCGTCGACACGCCGGCGGCCAAGGCCTTCGCTGCCGACTATGCGAAACGCTATGGTGCCAACGCGCCGGCGCTCAACGGCCTGGCCGAATCGACCTACGAAGGTTTCCTGATGCTCGAAGCCATCGCCAAAAAAGCGGGCAGCCTGAATGTAGCGAAGATGGATGCCGCGTCGGAAGGCACCAGCTACAGCGGCCCGCGCGGCACTGCCACCATCAAGGCCCGCCATGTCGAGCAGGACATCTATGTGGCCGATGTCACCGACAAGGGCTTCCGCGTCGTCAAGACTTTTCCCAAGGTCGGCTCCGGCCAAACCTGCAAGGTCTGAACGTGGCGGACAGCGGCCTCCTGCTGCATGGCCTGAACCTGGCCTATGCCCTGGCCACGCTCGCGCTCACCACGCTGGGGTTGGCGATCGTATTCGGGCTTCTGGGCGTCATGAACATGGCGCACGGCGAATTCGTGATGCTGGGCGCCTACTCAGCCGTCACAGTGCAGCAATGGGGCTGGCCACTTGTCACGGCCGTGCCGCTCGCCATCGCAGTTTGCGCCCTGCTGGGCTACGCCGTCGAACGTTGGCTCATCAGGCCGCTGTATGCGCGGCCCTTCGATACGCTGCTCGCCACCTGGGCCCTCGCCATGCTCATGCGAAAGCTGGTCGAGGCGGTCTTCGGGCGCGAATACCGCAACGTGGAGTCGACGCTCGCAGCCCCCATGTCCATGCTGGGCATCCAGTACCCTGTCTATCGGATCGTGCTGATGGTGCTCGCGGTGGCAGTGATGGCCGCGCTGTTCATCTGGTACCGGAGGAGCGCGGCCGGCTTGCGCGTTCGCGCCATGACAGCCAACCCGGTGCTGGCACAGGCCCTGGGCATCAACACACGGCGGCTCGCCTCCCAGGCCTTCGTCATCGGCGTGGTGCTCGCAGGGCTCTCCGGCGTCCTGCTCGCCCCTTTGATCCGCATCGAGCCCGGCATTGGCGTCGATTACCTGCTCAATGCCTTCTTCGTGCTCGTCGTAGGCGGCCTCGGCACCTTGGGCGGCCTGTTCGGCGGCGTCGGGATCATTGGCGGCTCTCAAGCCATCGTCAGCAGCATCTCAGGCCAGACCAGCGGCTATGCGGTCGTGCTGATGCTTTCCATCGTTTTCCTCTGGCTCAGACCCGATGGCCTTTTTTCGAGACGCTAAATCGGCTGCCGCGCTGGCCGTTCTGCTGATAGGTTTACCGTTCGCCACCAGCGAGTTCGCGGCCTATCAGATCGCACTGTTCCTGATCTACGGCATTGCCTCCCAGGGCGTGGCTCTTTGCTGGGGGCGGCTGGGCTTCCTGCCTTTGGGGCATGCCTTGTTCTTCGGGCTGGGGGCCTACCTTTTCGGGGGGACACTGATCGCCGCCGAGAACAACCCGGCCTGGTATCTCGTCATCCCCTTGGCCGTCATCGCCCCTGCTGTCCTGGCCTATCTCATTGCCCGTCTGGTATTTGCCCGCAGCACACGAAGCGGACCCTATTTCTCGCTGATCACCCTGGCGCTCACCATGCTGGGTTTTCTGGCCGCCCAGCAGTGGAGCGGCCTGACCGGCGGTTTCAACGGTATGGCCAACGTGCCGGACATTCCCGGCACCGACAGGTATGCCACGCTCTATTGGCTGGTCGCAGCGGTCGCCGTGCTCACGACCCTGGTCCTGGCCCTGCTGGCCCATCGGCCCATTGGCGTGATGTGGGAAGCGATCGCGCAGAACGAGGAGCGCCTGCAATTGCTCGGGTATGCCACGGACCGGATCAAGGCAAAGGCCTTCGCCTTCTCGGCGCTGCTGGCTTCGCTGGCTGGCGCGCTCTTTGCAGCGCACCAGGGGATTGTCACGCCGCAAGCCATGGGGTTCCTGCTCTCGACCGAATTCGTGATCTGGGCCGCCGTGGGAGGCAAGGCGAGCGCGCTGGGTCCCCTGTTGGGGGCAGTGATCGTTGGATTCGCGTCGGCGGAGCTGCGCGAAAAATACCTCTATTGGGAAGTCTTCGTCGCCGCGATCTTCATCGGCGTCGTGCTGTTTCTGCCGCAAGGGGTAGCAGGCCTCTTGAAGCGCAAGCCGGCAAGCCGGATCGCTCCCCAGGTGGCCGCGCCTTTGCCCTCTGCGCCCGAAGCAGGCAGTGGGAAGGTCTCCCTGCAACTCGACCGTGTGGAAACAGCCCAGGGTGGCGTGGCCATCCTGAACGGCCTGACGCTTTCTCTGCAGGGCCCGGGCATCCGGTGCGTCATCGGCCCCAACGGAGCGGGCAAGACTTCCAGCTTCAATGTCATCACGGGCCGATTACCGCTGCTGGCAGGCCGCATTCTTCTGGATGAGCAGGATATCGGAGGGCAGTCCGCCTGGCGCGTGGCGCGCAAGGGGGTCGGCCGGAAGATGCAGGTGCCTTCGGTTTTCCCCGATCTGACGGTACGCGAAAACCTAGCTCTCGCGGTCTGGAGCGGCCGCCTCTCGGCACTCACCGCGCTTTGCCCCGGCCCCCTGGGTTGGCAGACCTCGCTGCTCACCGGCATATTGCAGCAGTTCCCGGAATTGAACGCTCAGCTGGATGCCCCCGCCAGCACGCTGGCACAGGGCCATCGCCAAGCCCTGGAGCTGGCCATGACCCTGTTGCCCGAACCAAGACTGGTATTGCTTGACGAGCCCTGCGCCGGCCTTTCCCCGGCGGAAACACATCACATGATCCACTCGATCAAGTCCTTGGTCACGCAGATCGGGGCGGCTGCCCTGCTCATCGAGCATGACATCAGCGCCGTCGCAGCCCTGGGTGGCGACGTGTATGTCCTGCACCAGGGCCGGTTGCTCGAACAGGGTTCTCTGGCCCAGATCCAGGCCAGCCCTGCTGTGCGCGCGGTCTATGCGGGAGGCCGCAAATGAGCATGGTGTTCGACAAGATCGTGTGCGGCTATGGAGACACCGTGGTGATCCGCGGCATCTCGGGAGACGTGCAGCCGGGCGAAGCGCTGGCCGTGGTGGGCAGGAATGGGGTTGGGAAAAGCACCCTGCTCAAGGCACTGGCCGGCCAGTTGCCGCTGACGAGCGGAGCGGTCACCTGGAACGGCTCGGACATCAGTACACATGCGCTGTACAGCCGGCTCGGCCTGGGCATCGCGTATACGCCGCAAGACAACGTGGTGTTCGGCGAGCTGTCCGTGGCGGATAACCTGTGGCTGCATCTGAACGACCGCAAGCCAGAGCGGTATCTGGCCCTCTTCGAGCAGTTTCCGCTGCTTCAAACCCGGCTCAGCCAACGCGCGGGCTCCCTCAGCGGCGGAGAGCGCAAGCTGCTCTCGTTCACTCGAACCTTGGGGCTGCAAGCCCCACTGGCCATGCTGGACGAGCCGACAGAAGGCGTGCAACCCGAGAACATCGAGCGCATGGCCGCGGCCGTCAATCAACGCAAGGCCAAGGGCACCAGTTTCATCATCGTGGAGCAGAACCTCGAATTCGTTTCAGCCATTGCCACGAAGGTGGTCGTTCTGGACCATGGCGAGGTAGTGCTGCAGGGCCCCTACACGGCCATCGGGCGAGAACAGATAGAGCGACACATGGTGGTTTGAGGGCCGAGAATGGTCCTCTGCTTCCTAATGACCTTCTGCTTTTTGATTTGATGTCGGAGGCCGGGATTGCCCCCGGCGGTGCAGTCACCTTCTTTTGCGTCGCCAAAAGAAGGTAACCCAAGAAAAGGCGACCCCACTTGCCGTGTCCCTGCGCTCCGCTACGGGCAACCTGTGGTGCTCACGCATGGGGCGGTGCTGCAGAACTCGCTATGTTCACTTCGTTCACGCCGCTCAAACAACTGCAGCAAGCTAGAGCACGAAGCAGGAGCATCTTGCAGTGCTCCTGCCCACCCCATGCGCTGCGCTCCACTGTCTTACTCCTTCCCCCGTTGGGGGAAGGCCGGGATGGGGGCTTTCACAGCGCCACTTTCACGCGGCTGTTCCTTTCCCTATCTCATCATCACAATACTCAACCGCCATCCGGACATAACGGCACGCCAGCATCCAGACCCAGCGGCGCAGGATGCTGTCCAAAGACGTTGAAAGGCATAGGTTTGAGGGCACCCCTCAAGCGACGAGATCGGTCAATATCGAGCGCAGCAGGCCATCCGCCGCGCAGAAGCTCTTCAGAACCGTGAAATGGTCGTCCTGGGGAGACACTGCATGCCGGCATGCACCCAAGGCACGCCAACCGTTTGCCATCGCCTGGGTCTGCAGCCTGAAGGCTTCCGTTTCGCCTTCCCCAACGACGAATGCGCCAGGCGGAACCTCGCCGCGCAAACGGTGCAGAGGCGACGACATGCGTGCAGTCCCGGCATCGAGACGCAAATTCTCATTGAGGGTGGTGCCCACCAGATCGGTCAGGTCATAAACGCCGCTGATGCCGAGCACCCCATCGATCGCGCCAGCGGCTTCCGGCTTCAGCGCGATCTCCACGGCCAGGTGCGCGCCCGCGGAATGACCCGCCATGATGAGCGGCTGAGCCTTCGCAGCCGGCGGCGAGACAGCCCGAACCGCGCGAGGCAGCTTGCAAACCGAGTTCACGATGTCCGATACGGAAACCTCCGGGCAGAGAGGATAGTTGGCGAGCGCGACGTCAAATCCGGCCTCGTTCAGACCCGGTGCAATGAAGCGGAATTGCGACTTGTCCCGCGATTGCCAGTAACCCGCATGCAGATAGATCAGCGTGCCCACCTTGCCGGCAGAAGCAGCGGCTGGACGGAAGTCGAATGTTTCGCGTGGGTGCTCGCCGTAGCGAAGATCCCAGAGCCACCCTCCCAAAGCTTCGGCCGCGGCACCTGCCGCGCGGTACTCTTCGAACAGTGCCGGGAAAGTGGCCCGCCCCTGGCCGGTCACGTATTGATATTCCAGGTCGTCTTGCATGGCTTCAGGTTCTTTCATCGATACCGCATTCTTAGAGCTGAGATCGTAAACACGTTCTGAGACTTTGAACACGCTCTAACCAGAAATGGCCCTATGCCGCCGGAACCCAATGGTTGTCCCAGCGCAAGGACTGCAATCCTGACGGCGCCTGCAAGAGCTCGCCTCCAGCCGCCCGGATCTGGGGAAGACCTCCGGCCCACCACTGCTCAGCCTCGCGTGCCAGCGCGTATGCCCCGGGTAGAGACAGATTGGCACGCCAAGCCCCATCGGGGCCGAAGGTCGCGATAGCGTTCACGCGCGGGCAGCTCACGGCGAAGCCTCCCGCGGGCAGGGCCACGATATCGCCGCCATAACCGGCCATGGGAGGCTGGTTCGCCGCGATGCGCAGGGACGAACCATCCCACACCGCCAGAACGGGCGCCGCATGGCGCTCGTCGGCCAAAGGATGTTCAGCCTGAAGTGCGATGCCCAGGCGGCGATGGCGCGGATCCCAGGCCAGGTGGCGGATGCTCAAGTAGCTGTCAGGCAAACGCCATTGACCGAGCAAATGCCCTTTGGCCGGATCCATCACCACCAAGGAGGCATCCATTTCATTCAACCGCTTCTTGGTACGCCCTGTTTCAGGCAACGCCATGATGCCGCCGTTGGCCACCACCAGCGCGCCAGCCGAAAAGCGCCCCAAAGACTCGGGCAAGGCCATCAGTTGATGCGGATCGTGCCCGTGCGTGGACCATTCACTGGTTTTCTCCAGGCTGCGCGCATCACGCAGCCCCACCAGCCCCTGCGCTTGCTCCAGCTCGGTTTCAGTGGTCCAAAGATGGCGCCCACTGGCATCGGCCGCCACATGGCCGTTGAAACGCCGGTCCTCCTCCATCCAGTGCCATTGGGTTGTTCCAGTGGCCGGGCTCCAGCGCACCAGCCAGTCGCCCGGCCGGCGAGCCACAGCCAACACGGTGCCGCCAGCCTCGCTCGCCAAGCCATGGGCCCGAGTGGGCACCTCCAGGACGTGCTGCAAGGCCCATTCGGCAGCCCCGAGCTTCACTTGGCCGATATGCTCACGGTCACTGGCTTGCCACGCCGCCAACAGAGTGCCCTTGGCACCTTTTCCGGTTGCGGCGGCCGAAGCGCTTCCGAGCGGAATCGCGCCCAGCGCCGCCAGCAGGGCCAGCGCCTGTCTCCGGTCAGTCGCCATCCGCATCCGAGAATCCCAGCGGAACGTCCAACGCCTGCGCCACCTCGTTCTGGAAAAGCACGGTCACCGCTTTCATCTCGCGGCTCAAGGCCATCAGCTCCTTGGCATCGAAGCCTTGCGCGCGCGGCGCCAAAGCCTCCATGCGGACCTGAACCTTGTCCAGCGCTTTCGCCCAGCGCCCTGCAAGGGCCATCTGCCCCTTGCCCATCAACAGCGCTTCGATGGAAATCAAGGCTTCATTGGGTTGAGGCGGCGCCCGGAGTTGCTCCGGAGCCAAGCGTGCCTGCAATTGCAGTGCCTGCCACTGGACCCGCCACTCAGCCAGATTCGCCGCGGCATCCTGCCGTGCAAACTCAGGAGAACTCTGGCGGGTACGGGCCTTTTGCAAGGGCTGCTCAATGTAGGCCCAGCGCAATTGCTCCCACCCGCCAAGCCACTGATTGACCCATTCGCCGAACATCGGCCCCAGGATCGAGCCCTCCTCTTCGCTTTCGCGGTTGGCCTCTTTGACGCTCGCCGCCAGCTTGGACAACTCGATGGAGATGCCGGCCGCCTCGGCCTCCAGATCCTGCGACAGCAAGCCCGCATAGGCGCAGGTTTCCGGCGTCAAGGGACGGCGCAACAGCCATTCCAGCGCGGGAATGCCCTTGGCAGGCGTGCCGATGCGCACCAGATCCTTCAGAGTGCTCGGCCGTCTGGCTAGCGCCTTTTCCAGCAAGTTGGGGCGGCTTGGCCAAAAATTGATGGCGCGCTGTGATCTGCGCGAAAGCACCGGCCCTATGGCCGGTGTGGCCAACGCCTGCCAGGACTCCACCACGCGCAGCCATTGCGCCTGCAGCGCGGGTGCTGCCGCCGCATTGCATTCCGATGCCAGGGCGGCACTCAGTTGCTTGGTCTCGGCGCGGAAAGCCTCCGCGCGCGGAGGCAGGTGCAAGCCGTAGAGACCGTTCAGCACATGCTGAGCGTGGTAGTAAGGAAAAGCCGTGACAGAAGCCGGCATCGGCGGAGACGGCGGCGAGGCCTGCGCGAGGACGGCCGGTACCTGCCCGCCAAACCCCAAAACCGCCATGGCGGCGAGCAGGCCACGGCGAAGCCTCTGCTTCGCAGGCGTGCCGAGTGATTGAATGGCCAGTGTTGTCATAGCGATTCCACGAACTTGACCAGGGCTTGCCGGTCAGTCTTGTCCATCTTGAGTACATGCTCCCTGGAAGGGGCTGCCTCGCCGCCATGCCAGAGAATGGCTTCCATCACGCCGCCGGCACGCCCGTCGTGCAGCAGCCGTTGGTGCCCATTGACGGCCTTGAACAAACCGATACCCCACAGAGGCGGTGTCTTCCATTGGCTGCCGCTAGCCAGGAAATCCGGACGGCCGTCAGCCAGATCCGGCCCCATGTCATGCAGCAGCAGATCGGTGTAGGGCCAGATAGGCTGCCCACTGAGTTTGTCGGTCGACAGCCTTGGAAACGGCACTTTCCCTGTGGTGTAGCCGGGCCGGTGGCATACGGCGCACTGTGCCTGAGCGAACAGCGCCTGGCCCCGCAAAACCTGGGGATCGCTTGGCGTACGGCGCGCCGGGGGCGCCAGCGTGGCGGTGTAGAAGATCACGTCACCCAACGTCTTGTCATCGATCTCGGGCCTGTCAGCGCTGGCCTGCGCGGCCGGTACGACACCATCGCGCCCTTTGCGCGCCCCTCCCCCGTGGGGAGCTTCCAGGCAGTCCTTCTGTGCGCTGGTACAGGTTTCGCGCCAGAACAGGCTGCTGGTGATGCCCATGTCGCCCAGGAAGGCGCCGGCCGATTGGTGCGCCACAGTGCCCACGTTGGCTTTCCAGCCAAAGCGGCCGATGACCTCCTTGCCGGCGAAAGCGTCCCAGACCCGGTTGGGCTGGCCCTTGATCGGACCAGGCAGCGCCGCTTGCGCGCGCGCATTGGCGAGGATCTCGCTCTCCGGGATAGCCTCCAGCAAACCCAGCCCGATCACCTGGGGGGCGATGCGGGGGCTGATCATGACGTTCTCAGCCATCGGGCCATAGCCCAGCTTGGTCATCCGGTATTCAGGCTTGTGCAAGGTATAGACCGTCCCATCGGCGAACCGGCCCTGGAGGGGCTGCGACCGGATCTCGACATGGCCCTCGGGCTTGACGCCCTGGATCGCCGCGTTGTTGAACTGATCGCCATAGACCGGCTCAGGCCGCACACCCAGGTGGGGATCAGGTTCGCCAGGCACGGACAGGCGCATGAGCAAGGCCACGGTGCCTTCCGGCTCGGGACCCAGGGTGCGCTTCCATTCCGGCGGCTCGCCCCTGCCATCGAGCGTATGGCATCCGGCGCATGAGCGGGCAATGAAATGAGGTCCCAGGCCATCCCGCGCCGAAGTCGAAGCGGGCGCCTCCACCCAGTTGCGTTTGAAAAAGGAATTGCCGATGACAAAACGCGTGCGCTCCGCATCTTCGAGATTGGCCGACGGAAACGAGAAGGCGTTCTTGCCGTCGGCCCACACGGTGGTTTTACCGCCGGTGGCTTCGCCCAGCGGATCAGGAGCGGTTTCGGCACGCGGAGCGAGCGAAGAAAAGGCGGCCGCGCCAAACAACAGTGCCGTCAAGGCCAGCGGAAGGTGGGCAGCAAGAAAATGAACGGACATCGTGGGGCCGGTGGACTGGACTATCGCGTGTGCTGGCGGCGGCTGGCGCCATGACAGCGCCGGCCCGGTGAATCAGGGCTGCACCAGCGTCAGCTTGGTGATGCCCACCGCGGAGGCCGAATCCACCAGCAGCTTGGATTGCTCGACCAGGCTCGCAATGGTCTTCTCGATCACAGGGCGGCCTGCCGAGCCCTGGATGATGGCCTGGTCGAACGGTGCGGGAATAGCTTCGGCCAAACGAACGGACTCTGCGATCTGCAAGGTGGTCTTCTCGGCCAGCGGTGCGTCCTTCCCGGCCACCAGATCGCGCAGGCCAACGCCTTGCAGCTTGCTGCCGTCCCGGCGCTGGTACTGGCCCAGCCATACGTTCTGGATTCCTTTGGCGTTGGTCACGGCATCACGGTGCGTGTTGTCCGAGAAGCAGGAGTGCTCGTCCTCCTGGTCCTGCGAGTTCAGCGCGACCTCCATGCGTTCACCGGAGAGCTCGCCGCGCGAAAGAGAGCCCAGGCCCACGATCATCTTGCGCACCGACTCCCTACCGCCTTTTTCGAATCCGGCGCGGTAGTTCTTCTTGCCCGGCTCCCAGGCTTTCACCAGGCTCGCCAGATCATCGATGAGGAGTTCCGTGGCCACCGTCAGATATTGGCGGCGGCGGTCGGCGTTGGATTTCTTGCCGTCGACATAGTCTTCGAATGAGCGCTCGCCAGGCCCCTTCTCGCTCAGGTCCTGCCCCCAGAGAAGGAACTCGATGGCATGCCAGCCAGAGCTGACGTTCTCCTCGCCCCCGCGCTCGTTGACCTTGATCAGATTGGCCTTGGTAATCGTGAATTTCCTGTCGTTGATCAAGCCCGCATTGGGCTTGCCTTCCACATAGTCCACGTAGGCTTCATCCAGCGGCCAGGCGTTGATCTGGCCCTCGGGCCCGTTCTCGTCGTCGATCGGGCCGCCGTAGAAACGGAAAGCTTCCGTCTGGCCATAGAACTCGCGCGCATCGCGCCAAGCTTGGCGTGCCTTGTCCATGGCCTGGGCTGAAGGCGCAGTAACGAATGCCTTGATGGCGGTCTGCATCTCCTTGGCGGCGGCCAGAGCATCGCTGTAATTGGCGAACACCAACGCGCCGTAGTGCCGCGCCACGGCCCCTTCATTCACCGCCGTACCAGCCGGAATGCTTTGCGCCGATGCGGCAGTCGGTGTTGCAGCCTGCGCTGCGGTCACCAGTGCAGTGCTGCCCAGGGCGGCAAGAATCATCAGAGCGGCGAGGGGTCGTTTGTTCATGTAGGGTTTTCAGGAGCTGGAGCAGCGAGAACAGGACGAGCGGCAGGCACCCAATATCGCTGCTGGGGCTGAGAAATGGAAATGCGGCCTTTCGGCCGCATACCGCGCGTATGAGCGCGCATCATAACCATAATGCGAATGAATCTTATTTATTCACCGAAGAGTCAGGCGGTTATTCGCCCGCTGGTGAGCGGGCGGCAGCGCTGGCTGAGCTCATTCGGCCATCAATCCCATACTTGCCAGGGCTGATCACCCCATTCGGGTCCAGCGCTCTCTTGATGCTGCGGCAGACGCTCTGCAAACTGGGAAGCATCTGCTCCATATGGAGGTCATAGTAGTCCGCTGGCGCCCGCCCGACGCCGACGCCACGCTTGGCAAACTCGGTGCTCAGTTCGCGATAGCAGGCATCCGCCCGACGGTTTTCGTCCGCGTCTTCCTTGTTCCACACCAGCACGTGCAGGCCGCGCGCGAAACGCGCGGAGGCCACGTGCATGACGATGTAATCCATGCCGTGCTTTTCATAGATAGCGCGGCCAAGGCGATCCAGCTCCAGCGCTTGCCGCCCCACCATGGGAGTGCCGGGGAGAAACCAGGCGTTTCCGCTGCCTGGGCGCCATTTCAGCATACCGAGTTCCGTGGCACTGGGCCTGCCGGTCATCGAATCGATGGCGGTCTTCAACGCCGGGATGTTCTGCGCCTCTTCATGGCTGATGTAGCGCGCCTTGCCGCTTCGCTCGAAATGCCCGCGCACCCGCTGGATCAGCGGCTCTATCGCCGCATCCGACGCCCCATAGAACATGCCGGATACCTGCCAGGCACCCAGCCCGTGCCGGGCCTGCAGAGCTTGGCGGCCTTCCTTGCTGAAGGCACTCGGCTGCCCTGGCTGGTACTCGGCGTTGACCTCATCCGGGGCCATGGCATAAAGATCGTTGGCGACACGGAACAGCGAGGGCACGAAATTGGACAATTTCATGGGACGGCAGAGTTCGATGATCTCGGCAATGTCCTCATCTTCAGGGAATGTGAAATGGAACGAACGGGCCGCTGGCGGCCTTGGCATCAGCCAGACGCCCACGCGGGTCACGATGCCATAGTTGGATTGCGAGAACAGCCCATCCAGTGCAGGCCCGAACGAGAACTTCGACACGTGCCAGTTCACCAGTTGGTCGGTATCAAGGCTGCCGTCTCCAGTCCGGATGACATCGCCGTTGCCCAGCACGACTTCCATGCCGCACAGCATGCCGAAGTGGTCAAAGTAAGGGCCGTAACCCGCGCCCCTGTCCATGGCATTTCCCAGCACGCCGCCATGCGGAGGCCCGGATGTCGCAGAGAGCATGAGTTTCCCGCCGCGCCGCTCCAGTTCGTCATGGAGCATTGTGAAGCTCACGCCCGGTTGCAGCTCGGCATAACAGGTCTCTTCATTGACTTCGAGGATCCGATTCATGCGGTGGCCGAGATCGACCACCACCTGCCCGGTGCGGGCAGGTGCGCGCGAGCCCAGGCCGATGTTGTTTCCCGTGCTGACGGGAAACAACTCCACCAGGTGCTCATTTGCCGCCAACACGATCTCGCGGACCTCGGCCGTGGAGGCCGGAAACACCACGGCCGCGGGCGCCCTGGCCTCCGCCGGCAAGGTGTGTTCGCCATAGCGGGACAGCGTCTCCGCCCGGGTGTCCACCCACTCGGCGCCAATCCTTTCGCTGACGGAACGCAGGAAACCATCGAGGTTCTTCATTTCAATCCCCCATCACGTTGAGTTACCAGATACCCACATCGGAAGCGCCGCCCGGCGATGGCGCCACAAAGCTCACAACCTGCTCGCCACCCGGGATGGCCGTGGAAGCTGATTCCACGGTCTCCACCTCTTCAAGGCTTCGACCCCGCAACGCGGGCGGCAAGGAACCGCCGTGCGCCCAGTCGAGCAGCTCGACGGTATGCACGACCGGGGCTTGCCCGTACAGGCCGATCTGCGTGATGCAACCGATGTTTCCCGCAGCCACGATCTGCGGATCGGTGCTGGCGATGTTTCCAGCCTTCCGCCGGCCCAGCTCTGCCGCGATCGCGGGTTGGAGAATGTTGTAGGTGCCCGCAGAGCCGCAACAGAAATGCGACTCGGGAACATCCTTCACTACAAACCCGGCGTCCCTCAACAATTGCCGGGGCTGGGCCGTGACATGCTGTGCGTTCCGCAGCGAACATGCATCGTGGTAGGCCACGCGGTGCCGCCGCGGATGCCCGGGCGCAGGCAGGCGCATGGACGTGATCCACTCAGACACATCGCACGCCAGAGCTGCGATCTTCATGGCCAAGGCCGCCACCTCAGGCTCGCCGCTCAGCAAGTGCCCGTAGTCCTTGACGGTGGTACCGCAGCCTGAAGCGTTCGTGACGACAGCATCGAGCCCGCCGTTTTCCAGCAGGTGCGCCCAAGCCTTCACATTGGCCCGAGCGAACGCACGCGCGCTGGCAGCCTTGCCCATGTGCAGGTTCAAGGAACCGCAGCACCCTGACGCCTTCGGCACCAGGACCTCGCATCCGAACCGCGTCAGCAACCGGATCGTCGCGGCATTGATCTGGGGCGCCATTTCAGGTTGGACGCAGCCCGAGAGCAAGGCTACCCGCCACCGCCGGGCGCCTTCGGCTTGAAACACTTCGCCCTCGAAACCTGCCTCGGGCTCGGGCGGCCCCTTTGGAAGCAACTGCAGCGCCGGACGCAGCGGAGGCGGCACAGGAATTTTCATCCGCACCGCGAGGCGGCCAAGGCGAAGCGCGGAACGGAACCAGGCCCTGCGGGGCAATACGAAGGCCAGGGCGTCGCGCGTCCACCTCTCCGCCCAGGGCCGCCGATAGTGCTCCTCAATATATTCCCTGGCGGTGTCCGCGAGATGCATGTAGTCGACCTTCACCGCGCAGGTGGTCATGCATGACATGCAGGAGAGACAACGGTCGATGTGACCCACTGTCTTGGCCGAAGGGGCGCCGCCCGCCTCCAGCATCTCCTTGATGAGATCGATGCGCCCGCGAGGGCTGTCGTTCTCGTCGTGCAGGAGCACATACGTAGGACAGCCGGAAGTGCAGAACCCGAAATGCTGGCAGCTTTTCAGAATCTGGTTGGCCTGCGCGATCTGCGGGTTGGCGAGCTGAGCCTCGCTGAAATTCGTCTTCATGGATGGAAGCAGATTCTGGGAACCGCCCCGCTTTCCGTCTTGGGGTTTCGCGCACACCACTTCGGTTGGCGCGCAGGGGAGACGAATCCGCCGCGTGGGATTGCCCTGTGGACAGCTGGCGCTGCCTGCGGTATACCCTGGCCTCATTCCCTGTTCATGGAGCCCCCTGGAGAAGCGCCGTGGAAATCGTGAAGGTCAATATGGAATCGCTGGGCAAGCAGGATCGGAGCGATTCCTGGCGGTCTGTCTGCAGCAAGATGATCCACAAGGTCGAGGTGTCTGGCGCGTCGGTCGACACTTTCTCCGCCAAGATGACCGTCAGGAAGCATGACGCCATGTCCTGCGGCTTCTTCTGGAGCAAGCCGCACCGGGTACGCTGGGGGCGCTCGCAGCTGGCCGATGCCAGCACCCCAGGCTACCTGGTGAGCTGGCAGCTCGAAGGCGAAGCCCACATTGAGCATGGTACGCAGCGGCTGATCCAGCCAGCCGGCAGCGTGGCGATCGTGGATGCGCGGCGGCCGACGAGCGTGACGTTCCCGACCGAAGTGCGGCGCATCGTGGCCAAACTTCCCGCCAGGATGCTTGAACTAAGAATGCCGGGGCTGTTGACCTCCCGCCTCGAGGTCTTTCAGCCCTCAGGGCCTTTCGCGCCGACGCTCATCTCCTATCTGACGGAGCTATCGCGCGAGGCTGCCGCTGTCCAGCCCACGGACATGGAAGCGCTCGTGGAGAACGTTTGCAACCTGCTCAAGGTGACTTCCAGGCAAACAGATGCGCCCTGTGACGCCAAGGAACTCAGGCGCCAGGCATTGGTGCACTATCTCAGGCGCCATGCCTGCGACCCGAACCTGACGCTCGATACCGCTGCCGGCCATCTCCACATGTCGCGGCGTCTCGTGCAACAGGTACTGCACGAGATGGACACCAGCTTCACGCAGTTCATCATCGAAGAGCGGCTGACTTCCGTCGCCACCCAGCTCCCGGGCTCCGGCAAGGTGCCGATTTCGCGGATCGCCTATCAAGCCGGCTTCAATGACGTGTCGCACTTCAACTATCTGTTCAAGCGGAAGTTCGGCATGGCGCCCTCCGAATACCGGCAAATGGGTTCTATATGACCCCCCGGCCCGAGAGCGCCTGCAACTCCGCCGGCGACATCCCCAACTCTTCGGCAAGAACCTGAGTGTTGTCCCGGCCCATCGCGCCACCCGGCTCCCGGACCTGACAGCGCGCACTGGAAAACCGAGGCACCACATTGGGCATGCGGACGTGTCCGAAATCCTGATCCGGCACGCTCACAATGGCCTGCCTGGCCTGCACCTGAGGATCAGCCTCGATCTGCTCTATGGAGTAAATAGGGGCGATCGTGCCTTCCGCCCTTTCAAAGGCGGCCAGGGTCTCAGAAAGCGTGTGCTGCGCGATCCATGCGCTGAAGAGCGCATCGAGCTCCTTTGCGTGCTGAAGCCGCATCCGATTGCTGGCGTAGCGCGCGTCATCGATCAGGTGAGGCAGCCCGATCGCGCGCGCATTGGCGGCGAACAAGGCATTGGTGCTGCCCGACAGCGATACGCTGTGGCCGTCCGAGGTCCGATAAACGGCTGAAGGCGCCGCATACTGATTCGCATTGCCCGAGCGCTGCCGAACTACGCCCAGCTGGTCATGTTCAATTGGCAGAAAATCAAGCAGCCGAAGGACGGCCTCGGTCATCGACAAATCGATCTCCTCGCCACGCCCATCCACCGAGGCCGAGCGCCTGACCAGCGCGGCCAAGATGCCGATGGCGCCGAACAAGCCACCGATCGAATCTCCAATGGGATGGCCCGGATGCATGGGCTCGCCGCCCGGCTCGCCCGTCAGATAGGTCAAGCCGCCCATGGCTTCAAACACGCGGGCGAATCCTGGCCGGTCACGGTATGGGCCGTCCTGGCCGAAGCCCGTCGTGCGCAAGATGATCAGGCGAGGATTGGCTTCCCACAGCTTCTCGCGCGTCAGGCCCCAGCGGTCCAGCGTGCCCGGCCGGAAATTCTCCACCAGGACATCGAACCGTGGCAGGAGGCGGCAGAGAATCTGCTGGCCGTCCGGTTGCCTCAGATCAAGCGTCATGAAGCGCTTGTTCCGGTTGATTGTCTTCCACCACAAGGACTTTCCGTCCCGGAATGGAGGGAAATCGCGCGCACCGTCTCCGCGCCCGGGAAGCTCCACCTTGAGAACATCCGCACCGTAGTCAGCCAGCAGCGTGGCGGCCATGGGGGCCGCGATGATGGTGGCAATATCGAGCACAGACACACCGGTCAACGGGCCTGTGCGGGCAGTCTGCTGCGGGCTCATGCTTCAATGGGGCGTGCTGACGGACCCACCACGTAAGGGCAATCGGCGACCGGCCAGGAGGGCACGTCTTCCGTGCGGAACAACTGCCTCAGATGAACCTCGTCCGGCCCGTCTCCGATGCGCAGGATCCGCGCATAGGCCAGCGCATGATGCGCAAGGATATCGTCGCTGCCTCCCATCGCGCCGAAGACCTGGATGGCCTTGTCGGCAATCCTTTGCACGGCCTGCGGGACAGCCACCTTGGAGATCGACACGGAACGCCATGAGCCCTTGTGTCCGGCCTGGTCTATCTCCCACGCCGTCTTCATCAGTATGGTGCGGGAGAGTTCGATCTCCACGCGCGATTCGGCAATCCAGCGCTGAATGGTGTCGTACTCGACCAAGCGGCGTCCGAAGGTGGAACGCTCCCTGGCTCGGGCCATCATCATTTCCACCATGACCTCGGCTTGCCCCAGCAAGCGCATGCAATGATGCAATCGAGCCGGCCCCAAACGCGCCTGAGAACCCTGAAATCCAAAACCCTCCTCGCCTATTCTGTTTTCCACGGGCACGCGCACGTCCACGAATTCCAACTCCCCCACCGGGGCCACGTGGTCCTCCCAGCCCATGAACCGCAGCGGACGCACCACGCGAACGCCCGGCGTGTCCATGGGTACGATGACCGCCGTGTGCTGTGATGTTCGCGGATTGTCCGGATGGCTGCGCCCGACAACGACGACAAACCGGCAATCAGGATGTGCAGCCCCGGTAATGAACCACTTGCGGCCATTGATGCGGTAGGTGTCGCCCTCGCGGTCGATGCGGGTGCCCACATTGGTGGCATCAGAGGAAGCGAAGTCAGGCTCGGTCAGGGCGAAAGCGGACCGCATGGTCCCTTCAGTCAAGGGTTTCAACCAACGCGCCTTCTGCTCCAGGTTGCCTGCCTGCTCCAGCAAGAGCATGTTGGGCAGTTCCGGCGCATGGCAATTGAAAACCTGGGAAGCCCATGGCAGACGCCCCATGATTTCGCAGGCCGGCGCGAACTCCACATTGCTGTAGGGCTCGCGCCCATCCATATGGGCCGGATCATTCAGCGCGAGATTCCAAAGCCCCTGCTTTCTCGCCTCCTTGCGCAACGGCTCCAGAAAAGCCGGTGGTTTTCCAAGCTCCACGACCGAATGGTGCCACTCGCGGTGCCTGGGCAGGATCTTCGCTGAAAAGAACTCGGAAATGCGCTCTCGCAGATCACGCGCGCGTGGTGTTTCTTCAAAATTCACGTTGACAATCCTTGGAATGTATCGGCCGTGGAAGGCTGCTTTTGAGCCCTGTCCTGCGCGGATGCGCGGACACCCTGCTTACGGGGCTACTCCCCGCGCATGTTGGTGGAGCGGATCAACTGGCTCAGCTTGTCGTCGTCCGTCTTCACCATCTTTTCCAGCTCGGCAATGCTCATGGGGCTTCCCGCTTCACCGCCCTGTTTCTTGATGCGCTCGATCACATCGGGCTGCACCAACGCCTTGTTGAATGCGTCGTTGATCTGTTTCAGAAGCGGCACTGGCGTCATCCGGGGAACCACGAAGGTGTACCAGGAGAGAAACGCGCTGTCTCCGAGACCCAGTTCGGCAAAGGTCGGTACGTTCGGAAACAAGGATGATCGTGCCGAAGATGACAGCGCGAGCGCTACCAGCCGCCCAGATTCGACATGGGGTTGCGCCAGCATATAAGGAAGAAACGAGAAATCGATCTGTCCGCCCCCCAGCGCCTGCATGATCTGAGGCGCGCCGCTGTAAGGCACCAGCGTCACATCAATACCTGTGGTCTTGCGGAGCATTTCAAGACTGATGTGCACTGATGATCCGTGGCTGGTGCCTGCGGTCAGCGTCCCTGGCGAGGCCTTGGCTTTGTCCAGCAGCATCTTCAGGGAGCTGATGCCGGCCGAGGACTTCGCGACCAGCACGAGCGGGCCATAGCCAGCGTTGGCCACCGGCACAAAATCACGCAGAACGTTCCAGCCCGCGTCGTTGAACAGATGAGGGTTGGCGATCAGGGCCGGGCCATTGATCAGCCAGGTGTACCCGTCCGGTTTGCTTTGCTTGGCCTTGCGGGTGCCGATGCTGGAGGAAGCACCTGGGATGGGCTCGACCACGAAGCCCGTCGGCCATTGGCGATTGACTGCGTCGATGACGATCCGAGCGTACTGATCCACGACCCCGCCAGCCGGGTAAGGAACGATGACGCGAATGGGCCGCGAGGGATAGGAAGCCTCGGCAAAGGAAGGATGCGCGGATGCCGCTGTCAGCGCAGCGGCCACGAGGAATTGGCGACGCGGGGGGAACATGGGTTTCTCCTCCATGATGAATAGGTCATGGCTCGGAAGAAATATAGTTCTGGCTTCATTGATTGAATATATTTTTTGGAGATATCAGAAATCTAAAATCAAGATAAATAGTGAGCATTGAGCTTCTGCCATGAGAGCGCTCGCCCCGTGGAAGCCAAACCCTCTTCAACCTGAAAAGCCCTCCATGCACTCCGATACGACCGATCTTTTCTCTCTGAAATCGCTGCGCACCTTGATCTGCGTATCGGACATGCAAAGCCTGACCCGTGCCTCCATTCAACTGGGCCTGGCTCAATCGGCCATCAGCCGGCAGTTGCATGAACTCGAAGAGGGATTCGGCGGCCCGCTGTTTCATCGCCACGGCCGAGGCGTGAGTCCCACCGAACTGCTGGTGGCGATGCTGCCTCGGATACGCGCCTTGCTGACCCAAGCCGAAGAGCTTCGGGAAGCCTCCCAGGTCGTCGCCGGGACGCTCGGAGGCACCGTGACGGTCGGCCTGGTCCCCGGTGTTGCCGGGCCTCTGACCAGCGCGCTATTCACGCTGCTGAACGAATACCCTGGCATCCGCCTGAGAATTCACGAAGGCTATACGGGAGAGCTGGAAAGCGCGCTGGCGGAGGGGCGTATCGATCTGGCGGTTCTCAACCGCTACCGTGCCTGGGGCAACAACAACTACCGGCGGCTGTTCGATGCGCAACTGTGCGTCGTGGGCGCGCGGCCCGTGTTGCTGCAGGGGCTCTCAGCCTCGAAGGGCCGCCCGCTGAGCGCTCTGCCGGAGCATGTGAGCATCAGCCAGCTTGGCCATCTGGCCTTCGTACTGCCCACTCCTCCCAACGCGATCCGCGTGCTTCTCGACGAAAGCGCTTCAACGCACGGACTCCGGTTGAAGCCCATCATGGAATGCGGCACGTCCGCCGCCGTCAAGCGGATGCTGCTGGACCACCCCTGCGCCAGCATACTGCCAAGCCATGCCATTCGCGACGAGCAGGTCGAGGGCCGGCTTCGGGCCATTCCCATCGTCGAGAAGGAGTACCGCCAGCACGTGGTCCTGGCCACGAGCAGCCATCTGCCTTTCACCCAAGCTGTTAGAACCGTTGCAAAACTGATTCCCGTGGCCGCAGAGCAATTTTTTCAGGACCTGGCCACGCCGGTGGTCTGATGCCAGGTTTCGGGTTGGCGCTACGCGCCCCCTCGAATCCTTGACAGCGACGCCCTGGTCGTGATGACTTCCTGCTCCAGCGGAATCTCGATCAAGGTGCCCGTGGGTGCCTCCAGTGCCCGCAGCAGGGCTGCTTCGAAATCATCTGTTCGCGTGACACGTTCCGCAGCGAATCCGTAGGCCCGTGCCAGGCCGCAGAAATCCGGATTGCGGAGTTCGGTTCCGCTCAACCGGGCCGGATACTCTCTCTCCTGATGCATGCGGATGGTGCCGAGCATGGAGTTGTTGAGCAGGACAATGATGCTTTTACCTCCGAACTGCGCCGCGGTAGCCAGCTCCTGGCCATTCATCAGAAAGTCGCCGTCACCGGCAATGGTCAACGTCACCCGCCCGGTCAGCAAATTCGCGGCAATGCCGGCGGGCACGCCGTAGCCCATGGCACCGCCCGTGGGTGCCAGTTGGGTGCGATGGCCGTTCGCCAGTCCGCGGTAGCGGAAGTAGCGGTGGATCCAGCTGGCGAAATTGCCCGCGCCATTGCTCAAGACGGCATCCTTCGGCAGGTGCTTCTGCATGAGCCCGATGACGGCCGCCATGTCGACCGCGCCGCGCGGCGACTCCGAAGACATGCCCGCGAGCGGCTGCGGCTCCAGATTGGCCCGGTAGTCCGCTTGAGCCGCGCGCGTCCACTCCCCCCAGGGCACCGTAGCCGGGGCTTGCAACTCCGCCAGACTGACTGCTGCCGCCGACATGGAGATGGCCACCGTGAGATCCGCCTGATAGACCCTGTTGAGTTCGTCGGCGCCCCCATGAAAGTGCACCAGTTTCTGGCGGGAGCGCGGCGCTTCCAGCAGCGTGTAGCCGCTGGTCGTCATCTCCCCGAGGCGCGGGCCGATGGCGATCACCAGATCGCTCTCGCGCACCCGTTCCGCCAAACGGGGATTGACCGCAATACCGATGTCGCCCGCATACTGCGGGTGGCTGTTGTCGAAGAGATCCTGAAAGCGGAACGCGTTGGCCACGGGCAATTGCCAGTGTTCCGCAAAGTGCTGCAGCGCCAGTGCCGACTCAGGCGTCCAGCCGGTGCCGCCCGTGATCACCAGCGGCCTTTTCGCCTCCATCAGCATGGCGCGCAAGTCTGCCATCGCCTTGGGGCTGCACCAGGTTTCCGCCGGCTCCACGCAAGCCAGGGGCCGCGCCGCCGTGCGCTGCGTCAGCATGTCTTCCGGCAGAACCAACACCACCGGCCCTGGCCTTCCGTTCATGGCCGTGGCAAAAGCGCGGGCCACATATTCAGGCAGCCGGTCCGCCGAATCAACGCGCTCGACCCGCTTGGCAAAGCCCTTGGTGCTCGGCCCGAAGAAGCTTGCATAGTCGACCTCCTGAAAGGCCTCCCGGTCACGAAAATCGCTGCCGACATCACCGACGAACAGAATCATCGGAGTGGAGTCCTGAAAGGCCGTGTGGACACCGATGGAGGCGTTGGTCGCGCCCGGCCCGCGGGTCACGAAGCAGATGCCCGGCCTGCCGGTCAGCCTTCCCTGCGCATCGGCCATGAAGGCAGCGCCGCCCTCCTGGCGGTTGACGATGAAGCGAATGCGGTCATGGTAGGTGTGAAAACCGTCCAGCACCGCGAGAAAGCTCTCGCCCGGAACGCCGAAAGCCGTGGTCACCCCCTGTTCCACGAGGCATTCCACCAGCAGATGGCCCGCCATCTGGTCTTGTGTGCGGGGTGCTTGAGCGTCTTGCATAGGGAACTCCGATGACTGCAGAAGGGAAATATTCGTAAATACCGGGGAGTGCGCGGAAAGAATTCTTCTTACCAGGTATCAATCGCCTTGATGCCCTCGTCCGGGCATGCGGGTGATCGCGCCAGCCCTCTAGCCAGCCAATCCCGCGTGGAAGCAGGGTCTATCACCGCGTCGATCTCCAAAGTGGCGGCCATGTTGATGGCACCGCCTGCCTCGTATTGCTGCGCGACGAGCTTGTTGAACAGTGCATCTCTTTCAGCCCCCTCGGGCACGGCCTCCAGCTCCTTGCGGAACCCGAGCCGCACGCTGCCCTCCAGCCCCATGCCTCCGAACTCGCCTGTGGGCCAGGACACGATGAACACCGGCGAATGGAAACCGCCCGCCGCCACCCCCATGGCGCCAAGACCATAGCCCTTGCGCAGCACGACGGAGAAAAAGGTACGCGCAAATGCGCGGCGCTGATGAAAAGGCGGCTGACGTGACGCACCTGGGCCTTCTCCTCGATCTCCGGTCCCACCATGAAGCCGGGCGTGTCGATCAGGCTGATCATCGGGAGCTTGTGCGCGTTGCAGAGCTGCATGAACCGCGCGGCCTTGTCCGCCGCATCGGCATCGATCGCGCCGCCAAGATGCAGAGGATTGTTGGCGATCACGCCCACGGGACGGCCTTCGATGCGGACCAGGGCAGTATGAATGCCTGTACCGAAGCCGGTGCGCAGCCAGGTCACGGAACCCACATCGGCGATGCCCTCCACGGCAGCGCGCGTATCGTAGGCCCGAAGCCTGTTCTCGGGCACCAGGTGGCGAAGCCCGCGTGCATCGGGCGCTTCCCAGGTGGCGCACCGTCCTTGAAAGTAGGAGATGTATTTTCTGGCTTTCTCTACCGCCTCGGTCTCGTCCTTCACCAGAATGTCGATCACGCCGTTGTGGTGCTGAACCCCACTGGGGCCGATCTCCTCGGGCGCGAACGTGCCGAGGCCTCCGCCCTCGATCATCACCGGGCCGCCCATGCCGATGTTGCTGTCCTTGGTGGCGATGATCACGTCGCAGCAGCCCAGCAACGCGGCGTTCCCCGCAAAGCACCGCCCCGACACGATGCCCAGCACGGGAACCTTGCCGTTCAGCTTGGCGAATGCGGCGAACGTGGACAGATGCAGGCCGGCGATGATCGGCATGTCGGTATCGCCCGGCCGGCCGCCACCGCCTTCGGCAAACAGAATGAACGGCAGCGAAAGACGGTGCGCAACATCGAGCAGCCGGTCCGTTTTCTGGTGATTGCGCATGCCCTGCGTACCCGCCAGAACCGTGTAGTCGTAGGACATCACGGCACACCGGCTCGCCTCCTCACCAAACTCGGCTTCGTTGACGGTGCCCAGGCCCGTGATCAGACCATCGGCTGGCGTGTTCTGGATGAGGTCATCGAGCGATCGGCGCTGCTTTTGCGCGGCCAACGCCAGAGCGCCGTACTCGAGGAACTCACCGCCTGCACAGAGTTGCGCGATGTTTTCGCGAGCCATGCGGCCCCCGCGCCCGTGCCGTGTCTCCACGGCGCGAGGGCGATTCTCATCGAGCGTGTGGGCATGGCGGTCGATCACGCGCTGCAGATCAGCCCGGATATGGTCAGGATCCACCTCAGCGGATTCGGCCGATGCATCTGCGCCAACCTCGGCTGGCTCCAGCAGAACAATGATGTCCCCTTCCGCCAGGAGATCACCCGCCTGTTTTCTTATCTCGATGACTTTGCCCGATCTTTGGGTATGGAGAACATGCTCCATCTTCATCGCTTCGAGAACTGCTACCTCGCTTCTCAAGGGCAGGATGTCTCCCACGGACATGTCGCACTGGACAAGTTTGGCCGCCATGGGCGCGCGAATGGCGATCTTGTCAGACAGATCGACTTCGCTTCTGGCCGCGCCGGAAGGTCCGCGGCCCGTCAACGAACGACCCTGCCCGGCTGCTGGCTGGATCTTGTCAGCCTGCTCCAGCAGTTCAGCCAGATGTTCCTCCACGTAACGCGTGTGCACGTCTTGCGAGACAAATTCCGGCCTGATGGCAAGAGCCTGAAGAAGCGCCAGATTGGTGGCCACGCCTTCGATGCGCACTTCACTCAAAGCTCTCGTGGCCCGGCGGGCTGCCGCGGGAAAATCGTTCGCCTTTGACGTGCAGATGAGTTTGGCCAGAAGCGAATCGTAGTGAGGAGAAGGTGTATTGCCTGTCCTGCCGTGCGTTTCCACCCGCACACCAAGGCCGCTCGGCATATCGAACCGATCCAGTGTTCCGCTGGAGGGCTTGGCGGTGCCGTCAGGCATCAGCGTTTCGGCATTGATCCGCCATTGAATGGCAAAGCCCTTGGCCTCGGGTGGACGGGCGGCGTCGAGGCCAAGATCAGAGAGGCGGCTGCCGGCAGCGACGGCGATCTGCAACTGCACCAGATCCAATCCCGTCACCTCTTCGGTGACCGTATGCTCTACCTGCAACCGGGGATTGGCCTCGATGAACACCCAGGGCAGATCGGCGCTGCCCTCCTCCACCAGGAACTCGAAGGTTCCCAGCCCCTCATACTTCACCGCCGACGCGAGCTTCAGCGCGGCTGCCGTGATCTCCAGTCGCATCGATTCAGCCAACCGGGGGCTCGGCGCGATCTCCACCAGTTTTTGGAATCTTCGCTGCAGCGAGCACTCCCTCTCGCCCAGGCTGATGACGTCATGCCCATCGCCCAGAATTTGAATCTCGATATGGCGGGCGCGGGCCATCAGTCTTTCGACGTAGACACCGTCCACGCCAAAGGCCGACCGTGCTTCCGAGGTACACCTCGCGTAAGCCTCTGCGAGTTCGGACGATTGCGCCACAGCCCGCATGCCTCGCCCGCCACCGCCACCGATGGCCTTGATCATGATGCCCGCTCCGTTTTGGGCAGCGAAGAACGCCTGGGCCGCCTCCAGGGTGACCGCGCCTTGGGAGCCGGGCATCAGGGGCACGTTCTGGCTGACGGCGAGCGCGCGCGCGGCAGCCTTGTCGCCAAACAAAGCCAGCTGCCGAGGGGTGGGGCCGATGAATTTCAGTCCGGCCTGCGTGCAAGCCGATGCGAAGTCGGCTCTTTCGCTCAGAAAACCGTAGCCAGGGTGAACCGCATCGCAATCATGGGCCTGGGCGATGCGGATGAGTTCATCGATCTGCAGGTAGGCTCCAGGCCCGCTTCCAGCCAGGGAGACCGCTTGCGTGGCCAGCGCGGGGTGCGCGGCAGAGGCTTCATCCTTCGAATAGACCGACACGCTTTCCACATCGAGGTCTTTCGCCGCCCGGATGATCCGGAGCGCGATCTCGCCTCTGTTCGCAATCAAAATTCGTCTGAACATACCTGGAGCCCGCAAGTGAAGCTGCAAGTATGCCTTCCTGGCGCGAACGCCACTTAGTTGACAAGCCCCAGGAGCGCGAGCCTCGGTGAGTTCTTGTCTCGTCATTCCCGCGCAGGCGGGAATCCAGGGGACGTGCAAAGGCTGAACTGGATTCCCGCCTGCGCGGGAATGACGAAAACAAGGACTGTGCTCAACAAAATTACCGAACCAACCACCAACTCGGCAGCAACGCCCGCACCTCGCGGCGGCGATAACGGTCGTCGATCAGGAAGACCGCGCCCCGGTCTTCTTCGCTGCGGATCACGCGCCCTGCCGCTTGCACTACCTTTCGCAAGCCCGGGTAGAGATAGGTGTAGTCGTAGCCTTTGTCCTTGCCGAAATACCCATCCATGACCTGCTTCATTTTTTCGTTGATCGGGTTGACTTGCGGCAGCCCCAGCGTGGCCACGAATGCGCCGATCAGACGCTGGCCCGGCAGATCCACGCCTTCAGAGAAAGCGCCGCCCAGCACCGCGAACCCCACGCCCTGCCCCTCTTCCGTAAAACGCATGAGGAAGGCCGCACGGCTCTCGTCGTCCATGGAGGGCGTCTGCAACCAGATGGGCAATTGCGGGTGGGCCTGCCGCACGCTCTCAGCCACCCGCTGCAGATAGTCAAAACTGCTGAAGAAGCACAGGTAATTGCCGGGCTGCCGCGCATACTGCTCTGCCACCAGATCGGCGATGGGCTTCAGCGAGCGCTCCCGGTCTCGATACCGTGTGGAAATGTGGGCAGCCACCCGAACGGCCAATTGCTCGGCCTGGAAAGGCGATTCGGCTTCGATCCAACGCGTCTCTTCGGGCAAGCCCAATGTGTCCTTATAAAAATGCGACGGGCTCAAGGTGCCTGAGAACAAGACCGTGGCATGTGCCGCCGCATGGCGTTCTTGCAGATAGGGCGCGGGGATGACGTTGCGGATGCATAAGATGGAAGCCACTATGCGCGGCCGAACCCCTTCGGCAAGCTCAGGCCTGGACATGCTGAGATCGAACAGCGCATGGCTGCCAAATTCCTCGGCCAGTGCCAGGAAATGCTGAGCGTCCCAGTAAAAACGCAACACCGCATCGCCTGGCAGCATCGGCCGGTCGGCTTGCGCATCGGCGATGGTGCTTACGGCCCGCTGCAGGGCGCCCTGCAATGCGGCAGGCACGACCTCATAGGTCTTGAAGTCTTCTTCCTGCGCCTGGTTGAGCGTGTTCCAGACGCGATGCAACCGATCCAAGGCCTTGCGTACGGGGCTGTCGACCGTGACGCCAACATGCACGGAACCCTTGCAGGCCTTGCGCGCATCGGCCAGCGCATACTGCGAGAGTTCAGCCGTGTACATGCGCCGCGCGCGCTCCAGCAGGTTGTGCGCTTCGTCCACCAGCACCCCGACTTTCCACTGCTGGGCCTGTGTCAGCGCATAGAGCATGGCCGAGGTGTCGTAGAAATAATTGTAGTCGGCCACCACGACATCGCTCCAGCGCACGAGCTCCTGGGCCAGGTAGTAAGGACATACCTGGTGCTTCAATGCCACTTCACGCAGGGCGGGCGCATTCCACGGCGGCGCGTGCTCAAGCGCCGCGGCCCTTGCGGCCGGCAGCCGATCGTAGAACCCTTGTGCCAGCGGACACGATTCGCCGTGGCATGCGTTCTCCGGGTACTCGCAGGCCTTGTCGCGCGCCTGTACATCCAGCACGCGCAACCGGCAGGATTGGCCTTGCTTATCGAGTTGGGCGTTCACGGTATCCAATGCCTGCAGCGCCAAGGCATGGCCCGTGCCCTTGGCCGTCAGGAAAAACAACTTGTCGATGCCCTGGCTCTCGTCCTGCCGGGGGGCCGCCTTCAGCAAGGGGAAAATCGTACCCAAGGTCTTGCCGATGCCCGTCGGCGCCTGCGCCATCAGGCATTGGCCCGCCGCCTCGGAACGAGCGCAGCGGTAAACCGCCACGGCCAACTCCCGCTGCCCTGCGCGGAAGCGTTCCATCGGGAACCGAAGATCCGTCAGCGCCGCGTCGCGCTGGACGCGATGGGCGGCCTCGCTGCGAGCCCAGTCCAGAAAGCGCGCGCACTGGCTTTCGAAGAAGGCTTGCAATTCAGCGGCCTCGTGCGTCTCTACAAATACCGTTTCCTCCCCCGTACCGATATTGAAGTACACAAGTGCCACGCGCAACTGCACCAACCCCCGCGTTTGGCACATCAGATGGGCATAGATCCGGGCCTGGGCCCAATGCAGGGCACGATGATGCTCGCGGACGCTCTCGATCTTGCCCCGGTAGGTCTTGATTTCTTCCAGTTGCCCCGCTTGCGGATCAAAGCCATCGGCGCGGCCGCGCACCTTCATGTCCTCGTACTGCCCAGCCAGGGCGATTTCAGTCTCATATGCCTTGCTCCGGCGGGATTGGACCAAGGCGTGCCCCTGCATACCCTCCAGCGCGCTGGGCGCTGGCGTGTAGCGCAGATCAAGATCACCTGTTCGCGCCGTGAATTCGCACAGCGCCCGCACCGCCACGGCATAGGTCATGTCGCATCCCCGGCCAAGCCGCGCCAATGCACGTGACAGACACGCACAGGAAGGCCGTTTTCGGCGCAATACCGAAGCCAGCGAATCTGGTTGTCCTGCAGCTTGTCGCCCGGCGCCTTGACCTCGACCATCTCATAGCGCCCCTCCTCCGGCCAGAAGCGCACCAGATCTGGAAAACCGCTGCGGTTGGCTTGAACATCTTTCAAAAGCCGCGCGAAAAGCAGTTTCAGATGGGCGGGCGGGATGCAATCCAGCGCCAATGCCAGAAGGGGTTCGGTCAGCGTGCCCCAGAAAACAAAGGGCGATTGCATACCCTGCTTGTCCGCGAAACGCTGGCGGATCGTTTCAGGGTAGCGGCCATCTTCGAGCTGCGCCAGGCAGGCCTCGAACAACCCGCCACGCCGCTGCACGAAATCCGGCGAGCCAAGATCCGCGGGGCCACTCTGGAACGGATGAAAAAACGCCCCCGGTAGCGGCGCGAATATGGCCGGCCAGCACAGCAGACCGAACAGAGAATTAATGAGCGCGTTCTCGACATAGAACACCGGCGCGTTTTCAGCATGCCAGTGATCGCGCAGTACATACTCGACCGAAGCGGGTTCGGCAGGTGGATCCAGCTCCAGATCCATCCGCAGTTGCGCCACGGTAGACTTGGCAGTGGCTGGCGAAGCACCGCCCGAAACCATGCCCTCTTGACCCAGATGGCGCCTCAAGCGAGGCAGCATGCGTGACACGCGCTGACTCTCCTCATCGCTTTCCGGCTCCGCCAGGGATGCACAAGCCCAGGCCAAGGCCTCCTCGAAACGCCCCATGCGCTCGTACACGCGGATGCGCCGGTGACGGGCTCCGGGATAGCTACTTTGCGCATAGGCTTGCTCGGCACGCGGCCAATCCTGCGCGCGTTCGCAGGATTGGCCGATGCGCAGCAGCAACTTGGCACGGCGCTTCTCCAGCCAGGGGTTATCGCTCCTGCACCGCGCGGCGGCTTGCAGCACTGTTTCGATTTCCGTGCTGTCATCGAGCGCTTGCCGGCAGGCGTGCAACGCCAGATAGACGTCCACATCAGCTCGCGACTGAAAGGCGCGCGAGGCATCATCGAAGGCGACGGGCTCATAGCGGAACACGCCCAGATCAGCCAACACGAACTCCGACCAAGTCTGATAGAGATTGCCGAAGAACATCAACCGGAAGCGCTCGCAGAGATCACCCACCATCACGCGCCAGGCGGCCTTGGGTGCCAGGGGGTTCCACTCCGCGTAAGTTCTAGGCCCGCCGAAATCAGGCTGCAGGGCCTCAAGCATCGAAGCCTTGCGCATCTCCGGGCGAACCGATGCCGAGGCGAACAACCTCAGCAGCTCCGGTTTGGTGTGCAAGGCAAACAACTCTTCCAATGAGATGGGGTGGACGGCATCAAGCCACCCGAGTGCCAGCAGAGGTTCTGCCGCCCCGGCGATGTCGGGGATTTCCTCATATGCCAGCTTGCCCGCCAGAAACCAGGGGCCCCGCCGCATCAGCAGCCGCACCAGGAGTGCCCTGGAGGCTTGAGGCAACCCGGCGAACTGCTCCAGAAACGCTTGCTCACCCTCGCTCAGCAGGTCTTGATAGCGCTCGGCAATCCAATCCAGCGCCCGCTGGAAATTGTGCAGGTAATAGAAACGGTGCGGCGGCACTGGCTCGGACAACGGGACACCCGAGAAACTGATGATTTATACAGCTATCATAGCAAAACCCCGGAAGGCCCGGCCTGAGCCGCCCTAAGACATTTCAGCTATCCATAGCGCAGCGCGCCACCCGCATCGCATGAAACTCAAAGGATCCAAAGGCCGCGGAGCCGGTCATGCCAGGGCACCCGCGGAGCTGGCTTTGCCAGGGCCGCCAGGTGCGTCCCCTGAGGGGAAGGCGCATAAGCGACTCAGAGGGTTCCCCCTAAGCTGGCGTAAACATGGGGACCGGCGGACCGCCATTGCTGGGCTTGAACACCACCCGCACCTTGTCGCCGATGCGCAGGGCATCGAGGTCACAGTCGACGATGTTGGTCATCATCGTGACGCCCTCATCCAAGGTGACATAGGCGATGGCGTAGGCCGTTGGCCCGGCTCTGCGCGTCACGCTCAGCGTGTAGATGGTACCGGTACCCTTTGAATCCCGGAACTCTGTCTTGTCGCTGCCACAGAATGGGCACAGCGGCCGCGGATACCAATGCGGCTGGTTGCATGCCGTGCAGTGCTTGACGAGAAACCGGCCTTCGGCTGCCGCATCCCAGAAAGGCTTGTTGTCCGGGTACACGGTAGGCGCGGTGATGGTGCGGTCTTGAGAAGGAGTAGCCATGTCATTGCCTTTCGAGGATCAGGGTGGCGCTTCCGTGGCGCGAACCCAATGCGCCGCCTGTACCCTGGGCCAATGCCAGGCCGCAGTTCTTGACCTGCACGGCGGGATGAGCCTCTCCGCGAAGCTGGCGCACAGCCTCGATGATCTTGGTAATGCCTCCGCGATTGGCCGGGTGGTTGTTGCACAAGCCACCACCATCGGTATTGAAAGGCAGCTTTCCTACGCCTGAAATCAGGTTGCCGTCTGCGACGAACTTCCCGCCCTCGCCTTTCTTGCAGAAACCCAGGTCTTCAAGCTGCATGATCACCGTGATGGTGAAACTGTCGTAGATGGACACATACTGGATGTCCGAGGGCTTCACTCCGGCTTCGGCAAAGCAGGCCGCGCCCGAGCGCTGCGCGGCCGAGAACGAAACGTCGTGCCGGCCTCCATTGGTGTTCTTAAGGGCCTCGCCCGCGCCCAGCACGTTCACAACCGGGCGTTTGAGTGACCGGGCGATTTCGGGCTTGACCACCACCAGCGCGCCGCCGCCGTCGGACACCACGCAGCAATCCATGCGGTGCAGCGGATCGGAGACCATGGGTGAATTGACCACATCTTCGACCGTCAGCACCTCGCGCAGCATGGCGTTGGGATTGTGCTGAGCATGGTGCGACGCAGCGACCTTGACCCACGCCAACTGCTCGGAGGTGGTGCCGAACTCATACATGTGGCGCGCGGCCACCATGGCATAGTTGTTCACGGTCACCATGCCGTAAGGAGACTCAAACGGCTCGTCCGGCAAATTGACACCATAGCTGCGCGGCTGCAGGCCGCTTGAGGCGTCCGAGCGGGGGCGGCCCGCCAGAGTGATCAGCGCCACATCGCATTTGCCGGCCATGATGGCCTGTGTGGCGTGCGAGACATGGGCCAGATAGGAAGAGCCGCCAATATCGGTGGCATCGACATGGCGCGGTTTGAGCCCCATGTACTCGGCCATGTTCATGGGGCCGAGGCCCGGCGCATCGCCGGCGCAGAAATAGCCGTCGACATCCTTCAATGTCAATCCGGCATCGGCCAGCGCGCCCATGGCGCTCTCAAAATGAAGCTGCGGTACGGTCTTGTCGGGCGCCTTGCGTGTGGGGTGCTCGAATGCGCCGGCTATGCAGGCTTTGCGCTTGATGCTCATCGATGAATGTCCCTCCAGGAAAGAAGCGTCTCGCTGATTGATCTCTTGCAATCGCGCGACTTTGGTTTTGTACCATACTATCCTGGCACGGACGAACAATGCAGCGTGAGCCCCTATTCAGGTTGAACACCCGCCTGCGCCGCGATCGAGTTCACCAGCTTGATCTCATTCGCAATGCGCTTTTTCAGCTGCTCGGGCTTGTCAGCGACAGGTTCATATCCAAAATCTCGAAGACGCTGTTGAGTAGGCGGCAATGCAAGGAACTGTTGCGCCGCGGCACTCAACTTGGCGATGATCGCCGCCGGGGTCTTTGCGGGTACGAAGATCGCATTCCAGACCGGGAATTCGCACTTTGGCACGCCCGCTTGAATGCATGTGGGGACTTCCGGCAGCGCACTCAGTCTGTTCGGCCCCATGATCGCCAGCGCCCGCAGCTTCCCCGATTTCACCATGGGCGCGGATTCCGCCGTTCCCAGGGTCAGGTCAATCTGGCCGCCCATCACGTCCACCAGCGTTTGACCGCCTCCCCGATAGGGAACGTGGAGCAGCCGAATGCCGGCCAGATTCGCGAAGTGCGCCATCGTCAGATGCACGGCAGTGCCCTGGCCCGTGGAACCATAGGACACCTTGCCAGGGTTGGCCTTGGCGTAGCGGATGAGATCCTCCAGCGTGCGGTAGGGCAGATTCGAGTTCGCGAACAGAACGTATGAGGTGTTGCCGATCATGGCCACCGGCTCGAAATCCGCCTGCGGCTCATAAGGCATGTTCTTGGTCATCACCTGCGGAGTCGTGTGCGTTGACCCGGCGCCAAGCAGCAGCGTGTAGCCATCGGGCGCACTTTTGGCCACATAGGAGGCGCCAATCAACGCCCCGGCGCCCGAGCGGTTCTCCACCACGACGCTTTGGCCAAGGGGCTCGCTCATGCCCTGCGCCATCATGCGGCCCAAGGTGTCCGCGGTGCCGCCTGTGGAATAGGGCACGATCATTTTCAGAGGCCGGGACGGATAGTCCTCAGCGTGCACGCCGGTAAAACCCAGGCATGCACCCAGCGCCAAGGCAAGGATTGCCAACCGGCGGTGGACGACGCGCACGCCTGATGAAATTTCTTGGTGGGAACTATGCATGAGCCGAATCCTCAGTGAGCGGTGGAAGGTTGAATGGGCAGGACAATGTGTGAGGCTCGTAACCCATCCATGTACACAGTCTGTTCTGCGACCACCGTGTGCGTATGCGCACCCAGCGGCTCGCCCGTGTTGGGGTTGACGTCGTACTGGGGAAAGCTGGAGCTGGAAACGTCGATTCGGATCCGGTGGCCACGCTTGAACAGATTGCTGGTCGGGTTGAGTTCCAGCACGACTCTGTAGGGCCGCCCTGGCTCGATCAATTCGCCCGTAGCTCGGCCATCCCGGTAACGCATGCGGACGATACCCTCCGATAGCATGAGTGCGGCACCCTCCGGGTGCTCATCGCTCGGGGGATAGACGTCTATGAATTTGGCGGTGAAGTCCGTATCGCGCGCGGTGCTCGATACCCATAGCTCCAACTCCAGCGGCCCGGTGATTTCGCAAGGTTCGGCCAAAGGCTTCGTCTGGAAAACCAGCACATCGGACCGCTCCGACAGGGGCCTGTCGCTCCCCCGGCACGCCGACAACGACGGCCGGCAGCGTTGATCCCGAGGGCCTGGTAAAACGAAATTTGGGAACGCCTCGCTTTGCAAGCTGGAGGCCCCGATGCCCGGACACGGATCATCTGGGTTGAACAAGTAGCTCAAAGAAGCAGAACCAGGGGCTGGCCGCTCGGGAGAGAGCCCGCCGCCTGCATCCAGGTAATAAGGCGTCGCGATCGTGGTTTTCAGCGGCCAGCTGTCCGCTGCCCGCCACTCGCCCCCATGGAAGATGCGTCCTTCCGGGGTACGGTGGCCATCGCCCAATCCCATCACGAAGTATTTGAGAGCAGGCTCGCTAGCCTTTTCCGGAGGGTGGGCGTCTTTCAGGTGGTTGTCCAACCAGTTGAGCCAGGAAGCGGTCACCGGCCCCTGCTCTGCCGCCGCAGGCCCGAAATCGGCTTCGCCAGCGGTGGTCAGCTCCAACATTTGGGGGCTGTGCACCCAAGGGCCCATGACCAGCTTCACAGGCCGGTGGCTACGGCCACCCAGCTCGCGCAGCTTGTCCAGATTGGCATTCGCGTGATGCGCGAACCATCCCGATATCAAGAAGATCGCCACATCGGTGGGATATTCATCCCAGCGCCCTTCCAGCCGCACGGTGGGATTGTGCCAATAGGGCGTGTCATCGCTTTCCTGCAGCATCCGAAAGTAGATCTCTTCGTATGCCGGCGCGAGCCTGAGCGGCGACTCTCCTTTCTTCAAAGGGAGCATATCGATCCATTGCGCAGATCGGTCACGCATATCCTCCAAGGCCTCGATCATCTGGGCATCGCCACGCTGCAGCGCCAACTCCAGGCCGTGCGTAATGGCCCACGGCAAAGCGACGCCGATGTTGTAGGCACCGTGGTAGCGGAACATGCGATGCCGGTAGTTCGTGCCTGCGTCGCGAAGCACCTGGGCCCGCAGCCCCCTGGGGTGGTGCAGCGCAAGGGCTTGCTGATTCGCCGCGCTGAACGAACCGCCCACCATGCCCATCCGATCGCCGTCGCACCAAGGCTGCTCACGCAGCCAGTTCCAGGTGTCAATGCCATCCTCGCCCTCATCCGGCGTGTTGGTCATCAAGTGAAACACACCACCGGAATCGCCCCGCCCTCTCGTATCCTGCACGGCATAGGCATAGCCTGCACTGGCGGCGGCGGATCCAAAGTCCCGAAAACGCGGGATGTGCCGCCCGTAGGGCGTGCGCTCCAGGAGTGTTGGATAGGCCCGCAACTCATCACCTGGAGGGAGGTAGAGATCCGCGGTCAAGCGGGTGCCATCCCTGGCCTTCGATACAAGACCCCGGAACAGGCGTACGCCATTTGAAAGATGCTCCGGATGCGGTAGCTCCGCCCCCTTTGAACGGCTTGTTCTTGCATGCCCATGAACCCGTTGGCACCGCCATCACAGGCGAAGTTGAAGATGGGTTCACTCTAAGTATCCGGCCAAGAGAAGTAAAGTTACGAATATTCCCCAATAACTAACCAAATGGTTAGATTCAAATGACGCCCTCTTCGGCACAGCAGATCGCTCACCGGCTCAAGCTCCGGCACTTGCGGTTCATGAAGGTACTGTCGGAAACCATCAACCTCTCTGATACGGCGGCGCAGTTGAACGTCAGCTACCCGGCGATCATCAAAACCCGCCAGGAGATCGAAGCAGTGCTTGGAAGCCGGCTCCTTGTGGGACGCGGGGGAAGTACGGAGCTGACCGACATTGGCCGCAGCCTGGCCAGATACAGCTGCCAGATACTCGACGCCATGGATTGCCTGGGAGAGGATGTGATCGCGCAACGCGATGGGCTGCAGGGCCACGTCGTGATAGGCGTCCGCCTCCAACACGGACTCCGGTGGCTGGCGCCTGCATTGGTGGCGTTCATGGAGCGACAACCGCAGGTGTCAGTCAGCCTCGTAGACGGTTTGCATGAAGATGTAGCGCGGGATGCTGTCGATCTGGCGCTTGGGCGCATGGGTCCGCCCAAGTGGCTGGGCACGCTCAATTTCGAGGCGTTCATGCCCATCAGATCCGTGGTGGTATCCAGCAATCCTGCGCCCCCCGTATGCCACACAGAAGGCGAGATTGATTGGAGCGAGCTCTTGGATCACCATTGGTGCCTGCCTCCTGACGGTACTCCTCTGCGCGAACGGTTCAACGATCTCATACGAGAAAAGAAACTGTCCTTGCCGAAGCGGCTCACCACGTTCAATGACATGACGACTCACGCCGAACTCCATAGGGCCGGCAGCTTTCTCGGCATATGTACAGATATGAGCGCCCTGGAAATGGAGCGGGAAGGAATAGTTCGGATCATCACACCGCCCATCGTCGCTCTGGATGATCAACTCGCCATCATGTGGCATGCGACGCGCCCCTTGCGCCCTGTGACCAGAACCCTCAAGGAGTTTCTTCTGCATCGGGCCCGTGCCGCCCCCGCCATCGAGCGAACCGCAAGCTCTTGAATTCCGGGCAGAAAAGAAAAAGGGTTAGCAGACCAAATCTGCTAACCCTTTTTTTAACCATTGGCGGAGTGGACGGGGCTCGAACCCGCGACCCCCGGCGTGACAGGCCGGTATTCTAACCAACTGAACTACCACTCCGCGTGGCAGCTGCTTTGCAACTCTTTCGAATCAAACCATTCAGTTCGACTCTACGAGTCCAAGTGCAGCCAAACTTGGCGACCCTACGGGGATTCGAACCCCGGTACTCACCGTGAAAGGGTGATGTCCTAGGCCTCTAGACGATAGGGTCAAAACCTTGGAACCAGTATCTCAACACAAATAAAAAAGGATTAGCAGGACTGCTAACCCTTTTTTAACCATTGGCGGAGTGGACGGGGCTCGAACCCGCGACCCCCGGCGTGACAGGCCGGTATTCTAACCAACTGAACTACCACTCCGCGTGGCAGCTGCTTTGCAACTCTTTCGAATCAAACCATTCAGTTCGACTCTACGAGTCCAAGTGCAGCCAAACTTGGCGACCCTACGGGGATTCGAACCCCGGTACTCACCGTGAAAGGGTGATGTCCTAGGCCTCTAGACGATAGGGTCAAAACCTTGGAACTAACCATCTCGACACATTGGTGGAGGTAAGCGGGATCGAACCGCTGACCTCTTGCATGCCATGCAAGCGCTCTCCCAGCTGAGCTATACCCCCTTGACTTCCTACTCGGTTGTCACCGTTGGGTGTCGAGCCTTGAAGTATACGATGAAATTTAATGACTTCGCAAACTCCCCAAAACTTTTTTCGTTTTTTGCAGCGCGAGCACGGCATCGAGCGATGGTGTCTGCGGTGTCCCCATGACGAGGACGCGCACAGGCATCGCCAACTGAGGCATTTTCAAGCCATGCTCGGCCAGGGTCTGCTTGATGGCGGCGGCAATGGAAGCCTTGTCCCACGCGGCTACCTGCTCCAGGTGAGCAGCCAGTGTGGCCAGCGCGGGTTTGACGGCGTCGGTGACATGCGCGGCCAGGTCTTCCGGCTTGGGATGCACTTCCGTGTAAAAGGCCTGCGCCCAATCGGCCAGCATGTGCGTGGTTTCACAGCGGTCCTTGAAGAGGCCGCAGATGGCGGGCAGGCGATCATCAGGTTCAACGCCGCGCTGCTGCAGCACCGCTGCGACGAGCTCGGCAAGAGCCGCATCGTCCATGGCCTTGAGGTGCTGGGCATTGACCCAACGCAGCTTGGCTTCGTCGAATTGCGCGGCGCTTCTGCCCAGGTGGTCGAGATTGAACCAGTCCAGGAATTGCTGGCGGCTGAAGATCTCGTCGTCGCCGTGGCTCCAGCCCAGGCGCGCGAGGTAGTTGACCATGGCATCGGGCAGGAAGCCCTCGTCCCTGTACTGGGTGACGGGCTTGGCGCCATTGCGCTTGCTCATCTTCTCGCCCTGCTCGTTCAGCACGGTGGGCAGATGGGCGTAGACCGGAGGCTCCTGCGCCAGGGCGCGGAAGATGTTGATCTGGCGCGGGGTGTTGTTGACGTGGTCGTCACCACGGATCACGTGGGTGATGGCCATGTCGATGTCGTCCACGACCACGCAGAAGTTATAGGTGGGCGTGCCGTCGGGCCGGGCGATGACGAGATCGTCCAGTTCGGCATTGGCGATTTCGATGCGGCCCTTGACCTTGTCGTCCCAGGCCACGACGCCATCCAGCGGATTGCGGAAGCGCAGCACGGGCTGCACGCCTTCAGGCACTGGCGGCAAGGTTTTGCCGGGCTCGGGGCGCCAGGTGCCGTCGTAACGGGGTTTCTGCTTGGCGGCCATCTGGCGCTCGCGCAGAGCGTCCAGTTCCGCCACGCTCATGTAGCAAGGATAGACGTGGCCGGCGGCCTGCAACTGGGCCAGCACTTCCTTGTAGCGGTCCATCCGCTGCATTTGGTAGAAAGGGCCTTCGTCATGATCGAGGCCGAGCCAGGCCATGCCTTCGATGATGACATCGACGGCTGCTTGCGTGGAGCGCTCGAGATCGGTGTCTTCGATGCGCAGGATGAAATCGCCCTTTTGCGAGCGGGCGAAGGCCCAGGGGTACAGGGCGGAACGGATGTTGCCGAGGTGGATGAAGCCTGTGGGCGACGGCGCGAAGCGGGTGCGGACGCGCTGGGCAGTGGAAGCTGGTTTATCCGACATTCTTCTCAGATGGCTATCAGTTCAGTGAACAAGATTTATTCGGCCCCGCGCAGGCGAGAATCCAGGGGTTTTCAAAGGCCGCTCTGGATTCCCGCCTGCGCGGGAATGACGTATGCACCATACGTCAGCCCTACTGCTGAATTCTCAGCCGACGCTGGCGCAGTTGTCCAGCCCGCGGGCGAGGTCGGTCTGGATATCGGGCACGTGCTCAAGGCCGACGGCCAGGCGGATCAGGCCTTGCACCACACCCGCAGCTTGGCGCTGCTCTTCGGAGAGGCGGCCATGCGAGGTGCTGGCGGGGTGGCTGATGAGTGTTTTCACGTCGCCCAGATTGGTGGCGATGCTGCATACACGGGCGCTGTCGATGACGTGGAATGCACGCGCCCTCGTCTGCTCCGGCGAATTTCCGCGCACGCTGAAGGCAATCACGGCGCCGCCGATACCGCCCTGCTGGGCCATCGCCAACGCATGCTGCGGATGCGATTCCAGGCCAGGGTAGAACACGCGGTCAATGGCAGGGTGTTGCTCCAGCCATTTGGCGATCTGAAGGGCATTGGCGCTTTGCGCCTTGACGCGAAGGGACAGTGTTTCGAGTCCTTTCGCCACCACCCAGGCGTTGAACGGAGAAAGCACCACGCCGGCCGAACGGATCAGAGGAGCGAAGATGCCGTCGACATACTTGCTCGGGCCGCAGATGGCGCCGGCCATGACCCGGCCCTGGCCGTCGAGGAACTTGGTGCCCGAGTGGATCACCAGATCGGCGCCCAACGAAAGCGGGCGCTGCAGAATCGGTGTGGCGAAGCAGTTGTCTACAGCCAGCAACGCACCCGCGCCGTGCGCGATGGCCGCGAGCGCGGCGATATCGCACACCTCGGTCAGCGGGTTGGTGGGGGTTTCAGCGAACAGCAGGCGCGTGTTGGGCTTGAGCGCCGCCTGCCATGCGGCCGTGTCGGTCTGGGAGACAAAGGTGGTTTCGACGCCGAACTTGGCGAAATCGGTTCCGAACATCTTGATGGTGGAACCGAACATCGACTGCGAGCAGATCACGTGGTCGCCGCTCTTGAGCAAGCCCAGGCCCATCAGCAGAATGGCCGACATGCCGCTGGCGGTGGCAATCGCGCTCTCGGCGCCTTCCAGCGCCGCCAACCGGCGCTCGAACCCCGTCACGGTAGGGTTGCTGGTACGCGTGTAGGTATAGCCCTCTTCCTGGCTTGCAAACCGGCGCGCCGAGGTTTCGGAATCCGGCTGCACGAAGCAGCTGGTGAGATAGAGCGCTTCGGAGTGCTCGCCATACTGGCTGCGCGGCACGGTGACGCGCACCGCCAGGGTGTCGGGATGGAGGCCGTCCGGCAGATCGGGAGAAGGTTTGGAGGCAGAGTTCATCGCGTGTAGGGATTCCAGGGCGTATTGCCGATTTCAGGCCGAGGCGGCGTTGGACTGGGCTTGATGGACGTCATCGTCGTCGCTTGCCCTGGAAACCACGCGCTGATCCTTCATGCGGGCGATGTCGCTGTCGGTGATGTCGCCAGTGACATAGATGCCATCGAAGCAGGAGGCATCGAAGTCCTTGATATGGGTGTTGAGCGCGCCAATGGCTTTTTTCATGGCGTTGACGTCTTGATAGATCAGAGCGTCGGCGCCGATGATCTGGCGCACCTCCTCGATCGTGCGGCCATGCGCCACGAGTTCTTCCTTGGTGGGCATGTCGATGCCGTACACGTTCGGAAAACGCACCGGTGGCGCGGCGCTGGCCATGTAGACCTTGCGGGCGCCGGCTTCGCGCGCCATTTGCACGATTTCCCGGCAAGTGGTGCCGCGCACGATGGAATCATCGACCAACAGCACGTTGCGGCCTTCGAATTCGCTGGCGATCGCGTTGAGCTTCTGGCGCACCGAACGCGTACGCACCGCCTGGCCGGGCATGATGAAGGTGCGGCCGACATAGCGGTTCTTCACGAAACCTTCGCGGTAGGGCTTGCCGATCAGATGCGCCAGCTCGGTGGCGCTGGGGCGGCTGGATTCGGGGATGGGGATCACCACATCGATCTCGTTGGGCGGCACCATCGAGATCACGCGCTTGGCGAGGGTTTGGCCCAGGTTCAAGCGGGCCTGGTAGACGGAGATGCCGTCCAGCACGGAATCAGGCCGCGCCAGGTAGACGTATTCGAAGATGCAGGGTGAAAGCTGCGAGCGCTCCGCGCAAAGCTGCGAGTGCACCTGGCCGTCAAGCGTGATGAACACGGCTTCGCCCGGCGCCACATCGCGCTCGAATACATGGCCCGTGCCTTCGAGGGTAACCGACTCGCTGGCGACCATGACGGTGCCGTCCTTGCTTTTGCCGATGCACAGCGGCCGGATGCCGAAGGGATCGCGGAAAGCCAGCAGGCCATGGCCGGCGATCTGGGCAATGACGGCATAGGAGCCGCGCACACGCCGGTGCACGTTGGCCACGGCGGCAAACACCTCGGCCGCGCCCAGGCTGGTACCGCGCGTGGCTTTTTCCAGTTCGTGCGCGAGCACGTTGAGCAGCACCTCGGAATCGCTCTCCGTGTTGGTGTGCCGGTGATCGGTATTGAAAAGCTCAGCCTTCTGGACGTGGGCGTTGGTGAGGTTGCCGTTGTGCACCAGCACGATGCCGAAGGGGGCATTCACATAGAAAGGCTGCGCTTCTTCTTCGCTGGAAGCATCGCCCGCCGTGGGGTAGCGCACCTGCCCCAGCCCTGAATTGCCAGGCAGCGCGCGCATGTTGCGCGTGCGAAAGACATCACGCACCATGCCCTTGGCCTTGTGCATGAAGAACTTGCGCTCGTGCTGCGTGACGATGCCGGCGGCATCTTGCCCGCGGTGCTGCAACAGCAGCAATGCGTCATAAATGAGTTGATTGACGGGTGCGTTACTGACAACGCCGACGATGCCGCACATGGTGAGTGCTGTCCTAGGATAAGAAGTGGAAGCCCCGATTGTCAGGCCGAAGCGGCCCGGCCATCGGGACGATTTCAAAAAAGTGACGGTGGCCAGGGGCTATTTCAAGCCCCGCCTCAGGTTCAGGACGTGTTTGAGAGCGTGTTCAAAGTCTCCTCAGAACGTGTTTACGATCTCCTGGGCCCGCCCCGGCCCGGGAATCACGTCGGGACATATTTGCTTACAGGTTCTGGCAATAAGGGGCGAAGCTGGTCCAGCGCGATTTCGAGCATGCGGGCGCCCGTGGACTCCCGCCACCAGGCAGCCTCCCGCGCAGGAGTCATGCCCACGACCACCGCGACCGCGAGCAGCAGCGCCAGGCCGCGCAGCACACCGAATACAGCGCCGAAGACCCTGTCGACCGGGCGCATGCCGAGTGCGGCGACGGCTCGCTTGACCATCCAGGCGATCATGCCGCCCAGGAAAGCGGCACCGATGAAGACGAGCGCGAAACCGGCGGCGTAGCGTATTTCTTCGGAGGATTCGCCCATGGGCAGCCAAGCACCCACCACAGGAGCCGCCCAGCGGGCCGCAAAAAACGCGAAAACCCAGCTGCCGAGCGCCAGCACCTCATACAAAAAGCCGCGCCAAGCCCCCAGGAGCAGCGAGGCCGCCACCACGAAGAGGCAGATCCAGTCGAAGCCGGTCAAAGCGACTGGATCGCGGCCGGCAAGCCGGATTTCTTGAGCGCGGCAGCGGCTTTGTCAGCCTCTTCACGGCTGGAATACGGGCCCACGCGCACACGAATGCGCTTGCCTTGCGACGTGTTGATCTCTTGCGTGTAGGTCTTGACACCCGCCCGCTCTGCCTTGGCGCGCACGTCGCGGGCTGAGCTGGCGTCGGCGAACGCGCCGATCTGGATGATGAAGCGCCCGCTGCCTGCCTCTGCCTGCGGCTTGGCCTCGGCGGGTTTGGCCGCCTGCGGCTTGTCTGGACTGCGGCCCTCGAGCAGGGCACGGGCACGGGCCGCGTCATCAGAGCGGGATGCCGATTCAGCCGGCTTGCGCTCTGGCGTTTTCTCAGGCTTTTCCGCCGGTTTTTCCTGCGGTTTGGCGACCGGCTTTTCTGCTGGCTTTTCTACCGGCTTTTCAACAGGTTTCTCGACCGGTTTTTCCACGGGCTTCGCGGCAGGCTTCTCGGCTGGTTTTTCAGCGGGCTTGACTGGAGGCTTCTCCGGCGCCTCCGCGGCGGGCCTTTCAACACGAGCAGGCGGCGGCACTGCCGGTGTTTCCCGGCTGCGGGTGCTTTCGGGCACCATTTCTTCGCTCGAATCAAGGCCGGCAGCGTGAGAAACCTGGCTGGAGCGCCCACTGGCGGATGGCGGCTCCAGGGGGTGGCGCGCTCACGCTCCGGAATGGTGATGGGCACATCCATCGCCACCGGACGGGGGCGCGTATCGAATAGCAAGGGGAAGACAATCACCGCCACGGCCACCAGCACCGCAGCACCGATCAGCCGGTAACGCGCCCGGCGCCGCAGGGTTTCGACGGTTTCCGTCGGGGTCGATGAACTCTTAGCGGACGTACGGCCCGCAGCGGGGACTGACTCATTGGACTGTCCGCGCAGCCGAAACTTGAAAAACGCCATGAATTGTCAGTCGCCAGCGCTGCCGGCATGAAGGCGGGGCACACCGTGCTGCAGCACATCTCCCACCGTGAAGAACGATCCGAACACCACGATTCTATCAGCGGGGTCTGCCGCGGCTGCGGCGGCCCGCAGTGCGCTCTGCGGATCGCTGTAGGTGCCGGAGGCGGCATCGTTCCGCTTGGTGAGCGCCTGCCAGCGCGCCTGCAAGGCCGTGGCCGGTGCGGCGCGCGGCGTGGGCAGATCCGTGAAGTACCAGCGGTCGATGATGGGATCCATGCGCGCCAGCATCGGGGTGAGATCCTTGTCGGCCATGGCGCCGAAAACAGCGTGCGTGACGGGATAGAACCCCATGGCGTCCAGATTGAGTGCCAGGGCGGCCACGGAGTGCGGGTTATGCGCGACATCCAGCACCAACGAAGGCTGGCCGGGCACAACCTGGAAGCGCCCAGGCAGCTCGACCAGCGCCAGACCGCTGCGCACCGCCTGCGCGGTGACGGGCAGGCGCGAACGCAGGGCTTCCAGCGCCGCCAGAGCGCCCGAGGCATTGATGAGCTGATTGGCGCCGCGCAGCGCCGGGTAAGCCAGGCCGGCATAGCGCTTTCCGCGCCCCGCCCAGGCCCACTGCTGCGGGTCGCCGTTGTAGTTGAAGTCGCGGCCTAGCAGCCAGGCATCGGCGCCGATCTCGCGGGCATGATCGATCACGCTCTGCGGGGGCACGGGGTCGCTGATGATGACCGGGCGGCCCGTGCGCATGATGCCGGCTTTCTCGAAACCTATTTTCTCGCGCGTATCGCCCAATAGCTCGGCATGATCGATGTCGATGCTGGTGATGATGGCGCAATCGGTATCGATGATGTTCACGGCATCCAGGCGCCCGCCGAGGCCGACTTCGAGGATCACCGCATCCAGTCCCGCATGGGCCAGGGCATGCAGGATGGCGAGTGTGGTGAACTCGAAATAGCTGAGGGAAATATCACCCCGGGCTGATTCCACACTTTCGAAGGAGGCCAGCAGGTCGGCCGCCTTCACGGGTTCGCCATGGATGCGGCAGCGCTCCTCGAAGCGCACCAGATGGGGCGACGTGAAGACGCCAGTGCGCCAACCGGCGCGAGCCAGGATGGATTCGAGCATGGCGCAGGTCGAGCCTTTGCCATTGGTGCCTGCCACGGTAAACACTGGGCAGGAAAAACCCAGCGCCATGCGTTCAGCCACGGCACGTACCCGCTCCAGACCCATGTCGATGGTCTTTGGATGGAGCCGCTCGGCGTGCGCAAGCCAGTCTTCAAGAGTATTCATCTCAGTCTTCATGCCGCTTGCGCGGCCCCCTCTCACACCGGTGTGAGGCCAAAAAAATCAAAAGGCTGCGGAGCAAGCCATGCCCGCACCACCGCGGAGCGGGCTTTGCCCGGCCGCCGGTGGCGTCCCCCTCAGGGGGAAGGCGCGCAAGCGACACAGGGGGAGTTTATTTCACGTGGCATCATCGCGGCCATGACCGCCTCTCTGACTCTCTTTGGCATACCGAACTGCGATACCGTGAAAAAAGCACGCGCCTGGTTGACTGAACACAACGTGGCCTATCGCTTTCACGATTTCAAGAAGGAAGGTGTGCCGCCCGATCATCTCCAGCGCTGGATGCAGGCCGTCGGCTGGGACAAAGTGCTCAACCGCCAAGGCACTACCTGGCGCAAGCTTGACGCCGCCGAACAGGCCGCCGTCCATGATGCCGCCAGCGCCGCGGCGCTGCTCCTGGCGAACCCCAGCGCGATCAAGCGGCCCGTCGTCGAGTGGAGCGAGGCGGCCGACGATGTCACGGTTGGTTTCAATGCTGACGGCTGGCAGGCGCGGCTTGCGCGGTAACCCCGACGACTCTTCTGCCTTGGGGGGGCATCTGCCTTCTTTCCGAGGCAGGGCAAGGCTGGCATGAGCATGCCCGTCTGGACAATCGCCGGCTACTCCTGGCTCAACTGGCTGGGCTGGACCTGGACGGTTTCGAGCATTGTCCTCACGACGTGGATCGTGATGCAGCGGCGCGCACCTGTTTCCACGCTGGCATGGATCATGGTGCTGAACCTGATGCCGGTCATCGGCCTCGCGGTTTACGCCTATTTTGGCCCTCAGCGCGTCAAACGGCAGCGTCTCAAACGCTGGCACCACCGGGCCGCGCTGATGTCACAGGAAGATCTGCGGACGCTGCGCCAAGGCCGCGCTGAGCCACCGGTCTGGGCGGTTCAGCATGCGGCCTTGATCGAGCAGAGCTGCGGCCTCCAGTTGGCGAGTTGCCATGAAGTGAAGCTGCTAGGCAGCGGCGCCGCCACATTGGATGCGCTGCTTGGTGAAATCGCCGCCGCGCGCAAGCATATTCACTTGGAGTACTACATCTACGAGCCGGACATCACCGGCCTGGCAGTGCTGCAGGCCTTGACCGCCAGGGCGAAAGAAGGGGTGCGCGTGCGGTTGCTGGTGGATGCCATCGGTTCGCCCAAGCTGGGCTCGCGCGAAGGCCGCCGCCATCTGGCGCACTACCTGGCCGCGGGCGGGCAGTTCGCGATTTTCCACCCCCGGCGGCTGGACCGCCTGCGTCCATTGGTCAACCTTCGCACGCACCGCAAGATCGCGGTCATCGATGGGCGCGTGGGCTTGCTCGGCGGGATCAACATCACGGATGACGAGAATGAGCGCGTGCGTCCGCAAGATGCCTACCGCGACACGCATCTCCTGCTGCGCGGCGGCGCGGTGCGCTGGCTGCAATACCTGTTCCTGCAGGACTGGGGCTACGCCGGAGGCGGACAGATCCAGGGCGAGGACATGCTGCCCGAAGATCAGCCCGGCACGGTGCCGGTGCACGTGGTGGCCTCCGGGCCCGACAGCGACAGCGAAGCCATCCACCGCGCGATGATCGACGCCATTCACATGGCGCGCGAGCGCATCTGGCTGGCCACGCCCTACTTCGTTCCGACCGAGTCGGCGCTGATGGCGCTGACCAATGCCGCGCTGCGCGGCGTGTCGGTCAAGCTGATGGTGCCCGAGAAGAGTGATTCGCGCGTGGTCACGGCCGCCGCGCGCTCGTATTTCGAGGAGTTGCAGAACGCGGGTGTGCTGGTGTTCGAATACAGCGGCCGCATGTTCCATGCCAAGACCCTGCTGGTCGACCAGTCCTACAGCATGGTGGGCTCCGCCAATTTCGACAACCGCAGTTTCCGGCTCAATTTCGAGGTGGCGGCCGCGGTGTTCAGCACCACGTTCAACCAACAACTGGCCGCTATGTTCGAAAACGACCTCTCGGCCTGCAAGCGTGTGCCGGCCCGCCGCCGCGCATCGCCTCCGCAGCGATTGTTCGAAGCAGTGGCTCGGCTGGCGTCCCCCTTGCTGTAGCTACCTACAATCGAGCCAACAGGACTGAAAAACCAGAGGGCTGTATCGGTAGGCATTGATCGCGGCTGAAGCCGCTCCTACAAACGGCCGGCGGCGCAGGTCCTGCCTCATTCATTTTTGGAGACCCCCTATGGACGCAAGAACCAGCCCCCTCGCCCTGCTCAAAGACCCCAGCCTGCTCAAGACCGATGGCCTTGTCAATGGCAAATGGATCAAGGGAAAGAAACGTTTCGATGTCACCGATCCGGCCACCGGCCGCGTGCTGGCCGATGTGGCGGATCTTGAACCCAGGGACGTGAAAAACGCCATCGCGGCTGCGGATGCCGCCTGGCCGGCCTGGCGCGCACTCACGGGCAAGCAGCGCCACGCCATCATGATGAAATGGTTCCAGCTGCTGATGGAAAACCAGGACGACCTGGGCCGCATCATGACTGCGGAGCAGGGCAAGCCCTTGGCCGAAGCCAAAGGAGAAGTGAGCTACGGCGCGAGCTTCGTGGAGTGGTTTGCCGAAGAAGCCAAGCGCGTGGGCGGCGAAACGCTGGCGACGTCAGACCCCAGCAAGCGCATGGCCGTGCTGCGCCAGCCGATCGGGGTATGCGCCGCCATCACGCCCTGGAACTTCCCCCTGGCCATGATCACCCGCAAAGTGGCCCCCGCGCTGGCGGCAGGCTGCCCGGTGGTGATCAAGCCCGCTGAGCTCACGCCGCTCACCGCGTTGGCGGCGGCCGAGTTGGCCATGCGCGCCGGTATTCCAGCCGGCGTGCTGAACGTCATCACCGGCACCGACAGCGCCGCCTACGGCAAGGTGCTGTGCGAGAGCGATACCGTGCGGCACCTGTCCTTCACCGGTTCCACGGAAGTCGGCCGCATCCTGATGGCGCAGTGTGCCTCCACGGTGAAGAAACTGGGCCTGGAGTTGGGAGGCAACGCCCCCTTCATCGTGTTCGACGATGCCGACATCGACGCCGCGGTGGAAGGCGCCATCGCCAGTAAATACCGCAACGCCGGCCAGACCTGCGTGTGCGCCAACCGGCTCTATGCGCAAGACGGCGTGTACGACAAGTTCGTGAAGAAACTGGCCGCCCGCGTCAGCAAGATGAAGGTGGGCAATGGCTTCGATGAGGGCGTGACCATCGGCCCGCTGATCGAGGATGCCGCCGTGAAGAAGGTGGCCAAGCATGTGGCGGATGCCGTCAAGAAAGGCGGCAAGGTTCTCACGGGCGGAGAGAAGCTCAAGGGCCAGTTCTATGCGCCGACAGTGATCGCCAACGCCACCTCGAAAATGCTGGTGGCCGACGAAGAGACTTTCGGCCCGCTGGCGCCGGTGTTCCGCTTCAAGACTGAGCAGGAAGCGGTCGACGCGGCCAACGCCACCATCTTCGGATTGGCAAGCTATTTCTATGCCCGCGACATTGGCCGCATCACACGCGTTTCCGAAGCGCTGGAATACGGCATCGTGGGCATCAATACCGGCATCATCTCCGTCGAGCAGGCGCCATTCGGTGGCGTCAAGCAATCCGGCCTGGGCCGCGAAGGGTCCCGCCACGGCATCGATGAGTATCTGGAAATGAAGTACCTCTGCACAGGGATCTGACCAGGAGCCAGCCAGCCTGATCCGTTCATTGGATGCATACAAGAGTTCACGCGGGTTTTCCCACTATCCGCGTGTGTTTCGACCCGCTATCATTTCCTGGCCAAATTAAGTAAATAGCATTCATTTGAATGAGAGGTTTCTTGTATGCGACGTATTCACTGGGCTCTTTCGGCATTGGCCGCGTGCGCAATCCTGGCCGCTTGCGGCGGCGGCGGCACTGAATCTCCCGGCAATCCGGCCGGTATTACTTCAGTCAAGGTGATGGGAGACAGCCTAGCCGACAGCGGCACCTTCGCCGGCTTGCCCGGCATGTCCCGCACCTTCACGGTCCAGGGCAGCAGCAGCGAACCCAACGTGCTGTGGACCGAGCGTGTAACGGCCAACCTCGGGGCAGCCTCCCTCTGTGCCTTCTACCGCTTCAACGGTTCCAGCTTCTCGGCAGTCTCCACTTGCACCAGCTTTGCAGTGGGCGGCGGCCGCATCAATGCAGCCACTCAGTCAGGCGGGCAGCAAAGCCCCCTCTCGGTGGTCAAACAGCTCACCGATGCAGCCACCGTCAACGGCGGCTACAAAAGCAGCGACCTGCTGTTGATCGATGGTGGTGGCAATGACGCAGCCGACCTGATCGGCGCTTATCTCAGCGCAGCCAAAGACGGCGGTGCCGCTTATGCGGCGTTCCTCAGTTCACTGCTGCCGCCCGCCACAGTGCAGGCGCTGCTGTCCCAGCCGCAGGGTGCAGAGAAAGCAGGCGGCGCCTACATGACCGCGCTGGCCGATCTGTACCACGGCTCCATCAAATCCCTCGCGCTCGACAAGGGCGCGGAACACGTGGCCGCGCTGAACATGCCGCCCGTCACACTCACCCCTCGCTTCCAGGCCGTCCTGGGTGCGATTGCCGCCGCGCAAGGGGCTACCGCTGCCGAGCAAGCGGCCGTCCTGTTCGACACCTGGGTGAAAACCTTCAACGCGCGCCTGGTTGCAAACGCCGGCGACGACAAGCGCCTGATCGTGGTCGATTTCTATACGAATTTCGTCAACGAGATGCAGAACCCTGCCCAATACGGCCTGACCAATGTCACCACGCCGGCCTGCCCGCCCACCGGCACTGGCAGCGACGGCCTGCCGACCTACAGCTTCGCCACCTGCACGGCGGATGCCCTGTCCGCCATGACGCCCCCGGCAGGCAGCACTGGCGGTCCCGATTGGTGGAAGACCTATGCCTTCTCCGACAGCTTCCACCCCACGCCCTATGGCCATCAGTTGATGGGCCAGATGGTTGCGGTTGATCTGGCCAAGGCCGGATGGCTCTGAATTCGAAGAGAGGACGCACCATGAGGACCATTCGCGCTCTTTCCCTCTCCTTCGCCGCCTTGGCTGCCCTCGGAGCTGCCAGCAGTGCTTCGGCACAAAGCGCCGGCACATGGCAGGCTCGCCTGGGCGCCATTCATATCGCGCCTTCCGTGTCGAGCGGTGATCTGGGCCCGCCTAGTCTCGCCGGCTCGAAGATCGACGTCGACGCCGCCACGCAATTGGGCGGAGGTATCACCTACATGGTGACGGACCATATTGCCGTGGATGTTCCCCTCTCCCTGCCCTTCAAGCACAGCATCCAGGGTGCCGGCGCAGTGGGAGGCACGGGGGAACTCGGCACCACCAAGAGCCTGCCGATTTCGGTGTTCGCGCAGTACCGCTTCGGCGAAGCCAACGCCAAGTTCCGTCCTTACGTAGGCGGCGGCTTGACCTATGCCAAGTTCTTCAAGGAAACGGCCAGCAACACGCTGAGCTCCATCACTGGCGGTACAGCCGACATGCCAACGAGCATGAGCATCGAGTCGAAGCTGGCACCCACGCTGATCATTGGTGCGGTCTACGCCTTCAACGACCGCTGGTTCATCGAAGGCATGATTGGCAAGACCTTCATCAAAACCACCACCACGCTCTCTACAGGACAAACCATCAGCACCCGGCTGGATCCAACCACCGTGGCGATATCGGTAGGCTACCGGTTCTGACCGGCTCAGCCTGAATCCAGACGGCCACCTTTCGGTGGCCGTTTCTTCTTTCCTGATCCACCGTCATTGCGAGCATGACGCGCTACCGACGGCCCAAGGCACCCAACACACCGCGCGCGGCGCGCACGCCACTGGCCATGCAAGCAGTCAGCAGGTACCCCCTGTCGGCGCCTCCCAATCGAGCATTTCGCCCGCGCAGAATACGCCGGGCAAACGCTTGAATTGCAGGAAGTCATCCAGCGCCTCGAAAGGCACGCCGCCGGCGGTGCTGATGGCTTCCTGTATCGGGCGCGGGGCGGCCAGGGCCACAGGAAGCGCTTTGATGAAGCCGGCCAGGCGCTCAGGATCCCGCAGTGCTTCACGTGGCAGCAACTCGTGCAGCAGGGCACTCTTGATGCCGTCCAGACGCAGGCGGCGGCGCAGATGGTTGGCCAGGCTCTGGCCGTCCCGCGGCGCCTGCAAGGCGGTGCGCACTTGCGCCATGGTTTGGGCCGGCAGAAGATCCAGCAGGAGGTTGGCAGAACCGTTCACCGCCAAGGCGTCGCGCAGCAAGGCCGATGCGGCATAGATGAGGCTGCCTTCGATGCCCGTGGCCGTGACCACGAATTCGCCCCTGCGTTGAAAGGCGGGAGCGCCGGCAACGCCCGGCACCGTGATCGCGACTGACTTGAGCGGTTGCCCGGCAAAACGCTGCCGAAAATAGGCGGACCAGCCGCCTTCGTCGTCGGCATGCCCCGCCCCTTCAGCGGCTCGGGCCGCCGTGTGCACCACATCAAAACCGCAATTGGCCGGGACCAGCGGCGCCACATCGATACCGCGCCCGGTCAGCCAGGGAACCCAGGCGCCATCCGAACCCAGGCGCGGCCAGCTCGCGCCGCCCAGAGCCAGCACGACCGTGCGCGCCGTGACGCATTGGACGCCCGCCGGAGTCTCCAACCGCAGCATACTGCCCGATCCAGAACTTCCTGCCGCCTCCCAGCCAGTCCACCGGTGCCGCATATGAAAGCGGACCGGCTCACCGCCAGAGGACGGATGGCGCAGACGCTGCAACCATGCGCGCAACAAAGGTGCCGCCTTCATTTCCTTGGGAAACACCCGGCCGGAAGTGCCGACAAAGGTTTCCACGCCCAGCGCTTCTGCCCAGCCGCGCAGCGCGCGGGCGTCAAAGTCTCTCAGCAAGGGATCCATATTGGCCCCGCGCGGGCCGTAGCGGGAAACAAAGGCGTCGTAGGGTTCCGAATGGGTCAGATTCAGCCCCCTCTGCCGGCCAACAGAAACTTGCGGCCCACAGAAGGCATGGCATCGAACACATCGGCCTGGATACCGGCTTCGGAGAGTACCTGCGCGGCCATCAGGCCGGCAGGACCCGCGCCGATGATGGCGACAGAAAGTGGTTGAGAAAACAAGGTGCACCGATCGCGAGGTAAGCACTGATTTTCGCATCAGCCCTAAGAACGTGTTCACGATCTAAGAGCGTGTTGGCGATCCAACCGTCCACGCCACTAGCCGCTTCCCAAAACTCGCACCACCACCTTGCCTGAGGCACGGCCTGCCAGGAGGTCGCACAATGCTGCCGGCGCTCGTTCCAAGCCTTGAACAACGGTCTGCACTGCCTGCAATTGCCCCGAGCGCAAGAGGTCCTCCAAGGCGCTCCTCGCTTCGCCGAAACGGCTCGCGTGGTCGTGCACGAGGAAGCCGCGAACCTCCAGGCGCTGCCGCATGATGAGGCGCAGTGTTTCTGCGGGAACTACCGGCGCGCCCGCCTCGTAACCCGCGATGTAGCCGCAGAGCAGCGCCCGGCCGCGCGGACGCAGCGCACCGAGGCCATCCACCAACATCTGCTCGCCCACGTTATCGAAAAAGCAGCTGAATCCGTCCGGTGCAGCTTCACGCAGGGCCTGAGGCAGAGGCGGCCCCTGTAGCCGGTCGATCACGCCATCCACTTTGAGTTGCTCACGCAGAAACGACGCCTTGGCCGCGCCGGAGGTGAGGCCGATCACTTTGACACCACGGGCCTTGGCCAGTTGCACCACCGTGCTGCCCACGGCACCAGCGGCGGAAGACACCAGAAGCACGTCGCCCTCTCCCACATCACCCAAGGCGTAGAGACCGAGGAACGCCGTGAGGCCTGGCACCCCCAACACCCCCAGATGATGAGAAAGAAACTCGCTAGCGCCGGCAGCCGGCACGAGCGCGCTATCCGGCACGATGGCTTCTGTTGCCCAGCCGGTTTCGCCAATGACCCAATCACCGGGGACGAAGCGCTCTGAGCGGCTCTCGATGACTTCTCCGATGCCGCGCCCCGCCATCATGTCACCCACCATGACACGCCGGCCGAACATGGGAACCTGATCCAGCAGACCCCTTTGATAGGGGTCGATGGAAAGCCAGTGCACACGCAGGCGTACTTGTCCTTTATCCAGAGCATGGTCAAGCGCCGAGCTGCGAAGCTCGAAATCATCGGGACGAAGGTGCTGTCCGGGCTGGCGCTTGAGCGCGATTTCCATCCTGCTCATGCGAGGCGCGGATCGACAAGCCGCCCGTGGTCGATGATGAGTTGGCCATCAAGCTCGATCGAGCAGTTGCGCATGGGGAAATCGAAGTGGCAATCCGTGAAACGCCCAGCGGTCTCGTTAGCGCCTGTGGAAAACAGGAAATTTCCCTCGAAGGCACGCTGCTCGGTGCCATTGATCTGGGAGCGGTCATACATGGCGAGCGCATCCCATCGGGCTCCCGGATTCATGCCCCAGCCCACATGCGAAACCGCATAGGCCTCGGGATCATTCCATGCAGAATAGTAGCTGCGCAGCAACTCCGTATCGACACCGCTGCCTTCGATTTTCGTGACCACGTCGTCCTCGATGGTCAACGCCACCGGGGTTTCCACATAACGCTTGAAGGTGAGATTGACATCGCCAGGAGCCAGCACCACCCTGCCCCTCACCTTGCCGCGCGCGGGGAAGCACAGTACCAGGCCAGCCGGCCAGTAGCCGACCTTACCCGGTTGATCGACGAACCCTGGCGCAGCGCGCGCTGGAGCCCCTGCAGATCCACCATAAGATCGGTTCCTGCATCGGAGGTGACCCGCATCTGCCGGGCCGCTTCCAGCACCGCCAGTCCTTTGAGCACGCGTTCGCGCAGTTGAGGCGTTGGTTTGGTGCGCTCCAGCAGTTCAGGGTGCTCGTTGCTGATCATCATCAGGCGCGCGCCACCTTGCAGAATCGTCTTGAGCTCCGGGGCATGCAGCATGCCCTCCACGGTGCAATCCACCACCATGGTACTGGCGGCCAGCGCAGCCACCACGGGCTGCAAGCCATCGATCGCCAACGAAGTGCCGGTGGAGCGCAGCGGTATCGGGTGGCGCTGGGGCGGCGTGGGCAATACGACATGGAACGCGCGCGCCCCCAGACGATGCAAGGCCAACTCGGAAAGCTGCACGAGCACGGACCGCGATTGAGTCTCCGAAAGGATGGCTACCGCATCGCCACGAGCCACCTGGCAAAGACTGAATACGTCCACGAACGCATCAATCCACTTCCCCTCGATTCGTTCAATCAGCATGATCGCCTTCTCTCCTTCAGTGCGTATGCCTATTCTCAGTCGAGCTTGATGTTCCCGGCCGCCGCGGCCTTGGCCCAATTGGCGCTGTCCTTGCGGATCAGCTCTTTGATCTGCGGAGGCGTCAGGGTACTGGTTTCATGGCCCAGATCGGCCAGGCGTTTCTGTATGGCCGGATCCTTGGCCACTTCCTCCAGGCCGGCATGGAGTTTCTCGACAATGGCCGGCGGCGTTCCCGTTGGCGCAAAAAGGCCGTACCAGACGCTCATCTCAAGCCCGGGGTAACCTGCTTCCGCCACGGTCTGCACATCGGGCACACTGGGATGACGCTTCGGAACGGTAATGACGATCGGCCTGACACGGCCATCCTTGATGAAGCCGAGGCCCGTGGCGATGTCGAGAAACAACATGTCGATGTGGCCACCCGCAAGGGCCTGCACCGCCTCGGCACTACCCTTGTAGGGCACATAGGTGTACTGCAGACCTGTGGCCAGTTTGAGAGCTTCACCGAACAGTTGCCCATGCAGCACGGCAGAGCCGTAGTTCAGCTTGCCGGGATTGGCCTTGTCGTACGCGATAAGTTCCTTCAAGTTGCGCGCGGGTATCTTTGGATTGACCATCAGCAGCGCCGGAACAGTGGCGAGCACGGCCACAGGCGTCAATTGTTTCTGTGGATCGAACGGCAGCTTGCTGTACACCGCCGGCAGGATCGTGGCGGTCATGTCCAGCGTGGTCAGCAAGGTATATCCATCCGGCGCAGCATGGGCAGCCGCATTGGTACCGATTACCGTGTTGCCTCCTGGCTTGTAGTCCATGACAAACTGCCGGCCGAGCTTTCGTCCAAGGGGATCGAGAAGAATGCGGCTGACGGTGTCCGTGCCTCCGCCGGGTGGAAAGGGAACAACGATCTTCACGGGCTGGGCGGGATAGTCTTGCGCGGTCTGAGCGCCAGCGGCCAAAGCCAGCGCAGCGGCGCATACGGCCAGGATCCCTCGGGCTGTTTTCATGGTTTGCCTCCTTCGGTTAGGTGATGTCAGTTGGTTGCGCCAAGCGCCTCGATGTGGGCTCTGACCGCATCTCGGGCGGCCACGGAAAACGGGGGACGCTGCAGGGCCAGCGGCGCGTCATCCGCCATCTGGTGCAGCACAGTCTTGGCGTTGCTGAACGTTCGGAAACCCTCATGGCCGCGGTAGCGGCCACTGCCGCTCATACCAACACCGCCAAAGGGAAGCTGCTCATGGAAAAGCTGGCAACGAACATCGTTGATCACCATGTTGCCCGCGCTCACGCGTTCGACGACATGGCCTTGCTCCTGCTCGTCGTTTCCAAAGTAGTAGGCAGACAGAGGGCCCGGTTGCCCCGCCACGTGGACCAGCGCCTCGTTCAGGTGGTCGTATGGAATCAGGCTCAGGATCGGGCCGAAGGTTTCCTCCTGCATGACCAGCATGTCGCTGGTGACGCCCGTCAGCAGGCACAAGGGAAACTTGCGCGCGGTGCTGTCCCATAGCGGCTCCGAGGCCGGGTTGACGACCGTGACTTCGGCCCCCTTCTGCCGCGCATCTTCAACCAGATGGCGAAGGCGCGCGAAATGCCCCGGCGCGGCAATCGCGGTGTAATCTTCGTTGTCCAGAAGTGCCGGGTACAGGCGAGCGGCCTGTACCTCAAGCTCACGCAGCAGATCCCGCAGCATCTCACGGGGTGCCAGTATGTAGTCCGGCGATACGCACACCTGGCCAGCCGAAGCCATCTTGCCTGTCGCCAAACGCGCCGCCATGGAGGGAATATCCGCCGTTCGGCCCATGATGACCGGATTGCGTCCGCCCAACTCCAGCGTCACGGGCACAAGGTTCTCCGCGGCTGCCTTGGCCACATGGCGCGCGGTGGCGGCCGATCCGGTAAAGAGCAGATGGTCGAAACGCAATCGGCTGAACGCCGCACCCACCGCGACATCGCCCTGCACCACCACGGTTTCCTCGGGGCTGAAGAAAGCTCCAAACATGCGTGCGATCAGCGCCGAAGTGATGGGCGTGCCTTCAGGCACCTTCAGCATGAGCCTGTTGCCTGCTGCGAATGCTCCCGCCGCCGCCAGAATACCCATGAGCACAGGGCCATTCCACGGGACGATCGCGCCGATGACACCCAATGGCTGATAGCGGACTTCCGCGCGCGCTCCAGCCTGCTCGAGCGCCGCCGGCAGCGCGACTGGTACGGGCTCCATCCACTTGGAAAGATGGTCGCGGTTGTACCGGATGGCCGCGACCGCGCCCACGACATCGCCTGTTCGCGTGGAATGGGGGAGCGCGATCCGAAATCACGCGAAAGCGAGCTGACGATCTCCTCGGCATGCGCCAGGACCATGGCGGACAGCCGATCTAGGCGTTCGATTCTGGTCTTCGCATCAGGCGGCCCGTCACGCAGGAAGGCCGCGCGCTGCCGCTGCAAGGCTTGCTCCAGCGGTTCATCGTGTAGTTCAGCGTCCATAGCGGTCCTCGACATCGGCGTTGATCCAGCTCGCCCGGGCTGCCGCGAAAGGGTGTGGCTCAAGGTGGCTGGCTTGCGGATCGGTGCGCACTTGTACCAGCGCCGTCTTTCCGCTCGCGAAGGCGCGCCGGATGGCAGGCTGGACATCCCGCGCATGCTCGACCAACTCACCGTGGCCGCCCATGGCGATCATCATCTGGTCATAACGCACTTCGGAAAACCTGGCCTCGATGGTATGGCCGATGTGGTTCATATGGGCAGCCACCTCCGCGCCCAGCGCACGGTCATCGTTGACCAGCACCACCAGGGGCAGATGATGGCGCACGGCTGTCTCGAGCTCCATGAAATGAAAGCCGAGCGCGCCATCTCCCGTGATCAGACATACCGGGCGCTCCCGCCCTTGGGCCAGTTGCACGCCGACTGCCTGCGGCAAGCCGCAGCCCAGGTGCGAATAGTGTGCGCCATAGATGAAATCAGCGCCGCGCTTCTCGAAAAACGCGTGCTGATAGAAGATCGTGAGGCCGCCATCCAGCACGATGGTGGTGTCATCTGGAATCGCCTGCCTGGCCTCCAGCATCATGCGCGAAGGGTGCAGCGCGCCGCGGTCAGGGATGGCCGCCACGGCCGCCTCGTGCTCTCGCGCCTGCAGACTTTTCCACTCAGGCAACCGGGAGTCCAAGCCCCGCTCAGGCAACGCCTCGATCAATTGCCGCAGAGTCAGCTCCAGATCGCCTGGCACCGCCAGATCTACAGGGCGATTGCTTCCCACAGCAGCCAGATCGGTATCCAGCGCGATAAATCTGCGCTGCTCGTCGTGGGCCGCAAATGCTTGCAGGCGGCCGTAATTGGCGTTCTCCGGGAAACAGGTCCCTACAGCCAGGACGAGATCGGATCGCGCAATAGCCTGTTGTCCTGCTTCGCTCTGAAACAGCAGCGCCTGCGGATGACTGGCGGCAATGACACCGCTGCCTGCAAAGGTAGTCAACACCGGACCGCCTAGCTTCTCAGCCAGGCGGACGAGCAAAGACTGGCAGCGATGGTGCTGCACAGCCTCGCCTGCCAGCAACAGAGGTGAGGCAGCCTGGCCGATCATCTGAGCTGCCGCCCTGATGGCGGCGTCAGGGGCCCCCTGCGGCCCTGCCCGGTAGCGCGAAGGAGGCACCAGAGCGGGGTAGTCCCACGCCTGGATGTGCATCATGCTGTCGTACTCGATATAGACAGGCCCTGGCGTTCCGGAGACCGCGCGGCGAAAGCCCTCTTGCATCGCATCGTCGATCTCCGCCGGATGCCGAACGACGACAGCGAATTTGCAGATCTGCGCGAACAGAGGCTCCATCGGGGCCGAAAGCCACTGGCCGCGCCGAATCGCGTGTGCAGCCCCCTGATGGCGCCGGGCGCCAAAGATGAGAACGGGAATGTGCTCCCGCGAAGCCGCAACGGCCGCAGGCAAGAGATTGGCCACGCCCGGCCCCATGGCGCCAAAAGCCGCCTGAGGACGCCCGGTCACCGCATAGAAGCCCATGGCAGCGAACACCGCGCAGGCTTCATGCCGGGGCCCCACGGTGAGCAGGCCAGCCCGCTCGGCATGCATCAACACGTCGCGCGTGGTGATGTCGCCTTGCGAAAACACTGCGCGGACACCTTCCTGCTTCAGAAGTTCGACGATCCGCTGCCCCATGCTCATGCGCACTGCAACCATCTCATCGCCCCTTCAGGCCAGTCAGGAAGTTTTCCAGCGCGAGCTGGAATTCCTGCGGCTTCTCCAGGTTGATCAAATGCCCCGCGCCGCGGATCTCCTTCAGGCGTGCCCCCTGGATGGCCGCAGCCAGTGCGCGCATCTGCTCCAGCGGTGCGACCTGATCCTCGTCGGAGCCGACCACCAACGTGGGAACCCGGACTGTGCCCGGATCCAGCATGGGCGCCACCCGCATCCGAGCCTCCATGATCTTGAAGTAAGCCTCCGGCCGCACTTTACGCAGACTGTCCATCACCTGATCGCGCGCTTCGGGGCTTGCTGTGCTGCCCAGCAACTTGGGCGCCAGCGAAACGGCCAAAGCCTCGGAGCCGCCCATGCGCAGCGGCTCCAGACGTTCCCGGATGAACGCTTCCCGGCGGACAGGCGGCAGCATCGGCTCATCGGCAGCCCGGCATGCCACCAGCGACAGGCTCATGACGCGCTCCGGCACGCGGCTGTAGAGTGCTTGCGCGACAAGCCCTCCCATCGAAAGCCCTACCACATGGGCTTTCCGGACGCCCATGGCATCCAGTACCCGCGTCACGTCGGACACGAAATCCGTGAACTCGAAACCATCCTCGATGGCATCGCTGTCACCGTAACCGCGAAAGTCCATGGCCACTGCACGGCAAGTACGGCCGAAGTGCCGCAACTCACCGTCCCAGTTGCGGCGGTTGCCTCCAATGCCGTGCAGGAAGATCACGGTTTCGCCCTGCCCTTTTTCAGCGTAAGCGATGCGGGGGCTCTGCGCCGTTCGCTTGAATTCGTTCATTGTTGTCTCCATGGCCGACGCAGTATCCGTCTTTCAACCCATACCCGGTAGTAGACTAGTCCTCATGTCGTCAAAACCATGAGTTATGGCCATCAATCTCGGACTTCTCGAGCACTTTCTCGCTGCCTATGAAATGGGAAGCCTTGGCAAAGCCGCCGCGCAACTGGGGTTGTCGCAGCCAGCGCTGAGCAAGAGCATCCGCAAGCTCGAAGCCGAGCTGGACGTGCCCCTTTTCCACCGCACGACAAAGGGCATTTCACCCACGCCTTATGCGGACACGCTGGCCCGGCGCAGCCAGGCCATACAGGCAGACGTGCGCAGCTCCATCGTCGAGCTCCACAAACTCAAACAGGGTGAGGTGGGAGAAGCCAAGATCGGGATCGCTCCCGCACTGTCGCCCCATTTCATGCCCGATGTGATGGCGCGCGTTGCCGAGAGGCATCCTTCGATCAACATCACAGTGATGGAGGCGCTCTACGAAGGCGTATCGCAAGGCGTGATGCGGGGTGAGCTGGATTTCGCGCTGACCAACCTTCCCCCGAGAGGGGTGGATCCGGATCTGGCTTGGCGCGAACTCTTCCGGGACCGCTTCGTCGTGTGCTGCGGCAAAGCCCATCCACTGGCGCGCAAGCGCAAGGTGCAGCCTGCCGAACTGCTGGGATATCCATGGATCACGCCCGCCCGGGAAGGCGCGCCCTGGCAACGGCTGGTGGATCTTTTCACGGCGGCGCGTTGCGCGCCACCGCGGGCGATGGTGGAAACCAACTCGGCTTCCGTGATCATGTCGCTCTTGCAGCGAGGCCCGTTCCTGACCTTTGTGCCACGCCAGATCATTCTGCTCGATACAAGGCGGGCCGAAGCTGTGGAGGTGGCCCTTGAAGGCATGACGCTCGAGCGTGCGATCGTGGTATTGCATCGCAAGGGACACAGCCCGCCGAAGGCCGCACAACTCGTGCTCGATGCCTGCGAGGCGGTGGCTGCGCAAAGCGGCGGGGGCCACCCGAGGCCGGCAGGCTAGCGCCTGCAACGCTTGCCTGTGTTTCTTTAGGCCTCCACAATGGCGACGACTTGGCCGTCCTCCACGGGATCGCCCTCGCCCACCATAAGCTCCAGCACGGTACCTGCACGCTCGCTCGCCACAGGGATTTCCATTTTCATGGATTCAGCGATGAGGATCGGCTCATCGGCCTCTACCCGCGCCCCAGCCGGGACCATGATTTTCCAGACCGTTCCGGTCACTTCCGCGCGCACTTCCATTCGGGCCATGAGTTTTCCTTAATCAAGCTTGATGTTGAGAGAGTGGATCAGCTCACCCCAGCGCTTGATTTCCGCTTGCACATAGCTTGCGGACTGCGCGGAGGAAAGCGAGGTTGCAAAGCCGCCCAGGTTCGCCACCTGGGCCTTCACCTCGGGCTGCTCCATGATCTTGCGGGTTTCGTCGGCCAGTCGCAGGCGGAAAGCCTCCGGCATGCCGGCAGGTGCGATCAGGCACAGCCAACCCTCGGTGGATACCGGGTACCCTGCCTCGCGCAGAGTTGGCACATCCGGCAGCGCCGGCAAGCGCTCGGAGGAGCTGATGGCCAGCGCGCGCATCTGTCCCTGCTTCACGTAAGGCACGCCCACGGTAGTGACTTCGAACAGCACGGGCACGTGCTTGCCGAGCAGCAAGGTGGCCGCCTGGCCGCTACCCCGGTTGGGCACATGATTGAGCTTCGCGCCCGAGGCGCGCTTGAACAGTTCGGCGGTCAGATGCTGGGAAGAACCTGCGCCCGGCGTGGCGTAATCCAGGCCTCCCTGCTGCGACGCCTCGACCAGATCCTTCATCGTCTTCCAAGGCGAAGCCGCATGCACCAGGATCAGCATGGGCCCGCGGTAGACCACCGAGATAACGGAAAACCCGTTGACCGGGTCGTAGGGCAGCTTGGAATACAGCGCGGGGTTCAGCGCCAGCGGGCCGATGGCGCCAAGACCGACGGTGTAGCCGTCAGGCTGGGCCCGGCTGATGGCCGACATGCCAATGCCGCCGCTGGCGCCGGGCTTGTTCTCGACAACGACCGCCTGGCCCAGCGACGCGGTGAGGCGGTCGGCCAGCAGGCGCGCGATCGCATCGGTGACGTTGCCCGCGGCAAAGGGCACGATCATCGTGACCGGCCGGCTTGGGTATGCCGCATCGGCCGCCCTCGCCGCGGGAAGAAGACTGCTCGCCAGAAGAGCCGTGGCGGCACGGCGGGTCACTGCGTTGGTGTTCATCGGACGCTCCTTCAGAGATAACAAGGCCATGCTCGGAGCAGGCGTTGACCGACGCCGCCCGTCGCGCGAAGCTGGTGCACTTCCAGCATCCGGATCAGGTAATCGCGCGTGTCGCCGGGCCGCAGCACCTCCTGCACGGAGAACTGACCCGCCATGGCCCATGGGCTGGTTTCGCGCTCGAATGCCTCGATCTTTTCCTCGAACCCGGCGTCGCCAGGGCCGATGCCGTGGACCACGGTCACGGCGGCGGCGGGCGCCATGAAACCGATCTCTCCAGTGGGCCATGCGGCCACTTCGTCGGAATTGCGGCCGCCCCCCATGTTCAGATAGGCTTGGCCGTACAGCTTTCGCACGATGACGGTGAGCTTGGGCACGGTGGCCATCTGCAGCGCCGACATGTAGTTCATGATGCGTGCCGGCGCTGCCTTCAGCTCCGCGTCCAAGCCAATGGCGAACCCCGGCACATCGGCGAAGTTCACCAGCGGAATGTTGAACGAATCGCACAGCACGATGAAGGAGGCGATCTTCTGGCAAGCCTCGATCTGCAGCGCCCCTCCGCGCTGCAAGGGGTTGCTCGCGATCAACCCCACGGAGTGGCCGCCGATGCGAGCCAGCGCGGTGATCCCTGTCTTGCCGAAGCCGGGCTTGAGCTCGAAAAAGCTGTCCTTGTCGACCACTGCGCGCAGCACCTTCTTCATGTCGTAGACCTGAGTCCGGTTGGCGGGCAGCAGATCCAGGATCCGGTCCATGTCTTCGCCCGACCCGGCCGGCACGGCTTGCCGCGGAGCGGCCTCCCCGGCGTGCGAAGGCAGATACGAGAGAAACCGCCGAATGGCATCGATGGCCTCTTCGTCGGTGTCGACCACCAGATCCACCAGGCCTGTACTCTCTGAGTGAAGGCGCCAGCCGCCCAGTTCTTCCGCCTCGACGCTGGCACCGGTGGCCTGCCTGACGAGCTGCGCGCTGGAGACCGACAGCAAGGCGCCGCGTCGCATGACCTTGAAATCCGACAGGCACGTATACCAGCTGGAAGATCCAAAGCATGGGCCCAGAATGGCCGCTGCCCATGGTGTTTCGCGCAAGCGCATGTACTGGGCAGGGTCGCTTCCACTCGCGCCCATGCCGGTGGCTCCCATGGTGTCGGGAATGCGGGCGCCGGAGGATTCTCCCAGGAACACCAGCGGAAGCCCGCGCTGCGCCGCCACGCGCTTCATGTGTCCGATCTTGCGGCCGTTGACGATGGTGCTTGACGCACCCATCACCGTGAAATCGTTCGAGACGGCAGCCGCTTCACGTCCACCGATTCGGCCATAGCCCGCGATCTTGCCGTCTGCTGGCGTTTGCGCGGGATCTTCCCCCGAATAGGCGAATAAGCCGACTTCGCTGAAACTGCCAGCGTCGAACAAGCGGTCAAGGCGCGCACGGGCGTCCATCCGGCCAGCCTCCTGGCGGCGGCGCAGCTTCTCGGCAGCGCCCATCCCCTGAGCCATGGCCTGGCGCTTTTCAAACTCTTCCAACGCCGCCGCGGGCGTGTGTTTCTGCGTCATCTCAGTGATCCATCACACAAAATCAAAAGGCCGCGGAGCAGGCCATGCCCAGGCACCCGCGGAGCTGGCTTCGCCAGGCCGCTGGGTGCGTCCCCCTGGGGGAAGGCGCGCAAGCGACTCAGGGGGGCATTCCCTCCGGGGGTCATTCCACTACCTCATGGTCCGGGGTTTGGGTCCTAGCTTGTCTGCACAGGCGGCATAGGCGTCTTCCACCCAATGGGCCAACAAGGCCCGGGTGGTGGCGGGCTCGATGACATCGACCACGCCGAAGCGCTCTGCGGTGCGCAGAGGCGACCCGACCGCATGGGCCAGAGCTTCGAGTTCGGCCCGGCGCGCCTGCGGATCGGGCGCGGCGGCGATGTCCTTTGCGTAAGCGGCATCGACACCGCCTTCGATCGGAATGGAACCCCAGCGCGCCGAAGGCCATGCGAAGCGGTGAGGCAGCGCCATGCCGTTGGCGCCATTCCATGGGCTCAGCATGCCGCCAGCCAGGCCGAAGCAGCGGCGGATGACCACAGCCAGCCATGGCACGGACGATTGCTCGATCGCAGCGCTGGCGCGCAATACCGCGCCGATGGTGCCCTCGCGTTCCGCTTCAGGCCCTGTCATCGAGCCTGGCTGATCCACCAGGTTCACGATGGGCAGGTGAAAGGTGTCGCAGAGATCGACAAAGCGTTCGAGCTTTTGCGCCGCCGTCCGCGTGAGCGCGCCGCCCATGACGCGGGGATTGTTGATCATCACGCCCACCGAGTAGCCGTTCAGACGCGCCAGGCAGGTGATCAGCGAGCCGCCGAATTGAGGCGACATCTCGAAGATCGAATCCGTATCGAACAACGCCTTCAAGATGCGCTTGGGATCGAACACCTTGCGCCGGTCGCGTGGAATGGCATCGTTCAGCCAGGCTTGCGACGATGCAGGCGGATCGGCGGGCGCCACGCGGGGCGCCTGCTGATAGACATTGGAGGGCAAATAGGAGAGAAAGCGGCCTGCCTGCGCCAGCGCCTCTTCCTCGGAATCCGCGCCGTTGTTCACCACGCCGTTGGCTTTGTGCACGCCCCAACCGCCCAGATCCTCCTTGTCGACCGTGATGCCGAGGGCTTGCCGCACGACCGGTGGCCCACCCGCGAAGACCTGCCCTTGGCCGCGCACCATGATGCTGAAATGCGCGGTGCAGGCACGGATCGCCCCCAAGCCCGCGGCGGGACCCATGACGATGCCGACCACGGGCGCCAGCCCGAGCAGCGGCACCGAAGGCAGCAGGGCATACCCTGGAATTTTCGTGTAGCCCATCTGCATGGGAAGGTTCACGCTGCCGCCGGAGCTGTGGACGATACGCACCATGGGCAAGCGATATTCATGCGCATAGCGGTCCGAGTAGATCCATTTCTCCGCAACCGCCGCTTCCGAGGAACCGCCACGGATGCTGAAGTCATCGGAAATCACGACGGTCTTGCGGCCGCCAATGCGGCCGACGCCCAGCACGTGCGTGGAAGGCGTGAAGCTCTCCAGCTCCCCCTGCTTGCCGTAACGCCCCTTGCCCGCGAGCGCGCCGAACTCCGTGAAAGAGCCTTCATCCACCAGCCGGTCCACGCGCTCACGCGCATTCAACATGCCGCGCTCGCGTGCCCGCGCAAGATTCTCCGGCCCACCCATCTGATGGGCCCGCTCGCGCCGTTCATCGAGTTCGTGGAGCTCCGCGCCCCACTCCCGGGATTGAAAAAGCGGCATGGCTCAGGCCTCCTCGGTCTGGTGGGCCGGCGTGTGCACCGCGCCGCTGGCCAATAGTTCCTGGATGGTCTCCTCGCCATAGCCGAGCACTTCCGAAAGAATGCCTGCGCTGTCGGCGCCGGTCTCATGGCCACTCCAGCGGATATGGCCGGGAGTTTCCGAGAGCTTCGGAACAACGCCTTGCTGCCGGGTCGACCCCAGCACCGGATGCGGCACATCCACCAGCATTTGGCGCGCCGCGAAGTGCGGGTCTCGGAACACATCGGCCAAGGTGAACACCCTGGAAGAGGGCACCCCGGCGCGCAACATGGCGGCCTCGACCTCTTCCCCCGTGAAACGGCTCGTCCATTCGGCAATGCCCGCATCAAGCGCGGCCGCATTCTGTCCGCGCAGATAGACCGAGGCAAAGCGCGGGTCGGCCGCCAGATCCTGGCGGTCGATGGCGCCCAGCAACCGCTCCCAGGTAGGGCCGTTGTTGGCGGCGATCAGCACATAGCCATCCGTGGTCGGATACAGGCTGTTGGGCGCGACGTTCGGCAGGTTGGGCCCTTGCCGCTTCGGAATGTGGCCGAGCTTCTCGTAGGCAGGAACAAACCCCTCCATCATGGAAAAAGCGGTTTCGTAAAGCGCGGCATCGACCAGTTGGCCCCGGCCGCTGGATTGCCGGTGAAACAGCGCCATCATCGTGCCGAAGGCGGCATACACGGCGGTCAGGTAGTCGGTTGTGGCCAGCGCCACCCGGCTGGGTGGCCGGTCGGGATCACCCGTGAGCTCACGCACACCCGCAAAGGCATCACAAATGGCCCCGTATCCTGGGCGCGCGGCATTGGGGCCTGTCTGCCCATATCCGCTGATGCGCACCATCACCAGCCGTTCGTTGAGCGCGTGCACGGCATCCCACCCGAACCCCAGGCGCTCCATGACGCCGGGCCGGTTGTTCTCGATCATGACATCGGCCCCTGCCAGCAACTCTTTCAGCACCTGCTTGCCGGCCGGCGTTTTCAGATCGACCGCAATGCTGCGCTTGCCCCGCTGGATCGAGACAGCCTGCAAGGACACGCCTTCGGCGAACATGCCCATCTGGCGCACGGGATCGCCCTCGGGGGGTTCAACCTTGATGACATCGGCACCGAAATCCGCCAGCATGCGTGCGCACGCAGGGCCGGCAAAGGTATTGCAAAGCTCGATGACGCGCACGCCGGCCAAAGGCCCCGCACCAGTCTGAGAGGTGGACATCAGTTCGCTCCCAGGCCAAGGTCTTTCACCAGCGGCGCCAGGTCGTGGCGCTCCTTGGCCAGGTATTCCGTGGTCTGGCGCTGGTTCATGAAGACGGGAACTGCTCCGTTGCGCTCAAGCAAGGCCACCCATTCCTGATTGGTTGAAAGCTTCTCGAAAGCGGATTCCCAGAATTGAACCGCTTCCTGCGGTACCCCCTTGGGCAGCAAGATGCCGTAGACGGAATTGAAGCTTGAGTTGACGCCTTGCTCGCGCCACGTCGGGATATTCGCGAAGATGCCGCCCAACCGCTCTTCGGACGACACCGCCAGCGCACGCACGCGGCCCGAGGTGATCATGCCGACCAGGTTGGGCGTGCTGCCCGGCACCGCGTCCACGAAACCGCCCAGCAAGGCGGTCAGCGCATCGGCGGAAGAGCGGTAAGGCACCAGCGTGAGCTTCTTGATGTCCACGCCCGCGGCCTTCAACGGCTTTACCAGCGAAAGCAGCACGTGATGGCCCAGGTAGCCAATCCGGATGCTGGCCGGATCACGCCGGGCTTCTTCCGCAAAATCCTTGGCATTCTTGAACTTGGAATCAGCCCGCACCGTGAGCGCCATGGTTTCGCGCAGGAAGATGGTGGTTGGCGTGAAATCCGAAGGTGTCAGTTTCAACTCGCCCGTCAGGTTGGCGGTCGCGATGCCCGTATGAAGCAGTGTCATCTCGTGAGGGTTGCCTGCCTTCTGCTGCAGGGCCTGCAAGGCAATGACGCCGGTGCTCGAAGACTTGTTGACCGCCACCCATGGGTGGCCGTCCAGCAGATTCATTTTCTGGAATGCCGCCCCCATGGCTCTGGCGTACTGATCGGCTGCGCCGCCCGGACCCGAGGGCACGACGAATTCAACGGATGTCGTCGGTTTCCACTCCTGAGCACAGGCCAAACTGCCGGTCAATACCAGGCAGGCCGCAATGGCCCGAATGAAATGCTTCATAGCTTGTCTCCTTTTGAACCAAGTGTCTTTCCACTCCTTCCTCTAGACAAGCTAATGTTTTTTATTGATTATTGAGTCATGACTTATGAATCCGAAAATGTCACAAGCAATGTCACCGTGCGCCAACTGCATGCCTTGGTCAATGTCGCGGAGCTCGGCAGCTTCGTGGCGGCTTCGCGTGCCATGCACGTGACCGCTTCCGCCTTGAGCATCCTGATTTCAGAACTGGAGCAAGGGCTGGGCTTTCGGGTGTTCGACCGCACGACCAGGCAACTGAAGCTCTCGGCAGCCGGAGAGCAATACCTGCCGTGCGCCCAGCGTGTTCTTGCGGAGCTGGCCGAAGCGCAGCGCTGCGCGCAGGACGTGCGCAGCCAGAAAACCGGCATCGTGCGCATCGCCACGAGCCAGGTGGTCTCATGGATGCTGATGCCCCCAGCGCTGCGGGCCTATCGCGCCTTCCGGCCGGGTGTGCGCCTGGAGCCCATTGATTTACCGGTAGACGAAATTCTCCCCAGTCTCGAAGCGGGGCGAGTCGATCTGGCCATCATGCTGCGGCTGCCGACCGGCCCCGAACTGCAGGCCGCGCCTGCGTTCGATTCACCATTGCACCTCGCCTGCCATGCGGATCACCGCTGGGCCCAGCGCAAGCGGGTGCGCTGGAGTGAGCTTTCCGGAGAGCCGTTGATCTTCACCGGAAACGACACCCCACAGCGCCTCAACATGGCCCTGCCTCCAGGGGCGCACCTGCAAGCGGCGTGGCGGGTGGAACATGCCGGTACGGCGCTCGCGCTGGTGGCCAGCGGACTCGGCAGCGCCATATGTGCGGGCTATGTCAGGCCTATGTGCGAAATGCACAAGCTGCGCATGATTCCCGTGGTGGAGCCAGAGCTCATGCGCCAGCTCTCAATCTACTCGCCCGCCAGGCGGGCCATGACGCCGGTAGCGGAAGGATTCCACGGCTTCCTGCAGGATTGGTTCGTGCAGCACCATGGCGGTACAAAGCGGCGGGCGCCGCTCACGGCCTGAAGATGGATCACCAAGGCAACCACTTTCCCATCTTCAGAAAAATTCGTCTCCATACCTGAGCGCCAGTCCAACGCAAAGACTTACCGTGACAACGAGGAGAAGCACGAAGCCCCACCAGCCTCCGTTCCGGAGCCAGTAAATTGAACTGGAAATGGCGAGCAGCACACCCACGAGCGCTCCGCAGCCGATGCGCAATCCACGTTCCGTTTTCTCAAGGCCGAAGTCCTCGATGGACTGCTCCCCCTTTCGAGCCGACAGCCTTTGCTTGCGATTTGATTTCATCAGTGTCTCTTGATGGCAGGATGGCCTTAGAGGAGAGTATCGGCCATCACCATCCGCCCATCCGCGCTGAGAAAGGCAGCTATCACCGCCAGTGCCGGATAGGTCTGCTCCACGGCCTTGCGGTAGCGCGCCATCTGCTCCTGCAGCAACGGATTGCCCTCAGGCCTTGCGGCGCTCTTGTAGTCCAGCACCCACCAGGCCTCGGGGCCATGCGGGCCGGCACTCCGGCGGACCAGGCGATCGATGCGCAAGCGCTGGCCCTGGTAGAGCAGCTCGACCTCGTTGAACTGCTCCAGAACCTGCCCGGCGTCCCAAGCCCAAGCGCCTTCACCACGCAGAATGCGCCGGGCCAGCGCGTCGGCACGAGCCGCCTGCTCGGCGCCGATGCCGAAGCGCGTTTCGATCTGAGCCATGCGCTCGCCTCGCCACCCTTGCGGCGTATCTCCCACGTGCTCCAGCAGCCAATGCATCGCCTCACCCAGGCGCGAGGCCTCGCTGGACGCTGATTCGGGCAGAGCGGATGCGCCAGAGGGTTCGGTCGGCACCTGCGGCAAACCCAGCAATTCGAACGGCTCGGATGAAGCATCCATGTGAGCGTGTTCCGCCGCCGGCGCGCTCAACGGCTCAGCCAGCGCTTCGATGCGCTGCCACCAGCTGGTAGCTGGCGGGGTGTAGGGCGTAACACTGGAGAGCACCAACCGCTGCCTGGCGCGGGTCATGGCGACATAAAGCGCGTTGAGCTCTTCCCGCGCCGCATCGAAGCGCTCGCGCTCGGCAAGCCCGATGGCGCTGGGAGGCATGTCTTTTTCACTCGTCACGAAAACGAATTGGCGCGGCGCGGCGGCCTCTCCGGGCCAATCGATCAGGATACCCATGTTCTTGCTGCGCGGCGGCGCGGCTTGCGCATCGAGCAACACCACGGTGTCGGCTTCCAACCCCTTGGCGCCGTGCACGGTCAGCAACTGCACCGCCTCGGGATTGGCCTGTCGCGGCGCGGCAATGCGCTGGCGGCGCAGTGCTCTCACCAGTTGATAGGCGGTCAGGTACCGGCCTCCCCCCACTTGCAGCGCGGCGGCCAGCAGCGCCTGCAACTGCGCCATCTGGTGTTCGCGCTCCGGAGCGGGTGCCGCAGCGGCGTAGCGCGCCAGCACATCACCATGGCTGTAGATAGCTTGCAGGGCATCGTGCGGAGGAGATGTGGCCAGCCACTGCTGGTATTGCAGCAAGGTCGCATGCAAGGTCCGCCCATCGGCCGCATCCAACTCCACCAGCGGCAGCAGATCCAGCCAGCACGCCCCGCGGTGGGCATCCGAGCGGGCAGCGATGGCGATGCGCGTGAGATCTTCATCGCCCAAGCCAAACAGGGGTGATTTGAGTGCCCGAGCCAGCGACAGATCGTGCCCTGGAGAAACAAGGGCATCCACCAGCCCCAGCACGTCCTGCACGGCAGGCAGATCGCCCAGGAGTTGCTCTTCGGGCTGCTCGCAAGCGATACCGGAGCGCCGCAGCTCAGCCTGCAGAACGCCCAGCGGCTCACGCTTGCGCGCGAGCACCATGATCTGCGGCAATGCGACACCAGCCTGCACCTGTTCCGCAATCCACCCCGCCGCCTGCCGGCATTCGAGCGTGCGCAGCGTATCTTCGAGCACCGTGCGCGGAGTGGTCAAACTGTCTCGCCAAGCCAGCGGATCGACCTCGGCGGCGGCGGTTCGCTCCGGCCGGGGAATAGCCGGCAGCGCCGCGATGCGCCCCTGGATATCGGATTCGGTCGTATGCGCGCGGTAGCCGGCAAACTCGCCCGCCTCCTGCGCGGCCAGCATGACGGTATTGACGGCTCCCAACACGCAAGGCGCATTGCGCCGGGTGTGATCGCAGGCCAGCAGATCACCGCCCAATGCAGTCTTCACAAACTCCTTGGCGGCCACAAACACCTGCGGATCGGCACGCCGGAAGCGATAGATGCTCTGTTTGGGATCACCCACGATGAACACGCTCGGCGCGCCCTGCCCGCCCCCTGTACCGGCATAGCCTGCCAGCCAGGCATTCAGCGCTTGCCATTGCAGCGGATTGGTGTCCTGGAATTCATCGATCAGCAGATGGCGAACGCGCGCATCGAGCTTCTCCTGCACCCAGCCCGAAAGCACCGGATCGCTCAACATGACCATGGCGGCGCTTTCCACATCGCCCATATCGATCCATCCGCGATCGCGCTTCAGGTGACCGAATTCTTCGATCAAGCGGCGGGCCAGCCGTGCCATGCGTTGCTGGTGCATGCGGCCGCGGTGCTGGCGAGCAGCCAGCAGCAACCGCTGCAGCTCCGCCTCGGCCTCCTGCGCGGCGGCGAACTTCTTCAGATGCTGGCTGAGCCGATCTTCGGTAGCCACAAAAAGAGCCTTGCGCAGCCCCGTCAGCCGCACAGAAAGATCCCCTTGCTCAAAGGCATCGATGATGGCGTTGGCTGCTTTCTGCGGCGTCTTGTTGGCTTCTGCCCCCAAAGCGGCCGCGCGCTCCAGCCAGCGTACGCGAGCGCCCTCCGAACCCAGCGCATCGATAGGTTCGGCCAAGCCAGCCAGTTCCGGAACCAGTGTGCCGAAAGGCGGTATGGCTTCATCGACCACCCCTGCGTCATCGGCCATGGTGAATTCGACGCGCCTGGACAGCGCAGCCTGCAGCGCTTGATGCCCCTGATGGCGGCCGTATTCGGAAACCAGCGCGGTGTAATCGGCACGCAAAGCCTCATCAGCCGCCACGGCGCGCAGATAGCGGCGCCAGACTTCGGCGACTGCATCTTGATCATCTTCGAGCAACTCGTAGGCCGAAGGCAGCCCGAGATCATCCAGCACCTGCAACGGCGCGGTGCGCAGCAGCGCCGCAAACCAGCTGTGAAAAGTGCGGATCTGAACCGGGCGTGCCTGTTCAAGGATGGCCCGGTAGAGGCCTTGCAGTCGCTCGGCCTGCGCCGCCACCGCGTGCGGCTCCACACCTCTGGCGATAAGTTCCTTCCGCAGGCGTTCTGTCCATTGTTCGGGTGTTTCCGCGGCCTTTGGGTGGCCGAAGTCTGCCAGCCATTCCTGCAGCCGCTGGCGCATTTCGCCGGCGGCTTTCTTGGTGAACGTGATCGCCAGGATTTCCTGCGGCGCCGCACCATCGATCAACGCACGCAGGATGCGCGAGACCAACATCCAGGTCTTGCCGGCGCCGGCGCATGCCTCCACCGCCACGCTGCGGCGAGGGTCGCATGCAATGGCGTAGAACGCCTCGCGTGTGCAGGGTTGGCCGTTGTGTTCGTAGGCGGGGGTCATGGGTGGCCCTCGGCTGGTTGGGATAGGGGAAAGTAAATGGCGGCTGAGAGGTGACGCGGTGAAAGCCCCCACCCCAGCCCTCCCCCAGGGGAGGAGGGAGTAAAGACCGCGGAGCGCAGCGAAGCCCGTTGATGCGCGGGCCGAGCGAAGCGACGGCCCGAGTCAAGGGTCCCCTCTGGCCGTGTGTATGGACCGGGGACATGGTGGACACCTGTTCGGGGACATGGTGAACGGTTTTTTGGATATTAAACAATGACTCTGCCGGCCTGTATAGACTGATCGCGCAGATCAATGCGAGCAATTCGAAGGGTGCTCCAGAACACGTCATAGCATCCATCTTCAGTGGGATCAGCTCGTACGGCTACCTGCTGGCCTTTGAAGGCCTTGCCGACCTTCCAGAGGCGGTTTTTCCAAGAGATGGCGCCTTGCTTTTGCACCTGGCGCACCTGCTCGGCGCTGGCGTATTCAGGCTCTGCGGGCCGCTCGCAGTACGGCCTGGGACTGGCCCGGTATCGCACGATCGGCACTTGCATGCCCAGCGCCTGGTGAGGGCGCTGCTGGTTGTACATCTGGCGCCAACGATCAAAGGCTTGCTGGGCTTCGCTCAGGTTGGCAAGAGGCAACCCCTGCAGCAGCTCCGCCTTGAGTGTGCGGTGAAAGCGCTCATCTTTGCCTTGCGTTTGAGGATGGTAGGGCCGTGAGTGGCCCACTCGAATCCCCTGACGCATCAGCCACAGATCCAGGCTGGTGTAGTGACAGCCATCGTAGCCACCCCATGGGCTGCCGTTGTCCATGGTCATTCGAGCGGGCACACCATAGCGACGCATCACCATCTCAAGACGCTGCACCACGGTGGCTTCCTGCTCATCGCCGCACGCCTGCAGACACACGGCATACCGGGAGTGGTCATCAAGAATCGTCAGTGGGTGGCAGCGTCCGCGCAGCATGGCTACGTGGCCTTTGAAATCCATCTGCCACAGATCGTTGGGCTCAGGGTGCTCAAAGCGCCTCCAGGGCGTGGCTGCCTCACTGGCCTGACCCAAAATCAAACCATGGCGACACAAGATCGCATGCACGGTGCTCACTGCAGGCACTTTGACTCCTAAGTTCATCAATCTGTGCGTGAGCTTGCGTGCGCCCCAGGCGGGGTGCTCCTGGCGTAACTGACAGACTTGCTGCTCGAACTCAAGCGGGCATTGATTGGGTGAATGCTTAGGCCTGCGGCTTCGATCGCTCAAGGGCTGAAGCTGGCGAGCACGCTCAAGCCATTTGTAGCCTGTAGTGGGGCTAATGCCAAAGCGCAAGCACAGTGCTCGGATATTGGATTGTTCGTGCTGGGCGAGCGCTACAAATTCTTCGCGTAGGGACATGGCTGAGCTTTCCTGCCAAGGCATCGGTGACCTCCTATAAGGCTGTTCGATACCTAAGCTTGATCTGTTCACCATGTCCCCGAACAGGTGTCCACCATGTCTCCGGTCCATACAGCCGTGCCGAGGAGCGCAGAGCGAGGGGTGGGCAAGGGCACTGCAAGATGCCCTTGCTTCGTGCTCTAGCTTGCTGCAGCTGTTTGAGCGGCGTGAACGAAGTGAACATAGCGAGTTCTGCAGCACCACCCCTCGGTCGAGCACCGCAGGTTGCCCGCAGCGAAGCGTAGGGACACGGCAAGTGGGGTCGCCTTTTCTTGGGTTACTTTCTTTCGGCCGGCGATCCGGTGGCGACGCAAAAGAAGGTGACTGCACCGCCGGGGGCAATCCCGGCCTCCGACCTCTGATAGCTAACAGAAAACCATTCAGATCAACCGCCGTGAAAGCCCTCACCCCAACCCTCTCCCAGAGGGAGAGGGAGAGGGAGAGGGAGAGGGAGAGAGAGACAAAACCGCACCTCATTCGGCACTCCAAAAATCCTTGCGGCACAACCCCCGCGCCTCACACCACTCGCACACAGCCCCCTCCCCCAAAGCCGGCAGCGGATCCCCCCCGCAATACGCGCCATATCACTCTGCATCCCCTCATAAAGCTGCTCCGCCAGCAACAGCAATTCAGGCGTCTCATGCAGACTGCTCCCCTCCCGCTCGCTCACATTCAGATAAGCCGCCCGCGGCGCATCCGCCCCCGAAAGCAAGGCATAAAAGGGCAACTGCGTATCTTCATTGCCCCCCTTCAACCGATCCTTCGTACGCGCCAGCGGCTCCGTCTTGTAGTCAACGATCAAAGGCGCTCCGTCCGGGAGCCGATCCAGGCGATCCAGCCGCCCTCGCAACTGAAGCTGCCCCAACGCCACCCGTACATCCTTCTCAGCCACCTCGAACACAGCGCCGGAAGCCTCGTGTTCAGCCAGCCATTTCAGATAGCCATCCCGCAACGCCGGCCACCCCACCCCGAACGGCAAAAACTCACCCTCATCGAGCGCCTCATCCTGCGTGGCCTGCAGCGCCGCCGCATCCAGCAGCGCCACACGGTCGCCACTGGGCTCGGCCTGCAGGGCTTCATGAAAAAGGCGCAAGGCCCGGTGCACCCAGTTGCCGAAATCCCGCTTGTCTACATCCACATCCAGCTCGCCTTCGTCCTGCAGGCCCAACTGCCGCAACGCGAAGAACCGATAGGGACACGCCCTCAGCATGTCATAGGAGCTGGCTGACAACGGCATGGCTGGCAACGCATCGCCGCGCGGCTGCGGCGGCGCCACAGGCTGCGGCGCGACGGTGCGCGGCTCACGCGGCTCCCCGCCCTCCTCCGTACCGCCTTGCAGGCTCAAGGCCTGCACCAGTGGCGAAGGCAGCAAAGGCTCTCCACTATCGTCGCTGCACCGCCACAGCACATCCACGAAAGGCGTCTGGAGCGCCACCCGCCAAGCCGCGCGCTGCGCGGTCTCGAGCACCCCGCGCGTGGGCAGGCGCAAAACCTCGCGCTGCGCGGTGCTCCAGGAGCCAGGGGGTCCGGCGCGGCGGGCAGGCGCTGCTCATCAGCGCCCGGCAACACCAGCGCGGCAAAAGGCCGGCCGAGCAGCTGGCTCATCGGCAGGATGACGGCTTGCGCATCGGCCAGCACCGGCGGACGGAAGTTGGCCGCCTCCAGGGCATCGCTGGCCCAGGAAGTGAACTCCGGCAGCGGCATGCGCCGCTGTGCTGCGGGCCATGCCTGCAGCGTGGCCTGTTCGGCCTCCTGCAAGCCCAGCGCCGCCATGACCGCTTCGCCCGCTGCATCGGCCGCCATCCCGGACCACAGGCCCGCCTCTTCAAGCAGCGCTTGGGTAGCCGCCAGCCAATCGGGCAGCCGGCGTGGAGCCTGCATGGTGTCGCGCAGCGCAGCGACGCGGCTGACGAGCGCCCCGCCCTCAGGAGAGGCCGCGACACTGGCCCAGTCCCGCACCGCATCGCGCCGCAATCGCCTCTCCAAGGCCCGAATGCCTGCTGCATCCACTTCGGCGAAAGCAGGCGCCAGCTTGAGCCAATCGATGACGGCGTCGGTAGACGCGTGGTGCGCGCATGCGCGCAGCCCCGCCATCAGTTGCGCGGCAGCGTGGGTCGTGGAAAGCTTCCAGCCGGTTTCATCCCGCAGGCGCACGCCTTGCGCGGCCAGCAACGCGCTGATACGGCGCGTGAGCAGGCGATCGCCTGCCGTCAGCGCCACCGGCACGCGGCCGGCCTCGATGTGGCGCAGCACGCAAGCCGCCGCGCGCTGGGCCTCATCCTCCCCGTTGCGCGCGGCATGCAGGACGAGACGGCCGGACGGGCCCCCGGTTTCCGGCGTCAGCGCCCAGGCGCGTTCGGCAAAGTGATCGATGAGGGAAGAAATCAACTCATCCGGCTGCAAGCCATTGACCACCACCAGCGCATCCAGCTCGCGCGCCACGCGGGGCTCGAACAGCACATCGGTGGCGTAATCGGAGGCCGCCGCCCAGGCGATGGCGATGCGCGCCACGGCGGACTCCAGCGCCAACGGCCCGCCCTGGACGGCCGGCACGGCAGCGCGCGCCTGCTCGGCCCAGTCGGGCCGCAACTCGGCAGGCACACTGGCGGCCAGCGGCGCCAATTGCATGGCCTGCTCCACCAGGGGGCCTGTCAGCAGCGCGCGCCGCGCGCCCAGCCCGGCTCCCTCCAGCAACGAGGCGGCCGTGAGCAGATCACGGCCATGATCCGAAGCGATATCGTTCGGACCAGGCGCGAACATGCCCACACGGGCCGCCCACGTGCGCGTGGTCTCGAAGCGCGGCGCGAAGCCGTCGGGAAACTGCTCGGCCCACAGGCCCGCAGCCAGCGGTACCAGTTGCAGGTAAGGCAGCAGCACCACGCTGCGCGCCGGATGCGCGCCAGCGGCCGACAGGTGTTCACGCACCTGACCGAGCAGTTGCCGCCAGGTTTCCAGATGAGGGCTTGGCACCGGCTGTGCGGTGTTTTCTGGCGCCAGGCCAGGAGAAATCACAGGACGCAAGGACATGGGGTTTCTGTCACAATGGCCCAACTTTATCCGCTTTAGGTTTTCAACCAGCCGCCATTTTTTTCGAGGGATTTTTCATGGCCAGCGATTTGATCAAGCATGTGAGCGACAGCTCTTTCGAAGCCGATGTTCTGCAATCCAGCAAGCCCGTGCTGGTGGACTTCTGGGCCGAGTGGTGCGGCCCCTGCAAAGCCATTGCCCCTGCGCTCGACGAACTGGCCGGCGCCTACGGCGACAAACTCCAGATCGCCAAGGTGAACGTGGACGAAAACCGCGCCGTGCCCGCCAAATACGGCATTCGCGGCATCCCGACACTCATGGTGTTCAAGGATGGCCAGCTCGCTGCCTCCAAGGTCGGCGCCATGACCAAAGCCCAGATGACGCAGTTCATCGACCAGCAACTGGCTTGAGAGTACGCGCAGGGCGCCCGAACCGCGCCCTGAGCCCTTCCTGAGTACGGTTACCCCCAGCGAATGCTGCTCCATGCGGGGTGGAAAATCTCCTCAAACGAGGAAGCTTGGGGGAATTTTTCAAAACCGCCTCCAATTTCCTGTCATAATCTTTCCTCATTGCTGGCGCGCAGGTGAACGTCAGCCCGGTGCCCTGAGGTCCAGGACACCCGAGATCAGGCCTTCTGCCTGAGCCTCCTTCCACTCCCCTCTCCCGTATTTTCAGTTTCGGTTTTTTGTGGTCGCGCATCCGGGTGGCCCCATTGCAGGACAAGCATTCATGCATCTGAACGAACTCAAGGCACTACACGTGTCTGAAGTGCTCAAGCAGGCTGAGGCCCTTGAGATCGAGAACCCTGGCCGCATGCGCAAGCAAGAGCTGATGTTCGCCATCATCAAGAAGCGCGCCAAGGCCGGCGAACAGGTCTTCGCCGATGGCGTGCTCGAGATACTGCCCGACGGCTTCGGCTTCCTGCGCAGTCCGGACACCAGCTACACCGCCAGCACGGACGACATCTACATCAGCCCCAGCCAGGTGCGGCGCTTCAACCTGCACACGGGCGACATGATCGAAGGCGAAGTCCGCATCCCCAAGGATGGCGAGCGCTATTTCGCCCTGACCAAGCTGGACGCCGTGAACGGCGGCCCGCCCGAGCAGAACAAGCACAAGGTGATGTTCGAGAACCTCACGCCGCTGTTCCCGCGCGAACAGATGCGCCTGGAGCGCGACGGGTTCAAGGGCGAGGAAAACATCACCGGCCGCGTGATCGACGTCATCGCCCCTATCGGCAAGGGACAGCGCGCCCTGATCGTGGCGCCGCCCAAGAGCGGCAAGACGGTGATGATGCAAACCATCGCCCACGCCATTGCCGCCAACTACCCCGAAAGCCACCTGATGGTGCTGCTCGTGGACGAGCGCCCCGAGGAAGTGACCGACATGCAGCGCTCGGTGAAGGCCGAAGTCATTGCCTCCACGTTCGACGAACCCGCCGCCCGCCACGTGCACGTGGCCGAGATGGTGATCGAGCGAGCCAAGCGCCTGGTCGAGCTGAAGAAGGACGTGGTGATCATGCTGGATTCCATCACCCGCCTGGCGCGCGCCTACAACAACGTGGTGCCCTCTTCCGGCAAGGTGCTGACCGGCGGCGTGGACGCCAACGCCCTCCACCGCCCCAAGCGCTTCCTGGGCGCTGCGCGCAACGTCGAAGAAGGCGGCAGCCTGACCATCATCGCCACCGCGCTGATCGACACCGGCAGCCGCATGGACGAAGTGATCTTCGAGGAATTCAAGGGTACCGGCAACAGCGAGATCCACCTGGACCGGCGCCTGTATGAAAAACGCGTGTTCCCCTCGATCCAGCTCAACCGCAGCGGCACCCGCCGTGAAGAACTGCTGCTGGCGCCCGAGGTACTGCAGAAGACCCGCATCCTGCGCCAGTTCATGTACAACATGGACGAGATCGAGTCGATGGAAATGGTCCTGAAGAGCATGAAGGCCACCAAGACCAACGTCGAGTTCTTCGACATGATGCGCCGGGGTGGTTAAGAACGTGTTCAAGATCTCGTCGCGAGGGCCCTTGTGTTCGAAAAGCTGTGACTGCAAGGCGAAAACCGCAGGGATACCTCGTGGTATCGCGAGGATTTTCAACGCCGCAGACGCTGCTTTTCGGGCGCAAGGGACCCGCGAGGAGATTTTGAACACGTTCTAAGCCCTTTTCGGCCATCTGATGGTATTTGGGCAGAGTAAGGCTATAATTTAGGGTTTCTCGGAAAGTACGCTGGAATGGCTGGCGCGGCTCCCGTAACGCAACACAAGGATTTTGATCATGCGTGAAGGCATTCACCCCGACTATCGCGAAGTCTGCTTCGTGGACCTCTCCAACGGCTTCAAGTTCGTGACGCGCTCGTGCGTTCCTACCAAGGAAACCGTGAAGATGGATGACGGCCGCGAGCTGCCGCTCTTCAAACTGGATACTTCCAGCGAATCCCACCCGTTCTACACGGGCACGCAGAAATCGGTCGATAACATGGGCGGCCGTGTCGAGCGGTTCCGTAACCGCTTCGGCAAAGTGGCTCGCTGAGCACTCGCTTAAAAAGCAACTCAAAAGGGGTAGCACGGTCATCCGTGCTACCCCTTTTTTATTTCCCAACAAGCTTGAGCAACGTGCCGCTGCCCACCTGCTCGCGTGCGGACGGCGAAAGCTGGGCCAGAAAATTTTGCACACTGGCAAACTTCAGGTCATCGACCGAAGCCGAGCGGTTGCTCGCATCGGTTCCCACCAGAAAGCGTTGCGGCATCGCCTCGATCAACCGCAACCACTCGGGCCATACCTGCTGCCCATCGCGCAAGATGGTGTAATCCGGCGAGCGCGGATGGTGCGGCCAGGTACGGGCGCTTAGCTCGTAATACAGATTGCCGTGGCGCTCGAGCATGCGGCGCGCCAGGAACAGAGGCGTGTAGCCACCATGAGCCCAGATCACCGGCACATCGGAAAACCGCTCCAACAACTGGCTCAACTCGGCCATGCGCGTGCTTTCCACGTGCAGCATTACCGGCACCCGGTATTGACGTGCCAGTGCCAGGATCCCCACGGCCATGGGGCTCATTGGGCTGAAATCGGTTTCGTCGAAGCCAGCGGAAGGGAAATGCACGGCGGATATCTCGCCGATACCCTTGAACAAACCCGTGGAGAGCAAAGCATCCAATTGCTTGAGCAAAGCCTCATCATTCTGAATCCAGGCGGGGCGATAGGCGGTGCGTTCCGGCGAGATCGAGGCAAACGGGATCAATTGTCCCGAATAAGCCCGCGCCGCTTCCGCGACAGACTCGTTGCTGCTACGCCCGCCCCAGAACACCACCGCATGGCTGGCGCCCCAGCGCTGCATCAGCTCCAACTGCATGGCGGGGTCGTTCAGGTGCGCATGCGCATCGACAAAGGGAATCAGGCTGGCAGGTGGCGTGGCCCTCAAGGCCGGGCCTTCTGCGGAAGTACCCGCAGGCATGGATTGACGCATCTGCCGCGCGGCTGCGGGTCGATCAGCCTGTGTATCGGTCTGAGACCAGGCCGCCAGCGAAAAAAGGGCTAAAAAAGCCGACAATACGATCGGAGTCATAGTTAGTGGTGCTAACGACATATCCTGCGCACTGGTTGACCACAGCCGCAGGCCATGACGCCTCCAAGCCCTTCTCCAATCCGGCAAAATCGCTCGGTTTTCCGTCTGAACGAATCTCTTGAATCAGCCTAGCCCCGCCCTTGTCACGCAGGATGCAGTGCGCCGCCTGCCGCGCCTTGCCTTGCTACTGTTGTGTGTAGCCTACGTGCTGCCGGGCTACATTGGCCGGGAACCGTGGAAGAACGCGGACATCACTTCGTTCGGCTACATGCTGGAGTTGGTCGGCGCGAGCCATCTGCAGGCCTGGCTGCATCCCACATTGATGGGCACGCCCGCTGAAACCTCGGCGCTGCTGCCTTACTGGCTCGGAGCCTGGTTCATTCAGCTTGCGCCGGGCTGGATCGCCCCTGATTTCGTGGTCCGCATTCCCTTTGCGCTGATGCTGAGCCTCACGCTGGCGGCCACTTGGTATGCGGTTTACTACCTGGCCAGGAACCCCAGTGCCCAGCCAGTGGCCTTCGCTTTCGGCGGAGAAGCCAAACCTGCCGACTACGCGCGTGCGCTGGCGGACGGCAGCCTGCTGGCGCTAATCGCTACCCTGGGCCTCGCACAACTTTCGCACGAAACCACCCCCGCCCTGGCGCAGCTCTTTTTCGTCTCGCTGGTGTTCTACGGGTTTGCGGCCTTTCCGTTTCGTACCCTGAATGCCACACTCGCCCTGGCTTTCGGTCTGCCCGGCCTGACGCTCTCCGGCGCACCGGTCATGGCCTTGATCTACGGCGGGGTCAGTGCCCTCGCCCTGCTCAGCCCGCGCGTCACCCCTATCGAAGCCCCCACGCGCTGGCGCACGTTCACCGCCGTGCTCGGCGGCACCCTGGCCAGCGCCGCGCTGGCGCAATCCCTGGACCTGTTCCGCTGGAGCATCGAGCTCCCGCTGGCCGACTGGGACCGGTGGCGCATCATCGGGCGTTTGTTCCTGTGGTTCACCTGGCCCGCCTGGCCACTCGTACTCTGGACGCTTTGGCGCTGGCGGCGCTACCTGCTCGACATGCGCCAGCACCGGCATCTGGGCCTGCCCTTTTTCATGGCGCTTGTGCCGGTGGTGGCCACGGTCGTCACCTACGCCAATGACCGCTCCCTGCTGCTGGCCTTGCCCGCGCTGGCAGCGCTAGCGGCGTTCGCGCTGCCCACGTTCAAGCGCAGTGCCTCGGCCTTCATTGACTGGTTCACGGTGCTCTTCTTCAGCGTCTGGGCGATTGTGATCTGGGTCGTCTGGCTGTCACTGCAAACCGGCATACCGCCCAAGCCCGCGCAGAACGTGGCCCGGCTGGCGCCTGGCTTCGAGCCGGTGTTCCAGTGGCTGGCCTTTCTCGCCGCCCTGGCCGGCACACTCGCCTGGTGCATGCTGGCAAGATGGCGCACCGGCCGCCACCGCACCGCGCTATGGAAAAGCCTGGTCCTTCCCGCCGCGGGCTCCACCCTGTGCTGGCTGCTCCTGATGACCTTGTGGCTTCCCGCCCTGGACTATGCGCGCAGCCTGGCGCCGCAGATGCGCGAAGTGCATCGCATCGTCGGGCCTGCGCCATGCGTGTACGCGTTCGGCATGAGCACGCCTCAACTCGCCGCCGCACGCTTTCATGGAGGCTGGATGACACAGCCGCTGGACAGCCCCGAGCGCTGCTCGTGGCTGCTGGTGGATGTGAATGCGCAGAAAGACCTGCCAGCGGTTCTCGACACTTCGCAGTGGGTGCTCACGGACCGCGTATCGCGGCCTACCGAGGCCAGCGACACGCTGCTGATTTTCAAGCGCACAGCCCCTGCTCGGTAAGAACGTGTTCACGCTCTAAGAGCATTGCCCCATCCTCCACTCTCTCCGGCCTCCAGGAGAGGGTGCACTCAGTTGAGCTCAAATGGTCGCCAAACAGGCCACGGATATCAGCACTTCCAAAGGAAGCTTCCAGGAACTTCGCCACATAGGCAGCCACGCAGGCGTCGTGCTCGCCGGCCAGTTGGCCGTGATGGCTTTTGGCGTCACCGACACGGTGGTCGCCGGGCGCTACTCCGAAACCGCGCTGGCGGCCCTTTCGGTAGGGGCCGCGCTGTATGTCAGCGTCTATGTGGGTTTGATGGGCGTCTTGCAGGCGCTGCTGCCGGTGTGGGCCGAGTTGCACGGAGGCCAGCGGCGCCACGAAGTAGGCCCGTCCGTACGGCAAGCGCTCTACCTGTGCATCTTCACGATCCTGGTGGGCATGGCCGTGCTGCTCTCACCCGGCCCCATGCTGCGCGCCACCGGGGTTCCGCCGGAATTGCAGATCGAGGTGGAACGATATCTGTCCGTGCTGGCCTGGGCCCTGCCTCCCGCCCTGTTCTTTCGCCTGTTCAGCACGCTCAACCAGAGCCTGGGCCAACCCCGGCTGGTGTCGGTACTGCAAGTGGGCGCACTGCTGCCCAAGGTGCTGCTCTCGATCTGGTTCACTTTCGGCGGCGCTGGCCTGGCGCCGCAAGGGGCGGCCGGCTGCGCGTGGGCCACGCTGGTAGTCAACTATGCGCTCTTCGCGGTGGCGGTATGGCTGCTGCGCACTCGTGGCTTCTACCAGCCCTATGGCATCTGGAGCCGCATGGAACGGCCCGACTGGAAGCAGATCGGCGCCTTCGCCCGCCTTGGCATTCCTGCCGGGCTGGCGGTGATGGTGGAAGTCACCTCGTTCACGCTGATGGCGCTTTTCATTGCCCGCCTGGGCACCCTGGCAGCAGCGAGCCATCAGATCGCATCGAACGTGGCAGCCCTGCTGTACATGGTGCCGCTGGCGCTGGGTATCGCCACCAGCGCGCGGGTAAGCTTCTGGCTTGGCGCCGGCCATGAGGCCGAAGCGCGCCGGGCTGCCATGCTGGGGCTTGGCGCGGCGGGTGCCCTGGCCCTGTGCCTGACCAGCTTGATGACATTGCTGGCACGCCCCCTGGTAAGCCTGTATGTGGAAGAGCCGGCCATCATTGCGACCGCTTCGGTGCTGCTGGCCTGGGTGGGGATCTATCACCTTGGCGACGCGCTCCAGGCCGTGAGCGTCTTCATCCTGCGCAGCTACCGGATCGTGCTGGCGCCGCTGCTCATTTATTGCCTGCTGCTGTGGGGAATGGGATTGACGGGCGGCTACCGCCTGGCATTCCATGGGCTGGGGCCCTGGCCAGCGATGTCGGCGCCCCAAGCGTTCTGGATCGCGAGTGCGGGTGCAACGGCGCTGGTGGCTGTTATTTTCCTGGGGCTGGTGTGGCGGGTTACGCGGCGTTCTCGGAGATGAGGGGCTGTGCGAGTGGCTGGGGCGGGCGCACCGCGTGCAGACGTCGTGCACACCCTACCAACCGTCTGGCTACTGGGGTACTACCAGGGATTTGTTGCGCACACGCTGAGCGGGAAAGACCAGCGCAAAGCAGGAACCTTTGCCAAGCTTGCTGGTAATCTGCAATTCTCCGCCATGGCGCTGGGCCACGTGCTTGGCGATCGCGAGGCCAAGCCCCGTGCCACCTGACTCGCGCGAGCGGCTACGGTCTATCCGGTAAAACCGCTCCGCCAGCCGCGGCAGATGTTCGGGCGCAATGCCAGGACCTGTATCAATAATGGCCAACTGCACCTTGCCGTCAGCCAGCCGGCTCCAGCGCACATCGATGCGCCCGCCACCCGGGGTATAGCGCACGGCATTGTTGATCAGGTTCGAGGCCGCGCTGCGCAACTCGCTCAGCGAGCCCGCCAGCACGAAATCAGGCGCAGGGCCGAAATGCAGGGCTTGTGGCCGCTCGTCCAGCGGATGCAGCAGCAGAGACAAGCCGCGCGCCTCGGCTTCGCATTGCCCCATGAGCGTACCGAGGTCGAGCATTTCACCCGCGCCTGGCAAAGGGCTGCCTTCGAGCTGGGAAAGCGTGAGCAGATCATTGACCAGCGTCTGCATGCGCTCCGATTGCACGGCCATGAGTGACAGATAGCTTTCGCGCTCCGCCTCTGACAGGGGCAGGCTCTGCATGGTTTCCACGAACCCGGCCAGCACCGTGAGCGGCGTGCGTATTTCGTGCGATACGTTGGCCACGAAATCCCGCCGCATGGCTTCGGCCTGTGCCAGCGCCGTGATGTCGCGCGAAAGCAGCAGCTTGTGGCCTTCGCCATACGGATGCAGTTGCACCGAGAGTTTGACGGGATGGGTGGGGCTGTCGGCGCTGCCGATCAGCTTGACATCACGCTCAAAGCTCTTGCCCGCATAGTAGGCCGCGAAGACGGGCTGGCGAACCAGATTGCCGATGTGCTGAAGCTTGTCTCGCTCGGCATCGAAGCCAAAGTGCTGTGCCGCGATCTCGTTGCACCACTCGATGCGCCCTTCGGGATCGAGCAGCACCACGCCATTGGGCGAGGCCTGGATCGCCTCCACGAATTCCTCCAGGCGCTGCGTGCTGTTCTGGGCCTTTTGCTGTTCCAAACGCAACGCCCGGCGCGTGCGGTACGCGGCCTCGCCCCACAGGCCCCGCTGCACGGGCGGCGCCGAGGTGTCCGGATCCGTCGCCCAGCGGATGAAGCTCTGCCCGCGCAGCGAATCGCCAATGAACACCGCCGCAGCACCAATGACCGAGCCCGCCAGAGCCCCCGGCCAGCCGCCCAGGAGCCAACCTGGTACGCCGCCCAGCAACTGGGCAAGAAAGAACATCGTGACGCGGAAAATCATGAGAAGGCTTCTTTGCACTCGCCAGGGCGAGTTCAGAGTATGCGCGTATTCGCGTAGGTTGGCGCTGAGCGCAGCGAAGCCCAACAAGCGGCGGCGCCAAGGAGGGCATGCTTGTTGGGCTTCGCTGCGCTCAGCGCCAACCTACGAGGAGACACTGTTCACATTCAAACTTGTGTGGCGTCTTGGGGGCTTGGAATCTGCACCAGAGGCTGGGCGGTCAGGCGATAGCCCGCGCCGCGCACGGTCTCGATCAATACGCCGGCCACGCCCAGGGCCTCCCGCAGGCGCTTGACGTGCACATCAACGGTACGCTCCTCGATGAAGACGTGATCGCCCCAGACCTTGTCCAGCAGCTGGCCGCGGCTATGCACCCGCTCTGCGTTTTTCATCATGTAGTGCAGCAGCTTGAACTCGGTGGGGCCCATCTTGAGCATCTGGCCGTCATAGGACACACGATGCGTGGAGGCGTCGAGCAGCAGGCTACCGATGGCGACGGAACCACCTACCTGCTCCGGGGCGCGGCGGCGCAGCACGGCACGGATGCGCGCCAGCATTTCCTTGGTCGAGAACGGCTTGGTGATGTAGTCATCGGCGCCGGCATCGAGGCCGGCCACGCGGTCAGACTCATCGCCCCGGGCCGTGAGCATGAGAATGGGCACGCTCTTGGTGCGCGCATCCTTGCGCCATTTCTTGGCCAGCGATAGACCACTCTCGCCGGGCAGCATCCAGTCGAGCAGGATGACATCCGGCAGCACGGCGTCGAGCTCGCGCTGAGCGGTTTCGCTGTCCATAGCCCAAGTGGGCTGGAATCCATTGTGGCGCAGATTCACCGCGATCAACTCGGCGATCGCGGCCTCGTCCTCAACTATCAGTACACGGGGCATAGTTCTCATTTCTTCATCGGGTGGCGGACTCCACCTCTTCCATGGAAGCGTGGCGTACATCCGCTCCTTTGACGATGTAGATGATGAATTCGGCGATGTTCTTCGCATGGTCGCCGATCCGCTCGATGGCCTTGGCCAGGAACAGCAGATCCAGGCTGGCTGAGATGGTGCGCGGGTCTTCCATCATGTAGGTAATGAGCTTGCGCACAAAACCATCGAACTCGTTGTCGAGGTGATCGTCCTCCTTCAGGATCGACACGGCCTCGGTCACATCGAGCCGGGCAAAGGCATCGAGCGCCTTACGCAGCTGGGAGGCCGCCATGTCGGCCGCCACCCGCAACTCGCCTGCCGGCAAGGTGCGCGCGGCCCCGGCGTCGATGATGGATTTGACCATGCGCGCGATCTTGGCGGCTTCGTCGCCCACGCGCTCCAGGTTGGCCGTGGTCTTGGAAATCGCCAGCAGCAGCCGAAGATCGACCGCCGTTGGCTGCCGCCGCGCGATGATGCTCGACAGCTCACGGTCGATCTCCAGTTCCATGGAGTTGACGCGCGTTTCCGTTTCAATCACCTGGTCGGCGACTTCGGTGCTGAACTCCGACAACGCGTAGATGGCTTGCCGGATCTGCGATTCAACCAGACCCCCCAGTTCCAGCACGCGGGTGGACACCCGGTTGAGATCGCTGTCGAACTGGCTGGAAAGATGCTTCTCGTGCATGGGTTAAGTCTCCTTGGCTCAGCCGAAGCGGCCCGTGATGTAGTCTTCGGTCTCTTTGCGCTTGGGCTTGAAGAACATTTGCTCGGTTTCGCCGAATTCCACCAGATCGCCCAGGTACATGTAGGCCGTATAGTCGCTCACCCGAGCGGCCTGCTGCATGTTGTGCGTGACGATCGCCACGGTGTATTCGTCCTTCAGCTCGGCAATCAGTTCTTCCACCTTGCCGGTGGAGATAGGATCGAGCGCCGAGCAGGGTTCGTCAAGCAGCAGCACTTCGGGCTTGATGGCCACGCCGCGCGCGATGCACAGGCGCTGCTGCTGGCCGCCGGAGAGGCCGCTGCCGCTCTGGCCGAGCTTGTCCTTGACCTCGTTCCAGAGGGCCGCCTTGCGCAGCGCCCATTCCACGCGGTCATCCATATCGCCCTTGTTCAGGTTTTCGAACAGGCGCACACCGAAAGCGATGTTGTCATAGATCGACATCGGGAACGGCGTGGGCTTCTGGAACACCATGCCCACCTTGGCGCGCACCAGCGCCACATCCACCTTCTTGTCCAGCAGATCCTGGCCGTCCAGCAGGATCTGGCCTTCGGCGCGCTGCTCGGGATAGAGCTCGAACATGCGGTTGAAAATACGCAGCAGCGTGGATTTTCCGCAACCCGAGGGGCCGATGAACGCGGTCACCTTGCTTTCGGGAATGTCGATGTTGATGTTTTTGAGCGCATGGAATTTCCCGTAATAGAAATTCAGGTTGCGCGCCGAAATTTTTGCCTTCGGCATGGGGGTGGTGGCATGGGCGCCAAGCGTGGCGGCCGGGGCTTCAAGGACTGCGGACATTCCGGGGACCTCTTTCAATTCTTAACTTTTGCTGCGAGACAGCGAACGCGCAAGGACATTCAAGCCCAGCACCGCGATCGTGATCAGGAACACACCGGCCCAGGCCAGGTGCTGCCAGTTTTCATAGGGGCTCATCGCGAACTGATAGATCACGACAGGCAGGCTCGCCATGGGCGAGGACAGATCGGCTGACCAGAACTGGTTCGACAGCGCCGTGAACAGCAGCGGTGCCGTTTCACCCGCGATACGAGCCACGGCCAGCAGAATGCCGGTGGTGACGCCAGCCCGGGCGGCCCGCAGCGTAATGCTCAGGATCACCTTCCACTTCGGCGTACCGAGCGCATAGGCTGCTTCGCGCAGGCCTGGCGGAATCAGGTTCAACATGTTCTCGGTGGTGCGGATGACCACGGGAATCACAATCAGCGCCAGAGCCACGGAACCGGCCCAACCCGAAAATCCGCCAAAGGGCCGCACCGCTGCCTCGAACACGAAAAGGCCAATCACGATGGAAGGCGCCGACAGCAGGATGTCGTTGACGAAACGCGTCACGCTGCCCAGCAGGTTGCCGCGGCTGTACTCAGCCAGGTAGATGCCGGCCAGGATCCCGATGGGCGTCCCGACCAGGGTTGCCACGCCAACCATCATCAGTGATCCATAGATGGCGTTGATGAGCCCGCCTTCGGTGTTGGGTGGTGGCGTGGCCTGGGAGAAAGTGGCCAGATTGATGCCACCCAACCCCGAACTCAAGGTTTCCCACAGGATCCAGGCGAGCCAGAACAAGCCGAACAACATGGCCGCGAACGACAGGCTCAGGGCAATCTTGTTGACCAGCTTGCGCCGGCCATAAACCGCCAGGCGGGCTTCCGAGGCGAAACCGGAAGAAAAACCAGAAGAGGCGGTACTCATGACTTGCTTCCTTCACCCTTGGCCAACCGGGACAGCAGCACCTTGGACAGCGTCAGCACCACGAACGTGATGAAGAACAGGACCAGGCCCAGATACAACAGCGAGGCTTGGTGGAGCCCAGGGCCGGCTTCCGCGAATTCGTTGGCAAGCGCCGAAGTGATCGAATTGGCCGCCTCGAACACGCTGAGGGAATTGAGCTGGTTCATGTTGCCGATGACGAAGGTCACCGCCATGGTCTCACCCAATGCGCGGCCCAGCCCCAGCATGATGCCGCCAATCACACCGGCCTTGGTGTAGGGCAGCACGACTTTGTAGACGACTTCCCAGGTGGTGGATCCGAGGCCATAGGCCGATTCCTTCAGCAGGGCCGGCGTCACCTCGAAAACGTCGCGCATCACCGAGGCGATGTACGGGATGATCATGATGGCCAGGATGATGCCGGCCGAAAGAATGCCGATACCCACCGGTGGCCCGGAAAAAGGGAGCCCAGCACAGGCACATCCCCGAACCAGCGTTGCAGCGGCTGCTGGACGTAGGTGGAAAGAATGGGTGCGAACACCAGCAGGCCCCACATGCCGTAAACGATGGACGGAATGGCAGCCAGCAACTCGATGGCGGTGCCCAGGGGACGTTTGAGCCAATTGGGGGCCAGCTCGGTCAGGAACAGCGCGATGCCGAAGCTCACGGGCACCGCGATCGCCAGAGCGATCAGCGAGGTGACCAGCGTGCCGTAGATCATCACCAGGCCGCCGAACTCCTGCTGCACCGGATCCCATTTCGCGCTCGTCAGGAAGCCAAGGCCGAATTGCTTGACGGCCGGCCAGGCGCCCATCAGGAGCGATCCCATGATGGCGATCAGCACACCCAAGGTGAGCAGCGCGGCCCCCTTGGTCAGGGCGGCAAACATCAGGTCGGTGCCGGCGCCGCTGCGCGCCTTGCGCACGGGAGGGGGATTGTTCATGGAGACCCTGGGCCGCTGGTCTGGCAGGGGAAAACCATCGGCGCCAACAGGAAGAGTGGAAGACACAGTATTTAACCCCAAACTTTGATGAAAAGCCGGTACCAATCAGCCCGTCGAGCGTGCGGCGGGCTGATTGATCTTCCTGGGATTACTTGACAGCCACGGCCTTGCCGGAAGCGTCCTTGATTTCGGTGAAGGCGCGCTGGCGGATCAAATCCTTCACGCTGGCGGGCATAGGCACGTAGTCCAGATCGCTGGCGGCCTTGTCGCCGTTGGTGTAGACCCAGTCAAAGAACTTCAGCACTTCGGTGGCCTGGGCAGGCTTGTCCTGGGCCTTGTGCATCAGGATGTAGGTGGCGGTGGTGATGGGCCAGGAAGCATCGCCAGGCTTGTTGTTCAGCACCTGGTAGAAGGACTTGGCCCAATCGGCGCCGGCAGCCGCGCCCTTGAAGGCCGCGTCATCGGGGCTGACAAACTTGCCGGCAGCGTTTTTCATCTGCACGTAGTTCATCTTGTTCTGCTTGACGTAGGCGTATTCCACATAGCCGATCGAGTTGGGCAGGCGGCCCACGAAAGCGGCCACGCCTTCGTTACCCTTGCCACCGGCACCGGTAGGCCAGTTCACGGCCGTGCCTTCGCCCACTTTGGACTTCCACTCGGCGTTGACCTGGCTCAGGTAGTTGGTGAAGGCGTTGGTGGTGCCGGAGCCGTCGGCGCGGCGCACCGGAGCGATCGGCGCATCGGGCAGCTTCACGCCGGGGTTCAGCGCCGTGATGGCGGGATCGCTCCACTTGGTGATTTTACCCAGGTAAATATCCCCCAACACTTGGCCGTCGAGCTTCATTTCGCCCGGCTTGATACCGGCGATATTGACCACGGGAATCACGCCGCCCACCACCGTGGGGAATTGCACGAGGCCTTTCTTGCTCAGTTCTTCGTCGGTCATGGGCGCATCGGAGGCGCCAAAATCCACCGTCTTGGCTTCAATCTGGCGGATGCCCGCGCTGGAGCCGACAGATTGATAGTTCACGCGCGCGCCCGTGGCCTTGTTGTAGTCGGCGGCCCATTTGGAATACAGGGGAGCCGGGAAGCTGGCGCCAGCGCCCGTGGCGGTTTGCGCAAATGCCGTGGCCGATGCACCCAACAGCGCCAAGCCAACCAAACTGCCGAGAGCGAATGTGCGAGAGTTATTCATGAATCGAACCTTAGTGGTGGTAGAACGAAACAGACTGTACGACCGCCTTATGACATCTCTGTGACAGACATATCCCGGAAATATCACCCCCTGAAACCGTCACAAATTCGTCTTATTGGCCCCTCAACCGGTGCTATGCTGCGGCGCCATGCAACCCGGTACCCGTCTCGCCGCCGTAGATCTCGGCTCCAACAGCTTCCGCCTTGAAATCGCCCGCCTGGAACTGGGCCAGATCCAGCGTATGGAATACCACAAGGAAACCGTGCGCCAGGGCAACGGGCTGGACGCCGACCGCCGCCTTTCCCAGGACGCCATGCAGCGGGGCTGGAACTGCCTGGCCCGCTTTGGCGAACGGCTGGCCAGCTTCAAGCCCACCCAGGTGCGCGCCGTGGCCACGCAGACCATGCGCGAAGCACGCAACCGCGAGGAATTTCTGGTGGTGGCGCAGCAACTGCTGGGATTCCCGATCGATGTCATCTCCGGCCGCGAGGAAGCGCGCCTGATCTACCAGGGCGTGACACATCTGCTGCCCCAGTCCGACGAGAAAAGGCTGGTGGTCGATATCGGCGGCCGCTCGACCGAGATGATCATCGGCCAAGGCTATTCCGCCGAGACCATGGAGTCCTACCGTATCGGCAGCGTGGCCTGGTCCATGCGGTATTTTCCCGACGGAGTCTTCTCGACGCACGCCTTCGAAATCGCCGAAGTGGCCGCCAAGGCCGTGCTTGATGAAGCCCTGTCCATTTATGTACCCGGCCGCTGGGACGCCGCCTATGGCTCGTCCGGCACCGTGGGGGCCGTGGCTGATGTGTTGCAACAGGCCGGCCGCGTGCCGACTGAAGGCATGATCACCCGTGAAGGGCTGGACTGGTTGCGCGACAGGCTGATCAAGGCCCAGCGCGTGGACGCCGTGCGCATCGAGGGCCTCAAGGACGATCGCAAGCCGGTGGTGGGCGGCGGGCTGGCGGTCTTGCGCGCCGTATTCGATCTGCTGGACATCGAATCCATGCAGTACGCCCGCGGCGCGCTGCGGCACGGTGCCTTGTGCGATCTCATCGACCGCGAAGGCAGTCAAACCGACGTGCGCACCTCGTCCATCGAGCGGCTGGCCGCGAAATTCAGCGCTGACCCGGCACAAGCCGCGCGTGTGGGCCGCGCCGCCGCCCACCTGTTGGGCCAGTTGCTGCCGCGCCTGAAGAAGAGTGAACGCCTGGCTTGTGAGCGCCAACTCGAATGGGCAGCGCGGCTGCACGAAATCGGATCGCATATCTCTCACGCCGATTACCACAAGCACGGCGCCTACATTCTCGACAACGCCGACACCCCAGGATTCTCGATGCACGAGTTGCACGACCTGAGCCAGTTGGTGCTGGGCCATCGCGGCAAGCTGCGCAAGCTGGAAGCGCGCTTTGGCGACACGCTGTTCATGCAGCAGTTGATGGCGCTGCGCCTGGCCGTGGTTTTCTGCCACGCCCGCCAGGAACCCAACATCGATGACATCCGCATTGCAGCCAGCCCCAGCCCGGAGCATGGCTTCACCCTGACCTTCCGTTCCGGCTGGGCCGATGCCTGGCCGCAATCAGCGCACCTGCTGCGCGAGGAGGTCCTGGCGTGGCAGAAGACCCCCTGGGGTTTGAAGCTGGAAATGGCTGCAGCCTGAGGGTAAATACCCCTGCAGCCGGGAGGGGCGCGGGAAAGCCCTGACCCGCCATGGGCGTCTTGTCGCCAAAAAGGGCGACATACAAACCTGCCCGGCTTACGTACCCTCGGAGTAGTTCAGCCCACTTTTACTACCCGCGCCGGAGCGCCCCTTCATGCCACTCATGCGGTCACGTCCGAGAGCCTTCATGAGCAAACGCAGGTTGCATCCGATCGTCCGGCTCGACTATGTCGTGCGGATCACCTGTTTTCCGCCGTTGATCGCGGTGTTCTATTCGGTGTTCCTTGCCGAGAGCCGCGCCAGCGCCGCTACGCTCACCGTGTTGTTGCTCTGGGGCCTGCTATGGCCGCAACTGGCCTATCTGCACGCCTATTTCAGCAAAGATTCCAAGCGCGCGGAGCTCCGCAATCTCGTCATTGATTCGGTCATGGTGGGGGCCTGGACCGCGGCGATGTATTTCAGCCTGTGGCCCAGCATCATGTTCATCACGGCGCTCAACCTGGGTAACCTCGGGGTGGGCGGCTTCCGAGCGGCTCGCAGGGGCTGGATTGCCGTGGCGCTGGGGATTCTGGTCTGCGGCGCCTTTACCCGCTATCAGGTCGAATTCGAATCGCCGCAGCTGACCGTCTTTGCCAGCATTCTGGGCATCTTCGTCACCAGCTCGGTGTTCGCCTTTCACTCCTACCTCCAGAGCAAGCGCTTCGTGCGCAGCCGCAAATTGCTGGAGGAGCAGAACGTCACCCTGGAAGAGCAGAATCGCAAGATCGAGGAAAAAAGCCTGCAACTGGAGCAGGCGAAGGAGGCGGCCGATACGGCCAATCGCTCCAAGAGCCTGTTCCTGGCCAACATGAGCCATGAGCTGCGCACGCCGCTCAACGCGATCATCGGCTACAGCGAGCTGCTGGTCGAGGAAGCGGAAGACACCGGCGATGAGGCGATGATCCCGGATCTGCAGAAGATCCACCGCGCGGGCAAACACCTGCTCGGGTTGATCAACGACGTGCTGGATCTGTCCAAGATCGAGGCCGGCAAGATGGAGGTGCATCTCGAGGAGGTCGAACTCGCCCCAATCCTGCAGGACGTCGTGGATACCGTGCAGGCCCTGGCCGAGCAGCGCGGCAACCGCTTGCTGCTGGAAGCCGACGCGCCGGGCCGCATGCACACCGATGTCACGAAACTGCGGCAGGTACTGTTCAATCTGCTGGGTAACTCCGCCAAGTTCACCGAGAACGGCCAGATCCATCTACGGGTACGCCGTGAGGCACTGGCGGCAGGCGATTGGCTGGTGTTCGAGGTCGAAGATACGGGTATTGGCATGACGCCCGAGCAGCAGGCGGGCCTGTTCCAGCCGTTCTCGCAAGCGGACTCGTCCACTACCCGCAAATACGGCGGGACCGGCCTGGGCCTGGCGCTGTGCCGGCACTTTTCGCACATGCTGGGCGGCGACATCAGCATGCGCAGCGCCGAGGGCGAAGGCACCACTTTCACCATGCGTCTGCCCGCCGATGGTTCTCCCGCCCTCTCGATGCCCGGTGCGGGCCCCGCCGTACCGGCGGATGCGCCGCTGGCCTTCGTGATCGATGATGATCCAGCGGGCCGCGAGTTGATGATCCGCATGCTGGCCCGGCATGGCTTGCGCGCGGAATCGGCCGGCAACGGCGCCGAAGGCATTCAGCGCATTCGCGAGCTGCGCCCGGCTCTGGTGCTGCTGGACGTGCTGATGCCCGGCAAGGATGGCTGGGATGTACTTGCCCAGCTGAAAGCGGATCGCGAACTGGAGCCGATTCCGGTGGTAATGGTGTCGGTGACCGAGCAGAAGCCCCTGGGTTTTTCCCTTGGTGCCGCGGACTATCTGGTCAAGCCCGTCCGCAGCGAAAGCCTGAGCCAGGTGATCCGCCGGCATCTGGGCGCCCTACCCGCCCAGCCCATCCCTGCGACCGGCGGCGACCCGGCCCCTCACATGGAAGAGCCGGCATGAAGATCCTGCTGGTCGAGGACAACGACATGAACCGCGACATGCTCACCCGGCGGCTGACCCGGCGCGGCTATGCCGTGGTGGCGGCCGTGGATGGCTTGGCCGCCGTGGAAGCCGCGTTTCAGGAGCAGCCTGATGTGGTCCTGATGGACATGGGATTACCGGTGCTGGACGGGTGGGAAGCGACGCGCCGGATCAAGGCCGACCCGCGCACCTCGTCGATCCCGGTCATCGCCCTCACCGCCCATGCCATGGCCGACGACCGTGAGCGTGCGCTGGCCGCGGGGTGCGATGACTTCGACACCAAGCCCGTGGATTTCGAGCGCCTGCGCGCGAAGATCGCCGCGCTGCTGCCCGAGGGAGGCGTCGCCTCGTGAGTACAGACACCATGGCCGTGCTCCGCGCCACTGCCATGGCCGACCTGCCGGCCATGGCCACCCTGATCGAGCGGGCCTGCACAGGCATGGACGCCGATGCCCAGGCCCAGTCCGAGTTGCGCCTGGCGGCGGAAGAGGTGTTCACCAACATTTTCCGGCACGGCTATCGCAGTGCGTCCGGCCCCGTCACGGTGACGGTGGCCGCCACCCCTTGGCCGTCACCGTCACCCTGGCTGATTCGGCGCCGGATTTCGATCCAGCCAGCCTGGCCGCCCCCGACCTCTCTTCCGACTGGCAGGTACGGCCCATCGGCGGGTTGGGCTGGCACCTGGTTCGCCAGGTCATGGATGAGGTGCGCCGGGCCCCTGGGCGCCATGGGGGCAACGTCTACACCCTGGTCAAGAAAATTCGCGTCCGGCCGGCACCGGACATCTTGAGTTCCTGAAGGAGCCACTAATGCAAATCGAAATTCACCCCCGAGAACACGCGGCCGTCGCGGTCATCACCGGCAGCGTGGACGGGCTGACCGCCGAGACCCTGTTGGAAACGCTGCAAGGCTATGTCGATGCAGGCCACATCCAATTGGTTGCGGATCTGCACCAGGTGGAATACACCAGCAGCGCGGGCCTGCGGGCCCTGCTGGCCACGGTCAAGCAGGCGCGCCAACGCGGCGGCGACTTGCGACTGGCCAACATCAACCCGGTGGTGCTCAGGGTGCTGGAGCTGAGCGGCTTCACCACCATCATGAAATGCTACGACGACGTGGACGGCGCGTTGGGCAGCTTTCTCGCCTAGGACACAAGATGCGATCAGACACGACATCAGGGGTGGGCTCAGCCCCGCGCCGCAAGCGGGTGGCTCTGGTCATCGGCTCCGGCAGCGTCCAATGCGCCGCCGCGCTGGGCATGTGGAAAGTGTTGCAGCGGGAATGCATCGACATCGACTTGCTGGTGGGTTGTAGCGGCGGCAGCCTGTACGCCTCCGTGATGGCACTTGGCAATGATGTGGCCACCTGCGAACGGTTGACCCGCGAGCTGTGGACCCCCGCGCTGACCACGAAACGCGACATGCCCTCGTTGCTGGCGGCCATCATGCCGCGCCTCTTCAAGTTCGACGGCTCCTTCGGCATGGTGAGCGACAAGCCGCTGATGAAGGCATTGGACCAGCTGTACGGCGACAAGCGCTTCGAGGACACGGCCATCCCGCTGCGCATTGCCGCCACCGATCTGCACAGCGGACGCATGACCACGCTTTCCGAGGGCCGCGTGCGTGATGCGGTACGCGCCAGCATCGCCATTCCCTACATCTGGAAGCCATGGCAGATCGGCGGGCGCTGGCTGCTCGATGGCTGCGTGTCCGATCCCCTGCCGGTGGACGTGGCCATCCGGGAAAGCGCGGACGTGATCCTGGCCATGGGTTTTGAAAGCCCCTATCCGAAGGCGATCCGCTCGGCTACCCGCTATGCCTTCCAGGTCAACAGCGTCTATACCAACAACCTTCTGCGCGCGAACTACGCTTTCCACAACCTCGCCCATCACGCCGAGATCATCCCGGTGCTGCCCAACTTCGACCGTCCGATACGCTTGTTCGATACCCACGAAATTCCCTACGTCATCGAAGAAGGCCAGCGCGCCACCGAGGCCCAGCTCGATCATCTGCTGCGGGCTTTGGAGACGGTCCATGCCTGAAGCAGCGGCGCGCCAGCCCGATGCGCCGCCGCTGCGGCGGCGTCCGAGGTTGGCCGTGGTGATCGGTTCCGGCGGCCTGAAATGCGTCGCCGGCGTGGGCATGTGGAAGATCCTGCAGCGCGAAGGCATTCATCCCGATCTGGTGGTCGGTTGCAGCGGCGGGAGCCTCTACACCGCCGGAATGGCGCTGGGCATGGACGCACGGGAAGCCGAGCACCGCAGCCATCGCATGTGGGACGGCCTGTTCCAGCGCGTGCACTATGCCTCGGTGTTGCGCAGTCTGCTGCCCCGGCGCTGGGGCTTCAATGAGCGCGTCGGGCTGGTCAACGACCGCGCCGTAGGGGAGGCGCTGAAGGAACTGTATGGTGATGCCAGCTTTGCCGACACCAAGGTTCCGTTGCTGATCGCCGCGACCGACCTCCATTCCGGCGAACGCGTACGGCTGGCCTCGGGCCGCCTGGTCGACGCCGTGCGCGCCAGCATCGCCATGCCGCTGCTGCTTCGGCCCTGGCCGATCGATGGACGGCTGCTCATCGACGGCGGCGTGTCCGATCCGCTGCCCATCAGCCTGGCGATCCGCGAAGGAGCCGACATCATTCTCGCGATGGGCTTTGAAACGCCGCCCATGGAACGCATGGATTCACTGCGGGGCGTGGTCCGGCACTCGATCGCCACCACCGTCAATCATCTGCTGCGCTCGACCTATGCTTTCTACAGCGCCGTGCACCACGCCGAGATTGTGCCGATCATGCCCGAGTTCGAGAAACCTGTTGGCGTGAGCGACACCCACCTGATTCCCTACATCATCGAGCAGGGTGAACGGGCTACCTTGCAGGTGCTGCCCTACTTGCGTCAGTTGAAGCTGACCGAAGCTTCCATCGAGGGCGCATGACCGCCATGGCTCAAGCCCCGGGGCGCATCCTGGTGGTCGATGACACCGAGGCCAACCGCGACCTGCTCGTACGGCGGCTGCAAAGACAAGGCCATGCCACCGATACCGCCACCGACGGACAGCAGGCGCTGGACATGCTGCGTGCCAGCGCGTTTGACATGGTGTTGTTGGACATCATGATGCCGGTGATGAACGGTTACGAAGTGCTTGAACGCATCCGCGCCGACGACGGCCTGCGCCATGTGCCGGTGGTTCTGATCTCGGCGCTGGGCGATGGCGAGAGCATCGTCAAGGGGATCGAACTGGGCGCGGACGACTACCTTCCCAAACCCTTCAACCCTCATATTTTGCGCGCCCGCGTGGACGCCAGCCTGGCGAAGAAGCGCCTGCACGACCGGGAGCAGATGCACGCGCGCAGCCTGGAGCGTGAGCTGGAAATCGCCCGCAAGATCCAGGCCGGCTTTCTGCCCGAAGCCCTGCCAGAGGCACCGGGTTGGGAGTTGGCCACCTGGTTCCAGCCTGCCCGCCAGGTCAGCGGTGACTTCTATGATGCCTTTCCCGTTCTGGGCGGCACACGCACCGTGCTGGTGGTGGCCGACGTCTGTGACAAGGGCGTAGGCGCAGCCCTTTTCATGGCGTTGTTCCGCAGCCTGTTCCGGGTACTGGCTGAGCGCTTGTTCACCTCTGGCGGCGATAACGCGGCGCAGGTGCGCGAACTGGTCTCCGGGGTGAATGACTACATCGCCCGCACGCATGGCCGCGCCAACATGTTCGCCACCGTGTTTGCCGCTGTTCTGGATCCTGCGACGGGTGATCTGGTCTATGTCAATGGCGGGCATGAAGCGCCGATGCTGGCGGGGCTTCAGGGGGTGCGCGAGCGGTTGGCGCCGACGGGGCCGGCGGTGGGCATGATGGAAGGGTTGCCCTTTTTGTCCGGCCATGTGGTGATGGGGCCGGGTGAGGTCTTGGTCGCCTTCACGGATGGCGTGACCGATGCTCTTTGTGCCGATGGTACGCGCTTCAGTGAAGAGCGTCTGCTGGGGTTGCTTGCGCGGCCCGTTCAAAGCGCGGATGGGGCTGTGGATGGTATTCGGGCTGAGTTGCGGGTGTCTACGCACGACGAGGCGTTTGATGATGTCACTTTGCTGGTGGTGCGGCGGGGGGCGAGTTGATGGTTGTGGTGTGGGGTTGATGAAGAAGGACGCGTGGGGTGTCGGGGATGCTCCCTCTCCCTCCGGGAGAGGGTTGGGGGGCAGGCCATCCTGTGGGGGCTTTCACTGCAGTATCTGCACAACAAAAGCCCATTCGGATCAACCGCCGTGAAAGCCCCCATCCCTGCCTTCCCCCAGCGGGGGAAGGAGTAAATACAGCGAAGCCTGATCATCCGAGGGCCGAGCGAAGCAATGGCCCGACTCAGGCTCCTTGCCCCTCTGGCCGTGCCGAGGAGCGCAGCGCATGGGGCGGGCTGGAGCACTGCAAGATGCTCCTGCTTCGTGCTCTAGCTTGCCGGCGTTGTTCGAGCGACGTGAACGTAGTGAACATAGCGAGTTCGACGGCACCGCCCCATGCGTGAGCACCGCAGGTTGCCCGTAGCGGAGCGAAGGGACACGTCCAGTGGGGCGCCCTTTCTTTGGCCTACGTTTCTTTGGGCAAACAAAGAAAGGTAGGTGCACCGCCGGGGGCAATCCCGGCCTCCGACCTTAAATCAAACAGCAGAAGGTCATTAGGAAGCAGAAGGCCGTTCAGATCAACCGACAGTGAAAGCCCCCACCCCAGCCCTCCCCCAAAGGGGAGGGAGCAAAACCCCGCCTCACACCCCATCTACCCAATCAAAGCCAGACAAGCCCGCTTCAAGCCTGAGTCAAATACATCTCTTTCAACTGAGCACGCTCCCTCTCCCCCACCCCCAACTCATCAGTCAAATAAGCCACCACCCCACCGTAATCCTTCTCCACCGCCTGCATGGCCGCATCCAGAAAAGCCTCCTGCACCCGCCACAACACATTCAGCACCTCCTGCGGCGCGCGGTGCACGCTGAGCGCAGGCATGCGGTAGAGCTCGTTGGTCAGCAGGTAATCCTGCATCACCACATCATGCGGCACATCCAGCGCCCGCAAAATGAGGGCTGCGGCAAAGCCGGTGCGGTCCTTGCCGGCCGTGCAGTGAAACACCAGCGGCTGATCACTCTCCAGCAGATGCTTGAAGAGATCTCCAAACCTGGCTGCGTTGTCGTGCACGAAAGCGCGGTAGGTCTGCTGCATGAGCTCCACGGTCTCGGCTGGGGTGATCTGGTGGCCGGCTTCCGTCAGGTCTTTCATGCGCTGCACGACCGTCGGCTCGATCGGGAGTGAATGCTGGGCCATGCCCTGCAGGTTGTAAGGCACCGCGGCACGTTCGCCCACGCCACGGAAATCAAACGCCCGCGCCACCCCCAGCGACTTGAGGGCTTGCTCATCCTCCGCTGTCAGGGCCGCCAGATGATCGGAACGGAAAAGGTGCCGCCACTTCACCTCGCGCCCGCCCGCTCCGGTGTAGCCCCCCAAATCACGAAAATTGCTGGCACCGGAGAGTTTGAGGGAGCGGTCAGGATGACGAAGCATGGCAGATCCAGGAAAGGAAAGTGAACTAAATTAAGCGATTTTCGCGTACTGGCCGTGACAAGGCGAGATGGCTCCGGTCTCCGAATTGACATCAAGCGCTTGTCCTACAGCCTGGCGCCCCTTCTGCTGCGGACAATGCCCTCGCCAATGAACATTACATGGAGGACGCCCGATGGCAGCTGATACGCTGGAGCCGAAAACGGGCCGGCCAGCATCGTCCAACGGGCCTTCTCTGCTCGGGCCGGAGAGCGGGCTTCACTCCCCTGAGGAAGCAGAGGACCCTCTCTACGAATCGGCACCGCGCGCGCCCTTGATGAACTCGCTGGTCAGCCTTGCCATCATAGTGGCAGCGCTGTATTTCGGGCGCGATCTCCTGGTTCCGCTGGCCTTCGCCATCCTGATCAGCTTCGTGCTCGATCCGGTGGTCACCTGGCTCAAGCGCTTTCGCATTCCACGCGGCGCAGCCGTGACCCTGGTGGTCACGGCTGCGCTGGGTTTGATCGTGGCCACCGGCTTTCTCGCCTTTACACAGTTGCGGCAGATCGGCAACAACCTGCCCACCTACGAAACCACCATCACCAAAAAGCTGCGTGATTTCCGCCGTGATCTGCGCAAGCCAGGGCTGCTCGACCAGTACTCGCGCGTGTTCGGCAAGGTTCAGAAGGAAATCAACGCCGCTCAGGTGCCCCTGGGCCCTCGCGCAGCGGCGCCCACGCAGGTGGAGGTGGTGCGTGATGCCGCCAAGCCGATGGATCGTGTCCTCAGTTGGGTGGAAACCTTCGTGCCCACCATCGCCGCAGCGGGCATCGTCATCGTTTTCGTATTCCTGATCCTGCTTGACCGGGGCGACTTGCGCGACCGGTTTCTGCGCCTTATGGGCGGCAACCTGGGACAGGCCACCACCGCGCTCTCGGAAGCCAGCGAGAGGGTCAGCAAATACCTGACCATGCAGCTGATCGTGAACGCCACCTATGGGCTGCCCATGACGATCGGCCTGCTCCTCATCGGAGTGCCAGGGGCGCTGGTATGGGGCGTGCTGGCGGCCCTGCTCCGCTTCGTGCCCTATGCCGGCCCTCTGATCGCGGCGGTCTTCCCGCTCACGCTGGCCTTCGCCGTCGATCCAGGCTGGAACATGGTGCTCTGGACGCTGGCGCTGATCCTCACGCTGGAGCTGGTCAGCAACAACATCATCGAGCCCTGGCTCTACGGCTCCAGCACCGGAATCTCCACGCTCTCCCTGATCCTGGCCGCCATGTTCTGGACGGCGCTCTGGGGCCCCATGGGCTTGATCCTCTCCACGCCGATCACGGTGGTGCTGCTCGTCGCGGGGCGCTATGTGCCAGCGCTGCATTTCCTGGAGGTGCTGCTGGGCAGCGAGCGGGCGCTCGACGAACCCACGCGCCTACATCAGCGGTTGCTGGCAGGCGATGTCGATGAGGCCGTGGAACTGGCTGAGGATTACGCGGAAAAAACTTCACCAGAGAATTTCTATGCCACGGTCGGCCTAAATACGCTGCGCCTGGCAACCAGCGCTTATGGCACCGCGGCCACGGCCCAGCATCGGCACCGCGTGGTCTCGGGAATGGAAAGGGTGATCGAGGAGTTGCGCGAGCAATACCCGCCCAAACCGGACTTGCCAGTACGTATCGCCTGCATCGGCGGGCGATGGACCGCCGATACCCTGGCCGCCGAAATGGCCGCGCATACCCTGGCGCTCCATGGTTTCGGCAGCCGGGCGGTGCCGGCAGGAATCATCTCGGCCGAGCACATAGGCCAGCTCGATTTGCAGGACATCGAGGTCGTGTGCCTCTGCTACTTTTCACCAGCTCCGGCCATCCACGCCCGGTTTTTCGTGCGCCGCCTCAAACGGCGGTGGCCGCATATCCAGTTCGTTCTGGCGGCATGGAACCATGCGCCGGATACCCAGGACGCGACCCCCACGCGAACGACTGGCGCAGAAGCGCTGGTCACCTCCCTCGATGAGCTGCTGGCAGACGCCGAGAGCCGGATAGGGCGTGTGTCCCTCTCTCATTCCGCCTGAGGCCCCGTCCATTGCTTGCGGCTGGTGCGCAGCAGAAAGCGCTGGCGGTATGCGGTGGGCGTTTCGCTCGTGGCACGCGTGAACACCTTGCGAAAGCTGCCCACGTCGCCATAGCCGCACTGGCGCGCCACAGCCTCCACGGTCAGGTAAGTGGTCTGCAGCAGCACTTGGGCCTGCGCCACGCGCAGGCCGTGCAGGTACTGCAGCGGCGTCTGCCCGTGCACCTGCGAAAACCAGCGCAGCAGCGTGCGCGGGCTGGTAGCGGCAGCGTGAGCCGTGGCAGCCAGGCTATAGGGCTCGTTGCGGTGAACCTGCAGCCAGCGGCGGGCCCGCTCCAGTGCGCCCGCGGCCATGGGTTCGTTGTTGGGCGTTTCCAGTTCTTCGGTGGCGGTGAGTTGCCGCTGCGGGTCATGCCGCAACACGGTGCCCACCGCTTTCGCCAATTCAGCCACGGAGGTATGGCCCAGCAGGTCGAGAAAGGCGGCAAGGCTTTCGGGCAACGCCGAGGTGGTCCAGATGGGGCCGTCGGCATGCCAAGACCTGTCCCGCCGCCAGCGGACGGCATGGCCTGACTGGAGCACGATGGACGGGGCCAGCGCCCAAGGCAGGGAAGCCTCACGCCCGGACAGCAAGCCTGCTTCGGCCAGCAGGGCTGAGCCGTTGAAAAAAGCAGCGATCCGCCCTCCTCGCGTCACATGGGCGTGCAGCAACGGAGCGAAATGGTCCAGATACGTTCGGCTGAACTGGCGCAGCTGCGGTCCCGTGGTCACCAGCCAGCCGGGAATAACGAGCACGTCGGGCGGTGCGGCCGCCCCGCCCGACGCAGGCGCGGGTGGAGGAGCAGCGGCCGTTTCGCCAGGCAGCGGCAGCCAGTGCCATTGCAGCGGTTGCACGCCACCATGGCGCACGCTGGCCAATGTGTTCATGGCACGCAGGGCATCCACCACCGCGGCGGCACCGGTGGCGAAGCAGCCCGGGCCCCAGAGAATGCCCACCGTGATCTGATTGGGTACGAACGAAGAAATATGCCGCGCCATGTTGATGGCGATATTGCCACCTTTCTTGGCGAAATCACCACCGCATCGGCGAAGCGTCCACCGTTAGCATCAAAGGCGCACTACCCTGTTCAAAAAAGAGGAGATCACCATGAGGCCCATCGCGAGCGCTCTGACTGCCATCGCCGCAGCCGCCCTGCTTGCCGGCTGCGCCAGCAGCCCCACCGCGCAAGGTGACCGCAGCGTCACCATCACGCGCACTACCTACGGCATTCCGCATGTCACGGCGCAGAACCCGGAATCGCTCGGCTATGGCGTGGCTTATGCCTATGCGCAGGACAACGTGTGCATGACGGCGGACCAGCTCGTTACGGCGCGCGGCGAGCGCAGCGCCACCTTCGGCCCCAAGACCATCGGCCTGCTGGGCCGGCGCTACATCCCCAATCAGCAGATCGACCTGTTCACGGCCGCGCACATGGATGATGCCGCGCTGGAACGTGCCTGGGGGAAGATCAGCCCCGAAGCGCAGGCGCTGGCACGCGGCTACGTGGCAGGCTACAACCGTTTCCTGGCCGACAATGCCGCCACGCTCCCCGAGGCCTGCCGCGGCAAACCCTGGGTCAAGCCCATGACCATGGCCGAATACCGGCGCATGGCCGAAGTAGTGGCTGTGCAAGCCGGTATCGCCGCCCTGGCCGACGGCATGCTGGGTGCCCAGCCCCCCAACCCGGCGCGGCCAAGACATCGCAGGTCCCCGCCGCGGAAGCCGTGAACCTGGCCGACGCCGCCCAGGCTTTGCGTGACGTGGGCTTGCTCGACTCCCCCTGGGCTCCAACGCCTGGGCCTTCGGCCGGGAAGTCACGGCCAACGGCAGCGGCATGCTGCTGGGCAACCCGCATTTCCCCTGGAGCGGCCCCAACCGCTTCTATGAACTTCACCTGACCATTCCCGGCCAGATGGATGTGATGGGCGTGGGCATCGGCACCTATCCCATGGTGTCGATCGGCTTCAACAAGGATGTGGCCTGGTCGCATACCGTGTCGACAGGCAAGCGCTTCACGCTGTATGAGTTGACGCTGGCCGATGGCGACCCCACCAGCTACCTGGTGGACGGCAAGCCCGAGAAAATGAGTGCCCGCAAAGTCAGCCTGGCGCTGCCCGGCCCCGACGGCAAGCCGCAGGTGATGGAACACACGGTCTGGTCGAGCCGCTGGGGCCCGCTGGTCATCATTCCCCGCGCAGGCCTGACCTGGAACACCAAAACCGCCTATGCCCTGCGCGACGCCAACACGGGCAACACGCGCATGATGGATGCGGCCATTGCCTTTGCGCATGCCAAGTCCGTGCAAGACCTGCACAAAGCCCATGCCAACCTGGGCCTGCCCTGGGTGAACACCCTGGCCGCCGACCGCAGCGGCACGGCGATGTACACCGACGTGAGCGTGGTGCCCGACCTGGACGCCGCCCAACTCGAACGCTGCGTCCCCAGCAAGCCCGCCGCCGCCCTGCGCAACGCGGCAGGCTTGGTGGTCCTGAATGGCGCGCGTGCCGACTGCGCCTGGCACAGCGACAGCCGTTCGCCCGTTCCCGGCTTGATCCCGATCGAGCGCATGCCCGTGGCCTTCCGCGGCGACTGGGTGCAAAACAGCAACGACAGCTACCTCTACACCCACCCAGGACAGAAATTCGAAGGCATCTCGCCCATGGTGGGCGATGCCTCCGTACAGCGCCCCCGCACTCGGGCCGGTCTCACCGAAATTCCTGAAATGCTGGGCCGGGGCAAGCTGACGCTGCACGCCATCCAGGACCAACTTTTCCAGAATCGCAACTTCATGGGCTCGGTCATCATGCCGGACCTGCTGGCCGCCTGCGAGAAAGCGCCCGCAGGAGCCCTCAGCCCCGAATCACGCGACGGTTGCGCGGCTCTGAAAGGCTGGGACCTGCGCAACAACCTGAACTCTCGCGGCGCCCACCTGTTCCAGGAATTCTGGCGCACTGCGCGCAACATCCCTTCTGTCTACCGCGTGCCTTTCGACCTCAAGGAGCCCGTGGCCACGCCAGCCGGCCTGAAGATGAACGACCCGGCCGTGGCCGCCAAAGTGTGGCAATCGCTGGACAACGCAGTCAAAACCGTTCGTACGGCAGGCTTCGCGCTCGATGCCACGCTGGGCAGCGTGCAGCACCCCGACATCACCGAAGAACCCATTCCCCTGCATGGCGGCTATGAATTCGTAGGCGTGCTCAACAACCTCGGCCGCCAGGACCCGGAACCCCAGCCCATCAACGCACGCGGGCTGCGCATTGACTACGGCACCAGCTACGTGCAAACCGTGACCTTCGATGCCCGCGGCCCCGTGGCGGAAGCCATCCTGACCTACGGCCAGTCTACCGACCCTGCCTCACCCCATGCCAACGACCAACTGCGTGAATTCTCGGCCAAGCGCTGGCACCGTCTGCCGTTTCATGCGGAGGATATTGCCAAGCAGCGTGTGGGGAAAGATTTGACGTTGGTGCGTTGAGTTTTTTTGCTTCCTGAGGCGCCGGGGAGCGGCGCCGTGAAAGCCCTCACCCCAGCCCTCTCCCGCTTGCGGGAGAGGGAGTAAACCCCCGGAACCTCCCTACAGAAGCTGCGTCAGGGCAGCGGCTCAGTATCCACTTCCCGAGAGCTCTGCTCGGTATAGCGGTTACCCGAAACAGTTTCCGTGTTGATCAGGCTATTCAACCGGCCAAGCACCTCTGCAGACAACACCACCTCAGCAGCCGCCATGTTCTCGCGCACATGCTCTTCATTCGCGGTACCCGGAATGGGCAGAATATCCTTGCCCTGGTGCAGCACCCAAGCCAACGCCAGTTGGGCCGGCGTGCACCCCACCTCAGCCGCGATTGCCTTGTAGGGCGTCAGCAGCGCCAGATTCTTCGCGTAGTTCTCAGGCAGGAAGCGCGGCATGGCCCGGCGGATGTCCTTCTCCGGCAGCGCGGCCACATCATGCACGGTATCTGTCAGGAACCCGCGCGCCACCGGGCTGAACGCCACGAAGCTCACGCCCAGCTCACGGCACGCCGCCAGCACCGCGATCTCGGGGTTGCGCGTCCAGAGCGAATACTCCGTCTGGACCGCGGTGATCGGGTATTCGGCATGCGCCTTGCGCAGCGTGGCGGCGGACACCTCCGACAACCCGATGGTGCGGATCTTGCCAGCACGCACCAGATCACCCAGAGCCCCCACGCTCTCCTCGATCGGCACACTCTTGTCCCAGCGGTGCAGGTAGTACAGATCGATGACATCGGTCTTCAGGCGTTTGAGCGAACCTTCGCAGGTCGCACGCAGCACTTCGGGACGGCCATCGATCTTGCGGCCGGTCTTGACGCGGCCGCCCTCGTCTTCCACGGTCATGCCGCACTTGCTGGCCAGGGTGAACTGCTGGCGATACGGTGCCAGCACCTTCCCCACAAGCGTTTCACTCACGCCAAAGCCATACAGCGCCGCCGTATCGAAGTGCGTCACCCCCGCATCCAGCGCCGTGCGCAGCACGCGCTCGCCCTGATCGGCCGACACAGGGTTGCCGTACGCATGACAGATGTTCATGCAGCCGAGACCGACGGCATTGACGGTGAAGGGCCCGAGTTGGCGCTGTTGCATTCCTTGTTTCCTTAGTTGTTCAGTTGCTGCTCCAGATCGTGCAGCACTTCATAGCACGGCAGCACCTGAGCGATGCTGGAATTGGGTTCGCGGCCTTCGCGGATGGCGGCGAAGAATTCGCGGTCCTGCAGCTCGATGCCGTTCATGCTCACATCGACCTTGCTCACGTCCACCAAGGTCTCCGGCCCCTTGCTGTGCGACTGGGCCAGGTCATCGTAGCGCGCGATGTAGGTCGCCGTATCGCCAATGTAGCGGAAGAAAGTACCCAGGGGGCCATCATTGTTGAAGCTCAGGGAGAGCGTGCAGATGGCGCCATTCGCCGCCTTGAGCTGGATGCTCATGTCCATGGCGATGCCCAGTTCGGGATGGACCGGGCCTTGCACGGCGTTGGCCTTCACGATGGGCGAACCAGCCTGGTAAGCGAACAGATCCACCGTATGGGCGGCGTGGTGCCACAACAGGTGGTCGGTCCAGCTGCGCGGCTGGCCCAGCGCGTTCATGTTGGTACGGCGGAAGAAATAGGTCTGCACATCCATCTGCTGGATGTTGAATTCGCCCGCCTTGATCTTGTGGTGCACGTACTGGTGGCTGGGGTTGAAGCGGCGCGTGTGGCCGCACATGGCCACCAGGCCGGTTTTCTTCTGCAGCTCCGCCAGGCGCTGGCCGTCGGCCAGACTGTCGCACATGGGGATTTCCACCTGCACGTGCTTGCCGGCTTCCATGCACTGGATGGTCTGCGCGGCATGCATCTGCGTGGGCGTGCACAGGATCACGGCATCGACTTCGGGCAGCGCCAGGCTTTCAGCCAGATCAGTAGCCACATGCTTGATGCCGTATTTGTCGGCCACTTCCTGTGTCTGCTCCTTACGGCGGCCCACCAGGGAAACCACTTCCACGCCATCGATGTTCTTGATGCCGTCCAGGTGCTTGATGCCGAAGGCCCCGGCACCAGCCAGGGCGACCTTGATCGTCTTGCTCATTTACTGATTCTCCAAAATGAGGTGGCCAACCGCCGTGTTCGACGCCGGCACATGATAGAAACGGTGCGCCATCTTGGGCGCGGGGCCGCCATGGACATCCGCCATGGCGCCACGGGCGATCAGCCACATGACCAGCTCGATCCCCTCGCTGCCCGCCTCGCGCACATAGTCGATGTGCGGCAGGGTGGCAAGGCCAGCCGGATCCGCGATCAGGCGATCGAGGAAGCGGTTGTCCCAATCGGCATTGATCAAGCCGGCGCGCGGGCCTTGCAACTGATGGCTCATGCCGCCCGTGCCCCAGATCTGTACCTTGAGCGGCTCGTCATAGCTCTCGATGGCCCGGCGGATCGCCTGCCCCAGGGCAAAGCAGCGCGCACCGGAAGGCACGGGATACTGCACCACGTTCACATGAAACGGGATCACCTTGCAGGGCCATTCAGCGGGTGAGCCGAACATGAGGTTCATCGGCACCGTCAGGCCGTGATCGACCTTCAGGTTATTGACGATGGTGAGGTCGAAATCCTGCTGGATCACCGACTGCGCAATGTGCGAGGCAAGCTCCGGGTGCCCCTTCACCACGGGCACGGGGCGGGGGCCGTAGCCTTCGTCGGCCGGCTCGAATTCAGCCGCGGTGCCGATGGCAAATGTGGGGATCACGCCCAGATCGAAACTGGTGGCGTGGTCGTTGTAGACCAGGAAAATCACATCCGGCTGGTTCTCCTTCATCCATTGCTTGGTGAATTCGAAACCCTTGAAAAGCGGCTGCCAGTAGGGCTCGTCGGTCTTGCCCAGATCGATCGCGGCGCCGATGGCGGGCACATGCGACGAGTAGACAGAAGCGGCGATGCGCGCCTGCCCCTTTGCCTTGGCCTTCCCGGCGTCCTGCACCGCGGCCGCCAGATTCGTCTGCGCCTGCGTCTCGTCCCAATCTTTCCAGGCTTCCGTGCGGGCCGCCTGCCCTTGCGCGTTGCCGCCCTCCCCCACCACGCGGTTGCCTTCAGCCGAGCGGCCACCCGCGATCATCATGTCGCGGTACTGTTGCTCGGACATGCCCGTCATGCTGCCCGCCATCTGCTGAAAGCTCAGGCCATCGGTGGCCCCCAGCTTGGCGAGGAAATAGATGTTGCCGCCGGTGCGCATCATCCAGTTCATATCGCGCGCGCGCACGGCAGCACGTTGCTCGCTGGTCATGGGCCACTCGGCCAGGTAGGCATCTTCGTCAGCCTTGAAGCGGGCGCGGTTTTCCGCCTTCATCAGCGACATGCAGAACTGGTTGAGCCAGTAGCCCTTGCGGCTCTGGTCGGCATCGAAAATGGTCGTGCCGGGCACGTCCAGGTAGGGCTTTTCAAGAGACATGCTTGTATCCGTTTCCAGGTTCACGCCTCGTCCGGCCAGTACAGGCGCATCGGGTTGTCGACCAGGAGCTTCTTCTGCAACTCGGCCGTGGGCGCGATATGAGGAATGAAATCGACCAGCAGGCCATCATCGGGCATGTGGCCCTTCAGGTTGGGGTGCGGCCAATCGGTTCCCCACAATACGCGGTCCGGGAAAGTCTCGACGATGCGCCGCGCGAAAGGCACGACGTCGCGATAGGCATTCCGCTCGCCGTTCAGCGCAGGCGGTCCGCTGACGGACAGGCGCTCCGGGCAACTGACCTTGCTCCACACGTTGGGGTGCTCGCGCATGAACTTCACGAACAGCTCGAACTCCGGGCCGTCGATGGGCTTGCTCACATCAGGCCGGCCCATGTGATCAACCACCACCGTGGTGGGCAAGGCGGTGAAGAAATCCCACAACTCAGGCAGATCGACCGCTTCGAAGTAGATGACCACATGCCAGCCCAACTTGCCAATGCGGCCCGCGATCTCCATCAGCTCGTCACGCGGCGTGAAATCCACCAGCCGCTTGACGAAGTTGAAACGGACGCCCCGCACGCCAGCGGCATGCAAGCGCTGCAGCTCCTCATCGGTCACGTCGCGGCGCACCGTAGCAACGCCGCGTGCAAGGCCGCCCGCGGCCATGCAGGCATCCACCATGGCGCGGTTGTCGGCGCCATGGCAAGTGGCCTGCACGATCACGTTGCGCGAAAAGCCCAGGTGATCGCGCAAGGCGAACAACTGTGCCTTGGAGGCATCGCAAGGGGTGTACTTGCGCTCCGGCGCGTAAGGAAACTCCGCGCCAGGGCCGAACACATGGCAGTGCGCATCCACGCTGCCGGGCGGCAACTGGAAGCCCGGTTTGGCGGGGCCTTCGTACCAGTCAAGCCAGCCGGCGGTTTTCTCGAAAGGGCCTGTAGTGGGTTTGCTCATGAGTGGGTAATCAATCGATGGATATCTTGGCGTTGCGAATGACTTCGCCGATGCTCTTGGCATCGTCCTTGATGAACTGGTTGAACTGCGCGCGCGTGGCCGGGAACGGCTCGTAGCCGAAGGTCTTGAATCTTTCCGCCACGTCAGAGCCGGTGAGGGCCTGCAGGATGTCGGTACGAATTTTTTCGGCTACGGCAGGCGGAAGGCCAGGTGGCACGGCAATGGCATTCCAGCCGGTCACCGTGAAGTCCTTCAGACCGCCCGATTCCGCCACCGTGGGCACATCCGGGTAGTCGGCCGAGCGCTTGGGCCCGGCAAAGGCCAGCAGGCGCAGCTTGCCCGCCCGGTACAGCGGGCCGGCGGTCGCGGCGCTGCCCAGGGCAAACTGGATGTCGCCCGTCGATACCGATGTATAGAGCTGCGAAGTCTCCTTGAAGACCACGTGCTCCATCTTCGTGCCGGTCACGCTCTCGAAATACTCGGAACCCAGGTGCACCGGGTTGCCGATGGACCACGAGCCGAAGTTGAGCTTGCCCGGATGCGCCTTGGCGTCGGCGATCAGATCACCGACGGTCTTGTAAGGGCTGTTGACCGCCACCGTGAAGAAAAAATGCGTACGGAACAGCGGCAGCAGAACGTCGAAATCCTTGGCCGGATCGTAGGGCAGCTTCTTGAACAGGAACGGATAGGCGGTCAGGTGCACGTTGTCGAGCAGCAGAATATCGGTGCCGTCCTTGGCGCCGCGCTTCCACGCGTCGATGGCGATGAAACCATTGCCGCCCGGGCGGTTGTCCACCGTGACAGGCTGACCCCATTTCTGCGACAGCTTCTCGGCCACCAGGCGCGAAAGGCCATCTGGCCCGCCCCCGACCGGGAACGGGTTGATGATGCGCACGGGCTTGCCCGGGAATGCGGCGGCCGCATTCTGGGCAGCCGCAGGTAGTGCCGCAGCCACAGCGGCGGCGGTGCACGCGCCCAGGAGGGCACGGCGGGCAATAGGGAAGCTTGGCACAGTTTGTCTCCTTTGGTTTTTGGGTGTCAGGCGCTCAATCTTCTAGTCGATGTAGCGCAGGCCGGCCTGTGCCAGCGGCTCGCGCATCTTGTACATGTCCAGCCCCAGCACGCCGCTGGCGAGCTTCTCGCGCTTGGCGCCTTCATTGGCTTCGCGTGCGGCGGCAGCTTCGAGCGTCTTGGCGGCCATGGCACGCGGCACGCAGACCACGCCGTCATCGTCCGCCACGATCACGTCGCCAGGCGTGACCAGCATGCCGGCGCACACGATGGGGATATTGACGGAGCCCAATGTGGCCTTGATGGTGCCTTTGCTGGAAATGGCCTTGCTCCAGACGGGGAAGTTCATTTCCTTGAGCGTTTTCACATCACGCACACCGGCATCGATGATCAGCGCCCGCGCGCCGCGCGACTGGAAGCTCGTGGCCAACAGGTCGCCGAAATAGCCGTCCGTGCATTCGGCGGTCACTGCGGCCACCACGATATCGCCGGGCTGGATCTGTTCGGCCGCCACGTGCATCATCCAGTTGTCGCCTGGCTGCAGCAGTACCGTGACCGCGGTGCCGCTCACCTGGCTGCCCGGAAAAATGGGACGCATATAGGGCTTGAGCAAACCGACGCGGCCCATGGCCTCGTGCACCGTTGCCGAGCCGAGCGCGGCCAGGCCGTCGGTGGCTTCGCGGTCGGCGCGCTTGATGTTGCGATAAACAACGCCCAATTCGTACATTTCAAACTCCTTACAGGCCCTTGGCCTTCAAACGCGCATCCAGGCGCGGGAACACGCGGCGCACGTTGCCTTCGTAGATCTGGTGCTTGTCCTCGGCACTCAGGATCGTCGACGCTTCAATGTAGCGTTTGGTGTCGTCGTAGTAGTTGCCGGTGGTCGGGTCGATGCCGCGCACTGCGCCGATCATCTCGCTGGCGAACAGCACGTTCTTGACCGGGATCACGGTGTTGAGCAGGTCGATGCCCGGCTGGTGGTACACGCAGGTGTCGAAGAACACGTTGTTCAGCAGATGCGTGTCCAGCAGTGGCTTTTTCATCTCTTGCGCCAGGCCGCGGAAGCGCCCCCAGTGGTAGGGCACCGCGCCGCCGCCATGCGGGATCAAGAACTTCAGCGTCGGAAAGTCCTTGAATAGATCGCCCTGGATCAGCTGCATGAAGGCTGTGGTGTCGGCATTCAGGTAGTGCGCGCCGGTGGTGTGGAAGCAGGCATTGCAGCTGGTACTGACGTGAATCATGGCCGGCAGGTCGTACTCGGCCATCTTTTCGTAGATGGGATACCAGTGCTTGTCGGTCAGTGGCGGGCTGGTCCAGTGACCGCCCGAGGGATCGGGGTTCAGATTGATGCCGACGGCGCCGTATTCCTTGACGCACTTTTCCAGCTCGGGAATGCAGGTCTTCGGATCGACACCGGGCGACTGCGGCAGCATGGCCACCGGCACGAAATGGTCGGGGAACAGGGTGGAGACGCGGTAGCAGAGTTCGTTGCAGATCGCGGCCCAGGTGCTGGAGACCTCGAAGTCGCCGATGTGGTGCGCCATGAAGCTGGCGCGCGGGCTGAACAGCGTGAGGTCGCTGCCTCGTTCCTTCATCAGGCGCAACTGGTTGCTTTCGATGGACTCACGCAGCTCGTCGTCGCTGATCTTCAGGTCGGCTCGGCTGGGCTTGGCCGCGGGGTCCTGGATGCCGGCGATCTGGGCGTTGCGCCAGTTTTCCAGCGCCTTGGGTGCCGTGGTGTAGTGGCCGTGGCAGTCGATGATCATGAACACTCTCCTTGTTTGTCGCAGAACCGGCCGGCCGCCCTGAGGGCAGCATGAATCCGGTCATTCACGGGCCATTTTGGCCCGTGACCGCCCTGAATACCAGCCGATACAGGCACTAGCAGATATACAATTTTGCGATAACTTGACATCAGTCATGCCATGAACACTATATAAAGTCTTCTGCAATCACTCCATGGATCTCAAACAGCTCGAATACTTCGTCCGGGTCGCGGAACTAGGCAGCTTCACGCGCGCCGCGATGGCCCTGGGCGTGGCGCAGCCGGCCCTGAGCCGCCAGGTGCGCCTGCTGGAGGTCGAGCTCCGCCAGACCCTGTTGGCGCGCAATGGCCGCGGAGCCGTCCCGACCGAGGCCGGTGCCCTGCTGCTGGAGCACGGGCGCGGCATCCTGCACCAGGTCGAGCGGGCGCGCGAAGAGCTTGCGCGCATGCGCGGCGGGCTGGCCGGCCGCGTGGCGCTGGGGCTACCGCCCAGCGTGGCCCGTGCGCTGGCGGTGCCGCTCACCCACGCCTTTCGAGCCCAACTACCCGAGGCGCGCCTGGCCATCACTGAAGGGTTGTCCACCAGCATGCAGGAGGCGCTTCTGAGCGGCCGGCTCGACATCGCGGTGCTCTACAACGCCCAGCCCAGGCCTGACATCGACATCACGCCCCTGGCCAGCGAGGAGCTGGTTCTGGTGCAAGCCGCCACACCAGAAAAAGACACCCCTGCCGCCACGCTCGGCGAGATCGCAGAGTTGCCGCTCATCATTCCAAGCCGCCCCAACGCCATCCGCATGCACATCGAGGCCGCGCTGGCTTCCGTGGGGCGCACACCGCGCATCGAACTCGAGATCGACGGCGTACCCGCCATTCTCGATCTGGTCGCGGGCGGCGCGGGCTGTGCCATCCTGTCGCGCAACGCGATCGCCACCGCACCCCGCCCAGAGGCCTATAGCGCCCGCTGCATCGAAACGCGCCACGCCCCGGCCTTGCGCATCGCCCTCTACACCGCCGTCAGCGCGCTCCGGCCTGCCACCCGGACGCAGCAGGCGGCGCTGACGCTGGTACGAGCCCTTGCGCGCGAACAGCTCGATGCCCACGAAGACAATTGAATCAAGTCCCCATCGTCACTTGGCGGCCAGCTCCTTGTCGTAGGCCGCACGCGCCTCGACACCAGTGCCCGTGAAGTCCGTGAACACCCCGTCGATGCCCAGACGGAAATACGCCAGAAACTCCTGCACCGGATCGCCCTTGAAGATGCCTGCGAGGCGCCCTGGCTCATTGCGGAAAGTGAAGCTGTGCACCACCAGACCTGCCTTGTGCGCATTGGCGATCAGGCCGGTGTCCTTCAACGTGTTGACATCCTTGAGGCCCGCGCCGTCCTTGTAGGGCACGACCGAATGCGCCAGCACTTCCGGCTTCCAGGGGCCAATGCCGTCGGCGTAGGTCCTGATCTCCGCCAACCCTGCAGGTGTCAGCATCGCCGCGAACGTTCGCGCGTCGCCGGCAAGCGTCCAGCTGTAGGGACGGCCACTGATGAAAGTCCATTCATCATTGGTGATGAAGATCATCGAGCCGTCCCGATAGTCGATGTCGTTGCCGTCGATCAATTGCACCCCCTTGGCCTTCATGCCGGCCTGGCGCAGGTATTTGAGACTGGCAGGATCGAAGCTCTGGATGTAGACCGGTGAATCCTTGGCATTGAGCTTGTTCTTTTCCAGCAGTTCGATCACCGCATCTTCAAACGGGTGGGTCGAACCAGGCTTGCCGCAGCCATTGGCCAGCGCCTGCTTGTTGTTCCAGTATGAGTTCTTCGTTTCTGCGTACACCGGAATCGTGCGCTTGAACTCGGCCCCCTTGGCTGCCGCGATGTCGATCACGTCCTGCGCGCTGATGAGCGGCAGCTTGCCGTTCCACTCAGTCGGGCGGTCGCTTGCGTTGTCGAGAATCTTGCCCGCGATCCAGGTACGCAGCTCCTGCATGGTGAAGTCGCTGATCGACCAATCGTTCGTGTGGTCTTCCCCGTCCACGACAAGCGCTTTCAAGACCGACGCAGGATCATTGGCATCCAGCTCATCAGACAGGTACTGCGCGGGGCCATTCGCTGGAATCGCCGGATATTTGACATCGACGAGCACGCCGGGCGTCGTGCGTTTGCGGCTGGCCACCTCGGCATTGGTCTTGGCGACATCGGCGATGTTGGTGTTGTCACCCAGCCACGCGTTGTGGCGCGCCGCGAGCTGACAGTCACGCGTCATGTGCATGTCCAGCTCCAGCATGTCAGCGCCCGCATCGGCCGCCTTCTCGTAGGCCATGCGCGTCTGCTCGGGATAAAGCCCCGAGTAGCCCCTGTGCGCAATGACTTGCGGAGGAGAGCCGTCCAGCGTCAGGTATTTGAGCGCCGCCGCATCATCGTCGCCCCCACAGCCAGTCAATAGGGCAGCCACGCAGGCGGCGCACAGAGAAGCGAGCCTGAACGGCTTGAGGGAATGCATCATGGCCAACATCCGGGAATGGTTATGAATGGTTATGTAAGACGCCGGCTGAATGACGGAAGCCATCGGCAAGCCAACTCCTGCCGGCAATCCTCTTGGCCGTATGTGAAGGTGTGATGACAGACCAGCATGGCTGTGGCTTCGCTGGCTCCGGTGCCGGCCTTCGCTGCATGTAGCCCAAACGGGCCACATCCTCAGCGTCCTTATTTGAGTCAAGATAGCGGGAATGCCCACCACCTCATCCTCGCTCGCCACCACCCCGATCCGCGTCGCGGTGGTGGAGGACGACGCCGCCTGCCGCATCGCACTTGTCTCGGCTTTGAACGCCGCTGGCGACATGCGCCTGCTCTGGGCCGTGGCCAGTCGGGCGGAAGCGCTGGCTGCCGTGGCGCGCAAGAGCGCCGAACAACCAGACGTGCTGCTGGTGGATCTGGGCTTGCCCGATGGCAGCGGGCTGGAAGTGATCGCCGCCGCGCGGGCGCGCTGGCCTGATGCGGCGCCGATGGTCAGCACCATCTTCGGGGACGAAGCCAATGTGCTGCGGGCCATCGAAGCCGGCGCCTTGGGCTACCTGCTCAAGGATGTGCCGGCGCAGGGCGTGGTCGATGAGGTACGCCATCTGCATGCCGGCGGCAGCCCGATCAGCCCCATGGTGGCGCGCAAGCTGCTGTTGCGGCGGCAGCCTCCCGTTGAACCTGCCGCCGAGACCGACACGACGCTGTCTGCTCGGGAAACCGAAGTGCTCCGCCTGGTGGCGCGCGGCCATACGCTGGACGAAGTCGCGCAGGCACTGGGTGTCTCGCGCCACACGGTCCGCTCCTTTGTGCGCAGGCTCTATGCCAAACTGCAGGTTAAAACTCGCGTGGAAGCCGTCCACGCGGGTGTACGCCAAGGGATCATCGATGCCCCTTGAGCAGGTGGGGCCAAGGCTGCGATCCGCCCTCTCCGTGGGCCTCGCCTTCCTTTTTCTGCTGCTCTCTCTCATATTCACCGGTTGCGCACCGGTGCCCGGCAGCCTGCCTCCGCCCGCCCATTTGACGCAAGCCCAGGCGTGGTCTTCAAGCAGCACGCAGTGGGAGCCGCCGCTCTCCCTTGAGGAAAGCGACGACGCCGTGCTCGCAGCCGGCACGCCCTGGCAGGATGTGACGCTGCCCAACGCCCGTCCACGGCTGATGGCCGGTGCCTCCGACCCGGCCAGTGTGCCTCCGCAGGTACTCTGGTACCGCATGACGCTGCCGCCTTCCGCGCTGACCATCACTCCGCAAGGACCGAGGCTGTATATCCCGCGCTGGCAGACGGTGGGCACGCAGGCGCTCTATGTCAATGGCCACCTGCTGTGGCAATCGCGCGGCAGCCGGGTATGGAACAGTTTCAATCGGCCGATCTGGCTGGATCTGGGGGGCGCCACACGCCCCGGCGAGCCGGCTGTACTCCACGTGCGCGCAGCCATGCTCCCCGGAATAGGAGGCGCCCTGTCCACGGTCTGGGCAGGCCCAGAGGAACAACTGGAAGGCGCGTGGCGCACGCGCAACCTGCTACAGGCCGATCTCATCACCTTGATGCGCGGCGCCTATCTCGTGCTGGGGGTGTTCGCGCTGGTGGTGTGGCTGGTGCGGCGGCGAGGCGGCGAGGTGTATCTGATGTTCTTCCTGATGTCGGTCTGCCACCTCATGTCGTCGCTCCACTTCCTGGTCGACAGCCAAGGCTTCGCGCTGCGCGACGACTGGTTCTCATGGCTGACCCTGGCGGGCTCGCAGGGCTCGGTCCTGTGTTCATTTCACTTCCTTTGCATGGTGGAGGAGCGTCCGCGTCCACGCCTGGGCCTGGTGCTGCTGGTTTATGTAGTGGCCGTCACCCTGGCCGCCCTGCCCCTGTGGGCGCCATCGCTGACCACCATGCTGCCGCTGTTGCGCCTGACGCTGTTGCCGCCTTCCCTGCTGGTACTGGCTGTGGCCGTGCTGGGTGCCTGGCGGCAGCGCACGCCCAGCAGTGTGCTGCTGGCCATCTGGATACTGGCTTCGTTCCCCATGGGGCTGCACGACCTGGCCCTGCAGAACTACCAGAACATCGAAGACATCTATTTCACCCCATATGTCTATCTGGGCATGTTCACGCTGTTTCTGGTCATCGCGCTGAATCGCTACACCAGCGCGCTGCAGGTCGCCGCCAGCGCCAGCGCCACCCTCACGCAGCGCCTGGCGGAACAGGGGCACGCGCTGGCCGAAACACATGCGCGCCTGAGCGAAGCCGAGCGCGCCCGCACCCTGCTGAACGAGAGGCAGCGCGTCATGCGCGAGATGCACGATGGCGTGGGCTCGTCGCTCATGAGCGCGCTGCGCCTGGTCGAAAACCAGCCTGCCGCGCAAGTGGATGTGGCCCAGGTGCTGCGCGAATGCATAGATGACCTGAAGATTGCCATCGACTCGCTGGAACCCGTGGATGCCGATCTGCTGGCCCTGCTGGCCAATCTGCGCTTCCGCCTGGGCCCCCGCCTGGAGGGCGCCGGCCTGACCCTGCACTGGGCCGTGCAGGATGTGCCTCCGCTGCCCTGGCTGGATGCCCAAAGCGCGCTGCATGTGCTGCGCATCCTGCAGGAAGTGCTGACCAACATCGTCAAGCACAGCAGCGCACACCAGATCACGTTCCGCACCGCCTGCGCCGATGCCGTTGGGCGGCCCGGCGTGCAGGTGCAGGTGGAAGACGATGGCCGGCCTTTCTCGCCGCCCCCGGCCAGCGAGTACGAGCCCGGCCGCAAAGGCCTTGGCAACGTACAAGCCCGGGCCCGCGCCCTGGGCGGCTGCGTGCAATGGGAGCCGCAACCTGTGCGGGGTACGGTGTTCACGCTGTGGCTGCCGCTGGATGCCCCTCAACCGGCATCTGGAGAAAACTCCTTGGAGAAAGAAGTCTAGGGCGTGTTCGCACTAGCCTGCCTCAGGCCAGTAATGGCTGTCCGGCAAAGACCGGGCGCCAAAAATAGCTTGCCCCATGCGTATCACGGTGGCGCCTTCCTCGATGGCGATCTCGAAGTCGCCAGACATGCCCATCGACAGCTCATTCAGGCTGACGCCCACGGGCGCCTGCTGCCGTAGTTGATCGCGCAGATGGCGCAATAGAACGAAGCACCCGCGCACGCGTTCCACGTCGGAGGAGAAAAGCGCCAATGTCATCAGGCCACGCACGCGCAGCGCCGAAAACGCCGGAAGCTCCTTGAGAAAGCCCGACGCCTCTTCCGGTGACAGACCATATTTGCTGTCCTCCCCGGAGGTATTGACCTGAACGAACACATCCAGCGAGCGCCCTTCGGCCTGCAGGCGCCGGTCCAGCGACTCGGCCACGCGCAGGCTGTCCAGCGCCTGAAACTCGCTGGCAAACCGCGCCACCAGCTTGGCCTTGTTGGTTTGCAGATGGCCTATGACCGACCAATTCAGACCCGCGAGATCCTGCATGGTCTCCCACTTGCCATAGGCCTCTTGCACTTTGTTCTCCCCAAAGTGGCGGCAGCCTGCCTCATAGGCCAGGCGCAGGCTGGCCTCGGACTTGGTTTTGCTGACCGGCAGCAGCCTCACGGCGCCGGGGTCTCGTCCCGAGCGCAGGCATGCGGCTGCCATGCGCGCCTGGACTGCAGCCAGGTTGTGCCTGAAATCGTCCGCGGTCAGGGCCTGGGGATACAGACTATGCTGGTCGTGGCGTGTCTGGGTTTCTGCTTGAGTGTCCGATGGCACAGGCATGACCTTTTCCTTGAACTACCCCTTGCGGGCGGCCGGTACGGCGGGAGACAGGGCAGCCTGCGGCGCACGACAAAGCATCTGGCCGTTGAGCACGACATAGGCGGCCAAGCCTATCACCAAGCCCCAGAAAGCCCCCCGATTCCGAACATCGTGATGTTGGCGGCTGCAGCCAGGAAGGTAATCAGCGACGCCTCGCGTGTTCTGGCATCAGCCAGAGCGCCCGCCAGGCTGCCGCCGATGGTGCCCAGGAGCGCCAAGCCCGCCAGCGTGGCGATGAAGGTGGCAGGAAAGGCCATGAAGACGGCGGCCAGTGTCACACCGAACACCCCTACGAGAATGTAGAACCCCCCTGCGGCGATTCCCGCGATCCAGCGCTTCGATGGATCCTCGTGCGCCTCCGGGCCCGTGGCAATCGCCGCCGTGATGGCGGCGATGTTGAAGGCATGCGAGCCGAACGGCGCCATCAGCAAGGAGCCCAGGCCGGTCAGCATGACGATGGGATTGGCGCTGGTCCGGAAACCATCGTTACGCAGCACCAGCATGCCGGGCATGTACTGGCCCGTCAGCGTAATGAGAAAAAGCGGCAGCGCCACGCTCAGGAGGGCATTGAGCGAGAACTCCGGCCTGGTGAAGACGGGTACGGCAAACTTCAGCGCCAGCCCGGATAAATCCACGCGGTTCTGCAGCAGGAGAAAGGTCACGCCCAGCATCAGGATCCCCACGACAGCGTAGCGCGCCATCACCCGCTTGAGCACCACATAGGCCGCGATCAGCAGACCGGCCAACACAGGATCCACGCTCATGCCGCCAAAGGCCTTGATGCCGAACTGCAGCAGGATGCCCGCCAGCAGGCCCGCCGCCACACCAGGCGGAATCAACCGGATCACGCGCTCGAACCAGCCCAACCAGCCCAACACGACGAATGCGGCGGCCGAGATCAGGTAGGCGCCCACCGCTTCCGCATACGGTGTCGCCGCCAAAGCCGTCACCAGAAACGCTGCAGCGGGCGTGGACCAGGCCGTAATGATGGGTTCGCGAAAAACCCAACTGAGCAGCAAGCCTGTCACCCCTACACCGATCGAGACCGACCATACCCAGGAAGCAGTCAGCTCCGGGCTGAGGCCCGCGACTTTCGCGGCCTGGAACACCAGAATGAAAGTACCGCCGTAGTTGACGATGACCGAAATCAAACCCGCCACGATGGGAGGGGCGAGATCTTTCCAATGAAGAGATGACGGTGGATTGGCGGACTGCATGATCAGGTTTATACGTCCGTAATGGTCTGATAATTCCATCCACTTTCAAGAGCTTATACCAGCCAATTGTTCAAGCACGCCCAACTCGAATCCGTCAAATCCTGGATCGGCGATCCAGCCCGAGGGGACCTCCCCTTGCATGCGCGCATCCAACGGGCCATAAGACAGTTGATCCTCGAAGGTACGCTGGGGGCAGGCAGGCCGCTGCCTGCATCGCGCGCGCTGGCGCAGTCTTTGGGGGTTTCCCGCGATACGGTCGAGGCGGCCTACGGCCAGTTGCACGCCGAGGGCTTCATTGAACGTAAAGTAGGCAGCGGCAGCTTCGTCTCGGAACGTGCCGGGCGCCTGCCCGCGCGCGGTGCGCCGAAACGCGGACCAGCCTCCAGGACCTCGGGGCGCCTGAGCCAACGCGGCAGCGCCATGCTCAAGGATGGCGGCGTGCGTGACTTCCTGGGGCCGCGCGCCTTCGCGCCTGGAGTGCCGGAAACACGAAACTTCCCCTTGCCTACCTGGGAGAGGCTGGAGCGGCAGGTCTTGAAGGAATACGGCACTAAGGCGCTACTGCCCAGCCTGCCGCAAGGCATGGAGCCGCTGCGACGGGCCATTGCCGATTACGCCAACCTGGAACGCGGTGCACATGCCGCGCCCGAGCGCGTACTGATTCTCACGAGTTCACAGCAAGCCCTGGTCTTGTGCGCCAACGTCCTGCTTGACGCCGGCGACCGCATCTTCATCGAAGACCCGGCTTACCACGGCGCCCGGAAGGCCTTCAACGCAGCCGGCCTGGAATGCGTCCCCGTGCCGCTTGATGCGGATGGCATGCTCGTGGAGCATCTGAGCAGATCCGAGCAACCCGCCAAGGCGGTCTTCCTTACACCCTCGCACCAGTTTCCCTCCGGCGCCACGCTGGCGCTCGACAGGCGGCTGGCCGTGATCGAATGGGCCCGCAAGCATCAGGCCTGGATCGTCGAAGATGATTACGACAGCGAATTCCACTATGCGGGCAAACCCACCGCGTGCGTGCAAGGGCTCGACCGGCACGAGCGCACCATCTACATTGGCACCTTCACCAAGTCACTCTTTCCGGGCTTGCGTATCGGCTACATGATCTTGCCGCCGCAGCTTGTCGAGCCCATGACCGTGGCCCGCACCCTGCTGGACGGGCACAGCGCGTCCATTCCGCAATTGACGCTCGCGCGCTTCATCGAGGGCGGGCATTTCGGCGCGCACGTGCGCCACATGCGCGCCGTTTATGCCAAACGGCGCGATGTGCTGGCGGAACTGGTACACAGCCATCTCGGCGATTTCCTCACGCCTCGGGTGCCTGCGGGCGGCATGCAAATGCCCTGCTTCCTGACCGGCTCCATCCCTGAACATAAAGCCGTGGAAGCCGCACGCAGGGAAGGGATTGACCTGCTCGGATTGACGGCGCTGCACGCATCGCATGAGCGCCAACCGGGCTTCCTGATGGGGTTTGCCGCCCATACGCCGGGAGAAATGGAACTTGCAGTCAGGAAACTTGCGCAAGTGTTACGCAAGCTGGATCCTTGAATCCAAGGCTGGGGACTTTTGTGGGGTCGACTGATGCCCCCTAGCCGCTGTTAGCGCTCAGCCATCAGCAACGACTTTTCCGCATCAATCATCTCCCGGAGATAGTCCCAGGTCTGGCGAATCCGGGGAACCTGTTTCACCTCCTCGGGCATCGACATCCAGAACGTACGCTGGAAACGGACCTCCTGCTCCAGTACCGGCTCAAGACGGGGCTCAGGATCCGCCAGGAAAGCCGGAAGAACGGAAAGCCCCCGCCTGCCGCGGTCGCGTTGAGCTGGGCGGCGATGCTGGTGCTGCGCAAGGTAAAGCGCTCGGGCGGATCGATCTCGTTGACAAACTGCAACTGCTTGCTGAACAGCAGGTCATCCACGTAGCCGATCAGGCTGTGGTGCTTCAGATCCTGGAGGGATTTCAGGGGTGGGTGCTTGGCCAGGTAGGTCCTGGCCCCATACAGCAGCAGCACATAGTCGCACAGCTTCGTGACCACGAACGGGCCCCGCCGGGGCCGCTCCAGGGAGATCACGATGTCCGCCTCACGCCGCGAGATGCTCACAATGGCCGACACCGCCACGAGATCAATGGTCAGGCGCGGATGGCTGGCTGCAAAGGAAGCCAGATAGGGTGCCAGCACCGCCGAGCCAAAGCCTTCGGTAGCGCCCACCCGCACCACCCCGCCCAATTCATTGGCGGGCTGCTCGGCATGCCCCTGAACCCGCGAGGCCGCCGACTCCATGGCCTCGGCCTCGGGAAGCAGAAGCCTGCCCTCCTCCGTCAAATCCATGCCCGAGGAGGTGCGCACGAACAACGTGGTGCCCAGCTTCTTCTCGAGGGCCTGCACCCGGCGCGAAACCGTGGTGTGGTCCACATCCAGCCGGCGCGCCGCCGCCGTAAGCCGGCCGGTTCGCGCCAGTTCCAGAAAGTAACGCAAAAGATCCCAGTCCATGGTGTCCGGCAGCTGTGCAAATTTGCAAGGGCGTTTTCAATTCAGGCTATTGTGCATAAAGTTTTGCAGACCTAAGATCCTCCCTGTCTTTATATTTCCAATCACTTTCCGAGGCACCCATGCAATCCAAGACCCTTGCTGTCCCCACCGTCAAGCTGCTGATCGGCGGCGAGTTCGTGGAATCGGCCACCACAGAGTGGCGCGATGTGGTCAATCCCGCCACGCAGGAGGTACTGGCACGCGTGCCTTTCGCCACCTCGGACGAAATCAACCATGCGGTGTCCGTGGCCAAGAAGGCCTTCAAGACCTGGCGCAAGACCCCCATCGGCACGCGCGCCCGCATCTTCCTGAAATACCAGCAGCTCATCCGTGAAAACATGGGTGAATTGGCTGCCCTGCTGACCGCCGAACAGGGCAAGACCCTGCCCGACGCCGAGGGCGATGTTTTCCGCGGCCTGGAAGTGGTGGAACATGCCGCTGGCATCGGCAACCTGCAACTGGGCGAACTGGCCAACAACGTGGCCAACGGTGTGGACACCTACACGCTGCTGCAGCCGCTGGGTGTGTGCGCCGGCATCACGCCGTTCAACTTCCCGGCCATGATCCCGCTCTGGATGTTCCCGATGGCTATCGTCACCGGCAACACTTTCGTGCTCAAGCCTTCCGAGCAGGACCCCATGGTGACCATGCGCCTGTGCGAGCTCGCGCTGGAAGCCGGCATTCCCGCCGGCGTGCTCAACGTGGTGCACGGCGGTGAAAACGTGGTGAACGCCATTTGCGACCACAAGGACATCAAAGCCGTCAGCTTCGTGGGCTCCACCAAAGTGGGCACGCATGTCTACAACCGCTCCAGCCTGGCCGGCAAGCGCGTGCAGTGCATGATGGGCGCGAAAAACCACGCCATCGTCCTGCCCGATGCCAACAAGGAACAGACACTCAATGCCCTGGCGGGCGCCGCGTTCGGTGCCGCTGGCCAGCGCTGCATGGCCGTGAGCACCGCCGTGCTGGTGGGCGAGGCGCAGAAGTGGATCCCCGAACTGGTCGCCAAGGCCAAAACCCTGAAAGTGAATGCCGGCACTGAAAAAGGCACCGATGTGGGTCCACTGATTTCCTGCGCCGCCAAGAGCCGTGTGGAAGGCCTGATCGAGCGCGGCGTGCAGGATGGCGCCACGCTGGAACTGGATGGCCGCAACCCGGAGGTGGCTGGTTACGGCAACGGCAACTTCGTCGGCCCGACGATTTTCTCCGGCGTGAAGCCCGGCATGGCCATCTATGACCAGGAAATCTTCGGCCCGGTGCTGTGCTTGGTGGCTGCCAATGATCTGCAGGAAGCCGTTGACTTCATCAACGACAACCCCAACGGCAACGGCACGGCCATCTTCACACAATCCGGCGCCGCGGCACGCCAGTTCCAGGAAGACATCGACGTGGGCCAGGTGGGTATCAACGTGCCAATCCCTGTGCCCGTCCCGATGTTCTCCTTCACCGGCTCGCGCGCGTCCAAGCTGGGCGATCTGGGCCCCTACGGCAAACAGGTCGTGCTGTTCTACACGCAGACCAAGACCGTGACAGCCCGCTGGTTCGACGACAGCACCACTTCGCATGGCGTGAACACGACGATCAGCTTGAAGTAAAACATTGCGGTCTTGCACCTTCCTCTTCTGGGCATAGGTATCTACACATCTTTGTATTTCATCCCCGTCATTCCCGCGCAGGCGGGAATCCAGGGATAAGAAGCGCGGACATCCAACATGGTTTGCAGTGGGATTGGCAGAACGGGGATGCAAAGGGAGTGCTTTTGCTGGCGTAGCGCCACGTAATCCTGGATTCCCGCCTGCGCGGGAATGACGGGAGAAGATGTGTAGATACCTATGCCCAGAAGGGGATGGAGTAAAACCGGGAATTTTGGCGCCACGCGCTCAAGCCGCTCCTGCGAAACCAAGAGGAATGACACCTCCACATGAATTTCGAACTCACCGAAGACCAGCGCGCCTTCGCCGATACCGCGCGCGAGTTCGCGCAAGCCGAACTCGCTCCCCATGCGGCCAAGTGGGATGCCGAGGCCATTTTTCCCCGCGAGGCCATCGCTAAAGCGGGGGAGCTGGGCTTTTGTGGCCTCTATGCCCCCGAAAACGCTGGCGGCCTCGCCCTGTCCCGCCTCGACACCACGCTGGTGTTCGAGGAGATGGCAGCCGTCGACCCCTCCACCACCGCGTTCATCAGCATCCACAACATGGCCACCTGGATGCTCGGCACCTGGGCCACGGCAGCGGTGCGCGAACACTGGGGCCCTCAGCTCACCAGCGGCCAGAAGCTTGCCAGCTACTGCCTGACCGAACCCGGCGCTGGCTCCGACGCCGCCTCGCTCAAGACCCGTGCCGAACTCGAAGGCCACGAATACGTCATCAGCGGCAGCAAAGCCTTCATCAGCGGCGCCGGCTCCACCGATGTGCTGATCCTGATGGCCCGCACCGGCGGGGGCGGTGCTGGTGGCATCAGCGCCTTCGTCGTGCCGGCTGATGCGCCGGGCATCCACTACGGCAAGAAAGAAGAAAAAATGGGCTGGAACAGCCAGCCCACCCGCCAGATCAGCTTCGACCGCGTACGCGTGCCGGCCGATCACCTGCTGGGCCAGGAAGGTGAAGGCTTCAAGATCGCCATGAAGGGCCTCGATGGCGGGCGCATCAACATCGCCACCTGCTCCGTGGGCGCGGCCCAGGGCGCGCTCGGACATGCCCAGCGCTACATGCAGGAGCGCCAGCAGTTCGGCAAGCCGATCGCGAGCTTTCAAGCGTTGCAGTTCAAACTGGCCGACATGGCCACCGAACTGGTCGCCGCGCGCCAGATGGTGCGCCTGGCGGCCTCCAAGCTCGACGCAGGCGCGCACGAAGCCAGCACCTATTGCGCCATGGCCAAGCGCTTCGCTACCGATGCCGGCTTCAATGTGGTGAACGACGCGCTGCAACTGCACGGCGGCTACGGCTACATCCGCGAATACCCGCTGGAGCGCCTGTTGCGCGATGCGCGGGTGCACCAGATCCTCGAAGGCACCAACGAAATCATGCGAACCATCATCGCGCGCCGCCTGCTCCAAAACGACGCCCTGGAAGCCTTGAAGTGACCTCATCCACCTATGCAGGCCTGCGCCTGGAAAAGCGCGGCCACACAGCGCTCGTCACCCTCACCAACCCGCCCGCCCATACCTGGACGGTGGAGAGCCTGGCCGCACTGGAACGGCTGGTGCGCGATCTGGAGGCCGACCGCGACATTTATGCCCTGGTCATCACCGGCGATGGCGAAAAATTCTTCAGCGCGGGAGCCGATCTCAAGCTGTTCGCCGACGGCGACAAGGGGATGGCCGCCACGATGGCGCGCCGTTTTGGCGCGGCCTTTGAAGCGCTGGCCGGCTATGGCGGCGTCAGCATCGCGGCGCTCAATGGCTACGCCATGGGCGGTGGCCTGGAATGCGCGCTCGCCTGCGATCTGCGCGTGGCCGAGGAACACGCTGTCATGGCCTTGCCCGAAGCCTCCGTGGGCCTGCTGCCCTGCGCTGGCGGCACCCAGTGGCTGGCCTGGAACGTCGGCGAAAGCTGGGCCAAGCGCATGGTACTGCTGGGCGAGCGCGTGGACGCCGCCACCGCGCAACGCATTGGCCTCGTGGATGAAACCACGCCGCGCGGCCAGGGCCTGGCGCGCGCGCTGGCGCTGGCCGAGCAGGTCGGCCGCCAAAGTCCTGGCGCCGTGCGCGTATGCAAGAATCTGATCCAGGCAGCCCGCCACGGCGGCCCTGCCAACGCTCTGCCCGCCGAGCGCGAAGCCTTCATCGGCTTGTTCGATACCGGAGACCAGCGCGAAGGCGTCAATGCCTTCCTCGGCAAGCGCAGCCCTCAATGGAAAAACGCCTAATCCCCTCATGAGCGATCAGCCAGCTTCTCAACCCGTCCTGTTCGAAACCCTGCAGACCGCCAGCGGCCACCGCTTCGGCCGCGCCACCCTCAATGCTCCCGCCAGCCTGAACTCCCTCTCGCTGGAAATGGTGGACCTGCTCAACCCGCAACTGGCCGCGTGGGCTGCCGATCCGCACATCGCGGGTGTAATCCTGGACGCCACCGGTGAGAAAGCCTTCTGCGCCGGCGGCGATGTGGTCGACCTCGTCAAAGCGATCCGCGCCCTGCCTCCCGGCCAGGTCCCCCCGTGGCTTCTGCCTTCTTCAAGCGCGAATATGAGCTGGACCTGCTCATCCACACCTACTCCAAGCCTTTCGTGTGCTGGGGCCATGGCATCGTGATGGGCGGCGGTATCGGCCTCATGGCGGGCGCATCGCACCGCGTGGCCACGCCCAAGACCCGCATGGCCATGCCCGAGATCAACATCGGCCTGTACCCGGACGTGGGTGGCAGTTGGCTGCTGTCCCGCCTGCCCGGCAAGAGCGGGGCCTTCCTGGCACTGACGGCAGCCTCCATCAACGCCGCTGACGCGCTGTTCGCTGGCCTGGCCGACTTCCTGGTGCCGCACGAGCAACACGGCGCCCTGCTGCAAGCCATTGCCGGCGCCTCCTGGCAAGGCCACGCGGAGACGGACTCGGCCCAAATGAGCCACCTCCTCGAACGTCTGGGCCAAGGCACTCCGATGCCTGATTCCCCACTGCGCACCCACCTGGACCGCATCAATACCGTGATCGGCCATGACCGTCTGCAGGACATCGCCCCGCGCCTGGCCGCGCTGGCGGAAGACGCGGACCCCTGGCTGGCTCTGGCCGGCAAAACCTTCCTCAAGGGCTCCCCGACCTCCGCCGCCTTGAGCCTGGAGCTGCTGCGCCGCGCACGGCACATGTCCTTGGCCGAAGTATTCGATCTGGAACTGAAAGCCTCCATCGGCTGCTGCGCCCACCCCGACTTTGCGGAAGGCGTGCGCGCCCTGCTGATCGACAAGGACAAGACCCCTCGCTGGCAGCCGGCCACCTTGGCCGAAGTGACCCCGGAGTGGATTGAAGAACATTTGAAGTAACTGTGACGCCCGCGCGCTTCAAGGTCTTTGACTGGCTCCTTCCCCCGCTGGGGGAAGGTGGGGATGGGGGCTTTCACGGCGTTTGATCTGAACAGCCTTCCGCCGTGCAGATCGTGCCGTGAAAGCCCCCACCCCAACCCTCCCCCAGTGGGGGAGGGAGAAAAAACCACGCAAGGACTCTGAAGGGAATGAGCGTAAAGCCCTTAGACCAAACCCAACTGGAGACCTGAACCATGAGCACATCCGAACGCATTGCCTTCATCGGCCTGGGCAACATGGGCGGCCCGATGGCCGTCAACCTGCACAAGGCAGGCTACACCGTGAGCGCCTTCGATCTGAGCGCGGATGCGCTCGGCAAGGTACGCGAGCAAGGCGTCACTGCCGCGGCTTCGGCGAAAGCCGCCGTGGAAGGCGCCCAGATCGTCATTTCCATGCTGCCCGCCAGCAAGCATGTGGAAGCCCTGTACCTGGGCGAAGGCGGTTTGCTAGGCCAGCTACCCAAAGGCACGCTGGTCATCGATTGCAGCACCATCGCCCCGGCTTCGGCACAGAAAGTCGCCGCTGCGGCCAAGGAGCGCGGGGTGGCGATGATCGATGCGCCCGTGTCAGGCGGCGTGGCAGGCGCTTCGGCCGGCACGCTCACCTTTATTGTCGGCGGTGACACCGAGGCGCTTGAGCGCGCCCGCCCGCTGCTGCAGGCCATGGGCAAGAACATCTTCCACATGGGTGCAGCCGGCGCCGGACAAGTCGCCAAGCTGTGCAACAACATGGCGCTGGGTGTGATCATGGCGGTCACCGGCGAAGCCCTGGCACTGGGCGTGGCTCACGGGCTCGACCCCAAGGCCCTTTCCCAAATGATGGCCGTCAGCACCAGCCGCAGTTGGGCGACCGAAGTGTGCAACCCCTGGCCCGGCGTGCTGGAAAATGCGCCCTCTTCGCGCGGCTATGCAGGCGGCTTCGGGAACGACCTCATGCTCAAGGACATGGGCCTGGCCGTCGAGGCGGCCATGGGCGTCGGCGCCACCATTCCGCTGGGTGAAGTGGCGCGCAACCTGTATGCGATGAACAAGCAGGCTGGCCGCGGCGGCCTCGACTTCTCGAGCGTGGTCAAGCTGCTGACGGGCGAAGGTTCGGGCAAGTAAGCTTACCCCTGAACCGCCGAGCTCCAGCTCGGCATCCACGCCCTCCTTATGCGCCGCATTTGCCGAACTGGAGCTCGGCGGTCCCAGCGGAATAGCCCCACTGATAAACTGACGCCGTATTTTTCGCTTCAATTTATCCTCATCTCCAACGCATGAAACTCCATACGAGAAGACTGGTTCTGGGCGGCATGGCCGCGTTGTTTTCCGCCGGGCTGACAGCTCCGGCCATTGCGCAGGAAGCTGCCTGGCCGGCCAGGCAGCCGCTGACCCTGATCGTGCCGTTTGGCGCCGGCTCCAGCCCCGACACCATGGCGCGTGTGGTGGCCGAGGAAGCAGGCAAGACCCTCAAGCAAACCATCATCATCCAGAACCGGCCAGGCGCCAGCGGCAACCTGGGCACGGATCAGATCGCCAAAGCCAAGCCCGACGGCTACACCTTCGGCGTGTCGATCACCGGCCCGCTGGTGAACAACACCGTCATTTACAAGCATCTGCCCTACAACCCCGCCACGGACATCACACCGCTGACGCTGGCCGTTCACCAGTACAACGTGCTGGTCGTGCCCGCCAATTCGCCCGTGAAGAATCTAGCGGATCTCATCGCGCAGATGAAAAAGCCCGACGCCAAGCTGAACTTCCCCAGCACCGGCGCTGGCACGGTTTCACACCTGGCGGTGGAACTGCTGCTGGACCGCGTAGGCGGCAAAGCCCTGCATGTGCCCTACAAGTCTTCTCCCGACGCGGTGACCTCCCTGCTGAGTGGAGACACGAACTTTGCCGCGCTACCGCCCGTGGCTGTCATGCCGATGATCAAGGACGGCCGCCTGCGGGCCGTGGCAGCCGTAGCCGCCAAGCGCTTGAGCTTCCTGCCTGAAGTGCCTACTGTAGCCGAACAGGGCTATCCTGGTGTCGAAGGTTCAGGCTGGATCGGATTCGTGGCCCCGGCTGGCGTGCCCGCCGACGTCAAAACCAAACTCAACGCCGCGCTCACCAAAGCGCTGGCTTCGCCGGAAGTCGGCCAGCGCCTGAAAACCATGTACATGGAACCGGCCCCCATGACGCCGGACGAATTCGGCCAGTACATGCGTGAGGAACTGCAGCGCTGGTCGCCGCTGATCAAACGCTTGAACCTGACGGAAGGCTGATTCAGCCCCTCGAAAGCCAAGGCCCGCTTCGTGCGGGCCTTGGCTTTTGAGGATTACAGATTTGCAGATGCGGCTATGCGATCGCCCGCATGAAGGTTTCCATCTTGGTCGCCGTCTCGCGGATCTCGCTATCGGGATCAGAGCCTGCCACCGTGCCGGCGCCGGCATACAGACGCAGCGTGCGCTGGCCGTCGTAGCGGGCACAACGCAGCGTCAGCGCCCACTCGCCATCGCCATTCTCGCGCTGCCAGCCCACCAGGCCCGCAAAATACTCGCGTTCGAAAGGCTCCAGCTCCTTGATATGCTGGAAAGCCACTGCCGTCGGGTAGCCGCAGATAGCGGGCGTGGGATGCAAGGCACAGGCCAAATCCAGCGCGGTGGCTTCAGGATTCTTCAGGCGCCCCGTGATGAAGGTGGACAGATGCCAAAGCGCATCCGTACCGATCACGGAGGGGCCATCCGGCACTTCCAGGTCATCGCAATGCGCCTTCAGGATGCGGACAATGTCCCGCACCACATAGCCGTGCTCGCGCAAATCCTTCTCCGAGACGGCCAGCCCTTCCCTGCGGGCCTTGTCTTCCGCGGGATCGGCATGGCGCGGAATGGAGCCTGCCAGCGGGTTGATGAACACGCGATCGCCCTCACGGCGCACCAGCAACTCCGGGCTCGCCCCCAGCATGACCGCCGCCGGGGTGCACCTGCGTCGCCGCCAGACCAGGCCGGCACCGCGAAGGTGTACCCGTGCGCGTTGCGGCGCAGCAGATCGCGCAGCACGTATTCATAGTCGATCGGGGTATCGAGCTCCACATCCAGGGCGCGCGACAGCACGATCTTGCTCACACCGCCAGCGGCATACAGCGTCAGCGCCTTGCGCACCATGTCGCCATAGACCTCCGGAGCGGGCACCGGCCGGCGGTCGACCACGGAAGGCTTGCGCCCCGCCGGCTGGACGCTGCTGCTGCCGCCATGGGAAGCTGGCATGGCTTCCACCTGCGCGGGAATGGTGAAACTCGCCTTCAGGGATGAGTCGAACGGCACCAGGCCGAACATGACCGGCTCGGCATTCCCCTCTGAGCGCGCCTGGCCGAAAAGGCGTTGAACGGCTGCCGCCGAAGCGGGTTCGTGGCTGCATACGGCTCCTTGCAGCCCCCGCGAGCGCCACTGCAGCGTGGGCGATGCAAAAAACACATCGCCGTTTTTCATCTGCTCCACCAGCCAGGAACCTTGCACCGCTTGGCCTTCTTTCACTTGAACCATTTCAGTTCTTCACTCCATCTTCATGCACCACGCCGGACGCCCCGGAAATCGAGAGCGCCGCGGCGGCTTATCGAACAAGTTTCTAACGATCCAGCGGTCTAGCGCTTCTGCTGCCGCTCTCTCGCCCGCCGCACCTGGCGGGACTCATTGGCGCGCCGGGCAGCCTCTTGCTGGGCTTCCCGTTTGGCGCGCCAGCCCCGCGACAGGCGCCGCCCCAGCCAGGCACTGCCCAAACCGGCAACGACCGCCACCAGCAAGCCCACCGTGGAGATATCGAAACCGATCATTGCACCCGCTCCACGCCATTCGGCTTGAAGCCCAGATCGGCGGCCTTGCCCTTGCGCGCACGGGCGCTGCGGGCATTGTTGAGACTGCGGATTTCCAGCGTTTCCTCGCGCGGCTTGCCGCCACGGCCGATGCCGCGGATGCGCACGCTGCGGGTATAGGCAGCGGCACCAGCCAAAGTGTCCTTGGCTTCGAGATCGATCAGGGTCAGGCCACGGCCCCCTTTCTCCATCAGCTTCAATTCGCCGATTTCGAAAGTGAGAATGCGGCCGCCCGTAGACGCGCAGGCCACATGGGTGGCGGGCAGCATGGGCGCTACGGATCCATTGGATGCCGCAGGAGCCGCTGCAGCGGTCGCCAGCGACACCAGCGACGGCTGGCAGATCTGCTCGCCCTCGCCCACGGTGATGAAAGACTTGCCGCCGCGCTGGCGCGAGAGCATGTGCTCCACCCGTGCCAGGAAACCGTAGCCGCCCGAGCCCGAGAGCAGCAGCGTTGCGCCCTCGGCGCCGGCAAAGTAGTGCAGCGGCTGGGTGCCCGCTTCCAGATCGATCAGCGTGGTGATGGGTTGTCCATCGCCGCGGGCGCCCGGCAGGTTGGCCACGGCCACACTGTAGACACGGCCGTTGCTGCCGAACACCAGCAGCGTATCCACGGTGCGGCATTCGAAGGTGCCATAAAGGCCGTCGCCCGCCTTGAAGGCGAAGCCCGCCGCATCGTGCCCGTGGCCGGCCCGTGCGCGTACCCAGCCTTTTTCGCTGATCACCACGGTGACGGGCTCGTCGATGATCTTGACTTCGGCCACCGCCTTTTTCTCGGCCTGGATCAAGGTACGGCGGGCGTCGGCGAATTGCTTGGCATCGGCCTCGATTTCCTTGATCATCAGGCGCTTCAGGCTGCTCGGGTTGCCCAGGATGTCTTCCAGGCGGCCCTGTTCTTCACGCAGCTCCTTGAGCTCCTGTTCGATCTTGATGGCCTCCAGCCGCGCCAATTGCCGCAGCCGGATATCCAGAATGTCTTCCGCCTGCCGGTCGGTGAGCCCGAACCGCGCGATCAGCGCGGCCTTGGGTTCGTCGCTCTCGCGGATGATGGCGATCACTTCGTCGATGTTCAGCAGCACCAGCCGCCGCCCTTCGAGGATGTGAATGCGGTCCAGCACTTTCTGCAGCCGGTGTTGGCTGCGGCGGGTGATGGTCTGCTGGCGGAAGGTGACCCACTCTTCCAGCATCTGGCGCAGCGATTTCTGCACCGGCCGGCCATCCAGGCCGACGCTCGTCAGGTTGATCGGGGCCGAGGTCTCCAGGCTGGTGTGCGCCAGGAGCGTGTTGGCCAACTCATCCTGCCCAATGCGGCTGGTCCGGGGCTCGAACACCAAACGCACGGGCGCATCCTTGCTGGATTCGTCCCGCACGGTGTCCAGCACGGCCAGCACGGTGGTCTTGGCGTTGGTCTGCTCGGCCGTCAGGGCCTTCTTGCCATTCTTGACCTTGGGGTTGGTCAACTCCTCGATCTCTTCGAGCACGCGCTGGCTGCTCACGCCCGGCGGCAGTTCAGTGACGACCATCTGCCACTGGCCGCGCGCCAGATCTTCAATCTTCCAGCGGGCCCGTACTTTCAGGCTGCCGCGGCCGGTGCGGTAGGCATCGGCGATGTCGCTGGCCGTGCTGATGATCTGCCCGCCACCCGGATAGTCAGGACCGGGGATGAGCGCGAACAGTTCCTCATCGGTGAGCTTGGGTGATTTGACCAGCGCCACGCAGGCGTCGGCCACCTCGCGCAGATTGTGGCTGGGGATTTCCGTGGCCAGCCCCACCGCGATGCCGCTGGCACCGTTGAGCAGCGCGAAAGGCAGGCGCGCGGGCAACTGGCGCGGCTCGTCATGCGAGCCGTCGTAGTTGGGCACAAACTCCACGGTGCCCTCGTCCAGCTCATCAAGCAGCAGGCTGGTGATCTTGGCAAGCCGCGCCTCGGTATAGCGCATGGCGGCGGCGCCGTCGCCGTCGCGGCTGCCGAAGTTACCCTGGCCGTCGATCAGCGGATAGCGCTGGCTGAAATCCTGCGCCATGCGAACCAGCGCGTCGTACGCGGCGGTATCGCCATGAGGGTGGAATTTACCGAGCACGTCGCCCACCACGCGGGCGCTCTTGACAGGTTTGGCGCCCGTGTTGCCGTTGTAGCCGAGCCCCATGCGCTCCATGGAATACAGGATGCGCCGCTGCACGGGCTTCTGGCCGTCGCACACATCGGGCAGCGCACGGCCCTTGACGACAGAAAGGGCATATTCGAGGTAGGCACGTTGGGCGTAAGTGGCCAGGTCGAGGTCATCACCAGACCCGCTGCCCTCCCCAGCCAGGTCCAAGACCGATTGATCGTTCATTGAAAGGAAAACATTAGAAAAAATCAGGGCGGAATCAGGATGGAATCAAGGTGTGTTGGCCGGTATTTGCGGCAAACCACCCAACTCCACACGTACACGCCCGCCCATACCATTGCCGATCCGGCCGACCGCGCTGGCCAGCGGGCGTGCCGCATCGGCTGCGGCGGTAGCCGTCTCTGGTGGCTTGACCATAGACCCCCACGCTCCCCCGCTGCGCGAGGTCCGCTGCCCCCCGAGGGGGCCTTGTCCGTCTTGGGGCGGCCCGGCGACGAACACCTCATAAAGACCCATCACTGTCTTGACGTAGCCTTGGGTTTCCTTGTAGTTCGGGATCTTGTTGCCGGCACGCTGCACAGCACCTTCACCCGCGTTGTAGGCCGCCAGGGCCAGCGAGAGCTCGCCCTTGAACAGCTTGAGCAGATAGGCGAGGTAACGCGCCCCTGCCTGGATATTGGTTTGCGGATCGGTCAGCTTCTGCTCCACCGTGCGCACCGGCAGAAGCCTGCCTTTTCTGTCCCGGCGGTCCGGCTTGTCGGCCTCCACGCCATATTGCTGGGCGGTGGTGGGCAAAAGCTGCATCAGGCCGACGGCGCCCTTGGGCGATACGGCTGCAGGATCAAAACCCGACTCAGCGGCAATCACCGCCTTCAGAAGCTCGTAATCGACGGCATGCGCTTTCGCGGCGGCCTGCATGTGTTTTTGCACCGCCCTGTAGCCCTGGGACGCTTCCAGCGCTACGAAGCGCTTGGGCAGAACGAAGGCCGGGCCATTGCGCTTGTCTGCAGCCCCGGCCTCCTCGTCCTCGACAAGGCCGAAGCTGCCGTCGATGAGGCTGAAACTGTTCGGGTCGCTGTCCTTGAAAAACAGCGTGTAGCGTTCATTGACCTGCGCGGCCGCAAAATGAGTCACGCCTTGCTCGTCGACATAGGCCCATAAATCGGCCCGCGCGCCAAGATGCAAAGCCGACAGAGACAAGGCCGCCGCCACCTGCAGGAGGCGGACGGAAACTCGTCTGAAAAAGGTCGGTGTCATCCTTGCCAAATGCCTGCCAGATGCTTGCCAAAAACGTGCCTAAAACGTACCAGTGACATGAAAACGATGTACGTTCTGAGCCCTGCGTGTGGGATCAGATGTCGATTTCCACGGCGTCGCCGTGCAGCTCCATGAGCTCGCGGCGCGCAGCGGCCTCGCCCTTGCCCATGAGCTTGCTCATTTCCGTGGCGGTTTGGCCGAAATCGAAGCGGCCAAGCTGCACCGGCAGCAGTCGGCGGGTATCGGGATTGAGCGTGGTTTCCCACAATTGTTCCGCGCTCATCTCACCCAAGCCTTTGAAGCGGCTAATCGTCCATTTTCCTTCAGAAACGCCATCTTTGCGCAACTTATCGAGAATGGCGGTTAATTCCCCTTCATCGAGCGCATACATCTTGGCCGCGGGCTTCTTGCCCCGCGCAGGCGCGTCCACCCGGAACAGGGGCGGCCGCGCCACATAGACGTGGCCCGTCTCGATCAGCTTGGGAAAGTGGCGGAAGAACAGGGTCAGCAGCAGCACCTGGATGTGAGAGCCGTCCACGTCGGCATCGGAGAGGATGCAGATCTTGCCGTAGCGCAGCCCCGAGAGATCAGGTGAATCCGCAGGGCCGTGCGGATCGACGCCGATGGCCACCGAGATATCGTGGATTTCGGTGTTGGCGAAGAGCCGGTCGCGCTCGACCTCCCAGGTGTTGAGCACCTTGCCGCGCAGGGGCAAAATGGCCTGGGTTTCCTTGTCGCGGCCCATCTTGGCGCTGCCGCCGGCTGAATCGCCCTCGACCAGGAACACCTCGTTGTGCGCGATGTCGCGGCTTTCGCAATCGGTGAGCTTGCCAGGCAGCACGGCCACGCCCGAGCCTTTGCGCTTCTCGACCTTCTGGCCAGCGCGCTGCCGGGTCTGGGCGGCCTTGATGGCCAGCTCGGCCAGCCGCTTGCCATGATCCACGTGCTGGTTCAGCCACAGCTCCAGCGCAGGGCGTACGTAACTCGACACGAGGCGCACCGCATCGCGCGAATTGAGCCGCTCCTTGATCTGGCCTTGGAACTGCGGATCGAGCACCTTGGCCGACAGCACATAGCTGGCGCGCGCGAAAACGTCTTCCGGCATCAGCTTGACGCCCTTGGGCAGCAGGCTGTGCAGCTCGATGAAGCTCTTGACGGCATTGAACAGGCCGTCGCGCAAGCCGCTGTCATGCGTGCCACCGGCGCTCGTGGGGATCAGGTTGACGTAGCTCTCCCGCACCGGCTGGCCTTCTTCGGTGAAAGCCACGCACCACTGGGCGCCCTCGCCCTCGGCGAAGCTGTCGGCATCCTTGCCGGCGTAGCCTTCGCCCTCGAAAAGAGGAATGACGGCATCGGCCGACAGGGTCTGCTCAAGGTAGTCGCGCAGGCCGCCCTTGTATTGCCAGGTCTGGGTGTCCTTTTTCTTTTCGTCGATCAGCGAGACGCTGACCCCCGGCATCAGCACCGCCTTGCTGCGCAGCAGATGCATCAACTCCCCTGCCGGCAGCACGGGAGATTCAAAATACTTGGGATCGGGCCATACGCGCACAGTGGTGCCTTGGCGGCGATCGCCTTCGGCCTGCTTGCGAAGCTCGAGTTTTTCGACCACGTCGCCAGCCTCGAACACCATCCTGGCCACCATGCCTTCACGGTGACTGGAGACTTCCATGCGCTTGGCCAGCGCGTTGGTCACGCTCACCCCCACGCCGTGCAGGCCGCCGGAGAAGCTGTAGGCGCCCCCCTTGCCTTTGTCGAACTTGCCGCCCGCGTGCAGGCGGGTGAACACCAGCTCGAGCACCGGTGCCTTTTCCTCGGGGTGCATGCCGTAGGGAATGCCGCGGCCGTCATCTTCCACGCTGATGGAGCCATCCGCGTGCAAAGTCACCTTGATCTTCTTGCCGAAACCCGCCAGCGCCTCGTCGGCAGCGTTGTCCAGCACCTCCTGGATCACGTGGAGCGGGTTGTCGGTACGCGTGTACATACCGGGGCGCTGCTTGACGGGTTCCAGCCCTTTCAGCACCCGTATCGAGCCTTCGGAATAACCTTCTGCCGTTGTCGAATTCGTAGCCATAACCTGGCATTCTATCCATCGGATACTTCCCGGACTGGATGAAACTACAGCCTACCGTGACAGATTGCAGGATCAGGCTACATTCATCCCCTTGCAAGGCTCATGCATTCGTCATACCGGGACAGGTCTCCGTGCAGGCGCCGACTTCAAGAATTTCAATGAATACCACCCCTCTCCACGGTTTGCAGGCGCCCTCCCCCTGGGTGTGGCGCTGGAGCCCGCTCGTGCCTGCCGGCGCCCCCGTTCTCGATGTGGCCTGCGGGGGCGGCCGCCATATGCGCTGGTTCGCACAACGCGGCCATCCGGTCACCGGGGTAGACCGCGATCCACGGGCGGTCGAAGCTGTGCGGAGCCTGGGCGAAGCGGTGCAGGCCGACATCGAGAACGGGCCCTGGCCGTTCGCGGACCGGCGCTTCGGCGCCGTGGTGGTCACCAACTACCTGTGGCGGCCGCTGTTGCCGGCCATCCTGGAGAGCGTGGCCGAGGGCGGCGCACTTTTATATGAAACATTCGCGGCCGGCAATGAAACCGTTGGTAAGCCTTCGCGGCCGGATTTCCTGCTTCAGCCCGGCGAGTTGCTGCGCGCCTGCGCTGGCCCGGCGTGGCGGGTGGTAGGCTACGAAGACGGTTTTCTGTCGCATCCGGAGCGTTTCGTGCAGCGCATCGCGGCGGTTCGCATGCCGAACAATGCAGGGGGCACGACCAGCCAACGGAACGATATCCGCTCTAAACCATCCAATAACCAACCGACAATCGGCGAACAATGCGTGGCGGGGGAGCCCAACCGGCTCGCCGCACACTAAAATGCCCGTTTCACGCCGCAAGACAAGCACTTTCTCATGACCCCTATCATTGGCAGCATCGTCGCCCTGGTAACGCCGATGCACGAAGACGGCAGCGTCGATTACCCGACACTGCGCAAGCTGATCGACTGGCACATCGCCGAAGGCACCGATTGCATCGGTGTGGTTGGCACCACGGGCGAATCGCCCACCGTGAATGTCGAGGAACACCAGGAAATCATCCGCGTGGCTGTGGAGCAGGCGGCAGGCCGCACGCCCATCATGGCCGGTTGCGGTGCCAATTCGACCTCGGAAGCCATCGAACTCGCGCGTTTTGCCAAGAAGGTGGGCGCCGATTGCCAATTGCAGGTCGTGCCTTACTACAACAAGCCGACGCAGGAAGGCCAGTACCTGCATTTCAAGGCCATCGCCGAAGCTGTGGGCGATCTGCCGATGGTGCTCTACAACGTGCCGGGGCGTACGGTAGGCGATATGCAACACGACACCGTGCTGCGCCTCACCCAGGTGCCGGGCATCGTGGGCATCAAGGAAGCCACCGGCAACATCGAACGCGCGCAGTGGCTCATCCGCGATGTGCCGAAGGATTTCGCGGTCTATTCGGGCGATGACCCCACCGCCGTGGCACTGATGCTGTGCGGCGGGCAAGGCAATATCAGCGTGACCGCCAACGTGGCCCCACGGCAAATGCACGATTTGTGCATGGCCGCCGTGGCCGGAGACACACGGCGCGCCATGGAGATCCAGTTCAAGCTGCTGCCTATCCACAAACATCTGTTCGTGGAAGCCAACCCTATCCCCGTGAAGTGGGCCATGGCGCGCATGGGCCTTTGCGGCGGCACTCTGCGGCTACCCATGACTCCCCTGGCGAAGGCCTTCGAGCCCGCCGTTGAAGAAGCACTGCGGGCAAGCGGTCTGCTCCAATAAACCAGGCAACGCGGCAGCCACATCCAGCCGCGTCAACGCGTCAGCCCTCTCTCGTGCTAGTGCAGTGTTAAAGGAATTTCACACGTGAAGCCATCTTTTCCTATCCGCGTGCTCCCCTTCGCCATCCTGTTGGGGCTCAGCGCGTGCTCAGTGTTCGAACCCGACCGGATCGATTACAAGAGTTCGGGCCGTGGCGTCTCCCTGGAAGTGCCGCCGGACCTGACACAGTTGCCCGGCCAATCGCGCTACGTGATTCCAGGCGGTACGGTCACGGCCAGCGGATACCAAGTCAACCAGGCCGCGACCGCTGCGGCCGGCACGCCCACCGCGGCGTCCACCATTGCCGACGTGCATTTCGAGCGCGCCGGTAATGAACGCTGGCTGCGCGTGGACCGACCCGCCGACAAGCTCTGGAGCCCAGTGCGCGATTTCTGGCTGGAAAGCGGCTTCCTGATGGCCATCGATCAACCCAATATCGGCATCATGGAAACCGACTGGGCTGAAAACCGCGCCAAGATTCCGCAGGATTTCATTCGCGCCACCATCGGCAAGGCACTTGATTCTCTCTACTCCACCGGTGAGCGGGACAAGTTCCGCACGCGCCTGGAGCGCAATGCCCAGGGCGGCACGGACATCTTCGTCTCGCATAAGGGCATGGAAGAGGTCTTTACAAGCGCACAGAAAGACAATACCGTCTGGCAACCTCGCGCCAGCAGCCCCGAGCTGGAAGCGGAATTCCTCCGCCGCCTGATGGTCAAGCTGGGCGTATCGCAAGAGGAATCCAAGGCGCTCATTGCCGCTCAGGCACAAGTCCCGGCCGCCCCGAACGCGCGCGTGGCCACGGCAAACAACGCTCCCGTAGTGCAGCTTGGTGAAGACTTCGACCGCGCCTGGCGGCGGGTAGGCCTTGCGCTGGATCGCACCGGCTTCACGGTGGAAGATCGCGACCGCAGCAAGGGTATTTACTTCGTACGCTACATCGATCCCACGATCGAGAAGAAAGAACCCGGCTTCTTCGGCAGGCTGTTCGGCAGCTCCACCCCGCCGCTGCCCACGAGCCGCTATCAGGTTGTCGTGCGCAGCGAAGCGCAAACCAGCACGGTGGCTGTGCTTGACGCCAACGGCGGCCCGGTGCCCGCTGACGCCGCGAAGCGCATCGTTCAAGTGATCGCCGACGAGTTGAAATAAACCGCAGCAATGCTGCGCTTTCGGAGCCTGGCCAGCGGCAGCTCAGGCAACGCCACGCTGATCGAAGCCAGCGATGGCATCACCAGCACCCGGGTGCTGGTGGATTGTGGTTTGGGCATTCGCCAGATAGATGAGCGCCTGCGGCGCTGCGGACTGGAAGGCGCCAGCCAGCTCAATGCCATTTTCATCACCCACGAGCACAGCGACCATATAGGCTGCGCCTTGTCGCTGGCGAAGCGGCACCACATTCCGCTCTGGATGAGCGCTGGCACTTGGCGGGCACTGGACGCATCGGCCGAGGGCCTCGCCTTGACACTGGTGAAAGACGGCGAGCAGGTCGCCATAGGCGACCTTGAATTGCGCCCATTCACGGTGCCGCACGATGCCCTGGAACCACTGCAATTGAACTGCACCGACGGCGCACGTACATTGGGGGTATTAACCGACCTGGGCCACGTACCGCCCCACGTGCTCAACAATCTGCGCGGCTGCCACGCTCTCCTGCTCGAATGCAACCACGATCCGGATCTGCTGGCCCGATCGAGCTACCCGCCCTTCCTGAAACGCCGCGTGGGCGGCTCACATGGCCATCTCAACAACGGCCAGTCGGCGCAGGCATTGCAGGCCTTGCTGCATGAGAAACTGCATACAGTGATTGCGGGACACCTGAGCGAGCGCAACAATCAACCCGGCCTGGCCCAAGCCGCGCTATCGGCAGTATTGAATTGCCCTGCCGAGGAAATTCTTTTCTGCACGGCCATGGGAAGCAGCTGGCTAAGCGTTTAAGAACGTGATCCAGGAGGCCTGGATTTCAAACACCTCAGATAATAAAAAAGCCACCCGAAGGCGGCTTTCGCAAAATGCCGGAATGAAACCATTCCGGCAAAAGTATGCGTGCTTACTTGGCGGCAGCAGAAGCGGCTTCAACAGCGGCGGCGGCAGCTGCACCGGCGGCGGAAGCAGCGGAATCCACAGCAGCGGAAGCGGAAGCAGCGGCGTCGCTCACAGCAGCGCTGGCAGCGTCAACAGCGCTGTTGGCGGCAGCGCCAGCAGCGGAAGCGGCATCAGCGGCAGCGGTTGCAGCGGCGTCGGCGGCGGAAGCAGCAGCATCAGCGGGCGCTTCAACCGGAGCGGGAGCAGGAGCTGCCTCTTCTTTTTTGCCACAAGCGGTCAGGGCAGCAGCGGCCATCAGGGCGGCCAAAATAAGGGATTTATTCATTTCAATGGTCCTTGTGAGAGTAATCATTTCGGATGCGTCACGACGCCTGTTCAAACTCCGCGCCTTGACCCAGAGCAATTAAATCCTGCTCTTTCCGCTCGGCTTTCGATTATAGCCACGCCCTTACAATTCTGATAAACCCTGATGCGCCGATGCGACACCAAAAAAGTCCGAACAGGTGAGGGTTTGTTACACGATTCTGATTTCGCCTTTCTTTCACTCGGAAAACGGCAAAGAAAGAGGGTAATCTGCTCACGAGGCTCCTTCATCCAATAGGGGGAACCGTGAAAAAATACCCTCTTAGAACGTGTTCACGGCCTTATGCGTCGTGCAGCCAGCCTGCCTCTTTCCATTGGCCAAGCAAGTCGCGCGCATCGGCGCTCAGGCGAGCCACCTGCTGCTCGCTGAGCTGACGCTCATCGGCCAATGTCCGCATGAGACGGGCATCCCGCCCACCCGCACGATAGCTCTCGCCATTGATGAATACGTGCAATGCGTCATACATCATGCGGGTTCGCCGGTCCAGTATCACAGCGCCGCTGGCTTCACAGGCCGCATCCTCAGGCAACGGATCGAACCACACATGAGGTTTGGGTTCGGTCAACACCTCTCCCAGGGCCATGGCGAGTTGCGCAGGATCGCGCAAGGCCCGCTCCACGGCATCGCGCGCGAAATCAAACATGGCTGCGGGCACTTCCGCCGGACGGGACACTGCGGGCTGGCCGGGATCGCGGTAGGCCACGTCTCCCAAGGCCTCGGCCGCTTCCTCCGCTGAGCGGGCCAGCAACTCGCGCGCCAGTTCGCCGCGCGCCGGCTGGCGAAAGCCAATCGAATAGGTCATGCACTCGCCGCCCAGGGCCACACCATCGTGGGCCCAGCGTGGCGGCAGATAGAGCATGTCACCCGCCTCCAGCACGTATTCCTGCTCGGGCTCGAAGTTCGCCAGAATCTTCAGCGGCAAGCCATCCACCAGGCTCAGGTCTTTCTGCCGGCCGATGCGCCAGCGGCGCGTACCGCTCGCCTGGAACAGGAAAACGTCGTAGCTGTCGAAATGGGGCCCCACACCGCCGCCGTCGCTCGCGTAGCTGATCATCACATCGTCCAGCCGGGCGTCAGGCACGAAGCGGAACTGCTGCAGGAGCTCATGCACGCCCGCATGGTGCAGGTCTACCCCCTGCACCAGCAAGGTCCAATCGGGCCGGCTCGCGGGCGGCAATGCGCTCCGAGGAAAAGGGCTCCCCGCTTCATGCCCGCTGCGCCCCGGCGAAGTCTCTTTGCCCTTGGAACGGCTCCGTGACAGGAAAGGCCCCCGCTTGAGCTGCCAGCCGCGTTGGCCATGGCTCAGCAGTCGCGATTCGACGTCTTCCTGCGCCGCCAGCTCGAACAGGGCGGCGCGCGGAAGCAAAGGAGTGAAGCCCGGAATGGCTTGACGCACCAGAAGCGGCTTTTTCTGCCAGTGGCGCTTCATGAACTGCTCGGGGGTCAGGCCGCCGAGCAACTGCAAGGGTAGGGAAATATCCATGATCTAATGAAAATGCAATGCGACAATTGTCCAATGGAAATCACACCGCAATGCGTCGTCTCGCTCACCTGGACACTCAAGGATGGCTTGGGTGAAGTACTGGACGTGCTCGAAGAACCCGTCGAGTTTCTATTGGGCGGCTCCGATCTGCTGCCCAAGATCGAGGAAGCCCTGCAAGGCCATGAACCCGGCGCCACGCTGGATCTGAACCTGGAACCGCAAGACGCCTTTGGCGATTTCGACGACCAGAAGCTCTTTCTGGAGCCGCGCTCGCTCTTTCCGGAGGGCCTGGAAGAAGGCATGGTCTTCGAGGGCCATGCCCTGCCCCAAGGGGTCAGTGCCAAGCTGCCGCCGGAGACGCTCTACACCGTATCCGATATCTACCCCGAACACGTGGTCCTGGATGGCAACCACCCCCTGGCAGGCGTGGGCTTGCGGTTGCACTTGAAAGTGGAAGCCGTTCGCGAGGCCGCCGAGGACGAGCTCAGAGCAGGCACCGCTGGCACGGGTTTTTTCCGAGTGCAGCCTGCCGCGCCGGGTGGATCGCTTCTGCACTGACGCCCTCCCGCTGAAACGCAAAAAGCCGGCGCCTTCGCGCCGGCTTTTTGCCTTGAACTTGCTGGTTTTCAGCGGTATAGCTGATTGCCGTCCACTCGCACACGATCGCCCGGGCGGACGTTGGGTGCCTGCTGGTAGTCAAAGCTTTGCATGGCGCCGTTTTCCAGCTGGACGGTCACACGGTAGACATCCATTCCTGGCGCAGTCCGGCTCCGCTCAATGGCGTTGCCGATCAGCGCACCGCCAATGGCACCAGCCACCGTCGCTGCCGTACGCCCCCTGCCGCCGCCCACCTGGTTGCCAAGCACACCGCCGGCCACACCGCCGATCGCCGTGCCCGCTACGCCACCGGTGCCACCGCCGCCGGTACGAACCATTTGGACATTGGTCACGGTGCCGTAGCCGGCGTAGCCCTGGTTATAAGCGGGCTGCTGCTGACCTGCGGGGTAGTTCGGGCTGCCGCCATAGTTGGGATTGCCATAGTTCGGCTGGCCGGCGCAAGCCGCCAGCGAAGCGATGACCACGGCACTCAGCGTGATGCTGCCCAGTCGTTGAAAACCTGTCATGTGAACTACTCCTTCTTGAATGAGATCAGGTGCCGCTCCGAAAAATACGGACCGGCACATATCCGACATTAGGCCTTCAACAACGCAGGAATTCAGCCGGTGAAAAGAGGGTGTTCACGTCAGACAAATCGTACAGCCGTGGAGGCGCTAAAGCCGTGGAGATGCTAAGAGTAAGAGCGTATTTTCAGCGCTTGCCTGTAGAGCCGTAGCCGCCCTCGCCCCGCTCGCTGGCGGGAAAATCGCTCACGATATTGAAGCGGGCCTGCACCACGGGCACGATGACCAATTGGGCAATGCGCTCCATCGGCTCGATCGTGAAGGCAGTACTGCTGCGGTTCCAGGCGCTCACCATCAACTGGCCCTGATAGTCGCTGTCGATCAGTCCCACCAGGTTGCCCAGCACGATGCCGTGCTTGTGGCCGAGCCCCGAGCGCGGCAGGATCAAGGCCGCATAGCCGGCATCGGCCAGGTGGACAGCCATGCCGGTGGGCACCAACTGCCACGCGCCCGGCGCCAACTCCAGAGGCGCCTCCAGGCAAGCCCGGAGGTCCAGGCCGGCGCTGCCGGGCGTGGCATATGCGGGCATCTGAGCACGCAGGCGCTCATCCAGAATCTTCACATCAATCTTCAAGACTTTCTCCCTCCCTTGCCAGAGGCTGATTTCGCCATCCGCCAGAGAATAAATACAACGACTACGATCCATCCAAGACCGTACGGAAAAATCACGCCAGCCACGATCACCGCCACGACGGCCCAGAGCCACCATGCCGGAACAGCGGCCACCCCCTTGGGCTGTCCTGCCTTGGCCAGCCCGGACCGCTTGCCTTGGGGAACCTTGCTCTTGATCAGTTGGCCCAGCAGCTCCTTCAGATCCGGTGGACCTTCACGCCTGCCGGGTAAGGTATGAGCCGCCGGGACAGACGAAACCGGCCGTGCTCCCCGGCCTGGGCGACCTGGGCCGCCGCCGCGGCTTCCGAACGCTGCATGAGTTGCTCGATATAGCGTGCATAGTCGCCGTTGGGAGGCGAATGATCCACCAACTGCACAGTCGTGGGCACATTCACGGGCGCGTTCATGGTTTCCCTATCCGGTGTGCTATGCCGCGAGTCCCGAGACACGCCGGGCGATCTCTGCGACCAGTTGCTGAGCCAGAACCCGCTTGCTCGCCTGAGGCAACTCGCTCGCACCCTCGTCATCCACCAGCAGCAGCGCGTTGTCGTCCTTGCCGAACGTGGCGGGGCCGATGTTGCCCACCAGGAGCGGCACGCCTTTGCGCGCCCGCTTGGCCTGTGCATTGGCCAGGAGATCCTGGCTTTCGGCTGCGAACCCCACGCAGAACAGCTCACCCGACTGCGCGCGCGGCGAGTGGGCGACCTCGGAGAGGATGTCCGGGTTTTCGACGAAAGCCAGGTGCGGCACTTCGCCGGAGCCATCTTTCTTGATCTTGTGCTCGGCCGTCTCGGCGGGACGCCAGTCGGCCACCGCGGCGGTGGCCACGAAAATATCGGCCAGTTGTGCGTGCTCCACGGCCGCCTGGCGCATGTCTTCAGCCGACTGCACATCGATGCGCGCCACGCCGCGCGGCGTGGGCAAGTGCACGGGGCCGGCCACCAGGGTAACCTCCGCGCCGGCTTCACGCGCCGCGCGCGCGATGGCAAACCCCATCTTGCCGCTGGACAGGTTGGTGATACCGCGAACTGGGTCGATCGCTTCGAAGGTGGGCCCCGCCGTGATCAGCAGGCGCTGGCCGGCGAGCGATTTGGGCGTGAGAAAGGCGATCAATTCCTCGGTCAGCTCTTCGGCCTCGAGCATGCGCCCATCGCCGAACTCACCGCAGGCCTGATCGCCGTGCGCCACGCCCAGCACATGCGCGCCATCGTCCACCACCTGCCCCAGATTGCGCTGAGTGGCAGGATGCGCCCACATCTCGCGATTCATGGCAGGAGCGAGGAGCAGCGGCACCCGATCGGCGGGCCGCGCCAGGCACAGCAGGCTCAGGAGTTCATCAGCGCGCCCTTGCGCAAGCCGCGCAATGAAATCGGCGCTGGCCGGCGCGATCAGGATGGCGTCGGCGTCGCGGCTCAGGTTGATGTGCGGCATGTTGTTGTGTTCGCGCGCATCCCACTGCGACAGGTAGACCGGGCGGCCGGAAAGGGCCTGCATGGTCACCGGCGTCATGAACTGCTGCGCGGCCTCTGTCATCACCACCTGCACCGTGGCACCTGCCTTGATGAGGCGCCGGCATAGCTCGGCCGACTTGAAGGCTGCCACGCCGCCGCTAAGGCCTAAAACGATATGTTTGCCGCTGAGTTGGTCCATGGCTGGCAAATGTAGCAACAAAATGCCGCCAGGGCGGCACCCGGCCTATTGGGCACACATTTGGGCATACATTCGGGCACACGCTCGAGCACACCATCAGGGCGTGTTCCAGACGTAGTAGGCCACGCCCTCGTACTGGAACACCGGGTAGGTGGCGATCACGAAATCGCGCTCATCAGGGCTATTGGTATAAAAATGCGCGCCCGTGGACGGGTTGTAGAAGCGGAACACGGGCACCATGCCTTCCACGGGCTTGGAGCTGCCATACCAGGCCGGGCCTTCATACTGGAACACGGGAAAGGCGCTACGCACGTATTCGCGCTCGGCTTCGCTGATCGTGTAGAAATGCGCGCCTGATGCCGGGTTATAGAAACGATGGACGCTGCTCAGCCCAGGCTTTGGCTGAGCCCCGGCATAAAAGGCGATGTTCTCGTATCGGAATACCGGGTAAGTGGCAAGAACGAAATCACGCTCAGCCGCGTTCGAGGTGAAGAAGTGCGCGCCGGTCTGGGTGTTGAAGAGGCGATAGACGGCCGCACGCCCGGGAGTGACCGGAGGTTCGGGAGGAAGGGCAAGCCACTGCCTGAGCGCGGGAAAAGCGCTTTCCAGGCTGGCATAGGTGGCCACATTTCCGCCGGAGCACGAGGGTGTCAAAGACCCGCCCGACAGGGCTCCCATGAGGCGGCCGTCATGGAATAGCCCGGAGCCGCTGCTGCCGCCCTCGATCAATCCCCGGTTCCAGTCGACAAAATAGTAGTTTCCGTTGGGCAAACCGTAGCAGTAGATCCTGGATCCGACCTGAAAACAACTGGCACGATGGGAGACCTTGCCGAAACTCATCTTCTGCATGTCACCCTGAGGATGATGGATGCCCAGAATCTGGCTGCCAGTGGCAAGCGCCGAGCTGTCCCATCCGGCGAACAAGGCGCCAGGCGGCGGCATTTCTTTCAAGCGCAACAGGGCGATATCGGGATTGGGGCTCGAATGAAGCAAGTCCGCCCCACCCCGCAAAATCCTGTGCTCCGGGTTCAATGTCCGGCTACCGCATGTGGTGGACCAGTAGAACCACCTGGTTTCCAGCGTGGCCGCGGCCGTGTCCGAATGGATGCAGTGGTGGGCTGTCAGGAAGTAAGGTGTGCCTGAGTTTTTACGGTCATTGAGCAGCGTACCTGAGCAAAGGTACATGGAGCCGTTTTCGAAAAAGCTCATGCGTGCCACGGCCCGCCGCTGCGTCACGTGCTCGGCAGCCTCGCAATTGGCATCCTTGTGGCAGGACATCGCGCGGTTTTCCACCTGCTTCTCGCCCATTGCCGGGAAATGGCCCGGCGATGAAAAATGGCCCCCACGCTCCCCCGCTACGCGAGGTCCGCTGCCCCCCAGGGGGCTTTTTCATCTTGGGAACGGCCCGGCGATGAAAAAACGCCCAGATCGACATGAATGTGCACCACCGTCGGAATAGCGGCCACCAGGGCGCCAGGCGGTGCGCCTCGCGGCAACTCGATCTCCAGCGTGACCTCTTCGCCCTCGGTGCTGGGAGCCCACCAGGTGCGGGCCTCCACGCTGGTGTCCCCCGACTTGGCGACCCCTTGCAATAGATCCCGCACGTATGCGCCGGTGTATTCAAACAGGGCCTCGGGCTGCTTTTTTGTATACACACGCAGCAACGCGCCGCCGGGCAGTTGATCCACCAGAAGGCCCACGCGCAACCCTTTGGCGCCGTCTGAGCGAAAGCTCACGGCCGCCACCAGGCCGCCCGCGGCGGATGGTTTCCAGCGCAGAAGGCCCGAAAACGCAGCAGCAGACGCGGTTCTCGGGCTTGGCCGGCCATGGCCGGCAACGGCCCGGCCGCCGGTGGGCTCTACTGGCGCGGGCGGCACCCACGCGCCCAGGCTGATCTCCACCGGATCGGCAGACAGGACCTTGCCCGTGCGCTTGGCAAAAACAACGTCCCGTGACGCATCCTGTGGCGGCATGTAGGCATCCACAGACATGGCGGCAACCGGTGCCCATGCACCACAGCCCAACACCGACACCACCACCCACAACAGCGGCACCAGCCCAGATCGCATCAAGCGGCTGAGTTTCATTCGTTCTCCTCCAAATTCATCAATATTAGTTACTTAGAATTATAAAAAACTTACAAACCAAACAAATTGAACTAAAAAGAATTCAAATCAGCGCATCATCCTGCCCACAACGCCCTTTTCCATGCAGGCCCTGCTCCGGCAAGGCCTTTGCGGCAAGGCGCCTATAATCGGAATTTCCCACCGAGCGAAGGCCAGAAGCCTTCGTCCTGACATGACCAAATTCGTCTTCGTCACCGGCGGTGTGGTGTCTTCCCTGGGCAAGGGAATCGCCTCGGCCTCCTTGGCCGCGATCCTTGAATCGCGCGGCCTCAAAGTCACCCTCATCAAGCTGGATCCGTACATCAACGTCGATCCGGGCACCATGAGCCCTTTTCAGCACGGCGAGGTGTTCGTCACCGATGATGGCGCCGAAACCGACCTCGATCTCGGCCACTACGAGCGCTTCATCACGACGCGCATGAAGCGCGCCAACAACTTCACGACCGGCCAGATCTACAAAAGCGTCCTCGAAAAAGAGCGGCGCGGTGACTACCTGGGCAAAACCGTGCAGGTGATCCCTCATGTCACCAATGAAATCCAGGATTTCATCCGGCGCGGCGCGGGCGACGTCGACGTGGCCATCGTCGAGATCGGCGGTACGGTGGGCGACATCGAATCGCTGCCGTTCCTGGAGGCGGTGCGCCAGCTGAGCCTGAAGCTCGGCCCCAATCACACCGCGTTCGTTCATCTGAGCTACCTGCCCTGGATCGCCGCCGCCGGCGAGCTGAAGACCAAGCCGACACAGCACACGGTACAGAAGCTGCGCGAGATCGGTATCCAGGCCGATGCCCTGCTCTGCCGCGCCGACCGCCCGATTCCGCAGGAGGAACGCGACAAGATCAGCCTGTTCACCAACGTGCCCGCCTGGGGCGTGATCAGCATGTGGGATGTGGACACCATCTACAAGGTGCCGCGCATGCTTCACGAGCAAGGGCTCGACGGCCTCATCTGCGACAAGCTGCGGCTGAACACGCCACCAGCCAACCTGAACCGCTGGGACGACCTGGTGCACGAGGTGGAGCACCCGCAGGCCGACGTCACCATTGCCATGGTGGGCAAGTACGTCGACCTCTCGGACAGCTACAAATCGGTGAACGAAGCATTGCGCCATGCCGGCATGCACAACCATGCACGCGTGGTGATCGAGCACGTCGACTCGGAAACCATCACACCGGCCACGGTGGCTCAGCTCAGCAAGTACGACGCCATCCTGGTGCCGGGCGGCTTCGGTCCGCGCGGCGTGGAAGGCAAGATTGCCACCGCCCGCTTTGCCCGTGAACACCAGGTGCCCTACCTGGGCATCTGCCTGGGCATGCAGGTAGCCACCATTGAATACGCGCGCCATGTGGCAGGCCTGGAAAACGCCAATAGCACCGAATTCGACCCGTCCACGCCCAACCCGGTCATCGCGCTCATCACCGAGTGGAAAGACAAGGACGGCAGCATCCAGAAGCGTGACGCCGCCTCCGATCTGGGCGGCACCATGCGCCTGGGCGCGCAAAGCTCCGACGTGTCGCCCGGCACGCTGGCGCACAAGATCTACGGCGACGTCGTGACCGAACGCCACCGCCACCGGTACGAAGCCAACGTGAACTACCTGGACACGCTGCGCCAGGCGGGCCTGGTGATCTCCGCGCTGACGCAGCGCGAGCAACTGACCGAGATCGTCGAGTTGCCGCAAAGCGTGCACCCCTGGTTCGTCGGCGTGCAGTTCCACCCTGAGTTCAAGAGCACGCCCTGGGACGGCCACCCGCTGTTCAATGCATTCATCAAGGCGGCACTGCAACATCAAACAGCCCGCCAAGGCGAGGCCAGCGCCAAGCCGCTCAAGGCCGTCAAATGAAACTCTGCGGATTCGACATCGGGCTGGACAAGCCGTTTTTCCTCATTGCCGGCCCTTGCGTGGTCGAGTCCGAGCAGTTGCAGATCGACGTGGCGGGCCAGTTGAAGGAAATCACCGCCGGCCTGGGAATCCCGTTCATCTTCAAGAGCAGCTATGACAAGGCCAACCGCACCAGCGGCGCCAGTTTTCGCGGCCCGGGCATCGAAGCGGGGCTGGAGATCCTGGCGAAGGTGAAGAAAGAGCTGGCCGTGCCGGTGCTGACCGATGTGCACACCGAGGCCGAGGTGCCCGCGGTGGCGCAGGTGGTGGATGTGCTGCAAACCCCCGCTTTCCTGTGCCGCCAGACCGATTTCATCCGTGCCGTGGCGCAAAGCGGCAAGCCAGTGAACATCAAGAAGGGCCAGTTTCTCGCGCCGCACGAGATGAAGAACGTCATCGACAAGGCGCGCGCGGCGGCAGCCGAAAAGGTTTGCCGCCCGACAGCTTCATGGCTTGCGAGCGCGGCGCCAGTTTTGGCTACAACAACCTCGTGAGCGACATGCGCAGCCTGGCCATCATGCGCGAAACAGGTGCCCCCGTGGTGTTCGACGCCACCCACTCCGTGCAATTGCCTGGTGGCCAAGGCACCTCGAGCGGCGGCCAGCGTGAAATGGTGCCGGTGCTGGCGCGGGCGGCGGTGGCCGTGGGCGTGGCGGGGCTGTTCATGGAAACGCACCCGCAGCCGGCCAAGGCACTCTCCGACGGCCCCAATGCCGTGCCGCTCAAGCACATGAAGGCCTTGCTCGAAACCCTGCTCGCGCTCGATCAGGTCACCAAGAAAAATGGCTTTCTCGAGAACGCCTTTGACGCCTGAACCCCATTTTGCCGGAGACATTCACGCCATGAGCAGCGCCTACATCATTGCCCAGATCGAAGTGACCAACCCCGCACAATACGAGGAGTACAAGAAGTGGTCCTCCGCTGCCATGCAAGTGCATGGCGCTGAAGTATGTGTGCGCGGCGGCGCGGTGGAACCCCTGGAGGGCAATTGGGCCCCCACCCGTGTGGTTGTACTGAAATTCGACAGCTTCGAGAAGGCCAAGGCGTTCCATGACACGCCGGAATACCGGCGCGCCAGGGAAGCACGGGCCGGCGCTGCGATCATGAACATGATCGCCGTGGAAGGCGTCTAAGGCATCTGAAGCGCCTGTTTGCGATTCCTATTTGATTCTTCCATTTCCCAACTTCAAACCAATCCACATCATGAGTGCAATCGTTGATATCGTAGGACGCGAAATCCTGGACAGCCGCGGCAACCCCACCGTCGAGTGCGACGTGCTGCTCGAGAGCGGCGTGATGGGCCGCGCGGCCGTGCCCAGCGGCGCCTCCACCGGTTCGCGCGAAGCCATTGAGCTGCGCGACGGCGACAAGGGCCGCTACCTCGGCAAGGGCGTGCTGAAGGCCGTGGAACACATCAACACTGAGATCAGCGAAGCCGTGCTGGGCCTGGATGCCTCCGAGCAGGCCTTCCTCGACAAGACGCTGATCGATCTCGACGGCACCGACAACAAGTCGCGCCTGGGCGCCAACGCGATGCTGGCGGTCAGCATGGCCGTGGCGCGCGCCGCCGCCGAGGAATCCGGCCTGCCGCTGTACCGCTATTTCGGCGGCATGAACGGCTGCCAGTTGCCCGTGCCGATGATGAACGTCATCAACGGCGGTGCGCACGCCAACAACTCGCTCGATCTGCAGGAATTCATGATCGTGCCCGTGGGCGCTCCCTCGTTCCGCGAAGCCCTGCGCCAGGGCGCCGAGGTATTCCATGCACTGAAGAAGATCATCGATGGCCGGGGCATGTCTACTGCCGTGGGCGATGAAGGTGGCTTCGCTCCCAGCGTGGAAAGCCATGAAGCCGCCATCGAGCTCATCCTGCAGGCCATCGCGGATGCCGGGTATACCGCTGGCCAGGACATCGTCCTCGCCCTCGATTGCGCCGCCAGCGAGTTCTTCAAGGACGGCCAGTATGTGCTGGAAGGCGAAGGCGGCGTGCGCCTGAGCGCCCAGCAGTGGACCGACATGCTCGCCACCTGGGTCGACAAATACCCGATCATCAGCATCGAAGACGGCATGGCCGAAGGCGACTGGGACGGCTGGAAACTGCTGACCGAACGCCTGGGCGATAAAGTTCAGCTGGTGGGTGATGACTTGTTCGTGACCAACACGAAGATCCTCAAGGAAGGCATCGACAAAGGCATCGCCAACTCGATCCTGATCAAGATCAACCAAATCGGCACCTTGACCGAGACCTTCGCTGCCATCGAAATGGCCAAGCGCGCCGGCTATACCGCCGTGATCAGCCACCGCTCGGGCGAAACAGAAGACTCCACCATTGCCGATATTGCCGTGGGCACGAACGCCGGGCAGATCAAGACCGGCTCCCTGAGCCGCAGCGACCGCATGGCCAAATACAACCAACTGCTGCGCATCGAAGAAGATCTGGGCGACATGGCGCAATACCCTGGCCGCACGGCGTTCTACAACCTTCGCTAAAAGCAGTAGGCCAAACACCTTGGGAGGCTCGCCTCCCAAGGGTCCTCTAGCTCCTGGATACAGGCTTTTGCACCTGGGCGACCTCTCTTGCCCGGCCGCATCTAGCCGACCCTACCAAATTCCTACTAAAATCGTAGCACGTTAACCAACTGCTGCAACGAATCAAAGGCATGAGCAACCGCGTCGTCCCATTCGTGCTGGTCGCCGTGCTGGTGATTCTGCACAGCCAGATGTGGTTCGGCCGCGGCAGCATTCCCAATGTGGCAAGCCTGCAGTACAAGCTGGATCAGCAAAAGGCCGCCAACGCACGGGCCAAACTCGAAAATGAGCAACTCGCCTCTGAAGTGGACGACCTGAAGGCCGGCCTGGGGATGGTCGAGGAAAAGGCGCGTTTGGAGCTGGGCATGGTCAAGCCCAACGAGATATTCGTGCAGGTAACGAGGTAGCGCGAATAGCTGTTCGCGCTTCCAGATGGGATGGCCGCCCTGGGATCGCCAAGCTCCAGCTTGGCAGCAGCGCGTGTACGTAGCACTGATGCCGAGCCGGAGCTCGGCGGTCCCAGGCCATCAGTAGTCGGGCTGCCAATCCACCGTGATCCGCTTGGCAGCCAGATCGACGCTATCCACATAGGCGTCCACGAACGGAATCATCCGTTCACGCGGCTTGTCGGCTTCCTCGTACTCCAGCACCAGAGTGGTTTGCGGCCCGGTGGCCAGAAGATCTTTCACTTCTCCTAGCGAAACCCCCTCCCGGTTGACCACTGCCAAGCCGATCAGATCGACCCAGTAATACTCGCCTTCTTCAGGCGTGGGAAAGGATTCGCGGGAAACGAAAATGCGCGCGCCCTTGAGCTGCTCGGCAGCGTCGCGATCGGCCACTTCGTGTGCACTGGCCACCACCGAATCGGCATGATCCCTGGCCGACTTGACGGACAGTCGCACGGTGCCGCTGAAGGCCACCTTGCCGCCACGCTCAGGAGGCTGCAGAAACCAGCGTTTGGAAGAAAAAAGCGCCTCGGGCGAGGCGCTGTAGGGCTGGATCTTGATCCAGCCTTTGACCCCCCAGGCATCCAGGATGCGGCCGACTTCCACCGCATCTGCCGGCAACTCAGCCGGTTCCAGCCCAGGAACGCTCATCAAGCTGCCGCGGGAGCGGCCTTGGCTGCCTGCTTGATCAGGCGCTCGACAGTGGGAGAAGTCTGCGCGCCAACGCTCTTCCAGTAGGTCAGGCGATCTTGAGCAATACGCAGGCCCTCAGCGCCACCAACGGCGGTGGGGTTGTAGAAACCGATGCGCTCGATGAAGCGACCATCGCGGCGGACACGCTTGTCGGCGACCACGATGCTGAAGAAGGGGCGAGCTTTGGCGCCGCCGCGCGCGAGACGAATAACGACCATGATTAAATATCCTGTGGGTGGTTGCCCGGATCCGTTTGTTGTAATTGAATGAAACCAACGGGCCCGGTTGATCTCCAATGTTGAGACACGCGACATGGCCACCCGGCCAGCGACACACTGGAAAGCCTAAGATTATAGTATTTGTCCGACCTTACGCAATCCACATGAAAAACAACCCCCACACTTCCCCGCTTCGCGAGGTCCTCTGCCCCCCAAGGGGGCCCTTTTTCATCTTGGGAGCGGCCCAGCGATGAAAAACAAGACTCTCGCCACCTGGTTGACTTTCCTGGGAGGCCCGCTGGGGCTGCATCGCTTTTACCTGCGCGGCTTCGGCGATTGGCTGGGGTGGCTGCTGCCGATCCCGACCTTGCTCGGCCTGTACGGCATCATGCGCGTGAAACAGTTCGGGGTGGACGACATGTGGAGCTGGGTGCTGCTCCCCGTGCTGGGTTTCACTTTCGCCGGCTGCGCCCTCACGGCGATCATCTACGGCCTCATGACGCCCGAGAAATGGAATGCCCGCTTCAACCCTAAGGCGCCGCCCGACGCGGCTCCAGGCCATACCAACTGGTTCACCATTTTCGGTATCGCCGTGTCCTTGATGGTGGGCACCGCCGTGCTGATGGCCTCGATCGCGTTCAGCTTCCAGCGCTACTTCGAATACCAGATCGAAGAAGCGCGGAAGATTTCGCAGTAGAAAGTGGGATGTTCAGGATGTTGCTGAAGGGTCAGAACAGCACCGTGCTGATCCAATAGGCCACTGCAGCCACCAGCGCGCTGGCGGGAATAGTCAGAATCCAGGCCCAGACGATGCTGCCGGCGACGCCCCAGCGCACCGCGCTGGCGCGCTGCGTGGAACCTGCGCCGACAATCGCGCCCGTGATGGTGTGGGTCGTGGAAACCGGCACCCCCAGCGCGGTGGCAAAAAACAGCGTCAGAGCGCCGCCGGTTTCGGCACAGAAGCCGCCTACCGGTTTCAGCTTGGTGATTTTCTGCCCCATGGTCTTCACAATGCGCCAACCGCCAAACATGGTGCCCAGGCCGATGGCCAGATAGCACACCACGATGGTCCAGGTGGGGGGCTGGGCCTCGCCCGCAGCGGCATACCCGCTGGCGATCAGAAGCATCCAGATCAACCCGATGGTCTTCTGCGCGTCGTTGCCGCCATGGCCCAGGCTGTAGGCCCCGGCAGACACCAGTTGCAAGCGGCGGAACCACCTGTCTACCTTGCTGGGGCGCGTGCGGCGGAAAATCCAGGCCACGGCCACCATCATCATCGAGCCCAGCAAGAAGCCAAGCAGAGGCGAGATGAAAATGAACGCCACGGTTTTCAAAATACCGCCCATGACCAGCACGCTGGGGCCGGCCTTGGCCATGGCAGCCCCCACAATGCCGCCGATCAGGGCGTGCGAGGAGCTGCTGGGAATACCGTAGTACCAGGTAATGAGGTTCCACGCGATGGCGCCCACCAGGGCACCGAACACGACGTGGACATCCACCACCTCGGGCAACACAATGCCCTTGCCCACCGTGGCCGCTACGGACAGGTGGAACACGAAAACAGCCACCACGTTGAAAAACGCGGCGAACACGACAGCTTGCGTCGGACGCAGGACACCCGTGGATACCACGGTGGCGATCGAGTTGGCAGCATCATGAAAGCCATTCATGAAGTCAAACACGATCGCCAGCGCCACAAGTAAGACGACAACCCAAAGCGCGGCTTGTGCGGTTTGCATCATTCTCAAGATTCTCCGGTTGGAACTCGGTTACGAGTTCTCGAGCACGATGCCTTCGATCTGATTGGCCACGTCCTCGCACTTGTCGGTCACGGTTTCCAGCAGTTCGTAGATGGCCTTCAACTTGATGACCTCCCGCACATCGGGCTCATTGCGGAACAGCCTGCTCATGGCGCTGCGCATCACGCGATCGGCATCGGATTCGAGCTGATCGATCTCCTCGCAGGTTTTCAGCGCTGCTTCGGCGGTGGCCGGTTCGGCAATCTTCGCAAGCAGGCTCACGGCGTGGCGCACCCGCTCGCAGCACTTCACCGATAGATCGGTCAGGCGCCTGATCTCGTCGGTCATGTGGCGAATGTCGTACAGGGACATGGTTTCGGCCGTGTCCTGCAGCAGGTCTGCCACGTCATCCATCAGATTGATCAAGGTGTGAATCTGCTCACGGTCAATCGGCGTGATGAAAGTGGTGTGGATCAGCCGGTTGACCTCATGGGTCACGCGGTCGGCGGCACGTTCAGCGGTATCCACCTCTTGCAGATACTGCTCGCGCAGAGCAGCGTCGTCGTAGTGGGTGACCAACTGGGAGAATGCTTTCGCCGCTTCAACGACGCGATCCGCGTGTTGAATGAAAAGCTCAAAAAAATTGCCCTCCTTGGGCAGCAGCTTGCTGAAAAGCATGGTACGGGTTCCGGTGATCTGTGACTTCGTGATGTCACAAAAATGAAAATCCAGTGACTCTTTAGTTTAAGGCAACGGTGTATGGGCTCTCCTCGTGGCCGGTTTCCCGGGCCTGGGAGGTCTGAGGCCTTGCCAATCCAGGTGCCGTGAACTCAACTCCCCCGAAAAACAAAGTACACAGCCCCCACCATGCACAGCCCCGCCCACAGGAAATCGAGCTTCAACGGCTGCTTGAGGTAGATCACCGCGAAAGGCACGAACACCAGGAGCGTGATGACCTCCTGGATGATCTTCAATTGCCCCACATTGAACTGCGTGAAGCCGATCCGGTTGGCCGGCACCTGAAGCAGGTATTCGAACAGCGCGATGCCCCAGCTCACGAACGCAGCCACCCACCAGGGGGAACTCGCCAGGTTCTTCAAGTGGCCGTACCAGGCGAAGGTCATGAACACGTTGCTGGCGATCAGCAGCAGCACGGTTTGCAGGGAAATTGGAAGCGATTGGAGGGCTTGCATGGTGAAAGCCTGAAGTGAAGATGGTTCCGAAGCTCAGCGCAGGGGGATGTGGTCAATCAACCCGTTCTTAGCCTGCACGCTCTATGCGCTCTATACGCTGCCGAGCGACAGCCGCCAGCGCCTCGGGCGGCACCCGGCCGGGCGCGATCTCGGCCAGCGGAACCAGCACGAAGGCGCGCTCGGTCATTCTCGGATGCGGCAGCGTGAGCAATGGGCTGTCGACGCACCCGTCGCCGTACAGCAGCAGATCCAGATCAAGGGTGCGCGGGGCATTGCGATAGGGGCGCTCCCGTCCGGCAGCCAGTTCGAGCTGCTGCATGGAACGCAGCAGATCAGGGGCACTGAGGCGGGTGAAGATTCCAGCCACCGCATTGATGTAGTCGGGGCCACCGGAATCCACGGGAGCGGTACGGTAAAGGCTGGAGCGGCCGGAGACCCGCGTATGCGGCAGATTGTCCAGTTGCCTCATGGCCGCAACGACCGCCCCTTGAGCATCGCCCAAGTTGGCGCCAAGGGCGACGTAGGCGGTCACGGGTTCCCTGCCAGCGTCAGGCTCAGGAGGGATCTGCACTTGGGGCTCCCTCCCCTGCCGCACCCGCCGGCTTGCGGCGGCGGCGGCGGCGCTTCTTGGCGGGAGCCGCCATGGCCTCCTCAGACTCCGTGGCGGCCGGTGTCAAAACCTGGCTGGCGCCCGGTTCCGCGCCAGCCGCGCCACCCTTTGCCACACGATGCACACGCGGTTGCTGGCGTTTGGTTCGCTGCTGTTCAGCGCGCAGTTCCTCGACCATGCTTTCACGCGCGCCATCGCTGGCCAGGCTGAACTGCTGCCACCAGTCGGCCAGTTCCTCGCCGGTTTCGCCCACATCGGCGCGCAGGCGCAGAAAATCGAAACCAGCGCGAAAGCGCGGCTGCTCGGCCAGGCTGAAGGGCGAGCTGCCGCCGCGCTTTTCAAAGCGCGGCTGCATCATCCAGATTTCGCGCATGTCGGCGCCCAGCTTGCCCCGGCCCGACACATCGCCCACCCGGGCGTCGAAAACCTCGTCAATCGCCGCCTGCAGGGCGGGAAACGGATGCTCCCTGCGGGCCAGCCGCGCATTCCAGCCAGCCAGTACATCCTGCCAGAGCACGCACGCCAGCAAAAATGAAGGGGCCACGGGTTTGCCTTCGGTCACGCGGCGATCGGTATCTTGCAGCGCAGCTTTCACGAAGGGCTGATCGGCGCGCTCCACCACGATGTCGAGCAGCGGATAAATACCCTTGGCAAGCCCCAGCTTGCGCAGTTGCTCCACACTGGCCAGAGCGTGGCCGGTCTGCAGCAGCTTGATCATTTCGTCGAACAGGCGGCTTTGCGGAATATCGGCCAGCAGCGCCTTGGCCTCGACCAGCGGCTTTGCGGTCTTGGGTTCGAGCTTGAAGCCCAGTCCTGCCAGCTTGGCGCCGAAGCGAACGGCCCGGATGGCCCGCACAGGATCCTCGCGGTAGCGCGTGGCGGCGTCGCCGATCATGCGCAGCAGCTTTTTCTGAGCATCCTGAATGCCCTGGTGATAGTCGACCACGATGCGTGTCTCGGGGTCGTAATACATGGCGTTGACGGTGAAATCGCGCCGCGCCGCATCTTCGTCCTGGGGACCCCAGACGTTGTCGCGCAACACGCGGCCGCTGGCATCCACCGCGTGAGTCATGCTGGCCAACTGGCCTTTCGCCGTGCGTTCGTTGCCGCTCACGGTTTCCGCGGAAGCGTTGTCCACGTTGGCGCGGAAGGTGGACACCTCGATCACTTCATGGTCGCGTCCGCGCCCGTACACCACGTGCACGATGCGAAAACGCCTGCCGATGATGAAGGCCCGCTTGAACAAGCTCTTGACCTGCTCAGGCGTGGCGTTGGTGGCCACATCGAAATCCTTGGGCTTGAGTCCCAGCAGCAGATCGCGCACCGCGCCGCCCACGATATAGGCCTCGTACCCGGCTTCCTTGAGCGTGCGCACCACATTGGAGGCCCGCTCGTCAACCAGCGCCGGATTGATGCCATGCACCTGCGGCCCGACTTCCACCCGTTTGCCCAGGCGCTTGCGCCCGCGGACGCGGGCTTGCCGGTCGCCTTGCCGATGAGCTTGTCGAGGAGTTTCTTGATCATTGTTGCTGGTTATTGTTGTTCTGCGAAAAGCCTGAGTATGCGCCAGCCACGTTCCTCCGCGATTTTCTCGAGCTCCGGCGAAGGGTTGGTGGCCACGGGATGGTGCGATTTCTCCAGCAGCGGCAGATCGTTCGTGGAGTCGGAGTAGAAGCTCACTTCCACATCGCCCCAGCCCAAAGCCCGCTCGGCCAGCCACTGCTCCACCCGTGCCACCTTGCCCTCGCGGAACGAAGGCGTGCCCGAGATCTCGCCGGTGATCCAGCCGCCCGCCTCCCGCGCCAGATTGGTGGCGATCAATTCCTCCACGCCGAAGGCATGCGCGATGGGCCGCGTGATGAATTCGTTGGTGGCGGTCACGATCAGCACGGCGTCGCTGTCCTGCTGCCGGTCCTTCACGAGCGAGAGCGCCTGCGGCGTGATGGCCGGCGTGATGACTTCGCGCATGAACTGCTCGTGCGCCAAGGCGGCCGCACGAGCGCCCTGCCGCCGAATGGCCTCGGTGGCAAAACGGATGTAATCGTGGGTATTCAGGGCACCGGCCTGGTATTGGGCAAAGAAATCATCATTGCGGCGCTTGAACTCCGCCCCGTCGGTCCAGCCGATGCGGGTCGTGAACTCTCCCCAGGCGTGGTCGGAATCCAGCGGCAGCAGCGTGTGGTCAAGGTCGAAAAGGGCAAGTTTCATGAAATTTATAAGTCAAAACTACTCATTTTCCAGCATCGATTTGACGAGCGGAATGGTAATGGCACGCTTGGTCTGCAAGGCATAGCGATCCAGGTGTTCGAGAAGCTGCATCAGGCTGCCCAGATCGCGCGAAAAGCGCGCGAGCACGAAAGTCATCACTTCATCAGACAGGAACACCCCGCGCGCATCGGCGGCCTGGCGCAGAACGGCCCGGCACTCCTGCTCCTGCAGGAGGTGCAATTCGAACACGTGGCCCCACCCCAGGCGGGTGCGCAGATCATCGCGCAGCGGCAGGTCGGAAGGCGGCAGCAAGCCTGCCGCCAGCACACCTCGCGGCCTGCCCGATGCAGGGCTGACGGCATTGATGAACCAATTGAACGCCGTGTGCTGCTGCTCGGCATTGTAGAGGTGGACGTCGTCCATCAATATGGCGTCCCATTGCTCGCTGAAGGCCGCGCCCGGCTCGCCTTCGGCATCCAGCCAGCCTACCGCGGCGCCTTGCGCGAGCAGCGCATGGCGCACGGCGCGCAGCAGATGGCTCTTGCCCACGCCAGCCGGTCCCCAGAGATAAGTGGGGACCGGCGAGCGGGTGGCGCCACCGCTCCAGGTGCTCAGGTGCTGCAGGGCCGCCTGGTTGGGACCGGCCAGGAAACCGTTCAGGGTCGCCTGGTGCGACAAGCCGATATCAAGCGCGATCTGCTTCATGGTAGAGGGGAAACGGCAAAAAATTGCGTCGAGACAGTGTCGTGAACACGCTTTCAACGGATCCAAGGTCTTCCGGGTATGTCATCATTCCAAACTCCCCAAATTTTATGCGGCAGCCCGGCATGCCGCGCCTGCTTCATGACTTCTTCAGCTTCCACCCCTCTGTCCTACAAAGACGCCGGCGTTGATATCGACGCCGGCGATGCGCTCGTCGAGCGCATCAAACCGATGGCCAAACGCACGCTCCGCGAGGGCGTACTCTCGGGCCTGGGTGGCTTCGGCGCGCTCTTTGAGGTGCCCAAACGCTACAAGGAACCCGTGCTGGTGAGCGGCACCGACGGCGTAGGCACCAAGCTGCGCCTGGCGTTCGAATGGGCCGTACACGATACCGTGGGCATCGATCTGGTGGCCATGAGCGTGAACGACGTGCTGGTGCAGGGTGCCGAGCCGCTGTTCTTTCTCGATTATTTCGCCTGCGGCAAGCTGGATGTCGACACTGCAGCCTCCGTGGTGGGCGGTATCGCCAGGGGCTGCGAGCTGGCTGGCTGCGCGCTGATCGGCGGCGAAACGGCCGAGATGCCCGGCATGTATCCCCCGGGTGAATACGACCTGGCGGGCTTTTGCGTGGGTGCGGTCGAAAAATCGAAGATCCTCACCGGCCAGAATGTGGCTGAGGGCGATGTGGTGTTGGGCCTGGCCTCCAGCGGCGTGCACAGCAACGGCTTCAGCCTGGTGCGCAAGTGCCTGGAACGCGCAGAAGGCAAACTGCCCGCAACCCTCGACGGCCAGCCTTTCCGGCAGGCCGTGATGGCTCCCACGCGCATTTACGTCAAGAGCGCGCTGGCGGCGCTGGCGAAACATCCGATCAAGGCCCTGGCCCATATCACCGGCGGCGGCTTGCTGGAAAACATTCCTCGCGTGCTGCCGGACGGCCTGGCCGCGCACCTGAAGAAAGGCAGCTGGCCGCAAACCGAACTCTTTGCCTGGCTGCAGCAAACCGCCGGCATTGACGATCATGAAATGAACCGCACCTTCAACAACGGCATCGGCATGGTGATCGTCATCGCCGCCGACCAGGCTGCCGCTTGCGCCGCCACGCTGCGCGAAGCTGGCGAGCAGGTGTTCGAGATCGGCCGCATAGCCCCGCGCGGCACTGATGCCGCTGTCGTCGTTGCTTGAGCACAACTGTAGAACGTGACTCCATCCTCGCAGCGCCGCGAACAGATTGCCACCATCGCCAGCTACGTCGCCATGGTGGCAGCGCTCCTGCTCATCATGTACCAGAGTCTGCTGCCCGGACTGCTGTGTGTGTGCCTGGGCTTCCTGGGTTCGCGCTGGTTCAGTCCGCGGCTGGGCGTACTGCTGCGCTCGCCGGATCATCGGGCACCGAAGCTGGCGGCCACTGTCGTCACGCTGATTCCGCTCATCCTGATCGCCGTGCTGCTGCCACGCGCGCGGGGTGTCATCCTTGACGCCCCGGCCACTTACCGGGAATTGCTGGGCTTCATGGCGAACACGGTGCTGGAGCTGCGCGAGCGGCTACCTTTCGACATCGCCGCCCAACTGCCTGCCGGTGCCGCCGACGTGCAGCGCGCCATTGCCTCCTATCTGGCCAGCAAGGCCGGCACGCTGGCCATCACGGGGCGCGCCTGGCTGTCGGGCCTGCTGTTTGCCTTCGTAGGGCTGCTGATCGGCGCCTTGGCTGCCGCGCGGCCCTCGGTGATCCCGCTGCGCCCCCTGACAGCCCAGCTGCACCTGCGGCTGACGCGCTTCGGCGAAACCTTCCGCCAGATCGTGGTAGCTCAGTTCTGGATCGCCCTGTTCAACACCACGCTCACGGCCATTTTCCTGCTGGTTGTGCTGCCGCTGTGGAATCAGCGCCTGCCCTACACCATGGCGCTGATTCTGTTGACGTTCGCGGCCGGGCTCATTCCCATTGTGGGCAACTTGATCTGCAACGCCGTGCTTACACTGGTAGGGCTGTCTGTGTCCCCCTGGGTAGCGCTGGCCTGCCTGGCCTTCCTGGTGCTGATCCACAAGGCCGAATATTTCATCAACGCCAAGGTAATCGGCCATAGCACGCACATGGGGGTGTGGGAGCTGCTGGCGGTCATGTTCGTGATGGAAGCCGTGTTCGGCCCCGCTGGCCTGGTGGCCGGGCCGCTGTTCTACGCCTATCTCAAGAAAGAGCTGGAAGCGTCGGGCTGGGTCTAAGGCAGTTGGCCACCCAGGTCCGCCAGCCGTTCAGCCACCTCCTGCCGGTCGCCCGCATCAGGGGCCTCGCGCAGGTAAACAGACAAATCGCGCCTGGCGCGTTGCCGCTCACCCAGCTCCGCCAAGGCCAAGCCGCGGTCGCGCACTTCTTCCCAGGCGCGCGGCAGCAGCGCCACCAACCTTTCCTGCACCGCCAGCAGGCGCGGCCAGTCCTGCTGTGTGCGGTGGATGTCCTGCAGGTTGCGCAGCATGCGGGCCACCGTCTGGCGCGGGCGGCTGGGTTGCAGATAGAGCGCAAGCGGTAGATCGCCATCCTCGCCCAAGGGCAGCCTGGGATGGATTTCCGTGATCCGCTCGCGCAGATCGGAGCGGCTGAGCGACTGGCCCGTGAAGGGATCGATCACCACCTTCCCGTCGGGCAAACTCACCTGCGTGAGGAAATGTCCCGGGAAACCCACGCCTTCGGCTTTCAGCCCGAGGCCCTGCGCCAGCTCGATCCACAGAATGGCCAAGGAAATGGGAATTCCTCTGCGGGTATGCAACACCACATTCAGATGGCTGTTGTCGGGGTTGTAATAATCGTTGACGTTACCGCTGAAGCCCAGATCACCAAAAAAGAGCTGATTCAGCGCGCGCACCCGCTCCAGCGCCGGCGCATCGGCCGCCACGCGGCGCTTGAGCCGCGCCGCGATCCGGTCGACATCGCCGAGTACCTGCTGCACGTCCAGTTCCGGATATTCGTCCTGCGCCAGGCTGGCGGCGGCCTCCAGAAGCGGGAAATGCTCGTCGCTTTCCACCAAGGCCGAAAAATAGCCCAACGGGGTAGGAATGGAAAAATTCAGGGCCATGGAAGCTTTGTATAGCTGACGACAGCAAGCGTCAAATCATCCTAGATCATCATCTGCGGACACCCTCAGCGCCGCAGCAATTGCCTTAATTTCAACCCCGAGGCCAACAGGGCTCCGAAGTAGATCGCAGCGGCACCCGCCACAAATGCGGACATGAGGCCCACACGCATCAGGCCGCGCACCGCCACCCAGTCGACATACCTGGCTCCCCAGTACAGGAACGCCGCCATGAGCGCAGTAGCGCCCAGCACGCGCGCCGCAAACACTGCCCAGCCCGCCAGCGGCTTGTAGCTGCCCCGGCGGATCAGCCCGATCAACAGCCACAGCGCATTCATCAGCGCGCCCAGGCTGATGGTCAGTGTAAGCGCCGCATGCTGCAGCCAGGGCACGAGAACGATGTTCAGAAGTTGCGTGAGCACCAGCACCACCACTGCGATCAGTGCCGGCGTCCGCATGTCGTGCCGCGCATAGAAGCCCGGCGCCAACACCTTGACGGCCACGATCCCCAGCAAGCCGACACCGTAAGACGTCAGGGCCTGCGTGACCATGTGCACATCCCGCGCGCCAAACGCCCCATAGTGAAACAGCACCGCCACCAGGGGTTCGGCGAACACCAGCAGCGCGACAGCGCATGGCACCGTGAACAGGGTTACCAACCGCAGGCCCCAATCCAGCAAAGCCGAATAGCGCTCCGCGTCCTCGCGGGCGCGGGCGGCCGCCAGTTGCGGCATCAGCACCACCCCCAGCGCCACGCCGAGCAACGCGGTGGGAAACTCCATCAACCGATCGGCGCTGGTGATCCAGCTGACGCTGCCGGGCGCCAGATGCGAGGCGATCTGCGTATTGATGAGCAACGAGATCTGCGCCACGCTCACGCCCAGCAAGGCCGGCAGCATCAGGCGCATGATTTTGCGCGTGTGCTCATCCCCCCAGGCCTCCTTCAGCGCCTTGAAACCCCAGCGCAGGCGCGGCAGCAGGCCCAGCCGGTGCAAGGCGGGCAACTGCTGCGCCAGTTGCAGCACACCACCCAGCAACACCCCCACGCTCAGTGCATAGATGGGCTCGATGCCCAAGCGCTTGAACACCGGCACCAGCAGGATCAGCGCGGCAATCCAGGCCAGGTTGAGCAGCACCGGCGACGCCGCCGGCACGGCGAATTTCCCCCATGTGTTCAGCACCCCGCCGGCCAGGGCCACCAGCGACATGAAGGCGATGTAGGGGAACATCCAGCGCGTCATGTGCACCGCGGCCGCGGCGCCGTCGGCGGGCAGGCCGCTGGCCATCCCCCACACCAGCACCGGCGCTGCCAACACCCCCAGGATGCTGAGCAGAACCAGCACCAGGGACAGAATCGAAGCGACACGGCCCACCAGCAGCCTGGCGCCCTCGTCGCCCTCCGTGGCCCGCGTGGCCGCCAGCACCGGCACGAAGGCCTGGCTGAATGCGCCCTCGCCCAGGACGCGCCGAAACAGATTGGGCAGCCGGAACGCGACCCAGAAAGCGTCGGTCATCGCGCTGACACCGAATACCGATGCCATCAGGACGTCTCGCGCCAGCCCCGTCACACGCGAGGCCAGGGTCAGCAGGGAAACGGTGGAGGCGGATTTGAAGAGGCTCATAGGAAGTGGCCCCGAGTGTAGTCGCGGGCACTGAGAACGGATTTGAAATCCGCGTTCACAGCCCCAAAACGCGAGTTTCCCAAAACTGCTAGAATGCCGGGTTCTGCCGACAACATCCACAGACACTTAAAGGAATACTTCAATGGCCGCTGGAAAGCCGAAGAAAAAGAACCCCCGCCTGGCATCGGGCCGCAAACGCGCCCGCCAGGACGTCAAACTCAACGCCGCGAACACCTCGCTGCGTTCCAAATACCGTACCGCGGTGAAGAACGTTGAAAAAGCCGTTCTCGCCGGCGACAAGGACAAGGCCAAGAGCGCCTTCGCCCTGATGCAATCCGTGGTGGACAGCGTGACCGACAAGGGCATCTTCCACAAGAACAAGGCTGCTCGCGACAAGAGCCGCCTGTCTGCCAAGGTCAAGACCCTGGCACAAGCCGCCGCCTGACGACTTTCAGGCAAACAGCCCGGCCGGGCTCCCCTGATACATCTCGTACGACATCAGAAAGCCCGCCGCCGTTTGTAACGGGTGCGCTGTCAGCAGAAAACAAAAGAGCCGCTTTCGCGGCTCTTTTTTCGTCCACAGGAGGCTGATCAAGGCCTGTCGTCCGGCAGGAGACAGGCTTCGGTCACCTGCAGCTCATTGTCTTTGGCGAAATTCATGACGAAATCCCATGCCATGGGCTCATGGTCACGCAAGGCTGTGTTGACCACCACGCATTTCACGCCATTCAGCGCCGTGGGGACACACCAGGGAGAATAGCTCAGGTGGCTGCCCGGGCAAGCGCCGCCCGGACGAAAAGGACTCATGACGCCGGCCAAGCGCTCCGCCCAATCACTGGGACGAAACGTGCGGCCGGAGCGCGTCACGCCCTGGATGAAAACCTCGCTGCTGGATGAGTTGCTGGCCATTGTGGGTTCTGGCTGGGAGAAAGCGGTGCCCCTGGCTTATGGCTGTTGCACCGCACAAAATTGTATCTTATATAAGACTCGTGACAACGCGGAAGGTTCCACAAGAGACGGGTCAACCGGATCGTACTACTCGAACCGCCAAGCATCACTCTTATTCCAGAGTTGCAACAAACCTGTCGCGGCAAGCCCCTAGAATGCAGCTTCAGCGGGCCTCGTTGGCCCGATTTTCATTTCAAGGAGCCTTGTCGTGACCAATCACATCGAAGCAGCCTCGCCGCACACCATGAACACTTACGCCCGCCTGCCGATCGCCATGGAGCGCGGACAAGGCTGCCGCGTGTGGGACGTCAATGGCAAGAGCTATCTGGACGGGCTGGGCGGCATTGCCGTCAACACGCTGGGGCACAACCACCCCAAGCTCGTGCCGGCTCTTCAGGATCAGATCAGCAAGCTCATCCACTGCAGCAACTACTACCACGTGCCCAATGCGGAGGTGCTGGCCAAGAAGCTGACCGAGCTTTCCGGCATGACCAATGCCTTCTTCTGCAGCACCGGTCTCGAAGCCAACGAAGCCGCGCTCAAGCTGGCGCGCAAGTTCGGGCACGACAAGGGCATCAGCAACCCGCAGATCGTGGTCTACGAGAAAGCCTTCCATGGCCGCAGCATCGCCACGCTCAGCGCCACCGGCAACGTGAAGGTGCAAAAGGGCTTCGAGCCGCTGGTGGAAGGCTTCATCCGCGTGCCGCTCAACGACATCGAGGCGCTGAAGAAAGCCACCGAAGGCAACCCCAATGTGGTGGCCGTGTTCTTCGAGACCATCCAGGGCGAAGGCGGTATCAATCCGATGCGCATCGACTACCTCCAGCAGGTGCGCCAGCTCTGCAACGAGCACGACTGGCTGATGATGATCGACGAAGTGCAGTGCGGCATGGGCCGCACGGGCAAATGGTTCGCGCACCAATGGGCCGGCATCGTGCCCGACGTGATGCCGCTGGCCAAGGGCCTGGGATCCGGTGTGCCTATCGGCGCCGTGGTGGCAGGACCGAAAGCGGCCAATATCTTCCAGCCCGGCAACCACGGCACCACCTTCGGCGGCAATCCGCTGGCCATGCGCGCGGGGGTGGAAACCATCCGCATCATGGAAGAAGACAAGCTGATGGAAAATGCGGCCAAGGTGGGCGCGCACCTGAAGGCAGCGCTTGAAAAAGCACTGGCCGGCAACCCGGGCGTGAAGGAAATCCGCGGCCAGGGGCTGATGCTGGGGATCGAGCTGAACAAGCCCTGCGGCGCCCTGACCGAGCGCGCCGCGGAAGCCGGCCTGCTGCTCAGCGTCACCGCCGACAGCGTGATCCGCCTGGTGCCGCCGTTGATCCTGACCGAAGCCGAGGCCGACGAGATCGTCGCCCTGCTCGTGCCGCTAATCGAGGCCTTCCTTAAGGGATGACGATGAACAAGCCAATCAAGCACTACCTTCAGTTCAGCGATTTCAACGCGGACGAGTACGCCTACCTGTTTCAGCGCGCCGCGCTCATCAAGCGCAAGTTCAAGTCATACGAAAAGCACCATACGCTGGCGGACCGCACGCTGGCGCTGATCTTCGAGAAGGCTTCCACGCGCACGCGCGTCAGCTTCGAAGCCGGCATGTACCAGTTGGGCGGTTCGGTGGTCAACCTGACCAGCGGCGACAGCCAGCTCGGGCGCTCGGAGCCGATCGAAGACACTGCGCGCGTGATCAGCCGCATGGTCGATATCGTGATGATCCGTACCTTCGAACAGACGCGCATCGAGCGCTTCGCCGAGTATTCGCGTGTGCCGGTCATCAACGGCCTGACCAACGAATTCCATCCCTGCCAGATCCTGGCCGACATCTTCACGTACATCGAGCACCGCGGCGCGATCGCCGGCAAGACGGTGGCCTGGGTGGGCGATGGCAACAACATGGCCAACACCTGGCTGCAGGCGGCCGACATCCTGGGGTTCAAGGTGCATGTGAGCACCCCGCGCGGCTACGAGATCGATGAAAAGCTGGTGAACGGCAAGAATTACGAGTTCTTCAGCAACCCGCTGGATGCCTGCCGCGGCGCCGACCTCGTGACCACCGACGTATGGACATCCATGGGCTACGAAGCCGAGAACGCCGAGCGCATGAAGGCTTTCGCCGATTGGTGCGTGGACGCCGAGATGATGCGCGCGGCCAAACCCGATGCGCTGTTCATGCACTGCCTGCCCGCGCACCGCGGCGAAGAAGTCACCGCCGACGTCATCGATGGTCCGCAATCCGTGGTGTGGGATGAGGCCGAAAACCGCATGCATGCGCAAAAGGCGCTGCTCGAATATCTGATGCTGGGAAAAATCGCTTAAGCATCAGACTTGAGGCGCAGCCTACGCGCTGTGCCGGTCCCAGATGATCAGCGCCAGCAAGACCAGGGCGGCGCTGAAACTGATATGGCCGCACCAGGCGACCAGGCCGACGGCCCAGCCTTGCAAGCGCACCGCAAAAACCAGGGAAGCGCCCAGGAAGAGCCACCCGCCGATGCGTAGCGCACGTGTCGCTCCGGCCGGCAACTCCCGGCCCCAAACAGTCGTCTGGGATCTGTCCATCGCCAAGCCCAGCAGTCCGAAGGCCACCAGCGATATCAAACCAATATACAGGTGGCTCATGGGGCTGCCTTTTGCAATGCCAACTCGCCAGCTTCCACATCCGGCGCAATGGCTTTGGGAGCGCTGTCCTGCCGGGAAGCCGGCCGCGCAGCGCCTGCCTGACGCGCTGGACGCGCCTTGGGCTTGTGGCGCCCCGTGCAAATGGCCAGCGCCGCATGCGCCAGGGCCAAGACCCATAAGGTCAACTCCAATCCGCCGAAGACCCAATCGCCACTGGCCAGGCTGCGCCAAAGTGGCCGATCGGTAGTCAGCGCATTGAGCAAGGGCAGTAGCGCCAAGGCCGCGACACCCGCCCACAGAAGCTCCACCCAGGCCCGCTTGGCCGGACGAACCAAGGCCCACACGAGCGTCGCCCCCCAGACGATGAAGAACATGTGGATCTCCCAATCCGCACGTTTGGCAATATCTCCCGGAAGCAGGCGATTGGCCCACAGCATGCCGGCCATGGCAATAGACAAACCGGCGATCGCCGCTATGTTCAGTCGCTCGACCAGCCAGAAACCAAAATAAGGTTTTTCGGGATCAGGCAGCTTGGCCCTGCGCTTGACCGTCCAGAGCACCAGGCCCGTTCCTACCATCGCCGTGCCCGCCAGGCTCACCAGAAAATACAGCCAGCGCAACACCGGATCCGCGAAATGCCCAAGGTGCAGCGCCACCATGACGCCGCGCGTCTCCCCGGCGCCGCCCGCACTGCCCGCCGATTCAAGCAACCGGCCTGTGGTGCCGTCAAAATGCATGAACTGCGATGTCGTGGACACCCGCTCGTCACTGCCCCGCGTGATGGTGACGCGCGCATTGGCATCGCTCGGGTTGGACACGGTGACACGGCCCAGGTTGTAGCGGCCCCAGCGCGCCTGGGCCTGCCTGACCATGTCATCGATCGGGGCCAATGCTGCCGGCTCGCCCGCGGGCTTGACTTGGGGCGGCCGCAAGAACACCGTGTTTTGCGCCTCTTGCCGCTCTGCCGCTGTCTTGAAGGCCAGATCCTGCCCCCAAGGCATGTACATCAGCATGAGCGTGACCAGCCCGGTATAGGTGATCATGGCGTGAAATGGCAGGCCGAACACGGAAAGCGCGTTGTGCGCATCCAACCAACTGCGTTGCCCCTTTCCCCACCGGAACGTGAAGAAATCGATGAAGATTTTCTTGTGTGTGATGACGCCAGACACAATGGCCACCAGCATGAACATGGCGCACAAGCCTGCGAGCCATCTACCCAGAAACACCGGCATGTAATGGAACTGAAAGTGGAAGCGGTAGAAGAACTCGCCGCCCACGGTGTCCCGCGCGCTCACTTTCTGACCCGTGGCCGGATCGAAGGTGGCACGGCCGAAGCCTCCCCTTCTTCCCGGTTGGGCTTGGGCCTGGGGCTGGCGCCAAAAGGCGCTCGCGATGTTGCTGCGCGCATCCGGCAAGCCGATGCTCCACTGCGGGCTTCCCGGCGCCAGTGTTTCCAGCTCTTTTGCGATGCGCGCCGCCACTGCGGCCGGATCCGGAACTTCGGCTTGATGCGCCAGTTCCGGACGCATCCATTGCGAGATTTCTTCCTTGAAGTAACTCACCGTGCCCGTGAGAAACATGGCATACAGCAGCCAGCCCGCCAGCAGCCCCGCCCAGATGTGTAGGTCTGACATGCTCTGGCGAATGCCGGGTGCTTTCTTGGGCCCGGTTTTCTTTTTCAGCGGGGCTGCAGGCACCTCGGTGGGCAATGCTTTTTCTGGCGCGCTCACGGTGCAACGCCCCATGCCACCAGGCCCAGGGGCACCGCCACCACGATAAGCCCTACCCAAGCGCGGGTGGCCGACCGCGTGGCGAACACCCAGATCACGGCCCCCGCGTAGACGGCAAAGCTCGCCAGCATCCCGGTCAGGACGGCCTGGGGCGCGGCCGTGGGCAGGGCCAGCGCGGCCATGCTGGAAAGCGCGGCCAGCACATAGCCGCCTAAAACAGCAGCCACGATGCGCGAGACCAGTGGAACGATGCCAAGGAGCTTGGCACAGGTGACGCCGAAAACAGGCGCGACAGTGAGGGGGCGGTTCATAAGAAAAAGTGCAACAGCCTCATTTGCCTCACAAAGATAATGCAAATGAGAATGATTATTATATGCAATAATGAAATTCTCATTGCTGCCTCAGGGTGCCGCTTCAGGGCACTCGATCAGGCATCGAGCCCCATGCTGGCCGCGCGCGCACAGATAAAAAATCTTCTTCGCACCGCCGCCAGATCACCGATTTTTCAAGAACGCAGACGTCCACGATTGGCGCTGCCTTTGGTCTTTCATTGAGGAGAGGAAGGAAAAATATGTTCGATGAGCATGGCCGTTCGCCGCGTGCGTCCAAAGGCATCCAGCGATGCCGCCATAGCGCCATGGCCTGTGCCATGGCCACCTTGTTCGCCGCCACGCCAGCGGCTACGGCGCAAAGCATGGGCCCCTTCGGCGCGTCTGTAAGCCCTGCGCCCGTCGCTTTCGATCTCCCTGCCCAGCCTTTAGCTGACGCCCTGCGCCAATTCGAGCGGCAGGCCCGGCAGGAAGTCAGGGCGGATGCCAGCCTGCTGCAAGGGCGCACCTCCAAGGCGGTCAGCGGAAGCCTGGGCACCACCCAGGCGCTGGAGCAGTTGATCAGCGGCACCGGCTTGATCATCGGCCCCTCACGCGGCGCCATCATGACGCTGGTCCCTGCGCCAGCCTCTGCCCCTGCTTCTACGGAAACCGCTGAAGAAGCCCCGGCAGAAGCAGCCGCCGGCACGCTTTCCACCGTGGTGGTCACAGCCGATGCGCTGGGCGACATCACGGAAAACTCAGGCTCCTACACCACGGGCGGCGTCACCATTGGCAAGACTACCCGCTCCCTGAAGGAGACGCCTCAGTCCGTCACGGTCATGACGCGCTACCGCCTGGACGATCAGAACATGCGCACGATCGACGATGCGCTGCTCAGCGCGCCAGGAATCATCGCCGAGTACCAGAGCAGCACCGAGCGCAAGTTCTATTCGCGCGGATTCGAGATTGACCAGATTCAGTATGACGGCGTACCGGCCGAACGAGGGAACGGGTTCAGCACCAGTCCGGATCTGGCTCCCTTCGACCGCGTGGAAATCCTTCGGGGCCCTGCCGGCTTGTTCAATGGCGCAGGGCAACCCGGCGGCACGGTGAACCTGGTGCGCAAGCGGCCCACGCCTTACGCGCAATACCAGGCGCAGGCTCGCTTGGGCACCTGGAACTTCAAGCGCCTGGATGTCGATCTCAGCACCCCGCTCAATGCGGCCGGCAATCTACGTGGCCGCCTGATTGCAGCACGCGAAGACCGAGACTTCTTCTACGACTACGCCACCGCGAAAAAAGACGTGCTGTACGGCATTGTCGAAACCGATCTGGGCACCCAGACCACGCTGGGCCTGGGTGTTCACTACGAGCGCACGGATTCAATCCCGTACTACACCGGCCTGCCCCGCTACACCGATGGCAGCGATATCGGCCTGCCCCGCTCCACTTACAACAACGGCGGCTGGTCCAAATCCGACATCCGCAACATGACCCTGTTCGCGGATTTGAACCATAGGTTCAACAACGACTGGAAGCTCAAAGTGGGTTTATCCCACCTGACAGAAAACAACACCGAGTACACGGGTGCTGCCTACGGCACGATCAATCGGGACACCCTGGCGGGGGGCATGATCTCTGCATTCAGCCAGCACCTGGTCGGCAAGCAGACCGTGCTCGATGCCAATGTGGAAGGCAGCTTCGACGCCTGGGGCCGCCGGCACGATGTCCTGTTTGGCGCCAACTACCAGAAGCGCAACTATGAGCTGGACAGCCAGGCCTATGAAGGCTTTGCCTACAACCCCTTCACCTACAACCCTGCCGACTACACCGACCCGCTCACCAAGCCCTCCCGCGCGGCCCGGTCCACGGACACCGAGCGCGAGCAGATGGGCCTGTATGGCTCCATGCGGCTGGCGGTGGCCGACCGGACCAAGCTGATCTTTGGCGGCAGGCTCAGCCAATGGGAAACCAAAACCCTCGACAGGGTGACCGGCAACGTGTCCGCGCAATACAAGGACGACAATGTCTTCACGTCCTTCGGCGCCCTCACCTACGATCTCACGCCCACCTGGATGGTCTACGGCAGTTACGCGGAGATCTTCCGATCGCAAGCCGACCGCTACACCGCCGCCGGCAGGCGCCTGGATCCGGTCACCGGGAACAACATGGAGCTCGGATTGAAAGGCGCGCTGTTCGACGGCAAACTCAATGCCTCGGTCGCCTTGTTCCGCACCACTGAAGACAACCGGTCTTCGATTGACCCGGACAACCCCTCCCCCTGCGCAGCCTCCCCGACCGGCGGCCCCTGCTATGTGGCTGAAGGAAAAGTGCGCAGCCAGGGCCTGGATGCCGAATTGACGGGCGCCATCACGCCCCGCTGGCAGATGTCGCTGGGCTACACCTTCAACCAGACGAAGTACCTCAGTGATCCCGCCTCGTCGGGCGCGCCCAGCGGGAATGAAGGCCAGCCTCTGGCCAGCTTCACGCCCAAGCATCTGCTGCGCGTCTGGACGGCCTACAAACTGCCTGGGGCGGCATCGGCCTGGACAGTGGCGGGCGGTGTCAACTTCCAGACCAAGACCTTCAAGACCAATGCGAGCTCGAACAACTCCAACGCGCCTTCCCTGTATGTGGAGCAGCCGAAGTACGCAGTCTGGTCTACCCGCATCAGCTGGCAGATTACCCGCCATGTGCAAGCCGCGCTGAATATCAACAATATTTTCGACAAGCGCTACTACCGGACCATCGGCACTGGTACAGGCAACTGGTATGGAGAGCCGCGCAACGTGATGCTGTCGTTGCATGCGGCCTTCTAGCACCTCAGGAGGCTGCATGCAGGAAAGCCACGCCATAATGGCACCCAGGCCGTGTCCCCTTTTCGTCCCTCGCCTCCTCTGCCCCGTGCCCCCTTCAGACCCAGACTGCCAGTCCTGCGGCGCCTGTTGCGCCAGTTTCCGGGTGGATTTCTCGGTGCATGAGTTGCAGTCTCAAGGCGGCAGCGTGCCTGATGGACTGACCGTGGAGGTCAATCACAGCCTTCGCCGCATGCGGGGCACCGACCATGCACCCGCACGCTGCGCGGCCCTCACCGGCTGTGTGGGTGAGAGGGTCGCCTGCGGCATCTACGAGTGGCGCTCCTCGCCTTGCCGCGAGTTCGAGGAAGGCAGCGACGCCTGTCATAGGGCACGCGCGCGCCATGGCCTGGCGCCACTGGGGGATTTGCCCATTTCGAGTTAGAAAGTGTTCGCGCCAGTCCCGCTTTGCCGAACTTTACGAAACTGCCACGGAACAGTGCGGCTGAGTGGACATACTTGCAAACACTGAGCCTTCCAGAGCGTGCCCAAAGCGCGGAATCCAGCGGCTCATCTTTGCTACAACATGCCAGCCATCCGTAAATCTTCCACTCCTCTTCGCATCATCCTGGCAGTCATCCTGCTGGCGGTTCTCGCCTTCGGGATCAAGCTGCTGTTTTTCAGTGCCCCGCCCGCTCCCCGCTTCGTCACGGCCACCGCCATGCGCGGCGATCTGGAAGACGCCGTGCTGGCCACGGGCACGGTGCAGGCCTTCAAGCAGGTCAGCGTCGGCGCGCAGGTGTCGGGGCAGGTCAAGGCGCTCCTGGTGGAGCTGGGCCAGCGCGTGAAAAAAGGCGAGCCCGTCGCGGAGATCGACTCGACCACGCAGCGCAACACCGTGCTCAACACAGAAGCCGCCCTGGACAACACCCGCGCCCAGCTCGCGGCGCAGCAAGCCACCTTGATCTCGGCCGAACTCACCTACCAGCGCCAGAAGCAACTGCTGGATGCGGACGCGGGTTCCAAGGCCGATTTCCAGGCCGCCGAGGCGACACTGGCCACGACGAAAGCCAACATCGCGGCACTGCGCGCACAGATCAAGCAGGCTGAAATCACGGCCGATACGGCCAAGGTGAACCTGGGCTACACCAAGATCGTCTCGCCCATCGATGGCATCGTCGTGGCTCTGGTGGTGCAGGAGGGCCAGACCGTAAACGCCAACCAGGCGACCCCCACCATCATCAAGGTGGCGCAGCTTGACACCGTGACCGTGAAAACCCAGATCTCCGAGGCCGATGTGGTGAAAGTGCAGTCAGGCCTGCCCGTGTACTTCACCATCCTGGGCGAACCAGACAAGCGCTATCACGCGAAACTGCGCACCATCGAACCCGCGACCGACGCCATCCTGACGGACAGCACCTCCAGCGCATCGAGCAGCAGCACGAGCAGTTCCACCACCACGGCCATCTACTACAACGGCCTGTTCGACGTGCCCAACCCGGACAACAAGCTGCGCATCTCCATGACGGCACAGGTGTCGATCGTGCGTGCGCAAGCCAAAGGAGCGATTGTCATTCCCTCGTCGGCCCTGGGCCCCCGCGGCAAGGAAGGCAGCTACACCGTGCGCGTGGTGGGTGCCGACGGGCAGCCGCAGGCGCGTACCATCCGCGTGGGCATCAACAACAACGTGAACGCCGAAGTCACTGAAGGCCTGGCCGAGGGCGACAAGGTCGTGCTGGGCGAAGCCTCAGCGGCAGGCGCTTCGCAAGGCGGCAGAACGGGGCCGCCGCGGATGCGGATGTGAGGCCTGGGCGATGAAGCAGGATTTTCCCTCCGTTGCCGCCAGCGGCGCGGCTGACGCCACCGCCCCCGTGCTGCTCGAGTTGCGCGGGCTGCGCCGTGAATTCCCCGCTGGCGAAGGCACGATCGCCGTGCTGCAGGATGTGGATCTCGACATCCGCACCGGCGAAATGGTGGCCATCGTGGGCCAATCGGGTTCCGGCAAATCAACGCTCATGAACATTCTGGGCTGCCTGGACCAACCCACCGCAGGCAGCTATCGCGTGGCGGGGCGCGAAACACGCGAATTGACGGCTGATGAACTGGCCGCCCTTCGGCGCGAGCATTTCGGTTTCATCTTCCAGCGCTACCACCTGCTGGGCGACCTGACGGCACGCGGCAACGTGGAAGTCCCCGCCGTATATGCCGGCGTGGCCGCCGCGGAACGCCATGAACGCGCGGCCGAGCTGCTGACGAGGCTGGGATTGTCCGACCGCATGAGCCACCGGCCAGGGCAGCTCTCTGGCGGACAGCAGCAACGCGTGTCCATTGCGCGCGCGCTCATGAACGGCGGCGGCGTGATCCTGGCAGACGAGCCCACCGGAGCGCTCGACACCGCGAGCGGCGAGGAGGTGATGAAAATCCTCGGCGAGTTGCACGCCGAGGGCCACACCATCATCATCGTGACGCACGACATGGCGGTGGCCGCGCATGCCGAGCGCATCATCGAGATCCGCGACGGCATCATCATTGGCGACCACCCCACGGAGCGCGCGACCGCCGCGCAAGCGTCTGCCACGAGCGCGCCCGCCGCGCAGCTATCTGCCCCCCGTGCCCGCAATGGCCTGGGCGCCTTGCGGGACCGCTTCTTCGAAGCCTTCCGGATGGCGCTGATCGCGATGAACGCGCACCGCCTGCGCACCTTCCTGACCATGCTCGGCATCATCATCGGCATAGCTTCCGTGGTGGCCGTGGTGGCATTGGGCGAAGGCTCGCGCCAGCAGGTGCTCAAGAACATCAGTGCCATCGGCACCAACACCATCGAGATTTTCTCCGGCGCAGGCTTTGGAGACCCGCGCTCCGCACGGGTACAGACACTCGTACCCGCCGATGCGGATGCGCTCATGCAGCAAGGTTACGTGGACAGCGTCACGCCCATGCTCAGCAGCGCTGTCACAGGCCGCTACCGCAACATCGAGGCCTCCATTACCGTCTCGGGTGCAGGCGACCAATACTTCCGTGTCAAAGGTGTGAAGGTCGCGCAGGGCAACGCCTTTGATGCCGACAATGTCGCGCGCCGCGACCAGGTGGTGGTGATCGACGACAACACGCGCAAGACGCTGTTTCCGCAGACCCCCGACCCGGTAGGCGAAGTGATCCTGCTCGGCAGCGTGCCCGTTCGCGTGATCGGCGTCACGGCCAAGAGCGACTCGGCTTTCGGCAACACCGAAGCGCTCAACGCCTTTGTGCCCTACACCACGGCCATGAGCCGCATCGTGAACCAGAGCTACCTGCGCAGCATCACCGTCCGCGTGCGCGACGACGCGCCCACGAGCGCCGCTGAGCAAGGCATCAACCAACTGCTGGAGCAGCGCCACGGCCGCAAGGATTTCTACGTGCTCAACACGGACAGCATCCGCCAGACCATCGAGGCCACCACGCGCACCATGACGCTGCTGATCTCATCGATCGCAGTCATCTCGCTCGTGGTGGGCGGCATCGGCGTGATGAACATCATGCTCGTGAGCGTGACCGAGCGGACACGTGAAATCGGTGTGCGCATGGCCGTGGGCGCGCGCCAGAGCGACATCCAGCAGCAATTTCTCATCGAAGCCGTGCTGGTATGCCTGATAGGAGGCACGCTGGGCATCCTGGCGGCACTCGCGTTCGGCGCGGTGTTCGCCCAGGCGAGCAGCGACTTCCAAATGGCCTACTCGACCGGCTCCATGGCCACAGCCTTCGCCTGCGCGACGCTGATCGGTGTGGTGTTCGGCTTTTTGCCAGCACGCAGCGCCGCCCGGCTGGATCCGGTACAAGCCCTCTCCAGAGAATGACATCACACGCTTTCCGCTTCCCCGCCTCACCCGCGCTCTCCGTCTTGGTGTTGTCCTTGGCGCTCATGGGCTGCTCCACGCTGCGCTCCCCCTACGAACCACCCGCGGTGGCGGTGCCCGCCCAATGGCAGCATGGCTCGACCACCCTCACCGCATCCCCCGCACGGGATGCCCAGGCCGCCACCGGCGGCTGGTGGAAGGCCTTCAATGACCCGGCGCTCGACGGCCTGGTCGGTGCCGTTCTCGCACGCAACAACGACCTGGCAGCCGCGGCCATCCAGGTGCGGCGCGCGCAGCTGCAAGCCCGCCTGTCGGAAAACCGCCCCACGCTCAACGCCAGCACCAACGCCAGCGTAGGCAAGCCACTCGAAGGCGGCAGCACCACGCGATCCAGCGGCGCGTCTCTGGGTGTAAGCTACGAACTGGATCTGTGGAACCGCCTCGGCGCTTCGCTCGACGCCGCCCGCTGGGAAGCCCAGGCCACCGCCGAAGACCGAGAAGCCACCGCGCAGTCGCTCGTCGGCACGACCGCCACGCTGTATTGGCAACTGGGCTACTACAGCCAGCGCCTTCGCTCTGCCGCTGAAAGCATCGCCTATGCAGAGCGCACACTGGCCCTCGTGCAGGCACAGTATGACGCCGGCGCCGTCTCGTCGCTCGAACTGGCCGAATCGCGCAAAAGCGTGGCCAGCCAACGCGCCACGCGCACACAGCAAGAGCAGCAATACGTGGAAACGTCGAACGCGCTGGCGCTCTTGCTGGGCAGCACGGCCCTTGACTCCAGCGTGCCGGGTTGGAGCCCGCCGCAGGCGCTGCCTGCCACACCGTTGCCCGAGGTGGCCGAGGGCCTGCCTGCGGAAATGCTCGCCAGCCGCCCTGACCTGCGCGCCGCGGAACTCCGGCTGCGTGGCACGCTGGCCACGGTAGATGCCACGCGCCTTTCATACTACCCCCAGTTCTCCCTCACAGGCGCGCTGGGCACCAGCAGCAGCTCACTGGGCAATCTGCTCGCCAACCCGATCGCCACGCTGGGCGCGGGGCTGGTGCTGCCCTTTCTGAACCAGACGGAAATGCAGGTCAACACCGAGATCGCGCGCGCCGACTACGAGAAGGCCGTGATCAACTTCCGCCAGACGATGTACCAGGCCTTCACCGATGTGGACAATGCCCTCTCCGCGCGTGCCCAATACGCCGAACAGGCCACCCACTTGGAGCAATCCCTGGCGGATGCACAGCGTGCCGAGCGGCTGTACGAGCTTCGGTACCGCGCGGGCTCCGTCGCGCTCAAGCCCTGGCTGGATGCACAGGAGAGCCGCCGCTCAGCGGAAACCGCCTTGGCCGAGAACCGCCTCAACCGCCTGATCAACCATGCCACGCTGTACAAGGCGCTGGGTGGCGCCATGCTGTAGAACCATGCATTTCGATAGCGTTGGATAACGCTATGCGCCACCGGGTCTGAGTGCCTGCGTCCGTCACTTCCGAGGGCCGTGTGCACGAAAGTGCGGAGAGCAGGGAAATAGGCAGCCGTTGAGAAAGTGGCGCGGTGAAAGCCCCCATCCCAGCCTTCCCCCAGTGGGGGAAGGAGTAAAGGCAGCGGAGCGCAGCGAAGCCCGTTGATTCGCGGGCCGAGCGCAGCGATGGCCCGAGCCGCGGGTCCCCTCTAGCCGTGCCGAGGAGCACAGAGCGAGGGGTGGGCAAGGGCACTTGCAAAATGCCCTTGCTTCGTGCTCTAGCTGGCTGCAGCTGTTTGAGCGGCGTGAACGAAGTGAGCAAAGTGAGTTCTGCAGCACCACCCCTTGATCGAGCACCGCAGGTTGCCCGGAGCGAAGCGCAGGGACACGGCAAGTGGGGTCGCCTTTTCTTGGGTCACCTTCTTTTGGCGACGCAAAAGAAGGTGACTGCACCGCCGGGGGCAATCCCGGCCTCCGACTTCAAATCAAACAGCAGAAGGTCATTTGGAAGCAGGGGACCATTCAGATCAACCAGCCGTGAAAGCCCTCACAGGATGGCCTGCCCCGCCCAGCCCTCCCGGATGGCCGTACCCCCCCAGAGGGAGAGGGAGCAAAAAACCCGCGTAGGCACAAATGCCCACCCTACAAGCCGCAAAGAGGGCCCCTCAGCATGGCTCAAGGCGCCGTAGGGCGATCCGGCGGGCCAGCAGGTGTCTGGCAACTGCCGCATTCATCGCAGGCATGGCAGCCGCCCACCTTCGCGGCACCAGGCCATCCCCATCGGCCGGCCAGATGCTGGCGCCAGCCCGCAGGCATGAAATTCCACACCGCATAGACGGCAGCCAGCACCACCACCACGCCGACGATCCACTCCTGCATAGCCGTTCGCTCCTTTCAGGCCTTTCAGGCGCCGAGCGCCAGGGCCACGTGGTAGGTGACGAAAGCCGCCACGTACGCCAACCCGAACAACTGCACGATCATCATGACCGGGTAGCGCCAGCCATTGGTTTCACGCTTGACGGCCACCAGCGTTGAAACGCATTGCGGCGCGAAAACATACCAGGCCAGCAGCGACAGCGCCGTGGCCAGGCTCCAGCCGTGGGCGATCAGGGGCTGCAGTTGCTGAGCCACGTCGTCTCCCGAGGCCGACAGCGCATACACCGTGCCCAGTGCGCCCACGGCCACTTCGCGCGCCGCCATGCCGGGCACCAGGGCGATGGAGATCTGCCAGTTGAAGCCTATCGGCGCCAGCACATACTGCAGAGCGCGGCCGATGTGCCCCGCCAGGCTGTACTCCACAGCGGCCCCCGTGGCTCCCGCGGGCGGCACCGGATAGCTGGAGAGAAACCACAGCAGCACCATGACCGCCAGGATGATGCCGCCCACGCGCTGCAGGAAGATGCGCGCCCGCTCCCACAGCCCGAAGGCCAACTGGCGGGGGCTGGGCCAGCGGTAGGCCGGCAACTCCATGATGAGCGGCGTCGTCTGCGCGCGGCCGCCGGTCAGCCGGTAGGCGCCAGCCATCGCCAGCGCCGCCAGGATGCCCGCCAGATACAGAGCGAACAGCACTAGCCCCTGGAGGTTGAACACCCCGGCCACCTTGCGCGCCGGAATGAAAGCGGCGATGAGCAACGCATACACCGGCAAGCGCGCCGAGCAGGTCATCAGCGGTGCAATCATGATCGTGACCAGCCGGTCGCGCCAGTGGGTAATGGTGCGCGTGGCCATGACGCCGGGCACGGCGCAGGCGAAGCTGGACAGCAGGGGAATGAAGGAGCGGCCGGAAAGGCCCACCTTTCCCATCACGCCATCGAGCAGGAACGCCGCGCGCGGCAAATATCCCGAGTCTTCCAGCGCAAGGATGAACAGGAACAGAATCAGAATCTGTGGCAGGAACACCAGCACGCTGCCCACCCCCGCCAATATGCCGTCGACCAGCAGGCTGCGGAGCGGCCCATCGGCCATGTGGTGCAGCACGAAGGCTGCCGCGGCATCCACGCCGCCCTTGATCCAGTCCATCGGCGGCTGCGCCCAGCTGAACACCGCCTGGAACATCAGGAACAGCAGCGCCGCCAGCAGCAACATGCCCCATACCGGATGCAGCACGACGGCGTCAAGGCGGTCATCGCGGTCCAGCGTATGGGCCGGCATGTTGACGGCGACATCGAGCACGCGCAGCACCTCGCGCTGCGTCAGCATCACATCCTCGATTCCCGGCAACGAGGCCTCGCGCCGCGGAACGCGGCCGATCAAAGGCCGCTTAAACGCATCCAGCTGCGCCAACAGCTCGGCCGCGCCATCGGCGCGAATGCCGACGGTGCGAACCACCGGCACGCCCAACTCCTTCGACAAGCGCTGCACATCGATCACGACGCCTTCACGCTCGGCCATGTCTGCCATGTTGAGCACCAGCAGCATGGGCAATCCCAAGCGCTTGGCTTCGAGCACCAGGCGCAGGTTCAGGCGCAGCTTGGTGGCATCGGTCACGCACACCAGCAGGTCGGGCAGAGGTTCGCCGGCGCGCCGGCCCGTCACGATATCGCGCGTGATCTCCTCATCCACGCTCATGGCATGAAGACTGTAGGCGCCGGGCAGATCGAGCACGATCACCTGCTTGCCGCCTGGCGTGCCCAAACGCCCTTCCTTGCGCTCAACCGTGACACCGGCATAGTTGGCCACCTTCTGCCGGCTGCCCGTGAGCAGGTTGAACAGCGCCGTCTTGCCGCAGTTGGGATTGCCCAGCAGGGCGATACGCAGGGGCTTCGAGGCATCGGCCACGATCTGCTCCGGCGCGGCGCCAAGAGCCTCTGCATCCGGAATGGCGTCTGAAGGCTGGGTCATGCCAGACACTCCTGTTCTGCGGCCAGCGGACGCACCCGGATGAGTGCGGCCTCACGCGCCCGAAGCGCAAAGGTGGCCTGCCCGATGCGCACGGCCACCGGCTCGGCGCCGCGCCGGCCATGGGCGATCACCCGTACCGTCTCGCCCGGCAGAAAGCCGATCTCCAGCAAACGCAGCAGCACTTCTCGGTCGCCCTCCTGCGCAGGGCTGCCCAAATGTTCGATCACGCCGCGCGCGCCACGCGGCAGCGCATGCAAAGGCCGTAGGTTGTCCGCAAGCACGACCGGAGGAGAGGGGAATTCAACAGCCATTGGCAGGGACAACAGAATGAGATCAATTCTCATTTTATTCCTGTCCGTGCCAGAGGTGACGCAAGGGAATCAACGTTCTTGTCATCAGGGCCGTTGGAAAAAACCGACACCACGCGACGCCCAAACCGCTACCTTACGAGCAGTCACCCACTTCATCCACCGCAAATAAGCGCGCTGCCGCCCTCTCCCCATGCCAACCTTGTGGGACATCTCGCCCCCGTCCATGCCGCCTCACCGGTTTTCCCGGGCGACACGGCCTATTCGCAGCACTGGACCGCTGAAATCGGTCCCGGCTGCCCGGTCAACGTGAGCAGCCTCACGCTGTCTCCGCACGTCGGCGCGCACGCGGATGCGCCGCTTCATTACGACCCCCATGGGGAAACCGCCGGCGCGCTGGACCTCTCGCCCTATCTCGGCCCCTGCCGCGTCATCCACGCCATCGGTGTGCGGCCGCTCGTCCTGTGGGAGCATCTGGCGCATTCGCTGGACGGCCTGCCGCCCAGGGTGCTCGTCAGAACCTATTCACGCATGCCCATCGATGCCTGGGATGCCGGGCTGGCCGCCTTCGCGCCGGACACCGTGGAGCGCCTGGCCGACGCCGGAGTCCAGCTCATCGGCATCGATACCGCCAGTATCGACCCCGCCAGCAGCAAGGGCCTGGACAGCCATCAGGTCATCCGCCGCCGCCGCATGCGCGTGCTGGAGAACCTTGTGCTCGACGACGTACCCGAGGGCGACTACGAACTGATCGCCCTGCCCCTCAAACTCATGAGCGCCGACGCTTCCCCCGTCCGGGCCGTCCTGCGCGCCTTACCGTGAACACCATCATGACCACACGCCAAGACTGCCAAGCCCGCGATGCCGCCGACCCGTTGGCGCCGCTCAGAAACCTGTTCGATCTCCCTGATGGCGTGATCTACCTGGACGGCAACTCCCTGGGCGCCATGCCCCGCGGCGTGCAAGCGCACGTGGCGAAGGTGGTGACCGAGCAATGGGGGCGCGATCTCATCGGCAGTTGGAACAACGCCGGCTGGTTCGATCTGCCGCGCCGCATTGGCGACCGCATCGCGCCACTCATCGGTGCGGGTCCGGGCGAGGTGGTAGCCACTGACACCACCTCGGTCAACCTCTACAAAGTGCTTTCGGCGGCGTTGAATATCACCGCTCAGGACGCTCCGGAGCGCAAGGCCATCGTGAGCGAGCGCAGCAATTTCCCGACCGATCTCTACATTGCCGAAGCGCTCTGCCGCGAACGCGGATATGAGTTGCGCCTGATCGAGCCGCACGAGGTCGAGGCCAGCCTCAAGCCCGACGTGGCGGTCATGCTGCTCACACATGTCAACTACCGTACCGGCGCCATGCACGGCATGGCCGCCGTGACTGCGGCCGCGCACGCTGCCGGCGTATTGATGGTCTGGGATTTGTGCCACAGCACCGGCGCGGTGCCTGTCGATCTGACGGGCGCCGATGCCGATTTTTCAGTAGGCTGCACTTACAAGTACCTGAATGGCGGCCCCGGCGCACCTGCTTTCGCCTGGGTGCACCCGCGCCACGTCTCGCGCTGCTGGCAGCCCCTGGCAGGCTGGTGGAGCCATGCAACGCCCTTTGCGTTCACGCCCGAATACCAGCCCGCGATGGACATCACCCGCTATCAATGCGGCACCCAGCCCATCATCAGCCTTTCGGCGCTCGACTATGCGCTGAATGTCTTCACCGAAGCCGGCAAACTGGGCGGCATGCCGGCCCTGCGCGCCAAATCGCTGGCCTTGACCGATCTGTTCATCCAGCTGGCCGAAAAGGAATGCCCGGGGCAGTTTGAATTGGTGACGCCGCGCGAGCACGCCCGGCGGGGTTCTCAAGTCTGCCTGACCCCCACGGACAAACTCCCCGCAGGCTGCGCCTACGCCATCGTGCAGGCGCTGATCGCCCGCGGTGTGGTCGGCGATTTCCGTGCTGGCGACAGCCAGCAGCCCGACATCCTGCGCTTTGGCTTCACGCCGCTGTATCTCTCGTTCGAGAACGTGGCCATGGCGGCGCAGGCTTTGAGAGAAGTGCTGTTGAAGAAAGAGTACGCCCTGCCCCAGTTCAACCGCAAGCAGGCGGTCACCTGAAGAGCGCGGAGAGGAGACATCATCATGGCCACCCCGGAATCCATCGTTCATACCGAAAAAGCGCAGCTCGACTTCAGCCGCAGCATGAGCTATGGCGACTACCTGCATCTTGACCAGATCCTGAGCGCCCAGCACCCTCTCTCGCCGGCGCACGACGAGATGCTGTTCATCGTCCAGCACCAGACCAGCGAGCTCTGGATGAAACTGCTGCTCACTGAACTGGGTTCGGCCATGGGAGATCTGCGCGCGGACCGGCGGGCCCCGGCCTTCAAGAAGCTCGCCCGTGCCAGCCGGATCATGGAGCAACTGGTGCACGCCTGGGATGTGCTGGCCACGATGACACCGCCGGAATACAGCGCCATCCGGCCCTTTCTGGGCCCTTCCAGCGGATTCCAGAGTTTTCAGTACCGCTGCATCGAGTTTGCGCTGGGCAACAAGAATGCCGCCATGCTGGCGCCCCACGCACACCATCCCGAGCGGCTCGCCATGGTGCGCTCGTTCTTCGAGGCGCCCTCGCTCTACGACGAATCCCTGCGGCTGCTGGCCCGCCAAGGCGTGCCCGTACCGGCCAGCCACCTGGAGCGCGATTGGACCCAACCCTACGAAGCCAGTGACGAGGTGGAGGCCGCCTGGCTGACCGTGTACCGGGCGCCCGAGGAACACTGGGATCTGTATCAGCTGGCCGAAAAACTGACCGACCTGGAAGACGCCTTCCGCCTCTGGCGCTTCCGCCATGTGACTACCGTCGAGCGGATCATCGGCTTCAAGCGCGGCACGGGCGGCACAGGTGGTGTGAGCTACCTGCGCAAGATGCTGGACGTGGTGTTGTTTCCAGAGTTGTGGAAGCTGCGGACGGATCTTTGAGCCCTGTCACCGGCGTATCAACGCGGAAAAGCGTTACGGCCCATAATCAGAGGAATCCAGCCCTAGGTTTCTCTCCCCATGCTGATCGATTTTTTCTACGCCCTGCGCGCCGCCAAACTGCCGGTTTCGGTCAAGGAATTCCTGACCTTGCTGGAAGCCATGCAAGCCGATGTGGTCGGCCCCCGGCAGCCTGATGCCTGCTCGATCGACGATTTCTACTACCTGGCCCGCGCCGCCCTGGTCAAGGACGAAAAGCACTACGACAAATTCGACCGTGCCTTCGCCGCCTATTTCAAGGGCGTGGAGATGCTGACCGATTTCACCAAGGAAATCCCCGCCGACTGGCTTCGCCAGGTGCTCGAAAAAGAACTGAGCCCCGAGGAAAAAGCCGCCATCGAGAAGATGGGCTGGGACGAGCTGATGGAAACGCTCAAGAAGCGCCTGGAGGAGCAGAAGGAGCGCCACGAGGGCGGCAGCAAGTGGATCGGCACCGGCGGCACCAGCCCCTTCGGCCATGGGGGCTACAACCCGCAGGGCATCCGCATCGGCGGCAAGGGCGGCGGCAAGACCGCTGTGAAGGTCTGGGACCAGCGCGCCTACAAGGATTACGACGACAGCCAGGAACTGGGCACACGCAACATCAAGGTGGCCCTGAGGCGCCTGCGCAAGTTCGCCCGCGAAGGCAACGAGCTGGAGCTGGACCTGCCCGACACCATCCGCTCCACCGCCGCCAACGCCGGCTGGCTGGACATCAAGATGGTGCCCGAGCGCCACAACAACGTGAAAGTGCTGCTGCTGATGGACGTGGGCGGCACCATGGACGAGCATATCCAGCGCGTGGAAGAGCTGTTTTCAGCCGTGAAGGCCGAGTTCAAGCACCTGGAGTTCTACTACTTCCACAACTGCGTCTACGACTTCATGTGGAAGAACAACCGCCGGCGCTTCGCCGAGAAGTTTCCCACCTGGGACATCATCCGCAAGTACAACAAGGATTACAAACTCATCTTCGTCGGCGACGCCACGATGAGCCCCTACGAGATCCTGCAACCCGGTGGCAGCGTCGAATACAACAACGAGGAACCCGGCGCCGAATGGCTGCAACGCCTGACGCATGCCTTCCCCAAGTTCGCCTGGATCAATCCTGAACCTCAAGGTGTCTGGCAGTATCGCCAGAGCATCTCCGTGATTCAGCAGTTGATGGGACACCGCATGTTCCCGCTGACCCTCAAAGGGTTGGAGGAATCCATGCGGATGCTGTCGAAATAAGCCCCGAGCAGATTCACCTGCGCCGGAAAACGGGCGGCCGGCGCTGCGCCATCGCGGCTACGCCCTCCCTGAAGTCCTCGCTCGCGAACTGCACACGCTGGAGCGCCAGCTCCTTCTGGTTGACCTCATAGACCTGATCGACCCACTGGCTGCGCAGGGTGGCTCGCGTTGACTCGACAGCCAGGGGCGCCGAAACGGCGATCTCCCCTGCCAGAGCCAGCGCGGCGTTCCGGACTTCATCTGCCGGCACAAGCACATCCGCCAGACCGATGCGATGCGCTTCCTCGCCGCTGATCCGCCGTCCGGTGTAGAACAGCAGCGCCGCCTGCTGCTCGCCCACGAGACGGGGCAGCGTGAGGCTCAGGCCAAAGCCGGGGTGAAAGCCCAGCCGGTTGAAATTGGCGCTGAATCGCGCCTCGCTGCAGGTCACCCGGAAGTCGGCCACCACCGCCAGCCCCAGCCCCGCGCCGATCGCCGCGCCCTGCACTGCCGCGACGATCGGCTTGCTGGTTCGGAACAATCGCAGCGCATGGCCGTAGAAGTCCGCCGTATTGCGCGAGGCATCTTCGCCCCCACCCTGGTTGAACTCCGCGCCAGCGCTGAACACCTTGCCCTCGGCCGCCAGCACGACGGCGCGGCACTCAGGATCCGCATCCAGCCGCTCCAGCGCATCCGCCAGCTCCGCCAGCGTGTCGAGATTCAGGTGGTTGTGCGGGGGCCTTCTCAGTTCGAGAACCGCTACATGGGGTTGGTCACAGGGCAGTTGAGCGATGTTCATTGAACTTCCAGGTTTGCGATATCGACATATTTGCGCCAGTTGGCTTGCTCCCTGCGTTCATAGGCCGCCAGTTCGGCCAGGCTGACGCGTGAAGGGAAAAAGCCAAAGCCCTCCAGGCGGCTCTTGATGGGATCAGTGGTCACTGCCTCATTGATCAGATCATTCAGCCGCTGCTGAATGTTAAGCGGTGTGCCGGAAGGCACCGCCACGCCCAACAAGCCGCCGCCCATATCGAAGCCCGGCAGGGTTTCAGTGATCAGTGGAATCTGAGGATAGCTTTTGAGCCGCTGGGCACCGTGCACCGCCAAGGGCCTCAGCCTGCCGGAAGACACCAGGGAGTCGCCCTGGGCAGTATCCGTGAAGACCATCTGGATCTGGCCCGCGATCAACTCCGTCATGGCCTGCCCGACCTGCTTGTAGGGAACTGCGGTCACGGAAATATCCGCCGCCTTTGCAAAAAGGGCTGCGGAGACGTTGGACGTCGCATTGAAATGGCCGTAGTTGAGCTTGCCAGGGTTTTGCTTGGCGAACTGGATCAAATCGCCCAGGGTCTTGTAGGGAGAGTCAGGCCGCACCAGCAGATAGGTCGATGCGGTGCCGAAGGAGCCCACGAGCCGGAAGTCTTCACTGGGGTTGTAAGGCAGCTTGCGGAACAAACTCGGGTTGGCCAGGTGCGTCGAAGTCGTGGCCAGAAGCAGCACCGAACCATCCGCCGGGCCCTTGCGGGCGGCTTCCACGCCAATGATGCCGTTGGCGCCAGGGCGGTTGTCCACCGCTGCCGGCCGGCCGGTCTTGCGCGTGACGGCTTCGGCCAGCATGCGGGCCGAGATATCTCCCGAGCCGCCGGGACCGAACGGCACGATGATTTGCATGGGTTTCTCGTCACTCGCCGCGTGCGCCAGCCACGGGGCGGCGGCGATCCACGCCAGCATGCTTCTTCTCGGCAGACCAGGCAGTTGCATGATTGATGTCTCCTTTCAGGCTTTCAAGATTTCAGGAACTCACCGAATTCACTGAGTGGGGAAAAATTTCGCGCGTGTGCTCACCCAGCGCGGGCGCCTGCCCCCGCACCGGCGGACGCTGTCCATCGAAAGACACCGGCAGGCCGACGATCCGCAGATCAGCATCGGGCACGCTCTGGAAAATGCCGATCGCCTCGGTCTGGGGATCCGCCATCACCTGATCGAAGTCCTGTATCGGCGCGCAGGGGATGCCTACTGCTTCCAGGGCCTCGATCCAGTACGCGGAAGGCCTGCGCCGGAAAACTGCCTCCAGTTCGGGCAACAGTTCAGACTTGTGAGCCACTCGCAAGGCGTTGCTGGCATAGCGCTCGTCCTTCGTCCATTCCTCGTGGCCGATCAGGCGTGCGAGCTTCTTGAACAGCCGGTCATTCGCGGCCGCGACCACGATCTCGTGGTCCTGCGTGGAGAAAGCCTGGAACACCACCACGTTGGGGTTTCCGCTCCGGTGCCGGGCAGGTTGTTTTCCCGTGGCCTGAAAGCCAGCCATCATGACCTGAAGCCAGCCGAGCGCTGTCTCGAACAAAGAGGTGTCCACCACGCATCCCAACCCTGTGGCCTGGCGCCGGAACAACGCGGCCAGGCAGCCCAGCGCGGCCCAAATGCCCGTGCCCAGATCCAGCACCTGCATGCCCACGCGCGCCGATGGCCCGTCCTGCGTGCCATTGACACTGAACATGCCCGCAAAAGCCTGCACCATGGGCTCATAGCCAGGCGCCAGGTGCCTGGGCCCCTTGTGTCCGAAGGCCCAGAGCGAGCAGTAGATCAACCGGGGGTTGATCGCGCGCAGGCTCTCGGCATCCAGGCCAAGATCCCCCATCACACCCGGCCGCATGTTCTGTACGAGCACATCGCACTGACTCGCCAAGGTCTTGAGCCAGGCCAGTTGCTCCTGGTCCTTCAGATCGACCGCGATACTTTTCTTGCCATGGTTCATGGCCTGGAATGTGGTGGCCACGCCTCGCCAGAAAGGAGGCCCCCAGCCGCGCGCATCATCCCCGCCTTCGGGGCGCTCCACCTTGATGACGTCGGCACCAAGCGACAGCAGGATCTCGCTCGCATAGGGTCCTGCGATGTTCTGGCCGATTTCGAGCACCTTGATGCCGGCCAGGGGAAGAGGTGTAGTGGTATTGGCGTTGGTCATGGTGTCAGCGTCCTGTGAATCGGGGAGCGCGCTTTTCGACGAAATGCGCCACCCCCTCCTTGAAATCCTCGGTGCCCCGGCAACGCGCCACTTCGGCATCGGCCGCGCGGGTCGCCTGACCCAGCGTCTGGTAACGGGCCGCCAGCAGTTGGCGCTTCATGATCCGCACCGAACGCGGCGAAGACAGCGTGGCGATCTCGGCCGCCACGGCCTCCACGGCGGCGAGGAAACCCTCTGCCGGCAGCGCGCGCGCCAGCCCGATGCGATCGGCCTCCTCCGCTTGAAAAATGCGCCCGGTCAAGAGCAGCTCCGAAGCCGCCAGCGGACCGATCAGCCGCGGCAGCAGCCACGCCACGCCATGCTCGGCCACGAGGCCGCGCCGCGCGTAGGGAAAACTGAGCTTGGCACCTGCCGCCACGTACCGAAGATCGCAATAGAGCGGCAGACACAGGCCCACGCCGGAAGCTGGGCCGTTGATGGCCGCGATCATTGGCTTTTCGATATCCCAGAGATAGCCATAGCGCTGCTGGTGGTCTTCTTCAGGGGCATCAGAGGAAGGTGCGGAGGGCTTGGCGGAAGCCTCCGTGGCACTCCCCGACTGCAGGACAGCCATGTCCATGCCGGCGCAAAAGGCCCGCCCGGCACCGGTCAGCACCACGCAACGAACGGCATCGTCCTGCTGCGCTTCGTGCATGGCTTGACGCAACTCGCGCTCCAGCGTCGGGGTCCAGGCATTCAGCCGCTCAGGGCGATTGAGAGTGATGGTGGCCACGCCGTTCCGTACGGCGTAAAGCAATTCTTCGCAGGCTTGCATGGGGTGTCTCCTGGCGCAGAAGTTTTCATCGGAAGCCTTCGGGGCACAACCCTACAATTCTGGAATGCGGAATTGTGAAAGAGTCCTCCCATGAAACCAGCGCTGTCCACGCGTGCTCAAAGCCGCGCTTCCGGAAGCTTCGTGCGAACCAGCCCCGGCAGTCATTCGCTCGAACGGGGCCTGGATTTGCTGAGGGCATTCCGGCTGGGTTCGGCCGTGTTGACCAACGCGGATCTGGCTACGCGCTGCGGCCTGCCGCGCTCCACGGTCAGCCGTCTGACGCGCTCCCTGGTGGACGCCGGTTTTCTGTCCTACGACCACGGCGAGCAGGGCTACCGCCTCTCCGTGGTCTGCCTGAGCCTCGGGCTTTCCTACCGGACCAGCCAGGCGGCACTGGATGCCGCGTTGCCCCTGATGCGCAAACTGGCCGAAGGCCGCCGGATCAATGTCGGCCTGGCTGTGCTCGATCAGACCGACATGGTCTACCTTGACTCGGTGCGCCTGGGACGCTCCAGCCTCTTTCGCCGCCTGGTGCCCGGCTCACGCATTCCAGCGGCTATCACCGCACTTGGGCGTGCCTATATGTTCTCCATGCCTGCGAACGAGCGGCAGGCCGTGCTGCGCAAGATAGCGCTGGAGCAAGGTTCACACTGGCCCCGCATCCAGAAGGAGATTTCGGCTTCGTTCAAGGAGCTCAGGCAGTTGGGTTATTGCTGGGCAGAATGGCAGGAGGGTGTCGTGGCGATAGCCACCAGCGTGAAGGAACCGAATGGGCAGCGCTACGCGCTCAACGTCAGCAGCCAGATTCCCAATGGGCCCATGGGGCCGTTCATTGAAAACCATGGTGAGCTGTTGCGAGGGTTGACTGCGGCCATTGAGGAGCGGTGGCAAATGCTGGGGTAGAAGGGCCACAACCCGAGGTTAGGTTGAGTCAGCGCATGGATGGGTGTGACGGAGGGCAGTCCTTAGGACGCCCGCCGCCGAGAAGCCATTTCCTCGCCGATAGCAGTCAAGCGGCCGGCATCGAACAGCGCGCGGGCAGCCGGATACACCAGCGTTTCCTCGAGCGGAATGTGATCCGCATAGCAAAGGGCGAAATCGCGCACCAAGGCCCGATCGGCCGCCGTGGGCAGCGGTGCCGGTTGATCGTCGCGCCAGGCCAGCAGCACCCGCCGCAAACGCGCCCACAAAAAATCCATGCGCGCATGGTCGGATTTCAACCTGGCCACCGCCTCATGAATTCGGTCATCCTGGCTACCAGCCAGGGCCGGAAACACATGACGCTCCTCGTCTTCATGGTGATGCGGCGCGGCGATGTCAAAGTAGCGCAGCACATCGGCCGCCGCCGAGCGTGAAGAGGCATCATGGCCGTTGGCATCGATGTGGGCCAACAACCGCTCCAGCAACCCCAGGCTGCGCTGCACGCGTTCATGGCATGCTTCGAGCATCTCGAATGGCTGCTCGAAGCCGACGGCGGGGGCATTGAACCCAGGTAGTAAAGTAGTCGAAGTCATGAACTTTTCCACCGGAGAGGTAAATCGGCACGATTTTTTTTGCGAGTCGTTACCGGTAAGTATGTGGGTACTTCATAAACTCAGGACTTGATGTGGTTTTATTTTTTCTCTGATGACCGCCTGCCGGCTGCGCGCTGGCTGGCTCGCCGGCTAGGAGCAAGCGCCCTGTGCCTGGGCGCGTGGACGATGGCCGCTCCCGCCATGGCGCAGGCGCCGGCACCTCAGCAGGAAGACACCAAGCCCGCGGAAACCACCCCGCAAGGCATGGTGGGCGAGACAGGCCATGCGCCGGAAAAACAAGCCTTCGAGATCGAGGTGCATGCCCCCGATGAAGTGCGGGAACTGATCGAGCGCCATAACGAGCTCCGGCGCTATCAGGCCATCACGGACCTGGATAGCCACGAACTCGAGCGCCTGCTGGTGCTGACCGAACGCAATCTGCGCGACCTGCTGGGCACGCAAGGGTATTTCAACCCGGGCATCAAGATCACGCGCAAGGACACCAATGGCGAGAAACCCACGATCGTGATGGATATCGAGCCGGGCGAGCCTACCGAGATCGGCAAGGTGGCGATCGATTTCGAGGGCGATATCGGGCAATCGAGCGACCCCGGCGCCGTGGCGCAGCGGGATGAAATCCGCTCTGGTTGGCCGCTCTCCTCCGGCCACAGCTTCACACAGGAGGCTTGGAGCAGCGCCAAGACCAGTTCGCTGCGCCAGCTGGTGGCCCGCCGTTACCCGGCCGGCAAGGTCAGCTACAGCCTGGCGGACATCGACCCCTCCGCCAATCTGGCGCACCTGAACGTGAAGCTGGATTCGGGCCCCCTGTACCGCCTGGGCGACATGAAGGTCACCGGCACCGACCGCTACGATCCGGTACTGGTGCCACGGCTGGCGCGCCTGCAGCCTGGCGACATCTACGACCAGAAAAAGCTCAATGACGCGCAATACCGCCTGACCTCCAGCGGCTACTACGATTCAGCCACCGTCTTCATCAACCCCGAAGACGACCCCGCCGCCGCGCCGGTGTACGTGCAGGTGACGGAAGCCAAGCTGCAGAAGGTGGTCCTGGGCGGCGGTTTTTCCACCGATGGCGGCCCGCGCCTGTCACTGGAATACCGGCACAACCGCGTACCAGGCATCGGCTGGCGCGCCATCACCAAGATGCAGATCGAGAAAACGCACTCTTACCTGCAAACCGACTGGCAAGGCATTCCGAACGAAGACGGCTGGCGCTGGGGCGCGCTGGCCAAGATCGACCGGCTGGATGATGGCGAGCTCATCACGACCTCGCAGCAATTGCGCTTTGGCCGCTCGCGCTCGGACGACCGCTTCGACCGCAACATGTATGTGCAGCTCGACCGTTCGGACGTCAAGGAACGCGATGGGGCCGCGCTGACCGACGCACGCTCGGGCGATGGTTCCGCCATCTCCGTCAATTATGTATGGACAGGGCGCTACTTTGACAGCCTGCCGTTCCCCTCGCGCGGCTTCGGCCTGGGGGCCGAGTTGGGCGGCGGCTACACGCTGGAAGGGGTCAAGAAACCTTTCGTGCGCGGTACAGCCCGGTGGCTGGGCATCATGCCGCTGGGCGAAGGTGCCAGCGCCAGCCGGCTGGCATTGCGTGCCGAGGGCGGCGCAGTCGTCGCCAACAGTAACGCCCGCATCCCGAGCTCGCTGCTGTTCCGTACCGGCGGCGACACGACCGTGCGTGGCTATGCTTACCGAGCCATTGGCATCGACTATCCGGACGACGTCGTCGGCCCCGGCCACTACATGGCGATCGGCAGCGTGGAATGGCAGCGCCCCATCCTGAAGGACGGCCAGCCCGGCGCGCTGGAACACACCGTGTTCATTGATTTCGGCGACGTGGCCGACAAGGCGAAAGACCTGCGTCCCCGCTTTGGCATTGGTACCGGCCTGCGCGTGAAAACACCGGTCGGCCCCATGGAGGTCGATGTCGCGTATGGCCTGAAATCGCGCAAATTCCGCCTGCATTTCTCCGTGGGCTTTGTATTCTGATGACAGCGCCTGCCGAGACACCCCCTCCTCAGCCGCCGTACGGCCACCACGCCGGCGCCGCTGGCTGCGACGCCTTTGCTATTTTTTTGTAAGCATCCTGCTTATATTGGTACTGGGTTTGACGGCCCTCTGGCATTGGGCCGGTAGCGAAGGCTCCTTGGCCCGGGTGCTGGGCTGGGGGCAACCCTATCTGCCGCCCGATGCGCTCCGCATCGACGGCCTGCAGGGCGCGTTGCGGCGCGGCGGCGAAGCATCGCACCTGCGCTGGAGCCAAGGCGGCCTGACCGTGGATGTCTACGATGCCCGCTACACCTGGGACCCTTTGGCTCTGTTGCGCGGCAAGCTGCATTTCAACACCCTGAGCGCAGGTCATATCCGTGTAGACGATCAACGCCCGCCCAATCCGGAGCCCTCTGCGGGCCCGCCCACATCGCTGGGCCTCCCCCTGGGCGTTCAGATCGACGACATCAAGGCCGGCAAGCTGGAAGTCGTGAATCCACAGGTGGTCAGTGCCGCTGACGTGGCTGGGCGCTATCTTTTCGACGGCACCAATCACCAGTTGCACCTGGATAGCGCCACCATCGCTGAAGGTACGTATCGGGCCGACGTACGCCTGGGCACTGTGGGCGCTCCAGATATCGACGCCCGGCTCTCTGGAAATTTCCTGAGCCCCGCGCCTGAAGGAGGCGAAGGTGTGCCTTTATCGGTGGAAGCCAGCATACGCGGCCCGCTGACCGAAATGAAAGCGGAAGCCCAGGTACGAGGCCAGCCCACCGAAGAAGGCATACCCGCCGCACGCGCGGATGCGACCGCGCGCATCACCCCCTGGGCAGCGCAGCCGCTGCCGGAAGCCAAGGCGGAGTTTTCCGACCTCGACGTCGCACCGTTCTGGTCGGCAGGCCCGCAGACGCTCCTGACGGGCAAGCTGGACATCAGTCCCACCTCCTCCGGCAGCGGCCCTTCGGGATGGCAAGTAGTCGCGCAGATCGCCAATGCCATTCCCGGCCCGTGGGATCACCGCCGTCTGCCGCTGGACAACCTGGACACGGAGGCCACGTGGCAAGACGGCATCGCCACTGTCAAGGCATTGAAAGCCGAACTGGGCGGCGGCAAGCTGGAAACCACGGGATCCTGGTCTGCGCCCCCTCCTCCAACGCGGAAGGCGCTGGCCGCTGGCAGCTCGTGACCACACTGAATGGCATCGATCCCGCGCGCTTGCACACGCAATTGGCCCCCTTCCCGCTGGATGGGACTGCCAAGGTATCTGGCGAAGGAACTGCGATTGATTTCGACGCCGCGCTCCAGGCGCGCGCTACAAGCCGCCCCGCCACGCCGCGCTCGCAGGCCCCCTCCGCACAGGCGCAGGCACTGGCACGCGATATTTCCGCACTGCGCCTGCAAAGCGCCGCCGCGCAGGGCCGCTGGCAAGACGGACTGCTGCGCATCGGCACCCTGCGCGTGCGCGCCACCGACGCCGAGCTGACCGGCTCCAACATCGAAGCACGCCCGGAAGGCCCCTCCGGCAAGGGCCAGCTTCAATTGAGCGCGCCGGGCACCCTCGTCAAGTTCGACGGCGATGTGCGCGAACGCGCGGGCGGCGGCACCTTGAGCGCCGAAGTATCCGACCTCGCCCGCGCCTTCGCCTGGGTGCAGAAACTCCCCGGAATACCGGCCGATCTGAAAGCCGCCTCAGCCAGCGGCCGCCTGAGCCTGAACGGCAGTTGGCAAGGCGGCTGGTCCGATCCGTCCGTCAAGGCTCAACTCGATGTGCCCGCGGCCGAATGGCACGCGAACACCAAGGACAAAGCCAGCGACGAGGCCGCACCGCCGATCAAGCTCCAGGCCACTTCACTCAGCCTGAACGGCCGGCTGGCCCAGGCGCAATTGGAAGCGCAGGGCACGCTCCTGCAAGGCCAGCGCACGCTCAAGCTGCAAGCGAGCGCCGCTGGCGGCCGCAACCGCGCTGGCGCCACATTGGCCACCTCGAACTGGCAGGCCACGCTGCGTGAACTCCATCTCACCGTCCTTGACCCAGCCCTGAGCCAAAACCGCACCGATGCCCCCTGGCGGATCAATAGCCGTACGCCGGTCACGTTCTCCTGGGCACCCGCGCCCGGAGCGCGCGGCGGCGGCGAGTTCAACGCCAGTGCGGGCGAGCTCGTGCTGACGGCCCCCACCAAGGCCGCCGCCGATTCACAGGCCATCGTGGCCTGGCAACCGATCGAATGGCGCGCCGGCACCCTCAGCACCAGCGGCCGCATCACCGGCCTGCCGCTCGCCTGGACCGAACTCTTCGGCGGCCCGCAAGCCGCGGATTCAGGTGTTTCTGGCGACGTGATTTTCGATGGCAAGTGGAATGCGCAATTGGGCAAGACCATGCTCATCGATGCCGAGCTGGCGCGCACCCGCGGTGATCTGGCCATCACCACGAAAGACGCCGACACCGGCGTGCAAAGCCGCATCGCCGCCGGCGTGAAAGACGCGCGCCTGCAACTGCGCAGCCAGGGACAAGCTGTCACGCTACGCGTGAACTGGGACACCGAGCAACTGGGCACGGTGACCGGCGAAATGCGCTCGCAACTCACGCCCGTGACCAGCGCCGATGGCGGCACCTCATGGAGTTGGCCGGAAACGGCCCCCTTGTCCGGAGAAGTCCGTGCCGGCCTTCCTCGCATTGCCGCCTGGTCGAGGCTGGCGCCTCCAGGCTGGCGGCTGAAGGGTTCATTGGCGGCGGACGTGCGCATCGCTGGCACACGCGAAGCGCCGCAGTTGTCAGGTACGCTGGGTGCGGATGACTTGGCGTTGCGCTCGATCGTCGACGGCATTGAGTTCAATAACGGCAAGCTGCGCGCCCGCCTGGACGGCCAGCGCCTGATCGTCGACGAATTCAGCCTGCGCGGCGGTGGTGGCGGAGCACAAACCGGCGGCACCTTGAAAGCCAGCGGCGAGGCAGGTCTGCAGAACGGCCAGGTACGGGCCACCTTGAATGCCACGCTCGATCACCTGCATGCCAGCTTGCGCACCGACCGCCTCGTAACCGTGTCGGGCCAGATACAGGCCGGCATGGACGGCAGCGAAGCCACGCTCGACGGAAAACTGCGCGTGGACCGGGCGCGCATCACACTACCTGACGAAACCGCTCCCACATTGGGTGACGATGTGGTCGTGCGCGGCGCCAAGGAACGCATAGGCACCGGCAGGGCCTACCCTTCAGACCTTGCCAGCCAGAAGCAAACGGCGGCCGAAGGGCCAACCAAGAAAGGCGCCACGCTGAAGGCCGATGTGCAGATCGATCTGGGTGATGATTTCCGCCTTAGCGGCCAAGGTGTCGATACGCGCCTGGCCGGCCAACTGCAACTGGCCACCAGCGGCCCCGTCGGCACGCTACCGCGCGCGACCGGTGTGGTGAACACCGTGGGGGGCACCTTCCGCGCCTACAGCCAGCAGCTCAATATCGAAACGGGCGAAGTCCGCTTCAACGGCCCGCTGACCAACCCCACCTTGAACGTGTTGGCGCTGCGGCCCAATTACCAGTCCGACCAGCGCGTGGGCGTGCAGATCACCGGTTCCGCCCTGCTGCCTCGCATACGCCTGTACGCGCAGCCGGAGCTACCCGACAGCGAGAAACTCGCGTGGCTGATCCTTGGGCGCGCCGCCCCTTCCAGCGGCGCGGAATCCGCGATGCTGCAACAGGCGGCCCTGGCCATTGTGGGCGGCCGCGAAGGCAAGAGCATGGCCTCGCGTTTTGGTTTAGACGAGCTCAGCTTCAGTGGCGGCGGAGACACCGACACCGGCACGACTGGCGCCTCCCTCACCTTTGGCAAGCGCATTTCCGACAAGCTCTATGCCACCTACGAGCACAGCCTGGCAGGCGCCATGGGGACCGTATTCGTGTATTACGAGCTCTCCAAACGGTGGCTCCTGCGCGGCCAGGCGGGCGAGCGCAGCGCGGTCGATCTGATCTTCACGCTTTCGTTTGACTAGTTTGACCAGGACGGCCCCAGATCATGGGGCAAATGCCCATACCTCCCTTGGTCTCTCTCTGTTATTTTCAGGACAGGAGCGAATAAGCATTCAGCACTGATCTGAAATCATGGAGGAGCGCCACATGGCGGGCACGGATTCCCGACTCTCAAAAATCATCCTGGCATCCCTGTGCCTTGCACTATCAGCCTGTGGCGGCGATGATGCCTCTGCGCCTGCACCGCCACCTGCACCAACTCCTACTCCTGCTCCCGCTCCGGGTGCGGTCAAATCGGTATCGCTCGTTGCTGGCGGAGGCGCTGAAGATGGTGGGTCATGCGGATCCGCCGATGGCCTTGGAGCCGACGCCCGGCTTGGCTACGCTCGTGACATGGCGGTAGCCAACGACGGTACCGTCTATGTCCTCGAAGATTCCTGCCCAGGCACCTTGAGCACGCCTCAGCGCGTACGCTCAATTACCGCCTCCGGCCAGGTTACCACCGTGGCGACCGGGTTTGCCGGTACGCTGCAGACTGGAGAATTGCCCCCCTCGTTCCAGGTCGGCGGTCAGCTTGCCGTTGCAGATAGCGGGGCGGTGTACCTTAGCGAGGTTGTCTGGGATGGTGATTTCCTGAGACCGGTTTACTCGCCAGGAATGGCCTCCGGCGTCTGGAAAATCACCCCCACCGGTGCACAGGCGTTTGCCGGCCTTCAATCGCAAAGCATGTCGCCGATCGATGGTCAGGGGCTCAATGCCAAGTTCGATCGCGTACAGAACATGGTCTTTGGCCAAGGCGCCCTCATCATCACCGAGTACGGAGGCACAACGATCCGCAAGGTCACGGAAGATGCGGTGGTCACTACTATGACGCTCCCCTACAGGCCGGACATGGCAGACAACACGGGTGAGCTCTATCAGCGTACGGGCGACTGGTTCCAGGGTCAGGGTGTATTGACTCGATTCGATGGGCAGGTAATCCCTGTGCCCGGGCTGACCTATGTCTTCGCCATCAGCAGCGATGGAACCGTCTACGGCATCAAGCTAGACACCAACGGCTCGGGATATCGCCCTTATCGCCGCAAAGCAGATGGAACGACCGAACTGATCAAAGGGCCCGATGGCGGCGCAATGCCGCCCTGGGATTCTTCATCACACATCTCGGTGAGCAACCTAAGGCTCGACCGCGAAGGGAACCTGTATGTCGCGCACGGTTATCAGATCTGGAAAGTCAGCTTCTACAAATAACCGTGTGCCGGCGCACGCCTGAACGGCATCCCCTCCTGCCAAGCTTTACGCGCCCAGTGAGGGCCTTGAGGGGAAGAAATGGAGCCTCCGCAAAATGGCACATCACCGGCGATTACAATTCGCGATTCGCCGCCGTAGTTCAATGGATAGAACCCCCTCTAGAACCTATCCATTTGTAGCAAATGTGTAGTAGTTGGTCGGAAAAACCAACTCATGACAAGATGAGACTCCCCTGCCTATGGCTGGTGATTCGTCAGGTCGGGCCGTTGGCCAGGGCGTGGAGGTTGTCTTTCAGACGGAAGCCCAGCAGCAGCCACATCTTGTTGACGGCGTTCTCGCGTGCAATGCGGCGGCCGATCTCGGCGTTGAAGTTCTCCGGGCTGGCGCAGGCGCTTTCGCCGGTCACCGTGAAGCCGTTGCGCAGCTGGATAACGCAAAAGGTCAGTTGCTGCGTGGCGCCCAGAAGCCAACCGGCAGCGTCGTGCTCATGAACCGCGTTCTCGTGCTGAATTGCATCGCTAGCCACGAAGTAGTGCACGCTGGCGATCTCGGCCTGAATGTCGGTAGGAGTGACGCGCGGGCCATTGTTGGCCTTGGCCTGGATCTCGCGCTCCAGGGCGTCGGGGCCGGTGTCGATGACGGTGAGCGCGATGGGCGCGGCCTTGATCGGCTCGCCGAGCTTCCCGCACAGAATGGCCTGGGGATCGCTGGCAACGTCGCGGGGATCGCGCGCCGTGCCGCTGGCTGGTGCGGCGCTCTTCGCTGCCTCGGTCTTGGCGGCCTGCCCTTTCTGGAACGGCATCCAGGTGCAATAGTTGCCGGCGGGACGATCGCAGGCATCCGCATCCTGCACAAGAAGAACGCTGGTTCGGGAGTGCGAATTCCCGTTGGCATCGAACACGGCGAGATTCACGCAGTTATCGCTCCAGACGCGAGCGATGATGGCCGCCAGCGGCGCATCGCCTCTGGCCTGGGCGAACCCAGATTCAACGGTATTGATCGCCGGATGGAACCAAACAACGCGGCCAACAGTGGGCGGAATGACGGGAGAGTTCATTGAGGACTTTCAGAGGAACCGGCATCCGGCCGGCGCGGGATCACGGGCCAGGCCTCGCTGAAGGCTCGGACATCAGACGCGTGGCTTGTAGCTTTTGCTGCCAGCGCTCCATATCTTCGGCGGCAGTCGTCGTATACGGTGTTGACGGCAGAGGCGTACTCAAGGACGGAGGTGGGGGAGCGTCAGCGAGTCGGCGGGCGGCATCTGCGGCTTGACTGCGCAGGCCGTCAGAAACAGCGTTGAGATGGTCAATGTCAGAGCGCAGACGCGCTTCACGTGTGCGGGCAGCATTGATGGCTCCTTGGTATTTGGCGTTGACGGCTTTCTCCGCGGTGCGGGTGGCCTTCTGGGCTTGCGCGAGGTCGGCGGCATGCTTGGCTTCCAAGGCCGCGATCTGGCCGCCCAGGCGCCAGTTCTGGGTTTGCCAAGCGCCGGTAGCAGCTATGGCTGCGCCGAGCAGTGCGGCAGCGACGTGGGTATAGATCACAGCCGCGCCCTCCACTCCTGCAGGCGCTCGCGCAGCGCGCTCCGGCGCCATGCGCCGCGCACTCGATTGCGGATCTCCCAGACCGCCATGAGCATGGCACCGCCGAGTTGGACGGCCCAATACTTGGCCTGCTCCAGCAGCTTCATTTCCGCACCGCGTTGTAGATCATGATGATCAGCGCCATCAGGACGATCGCCACGATGGCCCAGCCTTCAGGCGTGAGCGCCAGGAACATCAGCACCTTGAACCAGGGCGGCATATAGGCGCCGCTGGCCAGGGCCGAAACCGGCAGAATTGCGATCAGGAAGGTAAGAAAGATGGCTTTCATCAACGTCTCCAGAACATGAGGAAATCCAGCGCGCGGCGCCACCAGGGAGCGGGGGCGGGCGCTGGTGCGGAAACCGAGATCTCAGGAGTGACGGAAGGCTCGGCCACCACGGCGGGCGGAGCATCTGGCGTCTCGGGCATTGGTTGCGCGGCCATGCAGTCTTCGTAGCGCTTCAGCTGGCGCGTCCACGAGCCCATGCACACCTTGTTGCCCGGATAGGAGCAATCCTGTTTCCAGGCGCCCTTGACCAGCACGAGACCAGGGCCGGGCCCTTGGCGGCCGGCGTTCATCAGCTTGTAGGCCAGATAGGCTTTGCAGGCGCCAACGTAGTCGCCCGCCACGGTCTTGGCTCGGATGCTGGATGCATTGAAGGCGCCGCAGCCGTATTGGCCTGCAAAGTCCACCGCGATATCAAATTCAGCTTGGCTGACCAAGGTGTCCCCAAGGCTATCTCGGACACATTGACCGTAGGTGCGCTCCAGCTCCCCCAGCGCCAGATCCTTGGCCCGCTCCCTGCTGATTGGAGGGTCGGTCATCGTGACGCGAGTGCCGTCCTCGTAGTGGGTGCTGCCGTAGCCGATGGTTGGCACGTCGCCTTTGGTCGGAATGTAGGGTGGCGAGCTGAAGCCCTCAACCCCCATCCACGCCAAGCCCGCGGTGATCGAAACGACCAGGATTCGGGCCGGCATGCGCGAACGGCCATCACTCGCCATCGGCCCCACCTTTCGGCTTGATCCAGCCGAAGCGCTCGAATGCCGGGCGCCAGATCTTCTTCCAGAACCACTCGCTGATGAGCAAGGCCGAGTAGAAGAACGCCGCCGCAGCAGCAGCCTTCTCCCAGGAGGTGATGCCGAACGCCACCCAGACGCTGATGAGTTTTGCCATAGGGATGCTGATTTGGGTTCGGTCTTCCATGTCAAGCTTCCTTCCATGCCTTGGCCGACCAGCCGATGGCCACCACCGCCACGCGATCACCTTCTTTCGGCGACTTCAGGGCAATCTCCAGCTTGAAGCCGTAGCTTCGGATGCGCGCGAAATCGCGGCCAAGCACGCTCACGCGTTCAATGCTTTTGAAGTGATAGGCGTCCCCGCAGCGCAGGAGGAAGTGTCCAGATTGGCCGGTACTGATAGCGAGGCTGCCGCTGATCAGATCGATAGGCCCGTTGACAGCCGCCCCCAGATCCAGCGCCAGCTTCGTCGCCCGGTTTCGCAGGCCTACCCAGACATAGCGGGCCCAGCGGCTCCGCGGGTGATGCCCTTTGGCGTAATAGGCGTCGCCGTCATAGAAAGGGGTGTCATAGGTCACCTGCAGGCAATCAACCAGCGGATCCCAGTTCAGCACGTCGTGGTAGTCGACCCAGACGCCCTCGCCTGCACTCGCATACCTGATGAACTCCGGATGATTTGCGGGTACCCAGACTCCGCCGGAATCACCGTTCAACGAGATGTTGTTGTCCCAAGCCGAAAACGGCGGCGGCAGCTTGTTGGCCGATCGCGGCACGAACGGTATGACCATGGCCATGACAATCGGCGCCGACAGATCGAAGAAGCGAATCTTCCAGTCGGACACCAGCGCCCGCCACATGCACGACCATGCGAACGCTTTATCCGCCTCTGGCACATCGGGGAGTGCGTCTATGGCCTTCCTGACGGCCCTATGTCCGAGCGCGTCATAGACCAGCATGACAGCCAGCGCCACCCCAGCAGAAGCGCCAGCCCATGCAAGGAATGTTGCGAAGAATGACGCGAGTTCGGTTTTCATGAACCCGGAGTTTTCCGGGCCGGGCTCTATACGTCGAACCCTATACGGGGGTGCTCAGGCGAGCGGGCCGAAAAGCTCCAGCCGCGACAGCTTGCCGGCGGTGCTGACAGTTATCGCATTGGAAAGCGATGCACTGATCTGGTCCCCCACCGACAGGATTGCCATACATGTGACTTGGTTATAGAGCCCCGTCGATGCAGCGCTGACGGCCATTGCTGTTCCATTTAAATGAATCCGCACGTCGGTGGATGTCCCCAGGGACCCGTTCCTTAGAAAGGCGCCCATAAAGTACAGGCCAGCCCTTTCAATGACAGCAGCATTCAATGAGGGAGTCCAGATGCTGTCCGAGTCGACGTCGATCACGTCATAAGGAATATTCGTGGCGGACCCCACTGCGACGTTGGTGCCGCGATATACCAACATGTGCCCGAGCGGCTTCCTTGCGCCAGATCGGGGATTGAGGTCACCGAACATGGTGACCTCCTTGAAAGCCAGTCAGTTGCTCGCCAGCTCCTGCACGCTGAGAAGTGACGCCATGACATTCCCGCCGAAATATGACGAAACGGTCGATGAACGGTTTAGGTACGCAGCCCCGCTCGAAACGCCCCAACGCGTGAGAATGGTGATCGGCGCACCTCCATCTGCTGGCAACGATGCCTCCAGGCTGATCGATTGGTTTGAATTGAATACCGTGGTTGTCGCGAAGAACGCATTGAGTTCCCCACTCCTGAACAAGGCGAAGCGAACGCCAGCCCCGGTTACGGTGGTCACTCCAAACGGAATGAATAGGCCCACGCGCAGCGTGCTGTCCGGCCGCCGCGGCGTGATGCTGATCGAATAGTCGATCAGTGAATCCCCGTCGGATGACGTCGGAACCGTAGAAATGCCCAGGGTGACGCTTGAGGTGGTGGCGGTGCCGGGGATTCTCTTTTGAATGTGCTGCAGCACGGCCCCGCTGCCCTGGAATAGCCCTCGCGGATTTAGCTCGCCAAACATGCGAGCCTCCGTCGATGGACTTGACGTTTTGCCTTGCAGGGGTTACCCCCCCGCAAACAAGAGACCATCTATGCGAAGGACTGCCCCAGCCACAAGAGTGTTACTCGTACCGCCGGGATGCAGCGACACCGATACAACATCTTGCGGCTGCAAGATGAGAGCGACAGAGAGGGATTTCCAGTAGTTGGCCAGAGTCTCTACATAGTCATTCAAGCTATTTACCACCAAGGAGCCTGTCACCGTGCCTGAGTTCGTGGTCATATAGCCAAAAAATCGAAAGCTATAGAGTCCGTAATGTGGCGCCACAAAGGAGCTGCCTCGCCACCCAGGTAGAGCGCCCTGCCCTGTCAAGCTGATCGGGGAATACTGGTTCGCGGTCAGCGATTGATTGCTTGCGGACACCAGTTGAATGGAACTCGACCGAACCCGGCTAGAAGTTCTTGGGCTCATATCTCCGAACATCAGAAATCCCCTCCTTCCCCGAAGGCATCAATCACCTTGCCCGATGCCGGCGTGGTGAGCGGAGCAATCTTGATCGTGGTGCCGGCTGCGAGGTTCAGGACGCGGTTGCCGTAGGCGTCATAGCTGGCAAAGGGCAGCAGCGCCGAGCGCAGCACGTCCACACTCGCTACGGTCCCGTTGTTGCCAGAGTTGGCGGGGACAGGGACCGTGCTGATGAGCCGGTCGGTACCGGCGCCGCCCACGTTGATGAACACCTGGACATTGTTGGCAGCGGAGTCGGTGCTGGCCAGGTTGAACGACTTCAGCACGGAGTCGTTCGCGCCAGCCGTGAACACCGTCACCTTGGCCGTGCCGTTGGCGTTCGTGAGGGTGCCGTCCAGGTTCTTGACGGCCTGGAGGAATGGAGAAGTAGTGGTCTTGGCCATGGTTAGAGCAACGCCCCGCCAGGATTGAAGATGAGACCCATATCAGCGCCAGAGCCGCCTGCAGGGTTGTCGATCGGCACCCAGGCCACGCCGTCCCATTCCCAGGTAGCGCCGCCGGCGGTGTGGGTGTCTCCGACCGTGGGGGAAGAAGGGAAGTCGATCATGATGTGGCCACCCGAACTACCGCGAAGCTGATGCTGAGGGCCTCCGATAGAGACCCAGCAGAGATGTTCGTCATGCGAATCACAAACGAATCGGCCACCGAGATCGGCACATCTATCCTGTAGTTGAGACCGCCGCCGCTGTGGGTCGTAACATAAACCACGTCGTCCGAATCAACCGCGGTATTGTTGACGGTGAAAGACACTGTGGCGCCAGCAGCTAGTGCGGCGTTGTGTGTGGTAATTGTTCCGGATGGCTCGTTGATCGAGACAGTGTTGTTCTTGCTGACGGTCTGAGTGACCGTGCCGCCCGCACCGGTTGTGTAGCCTATGGCGCCGCTACTTGAGAGTCCCGACCCGGCTGGGCCTGTCGCTCCGGTTGCTCCAGTGGCGCCCGTCGCCCCTGTACTCCCGGTGGCCCCCATCGGCCCGGTTTTCCCTTGCTTCCCGACCACGCCGACCCACTGCGTTGAATCCGCGTCCTCATAGAGGATGTACATCTGCCCGTTCGAGCTGTTGAACCACAAGTCTTTGGCCGTGGCTCCAACAGGCGGTGTATCGCTGACGAACGCCCGTGCCGGCGTGCTCGGCAGCGAATCGCTACCGGGCAGCTCCGCTGGCTGTCCACCGATCAGGACAAGGGGGCGCCGTTCAGCCATCTCAGGCCAGCGTAACGGGAACGCCCCGCTCGAAGTTGATCGCGGTCGCGCTCGTGGCAACGCCGATCTGCTGCACCACGTTGCCGGTGGCGCTTGGAACGGTAGAGCCGCCGGCACCGGCGGTGGTCTGCAAGAACACGTTGCCGGCAGTCTGTCCGGTGACCTGCGTATTTGTGCCCTCGAAATAGACGGTAGCGTTCCCGGCGCTGGCTACGGCCGCCAGGACGAAGCCGTGCGCATCCTTGCCAGCCACGGTCGCGTCTGCCTTGCGCACCTTCGCGGTGCCGGTGTCATTCCAGACGTTCACGAAGTCACCAGCGGCCAAGGCCTCTGAGGCGACGATGACCGCCGTGTCGGCGCCGATACCTACAGGCATCATGGAACTATCGATTCGACCGCTATCGTCCAGCGCCACGATATCACCCGCGTTGCCTGCGCCAGCGCTCGTTTGGATACCGAACACCTCGGTAATCACCCCTGAGACAAGGCGGAGAAGTTTTTTTGCAGCCATGAGGCCTCCTATGAAATCAAGATGGGGGGTTGAAGATCGATGAGTACCCGAGTCGCCGACAGTGCAAAGCCAATCACCTGGACAAAGATCGCTCCGAGCGGAAGGGTCTGCGTGAGTTGACCAGCCGCGCCCACGTACACCGGTCCCGGCGTCCATGTCCAGCCAGCGTGCTCGAGTGGATAGCCCGCTTTCACCTCTGCCAGGTCGCCGGGCACGTAAGCGTTCTGCACCAGACCAACCACAGCCCCAAGGTGCGCATAAACCGTGCTGTCGGCCGGTACCAAGAGACCTCCCGCATTACAGGCCACCGCGCTATGACCGCCGATTGGCGCAGGACCGACCTCTATCAAAGTGGCGCCGCCGGCTGGGCCAGGAGGCCCTTGACGCCCCTCAGGTCCCGGAATTCCCCGCGTGACAACTACCGTCTTCGGCTTCACGTCAGAAACGACAACCGTGCTCGGCGGCGGGGAAATCACGATGGGCGTCATCACTTGCGGCTTCACGATCACCGGTTCAGGCTGAGCCGAGACAGGCTCAGATTCCCGCTTGGTGATCACGACAAAACCAGGGTCTTGCCGCTTGATCACCACGGTCGCAGCCCCTTGCCGCGTCACGACCACTGACGTCTCCCGCGTGATCACCACGGTGTCTTCGTCTTGAGACACGAGATTGGTCACTGCGGCCTCTTCGGGACGACGGTTGCGCAAACGTTGTACTGCCGCTCGACCTCGCCGCTCTGACGGGTGATTTCCACGATCCCCGCGGCCTGCCGCCAAGCCAGCACTTCAGTTTCGGCGGCAGTCCAAGTGAAAGTAATCTCTTTCCCGCTCAGAGAGATGTGGCCATCCTGTGAGGTGCGCTCAATCTCGACCGTGGAATTTCCCACCTGCGCCCACAGAAGCATCCGGGCTTCACAGTCCGTATAGTCTTCAGGGGTGATGTCTTCGGGAGGAACCGGCGTGCCGCAGTCGTCTTTCACCAACTGGCCGCATGCCCAGTGTGCGCCATAGGGCACCGTCTCACGTTCATGCGTTTCGCTGAACGTCGCGCCCTGATAGATGGTGAATTCGAGACTTGCCGGAGAGGTCATGCTCCGGATGATTCCGGAGCAGCCAGCTACCGTCTAACCCTATACGGGGGCGCGCATCACCAGCCCCCCGCGCGTCACGCCTTGATTTCCAGTTGAGTCTGATCCGACACTTGCGCACCTGCACTCACCATCGCCCAGGCACTGGCCACACGCTGCGCGCCAGTAGCCAGGCCGATCTTCGCTGCTTCCATTCGCGCGTCGTTGGCATGCATGACCGCAGCCGCGTTGGTTCTTGCCACATCGAACGTCAGTGACTGGGCGGCCTGGTACTGCCGAATGTCGGCCTCCCACCGGCGCATATATGAGCCAGCCTGCGCTTCGGAGGCGTTGGCACCAATACGGTAGCCGTCCACAATGATGCTGGATTGACGGGCCGCAGACTCCACGCGCCGGGCGTTGGCATCGACTTTGGCCCGCCAGCCGTCCCACTCCAAGCGCTTGGCGTCGAGCCTGATCTGCACCTTCGAGAGACCCAGGCGAGCAACCTCCACCTGAGCGCCCACCTTCGCGCCATAGGCCTGCGCCGCCGACCGGTAAGCATCGCTCTTGGCTGACTCGGCACCCACCTGCGCCTTGTACATCTCAGCCTTGGCGGTTTCGGCGTTCACTGTGGCGACGAAGGCTTTGACCTGCTCCCCTCCGGCCTGGATCCGCGTGCGCTCCAGCTCCACCAGAGTTTGAGCGGCGCCAACCCGCGCTTTATAGATCTCGACGGCCGCCATGCAGCCTTCAATCTCAGCTTTATACCGGTCGACCAAGCTCTTGTTGATGTCGGCTTTCGTCTGCTCGGCTTGCAGCAGAGCCTTAAAGACCTCGATCTTGGATAGCTCGGCCTTGATAACCGTGTCGTATGCCGCGGCATAGGCTTGGTACCCGGCCAGCAGCGCCTTGAAGTGCTCGAGCGCGGCATTGTGCGCCGCAATAGCGTTCTCGGCTGTCGATTTGGCCGCCTCAAACGCCAGCATCTCCAGCTTGTAGCAGTCCTCCATCAGCGTGGTTTCGAGCTGCAAGGCCTGGCCAATGGCCTCGCGAACGTTCTGCTGCTCGAGCTCGGCCTGCCTGATGGCGATATCGCGGCTCAGGCCGGAGATCTTGTCCAGGTACTCCCGGCGCGCGTCGGCGAGCTGGCCAGCGAGAACCCCGGAGGGCAATGGAAAGCCCAGTGACTCCGACTGACGAAGAGCATCTTGCTCGCGCGCCAAGGCCAATTGCGTTTCCCGATCACGGGCCCGGTCCCAGATCTGCTGTTCCACTGCCGGCGCCAAACCGGTACCGCCCTGGATCCGCGCATTCAGAACGGCCTTGAGGTTGTCCAGCAACTGGGATGCGTACTTAGCGCCCGGCTGATAGTTGAACGGCGCCGGCTGCAGGATGGAGAGTTCGGGAATCTCATCGAGCTTGTCCAGCCAGTCCTCGTGCAGATTCACGCCGCCGAAGGTATGCGTCTGCAGCGCCAGAAACTGCGGGGCGTCTGGCAGCACCACGACAGGCGCGTCCGGCAAGGTGACATCCCGCACGGCAGGCAAAACCGGCGCTTGCCCGATGGTCAAAGTGGGCGCGATCCCAAAGTTCAAGGCCGGCGCGACGGGGGCATCGCCGTCCACCTGAACATCCGGCACGGTGTCGGAAAAGGCGGAGGGCGCCGCATCGAACGCAGCCAGCGCCATATCAGGCAAAGGCGGGAGATCGGGAATCGGCGGCAAAGCCGGCGCCGCCAGAGTTTCCCATTTCACGTCAATGGTGGGTGGCGAATAGAGACTGTCGGTCAGTTTCTGCTGCAAGTCTTCAATCTGCGCATTCGCCGCATTGGCGAGCGCGACCGACTGCGCATACTTCTCGGTAACGATGGTGGCAGCAATGCTGCCGCTTGGATCGGCCATGTTCAGACCCTCCTTGTCTTGGATGTTGCTTCAAGGATCTCCACGCGATCGAGCGTGAAGGCCTGGCCGGCTGGGGTTCGAACGCCGAAGCCCAGATAGTTTTCTCGGATCCCCCTGCCCGGCTGCGCGCGCGTCTGGCCACTGCTCACCAGGGGGAACTCGTACCCCCAGCGCTCATGGTTCGGGCCGTAGACCAGGAACTGCGCGCAGCCACAGCCACGCATGGACAGGTAGGCCGCGGCGATGTGCTTTTTCAGGGTGTTCTTGCGCAACGTGGCAGGCAGCTTGATCTCTGCAACGATGGGCAAACCAGCATCCGTGTCGCCGCCAAATGCAAACAAGCCCGACGCCGACCCAGCATGGGTTGCCGTGATGCTTTGGAATGCCGGCCAGTCATACTCAGTGACTGCGCCATTGAGTGTGTTGCAAACGATCATGGTTAGAACACCGACATTGTTGTGAAGTCCAGACCCGCCGCCATCTCTTCTGACATCTCCTCAATAGAGCCGGCGGTTATGAGATACACCTTCCGACCGAAGTCCAGTTCTGGCATGCCCTCAGCCGGAAGGATGGCCAAAATCGCCCCGCGCCGGTCCGGTGACTCTTGAAAATAAATGCGTGTGAACCGATTCAGTGCAATGGGACGAAATCTGCCGCGCCCTTCGTAGTTGCCCCTGAAAGGCCCTGGCTGCGCACCAGTCTTCTTATCGACTGTCCAGAGCAAATTGGGTGCGTCGAAAGTGGTCCCATAGACGGCACCTATTTCTGGCACACCGGTATCAGAAACGGTGGTGTAGTTCGTCCCGCCCCCGTAGATCGCCCCCCCAAGGCTGCATCGCGCATATACATAGATACCGTCCCACCATCGTAACCCGGATATAGGCCGGCAGCAGGGTGTAAAGACGCGATGAAGACATCGTCATAGACGGGCATGTTTGTCGTCAACCGAATGGTGTCTGAGGCGTGCTCTATGACAAGACCAATCTTCGGCCACTCTCCTGTCGACAGTGAAGGGCGGGAGCTGAACGTCATATCCGACGTGCCCACTCCAGGAACTACGTCATAAGAATAGCCAGCAGTGAACTCGGTCTCCAAGTAACAAAGCAGATTCAAGTCCGGATTGAATACAGCGATCTCTCGGAGGGTGCGCTGGACAGAATGCGATACGGCATGCGGACCTGACGATGAGGTCGATGCGGTCTCGACAAAGAGCGCATCCTCAAGGACGAGATTCTCGCGGCCGTCAATCTCAGCGGTCCTATGCTTACTAACGGTCAGCGTCGTATTGGCCGACCAGGATGAGGATATTGTTCCAGACGGGCCGCCGCCATCCTTGTAAAGATCTTCGGGAACAAATGGAGTTACGGATCCTGTGGGTACGATTTCGTACGTGTTTTCGACGTACGTATTACTCCCAATCATGTCGTAATCAATCTCCTCAACCGAAAGCTCGATGACTCCCTGAAGCTCGTCGTCTTTAAATGCTCCCTGAAGAATGCTGCGCGAGGTAATTTTGGAGTGGCCATTGAATGTGCAAGGCCCCGAAATTGTGCGAGCCCAGGAGACCCTGGACATATTTGGGGACTCGACAGAAACACTCCGGCTGAGGGTTGGTACAGGCGATGAAGCGGTGCACATCATGCCCACGCCCGTGCCGCCTCCCCCGCCTATACCGGTGGTGGAGGTCGATTGAATCGGTTTCGTCCTCACGAGGAATGGGTCATACACCCACAGCAATCTGGTGTAGGGTTTCGGTTCGGCTACATAGGCACCCTCTTCCCAACTGCTTTCAAGGACCTCATCGTTCTCTGTGTCGACTGATGCCGAGAACGTGCCTGACACAAAATCCGTCACTTGGGGCATTTGGTAGTCTCCGGTCCCAAGACCTGTGGGCACGCGCCGCCACCAGCTGATGGCTTGCCTCGGCTCTAGATCGACGCCCCAGTAATACCTGTTCAGTGAGACATAAGGCAGTTCGACCAAACGGGTCTGCCCTGACGCAAGCGTCGAATCCAGCACCGATGGCTGATGCTTCGTACCGTTTAAATAGAGATTCAACCTCGTCCGATCTTTGTTGTAGCTGGAGGTCGGTGTGGTATCGCCCAAGGTGGTTAATTCCACCGGGATCGGAAACTCCCAAAGGTCCGAGACATCAGTTTCGGGTGCCAGTTGCGCAGGGAGTATCTTCCCCACAAAGGCATCGCCATCTTTCTCAAAGTACCCGGCACTGCTGAGCGCAGCTACTGGACGTCTGAACGACCTGAATAGGCGAAGATTGAGGGTGTCACCGTCCCATCTCGTTGAATGGAAATAGCCCAAGAAGATCGTTTCGTCTTCACGGAAAAGAGGAGCGCCGGTCACCGATACGGCATCACCCCCTTCATTTGCAAAGGGAATCTTGAGGAGCCCCGCCCTGCTGACGCCGGTAGTAAAGTCAACCACTCGGAAGTAGTCCGCAGACGGTGAGGCAACCGTTCCAGCTCTCGTCGCGCCATAGTTCTGCGGCGCCAAGTTGGGAATCTCGATCACGTTACCCTGATCTTTGGTACGGATCGTTTGGCGTGTCCATTCAGCGAGAACCGGCCCAGGAGGGCTGACCACAGTCCAGAGGTAGGTTCTTGTGGGTAAAGGGGGTCCGCCATCTAACGGGGGATCTGCCACCATCCCGCCAAAAAGAATACCAACCGGAACATAGAACGTAGCAACCTCGTCCCTAACATCCGCGGGCCACACCTGCATGTACCTGTTGCGCCCAACCGTGAAAGCCTTATAGCGCGAGCCATCAGGCAAACGGCCTGCCTCTACCGGGTTCGGGACGCTCGACAAGCTGGCCCGTTGGTTGTAGTTGGTGAAGGCTCGTTGAGCCATCTGGATTTGATCGCGCGACATCCCCCGCCCGACGATGCGTAGCTCAGGCAGCGGCGCAATGGGCTTCGGATTGCCGAAGATATCGAACGCCAGGTGGTCGTGCAGAAACGTCATTGCGGCACCGCCATGTACTGGGGGATGTCGTCAATCACCCGGAAGGCAGCGGCGACTTCCTGGACCGTTGTTCGGTACCGGTTGCCCGTCAGGCTTACAGTCTGCCCACCTGAAAAGCCCGCCACGATCTCGCCGCCGGCAATGCACAGCATGGCCTCGCCGCTACCGGATCCGTCACCCACCTTGATCTTGTCGCCAGGAGCGCTAACCCCTGATCCCAGCACCACCGGCCCGCGCTTCGTGGCCACGTGCGCCAGGCCCACCCAATCCGTTCCGGAGAGGAATATCAGATCCTTCTCGGTGCCCACATACACACCGTCCAGGACCGGCTGCACGGCCGTGATGCGCGAGCCGAGCGCCTTGAAATCGCGCCAGTCAGACAAGTGTGGCGCATTGGGGCGGCTCGCCCACAGAACGTCACCTTGAACCACCAGGACACGGCCGCGCCAAAAAGCGGTCAGCGTGCCGACAGGGAAAGGCTGAGCGCCGAGCGTACGACATGGCAGCACCAGCGCCGAGTTATTGCCAGAATACTCAAAGCTGCGGCCCGTGGCCACGCCGGCCAGATAGGCGCCCTCCCCGTCATGCCCGCTCAGGTAGACGTTGACAGCATGGCCTTCGAGTTCGGGCAAACCGCCTAAGCGAAGCCCGCCCTGGTCGACGGTGAAGGGCTCGGAACTTGCGGAGGCAGGACCCTCGATCCGATCGGCCAGGCGCACGAAGGTCAGGTAGTACCGATACTGGCCAGGATGCAGCGCGCCAAAAGCGGCATCAGGCACACCCAACGAATCGGGTGCAGGCACGCTGCGTTCAACCCCGGTCAGGCCATCGGTCACACCCTGAATCAGCCCGTTGGTATACGTGGTGCGGCCGTCTGGAAGGTTGCAGTACCAGACTCGATCATGACCAAGCGCGGGATGGATCACGTGCCGATCCCCATTCGGATGGATGGCCGTCAGCACGCTGCCGCAGGTGGCCAGCATGAAGCCATCGGCTTGCCACACATTCTTGTGGCACTGGTCTGACGACTCCGTGAATCCACCGCGCCGCTTGATTTCCTTTGTCAGGCCGATATCGACATTCTTCGCTGCAATCAGATCTTCGCCACTCAGGCGGTGCTCGGGCAGCACATTGTTGATGCCTGTGAATTCTGCAAACGTCAGCATCCTGTGCCTCGATCAACTCGGGGTGTCCCGATTTCCAGCGGGAATGCCGGCCGCGCCATCACCGCATACCGGCATGGACCCGGGGTGCCCAGCTCCAGCGGCGCATGTCCTGGCACGGCGAATGTGGCCCCGCCTACTTCGACCGTGGCCTTGCCAGCACGCAGCAAATCGAAGCCTGCGGCGCCGAATCGTGCAGTTGCCCGGGGTGTCCCGAACTCCAACGGCCATGCGCTCGCAGCCATCGCGCGCTGCTCCAGGGTCGGCGAACCCAACTCAAGGGGCTGATGGGACGGCGCCGCGAAGCTCTGGCGCGCATGGGGTGTCCCGAACTCCAGCGGCATGCTGCCGCCGACCTGAAAGGAAATGGGCTCCACTTCCAGTCTAGGTGTCCCAAACTCCAGAGGGAGGGCAGAGTTGACCGAATACGATGTAGCCGCGCTGACCGGATAGATGAACACCGAATGCGTGGGCGTGCGTACTAAGTCGAGCCCCTCGTACACAGGATAGGCCGGCGAGCGCACCACGGCCACGGGCTGCCCAGCGCTCACCAGATCAATGCCTTCGAGGACTGGATAGATCGGAGCGGCGCCTACATCAGCCGTGGCCTGCCCCGCGACCACCAAATCAAAACCGAGCGCCCGCAACTCATCAGCCCCGGAGTCCCCGGCGTTGACAGCATGAGAGTTGACGAGTTCTGGGATCATGGGGTGATCAGTGCGTTCTGAACGTAGAAGCCCTTCCAGTAGAAGCGCCCCATGTATTGCTTGTCGGAGGGGGTCTCCACGGTGAACACCAGATCCTCCACTGGAGCGCCGCCGGCCGTGACCGCAATTCGGTGGATGTGCCCTGCGGCGGTGATCTGATCCAACGCCACGCTGTCCGCGAAACGCGTCTGGTCGGCCTGGGTGCCGATGGATACCACCGGTGTCGTCGCCTCGCTCTCCAGGCTAAAACAGATCGCACCCACTTCTGTGACCACGAAGCCGGCTGGGTCGAGGCCGCTGAAGTCGCTAGATCCGGCCAGAGTGACGGCAACCACGGCAGGAATTGGGGTAGGCACCCATATGCGGGTGAGGTTCCCGGAGATGTACTCGGAGGTCGAATTTGGCATGCTTGCACTGAAGTCCGGCTGCACCGTGCCCACAGTGGTGTCGTACACGTCGCCCACCGAATACTGATACCCGTTTGGCGTGGTCGGTTGAACAACACTGCCTGGCACATAAGTGGTGGAAGAAGCCCACGCGGGTATGGTTCCCAAGCCGACCACCACACTCCCGTTGACGATTTCTCTGCTCGGGCTGGGATTCTGATCCTGCGGGCTCTGGCCTGCCCAGTCGCGCACCTCCAGGACTGGGAATCCCGTGGTCCGCGTGACCATTGAGAGTGCGGGATAGCCGGTTTTGGCTCCAACGAGCCACCGATAGTTGGCAAGCTCCCCAGGCTCGAAGGAACCTTCGCCGTCAATCCCCATTGACAGGAACGAGTTCAAGGCGCCGGCCGTAATCCTTGCCTCAAGGATGGCGCCCGTCAACCACTCCCGCGCCGTCGTCCCCTCCAACCCGCGAGCCATGTAGATCGCCGTTCCACTGGCGGCAGTGATCCTGATGATCTCCATCTCGCCAGGCTCTGCCGGGCTCGTGATGGTGACCAGCAAACCAAAGGCTCCACTCTCCGGCACGGAGAGCGACTCCCAGCCGTCGAGACTCGACTTAAGCACGTTGGTGGCGCTTGCCCCAAGGGTGCCAGTCAAGGTGGCGCGAGCGTTGTTGACGAAATTGAGCGCCATAACCCCTCCCAGATTAAGCCGACGCCAAGCTAAAAATGCGCGCCGCGCCGTTCGACCAGATCAGGGAGAAAGCCCCGCCAGTCGTTCCAGCCGGAAAGCCGACCACATCAGTGATGTGCATCAGTAGCGGCGAATCGGTGGCATCGGCACCCTCCACGTACATGATCGCGCTGCCCACGGTACTGCCAGACGCAGGTGAGCCGAAGGCGGCGTCCGCGGCATCGAAGACGCCATTCGCAACTGACACACTCGTCAGCGCTTGGGGTGTACCAATCAGCGCACCCACGTCGTCCAGGAACTCGTGCGCCGCGCTGTAGACGTACGCGGCGGGCACTAGCGCCACCCTGAGGGAAGCGGTCAGGAAATTGATCTGGCCGGAGAACACCTTCTCGGCGCCCAAGGGGTAAAACGGCAAACCCATTCGAGCGATCTTTTTAGGCCCGTCATCCCACGGAATCGAAAGGCCCGACCCGCTGGTCGCCAACGGGAATCCGGTGATCATGTCGATGTAGAGCAGCAACGGCGAAGTGGAGGCGTTGCCGGTATCCTTGTAGAGCACCATAGCCTTGAGCGTGCTGCCGGAGGCAATAGCGCCGAAATCAGGGTCATCGGCATCCAGCACGCCACCGGTGACCGACACGCCCGCCAGCTCCTGATCGCTCCCAACCGTCGTGCCCAAGTCCGACAAGAATTCGTGCGCCGTGCTGAACGTATAGGCGACGGGCACGAGCGTTACTTTGAGGGTGTCGGATGTGCAGTCGATGGCGCCCTGGAGCAGCTTCTCCATGCCTTTGGGATACGACTTGTTGGCCATGCGAGGCTCCAGCTATTGAATGGTAATAGCCGGGAGTTTTCCCGGCATCCCCTCTCTCGTCGAACCCTATCGGGGGTATCCACCCAGTGCGGATTGCCCCGGCACCGCCGTGCCCCTACGATGCGCGAATGCCCACCCTCATCTTCTGGATCCTCGTGGTCGCCGTCGTGCTGTTCTTCAAGCTGACCACGCGGGCCGAGCGCCGCGCGCTGGTTGAAACCTACTGGGTTCTGATCGTGCTGCTCGGCGCCGCGGGGTTTGCGTGGCAGTTGCTGCGGCAGGGCACGATCAGTTCGTGACCGCCACCCGGCGCGCAGCCTCGTGCTTGCGCTGCTCGATCGCGTCCAGTCTTACCCGCTTCTCCTCCGAGGACAATAACTTGCTCGATTCGATGCGCTTGGCCTGCTGGCCCAGTTCCGAGATCTGGCGTTTGGCATTCGCCACGGCCAGCCGGTTGCGCAGCTTCGGCGCTTCCTCCTGCTGGATCGCCTGGGCCTTCTCCAGGTCCCCGGACTTCAACGCCGCTTGATACGACGCCCACGCTTGCTCGACTTCGCGCGCCTGCTCGTACATCGTCGTCACATACCGGCTGCTGCCAGTGGGCAAGGTCTCCACGAAGTTGCCAGCCAGGAAGGCGTCCCGTAAGCGCATCTCCGGCCGCTCTCCACGGCCAAGCGCGGGGCGCAGCATGGCATCTGATGCAGTGGTGCTCACCGTAGCCAGCCAGCCGAAATACCCGCGCAGCAGGAAATCAACTTGCTTGGGCGACAGGCCAGAGTATTCCCCCTTGGCCAACCGGACCGGATCGGGCAGGCCCCACGATCCCAGAAGCCGGGCAACTTCAGAGGTGCGTTCGTTGTACCGGTCCTGGGGGCGCAAGCGCTCATCCGCCATACCTTCAATGGGTCGGCCGCTGAAGCTGTCCTTGTTGGCGTACACGTCAATGAACGGCTTGATGAATTGCGGGGTCGGGTCCATCGCAAAAGTGTTGAACACCATGTCGCTGATTCGCTGAACGAAGCGCTTGCCGGTCATTTCCTTCGAGAACATCAGTTCGGCGGTGCGCTCGGCCAGGGTGCCGATGGCGCCCACCTCGAAAGGCTTTGGAATCCGGAAGGCCTTGTCGCCGATCTTGAACCACCAATAGGTATCGCGGTCCCAGTCTTCTCGCTTCTTCCAGTCCTCATCGTCGTCATAAGCGGCCATGAGCGCCAGGCTGGCCATAGAGACGGCACCGGCCATGGCGGCAAAGCGCTTGGGATCTTCCTTGGCGGCACGGCCGAGCTTGTAGAGCCCCTGCAGGCGTGCATTCAGGAACGGCACGGTCTGAGTGAGGAATCGCACCACCTCCCATTTGCCGGACATGCTGAAGTCCATCAAGTCGCGGGCCATGAAAGAGGCTTCGGCGTGGCTGTGCCCTTTGGCTATCAGGCGTTCATACAAGGCCGCCCGGTTGACGTTCTCCGTTCGATCGCCGAGCGCCTCGTAGGTCTCCCAGAGAGACTTCATCTGGCCCTTGAGCTTGTCGAAGCCGGTCTTGTCCAGCATCTCGCCGCCCAGCCGCTCGATCTGTGCACGCACGCGATCGCTGTTTTCCTGCGTGCCGAACTTGATGATGCCGCCGCTGGCTAGCATCGAGGCGTAGGTCTGGCTGTCCTTATCCGTCGCCTTCCAGCCGTTGACGACGTTGGCCAGGGGGTTGTAACTCAGGTCGGACTGCGCCATAGCCGAGAGCGAATCCCGGATCAGGTTGCGGATCTTGAAGGTGGGGTTCACCGTGACGCCGAAGGTAAGCAGGCGCTTGAATGGCGCCATGGCCTTAACCAGGCCGCCAGGGGCATAGCTCATGGCGGAGATGGCATCTAGCAGGTATGGATCCTCTGCGGCCCAGTGCTCTGCCATGCCGTCGCGCATGACCTTCACGGCGCCCTTGGTATCCGCCGGTACCTTGTACGCCACGCCCATGCTCTCGGCGGCCTTCATGGTCTCCAAGGAGGCGCGGTTGCGCGCCGCCGCGGCGTAGAGGTGGCTCCAGTTGAGCAGCGTGTTCTGCAGCAGATCCGCATTCAACTGCTGGGTTCCGCCCTTCAGCTTCTTCCAGGCCTGCTGGTTTACCAGCCCGGAACTGAACCGGGGCCCGCGCATGCCACCGTCTTCTTCCATCAGGCGGTAGAACGGCACATAGGGCTGATCCTTCATGAGGTCGTAAGCGGCCTGGTCGATCAAGCCAGATTCCATGGCCACCTTCAATGAGGCCTCATTGAATGCGTTGAGCTCGCGCAGCGCGGCGGCATAGGCAGGCATGCGCGGTGTGCCGTCGGCGAACTGCCCGGCATTCAGGGACTTCAGAGCCGTGATGTCCTGATCTGTGAGCAAATTCTCCTTGCCCTCGGCCTTCAGGCGCTCGGCACGCTGCGCGGCCACCCACTGGAAGAAGCGATCATGCTCACCCTTCAGGCTGGCCAGCACCTTGGCGAAGCCGCCGTCCTTGATGTCAACGTCGGCCACGCCGTCGCGAAGGAACGGCTTACCGTACAGCATCGCGGCTTCCACTGCTCCATCGCTGCCCTTGGACAGCCTGGCTAAGATGTACGCGGTCGGGCTGATTTCCTTGATGGGGGCGAACTGGTCCACCAGCCCCTGCCGCAGCTTGGTGCCCAGGTTGGCACGCAAGCCCTTGGCGCGCTCGGCCAGCGTCTGGGTGGCCATCGAGCCGAAGGCGCGCTCGGCCGCCTGCTGCTGAGCGGGGTTGTAATTGGCCCCTATCGTGGCGGCGCGGCTGAACTGGATGCCACCATCGCCGGATTCCGGTACGGTCGGACCGTCTCCTGAACTGGATGAGCCGGATCGCTCCACGCCGCTCGCGGCGTCAGTCCCGGAAACTCGGCGGACCGGGAGACGCCCTCCTTCAGATTGCGCTGAATTGCGGCGTTCGACCTCCTGCGCTAAACTACGCACATCCTCTGCAGAGCGGCCCGGGGTTACATCGCGGGGCTGCGTGAGGGTTGCTCTAGGGCCAGCTTGCTGGCTATCTCGCCGACCCACTCCCCGCTGCAGGGGATTTTTTCGTCCAGGCTCACCCCGTCTTCACGTGCAGCGGCCTCCAGCCATTCCAAGCCCGGCTGCGTTTCATTGAGTTCGACCGCTTCCACGGTATAGAGCGGGTTCTGCCGATCCTCGCGCACGCTCTCCTTCACCGTCAGCTTCACCAGTTTCGTTCGACCGTTGACGTCCATCGGCGCAAAGAATCGGTGAATGGCGCGAATATTCGGATCGTTCGATCGGTCCGGCTTGCTCCAACCCAAGATTGCGCGCTCGAACAGGTTGTCGGCGTTGGCGACTGCCATGGCGTGCGTTGCGGGGGTCTCGGATTTCTCGACTGCCTTTGCCGAAAGCATCTTGTCCAGACTGTTGCGAGCGACCACTGCAGTCATGCCGGTAGCGGCGTTTGTAAGCTCCTTGCCTTGGAACTCCTTGGCGGCCATTCGCGCCTGCAGGAAGTTGGTCGCTGTACGCAATGGAGCGATCGCCCCATCCAGTTCTCCCGTATGTTCAGGGTTCTCCCGCTGAGCGATACCAAAGGCCAGGTTCACCAGATCCTGCGAGTTGAAGGCATCCGGCTTGCGGGTGATCTTCTCCCATACTTGGCGCAGGGCCCGCTTCACTTCGCCGAGCCAGCGCGCCACGGTGCCGGGCTTGGCCAGCAGGTTCGGCTTGACGCCCATCTCCAGCGCTACCTGCACGGCATACGGGAAGAGTTCCTGAGAGGAATATGCAGTGGCATCGGCTCCCTGTGGCCTGGAAGCCTGAACACGTGCAGCTGCCTCGTCGTACACACGGCGCTCCATGCTGCCCTCGGCGGCACGTGCCCAGCCCTCAATGGCGCCATGCAGCCGGTTCCAGCCCTCGGCGCCGAGCACCGCCTGGCCGTGTTTGTGCATGAGCTCGTGCGCCACCACGCCCACCTCTTCGCCGGCCTTGATGTGATCGGCGACCAGGAAGACGGTGCGGGTGTTCGGATCGTAGAAGCCTTGGGCCCGCCCAGCTTCGCCCGCGGCTTCCATTCCCGTGGTGCCGATCAGCGGCTCCCAGTGCTGTTTGATCTCGTCGGACGTGGCCACCACTACGCGCCCCAGGCTGTTCGGCAGCGAGCCGAGGCCGTTCACAAGCTGACGCACCGCAGCGCGCACTGAGTCGACTGTAGCTGGTGTGCGAAGCCTCATTAGCTCAGCGGCCAGTGCTGTGGTCATGCCACCAGATCGCCGGCTGAATACCGGTCCACTCGCGGTATCAATACCTGACAGCACAGCGGATTTTCCGGTTTTCGCGTTAATGATGTCCAACACGCGGACATCCACACCGCTCAAGGCCGCACCAATGTTCTGGCCTACGGTAATTGAACTCGAAGACGGGTGAATAGTGTCTAACTCTCCGCCGTGCGCCAGTATGGCGGCGAAGGCATTGCTCTCGCTCACAGCGCGGTACAGGGCTCGAAGTTGCCCTGTTCCTCGCAGATCGCCCATCATCTGCGATGGCAACGGTACCCACCCAATGACGCGATGCAAAGGATTGAGCAAAATCAATCCAGGTGCCTGTGCTTCGTTATAGTAGGCGGCAGATAGGCTGCGAGCCGTATCCGGCGCATCAACGAACGCTCCGGGCGTCCCTGAATTCGATGCCAGCTCGCGCTCGATCACGGGTACGCGGACCTGAGCCACCGAAGCGCCGATGTCGCCGGACTCTCCACTTGTCGATGAGAATCGACCATTCCCCACCGCAATCAGTCCCATCGGCTGAATGCCCGTGCCACGGAAGGCGTCGTGCAGATTGCGGCCCACGCGCTCATCAGCCGCTGATATCTCAGGACTCCCAGAGGGGTGATTGTGCGAGAACCAAATGCGTGCGGCTCCCGGCACCCGAACCGCCTCGCCGATGATGGTCGACGGATAGACTGATGTCTGGCTGAGTGCCCCCTTGAAGCCGCCGACCACCGCAAGAGGCGTGCCTTCTGAGTCCGTCACTATGCCGTCAAATCGCTCGACGGCAGATCGGTATAGATACTGCGTTGCAGTCGCGAGATCGGCTAGGCTTTGAATTCGGTTGACGCCGAGTTGTCGCTCGCCGCGGGTTCCGACGATTGTCCGGACTCGGTACTCGCCTTCAAGGGCGGGGGTGTCCCCTTGTACGGTGGTGGCGGGCTGTACGTTCCCAGGTGGGCGGGACTCTCTGGATCCGGAACGTGAAGACCAGTCGACGGATCCACCGAATAGGTCGCGTGTGTATCCGTCACGTTTGACATCTTCTACGCTGCCTGGCTCGCCGCCTTGAACTTCGCTGGAACCTCCAGGCCGCGATGCTCCATATGCTTGCGCATCACTGCCTTGCGGCCGTCCGGCGGTAGCTTGCTCAGGGCCACTACGGCCTTGATTGCTTTCTTGCGTTCCTCTGGATTCTTGGGCAACGGCATCTTGAATTTCCTTTTCGCTCGCGCCCATGGCGCGCAAAAACTGCTCTGTCGTAGTGTTGCTTGGTTCCGCATCCCATGGAATGCCGGAATCATCCAAGTCAAATGCCAACGCGTCGTCTGTTCGGTCCAGAGCCGTGAGGGCCTCATCTTCCTCCATCTCACGCCGTCGCGCAATACGGGCATCCATCTCGGACTGGGCCACGCCCTCGGCGAACTGCGGCACCACGCGCTCGCCGCGCATGGCGAGATCGATCAACGCCTGCATGGCTGCGCTGTCAGGTGAGGACAGAAATCCCTCTTCCACTGCAGCCTGTGCTAGCGCATCCAGTTGTCTTCCGCTCTTGCGGAATATGGGCCCATACCCCGGCACCATGGCCTGTCGTTGCTCCGTGCGCCCTGGAGCGAACTCCGAACGAAGGTCCATCGAAACACCGTGCTTACCAAGGAATGCGCGCAGAGGGTTGGCTTCAGCCGCAGCGCTTCTCGCTCGCTGGCCGGGGGCAGCACGGCGTCGCTCAGCGTCGGCGAAATCCCTACGCTGCTGCGCATACGCGTCGGCGCCCTGGCCTATCGCTACGCTCGGAAACTCCTGCACCTGGGACAGCACATCCCGAATTGGCGCTTTGAGCCGAATCACCTTCACTGGCTCCCCGTTCGCCCGCTTGGCCAGCCACTGATGATGGCCGTCCACGACGTATCCATCGGACGAAACCAGAATGGAGCGATCGCCGCCCTTGAAGTCCCGGGCCTTGTCGACCTTGGCCTGCGAGAACTCCGCTTGCGTGGGCTTCAGGTCATTGGCGGGCACCTCGGCGGCCTGGCTATCTATGCCGCGGGCCTTCAGGAAGTTCACCAGGGCGCCGCGGTGCTCCGCCTTGATCTGCGGCATATCAGCGCGCGGGACACCCAGCGTGCCCGTCTCCGATGCAAATGCGCTCCACTCGCGATCGATCTGGCCTGCAGATAGATCTTTGCCGTCCTGTGCTACGCCAGCGCGCTGCGCATCGGCTGCATCAATCTCGGCCACCACTTGCGCGGTGCGCTTCCCCTTGGGATCGAGCCCCATGGACTTGGCCACCGGCCCGGCGCCCAGCATGCTGGTGCGCCAGTTCTTCGGGCGAGTTGTTACCGCAGGCGCAGCGCTCGCCGCTTGTCCCGGCGCCGCTCCCGTCGCAACTGCTTGCGCGCTATTGTTGCCAGTCTGGGTGGCATTCGTCAGCCCCTCGGTTTGAGGCCCCGACGGCGCTGCTCTTCCTTCTTGCGCCGACGGGCGGCTTTGCTCGGTTTGACTGGCTTGAGGGACACTGGCTACTCCTACGGGTTGAAAAACAGATCCAGGCCCAGCGGTTTCCACGGTGGCGGCTCGGGCTGCGGGAATGGCTGCGGCGGCTCCGGCCAGCGGCGCCTGGGCAGTTTGGGCATTGGGGTTCTCCTGGGGAGCAAGTGCCGTAACGGTGGTGGGCAGCACGGGGGTAAGACCCGAATCCACGGCAGTGGCGGCAGCTTTGGACAGCGGGCCAGCGGCAGGGTTGATGCCCATGCGCTCACTCGGGCGCTGGGGGATCTGCGCCTCCATGGCCGCGTTATCAGCAAAGCGGTCGACCGGCGGCGCTGGGTTGCCGGGCAGCGGTGCCTGCTCACCCACACCCCGGAATCCCATATAGGCGTCCGTGATCCGTCGCACGCGCGCCATTTCATCGGGGGCCAGCGGCGCTTCGTTCACCCGAGAAAGCCCGTCATTCAGGCGATTCAGTACCTGGACAGTGTTGTCAGCGCCAGCATCGAGGATGTTTTGCAGGCCGGAGAGAATCCGGCCGGTGCGCACGCGGGCGTCAGTGGCAGCCAGCGAGGCATCTTGGCCGGCCTGGTCAAACTCGCCCTGCAGCTGCGCACCCACGGTGTCAGCCGCTTGCGTTGCCACCGGTGCCGCGTTGCTGACGTTCTGCTCAAGCCAGGCATCCTCCATGGCGTTGCGCACGGTATCGACGGTTGCCTGCGTAGTGAACGGCGTGCCGCTACGCACGGCCTGCTGCACCTCGGCCAGATAGTCGGGCCGCGGCGCTGGGGCTTGGCCGTCGCCGTAGTTCTCCCACCACCGCCGATCCTGCTGGCGCTGGGGGTCGTTCAGTTCCGTGTAGTTCTGGCCAGCGAAGCTCGCGCGGGCAGCGGCCTGCTGGTCCTCGGGCAGGCTGGCGATGTAGCTTTCAACCTCTCCCGTGCGGCCCACGGTGCCGTCAGGGAAAACGTACAGGCGATCGGGCGGCGTGTTGGGTAGGGCCAGCGGGGCCGGGATCTGGTCCATCTTGGCCTTGGCATCGGCCGCAGCGGTCTCGGCATTCTTCCGGGCCTGGGCGTCAGCCTGCGCTGCAGCTCGCGCTTCTCCCCGGGCATGCACACCTTCGGTCGCCCCAACGGCGCCGCCAAGCGGAGCCGCCGCTACGCCTTCCAGTGCAGCCTGCCCCGCGACACCCTGCCACGTGGGCACATCAAACCCCGCGCGCTGCTGTGCCACGTTGCCGGAATACCGCTCCTGACCGCCCTGCAGGGCTTCCATTGGCGATTCCTTCAGCACGCCTTCGACCGTAGACCGGACAACACCAGGCGCCGCACGCTCTGCAACCTCGGTCGCCACCTTGCGGCCCAACAGTCGGCCGATTGCGGGCTGCACGCCAGTGCCGCCAGCCAGTGCGCCGAGCGCGCCGCCGACCACAATATTCCCCAGATTCTCCCCGCTGTACGCCTGCGCTTCGTCAGCCTTTTTGGCGGCCTCAGCCTCGCTCGCGCCTTCCTGCAGCGCCTTGCGTTTCACTGCATCGCTGACAGAGCCTTTGATGTTGCCGATGCCCTGGAGCCCACCGACGACGGCCGGAACTGCCGCTGCTGCAGCCCCGCCGCCAGTCAACACAGTGGCGGCAATCGTCGGCAAGATCGTGCCGGCCGCGTTGACCGTCGTGTCAATTGGCGCATCGGCGAACGAACCCAGGTGCGCCCCAATCTCTTTCAGCGTGCTGCCGGATGCCTCAGCCTCTTGAATCTTGGCTGCCCGCTCCTGCTTCTGAGCTTTTCGGTAGGGTGACTCCAGATCCGTCAGCGCATCGGACGCGGCGCCCAACCCGCGCGAAACCGGGTTGTCTGCGCCAGCCACATCGGACAGCATCTTGACGCCCTGCACCACACCGGTTCCAGCAGCAATGGCTGTGTCAGCTGCGCTTCGGACTATGGAGCGGCTCGGTAGCGCTCCCGAGCCCCCGTAGTTTCGCCAAGGGCCATCCTCTGAGTCGGCAGCAGGAGGCGCGCTCGCGCGGTATTGGTCCCAAGGTCCGGATGTATCAGCCATGCCCCGCACTTTCCTCCACCCCAGCCCAAGGGTAAAACCCTAGGAGGGGTCTGCTAAATTGCAGGAAAAAGCAGGAGATGCGATGACCAGGGACCTAAAGCATCGCGCCGCGTTCGAAGCCGCAGGCGAGACCTATGTTCGCGTTTTGGCCCAGCGTGATGATGAGGTTGGGCGCGAGGCGACTGCCTGGCTCGGGGAACAGCAGACCAGGAGAGAAGAGGTTTTAGCAACAGTACGCGACATCCGCGAAGAGAAAACACTGGATCTCGCTCGTGAAGCCAACGTCATTGCCGAGAGGTCAATGAAGGAGGCCAGAATTTCCCGACGGGTTTCGATTGTCTCGGTGATCGTCGCTGCCATAGCCGTTTTGGCGAGTTGGTTCGCACCCTCGCGCAAGTAGCTGTATTCCGCGGGCAACGTGATCCTCCAGTCGCTCCAAGCGCTGGATCTGCGCTTCAATTTGGCGCTTCTCAAAATCCTGTCTCCAACGCTCGTGCTGGCGACGGATCTCCTTGACCGCTGCATTGCAATGCCAGATTTCCCATATGACCGCAGCCAACCCGACGGCAAGCACCACGGGGATCGCGAGCATCAAGATGAGCGTGTTTTGCATCCCCCCACTGTGTCCCCGCAGAGCCACAGGGACAAACCCTAGCGGGGGCCAAGTTTTGATACAGTCAAGAAAGGAGGAGACTATGACTGTATGTGTAGCCGTAATTAGCAGCGACGGATCTGCCGCTATCGGCGCGTCAGACCGGATGGTTTCAACAGCAGATAACCAAACCAAACGCCTGAAGGTGCATCACCTCACTGCTCAAGTGGTTGCAATGATTGCCGGCGACGTGGAGTTACATACTGAGTTGCTGATCGAAACTCGGGCGATGATCTCCGACGCGAAAGACATGCCCGAATTGCTTACAGTAAAGAATATTGCAGATTCGTATGCACTGGCATTTTTGGAGGCAAAGAAGAGGCGAGCAGAACGAAGGTTTCTTGCTCCTCTCGGATTAACCGCTGAATCCTTTGCGAGCAATCAACGCAAAATGGAAGACAAGATCGCTGCCGAGATTACACGCGAGATCATTAACTTTCAGATGCCGCACTGCTCAGCAATATTCATGGGCATCGATGCGAGCCAAGGTTATCAGAGAGCACATATCTATACCGTCGAAAACGGACATCTGGCCTGCCACGATGAGACTGGCTTCGTGGCCATTGGGGTTGGGATGTATCAGGCGACATCAAGCTTGATGTTCGGTGGGCACCACGCAGAAATGCATTTAGACCCCGCTGTTTATCTAACTCTGGCAGCAAAGAAACGCGCAGAAGTTACGCCCGGCGTTGGTAAAGAGACTGATATGGTCGTTGTCACCGTCGCTGATGGGGGTTACATCCTATTCAGGGAAGACGTTGTGGACCAGCTTGAGAAAATATATGAAAGGGCCGAGCGAGAGCATGGCCGCATAAACCACATTGCCACTACCGAATGCCATGAACTTTTTGAACCATTCCGAACCGCTCCTTCCATCGAGTCGGTTACTAGCCAAAAGGTCGAGCTTTCTGGCACAGCCCCTGCCGCAAACGAATCAGCAGCCGCCCGAGTTGGAGAGTCGGGATCCCCGACTTCAGCTCCCGGTGTTCAACAAGATGCAGGAAGAGATAGCCAGAAGGAAGCGATTAAAGGCTCATAGATAGGCAATCATGCGCCTCGCCGCCCTCTTCCTCCTCGCCGCCGGCCCGGCCTGGTCAGCCAACTACGCCACGTGTGTACTGGACAAGGCTCCAGGGGCAGCGAACGACGTGGCGGCCAGCGCAATCCATGAGGTGTGCCTGTCGGAGAACCCTGGAGGTCTTGCCGCAGTGGCCCAGGGTTCAGGCCGGGGAATGTTCGCGCCAAAGTCTGGGGCAGCCTGCGTAGCCGACAAGACGCGGGACACGCGGAGCATTCGGGCGGCTCAGCTAGTTTCAGCGGCTTGTCGGAAGCTGTATGACGAAGACGGCCCTTGGCGGCAGTACCAAGGGCGTTAGCGTTAGACCTTTTCCCAACTCGTCGGGCTTGCGGGATCGCCACCTTTGAAACGGTAGCCGCGTTCGACGGCGCCAACAGAAGGACCTTGCCCGCCCCCTGCCCCAGCGGCACTTGTTCCACCTGCCCTGTAATACTGTTCGACCGCAAGGCAATCGGCTGCGTAGTAGAGCCATCCAGGTTCTTTGTCGCTGGCGAGAACTGCAACTTCCAGGGAGATTCTGGCGTCTTGCCCTGAATGGCCATGAGCGCCTGCTGCGCCTGCTGCCGCTGCTGTGGTGTGGCGTTCGGATCCAGCAGTGTTGCGCGCAGCTGTTCAAGCTGGCCGGCCGCCCGGTTCGAATAGCCTTGCGCCTCTCCGGCTTGATCCACTTTCTGCTGCTCGAGCATGGCTTGCACCAAGGAGCGCCGATCCAGGCCCTGCTCACGCATTCCAGCCTGAGCCAGATCGCTGTCCGACCGCATGCCTTGGACGGCCAGATTGTTGGCGTTTTTCGCCGCGTCCTGTCGGTCCTTGTAGAAGTTGTCAAGCCTCTTATCAGCTTCGGAAACGCCGGGTTGCCCGCCACGCCGCCCGGGAGTTCCGGCGCGCTCGTTCGCCGCCCGCAAACTACCCGCTGAGACCAATGCATTTCGCTCAGCCAGATAGTTCGGATCACGGAGCCCATATCCATCTCCGCCGAGAACTGCCATGGTTCCCTCGGGAATCAGTCCTGCCGCCTGCACCAGGGAGTTGCCACCAGAGGGGGTCGGGCTCGCGGGAGCGCTGCTGTTCATGCGGCTGATCAGGGAGTCGGCTCGGTCGATATTCGCGGCACTGGGATGGCCCAAATTCGGACTCATGCCCATGCCTGCCGGGTTGTCACTGTACTGGCCTCGGCCGTGCTGGTAGACGCCGGGCATGACCTGATTCAGCGCGGCCGAAGCGCCAACGCCTGGAGTGGTCTGTGTGCCGCCAGCAAGACGCTGATCGGTCGGGTTCGCGGCACCGGCTACCGCTGGCGGGCTGGCAGGCGAGGATGACGCCGGGCTCGACGCTGACATCAGGGCCGCCGCCCCGCCAGCGACGGGCGCATACGGTGCCGCGGTCTGGGCCAACCGCCCAACCAGAGTAGCGGCAGGAGCCGATGCGCCCAGCGCACTGCCGGCGGCGCTCGCTACTCGACCCATCGCACCGGGGATGGAGGCGGCGCCCGGAAGCGCGCTGAGCGCATTCGTGGCGTTGCGCCCGAACTCGGTATTGAGCGGGTTGTTCTGCGAGCCGTCCGCTGCCGGGGCCTTCGGGTAGCCATCGGCTGGGATCTGGTTGATCCGCTGTTGCCGCTGCATTTCTTCAATCATCGTGGCCATGGTCGTTCCTCGGTTGTTCAGGCGATCGGGCCGGGGCCCGTGGCCGACGGTGCCCGCACCCATTCCTCATTCCGGCCGCTGACCTTGCGGCCAAACTCGGCTTCGAACTTGGCCAGGTGCACAGCCGCCTTGGTGTCGTTGTACAGATCAGTGTCCTCGCGGCTGTAGGCCCGGTAGAGCATCCAGGCCACCAGTGCAGGGTGCAACTCGCGGCGGATCTCGGGTGTTTCACTCTTCGACGCCAGTCGCTTTTTGGGCAGCCGCTGCACTGTCAGCCGGATCGTCCCCGGCTGCATGGGCTTGGGCCAAAGGAACAACTCGCCGGTGGTCATACCGGTCACCAGTCGCTGAGGCTGCATTGCGCCGGCATTGAACTGCCAACCCGGCACCGTGCAATCCATCAACTCGGCGTCAACCACGTCAACGTCGGCGGTCCCTATATGGGAGCGAAGGACGCGGATGATGGCGGCGTCAAGGCGGACAGATTCATCGCTCGCAGCGAACGAAACGGAGCACATCGGGGAAGTGCTGTCGCGCAGAAGCTGGCCGCGGCGGCAGGCTTCGTCCTGGGCTTCATTCGCATAGATCGTCAGCAACTCGTCCGAACAGAATCGCCCTTCCGCGTCATCTACGGCGTCGGCCCGGTACAGCGCGATCATTTCCCCGAGCGTCATGTCACACCGCCGCGAGGATCGAGCGAAGCCAGGCGGCGCCCTTGGGGTTGTCGTCCCGGTTCACCTGGAACGGGTAACGCAGCGAGCGGTGAGGCTTCACGTGGTTCATGGCCTCACCCAGACGCTCGTCGAGATTCTGGGTGTAGCCGGTTTCCTTGGCGCGTGCGAGTCGCTCGACATATTTGCGCTTGACCACGATCGCCGTGTCACGCTTGAACATTTGGGTCACTCCGTTCACGGAGACCGGGATATATTCAGCCTCATTGTCACGACCGCTGGACAGTACAGTGACCATCACGGGCTCGTTCATAAAGGCTTCGAGTTCCGCGTCTTTCATGGTCACTGGGGAATCGATGATCTCCTGCGAGATATCGGGCACGATGCCAAATTCCATGACGTTTGTGGCGCCCAGGTACTCATTTGTGGAATCAACTGCGACTTGTTTGGTGGCCATTTCTCTACTTCTCCAAAGGTGGGCCCCGGCCGAAGCCGGGGCAGAGGGTGGATATCAGCCTTGGGCTTCGTAGACGATGGTCTTGGACGCAGCGATGACAGCCAAGGTGGCGTTCTGCAGGATGCGGAAGCCCTGACGATCCACCGTGATGCCGCCGTTGCCGCCAGTCACTTCCAACGTGCGCGTACCGGCTGCAACGGTCTTCAGGCAGGAGTTCGCATCCATGCCATCGAACCACTCGGCTTCAATGCGGTCTGTGACGTTCACGATGCGCACGTAACGCGGCGTGAAACCACAGGCCACTCGGAGCGAGTCGGTAGCGGTAAGGGCAGTCGCGTCGAGCACGATCTTGCCGCGAGCGACAGCAGGGGAATCCTGCTTGTCGGAGGTAGTGCGGATCTGGCCCGCTGTGTTATCGGCCACGATAGTTCTCCTTGACTTTCAGCCTTAGCTAGTGGTGTTGAGGGTGATCGCCGTGGCCGTGGTGTCGGTGGCGATGGTTGCGTTCGCGTTGTAGTCGGTGCGCAACTGGTTGAATTGCGTAGCGATGCTCTGCAGGTCAGCGAACATGGACAGCAGCAGTGCACGGAGTTGGCGCTCATCAGCGCCGCTCAGGTTGGCGGCATTGATGCGCCGGCTGATGGATTCGGGCATGTCGTTCTCCTGTAGCGAAGGGGCCGAGGCCCCTCCTCAGTGGTTACGCGAGGCTGGAAACCCCAGCTTCGGCCACCGCCATCCAGCCCTCATTGAGGGTGGTGCAGGCCATGTAGAACTTGGCGCCCACGTAGCCACGCTGGCCCAGCGGGTCGCTCTTGTCCTTCTGGCCGGGCGGGATGTAGGTCGGGTCGATGGCATCCAGACCGCGCAGCGCCAATTGGCCCCAAGCGTCTTCACCGGTGACGATGAAGGGATACACGTCGACGTTCGCGCCACCCGTGCTATACAGGCCAGTGCTACCAACCGCCGCACCTTCGTTGGCGTAGGGCGTCAGGTCGGGCGAGAGGATGAATCGGTAGTTTTCCACCGAACCCACCTCGTAGGGGCTCACCGTTTTGCGAGTACCGTACTCGGCCACAGTCGTGAACCCAGGCAGATCACGGATGTCGGATTCAGTGTCTGTGTGGGCAAACACCAGATACGACGCTTCCACAGGACGAGTGGAGATCTTGGGACCCGCCTCCAGAATGCCCGTGATCCGCTGCGCGTGGTTGGCCTGCAAGTTGCGGCTGATCTTGCGCAGCAGGTTCAGCGTGATCTTCGAGTTCACGCTGGGACGGGTCGATCCGCCGCCGGCGTAGTACGCGTTAATGCCACCCTTCAGCGCGCCGTAGCGGATCTGCTCGCGGATACGCGCAATACGCTCACCGACGTGCTTTTTCATCTCGGCCGGGACATCGTCCTCGTAGGTGTCGGCTGTCACATCAGTCAGCCCGTAAAGGCAGCCGTATTGCGACAAGGTCACCGTGATGTCCTGTGGAGTCAGCGAGTCGGCCGAGGGCGTCACGCCTTCCGTGAGCACGTGAGCGGCCGCGCTGACCACAGGACGGTTGATCGTGTTCTGATCAGTCGCAGTGGCGCCGTAGGGCAGATAGCGGCGATGCACGATCGTCATACCGCTGTTTTTGGGCATCGCGCGTTGCTGGCCAGTGATGCCGAGAACCTCCACGGGCATGGCGTGCTTCAGGATGTCGCCCTTCAGCTTGCCAATTCGCGCGGCGGGGTTGGTGCTAACAAATCCAGTCATGTCAATCTCCTGGCCGCTTAACCTTTGAGCGCGGCCTCAAATGCTTGTTGTTCCGTCAACGCGGTTTGCGGACGTGGTGCGTTGCCGTTGGGCGTGACGGCGTTCTTGAGCTTTTGCTGCCCCTTGGCCGCCTTGTCGGCAGCGGCGGTGCGTGCGGTCGCCCATTGGTCGTATTGCCCAATCACGGCAGACAGGCCATCAACGGTGGTAGCCGCCTGGTAGTCCTGCTGCACCTTTTCGTCCTGCGATGCAAGCCAGAGGACGAATTCCTCGCCTTGCACCTTCTCGCGCCAGCCTTTGTGTATGCGGTCCATCACAGCCAACTCCATCGCCACCGGGTCCAACTCGGCCGGCTCCGGTGCACTTCCCGTGGCCACGGGTTGCTGCACTTCAGCGGGCGGGGCTGCCTGCGGTTGCGGTGCTGGTGTGATACCAAGCCCACGGACGTACTTCGCCACATCGGGATAGTCCTGCTCAAACTGACGCATCTCCGGAGAAAGCTCGGGCGCCGGGGCTGGCGTCGGAGCAGGTGCCGGGGCGGCGGGCGTTTGCAGGCGGCCGTTGAGCTCGCCGATCTTCCCGTTCGCCTTGCGCAGTTGACTTTCAAGACTCTCCACTTTCGCGGCTTGAGCAAACAGGCGCTTGACCTCGCTGCGCTTGAAGCCGTCGAACACCTCCGGGTCTTCCTCCGGCGCCGGGGCGGGGGCATTGGCTGCCTCACCGTCCGGTGCCGCTGGAGCGGCGGCGGGTTCTTCGGCTGCAGGCGCTGCGGCTTCTGCTGGTGCGGGCGCGGGTACCGGAGCCTCGGCTACCGGCTCTGCCGGTGCGGGGGCTGGTGCCGCGGCGCCTGCGGATTCAGCGAAGCTGCTTTCAAACGCGGCCTGTTCCTGTTGCTGTGCGTCCATGTGTCATGCACTCCTGTCTTAAAAAGCTGAAGGTCAGTAACTACCAACGTCAGCCGATTGCGCCGGGGCTGGCTGAGCCAGCGCCAGCAACTCTTTCCAGGCCGCGATGCGCCCGCGCAGCTCGGCGGTGCGGATCGCGTCCAGCGTGAACCCGTCGTTCTTCTCGCGCAGCGTGGCTATCTGCTGATCGGCATGCGCCTTGAGCGCGCGCCAGGTTGGCGAGGTGAGATCGAGTCCCTTGTGTTGCATGTCCCGCAGTGTTCACTCTGGCGCCGCCTCCGTCGAACCCTATGCGGGGGGCAGCGGTCCACCGTCTGCCTCGGGTGTTTCAATGCCATGCCGTACCCCCACTTCCGGGCTTTCCGGGTTGGCGGGGGTGAGCGGGTTGGTGTTCTGGACCGGAGGAACTGGCTCGAGGCTTGCCGGAGCCAGGGGCACGATGGGCGCCGCGTTCTGGTCTACAAACCCGACCGACTTGGCCAGATCGTCGGCCAGCGGAGCGACGGCAGGATTCATGGAGATAGCCTGACCAGTCTGCACACCGCTGTAAAGCGTATCCATTCCAGTGTTGGTGGCATCGGCATCCGCTTTGCGCGCCTGTGATTCGAGTAGCTTGACCTTGGCCTGTACCGTCGGGTCTTGCCCCTGCTGTGCACGGAGCGCCTTCTGCTGCTCGTCCAGTTGGAAGTTCTTTGGGTCCAGGCGCTGGCCCTTGCACAACTCCGCGAAGAGTTTGGCGGGGTCGATCTCGTAGGCAGGATCTCGGGCAAGTCCAACCATCTGCAGGAGGAACTGCTGCTGGGCGTCACGCTCGACCAGTGCCGACGATGCCCGCACCTCGATTTCGAAGTCGCCCTTGATGGTTTCGTCATCCGAGTAGTTCATCATCCAGTCGAAGTACCGCTGGATGTGGGGGCGCGTCATGTAGTCGTCAAACCGCTTGGCCAGCCGGCGCAGCACGCTGGTGGAGTTATTGTTCTGCATCTGCATGCCGCCAAGCGTATTGGGCGCATCGCCTCTGATTCCCTGCAGCATGGCAGGCATGCCCGTGGTGTCCTCGGCCATCTGCATGGCGAAGTTGATGATGGCCATCAATTCGGCCTGCACGCTCGGGACCACGAAGGCAGCGAATGCCTTGCGCACGTCGTCGGCAGAGGCTGTAGTGTCTAGACGCCAGCCCTTCCCTGGCCGCAGGGTGAATTCGCCGTCGATCGGGGTAACGCCGTTCCCGATGATCCACTGGGGCGCGGCAGAGAGGCCCGAGTTGTCCATCAGTGCGCGGGCGCTCCCATTGAGCATGCGCTGGACGGTGCGGATCTGTCTGGAAACGCCCATCCCCCAAGGCATGCCCGGCCGACGCTGCCACGCTAGAACGTCATAGGGAAATTCACCATTCTCGATCGGGCTCTCGACCGTCTTCACCAAGCGGTCATTGATCATCACCGCCATGGTCGGAACTCGATCTTCGGCGCCCTCATCCAGTTCGATACCGAGATGAAGCAACGTTTCCCGGGCGCAGTGCCCGTAGAAGATCCACATTACGAACTCGTCCTTGGAAGGTCGATACACCGCCTCCGTGCCATCGTTGGTGCGGGATGGCCCTTCGTTCAAGGCTGCCATCAACTCTGCGGTCTCGTAGCTGGGATCAGCCAGCATCTCCTTAATCTGACGGCGCCCAATGTATTCCCGCTCGAAGGTAAAGCTGCCGTTGTGGATGTTCTCGCCGCAATCAGGGTCTGGGAAGAAATTCCACGAATCGATTCGCTTGGACCCGGGCTTGATTTCCTCGGCTTTGGCGTACTCAGTCAGTTGGGTGATCGGATTCTTCGTGGTCATGCGCACGGTGCGCGAGATCGGGAAAGGTCCCTTGAGCACGCCAGAGCCAATTCGGGCAGCGTCTTCGATTACCTGGCGAACTTCCCCGTGCCAGTTCGATTCGACCAGCGGATCCTCAATGGCGCGCTGCATGCGCTCCGCGGCGTCCTTAGCCTTCGCTTGCCTCGCTTCGATCTGCGCTTGAACCTGCACAGGGTCAGACACGCCAATGGCTTCCCCCAGCTTGGTGAGTTGCATCTGGCTCAGGCGGGGCAGCGGTGTCGGCTTGATCTCCCAGGATCGGTCATCGGTGGGCAGAAGCATGTCCGCTACCCGAGCGCTGGCCGCGTCTGTATAGGGGCGTGTGATGTTCAGGAAGATGACGGAGCGGGTCGGTGCGGCCGTGGGGCGGCCGCTGATCATCGCGGTCTTACGGCTCCGATATAGTTGATTGGCGTTCTGGAAGGCACGGTTGGCATCGTCAATGCCCTGGTAGTGCTCTTCGTCCTCCGTCCACTCCTCCTCGATGCCGGAGTTGGCGCGCCCGTTGACCGCGTCCTTGCGCTTGTCCAGCAGTGTGATGACGAACTCGCCGCGAAGGTCACGCGGCTGTTCGTCGGCCTGGGGCTGCTCGCCCCCTTTAGTCTCGGTGGCTTGCATGTCAGTACCCTATTTCTCGGTCTAGCGGCGTCCAGCCGCCTGTCATCGGTCGTGCAGGTGCCGGCCGAGTAATGGCCTTGCGCTTCATCATGATGGCGTACCGCGTGGCGCTCATCAGATCGTCTTGGAGCTTCACAACCTTCCCGTCCTTGCGGTGGTACAGGCGGAACTCGCCGAACCAGTCTTCAAGGTGGCTGAACACCTTTAGGCGCCCGGTCTGCATGCGCTCCAGCATGTCCATCAGGCCGGCTTCGACACCATTGGTGCCATCCTCGAAAGTGGCGCGGTCCTTGAGCATCAGGAGGCCGGCTGCCGCATATTGGCGGGCAAGCTGCTCACCGCTGCCCTTGTCGTGCTGCAGGCCGTCATGTGGCCACGCGGTAGGCACCCAAGTGCCCCAAGCCTTGACCGCTGCCGCGTGGATGATCGGCGCGGCTTCGGCCTGGCGATGCGCCTGGATCACGTAAATGCAATCGTTGTCACGATCCCACGCCAGTTGCACCGCCGCGGTGGGGTGATCCCAACCGAAGTCCAGGCCGTTGATCCTGACCCAGTGCGGCGGAATCGGGAAGGCCGGAACCTTGATACTCTCCTCCGGCACCGGGAAGATGCGTCCGCTGCCCAGCGTCGGAATCCCCTTGGAACGCGCGTCCCGCTCGTGGGCAGGATAGCTGGCCACGATGGAGGCCTTCTGCTCCTCGGTGTAATGATCCACGTCCCAGATGGTCATGCTGATGACCTTGCGCGCCTTGGCGCCGGGATCGTTGGCGTCCGGCATCAGGAACCGCATCACGACCTTGGACATACCCAGCAGGGGCGTGAACGTGGTTTGCGCAAACTGGCCGCGCTGTCCGTTGTTGGTCCGAGTCAAACCTTCCGAGTAGATGTCTTCCGGAGGCTCTTCATCGAACCAAACGCCATCCACCGTGGGGCCCTGCCACTTCTCGCGGCCCTTTTCGTAGGACTTGAAGGCGATGATGGATTCACCGGCCTGAACGTCGCCGCCGCCGCCCCAGCGGACCACAGCGCCGTCAAGCAAGTTTGGCACGCCCATGGATCGCGTGGTCCCGATGATGGCATCACGTGGGATCATCCCAGTTCCCCAAGCTTCGGGTGTGGCGGGCGGGCCGATCAGCATCCGCTGCGGGTTGTCCCGCGTGGCTTCGTTGGTCACGGAGCCCGCCCAGAAGAGGACCGGCTTGTTGAAGGTGGCGCCGTCCCAGTCATCCGGATATCGCCCGGTCAAGTGCATGGCCCATTCCGCACCACCGGCCTTCGTTTTCCCAAGCTGGTTTCCAGCCATGAAAAGCCGTTCGCTGAACGTCGCCCCGGCCCGGTGGAACTCCCGCTGCTTGGCATATGGGCTGTATTGGTCCAACTGGCGGAATGCCAGTTCCCGCTCGACCATTGCCAGCATCGCGGCCTGCTTTTCCACCGTGGCCGTCATGCAACCGCCTTCAGCGCCGCGCGCATGGCCAGAAGTTCAGCCGTGGTGATTTGCTCCATCCCCTTGGCTGGCGGCTCAGGCATCTCATCCCGGATGCCGTAGGCCTGACGATCCAGCGCCACCAAATTCCGCAAGCCATCGCCTAGATCCTTCATAGTCTTGGCTCGGCCTGGCAGGCTGATGATCTTCTGGTAGATCTCGTTGAGCTTGTCCTGGTCTTTGTCGCCAGGCTTGCGCATCAGCTCGCCCAATTCCTGCAGCAATGCGACGTTCTCGGGCCCAGCCTGGAGTTCCATCTCCGACAGCAGCGCCATTGTGACAACCCGAGCGCGGTGAATATCTTCCCGGTGCGCCAGCCGAATGCCCGCCTGCGTCTGCGCTACAGCCTCAACCGTCTGCTGCTCGTTAACAGGACTGGCTTTGTAAACCGGAGCGTTAACCGAAGCCTTGTTAACTAGTTCGTCCGCCTTGGCCTGGATCTTGACGGAGAGGTCGCGCACCCATCCGAGCTTCTTTGCGCGCTTGGCGATATTGACGTGGCTGGTGCCGGAGCCGTCGGCGATCTCGCGCAGGCTCTTGATACCGGCGCGGTAATCGAGCTCGATGCGCTCCCAGTCTACGGACGGCTTTGACTCGGGTGTATTGGACATTGCCCGGGATGATTCCGGGCGCGGGCGGTTTACGCCAACCCTACAGGGGGTGGGTTGTTAACCCTCACTCACCCAGCAAATCACCTTGCCCCGCCGCCTGAGCCTTGCGCTGGCGTTCCACATACGCGCGCAGCCCAGGGAACTCCAACAAGGCCTTATATTCGCGCTCCAAGTCGCTCAAGCGGTCCGCCAGTGCTCGGTTGCGCACCGTGGCTTCCGTCAACATGGCCGCCATATCGTGTTGGCTCTGCAGCTGGGAGAACTGCATGGCGTTGCCCACCACGGCCAAGCCCAGCTTTCGGACTTCGGGCGGCCACATGCGCAGTTCGCCGTCGCCGCATTCGATGATGGTCATTCCGTCCGGCAGGTGGGTGACGGACACGGGCCGGGGTTCGGGCATGGGGTCAACCAGCTCGTACACGCCGTCGATCACCCTGCGCATCCTGCCTTCTTCGATCAGGCGGGTGACGTGATCATCGATCAGGGTGTACTTCAGGCCGGTGATTTCCTGGAGCCGGTTTCTGCTGATCGCCTGGTTGGCTTCTCTCATGCCCACCATCGTGTCCCAGATGATCTGGCCGGTGGCCTTTGGGGGGGTCATCGTGCTCATGGTCTGCCTCCTTTCAATGATTGCAGCCGTTTGAACTCCCTCTTCACGTCTTCGTGTGCCGTTCTCCAGTCGTCACCAAAGAGCGTTTGCAAAGCAGCTTTGTAGACCGGCGTAACGACCCCGGCTCGACGGGTGGCAAAGAATGTCGGGCCACCAGCAAATGCCCTTATCTGGCAGCCGCGGCAGTTGCTATGGAACAGGCCGGGCCGGGGGTCCGTCTGGGCTTTCTCACAGGCGGGACAGGTCATCCAGCAGCCCTCCGGATCTTGGACATTTGCTCGATGGACCACCGAGCCGCGCGCTCGGCGATGCCGTGGCGATCAAGGCCGACAAGTTCATCCATCACGGCGGCCGCGTCTTGGGCAATCCGGATCTCGGGGCCGCTGAGCCCTACCCGGCCGGTGCGGCGCAGGCGGGCGCAAATCTCCTCGTAGCTTTCCAACTGAGCGGCCAGTGCGTGCATGGCTTCGTCGGTGAACTCCATGCCGTCTTCGGCCAGCATGCGCATCATCTGGGTGTAGGTGAAGCCGGTTTCCATCCAGTCCCACAAATCCCCGCTGGTGGCTTTTCCTGTGGTCAGGCGGTCCAGGAGATCGTTATGAATGATTCGGGCATCCAGGACTTGGCCGGCGGAAAGCTTCGGCCGCCAAAACTTGGGCAGCACCTGGGGCCCGGGCCGGTTGTGATGGCGGCGCTGCCTCATGCCGCCCTCCACGCAAGCCCTTGACGCACTCGGTTGATCTGGGTGACGCTCACGCCGAATCGCTCCGCGAACACTCTGGCCGGTTCGCGTGAGGTCCGGATTTCGCTGACTTTCCCCATGTCCAGCCTCACATGGTCTTTCGCGATCCCGTATTTGCTCGCGAACCTGCATACAGCGCCTACCGAACGGCCAAGTGTCGCGGCTACTTTCTCCCCGCCTTGAGACGGGTAGTGCTCGCGAACGTAGGCCAGTTCTTTCGTGGTCCAAGGCTTGCGCAATTCCGGCGCGGGGGATTCTTCCAAAGTTCTCATTTCAGTCGATATCGGTAACAGGGGTGGCGTTTAGGCGATCGAGCGCCCACTGGGCGGCTTTGCGATCACGAGCCTGGGCGGCTGGGTTGCTGGCGATTTCCCGCCAATGAAGTACTTGACGGAGGTGGGCGGCCATGAAGACGGCTTCTTTTTGCTTTCGTGGCGCACCGAGTCGATCCAACCAGTTATGGCAGGCGGCACAACCCCAAACGCTGTATTGGTCATCTGCCTTCCTGGTGCCGGCCTTGCCGTGGACACTGAAATTGCTGTGACAGGCGACCACGGTTTCGCAACCGGCGCAGAACACGCTGGGCACCTGCAAGAGGCAGGGCATACCCTTGGCCATGGCCAGGAGATGCGGGTTGCGGTGGGCTTCCGGCTTCGGCACCGGCCGCGCCAGGGTGAAATTTCCAGATTTCGAAATTTCGCAACTTTTGGCGTATTCGACGGCGCGCGCGGCACGCTCGGTCAGGCGCTGCTCGCGATCTGGGCGGGCCGGCGCCTTGGGGCGGGACCGGAGAGGCTGGCGGCGCATCATTTCGGACTCCGAGCACGAATGCTCCGGGCGGCCTGCATGCACTCGTGAGAACGCAAATAGGCACTGCCGCCGTTGTCGAGCGCGTGGGCGTAGTGGTCGCAAATGCCTGCACACGCTTCGCGCTCCACGCGTTCCCCGTCTCGCTGTCCAGCGGTATAGGCGCGGTGCAGCGCTGCAACGACCCTGGGAATGTCAGCCAACGCAATCGACGAAAGGCCGAGTTCTGCACACAGTTCGGAAGCTGTACGCATCATCACAGCACGCCCTCCCCGTGGCACTCAGGGCACATCCGCTGCCCGTCGCCGTGCATGCAGTAGTCCTGTCCCTGGCAGAGGTCATCGCAGCAGAAAACTTCGATACCCTCGCCGCCGCACTTCCAGCAGGTATAGAGCCCTTCGTACCCGTCGTCGTAGTCGTCGTCATACTCGGGCTCTTCCTGAACCACTGGGTACGGATACGCGGGATAGCCTATCTCAAGGTGCCAGCGGGCTCGGGCTTCGAGATCGGAAAGCGGGGGAATCATTGCTGCTCTCCTTGTTCAGGGCTGGCCAACACGCTCTCCAGCATGGCCGCGCGGGCATGGCTGCTCAGGTGCGGCCAGAGCTTCCGCTGGGTGGCTGGCTGGTGCAGGAAGGCCAGCATGGCTTCGTGCACCTCGCGCATTTCGTCGTCACTGCAGGCCTCGTAGGCGGTCGATCGCGGCACCGGCACAATGCTTCCCCTGGCGCCGGGCTTCCACTCGACCCATCCGGCACCCGTCTTGAGCCAGTCGCGCAGCGCGCCCAAGGTGGCGAAGCGCTCCTGGTGGTCGAATAGGCGCTGCTCGAGCGCCATGTGGCGGCGGTGGAACTTGCCCGACCGATCCGTCAGGGTCATCAGTTCGAACACCTCGCCCGGCTCGGCGCGCAGCAGGCGGTTCACGAAACGGCGCCACCTGGTGTTGTGCACGCTGTCCAGACCGCCTACGGCATCGAGGAGCACGTGCCGAACGGTGGCGCGCTGCGCTTCTGGCATGTTGGCCAAGCTGGCGCGCTTGGTGATCAGGATGGGGCTGGGCTTGGTCATGGCAGCACCTTCGCAATCCGGAAAAGCACGCCGCCCAGAGAAAAGCGCTCGCCCACCCGCACCAGCATGGGCGGCACGTGGCGCTCATCCACTGTGAAGGTCTGGGGGCGCCAGTTACCGCGGCCTACGGGGCGCAGAATCAGCGTCACACCAACTCCAATACGGCTTGAGGCGGCACCGAGCGCACCTGGGGGCGGGCTGGCGCAATCCGAACAACGATCTTTCCGCCCTCGACAGGCTCTCCGCGCATGGCGGTGCTTGACCAAACCCAGCCGTCATCCACGATGACGATGCCCTTGAGCGCATCCAACGTCACCTTCTGTGCGTTGTCCAGGTCGATGCACTGGACCGTGTCTTCCCAGCCTTCCGGGTCGCGCTTCAGCCGCCGCTGCCAGTCCTGCGGACGGTGAGGATGGAGGCGGTAGGAGACGGCCACGCGGCCAGGAATGGGCGATCGAACCCCGGCCGCGCGCGCCAGCCAGCCCACGGTTTCTTTGAACTCCTTGGCTTCCCGGCTGACGTAGGTCAGCGCCATCATCCGGCCTGTTGCCTTGGCCTTGATGATCCGCGTCTCCCAGTACCGGTTGGCACTGGGCGGGTATGGCAGGCTGAGCTCGATCATGTTCAGCGTGCGTCCGATTCCAGGGTCTCGGTCTGGCCCTGCTCGTCCGAGGACTCGCCCGCGCCGGCCAGGAACAGGTCTTCGGCAGTCTGGCCAGCACCCCCTTCGTCTTCGTCCTCATCCTCGCCCATGTAGAGCGGATTTTTCGGCTTCTCTTCCGGCTCCGGATCGGCTGTCACCACGGGGGGGATGAGCCGAATGGCGATCAGATCTTGCTCCAGCAGCGCCAGCTTCCCACAGGTCTCCTGATCCAGGCGGTCGCCGGAGTATTGAACCTGCCAACTCAGGTGAACGGTGCCACCCTCTTTCGTCTCGATTGCCCGCTTCACGACCTTGCAGCAGTCGAAGACCATGTTGCTGCGGTCATCGCCCAGCCCGTAGTCGATGAACAGCTCGTAGCCGGCCAGCTTGTTCTTCTTGTCATCCAGGCTGAACTTGCCCCCGTTCAAGCGTGGAAAGCGCAGGTTCGGCAGCGTCTCGGGCAAATCCACGATAGTCACCTGGCCGCGGCTGGCGTCGATGTTGAAATACAGCGCCTCGCGCAGACCGGGTTGGATGATGTCCAGCAAGGTGTTTGGGACGTCGACGCCCATCGTCAAATCGACGGCCTGCACGTGCTCATCACCGTGGATCTCCTTGCGGAAATTGACACTGGTGAGTTTCACGTCGGTGACTTCACGGAAAGCAAACTCGGATTTAGTAGGGGTCATGGGAAGGTCCTTTCGGGGTGGTGGTGGAGTCAAAAATCGGGGTCATACGTTGGGACTGGCGCGCCGCGCGGTCGGGCAGCCCCGGATCTGCTCAGGGGCTCCCCGCTATCGGTCCAGGACTGGAAGCCGCCATCGAAAGCCAGCGCCACGCTGCCGACACGGCCCTGCCGGTTCTTGGCGAAATCGGCTTCGATGACCTTGCCGCCCATATCGGCTATGTGGCTCAGGCTGAGGAAGATCACGACGTCAGCGTCTTCCTCGATCGCGCCGGATTCCTTCAGGTCGGATAGCTGGGGCTTGCCGCCTGGGCGCTTTTCGACCTCGCGGCCGAGTTGGGACAGCGCCAGGATCGTGATGCCAAGCTGCTTGGCCAAGGTCTTGAGCCCGCGGCTGATCTCTTCAATCTGGTGGTGCCGCTTGTCGGCAGTCTTGCGAGAGCCGCAAAGTTGGATGTAGTCGAGCACCAGCAGCTTGATGCCTGACTGACGAACCAGGGCCCGGGCCTTCGCTTGGATGTCGGCCAGCGTCAGCGCCGGCTGATCGTCCAGGTATAGGGGCAGCGTGCGCATCCGATTCACGGCGTCCGTCAGGCGCGGCCACTCGCAATCCCTGAGGTTGCCCGTCACCACGTTGTCCAGCAGGATCCGGCCCACGTTGCAGCCCACACGGTCCATGAGATCGGCCGTGGGCATTTCCTGCGAGAGGAACGCCGCGCCCTGGCCACGCTCGGCCAGGTTGATGCAAAGTTGCATCGCCAGAGACGACTTCCCGATCGCGGGGCGCGCCGCCAGGATGATCAGCTTGCCCGGCCGCCAGCCGCCGTTCAGTCGCTTGTCGATGGAAGGGATTCCGGTCCTGGTGCCGGGCTCGATCCGCCCTTCGTGGAGGTCCTGGATGCGATCGCACAGCGCGGCAGCCATATCGCCCACGTGCACCGGCACCTGCCGGCTGCGGTTGATGGCCAGCGCCTGCAGAGTGCCTTGCGCCTTGTCCAGGCGGTCGGCGACAGCAAGCCCGGGCTCCATGGCGATCTCGCGCACTTCTGCGGAGGCCTCGATCAGCCCGCGCATCAGTGCTCGCTCGGCTACCACCTCGGCGTAACGTCGGGCATTGGCCAGGCTGTAGGGCACCGCGGCCAGCTCGTTCACGAAGGCCACCGTCATGTCTTCGGCTTCGCCGGCATGCTCGAGGTCGGTCCAGACGCTGACCACGTCCGCCGGCTTGGATGCCAGCACCAGCCGCGTGATCGCGGCGAAGATCCGCGAGTGCCGGCGGTCGAAGAAATGATGGGGCTCCAGGATGTCGCCAACCATGTCCCAGGCGTCCGCGTTGAGCATCAGCGAGCCCAGCACAGCGGCTTCCGCCTCGGGGGACCACGGAAGAGCCGATGGGTCGATGTCATTCGGGTGCATGACCACTCCCTTGCTGCTTAGACGCAATGTGAGCGTCAAGCGCCTGCTTGTGCATCAGGCCCCCGCTAGTCCACACCACGCCCGATTCCCCGAGGAACCACAGCTTGAACCAGTTTCCCTTCACCGCCGTGGCGAAGTGGCTCGGCCAGTCGATGTACCGCTTGCGTTTGCCCTTCTCGCCCTCGGTGTAGCGTTCGCGAAACTGCACCCAGGCGATCTGCAGCATCTCCGGTGCAATGCCCGCATCCTGAGCCCAGCGTCGCACGGCGTGATCGTCGGGAATGGGCTTGACGCCAGCGGTCCGGCATTCGACGAGGTAGGCCGACAGCGGGCGGGCTTCCCCTTTCGCCCTTCTCGGCTTAGCAGGAGCGGGAGGGGGTGGCGTGTCAGCGCCCTCCCCCTCTGAACGTAGTGAAGAGGGGTTATTACTCTTCTCTTCTCTACTCTTCTCTGTGGTGACGCCGTCACGTGACGCGTCACTTTTTTCCGTCACACCGTCACGTGACGAATTTTGGGACTGTGAGCGAGGCGAATCCCCGCCCTTTTCTTTCTTGCGCTCCCGATACTCCTTCGAGCGCTGCGAACCGCTCTTGGCCCCTGTAGAACGGCTCTCCTGCACGGTGTTGTGCTCAAAGAAGTTAGGAAACCGCACCCCGCCGTCCGGCAATTCGTCCAGCCAGCCGGTGTCACGCATGGCCTTTCCAAAGCCTGGCACGCCTGCCATGGCGTCGACCTCAAACAGGGTCGCGTCACGCAGTACACCGTCGTGCGCGGCACACTCGTTGACCATCGTCCACAACGGAACCAGAGCACCCACCGTGACGCGCGTCACGACCGTCACGTGACGCATCGTGACGCCGCGTGACGATTCCTGCGTGACACCATCGTTTCCGTACCATTCAAGGAAATCCGGGTCGACCAGCAACAGCCTTGCCATCGCGATGACACGGGGATTGGTCAAAAGGCTTCCGCGCATGCGAATCCACGCCTCAGCCATGCGGCAACCCCCGCTCCTGTGCCATGCGGGCACGCACAGCATCGGATCGCCCCTTGATCAACTCTTCCATGCGGAGGCGGTGCCGTTCGGCCTGGCCGCGGGCACCAAAGTCTCCGGTCCGCTCCCAGACCAACATTTCCCGCTGGATCTGCAGGCCTTCGATCTGGATCAGCAACTCGCGCTCCTGGTCTTCCAGGGAAAGCGGCTCAGCGTGCGCGCCGAAGCTGACGACGGTCACCGGTACCATGGCCGGCTCGGCACCAGCCTGCGTCACTGTGGCGGTTTCTATGGTGGTACGCATCAGGCCACCTCCGGCAATGAAATCTGGTGTCCGCGGCGGCATTCGAACTCGATACGCGCACGAGCAATAGCAAGGTACTCGGCCTCGCGTTCAATGCCAGTGAACCGGAATCCCTCACGGATGGCAGCTTTCCCGGTGCTGCCGCTACCCATGTACGGATCCAGCACCACGCCACCGTGCGGCGTCACGAGCCGACAGAGGTACGCCATCAGGTCGGTAGGCTTGACCGTGGGGTGGATGTTTGCGCGCGTTGGTTGGCGCATTTCTCCAGTCCCTTCTTTCCAGCGGCTATCGAATTGCTCCGCACCGCCGCGCCTCTGCTCAAACCCATCCAGCCCCTCATCTCGCTCACGCTTGCTCGCCTTGGCGCAGTAGAAGAAGCGTGCGCCGCTGCCGGTGTCGCCGCGCGGCTCGGTTGCCGGGCGCCCACCGAACTGGCCGTACACGTTGTTGGTTTTGCTGCTTGGCTCGTCGCCACTGACGGCGCCCTGCTGCCCCTTGGACTGGGGAAAGCACGCCACTACGTCATCGCTGCCGTCGTGGATTACGTTTGCTGGCCAGCGGCCGCCTGGATGCGGCTGCGCGACGATGCCAGGGCCGCGAGCCTCGGTATCATGGCGCCGTGGCATTCCGCCGGCTCCAGTATTCGGTGGCATGGACTCGCTTGGCACCCGGCAGGCGTCGATGTTTAGGGCCCCTGTCCCATGCTCGGTCCAATTCGCCGCCACGGTGCCCGCCAGCGGCTTGCGCGCCATGGTGATGGGCTCCAGCGCCGGCTTGAGCGCGGTGCCGCCCCACTCACCGTTGTGCGACTTCGGGAAGCCCGAGCCATAAACCCAAGCGATTAAGTCGCGAATCTCAAACCCAGCGTCCTCGATGCGCGTTGCCATGCGGTGCTGGGTGCGCGTGCCCGCGAATGCCAACAGGTACCCGCCCGGCTTCAAGACTCGCAGGCATTCGGCCCAGACCTCAACGGACGGCACGTCGCGGTCCCAGGCCAATCCCATGAATCCCCCGCGCGAGGCGCCGGCCTGAGCGCGACCGTGCGGAGTGTTTTGCCCCTTACTGCTCGGGCCTCCGCCGTTGGACGTAAGCCCATACGGAGGATCAGTGACGATCGAGTCGACGCTGCTGTCGGCGAATGTGCGAAGCAGGGCGCAGCAATCGCCATGAAGTAGCCGATACCTCTCCATCAGGCTGCCTCCGTCACCGGTGGCAGCGCATCGGCATAAGCCCGAGCGAATGTGCGCCACTGCTCAGAGCCAGGCGGAAAGTCGTTGGCCTCTGCATGCGGGATCCGCTGGTGCGCGGCCGCCTCGGCAGCAGCGCGGATGTCCGATGGTGTCAAGGGACGGATGGAATCAGCCATTCGTCGCATCCTCCGTATCCGCAAGCAGTGGATTGCTTCGCGCGCCATTGGTCAGCAAACTTGCCTCATGCAACCACTGATCTGCCTCGTTCTTCAGCGTCATCAAGACCAGTTCATAGCGCTCCATCCTTCGAGCGATCGAAACGGCATCGAAGGCATCCACGATGTACTTCGGCACACGCATACGCATCTCTACGGTGTGGTTTTCCGGATTTCTCGGCTGGGCGTACTGGAATGGCTGCTTTTCATTCATGTGGAGCTCTTGATCTGGGAAATAGAAAGGCGCGCCAGCCCTCAGGCCAGCGCGCAAACCCGCGCCCTGCAGGAGGAGGAGGGAGGAGAAACTGGGCGCGGGGGAAACTGGGTTGCGGACTGGCAGGCTTGGCTCTTAGCCAAGGTGGTGCTCTGGGGAATGGCAAGGGAAATGCCACCCGGGAGTGACGGGTTCGGCCTCCGCGGCAGCACAGAGCAGGGCAGCGGCTCTGGCGGTTCCTGGCGGTGATCAGCCATGAGCCACCTCGGCGTAATGGGTGCCCGCTCTGCCTTGGGCTACGATGGAAATCCCCACGACACCATCAATCGCCACAAGGAGAGCGGACATGACCAAGTGCCCACGCTGCGAGCAGGACATCACCCAAATCGACATGAAAGAGATCACGGGCACAGCGAGTGGCCCGAAACACTGGAAGTGCATCGCGTACACCTGCCCTCACTGCTCAACTCTGATATCGGTGCAAATGAATCCCCTGGCGTTGAAAAACGACATCCTGAGTGGCGTACAGGCGCTTCTGGCCGCCCAACCGATTCGCTACTAGCCACGCGCGGGGTAAACCGAGCGCGCAAGCTGGCGAACTCGGCGGGAGAGAACGACAGTTGCCTGTCACCGACATCAAGTACCGCACGGCCGTCCGGTAGTTCCGTCAGGGTGATTGGTCGACCTGGCAGTGCCTCATACGTGGACGGGGCCTCACGAAGGGCGGCCGCCTGGACTGCCTCGTACATCGCCTGCATGCTCGCCTTGGCTCCGCCTGAAGGCGAGCGAGGCGGGCGAGCTACTTCTACGGAAGCTGCGTCGGGTTCGGCGGGCGGCTCAAACCCTGCAAATCTCAGAAGCGCTTCCGCAATTGGCTGTACTTCTGTCAGCTTGATCTGTTCAATCCGGCGCGCGCTCTTCAAAACGTGTGCCAGATCCTCAAGGCGTTTCCAGTCGTCGTCTTGGAGCCACTGCTTGTTCTTCCAGACGGTCAACAACCCGATCACGTGCAGCGCGCGGTCCTGGCGCTTAATCTTTGGTGAGGTCATCTCAGGCCACCTCACCTGTTGGTTCGGGGGTGGGGGGTGAACTCTCCGCAAATTCCTCCACGAGTTCTTCGACGGAGAGCCGGGGATCCGCTTTCGCCAGCCTGGCAAGCAGGTCTACTGTTGGACGTCGACCCTGCCATCTCGTGGCGATCTGCCATAGGTACCCAGGCGAGATCAGACAGCGTTTGGCGAATTCCGATCGTTCGGACCGGCTCATGTGACTATGCAGTTCAGAAAGGCGCATGCCATCAATGATAGCGCCGCGCTAATCATTGTCAACAGCGCTGCGCTACGCCACAGGATTAGCAATGCGCTATGAAATTAGGGCGCTATGAAAACTGTGGAAGAAGTAAGGCGAGAACGCCTGCTCGAGCTCAAGAAAGAGTTCGGCAGTTTCTCAGCCATCAACGAGAAGCTCGGTCGAATCGCCACTGACTCGACGCTAAGCCAGATCGCTAACGGCTCTATCGGGAGCAAGACCAAAAAGCCCAAGACGATGGGCTCGGACCAAGCACGCGCGCTCGAAAACGCTTTGAATAAAACGCGCGGCTGGATGGATACCGATCCGGAGTTGCTGCGAGCCGCCACAAACGTGGTCATGACACTGCCACTGGATCGCGATCCGCTCGAAAGGGCTCTGGCCGCATTGATCGCCGCTGCGATTCCGTTGCCACCAACCGAAAGGAAAGCACTATCAGAAGCGCTTAAGTTGTTGGGCGAGGTACCGGACAGCGATGAGTTGCGGCAGCGTGTGCTCGCGGCGCTTCGTCGCGAATCCCAGAACAACACTGAGCCCCTTCGTGTTGGAAACGGACCAAGGATCTGACCACCCCCGCCCGACTCTACCGGTTAATCCCCATTGTGGTGCACGGTATTAACCATAGGTGGGAGCGCCTTCGGGGACTGTGCAGAAAGAGCGAAAAGGCATGGTGCGCATGCCCTGGAGAATCTGTGATGGGTGCGCTACCGGAGACGTGCGGATTTTCGAGGATCAAATGAAGGAAAAGACCTATGTATCTCAAAGGACTCAAACGCGAGAAAACCAAAGGCCCGAATGAGGTTGCCTTGGACTTTAAAGATCCCCCGGAGCATGAAATTGTTTCCAAAGTCAAACTGGAAAAAATTACTGCATCATTGGTTGATGGATATGTGATTCTAAAAACTGAACTCGAACCACTATCTATAAAAAATGAACACATAGATGCGTTCATTGCGGCGTATCACAACGTCGAAAATCAGCTCAAGCAAAAAGAAAGGCAAGCGGAGAGATTGAGAAACGAAATGCTTGATCGCATCTCCGAATCTCTCAATCTTCCCTTTACGGATCAACTTTCAGAAGACGACTGAAGCTCTTTTTGCGCAATCGCTATGGCGACATCCAATGCATCGGGCGGACCATCACTAATTATCGGGAGATTTAGGTTTCTCGAAACCTGAACCAGCATACGGGCTCTCTCCATTAGTTGCGCGTTTTCTTTCCTACCGTTCCCGACAAGAGTGCACCATAGCGGAAACGCAAAGTTCTGCATGACTGTTCCTTGCGGGAAACCCTCTGTGCGGCCGTCAAGGTAAAGCCTCCACACCTCGCCGTCAGGGCCGAGCAGTTCGAACAGCAATTTATCGGAATCCATATTCACTCCTCACAGTCGCCCATGGGGGCGACTCTTTGTTTTCAGACCGCCAACTCGTCGGTGAGTTGTTCAATTGCCGACACCAAGTTGCGCAGACGGTTCACCTGGCCGGCTAACTCTTCACCCACTGGGGAGGAGCCCGTTAGCTGAGCCCGACCTTGCGCGGTATCGCGGGTCGGCAACCGCATGCGAACCGGCGCGAGGCGATCATGCAGTCGTTGAAGTGCTGCATCAACATCCGAGACAGTCGACTCCAGCTGTATCACTATCGACGGCAATTCCTTCTGTGTAGCCTCGATAGGTGCCTCCGCCGCATAGGCGCGCACGGCCTTCACTTGATTCATCCCTGATTGCATAGCTTCCTTTCCGCCGCCCACTGAGGCGGCTTTCTTACGCCCACAGGATGGTGGGTGGGCAGCAGTCTATCAATTTTATTAGCGCCGCGCTATTGACAAGAAATTAGCGCTGCGCTGATAATTTCCTCCAAGCGCACCACATCGGCAGCGCAAACAGGAGGAACCCAATGGAAGACAGCACCCCATCCACGGGGCACGCCCAGTACCGCCAAATGACCTCAGAGCAGCGCGCTGCCTGGGGCCGGGTTGAATTCGAGACCCGCCAGCGCGACGTCCTTGATCGCAGCGTCGATCCGGACGCCGCGGCAGAGACTCGCCGGCTGAGCATCGGTGCCAGCCGCCGCGTTGTGAACTCCATGGTCCGTCAGGCCGCCCTCGCAAGCCAGCGCAATGAAGCACGCAGGCAGCGCGACGGGCGCACCCAGCCGCCGGCATTCACGAAGGCCCAGATTGCGGACCTCGCCCGCGTGGCCAGGGCAAGCGAGACCGAGCCCAAGGGCCGCCAGTACGAGCGCGACCTGACCGCTCAGCAGCAGGGCTTGGCCAATGTTGGACTGCTGGAGGGCTGGAAATGAGCACCGTGCCCACAGATCGCATTTACAGCAGCACGCACACGGGGCGCGCTCATCGCACTGTCGAATCCGCTTTCCGTGGTGCTGACTATGGGCAAGCCATCTGGCCACCGGAGCAAGAGCCGCCGACGTTCTGGAGCGCGGTGGCGTACTGGGCGGCTCTGGTGTTGTGCGTTCTCACGTTCGTGATGCTCACCGGTTGCGTGAGCGAGGCCGATGCGGATCAAGCGGTTGCCGCCTGGGCAGATGAGCCCCTCCCCCAATCGACAACGCTCGTGTCGAGGAATGGGTTCAAGCCGCCAAGGAGGCGAATCCGTACCTGACTGAGCACGATCTGTCGCGAGTGCGTGCCAGCGCCATGTATCTGGAAGGGGTCCGGCCGTGAAAGAGCGCCCTGTTCTTTTCAGCGCGCCCATGGTGCGTGCACTTCTGGCCGGCACGAAAACCCAAACCCGTCGCATTGTGAAGACAGAGGCCGCAGTGGGGCGAGAGGCTGTGTTCGCGGCGCGCACGGGGAAGAGGCATGCCGAGGTGTTTCTCCTGCCCGAAATGGCCGACCTCGCGGAAGCGCACTGTCCCTATGGGCAGCCAGGTGATCGTCTTTGGGTGCGCGAAGCCATTCGCCTGGTTCCCGACCAGGAGCCCGACGACGGCACTGGCCGTGTGCTTTCGATCTATGCGGCCGACGGCTCGCTGACCGTTGCCGATGCATGGCCGTGGAAGCGCTCCTATCTGCCGCCCATGCATTGCCCGCGTGGCCTCTCGCGCATTGATCTCGAGGTTACTGGTGTGCGCGTCGAGCGACTTCAGGATATCAGCGAGGCCGACTGCTGGGCTGAAGGCATCGAGGAAGTCATTCATGACTTCAGCGACTCATCGCAGTACGACATGGCCCAGCGCCTCGGCTGCTGCTTCGAAGACGCCAAGCCGCTCTATGCGCAGCTTTGGGAATCGATACACGGCGCTAGGTCGTGGGATGCAAATCCTTGGGTATGGGCGCTGTCCTTCCGGAGGCTGCCATGAGAGCCACTGTCATTGCAGCCGCTATCTGGCACGCCATCAGATCGGGCGCCTTTGCGCTGCCATCTCTTCCGGAGGGTGTGACCGAAGGACCGGACGGCACCTATGAGGCCAAGTGCCGCGCATGCGGTGAGCGCTACGAAATCCTGTGCGACCTGGCTGACTTCGACCCGGACTACAGCTACTGCGGCGGAAGCCCGAGGTGTCTGCCATGAGCGACTGCCCTAACTGCCTCAAGCCCGCGCTGACCCGCGAGCACGCTATTGATGCGGCTCGACGCGGCCGGGCCAAGGACCACCACTCCAGCGCCTACCGGTGCCCGGTCGGCAACGGCTGGCACGTGGGCATCATCAGCGGGCTCAAGAAGCCCACCAAAACCATTCACAACAACCACCAACTTGGAGGGCGATATGCCTGAAGAAACCGCGCTTTCCGTCGCACCGCGCCAGCAGTTCGACCTGAGTCCACAGACTTTTGAACAAGCCCTGACCTTCGCCAACTACATGGCCGACAGCGACATGGTGCCCAAGGACTTCAAGGGCAAGCCCGGCAACTGCCTCATTGCAATGCAGTGGGGCATGGAAGTCGGCTTGAAGCCCTTGCAGGCGCTGCAAGGCATTGCCGTCATCAATGGGCGCCCTTCTATCTGGGGTGACGCCTTGCTCGCCCTCGTGCTCTCGTCGCCCGTTTGCAAGGACGTTGAGGAGTTCTACGAGGGCCAGGGCGAAGGCTTCACCGCCGTCTGCATCGCCAAACGGCACGGCCGCGCCGACAAGGTCGGTCGCTTCTCCGTCAAGGATGCCCAAGGCGCGGGCTTGATTGGCAAGCAGGGGCCTTGGTCCCAATACCGTGACCGCATGCTCAAGCAGCGCGCTCGGGCATTTGCGCTGCGCGATCAGTTCGCCGACGTCATCAAGGGCTTGGCGGTGGCCGAAGAGGCGATGGATACGCCGTCCGAGCGATTCATGGGGCCGGTGGATGAAGTGCGCAATGAGCCTGCTCAGTACAGCCAATCCGACTTCGAAGCCAAGTTCCCGGCATGGAAAGACGTGATCGCCAGTGGCCGCAAGAGCGCCGCGGACCTGATCGCTTTCATCGAGGCCAAGGGCAATCCACTGACTGCCGACCAGAAGAAAGCTCTGGAGCACGTCAAGGTGGCAGGGAAATCAGCCGATCAGGCCACGGACGTGCAGCCGAAGGAAAAGCCTTCGCAGACCACCAGCGACGGCGAAATCCTCTTCACGTATGCCCAGGTGGCAGACCGCCTCACCGCCGCTGACTCCGAAGAAAAGCTGGCCGAGGCCGCCAGCCTCATCGCCAGCGTGGCCGATGCAGGCCATCGCGCCGAACTCGGCGCCCTCTACGAGCGCCGCGCCGCTGAATTCGCCAAATAAGGAGCCATCCATGAACATCCAGAACCGCATCACGCACAGCGTCCAGCAAGGCTCCCCTGAATGGGCGCTGCTTCGCGCACGCTATTTCACGGCCTCCGAAGCCCCGGCCATGATGGGCGTCAGCAAATACTCCAGCCGCCAGGATCTGCTGCGCCAGAAGGCCACTGGCATCACCGAGGAAGTGGGCGGCGCGAAGCAGGCCCTCTTCGATCGCGGCCATGCCGCCGAGTCTGCTGCCCGCCCGCTGGCCGAATCCATCGTGGGAGACGAGCTGTTCCCTGTCACGCTTACCGCAGACGTGGACGGCTTGAGTCTGCTGGCCAGCATGGATGGTCTGACCATGACAGATGAACTCTCATGGGAAACCAAGCTTTGGAACGAGAAGCTGGCAGCTGACGTCGAGAAAGAGACACTCGCCGATCACTACACGGTCCAAATGGATCAGCAGCTGCTCGTGAGCGGCGCGAGCCGGTGCTTGTTCACATGCTCGGATGGCACGCCAGAGCGTACGGTGTCGTGCTGGTACGAGACGACGCCTGAAAAGATCGAGCGCCTGCTCGCCGGATGGCGGCAGTTTGCGGAGGATCTGGCGAACTACACGCCCGATGCGCCCAAGGCTGATCCCGTCGTGCCTGCGCCGCAGGAAACCCTGCCTTCCGTCAGCGTCCAGATGAATGGCCAACTGGCAATCGTCTCCAACCTGCCGTCATTCGGCCAGGCGCTGAAGTCGTTCATCGTGCGCATTCCAGCGAACCCAAGCACCGATCAGGAATTCGCCGATACAGAAGCGGCCTGCAAGCGCCTGAAGCGTGCCGAGGAAGAGCTCGAATCGGCGGAAGAGCACGCCCTTGCCCAGATGGCCGATGTGAACGCCATGCGCCAACTGGTAAAGGAGTTCCGCGAGCTGGCACGCACCACGCGCCTGCAGCGTGAGAAGCTGGTGGCGCTGCGCAAGGAACAGATCCGCGGCGAACTGGTGGCCGCCGGCCAAAACGCCTTGGCTGCCCATGTTGTGAGCCTGAACAAGCGCCTTGGCAAGAACTACATGCCCAATGTCCAGGCGGACTTCGGTGGCGTCATCAAGGGCAAGCGCACCGTCGATAGCCTGAAGGATGCGATCAATACCGAACTGGCCCGGGCCAAGATCGCCGCCAACGAAATCGCCGATCGGATCCAAGTGAATCTGGAAACGCTCCGCACGCTGGCCGCCGACCACGTTTTCCTGTTCGCCGACACGGCCAGCATCGTGCTCAAGGCGCCTGATGACCTGGAGGCGCTGGTGAAGTCTCGCATTGCCGAGCACAAAGCCAAGGAGGAAGCCAAGCTGGAAGCCGAGCGCGAGCGCATCCGCAAGGAAGAGCAAGAGAAGGTTCGCGCCGCCCAGCAGGACGAAGACGAAACGATTGAAGCCATATGGAGGCATGCCCGGCGCATCGAGGGCAATCGGGTTGGCTACGTGCAGAAGGCTATAGGTTATTTCGAATCCGGCCCAGGCAAATTTGCCGACGATCCGCGTCCACGTGTAGCCGCTGCTGTCGCCGAAGCGCGCGCCGAAATGCAGGTGAAGCTCAAAGAGGCGCAGGCGCACGAGGATGCAGAACGCGCCCAGTGGCAAGCGGAAGAAGCCGAGCGCAAGCGCCGCGAGGCCCTGCTGCAGAACGAGAAGTCCGCCCAGGCCGATATCGAACAGGCCGTCCAGCAAGGCGAACTGGCCGCACCGCTTGCGCAAGACATCCGGGCCATTCAGGACGATCTGACGGCCGCTCCAGTATCGCGCGAAGCGATCAGCAACGCGCAGCGCACGGCCGCGGCGGCACCAGGCGCGCCCGAGGGTCAACCGACCCTGCGCATCGGCCACATCGCGGACCGCTTGGGCTGGTCGATGACTGCCGAGCAAATGCGCACATTGGGTATTGAGCCGGCCGCAAAGGAACGCGGCTCGGTCCTGTACCACGAGTCGCAGTTTCCCACCCTCTGCGATGCGATCGCACGCCGCGCCCTGGAAGCCAAGGCTGCGCACTCTCAGCACGCCACCGCCTGACCTCGCCACCACCCCAAAGGAACAGCCATGAACAAGAAATTCCCCACCCCTCAAGCCTTCTCCGAGAAGCCCTATGTCGCCATCCCCATGGCCCAGGTGGAGAGCCATCAGATCGCTTGCATAGGGTTTTGCGCCGACACCAACACCCTGGCCGTGCGATTCCTCCGCGGCGATGCTGAGTACCACTACCCAGGTGTTTTGCCGGAAACCCATCAGGCTTTCATGGATGCGGAGTCCAAAGGCGCCTTCTTCGAGCAGCACATCAGGCCGCTTGGGTTTGAGAAGTTCCGGCCGCCAGCGCCGGAGGGTGATGGGCTGCAGAAGCAGGAAGAGGCAGCCTGATGGCCCAGGACTCCAAAATCGAATGGACAGATCACACGTTCAACCCGTGGGAAGGCTGCCAGAAGGTGAGCCCAGGCTGTGACCACTGCTACGCGGAGACGCGTAATGCTCGGTTCGGCGGTGGTCAGGCGGTCAACTGGGGCCCGGGCGCACCGCGGCGCCGTACAAGCGCCAGCAACTGGAACAAGCCCAAGGTATGGGACGCTGCGCATGCGGAGTTCTTCGCCCAGCACGGTCGCCGTCAGCGCGTGTTCTGCGCCAGCCTAGCCGATGTGTTCGACAACGCCGTGGATCCGACTTGGCGTGCTGACCTGTTCACCCTCATCGAGGCCACGCCAAATCTCGACTGGCTGCTGCTGACGAAGCGGATCGGCAATGCGGCTGACATGATGTTCCTTGCACGTGGCGGGCACCTGCCGCTGCTCCCGAATGTCTGGATCGGCGCCACGATCGTGAATCAGGAGGAAGCCGACCGCGACATCCCCAAGCTGCTATCCGTACCCGCCAGCGTGCGATTCCTCAGCATGGAGCCGCTGCTGGGTCCCGTGGACCTCACAGATCTCGTCCAGAAAGTAGGCCCTGGCGAGCACCACTTCAGCGCCCTTGAATGCGACGTTGAGACCGAGGATGACCAGTGGGGTGGCGCGACGATCGATTGGGTCATCGTCGGCGGTGAGAGCGGCCCAGGTGCGAGACCCATGAGCATCCCGTGGGCGCGAGAGCTTCGCGACCAATGTGTCTCTGCTGGCGTTCCATTCTTCTTTAAGCAATGGGGTGAATGGGCTCCATCAAGGAGATATCAAAGCGAGGTTCCTGGGACGTTTGCATTTGGCGACTACAAGGATGATCGCGAGCGGTTCGTCAGGACCGGCCACTACCCTAGAGCCTTCACCAGTTTTGGGGCCCGCTGCATCCTTGAGCAAGTCGGCAAGAAGGCCGCTGGCCGCCTGCTGGACGGCCGCACATGGGACGAGGTGCCGGCGTGACTACAGCCGCCTTTGCCGCCCTCTCCGGCCCCACCGCGCGCGCCGTGGCGGCCGTGCGCAAGGTGCATTGCAAGCCACCCACCTACAAGCCAGAGGCGCCTGTCTCGGGTCACATCGCCTGTCCCCGTTGCGGGAGCCGGGTGAATTTCACCGTGGCCGCTGACGGCTATACCTCTGGCCGCTGTGTCGCGGCAGCCTGCATCCGATGGAGTCGCCAATGAGCACCCATGAAGACCATATCCTGATGGTAGAGGACTGCATCAAACGGGAATCGAAGCTGACCGACTGGGAGCGGGGCTTCATTGACAGCCTCTCCCACCAGCTTGCTGGCGGCCGCCCACTCACTGACAAGCAGGCCGCGACGCTCGACGAGATCTGGGAGCGCGTCACATGACCACCCCCACACCCCAAGACTATGCCCTGAAGCCCTGCCCTTTTTGCGCAGGCGCGGAAATATTCATTGAGCCTGACGAGCGCGGCAGTGGTGGGCAATGGGTCGGCCCTGTTCACGTCGGCTGTAAAGCTTGCGGTTGTCAATTGTGCGCCGATGATGAAAGCAAGGCGGTAGCGCTGTGGAACCGTCGCGCTCCTCAGTCTGGCTGGATCAGCGTTGATGAGCGTTTGCCGGAGCAACGAGAGCGCGCACGACATGTTGTCGCGATCTGGAAGAAAACATATGCAGCAGATTCCAACTATCCGGGAGAAGGTGTGCGCCGAGTCGTCCAGGACTGGGTAGTTAGGACTTGGCCCCAGAACTTCACTCGCTGGTCCGAACTGCCGCCCCTCCCTCCATCAACCAAGGGAGCCGAGTAATGGCCCAGCGATGTGAACACTGCAAACATTGGGTGGATACGGTCTTCAAGGGTCAATCCGCCTCCGGCTATGGCGTCTGGTACGGAGACTGCCAACACCCAAAAACGGCACGCGATGACAACCGCCACAGCCTCTATTTGGCCTGCCCGGCATTTCAGGCTGGCGTGCATCCAAACAGCCTCAACGCGGCAAGGGCTGACATGCCTCCATCAACCAAGGGAGAGCCGACATGCGAACACCGCTAGCCGGCAAAGCTTGGTTCGAAGCCAGGGGGCGGCGGGCGTACTCGCTGGGTTTACCGATGAACCACAACCGACACGAGCAGCAGCGCTGGCCTATGTGGGCACGCTGCGCCTGGGCTCGCGGCTGGCTCTTCCAGCAACCGAGCCGCCAACTCACCGAGTCCATCGTGAGCAGCTTCGAGGAAGAGGCCGAGCGCACCGGCACGACGCTGCGCGCCACGGTGGATAGATTCCTGGCGTCCACCAAGGGAGAGAGCACCAATGGCTGATCCTCTGAAAGAAGCCTTGAACTGGTACGCCGAAATGGCAAAACAGATGCAGAAGGCTTGCCTGCACCAAAGCAGCCAAACCATGTTGGCACTGATGAAGGAACTGGCGCTGGACGGCGGGAAGCGCGCCAAAGAAGCGATAGCAAAGGAGCTCCAATCATGAACACCAATACCAATGCCGCCCCACATGAATGCTGGTCCACTAACGGCGCGGATTTCGACCACGATACCCTTGGCGACCTCCTGGAATCATATATTGACTTGAAACCCGGCGATGTAGTCTACCGAGCCGAGGCACACCCCCGACCACGCGACAACTGGTCAATGCTGATGATGTTATCGAGCGGATTGGGGAGCGTGCCTACGACATCGGCGGCGAATACGCCGAAGACTACCCGGAATGCACGAAAGAACAGGCGGAGAAGCTGCAAGCCCTCTTAGAGCAGTGGCTATCCGAGTGTCCTGCGCCGAGATTTTATTCCGTCAAAAACTCCCAGCCATACACATTGGACGACGGGGATTTCGAATGAACACCAATACCAATGCCACCCTTGCTCAACGTCTTCGGGACGCATGCTCATCGGTACGCAGCAAGTCGTACCCACTGAGCGATCTGATCCCGCTCATGCAGCAAGCAGCAGATGCACTATCCACCGCAGCACAGCCGCCAGCAGGAAAGGTGATGGTGCCCATTGAGCTTGCAGAGCGCGTGCAGGAGACCATGGGCGAATTCCTGATGGATCACGGCTGGCGGCAGCAGGACATGGACACCTCCGACGATTTCGGCGCTCTGCTCGCAGCTGCTCCCAAGGCAGCCAAGGCAGAGCCAGTGCAGCAGCACGGCACCTCCGCCTGGAAGGACTATGCACAGCACCTTGAATACTGCCGGTCGTGCGCGGAGGACTCAGTTGGATCGTGCAGCGAGGGTGTTTCGCTCAAGTCCGCTGCCGAATCTGCGCCTGTGCAGCCTGAAGTGCCATTGACCGCCGACGATCTGCGCGAGCCGAAGAACGGCGCGAACTGGCGCGTCGAGTGGTGGAACGAGTTGTGCCGAATGATGCTGCCAGCAGACATGAGCCTGGATAGCTATCGGTCATACAAGAACGGCACCTTTATGTTCACGCTCAAGGCGCGGCCCCTTCCTCCCGCTCCAAAGGAGTGAGCCATGGCAATGCAGAGTAACCTCAAGCTAGCCGACCTGAGCACCATGGGTGCGCCCTCAGAAGCAGTGTCACTGAACGATGAACAGTGGGTCAGCGACGCATGGATCGAATCCATCGCTTCGCGCCAGTTCGAATTGCAGCGCCTGGCGGTGTTCGCAGCCAAAGCCCAAGACCGGATCGCCCTGCCGATCAAGGACGAACTACTGGCCTTGACTGAATGGCTCGGAGATGGCTGCCCTGGTGGCCCATGGCACGGCGTTGAGCTCGTCAACAACATCATGAACATTCTGGAAAAGCGCAGTGATGCGAAAGCAGACCTGCTGGCTCCAAAGGAGTGAGCCCATGACATGCAACGCCGAAGAAACGCGCTGGCTCATGGAATGGGCGGTGTTCCTTTTAATCATTCTGGCCTTCGGCATCGCGGGGGCATACCGCTGGGCCAAGAGCGCTCCCAAGGAGATTCCAAATGACCAATGATCCCTCAACCAAGCCAGCGAAGGTAACCCACAAAGGCCTCCGCCATGCCTACGCCGGCCTCAAAGATGCCGATTTCTTCGCCCACATCGACGATTGCGGTGGGTGGCCTCTCGCCTACCCCTATGTCGGCTTCGCGCATTCAGAAAAGCGCGAGGCGGCTTTCACGATGGAGCATGTACACAACGGGTGGTGGACCACGCTCTACCACCGAGACGACTACCTGATGTGGAAGCTCAGCCCGGAGGCGTGGGAGCGGATCTTCGCCGCTGTGCGGGACGACATCGCCGCACGTACGAAATGTCTTGCTCACCCAAAATACGGCCCCAGCGTAAAGGGGCGGCTAAGCGGCGCGCCAACAGCGCTGCACCCAGAGTTCAGGGCCGCCGCTGTACGAGACATCCTCAAACGATCGGAGAAATTCTGATGATCGTCGCAGCAGCCGTCAAGATCAACGGCGCCATTATCACGATGTCACGTCCCGCGCGGCATGCGGACATCCTGCGTCAGATCTCGGGCCTATACGGACCAGGTGAGCGCCCTGGGTGGACGTATGAAGCAGAGGAGCAAGGCTTCCTCACTGATGACGGCGTATTCCTTAACCGGCGAGCCGCCTACCACCACGCCCATATATGCGGCCAGGGCACGCCCCGGCGCCGCGTCTCTTCCAGCGATTACGCCGGAGACGAACTCTATTCGGAGGACCTATGGTGAACAAATCTGACACCACAAGCCTGATCCGCGCTGCAGGCGGAATCGTCCATGGTGACGGCAACATCTTCTTCAAGAGCGCCGCACAGTTCATTGATGCAGCCTCCCGTGCCCAGGCTGATGAATGGTCAGCGTACCTGGAAAACGGGGAAACAACGTTCGAGAAGTTCATGAGCGTGCGCAATGACGCAGATGCTCTGCAAGAGCTGTACATGAAATCGAAGAAGGAGGTCGAATGCTTGCGTGCCCAGGCAGCGCAATCGGTGCCGGAGGGGTGGCGGGAGAAGTTCTCGGAAGCGGTATACGAAGACCTCGCCGCCGCCGATAACCAGGATGTTCCTCTGGAGGAGTACCCGGCCCGAATCCTGAAAGTGCTGGATTCCATCGTTGGGCCACGTCACCCTACCGTGGTGCAATGGAGAAACGATGCGATTCGGGCGTGCATCGAAATAGTGAAGAGGTACGGTGCTGGCACTACTGCATACCAAGAGCGGGATATGGCGGCCTTGATCACCGCCGCCCCGAGCGCGCCAGCACCCGAGGCCGCCTTGCAGGAGCTGGTGAACATCTCTCAGGAACTGGGCCTATACGAAGACATGGCGAGCGCGCCAGCAGCACCGGCAGCGCCTGCTGTAGCGGGGCCGGACTTGGAAGCGATGCGCCACCGTGCAAACGAGTGGGCCGACATGGCGATCAATGGGCTGCAGTGGCTGCGGAACATCGTCGATGGCATCAGCGACCCGAAAACGGCCCTGGAGAATATGGAGTCGAATCTCGTGCACTGCCGCGAAGTGGATGGCAGTGCCACCCAACCCACCGGAGTGCCAGCACAGGGGGATGCGGAGGATGCGGCGCGATACCGCTGGTGTCGTAGTCAGGCTGAGTTTTTTTCCATGGTGATTGACGGGACTGGATTACTGACCGCCGATCATGCTGAAGCGGACGCCGCTATTGACGCCGCCATCGTCCAGACCAAGGAGAGTGGATCGTGAGCCGCCCTGACTACTGCCCGGTGGGCAATGAGCCCTGCCAATCAATGTGCGAAGAGCCATGTAGCTGGACGCCGAAGACGAAGGCTGGAAAGCTTCAGGCCGCCCTTGATCTACTGGCGGGCCTGCATCCTGGCTTGACGGTCGATGACCCGATGGAGGCGGCGCAGCGGATCTTCGATCATGTGCAGGCCGAGCAGGCTGAACACCGTCGAGAGCGCGAAAACGACCGCCTCAATATCGCGGCGCGCGATTCGCTGATCCGCCGATTGCGCGCCCAGGCCAAGGAAGGAGGCAAGCATGCTTAATGACAACGAAGAAGACCTGCCCCGCCTAAGAGATGAACTCTTCGAGGCGCAGTGTGACTGCGCCTCGCTCAAACGCAGGGTGGAGCGGCTGGAGACTTTACAGCGCGCCCGACATCAGAAGGATTTAGCGGCTTGGCTGGCGCAGCAGGTCAAGGAAGGAAAGCAGCTATGAACGATCAAGAAGCCCCCTCGCTCGTCTCCCAGATGGTGGTCTTCGAGAAATACGGCGCCCGCCTGGACACCGATCAACTGGCCGAGTTGCTTGGCCAGACCCGTGGTGGCATCCTGAATCAGATCAGCGCCGGGACTTTCCCGATCCCGACTTATCACGAGGGGAAGCGGCGTTTTGCCGACTTCCGCGACGTGGCGGCCCATCTGGACTCTTTGCGGAAGCAGGCGCGCCAGAACCACCAGCAGGCCCAAGGTGCAGGTCTTCCGGCTTGAGCTGCGTGTAACGCTTCATCGTCTCCCACTTCTTATGGCCGCTCACAAGGGCCACTTCCGGGATCTGGTAGCCGTATTCAAAGAGCCTGGAGACACCTTCGTGGCGCATATCCCGCAGTTGCAGGTCAGGGATGGAGAGAGCTTGGCATGCCTCTCGGAAGTATTTGCTGATCGTCTGAGGGTGTATGGGGAAGATGCGACCCTCCCGGGTAGCCTGCTCTTGAATCAGCTCCCAGGCGCCATGCAGCAATGGGATCTGCTCATCGTTGGCCTTCTTCTGCCGCGGGTGCTTCCGCTGCCGAATCATGACGAGTTTCCGCTTCTCGTCCACGTCTTCCCAGACGATTCGGCATACCTCGGCGCGGCGCATTGCCGTCGTCACAGCAAACTTCACCGCATCGGCATAGACCTTGCCACGCTCCCTGGCCAGCCACGCCAGAACGCCTGAAAGCTCATCATCGTTCGGACGGCGCTCGCGCCTCCCTCCCCGCCGATCAGCCCGAGGTGGTTCAGGGCCGGCCTGGATTGAGCAACGATGTCCGGTATGGCCAGGTGCTTGACGCCGAACACCAAACGCAAGACTGTTCCCAGTTTGCCGATATCCATGTTGATGGTGTACGGCCCGGCCCCGTCCTCAGCACGCTCCCGGCAGAACTCAATCAGGTCTTCCGTCGCAAGCGTGAGTGAGTCCTTTTCACCCATATGGGCTGCAAGGCGTTTGAGCTGGTAGTGCTCGTTGCTGTCATCAGCCACCGGTCGTGAGTTTGCCCGTAGGCGCCGATAGTCTGAAATCACATCACGAACCCGGTAAGCGTTCCCGATCAGGTTTCGCGCTTCTGGCCGCTTTCCCGCGTCGAGTTGCGCCTCGACAGATCGTGCCCAGCGTTCGGCCTCCGCCTTTGTGGCGAATGTGCCGTTGTAAGATGGATGGCCTTTGCGGCGCACCTGAACGCGCCACCGGTCTTTGATCTGAAGAAATGCAGCCATAGGTCAATTACTACGTGTAGTAATCGTGTAGTAGCTGCCAAATGATACATGGTGATTTTGGGTGATTCCCAATGATCCTCTTCAGAGGAAACCCGGATACAATGCCGCACCCGGCCGCCGTAGTTCAATGGATAGAACGAGCGCCTCCTAAGCGCTAGATACAGGTTCGATTCCTGTCGGTGGTACCAGAAAAGCTCTTCGTTCCCAAGAACTTACATGGTGCTCACTGGGTAGATGGGACATGAGTGGGACAAACTGAGGGTGCTATACGTAGCGACTCGGTAGCACTCAGCTCTTTCTCTCAAGCCTACGACCCGCCGAACGCTCCGTTCCAATCTGATCATGCGACTGACAACCGCCTCGGTCATTGCTTCTGCTTCGCTGCTGGTCGGCTGCCAGGCCATGATGTATGGCACCGCAGCCGATCTCAACAAACTCTCGATCGGTATGACACGCCCGCAGGTGATTGAAACCCTGGGCACGCCCACCACCGTTCACGCAGACAGCGACAAGCGCGAGGAATACCTGGTTTATAGGCGTATGTCGCACGTCGTCTCCTGGGAGCCACAAAACTATCAAGTCACCTTCCGAGACGGCAAAGTGGTTCGCTACGGAGAGCAAAGCACCGAGAACAGCGGCAACCGATAACTGAATCGAAGGTAAGGCCAGAGTGGTGCCCTTTTCGGTGCGCCGTCGGGGATAAGAGCGTCGATCTGCAGGTTGCCACACCCCAAGTCGTCGCTGAACCACTGGGCAAACGAGGCGGCTAACTTGGGAAGCGACCAGGTGCGCCACCTCCGCCGCGGCGAGTCTTCAAATGCGGAGTATCCCCGTATTTGCATTTGTTCCGCCTAAGTCTTTGATTTTATTCAATCCAGGCAGAAAACCAGGATTGCTATATCTTCATCGCGACGATCAACCCCTGGATTTCACTGACCTATCTGTGACATGGCGCGGCTATGATGTAAGACAATGTTTCTTGCAGGAGATAGGGAAATGTTGGTTGAGTGCAGCGCATCTTCGCCACCAACGGCAGAGGCGAATTTCGAAAAACGAGTGAATGGGCCTGATGGCGGAATGGTGAGCGCCTGGCTAGCAGGTCGGGAGTTAAGCAGTCAGCGCCCGGATCTAGCTGCCGCTGCGACGGCAAATGAATTGCCAATCCTGGCTTTCGCCGGTGGAGTTGAGCGCAAGATCAAACTGCAAGAAAAGCTGGGCGCATTGCAATACGTAGCGATGTGGCAGGGACTCAGGGGGGATGACCTGAGGGTCAACCTGTCAGAAGAGTCAGTTCTTATGTGCTCAAAACATGGGGTCAGGGTGAGATTCACCGCCGATTGGAGAAAACTCGCCAGTGCTGAGGACACACCATGACCGAGAATCCATCTATCAAACGTACTCTTGACACACGAAAGCGCACCCGCGCCTACCAAGTGCTAGAGGGAATCGTTACTGGAATTGTTGCCGATGGCCACCTTCACGACATGGAGGTGAGCATGCTCAGAACATGGCTCGCGGAGAATGCCGAGGTTGCGTCAACATGGCCAGGCTCAGCCATCGCAAAGCTAATTGACGACTCCCTGGCAGACGGAATATTGGATGCCGACGAGCGAACACATCTATTAGTAACGCTTCAGGGGCTAGTGGGTTCAGATTTTTCGGAGTCTGGTGCAACCACTCCGGATGTCGCCGCACTTCCATTTGACAATGGACTCGCTGTAGACCTCCGAGCGTGCGGGGTTTGTCATACCGGTGAATTCCTTTATGGCACCCGAGCGGCGTGCGAACGGTTGACGGAAAAAATGGGCGGGCTACCTTTGTCCACGATATCCAAAAAGGTAAGTTACCTTGTCGTAGGGACTCATGTGTCGCCAGATTGGGTGACGCAGTCCTATGGAAGAAAGATTATGCAGGCCATGGAGCTAAAGGGAAAAGGCCATGGATTGGCAATCATTCCTGAACGCGGTTGGTTAGCGGCTGCTGAGTGCCTATAGCCTCCTCCCGGCCCCCCATAAGCACAGGCGCTATTTGAGCGCGAAAAGCCCTGCAGGTTGAGGTAGTAGGAGATAAAAAATCAGATCAGATCTACTGCTTCTTTTAGCTCATCTGCGGAAAATGGTAGACCATGTGCATCTAATATCTCCACCAATTTTATCGCTGAGAATTCTGGATTTTTCCATCGCTCTCTCATTCGCTTAATCGCACTCAGACAACCAATTTTGTGCAGATGAATCTGATTAAGCAAAAAAGTATCCGGATGCTGGATTTCAATGTTGTACTTGGCTAACTCGGCAAGTGGGAAATCATCAACATTGAAGCTCACAATTGCATCCGCATGACCCGCAATGGCTGCAGCCACCACATGTCGGTCATCTTGGTCTGGTAAGACTATTGATGGGACCAATCCCTCATAGTTTTCTACCAAACAATCCGGAACAGCTCGATTCATAACCCTTACGACGTCTGCAAGTTTATGCGCGATATCGGGTCGATTTTTTGCGAGATTCCTAGTCCACTCCTCGTGAATTTGATTGGTCCAGCGCGCATGATAGAGACCAGCGGTAGCCAAAGACATCAGTGTATCCCTGAGCAACGAAGGATAAAGGACATTTGCGTCCAAGATTACTGTGTAACGCGCTGAACCCGCCACTCATAGCTCCAACTTAAGTTCTCCGGATAGGTCTGCAAGCTCTTGCATTGCGTCTTCCGACTGCTTTCTTTGACGCTCGCTATATTTCTTAATTTCAGAAAACTCTATTCGTCGATGCGTTCCAACGAGTCTGCACGGTATCTCACCAGCTTCGACTAACTTAATCAAGAATGGCCTTGATATATTCAAAAAATTGGCCGCATCTTGCGTTGACATTTCATGTCGTTGCGGAATTAAAACTAACGGCTCGCGCTTTCCCATTTGCCGCAACACGTCGGCAAAGAATCGAAGTGCTCTAGGTGGAAGCTCCAGAACTGGGGCAGGATGATTTTCAACCGTTCCCCCCCTTCAATCGTTACCTTAATGACCTCGGCATTCGAGTGATCAAGCGCAGCAACCAAACAATTGTGCGCAACGCGAGCCATTTCAGCTTCTGCAACACTTGGTTGATCCAGCACATCATGCGCCTTCATATCGGTACTCCTAGTGATAGCAAGCATCAATTGCCTTGCAACGCAAATTTAGCACGCATTCGAAATAAACGCAATAAGCGCAATAAGTAGATCATTTTGGCTCGCGGCCGCGCTTGCGTGAACTGACCCATACCAGTCGCCTCTCAAGCAAGGCCGCTACGCCGCCTCCGGCTTGCACCATGATGCCTGCTCTGTCCTTCACTCCCTCGATTTCGTAGCGTAAGGCTTTCAGCGGGCGGCGGAGTGCGCTTGGCGCCATGGCTGCCAACCCAAACCGGTAGCGGCCATGGCCCACCTCCTGCAGACCCTTGAGCGACCAGGGTCTGGTGGACGCATTCAGCGCTGGATCGCTGGCCTCGGGCTGTCTGCCCCGTTAATTTTCTTGCTTTTCGTGAATCCTGAGTAGCACTCGCCAGCCGCTACATCTTCAGGAATCAGCGACTCCGCATCCCGAAAAAGCGAATGGACGGCAGATAAACGCCGCTCATAGACTCGGCGCGTTCGGAGTGCATCGAAACACGTTCCCCATACGCACTGCACTCCTCCCATTCCAATAACTGGAGACATCCGTGACCGTCGTGCGTCTGTTAAGGCCCCTCATGGCCGCCTTCACCCTGCTCTTCAGCGCCTCGCTGGCCTTGGCTCAGAGCTATCCCGATCGGCCGATCAAGTTGGTCTTGCCATTCCCCGCAGGCAGCGCCACTGACGGCGTATCGCGCTTTCTTGCGGACGAGTTGCGCAAGAGCCTCGGCCAAACATTGGTGGTCGAAAACCGGGCCGGTGCCGATGGCATCATCGCCGCGCAAGCGGTCAAGGCCGCGCCGCCCGATGGCTACACACTGATGGTGAGCACCAATTCCGCGCACGGCACCAACCCCGCGCTGTACAACACGCTCCCCTACGATCCCGAGAAGGATTTCGAGCCTGTAGCCGGTATCATGAAGATCCCTCAGATGCTGGTGGTGCGCAAGGATTTTCCGGCCAGCGATGTGGCCGGCTTCATCAAATTGTCCAAGGAGCGGAGCGCGGCAAGCAAGCCTTTGTCTTTCGGCACCGGCAATACGTCAAGCCGGGTTGCCGGGGAGTTGCTGAAGGCGGCAGGAGGGCTTGAGTTGACCATCGCGCCCTACCGCGGCATGCCGCAAGTCATGACGGACCTGGTGGGGGGGCAGATAGATGTTTCGTTCTCTGACCCGTTCGCCGCAGCGGGCTTCATCAACGGTGGCCAGATCAAGGCGTTGGGCGTGAGCGATGCGACACGGGTGCCGCTACTGCCCAATATTCCCACCATGACTGAAGCAGGCTATCCCAGCGTGGCACTCGTGAGTTTTGTGGCGTTGTTTGCGCCTGCGAAAACCGACCCGGCCATCGTGAACCGTTTGAATGCCGAGGTGAACAAGATTCTCGCGAGCCCGCAAGGCAAGGACTACATTCAAAAGATGGGCGCCTCGGCGATGGTGACGAGCCCGGCTCAACTGCGCAGCTTTGTCTCGTCCGAGATTGCACGGTATGGCCAACTGATCAGTGCGGCGGGCATACCGAAAAAATAATTGAACCCGCTGCGCCCGCAGCGGGACAGCCACCAGACGGCGGCGCGCATCGACGGCTTATGCGCGGCGGCGCAGCTTCAGGAAAGCGAATGCGGCAGACAGCCCGGACAGCAGAATCAGGGTCCACTGCCCCAAGGTAGGTACCGCTGTGACAGCTGGTGGCACGACGACGGGCGGTGGCGCCTTTTCAATAAGGGTCAGCATGTTTTGATACCCCTCGTCATTGCTCTTGAAAAAATCCAGGGTATAGGTGGTGGAGCGGTAGGTCCTCGGAAGAGTGGGCACCGCGGCCTTCATCGCCGCGTACAGGGCCTGGTAAGCCGTGATGAGTGGACCTTCTGCACCATTTCTGAATACAGGGTCATACGTCGTGTCGGTCTCCATCTTCCCTGGCGTTGAACTGCCTGCGTAGGCGTTGATGCTGGCGGCGGTACCGTTGTAGTCGTTTCCGATTTCCCAAATCGCATATTGCATCGCCCGCCGCTGCGGCTCAGTTCCATTCTTGTAATAAGTCAAATAGAACTGATCGAGCAGCCAATGAGCCAAGGCAATCCCCGCCGTGCCCGAGCCGCCCTTGAGAGCACCAGACCCGGCTCCGCTGTCGTAGCTAACCTGCGTAAGGTCGAACGGCGCATCTGTTCCATGATCAAGGCAGATCAGCAGCACAGGCAAATCAGGGCTGTAGGGTGTTCCATCGGAATATTGCAGGTTATTCGATGTGAACGAATAGAGTTGATGTCCGGTCCAGGTGACAGTACCTGTCAGCAAGGCGGCCATGGACGAAATCGGCATCATCATGGCCAGAACCGCCATGGCGGTCAGGATCTTCTTTCGCATCGTTCTGCTCCTAGTGGGTAGATGTGAATGCGTCAATCCGTCTCCACCGGCAAAAAAGACCGGCCCCTCTTGAAGCTCGCACTGCAGACTCGCACAAGCCAACGCGCTTTCGCCTAAAGAACCCCACGCGAAATTGTTGACGAACGAACCAGTGCTTACTCTAACGTCTTAACGCCCACTTCCAAATTAGATTCTTTTACAAACCCTCTAATGTTTGCAAAAATTCAAACATCTTTGCTTTTAAATTTCATTTTGTGAACTATTTGGCGCTTCGGTAACTTACTTTAAGCGCCGCTCCATCCGCTGAAGCTCAGGCCGGACAGATCGAAAGGAAGCACCCATTCCCCTGTAAGCGCCTCGTATGCCCTGCGCGGCAGCGCTCACATCTGGTCTGCACGATTAAAAAATATCTCCTCAGAATTTAGAACTATTTTATTAAATTGCTAGAATCCAGCCCTTTTTCCAAATCAGATGAGGATTTCAGGGCCCGCCCTTGCCGTTGCCTGTGTAAGCTTCATGGTCACGCTACCCCTCTTAGCCATGGCCAACCAAGACGCCAGTGAAGCGAGTGATTTAAGTGAGGTTGTCGTCACCTCCGTCCACGCCCGCTCGCCTGTGCAAGTAGTCACTGATCCCAGGCAGCCGCGCCAGCCGATTCCGGCCAGTGACGCCGCGGACTATCTCAAGACCGTTCCGGGTTTTTCGGCTATTCGCAGTGGCGGTGCGAACAGCGATCCGGTGTTTCGCGGCCAGTTTGGCTCGCGCCTGCCGATCCTGACCAACGGTTCCACATTACTCGGCGCGTGCGGCTCGCGCATGGATGCGCCAAGCTCCTATATCTCGCCTGACACCTATGACCTGCTCACCGTGATCAAAGGGCCGCAGACCGTGATCTGGGGGCCAGGCGCCTCCGCAGGCGTGGTGCGCTTCGATCGCCTGCCACCTGCGTTCGTAGAGCCTGGTGTGCACTTTTCCGCCAGCCTGCTGGGTGCCACCGGAGGCCGCCACGATCAGACGGCAGAGCTGGAAGCCGGCAACTCTCGGATGTACCTACGCGGCACCACCAACCACTCCCAAGCGCAGGACTACAAGGACGGCAGTAGCCAGCGCATTCACTCGGGCTGGAAAAAATGGAATGCCGATCTCGCGCTGGGCTTCACACCGGACACCCGCACGCTGCTCGAGCTGAGCGCGGGCATGGGCAACGGCCATGCGCGCTATGCGAGCCGCAGCATGGATGGCGCACGGTTCCGCCGCGAGAGCTGGGGCGTGCGCTTCGAAAAGAAAAACATCAATGCTTGGCTCACCAAGCTGGAAGCGCAGGCCTATGCCAACCACATCGATCATGTGATGGACAACTACAGCTTGCGCCCATTCACGCCAAGCGGCGGCATGGCCATGCTCAGGGCCAGCAATGTGCAGCGGACCACCACAGGCGGCCGCCTGGCAGCCACCCTGCAACCGAAAGCAAGCTGGCAACTGATCACCGGCTTCGACGCCCAGCGCAGCCCGCTCGATTGGCGCGGCGGCACCCTTGCATCCCCCTACCAGGAGCGCCCCTGGATTGCCGAAGCCAAGCTCTCCGATCTGGGCTGGTTCGGCGAAGCCAGCTGGCAAGCCACGCAGCGCACCCGCTGGGTCGGCGGCTTGCGCCTGGATCATGCCAAGGCCCGGCGCTACCCCACTGGAGCGAGCGATCACCGAAGCCGCAGCGCCTTGCCCAGCGCGTTCATCCGGTGGGAGCAACAGCGCGAAAACGGCGCCACGGTCTACGCCGGACTGGGCCATGTTCAGCGCTTTCCGGATTACTGGGAACTGATCCCACCGGGCAACAGCGCCAGCGGCAGAGGCAATGCCTTCATCACGCTCAAGCCGGAAAAAACCACGCAGCTGGATCTGGGCGCTCACTGGACGGGCGAAGGCTGGCAGCTCTGGGCCTCAGGTTATGCAGGCGTGGTCAAGGACTACATTCTTTTCGACCATGCAGGACCCCGCTCAGCTGTCCGCAATGTGGATGCCGTCACCATCGGATTCGAACTTGGCGGTCAGTGCCAGTTGGCGTCCTCCTGGAAGGCACAGGCGACCGTCGCAGGCACATGGTCAAGAAACCGCACCGATGGCCGGCCGCTGCCGCAAATACCGCCCTCTGAGTTACGGGTAGGCCTCGACTATGCCGAAGGTCCCTGGAGCGCGGGCGGTCTTTGGCGTGTGGTGTCGGCGCAGCGCCGGTATGCCGTGGGACAAGGCAATGCCGTAGGCAAGGATTTTGGTGCGAGCAGTGGCTTTGGGGTACTTTCCCTCCATGCGAGCTACCGCCTTCATGCAAAATTCAAGCTGCTGGCTGGCGTGGACAACGTCTTCAACAAGACCTACGCGGAGCACCTGAATCTGGCCGGGAACGCCGGCTTCGGCTTTCCCGGCCAGACACGCATCAACGAACCAGGGCGCACCGTCTGGCTGAGGGCCGACATGCGGTTTTATTGAACCGGTATGAGCCAACCTGAAACCGGTCACGCTGAGCTTGTCGAAGCGCGGCGCAAGGCTTCGGCAAGCTCAGCCCGAACGGGATTTCAAGTTCAAAAATGCCGAATCAACAAGCAGAGTCGTGCCGGCCATTTCGCTTGTTTCTACGTGCCCACCCAGCCATGGCGGCAGCGATCAATGCCGTCAGCGCAATTCCCGCAGGCGTCAACCCAGGCACCGGCACGGTGCGCGGCGCGGCGCCCCCGCCTGTTGGCGTGATCGCCGTAGCGGTGGAGGCCGAGGGTCCCAGGCCGTTGGGGTGCTGCGCTTGCACAGTAAAGAGGTAGGGTGTACCGTTCTCCAACCCGGTGACCGTACAGCTTGTGGCGGGCGCGTCCACGGTGCAAGTCTGATTGCCAGGGCTGGACGTCACCAGATAACCATCCGGCGGATTGCCGCCCGTGTTGACGGGGGCGGTCCAGCTGATCACCGCCTGGGCATTGCCTGGTGTTCCACTGGGCGTACCAACGGGGTCAGTGAACCGGATCAGACGACCCCCGGATGGAACCCCATCGACGACCACTCGCGCCATGTACAGGCCCGCTGGCATCAGGCCCAGCACCGGCGAGGTAAAGCTGGTCTGGCTGTAGCTTGACGGCGTCAGGACAGTGATCGCGCCATTTTCCACGCGCTGGAGTTGAAGCGTGGGTAGGCTGAGGCCCGAGCCGCCCGAGAAACCAGCCCCAGTGAGCGTCAGCGCCGAACTGGCCCGCTGCAAAAGCGGCAATGCATCGACAACGGGCACGGGCCCCGGAGGCACGGCGGGGGTGTAGAGCTCCGTGTTGGCGTAGAAGATCGTCGAGGGATCAGAGGCGAACCCGCCTGCGAACAGCACGTCTCCGTTGGGCAGCAGATTGGCCGTCCCGAACGCACGCCCCACCCCCATGGAGCCAGCGCTCGACCAGGTACCGGTCGTGAAGTCATAGAGCTCCGCCGAAGGCGATGGCACTCTCGCATCATCGGACCCGCCAGCCACCAGTACCAGGCCAGAGGAAAGCACCGTACCGTAGCCCAGCGGCGATCCCATGGCGCCCGCATGGGGATCGCTCAGATTTCCCGTGGCGGTCCATGTGTTGGCCTGGACATCATAAATTTCCCCGGCGGTGGTCGCGCCACCGGCATCAGTACCACCTGCCATCAACGGTCTGCCGTCGGGCAGCAGGGCCATGCTGGCAAACTCGCGGGCGATCAGCGGAGGGGCTATCGAAGTCCAGGTCGCGGAAGCGGGATCATAGATTTCCGCGCTCGGCACCGGGCCAACAGCATCGCGTCCCCCAGCCACCAGGACACGGCCGTCGGGCAGCAGGATGGCACCGTGGGCATAGCGAACGGCCGACATGCTGGCGGTGGGTGCCCAGGTGCGAGTTTGCGGGTCATACAGCTCTGCTGAACTGAGGCCGTTCCCTCCCGCAACCAGCACCCTGCCATCGGGCAGCAGGGTCATGGAAGAAAGCTGGCGCGCCACCGTCTGCATCCCGCCCGCCAACCAGGCATTGGCCACAGGGTCGTACAAACGCGCACTCAGGCTTCCGTCGGTTCGCACCAGCACATGTCCCGTTCCAAGCGTGACCGCCTCTGTCACGTTCCCGGTGATGCCGGCGTCGCCGATCGAGGTCCAGGCTCCCGAGGAATAGCGCTCACTGCCAGTCACAAACCCCAGGGAGCTGACTCCCCCGAAGACGCCCACCGAGCCATCGTCCATCAAGGCGGCCGCGTGCTGGCCCCTGGCGGCAACCATGGGCGCCTCGGCATTCCAGCCTGGCGCAGCGGATGCGGCGGCCTGCCACAGCAATGCGGACAACCCTACGCCTGCCACTCGAAAAATCCGCTTCATGAGACCTCCTCCAAAGATTGTGAATCAGGGTCTGTCTGCCTTCGAACGCGCTCAGAACCTCCCCACCTTGCCGCGCAAATTACAGGACTTCCCGGGCCTTGTATGTCACCCTTTAGGGCTACAAGGCGACAGAGGCTCAGGAGGAAAAGCCCTCTTGCCTCCTCCAGAAATCATTGGGCACAATCTGCGGGAATACAGGAAAACCAAATGCCTACAAATAATACTGAGAATACTGAGGCTCAAAATACTGCCCTGATCAGATCCAGGCCGTGCCCACCCTCTCGGCTGGCCGCCATGCTGGCCTGGGGCTCAGCGGCCTTGATCGCAGCAACACCGGCATCGGGCCAAACCATCACCACCGTGCCCATGGCCGATCCCGCCACAGTGGCTTCCGTGCCCACCGGGGGTTCTGGATGCTGGCGCTGCTGGTCAGCCTGCTGGCCGCCGCCGGGTCGTGGGCAATCCGCTCAGGCCGCGCCCAACGTGCGGCGCGGTTCTTCTGTGGATTGGTGGTATTGGCATCAGGGGTGATGGTGGCAAGCTACAACCCATCGGTGCGTGCGGCACTGGCACCCTGGATGCTTTCATTCACCCAGGCTCAAGGGGAAACGATGGCTATTCCCATCCTGCCCTCCCCTTCAGAAGGAACACCCACGGATTTCGCGCCAGTGCAGTTCACTAATGCGAGCAGCAACAAGCTCCGTATTGCCGAGATCACATCCCCCGAGAGCCCCGCCGTCTGCTTTCCCGCGGGCCCTCCGGGAAGCCTGCCAACGACACCTCTGCCCGAAGGGGTGCCTGTCTGCACGGTAGATTTACAGCTTGAGAAGAACGCGAGTTGCGTGGTGGATGTCGCTGCCATGTGCGCGCAAGGCGTGGCCGCGATCAGCGTCTTGCCCCAAAGCCTGAGCTTTGAAGCCACCAGCACCGGCATCCTCACGGTCACGTCCGATCCCGCCTCATTGCTGACTGCCCAGAATGTGAACGTCACCATTCCTGGTGGCAGCAGTCTCCTCGTGCAGAGCACCACCTGCTCCGCCTCGCTCGCGCCGGGCGCATCATGCACGATCACACTGGCAAGCCTCACGGCGCAAGCATCCACGGACATCACGATTGCGGGTGACAACACCAACACGGTCACAGCCGCCGTCACCGTGGAGCAAGCGCCCGTCAGTACGTACACGGTGGGCGGCATCATCTCAGGCTTGGCTGCAGGTGAAAGCCTGGTGCTGCAAAACAACGGCGCCGACAACCTGGCTCAGTGCAGTGGCGATTCTTCATTTACCTTCTCCACGCCTGTTGCCGAAGGAAGCCCTTACAACGTGACCGTGCTGCAGCAGCCTGCAGGGCAAACCTGCACGGTTTCGAATGGCTCGGGCGTCATGAATGGCGCCAACGTGACCAACGTGATCGTCAACTGCACGGCTGATCTCGGAAACACGCTGGCCGCCAAACTTCAGGGATGGGGTTGCTAGAAACCAGACGGGTCAGGCATCGCCACAGATCCAGGCCATGCGAACAGGGGCGGCTTTCTGGCTGTGAACCGGTTCACGGCTTCACGGTGGTAGTCACTGGCCAAGGCCATCGCCTGCGCATCCACCTCCTGTTCCAGCAAATCATCCAAGGTGCAGTTCAACGATTGATCGAGGATGCCTTTGGCCGAAGCCAGTGCCAAGGGTGATGCATGGCACAGTGAAGCGGCGATCGCGGTGGCCCGATCCAGTAAGGCATCGCTCGGAAGCACTTCCATGGCAAGGCCCAGCGCGTGCGCTTCCGCCGCATGCAGCTCACGCGCGGAAAAGACGATCTCCTTGGCCCGCTGCACACCCACCACTCGAGGCAAGGTGTAGAGCGCGCCGCAGTCGGGAATCAGCCCCACCCGGCCGAACACCATGGAAAGCCGCGCCCGCTCTCCAAGCAGGACCATATCCGCCAGCAACAGCAGGCTGAAGCCCGCCCCGAAGGCCACGCCATCCGCAGCGGCGATCACCGGCCGGTCGAAATCTCGCAAGGCTTTGGTCATGCGAAGGTAGCGCGCCATGCCCTCGCGGGCTTCGCCAACGCCGCGGGGCCCAGCCTTATGCATCCCCTTGACGTCGCCGCCCGCGCAGAAGTTGCCGCCAGCACCATGCAACACGAGTACGCGGACGTCCTTGCGCGGTTGAAGCGCCAGGAGCGTATCCGCGAACTCATCCGCCATCTGGCGGCTGATCGCATTCATGACCGCAGGGCGGTTCAAAGTGACGCGGACCACCCCCTCGTGCTCGGTCAGTATCAAGGTCTCCGGACTCGGCATATACAGCTCCCTCCAAGGTTCAGACCACGCCATTCGCATGCAGTGCAGCCGCCGCAGCGTGGTCGAGACCCAGCACCTCGCGCAACACCTCCTGCGTGTGCTGCCCCAGTACCGGCGGCGCCATCGGGGCACGATCGGCCACGCCGGCAAAGCGTATGGGACTGCCGTAGAAATTCGTAGGTCCTGCCTGCGCGTGCTCGGCCGTGATCGTGAGTCCGCGGTGCCGCACCTGTGGGTCCGCGAACACTTCCGGATAGGTGTTGACGGGCCCGCTCGGAATGCCCGCCGATTTCAATGCCGCCAGCAAATCAGTCGAGGGCCATTGCTCGGTGATCGCACCGAAGGTGGCCGCGAGCTCGCGGCGGTGGCGCAAGCGGTCGCTGTTGGTGGCGAAGCGCGAATCCGAGGCCAGTTCAGGGTGGCCCAGTACCTCGCAGAAATCTCGGTACTGGCTCTCGCTGCCGCAGATCACGATGATGCTGCGGTCGCGGCAAGCGAACGCCTGGGATGGCAGGCCACCGTTGCCCTCAGTGCCGCGGCGTGGCGGCACGTTGTGGGTGGCGAGGTAGGTGGCCACATAGTGCGATTGGGCGGCGATGGTGCTGTCGAGCAGGGCGATGTCGATGTGGGCGCCCTCCCCCGAATGGGTATCGCGTTCGTACAGCGCCGCCAGCACACCCGCCGTCGCAAACTGGCCAGCCATGAAATCCGCCAGGCTGGGGCCCGTCTTCATCGGACCGCCTCCCGGCTCGCCATCGGGCAAGCCTGTGACGGCCATCAAGCCGCTCATGGCCTGGAACACGGTGTCGTAACCGGGCTGCTTGCTGCTGGGCCCACTTTGTCCGAACCCCGTGACAGAGCAATAAATTAACCGGGGATTCACGCGCCGCAAAGACTCGTAATCGAGCCCATAGCGCTCCAGGTCACCCACCTTGTAGTTCTCGATCAGCACGTCGCTTTTCTCGACCAGGCGGCGCACCAGGTCCTGCCCTTCAGGGCGCGCAAAATCGATGGTCACCGAGCGCTTGTTGCGGTTGGCCGAAAGATACATGGGAGATTCGCGCGTGTCGCCACCTTCGCGATCCTTGAGAAAAGGAGGGCCCCAGCGGCGCGCTTCGTCGCCACGGCCAGGACGTTCCACCTTGATGACTTCAGCACCAAGGTCACCCAGCGACTGCGCCGCCAGGGGCGCCGCGAGGATCCGGCTGAGGTCGAGGACCTGGATGCCGGTAAGAGGCAAGCGTTTCAAGATCTGATCCTTCCTGAAGTCAAGCGCACCAGATCTGCTGTGCGGCGAGTTGGAATTGATGCTCGCAAGCGCCCAGCTCCGACTGCAAGCGCTTGGCACGATACGTCCATCGATGCAACGGATGCTCCAGCGTGAGCCCCATCGCGCCCATGAACTGGTGGAGGTCGTAGGCGACCTGGCGAACCGCTTGCTGTGCCTGGCCTGCAGCCATCGCAGCCGGCACGTTGCCCGAAGCCGCCGCCAACGTCATCCACCGCACGCCCTCGACCGTCACCGCGTTGTGGGCCAAACGGTGCTGCACCCCCTGAAAACTGCCCAGTGGCCGTCCGAACTGGCGCCGGTCGCTCACGTGCTGTACCACGCTGGCCAGTGAAGCCGACAAGCAACCCGCGATCTCCGCCGCGATGGCCACCCGCCACAGATCCAGGCATTCGGCGGGTTCGGCATCCAGCCGCTGCCAATCCAGCGTCTCGGGCGCGGCCAGCACACCCATCGGATAAGCCCATGGACTCTCGATCTCACGTGCATCGCCTGGTGCGAGGTGAGCGGCGAACACGCCATCAGCCTCGATCGCGACGGCGCATGCGGCTTGTGCCAGAAAGCGCGCGGGCAAGTCCCGCCCGCCCTCGAGCACCGCACAGACCCGGGGTAGCCCCCAACGCGGCGCCAGCAGCGCAGAAGCGCCAAGCTCGGTGCAGAACGGCAAGCGGGCCAAGGCCATCACCATCGCCACGGCGGCCACCGGCCCCAGCCCTTCGGTGACCACGGTTTCGAAGTAGCCGCCCTGCATCAGGTCACGATCAAGCTCGGCACTGCATTCGATGCGCGTTGGTGCGAGCGGGCGCGCCAGGTGCCGCGCGATGATCTGCTCGATGGCATCGAGCAGATGGCGTTGGTCATCAGTGAAGTCAAAATTCATGCACGGGCCTCGCGCGGCAGCTTCAGGAACTCCTGCGCCACCAGATTGAGTTGGATCTCGGCTGCGCCCGAGGCGATGCCGGCCGCGATCGCGCGTTCATGGTGCGACAGATGCAGCGGAAATTCATGGCCGCAATAGGTGTCCGGCAAAAACGAAAGCCCAAAGTCAGACACCTGGTGGTCCGCGGCGATCACCGCTGTACGCGCCACGTTGGCATCCGCGGTGGGCGGCAGGCCGCGTGCCCGCTGGTCGATCACACGGTAGACCAGCAACCGCGCCGCCTCGCAGGCGGCCAGAGCCTGGCCGGCACGTGCCTGCACCACCGAGTCATCAAAGCGGCCGTGGCTCTGCAGGCGCTTCACCATGCCGTCGAGCACACGGCGGGAAAAGGCATAGCGCGCGATGCCCACGCGCTCGTGCGACAACGCCCAGCCAATGATGGGCCAAGCCTGCCCTTCCTCGCCCAACCGCGCAGCATCCGGTACCCGCACATCGTCGAAGAAGACCTCGTGGATATCACCTTCCCCAATCAGCGAGGGGATGGCACGCACAGTGATGCCGGGCGTATCCATGGGCACGAGAAAAATGCAGATGCCCTGGCGGCCCACACCGCCGGTTCGAGCGAGCAAGAAGCAATGCTGCGCCAGGCCGGCATACGAGGTCCAGATCTTGGAGCCGTTGATCACATAGCCATCACCTCGGCGCTCGGCACGTGTGCGCAAGGCTGCAAGGTCCGATCCGGCCGACGGCTCGGAAAAACCCTGGCACCAGATCGCCCGGCCCGCCGCCATCGGTGACAGGAAGCGCTGTTGCTGCTCGCGGGAGCCGAACTTCATGATCGTCTGGCCAATGAAGTTGACGTTCATGTACTGGGATCCGCGCGGCTCACCCGCAGCCCAAAGCTCCTCGCCAATAATGAAATGATGCCAAGGCGGTGCGCCGCTACCGCCATGCTCCACGGGCCAATGCGGCACCAGCAAGCCTTCGCGGGCCAACTTGGGGCAAAAATCGAGCGAGAACGCCGTCTGCCCGGGGCTGCCTGGGCCATGCCGGCTGATGCTGTCCCAATCAGGGGTAGTTCGCGAGCCAGCAGATCGCGCACACGCTGGCGCAATGCGGCCTGCTCCGAAGACCATGAAAAATCCATCCTGGTTTCCTTGAAATCAGATAGCGGCAGGCTCCGCGTCGCGGTAAACCTTGGCCAAATAGCTCAGATAGCCCATGGGCACAAAACTGCCGCCGTTGACGCCAATCACTGTCCCGCTGGTCCAGGCCGAGGCATCGCTCACCAGATAGACACACAACGGGCCGATGTCCTCGGGCCGTCCGAGGCGCTGCAGCGGCACAGTTTCCACCTGGCGGCGTATGCGCCCGGGTGAGTTGAACGTTTTCGCGAGCTCCTCAGTCAACACCACGCCTGGCGCCACCGCATTGACGCGGATGCCCCGGTGGCCCCACTCCGCCGCCATGGTGCGCGTCAGGTTTTCCATCGCTGCCTTGGCGGCTCCGTAATGGCCGGTGCCCGGATTCGGATAGGAAGCGCTGCGCGAGGTGATATTGATAATGGAGCCCCCACAGACCATGGCCCGCGCGGCAGCTTGCCCGGCAAAAAATGCGGCCTTGAGATTGAGATCGAGCACGCGATCCCATTGCGCCTCCCCAACCTCATCGAGCGGCCCGACGTCGGATGGGCTGGCGCTGCCCGCATTGTTGATCCAGCCGTCGATGGCACCATAGCGTTCCAGCGTGGCGGCAATGAGATGCTCGCGGTCTGCTGTCCGGGTGATGTCGCCCGCCACGGCAAGCGCCGATGCGCCCAGGGTTTGTATCGCCTCAGCGGTATCGGCCAGCGCTTCGAAGGAGCGGCCAGCCACCACGACGTTGGCACCGTGGCGCGCCATGGCTTCCGAGATACCTCGGCCGATGCCTTTGCCGCCACCGGTAACCACCACCGTCTTGCCGGCGAGCGAGAACAGATTCGGCGCCCTCATTGCGGTTCGTAGCCAATCTGCTTGGCGGCTGAGGCCCACATATCCTGCTCGGCCTTGACCGCCTTCGCATGCACGCCGGCGCCCCCACCCACAGGTACTACGCCCGCCTGCGCCAGGCGCTCCCGGATGGATGGGTCCTTGAGGACCTCGTTGTAGGCGGCATTGAGTTTTTCGACGATGGCATCAGGTGTTCCCGCCGGTGCCCAGATGCCATAGGAAAACGCGAAGACAAGGTCTTTCACGCCCACTTCGGCCAGCGTGGGCACATCGGGCAACGAAGGCGAACGCTCCTGGCTGCCGTGCGCGATCGCCCTGATCTTGCCGGTCTTGATCATGCCGAGATAGAAAACCGGCACGTCGATGCCCATCTGGATCTCATTGGCCATCAGCGCCGCAGCCACTTGCGTGGAGCCCTTGTAGGGAATGGCCACGGCCTCGAAGCCCGCCTTGGACTTGAGCATCTCTGTCGACAGCAAGATGCTGCCCGCGGTGTGCGAGTAATTCAGCTTTCCTGGATTGGCCTTGGCATAGGCCAGAAATTCGGCGAAGTTATGCACGGGCATGGAGCCAGGAACCATCAGCGTCATGCCGCCACGCGCAATACTCACCACCGACTTCAACGACTTGAGAATGTCGAACTTCAAGTCCTTGATGAGCACGGGTGTCAGACTACCGCCGCCCAGCCACAGCATGGTGTAGCCGTCAGCCGGCGCCTGCGCCACATAGCTGGATCCAATGATGGCGGCACCGCCGGGCTTGTTTTCCACGATCACGGGCTGCTTGAGCACTTCCCCCAGTTTTTCTGCGAAAGCACGCGCCATCACGTCCGAACCGCCAGCCGCGAAGGGCACCACCAGGCGCAGAGGTTTGTTCGGAAAATCAGCTTGCGCCCAAGCACTCGCCGAAAGTCCAGCGAGCGCCAGAAATGCCGCACCCGTGCGCGCGAGCCAGCGGCGGCGCGGAGATGCGGATGAGCGGCGGATCTGTTTATCTGACACGGCATATCTCCTGTTTCAAATTATGGAACATATTTTTTGATGCATGGCCATACAGCTCAATGCATCTGGAATTCAAAAATTCTATTTACCTCTCTCAAAAACTGAAACAGCAGATCGCAAAAGCAAGGGAAAACACAATTCATATGTTCCATAATGCGGCCATATGAAGAAAACCGCATCTGAGCAGCCCGCCGTGGCCGCCACACCGCAGCACGCGGATGGCACCCAGGCGGTACGCCGTGCCGCCGGCATCCTGCGAGCCATCGCACAGGCCAATGCCGGCGGCAGCACGCTGGCGGAAGTCTCCAGGCGCATGGACCTGCCACGGTCCACCGTGCATCGAATCCTCGGCTGCCTGGTCGAAGAAGGTTTTGTCGAACGCGCGACCGACCGGCTCTACCGGATGGGCCCGCTCATTCATGAACTTGGCCTCACGCCCACAGTGGGCGCTGAAGATGTGCGCCGCTGGCACCATGCCGTGGAAGCGGTGGCGAGACGCACGGGAGTCACGTCGTACCTGATGCGCCGCAGCGGTGTCGAAGCGGTGTGCCTGGTCAAGGTCGACGGAAATGCCGTCGTGCGCTTCGTCCCCGTGGATGTTGGCCAGCGCCGCTTGCTGGGTGTGGGCGCAGGTGCCACCGCCTTGCTGGCCGCACTCGATCCGGCTCAGACAGAGCGCATCATTCAGTCCATTGCCCCCAGCCTGACGCGCTACCCAAGGCTGAGCCCGGAGCATTTGCGCAGCGCCGCCGCGCTGGCACGCCGCAGCGGCTTCGCGATCAGCCAGGGCACCGTGGTGGAGGGCGGCTTTGGAATGGGCCGTGCCCTGCCCAGCGCCCAAGGCGCACCGCACCTCGCCATCAGCATCGCTGTCCATGCCACCATGGTCACCGAGTCCCGTATCGCAGCCTGGAAAGAAATCATCGCGGAAGAAATCGATGCCGGCGGACATGAGAGCGTGGACTGAACCCGGACAAGCCGGATCAACCCCGAGCGCCGCGATCCGCGTACACGCCATCGGCGCAGCTTCACGAAAACCTCCGTCCGAGCCGCTACCATACTCCCATGCCCGCCTATACTTTCGAGGCTCTTCAAGCCGACGGCAAGACCCGCAAGGGTGTCATCGAGGCCGACACCGCCAAGTCGGCCCGCTCGCTTTTGCGCGGGCAGGCATTGGTGCCGCTCAGTGTTGATCCAGTGGCGGATGGCGGAGCGGCGGGGCTCCTGTCGAAACCCATCATCGGCGGCCGCACCTTCAGTTCCACCCAACTGGCCATCTGGACACGCCAGCTCGCCGGGCTGGTGGCTTCCGGCCTGCCGCTGGAGCGCTCTCTCACCGCGCTGGCCGACGAAGCCGAAGACGACAAGCAGCGCAACCTGATCGCCGCCCTGCGCTCCGAGGTCAACGCCGGCTCGCCGCTGGCCAAGGCCATGATGCAGCATCCGCGCGAGTTCTCGCAGGTCTACACCGCCGTCATCGCGGCGGGCGAGCAAGGCGGGCACCTGGGGACCGTCCTGGAGCGCCTGGCCGATGACCTGGAAGAGCGCCAGGCCCTGAAAGCCAAGTTGATCGGCGCAGCGCTATATCCCGCCATCGTCACCGTGGTGGCGATCGTGATCGTGATCTTTCTCGTGAGCTACGTCGTGCCCCAGGTGGCTACCGTGTTCGCCGGCACCAAGCACGCCTTGCCATGGCTCACGGTGGCCATGCTGGCCATCAGCGATTTCGTGCGCAACTGGGGCTGGTGGATGCTGGGCGCCGTGGTGCTCGTGGCGGCCTTCACCAAGTGGGCGCTGGCGCGGCCGCTGCTGCGCCAGGAGTTCGATGCGGCCTGGCTGAACCTGCCCGTCGTCGGGCGGCTCGCGCGCGGCTACAACTCAGCGCGATTTGCCAGTACCCTGGCCATGCTGGCAGGATCGGGCGTGCCCATCCTGAGGGCCCTGCAAGCGGCCGCCGAAACCCTGAACAACACCGCCATGCGCGCCGACGCCGAAGACGCCCTGGTGCTGGTGCGCGAAGGCGCGCCGCTGGCTTCGGCCATGGCGCAGAAAAAGCGCTTTCCTGGCCTATTGTCCATGTTCGCCCGCCTGGGCGAGCAGACCGGCCAGTTGCCCATCATGCTGCAGCGCGCGGCCAATCAGCTCTCTGCCGAAGTGCAGCGCCGCGCCATGCAGTTGGCCACCATCCTGGAGCCGCTTCTGATTGTCGCCATGGGCATCGTCGTGATGTTGATCGTTCTGGCCGTGATGCTGCCGATCATTCAGCTCAATCAGTGGGTCAAATAACATAACCCCGTTTCCACCATGCCACCGTCGCTTCAGGATCAACTCGTCGTCGCCATCTCCTCGCGCGCGCTTTTCGATTTCGAGGAGGAGAACCGGCTGTTCGAAGCCGGGGATGCCGCTGCGTATATGCGCACCCAGCTTGAGCGCATCGACGTCCCGGCCAAGCCGGGCGTGGCGTTCTCGCTGGTGCGCAAGCTGCTCGCCTTCAACGAACCTGGTCAGCACCGGGTAGAGGTCGTGATCCTTTCACGCAACGATCCGGTGAGCGGCATGCGTGTGTTCCGCAGCGCGGCGGCGGCCGGCATCTCACTGGAGCGCGGTGTCTTCACGCAGGGCCGCGATCCGTTCCGCTATCTGCGCCCGCTCGGCGCGCACCTGTTCCTTTCCGCCAATGAAGCGGATGTGCGGCAAGCACTGAGCCTTGGCTTTCCGGCTGCGCGTGTGGTGACCGATTCGGCGCAAGCCATGGGCAACCATGCGGATGAAGTCCGCATTGCCTTCGACGGCGATGCCGTGCTGTTCGCCGATGAAGCCGAGCAAGTGTTCCAGAAAAAAGGCCTCGCCGCTTTCCAGGCACATGAAAAACGCAAGGCCGCGTTGCCGCTGCCGGATGGGCCTTTCAAGCCACTGCTTTCGGCGCTGCACCGGTTGCAACAATCGAGTGGCGGCGCCATGCGGCTCCGTACCGTGCTGGTCACGGCGCGCAGCGCACCCGCGCACGAGCGCGCCATTCGCACGCTGATGCACTGGGGCGTGGGGGTGGACGAAGCCATGTTCCTGGGCGGCCTGCCCAAGGGTGAATTCCTGCGCGAATTCGAACCGGATTTCTTCTTCGACGACCAAACAGGCCACATCGAGCACGCCGCGCGCCATGTGCCAGCCGGTCATGTGGCCAGCGGTGTTACAAACCCCGGCCATGCGCGGGAACTGACCGCGCTGGCACAGACCAAAGTTGAATGAGTTTCAAAGCATCCGTCGTTACCACCTTCGTCGTTTTTTCCTGTGTGGCTTTCAGCAGTCAGGTGCTGGCCCAATCAAAACCGGCCGTATCCGCCGCCGCACCAGCCTCGGCCGCCTCAGAGCAAGCACCTGCCAACAAGGGTGAAGAGCAAGCCCTCCGCTGGTTCCGCATGCTGGATACCAACAATGACGGTGTCCTGTCGAAAGACGAAGTCGCCTGGATCACCCGCATCAGGCCCGCATTGGCCGAAGAATTCAAGGCCGCTGACGCCAACCACGATGGTTATGTCACGCAGGATGAAATTCGCGCCCTGGCGGATCAGCGCCGTGCTGAGCGCGAAGCACGCCGCCTGAAGGAGCAACGCAACCAGGATTCCGCATCCGGCGCCGTTTCCACACAGTAAATTTTGTAAGACCGTCGCCGATCTCCTCCCGCGGCTCGTTGTATTGGGACATCCTGGAACCCTTTTCCAACGGAATACTTATGAACCGGCTCCTGGGCTCATGTGCGGCCGCCATTCTCGCCTGCCTGGGCTTGCTGGGCAGTGCCGCAGCAGAAACCCGCCAATCCGATGCAGATGCATGGCGCGCGCTTTCCCGCCTCGGCTATGGTCCCACGCCAGCCTTGGTTGCGCAGGTGCAGCGAGCCGGCGGGCCGCGCGCATGGGCGCTGCGCGAGATCGATCAGGCGCTTGCCGCGAGCCGACGCCCTGCTCAGCTCGAACCAGCCGTTGCCGAATTCAACGCGCCGCTGCCGGAGATCTTTGCCAATTACCGGGCTGAGCAAGCGGCACGCCGTGAAAAACGCGCAGACGAGCAGGCAGCCTCCGTCTCGGCACCGCCCATGTCCGCGCCTTCCGCGCAGCCCATGCCCGCCGATGATCCCCGCCTCGCCTACAGCAACCGCATGGCCCGCGAATCCGCCGCGTGGCGACTGACCACATGCAGCCGCCCCGATATCGAAAACCCCTTGCTGGCACGCCTGACCGAATTCTGGTTCAATCACCTCAACGTCTCGGCGGACAAGGGCTCCGTCAAACCCTTCGTGGGCAGCTATGTGCTCAACGCCATCCGTCCGCATGTGTTGGGCCGCTTCGATGAACTGCTGCTTGCCAGCAGCCGCCACCCGGCCATGCTCTATTACCTCGACCAAGCCCAAAGCGTCGCCGACGGTACCATCCAAGGCAAGCAGCGCCGCGGCCTGAATGAAAACTACGCGCGCGAACTGATGGAGTTGCATACGCTGGGCGTACACGGTGGCTATACCCAGCAGGATGTGCATGAGTTGGCACGCATACTCACCGGCTGGACGGTAGCCCCTCAGCAGCCCGAAGGTTTCCGCTTCGCCCCGCGGCTGCATGACGCGCAACCCAAAACGCTGCTGGGTCAGACCTTCGTCTCCGCCAAGCCGCTGCAAGGCGAAGAAGAAGGCATCGCCGCCATCCGCTTGCTGGCAGCACAACCGGCCACGGCGCGGCGTATCGCCCTGAGGCTGGCGCAGTGGTTCGTGGCCGACGAACCACCGCCCGCCCTGGTGAAGAAGTTGGCCCGGAGCTTCGAATCCAGCCAGGGTGATCTGCGCGCGATCATGCGAACCCTGGCAGCCTCGCCAGCCTTCTGGGACCCGGCCAACAAGCTGTTCAAGACCCCTTACGACTATGTCTGCTCGGTCCTGACCGCCGCGGGCGGGGCCCAAGATGACCGCGGAATCAATCAGGCACTGGGCGCCCTCAATGGCGCCGGCCAAGGCATTCACCGCTGGTCCACACCAGACGGCTACAAATCCGATGCTGCCACCTGGCTGGCGCCCGAAGCTCTGGCCCGCCGTGCCGACTATGCCATGGCGGTCGCCCGCCGCGAGCCGTCATTGGACTACCTCACGCCCTTCATACAACCGGCCACCATGCAGAGGATCGATGCACAGCCGCCCAGGCTGCGTGCCGGCCTGCTGCTGGCCAGCCCCGACTTCATGGCCAAGTAAAAGCAAAAGCGCACTCCTCAATGGAAGGCCCGCAATGACCACTTCCGTCCTGACCCGCCGCACCCTGCTTGCTGGCGCCACGCTGGCCACCATGCCGCATGCCTGGGGGCAGACCATGCCTGCCGCGCGTGGAGACGGCCGCCTGATCGTCGTCTTTCTGCGAGGCGCCTACGACGGCCTCTCGGCCTTCATCCCTTGGGCCGACCCGGACTACGGGCGCGCCCGGCCCAGCATTGCCATTGCCGCGCCGGACGGCAGTGCCCAGACCACGATCCGGCTTGACGACCGCTTCGGGCTCCACCCTTCGCTGGGCGCCCTCCTCCCGCTATGGCAGCAAGGTGTGCTGGGCGTGGTGCCGGCGGCTGGCTCGCCCGATCCCACGCGCTCCCATTTCGACGCGCAGTATCAATGGGAGACCGCGCGTCCCGGCCGGACCAGCGAAGTGTCTGGCTGGCTCAACACCCTGGCAGGACTGGGTGGTGCCCACGGTTCAGCCCGGGCCATTGGCGTCGGTGAAGCCAACCCGCGCATTCTGGCCGGCCCGCAGGCCGTTAAGCTGGTGGCGCGCGGCAAGGCCGCGCAACGCGCCGGTGCGCTGGAGAACCCACGCACACGCGAAGCCTTGATGGCCCTCTACGACGGCCCTGACGCGCTCTCCACCGCCTTTCGCCAAGGCGCCGAGAGTCGGCTGCAAACCGCACAAGAGCTGAGCCGCGAGATGCAAGCCGCTGACAACGGCGCCGCCCCCGCCGCCGCGCTGGAAAACGACGCACGCAACCTCGGAGCATTGATGCGGCAAGAACGGAAGCTACGCATCGGTTTTCTCTCGGCGGGCGGCTGGGACACGCATGCCGGCCAAGGCGCCGCCACCGGTTCACTGGCCGGCAACCTGCGCAAGCTCGGCGCCGCGCTGATGCAGTTGCGGCGCGATTTCAGCGAAGACGGTGATGCGATCGTCATCGCCAGTGAGTTCGGCCGCACCCTGTCGGAAAACGGCACCCGAGGCACTGATCATGGCCATGGGAACGCCCTCTGGCTGCTGGGCAATCGCATCAATGGCGGACGCTGGCACGGGCAATGGACAGGCCTGGCGTCGGCCGAGCTGCATGAAAAGCGCGATCTGCCCGTACATCATGATTTTCGTGCCGTGCTGGCACAGGTGCTTCGGCCTGCGCGACAGCCAATTGGCCGCCGTCCTGCCCGGCGCCACCTGGGATCCTCAGCTCGACGGACTCATACGGCGCGCGTGAAGAATCAATGAATCACCCGCCCCAATAGCGGCGCCACCCAGGGCTGCACGAGGTGGCCCAGCAGCAACCCCACCACACCGGCGATCGCGATCAACACCATGGAGACCGCGAGCCGCTGCACCAGCGCCTGATCGCGCGTGCGCAGCACGAAGGACAAACTGAAGGCAATGCTGGTGAAAGAAGCCAGTACAGCCCCAATGCCCGCCGTGGTCGGCTCGATACTGCCCTGCGTCGCCAGCGCCGCCGCGGCCGCCACCGCGCTCGCACTCGAGAGCAATCCGCCCACCACGCTGATGAAGTAAAAACCTGAATCGCCGAACTGCCGCTGCGTGAGCGCGCCCAGCACATGCAGGATCAAGAAGATGGCGCCGTACTTCAAGGCCTGCGGTAGTGAAAACGGCATGTCCAGATTGATCTCGGGGGCGCTGCCGGCGGCCTGAAAACGGCGCCGGTGCATGCTCAGCAGCACCATGATCGCGCTCATGCACAGCATGAGCGCGAAGGCGCCCAAGGCCCCCACCAACGCCGCGGGGGCAAGGATCAGCAGCAAGGTGGCATTGCGCGCCACCATGGCCGTGGTGGCCAGCAAGATACCGCGGTAGGCCGTGCCGACGAACGCCGTCCCAACTTCCCGCACGCGGTTGGAAAGCTCGATCACCGTGAAATTGCTGTTGATCAGGCCGCCGAAAAATCCCGAGAGCTCGGTGCCGCGCGTACCGTACAGCTTCCACAGCACATAGTTGAAAAAGCCGATGCCAGCGATCAGGATCACCGTGACCCAGGCCGCTCGCGGCTCGATCAAATGCCATGGCCCTACAGGGCCTTCCGGCAATGCCGGGTAGATCACGATCCCGAGAATGGCCAGCAGCAGCGCCGAGCGCACCTCGCCTTCCGAGATGCCCATGGAGAAATCAGACAGCCGTTCCTTCCAGGCCAGCAGCGCGGTGGCGATCACCATGACGGCGGCGGGTGAAATCGTGTGGCCCAGCCCGCACATGATGCCTGCCATGGTGGTCACCATCATGGCCGCGGAAGTGGTCAACTCGGTGCCCTGGCCGCTGCGCAGCGACGAGACATTCAAGATCACCGCCAGCATGGCCGTCAGCCCCAGCGTGCCCAGCGCGAAAGCCGGACCGAGCGCCCCGCCCATCGTGCCCAGCAAGCCTATGAAGCCGAAGGTGCGCAGCCCTGCTTCCTTGCCGCGCCGCTCGCGCTCCAACCCGATCAACAGGCCCAGAACCAGCCCCAGCGCAAGCCTCACCAGAATCTGCGCATACGGCCACTCGGCCTGAGGCAACCCTACCACTACATTCGGCATGCCAGCCCATCCTCCCAGCACATGGTGCGATGTCTTTGCTTTGTCACAAAAAATTGCCCCTATGCTCCCCTGCTTCGCATGGTCTGCTGCCCCCCGTGGGGGTGCTTTTTGTCTTGGGAGCGGCCCTGCAACAAAAAAGACACAAAAAACAAGTATAGGCCGCTTGCCTGAACGCGGCAGTGTCCCGGCTACCGCGGCCCACCCGTTAGCATGGCAACTCCACGATCCTGGCCGCCCATCGCGGCTCTTTCCATGAACTGGTCTGACAAACTCTCCCGCTTCAGAGGCTTCCTGCGCCAAGTCTGGCATCTGTCCTTGCCCTACTTCCAGTCAGAAGAAAAATGGCGGGCACGGAGCATGCTGGCGGCAGTGATCGCGCTCAATCTGGGCGCGGTCTACATGCTGGTGCAGCTCAACGAGTGGAACCGCGTGTTCTACGATGCCTTGCAGAACAAGAACCAGGCGGTGTTCTGGTCGCAGTTGGGCCGCTTCACTTATCTGGCGATGATCTTCATCGTCATCGCGGTCTACCGGTTTTATATTGCCCAACTGCTGCAGGTACGCTGGCGCGCCTGGATGACGCGCCACATGATGAGCCGCTGGCTGAAGGACCATGCCTTCTACCGCATCGAGCTGGCGCGCTACACCGAGGCGGCCACGCAACCCCAGACGGCAGCGGGGCTGCCCGCAGCGGGCCAGCACGTGCCCGACAACCCCGATCAGCGCCTGCAGGAAGACGTCAACCTGTTCACCGCCCAGACCGTCGGCCTGACAATGGGGTTCCTGAACGCCGTGGTCACCCTGGTGAGCTTCGTGGGCATCCTGTGGTCACTGTCCGGGAGCTTCTCTTTCAGCCTGGGGGGCAGCAGCTTCACCATTCCGGGCTTCATGGTCTGGATGGCGCTGCTCTACTGTGGGGTCGGTACCGTGCTGACCCATTACATTGGCCGGCCCTTGATCGGCTTGAATTTCGAGCAACAAAAACGCGAGGCTGATTTTCGCCATCACTTGATGCGGGTGCGCGAGTACAGCGAATCGATTGCGCTCGACAAAGGCGAAGCCCTGGAAAACCGCAATCTGGATACGCGCTTTACCTCTGTCCTGGCGAACTACCTGAAACTGATTGCCAAGCAGAAACAATTGGTCGGCTTCACGAACTTGTTCGGGCAGGCTGCCACCGTGTTCCCCATGATCGTCGCCGCGCCGCGCTTTTTCGGTGGAGCGATTCAACTGGGCGAACTGATGCAGATCGCCAGTGCGTTCGACCGTGTGCAGACTGCGCTCTCCTGGTTCGTCGACAACTACGACAGCCTGGCCAGTTGGCGCGCCACCACCGAGCGCTTGACGAGTTTCGAAGCCACGCTTTCGCGGCAAAGGCAGCAACAGGGCAGCATCGAGCCTGCGCGGCCAGACGAAAACCCAGGCGCGGTGGAAGCGCATGGGTTGACCGTGTGGCTGCCCACTGGCGCCACGCTGCTGAAAGACGCCAACCTGCGCGCCGCCCCCGGGGAGCACACGCTGCTGCAGGGCCCCTCAGGCAGCGGCAAATCCACCCTGTTCCGCGCGCTCGCCGGCATCTGGCCCTGGGCGCGCGGGCAAGTCGCCCTGCCGCGCGACGCCATGTTCATTCCCCAGCGTCCCTATTTCCCCGACGGCTCGCTGCGCGACGCGCTGGCCTATCCCGAACCGGCCTCCCAATATACCGACGACGCCCTGCGCGAAGCCCTGGAGCAGGCCTTGCTGCCCGGACTCGCCGGGCGCCTTGACGAATCCGACAACTGGACACAAAAACTCAGCGGCGGCGAGCAGCAGCGCTTGGCGATCGCCCGTGTACTGCTGAAAAAACCTGCCTGGGTGCTGGCCGACGAAGCCACCAGTGCGCTCGACGTGCCTGCGGAGCAAACGTTGTATGGGCGCTTGCGGCAGATGACCGAGCGGGCTGGAGGAGCGATGATCTCCATTGCACACCGGCCCACGGTGACCGAGTTCCACGACCGGCGCTGGGCCATGACGCCGCCCTGAGCATTCTTTCACCATCCCTGAACTTTGATCGCCACACTCGTCATTCCCGCGCAGGCGGGAATGACGGAAGAGAAAGAGGCTTGTTGAAATGCCAAGGACTGCGTAGAGTCTGCGTTTCTGCCTAAAAGAGACAAGCATCCTGGCAGACCATTCTAAAAAACAACCAAGAGACATGCCGCGTATTCAACACCTCAACTCGCCAGCCTTTCTCCGCCTGGGCTTACCTTTTTCCGAAATCGTGCGTGTCGATGACACGCTCTACCTCTCGGGCCAGATGGGCACCTTGCCCGACAGTCTGCAGCTGGCTCCGGGCGGCATCGAAGCCGAGGCCGAGCAAGCCTTGCGCAACATCCAGCAATCGCTGGAACACCACGGTTTCTCCATGCGCGACGTGGTCAAGTGCACGGTGATGCTGGCCGACATGGCGGACTGGCCGGCTTTCAATGCGGTCTACACCCGCTTTTTCACGAAGCCTTACCCCGCCCGCAGCGCCTTCGGCGCCAAGCAGCTCGCGCTGGGCAGCCGCCTGGAAATCGAAGCCATGGCCGTCGTGGGTGAGCGCACATGAGCCTGCGCTTCGACGAATACCGCGCCTTCGATGCCGTGGGCCTGGCCGAGGCGATCCGGCGCAAGGAACTGCAGCCGCATGAAGTCCTCGACGCGGCCCTGGACCGCCTGCAGGCCGTCAACCCGCAGGTCAATGCCATCACCTACCTCGACGAAGCCGCCGTGGCGGAGGCCCGCCAAGCACCCGCAGCCGGCCCGCTCGGCGGCGTGCCCTACTTCATCAAGGATCTGCACGCCCCCGTGCGCGGCATGCCGCTGACCCACGGCAGCCGGCTGTTCGCGGACCAGCGGCTGGACTTCGACAGCGAAACCGTCGCCCGGCTGCGGCAAGCCGGCTTGAGAATTCTGGGGCGCAGCGCGTCTTCCGAATTCGGCATGAGCCCCTCCGTCGAGACGGCCTTGGCCGGCCCTACCCGCAACCCCTGGGACCTGACCCGTATCGCTGGCGGTTCCAGCGGCGGAGCCGCTGCCGCCGTGGCTGCCGGCATCCTGCCGGCCACGCACGCCACCGACAGCGGCGGCTCCATCCGGATACCCGCGGCGTGCAATGGCCTGGTGGGCCTCAAGCCCACGCGGGGCCTGCTGCCTACCGGGCCGCACCGAGGCGAGGCCTCGCACGGGCTTAGCCACGAGCATGCCGTCACGCGGTCGGTGCGCGACTGCGCCGCCCTGCTGGATGCCACGGCAGGCCCCGATGTGGGCGCGCCCTACTTCACGCCCCCGCCTGCCGAATCGTTTCTGGCGCTCCTCAACCGGCCGCCCCGCCGGCTGCGGATCGCCTTTACCTCGCACACCTTCCGCCAGCAGCCCTCGCACCCGGAATGCGAGGCTGCGGTACTGGAAACGGCACGCCGGCTCGAAACCTTGGGCCATGTGGTGGAACCCGGTGCGCCCGACTTCGACGCTGGCGCTCTCAGCGCCGCCACAGGCCTGCTGCTGCTGACCGGCCTGGCTGCCCAATTGCGGGCGCGGGAGGCCGTGCTCGGGCGCGCCGCCCGCGAGGACGAACTGGAGCCCGTGACCTGGGAGGCCATCCGCCTGAGCCAGAAGGTCACCGGAGTGGACTATGCAAGCCAGTTCACCCGCATCAACCAGGAAGTGCGGCGGATTGGGCGCTTTTTCCAGACCGTGGACGTGCTGCTCACACCGACACTGGCCTCGCCTCCCCTTCCCCTGGGCACCCTGTCTACCCAAGCCCTTTCTCTGAATGAGTTCCAGCAAGCCGCTTCGGCGTTCTGCCCGTTCACCGGCGCCTTCAATGCCACCGGCCAGCCAGCCATCAGCCTGCCTCTGCATTGGACAGCCGAGGGGCTGCCCTTGGGCGTGCAATTGGTCGGCCGGTTTGGCGAGGACGCCACCCTGCTGCAACTGGCCGCCGAGATCGAGCGCGCCTGGCCTTGGTTCCAGCGCACCGCGCCGCTGTGACATGAAGCGCGAAGCCCGATGAAATCCCGACTTCCTTACATCAAAAAAGGACCACTCCATGAAACGGCGTCAACTACTCGCTTCGGCCCTGATTCCGCTGGCATCCACCGGCCCGGCCTGGGCGCAGGTTCCCACCAGCCGCGGCCCGTTGCGCCTGGTGGTCGGCTTTCCCGCAGGCGGCTCGGCCGACGTGCTGGCCCGCACCCTGAGCGACAAGCTCAAGGCGGAGCTGGGCATGCCGGTAGTGGTCGACAACCGCACGGGCGCGGGCGGTGCCATCGCTGCCGATTACGTGAAAGGCCAGCCGGGCGATGGGCTCACCGTGATGCTGGGCACCTCCCACATGATGGTCACCGCCCCGCTGACCATGAAAAGCGTGCGCTACGACAGTTTGAAGGACTTCAAGCCGGTGGTGCGCCTGTCCAGTTTCAATGAAACCATCACGGTGCCGATCTCGAGCCCCGCCAACAGCCTGAAAGAATGGCTGGAACTGGCCCGCCGCGATGAGAAGCACTCCAACTACGGCGTGCCCGCCCCTGGCAGCCTGCCTCAATTCGTGGGCTACCGGCTGGGAGAGCTGACCAAGACCAAGCTGACCTCCGTGCCTTATCGTGGCGCCGCGCCGCTCACGCAAGACCTGCTGGGAGGCCAGGTCGCGGCAGCCATTCTGCCGATCGCCGACATGGCGCAATACAACGGCAAGCGCGTCAAGATCCTGGCCATCAACGGCACCAAGCGCAGCGAGATGATTCCTGGCGTCCCCACGCTGAAGGAGCTGGGCTACAACGAGTTCGACGATCTGGAGTGGACGGGCTTTTTCGTGCCGGTCAGCACCCCCGACGCCACTGTCAAGCAGTTGGAAACGATTTCCCTCAAGATCGCCCAAACGCCGGAAGTCAGGGAAGCGCTGCTGAAACTCGGCTCCAATGCCGATTCGGCTCCTGGCTCTGCCCTGGCGCAAGGCATCCGCGACGATTTCGCCCGCTGGGGCCCCATCGTCAAGGCTTCCGGCTTCAGCACGGAATAGCCAAGGAGAGCGGCGGCAGGGGCAGGCTGGGATAATCGCCCCCATGCCCCACGCTCACCAGCTCGAACTGCTTGCCCCCGCGCGCGACGCCGATATCGGCATCGAAGCCATCCAGCACGGCGCTGACGCCGTCTACATTGGCGGCCCAGGCTTCGGCGCGCGCGCCAGCGCCGGCAACTCCGTGGCCGACATCGCCCGCCTGGCCGCGCACGCGCACCGCTACGATGCACGCATTTTCGTCACGCTCAACACCATTCTGCGCGACGATGAACTGGAACCTGCGCGCCGCCTCGCGTGGCAGATGTACGAAGCCGGCGCGGATGCCCTCATCATCCAGGACATGGGCCTGCTGGAGTTGGATCTGCCCCCTATCCAACTGCATGCCAGCACCCAGACCGACATCAGAACGCCCGAGAAAGCGCGGTTCCTGCAAGACGCGGGTCTGTCCCAGATCGTGTTGGCCCGCGAACTGACGCTGCAGGAAATCGCCGGTGTCCGCGACGCGCTCGATCCGGACCGCTGTTCCATCGAATTCTTCATTCATGGCGCGCTCTGCGTGGCCTACAGCGGCCAGTGCTACATCAGCCATGCCCACACCGGCCGCAGCGCCAACCGCGGAGACTGCTCGCAAGCCTGCCGCCTGCCCTACCAGGTGCTCGATGCCCAGGGCCGCTTCGTGGCCCACGATGCACATGTCCTTTCAATGAAAGACAACAACCAGAGCCTGAATCTGCGCCCCCTCATCGATGCGGGTGTGCGCAGTTTCAAGATCGAGGGCCGCTACAAGGACATGGGCTATGTGAAGAACATCACGGCCCACTACCGCCGCCTGTTCGATGAAATTCTGGAAGAGCGCCCCGAGCTGGCGCGCGCCTCCAGCGGTCAAGTGTCTTTCGGGTTTACGCCCGATCCGCTGCAGAACTTCAATCGCGAGTTCACCGATTATTTCGTCAATGGCCGCCAGGCCGACATCGGCGCCTTCGACACGCCCAAGAACCCTGGCCAGCCCATCGGCTTCGTCACCCGCGTGGCATCCGATCACTTCGAGCTGCGCACCGACGATCCGCAGTTGAAGCTCTCCAATGGCGATGGCCTGTGCTACTGGAATCAGCAGAAGGCGCTGGTGGGCGCGCAGACCAACCGGGTGGAAGACATGCAAAGCGGCTTGTGGCGCGTCTTCCCCAAAGACGCCATGGCCACGTTGCACGACCTGCGCAAAGGCACCACCATTCACCGCAACCGCAGCATGGACTGGGTGCGGACGCTGGAGAAAAAATCCTCCGACCGCCGTATCGGCGCATGGCTGCACCTGGCCGAATGCGAAGGCGGCCTTCGGCTCACCGTCACCGATGAGGACGGCCATGCCGGCGAATCACGTGTGGCCCTGGAATGGGCCGCTCCCAAGGACGAAGCAGGCGCGGCCCTGAAGCTGCGCGAAGCGATGGGCCGGCTGGGTGAAACCCACTTTGCGCCCATCGACATCCGGGTGGATCTGCCCCGGCCCTGGTTCGTGCCCGCCAGCACCGCCAATGCACTGCGCCGGGACGCCATGGCCGCGCTGGAGGCCGCACGTGCCGCCGCCTGGGAGCGCCTGCCGCGCGCCACGCCCGTTCAGCCGCCTGTGCCCTATCCTGACGACACGCTCAGCTATCTGGCCAACGTCTTCAACCAGAAAGCGCACGACTTCTACTCAAGGCATGGCGTGAAGGTGATTGATGCCGCCTACGAAAGCCAGGAGGAAGAAGGCGAAGTCAGCCTCATGATCACCAAGCACTGCGTGCGCTTTTCCTTGAGCTTGTGCCCCAAGCAGGCCAAGGGCGTCATTGGCGTCAAGGGCACCATCAAGGCCGAGCCCCTGCAGTTGGTCAATGGCAAGGAAAAACTCACCCTGCGCTTCGACTGCAAGCCCTGCGAAATGCATGTCGTCGGCAAGATCAAGCGCGGCGTGCTCCAGGCCGGCGCGCGCGAGGCGGCCGAGCAAGCCTTGGTGTTCTACCGCACCATGCCTGCAAGCCACGCGCACCCCTGAAGGTGCGGGGCCAGCCCCTGGGAACGATACCAGGCTAGGTATTGATAACGAGTAACGATAACAAGTAACCGTCATTCCCGCGCAGGCGGGAATCCAGTGCATCCAGTTAGCGCTGTCGCTGGATTCCCGCCTGCGCGGGAATGACGGGGAAAAACCTGTCGCGACTTAAATCAAAGATGCCTTAGAACCGGTACCGGTAGTAGACCTGGGTGAAATTGATCCCCGGGTTGGGCTTCTTGATACCCGCATTAGAAATATGCTGGAAGCGCACCCCCAAGGTATTCCGGCCTTCAGCACCCCACTGATAACCCAACCCGAGTTGGTCGGAGAACTGGAACGCGCTGGAAAGCGTGTGATCATCCGCTATGCGGACATGGGAGAGCAGGCGCACGCCGATGGAAGCTTCCGCGAAGACCAGGCCCGAGCCGCCCACGGGCCGCTCCAGGCGGAGAAAAGGCGAATAACCGGCCTCCACGATGTCCTGCGCCTGCGGCACGCGCCAATAGGCCAGTTCCAACTCATGGCGCAGCGCCAAGCGCCACTGATCCCCCTGCCACAAGGGAGTGCCATGGTGCCAGCCGGCGATCACGCCCACCTTCTTGACGTCGGCTTTATTGCTCTTGCCATACGACAGTTGCCAATCCACGCCTTGGGGAGCAGCCTGCGGCCAGGTTTGCGCCGAAACACTCGCATGTCCGGCGAGCAAGGCGCCGGTGAGCAAAACGGCACGCGTCCATGAGTGGCGTGCGGAGGAAGAAGATTTTTATGGTGTTGGATGGATTTTCCGGCTTGCGTCATGACGGGTGCTTTCAGCTAATGGGACTGATTGTGCCATCGCTGCCATCCCCCCGCCCGCAGCGCACATGCCGGGCACTGCCCGCAACCGTAGCCCCAATCATGGCGCTGCCCCCTATCGCCCAGATAGCAGGTGTGCGTATGCTCGGTGATCAATTGAACCAGCGCATCGCCGCCCCCGGCTGGATCGGCCTGCTGGCCGAGATCATGCGCCAGCTGCCAGGTGGCCGCCTTGTCTATCCACATGAGCGGCGTCTCGATCAGAAAGCGCTTGTCCATTCCCAGGGACAGCGCCAGCTGCATGGCTTTCATCGTGTCGTCGCGGCAATCCGGATAGCCCGAAAAATCCGTCTCGCAGACCCCGGTCACGATCGCCTGCAGGCCGCGCCGGTAGGCCAGCGCGCCGGCCAGCGTGAGAAACACCAGATTGCGCCCGGGCACGAAAGTGTTGGGCAGGCCCGAGGCTTCGACCTGGAACGCCATGTCGCGTGTGAGGGAGGTTTCGCTGATCTGCCCCAGCACACCGACGTCGATCATATGGTCGTCGCCCAGTTTCCCCTCCCAGGCCGGAAAGCGGGCGCGCAGCTCCCGCAGCACCACCAGGCGCGCATCGAGTTCGACACGATGGCGCTGGCCATAATCGAAACCGATGGTCTCCACGCGTGAATAGCGCGCAAGCGCATGGGCCAGGCAGGTGGTTGAATCCTGGCCGCCAGAGAACAGAACAAGGGCGCTGGTGTGCATCATGCAATGGTAGCGCTGTCACTGAATGCGTCGCCTAGGGGACCACTTCTCCTGGACGAGGCCAACAGACTGGTTAGACTGTTACCGCCAACAGCTGTCTTGACCATGCCTGATCACCAAGCTCACTACGCCCACTGGCCTGCCCGGCTTCCATATGCCATCACCACGCCCGCGACCAGCATCTGGGACAACCTCGCGGTCAATGCCCGGCGCTACCCCGACAAGGCAGCGCTGGTATTCCTGGGCCGTACCACCACCTACCGCGAGTTATGCGACGGCACGGAGCGCCTGGCCGCCTACCTGCACCGCCTGGGTGTGAGCAAGGGCGACCGGGTCATCCTGATGATGCAGAACACGCCGCAGCTGGTCATGGCCCACTACGCCATCCTGCGCGCCAACGCCGTGGTGGTGCCGGTCAACCCCATGAACATGGCCGAGGAGCTGAAGCACTACATCACCGACTCCGGGGCCAAAGTAGCCATCACCACGGCCGATCTCGCGCCCGAACTGGCCAAGGCCAGCAACGGCCTGCCCGCCGGCCAGGGGCTGCAGCACCTCGTGGCTTCCCAATTCACCGACGCCTTCGACGCGGACATCAAGGGCGACGATGCACCGCCTGAGGCCTGGAGCAAGTGGCTGCTGACCAGGCGTGAACCCGCCGGGCTGGAAGGCGGCCAGGTCCATGCCTGGACCGATGCCCTGGCCTGCACCGATACCCCGCCCCCGCACACCGTCGGCCGGGACGACATGGCCGCGCTGCCCTACACCAGCGGCACCACGGGCAACCCCAAGGGCTGCGTGCACCTGCACCGCAGCCTCAACCACAATGCGGTGGCCGGCAGCTACTGGGGCACCGGCACCAGTGAAAGCGTGGTGCTGGGTGTGGTGCCCATGTTCCACATCACGGGCATGGTGTCGGTACTGCACACGGCGATCTTCCTGGGGGCCACCCTCGTCATCATGCCGCGTTGGGACCGGGAACTGGCTGGCCGGCAAATCTCGCGCTACCAGATCACCAACTGGACCAACATCCCCACCATGATCATCGATCTGCTGGGCAGCCCCAACCTGGATTCATTCGATCTTTCCAGCCTCAAATACATCGGCGGCGGCGGCGCGGCCATGCCGCAAGCCGTGGCCCAGCGCCTGTTCGAGCAATATGGCTTGCGCTTCTGCGAAGGCTATGGCCTGACGGAAACCGCCGCGCCGTCGCACAGCAATCCGCACGACCGGCCCAAGCAGCAATGCCTGGGCATTCCTTTCATGGGCGTGGATTCGCGCATCATCGATCCGGAAACAGGCGCGGAACTGCCCCAGGGTGAAACCGGCGAGATCGTGATGCATGGCCCCCAGATCTTCGAAGGCTACTGGCAGCAGCCCCAAGCCACGGAACAGGTGTTCATCGAGATCGAGGGCAAACGGTTCTTCCGCTCCGGCGATCTGGGGCATGTGGATGAAGACGGCTATTTCTTCATCACCGACCGCCTCAAGCGCATGATCAACGCCAGCGGCTTCAAGGTCTGGCCCGCCGAAGTCGAAGCGCTGATGTTCCGCCATCCCTCCATTCAGGAGGCCTGCATCATTCCTACCAAGGATGCCTACCGGGGAGAAAGCGTGAAGGCCGTCGTCGTGCTCAGGAAAGGGCACGAAAACACGACCGCCGAAGACGTCATCTCGTGGTGCCGCGAACACATGGCCGCCTACAAGGTGCCGCGCGTGGTGCAATTCGTGGAAGCCCTGCCCAAGTCCGGCAGCGGCAAGGTGATGTGGCGCCACCTGCTGGAACAGGAAAGCGCTGGCGGCACCCATGGCTGACGCTCTGCACCAGCCGCATGCCGGCACGGTCAGCCGGTTCGATCTGGGCCGCGTCTCGGTGTTCCTGGGCGACAAAAGCGGCAAGTACCCGGACGGCAACCAAGTCCTCATCCGGGGATCGGACACGCTCACGGCACTCGACACCCCGATCGTCTCGAACGTGATCGGGCCGGAATTCGATGCCACCGAACTGGTGGTCCTGGGGCACGTACACGAAGACCATATGGCGGGCCTGCACCGCCTGCCTCAAGCGCAGGTGTACGCCCCCATGGACGATTTGCCCGCCGTGCAGAGCTGGGAAGGTTTTGCCGCGGTCATGGGCGCCCGGGACAAAAATGCGCAAGACGAGACCCTAGCCTATTTTCAGCGCAAGTTCTTCTACGCGCCCCGGCCCGATGCGCAAGGTTATGAAGACGGCGCCACCTGGGAACTGGGCGGCTCACGGATCCGCGCCTTCCACATGCCAGGGCACACCGCAGGCCATACGGTGCTGCTGATAGAACCCGAAGGCGTGGCCTTCATCGGCGACATCGACCTGACGGGTTTCGGCCCCTATTACGGCGATGCCGGCTCCAGCCTGCAAGCGTTCCGCCATACCTTGAAGAAGCTGCCCGACATTCCGGCCAAGGTGTGGGTCACCTCCCATCACCGCGGTGTCTATACCGACAGGGAACGCTTCCTGGCCGATCTTGCCGCCTTCGCGGCCAAGTTCGACGAGCGCAACGAGCGCTTGCTGGCCTACCTGAGGCAAGCGCCTCAAACCCTGGATGAACTGGTGGAAAAACGGCTGCTCTACCCGCCCGGCTTTGAAGCGCCCTGGGTGGTCATGGCCGAGCACCGCACCATCGCGCGCCATCTGGACGAGATGATGGCGAACGAGCGTGTGCGGATGGATGAACGGGGTTTGTACCGAATAGCCGCCTAGCGGCGTTTACGCTTGGCCATGCCGGCCCCTGCCGCAGCCAGGACGGCGGCCAGCGCAGCCAAGGTCCAAGGCCCATTGGCGGGCACTGACGCCACAGCCCCGGCGGAGCAATCGAAGGTCAGCGTCACCCTGGCGATCAAACCGTATGGATTGCCTCCATTGGTGCTGCCAAAGACCAAGGTATTGGCACCAGGGTTCAGCGGCACCGCCGTCGAAGGATAGTCGTAAGGCAGTGTCGTGAACCTCGTGCTTGGGTTGAACCCTAGCGCGTTACCGTTCCATGCCACGCTCGTCACGGAATCGTCCACAGTGTAGGTATAGCTGATCTTGGCCGACCCCGGCACAATGCGCGGGTCGTTGGCCGTCACCTTCAGTGAATAGGTGATGGCCGTTGGGAAGCTGGGGGCGCCGTTATGTGTGGAATCCCCGATCCATGCCGCACCCGCGATGCTTCCCCAATACTCATCGGACGCACCAGTCGCGGCGATCTCGGCAGGCGCCTGATTGGTGCTGATGCCCCATCGGTTCGGCTGCGTGCTCAGATCCGCCTGAACGCCGGTACCAGGGGCCATGCCGGGGCATGCCAAAGTCACGCCCGTGGGCTGGGACTGTGCCCATGCCGCTGGGCTAGCCACCGCCGCCAGCACCACAACCCAACCGTGCCGGCCGCGAAAAGCAGCCAAAGCGCGCAAGATGCCTCTCGAATGCATGGATACACCTTCTTTCGAAAGACAAGATATTATGCAAAAAGTCACATATTGACGAGAGCTCTGCATCCTGCACGCAACACCAACACCACAGGGCCTGGAACGGCAGCCCGCATCGGTGTCAGAACATGGCCTGTACCCCTACGCGCACGCTGCGTCCTGGCAACGGCGCTCTGGGAAACGCCGTGGTGGTCAAGACCGACGTCGCACTGTAGGCCAGCCGGTTGGTCAGGTTGTCCACGCGGGCATACCATTGCAGTTGGGTGCGGCCGAGCTTTTGCTTGTACGTGAGCGCCGCATTCCACAACGTATAGGCGCCGGTGGTGCGGTCAGGCTCTGGAACGCGATTCTGGGCGGCTGCATAGTCGAAGCCGAGCCGCGCGCCCCATGCCCCTTGCGCCCAACGCAAGGTAGCGCCCACGCGAGCCGGTGCGATGCGGGGCAAGGGCTCACCGGATGTGAGGTTGGTGGCACGCACCATGTCGGCGCGCAGATCGAGATCCAGTACGTGGCCGTTACCGCGTGCCGCCTCCGCGACCGCGCCCGGCCCCATCAGGCGAACCGTGCCGCTGGCCTCGATCCCCACGAAGCGCGCTTTCACACCCGCATAGGCATACTCAGGCAAGGCCTCGTCATCCTCTCCCGCCATGCGCCCGGTGTTCATCAGCCCGATGTAATTGGAAAACCGGCTGGCGAAGGCCGTGACGGCGAAACGGTGCGGGCCGTCCTGCCACTTGGCGCCCACGTCGATGCCCGTGGATTTTTCCAGGCCAAGATGGGGATCACCCAGCTCCCAGGTACCGGTGGCCACATGCGCGCCGTTGGCGAACAGTTCGTAGTCCTTGGGCGCGCGCTGGGTATAGGCCAGGTTGCCGGTGAGTTGCCATTGGGGTGCCACGTTCACGAGCCCGCCAAACGCCACGCTGCCCGGATGGAAGCTTCTGGAATCCGCGGCAAAGCGGTCGTCGTCCGCGCCCGGCGTGTTCACGCGCACGCTCTCGGCACGCGCACCGAAATGGAGCTTGCCCCAGCCGAACCCCAACTCCTCATGCGCGAACAGCGCCACTGAGCGCGTGTGGCTGGGGGGCACGAAAGCCTCGTCACCCAATGCCTCGAAGTGTGTATCTTCCCATTGCAGGCCCCAGACCCCTTGCAACGTCCCAAACGGGCGGTGGCGCGCTTCCAGGCGCAGGTCCGTGCCGCGGTTGGTGAATACGGTGCCCGCCTCCTCGCCTTCGTATTCGGTGTGGCGGTAGTCCGCGTAGCTAAGTTGTCCCTTCACGCTTTCCAGCCATCCGCCCGGCAGCCGGTACAGGCCCTCCAGCGCGGTGCGGGTGGAGCGCATGCCGATGCGCACATCGTCTTCAGCCACCGTACCGTAGCGGCTGCTGTAGCCAGCCACTGAAGCGCCCAGGTAGCCGCGATCGAAAAACAGAGTGCCGCCGACAGCCCCGCCCTCTGCCCGGTTCGCGGAATTGCAGATGCGCCGCGCCAGGCTCGGCTCGCCCGAGCGCGTGCAAGGCAGCTCGATCGGCGCCGCCACGTCGCCGCTGTCGCGTGCGAAGGCATCCACATGCAAGGCATAGCGGTCGGTGCCGCCTTCCAACAGCACGGCGCCGCTTTTTTCCTTGTTGCCGCTCGCGTAGCCCAGATCGGCTCGGCCCGTGTATCCGCCTTCGGGTCCGGCGACCGGGACCTTGGGAATGCGGTTGTCAAGCACGTTCACCACGCCGCCCACGGCGCTGCCGCCATACAGCAGCGCGGCGGGCCCCCGCAGCACCTCGACACGTTCGACGGCCAGTGAATCGATGGGCGTGTTGTGGTCGTAACTGAGGGCCGATGCGTCCACGGTCGCACCGCTGTTCTGCAGCACGCGGATGCGGTCGCCGTCGAGGCCGCGGATCACCGGGCGGCCGGCATTGGGGCCGAAATAGGTGCTCGACACGCCCGGCAGATTCTGCAGCGTATCGCCCAGCGTGGCCGACTGTTTCAGCAGCAGGTCGTCGCCCGCGAGGCTGCTGGCGGGCGCGACGGTCTGCTCCGAGCCCAAGGGATTGCCGGTCACGGTGACCTCGCCCAGCGTGGGCGCCTCACCGAGCGGTGCACCGGTCTGCTGCGCCGTGGCATTCAAGGCGCACAGCAACACGGCCGCGCCAAGCGCCCCTTGCGAAAAAGGAATGGAAGGATTCATGGATGGATTCAGGAATTTCGACGACGCAAAGCCTCCCCTTGCCGCATGGGCAGCCGGGGAAACCAAGGAAAAAGAAGGGACCGCTGGTATCGGGCCCGCAAATGACGAGTTCAGGCCTGCGCTGGCGGAGCTCGTGCGTCGAATGGGGTGGGCTCGGCGGCCACCCAAAGTTCCGGCGGCCAGCACGATTCGCCTGGTGCTGCGGCATGCGCGGGCAGCGCTGGCGCCGGCGGCAGAGGCGCCTGGTCGCCATGGGCCAATTGATCGAACAGCCGGCATTGGCCCGCGCTGTGATCCGAGAACACATGCGAAAGCCAACTTCGCGCCGCATCGGCCGGCAGCGCTTGTGTGCCGGCCGGCTGCGCGGCCCTGGTGATGACCGTGCGGACCGAGGCCGGGAATGCGTCGTACGCATGCAGAACACCGTGCACCAACCCCAGCGCCTGCGCGCCCAGCAGGGCGAGCAGAAGCAGCCAGAGGCGCAGCGGTGTCAGGCGGGAACGCATGACTCCAATGTAGCGGATGCGTCAAGCCCTGCCGCAAAAATCAACTCACTTCAGGAAATTCTCGGCCAGCTTGAACCAGAACCGGGACGCCGGTTCGATCAGATCGTCGTTGAAGTCGTAGGCTGGGTTGTGTACCATGCAGGCACCAGGGGAACCGGCAGCACCGTTGCCCACCTGCAGATAGCTGCCCGGCACTTTTTCGAGCATGAAGGCGAAGTCTTCGCTGGCGGTCATGGGTTCGCCTTGTGCCACCACGCGCTCGGGGCCGAACAGATCCAGCGCCACCTGGGTAGCCAATGCCGTCTCTCGCGGCGTATTGACCAGCACTGTATAGCCATCCCGCCAGTCGACTCGCGCCTTGACCCGGTAGCTGGCGGCCTGCTGCTCCACCAGCTCGAAAATGCGCGCCTTGAGCAGGTCTCTGACCTCGCGGTCCAGGGCGCGTACGCTCAGGGCCATGGTCGCCTGCGGTGCGATGACATTGTTGGCCTGGCCCGCATGGAGCGCGCCAACGGTCACGACGGCCGTCCTGAGCGGAGGGACGTTGCGGGCAACGATGGTCTGCAGGGCCATCACGATGGATGAGGCGGCCACGATGGGGTCGGCACAGGTATGCGGCATGGCGCCATGTCCGCCAACGCCCTCCAGCGTAATGAAGACATCGTCGCTGGACGCCATGGCAGGGCCGGTCCTGAAGACGAACTTGCCCGCCTCGATCCCCGGCATGTTGTGCAGGGCGAAAACCGCGTCGCAGGGGAAGCGCTCGAACAACCCGTCGGCGATCATCTTCACCGCCCCGCCGGCCCCCTCTTCGGCAGGCTGGAAGATAAGGTTCAGCGTTCCATTGAAATCGGCCTGCCTGGCGATGTATTTCGCGGCGGCCAGCAGAATGGCGGTATGCCCATCGTGGCCGCAGGCGTGCATGACCCCCGGGTGCCGGCTACGCCATTCCCGCGAGCCCTCTTCGGCGATGGGCAGGGCGTCCATGTCCGCACGGATGCCCAGCGACCGATGGCCCTCGCCTCGCTTCAAACGGCCCACCACGCCGGTGCCGCCCAGCCCGCAGGTCACCTCATACCCCCATTCGCCGAGCTTGCGCGCCACCAGCGCGGATGTCCGATGTTCTTCGAAAGGCAGTTCAGGGTGCGCGTGGATGTCGCGCCGCAACTCGATGAACTCACCCACGCGCGATGAAATCGCCTGGCCCAGGTAGCTTGCTTGCACTGTCGAATCTCCCGCCACCGCTTACTGTGGTTGCAGATGCATGTCGCGGGCGATGGCGCGGTACCGGGCCGTATTGTCAGCGTAGAGCTTGTCCAGGGCGGACAAGCCCAGCGGGCGTGGAACGATCATGGCCTGTGCCTCCAGCGCCGCACGCACCGCCGGGTCGCTGGCTACCTCGCTGAGCGCCTTATGCAAGGCCTGCACGACAGGCTCCGGCGTATTCTTGCGCACGAAGAAGCCGGCCCAGGTTTCAAACACGAAACCCTTGAGCGCCTTGCTCTCATTGAGCGTGGGCACCTTGGAGAACATTTCCTGGCGCTCGGCCGAAAGCACCGCGGGCGCCTTGAGCTTGCCCTCCTCGACCATCGCCACCTGGCTCTTGCTGTACGGCGTCATGAAAATGTCGACCTGGCCGGCCAGCAGATCCTGCGTCGCGGGCGCACCGCCCTTGTAGGGCACATGGGTCATGGGCACCCCCGTCAGTTGCGACATGTGGGCGCCCAGCAAGTGGTAGAGCGATCCCGGGCCGACACTGGCATAGGTCATGGGCTTGCCTTCGGCAGCCGTCTTGCGCGCATAGGCCATCAGTTCATCGCCGTTGGAGGCCGGCAGGTCCTTGCGCGCCAGCATGACCAGCGGGTTGATCGTGATCATCTGCACCAGGCGGAAATCCTCGGCCTTGTACTTGATGGCGGCATTGGTAAGAGGCGACAGGACCAGTTCGTTGGGGGAGCCCTGGAAAATCATGTAGCCATCGGCCGGCGCATTGAGGACTTTCTGCGCCGCGATGCCGCCGCCGGCGCCCCCCAGGTTCTCGACGAGGACCGGCTGGCCCAGGTGCTTGGCCAAGGTGTTGTTCAGGCTGCGCGCGATGACGTCCGATACGCCCCCTGCCGGATACGGCACGACCAGGCTGACAGGTTTGCTCGGGAAACTCTGGGCCAGGGCGGAGCCTCCGGCCAGCAGAGCACCCGCGAATACGGATGCGGATAGGAATGTGGATACGGGTCGAGCCTTGAGCAGCCAATTCATGAGTGTCCCCTAGCGTTGTCAAAAATTTGCCGCTGATGGTAGGACTAGCTCAAAATGCAGTCCAATGCATTGTCAATGCCTGATTGATAACCTGAAACTCATGGATTGCCATCCTCTGCCATGACCCTGATCCAACTGCGGCACTTCGCGACGCTCGCCAAGGCCGGCTCCTTCGTGAAGGCCTCGGACCTGCTGCACATCACCCAGCCGGCACTGAGCCGCAGCATCAAGTCGCTGGAAGAAGAACTCGGCCAATTGCTCTTCGACCGCGTGGGCAGGCGCATCGAACTGACGCCTTTCGGCCGGGAGACGCTGCAGCGGGCCGAGTTGCTGATCGAAGACGCGGAACTGCTGCGGCATGGAGGAAGAGTGCTCGACAGCAAGGCCCGCGGCCGCTTGCGGCTGGGTTTGAGTTCCGGCCCGGGAATGATGTTGACGACGCCCTTGATGGCCCATTTCGCGCAGCACTTTCCCGAGGTACACATCGATTTCGTGCGCGCCAACACCGAAACCTTGACGCAGATGCTGCGCGACCGGCAGATCGACGCCATGGTGGTCGATATACGCTCCCTGCGGCCGGCCGCCGATCTGCGCGTCGACCATCTGTCAGAGATGAAAGGGTGCTTCATGGTGCGTCAAGGACATCCCCTGGCGAATCGCACCAGAATACGCTTCGATCAATTGCAGAAGTTTCCCATAGCCTCTACCCCCTTGAGCGACGAACTGGCTCGCATTCTGGTGGAACGCTACGGAGAAAAAGCGCACCCGCAGGTGCTGGTGAAATACACGAGCGACGAAATCGCGCATCTGATCAGCGTCACCGAACGCACAGATACCGTACTCCTGGCCATCCGCGCGGCAGCGCCAGCGCTTCATGAAGTCCCGGTATATCCGCCGCTTGATGCCAATGCACGCTTTGGCCACATCACGCTGGCGCACAAATCTGAGGGGCTTTATATACCCGTCCTGCGTAGCCTGATGAGTTCAGTGCTGCACTGATCAGTCCGGCTGGATAGCAACGCACTCAATCTCAAGAAGAAAGTCGGGTCGGGGAAGGCGCGCCTCCACCGTGGTTCTGGCAGGCCAGGACAAGGGGTCCGTGCCAAAAAACTCCCGATAGATGTCGTTCATGGCCTGAAAGTCAGCTCTCCGGTCCAGAAAGACATTGACCTTGACAATGTCGTCGAAGCCGCAACGTGCCTCTTCAAGGATGTAGCCTATGTTGGTGAGGCATGCACGCATTTGGGCGGCAAAGTCACCCGATCTCACTTCAGGCTTTCCGCCTTCGAATCCCGGAATACCCGAAACGAACACCCAACCTCCGGCCAGCACACCATGGCAATGAGGAGACGCTGATCTGGGAACGCGGTCGCTGTAGAGTACTTGCTTTCTCATGAATGCCCTATCTCTTTTCTCGTCACGCGAGATGATTGACCAATGGCGTGTTCGCGGGCATTGACGCGGCCCGGCAACCTGAGCCTCTTCAGTTCATCGTGACGCCCGCATACTTGGCCAGACTCCCCCACTTCTTGCTTTCGCTTTGAATAAACCGGGCGAACTCCTGTGCCGTCCCGCCGACAGGGGTGACGCCCTGCTCCTTGAAGAACGCCACGGCATCGGGCAACTGAAGCACACGATTGAGTGCCTCGTTCGCCCTGGCGATGGCAGTTGCCGGCATCTTGGAAGGTGCCATCACGCCATACCAGGTAGAGCTGAGCACCTCGGGCAGGCCCATCTCCGCTGTCGTGGGGACTTGCGGAAGCGCCTCGGATCGGCGGGTCGCGGCGATGGCCAGGGCGCGCAGCTTGTTTCCTGCGATGAACGGCATTACGCCAGGAACGTCCGCCACAAGGAAATCTGCGTTCCCAGCCATCACGTCAACGATAGCTGGTGCCGCACCCCGGTAGGGGATGTGCGTCATGAAGACACCGGCCTCCCGTTTGAGAAGTTCAGCGCCTAGTTGTGTCGTGGTGCCGTTGCCGGCGGAGGCAAAATTGAGTTTCCCGGGCGCAGCCTTGGCTGCCGCGATCAACTCTCGCAACGTGGTGATGCGGCTGCTGCTGGCGACCACAATCACCTGCGGCGTCACTACAGCCTGCCCCACCGCCGCCAAGTCAGTCTCGGGGTTATAGGTCATATTGGTCGAAACCGCCGGCACGACTGTAAGCGCACCTGTCGATGAAAACAGGAGGCTGTGCCCGTCTGTCGACTTGGTCACGTCAGCGGCCCCCAGTGTTCCGCCCGCGCCTGCCTTGTTATCAATAACGACAGGTTGCCCCAGTTCACGCGCCAGACGTACCGCGAGAAACCGCGCCAGGATGTCTGCGGGCCCCCCAGCGGCAAATGGCACGACTAGACGCACAGGCCGGCTCGGCCAGGATGCCGTCTGCGAAAGCGCCGCCGTGGGGAGTCCAAGCACGCCGCCGGCAGTAACCCCTCCTGCCAGCGCGATTACGGAACGTCGGGTAAGCAGTTGTATGGATTGCACCATTGTCTCCTGTCGTTTTGAAAGAACATCAGAAATGAAGAAGCGACACGCAGCCAAAACCTCCGCACGTGTCAGGAAAGATGGGAGGCCTCCGCACGGGCCGCCGCGAGCTCATTCAAGATGCCGTCAAACCGTTCCGCGGCTTGCTCACGAGCCATCTCGAAGCAGCTGCTGCCGTGCGCATCAATACCCACGGTCAGCGGACCCAGACCCTCTACGCGAAGGCGTACCAGCCGGTAGTGAATGAGCATGTCCGGCCACCCCACCTGCATGACCTCCTTGACCGCACTCGACAAGAGCGCACACCCGCCGCCAAGAAACGACAAATAGACCCCCCTACTTCACGCAGTGCCTGCACGCAGGTGCTGTCAAGTCCGCCCTTGCCGCCTACGGCATGGAGTTGCAACCCTCGAATCAGGGTAGGCATATAGGGATTGAAGCGGGTGCTGGTCGTAGGGTTCATGTAGTCGACCTTGAACTTGCCCTCCACTTCCCTGCTGTAGCTGCCGAGATGGAACAGGCTTTCGCCGGACAGATCCATGGGCAGCGGCTCAGCCCCTCCCAAAGCGGCTACCAAGCGCTGATGCGTGGGCAAACCGGCCGTGATCACGATCTCACCGTCAATGATGACCTGGTCACCTGCGCGCAACCGCAAGGCATCCTCGCGCGACAGGGGAAACTGCATGCGATGAGTGGTGATGCTCATTCGACGATCTCCACGCGTCCGTCGTTGTATATGCGCGCCCGTGTGCGCCGGTTGATCCAGCAATTGAAGGCCACGGCCACAGGCACAAAGCCGTGGCCTGCCGCATACTCCACATGCACTGCCATGGCGGTCGTGCTGCCGCCTGTGCCCATGGGGCCAAAGCCCGTCTTGTTGACCGCGGCGTTGAGCCTTTGCTCCATGGCCGCCACCATAGGTTCCGGGTGCGGCTGAGAAATGGGACGAAGCGTGGCCTCCTTGGCCAGCTTCGCCGCATAGTCGAAGCTCCCGCCTATGCCCACGCCGATGACCACCGGAGGGCAGTGTTGGGACCCCGCCTTCATCACAGTCTCCATCACAAACCGCTCAATGGTGGCCAAATCGGGAAAGCTGAAGATCTCGAGCGCAGCCCAGCGCCCCGAACCCAATGCCTTGGGGCTGCAAGTGATGTCCAGGCAGTCGCTGCCGTCGACCATATCGAATGTCGTGATCGGCATGCCCTTGCCTGCGTAGCCGCGCTCCAAGGTCAAGGGATGGGTGACGTGAGGAAGCAGAGGCGGTTGTATACGGTTCACCAGTTCCGCAAAACCATCCTGTATGGCCTGGCGCACATCTCCGCTGAACCTTGCTTGAGTGCCGACCCGCGCGAAATACACCGGAACACCGGCATCGGAGCAGACGAAATGGCCTGTCCGCTCTGCTGTTTCCGCACTCTTCAGCATGAGGCGCAACGTGTGACGCGCTGTTTCACTGGAATCGCTCAATGCCGCTGCTTCAAGAGCTTGATGCGTATCCTTGGGCACGCCGCGGAGCGACCGGTCGTAGAGATCGGCGGTCACCGTCTTGATGAGTTCAGGTGAAATGGACATGGTTTCTATAGAGCTTGCCGCGCGAGCACGTGCGCGCGCATCTTGGTGAGTGCATAGAGTGCTTCGCCGCGTGGAACGGGCACGCCCAAACGCCTTGCGATCTCCACGACCGCACCGATCAACGCCTCGACCTCCAGGGGCTTTCCCGCCTCCGCGTCTTGCAACATGGAAGTCTTGACGTTCCCTAATTTGCGAGTCACGGCGATGCGTTCGGCCGGTGTCACGCCCAGCGGAATATCCAGCGCGCGGCCTACTGCCAGCGTTTCCTCCATCAAGGCGCAAAACAGCTCAAAGATGGCCGGGTTATCTATGAGCTGATCCGTGGAACACCCCGCCAGCACGCTGACAGGGTTGAAGCAGGCATTGCCGAGCAGCTTCATCCAGACTTCGGCGCGGATATCGGAGGATGCGAACGCATCAAGCCCCGCCTGCCTGAGGAGATTCACCCAGCCGCTCAGCCTTTCAGTCGAGGAAGCACCTGCAATTTCCCCAAAGACCAGGCGCGATCCGGAAGCGTGCCGCACCACACCAGGCTCTGGCGTTGAGCAGGCGGGATAAACCACAGCGCCCAGGACCTGATGGCCGGGGATCATCGCGGAGATGCGCCCCGCCGGATCGAGTGCCGCAAGAGGTTGCGCCAGCGCGGGTTCCGCACGGCCATGCGTGAACCACCATGGAACACCGTTGAGCGCCGGTACGACAACCGTGTGCGGACCAAGCAGCGGTGGCACCAGATGCACGACATCCGCCAGGGCATAAGCTTTCACCGCAATGACCACGACATCCTGCGGGCCGAGGCTGGCGATTCCCTCTGCTTCCACCGCATTGACGTGCACGGTGCTAATGTCCTCGCCGCTTTCCAAAGTCCAGCCTGATTGCCGCAACACGGCCAGCGTGGCGCCTCTGGCGAGCACACTGACCTCTGCGCCAGCCTTGGCAATAGGGATACCGAGGTAGCCCCCTATGGCGCCAGCGCCCAGAACGCAGACACGGATTCCTTTTCCATTCATGTGTTTTTTTGGCAAGACAAAGCGAATACGAAATTAGAGTTGCAGACGCCGCGTTTGAAAAACGCGAAATCGAGATAGACTTATCAGTTAATCTAATAAACCAATTCCATGCACGTCTCGTTGCGCCAGCTTCGTGTGGTCCTGGCAGTCGCTGAACACGGCAGCTTCAGCGAGGCTGCTCAAGCCATCGGGCTTTCCCAGTCTGCCGTGAGCCAGGGCGTCAAAGCCCTGGAAGAATCACTGGGAACTCAACTGGTTGAGCGGTCCACTCGGCGCGTTCGCCTGACCCAGGCGGGCGAGGCTCTGATGGTTCCGTTGAAAGATGCGCTGGACCGGCTTGAATCCGTACTGGTGGAGGCGCGCTCCGCTGGCGCGATTCAACAGAAAGTGGTCCAGGTGGCCTGTACCCCTCATCTGTCCGGGCGGCTTTTGTCTCAATGCTTGGCAGACGCCGCCAGGCAATACCCTGATCTGCAAATTCAACTTCGGGAACAACCTCAGCCTTCCGCCGTGGAAAGCGTCCGGCGAGGAATAGTGGAGTTCGCTCTTGCAGTAGGAGATGAGCGGCTCACGGACTTGATTCAAACCCGAGTGCTGCGCGACCAGTTCATGTTGATCTGCCGGCACGACCATCCATTTGCACGCCGGAAGATGGTGCAACTCACTCAGCTACGGTTCGAGCGCCTGATTCTCCTGGCTACGGCACTGGGCGGACGATCCGGATTGAACAGCCTTCTGCGTGGCCATGGCGTGGCCGTGGAACCCGCGCAAGAAGTCACACTGGCCGCTACAGCCATGGAAATGGTGGCAGAAGGCCTTGGCGTCGCCATATTGCCCGCCAGCCGGTTGCCATTGCCCAAACAGCTGCGCTTGAAGGCCGTCGAACTGGACCCCTCTCCCATGAGAGATATCGTGCTCACGCAGCGCAAAGGCAGCAGCCTCTCGGAAGCGGCTCAAAAGCTCCATGAGTTGATCATCCGGCGAGCCTCGGGATCTGGGGCGGATAACCCGGAACGGGAACGCCCGCTCACCGTGCTGATTCCGTTTCCTGAAGGAGGTCCCGTTGATCGATACGGACGTACCTTCGGAGAAGTCCTCTCCCGCCACCTTCGCCAGGTGGTCGTGATCAAGAACACCGTCGGACTGGGCGGTGCGCAAGGGGTCCACGAACTGACCCGATCCGAAGCAGACGGGTACACCATTGGTATTGCAGGCAGCGGAACCACGGTTTTTACCGAGGGCGGTGAAATGCAAGGCTTCGTCGACATCTTCAAGGACCTTACCTTCCTGGGTGGCCTTGTCCGCGTACCCTCGGTGCTGGTGGCTGGGAAACACTTACCGGCGGCCAACCTCCGCGAGTTGCTGGCTCACGCAAGGCTCCACCCCCGAGGCCTTCGAATCGCGGCAGCGGGGCACGGAAGCAGCCGAACCCTTGCGGAGCGGTTCCAGGAACTGGCCCGGATATCGTTGCAGATCGAACTCTATGACGGACTCGCGCCGGCGGTAAAAGACCTCATGCGCGGAAAAGTAGACTTGGTTTTTGGTGAACCGGTCGGGGTTCTGCCAGTCATTCAAAACCAGAAGGGCTGTGCCATTGTGGTAGCAGGTTCCGAGCGATGCCCCCTGTTACCCACAGTCCCCTGCGCCAATGAACTGGGCTTGCAAGGCTTGGCAACCGATCACGGCTACGGTCTCATGGCCCCTGCATCCTTGCCCGCACACGTGCTCACGCATCTGTCCGGCGCCATCACCGATACCCTTCGGTCCGCAGAGATCGCAGATCGATTCGAACAACTGGGTGTCAAACCCGACCTGCAAAGCGGCCCCTTCTACGCCGAGTTCATTCGGTCCGAGCAAAAAAATGGCGAACCTTCAACCCTTCTCGAAGGAGTTGAAGGCTTCGCCTTCTTTCTGTTGGTTTGAAGCTAAAGCTTACCCGCAGCTGCCCATGTAACCGCACTGCGTGCAGTAGTCACAGCCGTCCTTGCGGATCATGGCATGGGCACCGCACTCGGGGCATTTCTTGCCAGCCATGGCCGAAGGAGACACCAGAGTGGAGGGTTCGACCTTGGGTTCGGTAGCAGGCAGCTCTTCCACATCAAACAGCGATCCTTGCGCTGCCTGCGCGCGCTGGGCAATCAGGTTCTCAATGGCGTAGCCGATGGCGGCCACTTCGCTGTCGTGCCAGCGCGGCACGTGCGTGCCGTCGGGCTTCTCATAGGTGCCCAGGCGTACCGGACCACGGTCCCATGTGACCTTGCGCATGTCGGAAAGCGCGCGGTCCAGGAAACCGCCGCGCGCAGCCAGACTGAGCATGCGCATGGTGGCCGTGATCCACTGCTGCGATTCACCGCTCTGGCCGACCGGCATGAAGAACTCGATCGCTCGCTCCACGCTGTGGCCATCGGGTGTGGTCACGGGCAGGAAAGACACGATCAGGTACAAGCGTTGCTGGCCTTCGCTTGTCCAGTATTCGATCTTCTCAGTGATCGCGGGCAGGCCGCCCGAGGGACGCTTTTCGATCACCGTGCGCATGGGATCGACCGGCGGCTGAGCCATGGCAGGTGCCGCAACCGCAGGCGATGCCTCTGCGGGCTTGCCCGCGTCCTTGTTCACCGGCGTGGCTTCCAGCACGGCGCCGAGAATGCTGTTTGGACGATAGGTTGCCAGCCCTTTCAGGCCAGCCCGCCATGCTTGGCGGTACAGGTCCTTGAAATCATCGTAGGGGTAGTCTTCCGGAATGTTGACGGTCTTGCTGATGCTGGTGTCCACGAAGGGTTGCACCGCTTCCATCATGGCCACGTGATCGGCCGCGCTCATTTCCAGGGCGCTCACGAAATACTCAGGCAACGTGTCGCCCCGGTTGAGCGAGCGGTACAGGCGGTACGCATGGTCTTCCACCGTGTACTCGCTGCGGCTGCCGTCGGCTTCGCGCTTGTTGCGCTTGTAGGTCCAGCTGAAGGGCGGCTCGATGCCGTTGCTCGCGTTGTCGGCAAACGCCAGGCTCACGGTGCCCGTGGGCGCGATCGAGAGCAGGTGGCTATTGCGGATGCCGTGCTGGCGGATACTGGCTTGAATGTCTTCAGGCAGGCGGCTGGCGAAAGTGCCTTCGGCCAGATAGCCATCGGCATTGAACTTGGGGAACGCGCCTTTTTCCTGAGCCAACCCGACCGAAGCTCGGTAAGCCGCATCGCGCATGTGGCGCGCGATGCGCGTGGCCATTTCGCGGCCATCAGGCCTGTCGTAGCGCAACTCCAGCATGGCCAGCGTATTGCCCAGGCCGGTGAAACCGACGCCGATGCGCCGCTTGGCCGCGCTTTCAGCACGCTGCTGTTCGAGCGGCCAGAAAGTGACGTCAAGCACATTGTCGAGCGCGCGCGTCTGCGTGGCCACGACTTTCTCGAACTCATCGAAATCGAAAGCCGGCTGGCCGCCTTCGCCGAACGGGTGGCGCACGAAGTTGGTGAGGATGATCGGCCCGAGATCGCAGCAGCCGTAGGGCGGCAGCGGCTGCTCGCCGCAGGGGTTGGTCGCCTCGATGCGCTCGCAGTAGTTCAGGTTGTTGTCGCGCCGGATCTGATCCAGAAAGAGGATGCCCGGCTCGGCGAAGTCGTAGGTCGACTTCATGATCGTGTCCCACAGCTCGCGCGCGGGCAGCCTGCTGTACACCCACTGGCCGTCGGCACGCTGGCTCGCGCCTTCCTCGATCAGTTTCGGGCCGGGCAGCGCGCTGTGCACCAGTTCCCACTCGGCGCCTTCCGCCACGGCTTTCATGAACGCATCGGTCACGCCGACGGACACGTTGAAATTGTTCCAGCGGCCCGGCGTGCGCTTGGCAGTAATGAATTCGAGTACATCGGGGTGGTCGACACGCAGCACGCCCATCTGCGCGCCACGCCGCGCACCCGCGCTCTCCACCGTGGAGCACGACTGATCGAACACGTTCATGTAGCTGCACGGCCCGCTGGCCATGCTGGCGGTGCCCTTGACATAGGCACCCTTGGGGCGGATGCGGCTGAAGTCATAGCCCACGCCGCCGCCGCGGCGCATGGTTTCGGCGGCTTCGCGCAGCGCTTCGTAGATACCCGGATAACCTTCGTCATCCACGCCCTGGATGGCATCGCCCACGGGCTGTACGAAGCAGTTGATCAACGTGGCCTGGATATCGGTGCCCGCCGCGCTCATGATGCGGCCGGCGCCAATCGCACCCGCGTGCAGATTGGCCAGGAATTTCTGCTCCCATTCGGTGCGGAGCTTGGGTTTTTCTACCGAGGCCAGCGCGCGGGCCACACGGCCGTAGAGCTGCTCGAGGCTGGTTTCGCCTGATTTGAAGTATTTCTCGGCCAGCACATCACGGCTGATGGGTTGAACGGCCAGACGGGCCTGCGCGTTTGGCAGGGTGTCTCTTTTCATGTGGTGAACTCCGGGAATATTGCTGCCGGCGTCATCGCGCCGAGCAGCCAAACCATCAATTCTTGCACTGTTGCAATTCGCGATCCGAAAGGCAGGCTCCCAGCCCCTCTGAAAAACAAGCCTTTGTCGGTATGACCAGCATATGCGTGGCCCAATTGCTGATCAATGCAAAACTGGCCCATGGCGGCCACGCCATCGCGCAAACCACAGTGTGCCAGGCAATCGAAGGCCATGTTGCATTGTTTCTTGACGTGAGCCGCAGCCTTCAGTTTCGACTCGATACGAATGTATTTTTCCAGCCACGGTGTACGAACGCCGCGCGCCGGTAACCCAGCTACGCTGACGAACTCTACTACATCTTCAGGCTTCGCTTCAGCCAATATACGCTTGAATTCAGGTGCGGCATCACACTCCTCTGTGACAGCGAAAGCCGTACCCAATTGGACGCCCGCAGCGCCCAGGGCCTGCAGGCGCTGAATGTCTTCCCGGCAGCTGATTCCCCCTGCGGCGATCAATGGAATTTCGCGCTCGATACCCGCACTTCTGAAGAATTCCCGTGCGGCGGGAATGGCATTCTCGAAGTCAAAACGCGGATCCCGCAGATCCGCCATCCTCGCGGCCCCGAGGTGCCCGCCTGCCAACCGCGGATGCTCAATGACGATGGCATCCGGCAAGCGGCCTTTTTTCTCCCACTTGCGCACGAGCAACTGAACACCCCGCGCGTCGGAGAGGATCGGGATCAACGCCGCGGCGGGATGATCCTTGGCAAGATCTGGCAGATCCAGCGGCAAACCAGCGCCGACCACCACCGCATCGGCCCCCTCCTCCAGAGCGCAGCGGACATAGGCCTCATATTGGCTGAGTGCCTTCATCACATTGACAGCGATCGCGCCGCTGCCCCCCGAGATCGACCGCGCGCGCCGTATTTCACGCCTGAGCGCCTCCACGTTGGCGGCATTGATGCGTTCCGCAGCATCAGGTTCTTTCGCGAGATGACCGGTCTGCGCCATGAGATCGGAATGCAAGCGTCTCAGATCGACGGAAGAAATGGTGCCAAGGCTCCCCAAGCGCGCCACCGCCCCTGCGAGTCCGCCCGCCGATACGCCCACGCCCATGCCGCCCTGAACCACCGGCAAGAGCGAACGGCCCTTCAATATCAAAGGCGCAAGTGCCGAGGTTCGGCACAGCGACCACAACCGTTCGAGGTGTCCTGAGACAGAGGAGTTGACGCGCGAAGCTGCAGCACAGGGAATCGGTGAGGTCATGGAAAAAGCAGAACCCGAACAAAGAACGGTGCGCAGGCTACCCCTTCGCTTTCAAAACAGCCTTGCCTCAAGTCAAGCGCCCGCATGAAAGCCCCGAAATCCGCTAATGCAATCGTCTGAAGGCCGAACGGAGCCCTGCAACGCTTGCTAAGGAAAACCCTTAGAGTCTTGACAATTTATCTTCTTAGAAAGATAGTTGGAAAACTTACCAAATCATCTACAACACCGTACCGGAGTACACATGACGACCAAAGAAGACAACGATCTGCTGACCAGGGTGGAAGGCGATGCGCCCATGGGACGAATGCTGCGGCAGCACTACTGGGTTCCAGCCGTTCTCTCTTCCCGCCTGGAAACGGGCGGCGCACCGGTACGCGTCAAGCTGTTTGGCAAGCGCTATGTCGCCTACCGCACACATGACGGCCGAGTCGGGTTTCTCAACGAAGCGTGTCCGCACCGCGGTGTGTCGCTGGCACTCGCGCGCAACGAAGACAATGCGCTACGCTGCATCTTCCATGGTTGGAAGATGTGCGTCACGGGGAAGTTCTGGAGGTGCCCAACGAGGCCGCCAATCCGGAGGGCTTCCGCAAGACAGTCAACGTCCATCATTACCCCACAGTGGAAGGCGCCGGCCTCGTGTGGACGTGGCTCGGCGAAGGTGAACCCCCGCCGCCACCTAATTTCGAGTTTATGGGGCTGCCGGCCAACCAGGCCTACGCCTGTGGCCTGGAGCTCAATTCCAACTGGTTGCAAGGCGTAGAGGCGACCATCGATTCCTCGCATATTGCCGTGCTCCACCAAAGCCATTTGTCCCACTCGCAGATGGATATGGCGGCCACGCGAGTAAGCAACGCCGTGCGCTACAAATTCGACGATACGCCTTACGGCTACCGCGCCGCGGCGCTACGGGAGGGCCCCGACGGCGAATGCCTGGCGCGCGTCACCGAATTCATCATGCCCTACTACGGCCTCATTCCGCCGATCAATACCGGTGACGATCAAGACCGTACCGTGATCATCGCCGTGCCCATTGACGATGAGCACCTGATCCAGTGGTACATCTACTACAACACCAAGCGGCCCACCGATTCGATGAAGCGCACTCAGCGTGCCAATACCTGGCCGATGGCGGGCGGCATCGTGAACGACGCCGATCAGCACTGGGGCCAGGACCGCCGGCTCATGGCGAACGGCAATCACACAGGCTTCACCGACATAGTGATCGAGGATTTCGTCACCCAGGCCAGCATGGGACCGATCGTCGACCGCTCGGAGGAATATCTTTGCTCCGCTGACCAGGCCATCGTTCGTCTGCGCCGCCACTTGATGCAGTCGGTAAAAAAGTTCATCGCAGGCGAAGTGCCCATCAGCGCCCAATCCGGCTCACGCGATTACTCCGGCATAACCGCCACTGGCGGCCGGATGAAGTCGGTGGAAGACGACTGGCGCGTTCTTCCCCGTTGAGCAGGAGTTCATCGTGAATACCGAAGCGAAGCAGTGGGTATTGGCCTGCGCCGAAAGCGACATCCGCACCGGTGAACCCAAGGGGGTAAGGCTGGGCGGCATTCCCGTTGCCCTGTATCGCCTGGATGACGGCGTGTATGCCACGCATGACGTCTGCACGCACGCCTACGCGCTGCTGTCAGAAGGATATATCGAAGGCGATGTCGTCGAATGCCCTCTGCATGGCGCGCTCTTCGAGATCCGCAGCGGCAAGTGCCGCGCGGTCGGCACGACCGATCTGGCCACTTACCAGGTCCGCGTGGAAGACGGCGGTGTGCTGGTGGAACTCCCCGTCACCGAGCCGGCGCCATGAGCATCGTCATCATCGGCGGCGGGCAAGCGGCAGGGGCCGCCATTCGCAAGTTGCGGGAGCTGGGCCATGCCGGCCAGGTGGTACTGGTCAGCGACGAAAGCCATTTGCCGTACGAGCGCCCTCCTCTTTCCAAGGAGTACCTCTGGCGTATCGAGCAGGATCTTCGATGCATTGCACCTGGCAGGCAATCCAATGAGCGCATGCTGCTCGACTCATCAGCAACATCGATAGACCCGAACGCCAAAACCGTGACCTGCGCGAACGGCACGGTATTGCCATATGAAGCTCTGTTGTTGGCCACAGGTGGACGGCCGCGCCGCCTGAGCATTCCCGGCAGCGATCTGGCCAACGTTCATTGCCTGCGGACGGCCCTCGATGCCGGGGCGCTCCGGCGCTCTCTGGACCACTGCGCCGCCAAAGGCCAAGCCTTGTTGGTGGTGGGCGGTAGTTGGATCGGCCTGGAAGTCGCTGCGGGGGCGCGGGAAGCGGGTATTGAGGTTGTACTGCTGGAGAGGGGCGACCGCCTTTGCTCGCGAACGCTGCCGACAGCCGATGCGGAGTGGATGCAGAGCCTGCATACATCCCGCGGCGTGGCCATTCGGCTTCGCACCACGTTGGAGCGCCTTGAAGGCTCGTGCCTTGCCGAGCATGCGCACTTGTCCGATGGCAGCCGCCTGAAAGTCGGCGCCGTGATTGCGGGCATCGGCATTGCGCCGAATGTGGAACTGGCGCATCAATGCGGCGTGCACGTTCGCAACGGCGTGGTGATCGACAGGCATGGCCGCACCTCCATTTCCGGCATTTACGCGGCCGGCGACGTTGCCGAGCAGACGTGCGCGTGGCATGGCGAATCGGTGCGTATCGAGACCTGGGACAACGCCAACCGTCAAGGTGAGGCGGCAGCGGCGCATATCGCAGGAGTTGCCGGCGAAGGCCCTGCGTCCGTGCCCTGGTTCTGGTCTGATCAGTACGGAATAAACCTTCAGGTGGTGGGTTCGCCATTGAAGGGAAACACCGTGATCTCCAGCCAAAGCGACGGCCCTCAAAGGCTGAGTATCCATCTGCGCGGCGGTGCGGTCGTTGGTGCCGTCGGCATCAATCGCGCGCGGGATATGCGGCGCCTGCGCAAGCTGCTCGGCGAACAGGCCCTCCTGGACGAGGCAGCGCTGCAGCAACATGGCTTTTCAAGCCATTGAACCATCACAAAGCCTGAACAGAAAGCATCATATGAGAGTCCTTCAACGTCTGCCCTTCCATACGCGCCAGCCACTTGCGCTCGGCGCCATCGGTCTCTCCGCTGCTCTTGCGGTCGGCTGGGGGTTGCTGCCGTCCACCCAAAAGCAAGGAGCCGTCGATTGGTTCGCCGACGTCTGCTCCTCGGTCAGTCGGCCGATGTTCATGTCGGCCCCCGCACCTGCCGGTTCGTCGGAGGCATCCCGGCCCGTGACCTCATCCAAGATCCTCTCGTGCGAGCCCTTGCCGCACGTTCCAGGAAAATCCATCACGACGCAGCTCGTCGATTTTCCGCCGCTGGCGCATACGCCGGCTCACCGCCACCCGGGATCCGTTTCGGTCGTCGTGCTGGAAGGCACTGTCCGCTCCCAAATTGCCGGCTCACCAGCCGCCAACTATGGCAAGAGCCAAACTTTCTTCGAACCTCCTGGCGCCTTGCACCTGTTCGCCGAAAACCCCGATCCCGCGGTACACGCGAAAATCATGGCAGTCTACGTGACGGAAGAAAACTGCGGGCCACTGCTGACGTTCGAGAAATAAAAGCGATACGGCGTCAGACTGCAACCTACTGGCAACGTGCGCCAGGAGGCGCGAAAAAGGGGCGCCTTCGGACGCCCCTTTTTTCAAGTTCGTTGTGTTCAGACCCGAGAAGGCGCTTCGGGCAAACGCCCGTCGATATCGGAAAAACCATACTCCCGCGCCAACTCGGCCGCCAGCAACAACTGGCCCGACTTGCTCATCACCCCGGGATCAGCCGCCAATGCGGCTACCGCGCGCCCCGCGAACTCGGCGGACTCGCCGTGCTCCATGATGCGTTTGGCCAAAGGAGCTGGCATGCGATCGGGCTGCGCCAAGAACTTCTCGCTCTTGATGAAGCCAGGCCAGATCACCACGGAAGCCACATTGAAAGGGCGCAGATCGTGCGCCATATCTTTGGCCATCTTGTCCACACCCGCCTTTTGCACACCAAAAGGCACGTTGAAGGTGTAGCGCACTGCACCACCCGAAGACGTGTTCACGATAAGCCCCTGCCGGCGCGCGGCCATCCCCGGCGCGGCGCAGCGGCTGGCAATGTAGTGCGAACGCAGGCCCACACGCAACAGCATCTCCCAAAGGCCATCGTCCAATTCCCAGAACGGCACATTGACCGGCATCTTGGCCGGTGCCGCGAAGACATTGTTCACCAGTATGTCGATGCAGCCGTCTTCCCGTTCATGCACCTTCTCGAAAAGAGCCTTCACGTCCTCGTCGTTGGCGTGATCGCAGATGATGGGAATGCACTCTCCGCCGCGCGCGATAACCTCCTCGGCGGTTTCCTTCAATGAGCCAGGCCATTGTGAGCCACCCCGGTCCATAGTCCGGCCGGTCACGTACACCCGCGCCCCGGCTTCACCGAGCGCGAGGGCAACGCCCTTGCCGACGCCCCGCGTCCCGCCAGTCACGACAGCCACTTTCCCCTTGAGGGGTTGCTTGCTGCTTTGCATATTTTTCATTTCTCCTATTGAGTCTGTCGTTCGTCCCCACTGATAAGCGCTCGGCGATGGCGCCAGCGCCCAAGCATGGGAGAGATGAACACGACGGCGAGCATGACAAGGCCATAGAGCACGCCCGTGAATTCCTGCGAGATCTTTTCGGCCATATCCGGCACGAACGAGAGGAAGGCAGCCGCGACAAAGGTGCCCATGATCGACTTCGGTCCCGCGATCGCCACACCCACCAGCAAGCTCAAGGAGAGGAACACCGTGAAGCTGTCGGGTGAAACAAAATTCGTGAGGCAGGTGTTGAGCGCCCCGGCCGCACCGACGGCACCTGCGCTGACCGCGAAAGCGCCAGCCTTCCATTTCCTGACATCGACCCCTGCCGCCGCTGCAGCCGTCGGGTGATCACGCAGCATGTGCCAAGCCAGACCGGCCGGCCCTTGCATCAGGCGATACAGGACCCAGTAGATCAATGCCACCCACAAGGCGGTGATCAACAAGATCCATTGGTCGGCGTGCAAGGGGATCCAGGCAGGCACCTCGATCGGATCGAGGCTCAAGCCGCTGACACCACCTGTCCAGGGCTCAAGCAGCGGATGTTTCAGCAATTGCGGCAAGGCGATCGCCAAGGCGAAGGTGGCCAGAGCCAGGTAGGGGCCAACAAGCCGCACGGCAGGCAAGCCGAACAGAAAGCCTAGCAGGCAGCAGACCGCCAGCGCCGCAGGCACTGTCACGTATACGGGCAGCCATTGCTGCGAAATCGCGATGCCCGAGACATAAGCACCGACCGCAAAGAACGCCCCGTGTCCAAGCGACACCTGACCGCTGCCGCCGATCAGCAGTTGAAGACCGCGCACCGAAAGCGCCATCACCAGGAGCATCGCGAATTTGAAAGCCCAGTACCCATGGATCAGGAGCATCGCCGCCAGCCCGGCCGCGATGCAAATACCCGCCAGAATGGAGACACGGATTGACAAGGAAGACATGGCGGATAACGTGGAGACTATGGAGAGCGTAGAGAGTGGCTTGGAATGGGTCATCTCATACACGCTGAATTGTTTTCCCACCCAGAAGACCTTGAGGCCTGATCACCAGGATCGCGAACATGACGATCAGCGCGAAAGTCAGCTTCAACTCGTTGCCGGTCACATAAGCTCCCAGGAGGTTTTCGCCAATGCCGAGCAGCAAGCCACCGACGATGGCGCCCGCAGGACTGTCGACTCCGCCGACGACCGCGGCCGCAAAGCCGTAGATCATGATCCCGCTCATCATGTGCGGACTGAGAAATACCACCGGCGCAGCGAGCAACCCCGCCACCGCCCCAATGGCGCCGGCCACTCCCCAGCCCAGCATCAGCACCCGGCTGACGCTCACGCCTGAAAGGGAACTGGACAGCGGATTCAGCGCCGCGGCTCGCATGGCCAGTCCAAGCCTCGTGAATTTGAAAAAAGCGCTCATCGCCCCCAGCACCAACAGGGTCACCACCACCGTCCCGACACCGTGTCCCGAAAGCAAACCTTGGCCCACGCCGGCCCAACTCTCGAATGGGCTCTCGAAACTGTGGCTCTCGTGGCCGAAGATCAGGCCCGCCCCGCTCTGGATGATGACCATCAACGCGACGAAAACGGTCACCACGGCCAACACCGGCGCATCATGCAGAGGGCGCAAGGCCACCCGCTCGACCAACGCGCCGGCCAGGAAGCCGAAAGCGACAGCCCCGGCCGCCGCAGCCCAGTACGGCAGCCCGGCGTGAATGAGGCTCCAGGCCACGAAGGTAGAAAACATCGCCATCTCGCCTTGCGCGAAATTCACGTGATTGGTGGCGCGGTAGATCATCACCAGCGCCAAGGCCAGCATCGCATAGATGCAGCCATTCACAAAACCCGCAGCCACCTGTTGCAGCAGTTCCGTCATATCGTGTTCCCTACATTCCGAGATACGCGGCGCGCACGCGCGGGTCTTCCCGCAGCGCTTCGGCCGGACCACTGATCACCACCCGCCCCATCTCCAAGACGTAGGCGTTATGCGCCAGGCTCAGCGCCAGATGTGCGTTCTGCTCGACGACCAGAATGCCCAGGCCGGTCTCGCGGTTGATCTGCCCCAGCACCTTGAAAATCTGTTGCACCACGAGCGGCGCCAAGCCGAAGGAAGGCTCGTCCAGCATCAGCAGACGTGGGCGTAGCATCAGGGCCCGGGCAATCGCCACCATCTGCTGTTCGCCGCCGCTGAGCAGCCCGGCCATCTTGTGCCGGTACTCGCCTAGCTTGGGGAAAAGCGCATACATGCGCTCGGTATCCTGCCGAACGCCCGCACGGTCACGCCGCGCGATCGCGCCGACGAGCAGGTTTTCCTCCACCGTCAGTTGGGTAAAAGTACCGCGCCCGTCGGGCACATGGGCGACGCCAAGGCAGGCAATCGCATCGGTTGAAAGGCTGTCGATACGCCGGTCACCCAACTCGATGCGTCCTTGCATCCTCACCATGGCATTGCTGATTGCGCGGAGCGTCGTCGTCTTGCCGGCACCGTTGGCACCCAGCAGCGCCGTGATACTTCCCTCGGGCACATCCAGATCGACTGATTTCAGGACGGTTGTCGATTTATAGGCGGCGGTAAGTCCACGCACGGTCAAAAGAGAGCGCGTCATGCCGCGCCCCCCAGGTAAGCACGTATCACTTCAGGATGAGCCGAGATTTCCTCCGGCGTGCCTTCAGCGATCTTCCGGCCAAACTCCAGCACCACGACTTGATCGGAAACCCGCATCACCAGGTTCATGTGGTGCTCGATCAGCAATACAGAAACTCCCATGCCGTCCCGGATCTGGCGAATCCAACCCAGCAGTTCCTCGACTTCCTGGTGATTCAGGCCAGCCGCCGGTTCATCAAGCAGCAACAGCCTGGGTTGCATGGCAAGGGCTCGCGCCAACTCCACGCGCTTTCTCGTGCCGAAAGACAACTCGGAAACGAGAACGTCGGCCACCTCTTCCAGCCGCGCAAAAGCAAGCAGTTCCGCCACTCGTGCGGACACACGCTCCCGATCCTGACGGCCTCGCCGTGTACCCAATACGGACGCGATATGGCGGCCCCCGAAGCGTAAAAAGCAGCCCGTCTCGACGTTCCTGCGCACAGATTGGCGCTCAAAGAGCGCGACGTTCTGAAAGGTACGCGCAATACCGATGGCGGCCACGCCATGCGGCGGCACCGTGCGCAAATCTTGATCGCCCAGGCGGATCGAACCGTCATGAGCGTCGTAGATACGGCTCAGGCAGTTGAATAGCGTGGTCTTTCCCGCGCCATTAGGGCCGATGATGCCGCAGATGACGCCGTGCCCCACCGAGAACGAAACATCGGATAGGGCCTGGACGCCGCCGAAGCGCACGCCTACCCCATTGACTTGCAGCAGAGTTTCCATCAAGCGATCGGCGTCCAGCGCTTGCCATCGAAACGCTGCAACCTGACCTGCTGCACGATGCGGTAGTCTGTTGGAGAGGTGTTCACGGTGATGCCGGGAATCAGTGCCGGCAAGGCCACCTCCTTCAGATTGGTCGCCTCCTTCAGGATCCGCGCCGAGGTGATGTCATCGCCGCACCGGCGCAGCACCTCGGCCATGAGATGGCCCATGCTGTATCCCACCAGGTTCAACTGTTCCGTGGTGTCGCCCTCGGGATAATATTTACCCATGAACGCAAGCCACTCCTTGTAGGCTGCATCGTTGGTCCACTCGGGATCGCCGGCGGATTTGCTCGGCGTGGCTGACACGAGGCCGACCGATTTGTCGAGGCCCGCGACCTTGAGCACGGTAGCCACAAAGTTGCTTGTGATCGGAATAATCTGCAACGGCTTCCATGGCAAATCGCTGACCTTGCGAATCGTCTGAATGGTGAATTTCGGGCTGGTGATGTTCAAGAACACATCCGCCCCCGTTCCTGCCAGAGAGATGACTTGCGAATCGACTGTCGGTGCCGTCACCTCGTAGCCAGCGGCGCTTGCGATCTGTTCCTTACCCCCCAATTCCTGCAGACGGCGCTTGAAAGCTTCCAGATACTCCTTGCCGAAATCATCGTTCTGATAAAGCACCGCCACTTTGGCGCCGGGTTTGGTCCGGTGAACGTAATCCGCATAGGCGATGGCCTCGGTGGAGAAAGTCGGCAAGCCCGGCATGGTCCAGGGAAAATTGCGTGGATCCGCGAAACGGTCGCTACCCGCGTACACGAAAAGCTGCGGCACTTTGCGACTGTTCAAATATTTCTGAACGGCCACGTTCTGCGCCGTGCCCATGCTCGCGAACATGGCCTTCACACCCTCCCGTTCGACAAGATTGCGGGTTTGCTCCACGGCTTTTGCAGGGTTGTAGCCGTCATCGAGAGAAAGCAGTGTGATGCTGCGGCCATGGATGCCCCCCTGTTGGTTGAGCATCTTGAAGTAGCGCTGCTGCACCTTGCCAATCGCGCTGAGCGCGGAAGCCGGGCCGCTGTAGGGCATGGTTTGCCCCAGTTTGATCTCACCTCGCAATGGCGTGGCACCTTGGGCCCACACCGGGCCGGCGCCCAACGCGAGAGAAGCCTGCAATAGACGCCGGCGCGAGACGGATAGTTGGGTAACAAGGTTCATCGGGGTCCTTTTCGGCTATAGGCATTTTTCCTCCCTTCCCTTGCAGAGGAAGGGCTTGCTGAATTTGCCCAATCAATCAATGGCCCCAATTATCTTCCTAGAAAGACATAATCAACCTCGGGTTTATCCCTATGGGCCACGACAAACGGAGACACCGGCCATAGAAAGCCGGCAACGGAAAGCCATGTCTCCGCAGTTGAAAGGGAGCCAAGATGAACACGCAACGCACGCTTCCGCGGCGCACGGGCGCAATCCTCTAGCGCGAAGCGCCTCTACATGGCCGCAATGAGGCGCCGAAGCCCGTCATCGATGCGGCGCAGTTCGGCGCGATCGACACCACTGGCCTTCACGATGGCCTCCAGAGACGTGGCAATGCGAGACATGGCGTCATCGGCAATAGCCTGGCCGCGCCTTGTAAGCTTCACGAGCTCGGAACGGCGATCGACCTCCGCCGCTACGCGTTCGACAAGTCCCTGTGCGCGCAGGCTATCCAACCGTTTGGTGATGGCCCCGGAAGTCACCAGCAGGGTGCGGTACAGATCTGTAGGACGCATGGCATTCTCCGGCCCATACCGCCGAAGAGCGAGAAGAACGTGCAAGTCTCCGACATTGGTCCCCGAATGCTTGGCCACATCCTGCACCCGCCGGTCGTGCATCATATGGGCGTACTCGATGCGCAGGAAGAAGCCCGCCAGCCAGAAATCGACATCCGGCCGCTCCTGCGCCCAGGCTTGAGAGATGGCATCCAGCCGATTGGGCTGGAGTTGCTCTGTCGTGCGAGTGGGCCGCTCATCCGCCCTGCGTGGCAGAACAGGCCTCGGCGGCACCTCGTGCTCGGCGACGCCTTCCTCGGCAACCCAGCGCAAGAGCTTTTTTACAGCGGCGTCGTAGCTCAAGCCGTGAGCACGGTCGCCCTTTTCGTCGAGACTTGGCCCTAGCTTGGTCTGCCGGTACTTGCCCTCGCCCATGAACTTACGGCCATACCAGGCACCACCCCGGTTGCCCTTGTAGTACCCCAGATGGGCACCTGGCGCGCAGATCTGCCAGTATGGCTTGGTTCGAACTTGCAGCGCACCGCGCACTTGGCTGGAAGACAGATCTATGGAGGCCTCGGTCATGTCGTGATTCTTACCCAATGACCATGACATTATCCAATTTGCCCAACTTGATTTCTGGGAATGCGCACTCAGGGCGTGTTGGCAGCTCGGACGTACAGAACCTCATTCACGAAGGCAAGCCCCGGGTTTTGCATCGGCCAAGGCCGATGTGTTACAAGCCCTAAACTTTCTCGGCTCTTGGATCAGCTTGCGCAAACTTGCGCGCAAGCCCTATGCTCATGAACACACTCTACCGGCGGCTCGGCCGCAGCAACCTCCAAGTCTCGCGTCTCTGCCTGGGCACCATGATGTTCGGTGGCCCTACGCCAGAGCAGGAAGCGGCGGAGATCGTCGCTTCCGCCAAGGCGCACGGGCTCAACTTCATCGACACCGCCGATGTCTACCACAAGGGGGGATCTGAGGAAGTTGTCGGCCGCCTGCTCAAGGACCAGCGGCATGACTGGGTGCTGGCCACCAAGGTGGGCAACGCATTTGGCTCGGCTCCCAATCAAGGCCGGCTGTCCCGCGCCTGGCTGCTGCAAAGCACCGACAACAGCCTGCGGCGCCTGCAGACAGACCACATCGACATCCTCTACCTCCACCGCGACTTCCACGACACCCATCTGGAAGAAACCGTGGGCGCCCTCGGCGATCTGATACGCGCCGGCAAGATCCGCTACTTCGGCCTGTCCAACTTCCGTGGCTGGCGTATCGCCGAAGTGGTGCATCTGTGCCGCGCGCTTGGCGTGCCGCCCCCTGTGGTTTGCCAGCCCTACTACAACCTGCTCAACCGCGGGCCGGAGGTCGAAATCCTGCCCGCCTGCGCCTACCACGGGTTGGGCGTGGTTCCCTACAGCCCCATCGCGCGCGGCGTTCTGACCGGCAAATATGCCCCTGGCCAGACACCACCCTCCGACTCCCGGGCTGGTCGGGGCGACACCCGCATCATGGCCACGGAGTTCCGGGAGGAATCCCTCAAAATCGCGGCGGAACTGACCCAATACGCGCAAGCCAGGGGCACCCAGCCAGGGCATTTCGCTGCGGCCTGGGTTCTGGCCAACCCCATCATCAGCTCCGTGATCGTCGGGCCCCGCACCCTCGCGCAAATGGAGGACTACTACCCTGCCCTGGACGTGGTCGTCAGCGAAGCCGACGAGGAGCAGGCGGACCGCTGGGTGACACCGGGCCACCCCTCCACCCCGGGGTATAACGACCCGAGCTATCCATTCCATGGCCGCCGCCACTCCTCATCGAAATAGACGCAAAGCAGGGGCGCCGGCTTTCTGTACCGGCCTTGTATCGCCCAGGCCCCAAAGAGTAGGGACGCGCTCAAAGGCGCGCCATATAAGCAAACAAAAATAATATAGTTGGTTCCTGCCGGTTTCAGGTGAATGATGCATACCTTCACAGCATCAGCTCTAGCCACGCACCACCGCCATGAATTTCCAGCAACTGCGCTCCGTGCGCGAAGCAGTCCGCTGCGGCTTCAACCTGACGGATGTGGCAGAAGCGCTCCATACCTCGCAGCCTGGCGTCAGCCGCCAGATCCGGGAGTTGGAAGACGAACTCGGCATCGAGATCTTCGTTCGCGCCGGCAAACGCCTGACCGGCCTGACGCCCCCTGGCGCGACCTTGCTCCCCGTGGTGGAGCGCTTGCTGCTCGAAGCGGAGAACCTCAAGCGGGCGGGCGACGATTTCAGTGCCAGCATGGTGGGGCAGCTCTCGATTGCCGCCACCCATTCGCAAGCCCGCTACGCCCTCCCCCCGGTGGTGCGGGACTTCCGTGAACGCTATCCACATGTGTCGCTACACCTGCGCCAAGGATCACCACGGCAGGTAGCGGACATGCTGATGTCGGGAGAAGCCGACATCGGCGTTGCCACCGAAGCGCTGGCCAATCAGAAAGGGCTGCTGACGCTCCCCTGCTATCGCTGGTCCCACAGCGTGGTGCTGCCCGCCGGCCACCCGCTGCTGGCATCCACCCAGCCGCTCACGTTGCAGGCGCTGGCCGAACACCCGATCATCACCTACGACCTGGGCTTCACCGGCCGCTCCCACATCGACGATGCCTTCCAGCGCGCGGGCATCAAACCCGATATCGTGCTGACCGCCATGGACGCCGACGTGGTCAAGACCTACGTCGAGCTCGGCATGGGTGTGGGCATCATTGCCGCGATCGCGTTCGACCCTGAGCGCGACCGGCAACTGCAAACACTCGATGCGCGCCACCTGTTTCAGTTGAACACCACCCGCCTGGGCCTGCGCAAAGGCGCATGGCTCAGGGGCTACGCCTATGATTTCATAGAAATGTTCGCACCAACGCTGACGCGTGCCGACGTGGAGCAATCCATGCGCAGCGACGAACCGCAGCCGTGGGGGGACAATATTTAGCGCTTCTGAAGAACCGGGTATTTGCCTGAAAGAAGCGCACCGGCCCCCGGCGCCACTGGTTCCAGCCCCAGGTTCTCCAGCATCTGCCGCACGGTACACACTGCCGTGGAGATCACCGGCAAGCCCAGCGCGTCTTCCACGATCTGGATCGCGGGAAGCGAGGGCATCTGCACACAAGCAGAGAGCACAACCGCATCCACCTCCTGGGTATTCAGGCGGCGTACGTCTTCCACCAGTTGCATCGGATCACGGCGCCCCACTTCCAGGTTGTCGGGAATTTCAAAGCAGATCGAATCCTGGACTTCGATGCCTTCGTGCTCGACATAGTCGACCACCAGATCCGTGAGGGGGCGCATGTAGGGCGCCATCAGGGCGATGCGCTTCGCGCCGAGCGTTTTCAGGCCATGGACCAGAGCCCCTGCGGAAGTCATCACAGGCGCGAGGCATTGGTTGGCACGCGCCACCGCAGTGAGGTCGCGCTCCACCTCCCGGTGATAGCCGCGGCCCATGGCCATGATGGCAACCAGGCACGCGGTGCTCATCACGTCTACCCGCGCATCCGCCAGCTCGGCCGCACAGCGCAGGCCCTCCTTGTTCATGGCCTCCAGCTCCTCTTTCGTCACCTTGTGCATGCGCATCCGGCTGGAGTGGAAAGTGAAGCGCTCCGGGTGGAGCGCCTCGCGGGCGCGGAGCATGGCCGGGATCTCCGTTTCCATCGTGGTGTTGGAGCTCGGCACGATCTGGCCAATGCGGAAAGTGCGGGTCATGGGAATGTCTTTCTTCGAGATTCAGTCAAGAGAAATCCTGGCGCTCTTCACCACCTGGGCAAAGCGTTGGTTGTCGCCGCTCATGGCGCTGGCCACTTCAGCCGTCCCCGCCGTCCAGGGCTGAAAGCCGAAGCCGGACAGGCGCTCAAGCAAGGCAGGGCTGGCCTGCGCCTTGCCGATCTCGGCCTGAAGGCGGCTGATCGCGGCACGAGGCGTGTTCTTGGGTGCAAACACCGCTACCCAGGTGCCTACCTCCACGCCGGAAGGGCCACCGGATTCGGCCAGGGTAGGTACATCCTTGTAGCTGGGCTGGCGCTTCGGTCCCGCATAGGCCAGCAGCTTTACCTTGCCCGCCTTGTACAAAGGAGCCACCGTGGCCGCGGAGCCGAAAGCCCAATCCACCTCTCCTGTCGAGACGGCGGTATAGAGTTGAGGAAGCTCCTTGAATGGCACGTGGAGCATCTGGATGCCCGAAGCCGCCTCCAGTTGCGCGGTCCCTACATGGGCCACACTGCCCAAGCCCCAACTGCCATAGGTCACCTTGCCGGGCTGGGCCTTGGCGGCCGCGATCAATTCCCCCGCGGATTTCCAGGGCGACTTGGCGCCCACGACGATGAAGAAATCGAGGTTGTAGAGCCCGGCCACCGGCTCGAAATCACGCACCGGGTCGAACGGCATTTTCTTGTACAGGTGCGGCTGAAGCGCCATGTAGGTGTTGTCCAGCACCAGCAGGGTATGGCCGTCCGGCTTGGCGCGCTGTACTTCACCTGCCGCCAGCCAACCGTTGCCGCCTGGCCGGTTGTCCACCACGACGGACTGCCCCAGGCTGCCCGAGATCAATTCACCAACGTGGCGCACTACCGAATCCGGGCCGCTGCCGGCCGAGTACGGGAGCACGGCGCGGACCGGCTGCGTGGGATAGCTGCCCTGCGCACCAGCGGCGGTGCAAGCCAGCACAAAGGTCAGCAACGCCGCGGTGCGGCCTGTCTTCTTCTGAAAAGCCTTGAACATGAATGTCTCCTGGTGAATGAATAAATGAGGGCAGTCAAGAAGCGGTCTGGAAAGATTCGCAGGCGCGGGCAAAGAGCGGGTCACGCTGGCGCAGGTCTTCGTGGCTCACTTTTCCGGTACGGCGCATGTAGTCGTACGCAAAGGCCACCGGATCCAGCTTCATCTTGTTGGCCACGTTTTCATACCAATCCAGGCTGCGGCTGGCTGACTGCTGGAAGCTGCTGGAAGCATCGCGCCGCTTGGCTTCGAAGGCAGCCAACGCGGCAGGCAGGTCACCCGGATGCGCCGCCACGCCGTTGTGCAGTGCGATCGCATCCTGCATGGCCATGCGCGTGCCCGAACCCAGCGAGAAATGGACGGTGCGCAAGGCGTCGCCGAGCAGCACGATGTTGCCGTGGCTCCAGCGCTCATTGCTGACGATATTGGCTTCGAACCAGAGCGAACGGTTGGTGAGCAGCTCATGGCTGCCCAACTCGGGGCGGAACACCTCCGCACAGAAGCGCCGGCTGTCGTCTTCGCTGGCTTTGTCCAGGCCCGCACGCTGCCAGGTTTCGGGATCCACCTCCACCAGGAAAGTCGAGAGTTCCGGGCTGTACTGGTAGCTGTGCGCAATGAACACCCCATGCTCGGTCTCCCGGAAAATCAGGGAGACCGGATGAAAGCGCTGGTTCGTGCCATACCAGGCGAACTTGTTGCGGCGCTTGACGAAGCTCGGGCGGAAGTGCTGGGCAAGCTGCGTGCGTACGGCGCTGTTGCCGCCATCGGCTGCCACCAGCAGATCGCACGACGCCGCCAGGGCGCTCGCGTCCTCGACGCGGCGGCCGTACTCGATGCGAATACCCTCGCGTTCGCAGGCGCTTCGCAGAACGCGCAGCAAGTCGATGCGTGAAGTGCGCGAGAAATGGTTGCCATGCACCTGCACGTGCGTGCCCTGGTGCACGATTTCCATGTAGTCGCAGCGTTCGTGATGGGCCACGAACTCCTCGAAGAACGCGGCATCCGCCTCCTTCAGGAACGACAGGCCGATGTCCGAGAACACCACGCCCCAGCCGTAGGTCGCGCCTTCCGGGTTCTGCTCGTGAACCTGGATCTCGTGCATGGGGTTGTGCTTCTTCGCCAGCAGGGCAAAGTACAAGCCGGCGGGGCCGGCGCCAACGATGTTGATTTTCATGGTGATGCCTCTCAGCTTGTGATCGAGATGAACGCGGATACGGATGCAGGATTCACGGTTTGGCCTCCCGCTCCAGCAGCTCCGTCACGAACCGCTTCATGGCGGGCTTGTCGACCTTGCCCACTCGTGTGAGCGGAAACTCGTTCAGCACTTCCACCCGCTCGGGACATTTGTATTTGGCAAGGCCCCGCTCGATCAGGAACTTGCCGAGCGCCTGCACGTCCGGCGCCTGCATATGGGGACGGGGAATGATGAAGATGCAGCCCTTTTCCCCAAAGAGCGGGTCGGGCATGGCCACCAGCTTGGCATCGGCCACCGCGGGGTGCTGGCTCACGTGGCCCTCCACCTCCTCGCAACCGATCTTCTCGCCGCCACGATTGATGTTGTCGCGCAGGCGGCCTTCGAAGCTGTAGTGCAGCACACCGTTCACACGGTGGGCTTTCATCATGTCGCCGGTGCGGTAGTAGCCATCGCTCGTGAAAGCACCCGCATTCGCCTCGGGGTTGGCAAAATAGCCCGTCAGGCTCGAAGGGCCGCGAAAGCACATCTCGCCCACCTCGCCTTCGGCCACCTCGCGTTCGGTTTCCGGATCGAGCAGGCGGATATCGTCATCCGCCCAACCCGAACAGCCTTGCGTCTGGTGCCGCGCATGCGCCGGAGCCCCGGCTGGGGAACCCAGCAGCAGGCCCTCGGTAATGCCGTACAGGTTGGAGCATGGCACGCCCAGATGGGCTTCCAGCGTGTCTGACCGGCTCATGGTGGAGAACAGCTTGAGCGAAGAAAGGTCGTGCCGGGCGATGTCCTGGTAGGCCATGAGCTGCGGCGCGATCGGCCCGATGGAAAGGGCGTGCGTGATCCCATGCTCCGCGATCAGATCCAGCATGCGGGGGATGTCCACACGCGACATCAGCACGACCTGGGTGCCCATCAGCACATTCGGGATCAACACATACAACTGGCCTGCGTTGTGCATCAGGGGCAAGGACCAGATCAGACGGCTGTCGCCATCGATGGCCCAGCGGCTCGCCCAACCCTGCGAGTGGCCGAGATATTCGGCATGAAAGCGCGGGATGATCTTCGGTACACCGGTCGTGCCGCCGGAGAGCTGGAAGCTGAGCACGTCGGAGATGCCCAGCGATACGCGGCCGAGGCGCTCCCTGGCTTCGGCCAGCGGCATCTGATCGATCAGTTGCTGCATGCTGCTGGCTCCCGCCCGCTCGCCTCGCACAACGATGAGATGCGCCAGCGATGGATGGCGCGCCACCATGGACTCGGCGAAAGCCGGCAGATCGAAGCTGACGCTGAAATCACCCTGAACGAAATAGCCGCGCGCGCCGGATTGCTCGGTCAACTGCCCGATCTCGATCTCGCGGTGCTGCGGCAGTGAACACACCGGAACAATGCCGCTCTTGAAGCAGGCCAGCAGTGCGATGGCTGTTTCCACCGTGGTGCCGAGCTGGAAAATGGCCCGGTCGCCGGGCACCAGGCCCAGCGCGAGCAATGCCGCCCCGAGCCGTTCGGTGATCTCGTCAAGCTCGGCGAAGCTGAGGCGGAGATCGTCGCCGATGAAGGCCAGGCGTTGCGGGTAGCGCCGGGCGGTGCCGCGCAGCGCATCCCCCACGGTGCTGTTGACCCAGGCACCGCTGGCAAGCGCGGCTTCGGCCCGCGCCGCGGGGGATAGACGACGCCTGCGATGTGATGCTTCACGTTCGGATGTTCCACGGGAGAGGCCATGATGAGCTCCTTGGGTTCCTGGTCCGGCGGGTCAGGTCAACACCGGCGCGATGCGCAGGACATCACGGTCAAACCGTTCAATATGGCCATGCACACCGCCGGTCAGCATGCCGTACCACAAGGCCGGCTTGAAGCCGAGCGCCTTGCGCTCGAACTCGATGGGACCATCGGCCTCCACGATGTCGTATTCTTCGCTCGCGCGCACCTTGCACCCGGGAAGCTGGCGCGCCGCCTGCGCCAAGGGCGCGAATTCATCCACGCGAGGCACGAAGATCTGCACCGGTGCGGCAGACGCCAGGCCATGCCCCGCCATCAAGCCCGCCTTCCGGTTCCAGACGGCATCCACGTGGTCTACCCGGCGGCCGGCGGCATGGGCTACGTCCTCCAGCGCCATGGCCGCCTCCAATGTCAGGCGGGCATCGGTGGCGTCCAGCGCCGTCAGCGGGCGCAGCTTGTGGGTGAACTCGACGAAATAGCCATTGGGATCGCGCACATAGATGGATTCAATCACTTCGTGCTTGGTCTCTACCGAGACAGTCAGCCCCTGCGCTTCCAGGTGCTGTTTCCAGGCCCGCAGTTCTTCGGGGCCGTCGACCAGCCATGCCGTGTGCGTGGCGTCGGCAATGTGGTCCTCGGGCAGCGGACGCGAAGCGGCCCGCTCGGGAATGCCGGCCGGTTCCTTTGCACCGAGGTAGTAGAAAAACGCAATGGTGCTGCCGTTTCCACTATCAAAAAAGAAGTGCAGAAAATCAGGGTGCGTGGCAGGCCCCCAACCGCGCGCCGAGATCACGTGAATCAAGGGCAGGCCGAGCTTGTCCCGGTAGAACTCCACGGTCTCGCGCAGGCGCCACGTCGGGCGGGCGGTGTGATCAACGCCTTTCAGCGCCAGAGAAGGAAGATTTTGTACGGGCACGGCAACGGCTCCTTGGAAAGAAGTCAACAGAACGATGGCAGGTGCCGGTGGCCCCAGGCCTCGGCAACGGGTTGTCAAATCAGAGAGGAAACTGTTCGCGCAGCCATTGCGCCAGCAGACGGCCCGCTTCAAGCCGGCCGGGTTCCTCGTCCGCGGTCAGCGCGCGGCCGTGGTGATCGCCCCTCACGCGCAGGTGGCGCTTCGCAGGCGAGGCAATCGCATCAACGATGCGCTTCACCTCACCCGGGAAGCACGCCTGATCACCCGTGTACTCGACCACCAGTACCGGCTGGGTAATGGATGGCGCCGTCTTGGCCAGCGAGGCATTGGAAGAAAGCGCCGACCAGGTCGAAAGCCAGCTCTCGGGCGTGCACTGGCGCGCGAAACCCACCGCGCCGTAATTGGAGGCGTAAGGATCGCTGCCCCACAGCGAACCGAACTTGCGGTCCGAGGGATCCAGTGTGAGGTCGAAGCAGCGCAAGTCGCCGTCGGTGCGCCAGACGTTGAAGATCGGCGTATGGCCGGCCAGGCGCTTGTCTTCCGGCGTGGGTTTGCCGCCATTGGCCACCGCGTCCTTCACGCGCTTGCGGGCGGCTTGCTTGCGTGCGATCAGCGCCCGTGCGCGCTCATCGATACGCGCTACGCGCGCCTGCTGGGCATGGCGGTAGCGTTCGACGAACTCCTCGCTGTAGCGCGTGCTGCCCTTGCCTGCGTAGCCGTTGGCTGGCGACAGGGGATCCAGGGCGGGATCCACGGACAGAGGGTCATTTTCATCTGCCACGCTGGGATCGATGCATCCCATGAGCAGGGCCCCCTGACCGGGGTGCGGCCCCACCAGCACAAAGCCGTCCGCCAGCGGCATCTCAAGCTCGGCCAATTGCGCAGGGCGCCCCGCGGGGGTGCGGGCAATGCGTTGCGCCCCCGGCAAGGCCGATTGCTGGGCATACAGCGCATACAGGCCCGCGCCGCCGGAGTTGCCCAGCAGCACGATGCGCTTGAACCCCACCGAGCGCAGGTATTGCAGGCCAGCGGCCACGTCATGCAGTGCCGTTTCGTGCTCCAGCCGCAGATCGTTCCCCACCGAACGCGGCGACTGCGACCACGCGGCATAACCCGCCTCCACGATATCCGGGATCAGGTAGTGGCAGGCCATGAACTCGCGCGGGTGCATCACGCACACCACGGTATCGGCCGGCGTGGCCGGACGATACAGCGAACCGCCGCAAGCAGCCTGATCGAGAGTACGCAGCACCACATTGGTGGTCACCGTGCCGGGCGGCACGTTGCGCGGATTCCAATCCGTATTGAGAAAGCCCGCAGTCGCCTGGGCTGCCGGTGCGCTGGATGACGGAGAGCTGCTCATGGTGTTGGTCGCGTGAAAGCGCCTCTCATTGACATGGGTCAATGTTAGGAGCTTTTGACACTAACGTCAAATATTTGACGTTAGTGTTAACACCCATTGCATTACCGCTTGCTATTCAGCTCGCTTTCCAAGCTGGCCAACGCTTCATGCATGCGAGCCAAGGCGTGCTTGATTTCCACGCCGCTAGGCTTGCCCCCCTTGGAGGCCGCTTCATCCGCTCCGAGCATCCGCAGGCCAAACGAGGCGATGAGTTCGGCCACGGGTTCGATAGGCTCGCCGCGCCGGCTGTCAAACCACCAGGCGCACCAGTTGCACATACCGATGAGCGAAAAGGCGGCGACATCGGCGTCAACCGGTACGAATACGCCCTTCCTGATGCCGCGCTGGATCACGTTCATGAAATGGTCCCGCAGTGCACGCCGCGCCGCCTGGGCCGATTGGCGCTGTTCCTGCGGCAAGCTGCTCTCACTGCGTTCGGCCACGCGAAACTGCAATGGGTGCGCAAGAATCAGCGAGGCATGCTGGCAGATCAATTGCCGGAGGCTCTCCTGCGGCGAACGATCCTCGTGCTGCGCCACCTCCTTGGCCAGGTCGCTGGCGCGCTCGGTGATTTCCCTGGTCAGCACCTCCAGCATCGACTCCTTGCTGGGGAAATAGTAGTAAAGCGCCGTGCGCGTCATGCCCACGGCGTCAGCGATATCGTTGATGTTGGTGCCCCCGAACCCTTTTTCGATGAACTGGAGCGATGCCGCATCCAGGATCGCCTGGCGCTGCGCATCACTGCGGGTGGAACGGGCTTTGGTTGCTTTGGGCGCTAGTGAGGCTTTGGGATCTTTACTCATGCGAAGCTTGCTTGCGGTCCGAGGCCGAAAAAGCCCCGTGCGCCCCTGCGAAAGGGAACATTCGCCGAAGCTTACCCCACATCCAGCTTCAAACTGCGAATGAACGGCACCCAGCGCTCACGCTCATGCCGGCCAAACGCATCTGCCTGGGCTGGCGTGCTGGGCCCCAGAATCTGTGACCCGAACTGATCCACGAGCCGGGCATGCAACGCCGGCAGCTCAAGCGCCTTGTTGAGCGCCGCATTGATCCGCTGGATGGCATCCGCCGGGGTATGCGTGGGCGCGATCAGGCAGTTCCATGTATAGGCCTCGTACCCCTGCAAACCTTGCTCCGCGAAGGTAGCCAGATCAGGCGCAGAGGGATTGCGCTGCGCCCCCGAGATCGCGATCAGATTCACACGCCCCTGCTTGGCCATGGGCGCCGAGGTGGAAAGGCCGTCGAACACCATGTCCACGTGGCCGCCCGCCAGATCGGCCATGGCCGGACCGTTGCCTTTGTAGGGCACATGGTTGATCTTGATATTGGCCGCCTTGGCAAAGGCTTCTCCGACGATATGGCTGATCGAACCAGCGCCCCCCGAGCCGTAGCTGAGCTGGCCTGGCCGGGCCTTGGCTTCCGCGATGAGTGCCTTGAGCGTCTTGGGGCCTGTCGACTTGCCGGCCAGCAGCATGTTCGTGCGGCTTACGAGGCCGATGGTGCGTAGATCCTTGTCGACATCGAATGGCAGCGACTTGTAAAGACCGACGTTCATGACCAGTTGAGAGCTGGTTCCCAGGCCGATGGTCAACCCATCAGGTGCGGCTCGAACCACTGCCTCGGTGCCGATCGAGCCCCCTGCACCGGGCTTGTTCTCGACGATGACCGGCTGATTCAGCAGCTCGGCCATGTAGCGTGCCAGGTCGCGCGCCGTCAGGTCGTTTCCGCTACCGGGCGCGAAGGAAACGATGATTCGGATCGGCTTGGAATCTCCTTGGGCGCGCACGCCGGTGGCGAGCATGGCTGAAGCCATCACGACGGCACGACGGCTGACGTGGACGCAGGGGCGGTTACTCATCGGGTTGTCTCCTCGATTGGTCTACAGAACTTGTCCCCGTCCCGCAGTCTCTTTCGCGGGGCGTGTCGCATGATGCCACGTAGTTGCCTGGTTTGAGAGCGTTTTTATTTACTGGGAGGGGTTGATTTCAAGGTCTTTGAAGGATGGGTACTTCGGGAGGACTGTGCCTCTTCCTCTTCCTCTTCCTCTGGGAGAGGGCCGGGGTGAGGGCTTTCACGGTCGATCGATCTGAACGGTCTTGTGCTTCCTAATGGCCTTCTGCTGTTTGAATTGAGGTCGGAGGCCGGGATTGCCCCCGGCAGTGCACCTACCTTTCTTTGCTCGCCCAAAGAGACGTAGGCCAAAGAAAAGGCGCCCCACTGGACGTGTCCCTGCGCTACGCTCCGGGCAACCTGCGGTGCTCGATCGAGGGGTGGTGCTGCAGAACTCGCTTTGTTCACTTCGTTCACGCCGCTCAAACAGCTGCAGCAAGCTAGAGCACGAAGCAAGGGCATCTTGCAGTGCCCTTGCCCACCCCTCGCTCTGCGCTCCTCGGCACGGCCAGAGGGGGCCCGTGGATCGGGCCATCGCTGCGCTCGGCCTGCGAATAGTCAGACCTCGCTCTGCTCGGTGGTCTTGCTCTCTCCCCTCTGGGGGAGGGTTGGGGGGCAGGCCATCCTGTGGGGGCTTTCACTGCAGTATCTGCACAACAAAAGCCCATTCCGATCAACCGCCGTGAAAGCCCCCATCCCTGCCTTCCCCCAGCGGGGGAAGGAGCAAAACACCCGAGCGCAGTTAGGTCAAACTATTCGCAGGCCGAGCAAAGCAATGGCCCGAGTAGGGCTCCCCACCCCTCTGGAAGTGCCGAGGAGCGCAGAGCGAGGGGTGGGCAAGGGCACTGCAAGATGCCCTTGCTTCGTGCTCTGACTTGCCGGCGTTGTTTGAGCGGCGTGAACGAAGTGAACATAGCGAGTTCGACGGCACCACCCCTCGATCGAGCACCACAGGTTGCCCGGAGCGCAGCGCAGGGACACGTCCAGTGGGGCGCCTTTTCTTTGGCCTACGTCTCTTTGGGCGAGCAAAGAAAGGTAGGTGCACTGCCGGGGGCAATCCCGGCCTCCGACCTTAAATCAAACAGCAGGGGCCATTAGAAAGCACAGGGAACGAACAATCGCCGCGGCCCCTCACCCCCACCCTCTCCTAGAGCAAGAGGGAAACTCAGTTCACATCCAACTTCAAGCTCCGCATGAACGGCACCCAACGCTCCCGCTCCCGGCGACCAAAGGTATCCGCCTGCTCAGGCGTACTGGGCCCAAGAATCTGCGAGCCGAACTGGTCCACCAGCCGGGTGTGCAACGCCGGCAGCTCAAGCGCCTTGTTGAGCGCCGCATTGAGCCGTTGAATGACATCAGCCGGGGTATTGGCAGGTGCCATCAGGCAGTTCCACGTGTAGGCCTCATAGTCTTTCAGGCCCTGCTCCGCGAAGGTCGGCACATCAGGCGCCACATGGTCGCGCTTGGCGCCTGAGATGGCGATCAGATGCACACGGCCCTGCTTGGCCATCGGCTGCGACGTGACCAGGCCATCGAACACCATGTCCACATGGCCGCCCGCCAGATCGGCCATCGCGGGCCCATTACCCTTGTAAGGCACGTGGTTGAGCTTGATGTCGGCCGCTTTGGCGAAAGCTTCGCCGACGATATGGCTGATGGAACCGGTGCCGCCCGAGCCGTAGCTGAGTTGGCCGGGCTTCGCCTTGGCTTCGGCAATCAACGCCTTGAGCGTCTTGGGCCCGTTCGCCTTTCCCGCCAGGACCAGGTTCGTACGCGCCACGAGGCCGATCATGCGCAGATCTTTCTCGATGTCGAACGGCATCGTCTTGTACAGGCCGACGTTCATCACGAGCTGCGAACTGGTTCCCAAGCCGATCGTCAGGCCATCAGGTGCCGCCTTGACCACGGCTTCGGTACCGATCATGCCGCCCGCACCGGGCCTGTTCTCGACGATCACCGGCTGGTTCAACAGCTCCGCCATGTAGCGCGCCAGATCGCGCGCGATCAGATCGTTGGCGCTGCCGGGCGCGAAGGAAACAATGATGCGGATGGGCTTGGAGTTGGCTTGGGCATGCACACCGCCAGCCAGCACGGCGGCGGAAGCCATCACCACGGCACGGCGGCTCAAACGGATGGAAGACAGGTTACTCATCAAATATCACCTCAGGAATCAGGAAAGCCAATGCGCGGGCACGCGGACGGGAAAGCTGAGCAGTATCTGCGCCATACCCTTGCCCAGTGGATCATTGCGCAGCGAGGCCATGCCCCCGCCGCCCAAAGCTTGTTCGCAGACGAGGTTGAACGCGTGGATACCGGGCAGGTCGTAACGGGTCACGGGCCCATCCACAAGGTACCGCAGATACTCCGCCACGCGGGCTTCGGTCAGCTCGGCACGCAGCAGCGGAAGCCACTCGGGGCGGCGCGCGATGATGCCGATGTTGGAAGTGTTGCCTTTGTCCCCTGAGCGTGCCCAGGCCAGACGAATCAGCGGCACTTCGGTCCAGCCTTGCGGAGCGTCTACCGGACCGGCGGCGGGTAGCTTCGCGGCGGGAGCCGCACCGGCTGCCGGAGCGTTCGCTTTGGCATGGCCCGGCGTAGGAATGGCCTTGCCGTCCAACGTCACGGCGGGCGTCAGGCGCTCCTTGTTCAACAGGAAAGCATACTGGCGGATCGAGGGCGATGCCGATGAGCGCCCGCCCCCCGAGCCCGTGGTGCCCGGCGCCCAAGAGGTGCCAGCCGGCGCGATTTCACGCGCAAGCAGTTCCAGCGCGGCTTTTTCAGCGTGGCAGGCCGTCAGGCGAAGAACCACTTCCCGCGCTCGGTCGAGTTCGGGCATGGCATGCGGGCCATAGCAGCTTTCCGCACCCAGCACCTCGATGTTCGTGGCGCTGAGGGGCTGCATGCCGCGCGCCTTCAGCATCTCGCCCACGCGCTCCAGAATGGCTTCACCCGTGCGGCGCGCCTTGGCCACGGCCTCGAAGCCCACGATGGAAAGCTGCGCCGATATCTTGAAACCATCCAGGTAGGTCGCGCTGACCTTGTAGGTATCCGTAGGCTGGCGGCCCAGCGCGCCGGACACGTGCACCCGCTCTTCGCCCGCCGGCTCGATGCGCACTTCGCGCCAATCGCAGGTCACATCGGGCAGAAGGTAGTTGGCGGGGTCATGGATTTCGTAGAGCAGCTGCTCCGCCACGCATTGCGGCGCGATCAAGCCGCCCGTGCCCGCGGGCTTGGTGACCATGAAGCTGCCGTCTTCGGCGCATTCCACGATGGGGTAGCCCATATGCGCCCAATCGGGCACATCTTGCCAATCGGTATGCAGGCCACCGGTGGCCTGGCACCCACACTCCAGAATGTGGCCAGCCAGGCTGCCGCCGGAAAGGCGGTCGTAATTGGTCACGGACCAATTGAAGGCGTGCATCAGGGTACCCAGCGTCACGGCCGAGTCGACGCAGCGGCCGGTGATCACGATCTGCGCGCCCGCATCCAGCGCGGCCTTGATGGGCAACGCGCCCAGATAGGCGTTGGCAGTGAGCACCTTGGCCGGCAATGGCGCGCCGCTCTGTAGCTCGCGCACAGGGGGCTCGGCGGCACGCAGATCAGGCAGGATAGGCATCACGTTGTCGCCGGTGACGACAGCAATCTTCACTTCGACGCCCTGCTCGGCTGCCAGCGCGCGCAGCGCTTCGGCACACCCCTCGGGGTTCACGCCGCCGGCGTTGCTGATCACGCGGATGCCTTTGTCGACCACGTCCTTGAGCACACTCTTCATGGCCACCGTCACGAAGTCGGTGGCGTAGCCCATCTCGGGCTTCTTGAGACGTGCGCCGGCCAGAATGGACATGGTGAGTTCGGCCAGGTAGTCGAACACCAGGAAATCGATCTGCCCGCTTTGCACCAGTTGCGGCGCACCCAGGCTTGAATCGCCCCAGAAGCCGGAGGCGCCGCCGATGCGGACCACTTTACCGTTCATGCCGCTCATCTTCCGCTCCAGTTGGGTTTGCGCTTCTCGCGGAAAGCAGCTTGGCCCTCGGCGGCATCTTCGGTGAGCGCGAACAAGCCAATCTGGCTTTCAGTGAACGCCATGGACTCCTCGAAGGACATCGCGCCGATGCGCTTCATGAGGTACAGCCCGCGCCGGATGGCAGCAGGTGATTTATCCAGGAAACGGCCAAGCAGCGCCTGCACGCCGGCATCCAGGTCTTCGCTCACACGGTTGATCATGCCCATCTGCAGCGCTTCGGCGGCCGTAATGGGCTCACCGGTGATGCACAGCTCATTCAGCGCGCGCGGGCCGATCAGGCCATTCAGCAGTGAAAGCACCTGTGCAGGGAACAGGCCGATCTTCACTTCTGGCAAACCAAACACGGCATGTGGTGCGGCCACGACCATATCGCACATCGCCATCAGGCCCATGCCGCCAGCCATGCAGGCACCATTGATGCGGCCCACCAGGGGCACCATCAGTTGCCTGGAAAGCCGGAACAGATTGGCAAAACCCACCATGGGTTCGGAGTAATCGAACTTGAAGGACTGGCCGGTCTGCAGATCGGCACCCGCGCAGAATGCCTTGTCGCCAGCGCCCGTCAGCACGATGGCGCGCACGCTCCGATCGGCGTTGGCACGGGTCAGCGCTTCGCTCAGCGCGGCCAACACACCAGGGCTGATCGCGTTGCGGCGCGCTTCTCTTTGAATAGTCAGCCAAAGTACGCCGTCGCTCAAGCGTACGCCGAGTTCATCGGTGCTGTTGTACTGGGTGGAAGTCATGAAGCGTTCGTCTCCTTGCTGGCGGAAGTGGTTGTGTTGATAGTCTTGGCGCGGACGGCACCGCCCGCGAGAAGCGATTCGATCTCATCGGCGGAAAAACCCGATTCCCGCAGCACTTCAACCGTATGCTCGCCAAGCACCGGCACTGGCAGCCGGCGCTCTGGCGGCGTGCCGGACCATTCGCTGGGCACGGCGGTTTCGCGGATCTTCCCGACCACGGGGTGCTCGGTTTCCTGAAAAAAGCCCGTGCTGGCAAGGTGCTCGTCGTCCAGCAGGGTTTCGACGGTGTGCATGGGAAAAATCGGAATCTCGTTCTCGGGCAGGAGTTGGCGCCACTCTTCGGTGGTGCGTTGCTCCAGTTCGTCCGAGACAAGCTGATACAGCTCATCGATGGCCTGTGTGCGTGCGCGGATATCCCGAAAGCGCGGATCGGTCTTCATTAGCTCGCCCTTGCCCACTGCGTCCAGAAACAGCGTCCAGTGGCGGTCGGTGTAGATCAGGCAGCACACATAGCCGTTCTTGGTCTTGTAGGGCCTGCGGTGGCGCGTCATCAGGCGTGGGTAGCCGAAGCCAGCTTTTTCAGGCACGAAGGTATGGCCGTAGAGATGATCGCCCAGCACGTAGGGGATCATGGTTTCGAACATGGGGATATCCACGCTCTGGCCTACACCCGTTTGGTTGCGCGCATGCAGCGCCGCGCAGATCACCCCGAAGGCATAGAGGCCGACGGAACGGTCGGCAATGGTGATGGGCAGGTAGCGCGGGACATCGCCGGTGCTTTCCGCCACCACGCCGGGCAAGCCGGTTGCCGCCTGGATCATGTCGTCGAAGGCAGCCTTGCCGGCATAGGGGCCACGCTGCGAAAAGCCCACCATGCTGGCGTAGATGAGCCGCGGGTTGACGGCCGACAGTTGCTCATACCCCACGCCCAGCCGGCGCATGGCGGCCGGACGCACATTGGTGGTGAACACGTCCGCATCCTTCGCCAGACGCATGAGCGCGGCCACACCTTCAGGGTTTTTCAGGTCCACGACGACGCTGCGCTTGTTCCGGTTCAGCCCAAGGAACAAGGGGCCCAGCCCGAGATCACCGCATGGGCCGATCGATCTGGTGGAATCTCCGCCCGGTGCCTCGATCTTGATGACATCGGCTCCCAGGTCCGCGAGAAGCTGGGTGCAGGAGGGCCCCATGAATACCGTGGTGAGATCCAGGACCTTCACTCCCGCGAGCGGGCCGGATGATGCCTTGTGGGCGGTGGAATTCTGCATGTCGCGTATTCTCGTCATTCCGGCTGGATGCCTGCGGCTCGGATCACCTCGCCCCACTTCTTCGATTCCTCGGCCTGGAATTTCGCCAGTCCATCGGGCGTGGAGACGAAAACCTCTCCGCTCGTCTTCTCCTGAAACGCCTTGGAAGCCGAAGATGCCATGATCTTGCCGAGCGCGTGGTTCAACTGGCTCACGATGGGAGCAGGCGTGCCCGGGGGCAGATAGGCGGCCGTCCAATAGGTCATCACGTAGCCTTTCACGCCCGCCTCGGCCACCGTCGGCACGTCGGGAGCGGCAGCCAGCCTCTTGGCGCCGCTCGCAGCCAGCGCGCGCAGCTTGCCCGATTGCACCTGGGGCAGAGCCGTCGACGAATCCGCGAACATGAAATCGATCTGGCCACCGAGCAGGTCCGTGATGGACAGCGGATTGCTCTTATAGGGCACGTGGACCGCGTCAATGTGGGCCATCTGCTTGAGCAACTCGCTTGCCACGCGGCTGGAGGAAGAGCCGCTGCCGAAGTTGAGCTTGCCGGGCGCCTTCCTGGCCGCCGCGAGCAAGTCATCCAGCGACTTGTAGGGTGAATCAGGGCGCACGAGCAGAAGCATTTGCCCGTTCGAGAGCGAACTCACCGGCGTAAAGCCCTTGACCGGATCGTAAGGAATTTTCTTGAACAGATGCTCGTTGGCCGCGTGCGTGGTGTTGGTGGTGATCAGCATCGTGTAGCCGTCGGGCGCGGCCTTGCTCACGTACTGCGCGGCCAGGAAGCCGCTGGCGCCAGCCCTGTTGTCCACCACCACAGGTACTTTCAGCTCGTCGCCGAGCAGTTGTCCCACCAACCGTGCCTGCTGATCGGTGCCGCTGCCAGGGCCAAACGGCACCACGAGGGTAATGGGCTTGCTGGGGAATTGCTGCGCGGCGGCGGGCAGCGTGCTCAGGCCCGCACCGGTTGCAAACATCGCGGCCAGTGCGAGGGTGAGTCGGCGTTTCATGGTATCTCCTTTAGAGTTTGAAGACAGGCAAACCGTGCGCTTGATTGTGCGCACCGAGACGCGGCGCGGCGGTCGTCAGGGCCGGGCGCGAGCCGTCGATCGAGAGCGGCAGCGCGGTCAGGGAGAAGCCCTCTTCCGGAACCGGCGCCAACATGCCGAGCGCCTGCACATGCGGGTGTGCCAGCGCCTCGGGTACGGTGTGAACCGGAGCGCAAGGCACGCCGGCGGATTCAAAGCGCGCGAGCCATGCAGCGCGCGGTGTGGAAGCCAGCAGCGGCTCCAGTTGTTCAAACAGCGCGGTCTTGTTCGCCAATCGCCCACGGTTGGTGGCGAAGCGCTCGTCCTGCAACCACTCGGCGCGTCCCATCTCGGTGGCCAGCTTGGCGAACAGACGGTCATTGCCGCAACAAATCAACAGCGGGCCATCCGCCGTCTCGAACGCCTCATATGGCACGAAGCCAGGGTGCCCTGAGCGGTGGCGCGCGGGCAGGTAGCCCTGGTTGGTGAATGCATCCGCCTTCTGGCCATTCCAGACCAGCGCGGTTTCCAGAAGAGACGTCTGCAAAAGGCCCCCGCGCCCCGTCGCGGCCCGCCGCTGCAGCATCGCCAGCGCGCCGATTACCACCCACATCCCGGTGCCCTGGTCGCAGATCGAAGAGCCCGCGCGCATGGGAGGATCGTCCGGGCCGCCGTTGGTACTGGAGAGGCCGCTGAACGCCTGGATCAGCGGTTCATAACCTGGACGCGGCGCCATGGGGCCGAGGTGGCCGAAGGCCGATATCTCGCAGTAGATCAGGCGGGGGTGACGCTCGCAGACGCTGGGGCCGTCGATGCCGAGCGCCTGGGGGACGCCCGGGCGGAGGTTGTGAATGAAGATGTCGGCCTCGGCCGCCAATTGCTCGAACGCTGCCTTGCCCGCATCGGTTTTCAGGTCGATGGCCACCGATTGCTTGCCGCGGTTGAACACCTGGAAGTTGAGCGCATCGCCATGCCGGAATTCAGGCCCCATGCGGCGGGCATCGTCGCCGCCCTCCACCCGTTCAAGCTTGACGACCTCGGCCCCCAGATCCGCCAGGATCGCCCCGGCAAATGGGCCGGCCAGCACCTGGCCGAGCTCCAGAACGCGCACGCCTTCCAGCACGCCTGATCCACGTGAGTTCACGCTAGTTGTCCCCTGATGTGATGTTGGAGGCAGTCTAAGACCCGCGCATTGATCTGTGAATAGCCATCTTGCTATATGTGTGATAACGTAAACGTATCAATCATATGCGCACCAATCTGACTCTCCAGCAACTGGAAGCCTTCGTGCAGATCGTCGCCACAGGGAGCTTTCGCGCGGCGGCCACACACATCGGCGTGTCGCAGCCCGCCCTGAGCCGGACCATCCGCCAGGCCGAGCAGACACTGCAGGCCCGGCTCTTCGATCGTGACACACGCAATGTGGAAATCACGGCCGTCGGGCAGGAGCTGCTTCCGATCGCGCAGCGGATCCTGCGCGAGTTCGACAACTCCTTCGGCGAACTGGGGCAATTTCTGCAGGGACGCATCGGCCGCGTGTCGATCGTAGCGCTGCCCTCCGCCGGTGTGGCGCTGATCCCCAGAGCGATCGCGGCCTTCCGCGCCCAGCATCCGCAAGCCGAGTTTTCCCTCACGGAGGCGCCGGCCGACGCGCTGCTTTCCGCCATCGATGAGGGCCGGGCCGATTTCGGCCTGAGCGTGCGCCCCACTCCCGACAGGCGCCTGCGCTACCGCCACATGATCAACGACCCCATGATGCTGCTGTGCCGGCGCGACGATCCGCTGTCAGCCAAGGACTCGGTCCCCTGGTCGGTCTTCACCACCCGCCCGTTCATTGCCTCCCAGGCCCGCAGCAGCATCCGCCCCATCACCGACGCAGCGCTGCTCCGCCTCTCGGTTTCCCCCTCGCTGGAGTACCCCAGCGTTTCAGCCTGCGGCGCCCTCGTGGGCGCTGGCCTGGGCATCACGGCACTGCCCCGCATGGCGCTCGATCTGGTGCGCATGGAAGAATTGGTGGCGGTGCCCCTCGTCCGCCCGCAGATCAACCGGTCGATCGGCCTGATCACCCGCATCGGGCGCACGCTGCCTCCGGTCGGCCATGCGTTCATTGAAACCCTGCTGAGCCAAGCCTCCGCCCCCACCCCGTCACACTCATCACACTCCTCCACTGCCTCATCATGACCATCACGCCAGACATCATCAAAGCCTTCACCCCTGCCGGCTCGCTGCGCGCCTCCATCAACCTGGGCAACCCCATTCTCGCCAAGCAGGACCCGCAAAGCGGCGAAGTGGGCGGCGTCTCGGTGGACCTGGCCCGGGCATTTGCCCGCAAGCTAGGGGTTTCACTGGAGCTGGTGGTCTTCGACACCGCCGCCAAGTCCGTGGAGGCCGTGCGGAGCGAAAAGGCCGACATCGGCTTCTTCGCCATCGATCCGCTGCGCGGCGAAGGCATGCGGTTCACGGCCCCTTATGTGCTAATTGAAGGAGCCTATCTCGTCCGTCAGGATTCACCCCTTCAAGACAACGCCGAGGTGGACCGCACGGGCACGCGCGTGGTGGTGGGCAAAGGCAGCGCCTACGATCTCTACCTGACGCGGGAGCTCAAGTCGGCGTCCATCGAACGCGCGCCAAGCTCCCCGAAGTCGTCCCGGCCTTCCTGGCGCAAAACGCGGATGTAGCAGCGGGCGTGAAGCAGCAATTGGAAGGCGATGCGCGAAAGCTGGGCGGGCTGCGCCTGTTGCCCGGGCGCTTCATGGTGATCCAGCAGGCCATGGGCACGCCCGCACCCCGGGGCGAAGCGGCAGCGAAGGCTCTCAGCGCCTTCGTCGAGGAATGCAAGGCCAGCGGTTTCGTCGCCGAAGCCCTGGCCCGGCATGGGATCAAAGGCGCCTCCGTCGCGCCCGCAGCTTGACCCCTTCTGGGACCGCCAAGCTCCAGCTTGGCACGGCAGCGGATGCAGGTAGCGCGGCATGCCAAGCTGGAGCTTGGCGGTCCCAGAGGAGAAAAAGGTCAGGCTACTGGCGGCTCAAACGCCCGGATAGGCGGCAATGCGCCGGTATATTTCTCGATCTGCACCGTGCTCAGTTGCCCTGTGCAGCCTTGCGCCAATGACGACGTCCCTACGTCCTGCGTCAGGACATTGGGATTGCCATGGACGCAAAGCGTGCGGCCCTGCTCGTCGATCACGGGATCAAACCAGGCCCCTGTCGGCAAGCGCACGACATCGGCGCGCATGCCGTCCGAGAGATGCGCCGACGCCAGGCAGGCGCCCCGTGCGTTGAACAGGCGCACCACATCGCCTTCGGAGATGCCTCGCTCGGCCGCCGCTTGCGGATGCAGGGTGCAAACTTCACGCTGCTGGCGCTTGGTCGACTGGCTGTGTGCGCCGAAATCCAGTTGGCTGTGCAAGCGCGACGCCGGCTGGTTGGCGATGAGCCAGAGCGGATACTCCGCGCTGGGCGCCTCCTTGATGGGCAGCCAGGCCGGATGGCCCGGGCAGTCGGCATAGCCGAAACCAGCCACCGTGGGCGAGCTGATCTGGGCCTTGCCGCTGGGCGTGGGCAGCGGCTTGCCATCGGGGTCTTCGCGGAATGCCCGTACGATGCCGCCGTTGTCCGGCCCCTGCGGCAGCATCAACTCGCCGCGCGCCCAGAACTCCTCGAAGCCCGGCGCATCCAGCCCCTTGTCTTCCAGCGCCTGGCGGGTCCGCTCGTACAGATGGGCCAGCCACTGGCGCGTGTCGCGCCCCTCCGTAAAGGCCTCCCGCTGGCCCAGGCGCTCGGCCAGATCGGCAAAGATGTCATAGTCGTCCCGTGCCAACCCGTGCGGCTCGGCAATGCGGTGCATGGCCACCATCAGCGGATCGGTCGGCGTGACGCCAAGGTCCTCGCGCTCCAGCGTCATGGTGCAAGGCAGCACGATGTCCGCATGGCGTGCCGTGGAAGTCCAGGCGATCTCATGCACGATGAAGGTGTCGAGCGTGCGGAAACCCTCGGCCATGCGCGCCAGATCCTGGTGGTGATGGAAGGGGTTGCCTCCGGCCCAATAGGCCAGCTTGATATGCGGGTAGGTATACCGCTTGCCGTCATAGTCGAACGGCTGGCCAGGCTTGAGCAGCATGTCCGTGATGCGTGCCACCGGAATGAACGCCCTCACTTTGTTGAGGCCCTGCGGCAACGCGGCCGTCGGTACGGCATTGGTCCGCTTGCCATAGTGGGCCATGGTGCCGAGCGCATAGGCATAGCCGCCCCCAGGCAAGCCCAGTTGCCCCAGCGCGGCGGCCAGCGCAAGGCCGGCCCAGATGGGTTGCTCGCCATGCTCGGCACGTTGCAGCGAGTGCGAAAGCACCACCAGTGCGCGCTTGCCGTGCATCGAACGGGCCAATGCCTCGATATCGGCCGCCGCGATGCTGCACAAGGGCGCAGCCCACTCGGCGGATTTCGCCACGCCGTCGGCGCGGCCCATCAGATAGTCCTCGAATGTCTGCCAGCCGTCGCAGTACCGGTCGATGAATGCCCGGTCATGCAGGCCTTCCCGCACCAGGGTATGGACCAGCGCCAGCATCATGGCGGTATCCGAAGCGGGCGTGATGGGCAGCCATTCGAAACCGGCTTCCTCGGGCATGTCGTTCTTGAGCGGGCTCACGGAGACGAAGCGGCAGCCGCGCTGGGCGGCAGCACGCATGGAGTCGCGCTCGATGTGCTGGCTGATGCCTCCGGAGGCCACCCGCATGTTCTTCAATGCCATGCCGCCAAAGGCCACCACCACGTCCGTGTGCTCGACGATCTGCTCCCAGGTAATGGCGCGGCGCGCCACATCGTCCATGCTGCCCAGGATATGCGGCAGGATCACGGCCGAGGCACCCGCGCTGTAGCTGTTGACCGAGCGCACATAGCCGCCGAGCGCGGTATTCAGAAACCGGTGCACCTGGCTCTGCGCGTGGTGGAAGCGCCCGGCGCTCGACCATCCATAGGAGCCGCCAAAGATAGCGCCTTCACCATGCTGGTCCTTCACCCGCTTCAGTTCCGCTGCCACCCGGTCGAGCACCTCGGCCCAGGGCATGGCAACGAACTCGTCACGGCCGCGGGCGGCATCCGGCCCCGGGCCGCGTTCCAGCCACCCACGGCGGACCATGGGGGTGGTTACGCGCACCTTGTGCCGCAACGCATTGGTGAAGTTGTCCAGGATAGGGTTGGGATCCGGATCGCCCGGGTAGGGGCGCACGGAGACACCGTCACCTTCCGCGCGAGCGGAGAAAACGCCCCAATGGGAGCTGTGCGGAGAAAAAGTGGTGGTGGAGGTCATTGCCAGGGTCTCAAGCGCCAGTGGCAATGGGCGCACCGGGTTGCGCGCTCCATTCGCTCCAGGAACCGGGGTAGAGCGCAGCGCCCTTGAGCCCGGCTACCTCCATGGCCAGCAGATTGTGGCAGGCGGTCACACCGGAGCCGCATTGGTTGATCACCTCGCCCGCAGGCCGGCCGCCCGTCAGCGCATCGAACTCCTGGCGCAATTGCGCGGCAGGCTTGAAGCGGCCATCCGCGGCCAGGTTGTCGCGGAACAGACGGTTCTTGGCGCCGGGGATGTGGCCGCCGATAGGGTCGAGCGTTTCGTTCTCGCCACGGAACCGGTCGGGCGCGCGGGCGTCCAGCACCTGCTTGTGCTGGCTCCCGATATTGGCCTTCACGCTTTCGTAGTCGACGGTACTGACCAGCGTGGGGCGCAAGCTGAAGTTGCCCTTGGCGGCGGGTGCGGGCGCGATAGTGTCCAGCGGCTGGCCAGCCGCCTTCCAGGCGGCGAGGCCCCCATCGAGCACGGCCGCGGCCGAATGGCCGACCCAGCGCAGCATCCACCACAGGCGGGCCGCGTACATGCCGCCCGCGTTGTCGTAGATCACCACCTGGGAGTCATTGTTCAGCCCGAGCTCGGCCATGGCCTGCACGAAATTCTCCTGGGTGGGCAGGGGGTGGCGGCCATTCTTTCCGGTCTTGGCGGCGCTCATGGTGTGCTCCAGGTCCACGTAGAAAGCGCCCGGAATGTGGCCTGCCTCATAGGCCTTCCGGCCAGCGGCGAGATCGGTCAGCTCGAAGCTGCAATCGAGCACGACCGTGGGCGTTCCGCCATCGCGCTTGGTGATCAGTTGGTCAACGGAAATGAGGGTGTCATAGGTCATTGGGCAATTTCCTTCATCAGAGCGGGGGTCATGGCGCTCTTGTAGCGTGCAATATCTTCCAGGATGAATTTCCGAAAACGGTCTTGCGTCAGGTCGCGTTCCGTGGCCGCATCCTTGCGGACGGCATCGCGCACTTCGGCAGTGGCCAAAGCCGCGCTCAGATGCTCAGCCAGAAACCTGATGACAGGCTCCGGTGTACCAGCTGGCGCCACCACACCATACCACTGAGTCACGGGTACGTTGAGTCCCAACTCTTTGAAAGTGGGTACATCGGGGATGGCGGCATTGCGCTTTTCACCGGTGATGGCGAGCAGGCGCAGTTGGCCCTGCCTCACCTGCCCGATCAGCGGCGAGGCCGTCGCGAAGAACGCATCCACCTGACCGCCCAGCATATCGGTGATGGCCGGCCCCGAACCCTTGTATGGAACATGCAGGATATCGACGCCCGCGGCCTGTTTGACCATCTCCATGCCTATGTGCGCCGCGGCGCCCGTGCCTGTGGAAGCGAAGCTCAGCTTGCGGGTCTTGGCAGCCGCAAGGTATTCCTGAGCCGTCTTGAAGCGCGAGTTATGGGCCACGAACAAGCCATGGGGCGCTTCCAGGATGAGACCAATCGGCGCGAAATCATCCGGCACCTTGTAGGGCAGGCTTTGCGGCTTGGTGGCGGGTGACACTGCCAGGTTGCCGCTCATGGCCAGCAGCAGGGTATAGCCATCCGGTTTGGCCTTGGCCACGATGTCGGCCGCGATATTGCCCCCCGCCCCCGCCCGGTTGTCGACCACGACCGATTGCCCCACAGTCTTGCTGAGGGCCTGCGCGATCATGCGGCCATATAGATCTCCGCCGCCGCCAGGCGGGAAACCCACGACCAGTTTGATGGGCTGCTCCGGAAATGCAGCCCGCGCCGGAGCGCTCCATGAAAGCACACTGCAAGCGGCCAAGACCATGGCCGCGAAACGGCCGCGTGAAACGAAGGACATCATGGCTAGTTGTCTCCAAGCATGAACAAGAAAAAAATGCCTACCCGAAAAATGTGCTCACCCGCAGTCAAGCGCCTTCTTCAAGCCTTTTCGGTCTTGAGCCAGCCGCTCTGCCCGGCCACCACGCGATCGACGGAAGCCGCGCACTGCCCGAGATAGGCCGCGGGATCGGTGAAATCAATGATCTCGGCGTCGGAAAGGGCCTGGCCCAGGCCTTTGTGCTGGCGCATGGCTTCGGCGAACGCCAGCTTGTTCTCGATGCCGTGCATGGAAGCCTCATAGATCCACTCGTGGGCCGTCTGCTTGCCCACCCGCTCACTCAGCTCGAGCATCACGCGCTCGGAGAGCAGATAGCCGCGCATCTTGTCCAGGTTGGCGGCCATCACGTCCGCATTGACCTTCAGGCCCGCCAGCAGGTTCCTGGCTTGAAACAGCATGGCGCCTGCGATCAGGCAGCATTCGGGCAGCGCCTTCCATTCCATCTTCCAGGCGATGCCGTCACGCTCGCCCTCCTGGACCATGCCTTCCACCATCATCGCGGCGTTGTAGCGCAGCGGGCGGGCGAGCCCCGCCAGATTTTCAGCCGAGGTCGGGTTGCGTTTGTGGGGCATGGTGGAAGAGCCCAGCTTTCCTTCTGAAAAGCCTTCCTCGACTTCGCCGAACTCATTGCGCTGCATGTTGAACAGCTCGTTGCCGATCTTCGACAGCGTGGCGCCGATCATGGCGAGCAGGTTGGCGTATTCCGTGAAGCGGTCGCGCGCGGGCGCCCAGCTGATGGCGGGCGAGCCCAATCCCAGCCGAGCCATGACGCGGTCCTGCAACTCCTGCGCTTTGGGGCCAAGGGAGGCCTGGCTGCCGACCGCTCCCGCCAGCATGCCCACCAGCACGCGCGGCGCGGCCTGAAGCAGGCGCTCGTGGTGGCGGCCCAACTCATCGAGCCAGAGCGCGCATTTGTGGCCAAAGGTGATGGGCAACGCCTGCACGCCATGCGTGCGGCCCGCCATGGGCACATCGCGATGAGCCACCGCCAGGCGCATCAGCTCGTTTCCCACGGCCTTCATGTCGCGCATCACGATGGCATGGAAATCCTTCAGTTGCAGCGCGACGCCGGTGTCCACCACGTCCTGAGTGGTCGCGCCGTAATGCACCCATTCGCCGTTCTCCTTCGAGCAAGCGGCCTGCAGCTGCTTGAGCGCCGGCACCAGGGAGTGCTTGATGCGGCGGATCTCGGCGAGACATCCTGGCGATGTCGATATGGGCCACCTGGGCCTTCTCGTTGATTTCCTTGGCCGCCGCCGCGGGAATGATGTCCATTTCCGCCTGGGCGGTAGCCAGCGCCGCTTCGAAATCAAGCCATTTCTGCACACGCGCCTCCTCCGAGAAAACGGTGCGCAGCTCTTCGGTGCTCCACAAATGCTGGAGCGATTGCATGTCGAAAACGGAAACGGTCATGGTGCAAACGTGAAGTGAGGTGTGAAACCGGCGCACGCCTTGCGTTGAACGGCGTGCATGAAATCAGACATTGGGAAACCATCCATGGGCCGATCCGCAAGCCGATCCATGGGCTTTATGGTCCTTATTGACCATCTCTTATCGTTTCATTCATTGAAATGTGTTTTAATAATTAAAACTATAAAAGATGGATTACAACTCGTCAACCATGGCCCGCCGCACCTCCACCTCATCCGCCCCCTCAACGCCCGCCGCCTCCCGCCCCACGCCCCCTGTTGGCGTGCTGGAACGAGGCATCTCGGTGCTGGAATGCTTCAGCGAAGAACGCTTGCGCCTGTCGCTGCGCGAACTGGCCGAGTACACCGGCCTGGACAAGGCCACCCTGCTGCGCCTGCTGGGTGTGCTGGTAAAGGCACGCATGCTCCAGCGCTCAGAGAGCGGCCAGTACTCTCCGGGACCCGCCTTGCTGCACATGGGCATGCTCTATCGCGACAGCTTCGATCTGGGCACCCGCCTGCAGCCCGTGCTGCATGCCGTGATGCAGCGCACCGGCGAAACCACCGCCTTCTACGTGCGCAGCGGTGAAGACCGCGTTTGCCTCTACCGCGAAATCACGCACAAGGAAGTGCGCCACCACGTGGAGCCGGGCACGCGCCGGCACCTGGCTTCGGGCGGCGCTTCCGCCCACATCCTGCTCCACTACACCGGTTCACCGACTCCGCATCTGAAGCAGATCGAGGAGAAAGGCTTCGTGCTCACCCGGGCGGAGCGCGTTCCTGAAATGGCTTCCATCGCGTTGCCTGTGTTCGAAGGAGACGGCAGCTTCCTGGGCGCGCTGGTGGTGATCGGCCTCGCCTCGCGGCACCCCGAAGAGGCGCAATTGGCCGGTGTAGCCTACGCGCGCGAGCAACTGGCGCTGCATGGTTTTCTGACACAGCCGCCCGCCGGATGGACCGTACAGGCCCACGGCGGCTGACACGCCCTGACCGACCGGCGACGTGCTCATCAATACGCGGCCCGTTCAGGAGCGAAGAGCCGCGCTCATGTGACCTGAACCTACTCGGCCGAATCCTCCACACCAAACAACGCCGCATCCACCTCGCACAACTCATTGTCACAAGCAGGATCAGCAAAGCGCTCACACCAAGCAGTGATGCGGGCCGCGCAGGCATCACTCATGGCAGGTGCGAAGGCACGCATACGCCGCTGCAGTTGCTCCCACGAGAACGGATCCTCCGGATCACCGCGCCGCAGTTCACGCTTGGCCGTCAAGCGCTGGCCATCCCTCATTACCACGGAGACCTCCGCCGGACGCCGCGCGGGAAACGCCTTCTGGAACTCATCACTCGTGGCTACGCGGACTTTCTTGCCCAATGCGATGAGTGCCGGATCGGCCAGATCGGGAGACTCCATTTCATCGATACCCAGCCGCCCCTTCAACAACAGGGCAGCCAACACATAACGCAAGCTGAAAGGCGTCTCTGTCGCCTTCGTCGGCCAGTCCACACCGGCAATCTTGAGCGCGTGGGGAAAGATAGTCACCTCAATGGCCTCCACCCGGGAGGCGGAGACACCTTCATGTTCGTCCATCAAAGCGCGCATGGCATCCAGCGGCGTGAAGAGTTGCGCGCAGCTGGGCCAAGCCTTGATGGTGGTGGTGTTGAGGCGGTCGCCCTCCTCCAGCCCGCCATGGATCGCCTCGAGCGGCCCATCGCCGGCCAGCAGGGCATAGAGGCCGCGCGGACCGGTGAAAAAGGCCCTCGCACCCGGCAGGCCTGCTTGCGCCGACCAAGCGGCCATCATGCCGTTACGCACCGCGAAGCCGGGGTGCAAGGACTTGGCTTCGTGCGCATCGTCATCCACCAATTGCCACAGACCGGCGGACTGCGTGGCCGCGATGCCAAGCGCGTGGTGCAGCTGCTGCCCCGATAGTCCCAGCGCCACCCCGCTGGCCGCTGCCGCGCCCACGGCCCCGGCAGTCGCCGTGGCATGAAACAGCGCCGCATGCCTCGTGCCGAGCGCCTCTCCCAGGCGCAACGCCACCTCATAGCCCGCCACAACGCCCGCGATGACCTGCCGCTGCGTCAGCCCCCCTCGGCTGCCAATGCCAGCACAGGTGAGATCGAGACCACACCCGGATGAAGCATGGCGGCACGATGCGCGTCATCGATCTCCCGCAGATGGGCGATGGCTGCGTTGGCAAAACCTGCTCCCAGCGGCATGAGCGCGCCCGCTCCAAACACGGGCGCCGAACCTGCGCCAGGGAAAGCGCTGCGCGCCACTTGCCGATAGGGTGCGGCCAGCGCCATGGCGCTGCCCGACCATCCGGCGGTGAACCAGTCGAGCAGCGCCTGCGCCAAACGCAGCCGGCTGTCTGAGGGCACGCCGCGAGCAGCCTGCGCCTGCAAATGAGCGATCAACGTGTTTTCAGGAACTTGGGTCATTGTTTTGTTCAATGAAATTTCTTTCATTGTATGAAATTCAAAAACAAATCCGCCATCAACTTTCTCAAGCCACCTCCAGTCATGCGGAATGCACCATAAAATCCACCCACTCAAATGAAAATGATTCTCAATTCATATGACACGCCAGCGGGAACGGACTGAACCGAGATGAAGGCCCAGGCTTCCAGCGCTTACTACAGGGAGTTGCTGAATTTCTGCACCCGCGCCGTGAAAGACCGTGACGCGGCGGCCGACCTGGTGCAGGAAGCCTATGCGCGCCTGCTGGGTGTCCAGCGATCAGGCACCACGGTTGCAGACCCGCGCGCGCTGCTGTTTCGCACCATGCGCAATCTGCTCACCGACCAGCACCGGCGTGCAGAGGTCCGTTCCCACCTGAGCCTCGACACGCTGCTGGAAAACGAACAGCCCCTGGCGCCTCGGCATCTGCAGCCGGAAGAAATTCTCGCGTTCAGCCAATACGCCCAGGCCATCCATGCCGCCATCGAAAGCCTGCCGACGCGTTGCCGCGAAGCTTTCCTCCTGAACAGATTCGACGGCCTCTCGCATCAGGACGTCGCAGATCAAATGGGCATTTCCCGCAACATGGTGGCCCAGCATGTCATTCGGGCCGTGCTCGTCTGCAAGGCTTGCGACGACCGCTTCAACGGCCGGGCCCGTTAAAGTCTGTGCCGCCAGCACCTGTGGAATAAATAATTACCCCGACTCCGCTTCCAGACCTCCACTGATCGGGCTTTCGCGCGTCTACATCTGGAAGAAGCCCTACTCCCTCATGAGCCAGTTCCATCTCCCACGCACCGCCTCGAGGCCTGACACGCGCTCGTTGCACTCCTCTCAAGAGGAAGCCGATGCGCGCGATTTTGCTGAATTCATCGCCGGCCAGAACCCGATCGATGCCGCCGCCGCCAGTTGGTTGGTGCGCGGCCAGGACGGGCTCACCGCCGAGGAAGAGGCCGAACTGCAAGAGTGGCTGGCGTCCGATCCCGCCCACGCCAAGGCGCTGGAGCAGTTGGAAGAGGTCTGGGGCCACATGGACGAGTTGCCCGATGAAAGCGTCCAGGCGCTCAAGGCCGGCTTGCCGCCAAGGGAAGCCGCCACCCCGCCGCCACGCGCCATCGCCGCGCCCTTTCCTCCTGTACCTTCCTTCCCCAAGGCAGGAAAAGCGGCCAGGCCGCCGGTACCCGCCTCACCCGGCCGGCGCTCATGGCTCATCGGGCTGGGCCGGTTCGTACCTCAAGCGACCATGGCGGCGGTGGCGTTCAGTGTGGGCGGCGGCGGTTGGTATGGCTGGCGCGCATGGCAACGATCCCCCACGTTCGAGCAGGCCTTTTCCACGGTACGCGGCGAGCGCAAGGAAGTGAAACTGCCCGACGACAGCACCTTGTGGCTGGACACCAGCACCCGGATCGACGTGGCCCTTTTCCGCCAACGGCGCGAAGTCCGCCTGTCCGAAGGACAGGTTCTGTTCGCCGTGCAGCACAACCCAGGACAACCCTTCGATGTGCTCGCGGGAAACACGCGCATCACAGTGGTCGGCACACGCTTCTCGGTGCGGCATACCCGCAGCGGCCTGAGCGGCGACGGCAGCGTCAACGTGGTCGTGGAGGAAGGCTGTGTGCGCGTGGCCAGCCTCTCGGCGGGTACGCCGCGTGAGGCGCAGGCCCTTGAAACTGGCGGATATGTCGAACTCGCTGCGGGCCAGTCTGTCACCGCGACCGCCGCGGGCACCCTCGGTCCTGTCAGCAGCGAATCCCCCGCCCCAGCTTCCTGGCGCGAAGGGCGAGTCAACTTCAACGGCACCCCGCTCGCACAAGCGCTGGCAGAGTTCGAGCGCTATGGAGCAACCGGCCTGGTGATCCGTGATCCCGCGGTCGCCGCACTCAAAGTGCATGGCAGCTTCGATCTGCAGCACGTCGGCGCGTTTGTACGTGCCTTGCCGCAGGTCTTGCCTGTACAGGTACGCCCCATGGGCGAGCAAACCGAGATAGCTGCAGCCCCCAGCGCCCGTTGAAATCATGAGGCGAGCAGCACCCGGGCCAGGTGGCCTGACCCTCGCCACATGTTTTTGCAAGAAAGTTCACGACCGACCTCAACAGATCGAAGGCCCGTGCGTCAGCACATCCAGGAACCCTTCTTTTCTATTGTGGAGATCGCTTTCATGCCGCACCCGCGCTTCCGACTCGGGCCAATCGCCCTGGCCACCGCGCTGACTTTGTTGCCATTGTCATTTGCCACTCCAGCCTTTTCGCAAGAGCCTTCTGCGGCCGCTTCCATCTCACTGCCCGCGCAGCCGCTGGGTACGGCCCTGAATGAACTGGCCCGGCAGGCGCGGCTGCAGCTGATGGTGCATCCCGACCTCGTGGCGGGCAAGCATGCGCCAGCCGTCTCGGGCACGCTGACCCCCAGGCAAGCGCTGGATCAACTGCTGGCCGGCAGCGGCTTGACGGCGGATCTCAAAGGGGCGGAGGTCATCATCCGCAGGACTCCGCCACCTGTTTCAAGCAACTCGGAAGCCAGCCTGCCCACCGTCACGGTGCGCGCGCAAGCCTTGCACGATGGGTCGACCGAAGGAACCGGCAGCTACACCCAGACCGGCCCGAGCCGCACTGCCACGGGCCTGGCCCTCTCGCTGCGCGAAACACCCCAGTCCGTCACGGTAATGACACGCCAGCGCATGGACGACTTCAAGCTTGATACGTTGACCGACGTCATGGAGCAAACCCCTGGCATAGGCATCTACCGCCAGGGCGATGCCACCGACTACCAGGCCCGCGGTACGGACGTCAATCTGCAAACGGATGGATTGAACCAGATCCGAAGCGGCTGGTATTACCTCACCAGCACCCTCTACTCCCTTGACGATATGGCCGAGATCGACCGTATCGAGGTTTTGAAGGGTTCTTCGGGCCTGATCGCTGGCAAAGGCAACTATGGCGCCACCGTCAACATGATCCGCAAACGGCCCACGCATGAATTTCAGGCCAGCGTGCGCGCCGACGCGGGCAGCTGGAACACCTACCGCGCTCAGGCCGATGTGAGCGGCCCCCTGAACGCGGCGGGTACGGTGCGCGGGCGCCTCGTCGCCTCAGCCTCGGACGCTGGCAGCTTCCGTGACAACCAAGGCAGTTCCGGCAAGATGCTATACGGCGCTCTGGAAGCAGATCTGTCACCCAGCACGCTCCTCAACGTGGGGGTGACCTACCGCCAGCGCGATGCGTACGGCATTGGTACCACGCAGCCGATCCAGCGCTACACCAAGGCAGGCGCTGAAGTGCCCTGGATGCCGAGATCGTTCAATACCGGCGCCGAATGGGGTGGCTACGACCAGAACTCGGTCAGCGTGTTTGGCAGCCTGGAGCAGCGCCTGGCCAACGACTGGTCTGCCACGCTCAAGTTTTCGCACGAGCAGGTGACCATGGATGACATGTTCGCGGGCTATTTCTATGATCAGGACCGCGTGAACTATGGCCGCTGGAAAAACATGAAGAGCGGCAACTGGACGGTGGCCATGGACGTCAAAGGCCCCGTCAATCTGATGGGACGCACGCACCAGCTGTTGGCAGGCGCGGGCATTTCGCGCTTTCACAGCAGCGTGCAGTTGCCGCTCCGCTCACTGACGCTGGTGCCCTTGGCCGATCTGGGAATGAGCTTTGCCCAAGGCGGTGGTTCTCTGCCCAAGCCGGACACCAGCGACTGGGAATTTGGCGACAACACCTTCAGCCAGAAGCAACGCTATGTCTATGCCGCCGGGCTTTTCCGCGTGGCGGACCCACTGCAGGTGATCGCGGGGCTGCGCGTCACCAGATTCGACGAACGCGACATCACGCCCTACTGGTGGAACTACGACATGAAGGAAAACGCCGTGTTCACGCCTTATGCGGGGCTGATCTACGAAGTGCACCCGAACGTCTCGCTCTATGCCAGCTACGCCAGCATCTTTCAGCCGCAGACCTCGCAAGATGAACAAGGCCGAACCCTCGACCCCGAACAAGGCAACACCTATGAGATCGGCGCCAAGGGCGAGTTCTTCGATAAGCGCTTGAACGCCAGCATCAGCCACTTCTGGATGCAGACCAAAAACACCGCGGAAGAAACCGGTGGCCTCACGCCCGGCGGATCCACGGCCTACCGCGCGGTTTCCGCTGCCACGCGGCGTGGCTGGGAGCTGGAACTGTCCGGGGAACTGGCCCGCGGCTGGCAGATGCAGGGCAGCCTCGTGCAGCAAAACAGCTCGCTCAACAGTGCCAGCAACTACCCCAAGTACCAGATGAAACTGGGCTCGACCTACCGCTTCAGCCGCGGCCCGCTGACGGGACTGACCGTGGGAGCCGCCGCCCGCTGGCAAGGCAAGACCTCCGTGACCAACGGCGCGGCCACGCTGGCGCAAAGCGGCTATGCCGTTTTCGACCTGATGGCGCGCTACCAGGTCAACAAAAACCTGTCACTGAGCCTGAACGTGAACAACCTGCTGGACAAACAATATATGTCCGGCATGACGAACTTCAGCGCCGTTGGCCTGTTCTATACCTGGGGCGCGCCCCGCAGCGTGAACGTCGGCATGCGCTACGACTTCTGACCGCCCCCTCCCCGTCGGGGAAGAATGAAGGTGACGGCTTCCCGGCACCGTGCCGCTCATCCCACCCGGCGATCGAGGCCGGCCCAGTACGGGTCGCGCACCGCCTTTCTCGAGATCTTTCCGTTCGGGTTCCGCGGCAACTCCGGCACGAATGAAACGGAGCGTGGCTTCTTGAAGTCCGCGAGCACTTCGCGGCAATGCCCGACGATCTCCGCCTCGGTCGCCTCGAGTCCGGGCCTCAACACGACGACGGCCTTCACGGACTCGCCCCAGACCTCATCAGGCACGCCGACGACACAGGCTTCGTAGACCGCGGGATGCTGGTACAGCGCCTGCTCGACCTCGGTCGGGTAGATGTTGAAGCCGCCGGAGATGATCATGTCCTTGCTGCGATCCACGATGTAGACGAACCCCTCTTCATCGACCTTGGCCAGATCGCCGGTCTTGAACCAGCCTTTGTCGGTGAACGATTGCGCGGTGAGTTCAGGCTCTCCCCAATACCCGGCGAAGACATCCGGGCCACGCACCACGATCTCTCCCACCTGATCGCCGCTGACCGGATTTCCCTCGGCATCGGCGACCATCAGTTGCGACAGCCCGATGGGGCGGCCACAGGAAGCCAGCCGCGATGGCATTTCGGCCAGCGCGCGCGCGTGGGAAGGTGTATCGAACAGAATAAGGCCACCCGTGGTTTCGCCACCGCCATAACCCTGCGAAAGCACCGGACCCAGCGTTTGCCAAGCCTCGCGGATCCGCGCGGGCGCCATGGGAGCGCCGCCGTAAGCGATCTGCTTGAGGCTCGTGAGCTTGTATTTGCTCACCTCGGGGCTGGTCGCCAGACGGTTGAGCATGGTGGGCACCATGAAGGTGTAGCTCGCGTGCCAGCGCTCGATGGCCGACATGAGCATGCCTGGATCGAAGCGGTCCTGGATCAGCAGCGTGCCGCCCTGGTACAGAAAGGGCTGCATGAACATGCCGCTCGCATGCGTCAGCGGGCCGCTGAGGGCGAGCACGTCGCCCGTTGTGACGCGCATGCGGTGCATGCCCACTTTCTGCAGATGTGCCAGGCGGTTGCCGACTGTCTGCATGGCGGCCTTGAGCTTGCCCGTGGAGCCGGACGTGTAGTGAAGCACCGCCAGATCCCCCGGCTGCATCTCGACGTCAGGACTCGTCTCGCTGGCCATCTGCAACAAGGTTTCGTAGTCCAGCCAGCCGCCGACCCGCGCGCCACAGGAAACGAACGCAGGCACTTCGATTCGCCCGAGAATGGACTGCACCAGCTCGCTGTGCGAGTCGCCGACGATGAAGACGCTGGGTGTGCCGTTGCTGATCACATCCACCACTTCGTTCGGCGACAGACGCGCGTTCAGCGGCATCTTCACCAGCCCGGCCTTGTACAGCGCGACTTCAATCTCCACGATGTGCGGGCGGTTGGACATCTGAAAGGCGACCCGGTCCCCTTTGCGCAGCCCCAGCCCCAACAGCGCATTCGCCAGACGGCTGGAGCGGCGGTCCAGCTCCTGGAACGTCATGACCTGATCGTTGAAGATCACGGCGGGTTGATGGGGAAAGTAGCGCGCATTGCGCGTGATGAAGCGGCCCTGGTTCACGAGGAGTCTCCTGTGCGATGAGTGGATTCACGGTGCCTGGGAATGCTAGGAACGCTTTGCAGTCCGCGCGATAAGCGATTCGCTCGAACCGATGCCGCTGCGTTATGACCCCGGCGCGAAGGGCGGTCATTCCGCTTTGTCATCGTCCCGGCATGTTTCGCTATCACGCCCGCGCCCTGAGGAGTTGAAACTGGGGCCACCAAAAATCAGGAGACGACATGAACTTCTCGAACGCTTCGCCGCGTCACGCCAACCGCAGGCAATTTCTCCAGGGATTGAGCCTGGGTGCTGCCGCCGCGCTGCCGGGTATGAGCATGGCCGCCCCCGCCTATCCGCAAGGGCCTGTGACGCTGGTCGTGCCCTTCTCCGCGGGCGGCCAGTTCGACTCGATCGGACGTATCGTCGCCAAGGCCATGGCCTCGGATCTTGGCAAGCCCATGATCGTGGAGAACGTCAGTGGCGCGGGCGGCACCATCGCGGGCGCCAGGGTGGTAAGAGCCAAGCCGGATGGCCAGACACTGCTGCTTTACGGCGGCAACCTGGCCACGGCACGGGATATCTACAAATCGCTGGACTACGATCCACTGGAGGATCTGCAGCCGGTGTCACGCCTGAGTCTGGCCCCCCATGTGATCATGGCTTCGCCGGGTAGCGGCATCAAGACATTTCAGCAGTTGCAGGAGAAAGTCAAATCCGGCGCCAAGCTGTCGTACGGCTCCCCGGGCGTGGGAACATCCATGCACCTGGCGTTCGAGCTCGTCAAGCGCCACTATCGGCTGGACATCCTGCATGTGCCCTACAAGGGCGGCGCCAATGTCATGAACGATCTGGTCTCCGGCAACATCGACCTGGCTATCATCGCGATCGGCCCGGCCCTGAGCTTCATTCAAGCCGGAAAAGTAGCGGGGCTTGGCGTGACCAGCAGGAAACGCTCCAAGGTGGCGCCAAGCATCCCCGCGCTGGCCGAAATGGGCATGAAGGATCTCGATACCGGAAGCTGGGCGGGCCTGGCCGTTCCCAAGGAGACGCCCGCCGACATCGTCGCCAGGCTGAACCAGAGCGCCGCCAAGGCGCTTTCCAGCAGCGAGGTTCACCGCATGTTCGAAAGCCAGGGCTTCTCTGCCACGCCCGGCACGCCCGAAGAGATGAAATCTTTCTCGCTACAGGACGCAAAGAGCTTCAAGGCGGTGATTGCCGATCTGAAGCTCTAAAGCTCTAAAGCTCTAAAGCTCCAAGAGTGGGTTCAATATGTCATGCCATCTCTTGCGCGCGCTCCGTCAGCACTTCAATATATCGCTGCACCAAGGGCGAAAGATAAGCCCCGCGCCGCGAGATGACACCAATGCGCCGTGGCCAAACGGCGTTGCGGAGATCAAGCGCGACCAGGCCTTGGCCCACGGCGGAACGCAGCGATTGACGAGGCATCAATCCCAGCAGGTCCGTGCGGCGCAACACGGAGGGGGCCAGCGTCATCGACGTGTCGGTCTGGAAAGCCACGTCGAGCGGCGGCAAGCCATTTTCGGCAAAACGCGCCTCGATGCGGCGGCGCGCAAGCACCTGGGTGGCGGGCAAGGCCCACTGCCAGGAAGCGAGATCCGCCAGGCTCAAGCTCTGCCTTTGCAGCAAGGGGTGATGCTCGCGCAACACCACGCACAGCTCATCGTCGAACAGCACCTGGTAATGAAGATCGTCGGGCTCGGTGTCGTCGAGGGCGTTGACTGAAATGTCCAGATCACCCAGCCTCAGCGAGTGCAGCAAGTTGTCATTCAGACTGATGGACACACGTATCTTGGCGCCGGGCCGCTGTTTGAGAAGCCGGGCGAACGCTTCGCTCACGAGGTTGTCCGCAAACGGCGGAGAAACCCCGACACGGATCGTGCCGATCGCCCCAAGATGCAGGTCCTCTGCTTCCTGTACAGCTTCATCGAGCCCCAGGCACAAATGCTTGGCACGCTCGAAAAACACGCTACCGACGGTGGTCAGCGACATCCCGCGCGAGGTGCGCTCGAAAAGCTGCAGGCCGAGACTGGCCTCGAGCCGCTGCACGCCCTTGGTGAGCGCCGGCTGCGTCACACCAAGCCGCTGTGCCGCGCGGCCGACGTGGCCTTCGGTAGCGACCGCAACGAAATAACGCAGATCGTCAGTTCTCATCCCAACCCCTCAAGCCCCTCACCATGAATGCTATTCAACACCCTTCATCGGCGGCAACGCCACCTGCTGGCGACGAACCCTTCGAAGCGGTGCGCTCGCGCCTGGACAACTATCTTAAATCCGAGCTCGTACCCCTGGAAAAAAGCCTGAGCATTGGATATGAGGACCAATTCGAGCGTTCGCTGATTCATGGCATCTGGCGGCGCTGCCGCGAGCTGGGGTTCTACGGAGCTCAACTGCCGCGGCAGCTCGGTGGGCTGGGGCTGACCATCGAGCAGCACTGCCTGCTGAAGGAAGATGCCGCGGCATCAGGGGCCATCTTGTTTCCGCACGTGCTGGGCGATTGGGGCGGCCCCTCGCGTATTGGCTCGCTGGTGAAATACCTGACACCGGAGCAAAAGAGCCACTACCTCGATCCGGTGGTCGCGGGCGAAAAAGGCATCTGCTTTGCGATGACGGAGCCACAATCCGGCTCCGACGCCGCCAGCATCCAGACGCGCGCGGTGCGGGACGGAGATCACTACATCGTCAACGGGCACAAACATTTCATCACGGCATCGACCTTCGCCGACGCGGCCATTCTCATGTGCGTGACCGATCCGGATGCCGGCAGCCAGGGCATCTCCGCGCTGTTTGTCGACCTGAACGCGCTGGGTGTGCGGCTGGACTTCGATTGCATACCGATGAGCTGTCAGTTCGTCGACGCCGACATCATCTTCGAGAACGTGCGCGTACCGGTAAGCCACCTGATCGGCGAGGAAGGCCAGGGCTTCCGCATCGCGATGAACCGCATCAATACCAACCGCTTGCTGCACTGCCCGACCATGCTGGGTCTGGCCCGGCAAGCTTACGAACACGCCCTGGCGTATGCGCAGCAGCGCAAGCAATTCGGCGGCGCGATCAGCCGCTTCCAGGCCATCCAGCACATGTTGGCCGACATGGCGACCAACCTCTATGCCTGCGAGCACATGATCCTCGCCACCGCCCGCGCGGCAGACGCGGGCCAGGACGTCCGCACCGAAGCTTCCATGTGCAAGCTCTTCGTGTCCGAACGGTGCTTCGACATCGCGGACAAGGCCGTCCAGATTCACGGCAACGTGGGGGTCACCCACAACCATCCGGTCGAATTCATCTTCCGCCGGCTGCGCATGTACCGTGTGGTCACCGGCACGAGTGAAATCCAGCGGAATACGATCGCCAAGGGAATACTGGACAAATAGAACCCAATCCCACGCGCTTCGCGGCACAATCGACTGATTCAGGAGACCCCATGCCAGCCACCATCGAGGTGGCCTGACTCTCGCCATGAACGAATCGATCGATCTAGTCACTTTGCGCGTGGTCATCAGCGCGGCGGATTTCGGCTCCATCAGTTCGGCCTGCAATCACCTCGGCCTTTCCGTGGCCGCGGCGAGCACGCGTATATCGCTGCTGGAAGACTCGCTAGGTTTTCGCATTTTCGATCGCTCGCCACGCGGGGTACATCCGACACAAGCCGGACACATGCTGCTGGAGCGCAGCCGTGCGCTGCTGTCCGATGCCGATCGGCTGGCCGCGGATCTGCAGGACTATTCGCGCGGGCTGAAAGGCCATGTGCGCGTGCTTTCCAACGCATCGGCCCTGATGGAAATCCTCCCTTCGCTGATCGAGCGCTTCACGCGGGACTATCCCCTGATCCAGATCGAGGTGGAAGAACGCGGTAGCCCGGATATTCCTCAGGCACTACTCGAAGGCCGAGTGGATGTAGGCATTCTCGATCTGCCGGTGGCGCCACCGGGCCTGCATTTCACGGATTTCTTCAATGACACGCTGGTTCTGCTGGTACCCCAAGGCCACCGACTCGCAGGGCAGCCGGAAGTAGCCTTGCGTGATGCACTCGAAGAGCCCTTCATCGGACTGGCCAATTCGACCGCTCTTTCGCTTCGCCTGCAAGGTTCGGCCAGCGCCGAAGGGCAAAAGCTGAAAGTTCGCATGCGGATGCAGAGCTTTGACGCGCAGACACGCATGATTGCGGGGGGGCTCGGCGTCGGCGTGTTGCCGCTGGAAGCCATTGGGCCACAGCTCGCACAACTTCCACTGGTCGCGATCCCGCTCACGAACAGTTGGTCGCGCCGTACGCATCGCATCGCCGTGCGCAATGACCCTGTGCCGTCGCCAGCCACCAAGACCTTCATTGATGCATTGCTTGCAAGGTAACCTCATCACCTGCCCTGAATTCCAGCCGTAGCGGGAACCTCGTCATTCGGGTTATCCCGGATTTCGTGAATGACGAAAGCCGCGTTCGGCCCAGCTTGTTGCTGCATCTCCAAGCGCTCGCCACACTTAAGGCGACGCTGAATGTTTGCGCCTTGCAGCTCACCCTGTTCCGGGGCGCCGCGCCATGGCGATTGCTTCAACGTCACCTTGGCGCCTAGACGGAGACGGCATGAAAATCACCCGCGTACACGCAACCCCCTTGAACCTGCCAGTCACGGTAGGTAGCAACGGAAAAACAAAAAGCACCTGCTTGTCGATCTGCGTGGTAGACGTGGAAACCGATACCGGCCTCGTCGGCACAGGCATGACGGCCATTACCGAGGAAGAGGTTATCGGGTCTGTCATCAATGACATCGCGGCACATGCTCTGATCGGCATGGATCCCTTGTGCCATGAAAAGGCCTGGGAGAAGCTCTACTGGCTGCTCACGCCGCGCGGCCAGTCAGGCTATGGAAGCCATGCCATCGCCGCGATCGACCTCGCGCTCTGGGATCTCAAGGGCAAGGCACTGAGCCAACCCTGCTGGCGCCTGTTGGGAGGCGCCCGGAACCAGGTACCGGTGTATGCCACCTTCGGTTTTGCTTTCTATGACCGAGATGAGCTGGCTCAGGCCGCACGCGAATGGGTGGAGCGGGGCTTCAAACGCTTGAAGATGACAGTCGGCCACCATGCGCTGCAGCGCCGTGACGAACCACGACCGCTGGATGCCGTGATCGCCGAAGACGTCCATCGAATCCGTGCTGTCCGCGAAGCCGTAGGCCCCGACGTGCAAATCTACATTGACGCCAACTGCAGTCTTGACTATTTCCATGCGCTGAAGCTCGCCAAACATGTGGAACCCTATGACATCAGCTTCTTCGAGGAGCCCGTGTCCGCCAACGATATTCCCAATCTCGCCAAACTGCGCGCCAAGACCTCCATCCCGTTGGCGGCTGGGCAGAACGAAGGCTTGGCCAGCCGCTTCCGTGACATGCTGCAAGCGCAGGCGGTGGACGTGGTTCAGCCGAACGCCTGCATCACCGGAGGTTTTACCCAGTGCGCCAAGATCGCCGGCCTGGCACAGGCGTTCAACACGCGCTTTGCCAATGGCGGCGCTTGGCCACATCACAACATGCACCTGCACGGCGGCCTGGCCAACGGATCCCTGGTGGAATACCACTTCGTGGCGGTAGAGGCATGCAAGCAAGTCTTCGATGATCTCCCTGAACCAGACAAAGGCATCCTCACGCTGCCCGAAAAGCCTGGCCTGGGTTTCGCCCCCAATCGGGAACGCATGGCCGAGTTGGCCAAGCTGCCGGGCTCACGCGGTGTGGGTAAGGCATGAGCGCGATGCCCATGACCGAAGAGCATGTGATTCCGATTGAGCTACTGCTGGCCACCACTGCCAAGGTGCTGGCTTCCGCGGTGTTTGTCTCTGGACGAGAACCTGCCGAGGCCTTTGCGCATAGCGCTCCTTCAGCGTTGCATGCGAATCAGCTCCCTGATGTGTTGCGGCAACATGCACGCTGGGCGCTGGACCGCCCTGGACGACGTGTCGATATTCAACTAAGCATGACCCCGGAAGTGGCTGCCCAACTGGTCGCCGCGCACCGTGCCGCGTATCCGGGGTTCGAAACAGACTGGGAGGGCGAGGAACGCCGACTTGCCACGCTCGGGAATCTGAAGGGTTCGGCCCAGTATGTGCCCGATCAAGGCTGCCTGATTTTGCCGCGAGATGGCGACCGCTCAGTCGTCTTCGAACCCATCCAGCTGCGCCGAGGCCCGAGGCCAATGAGCAACTGGTGCGGCGCTCATCGACCTCTGCCCGCGGTGCAACAGGTCATCGAGGCCGCACTCGGTGACAAGGACGCCCACCATGCGGCCCTGCTGGTCATCCGAGGAGGCGATATCGTGGGCGAAGGCTACGCTGCCGGCCTGTCGGGCGATCAGCCGCTGGAGAGCTGGTCGATGGGAAAGAGCGTCATGTCCACGCTTATTGGCCAGTTGGTCGGTTCAGGCGCGCTCGCACTGGACGCGCCCGCGCCCGTGCCTGCCTGGCAGGCCCCAGGCGATCCGCGCGCACAGATCACCCTGCGGCATCTGCTGAATATGTCGAGCGGCTTGCGCTGCACCGGGCAGGATGACCCGCGCAGCAGTTGGCGGGACGGTTTGCCGGAACATTTCCTGCCTTATACCCAGGCACTGGACGTGGAACAGTTCGCCACAAACAGGCCTGCCGAGCATCCACCTGCGACCGTGGGCCGCTACCGCAACTGCGATACGCTGACACTGGCCACGATCTTTCACAGCACCGTGCGCTCGCTTGGCAGTAATCCGCTGACTTGGCCTCAGGCGACCCTGTTCGATCGTGTGGGCATGCATGGACTGATACAGGAACCGGATCGCGCGGGACGCTTCATCGCAAGTGGTTTCAACTACGGCACGGCCCGCGACTGGGCGCGCCTCGGACTGCTTTATTTGCGTGGCGGCCTCTGGCAAGGAGATCGCGTCTTGCCGGAGGAATGGACCCGTTTCGTCCGCGCTCCCGCGCCTGCCTGGAAGCAAGGCCAGTATGGTGGACAGTTCTGGATCAACAGCATCGGGGAATTCCCGCTCCCACCCGATACCTTCTACATGGCGGGTGGCGGCGGCCAGTATGTGTTCATCGCGCCCTCCATCGATACCGTCATCGTCCGCATGGGTCACTCGTGCGGCTGGGTCAATGCCAAGAACAAGGTGAACGAAGCGCTCGGCGCACTCCTTCCCGTATTGAGCTTGGAGACCGCATGACCCGGTACTTCCCCTCCGCAAACGAGTGGGCGCAGGTGGCACCCGAAGCCACGGGTATGTCTGCCGATCGCCTGCGGGATGCCATCGAGTTCGCTCAGGCCTCGGAGTGCGACTGGCCGAAAAGCCTGTACCTGTCCGATGGCCGCTATGTCGGCACGGCGCACGTCAACGATCAGCCTCCGCATGACCAACCGATTGGCATCGTGCGCCCACGCGGAGGCACCAGCGGCTTGGTCACGCGCGGTGGCCGCATCGTGGCCGAATGGGGAGATACCGTCCGGCCAGACACCACCTTCTCGGCAGCCAAAAGCTACCTGAGCCTCCTTGCGGGTATCGCATACGACGACGGGCTCATCCGTTCGCTCGACGATTGCGTAGGCGATGCCATGCCGCCGGAGGATGAAGGATTCCGCTCCCCGCACAATGCCCTGATCACATGGCGTCACCTTCTGCAGCAAACGAGCGAATGGCAAGGCACTCTGTGGGGCAAGCCCGATAGCGTGGACCATCACCGCCAGGCGGGCCCTCGCGATAGCGACGCCAACAGCCGCAAAGGCCAACCCCGCGAACTCGAAGCGCCCGGAACGCGCTTCGAGTACAACGACGTGCGCGTCAACCGCTGTGCGCTATCACTCACGCGCCTCTTCGGCTGCGGCTTGGACGAAGTGCTTCGCGAGCGCATCATGACCCCCATCGGTGCTTCTGGCGATTGGGAATGGCACGGCTACGACAATGCCTATGTAGACATCGGCGGCCGGCAAATCCCTTCTGTTTCCGGAGGAGGCCATTGGGGTGCCGGTCTTTTCATCTCCACGCGCGATCATGCCCGCATGGGCCTGCTGGTGGCGCGGGGCGGAGAATGGGCCGGCGAGCAGATCATCTCTCGTGAATACCTCGCAGAGATGACACGTCCCTGCACGGTGAACCGCCAATATGGATTCATGTGGTGGCTCAACACGGACCGCGCGCTTTTCCCTTCGATTTCAGGCCAGGCGGTGCTGGCCATTGGCGGAGGTCAACACGTGATCTGGACTGATGCGGAGCAAGACCTCGTGGCCGTACTGCGCTGGACCGACCGGTCCCGATGCGATGCACTGCTTGGACGAATCGCCGGCGCACGGCACTAAAACTACCCAGGAGACAACAGCATGATCAATCGCAGAACCTTCCAAGGCAGCGCCATCGCCGCTGCGACCGCGCTTCTTTCACCTTCCGGATTCGCCCAGCAGGCAAAAACCGGCGGCACATTAACCTATGCCGCAGGCGTCGATGCGCAAACGCTGGATCCGCAGTTCATCACTGACATCCCCACCTTTCGCGTGGCGGGCGCTATACACGAAGCGCTCACTGCCCAGGATGCCGATGGCAAGATCGGCCCGGGACTGGCGATTTCCTGGTCGGTATCGGACGATAAGCGCACCTGGACTTTCAAGCTGCGTCCTGGTGTGCTTTTCCACGATGGCACGCCGTTCAACGCGGAAGCAGTGAAGTTCACCTACGAGCGCCTTCTCAACCCCGCTACCGGCTCGCCCCGGCGCAGTACGCTGGCGGCGGTGGAATCAATGGAAGTGGTGAATGACCTCACGTTCCGCATTACCACCAAAGAGCCGTTCGCTCCTCTGCTCGCGCAATTAAGTGCCTACAACGTCTACATCCTCAGTCCCACACAGGTAAAAAAGGCCGGGGACAACATCAAGCGGGCACCCGTCGGCACTGGGCCTTTCAAGCTCAAGAGCTGGCAACCCGGCGAGCAGATCACGCTTGAACGTAACGACAAATACTGGGGCGACAAACCGAAGCTCGACCAGGTGATCTTCAAGGTGGTGCCCGAAGACTCCGCCCGCACCCTGATGCTGCTGAGCGGCCAGGCCGACGTGGTTTCCGGTGTGCCAAGCGTCATGGTCAAGCGCCTGCAATCGAACGACAAGGTGCACGTGATCCGACGCACCGGCTATCGCACTATCTACCTCGGCATGAACCTCGCGGTCAAACCGTTCGACGATGTGCGCGTGCGGCAAGCCGTGGCCCACGCCCTTAACAAGCCCGCGCTGGTGCAAGGCGTCCTGAGTGGCATCGGCACGCTGGGCGGCTCCTATGAGTCCACCGTGATCATTGGCCACGATAAATCGCTGCAACCCTACGCCTACGATGTCGCCAAGGCCAAGAAGCTGCTGGCCGAGGCAGGCTACCCGAACGGTTTCAGCACCGAATTCTTCGTGCCCACCGGCCTCTACAACATGGATCGGCAACTGGGCGAAGCCATTCAGGCCCAACTCGCGGCGGTCGGCATCCAGGCGAAGATCCAGGCTCCTGAGATCAGCACCTATCTGACCACGCTGTCCCAGGCCAAGGCGCCGATGTTCATCGGAGGCAAGGGCAGCCCGACCGGAGACATGGACTTCACGCAGACCTTGTCCAACGGAAGCACAGGCCGCATGAACCACTTCAACTTCAAGAACAATGAAGTGGACCAGTTGATTCTCAAGCAACGCGTCACTGTGGATCCGGAACAGCGCCGCAAAGTGCTGGACGATCTCCAGAGGGCCGTGTACCGGGAAGCCCCTCACGTTACTCTCTACTACGAGGACCAGCTCTGGGCCACGCGCAGCAACATTCACGATGTGCAGGTTTACGTGAACGAGTTCGTGAATTTCAGAAAAGCCTGGAAGGGCTAACCCCTTTATGCTCCGCTTCCTGATCCACCGACTGCTGCAAGCGCTGCCGGTTCTGTTCGGCGTTTCGGTGGGCGTATTCCTCATGGTTCACCTTATTCCCGGGGATCCAGCGGAACTGATCGCCGGCCAGATGGCCACGCATGAAGACGTGGAGAACGTGCGCCGGTCGCTCGGGCTCGACCAACCACTGATCCAGCAGTACCTTGCCTTCGTGGGCAATGCCCTTACCGGGGACTTCGGCATTTCCTTCCGCACGCGCAGGCCGGTGCTCGAGGAAATCGGACTGCGCTATGGCAACACCCTGCTGCTGGGTGGCGTGGCCTTGCTGATCGCGGCAGTGGTTGGCAGCCTGGCGGGCATCGTCTCGGCGGTAAAGCGCTTTTCCTGGATAGACAACTTGTCGCTGGTCCTCTCGATTCTGGCGGTGTCGATGCCGGCCTTCTCGTTGGGCCTGCTGCTGATTCTGGTGTTTTCTGTTTGGTACAACGTGCTGCCGATGTCGGGCTTTGATTCGTGGAGCGCCATCATCCTGCCAGCCGTCACGCTGTCGGCGGCCAGCATGGCGGTGATCAGCAGGGTCATGCGCACAAGCCTGGTGGAAGTGATGGAGAACCAATATGTACGCACGGCCCGGGCGAAGGGCTTGCGCGAAACGCTGGTGGTCTGGCGCCACGGCGTGCGCAATGCGATCATCCCCGTGGTCACCGTGGCAGGCCTGCAACTGGGTTACCTTCTCGGCTCAGCGGTGGTCACCGAGACCGTCTTCGCATGGCCTGGCCTTGGACGCCTGTTGGTGCAGTCCATCCTGGCGCGTGATTTTCCTGTGGTGCAGGCAGCGGTCCTCATCGTGGCCGTGACCTTTGTGCTCGTGAACATTCTCACAGACCTTCTATATGGACTGCTCGATCCGAGGATTTCAGTCCAATGAGCACGACCATCGCCACCACTCGCCGTGAGCACTGGCGCGCCGGCTGGAAACAGTTTCGGCGCTCGCGCCTGGCCCTGCCCGGCCTCGTGCTGCTCCTGCTGTTCGTGATCGCGGGTTTACTCGCCCCCGTCATCGCTCCCTACGCCCCGGACGCGACCGATCTGGCCAACGTGATGAGCCCACCCTCTGCCGAGCATTGGTTCGGCACGGACGAGTTGGGCCGCGACATCTTCACCCGTATTCTGTATGGCGCGCGCATCTCCCTGATGGAGGGTTTGCTCTCCGTGGGTATCGCATTTCTGATCGGCGTTCCGCTCGGCGTGTTCGCGGGCTATGCGGGGCGCAAGACCGACGCCGTGCTGATGCGTCTGCTCGACGTGTTGATGGCCTTCCCTGGTGTGCTGCTGGCCATCGTGATCATCAGCATCTTGGGCCCAAGCCTGATCAACGCCATCATTGCCGTTGCGGTCTACACCATTCCCATTTTCGCGCGCTTCGCCCGCGGCTCCACGTTGGCACTGAAGGAGGAGCCTTATATCGAGGCCTGCCGCGCCATCGGCATGAGCGATCTGCGGATCCTGGCACGCCACGTGTTTCCCAACATCGCGGCGCCCCTCTTCGCGCTTGCCACACTGCGTGTGGGCATCGCCATTCTGACCTGCGCCAGCATCAGCTTCCTGGGTCTCGGCGCACAGGCCCCGCTGCCCGAATGGGGTGCCATGCTGGCCTCCAGCCGCACCGCGCTGCTGATCGCGCCCCATCTGGCTGTGTTTCCAGGGCTCGCGATCATCTTGCTGGTGTTCAGCCTCAACCTCTTCCAGGACGGCCTGCAGCTGGTTCTGGATCCGAAAGCGCGTGGCCGATGAACCAAGACTCCGACTTGTTGCTGAGCATCGAAGGCCTGCGCACGGTCTTTACCACGGATAGCGGGGATCTTGCCGTCCTCGATGGCGTGGATCTGGCCGTGCGCCGCGGCCGCACACTGGGCATCGTGGGTGAGAGCGGATGCGGAAAGTCCATGCTGTCGCTCTCAATAATGGGACTCGTGCCTCGGCCGGGCCGTATCGCCTCGGGGCGCATCGCCTTCGATGGCCTGGATCTAGCCAAACTCACCGCGCCACAGATGCGCGAGTTGCGCGGCAAACGCATGGCCATGATTTTTCAAGAGCCGATGACCAGCCTGAATCCCTCCTATACCGTGGGCTTTCAGATTGTCGAGGCCATGCGCGCGCATGAACCGGGCGCCTCGGCGGCTGCCCTGAAGGCACGCGCCATCCAGGCGCTCGATCAGGTCCGTATTCCGGATCCCGCCCGGCGGTTTGACGACTACCCCCATCAAATGTCCGGCGGCATGCGCCAGAGGGTCATGATCGCGATGGCGTTGAGCTGCTCCCCTGATCTGCTGATCGCCGACGAACCGACCACCGCCCTGGATGTGACGGTACAGGCCCAGGTATTGCAACTGCTCAAGGAAATCCAGCGCGACACCGGCATGGCGATCATCTTCATCACGCACGATCTGGGCGTGGTCGCCAGCGTGGCCGATGAAGTGGCCGTGATGTATGCCGGGCGGGTGATGGAACGCGCATCCGTCTCGGACATCTTCGAAGACCCTCAGCATCCCTACACGCTGGGCTTGCTGGGAAGCATCCCGCGTATCGAGGAAACCCGCGACCGGCTCCTGTCGATCGAGGGAACGCTGCCGCCACCGGGCAACCTCCCGGCGGGCTGCCGCTTCCATCCGCGCTGCGCATTCCGTGCCGAAGCCTGCTCGCGGCAGGACCCGGCTCTGCTGGAGGTGGCCCCTATGCACCACGCCGCCTGCATCCGCGCGCCCGTGGAAACCTTTGTCTCTGCATCCATGGAAAAGTCCGCATGAATCCGGCTGAAAAGATGCTTCAGGAACAGCCATTGCTCGAGGTCCAGGATATTGGCAAGCAATTCGGCACCGGCGGCAGCCTGTTGGCCGGAGGAAGCCGTAAGGTACGGGCGGTCGATGGCGTGAGCTTCAGCGTGTGGCGCGGAGAGACGCTGGGCCTCGTGGGTGAAAGCGGTTCGGGGAAATCCACCACGGCGCGCCTCGTGCTGCGCCTGATAGATCCGACCGCCGGCCGCATCCGTTTTGGCGGTATGGACATCACCACCTTGTCCCAACGCGAGCTTCGGCCTCTGCGGCGGCGCATGCAGATGGTGTTCCAGGATCCCTTTGCCTCACTCGATCCGCGGATGACAGTGCGGCAGACACTGGAAGAGCCTCTCATTGCCCATGGCTTGGGCAACGCCGCCAGCCGGCGCGCGCGCGTGGACGAACTGCTGGAACTGGTCAAGCTCTCCAGCCAGCATGGCATGCGCTACCCGCACGAATTCTCCGGGGGCCAGCGCCAGCGTGTCGGCATTGCCCGCGCACTGGCGCTGGAGCCTGATCTCATCGTCTGCGACGAGGCCGTCTCGGCACTGGACGTATCCATCCAGGCACAAGTCATCAACCTGTTGAAGGAGTTGCAGGCGAGACTGGAGTTGTCATACTTGTTCATCGCGCACGACCTGGCGGTAGTCAAGCACATTGCCGACCGCGTGGCAGTCATGTATCTGGGGCGCCTGATGGAAATCGCGCCCAAGGATGCCCTGTTCGCCCATCCGCGCCACCCCTATACAAGGATGCTGCTCGCGGCGGTCCCTGCACCCCATCCCGATGCGCAGCGATCGCCGGCCGATGTACGGGGCGATCTGCCGAGCCCGTCGAATCCGCTCAACGGCTGCCCGTTCCATACGCGATGCCCTTTTGTCATCGAGCGTTGCCGCTCCGAAGTGCCCGCGCTGCTGCCCAGCGAGCCTGCGCACCTGACCGCGTGCCATCGGCAGGACGAACTACCCGAGTGGCAACCAGTGGCTGTGCCTCAGGCCTCTCTCAAGACGCGGCAGCGGCTCGCGCTCTACGCTGAGCGCCGCAGCGAAAACTCCGCGCGCGTGGAGTGATCAACGCCGATGAGCGCTATCGCCTTCCATTGACGCCGCGCGTACTGGCCGCAACGGAACGCAGGATGGCCAGCAACTGCATGGTCTGCTCGGATACCCGGGGTTCGCTCCGCGTCATGATGCCCACCGGCGAGGCGTGCCAATCGAAATCAACGGCCAAGCGTTGTAAGCCTGCGGACATGGTACCTGAGGCGAGCATCGAGGTGGGCAGGAATCCGATCAGATCGGAGGTCGACACTACCGCGGGAATGGCCAACATGGAATATGAATGTATCCGGGCCAGCGGTGTGATCAGGCCCGCCGCACGCAGCGACGCCGCGATCTGCTGATAAAAACTGGTGTCTTCCGCTGGAAGTATCCAGCCCGCCTGCAACAATTGCTCCAGACTCAGCCGGCTGCGGCGTCCGAGCGGATGCTGGGCACACGCAATAACACCCGCCCCATCAAGCAGCAGCGTCTCGCGGTCCAGGTCCGTGGCTTCGCCGGCATCCGGCAAGCGGCCGACGAAAACGTCTATTCGGCGATGACGCAGGTGCTCCAGCAGAGTCTCCCGCGGCCCTTCCATCAACACCACCTGCGTATCGGGTGACTGCTGCGCAAAGCGCCCCAGGGCCACGGCCAGCAAGCCGGCGGAGGTCACCGCCATGCTGCCCACGCGCAGCACCGACGTCTCCTCCCGAGTCGCCATCGCCAACTCCTGTGCCGCGATATTCAGATCCACCCCAAAAGCCGCCGCCAGACGCAGCATCACATGGCCAGGCGGGGTCGGCTCCAGGCCACGCCGATGACGGGTGAACAGCGGCATGCCCAACTTGTTCTCGACTTCGCGCAGTTGCTGGCTCAAGGCTGGCTGAGTGATCTGCAATGCCATTGCGGCGCGGGTCAGCGTGCCGGCAGACTTGATGGCCAGCAAAGCTCGGAGCTCGCTCATGGTGACGCGGCGCAACAACTGGGCGGCGGCTTGTGATTCGAGGGTTTTCACAAGCTCATCATAAGCAAAACCTTATCCCTCATCAGAAACAAACCGCGCTCCGGGTTGGTGAATTACTAGACTTTTGCCATCACTACTGCTCGAAGCGAATCCGCCAATGAAGCCTCAGAACCTGCTGGTCATCATGTCCGACGAGCACAGCCGGAAGATCCTCGGCTGCCATGGAAACTCCGTTGTTCAAACACCTCATCTGGATGCGCTGGCCAGCCGCGGCACGCGCTTCACTGACGCCTACACCAGCAGCCCCATCTGCGTGCCCGCACGCGCCGCTTTCGCTGTCGGCAAGTATGTGCACCAGATCGGCTTCTGGGACAACGCCGATCCCTATGATGGCTCGGCCACCAGTTGGCACCATATCCTGCGTGACCGCGGGCACAACGTGACCTCCATCGGCAAATTGCACTTTCGCAGCACTGATGAAGACAACGGCTTCTCGGAAGAAATCCTGCCGATGCACGTAGTGGACAAGAAAGGCGATCTGATCGGCTTGCTGCGCGATCCCATTGCCGCGCGCGGACACGCCAAAAAACTCGCCGCCACGGCCGGCCCAGGCGAATCGACATACACGACCTACGACCGCGCCATCGCAGCACAGGCACAGATCTGGCTGCGCGAAAAGGCCAGACTCCATACCGGCAAACCATGGGTGTTGTTCGTATCATTCGTTGCACCGCACTTTCCGCTGACCGCACCACCTGAGCACTACTATCGCTATGCCGACCAGCAGTTGCCGCTGCCCAAGCTCCACCAGCGCCCAGGAGCCCACAGCCATCCTTACGTACGAGACTACGCTTCGTGCATAGACTACGGCGCGTACTTCGAGGACGATCGCCATATACACCGCGCCTTGGCTTCGTACTATGGGCTCTGCAGCTTCCTTGACGAGCAGATTGGAAAGGTATTGGACGCGTTGCGCGCCGCCGGCCTGGAATCCAGCACGCGCATCGTCTATACCAGCGACCACGGAGACAACCTCGGAGCCAGGGGCCTCTGGGGCAAGTCGACCATGTACGAGGAATCCGCCGGCTGCCCGATGATCGTTGCCGGCGAGGGAATTCCCAAGGACTACGTCTGCACCACTCCAGTAGGCCATATCGACGTGTTCCCATTCATTCTCGACGCGGTAGGAGAATCCAGCAGCGAATTGATGCATGACCGCCACGGGGTTTCGCTGGAACGCCTGGCGCATGGTGAAGTGCCCGGCCGCCATCTCCTGATCGAATATCACGCGACTGGTTCCGTAGCTGGCGCCTTTGCCGTTCGCCACGGGAGGTTCAAGTACGTGCACTACATCGCCCACCCGCCTGAGCTGTTCGATCTCGAGAGCGACCCCGAAGAGCTGAACAACCTTGCAAGTGATCCCGGCCATGAGGCCGTACGCCTGGCGTGCGAAGGGGCGCTGCGTGCGATCTGCGATCCGGAAGCCGTCGAGCGCCGTGCCAAGACTCGGCAGGAAGAAATCATTCAAGAAAACGGGGGACGGGCAGCCATTGTCGAGCGAGGCGACTTTGGCAACACACCAGCCCCCGGAGAGTCAGCACGCTTTTATTGAACAGTGAAACAAGTGTCCTGAGAACGCGAACGCGTTCTTGGAGACCCATTACAGGAGACAAACATGAAACGCTGGATCTTGACGGCCCTGACCACGCTGACCTGCCTTGCTGCGCCTCAAGCGTGGCCGCAAGTGCCGAGCTACCCTACCAAGCCAATCCGTATGGTGTTGCCTTACGCGGCCGGTGGTGGCCTTGATGGCATCACGCGCCTGGTGGCACAAGCCATGTCAGAGAAATTGGGGCAATCGATCGTCGTGGAAAACAAAGGCGGTGCCGGAGGAATGATTGGCGCAGAAGCCGTAGCCAAAGCCACTCCGGATGGATACACATTGCTGATGGCTGGGAATCCGGAACTGGTCATCAACCCGACCTTGATGCCCGGCGCGCGCTACGACGTCACGCGAGATTTCATCCCCATCATGCTGGTGGCGGAATCACCTAACGTTCTGGTGGCGCAGACGGGATTCAACATCAACCTGCGTGAAATCGCCAATGGCGCGCAACACGCCGATGCTCCGCTGACGGTAGGCACGCCCGGCCAAGGGTCGCCGCAACACTTGACAGTGGCGGTACTCAAGAGCAAAAGCAAGCTGGACCTCATTCACATCCCCTATAAGGGTGCCGGTCCCGCCGTGATCGATGTTCTGGGTGGGCAAGTACGGCTGGCGCTGACAGGCGCACCACCGCTGATTCCACACATCAAATCCGGCAAACTCAAAGCCATTGCCGTTACTCAACCCAAGCGCAGCGAACTGCTGCCTGACATCCCGACTCTTGAAGAAGCCCTGGGTGTCACCGGCATGGACAACTACAGCACCTGGTACGGCCTTCTGGCTCCAGCACAAACACCGCCAGTGGTAGTGGAAGCCCTGCAGAAGTCCGTTAGCGCAGCCTTGGCCCGGCCCGATATCAAAGCCAAGATCAACGAGATGGGCTCCGAAGTCGTCGCCTTGCCCGCAGCTGCGTTCGCCGAGCGCATCAAGCGAGAGCATAAGCGCTACGAAGACATCATCCGCCGATTCAATATCAAGGCTGAATAAGCGCGCAGTACCATGCTCCATCCTGTCGATTCAGCCAGCTGCCCCAGCATCCCCGAAACCGCCTTGGCCTCATTGCGGGCCCTTCTCGGCGACCGCTTCAGCACCGCACCCGGTATTCGTGAACACCATGGGCGAGACGAGTCTCCTTTCCCCTTGACCGCTCCGGACGCCGTGGCGCTTGCCCGCAGCGCGGAAGAAATCTCAGCACTCATGAAAATCGCGAATGCGCACCGCATTCCGGTGATTCCCTACGGCGCGGGGTCTTCAGTAGAAGGGCAGATCCTGGCAGTTAGAGGAGGCATCTCGCTGGATCTGAGCCAGATGGACCGCATCGTCCAAGTGAACGCGGACGATATGACCGCCACCGTGCAAGCCGGAGTTCGGCGGCTGGCCTTGAATGAAGCTGTTCGGCATGCCGGCCTCTTCTTCCCTGTGGATCCAGGCGCCGATGCCACTCTGGGAGGCATGTGCGCCACTCGGGCCAGTGGCACCAACGCTGTGCGCTACGGCACGATGCGTGAAAACGTGCTGGCATTGACGGTCGTTCTTGCTGACGGACGGGTGCTGCGCCTGGGAACGCGGGCGCGCAAATCCAGCGCAGGTTACGACCTGACACGGCTCATGCTGGGCAGCGAGGGCACGCTGGGTGTCATCACGGAGGTCACCCTGCGTCTCCATCCTCTGCCAACCGCCGTCTCCGCCGCAGTTTGCGCTTTTCCGACCGTGCAGCAAGCCGTACGGACCGCGATCGAAATCATGCAAAGCGGTATCCCCATCGCACGTTGCGAATTGCTCGACACCAATGCTGTCCGCGCCGTCAACCGCCATGACCAACTCCAACTGCGCGAGGCGCCCATGCTGCTGATGGAGTTTCATGGCTCGGACACAGCCGTCCAGGAACAGGCACAGATGGTCGAAGAACTGGCGGAAGACAATAACGGTGAAAGGTTTGAGTGGGCGACGACACCAGAGACGCGCTCGCGGCTATGGACCGCCAGGCACCATGCTTACCTGGCTGCCTTGCAGACGCGCCCAGGTTGCCGCAGCGTCACCACCGACGCATGTGTCCCCATCTCCGAGCTGGCCTGCAACATTGATCATGCCGTGGCCGACGCCGAAGCTGCAGGCATTCCCTACTTTATCGTCGGCCACGTGGGCGATGGCAACTTCCACATGGGCTACTTGATTGATCCCTCACTGGAAAATGAACGGGCGGTAGCCGAGCAATTGAATCGCGAACTGGTCCGGCGGGCCATAGCGTCTGGAGGCACCTGCACCGGAGAACATGGTATTGGCCTGCACAAAATGGACTTTCTCATCGAAGAGGCCGGGCTGGATCCCGTGCAGGTCATGGCGTCGATCAAGCGCGTGATGGATCCAAACAATGTGTTGAATCCAGGGAAGATTTTTGCCCTGGCCCTTGACTGATCCGGAATCACGAGAAACGCACGACTCGCTGGAAGCACCTCCATTACCCGGGAAGTAATTGAGAAGACCGCAGCTTGGTTGCACCATGGGAACCGCCTGACCAAGGCAGTTCATCAACCCCAGGAGAAAACCATGACCAATGCCACGCAAATCGCCCAGAACTACATTGCCGCCTGGAACGAGACGGATGCGGCTCAGCGCCAACGCCTCGTCCTGGACCACTGGGCCAAGGATGCCATCTATATCGACCCCATGATGCAAGCTGCCGGCCACGAGCAGATCGCCGGCCTGATGGGGGCGGTGCATGAGCGCTTTCCAGGCTTTCGCTTCACGCTCGATGGAAATCCGGATGGCTATGGAGACAAGATCCGCTTCTCCTGGATGCTCGGCCCGCAATCGGAACCCGACATGATCAAGGGAACAGACTTCGCGGTCGTGGAAAACGGAAGGCTCAAATCGGTGACGGGCTTTCTGGACAAAGTCCCGGCCGGAGCTTGAAAGATCAGACCCCGGAGATCAAGCAACGCCTCTACAACCCTCCCTTTGGCCGGCGGATGGCGCGCACTTTGCCGCTGCCTCCGCCGCCGCAGAAGAAGCGGCCGGCGCCATCGGATTCCAATCCTGAAACACCTGTGCCTGCCGGCATCTCGAGTTGCTCCAGGACTTCGCCTGTGGCGGGATCGATGCGCCTGACATCGCTTTCATCCCCTTCCCAGGTGCCATGCCAAAGCTCGCCATCGATCCACGTGACGCCGGTGACCAGGCGGTTGGATTCAATGGTTCGCAGGACCTTTCCTGTCTCTGGATCGATCTGGCAGATTCTGCGGTCGCGGTACTGCCCCACCCAGAGAAAGCCATCGGACCAGGCAAGCCCTGAATCGTTACCATGACCAGGCGCCGGGATGACGGCCAGCACATGCCCTGTCCTCGCGTCGATCTTCTGGATGCGGTCTTCGGCGAGTTGGAAGAAGTGCTTGCCATCAAAGGCCGTTCCGGCATCCGCCGTAACGTCGAAAACCTGCACGGTCTCGCCCGTATCAGGGTCGAGCGCGTGGAGTTTTTCTCCGGATGCGAACCAGACATGCCGGCCATCGAAAGTCAGGCCATGGACATTGGTCACGCCCGGGAAAGGGCCGTATTCGCGGATGATTTCAGCTTGAGAATGTTTCATGGGAAGATGCCTTCTCGCTTTTCAAAGAACATGCTCTTAGCCTAACCGTCCTGGCAGCGGACCGGGGAGTAACAATGTTGTCGGGAACCCCGGCCCTTGCGGAGCCACCCAGCGCCGCGCCGGGCCTCGCCCGAAAGACTGCGCCTTGCCTGCCGCCGCCAGTTGCTCAAGCGACCGTTGCACGGTACGCGGACTTGCGCCAAGCGCAATGGACAGCGCAGAGCTGGACCACGCCTCCCCATCGTGGAGCAAGGCCAGCGTCGCCGCATTCGGCTCATCGGCGGGCGGTGCCAGCACCACCAGCCTTCTCGCTTCACGCGGCACCAGCAAAAAACCTCGTTTCGTCGCCCTCACCTCCGCGAGCTCGCGAAGTTCCGAACGCAGGCGGCCCATTTCAACCCGCAGCCGCGCGCGGTGCGAGTCATCGGTCTCCTTCGCGCGAAATGCCCCCAGAAGAAGCGCCTCTCTCGGTACATCATCAGGCCACCCCTCGCCCAGAAGACGAGCCAGCGCAAACAGAATCGGCCGCGTCGCCAACGAAATCACCGTGCCCGTCCGGCGCACGACGTGACGGCATGCGTCGATCACGAGATCGCCCGACGCCAGCAGCGCTTCGACCTCCTCAAGCAAGACAAGACGCGCCTCCCCGCCGGCGATCAGGCGTGCCGCCGGCGTGCGAAGAACACGGGATGCGTGCTGCACTTCAGCCGTCAGGGCAGGATGGCCTGCCTCCCGTGCGGCCTCTTGCGCGCGGACGAAGGCGGCGCGCGCTTGCCCGGTCTTGATCCGGCGTATGGCGAGCCCCGCAGTAGTCAATTCGTAGGCGGCCCGCAGCGCGGGCGGCAGGTGCGACGGCTCGTGCGCCCAGAGCATCTGCTCCGCCTCTTCCAGCCGGCCGACCAGAAGCAGCCGGCGGGCGGCAAGATGCCGTGCATGGGCGGCATTCACGGTATCGCCATGCGCTGCCAGCGTGCCCCGTGCCGTCTCAAGCGCGGCTTCCGGCCAACCCAGATCCCGGGAGACCAATGCGATCTCGGCTTCCGCTACCACGCAGCGCGCACGCGCCACCCGTTCCTTCTGTCCGAAACCGCGCGCCGCGGTCTTGAGCAGTAACTTGGCCCGCTCCAGCTCTCCGAGTTGCGCCATCGCAATGCCACGCAGCGCCAACGCCGGCGGGTCTTCGCGCAGAGCGACGCGATTGAGCACACCAATGAGATCGCCCTGAGCGAGTGCTCGCGCGGCAGCAGTGATCAGTGAATCCATGGTGAGTTAGAAATAATCACGCCATATTTGTCACTCACCCTTTTTCGGGTCAGCCCCTAGCATTCTTTCACGTGAAAGCCAATCCACCACGAAAGGAGCCAGATGATGACCACGCACGCCACCAACGCCCCGGGCAACGCTTCCGAAAGCATCGACAAGCACCGCATCGTCTCGCGGGACGAGTGGCTTGCCGAGAGGCGTCTCCTGCTGGCGCGGGAAAAGGAGCTGACGCGCCTGCGCGACCAGCTCGCCGCACAGCGCCGAGCCCTGCCATGGGTTCGCGTCGAGAGAAACTATATCTTCGGCACGCCTGACGGCCAACGTTCGCTCGCCGATCTGTTCGACGGTCGCAGCCAGTTGCTGGTGCAGCACTTCATGCTTGCACCCGGCTGGGAGCAAGGGTGCCCGAGCTGTTCCTTCATGGCGGACCACACCGATGGCATGCTGGTGCACCTGGCCCATCGCGAAGTCACGCTGGTGGCCGTCTCCCGCGCGGAATTGCCGGAGATCGAGCGCTTCCGCCAGCGCATGGGTTGGCGCTTCAATTGGGTCTCCTCGAATGGCAGCAGCTTCAACTACGATTTTCGCGTCAGCTTCACACCGGAAGAAGTCAGCAGAGGAAATCTCGATTACAACTACGGCCACTGGCCCTACTCATATGAGGAGTGGCCCGGCATCAGCGCCTTCCTCAAGAACGAAGCCGGAGAGATTTTCCACACCTATTCGACCTATGGCCGTGGTGTGGAAGCCATGATGGGCACCTACAGCATGCTTGATCTCGTACCCAAAGGCCGCGACGAGAAAGACGTGGAACACAAAATGGAGTGGGTGCGCCACCATGACCGCTATGAGCCCACTGCCACCAGGAAAACCAAGGGCAGTTCAGTCGCGGAGCTTTTTGCCACCTTCAATGGAGGGTGTTGTCATTGACCACGAGGCAGCTCTCGCTCAATGCCAACCTTCTATAAGTAAACAGTGAGCGCGGTTTCTTCGCCGTCAGGACCTTTCCGAAAGCGCATGGCCACCGCCTCTTTCTCGGCGGTGCTCAGCCGGCGCCAGATCGAATCCCGATCATTCTGTGGGTGATTAGCGATATAGAACTGGGTGGTGAGCTCCCGGCCTTGATGAAAAACTTTGGCGTGTATATGCGGCGTCCGTCCGGGGTAAGGCACGGGTTTGATGGTGCGGAAGCGAAAAGCCCCTTCAGCATCTGCGATGGCATAACCAAAGCCCTGAAAATGAGGGTCGCGGACCGCCGAATTGGCATCGCTGGTGTGCAGGTAGCGGCCATTGGTGTCGACCTGCCAGATTTCGATGCGAGCACCCGATGCCGGTAATTTGCCTTCCGCAAACACCTTGCCCTTCAGGTGGATGATTTCACCGCCCGCTTCTTGCACAGCGCCGCTGACCCGCACGAGGTCATTGTCTTGGTCCGTGCCCCGCATGGACTGGCTTGGATAGTAGGGGCCCTCCGTCTGGCGTGGCGTTCGCGTTTGTGCAAAGGCTTGTGAGAACGGCTTGAGCCAGAGAGCCAAGCCTGAAATCGTTGCAAAGAACCCGCGTCTTTCCAGCTTCATCCGTTTCCCCTGGAGGCAGTCAACAGACCGTAGGACCCTGGTCCTCTTCAAGAGTTCAGGCTGAGGTGATGGAAAGGATGGAGCGCAATTAAAAAAACCCTGTAGATTCTTGATCTACAGGGTTTTTCAATGCTTGCTTGAACGCTTTTGTGAACCGTCCAAAATCAGCAAACTGGCGGAGCGAGAGGGATTCGAACCCTCGATGAGGCTCTACACCCCATACTCCCTTAGCAGGGGAGCACCTTCGGCCACTCGGTCATCGCTCCAGAACTAGTGATTATGCCATTCTTTCGGGCTTAAACCGGCGCCTGATCGAGATCAAATGCACGATGGAGCGCCCGAACGGCCAATTCCATGTACTTTTCGTCGATCACGACGGAGGTTTTGATCTCGGAAGTGGAGATCATCTGGATATTGATGCCCTCTTCGCTCAAGGCACGGAACATCTTGGCCGCCACACCCACGTGGCTGCGCATGCCGATGCCGACAATGCTCACCTTGCAGATACGCGGATCGCCCTCGACCACGGCAGCCCCGAGTTCGGGGAGCACCTTTTCCTTCAGCAGGTCGATACAGCGGGCGTAGTCGACATGATTGACGGTGAAGCTGAAATCAGTCTTGCCGTCCTTGCTGACGTTCTGGATGATGACGTCGATCTCGATGTTGGCATCAGCCACCGTGCCCAGGATCTGGTAGGCGATACCAGGGCGATCGGGCACGCCCAGTACGGAAATCTTGGCTTCATCGCGGTTGAAGGCAATGCCGGATACAACGGCTTTTTCCATTTTTTCGTCTTCCTCGAAAGTGATCAGGGTGCCGGATTTGGCTTCTTCGGCGAGATCGATGTCCCAGGGCGTGAAGCTGGAGAGCACGCGCATGGGGACCTTGTACTTGCCGGCGAATTCCACCGAGCGGATCTGCAGCACCTTGCTGCCCAGGCTCGCCATTTCCAGCATTTCCTCGAAGCTCAAGGATTGCAGGCGGCGCGCCTCGGGTACCACCCGCGGGTCGGTGGTGTAGACGCCATCGACGTCTGTGTAGATCAAGGCTTCGTCAGCCTTCAGAGCGGCCGCCACGGCCACTGCGGAGGTGTCGGAGCCGCCGCGGCCCAGGGTGGTGACGTTGCCATCAGGGTCCACGCCCTGGAAGCCGGTGATGATGACGACCTTGCCGGCATTCAGGTCAGCGCGCACGCGCTTGTCGTCGATGCTGTCGATGCGGGCCTTGGTGTAGGCGCTATCGGTCTTGATGGGCACCTGCCAACCGGCATAGCTGACCGATGGCATGCCCTCTGCCTGCAGGGCGATGGCCAGCAGCGCCGAAGACGCCTGCTCGCCGGTGGAGGCCAGCATGTCCAGCTCGCGGCGATAAGCGGCGGTGTGCTTGCCGGGAGCCAACTCCTTGGCGAGGCCCAGCAAGCGGTTGGTCTCCCCGCTCATCGCGCTGGGCACCACCACCATCTGGTGGCCGGCGCGGGCCCATTTGGCCACACGCTTGGCGACGTTGCGGATGCGCTCGGTGGAGCCCATCGAGGTGCCGCCGTATTTGTGAACGATCAATGCCATGGCAAAAAAATGATGACCGGCGCCCGACGCATGGGACGGGACACGCCACCGGACGGAACACGCGGATGCGCGGAAAAAATTTGGCTTTCGCCGAAAAACCTGGGATTTTAGCTTTTCCAGGACAACTCCGGGTAATTCCCCTTCACAAGCACCGCATCAGGAAGGCGGATGCCAGGTAATGGCCGCACCTTCTCGCTGGACGAATCCGCCACCCACCTTCAAATACATTCGATGGCCGCGCGTCTTGCAGGCGGCGATCTGGTCCAGCAGTTCGGTCAATTGGGCGCTGCTGGGCGTAACGGCGTGCGATACCCAGAGCCAGTGGCGCAACAGGTTGGCCTGGCGCGGACGAGAAAGGGCTTGAATGGCGCTGATGCGCGGCGGCAAACCGACGGCAGCCAGATCCTGGGTGGCGACTTCATCGAGAACCTGTTGCGCTTGGGCCGCATGTCCGGCGCTGCGGGAGAAAGTCGTGCGGAACTGCGGAAATGCGGCCTCCAGTACGGGCAGCAACCGCGCCCGGATGCGGTTGCGGGTGAACTGTTCGCTGGCGTTGCTCGGATCCTCGATCCAGGCTTCGCCGCGCCACCGAAGCCACGCGCGGAGTGCGGCGCCTGGCACGTCGAGCAACGGACGCGCATAAGCCACGCCACCGCGCGTCCACGCCGCCGGCATGGCGGCCAGGCCGCGCAGGCCGGCGCCACGCGACAGCGCGAGCAGGATGGTTTCCACTTGATCGTCGGCATGTTGTCCGATGAGTACCGTCCGTGCGCCCGCCTGGCCAGCCAGAGCGCCAAGGGCTTCGTAGCGGTGGTCGCGCGCGACGGCTTCGGGGCTCTGGCCGCCGGCATGGCGCGCATCCACGCGCTGGACATGCAGCGGAAGCGCCAGGCGCGCGCACAAGGCGATGCAGTGCTGCTCGAAATCGTCCGCGGCCTTCTGCAGGCCATGGTGCACGTGCAGGGCGTGCACCTGCCCCGGCCAGCGTTCGGCGCAGGCCAGCAACAGCGCCGTGGAATCCGCGCCGCCCGAGAGGGCCACGGCCAAAGGCAACGCGGGATGCGTGGCGGCAAAACGGACCATGGCTTCGTTCACGGGCCTGGCGGCGTTCTGGCTCGGATCAGACGCGGAAGCAGTCATATTTCACGGGATTGGTTTCTTGAGGATAAACCTTGTCATCCCGGGAAGTGGACCTACGTTAAGGTTTTGTACGCCAAATGAATGGCGCGGGAGATCATCGCATGTGGAAACTGGGGAAAATCGTTGCCATGTTCCGCAAGGAACTGCTCATGGTATGGGCCATGCTGCGCGATGCGCGCACACCGATGGCGGCCAAGCTGACCGCCGTATTGGCCATTCTGTACGTGATCAGTCCTGTGGATCTGGTGTCTGACTTCATCCCCATCCTCGGCTGGCTGGATGATGGCCTGATCGCCTATCTGCTGCTGCAGGCGGCCTTCAAGTTCCTGCCGGCCGATCTGCATGCCGCGCTGCGCTCCAAAGTCAAGGCCCGAGCGGCCTGAAAGCGTGTTCTAACTCCCGGTTTCGTGCCCTACCGCCCTACTAACGCTCCGCCTTGGTATCGCTGAAGCGCCCATAGCTTTGCAGGCGCTCGTAGCGGCGGTCCAGCATCTCCTTGACCTTGAGGTCGCTGAGCTGGCGCCAGGCATCGCCCAGTGCGCGCTTGAGAAACGCCGTCATCTGCCGGTGGTCGCGATGGGCGCCGCCCACGGGTTCGCTGACGATCTTGTCGACTAGGCCGAGGGCCTTCAACCGATGGGCAGTAATGCCCAGGGCGTCGGCGGCTTCCTGCGCCTTGTCGCTGGTTTTCCAGAGGATCGAGGCGCATCCCTCTGGGCTGATGACCGAGTAGATGGAATACTGCAGCATCAGCACCTGGTCAGCCACCGCGATGGCCAACGCGCCGCCGGAGCCGCCCTCGCCGATGATGGTGGTGATGATCGGCACCTCAAGCTGCGCCATCTCGTAAATGTTGCGGCCAATGGCCTCGGACTGGCTGCGCTCTTCAGCATCGATGCCCGGAAACGCGCCCGGCGTATCCACGAAAGTGAACACCGGCAGCTTGAATTTCTCGGCCGTCTTCATCAACCGGAGCGCCTTGCGATAGCCCTCGGGCCGGGTCATGCCGAAATTGCGTACCGTGCGCTCCCGGGTATCGCGGCCTTTCTGGTGGCCCAGCACCATGCAGGCGTTGCCATTGAAGCGCGCGAGCCCGCCGACGATGCTCTGGTCGTCCGCGAAATGCCGGTCGCCGTGCAGCTCGACGAAATCGGTGAAGATGCCTTGCACGTAGTCGAGCGTGTAGGGGCGCTCGGGGTGGCGGGCAATCTTGGTGATCTGCCACGGGGTCAGATCGGAATAGATGTCCTTGGTGAGCTGCAAGCTCTTCTTGTCGAGCTGCTCGATCTCCTCGGAGATATCGACCGCACTCTCGGTCTGTACGTAGCGCAGCTCTTCAATCTTGTTTTCCAGCTCGGCGATCGGCTGTTCAAAATCAAGAAATGTCTTCTTGGCCAAATGGTTTCTCCAACTGCCGTAATGGCTGCAATGTTACCGGATGCGACGCACCCCCTGATTTTGTGCCAAGCCCCCGCGCGAAACTGGCTTAGCCAAGCTACCGGAAGCTACCTCTCCTCAGGGATCTGCGCCAGGGCTCCCGCGGAGCTGGCTTTGCCAGGCCGCCAGGAGCGCCCCCTTGAGGGGGAGGCGCGCAGCGCCTTCGGGGTGGGCTAATACGCGACGGGTATGGGTTCCAGCGAGCGCCACATGTACCAGGTGGCCACGCTGCGCCAAGGCTGCCATGCCTGGGCCACTTCCCGGGCGTCGCTGCGGCTCACCGGCTCGCCTGAAAAATAGTTGAGGCTGATGCCGTTGATCAGGCCCACGTCATCCAGGGGAAGTACGTCAGGCCTCATCAGATGGAACATGAGGAACATCTCCGCCGTCCAGCGGCCGATGCCTCGAATGGCCACCAGTTCGGAAATGATGGCCTCGTCTTCCATCTTCTTCCACTGGCTGACGTGAATCTGCCCACTGCTGAAATGCAACGCCAGATCCACCAGATACTCCACCTTGCGCGCTGACAAGCCGGCCGCGCGCATGTCGTCGACCTTGAGCTTGAGCACATTGGCGGGCGTCATGCGCTTGGGCAGCGCTTCGAAGCGGTTCCATACCGACTGCGCCGCCTTGACCGAAATCTGCTGCCCGACAATGCTGCGCGCCAGAGTAATGAAGGCATCGCCGCGCGATTCGAGGCAGGCGTTGCCGAACTTCGGAATGAGCCGTTTCATCACGCGGTCGCGCTTGGACAGCTCTTCGCAGGCCTCGGCCCAATAAGCGGGCGTGCTGGCCTCGATCTCATCCTTCTTCGCTGGTTTTACCGCCATACCACCTCCAGGCGGAGCGCATTCACGAACACGATCATGGCGCGGCCTCCCAGGTGGTGCCCGTGGGCGAATCCTTCAGCACGATACCGGCTGCCAGCAGTTCAGCGCGAATACGGTCAGCCTCCGCGAAATCCCGGGCTTTCTTGGCCGCCGCGCGGGCTTCTATCCGCTCGGCAATCGCGGCTTCGTCCAGCGTGGCGCCGATGCGCAGATACGCCTTGGGATCGGCTTGCAGCAGGCCCAGGCATGCGCCCAGCGCCTTCAGAAGGCCGGCATCCTGGGGTGATTTGCCGCGGTTGACCTCGCCCGCCAGATCGAAGAGAACAGCCACTGCCTCGGGCGTGCCGAAATCCTCATCCATCGCGGCCTTGAAGCGCGCCGCGTAGGGATTGCTCCAGTCGATGGCGGTGATGTCGGCCGCTGTGATCGCGTCGAGCGCCGTGTACAGGCGCCTGAGCGCCGAGCGCGCGTCCTGCAGATGCGCATCGCTGTAATTGAGCGGGCTGCGGTAGTGGCTGCGCACGATGAAGAAACGGATGGTCTCGGCATCGAACGTCTCCAGCACTTCCCGGATGGTGAAAAAGTTGCCCAGGCTCTTGGACATCTTCTCGTTGTCGATATTCACGAAGCCGTTGTGCATCCACAGGTGCGCCAGGGGCACGCCATGGGCTCCTTCGCTTTGGGCGATCTCGTTTTCATGGTGGGGAAACTGCAGATCCGCTCCACCACCATGAATGTCGAAAGTTTCGCCCAGCAAGGCGCAGCTCATCGCGGAGCACTCGATATGCCAGCCAGGCCGGCCCAGGCCGTAAGGGCTGTCCCATTTGGCGCCTTCGGGTTCGCTGGGCTTGGCGGATTTCCACAACACGAAATCAAGCGGATCGCGTTTCTCGCTGTCCACGGCCACGCGTTCGCCGGCCTGGAGTTCGTCGGGCGATTTGCCCGAGAGCTTGCCGTAGCCCTTGAATTTGCGCACGGCATAGTTCACGTCGCCGCTGGCAGTGGTGTAGGCCAGGCCTTTGTCCTCCAGTTGGCGCACGATGCCGAGCATTTGCGGCACGTAGTCGGTCGCGCGGGGGTCGTGCGTGGGGCGCTCGATGCTCAGGGCATCGAAATCGCGGTACATCTCGCCGATCATGCGGTCCGTGAGTTCACGGATGGTTTCACCGTTTTCCAGCGCACGGCGGATGATCTTGTCTTCGATATCGGTGATGTTGCGCACGAAAGTCACGCGCAGCCCCGAGGCCAGGAGCCAGCGCCGCACCACATCGAAAGCCACGGCGGAACGCGCGTGGCCGATGTGGCAAAGATCGTAGACCGTGATGCCACACACGTACATCCGCACGTGGCCGGGCTCGATCGGCGAAAAACTTTGCAACCCACGCGAAAGCGTGTTGTAGATCTTCAAGGTCATCGGAAATGGGTGCTGCAGGTAGGCCACGATACGCCAATCGTGGAGCCCGGCCTGCCGGAAGAGAAGTCAACAGAAAGAGTGTGCTCGGCTTGCGCTTGTCTGCGGACGCGGGACATGACAGGCTGCATGGCTACAATCCTTCACAGTATAAAGGGCGCCCGCGATCGGGAAACCGGCGGGTGCCTGATGCACAGCCCGCTTTGGGCATTAACTTTTTGGAGAGATCTTTCCTCGTGCACTCCCCCGAGATATCTCTGCGGCTATTTTCCTCCTCTGCTGTTCTCGGCTGGCTGCGTACCCTGATGATCGCCGGTGCGCTGGGTACCCTGGCCCCGCAGGTGCTGGCCGACGAATACACGGAAGTCAACCGCCTGCTGAATGCCGGCCAGACCACCGAGGCACTGGAGCGAGCCGACAAATACATCGCCGCCAACCCGCGCGATCCGCAGATGCGCTTCATCAAGAGCCAGGTGCTGCAGAAAAGCGGCAAGCCCGGCGAAGCCGAGGCCATCCTGATACGGCTCACCCAGGACTATCCCGAGCTGGCCGAGCCCTGGAACAACCTGGCCGTGCTGTATGCAGGCAAAGGGGAATTGAGCAAGGCCCGCGAGGCGCTTGAAACCGCCGTGCGCCAGAACCCCGACTACGCCACCGCGCTGGAAAACCTGGGAGACGTCCAGGCCCGGCAAGCCAGCCAATCGTATGAACGGGCACGCAAGCTCGATGCCGGAAATACACGCCTGGCCCCAAAGATAGAAGCGCTGCGCGCCATGCTGGATACAAGTACGGCCCCGGCATCGCCCAAGAAAGCCCCCGCCAGAACGCACAGTAACCCTTTGGACAGGAACTTGCAGCACTGCCAGAGAACCAACCGGAGTCTGCGCCTCAGTCATTCCGCCCGCGCGGGAATGACGAGGCCTTTTCCGTAAGCCATCCATTCATTCTTTCCGCTGTTTCTCAGGAGTCCTTTCATGCCGATTTCCAGAAGGCGTATCGCCGCACTGGCCGCAACCCTCTCTCTCGCCACGGCCGTCCCCGCCATGGCCGCCAGTGCGCCCCGCGTGAAGTTCGTGACGAGCGAAGGCGAATTCGTGATCGAGGTCTATCCCGACAAAGCGCCCAAGACCGTGGAAAACTTCCTGCAATACGTGAAAGACAAGTTCTACGACGGCACCATCTTCCACCGCGTGATTCCCAGCTTCATGGTCCAGGGCGGCGGTTTCGACAAGGACTACAAGCAGAAACCCACCCGGCCCGCGATCGCCCATGAAGGCCGCGAAGCGCTGGCCAAAGGCCTGCACAACACGGTAGGCACCGTCGCCATGGCACGCACAGGCGACCCCCATTCAGCCACTGCCCAGTTTTTCATCAACGTGGTGGACAACGAGCGCCTCGATCCGGTCATCATTCCCCCGGGCGACCCTGTCACGTTTGAGTTCCAGGGCCAGGTCCACAAGGACATCCCGCGCAAGAACGTCATCAACCATCCGCAACTGTTCGGCTACACCGTGTTCGGCAAGGTCGTGAGCGGCATGGACACCGTGGAAAAAATCCGCAACACGCCTACCGGCTCTGGCGGCCCCTTCCCCACGGATGTCCCTAAGAAAATGGTCGTGATCGAATCGGCAAAAATTCTGTAACCCATTGAATCCATAGAAAGCGTACCACCATGGCAAATCCACAAGTCGAACTGCACATCGCCGGCCGCGGCGTCATTACCATCGAGCTCGACGAAGCCAAGGCGCCGAAATCGGCCGCCAACTTCCTGGCCTACGTCAAGAGCGGCCACTATGACAACACGGTGTTTCACCGCGTCATTCCCGGCTTCATGGTCCAAGGCGGCGGCTTCGAGCCTGGCATGAAGCAGAAATCCACGCAGGCCCCCATCACCAATGAGGCCGACAACGGCCTGAAGAACGATCAGTACACGCTGGCCATGGCACGCACGTCCGATCCGCACTCGGCTACTGCCCAGTTCTTCATCAACGTGGCCAACAACGACTTCCTCAACTTCAAGGCTCCCACCGCGCAAGGCTGGGGCTATGCGGTGTTCGGCAAGGTCGTCAAGGGCCAGGAAGTGGTCGATGCCATCAAGGGCACGCCCACGGGCCGCCGCGGCATGCACGACGATGTACCCAAGGATGACGTCGTCATCGAAAAAGCGGTCGCACTGTAAGAACGTGTTCAAGATCTCGGCGCGAGGGCTCTTGTGTTCGAAAAGCTGTGGCTGCAAGGCGAAAACCGCAGGTATACCTCGTGGTATCGCGAGGATTTTCAACGCGGCAGACGCAGTTTTTCGGGCGCAAGGGACCCGCGAGGAGATTTTGAACACGTTCTAAGCGCACGCTTGGCGCCTCGCCGCGGCTGAAGCCTCTCCTGTAATCCCATGGCGCATCCGCCCGCGGCGTTTGAACTCACCCTCCCGCCCCATTGGCGGGCGGTCGAGTTTCTTTCTGACCTGCATCTGCACCCTGGCGAGCCAGCCACGTTGGCGGCCTTCGCCGAGTATTTGCGCCACACCCCCGCCGATGGTGTTTTCATCCTAGGCGACCTCTTCGAAGTCTGGGTTGGCGATGATGCCGCCCTGCCTGACAGCTTTGAAGCGCAGTGCGGCCAGTTGCTGCGGGAAGCCGCCGCACGCTGCTCTGTATTCTTTCTGCGCGGCAACCGCGATTTCCTTATCGGCTCGGGCTTTCTGAATGCCTGCCATGCCAGGGATCTGCCTGACCCCACCGTCTTCACTTTCGCCGGACAGCGCTGGCTGCTGTCCCATGGCGACGAGCTTTGCCTGGACGACACCGACTACCAGCGTTTTCGCGCTCAGGTGCGCAGTGCGGCCTGGCAACGCGGCTTCCTCGCACGCCCGCTGGCCGAACGCCAGGCGATGGGCCGGGCCATGCGCGAGGCCAGCGCCGCACGCCAGCATGAAATGGCGAGCCACGCTGACGTGGACGCCAATGCCGCCCGTACCTGGCTGGCGACCGCCCATGCAACGACCCTGATCCACGGCCATACGCATCGCCCTGCCGAGCACTCGCTGGGCGCGAGTGATCAGGGCAGCCCCCTGCGCCGCGTGGTGCTCTCCGACTGGCACCTGGATGGCCCTGCCCCACGCGCCGATGTCCTGCGGCTCGATACCGCCGGCCTGCATCGCCTCGCGCTGACAGAAGTAGAAGTTTCCGCCAAGCCTTGATGAATCGGCTCTGGGCCGCATCTTCTGCTTGATGATGAAACTGGCTCAACGTCTCTCCCGCTGGGCTCAGGGCTTTGCCGCGCCCCCACCCATTCCTGATGAGCTATGGTCCGCCACGCTCACCCGCTACCCGTTCCTTGTTCAAGCGGATGAAGCCGCCAATGAGCGGCTGCGGCGGCTTGCGGCGCATTTTCTGACTCAGAAGGAGTTCACGGGGGCGCATGGATTCGAAATTACCGACGCCGTGGCCGTGACCATTGCCGCCCAGGCGTGCCTGCCTCTGGTGCACCTGGGACCGCCTGGGCGCCCCGAGGCCGCGTTGGCCTGGTATGACGACTTCGTGGGCATCGTCATCCAACGGGGCAATGTACTGGCGCGGCGCGAGAGCATGGATGCCGCTGGCGTGGTGCACCGCTACCACGAGGTCATTGCCGGCGAAGCCATGGAACGCGGCCCGGTCATGCTGAGTTGGCCCGCGGTGGAAGCCGCCAGCCATGGCGGCCCAGGCCATAGCGTGGTGATCCACGAGTTCATCCACAAGATGGACATGAAAAGCGGCCGCCCCAACGGTTGCCCGCCCCTGCCTCCCGGCTTCATGGGCACCAAGAGCGCCCGTGCAGCACGCGCAGCCTGGCTCTCCATGTTGCAACCAGCCTATCATGCGCTGCGCGAGCAGGTCACGCAGGCAGAACGCTTTGGCCAGCCGATGCCCTGGCTGGATGCCTACGGCGCCACATCACTAGTGGAATTCCTTCCGGTGGCCTGCGAGGCCTACTTCGTGCAGCGGAAGCGCTTTGCTGAAGAGTGGCCAGGTCTGGCGATGCTGTTTGATGCTTTCTTCGATCCGCGCGGGCAGGCGCTCACCACCAGACAAACAGCGCTACCACCCCCACCAGCAAACCGAGCTTCGTGAGCTTGTAGACCGTGGGGTTCCAGGCCTTGAATGCCCGGCGCCCCTTGCCTGCATAGAACGAGAGACGGAACAGCTTGCTGATCAGGCCCGTGGGATCGCCCTCGCTGTTGGGCGAGCTGGCGGCGGCCACCACGTTGCGGCCAAACCAGTGGTTCAGGCTCTGCGCAAAACCGTACTTCATGGGCCGCTCGATATCGCAGAACAGCACGATACGGTTTTGCCCGCTCTGGTTTTCAGCGTAGTGGATGTAGGTTTCATCGAACACCACGCCCTCGCCCTCGTGCCAGCTGTAGCGCTCGCCGTCTACATCGATGAAGCAGCGCTCGTCACCCGGTGCCACGAGCCCCAGGTGGTAGCGCAGGGAGCCCGCATAGGGATCGCGGTGCTTGCCCAGCTTGGCGCCGTGGGGCAATTCGGCAAACATGGCCGCCTTGATGCTCGGCAACCCTGCCAGCAGCGCGGTGGTGCGCGGACAGAGTTCGGTCGCGGAGGGGTGCGCCTGGCCGTACCATTTCAGGTAGAACCGCTTCCAGCCTGTCTTGAAGAACGAGTTGAAGCCGGCATCGTCCATGTTGGCGGCGGCCCGAATGCGCTGAGCTTCAGCCAGCGCCAGCGCCTCATCCCTGATCTCCTGCCAATGCGCCTGCAGCACTGCCAGATCAGGGAAGCGCTCGGGCGGCAGGTAGGGTTGCCGCGGTACGCCAGAAAACGCCAGCATGAACACGTTCACCGGTGCCATGAAGGTGGAATGGTCGAATACCTGGCGCGTGGCTTTCAGGCGAACCCGGCCGCGAAAGTGCATGACCGCCGCGCTGGCCGCGAACAGCAGCACGATAATAAAAATGGTTACTTTCATGAAAAAATACCGTTGTAGCGCTCTGCCTCTACCAAGACCCACGTGATCCCGATGTAGGGCGCCAGCCAACACTCTATTGTCGTGTGATTGAGCACATTGTGCCTGCAAGCGCAGAAACCGCCTCGCTATAATCCGCGCCCCTCCCCTATTTCCGATCGGCCCGGCCCGCGCGACGCGGCATGCCGGATGCTAGCCAGGTGTTATTGGCATGACTTCGCATACCCTTTTCTGCGCCATCGATTTCGGCACTTCAAACTCCGCCATTGCCCTCTCGGGCGCGGCGGGGCGCATGGCACTGGTCGATGTCGAATCCGGCCAGCACACCATGCCCACCGCGGTTTTCTACCAAGTCGAAGGCCTGGCGCCGCATGAGCCGCCGCATCGCCTCTACGGCCGTGCGGCGCTGGCGGCTTACGTGGCCGGGCATGAGGGCCGGCTGATGCGCTCCATGAAGAGCATTCTCGGCTCGACACTGGCCGAGCAGAGCACTGAAGTCGGCGACGGCCGCGCGGTGCGCTACCTCGACGTGGTGGGCGGTTATCTGCAGCACCTGAAGACACTGGCCGAACGTGAGGCCGGGGCGCCGCTGGCACGCGCGGTGCTGGGGCGGCCGGTTTACTTCGTCGACGACGACCCGGTGCGCGACGCCGCCGCACAGGCCGCGCTGGAAGCGGCCGCGCGCTCAGTGGGGTTTGAGGAAATCAGCTTCCAGTTCGAGCCCATCGCCGCCGCGCTCGACTATGAACAGCAGGCCACGGAAGAGCAGCTGGTGTTGGTAGCCGACATCGGCGGCGGCACCTCCGACTTCTCGCTGGTACGCGTGGGTCCGGCACGGCGCGAGCGGCTGGAGCGCAAGGACGACATTCTGGCCAACCACGGAGTGCACATCGCGGGCACCGATTTCGACCGCCACATCGAACTGGCCAGCATCCTGCCGCTATGCGGGTACCGCGGCCTTGGACCGGCACGGCCCGGCACCACGCCGCGCGAGGTGCCGAGCAGAGTCTATTTCGACCTGGCGACCTGGCACCTGATCAACACCGTCTATACCGCGCCACGCATGGCCGAGCTGCAACGCATGCGCAGCTTCTATGGCGATCCGCGCCAGCACGAACGGTTGATGACGGTGCTGGAAGAGCACCTGGGCCATGCGCTGCTCGGCGAGGCCGAGGCCGCAAAGATCGCGGTGGCTGAAGGCGGTGCCACACGCATCGATCTGGCACGGCTGGAGCAGGATCTGACCGCCACGCTCGACGAGCCGCAGGCCGTGCGCGCGCTCGACGCCGATCTTCAGCGCATCGTCGACGCGGCGGGTGAAACACTGCGCGTGGCGGGCGTCGCCGCCGATGCCGTCGACGTGCTCTATTTCACCGGCGGCTCCACCGGCTTTCGCCCCTTGGCACAGCGCATTGCCGAGAGCCTTCCAGCGGCGCGCCCCATGCATGGCGATCGCCATGCGAGCGTGGCGCAAGGGCTTGGGGTACATGCGCAGCGGCTGTACCGCTAAGAACACGTTCTACGTTCTAAACAGGCCACTCAAGGGGACGCGCTCGATTCGGCGGCGATCTGGCGCAGCGCTTTCTCGAAGACTTCCGGCGGCTGCCCGCCTGAAATCAGATGCCGGTCGTTGATGATGACCGCTGGCACCGACGAAATACCCGCCTGCTGGTAAAGCCGCTCCGCAGCGCGGACTTCAGCGCCATACTCTTCGCCGGCAAGAATGGCCTGGGCACGGGCCGCGTCCAACCCGGCCGCGCGCACGGCGGCAAGCAGTACCTCGTCTTGTTCCACCGCTTCTCCGCGGCCGTGATAGGCCTCCAGCAATGCGCGTTTCAGCGCCAGTTGCTGTTCGTCGCTCTGCAACCCAGCCCAATGGAGCAGCCGGTGCGCGTTGAAGGTGTTGTAGATGCGGCCCCGGCCCGCCGGATTGAACGAGAACCCCACGGCGGCGCCTCTTTCGCGGATAGCGGCGCGGTTGCGCTCGAACTGCTCGGGCGAGCCGCCGTACTTGCGCGCCAGATGCTCGTTGATGTCTTCGCCGCCAGCGGGCATGTCGGGGTTCAGCTCGAAAGGCTGGAAATGCAGGGTGGCCTGAACCGCATCACCGCTTTGCGCCAGCGCCTGCTGCAGAGAGGCCAGGCCCACGGCGCACCAGGGGCAGGCCACATCGGAAACGAAATCAATCTTCATCGGAGTAGGCATGGATTCAACTTTCAGGATGAGACCAAGGCGCGCCGCAACGCGGCATTGAAAGCTTCGGCAGCTTCGAACTGCACCCAGTGCCCCGCGCCTTCGATCAGGGTGAGCCCGCGGAAATCTGGCGCGCTCGCCTCCAGCGCTGCCTCCAGTTGAGGCAGATAGCGGCTATACAACACATCGTGCGCGCCATAGATGGCATGCACCGGGCATGCTACCTGCGGCAGGCTGGTCGCCAGAATATCGGATCGCGACAGGCGCCGCCTCGGCAGGCGATCGCGGTGCACGTTCGCGATGTGCACCTCCAGCGCCAAACCATCGATCAAACTGGGATCATGCAGCATCAGCACGGCCAGATTGTGGCGATGGATTTCTGCCTGTTCCTGCGGGGTCTTCAGATGGCGCCAGGCTCTCAGTTCGAATTGCGGCCCAGGGGTCACGCCCATGGCAGGCGCGCCCACCAGCACCAAGCGCTGCGCAAGCCCGGGATAGGCCGCGAGCAGCATGCCCGCCGTCATGCCGCCGAAAGAAAACCCGATCAGATCGGCCTGCTCGCCTGGAATCAACTGACGCAGTCCGGCCGCCAGCGGCTCGAGCATGGCGTTGGCATCAACCCCGCCTTCCGGTAGCGCGGAGTCACCAAAACCCGGCAGATCAGCAGCCAGCACCCAGCGGCCATCATCCACTAGCGGAAGAATGTTCTTCACCCAATGCGTCCAGGAGCCGCTGCCGCCATGAAACAACACCACCGGCGCCACCCCCGCACGCCGCTCCCCCCAGGCATGCCAGACGATGTCACCCTCCCCGCAAGGGGTGGTCATACGGCGGCCCTGGGCCAACCGGCCACGCTCCTGCAGCGTCAACATGGAGGGAACCGCGAGTTCAGGTGAATGCTGGGATTCGGTCATGAAAAGGAAATTATTCATCAATGGAAGCTGACCAGCGATCGCCCCAGCCATGTTGCTGGTCGATGGCCCGCCGGTCGCGCTTGGTGGGTCTGCCCTGGGTAATGGTATGCGCTGGCTCGGGGGCCAGCCGGCGCGTGGCGGCGGCTTCGGCACGCGCGGTACTGCTGGCGGCGGTTTCCTCGTAAAGCTGCTGGGCGACCGGTGCCGGCCCGCGTATGTTGCTGAGCGCCTTGACGATCACAGTGCGTTCGTCACGCCCCTGCCTGAGGCGTACCTCATCGCCCGGCTTGACCTCGCGCGAAGGCTTGGCATCCAGGCCGTTGATCTGCACTCGGCTGTTGTCCAACTGCTCCACCGCCAGTGCCCGGGTCTTGTAAAAGCGCGCCGCCCAAAGCCATTTGTCGATGCGCTGTCTGTCGAGAATTTCTGCCATCAGCATGCATGCTACATCGAAGGATCCAAGCGTGCGCAACTCTCTCGCGCTCGACCTTGGCCTGAACACCCCGCTACCAAGTTAGGTGTTTTCCCTCATCGGTGAGGTCTCAAAAACCATCGCTGGTTGGAGGATGATGTGGATTGGAAAAAAACCATTCTTCATTTTCCAGCAGGAGACTACTTCCGATGCGCCGAGACACCTTCCTCAAATCCATGGCCGCGTTGGCCGCCACTGGCGCCCTGCCCTTGTCGGCGCTGGCAGCCCCCAACCTCAAGATGCTGATCCCCGCCAACCCCGGCGGCGGCTGGGACACCACCGGCCGCGCGCTGGGCAAGGCCATGATCGACTCCAAGCAGGCAGACACTGTCACCTACGACAACAAGGGGGGTGCGGCCGGTGCCCTGGGACTGGCGCAGTTCATGAGCGGCTCCAAGGGCGATCCGAACTCGCTGATGGTGATGGGTGCCGTGATGCTGGGCGGCCTGATCACCGCCAAATCACCGTTGAACCTGATGCAATGCACTCCGCTTGCCAGGTTGATCAACGAATACAACGTCTTCGTGCTTCCAGCCGATTCGCCGCACAAGACCATGGCTGATGTGATCGCGCAGCTCAAGAAGGATCCTGGCAGCGTGAAATGGGGCGGTGGCTCGCGCGGGTCCACGGAACACATCGCGGCAGCCATGATCGCGCAAAAGGTAGGCGTGGATCCGGCCAAGATCAACTATGTGGCGTTCCGCGGAGGCGGCGAGGCCACGGCTGCCATTCTGGGTGGTAATGTCACCATCGGTGGCTCCGGCTACAGTGAATTCGCGGAATACATCAAGGCCGGCAAGATGAAAGCCATCGCCGTGACCTCCGGCCAGCGGCTGCCCGGTATCAACGTTCCCACGCTCAAGGAGCAGGGCATCGATGTCGAAATAGGCAACTGGCGTGGCGTATTCGCCCCTCCTGGCATCACGGCGGCACAGCGCAAGTCATTGACCGATCTCATCGTCGCCACCACCAAATCCGCATCCTGGGCGGAAGCCCTGAAGAAGAACGACTGGACGCCCTCGCTACTTTCCGGCGACACCTTCAGCAAGTTCGTCGAGGACGACTTCGCCTCGCTGCGCGCCATCATGGCCAAGTCGGGCATGACCACCTGAGAACCTGTTCCGATCCGAAAGATACGCTTCGCGCGCGAGAAAAGGCCCTCACTCTATGACCAGCCCGCTGCCCAACATCGCCCCGGAACTTCGCCCCGATCACCCGCCGCCCGCGCACCCCGATCGGCAAGCCCTGTTCTGGCAAACGGCGCTGGGGGGATTGGTGATACTGATCGGAGCGGGCCTGGGCTTCGGCGCCCTCAGCATTTCGTCGGAGGCGGGCTATGGCGGCGTCGGCTCCAACTTCCTGCCATGGGTGGTCGCGGCGGCGCTGGCGGTGTGTGGCGCGTTCATGGTCTGGGAAGCGCGCACCGGCGGTTTTCGAGCCATGGAAGACGCTCCGGATCAGGCCGCGCCCGACTGGGGCGGTTTTGTCTGGGTATCAGCCGGGTTGCTGCTGAATGCGGCGCTCATCACCACACTGGGCTTCATTCTCAGCTGCGCGCTTTGCTATGTGCTCGCGGTGCAGGGCCTGCGCCGCGCCTATGGGCAAAAAGGCAATACCTGGCTTGTGGACGTCATCTCCGGCATCGTTCTCTCGGCGCCGGTGTACTGGCTGTTCACCAAGTTTCTGGCCATCAACCTCCCGGGCCTCACGGGCACCGGCTGGCTCTGAGGTACACCATGGATACCTTTGGCCAATTGATTCAGGGCTTCCAGACGGCCCTCACGCTCAGCCATTTGCTGTGGGCCTTGTTCGGCTGTGCCTTGGGCACGGCCGTGGGTGTGCTGCCAGGCATCGGTCCCGCCACCACGGTGGCCATGCTGCTGCCGATCACCGCCAAGGTGGACATCACCGCCTCGATGATCTTCTTTGCGGGCATCTACTACGGTGCCATGTACGGCGGCTCCACCACCTCCATTCTGCTCAACACGCCGGGCGAAACCGCCAGCATGGTGACCGCGATGGAAGGCAACAAGATGGCCAAGAGCGGCCGCGCCGGAGCGGCGCTTGCCACCGCGGCCATCGGTTCGTTCGTGGCTGGCACGATTGCCACCGTGGTCGTGACCCTGTTCGCGCCCTACGTGGCCGAATACGCGGTGCGGCTTGGCCCGCCGGAGTATTTTCTGCTGATGGTGCTGGCCTTCACCACGGTGAGCGCGGTGCTCGGCAAAAGCACGGTGCGGGGCCTCACCTCGCTGTTCATCGGCTTGGCCGTGGGCCTGATCGGCATGGATCAGATCAGCGGCCAGCCACGCTATACCGGTGGCGTACCTGAATTGCTCGACGGCATCGAGATCGTGCTGGTGGCCGTGGGCCTGTTCGCCGTGGCCGAGGTGCTGCATGCCGTGCTCTTCGAAGGCAAGGTCGTCGAGACACAGAACCGCTTGAGCCGCGTCCACATGACGGGGGGTGACTGGCGCCGCTCCGTGCCTGCGTGGTTGCGTGGCACCGCGATCGGCACACCGTTCGGGTGCATACCGGCTGGCGGCACTGAAATCCCCACATTTCTGAGCTACGCCACCGAAAAGAAACTGGCCAAGGGCGATAACCGTGCTGAATTCGGCACGTCTGGCGCCATCGAAGGCGTGGCCGGCCCGGAAGCCGCCAACAACGCCACCGTGACGGCGGCCCTGATCCCGCTGCTCACTCTGGGCTTGCCCACCAGCAACACCACGGCCATTCTGCTCGGCGCCTTTCAGAACTACGGCATCCAGCCTGGGCCGCAGCTGTTCACGAGTTCGGCGGCCTTGGTATGGGCGCTGATCGCGTCGCTTTACATTGGCAATGTGATGCTGCTGGTGCTGAATCTGCCCATGGTGGGCCTGTGGGTGAAGCTGCTGAAAATTCCCAAGCCGCAGCTCTATGCCGGCATCCTGGTTTTTGCCACCGTGGGCGCCTATGGCATGCGCCAGAGCGCGTTCGATCTGTTTCTGCTGTATGCCATCGGCGCGGTCGGTGTAGTGATGCGCCGTTTTGATTTTCCGACGGCTCCAGTCGTCGTGGGCATGATCCTCGGCCCCCTCGCGGAAGCCCAGATGCGCAATGCGCTATCGATCGGTGAAGGCCGGTGGAGCGTATTCGTAGACCGGCCGTTCTCGATCTTCCTGCTGATCGTGATCGTCGCGGTGCTCGTGCTGCCCCGGCTGGCAAAGCGGCGCAAGGCTGCTTAAAAATCAAAAGAAGGGCCGCGGAGCAGGCCACACCAAAGCACCCGCGGAGCTGGCTTTGCCAGGCCGCTGGGTGCGTCCCCCCAGGGGGAAGGCGCGTCAGCGCCTCAGGGGGAGCTTTTTACACAAGCCGCTCCACTTTCTTGTGCCGCCACACCAGCAGATAGAACGCGCTTTGCAGCACCAGCATGGTCACGAAGACGACCGGGTACGACATCCACACCCCTTCCAACCCATAGCGCGCGCTGAGCAGGTTGGCCGCCGGCAACTGGACCAGCAGAATGCAGCCGACTGCGATGGCCACGGGCACCATCACGGTGCCGCTGGCCCGCATCATGCCCGCGATCACCGCTTGCATGCCGAACACGAGGCTGCTCCACAGCATGATGCGCAGCAAGTGGGCCGCCATCTCCAGCACAGGCTGATCGGTCAGGAAAAAGCCCAGCAGCCAGTGCGCCAACGCATAGCCCAGCAGCACCAGCGCGCCGGTCAGCACCAGGTTCATCAGTAGTCCCGTGCGCACGATCTTTCCCAGCAGTTCCGTGCGGCCGGCACCAATGGCCTGAGCGCCGAGAATCGATGCGGTGATGGCGATCGACAGCGCGGGAAACTGCACGTAGTTGACCACCTGATTGACCGCGCCGTAGGCCGCCGTGGCCCCGGCGCCGTAGTGATTGACCAGGCTCAGGATGGCCAGCTCAGCCGCCGAAATGGTGACCATCTGGATACCTGTCGGCACACCGATGCGCAGCACCGCCTTGAGCAGCGCCGGCTGGATGCGCAAGGCACGCAGCAGCACGGCATCAGGCGCCAGTGCGTGGCGGCGGCGCAGAAGGTAGACGTATAGGAAACCCAGCGCCACCGTGAACGACACAAGGCCCGCCACGGCGGCACTCACCACCCCCAACTGTGGCAAACCACCCCAACCGAGGATCAAGGCAGGCGTCAGCAGCAAACCGATGCCGGTGGACAGCAACAGCGAGTACAGCGGTGTCACCGTATCGCCTACACCGCGCAACAACTGGGTATAGAGGATAAACACCAGCAGCAGCGGCAAGCTGATCATCAGCACCCGTGCATAGGCCACGGCATCGCCCAGCACCTCAGGGGGTGCCCAACGCCGCCAGCGCCGGGCGCGTGAAGATGCTGCCCAACACCGCGCCTACCAGACCGATCAAAGCGCCGAGGGTCAAGGCAGTCCCCGCAATGGCCTTCACTTTTTCAACCTGGCGCGCGCCCCAGGCCTGGCCGATCAGCACGGACGCACCTGCTCCGATGCCGATCACCAGCGCGATGAAGAAAAAGATCACCGGAAACATGCCCGCCACCGCCGCCAGCGCCTTGGTGCCGAGCATCTGCCCGATGTACACGCCGTTCACGCTGCCAGAGAGTGACTGCAATATGTTGGCCAGCACCATTGGTCCGAGAAAGGCCAGGTAGGTGCGCCACAGCGGACGCGTGGAAGAGGCCAGGGGCACGGCCTTGGCCCGCCCGGACGGCATGGGAGCGCTCATGCTTGACCTCCGGCGGTCTCGAACGCGCCCCGCGCCAACGTCTGCAAGTAGGCTTGCACATCCTGCGGCCAAGGCCCGATGCAAGCGGCGAACTTCGCCGCGTCATGCGCGAACAGCGCACGGGAAGCCTCTTCGAAACCAGGCTCGTGACCCGCGATGGCACTCATGAAGCGATAGGCCCGCTCTGCCGCAGCGCGCTGCGCATCACGTTCCGCATGGGTCCGGCGCGCTTCGTCCACCAGCCGGCGCAGCGCCGCCGAGGCGCCTCCCGGCTGAGCCGATAACCATTGCCAATGGCGCGGCAGCAGCGTCACTTCGCGCGCCACCACACCGAGGCGGGGCCGCCCCACACTGGGGGCCGGTGCCGGCGTTGACATGGCGGGCGATACGGCCGGCCCCCTGGCCGCCAGGGTTTGCGCCTGCTCCGGCGAAGGCGGTGTATCGACCAGCCCGCCAGTGGCATCGTTGAAAACCAGAATGGGCGCCTCCTGGGCACCCAATGCCGCCAGTATCTGCGCCACATCAGCCAGGGGCCCCCAGCCACCCGCAGCCCACCCGCGAACGCGGTATAGGTGGGCTCAGCCGTTGAAATCTCTGTGTGTGAAGTATTCATGATGGTCAAATTCTACCCGGATTTATTAATTTAACCCGGACTTTATTTGAGGCCGTTGTTTTCGGGCAATAGATTCGGCAATAGATTCAGGAGTTACGATGCGGTGTCGTGAATTTTTCCGGCAATGCTCATGTCGCCAACTTTCAACACCGAGCCCATGGTTGATTCGAGCTTGCCTCGCGATGCAGCCAGCATTCTGGAGCTGGCGGCGCGGTCGATGTTCGATTTGTTCGCCGGTGCGAGCGAGGGCATGATCCTGGTTGACCGCCACGCGCGCGTGGTGTGGATCAACGACCAATACCGCCGCTTCCTGCCTGCGCTGGGCTTTGCGAGCGAAGAGGACTTCATCGGCAGCCCGGTATCCAGCGTGGTGCAGAACACGCAGATGGATCAGGTCCTCAAGACCGGCCGGCCGATCCTGATCGATCTTCTGACCAACCGCGCAGGGACCTTCGTGGTCAGCCGCATTCCGCTGCGCGACGATGCCGGAGAAGTGATCGGCGTGCTGGGTATCGTGCTGTTCGATCAGCCCACCACCAATCTGCAGCCGCTGATCGCCAAATTTGCCCGCCTCCAGCAGGACCTCGACGATGCGCGCCGTGAACTCGCCGCACAAAGAGGCGCTGGACCGCGTGCCGAAAGGCAATCCCGCTATACTTTTGCAAGCTTTGTGGGAGCCAGCCCGGCGGCGATGGAAGTCAAGCGGCAGGCGCGCAGAGCCGCGCAATCGCGCAGCCCGGTGCTGCTGCTGGGTGAAACGGGCACGGGCAAGGAGTTGCTGGCGCATGCCATTCACGCGGTGTCACCCCGGGCGCGTGGGCCGCTGGTCAGCGTGAACATCGCCGCGGTGCCCGACACCCTGCTGGAAGCAGAGTTCTTCGGCGTCACCCCCGGCGCCTATACCGGCGCGGAACGCAAGGGCCGCGTAGGCAAATTCAAGCTGGCCGATGGCGGGACGCTGTTTCTGGACGAAATCGGCGATATGCCGCTGGGGCTGCAGGCCAAACTTCTGCGAGCCTTGCAGGAGGGCGAGATAGAACCTCTGGGCAGCAATGAACTGGTGCCCTTCGATGCCCGGCTGATCGCCGCCACGAGCCGCGATCTCTCCGCGCTGGTGGCGGCGGGTACGTTCCGCGAAGACCTGTACTACCGGCTGAATGTGCTGCCGATCCGCGTGCCGCCCCTGCGCGAACGGCGCAGTGACATCTCCGCGCTGGTCGATGCGCTCTGCGAGGACATGGCCCACCGAGGCACCCATCCCCCCGAATTGACGGAAAGCGCTCTCGCGCTTCTGGCGGCGCAGGCTTGGCGAGGCAACATCCGGGAGTTGCGCAACGTACTCGAGCAAGCAGCACTTCGAGTTGACTCGGACCGGCTCGATGCGGCTCAGATGGAAGCCGTCCTGCGCGATTCAGGCCTGGCCCTCATCCAGCCGGCGCTACCGCCCGAACCGTCGCCCCCCGACGCCGGCGCGCTCCTGCGCCCGCTGGCAGAACAGGTGACCGAATTGGAGCAGCGCGCGATCGCGGCAGCCATGAAAACGACGGGTGGCAACAAACTGGCCACCGCGCGCTTGCTGGGTATTTCAAGGGCGAAGCTGTATGAACGCCTGAATCCGACGAAAACTCACAGTGCTTAGCGCACCACCATGGATGCCTTGAATTCAGGGAAAACGCTGATCTTTATTCAGACAATTGACTGATATATAGACACTATTTTTGCATTATTTTCATACAAATCTATCTAAGAATAAGGTCGTTCTCCATTTAGATCAAAGACTTATCCATTGGCACGCCTTGTGCGATTCATTTGGCAGCTTCCGTTCATTCATTAGGAGACTCTTTCATGCATCGTCGCACTCTCATCTCCCTGGCCACGCTGACTGTCTTGACCGTTGCCGGCGCGGGGTCTGCCCTGGCGCAATCAGGCACCATCAAGATCGCTCACATCTACAGCAAGACCGGTCCTCTCGAAGCCTATGGCAAGCAAACCCAGGCCGGATTGATGATGGGCCTGGAGTACGCCACCGGCGGCACCATGACGGTGAATGGCAAGAAGATCACCGTGATTGAGAAAGACGACCAGGGCAAGCCCGACCTGGGCAAGAGCCTGCTGGCGGCCTCCTATGCGGACGACAAGGTGGATCTGGCCGTCGGCCCCACCTCTTCCGGCGTGGCGCTGGCCATGCTGCCGGTGGCGGAGGAATACAAGAAGATCCTGCTGGTCGAACCCGCCGTGGCGGATTCCATCACCGGCGACAAGTGGAACAAGTACATTTTCCGCACGGGCCGCAACTCCAGCCAGGATGCGATCAGCAACGCCGCCGCCATGGACAAGGACGGCGTGTCGGTCGCCACGCTGGCACAGGACTACGCTTTCGGCCGCGACGGCGTGAAGGCGTTCAAGGACGCGCTCAAGCACGCCAAGATCGTGCATGAAGAATACCTGCCTCAGAACACCACTGACTTCACCGCCGGCATCCAGCGCGTGGTCGATGCGCTCAAGAGCAAGCCCGGCCGCAAGGCCATCGAGGTGATCTGGGCAGGCGGCGTGCCGCCGTTCAACGCCCTGGCCGCAGCCGATCTGAAGAAGCGCTATGACATCGACGTATTCACGGGCGGCAACATCCTCCCGGCCATGGCGGCCTACAAGAACTTCCCGGGCATGGAAGGTGCGACCTACTATTACTTCGGCATCCCGAAGAACCCGGTCAACGAAGCCATGGTGTCCGCCCACTACAAGGCCTACAAGACACCGCCTGACTTCTTCACCGCGGGCGGCTTCTCGGCGGCCATGGCGGTCGTCACCGCGCTGAAGAAGACCGGCGGCGACACCAACACGAACAAGCTCATTAGCACCATGGAAGGCATGAGCTTCGACACGCCCAAAGGCAAGATGACCTTCCGCAAGGAAGACCACCAGGCCATGCAGAGCATGTACCACTTCCGGATCAAGAACGATCCGGCATTCGCCTGGGGTGTGCCGGAGCTGGTGCGCGAGATCAAGCCGGAAGAGATGCAGGTTCCCATCCGGAACAAGCGTTGATCCCCCTGAGGCGCTGACGCGCCTTCCCCCAGGGGACGCACCCGGCGGCCTGGCAAAGCCAGCTCCGCGGGTGCCCCGTATGGCCTGCTCCGCGGCCTTTCGAGTTTGGGCGTTTCGCGAGATACGGGTGGCATTCGACACCGCGCGAGATATGTGGTCATCCCCGTAGTCATCTCACTTTTACGCTGCATTAGCGGCGAAGTCCTCTGTCATCCTCGATGCTAGAAACCCGCGATCTCACCATCCGCTTCGGTGGCCACGTGGCCGTGAATGCGGTCACGTGCCGATTTGAACCCGGCACGCTCACGGCCATCGTCGGGCCCAATGGGGCCGGCAAGACCACTTATTTCAACCTGATCTCCGGCCAGCTCAAGGCTAGCGCTGGCAGCGTGCATCTGGGCGGACAGGATCTTTCCAGCCTGTCGCCATCGGCGCGCACCAAGGCGGGCCTGGGGCGTGCGTTTCAACTTACCAATCTGTTTCCCAACCTGAGTGTGCTGGAAAACGTACGCCTGGCGGTGCAAGCTGTGCAGAACACGGGCCTGAATCTCTGGAGCATCTGGAGCGACCACCATGGACTCACGAACCGTGCGCTCGCCCTGCTCGAATCCGTGGCCATGGCCGACAAGCAGCACATGCCCGTCGCGAGCCTGCCCCACGGCGACCAGCGCAAGCTGGAAGTGGCTCTCCTGATGGCGCTCGATCCGGAGGTGTACATGTTCGATGAACCTACCGCCGGCATGAGTCACGACGAAGCCCCCGTGATCCTGAATCTGATCCGTGAACTCAAGAAGGACAAGACCAAGACCATTCTGCTGGTCGAGCACAAGATGGATGTGGTGCGCGAGCTGGCAGACCGCATCATCGTGCTTACCAACGGCACCCTCGTGGCCGATGGCGAGCCGGCCGAGGTGATCGCCTCGCCCGTGGTGCAGGAGGCCTATCTGGGCGTCAGCAAAGAGGAGGCTGAAGCATGAGCGATATCCTGCTCAAGCTGGAGGGCGTTCACACCCATATCGGCGCTTATCACATCCTGCATGGCGTCGATCTGGAAGTACCGCGCGGCCAGCTCACCATGCTGCTGGGCCGCAACGGCGCCGGCAAGACCACGACCCTGCGCACCATCATGGGCCTGTGGCAAGCCAGCCAAGGCCGCATCACGTTCGCGGGACAAGACATCACGAAGAAGCAAACACCACAGATCGCGCACCTGGGAATTGCCTATGTGCCCGAGAACATGGGCATCTTCGCCGACCTGACGGTGAAGGAGAACATGGTGCTGGCTGCCCGCGGCGCACGCAACGCGGCGCAGATGGACGAGGCGCGCCTGCAGTGGATCTTCAAGCTGTTCCCTGCCGTCGAGAAGTTCTGGAACCATCCGGCCGGCAAGCTCTCCGGCGGGCAAAAGCAGATGCTGGCCGTGAGCCGCGCCATCGTCGAGCCGCGCGAGCTGCTGATCGTGGACGAACCGAGCAAGGGCCTGGCCCCCAGCATCATCAACAACATGATCGACGCGTTCCAGCAACTCAAGCAAAGCGGCGTCACCATTCTGCTGGTGGAGCAGAACATCAGCTTCGCCAAGCGGCTGGGCGACACCGTGGCCGTGATGGACGACGGGCGCGTGGTGCATGCCGGCAGCATGCAGGCGCTGGCACAGGACACGGCATTGCAGCAGTCATTGCTGGGGCTCTCACTATGAACATGCGCGATATCGACTTCAAACCCCTGTTGCTGGTGCCCGTGCTGGCCGCGGTCGCCCTGCCGCTCATCGGTTCGCCCTCCACCTGGCTCACACTCACCGTGGCAGGCTTGGCCATGGGCATGATCATCTTCATCATTGCCTCCGGCCTCACGCTGGTGTTCGGCCTGATGGACGTGCTCAACTTCGGCCACGGCGTGTTCATCGCGCTGGGCGCTTTCGTGGCGACCAGTGTGCTGGGCTTGATGGGCGATTGGACAGGCTCCGGCGACATCTGGCGCAACCTGATGGCGGTGCTGCCTGCGATGGTGGTAGCGATGCTGGTGGCCGGTGCCGTAGGCCTGGCGTTCGAGCGCTTCATCGTGCGGCCGGTTTATGGCCAGCACCTGAAACAGATTCTGATCACCATGGGCGGCATGATCATCGGCGAAGAGCTGATCAAGGTCATCTGGGGCCCGCAGCAGATTCCATTGCCTCTGCCCACAGGCATGCAAGGCTCGTGGCTGATCGGTGAAGCCGCGGTGGAGAAATACCGCGTGGTGGCGGTGATCGTGGGCCTCGTGGTGTTTGCGCTTCTGGCCTGGACGCTCTCGCGCACCAAGGTCGGGCTGCTGATCCGCGCCGGCGTGCAGGACCGCGAGATGGTCGAATCACTAGGCTACCGTATCCGCCGCCTGTTCATCGGCGTGTTCGTGGCAGGCAGCGCGCTGGCTGGCCTGGGCGGTGTGATGTGGGGGCTCTATCAGCAGAACGTGACGCCGCAGATGGGCGCGCAGGTGAACGTGCTGATTTTCATCGTGATCATCATCGGCGGCCTGGGCTCCACGGGTGGCGCTCTGATCGGCGCCCTGCTGGTAGGCCTGGTCGCCAACTACACGGGCTTTCTGGCTCCCAAGGTGGCGCTGTTCTCCAACATCGCGCTGATGGTCGCCATCCTGCTGTGGCGCCCCCAGGGGGTCTACCCCGTGACGAACAGGTAATCCGGGAAATACATTCATGCTGAGCCGTCTGCTTTCCCATGATCTGCCGCGCAGCAAGCTGCTCGCGTTCATCCTCATTGCCATCGTGCTGGGGCTGGCCTTTGCGCCGTTCATCTTCCCTGGCGTGAAGGCGCTGAATGTCGCCGCCAAAATCCTGGTGTTCATCGTGCTTGTGGCGGCGTTCGATCTGTTGCTCGGTTATACGGGCATCGTCAGCTTCGCGCACACCATGTTCTTCGGCATCGGCGCCTACGGCATCGCGATCGCCACCACGCGCCTGGGGCCTACCTGGGGTGCGCTTGCCGTGGGCGTGGCCGGCGCGCTGCTGCTGTCTTTGCTGCTTTCGCTGGCGATCGGCCTGTTTTCGCTCAGGGTGCGGGCCATTTTCTTTGCCATGATCACGCTGGCCGTGGCCGCCGCTTTCCAGACGCTGGCCTCGCAGCTTTCGGATTTCACCGGTGGCGAAGACGGTCTCACCTTCAAGGTACCCGAGATTCTCTCGCCCTCCTTCGAATTCAGCGAAACACCCTTCCTGGGTGCCTCGCTGGATGGCCGCCTGCTCTGCTATTACCTGCTCTTCGCCGCCTGCGTGGTGCTGGTGCTGCTGCTTCTGCGCATCGTGAACTCCCCGTTCGGCCGGGTCCTGCAAGCCATCCGCGAGAACGAGTTCCGAGCCGAAGCCATCGGCTACCGCGTGGTGGTGTACCGCACGCTTTCCTCGGTGCTGTCGGCCCTGTTCGCCACACTCGCCGGCTGCATGCTGGCGCTCTGGTTGCGCTACAACGGTCCTGACACGTCGCTCAGCTTCGAAATCATGATCGATGTGCTGCTCATCGTGGTCATCGGCGGCATGGGCACGATCTACGGCGCGCTCATCGGCTCGGTACTGTTCGTGGTGGCGCAGAGCTATCTGCAGGACTTGCTGCGTCTGGGCAATGAGGCGGTCGCGAACATTCCGCTGTTGCCTTCGCTGCTCTCGCCCGATCGCTGGCTGCTGTGGCTGGGCCTGCTGTTCGTGCTCTCCGTGTACTACTTCCCGACGGGCGTAGTGGGCAAGCTGCGCGCCCGCGCATCCCGTTCTTCAGCAGATTCCGCGGCTTCTCATTGATATCTCCCATGAGCTTTACCTCCAACTACCTCACCTGCTCCGGCCGCGAAGTCCATTTCACCGACTGGCAACCCGCGGGCACCGTACGCGGCACCGTGATCGCCTGGCACGGACTGGCGCGGACGGGCCGCGACATGGACGAACTCGCGGCACACCTGGCCGGCAAGGGGTTTCGCGTCATCTGCCCCGACACCATCGGCAGGGGTTTGTCGCAGTGGGCCTCGAACCCGAAAGACGAGTACTGTCTGGCGTTCTACGCCCGCCTGGCACGCGAGCTTCTCGAGCAGTTGAGCATCGAGCGCTGCCACTGGGTGGGCACCTCGATGGGGGAGCCATTGGCACGGTGGGTGCATCCGGATATTTCGAGCCGGCACTGAAAGCCTGTATCCAGAGCCTAGTGCTGAATGACAACGCGCCGCAACTGGCGCAGCCAGCCATCGAACGTATCAAGCAGTATGCCGGCCATCCACCGCAATTTGGCACCATCGCGGAGCTGGAGGCGTTCTTTCGGGCAGCCTACAAGCCCTTTGGTTTCCTTACTGATGCCCAATGGCGCCGCCTGACCGAAACCTCAGCCCGCCGCCTGCCGGATGGCCGTGTCACGCCACACTACGACCCAGCCATGGTGGGCCAGTTCGTTCATTATCCCGATGACTATCTGCTCTGGCATCACTACGACGCGCTTGATGTGCCGGTGTTGCTTCTGCGTGGAGCGGAGTCAGACCTGGTGCTGCGTGAGACCGCGGAGGAAATGGGTCGGCGCGGTCCTGGGGCGCGAGGCCAGCTGCAGGTCATTGAAGTACCGGATTGCGGCCACGCGCCTGCGTTGAACGTGCCGGAGCAACTGGTGTTGGTGAGCGAGTTTATTGAGCGAGCGCAGGCGTAATGGGCGCGTGATATTCGGATAGCCAAGGTTTATCACGGCTGAAGTTTTTCCCCCTTCATAACCGGCTGGTTTGTTTCTGAGCGGGAGGGGATGACGCAGGAGAGGGTGGCGAGCTTATTTTGGGAGGTACAAAGACAAAACCCCCAGTCAGGTGAATGACTGGGGGTTTTGAGGCTGTAGAAGCCTGACGATGTCCTACTTTCACACGGGAATCCGCACTATCATCGGCGCTAAGGCGTTTCACTGTCCTGTTCGGGATGGGAAGGAGTGGTACCACCTTGCTATGGTCATCAGGCATAACTTGTTGTCGGCGAGTTTTTTGAACTTGCTGACGAATTCATAGAGGTTGAATCAGTGTGAATTTGATTGCGTCTTGGCATAACTGCTTTGATGGTATTTACATCAAAGTTATAGGGTCAAGCCGCACGAGCAATTAGTACTGGTTAGCTTAACGCATTACTGCGCTTCCACACCCAGCCTATCAACGTCCTGGTCTAGAACGACTCTTCAGGGGGCTCAAGGCCCCGGCAGATCTTATCTTGAAACGAGTTTCCCGCTTAGATGCTTTCAGCGGTTATCTCTTCCATACTTAGCTACCCTGCGATGCCACGGGCGTGACAACAGGTACACCAGAGGTATGTCCACTCCGGTCCTCTCGTACTAGGAGCAGGCTTTCTCAAATCTGCAGCGCCCACGGAAGATAGGGACCAAACTGTCTCACGACGTTTTAAACCCAGCTCACGTACCTCTTTAAATGGCGAACAGCCATACCCTTGGGACCGGCTACAGCCCCAGGATGAGATGAGCCGACATCGAGGTGCCAAACACCGCCGTCGATATGAACTCTTGGGCGGTATCAGCCTGTTATCCCCAGAGTACCTTTTATCCGTTGAGCGATGGCCCTTCCATACAGAACCACCGGATCACTATGTCCTGCTTTCGCATCTGCTCGACTTGTCAGTCTCGCAGTTAAGCACGCTTATGCCATTGCACTATCGTCACGATGTCCGACCGTAACTAGCGTACCTTCGAACTCCTCCGTTACGCTTTGGGAGGAGACCGCCCCAGTCAAACTGCCTACCATGCACTGTCCCCGATCCCGATAAGGGACCTAGGTTAGAACCTCAAACACACCAGGGTGGTATTTCAACGTTGGCTCCATATGATCTAGCGACCATACTTCAAAGCCTCCCACCTATCCTACACAGATCTGTTCAAAGTCCAATACAAAGCTACAGTAAAGGTTCATGGGGTCTTTCCGTCTTTCCGCGGGGAGATTGCATCATCACAAACATTTCAACTTCGCTGAGTCTCAGGAGGAGACAGTGTGGCCATCGTTACGCCATTCGTGCAGGTCGGAACTTACCCGACAAGGAATTTCGCTACCTTAGGACCGTTATAGTTACGGCCGCCGTTTACTGGGACTTCGATCAAGAGCTTGCACCCCATCAATTAATCTTCCAGCACCGGGCAGGCGTCACACCCTATACGTCCACTTTCGTGTTTGCAGAGTGCTGTGTTTTTAATAAACAGTCGCAGCCACCTATTTTTTGCAACCCGTTCATGCTCAGTTGTTCACCTCACACTAAAAGGGCACACCTTCTTCCGAAGTTACGGTGTCAATTTGCCGAGTTCCTTCTCCTGAGTTCTCTCAAGCGCCTTAGAATACTCATCTCGCGCACCAGTGTCGGTTTGCGGTACGGTCGTGTATAGCTGAAGCTTAGTGGCTTTTCCTGGAACCCCGTTCAGTCACTTCATGGGCAAGCCCACTCGATCGGCAGCCTCGGTATATGACAGGCGGATTTGCCTACCTGTCGCCTACTTCTGCCTAAACCAGAATCCAATAACTGGATGACCTATTAGAATCCGTCCCCACATCGCACTATACATCGGTACAGGAATATTGACCTGTTTCCCATCAGCTACGCATCTCTGCCTCGCCTTAGGGGCCGACTCACTCTACGCCGATGAACGTTGCGTAGAAAACCTTGCGCTTACGGCGAGCGGGCTTTTCACCCGCTTTAACGCTACTCATGTCAGCATTCGCACTTCTGATACCTCCAGCAGCCTTTACAAGCTACCTTCACAGGCTTACAGAACGCTCTCCTACCACGCACAGTAAACTGTGCATCCGCAGCTTCGGTAACTGGCTTAGCCCCGTTACATCTTCCGCGCAAGACGACTCGATCAGTGAGCTATTACGCTTTCTTTAAATGGTGGCTGCTTCTAAGCCAACATCCTGACTGTTTTAGCCTTCTCACTTCGTTTCCCACTTAGCCAATTTTAGGGACCTTAGCTGGCGGTCTGGGTTGTTTCCCTCTTGAGTCCGGACGTTAGCACCCGGTGCTCTGTCTCCCAAGCTCTACTCTTCGGTATTCGGAGTTTGCCTTGGTTTGGTAAGTCGCCATGACCCCCTAGCCAAAACAGTGCTCTACCCCCGAAGGTAATACTTGAGGCACTACCTAAATAGTTTTCGGAGAGAACCAGCTATTTCCAAGTTTGTTTAGCCTTTCACCCCTATCCACAGCTCATCCGCTAGTTTTGCAACACTAGTCGGTTCGGACCTCCAGTACCTGTTACGGCACCTTCATCCTGGCCATGGATAGATCACTTGGTTTCGGGTCTACACCCAGCGACTAATTTCGCCCTATTCGGACTCGATTTCTCTTCGGCTTCCCTATTCGGTTAACCTCGCCACTGAATGTAAGTCGCTGACCCATTATACAAAAGGTACGCCGTCACCCCGAAGGGCTCCGACTTTTTGTAAGCATGCGGTTTCAGGATCTATTTCACTCCCCTCCCGGGGTTCTTTTCGCCTTTCCCTCACGGTACTAGTTCACTATCGGTCGATGATGAGTATTTAGCCTTGGAGGATGGTCCCCCCATGTTCAGACAGGATTACACGTGTCCCGCCCTACTTGTCTCTAGCCTAGTACCACACGGGCGCTTTCGCATACAGGGCTATCACCTGCTATGGCCGGGCTTTCCATCCCGTTTTGCTAACACTCGTGCTATCACTAGAAGGCTTCTCCGATTTCGCTCGCCACTACTTTCGGAATCTCGGTTGATGTCTTTTCCTCGAGCTACTGAGATGTTTCAGTTCACCCGGTTCGCCTCTGCAACCTATGTATTCAGCTGCAGATACCTTTCGGTGGGTTTCCCCATTCGGAAATCTCCGGATCAAAGCTTATTTGCCAGCTCCCCGAAGCTTATCGCAGGCTATCACGTCCTTCGTCGCCTATCATCGCCAAGGCATCCACCACATGCTCTTAGTCACTTGACCCTATAACTTTGACGTTTCTCACGAAACTCAAAATCCATCAAGGACCTGTCAGGTCTCTCACCTGACGCGTTATGCCGTACCCAAGAATTAATAAATTAACCTCGGAATACTCGAATTCAACAAGCTAGTTGTATTCGTTTTGACGCAATCAAAAATTCTTGTTGCTAGCGGCACGGTGAGCTAAAACCTTGTACGTTTTGCTCTTTCCGCTAACAACGCTGATTCGACTCTATGAATTTTTAAAGAACAGCCGTGAGCCTTTCGACTCATTATTGACGTTATCGCCAATATCAAAACACCTGAAGTCTCTCCAGATGCTTTGATATGAACGCTAACTCGATAAGATGCGTGGTGGAGGATGACGGGATCGAACCGACGACCCCCTGCTTGCAAAGCAGGTGCTCTCCCAGCTGAGCTAATCCCCCGGGTATCCGTAGATGAAAGGGAATGGTGGGTCTGGTTGGTCTCGAACCAACGACCCCCGCCTTATCAAGACGGTGCTCTAACCAACTGAGCTACAGACCCGGCCGGTCGCTTCGGTTTCACTAAAGCTTTGCGCCTCAGCGTCGCTGGCGACATCCTTCCAACAACCGATAAGTGTGGACGTTTAAATTCGGAATAGCTTTTCTTCCAGAAAGGAGGTGATCCAGCCGCACCTTCCGATACGGCTACCTTGTTACGACTTCACCCCAGTCACGAACCCTGCCGTGGTAATCGCCCTCCTTGCGGTTAAGCTAACTACTTCTGGCAGAACCCGCTCCCATGGTGTGACGGGCGGTGTGTACAAGACCCGGGAACGTATTCACCGCGACATTCTGATCCGCGATTACTAGCGATTCCGACTTCACGCAGTCGAGTTGCAGACTGCGATCCGGACTACGACTGGCTTTATGGGATTAGCTCCCCCTCGCGGGTTGGCAACCCTCTGTACCAGCCATTGTATGACGTGTGTAGCCCCACCTATAAGGGCCATGAGGACTTGACGTCATCCCCACCTTCCTCCGGTTTGTCACCGGCAGTCCCATTAGAGTGCCCTTTCGTAGCAACTAATGGCAAGGGTTGCGCTCGTTGCGGGACTTAACCCAACATCTCACGACACGAGCTGACGACAGCCATGCAGCACCTGTGTTACGGCTCTCTTTCGAGCACTCCTCTATCTCTAAAGGATTCCGTACATGTCAAAGGTGGGTAAGGTTCTTCGCGTTGCATCGAATTAAACCACATCATCCACCGCTTGTGCGGGTCCCCGTCAATTCCTTTGAGTTTCAACCTTGCGGCCGTACTCCCCAGGCGGTCAACTTCACGCGTTAGCTTCGTTACTGAGAAAGTGAATTCCCAACAACCAGTTGACATCGTTTAGGGCGTGGACTACCAGGGTATCTAATCCTGTTTGCTCCCCACGCTTTCGTGCATGAGCGTCAGTGCAGGCCCAGGGGATTGCCTTCGCCATCGGTGTTCCTCCGCATATCTACGCATTTCACTGCTACACGCGGAATTCCATCCCCCTCTGCCGCACTCCAGCAATGCAGTCACAGATGCAGTTCCCAGGTTGAGCCCGGGGATTTCACAACTGTCTTACATCACCGCCTGCGCACGCTTTACGCCCAGTAATTCCGATTAACGCTTGCACCCTACGTATTACCGCGGCTGCTGGCACGTAGTTAGCCGGTGCTTATTCTTACGGTACCGTCATGAGCCCTCTGTATTAGAGAAAGCCTTTTCGTTCCGTACAAAAGCAGTTTACAACCCGAGGGCCTTCATCCTGCACGCGGAATGGCTGGATCAGGCTTGCGCCCATTGTCCAAAATTCCCCACTGCTGCCTCCCGTAGGAGTCTGGGCCGTGTCTCAGTCCCAGTGTGGCTGGTCGTCCTCTCAGACCAGCTACAGATCGCAGGCTTGGTGAGCCTTTACCCCACCAACTACCTAATCTGCCATCGGCCGCTCCAAATGCGCGAGGCCCGAAGGTCCCCCGCTTTCATCCTCAGATCTCATGCGGTATTAGCTACTCTTTCAAGTAGTTATCCCCCACATCTGGGCACGTTCCGATGTATTACTCACCCGTTCGCCGCTCGCCGCCAGGTTGCCCCGCGCTGCCGCTCGACTTGCATGTGTAAAGCATTCCGCCAGCGTTCAATCTGAGCCAGGATCAAACTCTACAGTTCGATCTTGAAAATTTATACTCTTTCGAGTTCACTCATAAAAACGGAATTGAAGTGAACTTCACTTCTATTTCCATGAGCGCTTGATAGTCTAAAAGACTTGGCTATTCACCATTCAAACGCCCACGCTTATCGGCTGTATATTTTTAATGATCCCGCGAAATAATCTCTTATTTCGCTCAGCTCGCTGCGATCAGCGAAGCCTTTGATTGTAGCACAGATTTTTAAGATCTGGCAAACTTTTTTCTTTACCGTTCGGCTTGCTGACTTCTGTCAGAACCGCCGATCAGCGAAGCCCTCGATTATGGCACAGTTTTTCGGAACTTCAAACTTTCGAGACATTTTTTTGATGTCTGCCATGTCAGCCCGGTTCCGTTGGATCTGAGAGCTCTTGTCGGAGTCTCAGCGCCTGAGCGAAGGGATGATCAGCTCCATCAGCGCCGCCACCCAGGCCGGATTGTCGTTCATGCATGGAATATGGTGGAACTCCTGTCCGCCCGCTTCCAGGAAAGCGGCCTTCCCTTCTATCGCGATTTCCTCCAACGTCTCCAGGCAATCGCTCACGAAGCCGGGACACACGACGTCCACGCGCGCCACGCCCTGCTGCGCCAGGGTGCGCAGGGTCTGGTCGGTATAGGGCTCCAGCCATTTGGCCTTGCCGAAGCGTGACTGAAAGCAAACCACGAAGTCATCGCTTTTCAGCGCCAGGCGCTCCGCCAGCAGATGCGCCGTTTCCATGCACTCCCTCTGGTAAGGATCGCCGAGCTTGATCACACGCTCAGGCACGCCATGAAAGCTCATCACGAGCTTGCCTGGCCGGCCATGGCTCTGCCAGTGGCTGCTGACCTGCCGCGCAAGCGCCCGGATATACCCCGGATCATCATGGAAGCGGTTGATGAATTGCAACTCCGGCACATGCCGAATGCCGCGTGCCCAGTCCCCCACCGCATCGATCACGCTGCCCGTGGTGGAGCCCGAATATTGCGGATAGAGCGGCACAACCAGCACACGGCTACAGCCTTCGGCCTTCAGCGCATCGAGTTCATCCGCCATGGAAGGCCGTCCGTAGCGCATGGCATGCCGCACACTGACCTGGTGGCCGCGCTCTCCCAGATAACCCCTCAGCATCACGGCCTGCTTGGCTGTCCAGACGGCCAAAGGCGAACCTTCAGGGGTCCAGATTTGCTGGTACTTCCTGGCCGACTTGGCCGGACGCGTACGAAGGATCACCCCATGCAACAGGGGCTTCCATACCAACGGCGGGATTTCAACTACCCGCGGATCGCTCAGAAACTCAGCCAGATAACGCCGCACCGCCGCCGAGGTAGGTGCATCGGGCGTACCCAGATTACATAACAGCACTCCCGTGCGTGGGGCCTGCGCCTCGCTGATCGCAGGTTCTTGTTTGAATCGCATACCGTATTGTCCCGCATAGCAGCGCGCAATCGCGCGGCTTCGGCCCCTGCAGGTAACCGCGTGCTACTATTTTTGATTCATCCCTCAGAACTTGACTTCCGCTTACCCGCATGCCAACTGCCGCACCGCTCATTGATCCCCCCATGCGCCATGCACTGGAACTGGCGCAGCAGGCCCGGCTGGACTGCCCGCCGAATCCGGCCGTGGGCTGCGTCATCGTGAGTGCCGGTGGCGCCGTGTTGGGACAAGGACATACACAGCCTGTCGGCCATGCCCATGCGGAAGTCATGGCACTGCGCGATGCCGCGCAGCGAGGCCATTCAGTAAAGGGCGCCACGGCTTATGTCACGCTCGAGCCTTGCTCACACCAGGGCCGTACAGGGCCATGCAGCGATGCCCTGATCGCGGCAGGCATCGGGCGCGTGGTCGCTTCGGTGCAAGATCCGAATCCCAAGGTTGGCGGCTCTGGCTTTGCCAGGCTGCGTGCCGCGGGTATCGGTGTCGAGATCGGGCAAGGTGCGCAGGAAACGCGTGAATTGAATATCGGCTTTTTCAGCCGCATGGTGCGAGGCACGCCATGGGTGCGAATGAAAGCCGCCAGCTCGCTTGATGGACGCACGGCATTGCCCAACGGGGCCAGCCAGTGGATCACCTCCCCCGCCGCGCGCGAAGATGGCCACGCCTGGCGGGCACGTGCATGCGCGATCTTGACGGGTATCGGCACTGTGTTGGAAGACGATCCCCGGCTCGACGTACGGATTCCGGGCATCCGCAGGCAGCCCGCACTGGCTCTGGTGGACAGCCGCCTCGAAACGCCCGTACAGGCGCAGCTATGGGATGCCGCCGAGCGCCGTATCCTGATCTACACCGCCAGCGTGGATGCGGCCCGCCAGCAAGTCCTCGCTGAACGAGGCGCGCAGGTCATCACGCTGCCTGGGGCCAATGGCAAGGTCGATCTGGCGGCCATGCTGCGCGACCTCGCCCAACGCGAAGTCAATGAAGTGCATGTAGAGGCCGGGCACAAGCTCAATGGTTCGCTGCTGCGCGAAGGGCTGGTTGACGAGCTTCTGCTCTACCAGGCGCCCAAGTTGCTGGGCGAAGGCCCCGGCATCGCCGCCCTGGGGCCTTTCACGGAGCTCGCACAAGGTGTGGCGCTGGAATGGGCGGAAGCCAGCCCCGTGGGAAGCGATATGCGGATGAGGGCCCGGGTGGCAGGGCGAGATCGCTTCTAGTCTAGCCTCCAAGTTGCAAAAGCGCTGCCCCTACTCCCCCAGATAAGCCGCGCGCACCTTGGGATCATTCAGCAACTCCTGGCCCGCGCCCGACATGCTGATCAGGCCCGACTCCATGACGTAGCCCCGATCAGCCAGCGCCAGGGCGCGGCTGGCGTTCTGCTCCACCAGCAGAATGGTCACGCCCTGATCGTAAACATCCCGAACCACCTCGAAAACCTTGTCCACCATGATGGGCGACAGGCCCATCGATGGCTCGTCGAGCAAAAGGAGCTTGGGCCGGCTCATCAGCGCCCGGCCCATGGCCAGCATCTGCTGCTCGCCGCCAGACATGGTGCCCGCCAGTTGATCCTTGCGCTCGCGCAGGCGTGGAAAGATGGTGAAGACCCTGTCCACATCCGCCGCGACGCCGGCTTTATCGCCTCGGGTATAGGCACCCATCAACAGGTTCTCGGTGATGCTCATGCGCGTGAACACACCGCGCCCTTCGGGCACCATTGCCAGGCCCTCCTTGACCAGATCCCAAGGGCCCCGGCCCTTGATGCTCTTGCCCAGGTATTCGATGTCGCCGGCATTCAGCGGCAGCGTGCCGGTAATGGCTTTCATGGTGGTGGTCTTGCCGGCGCCATTGGAGCCGATCAACGACACCAGCTCGCCTTCGCGCACCTCGAAATCCACGCCTTTGACAGCCTGGATGCCGCCATAGGCTACCTTCAGCCCAGATACTTTGAGTAGGGTTTGTGACATCAGTGGCCTCCGGTGCCCAGATAGGCCTCGATCACTTTTTCGTTCCTCTGCACTTCCTGAGGAGTGCCTTCTGCAATAGGCTTGCCGTAGTCAAGCACGGTGACGCGGTCGCATAGCCCCATCACCAGCTTGACGTCGTGTTCGATCAGCAGGATGGTGCGGTTGTCCTTGCGGATACGGTCAATGAGCTCGCGCAGCAGCACCTTCTCGGTGGCGTTCATCCCTGCGGCGGGTTCGTCCAGGGCGATGAGCTGAGGATCGGTGGCCAGTGCACGGGCGATTTCCAGCCGCCGCTGATCGCCATAAGACAACGTGCGCGATTTGTAGTCGGCATATTTGCTGATACCCACGTAATCCAGCAACTCCCGCGCGCGCCGCTCGATCGCTGCCTCTTCTGCCTTGAAGCCTTTGGTACGGAACACAGCGCCCATCAGGCCCGAATGCGTGCGCACATGGCGGCCGACCATCACGTTTTCCAGAGCGGTCATCTCGGCGAACAAGCGGATGTTCTGAAATGTGCGGGCAATGCCTGCCTTCGCGACCTGGTGCACGGCACTGGGCTTGTAGGGTTTGCCGGCCAGCTCGAACGTGCCGCGGTCAGGCGTATAGAGGCCCGTCAGTACGTTGAAAAAAGTCGTCTTGCCGGCGCCGTTGGGGCCGATCAGCCCATAGATCTGCCCGCGGTTGATGGAAATACCCACCTCGGAAAGCGCCTGCAGGCCGCCAAACCGTTTGGAAACGCCTTGTACCTTGAGAACGGTATCGGTGCTCATATTGCTCGACTCCCGTTCATTCAAGGATTGACGGAGAACTGACGGTTCTCCACATTGCCAGGCACCGCATCGCCCGGGAACTCGACGCCCGGCGGATCCTGCTGCGCAGTGGGCGGTTGCACCATGCCGCCGTCCGCCGGTGTCTTGCGTATCTTGCCCTGCTCAGGCGAGGGCCACAGGCCGCGCGGACGCAGCAGCATGACGATGATCATGGCCAGCGCGATGAGCAACTGGCGCAGGATGGAAGCATCCAGCCGGCCTTCCGTCATGCCCTGCAAAGGCCCAGCCACGTAGCGCAGCACTTCGGGCAGCGCGGCCAGCAGCAGGGCGCCCAGAATCACGCCCGGTAAATGGCCCAAGCCACCCAGCACCACCATGGCCACAATCATCACGGACTCCATCAGGCTGAAGGATTCCGGTGACACGAATTGCTGGAAAGCCGCGAACATAGCCCCCGATACCCCGCCGAAAGACGCTCCCATGCCGAAGGCCAGCAGCTTGAGGTTGCGGGTGTTCAGGCCCATGGCCTTGGCGGCGATCTCGTCTTCACGGATGGCCATCCAGGCGCGGCCGATGCGCGAATTCTCCAGGCGCTGGCAGACGATCACCGTCACGATCACCAACACCAGGAAGAGGTAGTAGTACAGCGACACCGAGGAAATCTCGAAGCCGCCGATGCTGAGCGGCTTGCCCAGGTTCAGCCCAAAGATTTTCACCGAATCGATCTGGCTCAACCCTTTTGGCCCGTTGGTGATGTTGTACGGGTGATCCAGGTTATTCATGAAGATGCGGATGATCTCGCCGAAGCCCAACGTGACGATAGCCAGGTAATCCCCCCGCAGCTTGAGTACCGGTATCCCGAGCAACACCCCCGTGCCGGCTGCTACCAAGAGCGCCAATGGAATCACCATCCATAGCGAGGTATGGAAACCATTGGGGAACATGGCCGCGATGACCGGGAAGGTCGAGGTCAGGTGCGGCGAGGCCAGCAGGCCGTAGAGATACGCGCCCACCGCGAAGAAGGCCACATACCCTAGATCCAGCAAGCCGGCATAGCCGACCACGATGTTCAGCCCCAGGGCCAGCATGACGTACAGCAGGGCGAGATCGAGAATGCGCACCCAGGCATTGCCGAACTGCTGGAGAAACAGCGGCAGCACCAGCAAGCCGATGCCGCACAGCACGAAAACAATGATCTTCTGTTTTTGCGTCATATCAGACTTCCAGGGCGCTACGCGCCATCCACAGGGTATGGAACACGAAGACTCGTACGGCCGCGGAGCAGGCCATGCCAGAGCAGCCGCGGAGCGGGCTTGGCCCGGCCGCAGGCTGCGTCCCCCTCAGGGGAAGGCGCGTAAGCGACTCAGGGGGAGCATCATTTCAAGCGCGGTCGGCCACACGCTCGCCCAGCAGCCCTGAGGGACGCAAGGTCAGAATCACGATCAACACAATGAAGGCAAAGATATCGGTGTAGTTGCTGCCCAGCAGGCCGCCCGTGAGCGATCCCAGGTAGCCCGAGCCAATCGCCTCGATCAGGCCCAGCAGGATGCCGCCGATCACCGCGCCGGCCAGGTTGCCGATGCCGCCGAACACCGCCGCGGTGAAGGCTTTCAACCCCGGCAGGAAGCCCATGGTGTGCTGCACCGTGCCGTAGTTGGAGGCATACATGACCCCGGCGATGGCCGCCAGTACGGCGCCGATGATGAACGTGGCCGAGATCACCATGTCCGGCTTGACGCCCATCAGCCCCGCCACGCGTGGGTTCTCGGCCGTAGCCCGCATGGCACGGCCCAGTTTGGTGTAGTGCACCACCCACATGAGCACCGCCAGCGCCACCGCGGTCACGCTGAGGATCATGATTTGCGTCCAGGTGATCACCGCGCCGCCCACCAGGAAAGGCTGATTGGGCAGCAGCGAGGGGAAAGGCTTGTAGTTCGGCTTCCAGATGATCATGGCCAGCGTCTGCAACAGGATCGACATGCCGATGGCCGTGATCAGCGGCGCCAGCCGCGGACTGTTGCGCAGCGGCCTGTAGGCCACTTTCTCGATCACGAAGTTGAGTACCGCAGCTATTGCGCAGGCGAGCACCATGGCCAGGATGAGCATGACCCAGCCCGGAGTGCCGGCCATATGGGTCTGCATGAAGCCTATGGAAGTCCACGCTGTAAGCGCCCCCACCATGAGCACTTCACCATGGGCGAAATTGATGAGCTGAATGATGCCGTACACCATGGTATAGCCCAAGGCAATCAAGGCGTACATGCTGCCCAGGACCAGACCATTGATGATCTGCTGAAGCAATATATCCATGAAGGATTTCCTCCTGTTCCACCGAGGTCGCCGGCGGCTTATTTCCGTTTCAAGCAAGTGAATCAGCCATCTTGTGGACAGCCTTCACTTAACAAAAAACCCGCCAAGCAGCTCTCTCCGGCGGGTTTCTTGTGAAAAATTCTATCCCAGGCGATTTGCCAAAAAGCGCGCCAAATTGCGGTTTATCACAGGGGTTTTCCCTCGCGATCATCCGGCGATTTCTGCGGTAAAACGGATCGAGGAGATGCTGAAGACGTTAGTACGCGCTCAATCCCACACGGGTGCGAGACCGTCCGGACTGACTTCGCGGCCATTGCGCTCGAGGCCGGCAATGCGGGCCATGTCATCCATATCCAGCTTCAGGCCGCGGGCGAGCAGGTTGCTGGCCAGGTTTTCGCGCTTGGTTGAAGACGGAATCACCACATAGCCAAGTTGCAACGCCCAGGCCAGCGCCACCTGCGCGACAGTGGATTGGTGCTTCTCAGCGATCTGGGCCAGCACCGGATCCTGCAGAACCTTGCCATAGGCCAAAGTCATGTACGAGGTGACTGTGATGCCCTGCTCCTTCAGGAAGGCGGTCAGCTTGCGGCTTTGCAGATAGGGGCTCAATTCGATCTGGTTGGTGGCAATCTCGCCCTGGCCCACAGCGGCCATGGCTTGCTTAGTGAGTTCGATGTTGAAGTTGGAAATGCCGATCTGGCGAGTCAGGCCCTGGGCCTTGGCTTCAGCCAGCGCTTCCATGTATTCGGACAGCTCCACGCCGTTGCCAGGCGCCGGCCAGTGGATCAGCGTGAGATCCACGTAATCGGTGCGCAGCTTTTTCAGGCTCTCCTGCAGGCTGGGCACGAGCTTGGACCTGGCATAGTTTTCAGTCCAGATCTTGGTCGTCACGAACAGGTCGGAGCGCGGCACCCCACTTGCCGCAACAGCCTGGCCGACCTCGGCCTCATTGCCATAGATCTGGGCTGTATCGACGGCACGGTAGCCGACATCCAGCGCGTTGCGCACTGAATCGAGGACAGCCTGCCCTTTCAAACGGAAAGTCCCGACGCCAAAAGAAGGGATGTTGCTCATGGAAAACTCCTTGGATCAAATGGAACAAGAGGAAACCGAAGTACGGCGGCTGGTATTGCCGAGCCAGACAAGCGCCAGACCGCCGGCAGCCAATGCCGCGCCGGCCAGGGGCACCGCGGCGTAGCCCAGCCCTTGGCCAATGACGGCGCCACCCAGAGCTGCACCCACCGCATTGCCCAGGTTGAAGGCGCCGACGTTGACGGATGAGGCCAGGCCAGGCGCCTGCGCGGCGGCCTGCATGACGCGCATCTGTACCGGCGGCACGATGCCAAAAGCGGCCGCGCCCCAGACCACCAGCCCAATGGCCGCACCCACATGGGTCGTCATCATGAAAGGCAGCAAGGCCATCACGATCGCCAGGACCGCGAGAATGAGCTTGGTGGCACCGTCCAGCGACCAGTCTGCGAGGCGCCCGCCCAGGGTGTTGCCCAAGGTAAAGCCGATACCGATCAGCACCAGGGCAAAAGCCACGAAGCCCGGGCTGGCATGGGTGATTTCGGCCAGTACCGGCGCCACGTAGGTATAGAGCGCAAACATGGCACCGGCTCCCAGCACCGTGGTGCCCATCGCCAGCAGAACCTCAGGGCGTGTCAGCACCTTCAGTTCGCGGCGCACGTCGGGACGCGCGCCAGGCTCGCCTTTGGGTAGCGCCACCCACAGCGCCGCGATGGTCACGAGGCCCAGTACAGCTGTCCCGCCAAAAGCCAGGCGCCACCCGAGCTGTTGGCCGATCCAGGTGGCTGCCGGCACGCCACCGATATTGGCGATGGTCAGGCCCATGAACATGGCGGCGATCGCACTGGCTTGTTTTTCCTTGGGCACGACACTGGCAGCCACGACGGCCCCAATGCCGAAGAAAGCACCGTGGTTGAGGCTGGTCACCAGGCGCGAGAGCAGCAGCGTCGCATAGCTCGGCGCGAATGCGGAAAGCAGATTGCCGATGGTAAAGATGAGCATCAGCGACATCAAGGCTGTGCGTTTGCCGAAGCGGCTGAACAGCAAGGTCATCACCGGGGCGCCGGCCATGACGCCCACGGCATAGGCGGAGACCAGCATTCCCGCGGTAGGAATGCTCACCTGAACGCCATCCGCGATCACGGGCAAAAGGCCCATGGGCGTGAATTCAGTAGTGCCAATGGCAAACGCGCCAATGGCCAGGGCTAAGAGGGCTGCGGAAGATTTCATGCTGCGCAGTTTGCCTGGATAATATTTGCAGATTAAGCCCTATATCCATCAAATACTTTTGAATAAAAATCAAATATGAAAACCACACTCGACGAGTTGCAGGCTTTCGCGGCGGTGGTGGACACAGGCTCCATCACCGCCGCCGCCGAGCAGCTCGGGTTGACCATCTCTGCCACGAGCCGTACCCTGGGCCGGCTGGAGGAAAAACTCCAGACCACCATGCTGCGGCGCACGACGCGGCGCCTGGAACTTACTGAGGAGGGTTCGGCATTCCTTCTACATGCCCGGGCCATTCTGGCCTCGGTGGATGAAGCCGAAGAGCAAATGGCCGCGCGGCGCCTGCGCCCTGCCGGGCGGTTGCGGGTAGACGCTTCCACACCCTTCATGCTGCACGTACTGGTACCGCTGCTGGAAGGCTTTCATGCTCGCTATCCAGAAGTGGCCCTGGAGATGAATTCGAACGAGGGCATCGTCGATCTGATCGAAAAGCGGACTGACGTGGCGTTTCGGGTTGGCAGGCTGAAAGACTCAACCCTGCATGCGCGGCCCATCGGCACCAGCCGTCTGCGGGTACTGGCCAGCCCAACCTACCTGAAACGGCGTGGCACACCCACTCAACCCGCACACCTCAAGACCCATGTGCTCCTGGGTTTCACTCAACCAGAGATACTGAATGAATGGCCGCTGCGCTACGCCGATGGCAATACGGTGCACATCGAGCCGACCATCGCTTCGTCCAGTGGTGAAACGCTGCGGCATATGGCCCTGGCCGGCCTGGGGCTCGTCTGCCTTTCTGATTTCATGACACGCGAAGACCGCCGCAGCGGCCAATTGGTTCAACTGTTTCCAAGGCAAACGCTGGACATCTGCCAGCCGATCAACGCCGTCTATTACCGGAATACAAGCCTGGCCGCGCGGATCACCTGCTTTGTGGATCATGTGGCTGGCGCCCTGGGTCCCAAGCCATTCGATGAATGACCAGGAAAGAGACTCACCCCTCTCCGGCCTCTTCATCCCATTTCTTCAGCAATGCCAGCTTCTCGCTGATCTTGGTCTCCAGACCTCTGGGCACCGGCTGGTACCAACCTGGCTCCTCGATGCCATCGGGAAGATAGGTCTCACCGGCCGCGTAGGCGTTGGGCTCATCATGGGCATACCGGTATTCATGCCCGTAGCCCAACTCCTTCATGAGCTTGGTGGGCGCATTGCGCAGGTGCACGGGGACCTCGCGGCTCTTGTCTTGCTTCACGAAGGCCCTGGCCAGGTTGTAGGCGTTGTAGCCGGCATTGCTTTTGGCCGCTACAGCCAGGTAGATCACGGCCTGCCCCAGCGCCAGCTCCCCTTCGGGGCTACCCAGGCGCTCATAGGTCAATGCGGCATCGTTGGCTATCTGCATGGCGCGCGGATCGGCCAGGCCAATATCTTCCCAGGCCATGCGAACGATCCGCCTGGACAAGTAACGGGGATCGGCCCCGCCGTCGAGCATGCGTGTCAGCCAATAGAGCGCTGCATCGGGGTGTGAGCCGCGAACGGATTTGTGCAATGCAGAAATCTGGTCGTAGAAGTTGTCTCCACCCTTGTCGAAACGCCTGGAGTTCAAAGTCAGGGCGTTCTGGACAAAACCAGCGTCGATCCGCGCAACACCAGCAGCACCAGCCGCAGTCTGGCACTGCTCCAACAGGTTCAGAAATCTTCTGGCATCGCCGTCCGCGTAACCGATGATGGTGTCCCTCGCCAGGTCATCGAACTCAAGGCCCCCCAGCGCCTTTTCCTGTGCGCGCTGAAGAAGCTGCTTCAATTCCTCCTCATTCAGCGACTTCAGCACGTAGACCTGCGCCCGTGACAACAAAGCCGAATTCACTTCGAAAGAAGGGTTCTCGGTGGTGGCGCCAATGAACGTGACCAAGCCGCTTTCCGCATACGGCAGCAGAGCGTCTTGCTGAGACTTGTTGAACCTGTGGATTTCGTCCACGAAAAGGATGGTGTGCTTGCCCATCGCCAGGTTCTGCTGGGCTTGCTCCATGGCAGCCCGGATATCCTTCACACCGGAAAACACGGCCGACAAGGCAATGAACTCGCATTTGAACGCCGTGGCCGTGAGGCGTGCCAGGGTGGTCTTGCCCACGCCTGGCGGCCCCCAGAAAATCATCGAATGGGGTTTGCCCGACTGGAACGCCAGCCTCAAAGGCTTGCCCTCACCCAACAGGTGGGACTGCCCGATGACCTCATCCAGGGTCTTGGGGCGAAGCGCTTCCGCCAAAGGCGCGGAGGGCTCTTGCGCAAACAGATCAGGCATGCGGAACCTTCAACGGGCAGCGGGCAAGGCATCCGGCCGGGAACTGGAAAACATCGAAAAGGAGCATCATGATGAACATCTGGTTCACATCGTAGCGGGCAAAATCACAGCGAGCCTATAGTTCCCCCAAAACTTGCGCAAAAGCAAATGCCAGCCACTGGCATTATTTCAATTCAATCAGGAGACCCTTGCTCATGCCCATTCGTACCCTGCTGGCGCTCGGCGCTGCCGCCGTTCTTGCCTCCGCCTGCACTACGGCACCCCAGCCGCCCACGGCCACAAGCCAGGTGGGGGAGATCCGCCCCGGGCTGGTCAAAGGGTACCTGCAGCGCAGCGAGTTGCCCGACAGCCTGGCGCTGCTGCCACCGCCTCCGGCAGAGGGCTCGGCCGCGCTGGCAGCTGATGCAGAGGCCTACCGCGCCCTTACCGCCTTGCAGAAGGGCCCGCGCGGTGCCCAAGCCACCAAAGACGCCGATCTCAAGTTTCCCGCAGCCGCTTCGCATTTCTCCTGCGCACTGGGCGTCAACATCTCGGAGCAGGGCACGCCCAATCTGAACATGCTTCTGCGCCGCACCCTGACCGATGCGGGCTTGGCAACGTACAAGGCCAAGGATCACTACAACCGCACTCGCCCCTTTGCCGCGCTCAACGGTCAAAGCTGCACGCCGGACGAGGAAGCCAAGCTGCGCAAGGATGGATCCTATCCCTCAGGGCACTCGGCATTGGGCTGGGCCTGGGCCCTGGTGCTCACCGAAATCGCACCTGAACGCGCCGATGCGCTGTTGCAGCGGGGCCGCTCGTATACGCAAAGCCGTGGCGTCTGCGGTGTTCACTGGATGAGCGATATCGAAGCTGGCCGCTTGATCGGATCTGCCACGGTGGCCCGCTTGCATGACAACCCGGTGTTCCTGGCGCAGATGGCCGCCGCCAAGGAAGAGATCGCCAAGGCCCGAACCGCTGGCCGAACACCGCCGGCCGCTGACTGCAGCGCTGAAGCCGCCGCCTTGGCCACTTCTGTGAAGCTGGCGCCTTAGAGCCTATTCAAAGCCGCCATGCCGAGCGCCGTACTTGCAAACTCCAAACTCAATCGGCGGCGCTGAGTTCTTCATGGTGCCCAACTTCACCCTGTTTCCAATAGGAGGCAATGCGCATGCGCTTGGGATTGGCACCGGGCTTGGCCAGTATCCATGTGCGCAGCTCGGCCATGCTCCGGTTTTCTCCAGCTGCCCAGATAAAGCCCTCACCTTGAGGAATCTCCAGTGGCTGCACCGCTTCCCCCAGCGAATCCACCCACTGCAGATCGAGATCGGCGGCGCTGACCCAGGCACGCCGGTCGGCCGCATGCGCGGTTTGTACCCGCACCACAGCCCGCGAGCCTGCCGGCAACTCTGCCAGACGCCGTTCAATCGCAGGCATGGCAGTTTCATCGCCCAATAGCCAATGCCACTGCAAATCGCGCGGAATCAGCAGGCTGCCGCGCGGACCAGCCAGGCCCAGCCACTGGCCGATCGGAGCGCTCTGCGCCCATTCGTCCGCAGGACCGGCACCATGGATGGCAAAGTCCATCAGCAACGTGTTGCGGGCGACGTCGTAGCGCAATGGCGTGTAGTCGCGCATGGTGGGACGCTCTCCCTCGATATGCGGACGCCCTTCGACCATGACGGGAAGATTTGGCTTCTCCAACCCGGCTTGCGGAAGGATGAGCTTGACGTGATCGTCAAAGCCCGCGCTCACAAAGCCGGACAACTCCGGCCCGCCCAGCGTCAAGCGAAGGAAGCCCGGGCTGATGGTTTCGCGTGCCAGCAGTTGCACATGGCGGGCACGGAAGGGATGGCGTACTCGCTGCATGATAGGGGTTGTTGTGTCAGGGGTGGACATGTTCTTTCAATTAGTTGATAAAGTCCACTTATTATCAGATTAAAAGTTGACTTAGTCAACAATAAACCCACCATGAATACATTTCCTTCGATCGAAGTATTCGACAGCCTGCACGAGCTTCTGCATCTTTTCCGTGCCCGCATGCGCAGATCCATGGAAGCCTTGCATCCGGAACTGACCTTCAATGAAATGCGCATACTGATGCGCACAGGCCGCGAACCGGGCCTGACGCAGAAGGATCTGGTGGAACACAGCCGTACCGACAAGGCACAGATGGCCCGCATCCTGGTGCACATGCAAGACAAGGGCTGGCTCATGCGCAGCGCCAGCGAAAGCGACAAGCGTGTGCGTTGCCTGCATCTGAGCGAGCAGGGGCAGCGGCTTTATGGACAGCTACGCGGGGTGCGGGAGCAGGTGGCCAGGGAATTGTTGCAAGATTGCCCGCTCCCCCAGCAGACTGAGCTTCTGGCCCTGCTGCAACAGGCCAGAAGCAGCGCCCGAAAATGTGCGGAGGGGCAGTAGAGATTCAGCCCCTGAGAACCGTATTCACGATCTCGTCGCGAGGGCCGTTATCAGTTGCGCAGCACGTCGACGCCCGCAGGCGGCTTGAACTGGAATGTGCTGGCAGGCAGTTCGGCATTCATCTCGAACGCATTGAAGGTCAACACCGAGCGCTGACCGAAACTATCCTGGATCTCCAAGGTGCCGAGCTCAGGCCCCTTGGCGCCCTGCTTGAAGCCCACTCGGATGCTCTGCAGCTGGCCATCGCGTGATTTGGGCGTAGCCTTGATCCATTGCTGACCATCCTTGTCCGGCTCCTCGGCGAGGTTGAAGTCTTTCTCCAAGGCCTTCACATTGGGCGCCGCCGCCACAATGGCCGCCGGTGTGGAGCCCAGCACCTGCTCCTGCTGGCGTGCCGTGACCTGCTGCAGATCCATGTCGTACAGCCACAGCGTCTGCCCGTCGGCGACGATGACCTGCTCGAAAGGCTTGGTGTAGTGGAACCTGAATTTACCCGGGCGCTGGAACTCGAAAGTGCCGGTTTGCGTCTTGCTGCGAGGTGCCTGGCCTTCCTTGGCCGGGGCCGTCACGACCTGGGTGAAACCTGACTTGCCGGAGCGTGCGGACTTGACGAACTGCTCCAGGCTATCCATACCGCCGGCCCACGAAAGGGGGGCCACGGCTGCAAAGACGATGGCGGCGGCGGTTCGGGTAAAGCGGGAATTCATTTTCATGTGTAGCAATGGAATATGCGCGGCGCAGGAAGGTTCCCCCGCACAGTGAACAGATGTATCAGCATATCGCCGCGGGCTTTTCAGCGCCGTAGGGCAGGCACTTGTTGCCCGCCCGGATATCTCCTACACCGTGCGTCCCCTTCACTCCGCGCGCGCGGGCACCAGGATTTCGCGTTGGCCGCTGCCGCTCATGGCGCTGACCAAACCCGCTTTTTCCATATCTTCCACCAACCGCGCGGCGCGGTTGTAGCCGATCTTCAGGTGGCGCTGCACCAGCGAAATGCTGGCCTTGCGGTTTTTCAGCACGATCTCGACCGCCTGGTCGTACATGGGATCCTTCTCCCCACCGCTTTCACCGCCCTCGCCAAAGCCACCCTCTTCGCCGTCGGCCACGCCGCCCTCGAGCACGCCTTCGATGTAATTCGGCTCGCCCTGGCCCTTGAGGTATTGAACCACACGGTGCACCTCATCGTCGCTCACGAACGCACCGTGCACGCGGACCGGCAGGCCCGTGCCGCTGGCCATGTAGAGCATGTCGCCCATGCCCAGCAGCGCCTCGGCCCCCATCTGATCCAGGATGGTGCGGCTGTCGATCTTGCTGGACACCTGGAACGCGATACGGGTGGGAATGTTGGCCTTGATCAGGCCGGTGATCACGTCCACGCTGGGCCGCTGCGTAGCGAGGATCAGGTGGATACCGGCCGCGCGCGCCTTCTGAGCCAGCCGGGCAATCAATTCCTCGATCTTCTTGCCCACCACCATCATCAGATCGGCCAATTCGTCGATCACGACCACGATGTGCGGCAGGCGCTCCAGCGGCTCCGGATCGTCCGGCGTGAGACTGAAAGGGTTGTAGATGAACTCGCCGCGCGACTTGGCGTCGTCGATCTTCTGGTTGAAGCCGGCCAGGTTGCGCACGCCCGCCTTGCTCATCAGTTTGTAGCGCCGCTCCATCTCGGCCACGCACCAGTTGAGACCGTGGGCGGCTTGCTTCATGTCGGTGACCACTGGCGCCAGCAGATGCGGAATGCCTTCGTACATCGACATTTCCAGCATCTTGGGGTCGATCATCAGCAAGCGCACGTCCTTGGGCTCTGCCTTGTACAGCAGGCTGAGAATCATGGCATTGATACCCACCGATTTACCCGAACCGGTGGTCCCTGCGACCAGCACGTGCGGCATCTTGGCCAGATCAGCCACCACGGGCCGTCCGACGATATCCTTGCCCAAGCCCAGCGTCAGCATGGACTTGGCCTCATGGTAGATCTGCGAGCCCAGGATTTCCGACAGCTTGATCGACTGCCGCTTGGCATTGGGCAACTCCAGCGCCATGTAGTTCTTGCCCGGGATCGTCTCGATCACGCGGATCGACACCAGGCTGAGGCTGCGCGCCAGATCCTTGGCCAGGTTGACCACCTGGGAGCCTTTCACGCCCGTGGCTGGTTCGATCTCATAGCGCGTGATGACCGGGCCCGGCGAGGCCATGACCACACGCACCTCGACCCCGAAGTCCTTCAGCTTCTTCTCGATCAGGCGGCTGGTCATCTCCAGCGTTTCAGGCGCGACCGTTTCCTGGTTGGCTTGCGCGCCATCGAGCAGATCGACCTGCGGCAGGCTGCTGTCAGGCAACTCGGTGAACAGGGGTTTCTGCTTTTCCTTCACGACCCGTTCGCTCGCGGGCACGGGTGCGATGGCTGGCTCGATCAGTACGGGGATCGGGTGCTGCTCCTCGCTTTCCTCGCGCTCATGGTGCACCACCTCTTCACGCTCGCGCGCGGCCTGCTGGCCCAGCGCCTTGTCCTGCGCAAGCTCACGTTTTTCACGCCGCGTTTCTACCAGCGCATACAAGGCGGCGCCGATGCGCTCGGCCACCCGGCTCCAGGAGAACCGGAATGTCAACGCCGCGCCCACCAGCCCTGCTGCGATACCGAGCAATGCCGATCCCGTGAATCCCAGCCACTTGACCGCCAGCGGGCCGCCCAGATAGCCCAGGACGCCACCTGCCGAGCCGGGCAGGAGATCCTCCCAGCGGTAAAGCCGCGTCCATTCAAGTCCCGTGCTGGCCGCCAGCAACAGGATCAAACCGCCCCAGAAGGCGGCGCGGGTATGGAGCAAAAGCCCCCACCAGCCGTCAGCGGAGACCTGGGGAGCCGAGGGTGAGCCGTTCAGCCAGCGCATGACACCGGTCACCCAGGCATGCGCACCAGCAGCCACGCACCACCAGGCAGAAAAGCCCAGCAGCACGTAGGCCAGATCGGAAATCCAGGCGCCCAGCTTGCCGGCCCAGTTGCGGATCGGCCCGCCAGAGCCGGAAGTGGACCACGCGGCATCTTGTGCCGAATGGCTGGCAAGCGCCATGATGAAGAAAATCAGCGCCGCCAAGCCGAGCACCAATATGAGCTCTTGCGCGAACCGGCTCGCTCCGCTGCGCGGCGCCGAGGCGCCTGCGGGCGTATTGAGGGTATTGAGTGAGTAGGCCATGGATATAACTACAGCCCCCTAAGCTTACCGCATGCAGCGGATCACTCCAGCTTGATCAGGCGCTCCTGGACCAGAATCAGGCCGTTTTCCTGTGTCTTGATGAAACCGCGCTCTTCCAGATCCTTCATCACGCGGCTGACCATCTCGCGCGAAGCCCCGACCATCTTGGCGATATCCTGGCGCGAAACCCGGTCGCGGATCACCATCTCGCCTTCGTTGGTTTCGCTGGCCGCTTCCAGAAGCGAGCGCGCCACCCGCCCATAAACATCCATCAGCGCCAGCGATTCAATCTTGCGGTCGGCCTGGCGCAACCGCTGCACCAGACCGCGCATGACGGCGTAGGCCATGGAGGAGTTCTCCGGCAGGCAGCGCGCGAACTCCAGGCGCCCCAGCATGAGCAGGTCGGTTTGCACCTCGGCACGCACGGTGGCTGAATGCGGTTCGTTGTCGATGAGGCTCATCTCACCGATGTGATCGCCTGAGTGCAGCGTGGCAAGAATCACTTCCCGCCCGCGGCCATCTGCCGTGACCACACGCGCTCTTCCGTTCAAGAGAATGAAAAGCGCATTCGTTTTCTTCCCCTGCTCCACAATGTTCTCGCCTCGTTTGAAGCGGCGCTTGACCACGGCCTCCGCCACTGAGGCCGCCTGCGCGTCAGTCAGCATGGAAAAGAGCGGCACCCTGCGGATCAGATCAAGACTGGACAGCATCGTCATATTTAATAACCTCTTGCTCTCGCACCATTCTTCGAGTTCTTAAAATCGGAAGCGCCCGCGCCCCGCTTTAAGAACGGCTTCACGTTCTTAGCGACAATGCGAAATGGTTCACATTGTTTGTATCGTAGCGTAACGGACGCACACCCCAAGGTTTCCACCAAATGAATGCCAAACACGCCAAAGTCCTGATCCTGGGCTCCGGCCCGGCGGGCTACACCGCCGCTGTCTATGCCGCCCGGGCCAATCTGAACCCGCTTCTCATCACGGGCATGGCTCAAGGCGGCCAGCTCATGACCACCACTGAAGTGGACAACTGGCCCGCCGACGTCGATGGCGTGCAAGGCCCTGACCTCATGCAGCGCTTTCAGGCCCACGCCGAACGCTTCAAGACAGAGATCGTATTCGACCACATTAACAAAGTAGACCTCCACCAGCGTCCCTTTACATTGACAGGGGATAACGGTACCTACACTTGCGATGCACTCATTATCGCTACAGGCGCGTCTGCCAAGTATCTGGGACTACCCTCAGAAACAGCTTTCATGGGCCGGGGTGTATCGGCCTGTGCCACCTGCGACGGCTTTTTCTACCGGGAGCAGCCCGTCTGCGTGGTGGGCGGCGGCAACACGGCAGTGGAAGAAGCGCTGTATCTCTCCAACATCGCCAGCAAGGTCGTTCTGGTGCATCGGCGCGACAAATTCCGCGCCGAACCGATCCTGGTCGACAAGCTGATGGACAAAGTGGCCGCCGGCAAGATCGAACTCAAGACCTTCCGCACCCTGGAGGAGGTACTGGGCGACGACTCCGGTGTCACGGGCATCCGTCTGAAGAGCACCGAAAACGGCAGCACCGAAGACCTCGAGCTGAAAGGCTGCTTCATCGCCATCGGCCACTCGCCCAATACCGAGATTTTCCAGGGCCACCTGAACATGGAAAATGGCTACATCGTGACCCAGGGCGGCCTGAAAGGCTTTGCCACGCAGACTTCCGTGCCCGGCGTTTTCGCGGCGGGAGACGTCCAGGATCATGTCTACCGCCAGGCGATCACCAGCGCCGGCACCGGCTGCATGGCGGCCCTGGATGCCCAGCGTTTTCTGGAGCAGGAAGGCGACTGAAGGCAGGCCGAACTGGGCCCGGCTACGCATCTGGGCCAATTCTGGCTATAATCAAAGGCTTTTCGAAATCTAGCCTGTCACTCTCATTGCAATTTATTGCAATGCATGAAGAGTGGAAGAGTGAATTGGTTGATTTCGGGGTTACCGCCACCCCTATCCTGGCGAGGTGAGGCCGGAGCGAGTCGCTTTTTCATGCGGCGCCCAGCAACGGCTGTTAGTGGAGTCAGATCTCATGGCACGAGTGTGCGAAGTCACGGGCAAGGGCCCGATGGTCGGGAACAATGTTTCCCACGCCAACAACAAAACCAAGCGCCGGTTCCTGCCGAACCTGCAATACCGCCGTTTCTGGGTCGAGAGCGAGAACCGCTGGGTGCGCCTGCGCGTATCGAGCGCAGCCCTGCGCCTGATCGACAAGAATGGCATCGACGCCGTGCTCGCCGACATGCGTGCCCGCGGCCAAGCTTAAACCGAACTAAAGGAGCAGCATCATGGCCACCAAAGGCGGACGCGAAAAGATCAAGCTGGAATCCACGGCCGGTACCGGCCACTTCTACACCACCAGCAAGAACAAGAAAACCATGCCCGAGAAGATGTCGATCATGAAGTTCGACCCCAAGGCTCGCAAGCATGTGGAGTACAAGGAAATCAAGCTGAAGTAATTCAGCATTGATTCTGACGTTCTCAGAAACTGAGCCCGCTGTGCGCAGCGGGTTTCTTTTTGGAGGAATCTGGAAAACGGTTCACTTCGAGCCGGTAGAATCCAGATGAACGTCTCAGGAAGGGTGGCAGAGTGGTCGATTGCACCGGTCTTGAAAACCGGCGACGCGCAAGTGTCCGTGGGTTCGAATCCCACCCCTTCCGCCAGATGATCTTAAAAAAAGCGCCTATCCAGGTGCTTTTTTTATTTATTTGATTTTTACCGGCCAACTTTCGAGCGCGTATGATGTACAAAATTTCGTACACTATGCTAAGCCTCAAAGGAGCAAGCCATGGCCATTTCTGCTGGTGACGTGATCCCGCTGTCGCAAGCCAGGGCGAACTTGTCCGAACTGGCTGACCAGGTGAAGGCGGGTTCGGAGAAGATCATCACCAAGAACGGTGAGAGCTATGTGGCCATCATCGACGCCCAGCGGCTGGACTACTACCACCAGCTTGAGCGCGAGCGCATCCACCTGCTGTTGATTGACGATGCAAGCCAGGGCCTTGCAGATGTCTCAGCGGGCAAGGTCAAGGACGCACACAGCACGCTGACTACCCTCAAGCGCCGCCGTGCGACCAAGGCCGCAGGATAGGAACGGCCTCGCTTCGTGACAGCCAAGCACACCGTCAAACTCACAGGCAACTTTGAGCGGAACCTTGAAGAGATCGAGGCTTTCGCGGCCGCAGCCGAGGCTCCACATGCCTTCGACGCGCTTTTGGACGAGCTGACGGATACTGTCATCCCCAATCTGGAAAGCTTTCCCGGCATGGGGCGCTTATTCCTGAAACGGCCTGCACGGTCAGTCGAGGTGGCCAACGGTATTGCCCGCCTGACCACACAACTGGGCTCGATCGCTGAGGACGGTGAGTTGCGCGAATACGTGATGACGCGCTACCTGCTGCTGTATGCGCGGATCATGGGCACGGTCTACCTTCTTTCGATCCGCCATCAGCGGCAGCTTTCATTCGATTTTCAGGCGTTGTGGCCCAGTAGCTGAAACCGGTGCTCTGATGTGCTTTTATTTTTGTGGGACTAGCCGCATGAGGGTATTGTAAAAACCCTGAACATGACTCTCGTCGTTCCCACGCAAGCGAGAGTCCAGGCAGCGGTGAAGAGGAGGCACTGGATTCCTGCCTTCGCGGGAATGACGGAGGAAGGGTTGCGGCATTCCATGCAGCCGGATGACCGATCCCACGACTGGCACCTATCGCGAGGGCCAGCTATCCGGCTGAAGCCGCTTCATTCGGCAGCAAATCCCGACAGCTTCACGCGATCTGCCCATGCAGCCCGCTCGCTTGCAAGCAACTTAGGAAAATCGTCCGGCTGTTTGGCGGGCACCGTGTAGCCCATGTTTTTCATGGCTTCCCGGTATCGGTTCGATGCGAGAACCTTGTCCACCTGCGCACGCCACTGGGCGGCTTTGGCCGATGCCATACCAGCTTTTCCAAATAGACCGAACCAGTCAACCGACTCCAGTTGGGCCATACCTGCTTCGCGCGCGGTCGGCACGTTGGGCAATTTGGGATTGCGCTCCTTGGATGTGATCAGCAGTGTCTTGAGTTTGCCTTGCCCCTCGTGCGGAACAAGCAGTTGCTCCGTGGTGATCAGAAGCGGAACCTGGCCGCCTATGACGTCACCGACCGCGGCCGCTCCGCCTCTATAGGGGACTTGCGTCAACGAGATGCCCAGGGCCTTTTCCAGTTGCGCACCCAGGAAATGCTGCGGCGTACCGGCACCCGGCGTCGCGAACGCGCTATGGCTGCTGTTGGCTCGTGCCCACGCCTTGTACTCAGCCATCGTGGTGGCCTTTGAGGCTGGCCCCGCCGCAACGCCGAACCCGTACTCCGCGACGCTGCCCAACGTGACGAAGTCGCGCACGGCATCGTATTTGGCAACCTTGATGATTTGGGGCACCAAAACCAAGATACTGGAGGGGATCACCGCGATGGTGTTGCCATCAGCAGGGGCAGACAGCAAGCTGTCGATGGCGATCTTGCCGCTCGCGCCCGGCTTGTTCTCGACGACCACGGTCGCGTTCGTCGTTTGCCTGAGTTCGTCGGCAAATGCGCGTGCTACTGCATCGGGTGCGCCGCCGGCCGGAAAGCCCACCAGAATTTTTACTGTGCCGCCAGCGGTCTGTGACTGGGCCGCCGTGGCCATCAACAGCACGCTCATGGCGGCCACTTGGATTTGGACCAGGGTATGCAAGGTTTTCATAGGTCTCCTGAGTTTGAGTGGCCTGCCCGGCTCAACGGATGGGTGACGGGGTATAGCCACCAATGCCCTGCCCTGACCGGATAGCGTCTTCACCTCCGAAAAAATCGATCAACGCGTTCTGGCGGCTTTTGGCCCTCCGGTCTACCTCGCCGGGATCACACAGCCCATGCAGCCGTGCCTCCCAATGCCTGAGCAGCGCTTGCCGGTCAGGCCGCTCGGCCAGATTCACCAACTCCTGCGGATCGCTCTCCAGATCGAACAGCTCCGGCGCCAGGTCGCAGTGATGGACGTACTTGGTGCGCGCATCCTGCAGCATGAACACGCCTGAGTGCGAGCCGATGGTGTGGTATTCGGACAGCGTGATGCGTTCAGCCGCTACCGGGGACAACAGCGATTGCGACCGGACACTGGCGGTGCTGCTGTCCAGCGGCACGCCCACTGCCTCCAGCACCGTGTTGTACACATCGATGTGGCTCACGGCTGCGTGTTCTGTGCGGGCGGGCTTCACGCCGGGTCCGCTCAGGATCATGGGAACGCCCACAGACTCCGCGTACATCGTGCTCTTGCCCCACAGGCCGCGAGCGCCTGTGTTGTCGCCATGGTCGCTGGTGTATATCACCCGAGTGTCCTCGGAGAGCCCGGCTTCGGAGAGCGCATCGAGCAACGCGCCGACGTGTGAATCCAGATAGGACACCAGGCCGTAGTAGCCACACAACGCGCGCCGCACATCGGCTTCGGTCTTGAAGTGTTGGTTGTAGCCGCTTTGCTGCGCGTATTGGCGTACAAAGGGATGGGCCTTCGGGTCCACGCCGAAGTGATAAGCCTTGGGCAAATGCAAAGGCTTGTCGGCATACAGGTTGAAGAATTCGGTTGGCGCAGTCAACGGGAAATGTGGCGCCACCAGCGACACCATCAACACCCAAGGCTTGTCACTAGGCGTGCGGCCGTGCGCGTGTATCCAGTCGACCGCGCGCTGAGTGATCTGTGCGTCGTAGCGGGTGTAGTCTGATTCGCCCGCTTTGGCCGAAGCCAGCATGTTGGAGCCGTCGCCAATGGAAGTTGGCGGATTGCGCAGCAGCATCTTGACTTCGCCACGGCCACCATGGATGTGCATGGGCAGGAGGCTTTCGGTGAAGCCGTAGTCGTCACCTTCCCAACCGCGGTAGTGCAGCTTGCCTATCGACACCACCTCATGGCCGGCAGCCCTGACCACATGGTGCCAGCTCGGCGTGCGGCCGTCGTAGGCGTCTACATTGTCCCAATGGCCCAGTTCGAAGAGGTTGAGACCGGTCGCGAGGGCCGCGCGTGCGGGCACACAGATCGGGCTGGCGCAGGTCGCGTTGGTAAAGCACGTCCCCCCTGCGGCCAAGCGATCCAGGTGCGGGGTTTTCACCTCCGGATGCCCGGCAAAGCCCATGGCCTTGGGGTTGTGCTCATCCGAAACGATCAACAGCAGATTCTTGGGCGCAAGCGTGTGGCTCATGGGCCGCATTGTTCGCGGCTCGTGCGTGCGTGTCTGTTCCCGCAGGAACATTGCACATGTCCGCGCTCACCGCCGGGCGGTCAGCGCCGCGTAGTCCAGCAGCTCGACGCGGCCACGGCTCAGCCGTATGGCGCCTGCACTTTCCAGTTGCTTGAGCGTCAGCGACAGTTTGGGCCTACTCACACCACAACGCAGCGCCAAGCGTTCGTGCGTGATTCGCACGGTCCAGGGCTGGTCAGATGTGCCGGGCATCACCTCCAAGGCGACGCGTGCCAGGCCAGCGCAAACGCGCTCATGCACACCTCGTTCAAGCCAGCCGCGTTCTCTGGCCCGTACCTCGCGAAGCCGTTGAGAAAGAAACTTCACCAGCAGCAACAATAGCCCGGGCTCAAGCTGCAGCAATGACTCCAGATCGTGAATAGGCAACCAGCGGATCTGCAAGTCCTCGGACGCGAGAAATTCACCGTGAATCGGTTCTCCGGAGAACAGCGCCGAGAGCAAGGCGATTTCACCTGGGCCAAATGTGACTGGAATGACCTGCATGCCCTCTTCGCCCAACTGCAGCACGGCGTCCAATCGGCCCCGAACAATATAGGGCAAGGCATCCAGCCGTTCACCCGTTCTCTTGACCCACCTCCCCTTGCTCATCTTGACCACCGGGTACCGATCGAGTCCCATGTGGGCCAACAGAGCCGCAGCCAGGTCAAGAGCGAGATCGAGGCTGCGCGCCGCTTGCGGTCTTGAATGGGTCATTTTGTATGCCGACTGCCCGCGTAGGCTTCCGCTACCAGACTGCGGAATCGCTCCATCTGAGGCCCGAATTGTGCGGTACGGCGCCAGAACAGGCCAATATCCAAACACCAGACCGGCGCGGGCGCGGGCAAGGCGCGCAGCTTCCGGCATGCGGGCGATCTCAAGGCATCCTCCGTGAGCACGGTCAACAGGTCAGTGGTTTCGATCAAGGGTGCGAGCACGGCTGGTGTGGCGTCGACTTCGATCGCAGGCATCAGTTCCTTGCGGGAGTTGGTTCTCAGGAAGCGGTCTACCCACTGCCTGAGCACGATGTGCTTGGGCGACAACACCCACTCCTGGGCCCCCAGATCGGTCACATCGAATGAACGTTTCTGAAGCGGATGGTGGGCTCGCCCCACCACCATGCTGCGTTGCTGACCCAGAATCTGGTGGTTGAATTCGTTTGATGCCCGGTCGTCCATGGCCGCGATCGCGCAATCGATCTCGCCAGTGCTGAGAAGCTGAAACAACTGGTCGCTCAGTTGCACGCGGATCGTGAACCGGCTCTGATCGAGCATGGCCCTGGCGGCTGGTATCAGCAAAGCCTGGATCAGCGCAGGCACCACGCCCACCCGCAGCAGGCCGGTATTGGCTGATTTCAGGCTGGCGACGTCAGCAGCCATGTTCAGGCTCCAGTCCGAGATCTGGATCGCCCGCTGGTACACCGTGCGGCCGGCATCGGTGAGCAACACGCCACGCGCGGTGCGCTCGAACAGCTTCAAGCCAAAGGAGATTTCCAGGCGCCTGATGGCCTTGGAAAGCGCGGGCTGGCTCACACCCAGTTCCGCCGCAGCCCGGCGCACGCTGCCCCGCTCGGCCACCCGCTTGAACCAAAGCAAATCATCGATTTCCATGGCGCTCTACCGATTCTATCTGGTTATCACAAAAAACTCGGTTTCAGCATAGCGCATGAGAGAGTCCATTCCCATAATCGGACGCAGAAAGAAACCCGAAGGAGACGCAAGATGAAAATGAATGGATTCCTCATGGCCGCCCGCCCGGCGCGCCTCTTTCCGGCGCTGGCAGCCGGGCTGGCCTTGGCGGCCAGCGCCACCGCTTTCGCGGACCCGGTCACAGCCTACCCGGAGCGCCCGGTCCGCGTGGTGGTTCCCTACCCGGCTGGCGGCAATACGGACATCATCGCGCGCGAGGTCGCCAAGCGCCTGTCGGCGAAGCTCGGCCAGACCTTCCTCATCGACAACAAACCGGGTGCCAACAGCATCATCGGCACAGAAGCCGTGGCCAAGGCGGCGCCGGATGGCTATACGCTTCTCGTGGCCATCGGCGCCTACGCCAACAACTTTGCGCTCTACAAAAAGCTGCCTTACAGCCGCGCCGATCTCGTGCCGATTTCGCACATGACCAACACCTCGCTGGTGGTGGTCACTGGCAGGCCAGGCATCACCAGCCTCAAGCAACTGGTGGCATCAGGCAACGACAAGAACGCGCCGCTGACGTTCGCGAGCAGCGGCGTGGGTTCCGCCGCGCATCTACTGGGTGAGCGGTTCGCGAGAAGCTCGGGCATGAGTTCGACGCAGCATGTGGCCTACAAGGGCTCCGCCGACGCAGTCTCGGATCTGCTGGCAGGGCGCGTGGGCTTCATGTTCGATGCCGTTTCGGCCATGGGTGCGCACATCAAGAGCGGCAAGTTGACCGCGCTGGCGGTCACCGGCTCAGGCCGCTCGCCCCTGCTGCCGGACGCCCCGGGTATGCGCGAAGCCGGTTATCCCGATATGGTGGCTTACGCCTGGTCCGGCTTGCTGGCGCCGGCCAAGACCCCGAAGGCCATCGTAGACCGCCTGTCGCAAACAGTGGCTGAAGTGCTCAAGGACCCGGAACTGGTGAGCAAACTCGCCTCCATCAGCACCGACCCCGTGGGCAGCACGCCTGCCGAGTTCGACAAGTTCCTCGTCAGCGAATCGGACGTCAACGGCAAGATCATCAAAGCGCTCAACATCTCCCTGGACTGATTGTGACCACTCCATCCCGAACCGTCCTGATCGGCGGCGCCTCGGCTTTTGTCGGCGACAGCATTCTCGGCCCCACTCAATTGGTGGGGGTACCGGGCATGCAGTATCTTGTGTTCGACTACCTGGCCGAGATGACGCTCTCGGGCTTTTCCCAGACGCGCAAGAATGATGCACGGCTTGGCTACTCCATCGAGTTCGTCGATTACGTGCTGCCTCAGATCGCCAGGACTTGCGCCGGCAAGGGCATCCGACTGGTGGCCAATGCCGGCGGACTCAACCCGGAGGCCTGCGCCGCGGCTATCGAAGACCATCTCGCGAAGCTGAACCTGTCCATGAAGGTCGCCTATGTCACGGGCGATGATTGCACGCATCTGATGGACCAGCTCCGCGCATCGGATGCCCGGGACTTCTATACGGGAGCGCCGGCGCCCGGCAGCGTGGACAGCGCCAATGCCTATCTTGGCGCACCCGCCATAGCCAAGGCGCTTGCGTTGGGTGCCGATATCGTGGTGACGGGACGCATCGTGGACAGCGCGGCCACTTTGGGCATTCTGATGCACGAGTTCGGCTGGCGCGCCGATGACTGGGATCTGCTCGCGAGCGGCTCACTGGTTGGGCACGTGCTGGAATGCGGTGCCCAGGCAACGGGCGGCATCTTCACCGATTGGGAACGCGTGCCCGATTGGGAAAACATCGGCTACCCCTACGCGGTGTGCCAAGCGGATGGCTCCTTCGTCCTCCGCAAGCCGGCCCGGACGGGCGGTCTCGTCGAACCCATGACGGTGAAGGAGCAGATTCTCTACGAGGTCGCCGATCCAGCCCACTATGTGCTTCCTGACGTGGTCTGCGATTTCACGGAAGTCACCACGACCTCCGTCGGGCAGGATCAGGTTCTCGTGCAGGGCGCGCGCGGCAGCATGGCACCGGATACCTACAAGATGTCCGCCAGCTACCAGGCAGGCTACCGGTGCACGGCCCAGGTGTCGGTATTTGGAGTTAACGCCGCGGGCAAGGCGCGGCGCACCGCCGAAGCGCTGCTGAATCGCACGAGGCATTTGCTCAAGACACGAGGGTTCTCGGATTTTTCGAGATACTCCGCGACGGTCGTGGGCGCCGAAGATGGCTATGGGCCGCACGCGCAGCCCTGCCACAGCCGGGAAGCCATTGCCCGGCTGGTGGTGACGCACGACTCTGCCGAAGCCCTGGATCTGTTCTCACGGGAATCGCGTGCGCCTGGGGTTTCCTTCGCGCCCGGCACCACGAGCGGCAGCTCCCTGACGCTGAATGCCCGGCCGCCCGTGGAGCCCATGCATCGGCTGTTCACGTGCCTGGTCGGCAAGGCGCGGTTGACGCCTCCCCTGGTGATCCTGGCAGGCCAGCAGCATCCCGTGGCCTTGAATACTGAAGGCTCGCCGCCGCACCCTTATACCGAGGCGGAGCGGCAGGACAGCAGCTATCCAGAGGTGCCTGCGGGTGGTACTGCCATCCCTTTGTTGGAGATCGCGCATGGCCGCTCGGGAGACAAGGGCGACACCTCCAATGTTGCTGTGTTCGCCCGCGACCCAGCGCACTTCGGTCACCTGAAGCGGGTGCTGACTGTCGGCAAAGTCCGCGGCCATCTTGGCCACCTGGTCAAGGGAGGCATCAGCCGCTATGAGGTGCCAGGACTTCAGGCCTTGAACTTCGTGATGGACCAAGCCCTGGATGGCGGGGGCCCCTCCTCCTTGCGCACCGATCCGATGGGCAAGGGCATGGCTCAGATGCTGCTTGAGATGGAAGTGGCCCGGCCTACTCCAGACCCGCACTGAATCATGTCATCACAAGGGCTCCAGGGAAGACGCGTACCTGTGCAGGGCGCTCACCATGCTCTGCGCGACTTCATTGCCCGGCCGGTCCGTCGCCCTGTAAATCCCGATTTCCGCGCGCATCGCATTCCTGAGTGGCCTGCGGCACATGCGCTCATTCGCAAACGAAGCCACGGACATGCTGTCGGCGACCGCTACACCCATGCCCAGTTCGGCCATCTTGCAGGCGACATGGGCTGAATCGACCCGGGTTTGAACCGATGAGATTTCCTGGTCCCACCAGGGCTGCCCGGCTCCCGGCCAGACAATGGATGGAAGCTCGATGCCGATCACGTGCCATTCATTCAGATCGCTTGCCTTGATGGAGCGCAGTTTCGCCAGCGGGTGATCGCGCAGCATCAGGCACTCGAGCCTGAGCGGCAGCAGACGTTCATAGTGCCACTTGCCAGCGTCATGCACCTTCATGGCAATGGCGACATCCACCTGCTGAGTATCGATCCAGTGCACCACCTGCTGCGTATTGCCCGTATGCACCGTGCAGAGAAGATCCTTGTTCTCGGCTTGGATCGGCGACAGCGCATGCGGCAGGAGGTGGATAGCGGCCGAGGGAATGCACCCGATCTGCAAGTGTCCCGGCCGCGCATTTCGAAATTCGATCGCGAGTTCATTGAGCACCGATAGCGAAGAACTTACGCGGCTGATCTGGTCCAGCAACGCCCGGGCTTCGAAGGTCGGCCGCAGCGTATGGCCTTTGCGCTCGAAAAGCCGGTAACCCAAAGCCTCGTGCAACTGCGCCAACTGCTTGCTCACCGCAGGTTGGGTGACGTTCAAGCGGTTCGCAGCCTGCGTCAAGGTGGTCGATGTCGCAAGAACTTGCAGCAGCGCGATGTGGTGCAGCCGTATGGGGGCATTTTTCATTTGGCCGAGCATAACTCCAAGTTTGAAAATGCCGCTTATTATTCATTTGACTCATGACCAAGTCTGTTGGGACACTCCTGCCGGTTCAACCGATTCAATTGACCTGAGGCCCACCATGATTCGCATCTCCCGCAAGTCTTTCCTCGCCGGCATGATGGCCTTGTCATGCGTCGCCGCCCTCGCCCAGCCCGCCGCCTATCCCAGCAAGCCGATCCGGCTGGTCGTCCCCTACGGACCGGGAGGACCTTCGGATATCGTGGCACGCGTGATCGCCGAAGAGATGGGCCGTTCACTGGGGCAACCCCTGGTGATCGACAACAAGCCCGGAGCAGGCTCGATGGTGGGCACCGAGATCGTTGTCCGGAGCCCGGCGGATGGCTATACGCTTTTGCTGACGGATTTGCCTGTCACCATCGTTCCCCATGTGCTGAAGGCGTCCGTCAAGTACAACCCCGTCAAGGATCTGGAACCCGTCGGACTGATCGGCGGCTCTTCGCTGGGATTCATCGTTCCAGACACCTTGCCTGCGAAAACCCTGGCCGAATTCGTGACGCTGGCCCGCTCACGCCCCGAAGGCATGCGCATCGGCTCCGGTGGAAACGGGAGTCTCACGCATCTGATGGCAGAAGTATTCGCCCAGTCCGCCGGCTTCAAACTGACCCACCTGCCCTATCTGGGTACCGGTCCCGCGCTGCCCGATCTGCTGGCCGGACGGCTCGACGGCCTTTTCAACAGCTATCTGGCGACGAAGCCCTATCTCGATGGCGGAAAAGTCCGCATGCTCGCGATCGCCTCGGATCAGCGGGTACCCGAATTTCCTTCCGCCATGACCTTTGCCGAAGCCGGCTACCGCGATGTCACGGTCGATTACTGGCTAGGCATCGCGGGACCTGCGGGAACGCCCAAAGCCGCCGTGGAACGCGTCCGTGCCGCACTAGACAAAGCGTTGCTGTCGACCAGCGTGCAAGAGAAATTCAATGCACTGGCCATTACCAAGGCATCTGACACATCGGGACCCGCACTGACCCGTGCAATCCAGACCGAATACAAACGCTGGGGCGATGTCGTCAAGACGCGCAACATCACGGTGAACTGAATGACCGCCAACATGGATACACCGCACGCGGACACTGAGCTGATCTCGTTGGCCCGCCAGCTCATCCAGATCCCGAGCGAGAACCCTCCGGGCGATACCACCGCGGTGGCCAGCGCCGTCGCGAAGCATCTGGACCACCCTCACATCGAGATCAATCGCTTCGAACCGCAAAAAGGCATCGTGAACCTGGTGGCGATTGTCCGCGGAGCGGAAGCCGGCCCACGTGTCGTCCTCAACGGACACCTGGACACCTTCACCGCGGGCGATCCCGCCGGATGGTCCGCGGACCCGTTCAGCGGAGACCTCCGCGATGGCCGCCTCTACGGACGCGGCGCGGGTGATATGAAAGCCGGCGTCGCCATTCTCGTCACCGTGGTACGGGCGCTGGCGCAGCAGCAAGGGAAAATGAAAGGTGAGCTGGTTTTGACGCTGGTGTCCGATGAAGAAACCGGCGGCACCTGGGGAACCCGCTGGCTGCTGGCAAACGTGCCGGAGTCACGTGGCGACTATCTGCTCAATGCCGACGCCGGACATCCCCGAGTGGTGCGCTATGGTGAGAAAGGCGTCATGTGGCTCAAACTCACCAGCCGGGGTAAAGCCTGTCATGGCGCGCACGTCCATCTGGGAGTGAACGCGATCGAGCTGTTGACAGCAGCGCTGAACGATCTCCTTACCCTGCGCGACTTGCCGACCAGGCTTCCTGCACACGTGTTGGAAGCCATGAAGGAGGCGCGGGAAGTCTCCGAGCAGGAAGGCGGTACTGGCGAGTTCGAGAACCTGCGGGACATTACGGTCAATGTGGGCTCTTTCCATTCAGGACAGGTTCCCAACATCGTTCCCGCGCACGCGGAAGCCACGGTCGACATCCGTTTTCCGTCCGGCTTCAGCGGTGAAGACATGAAGCGCCTTATCGCCGAGCGCTTGTCCAGGCATCCCGCCATTCAATGGGAAACAGTTCCGGGCAGCGAAACCGAACCAGCCCTGACTTCCCCGGACCATCGCCTGGTTCAATGTTTCCTGAAGCATGCGCGTGAAAAGGTAGCCCCCGAGGCCGTCGCCAACATGCGTGTCGGCTTGACGGATGCCCGCCTGTTCAGGCACGCCGGTATGCCCGCCGTCGTCTACGGCCCTACGGCCTTCAATATGGGCGGGGTGGACGAGCATGTCCTGATTGATCAGGTGAAAGCTGTATATCAGGTGCAGTTGGCTGTCGCCAAGGAATTGTTGTCGCTGGCGTAGTCAGCCGAAGTGCTATTGGCGGCGCATGCCACTGCGCACGCCGCTACGCACGCAAACGCGCGCATGGCTGCACTCAGGAACGCACAAACAGCGTGACCAGGGGCTCGTCGCCTACTTGCCTGCTGCGATGGCCGTGCAGCGCCGGATCAAAGGTAGCGCCTGCGGGCAGAGTATCGTTGGAATAAAAATACTCGCCGGGCCCGAATATACGCGTGCTGCCATCCTGCAAGCCGATCTCCATGCGTCCCTGAATCACCACCAGCCACTGCGGCGTGGTGGTGCAATGAAAATCGCTCTTGAAACCCACCGGGCTGCTGCGCCACTGCACGCCTCCGGAAGCCGATAGCGCCGACAGGCGCACCCCTGGCGCGGCCTCAGCCAGGGGCAAGGCCTCGTCACGCCAGCGCGCACGGCCATCGGCATCGGTGTAGAGCAAGGATTGTGTCAGCATGGTCATGCAGAATTCTTTCTTCGGTTCAATCGGCTGGCAAATGATCGCAGAACTTGGCATGCATTCTCGCCCAGCGCGCAATCTCAAAGCCTGACCTCAACGGGAAGCCCTCCGCGTGACAATTGTCACAGGTCTGAACCATGACACATGGACGCCAAAGATACAAAATGGAGCCTTCGTTCAGGAAAACGGAGGTTCCATGGAAACCCCGAGCTTCACTCAGCTGATTTATGCAGCAGCAGTACTCGCCCATACGCTCTCATGAAGATGGATCGCAGGATCACCACAGCATGACTTCGAGAATGTCATGCTGATCGCCCACGTCACCGATCCGCACATCGGGCTGGACATGAGCCCGATGCCCGGCCATCCGGGAACCGAAGTGGCCTTCCGGCGCGCGCTCGCGCATGTCAAGCAGCTTTCCCCAGCCCCCAAGGTGTTGCTTCTGAGCGGCGACCTGAGTGATTCAGGGCGTGCACAAGACTACGCCACGCTGCTGAACATCCTGAAAGAAGAACTGCCCGAACAAGCCACGCAAGGCCCGCTGGTGCTTGCGGTGCCGGGCAACCACGATCTCCCTGAAACCGCGCGGCTTGTGTTGGGCGACTTGATGCCCGTGGCTGAAGACGCGCCTGCCGGGCACGCGTGCGTTCACGTCGAGCATGGCGGGCTGCAATTCATCGGATTGGATACCGTGGTACCCGGCAAGGCCTACGGTGTCGTGAGCCCGCCTCAGCTCGACTGGCTGGAGGCCCGATTGAATGCCTGCGCCGGCCAGCCCGTGGTGATCTTCATGCACCACCCTCCCTGATGACCGGCATGAGCGCCATGGATGCCTGTGGCCTGCTGGAAGGCATCGCTCCGTTGAAGCGGCTGGTGGCAGCGCACGGCGCGGTGCAATTGATCGCGGCGGGTCACATGCATCGGCCGATCCTGGGTTCGCTGGGAGGTGCCCCCGTGCTGGTGGCACCCTCCTCATCCCACCAGCTCGAGCTGAACCTGCGCCCCGGGGCACCCGTGGCCTGCCGGCTGGAACCCCCCATGATCGGCCTGTACCGCTGGACGGCCGAGGATGGCATGGCGTGCCACTTCAGCCATGTGGAGCCATTTCCAGGGCCATTTCCTACTTAAGGCAGTGCTGAATACGGTGTCGTGTATGGCGGCAATGGAGCGAAAATAGACGCATGAGATTCCTTCACACCATGCTGCGCGTCGGCAATCTGGATCGTTCAATCGATTTCTACACTCGTGTACTGGGCATGGAGCTTCTGCGCCGCTCCGAAAACCCTGAGTACAAATATTCACTGGCCTTCCTGGGCTATGCGGGTGGCAACCCCGGTCAGGCGGAAATCGAGCTCACCTACAACTGGGGCACGGAACAGTATGAGATGGGCACGGCCTACGGCCATATCGCCCTGGGCGTGCCTGATGCTTATGCGGCTTGCGAAAAAATCAAGGCGGCCGGCGGTAATGTCACGCGCGAAGCCGGACCGGTCAAAGGCGGTACCACCGTAATCGCCTTCGTCACGGATCCGGACGGCTACAAGATCGAGCTCATCCAGCGCACGGATGAGAGCGGCGGCCAGGGACTGCGTTAGCCGATAGCCACAGCAAGCGGTGAAAGCGTGAGCGATCCATGGCACATGCCTCCAGCACGCCCGGTGAAATCGAGCTAAAGCTCGCCCTGCCCGGAGCCGAGCAGCGTCACATCGTTCAGCAGTTGGCATCCGCTCTGCCGCTGGCGGGAACCGATTTCAAGCAGCAACGCCTGCGCAATATCTATTTCGACACGCCTGAACAGCATCTGCGCAAGCACAAGGCGGCCTTGCGCCTGCGCAGCGTGCGCGAAGGGGCCGGAAGCCGCCCGCGATGGATTCAGACCCTGAAAACCGCCGGCCACAGCGCGGGCGGACTGAGCCAGCGGGGCGAGTGGGAAACCACGCTTCGCCGGGGCGCACTGGACCCCGCTGCCTTGCAGGACACGCCTTGGCATGCCATCGACGGCGACGAGCACCTGTTCGCGCAACTGGCCCCTTGCTTTGAAACCGAGAGCACGCGCACCCTTTGGCAAATAAACACCGAGGATGGCAGCCGGATCGAGATCGCGCTCGACCTCGGCACCGTGCGTGCCAATGGACTGCGCCTGCCGATCTGCGAGCTTGAGCTGGAATTGGTCCAAGGCCGTACCGAGGCGATCTTCACTCTGGCAAAGCAGATTGCAGCTCATACGGCTGTACTTCCTGCCGAAACCAGCAAGGCCGAACATGGCTGGCGGCTCGCAAGCGGCATCAGTGCGGTCCCCGTGCGTGCGCGGGTGCTGCCGCTTGAGCCCCACCAGCCCGCACTGGAGGCAGCGCAGGAAATCCTCGGCGAAATGCTGAGCCAGTTCACCGGAAACCTGACCGGCATCCTGCACGCCGATCATGCGGAGCTGGTGCACCAAGCCCGTGTGGGCTGGCGCCGCTGGCGCAGTGGGCTGTGGCTGTTCAAGCCCTTGCTGCAGCACTACCCCGCCCCAGACATGTCAGCCCTGGAGCCGCTGCTGAAGGCGTTGGGCGCCCTGCGTGATCTCGATGTTGCCGCGCTCGAAAGCCTGCCCCCGTGGGCTGATGCGTTCATCGCTGGCGATGCGCGCCGCGAAGCTGACTGGCGCGCCATGGAAGCCGCTTTGCAAGTTCAACGCCGCGCTGGCCGTACGACGCTGCTGAAAGCCCTGGCGGCCCCGGCCACCGGTGCTGCACTGGTGCGTGCCAGCGAATGGCTGCATGGACTGCATGCCCAAGCCACCCCGGAACGGCTTGGCCCCTGGGCAGCGAAACGCGTTCAACGTCTGCATCAGCGCTTATCGCGAGAGGTGGACGCGATGGAAGCCACCGAAGATTCGCAGGACAACGAGGCTGTGAAGCATCAGCACCGCGCACGCCTGTTGGCCAAGCGCACACGCTATTGCCTGGAAGCCATGCAAGCGGTAGTGCCTACCGCTCGCGCGCGCCGCTGGACGAACCAGGCGACCGAGCTGCAGACCGGCATTGGCGCTGCGCGCGATTTGCAATTGCTGGCCGACCTGCTGCAGCCCCTGGGAGTGGACCGCGCCATTATCGGCTTCCTGCGCGGCATCGCGGCCCACGCCTGGTCAAGCCGTAAGAGTGTGCGCTAAACCCGCTCCAAGGGCTACAGGTACCGCTTCAACCAAAACCACAGCGCGGCGCCAAGAGCCACCCAAACAGCCATGATGAGCAACGCGCCCCACCGGCTGCTCGGCTTGGCGCCCTGCGTTCGCATCCACTCATCTGCCTGAGCGCGGCACTCCAGGAGGACATCTGGAGGCAGCATGCGCACGGCCAGCCAGATCAACGCTGGCAGCAGCAGCACGTCGTCCACATAGCCCAGCACGGGGATAAAGTCCGGCACCAGATCAATCGGGCTCAGCGCGTAAGCCACAACGAATATACCCAGTGCCTTTGCGTACCATGGCGTCTGCGGATGTTTGCCTGCAAACCACAGCGTCACGCCGTCTCGCTTGATCCGTTTGGCCCAATTTTTCAGAGCAATGCTGATGCTCATGCCGTGCGCTGGACTTCGATAGTGACATGCGATAACTCATGGACGTGTGCCAGCAACGCCTTGTAGCCGGCGGGCTCCATGGGATTCCTTGTGGTCAGTGAAACGATGGCCGCGAAATGGCCAGGCCCCACCTGCCATACATGCAGGTCCGTGATCTGGCTTCCCGTGGACTCGATGGTCTCCCGGACTTCCCGCCGCACTTCCTGCCCTTCGGCAACAGCGTCAAGCAGCACGCTGCCAGCATCCCGGATCAAGCCCCAGGACCACCGGACGATCACTACGCCGCCTACCACGCCCATGGCGGGATCGGCCCATGACCAGCCGTAGCTCCGCCCCAGCAGTAACGCGACAATGGCCAGAACGGAGGTCAATGCATCGGCCAGTACATGCAGATAGGCCGCTTGCAGGTTGTTGTCGCGGACCTTGGCAGGCCCATGAGGCGCCTCGTGATGGCTGTGATGATGTTGTTGTTGATCGTGGTGATGAGGGTGATCGCTGTGATGGGGGCTGTCATGGGAATGGTCGTCTTTCAACAACCAGGCACAGATCAGGTTGACCACCAACCCTGCAGCAGCCACGGCGATCGCCTGCTCAAAGTCGATAGGTATAGGCTGGGCAAGGCGAATCAGACTCTCCCAGCCAATCAGCAAGGCCACCAGGAACAGGAACACCGCGCTGGCAAAGCCTGCCAGGTCGCCAAGTTTGCCGGTACCAAAGGTGAAGCGAGGATTGGCCGCCTGCCGACGGGCGAACCAATAGGCAAGCGCTGAAATCAGCATGGCTACCGCATGGGTGGACATATGCCAGCCGTCAGCCACCAAAGCCATCGAGCCATAGACCGTACCAGCGCCGATTTCCACCAGCATCATGCCGGCCGTGAGCGCAATCACCAGCCATACCTTGCGCTCATTGCGCTGGTGGTCGCTCCCAAGAAAGAAATGATCGTGACCCGAAGCCAAGGGACTACTGCTGACCATTTGGGAGCTCCTGAATCAATCGGCTTATTTCACGTAGGCGCGAATGATGTCGCGCAGTTCATCGCCGCCCTGACGGCGCTCCTGTTCGGTGGCCGCCTCCACGACATGCTCGCGCAGATGATCTTCCATCACCTCCGCTGTCAATCCGCCCACCGCCCCCCGCACCGAGGCAATTTGTCGCAGCACCTCGATACATGCCGCATCTGCCGCCAATGCGCGCTCGATTCCCTCCAGTTGCCCCTTGATGCGGCGAACGCGGGCTATCAGCTTGTCTTTCTGGCGCAAAGTGTGAGACATGGCAAGGTTCGAAGCAATCACATGAACATTCAGTCAATATAGTATAGGGGACTATACTAATATGATCGATCGAGAGGCTATCATCCATTCATGGCCATTCAATTCCGGCAGGAAACCCGGGGCGATGCCGACGCCATCGAGAAGGTGACTATCGCTGCGTTTGCCCATGCGCCTCACACCAGCCACACTGAACAATTCATTGTGCGTGCACTGCGCGCCACCAATGCGTTAACGCTTTCAATCGTTGCCGAGGAACGAGGGCAAATTGTCGGTCACGTGGCCGTCTCCCCGGTCAGCGTCGCTAAAGAGAGTGGAGAGCCAGCGAACGACTGGTATGGCCTGGGGCCGATCTCTGTCTTGCCCGAAAGGCAAAGGCAGGGTGTTGGCTCGCGCCTGATGGCAATGGCACTCTCCGACTTGAAAGCCATGGGGGCTGCAGGCTGCGTGCTGCTGGGAGAGCCGGCGTACTACACCCGCTTTGGGTTCCGGCCTTATCCGGAACTGAAACTACCGGGAGTACCGCCCGAGTATTTTCTGGCACTGGCTTTGCACGGGCCGGTGCCCGAAGGCCTTGTTCGCTATAGCGAGGCCTTTGAGGCCACGGCCTGAGAGCATGTTCAAAGTCTCCTCGCGGGTCCGTTGCGCCGAGACTTTGAACATGCTCTGAGGCGCTGGCCGCGCTCCGCAAGCACTCTTCCCCGCCATGCGACAGGAAAGAGCGGAAAGCAGTGTTACTGCAAACGCACTTCCACGCGGCGCGCTTCGGCGTTGCTGCCGGTAGCCGTGGTGACTTCGGGCTTGCGCAGCTCCAGCTTGTCTTCGCCGATACCGAGCGAAATCAGGGTGTCGCGCACGGCCACGGCACGCAGCTTGGCCAGCTCTTCGTTTTGCGCTGCGTTGCCGGTGTCGTCATGGAAACCGCTGATCGAAGCGGTCTGACCCGCGGCCACGCCCTTGACGATATCGCCCAGCGCCTCTTTGGCGCCCTGAGCCAATTCGGCCTTGCCGCTGGCAAAGTAGAACTTGACCACCCCGCTCTCCACCACCACGCTGGCGGCGTCGGACGTCATGGCGCCCGTGCTGGCCGCACCAGTGCCCATGCCCATTGCACCACTGCCCGGTGTGGCCGGCAGCGCCACACCGCCGCTCGCAGCACCAGTTGCCCCTGCAGCTCCGGCTGCGCCAGCCGCGCTCGCATCCACCGTACTGACGGCCGCATTCGCGCCGCCGAGTTTCGCAGCCCGCTTGCTGACTTGATGCATGGCCACGCCAATGGCCAGGCCCACCGCCAGCACAATCACGCTGAACACGATACCAAGCGCCAGCCGCTGGTTGTTGTCGTCGTCTTGAGAAGAAGCCATTTTTGATCGCTAAGCCGCCCTAAGATAAAAACTGCCCCCGGCAAAGGGGGCAGCGGACCACGCGGAGCGGGAAAGCGTGGGGGGTCTTTTATTGATTCACCGGAAATTATATAAAGAGTCATGTCCCTTCTTCGAGAAAATGCCGGACCGCCGGAGCAGACCGTCCGCGCGGCGCCCGATCCCTACCTGCATCTGCGCATCTCAGGGCGGGATCCCGCCCGCATGCTCGAGGAAGCGCGCGGACAATGGCAAAAGCGTGGCCACACGCAGGATCTGTGGGTATTCGGCTACGCGTCGCTGATCTGGCGCCCCGATTTCGATCACACCGAACGCCATGCCACGCGCGTGCACGGCTGGCACCGTGCGCTGGCCATGTGGAGCCGCGTCAATCGCGGCTCGCCCGAGTTGCCCGGCTTGGTGTTCGCTCTGCTGGCCGGGGGCAGTTGCCGGGGGTGGTCTATCGGGTGCCGCGCCGCCATGCCGATGAAGTGTTCGATCTTCTATGGGCACGCGAGATGCCGACCGGGGTCTACGACCCGCGCTGGCTGCCCTGCGCCACGCCGCACGGCACGGTACCGGCACTGGCCTTCACGCTCTCGCGGCGCAGCCCGTCGTTCACCGGAGAACTGACACCGGAGCAGTACCGCCGCATCTTCCAGGAAGCGCGCGGGCGCTACGGCACCACCCTGGACTATGCCCGCCAGACGCACGAGAGCCTGCTCGCCCATGGCATTGGCGATCGCTCGCTTGGCCGGCTGCTCATCCACGCGGAGCCGGGAAAATAAACTTCTCCAGCCTGTTCTCCTGCCTATACTTCCGCGTATGAGCGATATTGCCCACCTGCGCAAAAGCTACGAACGCGCCGAGCTTTCCGAAGAAGCCTCACACGCCGATCCTCTGCACCAGTTTGCCCAATGGTTCGAGGAGGCCCGCAAAAGCGAAGTGCCCGAACCCAATGCCATGACACTGGCGACCGTGGGAAGCAATATGCGGCCCAGCACACGCATCGTGTTGATCAAGGATTTTGATGCGCGCGGCATCGTCTGGTACACCAACTACCAGGGCCGCAAAGGCTTGGAACTGGCTGGCAATCCTTATGCCGCACTGCAATTCCACTGGGTGGAGCTGGAGCGTGTGGTACGCATTGAAGGCCAGGTCGAAAAAGTGAGCGACGCCGAGAGCGACGAGTACTTTGCCAGCCGCCCTCTCGACAGCCGCATCGGCGCCTGGGCCAGCCCGCAGAGCCAAGTCATCCCCAGCCGCACCTGGCTGGCGGCGGAAGCCGCCAAATACGGCGCCAAATTCCTCCTGAATCCGCCGCGCCCTCCGCATTGGGGTGGTTACCGGCTGGTGGCGGACCGCTGGGAGTTCTGGCAGGGCCGCAAGAGCCGGCTGCATGACCGGCTTTGCTACCGTTTGCAGGACGGCTCCTGGACACGGGAGCGGCTCGCTCCCTAGGAGCATGACTAGCGCAACAGGCCCATCACCACCGATACCGTGGCAATGGCCACAGCCGTCGACACAGCCACCGAGGCCGTCACAAGATCCTCGGCCTTGTGGTAGCGCTGCGAAAACAGAAACACATTGGCGCCGACCGGCAGGGCCGCGGCGACCACCATGACCGCGAGTGGCAGGCCTGTGATACCGAGCGCCCACCCCGCAAAGGCCATGAGCAAAGGGTGCAGCACCGTCTTGATGGCTGATATGACGAGCGCTCCGCGCAGGTGAGGCCCAATGGCGGTTTGCGCGAGGGTCACGCCCACCAGCACCAGCGCCACAGGCCCGAAGGCATCCCCCAGCAACTTGAGCGGACGCTCGACCACGGGATGCAAACCGATGCCGGTCAGTGAATAGAGAAAACCCGCGATGATGGGAAGCGGCACCGGGTGCAGGATGGCGTTTTTGACAGCCTGCGCCACCGTGGCCACGATGTGCCGGGGCGGCCCCCTCTGCGGCGGCCCCTTCCCGGGCCACCAGCAGCTCGATGACGATGGTTGCGATGGTCAGCAGCACCAGCGCGTGCATGGAAATCAGCGTGAAAAGATGCACCAGCCCCGCCTGGCCGTAGGCCAGCTGGACCAAAGGTACGCCGATCATGAGGGTATTGCTGAAAATTCCCGCCAGGGCCAGCACGGCTGAGCGGCTGTTCAGGCCCTGGATGAACAAAAGTGCGAAGAACAGGGCTCCGGCCACGATGTAATACAGCGCCACCGACCGCAAATCGAGCTGCTCCAGGTGCGCCGTGGCCATGGTGCGGAACAGCAACGCCTGCACCAGCACCAGGAACACCAGATTGGACAGATCGCGCACGCCCTCGCCGCGAATCAGCTTCATGCGGCCGGCCAGAAAGCCGATGCCGATCAGCACCACCACCGGCAGCAGCGAGGATAGAACGGGGTGGTCAAGCGACAAGGTCATGGGACAGAAGCCAAATGGAGCATTCCAAAGCGCCGATAATGTCACTTTTTCCGCTTTCTTCCGGCTCGCGCACGATTGCGCCACGCCGAACGGCACCACCATGAACGCTCCCCTGCCCCCTTCCAAACCCGCCGCACCAGCGGCCATCGCCCCGGTGGAAGACATTGTTGCCGAGCTGCGCGCCGGCCGCATGGTCATCCTGGTTGACGAGGAAGACCGTGAAAACGAAGGCGATCTGGTGCTTGCGGCCGATCATGTCACGCCTGATGCCATCAATTTCATGGCCAAATTCGGCCGCGGGCTGATCTGCCTCACGCTCACCCGTGAGCGCTGCGAGCACCTGCAGTTGCGCCCCATGGCCACCCGCAACGGCACCAAATACTCCACCGCGTTCACAGTCTCGATCGAGGCGGCCGAGGGCGTAACCACCGGGATCTCCGCCGCAGACCGGGCCCGCACCGTGCAAGCAGCGGTAGCCGCCAACGCCCAGGCCGACGACCTGGTTCAGCCAGGCCACGTTTTCCCCCTGCAGGCCGTGGATGGTGGGGTGCTGATGCGCGCCGGCCATACCGAGGCGGGGTGCGATCTGGCCGCCATGGCTGGCTGCTCGCCCTCTGCCGTGATCTGCGAGGTCATGAAAGACGATGGGACCATGGCACGGCTGCCGGATCTGCAGGAATTCGCCGCCACGCATGGCTTGAAGATCGGCACCATCGCCGATCTGATCGAATACCGCAGCCGCCACGAATCCCTGGTGGAGAAGGTCGCCTCGCGCACCGTGCGCACCGCTCACGGTGAATTCATGGCCCATGCTTACCGCGACAAGCCGAGCGGCGAGCTGCACCTCGCCCTGGTCCTGGGCCAATGGGCACCGGAAGATGCCGTGTCCGTGCGCGTGCATGAGCCGCTTTCCGTGCTCGATGCGCTGGAAGTCCAGGGCGGCATGCACTCCTGGAGCGTGCACGCGAGCCTGGCGCATATACAGTCCGAAGGCAAGGGCGTGGCGGTGCTGCTCAACTGCGGAGAAAGCGCCGATCAGCTGCTGGCCCAGTTCGAGGGCAAGTCCCGCGCTGCCCATGCGCCCGAGCGCGGCCGCATGGACTTGCGCAGCTATGGCGTGGGCGCGCAGATCCTGCGCGACTGCGGCGTGCAGCGCATGCAGCTCATGGGCACGCCACGCCGCCTGCCCAGCATGGCGGGGGGCTTCGGGCTTGAAGTGGCTGGGTACATCACGAACGAATGAACGAACGAACCATTGGTGTCCTCCACGCGGTTAACCGCTTGAGAGTGCTGTGCCAGTGAACTAGAACAAGATACTTCTATGAAAAACGCAAACCAGGGCACCTTGCCCGCACTCGATGGCAGCCAGTTGCGGGTCGGCATCGTGCAGGCCCGCTTCAACGAAGATGTCACCGGTGCGCTGCTCAACGCCTGCAGGGACGAACTGGCCGCCCTGGGCGTGTCCAACGAGAACATCGAGCATGTCAGTGTCCCCGGCGCCCTCGAAGTACCGCTGGCACTGCAGGTCTTGGCCGATTCCGAGCGGTTTGATGCGCTGATCGCCTTGGGCTGCATCATCCGCGGGGAAACCTATCACTTCGAGCTCGTTGCCAACGAGTCCGGGGCCGGCGTTACCAAGGTGGGACTGGAGCACGGCATCCCGATCGCCAATGCGATCCTGACGACAGAGAACATGGCGCAGGCCGTGGCGCGCCAAGTTGACAAAGGGCGCGACGCCGCGCGCGTGGCCGTGGAAATGGCACAACTGCTGGAGCGCTTGGCATGAGTGGAGAAGCACCCAAGACCGGGGCCAAAAGACCGGCCGCAGCCCAAAGCGCCGGCACGCGCAGATCGTCCACCAAATCGGCGCGTTCGCGCGCGCGTGAATTCGCCCTGCAAGCGCTTTACCAGCACTTCGTGGGTGGCGGCGATGTGGCGGTCATCGACGGCTTCACACGCGAGCTGCAAGGCTTTGCGAAGGCCGACTCGGTGCACTATGACGCCTTGCTGCACGGCTGCATTGAGCTCAAGGACGATCTGGACGCCTTGATCGTGCCCCTGCTGGATCGCAAGCTGACCGAAATCTCCCCGATCGAGCATGGCTGCATGTGGATTGGCGCCTACGAATTCCTGCGCTGCCCCGACGTGCCCTGGCGCGTGGTGCTCAACGAATGCATCGAGCTGGCCAAGGATTTTGGCGGCACCGATGGACACAAATACGTCAACGCCGTGCTGAATGGCATCGCACCTCAACTGCGCCCCGCGGAGGTGCAGGCTGACCGGACCGCCCTGAAAAACAAAGCCTCATGAAGATCTCAGCCCGGGCGCAACGCGTAGAGCCTTTCTATGTGATGGAAATGGCCAAGTCGGCCGCCGTCATCGCCCGCGAGGCAGCCGGCACCGACCGGCCCATGATCTACCTCAACATCGGAGAGCCGGATTTCACCGCGCCGCCGCTGGTTCAGGAAGCCGCCGAGAAAGCCATCCGGGACGGCCGCACGCAATACACCCAGGCCACCGGCCTGCCCGCATTGCGCGAGCGCATCAGCCATTGGTATGCCGAGCGCTTCGGCGTGCAGGTGCCGGCGCGGCGCATCGTGGTCACGGCCGGAGCCTCGGCCGCGCTGCAGCTGGCGTGCCTGGCCTTGCTGGACGTCGGCGACGAGGTGCTGATGCCCGATCCGAGCTATCCGTGCAACCGCCAGTTCGTCAGCGCCGCAGAAGGCCGCGCAGTGCTGCTGCCAGCCAATGCCGAAAAGCGCTTTCAGCTCAGCGCGCACAAGGTGGAACAGGCCTGGAACGCCCATACCCGCGGGGTGCTGCTGGCCTCGCCTTCGAACCCGACCGGCACCTCCATCCACCCCGATGAACTGCGCAAAATCCATGCGGCGGTAGCGGAGCGCGGCGGCATTACGCTGATCGACGAGATCTACCTCGGCCTCAGCTATGAAGATACCTACAGCCGCAGCGCCCTGGGGCTTGATGACCAGATCATCAGCATCAACAGCTTCAGCAAGTATTTCAACATGACCGGCTGGCGCCTGGGCTGGCTGGTGGTGCCAGATGCTCTGGTGGATGTGGTCGAGCAGATCGCGCAGCACCTTTTCATCTGCCCGAGCACCATCGCCCAGCATGCGGCGCTGGCCTGCTTCGAGCCCGAGAGCTTGTCCATCTACGAGAGCCGGCGGGCCGAATTCAAGGCACGGCGGGATTGGTTCGTGCCCCAGCTCGGCGCGCTCGGGCTGCCGGTGCCGGTAACACCTGATGGCGCCTTTTACGCCTGGGCCGATTGCTCCGCCGCCTGTGACAAACTGTTCGCCGGCCGCTCCGAATATAATAGCGACATGCTGACCGCCGGCCAAACTCTCGGAAGCTGGGAATTCGCCTTCGAGTTGATGAAACGTGCTCATCTGGCGGTAACGCCTGGGCGCGATTTCGGCCGCGCCGACACGGCGCGCTATATCCGGTTTTCGACCGCCAACTCCATGGCGCAACTCGAAGCCGCCATCGAGCGGCTGCGTGCCCTGCTCGCCTGAAATTGCATGGCCTTCGCATTTCCCATTCGCATCTACTGGGAAGACACCGACGCTGGCGGCATCGTTTTCTATGCCAACTATCTCAAGTTCTTCGAGCGTGCCCGCACGGAGTGGCTGCGAGCGCTGGGCGTGAGCCAGCATTTGCTGCGCGAACAGGCGGGCGGCATGTTCGTTGTCAGCGAGACCAGTGTCAAATACCATCAGCCGGCGCGGCTGGACGATGAACTTATTGTCACCGCGGCTCTCCAAGAAGCGGGCCGGGCGGCGTTGGTCATCGAACAGCAAGCCACCCAAAAGGCGAACGGCGTGCTGCTCTGCCGGGGCAGCATCCGTATCGGCTGGGTAGACGCGCAAACCCTCAAACCCGCACGTATTCCGGCCGTGATCATCGAAAAGCTACAAGCATGAACCAGGACCTCTCCATCATCCAGCTCGTGATGCACGCGAGTTTCGTCGTGCAACTCGTCATGTTGCTGCTGCTGGCCGTGTCAATCGCCAGTTGGGCGGCCATTTTCCGCAAGCTGCGCTCGCTCAAGCAAACCAAGCAGCTCAACGATGATTTCGAACGGGAGTTCTGGTCCGGCACGAGCCTGAACGATCTGTTCGCGGCAGCGGCCCAGAACGCCAAGAGCTGCGGGCCGATGGAACGCATCTTCGCCAGCGGTATGCGTGAATACCAGAAGCTGCGCGAGCGCCGCATCCAGGACCCAGGCACCCTGCTCGACGGCGCCCGCCGCGCCATGCGGGCCAGTTTCCAGCGCGAGATGGATGCCGCGGAAACCAATCTCTCTTTTCTCGCCTCGGTAGGTTCCGTGAGCCCCTATGTGGGCCTGTTCGGCACCGTGTGGGGCATCATGCATGCTTTCACGGGCCTGGCCAGCTTGCAGCAGGTCACCTTGTCGACGGTGGCCCCAGGTATCGCCGAGGCACTGGTCGCCACCGCGCTGGGCCTGTTCGCCGCCATTCCCGCGGTGATCGCTTACAACCGCTTCGCGCGCGACATCGACCGCATCGCCAACAAGCAGGAAACCTTCATCGAAGAGTTCTCCAACATCCTGCAGCGCAACCTGGGCGTGCATACGCACAGCGCCACAGCCACGGGACACTGACACCATGCCTGCCGTCAGCTCGCGCGGCCGCGGACGCCGCACCATCAATGAAATCAACATGGTGCCCTTCATCGATGTGATGCTGGTGCTGCTGATCATCTTCATGGTCACGGCGCCGCTGATCACGCCTGGGGTCATCAACGTGCCGAGCGCAGGGAAATCATCGAAGGCACCGGACAAGCTCATCAACGTGCAGATCGACGCCGATGGCAACCTCTCGCTCGGCGGAGAGGTCAAGCTGGAAAAAACTTCCGAGAAGGAAGCCATTGCCGCCATCAAGGAAGCGCTGGAAGCCAATCCGGAAATGCCCGTCATGCTCTCCGCTGACAGCGAATTGCGCTACCAGCAAGTGATCACCATGATGAAGCAATTGCGCGAAGCTGGTGTGCAGCGCGTTGGCCTTGCTGTGAAGTAACACACCATGAACGCCGTTACCACCGAACGCAACGAGTTCGCCCCGCCCCCACAGGGGGGATGACGCGTGCGATGGTGCTGGCGCTGATAGCCCATCTGCTGCTGATCCTGGCCCTGACGTGGGGCGTCCATTGGCGCCGAGACGCGCAGGAAGATGCGGTGGAGGCCGAGCTCTGGTCGCCGTCCGTGCAGCGCGCCTCTTCCAGGGCTGCCCCGAAGCCGCCACCGGAGCCAGTGGCTGAACGTACACCCACGCCCCCAAAGCCACAGCCGGCCCCCGAGCCTGAGCCAGCCGTCAAAGCACCGCCTCCGCCCAAGCCGACGGTCGACGAAGATCGCGAAGCCGAGATCGCCCTTGCGCAGAAAAAGAAGAAAGAGGAAGAAGCCCGCCGCAAGGCTGCCGAAGCGCGTGAAGAAAAACGCCGCGAGGAAGAGCTCGAGCGCAAGGAATTGGCGCAGAAGAAAGCCGCGGAAGAAAAGCGCCGCAAGGAACTCGCGGCCAAGGAAGCGGCCGAGGAAAGAGCGGCTGAAAAGAAAGCCGCCGAGAAGAAAGAGGCTGAGAAAAAGGCTGCCGAGAAGAAAGCGGCCGAAAAGAAAGCAGCGGAAAAGGCGGCTGCCGAGAAAGAAGAAGCAGCTGAGCGCAAGGCCGCCGAGGCCAAGGCGAAAGCCAAGGCAGACGCCGCACGCGAGGCCAAGGAATCCGATGCCCGCCGCAAAGCCGAGCTAGCCCGCCTGTCCAAACTGGCTGGCAGCGCCGACAGCGACGGCGGCTCCTCTGCCAAAGGCAACGGCAAGGGCAATGCCGGTGGCAACGACGAGCGCGATGCAGGCCCCTCCTCCAGCTACGCTGGCCGCATCCGTGCCGCCGTCCGCCCCAACATCGTCTTCTCTGACAACGTGCCGGGCAACCCTGTGGCCGAGGTAGAAGTCCGCACCGGCCCCACTGGCCTCATCATCAGCAAGCGCATCATCAAATCCAGCGGCGTCAAGAGCTGGGATGATGCGGTGCTGCGCGCGCTGGACCGCACCGAGAAGCTGCCTTCGGACAACGGGCGGTACTGGAATCCGATGGAAATTCAGTTCAAGCTGAGAGACTAAGCAAACAGGGCCGATTCGATCGGCCCTGGTTTCCATGGGAGAGCGGCCTCAGCCGCCTGGTTTACTGCCCCCTGATGCCCAGCAGTTCCACTTCAAAGTTCAAGGTCGCATTGGGCGGAATCACGCCGCCCGCGCCCCGTGCACCGTAGGCAATGCCAGGCGGGCAGGTCAGCTTGGCCTTGCCGCCGACCTTCATCATCTGCACACCCTCGGTCCAGCAGGGAATCACCCCTTGCAGCGGAAATTCGATCGGCTCGCCGCGCTTGTAGGAGCTGTCGAACTCCTTGCCGCTGTCCGGGAAGGTGCCTTTGTAATGCACCTTGACGACGTCGCTGGCTTTGGGGTTGGCGCCGGTACCGTCCTTCACGCTCTCGTACACCAGGCCACTCTTGGTGGTGACAGGCTTGCTTTGCGCTTGGGCGAAGCCGGCGGTCAAGGCGATAGCCACGAACAGGGCGCTGGCGGTCAATGCTTTCATAGAAGTTTTCACTTTCAGGTCAAAACGATATTTTGCGCCCGTATTGGCCGGGCAGAATTTGGTAAAGGCGGGTTTTTCTGGAGGGGCTCAGGGCAGCCAAGCGCGGCATGCCGAGCTGGAACTCGGCGGTCCCAGGGACCCAGTTATTCGTACACGATCATCGCGCGCCCCTCGTCAGCCTGGGCCATCCAACAGGCCAGTGCTGCATCGCTGGGGAAAAAGCGCGATTGCTCGCCTAATTGCAATTGGGCCATCACGCCCTTGATGCCGCTTTGCCCTTCTGCCCGCCGCTCCAGCACCAGGCGAACGGGTAGGCCTTGCGGCAGCTCGCCGTGCTCGGTCACTTCCACTTTCGGAGGATGCTCGGTGAGCAACCGCTTGACGTCCGGCGGCTGGCCATTGACCGCCACGCGCAGGAACTTGCCGAAGCGGCAGCGCGCGGACGGCAGATCCCATATCTGCGTGATTGTCACCTGCACGCCGCCAGAGAAGCGGTCTGGCTGCACCTTGCCCATGGCGATGATGAGTTCGTCGTCCTTTAGCAGGTTGCGGTGCTGGTTGATCAACGACTCCTCCGCGCGAGCGTCGATGGTGCCTGATTTGTCGTCGAGCTTGAACAGCGCCAGCTTGCCGCGCTGGCCGTTGATCACGCGGAAATCGCCCACGATGCCGGCCAGCAATTGCTGATCCCGGCTGTCGGTCAAGTCGTCGATGCGCCGGCGCGCAAACTGCCGCACCTCACGCTCGACTTCGTCGAAGAGATGGCCCGAAAGGTAGAAGCCGATGGCCGTTTTCTCCAGCGAGAGCCGCTCCTTCACGCCCCAAGGCGTGACTTGCGCGAGTTCAGGTTCCTGGGACACCGATCCGTGGCCATCGTCGAGCATGTCGAACAGGCCGCTCTGATTCGCATGCGCGGCGCACGCGGCGCCATACTCGAAAGCCAGATCGAGCGACGCGGCCAGGGCTGCTCGGTTCATTTGCAATGAATCGAAGGCACCGGCCCGAATGAGCGCTTCCACCGTGCGCTTGTTCACGCGTGTACGGTCCACACGATTGCAGAAATCGAACAGGCTCTTGAACGGCCCCGACTGATCGCCCGAGGGCCCCGTGCCACGCCCCTCGCGGGCGGCGACGATCGCCTCGATGGCCTGCTCGCCCGTACCCTTGACGGCCCCCAGGCCGTAGCGGATCAATTTGTCGCTGATAGGCTCGAACCGGTACGTGCCGCGATTGATATCGGGCGGATCAAAGCTCATGCCGCCACGCACCGCGTCTTCGAACAACACCTTGAGCTTGTCGGTGTTGTCCATTTCAACGGTCATGTTGGCGCAATAGAACTCGGCCGTGAAATGCGCCTTGAGCCAAGCCGTGTGGTATGCCAGCAGTGAATACGCAGCCGCGTGCGACTTGTTGAAACCGTAGCCGGCAAACTTCTCCATCAAGTCGAAGATTTCGTCGGCCTTGGCCTCTTCGATGCCGTTCTTGGCGGCACCCGCGCGGAAGATCTGGCGGTGCTCGGCCATCTCCTCGGCTTTTTTCTTGCCCATGGCGCGGCGCAGCAAGTCGGCGCCACCCAGGCTGTAGCCGCCCAGGATCTGCGCGGTCTGCATCACCTGCTCCTGGTAGACCATGATGCCGTAGGTCTCGCTCAGCATCTCGGCCACCATCGGGTGCGGGTACTCCACCGGCTCGCGGCCATGCTTGCGGGCCACGAAGCTGGGGATCAGATCCATCGGGCCGGGGCGGTAGAGCGCGTTGAGCGCGATCAGGTCCTCCAGCCGCGTGGGCCGCGCATCGCGCAACATGCCCTGCATGCCGCGGCTTTCAAACTGGAACACGGCTTCGGTGCGCCCGTCCTGGAAGAGCTTGTAGGTCTTGGCATCGTCAAGCGGGATGTTCTCGAAGGCAAAATCCTTCTGACCCGGATGGCGGCGGACGATCAGTTCCTTGGCGATCTCCAGGATCGTCAGCGTGGCCAGGCCCAAGAAGTCGAACTTCACCAGTCCGACGGCTTCCACGTCGTCCTTGTCGTACTGGCTCACCGCTGATTCGCTGCCCGGCTGCTGGTAGAGCGGGCAGAAATCGGTGAGTTTGCCCGGGGCGATCAGCACCCCCGCGTGCATGCCGATGTTGCGCGTCATGCCTTCCAGCTTCTGCGCCAGATCCAGCAGGGTCTTGACTTCATCTTCCTTCGCCAGACGCTCGGCCAGAATCGGCTCGACTTCCAGCGCGCCGGCGATGGTGATGTGCTGGCCCGGCTTGTTGGGAATCAGCTTGCTGATGCCGTCGCAGAACATGTAGCTCATATCGAGCACGCGGCCCACGTCGCGAATGGCCGCGCGCGCCGCCATGGTGCCGAAGGTGGCGATCTGGCTCACGGCGTTCTTGCCGTATTTGTCCTTCACGTAATCGATCACGCGGTCACGGTTGGCCTGGCAGAAATCGATATCGAAGTCGGGCATGCTGACCCGTTCCGGGTTCAAGAACCGCTCGAAGAGAAGCTTGTAGCGGAGCGGATCGAGATCAGTGATCTTGAGCGCATAGGCCACCAGCGAGCCTGCACCAGAACCCCGGCCCGGCCCCACCGGGCAGCCGTTCTGCTTGGCCCAGTTGATGAAGTCACCCACGATCAGGAAGTACCCCGGGAAACCCATCTTCAGGATGGTGCCGATTTCGAACTCCAGCCGCTCCTGGTAGCGCGGCATCTGTTCGGCCCGCTCGGCTTCGTCCGGGTAGAGGTGTGCCATACGCTCTTCCAGGCCTTCTTGGGAGGCGATTCGGAAGTACTCGCCGATCGGCATGCCTCCTGGCGTGGGAAAGTCGGGCAGTTGGGGCTTGCCGAGGGTCAACGTGAGGCTGCAGCGGCGCGCGATCTCCAACGTGTTCGCCAATGCCGAAGGCACGTCGGCGAAGAGCTCGCTCATCTCCTTCTGGGATTTGAAATACTGCTCTTCCGTGAAACGGCGCACGCGGCGCGGATTGCCGAGGATTTCTCCCTCGGCAATGCAGACACGGGCCTCGTGCGATTCGTAGTCGTCCCGCTGCTGAAACTGGATGGGATGCGTGGCCACCACGGGCAGGCGCAGACGTGCCGCCAATTGCACGGCAGCCGCCACGTGGGGCTCGTCATCGGGCCGGCCGGCGCGCTGCAGTTCCAGATAGAAGCGGTGCGGAAAAATCTCCGCCAACCGTAGCGCCAACTCGCTGGCCCGCGCGGCGTCGCCCCGCACCAAGGCCTGCCCGACAGGCCCCGCCTGCGCGCCAGAAAGCGCCAGAAGCCCATCGGCAAGCTCACGCAGCCAGTCCCAGGTGACCACGGCCTGCGACTTGACCATGCCTTGGGTCCAGGCGCGCGCCAGCAGCTCCGACAGGTTCAGATAGCCCTGATGGTTTTGCACCAGCACCAGCAGGCGGGAAGGCGTGCCCTTGTCGTCATCGGACCCTTCCAGCAGCACCTCCGCACCGATGACCGGCTTGACGCCGGCCGAACGCGCGGTTTTGTAGAACTTGATGGCGCCAAAAAGGTTGCCGAGGTCGGTAATGGCCAGCGCCGGCTGGCCATCGGCGGCGGCGGCCTTGACGATGTCATCGACACGATTGGTGCCGTCGATGACCGAAAACTCGGTGTGCAAACGCAGATGAACGAACATTGAAAACTTCAGTACGACAGACAGTGAGGACCGCCCCTTCGGACCATGCACTTTACCGGCATGCGGACCCTCGAACTGGGAATGGCTCAAGCCACCCCACGTTGAAAACTCTAGTGTCCCTCATTGCAGCCATCAGTGCGGCCACGGCATGCATGTAAGGAATGAGCAGGAAGCCATGATGAGGCCACCAGAACGATTGGTGCCACCCATGACCGAAAACCCCGCTTGTGAGAATTGATCGGCAAATATTGACGAACTTACGTTGCCAATAAGCTTTAATACTTATAAAAATAGATATATCGCAATCCGTTGCGCATTCGATACATCTTTATGGCTACACAAAGCATGAAACAAAAAATATACTATGTAAAAATAAATTAACCACGCTTGCTGATTTTGGAGTAACTTACTGTAAGCGCCCAGTTCAGCAGGTTCGTGTCTTGTCCCATCGTCCACTTGGAGGTCCAGCATGAGTGAAACAGCGCAAGCAGGTGAACTTCTCAACACGAGTTACGAGGTCAGCCTAGTCCTGCTGTCCTACATCCTCGCGACTGTTGGGTCCTTCGTGGCGTTGACCGCCGCGCGCCGCATCCGTTACGGCAACAATGGCATCAGCCTGTTCAACCTGCTGGCCGCCAGCACTGCGCTCGGCGGCATTGGCGTCTGGTCCATGCACTTTACCGGGATGCTGGCCCTCAAACTGGGCATGGCGTCGGGTTACTCCATGGTGGAAACCGTGGTGTCGCTCGTCGCGGCCATCGGCGCGACCGCCGCCGCCCTGGCTTATGTGGCCAAAGACCCAGGCAGCCCCCGCCGGATCCTGACGGCGGGCATCCTGCTCGGCCTGGGCGTAGCGGTCATGCACTATCTTGGCATGTACGGCATGCGCTTTCCCGGCTTCATCGTCTGGTCCTGGGAGATCGTGGCACTTTCGGTGGTGATTGCCATGGCAGCGGCCAGCGCGGCACTCTGGCTGGCCTTCCGGACCCGTGCGCTGAGCTTGCGCATGGTCGCGGCAGCGGTGATGGGCGTGGCGGTCTGCGCGATGCACTACACCGGCATGGCGGCCGCTGACTTCGTTTGCACATCGCCCCCCACCGAGCGCTTCGCCACCCTGAATGGTTTCCTCGTCATCAGCGCCATGAACCTGCCCGCCCTCACCGGCATCTTTGCGGTAGGCATGATCCTGGTGATCGCCTACGAGCAGTGGCTGGAAAAGGCTTTCACCGGGCACCGCCCAACTTGACCGGCATGGCGCAGACAGAAACCCCGTAGCCGACGCGACGACGCCCTCCAGAGAGGGCGTCGGGCACATGTCAATTCACGGAAGAAGTGGGGCGCGCAGGTCCCCTTGGGATTACTTCCTGATGCTGAAAGCTCCGGAACCGAACGCCACGAAAGCCAGCAGGCCGCCAGCAATGGCCACGTTCTTGGTGAACATGAGCTGCTGCATCATTTGCTGATCAGCTGGCAGCGTCCAGTAGTTGTGAAAGAAAAAGCCGGCCACCAGAGTGAACAGCGCCAGAGCCAGCGCTGCCCAGCGGGCCTTGAAACCGACCAGCAGCAGCAGGCCGCAACCCACCTCAACAATGATCGCCACCACCGCAGCCACCGTGGGCATGGGCAGCCCCTTGGAAGTGATGTAGCCCACCGTGCCGGCAAAACCGGCTCCCAATTTGCCGATACCGGCAGGGATGAACAGGTACGCCAGCAGGACACGGCCGACCAGGGCCAGGAGGTTGTTGAGAGAGTTCACAGGCAATTTCCTTTGGAAGTGGTTGAAAAAGAATAAGAAAGTTCGGCTAAATAATCAAGTGACGTGTTCCCGGAGGGCCCAAAGGCTCGCGCCGGGAACACGGGAGGTGGCTCACGCCTCCAGATCGAAGACGAGAACCTCGGCCTCCTTGCCGCTGTCGAGCACGATCTGGCTCTCTTTTTCGATCAAGGCCGCGTCGCCCGCGGCGAGCGGGGTGCCGTTGACATGCAGCGAGCCCCGCACGAGGTGCACATAGGCCTTGCGCGACGGATCGATCGCCAGCGTGGCGCTCTCGGCACCGTCGAACAAACCGGCATACATCGCCGCATCGGCATGGATCTTCACGGCGCCGTCCACCGGCTTGGCGGCAGCCACCAGTTTGAGCTGGCCGCGCTTGTCGCCGGCTGGCACCGTGATCTGCTCGTAGCTGGGCTCGATGCCGGTCACGTTGGGAAGAATCCAGATCTGCAGGAAGTGCGTGGTCTGCCCTTCGGCGTGATTGAACTCGCTGTGCATCACACCGGTGCCGGCGCTCATGCGCTGGACGTCACCGGGCGGAATGCCCTTGACGTTGCCGATGCTGTCCTTGTGCGCCAGATTGCCTTCCAGCACATAGCTGATGATTTCCATGTCCCGGTGGCCGTGCGTGCCGAACCCAGTGCCGGGAGCGATGCGGTCTTCATTGATCACGCGCAGGTTGCCCCAGCCCATGTGGTCCGGGTCGTAGTAGCCGGCAAACGAAAAGCTGTGGAAAGATTTCAGCCAGCCGTGGTCGGCGTAGCCGCGATCCTGTGATTGACGAACAGTAAGCATGGTGTTTTCTCCTTCAGTAGAGTGAATGTAGGAATTTCCGGAGCTTTTGAGGCTGCACGCCATTGATGGCATCATTCAAATAATTTGAATTAATCGACGCTTAACATGCAAAACCCCAGCGATGTCCTGACGCCAGATGCCTTCCGTATCCTGGACGCCATTGCCCAGGCCGGCAGTTTTGCCGGCGCGGCCCGTGCGCTCGGGTTGGTCCCCAGCGCTCTCACCTACCGCGTGCGCCAGATCGAAGATGCGCTGGATGTGTTGCTGTTCGATCGCTCTTCGCGGCAGGCGATTCCCACGGCCGCCGGCGCTGAGCTGATGCGGCAGGGTGAGCGGCTGCGCGGCGAGGTCGATGCGGTGGTGAATCGCGTCAAGCGCATGGCCACGGGCTGGGAGCCCCAGTTGACCATCGCCGTGGATGGGCTGATCTCCCATCCGGCCCTGATGGAGCTGGTCTGCGATTTTTTCGACTTGAACCCACCAACGCGCTTGCGCATGCGCGACGAGATCCTCAGCGGCACCATCGGCGCGCTGGCTTCAGGGCGCGCCGATCTGGCACTGGGCGCCATACTGGGTCCGTCGAGCGCAGCTGACCTCAAGGCCCAACCCATGGGCGTGGTGCGTTTTGTCTACGCCGTAGCACCACATCATCCTCTGGCCAGCATGCCCGAGCCCATCAGCGATGCAGAGCTGCAAAAGCACCGGGCCGTGGTCGTCGCCGACTCCACGCAAAGCGGTGTGACCCAGTCTTTCGGCCTTCTCGAAGGGCAGGACAGTTTCGTGGTGGGCAGCATCGCCGCCAAGCTCGATGCCCAGTTGCGTGGCTTGGGCGCGGGCTTTCTTTCGGAACCGATGGCGCGCCCCTATCTGGAGACCGGGCGCCTAGTGGCCCGTCAGGTGGAGCGCAGCACGCGCGAGGTCAGCCTATCCTATGCATGGCGCGCCAGCGGACCGCCCGGCAAGGCCTTGGCGTGGTGGCTGGAGCAACTTGAACGCCCTATCACACGCCATGCGTTGCTGGAACGGCACCGCGGCGTGTAGAGTGGATCCCATCCGATCAATGAAAGCATCACACGTGACCAACCGCCCCCCATCAGAACCGCGCCACACGGCCGTCATCGGCGCCGGCATCGCCGGCTTGGCGTGCGCTCGCACACTGGCACAGGCTGGCCAGCAAGTCACCGTGTTCGAGGCCGCCAGCGCGCCCGGCGGCCGCGTGGCAACCTATGAATCACCCTTTGGCGGTTTCGATATGGGGGCACAGTACTTCACTGTGCGCGATGAACGCTTTGCCAAGGTGCTGGAAGCCACCGCTCCAAGCCTCACCCGGCGCTGGAGCGCCAATGCCGTGCGCGTGCTCGACGCCGAAGGCCGTGTGGTGGAGGCATCCCTGCCAGGCGGCGAGGCGCATTGGGTGGCCACCCCGGCCATGGCCGAATTGCCAATGCGTTGGGCGGCCCCGCTGCTGGCTCAGAAGCAGTTGCTGACCAATACCCGCGTGACGCAGTTGCAGCGCGACGCGCTCGACGCCACGCGCTGGCAGTTGCACACCGAAGACAGCGAAGGCGGTCAGCGGGTATTTGGCGGCTTCGATACTGTGCTGCTGGCGCTGCCCGTGTCGGAGCTCCGGCTTCTGCTGGCCGGTTCGAAGCAGGCGGCAACCTTGGCCGAGAGCACTGGGCCGGTGGAGATAGCGCCCTGCTGGACATTGATGATCGCCTTCCCGAATGCCACCCAGCCCGGCTTGCAAACCCTGGGCCCGCAGTGGAACGCCGCACGCAGCACCCACCACCGCGTGGCGTGGCTGGCCCGCGAATCATCCAAGCCAGGGCGCGAATCCATCGAACGTTGGACGGTGCAGGCCAGCCCGGGCTGGTCACGCGAGCATGAAGGAGATGATGAATCACGTGCCGCGGCCAAGCTGCTGAAAGCCTTTGCGGAAATCACCGGCATCCGCGCCACGCCGGCCTGGACGAAGGCCGTGCTGTGGCATGAAGCCAAGACGCTCCAGCCTCTCGGCCGTGCTTTCGCCTGGGATGCCGACCTTCGCCTGGGTGTGGCCGGCGACTGGTGCCTGGGCCACCGGGTGGAAGACGCTTTTGTGTCGGGGCTGGAGTTGGCGCTTCATCTCGCCTGACCGGAAATACTGTGCGCTTGCGGGAGTGATTCTCCCGCGCAGCCCTTTTTCATGTACATCGGCCGTTTTGCCCCCTCGCCCACGGGCCCCTTGCATGCAGGCTCGCTGGTAGCTGCACTGGCAAGCTGGCTGGATGCACGCGCGCATGGCGGGCGCTGGCTGGTGCGCATCGAGGACGTAGATACGCCCCGGTGCATGCCAGGAGCGGGCGAGCTCATTTTGAGCCAGTTGGCCGCTTGCGGTCTCCAGCCAGATGAAACGCCGCTCTGGCAATCCCGGCGGGGGGCGCTGTACCAGCAAGCACTCGATCAACTCGTGGCCGAGGAGCTGGCCTACCCCTGCACCTGCTCACGCAAGGAGATCGAGGCAGCGCAGGCCGCTCGCGGCGTAGTGCGCGTGCGTGGCAGTGAATTGCCTTACCCAGGCACCTGCCGGCCTGAACGCCCCCTCCGCATGCCCTGCACGAGAAATCAGCGCGGGCCTGGCGCCTGCACACCGTCCGTGCCGCTGGAAGCTCCTTGCAGGACGGTCTCATTCATTGGCAGGACCGGCGCCTGGGCTCCCAGCAGCAGAACGTTGAATCGGCGGTGGGGGATTTCGTCCTCAAGCGGGCTGACGGCCTGTGGGCTTATCAGCTGGCCGTGGTCATTGACGACGCGGCTCAGGGCGTTACCCACGTGGTGCGCGGGCAGGATCTGGCAGACAACACGCCAAGGCAGATCCTGTTGCAGCAGGCGCTCCATCTTCCCACGCCCCTCTACCTGCACACGCCTCTCGTCATGGCCGGCGATGGCGAAAAGCTCAGCAAGCAGAACGGTGCCCAGGCGCTTGACCTCGGCGATCCGCTGCACACCGTAGCGCAGGCCGCGCGGCATTTGATGCTCACGCCCTCGGGCGCCAGCACCTTATCCGCAGCCCTGTCCGGCTGGACCGGTGAATGGGCTGAAAAATACAGCTGACTCCAGCCTCTTGAGCCGGCATTAGCTAACTTGAACCCGTTCACGCTGAGCTTGTCGAAGCCTGTCCTGAGCCTGCCGAAGTGGTGACGCGCGAGGCCACTTCGACAAGCTCTCAACGAACAGCTTTTTTCATTCTTTGATTTCAATCACTTAGCAACGTACTCCGCTCTTCAGCAGAACGACCAAACAGCGTCATGCTGTTTGATCCACTTGCCATTCCTGCGCAAGCAGGAATCCAGCAATTCGCAGGCCGAGCGAAGCCATGGCCCGAGCCAGGTATCCACCCCCTCTGGCTGCGCCGAGGAGCGCAGAGCGTGGGGTGGGCAAGGGCACTGCAAGATGCCCTTGCTTCGTGCTCTGACTTGCCGGCGTTGTTCGAGCGGCGTGAACGAAGTGAACATAGCGAGTTCGACGGCACCACTCCACGATCGAGCACCGCAGGTTGCCAGAAGCGAAGCGTAGGGACGCGGCAAGTGGGGTCGCCTTTCTTCTGCCTACTCTTCTTTGGCGACGCAAAGAAGAGTAGGTGCACCGCCGGGGGCAATCCCGGCCTCCGACCTCAAATCAGGCAGCAGAAGGTCATTAGGAAGCAGAAAGCCGTTCAAGATCAACCAGCCGTGAAAGCCCCCTTCCCAGCCTTCCCCCAGCGGGGGAAGGAGCTAAGACAGCGCAGCCTCTTGTTCGATCAACTCGCCTTTCGCCGCCCTCGGGGCGGTGAATACTCGCTCAACCCAAACGGGTATTTCAAGTTCAAGAATGCCGACTCAATAATTCCGAGAGCAATTCAACTCAGTACGAAAGGCGTCCAGATGTTCGAGATGAGCGTACCCTGGTGGGAATTCGTCGTTCGCGGGATCGCGGTGTACGCGTTCCTGCTGTTCTTTCTGCGCCTCACGGGGCGGCGCCAGATAGGGCAATATGACCCGTTCGACCTGATCCTGCTGCTGATCCTCTCCAACGCGGTTCAGAATTCGATGAACGCGGGCGACAACTCGCTGGTCGGCGGCCTGATCTCCGCACTGACACTCATCGGCTGCCATACGCTGATGGCGCAGATCAGCTGGCGCTACCCGCGGATAGCGCGCTGGGTGGATGGCAAGCCGCAAGTCCTCATCCACGCCGGCCAATTGAACCCGCAAACGATGCAAGCCGAGCGGCTCACGCCAGATGACGTGCAAGCGGCGCTGCGCGCCGCCGGCTGCCTGCATACGTACGAAGTCCAGCAGGCCACCATCGAAACCAGCGGCCAGATCACTGTGGTGCTTCGAAACCGCGATTCGTCCGAGCCGGGACCGCTGGAGCCTACTGCGCGCTGACTCCTGTGGCTTTCATCAGTTGCTCCGTCAGTGCGATCTCGGTTTCCAGGCTGTGCGAATAGTCCCTGCGCTTGCTCGCCACGACGGCCCCGCCATTGGCTTCCAGCTTCGCCCGGACCTGGGGATTGGCCAATGCCTGCTGCAGCGCTTCGGAGATGCGCTCCACGACGGGTTCCGGTGTCTTTGCCGGGACGGAAAGGCCGCCGTAGGACACGAGCGAGATATCAGGCACGCCGGCTTCCGCCAACGTAGGCACATCAGGCAGGCGCGGATTGCGGGTCGGCGCCGTGACCGCCAGCGCCTTGAGCTTGCCTCCCACGATGTGCGGCAGCGATACCGAACTGATCGTGAGCGCGAAGTTCACCTGCTTGCCCATCACGGCATTCACGGATTCCGATGCGCCCTTATAGGGGACATGAAGCGCCTGCGTACCGGTCGCCTTGAGTATCAACTCGCTGCCCATGTGCGCTGGCGAACCCACGCCGCCCGATGCGTAGGAAAATTTGCCAGGCTCACGCCGCATATGCTCGATCAGGTCCTTCATGCTCTCGATGCCGGCATCCGCCGGAACGACCACCACGGTATCCGAGCGCGTGATCCCGCCCACGTGGATGAAGTCCTTCATAACGTCATACCCTGGCTTGCGGTACATGCGCATGTTGGTGGCCATGGGCGTGGCAGAGTAAACCCAGGTGTAGCCGTCGGCCGGTGCGCGGGCCGCGATCTGCGCGCCTAGATTGCCGGCGGCGCCGGCCTTGTTCTCGATCACCACCGGCTGTTTCAGGATCTCCGACATGGCCTCGGCAGCAATGCGCACCGTGGTGTCGGGCGCCGTGCCGGCCAGGAAGGGAACAATCCATTTGATGGGCCGCGCAGGGTATTCCTGCGCGGCCGCCGCACCGCTGAGCGCGAGGCCGGCCGCGGCCAGGATCACATGGCGTCGGGTCATGGTCTGCATGTTCGTCTCCTGTTGTCGATGGATGTCAGTGCACGGAAGCGCCCAGCAATTCGCGGGCGATGGTGTTGCGCTGGATTTCGCTGGTGCCCGTCAGCACGCGGTACATGCGCAGCAAGCGGAAAAGGAACTCGACCCGGCTGCCTTGCACGATGCCTTCGCCACCATGGATCTGCACCGCCCGGTCGGCCACGCGAAACGCGGTCTCAGAACAGAACAGCTTCGCCATCGAGGCTTCGGCCCGGGCATCGCTGCCCGCATCGAGACTGCGCGCCACGCTCAGCATCAACGCCCGCGCGGCGGCGAGTTCGGTCGCCATGTCCGCCAGCAGGTGCTGCACCGCCTGGAAAGCGCCAATGGGTTGCCCGAACTGGCGTCTTCTCGCAGCGTACGCAAGCGAGTCATCCAGCGCCAACCGGGCCAGGCCGAGCATGGCCGGACAGTGCAGCAAGCGGTTGACCGTGATGCGCCCCAAGGCCAAGGCCAACCCCCGGCCACGCTCGCCGATCTGGTTGCCCGCCGGTATGCGGCAATCGGTCAGCACGATGTTGCCGGTGTGGGACTGGCCCGCCATGGTCTTGTAACCCTCCTCGATGCGGAACCCTTCCCGATCGCGCTCGACGAAGAAGGCGGTGGTCTCGCGCACCGCGGGATCGTCGCTGGTCGAGCAGATGATCACCGCCACATCGCAGAAGGGCGACCCGGAAATGAAGCGCTTGGTTCCGTTGAGGACGAAGCTGTCTCCGTCCCGCCGGGCCTTCGTCTGCACCGCGCCAGCGTCGGACCCGGCCTCGGGTTCTGTGATGGCAAAACAGATGGCTTTCTCAGCGCGCGCGACGGGCAGGATGAAGCGCTCCATCTGGTCCGGTGTAGCCTGCCTGATCAGCGCGCCCACGCGGGGCGGCCCTGTCAGCTCGCCCAGCACATGGGGCGCGAAAGGTGAACCGCTGGCATAGATGAACTCCTTGATGAGCGCATGGTCCACGACGTTGAACCCCGCGCCGCCCAGCGCTTCAGGCAGCGTCATGCCGTAGAACCCCAGATCGCGCGAGCGCTTCCAGACCTGTTGCAGCACGGCGCGCGACGCGCCCTTCTCGGAGGTGATCTCATGCTGGGCGGCGAGCGGATGCAACTCCTCGCGGAAGAAGGTATCGAGCCGTGCGATGAAATCGCGCGCGGCGTCGGAGCCCTCGAAAGGCGTGCACGGCGAACGTGGTGTGTTGTGTTCAGAACTCATGGCACCTCCTCAGTTGACCCGCCGCTCGCGGCCGCGCCAATAGGGCTCGCGCACGTCCTTGCGGGAGAGTTTTCCGTTCCCGTTCTTCGGCAATTGCGACACGAAATCGACGGAGCGCGGACGTTTGAAGTCGGCCAACCGGCCTCGGCAGAAAGCCATGATGTCGCCATCGTCCGCTTGCGTGCCGTCCCGCAGCACGACAACCGCCTTGACGGCTTCGCCCCAATGGTCGTCAGGGACACCAACCACGCAAACCTCGTAAATCGCCGGGTGCTGGGCCAGCACCGATTCGATTTCACTCGGATAGATATTGAAGCCGCCCGAGACCAGCATTTCCTTCTTGCGGTCGACGATATAGATGTAGCCTTCGCTGTCCACACGCGCCAGATCACCGGTGCGCAGCCACCCGTTGGCATCGAGCGCTTGTGCCGTCTGCTCGGGCTCGCGCCAATAGCCCGCAAACACATCAGGACCGCGCACGCAGATTTCCCCGATGGCCTCCCCGCTGACGGGAATACCGGCCTCATCGAGCACCTGCACATCGGACTCGCTGATAGGCCGGCCGCAGGCAGACAACAGCCCTTCCCTGCCGCCCTCGATGGCGGCCGCGTGATCGGCGATGCTGAGCCCGACGACCCCGCCGGTGGTCTCGCCCGCGCCATAGCCTTGCGCCAGCACCGGACCGAACGCGGACCAGGCTTCGCGTATGCGCGCAGGCGACATCGGTGCGGCGCCGTAGCTCATCAGGCGCAGGCTCGACAGATCCCGCGTGCGCACGCTCGGCTCGGCCAGCAGCGCATGAATCATGGCCGGCACCAGGAAGACCATGGTGACGCGGTGCTTCTCGATCGCTTCCAGGTATTCGGCCGGGCGGAAACCCTCCATCAGCAGAATCGTCGCGCCCTGAAAAAGCATGGGTTGAATAAACATGCCGCTGGCATGTGTGATGGGCCCCGACAGCATCAGCACATCACCTTCGCCGGCATGCATGCGGCCCATGGTGTTCTTGCGAAGCGATGCAAAGCGGTTACCAACGGTCTGCATCGCGGCCTTGAGCTTGCCGGTGGAGCCGGAGGTGTAGTGCAGCACGGCCAGCTCCTCGGGCCTCATCTCCTCGCGCATGTGGGTCTCCGGGGATCCGGCCAACAGCGCTTCATACGCGAGCCAGCCGCCCGTGGTGCCTGTGGCACCTGTGGCACCTGTGGCACCTGCCTCGGCGGGATCGAGCGCGATGCGGTGGGCCACGGAAGGTACGCTGATCACGGCCTCGTCGACCATGCGCCGGTGCTCCGGGCCCGCCAGGCAGGCCACAGGCTCGGCGTTGCCAAGCGCATCAGCCAGCTCCTGAGGCGCCAGCCGGGAATTGAGCGCGACCTTGACGAGGCCCGCTTTGTAGAGCGCGCACTCCAGCTCCACGATTTCCGGGCGATTGGGAGACACTACGGCCACTCGGTCGCCGCGCTTCAAACCCAGCTTGAGCAGTGCGTGCGCGAGGCGGTTGGAGCGCAACTCCAGATCACGGTAGCTGAGCGTCCGGTCGCGGAAGATCACGGCGGGGCGTTCACCCCACTGGCGGGCACCTCGCGCGAGGTACATGCCGAGATTCATGGAAAACTCCTCGGTAGCGGGACTGCGAAGTCGGTCATGAGCTTGTCTCCTGAAGTGTTGAAGGCAAGTCTAGGAATCACGGGCGCGCCTGTGGATAATCCAAGCTCGTTTTCCGATAACACATGGTTATCGGAGATGGTCCACTTTTATCGAACGGGAATTTTCAGGAGGCACTTTTGGCGCTGCGGCTCGACGACGTTGACTACTTCCTCGCGGTAGCGGAGCATGGGCAAGTGCGCAGAGCCGCCGCCGCGCTGGGTTTGTCTCAACCCGCGTTGACCAAGGGCTTGCAGCGGCTGGAAAAAGAGCTGGGCTTTCCTCTGTTCGAACGGGGCTCGCGCGGCATGACGCTGACGCCCGTCGCCGAGCAATTCCGCCAACGCACGAAAACCTTGCGCGCCAGCCTGGCAGACGCCATCAAGGAAGCGGCAGATCTCCATCTGGGAGCCATGGGCACGTTACGCGCAGGTGTCTCCCCGCTGTATGCAGAGCGGCTTTTCGTGCCGGCCGTCCTGCAGTTGCACCAGCAGCGCCCCGCGGCCCGGGTACGATTGATGATCAACCTGAATGATGCACTGCTGGCCGCGCTGCGCCTGGGCGACCTGGATCTGAGCATCAATGCCATCCCGAAGGTCTTGCCCGACGATCTGCAAGCGCTGCCGCTGATGAGCGATGACCTGTGCATGGTGGTGCGCGAAGGCCATCCGCTGCTGTCGCGGCGTCACCTGCGGTTGTCAGACCTCGTGGATGCGCAATGGATATTGCCGGGTGCGGCCGTCGCCAGCCGCCGCGGGGTCGAAGCCAGATTGGCGGAAGCGGGCCTTCCTCCCCGCACGTTGCCATCGAGGTGAGCAACACCACTGCTCCGCTAAGCCGGCTGATCGCGCAGAGCGACCTGGTGGCGCTGATGAGCGAGGCCAGCCTCGCAGGGCCGAACGGCCAGGGGTTGGCGCCGTTGCCCTTCGCCGAAGCCCGCCTTTCACGGGCCATCGGTGTCGTGACCCGCAAGCACCATCCGCTCCCTCCGCTGGCGGTGAGGCTCATCGAAATCCTGCAAAAAGGAAAGGCGCAAAGCGCTTCCAGAAAGACTATCGCCTCCAGAACTGGGGGGTAAACAACACCAACACGGAAAGCAGCTCCAGACGCCCCAGCAGCATGGCCAGGCTGCAGATCCAGATCTGGAACGCGTTCAGCGAACCGAAGTTGCCAGCCGGCCCCACTTTGCCCATGCCGGGGCCGATGTTGTTGAGGCAGCCGATCACCGCGGTGAAGGCCGTGACCACATCAAGGCCTGATGCCAGCATGAGCATGGTCAGCCCCACCATCACGCCGCCATAGATGAGCATGAAGGCCATGACCGTGCTGATCACGTTCTGCGGCACCACCGTGCGGCCGAGCGCCACCGGGTGTACGACGCGCGGATGGACAATGCGCAGCAACTCGCGCTGTGCGACCCGCACCAGCACCAGCATGCGCACCATCTTGATGCCGCCGCCAGTCGACCCCGCACAGGAAACGAAGCAGCCCAGGAACAGCAGAAGCACTGGCACGAAGGTGGGCCAGAGCAGGTAGTCCGTGGTGGCGTAGCCGGTGGTGGTGGATACGGAAACCACCTGGAAGGCCGCCTGCCGAAGCGCGGTGCCGGCATCTGGATAGACCGAGCCGATCAGCAGCATGACAGTGATCACGGCCGTGGCCAAAAGCATGACCGTGAAATAAGCCCGCACCTCGGCATCGCGCGCCACGGGCGTCAGCGAGCGCTGCTGCCACAGCATGAAATAGCGCGCGAAGCTGATACCCGAGAGGACCATGAAGAGGATCGCCGTCCACTCCAGTTGCGCCGAATTCCAGTAACCGAAGCTCTTGTCATGCGACGAGAGCCCCCCCAGGCCGACCGTGGTGCACATGTGCATGAAAGCATCGGGCCAATCCATTCCGCCCGCGCGGTAGGCCAGCATGCAGGCCGCCGACAGCACGAAGTACACCCCCCACAAGCCACGCGCCGTTTCGGCCACGCGCGGCGTCAGGCGCTGCTCCTTCATGGGGCCGGGCATCTCGGCCTTGTACAGCTGCATGCCGCCCAGCCCGAGAAATGGAAGAATGGCCACCGCCAGCAGCATGATGCCCAACCCGCCCACCAATTGCAGGAAGCACCGCCAGATGTTGACGGAAGTGGCCAGCAGATCCAGGCCCGCCAGCGTGGTGGCGCCGGTAGCCGTCAGGCCGCTCATGGCTTCGAAATAGGCATCGGTCCAGCTGATGCCTTGCACCACGAACATCAGCGGCAGCGCGGCGTAAATGGGCAGGACCACCCACACCAGGGTGACCAGCAGAAAACCATCCCGCACGGTCAGTTCGCCCGCGGATTCCCGATGGCGCACCCATAGCCAAGCGCCGGTGGCCAGCGTGAACATGAAACACCAGGCCCATATCCTCCAGTTGCGCCCGCCCTCCCAGAACCAATCCCAGGCCATGGGCACCAGAAAGGCGAACGAAAAGCCCATGATCACCCATGAGAGCACGAGGAAGGTACCGGAAAAGCGCTTCATTTTTTATAGAGAGGCACAAGCTCAGAAGAAAGTGGCTCGTACCTGGAAAAGCTTCTCGACCTCGCGCACCATGCGCTTGTGCGGCAGGAAAATGATGACGTGGTCATCGGTTTCGATCACGGTCTCGCCGCTGGGGATCAGCACGCGCGCATCGCCCTCTTCGCCGCGCACAATGGCCCCGATACGCACGCCCGCGGGCAGCTTGATGTCCTCGATCCGGCGGCCTACCAGGCGGGAGGTCTTCGCATCGCCGTGCGCGATCCCCTCCAGCGCCTCGGCCGTGCCGCTGCGCAGGCTGTGCACCGCCGCCACCGCGCCGCGGCGCACGTGCATCAGCAACTCGCCAATGACGGCGTGCGAGGGTGAGATGGCGATGTCGATCGCGCTGCCTTGCATCATCTCGGCGTAGGCGCGGCGGTTGATGAGCGCCATCACACGCCGGGCGCCCATGCGCTTGGCCAGCATGGCGGACATGATGTTGTCTTCGTCGTCGTTGGTGAGCGAAATGAAGAGATCCATTTCGCCCACGCCTTCGTCCTCCAGCAGATCCTCGTCAGCGCCATTGCCCTCCAGCACCAGCATATCGGACGGCAATTCGCCAGCCAGGTATTCGGCCCGCTTGCGGTTGGACTCGATGATCTTCACCTCGCACACGCCAATGAGCTTGCGCGCGAGCCGCAGGCCCACCTTGCCTCCGCCGACAATCATCACGCGGCGCACCACGCGGTCCGGATTGCCGATGGAGTGCAGCGCCTGCCGGACCTGCTCGTGCGCCACCAGCACATAAATTTCGTCGCCAGGCCGGACCTGGGTGTCGCCCTCCACGGGAAGCTCTTGATCGCGCCTGTATATGGCGACGATGCGCAGCGGGACATCAGGGTTCTCGGCGCGGAATTCGGCAATGGAGTGATTGGCGAGCCGGCTGCCGTGCGCCACACGCACCACCACCAGATGGGCCTTCCCTTGCGAGAATTGCACCACCTGCAATGCTCCGGGGTACTCGATCAGCAATTGCACGTACCTGGTGACCGAAGCTTCGGGGCAAATCACCTTATCTACCGAGAAACCATTCTTGTCGAGCAGCTTGTCGCCCTGCGGGAACTCGGGTGAACGCAGGCGTGCGATGGTGGTGGGAATGCCGAAGACATCGTGCGCGATCTTGCAGGCCACCAGATTGGTCTCGTCGCGCCCCGAACAGGCGATGAACAGATCGCAATCGTCCGCTCCGGCGCCACGCAGCACCGAAGGCTGGATGCCATTACCGGCGACGCCGCGCAGCTCCAGCCGGTCTTCCAGATCGCGCAGCCGCTCGGGCTCCATATCGACCACCGTGATGTCGTTCGCCTCCGACACCAGGGTTTCCGCCACGCTTTCGCCCACGCGGCCCGCGCCAAGAATGATGATTCTCATGAACTCCGCCTCGTCATCCGAGGGTTCGCTGGTGAGGGAAAAACCTCAGGAAATCGAGCCATCCACATAAAACCACCGTAGCATGCCATGGCCGTCATTCTCGCGCACGAAACGGCTGCGCTCGTGCAGGCGGGTGGCACGGCCATGCAGGCGGGAGCGCGCCACGAACTCCACCTCTGCATGCGTTTCATCAGTCGTGCGGTGCGAACGCACTTCGAGACCCAGCCATTTGACACCGGCCTCCAGATCCAGCCCCCCGGGGCGGGTCGAAGGGTGCCAGGTGGCCAGCAGATAAGGCTCATCGCCCCGCACGAAGGCGGAGTAGCGTGAGCGCATGAGGGCTTCGGCATCCGGCGCGGCGGCGGTCTCGAAATGCCCAATCCAGCGTCCGCAGCATGCGCCAAAGCCTGTGCCGGCAGGGCGGCCGCCGCAGGGACACGGCTCGCCCCCTTTGGCCGCGCGAGGATTTCCGGCCGACGTCACAAGGCGCGCGAGATCAGGATCTTCTGCACGTCGCTGGTGCCTTCGTAGATCTGGCACACGCGCACGTCGCGGTAGATTCGCTCCACCGGGAAGTCGCTCACGTAGCCATAGCCGCCCAAGGTCTGGATCGCGGCTGTGCACACCTGCTCGGCCACCTCGCTGGCGAACAGCTTGGCCATGGCGGCTTCCTTCAGGCAAGGCTTGCCGGCATCACGCAAAGCCGCCGCGTGCCAGATAAGCTGCCGGGCCGCTTCCAGCCGGGTAGCGCAATCCGCGAGCCGGAAGCTCACAGCCTGGTGATTGAAAATGGCCGTACCGAACGCCTCGCGCTCCTTGGCGTATTGAATGGCCACCTCCAGGGCGGCACGCGCCATGCCCACGCTTTGCGCCGCGATACCGATGCGCCCGCCCTCCAGGGCGCTGAGGGCGATCTTGTAGCCCTCGCCCTCCTCACCAATGAGGTTCTCGGCCGGCACGCGGCAATTCTCCAGGTTGATCTGCGCGGTGTCGCTGGAGTGCTGGCCCAGCTTGTCCTCCAGGCGCGCGACCACCCAACCGGCATTGCCCAGGTTGTGGGTGGGCACGATAAAGGCGCTCATGCCACGCTTGCCCGCGGCCTTGTCCGTCACGGCGATCACGACGGCCGCATGGCCGTTCTTGCCGCTGGTGATGAACTGCTTGGCTCCGTTCAGGACGTATTCGCCGCCTTCCTTCACCGCGGTGGTCCGCAGGCTGGAAGCATCGCTGCCCACATGGGGCTCAGTGAGCGCGAAAGCGCCCAGCATCTCGCCGCGCGCCGCCGGCGCCAGCCATTTACGCTTCTGCGCCTCGGTGCCGTACCGCATCAAGATGGCGTTGTAGGGGCAATTGGTCACGCTGATCGACGTGCTGGTGCCGCCATCACCGGCCGCGATTTCCTCCAGCACCAGGGCGAGCGAAATATAGTTCAGCCCCGCACCTCCGTACTCCTCCGGCACACAGATGCCATAGGCGCCAAGCTCGGCCAATCCCTTGTGGGCATCGGCGGGGAAGTAGTGTTCCTTGTCCCAACGGGCAGCGTGGGGCAAGAGCTGCTCCTGCGCGAAAGCGCGCACGGCATCTCGGATCATTTCCTGGTCTTCGGTCAGCAGCATCGTCGTCTCTCGTTCTTTATCAACGGGAATTATCCGACAAGCCTGATTGGCATCAGAGGCTGCTTACCAGCAGCTACTTCTTCGACAGCAAACGCGCTTTGACGTCCGCAGCATAGGTGCGGCCAACCCGGGCCACCGTACCGTCGGAGAGCACCACGGTCATGGATGAGAATGAGCCCGTTCCCAGGCGAACCACTGCATCCTGGCGCACGAGCGTGCTGCGATGGACGCGGATGAAATTCTCGGCAGGCAACTGGCGCTCCAACTCGGACAAGCTGACATTGTGCAGGTACTCCCTTCCGTCGGCGTGGATGCGAGCGTAGTCTCGCTCGGCCTGGATCCGTGTGATGCTGCCGGCGGCGATGCGGACGTAGTGGTCTTTTGTCTTCACCCAGATTTCTGTCTGCACAGGCGCCGGCTGCAGCGGTGTACGCCGCAGGTTGGCGATCACCTCTTCCAGCTCCGCGATCCGCTCCGCGCTGCCGCGTTGCTCCGCGGCTTGCCGGGCCCGCGCCATGGCCAGCTGGAACCGCCCCGGTTCGATCGGCTTGGTGATGTAGTCGGTCGCATTGGAATCAAATGCCCGGCATGCCTGGTCATCGAAGGCCGTGATGAACACCACCGCGGGCATCTCGGATCTGCCGGAGATCCTGGCCAGCAGGTCGAACCCGCCGCCACCGGGCATCTGGATGTCGAGCAGCAGGATCCTCGCCTCGAATCGGGTCAATTGGTCCAGCGCGTGCTGCACATTGGCCGCTTCGGCGATCTCTCCGACCCACGGCAGCTGCCGTAGCAACCGGACCACGCGGCGCCGGGCCAGCGGCTCGTCGTCGACCACCAGCACACCGGGTCGCGTCATGCCGTTCTCCAGGGCAGCTCGATTTCCACCCGGAAGCGCCTGCCGCCATCCGCGTCGACACGAAAGGCACCGGATTCCCCAAAACGCAGCCGGATGCGCTCCGCCACATTGCGCAGGCCGATGCCCAAGCCCGCCATCGAAGCAGGGGGCAAGGCATCGAGATGGAGATTGTTTTCAACGGCCAGGCACAGATGGCTGTCGCGCCGGCGCGCCCAGATACGGATCTGCGTATGCCCTGGCGACTGCCCGACACCATGCTTGATGGCGTTCTCGATCAACGGCTGCAGCAGCAAGCTCGGCACCAGCGCCTTCTGCAAATCCCTGGGTGCGTCGACGATGAAATCCATCCGGTCGGAGAAGCGCTCCCGCTCGATGGCCAGATAGTCCTGTTGCAGGCGCAGCTCCTCAGCCAAGGCCACATCGTGCAGGGGATCCAACGCCAGGGACGTGCGCAAAAACGTGGACAGCGAGGTCACCATGCGCTCAGCTCGCACGGCATCGCCTTCTTCGATCAAGCCGGCAATGGAGTTCAGCGTATTGAAAAGAAAATGCGGATTCACCTGGTAACGCAGAGCCCGCATCTGCGCAGTCAGCGCCTCCTCCCGCACGGCGGCCAGGCGCCGTTCGTGGTCGCGCACCTCGAAGTTGTAGAGCAGCGCCATGAACAGGCAACTCCAGCCGAACAGCATCGAGGCGCCCTCGATCAACATGTAACCGGTATAGAGCGGATCGAGCGCCACCGGCTTGGGATACTCGCAGATCATGTAGTTGAGGAAATCGATCCCCGCGAAGATAGGCGCAGCGACCGCCGTCATGCCGAAGCAGAGCAAGGCCTTTCTCGTGAACGACAGGCCGCGCAAGCGAAACAGCAGCAAAGACATGGCATAGGTCATCAGCGCGCTGGCGCCGAACAGCACGAACTTGAGCGGCGCTGACTCAACCGGGTCGATCTGGATGAAGTAACCCAGGATGCTGTCTGCCACAAACATGCAGGCCCAGTAAAGCAAGCCGAGGCGCAGCGTGGCCCGCCGTAGTGGCTTGCCGAAGCTGCCGGTCTTGTCTTCGCTCTCGTTCATGCGTGTCCTTCATGGGCCGCGGCCCCTGCCTGGCGCCAATGGTAGAAAAGCCGCGTGACGCTCGTCGGCATTTTCAGGTCGTTCGTCGAAATCACCTGCGCTTCATCGGCATGAGGCGGCCGTTGGAATCTTGATGCGCCGCGCACCCGGAAATGCTTTTTATGCTTTTCCGGCATTTTCTCTGGAGATTTCTCATGCATCCTGCAGTTTCCCTTTCTCGAGCGCACCGTTTCCCCCGGCGATTCAAGAGGCTGGCACCGGCCTCGGCGAAATTCTTCCTGACGGCCCTGGCGATTTCGTCCCTGGTGGCGTGCGGCGGCAGCGGCGGCGATGACGATGGTGACACTGGAGGCAATCCAGGCGGCCCCAACCCCGGGTCCGGTACGAGTTCCTCCGCCTGCTTCAATGAGGCGGATTTTCGGGAGGGCACGGTATCCGAGGTGGAGCAAGACACCTTGGCGCCCAATAGCGAAGTTTTCAAGGCCCGCGTGACCACAACGACGGGCCCGCGAGAATCATTTGCGGGCGCGAATCCTGTCCGATTCGTCCGCGAGACCTATATCTACGCCACGGGCACCGGGGGCTCCGAGAGACAGTACGTGGATCTCGTGAACGGGAAGGAGATCCGCTATGGCTCCCGCAACGGCGATGAAAACGCAGACCCCATGTACGGCCGCAAGATCAACCACCCCCCATCGAACGGCCCGTGGATATGCAGCCAGGCGAGAAGACCGAATCAACCACCGTGGTGGAAACGATCCAGGGTGCGAACGATGAGATCCGCAACGAGGAAACGGTGACGTCCACCATCACCTACATAGGCCGCGAGGCGCTCAGCACGCCCATGGGCATCATCAATGCGTGCAAGTTCGCCGGCACCAGCCATGTCGTCTACCCAGGCGGGGCCTCGATCGACCAAACCAGCGAGCAATGGGTGGCGGCGGAAGGGCCTTATCGGGGCCAGGAACTGAAGCTGGCCGTGCAGGACAGCCAGCAGGCGGGCATTGTGCAGTTCGTTGCCACGAAGATCACCTACACGCCAAAGTAGCGCTGCTCTACCAACCTTCGATACGCGTACCGTCATAGCGCATGAACGAGCCGCTGTCGGCGAGCGTAGCGCCGGCCATCGTCGCACGCAGCCCCGCAGCGCTGTCCGGCACGGTGACGGGCGCAGCCTCCCCGCCCATCGAGGTCTTCACCCAGCCGGGATGGAAGGCGATGAAAGCCGCCTCCGGATAGCTGTTCCGCGCGGACGCCACGGCCATGTTGAGCGCGGCCTTGCTCACGCGGTACAGCCAGGCACCTGAGGTAGTGATGCTGCCGATATGCCCCATTTCGCTGCTGATGAAGCCAAAGCGCCCGCCCCCGGGTGCCTTGCTGGCCACGACCAGCGGAGCCACCTGCGGGATCACCTGCATGGCGCCCAGCACGTTGGCATGCATGACGCGGTCGAACTCCTGCTGGGTGGGGGTGTGGTCGCGTTGGCGCGGTTGCATATCACGCCGGCGACATACCAGGCGGTATCGATCTTCTCGCCATCCAGCCGCCAGGCCAGTCCGCTGACACTGGCGGGATCGGTCACGTCGAGCTTGAGCGGTTCGCAACCCAGCGCCTTCAGGCCGGCCAGGCTGTCGTCATCGCGCGCCGTGGCGATGACGCGTGCGCCTTCGGCGGCATACTGGCGCGCCATTTCATGGCCGATGCCGCGCGAGGCGCCGATGATCAAAATGGTGGACATGGGAATATCTCCTGGGCTTGGCTTGACTATTAGAGCATCTCCAGCGCCAAGGCCGTGGCCTCGCCGCCGCCGATGCACAGCGTGGCCAGGCCTTTCTTCAAGCCGCGCGCCTTCAGCGCATGCATCAGCGTGACCATGATGCGCGCACCGCTCGCCCCGATGGGGTGCCCCAGTGCACAGGCGCCGCCATTGACGTTGACCTTCTCATGCGGCACCTTCAGGTCATGCATGAGCGCCATGGGCACCACGGCGAAGGCTTCGTTGATCTCCCACAGGTCGACATCGGCCACCTGCCAGCCGGCCTTCTTCAGCGCCTTCTCGGTGGCGCCGATGGGGGCAGTGGAGAACCATTCCGGCTCCTGGGCATGCGTGGCGTGGCTCACGATGCGCGCCAGCGGCCGGCAGCCCAGCGCCTTGGCCGTGGACTCGCGCATCATCACCATCGCGGCCGCGCCATCGTTGATGCTGGAGCTGCTGGCGGCGGTCACGGTGCCATCTTTCTTGAAAGCGGGCTTGAGGCCGCCGATCTTCTCGACGTTGATGCGGCCCGGACCTTCGTCGATCTCCACCACGCGCTCGCCCTTGCGGTCCTTGAGAGTCACGGGTGCGATCTCCTCCTTGAATGCTCCTGACTGAATGGCTGCCTGCGCGCGCTGCACGCTGGCAATGGCGAACGCATCCTGTTGCTCGCGGGTGAACTGGTACTTGGCGGCGCAGTCCTCGCCGAAGGTGCCCATGCTGCGGCCAGGCTCGTAAGCGTCTTCCAGGCCGTCGAGCATCATGTGGTCGAAGATGCGGTCATGGCCCATGCGGTAGCCGCCGCGGCCCTTCTGCAGCAGATAGGGCGCGCCGGTCATGCTCTCCATGCCACCGGCCACCAGCACATCGTGCGAGCCAGCCACGAGCATGTCGTGCGCGAACATGGCCGCGCGCATGCCCGAGCCGCACATCTTGCTGAGCGTGACCGCGCCCGCGCTCTTGGGCAAGCCGCCCTTGAACGCGGCCTGGCGCGCAGGGGCCTGGCCCTGCCCTGCCAGCAGACAGTTGCCGAACAGCACTTCGGTGACGAGTTCGGGCTTGATGCCGGCGCGTTCGATGGCAGCCTTGATGGCCACGCCGCCCAGATCGTGCGCGGCCAGGTTGGCGAAATCACCCTGGAAACTGCCCATGGGGGTGCGGGCGGCGGAAACGATGACGATGGGGTCGGACATGTGATCTCCTTGAATGATGATGAAAAATTTTTACTGGACTTGGCGCATACGAGGTGCCTCTTGAAACGCGAAGCGCCAATTCAAGGGCCGCGCGTGCGGATGCCCTGAATGCCAAGCTGGAGCTTGGCGGTCCCAGGGGGACAAAAAGACAGGCCACGCGAAGCGAGGCCCATTTGATTCGGGAGCCGAGCGCAGCGATGGCCCGAACCGCGGGTCCCCTCTGGGCGTGCCGAGGAGCGCAGAGCGAGGGGTGGGCAAGGGCACTGCAAGATGCCCTTGCTTCGTGCTCTAGCTTGCTGCAGCTGTTTGAGCGACGTGAACGAAGTGAACATAGCGAGTTCTGCAGCACCACCCCTCGATTGAGCACCGCAGGTTGCCCGTAGCGTAGCGAAGGGACACGGCAAGTGGGGTCGCCTTTTCTTGGGTTACCTTCTTTTGGCGACGCAAAAGAAGGTGACTGCACCGCCGGGGGCAGTCCCGGCCTCCGACCATTGATCAGCAGCGGAAGGTCATTAGGAAGCAGAAGGCCGTTCAGATCAACCGACAGTGAAAGCCCCCACCCCAACCCTCTCCCAGAGGGGGAGGGAGCCAAACACCCTGTGCCCGCACGGGAACGACAGCTGCGTGAATCGCGGCTCATTCAGACGGCTCCCCGGCCGTCATAGGCCCTAACGTATCCGGCCGGTCGGCCGGTGTCTCGGTACTCGCGGCCACGGGGTCGGCCAGCTCGGAGGCGCCCCAGGCGCCGCCGTTCACATCGAAGCGCCGGTGCACACCGTAGGGGAAAAAATCAATCACCTCGCCGCGCTGGATGCGCTCCTTGTTCCGCTGCCAGAAATCGGCCTCTAGCAGATCGGCGTGGTGCCTCATGAACGCATCCCGCACACGCGGATGTCCAAGCAGAAAAGGGCCGAAGGTTTCAGGAAATACATCGCCCTTGGCCACGCTGTACCAGATCTCGCCGCTCATCTCCTCTTCCTCGCTGCGGGCTGGCGGGACACGCCGGAAATTGCAGTCCGTGAGGTACTCGATTTCGTCATAGTCGTAGAACACCACCTTGCCGTGGCGCGTGACACCAAAATTCTTCCACAGCATGTCTCCCGGGAAGATATTGGCCGCCACCAGTTCCTTGATGGCATTGCCGTACTCGATGACGGCATGCTCAAGCTGGGCATCGGCGCCGGCGTAGATGGCCTCCTGCAGATACAGGTTGAGTGGGATCATGCGCCGCTCGATATAGGCGTGCGAGATGATGACCTCCGCCTGGCCGTCGCCATCGCGATCACCGATGTCGAGTTGGCTGGGGGCGTGCTTCTCGATTTCGGCGATCAGCGCCTCGTCGAAACGGTCGCGCGGAAAAGCCAGCAACGAAAACTCCATGGTGTCGGCCATGCGGCCCACCCGGTCATGGTGCTTGACCAGTTGATACTTCCCCCGGACCTGCTCACGGGTGGTGTCCTTGGGCGAGGGGTAGAAATCCTTGATGATCTTGAAGACGTAAGGAAAGCTCGGCAGATCGAACACCAGCATCACCATGCCCTTGATGCCGGGCGCGATGCGGAACTTGTCGGTGCTGTGGCGCAGGTGCCAGAGCAGGTCGCGGTAGAACAGGTTCTTGCCTTGCTTGGCCAGCCCCAGGGCGTTGTAGATCTCGGCGCGGGGCTTGCGCGGCATGAGGCTGCGCAGAAACTGCACGTAGGCCGATGGGATTTCCATGTCGACCATGAAGTACGCACGCGAGAAGGAAAACAAAATCAGCAGGTCTTCCTCGCCGAACAAGGCCGCATCCACGAATACAGTGCCTGGCTGCCGGTGCAGGATGGGCAAGGCAAACGGCACTTCGCGGAACCCGTTGATGAGCTTGCCCACCAGATACGCGCCCTTGTTGCGGTAAAACAGGCTGGAGAGCACCTGCACCTGGAAGTTGGTCCGCAGCTTCTCGTCGCCCAGTTCGCGCCGCATGGCGTTGGCCACGTAGCGGGCATCGCGCTCGATGTCTTCGAACGCGCAGCGCAGCGTGAATGACTCCAGCATCGCACGGACCGTTTCCTCCAGCCGGTGAGCCGAAGGGTAGAAGGCCTGGTAGGTGGTCTTGGCCTTGGGGTCGTCGGTCTCCATGTACTCCGTGCTGATGGCTGGGCGCACGAAGATGAAGTTGTTGTGGAAATAGCTGCGGTGCAGGATCTTGGTGGTGACCGAGTTGAAGAAGGTCTCTGCCAGCTCGGGCTGCTTGTGCGAAACCAGCAGGCCGATGTAATGCAGCTTGATGTCCTGCCATGTCTCCATGGGCTGCTCGCCGGCCTTGAACTCCCGCTCCAGCCGGCGCTGGCATTCACGCACGCGCAGGTCGTAGAACTCGATGCGCTCACGCTGGGCCCGCTGCTGGCCATGCCAGTCGCAGGTTTCGAAGCGGTGCCGTGCGCGTGCCGATTCTGTGCGGAACAGGCGGTAGTGGCGATTGAAACCATCGACCATCGCGCGCGCAATGTCGCGGGCCAGATGGGAATCGCGCACCTGCATGATCAAAGGGCGAGATCGCTGTGAACGTCGTTGGCGCCGGAAGCGCGTGGATAGCGCTTGATGCCGTTGCGGAACACGTCCACCACCTCTTCGGAGTTGGACATGGTGACGCCGAGGTCCTTCACATGGCCGTCCTTGAGGCCATAGCACCAGCCGTGCACAGAAACTGCCTGGCCACGCGCCCAGGCATCCTGCAGCACATTGGATTGCGCGATGTTGCCCACCTGCTCGATGACGTTGATCTCGCACAGAGTGTCTTCCTGCTCGTGGTTGCACAAGTGCATCAAGCGGCCGCGGTGGCGCATCTTGACGTCGTGCACATGGCGCAGCCAGTGATCGGCCAGCCCCACGCGCTGCTCACGCAGGACCGCCAGCACACCGCCGCAACCATAGTGGCCGACCACCATGATGTGCTCGACCTTCAGCACGTCCACGGCGAACTGGATCACTGAGAGCGCATTGAGATCGGAGTGCACCACCACGTTGGCCACGTTGCGGTGCACGAACACCTCGCCGGGCGCCAGGCCGATGACCTGGTTGGCAGGCACGCGGCTGTCGGAGCAGCCGATCCACAGGTACTTGGGCGATTGCTGGGCTGCCAGGGTCTTGAAAAACCCCGGGTTTTCGCGCTCGACCCGTTCGGCCCAGGCGCGGTTCTTGTCTATCAGATGCTGAAGTGGTGAGGCCATAAAAACTTTGCTTTGGTTGGGTTGATTACATGGTTTCGGCGAACAGCTCGCGCCCGATCAGCATCCGGCGGATTTCGCTTGTGCCGGCACCGATCTCGTAGAGCTTGGCATCCCGCCACAGGCGGCCGAGGGGGTATTCGTTGATGTAGCCGTTGCCGCCGAAGAGCTGGATGCCGTCGCCAGCCATGCGGGTGGCCTGCTCGGCCGTCCAGAGGATCACCGAGGCACAGTCCTTGCGCACCTGACGCACGTGCTCGGCCCCCAGCGCATCCAGGTTCTTGCCGATGGTGTAGAGGAACGCGCGACCCGCCTGCAGCACGGTGTACATATCGGCCACCTTGCCCTGCACCAGCTGGAATTCGCCGATGCTCTGGCCGAACTGCTTGCGATCGTGGATATAGGGCACCACGTTGTCCATGACCGCCTGCATGATGCCGATGGGACCGCCCGCCAGCACCGCGCGTTCATAGTCGAGGCCGCTCATCAATACCTTGGCACCCTGGTTCAGGCCGCCAAGGATATGGTGGGCGGGCACTTCGACATTGTCGAATACCATTTCACCGGTATGGCTGCCGCGCATGCCGAGCTTGTCGAGCTTCTGCGCGGTGGAAAAGCCTTTCATGCCTTTTTCGACGATGAAGGCGGTCACGCCGCGCGCGCCCAGTTCGGGCTCGGTCTTGGCGTAAACCACCATGGTGTCGGCATCCGGGCCATTGGTGATCCACATCTTGCTGCCGTTCAGCAGGTAGTAGCCGCCCTTGTCCTCGGCCTTGAGCTTCATGCTGATGACGTCGCTGCCGGCACCCGGCTCGCTCATGGCCAGCGCGCCCACGTGCTCGCCGCTGATCAGCTTGGGCAGGTATTTTTTCTTCTGCTCTTCGCTGCCGTTGCGCTTGATCTGATTCACGCACAGGTTGCTGTGCGCGCCGTAGCTGAGGCCGACCGAGGCGCTGGCACGGCTGATCTCCTCCATGGCGATCATGTGGGCCAGATAACCCATGTTGGCGCCACCGTATTCCTCGGGCACAGTGATGCCCAGCACCCCGAGCTCGCCCATCTTGGGCCACAGATCCATGGGGAACTGGTCGTTGCGGTCCACCTCAGCCGCGCGTGGCGCGATCTCGGATTCCGCGAACGAACGGACAGCGTCGCGCAACGCGTCGATTTCTTCTCCGAGCTGGAAATTAAGGCCGGGTAAATTGCTCATGGGGGCTCTCCTTGAAATTCGAGTGTCAGGTTTCTTGACCCGCTTCTTTTCTCTCGTCATTCCCGCGTAGGCGGGAATCCAGGGGGCGCTCAAAGGCTGCACTGGATTCCCGCCTGCGCGGGAATGACGGCTGTAGACGAGTCAGTTGTGGGGGCAATATCTATATCAATAAGTCTGGGTGACGGGCACCAGCGTCTGCTGCATCAATGCGCAAGGCGACTCTTTTCCGTCCGCGGCCACGTGCAGCACTTCAGCGGTCGTGACGATGATCCGTTTGCCGGGCTTGGCCACCCTGCCGATGGCGCGTAGCGCCCCGCCCTGGAAGCTGGCCAGAAAATTGATCTTGTACTCGACAGTGACGACCTCCATGCCTTCCGGCGCGACGGTCAGGCCCGCGTAGCCGCCCGCGATATCCGCCACCGCGCCCATGGCGCCGCCATGAAAGCCCTCCTGCTGCTGGGTGACCTTGTCAGAATAAGGTAGCCAGATCTCCACCAGGCCAAGCTCCACACGCCGCAGTTCCGCGCCTAGGTGCCGCATCATGCCCTGGCGCGCGAAACTGGCGGACACGCGATCGTGGTGAAAAGAGGAAGTGCTCATGCTTTTGCTTTGGCTGGTGATCGGTTGGAGGGCTGCGGGGCACGCGCCAGCAGGGCGCGGGCTTCCTTTTCGTGCTCCCGGACTTCGGAGAGCGTGGCCTGCAACTCGGCCAATTGCGCCTCCAGATGCGCCCGATGCCCCGCCAGCACATCGAGGAATTTCTCCAGTTGCGGGCCGGTGTCGCGGGGGCTGTCGTACATGTCGATCAGCTCCTTGGCCTCTGTAAGGGACAGGCCCAGGCGCTTGGCCCGCAGGGTAAGTTTCAGGCGCGTTCGATCGCGCGCGGTGTAGACACGGGTCCGGCCGCCGGAGCCGGATCGCCCGGGCTGCAACAGGCCCATATCTTCATAAAAACGCATGGCGCGAGGGGTGAGATCGAACTCGCGGGCCAGGTCACTGATGGTGAAAGTGGTCGTCGTCATGGCTGTCGGCTGTCGCGCACGTTCTGCAGCGAATGTCAACTCTAACTAAAATGGGTTTTACGGTTGACGTAAACGTCAACGTCACCCGCCATCGTACTTCACATTCGACGATAAGAACATTTCCATGAACGCCACAGAACTCGAAAGTGCCCTGCACTACCCTTTCGGCGACGATCTGCTCGCCTCCGGCGGTACGCTGGAAGTCGCGCCAGGCATCAAATGGCTGCGCATTGCGCTGCCGTTCGTGTTGAATCACATCAATCTGTGGCTGCTGCGTGACCGCATCGATGGCCGCGAAGGCTGGACCGTGGTGGATTGCTGCATTGACCGCCCCGAATCGCGGGCCGCCTGGGAAACCGTGTTCGCCACGCAGTTGAACGGCCTGCCGGTGCTGCGCGTGATCGTCACCCACATGCACCCTGACCACATCGGCCTGGCGCATTGGCTGTGCGAGCGCTGGAACGCGCCGCTGTGGATCAGCGGCACGGATTACCAGACAGCCCGCTACGCTTGCGAGGTCGTCAACAGCTTTGGCGGCGAGCGCCTGGCGCAGTATTTTTTCAGCCACGGCATGACCAAGGCGGAGGATCTGGAGCAGATCCGCAACCGCAAGAGCTACTACCGCAACCTGGTGCCTGCCGTGCCCGCCAGCTACGCGCGCCTGATGGACGGCGGCACGGTGACCATCGGCGGCAACGCCTGGCGCTGCATCGCAGGCTACGGCCACGCCCCTGAGCATATGTCCCTCTATTGCGAAGCGCAGGGCGTGCTGCTCGGCGGAGACATGATGCTGCCGCGCATTTCCACCAACGTCAGCGTCTATGAAATGGAACCCGAAGCAGACGCGCTGACCCTGTTCCTCGACTCCATCGACCGCTTCAAACCGCTACCGGAAGACACGCTGGTGCTGCCCTCGCACGGCAAGCCTTTCAAGGGGCTGCACACGCGCATCCAGCAACTGCACGACCACCACCGCGATCGTCTCGCGGAAGTGATGGAAGCGGCCCAGGCCGGACCGGTTTCCGCCTACGACGTGCTACCCGTGCTGTTCCGGCGCCCGCTCGATCTGCACCAGACCACTTTTGCACTGGGAGAATCCGTGGCGCACCTGCACCGGCTCTGGTATGCGGGCAAGCTCAAGCGCGAGCGCGATGCCGAGGGTATTTGGCGTTTCGGGCTGCCGGTGTAATCACCAGGTCGGGACGGCTTCGTCCTTGAGTTCACCGCGCCGCTCTGCATAGTCGGGCATCACGCTTTCCACGTGAGCCCAGAAGCGCGGGCCATGGTTCATCTCCCGCAGATGAGCCAGTTCGTGCACCACCACGTAGTCGATGATCGACTCGCTGAAATGCACCAGCCGCCAATTCAGGCGGATCGAGCCGTCGGCGCTGGCCGACCCCCAGCGGGTGCCGGCAGAAGACAGGCTCAGCTTTTGCCACTGCACGCCCAGCTGCGGAGCGAAGTGATCCAGCCTCGCTGTGAAAATGCGCCGCGCCTGACGCATGAGCCAAGCTTGCGTGGTATCGCGCAACTGCTCGGGCGTGGCGCTGTTCGGCAAACCTACGTGCAAGGTCAGGCGCGGCACGCCGGGCAGTGATTCAGCCCCTGTTTCAAGCACCGCGCCGCCACGGCCGTGGCGCTGGCGAGGGTCGAGCACAAGGATGACCTGCTCGCCGAGAAACGGAATGCTGGCGCCGTCCCGCCATTCGATACGGGCGGATTCCATGCGGTCGTGGCGTTCGCGCGCATCGCCCAGCTTGGCGATGATCCAGCGCTCCTTCTCGCGCAGCATGGTCTCGACTTCCGCCAGCGGGGTCCAGCGTGGAGCGCTGACCACCAGCCCCTCAGTGCCGATGGTCAGGCCGATGGTGCGCCGCTTGCCACGGCGGAATTCATAGGCGACGCGGGCCTTTTCGAAAACGATCTCGCGGTTGGCACGAGGATGCGTGAAGTGTGCCCGGCTGAGCAGGCTGGCAATGGGCTCTGCAGGCACGTACTCGCCGGCCGGCTTGGCGAGCTCGGGCGGCTTGGGGCTCTCCGATACGGTATCGGCCGCCGGCCCGGCACCGCCGAACCAGTCGAACACCATCTGTCGCATATCAGTCATTCGTAGCCGCATGGGCGAAATGGTAGCCCCTTCTGGGACCGCCGAGTTCCAGCTTGGCAGTAGCGTCACGCGGATACGCCGATGCCGAACTGGAGCTCGGCGGTCCCAGGTGAAGCCTTACCCCCCGGTTTGAGTTTCGACGGGCGGGCTTCTCCTGTGGGGTAGGCTTCAGGATCCAGGCGCAGCATCTCGGCTTCGATCCAGGCTTCTACCTCGCGCATCAGCTCGTCGGGCCGGCGGCCCACGCTGGGAATCTGCGGGCCGATGGAAATGTCCACGATGCCGGGCCGCTTGATGAAAGCCTTGCGCGGCCAGCATTTGGCGGAAGTGACCGCTATGGGAACGACAGGTGCGCCGCATTCGATGGCCAGGCGGGTGCCGCCCGTACGGTACTGGCCTTTCTCGCCGCGCGGAATGCGGGTGCCTTCAGGGAACATGATGACCCACACGCCCTCCCCTGTCAGCCGGCGGCCCTGTGTCACGATCTTGCTGAAGGCTTCGGTACGCCTGCTGCGGTCAATATGGATCATGTCCAGGCGCGACATGGCCCAGCCGAAAAAGGGCACCCGCAGCAACTCTTTCTTGAACACATAGGCCAGCGGGTGCGGCATGATCGCCGGCATGGTGAAGGTTTCCCACGTGGACTGGTGCTTGACCAACAGCACGGCGCCGTCGCTGCTGCCCCGGGGAAGGTTTTCCATGCCCGTGACGCGGTTCTTGATGCCCAGGATCAGCCTACCGCCGCCCACCGCGATCTTGAGCCAGCCGGCACACATCCAGTAGACGCGGGTGCTGTTGAGAAATGGCGAAGCGATCAACACCGCCAGCGCCCAGGGAATCACCGTGACAACCATCCACAGCAGGTGCAGCACGGAACGAATCAGATTCATGGCAGGTGTTCAGGGAGCAGGAGGCGCCTTCGGCATGGCTTCAGCCTCGGCGATGAAAGTGGTGGCGAATTCGGCCAGATCGGTATGCACACGCGTGCCGGGAGGAAACTCCGGCGGCAGAGGGTCCGTGGACGCCGGTGCGCCCATGCCGGTCATCACCAGGTGCGGAACGCAGCCGGCGGCCACGGCTGCCTGCACGTCACGCACACTGTCGCCCACGGCATGCACCTGGCTGAGATCGACCTTGTAGCGCTCGCCGATCTGCAGGAACAGCCCCGGTAGCGGCTTGCGGCAACTGCAGCCTTCGTCCGGCGCGTGCGGGCAGAAAAACACGGCCTCCACACGGCCGCCCACGGCAGCCAATTGCTTATTCATCCGCGCATGGATGGCATTGAGCGCCGCCACGTCAAACAGGCCTCGGCCAAGGCCCGGCATGTTGGCGGCGATGACGACCTGAAAGCCGGCATGGTTCAGCCGCGCGATGGCATCCAGCGCACCCGGCAGGGGCTCCCACTCGTCGGGCGTCTGGATGTAACCCTCGCGCTCCACGTTGATGGTGCCGTCGCGATCGACGATGACGAATTTCATGATGCGTGGATTATCCAGGACTTGCGCGGTTGGCTTTCTGCGGAGCGTGCACGACGTGCGCACCCTACCCGGTTTTCCAACCAGTCACGTACACCTGACCGAAACGGCCACGGGCCAGCGAGAGGTCGACCGGGGTCCCCGCCGGCAAGCGGGTGGCCTCCGCTCCTTCGAGCAGCACGCTTTGCGGCACCTCGAATCCCTGCACGCGCAGCAGCACCTTGGCCCCGCCCACGCTTCGCGCCGAGGCAGGCTGTTCGCTGGCCTGCAGCACCGTGGCCCCGCGCCCAGGCAGCGCCTGGCGACCGGTGCGATCAAGATACCGGTAGCTCACGGCGCCTGCCGCGCACGCCCAGAGCGCAAGCCATAGCCCGGCCGCCACGGAAATCATCCGAGCCCGGCCGAAGCGGCGCCATGACCACCGGGCGGCCAGCACCAGCAGCGCCAGGGCCACCACCGCCTGGATGAAAGGCAGGCTTGCCTGCCAAAGCAAACTGCCGGGCCCTCCCACAGGCGCAGCCGCCGCGCTCAAAACCTGAAGCGGTGCCGGGTCTTTTTCGCTCAGCGTGGTCAGCCACCAATGCAAGGCGGCCACGGCAAAGGGCGGCGCGAACAGCAGCCAGGTGGTGCGCAGCGTGCGGCGATCGCTCGCCGCGGATGCCCCGCCACCTTGGGCCATCAAGCTGCCAGCCGGGACAGATCTGCCACGCGGTTCATGGCCTGGTGCAGTGTCTTCAGAAGCCCTTGTCGGTTCAAGCGCAAATCGGCCTGCTCGGCGTTGACCATCACGCCGTCGAAGAAGGCATCCACCGGCTCGCGCAGCGCGGCCAGCGTTTGCAGGGAGCCGGTGTAGTCACCCGCCTCGAACTGCGCATCGGCACGCGGCACGACGGCCTGCATGGCGGCGTGAAGTGCCTTTTCAGCGGGCTCCTGCAGCAGTTGCTCGTTCACGGCGGCGTTGACCTGATCGGTCTCGCCTGCCTTCTTCAGGATGTTGCCGATACGCTTGTTGGCGGCAGCCAGCGCAGGCGCTTCGGGCAGCTTGGCAAACGCGCGCACGGCATCCAGGCGCTCGGGCATCTCACCCCACAGCGGCCGCACCGCGATGACGGCATCGGCCTCCTGCACGCTGTAGCCCAGCTCGCGCAGGTAACCAGCCACACGCTCATAGAAGAAATTCAGCAGTTGCGCGTTGCTTTTCTCCGCGTCTGGCAGCAGGCTGCCGAAAGCGGAGGCCGCCCGCGCGATCACGGCAGGCATGTCGAGCGGCAGTTTCTTCTCAACCAGCATGCGCACAATGCCCAGGGCATGCCGGCGCAGCGCGAAGGGATCCTTGTCACCCGTGGGCAGGTTCCCGATACCGAACATGCCAACCAGCGTCTCGAGCTTGTCGGCCAGGGCCACGGCGGTGCCGGCTTGGCCGCGCGGTAATTCGTCGCCCGCGAAACGGGGTTTGTAGTGGTCCTCGATGGCGAAGGCGATGTCTTCGGAAAGCCCATCGTGGCGGGCGTAGTAACCGCCCATGATGCCTTGCAGCTCAGGGAACTCGCCCACCATGTCGGTGAGCAGATCGGCCTTGGCCAGCATGGCTGCCTGATCGGCCGCCTTGGCCAGCACCTCACCACCCAATTGCTGGCCCACCGCGCTGGCAATGGCGCGCACGCGCTCGGTGCGCTCGCCCTGCGTGCCGAGCTTGTTGTGGTAAACAACCTTGGCCAGCGCCGGCACGCGCTCGGCCAGGGATTTCTTGCGGTCCTGGTCGAAGAAGAACTTGGCATCGGCCAGGCGCGGGCGCACCACACGCTCGTTGCCTTCGATCACGGCGCTCGGATCGGCGGGCGAGATATTGCTCACCACCAGGAACTTGTTCGTCAGCCGGGCCTGCGCATCCAGTAGCGGGAAATACTTCTGGTTGGCCTTCATGGTGAGAATCAGGCACTCTTGCGGCACCTCGAGAAACTCGGTCTCGAACGCGCAGGTCAGCACATTGGGCCGCTCGACCAGCGCCGTCACTTCGTCCAGCAGCGCCTCGTCCTCGATCGGCGACAACCCCTCGCCGGCACGGGCGGCAGCCGCCTGGAGCTGCGCTTCGATCGCCGCGCGGCGCTCTTCGAAACTGGCGATCACGGCGCCCTGCTCGCGCAGCGTGGCGGCATAGCCGTCAGCGGTGCCGATTTCTATCGGATCGCGCGCGGCCTCGAAACGATGGCCGTGCGTGGCCCGGCCTGCCGTGAGACCCAGCGCCGTCACCGGCACCACGGCGTCGCCATGCAGCGCCACCAGGCCATGCGCCGGCCGCACGAACTGCACGCTGCTCCAGCCCGGCAGCTCGCAGCCCGATTCGAGTTGATAGGTCATCACCTTCGGGATCGGCAGCTTGGCGATCGCCTCGCCCAGCGCTTTCTGCAAGCCGGCTTCGAGGGTGGTGCCAGGCGCCACGCTGTCATAGAACAGGGCCTCGGCCTTGCCGTCCATGGCGCGCCGCAGAAGAGGCACTGCGCTGGCATCGGCCCCCGCCGCCTGCAGCCGCTTCAGCAGGGCCGGCGTGGCGTTGCCGCTGGCATCAAGGCCGACGCTGACAGGCATCAGCTTTTGCTGCACGGCCTTGTCGGCCGCCTTGCCTACCACCTGCGTCACATGCGCGGCCAAACGGCGCGGACTGGCGTATGCCGTGGCCACCGAACCCTCGGATGCCAGGCCTTGCGCCTTCAGTTGCTCGTGAAGAACGGAAGCGAAGGCTTCGCCCAGTTTTTTCAAGGCCTTGGGGGGCAGCTCTTCAACGAAGAGTTCGATCAGGAGATTTTGCACGGTCATGAAAGACATTCACATCAGTTGTCCAAAGCGCTGCAGCAGGCCACGAAACCCAAAGGTTCTAAAGGCTGCGGAGCAAGCCATCCCAGGGCCACCGCGGAGCGGGCTTGGCCCGGCCGCTGATGGCGTCCCCCCTGAGGGGGAAGGCGCGAAAGCGACTCAGGGGGAAGTTCATGCCGCTTTGCGAGGGGCCATCTGCGCCACCCATTCACGAGGGGCCAATGGGAAGCCCAGGCGCTCACGGGATTCGTAGTAGCTCTGCGCCACGGTGCGCGACAGGTTGCGGATACGGCCGATGTAGGCCGCGCGCTCGGTCACGGAGATGGCGCCGCGTGCATCCAGCAGGTTGAAGGTGTGCGCGGCCTTGAGCACCTGCTCGTAGGCCGGCAGGGCCAGGTGCTGCTCCATGAGGTGCTTGGCCTGTTTCTCGTGCGCGTTGAAAGCGGTGAACAGGAACTCCGCGTCCGAATGCTCGAAGTTGTAGGTTGACTGCTCCTGCTCGTTCTGCAGGTACACGTCGCCATAGGTGAGGCCTTCGGTCCAGGTCAGGTTGTAGACGTTGTCGACGCCCTGCAGGTACATGGCCAAACGCTCCAGGCCGTAGGTGATCTCGCCCGTGGCCGGCTTGCAATCGATGCCGCCCACCTGCTGGAAATAGGTGAACTGAGTGACCTCCATGCCGTTCAGCCACACTTCCCAGCCCAGCCCCCAGGCGCCAAGCGTGGGGTTTTCCCAATCGTCCTCAACGAAGCGGATGTCGTTCTTCTTCAGATCGAAGCCCAGGGCTTCAAGGGAACCCAGATACAGCTCCAGGATATTGGCCGGCGCCGGCTTGAGCACCACCTGGTATTGATAGTAGTGCTGCAGGCGGTTGGGGTTTTCGCCGTAGCGGCCGTCCTTGGGGCGGCGGCTGGGCTGCACATAGGCGGCTTTCCAGGGCTCGGGACCGATGGCTCTCAGGAAAGTAGCCGTATGGGAAGTGCCCGCCCCGACCTCCATGTCATAGGGCTGCAGGAGTGCACAGCCTTGGGCGGCCCAATATTGCTGGAGCTTGAGGATGATCTGCTGGAAGGTGAGCATGCGGCGCGGGCCCGTGCAAGAAACGAAAAAATCGCGGCATCGAACCGGCCGCGTCAATACGCAATTCTAAGAGAGGGGCCGAGGCATGCCCCGGCCCCGCGCTGCAATGCCCCAGAACACCAGCGCCAGGCACAGTCCCCAGAGCGGCCAGAGCCAGAATTGGGATGCCCACCAGGCGAATGGCGTCAGGTTCGTGCGGCCTTCGAACTGCCCCAACAGCACACCGCGGGTGAGGCGAGGCAGCTCGTAGGTCACCTGCCCGCGGTGGTCGATGATGGCCGTGGCGCCGGTATTGGTGGCCCGCAGCATGGGGCGCTCGAATTCCAGCGCGCGCATGCGGCTGATGACCAGATGCTGATCGATCGCCACGCTGTCGCCAAACCAGCCGATATTGCTGACATTGACCAGGGCCGTGGGCGCCGAGGCCAGGGTCGCGAAGCGGGCCGCGAGCTCCTCGCCGAACAAATCCTCATAGCAGATATTGGGCGCCAACCGCTGGCCTTGCCATTCAAAGGAAGGCTGGCCGACCGCGCCACGCTCGAAATCGCCGAGCGGGATGTTCATCATCTGCGTGAACCACTTGAAAAACGGCGGAATGAACTCGCCGAAGGGCACGAGGTGGTGCTTGTCGTAACGGAAAGGGGTATCTTGGCCGGGCTTGAAGCCCACCACCGAATTGGTGTAGCCCGCCTGCATGTCGCCCAGCGGCACCCCGAGCAGTGCCGCCTGAGGCTTGCCCGGATTTTGGCTGCCGTAGCGCGCCACCAGCGCATCCCAATAGCCCGTCGGCAATTGGCGCGGCAGCAAGGGGAGCGCGGTTTCTGGAGCCACCACCAGCGTGGCCTGGGCATCGCGCAACTGTTCGCCATACCAACTGAGCGAATCGACCACGCCGGTGCCAGGCACGAATTTCTCGTCTTGCGGGATATTGCCCTGCAGCAGGGCCACGCTCATGGCAGGCAGCTGGGCTTGTGCCTGTGGCGCGCCACACCATGTGCCAGCCCCGTTCAGCGCGCAGTCGCGGGCCACCCATCCCGCGCCGCCCAGTGCCAGAGCGGCCACAAGGGCCGCATAGACAGGCCAGCGCCCCCAACGGACACGGGGAGCCAGTACCAGCCCCATGGCCAACGCGGCCGCCACGAAACCGATCCCGTAGACACCCACATACCGGGCCAGGAATGCCAATGGCCCATCGACATGGGCATATCCGCCCGCGCCCCAGGGAAAACCGGTAAACCAGCTGCCGCGCGCCAGCTCGGCCAGTGTCCAGAGCGCGGCGAACAGCAGCGTGGGCAAGAAAGGACAGCCCGACAGCCTGCGCGCAGGCATCAACGCGAGAAAAGCGGCGCAGGCGATGCCGTAATACAAAGCCAGAAAGCCCGCCAGCGCCAACACCGCCGCCACGGCCAAGGCGGCGTTCAGCCCGCCATAGGTGTGCATGGAGATGAACAGCCACCAGAACACGCCGGCGAGCCAGCCCAGGGCGAACAGCCACCCCAGCCGCAGGCCGCGGCGCCAATTGGGCCCTGGGTCGGGCATGCCCCAAGTACTGGAACTCCAGGAGACCTGCCGTCCGGCCTGATGCACTAGTTGCCACGCCAGGAAGGCCAGGCTGAGCCATTGCAGCCACCAGCGCGGCTGGCCGCCCCAGGGATCCGCAACCGAAAGGGCTTGCGCGAAACCAGCCACCAGGGCCATCGGTGAAGAGGCCAGCCGGTGGACAAGTCTCATGAAAGATCGCGTTTCAGAAGAATAGGAGTTCAATCAGGCGCGCCGGCAGGCGTCACCTTGAACCAACGCACGGCCCCGCCCTTGGTGTGCAGCACCGCGAAATCGAGGCCGCCCAGCTGAAAGCGCTCGCCGCGCTTGGGCACATGGCCCATCTCGTGGGCGATCAGGCCACCGATGGTGTCGAATTCAACCTCCAGATCGCTGTCGGAGCGGGTGCCCAACTGCACCCCGAAGGACTCATTGACGTGTTCGAGCGGGGTATCGCCCGCCACTCGCCAGGTGTTGTCAGCCAGCGCGAAAATATCGCCTGAATCGGCGTCGATATCGAATTCGTCCTCGATTTCACCGACGATCTCTTCGAGCACATCCTCGATGGTGATCAAACCGGCCGTGCGGCCAAACTCGTCGACCACGATGGCCAGGTGGTTGCGATTGACGCGGAAGGCCCTGAGCAGGTCGTTCAAGCCCTTGGACTCGGGGACGAAAACCGCCGGGCGCAACAGGGTGCGAATATTCAGGTCAGGCGAACGCTGCAGTTTAAGCAGGTCCTTGGCCATCAGCGTACCGATGATGTTCTCGCGCTCGTCCTGGTAGACCGGAAAACGCGAGTGAGCGGTGGTGATCACCTCGTGCAGCAGTTCTTCGTAGGGCGCGTCGATGTTCAGCAGATCCATGCGCGGCGCGGCCACCATGGCATCGCCAGCCGTCATGTCCGCCATGCGAAGCACGCCTTCGAGCATGATCCGGCTTTCGGCGTCGATCACCTCGTTGTCTTCTGCCTCGGCGAGGGTTTCGATCAACTCGTCTGTCGAGTCAGGGCCGGGATTGATGAATTCGACCAGCTTCTGGAACAAGCTGCGTTTGTCTTCACGTTCGGAGGAAGGTGCCGAGTGCGCGGGGTGGGGGTCAGCCACTGTCTATGTGCAGGACATGCGGTAGTTGTGAAGCGTACTAGGATAGCGGAAATTGAATGACGGTTCCGTTATGCAGTTCCGAGCCGCCCGCCGAGCGCCCTGCGCCCGGTGCCGTGAACCGCTCAGCTGCCGGCCTTGTGGCGTGCTTCGCGCACGCCTGTGCGCACCTGCTGCACCAGGCCCAGCAGATCGCGCATCTGCGACATCTCGGACTTGAGCCAGTAATCGATCCGGCCGAGCCGTTCAGAGATCAGCCCGCTCACGCGCGTCTCCAGCGTAGCCTCCGGCAAATCCAGATGGCACTCGCTTTCACTGCCAGCACGCGCCACGGTCGCCCCCGCCTTGCGGGCAATCCGGATCATGGCGGCGTTTTCAGACAGGGCGTGGATGTAAAGCGTCTTCACGCCTTCGTTCACGGCGTAGATCGACGCTCTTTCGAACAGGCGCGAGCCAAAGCCGCGTCCCCGGGCATGCTTGGCCACGGAAACGCCGAATTCGCTGAAACCGTGACGCCGAAATTCGCTGGGGCGGGCCAGATGGGCCACCGCGATCAACTCAAGGTTGCGGTTGAAAATGCCAAAGACCCGGTCGCCCGCGAAGTCGATGCCCTTCACGTACCGCCGAATCTGCTCATCGCTCGCCACATAGCCGAATCGAAGATAGCGGTCATGCTCGTCCAGCGCCAGCAGGTGGCGTTCTACCTGGTCGCGGTAGCGAGGGCCGATCTCGCGGATCGGCACAATGGCAGGGACTTGGCCCGCCGAGGAGCGGTTCTGGGTATCCATGTACCCCATATTAGGATCCATCTCTAGAGTCAAAACTCCAAAGAACTCATTTTTGCTGCGTTGCAGCAAAAAAATGCAAAATAGTTACGCCCAATAAGTAATTTGGTTATACCGGATAAGCGGTTGTAGCCTTGACGCGGTCCAGGACGAAGCTGGTTTTGCAGTCTTGCACCGAGGGGTGGCGCAGCAGCGTATCCATCATGAAACGCGAATAGGCGTTCATGTCGGCGATGACCAGGCGCAACAGAAAATCCATCTCACCGGTCAGCGCCACACACTCGATGACCTCTGGCCAGCCCTGAACGCTGGCACGGAACACGTCCATCGGGTTGCGCTTGGCGCCTTCGGCATGTTTTTCGAGCCGGACATTCACATAGGCCACCAGGCCCAGGCCCAGCGCCTCCGGCCTGAGCAAGGCTACATAGCGATCAATCACCCCAGTGTCTTCCAGCCTCTTGATGCGCCGAAGCACCGCCGAGGCCGACAGGCCAATCCGCTCGCCAATGGCCTCGCAGGTGTCGCGGCCGTTGGCCTGCAGGCTGGCAAGAATGGCGCGGTCCAGTTTGTCCAGGGTAGAAAGAGGCATGATGGTCTGGATTCCAGGATCCGTAGGCCTTGGCCACCGGCGCCCAAATAAATTCTGCGCCAATCTCAGCATGCACACAAAAAACATGCATTCATGAGGCATTAAAAGCTGATTATCAGCGCAAATCAGCCTGAGACACGATGCAAATGCATGAAAGCTGACGAGGTTGCACACTACAGTACTGAGTTTTGACGCCGATCAAGCAGGAGACTCCACCATGAATACCCCGTCAACCGCCACCACATGGGACAACCCCATGGGCACCGATGGCTTCGAGTTCATCGAGTACGCGGCACCTGATCCTCAAGCCATGGGCGCCTTGTTCGAGCGCATGGGCTTTGCCGCCGTGGCCAAGCACCGCCACAAGGACGTCACGCTGTACCGCCAGGGTGAAATCAACTTCATCATCAATGCCGAGCCCGACAGCTTTGCCCAGCGCTTCGCCCGCATGCACGGACCCAGCATCTGCGCCATCGCCTTCCGCGTCCAGGATGCCAAGAAGGCCTATGAGCGCGCCCTGAGCCTGGGTGCCTGGGGCTATGCCGGCCAAGCCGGCCCGGGCGAGCTGAACATTCCCGCCATCAAGGGCATCGGCGATTCGATCATCTACCTGATCGATCGTTGGCGCGGCAAGAACGGCGCGAAAGAAGGCGATATCGGCAACATCGGCTTCTACGACGTCGATTTCGAGCCGCTGCCTGGCGTGAGCGGTTCGGCGGCCATCAGCCCCGAAGGCTACGGCATGACCGTGATCGATCACCTGACGCACAACGTGCACAAGGGCCGCATGGCCGAATGGTCGGGCTTCTATGAGCGCCTGTTCAACTTCCGCGAAGTCCGCTACTTCGACATCGAGGGACAGGCCACGGGCGTCAAGAGCAAAGCCATGACCAGCCCCTGCGGCAAGATCCGCATCCCGATCAACGAAGAAGGCAACGACAACAAGGGCCAGATCCAGGAGTACCTGGACAGCTACCAGGGCGAAGGCGTGCAGCACATCGCGCTGGCCACCCGCAGCCTGTACGACACTGTGGATGCACTGCAGATGGCCGGCGTCAAGCTGCTGGACACCAGCGAAACATATTACGAGCTGCTGCCCAAGCGCATTCCGGGCCTGCAAGAGCCAATCGGCGAGCTTCAGTCGCGCAACATCCTGGTCGACGGCCAGCCCGGCGAGCTGCTGCTACAGATTTTCAGCGAGAACCAGCTCGGCCCGATCTTCTTCGAATTCATTCAGCGCAAAGGCAACGAAGGCTTCGGCGAAGGCAACTTCAAGGCGCTGTTCGAAACCATGGAACTGGACCAGATCCGCCGGGGCGTCGTGTCCGCGCCGGAAGCCTGAAGCCCCTGGGACCGCCGAGCTAGAGCGCGACGGCCCCAGGCCGAATCACTTCGGCGATGGCATGCCGAAAGCCATAGCGCCCAACGCTCCCTGCAGCAGGCCGTAAATCCCGTACACCATCGCCGCGCCCACTGCCGCCGCAGGATCTACCCCAAACAGTGCCAGAGTGGCGGCCGCCGCTGCCTCACGCGTGCCCCAGCCGCCCACGCTCACAGGCAATGCGGCCATCAGAAAGATCGGCGCCATGGCGAACGCCCAGGCCGCTGGCGACAGATGAACACCCAGCGCCAGGGCGCCCGCCGCCAGCGCGGCCGCGGACAGGATTTGCACCGCCGCCGATGCCAGGGCCTGCGCCCCGACCTGCGCGGAAAAATCAGGACGCTCCGCCGCCGCGCGTAGCGGGCCGACCCAGCGCTTGCCCAGGCCTGTCCAGCGCCGCAGCACTGGCGGCAGTAGCCAGGGCAATGCCAGCCAGAGAGCCGCCACGGCCAGCGCCAAGGCAGCCAGCACCGAGGGTCTGATGGAGAAAGCCTTACCCAGCGTCTCTGCCGATAACGCGGCTCCCAGGCTGCCGATGAGGCACAGCATCCACAAACCGCTCACGCGATCGAGAATCACCGACCACGTGGAGGCCAGCGTGTCCTGCCCTGCCCGTTTGAGCATCACGGCCCGGTAGACATCCCCCCCACCACGGCGCCCGGCAGCAGCGCATTCAGGCCCATGGCCTGGAAATACCACCGCTGCGCGTCGCGCACGCCCAGGTCGCTGCCGAGCCAACGTGCCAATGCCCGCCAGCGCAGCGCCGAAGCCACATTCGAAGCCACAGCCGCCGCCAGCCCCGCCAGCAGCCATCCGGGCTTGGCTTCCCGCAAGGCGGTCACAACGCGCCCAGGCTCGGCCAGGGCCAGCACCACAGCCAGCAAGGCCAGCCCGAGCAGGCCGCGCAGCAGCGCTTTGTATGGCCGCTTCACACCACGCGCGCGGAGGCAGCCGATGATGGCTCGTCAACCATGCCAACCTCCTCTCTCACCACGTATTCGTCGGCGTGATACTGAGGCGCGCCTCCCGCCTCGTGATAGATGCGCATGAGCAATTCGCCCATCAAGCCGGCGGCGATGAACTGCATGCCCATGAGCACCAGCATCACGCCCAGCAGCAACAAGGGCCTGCCGCCAATATCTTCACCCGCCAGCTTGACGGCCAGCAGCCACAGCAAAATCAGCATGCCCGGCGCGGCCAGCCACAGCCCCAGGCCACCAAAGGCGTGCAGCGGGCGTTGGCGGTAGCGCATGAAAAACACGATCAGGATCAGATCGAGGATCACACGGAAGGTGCGGTCAATGCCGTACTTGGACACTCCACGCGTGCGCGCGTGGTGGCGCACCGGCACTTCCGTGATGCGGGCGCCGGCCTCTTTCGCCAGCGACGGGATGAAGCGGTGCAGTTCGCCATACAAGCGGATGCGGTCGATGATCGGCCGCCGGTAAGCCTTCAGCGCGCACCCGTAGTCGTGCAGGTGCACGCCGGTGGCCCGCGAAATCAACCGGTTCGCGATACGGGAAGGCAGCTTGCGCGACAGCTCGGCATCCTGCCGGTCCTTGCGCCAGCCGCTGACCATGTCGACATCGGGATCGTTCTCCAGCCGCTCCAGCAGCAGCGGAATGTCGCCAGGCTCGTTCTGCAAGTCGGCATCCAGCGTGACCACGTAACGGCCGCGCACGCGGTCAAACCCAGCCTGGAGGGCGCTCGACTGGCCGTAATTTCGCACCAGGCAGACGGCACGCAGCCACGGCCGCTCGGCCGCCAGCTCGCGCAACAATGCTGCGCTACCATCGGCCGAGCCGTCGTCCACCGCCAGCAGCTCGAATGAAAGAGGCTGGCCGGCCATCGCCTGGGCGATACGCTCCACCAGATCCCGCAGGTTGTCGACTTCGTTGTAGATCGGCACCACGATGGAGACATCGGGCGCCGGTTGACGGTCATGATTCATCCGCGAATTGTGCCTTGTAGGCATCGAGAAACGCGAGCAAGGCACAATTACCCGTTACCCTCATCCTCTGAACATGAATTTTTCCCAGGTGCAGCAAGCGCAGCCTCCCGGTCCGCCGGTGGCTCATCCGCTCTTCTGGTTGCTGCTGCTGGCGGTGACCCACGTGGCCGTTCGCGTGGCGATTTCTCCGGCGCTGAAGTGGGATGAGGCCGAACAGATGCTGTGGTCGCAGCAACTGGCGCTGGGCTACGGCGCGCAACCGCCGCTCTACACTTGGATGCAGTGGGCGGTGAATGCCGTGCTGGGCCCCAATGTGCTGGCGCTGTCGGTGCTCAAGCATGCCGCTTTGGCACTCACCTATGTACTGATGTGGCTGGCCGGGCGCGAGCTGCTGGGCCCCCGGGGCGCCTGGTGGGCCTCCGCCAGCATGCTGCTGCTGCCCCCTTGGGCTGGGATTCCGTGCGCGACCAAACCCATACGATCCTGGTCACGGCCATGACCTGCGCTGCCTGGTGGCTGCTGATCCGCCTGGTCAAGCGGCCCCGACCTCTGGATTTCGCCTTCCTGGGCCTCGTGTGCGGGCTGGGCATGCTCTCGAAATACAGCTTCGCCTTGGTGATAGGCGCCATGGCGCTGGCCGCGCTGACCGTGCCCGAGGCGCGCCGCGCCCTGCTCTCGCCCGGCTGGTGGTGGGCGCCTGTGGTCGGCCTGCTGGTAGTAGCCCCCCATGCCAGCTGGCTGCTCACGCACCTGCAGGAGGCCACGTCCGGCACCCTGCACAAGATGCAGATCCAGCAGGGCATGGCCTGGAGCAAGGGCCTGCTCAACCTGACGGCCGGCCTGGCCGGCATGGTCCTGCTGTGGGTGCTGGTGGCCCTGTGGGCGTTCCGCTCAGCCTGGTGGCAACGGCCGGTCAAGCCCGCCGCGCCCTGGGCCATGAGCGTATTCAAACGCTATTTCGCGCTGGTCTTGCTGGCCTTGCTGGGCATGGTGCTGGTGGGTGGCGTGACCAACTTCAGGGGGCGCTGGCTGTTGCCGCTGCTATGCGCAGCACCGCTCATGGCGTTCGTGGCCCGACCCGAGCTGCAGGAGCACCCGCGGGCGCGCCGCTACACCGGCGCCGTAGCGGCCATCGCCGTGATCCTTCTGGTAGCCGCTGGCGCGCGGCTGTGGTTCGGCATTGTCCGCGGGAATGCCGACGAGCTCAATCAGCCAGTCATTGAGCTGGCGGCTGCGCTGCAGGAAGCCGGTTACGACGGCAAGAGCCCGATCGTCGCGGCCGATCACATGCTCGCAGGCACGCTACGCACACGTTTCCCCGCGGCCCCCACCCAAGCCTGCTCCGCCGAAGAAGGCGATGACGTGCCGGCCTGCGTCGCCCAGGCGGCCCAGCACGCGCGCCAGTCCGGCCAGGGCTTTCTCCTGGTGTCGACCGACAGCCGGCTGGAGCCCCACTGGTGGAGCCGCGCGCAAAGCCAACTGCCGCCGATCGCCGTACTCGGTATTGAGCTACCCTTGCACCAGTTGACCAAATTGCCCCCGGCACACTATCAGTTCGCCTGGCAACCGGCGGCAAAATAGCAGTTCAGCGCCAGGGCGCGGCCCCAAAAAATATGACCCCCACACTCCCCGCTCCGCGTGGTCCGTTGCCCCCCGAGGGGGTGCTTTTTGTTTTGGGGCGGCCCGGCAACAAAAAAAGACATGAACACCATCCTAGTGACTGGCGCGGCAGGATTCATCGGCATGCATGCCTGTGAACGCCTGCTGGCGCGCGGCGACACCGTGGTAGGTATCGACAACCTGAATACCTACTACGACGTCGCCTTGAAAGAGGCCCGCCTGGCCCGCCTGAAGGCACACCCCGGCTTTTCCTTCGAACGCCTCGATATCGCCGACCGAGGCGCCATGGCGGCCTTGTTCGAGCGCACGCGCCCGGACCGGGTGCTGCATCTGGCAGCCCAGGCTGGCGTCCGTTATTCGCTCGAAGCACCTCACGCCTATGCGGATTCGAATCTGACAGGCTTCGTCAATCTGCTGGAAGGCTGCCGCGCGCATCCTGTCCAGCATCTGGTGTATGCCAGCAGCTCCAGCGTCTATGGGGGCAACATGAAGCTGCCCTTCTCCGAACGCGATGCGGTAGACCACCCGATCAGCCTGTACGCCGCCACCAAGCGCGCCAATGAACTGATGGCGCATACTTACAGCCATCTGTTCAAGCTGCCGGCCACCGGCCTGCGCTTTTTCACGGTGTACGGCCCCTGGGGGCGCCCCGACATGGCGCTGTTCAAATTCACGCGCGCCATCCTGGCCGGTGAGCCGATCGACGTCTACGGCCACGGGCAATTGCTGCGCGACTACACCTACATCGACGATATCGTCGAGGGGGTTCTGCGCGTGCTCGACAAGCCCGCCACGCCCGATCCGGATTACGACCCGCTGGCGCCGAATCCTTCCACCGGCAACGCACCTCACCGGGTATTCAATATCGGCAACCAGGCGCCTACGCTGCTCACGGATTACATTGCGGCCCTGGAATCCGCCCTCGGGATGAAAGCCATCCAGCGCATGCTGCCGCAGCAACCGGGGGATATGCACACCACGTCGGCCGACACCACGGCACTCGCCGGCTGGGTTGGCTTCACGCCCTCCACACCTGTGCCTGAGGGCGTGGCGCATTTCATCAATTGGTATCGGGATTTTTATCGATCATGAAAGTAACCGTTTTCGGCACTGGCTATGTCGGCCTGGTTCAAGGAACCGTGCTGGCGGATGTGGGTCACGATGTCACCTGCATTGACATCGACGCCGCCAAGGTCTCCAGGCTGCAGGCAGGCGACATTCCCATTCACGAGCCCGGCCTGGCGCCGCTGGTCAAGGATAACCAGGCCGCCGGCCGCCTGCGCTTTAGCACCGATGCCGCGGCGGGCGTGGCGCATGGGGAAGTGATTTTCCTGGCGGTGGGCACACCACCCGATGAAGACGGCAGCGCCGATCTGAAGCACGTGCTGGCCGTGGCGCGCACCATCGCCCAGCACATGGACGGCCCGCGCACCCTGGTCAACAAATCCACCGTGCCGGTGGGCACCGCCGACCGCGTGGCTGCCGCCGTCCGCGAAGTGCTCCAGGCACGCGGTGTGCAGCACGCGTTCGACGTCGTCTCGAACCCGGAATTCCTGAAGGAAGGTGCCGCGGTGGCCGATTGCAAGCGGCCCGACCGCATCGTCATCGGCACGGAAAGCCCGGCCGCGGAAGCACGGTTGCGCGAGCTGTATGCCCCGTTCAACCGCAACCACGACAAGATCGTGGTCATGGACATCCGCAGCGCCGAGCTGACGAAATACGCGGCCAATGCGATGCTGGCCACCAAGATCAGCTTCATGAACGAGATCGCCAACCTGGCCGAGCGCCTGGGAGCCGATGTGGAAGCCGTGCGCCGCGGCATTGGCAGCGATCCGCGCATCGGCTACCACTTCATCTATCCGGGCCTGGGTTACGGGGGTAGTTGCTTCCCGAAAGATGTGAAGGCCCTGATCCACACCGCTCGCAGCGCGGATTTCTCACCCGAGCTCATGCTGGCGGTGGAGAGGCGCAATGAGGCCCAGCGGCGCGTGCTGTTCGAACGCATCAACGCCTACTACGGCGGCAACCTGAAAGGCAAAGTCGTCGCCCTGTGGGGCTTGGCTTTCAAGCCCAATACGGACGATATGCGGGAGGCTCCCAGCCGTACACTGATGGAAGCGCTGTGGGAAGCCGGCGCGCTTGTGCAGGCCCATGATCCCGTGGCCATGGACGAGGCACGCCGCATCTACGGCGAGCGGCCGGATTTCATGCTGGCCGCCACACCGAATGCCGCCCTCGAAGGCGCCGATTGCCTGGCCATCGTGACCGAATGGCAGACTTTCCGCGTACCGGATTTCGAGCAGATGGCGCAGTTGCTCAAAGACCGCATGGTGTTCGACGGCCGCAACCTGTATGACCCTGCCCTGGTCACGCGCCATGGGCTGGGTTACTCCTCGATTGGCCGCGCCGCGACGAAACCAGTTTAAAACCGGTTTGGCAGCGCTACAGGACGTGCGTCACCAGCCTGAAATCCGGATCATCCGGATAGGCCTTGACTGAAAAGCCCAGGCTTTGCATCAGCTTGAGCATGGCGCCGTTGCTGGTCAGTACCATGCCCACGATCTCCTGCAGGCCTCTATCGCGCGCCACGTCCATGATGCTGTGCATCATGCGTGTCCCCAGCCCCTGGCCGGCGAAGGCATCATCTACCACCAGGGAAAACTCGCAACTCGTATGGTCAGGGTTGGTGATGTAGCGCGAAACCGCAATGAAGCGCTCGCTCACCTCCTGCTGTCCGTCTTCGCCCAGCTTCTCCTCCTTGATCACGGCGCATAGCGCCATCTCGCGGTCATAGTCGATCAGCGTGAAGCGTGAGAGCATGCCCGGCGGCAATTCCGGCATGCTGGAAACGAAGCGGAAATATCGGCTTTCGGGTGACAGGCGCTTGGTCAGATCCTGCAGCATCTGCGCATCACCAGGGTGAATGGGCCGCACCGTGTATTCGCCGCCACCACGCAGCGGCCAGATCTGCTCATAGCGCGCCGGATACGGCAGGATCGCCAGATGGCCATAGCCGCGCCCGCCTCCCGCCGATGTGGAAGGCGCATGCCCGACGACAATACGCGCATCCACCGCCACGGCGCCATGCTCGTCCACGATGATGGGGTTGATATCCATCTCACGCAGTTGCGGCAACTCGCACACCATCTCGGACACGCGCAGCAGCACCCGCTCCAGCGCCTGCATGTTCACGGCCGGCGCGCCGCGCCATTCCCCCAGTGTTTCGGCCACGCGCGCGCGCTCGATCAGCCGATGCGCGAGGAACTGGTTGAGCGGCGGCAGCTCCATGGCGTTACCCCCCATCAACTCGATCATCGTGCCGCCCGCACCGAAGGCAATCACGGGGCCAAACGGATCGTCGGTCACCACGCCGATATACAGCTCCCGCCCACGCCGCATCCTGGCCATGGCCTGTACCGTGATGCCATTGATCCGTGCATCGGGCCGGGCGCGGGCCACATTGGCCATCATGTCGTGGTAGACATCGCGCACCTGCGTCGCGTTCATCACATTCAGCGCCACCCCGCCCACATCGCTCTTGTGGCTGATGTCTGGAGAATCGACCTTCAGCGCAACGGGAAAGCCCTGCTGCGCGGCAATCATCATGGCCTCGCTCGGGTTGCGGGCCAGAATCGTGGAAGTCACCGGAATATGGAAAGCCGCCAGCAGCGCCTTCGACTCCATCTCGGTCAATGCCTGCCTCCGCTCGGCCAGCACGCTCTCGATCAAAAGCCGCGCGCCCTCCACATCCGGTGCCGCCAACTGAGAAAGAGGCGGCGGCGTTTGCTGCAGCAACTGCTGGTTCTGATAGAAGCTGGAAATGTTGCGGAAAGCCCCGACCGCGGCCTCCGGCGTACGGAAGGTGGGAATCTGCGCATCCGCCATCAGCGTGCGCGCCGCGCCCACCGAAGCGTCTCCCATCCAGCAACTGAGCAAGGGCTTTGACAGCTGGGGACGCGCATCCGCGAGCACGCGCGCAATGGCCTCGGCGTCGCCGCCGACCTTCGGCGAGTAGATCACCAGCACGCCGTCCACCGCCCTGTCACGCGCCGCCGCCTCCAGCGCCAGGCGATAGTGCTCGGGCTGCGCATCTTCCGAGAGGTCGATCAGGTCGGCCAGCGACGCAATCGGTGGCAGCTGAGGCAACAGCACACGCGCTGCCGCCTCCGACAGCACACCCAACTGCAAGCCGATCTCGCTCACCCAGTCGGCTGCCAGCACCCCCGGGCCGCCACCATTGGTAATGATGGCCAGCCGCTTGCCCACGGGCCTGTAGCGCGAAGCCAGGCACTTGGCCGCGGAAAAAAGCTCGACGAACGAGCGCACCCGCACGGCGCCAGCCCGGCGCAAAGCGGCATCGAACACCGCGTCGCTGCCGACGATGGAGCCCGAGTGCGTCTGCGCAGCCGCATTGCCCGCCAGCTTGCGCCCCGCCTTGAGCACCACCACCGGTTTGCTGCTGGCGGCTGCGCGCAAGGCGCTCATGAAGCGGCGCGCATTCGAAATCCCCTCCATATAGACCACGATGGCCTGGGTATGCCGGTCGCTTGCCAGGAAATCCAGCATATCAGCGATGCGCAGCGCGCTGTGTGGCCCCACCGAAACCACAGTGGAAAACCCTACGCGGTTCTGGCGTGCCCAATCCAGGATCGCAGCCGTGAGCGCCCCCGACTGTGACACCAGGGCTTGCTGTCCGGAGGTGGCCAGCGGCCCGAGCGTGCTGGCGTTCAAAAGCCACGCCGGCCGCTGAAAACCCTGGCTGTTGGGCCCCAACAGCATCACTCCGTGCCGCTGGGCCGTGCGAGCCATCTCAGCCGCCAGCGGCGCGCCGATGCCGGCCGAGAGCACCATCGCTGCCTTGCATTTGATGCGCCCCGCCAGTTCCAGTGCAGCCACGATTTCATCGGGCGGCAGGGCAATGATGGCCAAATCGGCCCGCGTTTGCGCCAGATCGCCCAGCGTCCCGGTGGTCTGCGTGCTGAGCTCGGTCACCCGGCCCCTGTAGGTTTGCGCCCGGAACCCTGCGAGCAACGCCTGCGCGTGCGGCGTCTGCCCAGCCGGATCATTCTCGTTACCGGTGAAAAGAATGATTGATTCAGGATCGAAAAGCGGGCTGAGGTAATGCTTGTCCATGGCCGTTTTTGAAAGACCCAAGGGGAAAACCTTTATTTTGCGCGCGAAGGGTGTGAACACGCTCTGAGACAATGTACCCATGAGCTCCGTTCCCTTGCAAAACAACACCTTCCTGCGCGCCTGCCTCGGTCAGGCCACTCCCCACACCCCCGTCTGGCTGATGCGGCAAGCCGGGCGCTATCTGCCCGAATATTGCGCCACGCGCGCCAAGGCCGGCAGCTTCATGGGCCTGGCCACCAATGTTGACTACGCCACCGAGGTCACCCTGCAGCCGCTGGAGCGCTATCCGCTCGATGCCTCCATTCTGTTTTCCGACATCCTCACGGTGCCCGACGCGATGGGCCTGGGCCTTTCGTTCGCACAAGGGGAAGGCCCGAAATTCGAGCGCACGGTGCGGGATGAAGCCGCCGTGGCCGAACTGGCCGTACCCGACATGAACAAACTCCGGTACGTGTTCGATGCCGTGACATCCATCCGCAAGGCACTGAACGGCCGCGTGCCGCTGATCGGCTTCTCGGGCAGCCCCTGGACGCTGGCCTGCTACATGGTCGAGGGCGGCAGCTCCCAGGACTACCGTGCCGTCAAGACGCTGATGTATGCCCGGCCCGATCTGATGCACCGGATCCTGGCCATCAACGCCGATGCCGTGGCGCTTTACCTGAACGCCCAGATCGATGCCGGTGCCCAAGCCGTGATGATTTTCGACAGTTGGGGAGGCGTGTTGGCCGACGGCGCTTTCCAGGCCTTCAGTCTGGCCTATACCGCACGCGTGCTGTCCCAGCTCAAGCGCACCGGCACGGATGGCAACGTGGTTCCTCGCATCGTCTTCACCAAGGGCGGCGGCCTGTGGCTGCGTGAGATGCGCGAACTCGATTGCGATGTGCTGGGACTGGATTGGACGATGAACCTGGGCGCGGCACGGGCCATCGTTTCCGAAGGCAATGCCGGCAAGGCGCTCCAGGGCAACATCGACCCCAACGTGCTGTTCGCGCCGCCCGAGGCCATCCGCGCACAAGCGCGTGCGGTGCTGGACAGCTTCGGCGCCCCGCATGCCGACCCCGCCACGCGCGGCACCACCCATATCTTCAACCTCGGCCATGGCATCAGCCAGTTCACGCCCCCGGAACACGTGGCTCATCTGGTGGACGAAGTGCACATCCATTCCAGGCGAATGCGCGCAGGCAGCTGAAGAGACGAAGGAACGCGCGCCAAGTCAAGTGTTTTTCGCCCGCTTGAAACAAAAAAAGTGAGGTATGCGACTTTACTTATGCACAAAACTTCTGCTAGTGCGCCTTTTGAAAAAGGCCAAAGGCGTGAATCGCAGAGGAATCGTAAGTTATTGATTTATATAAGAATCAAACATTGCTTTTTTGATAGGCAAGGTAATGGAAGCCTTGATTGGCAAGGGCTTGCGGCGAATAGAGAGTAGTTTTCAACAAAGTTATCCACAGAAATTGGGAATGACTCTCAAAACGCATTCAAAACAAGCACTTAAGGTAAAAACTGCATGTGGATTGGATACCTTGCCGGGGCCAATTGGGGTATGGGAGTTTTTTAAGGGATGACAAACCCCGCCCCAGTTCACTGGATTGCCGTCGCCGTCGCCACACCTGCCCACAGCGGTATTGGCACGCCGCTGACCTATCGCAGTACCGAACCCTTGCCTCCCGGCACCCTGGTGCGCGTGCCGCTCGGCAAACGGGAAGTGCTGGGGGTGGTCTGGGCCCTGGTGGAGGAACCTGAGCCTGAACTGGCCGATTCGGCGCGCGATATTGCAGGCACCCTGGGCGAGCTGCCTCCGCTGGACGAACACTGGCGTGCCTTGATCGGCTTTGCCGCCCGCTACTACCAGCGAGCCCTGGGCGAAGTGGCCCTGGCGGCCCTGCCGCCACAACTGCGTACCCTGAGCGCCACACAAATGGCCCGCCGGCTGAAACGCCTGCACGCCGCGGAGCCTGGGCAAAAAATCGAAGCGCGCGAATCCTTGCAAGCGCTTTCCACCGATCAAGAGAGCGCCCTGGGCCGGATCGAGCAGGAAAGCGGCCCGTTCCTGCTCTTTGGCACCACGGGCAGCGGCAAGACAGAGGTCTACATGCGTGCGGCGGAACGCGTATTGGCCCGTGACCCCGAGGCGCAGGTCATGGTGCTGGTACCCGAGATCAACCTGACCCCGCAGCTGGAAGCGCGCTTTGTCACGCGATTTGGCGAAGCATCCGTGGTGTCGATGCACAGCGGCCTGACGCCCCCGCAGCGCCTGGCAGGCTGGCTGGCGGCACATGCCGGCCAAGCCCGCATCGTCCTCGGCACGCGCATGGCGGTACTGGCTTCCATGCCCCACCTAGCGCTGATCGTGGTGGATGAAGAGCACGACCCAAGCTACAAGCAGCAGGAAGGCGCCCGGTATTCGGCACGCGATCTGGCCGTCTACAGAGGTCGATTGGTTGGTGCCAAGGTCATTCTGGGCTCGGCCACCCCTTCACTTGAAAGCTGGCAACAAAGCCGCCCGGTCTCCGATGGAGGCAGCGGCCGCTACGTGCGGCTGGCCATGCCCCGCCGAATCGGCGCGGAAGACGGCGGCGCCGGCCTGCCCCGCGTGCGCCGCGTGGACATGAGCCGCCAGCCGCGCGGCACCTTGATCTCGCCGCCCCTGCTGGCCGCCATCGGCGAGCGCGCGGCGCGCGGCGAGCAGGCGCTGCTGCTGCTCAACCGCCGCGGCTATGCGCCCGTGCTGCACTGCGCCGATTGCGGCTGGAAGAGCGAATGCCCCTACTGCAGTGCCTACCGCGTGTTCCACAAGATCGACCGCACCCTGCGCTGCCACCACTGCGGCTTCACCGAGCGTGTGCCCCGCGCGTGCCCCTCGTGCGGCAATCTGGATATCGGCACCATCGGGCGCGGCACCGAACAGTTGGAGGAGCACATCGGCCAATTGCTCGCGCCTGTCATGCGCCCCGACGGCACCCCCATCCGCGTTGCCCGCATCGATGCCGATTCCACACGAGGCAAGGGCTCCCTGGAAACCCAACTGGCCCAAGTGCATGCCGGCGAGGTGGATGTGCTGGTCGGCACGCAGATGATCGCGAAAGGGCATGATTTTCGGCGCGTCACGCTGGTGGCTGCCATCAACCCGGATTCAGCGCTGTTTTCCAGCGATTTCCGGGCGCCGGAACGCCTGTTCTCGCTCCTGCTGCAGGCGGCGGGAAGAGCGGGGCGGGATGCCGCCGTCGCCGCGGCCAGCGAAATGTGGGTGCAAACCCAGCACCCGCAGCATCCGCTGTATGAGGCGCTGAAAGCGCATGATTACTCCAGCTTTGCCGAGAGCCAACTGACCGAGCGCGCCCAGGCCGGCCTGCCGCCCTTCACGCACCTGGCGCTGCTGCGCGCGGATGCCAGAACCCAGGATGCCGCGCAAGCCTTCCTGAAGGCCGCCGCGGAAGCCGCCCGAACGGCGCTCACCGACGGGGGTGATGTGCAGGCGGCCCTTGAACACACCACCTGGTACCCGCCTGTCCCCATGGCGGTGCAGCGGGTGGCCAACGTCGAGCGCGCGCAGATGATGATCGAAAGCCTGTCGCGCCCTGCCCTCCAACGTGTGCTGACCGCTTGCCAGCCCTTGTTGCACAAGTTACGCGCAGATCCGGAGCATCGGGGCATCGTCCGCTGGGCCGTGGACGTGGATCCGCTCGCCGTCTAGTCTTCTTGACATCACCGTGCGCCTTTGTCTGACAAAGACCAAATGGCGGACGGCCTAAAGTGGGATTTTCCGGTTTGCCGGATATGGAAAGGAAATCACCATGCCCCACAAAAGACTCTTTGCTCTGCTCGCCCTGGCTGGCGCGATGGCCATGCCCGCCTTCGCGCAATCGCAAGGCGCCACCACCAGCCAGACCAACCTCGATCAAGCCGCCGCAGCCAAGGAGCGCCGGGCGGCTTCCGTTCGCAGCCAACTGGCCCCGGTCACCGCCGAGCAGGCCCGCTCCAATGAATTGATGCGCTGCGCCAACCTGCCCGCTTTTTACAAGGTGGACTGCGAAGCACGTGTGAATGGCAAGGGTGAAGTGTCTGGCAGCGTGATCGGCGGCGGGTTGATCAAGGAAACGACCACTCAGGTCACGCCAGAGGAGCTGGCCAATGCGCCTCGCGTGGAGCTGAAGCCTCAGGATCCGGCCCCAGCCACACCCGTGAAGAACCCGCAGCGCAAGCACTGACATCCTTACCGCATTTATTTCGCATACAGCCCCGCGACGGCTGAAAACGAAATGAATGCGGCGCAAGTCGACCATAGGATGATGCGGGCAATGCGCCCGTTGTCAGCCCCGAAACGCTCAGCCAGCAAAGATACATTGCTGGCGCTGGGCAGCGCAGCCGTCAATATCAGCGGCACCAAGGCCGCGTGACTGAGCACTCCGGCCTTCAGCGCCAGGCTGCCGAACCCCCATATGAGTAAGGGGTGCAGCACCAGCTTGCATCCCGCCACCCAACCGATGTCCCCGCTCGGCGCTTTGGCGTGGCTTTGCCCCAGCTTGTCCAGCATCTGTGAGCGCGCCAACACCGCACCAATGGCAAACAAAGCCACGGGAGAGGCTGAGTTGCCCAGCAATGTCACCGTCTGCAGCACCGGGCTCCAGAGCGCGAAGCTGGTGGCGCTGGCCAGTGCGCCCAACAGGATGGCCCAGGGCATGGGGTTGCGCAGAACACCTTTGAGCGCATTTCCCATGGCGCGTGATGCGCCATGCTCGCCCGCCGCCCCCCATTGAGACAGGCCGATGCAAAGCGATGTGGTCACCGCCATGTCGATCAGCATGGTGGACATCACGAAACCCACGCTGCGCTCCCCCAGCAAAGCCAGGATCAGCGGCACTCCCATGAAACCGGAGTTCGGAAACGCTGCGACCAGAGCCCCCATGGCGGCATCTGGCCATCCGGCGCCGCGCCGTCGCGCCAACCAGGCCGTCAGCGCCACGATCAGAAGCGCCGCCACGAACCAGAGCAAGCCCACCACCGGATCAAACATCTGCTCCAGCGGCGTGGCACTGCCGATGCGGTAGAGCATGCAGGGCAGCGCGAAGTACAGCACGAACATGTTCAACCCCGGTACGGCGTCGAGCGGCAGCAAGCGTGAACGCGCCGCGACATAACCGCAGAGCACCAAGGCGAAAAACGGAAGCGTGACAGTGAAAATATGAACCAAGGTACTCATGATGTCGTCGGCAATAAGGCCTCCAGCCCTAGGGATGCTCTGCACAAATAAATCGCCGCGTGCATCTGCGGACTCGGGCGCTCTGCCGCGTTGCCTAGGCCGGCCGCGCAAATCCTCGCGATACCGCCCGGTATCACTGCGGTTTGCGCCTTGCAGCCCATCCCGATCCGCAGCGCCCGCTTACCGTTCGATTTGTGCAGAGCATCCCTAGCGTAAATCGCACTCGTTATGATCGGCGCTGGATCCATTTTCGCTTTCGCCGTGCCCACAGATGGCACAGGCCCCTCCAAGAGCGTGTTCTAAGGCCCGGTACGGGCCCTGTTTTCCTCGCATGTCCTCCGATCGCCTCAATCTCGCCCAGCTAGACGCCGTGAACCACCTGCGCGGACCCTGCCTGGTGCTGGCCGGCGCCGGTTCGGGCAAAACCCGTGTCATCACGCAGAAAATCGCCAGGCTGATCCAGACCGGCCTGGAACCCCGCCGCGTGGCGGCCATCACCTTCACCAACAAGGCTGCCACCGAAATGCGCGAGCGCGCGCGCGGGCTCATCGGCAAGGCTGCTGGCGAGGTGCTGATCTGCACCTTCCACGCCCTGGGGGTGCGGCTTTTGCGTGAAGACGGCGCGGTCATGGGCTTGAAGCCGCAATTCAGCATTCTCGACAGCGACGAATGCCTGAGCCTTCTGAAAGACTGCGGCACCACCACCGATGCCGCCACTGCCCGCCAGTGGCAATGGACCATCAGCCACTGGAAAAACGAAGGGCTCTCGCCGGAGCAGGCGCTGGCACAGGCCACCCACGAAGGCGACCGCGAAACGGCGCGGCTGATGGTGCACTATCACGAGCGTCTCTCCGCGTACCAGGGCGTTGATTTCGACGACTTGATCGGATTGCCCCTGCGCATGCTCCGGGAGCACCCCGAAGTCGCCGAAAAGTGGCAAACACGCCTGGGCCACGTTCTGGTGGACGAGTACCAGGACACGAACGCCACGCAGTACGAGCTGATGAAGCTCCTGGTGGGAAGCGCTGGCAACTTCACCGCCGTGGGCGACGACGACCAGAGCATCTATGGCTGGCGCGGCGCCACCCTGGACAACCTCAAGCGGCTGCCGGTCGATTTTCCGAGCCTGAAGGTCATCAAGCTGGAGCAGAACTACCGCTCCACCAGCGCCATCCTCCGGGCCGCCAACAACGTCATCGGCCCCAACCCCAAGCTGTTCCCCAAGCGGCTTTTTTCCGAGTTGGGCGAAGGCGAGCCGGTGCGCGTGATCGATTGCGACCACGAAGTCCACGAGGCCGACCGCGCAGCGGCGCGCATCCTGACGCTGCACGCCACCTCCGCGCAGAAGGAATGGCGTGACTTCGCCATTCTGTACCGCGCCAACCACCAGGCCAGGGTATTCGAGCAAGCGCTCCGGCGAGCGCAGATTCCCTACAAGGTCTCAGGCGGTCAAAGCTTTTTCGATCGTGCCGAGATCAAGGATCTCTGCGCGTGGTTTCGCCTGTGGATCAACGAGGACGACGACCCCGCGTTCCTGCGCGCGATCACCACCCCCAAACGCGGCATCGGCCACCAGACGCTGGCGCAACTGGGCGAGCTCGCGAGTAAATACCGATTGAGCCTGTTTGGTGCCCTATTCTCGAACTCGCTCGAAGGTGTGCTCTCTACGCGTGCCGTCGGCAGCCTGCACGAGTTCGGGCGTTTCGTGAACGATCTTCAGCACCGCGCCCGCCATACCACGGGGGAAGAGGCCGCCAAGGCCTTCCTGATGGACTGGCTGAAAGAGATCGACTACGAAAAACACCTGCTGGCCTCGGAGGAAAGCGAAAAGCTCGCCGCCTCACGCTGGGGCAACGTGCTGGAATTCTGCGACTGGATGGCCGGCCGCTGCGGCGGCCAGATCGAAGACGCCACGGGCGCCACATCGAACACCGAGCGCAAGAGCCTGCTGGAGGTAGCGCAAACCATCTCGCTGATCTCCACCTTGAGCGAGCGCGAGCAGGATCCGAACATGGTCACCCTTTCCACCCTACACGCCTCGAAGGGCCTGGAGTGGCCGCACGTGGTGCTGGCGGGCGTGAACGAAGGCTTGCTTCCTTTCCGTACCGACGACACCCCGGCCGACGCCGTCGCCGCCCGCATCGAGGAAGAACGACGCCTGATGTACGTGGGAATCACCCGCGCCCGGCAAACCCTGGCGGTCAGTTGGACACGCCGGCGCAAGAAGGGCCGGGAGATCGTGGCCGCGCAACCCAGCCGCTTCATCGCCGAGATGGCGCTTGATCAATCCACCGCACGCGAAGACCCGCGTGAAAAACTCAAGGCCCTGCGCGCCGAGTTTGCCCGCAAAGCCGCCGACCAAGCTGCACAGGCGTCCACCAAGACATGAAACACGCTCTCCCGTACCGATCTGCTTTCAGCATCATCGTCATGGCGTTGGCCGCGGTGGTCCTGACCTTCCCTGCCCTTGCGCAGGATGCATCCAAGCCCAGCGCCGCGCCGACATGCCCGCCGACGAAGTCATTCCAGGCGCCACAGCTCTATGGCGCCTGGAAGATTGAACTCGGCGCCACCGGCCAAACCGGCCGCTTGATGCTCCGCCAACATCCCGAGTTCACCGAGAGCCTGCGCGGCGAACTCAGCTATGGCGCTACAAAATCCATTGCATCGGGCGACCTGGAGGAAGGCGAACTGAACCTCGACGAATCCAGCGACAAAGTCAGTCTCACCGCCACCTGGACAGGCAAGCTTGTCGAAAGCTCCTGCGGCAAGGAAATCCGCGGCGAATGGCATGACCTGGCCAAGAACATCAGCAGCCCGTTCGTGCTGCGGCGTGAAGCGGGCTGGTAGCTCTGCAGGTGTGTCCTGCAACCTGATTAACTTTGCAAATCGCGCCGCCTGAGCGCGCGCATTCGCCATTCGCGCGGGGAAGCCCAAAATGCTGCCGAAAGGCACGGCTGAAATGAGCGGCATCGTTGAACCCCCATCGGAAGCCGATTTCCGACACAGGCCGCATCACCCAGCGGGGATCGAGCAGATCGCGGCTGCAATGCGCCAAGCGGCGGCCCAGCAGGAACTGGGCTGGTGTCATGGGTTCGGCGGCAAAGAGACGGTGCAGATGCCCAATGGACATGCTCAACCGGCGGGCCACCATTTCCATGGTCAGATCGGGATCATGCAGATTGTCCTCGATGCATCGGCGAATCCGCTCCAGATGGTAGGACTGCAGCGCCGTCTGCTCCACGCGCGGCCCCTCGGCGCCTCCCTGCAAGCCGGCAGCGACCAGGCTGACCAGCGTCTCGCTCACGCTCCGTGCGGCCGGCGCGGGAAGACAATCGGTGTCGCGCCTCAGCGCATGCAGCATCCCTGCGAGGAGGCGGCCGGGGCCGCTGTCACCAGACACCTTCACGGCCGTGAAAGACTCCACCTCCGGCATGACCCTCCGGAGCGCATCGCCGGGGACCTTGAGAATGATTTCCTCGAAAGCTCCGCCGAACCGGAGCGTGTAGGGACGCGCGCTGTGATAGATGGAAAAATCCCCCGGCTCCATCAGCGTCTCGCGGCCATCCTGCTCGACGTAGCCGTGCCCGATGCTCTGCGTGGCCACCAGGAAGCAATCCTCGGTATCGCGCGCAATGGCCGCGGGCGTGCGGACCACCGTCTGCGGTTGCGAACGGATGACCGACATTTCCAGGCTATCCAGGGGATGGCGCTCTATGGAACCCTCGAATCCACGGGGCCCCGCCCGCTTCGGATCGCAATCCAGATGCACATACGTCGAGCAGATCATGTCCACCCAGAAAGCGACCCGCTCACGCGAATTCACCAGGGCAGTTGACAGGAGCTGTTTCACGGCGGCTCTCCTCGCACTCCCAGTACGCAGACACGCGCACAACCGGTCATGCAAAGCGCATTAAATGAGCCGAGTGAGCTGCCGTCAAGAGCTGGGGCCGCACTGTCCTGGCTACAGCATGCGCCTGCAATACCGTGTTATTCAGGCGCCTGTTCGGCAGGCTGCTCCACCTTGACCTCGCGATAGCCGAACTCCTCAGGCATTCTGGACACCACGCGATCGCCGGGTGCCTTGTTCAGCAGGAGCCGGGTCACGTCGGGCCGGGCATAGTGGCCTGCGGGGTCCGCCGCCGCCTTGGCCAGAGGAATGGCCGCAAGATCGATATCCGCGACCACCAGGCCCTCTTCCGTCTCTTCGAGGCACTCCCCCATCTCCGATCCGTCGGGCGCGTAGATACGCGCAAAGCCGCCACCTTGCAGAAGAAACTGGCGCTGCTGGTCGTCGGTGCACAGCGTCTTCTGCATCTCGGCAGACACCGTGGCGCAAGGCGCAATCACGAAGGTGCCGCCTTCGACCGCGTAGATCCGGCTGGCGGCGTTGTTGACTTCAGCGCCGAGCGCGTGCGCGCCGCCACGGTAGACCGAGAAGCTGGGCCAGGCCGCCACGTGAATCTGCTCGTTCTGAGCGTACATCGCGTATTTGCTCAAGGGCTGCAGATGCTCCCAGCAGTTGAGCATGCCGACACGGCCTACCGCCGTCGGCACCACCGTCAGATCGCTACCGTCGCCATCGCCAAAGACAGAGCGCTCCACATGCGTGGGGCGCAGTTTCCTGCGGGTCAGTTGAACCTCGCCATGATCGTCGATGAGCGCCTGCCCCATGTAGAGGCTTCCGCCAGATCGCTCGCTGTAGCCGAGCGCCAGCCAGATCCCCAGCCTCTTGGCAGCATCGCGCAGCTTCAGGAATTCTGCGGAATCCAGCGACAGGGAATTGTCGAAATAACGCTGCACGAACTGCATGCCCAATGCTGGGGCGGACACCCAGATCCACCAGGGGTATCCCGGTATCCAGGTTTCAGGGAAAGCGACGAATTGGACACCCTTCTTGGCGGCATCCTCCATGATCGAAATCGTCTTGTCGATGCTGGCATCAAGATCGAGAAACGCCGGCGCTGCCTGCACGGCGGCTACACGGATCTTGGGGTGCTGAAGAGCGGGCATGAGGATCTCCTGGATGGGCTGTAGGAACTCTGTCTTTTATGTCCCGATGTTGCGACACCCCACAGCCCCCGTCTTGTCCAGGACTCACGCGGGAATTGACTATTCCTCGCATAAGCCAGAGGAGCAAAAAAACCTTTATTCCCTTTGTAAGCGCCCCAACAAAAAACCCCGCTGACTTTCATCAGCGGGGTTTTTAATTTGGTTGCGCGAGAAGGATTTGAACCTCCGACCTTTGGGTTATGAGCCCAACGAGCTACCAGACTGCTCCATCGCGCGGTAAGCTAAGAAGTATAACCTATTTTCAGGCTTTTTGCTCTTCTTCCGAAGAAATTTCTGGGCGATCGACCAATTCGACGAAAGCCATAGGCGCGTTGTCGCCCACGCGGAAGCCCATCTTCAGGATGCGCGTGTAGCCGCCCGGACGTGCCTTGAAGCGCGGGCCCAGATCGGAGAACAGCTTGGCCACGCTGGCGTCGTCACGCAGACGAGCAAAAGCCAGGCGCTTGTTGGCCACCGTGGCTTCCTTGGCCAGGGTGATCATGGGTTCGATCACGCGGCGCAGTTCCTTGGCCTTGGGCAGCGTGGTCTTGATGGCCTCGTGCTCGATGAGCGAGTTCATCATGTTGCGCAGCATCGCTTGGCGATGGGCGCTGGTACGGTTGAGTTTGCGAAGGCCGTTGCCGTGACGCATGGTGCTTTTCCTTTTCTAAATTACCTTATTTAAGAGCCGCCGGATCAGGTACGGCCCCTGCACTATGTATGTGTGCCCGCTAAACATAGCCATTAAAGCCCGGGCATCACTTTCCGAAGAACCTGAGATTCTACCTCGAAAACGCTCAATCAAGCACGTTCAAGGAAAATGGAGGGCCTGCATCAGGTCTGCAGAGCCCTCCGGATGCATCAGCGCTTGTCCAAGCCGGAGGGTGGCCAGTTTTCGAGCTTCATGCCGAGCGTCAGACCGCGCGAAGCGAGCACTTCCTTGATCTCGTTGAGCGACTTGCGGCCCAGGTTGGGGGTCTTCAGCAGCTCGTTCTCGGTACGCTGGATCAGATCGCCGATGTAGTAGATGTTCTCGGCCTTCAGGCAGTTGGCCGAACGCACCGTCAGTTCCAGCTCGTCCACAGGGCGCAGCAGGATCGGGTCGAAGCGCTCGCTGCCGCCACGTTGGGCAGGCTGGTCGAAGGCGGCCAGTTCGCTGCCTTCCAGCTGCGCGAACACAGCAAGCTGTTCCACCAGGATCTTGGCCGAGGCGCGCACGGCGTCTTCAGCGGTGATCGCACCGTTGGTCTCGATCTCGACCACCAGCTTGTCCAAGTCGGTACGCTGCTCCACACGAGCGCTGTCGACGGTGTAGCTCACGCGCTTGACGGGCGAGAACGAAGCGTCGAGCACAATGCGGCCGATCGACTTGGTCGTCTCGTCGGCATAGCGGCGCATGGTGCCGGGCACATAACCGCGGCCCTTCTCGACCTTGATCTGCATATCCAGCTTGCCGCCTTGTGACAGGGTGGCAATGACGTGCTCGGGGTTGACGATCTCGACATCATGCGGAGTCTGGATGTCGGCGGCGGTGACTACGCCCTCGCCTTCCTTGCGCAGGCTCAGCGTGACTTCATCGCGGTTGTGCAGCTTGAACACCACGCCCTTCAGGTTGAGCAGGATGTTGACCACGTCTTCCTGGACGCCGTCGATGGTGGAGTACTCGTGCAGCACGCCGGCGATCGTCACTTCGGTGGGCGAATAGCCGACCATCGACGACAGCAGCACACGCCGCAGCGCGTTGCCCAGCGTATGGCCGTAGCCGCGCTCGAAGGGCTCGAGCGTGACCTTGGCTTTGTTGGCGCCCAAGGGCTCGACGTTGATGGCTTTGGGTTTCAGCAGTTGGGTTTGCATTCTCTAGACTTCCTCTCAATACCCCCGGCTCGTTACACCGGTAAGGCTGGTGAAGCACCAAACCCGCCAGGACGGCGGGTTGGAACAAGGGTGGACTAAAACCGCAAGAATCAGCGCGAATAAAGTTCGACGATCAGTGATTCATTGATGTCTGCGCCAAACTCGTCGCGATCAGGCACTTTCTTGAAGGTGCCTTCAACTTTGTCAACATTGACCTCGACCCAGCCCGGCATGCCCACCTGGCCTGCCAGTTGCAGAGCTTCCTGCACACGGGTCTGCTTCTTCGATTTCTCGCGCACAGCCACGACGTCGCCAGTCTTGACCATGTATGAAGGAATGTTGACCGGCTTGCCGTTCACGGTCACAGCCTTGTGGGAGACCAGTTGGCGCGCTTCAGCACGGGTCGAACCGAAGCCCATGCGGTAGACGACGTTGTCCAGACGCGACTCCAGCAGGAACAGCAGGTTGGCACCGGTGTTGCCGCGGCGGCGATCGGCTTCTTCGAAGTAGCGGCGGAATTGCTTTTCGAGCACGCCGTACATGCGCTTGACCTTCTGCTTTTCACGCAGTTGCAGGCCGTAGTCCGACGTACGCTGGCCGGAGGTGCGGCCGTGTTGGCCAGGCTTGGAGTCGAACTTGGCCTTGTCGCTGATGGAACGGCGTGCGCTCTTCAGGAACAGGTCGGTGCCTTCACGGCGGGAAAGTTTGGCCTTGGGGCCGAGATAACGTGCCACTTGAACTTCCTTTTGCTTCATCTGCCACAGTCAACGGGACATCGTTGATCCGTGGGAGCCGCGACTCGATCGAGGCGCGGCGGTGGGCTTGGTTTAAAGATCGGCTGCTACCGCTGCAAGAGCAGCTACAGAAGCCGATGGGTCGATATCCGCAGGAGCTGCGGAGTCAGATACGGCGGCGCTTCTGCGGACGGCAGCCGTTGTGCGGCACCGGAGTCACGTCGGAGATCGAGGTGATGCGAATGCCGAGCGCAGCCAGAGCGCGCACCGACGATTCACGGCCTGGACCCGGGCCTTTGATCTCGACGTCCAGGTTCTTGATGCCCTGCTCGATAGCAGCGCGACCCGCCACCTCGGACGCCACCTGCGCAGCGAAAGGCGTGGATTTGCGAGAGCCTTTGAAGCCCTGGCCACCCGACGACGCCCAGGACAGCGCGTTGCCTTGACGGTCGGTGATCGTGATGATGGTGTTGTTGAACGATGCGTGCACGTGTGCAATGCCGTCCGAAATGTTCTTACGGACTTTCTTGCGTACACGCTGAGCGGCGTTACTGGCGGGTGATTTGGCCATGTGGAACCTTCTTCAATCCTTGAGCTTATTTCTTCAGCGACTGCGCTGCCTTGCGCGGACCCTTGCGGGTGCGGGCGTTGGTACGCGTACGCTGGCCGCGCATAGGCAGACCGCGGCGATGACGGAAGCCGCGATAGCAGCCGATGTCCATCAAACGCTTGATGTTCATCGTGGTTTCACGGCGGAGATCGCCCTCGATGATGAACTTGGCAATCTGGTCGCGAATTTTTTCCTGATCCCCGTCGGTCAGATCTTTGACCTTCTTGGAGAAAGGAATGCCGCAGGCTTCGCAAATATCGCGTGCGCGTTGGCGGCCGATGCCATAGATTGCCGTCAAGCCGATTTCGGTATGCTTGTGCGGCGGAATGTTGATACCAGCAATACGTGCCATGTTCTATCCTCTGACGATTCTGTTGGGCAGCATCAACCTTGACGCTGCTTGTGGCGCGGATCAGAACAGATCACGCGAACCACGCCGTTGCGGCGGATGATTTTGCAGTTACGGCAAATTTTCTTGACCGAAGCTGAAACTCTCATTTCATTCTCCTAAAACTCTTCAATCCATTCGTGCCTACTTGGCGCGGAACACAATGCGTGCACGGGTCAGGTCATATGGCGTCATTTCGACAGTGACCTTGTCGCCAGGGAGGATCCGGATGTAGTGCATCCGCATCTTTCCGGATATGTAACCCAGTACAACATGCCCATTTTCCAGCTTGACCCGGAATGTGGCATTGGGAAGGTTCTCCAGAACCTCACCCTGCATCTGAATCACGTCATCCTTGGCCATGACACGTTTTTACAGCGTTGTCTTGAAATTGGCTTTCTTCAATAACGATTCATACTGCTGCGACATCATGTAGTTCTGCACCTGGGCCATGAAGTCCATGGTGACCACCACGATGATCAGCAACGAGGTACCGCCAAAATAGAACGGCACGTTGTAGCGCAAGATCAGGAACTCGGGCAGCAAGCAGACCAACGTGATGTAGATCGCACCTGCCAGCGTCAGCCGGACCAGGATCTTGTCGATGTACCTGGCTGTCTGGTCACCCGGGCGGATACCCGGAATGAACGCCCCGCTCTTCTTCAGGTTGTCCGCCGTTTCCCTGCTGTTGAAAACCAACGCAGTATAGAAAAAGCAGAAGAAGATGATCGCGGATGCGTACAGCATCACGTAGATCGGTTGACCGGGTGTCAACGTTGCGGCGATATCCTTCAACCAACGCATCGAGTCACCAGCGCTGAACCAACCCACCACGGTGGCCGGCAGCAAGATGATCGACGAAGCGAAGATCGGAGGGATCACGCCAGCCATGTTCAGCTTGAGCGGAAGATGCGACGATTGACCACCGTACACCTTGTTCCCCACCTGCCGCCGCGCATAGTTGACCAGGATCTTGCGCTGACCGCGCTCGACAAACACCACGAAGTAGGTTACCAGCGCCACCAGAATCACGATGAACAGGGCTACGATGATGCTCATTGCACCTGTACGCACCAGCTCCAACAGACCGCCAATGGCGTTCGGCAGGCCAGCGGCGATACCGGCGAAGATGAGGATCGAGATGCCGTTGCCAAGTCCGCGCTCGGTAATCTGCTCGCCCAACCACATCAGGAACATGGTGCCAGCCGTCAGGCTGACCACAGCCGTCATGCGGAAACCAAACCCGGGGTTGATAACCAGGCCTTGGGATGCTTCCAGCGCCACCGCGATACCCAGCGATTGGAAAATCGCCAAGCCCAGCGTGCCGTAACGCGTGTACTGCGTGATCTTGCGCTGGCCGGATTGCCCTTCCTTCTTGAGCTGCTCAAAAGCAGGCATCACGTAGGTCATCAGCTGCATCACGATCGAAGCCGAGATGTAAGGCATGATGCCAAGGGCAAACACGGTGAAGCGCGAGAGCGCGCCGCCCGAGAACATGTTGAACAGGTTCAGGATTCCGCCCTGCTGGCCCTCGAACAGCTGACGCAGCTGATCAGGGTTGATGCCGGGCACAGGAATGTGCGCGCCAAGCCGGTAAACGACCAACGCGAGTAGCAAAAACACCAGCCGGCGACGCAAGTCGCCGTACTTGCCGGTTTTTGCTATTTGCGGTGCGCTGGAGGCCACTACTTGAATACTTTCAAGAAAGGGATCAAGCCAGCGAGCCGCCGGCGGACTCGATGGCCGCCTTGGCACCAGCCGTCGCGCCAATACCGGTCAGCTTGACCGCTTTGGTCAATTCGCCCGATTTGATCACTTTGACGACCTTGGTCAGTTCGTCGACCAGACCTGCTTGCTTGAGCGCGAGCATGTCCAGATCAGCAGCGCCAGATTGCGCCACCAAACGCTCCAGATCAGACAGCGTCACTTCCGCGTTGTATTTCAGTGTGCGGGATTTGAAACCACGCTTGGGCAGACGGCGCTGCAAAGGCATTTGACCGCCTTCGAAGCCGACCTTGTGGTAGCCGCCCGAACGCGATTTTTGACCTTTGTGACCACGGCCTGCGGTCTTGCCCAGGCCGGAGCCGATGCCGCGACCCACGCGCCGGCGAGGGCGCTTGGAGCCGTCTGCGGGCTTGATGCTATTGAGTTCCATCACCGGATCCTCTTCAAACGATTTTGACCAGGTAGTCGATCTTGTTGATCATCCCGCGCACAGCGGGCGTGTCTTCGAGTTCGCGCACGCTGTTGAGCTTGCGCAGGCCCAGGCCACGCACGGTGGCGCGGTGCGATTCCTTGCAACCGATGGGGCTGCGAACCAATTGGACCTTAACGGTTTTCTGTGGCGTTGCCATGTTTGTGCTCCAGATCAGGCGAAGATTTCTTCGACCGACTTGCCACGCTTGGCCGCGATTTCAGCCGGGGTGGTGCAGTTCTTCAGCGCGTCCAGGGTGGCACGCACCATGTTGTAGGGATTCGAGGTGCCATGGCTCTTGGCCACGATGTCAGTGATACCGACCACTTCGAACACCGCGCGCATCGGGCCGCCGGCAATGATGCCGGTACCGCGAGGAGCGGGAGCCATCATCACGACAGCGGCGCCATGATGACCCGTGACTTTGTGATGGATGGTGCCGTCCTTGAGGGACACCTTGGCCAGGTTGCGGCGAGCTTCTTCCATCGCCTTTTGCACGGCGACGGGCACTTCCTTGGATTTGCCCTTGCCCATGCCCACACGGCCGTCGCCATCGCCCACCACGGTCAGCGCGGCGAAGCCCAGAATACGGCCGCCCTTGACGACCTTGGTCACGCGGTTCACCGCGATCATCTTCTCGCGCAGGCCGTCCTCCGGACCGTCACCTTGCGCTCTTGCCTGAAACTTAGTAGCCATTTCTTTGCCCTGCCCGATTAGAACTGCAGACCTGCTTCACGCGCGGCTTCGGCCAAAGCCTTGACGCGGCCGTGATAGGCGAAGCCCGCACGATCGAATGCCACCTTCTCTACACCGGCGGCCTTGGCGCGTTCGGCAATACGCTTGCCGACTTGTTCGGCAGCAGCGGCATTGCCACCCTTGCCTGAGCCACCCAGGGCCTTGCGCATTTCGCCTTCGGCGGTGGAGGCAGTAGCCAGCACCTTGGTGCCGTCGTCGGAGATGACGGTGGCGTAGATGTGCAGATTGGTGCGGTTCACCGTCAGGCGAGCCACGCCTTGATTGGCGATGCGGATACGCGTCTGACGTGCACGACGAAGACGCTGCTCTTTTTGCTCAACATGATGCAGGTCCTTATTTCTTCTTGGTTTCCTTGATCACGACCTTCTCATCCGCATAACGGATGCCTTTGCCCTTGTAGGGCTCAGGAGGACGTGCCGCACGGATCTCAGCCGCGATCTGGCCAACGCGCTGACGGTCAGCGCCCTTGACGATGATCTCGGTCGGAGCCGGGGTAGCCACCGTGATGCCAGCAGGCATATCGAAGTTCACGGGGTGCGAGAAACCAATCGACAGGTTCAGCTTGCTGCCGCTGGCCTGAGCGCGGAAACCCACGCCGACCAGAGTCAGCTTCTTCTCGAAGCCTTTGCTCACACCAACCACCATGTTGTTGACGAGCTGGCGCATGGTGCCGCTCATGGCGTTGGCTTCGCGGGATTCGTTCACCGGAGCGAAGGACAGCTTGCCATCCTGGGAGGACACTTTCACCAGGGCATTCGGCACCAGCTTGAGCTCAGCGCCGCCACCCTTGACGGTGATCAGTTCTTCCTTGATGGACACATCCACGCCCGCGGGGACGGCGACGGTCATTTTGGCGATACGTGACATCTCAGATTCTCCTTATGCCACGTAGCACAGCACTTCGCCGCCGACACCGGTAGCGCGCGCCTTGCGATCGGTCATCACACCCTTGGGCGTGGTCACGATCGCCACGCCCAGGCCGTTCATCACCTGGGGCAGGTTGCCGCGGCCTTTGTAAACACGCAGGCCAGGGCGGCTGACGCGCTCGATGCGCTCGATCACCGGACGGCCGGCGTAGTACTTGAGGGCAATTTCGAGCTCGGACTTGCCGCCTTCGCTCTTGACCTCGAAACCATCGATATAACCTTCGTCCTTCAGCACTTGGGCAATAGCCACCTTCACCTTGGAAGAAGGCACGGACACGGTCTGCTTGGCCACCATCTGCGCGTTGCGGATGCGGGTCAGCAGATCGGCAATGGGATCACTCATGCTCATCTTGTTTCTCCTGCCGACTTACCAGCTGGCCTTGATGACGCCGGGAATGTCACCGGCGAACGCCATTTCGCGAATCTTCGCGCGGCCAAGGCCGAACTGACGGAAAGTACCGCGCGGACGACCGGTGATTTCGCAACGGTTGCGCTGGCGCGTGGGGTTGGCATTACGCGGCAATTTCTGCAGCGCGAGGCGGGCCTGCGCGCGCTCATCGTCGCTGCGCTTGGCATCGCCTGCAATGGCCTTCAACTCGGCGTGCTTCTTGGCGTACTTGGCCACCAGTTTTTCACGCTTGAGTTCGCGTTCGATCAAAGCTACTTTAGCCACTTGCGTTACCTTCAGTTCTTGAACGGGAAACGGAAAGCCGAGAGCAGCGCCTTGCACTCTTCGTCGTTCTTGGCCGTTGTCGTGATGCTGATGTTGAGACCGCGCAAGGCATCGACCTTGTCATATTCGATCTCAGGGAAAATGATCTGCTCTTTGACGCCAACGTTGTAGTTGCCGCGGCCATCGAACGAGCGCCCGGAAATACCGCGGAAGTCACGCACACGCGGCAAAGCCACGGTCACGAAGCGGTCCAGGAATTCGTACATGCGCACGCCGCGCAGCGTCACCATGGTGCCGATAGCCTGGCCTTCGCGGATCTTGAAACCGGCGATAGCTTTCTTGGCCTTGGTCACCACCGGCTTCTGGCCGGCGATCTTGGTGAGATCGGCCACGGCGTTGTCCATGACCTTCTTGTCCGCCACTGCCTCGCTCACACCCATGTTGAGTGTGATCTTGGTGATGCGCGGCACCTCCATTGGCGACTTGTAGCCGAACTTCTTCATCAGTTCGGGCGCCACGTTTTCACGATAATGTTGTTGCAGTCGTGCCATGATTTTCTACCCTCAGGCCACCTTGATTTCGTCGCCGCTGGACTTGAACACGCGCACGCGCTTGCCGTCAGCCTGCAGCTTGATGCCCACGCGGTCAGCTTTGCCAGTGGTCTTGTTGAAGATCGCCACATTGGATTGATGGATCGGCATGGCCTTCTCGACGATGCCACCAGTCACACCCTTCATGGGGTTCGGCTTGGCGTGCTTCTTGACGAGGTTGACGCCTTCGACAACCAGGTGATCTTCATCGGCGCGCAGCGTCACGGTGCCGCGCTTGCCTTTGTCGCGCCCAGCCAGCACGATCACTTCGTCGCCCTTGCGAATCTTGTTCATGATGCGTCTTTCCTTACAGGACTTCAGGAGCCAGGGACACGATCTTCATGAAACGCTCGCTACGCAGTTCACGCGTCACCGGGCCGAAGATGCGGGTGCCGATAGGCTCCAGCTTGGCATTGAGCAGCACGGCGGCATTGCCGTCGAACTTGATCAGGGAGCCGTCGCCACGGCGAATGCCCTTGGCAGTACGAACCACCACAGCGCTGTATACCTCGCCTTTTTTGACGCGGCCGCGCGGAGCAGCTTCCTTGATGCTTACTTTGATGATGTCGCCGACGCTTGCGTAGCGACGCTTGGAACCGCCCAGCACCTTGATGCAAAGGACGGACTTGGCGCCGGTGTTATCGGCAACCTCTAGTCGAGATTCAGTCTGGATCATTTCAAATTTCCCAACTTGTACCCAGCGCAGGGAGCTGCCGGATCAGTCTTGGGCCCGTCGCCGCGCCTGAAAAAACCACTTCCAGATGCTGCGCTTTGGGGCAGATTCTCTAAGCCCAATTTGGGCGAAGCTCTCTATTGTGTCGGCAAGTAGCTAACTTGTCAACACCTCTTTTGCTATTCAATTCTGTCTCGCGCCGTATTGCGCGGCCAAGGCTTGAAATTCAGCCAGCCCAGGGGAATAAGACGGTTGCGCCGAGGTGGTGCCGGCCTTGGGGCCGAGTTCCTCGGACAGGATCTGCGCCACCGCAGGCGCGGCGCTCGCGGCTTCGGTGGCATTGAGAAAGAGCTGGCGCGACCGCCTTGCCAACACATCCTCCACCGAGCGCGCATATTCGTAGCGGGCGGCGAAGCGTACCATGGCCTCGCTGAGTCCAGGGGCCAGTACAGTGTTGCTCCCAGGCAACATCGATACATCCCCTGCCTCACTGCCATAGAGATGCAGGCCTGGTTCGGCACTCACGGAGATGGCGCCAGCCCCTACCGCCGGCGCCCCGACAAGCCGAAGTCCGGCAGTGCCAGCCTTTCCGCGCCCGGGCAACAGGCTGTTGGCAACGCATTGAGCCAGCACATCCTCGGCCATGGCCCGGTAAGTGGTCCATTTGCCGCCAGTGACGGTCACCAGCCCAGCGCCAGAAACCAGCACAGTGTGTTCGCGGCTCAACGCCCGGGTTGGTGCTCCACCTTCGTTTGCCGGCCTCACCAGGGGGCGAAGACCGACCCAGCGGCTCAGGATGTCGGCTCGCGTGGGTGCGCGGCGCAGGTAGTGGCCGGCTTCACGCAAGATGAAATCGATTTCCTGCTCGAAAGGCAAAGGCTCCAGCGGAACGTCCTCCCGGGGCGTATCGGTCGTGCCCAGGATCAGCTTGCCAAGCCAGGGCACGGCAAACAGGACCCGGCCGTCAGCAGTACTGGGCACCAGCAAGGCATGCGCGCCCGGCGAAAAGGTTTGATCCACTACCAGATGCACGCCCTGGCTTGGCGCCACGATGGCGCTGGCGGGCCGCCCAAGCGCGCGGGCGTCCTCCTGCCGCAGCGCATCCACCCAGACACCGGTGGCATTGACCACGCAACGCGCGTTCAGAGTGAATTCCCGGCTGGTCTCGGCGTCGCGGCAAGTGATGCCAGCCACCCGGCCGCCCTCATGAAGCAAGCCAACGGCGGGGCAATAGTTGACGAGCAGTGCACCGTGCAGCGCCGCCGTACGCCCGATCGCCAACGCCAGCCGGGCATCGTCGAACTGGCCGTCCCAATACTTGACACCCCCCTTCAGCCCGCGCGGCTGGGCTCCAGGCAGAAGGCGCAGCGTCTGCCCGGCGGTCAGCCATTGGGTACGTCCCAGGCCGGCTTTGCCTGCCAGGGCGTCATAGACTTTCAGGCCGATGCCGTAGAACGGGGTTTCCCACAGTTTGTAGGATGGCATCACGAACGGAAGCGGCTGCGCCAGATGCGGGGCGCTGTGCAGGATATTCACGCGCTCGTGCAGGGCCTCGCGCACCAGATGGATATCGCCCTGCGCCAGGTACCGCACCCCGCCATGCACCAGCTTGGTCGCACGCGAGGAGGTTCCCTTGGCGAAGTCATGCGCCTCGACAAGCGCCACGGAGTAGCCGCGCAGCACCGCGTCCAGCGCCACACCCAGGCCCGTGGCACCACCGCCTACCACCACCAGATCGTATTTTTTCGGCTCAGCCAGGCGCGCCAGCAAGTCTTCGCGGTGTGTGGGTAGCGGAGCAGCGGTCATAAGCTGATTCTGAAGCAGTTTATCTATCGTTGTATCGCAGAAAAAGAATCAGAGGGCTGCAGAGCAGGCCATTCAGGGGCAGCCGCGGAGCTGGCTTCGCCAGGCCGCTGGCTGCGTCCCCCGGAGGGGGAAGGCGCGTAAGCGACTCAGGGGAAGCCCCCAATCAGGGAGGAGCCCAACATGTCGAGCGGGCTACGGCTTCGCGCCAACGAGTCAGTTGCGCACGCCGCGCGGGTTCTGTCAGGCGCGGCTCGAAGCGCCGGTCGACCGACCACTGCTTGGCGATGGCTGCACCATCGGCCCATAGGCCCACCGCCAAGCCTGCCAGGTAGGCCACCCCCAAGGCCGTGGTCTCGGTCACACGAGGGCGCACCACCGGCACGCCGAGGAAATCGGCCTGCATCTGCATCAGCAGATCGTTCCGGCTGGCGCCACCGTCAACCCGCAGCTCGGTCAACGCAATGCCCGCATCCCGGGTCATGGCGCCAAACAGGTCGGCAGACTGCAACGCGATCGCCTCCAATGCGGCCCGCGCGATGTGGGCTCGCGTGGTGCCGCGGGTAAGCCCCACCAGGGTGCCACGCGCGCGGCCGTCCCAATCCGGCGCACCCAGGCCGGCAAAGGCAGGTACCAGAAATACATCGCCAGTGTCCGCCACGCTGGCGGCCAAGGCTTCGACATCGGCGGCGCGCTCGATGATCTGCAGACTGTCTCTGAGCCACTGGATAGTGGCGCCCGCCATGAAGACCGACCCTTCCAGGCAATAGGCCGTACGACGACCGCCCTCTTCCGCCGGGCCCTGCCAGCCTATGGTGGTCAGCAAGCGATTGCGGCTGGCCACGGCCACACTTCCGGTGTTCATGAGCATGAAGCAGCCTGTACCGTAAGTATTCTTGGCCATGCCCGGGGTAAAACAAGCTTGACCGAACGTGGCTGCCTGCTGGTCGCCAGCCACGCCGGCTATGGGAATCGGGGCTCCCAGCAACCCGGGCTGCGTTTCTCCCAACACGCCGCTGGAGGGCACGATGCTCGGCAGCACAGCCCGGGGAATGTTGAAAAGACGCAGCAGCTCATCGTCCCAATCCTGGGTATGGATGTTCATCAGCAGGGTGCGCGAAGCATTGCTGGCATCGGTGGCGTGCACCTGGCCGCCCGTCAGATTCCAGATCAACCAGCTATCGACCGTACCGAAGGCCAGTTCACCAGCTTCAGCGCGCGCACGCGCGCCGGGTACCTGATCGAGCAGCCATTCAAGCTTGGTGCCGGAGAAATAGGCGTCCGGCACCAGACCGGTCTTGCGCTGGATGAAACCCGCCTTGCCGGCGCGGCGTAAAGCTTCGCAACGGGCCGTGGTACGGCGGTCCTGCCAGACAATGGCCGGCGCCAATGGCCTCCCCGTGGCCCGCTCCCACAGCACGGTGGTTTCCCGCTGGTTGGTGATACCGATCGCCCGGATCCGGATGGAACTTCTGGCTGTGCCCCGTTGCTCCGCCAGCATCCGCAGGCATTCGCGTGCCACACCAAGCTGGGTGGACCAGATTTCCTGCGCATCATGCTCGACCCAGCCCGGCTTCGGAAAATGTTGCGTGAACTCCTGCTGAGCCAAGGCGGCGACACGGCCCCGGCGGTCAAACGCGATAGCGCGGGAGCTGGTAGTGCCTTGATCTAGCGCGAGCAGATAGTTCATGGTCATTAGCGTACTCCAAGCGGAACGTTTTCTATGCAGCTGTCAGTTCGGCGCAAACATCCCTCAACGCCTGCGCGAACAACCGCTGCTCCTCATGCATCGCTCCGCTCTTGCGCTCGAACAGGGTGAGAGGCGGCAGCGTCCAGCTGAAGCGATGGCGCACGATGCCAACACCCGCAATCCGCACCAGTTCTTCAGCGATATCCGCCGGCACGATGGAAACCGCCCGCTCGTTGGCGGCGACCAACTCTCCGATGATCTTGGCGGACAAGCTTTCGACATAGGGCTGAGGAGGCGTGGCACCTGCCCTGAGAAAAAAATCCGTGATCTGCTCGCGCATCGGAGTCTGGCGCGCGCCCAGAATCCAGTCGAGCTCGGTCAATTCGGCCCACTGCAAGGGCTTGCGCTCCAGCCGGGCCGCCAGGCGCCTGTGCGCCACCAGGCGAGGCTCCTGCTGATACAGCACTTCGTGGCGCAGACCCGCCATGTCCAGAACGGCCGAGACCCGGCCAATGACGCAATCCAGTTCGTGGGCCCGCAATCGGGCCAGCAGGCGGTCGCTGGTGTCTTCGTGCAGTGTCACGGAAATCCGGCGGCCGCGCTGCTGGGCCCGGGCAATCGCCCGAGCCAGCATACGCCCCTGCAGAAACGGAATCACACCCACATGCAGGTGGGCAGACCGCTCATAAGCGACGGCTTCGACATCCAGCGCCCAATGATCAAGATCCGCCAGCATGGTCTGCGCGCGAGACAGAACCAATTCGCCCAGTGCCGTGGGCGTCATGCCCCGCGCCGACCGCGAGAACAACGGCGCGCCAAACAGGCTCTCCAATTCCGCCAGAGCTTGCGTCACAGCCGGCTGACTGGTGGCCAACTGTTCAGCCACCCGCGTGAGTGAGCGATTTTGCTTGATGGCCAACAGCAGCGCCAGGTGCTTCATCCGCAGGCGCGCCACCATGCGCCGGGCAAGCGGCGGCGCCGCATTGGAAAGCGCAGACAAATCAGACATGGCAGCGACGCATAAGTAAATTGATATGGAATGATAAAAATATACGATATTCTGCTTATGGCATAGATCCAAAATTCCCCGCACATTCCCGGCGCATCCAAGAACGTGTCCACGCTCCAAGAAGTCAGGGATCTGCCTGAAGGAGGTTTGATGGATTCGGTGTTTATCGTGGTCGCCCTGGGGGCGGTGGTCGCAGGTTTCGTACAAGGGCTTTCCGGCTTCGCATTCGGCATGGTGGCCATGTCTCTCTGGGCCTGGGTGCTGGAGCCCCGATTGGCGGCTTCGCTGACCATCTTCGGCGGGCTGACGGGACAGATCCTTGGCGCCATTTCCATGCGGCGCGGCTTCAATCTCCCTTTGTTGCTGCCGTTCATCCTGGGCGGCCTGGTGGGCATTCCAATCGGTGTGATGCTGCTTCCGCACCTGGAAATGACCTGGTTCAAAGCCATATTCGGCGGCGTGCTGGTGCTGTGGTGCCCGGTCATGCTGCTGTCCAGCCGCTTGCCGAAGATCACAGCCGGTGGCCGGGTGGCGGACGGCGTCGTGGGGCTGGCAGGGGGCGTGCTTGGTGGCATTGGGGGATTCACAGGAACCGTGCCCACACTGTGGTGCGCGCTGCGCGGCTATCCCAAGGACATTCAGCGCGCGGTGATCCAGAACTTCAATTTGTCCATGCTGATGGTCACCATGGGGACGTACCTGGCCACCGGCATCGTGACGCGCGACATGCTGCCGCTGTTCGCCACCGTGGCGCCCGCCATGCTGGTGCCCACCCTGCTCGGTACGCGGCTCTACATCGGCATCAGTGAAGCCCGGTTTCGCCAGATCGTGCTGGGTTTGCTGACCGTCTCGGGATTGACGCTGCTGGCGAACGCCGTGCCACAGCTTCTGGCGCGATCCGCCTGAATTCCGGCGCGCCACAAAAAAGGACACTTCCGAACGCTTCCAAGCGTCAAAGCCTCAATACCCACAAGAAAGCAATGACTTGGCTGTCACTATATGATCAATATACGTTTCGTATACTCAACATCATATGGGCATTGTGAACATCGACGACGATCTGCACGACCAATTGCGCAAGGCCAGTTCGGTCGCGTGCCGGTCCATCAATGCGCAGGCCGCCTTCTGGATCAAGATCGGCATGCTGTGCGAGATGAATCCGACGCTGACATTCAATGAGATCGTCGGCCGGGAACTCCGGGCTGCCGGCTTGGAAGCCCAGCCCGCCGGGGCATTAGCGACATGACCAAGCGGCCTGAAGAAATTGCATTGATGGCCGAATCGGGCCAACTGCTGGCAAGCGTGTTCGCTCATCTGGATCTGTTGAACCTCGTGGGCATGTCCACCATGCAGGTCAATGATCTGGCCGAGAGCTTCATCGTCAACGAGCTCGATGCGCGCCCGGCGAGCAAGGGGCAATACGGGTACGCCTACGCATTGAACTCCTCCCGCAATCATGTCGTCTGCCATGGCGTTCCGTCCTCATCGGAAATCCTGCAGAGCGGAGATATCGTGAACTTCGATATCACGCTGGAAAAAAATGGATTCATCGCGGACTCCAGCAAAACCTATCTCGTGGGCGAGGTTTCACCAATGGCCCGGCGCCTCGTGCAAGTGACCCAGGAAGCTATGTGGAAAGGCATCAGGGCGGTCCGCCCCGGCGCCCGGCTTGGCGATGTGGGCCATGCCATTGAGCGCCATGCCCGGCGCAACGGCTACTCGGTCGTGAGGGAGTATTGCGGGCATGGCATTGGGCGGGAAATGCACGAGGAGCCCCAGGTGCTGCACTGGGGCAGACCACGCACCGGCCTGGAATTGCGGGAAGGCATGGTGTTCACCATCGAGCCGATGATCAACCAGGGCCGCCATGCCGTTCAGACCGAGGACGACGGCTGGACAGTCGTCACGAAAGACGGAAAGCTGTCCGCGCAGTTCGAGCATACGGTAGCCGTGACGCGCCACGGAGTGCGGGTCTTGACCTTGCGCCCTGGAGAGAAACCGCTCAGTTGAGGAGCTACCCCAAAACAAAAGCCGCATGCTCCAACAAGAGCATGCGGCTTTTCAATTTGGTGCCCGGGGTCGGAATCGAACCGACACTCCTTTCGGAACCGGATTTTGAGTCCGGCGCGTCTACCAATTTCACCACCCGGGCAGAGGGGGAAGATGAAATTATGGCACAGTGCGAACCATGAACTATCAGACGATCGAAGATGCGGTGGGGCGCACCCCGCTGGTACGGCTGCAACGTATTGGTGCGCAAGACAATTCCGCACGAGGCAACGTGGTTCTGGCCAAGTTGGAGGGCAACAATCCAGCCGGCTCCGTGAAGGACCGGCCTGCCCTTTCCATGATTCGGCGTGCCGAAGAGCGCGGCGATATCAAGCCGGGGGACACGCTGATCGAGGCGACTTCGGGCAATACCGGCATTGCGCTGGCCATGGCGGCGGCTATCAAGGGCTATCGCATGGTGCTGATCATGCCGGAAGACCTTTCCGTGGAGCGCGCGCAGACCATGAAGGCCTTCGGCGCCGAGCTGATCCTGACGCCGCGCTCCGGCGGCATGGAGTACGCGCGCGATCTGGCCGACAAGATGGTGCTGCAAGGCAAGGGGGTGGTTCTTGACCAGTTCGCCAATCCGGACAACCCTCGCATCCACTACGAAACCACGGGCCCCGAGATCTGGGAGCAGACAGGCGGCCGCATCACGCATTTCGTCAGCGCGATGGGTACCACCGGCACCATCACCGGCGTTTCGCGCTTCCTGAAAGAAAAGAACCCCAAGGTGCACGTGATCGGCGCGCAACCTGCCGAGGGCTCCAGGATTCCCGGCATCCGCAAGTGGCCCGAGGAATACATGCCCAAGATCTACGACGCGAGCGTGGTCGATGAGGAGTTTCCGGTGACGCAGTCTAACGCCGAGGACATGGCCCGGCGCATGGCGCGGGAGGAAGGCATTTTTGGCGGTATTTCCTCCGGCGGTGCAGCTTGGGTTGCACAGCAGATTGCCGCGCGCGAGCAGAATGCCACGGTGGTGTTCGTGGTTTGCGATCGCGGAGACCGCTATCTCTCCACCGGGGTATTTCCTGCTTGAGGCCCGCGCTGGCCACCCTGGCAGCCGCAGCCATTTGCCCTTGACCCACGCAGACACAGCATGACCCACTGGAATTTTTGCCCTCAATGCGCCACACCGCTGGAGATGATCACGCTGGACGAAGATGGCGGGCCCCAGGCGCGCCTGCGCTGTCCGGCCTGCAACTTCACGCATTGGAATAATCCGACCCCCGTGCTCGCCGCCATCGTGGAGATTGGCGGCAAAGTGCTGCTCGCGCGCAACGCGGCCTGGCCGGGCAAGATGTTCGCGTTGATCACCGGCTTCATGGAAGCAGGTGAATCTCCCCAGGAAGGGATTGCGCGCGAAGTCAAGGAAGAAACCAACTTGGATGTGCTCAGCACACAGTTGGTCGGCGCCTACGAGTTCCTGCGCATGAACCAGGTGATCATTGCCTATCACGTGCAAGCAGAGGGCGAAGTACGCCTTTCTCCGGAACTGGCCGACTACAAGCTCTACGATCTGGCAGATCTGCGATGCTGGCCCGCGGGTACCGGCTATGCCCTGGCCGACTGGCTGCGTTCGCGCGGGCATGAGCCCGTCTTCTTCACGCCGGAGGAAAACGCGGAACGCCGGCGCGGCCTCGATGAGGCACTGAAGAGTTAGCATCAGCCATGGACATCGACAAGGAAGTAGACGCACGCGGCCTGAATTGCCCGTTGCCGATTCTCAAAGCCAAGAAAGCACTGGCCGAACTGCAGAGTGGCCAGTTGCTGAAAGTGCTGTGCACGGACGCCGGCTCGGTGCGCGATTTTCAGGCGTTTTCCAAGCAAACCGGCAATGAACTGGTGGAGCAGCAGACCGTGGGTGACGAATTCATCCACGTGCTGCGGCGGCGTTGAGCTTGGCGCTCAGAGTTCGAGCGCCTTGAGGTATTCGCGGAACCCGGCACCCATCTGCGGGTGCTGCAGGGCCAGTTCCACCGTGGCCTGCAGAAAGCCTTCCTTGCTACCACAGTCATAGCGCTTTCCATCATATTGGAAGGCGTAGACGCGCTCCTGGGCCATCAGGCGCGCGATGGCGTCGGTCAGTTGGATTTCACCGCCCGCGCCTGGCGTCTGGTTGCGGATTTCGTCGAAGATGCGCGGCGTGAGAATGTAGCGCCCAGCCACACCCATGCGTGAAGGCGCCTCGCTCGGCGCCGGCTTCTCGACGATGCGATCGATGCTGATCAGACGCTCGCCCGCAGTCTGCCCGGCCACGATGCCGTAACGGCGCACCTGGTCTTCGGGTACTTCCTGCACGGCCAGCACCGAACGGCCCAGCGCGCCGAAGGCTTGCACCATCTGCGTGAGCACCGCTGGGCCGCCTGGCGGCCCTACCATCAAGTCATCGGCCAGCAGCACGGCAAACGGTTGCTGGCCCACGATATGCGCGGCGCACAGCACAGCATGGCCGAGGCCCAGGGAGCGCGCCTGGCGCACATAGGTGCAATCCATGTCGTCGGGCTGCACTGCGCGCACCACAGACAGCAACTCGGCTTTGCCGGCCGCTTCCAATTCGCTTTCGAGCTCGTAAGCAGTATCGAAATGATCTTCAATGGCGCGCTTGCTGCGCCCGGTGACGAACACCATGTGGCGCACGCCAGCCGCATAAGCCTCTTCCACTGCGTACTGGATCAGAGGCTTGTCGACGATCGGCAGCATTTCCTTCGGGCTGGCCTTGGTAGCAGGAAGAAAGCGCGTGCCCAGCCCTGCGACGGGAAAGACGGCGGTAGTGACTTGGCTGGCGGATGACATGCTGTGGATAGATGGTGAGAGTTGTCGATCAGAGCGTGTTGACGGTCTTAAGCCATGGCTTCAACCGAGCCGCGCAAGTTGTCCACGGTTCTTTTCCAGGGCCGCATTGAAGTCGGCCAGGCGCTTTTTCTCCTGCTCGATCACCGCTGGCGGCGCCTTGGCGACGAAAGCCTGGTTACCGAGCTTGCCGCCGGCCTTGGCGATTTCGCCTTCCAGGCGGGTAATCTCCTTGGCCAGGCGCGCTTTCTCAGCAGCAATATCGACTTCCATGAAGAGTGCCAACCTGGCATCACCCACCACGGCCACCGGAGCGGCCTGGGCGGCGGCTTGCCAAGCGCCCTCTTCGTCGAAAACCTTGACTTCACTCAGTTTGCCAAGCGCCTGGAGCACGGCAGCGTTCGCGCGCATGAACTCAGTATCACCCAGCACGAAGAGCGGCAGGCGCTGTGCGGGCGACACGTTCATCTCACCGCGCAGGTTGCGGCAAGCCTCGACCAGGCGTTTGAGCTTGGCCACCTGCTCTTCCGCCGCGGCATCGATGTTGGCGGCTTGGGCAACCGGATAGGGCGCCACGGCGACCGACTCGCCCTCTTTTCCGGCCACGGGGGCCACGGCCTGCCATAGGGCCTCTGTCACGAAAGGAATGATGGGATGTGCAAGCCGCAGGATAGCCTCCAGTACCCGCACCAGGGTGCCTCGCGTGGTGCGCTGCTGCAGGGCATCTCCGGTCTGGATCTGCACCTTGGCGATCTCCAGGTACCAATCGCAGAACTCGTTCCACACGAAGTCGTAGATCGTGTTGGCGACGTTGTCGAGCCGGTAGTCCGCGAAGCCCTTGGCGACATCGGCCTCGGTCTTTTGCAGCAGGCTGATGATCCAGCGGTCAGCGGCAGAGCGGTGAGCCGCGGTTTCCTCTGAAGAAGTGCAGTCATGCCCCTCGCAATTCATCAGAACGAAGCGGCTGGCATTCCACAGCTTGTTGCAGAAATTCCGGTAGCCTTCGCAGCGCTTGCTGTCGAAATTGACGGTGCGCCCCAGCGTGGCCATGGCGGCAAAGGTAAAACGCAATGCATCCGCGCCATAGGCGGGAATGCCCTCCGGGAACTCCTTCCTGGTGTTTTCGCGCACCTTGGGCGCCGTCTCGGGCTTGCGCAGGCCGGTGGTCCGCTTTTGCAGCAGCGGATCAAGCGAGATGCCGTCGATCAGATCAACCGGATCCAGCACATTGCCTTCGGACTTGCTCATCTTCTTGCCGTGCGCATCGAGCACCAGGCCGTGGATGTAGACATCGCGGAACGGCACCTGGCCCGTGAAATGCGTAGTCATCATGATCATCCGGGCTACCCAGAAGAAGATGATGTCGTGGCCGGTGACCAGGACGCTGCTCGGAAGATAGAGGCTCAAGTCTTCCGTCTTTTCTGGCCATCCCAGGGAGGAGAATGGCACCAGCGCCGATGAGTACCATGTGTCGAGCACATCCTCGTCCCGCGTGAGCGGTCCTGCATACCCGGCCTGAGCGGCCTTGGCTCGCGCCTCCTCCTCGTTGCGCGCCACGAAAGTGAGGCCATCGTCGCCATACCAGGCCGGAATCTGATGGCCCCACCAGAGCTGCCGGCTAATGCACCAGTCCTGGATGTTGTTCATCCACTGGTTGTAGGTATTGACCCACTGCTCCGGCACGAAGCGCACCTGCCCGGATTGCACCGCATCGATCGCCTTCTGCGCGATGCTCTTGCCGGTTTCATCCGGCTTGCTCATGGCGACGAACCACTGGTCGGTCAGCATGGGCTCGATGATCTGGCCTGTACGCGCGCACCGCGGCACCATCAGCTTGTGCTTCTTGGTTTCGACGAGCAGGCCCAGCGCCTGCAGGTCGGCCACCACGGCCTTGCGGGCATCGAAACGATTGAGGCCACGGTACTTTTCCGGGGCGTTGTCGTTGATGGCGGCGTCGAGCGTGAGCACGCCGATCATCGGCAGGCCGTGGCGCTGCCCGACCGCGTAGTCGTTCGCATCATGGGCGGGCGTGACCTTGACGACGCCCGTGCCGAAGTCTGCATCGACGTAATCGTCCGCGATCACGGGGATATTGCGGCCGACCAGCGGCAGCGTGACTTGGCGGCCGATCAGGTGCTGGTAGCGCTCATCCTCGGGGTGCACCATCACGGCAACGTCGCCCAGCATGGTTTCAGGCCGGGTGGTGGCCACTACGAGCTGCCCGCCGCCATCAGCGAGCGGATAGGCGATGTGCCACAGGAAGCCTTCTTCCTCTTCGCTCTCGACCTCGAGATCGCTCACGGCGGTCTTCAGCTCAGGATCCCAGTTCACCAAGCGCTTGCCACGATAGATGAGCCCTTGCTCGTAAAGCTGCACGAAGGTCTCGGTGACGACCTTGTTGAGCTTGTCGTCCATGGTGAAGTACTCATGGTCCCAGTCGACACTGGCGCCCATGCGGCGCATCTGCCGGGTGATGGTGTCGCCGGACTGCTGCTTCCACTCCCAGACACGGGCCACGAAATTCTTGCGGCCCAGATCGTGGCGGCTCTGCTTTTGCTCCTGCAATTGCCGCTCGACCACGATCTGCGTAGCGATACCGGCGTGGTCGGTGCCAGGCACCCAGAGCGTGTTGAAACCGCGCATACGGTGGTAGCGCGTCAGGCTGTCCATGATGGTCTGGTTGAACGCATGCCCCATGTGCAGCGTGCCCGTGACGTTGGGTGGCGGCAGCTGAATGGCAAAGTTCTCGCCCTTGGCCGTGGCATCGGCGCTGGCGTGGCCGGTGCCTCGGAAGCCGGCGCGGCCCAGACCGCGCTCTTCCCACAAGGGACCCCAGCGCGATTCGACGGCGGCCGGATCGAAAGATTTGGACAGGGCCGCGAGGCCGGGCTGCGAGAGCTGTTGATCAGACATGGCGGAGGGCGGCGTAACCGCAATAGGCATGGCCCGCATACTGTGAAACACGAGGAACGGGCCTGGGAATTCACAATTTTAGCCTTGCGAGTCTCAGAGCGTATTCACGCTCTTAGGCGCGTGCCAGCACGCCTATAGGCCACGCGCTAAACACCCATGGCGCTGCACACGATGGCGGGTCTCCATAAAATCCGTCCCATGTTTTCGAATGCAGACACTGCCACCGACTCTTCGCCCGACCTGGAGCGGCGCTTCGGCGGGCTCAGCCGCCTGTACGGCGTAGAAGGCGCGCAGCGCATCCGCCGGGCGCACGTTGCCATCGTCGGCATAGGCGGAGTCGGCTCCTGGGCCGCGGAGGCAGTGGCCCGCAGCGGCGTAGGTGAAATTACGCTGATTGACCTCGACCACATTGCCGAATCGAACATCAACCGCCAGATTCATGCCGTGACGGACACCCTGGGCCAGGCCAAGGTGGAAGCCATGCGAGAACGCATCGCGCAGATCCACCCCGGTTGCGTGGTGCACGCGGTAGATGCTTTCGTCGAGCCAGACAACTGGCCCGGGCTGCTGCCCGCCTCCGCACAGGCCGTGATCGATGCATGCGATCAAGTGGCCGCCAAGGTAGCCATGGCGGCATGGGCTCGCCGGGGCAAACGCTGCTTCATCAGCGTGGGCGCAGCTGGCGGCAAGGTTCGTGGCGATGGCGTGGAAATCGCAGACATTGCCGACGTCACGCATGATCCGCTGCTGGCGCAAGTACGCTACCGGCTGCGGCGCGAGCACGGCGCCCCGTCAGCGGGCCGCCGCATAGGGCTCAACTGTGTGTTCAGCCGCGAGAGCGTGGCCCAGCCCCCGGCGGCCTGCGAAGGTGACGCGGTGGATGGCACCCTCAATTGCCACGGCTACGGCTCTACCGTCGCCGTCACAGCCAGCTTTGGTTTTTGCGCTGCAGGATGGATTTTGAATGAAATTTCCCGGAAGGGCTAAAACCACCCAAAAACACGCTATACTTCAAGGCTCACTCGGAAACGACTGAAAAAGTGGGACGTTAGCTCAGTTGGTAGAGCAGCGGACTTTTAATCCGTTGGTCGCAGGTTCGAATCCTGCACGTCCTACCAGTGAATTCAAGGGTTTGGCCAAAAGCTAAACCCTTTTCACTTCCAGTCGCGCTCCAGGTGCGGCCTCGTTTTCAGCATGCCGGAGCTTCGGCACGCAACCAGGCGACGAGATTTTCTCGGATCCAAATTCAGTGGGACGTTAGCTCAGTTGGTAGAGCAGCGGACTCTTAATCCGTTTGTCATAGGTTCGACCCCTATACGTCCTACCACTCAATTCAAGAAGCCGCGCTATCCGAAAGGTAGCGCGGTTTTTCTTTTGAGTTTTGGGAATCGAGCAGAGGCGCTGCCTACCAATACCGCCGGGACGAATTGAATTGCTCGTGATCGCGGCACCTCGCAATTATTGGCCCGACGTCGACGCCCCCTCGCCCCGCCGCGCCTTCACCGTGTCCAGATAGTTGTAGATCGTGAACCGCGTCACCCCCAGTGCGGTGGCAGCGCGCTCGACACCGCCGCGGACCATGAACATGCCGCGCTCGAGCATCATTTCGACGGCGGCGGTTTTTTCCTCTTTGTCCAGCTTCTGGATCGGCTTGCCGTAGCGGTGCACTGCCGTGGAGATGATGTCCTGCATCAAGGCTTCCGCGTCCAATATTTCCGTTTTGGCGGCCACTTCCTCGGCACCCTTCCCATTGCGGGACGGCAGCATGCGTGCCAGCAATGCCTGCGCCCGCTCCAGGCAATCAATGTCGGCATTCAGGCATAACGCGGCGAACGTGTGCCCTAGCGAGTCGCGGAACATCGCGGTCGCGGACACGAGTGAACGGCCGTCCCGCGTGAAAGTGGGATAAGGGAATACCGAGACATGCTCGGAGGGTCTTGCCAGTGCCTTTCCTTTCGCCAGGATGGCAAGCGCCTTGTCGTTGCCGGGCCCGGCGAGAACAGGGCTGCCTTGTCCACGCCCGGTGACGTGGCCGTTCGCAATACAGAGCACGGAGCGCTCAGGATGCGTCAAGTCATGCAGTACGACCTCGATGTGATCCCCGATCATCGCGCCCAGCATGGGCACCAGCACCTGAAGCGAGGACAGAATGATTTCACGCTCGCGCTTGACCTCCGGCGTGAGGCGTGGAGAACGCTCTCTCATGATTCGAAGTCGACCTCTGCCACCAGCTCGATCTCGACCGCGATGCCGAAAGGCAGCTCATGCGCGGATACCGCGCTGCGGGCATGCCGCCCACGCGTGCCGAACAGCTCGACCAGCAGATCCGAAGCACCGTTCATCACGATATGGTGCCGCTGAAACCCCGGTGCGCAATTCACCCATGCGGTCAACTTCAGAATGCGGGTAACCCGGTCCAGCGAACCTGCGTGTTCGCGCAGGACGGCCAATGAATTGAGGATGGTCAGCCGCGCGGCCTGATAGCCCTCCTCTTCGGAAAGGTCGGAGCCAACCTTGCCGCCATAGACCACTGTTCCGTTCTCCATGGGCCCCTGCCCTGCCAGATAAACCGTCCGGCCGCTTTGTGCCGCCGTAACGTAATTGGCCGCGGGCTTGGGCGCCAAGGGTAGCTTGATGCCCAGTGTCTTCAGGCGATCTTCCACGGAAGAAAGCTCGGCAGTGTTTTGCATGATTTTCCTTTTGCCGCCTGCGTTGCCTTGACAGCACGATCGAAGACTGCTTAAACTCAAATCTTAAACATTTTGTTGATTCAATTCAACTTAAAGTGAAAACGATATGAGGGGCACGGAGATCATCGGCAGGGATGCGCGCATGGCAGCACTTTTCCCTTATCTGGCAGAGCGCGTCTATCTCGATACCGCCGCTGTCGGCCTGTGCTGGCAAGGGTTTGGGTCGGCCGTGAGCCGGTTCTACGATGAAGTACTCAGCCACGGCTATGACGTGCGGCCCCAGTGGCTCGAGAAAACGGGGCAAGTGCGTGCGCGCCTGGCCAGCTGGCTCGGCGTGGGCCCGCAAGACATCACCTTCGTCTCGAACACCACGGATGGCCTCAACCTGGCGGCCAACAGCCTCCAGTTCAAGGCAAGCGACCGCATCGTCTGCGCCAAGGATGAGTTTCCTTCCGCGCTGGGCATCTGGAAAGCGGCCGAGCGCCAAGGTGCCGAACTGGTGCTGGTCCCTATTCCGGACGAAGAAGAACGGCAGGCGCGCTTGCTGGAGGCCGCGCGTGCGGGCACCAAGGTATTGGTAGCTTCCCACACCCACCCCAACACCGGCACCACCCTGGATCTGGAGGCCCTTGGCCGGCACTGCCGCGCGCACGGTATCTTGCTGATGATCGATGGCATTCAAGCCTTGGGTGCCGTGCCGACCTGCCTCAAGGATGTCGATATCTATGCGGCCTCTTTCTTCAAGTGGATGCTCTCGGGTTTCGGCTTCGGCATGCTGGTCACTTCCGAGCGGGCGCGAAACATGATGAAGCCCATCTGGCAAGGGTACGCCAATATGGACGACGAGCGCCAGCTTCAATACGCGCATGTCAACTCACCTGCGCTGTATGGCCTTGATGCCACGCTCGACCTATTTGAAGACATTGGCTGGGACACCGTGCACGCCCGCGTGCGCATGCTGGGCAATCAGCTCATCGCGGAAGCCGACCGGCATGGCCTGAACCTCGTGACGCCACGGCACCAACGCGCCGGGATTCATATTTTCAAGGCACCTGATGGCGAAGCGGTCCGTTTGCGGCTCGCGGAACAAGGCATCAGTGTTTCCGCGCGAGGCGAAGGCGTACGGATCGCCACGCATTTCTACAACTCGACCCAAGACGTCCAGAAGTGCGCTGCCGCGCTCGCGCAGGTGCTTGCCAGCACCTGAACCTACCTAACCCGTTTCAGTCTGTTCGACTCAAAAGAGGAAATCACCATGTCCAAATCGCATCTGTGCCGCCTCGCCATGGCCGGCGTGCTGTTCACCGCAGCCACTGGCGCTTTTGCCCAGGCCTCGTCGCCTGTTTCATCAGCCACGCTGACAGCGATCAAGTCGCGCGGCGTGCTCAATTGCGGCGTGATTGGAAGCGCTCCCAACTTCTCCTTGCCCGACAGCACCGGCGTGATGCGCGGCCTGGATGCCGATCTGTGCCGGGCCACCGCGGCCGCCGCACTGGGTGATGCCAACAAGGTGAAATTCATCAATCTCACCCCCGCACAACGCTTGGTGGCCGTGCAATCTGGTGAAGTGGACGTGTCATATTCTCAGATCACCTGGACGCTGGCACGAGAGTCCAAATCGGGCGTGCAGTTCACGGGCACCTATTTCTTCGACACTTATGGCGTGCTGGTCCCCAAGGCGCTGAAGGTGACCAATGCCAAGAAACTCGACGGCGGCAGTATCTGCATGATCACCGGCCCCGGTGAAACAAACGCTTCGGAGTTCTTCGGAAACATCAAGGTGCGCTACAAGCCCGTGGCGTTCTCCGAGGGCGAGCAGTTGCGCAAGGCCTTCCTCGCCAAGCGCTGCGACGCGGCCTTCCACAGCCTCGCGGCGCTGGCGGCCTTCAAGGGCACGCTGGGCGCACAGTCGAACGACTATGAACTGCTGCCTGAGACGCATGCCCTCGAGCCCCTGGCGGGCGTCGTGCGCAAGGGGGATGACCGCTGGTTCGATATCGTGCGCTACACCCTGAACGCCATGATCAACGCCGAAGAGCTTGGCGTGAACTCGAAGAACGTCAAGAGCATGACCTCTTCCACCAACTCCGATGTGAAACGCCTGCTTGGCACCGACAGCGATCTCGGGCCTTCGATGGGGCTCGACAAGGCCTGGGCCGCCAACATCATTGCCCAGGTCGGCAACTATGGTGAAGTTTTCGACCGCACCTTTGGCACTGTAGGCATGCCGCGCGCGCAAAACAGGCTCGCGGCCAAGGGCGGTTTGCTTTACGCGGTGCCGATGCGTTGAAAAGCCGCATGAACCCTCGCGCGCCGGCAAGCCGGTGGAACTGGAGCGCAGTGATGGCGCAGGCCGTTGCTTTTGCCCTGCTGGCTGCGCTGCTGGTGCTCCTGTTCCGCTTCACGAGCGACAACCTCCACGCGCGCGGCGTGCATACGGGCTTTGATTTCTTAAGCAAACCCGCCACCACGCCCGTATTCAACTCACCTCTTGAGTTCGAGGCCGGAGACACTTTCGCGAAAGCCTTCCTCGCGGGCGCGCTGAACACGTTGAAGCTCACGGCAGCAGCCATTCTGCTGTCCACGGTGCTGGGGCTGCTGGTGGGCCTGGGTTCGTTGGCGCAGAACCCGTTGGCCAAGGCCATCGCGAAAGCCTACGTGGAGCTGATGCGCAACATCCCCGTGCTGCTCCACATCACGTTCTGGTATGGCCTGCTGCTGGAGCTGCCGCCTGCCTCATCCGATGGCGCTTCCTCGCTGGTGCTGGCCAGCAACCGCGGCATTTTTCTGCTGCCCACGGTTGATGGCCTTTCGGTGCAGGGGGTGGTTTCCATCTCGCCTGAGTTCGCGGCCCTGCTCATCGGCATATCGCTCTATACCGCGGCGTTCATCGCCGAGATCGTGCGCGCGTCCATCGGCGCCCTGGCACAAGGGCAACTGGAAGCGGCTTCGGCGCTGGGACTTTCCCGCACCACCACGCTGCGCCGCGTGCTGGGACCTCAGGCGCTGAGGGTGGGTCTCCCAGCCTTGGCCAGTGAATATATAGGCGTTTTCAAGAACAGCACGCTGGCGGTGGCCATCGGCTTTCAGGATTTCATGGCCGTCAGCGAAACCATGTTGACCGACACAGGACAGGCCGTGGAGATCATGGCCATCGTCGTGTTGTTCTATGTATGCGTGAGTCTGATCGTGAGCGCGGCCATGCATGCGTTCGAAGAGCGGCACCGGCGATGGGAGGCCTCTTGACCCGATACATCTCCACCGCACACATCGCGCCTGCGCCGCCGCCTCAGCGGCACGGTGGCTGGCTGAGCAGCCTGAAGGCACGCCTTTTCCGGACGCCGGGCTCGGCCGCCATCACCCTGGTACTGCTGGCCGCGACCATCGCCTTGGCCTGGGCGCTGCTGAACTGGGGAGTGCTCCGCGCCGTGTTCTCCACTCACGGCGGGGGCCCCGAAGCATGCCGGGTGGCAGGTGCCGGCGCCTGCTGGGCATTCATCGGTGAAAAATTCCGCCTGATCGTCTTCGGCATCTATCCCTATGCGGAGCAGTGGCGCGCCGCGTTGGCGATGGCGGTTCTGGTGGTGATGTACGTGCTGTCCACCCGCCGCCGGTGGTGGAACCGGCGCCTGGCGGTCGCGTGGATCCTGGCGTTGGTGGTCTTCGGTGTTCTGATGTGGGGAGGCATTCTCGGCCTGCCTTTTGTGCCTGACGATCAGTGGGGAGGCCTGCCGGTCACGCTTATCCTGGCGACGCTTGGCCTGGCGGCAGCTTTTCCGCTCTCGATCGTCCTGGCGCTCCTGCGGCACTCCAAGCGCCCCGGTGTGGGCAAGGCACTGGCGGTGGCCTACATAGAAGTGACGCGCAGCGTGCCCTTGCTGGCCGTGCTATTCATGGCCAGCGTGATGGTCCCGCTCTTTCTGCCGCAAGGAACCGATCTGTCGAAGCTGCTGCGGATATTCATCGCCTTTGCCTTGTTTGCGGCGGCCTATCTGGCCGAGGTGATCCGAGGCGGCTTGCAGATCGTGCCGCGCGGCCAGTACGAGGCTGCGGCGGCGCTGGGCTTGAGCGCCCGCGTGACCACGCTGAGAGTGGTACTACCGCAGGCGCTGACTGCCGTGCTTCCCGCGCTGGTGAACGTGTTCATCGCCTTCTTCAAGGCGACCTCGATTGTCGTCATCGTGGGTATCTTCGATCTGATGACGGCTGCCAAGCGCGCCATTGCCGATGCCCAGTGGCAAGGCTTTGGCACGGAGGTCTATCTTTTCGTGGGCGCGATCTATTTTCTGTTCTGCTTTGCCATGTCCAGATACAGCGCCAGACTGCACACCTCTCTGGATGCCGGCCGACGCCGCTGAACCCATGTCCAATCCATCACTCCCCACCTCCCCCATCATTCAGGCGGAAGGCCTCAACAAGTGGTATGGCGACTATCACGCACTGAGAGATATTCAGCTCACAGCGGCCGAACGGGAACGCATTGTGGTGTGTGGACCGTCGGGTTCAGGCAAGTCTTCGCTGATCCGTTGCTTCAACGGCCTGGAGAGTTTCGACAGTGGCTCGCTTCATGTTTGCGGTACAAGCCTGGGAGCCTCTCCAAGCGCTCTTGCCAAGGTCCGCCAGCATGTGGGCATGGTGTTCCAGCAGTTCAACCTCTTTCCTCATATGACCGTGCTGGAAAACTGCACGCTCGCGCCCGTATCCACCCGGCGCATGAATGCGCAGGAAGCCACCGAACTTGCCATGCAGTTGCTGGCGCGGGTGCGCGTGGCGGAACATGCCGGCAAATACCCCGCGCAGCTTTCGGGCGGGCAACAGCAGCGCGTGGCGATCGCCCGTGCCTTGTGCATGCGACCCCGGCTCATGCTCTTCGATGAGCCTACTTCGGCACTCGACCCGGAAATGGTGAAGGAAGTGCTCGACACCATGGTGAGCCTGGCCGACGAAGGGATGTCGATGGTGTGCGTCACGCATGAGATGGGGTTCGCACGCGAGGTGGCCGACCGCATCGTTTTCATGGACGAAGGACAGATCCTGGAAGTGGCTACACCGGCGGAGTTCTTCGGTTCGCCAGCCCATGAGCGGACCCGCGCCTTCCTCGGGGATATTCTGCGGCACTGAGAACGCATCGAGGTTTTTCGACGGCCGCGGACCCTCACCTCAACCCTCTCCCGCAAGCGGGAGAGGGAGAAAATCCCCCGGGCAAATGAAGCGCTGTCGATTTCTTACTTTGTTTTCAGGTCGATCCCTTTGGCAAGACCTTGCCAGACGGCCGCCTCCTTCTTCATCGACGCCGCAAACTCCTTGGCCGAGCGCTCGGCGGGCACGATCATGTTCTGGCCTTCGAGGTACTTGCGGACGTCCTCGGTTTTCTGCAAGCGATTGATCTCTGCATTGAGCAGATCGACGATCTCTGAAGATGCGCCCGTCGGCGCGAAGACACCGTACCAGCCGTTGGCATCGAATTTGAAGCCTTGCTCTGTCAAGGTAGGGATTTCCTTGGTGGCTGGCCAACGCTGAGAGCCTGATTGCCCCAAGCCTACCAGGCGGCCACTGCGAAGATGGGGCACGGGAGTTGCCACATCGGCAAAGCCCACCCGGATATTGTTGGCCAGCAAGTCCGTGATTTCCGTGGCGATGGTCTTGTAGGGTGCGTGCGGCATGTCCAGCCCATAGTGGGCCTTGATGCCTTCCATGACCAGATGGCCCGTCGAGCCGGTTCCCCAGGAGCCGTATGCCAGCTTGCCCGGATTGGCTTTGGCGTAGGCCACCATATCGGCCAAGGTCTTGAAGCCGCTGTCGACGCTGGCGACCAGGAGCGCGCCGCTCGCGCCCACCTGGACGACAGGAGCCAAGTCCTTGTCCGTGTCATAAGGCATCTTCGCGTGAATGACCGGATTGATGAAGATCGAGGACGATGGCGCGAACAACAAGGTATAGCCATCGCCTTGGGCTTTGGCGACGGCGTCGCATGCAATCAAACCATTGGCGCCTGGCTTGGGCTCGACCACGACGGGTTGCTTCAGCGAAATGGACAAGGACTGCGCCAGCATGCGCGCGATGGCATCGCCAGCGGCTCCTGGCGATCCAGCCACCACGATACGGATGGGGCGGCCCGGCCAGGCTGCCGTTTTCGTCTGAGCGTTCACGCCAACGCCCAGCAACATGCTGCCGAAAAGAACTGTGCGTCGCTTGATGGACGTAGAGGACATGCGGATCTCCTGGAATGGCTGCTGATTGGAAGCGAGTACTCCCGTCTGTATGGGGTAGCCGCGTTAGAGGTAAACCGGACACGGAAAGCGCACAATGGCCGCGCTTGCGTTGCCTTTACCCTTCTGAGAGCGTGCTCACGCTCATGAAAAGGAGTCCCTCATGAAGGATCCAAATTCTAGGGAGCCGATGCGATTTTGTTACGGCTGCATGTGCAGATCAGACCTGCAAAAACTGAAGGAGTGGTTCAACCGAGCTTCGAACGCACCGCGGCCACGATACGATTGCAGCGCTCGCCGTCGAACGAGAAAGCGTCGTTGACCGCCATATCGAGATCCTGGGACAGCCCTTCGCGCAGCAGGCTGCGGGCGCGAAAGAATCGGCTGCGCACAGTGGCTTCGGGAATGGCCAAGGCGTGCGCCACCTCTTCCACACTCATCTCCTGCACGCCGCGCAGCACGAACACGCGGCGGAAGTCATCGGGAAGCGTGTCGATGCGCGCCTCCATGAGCTGCCGCAACTCCGAACGCATGGCTTTTCGGTCCGGCCGCCTGTCCGCATCATCCTGCAGGCTGCGTTGCGTATCGGGTTCGGTCGAGGTCATGGCCGCCTCCAGGGGGATGATTTGAGCCTGCCGCCGCCGCAAATGCCCCAGCGCTTCATTGACAACGATGCGCACCAGCCAGGTAGACAGCCGGGCATCGGCCCGGAATTCACCCAACGCGCGCCACGCACGCAGATAGGCCTGCTGCAGTGCGTCTTCCGCGTCTGCATCACTCTTCAAGATAGCGCGCGCCGTACGAAACAGCAGGCGGTTGTGGCGCCGCATGATGGCTTCGAAGGCTACTTCGTCGCCACTGGCTGCCCGCAAGGCCAACTCCAGATCCGGCGCATCGCCCTCGACTGGACGAGCGGCCTCGGGAAATGGAGATAACGGGGATAGCGCTGGTTGCATGACATGGCTCCTCTGTCGTTAGATGGTGCGCCTGCTCCAAGCGTTCCCACGCCGGCACCATCGCCAGACCCTGATGCTGAAAGGGCCGGAACGTGGCTCTGCAGCCCGCCATCGAATGGAGCGAGCAGCCGCAGCGCGGAAAACAGACCCGGTTGACCGATGCGGCTCTCTCAACCACCCACGAAGGAAAAAACCATGTCGTTCCTGAATCTCCCCAATCCCTTGGCCGCACGCCGTCTCTTTCTGGGCCAATCAGGCCTGCTGCTCTCCGGTACGGCGGTGGCCTTGCTGGCGGGCCGCGATGCGCTGGCGGCCCGTTCTGGCAGCGGCACCCACGACGACACCCAGATCCTGAATACGGCGCTGGGCGCTGAACTGGAAGCCGTGGCGGCTTATCAAGCAGGCGCCGAGAGCAAGCAGCTGCAAAAGCCCATACTGGACCTGGTCCTCACCTTCCAGGGCCACCACAAAGCCCATGCCGCGCTGCTGGCCAAAACGATCGAGCAGCTCGGAGGCAAGCCCGTCAGCGCCAAGAGCGCCTACAACTTTCCGGTCGATCAGTTGAAGTCCCAGGAAGATGTGCTGCGTTTCGCCGCGAAGCTGGAGCAAGGGGCGGTCAGTGCCTACCTGGGAGCGGTTCCCTTGTTTGGCAACCGCGACCTCTCGAAAGCTGCCGCCAGCATTCTGGGTGATGAAGCCATGCACTGGGCGGTGTTGCGCCAGGCGGTGGGCGATGTGCCAGTGCCACTGGCTTTCATGGCATAGGAAGCGTTTTCAGTCCAACTGCCTGTAGACCGCCTCGGCCAGAACCTGCAGTTGCGCCCGGGGCAAGGTGGCGCTGAGGGCATAGCCCTGGCGGCCATCGATCCAGTAGAAGCCCTGAGTGCCCCCGTCTTCCGTCCACCGGAACGCTACGGGGAGCGCTGCCGCCTTGGATTGCGGTAGAACGGAAACATACAGTGTCGCACGCTGGCCCGCGGTGTTCTCGTACATGAACTGCGCGCGGGCCTGCCCCGTTTCCCCGGGCAGCAGACGGCCGCCCACCAGATGAAATCCCTCGGCATCAAGCACGGGCACTTTCAGTGGCACCCCCAGGCGCTTGGACAGCCACTGCACCAAGTGGGCCTGCTGCTGCGCCGCCACCTCGACCGGGTGGCGTTGCTCGGGTGTATAGACGACATGGGCCGCCACCGCTTCCCGCACGAAAACCGGAAGCTGCGCGGTGGCATTGGCTTGCCGCATGGCGGGGCGGTTCGAGGCCAGCCCATAACCGGCGCCAAGGCCCACGCTCAGCATGATGCCCGCCGCCAGCGCATGCGGCCAGCGCCATTGCACCGGAGGGGGCGCAACGCATGGCGCAGGTGAGGCGGTACGGGCTCCTGCAGGACCTGACCTCGGAGCGCCCGCAAACCGGCATTCTGGGCTTGCAGCGCGGCCATGCGGGCCGCTTCGCCCGGATTCTCAGCCAGCCACTGCGCCACCACGGCGGCGCTTTCGGGCGAAAGTTCGCCATCCACCCAGGCGTGGAGCTCCGCTTCATCAGGGCGGCGCGTTTGCATCAATCTGACTCCTTCACTTGACTGCCCTCAATGCGGGAAGAACGGGCCGTTCACCCTCGCCTTCCATCAGTTGCCGCAATTGCTCACGCGCCCGCGACAGGCGTGACATGACCGTACCGACAGGAATACCCAGCATTTCCGCTGTCTCCGCGTAGCTGAACTGTTCCATGCCCACCAATAACAGCACCTCTCGCGCTTGTGGCGCCAAACGGGCCAGCGCACGCTCCAGGTCCAGCCGCAGCGTCATCTGCCCCGTGGGGTCGTGGCCGGAATCATTGATTTCGTCCAGTTCCACTGTGCGTTGCCGCGTGGCCTGCTGCCATTGGTTGGCATAGAGGTTGTGCATCAAGGTCAGCAGCCAACTGAGCAGCGCTTTCCGGATCTCATCCGCGGACGCCGGCGACGGGGGACGCCAGAGCGCCCACTTCTGGCACGCCCGTTCCAACGTGTCTTGCACCAGATCGTCTGCGCGGGCAGCATCGCCCACCAGCACCTGGGCATAGCGGCGCAGGCGCGGAATGTGGGTGATCGCGGAATCGATGTTCACTCGATCTCAGGGCTTGGCCGCATGCCAGGTATTGTTGAGAAAACCGTCGCCCGTCTTGTCTCCGGGCTTCGTATCCTTGACCCAATAGTAGAGCGGGCGCCCCTTGTAGGCCCATTGCTTGCCGCCGTCATCGCGGGTCACCACGGCCCAGTCGCCCATCGAAGCCGCCCCGGCGGGGGCCGCCAGTGGCGGCCAGTTGGTGGCGCAGCCGCCATTGCAGACGCTCTTGCCCGAACCAGCGGCATCCTTGTCGAACACATAGAGTGTCATCTGGTTGGGGCCGACCAGTACGCCGTTCATGGCTTTGGCTGGCGCCGCTGTCTGGGAGACGGAAGCCGTGGAACAGGCCGCCAGCAGTACAGGGGCCAGGATCGAGAGGGAAGCAATGCGAATCATGAGGTCTCTCCTTGAAGTTGACCTGCGGTAAACAGTTCGGAGAGCGGTTTTATTCCATAGTGTTCACCAGAAAAGACCACTCCCCTCATTCACGCAAAGTGAACACAATGGAGAGATAGCTGACTGGATGCTCCAGGATCGTCTCGGCTCCATGAAGCGCAGTGGCATCGAAGAGCAGCGAATCGCCCGGGCCGATCGTCATCAGGCGGCTTCCGTAGCGATATCGGAGCTTGCCGCGGAGAAAGTAGAGAAACTTCGTCCCGGGATGCTGGAACGTGGTGTAGGGCTCGGCATCCGCGTCCAAATCGACCTTATACGGCTCGACAAAAAGATTCCCCGAGAGCAAGTGCCCGATCAGCTCGTAGCCATAACCGCGAATCACCCCCTCGCGCTCCACGCGCAAGCCGGTCCCCGCGGGCACGAACGAGCAGTCTGTACGCCGGATCTGATCAACGAAAAATCGTGACATAGGGACATCGAGCGCCCCTGAAATCCGCTCCAGCGCTTCCATGGAAGGCGATGCGAGACCATGCTCGATCCGTGACAGCATGGAACGAGATAGCCCCGCCCCTTGGCCAAGGCCGCCGCGGAGACACCGCTGGCCAGGCGCAGCGAATGGATTTGCTTGCCGAGCTGAACGGCGATCTGGCTGCGCTTTGGCATGTCGGAGGCCGCGGATGATCTTGGCTTTACGAGCCTGACTGGCACGCGCCCCTTGCTGGCGGTTGGTAGAGGTGAAGGAGTCTGACGGCGAGCCAAGGCGAATCTCCTCATTCCTGAAATGAAGCGAGTTTCTTCAAAAAAGCAGTCTGAGCAATGGTTGCATGTGATGAAACACCACATGCGCGCTCCTTCAGCAGAACACTTGATGAAGGCATGGCTCCTATGCATGCGATGCAAGCCTTGACGCCTTGACGCCATCTCTCAAAACTCCCCCAAAATCAGGAAAGGACTGCAGATGGTGGACTATGAAAAGTATGACGCGCTGGCATTGGCCGATTTGGTGCGGCGCGGCGAGGTGTCGCCCGGTGAACTCCTCGATGAAGCCCTCAAGCGCGTGGACGAACGCAACCCCAAGCTGAATGCTGTCGTGTGGGAGAACCGCGAGCTTTCACGCAAGCTCATTGGCGATGGGTTGCCGGATGGCCCATTCAAGGGTGTGCCTCTCCTGGTGAAGGACAGCGGAATGCCTGTCACGGGTTTTGTATCCACCAATGGATGTCGTTTTTTCGAGGGCGCCCGGCAAATCGCCGACTCCGAACTCACTTCACGCATGCGGGAGGCAGGATTCGTCTTCGCGGGCATGACCGCCTCACCTGAGTTCGGAATGAACATCACCACGGAGGCACGCCTCTACGGCAGTCCCACGCGAAACCCCTGGAATTTGGAGCACAGTGCCGGCGGCTCAAGCGGTGGCTCCTCAGCCGCCGTCGCAGCCGGCATCGTGCCGATGGCCGCCGCCTCCGACGGCGCCGGTTCCATCCGGATTCCCGCATCCGCATGCGGGCTGTTCGGCCTGAAGCCCTCACGCGGGCGTGTGCCTGCCGGCCCGAAAAAGGGCGAGGGATTGGCGGGGCTGGCAAGCTATCACGCGGTCTCGCGAACGGTGCGAGACAGTGCCGCGATGCTAGATGCTCTCGGCGGCGCCGACCTGGGCGCGCCTTATGCCGCGCCATCTCGTGAAAACGGCTTCCTGGAGGCCACCCGGCGCGAACCGGGCCGGCTGCGTATCGGGCTGGTCGAGGCCGCCCCCAACGGCACGCCTGTCGATGAACAGGTTCTGGCGGCTATCCGTGAAACTGCCAGGCTCTGTGAATCGCTGGGACATCATGTGGAAGCGACGACGCTACCCAATATCGACTATGAACAGCAGGCTGGTATTTTCAAGCTTCTCATCGGCATATCGGCTCTAGGGGCGGTCGAAGCCAGGTCAGCGATCCTGGGGCGCCAGCCCCTCCACGACGAGCTGGAACCAATGACGTGGGAAGCCATGGAATATGCCTCCAAGCGATCAGCCCTTGACTACAGCAAGATCGTCGCCCTGGCCCATGCTCTTGGCCGCAAGCACGCTGAACACATGCTTGCTTTCGACGCGCTGCTGACGCCCACATTGCAGCACCCTCCCGCCATGCTCGGAACACTGGCCTCGCCCTCGATGACCTTCGACGAGATGTTCACGCATCACGCAGGCCACATCTCTTTCCTCTCACTGGCCAACGCGGCCGGCGTGCCTGCTATGACGGTGCCGCTTGCATGGTCCGCGGAAGACCTGCCCATCGGCTCCCATTTCGTGGGGGCGTTCGGCCAGGAGCAGATGCTGTTCTCTCTGGCGGCTCAGCTCGAAGAATCCAAGCCTTGGTTCGACAGGCGGCCACCGCTGGCGACGCAAGGCTGAGACCTTTCACGCGTTCAAACAGGAAACCCCATGCGCAAGATACTTCTCGCTTTCGCCATTGCGGCCGGCATGATCCAGGCCTGCTTTGCCGATTCATTTCCTTCGAGGCCTCTCACGATCATCGTGCCCTACGGCCCAGGTGGCGGCACGGATCTTTTCGCACGCACGCTCGCGTCGATGCTGGGGCCCAAGCTGGGCCAGAGCGTCCTTGTGGAAAACGCGCCCGGCGCGGGTGGAACCATCGGCCTGCAGAAACTCAACAACGCGCGCCCCGATGGCCATACCCTCGTGGTCGCCAGCGGCATGGAATATGAGATGCAGGCCTTGTCCAACCCCGACGCTCCCGTGAAGGCCACCGAACTCAAGGCCATCGGAAACTTCGGAACCCAACCCATGGTCCTGGTCGCGCGTCCGGGGCTTGGTGTCAAGACGGTGGATGAACTCATCGCTCTGGCCAAGAACAAGCCTGGCGTAGTCTCGATCGCGGCGGTTGGCCCGGGCACCGCGCTGCAGATCACCAGCCTCATGATCCAGCAGGCCGCAGGCATCCGGCTCATAGATGTTTCCTACAAAGGCTCCGGACAGATCGTCACGGACATTCTCGCCAGCAATGTGGACGTCGCGCTGATGTCTCCGCCTGTGGTCAGCGGCTTGATCCAGGAAGGCAAGCTCGTTCCGTTGGCCATCTCGGAAGCCAATCGCTCGCCGGTCATGCCAGGAATACCGAGCCTGGCCGAGACACCGGCATTGAAGGAGATCGACACCAAGATCGGCTACCCGCTTTACGGACCCAAGGCCATGCCGCAGCAAGCCGCCGAAGTGATCACGAGGAGCGCCAACGAAGTTCTTGCCACCCCCCAGTTTCAGCAAGCGCTATTGAAGTTGATGGTCGCGCCGGCCAAGCGGATCCTTGGTGACGATGCCAACGCGCTGACCACCTCGCAGCTCGCCCAGTTCAGGAAAACATTGGCGGCCAAGCCAGCGGCCCAATAAGGACACATCGCATGCCTGAATCGAACGCGCAAAGAACCGTGGCCCGCCCCTCCACCGTGAGGTTCGCCACGCTGGGCCCCAGTGGCACCAATCACGAGCTGATCACCAAGCGGTACCTTGCATCGCAAGGCATAGAGAACTATGAGATCAAGCTCATTCTGACGTTCAAGGACGCCATTGCCCTGCTTCTCGCTGGCGAAGTGGATCATGTCATGCAGTGCGCGGTGCACCCCGAAACTCCGCAAACGCTTGGGGAAAATTTTCGCTCGGTTTTCGCCATCGATTGCTTCATTTCCGACAGCCAGGAACTAGCCGTGCTGTCTCGGCGCGGCGTTGAACACCCCGAGTCGATAGGCGTGTTGCTACCGGCGAACGAGAAATATACCGATCTATCGAAGTGGGCAAAGATCGTTCCCTTCGGTTCGCTGCCGCTGATCAATGACGCCTTGCTGGCGGGAAAAATTGATTCGGGCCTGGTCTACCGCTCCTATGCCGACCAGTATCCTGAGTCCTTGTATGTGGAGGAGGTCATCGGTTCGCCTGACGACGTGTGGATTGTCTACGGAAGGCGGCGTGCCTTCCAGGGAAAGCTCATCGGCTTCGGCGACCGGGCGCTCCTCAGTGAGGCGCGTTCGGACTTCCAAACGCTCTCACGAGAGTCTGCTCATGGCGTGTCTGGCAAAACCTGAGGACTACCGAATCAATCCTTGCCTCACCGTAGGATAGGCCAGCCGCATACGCAGTTCGCGCTTCATGCGCTGGTTGTCCAACCGGCGCGACTCGCGCATGAATGAGAGTTGCATGGGCGAGAGCGTCTGGGTAGCCTGGGCCAGGGTGATGCGTGGCGGGCGCGGCACGCCATAGAGATCGGCGGCGAAATCCATGTAGTCGCCAATCCTGAGGTCAGTGTCGTCGCTGACGTTGATCGCGCGCAGGGGCCGACCGCGCCACAGGGCCAGTACGCAGGCGCGCGCCAGGTCATTGGCATGGATGTGGTTGGTGAAGACGTCTTCCTCCGCCAGGAGCACAGGCGTGCCCTTGCGCAGGCGCTCGCGCGGGGTACCCCCTTCGCGGTCAGGGGCATAGATGCCAGGAATACGCAAAATGCTGGTGCGCACCCCGGCGCGGCCCAGAAAGCGGACTTCTGCTTCCGCATCGACCCGGCGCCGAGCACGCGGCGTCTGCGGATTCACTGCGCGAGTCTCATTCACCCATTCGCCACCGCAATGGCCATATACGCCGCTGGTGGAACCGTAGACCAGAGCAGCTGGGAGCTCTCGCCGGCGGAGAGCGCGCACAAGTGCCTGCGTGCGCCGGTCAGTCTGGCCTTCCGAGGGCGGTGGCGCAAGATGGATCACGCGCGGTGACAGCCCGGCCAGCCGCGTCAGCGTGGACGGAAAATCCAGATTACCCAGGAGCGGCTTGATGCCGGCGGCGCGCAACTCAGGCGCCCGCTCCGGATCGGAAGTAAGCGCCAGCACCTGCAGGCGGGGATGGAGCAGCAGCTTTGCGGCGCGCAGGCCGACATCGCCGCAGCCGACGATCAGGACTCTCTGGCGCCGGAAGCGTGCCGGGAGTGCGCCTAGGGGGTTTTGGTTTGAGGGCAAAATCAGGTAGTTGACGGAAGTTTCGTAATTCGCGATGCGCCGCTGCGCCCTCACCCCTTCCCTCCCGGATGGCCGTACCCCCCAGAGGGAGAGGGAGTTTCCATTCCCAATAGAGGGCCATTAGAGCTTACTAGGATATTTACCACATGACTTACCAGATCACTGTCGAGCCCAGCGGCCGCACTTTTGAAGCAGCGCCGGGTGAAGCCATGCTGGCGGCCGGCATCCGCCAGGGTATTGGCCTGCCCTACGGCTGCAAGGACGGCGCCTGCGGCTCCTGCAAGTGCAAGAAGCTCTCCGGCACCGTCGCGCACGGCCCGCACCAGGAAAAGGCCCTGAGCGCGGAGGAAGAAGCGCAGGGCTATGTGCTGACCTGCTGCGGCGTTCCGCAGAGTGACGTGGTGCTGGAATCACGGCAAGTCACCCACGCAGGGGCCTTCCCGATCCGCAAGATGCCCGCCCGGATTGCCGCGTTGGAAAAGAAATCGCACGACGTGATGGGCATCCGGCTGCAATTGCCGGCCAATGACGTGATGCAATACCACGCTGGCCAATACATTGAATTCATTCTCCGCGATGGCGCACGCCGCAGCTACAGCATGGCCAATGCGCCGCACCTGCTGATCCAGCAACCAGCAGGCGGTGGAACGGGCGCGCCTATCGTGGAGCTGCATGTGCGCCACATGCCAGGCGGCAAATTCACCGACCATGTGTTCGGCGCCATGAAGGAAAAGGAAATCCTGCGGGTGGAAGGCCCGTACGGCAGCTTTTACCTGCGGGATGATTCACCCAAACCGATGATTCTGCTGGCTTCGGGCACGGGTTTTGCCCCGATCAAGGCGATCATCGAGCATATGCATTTCATGGGCATCACGCGCAAGGCAACGCTCTACTGGGGCGGACGCAGGCCGCAGGATCTCTACATGGACAGCTGGGTGAAAGAGCGCCTGGCCGAGATGCCGCACCTGCACTATGTGCCCGTGGTATCTGATGCGCTGCCCGAAGACGGCTGGAGCGGCCGCACCGGCTTCGTGCACAAGGCGGTGATGGAAGATTTCCCCGATCTCTCGGGCCACCAGGTCTATGCCTGCGGCGCGCCCATTGTGGTGGATTCGGCGCGGCACGAGTATGTGGCCCAAGCCGGCCTGCCCGACGAAGAATTCTTTGCCGACTCGTTCACGAGCGAAGCGGACAAGACCCACACGGCCAACTGACACCTGAACACCATGACTTCCACAGCATCCTTCAACGAACCCATTGGCTTCATCGGCGGCGGCAACATGGCCAGCGCCATCATCGGCGGTTTGATTCGCCAGGGCCTGGCGCCATCGCAGATCCGCGTGGTCGAGCCGTTTGAATCGACGCGCACGGCGCTTGTGGCTCAGCACGGCGTGGTGGCGCAGGCGGCTGCGGGAGAGTTTCTGCAGGATACCGCGCTGGTGGTATGGGCGGTGAAACCGCAGATGTTCACCGAGGCGGCCGCGCCCGTACAGCCCTTTACCAGCAATGCAGTGCATCTGAGCGTGATGGCCGGTATTCGCTCCAGCAGTATTGCCGCTGCCTGCGGTACCGAGCGCATCGTGCGCTGCATGCCCAATACGCCGGCACTCGTCGGCCGCGGCATGACCGCGCTGTTTGCCCGTGGCGGACTGCAGGAAGCCGATCGCGCACGGGCCGAGCAGGTGATCCGCACGACGGGCGATGCGCTCTGGGTGGCGCAGGAGGAGCAGCTCGATGCGGTGACAGCTCTTTCAGGCTCCGGCCCTGCGTACGTGTTCTATTTTCTGGAGGCCATGCAGCAGGCTGGCGAGCAAATGGGCTTGAACGCCAGCCAGGCCCGCCAATTGGCGGTGGGAACCTTCGATGGCGCCAGCGCGCTGGCAGGTGCCTCCAGTGAGCCGCTTTCCGTGTTGCGCGAGCGCGTGACCAGCAAAGGCGGTACCACCTATGCGGCCTTGACCTCCATGGAAAGCAGCGGCATGAAGGACGCGTTCATTCGGGCTATGCGGGCGGCGCAGCAGCGGGCAGTGGAGTTGGGGGACGAGTTTGGGCGGTGAGGGTGGCCTCCGACCTCCAATCAAACAGCTGAAGGCCATTAGGAAGCAGCAGGCCGTTCAGATCAACCAGCCGTGAAAGCCCTCACCCCGGCCCTCCCGGATGGCCATACCCCCCAGAGGGATAGGGAGAAAGAGGGGGCTTGACTACGACAAGCATCCGCGTGCGCACTTCGTGCACACCCTTACGAGATCTGCTTGGCGAGGAAGGCCAACACGATGCCTGCGAAGAGCGTAAAACCCAGCCAGTGGTTAAGGCGGAACGCCTTGAAGCAGCCCTCCCGCGTGCGATCCTTGATAAGCGTGTAATGCCACACGACCTGGGCCAGCGCCGCAGCAAACGCCACGAGCAAAATGGCACCCGGCACATACTGCCAACTGACCAAGAGCCAGATCGCCAGATACACCAGGTAAAAACAGGTGACGCCCGCCACATCAAACCGGCCAAGCGTGATGGCAGAGGTTTTCATGCCGATACGCAGATCGTCATCGCGATCAACCATGGCGTATTCCGTGTCGTAGGACAGCACCCAGAACAGGTTGCCAATCAACAGCACCCAGGCCTCCAGAGGCACGTGGGCCTGCACAGCAGAGTAAGCCATGGGAATGCCAAAACTGAACGCCACGCCCAGGACAGCCTGCGGCATCGACACATAGCGTTTGGCATAGGGATAGATCAGCGTGACCGCCAAGGCCGGGAAGGACCAGGCGATGGTCTGTACATTCGTAGTCAGCACCAGGCAAAAGGCAAGCAATGCCAGCACGGCGCCTAAAGCCAAGGCCTCCTTCACGCTCACCAGGCCACTGGTGACGGGGCGATGGGCCGTGCGCTTGACGTGACGGTCGAACTCACGATCGGCCACATCATTGACGCAGCAACCGGCCGAGCGCATCAGGATGGTTCCGAGCGTGAAAACGATGATCAGGTGCCAGCCGGGAAAGCCGCCCTTGGCGATCCACAAGGCGCTGAGGGATGGCCATAGAAGCAGCAGCCAGCCAGCCGGCCGATCCCAGCGGATGAGGTCAAGATAGAGAGAAAGCCGGCTCCGCGGAGCGGGATCAGTTGAGGTCACGGTCATTCACGTGCGCGCGTGTTCAATCACGGCGATGGTTAACAATAAAGAAAAAGCACCCAGCAACAAGCCCGCCAGCACATCGCTCAGGAAGTGCGCTTGCAGCAAAACCCTGCTGGCTGCAACGGCGGCGATCAACAGGATTCCTAGAAGAACCAACGGCGCTCGCCAAGGTCCGGCAACTTGATCGCGCAGCAGCCAGACGAGCAGCCCGATCACCATCGCCATGCCCGCTGCATGTCCACTGGGAAAACTATAGCCTGAAGCCATGACTTCCGCGGCATGGACGGGCCGGGTGCGCTCGAAGACATTCTTCAGCATCCGCAGCAGCAAGCTGTTGGCAGTGCACCCGATGAACCAGGCCGCCGCCAGAAAACGCTGCCGCCGGTACAGCAGCCAAAGTGACACCAGCACCACCAGGGGCATCAGAACACGCGCGCTGCCTATATCAGTCAAAGCCAGGGCAAGCGCACGCAAGCCGTGCAAAGGCTCCCTCCTAGCCCAAAGCAGCGCTGCCCCATCCCAGCCTGCGATCCACTGGCCGAACGCGGACTCCTGCCCTGCCATCACGCCCCAGGCCATGCCCCAGAACAGCAGAGCAGCGCCCAACATGAGCCCGCCGGCAGCCGCCCAGGACAGGCGCGCGGCTAGGCGCCAGGGTGCCGCTACCGCCAGCGCGCGACGCCCACGCCATGCCAAACCGCCGGCCGCGAGCAGCACTGCCGCGAGCAACCATGGTACGAAGGGATCAAGGATTGAAAGGCCCTGCGCCGCGAAAGCCGCGGGCATCAACGAACCGGGGAAAGCACTCATGACAAGCGCTGAACCCCTGGCAGCTCGCAGGCATAGACGGCATTGCGCAACGCCGCGATCGCCTCATAGCGCGTAAAACTGCGCCGCCATGCCAACACCACACGGCGCGTGGGCGGCTCGCCCGGACCTGGATCAACAATCGGCAGGTACCGGACGAAGGACTCGTCGGAGTGGGCGTTCTCTTCTTTTTGCATGGCCAGCGCTTCAGCGGGCACCGAGAGGCGCGGCACCAAGGTCACCCCCATGCCGGCAGCCACCATGTGCTTGATGGTTTCCAGCGACGAGCCCTCGAAACTCTTGCGGATGCCCTCGGCATCGCTCGAGAAACGTGCGAATTCAGGGCAGACCTGCAGCACGTGATCGCGAAAGCAGTGACCGTTGCCCAGCAGAAGCATGGTCTCGTTTTTCAACTGTTCGGTGCTGACCGCGACCTCTTTCGACAGCGGGTGGGTCGATGGCACTGCTGCCATGAAAGGCTCGTCGTAGAGGGGGGCAACCGCCAGGCCGGTGTCAGGAAAGGGCTCAGCCAGGATGGCGCAATCTATCTCGCCCGTACGCAGCATTTCCAGCAGGCGGACCGTGAAGTTCTCCTGAAGCATGAGCGGCATCTGCGGCGTGTGCTTGATGATCTGGCGCACCAGATCGGGCAGCAGATACGGACCGATGGTATAGATCACCCCCAGCTTGAGCGGGCCGCTCAAGGGGCTTTTCCCGCGCTTGGCGATTTCCTTGATCTCGGCGGCCTGCTCCAGCACGCTTTGCGCCTGGCGCACGATTTCCTCACCCAATGGCGTCACGGTCACTTCACCGGCACTGCGCTCGAAGAGCTTGAGCTCCAGCTCATCTTCCAGTTTCTTGATCGCCACAGAAAGCGTGGGTTGCGAAACAAAGCAAGCCTCGGCCGCCTTGCCGAAGTGCTTCTCCCTAGCGACAGCTACGATGTATTTGAGTTCCGTCAGTGTCATGGTCAGGCCTTCAGATACTCGGATTTTCCACCCAGCCAACGCTCGATGTGCCGGCGGGCAAGCTCTGGGTGGTGGCGGAGCATGGCGGGGGCCGCCTGCCGGGCCCATGCGAGCAGGTCCGCATCTTCCGTCAGGTCGGCAAACCGCAGCAAGGCGGCGCCGGATTGGCGTGAGCCCATGAATTCGCCTGGCCCACGGATATCCAGGTCGCGCCGGGCGATTTCGAAGCCGTCGCTGGTCTCGACCATGGCCCTCAGGCGCGCGCGCGCGGTTTCGCTCAGGCGGCCGCCCTCGGGTGCTTCATAGAGCAGCACGCAGGCCGATGCCGCTGCGCCGCGCCCGACACGGCCGCGCAGCTGGTGCAGTTGGCTGAGGCCAAAGCGCTCGGCGTGCTCGACGACCATCAGGCTGGCATTGGGGACGTCCACCCCGACCTCGATCACGGTGGTGGACACCAGCACTTGCATCTGCCCGGCGGTGAATTGCCCCATCACGGCTTTCTTGTCGGCCACCGGCATGCGTGAGTGCAGCAGGCCGACAGCCGCCCCCGGCAGCTCGGCCGCCAGTTCAGCATGGGTTTCCGTGGCGTTGCGTAGATCAAGCGCTTCGCTTTCCTCGATCAGCGGACAGACCCAGTACACCTGCCGGCCCTCGTCGATCTGGGCGCGTATGCGCTCAATCACCTCGGCCCGCCGATGGGCCGCGACCAGCTTGGTGACCACGGGCGTCCGCCCGGGGGCAACTCATCCAGGGTGGAAACATCCAGATCGGCGTAATAGCTCATGGCGAGCGTGCGCGGAATGGGGGTGGCGCTCATCATGAGCAGGTGCGGCTCTCTGACCACGCCCCCGGTGGCCGCCACTTCCGCGCCTTCCGCCGGTGAACCAGGAGTTTCCTGGACGCTCGTCATCTTGCGCCGCAGATCCAGCCGCTGCTGCACGCCAAAGCGATGCTGCTCGTCGATCACGGCGAGACCCAGCTTGTGAAAATTCACCTGCTCCTGGATCACCGCATGCGTGCCGACGATCAGCGCCGCCTCTCCGCTGGCAATGATGCTCAGCATCTCGCCGCGTGCCTTCTTCTTCTGGCTGCCGGTGAGCCAGGCCACGCACTGCCCGCGCTCCTGCAGCAGCGGGGTGAGCCAGTCGGCCAGTTTGGCAAAGTGCTGCTCAGCCAGGATTTCAGTGGGCGCCATCAACGCGCATTGCCAACCGGCATCGATGGCAATGGCAGCGGCCAAGGCCGCGACCACGGTCTTGCCGCTGCCCACATCGCCCTGCAGCAAGCGGTGCATGGGCTGCTCGCCCGCCAGATCCTGCGCAATCTCCTCGCCCACGCGCCGCTGGGCACCCGTCAGGCCGAAAGGCAATGCGGCGAGCAATCGCTCATGCAAACCGCCCAGCTTGGCCTGTAGCGCAGGCGCCCGCAGGTGCTCCCGCTCCCGCCGGGCCTCCAACTGCGAAAGCTGCTGGGCCAGCAATTCCTCCGCCTTCAGGCGCCCCCAGGCGGGGTGAGTGCGGTCCTCCAGCTCGGCCAATGAGACATCGGGCGTGGGCAAATGCAGGAAAGTCAATGCCTCTCGCAAGGGCCAACCCGCCAGATGGCCCACCTGGTGGAGACAGGCCTGGGCGATGGTCTCCGACAGATCGGCCCGGCTCAAGCCCGCGAGCACCGCCTTGCGCAGATAGGCTTGGGGCAACGCCGCGACGGTGGAATACACAGGCGTCAGTGCGGTGGGCAATTGGCCGCCCGCAGCCCGCACCGTGGGATGCATCATGGTCCAGCCGGTCAACCCGCCCCGCACCTCGCCGCGCAACCGCAGGCGCGTGCCCACCGCCATCTGCTTCTGCTGGGAGGGGTAGAAATTGAAAAAGCGCAGCACGCACTGATCGCCCTCGTCTTCTACCGTGACCAGCAACTGGCGGCGCGGACGGAATGTGACTTCCGCGTGCACGACTTCGGCTTCGATCTGCACCATGTCGCCGTGGCGCGCATCGCGCAGGCGCATGAGGCGTGTTTCGTCTTCGTAGCGCAGGGGCAAGTGAAGCGCCAGATCGATATCGCGCGTGAGGCCGAGCTTGCGCAGCGCCTTCTGGGGCGCGCTGAGTTTTTGGGGGGCGGAGGCAGGAGCCGAAGCAGGCATGGGACAATTCTGCCGCGTTGGCGGCCCCGTTTCCTTAATAAACCGCCATTGCAGTCAGAATCATTGGCCTTTCTTCATGCGCAGCTACTCCACGAGCGACTTCGATTTCGCCCTTCCCCCTGAGCTCATCGCCCAACACCCTGCCGCGAGCCGTAGTGGCTCCCGCCTGCTCGACGGCAGCGGTTCGTCGCCCGCCGACCGCCAGTTCACGGATCTGCCCGGCCTGTTGCGTGAAGGCGATCTGATGGTGTTCAACGACACGCAGGTGGTAAAGGCACGCCTTTTCGGTGAAAAAAGCACGGGCGGAAAACTGGAGCTGCTGATCGAGCGTGTGCTGAGCGGCAACGAAGTGGCGGCGCACATGAAAGTCAGCAAGAAGCCGCGTGTGGGCGGCACGCTGCGGCTGGCAGGGGGCGCCCAGGCCGTACTGTTGGGCCGCTGGCCTGATGCGGACGGCCCGTTATTTCATTTGCGGCTCTCGTGTGAACCCTATGCGCTGATGGAGGCCCACGGCCACGTACCGCTGCCGCCCTACATCACGCACACGGATAGTTCGGAAGACGCCGCGCGCTACCAGACCGTGTTTGCCAGCAAGCCAGGGGCGGTAGCGGCCCCCACGGCGGCGCTGCATTTCGATGAAGCCATGCTGGCCAGGCTGGAAGCCGCCGGTGTGCGGCGCGCGTTTGTGACCCTGCACGTGGGAGCGGGCACATTCCAGCCCGTGAAAACCGAAAACATCGCCGAACATGTGATGCACCGCGAGCGTTATCACGTGCCGGAAACCACTCAGCAGGCGATCGCGGAGTGCCGCGCACGGGGGGCGCGTCGTGGCAGTGGGAACGACCAGCGTGCGCACGCTGGAATCCTGGGCCCAAAGCGGCGAGGCCAGCGGCGATACCGGGATTTTCATCACGCCGGGATTCCGCTTTCAGGTGGTGGAGGGGCTGGTCACCAACTTCCACCTGCCGCGCAGCACCTTGATGATGATGGTGAGCGCGTTCTCGGGATACGAGCACATCATGGAGCTATATGCCCATGCGGTGCGAGAGCGGTACCGGTTTTTCAGCTACGGGGACGCGATGTGGCTGGTCAGGCGTGAAGCCTGAGAAGGTGTCCTGATATGTATCTAAATTCAATCAACAAGAACCGTTCGGGCTGAGCTTGCCGAAGCCTTGTGCTGCGCTTCGACAAGCTCAGCGTGAACGGATTTTTATTTTCGAACGCAACTCGGTATGAGTCAGATCTCAAGCCATACCTTGCCATCTTCCAGCTTCACCGGATAGCTTTTGACAGGCGCCACGCACGGCGGCAACGTGGCCTCGCCGGTACGAATATCGAAGCGGCCCTGATGGTAAGGGCACTCGATCTCGTAGTCTTCCATATAGCCATCACATAACCGTGCCTGCCCGTGCGAGCAGGTGTTGTCAGTGGCGAACACTTCGCCGCCTTCCGTTTTATAGACGGCAATATCAAGACCTTGAGGCGCCACGGCAATAGCAGCCCCCTCGAAGAGATCTCCCTCTACGGCGACTTCGATCCAATGGCTCATGATGGGTTTTTCTTTCAGATGGGATAGATGATCGAGTTCGGAATCATTTCGCTGTCATAGACAGCCAGGCGCTCCGCGAACCTCATGCCGGCGGGCGTAGGCACGACAAGATCGATATAGCGGCCCACATTGAACACCAAGGACAGGCCGTCGAGCTTGGTGCGGAACACCGCATAGTTGCTTTCGCAGCGGATACCCTCCTCGCCCACGCCGCGCAATACGGGCGCGCCCACGACGTGGCGCTGGTAGTAGGGGTCGTGGAACAGCGTTTCCTTGATGCCGTAGACTCGATCGCGCATAGCGGCGCGGCCGTCGAAGGCGAGTGTGCACAGAGGAAAGCCTCGCTCGTGGTTCTCCCGGGGCTGTAGCTTGTAAACGCCCTCTTCGGTAAAGAAATCGGGCCACAACTCCCAATGGCCGCCGTCCACCGCGCTGGCGTAATCCGCCTGCAACTGGACCAGCGACTGCCAGGTATCGAAATCAAGCTTCGAGGCACTCATGCGTCGGCTCCTTGGGGCGCGCCGTCTTCCATGACTTTGCGCCAATAGTCGTACATGCCGCGGATCAACGTCTCGGTCACCATGTGATCGGTATCTTCCACGCCGCGTCCGCCCAGTTCCGCCAGTGCGCGGTGGAACGGCTTCTGCTCGAAGCCGCTTTGTGAAAGCTCGATCACCTCGCCATCGTCGGCGCTCACGAAACCCGCCGGCCCGAATAAGTTGGCTTGGCGCAAGCGGCGAGCGGTCATCTCGAGGGTGTCGTCGGCGAAGCCGAAGTGCGTCCACACGAAGTCGAAATGGCCATGGCCGTCTGGCTGAATGTGACGGGTGGAGACGCTGTTGACCTGCTGCTGGAAGATGACGCTGGGGAAAATGGTGGTCATCACGGCTGTCGGCTCGCCCCACCATTCTTCGTGCACGATGTCCAGAAAGCGCTTGTCTTCCAGCTCCATGGTGGATTTGAAGCTGGAGACCTGGGACACATCGGATTGCTTGCCGGCATTGCCGCGGGTGGAGATCATGGCGGCATGGCGGTGATGCTCGTCCATTTTCAGCGCGGCCTTGTTGTCGGCTCGCCAGAGGCCAAAGGTGACGAACCAAGTGTGCAGCAGCCCCGGATGGTAAGGGTCCTTGATGTTCTCCTGCATCAACTTCCAGTTGCCAGGAATGCGCTGGCGGTTGTACCCCAGGATGGTCAATGGCCGGCCGTTGAACAGGCGATCGAAGTACGTGAGGATGGCCGGGCCCAGATAGTCTTCAAGGGGCTCGACCTCATGATCGAAGCTGGCGAACACCACGCCGCCCCGGTTGGCTACCTTCAACTTGTGGAGGCCATGTTCCTTGGGATTGAAATCCGCGGGCATGCCACCCTTGACCTGGCCGTCCTGCCGCACACCGCGGCGAAGCGGCACGCCCTGCAGATCGCCTTCCAGCGTGTAGCTCCACTGGTGATAAGGGCACACAAACTCGCGGCGGTTGCCGTGCCGCGCACGGCAGAATTGCATGCCGCGGTGAGCGCATACGTTCTCGAAGCAATGCAGGCTGCCATCAGCCGCCCTGCTCAGGATGACCGAGCGCTCCCCTACCACCGTGCGCTTGAAATCACCCGGGTTGGGTATTTCCGCTTCCAGCCCTACGTAGCACCAGTGGCCTTGATAGAAAAAGCGCTCCAGCTCCTTCTTGTGCAGCCCTTCGTCGGTATATACGGCAAACGGGATCCGGCTGGTATCGCCTTTTTCCCAGTTTGGGCTGGCGCTTGGTTCATGACTGTCCGGCATTTGGCACCCCTTTCCTGTCTCCTGAGTCAACAACTTCCACGGCTGAACATTCTGAATCAGATCGCCCGGCCAAGCGTTGCCGTGCGATGCACGATAATCTCACCTTTTGCCGGCCGCCTGCTCAGCCGCGCCTTGCTGCGCCTGATCCCAGCCGCTGAACCCAACCGGCTTCCTCCCGTACCCGGTGCCCATGAGCAACTACACCATCTCCGACGACGCCCTGACGCAGGAATTGCAACACATTGGCTCGCTCATTGCGTCCGGCCAACTGCCGCAAGCCGCCAAAGCCCTGAATGACGTGCAAAAGCGCCACGGCCGCGATGCGCGCATTTTTCTCCTGGGCTCGCGCCTGGCGGAGCAGGCGGGCAACCCGGCAGGCGCCCTGCAGTCGGCAGAGTTGGCGCAAAAGGCTGCTCCGGGCTGGCCGGTGGCCACCATCGAGCTGGCCATGCTTCTGCTGCGCCAGAAAAAGTATGCCGAGGCCGTTGAGCAGGCGCGGCGCGGCGTCGCACTCGCGCCTGACGATTTCAACGTGATCCGTCGTTGCGTGGGCATCGCGATCCAGGCAGACAACCTTCCCGCCACACTGGAATGGTTGCGCAAGGCCGTGGCCTTGATGCCGCACGAACAGAGGCTCCGCTCGCTGCTCGCAGCGAATCTGGTCGCCGCGCGTGAAGGCGAAGAAGCTCTGGCGCTCTACGATCAACTCGTGCAGGAGCAACCCTGGGACACGGAAACCCTGGCGGGGCGGGCGCGGGCGGCCATGCTGGTGGGCAAGAACGAGCAGGCCCGGCAGGACGCCGAGGCGCTGCTTCGCCTGGAGCCGGGTAACACCTCGCACGAGTATCTGCTGGCCTTGGCGCGCGGCGAGCAGCCCAAGACGCAACCGGTGGAAGACGTCAAGAACCTGTTCGACCGCTTCGCGGATAATTTCGACACCGTCCTTTGGAAAAACCTGCAGTACCGCGTACCGGAAAAGGCCGCAGGCATTCTTCTGAAAGCCCATCCCGACCGTAAATTCAATCTGCTTGACCTGGGCTGCGGCACCGGTCTCGTTGGCGTCTTCCTGGGCCGCCTCAATGGCTTCATCATCGGCGTGGATCTCTCCGAGGAAATGATCCGCAAGGCCGCCCGGCACAATGTGTATGAGCGGTTTCACAATGTCAACGTGCTCGATGCGCTGCGCGACACCCCATCGGACCACTACGAGGCCATTACCTGCTGCGACGTGCTGGTTTACGTGGGCGATCTTTCGGAAGTCATTCCCAACGCACTGCGCATCCTCAAACCGGGTGGCCACTTCATCTTCTCGTGCGAAGCCGCCACGGAAGACGAGGAAGACATGGTGCTTCGCGCCACAGGCCGCTTCGCTCACAAGGCATCTGCAGTACAGCGCTTGTGCGAAGAGGCAGGGGTTGGAAGCGTCGAGATCGAGCAACTGCCACAGCTCCGCACCGAGGGCGGAGAACCGCTTCCGGGCTTTCTCGTGACTGTGCGTAAGAGCCAAAACTAAGGCCACCCGCGATGCTGCGCTTCGATCTGCTCACCACGGACCCCACGAGCCACGCCCGGCGCGGACGGCTGACGCTGAACCACGGCGTGGTGGAAACGCCGATTTTCATGCCCGTAGGCACTTATGGCACGGTCAAGGGGGTCATGCCGCGCAGCCTGCATGAAATGGGCGCGCAGATCATTCTCGGCAACACCTTCCATCTGTGGATGCGCCCCGGGCTGGACATCATCCAATCATTCGGCGGGCTGCACGACTTCGAGAACTGGAACAAGCCGATCCTCACCGATTCCGGCGGGTTTCAGGTCTGGTCGTTGGGCGAGATGCGCAAGATCAGCGAGGAGGGCGTGAAGTTTGCCTCCCCCGTGAATGGCGACAAGCTGTTTCTCACGCCCGAGATCAGCATGCAGATCCAGACCACGTTGAACAGCGACATCGTCATGCAGTTCGACGAGTGCACCCCGTACGAAACCAAGGGCAAGATCACCACCGAGCGCGAAGCACGCGCGTCCATGGAGCTTTCGCTGCGCTGGGCACGGCGCTGCCAGGCCGAGTTCGCGCGGCTGGAAAACCCCAACGCCCTGTTCGGCATCGTGCAGGGCGGCATGTTCGAGAACTTGCGCCAGGACTCGCTTGAAGCCCTGATCGAGATGGATTTCCCTGGCTACGCCATTGGCGGTGTCAGCGTGGGCGAGCCCAAGGAAGACATGATGCGCATCACCGCGCATACGCCGCACCGGCTGCCGGCCCACAAGCCCCGGTACATGATGGGCGTGGGCACGCCGGAAGACCTGGTCTATGGCGTGCAGCATGGCGTGGACATGTTCGACTGCGTCATGCCCACACGCAACGCGCGCAACGGCCACCTGTTCACACGGTTCGGCGATCTGAAGATCCGCAACGCACGGCACAAGAACGATCCTCGCCCCATCGACGAAAGCTGCACTTGCCATGCCTGCGCAGGTAGCTCGGGCGTGGCCTGGCAGGATGGCGGCCGCGATGGCTTCAGCCGCGCTTACCTGCACCACCTGGAGCGCTGCGGCGAGATGCTCGCGCCCATGCTGGCGACGGTACATAACCTGCACTACTACCTTCAGCTCATGCAGGAAGTACGGGCGGCGCTGGATGCAGGCGCATTGAGCGAGTTCGTGGCGCGCTTTCATTCGGAGCGCGCGCGGGGGTTTAGATCGTGAACACGTTCTTAAGAACGATGTTTTCCGAGGTGCGCTGCCCGGCCTTCATCCACTGGTGCCAGTGACTCTGGCGCAGCCTGCGGGGCTTGCTCCAGCGCGCCGGCCATCTGCGGGTCGCGCATCCAGCGCCAGAGCGTGGAGCGGCTGATACCGAGCATCTGTGCGGTGCGCTGGCGGTTGCCTCCGGCAAGGTACAGAGCCTCGGCCAGACGATCGGCCGTCATTTCCTCGTGATCGGCGGGGGCATGGGCCATCAGTTCCGGACACTCCTGCCCCAGTGCGCTCCATTGGATGTCGTGGATGTTCGGGTATTGCCACAGGAACACAGCCAATCGCTCACATACATTCTCGAGTTCGCGCACATTGCCTGGCCATGGATGGCGCCTCAAAGCCGGCATCAGCGGACTCAGGGCTTGCTCCGGATCCAGCTCGGACCCCAGTTGGCGCAGGCTGCGCGCGAGCAACACGCGCGCCAGTAACGCGAGATCGTCCGCACGCTCGCGAAGCGGAGGCAATGTGAGGCGCAAGGCATGGATGCGGTAGTACAGATCCTGGCGGAAACGCCCCTGGGCGACCAGGCTCTCGAGCGACTGGTGCGTGGCGGCCATCACACGGACGTCGACGGGGATGGAAGCGGTCGCACCGAGCCTGGTGATCTCGCGCTCCTGCAAGGCACGCAACAGCCGAGGCTGCAAGGAAAGCGGCATATCGCCGATTTCATCGAGAAACAGCGTGCCGGTATGGGCAACCTCGAACAGGCCGCGCTTCCCCCTCGCCTCGCACCGGTAAATGCGCCTTCCTCGTGGCCGAAAAGCTCGCTTTCGAGCAGTGCCTCCGGGAAAGCCGCGCAATTGACCGCCACGAATGGCCTGTCGGCTCTCGGGCTGGCGTTGTGCATCGCTTGAGCGAACAGCTCCTTGCCAGCGCCACTTTCTCCACCGAGAAGCACCCCCAGGTCGGTACGCGCATATCGGCGTGCGGTCTGCACAGCCTGAAGAAACGCAGGGCTGCGGCCCACCATCTTCTCGAAACTATGCCTCGCCGTATTCTGCCTATGCCGCTGGCGGCTGCGCAAAGCCGCATCGGCATCGTGGATGTCCCGCGCGTCGTGCAGGGTGAGCGTGGCGCCCACCAATTGCCCCTGCTCGTGGATCGGTGCCCGGCGGACCAGCCAGTCGCACCCTGACAGGTGCTGCACCACGCCCCGCTCCTCGCTGGGCTGGCTGAGCGTGTTCTGCAGCGAGAGCTGAGGCTCCAACTCCTCCAGACGCTGGCCGATCCGCGGCATCTGCCGCTGGCCGAGTACGCGCAACATGGGAGGATTGATGGCGATGATGCGATGCTGCTGATCCACCGCGACCACGGCTTCCTGCAAGTTGCGGAGCACGCCATTGAGCTGCTCATACCGCCCAGCTTCGAGCCGGGCTACGCGGACCAGTTCGACCGCGTCGTCAAAACCCTTGCGGATGCTGCTCAGCGAGTAGGCCAGCAGCGCCCTCAAACCGGCTTTCTGCGCCAATTCCACCACCAGGCTTGAGCCCACAATGACCTCGAAGCCGTCGCGCCGCAGTTGATCGAAGCGGGCATTGGCATCTTCAGGAGTGTGATAGGCGTGCTGAGCAATCTCGATATTGAGCAGTTCCTTGACCGCATCCAGCTCCGGAATGGTCTGACCGTAGGTCACCACGCCCACCCGGCCGGACCATTGCCGCGCCTGGATCAGTGCTTGCAGCAGATCAAACCCGCTCAATTCAATGGTGGCCACCGGAGCGGGCAACTCGGCGCGCAGCAAGCTGGCGTTCGACCCTGCGCTGACGAAGGCATCCACCATGCCACGCTCCAGCCGATCGCGCGCCACAGAAAGCGCGGCCGCGAAGCTTCCGTCCACCAACTCGATTTCCGCCAGGCACGCGTATTCCGCTACCACCGGGGCCGCGAATTCACGAATCTGGCGATAACCGACGAAGCAAAGGCGTGGCCGCCGTTCAGGATGTTCAGTGCGCAGCAAGATGTTTCATGAAACATGATTTCTCTTCAAAAAATGTATCACGAAACGTTCCATCGAACATCCAGATCAGAAATATCCATGCGCATCAGCCACTTAGAAATTCATCAGGATCGGCATACATCCTGCTTCTCTATGGGTTTATCCGCAAGCGGAGTGCGTTGCGGGCACTAAGGCCGATGGCCGGCCATCACCCCGCGGACCGCCCGCCAGCTTTGCTTCAACATCAACAGGAGACACGCATGACCACGAACAAGGGCCCCCGACTGAACCTCACGATGGTGGGAGACTGGGGAACCGCCAACTTCCATACCATCTGGGGTTGGGTCTCGGCACACCTCCGCTGGCGCTCGGCGCCGCTCTCCCGCTTTAACGTTCGCATAGGCAGCGCCTACCGGGACAGCGTTGAACTGGTCGGCATGGGCGAGGCTGACTTGTCTGTGACCACGCCTACGCATATCGGCGTGCGCTGGGCGCGGGAGGGAAAGCATTTCTATGCGGGCCGCGCGTTTCCCAACCTCCGCACGCTGGGACACCTGCCGCAGGATGACCGCCTCACGCTGGCGGTTCGCGCCGACACGGGCGTGGCCTCGTTCGCGGATATCCGTGAGAAAAAGCCCGTATTGCATATCGCCATGCCACCGCGTGCGGACGACTGCCTCTGCAGCTACGTGATCGACCTGATTTTCCGGGCGCACGGCATCGAGCCCGAAGACATCGTCCGCTGGGGCGGCTCCTACTGGGAACATGAGAATCCGCGTGCCACCCTGAAGGCCGCGCAGGAAGGCCGCTGCAATGCGGTGTTCAACGAAGCGATCATGGTGTCCAACTGGAGCGATCTGGTGGCCCAGCATCCCATGCGCTTCATACCTATCGAACCCGGCGCCATGCGCGTGCTGGAGCAGCAGTACGGGCTGAAGCCCGCCGTGCTGGAAAAGGGCCGGTTGCGCAACGAGCAGGATGTGGCCTGCCTGGACTGGTCCAACTGGGCCGTCATGTGCCGGGACGACATGCCCGAGGAAACCGCTTACCGGGTCACCGCCGTCATGGTGGAAGAGCGTGCCGAATTTGAAGCTCGCTTTCGCCACATGCCGGTGCACCAGAGCCCCTTGACCTATCCGATCGATCCAAGGCGCATGCCCACGGGAGTGGACTTGCCGCTGCACCCTGGCGCCGAACGCTACTACCGCGAGCACGGCTACCTCGCTTGATCACAGGCACTGAAGCAAAGGAGTTTCTCGTGGATCATCCCCTCTTCCCTCCGCTCCCCGAGCCCGTTGACCGCCGCGGCCTATTGCGCATTGCTGCGGCCGCCGGCCTGGCCGCCATGGCACCCGCCGCTTACGCCCAGAAGGACTACCCTGCACGCCCCGTCACGATCACCGTCCCCTTCGGGCCAGGCAACGCCTACGACACCATGGCGCGCTATCTGGCTGACCGGTTGCGCGAAGCCATGGGCCAGGCCTTTGTGGTCGAAGCACGCCAAGGTGCGCTTGGCGGCGTAGCGGCCTCCTATGTCGCCCGCGCCCGCCCGGACGGGTATACGCTGCTGTTCGGTGCCAACTCCACCCATGCAGCCAATGTTCACCTGTTCAAGAAACTGAGCTATGACCCCGTGGCCGACTTCGCCCCTGTCGCCACGTTGGCCACGATCCCTCAGGTCTTGCTGGTGGCCCCAAGCCTGCAGGTCAACACGGTGCAGGAATTGATCGCACTGGCCCGCCAGCGCGCCGGGCAATTGAACTACGGCAGTTCCAGCGCCACGGGCAGAATCGCTTCGGAAGCCTTTCGCCAGCAGGCCCGGTTCGAGGCCGTGCACATTCCCTACAAGACCTCTGGCCAAGCGATCACGGATCTCATCGGCGGGCAGTTGCACTTTCTCATCACGGACGCCGGCCTGGGCATCGCTCAGGCGCAAGCAGGGCGGCTGAAGGCGCTCGGCCTGACTTCCGCCAAACGGGTACCCGCCGCGCCCAACATTCCCACAATCGCCGAATCAGGCTTGCCTGACTTCGAGTTCACTGCGTGGTTGGCCATCTTTGCGCCCGCGCAAACACCCCAGCCCATCGTGAATCAGCTGTCTGAGCAAATTACGGCGATCGTGCGCGCTCCCGCCATGCAAGAGCAGCTTGCCAGCCTTTATGCACTACCCTTTCCTGGCTCACCGAGCGAGCTACGCGATCTCGTGAAGCGAGACACCGCGCGCTGGGGCGCCCTGGCGAAGGCCGCGGGCATCGAACCGGAGTGAATCGGGCAGGGGGTCAGCTTCCTGGAAACTCAGGGCGCCAGCAAGCTGCCCACACTCGCCTGCAAACCTTGAGGTGATACCTCCGACGAGGGTATCGCCTCACCGATGTTCAAGCCCACCCGGCTGAAGAAGCCCCGGCGGAAGGGCCTGGTCATGGCACCGTCCTTCTCTATGCGGCTGAAGAACGAGCCCCAGAGATTGGTCAGCGCCATGGGAATGACAGGCACCGTCAGTTGATCGGCCTCCGCCTGTTCCAGGATTTTCATCACGCCCGCCCTGAAAGGCTGCAACTTGCCATCCGCAGTGATCCCGCCCTCAGGAAAGATGCCAAGCAGTTCGCCCTCCCGCAGCACGAGAGCAGCTTCCTCGAAGGCGCGTTGGTATGTCACCGGATCATCCTTTTGCGAGGCAATGGGAATACAACGGGCCAGCCTGAACAGCCAACCCAGCACCGGGATCCTGAAAATGCGGTGATCCATCAGGAAGCGGATCGGACGGGGGCTTGCAGCCATCAAGAGGATCGCGTCGACGAAGCTCACATGGTTGGCCGCCAGCACGGCAGGACCTTGCAAGGGAATATTCGCGCTGCCCTTGACCACATAGCGGTATACGAGACGCGAAGCGCCCCAGGCGATGAAACGCAGCAGATATTCCGGCACCAGCAGGAAGATATAGAGCGCCACCACCGCGTTGGCCACGCCTACGAAAAGGAATATCTGCGAGATGCTGAATCCGGATTCGAGCAAGGCGCCCGCGACCAACGCGCTGCCGATCATGAACAACGCGTTCAGGATGTTGTTGGCGGCGATGATGCGGGCCCGGTGCGTGGGCGCGCTGCGCAACTGGATCAGCGCGTACATCGGCACGCTGTAAAGGCCCGCGAACAAGCTGAGCAGCACCAGATCGGCCATGACGCGCCAATGGCCCGGCAGTGACACGAAGCTGCCCAAGGTGTACTGGGCGGCAGACGGCAGCCCCTGCAGAGCGAAGTACAGATCGACGGTGAAAACCGTCATGCCAAGGGCACCGAGCGGTACCAGGCCGATCTCGACATGGCGGTGCGACAGCTTTTCGCACAGGAGCGAGCCCACCCCGATCCCGATCGAAAACAACACCAGCAGCAGCGAAGCCACTTGCTCGTTGCCGTGCAGCACCTCCTTGGCAAAGGCCGGAAAGTTGCTCAGGAAGACCGCGCCGAAAAACCACATCCACGAGATGCCCAGCATGGAGCGGAACACGACGATGTTGCTTCGCGCCAGCTTCAGGTTGCGCCAGGTTTCGCTGACAGGATTCCAGTTGATCGCAAGGCCGGGGTCGGTCGCGGGCGCGGGCGGAATGAACTGAGCGGCCAGGCGGCCAGTCAGCGCCAGGACGAGGCAAGCCACCGCCACCGTGGCGTGCCCGATTCCGTGGACCGCCACCAGCAGGCCACCGACCACGTTGCCCAGCAGGATGGCCACGAAAGTGCCCATCTCCAGCATGCCGTTGCCGCCGGTCAGTTCGCGCTCATCCAAGGCCTGCGGCAGGTAAGCAAACTTCACCGGCCCGAAGAGCGTGGAGTGCACGCCCATCAGGAACACGCAGAGCAGCAGGACCACCACATTGCCGCCCACGAAAGCCCAGGCGGCCAATGCCATGATGCCGATCTCCAGGTTCTTGACGAAGCGGATCAGGGCGGTTTTCTCGAATTTGTCGGCCAGTTGCCCGCTGGAAGCCGAAAGCAGGAGAAAGGGCAGGATGAACAGCGCTCCGATGACCATGCCCGCGGTGGCTGGCGGCAACCAGCCCACGCTGAGCTGGTAGGTCACCATGACGGTGAAGGCGAACTTGAAAAGATTGTCGTTGGCCGCGCCGGCGAATTGAGTCCAGAAGAAAGGAGCGAAGCGGCGTTGCCGGAGCAGCGCGAACTGGTTCGGCGCCTGGGCGCCTTGAGCAGGATCGGTGTTCATGTTCTAGTTCTGGCTCTGGTTTTAGTTCTGTGCGCCTATTTTGCGTGATTCAAAGGCTTGCCCGCACGGGATCATCCGCCAGAACGTCACAGCCATCGGCCACAATGCCGCCGCGGCCACCAGGTGTTTGGCGCTGTGGCCTGAAATGAATCCTTGCGTGAGCGCCAGCACGGGCGCGTCAGCCAGTTCCAGCAGCTTGGCGAGGACATACAGCCCCAGGATGGGCCACAGCGCCACGCGTACTGCCTCCGCCCTGAGCGGACGCAGGGCGAGCACCAGCAACAGCATGAGGCCACCGCCCTGCAGCACGATCCAGGGCGTCATGTTGGCCGTCAGCAGATCCCATAGAGCCGCAAGCGGTGCCATCGCGCCCACGCCACAGGCCAGCAGCCACCCTGCCCGGTCGCTTACCCGGCTGGCTGCCGCCAGGCCCAACACGCCGGTGAAGACCAGCACCATGCCCAGCCGGTCCAACGCCAAACCGCCCGCATCAGGCCAGAGGTGGTAGATGGACGAACAGAATGCCGTCGCCAGCAAGCCTATGCTGGTCAGGTAAGCCAATGAGCGCTGCGTGGCCGACAAACGCTCACGCGCACGCCATGCAGCCCGGAACAGGAAAGCCCCGACGGCCGCGAAAGGCAGGTTGGTGAGGACATCCATGGCATGCGGCAGGCCCAACAAGCCGCGTTGATCCGCGAATGCGTGATACCCATCCGGCAGCATCACGGGTGGCAACCACGCCGCAGCCAGCATGGCCAGCAGGACAAATGCGGCAAGTCCCCATTCAGCGGCTTTTGGAGACAGGCCTGGATGGGTCTGGATAGCGGATGTCATGGATGACAAGGTGGTTCCTGGTAGTGAAAACAGGCGAAATCTAGCCACCGCCAGGGAAGGGGCAGCCAGATTTGCAACTTCGTTCGTTTGCACTACCCTTTTGGTATCGTATAAAGATACCCAGCACATCATCAGAGATCAAATGAGCACCACGGCAGACCTTATCTCCGCCTTGAAGAAAGAGCTGAAATCAGCCCAGATGACCTATGCGGACTTGGCTCAGGCCCTGGACATGGCCGAATCCAGCGTGAAACGCATGCTGGCCAAGGGCGACATGCCGCTTTCGCGCATCGACGCCATCTGCCGCGCACTGAAGCTCGATTTCGCCGAGCTCGCGCGCCGCGTGGCCGATGCCCAGCCGCTGCTTCGGGAGTTGACGGCTGAGCAGGAGCGCTTCGTGGTGCACGATGAAAAGCTGCTGCTGGTGGCCATCAATGTGCTGAGCCAGTGGACGCTGGAGCAGATGACCGCCACGTACCGCCTGACCGAAGCAGAAGTGGTCAGGTACCTGGTGCAGCTGGATCGCATCGGCATCATCGAGCTCAAGCCTCTCAACCGCTACCGCCTCAAGGTAGCCAAGACCTTCCGCTGGCGGCCGCATGGACCGGTGATGCAGTATTTCAGAGAAAACGTGCTGCTCGACTATTTTGCCGGCGGCTTCGATGGCCCTGCCGAAGGCTTGCAGCTGGTGCACGGCAGCATCAGCCCTGCCCTGGCCCCTTCTTTCCTGGAGCGCCTGCAGCGCGTGGCGCAGGACTTCGCCCAGCAGCACCAGACGGATCAGAAGATGAAAAGCAGCGATCGCAAGGGTTATACGCTGCTGCTGTGCATGCGCGCGTGGGAGTTCGCGGCATTTGAACGGTTGAGGCGCTAGTTAAAAGCGTTAAAGACGTTAAAGGCGTTGAATTACGAGGTGGACTGGCACATCGCCGCGCCGGCGCTCAATATGCGCTCGGCATCGGCTGAGATGCGCTGGACGATTTCACCGGCCGGCTCCACTGACTTGATCAGATCGATGGCCTCGCCAGCCCATACCATGGCGGTCTCGAAATCCTCATCTTGCTGCGCCAGCTTGAAGCGCCTGGATTCAGTGGGCACCGCGTCGGCCAGTGCCGGCTCCTGCCCCTGCCATTGGGCCATGAACTGGTTGCGCAACGCCCGCCCGGTATAGGGCTTCGGCCAGGAAAAGCCGCGCACGATGTCGAAGACGGTGGTGCGCTCGGTCTCCTCGCCGCTGCCGTTGGCAATGCTCGCCTTCGCGCGGGACGAACCCAACGCTTCATGGCTGGCGTAAAACCGCGTCCCGATAAGAGCCCCCTGCGCCCCCAGCATCAGTGCGGCCGCCAAGCCACGGCCATCGGCGATACCACCGGCAGCCAGCACCGGCACCGGCCCTACCGCGTCCACCACGGCGGGCACCAGCGCCAGGGTGGAACGTGTGCTGCCATGGCCGCCCGCTTCAGTCCCTTGGGCCACGATGAGGTCAGCCCCTGCTTCCCGCGCCAGCAAGGCACTGGCCAGGTCCTGCACCTGGCAGATCAGCTTGCAGCCCGCCGCCTTGACCAGCGCGCCATGCGGACGCGGATCACCAAACGAGAGCATCACCGCCTGCGGTTGTTCGGCCAGAATCTGTTGCACGACCTCGGGCCCGACCGCCCAGGTGATCACCCCAGCGCCCCACGGTGCGGTGGTGGAGCGCCGCACGATGGCCAGCTCGGCACGCAGCCAGTCAGGATCGCCATAGCCGCCGCCCACCAGGCCGAGCCCGCCCGCATTGGAGACCGCAGCCGCCAGGGCACCGCCCGAGACCCCGCCCATGGGCCCCAGCACAATGGGGTGCTTCAAATTGAACAGGCGAGTCAGTGCAGTCGCGATCATGGCGGGATCCTCTTGAGCGTGCCGCGATTATCGCGACAACCTTGTTGGCTCGGCCTTGGACGACTCTTATAAGGGCTACAGCAGCAGGGTCAAGCGGTGTTGGTGAATACCGTCAATACGCCGGTATATCCGTAGACATGGTGCCGGGCAATCTCGCCGCCGGCGAAGAAACCCACCAGCGGCACATCGCCGAGCGCGCGCCGAACGGCCTGAAGTTCGGCGCTGGGGGCGCCGAAATGCGGCCCGCCCCGGCCGGTACAACTCACGTAGACGGCGCCTGCAATGCGGCGGGCAGGATGCGGCGCGGCGTCTTCGTAGGAAGCTGCCAACTCGGCAGCCGTGGTCTGCGGGAGTTCTTCGGGTTCCAGTTCTTCGCGGATCTCGGCGCAGATGCGGACCAGATCAGCCCGTGCGGCTTCCGCATTGCGTTGGCAAAAGGCGGCACGCTGGCCGAGGTGCACCTTTTCGGCCACGGCCACCCCACGCCGGCCGGGGTCGAGGCCGATGATGTGGCGCACCACCACATCGGCACCAAAATTTCCTGTACGGCCCACGGACTCTTCACCCGGATTCGACAGGCCCACCAGCGTGCGGCGCACCACGGCCAGCGCTTCGCGCGGCTGATCCATGCTGATGTTCAGATCGCCCAGCAGAACGTCCAGCGCCGGCTTGTCGTCCAGCTTCAGCAGCACGTTGCCATCGGCCTCGGTGACAAGGCGTTCGGGCGCGACAGGCCGGCACCCTTGGGTGATACGGGAAACCAGCGGCACGCCTGCGCCGAAAGCCACACCGGAAAGGCCGCCTGAGAACACGCCGCTGGCCGCCCCCTGGCCCCGCACATTGCCATTGCCGCCCACCGCGAACTGCACAGTCTGGGTACGGCTTGCAGCGATACCTCCGAACAGATAGCCGGTTTCAGTGCCCTCGGCCAATTCGGGGATCAGCTCGGCCAGATCAGGAGTTTGCGCATCCGCGTGCACCAGCGCCGTGTGGGGTTCGAAGCCCAGGTTCGAGGACAGCGGGGCCACCCCGGAGAACACGCGGTATTGATCTCCCGGTAGTTCGCACAGCATCACACTGAGCGCGGGCTCGTCGAAGTATTCCGCATTGTTGGCGGCCACGCCGATACCTACCGTGCCCGCCCAATCGATCACCTCCGGCAATTCGGCGCTCAGGTGGTCCAGAATTTCGCGCGCCTGCCCGGCATAGTGGTCCGTGATGTAAAGCAAGCCCAAAGTGGGTGCGCTGGCGTACTCGGGCAATGCCATCAGGGCACGCAGTTGTGCGAGCACCAGGCCCGCTGCCATGCGCCACTGCGGGTGAGTGGCATGGCCGTGAGGAAATAGTTTCATGACGAGCTGGGAACAACGGCTCACTTCCGCCGGAAAGGCGGCGGCAGCGGCCAGCCTCCGGCCGCGGGCATGGGGGTGGATTTCTTGGCCGCCGGCTTTCGGGAGGCTGATTTACTGGCGGCAGTCTTCCTGGCAGCAGGCGTCTTTGCAGTGGCCTTGGCCGCCGCCTTCTTCCTGGCGGCGGGTGGGCGCGCAGTTTCCTTGGCTGCAGGCGCCTCCTCGGAAGCGCCCGAGGCTTTGACGGCCGATGCCTGGGTGGACGCATCCCGCAAGGCATTGGCGGCAATCTGCTGGAATTGCTGCGTCAGCGCACCCCACCACTGCAGCGGATCAGCCATGCCATTGGCAGGCGGCTCGGGCGAAGCGTCCTTCTTGGCTCTGGTTCGGGACGGCGCCTTGGGTGGCGGGGTTTGCTCAGGCGGCTCGGGCGCCGGTGCGGTTTCAGGCTCCGGCGCGGGTGCTGCCGCAGGCGGCATTGCGCCTGGAGACGGTGCGGTGTTGAAAGGCCAAGGTTGGGCACCTGCGGCCTCACCCGAGGACGCCGCACGGGAAGAAGCGGAAGAGGCGGCGCCCGAGGCGCCCGGCATGGTGAAGGCCTTGGCGACTTCAGCCATGCTCATGTTCATACCGGCCAAGGTGGCCAGCGTCATCTTCTGAACTTCCAGTGCCTGAATGGTGGCCTTGAGCGCGGTGGCGTTCTGCTCGAGCCAGAACAGCACGGCCTTCAATTCCTTGATGCGCTTATCGAGCTCCTCCTCGTTCACCGTGGGAGCTACCCAGCTTCCCAGGCCTGGCAATGGCGAGGCCATGCCTTTGCCAGCAGCGGCCTGGCCGCCCGCGAGGTTTTTCAGAAAGTCAAAACCGGGAATGAATTTGCCGAATGGTAGTACGCCGGGATCTTCATTCATGGCAGCGCCTTTCGAATTCAGAGTGTGTAGACCGCCGCCCCGCCTGGGGCGGCGTGCATACAGCTTAACCTAAATCCTCATATGCGGAGGCTCAATGCTTGTGCCCATGTCCACCGTGTGCCGAGGCGTTCACGGCACGCACCGGCACCGTCAGCTCGGTCTTGCTTTCAGCGCCTTTGGCATCCTTGAAAGTCAAGGTCAACGGCACCGTGGAATCGGCGGCCAGGGGAGCCTTCAAATCGAGCAGCATCACGTGAAAGCCGCCGGGCTTGAGTTCAACCGCCTTGCCAGCAGGCAGATCGAGTTCGGACACGGAACGCATTTTCATCACATCGCCCTGCATGGCCATTTCGTGGATTTCGGCCACACCGGCAGAGGGCGTTGCCACGCCGACCAGGCGCGTGCCTTCCTTGGCTGTCAGGGTCATGAAGGCGCCTGTGGCCTTCTGCCCCGCCACGGACGCGCGCACCCAGGCGTTGTCGATTTTCACGGCCTGTGCAAAGGCTGCGGCGGAGACGGCCATCAATACAAAAGCGGCGAGAGAAGTCTTGAGAGAGCGCATGAGGAATTCCTTGAATCAATAAAACGAAAAAACATCAGTGGTGGTGATGGGCAGGCGCTACCAGCTCGGTGGGGCGCAGCTCCAGCAAGGCTGCCGGCCGCTTGAGCCCGCGCGTGGAAGTGCCCTCGGCCGGGATTTCAGCCCAATCGACGCTGGCCCCACCTTCGCATTGCTGCAGCACCCGAAACCACATCGGACCGGGCTGCTCCGGCAGTTGCAGGCGCATAGCGAATTCGTCGTAGTACTCACTGGGCAGCGAACCGCCACGCCAACTGATCTGCGTGGGCGCGCCCTTGCCCTCCCCCGGTTTCGCCAACTCCAGCGTCCAGCCCGGCTTGGGCATCGGATTGGCGCCCTGAACGCCAGGCGGCATGAACACGGTAAGGGTGGTCGTGGGCGCCTTTTCGCACCCGTGGCCGACACGGAACACTGCTTTGTAATAGCTGCCTGCTTCGGCACTTTTCTGTTCCAGCGTAATGTGTGCGAACGCGCTGGATGCACCCAGAATGGCCATGGCGGCAACGGCGCCGTGGCGGACGAGGGAAAGCATATGGAGCGGCATGGCTCCTCCTGAACTCTTGAAATCAATAGGCATGTCATGACCACCGCGTGCGGCCATGACGGAAAAGCAAAAAAGGCGGCGCCATACGGAGCCCTGCGATGCGATGTTCGCGAAGACTTGCTGGACGATGCCCCGATCAAGAAAGCGAAGGAGGGCCGCGCGCGGGGAGCGGAGCCCCGTGCAGCGCCAGTACCGGCCCCGGGACGCGCAACGTGTTGACGGCGGCCACGCCCGCCGTGGGCAGCGGCAGCGGTGCGAAAGTGCTCGGCGGTGTATTGGCCAGCAGGCAGAGCGCGCAATCGAGCGTATGCGCATGGCCCGCCTGGAGCACCCCGCCACCGGCATCGACCAGCACGGCCCCATCGGCGCTGCACACCAACTGCATGGCGCGCGGCTGCACCAGCGGCGAAGCCGCCGCCACGCCCAGCACCAGCGCGAACCACACCAGCATGAAGCGGGCGATTCGCGAAGGCATCCGTTGGAACAGTGAGCGCGGCGGCATGGGGTAATTATCGTTTACCCGGCGGAGGCGGTTCGGGCAAGCTGCGGAGGGCGCCAAAAGACCCTGAACTACCACGCAAGTCATTTCCAGATAGAGGGCCTCAAGCAGGTACAAGCCCAGGGAGTAATGGAACGGCCGCACTGGATCCCCGCCTCCGCGGGGATGACGGAAAAAACCTCCGCGAAGCACCGTGCGCCAGCACCAGAAGGCTGCGGAGCAAGCCATACGAGGTAGCCGCGGAGCTGGCTTTGCCAGGCCGCTGGCTGCGTCCCCCTCCCGAAGAAAGAGGGGGAAGGCGCGCCAGCGCCTCAGGGGGTTCGTCAGTACCTAGGGGCGCGCCGCTCCCGCAAGGAAGCGATGCCCTCATGCACGTCAGGCCCGCCAAAGCCCATGAATTCCAGTGCCAGCGAGGTGTCGAAGCTCGGCCCGGCCTGGCGGTACCAGTTGTTGAGGGAGTATTTGGTCCAGCGGATGGCGGTCTGGCTGCCGGCGGCCAGTTTGTCGGCCACTTCGTAGGCTTTCTCGAGCAGTTTGTCGTCATCGACGGCCAATGACACCAGGCCGATGCGCTCAGCTTCCTCACCGTTGATCGCCTCGCACAGCATGAGGTAGTACTTGGCCTTGGCCATGCCGCACAGCAACGGCCAGCAGATGGCAGCGTGGTCACCGGCGGCCACGCCCAAGCGCGTATGGCCGTCCACGATCTTCGCGGTTTTGGCGGCAATGGACACATCGGCCAGCAGCCCCGCCACAAGCCCGGCGCCCACCGCCGGACCATGCATGGCGCTAACGATGGGTTTCTCGCAGTTGATGACGTTGTAGACCAGATCGCGCGCCTCTTTCAGCACGCGTGTGCGCACGGCGAAATCGCTCGCCATGTCCTGCACGAGGGAAAGATCACCGCCGCCGGAGAACCCCATGCCTTCGCCGCGCAGCACCACGGCGCGCACGGTCTCATCCTTGTCGAGGTCACGCCAGATTTCGCTCAACTCCCAGTGGCCTTCGTGGCCGGCCGTGGGCAGCTTGCCGTTCTGGGCTTTCATCTGCAGATCAATGATCGCGCCCTCCTGGCCACGGCGGGTGATGTTGAAAGTCTGATAGCGGCTGTAATCGATGGCGGGGGCGCTCATGCGGTGTTCCTCGGTTTTGGCAAATACCCAGATGGTAGCGGCCCCGTGGACACGTCGGGTATGCAGGGCGCGGCCCCGCTTATCCCGCGTCCGCGCGACAATCCCGCGCAAACCAATTTCCTGTAGACCACGCCTTCCGGCAGCTCGCCCCAAGGCCGCGGCCTGTTTGCGCGCATGCCTTCTCCCGATACGCCCCCCTCGAGCCCATCCACAGATTTTTCCCTCTGGAAGATCGCCATTCCCGCGTTCGGTCCCTCGCTGCTGTTCGGAGTGGGTGAAGGCGCCATCCTGCCGATCATTCCGCTCACCGCGCGCGATCTGGGCGCCTCGGTGCCCGAGGCCGCGCTGATGGTGGGGCTGCTCAGCATCGGCTCACTGCTCAGCAACGTTCCCGCCTCTTTGATCACCATGCGTTGGGGCGAGCGCTGGGCCATCGTGGCTGCGGGCCTCTGGAGTGTCCTGGGCATGCTGCTGTGCTTCAACACCACGCACCTGGGTCTTTTCGGGGCGGGCTGCTTCATGGTGGGGATGTCTCAGGCGGTCTACAACCTGGCCCGCCAGAGCTATCTCACCGAGGCCGTGCCTGTCGCTTACCGTGCGAGGGCGCTTTCGACGCTGGGGGGCGTGATGCGCATCGGCATGTTCGCCGGCCCTTTCCTGGCTGCGGGCGCCGTGCATGCTTTCGGCCTGAGCGCCGCCTACGTCATCGGGATCGTGGCAGCCGCGGCTGCGGCGTCCATCGCGATACGCATCCCGGACCTGGAAACACCACCGCTACCCCCAGGGCAAGCCGCACCAGCCACTGTCACGATGCGCTCCACGCTGAAAGACCATTGGCGCGTGTTCCTCACCTTGGGTATCGGCGTTGTGCTGGTCAGCGCCGTACGCGCTTCGCGGCAGGCGGTCATTCCACTGTGGGCGGAGCATCTGGCTCTGACGCCCGCGGCGGCCTCCATGATCTACGGGCTGGCCGGCGGCATTGACATGCTGGTGTTTTATCCCGCCGGCAAGGTCATGGACCAGCGGGGCAGACGCGCGGTGGCGGTACCGTCCATGGTCATCATGGGGGTCGCGCTCCTGCTGATGCCCCTGACTTCGGGCTTCTGGTCGCTGCTGCTGGCTTCACTGGCCATCGGCTTTGGTAATGGCATCGGCTCGGGCATGATCATGACGCTGGGTGCCGATCATTCGCCGAGGCATGGCCGTGCTCATTTTCTGGGGGTATGGCGGCTGATGGCCGACATTGGCGCCTCTAGCGGACCGGCGCTGCTGTCCCTGCTGGCCGGCGGCTTTTCGCTGGCCGCAGGGATCGCCATGACCGGAGGCCTTGCCTTCGTGGCCGCGGCTGTGCTGGGGCACTGGATCCCCAAGAAGGTCCAGCCCCCTCCCCCAGTTGAACGTCAGCTAGACACTAAGAACATGTTCGCCCTAGCGCGGGCGCGAACGGAAGACCAGCGCCAACCCGAGCAAGATGGTAGCCAGGCCCGCCAGGCTGGCGGGCGCCATGCGGTTGCCCAGCAGCAACCAATCCAGCAACGCCGTGCCCCCAGGCACGAGGTAGAACAGACTGGTGACGTTGACCAGGTTGCCGGCATGGATCAAGCGGTACAGCAGGAGCGTGGCTCCCACCGAGATCACCAGCCCCAGCCAGACGACCGGCACCACCAGGCCCGCGCTCCAATCCAGATGCAGCGGCTGCAAAGGCAGCAGAAGCAGGCAAAGCAGCAGGCTGAGGGCATATTGCAAAGGCAATGCCCGGCTGGGCGGTTCACTGACGCGTTTTTGCAGCAGTGTGCCCGCGGTCATGCACACCAGTGCCAGCAGCGCAAAGCCAAAACCGCTGACCGATAGGCGCGCACGCAACAGGCTATCGGCCACCACCAGGCTAAGGCCCGCCAAAGCGACGATCAAGCCCACTAGACGCTGCGAAGAAAAGCGCCGCTCCTGCACCAGCAGCGTGAGAATCGGCTGCACCCCAAGGACCGTGGCCAGCACGCCTGGCGTCAGGCCCTGCTGCAAGGCGAGGAAGTAAAAGCAGGAGTAGCCGCCAATCATCAGCAGGCCAGCGCCCGCCACCGAAAGCCGGGCACCCGGTGCGGGCAACCACACCCGCTCGCGCCAACCCAGCGCCCATAAGGCGGCCAAGGCGAGCGTGAAGCGCAACGCGAGAAGAACAAAAGCGGAGGCATGGTCCAAGCCCCAACGCGAAAAAATGGCGCCGCTGCTCCAAAGCAGCACAAACAGCGCCGTTGGCCATGTATGCATGAATCACCTGTCTGGAAAAATAAAGGCACGCTCCTGCCTGCGTTTCAAAAAACGCAAAAGGCGGAGGTAAGGAAGGGGCGCTTAGAACGTGTTCACGATCTCTGCGCGAGGGCCGTTGTGTTCGAAAAGCTGTGGCTGCAAGGCGAAAAACGCAGGGATACCTGGTGGTATCGCGAGGATTTTCAACGCCGCAGACGCAGTTTTTCGGGCGCAACGGACCCGCGAGGAGATCGTGAGCACGTTCTTAGCCGCGCACGCCGCCCGGGGGCGGTGCGACGGACGAAAGCGCCGACAGGTGATGAGAAACCATGGCGCCATCATACGGCAGCTCCGCCGCCGCATGCGCCTCTATCCGAGTTCAGGCCTCCTCGGAGGCCGTCACTTCCTGCTCGATGGCACCGAACACGGACTCGCCGTTCTTGCCCTTCATTTCGATCCGGATGGTGTCGCCCAGCTTCATGTAGCCGGTCTTTGGCGCGCCGTCCTGGATGGTCTCCATGGCACGCTTCTCGGCGATGCAGCTGTAGCCTTTGGGCCAGTCGCGGCGGCCGCTGGACTCGGTGCCCTGGTTGCTCACGGTGCCGCTGCCGATGATGCTGCCGGCGCGCAGGCGCCGGGTCTTGGCGGCATGGGCAATCAGCTGGCCAAAGTGAAAGCGCATCTCGGGACCTGCCTCGCAAAAGCCCACCTTGCGGCCGTTCCAGTTGCTTTGCAGCGTGAGATGCACCCGCCCCTCCTGCCAGGCATCGCCCAGTTCATCGGGCGTGACGGCGACCGGGCTGAACGCCGTGGCCGGCTTGCCGCGCAGAAAACCAAACCCCTTGGCGATTTCATCGGGAATCAGCCCGCGCAAGCTCACGTCGTTGGCCAGCATGAGCAGGCGCACCGCATCCAGGCCGGATTCCGGCGAGCAGCCCATGGGAACATCGCCCGTGATGACGGCGATTTCAGCCTCGAAATCGATACCCCACTCCTCCCGCATACCGGCGATGTCGTCGCACGGGCCCAGGAAGTCGTCGCTGCCGCCCTGGTACATCAGCGGCTCGGTGAGATAGCCCTCTGGCATGTCGGCGCCGCGCGAAGCGCGCACCAGCTCCACATGGTTCAGATAGGCCGAGCCATCCAGCCATTGGTAGGCGCGCGGCAGCGGTGCCATGCATTGGTGCGGGTTGAAAGCAAACGCGTGGCGGGCGCGGCCTCCGTTGAGGGCGGAGTAAAGATCCTGCAACTGGGGCGAAAGAAAATTCCAGTCGTCCAGCACTTGCTGCAAGCGGCTGGCAATGCCTGTCGCAAAATGAGCCGAATGCAGATCACGCGACACCACGAGCAGTTGTCCATCGCGCGAGCCGTCCTTGTAGGTGGCCAGTTTCATTTAGTTTTGAGTATTTTGCATGGTGATATGTCAGCCATCACCTCAGGAGCGGTGTACCGCAACAATCACACCGATGTGAAAAAATGATTCTATGGCAATGCCTTACCTTCTTCTGAAGGAAAGCGCACCCAGGATCGTGATCAAATACAGGCTACCGGGGAAAACCCCGTCCACCTTGAATTGCACTCGCGCGTTGCTATATATGAAGGGAAAGTCCCCGATCCTCCACGCTGAAAGGAGCCATCCTTCAATGAACACTCTCTACGACTCAGAATCCTTCGCGGTGGTTCATCTGCTGCCCGACGCCCCAGAGGGAACCGATGCGCCTGCCGGCGGACCGGTGCTCGCACGCCACGGATTCGAGATCGTGGACAAGCGTTCAGGCAAGGAGGTCTACCTGGACGGCCTGTGGGCCGAGATGTTCCAGCAACGCATTTCCGCGTGGCAGGAAAACACGCCCACGCAGGAAGAAGTGGAAGACACGCTCGAGGGTTACGCCGAACTGGCGCAGAACCCGGTCGTGCTGCACTGAGCCTTGCATAGGACCAGATAGGGCCAGCTTCCCCCACTTCCGGCGTGAAGTGCAGGCTGGCGCCGCCCTGCTCATCCTGTCCAATCAAAAACGCGGAAACATCGCCAAAGTAGTATCGGCTGATGAATCCAGCCCGCCGCCTCGCCATCACCTGGGGTGCCATCGTGATCAGCAGCCTGTCGCTGATCGGGTGCGCGCACACCTCTCCCCCTTCAAAGCCCGCCCCTGATACCAGCCCATGGACAGCGGCTGAACAGTTGCGCCTGGAGGCGCTGCTGCCCGCCGATGCATGGTTGCTGGGAGAACAGCACGACGCCCCTGAACACCATGAACTGGAGCGCCAGGTGGTCGAATGGCTGGCCCGGCGCGGAACGCTGGCGGCCGTGGCCATGGAAATGGCGCCACGCGGGAAAGATACGCGCGGTCTTTCACGCGATGCGAGCGCTTCGGAGGTGCGCAAGGCCCTGGACTGGAACGAGGCGGGCTGGCCCTGGGGTACCTACGGCCCTGTGGTGATGGCGGCGGTCCAGGCCGGCATCCCGGTGATGGGCGCCAATCTGCCAAGAGAACAGCAGCGCGCCGCCATGCAGGACGGCACCCTGGACAAGCGTCTGCCGCCCGATGCGCTGGCCACGCAAACGGAGCGCATCCGCGACAGCCACTGCGGCCTGCTGCCTGAAACCCAGATGCGGCCTATGGCCCGGGTGCAGGTGGCGCGCGACATCTCGATGGCGCAGACCACGGCCAGTGCGCTGCAGCCCGGCCGCACGGTGCTTCTGATCGCCGGCAACGGCCACGTGGACCGCACGCTGGGGGTGCCCGTGCACCTGCCTGCCGGCCTCAACGCCAAGGTGATCTCGGCACAAGCGGGAAAGCAGGCCACGGCCACCTTGAGCACCGCGGCCGATGTCATCTGGGCCACGCCAGCACTGCCACCCAAGGATTACTGCGCGGAGATGAAGCGCACCGCGCCACCGGCTTCCGGCTCACAGCGGCAGTAGCCAGGACGTACTCACACGTCACCCCTGCGCCGGGCCTGCGACAATCAGCAAAATGCAAGACACCTACATCCTCACCCTCTCGTGCCCTGACCGCAAGGGCATCGTGCATGCCGTTTCGGGCTTTCTGCTGGAGCGAGGCGGCAACATCGAGGAGGCGGCCCAGTTCAACGACGCGGACACCGGCCTGTTTTTCATGCGCGTGCAGTTCAGCTGCGATCAGCTCAGCGCCGACGAGCTGCGCAGCCAACTGCAGGCATTGGCGGCCCCTTTCGAGATGAACTGGCAGTTGCACACGCGGACGCAGCCCATGCGCTGCGTGATCATGGTCAGCCGCGAAGGCCACTGCCTCAATGACCTGCTGTTCCGCTGGAAAAGCGGCCTGCTGCCGCTGGATATCCGCGCCATCATCAGCAACCACCGCGACTTCTACCAACTGGCTGCCAGCTACAACGTGCCGTTCCACCACGTCGCGATGACCAAAGGCAACAAGGCGCAGGCCGAGGCGCGCCAGATGGAAATCATCGATGGCGAAGGCGCGGAACTGGTGGTGCTGGCGCGCTACATGCAGATTCTCTCGGACGACATGTGCCGCAAGCTTTCGGGCCGCGCCATTAATATCCATCACAGCTTCCTGCCCAGCTTCAAGGGCGCCAAACCGTACTACCAGGCGCACGAGCGCGGCGTGAAGCTGATCGGCGCCACCGCCCACTATGTGACGGCCGAACTGGATGAAGGCCCGATCATCGAGCAGGACGTGGCACGCGTGGACCACACCCATACAGTGGAAGACCTGACGGCTGCCGGACGCGACACCGAAAGCCAGGTGCTGGCGCGCGCAGTCAAATGGCACAGCGAGCACCGCGTGCTGCTAAATGGCCACAAGACCGTGGTGTTCCAGTGATCCCTCCTGAGTCGCTTACGCGCCTTCCCCCAGGGGGACGCCGCCAGCGGCCTGGCAAAGCCAGCTCCGCGGCAGCCTCCATTTGGCTTGCTCCGCAGCCTTGCGAGTTTTTTGTCGTGAATGGTGCTCAGCGCCGTGGAAGACTATGGTGACCGAAGTCGACTCCCCTACTGCCACACCGCATGTGTCGTCAAACCAAGAGCGCCAGGCCTTGGTCGTTTCCATGCTGAAGGAGGTTTTACCCTCGCACGCCATTCTCTGGACCAGCGAGCAAACCACTCCGTATGAATGCGACGGCTTGACCGCTTACCGGCAGCGGCCACTCGCCGTGGCGCTGCCCGAAACCTACGAGCAGATCCAGGGGGTGCTGAAAGCCTGCCACCAGTTGGGCGTGCCGGTCGTGGCGCGGGGTGCTGGCACAGGGCTTTCGGGTGGGGCCATGCCGCATGCGGGCGGCGTGACGCTTTCGCTGGCCAAGTTCAACCAGATCCTGAAAATCGACCCCCTGGCGCGCACCGCGCTCGTGCAGTGCGGGGTGCGCAACCTGGCGATCAGCGAGGCGGCGGCGTCGTACGGGCTTTATTACGCACCAGACCCGAGCAGCCAGATCGCCTGCACCATCGGGGGCAACGTGGCCGAAAACTCGGGCGGCGTGCATTGCCTGAAATACGGCCTTACCTTGCACAACGTGCTCAAAGTCAAAGGCTTCACGGTGGAAGGCGAGCCGCTGGAGTTCGGCGGAGATGCGCTCGACGCCTCAGGCTACGATCTGCTGGCCGTTGCCGTAGGCAGCGAGGGCATGCTGGCCGTGACCACCGAAGTCACGGTCAAGCTCACGCCCAAGCCCCAGAAGGCCGTGTGCATCATGGCCAGCTTCGCCGACGTGCGCCATGCGGGCGATGCCGTGGCGGCCATCATCGCAAAAGGCATCATTCCAGCCGGTCTGGAAATGATGGACAAGCCCATGACCGCCGCCGTGGAAGACTTCGTTCATGCGGGCTACGATCTCGATGCCGCCGCCATTCTGCTGTGCGAAAGCGACGGCACGCCGCATGAAGTGGCCGAGGAAGTGGCCCGCATGGAACAGGTGCTGCGTGAGACCGGCGCCACCCGCATCGCCGTCTGCGCCGACGAGGCCGAACGCCTGAGATTCTGGAGCGGGCGCAAGAACGCCTTCCCGGCTTCGGGCCGCATCAGCCCGGACTACATGTGCATGGATTCGACCATCCCGCGCAAACGGTTGGCTGACATCCTGCTGGCCATCCAGGGCATGGAGAAAAAATACGGCCTGCGCTGCTGCAATGTGTTCCACGCCGGTGACGGCAACCTGCATCCGCTGATCCTGTTCGATGCCAATGACCCCGATCAGTTGCACCGGGCCGAGCAGTTCGGCGCGGACATCCTGGAGACCAGCGTGGCGATGGGCGGCACGGTGACCGGCGAGCATGGCGTGGGCGTGGAAAAGCTCAACTCCATGTGCGTGCAGTTCTCGGCAGAGGAAAACGAGCAGATGCTGGGCGTCAAGCGCGCGTTCGACCCCCAGGGCCTGCTGAACCCCGGCAAGGTGATCCCGACGCTGCAGCGCTGCGCCGAGTACGGACGCATGCTGGTGCGGGGCGGCGTACTGCCGCACCCGGAACTGGAGCGGTTTTAAGAACTTGCTGGAGCCCTGGCTCCAGGGCCGGCTTCAGCCGGCTATCAGGCCAGAGGCGGCTCGCCGTATTCGTTGGCTTGCGGCTGGGTCGGCTGCACCATGAAGTAAAGCAACACCAGGCCCACCAGCGGAATCAAGCCGAGCAGGATCAGCCAGCCCGTCTTGCCGATGTCATGCAAGCGGCGCACGCCTGCCGAGATCATGGGGATGAGAAATACCAGCACCACCAGGATGTAGACGTATTCATGGATGAGGCTCGCCACGATCGCCACGACGACATAGGCGAGCACGAACCACCAGTACTCCGGGCGGGTGGCACGGCCCGAAAAATCGGCGAACTTGGCAAAGCAAGTCTTCACGGCTGTCATGAAATCCATACCTAACTCCTCTCTCCGTCAATAATCCCGACAAACTCCCTCGGTTTCTCATGGTAGCACCCTCCGGGAGGTGTTTCATGACAGAAGTTTCTGGGCAGGCTGAGGAAACCAGGATTTGTCCTACCAAGTACACTTGAGGATTTCGCTTTCTAGCCTCTGGACACATACCATGACCCGCTGGACAAAGTTCAATCCGTTTTTTCTGGTGGCGCTCTCCGCAATGGCGCTCACGAGCTTGCTGCTCGGTGCAGGCGTTCAAGCACAAGTGCGCAACTTCCCTCAGGACGTCAAGCGCGCGCAAATTGTCTTCGCCGCACCGCCGGAGGTCCTGGTCAATGGCCAGCGCGAGTTTCTGGCCCCGGGCGTGCGTGTGCGCAACCAACAGAATCTGCTGGCCTTGACGGGCTCTCTGCACGGCCAGATGTTCACCGTGAACTATCTGCGCGACCCGGCCGGCCTGATCCGCGAGATCTGGATCCTGACACCCGACGAGGCCACCTCCTGGCCCGATGGCACGCCAATGCCGGTCGGCAAATCGGTATTCATGGGCGGTTGAGGCCGTCACCGCTGTCCATCAGGCAGCTTTGTCATTCGCGGGCACCCTGTCCGCGCCCCCTCTTTATTTCGGACCTTTATCCATGTCGCGCAAAGTCTTCATCAAAACGTTCGGCTGCCAGATGAACGAGTATGACTCCGACAAAATGGCAGACGTGATGGCCGCCGCCGAAGGCTATGAGCCTACGCAGGATGTCGAAGAGGCGGATTTGATTCTGTTCAACACCTGCTCGGTGCGCGAGAAGGCGCAGGAGAAGGTGTTCAGCGACCTGGGCCGCGTGAGGCACCTCAAGAAAAAGGGCGTGCTGATCGGTGTGGGCGGTTGTGTGGCCAGCCAGGAAGGCGCCGAGATCATCAAGCGCGCGCCATATGTAGACGTGGTGTTCGGTCCCCAGACGCTGCACCGCCTGCCGGAGCTGCTCTCCGAGCGCGAACGGCAGAACGCGCCGCAGGTGGATATCCGCTTTCCCGAGATCGAGAAATTCGACCATCTGCCGCCAGCACGTGTGGAAGGCGCCTCGGCCTTTGTCTCGATCATGGAAGGATGCTCCAAATATTGCAGCTACTGCGTGGTGCCCTATACCCGTGGCGAAGAGTTCAGCCGGCCCTTCGAGGATGTGCTCACCGAAATCGCCGGCCTAGCCGACCAAGGGGTCAAGGAAGTCACGCTGCTTGGCCAGAACGTGAACGCGTACCGCGGCAAGATGGGCGACACGGCGGAGATTGCTGATTTCGCCCTGTTGATCGAGTATGTGGCCGAAATGCCGGGCATCGAACGCATCCGCTACACCACCAGCCATCCGAACGAATTCACGGCCCGCCTGGTCGAGGTCTACGGCCGGGTGCCCAAGCTGGTGAGCCACCTGCACCTGCCTGTGCAACACGGCAGCGACCGCATTCTGATGGCCATGAAGCGCGGCTACACCGCCATGGAATACAAGAGCATCATCCGCAAGCTGCGGGCGGTGCGGCCGGATATTTCGCTCAGCAGCGACTTCATCGTCGGCTTCCCGGGCGAAACCGAAGACGATTTTGCCAAGATGATGAAGCTGATCGACGACGTGGGCTACGACGCGAGCTTCAGCTTCATCTTCAGCCCCCGTCCAGGCACTCCTGCCGCCAACCTGGCGGACGACACGCCGCACGACGTGAAGCTGAAGCGCCTGCAGCACCTGCAGGCCACGATTGAGGAGAACGTGCAGGCCATCAGCGCCAGCCGCGTGAACACCTTGCAGCGCATTCTGGTGGAAGGCCCTTCACGCAAGAACCCTGGTGAGCTGATGGGCCGAACAGAATGCAATCGTATCGTCAACTTCGACGGCGGCCCGAACGGCGCCAGGCTGGCCGGCCAGATGATCGATGTGACGATCACCGAAGCCAGGCCGCATTCACTTCGAGGTGCCGTGGCGGTAAAGGAAGAAGCCTAGAACCCGCGTTTTTGTAGGAGCGGCTAAAGCCGCTCCTACAATGAGAGCAGTCTTCATGCGGCGAACCGCATGAAAGGCACCCGGATATGAAGCTCAACCCAGCAAATGCAACGCCATGGCCGGATCGCTCACACCGGGCTTGCCGGTCTCCACGCGGCCGGCGAAGCGGCGCTCCATGTTGCCGGCTGCCACGGTGAAGTCGTACCAGTGGCCGCTGTGGTTGAGGTTCCAGTGCTGCGTACCGGTTTCGCCGGCTTTCACTTTCATGGTCCAGGAGCCGTTGGGGAAATAGGCGTTGGCCGTGATCGTCACGGTACCCGACTTCGTGCCAGTGTTGTGCACCTTGACGTAGAGCTGCCCGTTCACCGGCCTGTAGCACACCTGCACCTCGGGCTTGAAGTCGGCTGCGTTCTGAGCCAGCGCATTGCCTTTGAAGCTGCGGACGAAACCATTGGCACCGTACACCCAGAGATCGTAGCTCCCGCCGTCGCTGGCGCCAGGATTCCACTGGTCAGCGAGCAGTTTGCCCGCCTCCACGGTGTAGCGGCGCGGAATGAGATCCAGGTGCAGCTTGTCATAGACATGGAACACCGCGCCCTGCTCGCCGGTATTGCTGAAGAGCAGCGACACCAGGCCCTGCGGCTCGACGCGCGCGCTTGTATGCAGCTCGTACGGCAAGGCTCGCGACAGGCGAGTGCCCGTCTCCTGATACAGCGGCTGAGGCACGGCAGGCGCCGTGGTCACCCCCGTGGTGGGCAACAGCCTCTGGGCCGCATTGATCGCGGAGAAGTTGCTCGTGTCGGGCAGCGCGGGAAAGACGGGATCGTTCGGGCGCTCGAAATCGAAGCAGGTGGTCAGATCGCCCGAGACCGCACGGCTCCACGGGCTGATCGCATCGACCGTGATGCCGAAACGCCTCTCCAGGAACCGGCCTACCGAGGTGTGATCGAACACCTGGGAGTTCACCCATCCGCCCTTGCTCCACGGCGAGATCACGTACATGGGTACGCGGGAGCTCATGCCCCAGGGGCGGATCTTGCCGCTGGTGGTGTCCGCGGCCTTCAGGTATTTGCCGGTGTTCACAGAAGCGTCGAAGTATTCGCCTTCCAGCGGCACGGTGGATTTGCCCATGAGGTTGCCAGTGGCGTCATACGAAGGCACCGCCGGCATCGCCGCGTGATCGAAGAAACCGTCGTTCTCATCGAAAGTCACGAACAGCGCGGTCTTGCTCCAGACCTCGGGATTGGCAGTGAGCGCGTCCAGCACATCCGCGATGAAATCCGCGGCACCGGCCACGCCTTCCTTGCTGCCGGGGTGCTCGGCCAGATCCTGGGTGGGCAACACCCACGAGACTTCAGGCAGGGTACCGTTGATCACGTCCTGCTTGAGCTGCGCGAGGAAATTGGCGGCACCGTCGGCGGTCTCAGGGCCCCCGTCAAACCACGCTCATAGATCGGTGAGCCAGGTTGCGCCTTGCGGAAGCTCGCGAAGGCGAGGCAGCCATGCATGGCACCTGTCCAGTTGTTGTTCATGTTCTGGTAGATGCGCCAGCTCACGCCAGCCTTCTGCAGCAGATCCGGCAGTGTGTCCCACTGGAAGGCGCTGTTGGTGTATTTGTAGTTGTAGGCGCCTGTACTGGGATCGACCTGCCCCGACCCGTCGGCCTGCTGAACCCTGCCTGCGACCCACTTGTACGGATTGGGCCAGCAACGCGAGTTCACGGGCTCGCCATCGGTGTCGGTGCTGTTGATACCCTGCTTGCGCAGCTCCGGGTTGGCCGCGCTGCCTGACCAGAATACGATGCGGTTCGGGTCGGTGCCGGTCAGGATGGAACAGTGGTAGCCATCGCAGACCGTGAAGGCATCGGCAAGCGCGAACTGGAACGGGATGTCCTCGCGCATGAAGTAGCCCATGGTGGCCTGGTTCTTGAACTGGATCCAGCGGTCCATCTTGCCCTGGTTCCACGCCGCCTGCTGGTCTGGGAAATTGTGCGGGGTGCCGGAGCCGATCAGTGCGTTGTAGACCGTGGAATCGCGGCGGAACGGATGAATGTCCGAGCCGCCGTTGGGATTGGGTTGAGAAAACACCGATTTGCCGCTGGCCAGAGGAATCGGGAAGGGATCGCCGAACCCGCGCACCCCGCGCATGGTGCCGAAGTAGTGATCGAAGCTGCGGTTCTCCTGCATCAGGATCACGATGTGCTTGACATCCTTGATGGTGCGGGAGTTGACCGAAGCGGGAATGGCGAGTGCCTTGCGGATCGAGGGCGGGAGTACGGTAAGCGCTGAGGCAGCGCCAACGGCGCCAGCTGACTTACGGAAAAAATCGCGACGTGAAGTGTTTGTCATGAGGTTCTTTCAACGCGGGAGCGGAGGGTCAAATCAACGAAAGGCGTAGCGGAGTGCTGCGATAGCTCAAGGCGCGCACTTGAGGTTGGGTTGAACGGCCTGCGCGCTCGGAGCAAGCTGCGCCTCGGCGGTGGCCTCAGTGCCACCGCCGCAGGCGGCGAGGCCCAGGCTCAAGAGAGCGGCCATCGCCGCAAAAAAGCATCGGAACGCGGTTGTTGTCATGGGGATTCCTTTCGGATCAGTGGGAGCGTGGTACGCACGCGGTACGAGCAGGTGCGCCGCTCGATGACCACTGAGCTTAGGAATCAAACATGACAGACCAATGAAATTAGCTCAATTCATTTATTCAATGAAAATGAGTATTTCTCAAAATCCTCTCCGCGGAGGGCTTCGGCCTCAATAGCGCTTGAGCGACAGCACGTCGAACGTCTTGCGCAGGGTACGGACGGCCCTGTCTTGATCCGACAGCGCCAGGCAGGCAATCAGCACGTCGATGATCGCAAGCTGCGCGAGCCGGCTGGTCATGGCCTCCGTGCGGAAATGGGTCTCGCGTGCCATGGTGAACAGCACGACATCGGCATGCGCCTGCAGCGGTGATTTGCCGAAGTTGGTGATGCAGATCGTGGCCGCGCCGGCCTCTTTGGCCAACCGGGTAGCCGTCACGGTCTCGTGCGAACTACCGGTGTGCGAGATGGTCAGCACCGCGACCTTGGAGTTGGTCAGCGAGGCGCTGATGGCCTGCACGTGCGAATCGACCACGACATTGGCGTTCAGGCCGATGCGCAGCATGCGGTAGTGCGCGTCTTCGGCGATGGTGGCCGCACTGCCGATGCCGTAGATCTCGATCCGCTCAGCCCCGCGCAGCAAGCTGACCGCGCGCTGCATGGAAGCAGTCTCGAGCGTGGCCTGGGTGTCGTGCAAAGTCTGGACATTGCTCTGGAAGATCTTGCGCGTCACGGAATCTACTGTGTCCTGCGGGTCCAGATCTTCATGGATGAATTGCACCGGCCGCACCATCTCTTGCGCCAGCGCGATCTTGATCTGCTGGAAGCCCGTGGCACCGAGGTTCTTGCACAGGCCGACGACGCTCCCCTCGCTGGAGCCCGTGCGCTCGGCCACCTCGCTGACCGACATGTGGATGACCTCACGCGGGTGCTTCACGATGAAATCCGCCACGCGCTGGCCCACCGGGCCAAGCGATGGCCAGAGTGTCTGGATACGCGCGAGCACCGCGAAAGCCGCAGCCCCCGCGCCTGCCGCCGTTTTCTTGTCGCTGGAGGTCCTGGGATGGCTGCGCTTCATGCCGCGCGAGTGTACCCGGCTGATATGGCGATTCGGTGGGAGCCTATCGGGCCTATTGCGCCGCGAATACGCTGCGGGCACCCAGGTAGCGTGCGGCGAAGTAGCGGCTGGAAAGGCTGTCCTTGCGCACGGTGCCGCCGGTCGAAGGCGCGTGCACGAACTGGCCGTTTCCCACATAGATTCCCATGTGCGACCAAGGCTTTCCGGTGGTGTTGAAGAACACCAGATCGCCCCGCTGCAAGCTCTCCTCCGGCACGGGCGTACTCGCCGCCGCCCACTGCTCGGTACTGCGCGGCAGGCGCGAATTGCCGAGATCCGTGAAGACGTAGTGCACCAATCCGCTGCAATCGAAGCCGCCTTCGATGGTGTTGCCGCCATAGCGATAGGGCGTGTTCACGACCAGCATGGCCCGGGCCACGGCCGCTTCGCGTTCGGCGGTATCCAGGGCCAATGAGGGGGCCGAGCGCACGGCGGGCTGCGAGCGCGAGGCGGTGCGGCGAGGCGCTGGCGTGCCGCAACCGGCCAAGAGCGCGGCGCCGGTAGCACCAAGTAACCACAGGCGGCGATCGAGAGAGGTAGGCTGCTGGGTCATAGCTACCATTTTAGTAGCTATCGCAGAAAATCGGGTAACAGGCGCAGCCAGCGCCTTCTGGGACCGCCAAGCTCCAGCTTGGCAGCAGCATCTCCTCACGCGCTGATGCCAAGCTGGAGCTTGGCGGTCCCAGGGCGAACTTACCCTGCGTAGCCCGGATTGGGCAGGGCCCCAATGATTTTCGGCGTGTTCAGCTTACGTGGGGCCACCTTGCCGCCACGGGCCTTGAGCCATTGCTCGGCCAGCTCCCACATCATCTTGTTGCCGGCTTTGGAAGCTTCTTCAGCCACCGGCGCCCAGCCGGCGACTTTGTAGGTCTTGCTGGCATCGATGAGCTGGCCGTTCAGGCGCATGTCGCTGATGCGCTTGCCCATGTCGGCCAGCGGATCGCAGGCGTAGGTCAAGCCGCCCACGCGCACCATGTCGCCGCCCTGCTGGTAGTAAGGGTCCGGGTTGAACAGGTTGTCGGCCACGTCTTCCAGGATGGTCTTGATCATCTCGCCCTTCATGTCCGTGAGCGTGGCGTAGCTGTAGGTGGTGGCCGTCATGTCCATCAGCCACTCGCGCGTGATCGCCTGGCCGGGCAGCAGGGTGGTGCCCCAACGGAAGCCGGGCGAGAAGGCGATGTCGGCGCCTTGCACATCCATCAGCGCGTCGACCAGGAGCTGATCGCCCGTGCCGTTGAAGTTGCCGCGGCGATAGAGCAGGCCTTCGGTGATGGCGAGCGTTTCGTTCAGCTTGGCTTCATGCGGCGCGCGGATGCGGTTGATGAGCTCGTTCATCTTGGCATCAGCCGGCAGCATGTTGGCGAACACCGGCAGCAGCTTGTAGCGGTAGCCGGTCACCTCCTTGTCCTTGATCTCCAGGTCGAGCACGCCCAGGAATTTGCCGTTGGAGCCGGCATTGGTCACGATGGTCTGGCCGCCCTTGTTGCTCACAACGCTGGCCACCGGCATGCCATCGTGCGTATGGCCGCCCAGAATGGCATCGATGCCGCTCACGCGGCTGGCCATTTTCAGGTCGACATCCATGCCGTTGTGGCTCAGCACCACGACGGCGTGCGCGCCCTTGCCGCGGGCTTCGTCCACCATCTTCTGCATGTTCTCATCCTGGATGCCGAACTCCCAGTCGGCCACCATGTAACGCGGGTTGGCGATCGGTGTGTAGGGAAAGGCCTGACCGATGATGGCCACGGGCACGCCGTTGATCTCCTTGATCACGTAGGGCGAGAACACCGGGTCGCCGAAATCGGTGGTCTTGACGTTCTGCGCGATGAAATCCACCTTGCCGGCGAAATCCTTCTTGATGATCTCCTGCACGCGCTCCATGCCGAGGGTGAATTCCCAATGGCCCGTCATCACGTCCACACCCAGCAGCTTGCAGGCATCGACCATGTCCTGGCCCTTCGTCCAGAGCGAGGTGGCGCTGCCCTGCCAGGTATCGCCGCCGTCGAGCAGCAAGGCGCCCGGGCGGCTCGCCTTCAGGCGCTGCACCAGGGTGGACAGGTGGGCAAAGCCCCCTACCTTGCCATAGCGGCCGGCGGCCTGCTCGAAATCCAGGTAGGTGAGCGCGTGTGCCTGCGCGGTACCGGGCTTCACGCCCGTCGCCTTGAGCAGCTGTTCACCCACCAGATGCGGCAGCCTGCCCTTCATGTCACCCAGCCCCAGATTGATGCTGGGCTCACGGAAATAGATGGGCTTGAGCTGCGCGTGGCAGTCGGTCATGTGCAACAGCGACACATTGCCAAACTTGGGAATGTCGTAGAGGCCTTCGGCCGCCGTCTGCGCGCTTGCATTCTGATAGCTGCCCAAGGCCATGCCAGCGGCGCTGGCAGCGCCCAGAACCTGAAGAAATTCGCGTTTGGTGAGATTCATGAATAAGTTGCCGCTGAAGTATTTAAAGGTAAAAAGCCCGGCCAAGGCCGGGCTCGGGCGTAGGCCTGGTCCTTGCTGCCGGTTACTGGTTCACCGGTGATTTCCGGATCAAGCAGCAGCGCCACGATATGGCGCACCTGGTCTTCGTTCAGGATGCCCTTGTGGCCTGCGCGGGGCATGTTGGAGCAGGCGTTGTAGGCCTTGCTGTTCCAGATCTTGCCCCAGGTGTATTCGACGATGGCCTTGGATTCCGGGCTGGACGGATCCTTTACACCACGGATCTTGCCGTAGTTGTACAGGCTCGGGCCGATGGTGCCGAAAGAGATCTCCTTCTTGTCGATCTGGTGGCAGTTGTAGCAGTTGCCGCCATTGGCCATGCCAGCCTGATCCGTGAAGGTTTCACCGCGGCCGCTCTGAGCGATCTTTTCGCCCTCTTTCCAGTCGCCGAGGAACTTGCCATTCGAAGGCCACTTGATGGTCTTGAAGTTGGCCTCTTCGAGCGCCTTGCCTGCTGCGGCGTTGATCGGCTTGCCCGACACGTCCGCCGCATCGCAGGCTTTCAGGGTCGCATCCTCTGCCAGCGCAGCCGACACCTTGACGATGCCTTGATCTCGGAACGAGGAGGCAACGACATCGGAGGTCAGCTTGTCGAGGGCCGCCGAGTCCAGGTTGGAAGTGGTGGCGGCGCAACCGGCCACCAGTGCGCCGGCACCGAGCAATGACAGTGTCTTTGTGAGCTTTTTATTCATGGTTCGCGGCTCCTTAGCGCTTGATGGCGGGTACGGCCGATTTGGCGCCATGGGCGTTCACGCCCAGATAGACACCCAGCGCAATGGTGGCGTCGCTGCCGAACTTCGGATAGGGGAAGCGCTGCTGGCGGTAGCAATCGTTCAGACGTTGCTGCATGCCCCACATCTGGCCGTTGGAGACCCGGTAGGCCGGCCAGGCGGCAAAGCCCACGCCATCGCCCGGATTACCAGTCAAGCGCGGCAGATCCTGAAGACGGATGCGTTTGCCTTCCTCACCGTGGCAGGAAGCGCAGGCGAAATCGTGTGTGCCGCCACGCTTGAAGAAGAGGCGCTTGCCCACTTCATAGAAGGCTTTCTCTTGCGGATGCGATTGAGGCAGGTTGAACTGCATGCCTTTGGATTGAGCGGCAACCCAAGTGGCCAACGCCGTCACATTGTTCTGTTCGCCCTTGCCGAAAGGTGTTTCGCTGATTTCCTTGGCATTCAGCCCTTGCAGGTTTTCCATGCAAGACACGAGGCGTGACTCCAGATCCTGCATGCGGTTGGTGTCGGCAAAGTAGCGCGGCAGCTCCACGAAAGCGCCTTTGACCACGCCCGGGCCCTTGCCAAGATCGCACGTCTCGAGCGATGCGTTCTTGGGGCCGCGTTTTTTCTTCCAGAGGTCTTCGCCTTTGGCCTCGAACAACTCCGCGGGGTTGCCGTCCTGCAGCATCTCGCGATATTCCTCGATCGATTGGGTGGACGTTTTTTGCGCCATGGCCACCCCCGACCCCAGCAGCAGCCCCGCGGCCACCGCCATTCCGTAACAATCCCTCGCTCTCATCGTGGTACCTCCTTCGTAGACGAAAAGAAAGGCGGGCCCTGATTTACCGCTGCCCGCCTTCGAACGTATTTACGACACCGTTGCTTCGTCGGTGCGCGTATCGCCTTTATTGTCTTTCCAGGTCACGCTGACCTTATCACCCGCCTTTGCGCCCTTGATGGCGAATTGCAGGAAGGGGTTCTTGGACACGGCGGCGCCCCATTCGCAGGAAAACACCTGCTTGCCGTTCAGCGAGGCCGTGACCTCCTGGATGTGCCAGGCGGGCACCAGCTTGCCGGACGCATCCTTGCGCTGGCCGGACTCCATCTCGTGGCTCATAAGCACGCGCACCGTGGCTTTGTCGCCAGCGGCTTGGGCGCGGATTCGCATCGGATCTGCCATTGTTCTTACTCCTGATTCAATGTATTAATGCCGTGAAACGCCTGTGACCCCTGGTCCTTGCCAGGGCACCCGCGGAGCTGGCTTCGCCAGGCCGCCGGGTGCGCCTCCTTGGGGGAGCGCCGCAGGCGCTTCGGGGTGGGCCACATCAGCCGCCGCAGCCGCCCAGGGTGACCTTGACTTCTTTCTTGGCGTAGTGGGCCTTGCCGTCGGCCGTGATGGCCACGGCATAGACATCGGATGACTGGCCCATCTTGGTACGGGTGGCGAAACTGGGCTCCACCTCAGGAGTCACGTTGAACACCGCAACCAGCGTATTCGGATTCTTCTCCACCAGCAACACCAATTGCTTGACGTTCGGCAACGTGCTGGCCACGGCCAGCGGCACGACGGCGCCATTCTCGGCAATGTCAGGCGCGGTGAGCGTGACGCCCGCGCCTTCGGTGGGCGCACCGGATCCCAGGGCCTTGAGCGCATCGTTCACGGACTTGGCATCGAAAGCGTTCTTGTTGAACGCGAGCGCGTATTGCGGCATCAGCCCGGCGGTGGCCAGCAGGCCTGCCACGGCGGCACTGTGCTTGAGGGTTTGCCTGCGTGTCTGCATGGGCATGGTTCTCCTTGAAAGTAATTAATGGTAAAGCTTGAAGATACCCCTCATGAGAGGGCATTCCCCAACCTGGGTATTGTGCCGGTTGGCTGTGACGCCAACCGGCGGACCTGTCCTCGAAGGCGCCGATGATTTATGGCTTCGCCCCCGCTGCCAGCCAAGCCGCCAGCGCCTTTACATCCGCATCAGGCGCGGTCTGCGGCGGCATGGGAATCTCACCCCATACGCCTGTGCTGCCGCTGCGGATCTTGCCAGCCAGGTAGTCGGCCTTGCCTGCATACTTTTTCGCGATATCGGCGAAGCTGGGGCCCACGAGCTTGCTGCCCTGCGCATGGCAGGCCGTGCATGAATGTTTCTGCAACAGCGCCGCGGCCTCCGCGGACGAGCCAGCGGCGGGTGGTGCTGCGGGGCCTTTCACGGCCACCGGCCTGGCCGCATCGCCCAGCTTGCCTTCGGGGCGGCTGGTGTCCGCGCCCCGCTGTGGCCCCACGGTGCGGTTCTGGTCACGCAGGTTGCCATGCGCGTCACGCGCGAAAGGCGGCAGCTCTGCAATCTTCTCGCCAGCCACAGAACAATCCTTCATGCACGCCACGGCCTTGGTGTCAGGCTTGCCGAGGCCCTTCAGCTCCTTGCCTGGCCATAAGGCATGCTGGGTGGTCATGCCGTTGCGGTTGGGCATGCGTTTTTGCACCTCGGCGATGTTCTTGTCGGAGAGCGTGAAGTCCTGCGGCACGACATCGGCCAGATTGAGCAGGAAAGCCGTTACCGCGTATACCTCATCGGGCTTGAGCGACTTGGGTTCGTTCCACGGCATGGCACGGTTGATGTAGTCCCACAGCGTGGACACCGTAGCCACCTTCATGATGGTGGTGCGGCCCGGGTAATCCGTGCGCATCAGGTTGGCCACGCGGCCGGTCTCGATATCCTGCTTCGACGTGCCCCCGATCAGCGGGTTGAACACCGAGTTGGATTCACCGAACACACCGTGGCAACTGGCGCATTTGGCTTCCCAGATATCCTGCCCTTTGTCCACGGAACCGGAGCCCGGCGGCAGGCCCTTGAAATCCGGACGGACGTCGATGTCCCAGGCAGCGACTTCCTTGGGCGTGGCGGCCCGTCCGACACCAGGGAAACGGTCCTGCGCCAGCGCTTGGCCGCCGAGCACCATGGCGGCTGCCAAAGGCAGCCACGCACGCGCCCTGCGAACGCCATGCACGCGGCGAAGCACGGGTTCAAGAAAGCTGGACATTCTTGACCTCCCCGCTTTCCTGCACCAGCCAGGACTGGATGGCGTTGTTGTGATAGATCGAGCGCGTGCCTCGCACTTCGCGCAGTTGGTGATAGTTGGGTTGCACGTACCCCGTGTCATCCATGGCGCGGCTTTGCACGATGGTGGGCTTGCCGTCCCACACCCAATCGATGTTGAAGCGAGTGAGGCATTTGTCGAGCACCGGGGTTTCCAGCCTGGCAGTGCGCCAGTTGCGCCCTCCATCCACCGACACATCGACACGCTTGACCTTTCCTCTGCCCGACCATGCGAGGCCCGTGATGTTGTAGAAACCCTTGTCGAGCAGCACCTGGCCGCCCGAGGGCGTGGTGATCACGCTCTTGCACTCCTGGATGCTGGTGTACTGGCGGTGCAGGCCATCGGGCATCAGGTCGATGTAATGGACCGCTTCGTCCTTGGTAGCCCAAGGCTGATCACCCACTTCCACGCGCCGCAGGTACTTGACCCAACTCACGCCCTGCACGCCCGGCACCACGAGGCGCAGCGGATAGCCGTTCTCGGGCCTCAGCATCTCGCCGTTCTGGCCGTAGGCAACCAGCACCTGGCCGGAGGTGACCAGGCTCATGGGGATGGTGCGTGTCATGGAGGAGCCATCCGCGCCTTCGGCGAGCACGAACTTCCCTGCCTTCAGATCGGCACCAGCCATCTCCAGCAGCGTGATCAGCGGCACACCGGTGAACTCGCTGCACGAAAGCATGCCATGCGTGTACTGCGCCGTGGGCACGGCAACGTTGCCCCACTCCATGCCGGTATTGGCGCCGCACTCGATGAAGTGAAAGCGCGAGACGGCAGGCAGCCGCATGATCTCGTCCATGGTGAAGACCTTGGGGGTCTTCACCATGCCATTGACCATGAACCGGTGCTTGGAGGGATCGATGTCCCACCATCCCTGGTGATGCCGCTCGAAATGCAGGCCGCTTGGCGTGACGATACCGAACAGCGATTGCAGGGGTGCGAAAGATACCGAAGCCTGCGTGGTCTGCGTCAGGCCCGGGCTCTGGCGGCGCTGCACGTTGCCTTCATATTTGGAGGGCTTGCCGTAGCCATCGGTCACCACCGGCTGGCCCAGGCCCTTGGAGTGCGCCGGCAGGTTCAGGATGTTGGGATCGCCCCCTTCGGTGCCGACCGGATTGGACTGTGCCATCAGTGAAGGCGCTGCCGCGCTTGCCGCCGCGGCAGCGAACGCGTTGCGGATGAAATCTCGCCGCCCGCGTTTGCCTTCGGCCATGACGGTGCGGATCCCTTCACGATCCAGGAAATTCTCGGGTGCCTTGACCAGGCGGCCCCGCGGATTTCCGCCAGGGTCGCCAGGAAGATCTGGGTAACTCATCGGGAACTATATCTATATATTTGAATATGCTTATATTAATATTGTTGAATCAATCGTGTCATACGGGTTTCTCCGCACCACTTTGTCACAAGAACGCGCGGCATTCGTGGTAAGCACGAAAGTACACACCTCCCCACCGCCAGGAGGCGCTTAGCCAGGCCGCACTGCTCGCCGCCCAGGCGCCTCTCACTTGGAGAAGCGGTAATGGTCGCGATTGAGCACAGCCGAGATGGCCGCGATTTCCTCGGGGAAGAACGAAAGGTTCAGCTCATGGCTGCACCGCTCCACCATGCCTTGCAAGGCAGTGGGCGTATTGATGCGTCCCTTGGGCCGATAGACTGCCTTGCCGTTGTCTGTCCAGTCCCGGGCGTGGCATTCATTGCATTTGTTTTCGCTGATCAGCTTTTCCCCCAGCTTCAGATCAGCGCCCTTGAACAGCTCCGGCACCTGCGCCCGTGCCGCCCCAGCCAGGGTTAGACAAGAGAGAGCCAGAATGACCGCGGACAGATGCATGATGCGCTCCTATTGGTGAAAAGGATCAGGGCCCCATCACGCGCTGGGCCTGTTTCAGCCGCTGGTCGAGATAGGCGCTATAGAAATCCGGTGACCCGCCCACCAGCCGTTCGGCCACTTCCTTGCCTTCGGGACCGAAAAAGAGCACGGTGGGCGCGAACTTCACTCCCCACTCACGCACGAGCGCGCCATGCGTGATGGCGGCGCCCGAAAGCGCGCGTGTGGAGCGCTGGCTTTGCATATCGATCTGAACCGCATGCAGCCCTTCCTGCTCGCGCATGGGCGCCAGATAGCTCTCTCTGACCAGCTTGCACCAGGGACAGCCATGGAGGCTGATCATCACCACCAGCGGCTGGCGGACGGCCAGCGCACCGGCCAACTCATCCGGCAGCGAACTGGACAGCGGCAACTCCCGCGCCGCCGCGTGCGCTTCCCCCACCAAGCATAACCCGCCGAGCGCCCACAAGGCTTGCCTGCGCATCATGGTGTTTCGTGCTCCATCAGCAAGTAGGTGTTGTAAGCGTTCATGCGATTGGCCGCGCCAAAAAGCGGCAAGTGCTCGAAGGCGCTCCAATCCGTGGCCTTGTAGGCTTCGTCGAACGGCGTCATATCCTGAGCGGCGGCCCCCATGGTCTTGCGCAGGTAGACGAGGTAGTCCCTCGTCAGTTCCATGTCCTTGCGCGCCTCCCTGGAAGCGGGCCCATGGCCGGGAACGACCACCACGGCATCGAACTGGAGCAGTTTGTCCAGCGAGGTGATCCAGTTGCGGCTGTCGGCCTGGCCGACGAAGGGAATGCGGTTGCGGAACACCAGATCCCCAGCATACAGCGCCTTGGACGCGGGCACATAGATCGCCATATCTTCGGGCGTATGCGCCGGCCCCACTGGCTGCAGCATGAGCTTCGTATCGCCCACCTGCAATTCCTTGGGACCGCTGATCCACTCATCGGCTTCCACGAGGTGCGTTTTCTCGTTGATCCACGGTGCCAGATCCTCACGCGAGGCCTGCAGACGCAAGCGCGCCGTATCCGCGTAGAGATACTCACGCCCAGCCTGATGCGCGATGATGCGCGCGCCCACGGCCTTGAATGCCTGCAGGCCATAGACATGGTCGGCATGGTAGTGCGTGAGGATCACATGGGTGATCGGCTTCGGGGTGATCTTCTTGATCTCGCCGATCAGGCGTTCAGCCAGCGCGGGCGAGCCCAGCGCGTCGATCACCACCACACCTGCGCTGGTCACGATGAAACCCGCGTTGGAGATGAAATTCTGGTTGGCTGGCGAACCAAGCGCCGAAAGCCCCTCCACATACCAGCAGTTCGGCGCGACCTCCTGCGCCTTCATGGCAGGGGTATTTGGGAGGCTGTCCTCATTTGAAGTGGTCGCGGCTTCGGCGTAGCGCGCCCACGCACTACCCAATCCGGCTGCCAGCATGGAGCATGCGCAGCGCCTGAAAAGTTGGCGCCGGTCCATGGCACTGATCATGGTGGGTTCTCTATTCATAAGCATGCACTGAATTATTATTGAAGATGATGCTTGATATGGCAAGAGTGGTCGAAACGCGGATGGCGCTTCGAGGTGCATCCAAGAAAGGCGAGCGCAGCGAGGCCTGACTATTCGAGGGCCGAGCGCAGCGATGGCCCGAGCCATGGGTCCCCTCTGTCCGCGCTGAGAAGCGCAGGGCAAGGGGCGGGCAAGGGCACTGCAAGATGCCCTTGCTTCGTGCTCTAGCTTGCTGCAGCTGTTTGAGCGGCGTGAACGCAGTGAACAAAGCGAGTTCTGCAGCACCGCCCCTTGACCGAGCATCGCAGGCTGCCCGGAGCGCAGCGCAGGGACGCGGGCAGTGGGGTCGCCTTTTCTGGGTTACCTTCTTTTGGCGACGCAAAAGAAGGTGACTGCACTGCCGGGGGCAATCCCGGCCTCCGACCTCAATTCAAACAGCTGAAGGCTATCAGGAAGCAGAAGACCGTTCAGATCAACCGGCAGTGAAAGCCCTCACCCCGGCCCTCCCGGATGGCCGTACCCCCCCAGAGGGAGAGGGAGAGGAAGAAAGACAGCAAGCCTCAGAACCATCCGATGACTATCTCATCACGCCAAACTATCCGCCCAAATATTCCGCGCCCAAGCCATCGCATAGTGCCCCTCAAGCTCACTGGCGCCCGTTGAAACACCCCCAGAACCTTGCACCGTCACCATGGTCTTCTGTGCCTCGTCATAGCGATGCACGCTAGCCACATGAACCACATCGGCATCGCTCACAAAACTATAGCAAGTATTGTTATAGAGCGGCAGCGGATTCGGCGCCCGGCCGGACATCAGCGCCACGATAGCCGCCGCCGCCACCTTCCCATGCTGGTTGGCCATATGCCCCGACTTCGGCATGGCGGGCGCGATCTGCAGAGAGTCCCCCAGGATGTGAATGTTCTTCGCGGCCTTGGACTCCATCGTGAGCCAGTCCACTTCGCACCAGCGCTTGTTGGCCGTCGTCAGGCCCGCATTGTGGGCAATATCCCCCGCGCGCATGGGGGGGACCACGTTCAGCACCTGCGCCTTCACGTCGTCGTTGAACTCGAACTTGAGCGTGCCGGTAGCGGCGTCGACATCGGTTGCCACATGCTTGGGGCGGTATTCGATGATGCCCTTGTAGCGGTCGGCCCATGCCTTCTTGAACAATGGCCCTTTGGAGGTGACATCGTCGTTGGCATCCAGGATCAGCACCTTGGACTTGGGCTTGGCCTTGCTGAAATAGTGGGCCACCTGGCAAGCCCGCTCATAGGGGCCAGGCGGGCAGCGGTAGGGAGCCAGCGGAATGCTCAGGGCATAGACACCGCCATCAGGCATGGCTTCAAGCTGGCGGCGCAGCGCCACAGTCTGCGCCCCCGCTTTCCAGGCATGCAGCACGCGATCCTGCGCACCAGGCTTGGCCATGCCGGGCAATTGATCCCACATGAAATCGACACCGGGTGACAACACAAGCCGGTCATACGGCAGCGTAGTGCCATCCGCCAGACGCACCTGGCGCTTGCCGGCATCGATCCCCACGGCACGGCCGCGCACCAGTTTCACTCCATGGCGGCGGGCCAGGTTGTCATAGGGCGTGGTGATGTCGGCGATCTGCTTGCTGCCGCCAATGACCAGGTTGGAGATGGGACAGGAGACGAAGGCTTCGCCGGGCTCCACGAGGGTGACCTCGATGCGGCCTTCCGACCACATGCGCAGATACTTGGCCGCCGTGGCGCCGCCATAGCCGCCACCAACCACCACCACCTTGCCATCGTTGGCGCCGCCAACCGATGCGCAACCCGAAATCGCGGCCGCAGCGGATGCCGTGACCGATGCCGCCGAGGCAGCCCGAATGAATTGACGACGATCCATGACTGGCCTCCCTTATTTCTTCTGCGTCTCGAACCAGGCCGCGATAGCCGCGAGCTGCGCGTCGGTATAGCCCTTGCTGATCTGATGCATGATGGTGGCGGGCTTGGCGCCGCTCTTGAAATCCATCAGCTTCTTGAGCATATCGTCCTTGTTGCCGCCCGCCAATGACACGCTGCCCGGCTCGGCGCGGCCGTTGGTGCCATGGCAGTTGGCGCAGGCAGCCGCCCAACTGCGCACCTGCAGTGGATCGGTCTGCGCGCTGGCGGCTGCGCTGGTCAGCACCAACGCGGCGGCAGCCCATCGGGCGGTCGAAACAGGCATGGAAATGTCCTCCAGACGTGGGTATTCGTAGTGCGCCTAAAAATCAGCGCACGCTTATAAAAGCTGATGATACGAAGCCCTGCGGATATCCCTATACGGGATTTCCCCTGGCCGGTATTCTTCACTGAACTTCGGCAGGCACTTCCGCGCAGATGGCCCTGCACAAGGCCACGACACGCTCATTGACGATGCGGTAGTAGATCAGCACGCCCTCGCGCCGCTTGCCGAGCACGCCCGCCTTGTAGAGGCTGTTGAGGTGCTGGCTCATATTAGGCTGGGTGGTGGGAATAAGGCTCAGCAGTTCGCCGACATTCTTCTCGCCAGCGCACAGGACATTGATGATCTTCAGGCGCATGGGCGCCGACATGACGCGGAACAAAGCCGCTGCCGCGCGCAGTTGCGCGTCTGATTTCATTTCAATGACTGGTGGCACGCCGGATTCACTCGCATCCAACTTGGAGAATTTGAAGAATATCTGAAGGCGGCGAACCGATCCAGCCCGGCTTTTCCCGGGCGTGCAAGAAAGAAGGTCAGGAAGATTCTTTCCGCAGCGTCCGGCTGAGAAGAATCACGGGCAGCAAACCCACGGCCACCAGGGCCAGCGAAGGCAGCGCGGCTTCGCCCAGACGCTCGTCGCGGGCCAGTTGATAGGCCACGACGGCCAACGTGTCAGTGTTGAAAGGGCGCAACACGACGGTGGCCGGCAGCTCCTTCATCACATCGACGAACACCAGCAGCGCGGCGGCCATGCCGGCACGGCGCAGCAGCGGCCAATGTACCTGCGCCATCAGGCGCATGGGGCCCGCGCCCAGCATGCGGGCCGATTCATCCAGGCTCATCGGCAGGCGCGCGTAGCCGCTTTGTATCGACTGAAGCGCCACGGAAGAAAACCGCACGAGGTAGGCCCACAGCAACCCCATGACGGTGGCGGTGACGAAATACCCCGCACGCGCCTCCGGCCATTTCGCCTGAAGCCATTCGACGGGCAGCAACAGTCCCACGACAATCACCGCGCCCGGAATCGCATAGCCCAGGGAGGTGATCTGCACCACGCCGCGCGTGAGCCAGCCTGGCGCACGGCGCACGCTGGCAGCCAGCAGGAGCGCCACGGCCACGGCCAGCAGCGCGGTCATACCGCCCAGGCGCACGCTGTTCCATGCCCAGATCAGGAAACGGTCCCACGGCAGCACCGACCAATCGGCCGCCAGCGGCCTGAGCATGAAGGCCACCGGCAGCACAAAGCCCATCAGCACGGGCAAGATGCATAGCACCCAAGCCAGCGCGCAACGGCCGCCTTTCAAGACGATCGGCCGGGCTTCGCTTGAACTCGCGCGTGCGGTGGCATTGCCCGCGAAACGCATCCGCTTCTGGGCGCGCTGCTCGACCCACAGCACCACCACCACCAAGGCAAGCAGGCCGGTCGCCAGTTGCGCGGCGGCAATACGGTTGTCCATCGACAGCCAGGCCTTGTAGATACCGGCGGTGAAGGTCTGTACCCCGAAATAGCTGACGACACCGAAATCGGCCAATACTTCCATGAGCGCCAGCGCGGTGCCCGCCGCGATGGCCGGGCGGGCGAGAGGCAAAGCCACTTCACGAAGACGGCGCGGCAGGGAAGCGCCAAGCAGCCGTGCCGCCTCCATCAGTTGCGGTGCGCGCTCGGCCAAGGCCGTGCGCGAAAGCAAGTAGACATAGGGGTAGAGGGAGAACGCGAACACCCAGCCCGCGCCCCAGAGGCTGCGCACCTCAGGAAACACCCTGCCCTCCAGGCCGAACGCGGCGCGCACCCAGGTCTGGAATGGCCCGGCAAATTGGAGGAAATCCGTATAGGCATACGCGGTAACGTAAGCCGGCATGGCCAGCGGTAGCAACATCAGCCATTCGAAGCTGCGGCGGCCCGGGAAATCGAATACCGTGACCAGTACGGCCGCCGGCACCCCCACGGCCACGACCCCCACACCCGCCATGAGCAAAAGATAGACGGTGGAAAGCACATAGTCGGGCAGCACGGTGGCCGCCATCTCGCGCAGGATGTTGCTGCTGGCCGCATCCCATTGAAACCATGAGGCCATGACCGCTGCCACGGGCAGCAATAGCAGCGCCGCAACGAGCAGCAGCAGAGGTTTTTGAAGTACGCGCAAGGTAGGTAAGCGAGGGAAAGCCCCCGGCTTCGCTACACCGGCGGTCAAATAAGGTCAAATGAGAATTGTACGTATCTACAATTCACGGCTTCAGGAATGACAAAGCCCTTTTGCGTAGATCCGAATATGTTTCTCCAGGTCGAACAGCTCGAAGTACGGTATCCCGGCCGCGAACGCCCCGCTGTGCAAGGCGCCTCTCTGGGTCTGGCCGCGGGCGACATTGGCGTGCTGATCGGCCCATCGGGCTGCGGCAAGACCACTTTGCTGCGTGCCGTCGCGGGCCTGGAGCGTGCCAGCGGTGGCGAAATCCGCATAGGCGATGAACTGGTCAGCGGTGCGCGCATGCACATGCCGCCGGAGCAGCGGCGCATTGGCATGGTATTTCAGGACTACGCCTTGTTCCCCCACCTGAGCGTGGCGCAAAACGTGGCTTTCGGGCTGAAACACCTCACAGCGGCCGACCGGGCCGCTCGCGTCGCCGAGGTGCTGAAGCTCGTGGACCTGGCAGGCAGCGAGCAGCGCTTTCCGCACGAGCTCTCGGGTGGCCAGCAACAGCGTGTGGCGCTGGCGCGCGCCATGGCGCCGAGCCCTCGCCTGCTGCTTCTGGACGAACCCTTCTCCAACCTCGACGTCGATCTGCGCGAGCGCCTGGCGCACGAGTTGCGCGGCATCCTGAAAGCAGCGCAGGCCACCGCGCTCTTCGTGACCCATGATCAACTGGAAGCCTTTGCCATTGGCGACCAGATCGGGGTGATGAACGAGGGGCGCTTGCACCAGTGGGACGATGCCTACTCGCTCTACCATCGCCCGGCCACGCGCTTCGTGGCGGACTTCATCGGCCACGGCGTGTTCGTACCAGCCCACATCGTGCATGCAGATGGCGGCGCGCAAGTGAACACACCGCTCGGCACGCTGAAAAACCTGACCGACTGCCCCTTGCCCGACGCCTACGCCAATGGCCGCTGCGATCTGCTGCTGCGTGCGGACGACATCGTGCATGACGACCTCGCACCGGTGAAAGCCGCCATCGTCCGCAAGGCATTCCGGGGCTCGGAGTTTCTCTATACGCTACGCCTGGCCAGCGGGGAAATCGTCATGGCCCACGTACCCAGCCACCACGACCACCAGGTGGGAGAATGGATTGGCATACGGCCCCAGGTAGATCACGTGGTGACGTTCACGCCCGACAGCACGCGCTGAGAGCGTAATTACCCGGTATTCCGCAGTCCAGCCGCGATCCCGTTGATGGAGATGTGAATCCCGGTCTGCACCCGGTCACCGGTCTGCCCCGCGCGATAGCGGCGCACCAACTCCACTTGCAAGTGGTGCAGCGGATCGATATAGGGAAAACGGTGCTTGATCGACCGCTGCAGCGCGCTGTTACCGGCCAGCCGCTGGCGCTCTCCCGTGATGAGCGCCAGCGCATCGGCGGTGAGGCGCCACTCGGCTTCGATGGCGGAGAATACTTTACGGCGAAGGCGCTTGTCGGCCACCAGTTCTGAATAGCGCGAGGCGAGAGGCAGATCGCTCTTGGCCAGCACCATATCCATGTTGGAGAGCAGGGTACGGAAAAACGGCCATTGCTGATACATGTTCCGCAGCAGCGCCACGGCCTCACGGCGGCCGGCCGCTCCGTTGCCGGCCAGCAGCGATTGCACGGCCGAGCCAAACCCATACCAGCCTGGCAAAGTCAGACGGCATTGGCCCCAGCTGAACCCCCAGGGGATCGCGCGCAGGTCTTCGATTTTCTGCGAGGCCTTGCGGCTGGCCGGACGCGAGCCGATGTTGAGTTCGGCGATCTCGCGAATTGGCGTGGCGGCAAAGAAATATTCGTTGAAGCCCGGCGTTTCATAGACCAGCGCGCGGTAGGCGGCCATACTGGCATTTGAGAGTTTCTCCGCTGCTTCGAGGAAGGTGCGCGGCGCTGGCTTGGTAGGCTGCAGCAGCGTGGCTTCGAGCGTAGCCGCCACCAGGGTTTCCAGGTTGCGCCGCCCGATTTCAGGGTTGGCATACTTGGAAGCGATGACCTCGCCTTGCTCGGTCAGACGGATCTGCCCGCGCACCGTACCGGGCGGCTGCGCCAGAATGGCCTGGTAGCTGGGGCCGCCTCCTCGGCCCACGGTACCTCCGCGGCCATGGAACATGCGCAGCGTGATGTCGTGCGAGTTGGCCAACTCTTCAAAGAGATGCACCAGCGCGATCTCCGCGTGATAGAGCTCCCAGTTGCTCGTGAAGATACCGCCGTCCTTGTTACTGTCGGAGTAGCCGAGCATGATGTCCTGCTCACCACCGCTGGCCTTCACCAGTTGCGTGATGCCTGGCAGCGCATAGAACGCACGCATGATGGGCGCCGCGTTGCGCAGGTCCTCGATGGTTTCGAACAAAGGCACAACGATCAGATCAGCCCGCATGCGGCCATCCGGGTGGCGGCGCATCAAGCCGACCTCCTTCTGAAGCAGCAAAACCTCGAGCAGATCGCTCACCGTTTCCGTGTGACTGATGATGTAGTGACGGATGGCTTGCGCGCCCAAAAGCGTACGCATACGGCGCGCCGTCTCGAAGATCGCGATCTCGTCTTGGGCCAGCGGAGAGTATTCGGCGTCGATCACGCGCAGCGGACGGGGATCGGCCAGCAGGCGCACCAGCAGGGTACAACGGGCTTCTTCGGGCAGGCGGGCGTATTGTTGTTCAGTGCCGGCCACGCGCAGCAATTCGGCGATCACTTCTTCGTGCTTGTCGCTGCTTTGGCGCAAATCCACCGTGGCCAGGTGAAAACCGAAGACCTCCGCTGCTCGGATGAGCGGTGAAAGGCGTTGCTGCGCGAGGGCTGTGCCGTGATGTTCGCGCAGCGAGGCATCAATGACGCGCAGATCAACCAGGAACTCGTCGGCGCTGGTGTAAGGGTCTTGCGGAGCAATGGCGTGCCGCGCGGCCTCGCCGCCCGTGAGTTGCTGCAGCGTGGCGGCCAGGCGCGCATACATGCCTGTGAGCGCGCGCCGATACGGTTCGTCGGCGCGATGCTCGCTGGTGTCAGGAGAGCGTTGCGCCAGGGCGCGCATCTCTTCGCTCACGTCCACGAGCCTTGCGGAAAGAGAAAGCTCGGCGCCCAAGTAGTGGATCTCGGTCAAATAGTGGCGCAAAGCCATTTCGGATTGCCGGCGCAAGGCGTAATCCAGCGTCTCAGCGCTCACATTGGGGTTGCCATCGCGGTCGCCGCCAATCCATTGGCCCATGCGCAGGAAACTGGCCACTGGGTTTTGGCCCAGTTCCCGTTCCAGGCTGGCATAGATGCGCGGAATCTCGCGCAGGAACGTGGCTTCATAGTAGGAAAGCGCGTTCTCGATCTCATCGACCACGGTAAGCTTGGAAAAGCGCAGCAGGCGAGTCTGCCAGAGTTGCACCACGCGGGCACGCATCTGCCCCTCGTTGGCGGCAAGTTCGCGGGGGGCCAGTGCGTCCTGCGGCTGTGCATGGGCCTTGATTTCGTCGCGCTGGATAAGCAATTGGGCAATGCCCCGCTCGGCATCGAGAATGCTCTTGCGCTGCACTTCCGTAGGGTGCGCCGTGAGCACGGGCGAAACATGGCTGGTGGCCAGTGTCTGCGAGATGGCGCGCGGCGCGATGCCGGCCTGGCGCAGGCGCATGAGCGCGACCTCGATACTGCCTTCCTGGGTATTGCCCGCGCGCTCGTGCACCATGCGGCGACGGATGTGGTGCCGGTCTTCGGCCAAGTTGGCCAGATGGCTGAAGTACGTGAAAGCACGAATCACACTCACGGTCTGATCATCGGACAGGCCCTTGAGCAGCTTCTTGAGGGCGCGGTCGGCCTCCTGGTCGGCGTCGCGCCGGAAAGCCACGGAGAGCTTGCGAATCCGTTCGATAAGTTCGTAAGCCTCCACGCCCTCTTGCTCGCGGATCACATCACCAAGAATCCGGCCGAGCAAGCGGATGTCATCCACCAGAGGCTGTTCATTGTTCATACGGCTGCGGCCGCGAGGGCTTGCTTTCGGTCGGGTTTCGGTCATGACTGCTGAACGTACGGAGTTGGAATTCGGAATGGTCACTTGCAGACCGTGCGGGATTACCGTCTCAGCGCATCCACGGCCTGCCGCAGCTCGTCAGCCCACTCGCGGCGCCCACGCGATTCTGGCCATTGCGGCACGCCGTAACTGACCACTGCACGCACACCCGGCGTGGTGAGCGTGCGCCAGACCGAGGCCACCAGGGTTTCGTCACCCACATAGCACGGCGCCAGACTGATCTCACCACTCGCACTGTCGATGAATTGCAGCGCCACCGGCTGCACCGGAGCCGTGGCGGAAATGGCCGATTGCAACAGATTGGCATGAAAAGGCAGCAGCGTCAGGCCATTGCTCGTGGTGCCTTCGGGAAACACCGCCAGCACCTCGCCGGCCTTCAGCGCGTCGGCCATATGGTGCACCGTACGCAAGGCGTCGCGGCGTGATTCACGCGTGATGTACAAGGTGCCCGCCCCCGTGGCCAGCATGCCGATCACGGGCCATGCCTTGACATCGGCCTTCGAAACGAAGCGGCAGTAGCGCGCCGCATGCATGACCACGATATCGAGCCAGGAAATGTGATTGGCCGCCAGGAGTATCGGCCCCTGCGCAGGAGGCTCGCCGAGCACCTGCAGGTCAATGCGCCACACGCGCAGCAGCCCCTGCGCCCAGGCTTGCACCTTGGCCTCGCGCTCCGCGGGCGCAAGGCGCGGGAACTGAAAGCGGATCGTCAGGTACCCCTTGGCTACATGCCATACACCGCGCAGCAGCAGCCAGGCAGCGACAACCGACTTCATGAGGTTCTGGGATCGCTCACCGGCCGGCGCCAGGCGCGGCACCCTTGCGTTCAAACGCCATATGGCCCGCCACGAGGGTGAGGCGCGCGCGCCCGCTCAGCTCATATCCTGTAAACGGCGTGTGCTTGCCCTGGCTGCGCAGCGCATCCGGCTCCACCTGCCAGCGCGCCTGGGGATCGAAGACACAGACATCCGCAGCGCCCCCCACGACCAATTGGCCGCAGCTGGCCTGCAGGCTGCCCAAGGCCCCGCCGAGGATGCGCGCGGGGGCGCTGGTGAGCACTTCCAGGGCGCGCATCAGTCCGGCCCCATCCTCACCCCACTTGAGTGCCAGCGGCAGCAGCAGTTCGAGCCCCGTGGCGCCGGGCTCTGCCTCTGCGAAGGGCAAGGTCTTGGCATCGGCATCGACCGGGGTATGGTCGGACACCAGCGCGTCGAGCGTGCCATCGGCAAGACCGGCCCGCAATGCATCGCGGTCGCGTTGCTGGCGCAGCGGCGGCGAAAGGCGCGCGGCGCTGTCGTAGTAGCCGATGTCATGATCGGTCAGATGCAGGGAGTTGATGCTGACGTCCGCCGTGACCGGCAGGCCATCCGCCTTGGCGCGGCGCACGAGCTCAACACCCGCGGCACTGGAAATCCGGCACAGATGAACATGCAGGCCGGAGCCCTGCATGCCGCGCAGGATTTCGAACAAGGTGTGCAGCGCGATGGTTTCAGCCATGACCGGAACACCAGCCAAGCCCATGCGGGTAGCCAGGGGGCCGCTGGCGGCCACCCCATTGCCGAGCCATGCGTCTTGCGGGCGCAGCCATACGCTGTAGCCGAAGGTGGCCGCATATTGCAGTGCGCGCTGCAGCACCTGGGTATTGACCAGCGGCGTATCGGCCTGGCTGAAAGCCACGCAACCGGCGTCGGTCAGCTGCGCCAATTCGGTGAGCGCCTCGCCCTTGAGGCCGCGTGTCAGCGCGCCAAGGGGCAGCACGCGCGCCTGGTGCAGTTTTTCGGCGCGCATTTTCAGCATTTCCACCAGGCCAGGCTCGTCCAGCACCGGATCGGTGTCGGGCGGGCAGACCAGGCTGGTCACCCCCGCCACGGCGGCGGCCATCTCGCTCTCCAGCATGCGCGCATGCTCATGTCCTGGCTCGCGCAGGCGCGCCGCCAGATCGATCAGACCGGGCGCCACCACGCAGCCGCTGGCATCAATGGTTCGATTGGGTGCGAAATCACTCGCCGCCTTGCCGATGGCGATGATGCGGCCGCCCGCGATCGCCACGTCGGCCACTTCGTCTCGGCCCGAGGCCGGGTCAATCACGCGGCCGTGTTGGATCAGGATCTTCATGGTTTACAAATCACTCAGAATATTCACGTTGGCCATGGGCCCTAGATACGCCGCCCACCCTCACCCCAACCCTCTCCCGCAAGCGGGAGAGGGAGTTATCCCAAAATCGAACGGCCGCGGAGCAGGCCATACCAGTGCCTCCGCGGAGCGGGCTTGGCCCGGCCGCCGGAGGTGTCCCCCTCGGGGGGAAGGCGCATAAGAACGTGTTGGCGATCCCCTCGCGGGTCCGTTGCGCCCGAAAAACTGCGTCTGCGGCGTTGAAAATCCTCGCGATACCCCCGGTATCCCTGCGGTTTTCGCCTTGCAGCCACAGCTTTTCGGACACAACAGCCCTCGCGACGAGATCGCCAACACGTTCTAAGCGACTCAGGGGGGCCTCATGAAGCGGCGACGATACTCATCACGGCCATGCGCACGGCGATGCCGAAGGTCACCTGGGGCAGGATCACGCTCTGCTGGCCGTCGACCACGGCCGAATCGATCTCCACGCCGCGGTTGATCGGGCCCGGATGCATCACGATGGCATCCGGCTTGGCCCATTTGAGCTTCTCGGGCGTGAGGCCGAAGTTCTGGAAGAACTCCTGGCTGGAAGGCAGCAGCGCGCCACTCATGCGTTCGTTCTGCAGGCGCAGCATGATGACGACGTCGGCATTCCTGAGGCCTTCTTCAAGCGAGTAACACACGCGCACGCCCATCGGTGCCAGATCGGCGGGCAACAGCGTACGGGGCCCCACCACGCGGACTTCCGCGGCGCCCAGGGTGGTCAGGGCGTGGATGTCGGAGCGGGCCACGCGGGAATGCAGCACGTCGCCCACAATCGCCACGGTCAGGCCACTGAAATCTTTCTTGTAGTGCCGGATGGTGTACATATCCAGCAGCGCCTGCGTAGGATGCGCGTGCCGGCCATCTCCGGCGTTGATCACGTGCACATGAGGCGCCACGTGCTGAGCAATCAGATAGGGCGCGCCGCTCTCGCTGTGCCGCACCACGAAAATATCGGCAGCCATGGCGGCCAGGTTGGCCACGGTGTCGAGCAGCGATTCCCCTTTGGCGGTGGACGAGCGCGCGATATCCAGGGTATAGACATCCGCCGACAAACGGGTGGCGGCGATGTCGAAGGTGGTGCGGGTACGCGTGGAGTTCTCGAAGAACAGATTGAACACGCTCTTGCCGCGCAAAAGCGGCACCTTCTTGACCTCGCGGTCGCTCACGCTCACGAAACTGGCGGCGGTGTCGAGAATGTGCGTGAGGATGTCGCGGGAAAGTCCCTCGGTGGAGAGCAGGTGCGTGAGCTCGCCGTGTTGGTTCAGTTGCGGATTGCCTCGGGCCAGCATGGTTATATCTTTTCGATTCGGAAACTGAAGCGCCCGCTGTCCTCGCGCGCGAGTTCGAGCGATTGGGTATCAGGCAGCGCCAGGCGGGCGGCGGCCACTTCGGCGGCCACGGGCAATTCGCGCCCGCCTCGGTCGACCAGCACGGCCAGACGCACGCAAGCGGGGCGGCCATAGTCGAAGAGCTCGTTCAGCACAGCGCGGATGGTACGGCCGGTGTAGAGCACGTCGTCAAGCAGCAGGATGTCCGCGCCATCGACCTCGAAGGGCAGCGAGGTCTGGCCGGTGGCCGCGAGTCCCCGCTTGGCGAAATCATCGCGGTGCATGGCCGATGAGATAGCCCCGGCCTGGCCGGGACGGCCCAGATCGGCATGCAGGCGGTCGGCCAGCCACTGCCCGCCGGAAACGATACCCACCAATTGTGTCTGGGGACCCACCAGCGGACGCACAGCGCGCAGCAGCTCGCCATACAGGGCTTCGGCGTCAAGGGCGAGCGCCCCTACCGCCGTTTCGGCAACACGGGCCGATGAACTCATGAAAGACTCCTCAAGAACTGCTCCAGGATGATGGCCGCCGCCGCGGCGTCGGCATCGCGCGCGCCGCCGGCATGGGCCTCCGTGGTGGTGTAGCGTTCGTCCACCTCATAGACAGGCAGCCCGAAGCGGCCGCGCAGTTGGCGGGCAAAACGGCGGGCACGCACGGTATTCTCGTGCTCGCCACCGTCCGGGTGAAAGGGCACTCCCACGACCAGCGCATCCGGCTGCCATTCCGCGATGCGCGCCGCGATCAACGGCCAGCGCGCATCGCCTTCCGCCCGCAGCGTGGATTGCGGCGTGGCCGTCCGCAGCATGCGGTTGCCCACGGCCACCCCCGTGCGCTTCAGGCCAAAATCGAACGCCAGAAAACTCGCGCCAGTGACGAGCTCCATCAGGCGTGCCCCGCGTCGGGCGCCAGCATCCAGGCTTCCAGGCCCAGCAGCTTGAGCGCGCGGTCGTAGCGCTGCTCCACGGGGGAGTCGAAGATCAGGCCGGCATCGGCATCGACGGTGAGCCAGCTGTTGCCCGCGATTTCGGATTCGAGCTGGCCCTCGCCCCAGGCCGAGTAGCCGAGCGTGACCAGCACACGCCGCGGCCCGCCGCCACTGGAGAGCGCTTCCAGCACGTCCTTGGAGGTCGTCATCTCCAGTCCGCCGGGCACCGTGAGCGTGGAGGCGTAAAGCGACTCTTCAGGCGGAATGCCCTCGACCACCACTGGCTCATGCAGCACGAAGCCGCGCTCGGTCTGTAGCGGGCCGCCGTGAAAAACGGGTTGCACGCCCAGATCCTTGCGCTCCAGGGGGAGGTCGACCTTTTGGAACAGATCGGCCATGCTGATGTCGCCTGGCTTGTTGATGATCAGCCCCAGCGCACCGCGTTCGCTGTGCTCACAGACGTAAACCACGCTCTTGGCGAAGGTGCCGTCTTCCATGCCCGGCATGGCGATCAGGAAATGATTCGTCAAGTTGATCGACGCGGCATCTTGGGACATGGGGCGATTCTAACGAAGCTCCCCTGCCCCAGGCGCGCGTACGCCTTCCCTGACTCACACCGCCGCGATGGGGCTATGGGCGTATTGAGCGACCAGGCGCAGCAGTTCCTCTTCCGAGTAAGGCTTGCCCAGGTAGTGGTTGACGCCCAGCTCCCGCGCGTGCTCGCGGTGCTTTTCGGCGATGCGCGATGTGATCATGATCACAGGCAGGCTACGCAGGTTTCTATCGCCGCGGATATTCCGCACGAAATCGAAGCCGTCCATGCGGGGCATCTCGATGTCCGAGAGCACCATCGCCGGGCGCTCGGTCTGCAGGCGCTCCAGCCCTTGCATGCCGTCCGCCGCCAGTGCCACGCGATAGCCTTCCCGCTGAAGCAGGCGCTGGGTCACGCGGCGCACCGTGATCGAATCGTCCACCACCAGCACGAGCGGGATTTCCGGTTCCGCCGCCTGTGCGGCCGCCTGGCTTCCCTGTCCGGCCGGATCCGCCGCTTCCGGCACATCGGCGGCGACGAACGCCTTGGCCTGCTCTCCATACACGGCCGCCAGCGCCACCGGGTTGTAGATGAGCGCCACCGAGCCCGTGGCCAGGGCCGTGATCGCCACAAGGCCCGGCAGGCGGGAAAGCTGGGGCCCCAATTTCTTGACCACCACTTCCTGGTTGCCCACGACTTCGTCCACGTGCAGGGCCAGACGTTGCTCGGCACTGCGCAAGACGATGACCGATGCGGACTTGCCCGGCGTCTCGGTGCTGCGCGGCGAGCTTTGCAGCAGCGCCCCGGACCAGAAGAACGGCATGGTCTGCGCGCCATGGCGATAACTGGCGGTTTCGTAGGCCTGCCCCAGATCGGCCAGACTGGTGCGCTGAACGACCTCGACCAGGCTGGAGGGCACACCGATCACCATGTTGCCGGCGCGCAGCATCACCACATGCGTCACGGCGGTCGTGAGGGGCATCACCAGCTTGAAGGAAGTGCCCTCGCCTTGGCGGAAACTCGTTTCGACGCGTCCGCCCAGGGCCTGGATCTCGCTGCGCACGACGTCCATACCAATGCCCCGGCCCGCCAACTCGGTTACCTCAGCGGCCGTGCTGAACCCAGGGGCAAAAATGAGGTTGGCGAATTCAGGCTCGCTCAGTGCCTGATCGGCCGTGATGAGCCCCGTCTGGATGGCACGCTCGCGGATGCGGGCGATGTCCAAGCCGCCGCCATCGTCGCGGAACTCCACGGACACATCATTGCCCGCCTGGTGCACTTCGATGGAAATCACGCCTTCCGGCACCTTGCCGCGTGCCGCGCGCGTATCGGCTGTTTCGATCCCGTGCACCACGCAATTGCGCAGCAGGTGCTCGAACGCGGGCGCCATGCGATCCAGGATGCCTCGGTCCATCTCGATGGAACCACCCGTGATTTCCAGCCGCACGCGCTTGCCCATTTCCTTGGATGCCTGGCGTACCGCCCGGTACAGCCGCTCGGAAATGGCCTCGAATTCGACCATGTGCGTGCGCAGCAGATCGCGCTGCAGCTCCCGCGATTGCCGCCCTTGCGCCGCCAGATCGTCCTCGCTCGCGTCAATGGCCAATTGAAGGCTTCGCTGCACGGTGGCGACGTCGTTGACCGATTCGGCCATCATCCGCGTCAACTCCTGCATGCGGGTGAAGCGGTCGAACTCCAGCGGATCGAAATTCTGCTGCGCGTCCTTGGAGAGGGCCAGGCGCGATTGCATCTGCGTTTCGGCTTGCAGCTCGACATCACGCAACTGGGCCCGCAAACGATCCAGGTTGCCCGTGAGGTCGCCGAGCAGGTTGCGCACCTGCCGCACCTCGGCCTCCAGGCGCGTCCGTGAAGTGATCATTTCGCCCGCTCTGTTGACCAGGCGATCCAGCAGTTGGGAACGCACACGCACCATCTGGCTGGCCGCCACGCGCGAGCTGGCCAGCGAAAGCTCGGCCGGCAAGGCAATGGCGGTGCGGCTGGCCGGCACCTGATAAGGCTTCACGTCCTCCTGCACCACTGGTGCAGGTGCGATCTCCTCATGGAAATCGGCAGGCGCCTCGGCCATCCCCGCAAGCGCCAGATCCGCATCGCTCGAAAGCAGGCGCTGAAAGCCGGTCTGGAGTTCGTCCAGGTACTCCAGCAGGGGCTCCAGGTCGCCTGCGGAAAGTGCCTCCGTGCCCAGCAGTTCGATGGCCGATTCCGAGCGGTGGGCGATTTCACCCAGCCGCATCGCACCGGTCAGCCTGGCGCTGCCCTTGAGCGTGTGCAGGCCGCGCAGCACCTGGCCGCGCGCTTCGGGATCCGCAGGGTGCGCCATCCAATGGCGCAGCATCGTGCTGAGCCGAGGTATCAGCTCCTCGGCTTCCTCCAGGAAGATCGGCAGCAGGTCCATGTCCACGGCATCGACCACGTCGATGCCGTCGGCAATGGCGTGCGCCGGCGCATCGGAGATCGTCACGGCCGTCTCGGGAGCGGGCGCTTCGGCGAGCTCTGCGTCCAGCACCGGCGCCTCGGCACCAAGGTCCGCAGACTCCAGATCGTGCACCGCCTCCAGAATGGTTGCGTCGGGCGCCTTCAGGATGCCCGCGGCGAACTGATGCAGCAGACGGCGGATGTCTTCCGCCGCATCGCTGAGTACATGCGCCTGCCTGGCGGTACCCGCGCTCTGCCCGCGCAGGCGCTGCAACGCATGCTCCACCGCACGCGCCAAACCTGAAAGATCGGCAAAACCAACCGTGGCCGAGCTTCCAGCCAAGGAATGCGCGCAGGAAATCGCGGCTTCCGGCACCGGCCGCTGCAGCTCCAACGACCACTCGGACAGCTCGGTGATGAGCATACGGGACCATTCGTCCGCCTCGTTGAGGTAGACGTTGTAGAGCGGGATGCTGATGCGCAGGTCGCCAATGTGCTTGTACTCACCAGCATGGGAAGGCTCTGCTTCCGGCTCGGGTTCGGGCTCCAGCAAGGATTCGGATTCAGCCGCAGGCTCCGGCTCGGACTCGGGCATGGACTGCAGGCCAGGTTCGGATTCGGATCCCGGGGTTTCGTTGGCTGCTTCGGCTTCTGCCAGAGTTTCCTCGTCCTCCGTCTCGATCAGCAGATCCAGGTCCAGCCACTTCGACGCCGGCTCCAGCGCCATGGGCTGCGTAGGCGCGATGGAACTGCTGCGGTCTTCGGCAGATTCAGTTTCCACCGGTTCCGCCGCCACTGCAGGCGTGTTGTCACCCAGGGGGGCTTCAGCCTCGTCATCCACGAAGCTCCACTCCAGCATGACGTCCTGTTGCGGATCTTCCTCGGAAGGTTCGGCTTCCCCCAATGAAGCAGGCGCCGGCAATTCGATGGCTTCGAGCTCCACCTCCGCGGTACCTGCACCTGCAATGACCTCGCCCATGACTGCCATGCCGGCGGTTTCGGCCACGCCCGGCTCGCTTTCATCAAGCAGCAAAGGCAGGCGCTGGCCTTGGGTACGCAGGGCATCGGCGGCCAGGCTGAAAGGAGCCGCCTGCCAATGTCCGTCCTTCCTGGCCGCCACATCCTCGATCCATCGGCTGAACGCCAGCAGGGCTTCGCCTGAAAACTCGCGCAGATCCTGGGTGACGGGTTGATGCTCGGACAGCCAAGTGTTGAGCAATTGCTCCATCGACCACGCGGCATCACCGAACTCGGCCAGCCCGACCATGCGCGAGCTGCCCTTGAGCGTATGAAACGCACGCCGAAGCGTGGTCTGCTGCTCCATGTCCGCAGGATCGGCCTCCAGCGCCACCAGTGCCGCCGAGCCCGAATGCATCACACCCCGGGCTTCTTCGAGGAAGATGTCCAACAGGTCTTCCTCGCCGCCCTCGTCATCCGGCCCCGCGAGCGCCAGTTCAGCGACAGGTTCCGCGGGGCGAGACAGCGTATTCAGGTGATCCAGGGCGCCGGACAAGGCCTTCTCGTCCTGGCCCCGAGCGGCCTCCACCGCCCGGTTGGCGGCATGGGCCAGTGCGGGTTTTTCGTCGAGCGCCGCGGTGATCGCAAGGTGTTCGAGGGGCCCGAGCAAGGACTGTGGCGACGCCTCTTCGGCGGGCAGCAACACAGCGGCGTGGCCTGCCGGCTCCGGCGGGCGCTCGGGGATAGAGGGGGTATCCGGAGTCTCCTCGAGATCCAGATGCAGATCCAGATCGAAATCAAGGCTGTCATCGGCTACCGGAGGCACACCGGGCGCCGCCAGCGCTTCAGATGTCTCAACCGGCGCGTCAACCGGCTCAGGCATTTCGGCTTGCGAGCGTTCCACCAGCGGCTTGAGCTGCCCGGTCTGCTCGTCATAGGCGAACAACTTCTTGGCAAGCACTGGCTGGTAGGCCAGCATGTCGATCAGGAAGCCCAGCGCGCCAAGGCTGTTGCCGAGCTTGTCGAAAGCGCCTTCGCTCCTGATCTGCTCGATCTCGGTCTGCCCTGCCAGCAAGCCTTCGATCGTGTAGCGCATGTGGCCGACCGCCGACGCCGCCTGCTCCAGCCCCAGCACGGACAAGACGCCGCGCATCTGCGACATCAGCCCAGGTACGGGGTCGAGCGGAGTGAGGTCGGCGGGATGGCGGAAGAAGCGGTCAAGGTGCTGCTCGACTTCGCCCATCGTCACGCGCAGCTCGCCAATCACCGTGCCCATGGTCTGGCGCTCGCTGAAGCGGCGGTAGAGCTCCTCCATCCAGGACTCGAGCGCCTGGGGCTTTCCGCCCTGGCGCACCGCATTCAGACGCTCGGCCAGGGATAACGTCCGGTCGGTGAATTGAGGATCGCCAGGCTGGAAATCGGCGAACGAGGCTTCCAGGAAAAGAATGGCCGTGGCTGTTTCCATGGCCAGTTCGGGTGTGGGCGGCTGGTTGGACTGCGCCGTATGCTCGGCCACCTGGTTCAGCGCATCGGCCAGCGGTTTGCCGCGCTGATGAAGCTTGACCAGCGATTCAGCCGCCAGGCCGAACTGATCGACACATCCCTTGAGCCGGGCCATGTCCCCGCCTGCCAGAGCAGACCAGTTTTCCTTGACGGCCTCGACGCGGCGGCGCGCCTGCGCCAGGACCGCTGGGTCGAAAAGGCCAAACATGGGTTCGCCGTACGCCACGGCCTCATGCGTATCGAGTGCCCATGCCCTGCGCACGGCATCAAGTACCGGCGCATGCTTGCCCGGGCCCGGGCGAGCCTGGGCGCAGAAGAACAGCAGATCCAGCGCCAGCCGCTCGGACACCACCTGCTCGCCGCGCGCCAGCGAGGTGTACTGCAGCAAAATCCGCGAGGCCGCGCGCCGGGTGTAGGCGTCCAGCGGAATGAGCGATTGGCCCAGGGCTTCGAAGAAAGCCGCGGCGAGCCGCCAGAAAACGGCGGGTTGCCGCGCGGATTCGCCACTCGCCAGCCCCAGGCTGATCACCCCCAGCTCCGATGCCGCATTGGCATCGCCATCGCGCATGATCTTGAGCATGCGCTGGTCAAGTTGCTGGCGTACTTCCCGCCCGTATGCCATGTCCTGCGCTGCCGCGGGAGCCACAGGCTCCGCCCAATGCCATTCCACGGGCCAAAGATCAGCGGGATGGATACGATCAGCGCCCGCCATTTCCTGCACCTGGCGGAACTGCGGAAAGAGGCCCAGCGCCGGGCGTGGATGCTCGCCCAGTTGGCTCTCCAGGTATTCGATCAATGCGAAGCCTGCGCGCTCGAGCGTGCCGGCGGCAGCTTCGTTGCATTGTCCTGGGTTCAGCACGAACTGCTGAACTGCGCTTTCCATGCCTCGCGCCATGCGGGCAGCCATGCCCTGGCCGATCATCTCCAGCGCACCCACCACCTGATGCAGTTGCTGCCGGGCTACGCGCAGTTGGCCTGCATCCGCATCGGACAGCTCGCCCCCGTGCGCCAGTTCGGTTTCGCGCGCGAAGCGCTTGAGCGCCTTGGCAGAGGCCTCTATCGACTTGCGCGTTTCCTCCAGGATCCACGCCAGCGGCCCGAGATCCCCTGTTGCTACCACGGCATCGCCACGAGTTGTCACATTCGCTCCAGAGATCAACCGATCTTGAATCGCGCCACCGATTGGCGGAGCTCGTCAGCCATGCGCGCCAGATCGCGCACCTGGGTGGCTGTGGTGCGCGTGCTTTCGCCGGTCTGTTCAGTCACGGCAAAAATGTGCTGGATGTTGCTGGCCACCTCGTTGGCCTGGGTGGCTTCCTGCGAAGCCGAAGCGGAAATCTGCTCGATCAGCTCCGCCAGACGGCGCGACACCCGGTCGATCTCCGAAAGCGCGGTACCGGCGTTGTCGGACAGCCGGGCGCCCTGCACCACCCCCTGCGTGGAGCGCTCCATGGCGGCCACCGCATCCTGCGTATCGGTCTGAATGGTTTTCACCAGCGTCGCGATCTGCCGCGTGGCGTCGCCCGAGCGTTCGGCCAACCGCTGCACCTCTTCCGCCACCACCGAGAAGCCCCGGCCGGCTTCGCCCGCCGAAGCCGCCTGAATGGCTGCGTTCAGCGCCAGCACGTTGGTCTGCTCGGTAATGTCGGCGATCAGTTCCGTGATTTCACCGATCTCCTGGGATGATTCCCCCAGCCGCTTGATCCGCTTGGAAGTTTCCTGGATCTGGTCACGGATCGCATTCATACCGCCGATGGCGTCATGCACCGCCGTAAGGCCTGACTCAGCAGCTTGCAGCGACTGCCGGGCCACCGAAGCGGATTCCTGTGCCTGCGCGGACACTTCGTTGATTCGGGTCGCCATGTCGAGCACGGACTGGCCGGTTTCGCGGATCTCGCGCAACTGCTCTGTCGAGGTGGCCAGCAGTTCGTTGGAAGTGCTTTCCACGCGGGAGGTGGTCTGCGCCACTTTCGTAGCCGTGCTTTGCACGTTGCCCACCAGCGAACGAAGTTCCTCCACGGTGTAGTTCACCGAATCGGCAATGGCGCCGGTGATGTCCTCGGTCACCGTGGCTTCCTGCGTCAGATCGCCTTCGGCCACGGTCTGCAACTCGTTCATCAGGCGCAAGATCGCAGCCTGGTTGGCGTCGTTCACGCGCTTGGCTTCCTGCTCCTGCTGCTCGGCCGAATGGCGCTGCTGCTCAGCGACGCCCTGCCGCCAGCGGCTTTCCTGCAGTTGCACGTAGGCCAGACCAATGGCTGAGAGCACAGCCAGCACGCCCGACAGAACCAATGCCAGCAGGCTCAGCCAGCTCAGACCTGACTCGTCGGACAGGCGCGCCTGCAGCCCGTTCAGCGCCTGGCGCAGCGGCTCACTGTCATTCACGATCGCGGTTTCAGCGTCGCGCGCCGCCACCAGGCCCTGAAGGTTGCCAAGAATACCGTCCGCCTTTGTCTTCGTCTCTTCGTAGGTCTTGAGCAGCGCGGTCAAGCGCTCACGCGTCTGCTCATCCTTCGCTGGCGTCAGACGCAGATCCGCGTTGCCTGAAAGCAAGGCCTCGCCCACTTCCTTGAAGGTGTTCAAGTCCTTGCCGAGCAGAAACACCGCTTCGGGGCTCACGCCATCCAGGGTCAGGAACTCGTTGGCGGACTTGCCGATACGCTGGGTCAGCATGACGAGCTGGCCGGCGGCGGCGGTCTCGGTGGCAGACGCGTTCTGCTGCAGCTTCAGCGAGGAAACAGTCTCTGCGATTTCCAGCAGGTCGGACGATTGGCGGCTGATGGCCCGCAGAGACGCGCCCACTTGAGTCAGCGTTTTCTGCTGGCCAACCACCACGGCGGTACTCTTTTCCGCCCGGTCCACCATGGTGGAGATCTTGCCCAGTTCTTCCTGGTAGGCCGTACTGAGCGCCACGGTCTCTTCGCTGCCCGTCCGCAAGCCGCGCACTTCCGTTGCCAGAGCCGCGCTGCTGTCCTTGAGTTCAGGGAACGCCTGGGCATTGCCCAGAACCGCCTGCGACACGGATTTGGCCATCCGCTGGGCTTGCACCAGCGCCTGGCCCGCCGCCCCGACCTGCTGCGCTTCCGTGTTGGATTTGGAGACCGTCAGGTACACCGCCATGGCCAACACGATCAACGAAAACCCGAGCAGAATCGACAGCAGCCGCTGATGCTGAAGCGCTGTTCGCGTACCCAGCAGCGGCACGGTGAAAGATTCGGTCTCGCGCTGGCTCAGGCCAATATCTTCCACTGGGGCCTGCCGCGGCGCTGCATCCGCGTCATCGGATGTCAGGTCAAGATCGGGAGACAACACAGCAGCGCCTCCCCCCAGCGCCCCGAAATTCGTCCCGAGGTGGGCGACAGCCTCGTCTCGCGGCTCTCGCGCTTTTTTCTTGGTCAGGCTTGAAAGTTGATCGGCAAGCGACATGGATGGACCTTCGGGAAGTTTCAGACGCCAATACTCAGAAAGGCAGGATGCTGCGAGAGGGCTTGCAGGTTGATTTCCTGCCATTCGGCCCCTGCCGCATCCGTATAGACGTGGCCAAAATAGGGTGGAGCCCCCACGGCCGGAGACGCCGAGGCGGCAAAGGCGTCGGTGGTGCGCAGCCCCAGAAGGCGATCGACCAGCAAAGCGCAGTTGACCTCCAGCAAGGGATTGAGGGCCACCAGATGGCACTGCCCCAATTGCACCTCGCTGCGGGCGGGAATGTCCCCGCCGCTCGAGAAGGCGGCAAGATCTACCACGCCGAACAATCCACCGCGCAGGTTGGCCACGCCCATGAACCACTCGTGCGCATAAGGCACGGGCCGGACCTGGGTCCAGGCAAAAATTTCTCCCGCATGGCTGAGCGGAAACAGCAGCCGCGATGCCCCGGCTTCAACAGCCAGCCATGACGCAGCCCCCCTGAAGTGCGCGCCGATTGAAGGCGCTCAGTCAGGCGGCTTTGGAACTCTCGAAGTGCCTGTTTGGATGCCATACCCTAGTACTGCTCCCTGGTACGGCTCAGTCCAGGGCCTTGATTTTCGAGAGGAGTTCGGTCTCGTTGACCGGCTTGGTGATGTAGTCGCGCGCGCCCTGGCGCATACCCCAGACGCGGTCAGTTTCCTGGTTCTTGCTGGTGCAGATGATGATGGGCACATCGGCAAACTGCGGGTCGCGCACAAGACTGCGGGTGAACTGAAAACCGTTCTGCCCCGGCATCACGACATCCATCAGGATCAGGTCCGGCTTGGCTTCGTCAAGGCGGCGGCGCGCCTCGTCGCTGTTTTCGGCCGTCGTGACGGCAAACCCCGCCCTGGAGAGAATTTCTCCCAGATACATCAACTCCGTCTTGGAGTCGTCCACGACCAACACATTGCGGATCGGCATCACAGGGCTTTCTGGTTAGGGGAGCCGAACTGCTGCACGGCCTGCAGCAACTGGTCCTTGGTAAAAGGTTTGGTGAGGTATTCCTGCGAGCCGACCATGCGGCCGCGCGCCTTGTCGAACACGCCATCCTTCGACGACAGCATGACCACCGGCGTGGTTGCGAACTTTTCGTTTCGTTTGATGATGGCGCAGGTCTGATAGCCGTCCAGCCGCGGCATCAGGATGTCGCAGAAGATCAAATCCGGCCGGTTGTCGTTGACTTTCGCAAGCGCGTCAAAGCCGTCCTCAGCCAACATGACCTCATGGCCACCCTGTTTGAGAAAAATCTCGGCGCTGCGCCGTATGGTGTTGCTGTCATCAATGACCAACACCTTCCTCGCTCCGTTCAACTCCACCCTGTCCTCCTATGATTCCGATGTACCAGGCCCCATCGGGCAGGCGAAGCCGCGGGGGAGCGCAGCCTAGAAGAACGTGCGTACGCTCTTAGATCTGGATCATCTCGAAGTCCTCTTTCCTGGCCCCGCATTCGGGGCAGGTCCAGTTCATGGGCACCTGGTCCCAAGGGGTCCCAGGGGCAATGCCATGCTCAGGCGAACCGGCCGCTTCGTCGTAGATCCATCCGCAGATCAGGCACATCCAAGTTTTCGTTTCCATTACAGCTTAAGTTGCACTCGCTTAAAATGCAATCGATTGTATCGATGGGTGCGCCACCTACATAGCGCGCCTACCCTTACGTGGCTTGATTTACGCTAGATGGCTCGAACCCGCGCGCCCCCGTCGCAAGTTAGCGACACTATGCCGGCGCGTGGGGATAATGACTGATGGACCCTACCGACCCGGCTGGCGAAGCCCCCTCCCCTGTGTACTGAGTTTCAACGCCAGCGACCCTACCGGCGCTGGCGGCTTAGCTGGCGATGCGCTGGTGATCGCGTCGGTGGGCGCGCATGCCTTGCCCGTGGCCACAGGCGCCTATCTGCGCGACACCCGCGAAACCATTGGCCATGCTGCCCTCGACGATGCAGCCGTGGCCGAGCAGGCCCGAATGGTGGCCGAAGATGTACCGCTGCAGGTCATCAAGGTCGGCTTCGCGGGCAGCGCCGAAGCCGTGGCCGCCATCGCCGCCTTCGCGGCCGACTACTCGGACATACCGCTGATCGCCTACATGCCCGACCTCTCCTGGTGGGACGACCAGGAGATCGACAATTACCTGGATGCTTTCCGCGAGCTTCTGCTGCCGCAAACCGCAGTGTTGGTTGGAAACAACAGCACCCTGCGGCATTGGCTGCTTCCGGAGTCCACCACCCATCGCCATGCGCGCGCCACCGATCTTGCGCGTGCGGCCGCGGAACTGGGCGTTTCCTACGTGCTGGCCACGGGGCTGGCATTGCCTGACGGCCAGATAGGCAACGTGCTGGCTTCGCCGCAAGCGGAGCTCTGCACCCAGACATTCGAGCGCATCGACGCCTCTTTCCTGGGCGCGGGCGACATCCTTTCCGCCGCGCTGGCGGCCCTGCTGGCCATGGGCTCCGACCTGACCGAAGCCACCCTGGAGGCACTACAGTACGTCGATCAATCGCTCGACCACGGTTTTCACCCCGGCATGGGCCATGCCGTGGCAGACCGCCTCTTCTGGGCCGAGACCGACGACAGCGTGCTGGAGGCTGATGCCGACGCCTCGCCTTCCACCGATATTCCAGACCCTTTCAATGAAACCAAACACTGATCTCAACGAATCACTGATGGCGCGCGCGCGCCAGGTCATCCCGGGCGGCGTCAACTCGCCGGTCCGTGCCTTCCGGGCAGTCGGCGGCACGCCGCGCTTCGTGCAGCGCGCACAAGGCCAGTACTTCTGGGACGCGAACGGCCAGCGCTATATTGATTACATCGGTTCCTGGGGCCCCATGATCCTGGGCCACGGCCATCCGGCCGTGCTGGAGGCCGTGCAGAAAGCCGCCACCGAGGGCTTTTCGTTTGGCGCGCCCACCGAGCGGGAGATCGAGCTGGCCGAGGAAATTCTCTCGCTGGTGCCCTCCATGGAGATGCTGCGCCTGGTCAGCTCCGGCACGGAAGCGGGCATGACCGCCATCCGGCTGGCGCGCGGCGCCACCGGCCGCAGCAGGATCATCAAGTTCGAGGGCTGCTACCACGGCCACGCCGATGCGCTGCTGGTCAAGGCAGGTTCCGGGCTGGCCACCTTTGGCAACCCGACCAGTGCTGGCGTGCCGCCCGAGGTGGTGCAGCACACCATGGTGCTGGAATACAACAACGTGGCCCAGCTCGAAGAGGCTTTCGCGCTGCATGGCAAGGACATCGCCGGCCTCATCATCGAACCCATCGCGGGCAATATGAATTTCGTCCGCGCCTCGGTGGAATTCACCCGCCGTTGCCGCGAACTGTGCACACAGCACGGCGCGCTCCTCATCTACGACGAAGTCATGACTGGCTGCCGCGTGGCGCTGGGCAGTGCGCAGAGCGTGTATGCCAAGCAAATCCCGGGCTTCGAACCCGACCTGACCGTCATGGGTAAAGTCATCGGCGGTGGCATGCCGTTGGCGGCCTTCGGCGGCAAACGCTCGGTGATGGAACAACTCGCGCCCCTGGGGCCTGTCTATCAAGCCGGCACCCTGAGCGGCAACCCGGTGGCCACCGCCTGCGGCCTGGCCACGCTGAGAGAGATCAGAAAACCCGGATTCTTCGACGATCTTTCACGCAAGACGCACGCGCTCGTTGATGGCTTGAAGAACGCGGCCGCGGCTGAAGGCCTGCCTTTCTCGGCCGATTGCGAAGGGGGCATGTTCGGCTTTTTCCTGCTGCCCGAGTTGCCGCACAACTACACCGAAGTGATGAAGAGCGACTCAGGCCGGTTCAACCTGCTCTTCCATGGGCTGCTTGACCGTGGTGTCTATATCGCGCCCGCTTTGTATGAAGCCGGATTCGTGAGCGCCGCGCACACTGATGAAGATATTGCGGCCACCGTGGCGGCGGCCAAAGAAATCTTCAAAGAGCTGGCGCCCAAGTAACGCCCTTTCGGCACGCGCACCCTCAATGGTCAATAGGTGAGTGTGACCGTCACTGTATCGCTGTAGCTGCCGGGGCTGGACTCCGGCTGCGCCGGCACACGGCCATAAACCGTGACGCTGCCCGGACTTCCGCCGCTGCCCGTGACCATGTTGCTGCTGTTGTCCCAGATCTGGGTACGGTTGGCGTCCCGGTAGAGTCCGTAGCTCACATAGCTTCCTGAAGGGCCGGCCATGCGGCGCTGCGTGCCGGACGCGTTCACGCCGTAGCTCAAACCCAGCGTCCAGCTCGTGTTTGGCGGGCAGGTCATCGTGATGGAGGAGGTTCCATCAACCGGAGAAGCGAGCGATGACACGCTGCCGAAATTCAGATCAGTGGCGCTCACCCCCACGGCACAGCTATTGGAGACACTGGCCGTGGCCTTGAAGGCCATGTTCACCGTGCCGGAATTGCCTGAACCGCTATTTGCCGTGCAGCTCGACGGAAACGTGCCATTGCGGTTCACGGAATAGACCATGAAGACGCCATTGAATGGTGCCTCGTAGTTGCCCGCCGCCGTACCCGCGGGCACCGGCCCCACGCGTCCGTAGACCGGAAAATTCAACGGCACCAGGGCAGACGAACTGCCCGCGATCGTCAGTGTTTTCTCATATACCGTGTAACTCCCGCCCTGCGGCCCCAGTACGTTGCTGCGGCTCGAATCCGAGTAAAGGGTGTAAGCCAGCGAGCCACTGTTGTAGTTGGTCATCTGCCTCGGGTTCACGCCCGACAGGTTCCCAGGCCCCTCGGCCACGTAAAGACAGGCCTTGAAGTAGCTCGTGGTGCCATTGGACTGGCAGTTGAATGGCGCATTCCCTGTGGCGAAGGCGCTGCTTCCCACGCTCACGGTCCCGAAAACCACGTCCAGGTTGCCGCCGTTGTAGCACTGTGCCTGCGCCACGGTGCACATACCCGACAGCAAGCACACCGCCAGCAGCCAACGCCAGCACCGGAACACTCCACAGCCTATTGTCTTCACACCATGCATCCTTGTATGTTCACACCGCCTCAGGGCAAGCAGGCCAGCGGCCCCACCTGCGCCACGCCATCCGGCGACCTGCGCCATGTCAAGCGCGCCTTGCATGCCCCCGCGGGCGTCTGGACAGAGAGTGCATTGTCCTCATCCAGCGTATCCAGATACACCATCCCGTCATATCCGACCACAGCGCCTTCACCGCCTTGGCCATTCAGGTGCACCCGGCTCCCCAAAGGCAAAGGCTGGCCCTTGCCATCGACCAGCGCCACGTTCGCCGCCCGCACCGGCGTGATGCCAAAGCGTACCTGCGAGCCCGCGCGGTCGCTCGGCGTGAATACCGCATCGGTGCGATCAAGGCGGACATCGGCCGGCAATTGCATGGGATCGATCGCCAGCTTGTTGTTCTGATAGGCATTGACGGGCACCACCAGCAACAGGCCACGTTCATCCGTTTCACCTATCAAGCGGTTTTCCAGCTTCACCGGCACGCCCGCCACCCCATCGGTATCGACCACCGCAAATGCACTGTCGATCCGCCGCGCGGCAAAGGCATGCCCGCCCATCATGACCAAAGAACCGCTGGCGCCCACGTAGCCATAGCGGCTGCCATGGCCGAAATCGCTGAGACCCGCTTGCGCGCTGCCATAGCGGCCCAGGTAATTGATCTCAGCCTGCCCGCCGGCGGCACTGCCACCCGCGCGCGCGGCGGTACGCCACCCCCAACCGCCTTCGCTGGGTGCGGACTGCTGCGCCGTGAACATGCCTGTCGTACCAGCCTGCGCATCGTGCTGCACGCTGGCGCCGACACTCGTGCGCGTATCCAGCAGCCAGTTCAGCGTGATGAACATGCTGCGCTCGCTGCGGTTGTTCAAATTCTGGTTCATCCCAGCCGACAGGGAAACCGAACGCCCGAACGAGCGAGACCAGTTCAGGCTGGCGTAGCGCGTCGAAGCCTGATCAACCGGATGGTAATAAAAATAGCTGAGATTAAAACTGCCCAGCTCAGCCGTGCTGTAGCCGATCGTCGCGCGGCCGCTGGCTCTGGCCGGCGCGGAACCATACTGTGTCGCCACGTCGCGGTAGTCGCCCTGAGTCCGTGTGGCGCTCAGGCCGGCATTGAACCGCTGCTGAATCCAGCTCCAGCTCAGGCTGGCCTGCGTGCCATTGCCTTCCCGGTGCTGGCTGCGTGAAAGCGCCGCTGACACCAAGCCCGCGCTCCCCAATTGCGCCACCCCGCCCAAGCCCGCCAAGGTCAGCCCGCGCATGGCCTCGGCGTGCCCTTCCAGCGTGAACTGGTTGCTCATGCCGCGGCGCCAGGTACCGGTCAGCACCGGCTCCCTGCCATAGTCGAATGAGCTCAGGCCGTAGTTGCGGCGCACCGCGCCTATATCTACCGTCCAATCCGTAAGGCCTGGAGCCAACAGGCGGCCACTGTCGTAAAGCGAAAAATCCAGCGTGGTGGCACGGCCCAGCGCGTCAGTAAGCACCACCTGAGCCGTACCAGAGCTGTTGACGCTCGGCAAGGTGTTGAGTTGAAAGGGCCCCGCCGGCACCTGTCCGTTGTATTGCCGCATGCCATTCACGAACAGCTCCACCTCCGACGGAAGGGTGGCCGATCCGATGAAGCTGGGCAGCGGTGCGGTCTGGCGGTAAGGCTGCAACCCGAAGTTGCGCGCCAGTTGAATACCCCCAATACGCGTGGCGCGCGACCATGGCAGCGCCCCTGTGAATGTGTCCCCCACGCGCACGGTGAGCATCTGCTCCGGGAATGAGCGGCTCCAGGTGCTGTCCAGCCTCACCAATCCCTGTTGCTGCGTGCTGGCAGACTGGCCGCTGGCATGCTGAAGCAGCGCCGTGTTGCTAAGTACGGACTCTCCGCTGAAGGCGCGCAATTCCGTGAACGCCCCCAGGCTTGTCGTGCTGCTCTGGGTACCATAGAGGTCGTAGTTGAGCAGCAGCCCCGCGGAAGTGCTGGGAGACTGGCCCATTACTCCGGGCGCGCTGACCACGGTGGTAGGCAGTTGCAGCATTGCCAGCGGCGCGGTGATCGACACGCGCTGGCGCTGCGCGTCGTACTGCGCCTGCACGCCAGGCAACGCGAGAAGGCGCTGGTCGGCAGCAGTCCCCTCCGGCAGCACAAAGCCCAACTGGCGCAGCACATCGGCGCTCGTCCACAGTTCGCCCGCGCGGTCCTTGAAGGGCTGCAGCCCACGCGCCATGCCGTTGAGCGAAACCTCAAGGAAAAGCTCAAGTTCGCCGCGCGCCGTCCCCCGAGGATCGGCACGGGAAGGCGCAGGCACGGATGCTGGCGCGTCAGCCGCGGCGGCCGCGGCTGACGCGGCCAGCGCCATCATCACCCACGACGCCTTTCCAGCCCTACCGATCCAGCGGTGCAACATCTTGTTCGGTCGTACTGCCATTGATCATGACCTGCCAGCGGCCTTGGGCCACAAACGTGGAGGGCTGCACCTTGAGCGGCCAGCGCATGGTAGTGCCAGGCAATACATAGCCCAGCAAGCCAGGGTGAACAGGCGTGGAACGCCCAGCTTCATCCGTAAAAATCAAATCAGCCAGCTGCGCATGCGTGCCACCGGTATTGGCTACTTCGAGCACGGCTTGCGTCCCCTGGCGCTGTAGAGACCACTTCAGTTGCGGCGGACTTGCCGGCGCGCCTGCGGGGGAGATGAAAATGGGCAAAGAGTGCCTCATCACGAAATTCAGGCCCTTGCCCGCACCCGATGGCGCGGGCACGGAGGACGAGGCCTGCCCCACCTGGGGAGGCGGCAGCGGCAACTCATCGATCAGCACGCGGTAGGCCTCTTCAGCCGTGCCTGCTGGCGGCGGCCCGCTGCGGATCACGCGCACCAACTGGCGGCCTTGCGCCGGCAATTGCAGCATGGGGGGGCTCACGATCACTTCACGCGTCGGCTCCAGCCGATCTTCGCCGCCTGCCTGCGTCCAGCGAAACACACGCACCTGGGCATCCAATGGCGCATCGCCGGTATTGGAAAGCCACAGGCCGTCAGCCTGCTGGGCAGGTTGGAGCGTCAGAGTGACAGGCGCGACTTGCAAGCCGGCCGCACCGGCAACTCCACCTGCCAGCAAAGCGCAGGCCAACACGATGAAACGCACAATGTTCACTCTGCCACCCATCCAGGATCAGTAGTTGATCGTCACGGTCACGGTGTCAGCGTAGCTGCCCGGCGTGAAGTTTGCACTGGCGGCCACCGCATAGACCGTGTGGGTTTTCGCCGCGCCGGTGCCCGTGTCAGCCACACCATTGCCTACCGCGGTAGGCGTGGCAGTGTTGCCCCAGACCGGACCTGTAGCCGAGGCGGAGTGCAATTGATAAGGCACTTTGTCGGTAGTCGTGGCGCTGACCATTTCACCCGCGCCATTCGTATTGGTGCCGGTAGGCTGCAGGCCGATGAAGTACGGCGTGTTCTTGGAACACGTCACGCTGATGGTATTGGAGCCGCTGACATTGACGGCCGTCGAGAGTACCGAACCGAGATCGATGTCGGAGGCGGTGCCCGCCGTCACCGAGCAGGCCTTGACAATGGTCATCTTGACCTGGAATGTCGCGGTAGCCGTAGGGGAGACCGCATCAGCAGCCATTGCCTGGCCAGAGAACACAGCCAAAACTGCCAGCGCGACAGTAGAAATCACTTGCTTGAACATAAAAATCCAGTGCTTGAGGAGATAAACAACAGCGGCTTTCACACCGCTCTTTGCTCCAACCTGTTCACACTCGGGCTAGAGCGGCGCGAGTGTATGGTTGCCATTTGTTCACATGTGTAAACGGCTGGTCAAAAATTAAAAAAGTGCCAACTTCTTGGCACTTTTTTTAACCATCAAGCACTAAAGGCCTCGCTGGAGAGGCAAAAATGAGACAAAACTATTTAGTTGATAGCCTCATTTTTCAAGCATTTCGCGGGAAATTTGTAACACCAAAGTGAGTTTCTCTCGGAACTCACCAGGTCTTGAACAGCAGGCCGTTCAGTGCCGGAAGTGCCGTACGCCCGAGAACACCATGGCCACGCCGCGCTCGTCAGCAGCGGCGATCACCTCGGCATCGCGCATCGAGCCACCGGGTTGAATAACGCAGGTGGCGCCGTGATCGATCACCACGTCGAGCCCGTCGCGGAACGGGAAGAAGGCGTCGCTGGCCACGGCCGAACCCTGCAATGAAAGATTGGCGTGCCCGGCCTTGATGCTGGCAATGCGAGCCGAGTCCAGCCGGCTCATCTGCCCGGCGCCGACACCCATGGTCATACCGTCCTTGCAGAACACAATGGCATTGCTCTTGACGAACTTGGCTACCTTCCAGGCGAAGAGCAGATCCTGCAACTGTTCAGGCGTGGGCTGAAGCTTGGTCACCACCTTCAGCTCGGCCAGCGCCAGCTCGCGGTTGTCGGCCGTCTGCATCAGCAGGCCGGAGCCCACGCGCTTGACATCCATGGCGTTGTGGCCGCGCGCCCAATCCGTCTGGCCGTCGCGCTGCACGCCTTCCAGCGAAATCCGCAGCACGCGCACATTGGCCTTGGCCTTGAACACGGCCAGTGCCTCGGGCGTGAACTCAGGCGCCATCAGCACTTCCACGAACTGCTTGCTCACCTGCTGCGCGGCATGCTCATCCACCGGCACGTTGAACGCGATGATGCCGCCAAAGGCGCTGGTGGGATCGGTCTGGAAAGCCTTGCCATAGGCGGCGAGCGCATCGGTACCCACGGCCACGCCACACGGGTTGGCATGCTTGACGATCACGCAGGCCGGCGCGGTGAACTGCTTCACGCACTCCCAGGCGGCATCGGCATCGGCGATATTGTTGTAGCTGAGCTCCTTGCCCTGCAATTGCTCCGCCGTGACCAACGAACCAGGTGCGGGATACAGGTCGCGGTAGAACGCGGCTTGCTGGTGCGGGTTCTCCCCGTAACGCAGATCCTGGAGCTTGGTGAAGCGGCCGTTGCTGTGGGCCGGGAAAAGTTGCCTGGCCGGCACCTCGCTGTCGGCGCCTTCCTTGAAATCGATGGCAGACAAATAGTCGCTGATGGCGCCGTCGTAATCGCTGATACGGCTGAAAGCCGCCACGGACAGCGCAAAGCGGGTGGCATCGCTCAAGCGGCCCTGGTTGGCCTGGAGCTCAGCCAGGACGCCGGGGTACTGCGCCGCGTCGGTCAGCACCGCCACATGGCGCCAGTTCTTGGCCGCGCTACGCACCATGGCCGGCCCGCCGATGTCGATGTTCTCGATCGCATCAGCCAGGGTGCAGCCCGCCTTGGCCACCGTGGCCTCGAATGGATACAGATTGACCACCAGCAGGTCGATGGTGCCGATGCCGTGTTCCCGCAGCGCCTCCATGTGCTCGGGCAGATCGCGCCGCGCCAGCAGGCCTCCATGCACGGCCGGATGCAGTGTTTTCACACGGCCGTCGAGCATTTCGGGAAAGCGAGTGACCTCGGCCACCTCGGTCACCGCCAGGCCGGCATCGGCCAGCAGCTTGGCGGTGCCGCCCGTGGACAGCAGGTTGACACCGAGCGCCGCCAGCGCGGCGGCAAACTCGGTGATGCCGGTTTTATCGGATACGGAAATCAGGGCGTTCATGCTTGGACTTGTGAAAAATGAAAAAGTACGGCTCAGGAAAGCAACTGAAGCGTCGTAGGGGGATCTGTAGGGCGTGCACCTCGCGCGCACCCTACCGAGGGCTGGCCTCCGCTCCTCATCAAATCAGCTTGTGCTCCATCAGCTTCTTGCGCAGGGTGTTGCGGTTCATTCCCAACCATTCGGCTGCACGCGACTGGTTGTGTTCTGCGTGCTGCATGACCACGTCGAGCAGCGGCTTCTCCACCACTTTCATCATCATGCCGTACAAGCCGTTCGGCTCGGTGCCTCGCAGGTCGCGCAGATAACCCTCCAGGTTGTCGCGCACGCATTCCTCTATATGTTTCTTGCTCATGGTTGTCGTGGCGTTTCCATCTCGTTGGCAGGCACGTCCTGCGCTGTGTCACTCGGCCAGCGTTCGTGACGCTCGGCAAGCGCCTGCAAATACTCATCCACCGCACGCCATTGGGCGCCGGCATCCTCCTGGGCGTTGACCGCGGCGCGAAGATCATCGCCGCCAGCCAGGCCGCGTAGCATCCAGCCGATATGCTTGCGCGCCGATCTCACGCCAGTGTGTTCACCATAAAGCGCGTAATGGTCCTGCAAATGCGCCAGCAATGCGCGGCGCACCTCCAGAACCGGCGGAGGCGCCAGCAGCGCACCCGTGGCCAAATGGTGAACGACTTCGCGAAAGATCCACGGCCGCCCCTGGGCGGCCCGGCCGATCATGACCGCATCTGCGCCAGTGGCCGCCAATACGGCGCGCGCCTTGACAGGCGAATCGACGTCTCCATTGGCCACCACAGGTACACGCACGGCGGCCTTGACGGCTCCGATAGTGTCATATTCAGCCTCGCCTTTATACCCCTGTTCGCGCGTGCGGCCATGAACGGTGAGCATCTGCACGCCGGCCGCCTCTGCCGCGCGGGCAATGCGCACGGCATTTTTCTCGCGCGCGCACCAGCCGGTACGCATTTTCAGCGTCACGGGCACATTGCTCGGCGCGCATGCCGCCACCACGGCTTCGATGATCTCCAGCGCCAGCGGTTCATCCTGCATCAGCGCCGAACCGGCCCATTTGTTGCACACCTTCTTGGCGGGGCAGCCCATGTTGATGTCGATGATCTGCGCGCCGCGGTCGATGTTGTAGGCCGCAGCCTCCGCCATCATCTCGGCATCGGTGCCGGCGATCTGCACCGCGATCGGCCCCGGTTCGCCGGCATGATCAGCGCGCCGGGACGTCTTCAGCGTATGCCACAGATCCTTGCGCGAAGTCACCATCTCGCTCACCGCATAGCCGGCGCCGAAGCTGCGGCATAGCTGGCGAAACGGCCGATCCGTCACCCCCGCCATGGGCGCGACGAAAACGTTGTTCGGCAGAACATGGGGACCGATCTGCATGGAGTGGTCGCGAAAAAAGAGAGGGCGAAAAGGGGATCGGCTGGAAGGAGGCCATTCTAGCTGCTCAAAATTTCAGCAATCGAAATGACGAATCATCTGCCATACGCTCTACACTAGGGTGTGTCATCAATTAAAACCCTCACGCGTTGCCAGGCTGTGCGGTGCAGGGCTAGGCGCAGCGAGCGCCGTGTACTGGTGTACACAAGCGAGCTGCAACAACGCCATGCACCGCACAGCCTGGCAACCCTACGGGCTGGCTCGCCCTGCGGCGTCTACTTTGTCGGCAGGCTTGACCGTAGATCACTACGGCCTGCGCCTGCCTTCGCGTATCCATCCCCAGGGCGAGTCAGCGCGTGAGGGTTTTAATTGATGACACACCCTAGCCCGCCTGATGGAAGCTTGGCTGCAATCCCTGCTCAATGCGCTCGCGCTACCCGAATATGGCTTGTCCACGGTATTCGCGGTGGCCTTCGTCTCGGCTACCTTGTTGCCCCTGGGGTCGGAACCCGCGGTGTTCGGCCTCATCAAACTGAACCCGCATTTGTTCTGGCCCGCCATCCTGGTGGCTACGGCGGGCAATACCCTGGGCGGCATGGTGAGCTGGTGGATGGGTTTGGGCGCCCACAAGGTGGTCGACAAGTACCGGCACTCAGCCACGCATCTGCGAGCGCTTGAGTGGCTGGAAAAGCTGGGCCCCAAGGCATGCCTTTTCTCTTTCCTGCCGGTGATCGGTGACCCCCTTTGCGCGGTCGCCGGCTGGCTGAAGATGCCGCTTCTTCCCTGCGCCTGCTACATGGCGGCGGGCAAGTTCCTGCGCTACCTCGTCATGACGGCGGCGCTACTCTACCTATGGCCGCCTGCGTGAACGCCCAAGATCGGCCCTCCCACATCATTCTTAGCACTCTTTTTCATCGGGTTACCGGGGAATCGCCTCAATAATGGTGACCTTGTTCAGCTCAAGGCGACGCCTCATCCAGGCTCCGCGGCGCGGCACTCGCGAGGAAGGGATGAAGTGGCGCCCCAGCCACACTATGACTTCTGCATCCTCGTTCAAGGCAGCAGGCGCCTCCCAACCTGAGCACCGCCCATCGCGGGCATGGCTGCAAGAGCGCAGACGCTTCTTTCGGGCGCTCCTCTCCAACCCCCGATCCGTGGGAGCGTTGGCGCCGTCCGGTTCTGCGCTGTCAGCAGCCATCACGGCCGGCATCACCTCAAAAAGCGGAAAAGTCCTGGAACTAGGGGTAGGTACAGGGGTTTTTACCCGAGCTCTGCTGCGCAACGGCCTGGACGCCTCAGCCCTGGTGCTGGTTGAAAGCGACGCTGAAATGAGCCATCATCTGAGAGATGAGTTTCCAGGCGCAACCGTCCTGAACGCCCCAGCCCAGAACCTTCCCCGGCGCGACCATCCCGCCCTGCGGGGCATAGAAGCCACCATCTGCGGCTTGCCCCTGCGCAACATGGCCAGCTCCTATCACCGGAGAATCCTCGCAGCGGCGTTCTCTGCCATGCCGGAGCACGGCGCGCTCTATCTATTCACCTATGGCTTTCGCTGTCCGGTTTCGCAGCGGGTGCTCGACGCCTCCGGCCTGACAGCCAAGCGAACCCACATCGTCTTGCGCAACTTCCCCCGCTTGCGTCTATCGTCTGGCAAGGCGCTGATCAGGCATCCCGGCCACCGTGAACACTATTTCCCTGTTCGATCAAGAAAACTTTCTCGCCGGCACCGAAACACGCCTGGGCAGCCAGGCTGTGGTCCTGCGAGGATTTGCGCAGGCTTATGTCGCGGATCTCTGGCCCGCGCTCCAGACTATCATCTCCGAGGCACCCTTCCGGCATATGGTCACCCCCGGCGGCCAGCGCATGTCGGTGCCGCTCACCAACTGCGGCTCACTCGGTTGGACCAGCGACACCCGTGGTTATCGCTATACATCCAATGACCCTGACAGCGGCCGTCCCTGGCCCACACTGCCTGCCCCTTTCATGCGGCTGGCGTGCGATGCAGCCGCGCAAGCGGGCTTTGCAGGCTTCACGCCAGATGCCTGCCTGATCAACCGCTACCGGCCCGGCACCCGCCTCTCCCTGCACCAGGACAAGAACGAGCGCGATTTTTCCTTCCCTATCGTCTCGGTATCGTTGGGCGTGCCTGCCGTCTTTCTGTGGGGCGGCCAGCGCCGGGGGACCGAGCCGAACGAGTGCCGCTCTTCCATGGAGACGTCGCCGTGTGGGGCGGCGCCGACCGGCTGCGCTTTCATGGCGTCGCGCCCATCAAGGAAAGCACACATCCGCTGCTAGGCACCGAACGAATCAACTTCACGTTCCGCAGGGCCGGATAGCTGGCCGCGCAACGGCACCCGGCTCCGGTCACCTGCCCCCATCATCCGATGGCTAGCCGTGTGCGGAATGGCCTGAAGCCATGTCCCACACCTTCTGGCCAATCGGATTTCTCTGCTCCTCAATGATGTGGGCCATCAGTCCCACGGAACGTCCAATCATGGTCAGCGCCTTGCCCAGTTCGGGCGTCAAGCCCATGTCCAGCACAATCGCGCCCTTGGCCCCCGTGGCATTCAAGGGGACCTTGCGGCCAGACAAGCGCGCCGTTGCCGCGGCCAACTCCACCGCGAAACGCGAGTAGTTACCGTAGTAACCGCATTCCTTGGCGATCTCGAACATCTTTTCGCAGCGCGGATCGCCATCGACATGGATGGGATGTCCTACGCCAGGAATCTTGCGCTTGGCGGCTTTGTTGGCCTTGACGCACTCCTCTGCATACTGGCGCAGTTCCTCGTCGGTATAGCTTTCCTGTTTGGGAAGCGCGTCGCGCAAAAAGCGCGCGGCATATTCGATCACGCCCAGAAAGCGGCTGCCCGCGCCCAGCAGGCCCGCGGCCAGCGCGCCCTGCATGGCTTCCGGCGCACCATGCAAAGTCAGGCGGGCGGACAGGGCGCTAGGCGTCAGGCCGTGGTCAGTAGCGCTGACCAGGAACAGGTTGAGCATGCGCTTGAGCTCGGGCGAAGGAAACTCCCCCAACAGCTCCAGTGCAAGCACGTCGATAAAGTCGCGGTTGAACAACTCGTTGACCAGGTCGTGGCCTCGAACCAGGATGGAATGGGCGTCTCCGCCCCCGATCTTGCTATCGAACATTTGATATTCCGTTGTTGATTTAAATGAATGGCGGGTTCACTCGATCACCGCATCCAGAGCGACCACGCCCTGCCTGTCGTCCAGCACGACCAAGGGATTGACCTCCAGCGATTGAACCTGCTCGCCCAAGGCCAGGAACAATGCCGCGATACGCTGCATGGCATCGACCAGGGCCGTGCGATCGCGTGCCGGCATTCCCCGGTGACTGGCCAGGCGTTTGGCAACACGCGTCTGATCCAGCGCGCGCTCCAAGACCCGGCGGCTGGCGGGCAGATGGCAACGTGCCACATCGGCCTCCACTTCCACCCATACGCCCCCTGCACCCACGGAAAGCACCGGACCAAAGACCTCATCCCGGTGAATGCCAACCAACATTTCCACACCCTGCGTCACCATTTCCGAAACCAGCACGCCGCGGATGGCTTGCCGGGAAATCTGGTGCCGTAAGGCGTTGTCCATGATGCGCTCGAAGGCATCCCGCACCTGTTCCTCGCTGCGCAGGTGAAGCTGAACGCCCCCGACCTCGCTCTTGTGCAACACGCCGTCGGCCACCAGTTTGAGCGCCACTGGAAAACCGATGGCACAGGCATGCTTCACCGCATCATCAGCCGTGGCGGCCTGCGCCTCCCTGGGTGAACGCACGCCATGCTCCGCGAGCAGCGCCTTGGCTTGCGCCTCGTTGCAGGGTAGTGACACCGTGGCCGCCGCCGGCAACGCCGCAAGCGAACTGTCTTGATCCGCAGTGTCCCGGGCTTGCAGCGCATAGCGGCTGATCCGCTGCAGTGCCAGCATGGTATTGCGCAGGCTATACATGGGCGCGAAGCCTTCCTGGACCAGCAAGTCATGCGCGGGACCGCGGCGGCTGCTCATCCAGACAGGCACAAAGGGCTTCCCGCCGCCTCTGGCCACATCCAGCATGTTGCGCACGATCCCTTCCGTACTGGCGGCATAGTTGGAAGTCAGCGGGTAGAGCACCACATCCACGCCTGGATCTGCGAAGAGTGGGGTCAGGCATTTCCTGGCAAGCGCTGGATCCACCAGCGCCTTCGTGGTCAGATCCACCGGGTTTGTAAGCGCCGCATAAGAAGGCGCATGCCGGGCCATCTCAGCCACGGTGTCTTCCGCCAGCGTGGCCATGGACAAAGCCGCCTCGCCCACCTTGTCGGCTGACAACACGCCTGCGCCGCCCGAGGAGGAGTACACGCAGATGCGCTGCAGATCGCGCGCCCCAACGCGCGAGATCAGGCTGGCGACGTCGAGCAACTCATCCAGATCATCGACCCGTATCACCCCGTACTGCGAAAACACCGCGTCGTTCACCACATCCTCGCCCGCCAGGGAAGCGGTGTGCGACTGCGCGGCCTTCTTTCCGAAATCCGAACGCCCTATCTTGAGCGCCACCAGCGGCTTTCCTGCGCGCCGTGCGGCCTTGGCGGCCGCCACGAAACGCGAACCATCCTTGATACCTTCCATTACCGTGCAGATCAAGTCAGTACCGGGGTCGTTCGCCAACCAGTGAATGAAGTCGGCGCTGTCCAGATCCAGCTCATTGCCTGTAGAGAACCAGCGCGAGAAACGCACGCCGCGCTCATTGCCTTGCATGAGCGAACGTCCCAGGCCACCGCCTTGCGTCACCAGACCGATGCGCGAAAGCCCGCCGCTGCGGCCGTCATTGCAGAACTCAGTCGAGAAGGTCAGCCCCAGGCGCGGCGCCAGCATGGTCATGCCCGCGCAATTGGGACCATAGAGGCGCATGCCGGTGCGCCGGGCCAGGGCCAGCATGTCAGCCTCCACCGAACGGCCGGCCTCGCCCAGCTCACCAAAACCTCCCGTGAATACGATGGCATAGCGCACGCCCTGCGCCGCGCATGCTTGCAAAGTCGCCACGGCCGCCTCGGCGGGAATCAGCAGCAGGGCCACATCGATACCCTCCACGGGAACATCGTTCACCGCCTTGTAGAGCGGCTTGCCCTTCAGTTCTCCGCCCTTGGGATTGACCAAGTAGACATCACCATCGAAATCCGAATGCTCCAGCACGTTCACCACCGTGGTGTGGCCCAATGTGCCAGGCGAGGTGGATGCGCCAACGATCATCACCGAACGCGGCCTGGTCAATTCCAGCAGATCGTCGAAACAGACCGAAGGATCAAACTCAGAAGTACTCAAGCTCATGCAGCCTCCGGCCGGCATTTCATCAGGGCAGTCCACTCGCTTTCCGCCACCACTTCACCGCGCTGGTTCCTGATGGTGCGATGCATCACCACGCGGCCCGTGCCGGGACGCTTGGGCGAGAGCGATTTTTCACCGATGCGGAGTTCCACATGAATGGTGTCGCCCATCAGAACGGGCGCCCGCCATTTGCATCGCAGCTCGGTCAGCGCCAGGCGGGCACCGTCCATCAGGCGGTACACCAGCATCCGCGTGGTCAAGCCTGAGGCGATGGCCAGCGTCAGCAAGCCATGGGCAGCCCGCTGGCCGAATGGGTGATCGGCCGCAAACACCGCGTCGGTATGCAGTGCGTTGTAGTCTCCCGAGAGGCCTGCGAACTGAACCACGTCGGCTTCGGTGACCGTGCGGCGCGGGCTCTCCCAGGTCTGGCCGGGCTTCAGGTCGTCGAAATAGAGGCGCCGGCCCAGATGCTCATCGAGATCGAAGGGTGCGTGTGTTGATATACCTTCGCCTCCGGCTCCGGTGCGAGCTTGCTTGGGGCGGCCCGACGCGGCGCTCATGCGTACCGCCCTCCGGTCACATGCACGGTTTCACCGGTCGTGAACCCGGCAAGCCTGGACGCCAGGAAGGCTACCGTGGCCGCCACGTCAGCCGGATCACCCAGCCGCGCGACCGGCGTATTGGATTTGGCACGCTCGGTCAGTTCAACATAATCAGGGCGCTGCTGCATGCGGGGCGTGGAAATCACACCAGGCGCCACGGCATTGGCCGTGATACCGAACTTGCCCGACTCCAGGGCCAACGAGCGCGTGAACCCGATCAGGCCAGCCTTGGCGGCCGAATAATTGGTCTGTCCCGGGTTGCCCAGATGCGCGCGCGAGGCGATATTGATCACTCGCCCGAAGCGGTTTTCCATCATCAGGGGCAACACCGCCCGCGAGCAATGGAAAGCGCCGAGCAGCGTCACGTCCAGCACGGCATGCCAGTCTTCTTCCGCCATCTTGGTGAGATAGCGGTCACGAGCGAAGCCCGCGTTATTAACCAGAATATCCACCTTGTTCCATCGGTCCACGGCCTTCCGTACCGCGGCGCCGACCTCTTCCTTGCTGGTGACATCCGCGCGTACACCCAGCACCTGCCCGCCCATGGCGGCCAGTTCACCGCACGCGGCGTCGATGGCCTCCTGATTGGTGTCGCACACCACCACATTGCAGCCCTCCTGCACGAATCGCCTGGCCATCGCCAAGCCCAGCGTCCCCGCCCCGCCGGTCACAAAAGCGGTGCAATCCTTCAAACCCAGATCCATGATCGATTCCTCTTTTCTTGCAGCGCTTCAGTCGATCTGCATTTGGGCTTTTTCCACCAGCGTCTTCGCTTCGTGGCGCTCTTTGGCCCAGAACTTCGCGAACTCCTCGGGCGTGCTGCCCACCAGCGGCGTGTAGATGCGGGCGAAGCGCTCACGCACTTCCGGCGTGGCCAGCGTATCGCGGAGAGCCTTGGAGAATTTCTCGACGATGGGGGCAGGCGTGCCCGCCGGCATGACCACGGCTTGCCATGTAGTGACCTTGAAGCCGGGAACTCCCGCTTCCGCCACCGTGGGCACATCCGGCATATCGGCAACGCGCTTGTCCCCGCTGACGGCCAGCGCACGCAACAAACCATCCTTGATGAAAGGCGCGGTCGTAGAACGGCTGTCCACCATGAACGTCAAGCGGCTGCCCAACAGATCCTGGATCGCCGGCCCGCTGCCTTTGTAGGGCACGTGGGTAAACGAAGCATTCAGGGCCAACGCCAGCGAAGCGCCCGCGATATGCATGGAGCTGCCGTTGCCAGCCGAGCCGTATGACATATGGGCATCGCCTTTCCTGGCAGCCTGCACCAGATCCTGCATGGTGTGATAAGGGGACGACTTGGGCACCACCACCACCAGAGGAGAATCGGTCAACTGCGTCACCGGTACAAACGCCTTGGCCGGATCGAGCTTCACGCCCTTGTACAGATAAGTGTTGGTGGCCAGCGGCCCCACATTGGCCCACAGCGCGGTGTAGCCGTCGGGCGCCGCGGTGGCCGCAGCCTGGTTAGCGATATTGCCGTTGGCTCCGGGTTTGTACTCCGGCACCACGGGCTGGCCGAGCTTTTGCGACAGCACGTCCTGCACCATCTTGAAGGCGATATCGGAAGCACCCCCAGGCGCAAAGCCAATCACCATGCGGACGGGCTTCTCAGGCCACTCCGCGAATGCATGGCCCGCCAACACGCACGCTGCGGCCCCGACGGCGAGCTTGCCTGCAAACTTGGCTACGAATTTCATCATCAACTCCTATTGGTAAAAAGATCCGGATCTACACGCTCATGTCGTACTTGACGTTCTTGAGCTGCGTGTTTTCATAGATGGCTTCGAGCCCTCGCTCCTTGCCGATGCCTGATTGCTTGTAGCCACCGAAAGGCGCGTCGAACGAAGTCCGCACCCCGGTGTTGATGGCCACGCTGCCCGACTGGATGCCTCGTGCCATGCGCAAGGCGCGCCCGCCATCGCGGGTAAAAAGAACGGCGGCCAGGCCATAGCGGGAATCGTTGGCGATGCGCAAGGCCTCGTCCTCATCGCGAAAGCTGATGACCGATTGCACCGGGCCGAAGATTTCGTCCTGCGCCGACTGCATCCGAGCCTGCGAGTCCATCAGCAGCGTCGGCTTGACGAAGAAGCCCGTCTCCGCCGCACCCGACAGGGAGCCGTACTGCACAGGCCTGGCTCCCTCCTCGCTCGCGATGCGGATGTATTTCTCCACACGCTGCTTCTGCGCGGCACTGACCAAGGGCCCCATCTCCGTGGCGGGGTCTTCGGGGGAGCCGATGCGGATGGCATCGAGCCGCTCCTGCACGCGGTCCAGGAACTCGCGCTTGACCGACTCCTGCACCAACAGGCGGGTACAGGCAATGCATACCTGGCCCGAATTCTTGATGAGATCTCCGGCCGCCACCGCGACGGCCTGCTCCAGCGGCGCATCTTCGAAGACGATGAGCGGAGACTTGCCTCCCAGCTCCAGCGTCACGCGCTTGACGTCGGCAGCCGTGGAAGCCACGATGCGCGAACCCGTGACGGTGCCTCCCGTGAACGACACGCGCGACACCAGCGGATGCGTCACGAGCCGCTCTCCCACCGTCGAGCCCGGTCCGTTGACCACGTTGACCACGCCTGGTGGAAAACCGGCTTCCTCGAACAACCGCGCCAGGACCATGGTAGAGAGCGGCGTCACTTCCGAAGGCTTGAGAATCACCGTATTGCCCGCCGCCAGCGCCGGCCCGAGCTTGTTGACGGTCAGCGTCATCGGGTAGTTCCAGGGCATGATGAGCGCGCACACGCCCAGCGGCTCGCGGATGGTGAAGTTGAGCACGTTGTGGTTGCCGACCGGAATGGTCTCACCGCGCACGGCAGGGATGATGCCCGCGAAATACTCCAGCGAAGAAGGCATGGCCTTGAGCGAATCCAACGAATGCGTGATGGGCTTGCCCACATTCAAGGTCTCGATCCAGGCGATCTTTTCGCGATCGCGCTCGAACAAGGCAGCCAACCGCCGCAGCAGCCGGCCGCGCTCGGCGGGAGTGGTCTTGCGCCAGTGCGCCTGATAGGCCTCGTGGGCCGCGAGCACGGCGGCATCCACATCGGCCTCGGTGGCTTCATACACCTGGGCCAGCACCCGCCCAGTGGCGGGGTTGAGCGTGTCGAAAGTGCGGCTTTGCGCACCGGCGCGCCAGCGTTCACCGATCAGCAGTTCGTAGGGCCGTGAGTCAATAACGTTCATCAAATTCTTTCTTGGAGCGCGAATGCGCTTTTTGCACGCGCTTTTTTTCACGCGCTCTTATGCCGCCATTTGCAGATACAGCGACTTGATTTCCTCGTGCGCAAGCACACGCGGGTTGAGGGGCATCGACGCGCTTTGCCGGGCTTGCACGGCCAGCAGTTCAGCGTCTTCAGGCAAGAGACGCAGATCGGGAAAGCGCAAGGAGATCCGTGCCCGTGCGGCCAGTTCCTCCACCGCGCCGATCAGCGCCAGGGCATCGCGCCGCTCATCACCGGTATCGGCCACACCCAGCGCGCGCGCAGCTTCCGCGTAGGGCCTGGCTGCGGTTTCGGCCGTATAGCGGGACACCACGCTGAACACAGGCCCGAGAACCTCCGCATGGGCCATGTGCACCCGGGATTCGAGCGGCGTGCACATGGCATGCACCGCATCGACCTTGTTCATGCCAATGGCCACACCCGCCATGTAGGCCCCCATCTGCATATCGGCGCGGGCCTGCAGGCTCGCCGGCGCTGCCAGAACGGCGGGCAGCGCCTTCATGCACAGCCGCAGCGCTTGCAACGCCATGGCCTTGCCTACGGGGCAGGGATCCGTATTGACCCAGGCCCCCAACGCATGCAACACCGCATCAAAACCGCCTTGGGCCGTGGGCCCGAAAGGCAAGCCGAGCGTCAATTCCGGTTGCAGCGCCACCAGCGCCGGCCGGGTGCGCGTGGAACGAAACAGGCGCTTGCGGCCGCCATCACCCTGAATCAGCGCGGCAGAACTGCTTTCACTGCCCGTTCCAGAGGTTGTCGGGACCGCAAGAAAAAGCGGATCATCCGGCGTGGTGGCGGCCTCCAGCCAAGCCTGCCCTTCCAGCGTTTGCAGCGCCTCCACTTCCAAGCCGCTGGCCATGCATGCCAGCGTGACCTTGGCCACATCCATGACACTGCCACCCCCCACCGCGATCAGGCTTTCAGAACCCGATTCACGGCCCGCGCGAAGGGCATCGCGCACCTGCGCCAGACTGGGGTTGGACACCACGCCGCCGTATACCTGCCACTGCAACCCGCGCACATCAGCCAACGCAGCCTCCACGAAAGGGCCAAGTGCGGCCCACACACCGGCATCGGTCACGACCAGCGGTTTGCGCAACCGCTGTCCAGCCGCCCGAATGGCACGCACCAATGCATCACCGCCCCAGAAACAAGCGCCAGGCCATTCGATACGTCCGTGGGCCTGCGAAGAACCTGTCCCCGTGCCCTTTACATCCTTCTCATTCATCTATATAATTTGCAGTGCGAATTCATAATTCGATTAGTGAATTAATGTTAGAGGAGAGCACTTACCCATGTCAAGAGGTCCTGCATCCGCGCGCGCTCACACCCCATCCCAGGAAGAGGCCGCTGAACCCGATCGGCAATTCGTGACCGCGCTGGCCCGGGGTCTGGAAATCCTGCGCTGCTTCGACGCTGAACGGCGCACGCTCGGGACCACGGAAATCGCGCACCTCACGGGTCTGGCGCAGCCCACTGTCTGGCGGCTGTGCTACACCCTTCAGAAGACGGGCTTTCTCCATGCCGTTCCAGGCAAGGACAAACTGCAGCTAGGCATCGCGGCCATCGCCCTGGGAAGCGCCGCCCTGGCCGGCCAGGAGGCCCTGGAAGTCATCCGCCCGCTGCTTCAGGTTCTGGCCGACCGCTATCAGGTAGCGGTGGCCTTGGGGCGGAGGGACGGCAACAGCATCGTGTACCTGCTCAGATGCCAAGGCAACTCGCCGCTCCTGATGAACCTGCGGGTGGGCTCGCGCATCCCCCTCTTCCACAGCGCCATCGGCTGGTCTTACCTGGCCTGCTGTACCCCGCAGGAACGCGACGAGCTGCTCGAAACGGCACGCGCCGACGGCCAGCTCGGCGACGAAGCCGAGCAGCAAGCCATGGCCAATGCCATCGCTCAATACCCGGAGCGCGGCTTCGTCTATCACGAACGCCCCATCCACCAGATCAATACGGTGGCCTCGACCATCGAACTGACCGCCGGCGAGCGCTATGTGGTGAGTTGCGGGGGGCCAGCATCGCTGCTGCCCAAGTCGCTGATGCTCGACGAAGCCGGTCCGTTGCTCCGGCAGTTGGCCACTGACCTTCAACCTATTCTGCTCATGGGAAGACACATATGAACGCGCGCATCTCCACCAACCCCGAACTGGATGCGCCGATCCCGGAACGTTGGCCCACGCGCGTGACCGAACTGCTCGGCATCCGCTGGCCCCTGCTCCTGGGCGGCATGATGTGGCTGTCCGATGCGCGCCTGGTAGCCGCCATGGTGCGAGCAGGCGGCATGGGCTTCATCACGGCGCGCAGCCTGCGCACGGACGAAGACTTCCGGCAAGCGCTGCGGGAGTGCCGTGAACTGACTGGCGGGCAGCCTTTCGGCGTCAATCTCACGCTCTCCCGGCGCGCCTCCGGCAATGACTCGATGCCGGTACGGCTCAAGATTGCCTTGGACGAAGGCGTCCGCCTGTTCGAAACCGCCGGACTCCCCCACCGAACTGATGCCCATCTTCCGGGAAGCCAAAGCCATCGTGATCCACAAGTGCGCCCATGTCCGCCACGCAGTGAGCGCGCAAAACATGGGCGTCGATGCCGTCACCCTCGTCGGCATGGAAGAAGGCGGGCATCCAGGCAGCAACCAGCTCCCCACCTTCCTGAACGGCGCGTACGCGCTCGATCAGTTGCACATCCCGCTGGCGCTCGGTGGCGGCATCGGCCACGGCCGGCAGATTGCCGCCGCCCTGGCGCTAGGCGCCGATGCCGTGGTCATGGGCAGCGTCTTCACACCCGCGCTTGAAACACCTGCGCACGATGCCTACAAGCAGCGGATAGTAGCCACCGATGCCCACGGCACCCGCGCAGTCCTGGGCAGCCTGGGCGATACCTGGCGCGTGGTGGACAACGAGAATGCGCGCAAGGTGGCCGCACTCGAAGCCGCCGGAGCGCGTAGCCATGCGGAATTTGGCGCATTGATCAGCGGCGAGCGCACGCAAGCGCTGGCCTATCAGGCCGGCCAGCACGAAGAAGGCATGCTGTCCATGGGCCCCGCTGTCGGTTTCGCACGCGCCGTAGAACCAGTGGCCGACATCGTCCGCCGCCTGCAAACGGAATGCATGCAGGCCAGCGGCCGCTTTCGGGCCATGCTGGCTTCAACCTGACCTTAAGGTCTTACGAGGAGCCTCAGCCGCGCCCCTGCCCAGCCACCAGGCGCATGCCCGGCATGAGCTCGGCAGCCAGTTCCGGCCGTTCCAGGGCGTAGTCGAGGTTCATCCGCGCGATTTCCACGTGCTCCTCCCCTAGCGCCTGCGCGCGCGAACCCTGGCCGCGCTCGATGGATTGGACGATGGCATGGTGCTGGCGATGCGCCTGCTGCATCCACTGCTGGCCCTCGGTCATTGACGATTGCATGGGCAGCATCGAGCTGGGCGCTGCAAAGGGCTGGCCGCGCAACTGCTCCATGATGCGCTTGAGCGACGAGTTGCCGCATCCCTCGATGATGAGGCGGTGAAACCGGTCGTTCATTTCCACATAGGCCGCGTAATCATCCAGTTCCATCTGCGGCTTGTTGACGGCCTTGTCGCCGGCATCCAGGCAGTCGTGCAGTTCGCGCAGCAACTGCCTGGGCGCGCCCTCCTCGGCCAGGAGCCTTGCCGCGAACCCTTCGACCATGCCGCGCACGCGAATGGCATCCGCGATTTCGCGGGAAGTGAAACGCCGCATCTGATAGCCGCCTACCGGCGAGGGCTCGATGAGGCCTTCGTGCTCCAGGCTTCCCAGCGCCAGCCGCACAGGCGTGCGCGATGCGCCCAGCCGTTCCGCAAGAGGAATCTCCGCAAGGCGCTCCCCCGGGACGAACTCGCCCTTGAGGATCATGTCCCGCAATTGGACCAAGACCCGAGATTGTTGTGAGTCCATTTCTACCGCCTGCTACGAAGATGCATTTGTCTCTTTATCCATTGTGATCCCAGCCTCTGCACACACCAAAACAGGCAACCATCACCCTGCATGCAACTCTGAGCCATCCATCAAATCATAGCCGCTTAATTTCGCCTCAACCTTCTTTCACCGCTCTGTTTTTCGATCAAAACATAAGTATTTACCCTATATTTTTGAGATTTAAGTTACAAAACCATTGACCAGGATCAATCAACAAAAGAACAATGCACGCCGTTGCATGCAATAGCGTGCACTCAATATTTTTTAGGAATTTCCCATGATCAGCGCAGAAAAGAACGACCTGTTGACCCGTGTCGGGCCCGATATGCCTGCAGGCCAGCTCCTTCGCCGCTACTGGCAGCCGGTGGCCTTGACCGAGGAGCTGCAAGGGCCGCGTCCGCTCAAGCCAGTGAAGCTCATGGGCCAGGATTTCGTTCTGTTCCGCGATCAGCAGGGAAATCTCGGCATGCTGGACCGTGACTGCCCCCACCGTGGCGCGGATCTGGCCTTTGGCCGCCTTGAAAGCGGCGGACTGCGGTGCGCCTTTCACGGCTGGCTGTTCGACGCCTCGGGCAAGTGCCTGGAGACCCCGGCCGAACCCGCGGGCAGCAAGCTGTGTACCCGAATCCAGCAGCCTGCCTATCCAGTCGTTGAAAAGAGCGGCATCATCTTTGCGTACATCGGTGAAGGCGAGCCACCCGCCTTCCCGGATTTCGACTGCTTCGTCGCCCCCGACAGCCACACGTTCGCCTTCAAGGGGCTGTGGGAGTGCAACTGGCTGCAGGCCCTCGAAGTCGGGATCGACCCCGCGCACGCCTCGTTCCTGCACCGGTTCTTCGAGGACGAAGACACCTCCGAGAGCTACGGCAAGCAATTCCGCGGCGCTTCGGCCGACTCCAAGATGGCCATCACGCAGGTGCTGCGCGAATACGACTGCCCGGAAATCCGTGTCGAGCAGGCGCCTTACGGTATGCGACTCACCACGCTGCGCAAGCTCTCGGAAGAGCAGACCCATGTGCGCGTGACGAACCTCATTTTCCCGCAGGCCTTCGTCATTCCGATGAGCAGCGAGATGACCATCTCCCAGTGGCATGTACCCGTGGACGATACGCACTGCTACTGGTATGCCATCTTCACCAGCTTCACCGGTCCGGTCGACAAGCAGCAGATGCGCGACCAGCGCCTGGCCACCATCGAACTGCCGGGCTACACCTCGCGCAAGAACAAGCGCAACCACTACGGCTACAGCGTGGAGGAGCAACTCACCCAGACCTACACGGGCATGGGCATGGATATCAACGTGCACGATCAATGGGCGTGCGAATCCATGGGGCCGATCCAGAACCGCACCCGGGAACACCTGGGGACCACCGACAAGGGCATCATCGCCTACCGCCGCCTCCTGCAGGAAGCCATCGAGCACACGCTGGCCGGCCAGCCGGCCCTGATGCAGCCCGACGCGGCGCAAGCCCGCACGCTCACGGGTCCTCGTTCCATCGACGGCGTGGCCGATGCCGCCAAGGTGGAATCCTATTGCCACGACGCCGACCTCGCCCGGCGCCAGGGCAGCGACTGGGCCTCCGCGCGGCTGACTGCCTGAGCACCCCCATCATGGAAAGCTTTGTCGAATGCTTCGGCCTGTGGTCCGCGGACCAACGCCAACAGGCCAGTGACATCATGGGACGCCTCAAGGCAGGTGAGATGGACGTGGTCCGCTTCGCCTGGCCTGATCAGCACGGAGTGCTGCGCGGCAAGACACTCGTGGCCGATGCTGCCCTGAGCGCGCTGTGGGATGGCGTCAACCTGACGTCCACCTTGCTGGCCAAGGATACTTCTCACCGGACGGTCTTTCCGGTGTTCTCGGCTGGCGGCGGCTTCAATGATCCCAGCATGCAAGGCGGCGCCGATTTCAAGATCGTGCCCGATCCGGGCACCTTCCGCATGCTGCCCTGGGCACCGCGCACCGGCTGGATTCTTTGCGATGCCTATACGCTGGACGGCCATCCGTGCCTTTTCGGCACCCGCCAGATCCTGCAGCGCGCCATCGCCGGGCTGGATGCCCTGGATCTCGAATTCGTGGCCGGCCTCGAGGTCGAATTCCATGCGTTCAAGCTGGAGGCGCAAAGCCTGAGCCTGGAGCACTCCGGGCAACCCGGCAAGCCGCCGGAAGTGTCATTGCTCACGCAAGGCCATCAATACCTGACGGAGCTACGCTACGACAGCGTGGAGCCGCTGATGGACTTGCTGCGCTCTCAACTGATCGCGCTGGGGCTCCCCCTGCTCTCGCTGGAGATCGAGTTCGGCCCCAGCCAGTTCGAGCTGGTCTTCGGTCCCACGGCAGGCCTCGTGCCGGCCGACACGATGATCCTGCTGCGCAGCGCCATCAAGCAGATCTGCCAGCGCAACGGCTACCATGCCACCTTCATGTGCCGCCCGCGCATTCCCAATGTGATGTCCAGCGGATGGCATCTGCATCAATCCCTGCGCAGCAAGATTGATCGCCGCAATGCCTTCATCCCTTCGCAGGACGACGCCGCGCTGAGCCCCCTGGGCATGCACTACCTGGCAGGCCTCAAGGCGCATGCGCGCGGCTCCGCCCCCTGGCCAGCCCCACCATCAACGGCTACCGCCGCTATCGTCCCTTCTCTCTGGCGCCCGACCGTGCCATCTGGGCCCGCGACAACCGGGGCGCCATGCTTCGCGTGCTCGGCGGTGCCGGCCAGAACGCCACGAGGATCGAGAACCGCGTGGGTGAACCCACGGCCAACCCGTATCTGTACCTGGCCTCCCAGATCTTCTCGGGTCTTGACGGCATCACCCGCCAGCTCGACCCCGGCCCTTCGGCGGATGCACCATACGAAACCGCCGCCGACCAGTTGCCGCGTTCCCTTTCCGAGGCGCTCGCGGCCCTGCGCGCCGACACCGTCCTGACCGAACGGCTCGATCCGCGCTTCGTCGAGTACTACTGCCACATCAAGGAAGCGGAGATCGCCCGCTTCAACCTCGAAGTCAGCGAGTGGGAACACCGCGAATACTTCGATATGTTCTAAGCCTGAAATTCCGCCACCATGCCCACGATCCACTACATCCTCAAGGACGGCAGCACGCGCAGCATCGACGCAAAAGCCGGCGCCAGCGTGATGGAAACCGCCATCCACCACAACGTGCGCGGCATCGAAGCCGAGTGCGGCGGGTGCTGCTCCTGCGCCACCTGCCACGTCTATGTCGAAGACACTTTCATGAGCCAGTTGCCTCCTCCCGACGACATGGAGAACGAGCTGCTCGACGGCGTGGCGTCCGACCGCCAGCCGGGCAGCCGCCTCAGCTGCCAGATCGTCGTCACACCCGAGCTCGACGGTCTGACGGTGCGCATCCCCGAAAGGCAGGTCTGATGAGCGCCCATCCTGCATCCGCCTCCGCGCTCGTCATCGTCGGTGCGTCCTACGCCGGCACGCAATTGGCGGCCAGTCTCCGGGACCTGGGCTTCGACGCCCCGATCGTCCTGCTGGGCGAGGAACGGCATGCACCCTATCAGCGCCCTCCCCTTTCCAAGGGCGTGCTGACGGGAAAAACCTCCCTGGACGCGCTGCCTCTGCGAGGAGCTGACTTCTTCGAGAGCCAGGGCATTGATCTTCGCCTGGGACGCCGTGCCATCGCGCTCGATCCCGGTGCGCAAACCCTGGCGCTGGACGACGGCAGCACCTTGAAATACGGCTCGCTCGCGCTGGCCACCGGCGCGCGCTGCAGGTCCTTGCCTGTGCCCGGCAGTGAGCTGGGCGGCGTCTTCAACCTCCGTACGCTCGAAGACGCGCTGCGCGTATCGGATGCGCTGTCCAGTGCCAAGCGGGCCTGTGTGATCGGTGGCGGATTCATCGGGTTGGAAGTCGCCTCCGCGCTGGCCGCGCGGGGCGCCGCCGTGACCGTCGTGGAAAGCCAGCCGCGGCTGCTCGCGCGCAGTTTTCCTCCGCTGATGTCGGACTATCTTGCCGAAGCGCACCGCCAGCGCGGCGTGGAGCTCTTGCTCGGCCACGGCGTGCGTGCCCTCGCCGGCAGCAACGGCCAAATCACCCATGTCGAACTGGACGACGGCCGCCGGATCGATTGCGACATGGCCGTACTGGGCATTGGTGTACAGCCCAATGTGGAGCTCGCCCAACAAGCAGGCATCGCGTGCGACAACGGCATCCTCACCGATGCGCTGGGCCGTACCAACGCGCCGAACGTGCTTGCCATTGGCGACGTCGCCAATGCCGAACTGCCCGCGGTCCCCGGAGGACCTGGGCGCATGCGGCTGGAATCCATCCAGGCGGCCAACGACGGCGCGCGCGCCGCGGCAAGCGCCTTGGCAGGCGAACCCCAACCCTTCGAAGGCGTGCCCTGGTTCTGGAGCGACCAGCACAATCTCAAACTGCAGATGGCCGGGCTCCCAATGCCTGGCGATGAGGTGGTCATGCGCGGCGACAGGCAGACAGACCGGTTCAGCCTGTTCTACTTGCGCGATGGCACGATCGCGGCCTCGCACTCCGTCAACCGGCCGGCCGAACATATGCTGAGCCGGAAGCTGATCGCCAAACGCGTGCGGATCGATCCACGGCAGTTACAGGACGAATCGGTCGACCTCAAGACTTTTCAAGGGTAAGCCGGCAATTTCAGCGGCCCCAACATCACCCGCCTCCATAACCATTTTCGCCGGTTCGCCGGCCAACCCCAGGAGTTCCCCGATGAAGATGACCAAGAGAACATTGCTGGGCGCAGCCATTCTGGCCTGCGCCACCGCACAGGCACCGGCCTTCGCGCAGAACGCGGTGCGGATCGGATTGATCGCCACCTATTCCGGCCCCTATGCCGACTACGGCCGCCAGTTCGACGCCGGCATCGCGCTGTACCTGAAGGAACACGGGGGCAAGGTCGCGGGCCGTCCGGTCGAGATCATCAAGAAAGACACCGCGGGGCCCGCGCCCGATGCCGCCAAGCGCATCGCTCAGGAGTTGATCGTGCGTGACAAGGTCAACGTGCTTACGGGCCTCGATTTCAGCCCTAACGCCTATGCCGTTGGCGCAATTGCCACCCAGGCCAAGATTCCTACTATCGTGATGAACGCAGCCTCCTCCGCGATCACGACCAGCTCGCCCTACATCGCCCGCCTGTCTTTCACGGTGCAGCAGGTCACGGATCCGATGGCGCGCTACATGCTCAAGCAAGGTGTGAAGGAAGCCTATACGGTGGTCGCCGACTACGCGTCAGGCCAGGATGCGGAAACCGCGTTCAAGAAGGCCTTCACGGCCGGCGGCGGCAAGGTGGTCGGCGGAGTGCGCACGCCCATGAACAACCCCGACTTCTCCGCCTACGTGCAACGCATCAAGGACGCCAAGCCCCAAGCCGTGTTCTTCTTCTTCCCCTCGGGTGTCATGCCTCCGGCCTTCCTCAAGGTCTGGAAGGAACGCGGCATGGAAGAAGCCGGCATCAAGCTCTTCGCGACCGGCGAAGCCACTGATGACAGCTTCATGGAAGCCACGGGCGATGTGGCCCTCGGCCTGGTCACCAGCCACCACTACTCCTATGCGCACCCCAGCGCCAAGAACCAGAAATTCGTGAAAGACTTCGAGGCGCAATTCGGCACTTCGCTGCGCCCGAACTACTTCGCCGTGACCGCCTACGATGCCATGGCGGCCATTGATCAGGCGCTCACCAAGACCAAAGGCGATGTCTCGGGCGACAAGGTCATGCAAGCGCTCAAGGGCATGGCCTTCGAGAGCCCGCGCGGCCCGATCGAGATCGACGCCGCCACGCGCGACATCGTGCAGACGGTCTACATCCGCAAGACCGAGAAGGTCGGCGGCAAGCTGGTCAACACGGAATTCGACAAGTTCGAGCGCGTCAAGGATCCGGCCAAAGAAGGCCAGTAACCCCGTGATGCCGAAGGCGCTCGCGCGCCTTCGCTCAGGGCACCTGCACAACGCTTTATGGGAATCGTTATCTTCGACGGAGTCGCCTACGGGATGCTCCTGTTCCTGATCGGGGTGGGGTTGTCCATCACGATGGGGTTGATGAACTTCGTCAACCTCGCGCATGGCAGTTTTGCCATGGTCGGCGGCTATGCTGCCAGCATCCTCATGAGCCGGATGGGGCTGGGTTTCTTCCCGTCCCTGGCGGCCTCTTTCGCCGCGGCAGCGCTGATCGGCGCTCTGCTGGAGTTCACTCTCTACCGGCGCCTGTACCGCGCCCACCCCCTGGATCAGGTATTGCTGTCCATCGGGCTGGTGTTCGTCTCCATCGCGGCCTTCACCTGGGGCTTCGGCCCGTCGATGCAACCGTTCTCGCTGCCTTCCTACCTGGAAGGTCAGTTGACCATCGGCTCGCTTTCCGTCGGCCGCTATCGCCTGTTCCTCATCGTGGCCGGCGTGCTGGTGCTCACGGGACTGCTGCTCGTGCTGGGCAAGACGCGCTATGGCGCCATGGTGCGCGCCTCGGTGGACAACCAGCGCGTGGCGGGCGGCACGGGCATCCATGTGCAGCGCCTGTTCTTCCTGACTTTTTCATTGGGCTGCGGCCTCGCAGGCTTGGGTGGCGCCTTGAGCCTGGGTGTGCTGGGCCTGGAGCCCAGCTTTCCGCTGAAGTATCTCGTCTACTTCCTGATCGTGGTGTGCGTCGGCGGCGCGGGCACCATCGTGGGTCCTTTCATCGCCGCGCTGCTGGTGGGCATCGTGGACGTGGCCGGAAAATACTATTTCCCTGAAGCCGGCGCCTTTCTCATCTACGTGTTCATGATCGTCATGCTGCTGCTCAGGCCGAACGGCATCGTCCCCCGGAAAGGTCTGAAGTGAAATCTCCCCCTGAGTCGCTTACGCGCCCTCCCCCACAGGGGGACGCACCCAGTGGCCTGGCAGAGCCAGCTCCGCGGGTGCCTGCGCATGGCCTGCTCCGCGGCCTTTTGCCTATGCCCCCTTCTCCCTCTGGGTTGTGATGAAAAATACCTTGACGCTCACACCGCAAAGGCTGCGCGCGGCCGAAATCGTCTTCTGGCTCGCATTGGCCAGCAGCTTCTTTCTGCTGCCCAATCAGCTCACGTTGATGAGCCAGATCCTGATCTTCGGCCTGTTCGCGGTGTCGCTGGACATGGCTCTGGGCTATGCCGGCATTCTTACCGTCGGCCACGCCGCCTTCTTCGGTGCCGGCGCCTATACAGCGGGCTTGCTCGCCAAGCACGGCTGGGGCGAGCCCATCAGCGGCCTGCTCGCGGCCCTGCTCGTCTGCGCCGCGCTTGGCTATGTGCTCAGCTACCTGGTGGTCCGCGGCGCGGATCTCACGCGGTTGATGATCACCATCGGCGTCTGCGTGCTGCTGGCCGAGCTGGTCAACCGGCTCTCCGGTATCACGGGGGGCACCGATGGCCTGCAAGGCATGATGGTGTCACCTGTGCTGGGCCTGTTCGAGTTCGACCTGTTCGGCAAGACCGCCTTCATCTACTCCTTCGTGGTCGTGCTGCTCATGTTCCTGCTGGTGCGCCTGGTGCTGCGCTCCCCTTCGGCTTGGCGCTGCGCGGCATCCATGACAGCCGCAAGCGCATGCTGGCCATCGGCTCGCCGGTCGAGTCGCGCCTGCGCATGGCCTATGCCTTCTCGGCCGCGGTGGCCGGCGTTGCCGGTGCGCTGCTGGCGCAGACCACACAATTCGTCGGCATCGAATCCATCAGCTTCAACCGCTCCGCCGAAGTGCTGATCGTTCTGGTGCTTGGCGGAACAGGGCGGCTGTATGGTGGCCTGATAGGCGCGCTCGTCTACATGCTGGTGCATGACTGGTTCGCCGACATGAACCCGCAATACTGGATGTTCTGGCTCGGCATCTTCCTGATCGCCGCAGTCATGCTGGGGCGGGGCGGCATCATGGGCGCGCTTTCCCGCCGCGTCCGGATCGAGGAGCCCACACGATGAGCCGCGCGCACGCATTGCAAACGCAGGATCTGGGCATCAGCTTCGGCGCCTTCCATGCCGTGGCGAACGTGAACCTGACTCTGGAGCCAGGGGCCCGCCAAGCCTTGATCGGCCCCAACGGGGCCGGCAAGACAACGCTCATCAACCTGCTCACGGGGGTCTACCGGCCCACCACCGGCTCGGTGCGCCTGGGCGATCAGGACATCACGGCCGCCACCTGCGACCAGCGTGCCCGCCTGGGCGTGGTGCGCACCTTTCAGATCAACACGCTGTTCCCCACCCTGACGCCTCTGCTTTCGGCCGTCCTGGCCATCAGCGAGCGCGAAGGGCTGGGGGCCACCTGGTGGCGCCCCTTGAAGCGGTGCACGCATGTCTTCGATGAAGCGCACGCGCTCCTGGCGCGTTTGCGCCTCGACGATCTGGCCAATGTGCCAGTGGCTCAGTTGGCCTATGGCAAACAGCGCCTGCTCGAGATCGCGCTGGCCTTGGCCGCCCGCCCCCGCATCCTGCTCCTGGATGAGCCCGCTGCTGGCGTGCCTGAAGACGAAAGCGGCGAACTCTTCGAAGCCATCGCAGAACTTCCACAGGACATCAGCGTCCTTTTCATCGAACACGACATGAACCTCGTCTTCCGATTTTCACGGCGCATTTCCGTCCTGGTGGCCGGCCGCATCCTCACAGAGGGCACCCCCGCCGAGATCGGCCAGGATCCCCGGGTACGCGAGGTCTACCTGGGCAGCAAGCACATCGGCACGCACACGGAGGCGCCACATGTCTGAACAGCTCGCCTTCGACACCGTCACGGCGGGCTACGGAAACGCGGTGGTGCTGGACCGCCTGCAGTTCTCGATCGCAGAAGGCCAGAGCCTGGCCATTCTCGGACGCAACGGCGTGGGCAAGACGACCTTGCTCGAAACACTCATGGGCAATACCCGCGTCATGAGCGGCGCGATCCGTTGGCGCGGCAAGGACATCACCCGCTGGGCCCCGCATCAGCGCGTGCGCGCGGGCCTCGGCTGGGTCCCCCAGGAACGCGAGGTCTTCCCTTCGCTCACCGTGGAGGAGAACCTCACGGTCGTCATGCAGCCGGGCCCGTGGAATCTTGAGCGGGTATACGGCTTTTTCCCGCGCCTTCGCGAACGGCGCGGCAACTATGGCAACCAGCTGTCTGGCGGCGAACAGCAGATGCTGGCCATCGGCCGTGCGCTCATGACCAACCCAGCCCTGTTGCTGCTCGACGAACCGATGGAAGGCCTTGCCCCCATCATCGTCGAAGAGCTGGCCCGCTCGATCCGGCGCCTTTGCGAAAATGAAGGCCTTGCATCGATCGTGGTGGAGCAACATCCCGTGCTCGCGCTGGAAATGACCCACCAGGCCATCGTCCTTGAACGCGGCACCGTGGTGCATGCCGGCCCCAGTGCCGACCTGGCCCGCAATGGCGTGCTGCTGGACAAATTGCTGGGCGTTGAGCTCAGGGAGGCCGCATAGCGATGAAGCCCATTGCGGTTTTTCAGCACACAGAGGTTGGAGCCCCCGGCACTGTGGTCCCGATTCTGGAATCGCTCGGCCGCACGGTACGCGTAGTCCGCATCGTCGACGGCGAGCCCGTGCCCGAGAGCGCTGAGGCCTTCGGCGGCCTCGTCTTCATGGGCGGCTACATGGGCGTACATGACGATCTGCCCTGGATCCCGCTTGAGCTTGCGCTCATTCGCGATGCGGACGCGCGAGGTCTGCCAGTCGCGGGGCATTGCCTGGGCAGCCAGTTGGTAGCGCTGGCCCTTGGCGGCAGCGTTGCGCGGCATACGGCCCCCGAGATCGGCTGGCAGCCGCTGCAAACGGGAACCAGCGAACTCTCCCACGAGTGGTGGGGTGAATTCGCGGCGCGTCAGGTACAGACGTTTCAATGGCACGGAGACACGTTCCAGCCGCCGCCCGGGTCGCAGCAGATTGCCTCTAGCGCGCACTGCGCCAACCAGGCCTTCGTGTTGCGTGGCCGCCATCTGCTGCTGCAATCCCATCTGGAAATGACACCCGAACTCGTGGCACTCTCCCTCCAGCGCAACGGAGAACAACTCAAGCGCCAGTTTGCCCTGGGCAACCCTGCGGTGAGCGATCCCGCGGACGCCTCCAATAACCTGGAAGCCCGCACAGCCAGCATGAGCGCCATCCTGTCGCGCCTGTACGCACGCTGGGTGCGCGGCTGCGCCTGACTGCAAGCGCCAGAAGTACGGGCGCTTCCCGCCAAGACAACGGCATATCCGGTGCGGGCTCGCAAATTAGTTTGCAAGGATACCAAATGCTCAACTATGATATGTTTTCAAGTCGATATCTGAAGGCACATCCTTATTGATGCCACACCGGCACACGCACTTGCATGCTGGTGTTCCAGATACCTTGTTGAGAAGCCCCTTCGGCGAAATTTCAAGCATCACAGGAAACAGCAATGAATCTCGAAGCCATTCAGCAGCGTCAGTTTGCGCCGGTTGAACACCATCTGACGCGCCGCGACACCATGCTCTATGCGCTGGGGCTGGGCTATGGCTCCGATCCGCTGAATGCGGCGCAGCTCAAGTTTGTGTATGAAGAAGGCCTGCAAGCTGTTCCCTCGATCGTCAACGTGATCGCGCATCCGGGCTTCTGGGCGCGCGAGCCGGAACTCGGCATTGACTGGCTGCGCTTGCTGCATGGAGAGCAAAGCTTCCAGATCCATCGGCCCGTTCCTGTCGAAGGTCTGATTCGGGGCGAGTTCCGGATCGATGCCGTGCAGGATCTGGGCGCGGACAAGGGCGCCAAGGTCTACCAAACCAAGAGGCTCTACGATGTGCAGTCGGGTGATCTCATTGCGACGCTGGGAACTGTGCTGTTCCTGCGCGGCGATGGCGGTCAAGGCGGCTTTGGCGACGTCCCCCCACAGCCCGAGCCGCTGCCTGAGCGCGCCCCGGACCTGTCCGCCAGCTTTCCCACGCTGCCTCAGCAAGCGTTGATATACAGATTAAGCGGCGACTACAACCCCATCCACGCCGATCCGGCGGCAGCTTCCAAGGGAGGCTTTCCCGCCCCGATCCTTCATGGCCTGTGCTCGCTCGGCTTTGCGACACGCGCCATTCTCCAGGAGTGTGCCGGCAACGATCCTGTGCGCCTGAAATCGCTGTCGCTGCGCTTTTCCAAACCGGTATTCCCAGGCGAAACACTGGCCGTCGAGATCTTCCGCGAAGGCGCCGGACGCTTCTCGTTCCGCTGCCGCGTGCCCGAGCGCGATGTGATCGTGCTGGATCGCGGACGCGCCGAAGTCTCGCCATAAAGCCGCGCCGCAAGCCGCATGCTCACCTCCCCTGAAAGCGGGGGCGGCGCTTCTCCTTGAGAGCGGCCACGCCTTCGGCCAGATCGTTTGTACTGAAAGCCACCGCCTGCGCCAGATCTTCGCGCAGCAGGTGGCTGTCGAAGCTGTCGTGGAGTGTTTGAGCCAGCATAGCCTTGGTCAGGGCCGTCGCGGCTGTCGGGCCTTCCGCCAATTCGCGCGCCAGCGCCCTCGCCTGCGCCATCAGCTCATCGTGCGGCACTACACGGCTGACCATGCCGCTGGCGTCAGCGCCAGCGGCGTCGATACGGCGGTTGGTCAACAGGAAATCGCGCGCCTTGGGCAGCCCGACCGCGCGTGTCAGGTAATACATCAGCCCCGCATCGGGAACGGCGCCAATTCGTGGAAAGCCGGACATGAACCAAGCGCGGTCAGAAGCCAGAACGATGTCGCCCGACATGGCCAGACCGACCCCGGCACCGACCGCGCCGCCATTGACCGCCGTGATAACGGGCTTCTCGCAACTGTGCAGCAGACGCAGAAACGCATGCGTCACCGAGATGATCCGCCGGGTATTGAGCGGTGAGGGGTCGCTGCCCACCACGCGCAGATCACCGCCCGCACTGAAAAACTCTCCCGCGCCAGTAATGATCACCACCTTTTGCCGCTCGTCCGCCACAAACTCCTGCGCCAGTTTCAGCAGCGCTTGCTTGATCTCGGCGGAAAACGGATTGCGTTCGGCTGGGCGGTTGAGAGTCCAGCAAGCCACGCCGTTGGACACTTCGGCAAGAACCGCAGCCGTACTCATGCATTCGCCCCCTGCCGGGCATCTTCACGAGGGGTTGCCACGGGATCTCCTGCATAGCTGCGTCCGCCCAGCAATGCAATCCCGCCATCGACAGGAATATATGCGCCGGTAATGTAACTGGCCATGGGCGAACCCAGGAAGAGCGCCATGTGCCCGATATCCTCCGTCGTGCCCATGCGCCGCATGGGGATCCGCTGCTTGATATCGGACATCTTCTTGGCATCCACCAGCTTGTTGATGCCACCGGTATTTTCTATCGGGCCGGGTGAGATCGAGTTGACGCGGATGCCATGCTCCCCCCACTCCAGCGCAAGCACGCGCATGACCTGATCCAGCCCCGCCTTGGCGGCGCAGACATGCACCTGCATGGCCGAGGGAAAGGCCGACTGCGGCGCGGAGATGTTGATGAAAGACGCCCCTGGCTTGCGCGCGAAATCAAAGCCTGTTCGCATGACGTGAAACGTGCCTATCAGGTCGATATCGACCACCACTTTGAATCCGTTGGACGACAGATCCTGCGCAGGGCACAGGAAATTCCCGGCAGCGCCGGAAACCAGCACATCGAAGTCGCCATGTGCCGCATGGGCTTGCTGCATCGCAAGACGCACCTGCGCCTGATCGCGCACGTCGCCAACGGTCCCCAGCACCTGCCCGCCATGAGCCTGGAGTTGCTTCACCGCGCCAGCCACCCGGTCAGCGTTGCGGCTCATCACCGCCACCTTGGCACCAGCGCGGGCGTAACTCTCGGCGATCCCCAGATTGATGCCGCTGGTGCCGCCTGCGACAAACACCGAAGCGCCTTTGAAATCGAACTCCATGCCAGTTGTCTCCTTTCCTTCTTTTGAAAATGCCTCATGCCTCGCCGGAGGCATCCACGAACGCTGATTCGCACCCCATAAAGGTTATCAATAATACTTTATTCATGCATACAAATAAGTATGAAAATAAACAAAAAATTTTCAAGAACACCCGATGGGCTTGAGGGATGATCGTACAAGGGGGGCGCGCCCATTATTCTTATATAAGAACAATCATTTCTATAAAAGAATTATGGGAACGGACGCTTGGGCTGTCAACATGCTTCCGATTACCGAAACGGCCCGGAAGACGCCTCATGACCGGCTTCTTGCTTTCGCTCCCATGAAGAAAACCACGAACGTCAGCCCCAAAAGAATCGCGGCCACCGAGAGGCTCACCCGCGCGAATGAGGCCTCAAAGGCGTGCAAGGCGCTGTCCAGCATGCTGGATGCTTCCGGATGGTTCTGCACGTACATGTAAGCCTCGTCCAGGCTGCTCCCCGCCTTACCAGCAAAACCATCCTTGTGCATGGAGGATGCATAGACCGCCGTCATGATGGAACCGAAGATCGTGACACCGAACCCTCCACCAAACTCATAGGCCACTCCCTCGGCGGAACCCGCCATGCCCGCGCGGTCTTCCGGCACATTGCTCATGACCAAGGTACTCGAAGCTGTCAGGCTGGCCCCTATGCCTATGCCGCATACAGACAAAGCTGCCAGTTGAGACAAGGTACTGCCGTCCCGCAGGAGGAGATAACCCAGAATCCCCAGGAACGTCAGCGCCAAGCCGCCCACGATGACGCGCACGCTTCCTACCCGGCCGATCAAGGCGCCTGCCAACGGCCCGGCAAAAAACGAGCCCAGGGAAATTGGCAGTACATAAGCGCCTGCTTCCAGGGGGCTTTTGCCGATCACGAGTTGAAGACGCTGGCTGAGCACCAGCTCGAATCCGATCAGCGTCATGGAAACGATCAACGCCACCAGCATGCCCATGGCGACGGGCGTCTCGGCCAACAGGCGCAGATCGATCAACGGCCGGGGGATGCGCAGTTGCCTCCGGGCAAACAGGTAAAGCGCGCAAGCGCCAAGCACAAACGCCACCCATGCCACCGCAGCGCTGCCCTCCGGCTTGGCAAACTCCTTGATACCGTACGCGAGGGCAATGATGCCGACCATGCTTTGCAGGCAGCTCCGCAGATCAATGGTGATGTCCGGATTCCCGGCCTTGGCAGGCACATACAGCCATGCAAGAAGCGTGGCGGCGGCAATGATAGGCACGTTGATCAGGAAAACAGAGCCCCACCAGAAATGCTCCAGCAAGGCGCCGCCCAGCAGTGGGCCTACCGCGGCCCCGCCCGAGGCAATCGCGGCCCAGATGCCGATGGCCAGGGCCAGTTCCTTGGCATCCTGGAAACTCACGCGGATGATGGCGATGGTGGCCGGCATCATCGCGGCCCCTCCCACGGCCAGCAACGCCCGCGCGGCAATCAGCACTTCCGGGCTGGGCGCGAATGCCGCCGCCGTGGAAGCCATGCCGAACGTGACCATGCCGAAGATGAAGACCCGGCGATGCCCCCATCGGTCTCCCAAGGCGCCAAGCACGGGCATCAGGCCCGCCATGACCAGCGAGTAGGCATTGAGAATCCACAGCTTCTCGGAAGCAGTGGTCTGCAATGCCTGAGCCAGGCTGGGAAGTGCCGTGTAGAGCACCGTCATGTCGATCACGACCAAAAAGAGAGCCACCGAAACAATAGCCAAGGTCAACCAGCGACGCTTGAACTCCATACCGTACCTTTTGTCCATTAAATTAAAATACGATCGTATTTTAATACAATCGTATTTTTATTGCCTGGAACGCTGGCATGGGAAGAAAACCATCCATAGACAAAGCGCGCCTGCTCGAGGCGGCCGAGCAGATCATCGTGACGCGCGGCGCCGGCGCCTTGTCGTTCGACGCCATCGCCAAGGCCGCCGGCGTGAGCAAGGGGGTGCAGGGTGCTTTCGGCTCGAAGGAAGAACTCCTGAGCGCGCTTTATGCACACCTGGATGCGGGGTACGAAGAGAGGTTCAGCGCGTCCAGGGGGGCTGGCGCCTCCCCGGTAAACGCCTACGTGGACGCGGTCGTTTCGGCCGAATCCATGGTCAACCAGCGAATCGCCGCCTTGTCCCTGGCCATGGCCCTGGAGCCGGAAAGCCGTGAATACGTGCGCAAATGGTATGCCGCCACTTTTCAGAATCTCTCGGCGGCGACGCCGGAAGGCCGCCAGGAGATCCTGCGCCTATGCGCGCTGGAAGGCGCCTTGATGCTCCGGTTCATGAACTTGCTCCCCATCGCAAATGAGGATTGGGCGCAAGTTTTCTCGGATGTTCGCGGGAACGGACGATCTGCCTAGCCCATTGAGAAAACCATCTCAACACTTGGAGGCGCCATCACAGGGCGCCGCTTGCGGGCGAAATGCACACAAATCAGCATTCGCGTTCAACGCTTCGCTGTTTTAGTGAATTAGTTGGCATCGGTCACCCGTTCCGCAATTGACACAAAAATTCAACGCAAACGACACTATAGGTTACATCTATCGTGAAGTTGAATGCCTGCGTACGCTCCAAAATCTCCCCTTCTCCGCTCGCTCCCTCCCTTCCCCGGCCTACGGCCCCTGCTGACAGCAGCGTTACTGAGTTCTTCCATCACCGCCTTGGCCGCCGACAACATTTCGGCGGTTTTTGGAAGCTATGGCGGCGGCTGGAGTTCAACGTCGGGCGTCATCGCCGACGGCTCCAATGATTTACTGTCATTCACCGTGCTCGGAACCACCTATTCGACTGGTGTGAACGACGCCTTGGTGCCTGGATCGTTTACCCCTGCCAGCTTCCGCGCCTTCAATCCAGATCCATCCCAAGTTCCTGCGGTGGGAGGATTGAATGCGGTTCCGCTTTCCGGCACCTACAACCCCGCCAAAACGCGGGCGTCGTATCTCTCCGACGGCAACCACGGCCTCGATCTGAATACTGCGCTGTTCAACATTCCCAAAACCGAATTGCGCTATTTCGCTACCGTAGCCAATGCCAGTGCGATCGCGGACACAGTGCCGGATGTTCTGGTGACTCAGGTAGGACAGCCTTCAAACCAAACCTTCGATGAGTTCTACTTCACGGACAACAGTGGCCAAATGGTCGGCAATGCCGTGCAAATCATCTTTGGCTCTGGCGCCGGCAACGCCGTGCCGGCGATAGGCAAGCAGAACTGGCAATTCTGGAACCCCAACCATACGGCGCAGTCCAACCTGAATGGCAACCGCGACTTGCGCATGCGGGCCTATCATCTTTCAGACTTTGGCATCACCGCCCTGAACATGGGACAAATTACCCGTTTCGTCCAAAAGATGAGTGGTGAATCGGACGTCTCGTTCGTGGCCTACAACGAGGAAGCCGTGACCGTACCCGCGTCGCTGGTTGTGAACAAAACCAACGGCTTCACGCAGTTGGAAGCGGCCAAGACCGGAGTGGTATACACCGTCACACTCACCAACGTCGGCGGCTCCATGGCCACTGGGGTCAGTTGGCAAGATGCACCGCTCGGATTGGCGATCACCAGCATCACCAGCCTGACTACTCCGGACGACCCTGAAAACGCAGGTCTCTGCACCCTTACAGGCTGCACCTCCATCTCCATCAGCCCCGGCAGCACCTTTAGCTATCAGGTCACCGCCAACGTCACTGGTGCCGCTGGCTCAATCGCCCGCAACACCGCCACGGTGAATGGCGGAGGCTGCAACGCTGGCACCGCGACCCAGCCCACCGCAGTGTGCACAAGTACCGACGAAGATCCCATCGTGACGCCACCAGCATCCGTCACGGTCCACAAGACCAACCATCTCGACGAAGTCACCCAGGGCAGCAGCATCCTCTACACCGTAGTGCTCACCAACAACGGCGAGAGTGAAGCCAGCAACCTGCAATGGACCGATACGCCGGACGGCTTGACGATCACGGCCATTACACCCACCAGCGCCGTCACGCCCCCGGCGCCGCCGGCATCTGCAGCCTCACTGGCTGCTCCGGCATCATATTGCCCACCGGCAGCAGCGCCAGCTATGCGGTGACGGCTACGGTCACGGCGGCCGCTGGAGCCACAGCGGCCAATACCGCCATAGTCAATGGCGGCGGATGCCTGAACGGCACACCCGACAGCGACAGTCCGAACGCCGTCTGCACGTCAATTGATCGAGATCCGGTGATACCGGAGGTGGTACTTGTCCCGGCCCTGAAGATCATCAAGACCAACACCATCAATGTGGTCAAGCCCGGCGATACCGTCACCTACACGGTGACCATCGAGAACACAGGTACGGGCCCGGCCACGAACGTGAGTTGGACAGACACCCCCGAAAACCTGAACGTCACCAGCATCGTCAGCGAGAACGTCGGCAATGGCAGCCAGGCTGGCACATGCACGACCACAGGATGTACGGGCATCGCTGTGGCACAGGTCGATGGCGTCGTCAGCTATACAGTGACGGCCACCGTCAATGCCAATGCAACCGGCAGCATCACCAACACCGCCACACTCAGCGGCGATTGCACGGGCGATGATTGCAGCAGCAGCGACACCGACACCATCACGCCGGGCGCAGCCCCAACGCCAGTGCCTGCCACATCAAATGCCGCGTTGATGCTACTGGGCATGCTGCTGATGGCAGCTGTCTGGCGAGTCAAGCGTGTTCGGAAAGGCTAAGACTGATAGAGGCCACGGCCTTTGCGCAAATACAATTGAAACACAATGAAAATAAAGGGGAACTTTGCAGCATATTGGCCTTCATGAAGGGATATGCCAAAGAATCAAATCACCGCCCCAGCTTTCTTCGCTTCACTTGTCCTCAGCGCTTCAATAGCTTTTCCCGGCTCAGCGTCTGCGCAGCAGATGGTGAGCATTTCCAAGACTGAAGTCAACATGCGCTCAGGGCCTGGGACGAATCACGATGTGAATTGGGCTTTGGTTAAAGGCTACCCGCTGCAGGTGTTGAGCCGCAAAGGCAATTGGCTTCAGGTTCGTGATTTTGAAAATGACAAAGGGTGGGTATTCAGGTCATTGACTGTGAAATCACCCCATCACATCGTCAAAGCCAATGTGGCCAATCTCAGATCGCAACCCACGACCCGCAGCAAAGTCACCGGCAAGCTTGTATATGGCGAAGTACTCACCACGTTAGACAAGCGCTCGGGATGGGTCAAGGTTCAACGCGACACGGGTGTGAAAGGCTGGGTTTCCCGCAACCTGCTGTGGGGGTGGTAAAGGCTTGTCGCAGGTTTTCACCGGATCAATACATATCCGGCATGGACAGCACCCATATCTCACTCAATCTTTTCTTGGGAAACATGAAAAGCGGCGCCACATGCAAAAACACGGTGCGCCGTTTTTTTTCACCTAACCCGTTAGCTTCAAAGACCGCCAAGGGTCATCATGAAACAAGGCGAATAGATGTGAGTATTGCCTTCAGACGTCGATCACACGTTTAAACGTTGAAGAGGAAATTCATCACATCCCCATCCTTGACGATGTATTCCTTGCCTTCACTGCGCATCTTTCCCGAATCCTTGGCGCCCTGCTCGCCTTTGAACTGGATGTAGTCGTCAAAGGCGATGGTCTGCGCACGGATGAAGCCGCGCTCGAAATCGCCATGGATCACGCCAGCGGCTTGCGGAGCGGTGTCGCCGATATGGATGGTCCAGGCGCGGACTTCCTTCACGCCGGCGGTGAAATAGGTCTGCAAGCCCAGCAACTTGAAGGCGGCACGGATCAGGCGGTTCAGGCCTGGCTCTTCCTGGCCCATCTCGGCCAGGAACAAAGCCTTGTCCTCGTCGTTCATGTCGGCCATATCGGCTTCCATCTTGGCGCAGATGGCCACCATGGGCGCATTCTGCGTGGCCGCGTATTCTTGCAAGCGATCAAGCAGCGGGTTGTTCTCGAAGCCGTCCTCGGATACGTTGCCCACGAACATCGCCGGCTTGGCCGTGATGAGGCACAGGGGCTTGAGTACGGCCTGGTCTTCTTTCGAGAGCTGCAGGGTACGCACCGGCTTGCCTTCGTTCAGCGCTGCCTGCACGGGGCCCAGCAGCTTGAGCATGGCGGTGGCTTCCTTGTCGTTACCGCTCTTGGCCGCCTTGGTGTAGCGCTGATGCGCTTTTTCCACGGTACCCAGGTCAGCCAGGCACAGCTCAGTCTGGATGACCTCGATATCCGCGATGGGATCCACCTTGCCTGCGACGTGGATCACGTTCGGATCTTCGAAGCAGCGCACCACGTTCACGATGGCGTCGGTTTCGCGGATATGGGCCAGGAACTGGTTGCCCAGCCCTTCGCCCTTGCTGGCACCTGCCACCAGGCCCGCGATGTCGACAAATTCGACAATCGCAGGCAGCACGCGCTCAGGCTTCACGATCTCGGCGAGTTTCGCCAGGCGCGGATCAGGCACTTCAACCACGCCCGTGTTCGGCTCGATGGTGCAGAAGGGATAGTTCTCGGCGGCGATGCCCGCCTTGGTCAGCGCGTTGAAAAGCGTGGACTTGCCCACGTTGGGCAGGCCCACGATGCCGCATTGCAAGCTCATGGAAGTTCCTTGTCAGCAGAACCTACTCCTGCATCATTCCCGCGCGGGCGGAAATCCAGGGGGTTGTCGAAAGGCCGCACTGGATTCCCGCCTGCGCGGGAATGAGAAAGCCTTGTGTAAGTCCTGATCTGCTGCCGATTGTACTAATGGGACCCTGGAGGCTGCCGGACTTGGCTCCTAGTCGAACCGGAAATCCGCCCCCACGGCATCACCCACGCGCAGCGTGCGCCCTGCGCCTTCCAGCACGATGCCGTTCATGCCGAAGGTGAGTGCGCCTTCCAGGCGCGGGTCGGCACGATAGGTCCGCAGCGTTTCGAGCACCTCGGGGCTGGATTCGGCTGTGGCCGGATCGATGTTCGGGATCGGGCATCGCGAGCAAGGCTTCACGGGGCGCACCCGCACCAAACCGTCCCCGGTGGCAATGCGAATCTCATCGAGGCGATCTTCGTCGTGCTCCTCCACGCCTGAAAGCACGATGTTGGGGCGAAAGCGCTCGATACCCACGGCCTCATGGCCGGCGGCCTGCAAACGCCCGTTCAGGCCCCCCAACGAAGCTTCGCTGGCCACCAGCAGCGGAAAACCATCCGCGAACTCGATGGGAGCGTCCACCTCGCCCGTCCATTGCTTGGAGGCCAGCCTCCGCATATCAGGATCGAAGCGCGCCAGCCGCAATCCCGGCTGCCCCAGGAAGTCGCTGAACCACTGCCCGGCCAGATCGCCCATGTCCCAGGCTGCCACCTCGTCTTTCCACACGCGTACGGTCGCAGGCGACTCGACCTCGTTGATCCCCAGATGCAAGGCCAGCATGCCGGGCGCGCGCAGCACCACTTCCAGCGCCTTGATCTGCGGCTGGATCAGGGCCATGCGCGGCAGCTGGCGTTGCGTCAGAAAGGTACCCTGGCTGTCCACCACCATCCACGCCCGATCGAGATCCAGGCCCGTTTCAGTCACCAGCGCCTCGCGCACCTCCACTCTGCCGCAGGATTTCACGGGGTGCACGAAAAGGCGCGCGATGCGTGCCTGCACATCGCCCGAAGGCACATCAGCTTGAGACATCTTTTCTGCCAATCAATTCAGAACAGAGGAGAACAGAGAACGGCCCGCGGGCATCCGCATGGGCCATGGTGGCGTATTTTGCTCGAATGGCCAGGAAGGCTTTGCCGCCCCCCGCCGCCTACAATGGGTGCCTATGGCGCTTTCTCCCGACATTTGCATCCGCGGCGCCGGCATCGTGGGCCGCGCGCTGGCATTGCTTCTGGCGCGTGAACGGCTGCGGGTGGCACTGGTTTCCCCTCCGCGCGATCCCGCCAGCGGCCATGGTGACGTGCGCGCCTACGCCCTCAGTCCGGCCGCGCGCACCCTGCTCGAATCGCTGCGCTGCTGGCCCGGCGAAAGAGCCGCCACGCCCGTGCTTGAAATGCAGGTCCATGGCGACGGCCAAGGCCAAGTGCAATTTTCTGCCGCGGCGCAAGGCGTGCCGGCGTTGAACTGGATCGTGGATGTGCCCGCCTTGGAGGCCAAGCTGGCCGAAGCCGTGCGCTACCAGAGCTCGATCGAGGAGGTCCAGGCCCCCGTACCCGCCCCGCTGACGGTGGTGTGCGAAGGGCGGGCAAGCCAGACCCGGGCCGAGCTGGGGGTGGAATTCACGACCACGCCCTACCCGCAACAAGCCATTGCCACCCGGATCGATTGCGAACACGCGCACGGCCAGGTCGCCCGCCAATGGTTCACGCCTGCAGGTGAAATCCTGGCGTTCCTGCCGCTGGACGGCGCGCATGGCAATCAGGTGGCCGTGGTATGGGCGGTGCGCACGGAACGCGTAGGCGAGCTGATGGGCTGCGAGCCCGGCGCCTTTGCCGCGCAGCTGGCCGAAGCAAGCAACCACGCGCTGGGCGCGGTGGCCATGGCCGCCGAGCGCGCCACCTGGCCGCTGATGCTGGCGCACGCTACCCGCTGGGTGGGACCCATGCCTGGACGGCCGGGCGAAAGTTTTGCCTTGGCCGGCGACGCCGCGCACACCATGCACCCGCTGGCTGGCCAGGGCTTGAATGTGGGCCTGGGCGATGTGGGCGAATTGGCACGGGTGCTGGCAGAGCGGGAGTCCTGGCGCAGCCCGGGTGACATGCGCCTGCTGCGCCGCTACGAACGGGCACGCCAGGCCGATTGGCTGCGCATGAGCCTGGCGACCGATGCGCTGCAACAACTTTTCGGCCGCTCGGAAGGCCTCGTGACCACGCTGCGCAACTGGGGCATGACGGCATTCGACCACAGCGGACCGCTGAAATCACGCATTGCCCGGCTTGCCATGGGAACTACCGGCCCGCAAGCGCCTCGTACCTTATTCACCCCCGACCACCCGTTTTCGTCATGATCCTCTCACAACAAAAACTGCAAAAATTGTCAGCGGCGCTCGCGCTGGCCCTGATGCTGCCTTTCGCGGCCCACGCCCAGGAAGCCGCCATCCGCAAGAATCTGGCAGAGCGCATTCCCGCTCTGGCGCAGATCGATGAAATCAGCAAAACGGCCATGCCGGGGCTGTTCGAGGTGCGTGTGGGCAACGAGGTGCTCTACACCGACGCCGAGGGCAACTACCTGATCCAGGGCAGCCTGCTGGACACGCGCAACAAGAGGAACCTGACCGACGAGCGCATCGAAAAGCTCACCGCGATCGATTTCAAGGATCTGCCGGCCAAGAATGCCTTCACCATCGTGCGCGGCAATGGCAAGCGCAAGCTGGCCGTGTTCGAAGACCCCAACTGCGGCTACTGCAAGCGCTTTGAAAAAGACATGCAGAACGTCGACAACGTGACGGTCAGCGTTTATCTGATCCCGATCCTGGGTGCCGATTCGGTGGAAAAAGCCCGCAACATCTGGTGCGCCAAGGATAAAGCCAAGGCCTGGAACGACTGGATGCATGACGCTGCCGTACCCAAGGCCGCCAGTTGCAATACCGATGCGATCACGGCCAACCTGGAGCTGGCCAAGAAATACCGTATCACCGGCACCCCAACTCTGGTATTTGCCGATGGCACCCGTGTGCCAGGCGCCATCAACGCCCAGCAGGTAGAGAAGCTGCTGACGCGCTGATGCGCTGCTTCAGCGCCCGGGGGCTCCTCCCAAGCTGATAAGGTTATGGGCTATGCCTAAGCCCTCTCAGACAAAGACCTCCCCGAAAAAGACCGGCATGGCCGCAGTAGCGCACTACGACATCGCAGCAGCTAGCCTGGCCGGCCACGAGTACGTCATCGAGCTCACCGTGCCGCGGCCCGCTGCGGTGCAGCGCGTCTCACTGCCCGTCTGGATTCCAGGCAGTTACCTGGTCCGCGAGTTTTCCCGGCACCTGCATGGGCTGGCCGCCCGCCAGGGGCGCAGCGCCTGCACCGTGCGTCAGATCGACAAATGCACCTGGGACATCGTTTGCGAACCTAACCGCCCGCTGGTGCTGCGCTATCAGGTTTATGCCTTTGACAACTCAGTCCGTACGGCATGGCTGGATAGCCAGCGCGGTTTCTTCAACCCCACCAGCCTGTGCCTGCGCGTGCACGGCCAGGAAGATTCGCCGCACACGCTTACGGTCAAAAAGCCGGACGACACCCCTGACTGGGAACTGGCCACCGCCCTCACACCCCGCCGCGCCGGCCCTGACGGCTTTGGCCGCTATACAGCCGCCAACTACGATGAACTAGCCGACAGCCCGGTGGAAATGGGGACTTTCTGGAGCGGCAGCTTCACGGCCGGTGGCGTCCCGCACCGTTTCGTGGTGGCGGGCGCACCCGCGACATTCGACAGCGCCCGGCTGTTGCGCGACGCCCAGAAAATCTGCGAAACCGCGATCCGCTTCTGGCATGGCGCCAACAAGGCCCCGCACAAGCACTACCTGTTCATGCTGAACGCGGTGGATGACGGCTACGGTGGCCTGGAGCATCGCGCCAGCACCGCGCTGATCTGCACCCGGCGGGATCTGCCCCGCCAGGGAGAAGCGCGCACCAATGAGGGCTACACCACGCTCCTGGGCCTCATCAGCCACGAATACTTTCATACCTGGAACGTCAAGCGCCTGCGCCCGAAGGAGTTTGCGCGCTACGACTACACGCGTGAAAACTACACCCGGCTGCTGTGGTTCTTCGAAGGCTTCACCAGCTATTACGACGATCTGCTGCTGCGCCGTGCAGGCTTGATCGACGATGCAGCCTACTTCAAGCTGCTGACCAAGACCGTCAACCAGGTGCAGCAGGCCCCAGGGCGCTATGCGCAATCGGTGGCCGAGGCCAGCTTCGATGCCTGGATCAAATACTACCGGCCCGACGAGAACACTGCCAACAGCACCATCAGCTACTACACCAAAGGTGCGCTGGTGGCCCTGTGCTTCGATCTCACTCTGCGCGGCGAAGGCCGCACCACGCTCGATGATGTGATGCGCGCCGTGTGGGAACGCTGCCAAGGTGGCCCCATGGCCGAAAGCGATTTCACCTTTGTTCTCAACAAGCTGGGCGGGCGCCGTTTCGATCGCGAAATGGCCGAATGGGTGCACGGCACAAACGAGTTGCCACTGAAAAAGCTGCTGCAGGCGCAGGGCGTCAAACTACTGGATGAGCCCTCCCAACTGGCCCAGGCACTGGGCCTGCGGGTGAGCGAAAACAGCGGCAGCGTGGTCATCAAAGTGGTCCTGGCCGGCGGCGCCGCCGCTACCGCCGGCTTGGCCGCTGGCGACGAATGGTTGGGCGTGGAGTTGCCCGCTACGCGCGGTGTGCCTGCCTCCGGCTGGCGCCTTTCGCGCCTGGATGATCTGACCCTGTATGCAGGTGAAGCCCGCCAGGTCACGGCCTTGGTGGCACGTGACAAACGCCTGCTTCGCCTGCCGCTCGGCATCCCAAGCGGGGCCACCACCTGGCGCCTGTTGCCCTCTCAGGAAAACGCAGCGCCGTCCCAAGCTGGCCTGCCTCCCTCTGGGGGTGGATCAGGCTCAGCCCGGCCCCGAGGGCTGTCAACCAGCGCGGCCGGCGACTCGCCGGCGAGCACGCGCACGTGGCCCGGCCGCTGAGAAGCTCCAAGCCATCGGGCCCACGCCGCGCAGCCGCGCGCGGCTGGGCCATTGCAACTCTGATTACCCTTGCGCTGCACCTGCTGGCTCTGGCGTGGCTGTCGCTCCTGATGCAACCGCCAAGCCTGCTCAAGGACGTCGCCACACCCTTCTATACGCGCACCATCACACCGCAAGCCACCGAGCAACCGCCTCCATCGGCTGATACCGCACCCAGCCCCGTCAGGCCATCGGTCCGCATCGCCTCGGCGGAGCCCGCCGTCCCGTCGGCCGCCAAGCCCCCTGGCAAAGCGAAAGTCGCCCCCAAGAAAAAGACCCCGAAACGCCCCGCCAGCGCCCCGCCAGCGGCGGAGCCGCCCGAGACGCCTCAAGACGAGCAGGTAGCGCAAGCACCCGCGGAAGACGCGAGCGCAGCAGAGCCGGCCAGCCACACATCCTCCGCGCCCCGGACAGGCGAGCCGTCCGACTCCGCGTCGCCAGATCAGGGCTCGCCTGCCGCGCCGGAATCCCCCACACGGACAGCGGACGCCTCAGTGGCGCCGGCCAGCCCGGCATCTGAAGCGTCTTCAGCCCCGCAGCCCGCCAGTGCCGCCAGCGGCGCTACACCAGCCTTCCTGGCGAGTTGGCCCAGCGACACCCGCCTGCGCTACCGCTTGGGCGGCAACTACCGCGGTGAGCTGCACGGCGATGCCGAAGTGCTCTGGCAGCGTGACGGCACGAACTACCAGGCCGTCATACAGCTTGATGTCGGTATTCTTTTGTCCTCGCGCTTCACCAGCCAAGGTGAGATTACCGAGGGCGGCCTGCGTCCCAAGGTGTATGAAGAGCAGATCCGCAAGAAACGGCGCGGCGTGCGCCTGGATGAAGATGTCCGCCTGGACAACGGCGAGCGGGTGCCACGGCCGCAGGACATACAGGATGCCGCGAGCCAGTTCGTGGAACTGGGGCACCGCTTCGCCACGGGCCAGGTGCGTCTGCAGCCGGGGGGTCAGGTTAATTTCTGGCTGGCGCGGCCCGGCGGCGTGGACGAGTGGACCTACGACATGGTCGGCGAGGACACCCTGTATCTGCCCAAGCTGGGCCCAGTGCCTGCGGTACACCTCAAGCCACGCCCCTTGGCCAAGCCGCGCGGCCCGATCACCGCGGAGATCTGGTTCGCGCCCAGCCTGCAGTATTTACCCGTGCGGATCAAGCTGACGTCCGGTCCGGACACCTACGTGGATCTGATGGTAGAGACGATAGAACAGAAATGATCCCCCTGAGGCGCTTGCGCGCCTTCCCCCGGGGGACGCTGCCTGCGGCCGGGCCAAGCCCGCTCCGCGGCAGCCCCGTGCGGGTTGCTCCGCAGCCTTCTGAGGCAGAGAGTTATTTTTTCCGTAGATCTACCACGCGCCGCGCTTTGCCAACGCTTCGCTCGATCCCGCCTTCGCCGCGCAGGTCGATCTCCACGCTACTGCCTACATACACCTTGATCTCGTGCTGCAACTGCTTGGCTGCGGCGCGAGCCTCGATGCTTTCTGGGCTGATACCTGGCGCGGTTTCAATGGCCACCTTGAGGTTGTCCATCGGCCCTTCACGGGTGAGCACGCACTGGTAGTGCGGCGCCAGCTCGGGGCGCTTGAGGATCAGTTCCTCGATCTGCGTGGGAAACACATTGACCCCGCGGATGATCATCATGTCATCGCTGCGGCCGGTGATTTTCTCCATGCGGCGCATAGTCCGCGCCGTGCCGGGCAGCAAGCGCGTCAGATCCCGCGTGCGGTAACGGATGATGGGCAGCGCCTCCTTCGTGAGGCTGGTGAAGACAAGCTCACCCTGCTCGCCATCCGCCACCGGCTCACCCGTATCGGGGTTGATGATCTCGGGATAGAAATGATCTTCCCAGATGGTCGGGCCATCCTTGGTCTCCACGCATTCGCTGGCGACGCCCGGCCCCATGACTTCGGAAAGGCCATAAATATCCACTGCGTCGATACTCATGCGCGCCTCAAGGGCAGAGCGCATTTCATTGGTCCACGGCTCGGCGCCAAAAATGCCGATGCGAAGAGATGTGGATTTGGCATCCAGCCCCATGCGTTCGATCTCATCGGCAATGGCCAGCATGTAGCTGGGCGTGACCATGATGATGTCCGGCTTGAAATCCTGAATGAGCTGAATTTGCTTTTCAGTCTGGCCGCCGCCAAACGGCACCACTGTCAGGCCCAGTTTCTCGGCACCGTAGTGCGCCCCCATGCCGCCGGTAAAAAGGCCGTAACCGTAGCTCACGTGAACCATGTCGCCCGGGCGGGCGCCACCGGCACGGATGGAACGCGCCACCACGCCGGCCCACGTATCGATGTCCTTGGCCGTATAGCCCACCACGGTCGGCTTGCCCGTAGTGCCGCTGCTGGCATGAACGCGCACAACCTGATCGCGCGGCACGGCGAACATACCGAAGGGGTAGTTGTCGCGCAGGTCTGATTTGGTGGTGAACGGAAACTTGGCCAGGTCGGCCAGCGTCTTGCAATCGTCAGGGTGCACACCAGCCGCATCGAACTTGGCTTTGTAAACCGGCGAGTTCTCATAGGCATGCTTGAGCGACCAGCGCAGCCGCTCCAGTTGCAAGGCGCGCAACTCATCAATGCTGGCCTTCTCTATCGGCTCGAGCGGGAAGTTTTTCATTTTCTAGCCTTTAGGTTGAAACTTCTTCAGTGGGAATGACAGTGCCCGGGATCTGCGCGCTCTTGCCCCGGAAAAGAGCCACGGTCTGGCCTTTCTGGTTGGTCACGCGCATGTCGTAAATGCCGTGCCGCCCGCTTTGCACCTGCTCGACGCCTTCGCAGGTAAGCACATCGCCCTCGTAGGCAGGTTTGAGAAACTCGATCGAGCAGCCCGCCGCCACGGTGTTGTGATTGCGGCTGTTGCACGCAAACGCGAACGTTGAATCAGCCAGAGTGAAGATGAAGCCGCCGTGGCAGATCTGGTGGCCGTTCAGGTGAAGGGCGCGCACGGTCATGCGCATCATGGAGCGGCCTGGCTCGCAAGCCAGCAACTCCATACCCATGGTGTCCTTGGAAGCCACGTCCACCGAGAACATGGCTTCGCCCACACGGCGCGACAGATCACGCGCCTGTTCAGGCGTCAGGGAAGCCTGCGTCATCATTCCCCCTTGAATTCCGGCGTGCGCTTTTGCAGGAAGGCTGTCACGCCCTCGATGTAATCGTGCGTGAAGCCCATGCGCGACTGGATGTCGCGCTCGGCATCGAGCTGCTCGTCCAGGCTGTGCGTGTGAGCGTTGCGCAGCAGGTGGCGCGTGGCCACCAGCGCCTTGGTGGGCATGGCCGCGAGACGCTGCGCCATGGCCTTGGCGGCCGCGACGGCATCTTCCTGCACATCCCAGATCATGCCCATGGCCTTGGCATCGGCCGCCGGGAGTTTGTCGCCCGTGAACGCCAGGGCCATGGCCCGCGCCAGCCCGACGCGCTGCGGCAGCAGCCAGGTCCCGCCGCTATCCGGCACCAGGCCGATCTTGCTGAAAGCCTGGATGAAGCTGGCGCCCGGCGCCGCAATGGCGATATCGCAGGCCATCGCCACTGAGGCGCCCGCCCCGGCGGCCACGCCGTTCACCGCGCAGATGGTGGGCACGCGCACATTCACGAGGCGCCGTGTGGTGGGGTTGAACGCTTCCTGGATCACCGGACCGGGATCAGCGCGGTGCATGATGTCAGCACCTTCGCGAAAATCGAACTCCGACAGATCCGCTCCCGCGCAAAAACCCCTGCCAGCGCCGGTCAGCACCAGGGCACGGATGTTCTTGTCGGCCTCCACCCGATCGAGTGCGGCCCACAGGTCGCGGTGCATCTGCCGGGTAAAACTGTTGAGCGCCTGAGGGCGGTTGAGGGTCAGGATGGCGACGGCGCCATCGGTTTCGTACAGGACGCAGGATTCCGCGTTGGTCATGGATTTGTCTCCTTCAGGCGTAAATTTACCATTAACCAACCGATTGGTCGGCTAACTAGGTAATTGAATAGGTCAATACGCTCGTTATAGTGGCCCCTGCGCGCCATCGCGACAACACCCTTTCAAGAAAAGCAGGAGAAATTTCATGGCTTATGAATTCATCGAAGTCCGCACCGAAGGCGGGAAAGTCGGCATCATCACCCTGAACCGCCCCAAGCAGCTCAATGCGCTGAACGGTCAATTGATGGTGGAGCTGGGCCAGGCCCTCAAGGCCTTCGATGCCGACCAGGCCATCGGTTGCATGATCATCACCGGCAGTGAAAAGGCCTTTGCCGCCGGCGCCGACATCGGCGCCATGGCCACCTACAGCTTTGCCGACGTCTACAAGGACGACTACATCACGCGCGACTGGGAAACCATCCGCTCCATCCGCAAGCCTGTCATCGCCGCCGTGAGCGGCTTCGCCCTGGGCGGTGGCTGCGAACTCGCCATGATGTGCGATTTCATCATTGCGGCCGACAACGCCAAGTTCGGCCAACCGGAAATCAAGCTGGGCGTGATCCCCGGCGCTGGCGGCACGCAACGCCTGCCGCGCGCGGTCGGCAAGGCCAAGGCCATGGACCTGGCCCTCACCGGCCGCATGATGAATGCCGAGGAAGCCGAGCGCTCCGGCCTGGTCAGCCGCGTCGTGCCGCTCGACAAGCTGATGGAAGAAACCCTGGGTGCCGCTCTCATGATCTGCGGCTACGGCCAATTGGCGGTGATGGCCGCGAAGGAAAGCGTCAACCGCGCCTTCGAAGGCACCCTGAGCGACGGCGTGATGTTCGAACGCCGCCTGTTCCATGCCCTGTTCGCCACCAACGACCAAAAAGAAGGCATGGACGCCTTCGTCAACAAGCGCCCCGCCGCTTTCACGCACAGCTAAGCCCACTTGGGACCGCCGAGCTCCAGCTCGGCATGTGCGGCAAATAAGGAAAGCAGGCGTGCCGAGCTGGAGCTCGGCGGTCCCAGACGGAGGCTGGCTCTCAGCGCCCTGGGGCCAAGCGCGCCAACTCCCCTGAAAGCCGCGCAGCCTCGGATGCATTCAGCGGCCCGGCACGCTCAGCTTCAGCCGGATCTGCTGGCTGATAGCGCCAGCCTTCAGCGTGGAGCGTCAATACGCCCAGGGGCAGCCCATCGCGCAGCAACTCGACGCGCTGCAACACCCCGCCCTTAGGCAGGGTTCCATCCGCCCGCAAGGCCGCCAAAGCCCGAGTCAGCGGCCCCAACTGAGTCCGGTCCATCGCCATACCGTCCGGCAAGCGCCGCAAATGCGTCCAGCCCGCCGGCAGAGCCGATGGAGCCGGCCTGGAAGAGTTTTCCTTGGCCAAAGGAGAAGGAGCAGCCTGAGCACGTGGCGCCATGACTTGAGGTGCCGCCGCAGGGGTAGGAGGAGGCAACGCAGACGCGGCAGCTCCCGCTCCTGGTGGTTGCGCCAGCCTGGCACGCTCGCTCTCCGCATGGCGCTCCCTCCTTGCGGACGAAGACTCCCGCTGCGCGCTCTGTGCCATTCGGGCGTCTTCCGCCTCCTCTGCACGGTCGGCCATCGCCTGAGGCGCACGCTCCACCGCTTTTGACGAAGGCGCCGCACCCTGCGCTGGCTCTGGTGCCCGCTCGATGGCCGGGACAGGTGCAGGAGGCGACGTCGCCGGCTTTTTCAAGGCAGGTGCAGGTTTCGCAGACTGGGTCGGCGCTGGAGCGGGGGGCCGAGCTTCAGGCAGCTCCTCCGCAGGAGGCTTCACTACCTCCGCCGTATGAGAGGGACTCTCTGCGATGTTGGATGCCGTTGAGGCAGCCGGTGCAGGCGGCTCGGCCCGCACATCGGCTTGTGTGGCTGGTCCGCTCTCCATGCTGTCCATGCGCGCCTCAGGTACCGGCTCGCCCCGCCACAGCAAAGTGACAAATCCAGCGACCAGTACAGTGGCGAAGGCCGCATTCCAGGGCATCCGATGGCGTCCGCCGCGATTCAGCCCCAACCAAGCGCGCCAGCCACCCGGCGCGGGAGTAACCGGCTCCACCGGCCCCACCGCTTTCCTCGCGGCCGCAAGCACAGCCGCCCTCGCCGCAGGATCAGGGCGCAAATGCGCATCCGGCGCATGTTCCAGCGCACGTGTCAGGCGCGCATCCCGCAGCGTCGTGAGCTCGTCCGCGGAGGACGGGCTCTGTGAATCAACGCCGCTCACCGGTTTATCTTCGCCTCCGGCTCCGGAGCGAGCGCCTTCGGGCGGCCGGGCGGCGCTCATGCACGAGCCTCCAGCACCACCAGATAGGCCTGCATGCAACCACGCAACTTCTGTAGCGCATAGCGCAACCGGCTCTTGGCGGTTTCAAACGGCAGCGCCAGGCGGTGCGCAAGATCTTCTACCGATGCGCCGTCTTCATGGTGCAGCAGAAAGGCAGCACGCTGAGCTACTGGCAGGGCATCGAGACAATCGAGCAATTGCTGCCCAGCCGCCCGCCAGAACGCCACATCTTCGCTGGAAGGATGGCTCAAATCCACAGCCGCCTGCACCCACTCCATCGGGTCGTCAGCATCATCCCCTAACTCCAGCGGCCTCTCGCGTCCACTCACACGCAGCCGATCCATCGCTGCATGATGGGCAATAGTGAACGCCCACGTGCGCCAACTCGCATCGCCTCGCGCCGAATAGTTCTCCCGCGCCGCGATGATGCGCATCCAGGTGTCCTGAAACACTTCATCGGCCTGTGCCGAAAGCCCATGGCCCAGCAACCGGCGCACGAAGCGCAGCAGAGCGCCTTCATGGCGCCCATACAGCACGTCAAAAGCGTCGGCATCGCCGCGAGCATAGGCCAGCATCAACTCGTCGTCCGTCAGACCTTGGGCAGCACGATCAGGGGGCATAGGGGGATTCTCACACCAGCTTGCACGCGCGAAAGAGTTGGGTGGGGTTGAGATGTCTCAAAAAAATATTTTGAACCCGTTAACCCCATCCGCGGCGCTCGCCCGTGTCAGTCTGCACCACAACCCTGGAGAACTTCATGCCGCGCCCCCTTGCCCATCGCCGCTTTGCCATGCTGGCCTGTTCCTACGTGCTGCTGACCGCCTGCACAGCCCAGGCGCTGAGTCCGATGACCGAGCCGGCCATCTGGCCCGAGCCACGTCCCCAGCCGCAACAGCCGCCGAGCAACTTGCCCGTGCCATCGGCGCTCACCGCCCCAGACTTCCAGGCCCCCAGCGCCTCCAGCTGCCGCCGCCCCATCCAAACCCGGGAAATACCAGGCCGGGATCCTCGCCAGCGGCAGGAATACGAGGCCAGCGCCCGGAAGGAACGGCGAACATACGCACCGGGCGCTCGCCTGGAGGCCCTCCCTGCCCCGGCTGCACCTGTAGCCAAATCGGCATCCCCCATGCGCGAGGAATCGACGCGCAACGCCGCTGCCGAGGACCGCGCCAGCCCCGCGGCCGGTGCCTCAGCAGATGCGCCGGCACCTCAGATCCTTCCCCGCCGCCCAGCGCCCGTCACCGCCGGCATGGTGGACGACAACGCCGATTTCACCGGCTACCTGGCCTTCCGCGACCGCACTCAGGTCGAGCACCGCGAACGCGACGTGAGCGAGCGCTATCAGCTGCTGGTGAAGGACCGCTCGGGCCGGCCTGTTCCCGATGCCGAGGTCGCCGTGCGCGCGCCCCAAGGAGCCGCGATGTGGGCACGCACTGACACAGGCGGCCGCGTGTGGCTGCACCCCAATGCCTTCGACCCCGCGCACGCATCGGTCTACGAGATCTCCGTGCGCCAGGGCGGCCGGCAAGCACGGGGCTTCCTGCACCGGGGCCAGAAAAGCGCCGTAGAAGTCACCCTCTCGTCTGCTCCCCTGCCGGCGCGCGCCCAGCTCGATCTGGTGTTCCTGATAGACGCTACTGGCTCCATGGCTGACGAAATCGGAAAACTCAAGGCCAGCCTGGCCGATATTGCCAACCAGGTCTCGCGTCTGCCCAGCCAGCCGGATCTTTGTTTCGGCATGGTGGCTTACCGGGATAAGGGCGATGCCTTCCTCCTGCGCAGGCATGATTTCACGAACGATCTGAACGCCTTCCAGCGTGTGCTCAATGCCTTGCATGCCGACGGTGGCGGCGACACCCCGGAAGCCATGAATGAAGCCCTGCACGAAACCGTGCACCAGCTCAGTTGGCGTGGCGACGGCACCACACGCCTGGTGGTCCTGCTGGCGGATGCGCCGCCGCATCTGGACTACGGCGGCCCGCAGTACGACAACGACATGCTCGCGGCCCTGGGCAAAGGCATCAAGGTGTTCAGCGTGGGCGCCAGCGGGCTGGACCGCCAGGGTGAGTACATTCAGCGCCAGATCGCGCAATACACCGGCGGACGCTTCGTCTTTCTTACCTACGCCGACGCCAGCCGGCCGAGCAGCGGGCCAGGCCGCGAAACCTCGCATGACGTGAGCAACTATTCGGTGGACTCGCTCGACCGCTTGATCGTGCGCCTGGTACGCGAAGAATTGGCCAAACTCCCCACCTCATGAGGAACCGCGTGCCGCGCTTCGAGCCTCCCCGAGACATGTTTTTGAAGGCAGTTTGCGTAACTCCTTTTTTGCACGCTATAATTCAAGGCTCGGCGCTTTAGCTCAGTCGGTTAGAGCGATGGAATCATAATCCACAGGTCCGCGGTTCGAGTCCGTGAAGCGCCACCAATAAAAACAACAACTTAGCCCAGCCTAACCCGCTGGGCTTTTTTGTTTCTGGGATGCGTGTAGCCACTGTGTAGCCATTAGTGCAGAGTTTTGCCCCGCGACGACGGCCTCTCTATCATGCTCGGCTCAATGGACTTGCGTATCTTGAGCGCCACAAACTGAGGCAAGCGAGCTCAACAAAGCGTTCCAGCGAGTTTTTGAATCGCCCCGGGTTTGAACTGACCCCCAGAAGTTGGACGAACTTCAAGGGGTTCCATGAAGAAGTATCAAACAGAGTTCAAGCTGGAAGTCGTCAAGAGCTTTCTGGCTGGCGACGGTGGGGCGAAGCTGCTGGCGCGGCGGTGGTCGTTGCCCGAGGAGAAGGTCCGCACTTGGGTGAGCCACTACCGCCTGCACGGCATCGACGGGCTGCGTCCTAAACGCAGCGCGTACAGTGCGCAGTTCAAGCTGCAGGTGCTGTCCCATCAGGACCGCGAACAGCTTTCAAGCCGCCAAGTGGCGGCGGTCTACGACATTCGCAATCCAAACCAGGTGGTGGTCTGGCGACGCAAACTCGATGAAGGCGGCGTGGAGGCTCTTGGAAGCGGGAACCACGGACGCCCCAATATGAAGCCAGAACAACGCTGCCCAGCGCCGCCAGGTCCGGTCATGACAGATTCGGCGCAGACCCTGCGTGAAGAGAACGCGCGACTGCGCGCGGAGGTAGCGTACCTAAAAAAATTGCAAGCCTTGATCCGGGCGAAGAGATCAGTTGCGCCGACAAAGCGCGTCTGATTACCGGGTTGAGGCGTCACCACAAGCTGGCGGACCTGTTGCAGGTAACAGGCCTTGCCCGCAGCACGTTCTACTACCAATGCCAAGCGATCCTGCGCAACGAACAGCAGAGCGATATGGAGGTCAAGAGATCATCGCGCACCGCATGGCCAGGCGGCCTGTGTTCGACCTGGTGTCTGACACGCTTCGGGAAGCCCTGGGGCGGTCAGCATGTGCCTCTGAATTGATTGTTCATTCGGACCAAGGCTGGCACTACAAGATGCAGCCGTACCAAGCGATGCTTAAGCATCATGGCGTCAGACAAAGCATGAGTCGCAGAGGGAACTGCTTTGACAATGCTGTGATCGAGAGCTTCTTCAGCACCCTCAAGGCCGAGTACTACTATCTTGAGAAGCATGACGGCATCGCAGCACTCGAAGCAGGCGTGCACGATTACATCCGTTACTACAATCACGAGCGCATCAAGCTCGGATTGCAAGGGCTCAGCCCGGTGGAGTACCGGCTGAGAAACACCGCCTGATTGGCGGGATCGCGACCGTCCAACTTCTGGGGATCAGTTCAAACCCGGGGCGATTCATACATCAATCTGCGATATGCTGGTCTCGCCTCGACGTGGGCACTAGATCGCCGAAAGAACTGGGAGGAGTCAACGCTTGCGCCGCGCCCGTCACACATCAGACTGCAGACATCGCTGCTGGGTTTGCCTGCGAGGAACCCAGGCGTGAGCCAGCCTTCTCGCCTGGCGCTGCTGCGCCAAATTCGGCTTCTCGGCGCAGCCGCGAGCGAACTCAACTGCAACGCCACGACCGTTGCCGGCACGGCCCTTCGGTTGTGGTGCAAGCAGCAGTTCAAGTTCGCGCCGGTGCCGAAGCTGCCGTCATCCAGTGAGCTCGCAGCAACTCCCCAGCTCAAGAACTTCGTGGGGCTGCTCCAGGAGATGGGCTTCCTCGAGGCCTCCTACTGGCTGAGCTCGGCCTACGCGATGCTTACCGACGAGACCCACCGCAAGAAGTTGGCGATGTTCTTCACGCCAGCGTCGCTGACGCGGGGGCTTCTCGACGACCTGGCCGCGCAGGGGGTCGATTTCGGCAAGCACAGCTTCTTGGACCCGGCCTGCGGCGGCGCAGCGTTTCTGGCGCCCATCGCCTTCCGGATGAGAGAAGAGCTAGAGGCTCGGGGACTCTCATCCAGCGCGAGGCTAAAGCACATCGAGCGGCACCTGTTTGGGACAGAGAAGGACGCAACCCTGTGCAAGCTGTCTTGCCAGTTCCTATACATGGCGCTGCACAAGGACATCGAAGATTCCGGCTACGTCCCAACGTTCGCCATCGAGGCGGCCGACTCGTTGCAAATCCAGCGCGGTAAGCTAGGGCGCCGAGACGTTGTCGTCTGCAACCCGCCCTACCGTAAGCTCGCGGCCGAGGAAGTCGCATTGCTCGACCCTGTGTTCGCGCAGGTCATCGAAGCTCAGCCGAACCTCTACAGCATCTTCATCTTCCATTGCGTGCGGCTGGTCCGCCCGGGTGGCGTGGTCGCGCTCGTCACCCCGACCAGTTTCCTGTCCGGCCAGTACTTCAGCGGCCTGCGCCGCTTTCTCATCCGCAATACAGATGTCGAGCACATCGGCATGGTCAGCGAGCGCAAGGGCGTCTTCATCGACGTGGAGCAAGAGACAGCACTGACCGTGCTGCGTCGCCGAGTGCCAGACAGCAGGACCGTGGCGCAGGCCAAAGTCTCAGTTGTTTCAGTAGAAGGCGAGTACACCCCGGTCGGAACATCTGTTCTGCCCAATGGCGGCTCAGTGTGGCCGATACCTCGAGCTGTGGCCGATGTCGAGCTCTTGAAGAGAGCTGCGACTAGCAAGTTCCGGCTCAAAGACTACGGTTACAAGATTCGCATCGGTGCATACGTTTGGAACCGCGACAAGCGCCCCAAGTACGAAACGTTGCGGGACGTGCTCAAGGCCAAGACGAAGACGGCGGTTCCACTTCTCTGGTCGCGCGACATTTCCCCGGACGGCTATCTGACCTTTGACCCAGAGCGCAAGGCGGACGGTCACCACTTTGTTGACTTGGGAGACAAGCTGCACCCTGCGGTCGTACGTCAGTGCTGTGTCGTCATGCAGCGCGTAACTTCGAACGACCAACCGCGACGGCTCGTCGTGGCATCTGTCCCGCTACCCATCTTCCTAGTCTACGGTGGTTTCGTCGGGGAGAACCATATCGTCATTCTCGAGCCATCCGTTGATCTCCCCGAGCTACAACCAAACGACCTTGCTGATTTGCTTGGTACGCACGCAGTCGACCGAATCTATCGATGCATCTCTGGGGCGACCAACGTCTCCTCTTTCGAACTCTCTCAGCTCGCGTTGCCTGACCCAGCGACGCTGAAGAAGTACCGCAGTCAAGGGAGCTCTATGGAACAAGCGGTGAACCGCTCATATGGGCTTGACCTTTCAGGAGTAGCCAAACCAGCCAAGAATTAGGAAGCTTCCTAGTGCCACTGTTCAAGTCACTTGCCGACCGTCAAGCGGACCGGGCGAAATCGCTCCAACGCCAAACTGATCGCGCCAAACAAATCGCTGCGCGACACCACGCAACGGTCGCTGCGTCCTCAGCGACGACTGCACCCAAGCCGCTGACTCAGGGAGTGGCAAAGCCGACGAGCGAACCACCGGCCGTAGCGGCACGTGTGCAACAAGCGCTTATCCCGTTGTTTCGTGATGACAGCGCTGAACCAAGCGCCCCATCGTCAGCCCTGATTGCACTGGCCGACCTCTATCTGCATGCCGCGCAGCACCGAACCCGCCACATCGCCATGGTGTGGCCCGCGACCCTCAAGACGCTGACGGTGGTGCATGCGCTGGCCACATTGGCCCGCTGGTATGAAGGCGACAAACTGGGCGTCCGCGGCCTTTTGTTCCCCGTCAAGTCGAACGCTTTCCATCCACTGAACCACATACATTTTGAGCGTAAGGCGGTCCTGAGCATCGCCAGAAGCCTCGAAGAGGTAAACCCCAACCCAAGGGTCACAAGATCGCTTCCGACCAAGGACGCCTTTCACTTCTGGCTGACTGACCGCAGCTTGCCTAAGCTCGAAGGCGACGCCCTCAACCCGACAATCGGCGAGTTGCTGCCGCACTTCTTTGCCCCCGGTGACTTCAGGGGCTGGCAACCTTGCCACGAGAGATTGCTCGCGCTCATTCGTGCCAAGGTACTCCGCCGCACCAGTGCCAAGGCGTTGCAACAGAACACAGAGCCCTTCGGGCAGCCCAGCACAGCACCGGACGCACTTTTCGCTCTCGACGGCCGTATGAGCGAAGCCGACCTGCGAAGGGCCTGCCGTGAGATGGCACGCGTTGGGCCGCCTGAAGTGGTCATGGTTTTGGCGACCCGAGCTGTCCGTTTTGAAGCCACAGGCTGGCGCGGCCGCTTGGCGCGCTTCTGCCTCATGCTGGAAGAGACGTTTCCGCAACGTCCACCGGGTGTGGTCATCGTCACGGATGAGCCCCACGCTGCATACAGGCTCAAGAATGAGCTCTGGGAACAGAACAACAAGCGAGACTCTGCCAAGCGTTGGAAGACGTCGCACGAGTTCAAGATATGCGGGGTTCCGAGCACCGTTGATGCGGAAGGCCTGCTTGCACCAGGCGCAGCCGAGGCGTCGCACCCCTCGCCGCGCGAGTTCGATGTGCACATCGTGGACTCTGCGGTCGCCAAGGTCGCAAACAAGCTCGTTCGCATCGCGCAGGATGCGCCCGGCGGCAGGGAGAACGCTCGGGCTCTCATGGAGGCTGCGGGCTACATATCGCGCATTGCTGCGTTGCCATGCGGCGTGATGCACATGTCCGATTACTTGGCGGGCCCCGACGTGTCCGATCGGACTCGCGCGGCCTTCGACTGGCCTCTGCACATGGCGGCGGTCAACGACTTCGAACGGGCCGTCGGTGTTGGCGAAGACCGCTCCGCGCTGTTGGACTGCGTGTCTCGCGCATCAAACCTCTTCGGGAACTACAGCAAGGCGACGCCGTTCGCACATAAGCTCGCGGAGCTCGTTGCCGCTGCCGCTGGGAGCGAGCGACGGAGCGTAGCAGTGGTGTTTACGAACGCCCTCTATCGCCGCTTGGCCGAGCGATTTCTCCAAGGCTACGACCAGTATCCAGGGGGCGTCGCGTTCAGCTCGTTCCAGGAGCGCATTCACTTCATGTCGGCAGCGCACCTTGAAGAGCATCTCCTAGGGCTTGACAGCTCGACCTTGGTTTTCGCTGGCTTGAATGAAGACTGCCTGCGCCTGCTCCTGACGGACGACCGGGTCCCGTCACACTCTGTTGTGCTGTTGACGCAGCGCGCTGGCCAGTTCTTGCGCGCAACGTTGAAGCCCATCGCCGAGAACTTCCCAGAATTTCACTCCTACAAGCCTCGCATCGAGTCCATCCTTCGCCAACTGAAGGACCTGCCCGAGGACGCCTCGGTCCTGTCGACGAGTGACTACGTTCTACCCACATTCCGCGTCGAGCTTTCTTCGGACATCTCGACGACCGACCATGAAGTAGACCCGGACTTGTGGGCAATTCGACTGGAAAACGGTGTCACGCAGTGTCGGCGGGAAACGTCCGAGGTCTACATCTACGACCCGGCGTCCCATCACGCATCAGACGCCGGATTCCGGACGTGCTTGGCTCGCTCGCTGGAGCCTGGCGACAAGCTCTTTGTCATGTCCGCAGAACTCAGGGAGATGGTTGAACAGGTGCTCCAGGATGCCGGGCTTCCTATTCAGACGGACAAGACGTTTGAGGCCGCTCTACGCAGCTACCACGAGCAAGTCCAAAAGCGCTTTGCGCAGCGATTCCCGACAGGTACGGTTCAGGATAAGGTTCGAGCAATGCGGCAGGCCATCCTCACCGTTGACGGTCGCCTCGAAGCGGACCTAGCGAAGGAGCAGGCCATGCGCCACTGGATTGACCTCGGGAACTCCACCAACACGCCATTCGACCAGCTCAGGCCTCAGGCGCCGCTGCGCGAATCAACCTTCAAGGCGTTCGCCCAAGTTCTGGAGTTTTCTCCGCTTGAAGCAGCCTACCAGTGGCAGCGCGTCATCATGGCCGTGCGTAATTCTCGGCGTCTCGATGGGCGGCATGTCTCCGACATCTACGCCTACATGCTCCTGCAGCCCGAGTCCGCGATGGCTAACTCAAGCATCAAGAGGCAAACACTCGCGACGCTGTTCGAAAAGGCGCGTTCTAACGTGGTGACAGTTGAGAGCGCCAGTCCTCTGAAGGAGACGAAGCAATGAGCCAGCCTGTACTGCGCGCAGACCCAGTGTTGGTGCATTCGACCCTGAAGGAGGCGGTCGTTGATGGCCTGCTGAACCTCACCTACTCGAAGCTCAGCGGCAATGGGCCCAGCGGCCAATACTTGTTCGGCGCCCGACCACGAGCGCTGCTCAACTCCGGCTTCATCCTCCCACAGAAGAATCCGACCGGCGACGACGAGGTGACTTCGCCTATCTGGATCTCGTCGCATGGGATTCAAATGCAACTCAACGCCGGGACGCCTTCCGTGGTCAAGGTGTCCCCGCGCTTCTCGATGTACGTCCGCATACTCCCAGAAGAAGAGGACCTCAAGCGGCCCATCTGCCGGCCAGTCTTCATGCTTCGCCAATCGGTAGTCGCGGAGCTGAAGGCCGAGCGTGATAAACGGCTAGACGAGGCCTGGGACAAGGTTAAAGGCGAATACACCTCTCGGTGGAAGCACCCGCAGTGGGCTGAGACCAGGAACAAGGTCGTCGAAGCAGTCTATGCCGAGAGGGGTATCCCACATCGCCTACTCACGGCAGACCTGCCGCAGGAGACTGTCGAGGAAGACGCCCCAGCCGAAGCAGCCTCCGCTGAGGACGGCGCCGACGAGCTGACCAAGGAGGGCGTGGCTGTTCCGGCTGCGTCTGGGTTGCCCATCAAGGACGAGCACTTTGAACCGCTGAGCGTGCCCCACAAGTGGCTCAGACTCGAGGTTGTGCTGCCCGACCTTGAACTAGACACCGTCAAGTCCGCCGACCAGCTCGAGCATGACATTGCGGACCATGCCGCACACATGAATGCGGCAGTGTTCAAGCGGCTGGAGGACTGGGTCAAGAGCGACGACCCCGAAACTGGCGGCAAGGCATGGGGCTACCGGCACGACCTGCAGATTCCAGCGAGCCAATACACCAAGTGGTCTGAGTTCCTGGACCGAGTGCGCAAGTCAGACCTCCGCATCGCCATTCCGGACATCAAGCTTTCCTGGGACCTCGAACTCCACACCGACTGGCTGGACCCTTCGAAGCGAACTCTGTTCATCGCGCTGGAGAACGTCAGCCAGATGCCTCGGCAGTTCGCCGACGAGACCGAAGAATCCATTTTTCAAACCTCGCTGCGGCTTGAGCTGCCAGCAGCACTGCATCAACCCTTGAAGTTGGAGCGTATCGAGCCCTCCTACCGCTACAACAAGTATTTGGCCTACCCAGCTATGGGCCACAACTGTGGTGTCGAGCGCGTGCAGTCCGAGGCAGACGTACGGATCCTGCAGACTACGTGGACGCCAAGATACATCCAGCCTCGAATCGTGCCCACGAGCGCCAACGGTGTGCAACGTCTTGTCCGAGCGCTGGCCGCGCCGAGCGGACTGGACGGCTTGGCGCCGCTGGTTCCCGCGATGGACGCATGGCTGAAGGAGCTCCCGTCACAGGTCAAGACAGCCGAGGGCCTGGATCCATCTGACACTGCCGGAGCAGCCCGCGAGGCCGAAGCTTTCAAGGCCGACCTCTTGAAGTGGCGGTCGGAGCTGAATTCGGTCGACGCCGGTCTTAAGTGCCTGCAGGAGTCCAGAGCTGCATGGAAGGCCCGCGGGGCTCAGACGGACAAGAAGGCTGTCGTCTTTGAGGCGTGGCTGGCCATGAACGAAGCCATGGCCGACTTCATGAAGGCTCGGTTCAAACGTGATGACAACAAGTGGCGCCTGTTCCAACTGGCGTTCGTCGTTGCGAATATTCCAGCCTTGGCCTCACGTATACCGGAGTTCGCTCACCTCTTCGACGAAAAGCGCGACGACGCCGTCACGCTGCTGTACTTCGCAACCGGTGGGGGCAAGTCCGAGGCATTCTTCGGCTTGCTCCTGTTCAATCTCATGCTTGACCGGCTGCGTGGCAAGCATCGAGGCGTGACGTCGTTGATTCGATACCCACTTCGTCTGCTCACCATTCAGCAGGCTCAACGCTGCGCCCGTGTCCTCGCACACGGCGAGCGTGTGCGGCGAAGTCACGGCTACAGCGGAGAGCCGCTCTCCATTGGTTTCTGGGTCGGCAGCGGAGGCTCGCCGAACCGGCACAGCACAAAGGGCGTCAAGAGCATACCGCTGGCAAGTGTTGCGCCGCCAACCCCGGCCAACGAGGAGACGCTCAGGTCGAACGACTCCAAGTACTCCGCAGCGATGCGAGCATGGCGGAAATTGCCCAAGTGCCCCTTCTGCGGAAGCGAGACTGCGCTGCGGCTCTTCTCGGAGCACGGCGACCAGACGCTGGGCCACGTCTGCACGGACATCAAGTGCGACTCGAATGGCGGCACCTGGAAGCCTTTGCCTTTCTACATCGTTGATGAGGACATCTACGACCTGGCGCCGTCAGTGCTTCTGGGCACCGTCGACAAGCTGGCACTCATTGGACACTCGGGCCGAACCATTCGCCGCATCTACGGCATGTTCGGTGCTGCCCCTTGGTACAGCCCAGCATCGGGGCGCCTCTACATTCCAGAGAACAAGGAACTCGCAGCAGGCCCCACCGCAAAGGGCATGGTCGGCGTCTTTCCCGGCTACAAGGGCGGGAAAAGGCTCTTTTACGACCCGTTCCCCAGCCTCATCATCCAGGACGAAGCGCACCTGCTCGATGAGTCGCTGGGGACGTTCGCAGGTCTTTTCGAATCGACGCTGGACGCCATATTCGCTCACCTTGCCAGGTCACTGACGGGCCTCGTGGCAGTGGACACGCAAGGCAAGCGCCGACGCGCGAAGGTGATTGCGGCTTCCGCGACAGTCTCCGCCCCAGAACGGCAGCTTGAACACCTGTATCAGCGGTCCATCCCGGCGACCCAATTCCCTGAGCCTGGTCCGTCCCTCTATGAGTCGTTCTACGCGAAGCCGTCTGAAGCTGCGCCGGAGGAGACGGAGCGGCGCGCAAATTCAGATGTGGAGGTTGCAAGCCGTCAAGCGCGCGTCTACACGGCGTTCATGACCAACGGGAAGCCACACACGTCAACAAGCGTCTCAGTCTTGTCCGGATTCCACCTCACTGTGACCCGTCTTTTCGACCTCCTAACCGCGGGCGGGGACCCAGGGCTGCACGAGGCAAGGGATCAGCTGATTGGTCACATCTCTGCCGGCCCGCTCCAAGGTTTACATCGACAGGCCCTAGGCATCGCCAGCGCTTCGGAATTGGCAACGCTGGTTGACCTACACCGCATTGCGTTGACCTACGTGACCAACAAGAAGGGTGGCGACCAAATCATGGCCGCGGAGGCGGAGGAGACGCGCAAGCGGCATCTGAATGAAGGCATTCCTTTGGAGGGCATCGATACGCGCCTCATCACAGGCTCGGTCGAGCAAGGCGAGATTCAGGGCGTCGTCGATACCGCGCAAAAGCGCGTGAACCCTGGCCAGCCCCTTCCACCTATCCGAGAGCAGATGCGGTCAGTTATCGCGACGTCCGCCATCTCTCACGGCGTCGACGTTGATGAGTTCAACTCGATGTTCTTCGCAGGCATGCCCTCGGACATTGCCGAATACATCCAAGCGTCTTCGCGGGTCGGGCGGACTCACATCGGTTTTGTAGTGCTTGTGCCAACGCCGCAACGCCGGCGTGACCGACACATCGTCCATGTCTACGACATCTTCCACCGCTTCCTTGAGCGCATGGTCCAGCCGGCTGCCATCGACCGATGGGCCGAGAAGGCCATCGAGCGTGTGTTCCCGAGCCTTTTCCAGGCCTACTTGTTGGGCGTCGTTCCGAGCCGGGAGCTATTGCGCTTGCCCGAGGACGAGAAGGGCAAGACGCCTGATTTCAGCTTTATCCCCAATGTCCGCGCCGAGTTCAAGGCTCGAGGCGACGCATTCCTTGATGACATCGACAAGTTCGTCGAACTGGCGGTGGGGCTACGAGACGGCTTCTCGCCAGAGGGTGAAGAACACTATCGGCGCCGCATTGACCAGCGAACACGCAACTTGATTGTCGATACCTGGAGCAGCCCCGTTTGGGGCAGCGGCACCATGGATGGCTTCTTCAAGGGGCAGACGGACCCGATGCTCAAGCCCATGACATCGCTTCGGGACGTTGACCAAGGCGGCGTCATTCAAGCATCGCTACGGGACGCGACCGGGCACCGGCAAACCCTCCCCGAGGTCCAACTGGTGATGGACCTGGTGCGGAACGGCGTGGCTGATAACGGGGGCGCTGACAACGCTCAGACTGGAGACTGACGTGGCAACAGCACTAGCATTTCTCGGTTCGGACGAGGACGAAAAGACACTGAGCGCGCCAACCATGACGCGGTCTCGCGGCCAACTTGGGTCGGCGTACGCGCCAGGTGCATTCTTTACCTTTGAAGGCGGCCTGGGCGCTTGTATCTCCATCCCAGACCTGTCGGCATCGATTGACGACGCACCCATTTCCGCGCCGACGAAGGCGCAAATCATTCTGCGCCTGCAGGAAATCTGGCAGACATGGTTCTCGCGCGCCTACTCAGTCGGCTCCACCACTCGGCCCATTGACCCCGAACAGTGTCTCGACGAGGCCCTCCTGAAAGGCGCCTCCGTGGTGCCTCTGGCCGGTGACCGCATCTCTTTTCTGAGTCCATTGAGGATGGGTTACGCCCCGGCGCCGCTCACGTTCGTTTGCAACAAGTGCCGACTGTTCAGGCGATTTGATTCTGCTCACGACCTCTCGAAGAATCTTCTGGGCATGAGGAGGACCAGGTGCACAGCACCCGAGGCCAAGGGACCGTGCCAATGGCGCCAGGTTGACGTCGTGTTCGTTCATTGGTCCGGCGAGTGGATGCCGGTCACTCCGGGACGATGGGAGTGGAACACCCGCACGGGAGCCGCACGGCTGCATGGCGAAGAGTGCACCGTTTGCGGCGGCAAGTCCTTCAAGCTGAACACGGACTCACCGCGAATTGGTAAGTGGCACTTCTACTGCGCCAACCCGACCTGTGGCCACAAAGGGTCCGATGAGTGGCGACAGAACGACCCGTTCACGACAGGCGTATTTCGGGATCGCCCCGGCATGGACAAGCGAGTCGGCGAGCGACGGATGGAGCCCATCTCGTATCGGGCGTCTTCGGCGTACTACGCGCAGGCCGACCAGTTCGTCCTGTTCCCAGAGTCCGAGCATCAGCTGCTGACTTTGCTGGAACCACAGCGACAGCTCGAACTCGCCGAGTTCATCGGCGCCCAGTTCCGGTTCACAAGCGGGAGGCTCACTTCCGACGAGATGAAGAACTCGCTTCAGGCTGCCGGAAAGGCAAGTGAATGGGAGACCTACGAGAACCTGTCGAAGATGCGCGACCTCGCGAAGGGCATGAACGACGCGGCGGCGCTGGCGTTGATGGAAGACGAGTTGAAGAAGCTGGTCACGCGCTGGACGACAAGTGACCCGCCTCTTGTACGCCCGCGGGTTGAGCTCCCTCCCGTCATCACGGCCCAGATGGCGATTCGTAGCGAATACACGAGTCGATTCGACCCTTTCGTTCTGGCAGTGGAGCATGAGGCCCTGAATCGAGGAAAGCTCTCAGCGCCACCTGACGGAGGTCGGGCGAAGTTCGTTAGGTTCAACCACCTAGACAACGACCTTGCCCCCAAAGACGTGCCCGTCAAGGCTGCGCAGGAGGCTGAAACCGCGCGGCTCATGAAGAAGCTTGGCTTCGCAGACCTCGGTCTGATTCGGGAGTTTGACCTTTGCCGCTTCACGCACGGCTACACGCGGGTCTCGGCGACGCCCATCTTGGAAAAGCGTGGCCAGAACGTCCCGGTTCGTCTACGCCTGTTCGATTCCCTGCGCAATAGCAAACGCCCCATCTACGTGGTCACGCAGGCCAACGAGGCGGTCTATGTCAGGCTGGACCCGGAGGCCGTGTACGCCTGGCTGCAAGCCGTCGCAGTGGGCGACCTGCCGGACTGGAACAAGGACAGCACCGTCAAGCTCGGAGGCCGTCTGCTTGAAGTGGCTCAACCGTTTGGGCGCTACTTCTCGTTGCTGAAGGAAGGGGACGCGGCCACTTACCGGTACGTCTACACCCTGCTGCATACGTACGCGCACGTGCTCATGAAGAGCATCGCTGAGCTGTCCGGTCTCGACTTGGGCTCGATGGGCGAGTACATCTTCCCGTTGGACCTGGCTTTTGTCGTATATCGCAACGGAACGACGATGGACCTGGGCAACCTTTCGGCGCTCTGGCGAAATGAAAACAACCGGTTCCTGGCCCGGCTCTTGGAACCGTCAACGCACCGCTGCAACTCTGGTCGCCTCTGCGACACTGCCGGCGGTGCCTGCCCGGACTGCATCATGATTCCGGAGACATCGTGCGTCGCTCAGAACCAACTCTTGTCGCGAGCGGTACTGAAGGGTGGTCCACCGCCTCGGGAAGACGCGACACATAGGGGCCAACGCATCCGTGGCTTTCTTGAAGTGGTCAACGAGGACGATGAGCTCTAGCCTGTTGCATGCGTTCGATGCATTGGCGCCTCATGCGGAGGTGAGTGCCCCGCTTTGCGCGGCGGCAGCCCAAGGACGGTTGGACCTGCCTTCGGACGTGCACACCATCTGCACCCGCGCGGGGTTGCCGCGCGCCCGAGCAGGGGACATCGAGCGCGCACTGTCGGTTGGACTGCAGCTTGGTCTCTTTGGACAGATGGGTCCCCTTAGCTGGCGGTCATGCGACAGCACTTTGGCCAGCCAACTGGCGCCGCTCCTCGAAGGCGCGCGCCTGTACCGAACTCGGGTGCATCAGGACACGGATCTGGTGGATGTGGTGCTCACCAAGCCGCCGGCGCCCAGCCAGGTGTCTCGCAAGCTCGAAAGCATGCTGTCCGGCGGCTGGGGCTTTCGCGACACTAAGCAGCTGCTGCCAGCCATAGCAGGTAGCGCTCAGCGGTCGCTCATCGTGATGACGCCCTTTTTTGACGACGTCGGCGCCGAGGTCGTCCTGAACTTGTTTGAGAACACGGCCGCCGCCGACAGGTGTCTGATTCTCCGTGCCACGAAGGAGGGACTGCCACCCGAAGGGTTGGAGAAGGTTGACGCACAATTGGTCGCCCTCGGGGTGGATGTTGTCAACTTTCGACTGGACCGACCCGGTTTGCCGGGAAACGAGACGTTCCACGCGAAGACGGTTCTGGGAGATGACGACACGGCCTATGTGGGCTCTTCAAATATGAACCAGTGGTCTTTCGAGCACTCGCTAGAGCTTGGTCTCTATGTGCGGGGTCGGGCTGCTTTCCGAATAGCCGAGCTACTGCGGGCCATTCGAGCCGTTTCTGGGTCAATGATCTAGGGCCCCGAGACACGAGGCGCTACATGGCGACAATCGCAGCAAGTCTTTTGTTCGCTGCATGTCTCATGCCTAACATTAACACCACTTCCGGATAATGGTGAACAGTTAGTTCTTCTCACCTCATTTGGCAGCAGTCGTTGAACCGCCGAGGTCTTGAACCGTCCGTGCAGCATCGACTGGAATGGCTGCAAGCCACTCCAATCCGGTCGTTCGCACCAGGCGTGCTACGAAGGCCTCGGTGACCGCAAACTGGACCAGACCGTTCGCTTTCCCTTCTGCTGTCAGCGGCCGCAACCGCTGCAAACCGACCGTCCAGCGCGAGCTGGCTAAAACTCAAAGCACAGTTGCATAGCCAAGCCGCAATGCCCCCTCTACCGATCGGCCAGTCCCGTCGCTAGGTGTCGAACGAGGTTGCTCCCTGCAGTCCCTAGAAAAGCACCTTCTGCGCGCTCGTCAATGCCAGAAAGCTGTCGCCCAATGGCTGGAGAATCGCGTCGGCGATCGGCTGGCCGATCACGCTCAGAGCCCAGGCCCTCGCGCGATTGAAAATAAACTCATGGAGCTTTACATTTGTCGGAGGCTTTGCATGATGACGTTCAATACCTCGCAGCCTGATGTGCGAGCGGCCGCGTATCTGCGGATGTCCAGCGACAGGCAAGAGCTTTCTCTCAGCACACAGCTTGAGGCCATCCGCGCCTATGCTTCCAAAAATGGACTTTCGATTGTGGGCGTCTATGAGGACGCGGCGAAAAGCGGCCTCAGCATCGCCCACCGCGACGGCATGAAGCGCCTCCTGCGGGATGTCATGGGCATGCCTCGGCCCTTCGACGTCGTGCTCGTGTATGACGTCAGCCGCTGGGGTCGTTTCCAGGACATCGATGCAGCGGCATACTACGAGTACACCTGCCGCATGAACGGCGCTCGTGTGGTCTATGTTCAGGAGCCGTTCGGCTCGGACATCGACCCCCTCACGGCTTTGCTCAAAACTCTTAAGAGGGCCATGGCGGCTGAGTATGCCCGCGAGCTTGGCGTCAAGACGCGAGCGGGACAAGACCAGGCAATTCAGTTGGGATTCCAGATGGGGTCGATACCCCGGATAGGTATCGCCAAGGTTGCGGTTGACCAATGGGGCAACCGGCGTCCGCTAGCGCGGCTCCAGCGGAAATCGATGCAAAACGAACGCATTGTCTGGGAGCCAGGACCTCAGTGCGAGGTTGACCTTGTAAACCACATCTTTGAACTGTATTGCGCGCCTGAGGGCAATATCAGCAAAACGGCCAGGACGCTTCTGCGAGAAGGAGTGAGGGCGCCTGACGGGAGGCTGCTCACCGTAAGAGTGGTAGACAGCCTCCTCAGGTGTGAGGCGTTCGCGGGAGACTTCCTTTGGGGACGGGAACGCCTGGGCGGACGCAAAAGGAAGAAACGGCCGGAAACCAAGGCAGAGGGCGTTATCGATCGATTGGTGCCGAAATATTTGTGGGACCAGGCGCAAAGCAAACTTCTGCAGCGTAGAAGACTGCGTCGGAACAAGGAGCAATTGCTGGAGGTGCTGCGCGCCAGATTGGCCGAGAACCCATTCGTCACAGAACGAGATCTCGAGGCCATGGGTTTTTTCTCAAGAGACACCTATGTCAACGCCTTCGGCTCTTTGGCTAAGGCACTAGAGCTCGCCGGACGTGACCCACACGCCATGCGCTTGCGCCATATAAAGAGCGCGTTGGAGGGGCGCCAAATCGGTGATCAACTCGAAGACTCGGTCGCCGCGCTTATTCGTTCAGCAGGCATTGACTGTCAAACCCATCCCCTCAGCCGTGTCATGCTGGTCGCGAACCAATGCCGCATACGAACAAAACTTTTGTGGCCACGCAGCATACTTTTCCCAAAACGATGGCACGTCCCGAAAGTGCGCCGTCCGGTTGCTGACTGGGTATTGCTCGCTCAGATGCAGGATGATAAAACCGCCAGCCACTTTATGCTGCTCACGTACGCCCAGTATCTAAGAGCCCCTTCATGGATATCTGACGATCCACCACCGCCCCTCCTTCCGCTTCGTTCGGCCCGCGAACTGCAAGGCGCTGTGCTTGCGGCGCTGAGGGAAGGTCGGTGAGGGTATGTAAGGATGGTACGTTCCCGGCTCATGCTGTAACTTTCAGGATCAACCAGGGTGTCAGGAACGTGCGCCAGCGGCGCATTAGATCAGGCCATGCCGGCGTGCTGTGCTGATGGCGCGCACGCGCGAAGAGACGGCCAGCTTGCGGTAAATGCGCTTGATGTGGCAATCCACTGTGTGATAGGAAATAAAAAGCTTCTTGCCGATCTCGCGATTGGTGGCGCCTTCAGCTACCAATTCGAGGATTTGCTGCTCCCGCTGGCTCAACTCCTTGGTGAGGGGTGGGGCCTCTGATGGTTCGCTTGCTGCCGGTGATTGGGCAGGTATTTGAAGGAACTCGATGATCCGTCGAGCCAGGAAAGGATCGATCGGCGCCCCCCGCGCAGCACGCTGCGAATGGACAGGCTTACCTCCACGTCGTCGCGCTCCTTGAGCACATAGCCGGTAGCGCCTGCACGCAGCGCGTTCAGGATCGCATCGTCCGTACTCCAGGCCGAGATGACCAGGATGCCTATCATGGGGTCGGCGGCTCGCATCTCGGCGATCAGGTCCACTCCGTTGCCATCGGGCAGACCCAGATCGACCAGCGCCAGTGCCATCGGGTCCTGAGCCAGTCGTTCTCGTGCCTCGGTCAGCGAGCCGGCCAGAACCAGGCTGTCTGCAGCGTAGCCGAGCTGGCGCAGGATCTTTTCCAGCCGGATGCGCATCAATGGCTCATCTTCCACTATCAGGACCGGCACAGGCAGGAGGGACTCCATCGAAGGGGCGCCGTGGGACAACAAAACGCTCATGGTGGGACAGAAAAGGAGTAGCAGAGAAAAACCGCTCGATCATGCCGAGGCGGCTTGCGCTTAAACATTGCTGCAATAGGGTATACGGCGCACGCAAAGTCTCCGTGGAGATGCAAAGATAAGAGACGGCCCTGTTTGCGCACACGGATGGACCACGTTCTCCGGTCAGGGAAGGAATGCTTCGACCGAATCGTCACCAAACCACGCCTGCAGGGTCGCGATTCCTCGGTTCGTAAGCTCTTGCGTGAAAAGCAATGCCAGGCGCGTGGTGGGGCGTGAGCAGGCGACATAGAACAGGTTGCGATATCGCTCGAACGCATCCTGTTTATCCGCGGGTGCCTGGCCTGCTTCGACCCAATCCAGGTACTGCCCGAAGTTGTAGACGTTCCAGCCGCGGCCCAAGACTACTAAGACGTTGTCGAACTGGTCGCCCTTAACACTATGCTTTGTCGCAAATGGCGTGTGGCCATTGATGAACTTTTCGAGAGCAATGACCTCGCCGTAAGCGACGTTTCGAAGCTTCCTTGTGAGCTCGATTCGGTCCGGCACCCTCTCACCTTCTAAAGGCTCGAACTCTTTCGCGTCCTTCTCACGCTTGAGGATTTGGTCAGGCAAACGTATATAGCCTCCGGCATCGATATGAGTGACGACGTCGCCAACAGTTCCCATTTCCCTGAGTGCCACAAGCTCAACCATTGACGTCGACCATTTCAGCTTGGCTTCGTGCGACTCGAAGCGTGGCGCGTTGCTTCCCAGTAACTCGAACATTTCGCCGTAGCGCCTTCGGGTGAACGCGTCACAAGCTGGCTCTAGCCTATCGACGAAGAACGCGATGTACTCATCCTGCTTCTTGATGTACAGATCGGTATATGGGAAAACTTTTGCGAGGTTGGAGTAGCCCTGCTCATTCGCCAGCATGTTGTGCGTCAACATGAGGATCTTGGTTTTGTCCGCAGCGAAGTCCCAGCCTTCGTTAGCCAGTTTGGCCACCAACGCCTCCAGGAATCGGTGAGCTTCCTCCGCGGGGAGATCGCCCTTCCAATGACCTCCTCCGGTCCCAGGTCTACGCTGTCCCACCCAGCCGTTAGTGTGGTAAGCGACTGCTGAGCCGATGAAGTTCGCATCGTCAACGGCTTGAGGAAGCTCCGGCCGGATGGCGTTTAGCACATCGACGACAGCCGTCGCCGACCGGAAATTCGCTTTCTTGCCGATCTCCGTCAGATCTGGATCGGCAACGTGACCACAGGTGTCCTCGTAGATGCGTTGCCAGTGGTCACCGAAGAGTCCAACCAGAGGTCCTCCAGGCCGGCCAATGAGATTCTCCTTGATGGCATCCATGATGGCCACGTTAGTGTCTTGGTACTCGTCGATGAGTACGAATGGGAACCGATCCGCTAGCACGGCTTGAAACTTCGGTCGCACCAGCAGCTTCGCCGCGATCGACAGAACGTCGTCATGATGAAGCGAGATCGTCGTGTCAGTGATTCGTCGATGGCCCAACTCATATTCCACGCGCTGGCCCGCCACTGCAATCTGCGAGTCCGCTAAGCGTTCTGACCACTTGTCCAACGTCGACACAAGCTGCCTCAGCACGCCCTGGAAGTCCTTGACGAGCGACCAGCAGAACGCATGGATGGTATCCGTTAGGACGACCGGGTTGCCATCGATCCGACTGTTGATCACCGCGGTGGCCGCGTTGGTGTACGTAATGCAAGCAATCCGCTGTCCGCGCTGCCGTAGTTTGGCCCCGTGTGATGCGATCAGCGCCTTGAGGGTCTCGACGAGGGAATAGGTCTTACCGGCTCCGGCCCCCGCCTCAAGCAGAAAGCTCTCGCCGGCAGCGATGCAGGCCGCGACTTGGGCGTCGGCAGCCTGCGCAGCAAGAAGCGCAGCGCTAGGATGCTGATCCCCAGTCATAGCGTTGCCCCAGCTGCCCCTGCTCCGGTGCCCGCAGACGGTGGTGCCCCGTCTTCGGCGAGCCAGGTCAGCCCCTCCGAGATGTAGCGCGGAATCGCCCACGCTTCCTCGGTTAAAGCGTATTTCAGTGCGAAATCCGACTTCTTGACGTTGCTGGCGGCCTCCCAGGCCTGGGTCTCCCTTTCCGCATCACTAAGACCAACGAACGGGAATAGCGCTGCATTGGCCAGCATGAAGGCGTCTTCAAAGCTGCGCCCGCACGGCCCGCCTTCCACTTCGGGCTGCTGGAACGCCACCCGACGCTTGGCGTCGATCTTCGCCTCGTCGGTCGCGGCTAGGAGTTCTGCAGTCGTAACGTCGGCCTTGAACCACGCTTTCAGGCAGGCGTTGCTGGTCCGCTCGCCGTGGCGCACTTCGCATTTCACATAGCTCGCCGCACCATTTGACTTGACGGCATCGATGTCTGTTATGACCAGGGTCCGGACCTCTAGGAATTTCAAAAGGTCGAAGAAGATGTGAGCGTACGCACCGCCGATCTCGATCACGGACAGGTACTGGCTCCCCAGCTTCTTCCCATCGGCCATGCCCACATCGAGCATCTTGATCATGCGTGGCAGTAGAAGCCGTTCCGTAGTCCCCTCGATCAACACGGCCTTGTCTGCAAAGAAGAGATCGCACCGAGTTAACGTCATGTACTGATGCAGGAAGCCGCGGTCAGGTTCCTGCTTGCTGGCCAACCCCTTGCGCAGATCTTTGACCACCGTCTGAGAAGGTTGACCATCCGCTCCAGGCTTGGCAAGGAAGTACCTGATCGATTCGAAGTGGGCTTCGTTCGCGAGGTGCGACGAATGGGTCGACACGACGAACTGCACGGGCCATGGACTACCCAGCTCTGCGCTGAAGGCCCCCGCGATCTCCGTCAGCTTTCGGATGAAAACCTCCTGCATCTGAGGATGAAGGTGTACCTCCGGCTCCTCGATGAAGATGACCTGGGTTCCCGGACGCGGCTCGGCTGCTGTATAGACCTTGAAGAACTCGCGGAGCTGTAGCAGGATGAGGATCAGATTGCGGGTTCCTAGGCCGTTGTAGCCCTCCGGGAGATTCACCCCGTTCACGCCGGTGTAGCGAACCTTAGTGTGGTTGGTCAGCAGGCGGCTGACGTCCAGCGCAGTTTCCGTCCTGAGCTTCTGCTGATCTCCTAGGCTGGGATAGCCGAACAGCGACAGCGCCGGCAGCAAAGCGTCGAGCTTGACGTTGAAGTCCGCGCCAATCTTGTCCTGAATGCCGGCGACGGCAAGCTCCAATTCTCCGGTGATGCCATGCCCGTCAGCATCGGCGGCGTTTTTCTTCGCCGTCGCAAACAGGCTCTCCAGAACCTTGCCAATGACCACGCGATCCTTCTGGCTGACATCGTCGAGGCCGCGCTGCGCGCCGATGAAACCGCTGCCACAGAGCCTGCGGAGCGCCGCGCCATCAATGGCTTTGTTGTTCATGGGATCATTGGGATCGACGGCAGCGAAGGTCATCGCAAACAGCTCCGGGATGCGATCACGCAACGATTTGAAGCAAGCAATCTTGGCCGTGTTCACTTGCTCGTCCGTCGCGGGGGCATTAGGAACTCCCAGGCCGGCGAACAACTCCTTCACCTTGCCATCTTTCAGTCCGTAGCTTGCGACTACCAGAGCCTCCGTGCAGTTGGGGTCAAGGTCGACAATGAACTCGCTGAGCGACCCAAGCGCCTCGTCGACCTTGTATTCGAAGGTCAGCCGGATCTCGATGGTGGGCAAGGCCAGCCGAACGACATCATCCTCCGCCCCTTGCAGGGACGAGTTCAACGCCTCCCAGAATGCCTGGTGTGCGCCAAACGAGAAATCCTCAAGGCGGAATGTCGGGCTACCGTCCTCCAGAAGGCGCCGCATCACCTCAGTGAGAGATGTCTTGCCACTGTTGTTTCGCCCAACCACCACCGTGGTCCGTCCCTCCAGCACTAGGCTGACGTCCTGTAGCAGGCGGAAATTCTTGACTGCGACGTTCTTCAAACGCATCTGAGGCTCCTCCCTTGCAGGTTGGTCCTGTGCGACCTGCCTTGCTTGAAAATTTATGACTCGCGCGGACGCGCATCCTTTGTTGCCTATGTTACCTCCCGGCGGAGTTCGAGCACGCAGGATGCGGTCGTGCCGTAGCGCTCAGAGTAGATCGCTTAAAGCTGCATGTGCCGCCGGCTGGCTTCTTCCGCCACGAGGTGCAGCGGTTGTTGGTGATGTTCGCGGGCGCGACCCGGCCCGGTTCGGTGCCGTATGCGCTGCGCCTCGTGTTCGAGGAAGCCGATGGCGCAGATGCTCCGGAGCCGGCCAGTGGCGCTGGCGGAATCACCGCCCCACACGCAGCGTTGCGCCGCAAAAGTTGAGACCGCAGCCCGCCTTGAACTGCGTGTGTACTGTCATTTCTACGGCGCGCATCAGCGCGAGCAAATCTCTGAACGGCAGGTTTTAGGCGTCCAGTCCAAGCAACCCGGGGGCTGGAATGGGTCGCAAGCTCCTGCTCGCATGACATGACAGCGGACATCCAGTGACCGATCTGCCTGCACTTGACGCTGTCCGCTGCACACCTGAACCCGTCATTGTGCGGTCGATGTCCGGATGGCGCCTATGCGCAGCGTGCGCACGGCCTTCTTCATACGCTAGAACTGCTTGGCATGTGCGTAGCGCCCGATCTGTGCGGCCAACCGTCAACGTGAGAACCGCCTCGGCCGAAGGCCAGATGAACCGGTCCTTCTCCAGGCGCTTGAGCAACAGCCAGAAGCCGTTGCGCTCCCAGCCCAGGATCTTGACGCGGTCGCGCCGGCTTCAGACGGAAGTCCACCGGTTCACTGTGCAGGTAGACCTTCAGCCCTTCGTCGAGACGGAACACTGCAGCCTCCCCAAGGCGTCGATCACAGGGCCCACCTACTGCGGCCCGACGCCGCGAAGCTCGATGGCCACGCCATTGGGCAGTCGTGCCTGCATATGCATCACGCAGGCGATGTCGCCGGCGCCCGGCGCCGCGGCCGGTGACACTGGCGACACCGGCGGTCGCGGTAGGGACGGGCATTACTCCCCGCCCCCGCACAGATCCGTACGTGCGGCACTACCGCATACGGCCCCCTGTTGGCCCATTGGCGCGGCTCCAGACCACGTCGCCGCAGGTCGCATCCGGTGGCAACAGCACGAATCCGAGGGGTTTTCCGCATGGTTTTTGGGGGCGCGGCGGTACTCTTCAGATGGAAACACTGATTTTGATCGCGAACATTTCCCGATCTTGTGCGGTCAGCGAATGATCTATCTCCCCTGCAGAAATCGCTGCGGCTGCAGCGTGAGCGAGGCGACTCGCCGGCAGATAAGAGGCGAGTTGCAGTCGTTCGCTGCCGAACAAAAGAAGACGGGTTACGCTGCAAAAGCGACTTCAGACTTAAACTGGAGTCGCTCGCGCGCATCATCCACCCGGAGGTGGAATTATTCCCTTGTGCGGAGCCCCTTATATCTCGGCCAGACAGGTGGATGGAATGACATTTCCGCTGCCGACGCGTGATTGGAGGGCAGGGTTGTGGCTTGATGTGCTGGTCAATTGGCTGCGTTGAAGCAGTCTTTTCAGGGAGGAACTCACGTGGCTTCAGACCACCAACGCATCCTGATTCTGTGCAAGACCTACCCGTCACCCAGCGCTCGGTATGTTGAAACCTCCTGCGTCGCTGGGATGACCGACGACGGGCGCTTGATCCGGCTGTTTCCGGTGCCGTTCCGGCTGGTGGAGGACGATCAGCAGTTCAAGAAGTGGCAGTGGATCACAGCCCGGGTTCGCCGCGCGCAGGACGATGCCCGGCCGGAGAGTCACCGCGTTTCGGTGGACACGATCGAGGTGGAGAGCGATCCGCTTCCCACACGCGACCACTGGATCATCCGCCGCGAGGCGATCAAGGGCGTACCGGTGTTTGATTCGTTCGATGCGCTGGAGGCTTCACGTCAGGCAAGTGGGACGACCCTGGGGCTGGTGCGGCCGAGCCGCTTGCTGGGGCTAGACATCAAGGCTGTGGACTCTCCAGACTGGACTGAGGATGAACTGGCAAAGCTGTTGCAGGAGCAGCAGCAGGGCAGCCTGTTCGACGCGGTGGAGGATCAGCGCTCCCTCAAGACGCTCAAGAAGCTCCCTTACGACTTCCACTACCGCTACGAATGCCAGACCCCGGAGGGTATGAAGCCGTTCAAGCACAAGCTGGTGGACTGGGAAGCCGGAGCGCTCTACTGGAACGTGCACCGCCACGCTGACTGGCAGGAGGCGATGCGCCACAAGTTTGTCACTCAGTTCAGCGAGCTGGATGTCATGTTCCTCTTGGGGACCATACACCGTTTTCCGGGGCAGTGGTTGATCGTAAGCGTGCTGTACCCGCCTAAGCTGCCAGAGACGCTGGTGCGTCAGCAAACACTGTTTTAGCCGTCAGGTGGTGCACCGCTGGGCCACCAGCAGCTCGCACGGCGCGGGCCACGTAGGAGCGGTGGCAGGCAGAAAAATCAGCTTCGAAACAGACCAGGCATGCTCGGTGGTCGCGGGCTGTGGCGGCCAAGTTCCGCACCTCGGTTTTCACGGTATCCAGATGGGCCAGAAAACCACGGGTGTAGTCAGCCCAGTCGCCGCTTTCGCGGTATTTGTCGCGCACGAGCTTGGGGCAACCCAGGGCGGACCGATGCTCATAACCGATGCCTGCCGCGGCCAGATGCTCGCGGAATGCGCTTTTCGAGAACCCCTTTTTGCGTGAGAGCGGCAGCTCGCGCACGTCCACGACCAGGTTCACGCGCGCGTCCTTCAGACGGGAGATGAACCCGTCGATAGTCAAACCTTCGTAGCCGAAGGTGAAAAGCGCGGGAGTGGTCACTGGTAGTCGAGGGTTGGAGCATCACCGAAAAATGGTGCGGGCCAATTGTCTCACGCGAGCTTTGACCAGGTCGGCCGCGGTCTACGATTTCGCAGCAGAGCCGCGACTATCGGGAAGCAGTCATTAGTCAATGCTCGCTCCTAGCCGGGAATGGTCGCCTGCCGCCGATTTCTGTACAAGCCCTTGCCATGGTGTCGAGAATTGCCTGCTGGCGCTCATCTGACTTGGCCAATTTGTCTCGAACCTTCGTGATATTGCCGCCGGCAAGAGTGGTCGCAGTGAGGTCTGCGTTGAGAAGCGCGGTGCGCACCTGCAAAGCGGAGAAAATATCGACATGACGGAGGCACTGAAGTCACCTGTTGAACGCGACGGTTACTGGCTGAGCATGCCTGGCGCTCGCCGGGGAACGTTCGGCCTCGTCGGGGTGTGCGACTGCGGCATCATTGAGGTCGAACTGTGCGAGCGCAGCAGCGGCATTTCCACCCTCTATGGCGTGGCAAAAGAGCATTTACCGGTGCTGGCCGAACGCTTGGCAATCGGCTTTGGTGGCGAGGTTCCGGGCCTGGACGCGCTGCCTGACAGGCTCACCACTTTTCTCGACGTTCAGAGCCTGATCTGTTGGCTTACGGTGAAGTCAGGTGTACCCGTCAGCAAACGCGTGTATTTTCAAGTTTGAACAGTTCAACTACAGGCATCTCCGCTCCTGTCCGCTATCAAGCATCCCATCAATCAAAGTTGTGCACGGGCCAGCAGCTCAGACCCAGTGATCTCCAATGCCGCGGCAATTCTCAGCACTGAAGCAATGCCGGGGTTCTGCTGGCCTCGCTCGATGCTGCTCATGTAGGAACGATCAATTTCGCTTCGATGTGCCAACTCTTCCTGCGAAATTCTTTTCTCTAGACGGGCCTGCCGAATAGCCGCGCCTAACGCCACCAAGGCTGGGTGATCGGCGTGCTGGGGCGATGCAACTGGCATAGCTGCATCGTCTTTTTTCGATGCCAATCACACCACGGACGATCTTCCACATATACTTATATCTCAGGACAACTTCCATCACCACAACAACTATGCAAAGCACCGTGATGAAATGCGTGATCGCTTTTTCTGTAGGCACTACTGCGGCTTGCACAGAGAAAACAGCTACAGAAAAAGCAGCAACAAAAAGTCAGGTCGCACCCTGGACAAACGATTCACATCTTGCTGCGCCCGTAATTCCTCCGGCCAAGCGCCAATGGTTTGGTCGGAACCCGAGTAAATCTAGCTGCTTGGGGGTGGACTCACCAGCCGACAAAATCCGCGAGATCCAGAGTTTCGGTCAGTACGCCACCACGAATGACCTTGCCGGTGGAGTCGTTGAGGTTGAGCGCCCACTCAGCGGTGGCCGCTCAGAAGTCTGGACATTTTTTCCGACTGTGGCGCAGTGTGAGGCATCGCTACCGCGCAACCAGGGCATCAGCAGTCGATACGAATGACTTCCTCCGACCGACTAGCTCTTAGTCGTCAATCATGAAAACACAGCCTCCGTCAAGCGCTCCACTTTGGAATGCAAGCGACCATCGACGCATGCTTCATCACGGGCCTTGAAAGCCCCGGACCGGAAAGCTCAAATTCGGCAACAGTCAGATACCCCACGTGCAATTCACGGCGGAGCTTTTGTAAGAAATCTCATCAACGAAAGGGAAATTTCATGAAATACGCTTCTATCGCAGCCTTGGTCATCGGTACCGTGTTCTTTATGACTGATTTGATACAACGCATGAGGCCTGGTGCTCTATTTCAGGAGGCCGAAACCGGGATTTTCTTTCTGCTGCTTGCCATTGCCATCCGCCTGATTTGGCCAGAAAACCCTCCTAAGCAGCAATAAGAACCGTAGACCCAGCATCTTTCGCCTTTACCCAAAGGCGACGCCACAAAGCGGCTCCATGCGACCTGAGCCAGGTACGCGACCAGTTGTACCCGGTCGGTCTCGAGGACGCAGGCAAACCTGAGGTTCGAGACCATCGGAAGCACTCAGAATCCGCGTGCTGCGGCCTCGCCCTGCACGCGCGCCAGACGGTCCAGGATGCGCCTCTGACACGCGGGACTTTCAGCACCAATTTCGTCGATGATGGCTTGATAGAACGTTGCCGCACGTTCAGCGCTCCATGCAACTTCAGCCTGTGCCAAAGCCAGCCTGATCAGGTCGCAGCGCATGCGGTGGGCGTCACGCAAAGCCGGCGGCACGCGCAGCTTGATCTTGCCATCAGGACTCCTGCTCAACGCGAACTCGCGCATCAACTGTGCGTCCTGCTCAAGCTCATCGAGCATTTCCCAGAATCGAACCGCCTTGTGCGTTGCCGGCACTGGATCTTCGACCACCGGCGCCAATTCATGCAGCCGAGGAATCTGGGCACGCACCTCAGGCGCCAGACCAACCACGGCGTCAGCATCGGCCTTGCTCACGCTCCCAATCGCCGCCAAACGCCACCGCGCCCAGGTGGCATTGGGGACATCAGGAAACTGCTGTCGCGCTTGGTGCAGGCCGCTTTTAACGCCATGTTCGCCTACCAAACGGTTAATCGTGGAAATTACAAGGTTGCGCCTAGGATTCGCCGGTCTAGCCATGTTTTCTCAGTCTCAAAATGGAGTAGAGACATTCTCATATCACGACCAAAACCCCGGCATATTTACCAAGCGCTCGGGCCCCACCTTTTCCTGAAGTCGAGCAAGTGAACGCGATTTCCACGCATTGAGACCAAGGCGCAGAGCCGAATGCCACTGGTTCCGCGCAAGTCGTACAACCTGCTTCTAGTATTGGGATCCATATCAAGCTGAACCTGGGTCCTCTGCTCCCGGCTCTCACAGGCGCCATATTCCATCGACTGGCTGCACAACAAGTCGACTCCAAGCTGCTCCCCAACTGATTTCCTCACACGAGGCCAATTGTCCCAATGCTAGGGACTTGGAATAACTAGAAGCGTGCCTGCACGCGCCGCCCTTTGCGGCGCGAATACCTTGGCACCATGAGGGAGCAGCAAGCCGCTACACCCCCAGCACCTGGCCACATCCGGCATTGGGGAGCGCAGCGCACAGCTCCTGGCGCTTGTGTGCCTCTTGCGGCTCTGATCACACAATTTTTGTAGAGATAGCTACACTATTGCAGTGACCATGACGGCAGCATAAGCTGCGGCCATGACTCTTAGCTCCGACTCTTGGCTGACCCTCATCATCAGCCTCCCATCCGCCAGCGCTACGGTGCGCATGCGGATTTGGCGCGCTGTCAAGACGCTGGGCTGCGCGGCCCTGCGCGATGGCGCCTATCTGCTGCCCGCGCAGGTGGAGCAGGCTACGCAGTTGCAGGCCCTGGCCGACGAGGCGCTGCAGGAGGGCGGCCAGGCTTGGCTGCTCCAGGTACAGGCCCGGGACATGGCCGAGCAGGCAGCGCTCCAGACTCTGTTCGACCGGGCCGCCGACTATGCTCCCTGGCTGGAGGAACTGGCGCAGGCACGCCAGACGCTACCCAGCCTGGGCGCAACCGAGTTGGGCCGCCTGCAGCGCAGGCATGCGCGTGCCTACGAGGCCATCCGCAAGATCGACTTCTTTCCGGACGAGAGCTCGATCCGCGCCGAAGCCCAATGGCGGGACTTTTCCAACGCCATCGACGCCGCGCAATCACCTGGAGAGCCCCAAGCAATGGCCGGGCGCATTGCCCGGCGGGACCGCATGCAGTACCAGGGACGGCTCTGGGCCACGCGCCGCGACCTCTGGGTAGATCGCGTGGCCAGCGCTTGGCTTATCCAGCGCTATATCGACCCGCACGCGCGCTTTCTGTGGCTGGACACCCCGGCCAGTTGCCCGCCGGATGCCCTGGGTTTCGACTTCGACGGCGCGACGTTCTCGCATGTAGGTGAACGGGTGACCTTTGAGGTACTGCTTGCAAGTTTCGGGCTGGAAGGCAATCGCGGGCTCTCCCAGCTAGCCGCCATGGTGCATGCGCTCGACGTGGGTGGCGCGCCCACACCCGAGGCCAACGGCTTCGAGGCCGTGCTGGCTGGCGCCCGCAAGCGCTGGCCGGACGACGACGCGCTGCTGGCCGACATCAGCGGCGTGCTGGACTCGCTCCACGCCCATTTCTCCAGCCCGCGCAAGCCGTAGGCCTCAACAACTCCAAGGACGAACATGAGCAACCTCGACACAGCGGCAGCACCCGATCCCAGAGCTGCAAGCTCCCCGGCTACACCCTCTGGCAGCTCGTGCGCTACATACTGGCCCTAGGCACCTGGGGCTTTGGCGGCCCCGTGGCCCTGGCCGGCTACATGTACCGCGACCTGGTGGAAAAGCGCCAGTGGATCACCGACGCGGACTACAAGGAAGGTCTGGCCCTGGCCCAGCTGATGCCCGGGCCGCTGGCGGCACAGTTGGCCATCTACCTGGGCTATGTCCACTTCCGCTTCCTTGGCGCCTCCCTGGTCGGCGTGGCCTTTGTCCTTCCCTCCTTCTTCATGGTGGTGGCATTGGGCGCGGCCTACGTGGCCTATGGCGGTATCGGCTGGATGCAGTCTGTGTTCTATGGCGTGGGTGCTACCGTGGTCGGTATCATCGCCATCAGCGCCTACAAGCTGACCAGCAAGAGCATCGGCAAGGACAAGCTGCTGTGGCCGATCTTTCTGGTTAGCGCCGCTGTCACTGTGGTCACTCAATCGGAGGAGATCTGGCTGTTCTTGGGCGCCGGCGTGCTGGTGTGGTTCTGGCGCGCACCGCCTACGTGGCTCAAGCGCGGCGGCAACCTGAACAGCGTGGCTGCTCCCGTGGCCAGTCTGTTTGCGTTGAACACCATTGACTGGGTGAAGCTCAAGCAGATCGGACTGTACTTCGCCTATGCTGGCAGTTTCGTCTTTGGCAGTGGCCTGGCGATCGTGCCGTTTCTCTATGGCGGCGTTGTCAAGGAATACGGCTGGCTGACCGACCGGCAGTTCGTGGACGCGGTGGCCGTGGCCATGATCACGCCGGGCCCGGTGGTCATCACGACCGGCTTCATCGGTTTTCTCGTATCCGGCTTCTGGGGTGCGTTGGTGGCGGCACTCGCTACTTTCGTTCCTTGCTATCTATTCACGGTCATCCCGGCCCCGTACTTCAAGAAATATGGCAAGCGCCCCGATGTGATCGCCTTCGTGGACGGCGTGACGGCCGCAGCTATTGGCTCGATTGCCGGCGCAGTGATTGTGATCGGGCAACGCTCCATCACGGACTGGATAACAGCGGCACTGGCCTTGGCGACAGCTACCGTGCTGTGGCGCTTCAAAAAGATTCCCGAACCGGCGGTTGTGGCGGTGGCTGCTGTGATCGGACTGATCGTGCATCCCCTGGTCACTCACGCTTGACAGGATGCCTCACACACCCAGGAGCACTGCGATGGATCTGCAACCACGTTCCCTTACCCTGAATCCAGCGGCCCTCAATGGCCTATCGGAGAAGCTGATCGCCAGCCACCACGCCAACAACTACACCGGCGCCGTCAAGCGCCTAGGCGCCATCCGCCAGCAACTGGCGCAGCTGGACTGGCCGAGCGCGCCGGTGTTCACTATCAATGGCCTGAAGCGCGAGGAGTTGATCGCCGCCAACTCCGCCTGGCTCCATGAGCTGTACTTCGAATCGCTGGGCGGCGACGACTCCTTGCCGGACTCTGGCTTGGCCGTGGCCCTGGCGCGCGACTTTGGCAGCACCGACCGCTGGCGTGCGGAATTCACCGCGCTGGCCAAGGCCATGGGCGGTGGCTCGGGCTGGGCGCTGCTGTCCTGGTCAACCCGCGAGGCGCGGCTGGTCTCCCATTGGGCGGCCGACCACACGCACCTGCTGGCCCGGGCCACACCGCTGTTGGCGCTGGACATGTATGAGCACGCATACCACATGGATTTCGGGGCCAGGGCGGCCGCGTATGTGGACGCCTTCATGCAGAACATCCGCTGGGAGGAAGTAGCGCGACGCTATGGCGCGGCAGTCGAGGCCGATGCGCTACCCTGGTCGGCGCCTCCCAAGACAGTTCCCGACAAGGTCCAGCTTATCGATGTGCGCCGGGCCGCAGACTATGCAAAAGCCGCCGATCGCGTGGCGGGAGCCATGTGGGGCAACCCTGCGCAGTTGGCCGAATGGAGCGCCGAACTCGATACATCTCAACCCGTCCTCGTGTACTGCGTGCATGGCCATGACGTCAGCCAATCCGTGGCACTCGCACTGCGGGCGCGCGGCTTCGATGCGCGCTATGTGGCCGGTGGCATCGAGGCCTGCCGAGCCATCGGCGTAGCCCTGGAAGCGAAGGAGTAGCACCATGCAGTGGATCACCCGAGAACGCCCCAAGATCGACCGCATCGCCTGCCCCTGGCTAATCGCGCGTTTCATCGACAAGGCGCCCGAATTTCTCTATGTGCCGGCCAGCGAGGTGCTGAGCACCGCCAAGGCCGCCGGCGCCATTCCCTACGACATCCCGAATGTCGAACTGAGCCATGTGGGCGAGCTGTGCAGCTTCGATGCCTTCCTGGCGAAGTACCACCTCCATGATCCGGCGCTGGATCAGTTGGCCGGGATCGTGCGCGGCGCCGATACCTCTCGGCTCGACCTGACGCCGCAATCGGCGGGGCTCTATGCGCTTTCGCTCGGGCTGTCGCACAACTTCAGCGACGACCACGAAATGCTCCGGCACGGCATGGTGATGTACGACGCGCTCTATGCGTGGTGCCGCTCCTGTCAGGCCGAGACGCACAACTGGCCACCCGCCATAACCGCCTGATCGCCATGCGGAATGCATACCGAACAACTGCTAGCGCTCGGCACCTCCTGCGCCTTGCCGCCGCTGCAGCCATGCTCTGCGCACTTTCCGCGACCGCCAAGGAGGTGCCGCTGACCGGCCCGCAGATCCGCGCCGCCATCAGCGGCAAATACGTGACCGATGAACGCCACTGGGGACACAGGTATTTCGCGGACGGACACGTTGAGCGGTCAGAAAACGGCCGCCAGCGGACGGCACGCTGGTCTGTCAAAGGCAATCAGCTCTGCTTGCTGCAGCCGGAAATTAGCGAGAACGAGCCGATCTGCTACAGCGTCATGCGTGACGGGCAGGAACTGCAGTACAAGGACGATGCGCAGTTCGTGGTCTTCCAGGGCGTCATCCGGCCGATGCCCAAACGCGAGCCGTGACCGGCTGCGCAGTTAGTGCTCGTGCCGATGGTGCGCATCCGGTACATACGGGTGCGCATGCACCATTGGTTCATGCACGTGGGGATTGCTGTGCGTGCCAACCGGCATCGGATCGTGAGTGTAGCCGTGGTGGCCATCGTCGTGGCTATGCGCGTGCTCGTGCTCCAGCCGCTCATGCGCATGCTCGTGCCCATGTGACTCCGCCAAGTGCAGCACCACCCCCCGCACCATCAGCAGGCCGCCCACCGCCATAACCCAGGTGCCGCTATGGTTGCCCTAAGCAATGGCGATTGCGGCGCCAATGGAAGACGCGAAGGCGAACACCGATCCTGTGCGCGCTGCACCAAAGGCCCGCTGGGCCAGCAGGTAGAAGCGCAAGCTCAGGCCGTAGCCGATGGCTCCCAGGGCCATCAGGCCCGGGCCGTGCCCAGCTTCGGCAGCGAATCGCCCGCCAGAACACCCAGAATGGCGTTAGCCGAAGTCCCCGGGATCGCTCGTCTGCGAGGCGTTCATCGGCCCTTGCCTTGCACGGCAGTCACCAGCACTCGCGTGTTGTGACGCATCAGCGCCGCATAACTCGACGCAGAATCATCTGACTGAGACAAAGAATCCGAGAAGAGTGTTCCCGACGGCTTTATGCCAGTCTCACGCCCTACCTGTTCGATCAACCGAGGATCAGAGATACTCTCCACGAACAAGGCTTTGACGCCTTCGGCCTTAATCTGACGCACCAGCCGGGCCACGCCTTTCGTGGTGGCCTCGGCACTTGTGCTCGTTCCTTGTGCTGCCAGGAAACGAACTTGATAAGCCCGCGCGTAATAGCCGAACGCGTCGTGGGACGTGATGACCTTGCGCTGCTCGATAGGCACAGATTCCCAGGCGACTCGAATCTCCGCTTCAAGCCGGTCAAGCTCGGCCTGATAGGACTGCTCGTTACGCCGATACTCCATGCAACCCGCCGCATCCACTGCGCACAGGCCATCAGCAATATTCTTCACATAGCGCTTGACGTTTCCAACGGACTGCCAAGCATGTGGGTCCACCTCGTCATGGGCATGGCCATGACCGTGGCCACCCGAGTCGGTCGCCTTAAGCGTTTCAATCCCCTGGCTCACCACGACATGGCGGCCCTTGAACTTCGCAGCCTGAACCAATCGCCGCACCCAACTCTCATAGCCCAGTCCATTAGAGAAAAGTACCTGCGCCTGCCCCACGCTGCGCGCTTGCGCCGGGTTGGATTGAAATACATGGCTGTCGCCACCAGCCCCGACCAGAACCGTCAGGTTCACACGGTCACCTCCCACCTGCCGGACCAAGTCGCCCAGAATGCTGAATGTCGCGACGGCCTTCACCTCGCCTGCCGCATATACCTGAGATGCACCGAGTTGCGCGAACACTGCAAGTAGCAAGCCCGCGAGAGCTTTGCGCTTAGAGAGGAAATGGGATTTAACGGTCATGGTGATCAACCCTGAAGATGAGAAGAAAAGCGAGGTTGGAATAAACCCTGGCGCCCGAAAGCCAGAGAGAACAGATACAGGATGCCCAGGCACAGCACGATTGTTGGCCCGCTGGGCCAATCTGCGTGAAAAGACAAGAGCAGGCCCGACGTAGTGCCCAGCATTGCAAACCCTGAGGCCAATAGCAGCATCGGACTGACCTGGCGCACCCAGAAGCGAGCCGCTGCGGCGGGCAACACCAATAAGCCGACCGACATAAGCGTGCCTAGAGCGTGAAAGCCAGCCACTAAATTGATCACCAGCAAACCCAGGAAGCCATAGTGCGCCACGGGACTCCACCGACGGCTGACCATGCGGAGGAACGCTGGGTCTAAGCACTCCAGAACCAGCGGGCGATACAGCACAGCGAGGCCCACAAGCGTCAGCGTGGTAATCGATCCCAGCAGCACCAACGCCTCATCATTCAGCGAAAGCACCGTACCAAACAGCACGTGCAGCAAATCGACGTTGTTCCCCCTCGTCGAAACGATGAGAACCCCCAGCGCCAGAGACATTAGATAGAAGGCTGCTAGGCTGGTGTCCTCCTTTAACGCGGTCGAGCGTGCAACCAAGCCAGAAGCGATCGCTATAGCTACGCCCGCGACGATTCCACCTATCGTCATTGCCCCCAACGAAAGTCCTGCATAAAGATAGCCCAGAGCGGCACCGGGCAGAATGCCGTGGGCCATGGCATCGCCCATGAGGCTCATGCGCCGCAGCATGAGGAACACACCAAGGGGCGCGGCGCTCAGCGACAAAGCGAGGCAGCCAACCCAGGCTCGTTGCATAAATCCGAACTCCACGAACGGCCCCGCTAATGCTTGCCACAGAATCTCCATCATGAGGGCAGCACTCCATCCATGACTAGGACAGCCGGTCGTGGCGTCTCGCACGTCGCCGCGTCGTCGTCGAAGGCCTCGTGCAATCCTCGCGCTCGCGCTAATTGGGCAGGCATCAATACCTGGTTCGGAGGCCCCCAGGCGATCGCTTCGCGCGCCAGCAGCAACGCATGGTCAAAATTGCGCCGGGCCAGGTCCAGGTCATGCAGCACAGCAATCACTGTGCGGCCCTCCCGTTGCCAAGTACGCAACATGCTCATCAGTTCGCCCGTGGTGCGCTCATCAACCGCCGCAAAAGGCTCATCTAGTAGAAGTACAGAGGCGTCCTGCAATATCAGGCGCGCGAACAGAGCGCGCTGAAACTGCCCCCCAGATAGGGTGTCCAGCGGCCGGTGATCGAACCCGGTCAGCCCCACCGCGGCCAGAGCCACCCGGCAGCGTTCGCGATGTGCGCTATTGAACGCCCCAAGCGCACCCACTTCCCGCCACAGCCCCAAGGCCACCATGTCGACAACGTTGATAGGAAAGCTTCTATCGACCTCGGAGAGTTGCGGTAAGTACGCTACGCGCTGGCCATCTAGACCACGGATACGGCCCTGCAACGGCCGGAGCAACCCGGCCATTCCCTTGAGCAAGGTCGACTTCCCAGCGCCGTTGGGACCGATGATGGCCACCAACGATGCAGGCTCGATGCGCAGATCAAGGTGATGGACCGCCGGGTGGCGTTCATACCCCAGTGTCAAATTTTCCAGAAACAGCGTCGATAAGCTCATGGTTCAGTCCGCCTTAATAACCCAGAGCAAAATAGCCCAGAGCAGCAAGCTGACCAGACTGGCGACGAATAACCTACTCAAGCCGGATCGCAGCAACAGGCCGACTCCCTCGTTCGCTGCAGGTTTGGAGACAGAGTGGCGATGACTATGCGGATGGATCATGATAGAGCGATAATTGCAACTCAGTTGCGTTTAAGAGAATGATATAGCAATAGAGTTGCGTTAATGGATGACACATCATCTGAGTAGTACCAGCCACTGTTTCGACAGGAACCAGAAATGTCAGCTCCCATCTTGGAAAACACCGCCACGCCAGCCGATCTGCTGGGACGGGCCGGATTGCGCCGCACCCGAGCAGCACTCACCGTGCTGGACGTTTTGCTCGCAGAACCAGTTTGCGCAAGAACACATGCGGAGTTCGAAAAGGCCCTGATGCAACGTGGTGTGCCGGTAAATCGGGTGACGCTGTACCGCCTGTTGGAGCGGTTGGTTGCAACGGAGGTGCTGGAAAGGCACAGTGACGACGCGGATCGAGCCTGGCGTTTCGGGCTTCGTAGCCTCCAGCCCGACATGCCCTTGCCACGCTTCGAATGCGACGCCTGTCATCGCCATTTCAACCTGCCCGAGGCGAGCGAGCCGACCAAGGCCGCCGCGGATCAGATTCTGAGCGCGTTGTCCAACCTGGGCCACATGGGCCAGCGCATCGACCTTTCCATCCACGGGACCTGCTCCGGATGCATCGAGCCTCCGTCACGCCGCTGAAGATGTCAATCACGGTCCTCATACTAGGCCCAACGTCACGGCGGTGACCACCAGATAGCGCCCCAACTTAGCGACCGTTACAAGCAGCAGGACGATCGGAAACGGCTCACGCACGAGACCGGCCACGATGGCCAGAAAATCGCCTATAACGGGTGCCCAACTCATCAACAAACTCCACTTGCCGTAGCGCTGATACGGCCTCGGACGCCGCAGGAAGCAAGGCGGCGGCGATAAAGGCGCTCAGAAATAGCCCCCGTAGGCGCTCCAATCTGCAATCGTCATCTGGATCAAGGCTTTGCGTGGAACCAATTGGGATGTCGATCTTCGCTCCAGAGCAGGTGGGCGTCGCGAGTGCCGTTCTCTTGGTAGTGCCCAGCGATCTCCGCGTGTTGCGCTGAATCTCCAGGCCGCCCGGTCTCGGTAGGAAATGGCAACTGGAACAGTTTGTGCGCAGGGCTATTGAAGTACGCCACAGGTCACGCGTTATCTTCTTGAACTCCGCAATCGACATACGCGGGCCTCACGCAAACGGGCCGTTCACCCCTTCAAAGCAGTCGTCAATGCGATCCTGGATCAGCGTTTTATTGGTTTGTTGGATAGCTTTTTCCACCGCTTGGAGTTGTTGGTCAATGTCAAGACAGCTACGACCTTGCTCAATCATCTCCACGATGCCGTTGAAAGGGCCACCGGCGCGACGAAGGCGTTTAATGATTTCAGGATGAGTTTGATCTTTCCGCCTGAGTTTAGATTTGAAAATATCCCCCAGGGGAGGATATGATACTGCCTCCATCGCCCTCTGTACGATCGTTCGCCAATCCATGTGCCGTACCCGCTCAGTCCGCACCTTGATGCGCGCCCCAGCCTTGTGCTGGTTGGTGCTGATAGCGCTTCTGTGTGGCATGTTGAGTTCTGCCATCGGCGTCACCCATTCACACGGTATCGCTGCGCTGGCGGCTGTCGATCACAGTCTCGATAACAACATTGACCTTGCACATGGTCATGCGCACGACGACGAGTCCACAGGAGCTACGGCAGATTCAGCGCACCCCCATCACGCCCACGATCATTTCCACGACAAAGCGCACACCACACAGGAAGGCATAACCGACTGGATACCGAGGCCATCCGCCTGGCACGCGACGGTGCGTTCTCAGGTTGATCGAATGCCAATCTTCCGGCTGGATAGACCTCCGAGAGACCTAGAAAACGCCTGAACAGGCGCGCTTGCGCGCGCTGTGTTCGTCGCTCTTGTTTCTATTCTTTTGGAGTTTTTTTCATGCACAGCCGTTTTCACGATGGGCTGGCGGATCTGCCATGGCTGACATGGCGGGGACGTCTGCTCCTCATTACGCTAGTTTTCATCGCGCTTCTGACCGGCACTGTCGATGCCCTAGCCCACGCCGTCACCGAAGGCGACAAGGGCTACATCCAGGAAATCTCGGGGGTGAACCTACTGCCCTTCGTCTACCTGGGTGCCAAGCACATGATGACGGGCTACGATCACATCCTTTTCCTGTTCGGCGTCATCTTTTTCCTGTACAGGATGAAGCACATCGCCATCTACGTCAGCCTGTTCGCGCTGGGCCACTCCACCACCATGGTTCTGGGCGTGTACTTCAACGTCGGAATCAACAGCTACGTCATCGACGCCATCATCGGCTTATCCGTGGTCTACAAGGCGCTCGACAACATGGGTGCCTTCCAGCGGTGGCTGGGTTTTCAGCCCAACACCAAAGTAGCGACCCTGGTGTTCGGTCTGTTTCACGGCTTTGGCCTGGCCACAAAGATCCTGGAGTACCAGATATCTCCTGATGGCCTAGTGCCCAATTTGCTGGCGTTCAATGTCGGAGTGGAGCTGGGCCAGCTCCTGGCGCTCGGCGTGATTCTCATCGCCATGGGTTACTGGCGCCGCACGTCCAGCTTTTTGCGCTACGCATACAGCGCCAACGTGGTCATGATGAGCCTGGGCTTCATGCTCGTGGGCCTCCAGTTGACCGGCCTCTTCGTCTCCTAATATCGCATAGACCGTATTCATGTACAACAGCAACCTACCCCCCTATCCGAACTCCCATCGTCTAAACAACTGCTGCGCTCCACCATCATTGCTGCGGTTTCCGCTCTGGTGCTGCTCATCACCGTGATCCTGCCATCCGAGTATGGCATCGATCCGAGCGGCGTAGGTCGCGTGCTGCGCCTCACCGAGATGGGCGAGATCAAGACACAACTGGCAGCAGAAGCAGCTGCGGATGCCTCGGTCGATGCCCAGTCCAACGGCGCCAGCGCCAGTCCTTCTCCCACGCAAGCTCCTGCTGTCGCAGCCAACCGCGGAGCCCCCGCCGTTGCCTTACCGGCGCCTGTTCCGACCCAAGCCACTTGGAAAGATGAAGAACGCTTTACCTTACCTCCCGGTCAGGGGATTGAGATCAAACTGGTGATGAAGCAAGGAGCCAAGGCCGAATACGCCTGGGTGGTCAATGGTGGTGTCGTCAACTACGACACACACGGCGATGGTGGGGGCAAGTCAATCAGCTACGAAAAGGGACGTGGTGTCCAGAAAGACGAAGGAGTGTTGACTGCGGACTTCACGGGAAACCATGGCTGGTTCTGGCGTAATCGCAGCCCAGCCAATGTTGAAGTGGTCCTACGCACTCGCGGGGACTACAGCCAACTCAAGCGCGTTCAGTGAGGTTGCGCGCTCGCCTGGTTCGACCAGGCGAGCGCCCTTCCGCTGCGATGACCGCTCAGCACAGCGTCCCACGCCAGCCCGACAAATGCTGTCGTGGTAAGTGTCTGTGCGCGCGGAAATTGCCATCAACCCATGAAAGGCTTGTTCATGTCGACTTCGACCGAACGTGCGACCTTCCTTCGGCAATGGCTGGCCAGCCCCGAGGAGATCGGCACGGTCGCGCCATCGAGTCGTCAGTTGGCCTGTTGATCACCCGCGAAATCGATCCGGAGGGTGGGGTTGTCGTGGAACTGGGCCCTGGAACAGGCGTATTCACGCAACTACTCATTGAAAAGGGATCGCCGCCGGAAAGACTCTTTCTGGTCGAGAAGGACCCGGAATTTGCAAACAGTCTCCGGCGCCGATTCCCCTCAGCGATCTATGGTTGATCCTTCACGATCGAGCCGAAACTTCTTACGAGCGGGGCCAAGATGGATGAAGGTCGTCGATAAAGTAGGCGTGTGCGTGTCGAACGCCTGTCCCGGCACTTTCTTTCTCTAGATGCGAGGCATTCACCGGCAAGTCGGCGTGCGTGTGCTCGACGATTTCCGGATCATGTTCCGGCCAAATCCGCCATGCCAGAGCAGTGGCGGCAGCTCCAAATAGGCCCAGCATGAGAAACGTGGCGGTCACACCCAAGCGTGCACCTGCCCATCCTGCCAACGGGTAGAACAAGAGCCAACACCCGTGGGACAGCGCGAACTGCGCCGCAAACAGAGCGGGTCGATCGGACGGCGCAGCTGAGCGCCTTATGACCCTCCCTGTGGGTGTCATGGCCGCAGAGTATCCGGCACCCGCCAAAAACCACAAAACTAGCAGTACGGGGTAGCTAGCGAAAAAACTACCGAGCAACATCGTTACAGCCAACGAGGCAACACCAAGTAGCATGACCGGTCGGTCGGGCCAGCGTTCAAGAAGCGGTGGCAACGCAAGAGCGACAACTATTGACCCTGCACCGAAAGCCGCGAGCGCGAGAGCTACCGAACTTTGTGGCATTCCCCAGCGCGCTTGAACCAGAAACACCGTGTTGACGAAAACCATCGATACTGCAGCTGCAGCCGCCCCATTGACGGCCAATAGTCCACGCAACCTCGGCGTTGCCAGGAAAACCCGTAAGCCTCTTGTCGTGCGTTCGTAGATGCTGCGCTTCTCAGACTTCGCCAATGCCGGAAGCTTGACACTGACGACAAGCACAGCTGAAGCCAGGAAGCCAACTACAGTACCGGCGAATAGGTCGTGAAACCCAATTACAGTCAGTAGCGCTGCGGCAAGCAATGGGCTTAGAAGGGTCTCCAAATCGTAAGCCAACCGTGAGAGTGATAGAGCCTTGGTGTACTCACGCTCGTCCGGAAGCACTTCCGGAATAGTGGCTTGGAATAGCGGCGTGAATGCGGCAGACGCGGCCTGCAGTATGAATATCAACAGGTAAATCTGCCAGATCTGGGATACAAAGGGCAGAAGCAGCGCCACAAAGCCACGGACTAAATCCAACGCAACGAGAGTCGTGCGCCTAGGCAGCCCCTGAGCCAATGCAGTGGCGACCGGCGCCACAAGAACGTAGGCTGCCATTTTGATGGCCAGCGCCGTCCCCAAGACCATGCCAGCATCTTGCCCCGCCAAGTCGAATGCCAGCAGCCCTAGGGCCACTGTGGCTAGCCCCGTGCCCACCAACGCAATCACTTGTGCAGCGAACAAATGCCGATAAGTTCGATTAGCAAGTAAGTTCCACATGGAAAGCTCTCTCAGAGGTAGCGAGTAATTTGCTTGAACTCATCTAATGAGTCGTCCCTGCAAAATTCGTTTCAACCCAAGGCCCAACGTTGATCTGTTTTTTGTAGTCGGTGATGGCCGATGATTTCGGCCAATTTCGCAATCAGGGCGACCGAAATTCTTGCCTGCAACAGGCACAACAAAAGGCCCAGGCCTTTTTTGGCGATCATTCTCAGCAGCCACTGAATGTTGTATCCCGCGGCGCACAGCACCGCGTGCAGCGCATCGCCCTCTGAGCCTTTGAGATGGCAGCGGTCCATGCGGTGATCGGCCTTGAGGTGACCGATGATCGGTTCGATCGCCTGACGTCGTTTGAGCAGTCTGCGCTCTTCGTTGGTCAGTCGCTTGTCTTTGCCGCGGTGCTTGATCTCAATGTCCGGGTTGTCCTTGTCCACACCCCGGTATCCCAGGTCGGCATAGACCACCTGCGGCTTGACGCCCAGGCTTTGCATCAGGATCGTGCTCTGTTCGATCTGCTCGTGCAAGGTGTGACCGTCATACGGATTGCCGGGAAAGCTCCTGGCGCCCACGATCAGGTTGCCCTTGAGCGTCATGGCCAGACCGACCTTCACCCCAAATTCATAGGGGTTGCGACTCTTGCCTTTTGAGATGCACTCAACCTCCGGTGCGTGCCAACTGTAGAGCTTGGCGCGGTTGTCCATCGCCTTGCGGCTGAGCGTCTGCATGACCAACCGTTTGGCCTTGTCCAGCGTGTGACCCAAGGCTTGCTGCACCGCCTGAGCCAGCGTGCTCATCTTGCGGCCCACCTCGCGCTGCAGCCTTTGCACGATGGTGCGCTGGCGTTTGATGACCTTGCGCATGCGTTTGAATTGCCGCGCATGGGCGTAACGGCCAGCCTTGAATCGAAGTTCCCGGCCTTCTTTGGCATAGGTTTGCTTCAGCTCGATGCCTGCGGCCTTGGCCTCCTGGACCACTTTGGCGCGTGCTGTCTCCAGCAACTTGCTGTCGGTGGGGTGGGCAACGGCTTTCTCCTGGACGGTGGAGTCCACGATCACTCGGGCCAGTTCCTGCCTGGCAATGAGCTTAAGGTTGACGGCCACCTCCATGGTGCGTGCCAGCAGTTCTTCCACGCCTTCTTCGCCCAGGGCTTTGCGAAAGCGCCCCAGTTGGGTTGGGTCGCAAGGCCAGCGGTGCTCAAAGTATTCGTTGCCCGAAAAGTATTGCCACGTGGGCGTTTCGCCCCAGCGCTGTATGACGTCTTCGTCGCTCTCATTGAAAGCATGCTTGAGGTAAAGCAGCGCCACCATCAGCCGGGTGGGCAACCGTGGCCGCCCAGCGTTGGAGATTCGTCCATCTGCCACGCCAGATACCGCTCCAAACAGGTCCAGATCCTCAATCTTCCTGCCAGCCTTGATCTGCCGCGCCCAGCGCTGAGCCAGCGATGCCTCGATCTCTTGCCAGGGCATGCGACTGGCCAGCACTGCCAGAGGGTGGCGCAAATCAATCATCTGGTCCAGACGGTTACGGAAAAAATCGTCAGTCATGGCGCTGCTTTCAAAAACTCCCAGAAAACAGGCTCTATTGAATATCTCTTTGGGAGTTCTGACCATTCGGAATCACCCCAGATCGTCAGCATTCATGCGGATTGCAGGAGTTTTGCAGGGGCGACTAATGAGCGTGCACCGGCTTTCCCAGCATCCGCAATGGCATGTTCCAGACAGTGGTCAATGTGGTCCTGCACAAGCGTCTTCTTGGCTTGAGAGATCGCTTTCTCAACGGCTTGAAGTTGTTGAGCAATGTCCAAGCACTCGCGTCCGCCCTCAATCATCTGGATCACGCTAGCCAGATGCCCGTTTGCTCGCTTCAGGCGCTTGACGATGGCAGCGTGAGTCTCATGTGTGTGTAGATTTTCCATGACTCTATGTTATCCTCCCCCCAGGTTAAATCAATCATTCGTTTCCTCAGGTTAGCGTAGAGCGCCCTCTTTGTAGTCATTGCTAATTGGCACTTCGCGCGCTGCAGTCAATCTGTATCGAAAAGTGTTCCTATCGACGTTCATCATGCCTCTGTCGCGATATCTGCCACTAAAGCCCTCTGCCATTGGCCAAAATTGTGGAGGCGTTTGCATGAATTTCTCCATGTCAAGTTGGCATGACCTCGGAGACAAAAAATGGACACGGGAATGACATTGCTTAGTCGTAGTGGTTGCGCGGTTCCGCGCCCATCTCCGTTCATCTTTTCCCAGATCACTGCTGATTTTTTGGCTTCGCTTTTTAGCAGGTTTTGCAACCTCGGATCTATCGGGTCATCGCTAGCATTGCCTGCGCCGAGAAGCCTGCTCTTTTTTCTATCTCATCGTGTATTGGTCTCGCTCACGTTGACGATCGCCCTAGGAGTTCCAGACGCCATGGCTGACGCGGCGGATCCAAGAGAAAACGGTCATTTACAGGGACCTACCCGTCTGGATCTGCTTACGCTCATAGCCCCTGGGATAGGACACATGCTCCTAAATCTTGGCCACATCCTCTTTTTGATGGGGGTTTTCTTCTTCCTATTCCGGCTCACGCACGTCGGCACCTACGTGAGCCTTTTTGTGCTCGGCCATTTCACTGCCATGATTTTTGGAGTCTATTTTGGTCTAGGAACCAACATATACCTGATCAACGTGATGCTTGGTCTGTCTGTGGTCTACAAAGTTGTGGACAACCTTGGGGGATTTCAACGCTGGAGGATCATTCAACCAAACCCTGGGCTTGCTACGCTGGTATTTGCGACTTTTCATGGTGTCGGCGTGGCCACCAATATCCTGGAGTACCAGATATTGCCCTATGGCTTGGTACGCGACGTACTGGCTTGAGATCAAGGCTTGCGGTGCACAGCAATAAATCGCCATTCAATCCCGAGACGCTCTCTATTAAGGCGTCTCTTCAGGAAAATCAGCGGTTTTGGCGAGCACCGGTGAGTACTATGCCGTTCCTCCCGAATCTCCCTATAGGAGGAACGCGCGAATGAAGATCAATGTCGCCCGCTTGCCTTCTCGACATGTCGTTGGCTGGTGGTTACGCTGCCTCCTGGCCGTCGTGTTGATAGCAGACCAAGTCAGTGCCCCCTGGCATCAGCATCATCATGATTCTCGTGTAGACGAGATGGTTGCTATCGAAGGCTTCGGTCATTCCATCGACAGGCAAGACTTCTGCGAGAGCCATGAGAGCAGCCCAGAAGCTTTCCATGCGACCACAGCACTGCTCGCGGATCTACGACCACAATTAGGTGACCCCGCCCCCAATCCGGAGGCAGACAAACCGCTCTACCCATCGACCTCGTTCCGGCTAGTACTCGCGGTTCGTGAGGTAGTGACCGGAACACCGTTACCACTAGACCGGCCGCCGCCGATCGTCCAACGAAGCCTACCTCCAGACGGACGCGCGCCTCCCATCCGCGCCTGAAGCATTCTTTTTCCGCTTTCAGTGGTGCACCAAACGGTGCGCCGGGTTCCGTCGTGGAGGTTTCATGTTTCATCATCTTGTTAGGATGGCGCTCGCGCGCACCATCATCTTGCTCGCCGCTTCGAGCGCAGCGCAACTTGCACAGGCCGAGAGCTTCAAAGTGTCTCCAGCGCAATTGCAAGCCTTGGGTATTCAGTTACAGACTTTGGAAAATCCGGCACCGATCGCGGGCTTAGCATATCCCGCACGTGTAGTGCTACCCCCAGCGCAGGAAGTTGTACTCAGCGCACCGTTGGGCGGGAGCATTGACCAATTGCTGGTTACAGAGAACGAGCTCGTGAAAACGGGGCAGCCTTTGGTGCGACTGGTAAGCCCGGAGCTTGGTGAACTACAGTTGCGCCTAGCCGAAGCCGCCTCGCGGTCGCGACTCGCGCAGCAAACATTGGTCCGAGAACAAGCTTTGTTTTCTGAAGGAATCATCCCAGAGCGGCGAATCCAAGAATCGCAGGCTGCAGCGTCTGAGGCGCGCATCCGCCAAACTCAGGCAGAGTCGGCACTAAGGCTTTCTGGGGCCGATGCGGGGATGATCCGGCGTGTCGCCCAAGGAGGGGCGATGCAAGACGCTTTGTTGCTCTACGCCCGCAGCCCCGGCATCGTGACCAGAATCGACGCCAAGCCAGGACAACGGGTGCAGCCCGCAGAAGCGCTGTTGCGCGTGGCTGATACGCGCAAGCTCTGGTTGGACGTTCAGATTCCAGTTGCCAGGCAGTCTCAGGTTGCGCCCAAGGGAGCGATTTTGGAGGGGGTCGACCGCAAGCTGTTAGCCAAGGTCGTCGGGTTTGGGCCAATAGTTTCAGACAGCCAGACGGTGACATTGCGCTCAGAGGTAACCAAAGGCGCTGAGCAAGTACGTGTAGGCGAAGCGTTGCAGGTGCGCGTGCCGTTTAGCGCGACAGGCGGATGGGCCGTTCCAGTGTCATCTGTGGTTCGTCAGGACAACGATGCTTTTCTATTTGTACGCACGCCTGAGGGCTTCACGGCCACGCGCGTCACCGTGCAGGCAGGAGCCGGTCAATCGCTGTTCGTAGTAGGCGAATTGCGCCCGGGACAGCAGATCGCCGTCTCCTCAGTCATCGCACTGAAAGCAGCTTGGCTCGGTAAAGGCGGGAGCAACTAACATGCTGTCGCGCTTAGTTCATTTTGCGCTCGCACAGCGCTTGTTTGTGCTGCTTGCAGGCTTATTGCTAGCGGGCGCCGGTTGGCTGGCTTTCAAAGATCTTCCGATTGATGCGTTTCCAGACGTAGCCAGCACCCAGGTCAAGGTCATCATGAAAGCCCCGGGAATGACCCCCGAGGAAATTGAAAGCCGCATCGCCTTGCCGATAGAGGTCGAGATGCTGGGCATTCCAAAGCAACGCATGCTGCGATCGGTGTCCAAGTACGGCATCGTCGACGTGACGATCGACTTTGAAGACGGCACCGATATTTACTGGGCACGCCAGCAGGTATCGGAGCGCTTATCTGGAATTCTAGGCGACCTTCCGGCAGGGATTAGCGGCGGTATGGCTCCTATCACCACACCACTGGGTGAGATGTTCATGTTCACCATTGAAGGTGAGCGCTATTCGTTGGAAGAGCGGCGCAACTTGCTGGACTGGGTTATTCGGCCAGCTTTGCGCTCAGTGGTGGGAGTAGCAGACGTCAACGCCCTGGGCGGCAAGGTGCACAGCTTTGAAGTCGTACCTGACCCGGTTCGTCTGGCTGCGGTAGGGATATCCACGATGCAAGTCAAGGCTGCGATTGAGACCAACAACCGCAACGATGGTGCAGGAAGGCTCAGCGAAGGCGACGAGGTGCTACTGGTTCGTAGCGAGGGAAGCATCCGCGACGCGGAGGACCTGCGCGCAGTAGTCGTCAAGGCCGACAAGGGCGAGACCGTCAGACTTGGGGAGGTCGCGACAGTGCGCGACGGGAGCGTGACCCGCTACGGTGTTGTTACCAAGGATGGTAAAGGTGAGGCTGTTCAAGGATTAGTACTGGGCTTGGCTGGCGCGAATGCTCAAAAAGTGGTCGAGGGTGTGCAACAAAAGATCGCAGAGCTGAAGCCCACGCTGCCCGAAGGCATTGAATTGAACGTTTTCTACAACCGGGCCAGCTTGGTTGAAAAGGCTGTAGGAACCGTTTCGAAGGCGCTACTGGAAGCAACAGTGTTGGTTTTGGTGTTATTGGGCGCTTTCCTTGGCAACCTCCGCGCCGCTCTTACTGTAGCCCTCGTGCTGCCCCTGACCGCATTGGCAACCTTCATTTTGATGCGAATGACCGGTATGTCGGCCAACCTGATGAGCCTGGGCGGGCTCGCTATTGCGTTGGGCATGCTTGTGGATGCGGCAGTGGTGGTGGTTGAGAACGTGGTCCAGCACCTTGGCAATGAAAAAGAGAGTAAGCGGCTCCCCCGCCTCCACATCGTGTTCCGAGCGGTCCGCGAGGTCGCTGTGCCGGTCGCGGCAGGCATCCTCATCATTGTTGTCGTGTTCCTGCCGCTACTGACCCTTCAAGGTCTGGAAGGTAAGTTCTTCGTGCCCGTCGCAATGACCATCGTATTCGCGCTGGCCAGTTCTCTGCTCTTGTCGCTGACCATCATTCCAGTTCTGTCGTCCTTCCTCATCAAGCGCGGAGTGCACGATGACCCTTGGCTGCCACGGAAATTGGCAGCTCTCTACGAACCAACCCTGATCTTTGCGCTGAAACGCCAAAAGCTGGTCTTTGTCCTTGCAACTGCGATGCTCGCCGCTGCGGCAGGGGTCTACACCTTGGTCGGCAAAACATTCATGCCAGCGATGGACGAAGGCGACATCATCGTGGGTATCGAAAAGCTGCCCTCCGTAAGTCTAGAGCAGACTGCCGCGCTAGACCTCCGCATTCAACAGGCGCTGATGGGAGCGATTCCCGAGATCACTGGTGTCGTCGCCCGTGCGGGCTCAGATGAGATCGGGCTTGACCCCATGGGCTTAAACCAGACAGATACCTTTCTGGTCCTCAAGCCTCGCGACCAATGGTCTGCCGAGAACAAGGAAGTACTGCAAGATCGGATTCGCGCCGTGTTGGACGATTTACCAGGGGTGGGATACAGCTTCACACAGCCAATTGATATGCGGGTGTCCGAGATGATCATCGGCGTTCGAGGCGACGTGGCAATCAAGGTTTTCGGACCCGACTTGAACAAGCTAAACCAGTTGGCAGCCCAAATAGAAAAGCTGGTCAAGGAGGTTCCAGGCAACCAGGATGTCTACACGGTCGAAAACGATGGAGTCCAGTACCTTAGCGTCATAGTCGACCGGCTGGCTGCAGGTCGCTACGGGTTGTCAATGGAAGACGTGCAGAACGCTCTACGCGTGCAGATAGAGGGTCAGCGCGCAGGGACAGTGATTGACGGTAACCGCCGTATCCCAATCGTGATGCGTGGCACCGACGCTGTGCGGATTTCCCCAGCAGAGTTTGAGGCATTGCGAATCACGGCCCCAGACGGCCAGAGTGTCCCCCTTCGCACTTTGGCTCGATTGGAGCGGACCAGCGGCCCGGTGAAGATTGATCGTGAAATGGGCAGCCGCTATAGCGTAGTGATTGCCAATGTGGCTGGGCGCGATCTGGTTGGATTTGTCGAGGAGGCGCGCGCCAAGATTGACCAGAACGTTAGTTTGCCAACAGGCTATCGCATCGCTTGGGGCGGGCAGTTCGAAAACCAGCAGCGTGCCGCCGCCCGGTTGGCTCTGGTGGTTCCGCTATCGCTAGCCTTCATTTTTGTCATTTTGTTCACCACGTTTGGATCTATCCGCCAAGCACTTCTTGTGCTTAGCAACATCCCTTTCGCGCTAGTGGGTGGAGTCATTGCGCTCTGGGTCACAGGAGAGTATCTCTCGGTGCCTGCGTCGGTCGGCTTTATCGCCTTGCTCGGCATCGCAGTACTGAATGGTCTAGTGCTCGTCAGTTACTTCAATCAGTTGCGCGCCGAAGGCTTAGATCCACTGGCTTGCGTTGTCCAAGGTGCAAAGCGCCGACTAAGGCCGGTATTGATGACGGCAGCTATTACTGCATTTGGGTTGATTCCCTTGCTGTTTGCGACCGGCCCCGGATCAGAAATCCAACGCCCTCTGGCCATCGTGGTGATTGGCGGGCTCATCACCGCGACCGCGCTGACCTTGATTCTTTTACCCATCCTTTATTTGCGCTTCGGCCAATCTACAACCCGCCCATATTCTGGCGACGCAAAGGAGTTGACACATGTCTGAGCTTTGCCTAACCGTGTTGTGTCCGCCTGAAGTAGAGGAGAAGTTATTGGACGCATTACTTGCCAATGTGACAGACCGGATCTTCACCACTACACCGACTTTCAGCCACGGGATGGCTCATGGTCTTCTTGACAAGAGTGAACAGGTCATGGGTCGTAGTCATGCCATCCAGTTGCAGATCCTGACAGGACCTGCAGAGCTGACTGAACTGCTTGAGACACTTCGCGTCGACTTTGCTGGAACAGGATTGCGTTATTGGACGGTGCCTTTGAGCCACGTCGGAGAAATCAAATGAAACAACTTCACATCATGACAATTCTGCGCACCGGGCTGATATCTCTCATCCTGACTACTGCTTTGCAGTCCTTTGGTCAAGCACTGCCCGCCGAACTCCCAGATGCGAACCAGGCTCAACTGGCCATAGAGCAGGACCCTGCAGTAGTCCAAGCTCGTCATGCTCTTGAGGCCTCACGTCATAGCGCTGCCATGATTGCGGCAGGCCCGTATGAATGGACGGTCGGGGGGAATGCACAACGCCGGAGGACTAAGGGTGAGAGCGGGTCCAATGAATGGACCGTCCAAATAGAGCGACCAATTCGTTGGGGTGGAAAGGCAGACTTGGACCGTCGACTAGGTCAATCGACGGAAGAACTCGCTCGTGCGCAATTGGGAAAGGCACGCATCGAAGCAGCAGAGACACTGCTCCAAACTTGGCTGGATTGGCAAGCCGCACAGAACACGCGTGCCGCCTTGGAAGATCAGGTCTGGCTAGCAGAAGAAAACCAACGCACGGTAGATTTGAGGCGCAAAGCTGGTGACGCGTCACGTCTAGAGTCCAACGTTGCAAGAGCCGATCTGGTAGAGGCTCGGCGGCAAGTAGCCGAGGCTGCAACAGCTGAGGCGAAAGCTTTAGCGGCTTTGCAAGTTAGATACCCCACGTTGCCAGCTCAAGCACGGTCTCAACCAGACCCCGCGCCCTTGGAGCTAGGCGAAGACCAGTGGCGCCAGCGCGCGACGGCAGATCACCCCTCGTTGGTTGCAGCAAGGCAGGCCGTAGTCCGCGCTGAACTGGCCGCCGAAAGAGTGCGCGCGGAACGCACCCCTGACCCAACGGTTGGAATGTTCGTGAGTTCTGAGGCCAGACGAAGCGAACGGATTGTTGGTTTAAGCGTCAGTATTCCCATTGGCGGAACCTATCGGCAGCAGGCAGCTCTTGAATCTCTACGTCAAGTCGATGTCGCGCGTGCTGGATTTGAACGTCAACAACGCGAGTTGGAACTGCAGGTAGCTACCCGGTTCCGGGAAGCGATAGGTAACTTCGATCGTTGGAAGCTGGCCGTGGACGCAGCTAAAGCGGTACAGGAGACCACTCAGTTAAGCCAGAAGGCTTATGCAGCGGGAGAGTTGGACGTTCAGGCACTCTTATTGACCCGTCGACAGGCGCTTGAGGCTGTGAGAGCGGTCCAATCAACGCGAATGGATGCTTTACGTGCGCGCTACCAGCTGCTTTTAGACACGGGAGCCTTGTGGCAGCAAGCGACGCGGTAACAGGAACTAGGGATTGGTGGTAAGACAATCTGCCGGGCACGGTGAATATCCTCCCGCTGCGCAAGCCGAATACCCGCCTGCGTCTGCGCTACAGCCTCAACCGTCTGCTGTTCGTTAACAGGGTTAGTTTTGTAAACCGGCGCGTTAACTGAGGCCTTGTTAACCAACTCATCGGACTTGGCCTGGATCTTGAGCGAGAGGTCATGCTTTCCCATTCTCCGTTCCTGATGTGGGAACGGAAAATGTATCTGAACGCGATTCCTAAGGCATGATTGCCCTGACGTTTATACCAATGTAGGGGATCTAGATGACACAAGACGACAAATGGACGCTTATTGACAAAAAGGAGCGGAAAATTGTTTTTGAGAATGATGGCGACTCCGAGCTTAACGCTGAGCAGGGGCCGTTAACCGATTCACCTCGAACGAGCGCTCGACGTCGCCTACTAGATGCACTAGCGAATGTCCCTGAAGCATATCCAACGACTCGGGACCGTTCGGACTCAGAAAGATTCGTAAACCATGTTGTTGCGTTGCGCTACCGGCTCAACATCTTAGCCCGTCGAGAAGAGCGAGATGGTAACCATCAAACCGCCTTACATCGAAGCCGAGCAGAACGCAACGCCCTCTCGTGGTTGCTCCAAGAGGTATTGCCCGGACGTCAGCCGGATAAAAAACCAGTGAAACAGACCAAGCCTCCCGACGGCTACTATGTGCGCGCGCGACTGGAGGAGGCGATGAGTCTGATGGCCGAGGGCTACAGATCAATCAAGGACGAAAAGCCCGGAGTGCTCTTCCACACCTTGGGTGATGACATCGCGCCTGTGGAAGTGAGCTTGCCTGTTTGGTTCTATGTCAAAGGCGCCACCGATCGGCACTGAGATGCAGTCGGCGCAATCAACTGCCTGTGGTTCGAAGTCGCAATTGGATGAGACCGCGCTAGCGGACCTCTTCGTACGCGACCTAGGCTTGGGTCCAGATCAGCTTGACCTCCTCACTTAACCCTGAGGATTTTTGGTGCATCACTAGATTTTCAATCAATGTCTAAGCGCCATACTGTGTTGAATGCGTCACAAAGGTTTCTGCAACCGCATATAAGGCTGATTAACGTAAGCACCCGGTGAACCCGTCTTGACGCAGTTGTATCAGCCTGCTGGTGTCCAGCGGTGAGGCAGCAGTTTGCTGATCTGGCTGTTCTTGTGAGTGGGCAAGCGTTCGAGCACGTCTTTCAGATAGGCATACGGATCATGGCCATTCAGGCGCGCCGACTGAATCAGGCTCATGATGGCGGCTGCGCGCTGCCCACCGCGCAGCGATCCGGCGAACAACCAGTTCGAGCGGCCCACCGCCCAAGGCCGGATCTGGTTTTCCACCCAGTTGTTGTCGATGGGCGCATCACCATCGTCCAGGTAGCGCGTGAGCGCCTGCCAGCGCTTGAGGCTGTAGTCGATGGCGCGCGCCGTGCCCGATCCATCCGGCACCCGCAGCCGCTGCGCCAACAGCCACCGATGCAGTGTCTCGGCAACCGGCCTGGCGCGTGCCTGCCGCATCCTTTGCCGCTCTTGGGCAGGCAACTGAGCCACCTCGCGTTCGATTCCGTACAGCGCGCCAAACAACTCCAGCGCCTGTGCCGCGATCTGGCTCTGGTGGTTCATATGTAGATCATGGAACTTGCGCCGTGCGTGCGCCATGCACCCCAACTCGGTGATCCCTGCGGCAAACCCCGCCTTGTAGCCCGCATAGTCGTCGGTCACCAGCTTGCCTCGCCACTCAGCCAGGAACGCGCGGCAGTGCTCGCCCGCCCGGCTGGGCTGGAAGTCATAGACCACCGCACGCACCTGCTCATACGCCGTGGGCGTATAGGCCCACAGGTAGGCCTGATGGGTCTTGCCTGCCCCGGGCTTGAGCATCTGCACCGGAGTCTCATCCGCGTGCAGCACTGTCTTGGTCAGCACCTCGGCCTTGAGCGCCTCGACCAACGGCTGCAGCCGCAGTCCGCACACGCCCACCCATTCGCCCAGCGTCGAGCGGGCCAGCGCCAGACCTGCGCGTGCAAAGATGCCTTCTTGCCGATACAACGGCAGGTGATCGGCGAACTTGGCCACCAGCACCTGCGCCAGCAGGCCTGCCGTGGGGATGCCTTTGTCGATGATCTGGGCCGGTACCGGCGCTTGCGTGAGGGTTTCGCACTGCGCGCACACCCATTTGCCGCGGATGTGGCGCTGCACCGAGAAGACACCCGGCACATAGTCCAGCTTCTCGCTCACATCTTCGCCCATGCGTTTGAGCTCGCAGCCGCAGCGGCACGTCGTGGAGGCCGGCTCATGGTGAATCTCGGTACGCGGCAGCTCGGGCGGCAGCTTCATACGCCGTGGTGCCTGGGTGACAGGCCGGGCTGTGATGCTGGCCTGCAAGGCCAGCACTTGTTCTTCGATGGCCGCCATGTCTGCATCCATCGTTTCTTCCAACAGGCTTGCCTGCGCTGCATTGAGCTGTTCGCTTCGCCGGCCATAGCGCCAGCGCTTGTACAGCGCCAGCTCCTGCGTGAGCTGATCGATATGCGTCTGCTTAAAGTGCAGCGCCTGATCGTGTCGGGCGATCTGCGCATCGCGCTCAGCCACCTGGCCCATCAGGCGTTCGGCCAGTACGCGCAACTGCTGCGCATCCAACTGATCGAGGCTCACTGCATCACTCATGGCCTGCAGTGTGGCAGAGACTCAAAGCACCTGCTATTGGCGTCTTACCCCATTGCCAGCTACAGCACGGAGATGGCACCTGCGGCACCGACGTGTTGCCAGGGCAGACCTAGCACCAGCGCTTGCCACTGCTCACTGTCCAAGGGCACGTGGGCACCGTGCATCGCATTGGACCAGATGAACTTGCCGCGGTTCAGCCGCCGCGCGGCCAGCCACAGGCCGATGCCATCATGCACGAGCACCTTCATGCGGTTGGCACGCTGGTTGGCAAAGCAGTAGGCGTGATGAGGCTTGGCAGTGCCAAAGACTTCGATCACCCGAGCCAGGGCTGTGTTGGCGCCTGCGCGCATGTCCAGCGGATGGGTGGCCAGCCAGATGGCCTCTACGCGGATCACTTCAGCCACTCGCGCAGCCAGGCCACGCAGGCTCCCGCTTCGCTCACGGGCCATTGCACCGTGGCTTGCACAGGCCCGCGCACCAGCCGGATCTCGATATGGCCGCTCGCCGGCGCGCTCACCATCACAGGCACAAACCCCGGCACGTTCTGCCCTCGCTCGCTACTCTGGCGGATCCACTTGTGCACCAGGTTCGCATTCACCGCGTGCGACAGCGCTACTCCCGCAATGGACGCACCGGGCTGGCTGCACTCGGCCACGATCTGCGCCTTCAACGCCTTCGGATAAGTACGCCGACGGCGCAACGGTGCTAATTCTGTCTTCGTCATGGTGCCCACCTAAAGAGGTGGACACTAGCCAACCCCATCACAGGATTCAATATGGGTTCACCGGGTGCTTACTGATTAACTAGAACTTGTGCATCTTGAACATCTCCCGCTTTGAAGTGATCGTTGGCGTCGTAGCACACAACCACGGGGAAATCGTTCCTGTCGAGACAATTCCATGCCACAAAGATCCAACCACTTCCAACGCTTAGTAACCGTGATTCACACCAGACTATCGAAGGGCTGGGAAGTCACCGAATCTCGGATGCTGTGTGATCTGCACACGGGCGACAAACGGGAAGTCGATGTTGTTGCTTATGCGAAGATAGTGGGGCATGAACTCTATTTGTGTGCCGAATGCCGGGACCATACACGCCCTGCAGACGTTACCTGGATCGAGTCGATGGCTAAAGCACGAAAGTTTGCCCACCTCTAAACTGGTACTCTGGTCGCGAAATGGCTTCACGAGGTCGGCGATACGCAAAGCCGAACTTCTCAAAATTGACGTGGTGTCAGCAAAGGACGTGGAAAAAGTGGACTGGGCAAAGACTGCCAGAAATTTGGTTGGCAGTCGTGTACAGCTCGTGTCCCCTACATTTTTTCCTTTTCTCGATGTAAGGAATCCAGATGGAACGCTGGAACGGATCGAAGGCATGGGGAGTTTTCAGTGGTTCAGAAAGAACACCGGTGAGCTCGCCGGAACTATGGAACTCGTCATTCAAGAGATTCTGACGAGTGATGCCATTCGCACTGTGATGCTCGATCACACACCTGCTGGTTCTGGTGACTTCTGGGTGCATGTTTGCTCACCAGCAGATGAAGAATGGTTTACGCGAGCCATGGATGGAACTATCCTAGCTGTGACTCGCGTTGGGATAGGAATTCGCACCATAACGGAAAGCCTTTCATTAGAAGTAGCTTCCGCTTCGCACGCGGGGAAAGTGATTACCCTGGCAACTGCAACGACATCGATCGGAAATCGGGTCGATTTTTATGTCGAGTAGTCGATCGACGGCCGTGTTGTGACAGACTCGCAGCATGTCAAGAAGACGGGCTAGCCGCGAAAACTGCGAGCTTCTGTTTTGTCCTCCGATCAAAGTGGAAACCCCGGCAAGCGACCTCCTTTTGACTAGATGTTTCGAGTGAACTACCACTCGTGCTCAACACGCACCGCCCAATGGGCGGAAGCAGAGTCCTAGCACTAACACGCGCTCCTAGCCCAACCAGAATCGGGCACCAAGTCCCCCTTCTTACACCCCCGTCCGTCCTGGGCGCTGAAGCCCCAAAAACGTCCTAAAAGGGTATCCAAATAGGCGCTCAGACCTGCTATTGAAAGCTGGCGAACGCGGGACAGCGTTGCAGCATCTGAAGGACGCCACCGACCTCAGGAGACTTCAGTTCTGCCCTGGTATAGATGCCGCAGCGCTTTGAGCTCAAATGCACGCACTCAAGACAGAGGCGGCGGTCGTCCCCCTCGCGATCACGGCGCACCAACTTGTCGGCCAATGCCTCCGCCAACTCTTCGCCAATATCTTGGCGGGTAAACAAGATGATGCGCGCCTGAAGGACTGCCTGTTCTGTACGGTTCATCGCAGCATCCATACTGGGGTCGAAGGGCCAGCAGTAGCGATCGGCCGACGCCTCGAGGTCGTCAATTTGATGGTCCATTAGCGTGTCGGCAATCTGAGGATTCGCGACTACTTCGACAGCGTCACCTGTCACAGCGCGCGCCCCATGTCTCTGAAAGCTGGTGACCACGTCCTCACTCAGGTCGTCCGTTGGAGCGAGAATCGGATCTGGCGCCGCAGTCATATCGTCCTGCGCCGCCAGCATGTCAAACAATCCCTGGAGTACTCCGAAACTCATAGCTTCCTCGCTCCGGGCGTGGATTCCACCATAGTCTGATTTTTTTCAGTGTTCCAGGTGTATCGTGTGTTCAATCCACACGGACGCAGACCTTTTGCTGAAACACCATCCATTTCTGCCGGTGTTCCAAGTGTTCCAGGCATGACGGATGGCTGGCAGCTGAAACACATGGAACACCGACGCTTCTGCGGAGTGTTCCAACGCAAACCCGCATGAGGGCTGACGTGCACACGTGCCACACCCGTAACACCCCGCAGATCGATGCAGAAAGCACAAATCATGATTAACTCGCGTCCAGATAATGAGCGTTCACGGGATACACGCGTCTCTGTTGTCCATCAATGCGACGCAAGAATGAGCTTTTGCCATCTGCACCCGGTCTTGGCAGGGCTCCGGCCTCCCGCAGTACGTCCAATCCGCGCTGGAAGTCATAGCCCCTCAGGCACTCGCGCATTCCATCGCCAGTAAACAGGTATACCCTGCCGCCAGGCGCCTCCTCCCACCAGCCGGCTCGGTCACGGATCATCATGGTTGGACTGGGGCTCGTGCCGATCGCGCTAAATTTGCTGTCTCCGTAGCGCTCTATGAAGCCCTCCACCTTCTCCAGCAATTGAGCGCGTTCGAGGTTTCCCGGAACATCGCCGCGCTCGGCCAGCCAAACACGGAAACCCTCGGCCGCGGCCTCGATGGCTTGCTGGGGCTGCCATTGGGTTATTCCGAGGGCTGTCGCCAGTTCGCCTGCTAAAGCCAGCAGGGCAAAACGAGCGGCGGCGCGTTTTGCCTGTCCGTCCCGGGCTTGAAACTGCGGCCGCGCCTTCATGACCTCCAGCGCATCAGCAAAGTCTATGTCGCTTCGGGTTAAAGCCTGCAGGAATGCACGCCCGGCGTGGCCGTAGTGAGTCTTGCTGGCGGTCTTAAGGGCATCAGAGAAGGCCGCACCACTGGCGTGACCATGCAGTTCATCCCAGGCGCCATAGCGGCGCTGCGCAGGTACATCCAACAGGCGCACGGTCTGTCCAGCCTTGATGCGTTGTCCGCCGTCTGCCATCGTGGTGCCGATGGTGCGTTCACCACTGGACAACACACTGCATTTCCAGCTGGCAACAGCACGGGCTGTACCGGTGCGCGACGCGCGCTGTTTGCCACGCCCATTGCCCAGGCTGTAAACGATGGCACCGACCTCGCGTGGATCACATTCGCTGATTTCGTCCAGCGCCAACAACGAGTCATTGAACAAGGCTGCCACACCTTCCATACCGTTGCTGGTAGCTCGCCAGGAGCGCCGAAAACCTTCGCCGCCCCACACGCTGCATGCGACTTCAATGGCGGTGGTCTTGCCGGTGCTCGAATCGCCCACGAAATGTATGCCACCGCTCTCGGCATTGACCTTCTTCAGCAAAGGGCCAGCGAGAGCAGCGCAGATGGCCAAGATCAACAGCGGATTGCCAACGGCCAACGCCGCCACTCCAGTTTTCCAGCCCTCCATGCTGCCAGCCTGTGCATACTCATCACTAGGTCGCTCACCGGACTGGAACACGACACCCTCAGAACCTGGACCAATAACTTCAGCAGGAAGCACGAACACCTGACCAGCCCATCCGGTTTGAGCGGTGCACAGGATGTTGCGCTCTGGCGTCAATGCCTGCAGATAGCGGCTCAGCGCTCTGTGCATGCCGGGGTCGATTTCCAAGCCCATATGCAACAGTTCGCCGCGCAAGTCGGCTCCGTCAGCGCGCAGCAGTTCCATGGGCATGGCCCAGCTCCGCCATTTGCCCAAAGAGGTTCTGAAGCGCAATTGACGTCCGTAATTGCTGCCGTGCGCGTCGGTGGTAACTGCCTCAATGTACAAAGGGCCACAAACCCAATCGTGAGTAAGCGAGGGAGGATCGTCTTCCTTCTTTCCGCGCTTCAGACCAAAAGAATGCACGCCGGGCTTAAACTTGACGCCATCAAGCTCTGTCCAGTCATCCAGAACCTTAAAACAGGGACGTTCGCTTTCACCAGGCACCGCAAATGGCAGGTGATTCGTCATCATCTCGCCAGTTTTTCCTACATGGCTGGCAATGGAATCATCCAGCGCCGCAAGATCGCGCTTATAAGCGTCCGACATCATGTAAACATCTCCCAGATGCGCGTGACACGTCCAGTTGCGGTCATCAGACGGGCGAGATCGATGTCGGTCAAAACCACGCCGCGAGCGAGATTGCCGGCGGCGACAGCGATCACATAGGCTTCGGCGCGAAGGATTTCCAACGCTGAGCGGGCAGTGATAGGCGTGGGGCGCGTCGGAGCGGTCTTGCCGTCTGCAACCCATGCACCGAGTGCCTTGGCGGCCTCAACGAAGCCAAGGCCCGCGTAAGCCATATGGAAGGCCAATACATCACCCCCTTTCGCGCCGCAGCCCGCCATGCACACGAAAGCGCCATTACGCAAGTTGATGCGCAGGCTGTCGCTACCGCCATGGAAAGGGCAGCCTGCGGTACGCCACTTAGCTTTACCCGTCAGCTTCAGGCCGGCCGTGTTTACGTAGTAGTCGGCAGGGTCTGGAAGTTGAGATTGATCGAAGCTCAAGTTACGCCTCCAGACCCAGGAGGTGGCGGATGGCGCCGACCGGCCATGCAAGGCGGCCATGGATACGCAGGGGACGGATAGGACCATCCTCACGGCAAGCCCAGATGCGCAGAGTTTGCTGAGCGCGATTCAGGTAATACGCTGCCTGGGACGTAGGGACTGTAGGACGAGTGACGCTTTCCAGCGGCGGGTATTGTGTGGCTTTCGCTGCCATCGTTTCCTCCCTTTCGGGTTTGTTTCGATGCGCGAGTTTTTTCCGCGAACTATCCTCCCCCGCAAGGGTTTCATATCCCCCAAACTGGGGGAGAAGAGTCAGGCGTCAGCAATGTCACCGCTGGCGCGCAAACGCTCCCAAGCCTTATCGAATACCTTATCGCTAGTGAACAGTTTTTTGCGGGACCTCATTTCGGCGCGCATCTCGGCTTTCAGTCCAGGCATGCTTGGTTTCCAAGGAGGTATAGCTTTGGGGTCATGGCCTCGCTGCGCAATGGCGCAAAGTATGGCTTCATCCTGTGCTTGGGACCGCGGCAAAGGCTCCCTGCGTAAAGTCGGCGTTGGATCAGCGTCCACCTGTGTGTTGACATAGCCCGACCCTGCCTCAACGGCCGCAATTTTTCCTGTAGGGGGTGTTACCGTGGCAAGCCTCAATCTTTCAACGTGATCACCTATGGCGAACAAGTCTCCAAGCCGAATAGTTATCGGCGTCGCCATTCTCCCGTTGGCCGGCAATTCCACGTACACCCTCCCAGCTTCAGGCCAACCGGTATGTACCCGCCCTGCATTGGAGATGTATGCCTCCTGCACGTTGCTCGCTTCACCGCTATTGAGGACTCTTTGAAGCGTAGGCTTGTCGGCCTGCAGATAAATGCTGCGCCAACGGCTCATTTCCAGGGGGCGCCCAGGGTTCGGATTGGGCAGGCTTGAAGTAAAACAATCCCGCAACAGGAAATACAACCCAATTTGCCCGTTCACGGCGGCTTGGACAACCTGAATTCGTTTAATTTCAAAAAACTCGGCCCAATGTTCGAGTCGGGCAAAGCCAAATTCTCCATCTGCCAACGTGGATCCTCCTGGGGTAGTACTAGCTCAATTCAGTGCTTTTAGCGCATTCATCGCTGAACGAACAATCGGGTGCCGCTGTGATTTCAGTTGTCCTGTTGCGCTTAGTTTGCGTCATTTTCACAAACACCTACAACTTCTAAATTGATGGTCGCGTATGCAGGGCCGTGCTTGCGCATCCCCAATGCTGCTAGCACCTAGAGCTTTCGGGGGTCAGCTCTTGCGTCGCACTCCACGTCGGCCTGCTCCAGAATCCACGCCTCTATGCGCTCATGGTGTACTCGCAACATATCCAGAGGTCGAACGGCGTAATGCTTTTCCGCGGTAGCGCTAGGCTTGTGACCCATAAGCTGCGCCACAATCCCGGCGGGAACATCAAGCCATTCCGTCAAACTCTTAAATGAGCGGCGCAGGCCATGTAATGTCAAGTGGTCGATGCCGGCAGCCGCGCAAGCGCAGGCATGGTGGCTCCGAGGCTCAGAAATGTGTCCGGATTCGCTGGCCTGCACCACTTCACCCAACTCCATCGATTCGCCGCTGGCATGAGCTCGGCGTTCGCGACGAGCCATGTTCTTTTCGTCCATCTTCACTATGCGCGTACTGGCGAACACCCATTCGTTTCGCCGAGGCAATTTGGTCAGGAGCGACTGCACATATGGAGTCAACGGGATGACACGTTCACCCTCGACCTTGTCGCGGATCGTCAAGCCCCGCCACAGCTGGTTTACGTCCTCCCATCTCATGGACAGCACCTCCCCCGGCCGCGCGCCGGTCAGGAGCATCACCTGAAGGGCGGCAGAAATTGTCGGATTGGCCAAGTTGCGCACCGCGGCAAACCACGCCGGCAACTGCTCGCGCAGCAAGGCGTCCGTCTTGGCCTTGGGCTTGCCCAGCGCCTCCCGAGTCTTCCGAGTGGCAGCTGCATTTTTGGATGGTAGTAGCGGGGCGTACTCAGGCTGCTCCGCACACCAATTCAAGAACACTTTCAGGAGGCGCCAGGCGAGACGAGCACTGGTGGGACGAGTCTTAGCCTCCTCGGCGGCCCACGCCTCCACTGTTGGAGCATCCAGGCTGCGCAGCGGCTTTTCCATGAGAACGTGCAAGGGCATGGCGATGGTTACCCCCTTACCGCGAGTGCCTCGTTTGGCAACCTCTCCTCCAGCGCGGGCCAGCTTGACGTGGTCGTTGTAGTGAGTGGTGCCCCAATGCGGCTTGCGCGCTTCCAAATAAACAGCCCATACCTCGCCCACGGTCAAAGCCGCGGCAGCAGCTTCCTGCTTGATGCGCGCGGCTGCGGCTTCCGCATCGGCCTTGCGTGCGGCTTTCTCAGCCTCGGCTTGGCGCTCCAATTCACGGGGGTCATGACCACTGTCTAATGTCACCCGAAGGCGATTGGCCTCCTGTCGTGCCGCCTCAATGCTCCAAGCCCGCACATCACCAATAGTGCGCCGAATGGTCTGACGGTTTAACTTCGCCTCGAAAACGAATGACTTTGCACCCGCGCTGGTCACGCGTACCCGCAAACCCGGCGCCTTTGTGTCCCGCAGGAACGCCTGGGCCTTGACGTCGGTGCGGCAGATCAGGCGCTCGATAGCCCCTGCGGTCAGCTCGATAGCTTTGCTGGTGTCTGGCGCTTCAGAACTCTTTGGACGTGCCATGGTGTCGATCTCCGGTTGGCTACACGGCGATCTGTGTAGCCACTGTGTAGCCAAAAACCCTGAATTTTGGCGTATTTCAATCAACACCTCGATCAAGCGATTTACTCAAATTTGATCATATCCTGTTGATTCAATTGAATTTTATCAATCGACATCAACAATGGCAAATACTAAAACAAGAGGAATCATAATCCACAGGTCCGCGGTTCGAGTCCGTGAAGCGCCACCATACATAAGCCCTCGTGGCTATTAGCCCCGTTGCTACAAATACTGTAGCGCGGGGCTTTTTATTTAGCCTTACTTTCTCAAAGCTGTAATGGCGGATGCAAGAGCATTTGAGGCAGACCAAGCCGAGCAGCAAGCGGACGAAGCCTTGGCATGAAGGCAACAGCCTAATCGTATTAAAAACCACCGTTCTTATACATATAGACGCTAACATGTATAAAAATTCCGATTTTTTATACAAGTAAGCTATTCCTGCCGCGCCATGACCTCGCTGCTGCCTCTTGAAACGCTGGCCCCTCGCGGTTTTACACACCGGCGATCCTTAAGAAGCTAGCCAGCAACAGCCATCGTCTGGCGAAACTCAAAGGTGTGGTGGCGTCCATCCCCTATCAAGGTACAGATTCTCCTGGAACGGCACGGGGAGTAAGAATGACCGAAGACCAACTCGAACGAGAAGTCTTGAGTTGATTGGCCAAGTTGGCATGAGCCATTCACAGTGAGCCATGGTTCGGCTAGTGCGCGAGCATCTCTGCTCAGGCAGGCGGATTTTTTGTTTACTTCTAGAGATGAACCTGTGCGGATTTAAGCGATCAATAGACTTGAATACATTTCTATCGCGCCATCCTTTCCCCGTATGCGCCTGAACGCTCAGAATACCCTCGCCCGCCTTTTAGCCCTGTGGCGCCCGTGGAGTGTCATGAGTGCGGCGGCCCTCTTGGCTGCTTGCGGCAGTTCACCGCCCGCCCCCACATCCGAGACCCCCGCGTCCCCGGTCCCCGCACAGGCCGCGCCGCCCCACTCTTCGGCTCTGCCTCCCATCAAAGTGGGCGTTGCACTGGGAGGCGGCGCAGCCAAGGGCTTCGCCCATATCGGCGTCATCAAGATGCTGGAGGCTAATGGCTTCGCTCCCGCGGTAGTGGCGGGCACCAGCGCGGGCAGCGTGGTCGGGGCGCTGTACGCCAGCGGCATGAACGCGTTCGAGCTGCAGGAAAAAGCCGTCGCGCTCGACGAAGCCAAGATCCGCGATCTGCAGTTTTCCTCTGGCGGGCTGGTGCTGGGGCAGAAGCTCGAAGACTACGTGAACCAGCAGGTGCGGCGCCAGCCGCTGGAGCGGCTGGCCAAACCCTTCGTGGCCGTGGCCACCCGGCTGGAAGATGGAACGCGCACCGTGTTCTCGCTGGGCAATACCGGTCAGGCGGTACGTGCCTCCAGCAGCGTGCCTGGCGTCTTCCAGCCGGTAGCCATCGGCAAATACCATTACGTGGATGGCGGCGTCGTCAGCCCCGTACCGGTGGATGCGGCGCGCCAACTGGGCGCGGATGTAGTGGTCGCCGTGGACATCTCCAATAAAGCGCGCGGACAATCACCCACCGACATGCTGGGCACGCTCGGCCAATCCATTGCGATCATGGGCCAAAAGCTCGGCCAGGCCGAGCTCGCCCGCGCGGATGTGATCGTGCGCCCGCAGGTGCTCGACATCGGCGCAGCCGACTTCACTCAGCGTGCCAACGCTATCCTGGAAGGTGAAAAAGCCGCCCTGGCCGCAATGCCGCAGATTCGCGAGCGTGTCGCGCAGCTGCAGGCGACGCGCGACAAGGCTGCGCACCTCGCGCAACAGAAGGAGGCCGAAGCCCAGCACCACGCCTGCCTGGACCAGCGCTCACGCCTGCAGAAGCTGACCGACATGGTGGGCCTGAACGACGCCTGCCCCAAACCCTAGTTCCTGGCCGATCTTTAGCTCCGGCCAGCGCTCATTCGAGTGGCTTCACACGGCCCTCGCGGACCAGTCCCGCCCAGCGCTCCACGTCCGCATTGAAATAGGCGCCGAACTCCGCGGATTTCGCGGGCACGTTTTCAGCCCCGATTTTGGTCAACGCGGCCTTGACATCCGGCTGAGAGAGCGCGCGTTCCACGGCAGACTGGAGTTTCGCGATGATGGGTGCGGGCGTCTGAGCGGGCGCAAAAAAGCCTATCCAATTAAGCACCACGAAGCCAGGGTACCCCGACTCCTGTACGGTCGGGATATTGGGAAACGATGGCAGCCGCTGGCGTGATGAGATCGCCAGCGCGCGCACCGATCCGCCTTCGATCATGGGCGCAGCAGAACCGAAAACGTCGAACAGAAAAGAGATGCGCCCCGACAGCAGATCCGGATAAACCGCGGCGCTGCCCTTGTAGGGCACATGCAGCATCGGTGTTCCAGAGGCGGCGCGGAACAACTCGCTCCCAAGATGGCTTCCCGACCCCGGCCCCGATGAGCCGTAAGTCAATGATTGGGGATTCGCCTTGCCCGCGGCCACGACGTCGGCAAGCGATTTGTAGGGGCTGTCCTTCGACACAATCATGACGTTGGGAAGGCCCGCGATACCCGCCACGGCAGCCAGATCGCGGCGGGGATCGAAAGACATCTTCATGAGCGACACGTTGGTCGCCAGGCTGTTGGTCGCGAGCAGGATGGTGTAGCCATCGGGGGCGGCCGACTTGGCCACATAGGCGGACCCGATATTGCCGCCCGCCCCGGCCCGGTTTTCCACCGCGACCGCCTGGCCCAGGGTCTGCGACATGTGATTGGCCAATAACCGGCCGATATTGTCCGCAGTGCCTCCTGGCGCAAAGGGAACGACCATGGTGATCGGCTTCGCCGGGTAGGCCGCCTGCGTGAATCCCGCCTGGCCAAAGCTGATGAGAGCAAAGGCGCAGATCATTTTCGAGAGAGATAGCTTCATGGGAAAGCTCCGGTTGATGGCATCAAAATCAAGGTGTCAAAGCACGCCCCGGCCGTCGATGGGCCAGATCGCGATGAGGGTGTCTCCGTGCAGCACGTGATATTCGCTGTGCAGGTTCACGGTGGGGTCGCAATGCGGAAGCACGAAATCCACGGTCTTTCCCCATAGCGGCTCGCCCGGTCCGGCGAACTGGAGCTTTCCGTATTCGTCGCCGAAGAACTGGAAAGTCCAATCCGGCTGGCCTCGCACGCCTGGTGCGAAGCTGTCTGAAGAAAGACTCTTGGTGCCCAGGTTCACCGTGGCGATGCCCGGATGGTTCTGGCTGATGACATGGCCTCTCAGCCAGATGGATACATCGAACGGCACCATGGAGGTGCCCCAGGCCACCCTGCCGTATTCCACATCCATGAAGACAAACGAACCCGCCTGATGCTCATTGAAAAGGCCACTCGCCGCGTCGATCGGAAACGAGCCAGTACCGCCGCCTGAGACGATGGTTGGCGCGAGTCCCGCGGCCCGCAGCCCATCGAGAACGGCCTTGAGCTTTTGCAGATGAGTTCCATAGACCCGCTGCCTTTCCTCGAAACTCTCTATGTGCTGCACCAATCCCGAGTACGCCTGAACGCCTGCATATTTCATGCTCGGGCTGGCTGAAAGGCGCGTGGCGAGTTCGATCGCCGCCGGGCTATCCGGCGCTCCGGTCCGCTGCATGCCGATATCCAAATCCACCAGCGCATTGATCTGGAGGCGGGCGCCTTTCAAGGCCTCTTCCCACAACTCGATGCCACAGATCGAATCGACCACCACGGAAAATTCGCAAGGCTGCCCTGATGGGCACAAGCGCTGGAGCGCGGCGGCAATGGCGCTCGCCTGCCTGGGCTGGGTGACCGGCGCCGTGAGAAGCAGGTCTCCGATCCCCGCGCCCAACATAACCAGTGCCTCATGCGGGGTGGCGCAGCACAGGCCGCTCGCGCCCCATTGGATCTGCCGCTTGCCCAGCTCCGAGCACTTGTGGGTTTTGGCGTGCGGGCGCAGCTTCATGCCTGCTTTTGCGGCAAGCTCTACCATGGAACGGGTATTCCGCTCAAGCAACTCGCCATCCACGATCAACGCGGGGGTCGTCAGAAGCCGGGCGCCACCGGGTTGCCCGATGAGATCAGCATTTGCCGTCATTCGCCGCTCCTTGAATAGGTCTGCACGCCGCCCACATAGGTCTCCACGGAAACAATGTCTTTCAACGCATCCTCCTGCACCGTGAGAGGGTCATCGCTGCACACAAAAAAGTCCGCGAGCTTGCCCGGTTCCAAGGAGCCTTTTGATTTTTCCTCGAACGTCAGGAACGCGCCGTCCAGGGTCGCGGCCCTGATGGCCTGCTCTCTGCTGACGCGCTGGTCTGCAGCCACCAACTCGCCCGACCGGTCCCGGCGCGCCACGGCATGCCATATCGGATGAAACATCGATACTGGCACGTTGTCCGTCGCGAGGGACACCCGAACGCCTGCCTTTTCCAGGCTCCGCAAAGGAGATATTTCCTGCTCACGCTCGATGCCGATCGAATCACGTGTCCTGATTCCGGCCCGGTAGATATACCTGTTGGTATGCGTGGTCATGACAAGCCCAAGGTCTCGCGCCTTGGCAATGTCCGTCTCTGTCAGCAAGCTGATGTGCCCCAGGACCCAGCGCTTGTCCCGGATCGGCACCACGCGATCGACTTCTTCGTACAGACCGATCAGATCCGGCGTCACGCCGACGCACCTGATGTTGTTGCGGGCCGCGGCGATCAGCACCGCTTTCAGTTCTTCGCGAGGAAGACCGGCGTCGTTGTAGAAACCCGCCCATCCGGTGTAGGGGTTGCATGAGGCGCGCAGCATGTTCTCCTTTGGAGACCGCGGGCCATCGCCCTCCTCGTCCATCAGCACGTACAAGCCGCCTGCGCGCAGATACTCATCGCCAAGGCCTCGCCCGCCCATCCACGCTCCCCAGGTGGCCAGAAGCTTCTCGCGGTCGGCGCCCGCCACCGTCGACCATGAGGGGCTGTGGACCAGATGGGCCCGCACATTCAACGGCCCGCGTGACCTGAGTTCCTGGTAGGCACTCAGCACCTCGCCGGCAATCCCGTGCTCTTCGAACACGCTCGTGGTGCCGTAGGCGTTGTACTCCCGCATGGAGCGCTCAAGCGCAGCGACGCGGTCGCGCCCCGTGAAACGGCCCGCCCTGAGCATCAGCGTCAACTCGACGACAGACATGTAGGTGTGCTCGAAGAAAACGCCCGTGAGGTTTCCATGGCTGTCCTTTTCAAGATGCACCGATTCGGTCATCGATGGCGTGCTTCCGTCGAGGCCGCACGCTTCGAGCGCCCTTGAATTCGCTATCGAGACGAGCGGCAACGCGTGGCGCCAGAACCCCCAGATGGGCTTGATGAACACAGGGTTGTCCGGCGCCACCTGGTCCAGATCCCAGCGGGTGGGCCAGCGCTGCTCCTGCAGCCCTTGCGGCATGTTCCAGTAGGAAGGCGGATCGCCGACCGGCATGGTGACGATCCACTCGCCCGGCTTGGCCTGGCGTACCAGCGCCGCGATCCGGTCGAGAATGTCGCGTATCGAGCGGGCACCCTCCAGCGACGGATAGACCTGCTTGAGCCCCTCCCGGTCCATGTGGGCATGCCCGTCGATCAGCCCGGGGAGCACGGCCCGGCCACTCAGATCCTGAATGACAGCCTCGGCGGGGGCCCCCGCCTTGATCTGCTCGCTGGATCCTACGGCCACGATACGGTCGCCCCGCACGTGGATAGCCTCGTACACGCCGAAGCGCTGATCAACCGAGATTATTTTTCCGTTGACGAATAGCCGATCACGATTCATGCATTCCCCGCCACGCAAGAAGCATCGCGCCTGTCGTCGGCCACGGCGATGCGCCGGCCATCATCGGCCAGCTCGATGCATTCCGCCGACCCGAAGAAGAATCGCTCGGCTGCTGCAACTTGAACATCGAGACCCTGCTCGCGCAACTGAGCCGGAACCCCGGCGGCCCTGCCTTCGGCAAGGCCTGGCTCAATCAGCAGCCCACCGCGAAGATCCATCGACCAGCGCGGCGCCGCGATGCTTTCCCTGAGGGAAAGCTTCATATCCACCAGGGCGGACAAGACATGCGTCAAGGTGATCGTCTGGCCCGAGCCCCCTGGTGTTCCCAGCAAATACTTCAGCCGCCCCCCGCTCATCACCATGACCGGGTTCAAGGTATGCGCCGGCCGCTTGCCCGGTCCTGCGCCGTTGGGATGATCTGCCTGCGGATTGAATCCCGCCAGGCGATTGTTCAAGATCACGCCTGTCGCAGCATCCGCCACCATCGCACCAAAGGGCTTGAAAATGCTTTGAATCAGCGTGATCGCATTGCCAGACTCATCGACCACCGATATCGTCGCCGTGCCTTGGGATTTGCTGATCGAGCGCGCCGGCCCATCGGAACGCATCCCTTCACGCAGTGCTTCGGCAGCCGCTGGAGAGAGGGCCTCTTGGGCGGACGCTACATGCGAAGGGTCTCCCACATAGGAGAGTCCGTGCGCGAAAGCTGTCTTGGCCGCCTTCATCAGAAGCGCCAACCGCTCCGCAGACAAGGGACCATGCTTTTCAATGCCGGTGCCCTCAAGTGCCAGAAGCTGAAGCAGCATGAACAAGCCGAACGAATTGGGCGAGGCGACATTCACAGTCAACCCACGGTAGCTGGCACTCAACGGACGCGACCAGATGGGCTCGTACGCGCTCAGATCGTCCATGGACATTGAGCCGCCCTGCGCCTGCAGCACCTGGCACATCGATTGACCGATGTCCCCTTGATAGAGAGCTTTCGGGCCGTTATCTGCGATGGCTTGAAGCGAACGGGCCAGGGCCGGCTGAAGCAGCCTGTCTCCAATCACCGGAAGCTCCCCGTCCGTGAGGAACAGTTGCGCGAGGCCGGCATCTGCCTTCACCCCTGCGCCAAACAAACGGAAAGATTGCGCGAAGTCATCGCAAACCTCGACGCCTTCCGCGGCCAGCCGGGCAGCAGGTTCGATAAGCGATTGCCAGCCAAGACGGCCGAACCGTTCATGAATGGCATGCCATCCGCCCACCATACCCGGAACCCCGCAACTAAGCGGCCCCTGGCCCAATTGGGAGGCTGAGACATGAGGCGCAAGCGCCAGAGGCGAGGCGCCAGACCCGTTCAGGCTCCAGACCTCGTTCTTCGAGGCGTCATGCACCATCGCAAAGCCATCGCCGCCCAAGCCGCAGGCATGGGGCAGTGCCACGCACAGCACGGCCGCGCCAGCCACCGCCGCATCGAAGGCATTCCCGCCTGCCTGCAGCACGCGCTGCGCCTGTGCAGTCGCGAGCGGATGGCTCGACACGACGGCATAACCCGTTCCGGCAGCCTCGGTGACCCCCAGGCCTGCCTGGGCTATCGATGATTGAGACAAATCCTGCATAGATCCTCATGTGTGAGGGGGTTCACTGTAGGAGCGGGCGTGGTCCGTGGGTATACTCAAATCAGTTAAGGGGTTAACCAATCCATCCACCTTTAATCTGCCCTTCTTTTTCTGCCCTTCTTTGGCTTGAGATGAACCTGTGAATCTCACTCACTTGCAGCACTTTGTCGCGGTCGCCGACAACGGGAGCGTCCGGCTGGCGGCAGAATCGCTGGGGATCACTCAGCCAGCAGTATCCCGCTCGCTGCGCGCATTGGAGACCACACTGGGTGTGTCGCTGCTCACCCGCGACTCAAAGGGTTCGCGCTTGACCGAGTTCGGCGAGGTGCTTCACGAGCGCGCCAAGCTGATCACGAACGAGATCGACCGCATTCCCGTTGATCTCGCCGAGTTGGCGGGCGATCCGGATGACGTGGTGCGCATTGCATGTTCCGCGACGCTAGGGGTCGATCTTCTACCCTCGGTTCTGGAAGATTTTCATGAGAGGTACCCCAAGGTCCAGCTGCACGTCATGGGCGGATTGCCGAGCTCCCACCTTTCCCAGTTGGCGGATGGCTCGCTTGATCTCGTCATCGGTGCACGGCCGCGGGGAGCGCTTCCCGCATCGATCGAAGTGCATGACCTGTTCACCGTGAGCACCGTGATCGCCGTGCGCCAGAAACATCCATTGCGTGCAGCCAAGTCGCTAGAGGATTTTGCCGAATCCCAATGGGTGCTCCCGAGCGCCGCCTTTGATGTTGCCGCCGATCTTCAAGCGGCGTTCAAGACCATACGAAAGAGCGGCCCCATGATCGCCATGCGGTCGGATTCGCTTTACTTTGTTCAGGCGCTGGTGGCCTCCACCGATTACGTCACCCTGATTCCAGAGCCCCTGCTCAAGGTCGTGGTCGCCTCATCGGGACTTCGCGAAGTCCGGGTTCCCGAACTGCAGTCCCAGGACGCGGTGGCTCTCTTCGTCCGTACAAACCGCAGGCTTTCCCGTGCCGCGACGCAGCTTGCAAGTGCACTGAAGCTTGGCGCCAAGCTTCAGTCCAAGGCGAGGCGATAGCTCTGAACCCTGTAGTTTCGCGGGAAACACCTGTAGCGCTAAACCGCGCAGCGGGCCCTGCTTTCAGGCTTAAGGCTTCTCGTTTTCTCCTTTGCACGGGCCTTGCTGTTCAAGGTCCGTGCGTCATGGCGGAGCCGGCCAACCTCTATATGGCAGGCCAGATTTCGCAGTGGTGCGTCGTCTCGAACTCTCCATTGGCAACTCGGCTCTCCGGTAGCGTGAAGTGCATCAGATGCTGCTCTCCTGAGCCTGCAAAGCGCGGCCAATCCAAACTTGCGGAACCTTGCTCGCCGTTCGGGTCGCCGCTGCGGACGAAGTTCACCAGGTGCTCCTGCATCTGCGCGCTGAGCGCCTTGCGCTGGGCAAGCGCGGGAGCGTTGGTCACCTTGTCCGCGACAGGGGCGTCAAGATAGGGATAGTTCCTTAGCCCCTCCACTCCACCGGCCCAGTACATGGCATCCATCCCGTGAGAGCTGCCATAGTAGTAGCCGCTGGATTGCTCGGGAAAAGACATGACCGGATCGGTCAACTCCCACCCGTAGACTGGCACCCAGGCTGAGAGCGTGGTGCGCTGGATACTGTTCCCGCACGCATACATCGCATCTCCCGTGGCCCGTGCAAATGCCTGTCCCGGCGAGGAAAAGCGCGACAGCGCGTAGGCCGCATCGATCCGTGTGGTATCGGAGCCAGCCGGCGCCAAAGAATGCAAAGCGAACGGGTAAACCGCCGCGCTCATATTCGGGTCGGAGAACAATGTGCCTTCGTCGTATACACCACCAATCATCACTGGCACACGGTTGAAATCGCCTTCTGCAAAAGCGCGCAACGGAACCTTCGTAAGCACACTGCCATCGACCGTGGGACGCCATTTTCCGGGCCCTTGAGCGGCGAGGATGGCCGACACCGGCACTGCGCGCAGGCACCCTGCCTGGTCTGCCGCCGCGCCACAGCCAAGAGCAGTGACCGCCGCATCGCCAACGGCGGTGGCTGCCTCTGCACTGAGATTGGAATACTCGGCACCGCCACCGCTTTGCATCATCGCCCGGTGAAACAGGCCGCGCGCCTTGGGCGACTGCAGCAACGAGAAAGTCTGTGTCGCGCCGGCGGATAGGCCCCACAGCGTGACGTTGCCCGCATCTCCCCCAAAAGCCTCGATATTGCGCTTGATCCACTGCAGTGCGCCGATCGCATCCATCAATGCGAAGTTGCCCAAGCTGCCGTCTTGATTCGATGCACTTAGCGCTGTATTGGCCAGGAAGCCGAGCGCACCCAACCGGTAGTTGAAGCTCACCGTCACCACGTGGCGTTTGCTGATCTCTCTCAGGTCGGCTTGCGCGCCCGAACCGATCACGAAGGCCCCGCCGTGCATAAAGACCAGTACAGGTAATTTGGCACCTGGCGCTGCGTCGGCAGGCTTCCAGATGTTGAGGTACAGACAAGCTTCGTCGGTCACCGCATCGGCGCCTGGTCCAGTCTGCGGGCAGGAAGCACCCATGCGCGCAGCCTCCTGCGTCTCTGTATGCATGGGTGGCGCTGCCGTGGGAGCCCAGCGCAATGTGCCCACGGGTTGGGCCGCATAGGGTATACCGAGGAAAGATACCAACTCCTCCGCTATCTGGCCACGGACGCGCCCCTCCGTGGTATCCGCCAGCGTCGGATCGGCCGAAGTATCCGAACCACCGCAACCGGACAAGCCCAGACAGAATCCAAGTCCAGCGGCTAGCGCCGTGTGAAGTAAAAATCGCATGATCATGTCTCCTCTGCCATGGCAATAGTGAAATCGGCCGGTGCGAAATGGCTCAGTTGTTCAAGAAGTGCGGACCAGTCCCTCATACCATCGCGAATCGAAGAACGCCGAAAGAACTCGTTGGGCGCATGCACGTCCTCATCAGGTAAGTTGTAGCCAAACATCAGCGTGTCGATGCCCAATGTTTCCTTGAAGATCGCGGTAATGGGCACGCTGGCGCCCAGCCGTACGTGGATCGGCCGCCGCTGCATGGATCGGGTCAGCACAGCCTCCGCGGAGCGCACCAGCGGATGCGCTGGCACGAGGGTGGCTGCACGCGCTCCTTCATGCAACTCAGTCACCTCCAGCGTGCAACCAGGGGGCGTCTGTTCGTGCAAATGAGCGGCCACGGCTCGAATGATTTGACCGGGGTCCTGGCCGGGAACCACACGGATCGTGAGCTTGATAACCGCTTCGCATGGCACGATGGTCTTGCCGCCTGCCCCAGTATGGCCGCCATACAGGCCATTGACATCCAGCGACGGACGCAGCGTGATGCGTTCGCGTGCGCTGTAGCCCGCCTCTCCATGCGGCGCGGCGCCCACGTCGGCAAAGAAGGCATCCTCGTCGTATGGAAACGCCGCGGTGTCGGCACGCGCGCCCTCTCCAGGCGGTACCGCGCCATCAAAGAAACCCGGTACAGACACCGTGCCATCAGCACAATGCAATGACGCCACCAGCCGCGCAGCTTCATGCAGCGCGTTGCGCACAGCACCGCCATAGCGGCCGGAGTGCAGATCCTTGTGTGCACAGCGCAGCCGCACCTCCAGTTGCGCATTGCCGCGTGCGCCGGTGTTAATGGTGGGCACCTCGGCGCTCGCGCGGCCCCCATCCGCCGAGAGAACAGCGTCTGCGCTCAACAGCGCGCGATGGCGTTCAGCCAGCGCGCGCAGCGAACGGCTGCCCACTTCCTCCTCCCCCTCCAGAAACACCTTGATATTCACCGGACAGGCCTGATGGACTCGCAGAAAGGCTTCGACGACGGCCAACGCAATGGCGGTAGCGCCCTTTACATCCGAGGCGCCGCGTGCATAGATATGGTCGCCAATGGTCGTCGGCTCGAATGGCGGTGTACGCCATAGCTCCAGCGGCTCGGGAGGTTGCACATCGTAGTGCGCATAAATAAGCAGCGTGGGCCGGCCCGGCGCACCAAGCCACTGACCGAAGACGGCAGCCTCGCCACCGCCATCGAGCAATTGGACGTCGTCCAAGCCCATCGCCTTCAGCCGTTCAACCAGAAAGCCGCGCGTGGCGGCCATGTCACTGGCGTGAGCCGGATTGGCGCTGACACTGGGCAGGCGCAGGTAGTCTTCGAGCCAAGCGATGGTGGCCTCTTCGGTCGCCTGCAGGTATTGCTGAACCGGGGCCAGAGTGGCAAAAGGAACAAGGGATGCGGGCTTCATTGCGGCTCGAACCCCACTGTTTTCACGAGTTCGCGGTAGCGCGCGGCCTCTTCACGATAGTAGGCCGCAGCCTCTTCAAGAGACATGGGAGAGAACAAGGTTTTGGCCTGAGCCTCCAGCGAGCCGCGCACCTGCGGTAGCTTCAGGGCCGCCTGCAGCGCCGCGGCGTGCCGCTCCACCAAACGCTGGGGAGTCCCTCGCTTGACCAGATAGCCCGTCCAGATACTGAACGAAAAGTCCTTGAAATTCTGGGTATCGCGATAGCTCTGCACGTTCTGGAACGGCGCGGGTAAACGCGCATCAGCCAGCGAGCCAATGATCTTGATGCGGCCCTGCTTGACCAAGTCCGCATAGTTGCTTTGATAGGGCACGAAAGCAAAGTCGATCAGGCCGCCCATCAAGTCCTGCACCATCGGTGTGCCGCCCTTATAGGGCACATGCGTCATCGGTGCGCCCACGCGGCGGGAAGCCAGCTCCCCCAGAAGGTGGTACAGCGTGCCCAGACCAGGAGACCCATAGGTCATCGGCTCGCTGCGGCGCGTGCGTGCAAGCTCCGCGAGCTGGTCCAGCGTGCCGGCAGGAAGATGGGCCCGCGCGATCACCACCAGATGCGAGATGGCCACCGGTGCCACCATACGGAAATCATCCGGCTGATATCTCACGCTCTTGTTGACCAAACCCGAAAGAATCAGCTCATTGGGCGAGCCCTGAAACAACACTTGCCCATCCGCGGGTGCAGCCAGCACCTTATTTGCGGCGATGGCGCCGGAGGCGCCCCCAGGTTTTCCACCACGACGGGCACGCCCAACAGGTGCGCCAACGGCTCCTGAAAGGTACGCGCGGTGTAGTCGCTGGCCGAGCCGGCGGGGTACGGCACCATCAGCGTGGCAGGTTGGGTGAATGTGGCCTCGCGCGGCTGTGCGGCCAGCGACGAAAGCATCAGACTGCACAGAAAGCCCACGGCAACGCGGCTCCAACGATGAACCATAACGAACTCCTGAGGATGTTTGCCGTGAATTCTTCGACACTTGGAATAAGTCGTCCAATGGATTGTTTTTGTAATTTTCATGATTTTTATGAATAATAAATCCATGAATTTGCAGCAGCTCACTCACTTTGTCGCGCTAGCCGAGACGCGCTCATTCAGCCGGGCCTCGGAGTCGGTGCACATCACGCAATCCGCCCTGTCGCGCAGTATTCAGTTGCTGGAGCAGGAGCTCGGGCTCCCTCTCGTCAGCCGCATCGGCAAGAGCAATGAGCTCACGCCTTTCGGTACGCAGGTACTGGCCCGGGTGCGCCACATCGTGCAGGAGGCGGGAGAGCTCAAGCGCGCAGCCACATTGCTGGCGTATGGGGCCACTGGCCCGATCAATCTGGGGATGGGGTCAGCGCCGGGAGCTTTGTTTGCCGCGCCGCTCATGACGCATCTATTGCGCGCGCATCCGAAGATTCAACTGCGCTTGCTGGGCGGTTCGCCCGACCTGCAGATTTCGCAACTTCGCGCTCGCCAGACCGACGGCTTGCTCATTACATATCGCGCATTACCTCCCGCCGAAGATCTGCAAGTCGATGTGCTGCCTGCTCTGCGCTCGGGGTTCATCTGCCGTGCCGGCCATCCTCTTGCGCAGTCCTCAAAACTGCGCTTCGAGGACCTGCGCGCCTATCCGCTGGTGTGTACGCAGGCGAGCGACGACGCTGCACGCACCCTGCTTGAGCGCTACGGCGAGCAGGCGCATTTGAAACCGTGGATCCAGGCTGCCTCCGAAGACGTGGGGGCATTGTTGCGTACCGTCGCCGCGACCGATGCCGTATTTCTCGGCGTGGTCGCCGCGGCGAGCGCCCAGATCTCTGAGGGAAGCCTGCACGAGCTTCTGCTTACCCCGAGCGCGAAGCTGCAGGCCCAATTCGCGTTCGTGACGCTCAAGGGGCGGGCAGAATCGCCCGCACTGCAAGTGGTGAGGCAGTTCTGCCAAGAATTGGCCCATGAGGCGCTGGACTCAAAAGGCTAGATATTCACCTGGAAGTGTGCACCGTCTCACGCCGGGCCGCGAATCGCCGCCGGTAGTCCCGAGGCGCCACGCTCAGGTGGCGCTGGAACGTCACGCGCAAATGCTCCTCGTCGCTGAAACCGCATAAACGCGCAATCTGATCGACGTTGTAGGACGAGTCTTCAAGCAAGCGCCTGGCCGCCTCGAGCCGGAACACCTCCACGGCCTTGGCCGGAGTGCGCCCGGTCTTCTGTTTGTAGACGCGCGCAAAATTGCGCGGACTCATCCGTGCCTGGGCAGCCAATACTTCCACGTTGAGATCAGTACGAACGAGGTTCTCGGTGATCCACAGATTCAGCTCGTCGAACGTCCCCGCCGAGTCTTCGGCCTGGGCCCGCAACATACCGCTGAACTGCGACTGACCGCCGGGGCGCTTCAGGAACACCACGAGCTCCCGTGCCACCTCCATCGCGATCTCGTGGCCGCAGTCGGCCTCGACCAGCGCCAGGGCCAGATCGATACCGGCGGTCACGCCCGCCGATGTCCACACCGCACCCTGTGGCACAAAGATGGCGTCGCGGTCAATCTGTACGGCGGGGAAACGCTTGCTCATCAGGTCAAACATGAGCCAATGGGTGGTGGCGCGCTTGTGATCGAGCAATCCGGCTTCGGCCAGCAAGAACGCGCCACTGCATACCGACGCGGTGCGGCGTGCCTTGGCCGACGCGCGCCGCAACCATTGCACCACCGGTCCGGCGTTCTCGATCACCTCTGCCATGTGTGGTGAACCGGGCACGATCAGGGTGTCGACGGAGCTCGGCCGATAGGCCGTGAGCGCATCGGTCTGAATGAGCAAGCCTTCCGCACTACGCACCAAGCCGCCGTCAAGGCTTGCGGTACAACGCTCGTAACCCTCCTTGCCCCGTGCCTCCATGGCCTTGGTGGCCGCCCAGAACACGGTTTGCGCACCGCTCAAGTCCAGCAAGCCGAACTCGGGAAAAGCAACGAACAGCACCCGCTTCGCACGCTGGCGTTTTTGCGCCTTTGATGGCAGTAATTCAGGGGTCTTAGTCATTTGAGCCATATTGTTCCACATCTACCATGGAGCCTCAACCAACAGGAACACTCATGAAGATCGTTGTGATCGGGGGTAACGGCCTCATCGGCAGCAAGCTCATTCCCCTCCTTCGGCAGCGTGGCCACGAGGCCATCGCGGCCTCCCCCAGCACCGGCGTCAACACGCTGACCGGCGAAGGTTTGGCGGCAGCGCTCGCTGGCGCACACACGGTGATCGATGTCGCCAATTCACCATCTTTCGAAGATGCTCCCGTGATGCATTTCTTCGAAACCTCGGGCCGCAACCTGCTGGCGGCAGAAGCCGCGGCCGGTGTGCAGCACCATGTGGCGCTGTCAGTGGTTGGCACCGAGCGCCTGCAAGGCAGCGGCTACTTCCGCGCCAAACTGGTGCAGGAGCAATTGATCGAAGCCTCGAAGATCCCGTACACCATCGTGCGGGCCACGCAGTTCATGGAGTTCCTGCCGGCCATCGCGCAATCGGGCATGCAGGCGCAAACGATTCGCTTGCCGTCGGCACACCTTCAGCCTGTGGCAGCGCAAGACGTCGCATTAGCCATGGCTGATGCGGCGCTGAGCGCGCCTCTCAACGGCATGCTCGAAGTGGGCGGGCCAGAACGTGCCGGCATGGCAGCCATGGTCGAGCGCTATCTTCGCGCCACCGGTGATCAGCGCACCGTGGTGGCCGACTCGAAAGCACCTTATTTCGGCGTGACCGTCGACGATGGCTCGCTGACCACCAACGCCGGAGCCCGGCTCGGCACCACCACCCTTGATGCCTGGCTAGACGCGCGGTGAACGTCGGCCGCTCCTACCGGCTGCGCGAGTTCCTGCTGTGGACGCGGCGCGAGCTCTACTTGCTGATGATCCTCGGCATCGTACCCGTATGCCTGTACGAACTAGCCGGCTGGCGGTGGCTAGCCATTCCATGGACGGTGGTGGCGCTGATTGGCACGGCCACGGCGCTGATCGTGAGTTTCAACAACACACAAACCTATGCCCGTACGGTGGAAGCCCAACAGGTATGGACCGGCATTCTCAGCAGCAGCAAAGCCTGGGGCCTGATGAGCCGTGACTACCTCAAGGATCCCGAGGCTGCGCGCCAATTGGTGAACCGGCACCTCGCCTGGGTGACCGTGCTGCGCTACCAGATGCGGCGAAGCCGCGCGTGGGAGAGCACCAACCGGGCGACCAACGCCGAGTACCAGTCGTTCTACGATGTGCCGGAAAAAGAAAACACGCTGGAAGCCGAACTTGCGCGCTATCTCGAAGCCGACGAACTGCGCGGCGTGCTGGCATCGCGCAACAAGGCCACCCAGCTACTGGCTCATCAGAGCCGGGCGATCCGCGGCCTATTCGACAGCGGCAAGATCGTGATCAACTTCTTCATCGAGATGGAAAAATCGATCAAGGAACTGCTCGACCACCAGGGGCGCAGCGAGCGCCTGAAGAATTTCCCGTACCCGCGGCAGTACGCCACCATCAACTCGTTTTTCATCAGGCTGTTCTGCATCCTGCTCCCGCTGGGCATGCTGAAGGAGTTCGACGCGTTGCATCGCGTGTGGCTGGTGATCCCGTTCAGCGTGATGATCTCCTGGATGTACACCTCGCTGCAACAGGTCGGGGAAAGCACCGAAAATCCCTTCGAGGGTGGCGCCAATGACGTGCCGATCGCTCAGATAGCCCGGATGATCGAAATCGAGGTGCTTGAGCTGCTTGGTGAAACCGATTTGCCGACGCTTCGGCGTCCGAAGAACAACATCATCCTTTGAGTGGCGGCGCCCGGTACACCAGGACTTTCAGCGAGCGCTCATCAGAGATATCCGCAAAAGCAGGCGGGTTCGCCAAACGCTCGACAAAGATCAGCTCGGGCGCCAGTTCGTTCATCTGGCTCTGCAGGAACGCGGGGCCCAGCTCGGGCGCGTTGAGGCACAGTAGTACATGGCCCCCAGGCTCGACCAAGTCGAACATCCGCCTGAGCAGCCGCGCATAGTCCTTAGTCGCGACAAAGCTGCCTTTCTGGTAGCTCGGTGGATCCACGATCACCAAGCTGTAGGGGCCTCCTCGCGTGATCTTTCCCCATGTATTGAAAATATCATGCGGAAGGAAGCTGGCGTTGGCCAATACGTCGTTGAGTTGGTGGTTGCGCTGACCTATGGCTAGCACCCCCTTGTTCATGTCCAGGTTGGTGACGTGACGCGCCCCAGCCTTCAAGGCGACGACGGAAAATGCGCAGGTGTAGGCAAACAGGTTCAGTACCTTAACCCGATCACCGGCGGCTGCGCGCGCGGCTATATGGTCGTGTACCCACCGCCGTCCTTCCGCCATGTCCAAGAACAGCCCATGGTTCTGGCCCTTTGCCACACTAATGTAATAGCGCACGCCGCCTTCGCTGACCCAATGCGGATCAGGGACCGCACCGGCCATCACCTGCGTGCTGCTTCGGCCTTCGTGCCGGCACTGGAACACCCAGTTCAGCGGCTGGCCGGGCGCCAGTTCGGCCCAGCGCTGCTCAAGTGCGGTACCTATTGCAGACAGTTGGTCGTCCTCCACCGGAAGGAAACTGGTCAACACCCATACCGGTGGGAAGAAATCGAGTGACCAATGGGCGCAACCGGGGTAAAGCCCTCCGCGACCATGGAAGATACGCTGCGCCTCACTGGGTAGGGGCATGGAGGCTATGGCGTTGAGCAGGAGCTGCATTCGAAAGTGTGAAAGTTCGGAAATTTCTAAGCCGCCATTGTGCTGCCGTACTGCCCTGCCAGCCGGATGCGACAGAGGCCACAAAGCCCGGAATGGCGCGCTGAGCTTTTATTGCTTCCGTGTGCACGTGCCGCTGGCACGGGAATGTGGGCTGCAGGCGGTGCGTCCCGTTGACTTGAGTCCACTTTAGGCTGGTCTGAGTCATTCACAGTCCAGTGCCTAGGCGACAGCAAAGGCCAACACGAGCCGTTGAACGCTGCCTGTCCTGAACGGCCGCTTCACCCTCAGGACTGGCCGCTCGATTGCGCGGTTTGCCACGCACTGGCTCGAAGGACCGCTTCTGCATGCCCCGACAGGCTCGGGTCGACCCTGAGCAGTCAGATGGATTCAAGCCGCAAGCCGTCGCTAGAAGAGCTTTCGTACTCGTTTGCTCGACGCTTAGGCTATAGTGTTTGTAACAACTACGCACACAAACCAAATCCGACAACCGTTTAGCGCGTAACACTGTTCTCATCACGCTCCAAACATGAATGCACACTTAGAAAACAACTTCAAGCGAGGCTTCTTTTTGACAGAGGAGGCACTTATCAAACTGGATGACATCATTAGAAAGCGCCTTCTGGCTGCTGACCCTAACGCAACGTTGCAGTTCAAAGTTTTTCGCGCTGATGGGATGCTTGTTGAATTCGATAATCCAAGTGCCGTAGCTGCGGAAGAAAACTCTAGCCGGAACGCGATCAAGCGAGTAGAAATATTGTCTGCAGGGGCGACCTACAAGCTGAGCCTAAAATTTGATCCCAAGGATAATACCGATCTTGGTATAGAGGCAAATGATCGAGATCTGGCCTATCTTCTCGCGGCTGACGTCAAGGACTACGTGAATTCTGAAATACTGAAGTTCCGATCTTTTAGCTTCGATTCCACGTTAAGTTCAAAGCACACTTTTCCGCTCTTGATGCTACCGTTCCTATTTATCAGTATATCCGGCATTAAAGAATCACCAAAAGGGGAAGCTGTGGCCGCAATTCTTGAATCTAGCGATGTGCAGGCCAAGCTAAATTTTCTTATAGAGTCCCGTTTAGGTCAAAACCCAGGTCCTATTAAGTGGTACTTTGTCGCCATGATAGTGATATTTGTGATTTTATTTTTTCTTGGCACGCTTTTGGATAAAGCATATCCAAGAAATATCTTCTATTGGGGAAAGCTCGCTCAAGCGCATGATCGCCTAGTTAGTCTTAGAGAGAAATTTGTCTGGGGCGTCGTAATAGCGTTTGTCATAGGCATTGCCTCGACGATAGCAGTGGATTACTTCAAGAATCCATGATGCATTGATGGGCCACCTATCATTCCACTGAACCTGCGCAAAAGCGCGGAGTCCGTTAAATTCATACGTCAAGTGGCTGCTTTCTCTTATGGCCATCGGCTGCTTCTGGCCGAAATGATGAATCCATGGCTACACCAGGAAGCTGACAGTCATAAGGCTGTGGCAACCGCCCATTGCTAGCCGTTCACGCAGGTCGGAGGTGCGCCCGCTCGAGAGCGCATCCTGTGTGGCCCTCAACTCGATGGGAGACCATCATGGGAACCACAGGTAATACCGCTCATCGCGAGCCGTGGAACAAGGGCAAGATTGTTGGGCAGAAGGCACCGTTCAAGCTCAAGGACATCTGGGCGCTGCGCGTGAGGCTTTAGATGGAAGGCAGGGTGCGCGAACTTGCTCTCTTCAACTTGGGCATCGATAGCAAGCTGCGGGGATGCGACCTCGTCGCCCTCAAGGTTCGGGACGTATGCCACGGTGATCAGGTGGCGGCGCGCGCTGTCGTCATGCAACACAAGACTCAGCGTCCAGTGCAGTTCGAGATCACGCAGGCTGCCCGTGATGCCTTGCGGGCCTGGATCGAGCAGGCTGGGCTGAAGCCAGAGGACTTCCTGTTTCCAAGCCGGCTACACGAATCGCCACATCTGGGGACACGGCAATACGCCCGAATCCTCGGTCACTGGGTTGACGAGCTAGGCCTGGACCGCATGGAGTACGGGACGCACTCGATGCGCAGAACAAAGGCGACACTGATCTACCGCCGCACCAAGAACCTGCGCGCTGTGCAGTTGCTGCTCGGCCACTCTAAGCTGGAGTCGACAGTGAGGTACCTGGGCATTGAGGTCGACGATGCCCTCGAGATATCTGAACAGACGGAGATTTGAAGTCGCCGCTGACGGCCACCCCGGAAACTGCGGCAGGGTGACTGTCTTCAACGGCTGCAATGCGGCGCTGGGCCAAATTGGCACTCTCGGCCAGGAGCGGCCGGTGGCGTTAAGAAAGAGCGGTCATTCAACACTCGAACTCACCGGCTACCGAAAACAGTTCGGTGGAATGAAAAGTTAGATGCCTGGTGATTCAGAAAGCTTCGGTGCTCTGGTCGCCTTTCCATCTCTGACCATCCGATCGGCGATGCGCCTGCAGAAGCCTTGCAAATGCCAATAGGCATCCCGCGCCGCCTTAATCTCGTACGCAATGTTTCGTCGAAGCTCCGCATGCAAGTGGATGGCGTTTCGTAATGAATAGACCTTGACGATGACCTCATAAATTGATTGGTCAATTAAACCTAGCTCCAGGGCTGCGGCCGCCTTCTCTTCAAACACGATTTTTCGCTCATCAATCGCTGCTGACTCTAATTGGTAAACGGCAATCTCTCCGGTCGGCGCGTAGGTGTCTACGATCTTCTGCTTGATCGCGCCGGAGATGTTGATCTTTTTGCGAGCTTCGTAAGTTGTGATCCGCTTTACGGGATCTGTAGTCGCGTAGTCCTGAAGGAGAACGTGATGAAGTACGGCTTCGTAGATCGATGCATACAGCAAAATCTGAATTCGGACTTCTGCCGTGAGGAGCCAGTCTCTGGCCTGCATTCCTTCAAGCAGCTTGTAGACATATCTTGCTGACTTGAACTCTTCTTCAAGCCGTGTGCGGAGGTCTTCGTCTGAAATGAACCAGAAGTACTCACTGTAAAACGAACCATCTCCGGTGTACCTCTCTATGTACTCGTTGATGGACTTCTGAACTGATTCGGAGAATGGCATTGAAATCCCTGACAGTTGGCTGGAATGGGTGGTTATGCATTGAGTAGTTTGAATGCTGAAATATTCTCTATTAATTTCTTAAACTCTCTGGCAGGCTCCATCACAGAGTCAGAAAACCCAAAGCTACTAATAATTGCACCCATAGCTGAACTGCCATGCGCTGTATGGGTAAACCTGCTTGCATCTCGGCGTTCGTTTTGGGCTTCGCAGAAGAAGGCATGAAGAGAAAGGATACGATCTAGCTCTCTTTGAAGCTTCCACATCGCCTCAAGTTCGGGCTCTGTATATGCGATGGCGACTTCACCCAAATTGGCTCGCCAAGCATCTGTTGTTAATGGAGGGAATGGGATACGTGAAGCTTGGTCAGCGAGTTGGGCGTAGAGGAACGACCCATCCTCTGAATCCCAGTTTTCCTTTCTTTCCAGAATTGCATTCCAAAATTTCTGAATAAGGGAAACGTTATTTTTCGTTTCTAACTCGATGAGTCTGCGTACTGATTCCTTTTGTTTCTTGGCCTTCCGTCGCGATTTAAACCACTCTGAGGCTTGGCCAAGCAGAAAACCAAGCAACACAGCCCCTAGAGTAGTAATCGATCGCATTGTTTCCAGGTCGCTCATGGTTTCCTTTCGCTTGCATAACGTAATGTAGGCCGCAACAATCTGCAGGCCATATCTGGCGCTTGCAGTCTAAATTGGAAAATCAAAGGCCGAGGAATGGCTTGCAGCCTCGCTCAGTGGTATGCGAGCTATATGAATTTATATTACCAAAATCAGTCATCAAACCCTCCTCCTGCTTCTTCTGTTGCCTGCCCAGCCCAAGATCGGGCTCGCCAGGAATACTAAAGCTCCGACCTGACATCGCTCTGAACGGCTGCTTGGTGCCGCTACTCAGAAAGACTGCTCAGGGTCGGCAGCACCTGTTCATGAGCCGTGAGAGCGGACTTCCAGCAGCCATCAGCGTACTGACGGTCACTGTCCACTGCTCACCTGAAACCCGTCATTGGACAACTGCCAGCGTCAATGCTCGGATGGCCGTTATGAAGCAGTAACCGATAGGTCGCGATGCGGCTACGAACAGCGGCAATCGCTGCGCAGCCGACCTACGAGTCTGAATTCGGCTTCAGGCTGAATGCAGTCCATGACGTCATGCCCGTGAACTAAACCAGCAGCAACTGGATGTCAGCCTCAACTGTGTTGATTCCCGCGCAGAAATGACACGCTAAACTCCAAAGCTCAGGTTTACGTGGATATCAACAGACTAGGAAAGTCCTGCCTAAATTCAAAGTCAATCACATATAGAAGCTATATTTTGGCTGCACAACCCCATCCGCCGCGACATATTTGAGAATCTTGCCGACTTGGCGGGCAACCCGCATAGTGATCGGCTCACTCCCATCGAACTGCGTGTTGTTCCAGTTAAGCTTTGTCAACGCCAAAATCTCCTCGGCAAGGTTGCGAGGGCTTTCATCGCCTTGAGCAATCTTGAATCGAAGCGTGCGTGGAACATACATGCCCGGAAATGTGGAGTAGTAGGGAACGCTCCCTTTTGTATACAACACATGATTGCGGTCATCGAGACTCAGCAGCGTCCCCCGCAACGGTGGATAGCTGCCCTCCCGAAACAGTCGCGTGAAACTCTTCTCCACTACGAGGAAGTCAGCGGTGTCGAGCCGCTGATCCTCGACCGCTCGATTGAAGCCTGACAACTCATCCGCGCTGAAGTTTGAGCTCTTGTGCAGAACCAAACGTGCGGGCGAGTGCTTATGCTCCCGCCGATACTCTGTGAGGGCATGAACGATCAGCGCGAACGCATCTTCACTGGACAGATGCGGAATCGGGTCGTCCTTCTTCAAGGCCACTGGCTTGCCACGCACGATTACGCCCTCACCTCGTTCGTCATAAACCTGAGCCATGCTGGTCATGAGGTTGACCTTGTCTAGCGAACGATAGAAGTTGATGCCGACGAAACATGTCTTCAGGTCATTCGGATTACGTACGATCCGCCAAGGCCGATAGTTGGCCTTGTAATACAAGGCGATATGCAGATTCCATGCGCGGGTAGCTTCATCTTGAAGCTTTCGCTTTCCGTCGAGCTTGTCTATCTTCGCCTTCGCGGTTGGATCGTAGGTGGTTGGCAGCACGAGCTGAATTGGTTGGCCGAACTTCATGGCCGCCGCCTTCAACATGTGATGAAGGTCTAGGTCAGTCCCGTAGGCCAGCTCTTCATTTTCTCCTCGGGGTGCCTCCTTGGCCTTTGCCTCCTCGCTGTCATCTTCGTCGTCATCCAGCCCCACAAGCTCGGGAGGTAGCGCGACCAGGACGACAGCAGGCCGGATTTCCTCCGACAAGGCTCTGACCTCATTGGCCAAGAGCTCCACGCCGCGAATCAGCGCGCCGTAATGGGCGTGGTTGGAAAGTTCGCGTAGCTCTCGAGGCGGAATGACGCGGCACGATGCTTCGTCAATCTCGAAGGAGGCTTGAAACGGCGAGTGATCCCCGAAGCCGGGAAAGTCTGGAAAAAGGTTTGGCTGCCGACTTTTCTTCGCCTCAACGCCAGTTGCACATCGCTCAAGCCAGCGGCGCAGCCCTTCTATGGTCTGCTGAGTGCCAACGATCCCGATCCGAATGCGACGCACGTCTTCATCCACCGTGTCTAGGGGACCATACATCCTCAGGCCTTGCCTGATGTCCACGTGGCGGCCGTGTCGGCCGAACTCGAGCTCTGGCTCTTCAAGAAAATCTAGTTTCATGTTTTTAGAAAAGGCCGAGAGGAAGTTCATTGCCGGCAAGTGGCGCCTCTTCGTCTCCTGCGGTCCAGGCCGCGTCATCTAAGCCACGGTCTGACTGGAACGTTAGCGGCTCCCCAAAGCTGAGGTAGGGATACGGTTCGGCAAAAAGGTCCGTTGTTTGGGTCAGGACTTCGGCCCACATACCCAACTGGCCAAGTACCGCGTTGTTGCGTTCGAGGCGTTTGATGCCAGTTGTCCATTCGGCTGCATACTTGCTTGGCTTAATGGCATCAGGCCCTGTGAAGATGTAGGTGGGGCTGACCTCCAGATACCAGACATTGCCGTACCTGGCGAACTGGGCGTTCATGGCCGAGTGCCTATGGCCCATGACGTGGCTCTTCTTCTTGTTCACCAATACCTTCACGACCTCTCGTGCGGTGAGTTTCTTCTGCCCTTGATAGCTGAGCATGGTCGGGCTGCCAGGCTCCTGCGCAGGGAAGAAGTAAACATTAGAGTTTTTGTCGAACAACACTCTTCCTGGCGAAGTTCGGAGGAACTGACGCAAGCAGCTGTTCAGGAGCCAGACAAATTCGCGCTGAACGACTGGGTCCTTTGATGCAGACCACTGTTCGACAGGGAAATCTTCGACCGTTCCTCGGTCGCACAGGAAAGAGTATTGGGGATCAGTCAGGTCACGCACCGTCAACACCTGCTTGCTGCGGACCACATTCTCAAAAATCAACTCTCGTCCCTTAAGGGCTTGCCCCATCGCTTTGGGTTGATGGTGCGGCGTCTCTGCCAGGAATAGACGGGACGGCAGAAATTTGACCGGGATCAGGTTGCTGATGAGACGCTCTGGGCGCCGCAATGCAATACCTCGCACGCCTTGAGCCTGCGTTCGGACAAGCTCAGCAAGTCCGGCTGCCGCGCTGTCGTCGAGCCGGTCCCGACTTTTGACAAAGTGGAATTTGCGCTCTCGGACTTTCCCAGAAGGATCGCGAACAGGGAGCCAATAAACCTCGTTAGTGCGAGGCCTCGATAGGACAAGGATCACCGGGACGTTGTGCTGCAGCCAGTAGTCCACATCGCGCTGACGCGCCCGGTAATCAAAACCCTCATCGGTCTCGCCTTCGAAGTTGGAGACAGCCTTGCTCTGAACTTTGAGCGACAACCCCGATACCACACCTGAGGCGGCATCTCGGATCTCTATCTCACCATCAATGCCTGTGTCATGCTGAGATGTCGGTCGCCAGACGTATCCCATCCTGGAGACAGCGAGGCTGATAAGGGAGGTTCCTTGTTCACCAAGCAGTTGTTGTTCCGTCAGCTTCTTTTCTGACATCCTCTTTCCGTCTCCCTAGATGATTCTGCGAGCGGGCAACTGTTCCCAAGCAGTTGGCAGGACCATGCGTCCAGAAAACAGCTAAGGGCTCACTCTACCGCATAAACGAGCAGGCATGCCTACGCAGCAGCACTGCCCTCGGATGTACCCCGACATATGCCATCTAATAAATCATGCGGAACATCAGCCGCCAAGCCTAGATGCTCAGCGGGCTTGACATAGCGCCTGTTGGCATCCCCCTATATCTCAGCAGGGGCTGATCTGCCAAGGTCCGCTTCTGAACCCACAGTTGAAATTTGCGCCCAAACTGCAACGGTCAGCAATCGCTGCCAATTAGTCCTCAAGTTCTTGGCGACTGCTTCAGGCTGGCTGCTGTCATGCGCTGCGGGCTGAGATGCGGTTGTCGACCCTGAGCTGCCATGCAGATGAAAACGCAAAAGCCGTCATTCAGCCGTCTGAAAATACAAGACCCAGGAGTCCGACGGGCTTCAGGTTGGTGCGTTGTACATTATGTTAGGTGCCGACGATGCCTCGGTCAACGATCTCAATAGCTCACTCCGATGCCAACGCTCTTGAAATCTCACTCGACATCTTTCCCGAAGGAGATGGAAGAATTTGCAGAGTCGCACGCAGTCCGTTTCGGCAATCAGAGCTGCGGCAAATTCGGCGAATAGTCACAAAACTGGAAGCAGAGATTGAACGTAACTGCGAAGAACTCAGACCCCACTTGCCGCACCATGTTTGGCTCTGATACAGCAGTACATGTTTTTTGTAGCTTCGCCCCTAGAAGGCTAAAATGCGCAATCCTCGAAGTCCTAGCGCTTCTGATTCATGTGACGACGCCTTCCCTTACGGTCATTTCCGCGCAAGCGAAATCCAGAGGGCGTTGAAGGGGTGGACTGGATTCCCGCCTGCGCGGGAATGACGAGCGCTGGTTATCAGTATCTGACTCAGGGATGCTCTACGGCTTGTAGTTCACCGACCTGAGTAGCTCGCCAGTCGATTTGTAGTCAGCGGCCAAACTGGCGGACAGCTCCTCCGGTGTACGAGGCTTCTTGACGTTGACAGTCAAGCCCAAGCCCGTCAGGCGCTCCAGAACTCCAGGCTGCGCCAGGGCTTTCAGCGTCTCACTGCGGATTCGCTGTTGTATCTCATCCTTCACGCCCGGCAAGGTCCAGAGCCCCATCCAGGAGATTCGGCTCATGCTCTCGTACCCGAGCTCCGCAAAGGTCGGCACGTCCGGCAGCGCTTCAAGGCGTTGCGCGGATCCGGTCGCGAATGCCCTCAGTTTCCCGCTCTTGACCATGGGAATGGACGTGACCGGGGTATCCATCATGAACTGCACGTTGCCGCCGATGACATCCACCAATCCCGGCGTGGAGCCGTTGTACTGCACGATGTTCATATCAAGCCCGGCCAGCTTGTTGAGCTGAAGGCCGAGCACGTGGGACATCGTCCCGGGCGAATAGGAAGCGATATTGATCTGCCCCTTGTGCGCTTTCACGTAGCTGATCATCTCCTCCAGATTCCTGGGCGGCAGCTTGACGTTGCCCACCAGTACGACGCCGAACCCGCCAAGATCGACCAGGGGCTTGAGGGCCGTGAACGGGTCGTACTTGGGCTTGAAGGTATAGGGCAGCTCCGACACCAGCGAACTGATCGACAGCAGGAAGGTATGGCCATCGGCCGGCGCCTTCAGGAAAGCATCCATGGCGACGTTCCCACCCGCTCCGGGCTTGGGGTCCACCAGCACCGGCTGCTTGAGGCTCCTGGAGAGAGCCTCACCGACGGTCCGCCCCAGAATGTCAGCTGTGGCGCCGGGCGTGCCGACGACGATGATGCGGATGGGCCGGTCCGACAGCGGCTGGGCCTCAGCCATGATCGGTACAGCGGCGCACACACCAGCCAGAGTGGCCAGCACGGTCATTGCAAAACGGCGCTTCATGCCTGGCCTCCTTGCGCGGGTTCCCGCTTCTGCATCTCATCCCGCAAGATCGGGGCCGCCAAGCTCATCGTGTGCAAGCCCAGTGAGGCCGTCAGTTGCAGCACCGCCAGGATTTCCTGGGGCTTGACTCCGATATCCAGGGCGCGGCGGATATGGCGGCGCGTTCCAGGGGCATACATGTGGGTCACGGAAGCATCGATCGCGATGCAGACCAGCTCGAATATCTTCGGATCGAGCACCGACGGATCCATGCTCATGCTGACAGTGTGCATGAACCGCTCCGTCCATTCGGGCTGTAACTCCGCCATGGCTTCCCAATCCGCGTTCCAGTCGCCCACTTCCCGCATGGCGTTGCAATGCGGCGTGGCTGTCTTTTCCATATTCAACTTCATATTCATGTCGATTCCTTGGCTTTGAAACCTGCGCCAGCGCGCCTCATACGGGTTCGCATTCAATCCATAAGAACCGTTCGGGCTGAGCCCTTCGACGGAGCTCAGGACAGGCTTGTCGAAGCCGAGCCTGTCGAAGCGCGGCACCCGGCTTCGACAAGCTCAGCCCGAACGGTTAGGGGGTAATTTGAGTCCCCATATAAAGGCTCTTCAAACCCCCTGTTCGATTCTTTCGCCGCCCTCGCGGTGAATATTCGCTCAGCGTGAACGGATTAATATTCTTGAACGCGACTCGGTATCAGGCGGGCACCTCGCCCTTCAGCGTCACCCGGTTCAGCACGCGCTCCTGGCTTCCGTAGTCATGCACCGCGTAGTGCATGGTGCAGCGGTTGTCCCACATGACCACGTCACCGGCGCGCCACATGTGGCGGTACACGTTGTCCGGCTGTGTGCTGTGCTGGTACAGAAACTCCAGCAGGGGCCGGCTCTCGGCCTTCGTCATGCCTTCGATGCCCAGCACGTTGTCGGCATGGCCGATATAGAGCGCCTTGCGGCCGGTTTCCGGATGCGTGCGCACCAGTGGGTGCACCGCCGAGGGCGCCTCCGACTCGGGAACGCCCTGGAAGCGGGCTAGCCGCACGGCGCGGAAGTGCACCCGCAGGCCTTGCAGCATGCGTTGCATCACCGGAGACAGGCGCTCGTAGGCAAGATACTGGTTGCTCCACATCGTGTCGCCCCCCGCCGGCACCACCTGCGCGCTGAGCATGGTGACCTTGGGCGGCACAGGGGTGTGGGGCGCGTCGTAGTGCCAGGCTTCGGTCGAAACGAGTTCCTTGGGGGCCGTCTGGAGCTGGATCACTTCGGGGTACTCCCCGAGCTGCAGCTTGGAAAGCAGCGCGGGAACCACTGGTTCGCCCCACAGGCGGGCAAAGGCGAGCTGAGGTGCCGGGGCAAGGCGCTGGTCGCGGAACACCAGCACGCAGTGGCGCAGAAATGCCTCGCGCAGTTGCTCGAACTGCTCGCCGGTCACGGGCTCCGAGAGCGAGATGCCCTCGACCGAGGCACCGACCGACCCGGTGAGAGGGGTTGTCTTCAGTGTCATGCCATCTCCTTCGTCGCCCGCGGCGACATGGGTTGTGTGCCGGCTGCCATGGCCTCCTCATGGACAGCCAGAACGATCTTGCCGAAATGCTGGTCGCTGGCCATGTAGGCATGGGCCTGCTCAATGTCGCTTAGCGCAAAGACGCGGTCAACCGGCAGCTGGAGGCGGCCTTCGCGCAGCAGCGGCAGCACGTCGCGCGCGCATGCCTCGATCAGGCTGAGCCGCTCTTCCTCGGTGCGGGTGCGGAACGTGGTTCCCATCACCTTCAGGCGGTTGACCCACAGATGCTTGATGTCGACCTGAGCGGTCTCGATACCGCTCATGCGCGCAATGATGACCAGCCGGCCGTGCACTGCCATGCTTCTCAGGTTGGCGTCGAATACCGAGCCGCCCAGCGAGTCGATGATCACGTCCACGCCCCGTCCGCCTGTGATATCCCTCACGGCCTGCACGATGTCCGGCTGCGAAGCGTCGATGGCGTGCGTGGCGCCATATTCGTGCAGCCGTGCCAGTTTTGCCGCCGAGCGCGATGTGCCGATGACCTGGCTGGCGCCGAGCTGGGAAGCCAGCTGGATGGCGGCCAGGCCGACGCCGCCGGTGGCGGCATTGACCAGCACGGTCTGGCCGGCGCGGAACTCGCCGTTGGTGACCAGCGCGTCGTGCGCGGTGATGAACACGTTGGGGAATGCGGCCGCCTCGGCCCACGACAACGTGGCAGGCATGGGCATCAAGGCGCGCGCCTCGGCCAGCACATATTCAGACTGGCCTCCCCAGCCATGGCCGGAAACGCGATCGCCTTCGCGCACGCTTCGCACCCCCTTCCCGACCTGGCTGACGATGCCGGCGAACTCGATGCCTGCCAGGATCGGCACTCCGGATCTGGCTTCGCGCACGCGGATCAATTCACCCCGGTTCAAGCCCGAGGCCATCACCTGAACGACCACCTGACCGGGACCTGGCGCCGGACAAGGAATTTCCCGGACTTCCAGGTGGCCGCCCTGCGGGCCTGGAACAATCATGGCTGCTTTCATGGTTGACTCATTTCCTTCAAGGTTGGCCAGGTTTCACTGCTTCAGGACGAACGTGCGGTTCAGCTCGCCGAAGTGGTCATAGTCCAGCTGAAGGCGCTGGGCGAACTGCTGCGGGGAATCCGGAACCACCGGCTCGAAACCCATCCGGGCAATCTGCTCGTGAAACTGCGCCAGACCGGCGACACGGCGCGTGGCGGCGTAAAGTTTCTCGACGATGGGCGCGGGCACCTTGGGAGAGACCGCGATGCCCTGCCAGCCGGAGAAATCGCTGAACTCCGGATAGCCCTGCTCGGCGAAAGTCGGCACCTTCGGCATGCCGGCATAGCGGGTGGTACCGGCGATGGCCAGCGCCTTCAGCTTGCCGCCCTGCAGCAAGGGCCCCGAGGTGACCACACTGTCGAGGATCAGCGTGACCTGCTTGGACATCAGCGCGTTCAGGGCAGGCGGCGTACCGTAATACGGCACGTGCTGCATGTTCACGCCGAGCTTACGGTTGAGGATTTCACCACCGAACTGCGCCACCGTTCCAGGACTCGGTGAGGCAAAGCTGCCCTTGTCCGGCTCGGCCTTGAGCAGGCGCGCCATGCCGGCCAGGTCATTCGCGGGGTAGTCCTGCGGCACGACCAGCACGTAACGGTACTTGGAGAGCGCGGCCACGGGCCGCACGTCCTTCATGGGGTCGTAAGGCGGCTTCATGGCGTGCGGAATCTCGGTGAGCACGTTGGAGCTGGTGTACAGGATGGTGTTCCCGTCGGCCGGCGCGTTCAGCATGGCCTGCACGCCGATGGATCCCCCTGCGCCGGCCGTGTTCTCCACAATGACCGTCTGGCCGATCTCCTTGGACAAGAAGTTGGCGAAGACGCGGGCAGGCACATCCATGTTTCCGCCGGGCGGTGCGGGAACGATGATCTTGACGGTCCGCTCAGGCCAGGCCTGTGCCAGCGACGCGCCAGCCAGGAACAAGGCGGCGAGCACGGAGCGGCCAACCACGTGGATCGAAGCTTTCATTGATGTCTCCTTGAGTAGTCTTATGCGGGATGCTGTTTCATGGGCCGCTGGATTCCGGCATCGGCGCGGGAAGCGCCAGCTCGCGGACCAACTCCAGCGCGGCGGGCCAGAGGCCGAAGCCGGAAGCCGGATTCAGGTGGCCGCTTTCTCCCAGGTCGACCAGGCGGGCGCCCCAGCCGTGCGCCAGTTCGCTGACGCCTTCGTAGGAGCCCAGCGGATCGTTGCGGCTCGCCGCCACGATGCTGCGGAACGGCAGCGGCGAGCAGGGAATCGGCATCCAGCCGTGGCGCTGGAATTCAGCAAGATCCGGGAACTCGGAGCCCAGCGGGCCCGCGAACAGCGGCGGCGTGGCCAGCAGGGCGCCGTGGATGGCGGCGCGGGTACGCTGGGCCCAATGCACCGTGGCGATGACGCCGCCGCTATGGGCCACCAGCACCACAGGGCCCTGGATGGCCTGGACGGCATCCTCGATCTGCACCAGCCGGGCAGCCAGGTCGATGTTCCTGCGGCCCAGCGCCGGTAGAGACACCGCGCCCGGCCACTGGCCGGCGAGGATGGCTTGCCAGTGGCCCGGCGCTTCATCGCGCAGCCCGGGTACTAGCAGCAGCGTGGGCTTGAAGCTCATGCGGCCACCATCCGTTCCGCCAGCCCCGGCCGGGCCGGACGGCGGGCGCTGGGGTAGCGCAGCTCGGAGATCGCCTGATCCACCGTCTCGTATTGCTTGCCGATCTTGAAGATCGTGCGCGCCTCCTGGCCCGACGCGATCTCCCGGCCCATTTCACGCGAGATGCGCACCAGTTGCTCGATCTGCTTCACACTGCTGATGTATTCCCCCTTGGGGCCCCAGAGCGTGTCCTCGATGCCGCACCGCACGTGCAGGCCCATGGCGATCGCCATGGCGTTGATCGGCAGGCAGGCGCGCATCTGCGCTTCCAGCGTGAGCGTCGCGCCATCGGGGACGAGGCGGATGAACTCCATCATGCTGTAGGGGTCGGGGTTGTCGAAGCCGCCGCTGAGCGCGACCCAGTTCACATTGAGCGGACCCTTGTAGATACCCTGCCTGACCATGCGCTCGAGGGTGACGAGCCCTGACTTCATGGTGATCTGGAAATGCGGCTGGATGCCGTTGGCGGACAGCTGCGCGAGGTGTTCCCTCAGCCAGGCCGGCCCGGCGGGCACGATCATCTCCTCATAGGCGTCGTAGACCGCCTTGCGCTCGAACGAGGTTCCCGCCCGGTCTTCGGCGGTCATCAGCTCCACCATATTCATCTGGCCGGTGTTGATGGCCACGGTGACCTGCTCTGGCGTGGGCTTCAGGCGCGCCAGCATGTGGCGCGTCTCGTCGCTCAGCCATTCGGCCGCGGCGCCCTCCTCGACGGGTGCGAAGGAAATCGAGCCGCCAACCTGGACGATCATGTCGGGCACCGCCTGCCTGATGCCTGCCAGCACTTCGTTGAAGCGGCTGAGATTCTTGCAGCCGGAGCCGTCGTCCTCACGGGCATGAAAGTGAAGCACCGTGGCGCCGGCGTTGTAGCAATCCACCGCCTTCTGCACCTGCTCTTCGATCGTGATCGCGATGTCGGAAGGGAAATCCCCGGGCTCCCATTGAGGGCCGTAGGGGGCAGCGGTAATGACCAGTTTCTCCTGGTTTTCGGGCAGCAGAGCCCCGTCGAGGAAATGCATGGTGTTCCTTGGCAGCTGCGGAGTCTGCGATGGCAGGCTGGTGACCGCGCTTGCCGCTATGATGCGTACCACAGCCTCTACCGAATTGATCCGTTGTAACGGCAAATTGATTAGTTGTCTCAAGCGAAAGCGAAGGAAAACGCCATGACCTTGACGTCGCACCTCATCCGCAGCGCGTGCCTGACGGGGTTCACGGACTTGGCGCAATCCGCCGGGCTAGACCCCTTCGCGATGATGTACAAGGCAGGCCTGCCGCGCCGCTGCCTCGATGACAACGAAACCCTTGTAGCCATGGAAGCCGTGTGCCACCTGCTGAGCGATTGCGCGCAGGCTGCGGAGATGGAGGCCTTCGGCCTGAGGCTGGCCAGCCGCCGCCGCATTTGGGAACTCGGGCCGGTCAGCCTCGTGATCAAGCAGGAGAGCTCGGCGCTGACAGCGGTCAAGACACTGCTCAGCTACAACCGGGTACTCAGCGAGGCGCTGCTGGGCCGGGTCGACGAAGAAGGCGATGTCGTCGTCATCCGCGAGGAATTGATGCTGGGCAAGTCAGTCCCCACGCGCCAAGCCATAGAACTGACGGTGGGCGTGATGTTCCAGGTGCTGCGCGACCTCCTGGGGCCCGGGTGGGCACCTCGCCTGGTCTGCTTCAGCCACCGGCCGCCGCGCGACCTGCGCTTTCACCGTTCTTTCCTGGGCAAGAACATCGAGTTCAACAGCGCATTCAACGGAATCGTCTGCGCGGCCACCGACATGGCGCTTCCACTGACCCCGTCGCAACCCGGGCTTGCCAGCTTCGCGCGTCACTTTCTTGACACCGCGCTAAGCCAGCGCAAGCCCGCGCGGCGGGAAACCGTCCGCCATCTGATCGCGGCCCTGATGGGCAACGGCCGCTGCACGGTCGACAAAGTGGCGCAGCATCTCGGTGTCAGCCGGCAAACGCTGCACCGGCAACTGAGCCAGGAAGGCGAACAATTCAAGTCCGTGCTGGAGTCCGTCCGGCGGGAAGTAGCGGTCAAGCTGTGCAACGACAGCGACCATTCTCTGGAAGATGCCGCTTCAATGCTGGGTTTCTCCTCGGCAAGCGCCTTTGCGCATTGGTTCCGCGCCAGCTTCGGCACCAGCTTCATGCGATCCCGCCGAGCCGGCAGGCCATGAGACAAAAGAGCAATTCGATGTTACCGCTGATCAATTTCCCTTGATCGGCCAGCCGCATGATGCCGCTGTTTACGCAGACACGCCAAAAGGAAGCATGAGCATGGGACGTATGAAGATGGTGGACACGGAGACCTCCGATCCGGAACTAAAGGACGTCTTCGAGAAGATGAAGCAGCGCGGCACGGTGCTGAACGTCTACCGGATGTTGGCCTGGTCCCCCGCGCTCGCCAAGGTCTGGGCGCCATTCGCGCGAGGCCTCCGCAACGAATTGTCGGTTTCGCGCAGGCTGCGCGAGCTGCTGATCGTGCAGATCGCCTGCCGGCATGAATCCAGGTACGAATACGGGCACCACGCCCATATGGCATTGACGGAAGGCGTCACGCAGGCGCAGCTGGCCTCATTGCCCAACTGGCGTGACAGCGGGCTGTTCGATGCCGACGAATCCGTGGTGCTGCAGCTCGCGGACGATCTGACGCATGCCAGCGGCGCAAGCGCGGCCACCATGAAGGCCTTGCAGGAGCGCTTTGGAGAAAAGCACACCATCGAACTGCTCGCGACCGGCGCGTTCTACTGCAGCGTGGCGCGCATCGTCAACTCGCTGGACTGCGAACTCGAGCCCGAAGCCGCCCAGCATGTCGTACCCCCGTTAGCTTGAAGGCAGGGGCGGTCTGCTCAGGCTGCCCGACGCCGTTCAGCCGTGTGGTTCAGGCGCTGAGAGACGGCACGAAGCCGTCGTGCGCCGCGCCGGCACGGCCAGCGGCATGGTCCCTGGCCAGGGCCATGTCGATATAGGACCCAAGCTGGGGCGTTGCCAGGCCCCCGTCCACCAGGATCTCGGTCGCCGTGACGTACTTCGATTCGTCGCTGGCCAGATAGAGCGCGGCATAAGCGATGTCCCACACCTCACCGCTGCGTCCCATGGGAATCACCTGATTGCGCAGCGCCATGACTTCGCGGAGCCGGTCGCCCCCAAAACCAGCCGTGACCCGGCGCAAAATGGCGGCCGTCTCGATCATCCCTGCGATGACGCAGTTGGATCGGATGCCCTGCTCCACATGCTGCATGGCGATGACCTTGCTCATCTGCTGAAGCCCTGCCTTGGCCGCCGCATAGGCCACCATGGTCTGCCGCTGGTAGGCATTACCAGCCGCGCTGCTCAAGTGAACCAGCGCCCCGCTTTTCTGGCGGCGCATCACCGGAAGTACACATTTGGAAGTGTTGAAGGCGGAAGTCAGGTTGAAGTCCAGGTTCTCGCGCCATGCCTCGGCGGTCATCTCCACGACGCCGCCAGGCTTGCCGCCGCCAACGTTGTTATAGAGAACGTCAATGCGGCCATATTGATCTTCGCACTGAGCAATGGCTTTTTCCACCTGCTCCAGTTGAGTGGCATCGGTTACCGCGCCGCTGAACCTGCCGCCCATGCCTTCGACCACGCCCCTCAAGGGTTCCAGCGCCTTCGCTTTGTGGTCTATTGCGAAGATGAGAGCACCCTCGCGTGCGAACAAGGCAGCCACGGCATTACCTATGCTCCAGCCGTATCCTACCGACCCCGCGCCTGAAACCACGCAGACCTTCCCGGCCAGCCGGCCTGCCAAATTCCGCTGCGGAACATCCGCCACTTGTATTCCTGCTGCTTGCCGAGTCATTCATCCGCTCCTTTGGAAATAGTCCAGCTTCTGTCCGATACGCGCTCGCGCCTTACTCAGGAACAATGCCTGCCTCCCTGAGGCCTGCCATCCATTTGGCTACTTCCTTGACTTGAAAATCACGTGTTTCCCGAGGGGTCATGTTCGCGGGTTCAAAACCCAGTCCGGCCAGCTTTTCCTGCACGTCTTTCTGGACCATGGCATCTCGGAGAGCGTGATTGAGCTTGTCGACGATGGGATCAGGTACGCCCGCCGGGGCGAAAAACCCCATCCATGGAATCATGTCCACGTCTGCGACGCCCAGCTCCTTGAGCGTGGGCGTGCTGGGTGCCAAAGGCGTACGCGCGCTGCCTGCCACGGCGATCGCCCGTACACGGCCGTCCTGCACGGCAGGCAGCATCGCCTGTGCCTCGGCGAACATGAGCTGAATATGTCCGCCTGCCGTGTCGGTCACGGCCTGCACGTTGGCCTTGTAGGGCACATGCTGCATCTCGATACCAACTGCCTTGCCGAAAGATGCGGCCGCCAGCCGCGCGGACGCAGAACCTGCACCGAATGAAATCTTGCCCGGGTTGGCTTTTCCGTACTGCACCAGCTCCTTCAGGTTCGCCGCCGGCAGCGTCTTCGAGATGATCAGCATCTGGTATGCGTAGCCAACCATCCCCACCGGCTTGAAATCGGCCAGCGGATCGTAGGGCACCGATTTCATCAATCCCTGAATCGCCGCATGGCTGGTCGTGGTGCCAGCCATGAAGGTGTATCCGTCAGGGTTGGCCCGTGCCACGCGGCGCGAACCGATCGTGAGGTTGCCTCCCACCACGTTCTCCACCACCAGCGGCTGGCCGAGCGTGTCTTTCATCTTGTCGGCGATGATCCGCGCAGCCACATCGGTGATGCCCCCTGCCGCTGCGGGCACGACAAGCAGAATGGGTTTGGTGGGGAAGTCCTGAGCTGCCCCAGAAGCAGATGCAAGCAATCCCACAAGGAAGGCTCCAGACAATCTGAGAATGGCTTTTTTCATCGCCGGGCCGCTCCCAAGGTGAAAAAGCACCCCCTCGGGGGGCAGCGGACCGCGCGAAGCGGGGAAGCGTGGGGGCCATTTTTCATGATCTCTCCCGTTCACAGGTAAGGAATCCGCTCGACCCTGCAGCAAGAGGGCTTGATCGCGCCGATCGAGGAGCAGCCCACGAAGCCGAGCACACGATCGATCTCGTCGCGCAACATCGCCAACGCGTGGCGGGCACCGGCCTCGCCGCCCACCGCCGTGCCCCACATGGCTGCTCGGCCCACCATGACGGCATCGGCACCGAGGGCGAGCGCCTTTACCGCATCGCTGCCTCGCCGAATGCCGCTGTCCATCAGCACTGTCATTCGGTCGCCCACGGCTTCGGCGATGGCCGGCAGCACATCGAGCGGCGCGGGCGCGTTGTCCAGCGTGCGTCCGCCGTGATTGGAGACCACTACGCCGTCAGCACCGCAACGCAATGCCTGGCGGGCATCCTCCGGGTGGGTGATACCTTTGACGATCAGCGGCCCCTCCCACATGTCGCGCACTGTCCTGAGGTCATCCCAGGTCAGCGCGGGGTTCTTGGGCATCAAACCGGTCTTGCGCATATTTGCCGTCATGGATTGCTGCAAGGCCTTCGGCAGGTTGTGAAATCGCGGCATGCCCGTCGTGACCAGGTAGCGCCCGATCACGCCAGCCCCCCAACGCGGGTGTGTCAGCACATCCGCGACGTTGCGCAGATTGGGGCGCAACGGAATGGTGAAACCGTTGCGCAGGTTGTGCTCACGGTTGGGCGTTACAGTCGTATCTACCGTGACGATGAGGGTGCTGTAACCCGCCTCCCGCGCGCGAACCACCAGTTCGTGCGACATGGCCTTGTCCGGAAAAAGATAGAGCTGAAACCAGAGGTCGGTATCGGGCGCGGCCTCCGCCACGCGCTCCATCGAGGTGATGGAACCTGTCGACATGCAATAGGGAACACCGGCATGGCCGGCCGCGCGGGCAGTCGCCACCTCGCCCTCATACCAGAGCAGGCCCGCGGCACCCGTGGGGGCAAGGCAGAACGGTGATGCCTGGCGGCGGCCGAACAAGGTGATGGCCTGATCCCGCTCCGACACATCCACAAGCGGCCGTTGGTACAAGCCGACCCTTTCGAAAGACGCATGATTGCGGCGAATGGCTGCGTCGTCTTCCACACCCCGATCGATGAACTCGAACAGCCCATGCGGCAAACGAACTCGTGCTTTTTCGCGCAGATCATGGAAGTTGTAGCCAAAGCGCGGATCGAAGCTCACTGTGGATCCATCCCTGCTTTGCGCATGATGGACTGGATATTGGCGTATTGATCCGTCACCAGGTTCTTCAGCATGGTCTCGTCCCCGGGTTCCACATAGATGCCGGTGGCTTGAATAGCGTCCTTCACCTCCTTGCGGGCCAGCACTGTGCGCAGCGCGCCGGACAACCGGGCGGCCACCGCCGGTGGCGTACCCGCAGGCGCCCAGATCGCTGCCCAGGCAGGCGCGTCGAATGCCGCCAGGCCGGTCTCTCCCGCCGCGGGCACCTGCGGGAACTCATGTGCGCGCTTGGCCCCCAGTGTCGCAATGACATAGGCCTTCTCCGACTTCACAAAGCCATCGATCGGCCCGATGCCGTAGTCCACCACGCCACCAGACACGTCCACTTGCATGGGCACAAATCCCTTGTAGGGCACATGATTGAACTTCACGTTGCCAGCGGATTCCAGCAACAGCGCCGCCACCTCGTACACCGTGGCCGTGCCGGTGGTACCAAAACTGACCTGGCCAGGCCGCGCCCGCGCGTCTTCCAGCACATCGGCCAATGTCTTGCCTTTCTTGCCCGGGCCACCAAAGAAAACAAAGGGGGCACGGCCGATGAAGCCGATAGGCGCGAAATCCTTGACGGGATCGTATCCAACGGTCTTCATCATGGCCGGTGCGATCACATGGGTGGAACCCGTTCCAAAAAACAAGGTATAGCCGTCGGCAGGCGCCTTGGCCACGAAACCCGCGCCAATGGTGCCCGACGCTCCGACCTTGTTCTCGACCACCACCGGTTGCTTGAGATCTGCCTGCAGCGCAGTCGCCAGCACGCGTGCAGTGACATCGCTTGAGCCCCCGGCCGCCGTCGAAACGACAAGACGAATGGGGCGGTTGGGAAATCCTTCCTGGGCGTAAGTGGCGACGCCCCCAAGCAGGCCGCAGCGCAGAGCAGTGCGCGGATGGAATAGTTCATGAGCTTGTCTCTTTCTTTTTTATGGCGTCATGTTCAGGGCGCCATGTCAGACGATGCGGGTTTCCAGCACACCAATCTGATCCACGCCAGCGTGCACGATGTCGCCGGGCTTCAGGAAAAACGGCGTGGGATCAGGCTTGCGATGCAGCGCTACGCCGTCGGGTGTTCCGGTACTGATCAAGTCCCCTGGTTCCAGCCCCGCATGGGACCAGAACGCGACCATCTCGTCGAAGCCGAAAATCAGATCCTTGCAATCGGAATGCTGCCGCCGTTCGCCGTTGACCTCGAGCCACAGGACCAGCTCCGTGGGGTCAGGCACCTCGTCAGCGGTCAGGATGTAGGGCCCCACCGGACCGAAGCCGGGGAAGTTCTTGCCTATCAGCACCAGTTGATTACGCATCTCGGCCAGTTGCCACTCGCGCGCTGAAAGATCATTGAACACCGTATAACCGAAGATCGCCTCGCGCGCGCGGGTGCGGCTAACATTGAAAAGCGGCTCCCCCACGACCACAGCGATCTCGACCTCGTAGTCGAACTGCAATACATCTTGCGGCCGAGCAACCGTGGCCTTGTGAGGCACGAGTGCGCGCCCCAACTTGATGAAGCCCGTCGGAAAATCGATGTGGAAGTTCGCACCCGCTTGCGGATTGCCCTGGATGCTTTCCATTCGGTGCCGCCCGAAGTTGCGCCCCGCGGCAAAACAGGACCTGGGAGGAAGCGGCGTCAGCCATTGAACGTCGTCGCCGCGCAGTTGCCAACCTGGCTCCAGGCGCGAGCCAGCCCAGGCCTGCAGTTCGCGAATCGCATCCATCCCCTGTGGACCAGCACCAACCAATGCTTCCATCGTCGAAGCGACCGCCTCCCCCTTCCCGCGGGCAGCCAACGCACGCGGCACATCCACGATAGACTCCGCCCCAGGAAGGCCGGAAACGATGCCCAAGGAGGCCGTCAGGCTCCCTGGAATCTGATAGCGCGCCAGCTTCATGCCTAGACCACCGGCTCGAGTTCGCGCGCTGAACACCAGCGCAGCTCTCTCCGGTATTTCTGGTCGTCGAACGGGCGAGACCGATGCAAGGTGCAGCTGTCGTCCCAGATCAGTAGATCCCGTGGCTGCCATTGGTGCACATAGCGGAATCTCGGCTGAGTCGCATACTCCACAAGCTCTTCCAGCAACTGCTGCCCCTTCTCCTTGGGCCAGCCAATGACATGAGAGGCATGGGCCCCCATGTAGAAATGCCTGCGCCCGGAGCCGGGATGCAGCCGCACCAGCGGTTTTTCCGAAGGCGGCAACAGCTTGCGCGTCTCCTCGTTGAAGTTGGTATAGCCCACCTTGGCCCGCGAGGCATAGACACTGTGCTCTACACGCAAGCCTTCGAGTTCGCGCTGGCGCTCCGCCGGCAAGGCCTCCCAGGCAGCCCGCATGTCGGCGAACTCCGTATTCGGCGGGTCAACCTCGGGCAGCACACGGGCTGACAGAATGGTCACCCGCGCAGGCGGCTGGCGCATCGACATGTCCGTGTGCCAATGGAGGTTGGCCTGGAGATACAGGCGGCGCTCATGTTCTTCGCTCATGATTTCACCCTTCTCGTCGACATTGGAAACGTCGTAGAAATAAGGGTTCGTCATGCGGCTGTTGTTCAGTTGCGCCGCCGTCGCGTTCGGTGGCCCGAACCAGCGTATCAACTGCTCCTGCTGCTCGTCCTCGATGGGTTGATCGCGAAAGCTCAACACGCCATGACGTGCAAGCGCGGCTTCGATTTCGGCGTACTGCGCCTCCGTGAGAGGCTGGCGCAAATCGACACCGGACACCTCAGCACCGAATCCCGACGCGGTCGGTTGTACCTGGATAGGCATAGATTTCCTTGAAAATAGGGAGCCGTGGACAGGCTCAGTTGAAGACGATGTTGCGCGACCGGACGAGCTGCCGCAGGCGCTCGCGCTCCACCTGAATAAGCCGTGCGAACTCCGCGGGATTGCCCCCCGTGGGCTCGATCCCCAGAGAGGCAAATTTCTCGCGCACCGAGGGCACTGCCAGCACGGCATTGAGCTCAGCGTTGATCCTCTTCTGAACCTCGGCGGGCGTGCGGGCCGGCACGAACACGCCATACCAGCCACCGGTACGGAAGCCCGGAATGCCGGCGGCATCCGATGTCGGTAGCTCGGGCCAATCCGGCAAAGGCTTGTTCGAACCCACCAACAGGGCCTTGAGCTTGCCCTCCTTCACGAGGCCCCGGCGCGATGGCGCATCGAACACGGCATCGATGTGGCCCCCCAAGAGTGCCGGAATGTAGGCGCTGGAGCCCGCGAAAGGCACGTGGGTCATCCGGATACCGGTGCTGACAGCCAACTGCTCGGCGGCCAGATGAGGCGTGCTGCCATTGCCGGAAGAGCCGAAACTCACGCCTTGAGGCTGCCCCTTGGCCCATTGCACGAACTCCGACAGGGTGTTGGCCGGGATGTCCGCGCGGATATAGAGCACCGTGACTTGCCAACCCACATAGGACACGGGCGCAAGCTCCGCCATGTCAAATGAAGCTCCTGCTTTCTGGAACTCGGTGGTGGTCATCGCCATCGCGCCCAGCAGCACCGTGTGCCCGTCCGCAGCGGCCTGCTCGGCGACAAAGCGTGTGCCGATCATCGTGCCTGCACCTGGCTTGTTCAGCACGACCACCGGCACCTGCGTGCGCCTGCTCCATTCATCGGCCACCGCCCGTCCAGCCGCATCCATGGCACCTCCCGCCGCCAGCGGGATCACCATCTCCACATTACCCGCGGCGTGGGAGACGGTGGACACCACACAGGCAAAGAGCAGCGCCAGGCAGGCGCGAGATAGCGGGAACGGCATGGTTGTCTCCTGTGTAATGGCCGCGAGGGTCACGCGCTGCGCGTCGCGGGCTGGGAGCACTTTAGCCAGCCATCGGCAAGGCCACTACGACAAATTTTTATGCCTCACCATGCCCAAAATTGATGAGTTCCGCCGTCAGTCCCGGGATCAGGATGGCTCCTGTATGCTCGCTCGCGAAGACGCTATCGATGAAGGCAGCCCATGCGCAACCTGAACATCCTCAATCTCGAAACCGCCTGCTGGGTCGCGCGCCTGGGTAGTTTCACGGCGGCGGCCGAACGCATGTACGCCACACAGCCGGCCATCTCCGCGCGCGTGCGTGAACTGGAATCCGCCCTGGGCACCAAGGTGTTCGTGCGCGGCGGCCGGGGGGTCGAACTCACCATGCAGGGGCGCGAGCTGATACGCCATGCCGAGCCTCTGTTGCAGCAGCTGGAGGTGCTCGCCCAGTCCTTGAATCAATCAGGCGCCATGTCCGGCGTGGTGCGTATTGGCGCCGGCAACATCTGCATGGGGTGGTTTCCCGCGCTGATGAACGAACTCAAGCGGCGGATGCCGCGCGTGACTTATGACGTCGAGATCGAGCGGGCCGCCAAGCTTCTCGACAAGCTGGATGCGCGGAAGCTGGATCTCGCCATTGTCTCGGGCCCGGTGGACGGGCACAAATTCCATGCCGTGAGCCTGGGGCACGACCGCATGGTCTGGCTCGCCACCCCCGCCCTTTTGCAGGCAGCCGAGCCGCTGGACCTGGAGGCGTTCCTCAACAGCACTCCGCTGTGGTGCGTACAGCGGGATTCATTCTTCTGGAGCGAGGCCATGCAGGCGCTGACGGTTCACGGCGCAACGCTGGAGAACCTGAACGGCATCAACAACATGGCGGCGGCGAAGGACATGGTGCTTGGCCACGCTGGCGTGGGATTGCTGTCCGAGACCCTGGCCCAGGAGGAGCTGGCGCGCGGCCAACTGGTACCCGTACCTGGCTTGCAACCCAGTGCGCCCGTGGAGTCGTCCATCGTCCGAGCCAGAGACGACACCCAGCAAATCCTTGAAGAGGTCATGCACGTGGCCGCTGAAGTAAGCACCTTCCGCAAGAACACATGATGGCAAGGCCTGCGCAGCCACAAGGATTTTTTATGGGCAGGCATAACCATAATTCCGCGCTGCTCTCCCTCGCTTGCGGCTAGATTATTTCTGCCCTCTCCTACTCGAAAGCAGCGATGACCTATCTGGAGAAAATTGCAGAACGTGCCGCCTCCATGCATCTCGGCTCCATTCCAGATGCCGTCCAGGACAAGCTCAAAGCCAGCCTTCTGTACACGCTGGTGATGGCCCTCACGGGCCACGACCCGGCCGATCACTTCTGGGCGGGCCTGCTCCGCGCCCACCCGTCCGCGCCACAATCCACCCTGCTGGTGGACGGCCGGCCGTTCAGCATGGCCGACGCCGCGTTCCTGAACGCAGCGCTGGCGTGCGTACGGGGCCAGAACGATACTTTCACGGAGGCTGTGGCACACCCTGGCTGCGTGGCCATACCTGCCGTATTGGCTGTCGCGCAACACCGCGGAGCGACTGGCGCGCAGGTTCTGGAAGCGCTGGCTGCCGGCTATGAAACGCTGGCGTCCATAGCCGCACCCATCTCATCCGCAGTCGTGTCCCGCGGCTTTCGTGCCACGTCGGTCTTCGGGGTCTTTGTGTCCGCTGCCGCAGTTGCACGGCTGCTTCAGCTCGACGTGCGGCAAACGGCCCATGCGCTGGCCATCGCCACGCAGCAAGCCGCCGGCACCATGCAATGCTGGGAAGAAGGCACGCCGGAGTGGCGCATCCAGGTAGGACAAGCCAGCCGAGCGGGCGTATTTGCCGCCCTGGCGGCCGCCGAAGGCTGCACCGCATCGAAGCATGCGCTGGAGGGCCGCAGCGGCTTCTATCGCTGCTTTGCCGGAATGGTCCCGGAGGCCTTGGAGACTTCGGCATGGCGCTCGCTGGACCTGGTCTTCAAGCCGTATCCTGGTTGCCTGATCAACCAGGGGCCGCTTCATCTTCTGCAGACGCTTATGCGGCGGGAACACCTGGCGGGCAGCGACATCCGCAGCGTCATCGTGCACTTGCCACCGCAGAACGCAAACTACCCGGGTGTTGCCAGCCATGGCCCATTCCCGGACCGAACGGGGGCGGTCATGAGCGCTCCGTTCATGCTCGAGATGCTGCTGCGCAACGGCACGCTACGGCACCATGACTTCGACAGGCATTACGGTCCGGATCCGCTGCACGCCGCCAGCGGCCGGATCATGGTGCGGGAGGAGGCCGCGCTGCCCACGTGGGGAAATCGCCTGGTCCTTGAAGCGAATGACGGCCGCCTATGGGAAGGCAGGCATGATGATCAGTCGTGCTTTGCGTTCGGCTGGGACGAGGTCACGGCACTACTCGACCTCGTGGTCGGTGAATGGCCGTTTGCGGACAGCATGCATCGCTACAGCGAACTGCGCCACCGGATTGCAGGTATTGCGGCGGAGCCTGATGTTCGTCGTTTGATGACGCTGTGCACGGCATGAATCAGGTATCTGAGGCGTTCCTTGGGCCGTTCTCCTCGCGGAGAAAATGAAATCGCATCAGCGTGCGCTGGCGCGCGCTGGCATGATCAACAACAGGGGCCGGATAGGTTTCCCCAAGACGCACACCGCAAGCCTGCAGTTCCAGGGGCTTCATGGCGGCAGGAAAATGAATGTGCTTGGCGGGCAACTTTGCCAACTCGGGCACGTAGCGGCGGATGAAATGGCCGTCTGGGTCAAAGCGCTGAGATTGCGTGACCGGATTGAAGATCCGGAACCACGGCTGGGCGTCGCAGCCGGTTGAAGCCGCCCATTGCCAGCCGCCGTTGTTGGCCGCCAGGTCGTAGTCATTCAGGTGTTCGGCGAAATGGCGCTCGCCTCGGCGCCAGTCGATACCCAGGTCCTTGGTCAGAAAACTGGCCACCACCATGCGCAAGCGGTTGTGCATGTAACCTGTCTGATGGAGTTGCCGCATGGCGGCATCCACCAGCGGATAACCCGTGCTTGCTTCGCACCAGGCCCGCAAGAGTTCAGGCGCTTCGTCCCACACCACACGGTCATATTCAGGGCGAAACGATTGCGCCACGACATGCGGGTGGTGATGCAGGATCATGAAATAAAAATCGCGCCACGCCAGCTCCGACAGCCAGGTCTGCGCCCCCTCATCGCCCTGCACGGCCTGCTGCCGGGCAAGCGCCGCCAGCCGGCGGATGGAGACGGTGCCAAAGCGAAGGTGTACCGACAGATACGACACGCCCTTGCGGCCGGGAAAATCCCGCGCTTCGTGATAGGCGCGCATCCTGGGCAGGAAATCCTGCAGGAGCTTTTCAGCGCCCTGCATTCCCGTGGGAATGGGCAAATCCCGTAAATTGGAGCGCGCAAATCCCAGGTCCTCCAGCGACGGCAGGGGCTCCGAGGCAGGAGGCGCGGCCAGATGATGGGCATGCCGTTCCACCGGATAAGGCTTGAGCTGAAAGGCATCCAGCTTCTGCAGCCATGCCCGCTTGTAGGGCGTGAATACGCTGTACGGATGCCCCTGCTGGGTAAGCACCTCATCCCGGTCCAGGAGCACCTGATCCTTGTAGTCGCTGAAAGCGATGCCCAGGGAGCCCAAGGCTTGCGCCACCCGCCGGTCCCTGGCGATGGCCTGCGGTTCGTAGTCGCGGTTGACCAGCACTTCCTGCACGCCCAGGCTTTGCGCCAGGCGCACGACGCCATCGGCCGCCGGGCCGTAGCGCACGATCAACCCGCCGCCAGGCGCTCCGCTGCGCAATGCCAAAGCCCGCAAAGCTTCATCCAGCGCCACGATGCTGGCATGGATGAACTCCACGCGCCTGTCCTGCCGGCTTGGAAGGGTATCCAGGATGTCCGTGTCGAAGAAAAACACGCAGTACACCCGCTCAAAGCGGCGCAGGGCGTGATAAAGCGCGGCATGGTCATCGCAGCGCAGGTCGCGGCGGAACCACACCAAGGCGGAAGAATTCATGGGCAGATTGTCGGTCAGACGCCCCCCTTCGCCAGGGCTCCGCTTTGCCGGGTGAGAAAAATTCGTCGGTTGCGACGATGCGGGCTTCCGGCTACCGCCTTCCAATCCATTTCATCCATCAGCGCCGCTGTTGCATGACCTCGGCTTCCACTCCCACCATCCGGATTCAGTCTTATGAAAAAACGCGTCTTTCTCCAGCGGGCTCTCTCGGCAGCCGGCGCCGCAGCGCTGCCTGCACTTTCCTTTGGCAACACCGCCTGGCCTGACCGGCCGATCAAACTGATCGTTCCTACCGCGCCCGGCGGAGCGCAAGACCTCCTGGGGCGGGACTTTGCGCAACAGCTGGCGTCGCGCTTGGGCCAACCCGTTGTCGTCGACAACAAACCCGGTGCGGGCACCATCATCGGCACCGTATTCGTGGCCAAGGCGCCGGCAGACGGGTATACCCTGCTGCTCGGCCAGACGGCCCTCATCCAGAACCCGGTGCAGATGAAGTCGCCCGGCTACGATCCGATCAAGGATTTCACTCCGCTGGCTCGTATTGGCGCGTCGTCCACCGTCCAGGTGGTGCGCAGCGACTTGGCCGTCAACAACGCCGTCGATTTCGTCAAGCTGGCAAAGGGCAAAGGCTGGAACTACGGCAGTTCCTCGCCCGGCCCTCAGGTCATCCAGGAGGTCTGGAACAAGGCGAACGACATCGGCCTGGTCAGCGTGTCCTACAAGGGGGAGGCACCCTGTCTCTCGGATCTGCTCTCGGGCACCATTCAGACCGGCCTGTTCAGCATTACCGCCGTCAAGCCCCACATCGAGGCCGGCAAGCTGAAAGCCATCGCCGCCATCGGCTCCACCCGTATTCCTTCGCTGCCGAACGTGCAGACGTTCCTGGAACAGGGATTCAAGGAGATGACCTATCCGGGGGGCTGGTACGCCTTCTTTGGCCCCGCCAAGCTGCCGCCAGAGATCGCCGACCGGTTGACCAAGGAGCTGAAGGCCATCCTCGATGAGCCAGCCATGCGGAAGCGTCTTTCAGACATGGAACTGGTGGTGAACTGGGCGGACGGCAGCACCTTCGGACCACAGATGAAGCGCGACATGGACAACTGGCGCAACCTGATCCAGCAGTCCGGCGTGAAGTTCGAGCAATAGACCCGCGCTATCACCATCAACATGAAACTCGATTCCTCCATCCCAGCCGTCGTCACCGGGGAGCTTCCGGCCTTGGCGCCGCCACAGCACGCCACCTGGCATCTTTGGGCGTGCGCGTCGCCCTGTTCGACCGCGACGCGGATCGCGGCATTCCGCTGGCAGCCGAAATCGGTGGCGTGTTTTGCCAGGTCGACGTCACGAGCGACGAGGCCGTGGCAGCGGGCTTCGCACAAGCGCGTGCCGCCCACGGCCAGGAGCGCATCCTGGTGAACTGCGCGGGCACGGGAGACGGCATCAAGACAGCCAGCCGCGACAGGAACACCGGGGAGATCAAGCCGCACCCCATTTCCAAGTTCGAGCGCACCCTGCAGATCAATCTCGTCGGCACTTTCCGGTGCATTGCCCAGTCGGCCGCCGGCATGATGACCCTCTCCCAGCTCGAGCATGGCGAACGCGGCGTGATCGTCAATACCGCCTCAGTGGCGGCGGAAGACGGGCAAGTCGGCCAGGCCGCCTACTCGGCCTCCAAAGGCGGCATCGTGGGCATGACCTTGCCGATCGCCCGCGACCTCATGGGCGAGGGCATCCGTGTGAACACCATCCTCCCCGGCATCTTTGATACCGCGCTGCTGCAGACGGTGCCGCAGAACGTGCGCGCCGCATTGGCTGAATCAGTGCCCTTTCCCAAGCGGTTGGGGCAACCCGAAGAGTTCGCGGATCTCGTCGCGACCATGGCCCGCAATGGCTACTTCAATGGTGCTTGCGTCCGGCTCGACGGAGCCATACGCATGGCGCCGCGGTAAATGTTCGAAGCGCCGCGCAAAGCTTCGACAAGCTCAGCCCGAACGGAATTCAGGCCTCAGCAATAAGCCCCATAACTCTTTTTCAACTCAACCTATCCATGGCAGATGCATTCATTACGGCCGCATTGCGCACCGCAGGCGGCAGGCGCAAAGGCGCGCTCTCTGGTTGGCACCCCGTCGATCTGGCTGGAAAACTGATCGACGGCCTTCTGGACCGTACCGGCATTGATCCGGCGGCGGTGGAAGACGTGCTCATGGGATGCGTCAGCCAGGTCGGGGAGCAATCCACCAACGTGGGACGCAACGCGGTGCTCGCCTCCCGCTTGCCTGAGTCGGTGCCGGGAACCAGCATCGATCGCCAGTGCGGATCGTCCCAGCAGGCACTGCATTTCGCGGCGCAGGCCGTGATGTCGGGCAGCATGGACTGCGTCATCGCGGCGGGCGTGGAAAGCATGAGCCGCGTGCCCATGTTCACGCCATCGGAGCTGCCCCGCAAGCATGGCATGGGCTACTACATGGGGCCGGAAATCCAGCGGCGCTATCCGGGCATCGACTTCAGCCAGTTCATGGGCGCGGAGATGCTGGCCAAGAAGTTTGGCCTCGGCAGGGCCCAACTGGATGCCTTTGCCTTGGCGAGCCATCAGCGTGCCGCCCAAGCTGCCGCTGCAGGCTACTTCGAGAAGGAAATTCTCCCTGTGCCCATCCACCGCATGGAAGGCGAGCGCACTCAGGAGCTTCATCTGAAGGATGAGGGCGTCCGCGCCGACGCCTCGCTGGAAGGCATTGCAAGTGTCAAACTGCTGCAGGAGGGCGGCGTCATCAGCGCCGCCAATGCCAGCCAGATCGCGGATGGCGCGAGCGGTGTCATGGTCGTCAGCGAACGCGGACTGAAGACATTCGGTTTGAAACCCCTGGCGCGCATCCACCATATGAGCGTGCTGGGACATGACCCCGTCATGATGCTGGATGCCCCGCTACCGGCCACTCTTCGAGCGCTCCAGAAAACCGGCTTGCGCGCCAGCGACATCGATGCCTTTGAAGTCAACGAAGCCTTTGCCTGCGTTCCCCTGGCGTGGCTGCAGGCCACGGGTGCTGATCCGGCGCGCATGAACGTGTTCGGCGGCGCCATCGCCCTGGGCCACCCTCTGGGTGCATCAGGTACGCGGCTCATGACCACGCTGTTGAACGTGCTGGAGCAGCGGCGTGGCCGCTTTGGCCTGCAAACCATGTGCGAAGGCGGCGGGATGGCCAATGTGACGATCATCGAGAGGCTCTAGACCGTGCCGTCACCTCAAACAGCCAAGCCGCTGTCTGGCCTCAGAGTCGCCGAATTCAGCGGGATCGGGCCGGCCCCGTTCTGCGCCATGATGCTCGCGGATCTGGGCGCGGATGTCGTGCGCATCGCGCGCAAAGATCAGGAACTGAATCGAAAGGACGTGCTCGCGCGCGGCCGGCGTGTCGTGGCACTGGATCTGCGGGCACCGGATGATCAGCGCCTCGCGCTCGGCCTGGCGGCGCGCGCCGACGTACTCATCGAAGGCTTCCGCCCCGGCGTCATGGAACGGCTCGGGCTCGGGCCCGAGGATTGCCTTGAGAAGAATCCCCGCCTGGTCTACGGCCGCATGACAGGCTGGGGGCAGCACGGGCCGCTCTCCGCGGCAGCGGGGCACGATATCAACTACATTGCCCTGAGTGGCGCGCTCCATGCCATGGGACGCCCGCACGAACCACCCGCGCCCCCGCTGAACCTGATCGGTGATTTCGGTGGCGGCGGCATGCTGCTGGCGGTCGGGGTGCTGGCGGCATTGCGCCAGGTCGAAGCCACCGGACAAGGCCAGGTGGTTGACGCCGCCATGACCGACGGAGCCGCCCTGCTTTCCAGTTTCGTTTTCGGGTTGATGTCCAGCGGCCGATGGAACAATCAGCGCGGCAACAACCTGCTCGACGGCGCAGCCCCCTTTTACGACACCTATGCATGCGCTGACGGCCGCTATGTCGCCATCGGGCCCATCGAGCCGCAGTTCTATGCCGAGCTTCGTAAGCACTGCGGCATCGAGGATCCGCTCTTCGACCGCCAGCACGATCAGGACGCGTGGCCTCTGCAGAAACTGCGGCTGGCCGACATTTTCCGCTCACGGACCCGTGACGAATGGACCCGGCTCCTGGAGGGCACCGATGCCTGCTTCGCGCCGGTGCTGGATTGGGAGGAAGCCCCTCGGCATCCTCACAACGCCGCGCGAGGCACCTTTGTGGAAGTGGGCGGCCTGACGCAGCCCGCGCCCGCGCCCCGCTTCTCCCGCTCGGCGCTCGAAACGCCCTCCGCCCCAGTCGCTGCACACGCCAGCGAGATTCTCCGAGAATGGAGTACCGGCCACACCGGAAACCCCTGAGATTCTGAAGATGTGCTCAGGTTCTCAGAGCGTGTACCAAGGACCACACCACCATGCCGATCGAATTCAAACGCACCTGGAGCGACCCGACGCTCGAATCGTTCCGTGATTCCGTTGTCCGCTTCATCGAGTCAGAGGTACAGCCTGGCGACGAAGAAGCGCGGCGGCGGGGCCATGTGGGCCATCAAGTCTGGCGCGAGGCAGGAAAGCTGGGCCTTCTGTGCACTGATATTCCGGAGGAGTATGGCGGAGCGGGAGGAGACTTCCGGCACGAGGCGGTCATCCATGAGGAATTGGCGCGCCGAGGCCTGACGGGGATGAACAACGCCGTGCATTCCATTGTGGCTCACTACCTACTGAGCCACGGCACCGAGGAACAGAAAAAGCGCTATCTGCCGCGCCTGGCCAGCGGCGAACTGGTGGGCGCCATTGCCATGACCGAGCCCGGTACAGGCTCCGATCTGAAAGGCATCCGCACCCGTGCCGAAAGGCATGCCGATCACTACATCATCAACGGAAGCAAGACCTTCATCAGCAACGGATTCCTCGCGGGCCTGGTGCTGGTGGTGTGCAAGACCGGCGGCGCGGAGGGCTCACGGGGCATGTCCATTCTGCTCGTCGAAACCGAGGGGCTCGCCGGATACCGCGTGGGCCGGGTGCTGGATAAGATGGGCATGAAGGCGCAAGACACCTCCGAGCTCTTTTTCGACAATGTCACCGTACCCCATGACCGCGTACTGGGCGGCCAGGAGGGCCAGGGCATGTACCAGTTGATGCAGGACCTGCCCTATGAGCGGCTGATCATTGGCGTCACGGGCGTGGCCATGATGGAGGGCGGCTTCGAAGCCACCCTTCAGTATGTGAACGAGCGCAAGGCCTTTGGCCAGCGTATTGCCGATTTTCAGAACACCCGCTTCAAGCTCGCCGAAATCGCCACCCAGATCCGGGTGGGCCGTGCCTTCGTCGACCAATGCATCGAGGAAATGCTGGAAGGCACACTGGATACGGCCACGGCCTCCATGGCCAAGATGTGGGTGTCGGATACCCAGAACCGCGTACTGGACGAGCTGCTGCAGCTGTGGGGCGGCTACGGCTACATGAACGAGTATCCCATCGCTCGCATGTATGCCGACGCGCGGGTGCAGCGGATCTACGGCGGCACCAACGAAATCATGAAGGAAGTGATCGCCCGCAGCCTGGCTTGAGTGAGCGTCTACCGGATGAGCCCCATGAGGCGTCCGTAGTGGACGGCCTGCATGCGGCTCTTGGTGTCAAGCTTCATGTTGATATTGCGCAGATGCGTGCGCACCGTGCTGTCGGAGACAAACAGCTTCTCTGACAACGCGGTGTTGGAGTACCCTTCCGCCAGCAGCTGCAGGATATTCAGCTCCTTCCGCGTGAGAGGCTCCACCGGCTGCAAAAGCCCCTCTCCGGCGCGGCCGGCGCCTCCACAGCCCAGCCAAAGTGATCAAGGATCCGCTCGGCATGCTGCAGCACCATGGGCGCGTGATGCCCGGCTTGCAACACCGCCATGGCGCGCGCCACGAGCGGGGCCACCGCCGGCCCTTCATCCACCAGCAATCTGAAGAACCCCTCAGGTGCCGCGGAAGCCAGCACTTCGCAGACCGTGGCGACCGCGGCAGCGGCGTTGCCGTGCGAATCCTGCGCCAGAGCCTGAAGCATCTGAAGCTTCAAAGCCCTGCGCAAGCGGCCTTCCGCGACGGCCCGTTCTACGGCATGCTGCAACTCCCCAATGGCATCGGCCGCCTTGCGGAACCGGATGTTCCAACGCTGCTGGCCGATGAAAAGATCTTCGCAGTCATGCGCCAGCAGGAGCAGGTGGTCCACGCGCGCCCATAGCGCGTGATCGGCGGCGCGCGCAAGATCTTCCTGGGCCGCCACGGCATTGCCCTGCAAAGTAAACACGCGCGCGCGTTCCAACTGGGCGCTGGCCACGACCCGAGGCAGTTGGCGCTGGTGCCCCAGGTACTCGAGTTCGGTGAGCGCCTCGTGCGCAGCCAGGATATCTCCGCGGCCAAACGCCATGCGGGCCCGGATCCGGTGCCCCTCGATCATGTGGTCAGGAAGCCCAACGTCTCGGGCCAGCGGCAAATAGGCATTGAGCAGGTGCTCAGCTTCTTCGATATCGTTGACCTCATAAACCACGCCCGCATACAGCACGCCCGCCCAGGCATTCCCGTTGGTGTAGGCGTAGCTTTGAGTGCGCGGCGTCGCATTCACGGCCAGGCGGAACCGCGCCATCGCCTGCCGCAACCGCCCTCTGACCAGGTCTGCGACGCCACCGACGGATTCCGAGTACATGCGATTGAATGCGCCTCCGTCCGGCATGCGTCTGGCGGAATCAAGCAGACGCAAGGATTCCTGACGCTGCCCCAAGACCATGACCGAATTGGCCATCGCGTTGATCAGCACGCTGTCGGCAAACGGAAACGGCGTGGGAAGCGCCGCCAATCCTTCTTCCCCCACGCGCGCGGCATCCTCGTGCTGATCAAGCATGGCCAGCAACAATGGTTTCAACGCCGAGACATGGGCCCTTACCTGGGCATCCTCACTGTGTCCGATGCCGGAAGCCTCCAGCAGCTTGTGCGCCTCCCCAGGCCCTCGCGTGAAACATCTGGCCCAGATCGATGCAACCAGGATCATGGGCTTCAGTTCCAGCCCGGAAAGCGCAATGGCATCGAACCACCGGTCAAGCAAGCGCATGCGCCCCAGCTCGAGAAATTCGTCCACATGCGCTTCCAGAAGCTGCAGTGCCTGCGGAAAGTCCTCGCCCTCGATGGCGTGGTCAATGGCCGGCACGGGGCGCCCCTGCGACACATACCATCCACTGGCCGCCAGATGAAGCCGCTGCAGGCGGCCCGCGTGTGTTCGCTCCAGCTGCGCCCGCAGAAACTCCCCGAACAGGCTGTGATAGCGGTATACACCCGCCTGCCCTGGCACCGGCGTCAGAAAAATCCGCCCGCCACGAGCGAATCAAACAACCGCACGCAATCGAGGTGAGGCAGCAGCGCCTGGCAAGCAGGCAGGCTGACATGCCGCAACACGCTGGTGCAAAGCAGGAATTCGCGTGCGTCATCTGGCTGGTGGGCCAGGACGTCCTGAGACAGATACTCGGCGACCGCGTCCGTCGCGCCGTCGAACGAATCGATGAAACCGTCCGCAATGCCCCTGCGGCCTACCACCATGGAGGCCAGCCGCAAGGCAGCGATCCATCCTTCGGTTTTCTCGTGCAGCTTGCGCACGTGCGCGTCGGAAAGATTCAGGCCAAGCTGGCTGAACAGATCGGCCGTTTCTGCCTGGGTGAACCGGAGCTGCTCCACGCCCACCTCGACCAACTCGCCGCGTGCACGCAGGCGCCCCACCCCCAGATCAGGGAGGCTGCGGCTTCCGATGACGATCCTGCCGTGCGGAGGCAACCGGTCGACCATCTCGCGCAGCAGCCCGATCACGGCCGGATCGCGAATAACTTCCATGTCGTCCAGGAACAGCACGAAGGGCGACGAACTGGAACCGATCACCCGAACGGCATCGAGAGGCGACGCCGATGCCGGCGATTGAGGCCGCAACACCGCAACCGCCTCTCCAAGTGACTTGAGGAAGCGCGAACGGTCGTTGTCCGCAGGTTCCAGGCCCAGCCATAAGGTCGTCGCTCCAGCCTGATCAAACCGCTCTCGAAGCTGGTGCATGGCAGTCGTCTTTCCGAACCCTGCAGGACCGCGCACCAGCACCAGCTTGAAGACGCCTGAGGACAGCACCAGGTCTGCAATGGAAAGACGCGTGACGCGGGCAGAAGGTCGGGGAGATGCGAAAGAAGCGGGACCAGGGGGTGCAGAACTTGAACGATTGGGGCACATGTCTATACCTCCGAACTTGAAACCGGGCGTAGCCATACCCTAGGAAATCAGAGTCTTCATGCCAACTTTCCATAGACGTGAAGCCGAACCATTCATATACTTAGCCATATAAGTAATTATCGAACTTTTACAACTCCTTTGCCGTTCAACCCTCTTCTTTGCAGGCATCCGAGCGAAATTTATAAAGCGCCAATGAACATGACCCTCCAGGGAAAAGTCGCCTTCATTACAGGCGCGGCATCGGGGGTCGGCCGGGCCTGCGCTCTCTCGTTTTCAGCTGAAGGCGCCAATGTTGCACTGTTGGACATGAATCGGGAAGGGCTGGCCGAAACGATCGCCCTGCTGCCGAATCCTGAAGCGGCACTGGCACTGGACTGCGATGTCACCCAGGTCAGCTCGGTACGCGATGCCGTTCAGAATACTTTATCGCGCTGGAACCGGTTGGACGCAGCCGTCAACGCTGCAGGGGTGGAAGGTGCCACGCGCCCTCTGCTGGAAGAGGACGACGATCTCTACAACCGCGTGATGGATATCAACGTGCGCGGAGTATGGAACTGCATGAGGGCTCAGATAGAGCAGATGCTGAGGCAGGACACCGGAGGCTCCATCGTGAATGTGTCATCCGGAGCCGGCCTGGTCGGATCGGCGCGCTCGGCGGTATACGGCACATCGAAACATGCGGTGGTGGGCCTCACGCGGAGCGCCGCACTTCAGTATGCGCGCAAGGGCGTCCGTATCAATGCCGTATGCCCTTCGGGGATTCAAACGCCCATGGCAGAAAGAATCGTGGCGTCGTTCCAAGGCGGTGCGCCTTCAGCCGGAGGGGCAAACTATCCGCTCGGCCGCTACAGCACTCCTGGGGAAATCGCCTCCGGTATCCTGTGGTTGAGCTCGCCAGGGGCCGCCTCGGCGATCGGCACGGTCCTGGCGATCGACGCTGGCTTTACAGCAGCTTGAAAACCATCCATGACACACGGGGAAGAGCATGGTGCTCTCCCGGGCGCAGAAAAGGCATGAAGTACGCTTAGCCGCGAACCGACGCGGCCAGCTCGCTCACTTGCATCACGGACGCGATGTTGGTGTAGTTCTTCTGATCTTCCTTGAACTCGCCCGCGTGCGGACCAAAGCCCTTGCGAAAATCATCCATGCTTTCGCAGTAGATGTGCGCCACCGCCACGTAGACCGGCGCGCTGTCCGGAGCGCCCCCACTCAATCCAAGATCTACCTCGTATCCACGGCAATACTCGCCCATGCGGGTTTTCACGAGAGGCATATGGACCTTGCAGTAGTAGTCCATGTCGAAACGGCCCTCGGGCGAATAGGGGTACATCACACTGATCTTGATCATGAAATTGCTCCAGCCTTCGCGGCCTCAATGGGGAAACTGTTCACGCAGCTTCATCTTCCAGAACTTGCCGGTGGAAGTCCGCGGAATCTCGGCGATGACCTCGTAGCGTTCGGGCAACTGCCACTTGGCGAAGCCGTTCTGCAGCAGGTGCTCATGGAGCTGTTCCGGGGTGGCCGTCTTGCCTGGCTTGAACACGACACAGCCCAATGGCCGCTCGCTCCATTTCGCGTCGGGAATGGGAACGACGGCCGCCTCAAGAATCGCCGGATGCCCCATCAGCGCGTTTTCCAGCGCGACTGAACTGATCCATTCGCCGCCGGACTTGATGACGTCCTTGGTACGGTCTGTGATCTGAACGAAGCCGTATGCATCCTGCGTGCCCACGTCTCCTGTCCGCAGAAAACCATCTTCGGAGAATTTGTCTTCCGTCACGGGAAGGCCGTAATAGCTTCCTGTGATGTAGGGGCCTCTCACTTGGATCTCGCCCACGCTTTGTCCGTCGCGCGGCGCATTGGCACCATCTTCACCCCGGATGCGAAGCTCAACCAGGGGCACTGGAATACCCGCCATGGCGGTGCGGCGCATCCGCTCGTCATGGCTGACATCCTGCAGGGCCGCGGGTAGATAAGACACCGTGGCCAAGGGCGATGTCTCCGTCATGCCCCAACCTTGCAGCATGTGCATTCCCATGGCATCGCAAGCCCGCGCCAGCGCCTCGGGAACGGCCGCTCCGCCGACCAGGGATCTCATGCTCTTTGGCAGCTTCCAGCGGCCATGATCAGGATGTCCAGGATCGCGGGAGGCCTCGTAGGTCTGTACAAGGCTCATCCAGATCGTCGGCACTCCCAGGGCCAGCGTGGAAGGCGCTTCGGTGATCAGATCGAGGAGATCGTCGGCATGCAGGTTGGGTCCCGGAAACACAAAGCCAGCGCCGCACATGACCGCGCCATAAGGGACGCCCCAGGCATTCGCGTGGAACATGGGGGTGACGGGCATCACGACGTCCTGGCTTCGCAGCCCCCAGTGGTCGGTCAGCGATGCCGAAAGCGCATGCAGCACCGTGGAGCGGTGCGAATAGGCCACGCCCTTGGGCGAGCCTGTGGTGCCGGAGGTATAGCAAAGGGAAATCGGATCATTCTCATCGTGGGGGAGGAATTCGAATGCCCCGGCATCCTGCCCGGCGATGAACTGCTCGTAGTCATCCGCACCGTCCGCAGTCACAGGCTCGCCCGAGAACGGCACCACGATGACCCGTTCGAAGCGGTGCAGATGCTCGAACTGCCGGTACAGCGGCAACAGGATGTCATCAATGATCAGGAAGCGATCCTCGGCATGGGCCGCGATCCATCCTATTTCCTGGCCCGTGAGGCGCAGGTTCAGCGTATGCATCACAGCGCCGCATGCGGGGATGCCGAAATAGCATTCCAGGTGTACGTGGTGGTTCCAGCACAGGGTCGCCACCCGGTCGCCCTTGCCGATGCCCGCGGCCCTCAGCGCCGAAGCCAGTTGGAGCGTGCGCTGGTGCCACTGCCGGTAGGTGTGGCGCACCAGCGTCTTGTCGGGACGGCGGCTGATGATCTCGCGATCGGGAAAAAGCGCTCCCGCGCGCTCCAGCAGGTGGTTGACCGAGAGCGGCACATTCATCATCGTGCTGTGCATTGAACTGTCTCCTTTGGAAAAATACCGCTTATCGATACGGCTTGAAGCGAACGCCGCAACACACGGCACCTCGGATCCTCAACTCGCGTCTCCGTGACCCTGACCGTGACCGTGCCACACGGGAATTAAAGAGGCACCCGGGATTGCAGCCAGGGCACCACCTTACCCAATTGAGCCACCGCACCGGCATTGGGATCTTCCCCCGCAGCGGGCTCAAAATAGTGGAGCGCCTCTGGAAAGTCAAAGTAAGTCTTGTCGGTGCTGCCCAAGGAATTCCATATCCGCTGGGTGTGCGTGCGCGGGTAGACATCCAGATCCCTGCCCGCGTGAACCACGGCCACCGGTTCGGTCACCGCAGGGGCATTTTTCAGCAGATTGGCATTGCTGCTCAAGCCAGACCATGTGGACAGCCAGGCATCCGGGGTTTGTATGCGGGCAAACCCTGATATTTGGTAGTTCATGAGATGCGGCCGCGTACTGATAAGGCAGCCATAGCCGCGGTCAGTCGGATCCAGCGTATTGTCTGTGTAATGCAGGTTCGCCATCGTCCTGTAGATCACCATCACTGGCTGGAAGTTGGCCTGCTGCATGAGGGCTCGCTGCGCCGCAAACGGCAGTGACGAAAGCCCCTCGCTCGACTGCGCGGCCTCGGCATCGATTCTCTCCCGGACCATGGCCTTCGCCACGGCGTCCAAGCGCGCGACACGCGCCAGTTGGGCGGCCCGGTAACGCTCCACGAATTCTGGAGAGTAGCTCGACCATTCGGGGGCAGGCTTGAACCCATTGGCCGGATCGTACATGTCCAGGCTGGAATCCGTGAGCAACGGGCGATGCTCATCCACCACCGAGGGGTCGATGGTCTCGTTCACGATGAGCCCTTGGCCCGTGTGCGCGGCCGAGATCACCATGGCATCGAAGGCCGGCATTTCGATCTCCGCCAACGGTACCGGGCGCCCAGCCGGCGTCAATTTAAGTCTCTGGCCGGGCGCTGCTTTCGCTTGCGCCTGATAGAAGCAGCCCAGCGACCCTCCGCCGGAGTTGCCAAGCCACACCACTTTCTCGATGCCCTGGACCTCCTTCAGCCATTGCACATAGGCGGCCATGTCCAGCAACAACTGCTCATGAATGCAGTTCACATCGTTCTTCAACGAACGAAGGTTGGCACCGAGGCAGGCGTAACCGGCGCGCAGCAGTTGAGGAAACGCGTAGTGTTCGCTGAAGTCAACCCGGGGGTGGGCAGCGATCACGGCTACTTTCGGCTTTGGGTTGTTTTTCGGCGTCCAGTACAAGCCCCTGCACTGAGCGCCGTCACGCGCATACACAGTCGCCAGCTCACAGGAAGCAAATTCGTTGACGGGCTCCCGGAATCGAATCCAGGCCCCTGTCCAATAAGTGGTGTTAAGTGGCTTGCTCATGCTCAGTCCTTTGAAACCATGCGCTCCGGGAAAAGCAGCTCATATGTTTAGCCCACGAAGAATATAGACGATGAGTGCAGCTGGAATCGTCGCTTTCGACGAAATAGTGCCCCCCAAGGGATCCATAGCCGTCACCTGGAAGACAGGCGCCTGACCCCGGATTGAAGACCCATTCACAATAGCGTTTTGATGGCCGTCCCTCAACCGGCCAGTTGCCTTCCCAGGAAACACTGATGAGCCTCATCCAGCCCCTGCCCGCCAGCCCGCTTGACATCGTGGGCGACATCCACGGAGAAATCGACGCGCTGCTTCAACTACTGGGCCACCTCGGCTACGACCGCCAGGGACATCATCCTGAGGGCCGCATGCTGGTGTTTGTGGGTGATTTCTGCGATCGCGGACCGGATAGCCCGGCTGTGCTGGAACTGGCCCGCGCGCTGGTTCAATCCGGGCGCGCGCTCGCCGTCCTGGGCAACCATGAAATCAATCTTCTTCGTGAAGACGTCAAGGACGGGTCCGGCTGGTTCTTTGATGCCCGGATGGCGCGCGATCAGGAAAAGTATGCCCCTTTCCACCGTCCCACGTCGCAGCAGCGGCGCGAGATCGTGGAATTCCTTTCTGGACTGCCCATCGCCCTGGAGCGGCCTGATCTCCGGGTCATTCATGCAGCCTGGCAGGATGCTCAGATTGAAGCCGTGCGGCCTCTCCCATTGGGCTCCGTACGCGAAGAATACGACCGCTGGGAGGAACTGGGCCGCCAACAGGCGCGGGAAAGTGCGCTGGAAGAACGCATGGCCAAGGAACTGGAACAATGGGAGCATGGCCTGGAGAGCCACAAGCATCAACCTCCGTTCCTTCACGCGCATGCGGAATTCGAAGCGAACAAGCAAATGCTCAATCCACTCAAGGTATTGACCTCGGGCGTGGAACAGAAAGGCACGGCCACGTTCTTTGCTGGCGGCAAATGGCGCTTTGTGAAGCGCGTGCCCTGGTGGGATGCTTATACGGATCCGACGCCGGTCGTGGTGGGCCACTACTGGCGGCGAGTGCACCAGATTGACCGGAGTGCCGTGGGCAAAGGCGATGCGGATCTCTTCGAGAACACGCACCCCTATGCCTGGCACGGTGCGCGCGGCAATGTGTTCTGCGTTGATTTCTCGGTAGGCGGCCGCTGGCTGGCACGTAAATCGGCCACGCCCGTGGGACGCGACTTCAAGCTGGCGGCGCTGCGCTGGCCGGAGCGGGTGCTGCAGTTCGACGATGGCCACGTGCAGGCGACTCAAGGGTTTGGAGTGGAGCACGGATCTTCCAAAATTCAGAATCAACCCGCGGATGAGCTCTGATCACCGGCCCTTGGCATCGCTCGCGCGGGAGCTTCTCGGCCACGCGGCCCGCCCGTTCCCGGAGCATCTCGACCGCCTGATGCTTGACGGCCGGATCATCGGCTACCTGTCGCGCCGGCGCGCATTGGCCCTTCGGGAGCTGCTGCCTGGTCTCGTGGCCGATCATCCCCTCGGCGCGCCGACACGCTGGTCATGGCATGCCAAGGATCTTTCAGCCGGCGAGCGCACGCAGGCACTGCAACGCGCCGCAGAGGCGCTGAGAAGCCAAGGCCTCATCACCGGCTGGCGGGATGAGCGTTTCAGCTATTGGCCCGAAGACGTGGCATCGCTCGAAGCGCCCGAACTCTTCCGCCTGGAGCGCTCCGCCTTTCGTGCGCTGGGCTTGCGCAGCCACGCGGTACACATCAACGCCTTCACGCCCGATGGGCGCATGTGGTACAGCCGCCGTTCTCTCAGCAAACCGACGGATCCGGGCATGCTCGACAACCTGGCTGCCGGCGGCCTGCCTTCTGACGAGACACCGAGGACATGCGCCATACGTGAACTATGGGAAGAAGCGGGGGTACCCGCCCCGTTGGCAGAACGCCTGACGCCGGCCGGCCAAATAGTGACGGCGCAGCTTGCCGGCGAAGACTGGGTGCATGAGCGGATCTTCATCTTCCAACTGGCATTGCCGGAAAGTTTCGTTCCGAGCAACCAGGATGGTGAGGTAGCGGAATTCATGCTGCTCGACGAACAGCAGTTGGTCAGCCATCTGCAGCAAGGCCACTTCACGCATGAAGCGGCTTGCTCCGTCGCTCAAGGCTGCGTAGAGCGGTGAATGAAGCGCCGCCGCTGGATACCGGCTTTCGCCGGTATGACGGAGGAGAGGCTCGCGCCGAGACTTTGAACACGCTCTAACGAGAAAGCTCTCGCTCGATTTCCGTTTTACAGAAACGTATGAAGCCAGCCACCGAGCCGGAAGGCAGAGACGGCTCCCCACCGCCGAGATAGGATTCCGCGGCGCCGGCCAGCAGGGCCGCATGTTCTGGGGGCAAGCGCTCCGCAGCCCAGGCGGCCGCAGCGTCCTTCGAGGCAATGGAACCGGTAGACACGCTGAACCAGATACGGGCCAAGGCGAGCACGATATTTCTCTCGTCGCCGTGCCAGTCCGGTTCTACATTCCACTGTGCGATGGTCGCGGCAAATGCCTCCCTGAGATCGGATGGTGGTACGGGTTCGAACAGTTCTGCAGCCTCAGGCCCGCGCAAGGGCACGCTGTGCAACCGCAGCTTTGTCATCAGAATGGCAAGGTCAGGGTCAGCCATGGCGGACTCGAAGCGGCCCGCTCCTATATCGTCGCGGAGCCATTCTCCGAACTGCATCTCGCGCCTCGGAGGATACCGCCAGGGCACCACTTCGCTGAGCGCAACGATGGTGACTTCAAGCGGCCGGAGAACCTTTGACTCGCCGGGCGGTGCAGAGCATGCCAGAAGTTCCCGCATCAGCGCGTTCCGCGCAGCTTCAGCGGGCGGCGCGGACACCGAGACCATCAGGTCTATGTCACTGTGCGGCTTCAGTCCCCCATCCACGGCTGAACCGTACAGGTGAATGGCCCGGAGATCGCTGCCCAGATACCGATCGAGAACGGACAGAGTGGTTGAAACCTGAGAGGCGATTTCGGGAGGCAGCTTAGCCACGTGTGATATGTCCTTTTCTCTTTCAGCCAAAAGGGCCTTGGTCTCAGATGCGAAAATAGCGGTAACCCCTCGTAACACCTGCCACCACAATGCAGCAAGACCAGCGCCGTCCTTTCATTATTTATCGTGAGCCTCCGGGTTGGGGATTCTGGTCCAACTTTACCGTCGTCCTGCAGGGCCTGGAGGAAGCAGACCAGCGCCATCTTGTACCAGTGGTAGACATGGAACGCTACGTTACACGCTATAACGAGGCGGAGCCTGTGAACGGGACCATGAACGCCTGGGAGTACTACTTCGAACAACCTACAGCCCTGACGCTGGCCGAAGCGCTGACACAGGACCCTCTGGATAGCGGTGGAGTTGTCAAAGGAGGGCTATTCTTCACCGGCTTTGCTCTCAATGCGCCCGCGCCCGACGTGTTGGCCAGAGGCCGTGAACTCGTACGGAAGTATGTACGCCTCAAGCCTGAGATAGCGCGGCACCTGGACAGCTTGCTCACCAAGGAAGCGGGGGCCCGTTGCGCCGGCGTCCATGTGCGCGGAACCGACCAAAGGCACGGCGGTTTTCCTGGGCACCCTGTTCCAGCCGGTCCCGATGCCTATCTGGAACAGACCGTCATGCTGGACAAGGAATATTCGTTCGACCGCATTTTCCTTGCCACTGACGAGCAGGAGACCGTGAGCATGTTCGAACGGGAATTCGGCGCTCGGCTGCTGACAATCCCTGCGCACCGTACCCCTTCCGACGTCGTGGAAGCGAATTTCCGCAAGGACTACACGTGGCTGTTCGGCGCAAGCGAGCGTGACCGCCACCACTATTGCCTGGGATTGGAAGTGCTCACCGACGCGCTGCTGCTCTCACGTTGCAGTCACGTCGTCTGCGGTGTGTCGAATGTCTCACGCGCAGCCATGTTTTTTGCGGAAGAGACTCAACGCGTGCATCCGGTTCCACCTCTGTGGATTACCCCAAATTCTGGCGGTCCCTCCCTCGGCCGGGCATACCTTGCATTGCTTCCACCCCCTACTTACCAACCCACCGCGGCCATCCTTGAGAAGAACATCCAGGAACTTCAGCGCCTGCTTGAGGACTCCGAAAACGAGCGTGCGCAAGCTCAAAGCGCTCCCGCCCAACCGGCGGAAGAGCGGCCGGCGGAAGAGCGACCAGCTATGGGACACCTGAGTGCATGGATACGCAGGCTTCGCCAGCTGATCTGACACCACCAGAAAAGCGGGAAGCATCCTCCCCTACTGCTCTTTCAGCCGCGAGGCCGCCAGTTTCAGAAGCGGCAGGAATTCCGCTTTCGCCTGGTCTTCCGAGAACTCACCCGAAATCAGGCTCACATTGATGGCGGCCACGATCGAGCCACCAGCGCCGCGAATGGGCACGGCCAGACCGCAAATGGATTCGTCGTATCCGGCGTCTGACCAAGCATAGCCCTGCTCCCGCACTTTCGAGATGGCGGCGCGCAGCTTGCTCTTGTCGGTTTCGGTTCTGGGGGTGAGCGGCGTGAAGTCGGTCGTTTCGAAATAGGCGTCAAGCTGATCCTCTGGCAGGCCACTGAGAAGCACCCGCCCCATCGCGACCGAGTATGCGGGCAGGCGGGTACCTATGGATGGGCTGAATGCCAGGATGCGCTTGGTGTGGAAGCGCTGGATATAGACGATGTCACCTTCATCGAGCACAGATACTGCGCATGACTGCTTCATGCGGGTGCCAAGCTCTTCCAGCACCAATTGCGACTGGCGCCAGAACGGCAGTGTGTAGAGATAGGTCATGCCCAGCCGCAACACCTTGGGCGTGAGCCAGTAGTCCTTCTCATCTGTTTTCACGAACCCGAGATCGATCAGCGTCAGCAGCAAACGCCGCACGACGGTGCGGGGCAGTTCCGAGGCATCGCTGAGCTGGGCGATGTTCTGCCTGCCCGCCGATTGCCCCATGACTTCGATCACGCGCAGGCCCCGCGCGAAGGTTCTGACGAACGACTCACTTTCCGGTGTTGCCATAAGGGATTTCCCGCGAATGGGTTGACGCAGGTTTAAAAACTCCAAAAATGAACGTAGAGCGGTCTCTATTAACCGCTTAGCGGACATTATGCATCATGTCCTCCACAATTTCAACCAAGCAGGAAAGCATGAAAGAAACGACTTTCGAGACAGATTTCTGGAAAGACGCGAACCTTCGCAAGATCTGGGACGACATCGTTCCCGGCGAACCCCGCAAGACCATCCCCTACACCCTGACGCTCGAAGCCATCCAGAAATACTGCCGGGTGGTGGGAGATCTGCACCCCCTGTATTTCGACGAGGAATATGCGAGGAAGTCGCCGTACGGCGGCCTGATCGCACCGCCTGCGATCCACATCCTGCTGATGTTCGCGTGCACGCCTACCGATGACTGGATGCGCAGCCCCGGCACCGTGAACGCAGGCCAATCCTGGAGCTATCACAAGCCCGCGCGGCCAGGAGATGTGATTCGCCTCGAAGCGCGCGCTCTGGACAAGTTCATCAAGAAGGACCGCCTGTTCGTCGTGCACGACAACGTGTTCTTCAACCAGCACAACGAAGTGATCTGCTCCGGCCGCGGCTGGACCATCCGTCCGCAATGAACCAGATTGAAGGAGATACGAAACATGAGCTTTGAACAACTAAGTATCGGCCAGGAAATCGTGGGCACGCCCTTCTCGCCCACCCGCGAAACCATTCGCGACTTCTGCGAAGCCTCCCTGGACTTCAACCCCTTGCACCTCGATGACGACTACATGAAAGGTGATTTCGGCAAGACCAACTTCGGTGGAATCATCATGCATGGCATGAACAACTTCGGCGTCATCACCAAGATGCTGACCGATTGGCTCCATGAGCAGAACGCCGTGCAGCGCCGCCTGGAAACACGCTGGAAGAGCCCCGTCAAACCTGGAGACACCATTACCCCGAGAGGCCGGATCACATCTCTCAAGAAAACGTCCAACAGCCGCTGGGCCTGCCTCGACGTCGAGGTGCGGAATCAGCGCAATGAAGTGGTGGCGGTCGGTGAAGCCATGGCCGAGTTTCCTCACTGAACCAGGAGACCTGGCGATGACAACAACATCCAGGCTTGTGAAGTGGTCAGTAGGCCTCGTGGCGGCGGTGTCTGCAAGCCTGGCATTCAGCCAGGCCTATCCATCCCAGCCCGTCAAGATCGTCGTGCCGTTTCCGGCAGGCGGCACCACCGATATCCTCGCGCGGCAGTTGGCGGCGGAACTGGCTCAGAAATGGTCTGTTCCCGTCGTGGTGGACAACAAAGCCGGCGCCAGCGGTACCATTTTCTCGGAGCAGCTCGTGCGCACGGCACCTGACGGCTATACCCTGATGCTCACGGCCACGCATCATGTGATCAACCCAGGGCTCTACAAGAACCTGAGGTACGACACCAAGACCGCGTTCACGCCGCTAGCGGAGGTGGCGTCCGTTCCCAACCTCCTGCTGGTCAACCCCGCCGTACCCGCCAAGACAGTCAAGGAGCTGATCCAGTACGGAAAGGACAACCCCGGCAAGCTGAGCTTTGGCTCTGCGGGAACGGGCGGTGCCAATCATCTCTCCGGCGAGCTCTTCAAGAGCATGACCGGGGTGCAGATGGTGCATGTTCCCTACAAAGGGGCAGCGCCGGCGCTCAATGACCTGCTGGGCGGAACGATTCCCGTCATGTTCGATTCGGTCACCGGTGTCATTCAGCATGTGAAGGCCGGCAAGCTGAAGGCCCTGGGCGTGACGTCGCTCAAGCGCTCGCCGGCTGTTCCAGATATTCCTACGCTGGATGAAGCCGGTGTGAAAGGCTTCGAAGCCACGGCATGGTTCGGCCTCTACGGACCCGCACACATGAAGCCGGAGATCGCCACGAAGATCAACGCCGATGTGCGCGAAGTTCTGAGCACACCGAAGATGAAATCGCTGTTCCTGGAACAGGGGGCCGAGCCTGGCATCAGAACACAGCCCGAGTTCGCCTCGTTCGTGAACGCCGAGATCGACAAGTGGGCCAAAGTGATTTCAACCGCCAACGTGAAGCTGGAATAAGGGCTGTCCCATGATGTCGACAACTCAGCCCATGCAGAACATGGGCGCGCTCTCGCACCTTCGCGTGCTGGATCTTTCGAGAGTGCTGGCTGGGCCTTGGGCCACGCAGAACCTGGCCGATCTGGGCGCGGAAGTCATCAAGGTGGAGCGGCCGGGATCGGGCGACGATACCCGCGGCTGGGGGCCGCCCTGGATCCGGGACGACAAGGGCGAATACACGCACGATTCGACCTACTACGCCGCCGCCAACCGCGGCAAGCGATCGATCACCGTGGACATCGCCAGCGCAGAGGGGCAAAAGCTCATCAAGGAACTGGCGGCCATTTCGGATGTGGTGGTCGAGAACTACAAGATCGGCGATCTCAAGCGCTATGGGTTGGACTACGAAGCCTTGAGCGCCGTCAATCCGCGGCTGGTGTATTGCTCGATCACAGGCTACGGGCAGACGGGCCCCAGCGCGCACAAGCCAGGTTATGACTTCGTGTTCCAGGCGCAAGGCGGCCTCATGAGCATCACGGGCGAGCGCGATGAGGTGCCCGGCGGTGGAGCGCAGAAAGTGGGTATAGCCATCGCCGACGTGATCACGGGCATGTACGCCTCGGTTGCCATCCTGGCCGCCCTCAATCACCGAGAGGTGTCGGGACGCGGCCAGTACATCGACATGGCGCTGCTCGATTGCCTCGTGGCGCTCGGCGGCAACCAGGTTACGGGGTACTTCTCGAGCGGCAAGGTGCCTTTCCGGTATGGCAACGCGCACGCCAGCCTGGTGCCCTACCAGGTGTTCCAGACGGCCGACGGCAGCATGGTGGTGGCCGTTGGCAATGATGCGCAATGGCAGAAATACTGCCAGGCCATCGAGCGCCCTGATCTTGCCTCCGACGAACGCTGGATCAAGGTGACGGGGCGTATCACCGGCCGGGAAGTGCTCATTCCTGAATTGGAGAAAACAATGCGCTCCCGCACCTCGGCCTCTTGGATCGAGAAGCTGGAAGCCTTCGGCGTGCCCTGCGGGCCCATCAACAACTATCAGCAGGTATTCGAAGACCCTCAAGTCACGCACCGGCAACTTCGCGTGGACATGCCGACCGAGGACGGAGGGTCCGTCTCGACGATCGCCAGCCCTCTTCGCTTGATGGGAACCCCTGTGCAATACCAGCGGCCACCGCCGAAGCTTGGAAGCAGTACGGAAAGCGTCTTGAAAACTCTTTTGAACAAGACCGACGATGAACTGGAGGCTTACCGCCACGCCAAGGTGATCTGAGCCAGCCGAATACGCACCCACAACGCAGGAGACAAACATGAAGAATATCTGGGCGGCAAAACATGCCGCGAGCCGCATTTTTTGGCTGGGACTGGCTTTGCTGCTGGCCCTTTCCGCAAGTCTGGCGAAAGCGGACGGTGACTACCCCAACCGTCCCATTCGGCTGCTCGTGGGTTTCGGTGCGGGAGGCCCAACGGATCTGACATTCAGGAAGCTCGCCGAACTTGCAGGCAAGGAGCTTGGTCAACCGATCATCGTGGAAAACAAACCTGGTGCGGGCGCCACGCTGGCACCTTCCACCATGGCACGAGTTGACAAGCCTGACGGATACACGATTGCCGCGGCAACGGCGGGCCTGCTGCGCTTTCCCCACATGCAGAAAGTTGATTGGAACCCGACGCGGGATTTCACCTGGATTGCGGGGCTTGGAGGCTATACCTTCGTTCTCGCAGTCAAGTCCAGCTCCCCCTTTCGCAGCGTGGCGGATTTGGTAGCGTATGCCAAGGCAAACCCCGGAAAAGTGTCCGTGGGCACCGCCGGAGCCGGCACCACCATGCATCTGCTCACAGAGGCGTTTGGTGGAATGGCGGGAGTGGAGCTGACGCACATCGGTTTCAAGAGCAGCAGTGAAGCCGCCACGAACCTGATCGGTGGTCACACCGTGGCCGCATTGGATGCTGTCGGCAGCGTGCTTCCATTCGTCGAATCGGGCGATCTGAGGCTTCTCATGTCATTTGACGCGCAGCCTGCCGACTGGATGCCATCGGTTCCCACTGCGAAGAGTCTGGGCTATGACCTTGTCTACCCCGCGCCCTATGGCCTGGTCGGTCCCAAGGGCATGAATCCCGCCGTAGTCACGAAGCTGAACACTGCGTTCAAGGCAGCCATTGACAGCCCTGAATATGCGAAGCTTTTGAAGTCCTTGCGGCAAACCTATTGGTACAAGGGACCACCGGAATACGAGGCTTGGGCCCGTGAGTTCTTCGTGTCCGAACGCTCTCTGGTAGAGCGTGCCAAGTTGGGAAGGCCTTAAATGCGAATTTTGATCGGAGGAGCAGGAATAGGAGGGCTCACGGCGGCACTGAGCCTCCATGCGGCGGGGTTTGATGACGTCTCGGTTCTTGAGGCGGCCAGGGAAATCCGTGAAATTGGCGTCGGCGTCAATCTACCTCCTCATGCGGTGAGGGAACTGGTGGAACTGGGGCTGGGAGAAGAGCTTGCCGCCATCGGTTGGCCCACCTCGGAACTGAGCTATTTCGACCGCTCGGGGCACCTCATTTGGGCCGAACCACGAGGCATGAAAGCCGGCTATCGCTGGCCTCAGTATTCGGTACACCGCGGCCGCTTGCAGCAAATGCTGCTCAGCGCCGTCCACAACCGGCTCGGTGCGGGTGCAGTCTACGCTGGCAAACGGATCGTGTCTGTAGATTGCACCAATGAGTCCAGCGTTGGCATTGACGTGATCGGCTCAACAACTGGAGAGCGTGAGCACTGGGACTGCGACACGTTTGTGGCTGCTGATGGCATCCGGTCTGCATCTCGTTCTTCCATCGTAAGCCGCGAAACAAAATTGGCCTCCAACGGATGGGTCATGTACAGAGGAGCAACCCGTCATACATCTTTTCTCGATGGCCACACCATGGTGATCGTGGGGGATGAGACGCTGAGAATCGTTGTCTACGCGCTGGATGCCGAAACACTCAATTGGCTTCTGGTCAGGCCAATGGCCACCGGGGAATCCATCGGCGATCTCGGCAACTGGAACAAGCTTGTGGATGCGCCAAGCGTTGCAGACTATGTGGCGGACTGGCGATTCTCATGGCTTGACGTACCTCAGATGGTCCGCGGCACGCTTGAGGTCTATGAATATCCCATGGCCGACATTGATCCACTTCCTTGCTGGAGCGTCAATCGGGCCACGCTCCTGGGTGACGCAGCTCACGCCATGTATCCATTTGGCTCGAACGGTGCATCGCAGGCCATCCTCGATGCCAGGGTCCTGGCTTATCGGCTCGCGGGTGCTCGCGATGATGTCATTGAGGGCCTGCGTTTGTATGAACGCGACCGGCGTGAACCGGTCTCGGCGGTACAGCTGGCCAATCGCCGTCAAGCGGGAGATGTGATGGCCAAAGTCGGCGCGCTGGTCCGCTCCAACGCGCACGACAAGGCGCAAGAAGCCCTGAAGGACGTCGAACGCGATTACAAGAAGCTGGCAGGCTTTGATGTGGATACTTTGAATCAGAGAGCTTCCTGGTCAGTGCGCCCAGCGTGAGCCTTTTCCTCGGATCTTTCCGAATCTTTCCGGATAGTCTGCCTCAAACGAAGAGCAAAAAAAACGAGACGGCAAGCGTCTCGTTTTTGGGTGGTGGCGGCCATTGCAGGCCGCCAGAAGGCGTGATCAGCTCATTTCGCCGCTTTTGACTTGGTAGCCGGCAGCGAGGGCTTCACGGGTTTGCTGGCGCACTTCAGCGCGGGTGACCTTGCTGGCGGAGACGGGTGCCTTGGCAGCCAGCAGGTTGGCATCGGTGGCCGGCAGGTTGGCGATGGCTTGCTGGGTCACTTCAGCACGGGTCAGTGTGCTCACCGTGGCCGGCTCGTTCAGAAACAGGGGGCCTTCGCCGGCAGCGGGCTGGGCGGCAAAAGCGTTACCAGCGAAAACAGCGGCGAGGACGGTAGCGAGGGCGATGTTCTTGGCTTGCATGATTCTTTCCTTTTCAGTTCAATCTGTTCAATCTTTTGGACCAGCGAGACTGCCACCGTGGCAGCCCCCTCTTCGTTGAATCCGTTGTGACTACTTTGGGATTCACCGCGGAGGAGGCTTTTGGCTTGGAAGGCTTTGGCCGGCTCCGTAAGACGTAGTTTGCGCCTTAAGGACTAGGGTAAACACTAGCTAAATTGAACAAGACCCTTTCTGTTCAGGAAACAATCCACACCGCAGCCTCAGCTCTTTCCTTCGGCCAGTGGCGGCTGAAACCGGCGGAGGCGTAGCGCGTTACCCAGGACGAACACGCTCGACATGGCCATGGCCCCGGCGGCGAAGACTGGGGACAGCAGCACACCCCACGCGGGATACAGCACCCCGGCGGCCACGGGAATCAGCGCCGTGTTGTAGGCGAAAGCCCAGAACAGGTTCTGGCGGATGTTGCCGATAGTCGCCTTCGAGAGCGCGATGGCATTGGGCACACCCTGCAGATTGCCGGACATGAGCACCACATCGGCGGATTCCACCGCGACATCAGTGCCCGTGCCGATGGCCAGGCCCACATCGGCCTCGGCCAGCGCTGGCGCGTCGTTGATGCCATCGCCCACGAATGCGATGCGGCCGTACGCTGCCTTCAGCCGGCGCACCGCGTCGACCTTGCCTTCAGGCATCACCTCGGCCACCACTTCATCGATGCCCAACTGCCGGGCAATGGCCTGTGCCGTGCGCGCGTTGTCGCCGGTGATCATGGCGACCTTCAGGCCCAGTTGGTGCAGCGCGGCGATGGCGGCGGGCGTACTGGATTTGATCGGGTCGGCCACCGCGATGATGGCGGCCAACCGGCCATCGATCGCGGCATATAGCGGGGATTTGCCTTCGCTGCCCAAGCGGTTGGCAGTGGGGGCAAAGCTGCCCACATCCAAGCCCAGTTGGCGCATGAAGCGGTCCGCCCCTACCTCTACCCGGGAGCCTCCCACCATGGCGCGCACACCCATGCCGGTCACCGATTCGAAGCTGCTCATCGCAGGCAGCTCGATCCCGCCCAAGGCGGCAGACTCGACGATAGCCCGGGCAATGGGGTGCTCCGAGCGCGACTCCACGGCGGCCACTTTCGCCAGCACCTCATCGCGCCCGAAACCCGCGGCCACCTCGAGATCGGTCAGGACAGGACGGCCTTCGGTCAGCGTGCCAGTTTTGTCCACCGCCACCACTTGCGCGTCTTTCAGCAGTTGCAAGGCCTCGCCCTTGCGGAACAGCACGCCCATCTCGGCGCCTCTGCCAGTACCCACCATGATGGAGGTCGGCGTGGCCAGGCCCATGGCGCAGGGGCAGGCGATGATGAGCACGGCGACCGCATTGACCAACGCGAAAGTCAGCGCCGGAGAGGGGCCAAAGACCAGCCACGCCAAGAAAGTCAGCAGCGCGGCCAGCATGACCGCAGGCACGAACCAGAGTGTGACCTTGTCCACCACGGCCTGAATCGGCAGCTTGGAGCCCTGCGCCTGCTCCACCAGCCTGATGATCTGGGCGAGCATGGTCTGTCCGCCCACGGCGGTGGCGCGCAGCGTCAAGGCGCCTTTCTGGTTGATGGTGCCGCCCACCACGGCACTGCCTGCTTCCTTCTGGACCGGAATCGGCTCACCGGTGATCATCGATTCGTCCACGAAGCTGCGGCCTTCGGTCACCTCACCGTCAACGGGCACTCGTTCGCCCGGCCGGACTTCGACGAGATCGCCCAGCATCACCTCACCGATCGGAATGTCCACGCTGCGCCCGTCGCGCGAGACATGGGCCATCTTGGCCTGCAGGCCGACCAACCGTTTGATGGCCTCTGAGGTGCGCCCCTTGGCACGCGCTTCGAGAAAACGCCCCAGCAGGATCAGCGCCACGATGACGGCAGCCGCCTCGTAATAGACATTCACCGTGCCTTCCGGCAGCCAGCCGGGCGCAAAAGTAGCCACGAGCGAATAGCCGAACGCTGCAGCCGTGCCCACCGCAACGAGCGAATTCATATCCGGCGCCAGGCGGAGCAATGCCGGAAAGCCCTTGATATAGAAGCGCCGGCCTGGAATGGCCAGCACCAGCGTGGTCAGCGCGAACTGCAGATACCAGCTTTCCCGCATGCCAATCGTGTTCATTACCCATTCGTGCATGCCGGGAATCAGGTGCGAGCCCATTTCGAGCACGAACACCGGCAGCGCGAGCACGGTGGCCAGGATCAGGTCGCGCTTGAGTTCTGCCCGCTCGGCATCCTTTTTCTCCGCAGCCTCTTCGTGGTTCTGCGCGGCGGTGTCAATAAGACGCGCCTCGTAGCCAGCCTCGCCAATAGCGGCCACCAGCGCCTCCGGCGAAGCGGCTCCGTGCACCGTGGCCCGCTCCGTCGCCAGGTTGACTACGGCCCCCGTCACGCCCGGTACAGCCTTGAGCGCCCGCTCCACACGGCCCACGCACGAAGCGCAGGTCATGCCTCCGACGGCCAGCTCCATGGTGCCGGCAGGTACTTCGTAGCCGACGCTCTCCACGGCCTGGATCAACGCCGCACGGTCTACAGGGCCGTCTGGACGGATGTCGGCCCTTTCAGTGGCGAGGTTGACGGAAACGCCGCCGACGCCATCGACCTTTGCCAGAGCGGCCTCCACCCGGCCCACGCAGCTTGCGCAGGTCATCCCCCCGATGGGCAGGCTGATCATGGCATTGTTGCTGGGCATGTTCATGGTGATTTCCCCATAGTTGAAATTCGACATGGATGAACTTTGAGGCTTCCCATCGTGGGAAGGTCAAGCGCTTTTCCACTTTATTTATCTATGAGGCCCATTTCCCAGAAAAAAACCCGCTGCGAGGGCCGCAGCGGGTTCTTCTGTCACGGTGCTCAGAAGCCAAACACACGCTGCGCGTTGGCGCCTCGCACCGCGAGTGACTGCCCTGCCCCCAGCGCGGCCGTATTCGCAAGCGCGCCCTTGGTGTCATGCACCCAATGCGGCCAGTCCGTCCCCAGCATGACCTGCTCGGTGCCCACCACCGAGAGCAGGTACTGGAGCGCGCCCAGGTTGTACGTGATGCTGTCGTAATAGATATGCCGCAGGTAGTCCGTCGGCTTGCGTTTCATCTTGCGGCGCGATGCCAACTCCACCTCATCGCCCTTCTCGAAACGGCCCACCAGATAAGGCAGCGTCCCCCCGCCGTGCGAGGCAATGATCTTCAGGTTCGGATACTGGTCGAAGAAGCCGTTGAAGATCATCCGCGTAATGGCCAATGTGGTGTCGAACATGAACCCGACCGACCAGCTCAGATCGAACTGAGTCATGTCCATGAAATCCACCCCAGGGGGATCCGTCGGATGCACCAGCACGGGCAGGCCGCGCTTGTCGATGGCCTCCCAGACCGGGGCAAACATCGGGTCTGTGAGGCTCTTGCCGGCGACGTTCGCCAGAACCATCACGCCTACCGCGCCTTGCGCGCAGGCACGCTCCAACTCCTCCACCGCGCGCTGGGGATATTCCCAGGGCAGGGATGCAAACCACCGGATCCGGTCCGGGTAGGCTGTTTGTGCCTGCGCCACATTGTCATTGGCCTCGCGCGCGGCCCTGCAACTCACATCCTCTCCGCCCCAGTACACGTTGGGGCATGTGAGAGAGACCACCGAGATGTCGATGCCGGCCTGATCCATGTGCTGAATGCGCAGCCGCCAATCGAAATGGCCCTTTTGCGGAATGACTACCGGGGTATCGCCGCGAAAGATTTCCTGCTGACCGTCCGGACGGGTCTTGATGTTGTAGGTGCCTCCCTCCCTCTTCAGCAGTTCCAGCCACTCCGTGGTGAACATGTGGGTGTGTACATCGATGATGGGCATGAGGTGAATCTCCAAATTGGGATTTTTGAAGACGGCATTGCTGGAATCACGCATGCCGCCGATAGTCTGCAGGATGCGACTTTAGTGTCTTGGTACCGGACCGTAAAACGAAATATTTTCAGTCAAGCATAAGTTAACTGAATGCTTACCTTTAGCTCGACGGAATTGCAATACCCTTGAATACAGGGGTCTTTTTCCCAAAAATCGAAGATCAGCAGGAGAAGAAAGATCTGACTCAAAGCATAAGATGCATTCATGGATCCCTCCCTTCGCCAGTTGCAGGCATTCGTCAACGTCTACCACTCCGGGAGCCTGACCCGGGCGGCAGACAAGCTGTGCATTACCCAATCGGCTGTCAGCGTGCTGATTCAGCAGTTGGAGCGCAGCCTCGGCGTGCGCCTGTTCGACCGCACTTCGAAGGCGCTGCGCCCTACTCCGGCTGCGCAGGATGCGCTCGCCACGGCGGAGCGGATCATCCGGGACGTCGCACATCTGACGAGCAGCGCCAAAGGCCTGGCCGAGCGTAGCCGGGGCCGCCTGAGCTTCGCCGCCACGTCGGCCGTCGCGGCGGGCCTGATGCCCGCGGTGATTGACACCTTCAGGCGCCGGTACCCGAATATTTCGCTGACGATGCTCGATGTCGGCTCCGACAATCTCACCACCGCGGTGGAGCAAGGCGAAGCCGAATTCAGCATTGGCACTCCTGACACGCTGAACGACTCCATCGTCCATACCACGATCCTGCGCGATCAGTTGAGCGTGATCTACCGCTCGGATATGCCACCACCCGCCTTGCGGCGCCACCCCACTTGGGAGGATGTCGTGAAGCTGGATTGCATCACCGTGCGGCGCGGGATCGGCATCCGCACGCTGATCGACAGGACTTGCGACGAGCTCGGGCTGCCGTTCAAGCCCCTGTTCGAGGTCTCCTATCTCACGACGGCACTGGCACTGACAGCGCGCGGCCTGGGCGTCGCGATTCTTCCCGCATACCTGATCTCTTCGCTGCAGTTTCCGAATCTCGTGGCCCGCCAGTTGTACAAACCTGTGGTCGGGCGCGATCTCTGCCTCATGCATCTGAAGCACAAGACGCTCTCGCCCGCAGCCTTGGCTTTGGTCGAAGTCCTGCGCGGTACGCTCGAGAAACGTTAGTCCGTCGACTCAAGGGAGATGGCTCTGACCGTTCAGTAACGCAACTGCCCCAATTGCTCCCCGATGCTTGCAGCCTCGATATTCAACCGCTCAATCAGACGCCCCCTGCGAGGCGATCTCAAGTCAGCACAGGAGGCAGCCAGGCTGAGCGACGCCACAGGCTCCCCTGTCTTGGCGCGAATGGCAACACCGATCGCGACAATGCCGGGAATCATGTCTTCCTGGTTGCAGCCATAGCCCAACCGCCGGGAGCGCTGCAGCATCCTTCTGACCGCCGTCTGCCGTGCTTCGCCGCGCCGCTCGATGGCATGCAGATTCTGCGCCTCGATGCCGGTTTGCTCCGCGCGCGGCAGGGCGATAAGCATGGCGACCCCGCCAGCGGATAGGCTGAGCGGCCTGCGCGTGCCGACCTCCACCGTGTAGGCCTTGAGTGCCTTGCGCCCTTCAAAGCGCGCCACGCAAACCGACTCCGTGCCGCTGCGCACGTTCAGGAACACGATGTCGCGTGTCTCCGCGGCTAATTGCATGAGGGCCGGGCCGGCCACCCGCTCGATGGCGAAGTGCGGCGCGGCAGCCACGCCCAGCTCATAGGCCAATGGCCCGAGCGTGTAGCGCCTGGTGCCCTCGACTCGGACCGCCAGCCGTTCAAGCAGCAGGCAGTTGAGCATGCGGTGTACGGTCGAATGTTCCAGCGAAGCTTCTTGCGCCAAATCGCTCAAGCGCCACCCCGTAGCGCCGCGTGTCGACAGCAGACGCAGCAGGCCAATGGCGCGATGCAGGCTACGCGCGCCGTCTGCGGCCTGGTCGATTTGTGCAGTTGAGGTAGCCGTGGTCATTTTGTCCACTATACGGAAAAAATAGCATCTCACCATGGGACGAATGGCCATGCACCTCGAATAATTCCCTCACGCCCGATCGAGGCGGCAACCTGGAGATCGAGAAGATGGAGACACAAGCGGACTTCGCGCCAGCTGCGCAGGTGACCGATAGCGACGTGGTCGTGCTTGGCGCGGGCGCGTCCGGTATTGCCGCTGCGCTGGCCGCGGCGCGCGGCGGTGCCCGCACGATACTCGTGGAGTCCGGGCCGATGCCTGGCGGCGAGTTGATCAGCGGCATGGCGATTGATGGCGCACTCAATGCGCGTGGTGAATGGATTCTCGGCGGCGTCGGGCGCGAGCTGCTGGCTGAATGCGAGCGACTGGGCGGATACATAGGACCTCTAAACGACTGGCGGTTGATCTGGTATGTATGTCTGGATCCGGAGGTCATGAAGCTGGCCGTGGCACGCACGCTAGCCCGAGCGGGCGTCCGGCTGCTGCTGCACACTTGGGCAAACAGTGTGAGCATGGAAGGCGAGCGTGTGCGCGCATTGCACGTGCTCAACAAGGAAGGCCGCACGGAGATTCGCGCGCCACTTTTCATCGATTGTTCAGGCGACGCCGACATTGTGCGAGCCGCCGGCGGACCCGTGCTGCAGGGCGGCCCCGACGGAGAACTGCAACCGGTGTCGCTGATGTTCCGCATGTCCGGCGTTCAGACCACGCCGCTGCTGGAATTCCTGCACGACCATCCTGAGCACTTCGCGCTCGGTGAAAGCGAGGCCATTCGCCAGGGCCGAACGGACCGTGAGCTGGCGCAAGCAGCACGGGCGCAAGGCGAGCCCACCGTGTTCCTGAACGGAAATGGCCCCCTGGTGTCCGCCGCGATCGCCCGCGGCGAGCTCTACCCCACCGCGCTGATCATGATCCAACCCACTTCTCGCCAGCGCGGCGAAGTGTGCCTGAACTCCACGCGCATGGGTGGTATTGACGGAACCCGCACCAGGGATCTGAGCGCGACGCTCGCCGGCTTGTCCGAACAGGTTTGGCAATGCTGCGAGTTCATGCGCCGGCACGTACCCGGCTTCGAGCAGGCCGCCTACAGCGGCATCGCCAGCCGGGTCGGCGTACGCGAAACGCGCCGCATCGAAGGGCATGCCTGCCTGTCGCAGGAAGATGTGCTGACAGCGCGCAAGCGCGAGGACGGCATCGGCAAAGGCTCTCATCATGTGGATATTCACCAGTCCGGCACCGGGCAGGTCCGCATTCCCGTGGAAGGGGAGGGTCCTACGACATCCCTTGGGGATGCCTGCTGCCGAAGGGGCTGCGCAATGTGGCGGCGGCAGGGCGCATTCTCTCGGCTGATCGCGGCGCCCACGGCTCAGCCCGCGTGATGGGCCCTTGCCTGGCAATGGGCCAGGCCGCGGGTACCGCCGCCGCGATGCTGAGAGACACGGCCAGCGACGATTTCAACGCGCTCGACGTACAGGTCCTGCGCGCCCGGCTGCGTGCCGATGGCGCGATCCTGGACGGCACGCACTGAGAGGCAGGTTCAAGCGATAGAACAACATAAGCGCGAACGCGCACAAGGAGACTTTTCATGAAGAAGCTCGTGACCGCCGCAGTGCTGGCTACCGTGTCTCTGGCCTCGCCGGCTCAGGAAGCCGCCCCTTATCCGTTAGCGCCGGTTCGCATCATCGTGCCCTTCCAGGCCGGAGGCCTGACCGACATTCTGGCCCGCTCGATCGCACAGCATGCCAGCCAGCGCCTGGGCCAGCAATTCATCGTGGAAAACAAGCCAGGCGCCAGCGGCAATATCGGTGCGGATTTCGTGGCGAAGAGCAAACCCGATGGTTATACGCTGCTGATGGGCTCCATCGGCACCAATGCGGTCAATGTGCATCTTTTCTCACGCATGCCGTATGACACGCTGAAGGATTTCGCGCCCATCGGATTGGTGGCCAGCGGCACATTGATGTTGGTTGCCAATCCCGCGGTACCCGTCACCGATATGAAATCCCTGCTGGCCTACGCCCGCGCCCATCCCGGCAAGCTGACCTACGCTTCTGGCGGCGCTGGCGCCTCTCAGCATCTGGCAGGAGAATTGCTCAAAACCATGGCGAAGGTGGATATCAGACATATTCCCTACAAAGGAGTCGCCCAGGGAGTCACTGACGTGGTCGCGGGCCAAGTCGACATGACCTTCGATCTCGCCACCGTGGCGCCACACATCCGGGCCGGCAAGCTGCGCCCGATCGCCGTGGCCAATGGCAAACGCTCGGCGGCATTTCCCGGAGTTCCGACGATTGCCGAGGCTGGTGTGCCCGGTTATGAAGCCAGCGCGTGGTACGGCCTGTTCGCCCCAGCGGGGACGCCGCCAGCCGTGATCAGCAAACTCAACGCCGAGATGGTGAGCGCGCTCGCCGACCCCGCGCTCCGCCAGCGGCTGGATGCGCTGGGCGCCGAACCCTCCGGCAGTTCGCCCGAGGAACTCGCACGCTTCGTGCGCAGCGAATACGACAAGTGGGGCCGTGTGGTGCAGGAAGCCGGGATTCGGCTGGATCAATGAAACTTCAACGATTGGAGGAACGCATGCGTGAAAACGGACAGGCTTCGGATCGGTTCACCCGGTTGTCTCGCCGCCAGTGGCTTGGCATGGCCCTTGCCAGTGGCGGGCTGCCGCTTCTGAACACGCAGGCCGGAGCCGAGGAAAAAAACGAGGCGTGCCATCGTCGCCTGTGCATCTCGTGGTGCCCTTTGCCGCTGGCGGCGCCACCGATGTGCTCGCCAGGCTTCTGGCCAAATCGATGGAAGGCTCGTTCGGGCAGTCCGTGATCGTCGAGAACCGCGTCGGCGCAGCGGGGGTGATCGCGGCATCCTACGTGGCCAAGGCGCCCCCCGATGGCCTGATTGCATTGTTTGGCGGCGTAGGCACCAACGCACTGCTGGAGTACACGCAGCCCACGCTTCCCTACAAACCCGCGCGCGACTTCGTCGATGCCGGCAACTTCTGCTATGTTGATTTTGTCATGGCGGTATCCGCCACCAGCCGCTACCGATCACTGGCAGATGTGCTGACAGACGCGCGAGCCCATCCGGGCAAGGTTTCCTATATGTCCGCCGGGCCCATGGGAACGCTGCACATCGCCCAAGAGTATTTGTGGAAACGCGGGGGTGTCACCTTGAATCACATCCCTTACAAGGGCGAAAGCCACGTCGTGCCTGATCTGGTGGCGGGCCGTGTGGATCTGGCTCTGATGACCCTGTCGCTGAGCCGCCAACTGGCGCAGGAGGGCAAGCTCAGGATGCTCGCCACCCTGGCCCCAAGAGGTTGCCTGGTGCGCCAGAACTGCCTACGGTGGCAGAGCAAGGCTTTCCGGGGTTTGCCATGCCGACCTGGAATGGCGTTTTCCTTCCCAGGCAGACACCGGCCACGGTGGTAAGCGCATTCAACGACGCCATCAACGCGGCCTTGCGCGATTCCTCCGTGGTGAAACGAATCAATGACATGGGCATCTCGCCAAGCGAGCCGAACACGCCGGCGCAGCATGCGCAATTCATGGAGAGCGAGCGGCGGCGCTGGCGCACGATGGTGGCGGAAAGCGGGGTACAGATTGAGTAATCTCTGTCAGGGAGCCCTCGCATGAGGGCTCAAACCGCCGGAAGACGCATCGCTATCGGCGGGTTCTCGCACGAATCCAACTCCTTCGCGCCTTCGCAGGATGTGGGGTTGAATCACTTCCTTCGCCGTAGAGACAGGCCACCTCTTTTGCTCGGCGATCAAATGCTGGACGAACTGAGCACGGGCAGCTTTCCCACCACGGGCTTCTTGCAAGCCATTGGACAAGAGCATGCCTTGGTGCCGTTGGCGTGGGCCAGCGGAGGAGCTGGCGGCATGGTCAGCGACGAGGCCTTCGAACATGTGTGCGGGGCCCTGCTCTCGCGCCTCACGGAAGCGCCTCTGCCCGACGCCATCTACCTGGAGCTCCACGGCGCCATGGCAACGCCCTCTCTGGACGACCCCGAAGCCGAATTGCTGCGCCGCGTGCGCGAGGTCGTGGGAGAAGACCTACCGATCGCCGTCACGCTGGACTACCACGCGAACCTGAGCCCTGCCTTTGCCCGCATGATCGATGGCGCAGTTGTCTACCGCACGTACCCGCACGTCGATCGCGTGGCATGCGGAAAGATCGCTGCCGCCCTGATCCACCGGCTGCTGGCGCATGGCCGCTCTGCTGGAGTGGCGATAGCGCATTCCCCGTTCCTGATTCCCTTGCATGCTCAATGCACCCTGGATGGCCCTAGCCAGCGCATCGCCGGGCAATCGCTCGCCGACGCAGGCGAAGTCGTCAGCCGCTGCTATGCGGCGGGCTTCCCCTTGAATGACCGTCATTGGTGCGGCCCGGCCATCATGGTGCACGCGGACACCCAAAAGGCCGCCGATGGCGCATGCGGGCACCTGTACAGCAGGCTCATGGATGAGGCACGGAACTTCGATGCTGCTCTATGGCCCGTGAATGCGGCCGTCAAGGAAGCCATACAGCGCTGCAGGGCGCCTGGGGACGGGCCGATACTCCTCGCAGATGTACAGGACAACCCTGGCGCGGGTGCAGGCTCCAACACCACCAGCCTGCTCGCGGAACTGGTCCGCGCGAAGGCCGAAGATGCGCTGCTGGGAATCCTGTGCGATGGCCAGGCAGCGGCAGTGGCCCACGCTGCCGGGCAAGGCGCAACCATCGAGGTCAATCTGGGGCAGCCGGCCTTCGCAGGCCGTTTCCTGGTCGAGCGACTGGGCAGCGGCCGGCTGATGTCCACGGGAACCGTGGCCGGCGGCCTGCAGCTGGACCTTGGCCCGATGGCGCTGCTGCGCACCGGAGGAACGCGCATCGCGGTCAGTTCCGCGCGCATGCAAGCCTTCGACCCGGCTCCGTTTCATCACCTGGGCGCCGACCGCGCGCAAGCCGCCATCCTGGCTCTCAAGAGTACTTGCCACTTCCGCGCAGACTTCGCACCGCTGGCTCGCGGCATCCTGCTGGTGGAAGCACCGGGTGATGCCCCTGCAGACCCTTCCGGTTATCCCTACAGCCGCTTAAGGCCAGGGGTACAGCGAACGCCGAGATAGGATTCGTGCCTGGAACATCAAAATCCGGACACAAACCCAAACCGCCATGACCGATGACCTCCGCTCACTGCGCCTGTTCGTCGCGGTGGCCGAACACGGCAGCATCAGCCGCGCTGCCAAGCATTGCCATCTTGCGCTGGCGGCAGCCAGCAAGCGCATCGCCGAGATGGAAGCACGGGCGCGCCTGCCGCTCCTGATCCGCCACGCGCGCGGCGTGGTACTGACGCCCGCCGGACACGCGCTGCTGGCCCATGCGCGCATGGTGCTGCTGGCCCTGGACCGGATGAACGCCGAGCTGGACGACTTCCATCATGGCATCACCGGCATCGTGCGGATTGTGGCCAACGCTTCGGCGATCGCGCAGTTCCTGCCAGCCCAGATCGGCTCGTTCCTGAGACAGCACCCCGGCCTGAAGATCGACTTGCAGGAACACACCAGCTCCGAAGTGGGCAAGATTGTGGGCAGCGGCCTGGCCGACATCGGTGTGCTGGAAAGCCACACACCGGTACCGGACCTGGAATGCCTGCCCTACCGCGAGGACGAACTGGCTGTGGTGGTGGGCTTGAGCCATCCGCTGGCACGGCGCCGGCGCCTGGACGTGACCGAAATGCTGCGCCACGAACATATCGTGGTACGCGAAGGCACCGCCTTGTATCGCTTGCTGCATGCCAGTGCTGAACAGTTGGGCGTATCGCTCAAGGTTCGCATGCAGGTGGGCAGTTTCGACATCGTGTGCCGCATGGCCGAAGAAGGCGTGGGCATCGGTTTGCTGCCGCGTGCGGCCATTGCCCCTCAACTGGCGACCATGCGCCTGCGCTGCCTGCAACTGGACGCACCCTGGATGCGCCGCAAGCATCTGCTGTGCGTGCGGCGGGTGGAGGGATTGACCGTGGCAGCGCGCGCCGTGCTGGATTTCCTGGGCGCCCCCGACGCTCAGCCCCGCGCTTAAGCCTGCGCCTCCTTTCCGATTCGATCTCGGCCAATGCAACGAGCCTTCGCGTAACGCGAAGGCTCGTTGCATGAATGCCGAATTGTCCGCGCGCCGTCGCGATGAAATAATTTGCGCCACTGAAACGATTCCCCTGGAGACCACAAGCGTGAAGATCGTCCGCGTCAGTGCGACACCTCTGTTCATCCCCGTGACCATCGATGTGTTGGGCCTGAACAAGACCACATCCCTCTCCCTGTGCCTGACTGAAGTAGAGACCGATGACGGTCTGGTGGGGCATGGCATGACCGCCATTACCGAAGAGGAAGTCATTGCCTCCATCGTGCGCGACGTGGCCGGGCCCGCCTTGATCGGAGAAGACCCGACCGCCACTGAGCGCCTATGGGAAAAGCTTTACTGGCTGCTCTCGCCACGCGGCCAGACCGGCTATGCCAGCCATGCCATCGCCGCGCTCGACATCGCCTTGTGGGATCTCAAGGCGCAAGCCTTGAAGCAACCTCTGTGGCGCCTGCTGGGCGGTGCCCGGCAGCGTGTGCCCGTCTATGCCACCTTCGGCTTCGGCTTTTTTGAACGCGATGAGCTGGCCGCCGCGGCCAAGCTGTGGGTCGAGCGGGGCTTCAAGCGCCTGAAGATGACCGTCGGCGGGCATGCCCTGGCCCGGCGCGATGAGCCGCGCCCGATCGACGAAGTGATTGCGGAAGATGTGCGCCGCGTGTCCGCGGTGCGCGAAGCCGTGGGGCCGGATGTCAAGCTCTACGTGGACGCCAACTGCGGCCTTGATCTGTTCCATGCGACGGAGCTGGCGCAACAGATCGAGCCCTACGGTATCAGCTTCTTCGAAGAGCCACTGACGCAGAACGACGTGCGGCAGATGGCCCAGTTGCGCAGCCGCACGCGCATCCCTCTCGCCTGTGGCCAGAACGAAGGCCTGGCCTTCCGTTTCCGCGATTTGCTGGTAGGGCAAGCCGCCGACGTGCTGCAGCCCAACGTGACGATCTCCGGCGGCTATTCGCAGTGCCTGAAGATCGCCGGAATGGCGCAAGCCTTCAACGTGCCGATCGACAACGGCGGCGCCTGGCCCTTCCATAACATGCACCTGCATGCCGGCGTGGCCAATGGCGGCATGGTCGAGTACCACTACGTGGCGGTGCAGATGCTGCGCCAGATTTTCAACGACCTGCCCGAACCACAGGACGGCTGGCTGACGCTGTCCGAGCGGCCTGGGCTGGGCTTCGCACCCGATCCAGCCCGCGTGAAAGAACTGGCCAAGCGGCCTCTTTCTGGCGGCAAAGGCAAAGCCTGACGCTTCGGCCTGCCTGCCCCTGTCGTTTAAAGAAGAACGGAGACCCCCTGATGAAATTCTTGCATCGCCCCATCCGGCGCCGATGGTTGGCCGCCCTGGCTCTGGCCAGCACGTTGGCGCCTTCCGTGACCTGGGCTCAGCCGGACTACCCGAGCCGCCCCATCCGCTTGCTGGTCGGCTATTCCGCTGGCGGCGGTGTGGATGGCGCCGCACGCTTGTTGGCCAATCAGCTTTCGCAACAGCTCGGTCAGCCGGTGGTGGTCGAGAATCGTGCGGGAGCAACAGGGCAGATAGCGGCCGATGCGGTGGCCAAGGCGGCACCCGATGGCTACACCTTGCTGGTGGGTGAAAGCGCGCTGATGATTGCCCGCGCCTTGCAACCGGCGCAGTCGGTCGATCCGCTGACGGCTTTCACGCCCGTGGCGGGCCTCTTCGTGGCGCCGCTGGTCATCATCAGCAGCGGTGATTTTCCGGCCCGCACACCGGCCGAGTTGGTGCGCGAACTCAAGAAAAATCCAGGCAAGCTGTCTTATGCGACCTCGGGTGTCGGCACCGTGCACCACATGGGGTTCGAGATGCTCAAGCAGGAGACCAATACCTTCGCGCTGCATGTTCCCTACCGCGGAGCCTCTCAGATCGTGCCCGATGTGATCAGCGGCCAAGTGCAACTGGGTGTGGTGAGCGTGACCGCAGCGGCCGCGCAAGCCAAGACCGGCCGCGTGCGTGCCTTGGCTTTGATGAGCCGCGCGCCGGTCGCCGGTGCGGAGAACATACGGCCCCTGGCCGATGCCGTCCCTGGCTTCAACGTGGAGCCGCGCCTGTTCATGCTGGCACCGGCTGGCACGCCTGCGGCCATCACGGCCCGGCTGTCGGCGGCCATCAAGACCGCGCTGGAACAGCCCGAGACCGCCCGCGGGGCGTTGGCCCAAGGGCTTCCTATTTCCTTTCTGAACCCGCAACAGGCACAGCAAGCGATGAAGGAAGAAGGAACGCACTGGTTGCGCGTGGTTCGCGAGCGCAAGATGACGCCTGAAGGGAGATAAACATGCTGCCGCACCTGGGGTTGATCGTTCCGCCAAGCGATGGCGCGGTGCCGCCCGAGGGTGCGGCCTTGTACACAGGCCGCGCGCATTTCAGCGCGCGCGGGCTGGGCCTTTCCGAAATCTCCAACCGCGGCTACAACGCCGTGATTGACCGCGTGGCCGCGCTGGCACGCGAGTTGGCGGATGCCGGTGCGCTGGCGCTCTCGCTCATGGGCACGTCGCTCAGCTTCTACCGTGGCGGCCAAGCGAACGAAGCGTTAAAGCAGACCATGGCACAAGCCAGCGGCCTGCCCTGCACCACCATGAGCGATGCGGTGGTTCACGGCCTGCGCAGCATGAATGCCCAACGGGTCGCGGTAGCGACAGCCTACATCGATGAAGTCAACCAGCAGCTCAAGGCCTTCCTGAGCGAATCTGGTTTCACTCCCACTGCCGTGCGCGGCCTTTCGATCACCGATGTGCAGGCGGTCGGCGAAGTTCCCCCGTCGGTACTGGCCGACCTGTGCCGCGAGGTGTATCGCGCCCAGCCAGGCGCCGATGCGATTTTGATCTCCTGCGGTGGCCTGCGCACGCTGGCCGCCACCCGCCTTGTCGAGGCAGAGCTCGGAGTACCCGTGGTGTCCAGTTCCCCGGCTGGCTTCTGGGACCTGATGCGCACAGCGGGCCTACCTGCTCACAGCGCCGGGCACGGCCGGCTTTTTGACGAGCCGGCCGAGGCATCCAGCCAAGCGCGTCGGTAAGCGCGCTAGCAAGCGTATCAGGGGGCCTTCTTCATGCGGGCCATCATGACCTCGGTGTTGCTCTTGCGGTCCGCGTTCACCTTCTGCATCGCCGGCCTCTCGCCCAGTTGCTTGAGGTAATCTTTCACAGGCAAGCCCGCCAGCACGTCCTGGCCATAGATGATCTTGCTGGCGCTGCTGACCAATGGCAAGTGCACCGCTGCGGCACAGTCGGCCAGCGTGAACCGGTCACCGGCGATGAAAGGTGAGAACTTGGCCAGCTTGGCAAAAGCGGCGGCGTTCTTCTCCAACTGAGGCCGGATCTTGTCCTTGAGACCATCGCTCACCTTGCCCCCGAAGAAGGCCTCGGGATAGAGATTGCGTGCCACCAATTCCAGGTGCAATTCGATGTAGCGCACCAGCTCACGCACCTTGGCGGCTTCGTAAGAGCTGGCGGGCAGCAGCGGCTTCTCTGGGTAGCGGCCCTCGATGTATTCGAGGATCATGGTGGATTCGCTCAAGGGGCCTTCATCCGTGATGGCGTAGGGCACCTTGCCGAGCGGACTGGCGGACAGATCCGTCTCGCCAACCCAGGCCAGCACTTCCTCGAACGGCACGCCTTTTTCAAGCAGCGCCAGCTTGACCTTGTTGTAGTAGTTGCTGCCTGAAAAGCCGCAAAGCTTGAGCATGAGTGGTCTCTTTCCTGTTGAAATCAGTGGCCGGTTTTTCCAGCCGCGTGAACGAGCTTGCGAGCCATGCTCCAGCGATGGACCTCGCTGGGACCATCATAGATCCGGAAGGCCCTCATATCGGTGAAGATCTTCATGACGGGCGTTTCGGTGGTCACCCCCTGCCCGCCAAGCATCTGCACGCAGCGATCGACCACGCGCCACTCGGCTTCGGAACAGACCACCTTGGCCCGGCTGGATTCATAGTTGCCCTTTTCGCCTTGGTCGAGCAACCAGGCCGTGTGCCAGATGTGCAGGCGCGCGGTGTGCAGATCGATGTCGTTGTCGGCCAGCATGAAGCCCACCCCCTCGTGCTCGGCCAACGGCTTGCCGAAAGCCTGGCGCTTGCTCACGTAGTCGAGCGCGATGTCATGCGCGCGCCTGGCCTGCCCCAGCCAACGCATGCAGTGGGTCAGCCGGGCTGGCGCCAGACGAACCTGGGCATACCGGAAACCTTTGCCGATTTCGCCAAGCACGTCGGTTGCGGGCACGCGGAGATTCTCGAAGCGCAGCACGCCGTGGCCTCCCGTGAAGCAGGCGTCCATCGCGTCCATGTTGCGCTCCAGCTTGATGCCAGGGCGGTCCATGTCGGAGAGGAACATGGTGGCCGAGCCGTCTTCCATGCGGGCCATGATGATGGCGTAGTCAGCGCCGTCGGCCCCCGTGATGAACCACTTCTCGCCGTTGATCAGGTAGCTGTCGCCATCACGCACGGCGGTGGTGGCGAGCATGGAGGGATCGGCTCCCGCACCTGGGGACGGCTCCGTCATGGCAAAGCAGGAGCGCGTCTCGCCTGCCACCTGGGGACGCAGCCAGCGTTCCTTTTGCTCATGCGTACCCACCTCCTCCATGAGGTGGATGTTGCCTTCGTCCGGCGCATGGATGTTGAGCGCCGTGGGGCCCAGGCAGGAATAGCCGGCTTCCTCGAACACCACGGCCTTGGCTATGTGGCTGAGACCAAGACCGCCCATTTCCTTCGAGGCATGAGGCGTCAGCAGGCCTGCGGCGCGGGCCCGCCCTATGAGCTCCCGGCGAAGCTCTTCATCAGGGCCATGATGCGATTGCCGCTTGTCCCTTTCCAGGGGAATGACCTGCTCGGCGATGAATTGGCGGGTCTTGTCGCGCAAGGCCGCGATTTCCGGCGATAGGGAAAAGTTCATGAAAGGAAAAGCCTTTCGGGATATCAGCGTTGGGGACTTCAGGCTCGTTCGCGAACCCTTGCGTTCATCCTCTCATACCGGGGCGTTGATGGTTGTCGCATGTCAGACAGAGCTCACCCGCCCGCACAGGCAGTTGCATTCAAGGCGGCTTCCTGGGGGCGAGGAAGCGCCAACGCAGCGAATGAAAACGGCCGCTGCGGTCCACATCCAGAGCATCCATGTCCAGAGGATGCGAGAAACCGGGCATCTCCAGCACCAGCGTGTGGAATTCCCCGTTTTCTCCGCAGGGATCCACGGCGGAGGGGAGACCGGCCAAAAAAGCGTCGTTGTACCAAGCCCCGCAGAAATCACCCTCCAGTTGATCAGTATCTACTGTGGTGACCCGGGTGCGGATCCCGCGTTCCAGCACCTCCCGCGCCAGAGCCGCCGGCGCCTCGCCGAGCAGCGGAAACACGCACTGCCAACCCGCAGGTTCAATATAGCTGCGCCGGTAGTCCGCAATGCCGTTATGGAACATGTCCCCAAAACCCACGGCTTCAAAAGGTAAGCCGCTGGCCCGCAACCCATCGACGACGCAACGCTGGTAGACCTCGTTGGGAGGAAACACCTGCGGGAGCGCAATACCGATGAGCGGCAAGCCCAATCGAGCCGCCTGATCATGCACCACGCCCAGTGACACGTTCTGATAGGGGATCCAGCCGCTGACGTGTGTGGTGCATAAGCCCACGACGCGGTAACGCTGGTCTTCGCGCAACCGGAGCAGCGACAGCGCGGAGTCCTTTCCTGAGGACCAGCTGAGGACAACGTTCATGTTTTCCTGCCGTTTCCAGTTTTCATGCCATTTGGCCGCTGCGATGCGGAGACAATTTCCCAATATGGATAATAAATAGACAACTCAAGGAGAGGGAGCATGGCAAAACGACTTGTGTCTTTGGCACTCGCGAGCGCGGTCTGCTGCGGCAGCGCATTCGCGCAAGCCGCTTACGACCCAGCCAAATGCGCGGAGGTGGCAGGAACGCTAAACATCAATTGGGTGAGGCTTCAGCCCAGCACATGCAGTGGTATCGAGTACACGAACGGCACGCAATCAATGGCGCAGTCGGGACACGTGCAAATGACGGGCACGGACGGCAGCTCTTTAATATGCACGAGCCTCGGCGCTTACGATCTGATGCTATCTGCGGATAAATTGTCACTCGTCGGCAACGATACCAGGTACGACGTCCCCCTTACGTTCACCCGCACCCCTGGTCAAGCGTGTTTTACCGGCCATTGGATCAAAAACGGGTCGGACTACGTGGGATACATTTCCGCCGCCTTCTTCCCACCGCCCGCAATCGCACCAACGTCCGTGCCCACTCTTGCCGAGTACTCTTTAATAGGCCTTGCCTCGCTGATGGCAATGATGGGCTTCGTGGCCACTCGGCGCAGGAAAGCCTGAATTAGCTGAAGCAAGAGACCATCTGATAAGGCAGCGCCTCAACGTGAGCCTGCCCGCTGGCCGACGGAGTGCTTTGCCTGCCTTACAAAACGTGTCTGTCAGCACCATGGACGCCCCTTTTATTGGCATCTGCCAGTGTCGGTCGATCTCATACCAACAAAGATACCAATATTTTTGATATGGACAGGAGTCGCGCAGGATGACGTGAGACAAAGAAAAACCCGCGATGCCTAGGAAGCATGCGGGTTTTGGGGTATTCCGAGACTATCCGGGATAGCCAAATGGTGCGCTTGTCGGAGCCGCATTCAACCCTGCAAACCGCATGAACACTTGGCTTCTCAACCTCAACTCTGGAAGATACCGTCAAAGGTACCGACAAATTGCAAAGTACCCCACTCAATGGGGCAAATCCTCTTCTGGATCATCAAAAAGCTCGTGAGCGCGTGCCAGCGTTTCGTCGAACGACATGGAGCGAAGTGCAAAGTAAGCAAATTTGCTCACCCCTCGGCCTGATCTGGAGTCGCTGAATTCAAAGCTATGGTGAGTCGTGTACATCTCAACCGTTCCGTCCTCATGCGTGACAGCGTGGTGGGTCGCGTCATCCGGCACCGTCATGGACTGCCCTTCAGCGCGTCCGCCAATCAATCGAATTTCCATGCTCATCTCCTGACGCCGTATTGCGTCAGCCCATTTTGAGCAATGCCAGTGCGGAAAGAAAGGGGGGCGAAATGCGTGGCTCACCACGAAATCAAGAGGGTCAAAACGCGCTATCAACCCGCATAGATGCTGGCTTTCGGGGCTTTGATTTGCTGATCTGAATATTCCGTTTCTGCGCAATAACTGAGCCTAGCCGAAAATTCAGCCGAGGCAGAAAAAAACCTACGAATGAGGTACAGGGCGGTATCCGGGCCGAGACCCCCTAGACTTCTGCCCCCCTACCCCGTGCCGGCCTGCCTCGCCCGCCTTCGCTGATGCCTCTGCGGCCCGTCAGCAGCCCGCAGGAGCGTCGATCGCCCTCCTGGCTCTATCCCCTGCGCACCGTCCCTACTGGGGCTGGACGGGATCTATACCCAGCCTGCGCTCTCGATCTCCAGGCACTCGGCTTTGCCGCGTAACTCGGTTGCCAACTTGCTCAGTTGATTTCGTGCACGCCTAGCTTGGTCTCGGGAGCCCTCAAAGCGTTGATGGAGGCTCTTCCTGTAAGGTTCGAGGTCTGTACTCGCTTGAGTTGCATCGCAAATATACCCATCAACCTTCTCTATAAAGAGCTTCAATCGGCTATTCCCATACTGTCCCGAAGCCAGTGCCTTGGAGTTTGCGCTCAGTCGCACTTTTTCTGCCTGAGATCGAAGCTTGGCCGCTTCCACTTCAACGACTGTCGTCTGCAACGAAACTCGCTCGAGTTCAAGTTCGAACGCATCGGCAACCGCGCTCTCAGCCAAAGACCTACTCAGCTCATGAGATGACCGTGCAATTTTCCAAGCCCAGAAGGCTGTAACGCCCGCCGCTACGCTACCCACGGCACCTACCCACGTACCAATTGCATTCCAGTCCACATACCAGCAACCAATCTCGCCAAGCATAGTTACCTCCGTCCGATGGAGTCTCTTATAGCAAAAGCCCCGCAGGGCAAACCATACGGGGCTTGGTGCACGCCGCGCAGGTGAGACTGCCGCATGCTCTCGGGATTATTGACTTGCTGGCCCACTCATCGAGTAAGGCCAATAGCGTTATGCCTTCACGCCAGTGATGACGGCCAGGGCCTTGGGATAGCCGATTGCCACATCGGCGCGAACGTGGCAGATAAAGCCCACCTCGCCCGTCCCCGCGAACAACTCCTTGGCAAGCTGGATGCTCATCTGCTCGCGCATCATGAAGTTCACGCGGCTGAAGTCGCCCACATAGATCTCCGAGCAGTCGCTGGCGGTGCCGACAGTCAGGTTATTGGGAATGGCCGTGGTGCTCAGCATGTTCAGCTTCTCGATCATCTCGGGCTTGCGCAAGGGCTGGCCGGTGCTGTCCACCAGGCCGCCCAGCTTGACCAGGGATCGCGGGCTCATGATCGCGGCGGTGGGCTGTGGCGCGTTGGACTGCAGGATGCTCTGAATGGCGCTGAAGAAGTTGGCATAGCCCGCGAGTGCAGAGCCATTGGCTCCGTTCGTGACGGATGCCACGCCAGCGGTACTCAGGATGCCCAGCGGCTCAGGGTTGGTCCCGCTTCCCCGCAGTGCAGTGCGATCCAATTCCACGGCAAACGCCTGGGCTATGGCCGTGGTCAATGCTTGAGAGAGGTTGGGCGCATCGGCCAGCAACTCCCGGCTGATCTTGAACATGAAGGCCAGCGACTTGGGAATCGACTGCACGGCGCGAAAGGTCGGCTCCGATACCGCCACGTCGCCGGACTCCAAGCGCCATGCAGCGGTGGGAATGCTGTCGACAGCCACGGTCGTGAACATCTTGGCGCCGGAGTCCAGGGGCACGATGCCCGCACCTGCACTCAGCACAGACGACGCCGGAACCAGAGCCTCCAGAATGGAGGGCATCACCACGGACGGCAGAGCAAAGCCGCCGGCGGTATCGGTACCGGTCGATAGCGCCGCCTTCACCGCAGGCGTGGTAGACATGCCGGCCACACCTCGTACGAAGTCATCGAGGGCAAACGCTGGCGCGTCGGTGCTGGCCCTAACCCGCGCTGCATAGTAGCTGCGAATGTCTTTAGCGCTGCGTAAAACCATCAGGGGTTTGCCATCGCTATTTTTCCAGCCATTGCCGCTCAGGGCATGGGGGCTCAATTCATCATCTTGACTCCAGCCGATGGAGCTTCCTTGGCCCATGGGGCGAGCTAGCTTCTGCTCCAACTCGTGGATTTCGGCGCGCGTTTCGTTCGCGTACTGCTTCAGATCGTCGCCGACCTTCTGCAGATCCTGCTGGACCTGTTTGTACTCGGCTTGCAATTGGGCGGCTTGTTGAGGAGTGATAGACATGGATAAGTCTCGTCAGAGTGGAAAGTCTCATCCTCTCTGGCGAGAGTTGACCTAGCAAACCGCGCCATGCAGTTCAATGGCCTTGTGTGCCGGCGGCCGGCAAAACGCCGTTGATGGCCGCGATCCACGTGCGTGTCCCGTCGGCGCCAACCATTTCCAAGACCACGGAGGACGATGCATCGGCATCGACGGCATAACTCAACACCACGCGATTGCCGGCCACGAACTGACGTTCCAGCTTGGCCAACCGGTCAGGGGGCAAGCACTTCAGAATATCGCTTAAGGCTGGCGCCGCGGCACGGGCGAAATTCTTGACGGCATCAGTCACTGGATGTCCTTTCGTAGTGGGCTGCACGAGTGCGTGCAATGAGTTTTCTGTAAAGTGGAAGGGCTTTGGCAATAGCGTCTGGCGTGGCTTGTGCTGCTGCTTTTCTGGCCATGCCACGAGACAGGCCCATTTCAAAGTGCAGCATGCCCACATACTCGCGCCGGTACTCGCGCTCCAATAGTTCAGTATTCAAGTGGTGATTCCTCTCGTGCTGATTCGAGCCAGAAGGCGAGATCAACGATGCGATAGCTCACCCTTGATCCATTACCCACGCCCAGACGAAAGAAGGCGGGACCGTTTCCAAGGGTGCGCATGTTCTTGAGTGAGCCTTGCGCTGTACCTACCAACCTTGCAGCATCGGCTTCACCAACGCGCTCATCAGCGGTAATGGTCATGGCTAGAACCTGAGCGGCCTGCCGCAAAGACTCCGCGGTACGGATCACACGGGGGTCATTCAGCTTCGGGAGCACTTGTCGCCCTCCTTATCGGGTAGGACTCTTGGAGCTGCCTGAGCAATTCAGGCCTTAAATGGCATGGAATCTCCGTGCATTGCCGGCGCATCTCTTCCCGGGCTTTGTCACCATCTCCGTGATAGTCACAGCAGCGCATGGCGGTTTCCAGTAGCTGGGCCGTGACCTGTTCCACCTCGGCCAGGTACTCCAGCAACTCGGGCTTGTGGGCGCGGATGGCCGCGCGGTGATCGTCGGTCAGGAGCTCAGCCGGTTGAACCAGCAACCGACCGTCACGGACATGGACGGTCAACCGGGCTTCGTGCAGGTTTCGGAGTAATACGGAGGAATTCATCAGAATTCCTCGATGGTGCCGCCCGAAGGATCAAGATCAGTATCTTCACGCCCGGATTTGACGACGCCCAATGATTCCAATGGCTCCATTGATTCCATAGATTCCACGTTTAGAAAAGTGGAATCATTGGAATCATTGAGGGAATCATTGGCGCCAGGCTCATCCAGATCAGGGTCTATGCCACCCGGCATCCTCCAATACCAAGCCCCCTGAAACCCGCCTCTACGTCGGACGACATTAAGCCTTTTGGATGCAGACCAAATTTGCTTTTTGCTGAACCCAGCATCGCGCAGCGGTTTGCATGCACTGTTCGCCGGAGTCCATGCCTCCGCTACCAATTCGGCCCGCAGCAGTTCACATGCATCGCTGGCGTCCGTTGCCGCCTCATCGTCCTCCGGCTCGGCCAGCAGATCCCGTGCAGTGCCCTCCACCACCTTGCCCCACGCCACGCGGGAAGCCTGAATACCCGGCAGGGCCTCCACTTGCTCCAGGCCGTACTCAAAGCCCCCATCATCCGGCCCGATGTTCGATTTCGATCGGGCCAGGATTCGCCGATCTTCACCCTCCATGCTTTTGACCTTGGCAGCCACCAGAACCACTCTAGCGACAGCGGAGAAGGCTACAGAGCCCACCACGCGCTGCGTCGGATCTTGCCCCTGCCCTCCCTTGCTGAAGTGGCTGATGCCCAGCACGGCGGCACCGGTAGCGGCTGCCAGGTCAACCAAGGGCTGCAATGCCCGACGAACTTCGGTGTTCTTGTGCGAGTCGCCCGCCACCGCCGATACCACGGGATCCACGATCAGCAGCGTGACGCCGCCGATCTGGTTGATGGCTGCCATGAGCTGCACCATGTCCCGGGCTGGATCGAAGGGCACGATCTCGCCATTGACCCGGGCGCTGTCCACGAAGAACACCCGTTCACGGTCAGCGCCAGCCGCGATCAGGCGGGGCAGCAGCGTATCGGCGGGATCGTCCTCACCGCTCCAGATCAGGACATTGCCCGCCTCGCAACGACTGCCGTCCGGCCAGCGCCCGCCGATGGTCACCGTGGCGGCCATGGTGATCGCTATCGTGGTCTTGCCTTGGCCAGGAGCGCCGGCCAGGATGTGTAGCTTGCCCTGGGCCAGCCAGTGGCGCCACAGCCAGGCAATGGGCTGGGGTGTGAGCGTGCTGCCGCACACGAGGATGACGCCATCGTTGGCGGGCGCGGGTTTGACCTCGTACCGGCTCACGTCGGCGTATTCCTCAGCCGCGGCCATTCGGCGGCGCTTCTTCGGCACGGGCGGGGCGGCGTCAGGGATCATCTTGTCGATCAGGTTTTCAATGGCATGGGTCATTCGCGATCCCTCCATCCGAGCTCAAGAAGACGGGCGCGAATCTCGGCCACCAGGTATTCCTCGATCCACTCACGATGCTCAGGCCAGGAAGGGCCGTGCGCCAGTGCGATGATTTCGATCTGTCGGTCGAACCACTGGCGGGCACGGCGGCGAATCTCGGCAGGGGACAGTTGCGCGCTGTTGCTCTTGGTGATGCCGCTCATGCCGCGCGCCCTTCCCTGTCTTCGTCCTCCAAGCGCTTCAGGGCCTTAGATGCCTCCGCAATCAAATCAGACAACGCCCACAGGTACTCATCTTGGGCGTCGTCACTCATGTTGCGGAAGGCTTCTCCAGCATCACCATAGGTCATGTATGAGATTGCCTTGGCCTTGGCAATAGCCGCGTACAGGTCATTAAAAGCGCTCATGCTGTATCCCCTTTCCTGGCGCGCTGGGCGGCTTGGTAAAGGATGTCTCGGGCGCCACTGCTCAGAGCGTCAACCGCATCGATCAGGCCACCGCTCATCCAATCGCTCAGCTTTAGCGCCTCCGTGTCTCTTGCGGCACTCAGTACTGAGACAACGGCGTCGATACCTCGCAGGTGCATTGCAAGGCTTTGAGCGACAAAGGGTGGCAGCGTCACGCAACGGTCGTAGCCTTCTTCGGTTTGCAAGTTATACAGACCATGAAGATCGAGCGGCTGCGGTTCGTCTTGATCCATTTGCAAGGCATTGTTCTGAGTGGTCATGGCTCAGACCTCCGCTTGCAGTTGGTTGACGGACGCCAGGGCCTGCACCAGCTTGCGATGGGCAGCGGTGAAGTTGCCGCGCTCTATGTAGCTGGATGCCAGATTCGCAGCGTTGAAGGCCGCGAGAACAGCAGTCAGGCGGTCAGCAGGAATAGCAGCGGGAGCGGCCGGATCAGCCACACCGGGGAGCGCATTGAGAACTTCGGCGCAGCGTGGATCGGTCAGCGAAAGGCCGTGAACGATGCCAAGACGAACGAGGGAATGCGCAGACGTGTGCGCGTAGACGGATTCAGCCATGATGGCCTCCAAGCAGGTGTGGTTTGCAGAAACCACCGCTTCGAGACCAATCGAAGGCGGCGGCTCGACGAGTTGGTCTACCGGACACCCGCTTGCGCGAACCGGCCAGGCTTGCGCCTGCTCGTCGAGCCGCCAAAAAGGGGCACGAACGAAAAAGCCGCAGACCATGTGCGGTTAACTGCGGCTTTCGTCGCAGCGAGTGTAGCGGGAGACCAATCCCGATCACGCCTTTTTTGACGTGACAGGCGAAGTATAGGGCGCGGGCGTCATTACGCAAGCCCCTTGTCACCATGCTCCAGCCAATGGGCAGCATCCGACACAGTGTCGAAAACTGCCGACATGCCGAAGCGGCGGATCACAATCCAGCCTTCCGCCGTGCAGCCGCAGGAATAGCCCTGCAATGCGGCCTGGGCGCGGAGCGTGTCGAAGGCTTTGAAGTCGATGACGGCGGCCATCACTGCACCGCCTTTTTGGCCTGGGCATCACGCCAGGCAATCAACTGGTCACCAGGGATGACCGTGCAGCGAGGAGACAGCCGGATCGGCTGGGGGAAGTCGGACCGGGTTTTGATCCAGCGCCAGAGGGTCGCAGTTCCAATGCCCAGCAGTTCAGCGGCTTGCTTCGGGCGGTAAGACTGGGGAAATGAGGCCAATGTTCACTCCATCTGATCCCGCGTTGCATCAGCGTTGCGGTATGGAGTAATGGTCAGATTTTCAGTCTGCCTTGTAACTGGTCTTATTCGTACTCTTCAAAGCCATCTTTGTCATGGCAAATTGCCGCCGCTAACTAGTCTTATTTGCCATGACAGAAGTTTGCCTTTTTTGCTCCGATCTTGTCATCTTGATAGCGCTACACAGCCTACCGATATGCCTGAGATCAAATTGACGGTCAAAGCACTCCAGCGTCATCAGTTCTGCGATTATTTGTGGTTTGGCCGTACGAAAAAATCTCAAATTTGCACTATACATTCTCTCAATAAATCTGTGTTCCGCTTTAAATTTATTGTTTCTGCTTTTTAGCAAACCATATGGCCCTAAGGTATTTCCCCAAAATTCGACCTGACGAATAACATTTTTTCCTATTTTTTCACTATCCCAACCGTCCGCATCGATGGCCGGTTTTATCTCATTAATCAATTTTAAAATAGTTTCACAATTCTTGTTGACTCTCGCGGTTGCCAAGAATAACTCATCATGATTAACGTGCAGGTACTCATCAAGTGCTCGAATCAAATAAGATTCCCACCAATAGTGAGGGCGCAAAATATCTGAAGCAACTTGTATTTTCTGGCGAGCAACCCCTGGAGTCTTTGCATTACAAATAGCCTCTACATGTCTTGGACAGATATCACCCCAGTTAACTAGGGGCGCGCCAATACGCTTTTCACTAAACGCCAGTGAAATGGACCTATTGAATCCAGGTTGATTGCTCAGCCATTGATATACGATGTGATCATTTCTTCGTTCCCACCGCTCACTACGAGCCACATTCATCAGCGTCCGAATATATTCTTCTGCACGTCTACGAATATCGCAATGCTCCAACCCCTCCTCTTCGAGATATCGCAAAATTCTTGTTGTAGCCTTAGCGCTAAGCCGGCGCCTCGCCCACCTATTCCAATCTTGAAAATCCCTCTTCTGCGGTATGGTCATTGCATTCCCTCAATGCACCCCTGAATAAAGATTGCCAGCCCGGCCTGTCAGGGAAACAGGTTTTCCCGCCGTCGCGGTAGGGCTGGCAGAAACTATGCGGCCTTGAACTGAAATACCTCGGCACCAGCTCGCAGCTTGTCCAGATAGTCGGCCCATGCTTGGACCATCTGCGTTCTCTCATCCACATGCTGGGCACGGTCATATGCGCCGTTGTGGGTGATCTGCCCTCTGTGCGCAAGTTGGGCCTCAATCACGTCCACATCGAATTTCAGTTGCTGCCTGAGCATCGTCCGGCCGCTTGCCCGGTAGCCATGCCAACAATGCCGCCCCTTGTAGCCCATCGCATGCAACGCAGCGTTGATGCCAGCCTCAGACATGGGTGCAGTCGGATCGCGAAAGCCAGGGAATACATACTCACGCCCCCCGGTCAACGGCTGTAGCTCGCGCAGAGTCTCCACCACTTGACGGGGTAGCGGTACAACGTGGGCCTGCCCGTTGAGCTTCTGCACCTTCGTGCGCTTCATGTCCTCGCTGGGAATGGCCCACAAGCCCGCCTCCAGGTCCAGGTCAGCCCATCGCATCGTTCTAAGATTTCCAGGGCGCTGGAACAGCACCGGAGCGATGGCCAGGGCAGCGCGAACCACGGGACCGCCCTGATAGGCATCACTCGCCCGCAGCAGCTCGCCAAACTCCAGCGGATCAATGATGGCAGGCAGGTTGCGCTTTAAGTGGGGCTTGAGCGCTCCCTTGATATCCTGGGTGATGTCTCGGGTAGCGTGCCCCTCGGCAACAGCGTGCTGCCAGACCCCGCGAGAAGTCAGCAGGACACGATGCGCTACATCCAGAGCGCCACGTTCCTCTACCTTGCGAATCACCTTCAGCAGTTCCGGCGGCTCAATGGTGCCGATGGCTCGATTGCCAAGGTAGGGGAATACGTCCTTTCTCAGATTGCGTTCTTCCCGGGTGTAGTGGGTAGCGCTCCACCCGTCCTTGTGAGTCGCCAGCCAGGCCAGACCTACAGCCTCCACCGTGTTGACAGCTTCTGCCTTCTCTGCTGCTTTCCTGGTGCGTTTGGCTTCGCTAGGGTCTTGCCCATCGGCCAGCAGCTCGCGGGCCGTGTCGCGGGCCTTGCGGGCCTTGGCAAGAGTCACAGCCGGATAGACGCCAAGCGCCAGGGTTTTACGCTTGCCGCCGTGCCGGTAGTCCATGCGCCAGTACTTGCCAGCAGGTTTTACCAAGAGGTACAGCCCCAGTCCGTCTGCATGCTTGTCTCCAGCTGGCTTGTCGCTGGGCTTTACCGCTCGCACAAAGGTGTCTGATAGTGCCATGCTCGCTCCGATTGACGGTACCCCAACTGGCGGTATGTCTGGGTACCGTCAGAAATACCGACAAATTGGCGGTATGTTGTGAGATGACGCAATAGTACCCGAGACAAAGAAAAACCCGCTATGCCTAGGAAGCATGCGGGTTTTGGGGTGTTCTGAGACTATCCGGGATAGTCAAATGGTGCCGCTTGTCGGATTCGAACTGACGACCTACCGCTTACAAGGCGGGTGCTCTACCAACTGAGCTAAAGCGGCAAACCGGGTGGCATTCTAACTTGAGATAGCCTGCCGATTTCTGAATTCCTGGATTTCTTCTTATTTGATCCGCTTGAGTGCCGGGCGCTTGCGCGTGTCAGGCGACGAAGGCGCGGGAGGTTCTGGATCCGTGTCTTCCGCGGCTTCTGTTTCCGCACTGGGTACCAGCTGTATTCCGCGTGCTGGCGCATCCGGCTGGCCGGGTGCGGGGCTCTCCTGGCCTTCTTCGGTTTCCTTCGCAGCCTCGCCTTCCGGCGTGGCGGGCACCGCCACGGGGAAAGCCATGCCCTGCCCGTTTTCACGGGCATAGATGGCAATGATGCGGTCCATGGGAACGATGATTTCGCGCGCCACACCGCCGAAGCGAGCCTTGAACTCGACGAACTCGTTGCCGAGCTTCAGGGCGCTGGTGGCGTCGAAGCTGATGTTGAGAACGATTTCACCGTTCTGCACATACTCTCGCGGCACCTGCACCCTTTCATCGACCAGGACGGCGATGTAGGGGGTCAGGCCATTGTCGGTGCACCACTCGTACAGCGCCCGCACCAAGTAGGGACGTGTGGAAGTGGAATCGAGCGCGCTCATCATCGCGGGCTTTTCCCTGTAGAACTGTAGCTATGTGGTGGTTCGCGCCATTACTTGCGCATGACCTTCTCGGAGGGCGTCAGCGCTTCGATGTAGGCAGGGCGCGAGAAAATGCGTTCCGCATACTTGAGCAGAGGCGCCGCGTTCTTCGACAGATCGATGCCGTAGTAATCCAGACGCCAAAGCAACGGTGCAAGGGCCACGTCGAGCATGGAGAAATTGTCACCCAGGATGTACTTGTTCTTGAGGAACACCGGGGCCATCTGCGTCAGGCGGTCGCGGATGTTGGAGCGCGCTTTTTCCAGGGCTTTCTCGTTGCCTTTCACTGCACGGCTTTCCAGGGTGCTGACGTGCACGAACAGTTCCTTCTCGAAGTTGAGCAGGAACAGGCGCACACGCGCGCGATCCACGGGATCACCTGGCATGAGTTGTGGGTGAGGGAAGCGCTCATCAATGTATTCATTGATGATGTTCGACTCGTAAAGAATCAGATCCCGCTCGACCAGGATAGGCACCTGGCCGTAGGGGTTCATGACGCCGATGTCTTCCGGCTTGTTGTAGAGATCGACATCACGGATTTCGAAATCCATGCCCTTTTCGAACAGCACGAAACGGCAGCGATGCGAAAACGGGCAGGTTGTTCCTGAATACAGCACCATCATGGCGTGAGGCTCCTTAAAACCAAAGGAGTGGGAAGGTCGCCGCAGCGCACTCCCACTCCGTGTCAAACCAGCCCACGAGGAGCCGGATGAAAATAAAACTTACTTGACGTCTTTCCAGTACGCCGCGTTGAGGCGCCAGGCAATGAACGTGAACATCAGCAGGAACAACAGCACCCAGACGCCAATGCTCACGCGCTTGTTCTGCGCCGGCTCGCCCATCCACTGCAGATAGTTCACCAGATCACCGACAGCCTGCTCGTACTGCAGCGGGGTCATTGCGCCGGGGGTCACTTGTTCCCAGCGGCCAGTGAAGGCATGCACTTCATGGCCATGCTCTTCGCGGGTTTCGAAGATCGGCTGGCGTTCGCCCTGGAGTTGCCACAGGGGGTGCGGCATGCCGATGTTCTGGAAAGCCAGGTTGTTCCAGCCGGTGGGACGGCCTGGATCGCGATAGTAGCTGCGGAACAGCGTGTAGATGTAATCAGCACCCGTGCCGCCAGCGCCGGCGCGTGAACGAGCAATCAGCGTGAGGTCAGGCGGGTTGGAACCGAACCAAGCCTTGGCCTGGCGCGGATCGATGTTCGCCTTCATGGTCTCGCCCACCTTCTCGGTGGTGAACAGCAGGTTGTCCTTGATCTGCTGCTCGGTCAGACCGATGTCGGTCAGGCGGTTGTAGCGCATGAAAGCGGCCGAGTGGCAGCTGAGGCAGTAGTTGACAAACAGCTTGGCGCCGTTTTGCAGGGAAGCCTGGTCGTTGGTTTTGACGGGCGCTTTGTCCCATGCAATGCCGCCCGAAGCCGCGTGAGCGCCCACCGCGAGGTTCATTGCCAGCAGCAGGCCGAAGACGATTTTCTTGCAGAAGTTCATGTTTACGGTCTCCAGCGGCGATCAGTGCGGGGTGAAGGTCACGCGCTCTGGCACTTGCTTGGGTTCGCCGAGCTGGCTCCACCAAGGCATGAGCAGGAAGAAGCCGAAGTAGAACAATGTACCGATCATGGCCACCAGTTCGTTGGTCATCCAACTCAGGGAGGTGGTGCTGAAGATCGGGCCCGGTACTTTGATGCCCAGGATCATGAGGATGATGAACCAGATCACGAACACGGCATACAGCCACTTGTGCCAGTCGGGACGGTAGCGGATCGAGCGCGCAGGGCTGCGATCAAGCCAGGGCAGGAAGAACAGGATGATGACAGCACCACCCATGACCACCACGCCCCAGAACTTGGCGTCGAAGGTCTTGAGCAGGGCGATGGCCACCAGCGCAGCCACGGCCATGACGATCTTCAGGATCATCGAGCACTTGGACTTGAGGAAGCCCAGCACGGCCGCCAGCGCGATGATGACGCACAGCACGTTGACCATGAGATCGGTGGTGGCGCGCAACATGGAATAGAACGGCGTGAAGTACCACACCGGAGCGATGTGCGACGGGGTGACCAGCGGATCCGCCGGAATGAAGTTGTTGTACTCCAGGAAGTAGCCACCCATCTCCGGCGCGAAGAACACGATGCCGAAGAAGATCATCAGGAACACGCTGACGCCAACAATGTCGTGCACCGTGTAGTAGGGATGGAACGGAACGCCATCAGTAGGCGCGTCGGGCGACCAGCGGTTGCCTTTGGGGCCGGCCTTGATCTCGATGCCGTCGGGGTTGTTGGAGCCGACATCGTGCAGCGCCAGCAAGTGGGCGACCACGAGGCCAATCAGCACCAGCGGCACGGCGATGACGTGGAAGCTGAAGAAGCGGTTCAGCGTGGCGTCGCCGACAACGTAGTCGCCACGGATCAGCAGCGCCAGATCAGGGCCGATGAAAGGCACGGCGGAGAACAGGTTCACGATCACTTGGGCGCCCCAGTAGGACATCTGGCCCCAGGGGAGCAGGTAACCCATGAAGGCTTCAGCCATCAGGCACAGGAAAATGGCACAGCCGAAGATCCAGACCAGCTCGCGCGGCTTGCGGTAGCTGCCGTACATGAGGCCGCGGAACATGTGCAGGTACACGACGACAAAGAACGCCGAGGCACCGGTGGAGTGCGCATAGCGGATCACCCAGCCCCAGGGCACGTCGCGCATGATGTACTCGACCGATTCGAAGGCCTTGGCGGCATCGGGCTTGTAGTGCATCACCAGGAAGATACCGGTGACGATCTGGATGACCAGCACCAGCATGGCCAGGGAACCGAAGAAATACCAGAAATTGAAGTTCTTCGGTGCGTAGTACTCCGACATGTGCTTGCGGTATTCCGCGAACAGCGTCGGAAAACGGTTGTTGAACCAGTTGCCAACTTTGGCGCCTACCGGCGCATTGGGAGAAATTTCCTTGAACTCAGCCATGTCCCGCCTCTATTTCTTTAAGCTTTTTGTCTTCGCCGATCAACATCTTGGCGTCAGACAGGTACATGTAGGGCGGCACCTCGAGGTTGTCCGGCGCCGGTTTATTCTTGAACACCCGGCCCGCCAGGTCGAAGGTGGAGCCGTGGCAAGGGCAGAAGAAGCCGCCTTCCCAGTTGTCGGGCAGAGAAGGCTGGGGGCCCGATTGGAGACGGTCGACCGGGGAGCAGCCCAGGTGCGTGCAGATGCCGACCACCACGAGATACTCTTCCTTGATCGAGCGCCATTCGTTCTTGGCGTATTCCGGGATGGGGAAGGCCTTGCGGTCAGATTTCGGGTCGGCCACTTCGCTGTCGGTCTTTTTGAGCGACGCGAGCATTTCGGGCGTGCGGCGCAGAATCCAGACGGGCTTGCCGCGCCATTCGACGGTCATTTTTTCACCGGGCTTGAGGGCGGAGATATCGACCTCGACGGCGGCGCCAGCGGCCTTGGCCTTTTCCGAAGGCTGGAAGCTGGACACGAAAGGCACGGCTGCGAAACCTGCGCCAACGGCGCCGGCACAACCCGAGGCAATCAACCAAGTGCGCTTGCTGGCGTCTAAGGGAGCGGGGGTGAAGGTGTTGGCCGGAGCGTCACTCATGGCTGTCCTATGCGTGGGTTCTTGATGTGTAGTGTCTGTTCATCGCTCAAGCGGGCGATCCTCGCGGAAACGGTAGCGCAACACTAGAGTCAACTCGCGATTGTAGCGGAGCGAAACAGGTGCCGGAGAGAGGCCCCTCGCGCGGGGACTTTGAACGTGCTCAAAGTGGGCTTGACAAGCATCAATGCCCGGCAATACTTGCACCGTTATCAACTCATTCAGGAGCGGGCGATTATGGGAATGATGTCCGAATTCAAAGAATTCGCGGTCAAGGGAAATGCCGTTGATCTGGCGGTCGGTGTGATCATCGGCGGTGCCTTCGGCAAGATCGTCGACTCGATCGTGGGCGATCTGATCATGCCGCTGGTGGGCAAGCTGATCGGAGGCCTGGATTTTTCCAGCTATTACATCGGGCTGGCCGGTCAACCCGCAGGCATGGCCCTGGCTGAAGCCAAGAAGGCAGGCGCCGTGTTCGCCTATGGCAACTTTCTCACCATTCTGGTGAATTTCATCCTTCTGGCATTCATCATTTTCATGATGGTCAAACAACTCAACCGCTTGAAGAAAGAAGAGCCGGCCGCAGCAGCGCCCGAGGCTCCGCCGGAAGAGGTTCAGTTGCTGCGTGAAATTCGCGATAGCCTGAAGCGGTAATCAAAAACTGCGCCTCCAGCTACAAACATCGAAGCAAAAACGCCTGCCCGGGGTTCTGGGCAGGCGTTTTTTTGTTACCGAGGCGGCTCAAGACAAGAAAGGTACGTCCTTGGACATAGTCATCAAAGGAGGCCGCAAATAAATCAACCGCCGTGAAAGCCCTCACCCTGCCCCTCCCGGATGGCCGCCCCCCAGATGGAGAGGGAGTTCAAGAGGAAGAGAGGAGTCAGGGGATGAGCCGCCGGGCCATGCGTATGGCCGCGAGCAGGCTGGCGGCGTCGGCCCGGCCGCTGCCGGCGATATCGAACGCGGTGCCATGGTCAGGGCTGGTGCGCACGAAGGGCAGGCCCAGCGTCACGTTCACGCCCTGCTCCACGCCCAGGTACTTCACGGGGATCAGGCCTTGGTCGTGGTACATCGCCACGACAACGTCAAATTCCCCCAAACGCCCGGGTGTGGCGCGCGCGCGCATGAACACCGTATCGGGCGCGAAAGGCCCCTGCGCGTCGATCCCCTCGGCACGGGCAGCGGCAATGGCAGGGGCGATGACTTCGATTTCCTCGCGCCCGAACAACCCGCCCTCGCCCGCATGGGGGTTGAGCCCGGCCACACCGATGCGGGGTGGCCTCTGTAGTGCAGCCCCAACAGATTCATGGGTGATTCGCAGCGTTTGCAGGATATTGCCGACCGTTACCTTCCCGATAGCCTCAAGTAACGAAAGGTGAATGCTGACCAGGACCGTGCGCAATTCGTCGTTGGCCAGCATCATGCGCACGGGCACCTCCTGAAGCGGCCGTCCCAGGTGCGCAGCGGCCTCGGCCTGCAACAACTCCGTATGGCCAGGAAAACGCGCATAGGGATCGCCGGCGGCCGAGAGCGCCTCCTTGTGCAGGGGCGCCGTAACCACGGCCGCCACTTCGCCGCGCAACGCGGCCCGCGCCGCCCAGAACACGCTGTCGCCGGCGATTTTTCCGGCGGCGGCGTTCACGAGTCCGAACGGCACCAAAGGCGTGGACTCCACGATCTGCAGGACGGGGATGCTGCGCGGAGGGGCACGCCATGCGTCATTGGCGGTGTCAAGGACTGCCACGGGCAGGCTGGCGCCCTCGCCTTCCTGCACGAGGCCTGCCGCGCGGCGCAACGTGGCAACGTCACCGGCCACGAAGCAGCCAGCAGTCAGATCCGGGGCATCGCGGAAGGCCTTGGCGATGATTTCCGGGCCGATGCCGGCGGGATCGCCCATGGTGATGGCTATGGGGAGAGTCATGGGCCGCTCGTCATGCGGGGTTGTCGATATCGATGAATTCGTGCTCAATGCCCAGTTGGGCTGCCACATGGGCTGCGAGGGCGGGAGCGCCGTATCGCTCGGTGGCATGGTGGCCGCACGCGAAGAAAGCCACGCCGCACTCGCGCGCCAGGTGCGCCTGCGGCTCGGAGATTTCGCCTGTGATGAAGGCCTGCGCACCTGCGGCGATAGCGGCCTCGAAGTAGCCTTGCGCGCCGCCGGTGCACCATGCCACTCTTTCGATGGGGCTGCGCTTCGGCTGGATGCCGACCACGGAGCGCTTCAATACGTGCTCAAGCTGCCAGGCCAGCACATCGGCATCGGCGAAGGTCTCGCCATCGGCGCGGCCGCCGATGAAGCCCATGTCCTGCTCGCCGAAGCGCCCAGTGGCCTGCAGACCCAGCATCTTGCCCAATTGCGCGTTGTTGCCGAGAGTGGGATGAGCGTCGAGCGGCAGGTGGTAGGCCAGCAGATTGATGTCATGCGCCAGCAACAGGCGCAGGCGCTCTTTCATCCAGCCGGTGACAGTACCGTCCTGGCCGCGCCAGAACAGGCCGTGATGCACGAAGATCGCGTCGGCACGGGCCTCTATGGCGGCTTCGATGAGCGCGCGGCTGGCGGTGACGCCGGAAACCAGCTTGCCGACGCGCGCGCGGCCTTCCACTTGCAGGCCATTGGGGCCGTAATCCTTGAAGCGCTCGGGTTGCAGTTCGGCATTGCAGGCGGCCAGCAGCGCGGCGCGGTCGATGGAGAGCGTTTCTGACATGGGGAGATTGTCGGTGAAATAGGGGTGGGTCTAATTAACGGCCGGGGTGAAGTAGCGCGGTGAAAGCCCTCACCCCGGCCCTCTCCCAGAGGGAGAGGGAGTAAAACCGAGCGCCTCGCTGCAATCTGTAATGCGCGGCCTACAATGGCCCGTTGGCAGTGCATATTGCATTGCCGCCATCACGCCTCTTTCATGAAACGTCTCTGGCTTTTGTTCGCCCAAGCGGTCACCGTGCTGCTGGCGGCCTATTTCGTCGTTGGCACGCTCAAGCCCCACTGGCTCGGCCAGGCCGCGCCCAGCAGCATAGGCAACACTATTTCAATCTTCGAAGCGCCGCCGCCGTCCTCCAGCAACCCAGTCACGGTCGGCAGCTTCAGCGCGGCCGTCAAGCGGGCCGCGCCGGCAGTGGTGAGCATCAATACGAGCAAGACTTCGCGCCACCCTAATGCGAACGATCCCTGGTTCCGCTTCTTTTTTGGCGACCAGGGCGAGCAGCAACAGGCAGGGCTGGGCTCGGGCGTCATCATGAGCCCGCAAGGGTACGTGCTGACCAACAACCATGTGGTGGAAGGTGCCGATGAGATCGAGGTCGTGCTGACCGATGCCCGCCGCGCGCCAGCCAAGGTGATTGGCACCGATCCTGAATCAGATCTTGCCGTACTGAAGATCGAACTGGACAAGCTGCCTGTGATGGTGCTGGGCAATTCCGACCAGTTGCAGGTAGGTGACCGGGTACTGGCGATCGGCAACCCGTTCGGTGTCGGCCAGACGGTGACCAGCGGCATCGTGAGCGCACTGGGACGCAACCAGCTGGGCATCAATACCTTCGAGAATTTCATTCAGACCGATGCGGCCATCAACCCCGGCAACTCCGGCGGAGCCTTGATCGACATCGAGGGCAATCTGATGGGGATCAACACCGCGATCTATTCGCGCTCGGGCGGCAGCATGGGTATTGGCTTTGCCATCCCCGTCTCCACGGCCAAGCAGGTGATGGAAAGCATTGTCAAGAACGGCCAGGTGGTGCGCGGCTGGATCGGCATTGAGCCTGGAGAATTGACCCCCGAGCTGGCGCAGACTTTTGGCGCCAACGTCGATCAGGGCGTGATCGTGACCGGCGTACTCAATGGCGGGCCCGCAGCGCAGGCGGGTATCCGGCCGGGCGATGTGATCACGCAAGTGGGCGGCCAGCCGACTCGCACGGTGTCCGAGTTGCTGACACGCATTGCGGCGCTTACGCCGGGCGAGGCGTCGGAATTCCTTCTGCAGCGGCGCGGCGAACAGGTCAAGGCCAACGTCACGCCTTCGCAGCGGCCTCGGCCACGCCAGCAGTTGCAGCCGCGCTGAAGACCTGCTTCATCCGTTACGCCGGTTGCGTTTGATCACAAAATCCGGCGTAATCCGCGTAGTAGCATGCCACGATGGTGCAAGAGCGAATTCTGATCGCTGACGATCATCCTCTCGTTCGTGACGGATTGCGGCGCATCGTGCAGAAACTGGCGCCTGACGCCGACATCCTTGAAGCCGGCACACTGGACGAAGTACTGCAAAAGGCCCGCGAGGGCATACCCCCCGAACTCTTCATCCTTGATCTGCTGTTTCCCGGCTTGCGGTTGGAGCACTCCATCCGCGCGCTGCGTGAGGAGTTCACACGCTCGTCGATCATCGTCGTGTCGATGCTCGAGGACAGCCATGTGATCGACACCATTCTGACCGAAGGCGCCGATGGCTTCATTGCCAAATCGGTGGACCCCACCGAAATGAGCGCGGCCATTCAGGCGGTTCGCTCGGGCGAGTTTGTACGCAAGACCAGCGGTATCCTCCCGCAGCTCGCCGAGGGGCTGCACGAACCAGCCCCTGCGACGGTTGCCCTGACGGCAAGGCAGCGCGAAGTGCTGAATCTGATCCGCGCCGGGCTCTCCAACAAGGAGATCGCCCGGCATCTGGGCATTTCACCGTTTACTGCGCGCATGCATGTGTCCGCCCTGCTGCGCGCGCTCGGCGTGAACTCACGCGCCGCAGCGGCCGCACAGGCATCTCAGCGGCCGCTTAGCCTTCTGCCGTTGAATGGGCCGTTAGGCGCTGCGCCACAATAACCGAGCGTAACTCCGCCGGGCGCACCGGCTTTGACAGCACAACGACATCCGGTTGTTCGGTGAGTTGACGCACCTTCTCGGGATCGTGCCCCGTCATGACGATGGCCGGCACCTGGCGGCCTGTTCTGCGCCGGACTTCGGCGATGCATTCGCTACCCGTGGTTTTCTCGCCCAGATCGAAGTCGGTGAGGACAAGATCACAGTCCTCGCTGCCGTCGCCGGGCATGCCCGTCTCGCGCCGCACGGCGCAGCCCCAACTCTCCAGCAGTGTGGCCGTGGCCGCGAGTACCAGCGGATCGTCTTCGATCAGGAGCACCTTGTAGCCGCCGATCACCGTGGGCGCACTCACCATGCGCGGCGCTGCCGGACCCGCAGGCTCGGCAGCGATCAGCGGCAGCCCGCTGACCGTCACGCAAGTGCCTTTGCCCACCACCGAGCGTATGGAGACCGACAGCCCCATCAGTGCCGTCAACCGCCTGACAATCGAGAGCCCCAGCCCCACACCGTCGATATCGCGGTCGCCGGGAGCATGGATACGGTAGAACTCATCGAATACCTGCGGCAGGTGCTGCTCGGCGATACCCGGGCCGCGATCGTAGACCTGGATAGCCATGACATGGCCTTGACGACGGCAGCCGATCAGCACGGGGCCGCCAGACGCGTATTTGAGGGCATTGGAGACGATGTTTTGCAGCACGGTGCCAAGCAACCCCGCGTCGGCCAGGATGCGGCTGCGGGTGGGCACGACCTTGAGTGTCACACCGGACCATTGGGCCGTCTCGGCGTTCTGCCGGGCGATGTCGTTCAACAAATGATCCAGTGCGATCGCCTCCGCCTTGACAACGGCGCGTCCGCTGTCGAGCACCGAGAGATCGAGAAGCGAACGGAACAACTGGGATACGCTGTTGAGCGAACGATCGATGCTGGCCACCATCCGGCGCTGCTCGGCGTCCAGGCCTGTGTCGCGCAGGCAGGCGGTGTACAGGCTGATGGCGTGGATAGGTTGCCTCAGGTCATGGCTGGCCTGTGCCAGAAAGCGCGATTTGGCACGACTCGCCTCCATGGCTTCGTCGCGTGCCCGGTACAACCGCGTGACCAGCACATGCCCATAGGCCGGCACCAAAATAGCGGTCAGGAACAACGTGGACAGCAGATAGGGCTGCCCGCGCACATAGTCATTGAGTTGACCCACGGCCACCAAGGTCAGCAACGCCACCGCCACCGCGACGAGGTGGTAGCGGGCGCCATAGCGATAGCCGTTGCCGATCGTCGTCCACAGCAGCAATGCGTAGATAGGTAGCAGCGCTTCTCCGCCAAAGATCAATGCGACCAGGATGGCTGCGTAATCATGGGCCGTTCCCAGGATGCGGCGCGCCCTGTTGGGCTGAGGCCAACGCAGCACAGCGAGCAGCAGCAACAGCGAGCCGATGGCGATCACTACGCACAGGGTGGCGATGACCGTCCGGTTGTCCGGCGGAATACGGCCGCGGGCCAACTGGTAGGTCATGTAGCCCACCCCCAGATAGATCGTCGTCATGCGCACGATGGCCTGGGAGCGTTCCAAAGCTCCCGACGCCGGAGCGCCGCCAGCCGCCGCGGGCTTCACATGAACACTCGGCATGTCTGAAAAATGTTGAGCAGGCATCCAACCGGCACTCTACCGCGCAGTGCCCGCTCGTCCAACCTGTACATCTGTACGTCATGACAAGCCTGGAGGCTTTTCACAGAATGGCCTTGTCTATGAGAGAGAGGACCATCATGAATACATCCCCCCTTCCCTTTTCAAGAATGGCATTGGCCGGCGCCAGCACAGTTGCCATGCTGATCCTGACTGCTTGCGGCGGCGGTGACGAGGGGGACCCCGGCCCCGCGCAGGCATCATCCTCGGAGTGCAACAGTCCGGTACAGACTCATTTCGCCACCAAGTTTCAGGTTAGCGGAGCACGAATCGGCACCATGGACACGGAATATACCTACGGCGAAAAAGCGGACTTCAATGGACAGGCAGTGCTCCAGAACACGGAGCGCAGGAGCTTCGCCTATACAGGCCCCAGTGACTTGGCGGGCCTGAGCGGCAACGAAATTATCGTCGACTACTTCACGGTGGATGACGCCAATGAGGTCATTACCGCATATGGCTCAGCCAGTGCAACTGTCTGGGCAAGCGCTCCGCAACGGATCCGGACAGAGGCCTTTATCTACAGCCCGCCAATGACGAGCCGGATGTTCCAACTCATGCCGGGACAAAGTACAGATCTCATTTTTTCGGGTACACGGCGCCTTGAGGACTGGGACGGCAGAGTCACCACCGACTCGGCCGATCATGTCGATCACGTCACTTATCATGGGCAGGAGACCATTACGGTGCCCGCGGGCACTTTCACGGCCTGCAAATTCACCACAACCGGGAACAGCGCTGCCAGCCAGGCAACCGCATATATCCAGTGGATTGCCAAAGGCACGGGGGCCATCCTTAAAGAGCAATCCACCGACGAGGGAGACAGCGCGGGCAGCACTACGGTCATCAATGAGGCGGTTGAAATCCGCCAGTTCTGAAGGAGATGAGCCGCCAAGGGACCGAAAATACCCCGCCCGCCTGCGGGCACAGGAGTGCTTTCTAGGATTTGACGATCTTGGTCTCTTCTTCGGCGCTCTCGTCAGGCGCTTTGGTGTGGCGGATGAACATCTGTGCCGCCCAGATCCCGACCTCGTAAAGCAGGCACATGGGAATGGCCAGCGCCAGTTGAGAGACCACGTCAGGCGGGGTAACGACAGCAGCCACCACGAAAGCCAGCACGATGAAGTAGCCGCGGAACTTCTTCAACTGCTCGATGGTGACTACTCCGACCCGCGCCAGCACGACGACCGCGATGGGCACTTCGAACGCCAGGCCGAAAGCCAGGAACATGGTCATCACGAAGCTCAGGTAGGCTTCGATGTCTGGCGCGGCCGTGATGCTCTTGGGCGCGAATTGCTGGATGAAGGCAAAGACCTTGCCGAACACCAGGAAGTAGCAAAACGACACGCCTGCGAAAAAAAGTACCGTGCTGGAAACCACCAGCGGCAACACCATCTTCTTCTCGTGCGAATACAGCCCCGGCGCCACAAAGGCCCAGACCTGGTAGAGCACCACCGGCAGCGCGATCAGGAACGCCGCCATGAGCATGATTTTCAGCGGCACCATGAAAGGTGAAATGACCGAGGTCGCGATCATGGTAGCGCCCTGGGGCAGGTGCGCCACCAGCGGGGCTGCCAGCAGGTCGTACAAGTGGCCTGGGCCCGGGTAGATGGCCAGCACGCCGGCCACTACTCCGACGGCTACCAGCGCCTTGATGAGCCGGTCGCGCAGCTCCATGAGGTGCGCGACGAAAGGCTGCTCGGTGCCGGCGAGTTCGTCTTCAGGATCGGGCTTGGGATCGGACATCTGATGTGGGGTCTATGACGGAGGGCTTGGCCATTGATGGCCGGCGCCTTCCGCCCGTCGTCATTTGCTCTTGGGGCGGTAGCGCGCCACGCGCGCCGCGCCTGATTGGGCCTGCCGGCGCACGCCGTGACGCGCTTTGTACCATTGCGGCGTAGAGCCACGCTTCAAGCGCCAGTTCTTGCCAGGGTGCTTGTAGGCAGGCGGCGCGGGCTCCCAGGAGCTGGAACTGGGAACGCCGCTGGCACCGTCCAACCCTGAGGTCGCGCTGGACCACTCGTTCTCAAAATCGGATTTGGTGGAATGAATGCTCTTTTCGACCTCGCGGCCGGCTTCTTCCACCGTATCCTTCATCTTCTTGAGCTCGTCCAGGTCCATGGCGCGGTTCACCTCGGCCTTGACGTCAGCCACATAGCGCTGCGCCTTGCCCAGCAATGTGCCGACCGTGCGCGCCACGCGTGGCAGCTTCTCAGGACCGATGACGATCAGCGCCACCGCGCCGATGAGTGCCATCTTGGAAATACCTAGATCTAGCATAGGTGAAGTTGAATGTTCAGCGTTTGGCGTGAAGGAACTCGCGCGGCCTGCGCCAGCGGCAACATCCTACGCGTGAACACCTAGGAAAGATCAGCTCTTTTCCTTGGCCTGTACGTCGATGGTGCCTTTGTCTGCCGCCGTGGAGTTGGCCACCTGGCCTGCAGGCGTGCTCGCCTGGTCGGTGTCGGAGGCACCGTCTTTCATGCCATCCTTGAAGCCCTTGACGGCACCACCGAGGTCGGTGCCCATATTTTTCAGTTTCTTGGTGCCGAAGATCATCACGACGATCAGCAGAACGATCAGCCAATGCCAAATAGAAAACGAACCCATTGCAATTCTCCTTGCGAATCAGGTGATTTTAGACGCGGGGCGTGACACTAGGGTTCCCCGTTTGCCGCCAAAGGGGTTATTCAGCATGGAATTCAGCCTCTCAGCCACGGCCGAGGGCCCCCCATGACGTGAACGTGCAGGTGATGCACCTCCTGGCCGCCCTCGATGCCGGTATTGATGACGATCCGGAAACCCCCTTCGGGATAAGGGTTGCAGCCTTGCTCCGCAGCCAGTTTGGGGGCCAGCACCATGATGCGCCCCAACAGGGCTTCCTGCTCGGCCCCGACCTGGGCCATGGAGGGAATATGGGCCTTGGGCACGATCAGGAAGTGCACCGGCGCCCAGGGGGCGATGTCATGGAAAGCGAGGAGTTCTTCGTCTTCGTAGACTTTTTTCGACGGAATCTGGCCGGCGATGATCTTGCAGAAAATGCAGTTAGGATCGTGGTTCATGATAGGGAATCAGTGTGCTCCGCGCTGGATCGTACCCCGACATCGCGCAAGTGCGCGCGAAGCCACTTGAGGCCAGTGGCCCGCCCCAACTCAAAGAGGCGGCGCAGAAAAGCCGAGTCGGCGCGGGACTTGGAAGCGGCGCCGAACTCGGCCAATGCAGTACCGCCGTCCACGCGATGCAGCAGCACGTTCTTGTAACGTGCCGGATCGAGACGGCCCTCGGCCAGCAGGCGCCGCACGAACTCGATGGCGCGGATTTCAGCCAGCAACGGCGCATTGAAGGTGATCTCGTTGACACGCTCCATGATCTCCTGCGCGCTGGCACCCGGCGTGTATGCGGACTCGATGGGGTTGATCTGCACCAGTACCACGTCGCAGGACTGGGTACCGTAGATCAGCGGGTAAATCGATGGATTGCCCGAATAGCCCCCGTCCCAGTAGTGTTCGCTACCAATCTGCACCGGCTGGAACAGGGTGGGCAGGCACGCGGAAGCCATGACGGCGTCAGCCGACAGGCGCTCGCCCGTGAAAATTTCGCCGCGCCCGGTACGCACGTTCGTGGCCGCCACGAACACCTTGAAACGGGTCTGGCTGGCCAGCAGGTCGAAATCGACCTCACGGGTCAGCAGGCTGCGCAGCGGATTGAGGCCCAGCGGGTTGACCTGGGCGGGCGAGAACCACTGCGTGAAGAGATTAGCCCAGGCCTGCGCCGCCGGCAGGGGGATGCCCGCCGCGAAAGTGCCCATCAGGCCGACACCGTCCCAGAAACGCGACAAGGCCTTGCGGGCGGCCTCTCGGGCTTCCCGGCCCCCGGCGCCCTCGTTTTCCGCCTTGGCCAGCGCGTGCGCCAGCACCACAGCATTCATGGCCCCTGCGCTGGTGCCGCTCAGGCCTTCGAAATCGATGCTCTCATGCTCCAGCAGCACATCGAGCACACCCCATGTGAAGGCCCCGTGCGATCCGCCGCCTTGCAGCGCGAGATTGATGGTTTTCCTTGGCGCGGGCGCCTGCCGGGCGCTTTCAGCCATTCATGGCCTGGTTGCCATTCATGCGCACCATGCCCTTGATGATGCGGTAGAGGAACCACACCGAGATGATCGTCCAGGCAATGGCGCCCGGCAAGTAAAAGAGCACGAACAGCGGTGCGGTCACCAGATACAGCACACCGGCCCACAGCACCGAACTGATGCGCCATTTGAAGTGGCTTTCCTGCCAACTGCCTTCGGCATCGTCTTTCTTGACCAGATCCATGACAAGCGCGACGAGCAGAAGCACGATGCTGACCTGCGCCCCCGGCACCACCGCAGCCACAGCCACGATGAGGTGCAGGATGTAGCTCACCCAGCCCCAGCTGCGGAGCGATTGGGCACGCTCCTGGCTCAGGGGTTCCACATCGATGATGTCGTTCTTGCTCATGAGTGGGGAGGCTCCTTTTTTCATCAAGGGCGCGCGCATCGGCCTTGCGCAAGGCTTTTTCCTCGATACCGCTGACCCCCTCGCGGCGGGCGAGTTCGGCCACCACATCGGCAGGGGAAAATCCATAGTGCGCGAGCGCGATCATGCTATGAAACCACAGATCGGCCACTTCGTAGACGACCTTGCTCCGGTCGCCGCCATGGTCGGCATCCTTGGCGGCCATCACGACCTCGGTGGCTTCTTCGCCGATTTTCTTCAGGAAGGCATCGGGGCCCTTGGCAAGCAGGCGCGCCACATAACTGGCGGACGGGTCGCCACCGGCGGCCGGTTTGCGGCTTTCGATGACAGCGGCCAGGCGCGCCAGAATGTCTTCGCCGCGCATGTTCTCGGAACGGGTGTCTTCCTGCAAACTCATGCCCTTATTTGTAGATGGAAGCGGGGTCTTTCAAGACCGGCTCGACCGTGATCCAACTGCCATTTTCATATTTCTGGAAAAAACAGCTGTGGCGGCCGGTATGGCAGGCAATGCCCGGATCGTGCCCAAGCTGCGTGATTTTCAGCAGGAGGACGTCGTTGTCGCAATCCATGCGGATCTCGTGGACAGTCTGCACATGGCCGGACTCCTCACCCTTGGCCCAGAGCTTGCCCCGCGAGCGGCTGTAGTACACCGCGCGGCCGGTTTCGGCGGTCTTGGCCAAGGCTTCGCGGTTCATCCAGGCGAACATGAGTATGTCGCCGGTGGATTGCTCCTGCGCGATCACGGGAACCAGACCCTGCGCGTCCCAATGGATGTCGTCGAGCCAACTCATGATTTCACCTCGATTTACCGTATTCAGGATACTCTGATTTCTGATCAGAGTACGCCTTGCGCCAGCATGGCGTCCGCGATCTTGACGAAGCCGGCCACGTTGGCGCCTTCCACGTAGTTGACGCTGCCGTCGGCACGCTCGCCGTAGCGCACGCAGTTGCCGTGGATGTCCTTCATGATCTCGTGCAGGCGCAGATCCACTTCGCTGTGCGACCAGGACAGGCGCATGGCGTTCTGGCTCATTTCCAGGCCCGAGGTGGCCACGCCGCCGGCGTTGCTAGCCTTGCCGGGCGCATACAGCGTACCGGCCTCCAGGAAGTGGTCGACGGCTTCCAGCGTGCTGGGCATGTTGGCCCCCTCGGCCACGCATACCACGCCATTGGCGATCAGGTGCTTGGCATCAGCGCCATTCAGCTCGTTCTGCGTGGCGCAGGGCAACGCGATGTCGACCGGCACGTGCCAGGGGCGCTTGCCGGACTCGAATTTCAGCTTGTGCTGTTTGCAGAAGTCCTTCAGGCGGCCGCGCTGCACGTTTTTCCACTCCATGATGTCTTCGAGCATGCCAGCCGTCAGGCCTGCTTCGTGGACCATGGTGCCCTCGGAGTCTGACAGGGTGATGACCTTCGCGCCGAGTTCCATGGCTTTGTCAGCCGCATACTGGGCCACGTTACCGGAGCCGGAGATGCTGACGCTGCGGTTCTCGAAGCCCATCTGCTTGCGGCGCAGCATTTCCTGCGCGAAATACACGGTGCCATAGCCCGTGGCCTCGGGCCGCATCAGGCTGCCTCCGAAGGAGATGCCCTTGCCGGTGAAGACGCTGCTGGCATTGTTGGACAGCTTTTTCATCATGCCGGCCATGAAGCCGACCTCGCGCCCGCCCACGCCAATATCACCTGCCGGTACATCGGTGTCGGGACCGAGGTGGCGATAGAGTTCGGTCATGAGGGCCTGGCAGAAGCGCATCACTTCGCCGTCGCTCTTGCCTTTGGGATCAAAATCGGAGCCGCCTTTGCCGCCGCCCATGGGGAGCGTGGTGAGGGCGTTCTTGAAGGTCTGCTCGAAACCGAGGAATTTCAGGATCGAGAGGTTAACGGAAGGATGGAAGCGCATGCCGCCCTTATAGGGACCAATGGCCATGCTGTGCTGCACGCGGAAAGCACGGTTGACCTGGGTCTGGCCCTTATCGTCGACCCAGCTGACGCGGAATTGCACTACGCGGTCGGGCTCGACCAGACGCTCCAGGACGCCGTATTCGCGGTAATGGGGATGCTTGTCAAGAAACGGCCAGAGGCTGACCACGACTTCTTTCACAGCTTGCAGAAACTCGGGCTGATGGGGATCTCTCCGGGTCACTGAATCCAGAAATTCCTGCATGCTCGCTGTCGTCAAGATGTTTCTCCTAGGTATGTGCTTGCAATATGTTCATGACCCCATCGGGCACACCCCCGCTTGAGCGGGATGCCCGTGAGCGTTCAAGGTACCGGGAACGCGTGCGCTTTCAGATCCGCACGACGATGCCGCGTTCGGCCATTCGGGCCTTCGCCTGAGCCACCGTGAATTCACCGTAGTGGAAGATGCTGGCTGCCAGCACCGCATCGGCACCGCCGACCTGAACACCATCGGCCAGATGGTCAAGTGTACCCACGCCGCCGGAGGCGATCACGGGAACGGACACCGCGTCTGACACCGCACGGGTGAGGTCGAGATCGAAACCGGCCTTGGTGCCGTCTCGATCCATACTGGTGAGCAGGATCTCGCCGGCTCCGTATTCTGCCATTTTGCGTGCCCACTCCACCGCATCGAGACCGGTGTTCTTGCGGCCGCCATGGCTGTAGACGTCCCAGCCTTCGCCGCGTTCGCGTATTTCGTCGCCGGTGCGCCGCTTGGCATCGATGGCCACGACGATGCACTGCGCGCCGTATTTGGCCGAGGCATCGCGGATGACCTGCGGATTGGCAATGGCGGCGGAGTTGAAGCTGGTCTTGTCCGCCCCCGCGTTCAGAAGCCGCCGTACGTCTTCTACGGTGCGCACGCCGCCGCCCACGGTCAGCGGAATGAACACCTGCGAAGCGACAGCCTCGATGATGTGCAGGATGAGATCGCGCCCATCGCTGGTGGCGGTAATGTCCAGGAAAGTGAGTTCGTCAGCGCCCTGCTCGTTGTAGCGGGCGGCGATTTCAACCGGATCTCCGGCATCGCGCAGTTCGACGAAGTTGACGCCTTTGACCACTCGGCCGCCGGTGACGTCAAGGCAAGGAATGATGCGTTTGGCGAGCATGTGGTTCAGGCAAAAGGGGAAAAACTCAGAGGCCGTCTCAGCCGTTGAGTTCGTCAGCCCGCTGCTGGGCCGCTGCAAAATCGAGATCGCCACTGTAGATGGCCCGGCCGCAGATGACACCCTGCACGCCTTCGCTCTCGACAGCACACAGGGCTTCGATATCGGCCATGTTCGAAAGCCCGCCGGAAGCAATGACGGGAATACTCAGCGCCTGGGCCAGCTTCACCGTGGCATCGATGTTGATGCCGCTCAGCATGCCATCGCGGCCGATATCGGTGTAGATGATGCTCTCCACACCCCAGTCTTCGAACTTCTTGGCCAGATCCACCACCTCATGGCCGGTGAGCTTGCTCCAGCCATCGGTGGCGACCTTGCCATCCTTGGCGTCAAGGCCGACGATGATGTGGCCGCCGAAAGCGCTGCAGGCGTCTTTCAGGAAGCCTGGGTTCTTGACCGCCGCGGTGCCGATGATGACGTAGGCCATGCCAGCATCAATGTAGCGCTCGATGGTGTCAAGATCGCGGATGCCGCCACCGAGCTGCACCGGGATGTCGCTGCCGACTTCTTTCAGAATGGCCTTGATGGCCGTCATGTTCTGCGGCTTGCCGGCGAACGCGCCGTTCAGGTCGACCAGATGCAGCCGCCGCGCGCCGCGCTCGAGCCACTGCGCAGCCATGGCCGCGGGCTCTTCGCTGAAGGTGGTGGCCTGGTCCATATCGCCCTGCTTGAGGCGAACGCAGTGGCCGTCTTTGAGATCGATGGCGGGAATGAGAAGCATGGTCAGCGTTGACGTTGAAATATGGAGCGCCACGCATGGCTCCCGTTGCCGGGGAGGCCACGTTGAACGCTTAGCCGTTCAGGGATTCCAGTGCAGGAAGTTGCGATACAGAGCAAGGCCTTGGGCGGCGCTTTTCTCCGGGTGAAATTGAGTAGCAAAAATATTATCGCGCGCTACGGCTGCCGTAAAGCGGTTGCCGTAGTCTGATTCGCCCACACTGTGCTGCGCATTCGACGGACGGGCATAGAAACTGTGCACGAAATAAAACCAGCTCTCGTCAGGCACGCCAGCCCACACGGGGTGCTGCCGCGCCTGGATGACGCGGTTCCAGCCCATCTGGGGCACCTTGTAGCGGTTGCCATCGGGGGCAGTCTGGCCGGCCAGATCGAACTTGACGACCTCTCCCGGAATCAGGCCCAGCCCAGGCGTGCCGGCGGCGGTATGGCCTTCGGCGCTGTGATCGAGGAGCATCTGCATGCCCACGCATACGCCAAAGAGCGGCTTGGAGGCCGCGGCCTCCAGCACGGGCTCCAGCATGCCCGACTCACGCAATTCGCGCATGCAATCGGCCATGGCCCCCTGTCCGGGCAGCACCACGCGGTGCGCCTGGCGCACGGCCTGCGGATCAGAGGTGATAACGGCGTTGACGTGCGTATCGGTCGTGGCGTGAATGACCGCCTGCGCTACCGAGCGCAGGTTGCCCATGCCGTAATCGATTACCGCGACAGTCTGGTTTACTGCAGAATTCATAGCAAAGCGGGCTCTCGAAAAAAAAGCGCCGAAGGGGAAATTTTATTCAGTTTTTGGGATAGTGATGACTAAAGGTCTCGAGATGCGCCGCTGGCTCTCACCCCAACCCTCCCGGATGGCCGTCCCCCCGCAGGCGGGAGAGGGGGTTCTCTGCACAACAGAAGACCATTCAGATCAACCGCTGTGAAAGCCCTCATCCCGGCCTTCCCCCAGAGGGGGAAGGAGTCAAGACCGAAGACCGCGGAGCAGGTCATGCCAGTGCCACCACGGAGCGGGCTTGGCCCGGCCGTTAGTGGCGTCCCCCTAGGGGGATGGCGCGAAGCGCCTCAGGGGGGAACCCATTCCTGGCTTGGCCCGGCCGTTAGTGGCGTCCCCTTGGGGGGATGGCGCGAAGCGCCTCAGGGGGGTCACAACACGCCTTTGGTGGAGGGGATTTGACCCGCGGCGCGTGGATCAGGAGTGATCGCCATGCGCAGCGCCCTGCCGAAGGCCTTGAAGATGGTTTCGGCTTGGTGATGCGCGTTGACGCCCTTGAGGTTGTCGATATGCAGGGTCACGAAGGCGTGGTTGACGAAGCCTTGGAAGAATTCGTGCAGCAATTGAGTATCGAACGCGCCGATCATGCCGCTGGTGAAGCGCACATCGGTCACCAGCCCGGGCCGGCCGGAGAAATCGATCACCACGCGCGAGAGGGCTTCATCGAGCGGGACATAGCTGTGCCCGTAGCGGGTGAGGCCCTTCTTGTCGCCCACGGCTTCCTTGACGGCCTGGCCGATGGCGATACCGACGTCTTCCACGGTGTGGTGGCCGTCGATGTGCAGATCGCCATGGCATTGCACGTCGAGATCGACCATGCCATGGCGGGCGATCTGGTCGAGCATGTGGTCGAAAAACCCGATGCCAGTGGCCAGGTTGGACTGGCCGCTGCCATCCAGGTTGATGCGGACTTTGATTTTGGTCTCGGCGGTGTCGCGCGAGACTTCGGCGGTGCGTGGGATAGTCATAGGGAGGCTTGAAGCGCGGCCAGCATCTGTGCGTTCTCGCTTTCGGTACCCACCGTCAGACGCAGGCAGTTGGCCAGCAATGGATGCATTGTAGAAACGTTCTTCACCAGCACCTTGCGCGACTTCATGCCAGCGAAGGTTTTCGCGGCGTCCGGCACACGTACCAGGAGCATATTGGCCTCGCTGGGGTAAGCCTGCACGCCGGGCATCGCATTCAGCGCAGCGATGAGTTTCTCGCGCTGGGCACGGATATCGGCAGCCTGAGCAGCGAACACGCCGGCGTGCTCAAGGGCAAACAGCGCGCATTCGGCATTCAGCACACTCACGTTGTAAGGCGGACGCAACTTGTCCACCTGATCGACGATGCGCGAAGGCCCCATCAGGTAGCCGATGCGCACCCCTGCCAGGCCGAATTTGCTGAGCGTGCGCATGACCAGGACATGGTCATGCCGCCCAGGCGCGGCGCGAACGGAATCGATCCAGCTGCGAGCCGCAAAAGGTTGATAGGCCTCGTCCATCACGACCAGGCCGCCCTGGGCGCCTTGTGCGTCGATCAGGCGGCCGATGGCGCCCTGATCCCACAGGGTGCCGGTGGGGTTGTTCGGATAGGCCAGATACAGGATGGCGGGACGGTGCTGCTCGATCGCGGCAAGCATGGCCGCTTCGTCCAGCTCGAAATCAGCCTGAAGCGGAACACCATGAAAAGCCAGCCCCTGGAATTGGGCGCTCATGCCGTACATCACGAAGCCCGGCAGCGGGGCTACCACGGCATCCGCCCGGCTTGCTCCGGGCATGTCGCAGGCCATGGCCAGCAGGCTGATGAGCTCGTCCGAGCCGTTGCCCAGCATCAGCGACCACCCCTGCGGCAGGCCGGCGTACTGCGCCAGGGCACGCTTGAGGTCGTCCACCCGCTCGCCAGGGTAACGGTTCACAGCCACCTCACCCAGCCGCCGGCCCAGCTCGGCGCGCAGTTCAGCGGGCAAGCGGTGCGAGTTTTCCATCGCGTCCATCTTCAGCATGCCGGCTGAATCCTGCACGGCATAGGCGTGCATGCCTTGAACGTCCTGGCGGATACGGGAAAGCGGGTCGGGACGGAGTATCTCGGTGTTCATTTGTTGGGCGATCAGTCCTTCAACCGCATTTCAGCGGCTCGCGCGTGGGCCTGCAAGCCCTCCCCATGCGCCAGCACGCTGGCGATGCGGCCAAGCGCCTGGGCGCCCTGCTCGCTCACCTCGATCAGGCTGCTCCGCTTCTGGAAGTCGTAGACCGACAAGGGGGAAGAGAAACGCGCGGTGCCGCTGGTGGGCAGCACGTGGTTGGGGCCGGCGCAATAGTCGCCCAGGGACTCACTGGTGTAAGTCCCCAGGAAAATGGCGCCGGCGTGCTTGAGCAGCGGTTCCCAGCGATGCGGCTCGCTGCTGCTGATTTCCAGGTGCTCAGGCGCGATGCGGTTGCTGATGGCGCAAGCTTCTTCCATGGACCGCGTGTGGATCAGCGCGCCTCGGCCGGACAGGCTCTTGGCGATAATCTCAGCGCGGGGCATGCCCGGTAGCAGGCGGTCGATTTCACGCTGCACAGCGTCGATGTAGGCGGCATCAGGGCAGAGCAGGATGCTTTGGGCCAGTTCGTCGTGCTCGGCCTGGCTGAACAGGTCCATGGCCACCCAGTCAGGCCGCGTGCTGCCGTCGGCCAGCACGAGGATTTCGCTGGGGCCGGCGATCATGTCGATGCCCACCTGGCCGAAGACATGCTTCTTGGCGCTGGCCACGTAGGCGTTGCCGGGGCCGGTGATCTTGTCCACACGCGGCACGGTGGCAGTGCCGTAGGCCAGTGCGGCCACGGCCTGCGCGCCGCCGATGGTGAATGCACGGGTCACGCCGGCCACGTGGGCGGCCGCCAACACCAGCGGGTTGCGCTCGCCTTTCGTGGCGGTCGCGGCGCCTTCGCTTCCGCCTGTGGCGACACTACCCCGCACCGGAGTCGGCACCACCATGATGATTTCACTCACGCCTGCCACGTGCGCTGGCACGGCGTTCATGATCAGGCTGCTGGGATAGGCCGCCTTGCCGCCCGGCACATAGATGCCGACTCGATCCAGCGGGGTGATCTTCTGGCCCAGCAGTGTGCCGTCCGCATCTCGGTAGGTCGCGGTTTCGCCACCTTGCTTCTTCTGCCAGACATGGTAGCTGCGCACGCGCTCGGCGGCCTCTGTCAGGGCTTGCTGCTGGCTGGCGGGGAGGCTGTCGAACGCCGCCTTGAAATCAGCGGCGTTCAGCTCCAGACCGGCCATGCTGGCGGCCTGCAAGCCATCGAAGCGGGCGGTGTACTCCAACACTGCCGCATCGCCGCGGGTGCGCACGTCGGCCAGGATGTCCTTCACACGCTGCTCGATGGCCGAATCCTGTTCGGCGCTCCAATGCAGGCGCTCGGCGAATTTCTGCTCGAAATCGGCGCTGGCGGTAGACAGGCGGGCGGGAAGTGCTACGGGATTCATAGTCTTGGGCGGTATGTGGGGCCAGATCGGGGTTGGATCACCTACGGGCTGGTGGCAGGCGCTTCCACAACAGATGCGAAGGCATCGATGATGCGGCGGACGCGCTCGGTCTTGAGCTTGAGCGCGGCCTGGTTCACCACCAGGCGCGAGCTGATGTCCATGATGTGCTCGACTTCCACCAGATTATTGGCCTTGAGGGTTTTGCCGGTACTGACCAAATCGACGATGGCATCGGCCATGCCGGTGAGCGGGGCCAGCTCCATGCTGCCGTAAAGCTTGATCAGATCGACGTGCACCCCCTTGTCGGCAAAGAAATTGCGCGCGATGGCGGTGTACTTGGTGGCCACCGTGATCCGGCTGCCTTGGCGCACGGCATGGGCGTAGTCGAAGCCGACCGGAGCGGCTACCGCCATGTGGCACTTGGCGATCTGCAGATCCAGCGGCTGGTACAGGCCGGCGCCGCCGTGCTCGATCAGCACATCCTTGCCGGTTACGCCAATGTCGGCGCCGCCGTACTCCACATAGGTGGGCACATCGGTGGCCCGGACCAGCACCACGCGCACGTCCTGCTGGTTGGTGGGGAGGATGAGTTTGCGGGATTTCTCGGGGTCTTCGAGCACCTCGATGCCGGCCGCGGCCAGCAAGGGAAGGGTTTCATCGAAGATGCGGCCCTTGGACAAGGCAAGCGTGATCATTATTTGAGCCTCTCGATATCGGCGCCAATGCCGCGCAGCTTCTCTTCCATCTGATCGTAGCCGCGGTCGAGGTGGTAGATGCGGTCGACCAGCGTTTCGCCTTCGGCCACGAGGCCGGCGATCACCAGGCTGGCCGAGGCGCGCAGATCGGTCGCCATGACCGTGGCGCCCGACAGTTGCTGCACGCCATCGATCATGGCGGTGCGGCCGTCCACGTGAATGGCCGCGCCCAGGCGCACCATTTCATTGACGTGCATGAAGCGGTTTTCGAAGATGGTCTCCGTGACCATGCTGGAGCCGGATGCCACGCAATTGAGCGCCATGAACTGCGCCTGCATGTCGGTAGGGAAACCGGGGTATTCGCTGGTACGAAAGCTCTGCGCCTTCAGCGCCCGTCCGCCCAGGCCGCGAATGCGGATGGCGTGGGCCTTGGCACCGTCTTCGCTGCCGGGACCACCGAGAGCTTCCACCTCGGCGCCGGCATCGCGCAGTTTCTCGATCACGGCATCCAGGTGGTGGGCGCAGGCATGCCGGAGCGTGACCTCGCCGCCTGTGGCCGCCACCGCACACAGGAAGGTGCCGGCTTCAATGCGATCGGCCACCACCTCGTGCGTGCAGCCATGCAGCCGGGAAACGCCTTCGATGCGGATACGGCTGGTGCCGTGGCCTTCGATGCGGGCGCCCATCTTGATGAGCATCTCCGCCAGATCGGTGATCTCGGGCTCCTGAGCGGCGTTCTCGAGTACGGTCTCGCCTTCGGCCAGCGTGGCAGCCATGAGGAAGTTCTCGGTGCCGGTCACGGTGACCATGTCGGTGGTGATGCGCGCACCTTTCAACCGTGTGCGGCCGGCAGGCAGGCTGGCCAGCATGTAACCATGCTCGACTTCGATTTCTGCCCCCATGGCCTGCAAGCCCTTGATGTGCTGATCCACCGGGCGTGAACCGATGGCGCAACCGCCAGGCAGCGAGACCTTCGCGCGGCCGAAACGCGCCAGCAGGGGACCCAGCGCCAGCACAGAGGCGCGCATGGTCTTGACCAGCTCGTAGGGCGCCTCGGGCAGGAGGGAATCCGGCGCCTGGAAACTCATGCCGCCGCGCTCACCGTGGGTTTCGGTGACGCAGCCCATGTTGTCCAGCAGCTTGCGCATGGTGCGCACATCCTGCAGGCGCGGCACATTGAGAAGCATGACGGGCTCGCTGGTCAGCAAGGCCGCGCACATCTCGGGCAAAGCTGCGTTCTTGGCGCCGGAGATGAGGACCTCTCCCTTGAGGGGGCGTCCTCCGCGGATCAGGAGTTTGTCCATGTGAGGTTCAGTTTTGCTTGGCCCACTCGGCGGGGGTGTAGGTTTTCATCGAGAGCGCGTGCACTTCGTCGGTTTTCATGCGCTCGCCCAGGGTAGCGTACACGCGCTGGTGGCGCGCAATGGGACGCATGCCCTCGAAGGCGGGCGACACAATGGTGGCAAACCAATGGCGGCCATCGCCTTCGACATTGATATGTTCGCACGGCAAACCGGCGGCGATGAGGGATTGGAGTTGTTCCGCAGTCATGTTCTTACTTGAAAAGCGCCAGGGACCAGGCCACAGGATCTGCGTCAGCCTCTTAGCTTGTAGCCGATCCTGAGCAGGTGAAGCGTCAGCAGCGATACTGCCAGGCAGCTTCCGCCCGCCACCCCCAGGCTGAGCCAGGGGGAGACGTCGCTCACGCCGAAGAAGCCATAGCGGAAGCCGTCGATCATGTAGAAAAACGGGTTGAAATGGCTGAGTTTCTGCCAGATACCCGGCAAGGAGTGGATGGAGTAGAACACGCCTGCCAGGAAGGTCATCGGCATGACGATGAAGTTCTGGAACACCGCCATCTGGTCGAATTTGTCGGCCCACAGGCCGGCCAGCAGCCCGAGCACGCCCATCAGCATGGCGCCCAGCAAGCCGAATACCAGGATCCATACCGGTGCGGCGGCTTGCGCCGGCGCATAGAACAGGGTGATCAGGTACACGCCCAGGCCGACCAGCAGGCTGCGCGCGATGGCGGCCCCGGTGTAGGCGACGAACCAGTGCCATGCGCCCAGGGGCGTGAGGAGCACGAACACGAGATTGCCCATGATCTTGCTCTGCACCAGGCTGGAGGCGCTGTTGGCAAAGGCGTTCTGCAGCATGCTCATCATGACCAGGCCGGGCACGAGGAAGGCCACGTAGGTGACCCCCGGGTAGACCTGCACCCGGTCGCTCAGCACATGGCCGAAGATCAGCAGGTACAGCACCGCCGTGAGCACCGGCGCGGCGATGGTCTGGAAAGCCACGCGCCAGAAGCGCAGCACTTCCTTCTTGAGCAGCATCTTCCAGCCGTCGTTGGGCGCCGGCACGGCCTGCAGATGGCTCGAGGCCGCCGAGGCTGGAGAGGATTTCAGTGCAACGGTTGCTTCGGTCATACAGTGGCCACCTCCGCGAGGCCGGCTTCGGTGGCGCCGGTGCCTGAGGGGCGGTTCATCAGTTCGATGAACACATCTTCCAGGTCGGCCTTGCGGATTTCGACGTCTTCGGCTTTGACACCGGCCTGGCGCAGCATGCTCAGGTGGCGTTCGATTTCTTCCGGCCCGTTGGCGGGCAGTTCGACAATCCGCCCCGTGACGCGCGCCAATGGGGCGAGTGCCTCCGGCAGCGCATTGTCCGTCTTGAAGTGCAGGATGTTGGCCGAAGCGTTGTCGAGCAGGGTGCTGGTTTTCTCCAGGGCAATCACCTTGCCTCTCTTGAGCATGGCGATGCGCGAGCAGAGCGCTTCGGCTTCTTCCAGGTAGTGCGTGGTCAGCAGCACGGTGTGGCCGCGCCGGTTGAGCTGGGCCACGAATTGCCACAGCGTCTGGCGCAGTTCCACATCCACCCCGGCGGTGGGTTCGTCGAGCACGATGACCGGCGGCTTGTGCACCAGGGCCTGGGCCACCAGCACGCGGCGCTTCATGCCGCCCGAGAGCTGGCGCATGTTGGCCTTGGCCTTGTCGGCCAGGCCAAGGCCTTCGAGCAGCTCGTCGATCCAGGCGTCGTTGCGGTGCAGGCCAAAGTAGCCGGACTGGAACACCAGCGCCTCGCGGACGGTGAAGAACGGGTCGAACACCAATTCCTGCGGCACGATGCCCAGGTGGCGGCGCGCCTGCACGTAGTCTTGGCGGACGTCGAAACCGTGCACCTTGATGCTGCCGCTGCTGGCCTGGGCAAGGCCCGCCAGGATGGAGATCAAGGTGGTTTTTCCGGCCCCATTGGGGCCGAGCAGGCCGAAGAATTCGCCCTCTTCGATATCGAAGCTGACGTTGTCGAGGGCTTTGAGAGGGGTGGTACCGGGTCGACCGGAGGCCCCGTAGACCTTGGAGACCGATTGGATGGAGATGGCGGACATAGGCTGAACCCTCAATTTTACGTGTTTGGGGTTCAGCGCGTGGCCCGCGGCCTTATTGGCCTGAGCGGTCCGGCGGCTATTCACTGGATTCCGGTTTCCGCCGGAATGAAGGGGAAGGTCGGCTATGCCTGCAAGCTATCTGGCGGTCTTTTGGCGGGCACGCATCAGTTCCAGGTTCGCGCGCTGGGCCGGAGTGAACTTCTGCTGCCCCGCCTTCGCACCCGGGGCTTTTTCCACAGCCAGGGCCATGCCCGCATGGAACAAGGCCAGGGTGGCGGTGGCGTACTCCAGGCTGGTGAGACCATGACGCGCCAGTACGGCGCGCACGCGCGGATCGGCGTCGATCTTGCGGGCAATGTCTTCCACGCTTTCGTCATCGCTGTCGTCGTCATCGTCCTCCGCTTTCTTGGCGCCCGGTTTGTTCGGCAGCTTGTTGACCTCGGCGGTGGCTGCGTCCATGCGGTCCAGCAACGCGGGAGTCAGGCGGAAAGTAGCAGGATCTGCGGCGGCCCAGGCGTTGGCCAGCCCGGCGCACAAAGCCACAGCGACGGTGAAAACGCGGAGTGTGGAGATGGAACAGCGGACAAGCTGGCTGCGGGGTGGCGCAGTCATGAATTCAGGCATGGCGAATATGGAGAAATGGGACATGGGCGCGCAGGCTACCAGCCATTGAGCGGGCGCGCCCTACCCCTCGGGATAGGGTGTTGCCCACAGTCCGCAGGGCATTGACGGGCCACGCGGCGGCTTCTAGATTTCCTGATTTCCTGGCTGATTTCGTCATTCATCCTGGCCATGCTTTCGCTCAAATCCACCCGACAAGCCCTTGCCCGCCTGCATCACATGGCCAGCCTGGACACAGGGGGCGTGCAGCTCATCGAGCCGCTGCTGCAGGAGCTGCGGCGGGTCGTGAACTTCGATTTCGGCGGCCTGCTGTATCCGGGGGACGACGGCGAGCTTTCGGCCTACGCGGAAGGCCCCTTGCGGACGGTGGTGACTGACAGTTTCGATCCGCGCATCCTGCGCAGCGAACACGAAGTGCTGGTGCGCAGCTCGCATGACTTTGCCGGCGCGGTGCGGTATGAGCACGGACCCAAGCTGCTGCGGGAGCTGGTCGCGGTTCCCAAAACCGAATTCCATCGCAGCGATTTCTACAACGTGGTGGCCCGGCCCGGCGATGCGATGGAGTACATGAAGCTGGTGTTGCGAACCCCGCAGGGCGCAGGCGTGGGCGCCATCTTCCTCTTCCGCGAGGCGGCATCTCCCTGGTTCACGGCCGATGACGTGGCAGTGCTGGCGCGGTTGGAAAGCCATCTGGCCCGCGCCCTTCAGAACGGCGAGCAGGATGCCGCGGGTAGCGAAGTGCATAGCCAGGGCGTGCTGATCACAACGCCCGAGGGACGGCCATTATGGATCTCGCCCGAGGCCGAGACGCTGATGCCCCTGGCGTTTGGTTGGCGCTGGCGAGCTGGCTCGGAGTTGCCCCCCGCCCTGCAGGAAATGCTGCGGCGCTTGAACACGCCAGCGAGCCGGACGGATCTGGCCACGATGGAACCGCCCGCCATGGAGCTGCGCACCGCGCAAGGCTGGTTCTCGCTGCGCGCCACGTGCATGGCCGCGGCCATCGGCACACGGAAGGCGGCCGCGCTTCACATTACCCAGCGCGTGACAAGGGGAGTGAGGCTGCTGTCGGCGTTACGGGCGCTGGATTTACCGCAACGCCAGCATGAGACGGCCTGGTGGCTCATGCGGGGCCTCTCCGAACCGCAGATCGCCCAGCGCATGGGGATCAGCATCAACACCGCCGTGTACCACCGACGGCAACTCTACAACCGGCTGGGCGTCATGGAGAGAGGCGAGCTGATGCAAGCGCTGACGAGGCAGGCCCCCGCTTTGCCCAGGATCAAGCGCCCGGCCCAATAGCCTGCAATGGCGCTATCGCGACCCGCACCTTGTCCTGAATCCAGAAGCACACGCAGAGGTTGCACCAGGCGCCATCTCGGTGTCAGGCTCTTCTTCGATGCCGTATTGACGAAGGAATTCGGCACTGTCTTTTTTCATTTGCTCCCGCATTCTTTCGTCTGCCTTGCGCATCAGCGCATTGCGCGCGCCCTGCCCCGCGTGCATGAGCACCATACCGGCGACGCCGCTGCGGTCAAAAGAGGCGGCGATGCCAGCCGCGCCCTGGATCGCGCCAAGCGTGGCCGCCTCCGTCATGAGCTCCTGCTCCATCTGCCGCGTTTCATTTGAAAACTCCCTGCCTTCTGAACCCGATGCCTCGGCTACAAAGCGAGGGGTACTCTGGCAGGCAGCCAGCACGCTAGTAGCGGAGACCGCGAGGATCAGACGGGCCAGAATATGTGCAGCATGATTCTTCATGGTGGACTCCATGGAAAAATGTTCTTCTTCGGACACTAGGTACATTGGGCGGAAGGCCAGCCAGGAGCCTGGGCGCCGAGCTGCCCACGCGCCTACAGGCCCACATCAGGCCGCCATGGCGGAGATGCTTTCAAGCCAGCGGTCTTGACGGTCTGTTGAGTCCGGTTGACGCCGTCCTGCGTCACGATAGTGCGGTCATAGGGCGCCACGGAGCCGTCGGGTGCCAGCGGGAAGGCCGTGCCAAACAGCAGCGGCGCGCCCGCACTGCTGCCGCCGGCGGTAAACCCGAGGCCATTCAGCTCGTACAGGAGCCGGCCAAAGTCGCGGAACTCTCCATCGGTGTATTGACGGTAATAGTCTCCCAGCGTTGCCACGGGCGATATTTCGAGCTCGTTGGCCGGTGCGTTCACGCGGCTCACGATAGTCATGGCACCCGGCCCTGCCGTGGGCAGCTCCTGGCTTCCGACGAATTTCAGAGTGCCCTGGCCCTGCTGAGAGGTCGTGTAATTGCCACCATAGACGTTGCGCTTGATGGATCCGCTCACCACGTAACTGGCCTGGCTATCGGAAGCCGCGATCAGAAGCGAGGTATTCTGCTCCACAGGGCCATCCACCAGTTCGCGAATAGCATAGGCATCTCCGCGCAGATGCAGATCCACGAGCAATTGCCTGGTGTGCTTACCCGTGGCGTTCTCCATGACCAGTTCTTCCTGGAGGTACTCGATCTGCCCGCGCCATGAAGTGAGCGGCCGCACATTGCTCGTGCGCTTGCGGGCAGTGACCACTACGTCGCCATGCGAGCCTGGCGGATCATTGGGCGCCGTGGGCAGCATCAGCTCGATCCGGTCGGCGTTCCAGTTCGCCACGGGCAGATTCTGGCCGCCCACGCTGACGGTACCAGCCTCCGTGCCGAAGCCGCCGTGGATGATGAGCCTGTCTTTCCAGTCGACCTCCAGCTTCGTGATCACCGGGTTGGTGAGATCGAAGCCGCCCGGACCAAAACGCTTGATGGGAGCTGGCTGCGAGCCGGGCTCTCCGCTCGCGGGATTCACCAGCAGGCCCTTGGCGCCCAGATAGGCCCAGACGTCCTCGAAGTCGAACGCGCGGTTCGCGGGAGCGATGGGATCGTTCGCGTTGGCGCCAGTCATGCGGTCAAACAGCGCGTCCACGGTGCGATAGCCGGCCGCAGTGGCGTTTCCTTGCCAGGCGATGATCTCGGCGGCGCCCACATTGCTCAAGGCCGCACGGAAGACCGCGGCATGCGGCAGGCCGCCCTCACACAACATAAGAATGACCAGCGAATGGGGCGCCAACTGGATATATTTCGAGATGAAGAAGCTGGTGACCGCGTACTTGGGGCGATGCTTGCCTTCGACGATCTCGGCCCAGTAGCTGCGGTCGCGGTGATAAATGAGGCGGCGGTTGTCCAGGTCGTCCTCGTAGGCTTTGTCGAGTTCGCCGCTGATGAAAGTGTCCGTGGTGATCGAGTAATCCTGATAGGCGTCCCGGCCACTTTCGGTGCCAAAGATCGCCCCATGGGTATTCAGATAAAGCAGCCCTGGTTGGCCGATGTTCTTGAGCGCGTCCACGGTGAGTGCGTGCTGAGCGGGTACGGCCCAGCCGCGCTTCTCGAGCGCCGCCTTGGCCTTGGCCAGGGTGGCATCGCCCTCGGGGGAAAAGGAGGCCGGGTCCTTCATCATCTTGAGCAGCACCGCCTGGTCGCTGCCAGGCACCTGCTTGCCAGCGCCGGCCTTGGAAAGCAATGCGGCGATGTCGCCCTCGCGTGGCCCGGCCGCTGGCGCGAACGACGGTGCCACACCCTTGTTGCGCCAGTTGTCCGTGAACAGAAAGTAGCGGCCGTCCGTGAAGCGCGCCCACAAGCTGCCCGCGCCAATACCCACCTCGTCGAACTGGGGCTGCTGGCGCACCCAAGCTTGCAGGGCTTCGAAAGGCGCCGCCGTATTGGCGGCCATGAGCTGTTCGTACTTCTCGGCGATGCGGTAAGTGGCCTCGGAGCGCTGGTCCACGGTGAAGCCGCCGCTTCCGCCGCCACCATCGCCACTTCCGCCGCCGCTCCCACCTCCATCGCCGCCGCCCGGCGCGTTGCCTTCACCGCCGCATGCGGCGACGGTGGCGCCCAATCCCAGGGTCAAGGCTCGCCCCAGCAGTTGGCGTCTCGTGGTGTCTGATGGTTTCATGATCGCGTCTGTTTCCAAGTTGGTGGATTCAAGAACGCGAAAGTTATCTATTCACGAGACGCTGCGCCCCACCTCATGGGGGTAGGGTGGCGGAGTCCGGTGAAGCCGGTCAGCAGTTCCTCATACAGGCGCCAGAATGAGGCTGGCGGTCAGCAGCACGTCCGCGCCGTTCACCTTGGTCAGCACGATCTCGTTCAGATCGCGCCCATGATTGACCGGCACCTTCACCGACGGGCCGCCGCGATCGTCGGCAAGCGGTGTGAGCAACTGATACCCCATGTCGCCGCCGCCAAAGAGGATGTACCCCGGCAGCTCCGGCAAACTGTCGATGGTGACCGTCGGGTCATCTGTCACCGTCCAGACGACGGACTCCGGAGACTCATTAGTCGCCACCCATCTCGATTTCATCCGCGCCTGCCATGCGGCGGAAAGCGCCGGCAAAGGCGCCAATTGCTGTCCCAGCGGCAGCGTGATGCGCTCCAAACCGGCACCTGGGGTCACACGCTCGATGAGGTAGCGGTGTATCTGGCCACCTTCGTCGGTATCTGCGGCTTCGGCGAAGCGGAAACTCGGCATGGCGCCGTTGTCACTCCACCACCAGCCATCGCTCCGGTATTGGAATTTGACGTCGGCAATGAGCGGCGCCCATGCCTGGCCATTCCACTCATTGAGCGTGAGGCTGCTGTCCGCACCGACGACCACCTGTATGGGCGCCTTGTAGTTGCCGTAGATGCCTGCGGCCTCCGACACGTCAGGAGGCGTTGCCAATGACGGCGCCGTATTGACGATCGCGGCCGGCGCCGCGCCGATGCTGCCGTCTTCCTGAAGCGCGCGGATGAGAATGCCCTCGGCAATGGCGAGTGCCTTGCTGCCATAGGCGGAATTGCCCGTCAGCAACAGGCCCATCTCGGCATCGGGCAGCACAAAGAATTCGCTGGAGAAAAAGGCGGTGCCGCCGTTCTTTTCCCAGGCGAGCACATTCGCTTTCGCAAGCCCTGGCTGCTGAACACTGTCCCAGCCCAGCCCCCAGTGCCATTCAGGCGAAGGGTTGATCGTCAGGCCCTTCGTTTGGTCCACCGCCATGGCCGCTATACCGGCGGCGGACACCACTCGCACGCCCTGGAAGACGCCGCCGCCAAGGAACATCCTGGCGAGATTCATCATGTCCGAAGGGGTAGAACTCAATCCCCCGGTGGCAAAGGCATTGACGAATTCCAGCGGGTACTGCTTGCCGCGATATTGAGGATGGGCGAATTCGCCAGCAGGCTGCGGACTACGCAGGAAGCCGGAATCCATCATGTTCAAGGGCTTGAGGATGTTCTGCTCGACGAAATCCGGGTATTCCAGCCCCGTGACGGCCAGCACCACCCGCTCGAACATGGTGAAGCCATCATTGCAGTACACGGCCAACTGTCCCGGCGAGTGCTTGAGGTGCGCATTCGCCAACTCGTTCTCGGTGGCGGCGGCATAGCCGGGGATGGGCGTGAAGCTGAACAGATTGGGGTTGTTCGTTCCCGGCAAGCCGGAAGCGTGCGAGAGCAGGTGCCGCGACGTGATGCTCGCGTAGGCAGGCGAGAGCATCTTGAACTCGGGAAGATAGTGGACGATCGGCGTATCGAGGTCGATCAGGCCCCTGTCCTGGAGGATCACCCCGGCCAAACCCGCCAGCACTTTGGAGACGGAGCCTATATTGAAGCGGGTGCGGACCGTCGCGGGGATGTTGTCAGGCACGGACGCTTTTCCGAAGGCCTGCTGCCACACGATGCTGTCCCGCTTGAGCAGCGCCACCGATATGGCGGCGGCATCGGATTGCTCGCTCATGATCTGCGCGATGGCGCGCTGCCCCCAATCGATGGTCTTGGTATAGGACGGGGTGGAATCGCCGGAACCGCCGCAGCCCGGCAGGCTGGTAGCCAACAGGCCCGCGCCGGCGGCGCCCAGAAATTGCCGGCGGCTGGCGATGGCCAGCCCGATGCGTGAACTCATGTTGTCTCGGTTCATAAGGTATAAAAAAGTAAACGCCCATTAACATTATGATGAGATTCATCACATCAGTGGCATGCTTTGTCTCCGCTTGAGGCTTGAATAGACTTCGCACCATGGCATCCACCGCCGCCACCGCCCGCTTGCGCCAGATGGCCTGCCTGGACATCCAGGGGCCGCAATTCATCGCGCCCGTATTGCGTGAGCTGCACCAAGTCATCGGCTTCGACATGTGCAGCTATGTTCACCTCGGCGGTGAAGCGAAGACACAGGAGACTCAGATCCATGTCGAGGATCCGGCGCTCGCGGCTACCGCACCCGATTACTTCGATCCGCGCATACGGCTCAGTGAACGCCAGGTCTTTCACCACGCCCTGAGCGATCTTCACCACGCGATCGGCCCTAGGCGCGGCCCGCAAATGGTGGGTCAGCTTCTCAAGGTGCCGCGCGCCTCGCTGCTGCGCAGCGATTTCTACAACACCCTGCTGCGACCGGCCCGCATTGCTGATTGGATCAGCCTGCCGCTACATACGCCGGAGGGCCGCGGCGTGGGCACGCTCACGCTGTACCGGGGGGTGGGATCTCCGCTCTTTCAGAAGGAAGACGCGGACACGTTGGCTCCGCTGCAGGCCTGCCTGGCCCGAGTGCTGCAGCCTCCAACACAAGGACAAGGCGATGCCGAAGACTGCGTGGTGACCCAGGCTTCGCTCGTGACGACCCCCAAGGGCCAGCTGCTTTGGCAGGAGCCTCAGGCGGCCACCCTGATGGCGCGGGCTTTCGGCCTGCGCTGGCGCGCGAGCGCAGCGCCGCCGCCCGCACTGCGCGCCATGCTGCAACGCATGGAGCCAGGAGCACCGCTGCCATCGCCAATGGAGTTGTGCAACGCCAGCGGCCGCTTCTCGCTGAGGGTCGGATGGCTGGTACCGGCGGGGACAAAGCCCGGGGAAGCCGCAGAAAGCGGCATGGGCCCCATGATCCATATCGCGATCACGCAGCACGTAGCCCGCGCCGCGAGGCAGTTGTCAGCGCTGCAAACGCTCGGCCTGCCACAGCGCCAGTACGAATTGGCCTGGTGGCTGGCGCGTGGCTTGCCGGAGCCTGAAGCCGCCGCGCGCATGGGCATCAGCGCGAACACCGTGGTGTACCACCGCCGCCAACTCTATAACCGCCTGGGGGTAATGGAGCGGCGGGAGTTGCTGGAAAGATTGGCGCCCACCCCCTGTTATTAAGAAGTCGGCATTCTTGAACTTGAAATACCCGTTCGGGCTGAGCTTGTCGAAGCCTGTCCTGAGATTGGGGAAGGAACAGCCGGGTGGGAGTGGCGCTGTGAAAGCCCCCACCCTAACCCTCCCCCAGCGGGGGAGGGAACAAGACCACCGAGTGCAGCGAGGTCTGTTGATTCGCGGGCCGAGCGCAGCGATGGCCCGAGCCGCGGGTCCCCTCTGGACGTGCCGAAGAGCGCAGCGCGTGGGGCGGGCAGGAGCACTGCAAGATGCTCCTGCTTCGTGCTCTAGCTTGCCGGGGTTGTTTGAGCGGCGTGAACGTAGTGAACATAGCGAGTTCGACGGCACCGCCCCATGCGTGAGCACCGCAGGTTGCCCGGAGCGTAGCGGAGGGACACGTCCAGTGGGGTCGCCTTTCTTCTGCCTACTCTTCTTTGGCGACGCAAAGAAGAGTAGGTGCACTGCCGGGGGCAATCCCGGCCTCCGACCTTAAATCAAACAGCAGAAGGTCATTAGAAGGCAGAGGACCATTCAGATCAACCTACCGTGAAAGCCCTCACCCCAACCCTCTCCCAGAGGGAGAGGGAGCAAAGCTGCGTGGGCATATGCTCGCCCTACGAGCGAAGGCCCCTGCCTGGCAAAAAGGCATGGTTCCAGGAGCCTCAGGTCACAACTGTTGATCAGGCAGCAGTTCGGATACGCCGTACAAAACCGCCAGCTCACGCAGGTGCGGGGCCATGCCCCGCACAGCAAAGGTCTTGCCGTCGTGCAGGCATTCACGGCGGCATTCCAGCAAAACGGCGAGCGCGGACGAATCGAAGCGTGTCAGCGCGGCGGCGTCCACCAGCACATCGTTGCCCGACTCGGCATGCGCCGCCTTCAGCAACATGTTCAGGCAGGGTTCGGCCTGTGAGGAAGTGAGTTCAGCAGGCAGCACCAGCACCTTGAGGCTCCGTGCGTCAGTTCTTGGCGTTGGTCTGGTTGCGCTCGACGAGCGAGGCGATCAGGCCGTCAACGCCATTGGCGTTGATCTGCTGGGCAAACTGCGGGCGATAGGTATCCACCAGCCAGATGCCCGCGACGTTGAGGTCGTAGATTTTCCAACCAGTGCCCTGGCCGGCTGTTTTTTCCATACGGTAATCAAGCTGCACGGGTTCGCCTTTGCCCCTGACCAAGGTACGGACCAGCACTTCATTGTCGCCAGGGCTGGCACGCAATGGGCGCACCTCGATGGTCTGGTCGCTCACTTGCCGTAGCGCGCCCGCATAGGTACGCACCAGCAGGGTCTTGAATTCCTGCTGCAGCTTCTGTTGCTGCTCGGGCGTGGCCTTTCGCCAACCGGGGCCGGTGGCCGAGGCTGTCATACGGCGGAAATTGACATTCGGCATGATCTTGCTGTCAACCACCGTCATCACGCGGGCAATATCTCCACTTTGCAGTGCCTTGTCGGAGCGGATGGTGTCAAGCACTTCCGTCGAAAGGCGCTTGATCATCTCGTCCGGTGCTTCATCGGCCGCACGCGCCCATGGCGCAGCGCTGGCCATGGCCAAAGCGCAAAATGCCACGGCGGTACTTTTGACGAACGAACGGCGAAAGATCTGGGTCATGTTCTTTAATCCTCATGGGCGCTACATGCGCCACCTGCATTTTGAATAGTTGCCGCAGCCTCGGTTCCCCAAGGCTGTTACAAGCTGTGCAGTCAAGGGTTTCTAAGAGCGTGTGCTTACTGTGCTTGAGAAGCACTGGCCGCAGGCGCCTTCGCAGCGCCCGGCTCGCCTTCCTCCAGGTCGTAACGTTCCTCGTCCCCCGGGGGGTTACCGTCATAGACATCGTTGCGGCGCTTCTGGAGGAACGCTTCGCGCTTGAAGGTATAGGGATCGAGCGCGGCGGCATCCAGAATATTGCCCACATCCAGCAGACGCGCGCGTACGTCAACGGCCCCTAAGGCTGTAAGAGAATTGCGCAAACGGATGTTGTCGGTGTGTCCCAGCGGCTGGCCGTAGAAATCCACCGGCAGGGCTACGGAGTCGCGGAATGTGCTCGGCCCCAGGATCGGCAGCACCAGATAAGGGCCCGGTGGCGCCCCCCAACGGCCCAGGGTCTGCCCGAAGTCCTCGCGGTGGCGCTCAAGCCTCATCTCGGTGGCGGGATCGAAAATGCCGCCAATACCGATCGAAGTATTGATGACCACACGCCAGAACGAATGCAGCGAGCCTTCCGCCTTGCCCTGCAGCACGTTGTTGACGAAGGACCAGACGTCGCTCAGGTTGCCGAAGAAATTGCCTACGCCGGTACGCACCGGGGTCGGCAGCACCGTCTTATACGCCGTGGCAACGGGTTTCATAACCGCGTCGTCCACCGCATCGTTGAACTTGCTCATCGAGCGGTTGTAGGATTCCCAGGGGTCACGCGGGTCGCCGCCCGGCGTGCTGGCACAGCCCGCCACGATAAGCATCATCGGTATCACGGCCCACCGGCCCGACAGCCGGAACCACGCCGGCGCTTGCATCTTCATCGGATTACCTTGTTCTTCTGGAGGCCGCCCCAGGGCGACCTCTTCTTGTTCATGGGGCGCCTTACTTGGCGCCTTTGGCACCGCCCGCGGTTCCCCCGCTGGCCGCGCCGTTGTAAAGAAACTGGCTGATCAGGTTCTCCAGTACAACGGCGGACTGTGTGCTGCGCACATTATCACCGGCGGCGAGATTTTTCTCATCGGCCCCCGGTTCAATCCCGATGTACTGCTCACCCAGCAGGCCGCTGGTGAGGATTTTCAGGGAGCTGTCCTTGGGGAAGGCAAAGCGCGAATCCATGTCGAGCGCGATGTGGGCCTGAAATTTCTTGTCGTCGAAGCCGATCGAGGCCACCCGCCCCACCACCACGCCGGCGCTTTTTACGGCAGCTTTGGGTTTGAGTCCCCCGATATTGTCGAAATCGGCGGTAATGCGGTAGCCCCGCTGGAAATTCAGGTTCAACAGGTTGGCTGACTGCAAAGCCAGAAATACCAGGGCCACCAGCCCGATGAGCACGAACAGGCCCACCCAGAAGTCGTTTTTGGAACGTCCCATGTCGTTGCCTCGAAAACTAATACTAAAAACTGAACATCATGGCCGTGAGCAGGAAATCCAGCCCCAGCACCATCAATGAAGCCATTACCACCGTCCGGGTGGTGGCGCGCGCCACGCCTTCCGCCGTGGGTTTGGCACGGTAGCCTTGCAACAGGGCGACGAAAGTTACCGTGACTCCAAACACCACGCTCTTGAGGACGCCATTGCCCAGATCGGCCCAGACATCCACGCCGCCCTGCATCTGGCTCCAGAAAGCGCCTGGGTCGACCCCGATCAGCGGCACGCTGACCAGCCAGCCCCCGAGCACCCCCACCGCGTTGAAGACCGCCAGTGAGCAGCGGCATCACGATCACGCCCGCCCAGAAGCGAGGCGCGACGATGCGGCGGATAGGATCGACGGCCATCATTTCCATGGCCGAAAACTGTTCGCCTGACTTCATGAGGCCGATCTCGGCCGTGAGCGATGTGCCCGCGCGGCCGGCAAAGAGCAGCGCCGTGACCACCGGCCCGAGCTCTCGCAGCAGCGAGAGCGCCACCATCATGCCCACCGCCTCGGCCGAGCCATAGCGCTGCAGGATGTTATAGCCCTGCAATGCCAGCACGAAGCCGACGAACATGCCGGAAATGGCAATGATCGCCAGAGAATAGTTTCCCAGGAAATGGATCTGGTCGCGCACCAGCGAGAAGCGCCGGAAGGTAGGCCCGGCCAACTTGACCAGGCGCCAGAAGAAACGCGTGGCGTAGCCCATGTCGGACAGGCCTGAGCGCACGGCAAAACCGATGTCGGAAGGACGCCACCAGCTCATGAGGCCACTCCGAAATCCTGCTCGACGGTGGGGCCGGGGTAATGGAACTGCACGGGCCCCTCGGCGTCAGCCCCGATGAATTGCTGCACCAGCGGGTTGGGGCTGGCGCGCACCTCATCAGGCGTGCCGCGCGCCGCCACGTCGCCATCGGCCAAGATGATGACCTGGTCGGCAATGCGGAAGGTTTCCTCCACATCGTGGGAGACCAGGATGCTCGTGATGCCCAGGGCGTCGTTCAGGCGGCGGATCAACCGGGCCGTGGTTCCAAGGGAAATCGGATCGAGCCCGGCAAAGGGTTCGTCATACATCACCAGCTCCGGATCGAGCACGATGGCACGCGCCAGCGCCACGCGCCGCGCCATGCCGCCTGATACCTGGCTCGGCATCAGATCGCGGGCGCCGCGCAACCCTACGGCACCGAGCTTCATCAGCACGATGTCGCGGATGAGGGCTTCGGGCAGGCTCGTGTGCTCGCGCAGCGGAAAAGCGACGTTCTCGAAGACGGAAAGGTCGGTGAACAATGCGCCGAACTGGAACAGCATGCCCATGCGCCGGCGCGCGGCATAAAGCTGCTCTTCGCCCATGGCGCCGATATCGCTGCCATCCAGCAGCACCTGTCCTTTTTGCGCCTTGTACTGCCCGCCTACCAGCCGCAGCACCGTGGTCTTGCCTCCACCGGAGGCGCCCATGAGTGCCGTCACCTTGCCTCGCGGCACTGTGAGCGAGAGATCCCGAAGAACGGGCCGCTCGTCATAACCGAAGGTTACGTCGCGCAGCTCAACCAGGGAATCGGCAGCAGGAGGGGCATCTGGCGTCAAGACAAAAATAGCCGGACGAAGCCGGCGAGTAGGCAAGATGGGATCATTGTAGCGAGGGAAAATAAGGGGTTGGCCGGGCCCGGGGATGGCCTTTTGGGGCCACGGAAATTGGTCCTGCTGCGGGACAAGCCGTGAAAGCCCCTACTGGATGGCCGCACCCCCCAACGTTCGCCCCAGAAGGGGAAAGAGCAAGCCCCCGTTACTTCAACTGCCGGACATGCACACCTACACGCGTACGAAGCGGCCCAGTCCGCTGGTGTCGTAGAACTCGAGCCAGACGCTGCGGCCAGTCACGTCGAAGCGGGCCAGTGAGATGCTGCCGGGGGCAGCGCTTTCATTGGCGGGGTGGAAGACGAAGTCGTCGCCGCTCCAGTGCCGTAACGGGTACACCTGGGGCAGCGGACCCAGGGACAGGCGCAACGCGTTGCCCGCCATGACATCGACCTGCAGCTCACCGAAGTAGTCGCTGCTGTAGCGGCCTGCATAGCCGGAGAGCGCTTTGGGAGGTGCGGGATTCGCGGGAGGCGCCTTGCCCACCAGGCTGCCGACGGGATCAACCAGCCCCGAAATCGCCTGGTTGTAAGCGGTCCACCAGTCCCGCGTGGCGCGGCCGCTTTGTGCCAGATCCAGGAAATGGCGGCAAAGGGTTTCGGGCACGCCGATGGGCCAGCTATTGGTGAGCGCGACCACGGCGACATCCAGCGCCGGGACCAGCATGAAGCAGGTTGCCGCGCCCAACTGGAAAGCGCCGGAGTGGCTGTTCATGCGCAGGCCGCCTTCCCCGAGCGTGCCCACGTTGAAGCCGTAACCATAGGCGCCACCCGGGGCCTGCGGCGACATGGCCGCTTGCAGGGCCTCGGCGCCAACCAGCGTGCGGCCCTCCCAGCGGCCCCGGGCCAGCAGCAGCGCCAGCCAACGCGCCATGTCCCGGGCGCTGCTGCTCGCGCCGCCAGCGGCCGACTGCGGATCGGCATTGCGCGGCGCGCCAGGCTCCCAACCGGTGCTGCCGCGCACGTGACCGACGGCGCGATTGGTCTGGCGCATGAAATCCGCATAGCGCGAGGTAGTGCGCGTCATGCCCAATGGAGCGTACAGCGTTTGTTCGGACAACGTAGCCCAATCGGTGCCGGCGCGCGCCGCCACACCGAGCGCGGCCGCCGTGAGGCCCGCATTGGTATAGGCATAGTGGGTGCCCAGCGGTTGCAGCGGCTGAAAGCGCAAGCGCTCAAGCACTTCGCGCTGGGGCCAGCCCATCTCCTCGATATCGTCGCCGGCGTGGTCAGGCAGGCCGCTACGGTGCGCATAGAGGTCGGCGACAGTAAGGCGTGCGTTGGTGTCGTCATTGCCGAGCTTGAACCAGGGCAGCAACTCGCGCATGGGGCTGTCCCACCGCACGCGCCCCTCCCCAACCTGCCGGGCCACCACGGTCGCGCCCAACGGCTTGGAAACGGAGGCGAGCTGAAATACGGTGTCGGCATTCACCGCCTCACTCCCGCCCGCCCGGCATACGCCATAGCCCTCGGCGAGCACCGTCTCACCCCGGTGCACCACGGCCAGTGAGAGCCCCGGCACGCCGGTTTTCTGCATCAGATCACGTGCCGCAGCGGGCAAGGCGCCAGCGGCGGCCCGGATGCGGGCACTGTCCGCGCTGGACGGTGCTTCGGTGCTCATGCCGCCGCAGGCAGGCAGGCTTGCGCCCAAGCCAATACCGGCCCCCAGGGCAGCGGCGCGCTGAAGCACCATGCGGCGCGCGGGCGAGCGCAAGACCATGGGTAGAGGAGCTCCGGGAATCCGGTGATTCATCTTCTGCTTTCTTCTTTGGTCCATTTTTCCAGGCCTACTCTGCCGGCAACCCTGTGGGCGCATGCTGCCGGTCTCGCACCTGCCGGGTGGTCAGGCTGCTGCCATCGGCGCTCCAGCCCGGCGGCTGCACGAGAATGTTGAACATCTCGCCCAGGCTTCGCGCGCGCCGCAGATCGTGCCAGATGCCGGCCCATTCGTGGAACGCGATGCGTAGCGGGTTGTCGGTGCCTATCGGGTGCGTGAGGCCGTAGCGCGGGGTGCTGCCTTCGGGGTAGAAACTGCCGAAGAGCTTGTCCCACACGATCAGGGTACCGGCGTAGTTGCGGTCGAGGTACTCCTCGTCGCTGCCATGGTGCACCCGGTGGTGCGACGGGGTGTTGAACACCGCCTCGAACCAGGCCGGCATGCGGTGGATGGCTTCGGTATGGATCCAGAATTGGTAAATCAGGTTGGCCGACTGCATGAACAGCACCATCGCCGGATGAAAGCCCGCCAATGGCATCCACGCCCAGAACAGAAAGCTGCCGCTGATGGTGCCGGTCCAGGTCTGGCGCAGGGAGGTGCTGAGGTTGTAGCGGTCCGAGGAATGGTGCACCGAATGCGATGCCCAGAACCAGCGCGATTCATGGCTGATGCGATGGAACCAGTAATACGTGAAGTCATCAGCGAAAAAGCACAGCACCCATATCCACCAGGTATTGGTGGGAAGCGTCCAAAGGCGGTGTGCATAGAGCCAACTGAATACCAGCAGCACCAGGCCGCCCAACGCGATGGCGACGAGCATGTTGCCGAGGCCCAGCACGATATTGGCGGCGGCATCGGTGCCCCGGTAGCGGCCGTCCCGGCGGAGCAGGCTGGTCACGGCGCCGATGGCGATCAGCACGAGAAAGGCCGGCGCCGCGGCCATCATGATGTCGGGTAGTTCCTGCATGGGGCTTTCCTCCTTTTGACCTGGACGTCACAAAACCTGGCAGGCCGTCTCGAACGGCAGCCGCGGGTTGCGCGGAAAGACCGTGGCTGGGTCGCCATAGCCCAGATTGACGAGAAAGTTGGCCCGCCAGCGCCCGTCCGGGAAGAATTCGGCGTTCACCTTGTCCATGTCAAAGCCGCTCATGGGGCCGCAATCCAGCCCCAGGGAACGGGCCGCCAGGATCAGGTAGGCGCCGCCGAGCGTGCCGTTGCGCGTGGCGGTAGCGCTGACGAGCGCGGGGTCGGCTGCGAACATTTCGCGCGCGCCGGCGTCGTGCCAGACCTCGTGCATATGCTCGTAGAAGCGCGAATCCACCGCGACGATCACACAGACCGGCGCCGCCACCGTCTTGGCGCGGTTGCCCGGCGACAGCAACGGCTCCAGGCGCTCCCGTGCCGCACGCGATGCCAGCATGACGAAGCGTGCCGGCTGGGTATTCATGGACGTCGGGCCCATGCAGGCCAGGGCGTATACCTGCTCAAGCAGGGCGCGCGGCACCGGCACATCGAGAAAGCCGTTGACCGTGCGGGCATCGGAAAACAGCTGGCGGAGCGCCGCTTCTGATAGCGGCGCGCGGGGGATGGTGCGGGTATCCATGGGCGGTCCTCGATGCGTGTAGGCCCCCAGAGATTACGGAATTTGAAACCTTCTGTATGCAGCCCGAATGGGCTACACACGGCTGATTTCATCGGGGCGTGCCTTTGCCGCTATTCCCAGGCGGCAGGTCCCCGCACTGGCGGAGTCCAGCGATAGCTATCCATGAGGCGCCGCTAGTGGATACCGGCTTTCGCCGGTATGGCGAGATCTTTTTTATGCCCGAACTTTTGAAACGAGCACAAGCCGTACCTGCAGAACCGTCATTCCGGCGAAAGCCCATATGCGCTAACGTAAATTAGCGTATGCTCGAGCCATCAATCCGGATAGGTGGAAGATGGACCAAGAGCCAGAGCGAGTGAATTTGAGTGAAGACTGGCAAGTCATAGAGAGTCTATTGCCCGAGCATTGGCAAAGCCAGGCCAGGCAGTTAGGTGCGCTCAAGCGCACGCGAGGGGTGCGCGATGCGCGAATGCTGTTGCGGCTGATGCTGATTCACCTGGCGCAAGGCTGCAGCCTGCGGGAGACGGCAGCGCAGGCGCAACTGGCGGGTATAGCCCAGATCAGTGATGTCGCCTTACTCAAGCGCTTGCGCTCATGCGGTGCTTGGTTTGAATGGATGGCCGGGCAAGTCAGGCAAGCGCCTGAGCTGCAAGCACAGCCCCTGGCTGGGCAGAGCCTGCTGAGTGGGCGCAGATTGCGCGTGGTCGACGGCAGCGTGGTGCGCGAGCCGGGCCCCACGGGCTCGCAGTGGCGGCTGCACTATGCGATCGGCCTGCCCGATCTGCAGTGCCAGGAGGTTCACCTGGGCTCAGCCAGGCAGGGCGAGACACTCAAACGCTTTGAGGTGCGAGCGGGCGATGTGTTTGTGGCCGACCGTGGTTACGCGCATCCGGCGGGCATTGCCCACGTGCGCGCCGGTGGGGGCGATGTGCTGGTGCGGCTTAACCTGGTGACACTGCCTTTGTATGAGACTGGGGTGCCTGTTGCGAAGGCGCAAAAGCTTGATATTCTGGCTTGTGCTCGCACCGTTCAGATAGGTCAGCCCAAGGAGTTTGAGGCGTGTGTGCACCCCAAGGAGGGGGCCATTGTGCGCGGGCGCCTGTGCATCGCACGCAAAAGCCAGCAGGCTGCTGCCAGGGCACGCCAGCGCGTGCAGCGTGAGAGTCAGCGCAGTGGCACGCAGATGCAGCCGCAGACGCTGGAGGCGGCTGATTACGTCTTTGTCTTCACCAGTCTGTCGCAAGAGCTCAGTGCTCAGCAGGTGCTGCAGATCTACCGTCTACGCTGGCAAATCGAGTTGGAGTTCAAGCGGCTGAAGTCGCTCATCTCGCTGGGGCATCTGAAAAAGCACGATGAACAGGCGGCGCGAAGCTGGCTGCAGGGCAAGCTGCTGGTGGCCTTTCTGATCGCTCGCATGATTGCTCATGCCGAGCGCGTTTCCCCCTGGGGATACGAGATCGAGAAGATCGCGTACGACTGAGTCTTGGTGCCCTTGGCGAGAGACTTCGCTGATGCGCGAGTTGCTATGCCGTGCACTGACGCCTGCGATGAATCTGCGCGAGGCCATCCGGCAATGGCAATCTGTGCGCCAGCGCCTGGCTGAGTCGCCTCGACGGCGACGCTCTCAAAGAGTTGATTCGTATGACTTACTACGTTAGCGCATATGGGCGAAAGCCGGAATCCATCTTTCGCCGCGAGGCCTTGCGGCGGATTACGCCGGCATCACGCGCACGGCGCAGTACTTGAATTCGGGGATTTTCCCGAAAGGATCCAGCGCCGCATTGGTCAGCAGGTTGGCGGCGGCTTCGCGGTAGGCGAAGGGAATGAAGATGCTTCCTCGCGGGGTGCCGTCGTCTCGCCGGACCGTCAGCTCGACGCTGCCGCGCCGCGTGGTCACGTGAGCCATGCCGCCGGCGCTGAGCCCCAGGCGGGTAATGTCTTCCCCGTTCATCGACACTGTAGGCGCCGGCTCCAGCGCGTCGAGCACGGTGGCGCGGCGCGTCATGGCGCCGGTGTGCCAGTGCTCCAGCTGGCGGCCGGTGATCAGCACCATGGGGTATTCGGCATCGGGCCGCTCATCGGCGGGAATGATGTCGGCTGGCACCAGCTTGACCCGGCCATCGGCCGTGGGGAAGCCGTCGGTGAAAACGATGGGCTGGCCTGGATCGTCTTCGCTCAGGCAAGGGTAGGTGACGCTGCTTTCACGCTGCAGGCGGTCCCAGGTGATGCCGGCGATGGCGCCATGCATGGCGCGGCGCATTTCGTCGTAGACGAGTTCGACGCCATGGTAGCCCTGGCTCTGCCCGCCTTGTTCGCCGTAGCGCCAATCCAGGCCCATGCGCCGTGCGATTTCCTGGATGATCCACAGGTCGGCGCGCGCCTCGCCTGGCGGGTTCAAGGCCTGCAGGCCCAATTGCACCATGCGGTCGGTGTTGCTCACCGTGCCGGTCTTTTCGGGCCATGCGGAAGCCGGCAGCACTACGTCGGCCAGCCACGCGGTTTCGGTGAGGAAGATGTCCTGCACCACCAGATGCTCCAGGCTGCCCAGGGCATGGCGCGCATGGTTCAGATCAGGGTCGCTCATGGCCGGGTTCTCGCCCATGATGTACATGCCGCGCACCTTGTGCGGATCGCTGTCGTCAGCCAGTGCCTTGTGCATGATCTCGACCACGGTGTAGCCAGGCTGGTCATCGAGCCGGGTATCCCAGAACTCCTCGAACCAGCCGTGCGCGCCGGGGTTGTCCACGCGCTGGTAGTTGGGGAACATCATGGGAATCAGGCCGGCATCGCTCGCGCCCTGCACGTTGTTCTGCCCGCGCAGGGGGTGCAGGCCGGTACCGGGCCGCCCGATCTGGCCGGTGCAGGTGGCCAGCGCAATCAGGCAACGCACGTTGTCGGTGCCATGAACGTGCTGCGAAATCCCCATGCCCCAGAGGATCATGGAAGACTTGGCCGTGGCGTAGGCACGCGCGACCTCGCGCAGGGTATCGGCGGAAATGCCGCAGATGGGCGCCATCGCCTCTGGGCTGTAGCCCTGCACGTTGGCCTTGAGCGCCTCGTAGTTGCCGGCACGCTCGCGGATGAAGGCGTCGTCGACCAATCCCTCCATGACGATCACGTGCAGCATGGCGTTGAGCATGGCCACGTCGGCGCTAGGCTTGAAGGGCAGCACGCGCCAGGCATGGCGGGCGATGTCGGTCACGCGCGGGTCTGCCAGCACGATCTTCGCGCCACGCTGGGCGGCGTTCTTCATCCATGTGGCCGCCACGGGATGGTTGGCCGTGGGGTTGGAGCCGATGATGAGGATCAGCTCGGCGAACTCCACGTCCTTGACCGGGTTGCTCACCGCGCCGGAACCCACGCCTTCAAGCAACGCCGCCACGCTGGAAGCGTGGCACAGGCGCGTGCAATGGTCGACGTTATTGCTCCCGAAACCGGTACGCACCAGCTTCTGGAACAGATACGCCTCTTCGTTGCTGCCCTTGGCGCTGCCGAAGCCAGCCAGGGATTTGGCGCCGTACCGGTCTTTCAGGCCCTTGAGCTTGCCCGCAGCCAGCTCCAACGCCTCTTCCCAGCTCGCTTCCCGGAATACGTCCCGCCAATCACCGCGGTCGTCGCAGTGCGCCGGATCCTTCGCCACACCTGCCTTGCGGATGAGCGGCCTGGTCAGGCGCTCAGGGCTGGCGACATAGTCAAAGCCGAAACGGCCCTTGACACAAAGCCGCCCCTCGTTGGCAGGACCGTCACGCCCGGTGACGCTGACGATCTTCTCGTCGCGCACGTTGTAGGTGAGCTGGCAGCCAACGCCGCAGAAAGGGCAGACGGAATCCACCTGCCGATCGACCTTCTGCTCCCCCACATGGGTCTTGGGCATCAAAGCGCCTGTGGGGCAGGCCTGCACGCACTCCCCGCAGGCCACACAGGTGCTGGCGCCCATGGGATCATCCAGATCGAACACGATATGCGCGTGGCTGCCGCGATCGGCATACCCGATGACGCCATTGACCTGCGCCTCGCGGCAGGCGCGTACGCAGCGGGTGCACTGGATGCAGGCGCTGAGATTCACCTCCATGGCGGGGTGGCTGATGTCCGGCGCTGGCTGGCTGCGCTTCAGGTTCTGAAGCGCGGGGCGCACTGAAACGCCGGCCTGGGCAGCCCAATGGGTGAGTTCGCCGTGCTGGCCCATGGGTGCGTCCGGCGCAGCGCGAAGGCCGGCATCGTTCCACTTGAACCCTTCCTCCGGCATCTCCGACAGCAAGAGCTCCAGCACCATGTCCTGCGACTTGCGTGCCCGCTCGCTCGTGGCCTTGACCTTCATGCCCGGCTGCACGGCGCGGCAGCAGCTCGGTGCCAGCGTGCGTTCACCTTCGATCTCGACCACGCAGGCGCGGCAGTTACCGTCTGCACGCAGGCCGTCCGTGAAACACAGGCGCGGAATGTTCACGCCATGGCGCTCGGCGGCTTTCAGGATGGATTCGCCTTCGCATGCACTGGCAGGCTTGCCGTCGAGCTCGAACTCAATAAGAAACTGTTTTTGATCCAGCACCGCGCTCATGAACGGTCTCCTTCAGCGGTTGCCCCCACCTCATGTGGGAAATACTTCTGCACGCAGCGGATGGGATTCGGCGCCGCCTGCCCCAGCCCGCAGATCGAGGCATCGATCATCACCGTGCCCAGGTCTTCCAGCGTGGCGTGGTCCCATTGGGTTGCCTGCATCAACTGCGCCGCCTTGGCCGTGCCCACCCGGCAGGGGGTGCACTGGCCGCAGCTCTCGTCCGCAAAGAAGCGCATCATCGAGAGCGCGGCGTCGCGGGCCTTGTCCTGATGGCCGAGCACGATCACAGCCGCACTGCCGATGAAGCAGCCATGCGGCTGCAGGGTATCGAAATCCAGCGGCACATCGGCGAGCCGTGCAGGCAGGATGCCCCCCGAAGCGCCGCCGGGCAGATAGGCATACAACTCGTGCCCCTCGGCCATGCCGCCGCAGTATTCATCCACCAGCTCGCGCAATGTGATGCCGGCGGGCGCCAGCTTCACGCCAGGATTTTTGACCCGGCCGCTCACGCTGTAGCTGCGCAAGCCCTTGCGGCCATGCCGGCCGTGGGAAGCAAACCATTCGGCGCCCTGCTCCAGGATCTGCCGCACCCAGTACAGGGTTTCGAAGTTGTGCTCCAGCGTCGGCCGGCCGAAGAGACCTGTTTCGGCGATGTAGGGCGGGCGCAGGCGGGGTTCGCCGCGCTTGCCTTCAATGCTCTCAATCATGGCGCTTTCCTCGCCGCAGATATAGGCGCCCGCGCCGCGCCGCAGTTCGATATGCGGCAGCGGAAACGGCGGGTTCGCCTGCAAATCGGCAATGGCTTGCCCCAGCACCGCGTGGCATTCAGGGTATTCGTCGCGCAGATAGATATAGACCGCCTCGCAGCCCACCACCTGTGCCGCGATCAGCACGCCTTCCAGGAAGCGGTGCGGATCGCGTTCCAGGTAATGGCGGTCCTTGAACGTGCCCGGTTCGCCCTCGTCGATATTGACCGCCATGAGCCGGGGCGCCGCAAACCCGCGGACGATGCGCCACTTGCGCCCCGTGGGGAAACCGGCCCCGCCCAGCCCGCGCAAGCCGGCATGCTCCAGCGTGCTCATCACGCCCTCGGCATCCCGCTCGCCGCGCTGGATCGCCGCCGCCAAGGCATAACCGCCTGCTTGCGCATAGGCGGCGAACGCCACGGCCTGCACGGCTGGCTGAACCGGCGCGGTTGGCGCCAATGCCTGCGATGAAGCCTCCGCCAATGCCTCGGCCGTCGCATGCCCGATGGAAGAGCGCCCCACCATCGCGGCCGGCGCCTGCTCGCAGCGGCCGATGCAGGGCGCACGGACCACATGCACCTCCGTGCCCAGCAGTTGAGGGAGCTTTTCAAGCAGGTCCTCGGCGCCTGCCAGTTGGCAGCTCAGGCTTTCGCAGACACGGACCGTGAGGCGCGGAGCCTGAGCGCCATCCTTGAGAATCTCGAAGTGGTGGTAGAAGCTGGCCACTTCATAGACTTCGGCCATGGGCAGCCGCATCTCCGCGGCCAGCGCCACCAGATGGCGCTCGAAAAGGCCGTGGTGGTGATCGTTGAGCGCGTGCAGATACTCGATCAGCAGATCGCGCCGATAGGTGCCCTCGGGTACCCCGATCAGGGCGCGCACTTCAGCCAGGGCTGCATCGCTGGGTTGCCGGCCCTTCAGTTCGGCGCGCGGTCGTTTTTTACCGGTTGCGCCGCCGGACGCATGGAGCGGAATGACCCGCCGTTCTTTGTGGGAATTTATTTCTTGCATGGAACACATCTACCGCGCCGAGCCCGATCGGTCTCCGCTCAACGCCGAAAAAACCTGTACTACCCCGAGTTTAGGGGGTGTTCTCCTCATACACCCATGAAATCACGCGATCAAACAGCGATCCCTTACAGAATGCCTACAGCGCGAATGAGAATCCCTACAACGTAAATGCGAATGATTCAACCCCCATGTGATTTTCCACAGTTAAACTGTTGCCTTGAACCAACTGAAACCAACTGGAGCAGCTTATGCAAGGTGACAAAAAAGCCATCGAATACCTGCAAGCTCAACTGAAAAACGAGCTCACGGCCATCAACCAATACTTCCTGCACTACCGCATGCTCAAGCACTGGGGCCTGGGTAAATTGGCGAAGAAGGAATATGAGGAATCGATCGGCGAAATGAAGCACGCCGACAAACTCATGGACCGCATCTTCACGCTCGACGGCCTGCCCAACCTGCAGGATCTGGGCAAGCTGATGATCGGCGAGGACGTGCCCGAACTCCTGCGCAGCGACCTGAAGCTGGAGCAAGGCGCGCAGGCCACCATCAAGGAAGGCATGGCCCACTGCGAAAGCGTACGCGACTATGTCTCGCGCGATCTGCTGCAGGAAATCCTGAACGATACCGAGGAACACATCGACTTCCTCGAAACGCAGATCGATCTGGTGGACAAGGTGGGTCTGCAGAACTACCTGCAGAGCCAGATGGAAGAGTAAGACTCCACACGGACATTCACTCTGGTGCGCCCACGCGCGCCAAAGCGAAGCTACCGTGCTGCTCAAGCCGTCCCCCTGCGGGTGGACGGCTTTTTTTCGGCACACAAAAAGGTATCCCCAAGGGGAATGGCGCGGGTTCACGCACCCCGGAACAATCGCCCCTCTGAAGGAGAAATTGTGCATCCCGCATTGACAGATTTGCTGCGCGCAGTAGCTGACGACACGCGCTGGGGTGAGGCCCTGCATGGGTATGCCGTCAGCCTGGGAGCCGACGAAATAGGCTGGTTCGTGCTGGCCAGCGGGCCGGAGCAACTGGCCCAGCGGGGCGCGGAATTCGCCACCCATCCCGACCCGGCCTACTGGCTGCAATCACCCTCGGCCGAAGGCGGCCCTGCCCTCGTCGGCCAGGGCGTGACCGCGGAGGTGACTCAGCGCTATGCAGAGCACTTCCGCGCGCAGGATCCGCTTTGGGATGCGGCCATGGAAGGGTATGCACAGGCCGGCCCGGGCGGAATATCGGTCGTGACGGATCCCCCCAGGCAAGCCCGGCAGCGCTTTCGCCACGCGGCCTTCTATGAGGATTTCCTGCGCCCGCACGGGATTGGTACACGCATGTTCGGCGGCGCCCGGAGCGCGCGGCACCCGGTGGGCGATCTGTTCGCATCGGTGTACCGCTTGCGCGACGATGACGGATTCACCCGTGAACAGGTGCAGCGGTTTCAAGCGGAGTTTGGCGCCGTGCAGCAGGCCGCTTTCCTGCACCGTGAAATGCTGGCGCTTCGCACGCGCACCCAGGGGCTGGAAGGACTGATGGAGCGCCTGTCGATGGGCATGCTGTTCTTCGACAGCGGCGGCCGCCTGCTGCATGCCAATGCCAGAGCCCGGGCACTGGCCGAACGGCGGGAACACAGAAGCCTGAGGCGGCTGCTCGCCGGCCTCCCTCAGATGGACGCGTCCTTGCGCGTCCTGTTCGCGCAATCGCTGCGCGGTGACAGCGGATGTATCGAGTTGCCGGGCGGCTTGCTGCTGGTCGCGCTGGCACTGGGAGATCTTGCCGCGCTGGGGCTTGGCCACCCCGCCTCCGGCGTGGCCTGGGTACTCATGGAACGCACGCTGGACGCCGCGGCGGCCGCTGCCCTCGTGCGCCAGGCTTTTCGCCTGAGCCCGGCCGAAACCGCCTTGCTGCTGGCGCTGCTGCGCGGCCAGACGCCGCAGGATTTCGCGGACGCACGCGGCGTGCGCATCCGCACCGTCCGTACTCAAATGAGCACGCTGCTGCTCAAGACGCGCACGCAGCGCCAACAGGATCTTGTGGCGCTGGGCGCACGCCTGATGCTGTTGGCGCCGGGCGACGTGCCTCGCGCTGGCGCGCCTCCAGGCGGCACCAACCCCTTCCACGCCTGATCGTCAGCGGATTCGCTGCGCCAGATCCTCCCAGTCGCGAGCCCCCGTGGCCGCGAAGATGGCCCGCAGGTGCTTCTTGAGCGCGGCCTCGCCCACACCGGCCAGACGGTGGCAGTCGGCGCGCGCGTGCCCCAAGCCGGCCAGCAACGCTAATTCGCGCTGCAACGGCGACAACGGCAATGCCAGCACACGCTGCACCATGTCGACGCTGCGGGGACGCTGCATCTGCAAGGTCACGAGGTGATGCGCCGGACGGCCCGCCAACGAATGCAACGTGCTCATGCCCGCCGCCAGCCAGCCCCCAGGCACCGCCATCCGGGCCGCGGCCTCGGACCGCGCCAGCCCCAGGCGCTCCAGCAGATCAGGCGGCAGCGTGACCTGGGTTTCCCCGCGCAGACCCAGGCCCGGCAGATTGGCCTGGCGAAGCAATTGCGCGGCGGCCTCGTCCGCAAACAACGGAAAACGGCTTTCCGCCTCCAGCACCACATGGCCCACGGCGCCCGCGTCCGCCGTGTGCGCGGGCATGGCGGGGGAGACTCCGCAAAAGCACGCGCCAGCCAGCCCGCGGCACGCTCGAGCAGCGCGGCATTCTCCGCCGTGAAGCCCGGGCCCGGCGCACGGAACAACATGGCCACGGCCCGCGTGCGGCCCTGCGCCTCCACGCGCAGATCCAGCGTATGGTGATGACCGCTCGCGCGCACGAGCAGGTTGTAAGAGTTGGAACGGAAGTAGCGCGCCCCAGGATCAAGCATGCGCCCAATACGGGGCCCATCCGCCCGCGAGAGCGTGGGCACATTGATCTCATGCGGGCCCACGAACAGCCGGTCGAACTCGTTGAGAAACAGATCCTGCGCGCCGGCAGGCGAATCCTCGTGGAAAAAGCCCTCGTGCCGGCCTTGGGCGTCGAGCCAGAACAGCGCCGCAGCGTCGGCGCCCACCAACCCGCGCAGCACGGCGCAGACCTCAGGCGCCACCGGGGCAAGCCCCAAACCCAGTCCGCAATACATGGCCAGCGCATGCCATAAGCGCTGGCGTGCGGCGGCAGGTGAGGAAGTGGGCATCGTCATGGTGAAAAAACCAAAGCGTATCGTCAACCAGGCATCCCACCCTCTCGCGATGAGGTGCACGCCCCCCGTTTCCCCGAGACTGCACGGAATTTAGTTGCCGTAACACAACAACACGAATAACAACGATTCTCATTTGTATAGAATCGTGAAGTTTTTGTTTCATTGCAAGCCAGCCAAGTGCGCTCCGGCCTCCCGGTTCAGCGCTCATGTAGCCAGCCTTCTCCTCATTCAACCACTATCTGGCTGGGCCGCCGCATGTCCTCTGCTTTCCAAAACATCGAGTCACCTCTTTCCCGCTCCATGCGGGAAGCCTTTTCTCCGGCGGTCCATGGACTCCGTCCTTTGGGCGCCATGCTGCTGGCAAGCTCCCTGGCCAGCGGCGCCTGGGCTCAACAAGCCCCTGCAGCACCCGCCACCGCAGGGACGCTCGGCACCGTCACGGTGCGGGACTCTGCCCTAAAGGACAGCGGCGCCACCAATAGCAAGAACGAGCTGCGCATCGAGCGCACCCAGATCGGCAAGGGCGACCAGGAATTGCGCGACATTCCGCAAAGCGTCACCGTGATGACCGAGAAGCTCATGAGCGACCGCAACCTGGATGACTTCCGTGAAGTGCTGCGCACGACCGCCGGCGTCACCTTCCAGGCCGGTGAAACAGGCGAGGAAGACGTGCGCTTGCGCGGCTTCTCGCTCGGCCAAGCTGGCGACATCTACCGTGACGGCATGCGCGATGCGCCGCTGTATGAGCGCGACACGTTCAACGACGACCGCGTCGAAATCATCAAGGGCTCGGCCTCCATGCTGTTCGGCAAAGGCTCCACCGGCGGCGTGGTGAACCAGGTCAGCAAACAGCCGTTCCTGATGACCCAGCACGAAGTCAACGCCACGATCGGCACCGGCAGCGAAAAGCGCATCACGGGCGACCTCAACTTCCAGACCGGCGAAGACTCGGCGCTGCGCCTGAACCTGCTGGGCTATGACGCCGAGAACTGGGGCGCCAAGCAACGCAAGATCGGCGTCGCCCCCACCTTCCGCTGGGGCATCGGCACGCGCGACGAGTTCACCGTGGGCGCCTACTACCTGGACATCAAGGGCCGTTCCAGCTACGCGCACCCCTGGATCATCGATTCCTCGGGCAAAATCATTCCCACCCTGCCCGCCAGGAACTTCTACGGGCTGGACGGCGACCACCTGAACACATCCGCCAAATACGTCACTTTTGGCCACACGCACCGGTTCGACAACGGCGGCGAGCTCAAGACCCGCCTGCGCGCCGGCCAATATGAGCGCGACCTGCTCGGCAGCCCCATCTCATTCGCGCAACCGCGCCCCACGGCTGTCAGCGACATCACGGACAGCACGGTCCTCAACCGAGCCTCGAAAGGTCGCATCGGCAAGAGTGACGTAGTGATGCTGCAGAGCGACTACAGCAACACCTTTGAGCTCGGCGGGCGCAAACACCAGTTGCTGACGGGTGTGGACGTCTACGACGAAAGCGCCAAGCGCGCCAACAACTACGCCAACCCGGCCACGCGCCCTCCCACCACCGTGGGCACGCCCAACGACGGCGCCTGGGTACCCGACGAGCGCGCCACGCCCGTACCTTTCAATAAATTCACTTCGCGCAGCATCGGCTTCTACGTGCAAGACACCATGGAGCTTACCGACACCTTCAAGCTGGTGGCGGGTGCGCGCTTCGACCATTTCCGCGCCTCCTACAACAACGCCGACGGCACGCTCAGCAATGCCCGCAGCGACAACCTGTTCAGCCCTCGTGTCGGCCTGATCTACCAGCCCAATGACACTTCGTCCTACTACGCCTCGTACGGCACCTCGTTCAACACCTCGGGTGATGCCTACCAGTACGGCGTGAACGTGAGCGCTGGTACTGAACGCTCCTCCAACACGGGCCCCGAGAAAAGCCGGAACTTCGAAATCGGCGGTAAATGGGACCTGTTCGAAAAACGCGCCATGGCAGGCGTCGCCATCTTCTACAGCGAAAAGTACAACGAGCGCAACACCGATCCCGACACCGCCGCCCAGCAGGAACTGCTCTCCGGCAAGCGCCACGCCGCTGGTATGGAATTCAACTTCGCAGGCCGCATCACCCCGGCTTGGGAAGTGTTCTGGAACCACACCTGGATCCCCAGCGCCAAGATCGACAAGAGCAACGTCGCGCTCTCGGCCACCGGCACCGGTGCGCAAGTCGAAGGCGACCGCCCTGGCCTGACGCCCAAGCATTCGGGTAGCCTCTGGACCACCTACCGCGTGCTGCCTCAACTGCGCCTGGGCCTGGGTGCCAACTACCGCAGCAGCCAGAGCCCTGACGGCCAGCGCACCTACCGCACCTCCAGCTTCGTGACCTTCGATGCCATGGCCGAGTACGCGATCAACGAGAAAGTGTCGCTCAAGCTCAACGTCACCAACCTGAGCAACAAGCTCTACGCCGATTCGCTGTACCGCGGCTTCTACGTGCCGGGCGCACCGCGCCGGGTGGAGCTCTCTGTGAAGGCTCTGTTCTAAGTCAGGGAACAGCCCCCAACACGGGCACATTCGCGGGTACGATCTCGGGCAAGACCGTATCCGCTTCCCGAACCTCATGACGCTGCACCTCAAGGGCCTGCTCACCACCACCGAAGTCGCCGAGGCTCGCGCTCTTCTGCTGGCCCCTGAAGCACCCTGGGTAGACGGCCGGACCAGCGCCGGCGCCCAGGCCGTGCAGCAAAAAAACAATCAGCAACTGGCGCAAGACAGCGTCAGTACCGGCACCCTGCGCGAGATGGTGCTGGCGGCGCTGAGGCGCGACCCCGTGGTGCTCTCGGCCGCTCTGCCCCGCCGGATCTTCAATCCCTTGTTCAACCGCTATGGCGGCATGGCCAACCACTACGGCCCGCACGTCGACAGCGCCGTGATGCACTCGTCCGCCAGCGGCGAATGGGTGCGCAGCGATCTTTCCTGCACCGTTTTCCTGAGCCACCCCGATGAATACGACGGCGGCGAGCTCGTGGTCCACGGCGGCCCCGGCGAGCCGTCGCGCCAAATCAAGCTGCCGGCCGGCGATGCCGTGCTGTACCCCGGCACCAGCGTGCACGAGGTCATGCCCGTCACACGCGGCGAACGCCTGGCCAGTTTCTTCTGGATCGAAAGCATGGTGCGCTCGCCCGAGCAGCGCGCGCTGCTGTTCGAGATGGACATGTCCCTGCTCACCCTGCGGCAGCGCCACGGCGAATCGGCTGAAGCCCGCGCCCTGACGGGCACCTATCACAACCTGCTGCGGATGTGGGCGAGTACTTGAGGCCCCCCTGAGGCGCTTACGCGCCTTCCCCCCGATGGGGGGACGCACCCAGCGGCCTGGCAAAGCCAGCTCCGCGGGTGCCTGCGTATGGCCTGCTCCGCGGCCTCTTGTTTTCTGCCCCTTTTCCTGCCACCCCTGTGAAATGGCGAGGTCTTCGCTCCCTCTCTCTTTAGGAGAGGGTTGGGGTGAGGGTGTGGGGCGATGAAATAGAACCCGGAGCCTCGCGCGTCATCATGCCCCCACAGCCCATCACCCTCGCCGACTACGAAGCGCTGGCCCGTGAACGCCTGGATCCTGGCGCTTGGGCTTATCTATATGGCGGCGCGGCGGATGAACTGACCTTGCGCGCCAACACGGAGGGCTGGCAGCGCCTGGAACTGTGGCCGCGCGTGCTGCGCGCCCTGGCCGGCGGGCACACCCAGGTGCAGTTGGCCGGCCGTACGCTGGCCCACCCGATCCTGCTGGCCCCAGTGGCGCACCAGCAACTGGCTCACCCTGATGGCGAAGCCGCCAGCGCCCTGGCCGCTGCCGCACAAGGCGCTGGATACGTGCTCAGCACCCAATCCAGCGTGCCAATGGAAACCGTGTCGCAAGCCGTGCTGGGCGACCCAGGCCGCGGCCCCCTGTGGTTTCAGCTGTATTGGCAGCACGACCGCGGCTTCAACCTCTCCCTGGCCGAGCGTGCGCGTGCCGCCGGTTACGAAGCCCTGGTCCTGACCGCCGACGCCCCCGTCAGCGGCGCCCGGGACCGCGAGCGGCGCACGGGTTTCAGCCTGCCGCCAGGCGTCGCCAGCGTCCATCTGCGAGGCCTGCCCTCCCTCCGGCACGCTGAAGCCGGCACCTACTGCGGAGGCCTGCCCGCGCACGCGTTGCGCTGGGAAGACATCGCCTGGCTGCAGGAGCGCACGCCCCTGCCGGTCTGGATCAAGGGCGTGCTGCACCCACAGGACGCCCTCCAGGCGCAGCAACTTGGGGTGGCCGGCCTGATCATCAGCAACCACGGGGGCCGTACGCTGGACACGGCCCCTGCCACGGCCCGCGCGCTGCCCCGCATCGCCGAGGCCCTCGAAGGCAAGCTTCCTCTCATCGTCGACGGCGGGATCCGGCGCGGCACGGATGTGCTCAAGGCCGTGGCCCTGGGCGCCAGCGCCGTGCTGTTGGGCCGGCCCGTCATGCACGGCCTGGCCGTGGAAGGTGCCCTGGGTGTTGCGCGCGTCATACGCATTTTGCGCGACGAACTGGAGATCGCCATGGCCCTCTCCGGCTGCCGGACGCTGAGCGACGCCACCCCTGCGCTCCTGGATGGCGCATCGCAGCTTTCTTGAGCCAACGCAAGATTCTTCTCCCTATCAGGCGAATAGATATTCACAATGAGACTAATTCTCATTTAGAATCCATCCCAAGACTTCACCTCAGGGGTGATCAATATGATCATTTGCGTTTGCAACCGAGTTTCTGACCGCGACATTACCCGCCATGCCCACGCCGGCATGAGCTTTGACGACATCCAGCTGGAGCTGGGTGTGGCCACGTGCTGCGGCGCCTGCGAAGGCTGCGCACGCGATATCGTGGCCCAGTGCAGCACCAGCCATCCCACTGCCGCGCTGCGGCAGGAAAGCACGGCTGACCGGCGCGGCTTTGGAAGCGGGGCGCTGGTACCTGCCTGAGCGGGTATTGAAGTCCCAGGAGCTTCACCTCATGCATGCCAGCGCTTTCCTTGCTTTCAGCGGCAGCCTGATCTTGGTGATCGGCGCGCTGTGGTGGGTTCTGCGGCGTTAGCTACCCTGGTTCTGCTTTCCAGCGCTCCTGCGCTATCCCGGTTTTCTTTCTTCTCCCTTTTCCGCCTTTTCCGTCTTCCCCTCCCTGCCAGGAAAAACTACAAGCGCCGAGCCGCCCACCACGAGTACGATGTCCGCTTCCGCTACTTTGCCCCCCAATACGATGCGTCTGCCCCGCCTGGGCCGCAATACGGCCATTGTCGGCGCCGTGCTGCTGCTGCATGGCGCCGGGCTGTGGGCCCTGCAAAGCGGGCTGCTGAGGCGGGCCGCCGAGGTGGTGATCCCTGCCGAGATCCTGGTTGAATTCATCACGCCGGCACCGCCTGCGCCCGAGCCCGCCCCTCAGCCCGTCCCGCCGCCCCAGGCAGCGCCTCCGGTGCCCAAGCCACAGCCCCCGCGCCCCAAGCCAGCGCCGCGTCCAAAGCCAGCCCCCGCGCCGCAGCCTCTGGCGGTGAGCGATCCCGCGCCCGCACCGGCCGTGGCTGTGGAAGTTCCAGCCCCGGTTCCGGCACCTGCGCCCGTACCGGCCCCGCCGGCACCCGCGCCACCAGCGCCGCCCGCACCGCCCAAACTGGTGCAACCCTCAAACACCGCGGACTACCTGAACAACCCTCCGCCGCCCTATCCGCCCATGAGCCGCCGGCTGGGTGAATCTGGCCGAGTGGTCGTACGCGTACTGATCGGCACGGACGGCCGCGCGCAAGAGGCGCGGATCCAGAAATCCAGTGGTTTCGAGCGCCTGGATCAGGTCGCCCTTGATACCACGCTCAACCGCTGGCGCTACAAACCCGGTACACGCGACGGCGTGCCCGAAGCCATGTGGTTCAACGTGCCGCTTAATTTCGTTTTGGAGTAAACAGTCATCATGGATTCTCAGTTTGGTCTTTCTCACGTCTGGTCGCAGGGCGACTTCGTGACGCGAGCGGTGTTTCTCGCCTTGATCTGCATGTCTCTGGTTTCGTGGATCGTCATCATCATCAAGGCGCTGGACGTGGTGCGCGCCAAGCGCCTGGCCGCCAAAGTGGAAAGCTTCTGGCATTCCACCGACATGGCCGAGGGCATGAACAAGCTCGGCACGGCCGACAGCAACCCCTTCCGCGAGCTGGCGATCGAAGGCCGCGAGGCGGCTGCCCACCACCGCGCCACCCAGGCCCAGCTGCATGATTCGCTCGACGTGAGCGACTGGATCTCGCGCGCTCTGCGCAACAGCATCGACAACACTACCGGCAAGCTGCAGGCCGGCCTGGCGATTCTGGCTTCGGTCGGCTCCACCGCCCCATTCGTCGGCCTGTTCGGCACGGTGTGGGGTATCTATCACGCCTTGATGAGTATCGGCGCGGCCGGCCAGGCCACCATCGACAAGGTTGCCGGCCCGATCGGCGAAGCCCTGATCATGACCGCGATGGGCCTGGCAGTGGCCATCCCCGCCGTGCTGGGCTACAACGCGCTGGTGCGCGGCAACAAGCACATCCTGGCCAAGCTGGGCCGCTTCGCGCACGATCTCCACGCCTATTACGTGACCGGCGCCCGCGTCATCGCCATGCCCGCCGAGAGCCGCGTGGTCCCCATGAAGAAAGCCTGAGGGGAGCGGTAAATGGCCGGATTCACCGCCGACGATACCGACGAGGTGATGGGCGAGATCAACATGGTCCCGTTCATCGACGTGATGCTGGTGCTGCTGATCGTGTTCATCATCACGGTGCCGGTCATGAAGCATGCCGTCAACGTGGAACTGCCCAAGGCCAGCAACGAGAAGGAGTTGATCAAGCCAGAGACGCTGAATCTCTCCGTGCAAGCTGACGGCAGCTATTTCCTGGGCGAAGAGAAGGTTTCGGACGACGCCCTGCCGGGCATCCTGAAGACCGAAGCAGCCAAGGAACCCCAACCCGATCTGCACATCCGCGGCGACAAGGACGTGCGCTATGAACGCGTGGCGCAAGCCATGGCGGCGGCACAACAGGCTGGCCTGAAGAAGATCGGCTTCATCACCGAACCGAAGCACTGAACGACGAGGACACCACCATGCAAAGCTCCCTCCAAACGCTGCGTCTTCCGCGCGCCACCGTTCGCTCCACCGGCGTGCCGCCCACGCCACTGCAAGCGGCATCGGCACCGTTGCCCAGCGACGATCTGCTGCAAGGCCGCAAGACTATCGAGATCAGCCACAACGGTTCCGTCTACCGCTTGCAGGCCACCAAGCTGGGCAAACTGATCCTCACCAAATAAACGGCCGGGTGCAGAACGCATCCAGCCGCTGAAGAAGCGTTCGTACACAGCCTACAGTCTTTCGCTCGTAATTTTTTCATCGTGGGAGGCGCCTTGACGGCGCCATTCAAGGGCCACAGCCAGCCGATACCCTCAAGGTGTCAGCCAGCGAGGCTCTTTTTTATGGCCGCGAGCCACGCGAAGCAGGGAAACGCGAAAATTTCTTTTCCGGATAGTCCGGCATGCTGCTATCTTCCTGGCTTCCAACGCCCTGAACCGCGCCCATGACCGCCAGCCCTGTCGTCCTTCGATCCACGCTTCTGGCCTCAAGCGACTTTGCGGCTCATCATCGTGTGGCCGCGCTGCGCGAGTTCTTCGGCCGAGAGGTTATGCGCGCTGACTTCTGGAGCCACGATAACGCGTGCGGAAAATTCGATTTCCGCACGCGCATTACGTCGCTGGGCCTGGGTACCGTATACGTACACGCCCACCACACGCCCACGCACCTCTGGCGTTCGCCTGCGCTCATGCAGGACGGATGCGACGACGTGCTGCTGTATGCCTGCAGTAGCGGGCTGTTGCTGCGCGCCCCCAGCTATGAAATGGCCGTGCCTGCGGGCTCGGTTGCCATCGTCTCGAAAGCCCGCGAGTATCAAGGCATCACGCCCCGAGGCGGCCCCAGCGTATGCCTGCAGGTGCCGCACCGCCACATCGCACGGCTGGCACCCGGCCTGGAAGCAGCGCCGCTTCGCGTGCTGCTGCCCGGCACGCCAGGCGCTGCCTTGGCTTTGGCTTATGCTGAACTGCTCAGCGCAAACCCCGCCCTGCCCGCTGCCCAGCAGTTCCTGGCAACCACCCACCTGCACGAGTTGATGGCAAGCGCCCTGGTGTCCGCTCACCGCCCAGGCATAACTCCGCCGCACGAAGCCCATGCGCCATCGCGCCTGGCGCTCATCCGCCGCGACATGCAAACCCGGCTGGGCCAACCCAGTCTCACGCTCGAAGCGATGGCCCGCCGTCACGGTCTCACGCCACGCCAGATACAGCGCCTGTTCGCGGCCGAAGGCACTTGCTTTTCCGATGAACTGCGCGCGGCCCGCCTGGAACGGGCACACGCCTTGCTGACCGACCCCGCCAAGCGCCACCTGCGCATGGTCGATATCGCGCTCGACTGCGGCTTTGCTGAGGCCTCTACTTTCAACCGTGCCTTTCGCCGCCGATTTGGCGCAGCACCCTCCAGCCTGCGATAGGCCAAAGCCCCTGGAGGCGCACTGCCGAAAGATGCAAAAGCGGGGGAGCCTCCCGCAAAGCGCCCTCCCGAAAATACGAAGCGTTGCGAATTCGCACCCGTGTCGCGTGGTGTCAATGCCGTGTCGTGCAACGCCAAGACAGGCTGAAGTAGTTTCCAAAAAATGTAGCAGACCGGCCTCGCAGTGTGCAAGTGCCATCAAAAAAGTCTCGCTCTACCATGCCATCACGTCTTCGCCGCCTCGTTCTCGCCACGCTGTGGATACCTGCCATTACGCAAGCGGCCACCTTCACTGTGGACAGCACCGCCGATGCCCCCGACGCCACCCTGGGCGATGGGCTCTGCCACGTGATTGGCGGCGGGTGCACACTGCGTGCCGCCATCGAGGAAGCCAACGCGCTGGCGGGCGCCGACGTGATCACCTTCGCCGGCCCGCTCGTTATCAACGTAGGCACGACGTTGCCCGCGATCAGTACGCCCGTCGTCATCAACGGCCACGCTGGCGGCACACGCCTTGACGGCGGCAATCTCGCGGGCTCGAATCTGCACGGCCTGCGCTTCATCTCCGGCGCGTCAGGCTCCGTGCTGCGAGGGCTGACGATCACGCGCTTTCCTGGCTTTGGTGTGGTGATCAATGGACAGAACATGGCGGGCAGCCTCACCGGCCTGATTCTCGCAGGCAACCGCATCGGCACCGATGGCAGCGACGCAGGTCCTGACGCGGGCAGCGCCTTCACCAACCAGGGCGGGGTCCTGATCTATGACCGGGCCACCGATACCCTGTTGGGCAGCGAGGACGCCAACCCGGCCGCCCGAAACCTCATCGTGGCTAACTCCACCAGCGCCGCCGTCGCCATCAGCAACGCGAGCAACACACGCGTGCAAGGCAACTATATCGGCACCAATGCCGCCGGCTCCGCCCGGCGCGGCACCATGGAGGGAATCAAGGTCGACGGCGGCGCGAGCACGATCGTCGATCAAAATGTCATCGGCGCGTTGGCCACCGGCATCCGCGTCTCCTGGGACGCCGATGACACCTTCATCCAGAGAAATCTTATTGGTGTCGGCACCAATGGAGCCGACATCGCGGGCGGCAACAGCGGCATCGGCGGCAGCGATGAGCACGGCATTCACATCGTCAGCATCAACGCCGCCAGCCCTCGGCGTACCCGGATCGGCGGCAACCAGGCGGACGAGGGCAACACCATCGCCTATTGGGGCGGCAACGGCATCCGCCTGGAGCGCGCCAGCAACGCGCCGGAGTTACGCCGCCACGAGTGGCTGGTCAACAGCATCCACAGCAATGGCGGTCTCGGGGTGGAACTGATCGACACCGATGCCGGCACAGGAGCCGACCCTTTCGGTGCGCCCCCACCCACCTTGAACGGCGGCCCTCGCCTCCCGATGTTCACCAGCGCGACCGGCAACGCGGCCGGCACGCACGTGAGCTACGAGCTGGCAGGTGCGCCCAGCGTCAGCTACCGCGTAGACTTCTTCGCCAACACCGCCTGCAACAATGGTCCGCAATATGGGGAAGGCCAGACATGGCTGGGCAACGATGAGATCATCCTCGGCGCCAATGGCGGCTACGCCGGCACCGTAGGCTTGCCCGCTGTATCCGCAGGCAGCTACTTGACCATGATCGCCAGTCGTAACTACAACGACGGCCAGCCAATGGAAAGCTCGGAATTCTCCATGTGCGCCCAAGTCCAGGCCGGTCCGGGCGGGAATCCCGGCGGGCCGGACAACAAGGTGGCCGCGGTGCCCACCCTGGGTCAGTTAAGCGTACTCCTGCTGTCGCTGTCCATGGCGGGCGCGGGAGCCATGCAACGCCGGAAACGCGGCAGCGTCTGATCCGCTGATGTGTACGACTTTGAAAGCATCAGCTCTCCCAGCACAGCTTCCAACTCTTGGCTCGCCAATGTCATGGGCACGCGAATCTCGTTGCGGATGAAGCCTTGCCGAGCCAGCGCCGCCTTCACCGGCGCAGGGTTCGGCTCCGCAAAGGCGGCCCGTATCAGTGGTATCAATCCATGCCAGATCGTGCGCGCCTCGGCCAGAGGGCCCTCGCGCAGCAAGCGCGCCATTGCCACGAAGCGTTCGGGGAAAAGATGCGCCGATGCCGCGATCGCGCCGCTTCCGCCCTCGCAGAGCGTGGCGAACATGTCGATGTCGTCACCGCACAGCACGTCCAGGCGGCCATCGAGGATCAGCGAGCGCGTTTTCTCAGGTGAACCGCCGCAGTCTTTCACGGCCTTGATCCGCTCATGGCCGGCCAGCTCCAGAAGCGTCGGCAACGCCATCTCCACCCCTGTCCGGGCGGGAATATCGTAGAGGACCACCGGGGTGCGGCTCGCATCGGCGACTGCCGTGAAATGGCCGATGATGCCGGCCTGCGAGGGCCTGACGTAGTACGGCGCGCTTATCAGCACGCCCGCAATGGGCAGCGCGTTGAGCGCCTCGACGCGTTCACGCACTTGCGCCGTATGGTTGCCGCTTACCCCTGCGATGACCGGCAGGCCGTCCGCCGCCGCGAGCACTGTGGCGAGCACCGTCTCCTGCTCGCGATCATCGAGCGTGGCCGGCTCACCTGTCGTGCCGAGCGCCACGAACCCGGCGATACCCGCGCGCTTGTAGCGCCGCACCAGCGCATCGAGCGCCGCATCATCGACGCGCCCTTCCTGGAACGGCGTCACCAGTGGAACCCAGATACCCGAAAAGAAAGACATGTTTTTCCCTTGAACTCGACCGATTGGAAAGTCCGTTCAGAAGGGCGAAGAGGGTGCGAGCCGGAGGGAAAACGAGAGAAAAGATGCTGCCGGCTGGCTGTTCCGTCGCTCATCCGACGGAACAGCGTGCTCCGGTCAGATGAGCGGCTGTTTCTTGGCTTTGGATTTGGCGCTGACGGCCGGTGCGCGCGCGCCGGCTGCCATCGCGCGGGAAGCGGCGAAAGCATTCAAGGCGAAGCGGCAGGACTGTTGGCGAACCATGGCCGAAAGTATATCGAAACAGTTGATTTCACCAAGCCTGTTATCCTGCCCCGGATGACGACCACCAAAGAATTCGCTCAGCAGGTCTTCAAAAGCCAGCCATTCAGCCAGTTTCTCGGTGCCGAACTCACGGACGCCAGCACTGACAGTGCGGAAATTTCACTGACCATTCTTGAACACCACACACAGCAGCACGGCTTCGTTCACGGCGGCGTGATCAGCTATCTTGCCGACAATACGCTGACCTTCGCCGGCGGTCTGGCCTTGGGCGGAGATGCGCTGACCTCCGAATTCAAGATCAACTACGTGCGTCCCGCCAAGGGACACAGGCTGGTGGCACGCGCCCAGGCAGCTCATTCGGGCAAACGCCAGGCCGTCTGCCGGTGCGAGATCATCTGCATGGCGGAGGGCGAAGAAAAGCTCGTCGCGTTGGCCCAAGGAACAATTGTTTCCGTGTAGCACGCCATGCCGACACCAAGCGACGCCGACGACCGCCTGACCGCGCTCGAAATCAAGGCCAGTTACCAGGAAGACTTGCTGGATCAATTGAACATGACGATCTACCGCCAACAGCAGCAGATCGACCAGTTGATGTCCGAACTGAGCGAGTTGCGCCGCCGGATGCCGGAAGGTGGCCCTGGAGGGCCTGTGAATGCTCGGGACGAAATCCCACCGCACTATTGACTCTGCCCCTTGCTCGCCCGCAAACAGCCGCGCCGAGCCATTCAGCGCTGAAGCATTTTTGGATCGAGACCGTCAATAGCTGTCATCCCCGCGCAGGCGGGGATCCAGCTTATCCTCACAACAGTCTCCGGATTCCCGCTTGCGCGGGAATGACGGAGGAGAGGGTTATCACCTAGGGCAATGCCCTACTCCCCGGCCTCGTTTCCGCCATTGCGCCAATCGGCATCCAGGTGCCGCATGTTCTCGAGCATCTTGAGCAGGTAGTGCAGCGTGCGGGAGACCTGGTTCGCCGGAGAGCTGCACTGGCATCGCCTTTCCGCACATCCGTACTGGCAGGGTCACGCTCCTTGGCATGGTAAGCGCCAAGCGCTCGCCTTTCTTCCCAAATGCCCCCACCATTGCCGAGTAGGGATTCCCAGGAGCCGGTTTCGATGTCCACGAGCGAGTTCAAAAGCCTGTTGGCCAGCGAAGATGCGCTCTTGTCCAACCTGATCAAGGAACAAAAGATCTCAGTGGATTGAGCTGGCGCCCCAGACGCGTGGCCCGGGGCAATGGGAGGCCTCAGTCCGCCTTGATGCCCAGCTTGCGGATAAGCTCGCCCCAGCGCTTGCTCTCCGACTGGATAAACGCACCGAAATCCTTCGGAGCCGTCACGCGCAGGTTGCCGGAGATGTTGTCGAAAGCGGCTTGCGCCTCCCCCGTCATGGCACCTTGAGCCCAAGCATAATGAAGTTTTTGGACGATGGCCGAAGGTGTCGCCGCGGGGGCCACCAGCCCGAACCAGGTCTCTACCTCGAAGCCCGGGTAGCCCGATTCAGCTACCGTTGGAACATCCGGCAGAGCTTTGGATCGTTTGGACGAAGTGACCGCCAGCGCCTTGAGTTTGCCCGCCTTGATGTGCTGCAAGGTCGTGGCAAGCGAACTCTCCATGCTCAATTGGATCACCCCTGAAAGCAGATCCGGCACGATCTGGCTGGAGCCCTTGTAGGGCACGCTCATCAGCTGAATGTCCGCCACCGACTGCAGCAACTCAGCCGCCAGGTGGTTGCTGGTGCCGATGCCCGACACCGAATACTGCACCTTGCCCGGGTTCGCCTTGGCATAAGCGACTAGCCCCTTCAAATCACTGTATGGCGCCGAGGGGTTGATCACGATGACGCAAGGCGTCGTGCCCACCAGCGAGATCGGCGCGAGATCCTTCTCAACGTCGAACGGAAACTTGCTGTACAGATGCGGGCCGATCGCCAGACTGCTGATGGCCGCTAGAGCGATGGTGTAGCCGTCCGGCGCGGCTTTGGCAACGGCATCGGTACCGATGTTGCCGCCAGCGCCGGCCTTGTTCTCGACCACGAACTGCTGGCCCAGTTTGTCACCCATCGCTTTGGCGGCGGTACGGCCCATGATGTCGGTAGGGCCTCCAGGCGGGAACGGCACGATCAGCTTGACCGGTTTGCTGGGATAGTTGGCTTGCGCCCAAACCGTCCGAGGAAGACTTCCGATAGTGGCGGTGGCAGCGGCGGCAGCGATCAGGTCGCGTCGTTTCATGATGTCTCCTATTGAAAACTAGGGAATGGATGGCCCATATGCCATGTGAATAAGGACGCGCACGCCCCCACCCCCGGCTGGGCCTCCGGCCTCCTCCGGTGCGGAAGAAGGCGTCAAGTTCAAGCGATATAAGGAAAAGGCGCCTCCGCGCCTCAAGACGCGCTTAAGTGAACCGCACAGACACGCTGCCCATGCCCTGCACACGCAATGTCACGTTGTCTCCGGCCTTCACAGCGACCGCCTCGGTGATGCCCCCTGAAAGCACGAGGCTCCCCGCGGGCAGGCTCTTGCCCCGGCGCCCGAGGTGGTTGACCAGCATGGCCACGGCAGCGGCGGGGTGCCCCAGCACGGCCGCTCCGGCACCAAGCGCCACCACCTCACCGTTCTTCTCCAGCACGATGCCCGTGGTGCGCAGATCAACGCGGCGTGCGTCTATGGCACGGCCGCCCACCACGAAGCGGGAGGCCGAAGTGTTGTCGGCTACCACGCTCTTGAGATCGAATTTGAAATCACGGTAGCGGCTGTCGATCACCTCGATGCCAGGCAGCACCACATCGCTCGCGGCCAGCACGGTCGCGATGCTGCAACCAGGGCCGCTGAGTTCCGTGCGGGTCACGAAGCAGATCTCCGGCTCCACCTTGGGATGGATCAGCTCACTCACCTTGACCTCGCCGCCTTCGGGCACGGTGTAGCCATCCACCAGAAAGCCAAACACCGGATCGGTCACGCCCATCTGCTTCATCTTGGCGTGGGAGGTCAGCCCGGCCTTATAGCCCGCGATGCGCGCACCGCGCGCGAGCTTGGCCGCCAGGATGCGGTCCTGAATGGCGTAGGCATCGTCCCAGCTCATATCCGGATGGGTATCCGTGACCTTAGGAGTGTCCTCGGCTTTCAACTGGCAGTTTTCCAGATGCGCCGCAAGTTGATCAAGTGTCTTGTCATCGAGTGCCATGTTCCGTCTCTTTCATCTCAATAGTCCACAGGGCAGCGCCCCCGCTCCGCATAAATCTCAAAATCTCAAAAGGCCGCGGAGCAGGCCATCCCAGTGCACCCGCGGAGCTGGCTTTGCCAGGCCGCCAGGTGCGTCCCCTGGGGGAAGGCGCGAAGCGACTCAGGGGGGTCACCTCCTCGCGAGCGTGAGTGCGGTGTCTTCGATCATGTCTTCCTGCCCGCCGACCATGCCGCGGCGGCCCATCTCGACCAGGATCTCGCGCGCGGGCACGCCGTACTTCTTCTCGGCGCGCTTGGCGAACAAGAGGAAGGAGCCGTACACGCCGGCGTACCCGAGCGTGAGGGCATCGCGATCGCAGCGGATCGGGAAATCCATGATGGGCACCACCAGGTCCTCGGCCACGTCCTGGATGCCGAACACGTCCACGCCAGTCTCGATCCCCATGAGATCGCACACCGCCACCAGGATTTCCATCGGGGTGTTGCCCGCGCCGGCGCCCAGACCCGCAGCGGCGGCATCGATGCGGTTGGCGCCGGCTCCGACGGCGGCAATCGAGTTCGCCACGCCCATGGAAAGGTTGTGGTGGCCGTGGAAGCCGAGCTCCGTCTCGGGCTTGAGCGCCTCGCGCACACGGCCGAGTTTTTCCGTCACGTCGGTCGGCAGCATGTGGCCGGCCGAATCGGTGATGTAGATGCAGTTGGCTCCATAGCTTTCCATGAGCTTGGCCTGTGTGACCAAGCCTTCGGGTGTGTTCATGTGGGCCATCATCAGGAAGCCGACGGTGTCCATGTCCATCTTGCGCGCCATCGCGATGTGCTGCTCGCTCACATCGGCCTCGGTGCAGTGCGTGGCCACGCGGATGGTGTGCACGCCCAGTTCGCGCGCCATCATGAGGTGATCGACGGTGCCGATGCCAGGCAGCAGCAGCGCCGACACCTTGGCCTGCTTCATGAGCGGAATCACCGCGCCGAGATACTCCTCATCGCTGTGGGCGGGAAAGCCATAGTTGACCGAGCTGCCGCCCAGGCCGTCGCCATGGGTGACTTCGATCAGCGGAACGCCGGCGGCATCGAGTCCCTTGGCGATGGTGGTCATCTGCTCCAGCGTCATCAGGTGGCGCTTGGGGTGCATGCCGTCGCGCAGCGTCATGTCATGCACGGTGATCTTCCGGCCGCTAAGGGCGCTGGTCTTCTTGGGTGCACTCATCGTTCTTTCTCCTTCAGGCGGCCACGGCTTGGAGCTTGAGCGATCCGGCGAGGATTTCCTCGGCGAACATCTCGGCGGTGCGTGCGGCAGCGGCGGTCATGATGTCCAGGTTGCCCGCGTACTTGGGCAGGTAGTCGCCCAGCCCCTCCACTTCGAGGTACACGGACACGCGTTTGCCATCGAACACCGGACCGTTCACTAGCCGGTAGCCCGGCACGTATTTCTTCACCTCGGTGATCATGTCGTGGATGCTTTGGGTGATGGCGGCCTGGTCAGGTTCGTCCACCGTGAGGCAATGCACGGTGTCGCGCATGATCAGCGGCGGCTCGGCCGGATTGATGATGATGATGGCCTTGCCTTTCTTCGCGCCGCCCACCTTCTCGACCGCTCCCGCCGTGGTGCGCGTGAACTCATCGATGTTCTTGCGCGTGCCGGGGCCGACCGACCGGCTGGACACGGTGGCGACGATCTCGCCGTACGCCACCGGCTGCACGCGGCTCACGGCCGCCACCATGGGAATGGTGGCCTGGCCGCCGCAGGTGACCATGTTGACGTTCATCTCGGCCTTGCCCACGTGCTGCTTCAGGTTGACCGGCGGCACGCAATAGGGGCCGATGGCGGCGGGCGTGAGGTCGATCATCATCGCGCCCTCGGCGTTCACCTTGCGCGAGTTTTCCGCGTGCACATAGGCGCTGGTGGCGTCAAAGACGATCTGCACGCCGTCCTCGCGGATGTGAGGCACCAGGCCGTCCACGCCATCGGCCGTGGTCTTGATGCCCATCTCCTTGGCGCGCTTGAGGCCATCGGAGGTGGAGTCGATACCGACCATCCAGACGGGCTCCAGCACAGGGCTGCGCTGCAGCTTGGCCAGCAGATCGGTGCCGATGTTGCCCGGGCCGATCAGGGCGCATTTGATCTTCTTGTTCATGGCTTTTTCCTTGGGTATTCTTCAAATGAAGCGGACGGAGCACGATCCAATGCCGCCAATGCTCACGCGGAGGTTGTCACCCGCTTGCACCGGCACCATGATCGCCAGCGAGCCCGAGAGAACTACCTCGCCCGCCTCCAAGGCGATGCCATGCGCGCCCAGCGTGTTGGCAAGCCAGGCCACTGCATTGGCAGGGTGGCCCAATGCGGCGGCACCGGCGCCCGTGGCGACGATCTCGCCGTTCTTCTCCAGCACCATGCCGCAAGTGGCGAGATCGACGTCGCGCACATCCACCAACCGGTCGCCCAGTACATACACGCCGCAGCTGGCGTTGTCGGCCACGGTGTCCTGGATCTTGATCTTCCAGTCCTGGATGCGTGAATCCACGATCTCGAAGCAGGCCATCACGCCTTCGGTGGCGGCCAGCACGTCGGCCGCGCTCACGCCGGGACCCTTCAGCGTTTTCTTGAGCACGAAGGCGATCTCGCCTTCGGCCTTGGGCTGGATCAGGGTTTTGGCTTCGATGGCTTCGCCCTCGTTGTAGACCATGCCGTCGGTCAGCCAGCCGAAATCAGGCTGGAACACGCCGAGCATGTTCATCACCGCCTTCGAGGTGACCCCGATCTTCTTGCCCACGACCTTCTCGCCGGCATCGAGGCGGCGTTTCATCATCCGCTGCTGGATGGCGTAGGCGTCGTCGATGCTGATGTCCGGGTGGCGGTTGGTCAGCGGCTCGAGCGTGCGGCAGGCCTTGAGCGCTTCGTAGAGCTCGTCGCCGAGTTGGTTGATCAGTTCTGTTTTCATGTCACCTCATGTCTGATTTATCTATCTTCTGATGGGCTAGAACTTCACCATCACGTTGCGAAGATCAGTGTAGAACTCGAACGAATGCACGCCGCCTTCACGCCCGATACCTGACTGCTTGGAGCCGCCGAAAGGGGTGCGCAGATCGCGCAGGAACCAGCTGTTGATCCAGCACAGGCCGACCTCGATGGCCTGGCCCATGCGGTTGGCGCGGCTGATATCCTGCGTGAACACCGACGTGGCCAGGCCGTACCGGTTATTGTTGACCTTGCCCAGCACTTCCTCTTCGGTGTCAAAGGGTGAGATGTGGCAGCAAGGCCCGAAAATTTCCTCGGTGATGACAGCGGCTGTTTCGGGCAAACCGGTCCAGATGGTCGGCTGCACCCAGCAGCCGTCCTTCAGGGCCGCCGGCATCTCGGGCACGCCGCCACCGGTCACCACCGTGGCGCCCTCTTCCCTGGCCCTCCGGTAGTAGGACAGCACCTTTTCCTGGTGTTCCTTGCTGATGACCGGACCGATCTTCGTGTCTTTCTCGAACGGCAGGCCGGGCTTCATGGTCTCTGCCTTGTCCTTCAGCGCGGCAACGAACCGGTCGAAAATCGGGCGCTCCACATAGACACGTTCGGTGCCCAGGCACACTTGCCCGGCATTCTCGAAGCAAGAGCGCGTCACGGTATCCACCGCCACCTGGAAATCGCAGTCGGCGAACACCACTGCCGCGTTCTTGCCGCCCAACTCCAGCGACACCGGGCGCACCCCGACCGCAGCGGCCTGCATGATGGCCGTGCCGGTACGGGTTTCGCCCGTGAAGGTGATGCCGTTCACATCAGGATGCATGGTCAGCATCTGGCCGGCGGAGCCCGGCCCGAAGCCGTGCACCACGTTGTACACGCCCTTGGGCACGCCCACCGCGTTCATCACTTCGCCCAGAAGCGTGGCGGTGGCCGGCGTTTCTTCCGAGGGCTTCACCACCACAGTGTTGCCGCAAGCCAGTGCTGGTCCGACTTTCCAGGTCATGAGCAGAAGCGGCAGGTTCCACGGGCACACCACCGCGATCACGCCGCGCGGCACGCGCACGCCATAGCTGAGCGCCGATTTGCCGTCGGGTGTGCGCATGGTGAAGGATTCGGTCGACATGCTCTTGATCGTGTCGGCGAAGACCTGGAAATTGGCCGCGCCGCGCGGGATGTCGACGTGGGAGGCCAGGGCATGCGGCTTGCCGGTATCGGCGATTTCGGCTTGCAGGAAATCATCGAAGCGGCGGTTGATTTCAAGGGCCACGGCATCAAGCAGCCGAACGCGCTCGCCGACGGCGATGCGACCCCAGTCGCCCTTGAGCGCCGCCTTGGCCGCCGCCACGGCGGCATCCACCTCAGGCTGGCCGGCTTCGTGCACTCGGCCGATGACGCTGCCATCCACCGGATTACGGTTCTCGAAAGTCTTGCCGCCGGCGCTCCGGACGTACTCGCCGTTGATGAAGTTGAGAAATTCTTTCATTTCACGTCCCTGGTTTCCGTGTGTCTGCAACGGGTGTGCCGCACTGAAGACTGACGGCGCTTCAATTGCTTTGAGGCCTGGGGCGGATTCTAGGATCAGAATTTTCTGTTGTCCACAAAAATCTCGATAATTAAATTTTCATACGGAATTATTAGATCGAAATAGGCATTGAAACGTCATCTTTATCGATATTTATACAGATTTTTGGCTTAAAACACTCTTCTGGCTGGCAGATCACTGCTATGCTTGCCCTCATGGCCAAACGACCTGCCCTCATCGCTGCCTTTTCCGACGAGCTTCCCCAAGGCGATGACGCCGGCTTGCCCCGCACCCTGATCGAGCGGGCGTACACGCAGTTGCGCGATGACATTGTGGAAGGCCGCATTCTTCCCGGCGAGAAGTTGCGGGTGGAACACCTGCGTCTGCGCTACGGCGTCAGCGCGGGCACCTTGCGGGAGGCACTCAACCGCCTGGTCAGCGACGCCTTGGTCGAGGCCGAGGGCCAGCGTGGCTTCAGGGTGACCCCTGTCACCATGCAGGATCTGGATGATCTGACGGATCTGCGGGTACGGATCGAGATCGAGGCGCTGCGGCAGTCCATACGCCATGCGAACGCCCCCTGGCGCGAGGAGTTGCAGCAGGCGTACACATTGATGTCAGACATCGAGCGCCCCCTGCTTCCAGAGCGCGTTCAGCGCTGGGAGGCCGCGAACACGCAGTTCCACGAGGTGCTGGTGGCCAACTGCGGCTCCGCCTGGACGCTCAGGCTCCTGCGCATCCTGAACCGCCACAGCGAGCGCTATCGCCGTTTTGCCATCGGCATCGGCCAAGGCCGGCGCAACGTGCACGACGAGCATCGCGGCATCTTCGAGGCGGCCATGGCGGGCAATGAATTGCGCGCCGCGCTGGAGCTGGAGGCGCATATCCGGGCTACGCCGGAGTTGCTGAAAGCCGCGGCACGTGAGGGCGTGGATATATTCAGCGCCTATAAGACCCCTGCAGGGTGCGCACAAAGTGCGCACCCTGCCCACAGGGAGGGTCAATAAGTCTCCAGGTGCAGCCGGCCTTCCTTCTTGAGCTTGCCGCCGACCTCTTCCCAGCTCAGTCCCGCGTTTTGCACCACATCACGCAGCGCCAGGACCACGCCCTCTTCCATGCTCTTCAGACCACAGACAAAGAGGAAGGTATTTGGATCCCGCAGCAGACCCACCAGATCAGCCGCGCGTTCACGCATCAGATCCTGCACATACTTCTTCGGCTGATTGGGCGTCCGGCTGAAAGCGAAGTTGGTGTCGATGAAATCCTTGGGCAGGCTTTGCAGCGGACCGAAGTAAGGCAGTTCCTCCTGGGTGCGGGCGCCGAAGAACAGCATCAGCTTGCCGCCTTCGAACTTGCCTGACTTGCGCAGGCGCCGCCGCCATTCGGTCATGGCGCGCATGGGCGCGGAGCCCGTGCCGGTGCAGATCATCACGATGTTCGATTTCGGGTGGTTGGGCATCAGGAAACTGATGCCGAAAGGCCCCGTCACCTGCACCTGATCGCCCACCTTCAGGTCGCACATGTAGTTGCTGGCCACGCCGCGCACCGGCTTGCCCTGGTAGTCTTCCAACACGCGCTTGATGGTCAGACTGATGTTGTTGTAGCCGGGCCGCTCGCCGTTGCGCGGGCTGGCAATGCTGTACTGGCGCGGATGATGCGGCTTGCCCCTTTCGTCCACTCCGGGCGGAATGACGCCGATGCTCTGCCCTTCCAGGACAGGAAACGGCATGGCGCCAAAATCCAGCACGATGTGGTGGGTGTCGTAGTCCTTGCCGACATCGGTCACACGCACATTGCCCACCACGGTCGCGGTGATGAATTTGTCGGCCGCTTTCGGGCCGTAAAGGTTGGCATAGGCGTGCGCGGCCGACCAGGGCGGCGTCGTGGCACCATAGGCGGAGGAATTGAAAGGCGCTTCGCCGGTAGGATCCGCGGCGGGCGCCGCTGCCTGCGCTTGCGGCACCAGATCGGCGGCCTGGTCAGCTTCGCCGCCGCCTGCACCCATTTCGGCCAGTTGCTCGGCCGTCAGCTCGGCAGGCAACTCGTCCCAGCCGAATTGCTCCTCGATGGTGTAGGGCTTGGCGCGTGCCACGATGCGCCAGTTGTCAATGCTCCCCGTTGGGCACGGCGAAATGCAGTCCATGCACATGTTGCAGACGTCTGCCTTGACCACGTAGTTCATCGAATCGTGCTCGATGGCATTGACTGGGCAGATGGACTCGCAAGTATTGCAGCGGATGCAGATCTCTGGATCAATCAGGTGCTGCTTGAGGACGGTGGAGTCAGTGGAGGTGTCCATGATTGCGGTCTTTTCGTGGGGCTGTGACAAATGACTTCGCCGCTGGCGCGGCTTGATGACAGATGATTTTTACGTCATTTGCCACGAATGCCAAGCGAGCGGCGAGAAGTCATGTGCGCGCCTGGAGCTCAGGCGCGCACTCCCAGCGCTTTGGTTTCAGTTGAAGCGCACGTACTCGAAGTCGATCGGCTGGCGATTGATGCCGATGACGGGGGGCGCGATCCAATTGGCGAACTTGCCGGGCTCGACCACGCGGCCCATCAGGGAGGCTACATAGGCGCGGTCTTCGTCGGTGGGCAGCCACTCGCCAACTTTCTGGCTCCACTCCTGCTCGCTCACCACACGGCCGTCTGGAGAAACCTTGGCGCCGGAGAGCGAACCGATGTTGCGGTGGAACGCCTTGTGCGGCACCGTGAGCTTGACAGGGATGCCGGCCTTGTCGATCACGCGGTTCCAGCGCTCGACCCCGGCACGGGAATCGGTGATGTAGTCGTCGCGCAGCACTTCGTTCAGCGCGTTCAGCATCGGCACTTCCTTCTCGACCAGCTTGCCGCCTTCGATGTTCAGCACCTTGTAGGTCTGGCCTTTCAGCGCGTGATCATCCTGGCGCTTGCCTTCTTCATAACGGCCTTTCAGGCCCGAGCTGTAGAAGGTGGCGGCGTTGCTCGATTCGTCGGCGCCGAACAGGTCGATCGTGACGCTGTAGTGGAAGTTGATGTAGCGCTGGATCGTCGGCAGATCGATCACGCCCGCCGCGCGCAGCTTGGCCACGTCGTCGGTCTTGAGCTCGTTCATGGCATTGACGGTGCGCTGGATCACGCGGGAAATACCGGATTCACCCACGAACATGTGGTGGGCTTCTTCGGTCAGCATGAACTTCGTGGTACGAGCCAGCGGATCGAAGCTGCTCTCTGCCAGGGCGCAGAGCTGGAACTTGCCATCACGGTCCGTGAAGTACGTGAACATGAAGAAGGCCAGCCAATCGGGCGTCTTCTCGTTGAAAGCCTGCAGGATGCGGGGGTTGTCATCGTGACCGCTGCGGCGCTCCAGCAGCGCTTCAGCTTCCTCGCGGCCGTCGCGGCCGAAGTAGCGGTGCAGCAGGTAAACCATGGCCCACAGGTGGCGGCCTTCTTCCACGTTGACCTGGAACAGGTTGCGCAGGTCGTACTGGCTGGGGCAAGTCAGGCCCAGATGGCGTTGCTGCTCGACCGATGCCGGCTCCGTGTCGCCCTGCGTGACGATGATACGGCGCAGATTGGCGCGATGTTCGCCGGGCACGTCTTGCCAGGCGGCTTCGCCTTTGTTGTCACCGAAGTGGATCTTGCGGTCCTGCTCGGCCGGGTTCAGGAAAATGCCCCAGCGGTAATCAGGCATCTTGACGTGGCCGAACTGGGCCCAGCCCTGCGGATCCACGCTGATGGCGGTGCGCAGGTAGACATCGAAATTCTGCGAGCCGTCCGGTCCCATGTCCTTCCACCATTCGAGGTAGTTGGGCTGCCAATGCTCCAGCGCGCGCTGCAGCGTACGGTCTTCGGACAGGTTGACGTTATTGGGAATCTTTTCGCTGTAGTCGATGCTGCTCATGGGAATCTCCTCTAGGAAAGGTTGATCGTGAAGCGTGTGGGGCCGTGAGATGGATGGTTCAGACGCGGTTCAGATCGAACTGGGCCTTGTCTCCCTTGCCATACACCTTGAGCGCACCCTTTTCGCCCACGGCATTGGGGCGCTGGAAAATCCAGTTCTGCCAAGCAGTCAGGCGGCCGAAGATGCGAGTCAGCATGTTTTCCCGTTGCGCGAAGCGCAGGTTGGCTTCCAGGCCGGTCAGTGCATCGGGGCTCATGGCTGCACGCTCTTCGAAGGCGATGCGGATTTCGTCGGCCCAATCGATATCGTCAGGCGTGGCGGTCACCAGGCCCAGCGCCAAGGCCTCCTTGGGACTCAGGGCTTTGCCAGCGGCATCGCGCACGGCGTCCATCGGGCCTTGCTCTTCGTAGAAGCGGCGAGCCAGGCGCGATTGGCCGTTGACCATGGGCAGCAGCCCGAAGTTGAAGGAGTCGAGCATGATGCTGGCGGCGTTCTCGTCGTCGAGCATGTAGGCGCGGTCGGCGCAGAAAGCCAGCTCGGCCAGGATGCCGGCGAAGCAGGAACCGGGTTCGACCAGGGCGAACAGGGAGCGCGAGGTCACGTCCAGGCGAGCAAAGGTCCGGCGCAGCATGCCGATGGTTTCGTTCACGAACCAGTGCTCGCGGTGCGTTTCCAGCGCTTGGCCGGCAGCCAGTACAGCAGCGGCGTCGCCACTGGTCTTGAGCACCCAGGTGCCGATGTCCAGCTCGTTGGTGCGCATGTGCAGGATGGCGTCATCCAGCTCGCGCGCCATGGCCAGCGGCCACCAGGCCACCCCGGCGGCTTCGATACCGGCGATGTCCTGCGGCTGCGCGGCGGCCGGCGCCTTCACCGTGAAGACGGCCTGGCGCTTGGCGCGGTCGATTTCGATACCGACGTTGGCATAGCTGATCTTGTCACCGTCGATCTGGCGCTCGATCGTGGTCAGCGCCACGCCCTTGCCGGCGCCGCGGCGGCTGCCTTCAGCCAGTTCGGCAGCGCGCTTGGCCACGGCCTCCTTGAACACCTGGGGCTTGGCGATGGCATCCACCAGGCGCCAATCCACCGCGCGCTGGCCGCGCACGCCTTCCACGCTGGTGCAGAAGATGTCGGCCAGATCGTGGCGCACATGGCGCTTGTCCGTCACACGGGTCAGGCCGCCGGTGCCGGGCAGCACGCCCAGCAGGGGTACTTCAGGCAAGCTGACGGACGAGTTGCGGTCATCCACCAGGATGATCTCGTCGCAGGCCAGGGCCAACTCGTACCCGCCGCCAGCGCAGGCGCCATTGACGGCGGCAATGAATTTCAGGCCGCTGTGCGCACTGCTGTCTTCGATGCCGTTGCGGGTTTCATTGGTGAATTTGCAGAAATTCACCTTCCAGCCATGGCTGGACACGCCCAGCATGAAAATGTTGGCGCCGGAGCAGAACACCTTCTCCTTGGCGCTGGTCACGATGACGGTCTTGACTTCGGGGTGCTCGAAACGCACGCGCTGCAGCGCATCGTGCAGCTCGATATCCACGCCCAGGTCGTAGCTGTTGAGCTTGAGCTTGTAGCCGGGGCGCAGGCCCGCGTTTTCGTCGATATCGATCGCCAGGTGCGCGGTGCTGCCCTCGAACGACAGCTTGAGGTGGTGGTACCGGCTCGGCTCGGTCCGATAGTCGACAGTCAGATCTTGCGTCATGGTGGAATCCTTGGGGCTGAAATTGTTCTGAAGTGGCACTGGCTTGACGGGCGATCAAGACAAGGCCGCGAAACCAGTTCATGAATAATAGTGCATGAATCCGGATTCGTCAATGCACTTTAGTGCAGAAATTTATTTCAAATGGAAAGGGCTTCGCCCACCAGCTGCCGCAGCGCCAAGTAAGAAGCATCTTCATCCTTGTGGTGGCTGGTGTCAAAGCGCAGATCCGCCTTGGCATAAAAGGCGGAACGGCCGGCCAGGATGCGCTTGAGGTCTTCCATGGCCTCCGAACTGGCGGCCATGGGCCGCATATCGCCCTGGGCCGCCACGCGGGCCATGTGTTCGGCAGGGTCTGCCTGCAGCCATATGGTGGTGCAGTGCTGCAGCAGCAGGTTGAAGTTGGCGGCATCGGCCACCAAGCCGCCCGGCGTGGCAATCACCACCTCGGGGTAGATCTGAATGGCCTCCTCCAGCGCACGGCGTTCGTAGCGGCGGTACGCATTGGTACCGTAGAGGTTGTGGATTTCGTTGATGCTGCAGCCGGCAAACTGCTCGATCTCGCGGCTCAGCTCCACGAAGGCATAACCCAGATCAGCCGCCAGGCGCTTGCCAAGCGTGGTCTTGCCGGCGCCGCGCAGGCCGATCAGCGCAATGCGCGCACTCTTGGCGCGATCGACGCCATGGCTATGGAACAGCTCGCCCAGCGACTGGCGGGCGCGCCGCAAGTCGGCCTCGCTGCGCCGCTCCAGCAGCTCGCGGATCATCAGCCATTCAGGCGATGAAGTAGTCACGTCGCCCAACAATTCAGAGAGTTCGCAATGCAATGCATGCGCTACCTGAAGCAGTACCAGGATCGACACGTTTCCTGCGCCGTACTCCAGATTGGCCAGATGGCGCTCGGACACTTCAGCGGCCTTGGCCACGGCCTTGCGTGTCATGCCGCGGCGGGAGCGCAGCGTACGCACCCGCTCCCCCAGAGCAATCAAAAAAGGATGGCGCCCGGCATCCGCCGTGGTCGAAGCTTCTTCAATCTCCATGCTCATTCTTTGTTTTTGGATAGCTTGATATGCACTTTACTGCATGTTATAGTGCAAGCAGAATAATGCATTTCAACATGGAGTTGGTGAAATATCAATCCGGTGAACGACGAAATCCGGAAGACCAGTTCACTCGTTGCCCGCTCCACTGCTCCGCCGTAGGATCACCTTTCGTATCCCAAGCCAGTCATTCACCTGTTGGAGACAAGCCTCATGAGCACCCCAGCCCCGCTGCCAGAGCGTTTCAATTTCGCTGAACATCTGCTTGCACAAAATACCGGCCGGGCCGGCAAGGCCGCCTTCATCGACGACCACGGTACCCTGAGCTACGGCCAGCTCGACGAGCGTGTGCGCCGCATGGCGGCCGGCCTGCGCAGCCTGTCCCTGCACCGCGAGGAACGGGTGTTGGTGCTCATGCAAGATGGCAATGACTGGCCAGTGTCCTTTCTCGGCGCCATGTACGCGGGCCTGGTACCCGTGGCCGTGAATACGCTGCTCACGGCGGATGACTATGCCTACATGCTGGAGCACTCCCGCGCCCAGGCCGTGCTGGTATCGGGCGCTGTGCTGCCCACGCTGAATGCCGCCCTGACCAAGAGCGATCATGAAGTGCAGAAAGTGATCGTCTCGCATCCGCAGGCACCCCTGCACCCTTCAGAGATCGAATTCGAAGCCTTCCTGGCTGCCCACGCGCCGCTGGACAAACCCGCCCCCACCGGCCCTGATGACCCTGGTTTCTGGCTCTATTCCAGCGGCTCCACCGGCCGCCCCAAGGGCACGGTGCATTCGCATGGCAACCCTTATTGGACCTGCGAGCTCTATGCCAAAGGCGTGCTGGATCTGAAGGAGGACGATGTCTGCTTCTCAGCCGCCAAGCTGTTCTTCGCCTATGGCATGGGCAATGGATTGACTTTCCCCATGAGCGTGGGTGCCACCACGCTGCTGATGGGCGAGCGCCCCACACCGGAAGCCACCTTCAAACGCTGGACCGGCCTGGTGGGCGACGTCAAACCCACCGTGTTCTTCGGTGCGCCCACGGGGTTCGCGGGCATGCTCGCGCATCCGCAACTGCCGGCACGTGAGCTTGTCGCCATGCGGCTGGTGTCCTCCGCCGGCGAGGCGCTGCCCGCCGAGCTGGGGGAGCGCTTCAAGGCGCACTTTGGCGTGGATATCGTGGATGGCATCGGCTCCACCGAGATGCTGCACATCTTCCTCTCGAACCGGCCGGACAAGGTCCGCTATGGCTCCACCGGCTGGCCGGTGCCAGGCTATACGGTGGAACTGCGCGGTGAAAATGGCGAACCCGTGCCTGACGGTGAACCGGGTGATCTCTACATCCAGGGCCCATCGGCGGCCATGATGTACTGGGGCAACCGCCAGAAAACACGCGATACCTTCCAAGGCGGCTGGACCAAGAGCGGCGACAAGTACGTGCGCAACGAAGACGGCAGCTATACCTATGGCGGCCGCAGCGACGACATGCTGAAGGTGAGCGGCATCTATGTGAGCCCCTTCGAGGTCGAAGCCACGCTGGTGCAACACCCTGCGGTGCTGGAGGCTGCCGTGATCGGCAAGGACGACGCCGACGGCCTGACCAAGACCAAGGCCTTCGTGGTGCTCAAATCGGGCCAGAAGGTGACGGAGGACGAGCTCAAGGCGTTCGTGAAGGAGCGCCTGGCGCCCTATAAGTATCCGCGCTTCATAGAGTTCGTGACCGAGCTGCCCAAGACCGCGACCGGCAAGATCCAGCGGTTCCGGCTGAGAGAGCAAGAACGCGGGTAGAAAAAATCCTCACAGGGCACCCAAGGAAGCCCGCACACTGCGAAAAACGTGCTGTTTTCACGGGTTCCTGAAGTAAGAGCGGTTTAAGTAGGCGCTTGAGCGCCTCGCGAGGGTCTGCGTGGCTACTCTATGGGGTTGTCTACATTTCGACCCCATTGCCTCATGCGGATTTCGCCCTCCCGACTGACTCGACTCCGCCAACTCACCCGCTGGTGCGCGCTGGCTGCCCTATCCGCCAGCCTGGTGGCTTGCGGCGGTGGCGACAGCGGCGGTGCGGAGCCTCCGGCACCTGCTCCAGCCCCCGCGCCACCGCCCATGCCGGCGCCCGAGGAACAGGGCGGCCTGCGATCAGCGCAATTCGTGAATACGTTGACCGCCACGCAGGTGCAAGCGGCCTTGGCCGACAGCCGGTTAGGCCCCGAGACCACAGCTGTTGCTCGCTACGGCGTCAGCAACTACCGCATCACATACACGACCACCGACAAAAATGGCCAGCGGGTAGTGGCGTCCGGGTTGGTCAGCGTACCCGCTAAAGCTACCGGCGCGGCCAGCCCTGTGCTCAGCTACCAGCACGCCACGATCTTCCACAACGACGAGGCGCCCAGTATCCGGACTGAACCCGGTGAACCGCCCATGGTGCTGGCTTCGCAAGGCTACATCGTGGTGTCGCCAGACTACGTGGGTTTTGGCAGCACCCAGGACCTGGAACACCCTTACCTGACCGCCGAGGCGACCGCCAACGCCGTGGTCGATCTGCTGGTTGCCGCGCAATCCTGGCGCTGGCAGCAAGGCGTGGCCGACAACGGTCAGCTTTTCCTGGCGGGCTATTCGGAAGGAGGTTATGCCACCATGGCGGCTCACCGCGCCCTGCAAGGTATCGGCACCCATGGGTGGCTCACTCAGCAAGTGGTGGCGTCTGTTCCTGGCGCTGGTCCCTATGATGTCAAATTCACACTGGATGAATTGCGCGAGGGCCTGCCAAGCTGGCTGCGGGCACTGTTCAATCCCGGCAATCTGAGCCGTGCGCCAGAATCCGTGCGCAACGAAGTCCGCCGCTTGCTCATGGGGCGGCTATTTCCCGGCGACGCTGATGTCGCCTATCAAACCCTGTTCATAGACCGCTATCTGGCCGATGACCGGGACGCGATTGCCCGCGACCACAGCGTTCACCTGGGCTGGGCGCCTCAGGCGCCGGTCTACCTCTTTCATGGCCAGGACGACCGGACCGTCCCTTACGGTGCTTCGGTCAGCGCACTACAAGCACTGCGTAGCGCCGGAGCAGGGGCCGGTGCCGCGAACGTGAGCCTGACCGACTGCACCACGGGGGACCGCGGCCATCTGGGCTGTGTGCCAGAGTACTTCGAGTTCACGATGAAGCGCCTGGGCTCATTGGCACGGGATCTGTGACAGGGGTTGGGGCCATGGCGAGCCCCAAAAATTCTTGGCGGATAAATGATGCGCATAAAATATGCGCATCATTTATCCGCTAATCGATTGAAGAGGCCCACCGTGCTCCGCTTCGACAACGCCCCGAAGAAATCCACCAATCTTTCGCTCAACAGCAAGGTGCTGGAAGCCGCGCGGAACATGGGCATGAATTTGTCCCAGACTGTGGATGAACTTTTGGCAGCCGAAGTCCAGCGCCGTTATTGGGAGCGCTGGAATGAAGACAACCAGGAGGCCATTGCGGCGTACAACGAGCGCATCGCCACCGAAGGGCTGCCGCTCGCGAAATACCGGAGCTTCTGAACGATGGCTCGCTTCGATGTCTACCGGCACCCTGATCCGGCCTTGCGCAAGGCCACGCCGTTCCTGCTCGACGTACAAAACGAGTACATCAGCGGCATCCATACTCGGGTGGTTCTGCCCTTGCGGGCAGCCCGCCTCTTGTCTCTTCCCATGCGGGATCTCAACCCCGCACTGGAAGTCGATGGCGTGGCCGTCGTACTTGATACAGCCGCCATCGGCGCCATACCCTTGTCTGAACTGAAAACGCCCGTAGCGAACCTGCGAACAGATGCAGACTTGATCGCCAATGCGCTGGACACCTTGTTCGGAGCCTATTGAGCTCCGGAGTCAGTCTGCCCGGTGCGCTGGCTAGCCTTCAAAGGAGAGGCTGGCTTAGAGCGTGTTCAAAGTCTCAAGTATCCTGAGAAATCTTGATCGACGGGAATTTGGACGAAAAATCCTTGGCCTTGGCCGCGATCTTCAGGGCGACCTGCCTGGCCACGGACTTGTAGATACCGGCGACTTCGCCATCAGGATCGGACACCACCGTGGGGTTCCCGCTGTCGGACTGCGCGCGGATCGACAGCGCCAGCGGCAGGGCCCCCAGGTAATCGATGCCCTTTTCGGCCGCGTAGCGCTTGCCGCCTTCGGCGCCGAAGATGTGTTCCACATGGCCGCAGTTGGTGCACACGTGCACCGCCATGTTTTCCACCAGGCCGAGAATGGGCACGCCCACTTTCTCGAACATGGCCACGCCCTTCTTGGCATCCGCCAGTGCAATATCCTGCGGGGTGGTGACGATCACGGCGCCGGTCATGGGCACGCGCTGGCTCAGCGTGAGCTGGATGTCGCCGGTGCCGGGCGGCAGGTCGATGATCAAATAGTCCAGATCGCGCCAGTTGGTCTGGCGCAGCAGTTGCTCCAGCGCCTGGGTGGCCATGGGACCGCGCCAGATCGTGGCTTCGTCGGGATCGACCAGGAAACCGATCGAGTTGACCTGCACGCCGTGATTTTCCAGCGGCTCCATGGTCTTGCCGTCAATGGTCTCCGGGCGGCCGCTGATGCCCATCATGATGGGCATGCTCGGGCCGTAGATGTCGGCATCCAGAAGGCCCACGCTCGCTCCCTCGGCGGCCAGGGCCAGGGCCAGGTTCGCCGCCGTGGTGCTTTTGCCGACGCCGCCCTTGCCCGAGGCCACCGCGATGATGTTCTTCACGTTGGGCATGAGCTGCACGCCCCGCTGCACGGCATGCGATGTGATCTTGGTCGACATCTGGACCGAGACGTTCTGCACACCTTCCACGCTCCTCGCCGCCGCGATCAAGGCCTGGCGCAGCGCCGGGATCTGGCTTTTGGCGGGATAGCCCAGCTCGATGTCGAAGGAGACGTCGCCGCCGCCCGCGTGCAGGTTCTTCAATTGCTTGGTCGATACGAAATCACGCCCCGTATTGGGGTCGATCACGGTTTGCAGGGCGGCCATCAGCGCGCCTTCATTCACAGCCATCGGGGCTTCTCCTTTTTCCCGAGAGTCTAGCGGTTCGCCAGGATTCCATGCTGCAGGGGCGGCTAAAGCCGCTCATGCAGGGGAAAAACAGGTGGTGGAGTAGCCCGCATAAAATTAGAGGTTCATCCTAGAGAGCCCCGAATGACCGCGCAGCGCCAGATCTTCGTCACCACCGCCTTGCCGTACGCCAACGGCACGTTCCACATCGGCCACATCATGGAATACATCCAGGCCGATATCTGGGTGCGCTTTCAGAGGATGCAGGGGCATGCGGTGAATTTCGTCGGCGCGGACGACGCCCACGGCGCGCCGATCATGATCGCCGCCGAGAAGGCCGGCAAGACGCCCGAGCAGTTCGTGGCCGATATCGCGGCCGGGCGCAAGCAGTATCTTGACGGTTTTCACATCAGCCACGACAACTGGCACAGCACGCACAGCCCGGAAAACACCGCGCTGGCACAGTCGATCTACAAGGATCTGAAGGCCGATGGCCTGATTTCCTCCCGCACCATCGAGCAGTTCTTCGATCCGCAGAAGGGCATGTTCCTGCCTGACCGCTTCATCAAGGGCGAATGCCCGAACTGCCACGCCAAGGACCAGTACGGTGACAACTGCGAAGTCTGCAGCGCGGTCTATTCGCCCACGGACCTGATCGAGCCCTACTCGGCGCTCACGGGCGCCAAGCCCGAGCTGAAAAGCAGCGAGCACTTCTTCTTCAAACTGTCCGACCCGCGCTGCGTGGAGTTCCTGGAAAGGTGGACACAGGACGGGCGCCTGCAGAGCGACGTGGCCAACAAGGTCCGCGAATGGATCGCCCCCGGCGACGACGGCAAGCCCAAGATGGGCGACTGGGACATCTCCCGCGATGCGCCCTACTTCGGCATCGAGATCCCCGATGCGCCGGGCAAGTATTTCTATGTCTGGCTCGACGCGCCCGTGGGCTACCTGGCCAGCCTGAAGAACCTGCTGGAAAAGCGCGGCGAGAGCTACGACGCCTACATGGCGCAGCCGAACCTGGAGCAGTACCACTTCATCGGCAAGGACATCATCACCTTCCACACCCTGTTCTGGCCGGCCATGCTGAAATTCAGCGGCCGCAAGGTGCCCGACAACGTGTTCGTCCACGGTTTCCTGACCGTGAACAATGGCGAGAAGATGAGCAAAAGCCGAGGTACCGGCCTTGATCCGCTCAAATACCTGCAGTTGGGAATGAATCCCGAGTGGCTGCGCTACTACCTGGCGGCCAAGTTGTCGGCGCGCAATGAAGACCTGGACTTCAACGCCGAAGACTTCATGGTGCGCGTAAACAGCGACCTGGTGGGCAAGTATGTCAACATCGCCAGCCGCGCCGCGGGCTTCATCCACAAGCGTTTCAATGGCCGCCTGGGCGAGATTTCAGCCGACGGCGACGCGCTGCTGACCCATCTGCGCGATGCGCTTCCCACGGTGAGCGGCCTCTACGCCGAGCGCGAGTTCGGCAAGGTGGTGCGCGAGATCATGGCGCTGGCCGATCGCGTGAACGCCTATGTGGACCAGAACAAGCCCTGGGAACTGGCCAAGAAGGAAGGCATGGAAACCCGCCTGCACGATGTGTGCACGGTGTGCATCGAGGCCTTCCGCATTCTTACCATCTATCTGAAGCCGATCCTGCCCAAGCTGGCGGCCGATGTGGCGCTCTTCCTGATACTGCCGCCCGAGGATTTTGCCGCCGCCCTGAAACCGCTGGGCGCGGGTGCGCAGATTGGCGAGTACCAGCATCTGATGCAGCGCGTGGACGTGAAGCAGCTCGAGGCGCTGTTCGAACCTCCGGCTGGCGCGCCCCAAGCGCCCGCCGCCGGTTCAGCGTCCAGTACAGCGCCTGCAACCAGCGCCCCTGGCGGCGAGCCGCTCGCACCCACGATCTCGATCGATGACTTCGTCAAGGTGGACCTGCGCATTGCCAAGATCGTGGCCTGCGAAAAGGTCGAAGGCTCCAGCAAGCTGCTGCGCCTGACGCTCGATGCCGGCGAAACGAGCGAAGACGGCCAACCGAAGCTGCGCAATGTCTTCAGCGGCATCGCCAGCGCCTATCAACCCGAGCAACTGGCTGGCAAGCTCACGGTGCTGGTCGCCAACCTGGCGCCGCGCAAGATGAAGTTCGGCGTGAGCGAAGGCATGGTGCTGGCTGCCAGCCACGCCGACGAGAAGAAAAACCCGGGCATCTACGTGCTGGAGCCTTGGCCTGGGGCGCAGCCCGGAATGAGGGTGGGGTAACCACCCGCTGAGGCGCTGACGCGCCTTCCCCCTCTCTCTTCGGGAGGGGGACGCAGCCAGCGGCCCTGGCAAAGCCAGCTCCGCGGCTACCACGCACGGCCTGCTTCGCAACGCCCAAATCCCTCTCAGGAAGATGGGTATATATTCAAAGGCATGAATTTCGCCTTGCCTCGCTTTCGTCCGCGTCTTGTCGATGCCTTGAAGGACTATGACAAGGCGCGGCTCACCAAGGATGTGGCGGCGGGGGTGACTGTCGCGGTGGTGGCGTTGCCGCTGGCGATGGCCTTTGCCATTGCTTCCGGGTTGAAGCCCGAGGCGGGGATTTTTACCGCCATCATTGCCGGGTTCATCATCTCGGCGCTTGGTGGCAGCCGTGTGCAGATCGGGGGGCCGGCGGGGGCGTTCATCGTGATCGTCTACGGCATCGTGCAGCAGTATGGGGTAGCGAATCTGATCATCGCCACCGCGATGTCGGGCGTGCTTCTGATCCTGATGGGCCTTTTCAGGCTGGGCACGCTGGTGCGTTTCATTCCGATCTCGGTAGTCATCGGTTTTACCAACGGCATTGCGGTGCTGATCGGACTTTCGCAGATCAAGGATTTTCTGGGCCTGAAGATCCCTCACATGCCAGGCGATTTCTTCGGCATTCTGGGCGCGCTGTGGAGTCATCTGCATACGCTGAACCCCTGGGCGCTGGGCGTGGCGCTGGTCTCGCTGGCGATCATCGTCGGCTGGCAACGCGGGGCCGCGCGCATTCCCCGTCTCGGGCCGATCCTGCCGTTCGGAGACAAGCTTTCCAGCGTGCCGGGCTCCATCGTGGCCCTGGTGCTGGCCACGGCGGTGGTGGGCATTTTCAACCTGCCGGTGGAAACCATCGGCAGCAAGTTCGGCGGCATCCCGGCCGCGCTGCCGGCGTTCGCCCTGCCTAGTTTCAGCTGGGAATCGGCGCGCTTTCTGCTCATGCCGACCATCACGCTGGCGCTTCTGGGCGCCATTGAGTCGCTGCTCTGCGCACGCGTGGCCGACGGCATGATCGGAGATCGGCACGACCCCAACCAGGAGCTGATGGCACAGGGCCTGGCGAACTTCGTCACCCCGTTCTTCGGCGGCATGCCAGCCACGGGCACCATTGCGCGCACGGTCACCAACGTGAAGAACGGCGCCACCAGCCCGGTGGCCGGCATGGTGCATGCGTTCACCCTGCTGGCGGTGATCCTGATCGCCGCCCCCCTGGCCAGTTCGATCCCTCTGGCGTGCCTGGCGGCCATTCTGATGTTCGTGGCCTGGAACATGGGCGAATGGCGCGAATTCACGCGCCTTCGCACCTACCGCCTGCCTTACCGGATCACCTTGCTGGCGGTGTTCTTCCTGACGGTGGTGTTCGATCTCACGGTCGCGGTGCAGTTCGGCATATTCGCCGCCTGTCTGACCTTCATCTACCGCATCTCCAGCCTCTCGCGCTCAGAGCAGCTCACGGCGGCAGAATACCCGGCCCTGGCCGGCCATGAGGCGAAACTGCAGGCTTGGCGGCTCTATGGCGCCCTCTTCTTCGGCGCCACCAAACTGGTCGAGGCGCTGGAAGACCACTTGCCGCCGCAAACGCTCGTGCTGGACCTGAAGAACGTGATCTATGTCGACTCCACAGGCGCGGAGGCGCTGGAGAACCTGGTGGCCACGTGCCACAAGCGGGGCGTGCGCCTCATCGTGAGCGGATTGATGAACCAGCCGCTGGATATCGCCCGGCGTACTGGTTTGCTGGGGCAGCTGGAAGCTCAGGCGGGCGATCTGCAGCCGGATGTGGCGGCTGCTGTGGAGGAGGCCGTGCGGACCTTCAAGCCGGAGCCTCTTGAATGACACGGATCCGCCTGCCCTCCACCGCCACGCTGACGGTCTTCGAGACTGCCGCGCGGCATCTGAATTTCGGCCGCGCGGCGGCCGAGTTGCATCTGACACAGGGCGCGGTCAGCCAGCAGGTGCGCCACCTGGAAGCGCAGCTTGGCGTGGCGCTGTTCGCGCGTGTGCGCCAGCGCGTACTGCTGACCAGCGCGGGCGAGCGCTATCTCCGGGAAGTCAGGCGCATCCTTCGCGATCTAGGGGAGATCACGCACCAGGCAATGGCCACTGGCGACAGGGAATTGCTCAACCTCGCCTCTGTGCCCACCTTCGCCGTGAAGTGGCTGGTGCCGCGCCTGTCGGGGTTCTTCGCGAGGCATGCGCATATCAACCTGAACCTCGTGTCGCGCAACGCACCTTTCAACTTCAATGCCGAGCCCTTCGATGCCGCCATTCACTACGGCGAGCCCTCATGGTCCGGGGCCATCTGCACCCAGTTGCTGGACGACGACATGGGGCCCGTCTGCAGCGCGCACTATCAGCGCTCGCTGGGCCTGTATGCCCCCGCGGATCTGGAACGCGCCACGCTGCTGCAACAGTTCACACGCCCCTCGGCGTGGCAGGAATGGTTCGCCGAGGTCCAGGTGGATCCCGCCAACGCCTTCCAGGGGCCGCGCTTCGATAGCTTCAACATGATCCTGGAAGCGCTGCAGGCCCACATGGGCGTGGGCTTGCTGCCGCGCTTTCTGGTGACCGAGGGCATCGCCCGCGGCAAACTGGTTCGCCTCTCGGCCCAAGGGTTGCCCAGCACGCGAGGCTACTACCTGGTATGCCCGGAAGCCAAACAGGATGCCCCGGCAGTAGCCGCATTCCGGGATTGGCTGCTTGAGGAAATCGCCCGGCCACCGACTCTTGAGCCGGATACAGGCAGCTCAAGTTCATAAGTTTTTCTATTCAACCAATTATTATTAATCGCTTTTCCAATAGGGAAGCGCTCGGGACAATACGCAGCATTCATTAAGCAGCTTGCGGAACTCCTCCAATGTCCCTGAACACCCCTGATCGTCGCTGGAAAAACCCGCTGACGCCGTTCGTGTTCAACCGCGATGCCGAGCGGCCCGCCGCCGAAGATGTCGCCACGCTGGCCAGTGCCGACGTCACCCGCATCAGCGACCTGGCAGGACGGATGTACACCTGCCACCCGTCCATCCATTCGCTCATCGCCCCTGCCCTGCCGCTGTGCGGGCCGGCCTTCACCGTCAAATGCCCGCCGGGCGACAACCTGGGCGTGATGGCGGCCGTGCGCCACATAGGCCGGGGCGACGTGCTCGTAGTGGACGGCCTGGGCTTCACCCAATGGTGCATGGGCGGCTTTGAATTGCTCAAGTACGCCCGTGATGAGCGTGGCATGGCCGGATTGCTGGTGCATGGCGCCTGGCGCGATGTGCTGGAGGCCCAGGCCGAAGGCCTGCCGGTCTATGGCCTGGCTGTTTCGCCACATTCGGGGCCCAAGCTCGGCCCTGCGGAAATCAATGTACCCGTGGGTTGCGCAGGCGTGGTGATCAGCCCGGGGGATGTGGTCTGCGCCAGCGGCGAAGGCGTGGCGGTCGTCCCGCGCGGCAGCGTGGCCGCCGTAGCCCAGGCGTTGCGCAACAGCGCGGGCGGCCATGGCATCGAGCATTTTCTGCAGGAGATGGATCAGCACGTCGCGGCCTGGTTTCCGGAAGGCCTGCCCCGATGAATCCCCCCGGCCTGACGCAGGCGCTGGCTACCTTCGTAGCCGGCCTGCACCCCGACGACATCCCGCCCGCCGCGCGTGAGCAAGCGCGCCGTGCCATGGCAGACTGCCTGGGCAGCGCCCTCGCCGGGGTGGATGAGGACGTGGCGCGCATCGCCACCGCCGTGCATTCGCGGCCGGACGGCATCTGCACCCTCTGGGGCTCCACCAGGCATGCCGATGTCGGCGAAGCCGCGCTCATCAATGGCTGCGCCGCCCATGCCCACTCGCTGGACGATACACACGAATCCATGCGGGGACATCCCTCCGCGCCCTTGGTACCCGCCGTCCTGGCACTGGGTGAGATGGTGAACGCGAGCGGCGAGGATCTCCTGACTGCCTATGTTGCGGGCGTGGAAGTGGCGGGCCGCCTGGGGCGTGGTGTCAACGACCGGCATTCGCAACTGGGCTGGCACACGACCAGCACACTGGGCACCGTGGGCGCGGCAGCGGCCTGTGCCTGGCTGCTGCGGCTCGATGGCGTCCAGACCACTCGTGCCCTGGCCTTGGCCGCTTCCATGGCTGGCGGGTTACGCGCGAATTTCGGCACCATGGCCAAGGCACTGCAGGTAGGCCTGTCCGCTCAGCGCGGCATGCAGGCAGCCCGCCTGGCCGCCGCCGGCATGACGGCCAGCCCCATGGCATTGGAAGGACATGAGGGGTTTCTGCAACTCTTCTGCGACGATGGCAGCGCAGACGCAGCCCGCGCCCTGCACGGCCTGGGCGAACGCTTCGAGGTGCTCACGCCCGGAATCGTCTACAAGCAATACCCTACCTGCTCCTTGATGCATGCACTGATCGATCTGGTGCTGCAGGCACGGGCCCAGAGGCTTTTCTCAGCTGGCCATCAGTCGTCATCCCTGGAACTGCGCTGCGGCATCAGCCAGCGCCTGGAGGCCGCCCGCGGCAAGAGCTGGCCCGCCGCAGGACTGGCCGCCAAGTTTCACGTCGAGTACTGCGTGGCAGTGGCCGCCCGCGACGGCACTCAGGGTGTGGCTGACTTCACCGACCAGGCGCTCTTACGCCCAGGTCTGCGCGAATGGGCCCGTCAGGTGCACCTATCGGTGGGGCAAGACTTTCCGCCGGGCAACGGCGACTATGCCGAACTGACCGTTCTGAGGGACGGCAGGGAAATCTTCCGCCAGCGCCAAGCCAAGCCGCTCGGCCATCCCAGCATGCCGCTCTCAGCTGCCCAGCATGAAGCCAAATTCACGGCTTGCGCCGGGCCAGCCCTCGGCGCGGCGCATACCCGCCGCTTGCTCGGTCAACTCCGCTCAACCCCTCCTTGCTCGGCGCGTGAATTGGCACAGGCGCTCGCGCTTCCATCAGACAACAGAAAGGCATCTTAGGCATGTTTACCATCTCCCGCCGCCGGCTCCTGGCCGCTGCAGCCGCGCCCTTGACTGCTCATGCCGGATTCGTCCACGCACAGAACAGAGGCAATGATGCCTCCATCATCGTTGGGTACCCTCCCGGCGGCTCGCTGGACGCCATGGCACGGGTGCTTGCGCAGCGCCTGGGCGCCTTGCGCGGAAACTCCGTCATCGTGGACAACAAACCGGGGTTTTCCGGCAACATCGGCGCGCAGTATGTCGCCAAATCGCCGCCCAATGGCGCTACGCTGCTGATGACAGCGCTGACCACCTACGCGATCAACCAGAAGCTGATGGATGCCACGATGGGCTACGACCTGCTGAAGGACTTTCAGCACGTCGCCATCGTGGGCTATTTGCCCAATGTGCTCATCGTGCCGGCAAGCCTGGGGGTCAACACCCTGCAGGACTTCATCAAGGCGTCCAAGGCCAAACCGGGCGGCTTCTCGATCGCGTCGACCGGCAATGGCTCCCTGGAGCATATCGCAGGCGAAATGTTCAAGCGAGCCACGGGTACCGACATGCTGGCAGTGCCCTATAAGGGCTCCACCCCCGGCGTGACGGACCTGATCGGCGGACAGATCCAGGCCATGTTCGTCAACACGACCACGGCCATCAACAACCTCAAGACCGGCCGCATCAAAGCGCTCGCCATTGCGGGCCCGAACCGAGTGGCGGCGCTGCCTGGTGTGCCCACGCTGGCCGAGCAAGGCGTGAAAATGAGCAACGATGTGGTTTCCATTTTCGGCATCGCGGCACCGGCAGCCACCCCGCTGGCGGCTGTGAACCAGCTCAATGCAGACCTCAATACCGTGCTGCGTGAGCCCGAGGTCAATAGCCGCTTCTCAGCACTTGGCGTGGAAGTCGTGACAGAGAACACCGCCTACGCACGCGATCGCATCAGGAAGGAAGTCGGCACGTGGGACCGCGTGATCCGTGAAACAGGTATCACGCTGTAAGAACGTCCATACGCTCCAGGAAGGTGCGAAGGGTCTTGCGGAGAAGAAGCAAGGCAGCGGAGCCTGTTGAGCTTAGCCGCCACCACGCATCTCAGGCCCATCCATATCAGGCCCTGTTTCAGTCCGCATTACCCGGTAGTCCGGGCTGAAAACCACATGGAACATCTTTTTCGCGCTGTCGGAAGGGTCCAGGAACCGCCAGGACCAGATCACCTCATTCTTGAGCTTATAAGGCACCTGCTTGGCCGGCTTGCCCAGCATCTGCCGCACCTCTTCGACTCCCATGCCCGGCCGCACGCGGCCGAAGTTGTCGGGATTCAGCACCTGCCGCAGCGCACTCATCTTGCCATCCGGCCCGATGCTGATCATGTAGTTCTGCGTGCCCTCGGGCTGGCGGTTGTATTCGAAGATGCGCGTGCCGCCGGAGCCGTTCCAGACGCGCTCAGGCTGGCCGAAGCGGGCGGTGACGTCCGCTTCTGTCGAAACGCCCTCCTCCAGCTCGCGGATGGCCTGCGGATCGCAAGCCGCCAAGCCCAGCAGGCCAATGGCCAGCAGCGCACCGGCCACGTGACGGGAAAAGGACAGAGAAAAGTGCAAAAGACTTTGCATGGGCAGGTACCGGTAAAATCGACGGCAATCAACAGATGCTGGCAGTGTAGTGTTTGAGTTCCTGCTTTGCCGTCAGCAAAAACCGACAGAAATCTATGTCCCTCGCCAACTTTTTCCGCCGCCCTCACTACACCTCGGACACCACTGACTTCATCGCGCAACTCAAGCACGACAAGCCGGGGCTCGATCAATCCCAGCGCCAGGGCCGTGCCCTGCTGTGGGACCGCCAGATCGATCGGGATCTGCAATCCGAGTTTCGTGCCGGCCGCGTACCGCAAAAGCCCTACGTGTACCAAAACGCCCCTGCGGCCGACCGGTAAACACGCGCTTTCTGCCCCGAATGAAACCGGCCGCCGACGCCGCGGATCTGCTGGCCGCCGCGCCAGCGGAAGAAGTGGCCTCCCCCAGGTGATCGACCACGTGGCCGTGGCGCGCCTGTATGGCGAGCCGCTGTTTGCGCTGCCGCAGGATCTGTACATCCCGCCGGATGCGCTGGAAATCTTTCTCGAAGCCTTTGAAGGCCCGCTGGATCTGCTGCTCTACCTGATCCGCAAGCAGAATTTCAACATCCTCGACATCCCGATGGCTGCGGTGACACGGCAGTATCTGAGCTACGTCGACGAAATCCGCAGCCGCAACCTGGAGCTGGCGGCCGAGTATCTGCTGATGGCGGCAATGCTGATCGAGATCAAATCGCGCATGCTCCTGCCGCCCCGCAAGGCCGCCGAGGGAGAGGAGCCCGAAGATCCGCGCGCGGAACTGGTGCGCCGCCTGCTCGAATACGAACGCATGAAGCTGGCCGCGGCGCGCCTGTCGGAGGTGCCGCAGCATGGGCGGGATTTCCTGAAAGCGCAGGTGTATGTCGAGCAGAGCTTGCAGCCCCGCTTTCCCGACGTGGAAATCGGCGACCTCCAGGCCGCCTGGCAGGACATCCTGGGGCGCGCGAAGCTGGTGGCCCACCACAAGATCAGCCGCGAGGAACTGAGCGTGCGCGAGCACATGAGCATGGTGCTGAAAAAGCTCCAGGGCCGCCGCTTTGCGCCTTTCGAGGAGCTGTTCGACGTCGAGCAGGGGGCGCCCGTGCTGGTGGTCACGCTGCTGGCCCTCCTGGAACTGGGCAAAGAAACCCTGGTGGAAATTACCCAAGCCGAGGCGTTCGCGCCGATCTACGTTCGCCTAGCCTATCAACCAAGCTCCCCCTGAGGCGCTTACGGCCGGGCCAAGCTCCCTCCCCGGCATTCCCGAATGGCCTGCTCCGCGGCCTTCTGAATCAAAAACTGCCGAAAACCGTTCCCAGGCCGATCACTGCCGCCAGGGCAATCAAAGGCACGACGATCGTCATGGCGCCGAGGTTGAGGTAGGACTCCTTGTGCGTCAGCTTGCAGATCGAGAGCAGCGTGATCACGGCGCCGCAGTGGGGCAGTGAATCGAACACGCCCGCCGACATCACCGCCACGCGGTGCAACAGATCAGGGCTGATGCCTGTTTCGCTGGCCATGCGCAGATAGTCCGCGCCCAGCGTCTGCAGGGCGATCGAGAGCCCGCCGGAGGAGGAGCCGGTAATGCCCGCCAGCACGTTCATGGCCACCGCCTCGGAAATCAGCGGATTGCTGGAGACGTTCAGCACCGCGTCGCGGATGATGGCAAAGCCCGCCAGGCCGGCGATGACCGCGCCATACCCCACCTCGGAAGCCGTGTTGAAAATCGGCAGCATGGAGCCCAATACACCCTTGTTGATGGTCTGCTGCAGATTCGCCCAGCGGCCGATGCCCACCACCAGCAGCACGATGATCGCGGTGGTCAGCGCGACGATCAATGCCCACATGCCCGCCTGCTTGGCCGGGTCCAATTGTGGGAAACGCCCCTTGAGGAAACCCCAATCCATGCCAGGAAAAATGCTGTAGGTGAACAGTGCGTTGATACCGATCACCAGCACAAGCGGCAGCAGCGCAAGCACCAGCGGCATGGTGCGGCTGGCGTCGCCGCTCATGTCGGCCTCTCCGACCATGCCGCGCGGGTCGTTGTCGATATCGTCGTGATCTCCGTACCCCTCGCCTGCGGTACGCGCTTTTTTCTCGCGCGAGCGCAGCCACAGCATGCCGAGCGCGAACATGATGAAGCCGCCAATCAAGCCCAGGCCCGGCGCCGAGAAGGTATTGGTGCCGAAATACGGAATCGGAAGAGCGTTCTGGATGGAAGGCGTGCCCGGCAGCGCCGTCATGGTGAAGGTGAACGAGCCGAGCGCAATGGCCGGCGCCACCAGGCGCTTGGGAATGTCAGCATCGCGGAACAGCGACTTGGCGATTGGGTAGATGGCAAAGGCCACCACGAAGAGCGACACGCCGCCGTAGGTCAGAATGCCGCAAGCCAGCACCACCGTCAAAATGGCATGCTTGCTGCCCAGTGTGTGCTCGATCCACCGGGCAATCGCAGTGGCGGCGCCGGAGTCGGCCATCATTTGGCCAAACAGCGCCCCCAGCAGAAAGATAGGGAAAAATGCGAGCACATAGTTACCCAATGCGCGCATGAAAGTGTCAGTGTAGATCGGCAACATCTGCGTGATCTCGCCCGACAGCAGCACCGCCAACGCTGCCATGATGGGAGCCAATAACAACACGGTGTAGCCGCGATAGGCCAGGAACATCAGCAGCAGCAGCGATAGGACAATGGCGAGAGTGCTCATGAGTAGCGGTTTCCTCCAGGCAAAAACTTATGATTGTCCGAAGGGATCCACACGCCTAGCTTACGAAAAACGTTTTAGAACTGATTTTTTTATTCATGCAAACCGTTCACTCCATCGCCGAGTTGCGCCATGCGCTGCGCCACACCACCCGCCCCGCTTTCGTGGCCACCATGGGCAACCTGCATGCCGGGCACCTGGCGCTGGTCGCGCAGGCCAAGCCGCTGGGTGACGCCACGGTGGCCAGCATCTTCGTCAACCGCCTGCAGTTTCTGCCGCACGAGGATTTCGACAGCTATCCGCGCACCTTTGAAGCCGACCGCGACAAGCTGGAAGCCGCCGGTTGCGACGTGCTTTTCGCGCCACGCGAACGCGATCTGTATCCCGAACCACAAACTTTCAAGGTGCAGCCGGATCCGGCATTGGCCGATCTGCTGGAGGGGGAATTCCGTCCGGGTTTCTTCACGGGGGTCGCCACCGTGGTGATGAAGCTGTTCATGGCCGTGTTTGCCGGCAAGGCGCAAGGCACGGCGGTCTTCGGCAAGAAGGATTACCAGCAACTGATGGTGATCCGCCGCATGGTGCAGCAGTTTGCCCTGCCGATCGACATCGCCGGGCATGAGACCGAGCGCGCCGACGACGGGCTGGCGCTGAGCTCCCGCAACGGCTATCTCAGCACCGAGGAGCGCAGCCACGCCCTGCAATTGGCGCAGGCGCTGCAGGCCCTGGCACGCGATGCGGCGGCGGCTTCACCGGCCCAACTGCCGACCCTGGAGTCGGCGGCCATGCAGGCGCTGGCAGCGCTCGGCTGGCAGCCTGATTACCTGACGGTGCGCAGGCGTGCCGATCTGCTGCCACCGCAGGCAGGTGACGGCGCAGGCCAGTTGGTGGCGCTGGGGGCAGCGCGGCTGGGGAGTACGCGGTTGATTGACAACTTGGAGTTTTGACAGGCAGCCCGCGCTCTTGGTGTGGAATGGCTGCTTTTTGACTCCACAGCCACCTCCTCCGTCATTCCCCCGCAGGCGAATACGAGGGGACTTCCCACTTACCAGGAACGGCGTCGAAGCGCCAAGATTGAGGTGCGAACGTCAATCTAAAGAGTAAGGAGAAGTCCCATGAGTGAGATTACACGAGTTGGAGTGGATCTGGCCAAGAACTTGATTCAAGTGCATGCGGTGGATGCTCAGGCAGGTGTGTTGGTGCGCCGAGCGCTAGCGCGGCGAGGTTTCCTGCCCTGGTGCGCGAAGTTGCCTGCCGGTTGTTTGGTGGTGATGGAGGCGTGTACTGGAGCGCATCACTGGGCACGCCGGCTCAGCCAGCTTGGTTTGCAGGTGCGCCTGATCGCGCCTCATCTAGTGGCGCCATACCGTTTGCAGGGCAAGAAAGGCAAGAATGACGCCAATGATGCTGCGGCGGTGTGCGAGGCTGCCAGCCGCCCGCAAATGCACTTTGTGCCGATCAAGACGACCGAGCAGCAAGCGATCCTGGGTGTACACACCCTGCGTCAAGGCTGGGAGAAAGACAGAACTGCGTGCATCAACCGTATTCGTGCACTGCTGGCCGAGTTTGGTCTGGTGTGTCCTGAAGGGGTGGGCAAGCTCAAGGAGCAGCTGACCCAGCTCAACGAGGATGCCAGCAACGAGATGCCCGCGCTGGTGAGATTAAGCATTGAGCGACTGCAAATGCAGTGGCGCCAGCTTGATCAGGACATTGGCTGGTGCGAGCAGCGCATTGCACAACACATCAAGCAAGACAGTCGAGCTCAGCAGGCTCAGCAGCTACTGGGTATTGGGCCTATAGGCGCTTCGGCGCTCGTGGCCAGCGTGGCCGACTTCAGTCAGTTCAAAACGGCTGCGCAGTTTGCTGCCTGGCTGGGGTTGACACCCTCGCAGCACTCCAGCGGTGGCAAGAGCCGCCTTGGCGGCATTACCAAGCAGGGAGATACGTATTTGCGGATGCTGCTGGTGCAGGGCGCCAAATCGGCCATTCACTGCAGCAAGCCACGCCAGGAGCGAGTGTGGCTGTGGGCGCAGCAGTTGCGTGAGCGCATGGGCTGGCAAAAGGCGGCTGTCGCGCTGGCAGCCAAGAACGCCCGCATTCTATGGGCGATGTTCACGCGAGGCCAGCCATTTGTGGCCAATCATGTGAGCGTCAAACCGACGTAGAAGTAGATCGACACATGTTTCGTTTATCAAAAAAATGATGTTTCAACAGGACGGCACTTCGCAGATCAATTGAACAGGTTAGACCGGCAGCGGATAAGCTCGATGGATTCCAGGTGGCCTGTTCAGGCCACGAAAGGCGAATGGGAGCCTCCGCTGAGCGGCTCGTATCTGGGTCCGACACCAAGCTCTTCGTAGCTCGTCAACAAGACCGTCAGTAGGTAGGCCGTCTTTCTTCGTTCAGTTCAGTGTCCTTGCAGTCAGCTCCGTAATAAACAACTAAACCATCAGAACCATCAGAAATAACAACCATATTCGCTTGACAACGTGGGATGCCCCAGTAGGAATCCAGTTCAACCTCTCCACCGCCCTCTGGATTCCCGCCTGCGCGGGAATGACGGGGATAGAGGTGTGGCCCGGAGCTTCTTTGGGTGCTCGCTCCGTCCAACAGCTTTTGCCCGCTAGAGTAACTCGCCCTTTGGATCGCGCCCCATCAGGGCGACCACAGCTTCGATCGGCTTGAGTTCACCGTTGAGTAGCGCCACCACGCTTTCGGTGATCGGCATTTCCACGCCCACGTGGCGCGCCCGCTCCAGCACCGTGCGGGCACAGTACACCCCTTCAGCCACGTGGCCCAGGGATTTGACGGCTTCTTCCAGTGTCTTGCCCTCGGCCAGCAGCAGGCCGACCCTGCGGTTGCGGCTGAGATCGCCGGTGGCGGTCAGTACCAGATCACCCAGGCCGGAAAGGCCCATGAAGGTCTCGGCGCGCCCGCCGAGGGCCTGGCCAAAACGGGACATTTCCGCGAGCCCGCGGGTGATGAGCGCAGCGCGCGCATTCAGCCCCAGGTTCATGCCGTCGGCCAGGCCGGTGGCGATTGCCAGCACGTTCTTGACCGCTCCGCCCACTTCGACGCCCGGCAGATCATCGTTGGCATAGACGCGCAGCGTGAGGCCGTGAAAAGCAGCCACCAGGGCATCGCGCACCCCCGCGTGACGGCTGGTGGCCACGAGCGCCGTGGGTTGACCGCGCGCCACTTCCTGCGCGAAGCTGGGTCCGCTGAGGGCGCCTGCCAGCAGCTCGGGCGCCGCCTGACGCTGCACCTCATGAGGCAGCAAGCCGAAAGGGCGCGCGGCTGCCGGGTCACGGGCGGGCTCGAACCCCTTGCAGAGCCAGGCAATGGGCGCGCTGCTGCCGCGCAAGATGGTAAGTATTTCGCGCAGTCCCGCCATGGGCGTCGCCACGACGACCAGATCGGCCCAGCCGCCCCCGGCGACCAACGTGGCAATGGGACCGCCACGCACCTTCAGCGCATGGGGCAGCGGAATACCCGGCAGATAACGCGCGTTCTGGCGCTCGGCCTGCAACGCCGCAGCCTGGACCTCGTCGCGCGCCCAGAGTTCGACGGCGTGCCCGGCTTGATTGCGGCAGGCACTCACGGCCAAGGCCGTACCAAAGGCGCCCGCGCCAATAACTACAATTTTCATAGTAGAGCGCGCCGCCGCCAAGGGGACGGACGGTTACTGAGTGACCGCGGGCGCTGCATTGGCACCCTGCTGCTGCTCGTACATGGACTGGAAGTTGATCTCGGCCAGATGCACGGGAGGGAAACCAGCACGGGTCACCAGATCGGCCACGTTGCCGCGCAGGTAGGGGTAGACGATCTGCGGGCAGGCGATGCCGACGATGGGGCCCATCTGGTCGTCTGGAATGCCGCGAATTTCGAAGATACCTGCTTGCTTGCACTCGGCCAGGAACACGGTCTTGTCCTGGATCTTGGTCTGCACGGTGGCCGTGACACAGATCTCGAAAATGCCTTCGGCCACGTTTTCGGCGTTGATGCCGAGGTTGATTTCCACGGCGGGCTGCTCGGTTTCCAGCAGAATGGCTGGCGAGTTGGGCTGCTCCAGCGAAGCCTCCTTGAGGTAGACGCGCTGGATGTTGAACACGGGATCAGCCATAAAAATTCTCGGTTGGAGTTTGCAAAAAATAGGTCGGGCCTTCGTGCCCGTCGTTCCCGCGCAGACGGGAATTCAGAGGGTCTTCGAAGGCTGCACTGGCTTCCCGCCTGCGCGGAAATGACGACACAAGCCCTGATTATCTCAGCAGGCCGTGACAGAAAGTCACTGTGCCGGTGTCAGCAGCGGATCGAGCCCGCCGCGCGCATCCAGCGCCACCAGATCATCGTGGCCGCCCACGTGGGTGCTGCCGATGAAGATCTGCGGCACCGTACGCCGGCCAGTCAACTCGGTCATCACGGCGCGCTGGGAGGGATCGAGATCGACGCGGATTTCCTCGATCTGGGCGCCTTTGGCCTTGAGAATCTGCTTGGCACGAATGCAATAAGGGCAGGTGCCCGTAGCGTACATCTTGACTGGTTGCATGGTTTTTCCTTTGTCGGGTGCTTGCGCGGCCGCCCATGACGCGCTCCACATGAGCGCGCAGACAAGCGCCGCACCGGCGAGGCGGAAGCCGCCGCGCCGGGAAGTGGGCGCGGACCTCACGCTTCTACCGGCAGGTTAGCGTCCCGCCAGGCTTTCAGCCCGCCGCCGAGCGATTGGGCCTGCTCATAGCCAAGTTTCTTCGCGATGCCGACGGCGCGGGCGGAGCGCACGCCCGAGGCGCACACCATGATGACCGGCACCGCCTTGTTCTTGACCACCTTGGGCAGCTTTTCTTCCAACTCAGCCATGGGAATGCTCTTGGCGCCCACGATGTGGCCGGCAGCGTACTCTGCGGCATCGCACACATCGATGACCACGGCCTTCTCGCGGTTCATCAGATGCACCGCCGCGGAAGGTGTCAGTGCGCCGGCGCTCCGGCCACCCGAGATAAGGGGCCACGCCAGCATGCCGCCAGAGGCGAGCGCCAGAAGTATCAGCGCCCAGTTCGCCATCACGAAATTCACTTGCCTGTTCCTTAAAAATCGAGGTGCAGAAATCCTGCGGAAAATCCGGCCAAAACTACGGCCCACTGACGAGATTCTAGAATGTTGGGTTCATCCCGTTATTTTTCAGGCTGCGCGCCCATCCGTCCTCCCATGCACAAGCTCGTTCTGATCCGCCACGGCGAATCCACCTGGAATCTCGAAAACCGCTTCACCGGCTGGACCGACGTCGCGCTGACGCCCACCGGCGTGGAGCAGGCCAGGCAGGCCGGCCGGCTGCTCAAGGCGGAAGGCTACGAATTCGACGTGGCCTACACGAGCGTGCTCAAGCGTGCCATCCATACCCTGCATTACGCACTGGATGAGATGGACCGCATCTGGCTGCCCACCGTCAAGCACTGGCGCCTCAATGAGCGCCACTATGGCGCCCTGCAAGGATTGAACAAGGCCGACATGGCCAAGCAGTACGGAGACGAGCAGGTACTCGTCTGGCGGCGCAGCTACGACACGCCGCCCCCCGCCCTGGAGCCGACCGATCCCCGCAGCGAACGCGGCGATGTGCGCTATGGCAAGCTCAAGCCCGAGGAAATCCCGCTCACCGAGTGCCTGAAGGACACCGTGGCGCGCGTGCTGCCTTTCTGGAATGAATCCATGGCACCCGCCATTTCGGCCGGCAAGCGGCTGCTGGTGTCGGCCCACGGGAACTCGATCCGCGCACTCGTGAAATACCTGGACGGCATCTCCGAGACGGACATCGTCGGCCTGAACATCCCCAACGGCATTCCCCTGGTTTACGAGCTCGATGCCAACCTGAAACCGATCCGCCACTACTACCTGGGCGATGCGGAGGCCGCCGCCAAGGCCGCTGCCGCGGTCGCCAATCAGGGGAAAACCTGACCGATTCCCCTACCGTTCCGTAAAGCGCAAGAAAAGTACGGAACTTAGCGGCAGCCGGCACACCCGAATACCGGCGAGCATGTATATTGGAACGGGTATTGTGAGAAATCCTGGAACCGCTACGCCATGAGTCAAAAAGTCAAAATTGTCGGTTGGGTCGCTGCCGGGGCACTGGCGGGCGCAATGGCCACCGTCTCGCTGCAGACCGTGGCCCGCGGAGGGACGCTTTCGCCCCTGCCGCTGGAAGAGCTGCAGCAGTTGGCGGCAGTGTTCGGCATGATCAAGAGCGATTACGTCGAACCGGTGGATGAGAAAAAGCTCATCACCGACGCCATCTCCGGCATGGTTTCCAGCCTCGATCCGCATTCACAGTATTTCGACAAGAAGTCCTACAAGGAATTCCGCGAGGGCACCACGGGCCGCTTCGTCGGCGTGGGCATCGAGATCACCCAGGAAGATGGGTTGATCCGCATCGTCTCGCCCATTGAAGGCTCGCCAGCCGACCGCGCCGGCATCAAGCCAGGCGATCTGATCACCAAGATCGACGACACCGCGGTCAAGGGCCTGTCGATGAACGACGCCGTCAAGCGCATGCGCGGCGAGCCGGGCACAAAGGTTCTGCTCACGATCTTCCGCAAAGAGGAAAACCGCACCTTCCCGGTCACGATCACACGCGAGGAAATCCGTACCCAATCGGTCAAGGCCAAGGTGATCGAGCCTGGCTACGCCTGGCTGCGCCTGTCGCAATTCCAGGAGCGCACGGTCGATGACTTCGTCGCCAAGATGGAAGACATCTACAAGAAAGAGCCCAACCTGAAAGGCCTGGTGCTTGATCTGCGCAACGATCCGGGCGGCCTGCTCGACGCCGCGGTAGCCGTTTCGGCCGCATTCCTGCCCGAGAATGCCGTCGTGGTGTCCACCAACGGGCAGATCGAGGAAAGCAAGGCCGTCTTCAAGGCACGCCCCGAGGACTACCTGCGCCGCCGGTCCGCCGACCCGCTCAAGCGCCTGCCGGCCGCCCTGAAAACGGTGCCGATCGTGGTGCTGGTAAACGAAGGCTCCGCCTCTGCGAGCGAGATCGTCGCTGGCGCCCTGCAGGATCACAAGCGCGCCACGATCATGGGCGCCCAGACCTTCGGCAAGGGTTCGGTGCAGACCGTCCGTCCGCTGGGCCCCGACACCGCGTTGAAAATCACCACCGCCCGCTACTACACCCCCAGCGGCAAGACGATCCAGGCCAAGGGCATCGTGCCCGACATCATGGTCGACGACACCGCCGAGGAAGCCCCTTCGCCGTGCTGCGCACGCGCGAGGCGGACTTGCAGAAGCACTTGCTGGTGGGCGATCAGCCGGAAAAACCCGATCCTGCGCTGGAGAAAGAGCGCGAGGAAGCCCTCAAGAAGCTCGAAGAGGAAGCGCGCAAGCCCGCCTCCCAGCGCCGGCCGCCCGAATACGGCAGCGACAAGGATTTCCCGCTGCTGCAGGCTCTGGCCAAGCTGAAAGGCCAGCCGGTGAAGGTCAGCAAGACTTTGGTCGAGCGTAAGGAAGAACCAAAAACGGAATAATCCAGGCCCCTCTTGCGCTTCCGTCATTCCCGCGCAGGCGGGAATCCAGGGGGCCTTGAAGAGCTGCACTGGATTCCCGCCTGCGCGGGAATGACGAGAACCCTTTGAAGCCCCCTGGGGGAAGACGGCAATTCGATGGATGACCGGCAGTTGCTGCGCTATTCGCGCCATTTGCTCCTTGATGACCTGGGCATCGAGGGGCAGCAGAAGCTGCTGGATGCGCACGCCCTGATCCTGGGCGCGGGAGGCCTGGGGTCTCCAGTGGCGCTGTACCTGGCCAGTGCGGGTGTGGGCCGCCTGACCATCGTGGATGACGACACGGTCGATCTCACCAATCTGCAGCGCCAGATCATGCACACCGAGGCGCGTGTGGGTCAGGCCAAGGTCGATTCCGCCCGGCAGGCGATCGCCGCCATCAACCCGGATGTGATTGTCGACACGATCGCGGAACGCGTCGACGCCGAGCGCCTGACCTCCCTCATGGCGCATGCCGACATCGCCCTCGACTGCACCGACAACTTCGCCACTCGCCAGGCACTCAACCAGGCCTGCGTGGCCACAGGCAAACCGCTGGTCTCAGGCGCGGCCATCGGCTTCGACGGCCAGATATCGGTCTACGACCCGCGTGATGCTGCCTCGCCCTGCTATGCCTGCGTGTTCCCTCCGACGCAAGAGGTGGAAGAGGCCCGCTGCTCCACCATGGGCGTCTTCGCCCCTATTGTCGGCATGGTGGGCACCCTTCAGGCCGCCGAGGCCTTGAAGGTTCTTTGCGGCGTGGGCATCCCGCTGGTCAGCCGGCTGCTGCTCATTGATGCGCGTGGCGCGGAATTCAATGAAATGCGGCTGCAGCGCGACCCGGCATGCCCTGTGTGCGGGCACGGACCCTCGCGGAAAAACTGACAGGCTTGGCACCTTCGCCTAGAGGGGCGGAGGGAAATGTAAGCGCATTCCTACACGCGCAAGCAGTTGCTGCTGTCACGTGACGCGCGCTTGCTCCCGTACATTCAAAAGCAAGCCCTCTCGCCCTTCTTCCCGACTTCAATGCCGCCCAAGAACCCGAGTTTTTCGCAGGTCTTCCGCCTTTCTTCTCCATGCAAGTAGCTACCGTGCGCGCATACATAGTCGAAGACAACGCCACCATCCGAGAGAACCTGATCGGCACTCTCGAGGAATTGGCCTCTGTCGAAGCAGTTGGTTTTTCGGAAACGGAGAACCAGAGCGCGGAATGGCTACAGGCTCATCCCGGCGAATGGGATCTGGTGATCGTGGATCTGTTCCTGAAGCAAGGCAGCGGCTTGGGCGTGATTGAAGCTTGCCGCAGCCGCGCACCCCATCAGCGAGTTGTCGTGCTCACCAACTACGCCACCCCCGATATCCGCCGGCGCTGCCAGGAGCTTGGCGTGGACGCCGTGTTCGACAAGTCCACGGACATCGATGCGCTGATTGATTTCTGTGTGGGCCTGGAGGGTGCGAACGGATAAAGGGCTTGGAACGTGTTTACGATCTAAGCGCCTCCGAACAGCCACCTGTCCCGGAGACGACGCTATGAACAAGATATCGATTTCAATCAATCAACTTGTTCTTCAGCGCGTAATAGGTCAAATCGCTGTTGGAGTTCAATCCCATTTTTTCCATCAGCCGCGTACGATAGGTGCTGACGGTCTTGACGCTGAGGGAGAGCGATTCGGCGATATCACCGGCCGTTTCGCCTTTGGCCAGCTTCAGAAACACCTGGAACTCGCGCTCCGACAGCTGTTCATGCGGCGGTGCATCGGTCTTGCGATTGAGTTGCTGCGCCAGAAGCTCCGCCACCGTAGGTGTGATGTAGCGCTTGCCCAGTGCGATGGTGCGAATGGCCTCGACGATCTCCGAAGGCTCGCACTCCTTGTTCAGGTAGCCACTGGCGCCCTGGCGGATCAGGTTCATCGCATAGTGCTCTTCGGGATAACCGGAGAGAATCAGGATACCCACATCGGGCGCCTTGGCGCGAATCATGGCCAATGCATCGATGCCGCTTTGGCCGGGCATGGACAGATCCATCACCAGCACATCGAGCTCGGTGGTCCGCACCAGGTCGATGGCTTCGCGCCCGCTGGCCGCTTCCCCCGCCACGCGCAGATCTACGTGCTCGGAAAAGAACTGCTTGAGCCCGGAACGCACGATGGCGTGGTCATCCACAATACCTACTCTGATCACGGTATACCTCTCAGTCCCCCCAGCGCCGCAATCTGCCCAGCTTGCCCTCGAGGAGTAAGAAAGCTTGGGACAGCCCGGCATTTCCCTGGGCGGGTGTTGTTGATCAACTCTTGATATCCATCCATTCTAGTTCGCCGAGCGCCATGCACTCTCAAATATCCGACTCATCGATACGCCGGCGCTCCCTCAGCGCGCTACGGCTGGCCTTGATCATCGCGGCACTCTGCGCCCTGGCCATGGTTCTGGTCAACGAAAGCACGCACATGCGGGCAACCCAGGTCCTGCAGGAAGTCGAGCAGGCCAATCAGATGCGCACAACCATCAGCAGCCTCACGCGCGCCCTCACCGAAGCCGAGTCGAACCAAAGGGGTTACACCCTGACCGGTGACCGCCGCTACCTGGAGCCCTATGACAATGCCTTGAATGAAATCGTGCGCCTTCGCAAGACCCTGGAAACGCCACAGGCCACGTCGATGTTCAACCTGAGCACGCTCCTGAGCTTTCGCAGCTTCATGTCGGAGAAGATGTCCGAAATGGCGCTCACGGTGCGCATGCGCGAAGACAACCGGCCTGAAGTGGTGGATTTCGTGGTCACCAGCAACGTGGGCCTGGAGCAGATGGCGGCGTTTCGCGCGCAAAGCGATGAGTTGCTCAGCCAGGCCGACACCTACATCCAGGAAAGGCGCCAGGAACTGCAGCGCCTGCTAAATGTGTCGCGCCTTGGCCTGGTGGCAGGCGTGTTGGCGGCATTCGTGGCGTTCTTCCTGCACCTGAAGCAGACCCGCGCGATGCAGCGCGCGAGCGAAGCGCATCAAAACGCACTGGAAGCCGAGCGTGATGCGCTCGAGTCGCAGGTGCGCGAGCGCACCACCCGCCTGGCCGAACTGGCCACCCATTTGCAGCAGGCGGTGGAAGACGAGCGTGCACATCTCGCGCGCGAGTTGCACGATGAGCTGGGCGCCTTGCTCACAGCAGCGAAGCTCGATGTGGCCCGGCTGAAATCGCGCCTGCCGCCTGACGCCACTGACTTGGCTGAGCGGCTGAAGCATCTCACTGAAACACTGAATCAAGGTATCGCCCTCAAGCGCCGCATCATCGAGGACCTGCGCCCCTCCTCGCTTTCGAATCTGGGCCTCGTCGCCTCGCTGGAAATCCTCTGCCGCGAGTTCGCTGACCGATCCGGGCTTCACGTGCAGACCGCCTTGGAGCCCGTGGAACTGGATTCAGCCGCCGAGCTCACCATCTACCGCATGGTGCAAGAAGCGTTGACCAATATCGGAAAGTATGCCGAAGCCAAGAATATTCGCGTCGTGCTGAAGAACTATGTCTATCACGCGGAAGCTTCGATCACCGACGACGGCCGCGGCTTCGACCCCAGCGCGCTGCCGCAATCCTCGCACGGTCTCGTGGGCATGCGCCACCGGGTGGAAGCTGGTGGCGGCAGGCTGGACATCAACTCCGGGGCGGGCCGCGGCACGCGCATCACCGGCACGGTACCCCGGGGGCAGGCCCGTGCGCAAAGCCAATTGGCGACCGCCTCCGGCGCCATGTCGGTCAACTCCTACGCCCGCGAAACAACCTCGCCGACACCGGACACCGCTCGTGGCTGATCACTGCTGCGAGGATACGGTCCTAGACTAGGTCAACACCGCTCGAAACAGTTGGCCTTATCCGATGCTCGAGATAGGGCGGTAGCGGTTCTAGTCATTCTTGAAAGGATCCCTCACATGAGCAAGACCAGCCTCAGTTCGGTTGAAAAGATCGCCGACAGCGCTACCGCCGCCACGGACAAAGTGGCCGACAAGGCCGAGCGCACGGTCGATGCGGCACGTTCAGTTGCCAACGAGACGCTGGACAAGGCAGATGCGAAGGTTCGCACGCTGCGCGACGACATCAAGCCTGCGATCGACGCGATCTCCGCGCGGGTGCAGGATATGGCGCAACACGGCAAAGCAGCTGCGTCGGAAACCTCTGCGCAAGCACGCGACAAGTTCAACGAGGTCGCTGGCAAAACCAGTGCCTATGTCGCCGAGCAGCCGATGAAATCCATGGCCATTGCTGCTGCTGCAGGCGCGCTGCTTGCCATGCTGCTGGGCCGCCGCCGCCGTTGAGACCCCCATCGCGCACGTCAACCGCGCATCCATTCATCCAGAAGAAAAGGAAACCCATCATGAAAGCGATTCGTACGCTCGTCGTCGCCACCATGACCGGCCTCACGCTGGTCGCCACGGGCTGCTCCGTGTTCCGCGGACAGGAAACCGCAGGCGCCTACGTAGACGATGCATCCATCACGACCGCGGTGAAAGCCAAGTTCGTGGGCGACAAAACAGTGGACGCCGGAGCCATCAACGTTCAGACTCTCAACGGTGAGGTTTCGCTCGCAGGCTTTGCCAAGAGCGCCGAAGAAAAAGCCAGGGCCGGGCAGATTGCACGCGACGTCAAAGGCGTCAAGAGCGTGCGCAACAACCTTGTAGTGCGCTGAGTTCGGCATCGCTCCCGAGTAGAGGTGCCTACTCGTTCAGAGGCGCGATCGAGTCGAACTCCGCGGCCCAGGCGTAGAGCCCGAAGCAGGCAAACGCGAAGCGGCACACCTTCCGCGCATCTTTCTCAGTGAAAGGCCGGCCGCTGCGCACGCCATCGATGATGAAGCCCCGTAGCCCCGAAGTCATCAGCAGGATTTCGCTCTCACCAGTGCGGATGGCCTGGGGGTGGTAGCGCTGGACCTCTCGCAGCCACTCCCCGAAACGCACCCTCATCTCCTGCGCTCTAAGCGCGAACTCGGCCCGTATGCGCGGCGTGGCGCTTTCAGCTTCCGCAAAAAAGCCCGTGCCAGCGACAAATCCGCATCGACCCGGCGCAGGTAAGCGCGCAGCCCGCTGAGAAACTGCTCCGGAAGCGGCAAGGAAGGGTCCATGGCGCGCAGCATGTCGCGCAAGTGGGCTTTCGACAGCTTCTCGAACCCGTAGAGAAAGCACTCTTCTTTGTCCTTGAAGAGATCGTAGAACGTGGCGCGCGAGACGCCCGCGCCGGCAATGATGTCGGCCACGGTCGTCTCCGCGTAGCCCTTTTCAGCCACGACATGCGCCGTCGCCACGACGAGCCGCTTGCGCTGCTCCTGATCGACGATTTCACGCGGTAGCCCCGAGGTGCCCCGGGGCAGCTTCCGGCGCTCGGGCTCGGGCACGGTAGGGGCCATGGCAAGGCCCAGGCGATCGCTTGCCTCGAAGTCTTGTGCGCGGGTGTTCTTGGTAGGGGGCATGCGAGGCGAATGGAGAAGAACCTGGGCACGGGCAGAAAACCGTGAATAACACGCATCGTGCCAGAAAGTAACCAGGCCGGTGCCAGCATCTTCCCTCAGCTTCCTGTCCCCACCGCGCCGGCCTTCTTCCGGGTAACTCCCTATGAAACGGTGCCGCTCCTTGATGCCCTTTTTCCAAAAAAACATTTACATTCTTTTAAGAAGAACGCGCCGGAAACAAACGAATAACACCATGAACGGGCCCGGTGCCGCAGCGGTTTTTTTCGACCAGGAGACAAACAGATGAAATGGATGAATCAGCTTGCCATCGGTGCGGCGCTGGCGTGCGCAGGCACGGCCTTTGCCCAGTCCGCGGGCCCCTTGAAGGGCGAAGTCGTCAAGATCGCCTGGCTCGATCCGCTGTCGGGCTTGATGGCGGCGGTCGGTACGAACCAGCTCAAGACTTTCCAGTTCTTCGCCGAGGAGTTCAACAAGAAGAACGCGGCCGGTGTCAGGTTCGAGGTCATCCCCATCGACAACAAGCTGAGCCCGCAGGAAACCACAGCGGCGCTGCGCTCCGCCATGGACCGGGGCGCACGCTATGTGGCGCAAGGCAACGGCTCCGGCCCGGCGCTGGCCATCATCGACGCTCTGGAAAAGCACAATGCGCGCAACCCCGGCAAGGAGGTGCTCTACCTGAACTACGCCGCGGTCGACCCGGACCTCACGAACAGCAAGTGCAGCTACTGGCAATACCGCTTCGATGCCGACACCTCGATGAAGATGGAGGTGCTCACCGCCTTCATGAAAGACCAGCCGGACATCAAGAACGTCTACCTGCTTAACCAGAACTACTCGCACGGCCAGCAGGTTTCCACCTACGCCAAGGCCATGCTGTCGCGCAAGCGCCCCGACATCAAGATCGTGGGCGATGACCTGCATCCGCTGGCCCAGGTGCGCGATTTCGCGCCCTACGTCGCCAAGATGAAGCAGGCCGGCGCAGACACCATCATCACGGGCAACTGGGGGTCCGATCTGACCCTGCTCATCAAGGCCGCCAACGACGCCGGCCTGAACGCCAAGTTCTACACCTACTACGGCATCGTCAGCGGAACGCCCACCGCCATGGGCGCAGCCTCGGCCGGCAAGGTCTACATGGCGTCCTACGGCTACAACAACATGGAAGGTGTCATGCAGAAGTACACCGACCAGTTCAAGGCCAAGTTCAACGACGACCTCTATTCCACCAACATCTACTCGGTGTACATGGCGCTGTCCGAAACCTTCGCGAAGATCAAATCCACCGATCCCGCGAAAGTGGCCGCCGCGATGGAAGGCATGAAGTTCAAGAGCTTCAACGGCGAGGTCGAGTTGCGCAAGGCCGATCACCAGGCACAGCAGACGCTCTATATCTCGCGCTGGGAAAAGGCCGATGCCAAGCACCCGTACTCGCCCGAGAACACGGGCTACACCTTCGTGCCGGTAAAAACCTATGACCCCTACGTGGCCAGCACGCCGACTTCCTGCCAGATGAAGCGGCCGTCCTGACCGGGCGTGTCTTCGATCGGGTGCGCCTGCAGCCAGGTGCGCCCTCGGGTTGACCGGCTCCTGCGGGAGCTGGCGGATTTTCTTTGCTGAAAAATACCACCGACATGGAGTTTTTTGTCACCTCCCTGCTCAACGGCGTCAGCTATGGGCTGCTGCTGTTCATGCTGAGCTCCGGCCTGACGCTGATCTTCAGCATGATGGGCGTGCTCAATTTCGCGCATGCGAGCTTCTACATGCTGGGCGCCTATCTGGCCTACACGATCTCGGGGTTGGTCGGGTTCTGGCCGGCGCTGGTGCTGGCGCCGCTGCTCGTGGGCGGGTTGGGCGCCCTGTTCGAGCGGTACTGCCTGCGGCGCGTGCACAAGTTCGGCCACGTTCCCGAGCTGCTGATCACCTTCGGCCTGTCGTACCTGATTCTCGAGCTGGTGCAGTTGATCTGGGGGCGAGCCGCCGTCCCTTACGGCCTGCCCCCGCAGCTGCAGGGCTCGTTGTTCACGCTCTACGGCACCACCTTCCCGAAATCGCGCTCCTTCATCATGCTGGTGGCGCTGCTGATGCTGGTGTCGGTCTGGCTGCTGCTCACGCGCACGCGCATCGGCTTTGTCATCCAGGCCGCCCTGAAGCACCCGGAAATGACGGAAGCCTTGGGCCACAACGTGCCGCGTGTATTCATGCTGGTGTTCGGCGGCGGAGCCGCGCTGGCCGGCCTCGCCGGCGTGATCGGCGGCAACACCTACATGACCGAGCCGACCATGGCCGCATCAGTCGGCGCCATCGTGTTCGTGGTCGTGGTGGTCGGCGGCATGGGTTCTCTGGCGGGCGCCTTCCTGGCCTCTCTGCTGATCGGCATCGTGCAGACCTTCGCGGTGGCCATCGATTACTCGAGCGCCAGCGCGCTGCGGGCGATGGGGCTCGACATCACGCCGGAAACGGTGGGCTTTCCGCTGTTATCGCTCACACTGTCGCAGGTGGCGCCGATTTTGCCCTACCTGTTCCTGGTGCTGATCCTGATCTTCCGGCCCAAGGGCCTGCTCGGAACGCGGGAAGAGTGAAGCCGCCATGAACACCGCTTACCTTCCCTTGAAGTCCCCGAATCGCGCACGCTGGATCATCTGGTCCCTTTATGCGCTGATCCTGCTGGTGGCCCCCCTGATGTTCAGCAGCAGCCTGGCGATGACCATGCTGTCGCAGATGGGCTACGTGATCATCATCTGCCTCTCCTACAACATACTGCTGGGGCAAGGCGGGATGCTGAGCTTCGGCCACGCGGTCTACACGGGGCTGGGCGCCTTCATCGCCATCCACGCGCTGAACCTGATCGGCAAAGGCGCGCTGCCGCTGCCAGTGTCGCTGCTGCCCCTCGTCGGCGGCCTGGCGGGCATGTTCTTCGCTGCCCTCCTGGGGTATGTCACCACCAAGAAATCCGGCACGACCTTCGCCATGATCACGCTCGGCATCGGCGAGCTGGTGGCGTCCATGGCGCTGATGTTTCCCGGCTTCTTCGGAGGCGAAGGCGGCATTACGACCGACCGGATGGTGGGCAAGCCGTTCCTGGGCATCACCTTCGGGCCGCAGATCCAAGTCTATTATCTGATCGCCATCTATTGCTTCATCTGCACGGCGGCCATGTATGCCTTCACGCGTACGCCTCTGGGCCGCATGCTGAACGCGGTGCGGGACAATCCAGAGAGGGTGGAGTTCATCGGCTACGACACGCAGCGCGTGCGCTACCTGTCGTTCATCATCGCCGGCTTCTTCGCGGGCATCGGCGGCGGCCTCACGGTCATCAACTTCGAAATCATCACGGCAATGGACAGCGTCAGCAGCGTCCGCTCGGGTGGCTACCTGCTCTTCACTTTCCTGGGGGGTGCCACGTTCTTTTTCGGGCCTATCATCGGCGCGGTGCTGCTGGTGCTCGCCTCCGTGCTGCTGTCGGAACTCACCATTGCCTGGCTGCTCTACCTCGGCCTCGTGTTCCTGTTCATGGTGATGTATGCGCCCGGCGGCATCGCCAGCCTGATTATGATGAACGTACGCGTCGCGCGGTTCGGTCTGCTGCACAGGCTCTGGCTCTGCTATCTCGGGCTGGCCGTCGCGGCGCTGATGATGTTGATGGGTGGCGGTGCCATGATTGAAATGATCTACCACCTGCAGCTCAACGCGGCACTCGGGCCCGAGCTCAAGTTCGTGGGCATGACGCTGAATGCCAAGGCGCCCTCCTCCTGGATCGGCGCCGGGCTCCTGCTGCTGATCGGCCTGGGGCTGTTCGAGCTTGTACGGCGACGGTTCGTGCGCGTATGGGACCGCGTCCAGGCAGACATTGAAACGGAAATCAAGCGGAAGGAGGCGCTGTGAGCGTGGAAGCGACGACGACAGGCGTGCGCCAGGGCACATCCGGCGCGCAGGCCCCCTTCGCCCTGGAGCTGAAGGACGTGCGCAAGAGCTTCGGCAAGACCGAGATCATTCGCGGCGTCAACCTGGCGGTCAAGGCCGGAGAGCGGGTGGCCATTATCGGACCGAATGGCGCGGGCAAGTCGACGCTGTTCAACCTGATCAGCGGCCGCTTCGCGCCCACCAGCGGCCAGATACTGCTTGACGGCCGGCGCATCGACGGCCGCAAGCCGTTCGAGATCAACCGCATGGGGCTGTCACGGAGCTTCCAGATCACCAACCTCTTTCCGAAGCTCAGCGTGTTCGAGAACTTGCGCTGCGGCGTACTCTGGAGCCTGGGCTATAAGTACACCTGCTTCAAGTTTCTGGCGGGCCTGAAAGACGCCAACCAACGCGCGGAAGAGTTGCTGCACCTGATCCATCTGGAGCGCAAGCGCGACGTGCTGTCGATGAATCTGACCTATGCCGAGCAGCGCGCGCTGGAGATCGGCCTCACGATTGCCGGCGGCGCGCAGGTGATCCTGCTTGATGAACCCACCGCTGGCATGAGCCAGAGCGAGACCCACCGCTTCATCGGGCTGATCCGCGAAGTCACCGAAGGCCGCACGCTGCTCACGGTGGAGCACGATATGGGCGTGGTGTTCGGTCTGGCCGACAAGATCGCGGTCGTGGTGTATGGCGAGGTGCTGGCGTTCGACACACCCGACGCCGTCCGGGCCAATCCGCGTGTCCAAGAAGCATATCTTGGGAAGCCCCCTGAGTCGCTTCGCGCCTTCCCCCCACGGGGGGGACGCGCCCGGCGGCCTGGCGGAGCCAGCTCCGCGGGCGCCTTGGGGTGGCCTGCTCCGCGGCCTTTCGGATTTTTGTGCTTCGTAGGCTGCGGGTGACTCGTAGCGCAATGGGTGACTGAAAATGCTTCAGATTGAGAATCTTCATGCTTTTTATGGCAAGAGCCATGTGCTGCACGGGGTGAATTTTGACGTGCGGCCTGGCGAGATCGTGGCGCTGCTGGGGCGCAACGGGTCGGGGCGCTCCACCATGGCCAAGGCCATCATGGGGCTGGTCGACTGCCAGGGTTCGATGCGCTGGAAAGATCAGGAACTGGTGGGGCGCAAGGCCTACGAGATCGCTCATATGGGGCTGGGTTACGTGCCGGAGAGCCGCGATGTGTTCCCGAAGCTCACGGTGCATCAGAACCTGTTGCTGGGACAGAAGGGTTCGGGCAAGGGCAGCCGCTGGTCGTTCGACGATATGTATGCGATGTTTCCGCGGCTCAAGGAGCGGGAGCATACCGAGGCGGGTGTTCTGTCGGGCGGCGAGCAGCAGATGCTTACGCTGTGCCGCACCCTGATGGGCGACCCGGATCTCGTCATCATCGATGAGCCCACCGAAGGCCTGGCCCCCAAGATCGTTGAACTGGTCGGCCAATATCTGACGAAACTCAAGGAGCGCGGCATCTCGGTACTGCTGATCGAACAGAAGCTGACCATCGCACTCGAAATTTCCGACCGCACACTGGTCATGGGGCACGGCAACATCGTGTTCCAGGGCACACCTGCCACCCTGCGCGCCGACGGCTCCATACGCAAGGAGTGGCTTGAGGTCTGACGGCTGGTGTTCATCGACGGGCTGCTGCATCATGGCGCACTGAATCGCCTGCACATTCCTGAATTTCCGGAGGCCGCATGACCCAGACCTTGATCGTCAAGAATGCCCGTCTGCTGGACCCACTGCTACCGGAACTGCAGAATCGCCACGATCTCCTGATCGAAGGCAACCTGATCCGTGAGGTATCCGACAAGCCGCTTGCGGTGCGCGATTCACAGGTCATCGACGCCGGCGGGCGAACCGTGATGCCCGGCCTGATCGATCTGCACGTGCACGTGGTCGCGACCGAGTTGAACCTGACGCGCCTGGCCAGCATGCCCCAGGTACTGGTCACGCTGCGCAGCCTGCCCATTTTGCGCGGCATGCTGCGCCGGGGCTTCACCACCGTGCGTGATGCGGGCGGCGCCAGTTTCGCATTCAAACAGGCCGTGGAATCGGGGTTGGCGCAGGGGCCGCGCCTGTTCGTTTCAGGCCGAGCACTGAGCCAGACCGGCGGCCACGGCGACAGCCGCGGGCGCTCCGACTACATTCTCCCCGACAACCTCTGCCCCAACTGCGCGCGCGTCGGCTCACTCGCCCGCGTGGCGGACGGGGTGGAAGCGGTGCGCAAGGCCGCACGCGAAGAACTGCAGATGGGCGCCGACCAGATCAAGATCATGGCCTCCGGCGGGGTGGCCTCGCCCACCGATCCGGTGGACGCGCTCGGCTACAGCGAAGACGAGATCAGGGCCATCGTCGCGGAGGCGGCCGCCCGCAACACCTACGTGCTCGCGCATGCCTATACGCCGGCCGCCATTGCGCGGGCCGTGCGCCTGGGTGTGCGCACCATCGAGCACGGCAACCTGGTCGACGCGCAGACCGCGGCGCTGATGGCAAAGTGCGATGCCTACGCGGTACCGACCCTTGTCACCTACGATGCGCTGGCCAACGAAGGCGCTTCGCTTGGCCTGCCTCCCGACAGCGTGGCCAAGGTGGCAGGCGTGCGCGGCGCCGGACTGCGCTCGCTGGAGCTCTTCAAGGCCGCGGGCGTCAAGATGGGTTTCGGCACTGATCTGCTGGGCGAATCGCACCGCCTGCAAAGCGATGAATTCCGCCTGCGCGCCCAGGTGCTCTCGCCCGCCGAGGTGATCGCCAGCGCCACTGTGATCGGCGCCGAAGTGCTGGGCATGGAGGGCAAGCTCGGCCGGCTCGTCCCAGGGGCCCTGGCCGACTTGCTGCTGGTTGATGGCGACCCGCTGCGCAGCGTCGACTGCCTGCTGGGGCAGGGCGAGCGTATCCCCCTGGTGATGAAGGGCGGCGTGGTGGAGTTCAGCGCTTTGTAGGGGCGGGTGTCGCCGGGGCGCCAGCGGCCGGACGCCCAGCCTCGGAATCAGGCACGCGGCGGTTGTAGCATATGGGGATGCGATTTTCCTGGTCTCGCTTCATTCCCGCCCTGCGGTGGCCGCGCCCGAGCGGTGATTTACTCCGAGGCGAGGCCATGGCCGGCCTCACCGTGGGCTTGATGGTCATTCCCCAAGGCGTGGCGTATGCCGCGCTGGCGGGCATGCCGCTGGTCACGGGCATTTATGCCTCGATGCTGCCGGCGCTGATAGCCGCCTTCTTTTCGGCTTCGGCGCGCCTCTCGGTAGGCCCGACGGCGCTCAGCGCGCTGCTGATCTATGCCTCGCTCATCGGCATGGCCGAACCGGGGAGTGCACGGTGGGTGGAGCTGGCGGTGTGGCTGGCCCTGCTCTCCGGTTTGCTGCAGATGGTGATGGGCTTCGTGCGCTTCGGCTGGCTGTTGAACGTGGTCAATGCGCCGGTGCTCACGGCCTTTACCCAGGCGGCAGCGGTGCTGATCATCACTTCGCAGCTCCCGCCACTGCTGGGCCTGCAGGGCGGCTGGACGGATTTCTCACACTGGCATGCCATGTCGGCTGTCTACGGGCTGGTGGCGCTGGCGCTGCTGATGGGTGCGCGGCGCTGGCGGCCCACGTTTCCAACCGTGCTGGTCATCGTGCTCCTGGCCGCGGCGCTGAGTTACCTGACGGGTTTCGGAGCCTCCGGGGGCAAGGTGATCGGCGAGCTGCCCCAAGGGTTGCCCGCGCTCTACATCCCAGGCTGGCCGGGCTGGAGCACCATGGGCCAACTGGTGATGCCGGTGATGATCATCACCCTGGTCAGTTTCCTGGAGACAGCCTCCAGCGCCAAGGTGGACAGCGAGCGCAAGGGCGAACGTTGGGACCAGGATCAGGACTTGATCGGCCAGGGGCTGGGCAAGATCGTTTCCGGTTTTTCGGGCGCGTTTCCTACCAGTTCGTCCTTTTCGCGTTCGGCGCTCAACCTGTACGCGGGTGCGCAGTCCGGCTGGGCCACGGTGTTTTCAGTGGCCGTGGTGCTGGTCGCGCTGCTGACCTTCACGCCGGTGCTGCGCTACGTACCGAATCCGGTGCTGGCGGCGATCGTGATCGCCGCGGTGGTGGGGCTGCTCAAGCCGCGCGAATTCACAAGGCTCTGGCGCCTCTCGCGCGTAGAGGCCCTGATCGCGGCCACCACTTTCGTGGTGACGATCGCGGCGGCGCCGGCCCTGTACTGGGGTGTGCTGGCGGGCGTGCTGATGATGCTCTCGCTGTTTCTCTTCCAGCATTTGCACCCGCGCATCATCGAAGTGGGCCTGCACTCGGATGGCAGCCTGCGTGACCGCCATCTCTGGCAACTCCCTCCGCTGGCGCCCCACACCTATGCGCTGCGCATGGATGCGCCGCTCGATTTCGCGGCGGCCAATCAGTTCGAACGCACCATCGTCGAGTACCTGGCCGATCACCCCGAAACCAGGCACGTCTGCCTGTTTGCTCAACCCATCAACCGCATTGACGCGACCGGGGCCGAGGTATTCACCCGTCTGCTCCGGATGCTGCACGGCAATGGCATTCACCTGCACATCAGCGGCCTGAAGCTACCGGCCGAGAAGGTGCTTCAGGCCGCCGGCGCGCTGGCTGACAACCCGTTGCTGCATCTGTACCGCACCGAAGCCGGGGCGCTGACGGGGCTGGAGCAGTCTGCAGGCAAGGCCTCAGGCACAGTGCCAGAGCTCGAACCTGCGGCTGCCGTGTAGGGCACAGAAGGCCACGCTGGCGCCCCACTCCTTGCAGGATCAGAAAAACTCGGGTTCGCCGCGCCAATCCATGAAATCCGGCAAATCCGCCGACACCCGATCCGGAAACTGCGCAGGGCGTTTTTCCAGGAACGACGCAATGCCCTCCTTCGCGTCGCGGGAGCTGCCGCGGGACTGGATGGCGCGGCTATCGAGACGATGCGCCTCCATCGGGTGCGCCGCGCCAGCCATGCGCCAGATCATCTGACGCGCCATGGCCACGGACACAGGCGCCGCATTGTCTGCGATCTCCCGCGCCAGGGCGTATGCAGCCGGCAGCAATTGATCCGGGGCATGCACTGAACGCACCAGACCTCGCTCCAAGGCCTCCTGTGCGCTGAAAATCCGCCCCGTGGCGACCCATTCCAGGGCGGACGAAATACCGACCACACGCGAGAGAAACCACGACGAAGCCGCTTCGGGTGTAATGCCGCGCCGCGCGAACACGAAGCCGAACTTGGCCTCGCTCGAAGCCAGACGGACATCCATCGGCAGTTGCATGGTGAGGCCGATCCCTACGGCCGCGCCATTGATGGCGCCGATGACGGGCTTGAGGCTGCGGAAGATACGCAGCGAGACGCGGCCCCCGCCATCGCGGTGCACTTCGCCGGGCTGCATGCTGTAGCGTTCCTTGTAGTCGAAAGTGGCACCGCCGCTACCCAGATCGGCCCCTGCGCAGAAGGCCCGCCCCGCTCCTGTGACGACCACGGCGCGGACCTCGTCGTCGGCATCGGTGGCATCGAAAGCCGCGATGAGCTCATCGGCCATCTGCGGCGTGAAGGCGTTGAGCTTCTCGGGCCGATGCAGCGTGATGGTGGCCACGTGCCGATCCACCGCGTAGCGGAGAGTTTCGAATACGGGAGCTGTCATTTGCCTTGATCTTGTGAAGGGTAAAGAAAGAGGGATATTAAAGCGTGTTCAAAGTCTCCCCACGAGGGGTTTGCTGAGCTTCTTCCTCGTCATGCCGGCGAAAGCCGGTATGACGGGGGAGGCTTGTGCAGAGACTTTAAATAAGTTCTTAGAACGTGTTTACGATCTCGTCGCGAGAGCCATTGTGTTCGAAAAGCCGCGGCTGCAAGGCGAAAACCGCAGGGATACCTCGTGATATCGCGTGGATTTTCGCGGCCGGCATAGGCAACGCCGCAGACGTAGTTTTTCGGACGCAAGGGATCCGTGAGGAGATCGTAAGCACGCTCTCAAGATAGGCCATCTGATACCACCCTGCACGCCGTCGAGGGGGCCTCCGGCCCTGCCTGCCGTCAGGCTCGGTTCGCCCGCCTCCGAGCACGCCAGCCCAACAGGCCGGCCAACGCGGAAAGCAGCAGTACGCCCGACTCCCCCAACGTGGGCACGGGCTGCACACCGCCAGGGCCCGGGCCGACGGGCGGTTGGGCCTGGCAATCAACTTGCACGCTGGTCACATCGCCGCTGGCTGTACCGCTGCCGTTGCTCACTGTACACGTCTGCCCCGCGGGCTGCTCAGCTACCGTGACCTCATAGAGACCATCCTGCACGGCAAGGGTAGAGAAGACGAAGGAGCCGTCCGTGCTCACGGGCAGGTCATCGCCGCCGTTGTTCCGCAGCACCAGCCCGCTTCCAGTCAGGCCGCTCACGGTACCGCCAATGGTGTAGGCGATCGGCGCGGCAGCCACTGTGAAGCTTTGCTGCACCTGCGGCGCAGGCTCGTAGTCTGCATTTCCCGGCTGATCGGCGTTGAGCAGACAGGTGCCCGGACCGATGAAGGTTACGTCGGCGCCATTCAGGGCGCAAACCGCGCTGGACGAGGATGCGACCGAGAATTCCGGCGCAAGAGAAGACGTGGCCTGCGCCGCCGGGGTGTATGTGCCGCCTGCTTGTGCGTTGGTTGGCGCGGCACTGGTAAAGGCGAGCGTTTGCGTCCACTGCGTCCAGATCTGGAACGCCAGGTCCATATCCTGCAACGGGATAGTCTCGCTATAACGCATGATGCGCTGCCCACCCGGATAAGGGTTGTCGGACGACAGATACAGGGAAGGCGTGCTGCCGTTTCCCTCCAGGACGAAGGTGTAGCGTTGCCCTGCCGTCACGGGAAATGGCGTGCTCAACACCAGATCTTGCATAGGATCATCCTGGAGGCCTTCGCTCAGGCTCAGACTGGATTGGGTGTAGGCAGGCGTACCTGGATCATCAAGTATCCCGCTCCCAACGCCACCGTTGTACAGGTACAGCGTGGTGGGGGTGCCGGGACCGCCGGATAGGCCGGGGCGCACGCTGATCCGCTTGATGGTGCCGGTCTGCGTGGATGTGAAGCTCTGGCCTTCTCCCTGGCTGCCCCCCATGAAGGGGCCATTGACCAGTTGCGAGATCATCTGCGCCTGGGCTGGAAGTGCCAGGCAGGCGGCTAACGTCGCGCTCATTGCCGAGATCGGTAGCTTGCGCATAAGATCCTCCAATGTTCGGATGTAGCCTAAGGTATACAAATAAATAGAGGTTGTATGTCGCCCTTTAAGGCGACATGCACGCGTTTGGGCGCTGTGGCAGCATTGCCACATGAGCAGTTCACCGCCAAGTCCTTCTGAAACCATCCGCGTCGCCGTGGTGGAAGACGACAGTGCCTGCCGCATGGCGCTAGCCCATGCGCTGCAGGCTGCACCCGACATGCGTGTGCAGTGGTTGGCATGCAGCCGCGCGGAAGCGTTGGAGGAGTTGGCAAAAAACACGCCGCTGGATGTGCTGGTACTGGACTTGGGCTTGCCCGACGGCAGCGGGCTCGACGTGCTGGCCGCGCTGCGCGAGCGCTCGCCCGACGCTATGGTGATGGTGAGCACCATCTTTGGCGACGAGGAGAACGTGCTGCGTTCCATCGAAGCTGGGGCCATGGGCTATCTGCTCAAGGATCTGAGCGCCCAGGCCCTGGTGGATGAGATCCGCAGCCTGCGCGCGGGCGGCAGCCCCATCAACCCCATGGTGGCGCGCAAGCTGCTGATGCGTGCGGCGAGCCTGGGCCACGCGGGTGCAGCACCCGCGCCGCCTTCGGCCTTGCCCGCGCAGTCCCCCGCCTGGAGCGGCCCGGCGCTCTCCGCGCGGGAGGCCGAGGTGCTGCGCCTGGTGGCACGCGGCTACACAGTGGATGAAGTGGCCGATGAGCTGAAAGTGTCACGCCATACGGTACGCACCTTCGTGCGGCGCATCTATGACAAACTGCAGGTCACTTCCCGCGCCGAGGCAGTGCGCGAGGGCGAGCGTCAAGGATGGCTGCATGAAAAAAAATAGACCCCAGAAAAGGCCGAACGCCGGAGCCCATTCAAGAGCTTTCGCGGCCCCATGACCAGGCTTCTGCACGGCCTGTGCCTGATCGCGCTCTGGTGGATGCTGGCTGGCGCGGGCTCCGCCTGGGCGCAAGTGCACTTGACGCAAGCCAGTATCTGGCCCTCCGCCAGCACCACCTGGGAACCTCCGAATGCCCTCGATGCCGCCAGCCTCGACAATGGTGACCGCCTGCTGCTCGGCACTTCGCCGCAGTGGCAACCCGTGGCTTTGCCGCACGCCCAATTGCGCGCACCCTTCGGCGGTCTGGGGCAAGGCCTTTCCGGCGACGTGCCCCAAGTATTTTGGTATCGGCTCAGGCTGCCTGCCGCCGCTCCCGGCATACAGGAACCCCGCCTGTACCTGCCGCGCTGGCAGACGTCGGGCACGCTCGCGGTCTACGTGAATGAGCGGCTGGCCTGGCAATCGGGCAGCCAAGTATGGAGCGGATTCAACCACCCCTTGTGGATCGATCTCGACGGATTCGCAACGCCAGGCCAAGCGGCCACGGTTCACGTCCGCATGGCCAGTACCCAAGGTGCGGGCGGCGCACTGTCATCTGTATGGACGGGGACTGCGCAGACGCTGCTGCCGTCGCTGCACTGGCGCACCTTCTGGCAAACTGGCCTGGTCACGTACTGGCGTGCCGCGTTCACCATTCTGAGCCTGTTCGCATTCGCCCTGTGGTTCAGGTACCGCCGCAGCCGGCCTGACGAGGCCAGCCTCTTCCTGCTGTTCTTCGCCATGTCGGTCAGCCAATCGGTCGCCGCCCTGCTCTTTCTGATGGACAGCGAAGACCTGGACATGGACTACACCTGGTTCTGCTGGATGACGCTGGTGGCCCTGCTGGCGTCGCTGCTGTGCATGTTCCAGTTTCTCTGCAAGGTGCAGGGCCAGCAGTGGCCACGCCTGGGGCGGGTGCTGCCGCTGTACCTGATTGCCGTGGCGGTGGTGACACTGCCCCCGTGGTGGCCAACCTATCTGGCCATGCTGCCGGTTTTCCGCCTCTTGCTGATACCAGCGATGCTGGTGCTGCTGGTTGGCGTGGCTGTGGGCGCCTGGCGCCTGCGCAGCCGCAGCAGCGCCCTGCTGGCCCTGTGGGGCGCATCGGTCCCGCCCTTGAGCCTGCACGACATGGCGATGCAGAACCATCTAAGGGATATCGAAGGCATCTACCTCACACCCTACTTCAGCGTCTGGCTGCTCATGCTGTTCCTGGTGATTGTCTTCACGCGCTACAGCCGCGCGCAAGACATGGCCGTGCATGCGCGCGACGTGCTCGCCGAACGCCTGGCCGCGCAGGAGCACGAATTGGTACAGGCACATGAACGGCTGCGCACCGCTGAACGCGACCAGACCTTGATGCATGAACGCCAGCGCCTCATGCGTGAGATGCACGACGGCGTAGGCTCCTCGCTGATGAGTGCGTTGCGCCTGGTGGAACATGGCCATCGCACGGCGAATGGTGCTCCGCTGGATGTCGCGCAGGTGCTCAAGGAATGCATCGACGATCTGAAGCTGTCTATCGACTCCCTGGAGCCCGTACATGCCGACCTGCTGGCGCTGCTGGCCGCGCTGCGTTACCGGCTGGGTCCGCGGCTGGAAGGCGCGGGCATGGCGCTGCGCTGGCGCATGAACGATCTGCCGCCGCTGCCCTGGCTGGATGCGCAAAGCGCGCTACACGTGTTGCGCATCCTGCAGGAGGTGCTTACCAACATCGTCAAGCACAGCGGCGCAGCGGAAATCATCTTGACCACCACCGAGGCCCCCTCTCCCACCGATGCGGACATTCCTGGGGTACAGGTTCGCGTGCAGGACAATGGCCGCCCCTTCACCCCTCCCACCATGGTGCCGCCCGGCCGCCGGGGCTTGGGCAATGTGCGCAGCCGCGCACGGGCGCTGGGGGCGAATGTGGCCTGGGTGCCGGGAGATGCCGGAACGGTGTTCACGCTATGGCTTCCTCTAGCCCGCTGAATCTCCCTCGTCAGCTGCAGTGGCCCTTTTTACAATCGGCGCCGCACGCGCCAGCCCAGCAGTCCGGCGAGTGCCGATAGCATCAGGATGCTCCATTGTCCCAAGGTGGGCACGGCCTGCACGCCGCCAGCGCCAGGGCCGGAGGTATCGGGCGGTACATCCAGCGGAGCGAAGGGGTCATTGATCGCGGCGGGGTCGCTGTCGCTGTCTCCGACGCCATCGTTGACGACCGTATAGGTCACCCTGTCGCCGCTGATGGCGCCGTGCGCAAACCAGCCGGATGCCGCCCCAGCTTCTGGCGGGCCATACTTGTAGGCTTTCAACCCAGCCAGGGTGCCCGCAGGGTAGTCGATAACGACCCGTGTCGTCTCTTCCGGGCCGCAGCCCGTGGCCTGAAATTGCAGCACGCCCAAAGGCGCGGTGGCGCCGGCTGGCGCGCCTTGGCTTTGCAAGTCCTCAGCACTGCGAGTGGTGAAGCCAGGCGATCCGCTCAAGACGCATACAGGGGCTTCCGCTGTCTGGCCGGTGAGTGGGCCATGCCAGCGTACGGTCGCTTCCTGGCTGCCGCCTGGCAAGGCCAGAGTAGCCACCTGCAGATATTCCTCCGACTGTACCGGGAAGCCTTCGCTGTCGGTAAGAATTACGGCCACCCCGTAAGCCGTACCAACCTGATAGCCAGGTACGACACAACTGGTCGCTCCCGCGCCGCATGACGCTCCAAGCAAAACAGGAGGATCGCTGAGAGGCAAGGCCGCAAGGAGGACACCGGATGCAGTGGTTTCTTGGCCAACCGGTAGCGTCCAGCTCACGACCAGGTTGCCGGCACCGTCAGGAAGCGCGTCGAGGTTGGTGGCCACATTCGCCGGCGGGGCGGCCTGCGCCTGGGCGGGTGCCGCCATCAGCATGGTGCCGCTCAGCAGCAATCCGGCGATCAGCAGACGTCCGGATGTGAGGGTTTTCTTCATTTTTACCGCGTCTCCGTCAATGTAGGCCTGGGATGGGATTCATTCACCTGCTCGCGCAGAACCAGCCAAACCGGCAAGGCGGCTACAAATGGACGCGAGCGGATAAAAATGAATACAAAAGGAAGCGTACGCAGTCGCAGTGCTGCTGTATGTCGCCATTTAAGGCGACATGGCACATGGAGTTGTAACCACCCGTGAGCGGGAACGGGGGATCAAGTTGCGTTGGCTAGGGCAAGCCCATTAAATTAAAAACGCCGTGAACAAGCGAACCGCCGCTGCCCCTCATCCCAACCCTCTCCCGACCACGGGAGAGGGGGCAAGAGCATGTCTGATCAAGGATGCCCGACCACGCTGGCGGTCGCCATCAGCTCTTCGATCAGGGCCATGGAAACCTTGCCAGAAACGGCATAGGGGTTGAGCTCGGCCCGCTCGCTGTACTTGAGCAAGGTGCTGGGGTTGATGCGGCTGGTGTTGACCACGCCCATGGTCCAGCCGCCGAAACGGCGCTCGGTAATTTCCTCGTAATGAAGCAGCGCCACGTCCTTGTGCCGGGCATCGCGCTGGATCACGCCGTACAGATCGCTGACGATCTGGCGGCCGCCCTCCAGGGCCTGCATGAAAATGCCGCCGCCATAGACGAGCACGCCCGTCACGCCGTGCTCGGCGTTGTGCTGGCGCGCGCTGACGCAGATGGCATCGATGGCGGCCGGCGAGGGGTCGACGGCGCGGCTGGCGTAAAGGAGTCGGACGAGCATGATGAACCGCCGTGTATGGGTTTAGCCTTGACGTGGGATGAGGGCCAGGAATTCGCGCCGCAGGTTCACATCCTTCAGGAATACGCCGCGCATGACCGAGTTGATCATCTTGCTGTCCATGTCTTTCACACCGCGCCAGGCCATGCAGTAATGCGTGGCTTCCATGACGATGGCCAAGCCATCGGGCTTGGTTTTTTCCTGGATCAGATCGGCCAGCTGCACCACGGCTTCCTCCTGGATCTGCGGACGGCCCATGATCCATTCGGCAAGTCGCGCATACTTGGAAAGGCCAATGACGTTGGTGCGCTCGTTGGGCATGACGCCGATCCACAGCTTGCCCACCACCGGGCAGAAGTGGTGGCTACAGGCCGAACGCACGGTGATCGGGCCGACGATCATCAACTCGTTCAGCCGCTCGGCGTTGGGGAATTCGGTGATCGGCGGGCCCTGCACGTAGCGGCCCCTGAACACTTCGTTGATATACATCTTGGCCACACGGCGCGCGGTATTGGCCGTGTTGTGATCACTCTCTGTGTCGATCACCATGCTGTCGAGCACGCCTTGCATCTTGTGCTCGACCTCGTCGAGCAACTTTTCCAGCTCGCCGGGTTCAATGAAATCAGCGATGTTGTCGTTGGCGTTGAAACGGTGGCGCGCCGCGCGCAGGCGCTCGCGGATCTTGACCGAGACAGGGGTGCCGGCATCATCGGCGGCCACCGCACTGGCTGCGCTGGCAGGTGAAAGTTCTGGCAGGGTTTTCATGACTATGCGCATGGTAACAGCGCTGGTAGCCCATAGGGCTTCGGGGCCTTTTCAACTCAAACGGCTTCTCGGCCCATTTTGAACTCGGCGATCAGCGGCAAATGGTCGGACATGCGGCTCCAGGCTCGCCCGCGGGGTGCTGCCAGGCCCAGGGGCTGCATGCCCCGGGCGTATATGTGGTCGAGCTGCACCACCGGCAGGCGGGAGGGGTAGGTGAAGGTGCGCGGGCCTTCGAAGGAATGCAGCGCTTCGGCGCGCAAAAGCTTCTTCACCTGGGTGCCCCAGTCATTGAAATCCCCGGCGACGATGACGGGCGCATCAGGCGGCACCTCACGGGCAATATAGCGCTGCAGTTGCGCCGTCTGCCGGAGGCGGCTAGCCGGAATCAGGCCAAAATGCACCACGATGGCGTGCAGACTCACCCCGTTGATGAGAATCTCCACGTGCAGCAGGCCCCGCTGCTCGAAGCGGTGATCGGACATGTCCTCATGCCGGTGCGCGATGATGGGCCAGCGCGAGAGCAAGGCATTGCCGTGTTCTCCGTGCTTGGTGACCGCATTGGTGCAGTAGACGGCCTCATAACCCTCGGGCGCCAGGAAATCGGCCTGCGGCATTTCCGGCCAGCAAAGCGCCCCCGGATCGGAGTCGCGCCCGGGCCCGATGCCCAGAGGGCTCAGGAAATCCTGAACAGGCCGGCGCCTTCTTGAAAAATAGTCCGCCTCGCGGCGGTTGACCATGCGCACTTCCTGCAGGCAGACGATGTCGGCGTCGAGCGTGTCCACGGCCAACGCCAGGTTGTGTATTTCCAGCCGCCGCGCCGGCCCGATCCCCTGCACCCCCTTGTGGATGTTGTAAGTGGCCACGCGCAACACGCTTTCGTTGCCGTGGGCAGTCAAATCAGCGGTGAACATGAGTCAGGCGCGTGGGAGCTTTAATTGAGGACACCCTAAATAAATCGCGGCAACAGCAGACAGGCTTCGGCGTTTGAGGGCGAAAAACAGCGGTCGGCCGCCTTTTGCCAAGGCAACCAGATCCAGTCAGTATGCTCCCTCGGACTAAGGCGCACCGGTGTATCGGCCGGAACCCGGAGCCCGAAGACGTGTTCGGTGTTGAGCGTGATCCCTGGCGCATAGCGGTGCTGCCATATGGGATAGATTTCGTAGACGTTTTCAAGTTCCCAATCCTGCAGCACGCAGGAAGGCGCGCGCGCGTCGATGCCAGTTTCCTCCAACACCTCACGCACCGCGGTGTCTACAAAGGACTCTTCCTCCGTATCCTTGCTGCCAGTGACCGATTGCCAGTAGTCTGCCGAGGTGTCGGCCCGGCGGATGAGCAAAATATCGAGCGCGGTGGTGTAAATGACCACCAGCACCGATTGAGGGATCTTGTAAGGACGCGGCGCAGCCGCCTCGGCCATTGCGGCCATTTAGTACGGCTTTCCTACAGAAATTGGCGCAGGAATGCGTTGGCCACCGGCCGCACGCGCTGGAACATCTGCCAACCGGACCAGGCACGAAGGCCCAGTCCGAGCACCGCTTTCGGCCTGGCCAGCACGGCGCCGGCCAGAGCCGCGCCCACCAGGGCGATCAGAGCCGGGTTGGATTGCACCCACGAAGCGCCTTCACGGACACGGTCCGCAGTGCGGAAAACCGGTTGGACGACGGTAGCCCGCTGGGCGAGCTGCTCGCGCAGTTGCGCCGAGCGCATGCGAAGCTGCTCACGGCGGGCGTCAAGGTAGGCTTTTTCGCTCACGGGATTATCTCTCGGCCGCGCTTATGAACGCAGCCGCTCCTGATCTCGCTTCATTTCGTCGCGGATAGCCGAGAACATGCGCGATCCTTCCTTGAAACGCGCCCAGGCTACCGCGAAGAAGACCAAGCCGCCGCCCAGGAAGAGCGCTGTAAAAATGCCCAGCGCGAGCAACCGGTGCGTATCCCAGAACAGCACGGTCAAAAAGATGGCCAGGAAGATCAGGCCAAAACTGAGAAACGTGACCGCGAAGGCCCCGAACATGGCCATTTGGCCCAGGCGCAGCAACTCCTGCCGCGCCTCGATGGTGAGCAGCTCGAAGCGGACTTGCGCCAACTCCAGTACATCAGCCAGCAGCCCGCGAACGCGCGCTGCCGTAGAGGGCTGCTCAGATCCCGGGGAACGTGGCATGCGGGTCAGTGATCAAGGCAGTGTTCGAAGACCCCGTACGGTCTCCCATCAACGGCGGCCGAGCAGAACGCCGATCAGCATGCCCACAGCCGCGGCAGCGCCGATGGACGACCAGGGGTTTTCGTGAACGTAATCATCGGTGGCTTCGGCGGCGCGGCGTGCGTGGGCTCGCATGGCCGAGTCGGCATCGGCGAGTTTTTCGCGGGCCAGGAACAGGTTTTCCTTGGCGCGGGCGCGCAACTCAGCCATTTTGCTGTCGGTTTGCCCGGCGGTGGCGGACAGCAGGTCCTCGGCATCGGCAATGACGCGGCGCAGGTTGGCAACCAGCTGTTCCTTGGTTTCAATGGCGGAATCAACCATATCGGACATGATGAGACTCTCTCTTTGAAGATGGAGATGGGGTGGAGAGTCAATCCTAGCAGAGCGTTTGTGCGGGCGGCGTAGGACGGCGTTGATGCTTGGCCACGCGATCTAGCGATGCGTGACAAATGACTGAAGCTTCTGGCTTCAGGTGGCGAGGGCCGCGAAGGAATCGAGCGCCGTACGGACGGGTTTCAAACCCAGCCTTTCAAGGTCTTTGCCATGCGGGAGCTCCTTCGCTCGTAGGGTGGGCATTGATGCCCGAGCGGATGCCTTGCTCCCTCTCCCTCTGGGAGAGGGCTGGGGTGAGGGCTTTCACAGTCGCTTGATCTGAACGGCCTTCTGCGTCCTAATGGCCTTCTGCTGTTTGATCTAAGGTCAGAGGCCGGGATTGCCCCCGGCGGTGCACCTACTCTTCTTTGCGTCGCCAAAGAAGAGTAGGCAGAAGAAAGGCGACCCCACTGGACGTGTCCCTGCGCTTCGCTCCGGGCAACCTCCGGTGCTCGATCGAGGGGCAGTGCTGTAGAACTCGCTGCGTTCGCTTCGCTCTCTATGCTCAAACAGCTGCAGCAAGTCAGAGCACGAAGCAAGGGCATCTTGCAGTGCCCTTGCCTACCCCTCGCTCTGCGCTCCTCGGCACGGCCAGAGGGGACCCGTGGCTCGGGCCATCGCTGCGCTCGGCCCGCGAATCAACGGGCTTCGCTGTCTTACTCCTTCCCCCTCTGGGGGAAGGTTGGGGGGCCGGTGGGGGCTTTCACAGCCACTTCCACCCGGCTGTTCATTTCCCAATCTCCTCATCACAGGGCCCAACAGTCATCCGGAGATACCGGGCCGTCAGCACTCAGACCCAGGGCGCAGGGTGCCGCCCAAAAACCTTGAGAGGCATGGGTTTCCAACCCGCCCCCTACACCGCCCCCTACACCGCCCCAAAGCAGCCTTAAGCCGCTGGCGCTGTGTTGCGCAGGCGAATGTGCAACTCGCGGAGCTGTTTCTCGTCCACCGGGCTGGGGGCTTGCGTAAGCAGGCACTGCGCGCGCTGGGTCTTGGGGAAAGCGATCACGTCGCGGATCGAATCGGCCTTGGTCATGAGGGTGACCAGGCGGTCGAGACCGAAGGCCAGGCCGCCGTGCGGGGGTGCACCGTATTGCAGGGCGTCGAGCAGGAAGCCGAACTTCTGCTGCGCGTCCTCGGGCGTGATCTTCAGGGCGCTGAACACCTTGGCCTGCACATCGGCGCGGTGGATACGCACCGATCCGCCGCCCAGCTCCCAGCCGTTCAGGACCATGTCGTAGGCCTTGGCAATGCACTTGCCGGGGTCCGAATCCATATAGTCCTCGTGGCCGTCCTTCGGCGCCGTGAACGGGTGGTGCACGGCGCTCCAGCGCTGTTCGTCTTCGTCGAACTCGAACATCGGGAAATCAACCACCCAGAGCGGTGCCCAGCGGTCCTCGAACAGGCCGGTCTTGCGGGCGAGTTCGCCGTGGCCGATCTTCAGGCGCAGCGCACCAATGGCGTCGTTGACCACCTTGGCCTTGTCGGCACCGAAGAAAAGAATGTCGCCATTCTGGGCGCCGGTCCGCTCCAGGATCTGGGCAATGGCTGCATCGTGCAGGTTCTTCACGATAGGCGACTGCAGGCCGTCACGGCCCTTGCCCGCCTCGTTGACCTTGATCCAGGCCAGGCCCTTGGCGCCATAGATCTTGACGAACTCTGTGTAGCCATCGATCTCGCCGCGGCTCATCTCGCCGCCGCCGGGCACGCGCAGGGCCACCACACGGCCTCCTGGGGTGGTAGCCGGGCCGCTGAAGACCTTGAAATCGACGTCTTTCATGATGTCGGTCAGCTCGGTGAATTCGAGCTTCACACGCAGATCGGGCTTGTCGGAGCCGTAGCGGTGCATGGCCTCGGCATAAGGCATGACGGGGAACTCGCCCAGATCGACGCCCAGCGTTTTCTGGAACACACTGGCGATCATGCCCTGGAACAGGTCGCGGATTTCCTGCTCGCCCAGGAACGAGGTTTCGATATCGATCTGCGTGAATTCAGGTTGGCGGTCGGCGCGCAGGTCTTCGTCGCGGAAGCACTTGGTGATCTGGTAATAGCGGTCGTAACCGGCCACCATCAGCAGCTGCTTGAACAGCTGGGGCGACTGCGGCAGCGCGAAGAACATGCCATCGTGCACGCGGCTGGGCACGAGGTAATCGCGTGCGCCCTCCGGCGTGCTCTTGGTGAGCATGGGGGTCTCGATGTCGATGAAGCCGTTCGTGTCGAGGAACTTGCGCACTTCCATGGCCACGCGGTAGCGCAGCATCAGGTTGTGCTGCATGTAGGGGCGGCGCAGATCGAGCACACGGTGCGTGAGACGCGTGGTTTCGCTCAGGTTCTCGTCGTCGAGTTGGAACGGCGGCGTGACGGAAGGGTTGAGCACGGTGAGTTCGTGGCACAGGACCTCGATCTTGCCGCTCTTGAGTTGCTCGTTGGTGGTGCCTTCCGGGCGGGCACGCACCACGCCGACGACGCGCACGCAGAACTCGTTGCGAAGGTCTTCGGCCACCTTGAACATCTCGGGGCGGTCAGGGTCGCAGACCACCTGCACATAGCCTTCGCGGTCGCGCAGATCGACGAAGATCACACCGCCGTGATCGCGCCGGCGGTTCACCCAGCCGCACAGACTCACGCTCTGGCCGATCAATTCTTCGGTCACGAGGCCGCAGTAGTGGGAACGCATCGACATACTGTTTTCTTTCAGGATTCGGTTCAGGATTCAGGCTTGGCGGCAGCGCCGCCTACCGGGGTTGCCGGAGTAGGGAAAGGGAGCTGATTCTGCTCCGCGGGCGTGGAAATGGAAGATGCAGGTACCGCTGGGCCGGGCTCTTGGCCCGAAACCGGCGTGGGGGGCGCCACAACGCCCATCGAAATGACGTATTTCAACGCTTCGTCCACGCTCATTTTCAGCTCAATGACGTCGGCACGGGGCAGCATCAGGAAAAAGCCGGAAGTCGGGTTGGGCGTGGTGGGCACGTAAACGCTGACAAAGTCGGCATCCAGGTGGCGCGCCACCTCGCCGCCGGGCCGGCCGGTCAGAAAGGCGATGGTCCAGGCGCCCTGACGGGGATACTGGATCAGCAAGGCCTTGGAAAACGCCTGGCCGGAGCCGGAAAACAGGGTGTCCGACACCTGCTTGACGCTGCTGTAGATGCTTCGCACCACAGGGATGCGGACCATCACTTTGTCCCACTGGCGCAGCCACCATTGCCCGAACATGTTGGCCACGAAAAGGCCCGTGCCGAAAATGACGAGCGCGACCAGGATGACACCCAGGCCGGGAATATGCCGCAGCTTCTCGGCCACGCCCACCGCGCCCGGCACCATGGCCTCGGCGGCCCCGAGCACGCCCAGGAAAATGCCGTCGAGAATGCCGAGCAGCCACAGCAGCACCCACACGGTGACGCCCATGGGCAGCCACACCAGCAAGCCGGTGATGAAATATTGCCTGAGGCGCTGCATCATCGGGCGGGCGTCCGTCTGGAGGTGTTCAGCTGGCGGAGGACGAGCCGGAGGTGCCACCGCTGGAGGGCGCGGGCGCAGGTGCCGGCGCGGCAGCGGGTGCGGGCGATGGCGCGGGCGCCGAAGCGCTCTCGGAAGTGCTGCCACCTTCGGTGCCCTTGGATTCCTTGGGCGTGCCGCTGGCCTGCCCGCCCTGCGAGCCGCCACGGAAATCGGTCACGTACCAACCGGAGCCCTTGAGCTGGAAACCGGCTGCGGTCACTTGCTTGCTGAATGTGGATGCACCGCACTCCGGACAAACCGTCAGGGGCGCATCGGACATCTTCTGCAGCACATCCTTGGCATGGCCACAGGATGAGCACTTGTAGGCGTAGATAGGCATGGCAATCAAGCCCGGACAGGCTCCGGATAGAGCGGGCCAAGGCAGGCTGAGAGAAGAAAAACCCTCAATTATAGGCTTGCGGGGACTTATTCAAGGGCTCGGCCGCGCTACGCGCACTCTGGGACCGCCAAGCTCCAGCTTGGCCGCAGCGCCTCTCTCGCACGCAGCCTGCCAAGCTGGAGCTTGGCGGTCCCAGCGGAAAAGGCTTTCAGCCTAAACCCTGCAATTGATGGTGCTTCCCGTGGGTATTGCGCAGCACCTGCGGCCCAAGCGAGCCGATCAGCATGCCCGCCATCGCCGCCAACACACCCGCCAGCTGCGCCGGAAACGCCTCGCCCGCTGGCGTGGCCAACAGCAGCAGCCAGGTCAGGCAGCCCAGCACGATGGACAGAATCGCCCCCTGCGTGGTGGCGCGCTTCCAATACAAGCCGAACACCAGCGGCACGAAGGCGCCCACCAGGGTGATCTGATAGGCCCCCGAGACCATCTCATAGATGGAGGTGCCCTGCATGCGGATCGAGTAGAGCAATACCAGCACGCTGAACACCAGCACGGTGATGCGCATGGTCAAAAGCTCCTGCCGGTCGCTTAGGCGCGGCCGGAACTGGCGCCAGATGTTTTCCACGAAAGTGACGCTGGGCGCCAGCATGGTGGCGGACGCCGTGGATTTGATGGCCGAGAGCAGCGCCCCGAAAAACACGACCTGCATGCCAAATGGCATGTTCTCCATGACCAGTTGAGGCAGCACCTTCTGGGGGTCATCGGCCAGCAGGGCCGCGGCCCGTTCGGGCATGATGATGAGTGCGCTGGTGACCAGGAACATCGGGATGAAGGCGAACACGATGTAGAGCCCGCCACCGATCATCGCCCCCCGGGTGGCTGCTTTCTCGCTCTTGGCGGACATCACGCGCTGGAAAACGTCTTGCTGCGGGATCGAGCCGAGCATCATGGTGATGGCGGCGGCCACGAAGAAGATGATGTCGTGCCAGGTGGGAGGCGGCAGGAAGCGGAACATATCCTGGCTGACAGCCAGCGCCAGCACCTTGTCCGCCCCGCCAGCCTGCTCGCCGGCGTAGAAAGCCAAAATGACAAGGCCAGCCACCAGAATGATCATCTGAATGAAATCAGTGATGGCCACCGACCACATGCCGCCGAACAGCGTATAGATGAGGATCGAGCACACGCCCAGCGTCATGCCCATTGGAATGCTGATCGCGCCCCCGGACAGCACGTTGAACACCAGCCCCAGCGCCGTCACCTGCGCCGACACCCAGCCCAGGTAGCTGACCATGATGAACAGCGAGCACACCAACTCGATCGAGCGGCCATAGCGCTCGCGGTAGTAGTCGCTGATGGTGAGCAGGTTCATCCGGTACAGGCGCGCCGCGAAGAACGCGCCCACCAGGATCAGGCAAAGTCCTGCGCCAAACGGATCCTCTACCACCCCGCCCAGGCCGTCCTGGACGAATTTGGCCGGAATGCCCAGCACAGTCTCGGAGCCGAACCACGTGGCGAACGTGGTGGTGACGATCATGATGAGCGGCAAGTTCCGCCCGGCTACCGCAAAATCAACCGTATTCTTGACCCGCCTGGCGGCCACCAGGCCGATGGCGATCGTGACCAACAGATAGGCGAAGACCAATGTCAACAGCACGGCAGGCGCTCCGGAGTAAAGGAAGGTCTCAGAGCCTGTTGACGATTTCGGCGCGGGCTCCTGTGGGAAACGGCGATTCTAGGGCAACGCTGAATTAGTTGTCGTGTGCGGCGCGCCCTGGATCGTAATGGGGTGCGGGGGCGAAAAGCGCAGCGATATCAGGCGATATCGCGAGCATTTTTAACGCCGCAGACCGTCCGAGTCCAGGGATGCGACGTGCATGAGAACTTATTCAGCGTTGCCCTGGTGCAACGCTGACTAGGTTGTCGTGTGCGGCACGCCCTGGGAAATGGCCAGGTACAAGCCGTTCAAGCCCCAGTGATGCAGGATTTCGCGCACGATCACCAGACGGGCGGCGCTCGCGGCATCCACGGGCAGATCGTCCTGAGGGGCGGGCCGGCCTTCCGCACGCGCCACCAGGCGGTTGAACAGCTGCTCGACGGCCTCCATACTCAGCCAGACAGGGTCATCCGCCTGCGGTTCGGCTGCGGCCAGCGCGTGCAACAGCGGATCCGTGCAGAAAAGCTGTATGGCTTCGGGCAGTTGGGCACGTGCGGGCATGACCGCTTCTTCCACCACCTCGATCGCCTGCTCGATTTCCAGCGGGCGCGGCGGTGTGTGGCGCAGCACCTCGCGGGCCAGCATACTGCTGCCCACGGGCAACGCCAGATCGACCGCCCCGCCGGCATCCGGTGCGGACCAGACCTCTGTGCTCAGTTCCCTGAACCAGAGCCCAAGGGGAACGCCAGGAGCACTCATGCGGACTCTCGCCGCCAATCCCAGGAGTAGGTTTCGTCACGCGCCATGCGCTGGGCATGGTCAGCCACGACCTCTTCGAAGCGCGCCATGTCAGCGCCGGGCGCGCCTTCGAGGCGGGCCGTGAGCTGCCCCTCGCCGGCGGCCAGCAGGCATAGACCCAGCGGCAGTTCGATGCGGCCTTGCCTGTCGTCGTAGCTGACCGGGAACTTGTGCCCCCAGTGCTTGCACAAACGCAGGATGATGCGCGCTGGCTCCACAGTCGTGATGGTGGCGGTGGATACGGTGCGTTCAGTCATGATCGATTCAGAGCCATGTCAGTCAAACCGGAATGCCGAGATGGTGGTGCGCATCACCTCATCCGAAAACACCTTGCGCCCCACGCCCTCGCCCGCCGCACCGGCCACCACGTGCAGCGGCAGCAGGTGCTCTTCGGCACGCGGCGGATGAGACAAGCGTCCTGCGGGACCGCTGGCAGCGGCCCAGTCGGCCAGGCGCGCATTGCGCTCCGTGGCCGGCAGCGCCACGGTGTCGGACAGCCAGCGATCGAACTCGGCGCTGATGGGTGTCGAACGCGGGTCGCCGTAGCCGCGCATGTTGTGATAGCTCATGCCGCTGCCGATGATCAGCACGCCTTCGTCCCGCAAGGGCGCCAGCGCGCGGCCATAGTCGACGTGCGCCTGCGCATCGAGGCTGCCCAGCAGCGAGACCTGCAGTACAGGTACTTCCGCCTGGGGAAAGGCCACCTTCAGCGGAATGAAGGTGCCATGGTCATAGCCGCGCTGGTGGTCCACCGCGGCGGGGATGCCCGCGTCCGCCAGCAGGCCGCGCACGCGCTCGGCCAGCACGGGTGCGCCGGGCGCGGGGTAACGCAGCTCGTAGGTATGGGGCGGGAAGCCGTAGTAATCAAACAACATGTCCGGCTGCGCCGCACCGGTCAGTGTGACCTGTGGCGCCAGCCAGTGCGCGGTGACCAGCAAGATAGCCTTGGGGGCCACCGGCAGGCTGCCAGGAATGCCGCGCAAAAAGTCAGCGGTTTTGTCCCAGGCATCCGCCGGGTTCCAATCCATGAAGAAACAGGGGCCGGCACCGTGTGGAATGTAGAGCGCAGGCATCCGGGTGACGGATACGGATGCAGAAGAGGCGGTGAAGGTGTTCATGTATCAGAGTTTGTGCTTTGACCGCCGCTTTTCAAAGCGCCAGAATGGCCAATCAGTTTTGACTCAGAGTGTGAAATGTGGCCCCCACGCTTCCCCGCTTCGCGAGGTCCGCTGCCCCCCGAGGGGGCCTTTTTCGCCTTGGGACGGCCCGGCGGCGAAAAAATGTGGCCCCCACGCTTCCCCGCAACGAAAAAACAAAGGTTGAAATAACGTCATGGACCGATTGAACAGTATGCGCGTGTTCTGCCTGGCCGCCCAGGCAGGCACGCTCTCTGGTGCGGCGCGCATCCTCGATATGTCGCCTTCCATGGCCACCAAGCACGTCGACGCGCTGGAGGAACGCCTAGGGGTCAAGCTGCTGCACCGGACCACGCGCAAGCTGGTACTGACCGAAGCTGGCGAGGCCTATCTGGAGTCGGCGCAGCGCATCCTCGCCGATGTGGACGAGGCCGATGCGGCCGCCACCGCCCAGCGCACGCGCGTTACCGGGATGCTGCGGCTGAACATGCCGCTGTCTTTCGGGATGCGCCACATCGCGCCCTTGCTCCCGGCTTTCTGCGAGGCCCACCCTGCCGTAACGCTGGATGTGGGCATGACCGATGCCGCCGTGAACCTGGTGGACGAGCGCTGGGACATGGCGGTGCGGATCGGCCACCTGCATGACGATACGCTGCAGGCCCGCCGGATGGGAAGCTGCCGCATGATCCTGTGCGCCGCGCCCTCCTACCTGGACCGGCACGGCGTGCCGCGCACCGTCGCCGACCTGGCCAATCACAATTGCCTGGCCTATACGCTGTCCAGCAGTGCTGCCCCCATGCAGTGGCGCTTCGGGCAAGACGGCAGCGTCACGCAGCCCATACAAAGCAACCTGCGCGCCAACAGCGGCGAGGCCCTGCTGGCAGCAGCCCTGGGGGGATTGGGGTTGATCTATCACCCCAGTTTCATCCTGGGAGAATCAGTAGCCAGCGGCGCTCTGACGCCCCTGACGCTGGATCACCCCTGCCACGAATTGGGCGGCATTTACGCCGTCTGGCCATCCAACCGGCATCCGCCCGCCAAGGTACGCTCCATGGTGGATTTTCTGGTGCAGCGGATCGGAGCCGCTTTTCCCTAGATGGAATCAAGGCACTCCCAGGAGCATGGGCGGGGCAGCGCCCATGCTCCTAGAACCACTGCAGCCGCGCAAAAACGAACAGCGCGATCAGGCCAAGCAAGAAGATCGTGCTGACGCTGGCGATGACCTTCAGCAGCCGGTTGGTGCGTTGCTGCTCGGCCACCAGCGCCCGCATCTCGCGCCGCAGATCTTCCGAGGGGCGCTGCGAGAGATAGCCGTGCAGCAGGCGCGGCATGTCGGGCAGCATCTTGGCATAGTAGGGCGCCTGGTCCTTGAGTTCGCGCCACACGCGCTTGGGTCCGACCTGCTCCAGCATCCATTTCTCGAGGAACGGCTTGGCGGTATGCCATAGATCCAGCTCCGGATCCAGTTGGCGGCCCAGGCCTTCGACGTTGAGCAGGGTTTTCTGCAGCAGCACCAGCTGCGGCTGTATCACTACCTGGAAACGCCGCGAGGTCTGGAACAGCCGCATCAGCACCATGCCGAGCGAGATCTCCTTCAACGGGCGGTCGAAATAGGGTTCGCACACGCTGCGGATGGCGGCTTCGAGCTCGTCTACCTGGGTGTCGTGCGGCACCCAGCCGCTTTCGATGTGCAGCTCGGCCACACGCTTGTAATCACGCCGGAAGAAGGCCGTGAAATTCTGCGCGAGATACTCCTTGTCGTACTGCGTCAGCGTGCCAACGATGCCGAAATCAAGCGAGATATAGCGGCCGAAGGTAGTGGGCTCCAGGCTCACCATGATGTTGCCCGGGTGCATGTCGGCATGAAAAAAGCCGTCGCGGAACACCTGGGTAAAGAAGATGGTGACGCCATCGCGCGCCAGCTTGGGGATGTCCACCCCGGCTTCGCGCAGGCGCTCGATCTGGCTGATCGGGACACCCTTCATGCGCTCCATGACCATGACATCGGAGCGGCAATAGTCCCAGAATATCTCCGGAATCATGACCAGGTTCAGCCCAGCCATGTTGCGCCGCAATTGCGCGGCGCTGGCCGCTTCGCGCACGAGATCGAGTTCGTCGTGCAGGTACTTATCGAACTCGCCGACCACCTCACGCGGCTTCAGGCGCTTGCCATCGGCCGAGAGGCCTTCCACCCAGCCGGCCATCATGCGGATCAGATCCAGATCCTTTTCGATCACGCGCTGCATGCCGGGGCGCAGCACCTTGACGGCCACTTCCCGCTCGCGCCCGTTGGCATCGAGCAAAGTGGCAAAGTGCACCTGGGCAATGGACGCGCTGGCGACCGGCACGCGCTCGAAGCTGGTGAATATCTGGTCGATGGGCTGACGGAAGGCGCGCTCGATGGTGGCCACCGCCACCTCGGCCGGGAACGGCGGCACTCTGTCTTGCAGCAGGGCCAGCTCGTCGGCAATGTCGGCGGGCAGGAGATCGCGCCGGGTGGAAAGCACTTGGCCGAACTTCACGAAAATCGGGCCCAACCGCTCCAGTGCCTCGCGCAGACGCTGCCCGCGCGGGGCGGAGAGATCACGCCCGATCGACGCGATGCGCGCAATCAGCCGCAGCCAGGGCTTCTGGAAACTGGTGAGCACCAGTTCGTCGAGCCCATAGCGCAACGCCACCCATGCGATGGTGATGGCTCGAAGCAAACGCCTCATGAATCGGCCTTGCCGGCAGCGGAATCGGTGTCGTGCGGGTTGGTTTCGCGCAGGCCGGCCTTGCTGGCGAACTGCCGCAAGCCTGCGGCGGCGGTGCGCGCCAGGTTCGCCAGGGTATGGGCCGGCGCATCGCCGATCAGGCGCGCCAGGTCTTCCTCAGCATCCCAGCGCACATGGTCGACCAGCCAGTTGACCTCACCGGCGAACTGCACGTCGCCCTCGATGCGGACTGCCGGCCTATCGCCCCGCAGGGCGCCCCTGGCCAGATCCAGGGGGGAGGTATCGGTGATCGTGAGCAGCAGATCAGGGGTGGCGGCGGGCGCCAGCTCCAGCAGGCCAGCCGGTGTGGCCGCCAGCTGCATGGCGAAGTCGCGCCACTGCAGGCGCACCACGCGGCCCTTCTGCCGGATCAGGCGGGCCTGGGCCTCGGGCTCCTGCATCAGGACGTGGTTGAGGAACAGCACCGCACGGTGCTGCATTTCGTCGACGAGCCAGGCCGGAGCCGACAACTTCTCGGTCAACTTGGCGAACGCTTCGGCGAGCAAAGAAAATGGGGACTGTGTTGCCATAGTCCCCATTATCGGTTGAGCAGTGAAGTGTGCGTGGAATGCCCACGCTTACTTCACTGGAGTGCCTGTACGCCTGCCACCAGCCAGCCGCCACGTCCATTCCGCGGCTTGGTCATGTTCCAGACCTCGCGGAAAGGATTGGGCCCGGCCGATTGGTCTTCACGGATCATGCCGCTGAATTCGACGCTGGCCATATAGGCGTCGTCGAGCTCCTCGATGCCGAGCAGTTGGGCTTCGAGCATGTCCACTTCGGTCTTGTTGGCCTGGCCGGGCGCGGTGCGCTCGCGCTCCGCCAACTGGCTCTGGATTTCGGTGAGCATGTCGTCGGTCATCATGGCGCGCAAAGCCGGGATGTCGGAACGGTCCCAGGCGTCTTGCAGGCTGATGAAGTTGCGCTTGGCAGCCTCGGTGAAGCCGGCGATGTCGAAATCAGCCGGCACACCCCAGCTTTGCGACCCAGAAAGACCGGAGGAAATGCCGGAGCCGATGATGGAGCCGCCTGCCGCCGATGAATCAAATTGGGCGGCCTGGCCTTCCCACGGGCGAGCCGAGGCGTCGTTACCGACCTTCGCCGGGCTGTATTGACGCGGCGTCACGGGATTGGCCGCACCGGCCCCAGCCCCTTGATAGGCCATGGAGGTGCCTTGCCCTGCCGACCGGCGGCGCAGCATGTTGAACACGACCACGGCGGCCACGGCCAACAGCGCGATCAGCAGGATGTTGCCGAACGCCGCCCCCAGGCCGAGCGAATGCGCGAGCCATGCCAGGCCCAGGCCGGCGGCGATGCCGCCCAGCATGCTGCCCCAGGGTTTGCGCGCAGCGGCTGCGGCGCCCGCGCCCGCGGCACCTGTTGCACCCGCAGCAGCGGCCCCTTGGCCAGGCTGAGCCGGAGCTGCCGCTGGCGGCGTGGCCTGGCGCTGCGTCACATTGCTGGATTGACGACCCATGGACTTCCCGCCGCCCAGCCGGCGCGCCTCGGCGTCGAAGGTGAAGGCACCACCGACCACCACTGCAGCAAGCAGGACGGTAAAGAGGCGCGTAACGATGGCGGATAGATTCATGCGGTCAGTTCTCCTTTTATTTACGGGGTGTAGTGCCCCGAATGGTTACTTATATGAAAGACAAAGTAAAGATAACCCTTGAAGACTAATCACATTTGATGCCGACATGCAGGGCGACAACCCCGCCTGTCATGTTGTGAAAGTCGACATGGCCAAACCCATTGATCTTCATCAGCGCCTTAAGTTCCCCTTGATCGGGGTGCATGCGGATGGATTCAGCCAGATAGCGGTAACTGTCTTCGTCGCCAGCCACCAATTTGCCCAGGCGGGGCAAAACCTTGAATGAATACAGGTCGTAGGCTTTTTGCAACGGCTTGGCGACGCGAGAGAACTCCAGCACCAGCAGCTTGCCGCCGGTCTTGAGCACGCGGGCCATTTCACGGAGCGCCGCGTCCTTGTGGGTCATGTTGCGCAGACCGAAAGCCACGCTGACGACATCGAAATGGTTGTCCGGGAAGGGCAGCTTCTCGGCATCGCACACGGTGGTGGGCAGGATGACGCCGGCATCCTGCAGACGGTCGCGCCCGGTGCGCAGCATGGCTTCGTTGATGTCGGTGTGCACTACCTGGCCGCGGGCACCCACTTTTTTGGAGAAAGCGAGCGCCAGATCGCCCGTGCCGCCCGCGATGTCCAACACGCGCTGGCCTTCCTTCACGTTGGCCACGGTGACCGTGTAGGCTTTCCAGAGCCGGTGCAGGCCGCCTGACATCAGGTCGTTCATCAGGTCGTAGCGGGTAGCGACTGAATCGAATACGCCGCGCACGCGCCGTGCCTTGTCGCGTTCGTCCACGTCCTGGAAGCCGAAATGGGTGGTCGCCATGTTGGGTTACCGGTAGAAAATCAAAGGGAAGAGGTCAATGATGGCCGCACGCGCCGCCCGCCTTCTGCGGCATGGGCGCATCACGATCCGCGCCGGCAGCGGCCAGGCGGCTTTCATACTCGCGCCAAAGCTCATCCTGGCGCGAACCCAGAAAGTATAGATAGTCCCAGGTATAGATGCCGCTGTCATGGCCATCCGAAAACGTGGGTTGGACGGCATAGTTGCCGACGGGGGCCAACTCGATGATGGTGACCTGGCGTTTGCCGGTCTGCAGCACCTCCTGGCCGGCGCCGTGCCCCTGCACTTCGGCCGAAGGCGAATAGACCCGCATCAGCTCGAAGGGAATACGGAACCGGGCCCCATCGGGCCAGGCCAGCTCGATCATGCGTGACTTGCCGTGCACGACGAGCGTTTCGGGAGCGGGCATGGGGGTGGCGGGATGGCTGGGCATATCTGCGATCTAGGTAAAGGCTAAAGGCTAGGGCGGCTCCCCGATTGTGCCTGCCCACGGCGCGGTGAGGTGCAAGCCCCCTCAGGTTATAGTGAGCGGGCCATGAATACCCCGACCTTGAAACGCGTTGTCTTCCTGCTGCTGCTGACCTTGGTCACCGTGGCGTTCGGATGGGTATTGAAGCCTTTTTCGGCGCCGTATTCTGGGCCGTGACGCTGGCGCTGATGTTCGATCCGATCTATCAGCGCATTCTCCGCGCCGTGTGCGGACGCACCAATCTTTCGGCTCTGATCACCTTGCTGATCTGCCTGGTAATCGTCATTCTGCCGATGGCCCTGGTGACCTCCACGCTGGTCGCGGAAGCCTCGGCCCTGGCGCAGCGGATCAAAGGGGGAACTCAATTTCCGCCTGTACTTCCAGCAGATCCTCTCCGCTCTGCCCCATTGGCTGCTCGACTGGCTGGATCGCCTGGGCCTGTCCAATCTGCAGGGCGTGCTCGACCGCGTTTCAAGCGGATTGGCGCAGGCCGGCCAGGTGTTGGCGTCGAATGCACTGGCGATCGGCCAGAACACGTTCGATTTTCTGGTCAGCTTCGTGATCATGCTGTATCTGCTCTTCTTTCTGCTGCGCGATGGGCGGGATCTGTCGAAGCTGGTGCTCGAATCCGCGCCCATGGAGCGTGACCACACCAGCTACTTGCTGCGCAAGTTCACCACCGTGGTCCGCGCCACCGTGAAGGGCAATGTGGTCGTGGCGGTGGTGCAAGGCGCCTTGGGCGGCCTCGCGTTCTGGGTGCTGGGTATTCACGCGGCGGTGTTCTGGGGCGTGGTCATGGCGCTGCTGTCGCTGTTGCCGGCCGTGGGCGCGGCACTGGTCTGGGTGCCTGTGGCCATTTACCTGATCTCCACCGATGCAGTCCTGCAGGGCGTGGGCCTGATCATCTGGGGGGTACTGGCGATCGGCCTCTCGGACAACCTATTGCGGCCGCTGCTGGTAGGCAAGGACACCAAGATGCCTGATTACCTCGTGCTGGTGAGCACCATCGGCGGCATGTCGCTCTTCGGCCTCAACGGCTTCGTGATCGGGCCGACGATCGCCGCGATGTTCATGGCATTCTGGGCGCTGTTCAACCGGGGGGATGATGAGGCGCTGGAGGGAAATTAGGCCGGAGAGGGGCGATTTCCAATCCGTGCCTTTCAAAGGCTTTGCCATGCAGGGGCTCGTTCGCTCGTAGGGCGAGCATTTATGCCCGCGCGGATGCCTTGCTCCCTCTCCCTTTGGGAGAGGGCCGGGGGGGCCGGCCATCCGGTGAGGGCTTTCACGTCGGTTAATCTGAACAGCCTTCTGCTTCCCAATGACCTTCTGCTGTTTGAATTGCAGTCGGAGGCCGGGATTGCCCCCGGCGGTGCAGTCACCTTCTTTTGCGTCGCCAAAAGAAGGTAACCCAAGAAAAGGCGACCCCACTTCCCGCGTCCCTGCGCTACGCTCCGGGCAGCCTGCGATGCTCGGTCAAGGGGCGGTGCTGCAGAACTCGCTATGTTCACTTCGTTCACGCCGCTCAAACAGCTGCAGCAAACTAGAGCACGAAGCAAGGGCATCTTGCAGTGCCCTTGCCCGCCCCTTGCCCTGCGCTTCTCAGCGCGGGCAGAGGGGACCCGTGGCTCGGGCCATTGCTGCGCTCGGCCCTGGCATCAACAGGCTTCGCTGTCTTACTCCCTCCCCCACTGGGCATAGGTATCTACACATCTTTGGACTTCATCACCGTCATTCCCGGATGGCCGGCCCCCGCTCAGGCGGGAATCCAGGGATAGGAAGCGCGGATACCCAACATGGTTTGCAGTGGGATTGGCAGAATGGGGATGCAACGCGAGTGCTTTTGCTGGCGTAGCGTCACGTAACCCTGGATTCCCGCCTGAGCGGGGGCCGGCCATCCGGGAATGACGGGAAAAGATGTGTAGATACCTATGCCCTCTGGGGGAGAGCTGGAGTGGGGGCTTTCACAGCGCCACGTCCACCCGGCTGTTCCTTTCCCAATCTCCTCATCACAGTGCCCGACAACCTCGGCTCTCCAACAGCCAGTGCTCTTCGCGAGCAGGGATTGCATTCATCTTAAAATGAATTCTTTTTTACTCATTTAAAAAATGAAAAAACAGAATTTCCTCTTGCTGAGTGCCCTGGCTACCCTCGCCATGACCACCGGCTGCGCCTCCTACCGCGTGGAATCCAATATCCCTTCGGATACACAAGTACCGATGCCAGCTAGCGGCATTTCCAGCGAAACGCCCGCCGCCCCGGCGATCAAGGTGATTCCGAGCGCAGCCATCAGCAAGGAAAGCCGCAACAAGGTGTTGATTTCGGAAGACTCGCTGCCCGGCAAGAAATACAAGGAAGTCGGACCGGTTGAAGTCAGCGTCAAGAAGCTGACGATATTCCACAAAGATCCAACCAAAGAGCAAGCTGACGAAGCGCTCAAGGACAAAGCCGCCGCCATTGCGGCGGATGCCGTGGTCAATGTGACCTACAAAAGTGGCGTCGGCCTGACAACCTGGGGCTACATGGACGCCAAGGGCACGGCCGTCAAATTCGAAGAATAATCAGCTGTCAGCTTGTGCTTCCGCAAGGCTTCAGGCTGATCTCCATGCAATCCGAAGCACAACTGCCCTCTGCCTTGGCCTGCGGCGCTGGCGCGGGGCGATGCAGCACGGCCCGCTGAGGCCGGATGTGCAGTTGCTCGCCCACCATCCGGGCCTCGCCGTCGACGATGAGTGAGTAATCGTCGTCTTTCACGGGCGGCCACACCAGGCCCACGGCCGCGCGCTCTTCGGCGTTGGCCCGCGTGCGCCGGCCCGCACCCGCAATCACCAGTTCGCCCTCCTGCAAAGCCGGGCTGACCGCCACCGCATGCGGTGCGCCCTGAGAACCGGCCGTCATCAAATAGGCATAGCGGTAGCGTGCCAGCGTTTCCGCCAACCCGGACAGCTCCACTGGGATACTCATGGTGTCACCTCCGTCAATTGAGCGATTCAAGGCGTACATGTAGGGTGTACACGCCCTACGAGTTTAGCCAGTCTCGATAGGGAGCGGAACGCCATAGCCTCCCCAGGCTGGCCAGGTGCCAGACCAGATGGCGGAAGTTCCTGTGGCTTGCGCGCTGGGCGGCGTGTTCAACCACGGCATCGTCCGCACGCAGAAGACCCCAGCCGGCCAGTTGCAGGCGTAGGCAAAGGTCGACGTCTTCGCAATACATGTGATAGCGCTCGTCGAAGCCGCCGATCTGCTCGTACGCTTCGCGCCGCAGCAGCAGGCAGGCGGCATTGACCCAGTCCGGCTTGGCTCCGGGAGCCACCTCTCGCCTGCGCCCGCCCAAGTATCTCGCCAGCAGGCGCCGCGGCGTGGGCAGCAGGCGTTCGCTGTCGCTCGGAACACCCGTGGAATCCACCTGCCTCGGATACACGGCGCCGGCCTGCGGGTTCTGCAGAAGGACTTGCGCCATGGCGGCCAGCGGGTTGCCGCGCAGATGCAGGTCCGGATTGAACACCGCGAAAGCTTCGCTGGCGCCCAAGGCCGCGTCGCGGGCGAAGGCGCAGTTATGGTTGGCACCGAAGCCGAGCGGGCTGGGGTTTTCCGTCAGAATCAGCTCGAAAGGAAAGGCTTGCGGCTGCAAGGCGCCCGCCAGTTCGGATTCCGGCTGATTGAGCGTGAGCAGAACGCGGCGCAGGACGAAACCAGAGCCGCTACCCGCCAGTGCGCCCAGCTCCTTGAGCAACACCAGCACCTCCTGGCCGTGGCCATGGCTGACAAGTGAAACCGTGATATTCACACTGCTGCGCTAAAGCTTTGGCCGGCGCGGTCCTTGTCGGACAGAATGGGTTCGGTGATGCCATGCGCAGCCAGCGGCCATTCGATGCCGATCGCGGGATCGTTCCAGGCGATGCAGCGCTCATGCTGGGGGGCGTAGTAGTCGGTCGTCTTGTAGAGGAAATCAGCCGTGTCGCTGAGCACCACGAAACCGTGCGCCAGGCCGGCAGGCACCCAGAACTGGCGATGGTTGTCGCCCGTCAGTTCCACGCCGGCCCAGCGGCCGAAGGTGGGAGAGCCTTTGCGGATATCGACCGCCACATCGAACACGGCGCCTTGCGTGACGCGGACCAGCTTGCCCTGCGGCTGTTCGATCTGATAGTGCAGGCCGCGCAGCACCCCTTTTCGGCTGCGGCTTTGGTTGTCCTGCACAAACTCCGGATCCACCCCCGTGGCTGCCGCGAAGACGCGGCGGTTGTAGCTTTCCATGAAAAAGCCGCGTGAATCGCCGAACAGCTTGGGTTCGAGAATGAAAACGCCTTCGATGGCGGTAGGAATAGCCTGCATGTTTTCAAGAAGATCGGTTAAGACCTGTATTGGATGCCGCCTGGCAGGTATCTGCGGTAGCGGTGCAATGATTGAAGGATGTTCTCATGGCTGAGGCTGTACTGGATCTGCCCCCCGGCGTGGCCCACCCGCACGGCGCCAAAATTCTCATGGAAGCGGGATACGGGCAGGTTACCGTCCTGCACTTCGAAGTGCGCCGAGGTAAACCCAAGATCCAGCGCGTACCGGTAGACCATCAACGCCGACTCAATGGCCGCGAAAGACGGCGCGCCCGGCTCGAGCATCCACGAGCCCCAGCAGAAGGAATCTCCCTGGGCATCGTACAGCCGCACCGTGCCGAGTGGCTGGGCATCGGCCAGCGTCTCGATGATGAAATAGGCTTGGCCTTGATCCGTGGCGTAGCGTTCCAGCCATTGGCGCTGATCATCGAGCACAGGCGAGGTGGCCGACATATGGCGGTTGCGCGCGGGATCATGGCGCAGGCTGAAGATGAAGGCCGCGTCGGCCTCCACCGCGTTGCGCAAACGCAGTTTGCTGCCCTCGATGGAGGCTGCCTTGCGAATGGCTGCCATCGTCACGGCCTCTGCAACCCACAGCCCACGCGCACATCGTCGACCAGAAAGCGCGCATCGCCCTGCACCGGATCGATCCGAAGCACGGGCGCGAAACCTTGCGGGCTTTCCAGCGCGAAACGCAGTTCCACCGGCACGTCTGCATTGGCGGCCACAGGACCGCGGCTCGACAGCGATTCGGAGAACCCTTCCGTGCCTGCCGGGCGGTAAAACACCTGCGCGAAACTGGCTTTGTCGCTGCGCACACGCACCCGCACATCGAGCACGCGGCAATGCGCATAGGCCCCGGCGTCGGTACTTTCGATCAGCAACTGCGGATCAGCCTCGCCCTTGCGCCAGCCGCTGCCGACCGCATCGGCATCGTGCCAGGCCACCCCTGCCTGCGCCCCGGGCGCGCCCTCGAACAGCCAGTGCCGGGGCGGCTCGTGCCCGACCAGTGGGAAGTATTTGGTGAAAGAGGCGCCGATCTCCCGCGCATGCACGTAGGCCGGCGTCCAATCCGTCCAGCCCGGCAGCCCGAACTCGGGGCACATGATGGGGCCCCCTGAGCCCAGTTGCTGGCTCATGCAGCGAATGGTGGCCGCGCGGGCCTGCGCGCCCTGCTTGTAATACGTGCCGATATCGAACACGCCGCGCGCACCAGCCAAACCCCAGCCGAGCACCAGCACGGCCACCGCAATGAATGCGCCCGCGCGGCGCTGCCCCTTGCGCCACATCAGCAGCAGCGCCGCTACGGTCCAGGGGAACAGCAGCGTGATCCAGAAAAAATGAAAACGCTGGTAGGCAAACTGGAAAACGTCCGGCAAGCTCTGGATGGAAGCGTCCCGAAAGCCTGCCCGCCCAAAAGCGACCAGGCCCAGATACACCGCGACGGCTCCCGCCATGGGCAGGTAGACGCAGGACAGGCGGTCGACGGATGTCCTGCCTGAGGTGCCTTCAGGGGAGGTATCGCGCACGGCAAGGCGCTTGATGAACAGCAGGCACACTGCGGCCAGCACGCCCCCCAGCGCCAAGGCAAATGCCAGCTCCTTGCCGGTACCTTGAAATGCCGAGCCGAAGCTCCTGCCGACCTTGCCCAGCAGGTAGGCCCAGAAATCGGGGTGCACCGGCAACCGGACGGGGAATGATTCTGAGCGGTCGCTGCCGCCGACCATGCGCGTGGCGTAGTACTGGAAAGCCGTGGTGGCCAATCCAGCCAGCAGCAGGGCCGCGCTGCCGTAACGCACCCTGGTTTTGAGCGCCGCCTCTCCCTCCAGTGGGAAGAAGCAAATGCGCAGCAGCAAGAGACCGCCCATCACCACCGCAGCCACTGCGCCGGAGATATAGGAAAGGCCCGCCAGCAAGCCCAGCAGCGCCACCACGCCGCACAGCGCAAGCGTGCCCAGCCGGCTGGCGGTGATCACATGGAGGGCCGCCAACAGGAACAGCAGCGGCAGCGCCTGGTGATAGGCCAGGTTCTGCTCCCCCCAATAGGTGGAGGCCTGGAGCATGAAGACCGTGAACGCAAAGGCCACCGCACGCACCAGCCGGTCGGCCACAGCCCATTCCAGCAGTTTCCATTGCAGCCAGAGCAGCCCGCCGAGCACCACCAGCATCGACAACAGCTGATAGGCCACCGTATTGCCGTCAAGCCAGCGCTGGGCCAGGGTGTCGAGCGCGAAGCCCACCGGCGACATGGTGTTGTTGACCACCTGGAACAGACGCGCCACGCTGAATGACTCGATATCGCCCGACGCATAGGCACGCCAATCATCGAAGAACGGAAAATCCGTGCCCCAGCGCAGCCAGGCCAGCGCATTGGCGGCCAGCATCAGCACCGGAACGATCCAGCACAGGCGAAGCAGCGCATTTCTCATGGCCGCCTTCCGCTCGAAAAAATCCAGCGCTGCACCACGAACATGAGCGGCACGCATACGGTCACGGCAGCCAGTGCCGCCAGTTCGGGCGGGCCGTGCAGCACCTTGACCCAAACCTCCACGATCACGAGCCCCAAGGCCAATTGCATCAAATGGCTGGCCGCCACCCAGACCTGCGAAAACCGCCTGCCGGGCGCCCGGAACACGGCAAAGCGCATCAGCAGGTAGGACAAGGCAATGCCGGCGACGAAAGAAGTGACGTAGGCCACGCGGTAGCTGGTCACCTGCAGCAAGGCCAGATACAGCAGATAGCCGAAGGCCGTGTTGGCGGCCCCGGCCAGCAGATAGCGCGGCAGTGTGGAAAGCAGGCTCACGCGGTTTCTTGGCGTGCCACGTTCGCCAGATGCTGAAACTCGGCGTAATCGCGGATGTAGTCTTGCGGCTCGTAGGGGTCGGAGGCCAGCACCATCAGCACGGCATCCTCGGAGTAGCCATACTGAATGCCCCAGGTCATGGGCGGCAGGTACAAACCGAGGTGGGGGCGGTCCAGCCAGAACTCTTCGCGCCGCTCTCCGTCATCGGCGACGACGCGCAAGCGGCCGGTTACGGCCACCAGGAACTGCGCGCAGCGCCGGTGGGCATGCTCGCCGCGGATCTGCTGATTGGGCACCGCATACACCCAGAAGCAGCGGCGCGGCACGAAGGGAAGATTGGCATCAAACTCGGCCGCGCAGAGGAAACCCCGCATGTCCTGCACCTCGCGCAGATGATGCAGTTGCACGCCACGCACCACGCTGGCGCTGACACCAGGGGCGGCTTGAGCCGCCGAACCTGCCAGCGCCTCGGCGGAATACGGCAGGCGTGCCGGCGCATCGACGTAGCCCGTAATCACGGCTGGGTGTCCCTGCACCACCGCATTGGAGGGCACATCGCGCGTGACCACCGCGCCCGGATCCACTTGCGCGTACTCGCCGATGCGCACACCGGGCGCCACCACGGCCCCCTCACCCACGCGCGCGCCCTTGCCGAGAGTGGCGCCCGCGGCCACGCAGGCGAGCGCGCCGACCTGCACGCCCGCGCCGACCTGGTCTGCCAGCACAACCGCTGAAGGGTGGATCATCTTGTCAGTCATGGTGTGCTGCGCGCGTGTTCGGCTGCCTGGAAGTGTTGCACCGTCAAGGCGACAGCCTGAGGGCGTTGCTTGGTATTTTCGTAGGCCCGCCAGGCGTAGGCGCCCACGATGCCCAAGCTGAGCAGATTCAGCGCGCCGAAGAAAAGGATGGCCACGATCGTCATGGCGTAGCCCGGCACGGCAATCAGCCCCAGCAGGCGGCCTGCCACCGCGGTGCCCCCCAGCGCCAGCGCGGCCAGCACCCCCAAGGTGCCCACCAGCAACAGCCAGCGGATGGGCAGATCAGTGAACGAAAACACGCTGTCGGCGAGATACGCCACTTTCTTGCGCCATGTCCAGGCGGAAGTGCCGTGCTCGCGTGCGCGCCGCTCATAGGGAACCTCCGCCCGGCGGAAGCCAAGCCAGAAGATCTGCGCGATCAGCGAGCTCCTGCTCTCCTCGAGTGCCAGCAGCGCATCGCGGAAAGCGCGGTTGCAAGCGAAGATATCGACCCCGCCTGGCGGCATGTCCGGTACCACCCAGCGCCGGTAGCAGGCCCAGAAGATCCGTGCCTGCCACCGTTGCAGCAGCGGATCGCCGCGCGCCGCGCGTACGCCTACCACGACATCGGTGTCCTTCTCATCGAGCACGCGGAACATCTCCGGCACCAACTCTGGCGGCTCCTGCAAATCAGCAGCCATCACGGCAAATTTCGTCCCTGTGGCGTGTGCCAGGCCCATACGAACTGCCGAGAAAGCCCCGAAATTACGTGAGAGCAACACCAGCGTGGCTGCAAAAGGGTAATCCGGCAATTGCTGGCGCAGCAACTCATAGCAGCGGTCAGGACTGCCATCGATCACGAAAATCACTTCCAACCGGCCATTCAGGCTGGCATCGAGCTGGTGCAGCGCCGCCAGCAGATCAGGCAGGGAATCCTCGTTCCTGTAGACGGGAATGATGAGGCTGAGGTCGCGGGCGCTCATGATGCTCAAGCCACGCGCTCATGAAAATCGGCCACGACGGAGATCACCTGCTCCACCTGACTGTCGGTCATGCCCAGGAAACAAGGGAGCGAAAGCACCTGCGCGCAGGCCGCTTCGGTGAGAGGCAAGCGCACACCAGCGCAGGCGTCTGCCACTACCGGCTGGCGGTGATCAGGCAGCGGATAGTGCACGTCGCTCGCGATCCCCTGGGCCGAGAGGTGCGCACGCAAGGCCTCGCGCTGGGTGCTGCGAACCACATACAGGTGCGCCACATAATCCTCGCCCTGCGCCAGCGGCGCCTGCAGCGGCAGCCCGGCGAAAGCCGCGCCATAGCGCGCGGCAATGGCGCGGCGGCGCGCGTTGGCTTCATCCAGCAGGGGCAGCTTGGCCTCCAGCACCGCGGCTTGCAGCTCATCTAGGCGGCTGTTGCGCCCGCCTTCGTGAACCACTTCATACTTGGTGCCCCAGCCATATTGGCGCAAGGCGCGCAGGCGAGCGGCCAGCGCATCGTCCGTAGTTACCAGCGCCCCTCCGTCACCCAAAGCCCCCAGGTTCTTGGTGGGGTAAAAGCTGAAGCAGCCGATATCGCCCCACGCACCTGCCTGCCGCCCATCGCGGCGGGCGCCGTGGGCCTGCGCGCAGTCTTCGATCAAGGGAACACCGGCGGCCTTGCACTGCGCCGCGATGGCCGGCATGTCGGCCAGTTGGCCATACATGTGCGTCACCACCACGGCATGCAGCCGCTGCCCGGCCAGGGCCTCGGCCAGCACCGCGGGAGCCAGGGTGAGCATGGCGTCGTCAATTTCGGCGTACACCGGCTCGGCGCCCACAGCGCGTATCGCCGTGCTGGCGTAAAACCCCGCATTCGCCACGGTGAGCACGCGCTGGCCGGGGCCCAGCCCCAAGCCTCGCAGCGCGAGCTCCAGGGCATCGGTTCCGTTGGCCACGCCAATGGCATGGCGCACCCCCACATAAGCGGCAAAGGCCTCCTCGAAGGCCTGCACGCGCGGGCCGAGCATGTAGCGCTGGCTGTCCACCACGCTGCGCAGCAGCGCGGGCAAATCCAGCCCCTGCGCGGCCGAAGCGGCGCAAAACAGGGGGACCGTGATGGGAGCGGGCACGGCCGGCATCAGGCGCGCCCGCCGGCGGGGGAAGATTCGCTCAGCAGTTGCAGCAGGTACTGCCCGTAGCCGCTCTTGGCCAGCGGCTGCGCCAGGCGTTCGAGCTGTTCGGCATCGATGAAGCCCCGGCGCCACGCGATTTCCTCGGGGCTGGCGATTTTCAGGCCCTGGCGGTGCTCCAGCGTGGCGATGAACTGGCCTGCTTCGAGCAAGCTCTCGTGCGTGCCGGTATCAAGCCATGCATAGCCGCGCTGCATGATCTGCACGCTCAACTGGCCGCGCTGCAGATAGGCATCATTGACCGCAGTAATTTCAAGCTCGCCGCGCGCGCTGGGCTTGACGGCCTTGGCGATGTCCACCACCTCGCTGTCGTAGAAATAAAGACCCGTGACCGCGTAGTTGGACTTCGGCTTCGCCGGCTTTTCCTCGATGGAAACGGCCTTACCCTGGGCATCGAAGGCCACGACGCCGTAGCGCTCCGGATCCTGTACGTGATAGGCGAAGACCGTGGCGCCCGCGGCCTGCGCGTCGGCCCGCGCCAGCAGGGTTTCGATATCGTGGCCGTAGAAGATGTTGTCGCCCAGCACCAGGGCGCTCGGCGCGCCTCCGACGAACTGCTCGCCAATGATGAAGGCCTGTGCCAGGCCGTCCGGACTGGGTTGCACCGCGTACTGCAGATTCATGCCCCATTGCCCGCCATCGCCCAGCAGTTGCTGGAAGCGCGGCGTGTCCTGCGGCGTGCTGATGACCAGAATGTCGCGGATGCCGGCCAGCATGAGCGTGGCCAACGGGTAGTAGATCATCGGCTTGTCATACACCGGCAGCAGTTGCTTGCTGATGGCCAGCGTGGCCGGATGCAGGCGGGTACCGGAGCCGCCCGCGAGGATGATGCCTTTACGTTGCGCAGCCATGGCTTACCTGGTCTCCTGCAAGATGCGATGTGGTTTTCGAATGTTCATGCGTATGCGTATTGGCTTACTGGCGTATCGGGCCTTGATGCCCGCAGGCGACAGGCAGGCCGCCCCTCCAGGCCATACCCGATAGTGTAGGGGCGGCCCCGGGGGGTATTTCAACTATGGTGATCTTATGTACCCAGGCAGTTCGGCCACAGCGAAGGCTTTCGGCGGCAAGCCTTGCCGCCAGCAATCATGCATGTGTTCAAAAGCCATTTCGATATCGCCGGCAAAGCGGGCCGCATCGAACAGCGGCGCGCTGACGCGGGCAGCGCGCAGATGGGCACGAAGCTGCTCCCTGTAGGCGGCATCCTGTGCAATCCGCAGCGCCAGCGCACGGTAGCCCTCGAGATTTTCAGCTACCAACTCCGGCAAGCCCACGGCACGCAGCAGGCTGGCCGCCACGCGGCCAGCAAAAGCCTGCCCCCGGCAAGTCACCACGGGCACGCCCGTCCACAAGGCATCGCTGCTCGTGGTGTGGGCATTCACAGGCAAATTGTCCAGCAGGACACCTGCATGGGCGTGCCGGGCGAGATGCAGGTCCGGAGGAACCCGCCGAGCGAACACCAGCCTTTCAGGCGCCACGCCGCAAGCCGCTGCTTCCGCGCGCAGATTCTGCTGGGTCGCGGGGTGTTCGCACACCAGCCAGAGCACGCTGCCCTGCACCTGATTCAGCAAATCCATCCAGACGCGAAAAAACTCGCGCCGGATCTTATAAGGGCTATTGAACGCCGCGAACACAAAGCCCTGGGCCGGCAGGCCTTCGTCGGCCCGGCTGGGCACATGCGCAGCCATGGCACGCTGGCTATCGTTCACCTGGTAGCTGTGCGGCATCTGCACGATCCGCTCGCTGTAATGCCCGGCCGCCTCAAAAGGCGTCACCGTGGCATCGCCAATGATGTAGTCGTACACGGCTACGCCCATCGTGCCCGGATAGCCCAGATAGTTGACAATGACGGGCGCGGGCTTGTTCAGAAAAAGCTCCGGCTTGGCCAGCATCGTATGGCCTTTCAGATCCACCGCGACATCGATCTCGGCCGCACGCATGCGCGCCACGATCTGGACGCTATCTTGCCCCCGCACGTCCCAGAACTGATCGAACGCCCGCATAAGTCGGCGGCGCATCCGGGAGCCATCATCCGGTCCCCAGGAAATCCCGGTCAACTCGAAACGGCGGCGGTCATGGCGCTCGAAAAGCTCCGCCGTCAGGTGAGCGGTGGCGTGGTCATGAAAGTCCGCCGACAGATAGGCGATCCGGATGCGTTCGTGGCGGGAGCGGTGGCCGCTGGCGATGGGTTGCGGGGGCCAGCCCCCTGCCAGCTCTTCTCCGCGGCGCGCCGGTGGAGGGCCGGATCGTCGGCCAAGGCCAGCGCCACAAACGGCAGCGGCAAGTGGCCCCGATCGCGCACAGCTTGCCTGAAGCGCTCCAGGGCATCCCAGTCGCAAAGCTGCTGGGCCACGTTCCATTGTTCTCCCAAGATCAGGGCCGATGTAGGTTCATCATTGCAAAGCGCTTGCGCCTTGGCCAGTGAATCACGCGCCCGGCTCCAGTCATACTGGCGCTGCATCGCCCCTGCATGCACGTACCAGCTCCTGGCGGACTGTGGCGCCAGGGCAATGGCCCGCTGGGCGGCACTCAAGGCGCCCCCGTCGTCCCCCACTGACCAGCAGGCCTGTGCGAGGCCTTGCCAGGCCGTCGCATCCTCCGGCCGCACGGCAAGGCTGCGCCGGTAAAAATCGATGGCCTGTACGAACTGGCCGCGGCTAGCCGCCACGCTGGCAGCCAGGTGCAGCGCCAGCGGATGCCCCGGCACCTGGGCAATGACACCCTGGTAGATCCGCTCAGCCGCCGTCCAGTCACCCGCCTTCTGCAGCGCCGCGCCTTCGAGAAGCTGCCGGTGCAGCGCCATCATGTCGGGCTGGGGACTCATCAGAGAATTTCAGCGAGCATCCGCTCCACCCCCTGCTGCCAGGGCGGCAACATCAGTCCAAAGGTGGCTTGCAGGCGCTGCGTGTCCAGGCGTGAATTGCGTGGGCGCGGCGCCGGCAACGGGAAAGCTTCGGTCAGCACCGGAGCGATCTCTTTCACCGCCAACGCCAGGGAAGGCGACACGGTTCTGGCGAAGCTCAGCACATGCTTGGCATAGGCGCACCAGGTGGTGAAACCGCTGGCCGCCAGGTGATAGGTGCCCGCATCTTGCGGTTGTACCCGCAGGTGCCGGATGGCGTGGGCGGTGACATCCGCGATCAGCTCGGCACCGGTGGGGGCGCCCCACTGATCGTCGATCACGGTGAGGCGCTCGCGCTCGGCGCCCAGGCGGAGCATGGTCCTGGCGAAATTGCCGCCGCGCGCGGCATAAACCCAACTGGTACGAAAGATCAGATGCTGGCAGCCACTGGCGCGAATGGCCTGCTCGCCCGCCAGTTTGCTGCGGCCATAGACGCTCAAGGGGCCGGTGGCCGCATCTTCCCGCCATGGCAAGATACCGCTGCCATCGAACACGTAGTCCGTGCTGTAGTGCACGAGCGTGGCCCCCAGGGCGGCGGCCTCGCGCGCCAGCACGGCGGGCGCCTCTGCGTTCAGCCGCTGCGCCAGATCGGGCTCGCTCTCGGCCTTGTCCACAGCGGTATGGGCCGCGGCATTGACGATTACCTCGGGGCGCAAGGCCCGCACGGTGGCGGCAAGGCCTTCCAGATCGGCCAGATCGCCGCACAGGCCATCCGCTCCATGGCGATCGAGCGCCGTCAGCCGTCCCAGCGGCGCCAGGGCCCGCTGCAACTCCCAGCCGACCTGCCCGTTCTTGCCCAGCAGCAAAATACTCAAGCTGGGCCCCCCGCGCCGTATTGAGCCGCCACCCACTCCCGGTAGGCGCCGCTTTGCACATTCTTCACCCACTCAGGGTTGGCCAGATACCACTGCACCGTCTTGCGGATGCCGGTCTCGAATGTCTCGGCCGGCTTCCAGCCCAGATCGCGCTCGATCTTGCGGGCATCGATGGCATAGCGGCGGTCGTGGCCAGGGCGATCGGTCACATGGGTGATCTGGGTCCGGTAGCTTTGCTTGTCGGCACGGGGAGAAAGCTCGTCGAGCAGGTCGCAGACGATGTGCACGATGCTCAGGTTGGCCTTCTCGTTCCAGCCGCCCACGTTGTAGGTCTCGCCCACGCGTCCGGCTTCGAGCACCCGCCGGATGGCGCTGCAGTGGTCTTTCACGTAGAGCCAGTCGCGCACCTGCTGGCCGTCGCCGTAGACCGGCAGCGGCTTGCCGGCCAGGGCATTGACGATCATCAGCGGAATCAGCTTCTCTGGAAAGTGATACGGGCCGTAATTGTTGGAGCAATTGGTGGTGAGCACCGGCAACCCGTGCGTATGGTGCCAGGCGCGCACCAGGTGGTCGCTGGCGGCTTTGCTGGCCGAATAGGGGCTGTTGGGCTCGTAGACATGGTCTTCGGCAAAAGCCGGGGCCTCGGGCGCCAGGGAGCCGTAGACCTCGTCCGTGGAGACGTGCAGAAACCGGAATGCCGCCTTCTCGCGCTCGGCCAGGCCGCCAAAATAGCCGCGCGCGGCCTCGAGCAGGCGGAAGGTGCCCACGATGTTGGTGGCGATGAAGTCCTCGGCCCCATGGATGGAGCGGTCCACGTGGCTTTCCGCGGCGAAATTCACGATGGCGCGCGGGCGGTGCTCCTGCAGCAGGCGGGTGAGCAAAGCCGTGTCGCCAATGTCGCCTTGCACGAAAAGGTGTCCGGCATGGCCTTGAAGCCCGGCCAGATTTCCCAGGTTGCCCGCGTAGGTCAGTTTGTCGAGGTTGACCACCGGTTCATCGCTGCCGGCCAACCAGTCAAGCACGAAGTTGGCGCCGATGAATCCGGCGCCGCCGGTCACGAGAATCATGAATGAGCCTTCTGCTGCAGACGTTTTCAATCTGCGAGTCCTATAGAAGCGAACAATTATTTCACGATCCGCCAACGACCCAAGCAAGGCCGGGGAGCCATAATTGAGGGCTTGCGATGCAAGCGTTGCTTGCGGCCCCTTTCGCGTCGGGCGGCTGCAGTTTTCGATAGGCGCGCAGGAGAATCCGCCATGGTCACGAAAAAATCAGCCTCCTCCACCGGCCCCGCCCCTGAAGACGGCGCCGCGCCTGGTGCAGACGATGCCGCGCGCCACAACATCTGGCTGGCGGGCCTGGGCGCCTTCGCCAAGGCGCAGGCCGAGGGGACCAAAGCTTTCGAATCCCTGGTGAGCGAAGGCATTGCGCTTCAGCGTAGAACCCATGCCATGGCCCAGGAGCGCATCAACGAAGCCACGCAGCAAATGGAAGAACTGGCGGCGCGGGCCAGCAACGTGGCCACGGACCGCTGGGACAAGATCGAAGGCATTTTCGAGCAGCGCGTGGCACGGGCCTTGGCCCGGCTGGGGATCCCATCAGCGGCTGACCTGGAAAGCCTCTCGGAACGGCTCGATGCCATCGAGCATGCTCTGCAGCAGCGCCCCAAAGCCGATGCCCAGGCACCGGCCAGCCCTGCCGCTCAACGCCCTGTGCGCCCCGCGCGCAAAAAGAATAATCCGCCGCCCGGCGATCACGCTCTCACTGGCTTACCCTTGGCTGCTGCTACTTTCCCTTCCTCCCCAAAAGCTTCCCCGCAGCGCCGACTGATGCTGTGCACCGCCCTGGTGCTGGCTGCGCATGCGCTCTTGATTCTGGGTCTGCCGCACTGGGGCACCACCGGACGCCCCGGGCTGGCCACCGGCACGCTGGTCACCCGCATCGTCGGGCCCAAAACGCCCGAGCCGGCACAGGAGGCCGCGCAGCCTGCGCCCCCCGCGCCACCTCAGCCAAAAACGGAAACACCCCCGAGCCCCCGGCGGCGCCCAAGCCCAGCAAGCCTGAGCCCGCGCCCGAGCGCCCGGCCGTGCCCAAGAAACCAAGGCCCACGACGGCCCCTGCCGAGCCGAAACCGGAAACATCCGACACCAGCGTGCCGAAGCCCCCTGCCGCCGGCGGCGCCGCAGGCACCCCTGGCAATGGCGCCGACCAGGAGCCCTCCATTCTGGCTGGCCCGCCCCCACCGCAGTTCGCCCCCTTCCCGCCCGTGACGCCCATTGCCATCCGGCCGACCGACGAGGACAACCGCCAAATCCGCGCCAGCATCAAAAGCGCCGGCGACGCGCCCGCCCAAGTACCGCATCCAGCCGAGGTGATCTACAAGTCTGTAGGCACCATCGGCGGCATTCCGATCGACATGCCTTCCAGGCTGACCTGGCGGCACGACGGCACCTACTACGAAAGCAAGTGGATCATCTACCACGTCAAGGCGGGTGAACAATCGCTTTATTCCGACGGATTGGTCACGCCACAGGGCTTGGCGCCGCTCAACGCCATGTATCGCACCAAAGGCGATCAGAAGATGAACTTCGATCACGCCGGCGAGCGCCTGCTTGCCGCGCCAAAGACGCCGCCGCGATCATTAAAGCCTCAGGAAACGGCCTCGGCTCCGCAGACTCAGGACACCCCGGTCATCCAGGAAATCAAGATGCCACCCGGCACGCAGGACCGGCTGAGTCTGATCATGCAACTGGCCGCTCTACTGGCCGGGGAGCCCGGACGCTATCCCGTGGGCACGACGATCACCCTGCCGGTGGCCATTCAGAACCCGCCCTCGGTATTGGAGTGGTCGTTTGTGGTCGGCGAAGAGGAAGTCGTGCCAGGCATGATCAACGGCAAACCGTTGAAAACCATTCACCTGACGCACGAATCCACCGGCGAGACCGACACCAGGATGGAACTGTGGCTCGCTCCGGCGCTGGAATACCTGCCCGCACGCATCCGTACGGCGGAAGCCAACGGGGACACGGTCGACTATGCGGTGCACCAGGCCTTTGGAACGGATGTGATCCGCTCGCTGCCGGATTCACCGCGCTAAGGCGCCATATTCCGGCGCCGCCGATCAGTTCAAGCCCAGCATGCCCCGCAACTTGGACAGATCCTCGGCAAGCGTATTGACACGGCCAGCCAGAAGCTTGCGATCGCGCTCGGTGAGTTTGGAATAAGTCTCGAAACCGCCGTCCGCCGCGCGGTATTTGGCCAGGGTGTCGAAGACCACCTTGAAGTTCGCATCGTTCTTGTCCGAGAAGGCCTTGCTCTCCTTCACGACCAGGGGGCGCAGCAGTTCCACGATCTTGTAGGCGCCCTCGAAATTGGCCTGGAAATCCCAGAGGTCGGTGTGGCTGTACCGGTTCTCTTCCCCGGAAATCTTCGTGGCGGCCACTTCTTCCATCAGCACGGCCGCCCCGCCCACCACTTTCTCGGGCGGAAAGGTGAGCGTGCCCAGGCGTTTTTGCAACTCGAGCACGTCAGCCAGCAGCTTGTCGGCGGTCTTGCCGACCTCCTTGGTGTTCTTTTGCACCCACAGCGCGTATTCGATGCGGTGAAAGCCGCCGAACCCCGGGTCCTTCTCGGCCTTCTCATGGTCATCAGCGCGCGAGTCGATGGCGCTGTCCATGTCGCTGAAGAGTTCGGCCACCGGCTCGATCTTCTCGTAACTGGTGCGCGTGGGTGCGTACAGCTTCTTGGCCTTTTCCACATCGCCGGCCTTCACGGCGGCCACGAAAACGCGTGTATCGGCCACCAGCTTGCGCACGTTCTCCGAGACGTAGATTTTGTATTCGGCGATGGGCGCGACCAGTTCGAGAGGCGATACGGCCGCCTGGGCCACTCCCGTGCCGAAGCCGGCAGCGAGGGCCGCCACAGAGACGAGAAAGCGGCGGCGAATTTGCGCGGACATGATGCTCCTTCTATAACAATACGGTCATGAATGCTTGGGGCGGCGGCACGGCCTCTCAGGCGGAAGCCTCGATCAGCGTGCGGCCGAGCCAATCGCGCTCGCTCCGCACGCCGGGCAGCGTGAAGAAGAAACCGCCCCCAATGGGCTTGATGTACTCTTCCAACGGCTCGCCGTCCAGGCGTTTCTGTACGGTGATGAACCCCTTTTCCAGATCGGCCTGGTAACAGATGAACAGCAGCCCCATCTCCAGCTGGCCTGACTTGGTCACGCCGTTGGAATAGTTGAAAGGCCGCCGCAAGATCAGGTTGGCCTCGGATGCATGCGTACGCGGATTGGCCAGGCGGATGTGCGCATCCATCGGCGTCCGCTTGCCCTCTGGATCCTTGGCGTAGTCCGGCACGTCGTGCTCGGTACGGCCACCATCCATCGGCGCACCGGTGGGCTTGATGCGGCCCATGATGGCTTCCTGCTCCTGCAGCGGCGTGCGGTCCCAGCGTTCGACAAAATTGCGGATGATGCGCACGGCCTGATAGGTGCCGCTGCGCGTCCAGGCCGGCTCCCCGGCATCGTCGGCGCCAATCCAGACCAGCGAGTCCATCAGCTTCACGTTGCCGGAGTCAGGATTGGCGGAGCCATCGCGAAAACCCAGAAAATTGCGCGCGCTTTCGGCGGGCTGGCCCGGCACGGCCGGGATCGGCGGCACGCTGCCTTCCTGTTTCCAATGCAGCACCAGCAGATCTGGCGTGTTCTTGATGATGTCGCGCAGCGCGTGGATATTGGTATCAGGGGTATTGGCGCAGAACTGGATCGACAGATCGCCGTGGCATAGCGCGGCATCCAGCGCATCATTGGGATGCCGCTGCATCTGCTGCAAGCGCAGGGGTTTCACTTTCGCGAGACCAAAGCGTTCATCGAAAAGCGAATGGCCCACCGATACCGTCACCGTGAGCGCATCAGGCTGAACCACGGGCCCCAGGATGCCGGATCCGGCGGGAGGCAGCTTGGGATCAGGATCAGCCTGGGGGCCGCCTTGGGTCAGAAAGGCAATACGTTCGGTGAGCGTGCGGAACAGGCGCTCAAGATCCTTGCGGTTCTCGGCGAGCACGAAAAAGGACGCGATCATGCCCGCCGTCGGGCGCGGCGTCGTCACCCCTGCCTGGTGAGCACCCAGATAGGGAACACGGTCTTGCGTGTGGACGCTCGTGGGCGCATCTGTGACCTGCGCACCTGCCTCCGCGGGCGCCTGCGCCGCAACGCCACGGCCCGGCGCCGCCAGGCCAGCGGCCAGCGCCGCGCCCGCGGCCCCCAGCCCGCCCAGCATGCGGCGGCGGTGCGGCGACGAAAGCAATGGTTCCGAAGGCTGCGCGCCGGAGGAAATACCTTGGGTTGTCTTCATGTTCATTCCAGTCCCAGCGCTGCATTCACCTTGGCCATCTCATCGCTCAGCGCGCGCACCGTACCCGCCAGCGCCTTGCGCTGCGCCTCGTCGAGCCGCACGGGCTTGAACCCCTCCCCTTCCCGGTACGGATCCAGGGCGGCACTCAATTCCGAAAAGCGCTGATCGACACTTTTCTGCAGATCAGGCGACGCCTTGACGAGCAGCGGCGAGAGCAGGTCGGCGATTTTCTTCGTACCGTCCAGGCTGCCCTGCAGGTTCGCCAACTCGCCATGGCCATAGTGGTCTTCGCCTCCGGCCGGCAGGTTGTCGGCTACGCGGCGCAACAGCCTGGCGCCGGAACTGGCAAGGCGTTCGGGCGGGATATTCAGCGCGCGCAGCCGCTCCTTGAGCTCAGCGACATCGGCCACCAGCCGCGTGGCCACCGGGATCAGCTTCTGGGCGTCATTCTTGGCCGCATCGGCACTGAAAAGGCCGTACTCGATACGATGGAAGCCGGCGAAGGCGGCATCGGCTTCGCGCTCTCCAAAATAATCGGCGCGCGCGTTGATCCGCGTGTCGAGATCGGCGAACAGCTCTGCCATGGGTTCGATGCGCTTGTAGGCCTGATGCGCAGGCGCATAGAGCGTCTGAGCCTGCTTCAGATCTCCAGCGCCAATCGCGTGGGCCAACGCATGGACCGCATCATCCAGGCTCCCAGCTTCCAGCGTTAGGAACACGCGGTACTCTGCCAACGCGCCCACGTAGTTGACCAGCGAGGGCCGGGCCGCCTCGGCATCCGACGCCGCCGAGGGCGTGACGCGCAGCTTGCCGCGCGGGTTGCTCAGCAGCCCGCAGGTGATGTCGAACTCGCCGGGCTGCAGCTTGACGGTCATGGTCTGCGAAAAGCCGGGAGCGATGTTCTCACGCTCCTCCACCACCATCACACCGTCGAGGATCTCCCACTCGAGCGCGCGGCTGGATTGGTTGACGATGGTGAAAGTCGTACGCCCGGCGGGGACCGTGATCTCGTTGGGCTGGCATTCATTGCCCTGGATGGTCACCGTCACGGCGTGGTCGCTGACCTTGGGCGGCGCCTTGCGCGCCACGCCCGAGGCATACCAGAAGGCCGCCAGGCCGGCCGCGGCCAGCAAGGCCGATGCGGCCACGGCCAGGCGCATAGGCTTGGCCAAGGATTTGGATGAAGGATTCGAAGGCATCGGGAAAAAGAAACTCAGCGCGCCGGCGTAGCCACGGGCCGCAGGAAAAAATAAAGCGAGCCGGCCAGGAAGGCCAGGTAAACGATCACCTCGCCCACCACCGGCGCAGCCTGGTAGCCCAGCAAGCCCGACAACACGGCCCCCAGGGGGCTGTCCATGGGCAGCGTCTCGCTCATGTCGAAGACCACTGCCTGCAGATGATTCCAGATGCCGGCTTCATGGAATTTGCGAAGCACGCTGGCCAAAAGGCCCGCCGCCACGAGCAGGATGAAAAGCCCGGTCAAGCGGAAAAAGCGCCGCAGATCCAGCCGGATACCGCCGGAGTAGAGGCCATATCCGATCCCCACGGAGACCAGAATCCCGGCAAGCGCGCCCACCGGCGCCTCCCACCCGCTGCTCTGCTGGAAAATGGCCAGCAGGAAAAACACGGACTCCAGGCCTTCGCGCGCAACGGCCAGGAAAACCATGCCAATCAAGGCCCAGGCCTGTCCGTCCCCCTGCCCCAGCGCCTTGTCGATCGAGTGCTGAAGCTGTCCTTTGATCGAGCGTGCCGTCTTGCGCATCCAGAACACCATGGACGTCAGCATGGCCACGGCGATCAGCCCCACGATCCCTTCGAACAATTCCTGCTGCTTCTGTGGAAATTCGGCTGCCACGAGCTGCAGGCCCGCCCCGGCGAACAGGGACAGCGCCGTCGCCAGCAGCACGCCCACCCACACCGCGGGCATGAAATCCCGGCGCCCGCTCTGGGCAAGATAACTGGCAACGATACCGACGATCAGCGCGGCCTCAATGCCCTCGCGCAACATGATGAGAAAAGGAACAAGCATCAGGAATCCGTACGAATGACACGCTCTGGAAGCCGATACTGAACGCTCTGTTGACACCATCCGACGCTCCGATGAGCATTCCGAGCATACCGCACCGAATAAGACCCATTCTCATTTACGGGCAATCGCCCCCAACCGGCTGATGCGCGCACCCCCTGATCCGTGCCGCGTGAATCCTTAAAATCGAGCCCGTGCCACTTCCCATCCTCAATATCGCCGCCTACCTGTTCGTTCCCCTGGACGACCGTGAAACCCTGCAACCCCGATTGCTGGCCGCCGCGCAGGCACGGGCTCTGGTGGGCACGATCCTGTTGGCCGAAGAAGGCATCAACCTTTTCCTGGCCGGCGAGCCTGAGCCCCTGCGCGCGTTTCTGACCGAATTGCGCGGCGATGCGCGCTTTGCCGCGCTCGAAGCCAAGGAGAGCTGGTCGGCCGAATTGCCCTTCCGGCGCCTGCTGGTGAAGCTCAAACGCGAGATCATCCGCATGAACCATCCCGCCATCCAGCCGGCCGCCGGCCGGGCGCCCGCAGTGGATGCGCCCACCCTCAAGCGCTGGCTGGACCAGGGGCATGACGATGCCGGACAGCCCGTGGTGCTGCTGGACACGCGCAATGCCTTCGAGGTCGATTTCGGCAGTTTCGAAGGCGCGATTGACTGGCGCATCGACAAGTTCACCGAATTCCCGCAGGCCGTGCAGGAACACCGGGCCGAACTCGAAGGCAAGACAGTGGTGAGCTTTTGCACAGGCGGCATCCGTTGCGAGAAGGCGGCGATCTACATGCGCGAGCAAGGGCTGCCCCATGTGCTGCAGCTGGAAGGCGGCATCCTCAAGTACTTCGAGGAAGTGGGCGGAGCCCACTACCGGGGCGACTGCTTTGTCTTCGATGAGCGCGAAGCGCTGGCCCCGGACCTCTCCGCGCGCCGCTCATTGCCGTAGCACCATGAGGCCATAGCGGCACATGCCAGCCGCATGTTTATGATCTCGCCATAGGAGATAACGACCTTCGACTGGAGAAACGAGGATGGCCAAGAAAGCGCCCCGACGCACCGCCGAGCGCATATTGCTGACCACGCTCGATCTATTCAACCGGTATGGTGAACCCAATGTGTCCACCACGATGATCTCGGCCGAGCTGAACATCAGTCCCGGCAACCTCTACTACCACTACCCGTCCAAGGATGAACTGGTCAACACGCTGTTCGGCCAGTTCGAAACGGCGCTGCATGAATTGCTGGGTGCTGCAGAAGGTGTGCGTGATGTGGAAGACGCCTGGTTCTTCCTGCATTCGCTGTTCGAGCTGATCTGGCAATACCGCTTCCTGTACCGCGACCTCAACCACCTGCTTTCACGCAACCGGCGCCTGGAGACGCATTTCCCCGCCATCCTGATGCGCAAGCGCACCGCCGTGCGCCAGATACTCGACACCCTGGCCGCGCCGGGCAACGGCACGCCGCCCACGCTCGAGGAAGATCATGCCCGAAACGCCGTGGCAGCCACCATGGTGGTGGTGCTCACCTACTGGCTGAGCTATGAATATGTCCTCAACCCTCGTGGCGCGATGGAGCCAGCCAATGCCGAAGATGCGCTTCTTCGCGGAGCCTACCATGTGCTCGGCATGCTGGCGCCCCACGTAAACGATGAGGCACGTGCCCACTTGACGACCCTGATTTCGGCCTATGATGCAAAAAACTTCTCGTCATGACGGCCCACCAATCCCACGCCAGCGAACACCGCTTCGACAGCAGGCAGCTAGCCTCCCAGTGGCAACGGCTGCACGTGCTCGACTGCGAGTCCCTGCCTGAAGATCCGGCCGTGCTGGAGGGCTGGGCCCTGTTTCACGCTGGCGACTTTGAGAAGGCCGAACTGGCGGGCCTGGCCGCCGGGCGCGCCGGGGCTTCACTGGCCAACCGGGCGGCCACCGCCTACGCGGCGCTGGTGGAGTCAAGCGAGAAATCGCGGCTGGATCTGTTTCAGAACATCCATGCCCGCGCCAGCGCCCATGTGACCGATGAGCCCGGCAACCCCAACGCCTGGTTCTGGCAGGGCTATGCGCTATGGCGTTACAGCCAGGGCATCCATGTGGCCCGTGCGCTGGCTCAGGGCCTGGGCACGCAAATTCGCGCCGCGCTGGAGCAAGCCCTCCAACTGGCGCCGGGCCATGTCTATGCCCATCTGGCGCTGGGCGGCTTCGATGCCGAGGTGATCGACAAGGTAGGCCCCCTGGTAGGCGCCATGACCTACGGGGCCCGAGCCGAAGCCGCGCGGTGGCATTTCCGTGAAGCGCTGCGCATGGCACCCGATTCAGCCGCCGCCATGATCGGCTATGCCGATGCCTTGGTCACGCTGGAAGGAGAAGCGCGGCTGACAGAAGCCACCCAGTTGTATGAACAGGCCGCCTGCATCACCGCACGGGATGCGGTAGAAGGCCTGTGGGTGGATTTGGCACGCGCCGGATTGGCTTTGTAGCCCTGAGAGGCGCCACCTGAAGGGTGTCGCGTATATTGACGCCCTTTTCCAAGGAAACCGCCATGTCCGATCTCAAGACCCGCTTTGAAGAAGCCGTTGCCAACTCCAAGGGCCTGAGTACACGCCCCGACAACGTCACGCTGTTGCGCATCTACGCGCTCTACAAGCAGGCCACGCAGGGTAACAACGAAGAAGCCAAGCCCGGCTTTACCGACATGGTGGCGCGCGCCAAGTGGGATGCCTGGAAGAAGCTGGAAGACACCAGCTCAGAGGACGCCATGCAGCAGTACATCGATCTGATTGAAGAATTGCGCAACGCCTGATCCAAGCGGAATCCCCGGCGAGGATCAGCGCCGGGCGTGAAGGCCTTCGCCGCTTTTCCCGCCCATCTCCTTCAGCTTCTGGCGGCGCTCCTCCCTGGGCAGGCGCGCCAACGCAGCCACGGCGGCGTGGAACCGGGGCCAATCGCTACCCTCCCGCGCGAACAAGGCCTCGAAACCCGGCACCAGTTCGTCATACGCGGCCTGCACGCCAAAGCTGGCATTGTTGGCCCGCTCCACCCAGCGGTCATAGCCATTGAATGGATCGCCGGCAGCCGCCCAGCCTTGCTTGAGCGCGGCATAGCGGCCCCGAAAGCGCTGCATCACCTCGCTCTTGGCCGCCATGCGCCCCGCCAACTCAGCCGTGGATGGGCTCTTTCCTTCATACACCTCGCTCAGTTCCTCGCGCGTTTGCATGGTGAGCGCGCGAAAGGCGCGGCGGCGGGCATCGAAAGCGGTGTATTCGCGCCGCGCCGCATCACTGGCGTGCTCCTTCAGCCAACGCTCCACGCCCAGACGCTCCACCGCCGTGGCATAGGATTCATTGAACATGGTGTCGTCGTCCACGTACACCACCTGATGCGCGAGCTCATGGAAGATCATGCGCGCCAGCTCGCCTTCAGGGTAGCGGATGAAGGTAGACAGAAGCGGATCACCGCCTGCCCAGTTCAGCCAGCCCAGCGTCGAGTAGGCGGGAATGCCGTAAACAGCCACTTCCAGGCCGTCTTGCTGCTGCAATTGCCCCGCCAGCTCCCGCGCCGCCGATTCGTCGTAGTACCCGCGATAACCTACACAGCCCACGAAGGGAAAGCACCAGGTCTTGAGCACCAGCGAGTCCGGCGGCGCCGCCGCCACGTTCCATACCGCCGCACTGCGCTTCAGATCCGCGTAGCGGTGATAACTGGCGTTATCAGGCAGGGCCAGCTCGCTGGACGCGAAGGCCCGAAGGCGGCGCGCCAGCTCCAGCCGGGGGCGCAGCTCAGCCGGCGTGGCGGGATCGGCCAACCAATCCTCGATAGGACGGGCCGCGTTCATCACGGCCAGATGCCCCCCTATCGATTGACCGTAATAGGAGATGGACGAGCACCCCGCCAATGCCAACGCCGCCAGTGCCACAGCGCCCCACCCTGCGCACCGGCGGAAGCTGAAACGGCGGCCTCTGGATGCGGTGGAAGATCGTGAAATGCTCATGATGTGGGAACTTACGATGAAATAGGCCTCCGCGCCATTGCGCAGCCCGAAAACCTGAAGAAGATGACGCTCCGCCTTCGTCATACCGGCGAAAGCCGGTATCCAGCAGCAGCGGTGATGGATGCGCCATCCCTGGATACCGGCTTTCGCCGGTATGACGGAAAATCGGGAGCCGTTCAAATCTCCGCGCTGTCCTCCAAGAAAGCCCCTCCGCATCACCCTAGAAAGCCCTGATGCCGAATCCCGATATCCGGGCTAGACTGGATAGTATGAAGCTCAACGACGCCATCCTTGCCCAATCCAAGGATATCGCCGCCATCAGGCGCGACATCCACGCCCACCCCGAACTCTGCTTTGAAGAGGTGCGCACGGCCGATCTGGTCGCGCAAAAGCTCACGGAATGGGGCATTCCCATACACCGCGGCATGGGCACCACGGGCGTGGTGGGCATCGTCCATGGGCGCGATGGCGGCAAAAGTGGCCGTGCCATTGGCCTGCGCGCCGACATGGACGCGCTGCCCATGACCGAGTTCAACACCTTCGCGCATGCCAGCCGGCACCAGGGCAAGATGCACGCCTGCGGCCACGATGGCCACACCGCCATGCTGCTGGGCGCGGCGCAGTATTTCTCCAAGCACCGTGATTTCGACGGCACCATCTACCTGATCTTCCAGCCGGCCGAGGAAGGCGGCGGAGGCGCCCGCGAGATGATCAAGGACGGCCTGTTCGAGAAATTCCCGGTGGAAGCCGTGTTCGGCATGCACAACTGGCCGGGGCTGCCGGTGGGCACCTTCGCCGTCAGCAGCGGGCCGGTCATGGCCTCCACCAACGAGTTCACCATTACCATCACCGGCAAGGGCGGCCATGCCGCCATGCCGCACATGGGCATCGACCCCGTGCCCACGGCCTGCCAGATCGTGCAGGGCTTCCAGACCATCCTCACGCGCAACAAGAAGCCGGTGGATGCAGGCGTGATCTCCGTCACCATGATCCACGCTGGCGAAGCCACCAACGTCATCCCCGACTCCTGCGAAATCCGGGGAACGGTGCGCGCATTCACCGTCGAAGTACTGGATCTGATCGAGCGGCGCATGCAGGAAGTGGCCGAAGGTGTCAGCGCGGCCTTCGGGGCGCAATGCAAGTTCCATTTCCGGCGCAACTACCCTTCCACCGTCAACACTGCTTACGAAGCCGAGTTCGCGCGCCGCGTGATGGCCGGCATCGTCGGCCCTGAAAATGCCCTGCAGCAAGAGCCCACCATGGGCGCGGAAGATTTTGCCTTCATGCTGCAGGCCCGCCCCGGCGCCTATTGCTTCATCGCCAACGGCGACGGCGCGCACCGCGGCCAGTACGAAGGCGGCGGCCACGATGCCGGCCCCTGCACCCTGCACAATCCGCACTACGACTTCAACGACGAGCTGATTCCTCTGGGCGGCACCTACTGGATCAAGCTGGCAGAAGAATGGCTGGCCCACCAGCCGCCTGCCGACCGGCCCATGCCGGGAGGCAAGGCGTGATCAACATTCCAGATGCCTTTGCGGCCAGCTACGCCAAGGCGCGCGTCAAGTTCCTGGAAGCCGCCGCCACGGCCGGCACCCGCATCGAGTCGTTCAACCACCCCTTGCCGGGCCGCGAAGGCGAGCCCCTCGCGCTCGACGTCGCGCTTGATGGCGACCCCGCTGCCAAGCGCCTGCTCATCGTGAGCAGCGGCTGCCATGGCGTCGAAGGATTTTGCGGCTCGGGCGTTCAGGTGTTCGCGCTGCACGACACCGAGTGGCGCGAAAAAGCCCGCGAAGCAGGCGTGGCGGTCCTCTATCTGCATGCGCTCAACCCCTACGGCTTTTCGCATCTGCGCCGCGTGACGCAGGAGAACGTAGACCTGAACCGCAATTTTCAGGATTTCTCGAAGTTACTGCCCAACAACCCCGCCTACGGCCGCGTGCACTCGCTGCTGCTGCCCGATACCTGGCCGCCCAGTGCCGCCAACCGCGCTGCCACAGAGGCCTTCATCGCCGAAAACGGCATCAAAACCTGGCAAGCCGCGATTTCAGCCGGGCAGTACGAGTTTGCCGATGGCCTGTTCTACGGCGGCAGCGCCCCTACCTGGAGCAACCGCACGGTGCGTGAAGTGCTGCGCAAATATGCCAGCCAGGCCGCCGAAGTCGCCTGGATCGATCTGCATACCGGCCTGGGCCCCCAAGGCGTGGGCGAGCGCATCCATGCCGGCCGCAACGACGCAGAAGCCATCGCCCGCGCGCGCCGCTGGTGGGGTGAGAAAGTCACCTCGATCTACGACGGATCTTCCACCAGCGCCCTGCTCACGGGCCTGATGTGGGAATCCATCCATGAAGAAGCGCCGCAGGCCGAATACACCGGTATCGCGCTCGAATATGGGACCGAGCCCGTCACTGAAATCCTGGACGCCCTGCGCGGCGACCACTGGCTGGCCCAGCATCCCGAGGCTCCGGCGGAACTGGCGGCTGACATCAAGGCAAGGCTGAAGCGCGCGTTCTATACGGACACCGATGCCTGGAAGGGCCAGATCATCAGTCAGGCGCGGCAGGCGATGTTCCAGGCTTTTCAGGATTGAACTGAAGGCAACGCCATCCCTTGTAGCCCGTTGACAATTTCGTCGCGGGTTCCTTTTCCCCGTCATTCCGGCGAAAGCCGGAATCCAAGGGCGGCACCCGATTGGCCGCCGCTCCCACACGGGATTGCCGGCTTCGTCATTGCCGTGGCTGCCCTGTGTGTGCTTGTTCAGCGCGCAGATCCTGAACCAGGTAGCCCAGAGGAGTCACGACCTGCTGGCATACGCCATCGTTGACGCTCATTCCTGCCTACTTCCCAAGTTTTTCGGCGACAAGTCGTAGCAGCAGCAGGTAGCCGATGGCCGCAACAAAGAAGGCGGACTCGCGCATGTTCGCCTTCAGCCCAGGATATGCGAGACCGAAAGCGATGACACCGGCAAGGTAGATCCATTTTTTCTTCGTTGACGACAACTGTAGTCGTTGAGAAGCGCCTGCAAAACTCCGTTCGCGCTGAGCGTGTATTCACCGCCCCGAGGGCAGCGAAAGGCGAGTTGATCGAACAAGGCTCCGCGGTCTTAGCTCCTTCCCTCTTTGGGCATAGGTATCTACACATCTTTGTATTTCATCCCCGTCATTCCCGCGCAGGCGGGAATCCAGGGATAAGAGGCGCGGATACCCAACATGGTTTGCAGTGGGGTTGGCAGAATGGGGATGCAAAGGGAGTGCTTTTGCTGGCGTAGCGCCACGTAATCCTGGATTCCCGCCTGCGTGGTGCCTCCTACATTGATCTCGAAGCCGCCCTGGCCCGCCGCGATACCGCTTTGCTCCGTGACCACCGCATAGCTGCCATTGGCCCGGCCTTGGCTGAAGTTGGCTCCCGCATTGGTGCCTTGTGCACTACCCGAGCCTTGAGCGCCGTAACTGAAGTTCAGGCCCGAGGAGCTTTGCTGCGCACTGGCTGTAGCCGTATCTTGCAGGCTCTCGATGGTCAGGTTGCCGCCCACCTGACCCTTGACCGTTTCACCCTCGATGCGAGCCCCTTTCAGGCTCGTGCCGCCGGTGCTGCTAAAGCTGACGCCCTCCGTTGCTCGGATGTGCGTATTGTTCTGCTGGGTGCTTTGACCCTCGGCACGGCCTTGGTTGGTGCTGATGCTGGCATCGAAGCTGAAGGCGGTGCCTCCGTGGTAGGTCACCCCAGCTGTCCAGCCACTGCTTTGGTCGCGGCTGGTGTTGCTTGCATGGGTTTCTTGCGCCCCGAGATCGATGGTGTGGGCGCTTAAGCTCACCTCCTTGCCCTGCACGGCGACCACTGGCTAGCGCAGCATCCCGAGGCTCCGGCGGAGCTGGCGGCTGATATCAAGGCGAGGCTGAAGCACGCGTTCTAAACGGACACGGATGCCTGGAAGGGCCAGATCATCAACCAGGAACGACAGGCGATGTTCCAGGCTTTTCAGGATTGAATACAGACCGGTATAGCGGTGAGCGCTGTCGCTGGATTCCCGCCTGCGCGGGAATGACGAGGGGAAAGTTAGCTACGACTTTCATTAGAGATGCTACATCGCAATCTACCTGCTCTTTCGCCTCCATCGCTTCACAATCAAGAACCCGTCAATAGTTAAAACCACCACAAGAACAACGGCTATAGGCCACCATTGACCGCGCGCAAATGAAAAATAAATCGCAAGAAGAACCGCCAACCAAGCGGTAGCATGAAAGGCGATCTCTAGTACCCATGAATGCATCCAAGGAAGAAAAATTCTCATTAACCAAAAAGAATCAATGTACCTCACGAGAGAATTCCCGATGAAAGCCGATTCAGCGCAAAATCGGATTTTTACATCAATTCTTACCCATCCAAGCAACCGCGCGTCCTCTTGGCTGACCTTAATTCACCTTCGAAAGACGACCTTCTTCGAAATGGAATCGCACATCATCGAACCAGATAATATGATCCAACGGTTCGTGTTTCACAAGAATTTGATCTCGTGGGCGACGGGTCGCCACCGAATTGAGTCGTCCCAGAACCTCCTCTCCAGGGAAGCTTTTCCATTCTTGCGCAACTATCAAAAAGGCTAGATCTCTTGCCTGCTTAGTAGACTACCCTCCCAGCTCTACATAGGAAAGAGTCACCGCCCTATCTATCCACAAAAATGCGAATAGTCCGCAGAAAAAAATTGACATTACCAGAACAAGAAGCGTCGAATAAAAAACATTTTTAATTATCAAAAACTTCCTCCAGATTCGCCACGGCAACGCTAAAGATTCACACAAAAGAAGATTAAGAAGGCGTAGTTCGCCGCACTTGATTTATCAAAATTCGGGACGTCACCAAATCATCATGACGCATGCAAAGCCTTCAGGGGCGACGATTAATTTCCAGGAAACCATTCTCTTTCGACATCAATCATATCTAATAAGACCCCCTCTCCACTCCTTCTTTGCCAAGAAAACCTTTTCCCCAACAGCTGGCACGTCTAACGTAACTACCTGCCCCTCCCAATGAATAGGAATTGATTCACTTCCTTGTAGAACGTACACCTTCTCCCCCAAGGGCCGTCCTCCTCTTTCGACTCCAGCCTCCCCTTCAAATAGACAATATTAGCAGGTGCAGTTGTAGCACCACAATCCCGCCTTACTACATTTGCAATAAATTGACCATCATCAGAGACTTTAGATTCAACTAACTCATCAGAACAATCATCCTCTGAAAATATCTGAATGCATCCGCCAAGCAGCATGCAGAGAAAAATTAACACCCCTCGCATTCAATACCCCATACACCTACAAAAACTAATCCCATCAACAATTTGAGCCTGATCATCGGGATCATCCCCGTATGGAGATTTACCTCCATAAATATCCCACCTAGAATTTGGAGGATATCCCCATTCAGGGCGTGAAGTACCTGCAGCCTGCTGAGCTCTTCCAGCCTCTTGCAGAAGAATATTTTGATAAAACCCAAACGAAGCGCCCGTCGCTCCAAAGTGGAAATTACCAAAATCCTGATATACAGAGCCTTGCTGCTTAAAATCCCAAGGACCTTTATTCTTCACCATGCTTCTGAACCATAATGGATTGGCACTATTCTTCGCGACGCGCATATTCCCATATATATCAACACCTGGAGGGGATGGTGGAACAAGTCCACAACGCGTCTTGGTCATCTGAGATTCAAAGTAGCCGTCCGACGGAAGTGGCCCCATAAAATCATTGGGATATCGCTTCAAACCATGCGGATCAATCCACTTCAAAGGATTGCCACTCACATAGGCAAATAAATTTAAGCCCCCACCCTCCCCAATCGGATCTCTGGACAACCACCTGCCCGCCGCCGGTTGGTACCCTCGGTACAACGTCAGATTGATCCCACTATCGTGGTGCTGCCACATGCCCGCATAGCCCACGCTCGGCATCAACCCGCTTTGCGCCACCACGCTGCCATACGGGCTGTAGTCTTGTCGCCCCACCACCTGACCTTGCGCATCCGTGACAGCCCGTACGCTGCCAAGATGGTCCCTGGCATAGTAGCGGCGATAGGGTACTGCGGCTGAAACCTCTCCCTGGCCGTAGTAGAGCGCATCGATCTGTCCATAGGCGTTGACGCGTGCGCATGGCGTGTATTCGTCGCACCACAGGTAAGCATACTGTTGGGTTCCGCTCACACTGCCGATCAGCCTGCCCTGGGGATCTCTCTCAAAATCGGTACGGCTGCCGCTGCGCTTATTGAGCACCCCCAATAGCTGCCCGGCGCTGTCCCAGCCGTAGTAGTTGAGAGCATCTTCGCGCGTTTGGCCCGCGAGGTCGACTACCCAGCGTTGAGGGGTATTACCGTCTTGCAGAACGATGGCATTGCGGCTGTCGTGGGTGAAGTTGCTGAAGCCGCTGGCATCGGCAAGCAAGACGAGGTTGCCGGCCTCGTCGTAGCCGTAGCTGCCCTGCGTGTGCTTGTGCGGGGTGCGAAGGTCCTGAATGAGGCGGCCCGAGAGGTCATATTTGAAGTGGTGATGATCCGAGCCTTGCTGGCTGCGCACCAATTGGCCTAGAGCATCGAAGGCGTAATTCAACTGCCCCTCCCATGGTGCCGGATTGGCGATCCATAAGGGAGGCAAGGGTTCCTGAGCAACCACGATGTTGCCCAGCGGGGGCGTGGCGTCTAGATGCTTGGACTGCCTGGCATTGCCGCCGAAGCTGATCTTGCTCAAAGCACGGTCCTTGGCATTGGTCTCCCAGTCGTAGCTCACGCGCCAGGGCTGGCCTTGCAGCGCCTGGCCGGTGGGTTGGCTGGTTTGCCCCAGATAGCTCGTGACAAAGGTACCCAGCAGGTTTTGCTCCGATTGCAAGCGCCCAAGCGCGTCGTAGACGTAGCGGCTGGAGTATTGGCCGTCCAAGGTGCGAGTCGTGATGCGGCCCAGGGCATCATAGACGTAGGCAATCTCATGTCGAGTGCTAATGCCGTTACCCAGGTGGTATTGCACGTTTCGGCTGGCGAGCTGTCCCGTACCCAGGACACCAGCGCCATGGTATTGATAACTCGTGGTGCTGACCGGATTCTGCGAACTGGTCATGCGCGGGTACAAGCTGTCGTACTGGATTTTGACGGTGCCAGCATCCGCGTAGAGGCCCCCACTGTATTGCCAACCCAGGGGCTGGTCATCCATGCTCCAGGCGAAGGTCCGAACATGGCCCATCGAATCACTTTGGCTGCTTACGCGCCCGGCGCGGTCCCATGTCGTGGTTTGGACATCGCCACCGGGATAGGTCTTCCTGATGACACGCCCCTGGATATCGCGTTGCCAGCGGGTGGTCTGGCCTTTGCCGTCTATCAGCGCGACCAGGCGCCCGTCGGGGTCGTATTCATAGCGCACGGTGATGCCACTGGGATCAGTCTGGCTGGCCAGACGCCGGTTGGCATCCCAACGATAGGAGGTAGTCCGGCCCATGCGGTCGGTGTGAGCCACCAGATCGAGCCGGTCATATTGCATGCGCTCGCTGCTGCCGTCAGGGTAGGTGATGGCAGTCTGGCGATTGAGCGCGTCATGGCTGAAGCGAAGGGTGTAGCCCTCGCTATCGGTCTGGCTGGCCATGCGGCCCTGGCTATCCCAAGCGTAGCTTTGCTGGACTTGCCCGTTGGGGTTGATCACTCGAATGAGCTGCCCCTGAGCGTCATAGTCGTAGCGGGTGACGTTGCCGAGAGCATCCGTGATACGGGCGACTTGGCCGAGCGCGCTGTAGCTCAGTTGGGTAGTTTGGCCGGCAGCGTCGGTGACCGTGAGCGGCAAATGTTTGGCATCGAAGGTCCAGTTTCCGATGGCCTCCTGGCGGCTACCGGCCACTTGGTGAGCGGCGACGCGGTCGACCCCGTTGGCGGCGTATTCATAACGGGTGATGCGCCCAGCGGGGTCGGTCTGGCTGCTGACTCTGCCCCGCGGGTTATAGCTGATGCGATGGATCTGGCTGCTGCCGTCGGGCAGCTTGCGGGCAAAGGCGATGGGGTTGTTGGAGGTGGGCGATTGGAATCCGGTGGAGCTCTGGCCGCTGTAGAAATACCAGATGTAGTTTTCAAGAGGAGATTTTTCAGCCTCAAGCGTATTGGCAAGGGCGGTCTGGTCTCGCGCGGCATGATGCCAATGGCGGATGTACGCCCGTGTGTAATCGAGTTTGCCCCCCATGGCGCTCATGGTGGTCTTGTTCCAATAGAAACTATTGCGCGAGCTCATGTAGCGGTTGAACACGGCCGGCGCGTTGGGCACACTTGGGATCTGGTCAGCGCCCAAGCTGAAAGGCAGGCCTGGTGCGCCATGCATCATTTCCTGTCGCTCGGTGTGGCCAAGCGGGTCGGTGATCTGCGACCACTTCCGGTAGCCGTCCTGGCCGGTGACGATCTGAGTGGTGCCATAGGGGGTGGTAACGCTGCTGATGCCACCCGCAGCGCTGTAAGCCATCTGGCTGGTCAAACCTATGACATCAGTGATGCTTTGCAGCCTGCCCTGAGCGTCGTAGCTGAACTGGGCCTCGCGGCCCGCGAAGTCCGTGACACGGGTGATACTTTGAGGCTGGGCCGCGCTGTCGTATGAGAAACGGGTGATGCGGCCTGCCGCGTCAGTCAGGCTACTCAAGCGCTCTTGAGTGTCATAGGCCAGCCGCACGCTGTGCCCATGAGGGTCGGTGATCGCGCTCAGCCGGATGCGACGCTTGCCGTTGGCCAGGGCTTCAGCTTGGGCGTACATTTCTGTGGTGCCGTCGGGCAGGATGCGCTGGTATTGCACGGGGTTGGCACTGGCGAGCACCAGTCGCGCTTGCGTGCTTGACTCAAGAGCGAAACCGCCGTTGGCGGCGCTGTATCCGGCGTAAACCAGGTAGCCGCCGTCGCGCGCGAAGATCTGCACGTCTTTTCCCGGCGCGGCGGGGATATCCTCAAGCCATGCTTGCCAGTTGTGCTGCCAGCCGGGGCCGACGTGACCACCAGGCAAGCTGGCCGGCTGCTGCCGCCCCCGGGTAGCATGGCTAAGCGAAAACGCGGTAGAGGGCCCCAGGCTGGCGGTACTCAGCAGCGGGGTGTCGCTCAGGTATGCGGCAGCGTGGGCGCTGCCGCCGAGCCCGCAAACAACCATGCCAATGGATCCACCAGGGCCACCTGGAAAACCAGGACCGCCAGAACCACCAGGTCCACTAGAACCGCTTGGGCCCCCCGAACTACTTGCCGGGCACCCGGGATGGCCGGGTTCCACTGGCGCGGGTGGTTTGCTCGTGACGCCGGCTTTTGCGCTCAGGCTCAGGCCCAGCGCAGTGCTGAGCAACCAAGCGCGCAATGCCCCGGTGCACGTTTTTTTCCTATAGGTCATTTCGTTCTGCAAAGTGTTCGATGCCGTCTATCGGCCAAGCGTTACGGGGTGCGGTCAATCGGAGGAGGTCAGAGGGATGTAGGTCATTGGGTCGATCCGCTGGCCTCGGGCCAGCGGCGCGGCGCTGCGTGCCTCGATGGGCCGGCCGTCAGTGAAACGCCAGGCGCCTTGGATGTAAGTGGCCTGGCAGTCCTTATCGCCCGCGCGGCACAGCGCTGTCACGCAACCGACAGCTTTCCAATAAGCCAAGGCCAAGCTATCCACGGGCGCTGGATTCATGGCACTGCCTGCAGGGCCTCCATGGGGGCGAAAGCGCACCAGATCACCCTTTTTCAGCGGCATGGCCTCGCTTTCCTCCATAGACATGAGGGCTATGACGCGCAGGCTGCCGCCAGTGCCGATGGGCACGCGCACGGCCACGGCTTGGATGCGCTCGGCAAATTGCTGGCTGTCGGCAGGCAACCCGGCCCATCGCCCCTGGGCCTGAACAGCTCGCAGCAATTGACGACTTTGCTTGTCGCTCAGCAAGGCTTCGAGGCGGCCGATCAGCACACCGGTGTAATCACCATCAGCCAGCAGATCGCACCCATGGACCGGGCAATGATGAGCTTCGGCGCCTGCCGCTGCTGCAGGCATTTGGCAGGTAGACCACAGCGCCAGAACACAGGCCATTACTTGGGCACCACGTTTGAGCGGCAGTTCGCTCAATAGCCGGAAACTCATTCGCATCACCTTGTCTTTTTTTGATAAAAATAAAACCTTTGTACTAATTATATTTAATGAAAACAAAAAAATAGAACCTAATGAATCAATTCATAAGGTTCTATCCTCAGGAATCGCGAAAGCTATCGACTGAAGTGCCGGATCTCGTCCATCAGCATCAAGGTTCCCGGCGGCAGTCTGGCCCCGGCGCGGGTGGCCAGGCCGATGTAGCGGCGCAGGCCGTCCATCGGAAATGGCAACACCCGAAGGTGACCGGCATCGACTTCATAGCGCAGTTGGTGGGTGGACAGCACGGTGAGCATGCCGCCTTCCATGAGCATGCCGCGCACCAAGGCCAGATCGCCCGTTTCAACGGCTGGCACCAGAGCCTGCTCGCCGTGGTCCACGAAGAACTGATCGAGCGACGCGCGCAGCGGCGTGCCAGGCCGTGACAGCACCCACGACTGGCCGCGCAGATCGCCAAATCCTATGTGGCGCTTGAGTGCCAATGGGTGTGTGGCCGCGGCCATCAGGCCCAGTTCGTCCTCGAACAAGGTTTCCACCGCCAGCGCACGGTCGGCCACCGGGCGCAGCGCGCCAATGATGAAATCCACCTTGCCGCTCATGAGGCCTGCATACAACTGCTCATAGGGGCTCTCCAGGGAGTGAATGCGCAGACCCGGATGCGCCGCGCGCAATGCACCGATCGCCCGTGGCAGCACGCGCGTACGGGCCAATGGGAGTGTGCCGACGGTGATCAAGCCCTGCAGGCTTCCCCGGGCAGCGGCCATGTCGTCTTCCAGGTAGCGCAACTCCGCCAGCGCCCGATCGAAGCGCAGCACCCAGCGTGTCCCGGCATCAGTGGGCATGAGGCCGAAGGCGGTACGCAGGAACAGCTTCTGCCTCAGCGCGCTCTCCAGCCGGGCCAGGGCATTGCTCACCGCCGGTTGGGATACGCCTAGCCGCCGGCCCACCGTGGGCAGGTGGTGCAATTCAGCCACCAGGGATGCCGCCCGAAGACGGCGTTCGTCGTAGAGAACATCCTCGGCTGCGGCAGGTAGAACCGCCGCCCCGGTACCGTCAGCGGCCTCCTCCAGGACAGCAGACAGCTCCTGCTGGATGCGATCGAAACGGGCCAGCACCAGCGCCCCTGCGGACGTCGGCAACATGCCGCGCCCCTTGCGTTCGAACAGGGGCATGCCCACCCTGGCCTCCAGCAGCGCCACTGAGCGGCTCACGGCAGAGGCCGCGCGCAGCAGCGATTCCGATGACGGCCGCACCCCGCCCGCGCGCGCGACCGCGCTGAGGGTCCGGATGTGATGCAACGGAAGCATGCGGGTATTTCATCATATCCAGCGCACCCCGCTCATTCATGAATTCGAACAGTAATCGGCACACAAAGCAACCTTGAGTCCGGCATAAATTTCAACAATAGGCCACTCGATCGCCCCGCCGCGGGCCCCATACACAAAGACATATGGAGACACCAGCCATGTCATCTTCCTACTGCCAACCGGCGCGCAGACAACTGCTGCGCATGGCCGCCGCCCTGCCTGTCTCAGGCATGCTGGCCACCCTAGGAGCGCTGCCGCGCACGGCGCTGGCTGCCAACTTCCCTGATCGGCCGGTCAAGTTCATCGTGCCCTTCGGTGCCGGCGGCAACGTGGACGGTGTGGGCCGGTTGCTGGGCGCTGCCATGGGACCGGCGCTGGGCCAACCTGTGGTGGTGGACAACCGCGCAGGGGCCGGCGGGACCCTGGGTGCCGGCGTGGTGGCCCAAGGCCCTGCTGATGGGCTCACGCTATTGGTGGGTTCGAACGGGCCACTGACCATCAACCCTTTCGTACAGGCCAAGATGCCTTACGACCCGCTGAAGGATCTCGCGCCCATCGCCCTGGTGGGTTTCGTGCCGCATGTGCTGATCGCCGCCAACAACTTTCCGGCCAAGAACCTGCAGGAGCTGATCGCCCTGTCGAAGAAGCAGGATGTAGCCTGCTCTTCTTCCGGCATCGGCAGCGCGACGCAGCTGACGCTGGAGCGCTTCAAGGCGCAGGCAGGCGCGCGCATCACGCACGTCCCTTACCGCGGTGGCAGTTCACTGGTGCCCGATCTGCTGAGCGGCACCGTGCCGCTGGCATCGATGGAGTTTTCGACGGCGCTGCCGCTACATAAAGCGGGCAAGGCGCGCATTCTGGCGGTCGCGGGCGCGCAGCGCAGTCCCCTGGCACCTGATCTGCCGACCTTCATCGACGCTGGTGTGGCCGGGTTTACCGCGCAAAGCTTTGTCGGCCTGCTGGCCCCGGCACGTACGCCCGCCGATATTCTGCGCAAGCTGGAGGCCACCGCGGTGGCCTCCATCGGCACCCCCGAGATGGCCGAACGGCTGAAAGGCCTGGGGCTCCAGGTAGCCAGCCCCAAGGAACGCACAGCCGCGGGTTTTGGCGAGTTTCTTCGCACCGACTACGAACGCTCGCGCGAAGCCGTCAAGCTCGCGGGCATTGAACCGGAATGACCGAAGCCCGAAAGGTGCCTCCGCCGCACCCGCACCCACACGCCCCCCGCTTCGCATTGCCGCCGGATGCATGCGACAGCCACGTGCACGTCTATGGGCCAGCCGCCCGCTTTCCGTACGCGGCCGAGCGCCCCTACACGCCGGACGACGCACCGGTAGAACGATTGTCGGAACTGCATGCCCTGCTGGGCATCAGCCGCGCGGTCTATGTGCAGGCCACGGTGCACGGCTACGACAACGCGGCCATTCTGGATGCCATCGCCCGCGCCCCGGCGCACAGCCGTGGCGTGGCGCTGGTGCGCACGGATATCAGCGACGCCGAATTGCATCGCCTGCACGCCGCAGGTGTGCGCGGCGTGCGCTTCAATTTCGTGCGGCACCTGCGGGAAACGCCTGATACCGATGCCGTCCTGCGGCTGGCGGAACGCATCGCGCCGCTCGGCTGGCATGTGCAAGTGCATCTGGGCGCGGAAGACGTGATGGCCCAGCAGGGATTTCTTCGCCAGTTGCCCAGCCCGTTCGCCATCGATCACATGGGCCGCACGCCGGTGACGGGCGGCCTGCGGCAGGAGGCCTGCGCCGTGTTGCTGGAGTTGCTGGCGGACCCGCGGGCCTGGATCAAGCTGAGCGGGCCTGAACGCATTTCCAGCACGCTCGCCAGCGGCGGAGCGTTCCCCTACGATGATGTGGTGCCCTTCGCCCGCCAGCTCCTGGATGCCGCGCCGGACCGCGCCGTCTGGGGAACCGACTGGCCCCACCCCAACGTGCGTGAGATGCCCGACGATGGCGATCTGGTCGACCTGCTCGCGCACTATGACGATGGAGACGGCGCCACGCTGCAACGGCTGCTGGTGGACAACCCCGCCAGGCTCTATGGATTCTGAAATGGAGTCCCCCCTGAGTCGCTTACGCGCCCTCCCCCAAGGGGGACGCCTCCGGCGGCCGGGCCAAGCCCGCTCCGCGGTGGCCCTGGTATGGCCTGCTCCGCGGCCTTTGGGGCTTTTATGTTTCATGCAGCGCAGGTGGCGCGCTGCGCAATGGATAGCTGAGATCTTTCTTCATTCGACACAAGGACACGACACATGGCAAGCATCACTCTGGGCATCATCGGTTTCGGCGAAGTCGGTGGCATCTTCGGCCGCGGGCTGCGCGGCAAGGACGGCGTAGAGGCCGTGCATGCCTGGGACCTGAAGTTCGCCGGCGCCGAAGGCCCCCGTGCGCAAGAGGCCGCCAGCGCCGACAGCATCGCCCCCGCCGGCAGCATGCAAAGCCTGTGCGCCCAGGCCACGCTGCTCATTTCTGCCGTGACCGCATCCAACACCCTGGCTGTGGCCGAAGAAGCCGCCCGCTATCTGCGTCCGGGCACGGTGTTCCTGGATCTCAACTCCGCTTCGCCGGGCACCAAGCAGCGCGCGGCTGCCGCCATCGAAAGCGCGGGCGGCCACTATGTCGAGGCGGGCGTGATGACCTCCGTGCCCCCTTACGGCATCAAGGTGCCGATGCTGCTGGGCGGCGCGCAGGCGGCCGATCTGGCGCGCACGCTGAACAGATGGGGCATGGACGCCAAGGCGGTGTCCGAAAAGCTGGGGGTGGCATCGGCCATCAAGATGAGCCGCAGCATCATGATCAAGGGCCTGGAGGCGCTGGTGATCGAGGCCTATACCAATGCACGCGCCTACGGCGTGGAAGACCACGTGCTGCCCACCCTGCAGGAAACCTTTCCCCAGATCGACTGGAGCCAGCAAGGCGCCTACTTCTTCAGCCGTGTGGTGCAGCACGGCAAGCGCCGCGCGGAAGAGATGCGTGAATCTGCCAATACTGTGAAGGAAGCTGGCTTCAATCCCTTCATGGCCAGCGCCATCGCCGAAAAACAGGACTGGGTGGCCGGCCTGGCGCGCGCGGGTGTTTTCGAAGGCCTGTCAGGCAAGTCACCCTGGCAGGACTATGCCGACCGGCTGCTGGCCCAGCGCAAGGCAGACCAGGCATGAAGGAGGCCGTGAGCGACACCCATCGTCCGGCCTTCGCCGGCCGGTGGCTCACCGCTGCGGAAGACATGGCGCCGTTTCTCACGGACTGGCGCCGCAAATGGACAGGCAGCGCCTACGCCGTGGCTCAGCCGGAGAGCGCCGAAGATGTCGCGGCGGTGGTGCGCTGGTGCGTGCAGCAGCGGCGGCCCATCGTGGCGCAGGGCGGCAATACAGGCCTATCCGGCGGCGCCACGCCCGATGCGGAGGGCCACGGGGTCGTGCTGTCGCTCGCGCGCATGCAGCGGATACGCGGCATCGACACCATCAATGACACCATCACGGTCGATGCCGGCTGCACCCTGCTGGCCGTGCAGCAGGCCGCGGAATCGGCGGGCCGGCTGTTCCCATTGAGTCTGGCGGCCGAAGGCAGTTGCACCATTGGCGGCAACCTGGCCACGAACGCGGGCGGCGTGCAGGTGCTGCGCTACGGCAACGCGCGCGAACAATGCCTGGGGCTGGAAGTGGTGACCGCTGAGGGGCAGATCTGGAACGGTCTTCGCGCCTTGCGCAAGGACAACACCGGCTATGCGCTGCGCGACGTCTACATCGGCAGCGAAGGCACGCTGGGCATCATCACCGGCGCGGTACTCAAGCTCGCGCCTCAACCGGCTAGCCGCGTGGCGGCCTTCTGCGCCATCGCCTCGCCGCAGCAGGCCCTCGACGTGCTCAATCTCGCGCGCCGCCACCTCGGCCCCGCGCTGACGGCCTGCGAACTGATCTCCGATGTAAGCCTGGCCCTGGTGCTGCGCCATCTGCCCGCCGCGCGGCATCCGATGGAAACCACGACCCCCTGGTACCTGTTGCTGGAGGCATCGGAGCCGCATCAGAACGCCGGCAGCGGACCGGGCGCGGCCATGCAGGCCCTGCTGGAAGAAGCGTTCGAGCAGAATCTGCTGGAAGACGCCGCGGTTTCCGCCTCGCTTGCCCAATTCAAAGCCCTGTGGCTGCTGCGCGAAGGCATTTCCGAATCCCAAGGCGCGGAGGGCAAGACCATCAAGCATGACATTAGCTTGCCGATCTCGGCGATTGCCCGCTTCGTCGAAGAGGCGGCCCAGGCGGTACGGTCCTACGCACCGGCGGTGCGCCTGGTGGTCTTTGGCCACATGGGTGATGGCAACCTGCACTACAACATCTCTCCACCCGAAGGCGGCATAGCGCCGGGCGTCTTCGAGGCCCTGGAAGATCCTCTCAACCGCATCGTGCATGACCTCGCGATCGCGTACGGCGGCTCCATTTCCGCCGAGCATGGCCTGGGTGTGTTGCGGCGCGACGAATCGCTGCGCGCCAAATCGCCGGTCGAAGCCGATCTGCTGCGGCGGATCAAGGCAGCGCTCGACCCGCTCGGACTGCTCAACCCCGGCAAGGTGCTGCCAGCCGATTTCATCACCTGAACAAACCATTAACGGAGACAAACCATGCAGAAATCGTTCACCCAATCCACCCCAGAAAACCGCCGAGTCAACATCCGCCGCCGCAGCCTGATGGCCGCCGCGGCGGCCGGCGCCCTGGCCGCGCCTTTTGTCAGCGCGCGCGCTGAAGACGCCAAGGCCTACCCGAGCAAGCCCATTCGCCTGGTCGTGCCGTTCACCCCCGGCGGCTCCACCGACATCCTGGGCCGCACCATCGGCTTGCAGCTCACGCAGGCCTGGCACCAGCCGGTGGTGATCGAGAACGTGCCGGGTGCCGGCGGCTCCATCGGCGCGGACAAAGTGGCCAAGGCACCCGCAGACGGCTACACCTTGCTGATGGGCCACATCGGCACGCTGGCGGTCACGCCTTCGCTGTACGCCAAGCTCCCCTACGACCCGATCAAGGCGTTCGCGGCGGTGGCCTGGGTGGCGCGGGTGCCCAACGTGCTGGTGGTACACCCTTCGGTGCCCGCCAAGACCGTGCAGGAACTGGTGGCTTACGCCAAAGCCAATCCCGGCAAGATCAACTACGGCTCCGGTGGCAACGGCAGTGCCGCCCACATTGCCACCGAATACCTGAAGCTGCAAACCGGCACACAGATGCAGCACGTCCCCTACAAAGGCACGGCGCCGGCCGTGACAGACCTGGTGGCTGGCCAGATCCAGTTGATGTTCACCGGCGTGCCGGCCGTGATGACCCAGGTGAAAGCCGGGCAGTTGCGGGCCATCGCGGTGTCATCGCCGCAGCGCGTGAAAGCGGTGCCGGAGCTGCCTACCGTGGCCGAAAGCGGCTACCCCGGCTTCGAAGCCGACCAGTGGTATGGCGTGGTGGCGCCCGCCAATACGCCGAAAGACGTGATCACCAAGCTCAATCAGCAGATCAATCTGATGCTGTCGTCGCCGGAAGTCGGCGGGCGCCTGGCCAGCGAGGGCGCCGAGCCCACTCCCAATCCGCCCGAAGTGTTCGCCAAGCTCATCACGAGCGAGATTGCGCGCTGGCGTACGGTGATTCAGCAAGGGAAGGTGAAGGTGGAGTAGCTCGGAGGCGGCTCAACCCTCAGTATGGGCGCCTGCGCATACGCGCCAGCCCCAATGTCGCCAGCAGCGAAGTCAGCGCGATCAGCCCCCATTCGCCCAGCGTCGGCACGGAAGTTACAGCCGGCGACCCTGTGACGGTCACGGTGGCCGTGCTCGATGCACATGCAGCCCCATCGGTTGCGGTGGGACTGAGCACATTGCCTGTGTCTGTGCTGGTGAACTGATTGAAGACGCAAAATTGGTAGTCGATGGTGTAAGTGCCGGCCGGTACGGCTGCCGTCGTCGTCACCGCGCCAGTGGTCGTATTCAGCACCACACCTGCATTGGAGGCTGCTGTCACCACAGTTAATGCGGAATTGCTGGCGCTTGCGGTTTCTGCGGGGGGAGGCCACCCCAAAGCAGACCGTCATTTGCTCGTACATCAGCAATGGGGGTTGAGGCCGCGCCCGCCACCGCGTTTCCCGAGTCTGGGGTAGCTTCCGGAATTACCACCGCGCACACGGCCAGGGTTGGGGAATAGCCTTGACCAACAGGGCAGGTAATCAGCGCCGGCTGCGCTTGTGCCATACCCCCAGAAAGCAAAAGTGCCGCTGCAACAAGGTACGCGCGACCTCGACAAAGGACCAAGTTAAACGCATGCATGAAATCCCCCTCCCTGAGTCAAGCTTGATAGGTTGAAAATACGGCTCTCTTGCCAGTCACCCTCTATCACATGCAATGGTGTGGATGATTTGTGATAAATAAATTTTCGCTTATCAACATTGGGAAATGTTTTTCAAATCTACGGTGATGTTTGCTAAAGAACTTCAGAACACCCTGGCAAAGGGTAGGAATATTGCCGGGGTGATGCAGCAGGCAACCCACTTCAAATAGACTGAATTCCCCGACGATCCGGGTAGCCCGAGATTCGAATGATCTCAGATCTGCCATGGATTTCACGGCACCCTGCCGCCCTGCTACACGATGTCTTGCAGACTTCGGACGATGGGCGGCCTGCGATCTTCGAGACGGCTCGGGCGGAAATCGGATCGGCGGTTGGTCGGGGTCATGACGTATGGGGAGATCAATACATCAATACGAAAGCGAAAGGCCGCAGAACCGGTCGCGTATGACACGCTCGTGAATGAGCCGCAGCCCTCAAAGCCGGCTCATCACCGCCTCGCGCTCCTGCGCAATCACCAGCAACCCATCAAATATCAAGCTCTCCACCAACTCGAACGGCCGCCCCATGCTGGGCAGCATCTTCCAGCCTGCACCGCCCGTCATGATGCACATCGGCTCGGTGCCGCAGTGCTGCCGCAGATGCTGGGCCATGCGCTCACAAGCGCCCGCGATGGCATAGGTACCCCCGCTGGTCAGGCCATCACTGGTATTGGTAGGAAACTTGCACACATCGCCCGTAGGCACATGCAGCCCCGCCGTGCCCGATTCGAGCGCGCGCAGCATGATCCCGTGCCCCGGCAGGATCAGCCCCCCCAGGAAGCGCCCGCTCGCGTCCACGGCCTCCACCGTGACCGCCGTGCCCACCATGACCACCACCATCGGCCGTGCGGGCCCCTTGGCCAGCATGCGATGGTAGGCGCCGATCATGGCCACCCAACGGTCCGCGCCCAGGCGCGAAGGGAAATCGTAGCCGTTGCTCAAGCCCGCCTCGGCGTTGCTGGCGACGACCCATCGCGGCTCGACATTCCAGATTTCCATCTGCTCCTGCACCCGATGCTTGACCGCCTGGCCAGCCACAATGCAGCCCAGCATGGTGGCCGGCTCAGGCAAGCGAGCCCAGGCCCCCTCGGCCAGGCGGTCTATCTGCTCCAGGAATTCCGCGCCTGAAGCCAGCACGGCAGCGCCGGGCCCGGTGCGCTCGTAGAGCGTCCACTTCAGTCGCGTATTCCCGACATCAATTGCCAGAAACGTCATGGTTCCGCAATATAACGGCTTTGTCCTACGCAGCGCACTGCCTGGCGATGAAATAAATGCCATGCTCTGCGGTTAAAGTGCTCGGAGCGTGCACGGCACGCCGTATTCCCCGTTTACAAACGCAAAGGAGAAATCGCATGGGATTGTTCAGTTTCATCAAGGATGCCGGTGAAAAGCTGTTCGGAGGTAAGGAAGTCCAGGCAGCAGCAGCGTCCAGCGCGCCCAATCTGGCAGACCTGAACGCCAAGGCTGCCGAAGCCATCAAGAGCTATATCGACAAGCAGAACCTGGGTCTTTCCAATCTCGCCGTGGCCTTTGATGGCGCCTCCGGCAAGGTGTCGTTGAGCGGCAATGCCCCCAGCCAGGAAGCCGCCGAGAAGGCTGGCCTTTCAGCGGGCAACGTCTCCAGCGTGAGCGATGTGGAAAACAACCTCCAATACCCCCCAGGCACCGCGTCCCAATACCACGACGTGGTCAGCGGAGACACCCTCTCGGCCATCTCCAAGAAATACTATGGCGATGCCAACAAGTACAACGTGATCTTCGAAGCCAACAAGCCCATGCTGAGCGATCCGAACAAGATCTACCCGGGCCAGAAGCTGCGCATTCCAGCACTCTGATCGGCCGATCCGCTATCGGAAACGACAACGGCGCCCTTGGGCGCCGTTGTCGTTTGCAAGCCACCTTGTGCCTTCGCGAAGGCTAAAAATAGCCATTGACTATTGAAGTTTACGGCTTCATTGCCACTTCAAGCAGCCTGAGCCAATGCCTGCGGCTCCAGAAAATCCCCCAGCACGTCGTCGCGCAACGCAATGAAGCGCGGATCGCTGCGGTGCCTGGGCCGTGGCAGGTCCACATCGACAATGCGCCGGATGCGGCCCGGATGAGGCTCCATCACCACGACCTGATCGCCAAGATACACCGCCTCATCCACATCGTGCGTCACGAGCAGCATAGTGATCCGCTCGGTCTGCCAGATGCGCTGCAACTCGTTCTGTAATCGCGCGCGCGTCAAGGCGTCGAGCGCGCCGAAGGGTTCATCGAGCAGCAGCACGCGCGGCCGGTTCACGAGACCGCGCGCAATGGCCACGCGTTGCGCCATGCCGCCTGAGATCTGATGGGGCCAGGATTGCTCGAATCCCGCAAGGCCCACGAGCGCGACGTGCTCCGCGACACGTTCCTTTTTCTCGGCGCTCGACAGCGGCGCATTGCGCAGGCCCACCAGGATGTTCTGCTCCACCGTGAGCCACGGGAACAACCTGTGGTCCTGAAAAACGATGCCGCGCTCCAGCCCTGTGCCCTGGATCGGCTTGCCGTCCAGCTCGATGCGTCCGTCGTACTCATCGTCAAGGCCTAGAATCAATCGTAGCAGCGTGGATTTTCCGCAACCGCTTGCCCCCACGATGCTGACAAAACTGCCCGCGCTCGCATGCAGGTTGATGTTCTGCAGCACCTGAAGCTGGCCGCCCTCGGCCTGCGCGCTTGCATAGCGTTTCGACAGGTGCTGGATGCTCAGCTCATTGCCGATGCCGGTTTGGCCGTTTCGATGGGTCATGATGTCCTCTCCTTGATCCTCAAGCTCGCCCAAGCCAGCGCGACAGGCGCCGCTCCAATACGCGTGCGGATGCATTGAGCAGCCAGCCCACGCCGCCAATCACCACCATGCCGAACAGCACCAGGTCCATACGGAAGTGCTCGCTGCCCTCAACCAGCGTGTTGCCGATGCCTGCACCGGCCACGAGCAGGTATTCCGCGCCAATGGTCGCCAGCCACGAATAGATCAGCGCCAGGTAGATGCCCGTGAAAATGGCGGGCAACGCGGCGGGCAGCACCACCTGGGCCACGGTCTGCCACCGCGTGAACCGGTACACCCGCGCCACGTCCAGCAAGGCTGGAGGCGTGGTGCGGATGCCATCGCAGGTGTTGACCACCACGGGCACCAGCGCCGCGAGCGACAGGAAGACCACCTTGGCCACATCGCCCAACCCGAACCACACCGAAATGAGCGAGATCCATGCGAACAGCGAAATCTGCTTGAAGGTGTTGAAGCTCGGCCCCACCAGCCGGTTGAACCAGGGCGAGAGCCCCAGCAGTGCGCCCAGGGCCAGTCCGCCCACCGTGCCGATCAGAAAGCCCGTGGCCTCGCGCGCCAGGCTCGCGGACAGCGCGCGCCACAAGCGGCCGCTCTCGATCTGCTCCCAGGCTGTGGTCACCACTTTTTCCGGCGACACCAGCAGCGCGGAGTTCACCAGTTGCAGGTGCGACGAAAGCCACCACAGTGCCAGCGCCGCGAGCGGCAGCACCCAGCCACGCCAACGCCCGCTGCCACGCAAGCGCAGCGGCGTCAGCGTGGACGACAGCTCCGCACGGTCGCTGCTGCTGGCCAGCGCGCTCATCGCGTGCTCCTCGCCCGGGCCATGCGCCGCTCGGCCACATCCAGGACGCGATCGATAGCAAAGCCGATGGCCCCCACCACGATCACGGCGGCCATCACCTGATCGAGCTGGAACAATTGCCGCCCATAGACGATAAGAAAGCCCAGCCCTTCGCTCGAAGCCACCAGTTCCACCACCACGAGCGACAACCAGGCTTTGGTGAAGCCCAGCCGGAGCCCCGTGAACAAGGTCGGCACGGCGTGCGGCAGCACGATCTCCAGGACCTGTTGCCGCTGGCTGAACCCATAGACTCGCCCCACTTCGCGCAATGAGGCCGGTGTCTGCCGGAATCCCTGCAAGGTGTTGAGCGCCACCGGCACCATAGCGGCTTTGGCGATGAGAATATATTTGAGCGGCTCGCCAATGCCCACAAGCAGCAGCACGAACGGCAGCCAGCCCAGCACCGGGATCTGCACGAGCGCGTTGAAGCTGGGCAGCAGATACGCTTCGGCCCTTCGTGAAAGGCCCATGGCGGCGCCCAGCACGAGCCCAAGCACAGCGCCAACCGCGAAGCCGACAAGCACCCGCTGCAAACTGGCGGCCACGTGCGTCCAAAGCTCACCGCTCACGGCCAGATCTCGCAGAACCTCCCACACCTGCGCCGGTGCCGGCAGCACCTGTGGCGCGATCCAGCCCTGCGCGGCGCCCAAGCTCCACAGCGCGAACAATGCAAGCGGCAACAGCCAGGGTGCCGCTGCGTAAGCCGCGCGGCGGACCTGCGCGGCGATCTTTCCAGTCGGAAGTAGGTCAGGCAGCCCGCCGGCCCCTGTCGGCCACAATGTGAATGTCTGTTTGGCGCTCATGCTCGTGCTCCTGGTTCGGTCTCAGCGGGCGGAAGCCACCGAGGCAGGAGCCGCCAGAGGCTTGCCTGCCTTGTCGTAAGGCGTCCAGTGGTTTTCCAGTCCCTGGCTCTTGAGCGCGGCGCGCAAGTACTTGGGCTCGACCCAGTCTTCCACGGTCACGCTCTTGCGCAGCAGCTTGAGCTTGAGCCCATCGCTCACGACGGCCTTGTAGCGGCCCACCACGAAATCATCGAGCAAGGGAGAGTTTCGCTGTGCCAGCGACTGGCCCTCGAACTCAGCCGTCCACGAAGCCACCGGCGTTCCGCTCTTGGCCCACTCGGCGAACAACGCGCTACGATTGTTCTCGTCGGAGGCCCACCGCGCAGCGCGCACGAAGACATCGACCACGCGCTGCACTTCCTGCGGATGCGCCTGCTCGAACTCCGAACGCACCACCAGCCCTGCCTGCCGTGTAAACGCCGGGTCCTTGCCTTGGGTAGAGAACACGATGCGGGCCAGCCCCTGGTCGCGCACCTTGAACCACTCGTAACCGCCAAAGGCCGCGTCCACCCCGTTCGACACCAGTGCCGCCTGCGCGCTGCCGGAATCCAGGTTCACGCCCTTGATGTCACGCTCTGTCAGGCCATTGGCAGCCAACAGGTTGACCACCACCAGATGCCCGTTGGTACCTCGGAAGATCGAGACCTTGCGGTCCTTCAACTGCTGAATGGATTGAATGTCGGATTTGGCGGGCGTAACCAGATAGAGGTTGTTGCGGGTGCCGCTCGCCAACAGCAGCTTGGTGTTCAATCCGTTCGAGCGGCCTACCAGGGATGGCAGATCGCCCTGATACGCGAAGTCGATCTGTTTGTTGGAAAGCGCCTCGTTCACGGCGGGACCAGCGCCCTTGAAGAAGAGCCACTCCACTTTGACGCCGGAGTCCTTGAAGGCATCTTCAAGCCAGCGCTGGTTGCGTGCCACGCTGCCGGGTGAGCCGCCCCAAGTGACCGGATCACCACCGCCAGCGGTCGCCACTCCAATGCGAACGGTTTCCGGCGGCGCCGCATGCGCGCTCAAGGCCCCCCTAGAAGCAGCGCAGCCCCAAGCGCACCATACCACCGGCGGATCGTAGAGAAAATCTGAAAAGCCATTGGAACTACCCTCCCCTCACTTCTTCCGCGTGGTGGCGCTCGTGGGTGCTGAGGCCAGCTTGCGGCCCACTTCCGTACCTTCGAAAAAGCGCGGATTCGCCTCGGTATAAAAACGCAGCGGATTGCCGAAGACGAAGGCTTTGAAATCCTGCGGCGAGATCACGCCCTGCTCCACGAGATCCCAGGTTTCGGCCAGCGGCTCGGTGAACTCGGGCACATCCCAATGACCCACATCGGACGACCAGATCGCATTGATCTTCACCTTGCCGGGATTCACACGGTCATTGAACGCCGCAGCCACGGTGCGGTCGTCCGCCTCGGAGCCGAAATAGAACGAATCCACCCAGCGCGCGCGGATGTCCTCCACCTTCTCGATGCCAGCCAGCGCGAAATCGTCCAGTTCCTCCTCACGAGGCTCGCGGCTGTGCGGCAATGCCGAAATGCCCAGGCTGTCACGCACCAGAGAACTTTTGTCGACCTTGCGGCCTTGCAGCAACTCCGCGCCGTGGCGTTCGAATAGGGCTTCGAGCAGATCGACATCCACTTCCGCCGGATCGTAGTTGCGCACGGCCTCCCGGTTGCGCTTTTCCCAGCGGTCGACCAGATGCGTATAGACATGCGAACCCCAGTCCGCGCCGCCTTCGAGCAAGCCCAAGCGCAGTCCGGGGAAGCGCCGCGTCACGCCGCCAAAGAACAGCGCCTTCGCGAACGCCTGCGAACCATCGGCAAAGTGGCCGATGTGGTTGTTCATGTAGTTCGTGATCGAACTGCGCCCTGTCCAGCCCTGGCTGCCATAGTGTGTGGTGACCGGCACGCCGAGCTCCACTACCCTCGCCCAGAACGGATCGTAGTCATGGGGACTGTCAATGCCGTAGAAATCGATATAGCCCGTATGCTTGGCAATGTCGGGGTGCTGCTCCTTCGGGTATTTGTCGGCAATGGCCTGAATCGGCCGGCGCACACCACCCGGGATATTGATGACCTTCAGGCCTAGCGTATTGATCGCGAAGTCCAGCTCTTCGATCGCTTCCTGTGGCGTGTTCATGGGAATGCCCGCCACCGGCGTGAGGCGGTCGGCGTACTTGCGGTACTGATCGGCATGGAAGTGATTGAGCGCACGGTGCAGCGGCTGGCGGAACTCCGTGCCTGCCGCAGCGGGCGACAGCACATCATTGGGAAACAGCACCGAGTAGTCCGAGCCTTGCTCAGCCAGGCGCTCATGCAGCAGCGCGGGAATGGTGTAGGTCGCCAGATCGTAGGTATTGCGCGTCACGCGCGCCCACCATGGCGCACGCAGCGTGCGGTGGTAGGCCCGCTCCTCGGGCGTTTGCTGATACCAGTCCTTGCCTCCGCCGTTGCGGGTCACGAACCGCCCGCCCAGCGCCTTGCGCAGGGCGTCCACCAGCTTGCTGCCACCGTACTGCCCGATATAGTCCTCCAGGACGGGCGTGTAATCATTCACGTGGACATCCGTATCGATGACGGGGTGATCGAGACGATTCTTGACGGCCGCTGAACGTGAAACCTTGGCAGGGTTGAGACGCGTATTCATACAGATGCTCCGTGGGTGAGGTTGAAGACTGCATGTTGCAAGCCCTTGCCGCGAAGGCCAACGAATCTCCGCGCATTTGAATATCTGAAAACCAAAGGATGATGGCCACCGCCCAACAAAAAAGAGCGGGGCATCCCATCCATGAAAGAATGCGCGCTGTGGAACCGCCTTCAATGAAGCGGTTTTCTTTTTTGCTTTTTTCTTTCTCCTGGATCATCCGAAAATGACAAACAGCAAACCCAAAGAAGGGATAGTCTCCCCCGACCCGGGCCATGCGGCCGCCGCGCCCTATGGCGGCGCCCAGCCCCAGCCAGGCGTGGATCAGAAACGCAGGAAGGTCACCACCACCCGGATTGCCCAGATGCGGGCGGACGGGGAAAAGATCGCGATGCTCACGGCCTATGACGCCACATTCGCGGCGGTGGCAGACGCAGCAGGTGTCGACTGCCTTCTGGTCGGCGACTCTCTGGGCATGGTCTGCCAGGGAAGGACCTCCACCGTCGGCGTGTCGATGGAGGAGATGAGCTATCACACGCAATGCGTGGCCCGCGGGCTCGAACGCCACGGTAGCGCGGCGCTATTGATCGCAGATTTGCCCTACGGCAGCTATCAGCAATCGCGCGAACAGGCGATCGCTTCATCCATACAGCTCATGCAGGCAGGCGCCCAGATGATCAAGCTGGAGGGCGGCGGCTGGACGGTCGACGTCGTCGCCTTCCTGACGGCGCGGGGCGTTCCCGTCTGCGCGCATCTCGGGCTGACCCCGCAGACCGTCGCCGCGCTCGGCGGCTACAAGGTCCAGGGGCGCCAGGCCGAAGCCGCCCACCAGATGCGGGCCGACGCGGCAGCCCTTGAAGCAGCCGGCGCTTCGATGCTCGTGCTGGAAATGGTTCCCGCCCAGTTGGCGGCCAGCATCACCAGCGATATGCGCTCATGCGCGACGATCGGCATTGGCGCGGGCAATGGCACGGCGGGGCAAGTCCTGGTCATGCACGACATGCTGGGCCTGAATCTGGGACGCATGGCGAAGTTCGTGCGCAACTTCATGCACGGGGCGCCAGGCATCGATGCTGCTTTTGCGGCCTATGTGGCAGCCGTCAAGGACGGATCGTTCCCTCATAACGAGCAGCACGCCTGGTAAGAACTTCAGCCCGCTAGCGCCTCTGACGAACCCATTCGACGGCGGCGTCGGCGATCTGCGGTGCCTGCCCTGTGTACTTGGCCACCTCCAGAAGATCCGGCACCTCCGTCAGCAGGGAGCGAAAGCTGTCATCGGACAACGCAGCCTCCTCAAGCGAGCATCCGCGTTCGCGCGCGGCACGGGTCAGCCTTTGCATCTGGACATGAGCGGTGTGCTTGCCCACGCGCCTGGCCAATGCGAAGGCCATCGCCTCCGACAGGATCATTCCCTTGGTCCGATGAAGGTTGGCCTGCATGTTCTCGGGCAGCACCACCAACACAGCAAGCAAGCTCCTGAGATTGGCAAGGAGGTCACCCATCCCGACGCACATATCGCGCAGCGCATCCCCATGCTGCGAAGAGTCCCGGTCGTACACGACAAGAATCCACTCCAGCAGCGGCTGCAACCGCGCGCTGACTTCGCGCGACCGCGAGACGACATCAATACAGAACGTGGGATTCGCCTTGTGAGGCATGGTCGAAGAGCCCACCGCCCCATTGGCCTCCCGCACCTCATCCAGGTCATCGCCACTGAGCAGGAAGATTTCTTGGGCAATATGTCCGCAGGTTCTGGCCGCCAGAGCCACGGCACACCCGAATTCGGCGAATCGGTCCCGGCTGCCTTTCCAGTCCACCGGTTCCGGAGGCGCCAACCCCAGCTCGGCCATGACCTCCCGTTCGATCGCGGGGCCTTGGTCGCCGAAAGCCGCGTATGTGCCGACGGCGCCACTCAGGATTCCTGAACGATATTTCTGAAGCCATACCTGCAAGCGCTCGATGCTGCGGCCATGCTCCGCAAGCCAGGTGGCAACTTTCATGCCGAAGGTGAAAGGCAATGCATGACGCCCCAGCGTGCGCGCCACCATGGGCGTATCACGGTATTCAGCAGCCAGTTTCGCGAGGCATTTCTCGATATCGAGCAACTGATCGACCAATCGGTGTCCGGCCTCCTGCAATTGCAGAATCAGGACCGTATTGAACAGATCTGCCGTCGTGGCCCCATAGTGCAGCCATTCCCTGCTTTCAGGGGCCAGTCCTGTCATCCACGCTTCAAGGATAGCCACCAGCGGATGCCCCAGGCGCGCACGCTGACGCTCCCATTCATCCTGGGGGAAAAACGCCAGATGCGCCTTCTCGGCAATGTCGTCGGCAGCGGCCTGAGGGATCAATCCGCGGCGCGCCTGCGCGCGCGCCAACGCGGCCTCGAAGGCCATGATGCGCGCAATGCTCGAGCGCGCGGAAAATATCTCCCGCAAGACTTGGCCGGCTGGGGTGGTCGAAGCTTCGTCGGAAAGGCAGATCATGCAAAACGTCCGAGGTCAGCGATCGAACTTGACGGTAGACGCCACCTGCCGATATCTCGCATCTTCTCGGGCCAGCAATAGGCCGAATTGCGCGGAAGACCCTTCTTCCAGGCGGAAACCCAGCTTCACCAGACCCTCGCGGACGTCAGGCTTTTTCAAGGTCTCATTCAGAGCCGCGTTCATCCTGGCAATCGCGGCTGGAGGCGTTTTCGCAGGGGCCAGCAAACCAAGCCACGCATCCGTCGTGAAGCCTTTGATCTCATGCCCTTCATTGATGGTCGGCAAATCCCCTGAACGCTCATCACGCTTCAGGCTCATGAGGCCAAGCGACTTCAGCTTGCCCTCCTGGATATAGCCAATTGCCGACGGAAGGGTGATCACAGCCAGATCGATCTGGCCCCCAAGCAAGTCAGCGTTCAAGGGCGCAGCACCCTTGTAGGGAACCGTGACCCAGTTCACCTTGGCCTGCTGTGCCAGCATCGCCGCAGCCACGTGCTGAAGTGTTCCCACGCCAGGAATGCCGATGTTGACGGATCCGGGCTTCTTGCGCACCAGGGCCAGCAGTTCGTCTATGTCATTGGCCGCGACTTTCGGGTTGGCGACCAAGGCAAAGGACGTGACCCCGATCTCACCGATGGGAGCCAAGTCCTTGTATTTGTAGGGCGTCCCCGGATTGGCAATAGGTACGAGCACCACCTCGTTGATCGTTCCAGCCAGGAGGGTGTACCCGTCAGGATTGGCTCGGACCACTTTCTGCGCCGCTATGGCCCCAGATGCCCCGGCAGCGTTCTCCACCACCACGGTCTGCCCCAGGACTTGACCGAGATGAGTAGCCACCAGGCGAGTGGCCGTGTCCGTGGCGCCTCCGGCCGGAAAAGGCACGACCAGGGTGACCGGCTTCGAAGGATAGGTTTGTGCCTGGACGGCCGGCCAGCCTGCCAGCGCGCATGCCGTGCCCCCTATCAGAAAGAGAAAGGCTCTCCGAGCATGGCTTGTCAGATCGAACGCGTGGCGCATGATGTCTCCGTGGGTGAATCGATTGGCGCTCGATTCTTAGGGACCACTGTCCAGGTGACAATGTACAAATTCCACCAAGCAATAGGATTCACCTATATCTTGATGCCATGCCTATTCCTCAAGCGGACGTTTCAGCGTCCTTGACCAGACGCCTGCTTCACTATGTCCGCCCTCGGCAGTTGCAGCTGATCGTGCGCATGGCGGAGCTCGGCGCCATCCAGAAAGCAGCCGCCCACCTTGGCATGAGCCAGCCCTCAGCGACGGAGGCGCTCAATCGCATCGAGGAGTTGCTCGGCCTTGCGCTGTTCGACCGTCATGCGCGAGGCGTACGCTTGACGCGCGAAGGCGCGCACTTGCTTCCTGCGCTGAAGCGCACTCTCGCTTCCATCGAGATGCTGGCAAGCGATGCGGCGCACATCGGACAAGGGGCCAACGGTGTAGTCAGAATCGCGGGAATCTCCGCGGCAAGCTCGTCCATCATCGCACCGGCGTTGCCCGGGTTATGCGCCTTCCATCCAGACGTCTGGATTGACTACAGGGAGATCGAAGCCGCCGAAATCGCGGCCCTATGCCAGGACGATGGAGTAGACATGGTTCTGTGCCGGGCTTCGGTGGAGATTCAGGACGGGTATGTATTCACTCCCCTCCAGGATGATGGCCTCGGGGTGTACTGCGCGAGCGACCACCCGCTCACAAAACACCGCGCACTGAGCATAAGCGCCGCTTCCGACGCAACATGGTTGCTGCCTCCCGCCGGATCACCGCCGCATCGTGCCTTCCTTGAGCTGTGCAGCCAGATGGACAATCCGCCCAAGCTCGCCCGTGTGGGCACCCGGACCTTGGCCGTCAGCGTGGCTCTTGTGTGCCGCCTGCAACTGCTCTATGTCGGGCTGGAAAGCCACCTGGGATGCTTCGTGGACTCCGGGCAGTTGAAGCGGCTCCCGCTGCCTGTACCAGGCGCCCCGGACGCGATCGGCCTGCTCCATCGCATGCCGCTCAAGTTTGACGCTGCGGAAGCAGTCGTGCGCTACCTGAAGGAGTGGGCTGCGCGGGCGTGACGGTCGTTCAATTCTGGCGCCAGGGCAGTCCCGCCAGGCGCCAGCCGTTCTTGCGCCCTCGATGCGCATGCTCATCGGGATCGCCTTCAAAGCCGCCAAGGATGTTGTAGGCGGTCAGGCCCAACTCAGTCGCGCGCTTGGCGGCCGCCACGGAGCGCACCCCGCTGCGGCACAGCAGCGCCAGCGTCTTGCCCCCTTCGGCCGCCGCCTTGACGGTGCTGTCGAAATCAGGATTGAGCGCCATCCCCGGCCATTGCTTCCAGGCCGCGGGCACGGCACCGGGCACAAAGCCCACCCACTCGCGCTCGGCATCGGTGCGCACATCCACCAGCACGGCTTCGCCCGTGCTCATCCATTCATAGGCGGTTTGCGGCGTGATGTCGCCCGCATACCCTTCAGCCGGATTGGGCTCCGCGCTGCCGCTGCCGGCTTCCTGGCGCAAGCCGGAGCGCTGGTTGGCGGGCACAGCTTCGTCCATGCGCTTGGGGCGCGGCAGGTTGAGGTTGTTCATCAAGGTCACGAATTCCTCCTGCGTCTTGCCCGTCACGCGCGGGTTGGTCGTTTTCTCGAGCGCAATGGTCGATTGCGTACGCTCCTTGTAGTCGTGGCCCGGCCAGACGACGGTGGTGTCGGGCAGCTTGAAGAGTACTTCGGTGATGCTGCGGTAGAGCTGCGCGGCGTCGCCAGACTGGAAGTCCGTGCGGCCGCATCCCCCGATCAGCAGCGTATCGCCGGTAAAGACATGGCGGAGATCGTGGCGGGCGCCAGGGCCTTTCAGCTTTTCATCGCGCTCACCCGTGGCCTGGCGCTCCCAGTAGAAGCAGACACTTCCCGCCGTATGCCCCGGGGTATGCAACACACGCACCCGCTCGCCGCCGAAAGCCAGCTCATCGCCATCCTTGAGCTGGGTGGCCGCGGTACCCACGTCGCACCCCGCCGGCGCCGCCATGCGCGCGCCCGTCAACTCGGCCAGCCGCGCAGCGCTGGTCACGTGATCGGCGTGGGCGTGGGTTTCCACCGTCCAGCGCAATGTGAGGCCGAGCTGTGCCAGCAAGCTCATATCGCGGTCGATCTGCTCGTCCACTGGATCGATGATGATCGCCTCCCGGGAGCGCTCATCGTAAAGAATGTAAGTGTATGTAGAGGATGCGGGATCAAAGAGCTGGGTGGGGTTCATAGGAATATTGTGGCGGCTGTTGTACAAAGAGGGCTCGCTTCAGAAATCTGAGCGTATTCGTTGAATTTAAGGTGGGAACCCCGGCATGGCAACAAGAAAGAAGAACAACGGCTTCGCACGCTTGGCGGATTGGCAGCCTGGCGCGCGAGAATCCTTCGACCTCAAGCACTGCGACCCGGCCGCCAAGCCGTTTTCCAGCGGTAGCAAGGCCGCTGACCGCGCCACCGTGATGGAACTGGCCACCGAGATCGACGCCTTGCAGGATCTGTTCTATGCGGACCGGCGGTACAAGCTGCTGGTGGTCCTGCAGGGCACCGATACGGCCGGCAAGGACGGCACCATACGCGCCGTATTCAAGGAAACCAGCCCCCTGGGCGTGCATGCCGTCGGCTGGAAGGCCCCCAACGAGGAAGAGCGTGCCCACGACTACCTGTGGCGCATCCATCAACAGATGCCCAGAAGCGGTGAACTCATGGTATTCAACCGCAGCCACTACGAAGACGTGCTGGTGCCGGTGGTCAACGGCTGGATCGATAAAAAGGGCGCCCGGCAGCGTTACGCGCACATCAATGATTTCGAGCGGCTGCTGGTGGAGACCGGCACCATCGTCATGAAGTTCATGCTGCACGTCAGCTTCGAGGAGCAGGGACGGCGCCTGCAGGAACGTCTGGACGACCCAACCAAGCGCTGGAAGTTCTCCATGGGCGATCTGGAAGTACGCAAGCAATGGAAGGAATACCAGCAAGCCTACGACGCCCTGCTGAATGCCACTTCCAGCAAGTGGGCCCCCTGGACCGTGGTGCCAGCGGACAGCAAGACGCACCGCAACCTGATGATCGCCACCATGGTGCGCGACCGGCTGAAATCGCTCGATCTGCGCTATCCGCCCGACGATCCTGAGTTGAAAGGCTTGATCGTGGAGTGACGCTTGCGCAATCGCACGGCCTATACTGGGCGCGCGGCCTCGCCTTCCCTGCCTGGAATCAGCAAGAGGATTGGTAGAGAAGTTCATGTGATCGCGCGATGCCAAGGCCGTGCACAGTCCGATCAACCTGAGACAAGGAGACTCTCATGCTCGCAGAGAAGAAAGACAAACCCTATCGCCTCCTGATAGGCAGCATCGCCCTCGCCGTGCTCACGGCCTGCGGCACCGCCACCGCGCCGGTCGCCCAGCCCGCGCCGCAGGCCGCTACCGCCGCCACACAGGCCGCAGCCGCCGCCTATGACTTCGACATGGACGTGTTCCACCCTGTGGTGGGACGCAATGGCATGGTCGCCAGTGAGCAGGAACTGGCTTCGCGCATCGGCCTGGACGTACTCAAATCCGGTGGCAATGCCATCGATGCCGCCGTGGCCATGGGCTTCGCGCTGGCCGTGGCGCTGCCCAACGCCGGCAACCTGGGCGGGGGCGGCTTCATGATGGTGCACGATGCCAAGAGCGGCAAGGACATCGCGCTCGACTTCCGCGAAATAGCGCCCATCGCCGCCACGCGCAACATGTACCTTGATGACAAGGGCAACGTGATCGACGGCAAATCGCTCTACACGCATTCGGCCATCGGCGTCCCCGGCACCGTGGCGGGCATGGCCCATGCCGCGCAAAAATGGGGCACTCAGCCTCTCGCCAAGCTGATCCAGCCATCCATTGACCTGGCTGATAAGGGCTTCCCCGTCAGCGAAACTCTGGCCAAGGTGCTGAGCCAGGAAACCAAGAACATGGGCAAATGGGAAGCCACCAAAGCCATCTACTGGAAGAACGGCGCCCCTTTGAAGCCCGGCGATCTGCTGGTGAACAAAGACCTGGCCCAATCCATGCGCCTGATCGCGCGCGATGGCGCCAAGGCCTTCTATGAAGGCGACATCGCCAGGAAGATCGTTGCCGACATGGCCAAGAACAAAGGCCCGATCACCGCGCAGGATCTGCGCGAATACAAGGTGGTCGAACGCGAACCGGTGCGCGGTAACTACCGCGGCTACCAGATCGTGACCATGCCGCCCCCCTCCTCCGGCGGCGCGCACCTGGTGCAGATTCTCAACATGATGGAGCACTGGCCCATCAAGGACTGGGGCCACAACAGCGCCCAGACCGTGCACCACATGGCCGAAGCCATGAAGCTGGCCTATGCCGACCGCAGCGAATACCTGGGCGATCCTGATTTCGTGAAGATCCCGCTGAAGGGGCTGACCTCCAAGAAATATTCGGACGAACTGGTCAAGGCCATCGATGCCAACAAGGCCCGCTCCGCCAAGGACATCAAGCCCGGCAAGCCTCAGCCCTATGAGAGCGATCAGACCACGCACTACTCGGTGATGGACAAGGCGGGCAACATCGTCGCTGTGACCTACACGCTCAACACCAACTTCGGCTCAGGCATCGTGGCGCCCGGCACTGGCATCATGCTGAACAATGAGATGGATGACTTCTCCGCCAAGCCCGGCGTGCCCAATGCCTATGGGCTGGTGGGTGGCGATGCCAACGCCGTGGGCCCGAAGAAGCGCCCCCTGTCGTCGATGACACCCACCTTCGTGCTCAAGGACGGCAAACCCTGGCTCGTCACCGGCAGCCCGGGTGGCGCGCGCATCATCACCACCGTGCTGCAGCAAGTGGTCAATGGCATCGATTTCGGCATGAACCCCGCCGAAGCGGCTTCCGCCCTGCGCTTCCACCATCAGTGGACGCCTGACGAGCTGCGTCTGGAAAAAGGCTTCTCGCCCGACACCATCGCCCTCTTGAAACAGCGCGGGCAGAACGTCGCCGTCAAGGCTTCCATGGGCCGCACCCAGACCATCCAGATCCAGGGTAACGAGTTCTGGGGGTATTCCGATCCGCGCAATCCGGATGGAAAAACGCTGGGGTACTAGCAGTCCTCTCGACGCGGGCTTGCTCCGCGTTCAACCTTGCCCAGTCGCATCGGCACGCACCGTAGGCCATCCGGCTTCGGTGACTTCATGCACTGGATCAAACTTGAGAATGTCTTCGATGTCGTCGTAGCGCTCGAGCCGCGGCGGCGCATAACGTGATCCTGGCTGGGCCGGGCCGATGTCCAGCGTGAGGCCCGGTTCGCCTTCGGCTCGCGGGAGCGCCAGGCCGGCGCTGGTCAGCAACTCCATCAATTGGGTGAGGCCTGTCTCGATCTCGCCTGCCTCGCCGGCATGGCGTGCGCAGACGGCTTCGAGCGCAGCCTCCCCGCTCGGAGCGCTGAGCAGCCAGAGCAAACCATCGGCATTGACACGATCGAGCGTGAAGTAGATCCCTTCGGGCAGGTTGAGCAGAACCATCTCGTCTTCGTAGTTCTCGAACACGATGTCGCCGTGGGGCAGTTTGAGCAAACTGAGAGACATGTTGAGCTTTCTTGTGATTTCTCAGGGTTGGCTTGAACTGGGGAGCGCAGCGGCGCGGCGGCGGTCCAGCACTTTCTTGGCAACACGCAGCACATTGAGCTGCACCAGATTCTTGCCGTAGGTCATGTTGCCGCCATGCCGGCGCACGATCACAGAGGCGCAATCCAAACGCAGCACCTTGGTGCCGCGTTCGCGCGCGCGGTTGAACCAGTCGACATCTTCGCCGAAGCGCAGTTCCGGATCGAGCAGGCCGACCTGATCGAACGCCCGGCGGCGAAACACGGTGCCGGAGAGGTAGAAAGGAAAGCCTTCGAGCGGGTTGCTTTCGAACTCGGTATCACCGTTCGCGCCCACTCGGGCCATTTGCGCCCAACCGTAGGCCACGTCGGCTTGCGGATCGCGGCGCAGGGCATCGACCAGGTGCACGAGCATGCCCTCAGGCCACAGGTCGTCGCTGTCCAGGCAGGCGACGAATTCACCGCGCGCGTTGATGATGGCGCGGTTGCGGGCTTGCGCCGGGCCGCCGTTGGGCTGCTCGAACAGGCGGACATCCGGCTGCGTGCGCGCCACGTCGGCTGTGCGGTCGGTGGAGCCGTCATCGACGACGATGATCTCCAACTGCGGATAGCCTTGGCTGCGGATGTTGGCCAGCACCTCCGGCAGCATGCGCTCGCGGTTGTAGACGGGCACCACCACGCTGACCAGCGGCCAATCGGCCGAGGGCGCATGGGCGCGCGCGCCGGCAGGCAGCGGATGGGCCAGCAAGTGCTTCAGGCTTGCCGCCAGCGCGGCCTGGTCGCGGCCCAAGCGCAGGCGGAAGGCCGGCACACGCTGGGTCAGCGCATTGATGAAGTCATAAGTGCCTTTGCCCGCATAAGGCAACTGCTCCACCGTGGAAAAAGCAGCGGCATGGCGCACCGCATCCAGTCCGATCTCGGCATCGATCACGGATTCTTCCTGATCGGCCACCCCCGGCACCAGGATGGCGCGGATCGGCATGCCTTCGTCCGGAATCTGCGCCCGGTACGCGGGCAGCAGGTCAAAGATGGCTTTTTCGTCGTCGCCGCCGCCGGGATTGCGCAGGTGCGCGGCCAAAGCCGCAAAGCGCCCTATCTGGTCGCGGTTGACCTTGGCCGAGCTGTACAGCGGATAGACCCGGGGCTTTGGCTCCAGCACCACGGCCACATAGTCATCGCCAGCGAAATCCATACCGTTCAGCAGGCCCGTCAGCGCGGTGGAGGATTTGCCAAGGCCGCCCCGCCCGGTCAGAAGCAGGCCGCCATGCACCGTGCCGACAGCGGCGGCATGCAGCAATTGGTGCCCGCTGGCTTCCATGCACCAATGCAGCAAGGTACGCAAGGGCGCGGCGGCGCTCCAGTAAGGCAGGCCCGCTGCATCGTCTATCCAGAAATAGCCGTTTCCGTGCTCGCGGTCGAACAGGCTCACGGAAAATTCGCTGTAATGAAAAGCCAGCCGATAGCGCCGGCTGGCAAAGCCCCAGATATCGCCACGATCAGTGATGCGCTTTTTGTCGAAAGGCGGTGGCGGCGCGGCGATGCCACTGCCCGCTCGGTCCCACGCTGAAATCGTCAGCCCCGGCGTTTGGCCTTCGGGGATGGGCGGCAGATGGCGCAGCGCTGGCAGCAGGATGGCGCTCAGCGCCGGGCTGGCAAAGCGCAGCTCGATAGGGATACCTGCCAGCATCACGCCCACCCGCTCCTCGCGGCGCTCAGCAGCAGCGGTGTAGCTCGCCGCCATACCTTCGGCGAAGGCATGCTGCAGGTTCTCGTCTTGGTAGAAATCGGACATGGCTGGCGAGTGTAGGGCGTGTTATTAATTAAAACCCCCACGCGTTGCCAAGCCAGGGGGTGTCAGGCTAGGCGTGGTGAGCGCCGTGTACTACTGTACACAAGCGAGCCGCAACAAAGCATGGCGCCCCCTGGCTTGGCAACCCTACGGGCTGGCTCGCCCTGCGGCGTCTACTTTGTCGCCAGGCTTGACCGTAGACCACTACGGCCTGCGCCTGCCTTCGCGTATCCATCCTCAGGGCGAGCCAGCGCGTGGGGGTTTTAATTAATGACACGCCCTAGTAACCTAACGTGATGGAGCGCGTGCGCGTATGCGATCCAGGTGCTCCTTGAGGATGGCCGAGTGCTGCTTGCGTGCATCGCGCTCCGTAAAACCGGAGTTGCCGGGGTGAACCCGGCGCAGCAGCAGCACCTCGGGCAGCGTGGCCATGGCCATGCCGGATGCGCGCGCGCGCAGGTGCCATTCGATATCGATGCCCACCCGCAAGTCGCTCCGGAAACCGCCGATGCGCAGGAAGTCGGCGCGTTCGATCAGCAGGGTGCCGGTGGTCGGCGCCGGCATCGGCTGCTCCGGGCAATGCAGGCGTGCCCGCTGATCGGGCGCCAGCTCGGGGCTGAGGAACTGGCGGCCGTGGGCGTAGCGGATGCGTATATCCGGCCGGCTGCCGGCATCGCGCATCTGGGTCTCCAGCTTCTCCGGCGTCCAGATATCGTCAGAATCGAGGAAGGCCAGATAGCGGCCGGCGGCCAGTTGAACGCCGCTGTTCTTGGCAGCCGCCGCGCCCTGGTTGGGTTGATGGTGATAGCGCAGGCAGCCGCGGTGGCGCTCGGCGTATTCGGCGGCAATGCGTGCCGAATCATCGGTGGAGCCGTCGTCCACCAGCACGATCTCGTAGCCGGTAAACCGCTGCGCAAGAATGCTGTCGAGCGCCTCGGCCAGATAGGCTTGACGGTTGTAGCAGGTCACGATGACGCTGACAAGAAGCGGGCTAGGCTGGCTAGTAGCGATGGTCATCAACGGGAAGAATAGGCTTTGCCGGTCAGCCTTGCGGCCAGCCGGCGGATCACGAAACCGGGCACCTGGTGCCAGTGGTCGAGTTTCCAGCTCAGCTTGAGATAGGCCGGAAAGTCGGCCAACCGAGCCAGCATGCCGGCACGCTGGTAAGCCCTGGAGTGATTGAACCACTCCAGCAGCAGCAACTGGTCCAGCCGGGCCGCGGCGATCTGGTGCGTCTGCAACTGATGCTCCAGGCGCTCCGCGCGGCTGGGCCGGTTCATGGCCAACTGGCGCATCGGCGCCTCGGGCACCGGTGCGGCGAATGCCTCGTGCAGATAGCCCAAGGCCGCGCGCAGCATGAGAAAGCCATGGTGCCGGTGCGCGTCCTCGATCAAGCGCTCCCAATCGATGGCCTCGGCATCGCCGCGGAGAATGCAGCAGGCATCGGTCACCCAGCGCAGGGGCGGCATCGCGTTCCACGCGCCGCCATGCAGACAGGTGTGCAGCAACTGATCGGTCGGCTCCAGCACACGGCAGGGGAGGCCGTCCACGCTGGTGGCCAGCGAACGCACCCAGAACGCCTCTTCGGCGCCGGGCCAGGTCGACCGGTGCAAGGGGGTCCAGTGCACGTCGATTTCAAGCCCGCGGCCGTTCCAGTCGCGCCGGAAATCGACGGCGTGGATCAACCGGCGCGTCTGCATCTGGTCCAGATCGGCCTGTACCCTGGCTTGCCAGCCACGCTCGCGCAGCAGCTTGAACACTGCCTTCATGTCCGCCGGACGAACCATGATGTCAAGATCGCTCATCGGCCGGATGCCGGGATCATGGTAGTAGCGGTGGATCAGCGCGGCGCCCTTGAGCAGCAGCACCTCAACGCCCAGATCGTGCAGTGCCGCCAGCAGCCGGCGCAGCTCGGCCAGCAGCAGTTGATTGCGGCACCAGTGGTAGCGGTAGATGCCTCGAAGCCGCGCCATCTCGGGATCATGGAGGCCCGCTGCTTCCAGCCGCCGGTACAGCAGTGGCAGCAAACGGTTCGACCCCTCGTCGAGGTGTTCGAGGTCGATGCGCCCGCGCCAATCGCGCCAGTGCGGTTCAACCTCCTCCGCAGGCACCAGACAGGCCTTGAGCAGGCTGAGCTGGGCGGTGCTGATCTGCGATGCAGACATAAGCGATAAAACTAGAAGTCCGCTTTCATCTCATGGCCGCTGGCCTGGTGGGCCGTCAGCACGTGAGTAGCCACCATATCCAGGCTCGGGCGGACGATGCCCTGCTTGTCTGTCCATACCTTGGGCGTCAGCCCGCCGGACAGCGTGAGCGACTCGCCATCGCGCAGCGCCAGCAACGCGGCGCAGGGGACGTCATCGAAGGCGATGACATTGACGATGAATTCCTCATCCACACGGTTGCGAGCCAGCACGCGCGCCACGATATAGCCGCGCCCCGCCTTGTCTACCCGCCGTGAGGCTTCGCCCATGAGGCGCCCTGCAATCAATCCGTCGATCATCGAAGCTCCTTGCCGCTGCGCACAACCATGCAGGCGCCTCGGAGCCGGCCGTTCCATTAGTGAACGTTTGCGGCAATAGTGTGAGTATCGGTCATTCAACCAAGATTGCCGCAACTGATTCGGCTACTCTGCCGTGATCTTCGCCTCCGCCACCACCTTGCGCCAGCGCTGAACCTCGGATTGTACGAAGGCTTGGAACTCACTCCCAGTCACACCGCTGACCTCGGCACCTGAAGTATCGATGCGTGCGATGACTTCGGACTGCGTCAGGGCTGCCGAGAAAGCTTTCGCCAGCTTCGCGGTCACGGCCGGCGGCACGCCCGCAGGCACCACGATACCCGTCCACCCTCGCAGGTCAATGCCAGGATAGCCCGCCTCCGTCAAAGTGGGTACGTTGGCAAAGCTTTTCTTGCGCTGGGGCGCCGAAATAGCCAATGCCACCACGCGTCCGCCGTTGAGCCCCTGCAGCGCCGCGGCGGACCCGGCCAGCACCACGTCCACGGTGCCGCCGGCCAGATCCGTGACCGCAGAAGCCACGGTACGGTAGGGCACGTGCCTCATTTCGATGCCTGCGGCCCGCTGCAGCAAGGCCATCCCCAGATGTGAGGGCGTGCCCGATCCGGAGCTGCCGAACGTCAGTTGGCCAGGTTGTTTTCTGGCCAGCGCTACAAGCTCGGCCAAGGTTTGCACGCCAAGCCCTTGGCGCGCCAGCAGCACCGGCGATTCGGATGTCAACTGGGTCACGGGAATCAGATCACGCTGCAGATCAAACGGCGTCCTTGCCCGCAAGGCGGGCGCCACCGCTGTCTGCAGGTTGATCAAGCCCAGCGTATACCCATCGGCTGATGCCTTGGCTGTAGCGTCAACACCGATGATGCCTTGGCCGCCGGCCTTGTTTTCGACCACCACGGGTTGCCCCAGATACTTGGGCAGCACATCTTGCATGGCGCGTATGGCGACGTCGGCCGGCGAGCCCGGACCGCCGGGCACGATCACCCGGATCGGATGAGCAGGCCACCCGTTCCCCCAGGCCAGCCTGCCGAGGCCCAAACTCAGGCCTGCGCTCACAATGAGTTGTCGGCGTTGCATAGTCATGTCTCCTTCATGCGTTGTAGCGCGTCCGCGGACTAGGATCCACCGCCTCCAGCATCTTGTGCAGCAACTGCTGAGTCAATCCTGACTGCAAAGCATGGTATGACGGTGAATCCCAGAGATTGCGTGTTTCCTGGGGATCTTCCTGGTGGTCATACAGCTCGCCCCAAGCCTCCCCCTTGTAAACCGACAAACGGTGGCGCTCGGTCACGAGAGTGCGCACACAGGCCGCCTGTGCGAAGCCCTGGCGTGCGCGGTTGTCCTGGTACTCAACCAGCAAGTCATCCTGCACTGATGCTTGGCCATCCAGGCAGGGCAGCAACGATCGCCCTTGCATGCCGTGGTAAGGCACGATCCCGCAACGTGCCAGGATCGTGGGCGCGATGTCGATGGTGGAAGCCAGCGCGCTGCTCGTCACAGGTGCCAGCCCGGGTTTCTGAGGATCCGACCAGATGAAAGGAACGCGCGTGATGGCCTGCGATGCCAGGGCTCCCTTGAGCACCAGGTTGAACTCGCCCAAGTAATCGCCATGATCAGAGGTAAAGACGACCACTGTATCCTCACGCAAGCCGTTGTCATCCAACGCTCGCATGATGTCTCCCACCGCATCGTCGATCATGGAGATCATTCCGCAAGTCAGCGCCATAGCCTCGCGCAACTCCTGTTCGGTAGCGAAGAAGCCGTCGTGCGGCCCTTGGAGATGGCGCGCCCCCCGCAACAGTTGCTCACGGCACCAGCGCATGGGTGGAGGCGGATTGTGATGCGCCTCATAAGGCAGCTTCACCGAAAAATCCGCTGGATCGTAGAGACTCCAGTAGCGCCCCGGCGGAGTGAACGGATGGTGCGGATCCGGAAACGAAACAAAGGCGAAGAAAGGCTGCTCCGCGCCGCGTGCGCGCTGAAGGAAATCCACCGCGCGGTTCCGGATGTAGCTGGTGGAGTAGAGCTCTTCCGGAATGGGCGTTCGACGTGCCTGAGGGCAGGTGTAGCCGTGCGGTAACTGATGCGCGGGGTCACGCAGTTGATCCGCGTCCGGTCTTTGCGCGCGCAGCCATTGCAGGTAGTGCCCTCCAGCTTGGTCGCCATGGAAAGTGACCATATCCACCTCGTCATACCCATAGTACGGGGTGGGAAACGCGTGCCGTTCGATGCCCTGGTAGTGGTGCGGCTGCTCCCGTGTGTAGTCAGCGCCGTCGTCTTTCCATGCGTCCAGCTTCGCCATGTCCGGCCTCTCGCGGTTTTCAGCGGGCTTGTTCGTCATGGGCTGTACGTGGCTCTTGCCTAAGCTGGCCGTACGATATCCCTCCTGGCGCAGCAATTCGACGAAGGTTGACGCACGTGCTGGCAACACGCCACCGTTGAGGCGCAGCCCATGCGCAGACGGATAGCGTCCCGTCAGCAGAGACGCCCTGTTCGGCATGCAAACCGGGCTGGCGACGTGAAAGCGTTCAAAGCGCGTGCCGCGTGCGGCCAGCGCATCGATATGCGGCGTGCGCAGGACGGGATGTCCATAGCAGCCAAGATAGTCCGCACGGTGCTGGTCCGTGACGATGATCAGAAAATTGGGACGGCGCATGAAACGGCACTATGCCGCCGATCCTTCGCGCACGCCAATACGTTGTGGCGATGCGGTCATTGCGTTTCACAATGGTCCTGCGCGCGGCCAGGGGCTCAGCCTTGGCGCAGTACTTCGCGCAACACGCGGTCAAGGATCGATTCGCTCACCAGGACGGCGGCGGAGCGATGGGCGTCATGCTGCAGGGCGATGCGCAGGTGGCGTTCCAGCCCGCGTTCCGAAATGGGCTTCACGGCCATGCCGCAGCGCGCAGCCACAAAGGAAGCGAGAATGGTCACGCCCCACCCTGCCTTGCAGAGTGCCAGGATCGACGCCACGTCCTCGATACCGCCCACGACGTCGAGCTTGAGCTGTTGCTGCTCGGCCGCGTCCATCACCAGCTGGTGAGCCGGTTGCATGGGCGAGAGGAGCAGCGGCATGCCCACCACGTGTTTCAACCGCGGCCGCCGGGGCACAGACGCCAGCATCACCTCGGATCCCACAAGACACAGATGATCGGAAAAAGCCATCGTGCGCGCTCCGCCTTGTCCGGGCTCCGAGACCAGCGTCGCAAGATCCAGCATGCCCTGATTCAGCATGAGTTCCAGCTCGGCTGAGTAACCCACGCGGATCTGCGGTTGCACGCCCGGCATCGCTTTGCGCAACTCGCCGAACAGCCTCACACTCAGGACAGGCGACAGACTGCGCAATAGGCCTATGCTCAGAACACCTTCCATGACCCCGGCCTTCTCCTTCACCGCGGCGGTGGCATAGTCGATCTGCTTGAGGATGCGCTTGGCGTGTTCGTACAGCTCGGCACCCGCAGGCGTAAGCGCCGCCCCCCCATGGCCACGTACCACGAGTTGGACCTCCAGGCTTTTTTCCAGATCGCTGAGCCGCTGGCTCAGCGCCGGCTGGACAATGTGCAACCGCCGCGATGCTTCCGTCAGTGAACGCGACTCAGCGATACCGACAAAATACCTGAGCTGGCGAACGTCCATGAGCGCTTACTTCATCGGAATCGGCGTGGCATGGTCCACCGACACCACGGCCACCGAGTTCTGCGGCGAGCCCTCGATCACGCGATCGGAATACGTAAGGTAGACCAGCGAATGCCGCTTGACATCCACCATGCGCACGATGCGAAGCCGCTTGAAAACGAGGCTGGTCCGCTCGCTGAAGATCTCCTCCTGGGCCTTCAGGGGCTTGGCAATGGCGATGGGGCCGACCTGCTGGCAGGCAATCGAGGCTTCGGATTTGTCTTCCGCCACCCCGAACGCGCCCTTGATGCCACCGGTTTTCGCGCGCGATATATAGCAGGTGACACCACTCACCCCGGGGTCGTCGTAGGCCTCGACCACGATCTTGTGATCAGGCCCGATGAATTTGAACACCGTGTCGACCGCGCCGATTTCTTCAGCGTGAGAAAACGAAGCGGCGAGCAGCAGGAGGCTGGAAAAGATGAAGCGGCGCATGGGTTCTTTCAGGGGCTTTTCTGAGGCAACTGATAACTGTACGCCAGGAATGGCTGCCGCCAGAATCTTTCAACCCGTGAAACTGCCGTGCCGGCCGTCTCCTGCCACGAAGCGCCCGGCACCCGCCAGGCCTTCCGCCGCAACGATGGGTGCACCGCGCCGCCCTTCCTGCACCAGCGCCTCCGCCAGGGGAAGATCCCATTGCTCATAGGCAGAACGCCGATCGGCCAACATGCATTGCTGGGGAAATTGCGCCAGCTGGCGCGCAAGGCGTACGGCACATGCCAGCCCCTCGCCCTTCGGGACGACATAGTTCGCCAGGCCCATCGTGAGCGCCTCCGCGGCATTGACGGGACGCCCTGTCAGGATCATGTCCATCGCCCGCCCCATGCCGACAATGCGCGGCAGGCGCACCGTGCCCCCATCGATCAGCGGCACGCCCCAGCGCCGGCAGAAAACGCCGAAGATGGCCTCTTCCTCCGCGACCCGGATATCGGCCAGGAGGGCCAGCTCCAGCCCTCCGGCCACCGCGTGGCCGCTCACGGCGGCGATGAGCGGCTTCGACAGGGCCATGCGGCTGGGCCCCATGGGGCCCAGGCCGTTTTCATCGAGATCGTGGCGCAATGCTGGATCGCTCACCGCCGCCAGATCAGCGCCAGAGCAGAAGCTGCCTCCAGCGCCCGTGAGAATCGCCACGCGCAGCGAATCATCGGCATCGAATTTCAGCATGGCCTCGCGCAGGCGCAGCGCGGTAGGTCCGTCCACGGCATTGCGCCGCTCCGGCCGGTTGATGGTGATGGTGCAGACCGGACCATCGTTCTCAAACAGTATCTCTTTCAATCTCATCTCCAGAAGATTAGGGCGTGTTCACTCTTCGGGCCGCATCCACAGCCAGACCGCCACGCACCCCATCACCACAGGAACACCGATACGCGTCCACAGCGGAATATGGGCAAAGAACTGCAGACCGATGGCACTGCCAGCCATCATCAAAGTACTGGCCCACTTGGCGCGGCGGGGAACGGCGCCGTTTTCCCGCCAACGCCGGATAGGCGGGCCGAAGTGCGCATGATCAAGCAGCCAACGCTCAAACGCGGGCCACCCCTTGCCCGCCGCCCATGCAGCCACGAGCAAGAACGGCACCGTGGGCAGTACCGGCAGCACCGTCCCCACGATCGCCAGGCCCACCGCGGCGATAGCCAGTGCGCGCCACAGCAGCATGGCGAAGCGTTTATGCATAAGCACACGCCTTTCATCGGGAACAACTCGCTCTGGCTCTGACATATCGATAGCGAAAAATCAATCCCGTTGCGCGCGAGATACGAGGAGAAAGGACATCATGTCATGGCGATAGGAACATCAACAGGGTGACACACACTGCCGTATGCAGCCATTGTCCAGGAATGAAGGCGCGCGCATAAGCCGCTCCGCCGCTCAGGCCCGCATTGACGCTTTTGGCCAACGCGTGCACCGTCAGCCCCAGCGCCACGGCCCGCACCAGCGCCGCCCCGCCCGCGCCGTCGGGCGGCCCCTGCACGAAGAGCGCCGCCAGCGCGGCATGCACCTCGAACAAGGAAGCAAGCAGTGTGCCGGCTAGCAGCCCCGCATCGCCAAGCCACAGACCCAGCCCATACACAGCGGCCTGAATACCGGTCAGCAGCGCCGCGATCGTCAAGGCCTCGCGCAGGCTGAACATGCGCTCGGCCGGCGGTGGCCTCTTGCCTTCAACGTCCGGGCCGTCCATCTCGCCTGCTGAGCCCGACCGGATCAGCCAGCCGCCCCACAGCAAGGCCACCAGCGCGCCGGCCGATGCCGGAAGCCAGAGCAGCTTGAGCCAGACCCCGCTGATGCTCGCGGCCACCACCAAGGCCTGCGCCAGCGTGGCCACGCAGGACAGCAATGCAGCCCCGGCGCTCGCCTTCGCGGGAGCGCCCGCCTGCCGCACTTTCATCCCCAGGCTGGCAATGGTCGCCGTGCTGGAGACAAAACCCGAGGCAAACGCCGACAGCGCCATCGCGTGCCGCGTCAGCAGCAGCCGTCCGGCAAGATGGGCCAGCGCCTGGATACCCAAGAGCAGCACCAGAAGCCGGGTGATGACATAGGGGTTGAGCGCGGGGCCCCAGAGCGGCCGGTCGGGCATCAAGGGTAGAGCCAGCAAGGCCAGCGCGCCCAGCAGCAGGCCGTCGCGCATTTCACCCGCCGACAGCCAGTGCCTGGCGAAACGATGCATCGGCCGGCGCGCGGCCAGCAGCACCGTCAGGCCGACCGCCAGGGCGGCCGCCAGCGGCAACGCCCGCACGCAGAGCGCCCCGATGACGAAAGTCAGCATCAGCGCGATCTCGGTCGTCACGCCCGGATCGCGTGAACGGCTGCGCCAGTAGGCAGCCACGCTCAGGCCGGCCACCAGGGCCGCCCCGACGACGGTGAGCGCCAGCCCTCCCGCCAGCATGCAGGCGCAGCCCAGCACGGAAGTCACTGCGAAGCTACGCATGCCGGCCAGGGCGCGCCCCGGGCCCCGCCCCTTGCGCCGCTCGCGCTCGACCCCCACCAGCAACCCGCAGCCGAGCGCTGCCGCGAGCTGCGTGGCCGCGTGCCACAGATCCTGATCAAGCAGGTCAGCCATCATGAATAGAATTTTTCACCAGTGTCATTGTGCTTGGCGACAATAACCCATGATCTCCCTTCCTCCATTCGTCCCCCCCGCGCCCTTCACCGATGCCGCTGCCGCCCTGGCGCAGGCCCAGCGCATCTATGAAGCCGGCCTCGCGCACCTGCGCGCCGCGCTGCACGCCTACGTGGCGCAGGGCGACGAGGGCGCGCCGCCCGCGCGCGTACGCGCCTGCTACCCTTTCGTGCGCCTGACCACCACGCACAGCCGGCACCCGGACACTCGCCTGTCCTATGGTTTCGTCTCGCATGCCGGCCACTATGAAACCACGCTGACGCGGCCCGATCTTTTCGACGGCTACTATCTGGAGCAATTCCGCCTGCTGCTGGAAAACCATGGCGCCACGCTGGAGGTCGGCACCAGCAACCAGCCGATCCCCCTGCCCTTCAGCTTCGCGGACGATGAGCACTTCGAAGGCGGCATGAGCGCGCTGCAGCGCCAGCGCCTGCCCGAGGTGTTCGATCTGCCGGATCTTGCTGCCATGGACGACGGCATCGCCAACGGCACGCACCGCCCGCAACCCGGCGACCCCGAGCCCCTGGCCCTGTTCACCGCTCCGCGCGTGGACTATTCGCTCCATCGCCTGCGCCATTACACCGGCACCTCGCCCGAGCATTTCCAGAACTTCGTGCTGTTCACCAACTACCAGTTCTACATCGACGAGTTCATCGCCCTGGGGCAGGCCGAAATGCAGAACCCCGGCAGCGGCTACAGCGGCTTCGTGCAGCCGGGCAACGTCATCACGCGGCGCGCCGGCCTGGCGGCACAGCCCCATGACGACAAGGGCATTCCACCCCGCGCATGCCGCAGATGCCGGCCTACCACCTGCTGCGCGAAGACCGCTCGGGCATCACCTTCGTCAACATCGGTGTCGGCCCCAGCAACGCCAAGACGATCACCGACCACATCGCCGTGCTGCGCCCGCACGCCTGGATCATGCTCGGCCACTGCGCGGGCCTGCGCAACAGCCAGCAGTTGGGCGACTACGTGCTGGCCCACGGCTACGTGCGTGAGGACCACGTGCTCGACGAAGACCTGCCTCTATGGATTCCCGTGCCTGCCCTGGCCGAGGTGCAGATCGCGCTCGAAACCGCCGTGGCCGACGTGACCCAGCTGCAGGGCCGGGAACTCAAGCGGGTCATGCGCACCGGCACGGTGGCCACGACAGACAACCGGAACTGGGAGCTGCAGGGCCACAATGCGCCGCAGCAACGCTTTTCCCAATCGCGGGCGGTGGCGCTCGACATGGAAAGCGCCACCATCGCCGCCAACGGCTTCCGCTTCCGCGTGCCCTATGGCACCCTGCTGTGCGTGTCTGACAAGCCCCTGCATGGCGAGATCAAGCTGCCAGGCATGGCCAACCACTTCTACCGGGAACGTGTGAACCAGCACTTGCTGATCGGGCTGCGCGCCATCGATCGCCTGCGGGAAAACGGGCTCGACCGCCTGCACAGCCGCAAGCTGCGCAGCTTCGCCGAAGTGGCGTTTCAGTAAGCTGAGGCTAGGCTGGAGTACGCTCCCTCTGTCGGCGCAGCCATGCAATCGACCGGCCGCCCAAAGGCCGCTGAAGCGCGGCCTCGGCCACGTCGATGGCGCTGAGCAGCTTGTCCAGCTGAATACCCGTGCGAAAGCCGCTTCGCTCGGCCATCAGCACCAGGTCTTCGGTGGCCAGGTTGCCCGCCGCACCGGGTGCAAATGGGCAGCCGCCTATGCCACCCACGCTGGCATCGAACCGCCGCACACCCGCCTCCAGCGCGGCCCAGGCATTGGCCGCGCCCATGCCGCGCGTGTCGTGGAAATGCACGGCTAGCTCCGCCAGAGGCACGGCCTGCGCAAGGGCCTTCAGCCGCTCCTTGACCATGCCGGGGGAAGCCGAACCGATCGTGTCGGCGATCACGACCTCCTGCGCGCCAGCCTCCTTCATCTGGCGCGCCAGAGCCACCACCGTATCGGTCGGGGTCTCCCCCTCGAACGGGCAGTCGAACGCCACCGCCACATAGGCGCGCGTACGCATGCCGCCAGCCGAAGCCGCTTGCAGCGTCGCCACACTGGCTTCCAGCGCCTGCTGCAGGCTCATGTTGATGTTTTTCCGGTTCATGGTCTCGGTTGCCGAGAGCACCACCGCGATCTCCCGGGCGCCGGCATTCCGTGCCAGCTCCAGGCCCTTGAGGTTGGGCACCAGCACCGATGTGCGCACGTCCGGCAGCAGGTCATTGATGCTTTTCACGACCTCTGCCGTATCCGCCATCTGGGGCACCGCCTTGGGCGAGACGAAGGCGCCGATCTCGACACTGCCCACGCCGGCCTCGGCCAGCATCTGGATAAGCTTCAGCTTGAAGGCCGTATCGGTCCGCACCTGCTGGTTCTGAAGCCCATCCCGCGGCGCAACGTCGGTGATGTGGATCACCTCAGTGGTCGTGCTGGCGGACATCACGCGATGGCTCCGTTGTCCTTGAGCCGGCCGATCTGCTCTGCGCTGTAGCCAAGCGTGTCGGTCAGCACCCGCAGGGTGTCCTGGCCCAGGCAGGGCGGCGAACCAAATGGCTGGTCCTTGGCGTTGGAAAGCTTGATCGGGTTGCCTGGCACTTCGACCACTTCTCCGGTGTGCAGTGTCACGGGCTTCACCATGTCCCTGGCACGCACCTGGGTGTCGTTCAATGCTTCCTTGAAATCGTTCACCGGCCCGCACGGAATCCGCGCCTTCTGCAGTTCCGCCTGCCAGTAGGCCGTGGGGCGGGTGCGGAATTTTTCGGCCACAAGCGCATCAATGCGTGCTTTTTCAGCAAGGCGCCTGGGCTGCTTGCGCAGCTCCGGATCCATCAACTCGGGGATACCGGCAAACTCTGCAAAGCGCTCGAAGAAAGGGTCGCCGATGCAGGCCACGATGATGTGGCCGTCCGAGGTGGGATAGCTGTTGTAAGGCACATGAACGAAATGCCCGTTGCCTATACCCTCGGGCACGATGCCGGACATCAGGTGCATGGTTGCCATGTAATTCAGCATCGAGATCTGCACATCGAGCATGGACACATCCACGTGCTGGCCAACGCCTGTCTTCTCGCGCTCCGCCAGGGCCGCCAGCACCCCCATCGCCCCGAAGATTCCCCCCCAGATCGCCAATCGGAATGCCGCTGCGGGTGGGCCCCGTCTCCGGCGTACCGGTGATCGACATGCCACCGCCCATGGCCTGCACCACCTGGTCAAAAGCGGGCCGCTGGATCTCAGGCCCGGTTTCGCCGAAGCCTGTGACCGAGCAGGTGATGATGCGGGGGTTCACGGCCGCCAACGCCTCATGGCCGATACCCAGGCGCTTGGGCACGCCCACGCTGAAATTGTCGAACACCACATCAGCATGGCGCACCAAGTCCAGGAACACAGCGCGCCCGGCGTCGGTCTTCAGGTTGATGCACACGCTCTGCTTGTTGCGGTTGAGCGTCAGGTAGTAGGCCCCCATGCCGTCGCGCGAATAGTCAGGATCGTGCTCCAGCAGGCGCCGGGTTCCTTCCCCCGTTTCGGGCGGCTCCACCTTGATGGTGCGCGCGCCCAGGTCGGCCAGCAACATGGTCCCGTAAGGGCCGGAAAGCATGTGAGTGAGGTCGATGACCGTGATGTGTTCGAGTGCCATAAGTGGGTCGGATTGCTTCGTACTCGGATAGGTGATTCGATCACCTGCTGATGCCATGGAGCCTTTTCAAGCCAGGCACTACCGCTCAATTGTATACATTCAATCTGTTATTTCAATTCAATGTGAGTATTTCGCCTAGGTGAATGCATAAATCTCAAACTTCATTGTCGACATTCAAGAAAAACAGTGCTATCTTCCGTCCCACGACCAAACGCAGGGGACGGCACTTGAAATGGCCCCGCGCGGCATTGGGCGGCTAGTGAATACCAGGAGCACCCATGGCTATCGACAACAGATATATCGAACCCACGAAAGAGTTTTTTACGACACTTGCATCCATTACCCCGGAGCGGCTCGGCGCCGTCGAAGGTGTACAGCCCAAAGGCAAGGTCGTGGTCCGGCGCGCCATGGTCGGCAACGAAATCCTCATGCTCCATGTCTGGCGCGAAAAGGGCTTGATCGATCCCGTGCACAAGCACGACGACCATGAAACCGTTGCCTACCTGATCAAAGGCCGCCTCCGGCTCGTCATTGGCGGCAAGGAGTCCATCGCGGAGCCCGGCACCTCCTGGATCCACCCCCGTGGCGTCGAGCACTTCAGCGAAGCCCTGGAGGACTGTGAGCAGCTCGAGATCAAATCTCCTCCCCGCAAGACCTGGGTGACCCTGCCTGAGTAAGCATGCCCAGGAGTCCCTCATGACCGCATCTCCTCCCACCTGGCTAGATCGTACCGAGCACGAGCTCAGTCAGGACAGCCTGAAGCTGCTCTTGGACAACAAGATCCCGGCCATCCGTATCCGCGGCTTCGCCACGGCGGACGAGTGCCGCGCCTTCGCCGAGGCCGCCAAGCGCGGCAACATGCAGTACTACAACGTGGCAGACCGCATCGGCTACATCGGCATGGCCCAGTACCAGTACCGCTGGACCAAGACCAAGGAGGAGTTCCTGGCCGATGTCCCCAAAGCCCAGGCCGACGTCGCCGCGGTCTTCGCCGGGTCTTTCGACCCCCTGCAGCGCCTGATGGAACGCCTGCGCTCGGTATGGGCTGAGCCCGTGGATTTCGCGAACGAGAACGGGCGGCCTTATTTCGCCGGGATCATCCGCTCCACCAGCGACAAGATCGATCTTCATGTGGACTGGGCGCCTGTGAACTCGCCCGACTACGCGATCGGCGCCATCAATGGCCAGCTCGGCTGGAACTTTTTCGCGGAAGAGCTGGAATCGGGGGGGCACACCAATGTGTACAACAGCCCCTGGAACCCCGAGATCACGCCGGGAGAAATACCGAAGAGCTACGGCCTGGACCGCAGCCTGGTCGAGAACGCGCCCATGTTCACCTATCGCGCCTCCGCGGGGGACGTTGTGATCTTCAACACCCGCAATCCGCACGAGATCGCGAGCGGCGTCGCCAAACCCGGCGGCAGCCGCGTTTCCATCGGTTCCTTCGTGGGCCGGATGCCTGACGGGCACCTCGCACTCTGGGCCTGAAGGGGATCTCATGATCGTCGAAATGCGCACGTATGTGCTCCACGCCGGCAGGCAGGCGGAATTCATCCGCCTGATGGGCGAAGAAGGCATGAAGATCGAACGCCCGATCCTCGGACGTCTTCTGGGGTTCTACACCAGCGAGATCGGCCCCCAGAACCAGGTGATCCATCTGTGGGGCTATGAGAGCTTCGAAGACCGCCAGGCCCGCCGCACCCGCCTGGCTGCCAGCCCGCAATGGACCGCCTTCCTGCCCAAGGTCTTGCCCATGATCCATGACATGCGCAACCAGTTGCTCAATCCGGCGCCATTCGCCGCTGTTGAAACCCTCGACTGGAAAGGCCTGAACGATGCGGGCCCCATCTGAGCAGACACCCTTTTCCCCATGGGCAGGGAATGAACCAGGGCGAGGGAGAAGCATATGAATGCCCTCCTGAAATGGTGCACCTCCTGCTCCCGCTGGCTGGCCTGGTTCGGCGGCTTGGCGCTGTTGCTGAGCGCCGCGCTGATCTCGCTCGATGTCATCTTCCGCGCCATCTGGAAAACCAACTATTTCGAGAGCTTTGAGCTCTCGACCTATGCCTTCGCCATTGCCACGGCCATGGGGATGTCCTATGCGCTGGTGAGCAAGGCCCACATCCGCATCGAGCTGCTCTACGTCAAGCTGCCGCCCCCATGGCGTGCCTGGCTCGATGTCTGGTCTTATCTGGGCCTGGCGGTCGTGAGCCTCGCGCTGGTGTACTGGTGCGCCCAGACTGTCATGGGCAACCTTGATACCGGCGCCCGTTCAAACACCTCCCTTGCGATTCCCCTGGCCGTCCCTCAAGGGCTGTGGCTGCTGGGATTGAGCTGGCTGGCGGTGGTGTCCACCCTGTACGCCCTCTTCGGGCTGATCAAGGTGCTCACCGGCCGCTCCAAGGAAGCAGGCAGGAAGCTGGGCATGGCCACCCTGCAAGAAGAAATCGAAGCTGGCCTGGGCAAGGAGAAGACATAGTGCTCGCGTTCACCTTTTTACTGCTGCTGGCCTTGGCCGGGAGCAGCCTTTTCGTGGCCGCCACCCTGGGCATCCTCGGCTTCTCGCTTGGCGAGATGTTCTCGAGCTTCCCCCTCATCCGCGGACTGGGCGAGGTCGCCTGGAGTTCGAGCGCGGACTTCGTGCTGGTCGCCATTCCCATGTTCATCCTGATGGGCGAGCTGCTGCTGCGCTCGGGTGTCACCGATGCGATGTATGACGCCCTGGACCGCTGGGTCGGGCACATTCCAGGCGGGCTCATGCACACCAACGTCGCAGCCTCGGCGGTTTTCGCGGCCACCTCGGGTTCGAGCATCGCCACTTCGGCCACCATCGGCACGGTGTCCATTCCCAACATGGACAAGCACGGCTATCACCCAGGGTTGTTTCTGGGCTCCATCGCGGCCGGCGGCACGCTGGGCATTCTGATCCCGCCCAGCATCAACATGGTGCTCTACGGGGCCATGTCCGAAACCGCGGTGTCCGATCTCTATCTCGCGGCACTCATTCCCGGCGTGCTCCTTGCCGTGATGTTTTCCGCGTACGTCTACTTACGCTGCGTCATCAACCCTTCTCTGGCTCCAGCCACCGGGCGGGCCACCTGGCCACTGAGGGCCGCCGCGCTGAAGCACCTGCTACCGCCGCTGTTTCTCTTCCTGTTGGTAGTCGGCTCGATCTATGCCGGCCTGGCCACGGCCACCGAAGCTTCGGCGCTCGGCGTGATGGGGGCGCTGCTGCTCGTGATCCTGCGGGGACGCCTGTCGGTTTCCATGCTGCTGGGGGCTTTCGAAGGCACCGTACGCACCACGGCCATGGTCATGGCCATCGTGCTGGCGGCGTACTTCCTGAATTTCGTGCTGTCCACGCTGGGCCTGACCGATGCCGCGGTGCAATGGGTCGGCCAATTGGGCTGGAGCCCGACCGCCGTGCTGCTGGCGATCATCGTGCTCTATATCTTCCTGGGCTGCTTCGTCGAGACACTGACGCTGATGGTCGCCACGACTCCCGTCGTCGTGCCCATCATCAAGCAACTGGGCTATGACCCCGTGTGGTTTGGCGTGGTGTTTGTCATTCTGATCGAAACCGCGCTCATCACGCCGCCCATCGGCATGAACCTGTTCGTGGTGCAGTCAGTCCGCAAGAACGGTGCCTTCCGCGACGTCGTGCTGGGCTCGCTGCCGTTCGTCGGCCTGATGTTCCTGCTGATCATTCTGCTGATCGTCTACCCCCACCGCCACCTGGCTGCCATCGCTTTTCGCCGCCAGCCGCACCTGATTTCTGGATTTTTCAACGGAGGACAATGCAATGAAACGTGCGAATCAATGCTTGCTGGGTGTGCTGGTGCTGGGCCTCGGTATTGGCCAGGCCGCTCAGGCGCAAACCAAGGTCAACCTGCAGGTGGTGGGCAACCTCGGCATTACCACCCAGTACAAAGAGCTGGAAATGCCGTTCTGGACCAAGGAGCTGCCAGCCGCCACGAAGAGCGCCATCAGCGCCAGCATCAAGCCCTGGAACGAGATGGGCTTGAAAGGCCCTGAAGTATTCCGCTTGCTGAGCCAGGGCGTTTTCGATGTCGGCAACACGCAGCTTGGTTTCGTGGCGGGCGACAACGCCATTAACGACGCCACCGACCTGGCCGGCGTCTCCCCCACCATTCAGACCTTCCATCAAGTCACTGACGCTTTCCGTCCGCACCTGTATCGCTATTATGAGGAAAAGGTGAAGGTCAAGCCGCTGGGCATGCTGTCGTTTCAGGCCCAGGTGCTGTATTGCCGCAGCGAGATCAAGAGCCTGGCGGATCTGAAGGGGCGCAAGGTCCGTACCTCGGGCGCTTCGCAAGCCGATTTTGTCGGCTACTTTGGCGGAACGGGCGTCAACATGGCTTTCGGTGAAGTGCAACAGGCGCTGCAGAACGGCGTGCTGGATTGCGCGATCACGGGCACGTTGGGGGGCTACAAGGCCAAGTGGTATGACGGCGCCAAATACCTCTACGCCCTGCCGATCAACTGGGCGGCCAGCCTGACGGCCATGAACCAGAAAACCTGGAACAAGCTCGATGCCGCGACGCAGAAGACGGTGCTGCAGGAGTTTGGCCGGCTTGAGAAGGCGGTGTATGAGCAGAACGTGCGCGAGAACGATATGGGATTGGCTTGCAACACAGGCGGACAATGTCCTGAAGGGCCTGCCGCCAAGATGATTCTTGTGGAGCCCTCGGCCGCGGATCTGGAACTTCGGCGCAAGGCGCTGTTGGAGCATGTGCTGCCGCGGTGGGCGGCGCGTTGCGGGGCGCAGTGTGTGAAGGATTGGAATGCTTCGGTGGGGAAGGCTGTCAATTTGACGGCTAAGGTTAATTGAGCGTTTTGTTCGCTGTTGTGGTTGGAGTTTGGTGGTGTTCTCGCCCTTCACGTTGGCGGGGATGGGCGGTTGGCCATCTGGTGAGGGGGCTGCGGCTGTTGTTCGTTCGCAGCGCTTTTTAATGCTCCTCTGCTGTTTGATTTGAGGTCGGAGGCCGGGATTGCCCCCGGCGGTGCAGTCACCTTCTTTTGCGTCGCCAAAAGAAGGTAACCCAAGAAAAGGCGACCCCACTGGACGTGTCCCTTCGCTTCGCTGCGGGCCACCTGCGGTGCTCGATCGAGGGGCCGGCCATCCGGGGTGGTGCTGCAGAACTCGCTTTGTTCACTTCGTTCACGCCGCTCAAACAGCTGCAGCAAGCTAGAGCACGAAGCAGGAGCATCTTGCAGTGCTCCTGCCCACCCCTCGCTCTGCGCTCCTCGGCACGTCCAGAGGGGCGGGGAGCCTGAGTCGGGCCATCGCTGCGCTCGGCCCTCGAATGATCAGGCTTCGCAGTACTTACTCCTCCCCCTTCTGTGCAAGGTCACTACACATCTTTTCCCGTCATTCCCGCGCAGGCGGGAATCCAGGATTACGTGGCGCTACGCCAGCAAAAGCACTCCCTTTGCATTCCCTTTGCATTCCCATTCTGCCAATCCCACTACAAACCGTGTTGGGTATCCGCGCTTCTTTTCCCTGGATTCCCGCCTACGCGGGAATGACGGTGATGAAATCTCAAAATGCGTAGACACCTACGCCTTGTTGGGGAAGGCTGAGATGGGCGCTTTCACCGAACGACCTGCACAACAGAAGACCATTCAGATCAACTGCCGTGAAAACCCCCGCCCTACCCCTCCTCCAAAGGGAGGGAACAAGACCACCGAGCAGAGCGAGGTCTATTGATTCGCAGGCCGAGCGAAGCAATGGCCCGACCCACGGGTCCCCTCTGGCCGTGCCGAGGAGCGCAGAGCGTGGGGTGGGCAAGGGCACTTGCAAGATGCCCTTGCTTCGTGCTCTGACTTGCTGCAGCTGTTTGAGCGGCGTGAACGAAGTGAACAAAGCGAGTTCTGCAGCACCACCCCCGGATGGCCGGCCCCTCGATCGAGCACCACAGGTTGCCCGGAGCGTAGCGGAGGGACACGTCCAGTGGGGTCGCCTTTTCTTGGGTTACCTTCTTTTGGCGACGCAAAAGAAGGTGACTGCACCGCCGGGGGCAATCCCGGCCTCCGACCTTGGATCAAACAGCAGAAGATCATTAGGAAGCAGAAGGCCATTCAGATCAATCAACCAAAGCAGCAGCAAGCCCCGCCGCATGCCCCCGAGTAAACGCCTCCTCAAACACCGAATACCCCGACCAATCCGCGTGCGCAAACATCACCCGCGAAGTCCCAGGCGTAGGCAGGAAAGACACCTTCTCCCCATTTGCCCTCCCATGGCGCCCACCGGCTTCACGCACCCAACCAAGAGAACTCAAAAACGCCTGCGTCCCCGGCACCGGAATCGACATCGCGTGACCATAGCGCGTGATCTCCATACGCCGGGCGCGCGAGGCCAGATCCGGATGCGGCACAGCCAGCGTGGCCAGAATAGCGTCGCGCCAATGCGTCCAGGGCCGCTCGGCCAGGGTCTGGCGGGCGCCTGGCACGTCGCCCAATGCCTGGTAATAACTGAGCACAGTGGGCCCCGCGAGCAGCGCCCCAGGCCCCAGCCGTTGATGGCCCGCATCGACATAACCCAAACCGCCCGGGTTGGGATCGGCGTAGAGCACGTTGTCCCAGGCAGGCGCTGCCCCCACACGGTCGGTCAGCGGTGCATCGATATGGATATTGGCTACCAGCCACGGAGCCCATTGCAGGCGCCGCGCCGCTTCGGCCAGAAAGTCGGGCGCAGGCTGCACCACGCGCGCGGCCACGAACGCCGGTAACGCTACGACGCACCGAGCGGCTTGCCAACGCTCCACGCGGTCGCTGGCGTGCAGATAGACGTCGACCTCCACACCTGCTCGCCCTTCCGAGATACGCAGCACGCTGGCACCGGTCCGCAGTTGGCCGGCCTTATTCAGCGGCTCAGCCAACCGCTGGGTGAGCCATCCATTGCCCTCAGGCCATGTCAACACCGCCTCGTGTTCACCGTCATCGCTCTCCCCCGGCGCGCTGAAACCATGCCGGCTGGCGAAGTAGTGGATACCCGCCCAAGCGGACACGCGCGCACTGCCGGCGCCATAATCGTCGCGGCAGCAATAGTCCAGGTACCAGCGCAGGTACGCGTCATCCAACCCCTCCTGCGCCAGCCACGCATCGAAGCTGATCGCATCCAAGGCTTGATGAAGAGGCGCCAAAGGCTGGCCCGGCACCCAACTCTTGAGCACAGGCATGGTGAAGCGCCCGGCGCGGGAGAGCTCAGACACGCGCTGCGCAAAGCGGCGGTAGGCAGACTGCGTAGCCGCGCCCACGCCCGCCACAGGCAGCAGGCCTTCCTGCCAATGGCCTTGAAAATAAAGGCGCTCCTGCGGACTGTGGCACAGGTAGCGCTCGTCGTACTGCCAGCGCCCCGACACACGCTGGCGCAAGCCCAGCTCTTCCAGCAGATCCTGTACCTCCCCCGCATACTCGCCAGGCACAGGAAGGTAGTGCGCGCCCAACGGGCAAGCAATGCCGCCCACACTGCCTGCGCGGCTGTTGCCGCCTGCCTCGTCCTCCAGCTCGAAGCACTGGAAATCCTGTACGCCTGCCAGACGCAGCGCCCTCGCCGCCGCGAGGCCCGCTACCCCGCCGCCAGCGATCACCACCTGGGTACGGCGCACCACGCTCGGCGCAAGCTGGCCACCACTCCGCGCCGTACGCTCACGCAAGGCATGGCCGCGCGCCATGCCGATGCCGGTGAAGTCCCCTTGCAGCTCCGATGGTGCCTGATGGCAGGCCGAGAGCACCAGGGGGGCTGCCAGGAAGCCGCGGCGGGTAAGACTCAATGGACTACACCCCACTCCCGCTCGTAGGTATGGACGAGCACTTGGTTGGAGAGGCGGTTGACTTCGGTATCCACCCGGGCCATGTCGCGCGGAAAATCAAACAGCAGCGGCAGCGAAGCCGCATCCAGAAAGCGCAGCCCCGGCGGCAACGCATCGGGCAGGCGCCAGGGGCGGCGGCTGGCGATGACGAAGCCCCATTCGCCAAAGCTTGGCACATGCGCGTGATAAGGCCGCGCCGTGAGGCCCACGGATTTGATGGTGTTCACCACCGTCCAGAAACTCTTGCGCGCCACCAGCGGAGAAGTCGTCTGGACCACCGCGTAGCCGCTGGCCGCCAGGCGCTGGTCCAGCAGCGCATAGAAGCTGCTGGTGTAGAGCTTGCCGATCGCGAAGTTGGTGGGATCGGGAAAATCAACCACGATCACATCGAACGTGTCCTGGCCTTCCTGCAGCCACTGGAAGGCATCGGTATTGACGATGCGTACCTTGGGGTTGGTAAGCGCATCGCCATTGAGGCGCCGAAGTATCGGGTTCTCGCTGAACAGGCGCGTCATGGCGGGATCCAGCTCGACCAGCGTGACCGATTCAACCCCCGGGTATTTAAGGATCTCGCGCACCGCCATGCCGTCGCCGCCGCCCAGCACAGCCACGCGCTTCGGGTTGCCGTGCGCGGCCATGGCGGGGTGAACCAGCGCCTCGTGGTAACGGTACTCATCGTGCTCGGCGAATTGCAGATTGCCGTTGAGATACAGCCGGTGTCCCGCCCGCCCGCTCGTCACCACGATGCGCTGGTAGGGCGAAGCGCTGCTGATCACGATGCTGTCCTGATAGAACTTGTCTTCCGCGAACCGGGTGATGTGCTCCGCGCCCCACACGCCGGCCAGCAGCACCAGCATCACCGCCACGCAGGCCAGCGCGTGCGCCCGCAGGCGCCGCAGCTCATGCCGGAACAGCCACAGCGCCCACACGGCCACGGCCGCGTTCATGAAACCGAACAGCAGCCCCGTGCGCACCAGCCCCAGGTGCGGCACCAGCAGCAGCGGGAACGCCATCGACACCGCCAGCGCGCCCAGGTAATCGAAGGTGAGCACCTGGGACACTACCTCCTTGAACCGGACGTTGCGCTTGAGGATGCGCATGACCAGCGGAATCTCCAGCCCCACCAGCGTCCCCACGAGCAGCACCATGCCATAGAGCAGAACCCGGAAGGCGCTGGGCACGTAGGCATTGGCCAGGAACAGAACAGCCGGCAAGGCGCCCCCGACCAGCGCCACAAGCAGCTCGATGCGCAGGAAATGGGCGGGCAGTTGCCTGTCGAAATAGCGCGACAGCCAGGAGCCCACCCCCATGGCGAAAAGATAGGTGCCGATCACGGTGCTGAACTGCAGCACCGAATCGCCCAGCAGATACGAAGCCAGGGCCCCCGCCGCCAGCTCGTACAGCAGGCCGCAGGCGGCAATGATGAACACGCTGGTGAGCAGCGCGATGTCGATGGGGCGAGGAGCGGCAGTAGCCGCGGATGGGTTCAACTACCGCTTCCGGATTCAATGAATCGCCGCCGCCACGATGATGCTGATGCCCAGGCACATGGCCGCGACCACCAGCGCCAGCGCGCGGTTCTGCTTCTCGACGATCTCGGCCCATAGATCGACCGGCGTGAGCTTGTCGATGATGAGAAAACACAGCCAGAAGATGACGACACCGATCACCGCGTAGAGGATGGAGCCGAGGAAGACCTCGGGGCGGAGCCATTCGATTCCCATCATGTGTGTTCTCCTTGAGAAAGATGCGTATTCACTTGTGGCTGCCACCCGAGGTGTAGCCGCCCCACGAGCCGCCCGAGCTGCGGGCGCTGCCGCCCGATGAGCCGGAGCAGTTGCTGATGAGCATCAGCAGGACCAGCAGCACGATGGCAATGACGATCAAGGTGCCGCAACCGATGCTCGAGCCGCCGACGACCGGCCCGGAATCCTGGCGCCGGAATAGCCCGGCTTGGTCGCCCAGCCGGAACGCCTGGGCCACGGTGTTGCTGTCGATCGGCTGGCCGTGCGACCAGGTCACCTCACCCGCCGACTCCTCGCGCGAGAGCGTGCCCTTGCCGTCGGCCGCGTTGAAGTCGTTGTTGTCGGTCTTCTGACCCCGGGACACGGGCCAGTAGAACTCTCCCGCCACATAGCTGGTGGTGGCGGTGTAGCTGGACTCCAGGCTGTACTGGCGGCCCAGGTAGGTGGCGGTCTGCGCGCCGCGCCGGTATTTCGGCGCACCGGTAGTGGAGCGCACCAGGCTCCAGCCTTCGCTGGTGTCCAGCAGAAAAATGAAGCCGCGCGTGACGTTGTAGAGCAGGTATTCATCCCACTCGAACTCTTCTTCGTCTTCCTCGTCTTCATCCTGGGCCGGTATGACGCCCGTGCGTCGCTGGAAACCCACCACCTGCCATGGCGCGCCCTCGAACTGGCCGGTGCTGCCCAGCGGGATGAGCAGTTGCGCGATGGCGCTCTGGGCAGCGTGGCGCAGTTCGCCGCCGATGCCGCTGCTCAGATCGATGACGCTGTTGCATGCGGGACAGGTACAGCTCTTGGTGCTGTCCAGTTGCACCTGCACGGGTGCGCCACAGTTGGGGCAGCTGAATTGCCTGCCCTTCTCTTCCTTGACGGAATCCTCCTTGAGGCCCTGGAGTTTCAGATCCTCCAGGCGCACGGCGCAGCCCCGCTCCACACGCCCTGGAGCGACGCCGTAGTCGATGGAGAGCACCTCGCCATCGTCGCTGCGCAGCTCCACCATGGCGAACGGCTGGCGAAGCGGCGGCAGCCGAGGCAGCTCGCCCTGCGCGCTCCGCAGGTGCGCCTGGAGGTTGGAGGTCACGCTGTAGGATTTGCCGCCGACGGCGGTCGTCATCCCCAAGCGAAAGTGCTCGGCCTCGGGCAACTCACGTCCGAGGGTGTCCGGGCGGGTAAAGACGTAGGCGCCGTTGTCCTCACCCAGCGTGGCGGTACTGCCATCCTCCAGGTAAGCCACCCATTCCGTCCAGCCGCCCGTCTCACCCTCGTATTGCAAGCGCCCGATCAGGGTAAAGGACAGCTCCCGGCCGTCGAGACCGACGCGCCCGCTAGCCATGAGCTGCAGGGGACTATGGTCGTCGAACACCTCCGCCATCTCGCCCAGGCGCTCCAGCACGTCGCCATGGCGCACCACGGTGCTGCGGCAATAGCCACAGACCGCGTGCGTGGATTGCGCGCTGGTGAACTCCACCGGCGCGCCGCAACCGGGGCAAGGCGCACGGTACTGGCGTTGCGAAGGAGGCTGAGGGGTGTTCTCGGCCATAGGATCAGGCGCTCATTTATTTTTCTTGGTTCCCCGGCGCCCTTCCTCTCTCCAGGCGCCGGAGCCGGTTGCTCCAGAAATGATCAGACGAGCTTCTTGAGCAACTCTGCTTTCTTGGCGTCGAATTCGTCCTGCGTGAGGATGCCCTTGGCCTTCAGATCGGCCAGTTTTTCCAGCGTCGCCATGACGTCCTCGGGCTTCACTCCCACGGGGGCCGCCGCGGCCGCAGCAGGTGTGGCCTGGGCGCCGCCCTGCAGGCCCTGCTGGAGATTCTGTGCCAACACCTGGCCCAGCGCCACGCCAGCCCCCAGGCCCATGGCATCGCCCGCCACGCCGCCGCCCTGGCCTGCGCCCTCGGCAAACTTCGGAATGGCCTGGGCAGTCTGGTACTGCATGAACTTGCCCATGTCGTTGCCCACCATGCTCATGCCGATCCGCTGGTCCAGGATCTTCTGCAGCTCCTCGGGCAGCGAGACGTTCTGTACTGTCATGCTGTCGAGCGCCAACCCGATTTTCTCGAACGCGGGCGCCAGCTCCCTGCGCAACGCGTCGGCGAACATGACCTGGTTGGCCGCCAAATCCAGGAACGGCACACCGCTGCCCGCGATGGCATTGCTGATGTTCTGCAGCACCATCCCGCGCAGTTGGCCGTCAAGGTCGGCTGCGGGGTAGGACTCCCGCGTGCCCGCTATCTCGGTATGGAACAGCTTGGGATCGGCCACGCGGTAGGCGTAGTTGCCGAAGGCCCGCAGGCGCACGGCACCGAAATCCTTGTCGCGAATGGTGATGGGCTGGGGCGTACCCCATTTCTGGTCCACTTGCTGGCGCGTGCTGAAGAAATACACGTCGCTCTTGAACGGAGACTCGAACAGCTTGTCCCAGTTCTTCAGGTAGGTCAGCACCGGCAGTGTCTGCGTGGTGAGCTTGTAGGTCCCAGGGCCGAACACATCGGCCACCTGCCCCTCGTTGACGAACACGGCCATCTGGGACGCGCGCACCACCAGCGCGGCGCCGTTCTGGATTTCCATGTCCTGCATGGGAAACCGCCACGAAAGGGTGCCATCACCCTCCTCCGTCCACTGGATGATGTCGATGAACTGCTTCTTGATGAAGTCCATGAGTGCCATTCAAATGCTCCGGCGGGAAGGGGGAAATGGAAGGCGGTCATCATAGCAGCGGCTTCCCCGGTGCGCCGCCTGCTTCTGGCTTCCCTGGCCGGGCGCCCCTAACCGGGCGTCCCTAGCCGGGCGCCCCGAACATCTCCAGCATCAATGCCCGGAGCCAACCAAGCGCGGGATCGTCGTCAAACCGCCGGTGCCAATACATCTTCAAATCGAATGAGGGCAGCTTGATCGGGGGCGGGATCAAGCGAAGTGCCAGATGATCCGAGATCAATTCGGCCAGATTGGAAGGCACGGGCGACACCAGGTCGGTTTCGGCGACGATGGGACCAATGCATAAAAAACTGCGTACCCGCAGTGCCACCGGTGCACGCACGTCGCGGCGCATGAGCACCCGCTCCACCGCCGTCAGATGACTCGTACCAGGCGGACTGGCCAGTACGTGGGAAGTCCTCAGCAGTTCGCCCCTGTCGCTTCCCCTTGCCAGGAGCGGGTGGCCCTGCCGGGCAAGGTAGACAAATTGCTCCCGAAAGAGCGCCTGGTGAAGCACCTGCGCACCCAACCCTGGCACGAAACCCACGGCCAGATCGATCTCGCCACTGGCCAGACCGTGCTGCAACTCGTCGTGTCCCGGTGAAAGGCACTCGCAGGTCACACCCGGCGCGCTCCGGGCCAGACGCAACCACAAGCGCGGCATGAAGAACCGCTCGCCAATATCGCTCATGGCTATCCGGAAATGCCGCCTTGTGCTGGCTGCCTCAAAGCTGGGCTTGGCCAGCGTGCCCCGTACCACTCGCAGCGCCTCGGCCACAGTGGGCGCGATCTGTCCGGCGAACGGCGTGGGCTCCACGCCCCGTTGCATCCGCACGAACAGCGCATCGCCGTAAGCCCGCCGCAGCTTGGCCAGCCCGTGGCTGATCGCAGGCTGTGACAGGCCGAGTTGCTCGCCCGCCGCGGTGAGATTGCGCGTGCGCCAGACCACGTCGAACAGCTCCAGCAGATTCAGATCAAGCTGGCGTGTGAGCGGGCGGGTTCTCGTGATCATCTCTTGTCATCAATTTCATGAATAACAGAGAGCATATTTTTTCATTGGATCTATCGCAAGCTTTCTCTTAAATTCACCTCCCATCGACCACGGCTCATAACAGGAGACATCACTTGATCAACCTCTGGGACATCCGCTACGTGCGCCTGGGTACGCCCGACGTGGAAGCGGCGACGCGTTATGCATGCGATGTGGTGGGGCTGGAACTCGGCCGGCGCGAAGGCAAGGCGGCCTATTTCCGCTCTGACGACCGCGACCATACGCTGGTCTATTTCGAAGGCGATCCGCAGGACCACACGATAGGGTTCGAGTTGCGCAGCATGGAAGAGCTGCAGGCGGCGGCCAGCGCCCTCGACGCCGCCCATATCGAGGTGCGCGCCGGCACTGCTGACGAATGCGCGCGCAGGGCCGTGGGTGCCTATGTCAACTTCCGCGATCCCAACGGAAGCTCGATCGATCTGGTGGTGCGGCCGCACCACGGCGGCACGCGGCATTGGCCGTCGCATGATGCCGGCATCACCGGCTTCAGCCATATCGGCCTGTGCAGCGCCAACCCGGTACGCGACGAAACCTTCTGGACGCAAACCCTCGGCGCCAAGGTGAGTGACCGCATCGGCACTGCCCCGCTTCTGCGCATTGATGAAGTGCATCACAAGATCGCGCTGTTTCCCTCCCAGCGGGTGGGGGTCCAGCACATCAACCACCAGGTGGAATCAGTCGACGACATCATGCGTGCCTGGTATCGCCTGCAGAAAGCCGGCGTGCGCATCGTCTTCGGGCCAGGCCGGCATCCGACTTCAGGCGCCATGTTCCTCTACTTCGAGGGGCCGGACGGCATGGTGTATGAATACTCGAGCGGCGTGCGCCTGATCACGCCCGAACAGGAGCCGGGCTACCTGCCACGCCAGTTCCCGATGGCCGACAGCTCCTTTTGCATGTGGGGCAGCAAGCCCGACATTGCGGAGTTCAAAGTCTGATGGCCGCGCCGACCCTATCCGCGCCGGAAGCCATCCAGCGCCAGTTGAGATTGGCCGCACGCGCGCTAGGCCGGCATGGCCTGGTACACGCCTACGGGCATTGCAGCGTCCGTCTGGATGCCGGGCACTTCCTCGTTTGCGCCGCACGCCCCATGGGGCTGATCGGCACAGGCGAGCCCGGCACCGTGGTAAAGGTGAACGGCCCGCTGCCGGAAAGTGTGCTGGGTGAAGTCCGCATCCACCAACAGATCTACCAGAGGCGGCCCGAGGCACAGGCCGTGGCGCGCACCATGCCCCGCCACGTCATGACGCTGGGCACTGCGCGCCGCGTGCCGCAGCCGCGCCATGGCTTCGGCAGCTACTTCAGTGCAGGCATCACGCTTTGGGACGACCCGCAACTGATACGCGGCGACGCCGCCGCCGAGGCTTTGGCGGAGCAATTGGGCGCACGCCATGCCCTGGTGATGCGGGGCAACGGTGCCGTCGTCGCAGCCGAGTCCCTGATACATGCCGTGGTGCTGACCTGGTATCTGGAAGATGCCGCCCGGATGGAGCTGGAAATCCTCTCCGCCGGACTGGAGCAGGAATCCGTGGTGCTGAGCAAGGCCGAGTGCGATCAACGCGCGACCTCTTCCGGCCTGATCTTCGAGCGCATGTGGGATTACCTGACCGCCGGAGACCCTGAATCCTCTCCTGGCCAGGCCAGTTGATTTTCATAGCAGCCTTTTACACAACACCCGATCACGGAGACAAGCATGAACCCTCGCATTCGCACTGTTTCGATATTCGCTGCCGCGGCGATGCTCAGCCTGGGCAGTCCGCAGGCACAAGCCGAAGCCTTTCCAAGCCGGCCCGTCAGGATCATTACCCCTTCTTCGGCTGGCAGCGGCCTCGATGCGGCGCTCCGGACGCTGGCCGAGCTGCTCGGCAAGAAATGGGGGCAACCCGTCATCATCGACAACAAGCCGGGCGGCAACGGGTTCATCGCCATCGCGGGCTTCAAGCAGGGACGTCCGGACGGCCACGAGCTGATCGCGCCGGACAGCAGCCAGATCGTCACGCACGCGCATACCTTCCACAAGCTGCCCTACGACCCGCGGAAGGATTTCGAACCGATCCGGCCGATCCTGATCACGGACTTCTACATCACCGTGGCCAAGGACAGCCCCTACAACAGCCTGGCCGACATCGTGGCCGCCGCCAAGGCGCAACCCGGCAAGCTCACTTACGGCTCCTGGTTTGTCGGCTCCCCCGGACACCTGGGCGCCCTGCGGCTCGAGTCGCAGACGGGCATCAAGATGACGCATATTCCCTACAAGGAAATGCCGCAGCTCTATGTGGGCGTGTCGAACAAGGAGGTGGACTGGGCCCTGGGCAGCGCCGCAAGCGCCGGGCCGATGGAAAAAGCTGGCAAGATCAAGTTCATCGGCCTGGGGGCGAAAAAACGCTCCAGCATCTACCCGGAAGTACCTTCCACCGACGAATCTCCCGCCACCATAGGCTACGAGAACACTGCCTGGGTCGGCCTGTTCGCGCCGCCAGGCACGCCCAAGGCGATCAAGGAAAAAATCAGCGCCGACGTACGCGAAGCGCTGGCCGCCAAAGCCGTGCAGGACCGCTATCGAACGCTGGGCTACGACGTGATGGATCTCGGACCGGATCAGTTCGCCGAACGCATCCGCGCCGACGACGCGGTCTGGAAGAAAGTCATTCAGGAGGCAGGCCTGAAGCTCGATTGATCTCCCTGGGACCGCCAAGCTCCAGCTTGGCAGGCTGCGCATGCAGGAGACACTGCTGCCAAGCTGGAGCTTGGCGGTCCCAGGAAGCGCTGATGGACCTGCCTACCAGCGCGGCTCGAAGCGCCGGATCGCCGCCTTCACCTCCTCGCTCAGGCTGAAGCCAACGCCATGCCTGGCCGCCAATTCGGCGCAGCGCCGCTCGAACGCCTCGATGCCTTGCCCGTAGATGAACTGCATGGCACCCCCGTCCAGCCAGGAAAGCCAATACCAAAGATGCTGCCGACGTTGGCCTCGTGCACACTGGTCAGCACGCCCTCCGCGAGGCAGCGCGCCGTTTCCACGGATTGGCGGTAAAGCAGCCGGTCCTTGATCTCCTGCGCGCTCCACTCGGCGTCAGGTTTCTCGAACAAGGGCTTCAACCTAGGCCACAGGTGCTTCCGGCCGCCCTGGGGGTATTCATAGAAACCGCCACCGCCGGCGCGGCCAGGGCGCTTCAGTTCCTTCACCATGCGCTCGACCAGCAACTCGCCCGGTGTGGTCTCGTAGGGCTTGCCCTCGGCCGCCAGATCGGCGCGCGTCTGGTCGAGCACGTGGACCGAAAGCGAAAGCGCGGTTTCATCCAGCACCGCCAACGGCCCCACAGGCATGCCCGCCTGCACCGCGGCGTTCTCGATCGCGGCAGCGGGAACACCCTCGCCCAGCATGGCCGCGCCTTCCATCACGTAGGTCCCGAAGGTACGGCTCGTGTAAAAGCCCCGTGAATCATTGACCACGATCGGCAGCTTGCCCAGCGCCAGCACGTAGTCGTAGGCGCGTGCCACAGTCTCATCGTCGGTCTTCTGGCCGCGGATGATCTCGACCAGTTGCATCTTGTCTACCGGGCTGAAAAAGTGGATGCCGATGAACTTCTCAGGGCGCGCGCTGGCCCGCGCCAATCCGCTGATCGGCAGCGTACTGGTGTTGCTGGCAAAAAAGCCGCCTTCCGCCAGCATGGGTTCGGCTTCTTGCGTGACCTTGGCTTTCAGATCACGCTGCTCGAACACCGCCTCGATGATCAGATCGCAGCCCTGCAGATCGCCAGCCTGCCCGGTGGGCGAGATCAGGCCCAGCAGCGCCTGCCGGGCTTCTTCGCTCATGCGCCCCTTCCCCACCCGCTTGTCCGCCAGCCGCTGGGAGTAGGCCTTGCCCTGCTCTGCCTTCTCGCTCGACACATCTTTCAGTACGGTGGCGATACCTCGGCTCGCCTGCGCCCAGGCAATGCCCGCGCCCATCATGCCGGCGCCCAGAATGCCCACTTTCCGCGGCTTGTACTTCGGCACGCTCTTGGGGCGTGCCTGCCCGCTCTTGATGGCGTTCAGGTTGAAGAAGAACGTATTGATCATGTTCTTCGTCACCGGGCTGGTCAGCAGGCTGGCCAGATAACGGCTTTCGATGCGCATGGCGGTATCGAAATCCACCATCGCCCCTTCGACCATGGCCGACAAGGTGGCCTGCGGCGCCGGGAAAAGGCCGCGCGTCTTCTGCTTGAGCATGGCCGGCACCACGGGTAGCGCGGCCGCGATCTTGGGGCTGGTGGGCGTGCCGCCAGGCATGCGGTAGTCCTTGCGCTCCCAGGGGTGCAGGGCCGCTTCGGGTTGCCCCTGCACGGACTCGATCCAGGCTTTGGCGCTCGGCAGCAACTGCTCGGCACTGCCGACAAGCTCATGCACCAGGCCAAGTTGGTGCCCCTCGGCCGGGCTGAACAGCTTGCTTTCGAGCAGATAAGGCTGGGCCGCCATCAAGCCGAGCAGGCGCGTCATCTTGGTGATGCCACCGCCACCCGGCAGCAGGCCGATGCCCACCTCCGGCAAGCCGAGCCGGATCTTGGCATCATCGACGGCGACGCGGTAGTGGCCCAGCAGCGCCACCTCCCAGCCGCCGCCCAGCGCCGCGCCGTTCAGGCAGGTGACGATGGGCTTGCCCAGGGTTTCGATGGTGCGGAAGTTGCGCTTGATGCGCTCGATCTCAGCGAAAAAGCGCCGCGGCGCTTCCTGCGCGTCCATGCGCATCACGCCTTTCAGATCAGCGCCGGCAAAGAAGGTGCTCTTGGCCGATGCCAGCACGATGCCGCGGATCTGGTCCTTCTCGGCAGCCAGTTGCGCGGCCAGGGCATCCATGTCGGCCTGCCAAGCCTCACCCATCGTATTGACGGGGGAATTGGGTTCATCGAAGGTAACGATGACGATGCCGTTCTGGTTTTCGGTGCGGATGGTGTTCATGGTCAAGTCTTTTATAGATAGATTCCAAAGGCCGCGGAGCAGGCCGCGCGGGGGACGCCGTGGACGGACCTGCGCCGGACACTGGCGTTGTCCCCCTCCCGTAGAGAGAGGGGGAAGGCGCGTAAGCGACTCAGGGGGTGTCACATCCTTTCTATAACGGTGGCAATGCCCATGCCGCCGCCTACGCATAGGGTGGCGAGGCCATAGCGCAGTTGCCGCCGGTGCAGCTCATCAATCAACGTGCCAAGGATCATGGCGCCCGTGGCGCCCAGGGGGTGCCCCATGGCAATGGCACCGCCGTTCACGTTTACCTTCTCGTGCGGCACCTCGAACTCCTGCATGAACTTCATGGGCACGGCGGCGAAGGCTTCGTTCACTTCGAAGAGATCGATATCCTTGATGGTGAGGCCTGCCTTGGCCAACGCCTTGCGCGTGGCGGGCATGGGGCCGGTGAGCATGATGGTCGGATCAGCTCCGGAAAGGGCGGTGGCGACAATCCGCGCACGGGGCTTGAAACCGTGCGCCTTGGCGGCCGCCTCACTGCCGATCAGCACTGCCGCCGCCCCATCGACGATGCCGCTGGAGTTGCCGGCATGATGCACATGCACAATGCGCTCTACTTGCGGATAGCGCCCGATGGCGACCTGATCGAAGCCCATGGCGCCCAGTTGTTCGAAGGAAGGTTTGAGCGCTCCCAGCCCCTCCACAGTTGAATTCGGCTTGATGAACTCGTCCTGCGCCAGGATGGTCTGGCCGAGCATGTCGGTCACCGGGACCAGCGAGCCGGCAAAAAAGCCCGCTTCGCGTGCCCGGGCTGCCCGCCGCTGGGATTCAACGGCGAAGCCATCCACATCCTCGCGCGTGAAGCCGGACAGCGTGGCGATCAGATCGGCACCCACCCCCTGCGGCACGAAATCGGTCTCGGCGTTGGTCTGCGGATCCTGCGCCCAGGCGCCGCCGTCCGAGCCGATCGGCACCCGGCTCATGCTTTCCACCCCGCCGGCCACCACCAGATCCTCCCAGCCCGAGCGCACCTTCTGCGCCGCCATGTTCACCGCCTCCAGCCCGGAGGCGCAGAAGCGGTTGAGCTGCACGCCGGCGCAACGCCAATCCCAACCGGCCTTGAGCGCCGCCACCTTGGCGATGACCGAGCCCTGCTCGCCATGAGGCGAAACCACCCCCATCACGACGTCATCGACAGCCGCGGTATCCAGATCGTGCCGGCGGCGCAGCGCCTCCAGCGTGCCGGCCAGCAGATCGATGGGCTTGACCTCGTGCAGGCTGCCATCTTTTTTGCCCTTGCCGCGCGGGGTGCGGATGGCGTCGAAAACATAGGCTTCGGTCATTCGGGTGTCTCCATGAGGATGGGTTGAGTTCTGTGATCTAAATATACCTAGGGTTTTTCAGAGGCTGAAATAGGACGCATGCTGGCTAGAGTGGCGAATCCGCAAAGCCAAACCATTTTGGGAGACAACTTGCAGTTTGTGCAACTAGTGATCAGTGGTATTGCTCAAGGCTGTATCTATGGCTTGATCGCGCTGGGTTTTGTATTGATCTACAAGGCCACCGAAACCGTCAGCTTCGCCCAGGGCGATCTAATGATGCTGGGCGCCTTCTGCGGCCTGGCCTGCATGACGATGCTGGGCTTTCCCTTCTGGCTGGCGGTGCTGTCGGCCATCGGGGCCATGGCGCTGTTCGGCATCTTGCTCGAACGCATCGTGATCCGCCCCATTCTGGGGCAGCCCGCTTTCTCGATCGTGATGCTGACCATCGGCATCGGCTACGTGGCGCGCGGCCTGATCACGATGCTGCCCGGCATCGGCACGGAAACACACACGCTGGCGGTGCCCTACCAGGATCAGGTGTGGAACATGGGTTCGCTGGTGCTCAACGCCGTGCAGCTGGTGGTGATCGGTGTCACGGCGCTGCTGTGCGCGGGGCTTTACGCCATGTTCAAGTACAGCAAGCTCGGCATCGCCATGCAGGCGGCCTCGCAGAACCAATTGGCCGCGTATTACATGGGCATCCCCGTCAAGCGCCTGAACGGGCTGGTGTGGGGGCTGGCCTCGGCGGTGGCCGCCATTGCGGGGCTGCTGCTCGCGCCCATTACCTTCGTGCACGCCAATATGGGCTTCATCGGGTTGAAGGCTTTTCCGGCCGCGGTGGTCGGCGGCTTCGGCAGCCTGCCCGGCGCCATCGTGGGGGGCCTGGTCATCGGCATCGTGGAGTCGCTCGCGGGCTTTTACCTGCCGGAAGGCTTCAAGGATATTGCGCCTTACATCGTGGTGCTGATCATGCTGATGGTCAAGCCCAACGGTTTGTTTGGCGAAAAACTCCGGAAGAAGGTATGACCCCCCTGAGTCGCTTACGCGCCTTCCCCCCGAGGAGGGACGCACCCGGCGGCCTGGCAAAGCCAGCTCCGCGGGTGCCTATGTATGGCCTGCTCCGCGGCCTTTGGATATTCACCCCCTCTCCCACTTGCGGGAGAGGGATTCATAGATAGCCGGCCACATGCGTTTCATCTTCAAGACAAGTTACGACCAGGACATCCGCCTGGCCAAGCATGGCGGGCACGTGTTCTGGTACTCGGCCCTGGTGCTGTTCACAGTGGCGGCGCCTTGGCTTTTGCCGGAATACTGGCTGGCTCAGCTGACCTTTGTGCTGATCTATGCCGTCATCGGCCTGGGGCTGATGCTGCTGGCGGGCTTCACCGGGCAGTTCTCGCTCGGGCATGCGGCTTTCGTGGGTGTGGGCGCCTATGCACAGGCCGTGCTGACCAATGCCGGCATGCCCTTTCCGCTGGCCATGGTGTGCGCGGCGTTCATCGCGGCGCTGGTAGGCATTGTGGTCGGCGTGCCTGCCCTGCGGCTCAAGGGCATCTACCTGGGCATCGCCACCCTCGCCTTCGGGTTCATCGTGGAAGAAGGTTTCGCCCGCTGGGAATCCGTCACCGGCGGCAACGCCGGCATGCATGTGAAGGCGCCGGCGATCTTCGGCTGGCACATCGAATCAGGCGAAGGCTTTTATTTCATATGCCTGATCACGGCCATCCTGGCCACGCTGGCGATCCTGAACCTGCTGCGCAGCGCCACCGGCCGGGCGTTCGTCGCCATCCGGGATTCGGAAATCTCCGCCCAGAGCATGGGTATCCATCTGGCGCGCTACAAGACCCTGTCGTTCGCTCTTTCCGCCGCTCTGGCGGGCGTGGGCGGCGCCCTGTATGCGCACAAGATGCGCTTTCTCTCGCCCGATCAGTTCAGCATCCTGCAATCGATCGACCTGCTGCTGATGGTGGTGATCGGCGGGCTGGGCTCCGTGCATGGCGCTTTCCTGGGCGCCATCTTCCTGATCGCCATGCCGCAGATCATTTCGCTGGTCAAGGATTACCTGCCCGATGCCATCGGCCAGGCGCCGGGCCTGCAGTCGGTGGTCTATGGCGCGGTGCTGATCGCGTTCGTGCTGTTCGAACCGCTGGGCCTGTATGGCCGCTGGCTGAAGATCCGCACCTGGATCCAGATGTTCCCGTTCTACCGCCAGGGCATGTTCAAGCGGCAGAAATCGTTTCAGAAATCGGACCGCTTGAAATGAGATCCCCCCTGAGTCGCTTTGCGCCTTCCCCCCAAGGGGACACCACCAGCGGCCTGGCAAAGCTGGACCTTGGCTCCCCCCTGAGGCACTACGTGCCATCCCCTCAAGGGGACACCACCAGCGGCCTGGCAAAGCCAGCTCCGCGGTGGCATGCGTATGGCCTGCTCCGCGGCCTTCTGATCACTCACGGTGCCTTTGGCCGGAAAGTGCGTTCATGATGGATGAGATTCTTCTTTCCGCCAAGAACCTGAGCGTGCGCTTCGGGGGGTGTTGGCCGTGAACGATGTCAGCTTCGACGTGCGGCGCGGCGAGGTATTCACGCTGATCGGCCCCAATGGCGCCGGCAAGACGACGGTATTCAATCTCATCAGCCGCATCTACACCCCCACCAGCGGCAAGATCGATTACGCCGGCCCTGGCGGCATGCTTGAGCTCACGGCGCGCCCGCCCTATCAAGTGGCTTCGCTGGGCATTGCCCGCACTTTCCAGAACATCGAGCTTTTCGAGCACGCCACCGTGCTGCACAACCTGCTGATCGGGCGCCACACACACCGGCGCACGGGCTTCTGGAGCGAGATCTTCTTCACGCCCGCCACGCGCGCCGCCGAGATCGAGGCGCGCGAACATGTGGAACGGGTGATCGATCTGCTGGATCTGCAGCACCACCGCGACTCCATGGTGGCAGGCCTGCCTTATGGGGTACGCAAGGTGGTCGAGCTGGCGCGCGCGCTGTGCGCGGAGCCCCGGTTGCTGCTGCTGGATGAACCCTCCTCGGGCCTGAACGTGGAGGAAACAGAGGACATGGCCTTCTGGATCCAGGACATCGTGCACGAGCTGGGTATCACGGTGCTGATGGTCGAGCATGACATGACGCTGGTCTCCAAGGTGTCCGACCGCGTGGTGGCCATGAACCAGGGCCAGGTGCTGGCCATGGGCACGCCAGGCGAAGTGCAGAGCGACCCCGCAGTGATCGAGGCTTATCTGGGTTCGATCGACGATGTGTCGTCTCTCAGGAGAGTCGCAGCATGAGCGAAACCATGTTGAAACTGCTCAACGTCGAGAGCGCCTACGGCCCCATCAAGGCCATTCGCGGAGTCAGCCTGCAGGTACGCAAGGGCGAAATTGCGACCGTTTTGGGCAGCAACGGCGCGGGCAAGAGCACGATCCTGAAAACCATCTCTGGCATTCTCGATCCTCGCAAGGGCTCCATCGAATTCAAGGGCCAGGACATCACCGCCAAGGACCCCGCTTTCGTGGTGCAGCAAGGCTTGTCCCATGTGCCCGAAGGGCGCGAGGTGTTTCCGCTGCTCTCGGTGCACGACAACCTGCTGATGGGCGCCTATACACGCAAGGACCGCGACGGCGTGGCGCGCGACATGGCCCAGGTGTATGCCTATTTCCCCATCCTGCAGGAGCGCTCCGCCCAGGATGCCGGCCTGCTCTCTGGCGGGCAGCAGCAGATGCTGGCCATCAGCCGGGCGCTGATGGCCGCGCCCGATCTCATCCTGCTCGATGAGCCCAGCCTGGGCCTCTCCCCCGGCTCACCAAGGAAATCTTCGAGATCGTGGTGCGCATCAACCGCGAGCGCGGCACCACCATCCTGCTCGTCGAGCAGAACGCCAACATGGCCCTGAACGCCGCCGACTACGGCTACGTGCTGGAAAACGGACGCATCGTCATGGAAGACACCTGCGCCAACCTGCGCGAGAAGGAGGACATCAAGGAGTTCTACCTCGGCATGAAGGATGCGGGCGTGCGCGGCGAGCGGCGCTGGAAGAAAAAGAAAACCTGGAGGTAAGGAAGCAGCCATGTCCAATCTCTGGGATCTCAATCACATTCAGCCCAGCAGCGAAAACACCCTGGCGGGCGACACGCTCTCGGCCATGTTCTGGAACGCAGTGGAACGGCGCGGCCCCGACACCTGGCTGCGGGAAAAAGTGCTGGGTATCTGGCAAAGCTGGAACTGGACGCAGGCGGGCGATGCGGTGCGCGAAATCGCCGGCGGCCTCATGAGCCTGGGCTTCTCGGCCGGGGACACCGCCTCCATACTCTCCAACACCGTGGTCGAATGGGTGCTGACCGATCTGGCCGTGCTGAGCTGCGGCGGCGTCTCCAACGGCATCTACCCTACCGATGCACCCTCCCAGGTGCACTACCTCTGCGAAGACTCCCGCACCCGGGTGCTCTTCGTCGAAGACGACGAACAGCTTGACAAGGCCCTCAGCGTGCGCGAACAGCTGCCGCTGCTGGGCAAGATCATCGTCTTCGACATGAAGGGCCTGCGCGATCTGGACGATCCTGGCGTCATGAGCCTGCAAGCGCTGCGCGAACTGGGCCGCGCCTACAACACAGCCCGCCCGGACGCCGTGCGGGAACGTGTGGCCGCCTGCCGCCCCGACGACCTGGCGATCCTGGTCTATACCTCGGGCACGACCGGAAAGCCGAAAGGGGCCATGCACACGCATGGAGGCCTGGTCTATACCGTGCGCGGCTACAACACGCTCATCGCGCGGGATTCGTCAGACGAATGCATGTGCTTCCTGCCGCTGTGCCATATCGCCGAGCGCATGGGGGGCGAGTACTTCTCGCTCTACACCGGCGCCAAGCTCAACTTCGTGGAGAACCCCGACACCGTGCCCGAGAACGTGCGGGAAATCGCCCCCACAGTATTCACCGCCGTGCCGCGCGTCTGGGAAAAGCTCTACTCCGGCGTGATGATCGCGCTCAAGGAAGGCACCCGGCTGCAGCAGGTCGTTTATGGATGGGGCATCAAGGTCGGCCACCGCATCGCCGAGCTCGTCATGGCGGGCAAGCCGGTGCCATCCGGCTTGAAGGCCCAGTTCACCGTGGCGCGCTGGCTCGCGCTGGACAATGTGCGCAAGCTGATCGGCATCCATCGCGCACGCTTTCTCGTCACGGGCGCAGCGCCGATTTCGCCGGAACTCGTGAAATGGTATCTGGCGCTCGGCGTGCCGATGCTCGAAGTCTGGGGCATGACCGAGACCTGCGGCGCCTCCACCGGCATGCCGGTGAATCAGATCAAGCCCGGCTCGATCGGCCCCGCCGCGCAGTTCAACGAAGTGCGGCTCGACCCCGGAACGAACGAGATCCTGGTGCGCGGGCGCAATGTCTTCGCCGGCTACCTGAACCTGCCCGAAAAAACCGCCGAGGTGATCGATGCCGAGGGCTGGTTGCACACGGGCGATGTGGGCACCGTGGATGAGGAAGGGTTCTTCCGCATCACCGATCGCATGAAAGACATCATCATCACGGCTGGGGGCAAGAACATCACGCCGAGCGAGCTGGAGAACGAACTCAAGTTCAGCCCCTACATCACCGATGCGGTGGTGATCGGCGACAAGCGGCCTTACCTCACCGTGATCATCATGATCGACCAGGAAAACGTGGAAAAGTATGCGCAGGACAACGATGTGCCCTTCTCCAACTATGCCAGCCTCACGCGCGCACCGGAGGTGCAGGGGCTTATCCAGGGCGTGATCGACGAGCTGAACAAGAAGTTTGCCCGCGTGGAGCAGATCAAGAAATTCTTCCTGCTGGACACGCAGTTGACGGCCGAAGACGAAGAACTTACGCCCACCATGAAGCTCAAGCGCAAGCTCGTGCAAGCCAAGTATGCGCCGCAAATAGAGCACATGTACGCGCCATGAACAACCAACTTCGCCGTCTTGACTCCCTCCCCTTTTGGGGGAGGGCTGGGGTGGGGGCTTTCACTGAAGGATCCGCACAGCAGAAGCCCATTCAGATCAACCGCCGTGAAAGCCCCCACCCCTACCCTCCCCCAGCGGGGGAGGGAGTAAGCCACCAGATTCAACCACCCCAAAGGAGACATCCATGCCATTGAAGCACGCGTTTACCGCCTTGGCCGTCCTGGCGGCCTTGGCCGCCGGGCCCGCCCTGGCCCAGCAGGCCCAGGGCGTGGCCAAGGATCAGATCAACCTCGGCTCCATTCAGGATCTGTCGGGGCCGCTCGCCGGATTCGGCAAGCAGGTGCGCCTGGGCATGATGCTGCGGGTGGATGAGATCAACGAGCAGGGTGGCGTCAACGGCCGCAAGCTCAACCTGAAGGTGGAAGATTCCGGCTACGACCCGAAACGCGCCGTTCTGGCGGCCCAGAAACTCGTGAACCAGGACAAGGTGTTTGCGGTGATCGGCCACATCGGCACGGCGCAGAACGTGGCCACCTTCCCGGTGCTGTTCGAGAAAAACGTGATCAACTTCTTCCCGGTGACCGCCGCCCGCGAGATGTACGAGCCCCTGAACCGGCTCAAGTACTCCTTCGCCGCCACCTACTTTGATCAGATGCGCCTGGCCGCACCCAAGCTGTTCAAGGAAAAGAACGCCAAGAAGGCCTGCGCCATCTACCAGGACGATGAATTCGGCCTGGAGGTGCTGCGCGGCGCTGAAGCGGGCTTGAAAACCATTGGCGTCGAACTCGCCGAAAAGACCAGCTACAAGCGCGCAGCCACGGACTTTTCCTCCCAGGTGGCCCGCATGAAGGCCGCCAACTGCGATTTCGTGGTCCTGGGCACCATCATCCGCGAGACCATCGGCACCGTGGGTGAAGCCCGCAAGACTGGATTCAGCCCCACGTTCCTGGGCTCCAGCGCGGCCTACACCGACCTGATCCACAAACTGGGCGGCAAGGCCATGGACGGCATCTATGCCGCCATGACGGTGCAGAACCCTTACCTGGATGAAGCCTCCCAACCCATCCGCTTCTGGGCCAACAAGTTCAAGACCAAGTTCAACGAAGACCCCACGGTTTTTGCCGTTTATGGTTACATCCTGACCGATGCGTTCATCAAGGGCGCCCAGAAAGCCGGCCCGAATCTCACCACCGACAGCTTCATCAAGGCGATGGACAGCATGACCATCCCGCCTGACATGTTCGGCTCCGCCGAGATGACCTTCAGCGCCACCAAGCGGCTGGGCAACGACTCGGCCCGCTTGTCGCAGATTCAGGACGGCAAGTGGAAAGTGGTGTCTGATTACTTGAAATAACCCCTGAGTCGCTTGCGCGCCTTCCCCCAAGGGGGACGCACCCAGCGGCCTGGCAAAGCTGGACCTTGGCTCCCCCTGAGGCACTACGTGCCATCCCCTCAAGGGGACACCACCAGCGGCCTGGCAAAGCCAGCTCCGCGGTGCCATGCGGATGGCCTGCTCCGCGGCCTTCTGATTGGGATTGGTGTCCGAACCTATGGTCCTTGGCAGCCGTGGGCGGAGAGGCATTCGGGGTTATTTTTTTGGTCGGCAGCGTTTTTGTGAAAATCCGGGCTGTTGGCTTTAGTTTTGGTGCCTCTTTTTGCTCACTTTCAATTCTTCAATTTGCTTGCAGTATCTGCTGCCCAAGAAAATACTGACCCAGGTGGGCGGCGTCTATGCGCGCGCTCGGCTGGGTGGCCTGACCCGTGCCACGATCCGGCGGTTTGTCAATCGCTACGACGTGAACATGGCCGAGGCGGCCAATCCAGATATCGCAAGCTACAGCAGCTTCAACGACTTTTTCACGCGCGCGCTGAATCCAGACGCCCGGCCGCTGGCCGAGGCCGCCTATGTGTGTCCTGTGGATGGCGCGATCAGCCAGTTCGGCACCATCGAGAAAGGCCAGATTTTCCAGGCCAAGGGCCATCACTACAGCGCGACAGCCCTGCTGGCAGGCGATGCGGCGCTGGCGGCGAAGTTCGAACATGGCCAGTTCGCGACGCTGTACCTGAGCCCTCGGGACTACCACCGCATCCATATGCCGTGTGAGGGCCGGCTGCGATCCATGGTGTACGTGCCGGGCGATCTGTTCTCGGTCAACCCGACCACGGCCAGAGGCGTGCCGGGGCTCTTCGCACGCAATGAGCGCGTGGTGTGCCTGTTCGATACCGCCCGTGGCCCCTTCGTGCTGGTCCTAGTGGGTGCCACCATCGTGGGCAGCATGGCCACCGTGTGGCATGGGGTGGTGAACCCGCCCCGGTTGGGCGAGATTCGGCGCTGGGACTATTCAGGGCAGGAAGTGGCGCTCCGCCAGGGCGAAGAAATGGGGCGCTTCCTGCTGGGCTCTACCGTGGTGATGCTCTGGCCCCAGAACACGCTGAAGTTCAACTCCGAATGGGGTCCTGGCAAAGCCATCCGGATGGGCGAAGCCATGTCCTCACCCTGAAATACAGGCCACAAGCAAGACAACAGCGCAAAGGAGACACCGCATGCAGCTGACCCATGAGCACGAGGAAGTCCGCAAGACGCTCAAGCGCTACATAGACGAACACATCAACCCCCATGTGGATGAATGGGAAGCGGCCGAGATCTTTCCTGCCCATCAGGTATTCAAGGGCCTGGGCGATCTGGGCCTGCTGGGCCTGACCAAGCCGGTGGAGTACGGCGGCGCGGGGCTGGACTACTCCTACAGCATGGTGATGGCGGAAACCCTGGGCCATATCCGCTGCGGCGGCGTGCCCATGGCGATCGGTGTACAGACCGATATGTGCACGCCCGCGCTGGCGCGCTTCGGCAGTGATGAACTCAAGCGGGAATTTCTCGCCCCCGCGATCGCGGGCGACATGGTGGGCTGCATCGGCGTGAGCGAGCCCGGCGCGGGCAGCGACGTATCCGGCATCCGAAGCTCGGCACGCAAGGACGGCGATGATTACCTCATCAGCGGCCAGAAAATGTGGATCACCAACAGCCTGCAGGCCGATTGGATGTGCATGCTGGTGAACACCGGAGAAGGCTCGGTGCACAAGAACAAATCGCTGATCATGGTGCCCATGCGCGATGGCCCGGGCGGAAAATTGACCAAGGGCATCGAGGTCGCGCAGAAGATCCGCAAGATCGGCATGAATTCCTCGGATACCGGCCTTCTCTATTTCGACAACGTGCGCGTACCTCAGCGCCACCTGATCGGGCAGGAAGGCCAGGGCTTCATCTACCAGATGCAGCAGTTCCAGGAAGAGCGCCTCTGGGCGGCGGCCAACAGCCTGGTCACACTGGATGACTGCATCCGGGAAACCATTGAATGGGCCCAGCAGCGTCGCATGTTCGGTGCCTCGCTGATCGATCAGCAATGGGTGCAGTTCAAGCTGACCGAGCTGCAGACCGAAGTGGAAGCCCTGCGCGCGCTGACCTGGCGCGCGGGCGAGTTCTACGTGGCGGGGCAGGATGTGCTGCAACTGGCCAGCATGGCCAAGCTCAAGGCGGGCCGGCTCACACGCGAAGTGGCCGACACCTGCCTGCAGTTCTGGGGCGGCATGGGCTTCACCTGGGAAAACCGCATCTCCCGCCTGTACCGGGACGGGCGCCTGGCGTCCATCGGCGGTGGGGCCGATGAGGTGATGATGGGCATCATCGCCAAGACGATGGGGATGGCCAAGCGGCCTGCCAACTGAGCCTGGAAAGTGCTTTCAATATCTTAGCCAAACTCAAAAGAACGGCCAAAGAAAATGCATTGTGGCGCGGCGCGCCATCTCCTAGCCTAGGGCGACCAAACTCATCCGCCCAAACCTTCAGATGCTCCGTGCCGAATCCCGCTCTACCCACGACTTTCATACACGCAACTACCCGCTGAGAATTCACGCGGGAGCGAACGCCCTGACAGAGTTGCCCCGCGAGTTGCAGCGCCTCAACATCTCCCGCGCGCTGATCCTGTGTGGAAAAAGCGTGCGGGAGCGAACCGGACTGACGCAGACAATGCAGAAACTGGCGGGCGAGCGGATCACCGGCATCTTTTCCGGCATTTCCGAAGGCGCTCCAGCAGAATGCATCGAAGACGCCGCCGCCCACGCGCGTGCGCTAAGGGCCGATGCGCTCATCGCGGTGGGCGCCGGCAGCGTGATCAAGGGTGCTCGCGTCGTCGCCATGCTCCTCGGTGAAAACCAGCCGCTGCAGGAAATGGCCACGGTCCATCGGCAAGGCATGCCCCCGCTGAGTCAACGGCTGAATGCGCCGAAGATGCCCATCTTCAACGTACTGACCTCGCCCTCTTCTGCCCAGAACCGCGGCGGCTCAGCGGTACGCTATCGAGGTTCGGCGCATCACCTCGAATTTTTCGATCCCAAGACGCGCCCTCAAGCTGTGTTCTGGGATAACGATGCGCTGGCCACGGCACCACTTTCTCTCGCACGGTCCACGAGCTTCGAAATCTACTGGTGGAGCCTCATGTGCATGGGAAGCGCCGGCTCGGCCAATCCTCTCGTCCAAGCCAGCCGCTATCACGCGTGGCACCTCGCCCGCCGGGCCTACCCCGGCCTGGGCTCAGAGAACCATGCCACTGCGTTGATCGACCTCTGCGCCGCTGCCCTGCTGCAAAACCGGGATGAGGAAGACGGTGGCCGCCCCTGGTCTTGCCACTTGCTGGCGCGGGCCGCCTATGCTTCAGCCGTTGGGGTCTTCAACCATTACGAGGCAGTGACGCAATCGCGCGGCTATGCGGCCTTTGCACCGGCCATGATTCGCGCGCTGGGCACACGCGCTCCGGCTGTGGCGCGCGCCTTGGGCCAGGCGCTGGGCATGGAGTTGGCCGAACCGATGGACGACGCCTTTCTGGCGGAGCAAGTGGCAGCGCTGGTGGAGCGCGACTTCCTGGCTCAAGGCTGGCGCACCGATTTGCATGATTGCGGCATTCCCGCGAGCGACGCCCCTTTGCTGTTGGAGCTGGCCTTGCGCAACTTCAACGCCAATCACGACCGTATGCTCGACCAGCATCGTGAAGCCATGCTCGCGGCCATCACGCAAGTCCTGGCGCCATAGACGGCCTTAAAGCGCAGCGCCGCGAGCCAGATCCTGCCGGACCCACTCCAGAAATGACTGGAAAGCCGGCGTCGCAGTGCGGCTGGAGGACCAGACCAGATAGTAGCCATTGTCGCTGCGGCCTATCAGATCGAAAGGCGCCGTGAGAGCACCGACCTTCAGCAGCTCTCCCACGTAGGCCTGCTGAACCATGGCCATACCCAGTCCGTCAATGGCTGCCTGGATCGCCAATGACGAGTTCTCGAAAGACAGGCTGCGTTGCGGTTTCAGGGCAGGCAAGCCCGCAAGATCGAGCCAGCGCCGCCAGTCATCCATCCGGCGCACCGAGTGCAATAGCGTGGCACCCGACAGGTCACCGGGAGTGGTCATCGTGCAGGTATCGCGCAGATAGGCCGGACTGCACACGGGCTGGAAAGCGTCGTCGAAAAGGCGCATGCCACCCATGCCCGCTGGCACCTCATTGCCAACGAAAGACGCCATGTCCACGTCCTCTTCTTCGAAGCGGATGTCGCGGAAGCTGGTCATGATCTGGATGTCCAGATCGGGGTGCGCACCGTGAAAGCGAGACAGCCTCGGAACCAGCCATTTTTCAGCCAGCGTTGGCAGCAGGCAAAGCTTCAAGGTGTCATGGCGCGGGCCGCGTGCAATAGCACCCAGAGTGAGCTCCATGGACTGGAATGCCTGCGCCAGAACCGGGCGCAGCACCTGGCCGGCATCCGTGAGTTCGACCGAGCGGCCTTTGCGCCTGAGCAGCGGCACACCCACCAATTCCTCAAGCAATTTCACCTGTTGGCTGACCGCCCCCGGCGTCACGCACAACTCCGCCGCGGCGTTCGAAACGCTTTGGTGCCGAGCCACCGCCTCGAAGACCCGCAAGCCTAGCAAGGGTAGGCGATTGCGGCTTATTTGTTTTAGCACAGCTAAATGTTCCCGAAAGAATAAATGCCTTGTTTACATAGAGGAGCGCTGCCTACACTCCAACACAGTCAATCTAACACGTGGAGGCCATTCATGGAAATTATGAAGTATCCGCAAGCACACTTCAGGAACGAGGCTCATGGCATGGTGCTGCTGGGCACGCGAATCCCCGAAACCGGCGAGTTGTGCTTTCCGCCGCCTGAATTTCTCCACGCAGGACAAACCGCGGAACCGGTTTCCATGGGCCCCAGCGGTTGTCTCTATACCTTTACCACCGTCCATCCAGGAAAAGCACCCGCCTACACCTTGGGCATGGTCGATTTCGGCAACGGCCTGCGGGTCTTCGGCCGCCTGGCGTGGCCGGAGGGGTCCGAACCCGCCATCGGGGATGCGGTGCATGCCGTTGCTTTCACGCTGCCGGATGGCACGCCGGACTACGCCTTCGCGCCATGGAAAGGAGCCGCAGCATGAAGGAACCCATGATCACGGGGGTGGGCATCTCCGACTTCGGCCGCTTCCCCGATCTCACTGAGGAAGTTCTGGCCCAGGTTGCCATTCTGGCCGCGCTGAAAGACGCTGGCCTGAGCATCGGCGATGTGCAGGCGTTCTACTGCGGCAACGCGCTCGGAGGCCATTTGCCAGGCCAGAGGGCCCTGCGCGAGTTGAGAACCGGCGGTGAAGCCGTCTACAACGTTGACAACGCGTGCTCCAGCGGCGCCACGGCCTTGAACCTGGCCTTGCAGGCGCTGCGCGCCGGCCAGTACGAGACTGTGATCGTTTTCGGCATGGATCACCTGAGCGGGCTGGGGGGCGGCGCGCTACCGCTGAATGAGCGTGATTGGAACAATCGGCGCGGCATGATCATGCCGGCCCTGTATGCCATGCGCGCCAAGCGCTACATGCACGACCATGGCATTGGCGCCAATGCGCTGGCGGATGTGTCCGTGAAAAACCGCCGCCACGGCATGCTCAATCCGATCGCCAAGTTCTGCCGCGAAGTCACCCGTGAAGAGGTGCTCTCCTCCAGGATGGTGGCCGACCCCCTCACTTTGCTGGAATGCTGCCCGAGCGTAGTAGACGGAGCGGCGGCGCTGGTGCTGAGCACACGTCCTTCACAAGGGACTGCCAAACCCGTTCACGTGCTGGCTTCGGTAGTGCAATCGGGAATCTTCGAAACCCATCAGGTGGACATGACGGAAGCCGAGATCACCCGGCGCGCGGCGCGACTGGCTTATGACCAGGCGGGTATGGGCCCCGGCGACCTGCATCTTGTCGAGGTCCACGATGCCTTTGCCATCTCGGAGTTGCTGTATTACGAGGCGCTGGGGTTGTGCGGCCGGGGCGAGGCGGCAGATTTGCTTGCAAGCGGCGCCACGGCACTGGGCGGCCGCATTCCGGTCAATCCAAGCGGTGGTCTGATCGCCAAGGGGCACCCTCCGGGCGCCACCGGGGTAGCGCAGATCGTCGAGTTGTGCGAGCAGCTGCAAGGCCGCGCAGGCCGCAGACAGGTCGAAGGTGCGCGCATTGGACTGAGCCAGGTGACCGGCGGCGGAATCTGGGGTGTGGACCACGCCGCCTGCGCCATCCATGTTCTCACTGCTTGAAGAAAGAGCCGCCATGAACTCCACTGACCATCTTGCTTCGCCTTCTCCAGAACTGGCCGGCCTGAGCGCCATCGTGACCGGAGGCGCCAAAGGCATCGGTCTGGGCATCGCTCACAGCCTGGCCGCAGCCGGCTGCCATGTCTCGATCTGGGATGTCGATGCTGCGGCGCTTGAAAGCGCCGCGGAGCAACTGAGCGCGACCAAGGCCCAGATCTCCACCCACCGGGTCAGCGTGACGTCGATGGACGATGTCCAGGCCGCTGCCGACGAGATCCGTGCTCGCTACGGACGCCTTGACATTCTGGTCAACAACGCCGGGATCGGCGGAGACAAGCTGGTGACGAAGATGCCGCTGGATTTCTGGCAGCGCGTGATCGAAACCAACCTGACCTCGCAGTTCATCTGCTGCAAGGCAGTGATACCGGCCATGATGGAGCAGCAGTTCGGCCGCATCATCAACATCTCATCGCGCGCCTGGCTCGGCAACCGGGGACAGGCCAGCTATTCGGCCTCGAAAGGCGGAGTGGTCAGCCTCACGCGCACCCTGGCATTGGAATTCGCCCGCAATGGCATCACGGCCAATGCCATCGCGCCGGGTATTGTGGCAACGCCGCTGTTCGACACACTCGCCCCCCAGGTACAGGAGGACCTCAAGCACACGGTCCCCGTGCAGCGTATCGGCCAGGCAGAAGATATCGCCAATGCCGTGCGTTTCTTTGCGTCGCCAGCCTCGGGCTACGTCACAGGCCAGGTCCTCTATGTATGCGGCGGGCGCAGCCTGAGCAGTCCATCCGTCTGAATCCGGAAGCAAAAGGAGACAAACATGAAACGCAGGGAATTTTCACTGGCCGCTGCCGCGGCCGTATTCGCTCAAGCCATGTCCGCGCAAGCGGCAGACTATCCCTCGCGCCCTGTGCGCCTCATCGTGCCCTACCCGCCAGGCGGCGGTACCGACACCGTGGCGCGCGCTGTTTTTGAGCGCGTGGCCACCCTCACGAAGCAGCCCTTCGTGGTGGACAACAAGGCAGGCGCGGGTACGAGCATCGGCCTTGCGGAGTTGGCCCGATCTCATCCGGACGGCTATACGGTCGGCGTAGGCGGAAGCAGTGATCCGCTGCTGCCGTTCCTCTACGAAAAGCTCCCCTTCAACCCGGCGGCTGATCTCACGTTCGTTGCCACGCTGGCCACCGTGCCGATCGTGCTGGCAGCGGGACCGAGCCTGCCCGCGAAGACCATGGGTGAGCTGTTGGCCATTGGCCGCGCCAAGGGTGCCAAGCCCATGGACTATGCGTCGCCAGGAATCGCCTCGCCCCATCATCTGGCAGGCATCTACCTGGGAGAGATGGCCCGTATCCCCCTCGTGCACGTCCCCTACAAGGGGACGTCGCAAGCCACGACCGATCTGATCGGCGGCCACGTCCCGCTGGCCATGCTGGGCCTTCCGTCCGCGCTCTCGTTTGCCCGGCAAGGCAAACTGAAAATCCTTGGCGTGGCGAGCAAGCAGCGCTCCGCGCTGGCGCCCGATGTACCCACCATCAGCGAGGGGGGCGTTCCGGGTTTCGACGCCGGCTATTGGTGGCACGTGACCGTCCCCACTGGAACCCCGAAACCGGTCATCGAGACATTGCGCCACGCTATCAACAAGGCGCTGGACATGCCCGATCTGCGGGAGTCGCTGCTCAAAAGCGGCTTCGAACCCATGCAGTTGCCTGAAGCCGAAGCCGAAAAAGCCTTGAAGGCCGACACCGCCAAGTGGGCCAAGGTCATTCGCGACAACCATATCCATGGCATGTAAGGGTGCCCAGATGCTTGCAGATTCCTTGGCCGGCGTGCGCGTCGTCGATTTCACCCAGGTAGCCGCAGGACCTGCCTGCACGCAGTTGCTGGCAGACCTGGGTGCCGACGTGATCAAGATCGAGGCCCCGCAGGGTGAACTGTGCCGCGCGCTGGCTCCGTTTGTCGAAGGGCAGAGCGTGGGATTTCTCGCCCTCAACGGCAGCAAGCGCAGCGTAGCTCTGGATCTCAAAGATCCCCGGCAATGCGCGGCAGCCCTTGAACTGGCTGCCGGCGCCGACGTGGTGGTGGAGAGCTTTCGCCCCAGTGTAATGCAACGGCTTGGCCTGGGCTACGAGGAGGTCAGCCGGTGCAACCCGAAGGTGGTGTATTGCTCCATCTCGGCCTATGGACAAGAAGGAGCCTGGAGGCACAAGCCTGGCGTCGACGGCGTGCTGCAAGCCGTTTCAGGCCTCATGAGCGTGACCGGATTGCCCGATGCGCCGCCGTGCAAGGTACAGGTTCCAATCGTAGACATGGTCACTGGCTATCTCGCCTGCATCGGCGTGCTCGGCGCGTTGGCGAAACGCGCACAGGGCGGCAGCGGGCAGTGGATCGATGCCAGCATGTTCGCCTCGGCCGTTGCCATGCAGCAAATGAACCTTGCAGGCTACTTTGCCGATGGCGTGGTGCCTACGCGCATCGGCAGCGCTGCTCCCTATGCCGCGCCCAATGAAGCGGTGCGCTGCGCGGATGGCTGGATCATGCTGGCCGCTTATCACCCTTCGCGCTGGGGCGCATTGTGCGACGTGCTGGAGTCTCCGGAACTGCTCTCCGACCCGCGCTTCGCGGATCTCTCGGGCCGCATCGCCCATCGCGACGCACTGGTGAAACGGCTCGAGGAACGCATGGCGCTACGTCCCCGGGATGAGTGGTTGCAACGCTTCGAGGCTGCCGACATCATCTGCGCACCGATCAACGACTACGCCGAACTGGTTGCCTCGCCGGTATTCACAGATGCCCTGATCACCGAAACCGTAGAACACCCGATCGCGGGCAGGATTACCATTGCCCGGACGCCCCTGCGTGCAGTGGGAGAAATCCCCGCCGCGCGGCGGCCCGCCCCACTCGCGGGCCAGCACACGCAGGAAGTAATACAGGAAGCCGGCATTTCCCTTGAGCCATGAAATGCGCACCTGGAACTGTCTGCGCTTGTTGCCCATGAAAGAACCCCAACATCATGCCCGTCACCATTGAAGTCAGCGATTTCATCGCCACCGTCACGTTGAACCGCCCCGAAGCGATGAACGCCCTTGATCCGGAATCAGCGGCCCAGCTTCATGAGGCCTGGCGCGCTATCTCCACGCGCGAAGATGTGCGTGTCGGAATTCTCACGGGGGCGGGAGAACGTGCTTTCTGTGCTGGGGCCGATCTGAAGAAAACCATGCCGCCGGCAGAGAGTTTCGCCGAGCTTCACTTCGGCCCCATGACGGGAATCCCCCCGATGTCAACGCTGCAGACGCCCAAACCGATGATCGCGGCGCTCAACGGCTTTGCCTTGGGCGGCGGCCTCGAACTGGCCATGCTCTGCGATATCCGCATTGCCGCGGATACGGCGACGTTCGGGTTGCCTGAAGTGGGTATTGGCAGCATCCCCGCAGGAGGCGGCACTCAGCGTATCGTGCGTGCGATTGGCCAGTCCGATGCCATGCTGATGCTGCTGACAGGTGAACGTATCGATGCCCGGGAAGCGCTGCGCATCGGGCTGGTCAGCCGAGTCGTGCCGGGAGCGGAATTGGCAGCGGCTGCGCGCTCGATCGCCAGCCGCATCGCAGCCAACGCCCCGCTCGCAGTGGTGGCCGCCAAGCGGCTCGCCTATATCGGCGGTGAGTTACCGCTGGCAGCCGGGCTCGAACTGGAGCAGCAGAGCTTCGGCAACCTGCGCGATTCAGGAGACCGGATCGAAGGCCGCCGCGCTTTCGCTGAAAAACGCCAACCTCGCTTTCAAGGACGATGATCAGTTCATTGGGCGGCCCTTTGAGCGCCTCACTCCACGCACTGCCCCATGAGGTCAGCCAGCCAGTCGCTGAAGGCCTTGACCCGGCGTGACAGGTGGCGCCGATGCGGGTAGATGATCTGCACCGGCATGGAGGGGGCTCGCCATCCCGGCAGCACCTCCACCAGTTCCCCCCGTTCCAAATGCTCGCGCACATCGAACGCCGGAATCTGAATCAGCCCCAGGCCCGCCAGGCAGCAGGCAATGTAGGTTTCGGCATTGTTGACTGCGACTTGTGCTTGCATCGGTAGGGTGTGGAGGCGCTCTTCTTCTACCCATTCCCAGGCAGCCGCCCGGTTGCTGCCAGGTGACGCATAGTTGACGGCGAAGTGCCTGGGCAGCTCGGCGGGCCGCTCGGGCACACCATGAAGGGTCAGATAAGCAGGGCTCGCACAATTGATCATGCGAAATGCGCCCAGCGGACGCGCTACCAGGCTGCTGGAGGCCATCTCGCCCACGCGCAGGGCACAGTCGATCCCCTCATGCACCAGATCGACGGCACGGTCGCTGGAGCCCAGATTCAGTTCGAGCCTCGGGTGCCGGGCAAAGAAGCCCGGCAGCGCTGGCGCCACTTGGTGCCGGGCAATGCGGCTGGGCAGATCGACACGCAAGCGGCCCTGCAAGGCCTGGGCTTGCGGATGAAAGAGCTGCTCCAGCTCTTCGCTGTCAGCCACCAGAGCCATGCCCCGTTCCAGCAAGGCCTCGCCGTCCTGCGTCAGGCTCACACGCCGGGTTGTCCGGTTGAGTAGCCGCGCGCCCAGCCGTGCCTCGAGTTGCTGGACCGCCAGCGAGACGGTGGGCCGTGGCAGGCCGAGCTGATCGGCCGCCACCGTGAAGCCGCCACTCTGCGCCACCCGGATGAAGATGCGTAATTGATCAATGCGGTCCATGGGCATTTTGGTACTGAATTCTGGATAGTTCTGTAAAAAACCAAAGCTTTATTCTCGCAAACTTGCCTAATATATTCATGAAACCTCTTCCCCTCACCCATCGACAACAGGAGTTTTCATGTCCAAACACAGTATCCAAGGCAAGGTCGCTCTGATTGCGGGCGGCGCCAAAAACCTGGGCGGCCTGATCGCCCGTGATCTCGTCGCCCAAGGCGCGAAGGCCGTAGCCATTCACTACAACAGCGCCGCCAGCAAGGCCGACGCCGACGCCACCGTGGCCGATCTCAAGAAAGCGGGCGCCCAAGCCGTCGCCTTGCAGGCCGACCTGACCACCGCCGGCGCCATGGAAAAACTCTTCGCGGACACCGTAGCCGCAGTGGGCCGGCCAGATATCGCCATCAATACCGTAGGCAAAGTGCTCAAGAAGCCGCTGCTTGAAATCAGCGAGGCGGAGTACGACGAAATGACGGCCGTCAACAGCAAATCCGCCTTCTTCTTCCTCAAGGAGGCAGGCAAGCATGTCAACGACAACGGCAAGGTTGTGACGCTGGTCACCTCGCTCCTGGGCGCTTTTACGCCGTTCTATGCTTCTTACGCGGGAACCAAAGCCCCCGTGGAACACTACACCCGGGCGGCCGCCAAGGAATTCGGCGCACGCGGCATCTCCGTGACGGCCGTGGGCCCTGGCCCGATGGACACGTCCTTCTTCTACGGCCAGGAAAGCGCCGACGCGCAGGCCTATCACAAGACCGCGGCGGCACTTTCACCCTTCAGTAAGACGGGCCTCACCGATATCGAAGACGTGGTCCCCTTCATCCGCCATCTCGTGAGCGACGGCTGGTGGATCACGGGCCAGACCATCCTGATCAACGGTGGCTACACCACGAAATAGTTCTTCTCATCTAAGAGATTCAACCTAAAGGACAACCCATGCATGTCATTCTCGTGATCGCGGGCGGTGTGGTTTTACTGGGCTTGTTCCTGCTCTTTGGTTGGCTGTGGGGAGCCAGCGCCAGCGGCATGGCTCTGGCAGCGAAATTCTTCGTGCCAGCCTGGCTGGCCGTGGCCGCAGTCAACATGTGGGTAGGTGTGCACCATGCAGGCTACAGCGTGCGCGAAGAGTTCCCCATCCTGCTTCTGGTCTTCGCGTTGCCGGCTGTCGCCGCCGGCATCGCTCTATGGCTGCTGTCGCGCGGATAAGGACCAGACAACTGCAGCCCGGCCGCCACATGGAGATGTGGTGCGCGTCATGGAGGCGCCTGCTCACTCCAGCGAGATGTTCTTTCGCTTGATGAGTTGCTCGTAGAGCTTGCCCTTCTCAAGCGCCTGCCGACGGATCTCGCGGGGAGACCAATTGATCGGCTCGAAGGCGAAGGTTTCCATGCGCTCGCGGATGTCGGCGTCCTGCAGCACCTTGGCAACGTCCTGCTCAATCTTCTGCTGCACGGCCGGAACGATACCCTTGGGCGCTGCCAGGATGACGAAGGAGCTTTGGGTGAACTCTTTCGGCCCGCCGGCCTCGGCGACCGTGGGCACCTCAGGCATCTGCGGAATACGCTTGGGCGTCGCTACTGCCAAGTAGCGCACCTTCTTCGACTGATACACCCCCAGACTGGACGGAATGCTCCCAAACGCCCAGGCGATCTCGTTGCCCGCGAGGGCAGTGAACATCTGCCCTGAATCCTTGAACGGGATGTGTTGCATCTCGATGCCCGTGGCCAGCTCCAACTGCTCGCCGCCCAAATGGCCCGGGCTGCCAACGCCCCAGGATCCATAGTTGATCTTGCCCGGCTCCGCCTTGGCGGCCGCCACCAGATCGCCGATGCTCCTCCAGAGCGAATTCACCGGCACGGTCACCAAAAAGGGCGTGTTGTACAGCGAGGCTACCGGGTCGTACGCCTGCAGGGTATTGAAGTTGCGTGACTTGTAAAGCAGCGGCAACGCCGCCAGTTGCTCGCTGTCGAGCTGCACCAGCGTATAGCCGTCAGGTGGCAGGCGGCGCGTGGCCTCGAAGACGACGAAGCCGCCGGCGCCGGGGCGGTTCTGCACGAGGACTGGCTGGCCCCAGAGCTTGGAAAGCTTGTCCGTGATCGTGCGCAACAAGGCATCCGGCCCGCTGCCCGGCGGGAAAGGAGTGAAGATATTGACCGGCTTGGCGGGAAACGCACCTTGCGCCTGCGCGGGCGCCGCCATGAAGAGGTTCGCAGCCGCCAGGACCAGCGCCGCCGCCGCGCGGCCCATACGCTTGCAGGGCACGATCGTGGGAACGGGTCTGGTCATGCTGTCTCCTACTCAGGCTGGCCGATGGAGAGTGCGATCTCGCCCACGCCATCGATCTTGCCGGTGATCTTGTCGCCCGGCTGCACTGCGCCCACACCTTCAGGCGTGCCGGTGTAGATCAGGTCGCCCGGCTGCAGGTGGTAATACTCCGAGAGATTGGAAATGACCTCTGGAATGCTCCAGATGAGGTCTTTCAGATCGGCGTTCTGCTTGAGCACCCCGTTCACGGAAAGCTGGATATTACCGCTCGAGAGATGCCCGATTTCGCTGGCAGGCACCAGAGGACTCATCACGGCGGCGTTCTCGAAATCCTTGCCGAAATCCCAGGGGCGGCCCATTTCACGCGACTTGATCTGCAGATCGCGCCGCGTCATGTCGAGCCCGCAGGCGTAACCCCAGACGCACTCTTGCGCTTCTTCCGTCGACACGCGGAAGGCGGGCTTGCCGATGGCAATGACCAGCTCCATTTCATAGTGGTAGTTCTTGGTGCCGAGCGGATAGGGGATGGCGCTGCCGGTCATCACCAGATCGAGCGGGGTCTTGTTGAAATAAAACGGTGGCTCGCGGTCGGGATCGAAACCCATCTCGCGCGCATGAGCCGCGTAATTGCGGCCCACGCAGAAGATGCGGCTCACGGCGTATTGCTGGCTGCCGCCGCGTACGGGTACGGCTGCTTGGGGAGCGGGAGGAAAGACGTAAGTGCTCATGGTGCTGCTGCGGATCAAGGGTTCTCTGGACGCGGTTTGAAGAAGATATTAAGGGAATGACTCAAAAGTCCTCGTAGAAGCCCAACGCGCGCTGCATGGGCGCATCGTCCACGTGGAACAGATAGGCCTCCTGCCCTGAAGCGCGGTGCGTCACCTCGGCGTGTGTGGGCACCGCCAGGGTGTCACCCTCGCTCCATTGCAGCAAGGTGCCGTCGATCACGGATTCGCCCCGGCCTTCGATGACATGAATCACGCTGCTGGCCGAGCGCTTGCGCGGCCGCCAATCCTGCCCGGCGCGTAGCAACTGCGCGGAAAAACCCAGCGTGGGCAGGCAGGACTGCCCGGTCTCCGGGTTGACGTAGGCCAATTGCACCGCCTCGTCGGCCGGCGTCACGCCGGCCAGCAGGCCCAGCGCCTCGCGCACATCGGTCCAGGGGAAGCGGATCTGGGGATACTTGGGCCGCTGCAGCTGGCCGAGCGATGCATAGGGCAGCAGGCCGGCGCGGCGGTACTTGTTCTGCGAGGCATCAGGCTCAGGCCTGGTTTTCTGCGAAGGGCCCTCGATGGCATAGGAGGCCTCCATGGCATAGACCATCGGCAGATCCAGCGTGTCCATCCAGATCACCGGGCCACTGCCCTCGTGGCCATGTTCGTGCCAGTTGAGCGCGGGCGTCAGGATCAGATCGCCCTTTTCCATCGGGCATTTCTCCCCGTTGACGGTGGTGTAGCCGCCGCTGCCTTCGATGACGAAACGCACCGCCGTGGGCGTATGCCGATGGTTGGGCGCCACCTCGCCCGGCAGAATGAGCTGCAGGCCGACGTAGATCGTCGGTGTGGCCACCAGCTTGTCAATGCCATGGCCGGGGTTGCATAGCACCAGCACGCGGCGCTCTGCCTTCTCAATGGGCGTCAGCTCGCCCGCGCGGAGCAGGTGAGGCCGCACGTCCTCGTAGCGCCACATGAAAGGCTGCGTGCTGCGCACCGGCTTGTGGCGGGGCAGCAGGCCGCGCAGTTGCGGCCACAGCGGCGCGACCGACAAATCATTGATGGCCTTGAGGTATTCGGGCGGCAAATCTTCCAGCCGCCCGAGCGACTCCACGTGACCGAGCGAGTTGACGGCATCCAATGCATCCACGGCGTGTCTCCTTGGGCTGCCTCACTATGACAGCAATTTTCTCAGCAATTGATATGTTCACTTATTATTCTAGGGACTAGGCCAGGTGCGTGCAAGCACGCCGGGAGACGCTCATGGTCCGCGCGCCAATCCGTGCAAAATGAGCGCCATGACTCTTCTGGATGTACAGGGCCTCGTCAAACGCTATGGCGAGGCACGCGTGGTGGATGGCGTGGATTTTTCCATTGCGCCGGGCGAGTGTCTGGGCGTGATCGGCCCCAATGGCGCCGGCAAGACCACCACCATCCGCATGTGCCTGGGCCTGACCGGTCCGGATGAAGGGCAGATCCACTATTTCACGCGGCCCGATGGCTCCGCCTGGGCCATGCCTCAGGATGCGTTGGCCATCAAGGCGAGGCTGGGCGTGGTGAGCCAGTTCGATTCACTCGACCCTGATTTCAGCTGCGCCGAGAATCTGTTTGTCTTCGGCCGCTACTTCGGCCTCGGGCGCTCTGCCTTGACCGAACGCGTGCCACAGTTGCTCGATTTCGCCGCTTTAGGCCACAAGGCGCAGGCCAAGCCGGGCGAGCTTTCCGGCGGCATGCGGCGGCGCCTGTCGTTGGCGCGCGCGCTGATCAACAACCCTGATCTGCTGCTGCTCGATGAACCAACCACAGGGCTCGATCCGCAGGCACGCCACCTCATGTGGGAACGGCTGCAGATGCTGCTGCAAAGCGGCAAGTCGATCCTGCTGACCACCCATTTCATGGACGAGGCTGAGCGCCTGTGCAATCGCCTCCTGGTGCTGGACCACGGCCGCAAGATCGCGGAAGGGCGACCGCGCGAGCTCATTGCACAGCATCTCGAGCCCGAGGTGGTGGAGGTGTACGGCCAGGGGGCGCTGGCGCTCGCCGAGTCGCCCCTGTCGCAGCACGCCGCGCGCGTGGAACGCAGCGGCGAGACAGTGTTCTTCTACACCAGCCACGCGCGGCCGCTGCTGCAGGCGCTCGAGGCGCACCCTCAGCTGCGCACTCTGCACCGCCCGGCAAACCTGGAGGATCTGTTCCTCAAACTCACCGGACGGCAGATCCGGGAAGACGCCTAGGACGTTCTTAGCTCCATGCCTTTCAAGGTCTTTGGATAGCGCCCTGCGCCACTGGGTGTGAATGCTGGCGGTCCGTTATTTTCGGATGGGTGTCGGGCACTGTAATGAGGAGATTGGAAAAGGAACAGCCGGGTGGAAGTGGCGCCGTGAAAGCCCCCTTCCCAACCTTCCCCCAGTGGGGGAAGGAGTAATACAGCGGAGCGTAGCGAAGCCCGTTGATTCGCGGGCCGAGCGCAGCAATGGCCCGAGCCACGGGTCCCCTCTGCCCGCGCTGAGAAGCGCAGGGCAAGGGGCGGGCAAGGGCACTGCAAGATGCCCTTGCTTCGTGCTCTAGCTTGCTGCAGCTGTTTGAGCGCAGTGAGCGAAGCGATCGTAGCGAGTTCTGCAGCACCGCCCCTTGACCGAGCATCGCAGGCTGCCCGGAGCGCAGCGCAGGGACGCGGGCAGTGGGGTCGCCTTTTCTTGGGTTACCTTCTTTTGGCGACGCAAAAGAAGGTGACTGCACCGCCGGGGGCAATCCCGGCCTCCGACCTCAAATCAAACAGCTGAAGGTCATTAGGAAGCAGAAGGCCGTTCAGATCAACCGACAGTGAAAGCCCTCACAGGATGACCTGCCCCGCCCAGCCCTCTCCCAAGGGGAGAGGGAGCAAAACCCCGCGCGGGAAGAACTCCCTACGAGCGAAGGAACCCCCGCATGGCAAAGACCTTGAAAAGCATGGTTCTTAGCTTGTCAGCTCTTGCGCGGCCTGACCTTGCCCGCCGCCAGCTTGGCATTGCCACGCGCCGTCTCCACGTCGGCCGCGCGCGCCAGCGCCACGCCCATGCGGCGCTTGGCAAAGCTCTCGGGCTTGCCGAACAGGCGCAGGTCGGTGCCGGGTACACGCAGAGCCTCATCCACACCGTCAAATACGATCCCCTGCGCCTCCACGCCGCCATAGATCACGGCGCTGGCGCCCGGATTGCGCAGGCTGGTGTCCACCGGCAGGCCCAGGATGGCGCGCGCATGCAATTCGAACTCGCTCTGATGCTGGGTGCATAGCGTGACCAGGCCAGTGTCGTGCGGACGCGGGCTTACCTCGCTGAACCAGACTTCATCACCTTTCACGAACAACTCCACCCCGAAGATACCCTGCCCTCCGAGGTTGTCCGTCACGGCCTTGGCGATCCGGCGCGACTCCGCCAACGCGGCCGGGCGCATGGGATGAGGCTGCCAGCTTTCCACGTAGTCGCCGCTGACCTGCAAATGCCCGATCGGATCGCAGAATTGAGTCTCGATCTGGCCGTCGGCGCCCACGGCCCGCACAGTAAGCTGAGTGATTTCATAGTCGAAATCGATGAAGCCTTCGACGATCACGCGGCCATGGCTCACGCGGCCGCCGGCCATGGCGTAGTCCCAAGCCTTCTGCACGTCGTCCGGGCCGTCGATCCGGCTCTGACCCTTGCCGGAACTGCTCATCACGGGCTTGATGATGCAAGGGTAGCCGATGCCTCGGCGGCCGGAATCGCCCTCTTTCGGGCCTTCGATGGCGGCCCGCAATTCGTCCAGCGAATTGCAGAACTGGTAAGGGCTGGTGGGCAGGCCCAGCGTCTCGGCGGCCAGCACGCGAATGCCTTCACGGTCCATCGTCAAGCGCGCGGCGCGGGCCGTAGGAATGACCCGCACGGTGCCTTCGGCTTCCAGCTCCTCGAGCATGGGCGTGGCGATGGCCTCGATCTCCGGCACCACCAGGTGAGGCCGCTCTGCTTCGACCACGGCCTTGAGCTGCGCCGGGTCGCTCATCACGACGGTGCGCGCATGGTGGGCCACCTGCTGGCCGGGCGCATTGTCATAGCGATCGACGGCGATCGTTTCCACGCCCAGCCGTTGCAGCGCGATCAGTACTTCCTTGCCCAGCTCGCCTGAGCCCAGCAGCATGACTTTGGTGGCATGGGGCGAAAGAGGGGTTCCGAGGGTCGTCATGGGTGTTCCGGAGAAAAAGAGGGACAGTGCCGATTGTGGCCGACGCCGCACAATAGACGTATGCAGACCGTACAAACCGATTCCGCCACCGTGCATCCGCAGCCGTCCATCTGGGGCGTGCCCCGTCTGTCGGCACGCTGGTGGCCCGTTTTCCTGCGCAACCTGCTGGTGTGGCGCAAGCTGGCCGTGCCGAGCCTGCTGGCCAACATCGCCGAGCCGCTGATCTGGCTGGTGGCCTTCGGCTACGGCCTGGGCGCCCTCGTCGGGCAGGTGAATATCCAGGGACAGCAGGTACCCTACATCCTGTTCCTGGCCAGCGGCTCGATCTGCATGAGCGCCATGAACGCAGCCAGCTTCGAAGCGCTGTATTCCGCCTTCTCGCGCATGCATGTGCAAAAGACCTGGGACGGCATTCTCAACGCGCCCGTCCGGCTCGACGACGTCGTGCTGGCCGAAATGCTGTGGGCCGCCTTCAAGGCGCTGTTCTCCGTGACCGCCATCCTGTGCGTGATGCTGGCGCTGTCGATCAGCCACAGCCCCAAGCTGCTGGTGGCGTGGCCTGTGTTGCTCGGCGTAGGCATCACGTTCAGCTGCATCGCGCTGATCTTCAACGCGCTGGCCAAGGGCTACGACTTCTTCACATACTATTTCACGCTCGGCCTCTCGCCGATGATGTTTCTCTCCGGCGTTTTCTTTCCGCGTGAGCAGTTGCCAGGTTTTGTGCGCGCCATTGCCGACTGGCTGCCGCTCGCCGCCGCCATTGATCTGGTGCGGCCGCTGTTTCTCGACCAGTGGCCTGAGCACGCCTGGCGCAACGCGGCGGTACTGGCGGTTTATGCCGTGGGGGCCTTCTGGATTGCCCTGGCGCTGACGCGGCGGCGTTTCAGGAACTGAGAGCGGCGCCCCGGGATGGGCTGGAAGCGGGCGGGTTTGAAACCCGCCCACTCCGCTCAAACCATCACGCCACCACCGTCACGCATCGCGCTCATCGGCCGGCACGTAATACTGCGGCCACTGCATTTTCACCACCTCCCGGCTGCGGCCATAGGCGTAGCAGCTGTCGAGCTTACCCTCTCCGCCCTCGCCCGCCAGCCTCTGGAGCCGGGATGTATCCGTGCCCCAGATGCCTTGAAGCGCCGTCGTGGCCAGGGAGATCAGCATTTCCATGAGGTGCGTGCAGCTCGCCGCCCCCTCAGCCGCTCTTTCACCTTGGCCGACCAGCCTTTCGCCAGCGGCTCTCCCACCAGCACGGACAGCGTGTCTTGCGCGCCCTTGCAGACGGGATACGGCGTGGTATCCGATGCGGCTTCGATCGCCCTCACGACATAGCTGCCATCCACTGTCAGGCGGATCCACATATCGTGGATAGGTTGGCCGGCAAACACGGGCTTGGGCAACGCCAAAGGCACGAAATCGAAAGGCTTGGTATCCACCAGGTGCGCTTCGACATCGAACAGCCCGTCTTCCCGGGCATAGGTTTTCATATCGATCACGCGGTGGTGGACTTCGCGTCGGGCAGCAGCAGGAGACAGCGGCATGGCAGGTAAGGAGAAAAGCGTCGGGAAACCGGCTCCCGGCTGCTTTCGGAAATAGTATGGATGCAGCAGATTTTGCACGAACACCCCCATTCGCGCCCAGGACAAGGCAAAGCGCCCTGCTTCGGCCCCAAAGCCAGCGACAGGCCTAATATGATTCAGGGTTGCGCCGGAACGTGCCTACGTTCTTAAAAAGGCCTTTTTTATCCCCTAAAGGAGAGTACACATGAGCATCACCACCGTTGGCATCGTCGGCGCCGGCACCATGGGCAATGGCATCGCGCAGGCTTGCGCGGTTTCGGGCGTCAACGTCGTCATGGTCGATATCGCGCAGGCCGCGGTCGACAAGGGCGTCGCCACCATCAGCAAGAGCCTGGACCGCCTGGTGCAGAAGGAAAAGATCACTGAAGCCGACAAGGCGGCCGCCCTGGCCCGCGTGAAAGGCAGCACGAACTACGACGATCTGAAAAGCGCGCAGTTGGTGATCGAAGCCGCCACCGAAAACCACGATCTGAAAAACAAGATCCTGAAGCAGCTCGACGATCTGTTGGCGCCAGAAGTCATCATCGCCACCAACACTTCGTCCATTTCCATCACGCAGCTGGCCGCCGTGACCAAGCGCGCCGAGAGGTTCGTCGGCATGCACTTCTTCAACCCGGTGCCGATGATGGCGCTGGTGGAGATCATCCGCGGCCTGCAGACCTCCGACGCCACGCACGATACCGTGAAGGATCTGGCCGTGAAGCTCGGCAAGACGCCGATCACGGTCAAGAACGCCCCTGGTTTCGTGGTCAACCGCATCCTGGTGCCCATGATCAACGAAGCCTTCTTCGTGCTGGCCGAAGGCCTCGCCACGCCTGAAGACATCGACGCCGGCATGCGGCTGGGCTGCAACCACCCCATCGGCCCGCTGGCCCTGGCAGACATGGTGGGCCTGGATGTCTGCCTGGCCGTGATGGAGGTGTACCTGGAGCAGTTCGGCGACAGCAAATACCGCCCCTGCCCCCTGCTGCGCGAATACGTCGCCGCTGGCCTGCTGGGCCGCAAAACGGGCCAAGGCGTCTACAACTACGCGAAGTAGGAATGTGAGTATTCTCAGGGTTTCCCAAGGGGGAAACCCGTTTGCCTCCGCCCGCGGACAGTGCTTTAATGAAGCTGTCTGAAGGGGAGTAGCTTCCCGCCATGCCGGCAGATGCCGCGCAGGGCGTTTGGCAGGTCGTCAGCACGGGGTTGATAAAACCTCCGGCCTGCCTGGCGGGTATGCACGGCACGTGATACCCCCGCCGAGCAAGACCTTCGATCTAGGGTAGCGCTGAGCAAGTTGACCTAAAACTTATTCAGTATTGCCTGAATTCCGCATGAGGCGGTTGATCGAGGCTGTTCTTGTTTTCCGGCTGTTTTCCAAGCCCCAAAAAAGCAGCAGCATCCTCGGCCGAATCCAGCGGATGGGTTCTGGTATTCCGTTATCGAGGTCTTGCTGTCATGGAGTTTCTTTCCGCACCCTGGTGGTCCGCCCTGCTGACCATTGTCTTGATCGATCTGGTTCTGGCAGGCGACAACGCCATCGTCATTGCGCTGGCAGCACGCAACGTGCCCAAGCACCTGCAGCAAAAAGCCATCGTCTGGGGCACCGTGGGCGCCATCGTCGTACGCACAGCCATGACCTTGGCCGTCGTCTGGCTGCTCAGAGTCCCCGGGTTGATGCTCGTCGGGGGCCTCGGCCTGATGTGGATCGCCTACAAGCTCGTGACTCAGCACGACAGCGGCGAGGACGAGCACGGCCCGGCCGCCAGCACCTTCTGGGGTGCCATGAAGACCATCGTGATCGCTGACGCCCTGATGGGCATGGACAACGTGCTGGGCGTGGCAGGAGCTGCACACGGCGCCATTGACCTTGTGGTGGCGGGCCTGTTGATCAGCATTCCGATCATGGTGTTCGGCTCGACCATGGTGCTCAAGCTCGTGGGGCGTTTTCCGATCATCATCTACCTGGGCGCGGCCGTGCTGGCCTATACAGCAGGATCGATGCTCGTCAGCGAATCCTTGCTCTCGAACTGGTTCGGCACGAAGGAAGCACCCATTGAATGGGCTCGCTGGCTGGTGATGGCGCTCTGTATCGCCGGCGTGCTGGGCGGTGCCTGGCTGACCAACCGCCGATCGAAGAAAGATGTAGATGTACCTGCCGCGCCCGAAGCCGAGCGCGCCCCCTGAGTCCGTCCCTGGACAATGCGGCCAGAATAGCCGCAACCACCCCTCAGCCGGCATCACCGGCCCTTTCAACCCAGAAGCAGGAGCCCAGCATGGAAACCGTCATCCTTTATGTCGACGATGCTGCCTATGCAGCCGAATTCCTGGCCCGGCAGCAAGCCGCGCCCGCCGGCAAAGCCATCGACGGGCCGCGCCGCTGGTTGATGGTGGGCTGCGTACCCCCGTTGACACGCCACGCCAGCCGCTGGATGAGCGCCGAGATGCGTCATTTGAGGCGCTCAGGGTGGCTCTCCGATACCCTCGCCACGCTGCGCCCCCTGCTGGAAAAGGATGGCGGCACCGTGGAAACCAGGTCCGCCGAGCTACCGCTGCTCGATCTGACACGCAAGCTGCGCCTTGAAACGGGCGCCCGGATGGCACTCGATGCGCGCCGGCCGAAAGCAGGCGTTGATCTGGAGCCGATCGCCCCTGAACTCACACCCGCCAAATCCGGCTGGGCACTGCCTGGCGCGGTAGCGGGCATGGGAACGCTGTTCATGCTGCTCAACGAGCTGGCCGAATAATCCCCGTGGGACCGCCAAGCTCCAGCTTGGCCATAGCGTCTCCTGCACGCGCTGTCTGCCAAGCTGGAGCTTGGCGGTCCCAGGACTATCGCGAGGGCATGGGTGCCCCATGTGCCGCCATGCCGTGGGTGTAGTCCCGATCCGCCGCCGGAACGCTTCCGCAAAGTGGGAGTGGCTGGAAAAGCCCACGCTAGCAGCGATGTCCGCGATCGAACGCTCGGCCTCCACCCGCAGCAAACCGCATGCAGCTTGAAGCCGCTGCTCGATCACGAAAGCATGCGGCGACTGGTTGAACGTGGCCTTGAAAAGACGGGAGAAATGATATGGGCTCATGTTCACGGCTCTCGCCAGCCGCTCCAGGTTGAGTTCGCTGGCCATTTCCGATTCAATGTATTCCAGCAGGCAATTGCGCTGGGACGCGCTCAAGGTACGAACAGGGCTTTTCTTTCTCCGGAGCCCGCATGCCTATGCTGCACCAGCAATCCCAGCAGCGCAATGGTCAACCCTTCCGTGTACAACGGTCCACGCAAAGACCCAGTCTGGGCCTCCAGCCACATCGCGCGCATGATTCCTTCAAGCGTCGGATCGCAAAGCTCGTGCTGCGTCTTGAGGTTGAAAGCTTGGCCTTCGCTGGGCATCATGCGGGCAACCATCGCAGCAGGTAGTTCGATATCGATGATTTCGCCTGCCTCGCCTAAAAATCTAGACCGGTCGAGTTGAAAGCCACCCTGGTAGGTCTCGACCATGGACGGCGTGGTCGACAGCTCCCGCCAACGCCCGCCTAGCCCGAACCAGCGCCGACCACGACCCGAAAGAGAGACCGCGACGTGCGCTTCGGCCTGATAAGTCGCTTCGAAGCAAGCGTCGTCCGGCAAGCACCAGAGTCGAATGGGCGGGCCGCGCCACGTCTCCGGCGAGCACATCAAAGGCTCAGGAGGCGGGACATAGCACGGAGCCGGAATTGCAGCGTATTCCTGATCCGAATCGAACTCCATGGCACCTCCTGGCATCTTCTCATCTGCCACCAAACATGCAATTTTGTGCGCATTGCAGCCTACGGGCCAAACACCCTGTTAAATGTTACCTGAATAACCAGATCACCAACCAAGAGGAAAGCCAGGGAATTCCCCAACCCAAAAAAGCAAAACTTGGATAGTTTCACCCCGCCACTCGATAGACGTGGTTCAAAGGACTCGGCACAGTGACATATGCACTTTAATGCATCAAACATTCACCCCATGAAGGAGACCTCATGAACCATGTCCTACTACGCCGGAATCCTTCCGGTCGCTCACGTGCATGCCGCACCATCACGGCGGTAATCTGTGCGAGCAGCGCGCTTCTAGGCTGCGGAGGCAGCGACGATCCCGTTCCCGTCGCCCTGTTGGCATGCAATGACACCATGAAGTCGCAGTTCGCACCTGATGCGCTCACGACCGTGGTGGCCGTCAAGTCATTCAAGGCCGGCGATCCATTGATCCTGACAGGCGAGGCCACGCCCACCACGCCCAAGGCCACGCAGGACTTGTGCGCCGTCGAGTTGCGAGTCGGCCCGGGCCATCCGGGACCAGCGGATGCGCCGTCGACCTCACCTGGCATCGGTATTCAGATCTGGCTGCCTTCTTCCGAGAAATGGAACCAGCGCTTTCACGCACTAGGCGGGGGCGGCTGGCAGGGTACATACAACACCTCCAGTTCCGATGTCGCTCCGCTGATGACCCCATGGGAAGTGGCTCAGAATGAAGGAGCCGTGTCCGCCACGACGGACACAGGACACCAGGACCCGGGCGGTTCGGGATCGTTTGCCATGAATCCCGATGGAGCCATCAACGATGCTTTATGGAAGGATTTTGCCGAGCGCGGCATCCACGAAATGGCCGTCAAGGCCAAGGCGCTCGCGACGGCCTACTATGGCACACCGCCGAAGTATTCTTACTGGGACGGAGGATCCACTGGCGGGCGGCAGGGCCTGAAGGAAGCCCAGGTAAACCCGGCGGATTTCGACGGGATCGCGGCGGCCTATCCCGCCATCCATTGGACCAAATTCATCACTGCGGAGTTGTACCCGCAAGTCGTCTATCAACGAGACCTGGGTGGCATGGCGCTGACTCATGCCCAATCAGACCTCGTCTCCAACGCCGCCATCAAGGCTTGCGACGTCGTGGGCGGGCAGCACCTGGGGTACCTGCTGGCGCCTGATCAGTGCCGCTATGACCCCGTCTCCGATCCAGAAGTCTTGTGCACCTCCTCCGGCGGCACCAACACGACCGCAGCCTGTGTCAGCACTGCGCAGGCACAGGTTGCCAACAAGATCTGGTACGGCATGACCAGCGATGGCAGCGCGCCGTCGCCCTCCGTGGACAACGGATGGAGCCTTGAGCCCTCTGGCCTGCAGCGCTGGTACGGTATTACCAGAGGCACGTCATTCGGCAGCTTCTTCGGCGTTGCGATGCCGGAAGCGGCATTCTCGATTGCCACGCAGATGGTGGCTCTCGAGTTGCAGGATCCGACGCTGGGCGACGCGGGATTCAGAAATGCCCGAGGCAGCGGGCAGGACGGCTGGAAAGCGCTCAGCTACGCGGCACTGAATAACGCTTTTGATCAAGGTATCGCCTTGCAGTCAAGATTCGCCAATATCAATACGGACGACCCTGATCTTTCGGCATTCCGCGTCCGGGGAGGAAAAATGATTACCGTCCACGGTCTCAACGACGAAGTCATCTTCCCCCAAGGCAGCATCAACTACTACAACCGCGTGGCGCAGCAGCTTGGCGGTCTTTCCGCCGTGCAGAGCTTCTACAAGCTCTACCTCGTTCCCGGCATGGGACACTCGACGCCAAATGGAACGGCCAACCCCCAGGCCAACCCACCGGTCCCCGCGCGCGGGCAAGTCTACAAACTGCTTACAGACTGGGTTGAAAAAGGCATCGAGCCCCAGCGGGTCGATCTCCAATCGCCGAGCGCGGTGCCCTTCAGCAAGAGCCAACCCATGTGCCCCTATCCACAGCGCGCGGTCTTCCAGAGCGGCGATCCGTTCGCGGCGTCGAGCTATATCTGCGGGTAGGAAACGCGAAGAACTCGAGAGCTCACGCTCAGAGCTTCCCCAGCGCCGCCTTCACGTCCGTCACGCTCAGCACTTCGCTCAGCACGATCGGTGCCTTGCCCGGGGCCTGCAGCACATACACAGGCACGCCGCTGCGCCCCAGGCGCTGCAACTCGGTCGTGATGGTGGCGTCGCGCCGCGTCCAGTCAGCACGCAGGGTTCGCACCTTGGCGGCGTCAAGCGCGGCGAGCACCTCGCTGTTGCTCAGCGTGGTTCTCTTGTTGTACTGGCAGGTCACGCACCAGGCAGCCGTGAAATCGACAAAGACCGGCTGGCCCGCTTCGAGCGTTTGAGCCACGCGCTCAGGCGACCAAGGCCTCCAGCGCTCACCGGCCTGCGGCATGGCAGAGGCCTGCGCCGGCTCCAGCGGCTTGGTGACGTTGGGGCCGATACCCGTAGCGAGCCACACGAGGGCCGCGGCCGAGAATGCCGCCATCACCATGCGCGTGCGGCCGGCCAGGCCGAGCGCCCAGAGCAGCAGCGCCAGCGCCACCAGCAGCGCGAGCAGTGCGGCGGCGCCATCAATCCCGCTTTGCTGCCCCAGCACCCACAGCAGCCATGCCACCGTACCGAACATAGGAAAGGCCATGAACTGCTTGAAGACCTGCATCCAGGCGCCCGGCCGGGGAAGGAGCCGCGCCACCGCCGGCACCCAGCTCGCCGCCAGATAAGGCAGTGCCATGCCCAGGCCAATGGCGCCAAACACCAGCAGCGCCTGTGCCGCCGGCAGGCCCACCGCCAAACCCAGAGAAGCCCCCATGAAAGGCGCGGTGCAGGGCGAAGCCACGGCCACCGCCAGGATGCCGGTCAGGAACGAGTTGACCGCCGGATGCTTGGCCTCCATGGTGGCCACGCTGCTGGGCAGGAAGCTGCCGAATTCGAACAAACCCGCCAGGTTCAGGCCGATCACCGTGAACAGCGCGGCGAGCCCGGCCACCACGGCGGGCGACTGCAACTGGAAACCCCAGCCCAATTGCTGGCCCGCAGCGCGCAGGCCCAGCATCAGGCCGCCAAGCAGCAGGAACGACAGCACCACCCCCACGGTATAAGCCAGACCGCTCACGCGATGAGCCCGTTTGTCCTGCGCTTGGCCCGTAAAGCCCAGCACTTTGATCGCCAGGACCGGGAATACGCAGGGCATCAGGTTCAGCACCATGCCACCCAACAGAGCCCCCAGCAGCGCCAGAAGGAAAGTCCCCATCGGCACCGCTTCAGCCGGCGGCATGGGCGCCGCCTGGGCGTTGGCCGAATTCGCCGAATTGGCCTTGAGGGCAGCCTCCAACGCGGGCGATACGCCCGCCAGCGGCGCCAATGGCGGCCACTCTCCTTGTACAGCCGCCTCGGCGCGCCAGCCCTGCCCGTCTCCCACCAGCACCAGGGGCATCATGCGAGGGCTCTCCGCCCGATCCGGGGAGAGCGGCAGGTCAGCAGACCATACGCCGCCTTCCCAGCGCTGGGACCAGGTGGCCGGCGTAGCCGGTTGGCCTTCGGGCGCCAACTTGGCCGCTGTCAGCAGCACATGCGGTGTTTCGGGAAACAGCTCCAGCGTCTGGCCACGCACGGCAGGCGGCAAGCCCTCCACGCGCACGGTCAGGCGCTTGCCATCCGGGGCGATCTGCACGCTCTGCCGGCCTTGCACGGGCTTCGGCTGGTTCTTCAACGCGGCATCGAAAGCCGAGCCGTTCAAGGCCGTGGAGCTGCGCAACGGAATCTGCAGTGCGAATTCGCCCTCCTGCGGAATGCACTCCTGCCGGCAGACCAGCCAACTGGCCTTGAGCTTCACATCCAGGGCATTGGCCAGTACCGGCGGCTTGTATTCAGGCGTGATGGTCAGCGGCACCGGCAGCAGGACGGTCCCCTCATAGCCGTAGTTGGCCAGATCACCGATGGGAATCTTCTTGGGCAGCGGCCAGGCGATGTCACCGGCCATGACGCCGGGGGGCAGCTCCCACTCGAGTTCCGTCGGCAAGCCGGAATCGCCTGAATTCTTCCAATAGGTGTGCCACTCGGGCGCGTGGGTCAGTTGCAGCCCAAGCCATACAGGTTGGCCGGCAGTGTCGGCGCCAGGACCGGTCGGCACGCCTTGCGGCGCATGCGCCACCAGTTCCGCGCGCACCTGATCGGTGGTGACCGTGGACTTGGCAGCGTGCGTCTGCGCCACCGCCATCGTGGAACTGGCGGCACCGGCCACGGCGAAGACAGCGATCAGCACGCTGCCGAGAAAGGATAACGTTCGGCTCATGACGACAAATGGGAGACCAACAGCCTATGACTATCGGCAAAAGCATATGGTTCCCGGCGCCGCGAACCATTCGCCCCCGACTATAGGCTTTTGCGTGAACCACTACCCCGAGGGGTGCTTTTCATCTTGGGAACGGCCCGGCGATGAAAAAATGACCCCCACGCTCCCCTGCTCCGCATGGTCCGCTGCCCCCCAAGGGGGCGCTTTTCATCTTGGGAACGGCCCGGCGATGAAAAATTCTCTTACCAGCAAAACCCGCATGAACGTGGCAACTTTTTTCTATCCGGTACGATGTAAGCAAATAAAAACCGGGCGCTGGCGCCCTGCGTCAGGCGCGTCTTTCTTCTCCTCACATACAAGATCAACAGGAGCCGCGAGACCCATGAGACTGAGCCTTGATTCTTCCGGTATGGCTTCCGCCCTTTCTCCTTGGGCGGAACGGTTGCGCCGCCGCCTCAATTTGCCGCTGATGGTGCGCTGGCAAGGCGGCCAGGGCCTCAAGCTGGGTGATTTCGATACCCCGCGCGTCACGCTAGACGTTCTGAACGCTGCCGGCGCCACCGCTCTGCTCTCTCCCACCCTCGACAATCTGGGCCGCGCCTATGTGGAAGGGCATCTGAATGTCACGGGCTCGGTGCAGGATATCGTCGACATGGCGCACCGCCTGGCCGATGGCGGCGAAGACGAACACTCCGATGGCCTGGTCAGCCGGTTGATCCACCGCATCGCGGACGCCGCCAGCCACACCCGCGAGCAAGACCGCGAAGCCATCCAGTACCACTACGACGTCTCCAACGAGTTCTACTCCGAATGGCTCGATCCGGCGATGGTTTACTCGTGCGCTTATTTCGAGAACGGCGATGAGACCCTGGCGGAGGCGCAACAGAAAAAAATCGACCATATCCTGACCAAGCTGCAACTCCAGCCTGGGCAGACACTGCTGGACATCGGCTGTGGCTGGGGTGCATTAGTGCTCCGGGCTGCCCAGAAATTCGGTGCCCGCTGCGTCGGCATCACGCTCTCGAAGAACCAGTTCGAGCTGGCAACCGAGCGCGTGCGCGCCGCCGGGCTGCAGGACAAGATCGACATTCGCCTGCAGGACTACCGCGATGTGAAAGGCCCGTTCGACCGCATCAGCAGCGTCGGGATGTTCGAGCACGTCGGCCTGAAGAACCTGAAGAACTACTTCCGCATCATCCATGACTTGCTAGCCCCCGGCGGCTGGGCGCTGAACCACGGCATCACCAGCACCGACCCTCAGAACGGCGAAACCAGCCACGGCGGTGGCCGCTTCATCGACCGCTACGTATTCCCGCAGGGAGAGCTGCCGCACATCGGGACCGTGCTCACGGCCATGCAGGAAGGCGGGCTGGAGGCGATGGATGCGGAAAGCCTGCGCCGCCACTACGCCCGTACCTTGCAATGCTGGAGCGAAGCGTTCGAAGCCAAGGGCGAGCACCTGCGATCGCTCGTGGATGAAAAGCATTGGCGCATCTGGCGTGTCTACCTGGTAGGCAGCCAATGGGCGTTCGAGCACGACGAGATCTCGCTCTTTCAGGTGCTGTGCCGCCGCGCAGGGCAAAGCGCGCAGACCCAACCGTGGTCACGGCGCTGGATGTACGCGCCGCAGGCCTGAGCTGCCAGCACACATTTTCGGAGGGTCCGCAAGGAGATCGTAGACACGTTCCGGACGGTAAACTGTGCCGATGCCCACGCCCTCCCGTTTCTGGCACGACCTGGCCACCACCGACTTCGCCACACTCGATCTGGAGCGCACGATCGCGATACTGCCTGTGGCCGCCACCGAGCAGCACGGCCCGCATCTGCCGCTCTCGGTCGATGCCGATCTGGCGCAGGGCATCGTCTGCGCGGCGCTGCCGCATCTTCCGCCTGAGCTGCCCGCGCTGTTCCTGCCGGTACAGGCCATCGGCTACAGCCCCGAGCACACCGCCTTTGCCGGCACCTTGACCCTGAAAGCCGAAACGGTCATCCGCCTCTGGACAGATATCGCGGAAAGCGTGGCGACCAGTGGCGTGAAGAAGCTGTTGATCTTCAACACCCATGGCGGCAATGTCGGCCTGCTGGATATCGTGGCGCGCGATCTGCGGGCAAGGCTTGGGCTGCTGGTCTACACCAGCAGTTGGTTCAACCTGCCGCTGCGAGGAGCGGATGGTGAAGACGTGAGCGCGCGTTTCTCCGCGGATGAACATCGTTTCGGCGTGCATGCCGGGCAGATCGAGACCGCCATGATGCGTGCCCTCAAGCCCGGACAGGTGCGCATGGAGGCGGCGCGTGATTTCCATTCGACCTCCAGGGACCGGGCCGCGAAATTCCCGACCCTGGGCAATGGCAAAAGCGCCAAACTCGCCTGGGCCGCGCAAGACTACAACCCGGCGGGTGCCATGGGCAACGCGGCGGCAGCCACGGCCGAAGACGGCCATGCGCTATTGGAAAGCACGGGCCGCGCACTGGCGTTATTGCTGGCAGAAATTGACCAATTGCCGGCCGGGACTCTGGCTGCCCCATAGAGGCCTAGCCCTGGGCGGGGCAAGCTCAGTTCGAACGGTTGGCCGTTCCAGAAGCAGTTTTGTATGAATTCGTAAACACACTCTTAGAATCATCAAACTTACCCATCGGAGCTTTGCCATGATCGATCGCCGCACTTTCTCCACCCGACTGCTGGCCTCCGCCGCGCTAGGTATCGCCGGAGCGCCCGCATGGGCCGCGGACGATCAGCGGCCGATACATCTGCTGGTCGGGTTCCCTGCCGGCGGCGGCTCGGACGCCATCGCACGTCTGCTGGCTGAAAAATTGAAAGACCTCCTGGGCCGCAATGTGCTGGTGGACAACCGTCCTGGCGCTGGCGGCCAAGTGGCGGCGCAACTGCTCAAGGCCGCGGCTGCCGATGGCACCACGCTGTTTCTCTCGCACGACCACACCATCTCCATCCTGCCCCAGGTGGTCAAAAAGCCCGGCTTCGCGCCTGATGCCGATTTCGTGAACGTGGGCGGCATCGCCACATTCGTCAATGGCCTTGCGGTATCACCCGGCACGCCAGCCAAGAGCGTGGCCGACTACGTGGAATGGGTAAAAACCCAAAAGGGCGGCAAGAGCGCCGTGGGCATCCCCGCGCCGGCTTCCACGCCTGAATTCCTGGTGCAGCTCCTGGCCAAGAAGTACAACCTCGATCTGGTGGCCGCGCCCTACAAAGGCAGCGCCCCCATGATGGCCGACATGCTGGGCAACCAGATCGCCGCTGGCGTCGGCTCGGTACCCGATTTCATCGAGTATCACCGCGCCGGCAAGCTGCGCATGATCGGCGTGCTGGGCGGACGCCGCCAGGGCGCCTTGCCCGATGTCCCGACCTTCAGCGAGCTCGGCTTCAAGGGCCTGGAAGACGAGCCCTTCTACGGCATCTGGGCGCCCAAGGGCACGCCGGCCGCTTTCATCGATACGTTCACGCGCGCCCTGGAAAAGGCCGTGGCCATGCCCGAGGTGCACAAACAGCTGACGGACATGGGTCTCAACGTAGGCTACATGTCTCCCCGCCAGCTCGCCACGCGTGAACGCGCCTATACCGACGTCTGGGCAAAAATCATCAAAGAGAGCGGCTTTGTAGCGCAATAACACCCCCTGAGTCGCCTTCGGCGCCTTCCCCCTCTCTCTTCGGGAGGGGGACAACGCCAATGGCCGGCACAGGTCCGTCCATGGCGCTCCACGCTTGGCCTGCTCCGCGGCCTTTTGGCCTTTTGACCTTTTGGTTTTTTGGGCTTTCGTTTCCTGTCATTCCCGCGTAGGCGGGAATCCAGCGGCAGTGCTCAGAGCCGGCGCGGATTCTCTGTCCGCAAAATTGCCCATGAGGGAGTCTTTCACGGACAATGGGTCATAGAACCGTGCAAAGCCAATACGGAAGGATATAGCCATGCCGAACCTGCCCATGTCTCGCAGGGCGTTGCTCAAGAGTAGCGTCATCGCCGGCATATCGGTCTACATCGCGCCGCTGGGCAGCCAAGCCTTCGCGGCGCTGTTCGAGGAAAAAATCCTGCGGCCAGTGCAGGTGGATCCGAAGACCGGCGCCCCGCGCTTTCGCGTGGACGGCATGGCCAAGGTCACCGGCGAGAAAGTGTTCGCCCGCGATGTGCGCGCGCGCGACATGCCCCACTGGCCCCAGCAGCAGTCGCATGCCTTCATCCTGCGCGCCACCCAGGCCGACAGACTTTATCAGGGGTTCGACCTCGGGTTGCTGGGCGAGGAGCTCAAGCCCGATCGCGTGGTCACCGCCGAAGACCTGGCGCGCGATGGCGTGGCCTTTCCTGCCTTCTACGGCGAGGACATGCTGCTTCCCCCCGGCAAGACACCGGCCTACCTCGGCCATGCCGTCGCCATACTGATCTACCACGACTTCGCGCGCTTTCGCTTTGCCAAGGACAAACTCAAGTTCCAGGACAAGGTGATCCGCTACGGCGAGAAGACCGGCCCCCTGGAACGCGACCCCTGGGGCACGTTCCGCTTTGTACGGGTCGGCGGTGCCACGCCCTTCGCGGACGATGTGTTCTCCAGCCTGAAGGATGCACCGGTCTTTCCCAGCATGATGCGCAAACACCAGCCCGTGTGGCCCGACGGCAACGACCACGGTCAGCTGGGCGAGCAAGGCATGGCACACGCCGGTGCGATCCGCAAGGAGCTGGCCCAGCCGCCAGCCGACTGGTTGGTGCTGGAGCGCGAATACAAAACCCAATCCGTCGACACCGCAGCCCTGGAGCCGGACAACGCCAACGGCTGGTACGACCGCGCCACCCGCACGATGCACCTGGTAGCGGCCACCCAGTCCCCCTCGGAAGTGGTTGAAAGCGCCGCCGAGATGGCCGCCAAGGCCCAGGCGGCCTTTCCCATCGAGAAGATCGTGGTGCACCCCTGCTACACGGTCGGCTATGGCTCGAAGGACCACTACAACTTTCCCTTCTATGGCCTCGCGGCCGCGCTGTATGCCGATGGAAAGCCGGTGCGCCTGGCCAACGACCGCTACGAGCAATTCCAGACATCGATCAAGCGCCATGCATTCACTATGCGCTACCGCGTTGCGGTAGACAGGAAAAGCGGCCTATTCCAGTCCTTCCAGGGAGACCTCGAGTGCAACGGCGGCGGCCGCGCCAACTTCTCCCCTTCAGTGGCCATGGTAGGCGCCACGGCGGCGCAGTCGATCTATTACTTTCCCAAGAGCGATCTCAGCGCGGTGGCCATCGCCTCGCGCGCCATCGACGCCGGCTCGGCACGCGGCTATGGCACGCTGCAGAGCATGGCGGCCATGGAGGTGATGGCGGACGAATTCGCCGAGCAACTCAAGCTCGATCCCATCGAATTCCGCCTCCGCAACGCGCTGCGCTCGGGCATGAAGAACACGCAAGGGGCCATACCGGGCGGCGCGGTACGGGCGGATGAAGTATTGCTGGCCGCCCAGGCGCACCCGATCTGGAAGGAACGGGGCCAGCGCAAGACCGCCTACGAGGCCGGCCATCCGGGCTGGCGGTATGGCGTAGGCTTTGCCTGCGTGCAGAAAGACTTCGGCACCGGAGCCGAATCTTCGCTCGCCAGGGTGGAAGTGGCGGCCGACGGACGCATCGCCCTGCATCACTCCGGCGCCGAGATCGGAACAGGCATGTCCACCTCCCAGGCAGTGGCCGTGGCGCGCTGGCTGGGCAAGCCCGCCAGCGACGTTCGCGTGGCGATCACCGACTGGCCCGAGCTACCCGTCGTCACCAGCGGCGACCCCTACCTGATGAGCCAGGAAGAACAGGACAAGCTCTCGGCCAACCCGCGCTGGTCACCCGCCTACGTCTCGCCAGCCAGTGCCACCAACTCGGCCTACTATTACACCCACAGCACGCGGGAAGCGGCCCGGGTGATATTCATGCAAGGCTTGTGGCCGGCGGCCCTCTCGATATGGAGCCAGGGCATCGGTGGCGGCCAGGCCGCGCCGCTCGTCGTGCGCGTGGAAGACGCTCGCTGGGTAGATGGCAAGCTGACCGCAGGAGGCCTGCAACCACTGCCGCTGGAACAGCTGGCCCAGGCCGCGCATGAGCAAGGCCTGGTCACCGGTGCCGCGGTGCATGTCTTCAACCGCTGGCAGTGGAGCGAGGCCGATTTCGAGATCAACGGGCAGATGGTCCGGCTGCCCATCGATGGCTTGTCTCTTCGCTATGCCCCCAAGAAGGATGCTTCCGCTTCCAATAACACCAGTAGCACCAATACCACCAATAGCACGCCCTCAGAGGGCGCGGCCCCGGACACCAGCTGGCATGTATTGGACCGCAGCAAAGTCTATATCCCGCCGGTGCAGCGCAACAACGCAGCCGTAACCTACTACTCCGCGCTCGCCACCTTGATCGAGCTGGCGGTGCACGAGGCCAGCGGCCAGGTGAGCGTTCTCAAACACCACTCCATCATGGAATGCGGCACGCAGCTCTCACCCGAGCTGGTCTCCGGCCAGTTGCAGGGTGGCGTGGCCATGGGCATTGGCCACGCGCTGCATGAATACCTGCCGCTCTATGAAGAAGGCCCCGGCAACGGCACCTGGAACTTCAACCGCTACCACCTGCCCCTGGCGCGCGACGTGGCCGTCTGGACTCAAACTGGCCAGGCGCTGCCCCCATTGTCCGAAACCGACCCGCCCAAGGGCATTGCCGAAGTCGTGATGATCCCCGTGGTGGGCGCCATCGTGAACGGCATCGCACACGCCATCGGCCACCGTTTCACCGAACTGCCGGTGACCCCTCAGCGTATCCAGGAAGTGTTGACATGAAACACCCCCTGAGTCGCCTTCGGCGCCTTCCCCCTCTCTCACTGGGAGGGAGACAACGCCAGTGTCCGGCGCAGGTCCGGCCACGGCGTTCCCCGCATGGCCTGCTCTGCGGCCGTTCGGCTCTTTCGTTTCATGCATCGCGGGCGGCGCGCAGCGCCATGGAGAACTGAAATGGCTATACCGATTCAGCCCCTTTCCCTCACCGTCAACGGCAAGGCGGTCGGTCCCATCGATGTCCCGGAGGGACTGATGATGATCGACTTCCTGCACGAGTACATGGGCCTCACCGGTTCGCGCCTGGGCTGCGGCCAGGGCGTGTGCCGTGCCTGTGTATTGATCCTCGACCATGACGACGGCACCAGCGAGGAAAAGCGCACTTGCATTACCGGCGCGCACTTCTTCGCCGGCAAGAAGGTGCGCACCGTCGAAGGCCATGCCCAGCGCAACGAGAAAGGCGAAGTGGTCGCGCTCTCGCCCATCCAGCAAAAGTTTCTCGATCACTTCAGCTTCCAGTGCGGCTACTGCACACCGGGCTTCGTCAATGGCGCCACCGTGCTGGTGGAACGCCTCAAGCGCCAGCCCATTGCCAAGGACAAGGTTGAAGAAACCATCACCGCCGCACTGAACGACCACATCTGCCGCTGCACCGGCTATGTACGCTACTACGAGGCGGTGAAAGACGTGATCCTTTCCACCCCTGGCCTGGTGAAGGAGTCATGATGCGCCGCCTTGCCCACCATCTCAGCCGCGCCCTTGCGCTCCCCGCTGTGGTGCTCACGCTGGCCGCCTGTGGTAACGGCCCGGAGATCCCGCCGGCGGCCGACCAGCCCCCGCGCAAGCACTTACCGATGCCCAGAAGATCGAGCGCGGCCGCTACCTCGCCCGCGCCGCCGATTGCGCAGCCTGCCACACGGCACCGCAGGGCGCCTCATTTGCCGGTGGTGTTCCGCTGGCCTCTCCGTTCGGCACCTTCTACGGCACCAACATCACCCCTGACAAGAAGCACGGCATCGGCCAGTGGAGCGCGGACGATTTCTACAAGGCCCTGCATGACGGCGTGACGCCCGACAAGCATCTCTACCCCGCGATGCCGTACACCTCGTACCGCGGCCTCTCGCGCGGCGACAGCGACGCCATCTACGCCTACCTGATGCAGCTGAAACCGGCAGCCGTGCCGAACAAGCCGCATGAACTCTCGTTCCCCTACAACATTCGCCTGGCCATGGCCGGCTGGAACCTCCTGTTCCTGAAAGACCAGTTGCCAGATGCCTCCAAGGGACAGACCGACGCCTGGCTGCGCGGCCGCTATCTGGCCAATGCACTGGGCCATTGCGCCGAATGCCATACGCCCCGCGCCCTGATGGGCCGGCTCGACAGCGCCCTGCCCTTGAAAGGCGCCGCCCTGGCACGCGTGGCAGCCCCCGACATCACCCCCGAAGGCCTGGCCGCGCGCGGCTGGACGCTGGAAGACCTGCGCAGCTTTTTCGGCACCGGCGTCGCGCCCCAAGGCTCGGCTTTCGGCGAGATGTACCCAGTCATCCACCTGAGCACCCAATACCTCAAGCCGGACGACCTGACTGCCCTCGCCACCTACCTGCTGGGCGACACGCCACCCGCACCGAAGCCGCTACCCGCGCCTTCAGCCGACGCCGCCCGGAAAGTCGAGGGACACCAGCAATATCTCGCGCTATGCGCCGGCTGCCACGGACGCGAGGGCGAAGGAAAGCCGCACGTGGCGGTGGCCATGCATGGCAATTCCACCGTGCGCTACGCTGACGCGAACAACCTCATCGTATCCATTCTCGACGGCATCGAAGCGCAGAAATTCCCAGGCCATGAAGCCATGCAGGACATGCCCGGCTTCGCGCGCGAGCTTGATGACGCGGCATTGGCGCAACTGGCCAACTACCTGCGCAGTGTGCACGGCGGGCAGCCTGCGGATGTCACGCCTGCGCAGGTGAAGGCGCTGCGTGTCACGTCCGGGGCTGCGCCGCACGGGAACTGATCCGTTGCGGCATCTTTCCCCTCATATCAAAGGTCTTCCCGTTCTATCCTTCATTGCGGGCCCAATGACCTGAAGATCATGCTGCGTAGCCACTTGTTGCGGCTATCGTTGGCGAAGCGCCGGTGCCAATGCTGATGCACGGCGAACTTCGGGGCGACAAATGGCGGCTCGACGGTTCTGACCAGACCGGTTGACGTGTGCGCTTCCCCGACTGCGGCGGGGACCGTCGCACACAAGTTGGATTGAGCGAGCACGTAAGGAAGGCTGAGAAAGTGAGGCGTCCTGATGACAATGTTGCGCCGAATCTTCCTGGCTTCAATAGTGCGGTCCACAAGTTCCTGGCTGCGAATGGGTGTCATCACGATGACGTGGTCCAGGCTCTCAAACTGCGCCTTGGAGAGCTTGGGTCCCCGGAGCGGATGGTCCTTTCGCAGAAGGCATGTAAACGTGTGCATGAACAGTTGCTGTTGATAGATCCCGGCGCTATTGAGATCGGGGATGTAACCGATGGCCAAGTCGATCTGTCCGGACTCAAGCCCCGCCGCCATCTCGTCCGGAAAAACCGACAAGGTACGGATCGAGCACTGGGGCGACAGCGCGCTGATTTCTCTCAATAGTTTCGGCAACAACGCCATCTCACTGATGTCGGACATGGCAATCCTGAACTCCGTACGGTCAGCTCCGGGGTCAAAAACGCGCGCGCCATGAAGTTCGGCCTCGAATCTGCTTACGAGCTCGCGCCCCGCGACGATGAGCTCCTGGGCTCTGCTGGTCGGCTCCATGCCATGCGGGCCGCGCACAAACAATTGGTCCGCCGATTCACGTCTGAGTTTCGCCAGAGCGGTACTGAATCCTGACTGGCTCAACCCGAGCGAACGGGCTGCCAAAGTCACATTTCGCGCCTGATCCAACGCGAGCAGGATACGCACCAGATTCAGGTCGAAGCGCGCTATTTTCATCGTTATTAGAGATATTTCAAATCTCTCAAAGTGTACCCACAGTGATCGCGCGATTCCTAGAATCCGGTAAAGCCGCAAGTCGGGACGGCTACAACCATACATAGGAGACCCACGTGAAATCACTGCTTGCACGGCTTGCGAAAGCCGGCACCATTTTTCTGGCGATGGCATCAACGGCCTCTGCTCAACAAGCCTGGCCGGCCAAGCCGGTGAAGGTCTATGTCGGATACCCGGCCGGCGGCTTGGCCGATGTGATGGCGAGATCTGTGGCGCAGTTGATGTCAGAGACCTTGGGGCAGCCTGTAGTGGTCGACAACAAGCCTGGGGCGAACGGCAACCTGGCAGGAGAGTTCATAGCGAAACAACCCGCTGACGGCTACTCGCTGTGTCTGTGTTCGACAGTCATCGAGTCGGTCAATCCATTCCTCTACGAGAAAATGGGCTTCGACCCATTGGCCGATGTCCGCCCCGCTGCCGCCACCGGCCGCATCCAAGCCTTTCTTGTTACCAAGCCCGACTTTCCCGCGTCGAAGGTCGCGGACTTCGTGGCTCACGCCAAAGCCAGTTCAGTACCGCTGACCTATGGGTCCGCCGGTGCGGGAAGTTCACCGCATCTATTGGCCGAGATGTTCAAGCGCAGTGCCAACTTCAAGGCAACGCATATCCCATACAAAGGCGCGGCACCCGCCATACAGGATCTGCTTGCAGGCCACGTGAACTTCATGTTTGATCCCGGACTTTCACTGCCGCACGTGAAGGCCGGACGGCTCAAAGCCTATGCCGTGGTGAGCGGATCTCGCTCGGCACTGCTACCAGATACACCCACACTCACGGAACTGGGATTCCCTGGGCTCGACTACGACACCTGGTTCGCGCTGTATGTGCGAAGCGGCACCCCACAAGCGATTGTCAACCGCATCAATGAAGCCGTGAACCGGGCACTGGCCGACCCTTCGCTCAAAGCGAGGTATCGGGAGCTCGGCGCTGAGCCCGTGCCCATGAGCGCCGCAGATATCAAGGCGATTGCGCAACGCGAGCGGGCGGCCTTCGGCCCCGTCATTCGCGAACTGGCCATCAAGGCCGATTGACTGAAGGATCATCAGGATGTTCGTCAGGAACAATTGGTATGTGGCGGCTTGGTCTTCTGAAGTCGTCTGGGGCAAGCTGCTGGCACGGCGTATCCTGGATACACCCATCGTTTTTTTCCGAGATCAAAACAATGCCGCGGCGGCATTGCATGACCAGTGTTGCCACCGCGGCCTGCCGCTCTCAATGGGCCGCGTAGAGGCCGGCACTGTGCGCTGCGGCTACCACGGTATGAAGTATGACCGCAACGGCTCGTGCATCGAGATTCCGGGGCAAGCAAACATTCCCAAGAAGGCCTGCGTCAAATCCTGGCCGCTGGTCGAACAGCATGGGCTTGTCTGGATCTGGTGCGGCGACGCCGCGCCAGCATGCAGCCCTCCGGACTATCCCTGGCATGGGGATTGGCTCTGGAAGGGAGGGCTTTTCCACTACGAGGCCCCTCAAGAGTTAATCAACGACAACTTGCTGGATTTGAGCCACCTGGGATACGTGCATGTGCAAACGATCGGCGGTGATCCAAACACCCACATGAACGCCGAGATGCGCACCACGCGAGGCGATGGCTCTGTGACCGTGGAACGCTTCATGCGCTCGGTCACCCCCCGCCGACTCACATGCGTCTGAATGGCTATGAAAATCCAGTAGACCGCTGGCAGAGGATCCATTTCATTCCCGGCCTTATCACCATCTACTCAGGCTCAGTCCCAGCGGGCACCCTGCGCACGGAGGGTAATCAAGCGGGGGGTTCCAGCAGCGTGTATTCAACGCCATTACACCGGAGACTGCACACACGTCGCACTATTTCTGGTCGGTAGCGCACGAAGCAGTGCCCAGCAATCCCGGCATGACAGACTCCCTGCACGCTGACACCATCGCGACCTTTGAGGAGGATCGAGTCGTCATCAACGCGCAGTTCCAACGCATGCGGGAAACTCCTGATAAGCGGTGGGTCGATCTGGGGATCGATGCCGGCGCCATTCAAGCTCGGCGCATCATCCGAGAGCTCGTTGCCGCAGAGCAGGCTGCGTCAATACCGTCCGCTGTCTCCTTAGCATCTGCATCTGCCGAGACCGCATGAGCCAGCACACCACAGACAGGACCGGTTTCCGTGTCCAGGTTGTCGGCCGTAGGCGGGAGGCCGAGCGAATCATCAGCCTCGAGTTGGCGGCCACGGAAGACGGCGAGCCGTTGCCCCGGTACGAGCCGGGCTCGCATATAGACGTGAACATCGGTGGTTTCATGCGCCAGTACTCGCTTTGCGGTGACCCCGGTGCCCCCTCCTGGCGGATCGCCGTTCTCGAAGAGCCACAGTCTCGCGGCGGCTCTCGAGCCATACACGAACAAACGCCGATCGGCACCATCCTGCAGGTCGGGATGCCAAGGAACCTCTTCAGACTGGACGAGTCAGCACCTGCGATCCTGGTGGCTGGAGGAATCGGGATCACGCCCATTCTGGCCATGGCCCGAGCACTGGCCGCTGCAGGCAAAGCCTTTGAGTTGCACTATTGCGCCAAGCGACCCGAGGTCATGGCATTCCACGACGAACTCAAGTCCGGCAACTTCAGCGATGCAGTCCAGTTCTACTTCAGCGATGAAGGCGTGAACAGCCGTCCTTTTGACGCAATGAATATCCTGCGCGACTCTCCACCGGATGCGCGGCTTTATATTTGCGGGCCCACCGGATTCATCGACTACGTGCAATCCGCCGCGCAGACAATTGGCTGGGCGACTGACCGGATTCATCGTGAGAGCTTCGCTGCAGTGTCCGAGCAGAATGGTCGCTGTTTCTTCCAGATCCGGCTCCTGAGCGATGGGCGCCTGCTCGATGTAGAAGAAGGAATGACCGCTTTACAGGTACTACTGGATGCTGGAGTCGACGTGCCCTACTCCTGCGAAAGCGGTATCTGCGGAAGTTGCCTCACAACGGTCGTTGAAGGTGTGCCCGACCATCGCGACCAGTTCATGACAGATGCGGAACGAGCCAGGAACGATCAGTTCACGCCTTGCTGCTCGCGCGCGCACACGCCTCAACTGGTTCTCAGTCTCTGAGAGCATGTTCAAGGCCGCTTTGGCAAAGCGACGATGACAGAGCCAGGTGCGACCGAGACTCCCCGGTCGTTCTCGCACCGCATCTCCAGCTCGACGAGGTTCTTCTTCTCGTTCGTCCACTTGCGAAGCACCTTTCCCTTCGTCACCACGGTGTCGCCAGCCAGATTGAAACTGGACATGCGAAACGAGGCGAGTTTGACGATCACGCCCGCATTTCCGATATAGGCCCTGACGCATCGCTCCCACATGCCCTGAAGAAAGAGATTGTTGGCGTAGGCGTCCTGGGCGCCTCCTTGCCGGGCGATCTTCGGGTTGTGGTGAATCGCATTGAAATCGCGGTTTCCGCCTGCCGCCACCACCAGCCGATGCAGGGACAGCGGGATGGAAACTTCTTCCAGCGGGTCGCCTTCGGCCACGTCTTCCCAGTATCTTTGCTCAGTTGCCGCCATGTGTCCCTCTTCCTGCTTCTGGCGTGGCCGCGGATTCCTGCGCTGACCGGGCCACCGGGTTGTAGCAATACCGCTCAAAGCAGACCCGGGCTACCAGGCTTCCGTTCTGGTTGCGGACCTCGCTCTGCCACATCAGGAAAGCGCCTCGTCCCACTGACGTTTCCTTGGGTTTGCACGCCAGCAGCTTTGCACCGGATATTGACAAGTGGTCTCCCACGACGATCGGCTCCACATACTCCACCTGAAGGTCCGTGGCGAATGACCTGGTGGTTGGAGGCTGGGGAATGTGGTCGCCGATCCAGGGAAAGCGCATGGCGGCGTTCGGCTGAGCGTCACTCCCTGCGGCGTCCCATACTTGCCGCCCAGGTTCCCACAAGGCGGGGGTAATCCAGGTCATCAGGGAGCTGTAGGGCGCAATGATGCCGCGGTACCCGTGCTCTAGGGCAGCTTGCGGGTCGCGATGCAGAGCGCAGTCAAACTCCAGGGGTTCGAGAAAACGCCGGATAGCCCCCGCCTCGACGGCATCGGCTCCTTGCTGGTTGTATTGAGCACCGAAGTCGGTTCCGACCGAATCGATCATCGCCTGCCACTCCTGCCTCCAGGTTGCTGAGTTCATGTGGGACCTCCTGCTGAACGCTCGCGCTACTGAGGCTCGATCCCTGCTTCGCGGATCTTCTGTGTCCAGAACACAAGTTGCGCCTGAACGAACCTGGCCATTTCCGCCGGAGGAAGGTAGGCCGGCTCTCCAGCGGCAATCATGTGCACGCGGACCCGTGTTTTCTCCAGCGCCACACGAACCGATGCGCTGAGCTTGTTCACGATGGCGCTCGGGGTTCCCGCTGGCGCGAAGAATCCAGCCCAGGCAATGGTCTCGAAGCCCGCGAAGCCGCTTTCGGCGACAGTGGGAATCTCGGGAAAGCTGGCCGTTCTCTGAAGAGAGGTCACTGCGATAGCCTTGAGCCGCTTGCCCTCCAGGAAAGGACGCGCGGCGGCAATATCGACAAAGGTGAAGCCCACCGCCCCGCCTGCCAGGTCCGTCATGACCTGCGAGGCACCGTTGTACGGTACCGCCGTGAGGGGTATTCCCGACCGTTTCGCAATCTCATTGCCCGCCACACGAGACGTACTGCTGCTGTAGCCGTAGAACGCGTGAGCCGGATTCGCCTTCATCCAGGCCAGCAGTTCCTTCAGATCGCGTACAGGCGAACTCGAATTGACCAGCAGCATGAGCGGCCCCGTGTTGACCAAGGCGACGGGCGTGAAATCCTTGATGGGATCGAACGACAGCTTCTTGAACAGCGCAGGCGCCGCGGAGTGCGAAGTTCCTGTGGTGAAAAGCAGCGTATAGCCATCGGGGGCCGCGCGGGCCACTTGCTCGGCGCCGATGGTCGCGCCTGCTCCCGGGCGGTTTTCCACCAGCATCGTGGCACCCAGGACCGACTTCATCTCGTCTATCACGACCCTGCCGTTGACATCTGCACCGCCTCCCGCCGCAAACGGCACGACCACCTTGATCGGCCGCTCCGGATAGTCTGCGGCAAATGCCTGGCCTGACCACGCGCCCGCCATCATCAGCGCTCCCGCGAATAGATTGAGCAGTCTCATGGATTCACCTTTCATCGGCCTCGTGGGCCTGGTTGGTTTCGTGGTTGTTCATGCGAGAAGCCCCGCGTAGCGCTCGCGCAAATCACGCTTCTGCACCTTGCCGGTGGCGTTGTGTGGAAGGCTTTCGACGAAAACGACCTCGTCTGGAATCCACCACTTGGCGGCCTTGCCTTCGAAGAAGCGAAGCACATCGCCTGCGGAAACTTCAGCGCCAGGGCGCGCCACGGCGATGAGGAGCGGGCGCTCGCCCCACTTGGGATGCTCAGCCGCGATGCAGGCGGCCTCCAGCAAATCGGGATGCGCCATGGCAATGCTTTCGACATCGATCGAGCTGATCCACTCGCCCCCTGACTTGATGATGTCCTTGGTTCTGTCCATGATCTGCATCGCGCCGCCGGGATCGATGGTGGCGACGTCTCCGGTCGCGAACCAACCACCCTCCCCGGCTGGGCGATCCGCCCCGTAGTAGCGCTCCAGCACCCAGGGCCCGCGGACCATCAGGTCGCCGAAGCTGCGGCCGTCCCAGGGCAGCTCCGCCCCGCGTCCATCCACGATCTTCATGTCGATTCCGAAAAGCGCATGGCCTTGCTTCTGCAGGATGCGGCGCCGTTCTTCCAGCGGCAGATCCGTATGGCCGGGACTCAGCCGTGACAGGCACCCAAGAGGGGATGTCTCCGTCATGCCCCAGCCATGCACGACGTCCACGCCAAGCGCGTGGAAACGGTCCACCATGGAGGCAGGGCATGCCGAGCCGCCGATGGCGGCTTCCCGCAAGGCATCAAACCTTCCGGAATTCCGCTCCACGTGCTCCAGAAGCGATAGCCAGATAGTGGGAACGCCCGCGGCGAAAGTCACGCCCTCGGCTTCGATCAGAGCATGCAGCGAGGCGCCATCGAGCATGCGCCCCGGCAGAACCAGCTTGGCACCATTCAACGGCGCCGCGTAGGGGATGCCCCAGGCGTTGACATGGAACATGGGCACCACGGGCATCACCACGCTGTGCGACGATAGGTTCATGGCGTTGGGCAACGAGGCCGCATAGGCATGCAGCACCGTGGACCGGTTCGTGTACAGGACGCCCTTGGGTTGGCCGGTGGTCCCTGATGTGTAGCAAAGGCCGCAAGCCGCGGACTCATCGAACACCGGCCATTGGTAGTCTTCGCAACCTCTCTCCAACAGGGCCTCGTAGCTTTCCAGGGAAGCTTCGCGCCAGCGGGTACCTCGTGCGCATCGCATAGCGCGACCCAGTGCCGGACCTCCGGGCAGAGACCTGCGATCTCGCCAACCAGGCCCGCGAACTCCACGTCGAAGAACACCATCTGATCCGCGGCATCGCGAATGATGTAGGCAATCTGATCAGGATGCAGCCGGGGATTGATGGTGTGGCAAACTGCGCCCATTCCGCCGACTCCGAAGTACAACTCCAGGTGACGGAATCCATTCCATGCAATGGTGGCCACGCGCGTGCCCGGCTGCAGGCCGGAGCGCTCGAGCGCGGAAGCCAGGCGCATCGCGCGGCGCCGGCAGTCAGGGTAGCGGTAGCGATGCAGGCTGCCGTCCCCCAGGCGGGAAACGATCTCACCACCCCGGTGGTGCCTTGCCGCATGGTCGATCAGGGAGGACACCAGCAGGGGTGCGTGGCTCATGAGGCCCGGTAAGGTCTGCGTCATGGGGAGAATTTTTCTGAGGTCTTCGGATGGTGTGATGGCACGGTGTTGAGTTCGACCTGCGGAAGATGAATGCCGCCGCGCTCTTCGAAGTACAGCCGTACACGGCTGCCGATTTCGATGTCCTCGCAGGCTCCGCGCAGGTTGGCCATGATTCGTGGGCCCTCGTCGAGATCCACCAGAACCAGGCCATAGGGCACATCCGCATCGAAGGCAGGCCCCGGACCGCGATGGACAACGGTGTAGCTGTGGATGCACCCGCCGCCGCCGGCGGCTCGCCATTCCAGGCCTGTGCCGTGGCACTGCATGCAGAGCGGGCGCGGATAGAACTGCACGTGGCCGCAGTGGCCGCAGTGCTGGAGCAGAAAACGCCCCTGCGCACAGCCTTCCCAGAAGGCCTCGGTCTCGGGCGTCGGCACGGGCACCGGTTTCATGGAAGTTTCAGGTGACAAAGTCAATCCCTCCCCAGAACAAGGGAACAGTGCGCCGAAAGAATCCCGCCATCGCCATGCACGAAGGCGAGGCGGGCATCGTCGATCTGGCGCGCGCCGGCTTGTCCGCGCAGCTGCTGCACGGCTTCGACGATATGGAACATGCCGCCAGCGGCCCCGGAATGCCCGTACGACAGCAATCCGCCATGGGTATTGCAAGGCAGCCGGCCAGAGGGGCCCAGCTCACCCGCCAGCGCGGCAGGCCCTGCCTCTCCGCGTTCGAAGAACCCCATGGACTCCAGCTCCACAAGCAGCGTGATGGTGAACGAGTCGTAGATCTGCGCGACGTCGATCTCGTCCGGACGGACCCCCGCCCGGGCGAAGGCGGTCTCCGCAGCTTGATGGCAGCCGAAATCCGTCAACGAAGGGGCCGCGACAAGATGCTCGTGGGTATGCCCCTGCCCGGCCCCCAGCAAACGCACTCCCGGCGCGCGGCCATCGCGCATCGCAGCGGCGCTGCTGACGATCACCGCCGCCGCGCCATCGGACACCGGGCAGCAGTCATACAGCCTCAGGGGCGAAGCCACATACCGGGCGGCCAGGGCCTGCTCCATGCTGAGCGGCGCGGTGAAGTGCGCTTTCGGGTGGGCGGCGGCATAATGCCGCTGCGTCACGGCCACCGCGGCCAGGTGTTCCTCGGTCACGCCGTATTCATGCATGTACCGCCGCGCGACGAGCGCATAGGCTGCCGGCACGGACAGCCCATAGGGCTGCTCGAACTGTTGCAGGGTACCGCCCGCCAACATGGTTTGCGCGGCGCGGCCCATGCCGGAAAGCCGGTTGTCTCCCGTCACGACAAGCACATGCCGGCAGTAGCCCTGCTGCACGAGCGCAGCCGCCGTCATGACCAGAATGGCCGCGGTGGCACCGCCCATGGACACGGAACTCATAAATCCGGGACGGATACCCATGTATTCAGCCATCACCGAGGACAGCATCATGTGGGGCTCTGTCGTCGAGTAGGCACACAGCAGGCCATCGATGTCGTTCAGCGACAAGCCCGCATCCGCGACGGCCGCCTGGCTCGCCTTCAGGTGCAGCGATTTGCAGCTGCTGTCCGGCAAGCGTCCGACAGAGGTGCTGGCAGCGCCAGTCAATGCTGCATGCATCATGATGCGGCTCCCCCGGTTCGGGAAAGAATTGCCATGAATGGAGCGCTCATTGCGGCTGGATCCCTGCTTCCTGATACCACGCCTTCCATTGGCGCGAATCCGCGGCGATGAAATCCCGGAACTTGGTGTCCGGCAAATACTCCACCGTCATGCCAAGCCCCTGGAGTTTCGCTTTCACCGAGGGCTGCTCAAGCGCGCCTTTCACGGCCTCGGCCAATGCCTTGATGATGGGCTGCGGTGTTCCAGCCGGTGCGAAGAAGCCGCCCCAGGACCGCACTTCGATATCGCGCAGGCCGACCTCCAACAGGGTCGGCACGGCCGGAAGCATGGGCAGCCGGGCATGAGAAGAGACCACCAGCGGGCGGACACGCTGCGAATCGATGAGCGGTTTGGCGGCCATTGGCTCATAGAAGCCAAATGCCGTGACGCCACCGCTCACGTCGGTCAACGCCGCCACGGGCGACACATAGGGCACGGCCAACCCTGCCGCCTGGATTCTCTTCATGTACAGATTGCCCAGGGTCTGGCTGCTACCATTATGATAGCTATAGCTTGCATCCTTGGGATTGGCTTGAATCCAGGCACGCAGCTCGGCCTCCGTCTTCGCGGGATTCTCGCCCTTGACGGCAAGAACCAGCGGCGAACTGACGGTCAATGCGACAGGCGCGAAATCATCAACAGGATGAAACGGCATGGTCTTGAAAACCGCGAGGCCGCCAGCGTGAACCGTGTTGGTGCTGTAGCCGATGGTGTAGCCATCCGGCGGGGCTTTGGCCAGGTAGCCCGCCCCCACGATGCCGTTGCCGCCAGGACGGTTTTCAATGATCACCGGCACCTTGAGTGTCCTGTGAAGCTGCTCGCTGATGACCCGGGCGGCGATATCGCCGCCCCCTCCCGGGGCGAAGGGCACGACCACCTTGACGGGCCGGTCGGGATAGGCGGCGCCAGGCTGCGCCAAGGCTGTGGTTGACGCCAACAGCGCCAACAAGGTGGCCGAAAGGGCGAATTTCAATCGCATGATGTCTCCTTGATTTCTAAGTCGTGTGGCCGGGAAGCCTTGGAACGTGGTCGCGTTCCTAGAGCGCCCCCGCGGTTCGCAGCTCGGTCACCGCCGCCGTGCCGAGCCCCAGCACTTCGTGCAGGACCTGTTCGGTGTGCTCGCCAACTTCCGGCCGCCGAACCGTGGCGGGAAGCGGGACGCCGTGCAGCCGCAAAGGCGTGGAGGGCACGGTGATCGTGCCGAGCAAAGGGTCTTCGATCCGCTCCAGCATGCCGCGCGCCAGCATCTGCGGATCCTCCATGACCTCCTTCAGATTGCGGACCGGTGCCACAGGCACGCGCGCCCGAGCCAAACGCTCCGCTACTTCGTATTTGCCGAGGGCCGATGTCCATTCACCCACGAGTCCGTCGACCTCCTCCATGCGCTTGCAGCGCTCCGCCGTGTGGCGGAAGCGTTCATCCTGCGCAAGCCCGGGCTGCTCCATCGTGCGGGCCAGCGCCTGCCAATGGCCATCAGTGACTGCCGCGATGGCCACCCAACCATCGCGTGCCGGGTACACGGAATACGGACACAGGGCAAGGCCACCATGGCGGTTGCCGGTAGCCGGTGGCGGCTCCCCCGTCTCGTGCAGCACCCCGAGGCTGGATGCCAAGGCCGGCACCATGGTTTCCTGCATCGCCACCTCCACCAGCCCTCCTTCGCCCGTACGGGCACGGCGCAGCAAAGCCGTCACGGTCGCCGCATACAAGTGGATGCCCGAGTGAAAATCCGCCAGGGCCGGGCCTGCCTTCATCGGTGGGCCATCAGGCGCTCCGGTGATGCTCATGACCCCCGAGACAGCCTGGATACAGACATCCATCGCCTGCCGGTCCCGCCCCTCTCCGCTCAAGCCAAAGCCCGTGCCGCTTGCATAGACAAGCCTGGGATTGATGGCACGCAGGACTTCCCAGCCCACCCCCAACCTGTCCATCACACCCGGCGCGAAGTTCTCGATCACCACGTCAGCCTCCCGCGCCAGTGCCAGGAACAGCGCGCGGCCCCCTTCAGACTTCAGGTTCAATGTCATGCTGCGCTTGTTCGTGTTGATCAGCGCAAATGGCAAAGTGGCGCCAGGGTTCACGGCCGAGCGCAGCCGTGTGATCTCGCCGCCGGGAGGTTCGACCTTGATGACCTCCGCCCCAGCCTTGGCCATGAGGAAGGTGGCGTAAGGGCCGAGATAGGCTTGCGTGAGGTCCAGCACCCGCATGCCGGCCATCGGCATCTCCGATGAGCTTTTGGTTTCCTGCGTCAAGGGATCGCTCCTTTAGCGGTTGCGCCAGACCGGCTTGCGTTTCTCGGTGAATGCGAGAGGGCCTTCGATGAAGTCCTCGCTTTGCATCATTTCCATCACCACTGGGTATTGGGTACGGAATGCCGACTCGAGATCCGTGGCCGACAAGCCCTGCAAGGCCGCTGTCTTGGTGGTCCTGATGGAAACGGGTGAGCACTCCAGAATCTGGGCTGCCCATCGCCGGGCCCCCTCCATGGCCTGCCCCATGGGCACGACTTCGTTCACGAAGCCCAGTTGAAGCCCCTCCTGAGCAGTCACGCGGCGCCCCGTGAGCAGAATACCCATGGCGGTCTGCATGGGCAGAGAACGAACCAGGCGGTGCATGCCACCGCCGATCGCAGCCAGACCCACCCGCGGCTCCGACAGGGCGAAGAACGCGTGCTCGGAAGCAATGATCAGATCGCAGGCCAAGGCCAACTCGAAACCGCCGCCCATGGCAATGCCGTTGACCGCCGCAATCACCGGCTTCTGGAGATCGAAACGCGAAACAAGGCCGCCGAATCCATCGGGTACGTATTCACGCTTGACACCGGCCGCGGTGGCCTTGAGATCGTTTCCTGCGCTGAAAGCGCGGTCACCCGCGCCCGTGACGATGGCGACCCAGAGCTCAGGATCGGCCGCGTACGCATCCCAGACCCGGCTCAACTCGAAATGCGCCGGAGAGTACAGGGCATTCATGACCTCGGGGCGGTTCAACGTGACTTCGAGGATGCGGCCGTTGCGGGCGGCACGGCAATATTGAAGATTCTCAAAATCCATTGTTGTATTGAATAAAACATCGTTGCAATGAAAGATATGATAGTTCTTTAAACTGATCTTGCAACCATCAAAAATAAGGGTTTTCCCTTTATTCAAGACCAGACGCTGGCTTTACTCACCACCGGGATATGGGGCGCCACGTACGCCGGCAACGAATACGCCGCTCCGGCTAGACTCACCCGTCAAGACTTCTTGAAACGCTGTTGCAGCCGAATCTTCGGGACGCACATTGGGAAAGCAAATATGGGAATGAAAGGCAAAGTCGACATCGAGGACGCGGAAGATGCCGAACGGCCGCGCATGGATTCGGTGATCGCGAAGGTGGTGGCGTCGCTGGAAATCCTCAGCCGATCGGATACCCCCGTGGGGGTCAGCGCCGTTGCGCGCGCCCTGGATCTGGACAAAAGCAATGTCCACCGCATCTTCAACACGCTGCTGGACCTGGGATACGTGCAGAAGGACGATGACACCGGCCGCTATTCCGCCACTCTCAAGCTGTGGGAGCAGGGCTCGGCCATCATTGGGCGGCATCCGATCAAGCGGGCAGGCCAGCCCATACTGCGCATGCTGAGGCAGCAGACCAACGAGAGCCCTTATTTGTCCGTGCTGCAAGGAATGGAGGTGCTGTATCTTGACAGCCTCGACGCACCCTACCCGCTCGTTGCGCAGGTCACCGCTGGCAGGCGGGTTCCTGCCCACCGGACGGCTTCAGGCAAGGCCATTCTGGCGTTCCAGCCCGACCCTGCAACGCTGCTCCATCAGCTGCCTGCCTCGGTGCGAGACACGCTCGATATACCCGCGCTTCTGAAAGAATTCGCGCTCATTCGCAAACGCGGTTTCGCGGTGTCCACCAACGCATCGGTCATGGGGATGACCGCTGTAGCCGCGCCCGTTCTAAAGCGCGGCGCCCCGCCCTACATCGCGGTGGGCGTGGGCGGCTTGTCGGACAGATATGACGAGAAATATATCGAGCAATTGAGCAGGGCTGTGCTGAATTCAGCCGTCAACATTTCGGAGATCGTTGGCGACGCATGAACCTAAGAACGTGTTTACGATCTCCTCGCGGGTCCGTTGCGCCGAGATCGTAAACACGTTCTAAGAGCGATCAGCCTTCGTTCAGCACAGCACTCATCAGGGAGGCATCCACGTTGGCCCCCGTGACCACCACGCCAACGCGGCGGCCGGCCAGTTGGCTTCTTTCTTGAAGCGCCGCCGCAAATGCCGCGGCCCCCGCGCCTTCGGCCAGGTTGTGCGTGTCTTCGTAGAGCGCACGCATGGATGCGGCGACTTCTTCATCGGTGACCGCCACCACATGATCGAGATGGCGCGCCAGCAACTCGAGCGCCCGCTCGTCGGCTCGCCGCACCGCCATGCCATCAGCCAGCCGGGTACTGACAGCGGCCTCGACGACACGGCCAGCCGCGATCGAATCCGCGTATGTTCTGGCATGCGCGCTCACGACGCCCACGATGCGCACCGGATGATTCAAGGCTTGCCTGGCCACGATGGCGGCGCAGGCTCCCGAGCCCAAGCCAATAGGCACGTAGGCCACCTCCAGATCCGGCACCGCGCGCAGGAATTCCCACCAATAGGTGGCCACGCCGCGCACCAGATCCATGTGGAAGCTGGGTACCATCAGCGCCCCACGCTCGGCAGCCAGTTGGCGGGCATAGTCGGCGCTTTCGGTGAAATCGTCACCGTGCTCGATGAGCTGCACGCCAAGCGCGCGCATGGCGGCATTTTTCTCGGCCGAATTCCCGCGCGGGACCACAATGGTGCAGCCTACTCCATGCGCACGCGCCGCCCAGCCGATACTCTGGCCGTGGTTGCCGCGCGTGGCGCTGACCACCTCCTTGGGCAGCTCACCCTGCCTGGCCAACTCATGAAAATAGGTCAAGCCGCCGCGGATCTTGAACGCTCCGACCGGGGTATGGTTTTCGTGCTTCACCCAGCAATCCGTTCCCAGCCGCTCTGAAAGCAGTGCCCAACGGTATTGAGGTGTGGGCGGAAATTCGCGGTAGACGACGCTGGCGGCAGCTTCGATCTGGGCCAGCGTGGGCAGCGCCGCGGTTTCAGGATGTGCCATTAGAACGTGTTTACGATCTCGGCGCGAGGGCCGTTGTGATCGAAAAATGGTGGCTGCAAGGCGAAAAACGCAGGGATACCTCGTGGTATCGCGAGTATTTTCAACGCCGCAGACGCGGTTTTTGCGGGCGCCGTGCAACGGGCGCAACGGACCCGCGAGGAGATCGTAAACACGTTCTTAGGCTGCAGGGCGTTTTTCAGTCAGCAGGCGCAGCGCCAATGCGGTCAGCACGCCGCCCATCACCCAGCGCTGCGCGGCGATCCAGCGCGGGCTGCGATTGAGGAACCGCGACACACCGCCCGCACCCAGTACCAGCAGCGCATTGACGCCACCGCTGATACCGATCTGCAATGCACCGAGCAACAGGCACTGCAACAGCCAGTTCCCGCGTTCAGGGTGCAGGAACTGCGGAAAGAACGACAGGTAGAACATGGCCACCTTCGGATTGAGCAGGTTGGTCATGAAACCCATTGCGAACAGCTTGCGCGGGCCATCGGGCGCCAACGCGCGCGGCTCGAACGGCGCCGCGCCGCCCGGCTTGACCGCCGACCAGGCCAGCCACAGCAAGTAAGCCGCGCCTGCAATGCGGATGACATCAAAGGCCATGGGGACGGCGATCAACAGTGCCGTGAGGCCCAGCGAAGCCGCCAGCAGGTGCACGACAAAGCCGAGCACCACCCCCGTCAACGATACCAACCCGGCGCGCGGCCCCTGGACAAGACTTCGCGAGACGCAATACACCATATTGGGCCCAGGCGTGAGCACCAACACAAGCGCCGCAACCGCAAACAACAGCAACTCCGACAGCGTGAACATCATCAACCCTTTCTACAAAAATACCTCGCCCCGGATCAGGCCGACGCAGTCGCCGCCCACCCAGACCTGGCCTTCGTCGTCGCGCGACACATGAACGCGGCCGGCGCGGCCCAGTGCCGTCCCCTGCGCGGCGGTGTAGCTCGCGGGCAGCTCGCCCGCCTCGATCAGCCACTGCGCCAGGCTGGCGTTGAGGCTGCCCGTCACCGGATCCTCTGCCACGCCAATAGGCGCAGCGAAGGCGCGCACTTCGATCAAAGGCGCCTCGCGGTGGCCGCCGTTACCGAAGGCACGCGCTTCACGGCTTGATCTGGATATCAGTTGCGTGGCGGCCTGCGGCTGGTGGAGGCCAACCACACCGATCTTCTGCCCCAGAGAGGCCAGTTGCGCATGGTTCGGCTCGAGCGCCAACACGGTATCGGCGCTGTCCAACTGGAGGGCGAGCCACACCGGCCCGTTGTTCAGCGACTGCGCGCGCAGCACCTGCCCGGCCTGAACACCCAGCGCTTGCGCTACTTTGGCCAGCATGGCCGGTGATGGAGCCTCTTGCCGGCTGGGCGGCGCAGCGAAGGCCAGGCGCTCGCCCTCCCGGCGAATCGGCACCAGCCCGTTGGCGCATTGCTGCACGATCCGTCCGGCGGATTTGGGCCGGCCGCCTCCCGCCAGCCAGGCAAAGCACGATCCCAGCGTGGGGTGGCCGGCGAACGGCAGCTCGCCGCCTGGCGTGAAAATGCGCAAGGCATAGTCCGCCTGAGGATCGGTCGGCGGCAGCACGAAGGTGGTTTCCGAGAGATTGGTCCAGCGTGCGAAGCGCTGCATGTCCGCATCGTCGAGGCCGCTGCCGTCCAGCACCACGGCCACGGGGTTGCCATAGCCAGGGACCGCGCTGAAAACGTCGATTTGCGCGAAAGGGCGGTGCCGCGTCATGGCGATTTACCGCCAACGGCAAGCGCCTGCCGCACCACCTTGCTCAGCGCCGCCATGCCACGATCTATCTCATCCGGCGTGGAAGTCACGAACGAAAGGCGCATGGTGCGTGTGTCCGGCTCCTGGGCATAGAACGGAGCGCCCGGCACGAAGGCCATGCCTGCATCGACCGCTGCAGGCAGCAGCGCCTGGGCGTTCAACCCCTCGGGCAGGCGTACCCAGATGAACATGCCGCCGCTCGGCTCCGTCCACTTGGCGCCCGTAGGCCCCAACTCGCGCGCCAGGGCCGCCACCATGGCGTCGCGCTGAGCGTGATAGCGCGCGCGGATGGTGGGGACATGCCGGTCCAGGAAGCCGTCGCGGATCACTTCAGCGACCAGGCGCTGGTTGAAGCCTGGCGTGTGCAGATCAGCGGCCTGCTTGGCTTGCAGCAGCTTCGGATACAGCGCGGGCGGCGCGATCACGAAGCCCAGGCGCAAGCCGGGCGCCAGGATCTTGCTGAACGAGCCCAGGTAGATCACGCCTTCCGGCCAGCGGGCCAACAGCGGCTTGGGCGGCGCCTGATCGAACCACAACTCGCCATAGGGATTGTCCTCAACGATCGGGAGCCCATGCTCGCGGCAGACGGCCAGCACGGCCTCACGCCGGGCTTCCGGCATGGTGCGGCCCGTGGGGTTCTGGAAATTGGGCAGCAGATACATGAAGCGCGGCCGCTCGGCCATGCCCTTGAGTTGTTCGCGCAGGGCTTCGGGCTGCACACCTTCATCGTCGCTGCTCACGCTTTCAATGCGTGGCTCCATGGGAGAGAAGGCCTGCAGGGCGCCCAGATAGGTAGGCGTCTCGACCATGACCGGCACACCCTTGTCTATCAGCACCTTGGCGATCAGATCCAGCCCCTGCTGGCTGCCGGTGGTGATCAGCACCTGGTCGGGCGAAATCACCGCCCCGTGCTTGCCCATCTCCGTGACCACCCACTGGCGCAGCTCCGGCAGGCCTTCGCTCGCGGCGTACTGCAGCGAGGGCTTGGCGATGGCGCTGCCCTCTGCGAGGATGCTGGCGCAGGCCGCGCGCATGGCGTCGATGGGGAAAGTCTCCGGTGAAGGCAGGCCGCCCGCGAAGTTGAGAATACCCGGACGCTCGGTCACCTTGAGGATTTCACGGATGGCCGAGGGGTTCATGGAATGGGCACGTTCGGCCAGGAACCAGGGAGAGGTGGGAGCAATCGCGTTCATGATGGGTAGTGGGACTGAAAGGTCTTGGCAGGTGGGAGTGTCAGGAAAATCCGGTGGGCGTCAGGAGACCGCGCCGCGATCGAAGCTGTAGGCGCGCTCCACCTTGGCGATGCGCACCTCGAAGTGCTGGTACCAGCGCTCGCGGCCCTGTTCGCGCGCCAGCGTGTGTTCGGCATGGCGGCGCCAGGCGGCAATGGCCTCCAGGCTGTCGTAATAGGCCACCGTGATACCGAAGCCAGCCTCGTCGCGCGTGCTTTCGGCCCCGAGGTAACCAGGTTGCCGGGCCGCCAGCTCCGCCATATGCTGCGCCGTGGCGGCGTAGCCATCGTCGCCCTCCGTGCGCTGGCTGGCGAAGATGACCGCGTAATAAGGCGGCTTGAGATTCAGGGCAAAGGGACTCATCGGAGTCATCGCACCCTCCGGCTGATGAAAATAGTGGCCACCACGGCCAGCGCGAAGCCGACCGAGATCGCATCCAGCCGCTCACCCAGCAACGGCCAGGCAAAGAGCATGGAAATGAACGGCTGCAGAAGCTGCGTCTGGCTCACGCGCAGGGCACCGCCCCAGTCGAGGCCGCGATACCACGCGAAGAAACTGGCCCACATCGAGACCGAGCCGACGTATGCAAACGCGCCCCAGCTCGCCGGCCTGATGGCGCCCGCCTCGGCCGGCCAAAGCCATATCGCGGCGGGCAGCGTGAGGGAAGCGCGCCCGCGCATACCCAGCAGATCACGCGCTCGGCGCCGAGCTCCGGGGTGATCTTGGCGCCATACACATAGCCGATCGATGCTGACACGACAGCCACCATCAGCAGCAGATCAGCCTTGTCGAAGCCGAAGCCGCCCTGGGTATCGGCCCGCATCCAGGCAAACACGACCACCAGCGCACTTCCCACGACGGCGCAGATCCAGAAACCCGGGCGGGCACGCTGGCCCAGCGCCCAGGCCGCCACGACCGCCGTGGCCAGCGGTGACAGCGCCGTGATGACAGCCGCATGCGTGGCCGTGACGCTGCGCAGCGCCAGCGCAAGAAGCAGGGGGTAGGCCACGACGTTGCCCGCGATGGCGAACCCCAGCGCCGGCCAGTGTTCGCGCTTGGGCCAAGGCGAGCGTGTCAAGACCAGGAAAGCCACGGAAAGCAGCCCCGCCAGTGCCGCGCGCCCCAGCGTGACAAAGGCGGGCGTGAGTTGTGGATCGGCCTCCGTGCCCGTGGCCAGCCGGGTGGCCGGCAGCGTGATGGCAAAGCAAGCCACGCCCAGCACTCCGAGCCAGAAACCAGCCAGCAGGCGCGCGTCGCCCTGCAGAGCGGAAGCTGACGTCGTATTACCCATGAGAAGCGCTCCCCGCCACGCTCCACACCATCCAGATGGCGGTTAGCAGCAGCGCAAAGGCCATCAAGCGGTTGAACCACAGCAGGCGCCGCCCCTGCGCCAGCCACTGGCGCAGCAGCGAGCCCAGCAGGGCATAGCTGAGATTGCTGAAAAAGGCGAACCCCATCATCACCGGCAGCACCAGCAGGGTGCGGGTGCCCCAGTCAGGGCGGCCAGCAATCCAGCCGCCTACGATGGACAGCGCCAGCATCCAGGCCTTGATGTTCAGGAATTGGAGGAACACGCCTTCCCGGAAGTTCACATCGAGGCGGGCCTCGTCGGCCTGGGACAGCCGGTCGGAACGCGCCAACCGCGCCGCCAGCCACAGCATATAGCCGACCCCGAAGGCCAGCACCGCCCAGTGCAACGGCGGCCAGGCCACCAGGAGCGCGCCCAAACCCAGCACACACAGCACCAGCAGCGCTGCCCAGCCGGCAGGCACTGCGCACACGAAGCGCATGGCGCCACCCAAGCCCCTGTTGGCCGCCAGCGCGGTAGCCAGGGTGGTGTTGGGTCCGGGTGTGAAGCTGGCGGCAGTAGCCAGCATCAGCAGCGCGGCGAATTCGTTCGGCGGCATGGTATCCAATGTAGCGAATATTTCAGTACACAAGCAATACAGTTGACAGGGTCAGAATATTGACTGTATTGTTTGCGGCGGCCACACAGTTTTCGGAGCAGGACTTGCGCCAAAGAAAGCTCGCCAAGTCCGGATGGCCGCGCCCGCCAGGAGCGCGAGCTCCCATAGAGTCTATTCACAACACACGGAATCCGCATGCTGCTGCGTTCTGCCTCTCAGCCGCTGTCCGACCAACTGGCCGCCCGCTTCGCGGCGCACATCCGCGACCACCTGCTGGCCCCGGGCACCCGCCTGCCCAGCGTGCGCCAGTGCGCCGAGCAGCAGGGGGTGAGCCCGTCCACCGTGGTCGCGGCCTACGACCAATTGCTGGCGCAAGGCCTGGTGGAAGCCCGCCGCAACCGGGGCTTCTTCGTGCGGGACCGGGCGCGGAAGCCCCCTCATGTATCCAGCCCTCCAGCCGCCGCCGCCATCCCGCCAAGACTGATCCACGCGCCGGGCGCCGCTCCCCAGTATGCCGCGGGGATCAACGCCGCCACGCTCATGCGCGGCATGTTCTCCTATCAGGACGACAAGCCGCAGCCGGGTGTTGGCATGCTCCCCCCGGCATGGATCGCCACCGACCCGTTGGTAACTTCCCTGCGCAAGGTCTCCAGCAGCTCAGCCCTGCGCGATGTGAGCGTGCGCTACGGAGACCCGATGGGCGATGCCTGGCTGCGCCGCGTGCTGGCTGCACGTCTGGGAGACATGGGCATTGCCGCGGACCCTGAGCGGATCATCACCACCGTGGGCGCCACGAACGCCCTGGACATCATCAGCCGCACGCTGCTCAAACCAGGCGACAGCGTGATGGTGGAAGAGCCGGGCTGGTCGGTGGAATTCACCCGCCTGGCCGCCCTGGGCGTTCGTATGCTGCCCGTGCCGCGCCGCCCTGACGGGCCGGATCTCGAGGTGATGGAGCGCTATTGCCAGGCCCATGCCGGCACGCCTGCTGCCCCTCGCCTCTTCATCAGCGTGAGCGTGCTGCACAACCCGACCGGCGGCAGCATCACCCCCACCAATGCGCATCAACTGCTGCGCCTGGCCGAGCAATATGATTTTCATATTGCCGAAGACGACTGCTATGGCCACCTGGCTCCCGTGCACGCCACTCGGTTGACGCAACTCGACGGCCTGCGGCGCACCCTGTATGTGGGCGGCTTCGCCAAGATCCTGGCGCCCAACTGGCGCATTGGTTTTCTGGCCGCGCCGCCCGGCCTGCTGGAGCCGCTGCTGGACACCAAGCTGCTCTCGACCCTCACCACGGCCAGCCTGCTGGAGCGCGCGCTGGCGCACTGCATCGAGCAAGGCCTTCTGCGCCGCCATGCCCAGCGCATCCGCACCCGGTTGGATGCCGCGCGCAGCCGCAGCGTGAAATTAGCGCTGCAGCATGGCTGCACGCTGGCTGCCGAGCCGGCGGGCATGTTCGGCTGGGTCGATACGGGGGTGGATACGGATCAACTGGCGGTGCGTATGCTGGACGATGGGTACCTGCTGGCCCCCGGCGCGGTGTTCCATGCCGAGAGGAGGCCCAGCACCTTGATGCGCATCAACTTCGCTACTACGCAGGATGCGGCGTTCTGGGGGAGATTCGCGGAGGTTCGCAATGCCATGCGGGGATAGTTATCGTTTGCAGGGTAGAGACAAGCGCGCCCCTCATCCCCCCACACCCCCATGTGCCGCCGCGATCGCCACCGCCGCACTGCGCGTCTCCACCCCCAGCTTGGCGAACACATGCTCGAGATGCTTGTTCACCGTGCGCGGACTCATACCCAGAATATCCGCGATATCGCGATTGGTCTTTCCTTTGGCCAGCCAACTCAGCACCTCGGTCTCTCGCGGCGTCAGCGAGGCCTGGCGCAAGCGGTCGGCAGCGGGATTGTTGTCCGCTGCGGGGTCAGCAGCAGCATGGATTCACCAGGATGGCCCTGGCCCATGTAGCGTGCCAACAGCCGGCCCTTGGGGCCCGAACCACCGCTGGCCTCGCCGTGGATCACGGCCCGCCGCAGCCACTCCGTGGAGGCAGGCAGTGTGGGGTCGCCCAGCCAGTCGCGGACTTGCGGAGAGCACCAGGCCACGCGGCCCTGCGAATCGAGCAACACACTCCCCATGCCGGCCACCTCCACCGCCTCCTGAGCGAGCCGGGACACCCGCGCATTGCGCACATGGGTAGCCAGCCGCGCCATCACCTCCGGCAAGCGCAAAGGCTTGACCACGTAGTCCACACCGCCGCTCGCGAACCCTCTGATGATCTGATCGGTATCTGAAAGCCCGGTCATGAAGAGCACCGGCACATGCGTCCAGGCTGGCGTGGCCTTGATCTGCGCGCACAGCGAGAAGCCATCGCGGCCTGGCATCACGGCATCCAGCAGTACGCCGTCGGGCACGGTCACCATGAAGCGTTCGAGCGCTTCGTCCACATCGCGGGCAGCGAGCACGTCATAGCCTTCCAAGGTCAGCGCCTCGCACAACAATTGAAGCGTATCCAGCGCATCTTCGACGACAAGGATCACAGGCTGGGCAGGCGGAAGATCAGGGAGAGGAGTGGTCATGGAGAGAGTCGTGTGAAAGTTGAAGCAGGCCGATCAGGCCATCAAAATCGAACCGGTCCAGGCGCGCCTGGAGTACCGCCAGCGCAGCCGCCTCGACGGGAGGCTGCCCTGCACCGGCTTCGCGAAGGCGTTGCCGCAGGGCAGCGGCCCGGCCTTGGCGCGCCATGCGCAAAAGATCGCCTTGCCACTCGGCCGGCAGCCCCGCCAGCGGCGCATCGGCGCTCAGCGTGGCCACGGTAACAGGGGCAACAGGGGTAACAGGCTCGTCGCGTGTCCAGCGCAAACCCAGCACGTTTTCGATCGTCTCCAGCAGCTCCGACTCCATCACCGGTTTGGCGATAAATCCCTGGCACCTGGCCTGGCGGATGTCATCGCTCTGGTTGTCGAACAGGTTGGCCGAGACAAAGACCACCGGCAGTTGAGCGGCATCCAGGCGGTCGCGCACGCGTCGCGCAGTCTCCCAGCCATCAAGGCCATCCATGGATATATCCAGCAGCAGCAGATCAGGCAGCGCCCGCTCCAGGATTTCCAGGCATTCCTGGCCGCTGGCCGCCTCGCGCACCTCGAAATTCAGCGGCACCAGCAACCCAGCCAGCAGTTGCCGGTGCAACGGCTGATCGTCGACCACGAGCAGGGTACGGCGCGGGCCTTCGTAACCCGTCACCGGCCGCAAGACCTGGGCGGCGCGCTCCGGAGGAACCGCCTCGGACGCCACACGGGGCAGATACAGGCGCAAGGTGAACACACTGCCCTGCCCGGGCGCACTGCGCAGGGACAGCTCGCCGCCCATCATCTGCGCGATCAATTGGGTAATGGTCAGGCCCAGGCCGGTGCCGGTTTCGGCCGAGCGCCGGCCGGCCGAACCGCGCTCGAAAGGCATGAAGATGCGCTCCTGGTCCTGCTCGGCGATCCCGATGCCGGTATCGGCCACTTCAATACGGGCCACCTGTTGCCGGAAATCCATGCGCAGGCAAACTTCGCCCCGCTCGGTGAAACGGACGGCATTGCTCAGCAGATTGATCAGAAGCTGCCGCAGGCGCTTGGCGTCCGCGCTGATCCAGTCCGGCCGTTCACCTTCGATCGCTATCACGAAGCGCAAGCCCTTGGCTTCGGCCTGCAAGCGCACCATGCGTTCCACGTCTTCAATCAGAGGCCCCAGCGGCAGGGGCGAGGGATCGAGCCTCAAGCGATTGGCCTCGATGCGCGCCAGGTCCAGGGAATCGTCGATCAGCGCATGCATGTGCTGGCCGCTGCGCTGCATGGTGGCGACCATGTCGCGCGCAGGCCCCTCGACCTCGGGGTTCCTGAGCAGAAGCTGGGCATAGCCCAGGATGCTGGTGAGCGGGGTACGCAGCTCGTGTGTCATGCCGGCCACATAGCGGGTCTTGGCCAGATTGGCGGTTTCAGCATGGTCGCGCGCCGATTGCAGTTCCGCGTCGGTGCGGCGGTGGGCATCGATCTCCTTGAGCAACAATTGCGTTTGCCGCTCCGACTCGTCTTGCGCGATGCGCCTGCTGTCGTTGGTGAGGACGATCCACCAGGCCGCCACGGCAGCCAGCGCGGCCAGCAGCGCGAACACCTTCAGGAAGGGCCATTGCAGCTCGGCGGCGCGGCCATGCGCGCTTTCCTGCGCGAAGACAACGCCGAAAAAGAAGGCCATGACGGCACTCAGCGTCATGAACACCATGAGGTATTGCCCCAGCCGGAAGTTCACCCGTGCGGCCAACCGGTCCGGCAGCAGCGCAAGAAGCCAGAGCCGGATCTGGTCGGCTCCTCGCGCGTCGACCTTGCAGCGGTCGTGGCAACGCGACTCGAGCGAGCAGCACAGCGAGCAGATCGGCGCGCCGAACGCGGGGCAGGTGGCCATGTCCTCGGATTCGAATTGGTTGTTGCAGACCGCGCAGCGCACCGGTTGACCGGGCGTCCATTCGTCCCGCGGCACGCGGGCCAGGTAATAGCGCCCGCGGGTCAGCACGGCCAGCAGTGGCGAAAGCACCATGGCTAGGCCCAGGGCGATGAAAGGCGAGAAGGCTGCCGCGGCCTCCCCCATCAGGCCCGCGTAGGCCGTGGAAGCTACCACGGCAGCTACCAGCATCGCGCCGATGCCAACCGGATTGAAGTCGTAGAGGTAAGCGCGCCGGAACTCGATGCCCCGAGGGCTCAGGCCCAGCGGCTTGTTGATGACAAGATCGGCCACCAGCGCGCCCACCCAGGCGATAGCCACATTGCTATACAGGCCCAGCACCTTCTCCAGGCCGCTGAACACGCCCAGCAGCATGAGCAAGGTAGCCAGGGCGACGTTGAACACCAGCCAGACCACGCGGCCCGGGTGGCTGCGCGTGATGCGCGCGAAGAAATTCGACCACGCCAGCGAACCGGCATAGGCATTCGTGAGATTGATCTTGATCTGCGAGACGATGACGAAAACCACCGTGACGGCCACCGCCACCGCTGGCATGCCTATCGACTGCGTGAAGCCGATCAGATACATCTGGGTAGGCTCAGTGACGCGCCCGGGAGAGACTTCGAACTGCATGGCCACGAAGGCCAGGAAAGCGCCGCCCGCCATCCTGAGCATGCCCATGGCGATCCAGCCTGGCCCGCTGACCAGTACGGCGCCCCACCAGCGCCAGCGGTTCTCATGGTTTTTCTCCGGCAGGAAACGCAGGAAATCCACCTGCTCGCCGATCTGCACCACCAGCGCGAAGATGATCGTGGCAGCGGCGCCGAACATCAGTGGAGAGAATTCGCTGGAGCCGGACTTCAGGCCCGAGAGGCTGGCGAACTCGCGGTAGAGACCGGGCTGCGAGAGGCCTATCCAGATGAAAGGCAGCACCAGCAGAAACAACCACAGCGGCTGGGTCCAGGCCTGCAACCGGTTGATGAGGGTGACCCCGCGGATCGCCAGCGGCACCACGACCAGCGACGAGAGCAAATAGCACAGCGGCAATGACCAACCCGTGGCCATCTGCACCGCCAATCCCATGATCACCGCTTCCAACGCGAAAAAGATGAAAGTGAAGACGGCATAGATCAGCGAGGTGATCGTGGATCCCAAATACCCGAAGCCCGCCCCCCGCGTCAGCAGATCCATGTCCAGCCCGTGCCGCGCCGCGTAGTAGGCGATGGGCAGCCCTGTCAGGAAGATCAGCAGCCCCACCACCAGAATGGCCCACATCGCATTGGAGAACCCGTAGTTCACGGCGATGGCGCCGCCGATGGCTTCGAGCGCCAGGAACGAGAGCGAGCCGAACGCCGTGTTGGCCACCCGCCACTCGCTCCATTTGCGGAAGCTGCGCGGCGTGTAGCGCAGGGCGTAGTCCTCCATGGTCTCGTCGGCCACCCACGAGTTGTACTTGCGCCGCGATCCGAAGATCTGCTGCGGGACGATGGGAATGGTGCGGTCGGTCCGGTTCATCAGCTTCAAGCCAGTGCGGCACAAGCTGCAAGAAACGTGCCCAGCGAACGCGCGCCCCGCTTACGTTATTTGACGTATGGGCGCGAATGAGGGTCTTCCCTAATCTAGCGCCAAGCCGCCCACCACGAGCAGCGGCTTCCTCAACCAGCCCTAGGAGTTAAGCGCATGAACAAGTTTTCCACCGAGTCCGCAGCGCCCCTGCTTGAGACGCCCGAAGCCAGCCGCCGCCGCATACTCCAGGCGCTGGGCGCCGCCGGTCTGGCGGGCCTGCCGGCCTGGAGTTTCGGGCAGCCCACCGCCTCGGTCAACACCACCAAGCTGGCCGTGACCGACAGCGAGGTGACGGTGGGCATCCTGCATTCGTCCACTGGCACCATGGCCATCTCCGAGACGGGATCCATCCAGGCCGAACAGCTCGCCATCGACCAGATCAATGCGGCCGGGGGCATCCTGGGCCGCAAGATCAAGGTCATCAAGGAAGACGGCGCCTCGGATTGGCCCACCTTCGCCGAGAAGAGCAAGAAGCTGCTCATCAACGACCGCTGCGCCGCCATCTTCGGCTGCTGGACTTCCGCTTCGCGCAAGGCCGTGCTCCCCATTTTCGAGAAAGAGAACGGCCTGCTGTACTACCCGACCTTCTACGAAGGCCTGGAACAGTCCAAGAACGTGATCTATACCGGCCAGGAAGCCACGCAGCAGATTCTCTACAGCCTGGACTGGGCGAAGAAGGAAAAGAACGCCAAGACCTTCTTCCTGATCGGCTCCGACTACATCTGGCCGCGCACCTCGATGAAGATCGCGCGCAAGCACATCGAGAACTTCCAGAAAGGCAAGGTCGTCGGCGAAGAGTACTACCCGCTCACCGCCATGAATTTCGGCTCGCTGGTCAACAAGATCAAGTTGCAAAAACCCGACTGCATCTTCTGTGCGGTCGTGGGCGGCTCCAACGTGGCCTTCTACAAAGCGCTCAAGGCCGCCGGCATCACCGGCGACAAGCAATTGCTGATCACGCTCTCCGTCACCGAGGATGAAATGACCGGCGTGGGCGGCGAAAACTTCAAGGGCTTCTACTCGTCGATGAAGTACTTCCAGACGCTGGACAACGAGAACAACAAGAAGTTCGTGGCCGCGTTCAAAGCCAAATACGGCAACAACGGCGTCATCGGCGACGTGACGCAGGCCGCCTATCTCGGACCCTGGCTGTGGAAGGCGGCGGTCGAGAAAGCCAAGAGCTTCGATGTGGACAAGGTGGCGGCCGCTTCGCCCGGCATCGAACTCAAGACTGCCCCCGAGGGCTACGTGAAGATCGACGCGAACCACCACCTGTGGAGCAAGTCGCGCATCGCGATGGGACAAGCCGATGGCACGTTCAAGGTGGTCTCCGAGTCACCCGAGTTGATCAAACCCGATCCGTTCCCCAAGGGCTATCAATAGGGCCAGGGCCTCTTGCCGCGGCGCGATGGCGCCGCGGCTTCTTCCATCGACCGCTCCATCGATCGGTCCTCCTGCCGGATCAATTTTTTCTCGTCCTCGCCTTCGGAGCCGCACCATGGATTTCCACGACATGCTCAACATTGGCCTGATGCAGGGCTTCGCGGGCCTGAGCCTGTTCGCGGTGCTGCTGCTCATGGGCCTGGGCCTGGCCATCATCTTCGGACAGATGGGCGTCATCAACATGGCCCATGGCGAGTTCATGACCATCGGCGCCTATACGATTTTCCTGGGCTCGACCCTCGCCGAATCGGTGGGCGGCACGGCCACCACCTGGTATTTTCCGCTGGCCATCGCCTGCGCCTTCCTGATCTCGTTCGCTGCCGGCTGGCTGATGGAATGGGCGCTGATCCGGCATCTGTACAAGCGCCCGCTGGACACGTTGCTGGCCACCTGGGGCGTGAGCCTGGCGCTGCAACAGGCGTTCCGCACCTTCATCGGCCCCAAGGAAGTCAGCCCCACGCTGCCGGAATGGCTGATGGGCTCATGGTCACCCGCTGAAGGCCTGGATATTCCCATCAACGGCATGTTCGTGCTGGGCCTCACCGCCGTCGTCACCGCCTGCGTGCTGCTCGCGCTCTACAAGAGCCGCTGGGGCCTGCGGGTGCGCGCCACGGTCAGCAACCGCGTGATGGCCGATGCGGTCGGCATCGACACCAAGAAGACCGACCGGTTCACCTTCGCCATCGGTTGCGGCATCGCCGGCGTGGCCGGCGCCGCCTTCACCACCATCGGCTCCACCGGCCCCACCGCCGGATCGCTCTACATCGTGGATGCGTTCCTGGTCGTCACCTTCGGCGGCGCGGCCAGCCTGCTCGGCACCGTGGTCTCGGCCTTCGGCATTGCCCAGGCGCAATCGGTCAGCGAATTCTTCATGGGCGGCTCGATGGCCAAGGTGCTCACGCTGTCCATCATCGTGGTCATCCTGATGCTCCGCCCGCAAGGTTTGTTCGCCAGCAAGGTCCGCCGCTGATCACCCCGGAGAAAACCATCATGCATTCCCTCAAGGCCTTGATCAACCGCTACCAGCTGGGCAGCCTGCTCCTCCTCACGCTGCTGCTCGTGGTGGTGCTGCCCCTCTCATTGGACATCTTCCGCCTCAACCTGGTGGGCAAATACCTCACCTATGCCTTCGTGGCGATCGGCCTGGTCATGCTGTGGGGCTACAGCGGCGTGCTCAGCCTGGGACAAGGCGTATTTTTCGGGCTGGGCGGCTACGCGATGGCCATGTTCCTCAAGCTGGAGGCCTCGGACCCTGAAAGCACGAAGATCCAGTCGACGCCGGGCATCCCGGACTTCATGGACTGGAACCAGGTGACCGAGCTGCCCACCTTCTGGCTGCCGTTCAAGCACTTTCCATTCGCCCTGGCGGCCGTGATCGCGCTGCCCACGCTGCTGGCCTGGATAATCAGCTTCGCGATGTTCAAGCGGCGCGTGGGCGGGGTGTATTTCGCCATCATCACACAGGCCGTGGCACTGATCGTCTCGGTGCTCATCATCGGACAGCAAGGCTATACCGGCGGCGTGAACGGCATGACTGATCTCAAGACCCTGCTGGGCTGGGACATCCGTACCGACAGCGCCAAGTACATCCTGTATTTTGTCTGCGTCGGCATGCTGATCGGCACGATCTTGTTGTGCCGCTGGATTCAGACCAGCAAGCTCGGCACGCTGCTCCTGGCCATGCGGGACAAGGAAGACCGCGTGCGCTTCTCGGGTTACGACGTCGCCAACTTCCGCATCTTCGCCTTCTGCCTGGCGGCCGCGCTCTCCGGCATCGGCGGCGCGCTCTTCACGCTGCAGGTGGGCTTCATGTCACCCAGTTTCGTGGGCATCGTGCCCTCCATCGAAATGGTCATCTTCGCCGCGGTCGGCGGGCGCATGAGCCTGGTGGGCGCGGTGTACGGAGCGCTTTTGGTCAACTGGGGCAAGACCGTGTTCTCGGAATCCTTCCCCGATCTCTGGCTGTTCCTCATGGCCGCTCTGTTCATCGGCGTGACCATGGCCTTCCCGATGGGGCTGGCCGGGGTGTGGACAGACAAGATCGTGCCCTGGTGGAAATCGCGCCGCACGGCCGTGGGCAAGAGCAGTCCAGCCGTCTCCAAACCTGAAGCCAAGCCCAGAGTGGAGCCCACCGGCCCCGCCACGCCAGACATTCCCCCCGGCGTGAACGGCCAGGGCGCCTGAAGCATCCGAAGGACCTGCGACATGAGACAAGATTTCGCTCTGATGGTGGAAGACCTCACGGTCTCCTTCGACGGCTTCAAGGCCATCGACGACCTCACGCTCTACATCGACAAGAACGAGTTGCGCGTGATCATCGGCCCCAACGGGGCTGGCAAGACCACGCTGCTGGATCTGATCTGCGGCAAGACGCGCGCCAGCGCCGGCAGCATCAAGTTCAAGGACGAGGAAATCATCGGCCTGCCCGAATACGTGCGCGTGCGCCGGGGCATCGGCCGCAAATTCCAGACACCTTCCATCTACGAGAACCTCCCTGTGTTCCAGAACCTGGAGGTCTCCTACCCGAGCGGACGGTCCGTATTTGGTGCACTGGCATTCAAATGCACCACGGAAGTGCGGGAACGCGTCGAAACGGTGGCTGCCGAGATCGGCCTGGCCGACAAGCTCGAAACCGAGGCTGGCCTGCTCTCGCACGGCCAAAAGCAGTGGCTGGAGATCGGGATGCTGCTCATGCAGGAGCCCGAGCTTCTGATGCTCGATGAACCCATTGCGGGCATGAGCGCCAAGGAACGGGACCTCACTGCCGAGCTGCTGCACCGCATCTGCCGCAACCGCGCGGTGATCGTGATCGAGCACGACATGGACTTCGTCAAGAAGATCGCCCACAAGGTCACCGTGATGCACCAGGGAAAGATCCTCGCGGAAGGCTCCATGGAAAAAGTGCAGGCCGACCCGAAGGTCATCGATGTCTATCTGGGCCATTGAAATGACACCCCCTAAGTCGCTTACGCGCCTTCCCCTACGCCGGGCGCCCCCGGAGGGGGACGCACCCAGCGGCCTGGCCAAGCCAGCTCCGCGGGTGCCCTGGCTTGGCCTGCTGCTCCGCGGCCTCTCGAACCTCGGCGTTGCAGACCTTGTGGGTAGCGCGTAGCGCACTGGAAAACTGAAAGAGAGAGATCGCATGCTGAAAGTCAAGGATCTGTTCGTGGCCTATGGCCAGAGCGAAGCGCTGCACGGCATCTCCTTCGAGGGCCATGCCAACGAAACGGTGGCCATCATGGGGCGCAACGGCATGGGCAAGACCACGCTGTTCAAGAGCCTCATGGGCATCCTGCCTCAAAAGAGCGGGCAGATCACCGTGGGGGACCAGGACATCTCGAAAGACCCGAGCTTCCGCCGCGTCGCCAAGGGCATTGCCTACGTACCCCAGGGCCGCATGATCTTCCCCACGCTGACCGTGGCGGAGAACATCCAGACCGGCCTGGAAAACGCCAGGGACAAGACCATTCCCGAGGAGATCTTCGCCTTGTTCCCCGTCCTGTGGGAGATGCGCGGGCGCAAAGGCGGCAATCTCTCCGGCGGACAGCAGCAGCAACTGGCCATCGCGCGCGCGCTGGTCACCAACCCCAAGGTACTGCTGCTCGATGAGCCCACCGAAGGCATTCAGCCCTCCATCATCAAGGACATCGCGCGTGCGCTCAACGATATCCGCACGATGCGCCGGCTGACCATCGTGGTCTCCGAGCAGGTGCTCTCCTTCGCCATGGACGTGGCGGACCGGTTGTTCGTCATTGAAGGCGGGCGTCTGGTGCACGAGACCGCCCGCGCCGACACGGACGAAGACCGCATCAAGGCCTATCTCGCCGTCTGATTTCCGTTTTCCCCATTACCAACACCAGGAGCACGTCATGCCCGAAACTCTCGTCAAGGTCGATCTTTCCCAGCCCGCGCCCAGCAATGAAAAGGTGCATAACCGCTGGCACCCCGACATTCCCATGGCTTGCTGGGTCAACCCCGGCGATGATTTCGTTCTGGAAACCTACGATTGGACCGGCGGTTTCATCAAGAACAACGACAGCGCGGACGATGTCCGCGACGTGGACCTGACGACGGTGCACTACCTGTCCGGACCCGTGGGCGTCAAAGGCGCCGAACCCGGCGACCTGCTGGTGGTGGACCTGCTCGACATCGGGGCCAAGCAGGACAGCCTGTGGGGCTTCAACGGCTTCTTCTCTCAGAAGAACGGTGGCGGTTTCCTGACCGATCATTTTCCCCTAGCCCAGAAATCCATCTGGGACTTCCAGGGCATGTTCACCACCTCGCGCCATATTCCCGGCGTGCGCTATGCGGGCCTGATCCATCCCGGCTTGATCGGCACCCTGCCCGACCACAAGATGCTTGAGACCTGGAACGCACGCGAGCAGGCCCTGATCGACACCAACCCCGGCGGCAACCTCGCGAACCCGCCCTGGGCCAGCACGGCGCACATGGGCACCATGCAGGGCGAAGCCCGGGACAAGGCCGCCGCCACGGGCGCGCGCACCGTACCGCCGCGCGAACATGGGGGCAACTGCGACATCAAGGATCTCTCGCGCGGCGCCAAGGTGTTCTTCCCCGTCTATGTGGATGGCGCGGGCCTCTCGGTGGGCGACCTGCACTTCAGCCAGGGCGATGGCGAGATCACTTTCTGCGGTGCCATCGAGATGGCGGGCTGGGTGCACATGAAAGTGCAGCTCATCAAGGGCGGCATGGCCAAGTACGGCATCAAGAACCCGATCTTCAAGCCCAGCCCCATCACGCCGACCTACAACGACTACGTCATCTTCGAAGGCATCAGCGTGGATGAGAGCGGCAAGCAGTACTACCTGGACGTGAACGTCGCCTACAAGCAAGCCTGCCTGAATGCCATCGAATACCTGAAGAAGTTCGGCTACTCCGGCGCGCAGGCCTACTCCATTCTGGGAACCGCGCCGGTGCAAGGCCACATCAGCGGGGTCGTCGACGTGCCCAATGCCTGCGCCACGCTGTGGCTGCCCACGCAGATCTTCGACTTCGACATCAACCCCAGTGCGGCCGGCCCCATCAAGCACCTTGACGGCAGCATCGACATGCCGATCTCGCCCGACAAATAACCTGGAACCGGAAGACGCTCATGCCGACCTACGACTATGCCTGCCCGGACTGCGGCGACTTCGATGCGCTGCGCAGCCTTGCCCAGCGCAACGAGCTCTGCGCTTGCCCGCGGTGCGGTTCGGCCTCGCCGCGCGTGATGACCCAGGCGCCCCGCCTGGCCTGCACCACCGCGCCGCAGCGCCGCGCCGCCGAAGTGAACGAGCGCTCCCGCCACGCGCCGCGCTCCTCGCGCGATGTGGACCCCGGGGGTTATGGCCGCTTGCGCCATCCCAGCGGCTGCGGCTGCTGCAGCCCCAGAAGCAAAGCCGCCGCGGGGTCCGGAGAGGCGGCTGTAAAGACCCAGGTCGGCCGGCGCCCCTGGATGATCAGTCATTGAGTACAGACCATGGAGGTTCCATGCGGCGCCAGCCTTGACTCAGTCTGGCACCACCGCTGTTACTTCAATCTCCACCTTGGCGCGCGCCTCCATCAACGCCGCCACCTGCACACAAGTCATGGCCGGGAAATGCCGGCCCACGACGTCCCGGTACACCGCGCCCAGCTCTTTCAGCCGCGCGTTGTACTCCACGCGATCAATCACATACCAGGTCATGCGCACCATGTGTTCCGGGCCGGCTTCACCGGTTCGCAGCACGTCCATGATGTTCTGCAAGGCCTGGCGGCACTGGTCGATGAAGTCGTCGCTCTCGAATTGCTGCTGGGCGTTCCAGCCGATCTGGCCACCCACGTAGATCTGCGTGCCGCGCGCGGCGACGCCGTTGGCATAGCCCTTGGCGGGTGCCCATCCTTCGGGTTGGAGTTGCTTGTGCATGTCGATATTCCTCATGTTTTATCCAATCAGAAGGCCGCGGAGCAGGCCATTCGTGGAGCGCCATGGACGGACCTGTGCCGGCCATTGGCGTTGTCCCCCTTCAGGGGGAAGGCGCCGCAGGCGACTCAGGGGGTGTGCTGCCTTAACCTAAAGCGCTGAAGCTTTCCGGTCTCGGTGCGCGGCAGCACGGTCACGAATTCGATTTCGCGCGGGTATTTGTAGGGCGCGATGTGGCTCTTCACGTGATCCTGCAAAGCTTTGACCATGGCAGGGTCTCCCGTCTGGCCTGCTTTCAACACCACCACCGCCTTGATGATCATGCCCCGCTCTTCATCGGGCTTGCCGACTACGCCGCATTCGGCCACAGCCGGATGCGCGAGCAGGCAGTCTTCGACCTCAGGGCCGCCCACGTTGTAGCCGGCAGTGATGATCATGTCGTCGTCGCGCGCCTGGTAGTGGAAATAGTCCTCTTCGTCCTGCAGGAAAGCATCGCCAGGGTGGTTCCAGCCTTCGTGCACGTACTTGGCCTGGCGCTGATCTTCCATGTAGCGGCAGCCGGTAGGCCCGATCACGGCCAGCTTGCCAATGGTGCCGCGCGGGACTTCGCGGCCCTCGTCATCCACCACCTTGGCCTGGTAGCCGGGCACCACCTTCCCGATGGCACCGCGCTTGACCTCCGCGCCAGCCGACGAGATGAAGATGTGGAACATCTCGGTGGCGCCGATGCCGTCCAGCATCTCGATGCCGGTCGCCTCCTTCCAGAGCTGGCGCGTGGCATCGGGCAGGGCCTCACCCGCGCTCACACAGTGGCGCAGCGTGGGAATGCCGATGGCTTTCGCATGCGGCGCCATCTGGCGGTAGAAGGTAGGCGCCGTATAGCACGTGGTCACGCCATGCTCGCGCATCTGGCGCACCATGGTCTCCGGGTTGTAAGGCGCGTCGGGGTAATAGACGCTGGCACCCGCCCACATGGGGAACACCAGTAGCCCGCCCAGCCCGAATGTAAAAGCCAGTGGCGGTGAACCGGTCACCACATCGTCAGGTGCGGCTTTCAGCACGTGGCGCGGCCAGCATTCGCACGCAGCCAGTACATCGCGGTGCGTGTGTACCACAGCCTTGGGCATGCCTGTCGTGCCGCTGGTGAAAGCCAGCAGCGCAATATCATCCGCCGCCGTGGGACATGCCCTGAAGAGAGGTGGCTGGCGTGCGGCCAGCGCTCCCAGATCCTGGGGATCGTCGGGTGAACCGAAGTGGACGACGTGGCGCACCATACCTGGCCGCTTTTCACGCGCCAGCTCCAATTCGGAAAGCAGCCGTGCATCGCAGATAGCGGCTGCCGGCTGGCCCTTGTCGATCACCTGAACCAGCTCAGCCGCGCGCAAAAGCGGCATGGTGGCCACAGCCACCAGCCCCGCCTTGACGATCGCCAGCCATGACAGCGCCATGCCGATGGAGTTCCCTCCACGCAGCAGCACACGGTTGCCGGGCTCGAGCTTCAATTCATTGATCAGGTACCCGGCAATGCGATCCACACGCTCGCGCGTCTCGGCATAGGTCAGGGTCAGTTGCGGGGAACGGAGCAGCGGGCGATCGGCCCAGCCTTTGTTTTCAACGGCCTCATCCAGCAACCGGGAAGCGATGTTGACCTGATCCGGAAAACGCAGTTCGGGCAGGTCGTAGCGAAACGCCGGCCATTGGTCGCGCGGGGGCATGCGGTCGAGAACGAAACGGTCGGTTTGAGCGCTGGGCGCGGTCATGTCGGGTACCTCCGGAATGCCCCTTTCCCCCTTTGGGGGGAGGGCGTAAAGACCAAACGAGCAGGATCGCAAGATTCACTGCAGCACTGCCTTGCCGATGATGAGCTGCTGCACCTCGGTAGCGCCTTCGTAGATGCGGAGGCTGCGGATGTCCCTGTACAGCGACTCCACCTTGCTGCCCACCATCACACCCAAGCCGCCGTGCATCTGCAGCGCCATGTCGATCACCCGCTGGGCGTTCTCGGTCGCCGTCATCTTGGCCATGGCGGCCGCCACGCTTCGCTCCTTCATCGAACCCTGCTGCGTATCACGCATCCAGGCGGCGCGGTAAGTCAGCAGCGCGCCGGCATCGACCAGCGCAGCCATCTCGCCCAGCTTGGCTTGCGTCAGCTGAAAGTCGGCCAGTGTATGGCCGAACATATTGCGCCGGCGCGCATGGGCGATCGCTTCAGCCAGCGCCCGGCGGGCCATGCCCAGCGCGGCGCCAGCCACGCTGGCACGGAAGATGTCGAGCGTTTGCATCGCCAGCTTGAAGCCGCCGTTCACCTCGCCCAAGGGCGCATCGCCCGCCACCGCACAATCAGTCAGCCGCAGCGTGGCCAGGGGGTGCGGCGCCATCACGTGGATATGCGCGCTGTCGTCCAACCCTGATGCACCTTTGTCGACAATGAAGGCCGTGATACCCCGGCTGCCAGCCTGGCGGTCGGTCTTGGCGAACACGCAATAGAAGTCGGCCATGCCGCCGTTGCTGATCCAGGTCTTGGTGCCATTCAGACGCCAACCGCCTGCGGAATCGGCAGACGGTACGGCCTCGGTTTGCATGGCGGCCACATCCGATCCCGCGTCGGGCTCGCTGAGCGCGAAGGCCGCGATCTTGCCGCCGCGCGCTACCTCGGGCAGATAAGCGGCCTGCTGCGCTGGCGTGCCGCCCAGCGAGATGGCACCACTGCCCAGGCCTTGCATGGCGAAGGAGAAATCAGCCAGCGGCGAGTAGAACGCCAGCGTTTCGCGCAGCACCACCAGCGCCCGCGAATCGAGCCGCGGCAACGCACCGCCATGCTCGGCCGCCACGCAGTAGCGGAGCCAGCCGCCCTCACCCAGCCGGCGCACCCAATCGTGGCAGGCTGCACGGTCATCGGTTTCGTCTACGCCTTGCGCATTGGCCCACTCAGGCAGGCGGGCCGCGATGTCCCTGTGTGCCGCCTCGAAAAAAGGCAGCGCCAGGTGTTCGGTGGAAGGCACGAGCGCGGTGGGTTGCATCAGGCCGCCGCTCATCAGTCGCCCCCGAATACCGGCTTCTGCTTGGCCGCGAAGGCTTCGTAGGCGCGGCGGAAGTCTTGCGTCTGCATGCAGATCGCCTGCGCCTGCGCTTCGGCCTCGATGGCCTGCTCGATGGTCATGGCCCATTCCTGGCTCAGCATGGTCTTGGTCATGCCTTGGGCGAAGGTCGGGCCAGCCGCCAACTCGCTCGCCATGGCCCGCGCTTTCCCGAGCAATTCGCCACTCTCGTGCAAGGCATTGAAGAAGCCCCAGTTCAAACCTTCCTGCGCCGTCATGGCGCGGCCCGTGAACAGCAGCTCGCTGGCGCGCCCCTGGCCGATCACACGCGGCAACAGCGCGCATGCGCCCATGTCGGCACCCGCGAGGCCGACGCGGGTGAACAGGAAAGCCGTCTTGGTGGCCTGCGTGCCATAGCGCATGTCGCACGCCAGCGCCATCATGGCACCGGCGCCGGCGCAAACGCCGTCGATGGCGCCAATGACAGGCTGCGGGCAGCCGCGCATGGCTTTCACCAGATCGCCGGTCATGCGGGTGAACTCCAGCAGTTCGGGCATGCTCATTTTCGTGAGCGGGCCAATGATGTCGTGCACGTCGCCGCCGGAGCAGAAGTTGCCGCCCTCGCCGGTGACCACCACTACCTTCACATCGGTGGCATAGCGCAGCCCGTTGAAAAGGTCGCGCAATTCGCCGTACGAATCGAAAGTGAGCGGGTTCTTGCGTTCCGGCCGGTTGAGCATGACAGTGGCCACACCTGCGGAATCGCATTGCCAGCTGAAATGCCGGGCTTCATAGGTGGATTGCGCGCTGAACTGCGCGCGCATGGGGTTGCCGTTGCCGATGTAATGCTTCACGCTGTCTCCTGAAGAAAATGCTGTTTCACCTTGCCGAGCAATTGGTGCAGGGTGCGCAACTCCTGCGCCTGCAAGCCTGAAAAGGCCTGCACGATCCAACCCTCATGGGCCTCGGCCATGGCGTTGAACTGGCGCCGTCCCTTGGGCGTCAGCCGTACCAGGTAGGCGCGCCGGTCGCCTTCAACTTCCACACGCTCAACCAGGCCCTCGCCTTCGAGCTGATCGGTGATGCCGGTCACGTTGCCTCCGGTCACCATCATCCGGCGGGAAAGCTCGTTCATGCGCAAGCCTTCGGGCGAGCGCTCAAGCTGTGCCATCAGGTCGAAGCGCGGCAACGTGGTGTTCCACTGCTCGCGAAGACCGGAGCGGATGTCTTTTTCCACCAGTTGCGTGCAGGTGAGCATGCGCAGCCAAAGGCGCAGCTCCTCGGGGTGTTCGCTGTGCGCGCGGGCTTCCAGATCCATTTAAGCTCCTTCATGCGGAGCAGCGTCCGCCACCACCGCCTGGCTGGCTTGCATGGCCTGCTGCCGCGCGATCTCGCGGTAAAGCTGGTCGCGGCCGCTCAGGTAAGGTTTGGGCCAATTGACCGCCCGGCTTTGCAGCTTCGCGGCTTCGTGCAGCGTCCAGGCCGGATCGGCCAGGTGCGGGCGTGCCACGGCGCACAGGTCGGCGCGGCCCGCGGCAATGATGCTGTTGGCGTGGTCTGCCTCGGAGATCGCGCCCACGGCGATGGTGGCAATGCCGGTCTCGTTGCGGATGCGGTCGGCGAACGGCGTCTGGTACATGCGGCCATACACCGGCTTGGCATCGCGCGTGGTCTGGCCAGAAGATACATCGATCATGTCGCAGCCGGCGGCCTTGAACAGGCGTGCGATCTCGATCGCGTCATCCGGTCCGGTGCCTCCGGGCGCCCAGTCGTGCGCAGAGATGCGCACGCTCATCGGTTTGTCTTGCGGCCATGCGGCGCGCATGGCCGCAAATACTTCGAGCGGGTAGCGGCAGCGGTTTTCCAGGCTGCCGCCATAGGCGTCGGTGCGGTGGTTGGTGAGCGGGCTGATGAACGAGGCCAGCAGGTACCCGTGCGCGCAGTGCAGCTCCAGCCAGTCGAAGCCGGCCGCAGCGGCACGGCGCGTCGAATCCACGAAAGCTTGCTTGAGCGTCTCCATGTCCCGCAGGCTGATGGCCGCCGGCGTCTGGTTCTGCTCACCATAAGGCACGGCGCTGGCAGCCACCAGAGGCCAGTTGCCCTGCGCAAGGGGTTCGTCGATCTCCTCCCAGCCCAGTTGGGTGGAGCCCTTCGGCCCGCTGTGGCCCAGCTGAATGCCGATGGCGGCATCGCTCTGGGCGTGCACGAAATCAACGATCCGCTTGAAGGCCGCTTCCTGCTCGTCTGTATAGAGCCCAGGGCATCCGGGGGTGATGCGGCCTTCGGGTACCGGGCTGGTCATCTCGACCATCACCATGGCCGCGCCGCCAAGCGCGCGCGCCCCCAGGTGAACCAGGTGATAGTCTCCGGGCACGCCTTCCTTGGCGCTGTATTGCGCCATGGGAGAAACGATGATGCGGTTCTTGAGCGTGAGCCCGCGCACCGTATAGGGCGTGAACATGGGCGGCACCGCCGGCCCCTTGGCAAACCAGCTCTCATATCCTTCCAGCCACTTCGCGTCGCGCAGGCGCAGGTTCTCGTGGCTGATCCGCTGGCTGCGTGTGAGCAGGGAATAGGCGAACTGCTCGATCTCCATGCCGGTATAGCGGTCGACGTTCTCGAACCATTCAGTGGAGTTGCGGGCGGCGTTCTGGATTTTCAGCACTTCCACGCTGCGGCGGGCCTCATAGGCCTGCAACACCGTATCGGTATCCTCGCCGGTCGCGAATTCGTTCGCCAGGTCGATGGCATCTTCCAGCGCCAGCTTGGTGCCGCTGCCGATCGAGAAATGCGCCGTGTGGGCGGCATCGCCCATCAACACGATGGGGGTGCGCTTGCCCTGGATGTCTTCATGGTGAACCCAGGTCTTGCAGATCACGCGGGGGAAGCGGATCCAGATCGCCGAGCCGCGCAGGTGCTTGGCATTGCTGATGAGATCGTTTCCGTCCAGGTATTTGCCGAACAGCTTCTGGCAGAAAGCAATGCCCTCTTCCTGGCTCATCTGGTCGATGCCGTGCGCTTTCCAGACCTCTTCAGGTGTTTCGACGATGAAGGTGGAGGTATTGCCGTCGAACTTGTAGGCATGCGCCTGGAACCAGCCGTGCTCGGTCTGCTCGAAGGCGAAGGTGAAGGCATCGAAGGTCTTGTGGGTGCCGAGCCAGACGAAGCGGCACTGGCGCTGGTCGATATCTGGCTGGAACACGTTTTCATAGCGCGTGCGGATGCGGCTGTTCAGCCCATCGCTGGCGATGACCAGATCGGCGTTGTATTTCGCGGCGATCGCATGCTCATCCGACACATCCGTCTCGAACACCAGATCGACGCCGAGCGCCATGCAGCGCTCCTGCAGGATGTTGAGCAAGTGCTTGCGCCCGATTCCGCAGAAGCCATGGCCTCCAGAACGCACGCTTCGGCCCTTGAAAAACACCTCGATGTCGTCCCAGTGGTTGAACGCCTCCCCGATCAGCTTGGCGCTTTCCAAATCAGCCACCCGGAGATTGCCCAGCGTCTGATCGGAGAGCACCACGCCCCAGCCGAAGGTGTCGAACGGACGATTGCGTTCGACTACTGTCACGCGGCAATCGGGCTGCTGCTTTTTCATCAGCAGACCGAAGTACAAGCCCGCCGGCCCGCCGCCGACGCATACGACGCTGGATAATTTGTTCATGCCGAGATTGTTTAACTCTAAACAATCAATGTCAAGTAGCAACGATTCGCTTTCAAGTAGGTATTGACCCTTAGGGATGCTCACGTTTTTGTTGCCCCTTCCTCCCAGCGGAAAGAACGCTCAAATGGCAAGATGGAATTCACTCAGGCAGATTCATGCCGTCTTGGAGGCAAAATGCAAGCTGAGCGTCGCCCGCTATCCGAGGTGGCTTCAAAATAGGAGAAACCGCATGCTGTACAAATTCAAGTCCCAAGCCGCCGCTGAGGTCATCATGTTGCAATCCACCGGCGACGAGGTGCTGAAGATCGCCGGCAAGACTCCTGGGCCTACGGGCATCATTACCGTAGAGCAGATTCCTGGAGTGATCTCAGCCCTGCAGGCCGAGATCAAGCGTCGGGAAGCTCTGCCGAAAGAAGAGAAAAAGGAAGACGCCGAGGCCTCTGGCTCGGATGATCCCATCCCGCTCGGCAAGCGTGCCTTGCCGTTCATTGAGTTGCTGCGTGAAAGCGCGGAAGCGAAAAAGGATGTGGTCTGGGGGTTTAGCTAAGTTCCCCCTGAGGCGCTGACGCGCCTTCCCCCAGGGGGACGCCGCCAGCCGCTTGGCAAAGCCAGCTCCGCGGCAGCCCCGAAAGGCGGCCTGCTCCGCAGGCCTTTTTGCCCTAGCTCCGCCCTGGCCCTGCAGGCAAGGAGGGCGTCCAGCGCCAAATCAATCGGCGTATTGGCCGGCGGCCTTGATGACTACGCCCCACTTGGCGACTTCAGCGGCCACGAACTTCTTGTGTTCGGCAGGGTTGTTGCGGGCATCGTGCACCACCACAGCACCCAGGCCCTCTTCCTTCTTGATGAAGTCAGGATCCTTCACTGCCGCTTTGAGTGCGTCGTTGAGCACCTTGAGCACGGCTGGCGGGGTACCTTTGGGTGCGTACAGGCCGTGCCAGATACTCACGTTGAAGCCCTTCAAGCCAGCCTCATCCAGCGTCGGCAAGTCCTTGTAGACGGGCGGCGTGCTGACACGCTTGGCGGTGCTCATGGCAAAGGCCTTGATCTTCTTGCCCTCGATCTGGCTGGTGGTGTTGGTGGTCTGATCGCACATGATGTCGATCTGGCCGCCCATGAGATCGGTCATGGCGGGTGCAGTACCTTTGTAGGGCACGGTGGTCATCTCGGTCTTGAGCGCGTTCTGGAGCATCAGCCCGCACAGGTGCGAGGCGCTGCCCAGGCCGGCATTGCCCAAGTTGACCTTGTTCTTGTTCTGGCCGATCCAGGTGTTCAGCTCGGCCCAGTTGTTGGCGGCGAGCGCCGGCTTGCCGACCACCACCATCGGTACCTCGTTGACCAGGCCCAGATACTCGAACTCCTCATACTTGTAACCTGGGTTGCGGTAGAGCGTGGGCGTGGTGGCCATGCCCACGTGGGTCAGCAGCAACGTATAGCCATCGGGCGAAGCGCGGAAGGCCTTGGCGGTACCGATGGTGCTGCCCGCACCAGCAGCGTTGTCGACCACGATGGTGGCGCCATTCAAGGGTTTGCGCATGGCCTCGGCCAGATCGCGAGCCACCTTGTCCGTCGGGCCGCCAGCGGCAAAAGGCACGATGAACGTGATGGTTTTCCCTGCCGGGAAAGCTTGTGCCTGGGCACCAGCTGCGCAAGCCAGTGCAGCGGCGGCAGCGCACAGGCGCAGGGAGGTGGGCAAACGAGTCTTCATCAAAGCTTTCCTTTCGAGATGCATACAAGAGAATTTAATGCGTATTTGCATGAGGAATATTAAGGAACAAGGCAGGTCCGACACATCGGGGTTTGCGCGAAACTTGTAAAAAAGACAAGGCCGGGAAAACCCGGCCTTGCCACGCGAAAACACTATGGCCCGCGCGCGACTATGACTATTACTGGTAGCTGCGGGCGTCCTCGATCACCTTGCCGTCATTGGGAAGGCTGCCGGGCGCCACGACCTGCACTTCGCCGCGCAGCTTGGTGACATCCCGAATCGCCTCGGCCACCTGCCGGCGCAAATCATCGCTGTCTCCGCTGGCCGACTCAATGATCAGCGTCAACTGATCGTTAGCCATTTCGCCACTCACCACCAACCGGGCACGGCCAACAGCGGGAAAGCGCCGCACGATCTCGGCCACCTGCCCCGGATGCACGAACATGCCGCGCGCCTTCGTGGTCTGGTCCGCCCGGCCAAGCCACCCTTTGATCCGTGCATTGGTGCGGCCGGTAGGGCACGCGCCGGGTAGCACAGCCGAAAGATCGCCGGTACCGAAGCGGATGAGCGGGTAGTCCGGATTGAGCACCGTGACCACCACCTCGCCCACCTCCCCCTCGCCCACCGGATCCCCAGTGCCCGGGCGCACGATCTCGACAATCACGCCTTCATCGAGCACCAACCCCTCCCGTGCCGAAGTTTCGTAGGCGATCAGGCCGACATCGGCGGTGGCATAGCTCTGGTAGACATCCATACCCTGGGCCGTGAACCAATCGCGCAGGCTGGGCGGGAAGGCTTCGCCGCTCACCAGGCCGCGTGTGAGGCTGGAAATATCGGCACCGCTTTCCTTGGCCTTCTCGACCAGGATCCGCAGGAAGCTGGGTGTGCCCAGATACCCCCTGGGCTTGAGATCGGCGATGGCCTCCAGCTGCTGCTCAGTCTGCCCGGTGCCGGCGGGAAATACGGTGCAGCCCATCGCCCGGGCACCCGATTCCATGATGAAGGCGCCGGGCGTCATGTGATAGCTGAAGGCGTTGTGCACCAGATCGCCCGCGCGAAAGCCCGCCGCAACCATGGCCCGCGCCGTACGCCAGTAATCCTGTGACGTCCCCTCGGGTTCATAGATGGGGCCCGGGCTGGCATACAGGCGCGGCATGACAGGGCCGCGTGAGATGGCGGCAAAGCCGCCGAAGGTGTCTTTCCCTGCCGCGCGCGCAGCCTTCTGACGGGCCAGCAGTTCGCTCTTGCGCGTCACGGGCAAGCGCGCCAGCGCGGCTCTTGAAGTGATCTCCCGTGCCGGCACGCCCGCCAGGATCTCGCCCATGGCCGCACTGTGGGTCTGGGCATGGGCGATCTGGCGCGGCAGCGCCGACATCAGCGCCGCTTCGCGGGCGGCGGGCTCGCGCGCCTCCAGGGTGTCGAAATACTCGGTCATGATGTTCTGTGCTCTTTGCGTTTTCTCCCTCACCCTCTGGGCGGGAGACCCTCACCCCTGCCCTCCCCCGCGTGCAGGAGAGGGAAAGAATTCAAGCCAGCCAGCGCTTGCGCCGCTTGTAGCTCTTGACGTCCTTGAAGCTCTTGCGCTCGCCGCCACCGACCCCAAGGTAGAACTCTTTCACGTCCTCGTTGCTGGCCAGCTCGGGGGCTTTGCCGTCCATCACCACGCGGCCGCTTTCCATGATGTAGCCGTAGTCCGCGTAACGCAGCGCCATGTTGGTGTTCTGCTCGGCCAGCAGGAAGGTGGTTTTCTCCTTGGCGTTCAGATCCTTGACGATGTTGAACACCTCTTCGACGATCTGCGGCGCCAGGCCCATGGAGGGCTCGTCCAGCAGCACCATGCTGGGGTTGGCCATCAGCGCCCGGCCAATGGCGCACATCTGCTGCTCGCCGCCCGAGGTGTAGGCGGCCTGGCTGGTCCGGCGCGTTTTCAGACGGGGAAAATAGGTGTAGACCTTCTCGAGATTGCGGGCGATCTCGCCCTTGTCTGCCCGGGTGTAGCTGCCGGTCAACAGGTTCTCCTCGATGGTCAGGTGGGCGAAGCAGTGGCGCCCCTCCATGACCTGCACCACGCCGCGCTTGACCAGCTCGGCAGGGCTCAGATTCTCGATGCGCTCACCCCGGTATTCGATGCTGCCCTTGGTGACTTCGCCCCGCTCCCCCTTGAGCAGGTTGGACACGGCGCGCAGCGTGGTGGTCTTGCCGGCTCCGTTGCCGCCCAGGATGGCGACGATGCCGCTTTCGGGCACAGTCAGGGACACCCCCTTGAGCACCAGGATCACATGGTTGTAGATGACCTCGATGCCGTTGACGTTCAGCAAGGGGGGCGGTGTCGGCTTGTCGCTCATCGAAATGCCTTGGGTGTTGGCCTGGTATGGATGGCCCCTTCCTTGCGAGAAGGGTTTGAGTGCCATGCTCTTCCAGGTCTTTGCGCGGTTTTCCCTCCCTCCCCCGCTGGGGGAGGGTTGGGGTGGGGGCTTTCACCAGACGATCCACACAGCGGAAATCCATTCAGATCAAACGCCGTGAAAGCCCCCATCCCTACCTTCCCCCAGAAGGGGAAGGAGCCATACAAAACCTCGGGAGGCATGGTGGTCAAGTGCCTTATCAGCTATTGCAATCGCCGGCAGGCCGGGCTTGCATCTTCTTGTCGGCCAGGTACTTGGCAGCACCGCTCTTGACCATCGGCTTGATCACCGCCTCGTCGGCCTGATACCAGTCATTGCCGATGTTCCATTTGGCGCCGTCCCAGGTCTGCACGCGCGCCCAGGTGGAGCCCATGTGGTCCGCGCAGGTGGTCTGCAGCGGACGCATCACGCCGCCGAAGCCCAGCGCATCCAGACGCTTCTGATCCAGGTTCAGGTTCTCCAGGCCCCAGCGCACCTGCTCGCCGGTCATGACCTTGCCTTTGCCGAAGCGTTCCTGCGCCTTGCGCACAGCCTCGACGCTCAGCATCTGGATGATGGCGCCGCGCGTGTACAGCACCTGGCCCACCTCATCTTTCGGGCCCGTGCCTTGCCCTTTGTCATGCACGAACTTGATGATGTCCTGCATGACCTTGGACTGCTGGCCGGAACCATTGAGCGCCAGCGCATGGTAGCCCTTGGCGCCCGCGCCCACGTCGCGCACATCAGGCTCGGCTCCGGCCCACCAGACACCGTACATTTTCTCGCGCGGGTAGCCGGTGGCCTGGGCTTCCTTCAGCGCGGTGGAGTTCATCACGCCCCAGCCCCACAGCAACACGAAGTCCGGACGGTGCTGGCGAACCTGCAGCCAGGTGGCCTTCTGCTCCACGCCAGGCGCGGTCACCGGCAGCAGTTGCAGATCGAAGCCGTGCATCTTGGCGCGCTCCTGCAACAGGGGGATCGGCTCCTTGCCGAACGGGCTGTCGTGATAGACCAGCGTGATTTTCTTGCCCTTGAGCTTGTCCATGCCGCCAAGCTCTTTGCCGATGTGCTGGATCAGGATGTCTGCGCCCGTCCAATAGCTGCCCATGAGCGGGAAGTTCCATTTGAATGCCATGCCGTCCTGCGCGACGGAAAGACCATAGCCCAGCGTCAGCAAAGCCACCTTGTCGTTGGGCGCTTTCTCCGTGAGGGCAAACGTGATACCCGTGGCCTGCGGATCGAACAAGGCCACGCCAGGACGGCTCTTCAGGCGCTCATAGCATTCCACGCCGCGGTCGGTGGCATAACCGGTTTCGCACTCCTCGAACGTGAGCTTGACGCCGTTCACGCCGCCGTCACGCGCGTTGATCATCTTGATGTAGTCCTGCTTGCCATTGGCCCATGGGGTGCCGTTAGGGGCATAGGGCCCTGTCCGGTAGGACAGCAGCGGGAAGAATTGCTCCTTGGCCTGCGCCAGCGCGCTGCCTGCAGTCAGCAGGGCGCCTGCGGCCACGGCTGCCGCGGCGATCATGGTGGTGGTTCGCTTCATGCTTGTCTCCTTCTTGAAATAAATGAACACAGCGGGAACTCTCGGATAACCAGGTAAAAATCGATGGCTCAATGCGGGAAGGGCCACAGCCGCATCTTCTGCTTGCCCGTGGACCACAGCTTGGCCAGGCCATGCGGCTCCACGACCAGGAACCAGACGATCAGGGCGCCAAAGATCATCAACTCGGCATGCGACACGCCGGCAGTGGAAATACCGAGGCCGAACAGCCCCAGGAACCACGGCAGGAACTGGTTCAGGAAAATCGGCAGAACCACGATGAAGGCCGCGCCGAAAAACGCGCCCATAATCGAGCCCAGCCCGCCGATGATGACCATGAACAGCAGGCGGAACGACACCTCCACCGAGAACGCCGCCGGTTCCCATGTACCCAGGTGCACGATGCCCCAGAGCGCGCCCGCCACGCCGATGATGAAGCTGCTCACGGCAAACGCGCTCAGCTTGGCGTACATGGGCCGGATGCCGATCACCGCGGCCGCCACGTCCATGTCACGGATCGCCATCCACTCGCGCCCGATGGCGCCGCGCACCAGGTTCTTGGCCAACAGAGCAATGACCACCAGCACAGCCATGCAGAACACGTACTTGGCCACCCCGCTTTCCAACGGAAAGCCCAGCACGTTGGGATGAGACACCGATACCGAGCCCGAGGCCGAATCATTGGTGAGCCATTTGATGCGCAGGAACATCCAGTCGCTGAAGAATTGCGCCGCCAGTGTGGCCACTGCCAGGTAAAGACCCTTCACCCGCAGGCTGGGCAGCCCGAACACGATGCCGAAGAGCGTGGCGCACAACCCGCCCAGGATCAACGCCACGATCAGCGGCATGCCGTCGATACGTGCAATGAAGTTGTAGGCCCCATAGGCACCCACCGCCATGAACGCCCCTGAGCCCAGCGAGATCTGCCCGCAATAGCCCACCAGGATGTTCACCCCCAGCGCTGCGAGTGCCATGATCGCAAAGGGAATCAGCACGGCGCGGAACAGGTAGTCGCTGGCCAACATGGGCACGGCGACGAAGGCCAACGCCAGCAGCAGCACAATCGCCCACCGGTCCTGCGCGATCGGGAAGATCTGCTGATCGGCCCGGTAGCTCGTCTTGAACTGTCCGTTTTCTCTGTAGAACATATCAGTTATCCAAAAACCGTCAGGATTCGACCGGCTGCGGAGCAAGCCATCCGCGTGCCTCCGCGGAGCGGGCTTGGCCCGGCCGCCAGAGGCGTCCCCCTGGGGGGAAGGCGCGTAAGCGACTCAGGGGGTTCTCATACGCGATCAATGATCTTTTCGCCGAACAATCCTTGCGGCCGGAATAAGAGGAACACCAGCGCCAGCACATAGGCGAACCAGATCTCGATGCCGCCCCCTACAAAGGGCCCCAGGTACACCTCGGAAAGCTTCTCTCCCACACCGATGATCAGCCCGCCGATGATGGCGCCCGGTACTGATGTCAGGCCGCCCAGAATGATCACCGGCAGGGCGCGCAGGGCCACCGTGGCGAGAGAGAACTGCACGCCCAGCTTGCTGCCCCAGATCATTCCCGCCACCAGCGCCACCACCCCGGCCACGCACCACACGATGACCCAGATGCGCCCGAGCGGAATGCCGATCGACTGCGCGGCCTGGTGATCGTCGGCCACGGCACGCAAGGCCCGGCCAGTCTTGGTCTTCTGGAAGAAGATGGAAAGCCCGGCCACTAGGGCCGCCGCGATGATCGCCGCCACCACGTCTTCCTTGTTGACCAGCACCCCGCCTTCGAAAACCGATTCAAGAATGAACACGGGATCCTTGGGCATGCCGATGTCGATCTTGTAGATGTCGCTACCGAAAATCGTCTGGCCCAGGCCTTCGAGGAAATAGGTGATGCCCAGCGTGGCCATCAGCAGCGTGGCAATGTCCTGGTTGACCAGATGCCGGAGCACCAGGCGCTCGATCACCCAGGCCACGGCGAACATCAGCACACCGGCCAGCACGAAAGCCGTGCCATTGGCGAACCAGGGGTTGCTGATGCCTGTCCACTCCGGAATCCACTCGGCGAAGCGGGCCATGGCCAGGGCGGCGAACAGCACCATGGCCCCCTGGGCGAAGTTGAAGACGCCGCTGGCCTTGAAGATCAGCACGAAGCCCAACGCGACCAGCGCATAGAGCATGCCTGTCATCAGGCCGCCAAGAAGTGTTTCAAGAAAGAATGCCATTTTTTCTCTTCAGTGGCTGGTGCCGAGATAGGCCCGGATCACGTCTTCGTTGTTGCGCACTTCCAGAGGGGTGCCGTCACCGATCTTCTTGCCGTAATCAAGCACCACCACGCGGTCGGAGATGTCCATGACCACGCCCATGTCATGCTCGATCAGCACGATGGTGGTGCCGAACTCGTCGTTCACATCGAGAATGAAGCGGCACATGTCCTGCTTTTCCTCGACGTTCATGCCCGCCATGGGCTCGTCGAGCAGCAGCACCTGCGGCTCCATTGCCAGCGCGCGGCCCAGGTCGACCCGCTTCTGCAGGCCATAGGGCAGTTGGCCGACCGGCGTCTTGCGATGCGCCTGGATTTCCAGGAAATCGATGATGCGTTCCACGAATTCGCGATGCCTGATCTCCTCGCGCTCGGCAGGACCGATGCGCAGCGCCTGCATGAACAGGTTGCTCTTGATCTTGAGGTTGCGGCCCGACATGATGTTGTCGAGCACGCTCATGCCCTTGAACAAGGCCAGGTTCTGGAACGTGCGCGCCACCCCCATCTCAGCCACCTGGCGCGAGTTCATGTGGCTGAAGGTCTTGCCGCGGAAGGTAATACTGCCTTCGCTCGGCGCGTAGACCCCGTTGATGCAGTTGAGCATCGAGGACTTGCCAGCACCGTTGGGACCGATGATGGCGCGGATTTCGTGCTCACGCACGTTGAAGCTGATGTCGGTGAGCGCCTTGACGCCGCCAAAGCGCAGGCTGATATTCTTCACCTCGAGCACGACATCGCCAATGCGCCGGGCATTGAGTCCGGCCGGGCCATCCTGTGAATGTGAACCGGCGACGACAGAGAGCGTTTCGCCCCGGAACTCGCTCGCGGTGGATGCAAATGCGGCACTCATGCAGCGGCCTTCAATGGTGCGAACGTTTTGGCGTTCATGATCTGCAGATTGGCGCTGACCTTGCCGGTGCGGCCATCCTCGAATTTCACGGCCGTCTCGATGAACTGCTCACGCTTGTCTGAGTACAGCGCATCGATCAGGACACCGTATTTCTCGGCGATGAAACCGCGCCGCACCTTGCGCGTGCGCGTGAGTTCATCGTCGTCAGGATCAAGCTCCTTGTGCAGCACCATGAAGCGCGCCACCTGCGTGCCGGCCATGCCCTCTTCGGCGGCCAGATCGGCGTTCACCTTCTCCACGCATTCGGCCATCATCTTCAGCACCTCGGGCTTGCCTGCCAGATCGACATAGCCCGCATAAGGCAGACCCTGCCGCTCCGCCCAGTTACCCACGGCCTCGAAATCGATGTTGAGGAAGGCACAAACCGTATCCCGGGCGTGGCCGAAGCACACCGCCTCTTTGATCTGCGGGAAGAACTTGAGCTTGTTCTCGATGTAGTTGGGCGCGAACATGGCGCCGTCGGCCATCTTGCCCACGTCCTTGGCGCGATCGATGATGCGCAGATGGCCGTCGGCATCGATCACACCGGCGTCGCCGGTGTGAAAGTAACCTTCGGCATCCATCACCTCGGCCGTGGCGTCAGGCCGCTTGTAGTATTCCTTCAGCACCGAAACGCCGCGCACCAGCACCTCCCCGGAATCGGCGATCTTCAACTCGATTCCCGGCGCGGCTTCGCCCACGGTATGCAGCTTGACGCGGCCGTTCTTCTGGATGCAGACATAGGCGCAGGTTTCGGTCTGGCCATAGAGCTGCTTCAGATTGATGCCAATTGAGCGGAAAAAGCGGAACAGATCAGGCCCGATGGCCGCGCCGGCCGTATAGGCCACGCGAATGCGCGACAAGCCCATGGCATTCTTGAGCGGCCCGTACACCAGGAAGTTGCCCAGCCCGTAGAGCAGCTTGTCGCCCAGGCCCACCGGTTTGCCATCCAGAATGTCGGAGCCCACGCGCCGCGCCACCGCCATGAATTTCTCGTGCAACCAGCGCTTGGGCCTGGCCGCGTCTTCCATGCGGATGGAGACGGAGGTCAGCATGCCTTCGAAAATGCGGGGCGGCGCGAAGTAATAAGTAGGCCCGATCTCGCGCATGTCGATGCTGACGGTCTCGGCCGATTCGGGGCAGTTGATGGTGAAGCCTGCCACCATCCACTGCGCCATGGAAAACAGGAAATCTCCCACCCATGCCGGCGGAAGATAAGAAAGCACGTTGTCCGAACCGTTCAGCCCATCGGTACGCACACCGCCCTCAGCCGAGCCGATGAAGCTGGCGTGCGTCTGGCACACCCCCTTGGGTTTGCCGGTGGTGCCCGAGGTATAGAGAATGACGGCGACATCTTCAGGCTGGCCCTCGGCCACGGCGGCATTGAAGAAACCCGGGTGCTCGCGCTCATATTGCCGACCCAGCTCGAACAGCTCATCGACGCTGATCAAGCCGCTTTGCGTGTAGTTGCGCAGGCCACGCGGATCGTCGTAGATGATGTGCGCCAGGCCGGTCGCACTTTCGCGCAGTTCCAGCATTTTGTCGACCTGCTCCTGGTTTTCAGCGAAGGCGAAGTGCACCTCGGCATCCTGCAGGACGAAGGCCATCTCGGAAGCCACTGCATCCTGGTACATGGGCACAGGGACACCGCGCAGCGCCTGGACGGCCATGAAAGCCAGATACAGGTGCGGACGGTTGTCGCCAACGATGGCGAAGTTGTCGCCTGTCTTGAAGCCCAGCGCCGCCAGGCCGCCGGCCATCCAACGCACTTCATCCAGCGCGCGCTGCCAGCTCCAAGTCTGCCAAATTCCGAATTCTTTCTCGCGCAATGCGGGCGCCTTCGGACGCTCGGCAGCATGCTTTTGCAGCAGGCGGGGAAAGGTGTTGGCCATGTGTTTTTTTGTCTCCACTATGGTGATCTCGGGGATGCCGGGACCTTGCATGTTGCGAATAGTAAGGCGATACTTTGACGCCATGTTGTCGTTTGGACGACAATTCATCATGATTTGACTAGGGTATTTCCCTTAGCTTTTTTATGCGTCCACCTTCCTTGCACGACCGCCGCCGGCTGCTGACACCGCAGGAGCTGACCGGTGTGCCATGGCTTTCTCACCTCAAACCTGAAGAGGCCGAACTCGTGGTATCAGAGCTTCGCGTGACCGAAGCGCAGCCGGGCGATCTGATCTTCCGCGTGGGCCGGCCTGCGACCTACTGGTTCGGCGTGATCGATGGCCTGCTCAAGATGACCACCGACACCGCGCAGGGGCACACCATGACCTACTCCGGCCTCTCGCCCGGTGGCTGGTTCGGCGAGGGCACCGCGCTCAAGCGGGAGTCCTACCGCTACAACGTGCAGGCCCTGCGCCAAAGCCTGGTGGCGGGCCTGCCGGTGGACACCTTTCACTGGCTGCTGGACCATTCCCTCGGCTTCAACCGCTTCGTGATGAACCAGCTCAACGAGCGCCTGGCCCAGTTCATTGGCGCACGCGAGGCCGATCGCAGCCGCAACCCCGAAATACGCGTGGCACTCAACCTGGCGGCACTGGTCAACCCGGTGCTGTTTCCAGGGGTGGGTGAATTGCTGCGCATCACCCAGCAAGAACTGGCCTACCTCGTGGGTTTGTCGCGCCAACGCGTGAACGAGGCCCTTCGCGCCCTGGATGCGCACGGCGCGATTCGCGTGGAGTACGGCGGCCTGCGCATCCTCGATCTGGCGGCTCTGCGCGCCTGGGGATCGGAATGAACCGCTGAGGCCGCCGAGCGGTTTCTTAGAATAGATGCTTCGCTTCAAGTCTCGTCATTCCCGCCTGCGCGGGAATGACGAAACCGTTGACGCTATTCATTCAATAGTCACCCCATGTCCGAACCACCCCGTTTCCGCCGCGCGCCCGCTCCCGCGCCGGACGCCGCCCCAGCCGCCGCCACCTCCCGGCTGAACAAGCGCATGGCCGAACTCGGCCTGGCGTCGCGGCGCGAGGCCGACGCCTGGATCGAACGTGGGTGGGTACGCGTGAACGGCGAAGTGGCGCGCATGGGCCAGCAAGTGTCGCCGCAAGACCGCATCACCGTGGCCAAGCAGGCCGAAGGCGAGCAGGCCGAGCGCGTGACCATCCTGCTGAACAAACCAGTAGGCTACGTGAGCGGCCAGGCTGAAGATGGCCATGCCCCAGCCGCCAGCCTGATCGGCGCGCAAAGCCATTGGCGCGAAGACCGCTCGAAGATCCGCTTCGGGCCCCACCAACTGCGCGGCCTGGCACCTGCGGGCCGGCTCGACATCGATTCCGTCGGCCTGCTGGTCCTGACGCAGGACGGGCGCATCGCCCGCCACCTGATCGGGCAGGATTCCGAAATAGAAAAGGAATACCTCGTGCGCGTGACCTTGCTCGATGCGCCCGAAGCGCAGCCGCAGAACACGCAGGCACGCGTGCCGCCAGAGAAGCTGGCGCTGCTTCGCCATGGCCTTCATCTGGACAACCAGCCCCTCAAACCCGCCAAGGTGAGTTGGCAGAACGAAGAACAGCTGCGCATCGTGCTGCGCGAAGGCAAGAAACGGCAGATCCGCCGCATGTGCGAACTGGTTGGCCTGAAGGTGATCGGCCTGAAGCGCGTGCGCATCGGGCGGGTGGTGCTGGGCCAGCTTCCGGTAGGGCAGTGGCGCTATCTCGGTCAGGGCGAGCTGTTCTGAGCACAGAACCACGATCTGACGCGTATCCCCTAGTGTCCTGAGTTGCAAGTTCGTTGATAAATAAATCTGCCGAAATCGACATCAGGCAAGGCGCAAAACGCAGCGATACCGAGTGGTATCGCGAGGCTTTGCAACGCCGCATGGTGTTGATTCTCGGTAGATTTATTCAACGAACTTGCAATTCAGGACACTAGTCCTCTGATGCAAACCGCGAGAGCGCCAGGACGTCGCGCAACACCAGGCGCTTGTAGCTCATCTCTATCACGCCGAGATCGGCCAGCATGCGCAACTGCTTGTTGACCGTCTGGCGCGACAGCCCCAACAGGGCCGCGAAGTCCTGCTGGGGCAAACTGACGCGCAGATCCAGCCCCGAGTCCTGCGGGGTGCCGTAAAACTCGGCCAGGTTGATCAGCGTGGCCGCCACGCGGCGGCGCACTGTCCCCAACGTGAGGCCTTGCAGCATCGTGATGCTGACCCGCTGGCGATGCAATGCCAGCCGGGCCACCTCGCGCCAAAGAATAGGCTCGGCATCGAGTTCTGCCACCACCGCATCGACCGGCAGACGGATCACCACTGAATCCTCATGCGCGTGGTATTCGTAGCCCAGCGGCTGATCTTCCATCAAGCGTACCAACGGGGCCACCTGGCCCGGCCCTAGCAAGGCGTTGAGATACTTGCGCCCGCCCTCACTCAGGCTGCCAATCTCCACGCTGCCCGAGACCACCAGAAGCATGTAACGCCACTTGGGTCCGTTCCCCATCACCAATGCGCCCTTGCGATGGCGCTCCAGAAGGGCGGACTTCACGAGCGCGCGGCGCCTTGCATCGGGCCACTGCGCGAAGAGCTCGCTCCAACTCAGTGCACGCTCGATCAGTTCCTCGTCACGCGTCCCCGCAGGGCATTGCATGCGTCGCGGAAGTGACTGAGAAGGCTTGGGGTCAGGGGAGCGCGTAGACATCTGGCCGAATTTGTACACCGATTGACAGATTTCGGCGAGCGTTCTTCTTAACGTAGAGCGCTGATGGCTTCGGTACACCGCCTGAGCGCTCACTACACCGCCCCCTGTCATGAACGACTTCGATTTCAAGTTGGACGATCTGTCCGCCCTCTTCTCGCCTCGCTCCATTGCCGTGGTGGGCGCGTCCTCGAACCCCCAGAAGATCGGAGGCATCCCGATTGACTATGCGCTGCGCTTCGGCTTTGGCGGCACTTTGCATGCGGTCAACCCCACCGCATCGGAGGTCCAGGGTTTACGCGCGCATGCCAGCCTCCAGGCTATCGGGGAGCCCGTAGACCTGGCCATCCTGGCCGTGCCGGCGGCTGCCGTACATGGGGCCATCGAGGACGCCATCGCCGCCAAAGCCCGAAGCGTCGTGCTGTTTTCCGCCGGCTTCGCGGAGGTGGGCGGCGAGGGCATCCTGGCACAGGAGCGTCTCAGCCAGCGTGTACGCGAGGCCGGGCTGCGCCTGGTGGGCCCGAATTGCCTCGGGATCATGAACCTCCAGCGACACATTTATGCCACCTTCGCCCCCGTCGCCAGCGCCATCCGGGTCAAACCCGGGCGCATTGGCCTGGTGAGCCAGTCAGGCGCCTTCGGGGTCTACGCCTATGCGCTGGCTCATGCGCGCGGCGTGGGCTTCTCCACCTGGGTCACCACCGGCAACGAGGCCGAGGTGCAACTGGCGGACTGCCTCGCTTGGCTGGCACAGGATGACGAGACCGATGTGATCATGGCTTACATGGAAGGCTGCCGCGATGGCCCCCGCCTGCGCGCCGCACTGGCTCTGGCGCAGGCCAACGGTAAGCCGGTGATCATGGTCAAGATCGGCCGCACCGAACTGGGCGCTCAAGCCGCGGCCTCGCATACTGCCGCGCTGGCCGGCGACGACGCCGTGTATGACGCCGTACTACGCCGCTACGGCGTCATACGCGCGCGCACCGTGAGGGAGTTTTTCGATCTGGCCCACAGCGCAGGAGTGGCCGGCCGGCCTCGCGGGCGCCGCATCGGCCTGTTCACGGTTTCCGGCGGAGTCGGCGCGATGATGGCCGACGACGCGGCCTCGCACGGGTTGGAAGTCCCCGCCCTCACTGACGCGGCTCAAGCGCAACTGCGGGAATGGGTGCCTTTCTCGGCGCCACGCAATCCTGTGGACATCACAGCTCAGGTGACCAACGACATGTCTCTGCTGGAACGCAGCGCGCGCGTCATGCTGGAAGACCAGGGCTTCGATTCCTGGATGGGTTTCCTGGCCGCCGCCGGGACATCCGATACCTCCTGGCCGATACTGCAGCAGTTGGTCGGATCCTTGCGCGCCGCCTTTCCGGACACGGTGCTGGCCTTGAGCACGCTGCTCTCGCCCCAGCGCCGTGCCGAGCTCGAAGCCATGCATTGCCTGGTATTCGAAGATCCCTCCGAAGGCATCCGCACCTTGGCCGCGCTGGCAAAGCAGCCTGCCTCCGAGGAACATGCCGGCCACGCCGTCACGGCCACGTCCCACGCTATCGTCTTGCCTGCCGGCACGCTCAGTGAGCCCGCCGCGCTCAAGCTGCTGGCCCAAGCTGGGGTACCGGTAGTACCGCACTATCTGGCGCGAAGCGCCAAGGAAGCCGCTGATGCGGCGCGGCAATTGGACTGCGCGGTCGCGGTGAAAGTGGTGAGCGCCGACATTCCCCACAAATCTGACGTGGGCGGCGTGGTGCTGGACATTGCAGGAGCGGAGGCTGTACGCGCCGCCTTCGAGGAGACGCAAGCCAACGCGCTCGCCGCACGGCCTGGCGCCTGCCTGGAAGGTGCGATGGTCGCCAGCATGGTGCACGGCGGTGTGGAGTGCATCGCTGGCGTACGGCACGATCCGGTATTCGGCCCTGTCCTCATGTTCGGTCTGGGTGGCATTCACGTCGAAACCCTGCGCGACGTCTCCCTGCGCGTGCTGCCTGTCACGCACGAGGAAGCCCTCTCCATGGTGCGCGAGTTGCGCGCCTTTCCCATCCTGGCCGGTGCCCGCGGCCGTCCAGCCGCCGACCTTGGCGCCATCGCCGATGCGCTCTGCGCCCTGGCACGCTTCGCCCTGGCGGCTGGCGACACGCTCGACAGCGTGGAAATCAACCCCTTGATCGCCCGCCCGCGCGAGCAGGGAGGCTGCCTGGCGGCAGATGCGCTGGTCGTCGGCCGACCCCGGCCCAAGGAAGGAACAACCGCTCTCACCTGACCGGGACTTCGGGCCCGAACACACCAAGGAAATTCATCCATGCCCTCTTCACCGATAGACATCGCTGCCGCCTGCGCCTTCACTGCCCTCGGCATGGCTGCCAGCCCCGCCCATGCCCAGAACGGCTATCCCGACAAGCCGATCCGCCTGGTCGTGCAGTACCAGGCCGGCGGCTCGGCCGACACCATGGCCCGGATCGTCTCCCAAGGTTTGGCCGAACGGCTGCACCAGCCCGTACTGGTCGACAACCGGAGCGGCGCCGGCGGCATCATCGGCACGGACTATGTGGCCAAGAGCACACCCGACGGCTATACGCTCTTGCTGACAGTGCCAGGCCCCATCACGGCCAACCTGGCGCTGTACAAGAATCTGCCCTATGACCCGCGCACCGATCTGCGCATGGTCTCTGACATTGCGCTCCCCCGTACGGTGCTGGCAGTAACGCCCTCCGTGCCGGTGCGCAACTTCAAGGAACTGATCGCGGCCATCCAGGCCGCGCCGGGCAAGTACGCGATGGGCTCCTGGGGGCCAGGCACCCAGCCGCACCAGGCTCAGGTGTACATGGACAAGGCCTATGGCCTGAAGACCATGCACGTCGCCTACAAGGGCGAAGCGCCCATGGCCGTGGACCTGATGAGCGGCGTGATCCAGATGACCATCGGATCGGTCACCACGCTGCTGCCCCATATCACCTCTGGAAAGCTGCACGCTCTGGCCATGGCCGGCCCGACCCGCTCCAGGATGCTGCCCCATGTGCCCACTTTCGCCGAGCAGGGCTACAAGGACGAGATCTACATGGTCACGGCGCCCATTTCGCTGATGGCGCCGGCGAAGACGCCGGATGCCATCGTCGAGCGGCTGGGCCGCGAGGTAGCCGCCGTTCTGCATGAACCTGCCGTGAGACGCCGCATCGAGGAACTGGGCGCCGACCCCATAGGCAACACGCCCGGCGAAGCCGCGGCTGCCTACACAGCCTATCTCCCCGTCATGTTCAAGCTGACCAAGGCCACCGGCGTGACGCTGGACTGAGGCTGCTTTCAGGAACTCCACCCTATGACTTCAAACACCTTCTCACGAGCCGAAGCCCAGCGCGCCCTGGCCCGCTCCATCGGCATGGCCGCCTTCGTCTACGGCTATCCGCTGACCGAGATCTACCGCACCTGCGCCATGCAGACGGCACCGCGCGCACAGCGCCGCCCCGGCGCCTCGGCAGGCTCCGACGTGCGCGCCCCCATGAACACCCTGCACCACGCACCGCGTCCATCGACCCATGAAGACCGCGACGTGGTGACACCCGCCAACGATCTTCTCTACACGATGGCATGGCTGGATCTCACTCAAGGCCCGATGCTGCTCACCGTTCCCTCGTCTGCGCGCCATCTCGGGCGCTATTTCGTGCTGCCGTTGTATGACGCCTATACCGAAAACTTCGAGAACCTGGGTCCGCGCAACTGCAAGCCCGAAGGCGAAACCGTGGTATTGCTTGGCCCCGGAGGCATCGTCCCCGATGCCCTCCTTCAGTATCGCGTGGTGCAATGCCCTACGAATCTCGTCTGGCTGATCGGCCGAATTCTGGCGGGAGATGAGAGCGACTGGCCAGCCGCGCGCGCGCTGCAATCCGACATCCTGCTGGAACCCGCGCCGGGAACCGTGCTGGGCGGCCGCCCGTCGGCTATCGAGCAGTGGGCAGGAAACACCGTGGATGCCATGGCCGCCGCTTTCGAAAACGGTGAACCGGCCGCGCAGGTAGCGCCGGCCTTCTTCAGCAATTTCTGCCATGCGCTCGCGGAGGCGCCGGGCCGCGTGGAAGACCGCGGCCTGGTGGCCTGGTTCGGCCAGGCCGGGCTGAAGGCGGACCGCGCCTTCTCCTGGGAGGCTCTGGAAGAGCCTTTGCGCTCGGGACTGATCGAAGGCTTCGCGGAAGGCGTGCGCGCCGTGGCGGCCATCGGCCGCAACCACCGCCCCCAACCCTGGGCCATGACCCCTGCCACTGGCCGCTACGGCAGTGAATTCCTGGGCCGCGCACGCACCGCCTATCTCGGGTTAGGGGCCCTGGCTACCAGCGAGGCCGTCTACGCCGCCGCGCACTATGATGCCGCCCACAAGCCCCTGGGTGACCACCAGCGCTACATCATGCGCTTTGAAGCGGACGACATGCCGCCCGCCGACGCCTTCTGGTCCGTCACGCTGTACGACAGCGACCGCTTCCTCTACCCCAATGAGATCCGGCGCCACGCCATTGGCGACCGCACGCCAGGCCTGCGGCGCGCAGCCGACGGCAGCCTGGAAATCACGCTCAGCCATGCCCGCCCGGCGAACGGCGCCAATTGGCTGCCCACGCCGGCAGGCCGCTTCTATCTGATCCTGCGCATGTACTACCCGCGCGAGGGCGTACGAAGCTGGCGCATTCCGCCGCTGCAGGCGCAGTTGGACTGAGCCCTGGCCGCCTCTTGCCCGCCCGGACGATGAACACAAGGAGAACTCATGAGCACCCGCAATGACGACGAAAAGCCCTTCCTGCTTGTAGGCACCGGCACTGAAACGGTGGCACCAGGACTTCACATCCTGCGAGGCCAGGGCCAGTCCTTCGTGGCCGAGACCGATGCCGGCCTCGTGGTGATCGACGCCGGTCCTGGCGGCTCCATCACCCAGGGCATGATCGAGGCTGTCCGCGAACTCAGCGATGCCCCGCTGCATGCCCTGTGCTACAGCCACGGGCATATCGGCTACAACTCCGGCGCGCCTCAATGGCTGGCGCATGCCGCGCAGCGGGGCGATCCGCCGCCGCGCGTCATCGCGCACCGCAATGTGCCTCGCCGCTATGCGCGCTACCGTGAAACGCAGCCCCTGCAAAACCGGATGGCTGAAATCCAGTTCAACCGCCCGGCCGGATTCTTCGACAAACGCCTCAGTTTGCATGAACCCGCGGAAACCTTTGAGGACCGCCTGACCATTGGCAGCGGCGAGCAGCGCATCGAACTGCTGTGGGCCCCCTCCGAAACCGACGATGCCATCGCATTGTGGAGCCCCGTGCAGCGCGTGTTGTATGGCGGTGCGGCACTGTTGGATTCCATTCCGAATATCGGTACGCCCTTTCGCACCCTGCGCGATACGGTCCGCTGGGCGGGCACGCTGGAGTCGCTGGCCGCGCTGGGCGCGTGCAAGGCCGTGCGCGAATTCGGCCCCACGATCGAAGGCGAGGATGATGTCCGGCATGTGCTCACGCACACTGCGCGCGCCCTGCGCTGGTTGCGTGCCGAGGTGGTCCGCATGATGAACGAAGGTTTGAACGAGCGCCAGATCCTGGCTGACATCCGCTTTCCGGACGAGCTCTTCGGTGTCGAGTGGATGAAGCCCACCTACGGCGACCCCGGCTACATCGTGCGTGACATCTATCGTTCCGAAAACGGCTGGTGGGACCGGAACCCCACCTCCCTGCACCCCGAAGCGCCGGACGCCATTGGCGAGGCAGTGGCCAGCCCCATCACGGACAAGGCCGGATTGATCACCGCCGCGAGCGCCCACGCCGACGCCGGCCGCTGGCAGATGGCGCTCCATGTGATCGACTTGCTCGCCATCGCGCCGGGCGATGCGCCGGAACTCACGCAGGCACGCCGGCTGAAGGCGGCCTGGCTGCGCGCGCGCGCACGCCAAGTGCCCAGCTACGTCTCGCGCAACCTCTACCGCGTCAGCGCCGAGATGATCGACAACGGCACCCAAACGCGATTCGGCATCAGTTGACCCATCAAAAACAAGGAGACTCCCTATGCAGATCAAGCACATCCGGCGCCCCACGCTGGCATCCACGGCGTTCGCCGCCTTCAGCGCGATGCTGCCATTCGCTCCCGCCCAGGCGCAAGACAGCACCCGCTATCCCAGCAAGCCGGTGACGATCATCGTGCCCACCGCGCCAGCCGGTGGCACGGACACCTTGGCCCGCGTGTTTGGCGAAGCGCTCAGCAAGTCGCTAGGCCAGCCTTTCGTCATCGACAACCGGCCCGGCGCCAACGGCATCCTGGGCACGGAGCAGGCAGCCCGCGCCGCGCCTGACGGCTATCGTCTCCTGTTCACCTACGCCGCGGCGATGGTGGTCAACCCCAGTCTCTACAAGAAACTGCCATTCGACCCGCTCAAGGATTTCGCTTCCATCGCGCAGATCGGCCGCGCCGGCAATCTGCTGCTGGTACGCAAGAACCTGCCTGTGAACAACCTCAAGGAATTCGTCGAGTATGCGAAGACGCATCCCGGCAAGCTGAACTACTGCTCCTGGGGCGCGGGCTCTGGCGGCCATCTAGCCATGGAAAGCCTGATCAAGCAGGCCGGACTGAAGATGACGCACATCCCCTACAAGGGCAGCATGCCCTGCGTGCAGGACCTGATGGGTGGCCAGGTGGATGCGGCCTTTGCCGACGTGTCCAGCACCGTGGGCGTGGTGCGCGCGGGCAGCGTCAAGCCGGTGGCCTACAGCGGCCCCTCCCGCTTGCCTTCTCTCCCCAACGTGCCCACCATGACCGAGGCGGGCTTTCCTTTCAAGAACTACGGCTGGTACGGTCTTTTTGCCCCGGCCGGCACCCCGCCCGACATCATCAGGCGGGTCAACGAAGCGGTCAACGCCGCCTTCAAGGACCCGGCGGTAGTGCAGCGCATGAATGATCTCAATATCCCCGACCTGCCAGTCAACACACCGCAGGAATTCGGCGCCACCGTCCGCCAGGACCTGAGCGATTGGAGCGCGCTGGTGAAGGCCGTGGGCGTGACGTTGGACTAGGGTGTCCCGGTTATTGCTCAGGAGAGCTTGAAATCATCGCTCTGGCCCCAAAATAGGGAGTGCGCAGTCTGTGCGTTGCTTTTTATCAATACGCCTTCTCCCATGAGCAAGCAAAAACACTCCTTCCAGGCCGAGGTTGCACAGCTTTTGCACCTCGTCACACACTCGCTGTATTCCAACAAGGAAATCTTCCTGCGCGAGCTGATTTCCAATGCCTCCGACGCCTGCGACAAGCTCCGCTTCGATGCGCTGGCCGACCCCGCGCTCTACGGCAACCAGCCGAACCTCGAGGTGCGCATCAGCTTCGACAAGGCCGCCAAGACGCTGACAGTGACCGACACCGGTATCGGCATGAGCCGCGATGAAGCCATCGCGCACCTGGGCACCATCGCCAAGAGCGGCACGAAGGAATTCGTCTCGCGCCTCTCGGGCGACCAGAAGCAGGATTCTCAGTTGATCGGCCAGTTCGGGGTGGGCTTTTACTCCGGCTTCATCGTGGCGGACAAGATCACCGTGGAATCGCGCCGTGCCGGCTTGCCAGAGAACCAGGGCGTGCGCTGGGTCAGCACCGGTGCAGGTGAGTTCGAGGAAGAAAGCATCACGCGCGCCGAACGCGGCACCAGCGTGATCCTGCATCTGCGCGACGATGCGCTGGAGTATGCCGACAGCTGGCGGCTCAAGGAGCTGATCAGCAAATACTCCGACCACATCAGCCTGCCCATCAAGATGGAAGGCGAGAAATGGGAAGACGCCCAGGAAGAAGGCCAGCCCGGCCAGATGGTGAAAACCGGCGAATGGGAAACCGTGAACCAGGCTTCCGCGCTCTGGACACGCCCCAAGAAAGACATCAGCGACGAGCAGTTCAAGGATTTCTACAAGCAGATCGCCCATGATTGGGAAGATCCGCTGGCCTGGTCGCTCAACCGCGTGGAAGGCTCCACCGAGTACACCCAATTGCTCTACATCCCCTCCCACGCGCCGCAGGACATCTGGGACCGCGAGAAGAAGGCAGGTGTGAAGCTCTATGTGAAGCGCGTGTTCATCATGGACGACGCCGAGCAGCTCATGCCGCGCTATCTGCGCTTCATCAAGGGTGTGGTGGATTCAGCCGACCTGCCACTGAACGTGAGCCGCGAGCTGCTGCAGGAAAGCCGCGACGTACGCTCCATCCGCGAAGGCAACACCCGGCGCGTGCTCTCCATGCTGGAGGATCTGGCCAAGACCGAAGCTTCGGCGGAAACCGCCCCTGGCACCCAGCATGAAGCCGCTGTCGCCGAAAACGGCCACGATGGCAAGGTGGACGTGGGCTCAGGCGACTCCACGCCCGCGCCCGAGCCCACCGAGCTGGCAGGCAATGACGTGACCGACGTGGTCGACAAGAACGCCGCACCCACTGCCGCCGATGCCTCCGCCAAGTTCGCCGAAGACGCCGCCCGCGAAGGCAAGTACAGCACTTTCTGGCGTGAATTCGGTGCCGTGCTGAAGGAAGGCCTGGGCGAGGATTTCGCCAACCGCGAACGCATCGCCAAGCTTTTGCGCTATGCCTCGACCGCCAGCGAGGCCGTCAACGTATCGCTGGCCGACTACAAGACCCGCATGAAGCCCGGCCAGAAGGCCATCTACTACATCACGGCCGACACCGTGTCCGGCGCTCGCAACAGCCCGCAGCTCGAAGTGTTCAAGAAAAAGGGCATCGAGGTGCTCCTGATGACCGACCGGGTCGACGAGTGGTCGCTCTCGTTCATGCAGGAGTTTGACGGCACGCCGTTGCAATCGGTGGCCAAGGGCGCGGTCGATCTGGGCGATCTACAGGATGAAGCCGAGAAAAAAGCCGCCGAAGCGGCAGCCGAATCGGTCAAGCCCTTGCTGGAACGCCTGAAGGACGTGCTGAAAGACCAGGTGGAAGACGTGCGCGTGACCACTCGGTTGGTAGATTCACCGGCCTGCCTGGTGGTCAAGGATGCCGGCATGAGCATGCAGTTGGCCCGCATGCTGAAGCAGGCCGGCCAAAAGCTGCCTGATGCCAAGCCCGTGCTGGAAATCAACGCCGAGCACCCGCTGGTCAAGAAGCTCGAAGGCAACCCGCACTTCGAGGACCTGGCGCACATCTTGCTTGATCAGGCCGTGCTGGCTGAAGGCGGTTTGCCCGAAGATCCTGCGGCCTATGTGCGCAGGGTGAACGCACTGCTGGTCTGAGGTCGCCCTCCGGGACCGCCAAGCTCCAGCTTGGCATCGAGGGGCTCTGCAAACGCTGCATGCCAAGCTGGAGCTTGGCGGTCCCAGGATGACATCAAACCTCCGGCTCGCCCGGCACCACCGGTTCCTCGGGCGGCCCTTTCTGTGGCTCCAACGGCTCATCCGGCCGCGGTGGAGCCTCTTCGGGTGTGGGATTCCGGTGATCCATGAGATACCTCACTTGTCCACGGCGCAGCGCGCCATCCACGCCGCATGAAACACAACAGCTCGAAGGGCCGCGGAGCAGGCCGTCTCAGGGCACCCGCGGAGCTGGCTTTGCCAGGCCGCTAGGTCCATCCCCCTTCGGTGGAAGGCGCGCAAGCGACTAAGGGCGGGGGTTGTGTCATGCCGTCGCCTGCTCTGGCGCGACGCGCTCCAGGGCCTCGGCCAGATGGCCCACGCTGCGGTCCACGTCGTGCCATTTGTCCAAACCGAACAGGCCAATGCGGAATGTGCGGAAATCCGCCGGTTCGTCGCACATCAGGGGCACGCCGGAAGCACTCTGCACGCCCGCGGCGATGAATTTCTTGGCACTCTGGATGTCCGGATCCGTGGTGTAGCTGACCACCACGCCGGGCGCCTTGAAGCCCTCGGCCGCTACGCTGGGGAAGCCCCGGCTTTCGAACAGTTCACGCACCTTGCGGCCGAGATCGATCTGCTCCTGGCGCACCTTGTCGAAGCCATATTGGCGCGTTTCCTGCATGACATCGCGCAGGCCCAGCAACGTCATGGTCGGCATGGTGGCGTGGTAAGCATGGCTGCCGGTTTCGTAGGACTGCATGATCTGATACCACTTCTTCAGATCGCAGGCAAAGCTCGTACTCGTGGTGCCTTCCATCACCTTGAGCGCGCGCTCGGACAGGCCCACCATGGCACAGGCCGGCGAGCTGCTCCACCCCTTTTGCGGCGCGCTCACGAGCACATCAACCCCGATGGCCCGCATATCGACCCACATCGCGCCCGAAGCAATGCAATCCAGCACGAACAAGCCGCCGGCGGCATGGGTGGCCTCGGCAACTTTCTTCATGTAGTCGTCGGGCAGGATCATGCCGCTGGCCGTTTCCACGTGCGGCGCGCATACCACCGCCGGCTTGACACGCGCGATCGTGGCGACCACTTCCTCGATCGGAGCGGGCACCCAAGGCGCCTGAGCCCCTTCGCCCACGCGGCGGGCCTTCAGCACCGTGATGTTCTCCGGTGCGGTGATCTTGCCCATCTCCAGAATCTGGGACCAGCGGAAGCTGAAAAAGCCGTTGCGCAGGATCAGCACCTTCTGATCGTTGCCAAACTGCCGCGCCACCGCCTCCATGCCGAAGGTGCCGCTGCCCGGCACCAGGGCTGTGCCGTCAGCTCCGTAAACCTCTTTCAGGATCGCAGAAATGTCCTTCATCACGCCCTGGAAGCGCTTGGACATGTGATTGAGCGCGCGGTCGGTGTAGACCACCGAAAATTCGAGCAGGCCATCGGGATCGATATTGGGCAACAAGGCTGGCATGAAGGCCTCCATCAGAAAATAAGCAGGACTCACAAGGCCGCCCCACCGGTGAAGTCCGGCAGAGCAAAACCTTTGTAAGCTCGTTCAAACTCAGCTTATCATGCAGCGCCGCCATACTTTGACAACATGGAAATCCCCGCACTCGCCCTGGCCTTCGGCAAGAGCTTCCTGTTCGCCCTGGCGGCAGTACTGCCGATCGTGAATCCGCCCGCTTCGGCGCCGGTGTTCGTCAACCTGACGCAAGGGCTCGACCGGCCCACGCGTGCCATGCTGGCCCGGCGCGTGGGTTTGAACGTGGCGCTCATGCTGACGGGGGCCATGCTGATCGGCACCTACGTGCTTGATTTCTTTGGTGTTTCGCTGCCCATTGTCCGTGTGGCCGGCGGCTTGATCGTGGCCTTTACCGCCTGGAACATGCTGTATGCGCCGCAGATAACGAACGACCACAAGGCCGAGATGGCCGAAACGCTGACACAGGAGAACGTGCGTATCCAGGCGTTCTATCCCATGGCTTTCCCCCTGACCTGCGGCCCGGGGGGCATCTCCGCCGCGATCACGGTGGGCGCTGCACTGCACAGCCAGCGCTGGTCCGATTCCCTGGCCAACTTCGGCGGCGGCGTCGCCGCCATGCTGGTCACCGGCTTGCTGGTGCTGCTGACCTACCGCTATGCCGGCCGCCTGCTGCGCCCCCTGGGCGAAGTGGGCCTGGTGGTGTTCTTGCGCCTGTCGGCCTTCATCCTGCTCTGTATCGGGGTGCAGATTCTCTGGACGGGGATCATGGAGCTACTGCGCGAAATCAACTGAGTTTTTCAATCTGAACGGCTGTTGAGCGCGCCGGATCCTACCTACCCCCTCTGGCGCATCAGCGTGCTTTTTCCGAAAAGGCTTTCCACCAGATCCACCGCCAGTTCCGCCGTCTGGTTACGCACATCCAGCGCGGGATTGAGTTCGACGATGTCGAGCGAGCCGAGGCGGCCGGTGTCAGCCACCATTTCCATGCACAGTTGCGCCTCGCGGTAGGTGGGGCCCCCGCGCACGGTGGTGCCAACCCCTGGTGCGATGTCCGGATCGAGAAAATCCACATCCAGGCTCACATGCACATGGGTGTGCTCGGCCACTCCCGCCAGGGCCAGCTCCATGGCATGGCGCATGCCCATCTCGTCGATGAAGCGCATATCGAACACCTCGATACCGGCCTCGTGCACCAGGCGTTTTTCGCCCTCATCCACGCTGCGGATGCCGATCTGCCGCAACTCCTTGGGCTTCAGCGCCGGCTGCTCGGCGCTGAAGCCCCCCAGGCCGACCAGTTCCGCAGGCCCCTGCCCCATCAGGCATGCCACGGGCATGCCGTGCAGGTTGCCGCTGGGTGTCAGGGCGGCAGTATTGAAATCGGCATGGGCGTCGAGCCAGAGTACACGCAACTTGCGGCCCTGGGCACGGCAATGCCGGGCCACGGCACTAATGGACCCGACCGCCAGACAATGATCGCCGCCCAGCAGCGCTGGCAGGCGCCCCATCTTCAGTTGGCCGTGCACGGCTTCATGCACAGCTTGGTTCCAGGCCACCACCTGAGGCAGATGCCGGAAACCGTGCTCCGGCGGCAGGCAGGGATTGGACGGCCCGGACAGGTTGCCAATATCGGCCACGCGCCAACCCCGGCGTTCCAGCGCCTCGGCCAGCCCGGCGACCCGCAGTGCCTCCGGCCCCATGCGAGCCCCCAGCACGCTGGCGCCGATATCGGTCGGCGCGCCAATCAGACTGACAGTGGGAGCATGGGACATAGGTAGCTTTCAACCTAGGTTCAAGTGTGTCAGCCGCGGGCGCCAAAGATGGCCGTGCCGACTCTCACCATGGTACTGCCAGCGGCGATGGCCGCTTCAAGGTCTGCGCTCATGCCCGTCGACAGGGTATCCAGCGGCAAGCCCGCACCGCGAAGCTGCTCGAACACCGAGCGTACCCGTCCATGCACCGCGCGCGCCTCGGCAAAATCAGACACCGGCTCGGGAATGCTCATGACGCCCCGCAAACGCAGCCGAGGCAGCGCCGCCACCGCCCGCGCCAGCTCCAGCGCCTCACCCGGCGCCACGCCCGATTTCGTCGCCCCGCCATCCACATTCACCTGAATGCAGACCTGCAGCGGCGCCATGCCCTCCGGCCTCTGTGCCGACAGCCGCTCCGCGATCTTCAGCCGGTCGATCGTATGGACCCAGTCAAAATGCCCGGCCACCAGCCGTGTCTTGTTGCTCTGGATCGGCCCGATGCAATGCCATTCCAGCGGCAGATCACGCAGCGCGGCGATCTTCTCGACGCCTTCCTGCACATAGTTCTCGCCAAAGGCGCGCTGCCCCGCCGCATGGGCCTCCCGTATGGCTTCGGGCCCGCAGGTCTTGGACACCGCCAGCAGTGACACATCCGCCGCGTTCCGCCCCGCGCTTTCGCAGGCTGCCGAAATCCGTTCGCGTACTTTTTGAATACTGTCTGCAATCGTCGTCATAATCCCTACAGCGTATCAAACTGAAACTACGAACCCGATCGAGGAATCCCGTGGACATCACGCAACTTCTGGCTTTCAGCGTCAAGAACAAGGCGTCCGACCTGCATCTGTCCGCGGGGCTGCCGCCAATGATCCGGGTACATGGCGACGTGCGGCGCCTGAACGTGGAGCCGCTTGAGCACAAGCAGGTGTTCGCCATGATCTACGACATCATGAACGATACCCAGCGCAAGATGTACGAAGAGTTTCTGGAGATCGATTTTTCCTTTGAAATCCAGGGCTTGGCGCGTTTTCGGGTCAACGCCTTCAACCAGGCCCGCGGCGCCGCGGCAGTGCTGCGGACCATTCCCAGCAAGATCCTGACACTGGAACAGCTGGGAGCGCCCCGGATCTTTGCCGATCTGGCTCTCAAGCCCCGAGGCCTCGTGCTGGTGACCGGCCCCACGGGCTCCGGCAAATCCACCACCCTGGCGGCCATGGTGAACCATCTGAATGAGCACGAATACGGCCATGTGCTCACGGTGGAAGATCCGATCGAATTCGTGCACGAATCGAAGAAATGCCTGATCAACCAGCGTGAAGTGGGCTCGACGACACAGAGCTTCTCCTCCGCGCTGAGATCGGCCCTGCGGGAAGACCCGGACGCCATTCTGGTGGGGGAATTGCGCGATCTGGAAACCATCCGGCTGGCCATGACCGCGGCAGAGACCGGGCACCTGGTGTTCGGCACGCTGCACACCTCGTCGGCCGCCAAGACCATCGACCGTATCGTCGACGTGTTCCCCGGGGAAGAAAAGGACATGGTGCGCACCATGCTCTCGGAATCGCTGCAGGCGGTGATTTCACAGACCTTGTGCAAAACCAAGGACGGCCAGGGCCGTGTGGCGGCGCATGAGATCATGCTCGGCACCAGCGCCATCCGCAACCTGATCCGGGAGGCCAAGGTGGCGCAGATGTATTCGGTCATCCAGACCAGCGGCAGCGCCGGCATGCAGACGCTTGATCAGAACCTGACGGATCTGGTCAAGCGCAATGTGATCAGTGTGGCAGAAGCGCGGGGCAAAGCCAAAACCCCCGAAAACTTCCCAGGGTGACGTGCCCCCTGAGGCACTTCGCGCCTTCCCCCAGGGGACGCCGCCAGCGGCCGGGCAAAGCCAGCTCCGCGGCAGCCCCGAAAGGCCTGCTCCGCGGCCGTTTGACTTTGGATCAGTTTGACTTTGGATCATCATGATCACTGAATGAGGAACGCACATGGAACGCGATCAGGCCAGCAAATTCATCAATGAGCTGCTCAAGCTGATGCTGACCCGCAAGGGCAGCGACCTGTTCATCACCGCGGACTTTCCGCCGGCGATCAAGGTCGATGGCAAGGTGACCAAGGTGTCGGCGCAGCCGCTCACGGCCGCGCATACCCTGGCACTGGTGCGCGCGGTGATGAGCGACAAGCAGGCGGCCGAATTCGAGCGCACCAGGGAATGCAATTTCGCGATCTCGCCGCCAGGCATCGGCCGTTTCCGCTGCAACGCCTTCGTGCAAATGGGCAAGATCGGCCTGGTGATGCGGGTGATCCCCTCCGAGCTGCCGACGATCGACGACCTGGGCATGCCCCAGATCCTCAAGGACGTGGCCATGTCCAAGCGGGGGCTGGCCATTCTGGTGGGCGCCACCGGTTCCGGCAAATCGACCACGCTGGCAGCCATGGTGGATTGGCGCAACATCAACTCCCAGGGGCACATCGTCACGGTGGAAGACCCGGTTGAATTCGTGCACCCGCACAAGAACTGCATCGTGACGCAGCGCGAGATCGGCCTGGACACCGACGATTGGGAAGTCGCCCTGAAGAATTCGCTGCGGCAAGCGCCCGATGTGATCCTGATGGGCGAGATCCGCGACCGCGAAACCATGGAACATGCCGTGGCATTCGCCGAAACCGGCCACCTGTGCCTGGCCACCCTGCACGCCAACTCAGCCAACCAGGCGCTGGACCGCATCATCAACTTCTTCCCGGAAGAGCGGCGCCCGCAGCTCCTGATGGATCTTTCTCTCAACCTGCGCGCCCTGGTGTCTCAGCGGCTGATCGGCCGGCAGGACGGCAAAGGCCGGACGGCGGTTGTCGAGATCATGCTGAATTCGCCGCTGATTTCCGACCTGATCTTCAAAGGCGAAGTCTCCGAGATCAAGGAGATCATGAAGAAAAGCCGAGAGATCGGCATGCAGACCTTCGATCAAGCGCTCTTCGACGCTTTCGAGAATCACCTCATCACCTACGAGGATGCATTGCGCAACGCCGACTCGGCCAACGACCTCCGCCTGCAGATCAAGCTGACCAGCAAGCGTGCAAAATCGCAGGATCTGGCCGCGGGCACCGAACACCTGCAAATTGTCTAAAGGCGTGTTCAAAGAACGATGTTTTTTAACTCGGCAACCCTCTCCTCCGTCATTCCCGCGCAGGCGGGAATCCCGTGCAGCCCCGCCAACGCCCTCTGGATTCCCGCCTGCGCGGGAATGACGAATCTCCTTGATCCATCTTTATCCCAATGAGCACGCCAATCAACTCCAAAACCTACGACCCCACCCCTTCCCGCCAGGTGGCCTTCCTGGGCCTGGGCGTGATGGGCTACCCCATGGCCGGCCACCTGGCGCTGGCCGGCCACAGCGTGACGGTCTACAACCGCACCCCCGCCAAATCTGAAGCCTTCTGCGCGCAACTGGCCGCCACCGGCAGAGCGCAGCGCGCCGACACCCCCGCACAGGCTGCCGCCCATGCCGACATCGTGTTCTGCTGCGTGGGCAACGATGACGATCTGCGTTCGGTGGTGCTGGGCGATACCGGCGCCCTTGTGGGAATGAAACCGGATGCGGTCTTCGTCGATCACACGACCGCTTCGGCCACCGTGGCACGCGAACTGGATGCGGCCGCTCGCGCCCGCGGCCTGCACTTCATCGATGCGCCAGTATCAGGTGGCGAGGCTGGCGCACAGAACGGCCTGCTCACAGTGATGTGCGGCGGCGACGAAGCCGTGTTCGACAAGGTGAAGCCGGTGGCCATGGCCTTCTCCCGCGCCTTCACGCTGATGGGTGCCAGCGGCGCCGGCCAGCTCACCAAGATGGTCAATCAGATCTGCATCGCCGGCCTGGTGCAGGGTCTGTCTGAAGCCATCGCCTTCGGCCAGCGTGCCGGGCTGGACATCGAGCAAGTGTTGCAGGTGATTGGCAAGGGAGCGGCGCAGAGCTGGCAGATGGACAACCGCGGCGCCACCATGGCGCAGGACAAATTCAACTTCGGCTTTGCCGTCGACTGGATGCGCAAGGACCTCGGCCTGGTGTTCGATGAAGCCAAACGTAACGGCGCCCGCGTACCGGTGACCGCGCTGGTGGATCAGTTCTATGCCGATGTGCAGCAGATGGGAGGCGGACGCTGGGATACTTCAAGCTTGATCAAGCGCCTGAAGTAGGTCCCGCACCCAACACTACTTGGCTGGCGGCAGCGTCTGCACCTCAATGGGCGGACGCGCTTCCTGTACAGTCGTCTGCACCACCGGCTGAGTCACGACCCCGGGCGCAGCCTCCCCGGTAACGGGTGCCACGGCACCTGTAGCCGCGCTGGCGGGAGATGCGGCGGGGCTGACACTTCCCCCAGCCGGATCGGCGATCAGGTCGATCACGCGCACCACCCTCTGTACCCCAGCCGTCTGCCGGGCAACCTCCGTCGCCACCGCCATCTCTTGCGCGGTCAAGCGCCCCATGAGATAGGTGCTGCCACGTTCGGTCACCACCCGGATAGCCCTGGTGGGCACGCCATTGGCATCCAGGAAGCGGGCCTTGACCTTGCCTGTGATGTAGGTGTCGTTGGAGCGCTGCGTGGGCCCCGAGTTCGGCATCACGGCCAGCTCGTTGACAATGCTCGTCACGCTGGGTGTGCCCTTCACGACAGACTCCACCAGTTGCCGGTCCTGCTCGGTGGGCACCTCCCCCGTCAGCAGCACCTTGCGGTAATAGCTGGTCACCGTGACATGCCCGCGCCCAGCCAAAGCGTTGATCACGCTTTGCTGCGCATTCTGCTCGATGGTGTTGTCGGCCGTCTGGGTTTCATTGCTGCGCCGCTCGCTGGTCAGCACCAGGGTGCCGGCACCCGCTGCCCCTCCCACGATCGCCAACGGAACGCAGGCCGATAGCCCCGCGCCAGCCGCTGCTGCCAGCAGGCAGGCACCTGCCAACCGATTCACGGAAAAAGTCATCCAGAGCTCTCCTGTTCGCCCAGAAGTTGAATATCAAGACCATCGCACAGGCAATGCAGCACCAGTTGATGTGCCTCATGGATGCGCGATGTACGTTCGTGCGGCACGCAGACGTGTACGTCGGTCTCGCGCAGCAGCATTCCCAGATCGCCTCCGCCCGCGCCGGTGAGCGCAATCACGCTCATCTCGCGCTCGTGCGCCGCCTGGGCAGCCCGTACGAGGTTGCTGGCGCGGCCATTGGAAGAAAGAACCAGCAGCACATCGCCGGCGTTGCCCAGCGCACGCACCTGGGCCGCGAAGGCATCGGCGTACTCACCCCGCCGCGCAACCGCCGTCAGGGTGGCAGCATCAGTCCCCAGCGCCATGGCCGGCAGCTCCGGACGCGGACGCTCGAACCCGCCAATCAGCAAGGCGGCGAGGTACTGCCCGAGCGCTCCCGAAGCGCCATTGCCGCATATGAGGATCTTGCCACCACCAGTGACACAGGCGAGCAGCGCCTGCGCGGCTTCAGCCACGGGGGCAGCCAACGACTCCGCCCATTGGTATTGGAGGTCGGCACTGTCTATGAATTGCTGTTGAATGCGTTGCGCGAGCATTGAGGATGAATCATAACGCTGGACATGGCGCTCAGCTCAGCCAGCCAGTTCAAATTCAGGAGCATGCGTTTCAAATCGCATCAGCCCCCAGAGGTCCATCTTCAACCCGCATCGAACGCCCCTTGCAGCCACTGGATGCGTTCGCCGTCGATCGCCACCACGTCGAAGCGGCATGGCGGGGGAGCCCGAAAGCGCCTCAGGTAATGGTAGGCCGCGAAAATGATGCGCCGCTGCTTGACTGCGCTCACGCTGGCCGCCGCGCCGCCGTGACCGGCCCCCGCCCTGGCGCGCACTTCCACGAACACCAGCGTTCCCCCCGTATCCCGCATCACGAGGTCGATTTCCCCACCACCGCGCCCGGGCGTCCGATAATTGCGCTCGAGAAGACGCAGTCCGGCCCCCTCCAGGCGTGCCAATGCAGTGTCTTCGGCCGATTCGCCGCGCTCACGGGTGCTAGGCCGTTTTTGTGTCCACAGCGCCATCCAAGCTGTCTCCGCTTTCTAAAAAACAATGTCCGTATCCGCCCCCGAATCCCAACCCATCGGAAAGCCATCGTTCCAGCGCGCGCTGGAGGCAGCGCACGCCGCCGCCGGGGGGCAGGATTATCCATCCGGCGCCCTGTATGTCGTGGCCACCCCCATCGGCAATCTGGCCGACATGACACTGCGCGCCCTGCACGTGCTCTCCATGGTGGACGCCATTGCCTGCGAAGATACCCGCCACACACAACAATTGCTGCGCGCCGTGGGCCTGCACCGCGCGGGCAACGAACTGATCGCGCTGCATGAGCACAACGAGGCCGAAGCCGCGCAGGCGGTGATTGCCCGGCTCCAGGAAGGCCAGCGCGTGGCCTATGTGAGCGATGCCGGCACCCCCGCGGTCAGCGACCCGGGGGCGAGGCTGGTGGCCGCCACCCATGCCGCTGGCTTGCGCGCCGTGCCTTTGCCCGGCGCCAGCAGCGTGATCTGTGCCTTGAGCGCCGCCGGGGTGCTGGGCGACGGCGGTTTTGTGTTTGCGGGCTTTCTGCCCGCCAAGGCTGGCGAACGAGGCACCGCCATGGACGCGCTGGCACAGGAGCCGCGGGCCGTGGTTCTTCTGGAAGCGCCGCACCGCATCACGGCACTGGCCGACGCACTGGCCGCGCTGGGCGGACGGCGCGTGACCGTGGGTCGGGAACTGACCAAACAGTTCGAACAGATTGCCACCCTGCCCTGCAACGGCCTGCCCGCCTGGCTGGCCGAAGACCCGCAGCGCCAACGCGGCGAATTCGCACTGGTGCTGCATCCGGCCGAAACCAGCAACGCACCGGGCGATGACGACCGGGTGCTGCGCCTGCTGCTGGCCGAGCTCCCTCTCAAAACCGCCGTCAAGCTGACCGCCGAGATCACGGGACAGCCGCGCAACGCCCTGTATCAGCGGGCGCTGCAGTGGCGCGACGAATAACTCAGGATAGTGGGAGCGTGGGCCTCAAGGGCGGGCAATCTCTCCCGGCTTCGGGCGGCGGCGTGCGCGCCACGTTCATCACCATGGCCAGGAATGTGTAGTAACCCACGATGCCGGTCAGGTCCATCACACCAGGCTCGCCGAAAAGCTCGACAGCCCGGCGCCAGGTCGGGTCGCTGACCGCCTTCGCCGCGCGCAACTCCATCACGAACTCATAGATCACCGCCTCATCTTCGGCCATCCGCGGCGGCCGCTCACCCGCTGCGATGGATTCGATGGTGGTCCGTGACACACCCTCGCGCTCGGCAATAGGCGCATGGATCGTCCATTCGACCTGCTGCGCCCACTCCTTGGCCACCAGCAAAATGGCGAACTCGGAAAGCCTCAGCCCCAGGCTGCTGCGGTAGCGCAGATACTCGCCCATCCGCTGCGCATGCCCCATGAGCTCCGGGCTGCGCAGCAGGGGAACGAATGGGGAAATCAACGCACCGCGGGGGCCCTGGATGACTTCGAGGGCCTCGCGTCTTTGCGCCTCGCTCCATTCCGCCTCCGGCAATGGCGGCAGGCGATCCTCCCCCTCGGTCATGCCAACACCTGCGGCGCAGGGCTCAATGAAAGGAATTGAGGAGTAAGCCGTTCTCGAACTTTCACGGATGGATCCTGCCGGAGCAAAAGTTTGGATGGTAGAGCATTGCACCCGTCCACTGGATCTTGGATCAGATTCGCCCCAGGGCCCTGACTGAATCTCATTGATCGACCGACAGATCCAGCAGCGGAGCGATCTTTTCAGCCAACGCCAGCATCTCTGGCGCCACTTCGTCGATCAGTTTCTCCGGTGAAAGCGAGGATTTGGTTCCGCCACAGGTCAGCCCCATGATTCGGCGACCATCAGGAGAAATCACCGGTACGCCGATCGCGTTCACGTCGGGATGGGATTTCGCGAAGTTGAAGACAAAGCGGTGCTTTGCATACTCCTTCAGGGCTTCGTCGATCTTGCCGGATATCTCGGGCCAGTTGGCGCCATAGTGCTTGCGCAGTTGCTTGAGCGCGGCCTCGCGGTTGTCAGCCGATTGCGCCGCCAGCCAGACCCAACCCACGGAAGAGTCGCCCAGCTCAAGCGTCGAACCGATATGCAACCTGAGATGCAGGATGCTGGGCGCTTCGACACGCTGTATCACCACCATGTCATTTCCTTGGCGTTCGGCCAAGGACACCGAGATACCGAAGCGGTCAGCCACCTTGCGCATGGAGGGCAGCGCGGCCGGCGCAATGCCTGTGCGCATGATGGCCGCGTGCCCCAGCCTCAGGACACCAGCCCCCACACGCAACCGGTCAGGCATCACACCCGGAACCAGATAGCCCAGATGCGACAAGGTCCTGCATAGGCGCCAGACGGTGGGCTGCGGCAGCCCGGTGAGCCGTGCAATCTCGCTAGTACCGAGATCCCGCCGCTCCGCGGTAAAGCATTGCAGGATGCTCAGGCCACGAGCCAGCGCAGTCACCAAAAAAGGCTCTTCAGCTTCCGCGGCATCTTCTGCCTCGTCAGCCGGCCTGGACGATTCAAGCACTGTCTCGGGTGCTGCCTGGGCGCCGGAAGGGCCCGCATTGGTTTTCTTTCTCATAGGTCTCTCAGCTTACTTCGCAACGAAGCCTTGACTTGGCATATCTTTCGCCTCAGAATGAATTAACTATTCATCTATAGAAATAGCTATTCACTAGATGAATTATAAAGGCACCTTCCCCTGAAGCAAGCCTTGCCTGGATCTGTTCTGTTTAATGAAAGGACTTCCGTGTCATTGCTGAATTTCACATTTGATGGATTGAAACGCCGGGGCATCCTGTTCGCCCTGCTGGCCGCGAGCGTGGGCGCCTCCGCCAATGGCGCCTACCCCACGCGGGCGGTGACGATCATCAATCCCTGGGCCGCTGGCGGGCCGTCGGATTCATTCATCAGGCCGATCGCCCAGGAGTTGGGCACACGCCTTGGGCAACCGGTGGTGATCGACAATAAGTCCGGCGCCAACGGCACCATCGGCGCCACTTATGTCGCCCGCGCCAAACCCGATGGCTATACGCTGTTCTTCTCGCACCTGAACCCGATCGCCATTGCACCATCGCTGCAGCCCAAGCCACCCTACGATTCCGTCAAGGACTTCGCCCCCATCACCCTGATCGCTTCAGGCCCTGCCGTTCTGGTGGTGCGCAGCGATTTTCCAGCCAACAACCTGGCGGAGTTCCTCGCTTACGCCAAAGCCAATCCGAACAAGGTGTCCTACGGTTCCGTCGGCATCGGCAGCAATACGCACCTGGCCGGCTCGATGCTTGCCGACGCGGGCAAGGTCGAGATGGTTCACGTCCCCTATCGGGGATCGAGTGCCATTCAGACCGACATCCTCGGTGGCCAAATCAGCTCGGCCTTCGTCAATCTCAGCGGGGCGCTCGGTCTGATCCAGCAAGGCCGGTTGCGCCCCCTGGCCGTGAGCACCACCAAACGCTCCAGCGCCCTGCCTCAGACTCCCGCCGTGGCCGAAACACTGCCGGGTTTCGAGGTCAATGGCTGGTACGGCCTGATGGCCCCGGCGAATACGCCTCCGGAGATCATCAAGAAACTCAATACCGAGGTCACCGCGATCCTCAAGATGCCAGAGATCGTCTCACGCTTGAAAGACGGCGGCATGGAGCCGGCGCCCCTGACGCCCGAGGCCTATGCAGCCATGATCAAGTCCGAGATCCCGCGGTGGGCCGCCGCAGCCAAGGCGGCGCACCTCGACTGACACTGCGCCGCCTGAAACGGCCGCGCCCACTGAACTGACATAGCCCCTCCCGACCGCCTTCCTGCCGGAAGGCGGCATGGTGCTGTCCCCCCATCCAGAGCAGCCCAGGCCGCGCGCGGTCTCGGAGCGGCTCGCCCTTTCACCAAGGAAACACATGAGCTACGACATCCTCGCGATCGACACCGTCGTCAATATCTGGACTCCGGAAGTCCGCGCCATCCGGCCTCCCCGGGATGCTTTCTACGGCGGAAAGATGAAGGTGAGCGAAGAAACCCTCCAGGGGCTGACGCACGAAGACATGCTGCGCCGCATGGACGTCGCCGGCATCGAACGCTCCTTCCTCATTGCCGCCAAGAATGGCCCTTACCAGCACCGCGCGGCCTATCACATTCCCTACGAGATGGTGGCCGAAGCAGTCAACCAGTACCCGGACCGGTTCTCGGGACTCGCGGGCCTCGACCCCACGGAAGGCATGGCGGGCGTACGCCTGCTGGAAAAGGGCGTGAAGGAATACGGCTTCATCGGCGCCCATTTCTATCCGCACTGGTTCGAACTGGCGCCTGATCATGCCAAGTGGTACCCCTTCTATGCCAAGTGCGTCGAACTCGACGTGCCGGTCCAGCTGCAGGTGGGCCAGTCCATGCTCTACGATCCCAATTACCGCTTGCGCAGTGTGGGGCGGCCGATCGCGCTGGATGCTGTGGCCTGCGATTTCCCCGAGCTCAAGCTCATCGGCATACACGTAGGGATCCCATGGACCGAGGAAATGATCGCCATGGCCTGGAAGCACCCGAACGTCTATATCGGCACCGACGCGCACAGCCCCAAGTACTGGCCAGCCTCCTTCGTTCACTACATCAACACCTTCGGCCAGGACAAGGTGATCTTCGGCACGGACTTTCCGGTGCTGGGCTTCGAGCGCACACGAGCCGAGATCGAGGCCTTGGAACTGCGGCCCGCCGCGAAGAAAAAGTTGCTGCGAGACAATGCGCTGCGCATCTACGGGTTGGACAAGGGTGATCAAGCATGAGCACCCGCATCCCGAACATCGCGGACCAAATCGCGCTGCACGGACGCCAGCGCCCGACACAGCCAGCGCTGATCCAAGGCGATCAGTCGTTGGACTACGCGCAGTTCGATGCGCAAGTCACGCAGCGCGCCGCATGGCTGCAGCACCGGACACGGCCCGGCGAGGTGGTCGGTCTGGCACTGAAGGACACGATCGAGCATGTTCTGATGCTCTTTGCCATAGCGCGCGCCGGCGCGGTGGTGCTGCCCATCGATTGCCGATGGAAGCCCTTTGAAAAGCAGAGGGTCGCCGAGCATTTCAAGGCGTCATTGACCATGGTTGAACCCGGTGAATCATTCGATGGCCAGGTCTGCCAGGAGGCGGACACCGCATGGTTGAACGCCGTGGGCGAGGCTCAGCCGCGCAGCGGGTTTCCGGATGGTGACCGAGGCTTGGTCATGTCGCTCTCCTCGGGCACGACAGGACGCCCCAAGGGACCGATGCTGTCGCACCAGCGGCTCATCAACCGCTTCTACACCCAATGGGCCGACCTGGGTTTCGGCAGCCGGGAACGCTATGTCAATGCGACGCCGCTGTACTTCGGCGGAGGCCGCACCTTCACGATGTCCACTCTGTACGCGGGCGGAACGGCCGTGCTGTGCCCGCCACCTTATACGCCAGAAGAACTCGCCGCCGAGGTAGAGCGTACGCAGGGTAGCGTGATGTTCCTGGTGCCGACGCTCCTGAGGCGGCTGCTGAATTGCGATCCGTCGGTGCTGGCTCCGCTGCGCCGCATGAAGACCTTGATCTCCTCGGGATCGGCGCTGGCCCCCGAGGAACGCCGCCAGATCCGCGAGAGCCTGTGCGCCAACTTCTCGGAGTACTACGCCTCCACGGAAGGCGGCGGTATCTCCGTGCTGTCGCCCAGTGATCAAGCGCGCTACAGCGACTCCGTCGGCCGTCCGGCCTTTGGTGTCGAAGTCTCGGTGGTCGATAGCGACCACCAGCCAGTCCCCCCGGGACGATCGGACATATTCGCTATCGAAGCGCCTCCATGGCCGAAAGCTTCTACGGAGACACCGAAGCCAGCCAGGAAGCCTTCCGCGATGGCTGGTTCTACCCGGGTGACCTCGGTGAAATGAACGACGAAGGGTATCTCTTCCTCAAGGGACGCTCCAAGGACATGATCATCCGAGGCGGGGTCAACATCTATCCGCAGGAAATCGAAGCCACGCTCAGAGGCCATCCTGCGGTACTCGAGGCCGCCGTGGTGGGATGGCCGTCGCGCGAATTCAACGAAGAAGTCGCGGCGTTCGTGATACGCAAGGGCGAAGTGGACCAGGCCAGCCTCACTGCGCTTTGCCGGCAAGCCCTGGCAAGCTACAAAGTCCCGCGCGAGATCTTCTTCGTCGATGACCTGCCCCGAAATTCGTCCGGCAAGATCGTGAAGGCTGACTTGGTCAGCCGACTGAGCCCGCTCTGAAAAATTTCCCTGCACGTCCATGATTGACTTCGAGATTCCCGAGGAAGACCGCGCACTGCTCGACTCGGTCGACCGCATGATGGCCCGCGAGTTTCCGCCAGAGAAATTGCGCAAGGCCGACGAAAGCCACGAGACGCCGTGGCAGTTGCTGCCTTTGATGGGTGAGCTAGGCCTCTTTGCCCTCCCGATTCCGGAGGAGTGGGGCGGCTTGGGCAAGGACTGGCGCAGCGCGGTGCTGGTCATCGAGCGCCTTGCCTACCACGCGGGTATCGCGGCCACGCTGTTCGGCACCACGGTCTCGTTCGGCGGGATGTCCCTGCTCAAGTATGGGTCGCAGGCGCAGAAACGCGAACTGCTTCCGCGGCTGATGGCAGGCCAGGCGCGTTTCGCGCTGGCGCTGACAGAGTCCGGGGCCGGCACGGACGCGGGTGCCATCATCACGGCAGCGCGCCGCACCAGCCATGGCTGGCGCATCAATGGCCGCAAGACGTGGATCAGCAACGCCGATGCAGCCGACTACCTGGTGGTGGCGTGCCGCACCGAGCCCGGCAGCCAAGGCTCCAAAGGCGTCACCATGCTGCTTGTGCCGCGGCATACGGCAGGTATTGCGATGACGCCGCTCGCGAAGGTCGGGCACCACTGCATGCCCTCCTGGGACATCGCCTTCGAGGATGTCGAGGTGGCCGACAGTGCCGTCATGGGAGAAGTTGACCAGGGTTTCAAGCACACGATGTCGACACTGCACTACAGCCGTGCGAGCCAGGCAGCGAATGCGGTGGGCCAGGCGCAGAAAGCCGTCGATCTGACGGTGGCCTATGCCAAGGAGCGCAGCCAGTTCGGAAAACCCATTGGATCGTTCCAGGCGATCCAGCACAAACTGGCGGACATGCAGGTACGTGTCAACCAGGCACGGCTGGCCTTGTACCACCTGGCCTGGCTCATTGCCACCAACCGCCCATGCAGGCTTGAAGCGGCCCAGGCCAAACTGGTGGCCACCGAGGCGTTCCAATTCGTCAGCCGGACCGGCCTTCAGATCATGGCCAGCGCCGGCTATTCGATGGAAAGCGATATGCAGCGCATGTGGCGGGACGCAGGGCTTTACACCTTCGGCGAGGGCAGCAGCGAACTGCAGCGGAATCTGATCGCGCGGGAACTGGGGCTTTGATGCAGAAGAGCCCTCCCCTTGAGCACGCTTCGCCTCGCATCCGCCGAGGATTCGTCGACACGCCTGACGGCCAGGTTCACTATCGCGAAGCCGGCCAGCCGGTGCCTGATGCGCCGCCGCTCATCCTCATTCACGCGTCCCCGGGGTCAGCGCTGACGCTTGCGCCCTTGTTGAGGGCCTTTGGCCGGCATCGGCACGTGATCGCGCCCGACACGCTGGGCAATGGCGATTCATCGGCGCCTGCGCACCACGAAGTCGGTGTGCCCTATCTTGCGCAAGCCCACAGGCACGCGCTCGATGCACTGGGGATCGAGCGCTTCGATCTCTATGGCACTCACACGGGCGCCAGCATTGCCAGCGAACTGGCCATCGCGCATCCGGCACGTGTGCGGGCACTGATTCTGGACGGCGTCGGCCTCTACGGCGAGCAGGAGCAAGCCGAACTGCTTGCGCACTATGTGCCTGAGGTCACCATCGACCAGAACGGCAGCCACCTGCACCTGATCTGGTCTTTCGTGCGCGATGCCTATCTATTCTGGCCGTGGTACAGGAAGGACAAGACCCACCGCCGCCCCGCAGGCCTGCCCAACGCCCATGTGCTGCACGACAAGCTGGTGGAAGTCCTGAAGGCGGCACGAACCTTCCACATTCCCTACCGCGCCGCACTCGGGCACGACAAGAGAGCCCGGCTCCCCCTGTTGCGCGTGCCCACGTTGCTCACCTGCGGAATCGATGACATGCTTCATGAGTATCTCGCCGAGCTGAGCACATTGGTGCCACAGGCTCAGTGCGTAGCACACCGTGGAATCGAGACCCCCGAGGCCCTGGCCGAGACGGTAGCCTTGTTCGAGCGCCATTTTTCGGCTCAGGACACAAGTCCGGTGAACCATTGAAGCCGGACTGAAACCATGGCTCAGTTGGACAGGATCACTTAAAGAACGCGTACCCTACCAACACGGCCGCCACCATGCCGATCACATCCGCGAACAGCGCGCATGACAACGCATGCCGTGTGTTCTTGACGCCCACGCTGCCGAAGTACACGGCCAGCACGTAGAACGTGGTTTCGGTCGAGCCCTGGATGATGGCAGCGAGCTTGCCGGCAAAGGAATCAACGCCATAGGTCTGCATCACGTCCACCATCAATCCGCGCGCGCCCGAGCCAGACAGGATCTTCATCAAGCCTACCGGCAATGCGGGCAGAAAGTCGGTCGGCAGTCCGAGTGCGGCCACACCGGCACCGATGGCGCTCATGAGCATCTCCATCAGCCCGGCGGCACGGAACACGGCAATGGCCACCAGCATGGCGACCAGGTAAGGAATGATCTGGACCGCTACCCCAAAGCCTTCCTTGGCGCCATCGACGAAGGCCTCGTATACGTTCACGCGCCGCACCGCGCCACCGATCAGAAACAGGGCCACCACCGCCACGATGAAACCGGCGCCAATCACGCCCATCCACTGCGCGGCCTGGTCCGGCGGAAACCGCCCTAGCCACATCACCAGCGCGGCCACCGGCAATGCGACGGCCATCATGGGCAGCAACAGGCCGGCACGCCACAGCGGCAAGCGTTGCACGACCGCCACCGCGATCAGCGCCGAGAGCAGCGAACCAGCCGTCGCCAGGAGCGTCGGCAGGAAAATGTCGGCGGCATTGAAGCCCACCAGCCCTTGCTTGACGGCCATGGTCTGGCGGATGGCGATGACCGAGGTGGGGATCAGGGTGAGCCCGGCGGTGTTGAGCACCAGGAACATGATCTGCGCATTGGTGGCGGTATCGGGTTTGGGGTTGAGCGACTGCAGCTCCTGCATGGCTTTCAGCCCGAGCGGAGTGGCGGCGTTGTCGAGGCCCAGCAGGTTGGCGCTCATGTTCATGGTCATGGCGCCCTGGGCCGGATGCCCCGGGGGCACACCGGGAAACAGGTGGCGGAAAACGGGATTCACGCCGCGCGCGAAGGCATCGATCATGCCGGCGCGCTCACCGACCTTCATGAATCCGAGCCACAGGGCCATGACGCCCACCAGGCCGATCGAGATGTCGAACCCGGTCTTGGCCGAATCGAGCATGGCCGTGAGCAGCCGGGGCAGCACGGTGAGATCGCCCTGAGCGAGCTGAACCAGCGCCGCGATGAAGGCGCTAAGGAAGAAGCCTAGCCAGACGAGGTTCAGGACCATGTGGATCTTTTGCGCGTTGTTTTCTTTCTCGCGATCCCCGCGAAGGCGGGAGCCGGCCCTCCGTGTTGGCGTACTAGGCTATGCCCCGCAGCACTTCTTGTATTTCTTGCCGCTTCCGCAAGGGCACGGGTCATTGCGCCCGACCTTGGCGTCATTGCGCACGGGGTCGATGCGGGGGCCGAGGCTCTTGGCGATGGTGTAGAGGTCATAGACCGCCCACATGGCCTCGCCGAACGCCTCCATGCGCTGCTCGCTCACGCTGGGCGGCCCGTCGCCGTCGTAGAGGTTCAGCGTGGGCGGATCGGTGTCATCGGCGCACAGGGCTTCAATGCACTCCAGCGCGTCGGCCATGTTGGCGGCAATCTCCTTGTCGCGCGGCGGCGCCCAGTCTTCTTCCCAGAGCTCCACCACGCTCATGAAGCCTTGTGCCCAGGGCGTGGCGAAGGCCGGCAGAGATTCCCCTTCATCGAGCTTGAAGGCCTCCCCCTCGGCAGGCTGTGACGCGTACAGGCCGCGCAAGTCCATGATCGCCGGGTCAAGCGCCTGCGGATCGTCCAGCGATTCGACCGGGGACTCCAGGGCCTGACGGATCTGGGACTCGCGAGCGAGCCAGTTCATCAGAAAGCGGGTGCGCTGGGCTTCGCTGGCAAAGCCGGTGGCGGCATCCAGGGTGTCCGCCTCCAGATCCAGCAGGCGCGGCAACCATTCGGCTTCCGGCACCGGGCGGCGGGTGCACAGCAAGGCGGTCATGGCGCCTTCGCAGTACTCCCAGGACGGCAGGGTCTCGTGGTGTTCGGCCAGTTCATCCAGCACGTCGTCCAGCGCCTCGATCGTCGCGAGGGCGACGTCGTCCGGTTCGTCGGTGCCGTGAGAAGAATCAGATGTGGGAATTGAGCTCATGGCCGAGATCGTAGTACAGGGCGGGCTGATGCCTCAGCTTTTTGCCCTTGGGCCACGGACAGGCGCGTGCCGTTTCCTGAATCGGGCACAGGCTCCTGGCAAGTCTGTGGAAAAGAAACGGGCAAGTCGGGCGCTATCCACAGCCTGCGGCGGATGGCCCAAGTGATTCCTGCTGGCGATGGCTGTGCCGAACACGTTCCGCACACCCGCGAATCTGTCGCAATTCGTTGAAAATGAATCGTTTTTTGATATTTTCCACAAATCAACAGACATCTACTACAACTATCTATTTAATAAACAAGATAGAAAGAATAGTAGGGATAACCATGAGAACGAGCGCAATCGAAGGCGTGACGAAACGAAACCAGGCGGGCCTGCTGATGACGTTCGCATACCGCGCTCAGCCAATGCCTCCACCCAGTAACGCAGGAAATCGGCCCCCCAGGCATCGGCCGATAACGTAGTGGCCGCTGGCAATGCCATCGAAACCCAACCAGTCACCGCGAAACTTAAGGTTTGCTACATGCGCCCGTGCGTGCACGGACTCGCATCAGAGTTCCTGTGATTCACGATAGTCGGGTACTGTGCACGGCCAACCATGGCGTTCCTCGATGGCCAATCGCAATGCGTCGGCCGCCACGGGCTCTCCATGTGTCACGAAGACTCGCTTTGGTGCCTGAAGGCCGTCCAGCCAGGCCAACAGCTCATCGCAGTCAGCATGGGCCGACAATGTCTCCAGGCTAGCGACCTCCGCCCTGAGGAGTATGTAGGCGCCGTGGACCTTGATCTTGTCGGCGCCTGACATCATGCTTGCGCCGCGCGTGCCCGCTGCCTGGAATCCCGCAAACAGGATGGTATTTCTGGCATCTGGCGCATAAGCCTTCAGGTGATGCAGAACCCGGCCGCCCGTCGCCATGCCACTGGCCGATATGATGACCGATGGAAACTGCAGCGAATTCAACCGCTGCGACTCTTCGATGGAGTTGACAATGACGGCCTTCAGGCTCGTAGCGTCACATTGCTCAGGGCTCAACCGGTGCTCGTCGAGGTGCCTGCTGTAAAGGCGCGTTGCATCAGCTGCCATCGGGCTGTTCAGGTATACCGGCATGTCAGGAATGCGCCGCGCCTGCTTGAGCAACCGCATGCAGTGCAACAGGGTCTGCGCACGCCCGACAGCGAACGCCGGAATCAGCACAATACCGCCGCGCGCAGCCGTGCGGTTGACGACGCTTGCCAGTTCAGTGAGGGTGTCTGCCGCAGGATGCTTGCGATTGCCGTAGGTCGATTCCACCACCACATAGTCAGCGGGTTCGGCGGCCTCCGGTGGACGCATCAAGAGATCATTGCTGCGTCCGAGATCCCCTGAAAATAGAAGACTTGAACTTTTCCAGCCCACACGCACACTGGCAGCTCCGAGGATATGACCCGCTTTGCGCAAACGCCATGACCACCCTGGCCACGGGGAGCACTCCTCCCCGAATGGAACCACCTCGAAGCGCTTGAGTGCGGCGCGCGCCTCTTTCTCCGTGTAAAGCGCAAGAGCAGGCCGGTGTTTGGAATGTCCATGACGATTGGCATAGTCGGCATCTTCCTCCTGCAAACGGCCCGAGTCGGGCAACAAGAGTTCGCAGAGCTCACGTGTCGCCTCACTGCAGTAAACCCTGCCCTTGAAGCCGAGCTGAACTAATCTAGGCACGAAGCCGCTGTGATCGATATGGGCATGCGTCAGCAGTACGGCGTCTATGCTTGCAGGGTCGACCGGCAGCGCATCCCAGTTGCGCAGGCGCAGTTGCTTCAGCCCCTGGAAGAGCCCGCAATCGATCAGCAGCCGGCGGCCTTCGTGGGTCAACAGATACTTCGAACCCGTCACGGTACCCGTCCCGCCCAGGAAATCAATGCGCATGGCAAGCTCGCTCAGTGTGACATCAATACAGGCAATGTCATCGACTGAAGAATGGACAGTGTGGCTCCACCAAGAATCCACTCGCGCGCGCGGCTATGGCCATAGCAGCCCATGACAAGCAAGTCCGATCCCAGATCGGAAGCCAGGGACAGCAGCTTGTTGCCAACGTCGTCGTCATCCCTGTCGCCCCGATGCAGTGAGAGATCCCGGATACCTTGCTTCTGCAAATAACTCCGCAAGGACTGCAGCGACGCCTGCGCATCTTCGCCATACGCCACAGCATGTACCTGCGTTGCCCTGGACAGCCAAGGGAGGGCAGCGGTCACGGCCCTCGCGGATTCGCGCGTTTCCTTCCACGCCAGGAGGATGTTTCGGCCTAACGGTTCTACCGGCCCCGCATAGGGCATGACCAAGGCTGGCCGGCCGCTCTGCGCCAACACACTGGGTAGAAAATCAGTTGGCAGCTCGGCATCCGCAGCATCATTCTTGTCGCGCTGACCAAGAATCAGGAGGTCGGCATAAAGCGCGCGCCGGCCGAATCCCCAAGGCCCTTCGACGTCCGCCTCCTCCCAATGCAACCGCGCCGAGCCCGCGCTGTTCGCCAGAAAAATACCATGCATCTTGTCGCGCGCCTCTTGGTCAACTTTGCGCATGACTTCGATCGCCTCCGACCCCGCGTCTATCGCGAACGGGTAGCGCATCAGCGCCGAATAGGTACAGGGCTTGGCGGTCACCTCGGCATCAAAACTCTCTGCCACCCGGCATGCCAGTTTGATTCTTTCTCCTATGCGCGCAGAGCCATCGAGATGAAGAAGGATGGAATTCGGAGTCTGCATACAGGTTCTCCAGGTTTCGGGAGTTGAGATGCAATCGAGCTTGGGCCCGGCTGAACTGTCCGGTCTTGCGCTGGATCAAATATGGCCCCTCCGGCATAGTCAAAGCTTGATCTGGCGCAAGAACGGCTCACGCCGTGCCCGACGCAGCTTGATACGTCGCGCCAAAGCTCAGCTTTCAGCAGGTGACAGCACGAAAGGTCTCACAGCCGGCATGTACTCTTCGCTGCCCAAGCCATCCATGAAGGCTCTCTGCTGGTGTCTCGATCCCGCCGCCGCACCAGCCCAGCCCCTGGCGCTGACGATTCCGACCGGGATAGCCTTGCGGAAGCCGCTCCCCGCAATTCGAAACCTCACCCAAGGGGTAGGGATATCTCAAAACACCTTCAACGTTTGCGCATCCCCAGCCACATCACCGCACCGACCACGATCAATGCACCTAGCACCTGCACTGGCGCGATGGCCTGCCCCAGGATCAGCCAAGCCAGAACCAGCGCGGCAACAGGCTCGACGTTCATGATGGCTGCATTGCCCACCACGCCCAGACGGGGCAGCACAGTGAAAAGAAGTGTGATACCGCTGCCGTAGAGCAAGGTCAGCAGTGCCAACCCCCACCAGCCTGCTGATGCCACAGGCAGGTGGGGCCCCCCTTGCCACCAGACGCCGGCTGCCGCCAGCACGCTGACTATGGCCATGGTGGCAAACGTGCGCAACCGGCCGTCGAGATCGCCTGCCTCGTGCTGCGTCAGCACCAGCGCCAGGGAAAACGTGGCCGCCGCGGCAAGCGCGAAGGCCACGCCAACCCCAATTTTGCGCCACTGCCCGGCAGCGCCCAGCCCCGAAGCGGCGCCAAATACATCCAGAGCCAGCACCAGGCCCAGCAAAATAACCGGCATGATCAGGAGCATGGCGCGCTCAGGCTTGTGCTGATAGAGAACCCGAGCCCAGAACGCCGTCCAGAGCGGATAGCTATTGAAGGCCAGCAGCGCCAGTGCCACCGGCAACCGGGCCACGGCGGAATACAGGCATAGGCTTTGCACTGCGATCAAAAGGCCGATCGCCGGCAGCGCCTTGCGCTGGCGCACCGTCAGAGAAAAAGACCCTTGCTGCCCTACCAGCAAGGCGCCCACTACCAATGCAGTGAAAAAGCTGCGGACCACCACTGCGGTGGCCACATCCGTTCCATGATCGAAGGCCAGCCGGGCAGCCACGTGGTTGGCCCCCATCAGGAGAGCGATGGATAGCAACGAAGCGAAAGCTGCGCCGCTAAGCGCCCGGCCCGGGCTGGAGCGGGTCATTCCGGCTTATTCGCTCTGGCTCATTCAGGATAGAGCCCATGCACCCGTGCGTGCAGCCGGGCCAGCCCCAACAAAGCATCGGTGAAAGGCGCAGGCGTCTGAGTCAACACCCCGAGCTCCCGCACGGCTGACACCAGCGCATCGATCTCCACCGGCTTGCCGGCTCGCACGTCCTGCAACATGGAGGGTGTGAAGGCGCCCAGCTTGCGCGTGACCATGTGGCGGTCCTCCGGCTGCTGCTCGATGGGGATGCCGATGCGTGCGCCGATCTCTCGGGCCTCCAGCATCACGGCGCTGATGAAGCCGCGCACCAGATCGTCATCGAGGATGCGATCGGCGGTGGCGCCGGTGAAGGCACTGACGGGGTTCACCGTCATGTTGCCCCAGAGCTTGTACCAGACGTCTTTCTGGATCTGAGGCGATACCGTGGCCTCGAAGCCCGCTTCCTGCAGCAAGCCGGCCAGCGCCTGCACCCTCGCGCTGTCGCCGCCTGCCGGTTCGCCGATGATCAGCCCCTGGCCGAAGTGATGGCGGATCACCCCTGGGGCATCCAGCGCACAGCTGGCATGCACCACGCAGCCGATGACATGCGCCGGCGCAATGGCCCGCGCAATCGCGCCACCGGGATCCACCGATTCCAGACGCTGCCCGGCGATCAGGCCGCCAAAGCCTTGGAGGAACCACCATGGCACGCCATTCATCGCGGTCAGCACCACCGTCTTCGGGCCCAACAGCGGACCGATCCGGCCCGCTACATCAGCCATGCCCGGCGCCTTGACAGCCACGATCACGAGATCCTGCACACCCAGTTCGGCCGGGTCGGCACTGGCGCGCACCGCCTGGGCGGACTCATGCTCCACGGCATCGGCGCCCTTCTGGCGCAAACGCAGGCCGCCCTGCCGCAAGGCCTCCAGAGTGGCCCCGCGCGCCACCACACTGACCTCCGCGCCCTTTTCCGCCAGGCGCGCCCCTATCCAGCCGCCGATGGCGCCGGCTCCGTAGATCGCTATCTTCTTGAACATACGCCGCTGTCTCCTTGCGTTCCAAACGCTGGCTTCATACAAAAGCTTGCTCTATGAATTGTAGGCATCAGGTCTTTGCGCCCTCTTGCCCTCTTGCCCTCTTGCCCTCTTGCCCTCTTGCCCTCTTGCCCACTTGCCCCTCTTGGCATGGAAGCTGCTAAGCCACAGTACCGATCACACAAACATAAGCGGATGCGTGACCCGGATCGGCGCGCAGCGCATCCTGAAGGGAGTCTGGTATGCAGGTGGTGCAGTTTTCGGCCATTGACAAGGCAGATACAGCGTGGCTGCTGGTCTCGGCGGCGCTGGTTCTGATGATGACGCTGCCGGGCCTGTCGCTGTTCTATGCCGGGCTGGTGCGGCGCAAGAATGTGGTGAACACGCTGGCCTCCGTCTTCGCCGTGGCCTGCCTGGTGAGCCTGCTCTGGTTCGCGCTGGGCTATCCGCTGGCTTTCGGGCAGGGGTCGGCCTGGCTGGGCGGCCTGGCGTACCTGGGTTTTACGGCCATGCACCTCGATAGTGCCGCAGGCACCTTGACCGTCAGCCACCTTGCCCCCAAAGTGCCCGAGGCAGCCTACGCCATGTTCCAGATGACGTTTTGCGTCATCACCACCTGCCTGATCATCGGGGCCGTGGTCGAGCGTATGCGCTTTTCCGCCCTGCTGCTGTTCGCGGCCTTGTGGAGCGTGCTGATCTACGCGCCGATCGCCCATTGGGTCTGGGAGCCGGGCGGATGGCTGAACCGCCTGGGGGCGCTGGACTTCGCTGGCGGCGCCGTGGTGCATGTGAATGCCGGCATGGCAGGGCTGGTGTGCGCCGCGCTGCTGGGACGGCGCCAGGGCTATGGCCAACAGGCTTTCGAGCCACACAGCCTGGGCTGGACGGCCATGGGCGCAGCGCTCCTGCTGATCGGCTGGTTCGGCTTCAATGCCGGATCGGCGCTGACCGCCGACGGGCGCGCTGCGCTTGCCATGCTGGTCACCATGCTCGCCGCGGCCAGCGGCGGCCTGGCCTGGATGCTGACCGAATGGGCCTTGCGCGGCGCCCCGACCTTGCTCGGGTTGCTGTCGGGCATATTGGCCGGGCTGGTGGCCATCACCCCAGCGGCAGGCTTCGTGCAACTGGGCAGTGCGGTGCTCATCGGGCTGATCGCGGGCGTGGCGTGCTTCTGGGGCGCCACCTGGCTCAAGCGCCGCCTGGGTGTAGACGACTCCCTCGATATCTTCGGCGTGCACGGTATAGGCGGCATTGTGGGCTCGCTGCTGACAGGGGTGTTTGCCGACCGTGCCATCAGCGGCGTGGATGCCAACCTGCTGAACCAGGCTATCGCCGTAGGTGCCGTGGCGGCCTACAGCGCCATCGCCACGGCGGTACTGCTGCTGGGCATCGATCTGGTGTTGCCCCTGCGCGCCTCGCCGCAGCAGGAGCATGAAGGGCTGGATGTCACCTTGCACCGGGAGCGGCAACTGTGAAGCACCGCCAACGACGGAGAAAGGAAATGCATGCACGACAGCGAACGCCTGGCCATTGCCGCCCGCCTTCATGTGGCCTTGCGCCGCAAGACGGGCCGCGTGACTGACACCGAATGGATGGCCTCCGACGTCACGTATGGGATGGCTATGTCGGCCTTGGCATTGGCTCACGCCAAGGAAACAGACGATGCCGAACTGCAAAGACTGGCCTTGCTCCTGCGTGCCAGCCTGAACAGCACACAAGCGCAGGCAGACAAGCCCGCACCGGCGCCCGCGGCCCCCAGCACACCCGAAACCGGGCAGGCGCTGGCCAAGCTGGTGCAGCCGGTGCGCCGCTATGTCGGCGGATTGCGCTGACATCACGCCGTCAGGGCTTCATGATGGCGCTGCGGCACGCCATGGCCCCGGACACTCATCCCTGGTAGCTCTTGTCCGAGCGATCCAGTTGCCTTACCAGCGCATCCCACACATCCTGCCCCGCGCCGTGCTTCGGATCGAATTGCAGGGAATCGCGGGTGCACTTCGCCGCTATGGCGTCCGGCACCGGAATCACCGCTTGCGCCCCCCATGCTGAACGTGGCCATCTGGATCTCGCAAGCGCGCTGCAAGGTCCACAGGATGGCGAAAGTTTGCGGCAATGTCTGCCCCCAAGCGAGCAAGCCATGGTTGCGCAGAATCACCGCGGGCCGCTGGCCGATGCTGGCGAGCACGCGCGGCCCTTCTTCGGCATGGATGGTGATGCCCTCGAAATCATGGTAGGCCAGCATGCCGTGCAACTGCGCGCTGTAGAAATTGGTCTGCTGCAGCCCGTCCTTCAGGCAGGCTACGGCCACACCAGCGGTGGTGTGTGTATGCATTACGCAGTGGGCCGTGTCGATACCGCCATGGATGGTGCTGTGCAGCGTGTAACCCGCAGGGTTGATCGGATGAGCTGAGCCATCCAGCACCTCACCCGCCAGGTTGACCTTCACCAGATTGCTGGCAGTCACTTCGGTGTAGTGCAAGCCGAAAGGGTTGATCAGGAATTGCTTCTCGCCGTCAGCGCTGTCCGGCAGGCGCAGCGTGATATGGTTGTAGATCATCTCCGTCCAGCCCAGCATGGCGAAGATGCGGTAGCAGGCGGCGAGCTGCCGGCGGGCGGCCTTTTCCTCCGCGCTCATATCCTGTGCACTCATGGCGTCTCCTGCCTCTTCTTATTTGCTGGCCGCGAATGCCGCCGCCAGCCGGCTGGTCTCGCGCACCAGGCTTACGGTATCGATGCCCACGGCGACGAAGGTGGCGCCCCACTCCAGGTAGCGGCGCGCCATGGTCTCATCGGGGGTAAGAATGCCGGCGGCCTTGCCCGCACGCACCACGCGGCGAATGGCGTCCCCGATGGCCGCTTGCATGTCCGGGTGTCCGGGGTTACCGCGATGGCCCATGGAAGCCGACAGATCGGCCGGGCCAATGAAAATGCCGTCCACGCCATCCACGGCGGCAATGGCCTCCAGGTTGTCGAGAGAGGTGCGGGTTTCGGCTTGTACGATGATGCTCACGCGATCGTTGGCCTCATGCAGGTAGCGCGGATGCCGGCCCCAGCGGGCAGCCCGTCCGCCGGCCACCCCCGGATGCCGCCCAGCCCGTCAGCGCCGGGGTAGCGCGCGGCTTGCACCACGGCCTGCGCCTGCTCTGGCGTGTCCACCATCGGCACCATCAGGGTTTGCGCGCCCAGATCAAGATACTGCTTGATCAGCATCTCCCCCACGTGGCCGTGGCCCATGGGTACGCGCACGACGGCTTGCGTGCCCGGATAGGCGGCAATGGTCTGCAGTTGGTGCAGGATGGTCTGCAGGCTGTGCGTGGTGTGCTCACCATCGATCAGCAGCCAATCGAAACCCGCGCCAGCACAGATTTCCGCCGTGGTGGTATTGGGCACATTCAGCCAGAAACCGATTTGCTGACGCTTGTCCAGCAGGGCTTGCTTGAAGGAATTTTGGGGTGTTTCCATGTTTCTCTCTCGATCGAATGACCAATGACTTCGCGTTACCTCAATAACGACATTGAGCGGCAGCACAGAGGTAGGGCGTGCACGAAGTGCGCACGCATTGCGCTGGCTCGGCAGATGCGGGAATGCATGAGTCTTTCAAACAAACTTGAAAGCCATCTTGCCGAGCGGTCCGTAGTCGGCTTCGAACTCATCGCCGGCCTTGGCCGCCACAGGGCGTGTGAAAGAACCGGCCAACACGATCTGCCCCGGCTGCAGTGATTCGCCCCAAGGCGCGAGTTTGTTGGCCAGCCAGGCAATGCCTACCGCCGGATGCCCTTGCACGCCGGCCGCCAGTCCGGTTTCTTCCACCACGCCGTTGAGACGCAGAATGGCGCCCACCCAGGGCAGATCGGTAGCACGCGGGCCTGCGCGCCCAGCGCCGACCACGATGCCGCCGTTGGCCGCGTTGTCGCTGATGGTGTCGTACACCTTGCGCATGACCTTGCTGTGGCGGTCGAACTGCTCGATACGCGAATCGATGATCTCGATCGCCGGTGTCACGTAGTCGGTGGCAGTCAACACCTGCTCCACATCGATGTCCGGGCCCTTCAAGGCTGATTTCAGCACGAAGGCCAATTCCACTTCCACGCGCGGCGCGATGAAGCGGCTGGCTGGAATCTCCAGCACCTGGCCGGACGTCGCGGTGTAGAGCATGTGGTCGAGCAGCGTGCCGTAGTCGGGCTCATCGATCTGGCTGCTGATCTGCATGGCGCGGGAGGTCAACCCGATCTTGTGGCCGATCACCTTCCGGCCCTCCGCCAGTTGCAGCGCCACCCAGGCACGGCTGATGCGGTAGCCATCTTCCACGGTCATGCCTGCGAAGCGCTTGGAAAAGTGCTCCACCTGCACGCGTGTCTTCTCGGATTGATCCAGCTCGCGGGCGAGTTCAGCGATCTGTTCTGGCGTCAGCATGTTCAGGGTTTCTTGAAGAGAGAATGGATGGTGCTGTGCTTGGCATCGAACACTTCCGCGCCTTCGTCCACGTTAACCGTGACACCAATGTGGCGCTCTTTCATCAGCGGATCGATGCGCTCCCGCACGGCAGCCAGCACAGCGTCGCCCGCGCGCTTTTGGGTCGCCGCACTGCGCCCGCGCGCCATGCGCAAGTTGAGGTACATGAAGGCATAGTCACCATCCCCTCCCGCGGCCTTGCCTGCAGCGCCGCCATCGGCCACCGCGTAATACGGCGCGGGGTAGGCCAGCACACGCGTGCCGCCGGTGGGAAACACCTGGGCACCCGCTTCGTCCTTCACGGACAGCATGGCGTCGGCCAGGCTGCGGCACAGCGTGTTCATGTCGGTGAGTTTGTCGAGATTGCCGGTATAGAGAACGACGAGGTGGGGCATGGGAAGCTTTCTAAAAATCAGGAATCACGACCGGGGATCATCGCCAGGGATTACAGCCTGGCGGAGGCACGATAACTGGTCGCGCGCGAAGCCTCGGGCTGCGGCACGGCTTGGCCGTCTTGCGGCGTGACCGGGAACACGGCATTGAGCTGTCCCGTGCCCGATGCGGCGAAGTAGGGCGTCAGGATTTCCACCTTGCCGTCGTAACTGGACCAACCGAGTGAGCCAAGCAGCATGGCGGTGTCATGCATGAAGCCCTCACCGTGTCCTTTGGTGGCGTATTCGGGCAGCATCGCGCAGAAGTCGTGCCATTCAGCGCTTTGCCACATGCGCAGGACTTCGCGGTCCAACTTCTCGAGCAGAGGGCTCCAGATCTTGAACGCAAACTCGGGCGCCAGCCCGTTCTGGGCGAAGCGGTGCGAGAGCGATCCGCTGGCCAGGAAGGCCACCTTGCCGTCGTAGTGCTTTTCCACGGCCTCGCGCATGGCCCAGCCAAGCCGTGCGCTGTCGTTGAGGTAGTGGCTGGTGCACAGCGCCGAGACCGAGACCACCTTGAAGTGTTCGTCCGCGTTCATATAGCGCATGGGTACCAGCGTGCCGTACTCGGGCGCCAGCGTGGTGGCGTCGTGAGCCAGCGTTTCCACGCCCTGCTCGCTGCATACCTTGGCCAGCAGACGCCCCAACTCCGGGTTGCCCGGGAACCCATAGGACATGTTGCTGATGAAATGCGGCAGCTCATTGCTCGTGTAGGTGCCCGACCAGTGCGGTGCGCAATTGAGGTGGTAGTTGGCGTTGACCAGCCAATGCGTGTCGAACACCACGAGGGTGTCCACGCCCAGTTCGCGGCACCGGCGGCTGATTTCCTTGTGGCCATCGATCGCATCCTGGCGCGAGCCCTGGCGCTCCCCCGGCAGCTCGCTCAGGTAAATGCTGGGTACGTGGGTTATCTTGGCTGCGAGAGCGAGTTGCCCCATGATCTTTCTCCTGCGTAATGGGCGTAACGGACGCTTAGTCGGCGGTAATGCCGGCTTTCTTGATTACCTCGGCGTAGCGAGCGATCTCACTGTCGATGTAGGCCGCGAACTGCGCGGGTGTACCGGTCTTGGCCGAGATGCCGCCTTTCTGGAAGGCCTCAGCCAGGGCTGGCGCTTTCATGGCCTCGGCCACTGCGGTGTTCATGCGCTGCACGATGTCGTCTGGCACCCCTGCGGGTGCCAACAAGCCGTTCCACGAGTTGGATTCGACTTTCAGCCCCTGCTCGGCCAGCGTGGGAATATCAGGCGCGTAAACTGACCGCGCGGCCGTGGCCATGCCCACGGCCACCAACTTGCCCGATTGCACGTGGCTGCGGAATTCCGGCCAGTTGCCGAACATCATCGACACCTGACCACCCAGCAGATCGGCCAGTGCCGGTGCCTGCCCTTTATAGGGAACGTGCACGATGTCCAGACCGAGCTGGGTCTTGAGCATTTCCCCCGCCAGATGCGCCGATGTGCCATTGCCGAAAGAAGCGTAGCTGAGCTTCTTGCCTGCCTTGGCTTGCGAGACGATATCGGCCACCGTCTTCAGCTCGCTGCTCGGATGCGTGGCCAGCACGTGCTCCGACAAACCCATCAGCGCCACGGGGCGAAGATCCTTGCGGGTGTCGTAGGGCAGCTTCTTGATCAGCGTGGCGTTCACGCAGAAGCTGTTGGCCACGGTCACGAAGCTGTAGCCGTCAGGCGCCGATTTGGCCACGTTGTCGACGCCAATCACCGTTCCCGCGCCCGGTTTGTTCTCCACCACGATCGTCTGGCCGAGCGACTTCGCCGCCTCGGCAGCTACCAGGCGCGTGACGTAGTCAGTGGTGCCGCCGGGGGTAAACGGCACGACGATGCGAATCGCCTTGGCAGGCCATGCGGCCTGGGCGCGCACGGCCAGCGGCAGCGCGGTGGTGGCGGCAGCAGCCGCGGTGGAAAGCAATAACTGACGGCGCTTCATGATCAGACCCCCCAGTGCGGAATGTGATGAGAACCCATGGACACCGCCACGTTCTTGGGCTCGAGGAACACTTCGTAGCTCCAGGTGCCTCCTTCACGCCCGGTGCCGGATGCCTTGGTACCGCCGAAGGGTTGGCGCAGATCACGCACGTTCTGGCTGTTGACGAAGCACATGCCCGCCTCGATGGCGGCCGCCACGCGATGGGCGCGCCCGATGTTCTCGCTCCACACGTAGCTGGAAAGGCCGTACTCGATGTCGTTGGCCTTTTCGATCGCATCGGCTTCGTCGGTAAACGGGATCAAGCAGGCCACCGGGCCGAAGATTTCCTCCTGGGCGATCTTCATGCGGTTGTCGACGTCGGCAAACACGGTCGGCCAGACGTAGTTGCCCTTGGCCACGCGGCCGGGCAATTCGGGGGCGTAGCCCGGACGGTCCAGCCCGCCGCACAGAAGCGTGGCGCCTTCCTTCGGCCCCAGCTCGATGTAGCTGCGTACCTTGGCCAAGTGGTTCTTGGAGACCATCGGGCCGATGATGGTTTTCTCGTCCTGGGGATCGCCCACGATGATCTTCTTGGCCCGTTCGGTGAACTTGGCTGCGAAGTCCGCATAGATGCTCTTCTGCACCAGGATGCGGCTGCCCGCCGTGCAGCGTTCGCCATTGTTGCTGAAGATCATGAACACGGCCGCATCGAGCGCACGGTCCAAGTCCGCATCTTCGAAGATGACGAACGGGCTCTTGCCCCCCAGCTCCATGCTGAACTTCTTCAGGCCGGCCGAGCGCACGATGCGGTTGCCGGTGGCTGTGGAACCCGTGAAGGAGATCGCCCGCACGTCGGGGTGTGCCACCAGGGGCTCACCGGCTTCCTTGCCATAGCCGTGCACCAGGTTCAGCACGCCCGCCGGAATGCCCGCCTCCAGCGCGAGCTCGCCCAGGCGCGCGGCCGTGAGAGGCGAGAGCTCGCTCATCTTGAGCACGGCGGTGTTGCCGAAAGCCAGGCAGGGCGCCACTTTCCAGGTGGACGTCATGAAGGGCACGTTCCACGGGCTGATGAGCGCGCACACCCCCACGGGGTGGAACAGCGTGTAGTTCAGGTGCGTGGGCGTGGGGTAGGTGTGGCCATCCACGCGCGTGCACATCTCGGCGAAGTAGTAGAAGTTGTCGGCCGCGCGCGGCACCAGTTGCTTGCCGGTCTGGGCGATCACCTGGCCGGTGTCGTCGGTCTCGGTTGCTGCGATTTCCGGCACGTGCTTGGCGATGAGATCGCCCAGGGCCCGGATTTTCCTGGCGCGCTCCGTCGCAGGCAAACCGGCCCACTTGGGGAAGGCCGCCTTGGCGGCGGCCACGGCCGCGTTAACCTCGGCTTCGCCGCCTGAGGCCACCTCCGCCAGCGTCTCCTGCGTGGCGGGGTTGACGGTTTCGAAGTAATCGGTGCCGGCAACCGGTTTGCCGTCAATGAGATGGTCGATTTTCATGGGTATCTCGCAGGTTTCACGGCGCGGTGCGGCGTGGATGCATGATGGTGTTCTCGAGGGCCCCGATGCCCTCGATTTCGCATACGACATGGCTGCCGGCAGGACAATCAACCACGCCGTCGGGCGTGCCGGTCAGGATGACGTCGCCGGGATAGAGCGTCATGAAGCTCGTGAAGTATTCGATCAGCGCGGGCACATCGAACACCATGTCGGCCGTGGTGCCTTGCTGGGTCACCTGGCCGTTCACCGTGGTCTTGAGCCGCAGCTTCATGGGATCAGGGATATCGGCGGCGTCGACCAGCCAGGGGCCGATGGGCGTGCAGGTGTCCCGGTTCTTCACGCGCAGATTGGGCCGGTACCAATTCTCAAGGTAGTCGCGGATGGCGTAATCATTGGCCACGGTGTAGCCGCGCACGAAATCGTAGGCATCGGCCTTTTTCACGCGCCGTGCCTCGCTGCCGATCACCACGGCCAGCTCGCATTCATAGTGCATGTTGGTCGCATCGAGAGGCCGCACGGTCGAAGCGCGATGGCCGATGAACGACGCAGCGCCCTTGGGGAACGCCAGCGGCTCCTCGGGCGGCTTGAAGGCCAACTCTCTCGCGTGGTCGGCGTAGTTGATGGCCAGTGCCAGCACGGAGCGCGGCCGGTTCGTGGGCGTGGGGGCGAGCGGAGGCAGCCACACGACTTCGTCGAAACCGAGGAGTTGGCCCTTGAAAGCAGGGGTTTGGAGTTCCAGCTGGCCATCGCGTTCGATCGCGTCGTGTACGGCGCCGGCCCAGGCAATGCGCGAATGTTTCATGTTTTCTCCGCGATCAAGGTGTGCGTGAGCGGCTCGAAGCCGGAGGCGCTGATCTGCACACGATCCCCTGCCTTGGCCCGCGGCCGTGTGCCGTCTTCCAGGCAATCCGTGCCCAGCATCAGGACATCACCCGGTTGCAAGGTCATGAATCCGTTGACCTCCGCGAGGAGCGTGGCGGCATCGCGCACCAGGGTGGACAGCTGCACACGCTGCGCCAGCGTCTCGTTGATGCGGACTTCAAGCGCCATGGCGGCGGGGTCTCCCGCTTCGGCGATAGGCCGCATGGCCGGGCCACAGACCAGGAATCCGTCGCGGTTGCGAAAGCGCATTGGCGGGCGGTAATAGCTGGCATGCGGCAGGCTCAGATCACCCAGCAGCACGTATCCCGCCACTCGGGGAAGCGCGTCTGTGCCCTGCCCGGAGGCATCGCCCATCACGAGCCCCAGCGCGGCGCCGACCTCCACCTCTTCCTGCACGGCGACAGCGGCGCCGTTCGGCGCAAAGGTGTTGGCCGTCTTGATATAGAGCACGGGCGCCTTGGGCGGCGCCTTGTAGGGCGCTTCGCTCATCTTGGGCGTCCACAACTCGAACTCGCGGCGGAAGTTGAGCAGCGTGCCGTACACGGTACCCTGCGGAAGCCATGGAATAACAGCGCTCATGCAGCGTCCTCGGTCATGGAAATCTCCTCTTCATGGTCAATCTGCTGCACGGCGATCAGCTCGTCCAGCAGGGTATAGAGCTGGGCCAGCTTGGGGCGGCCCACCTTCGCTTCCAGATCGTCGTATTGCGATTCAATGGCCACCGAAAGCGAAGCCGCCACGGCCAGCCCATCCTCGGTGATGCTGACCACGCTGCGGCGCGCGTCCGCCTCGCTGCGCTGGCGCTGCACCAGGCCATCGCGCTCCATACGGGTCAGCACGCCCGTCAGGCTCGGGCCGAGCAGATGCGCCTCGCGCGCCAGGCGGCCGGTTTCCAGGCCCGACACATGAACCGGCTCGGCCAGCACGCGCAGTACGCGCCACTGCTGGTCCGACAAGCCATGGCTGCGCAGCGCGGGGCGGCGGCTGACCATCATCGCCTCGCGCGCCTTGAGAAGCAGCAAGGGAAGGTTGCGGTGCTTGAGTTCAGGTTTCTGGGTTGGCCTGGGCATTTATTTAATATATTAAATATTTGGATGAAGTGCAAGTATTTCGGTGCCTTTTGCGATGGCCTCGGGTTTTCGCCTGGGGGTTTACTCCCTCCCCCTCTGGGGGAGGGCCGGGGTGGGGGCTTTCACGGCTGGTTGAACTGAACGGCCTTCTGCTTCCTGATGACCTTCTGCTGTTTGAGTTGAGGTCGGAGGCCGGGATTGCCCCCGGCAGTGCAGTCACCTTCTTTTGCGTCGCCAAAAGAAGGTAACCCAAGAAAAGGCGACCCCACTGGACGTGTCCCTACGCTACGCTCCGGGCAGCCTGCGATGCTCGGTCAAGGAGCGGTGCTGCAGAACTCGCTATGTTCACTACGTTCACGCCGCTCAAACAGCTGCAGCAAGCTAGAGCACGAAGCAAGGGCATCTTGCAGTGCCCTTGCCCGCCCTTGCCCTGCGCTTCTCAGCGCGGGCAGAGCGGACCCATGGCTCGGGCCATCGCTGCGCTCGGCCCGCGAATCAGCGGGTACGTGTGGCCAGACAAAAGAGTGACGTACTGCCAGAATACGCTCATGAACACCCTCTGCGCTCAACTCGGCATTGCCCTCCCTCTCATCCAGGCGCCCATGGCCGGTGCACAAGGCAGTACCTTGGCCCTGGCGGTAGGCGGAACAGGAGGGCTCGGCTCGATGCCCAGTGCCATGCTGGCGGTCGACCCGTTGCGTGCCGAGCTGCAAAAGCTGAATCAGAGCGGCCTTCCCTACAACGTCAATTTCTTCGCCCATACCCCGCCTCTACCCGACGCCGCGCGCGATGCCTCTTGGCGCCAGGCTCTGGCGCCTTATTACGCGGAATATGGGCTTGATGTGAACGCCATTCCCAATGGGCCGGGACGGCAGCCGTTCAGTGCCGAGATCGCTGATGTGCTGACCGAGTTCAAACCGAAGATCGTGAGCTTTCACTTCGGGTTGCCCTCGCCGGAGCTGCTGGCGCGCGTCAAGGCATGGGGAGCCTTCGTGTTGTCATCGGCGACCACCGTCCGTGAGGCACTTTGGCTTCAAGAACGCGGCGCTGATGCCGTGATTGCGCAAGGCCTGGAGGCGGGTGGGCATCGCGGTCATTTCCTGAGCATGGACCTGACCGAGCAAATGGGCACCTTCGCCCTGCTGCCACAAATCGTGGCTGCCGTGCGCATTCCGGTCATTGCCGCAGGCGGCATTGCCGATGCGGCAGGCGTGCGCGCTGCCATGGGCTTGGGAGCCTCCGCTGTACAGGTAGGCACTGCCTATCTGTGCTCCGACGAAACATCCACCTCAGCCATGCACCGTGCCGCCCTGCAAAGCGAAGCCGCACGCCATACCGCACTGACCAATCTCTTCAGCGGCCGGCCCGCGCGCGGCATCGTCAACCGGCTGATGCGCGAACTAGGGCCGATCAGCAGTGCCGCGCCTGAATTCCCGCAAGCAACCAACGCCATTGGTCCGCTGCGAGCGGCCGCGGAAAAAGTGGGTTGCACCGATTTCACGCCGCTTTGGAGCGGACAGAACGCGAGTGCATGTACCACCGGGCCGGCTGCGGAAATTACTCATAGATTGGCAGAAGGATTCAAGTAGAGCGCAGATAGCACGGCGAAAGCCCTCCCCCTGCGCCAGGACGCCCCGGCGGATAAGTGAGAAAGACGGCGAAGCCTGTTAAGTCGCAGGCCGAGCGCAGCGATGGCCCGAGCCATGGGTCCCCTCTGCCCGCGCTGAGAAGCGCAGGGCAAGGGGCGGGCAAGGGCACTGCAAGATGCCCTTGCTTCGTGCTCTAGCTTGCTGCAGCTGTTTGAGCGGCGTGAACGAAGTGAACATAGCGAGTTCTGCAGCACCGCCCCTTGACCGAGCATCGCAGGCTGCCCGGAGCGCAGCGCAGGGACGCGGGCAGTGGGTCGCCTTTTCTTGGGTTACCTTCTTTTGGCGACGCAAAAGAAGGTGACTGCACTGCCGGGGGCAATCCCGGCCTCCGACTTCAATTCAAACAGCTGAAGGTCATCAGGAAGCAGAAGGCCGTCCAGTTCAACCAGCCGTGAAAGCCCTCACAGGATGGCCTGCCCCGCCCAACCCTCTCCCAGAGGGAGAGGGAGAGGGAGAGGCAGCAAAACCCTCGAAAAGAAAAACAGCAACTACTTCGCCAACGCCCGTAGCGCCAACCGAATCCCATCACTCACCCCCACCCCCGCCGGCAACGCCTTCATACTCGCCGCCGCCTCCCGATCGTTGTACCCCAGCGCCAACAGCGCCTGCAAGATATCGGACTCCGCATCGCTCTGCACAGAAGCCGCCGCCGTCCCCAGATCCGGCCCCAGCTTGCCTTTGAGCTCCAGCAGCAGCCGCTCGGCCGTCTTCTTGCCGATCCCAGGCACCTTGACCAGGCGCCCCGCCTCCTGAACAGTCACCGCCTGAGACAACTCAGCCACGCTCATACCGGAAAGCACCGCCAGCGCGGTGCGCGGCCCCACGCCACTGATGCGGATCAACTGGCGAAAAGCCTCACGCTCGGGTGCGGTAGCGAAGCCATAGAGAATCTGCGCGTCCTCTCGCACCACGAAATGCGTGAGCAGCGTGACCTGCTCCCCGACGGCCGGCAGGTGGTAGAACGTGCTCATGGGCACGTCCACCTCATAGCCCACGCCGTGGCAGTCAATCAGCAATTGAGGTGGATTTTTTTCGGCCAGCAAGCCGCAAAGACGTCCGATCACAGGAGCTTTCAGTAAAAAGGGATGGCGCGCAGAGCGCCGGTGAGCCAATCATAAGACGCTCACCAAAAGTAGCACCCCTTCCACACTTCGTGGACAATCTCACTGGTGATCCTCCGACATACCTTTACCCCTCACAACAATACCCGCCTGTCGAACCTGTGCGGCCCCATGGATGAACACCTGCGCACGATCGAGATGGCGCTGCAGGTTGCCGTGGCGCATCGCCACGAGCAGTTCAAGATCGATGGCCACAAGAAAAACGCCGAACGCGGGCTCGAGGTATTGCAGGCGCTCTACGAGCTCGCCGACCGCCCGATCCGCCCCGAAACCGTGCAACTGATGCTGGCGGGCGAAGGCTCGCCCCTGTCCGAAGACGAAGATGGCACCCAGCGCTTGCACACGCGCCGCGCCGATCTGAAAGCACGCACGCCCAACCAGAGCGTCTACCTCGACAACATCGCCACGCACGACATCACCTTCGGCATCGGCCCCGCCGGCACCGGCAAAACCTATCTGGCGGTGGCTTGCGCCGTCGACGCGCTGGAGCGCAGCGCCGTGCAGCGCATCGTGCTCACACGGCCGGCCGTGGAAGCCGGCGAGCGCCTGGGCTTTCTGCCAGGCGATCTGACGCAGAAGGTCGATCCCTATCTGCGTCCGCTGTATGACGCCCTGTACGACTTGATGGGCTTCGATCGCGTGATGAAAGCCTTCGAACGCAACCAGCTCGAAATCGCCCCGCTGGCCTTCATGCGCGGGCGCACGCTGAACAACGCCTTCGTCATCCTCGACGAAGCGCAGAACACCACGCCCGAACAAATGAAAATGTTCCTCACCCGCATCGGCTTCGGCGCGCGCTGCGTGGTCACGGGCGACATCAGCCAGATCGACCTGCCCAAGGGCGCCACCAGCGGACTGGTGGATGCGGAGCGCGTGCTCAAGCGCGTCAAGGGTCTGGCCTTCACGCGCTTCACCTCAGCCGATGTGGTGCGCCATCCGTTGGTGGCCCGCATCGTCGACGCTTACGACGCCCAATCGAGCCGCGCACGCCCCGCTTGAGCCCCAGAGAAACCACTGCCATGTCCCTGCCGCCCCTGACGCTTTCACTCCAATGGGCACGCTTCGACGGCGCTGCGGCGCACCGTGCCGCCCTGCCACGCCACAAGGCCGTGCGCTGGATCCGCCATGCGCTGCAGGCCCCCGCCGAAATCACCGTACGCATCGTGGACGCGGAAGAAGGCCGTGCGCTCAATCAGTCCTATCGCGGCAAGGACTACGCCACCAACGTGCTCACATTCGACTACGCCCGGCCGCCCGAAGCGCCCGTGGTCAGCGCCGATCTGGTGCTCTGCGCCCCAGTGCTCGAGCGCGAAGCAGCCGAGTTGGGAAAACCCCTGGCCGAGCACTATGCCCACCTGCTGGTGCATGGCACGCTGCATGCGCAAGGCTGGGATCATGAAACCAGCGAAGCTGATGCCGAAGCCATGGAGGCGCTTGAGACGCAGATCATGGCGGCGCTTGGACTGCCTGATCCCTACGCCGCTTAGCACGCGCGCGCGTTCTCAGCCTCGCGCAGAGGTATGTTCGCGGCGCAAGAATCCTTCCAGCCACAAGCCGTAGCGTGCCAGGCCAAAGCAAAGCAGCCAGTAAATGGCGGCCACGAACAGATAGGCTTCCAGATAGAACGGGCGCCAGTTGGGATCGCCCCCCAGCGCCAGGCTGAGCGCCCCCGTCAGCTCGAAGAGGCCGACGACGGTCACCAGTGATGTGTCCTTCAGCGCGCCCAGCACAATGTTGGTCAGCGCAGGCACCACCATGCGCAGCGCCTGGGGCAGCACGATCGCACGCTGCACACCCCAGCGCGTAAAACCCAGCGCGCGCGCCGCATCGAGCTGCCCCTGGGGCACAGCCTGCAACCCACCGCGAATCACTTCGGCCAGATAAGCAGCGATGAACAGGCCCTGCCCGACGACGACACGCAGCAGCACGTCGGGCTGGGCGCCGATAGGCCACAACAGCGGCAGCAGGAACGTGGCCATGAACAGCACGGAAATCAGCGGCACGCCACGCACGAGTTCAATATAGCTGGCGCACAAGGTGCGCACCACGGGCCAATCCGACCGCCGCCCCAGCGCCAGGCCCAGGCCGATGGGAAACGCCATGGCCACACCCAGAACCGCCAGCAGGATGGTCAGCGGCAGTCCACCCCACTGCCCCGTCGGCACCTTGGACAAACCGAGTGCGCCGCCCCCCATCAGCACGAAAGCCGCGGCCAGCACGGCCGCCCACAGTGGCGCCAGCCACCAGCGCCAGACGCGCGGCCAGGCGCTCACCAGCGTCATGGCCGCCAGCAGCCCCCGCGCAAGCGGCACGCCATTGCTCGGCGTAAGGGTAGCGGCCGAACAGCACGGGCCGCCACTTCTCGGCCACCACGCCCCAGCAGGCCCCCTCGCGGTGGGCACGGCAGGCATCGGCGCTGGCCGTGAACGTGGCGTTCATCAGGCCCCAGGGCAGTAGATGCCACAGCGACCAGGCCAGAAGCGCGCAGACAGCCAAAGTGAACGCCCAGCGCGCAGGCGAGCCGAACAGATCCTGCGCCCAGGTACGGCCTCCGCCACTCATGCGCGGCGGGGGTGCGGCCGACGTCTGCGTGGCCGTCATGCCCAGCCCCGCAGCGCCACGCGCTTGTTGTAGAGATTCATGCCGCCCGCGATAAGCAGCGACAACAGGAGATACACCGCCATGACAATGGCAATGCACTCGAATGCACGGCCCGTCGTGCCGATGGTCATGTTGGCCACGGAGACCAGTTCAGGATATCCCACGGCCACGGCCAGAGATGAATTCTTGGTGAGGCTGAGCAATTGGTTGGTCAGTGCCGGCACGATGACGCGCTGCGCCTGCGGCAGCACCACGTAGCGCATCTCCTGCCCCGGCTTCAGCCCCAGCGCTCGCGCGGCCAGCCATTGGCCCTGGGGCACGGCCTGGATGCCCGCGCGTACGATCTCGGCCACGAACCCCGCGGAATACAGAGCCAGAGCCGCCACGATCGCCACATATTCCGGGCTCAGCGCAGCGCCGCCTGTCGGGCCGAAGTTACCCCGCTCAGGCCACTCCAGCACCCAGCCCGCCTCGCCATGAACCGGCCAGGGCATGGCGAGGCCCGCCTTGCTAAGCCAGACGCCGGGCAGCAGTTGCAGCGGCTCGATCGGATCGGGCAGCAGCGAACCCACGGCAAAGCTCACCATCAGCAACTGCAGCAGCAGCGGAATGTTGCGCACCAGATTGATGTAGCCCGCGCACAGCCCGCTCACCAGGCGATGCGGCACCAGCCGCCCCACCCCCAGCAGCAGACCCAGCACCACAGCCAGTATGCTGGCCGGCACGGCCGCGCGCAGGGTGTTGCCCACACCGGTGAGAAAGGCGCGCCAGAACGGCTCTCCGGGTGAATAGCTGGGCCAGCCCTCGCTGATGGGAATGCCGGCCGCGTCGAGCAGAAAATCGAAGCCCGAGCGCACGCCGCGTGCACGCAGCACGTCCAGCGCATGCTGGACCACCCACCAGACAAGTCCGCACAGCGCGGCGACAAACACCAGCTGCAGCAGAATCTTCCGCACCAGGGCCCAGCGCGCGCGCGCAGGCTGGTCTTGCGGGCCGGGCGTTCCCGCCTGGGAGGGCGTGGTGGGCAAGGAGACCCTTACTTACTTGACGGGCAGCGCGTACAGCAGGCCGCCCTGGTTCCACTGGCGGTTATTGCCACGCGGCAGCTTCAGCACCGAATTCGGCCCCACGTTGCGCTCGAAGATCTCTCCGTAGTTCCCCACGGTCTTGATGGCTTTGTACGACCAGTCCTTGGACAACCCCAGCAACTTGCCCAGGTCATCTCCCGTCCCGAGCAGGCGCTGCTGCGCAGGATCCTTGCTGCCGGCGCGAAGCTGATCGATGTTGGCTTGCGTGATGCCCACCTCCTCCGCTTCAATGAGCGCATTGGGCACCCACTTGACGATGGCGAACCACTCATCATCGCCACGTCGTACGAAGGGCGCGAGCGGCTCCTTGGAGATCAGCTCGGGCAGGATCACGTAGTCGTCGGGGTTAGGCGCCTCCTTGTTGCGCAGGCCGGCCAGCGCCGATACGTCCGTGGTGAACGCTTGGCAGCGGCCCGAGAAGAAGGCCTTGAACGAAGCTTCGAAGCTCTCGAACACCACCGTCTTGACTTGAATGTTCTGGCCCCGGAAATAGTCGGTCACGTTTTTCTCGTTCGTGGTGCCCGATTGAGTGCAGATGGTCGCACCCTTCAACTGCTTGGCACTGGTCACCTTGAGTTTCTTGGGCACCAGGAAACCCTGGCCGTCGTAGTAGTTGATGGTGGTGGCGTGCAGGCCCAGCGAGGCGTCGCGCGTCAGGTTGGCCGTGGTGTTGCGCGCCAGCACATCCACTTCACCGGCTTGCAGTGCCGAAAAGCGCTGCTGCGAATTCAGCGGCACAAACTCCACCTTGTTGCCGTCGCCCAGCACGGCCGCGGCGATCGCACGACAGGTGTCCACGTCGAGGCCGCTCCATTGGCCCTTGCCGTCAGGCGCCGAAAAGCCCGCCACGCCGTTGGTCACGCCGCACCTCACGCTGTCGCGCTTTTTCACGGCGTCGAGCGTGGTGCCCGCGTGCGCCGAGGCGGCCATCAGGGCCAGAGAAGCCACCGCCAGCGTGGCGCGCAAAGTGGATGAATACGGCAAGGGCATGATGAAACTCCTGATTTTGAGAGGCAGAAAACGACTGGCTGAAACAACTGACTCAAGCGGTTGGCCGAATGAATGAAACTTGCGGATACTACCTGGGCACAAAGCCTGTTTTCGTCATATGCATATCCATATGCCTATCCTATGGCATGCCGGGAAATCACGCGCCATGGGCTGTTCTGTCTGTTCTGTCAATTGGCCCGGGCATCGCCCCCTGCCGCCACGCGCAACGGCAGCGTTACCGGGCCATCGTTGATCAGTGCCACCTGCATGTCGGCACCGAATTCACCGCAAGCCACTTCCGGATGCTGCGCACGCGCCTGGGCTACGAAATACTCATAGAGTTGCCGCCCCTGCTCAGGCGGCGCTGCCGCGGTGAAGCTGGGCCGGTTGCCCCCACTGGTATCCGCCGCCAGCGTGAACTGGCTGACAACCAACAAGCCTCCGGCGATATCCTGCACGCTGAGATTCATTTTTCCAGCGGCATCGGAGAAAATGCGCAGCTTGAGCAGCTTGGCCAGCAAACGATCAGCCTGCGGCTGCTCGTCGCCACGCTCGGCGCACAGCAACACCAGCAGGCCGGCCCCGATCCGGCCGATCTCCCGGCCCTCTACTGTCACATGTGCTTGCGAAACTCGCTGGATCAGGGCCTGCATTTCGAATATCGTTGATACGTTTTCAATTGTTAATCGAAGAGGAGTATGGCATGAGGTTCTTGAGCACAATCACGCGCATGGCGGCCGCATTTGCCGTGGCGCATACCATGCTGCTGATGCCGATGGCCGTCCAGGCACAGAGCAATTCCAAGGAGGCCGTGGAAGCCGCGCGCAAATACCGAGCCGAGAAAGGCCAAACCACGGCGCCGCGCGCCGCTCCCGCACGTGCCACCAACGCCGCCCCGGCACCCTCGCAGCCGCGGGCTTACCGCTCCAGCGCCAACCCGAATGCCGACCCCAACGCCAGCTTGAAGAGTTGCATGGATCACGCCGGCATGAACCCCCTCTCCCGCGACCGCTGCATGCGCAAGCACTGCGAGGGCCGCTGGGGCCAGGGTGACTGCCCGGCGAGTGGCGGCGACTTCATGGCGAACAAGGGTGCCTCCAATACGCCCCTGGGCCAGTGCCTGAAGGAGGCGGGCGGCAACCCATTCAAGCGTGATGCCTGCGGCTGGAAGCACTGCAACGGCAAATGGGACACGGTCGCCGAATGCACCGCCATCAAGCCGCGCAGCCAGCCCATGGCCAATTGAAACTTCCTGGACTCGGCGAAGGAAATATGTGGCGCCAACCCGGCAACCTGGTTGGCGGCCTGCTATGGAGGAGACTCCGGGTTAAGCCACATGCAACCGCCCCATCTCTGATAAAGCGAACGGCTCAAAGGGCCGCCGGCGCGGCGACGTTGAAATTGCGATAAATACCCAGTTGCTTCTCGCGCATCAGCAACCGGCCGGTCGTCGTCCTATAGGTATTGAGGCTCGTCATGAACAGCATGTCTCCGCCGCGAGCCCCCGGTTTGACACGGGCCGACAGCAGCCGGCTCACGGCGCACGCGGTTTCGCCCAAGCGCAGCAACGAATGAATCTCGGTTTCGTTCCCGCCGTTGACCATGCCGTTGGCCGGGAAGCCAAAGCGGCGTGCGAAATTGCGGCCCACTTCGCTGACAGCTTCACGTCCGATCGCACTCCGCTCTTGCGAGAGGGGCAGCGTGCCGGGCTCGGCCTCTATGGCATGTATTGGAAAGAGATCCGGGGCCACAAGGGTCTCCAGCCCTGCCGCTGCGGCGGCATTCGAATCGAAGTGCCATGCGCGCAGGCCCTGAACGGCATCGGCGAACAGCCGAAGCCGGCTGGCATCCAGTGCGCAATAAGACCTGAGTTGCTCGTCGTCGCGCCCGAGCAGGTCACGAACCTCTCGAGGCACAGCGTCATCGTCATCGGCACCGACCACTTCGTCGAGGCGCCATTGCGGGGGCAAGCTGCCCCAGTCGACTGACTGCCAGGATGGCGTGTCAAGCATCAGAATGGCGGTGCTTGTCGTCGTCGTTTTCGCTTGGGCGGGGTTACCGATCTCAAGCTCCACATGCGCAAATCGATGATCGCCCAGACTCTCGGTTCGGAGCACGCGGCCGCGCAACTCGAGGCGCTCACCGACGAAATCAGGACCAGTGAACTTGTAGTTCAGCCGCACGATCCGTGCCGATGCGTCAAATGAATCGACAAGATAGCGCGCCAGCAGATGCTGCTTCAGCGCGCCATTGATGACGCGTTCCGGCAACCCAGCGAATTCCCGGGCGTATTCCAGATCGTAGTGGATCTTGTCCCAGTTCTGTTGCGCGGCGCACCAGCGCACCAGGTGAGCACTGGTATAGGGCTCGGTGAGAGCGGGCCGGAGCTCACCGGCAGGCAAGGACGTGAGGGTCGTGTTCATTCGGCTAACTTGATCCCGGACAAGGATGCAAGCCCCGTGCGTCTGGCTACCCCAGCGTGACTTGGGCAAATTTCCGCTTACCCACCTGCACCACGTAAGTGCCCGCTTCCAGTTTCAGCCCTTTGTCGCTGATCACGGTGGAATCCACCCGCACGCCGCCGCCATCGATCAAGCGGCCCGCCTCACTGGTGGAAGGCGCCAGACCGGCCGCCTTGAGCACCGCGCCGATCCCCATCGGTGCTCCGGTGAGCGACACCTCGGGAATGTCATCGGGCACACCGCCCTTGCTGCGGTTGATGAAATCCTGTTCCGCGGCATCCGCCGCCGCCGCCGAATGAAAGCGCGCGGTGATTTCCTTGGCCAGCATCACCTTGGCGTCTTTCGGGTTGCGGCCTTGGGCCACCTCGGCCCGCAGCGCCTCAATCTCTGCCATCGATTTGAACGACAGCAGCGTATACCAGCGCCACATCAGTTCATCGGAAATCGACAGCACCTTGGCGAACATGGTGTTGGCGTCTTCGGTGATGCCAATATAGTTGTTCTTGGATTTCGACATCTTTTCGACGCCGTCCAGACCCTCGAGCAGAGGCATGGTGAGGATGCACTGCGGCTCCTGCCCATACTCGACCTGCAGGTGCCGTCCCATCAGCAGGTTGAATTTCTGGTCGGTGCCGCCCAGCTCGATATCGCTTTGCAGCGCCACCGAGTCATAGCCCTGCATCAAGGGGTAAAGGAATTCATGCACGCTGATCGGCGTGCCGGCCTTGAAGCGGTCGTGAAAATCGTTGCGCTCCATCATCCGGGCCACCGTGTACTTGGCCGCCAGCTGAATCATGCCGCGCGCGCCCAGCGCATCGCTCCATTCACTGTTGTAGCGCAGCTCGGTCCGCGATGGATCGAGCACCTTGAAAGCCTGGGTCTTGTAGGTTTCGGCGTTCTGCCTGATCTGTTCGGCGGAAAGCGGAGGGCGGGTGGAATTTCGCCCGGATGGATCTCCAATCAGGGTGGTGAAATCGCCTATCAGGAAAATCACCGTATGTCCAAGGTCCTGCAGCTGGCGCATCTTGTTCAGCACCACGGTATGCCCGATATGAATGTCAGGTGCCGTCGGATCCAAGCCCAGTTTGATGCGAAGCGGCTTGCCCGTGGCTTCTGCCCGGGCCAGCTTTTTCAGCCAGTCCTCCTGTGGCAGCAGTTCCTCGCAGCCGCGTAGACTGACCGCCATGGCGTCGCGCACAGCATCCGTCACCGGGTGGTTGTTAGGGGGATTGAACTCATAAAAATTTTTGGCCTTGTAGGCAATAACCTACATCGGTATACTTCGCCAGCTTAAGACCCGTGATTTTACGGGTCTCACCGCTCGCAAGAGTGACTGAAAGCGGTAATTTTCCCCATTACCGTGCCCAAAACACCTCAGATTTCAGAGCACTTTTCCAATAGTGAAGCAAGAGCTGATCTCCACGGGCCTCGTGCTCGCCGACTTCATTCACCGCCACCCGAAGCGTATTTCTGCCGTCATTGCAGCCTTGCTGCTCGGCGGTGGCGGTGGTGCGTTCGCCGTCGCCTCTCTCGCGCCCACGGCACCCACGGATCCGGTTCGCTTGGTAGCTGAACCGGTCCAACCGCTGTCTCTCTCCGAGCAGAGCGATGCGCTTGATCTGTACGCCTTCAAGCTGTACCGCTCCGAAGTCACCCGTTCACCCGAGACGCCGGAAAGCCTGCTCAAACGTCTGGGCTTGGCCGATCCTGCAGCTGCGGCCTTCCTTCGCCGCAATGAAACTACCCGGAAAGCGCTCTTCGAGCGCGCCGGCCGCACCGTGACGGCCGAGGTCACCGATCAGCAAGGGCTGCTCTCGCTGCGCACGCAGTGGATCGAAAAAGACTCCGACGATCACTTCAAGCGCTTGGTCGTCGAAAAAGCCGGCAACAGCTTCACCGCGCATGTCGAAACCGCGCCTCTGGTGGCCACGCAGCGGTTGGCCAGCGGCGTCATCCAGAGCACTTTGTTTTCGGCCACGGACGACGCCCGTATGCCCGACAGCATCACCAAGCAGCTCACGGAAATGTTTGACAGCGATGTCGACTTTCACCGAGGCTTGCACAAGGGCGACCGTTTCTCCGTCGTCTATGAGACCCTGGAAGCTGACGGCGAGCCCATGCGCGCCGGCCGTATCCTGAGCGCTGAATTCATCAATCGGGGCAAGACGCTCCAGGCCATGTGGTTCCAGGAACCAGGTTCGAAGGGTGGCTATTACGCCTTCGACGGCCAGAGCCTGCGCAAGGCTTATCTGGTGGCACCACTCCAGGTTTCGCGCATGACCAGCGGATTCGGCACCCGCACCCACCCGGTGCTGGGCTATCAGCGCGAACACAAGGGCGTCGACTACGGAGCACCGACCGGCACGCCTGTACGGGTCGTGGGCGATGGCGTGGTTGAATTCGCTGGCGTGCAAAGTGGTTACGGCAATGTGATCTACGTGAAGCACCGCAACAAGAAGGACACCACTGTCTATGCGCATCTGTCACGCATCGGCGTCAAGGTGGGCGACAACGTGATCCAGGGCGAAACCATAGGCGCTGTCGGCATGACCGGCATGGCCACCGGACCTCACCTGCACTTCGAGTACCGCGTCAACAACGAGCCACAGGATCCGAGCGTGCTGGCCGAACAGAGCGAAAATGTTCCTGTCTCGCCCGGCAGCAAGGCTGCTTTCGCCAAGCTGGCGGCAGGCATGAAGCTCCAATTGGCCGCGGCAGGACAGATTTCGAGCGCCAGCGCCGAATAAGTACTTCCTCCCGACCACAAAAAACCCGCTCGAGCAGCGGGTTTTTTTGTGTTCCAAGCCGTCCCTGCAGGACAGCCCGGGGCTGATAGGCTGGCGGCTTAGCCTTCGGCCGTCGAGAACGACGAGCCGCAACCGCAGGTGGTCGTGGCGTTGGGGTTCTTGATCACGAACTGCGCGCCTTGCAGATCTTCCTTGTAATCGATTTCCGCGCCTACCAGGTACTGATAGCTCATGGCGTCGATCAGCAGGGACACACCATTCTTGGTCATGGTGGTGTCGTCGTCGTTGGCGATCTCGTCGAACGTGAAGCCATACTGGAAGCCGGAGCAGCCACCACCCTGCACGAACACGCGCAGTTTCAAATCGGGGTTGCCTTCTTCCGCGATCAGATCGGCCACCTTGGCAGCCGCGCTGTCGGTGAAAATGATCGGGTCGGGCATGGCAGTGGAGGTTTGGATATCCTGGGCCAGAGCGCTCATGGTGCAACTCCTAAAAATTTGTCTTGGTAAAAGTATATCAAAATAGTCGGATTAGGGTCTGTTGGTATTTAATTCACCCCCGCGTGAGGCACTGGCCGGCCGCAATCAAGGCGCAACCCGCAGCCGGGTTGGACACCCGGCGAGGAGTTGCAACGCCGAGTGCGGCTGGCCAGTGCCTCACCCTCCGGGCCGGGGACTGCCAGGCCGTATTGCCGCGTTGCGCCTCTTGCCAAGGATCGCACCTTGGCGGCAAGGCGCGCCTTGCACTACAGCCCGGCAGTCTCCGGCGCGGGGGTGAATTAAATACCAACAGACCCTAATGCCCGTCAGGGTCAAGCGTGGGCTCGGTGAGCTCGGGCCGGGTTTCCGTAGGTTCGATCACGGCGGGACGCGTGACCTGCGGCTGCAACTGGCCAGCGATAACCGCGCCCTGCTGCATCTCGAGTGTCTTATATTTCACATCTCCCTGCACACGTGCCCTGGATTGCAGCTCCAGCATCTCACGCGCCTGCACAGGCCCCGTCACGCTGCCGCCGATCACCACATGGTCGGCACTCACCGCCCCCTGCACACTACCGGTGTCAGTGATCACCAATACGCTCGAAGTGCCCGGCTCGGCGGTCACATTACCAATCACCTCGCCCTCGATCTGCAAGCCGTCCTGAAACGTGCAGTCACCCAATACCCGCATGCCCGCACCAATGGTGCTGCGTACGGAGATCTGCTTCTTGATACCCAACATGGCTGAAAACTCCTGAGCGTCTATCTTCAGCACTCTTTTACCACGCTAAAAACAAAAGCCGCGCATTTCGCAGAAATGCACGGCTTGAAGCGATCCAAGAGCGGGAGAAACCCCACCAAGAAAGTGGGAAAGCCGCCATGAAACGCGAATTAACGCTTGCTGAACTGCTTGCGGCGGCGTGCGGAGTGCAGACCGACCTTCTTACGTTCAACTTCGCGGGCGTCACGCGTCACGAAACCAGCCTGGCTCAGTGCCGGCTTCAGGTTGGCGTCGTAGTCGATCAGAGCGCGGGTGATGCCATGGCGCACAGCACCAGCTTGGCCAGATTCACCGCCGCCATGAACGTTGACCTGCACATCGAAGGTTTCGACGTGGTCAGTCAGCACCAGAGGCTGCTTGCAGATCATGATGGAGGTCTGGCGGCCGAAGAACTCGCCAATATCCTTGCCATTGACAGTGATCTTGCCGCTGCCTTTTTTGATGAACACGCGGGCTACGCTGGATTTGCGTCGGCCGGTGCCGTTGTTCCAATCACCGATCATTGAGCCACCCCGTTGGAAAGAGCTGCGATTTCAAGCACTTTGGGTTGCTGAGCGCTGTGCGGATGCTCGGCGCCACCGTAGACCTTCAGTTTCTTGATCATGGCGTAACCCAGCGGGCCCTTGGGCAGCATGCCCTTGACGGCCTTTTCCAGCGCGCGGCCGGGATGCTTGGCTTGCAGATCGCGGAAGTTGGTTTCGCGAATGCCACCGGGATAGCCGGTGTGGCGATAGTATTTCTTGTCGAGCTCTTTGGCACCGGTCACACGGAGCTTGGAGGCGTTGACGACCACAATGTAGTCACCGGTATCGACGTGAGGCGTGTAGATGGCTTTGTGCTTGCCGCGCAGACGGAGGGCCACTTCGCTGGCAACCCGACCGAGCACCTTATCGGTGGCGTCAATCACGAACCACTCGTGCGTCACGTCAGCTGCTTTTGCGCTGAACGTTTTCATGAGTTTTTCCTTGGAGGGTTTGACAAATCAAACCCGTTAAACAGCCCTTTTCCACGGTCGGCGCTCCTCTTTCGGGAGCCTCTTAGGTGGGATGCGCCTCAAGCCAAAACTGCCTGCCCAAGGCCTCTGCCGCGGGGCCAATGCGCTGCAGAACCTGGCATTATAGGCCCGCGCGCCCGTCCCGGCAAGCGCTCTTGCCCACCCGTTCGCCTCCTGTGGGCCTGAAAAGACTTGCCGAAGCAGTGGCCGCGCGCGGCTGGAGCCCTTACCATCGCTCCATGTTCAGTTATCGCCACGCCTTCCATGCCGGCAACCATGCCGACGTACTCAAGCATCTGACGCTGATCGCCACCTTGCGGCACCTGATGCAAAAACCGGCGCCGCTCACGCTGATCGACACCCACGCGGGCGCAGGCCTCTACCGGCTCGATGGCGACTATGCGCAAACCTCTGGGGAAGCCGAGGATGGCGTGCTGCGCCTCGCAGATCTCCCGCCAGGGCCTGCCGCCGAGTCCGGCGATGACGCACTGGCCGATTATCTCGGGGTGGTCGGCGCGTTCAATGCCGAGAGCACCCCCTGGCGGGTCTACCCGGGATCGCCCTTCGTGATGCACCACCTGATGAGCCAGCCCGAGCGCGCGAGTGTGCGTGACCGGCTCAAGCTCTTCGAGCTGCATCCCACCGACACCAAGACCCTGCAAGCCAATATCGCTCAGTTGGAAGCCGGCCGCCAGATCGCCGTGCTGGCTCAGGACGGCTTCGAGGGCCTGAAGGCGCTGCTGCCCCCGCCCGCCGCGCCGGGCGGATCGCGCCGCGCCCTGGTGCTGATCGACCCCAGCTACGAGCTCAAGAACGACTACGCCAAGGTGCAGGCCGCCATGCAGGATGCCCTGAAGCGCTTTCCCACCGGCGTCTATCTGATTTGGTATCCGATCATCGCCCGTCCGGAAGCCCATGACCTGCCGCGCCGCCTCAGAACCATGGCCACCCAGGCGGGACGCTCCTGGCTGCATGCCACGTTGAACATCGGCGCCCCGGCCGCCGATACCGCCGCCGACGCCACCCGTCCGGAGCGGCGAGGCCTCACCAGCAGCGGAATGTTCCTCATCAACCCGCCGCACCCCTTGAAAGCCAGCCTGGAAGCGGCTTTGCCCCCCGTGCTGAAAGCCCTCGGCCGCGGCTCCGGCCAACGCTGGCAGGTGGAAGCTGGCACCAACTGAAGGCTGCCGAACACAGCTTTGGGGCATTGATCGGGTAAACCCCTAAAAGGGATTTGAAAATTAGCCGACCGATTGGTCGGCTAATTATTTATACTAGGGTCTTCCGGAAAGAGTGCGTGCGAGCGCCAAGGAGATCCGCATGTATACCCAGTCGTTTTCAGTGCCCGACGAGGCCGACACCAAAACCGCAGGCCTGAAGCCTGTGCCCAAGCCCATGACCGAGGCGGAATCCGCCTTGCAGGCTGCTTTCGACGCCAAAATCAATGACGATGGCCGTATCGAACCGCGCGACTGGATGCCCGAGGCCTATCGCAAGACCCTGGTGCGCCAGATCAGCCAGCATGCGCATTCCGAGATCGTCGGCATGCTGCCCGAAGGCAACTGGATCAGCCGCGCCCCCAGCCTGAAGCGCAAGGCCATTCTGTTGGCCAAGGTGCAGGATGAAGGCGGCCACGGCCTGTATCTCTATAGCGCCGCCGAGACCCTGGGCACCGGCCGCGACGAAATGCTCGACGCCCTGCACACAGGCAAGGCCAAGTACAGCAGCATCTTCAACTACCCCACGCTCAACTGGGCCGATGTGGGTGTGATCGGCTGGCTGGTCGACGGCGCGGCCATCATGAATCAGATCCCGCTCTGCCGTTGCTCCTATGGCCCGTATGCGCGGGCCATGGTGCGCGTGTGCAAGGAAGAATCGTTCCACCAACGCCAGGGCTATGAGGCCCTGCTGGTGATGATGAAAGGCTCCCAAGCTCAGCGGGACATGGTGCAGGACGCCGTCAACCGCACCTGGTGGAAATGCCTGGCCATGTTCGGCCCCCCGACGCCGACAGCCCCAACAGCGAGCAGGGCCGGCGCTGGGGCATCAAGCGCATCAGCAATGACGATCTGCGTCAGAAATTCGTCGACGCCACTGTGCCTCAGGCCAAAGTGCTCGGCGTGACCCTGCCCGATCCCGATCTCAAGTGGAACGAGGAGCGCGGCCACCATGACTACGGTGCCATTGACTGGGATGAGTTCTGGCAAACCGTGAACGGCCATGGCCCCTGCAACAAGGAGCGCCTGGCCACGCGGGTCAAAGCCCACGAAGACGGCGCCTGGGTACGCGCGGCGGCCCTGGCGCACGCGGAGAAACAAAAGCAACGCGCGATGAAGGAAGCAGCATGACCGAGTCCACTGGAAACACCATGCCCACAGGTAAAAAGGCCGGCACGAAAGCCCTTCGTGACTGGCCTCTGTGGGAAGTCTTCGTGCGCAGCAAGCAAGGCCTGGAGCACAAGCACTGCGGCAGCCTGCACGCCAGCGATGCCCAGCATGCGCTGCAGATGGCACGCGATGTCTACACGCGCCGGCAAGAAGGCGTTTCGATCTGGGTGATCCCCTCGCATCTGATTACCGCCAGCGAGCCGGACGACAAGGCCGAGTTCTTCGAGCCGGCCAGCGACAAGATCTACCGCCATCCCACTTTTTACGAGATCCCCGAAGAAGTGGGACACATGTGATGCTTCAAAGCTCAACGTCCAACCAGCCCAAGTCCGGATCCGGGGCTGCGCCCGCCGACTACCTTCTGCACCTGGCCGACAATGCCTTGGTGCTGGGCCAGCGCAACGCCGAATGGTGCGGCCACGCACCGATCCTGGAAGAAGATCTGTCGATGGCCAACAACAGCCTCGATCTGATCGGTCAGGCTCGCCTGCTTTACCAGCATGCCGCCACCCTCAAGGGCAATGGCGCCACCGAAGACACCCTGGCCTATTTCCGGGATGTGCCCGAGTTCCGCAACTACACCCTGCTGGAGTTGCCGCACAGCCCTGCCCTGCTGCCCTCGGCCGCGGCGGAGCGCGATTGGGCCACGTCCGTCGTGCGCAACTTCCTCTACAGCAGCTTGATGATCATGGTGTGGGAGCGCCTGCAGCAGTCCGCCGACCCTCAACTCGCCGCCATCGCCGCCAAAAGCCTGAAAGAAGTGCGCTATCACCTGCGCCATTCGCGCGACTGGGTGATCCGCCTGGGCGATGGCACCGAGGAATCGCATCGCCGCGCGCAGAGCGCCGTGGACCACCTGCTGCCCTATACCGACGAATTCTGGACGCCCAACGCCCTGGAAAGCGAAGTAAGCGCCAGTGGCACGGGCATCGACGTGGCCAGCCTTCGCGCCGAATGGGATCAGATGGTGAACGAAACCCTCGCGGAGGCCACGCTGACGCGCCCTGCTGCCGTGAAAGGCTACGTGACGCAGGGCAAGCAAGGCATCCACTCCGAGCACCTGGGCTATCTGCTCGCCGAAATGCAGAGCCTGGCGCGCGCCCACCCCGGAGCCACCTGGTAATGACCATCCTGCAGGAAGCCCCCCAAGAAGCGGAACTCGGCCGCCTCTGGCAAGCGCTGGATACGCTGACGGATCCGGAGATCCCCGTCGTGACCCTGCGCGAGATGGGCATCCTGCGCGATCTGCGGCGCGGCGCTGACGGCGAGGTGGAAGTGGTCATCACACCCACCTACAGCGGCTGCCCGGCCATGGAGCAGATCGCCGATGACGTCGCCGCGACGCTGGCAAGCGAAGGCGTGGCCGGGCGTGTGGTCACACAGCTTGCCCCTGCCTGGACCACCGACTGGATGACTGATGCCGCCCGCGAAAAACTGCGCGCCTACGGCATCGCCCCGCCACACTGCGGCCACTCGGCTCCAGGCGAAGCCGTGATCCGCTTTTCTACCCAGAAACACATGGCGGTGGCGTGCCCGCAATGCGGCTCCAACAACACCACCGAGACTTCGCACTTCGGCTCCACTGCCTGCAAGGCGCTTTACCGCTGCCTCGACTGCATGGAACCGTTCGACCATTTCAAGGCCATCTAAATGTCCACCCCGCGCTTTCACGATCTCGCCATTGCCCGCGTCAGCCCCGAAGCGGCCGGTGCGGTTGCCATCACGTTCGCCGTGCCGCCCGAGCTGCGGACCAGCTTCCAGTTCGAGCCCGGCCAGTTTCTCACCCTGCGCACCAAGCTGAACGGCGAGGATGTGCGGCGCAACTACTCGATCTGCTCCACCCGCAGCCGCTACGCCGCGGCGGGCGAGTTGGAAGTGGGCATTCGCCCCATGGAAGGCGGGCTCTTCTCCAACTGGGCCGCCACCGAACTCAAGGCCGGCGACACGCTGTCCGTGATGCCGCCCGACGGCCGTTTCGTCTCCAAGCAGCCGCGCGCGCTGCACCGCGTGGGCTTTGCCGCCGGCTCGGGCATCACGCCCATCCTCTCCATCATCGCCAGCACGATGGAAGAGCACCCCACGGCCAAGTTCACGCTGGTCTACGGCAACCGTCGCATGGCCAGCGTGATGTTCAACGAGGCCCTGCAGGACCTCAAGGACAAATACAAGAACCGCCTCACGCTGATCCACATCCTCTCGCGCCAGGCGCAGGAAGTGCCTCTGCTGGAAGGCCGCATCGATGGCGCGAAGGTGCAGCAACTGATTAGCACACTCCTGCCGGCCGCCAGCATGGACGAAGTCTTCATCTGCGGGCCCGAGGCCATGATCGAGGCCACGGAGACCGCGCTCAAGGAAGCGGGCGTGCCTGAGGAGCGCATCCACGCGGAGCGCTTCACCTCCCCCGCCTGGAGGAGATGAGCCCCGAGGCCCGCCGCGCGGCCATTGCCCAGCCTGACCCTGAAGCGCCTGTCGGCCAGGTTCAGCTCACGGTGATGATCGATGGCAAATCACACGAACTGGCCATGAGCAGTAACCAGCACGTACTCGACGTCGCGCTCTCCGCCGGCCTGGATCTGCCTTACTCCTGCAAGGCGGGGGTATGCTGCACCTGCCGCGCCAAGGTGCTGGAAGGCAGCGTCAGCATGGACAAGAATTTCACGCTGGAGGCAGACGAAATGGCGCAAGGCTTTGTGCTGAGCTGCCAAGCCCGCCCTACCACGGACAAGCTGGTGGTGAGCTACGACGAGCGCTGATGAAATGTCCCCCCTGAGTCGCTGACGCGCCTTCCCCCTAAGGGGGACGCACCCAGCGGCCTGGCAAAGCAGGACCTGGGCTCCCCCCTGTGGCACTTCGTGCCTTCCCCCACGGGGACACACCCAGCGGCCTGGCAAAGCCAGCTCCGCGGGTGCCCGCGGATGGCATGCTCCGCTGCCTTTCGAGTTTTGGGTTTCAGAGCGTATTTACGATCTCGGCGCGTGGAGATATTTCACGCGAGGCCTTTGGCGCGGGCCAGTTGTTAAAGAGCGCGCCGCTTATTCGGAAGAAATGCTGGCCAGCACGTCGTCCTGGCCCTGCTCTGGCGCCTCTCGCAATACGACCGTATCGTGCCCGCGGCTCTTGATACCCAAAGCGGCTGCGGCAGCCTTGCTGAGGTCGATCACGCGTCCGGCCACATAAGGTCCCCGGTCGTTGATGCGCACCACCACTTCCTTGCCGTTGCGCGGGTTGTGCACCAGCACGCGGGTGCCGAAAGGCAACGTCTTGTGGGCGGCCGTCAACCCCGCCATATCGAAGGGTTCGCCGCTGGCGGTCTTGCGGCCATGAAAGCCAGGCCCGTACCAGGAAGCGATCCCACGCTGCAGATCACGCCCCGCTTCGGCCGCTGGCGGCGCATCAGCGCGTGTACCCAGCCGCCCCTTGAAACCAACGTAATTGGGGCAGCGCATGTCATGAACCGCCTTGGCTGAAGAGCAAGGCGACGAAAATAAATTGGAAGCGTCCGAGCGCACCGTCTGAGCCGCAAGAGGCCCAGCCACCAGACAACAAGCTCCGATCAACAACCATCGGACTACTGGCGAACGGTGAGCACTTCCCGAAGCCGGCGCGCCGTGAAGGGCGCCGGGAGAGGTGTCCCGTAACATGCGGCGGATTTTAACGGCATCAAACCGCAGGAAAATTCGAGTAACCAGTCAAAAACGTCAAGATTTGCAACTCATTTACCACCTTAGTTTTCAAATCCACTGATCGCAGGTTGGACTTCGCCGTGTGTGCTCAGCCCAACCTGCCAAACTCACTCCGGCTGAATCCCGGCCTTGCGCGCCAAGCCAACGATTTCAGGCACCTCCTTGCGGATGAATGCATCGAAATCATGTGGCGTCTGGATCCATGGCTCCGCGGACAGCCCCAACATCCGGCGTTTTGCTTCCGGCGTCGCGAGGATCTTGCCAATCTCCCCGTTCAGCCTGTCCACCACGGGCTGAGGCATGTTCGCCGGCCCCAGAACACCCCACCATCCCTGTGCCGAGATGCCTGGCAGCCCTTGCTCGGCCAACGTGGGCACCTCCGGCAGAAAAGACGAGCGCTGCCCAGCGGCGACAGCCACGAAGTTGAGCTTGCCGGTAGACCGGAAGGGCAGCACCGACGCAATCGTCGTGACGCTGAAGGGCACATGCCCTCCCGCGACATCCGCGACAGCGGGCCCTGTGCCCTTGTATATGGCTGAGGCGGCCGAAAGATGAAGCGCGCTGCTGATCTGCTCCACCGCCATGCGGGTAGAGGAGTCGCCGACGGCGAACGACATGGCTTTCGGGTTCCGGCGGCCGAACTCGATCAACCCTTTGACGTCCTTGACGCCGCTCTCGCTCGAAGCCACCAGCACCAGCGGCGATATCGCCAGCGAAGCGACGGGCGTGAAATCCTTCAGCGTGTCATAGGGCAGCTTCTTGTAGAAAGCCGGATTGGTCGTGTGCCCGTTCTGGGCCACGAGCAAGGTGTAGCCATCGGGCGCGCTTCTCGTCAGTTGCTCGGAGGCCAGCATGCCCCCGGCACCCGGCTTGTTGTCCACCACCACGGACTGCTTGAGCATGGGCGCCAGCGCATCGGCGATCATGCGCGCAATCGCGTCCGTGCCGCCTCCGGGCGCCGAACCGACGAGAAGGCGCACGGGCTTGTCCGAGGTTGCCTGTGCAAATGACGAGGAAACCGGCAAGCCCGCGAGAAGGGCCATCGTCAGGCATTCGCGGCGCTTCATGATGCGCTCTCCTCGAAGCGAGGCAGCTCAAGAACCAGCAATTCGGTTTCCTGCTCAGCCGTCAACGCCGCCTGCTCGCCCGCGCTCAGGTGCGCGGCACTGTGGCGCGCGAAGCATTCATGCCCCAATTGACCGGCGCCCTCCAGCACAAACAGGAGACGGCCTTGCGCCCCCGGGACAAACACATGACGCGCGCCCGCACCTACCTTGAGCGTGTATATGTGGATGTTCCGGTCGGTGAAACGCCCCAGGTCGCGCACGGACGTACCCGGCTCCCCTTGAATGCCGGTCCAGGCCAGGTTCCGCGCATGGAAATGAATCGGGTCGCTGACGCGCGGCTTGGGATATTCGATTGGCCGGCCGTTCTGGAATTCCCAGATCGCCTCATACGCATCCTGATTCTTGCGGGTGTTCGCCGGATCGGGCTCGCGGCGGAACACGCCCCCTTCGAATCTGCCTTTCTGCTGAAGCCGCTCCTGTCCCTCCTGCAGCTGCCTCAGGCTCATGTAGCCATTGCCCGAGGCGCCGCCGAACTGGATCACCATGGCCAGGCTCGATTGCCGGGCCAGTTCCTGGTCCTGCGGCCCGTAGTGGGTGCCCTCCGGAAAGTAGACGACGTCGCCGACCTCGATGTTTTCCCGGGGACCATAATTGGTGACGCCATCCAGGCTGACCCTGATCTGATCAAAATTGTGCCTATGCCGGGGCGATTTGAACGATACATCCGTATCCGCGATCACCAGTGAAAAATTGCCTGGAGCGCCTTCTTGCCCGTCCAGCAGGTATTTGAAACGGATCACCCCGCCTCGAACCGTCCGTACGGGACTCCAAGCAGTGGAATCGGAATGAGCTATTTGCACCGTGTCTCCTTCATGATGTGCGGGACCGCCATCCAAGACGATCTCTGGTTGATTGCCTAATTCAATTAGGCGAATATATATCATGATTAGACAAAAAGCATCCGAGCACTCTTCCACCCAGGACCTCAAGCGCGCCTCCACCAAAAAGGGACTCGGCCGGCAACAGGTGCTGGAGGCGGCCCGGGTGCTCTCCAATGCGCAGGGTATCGAAGGGCTTTCCGTACGGGCTCTGGCGGACCATCTGGGTATCCGGCCGCCGTCGGTCTACGCGCATATCGGCGGCCTGGATGAAATCAAGCGTGCCTTGGCGCTGTGGGGGCACCAGGCCTTGGCAGAAACCCTGCGTGACAGCGCAGTGGGATTGAGCGGCCCGGCCGCCCTGTTCGAGATGTGCACCGCTTATCTGCGGTTTGTGCGGACAGAGCCCGGCCTGTATTCAGCGACCGTGCCCACGCCCCAACCCGAGGATGTGCCTTTGCGGCAGGCCGCCGATCAGTGGCTGGCGGTCTTCTACAAGGTCTTCGCGGGACTGTCCCTGGATGAAGAGGCGCAAATCCATGCCCTGCGCGGCTTGCGCAGCATCGTCCACGGGTTTGGAACGCTCGAGGCCAGCGGCGCGTTCCGCACGAAGTATGACCGCGACCTGAGTTTCCGCACCGTCCTGACGACGTTCATCCAGGCGGTGGCCGATGCCAGTCCGGCGCACGCCGTGGCACCATTGCAGCACGGGAAGCCCTGACTCAATACAGCGGCTTCTCCCCTCCGGGCGGGTCTTGAAGCGCTTGTGCACCCAGTAGTACTGTTCGGGCATTTCGTTGATATAGCCCTCCAGGCGCTTGTTCATCAGGGCCGTGTCGGCCAGTGCATCGGCACTGGGATAGTCGGGCCACGCAGGGTACACGCGCACCTCGTAGCCGGTCTTGGTCAGCCGCGTGACCACAGGCACCACGCGCGCATGGCCCAGCTTGGCAAAGCGCGAAAGCGAGGGCACGGTAGCGGCGCTGATCCCGAAGAACGGCACGAAAACTGATTCTGTCGGCCCAAGATCCATGTCGGGCAGCAAATACAGCATCTTGCCTTCGCGCAGCGCCCGCACGATGGGTTTCACGCCTTCGGTGCGGCTCAGCAAGGTGGCATCGCCAAAACGCTTGCGCCCGCGCTGCATCCAGGCATCCAGCACCGCATCCGGCTGCGTGGTGTAGATGGTGCAGGCCGGGCGATCGATCTGGTCCATGACAGCGCTGCCGCCGGCATCCATGCCATAGAAATGCGGCGCGAACATGACCACCGCGCCTTCGCGGGTGAGATCCTCGGTGGCGCCGGTGATGCGAAGCCGCTGGCGCACCACCTCCGGATCGCCGTGCCAAAGCCAGGAGCGGTCAAGAAATGCCTGGCTGAAATAGACAAAACTGCGCCGTGCCACCGCACGCCGCCGCTCCTCGGACCAATCCGGATATGCCAGCCGCAGATTGGTCAGCGCGACGTACCGGCGCTGGCGCGCCAGCACGAAAAGCACATGCCCGACCACGCTGCCCAGGCCACGGATCAAAGCCAGCGGCAGGGGCGCCAGTGCGCGCATGAAAAGAATGCCTGGGTGCTGCATGTTTTATCGTTTTTCTTTCCCCTTCCTCCCAAAGAGGGAGGAAGACAACATCAGATGGCCGCGGAGCAGGCCATGCGCGAGCACCCGCGGAGCTGGCTTTGCCAGGCCGCTGGGTGCGTCCCCTCGGGGGAAGGCACGAAGTGCCACAGGGGGAGCCCAGATCCGGCTTTGCCAGGCCGCTGGTGGCGTCCCCCTCGGGGGGAAGGCGCGTCAGCGCCTCAGGGGGAGCGTCATAGCTTCCGGGGCTGCTTGTAGCGCCCATAACCCCACAAATACTGTTGCGGGCACTGCCTGATCAACCCCTCCATTTCATGGTTGATCTGCTCCACCGCCGTCTCCAGGTCATCGGCCAGGGGCTCGGCCAACGGTTGAAAGCGCAGGCGAAAGCCCTGCCCGCGCGGCAGCCGCTCGCCCCAGACCAGCAGCGGTGTGGCGCCGGTCTGCAGCGCCAGCTTGGCGGCGAGTGTCATCGTATAGGCAGGCTGCCCGAAAAAGGAGGCCCACTGCCCCATGCCGTCGGGCGGCACCTGGTCGGGCAGCAACCCTACGGCACGGCCAGCCCGCAGTGCCTTGATCATCTGACGCACGCCAGCCAGCGTGGTGGGCGCGGTTTCCAGCCCTTCGCGGCGGCGCGCAGTTTCGATCACCTCGCTGAGGGCTGGCTGCCGCGCCGGGCGGTAGAGCACCGTGATGGGCCCATATTCAGCGTGATAGCGCTCGGCCAGACCTTGCGCGGTGATTTCGAAGCAGCCCATGTGCGGCGTGAGGAACACGATGCCTCGCCGCGCCGCATAGGCGGCATCCACCGCTTCCGTGCCCGCCCATTGCATGGGCACCGGCGGGCCGAACCATAGGCGTGGCGTTTCAGCCACCATGCGGCCAGCGTGCCCCACGGCCGCGCGCACCTGGCCAAAATCATAGCCGGCCAGGCCCGCATTCTGGGCGAAACGGCGCCGGTAGGTGGGCGACAGCAGCCATGACAGCCAGCCCAGTGCGGCGCCCACGGCATGCAGCAGTGCAAGAGGCCAAGCCGACACTAAGCGAAACAGGGTGAGCATGGATCGGTTAAGATGGTTTCCGTCGCCGAGTTAACAGAGCAACTTGCAGGGCGACATTAAAAAATTCTGCTAAAGCGTTCGCCTGCTCCCCCGAGGTTGACTCCCCAAGGTTTATACGGCAACGCGTTTTCCCGTAACTGCTGGAGTTTATTCAATGGAACTGGCGAACAGCTTTCTCTTCACATCCGAGTCCGTTTCCGAAGGCCATCCCGACAAGGTAGCCGATCAGATTTCGGACGCCATTCTCGACGCCATCTTCGCCCAGGACCCACGCTCTCGCGTGGCTGCCGAAACCCTCACCAATACAGGCCTCGTGGTGCTGGCGGGTGAGATCACCACCAATGCGGTGGTCGACTACATCCAGGTGGCACGCGACACCATCAAGCGCATCGGCTATGACAATACCGAATACGGTATCGATCACAAAGGCTGCGCTGTCATGGTTTGCTACGATAAGCAGAGCAATGATATCGCACAAGGCGTGGATCACGCCTCCGATGACCATCTGAACACTGGCGCGGGCGACCAAGGCCTGATGTTCGGCTATGCCTGCGACGAAACGCCCGAACTGATGCCCGCGCCCATCTACTACGCGCACCGGCTGGTGGAACGCCAGGCCCAGCTGCGCAAGAGCGGCAAGCTGCCGTTCCTGCGCCCGGACGCCAAGAGCCAGGTGACCATGCGCTACGTGGACGGCAAGCCGCACAGTATCGATACCGTGGTGCTGTCCACTCAGCACAGCCCTGATCAGAGCGAGACGCAGACCAAGATGAAAGCCAGCTTTACCGAGGCGATCATCGAGGAAATCATCAAGCCTGTACTGCCCGACCAATGGCTCAAGAACACCAAATACCTGGTGAACCCGACAGGCCGTTTCGTCGTGGGCGGCCCGCAGGGGGACTGCGGCCTGACGGGCCGCAAGATCATCGTCGATACCTATGGCGGTGCCTGCCCGCACGGCGGTGGCGCCTTCAGCGGCAAGGATCCCACGAAGGTGGACCGCAGCGCCGCCTACGCCGCCCGCTACGTGGCCAAGAACATCGTGGCAGCCGGCCTCGCGCGCCAGTGCCAGATCCAGGTGGCCTACGCCATCGGGGTGGCCGAGCCGATGAACATCACGGTCTACACCGAAGGCACCGGCGTCATTCCCGACACCGAAATCGCCAAGCTCGTGCGCGCGCATTTCGACCTGCGCCCTAAAGGCATCATCCAGATGCTCGATCTGCTGCGCCCGATCTACCAGAAAACCGCAGCTTACGGCCATTTCGGCCGCGAAGAACCGGAATTCAGCTGGGAAAAGACCGACAAGGCGGCTCTGCTGAGAGCTGAGGTCGGTTTGGCCGACCGCACGCCCGAAACGGTGCTTTAAAGACTGGCGGCTGGGCAGGGGCACTGTGAAAGCCCCTCACCCCGACCCTGTCCCGCATGGAGACACTTTCTTAGGCACTTAGACAGCGGAAACGGTCCCGCCGTCCGCCGCGCCAGAGCCATGCCAATCCCGTGGCGGCGGCGCCGTCACGATCGAATCGAGGGCCGGCACTGCAGGCTCCAATCGCGCCAGATCCGGGCGCGGACGGCGCAGCACAGGGTGGGCGGCAAAAGCCTCTTCCATGGCTCGCGCTGCCGAAAGCAACTGCCGATCCCCCGGAATCCGCCCACCACCTGCAGCCCGAAAGGCATACCTCGCGCATCCGTGCCGCAAGGCAGGGAAATGGCCGGATGCGTGGCGAGCGTCACCACATAGGTCAGCGCCAACCAACGGTAGTAGTTCACCTGCTCGCGCCCCTGCACCACCTGAGCATAAGGCACCGTCCAGGGAAAAGGCGATACCGGCGTGGTGGGCGAAAGCAGCAGGTCATAGTCCCGGTAGATTGGCTGAAAGCGTTGCAGGATGCGTGTCTGCTCCGCTTGCGCCCAGGCGCTCTCCACCAGGCTCATCCGCGCGCCCATCTCATAGTTCGCGCGGGGATTGGGGCCAAGACTGTGGGGGTCCTTCTCATAGGCCTCCCTCATGCCCGCCACGAAAGCCTCCGCACGGAGCACATCGAACGCGCGGTGCACATCACCCAATTCCAGGCTGACTTCGTCGCAGCGGGCAAACAGGTGGCGCATGGCCCCGATTTTTTCGGCGAAACTCGCGCGGATGTCGTCGTCCACATCACAGGCGCCGAAATCTGCGGTGTAGGCTACGCGCAGCTTGCCCAAATCGGCGGCAGGCAGGTTCAGGAAGGCAGCAGGATCCAAGGGGTAGCTGAGCGGATCACTCGCATGCACGCCCGCCGTGGCGGCGAGTTGAAGGCAGGCCTCATCGACCGTGCGTCCCATGGGGCCGACCACGGAAAGAGACGACCACCCCAGCAGTTTGCGCGCGCTGGGCACCACGCCGGGCGAAGGACGCATGCCCACCACACCGCACAGGGCCGCGGGAATCCGAAGCGAGCCGCCGGTGTCCGAGCCGGTGCAAACCGGCAGCATGTCGCAGGCCAGGGCCGCGGCGGAGCCGCCAGAAGAGCCGCCCGCATTCAGGTTGGGATTGAATGGATTGCCGGTAGCGCCCCAGACCGCGTTGAACGAATTGGCACCTGCGCCCATTTCCGGCACATTGGTCTTGCCGGTCACGATGGCACCAGCCCTGCGCAGACGGGCTACAAGCTCTATATCCTGGTTCGGCACATGTTGGCGAAACAAGGGCGAGCCGAAAGTGGTCAGCAGACCGGCCGTTGGTTCCAGATCTTTCACGCCCAGCGGCAAACCATGCAGCAGGCCCAGGGGCTCGCCGCGCATCACCGCTTGCTCAGCCGTGCGCGCCTCGCTGCGCGCTCGATCGAAGCACGTCGCCGTCACGGCATTGACGTAGGGGTTGACCGCTTCGATGCGCTCGATACAGGCGTTTAGCAGTTCGACAGGCGAAAGGGTCTTGTTCCCGATCATCTGCCGCAGGGCAACGGCGGAATGCTCGACGATCCGGGTAGGGGAAGTGGTATCACTCACGGCGTAGTCAAAGAAGAAAAATCAGTTGGCCTGGATATCGGTACGCGCAGCCACTGCACGCATCAGAGGCAGCTCACGTTCGATCTGCGCAGCAGCCTTGACGCCGCTCTCGAAACGGGCCTCCACGCCTTGCACGCCGCCGAGGCTGGCAATAGAGGGTGGTGACAATTTCATGCTGCAAATAGACGTGCGGGCATGGGACATGCTAAGACGATACAGCACCCTCAGCAAGGTCAATGTTTAGAATTTATCGTTGCGATTTTCGCAATGCTTTCACCCTATTGCGCTCTGCCCTGCCCTTCACTCTCCGCACCCTGGATTCGCCATGCCTCGATCAATGAACGCGCGCGTGCTGCAGGAATCGGCACTGCGCCACTTCCTGGAAGTCGTGCGCTCCGGCTCCGTCACTGAAGCCGCCAATCGCCTGGGAGTAGCACCCTCCGCGGTCAGCCGGCAGATCGCCCGGCTGGAAAGCGATCTGGATACCCTGCTGTTCGAGCGCCGTGCGAGGGGCATGACGCTCAATGCCGCAGGCGAACTGCTGGCTGTACATGCCAAGCGCGCCTGGCAGGATATCGAGCGCGTCGCGGACGACATCCGCGCCGTGCGAAGTTTGCGCACGGGAACTGTGCGCATCGCGAGCACCGAAGGCTTCGCGTACGAGTTCTTTCCTCCGCTCATCGCGGCATTCCGCCAGCGCTATGGGGGAATTGGTTTTTCGCTCAGCGTGAACACGCAAGCGCAAATCGTGCGGATGGTGCGCGAGGGCGATGTGGACATCGGAATCACCTTCGGGCTCTCTTCCGAGCGCGGCATCAACGTGGAGTTGCGCCAGCCGTCCCCAATCCTCGCGGTACTCGGCAAGCAGCATCCGCTCGCGGGAAAGAAGCAGCTCACGCTGGCGCAGGTCGCGGCCTATCCGCTCGCGCTGCCGCCCCCATTCACGACGCTTCGGCAATTGCTGGACATCAGCCGCAGCCGCCAGGGCCTGCATTTCGAAACCGTGTTCGAATGCGACCGTCTGGGGCCACTCATCAAGTTCGCATCGGCTGGCGGCAGCATTACGTTCTGCGGCCAGGAAACGCTGCACGACTATCTGGAGAGAGGGTCAGTCGCGGCCATTCCGCTGCGCGACCGCGAGATGAACGAGCGGCACTTCGAAGTGCAGACCATGGCTGGCCGCACCCTTCCTGTGGCCTGCCGCGCTTTTCTCGATGATCTGGGCGTGGCGCTGGCCACGCCCCAAAGGAAGCCGATCAGCGGTTGAAACCACCGCCACCACCGCCACGCCAGTTGCCGCCACGGCCACCGCCGCCGCCACCACCGTAGCCACCACCACCACCACCGCCGCCGCCGTAACCACCACCGGAGCGGCCGCGATTGCGGTTACCGCCCGATTTGCCCATCAGGTCGATGCTGGTGCGCATGGGGTCAGGCTGGCCTGCAGCGCCGTGGCTGGGGCCAGAGCGATGGCGCTTGCCATGCAGGTTGGTCTGCAGCGGATCGATGTTCCGAGGCAGGCGATCCGGCTCGCGATCGTCGTAGTCGCTGTCGAATCCCGTGTCGCGCGGCTGGCCTTGCGGCTGCGTGCGCTGGCCGTTGCTGGCATTGCCATTGACATTGCCGTTCCCACCGCGCCCACGGCGGCGGCGGTTGCGCCCATTGCCATTGCCGGGTTGGCCCGGTGCGCGCGTGCCGTTCTGGTGCTGGCGCGGCGGCTGGCCGTCCTCGAATGCGCCTTCGGCTGAGGCCTCGGTACCCTCGGGGGCGCCATGCATGCCATTGTCACCCTCGGCACGCTGAGGCCTGCGAGCTTGCGCCTGGCCCCTGCCGCCTTGCCCGCGCCCGCCTTGCGCAGTCTTGTTCTCACGGATGCGCTGCATCATTTCTTGGCGCGCGGCCTTCGCGGCAGCGGCCATCACTTCGCGGCCGGGCGGCTTGCCCAGGCCACCCCACAGGGTTTGGCGCCCCATGGCGATCGGCTCAGCCTTTTCGTCAGGCGCGGGACCATAGCCGTCCAGGATCTGCACGGGGATCTGCTGCTTGGTGAAGCGTTCGATCTCCATCATGAAGCCCTCTTCGTCCATGCAGACCAGGCTGACCGCCTGGCCGCTGGCGCCGGCACGGCCCGTGCGGCCGATGCGGTGCACGTAATCTTCGGATACATTGGGGATGTCGTAGTTCACGACGTGCGGCAACTCGTCGATATCGATGCCGCGTGCCGCGATGTCGGTGGCCACCAGAGCGCGCAGATCGCCGCTCTTGAATTCAGCCAGCGCCTGCGTACGCGCACTCTGGCTCTTGTTGCCGTGCAGCGCCATGGCCTTGATGCCGTGCTTCGACAGATACTCGGCCACGTTGTTGGCGCCATACTTGGTGCGGGTGAATACCAGCACCTGGGTCCAGTTGCCCTCGCCGATCAAGTGTGCAAGCACTTCCTTCTTGCGCGTGCGGCCCACGGGATAGATCAATTGGCTGATCAGCTCCACCGTGGTGTTGGGCGGGGTGACCTGGATGCTTTTCGGGTCTTTCAGCAACCCGCCTGCCAATTCGCGGATCTCGTCGCTGAAGGTAGCGGAAAACAGCAGGCTCTGCTTGGCTGCGGGCAGCAGGGCCAGCACTTTCTTCACGTCATGGATAAAGCCCATGTCGAGCATGCGGTCAGCCTCATCAAGCACCAGGATCTCGACATTGGAGAGGTCGATGAAGCCCTGGCTTTGCAGATCCAGCAGCCGGCCGGGCGTAGCCACGAGGATATCCACGCCGCGCTTGATGCGTTGGATTTGGGGGTTCATGCCCACACCGCCGAAGATCACGGTGGAGGTCAAGTCGAGGTATTTGCCATAGGTGCGGACCGATTCCTCGACCTGCGCCGCCAGCTCGCGTGTGGGAGCCAACGCCAGGGCACGGATGGCGCCCGGCTTGGCCGGCTCGGTGCGGCTCAGCTTGTCGAGCAGGGGCAACGTGAAGGCCGCCGTCTTGCCCGTGCCGGTTTGCGCGCCGGCCAACAGATCATGTCCGTCGAGGACGGCGGGAATCGCTTGGGCTTGAATGGGAGTGGGCTGCGTGTAGCCCTGCTCATGCACGGCCTTGAGAATGTTCTCGGCCAGGTTCAGATCATCAAAGTTCATCAAAAGGAGGCGCCTGTCTCTTGTCGGCGCTTGGCGCCTGCCCGCTCCGGTGGATCACCGGCCAGTCAAGGGCAGTCGGGTTTGAATGCGGGCCTCGGCATACATTGTGATTTGCGGGAGGCCCCAGCAAAACTGCTGGCGTTGCGGGCGAACTGGTGTTCCACAAGCAAACGCATTATCGCATTTTCACCGCCATCCTTTTGGAAAGCACCTAGGCGAAGGTGCTAACAATAGAAATCAATACCGGAAACCGGCTAAGACTGGCTGCCCCATCCCCGTTCGACCAAGCCGGTGAAGCCGCCCCAAAACATGCGCATCCCATCAAAAGGCAAGTCCTCAGGCTTGGTGCCGGAAATGCGCGGATCTTTCATGACTAGCGCGTTGATGCGGTCTCGCTCGGCGCGGGATGCGTAAACGATCCAGGAAAAGACGGCCACCTCGTCGTCCTTCAGTTGTACGGCTTGCGGGAAGGATGTGAGCTTGCCAGTTGGCACGTCGTCGCCTACACATTCAAAATATTGCAGAGCCCCGTGCTCCATCCACACTTCGCCCGCTGTCTGCGCAAGCGCGCGGTAAGCCTCCAGTTTGTCGCGAGGCACGGGCAGGACGAATCCGTCAACGTAGTGCATGAGAGTCTCCTTCGCCGAAATGTGTACAGCGTACACTTATTTTCCGGAAATAAGCGCATCCTGTCCATATCTCGCCGCTGCCATCAGGGGTAATTTTTTGTTGCCAAACCCGCTCTGCCAAGGGCTGCAAAGAGGTTGAAATGCCGCACAAGCGGCCTGCGGTTCTCCGCAGCGCCGATAATCCCTTGTTGATTTGCACCGTATTCCGAGAAAAGAGCACCATGGCCCAGTATGTTTTTTCCATGAACCGCGTCGGCAAGATCGTGCCGCCGAAGCGGCAGATCCTCAAGGACATTTCCCTCAGCTTCTTCCCAGGCGCCAAGATCGGCGTGCTGGGGTTGAACGGCTCGGGTAAGTCCACCTTGCTGAAAATCATGGCCGGCATCGACAAGGAAATCGAGGGTGAGGCCATCCCCATGCCAGGCCTGGATATCGGCTATTTGCCCCAGGAGCCGCAACTCGACCCCGCCAACACCGTGCGCCAGGAAGTGGAACTGGCCATGGGTGAAGTCAATGCCGCCAAGGCCCGGCTGGAAGAGATCTACGCCGCCTATGCCGAGCCGGATGCCGACTTCGACGCCCTGAGCGAAGAACAAGGCAAGCTGGAGGCCGTCATCGCCGCCGCCGGCACCGACAGCGAGCATCAACTGGAAATCGCTGCCGACGCGCTGCGCCTGCCCCCCTGGGATGCCGTGATCGGCAAGCTCTCGGGCGGTGAGAAGCGCCGCGTGGCGTTGTGCAAGCTCCTGCTGTCCAAGCCTGACATGCTGCTGCTCGACGAACCCACCAACCACCTGGACGCCGAATCGGTCGAGTGGCTGGAAATCTTCCTCAAGCGTTTTTCCGGCACCGTGGTGGCCATCACCCACGACCGCTACTTCCTCGACAACGCGGCGGAGTGGATTCTCGAACTTGACCGTGGCTACGGCATTCCCTACAAGGGAAATTATTCCTTGTGGCTGGAGCAGAAAGATGCGCGCCTGAAGCAGGAGCAGAAAAGCGAAGACGCGCGCGCCAAGGCCATGAAGAAGGAACTCGAGTGGGCCCGCCAGAACCCCAAGGGCCGGCAAGCCAAGTCGAAGGCCCGCCTGGCCCGCTTCGAAGAACTGTCCGACTACGAATACCAGAAACGCAACGAGACGCAGGAGATCTTCATTCCTGTCGCCGAGCGCCTGGGTACCGAAGTGATCGAGTTCACGGACGTGAGCAAGAGCTTCGGCGACCGCCTGCTGATCGACAACCTGAGCTTCAAGGTGCCGGCCGGTGCCATTGTGGGCATCATCGGCCCCAACGGCGCGGGTAAATCGACCTTGTTCAAGCTGATTGCCGGTGTGGAGCAACCTGACAGCGGCACCGTCTCGATCGGCAAGACCGTGCAGATGGCCTTTGTCGACCAGAGCCGCGATGCGCTCGCCAATGACAAGACCGTGTGGGAAGACATCTCGGGCGGCCTCGACATCATCACCGTCGGCAAGTTCCAGATGCCCAGCCGCGCCTACGCCGGCCGCTTCAACTTCAACGGCCAGGATCAGCAGAAGAAAATCGGGCTGCTCTCCGGGGGGAACGCGGCCGCCTGCACCTGGCCAAGACCCTGATGCAGGGAGGCAACGTGCTGCTGCTCGACGAGCCCTCGAACGACCTCGACGTGGAAACCCTCCGCGCCCTGGAAGATGCCCTGCTCGAATTCGCCGGCTGCGTGATGGTGATCAGCCATGACCGCTGGTTCCTCGACCGCATCTGCACCCACATCCTGGCCGCGGAAGGTGAATCGCAATGGACCTTCTTCGACGGCAACTACCAGGAATACGAGGCGGACAAGATCAAACGCCTGGGTGAAGACGGCGCCCGGCCGCATCGTGTGCGCTATAAGGCCTTGCAGTAAGCCCCCTGTGGCGCTGGCGCGCCTTCCCCCTGGGGGGACGCCGCCAGCGGCCGGGCGAAGCCCGCTCCGCGGCAGCCCCGGTTTGGCCTGCTCCGCGGCCTTCGGGGTTCATGACAAGAAGAAATGGAGCAGGGGGCGACATGGGAGCTGAACGCGCTGTGGTGGTGACGGGTTTCAACCACCGGCATTTCGATCTGGCGCAGGACATGGCGGACTCGTATCGAGCTGCCTATGGCGACCGGTATGCGCTGGCGGCTGCGGTCTATGGCGAGGTCGAGGTGCCGCCTCAACTGAGAGCCAAGTTCGACCTCGTGGTTGATGTATCCGATCTAGGCCCCGGGTACGATGAATCCCTGGGGTATTTTTTTGCCTATTCCGGGCTGAAGGCACGCCTGCCAGACATTTTCCCCGGGTTCTCGATGTACGCCTGGATAGATGCCGATTGTTGGTTCCAGGGCAGCGAATCCCTGCCAAGGATTCTGAATGGCGCTGCACGGCATGAGATCTCCATCCATCCGGAATACGATATCCACTACACCCATTCCCCCACGCCAGGCGACCGGACACTGAAAATCTACCAGCAGAACGAAGCCAGGCATATCGACACCATGCCTTTGCGGATGCCCATGGTGAATGCCGGGGTCTACGCCATGCGCCCGGAGTCAAGGGTGTGGAAGATGTGGAATGCGGAATTAATACAGCTCAAGCTCAGGCATGACAGGGGCGAGGATGTCTATTTCTCGGACCAGATTCCGCTTCATAAGCTCATATACCGGCATGGCATTCAGTTTTCCCCCTCAGGGCCATCGACAACTGGATGGCCATCTTCTGCATGCCGATGCTGCACAAGCCCACGAAGTGCCTGAGAGCACCTACACTGCCCCACGAAATGATCGGCATCCTGCATTTGGCGGGCAAGAACTTCGAGAACAAGGTTTTCCAGATCGACGGTCAGGCCATCACCCTGCGATACCGAGACCTGATGCCGGTGTTGGCGGCCTGAGCTATTTGGTCCCTGATTTGCTCACCGCCACGATCAGTTGCCACAGCGGAATGGTCTGATCGATATAGGCCTTGTGCCCTTCAGGCGTCTGGCGGCGGCCAGTCACCATGACCACGCCTTGCGACTGTTGGTCAGCCACGAAGGCCGGATCAGCCGAGGCTTGGCGGATGGCAGCGTTGAGCTTGGCCTGGATATTTCCCGGCAATCCTTTGGGCGCATAGAACCCATGCCAGATACTGAGCTCCAATTCGCGCGAGAACATGCGCCGCAGGGTAGTCAGGCCAGCAAAAGGAGACATCGTCATCGGCGTGCTGGTGGTCAGTGCGTAGCCTCGCACCTCCTTGGCGGCCAACGGGCCTTTGACCGACGGTGTCTGGTCGCAGAGGATGTCTACCTTGTTGTCCTTCAACGCCGTCATGGCCGGTGCGCTCCCGGGAAAATCTGCTCTGGAGAAGTTCTTGCGCACCAGGCTCTGCAGGAACAGCCCGCACAGATAGGAAGCAGACCCTGCTCCAGCGTCAGCCAACCGCACCTGCTTGCCGTCGGTGCGGGCCAGCCATTCAGCCAGTTCCGCAGGTGTCTGTGCCTCCAGCGCGGGGCGGCCCAGCACCACCATGGGAGATTCCAGCACCAGGCCCAGGTAAGCGAAATCATTCCTGGGATCGAATGACAGTTTCTCGCCCAATGCGGGCAGCAGCGCGATGTTGGTATTGGTGAAGAGCAGCGTGCGGCCGTCAGGTGGGGCCTTGGCCACTTCGGCCAGGCCATCGACGCCCCCTGGGCTTGCCACGTTCTTCACAGTGATCGGCGTGCCTCCGAGCGCCTGACTAAGCGGCTTGACCATGGCGCGCAGCGTTCGATCCGTCGGGCCGTTCTGCGCATAGGGCACAACGATGACGATCGGATCGCCAGCCTGCGCGGATGCCACGGTCCCCGCGGCGCCGAGCACCAATCCGGGGAGCGACAGGACGATCCAGTGTCTCGCCAGACGACGCAGATGCGAAGCGACCATCTGCAAGCCAGAAGCATGGGGATTGGGCATGCCACCTATCTTGAAGGAAAAGGTGGCAACTGAATACGTTTGTAAGCCCTCCATTCCTCCAGAAAAACCCGCATGCGCACTTTCGTTGCCCTAGGGTGTAGCGCCCCTCTTCAGCTTTTGCACGGCCTGCAAGGTGATCTCGACATGCTTGAGCGGATCGCTGCCCTCATGGGCCAACACGATCTTGCCATTCGGCCCAACCACGTAGGAAATGCGGCTGGCCATGCCGGGCATGAGCGCGCCGGCGTCATAGGCCTTGATGGTGCGTGCCTGCGGGTCGGAGCCCACGGCGAACTTGTCGCGGCATTCCTCGCGGGAGAAGCGCTTGAGCGTGTCGATGTTGTCATGCGACACACCGATGACGGTAGCACCAAGGGCGTTGAACTCGGGTGTGGCCTCGGCGAACGCATTGGCCTCGACCGTACAGCCCTGCGTGAATGCCTTGGGAAAGAAGTAAAGCACGACAGGCCCCTTCTTCAGGGCCTGGGCCATGTCGAACTCGAAAACCTGGCCTGCCACCGCGGCGGGCGTCTTGAATACCGGAGCAGGATCGCCGGGCTTGAGCGCCGCCAGTGCAGGGGCGGCGGCAAAGAGGGAGGCAAACAGAATAGCCGTCAGATGTTTCATGTTCAAAGTGTGCACCGTCGTCGATGAAAATACCACCCATGACCACAAGCCCATCCAGAACACTACCTCGAATCGCCCTGGTAGGCACGGGCGGCACCATCGCGGGCGCCGGCACGGCAAGCAATGGCCTCCCCTCGGCTGCTTATCAGGCGGCCGTGGTCAGCGCGAGCGACCTTATCTCGCATGTGCCGCAGCTGGCCCGGCTGGCCGAGCTACAGGTGGAGCAGTTGCTGCAGATCGATTCGGCTGATTTCACCGACGATAAACTGCTGCGGCTTGCCCGCCAGGTAGCAGCGCTGTGCGCGCGCGACGAAGTGGACGGTGTGGTCGTCACCCACGGCACCGACACCATGGAGGAAAGCGCGTATTTCCTGCACCTGACGGTGAAAAGCCCCAAGCCCGTCGTACTGACCGGCGCCATGCGCCCAGGCACCGCGCTGGCTGCAGACGGCCCGGCCAACTTGTTGCACGCGGTGGCCGTGGCCTCGCACCCAGGCTCCAGCGGACGCGGCGTGCTGGTGGTCATGAACGAAGAAATCCACAGTGCGCGCGACGTGGCCAAGGTACACGCCATGCGGCTGGACGCCTTCGCCTCGCCGCACGGTCCGTTGGGCCTGGTGGCCGAAGAAACACCGCGCTGGTACCGCGCCCTGACGCGGCCGCACACCACGCAAAGCGAATTCGACATCACCGCCATCGACACCCTGCCCCTGGTGGGCGTGGTGAGCAGCCATGGCAACATGCGGCAGGAAATCTACGAGGCCTGGGTGGCGCTGGGCGCGCGAGCCATCGTGCATGCCGGTTTTGGGGGCGGCACGGTACCGGCCTATCTGGCGGACTATCTGAGCATGCTGCGCGCGCGCGGAGTGCTGCTGGTGAGAGCATCGCGCACCGGAGCCGGTCCGGTGATCCGCAACGCGAATGCCGATGACGATGCGCAGGGATGGGTCGTCACGGATGACCAGAACCCTCCGCGAGCGCGCCTGCTTGCCGCATTGGCGCTCGCACACCATGACAGCCCGGAGGCGTTGCAGCAAGTGTTCTGGCGCTACTGAGCGCGCGTATTGAAAATCCAGAACCTCCGTCTTGCCTGCTACGCAACGCTGTCAATACGCTCCAGCACCAACGTCCGCCCCAGCACCAGTACATAGCAGCCGCGCCGCGATTTCTCGATCTGCAGCGGTCCGCCCCACTCGGCCAAGCGGCGCTGCAGCAGCAACAAACGCACGCCCAGGTTGTCCTGCACTTCAGGCAGCCCCAGGGAGGTACCGGCGAGGCGAAGCTCCCGCGTGGTAAAACTGGCACGCCCGTTGGAATGCGCATCGCTGGCGACCTTCCACAGGATGGCGCCCGCCACGCCCTTGATCAGGTACTGGTCGTCGATGAACACCGTGCCGTCGCGCGCGAAATACCGCAGGCGCAGCGGCGGTCCGTCGAGCGGCACAGGAGGTTGTGGTTCCGCTGGCGGCACGGTGGCCTCCAGTTCGGCGCTTTGCAGGGCCAGCAATGCCTGTGCAAGTTGAGCGCAAAGCAGCGCCAACGCGTCTTCATCGTCGTAGCCGAAGAATTGGTTGTTTTCACTCTCGACCAACAGCGCCCCCACCGTCCGCCCCCGCGCGCGCAACGGCACGGCCAGTTGGCTACAGGGAGTAGGCAGACCGGGCAAGCCAATGAGTGTCAATTCGGCCGCCTCGTCGACCATGCCGTGTTCGCGGGCCACCTGATGCAGCGTACGGCCATAGCGGTACATGCGCGCCATATGGCCAATACGCAACGCCACCCCCTCTCGCACAGCCACACCTGCCAATCCGGCCACGGCCACGGGCAATTCGGCGCCAATGCCGGCCTGGGCGTAGCCCATGCTGGCCAGCGCATAAAGACTCTGGCGGGGCTCATCCAGCAGCCACAGGATGGCGTGATGCACCGCCAGATCGCCGCGCAGGCCATCCATGGCCACCTGCGGCAATAGGGAAAGATCCTCGCATTCCGCGAGCCGCGTGGAAACGGCACGCGCACCAGCGGCCAGATCGCAACGTGCCTGGAGCGTGGACAGCGGAGCGCCGCTGGGCGGCGCCTCGATGCTCAGCACTTCATAGATGTCCGCGCCGCGCAAGCGGAATACATGCTCCATGCCGGTATGCGCCGCAATGCCGGCCAGCTTGGCACGCAACCGCTCGAAGAGCGGGCCTTCGGCTTCCGTGCGCAGATAGCGCAACTGCAGCACCACATTGGCACCGCTGCCGGGGTCCTCCAGCATCAGGCATGCGCGGCGCGTGGCCAGAACGTTGTCCCGGCTGCGATTGAAGAACTGGTAGGTGAGCGCGACGTGGTGTTCATCCACATACTCGACGTGCGAAAGCAGATTGACGTGCGGTACGCCTTCGGACGAAGCAGTGCAGAGCGTAGGAGGGATGGCGCCATCCAGGATTCGGCGGATGCCGTAGAGCGTCAGCGCTGCCGCAGGGCCCTCCTCCGCGCGCTGGAGCTCCTCCACGCCGCCGCGCTCCGGAATGAAGATTGGGGAGCGGTCCGGCCTTGTCATGACGCGGTCTCCAGCGCCAAGGGCAACCCCGCATTGGGACCGGGTGTCTGATCCCAGGCGCCGGAAATACTGAAATACACCGCGGCCAGCCCCCGCGCCGCGGCGCCGTACCACAACTGAAGAAAGGGCGCGTCGGCGAAACCATCGATCTCGGCAATCTCGGAGCCCAGGGTCGCTTGGCGCAATGCCAGCAAGCTGGCGTGCTCCGGCAGCCCCGGCTCCACACGGGCATCGCGGCCCTTGATGTGCAAAGTGCGGTTGGTGCGAGGCGAATTGGCAAGCAATGCCAACTGCCCCGTCTCGCTCAGCGCTGCAACCACGCGCGGAGCGGCTTTTTCAGCCAGCAGCACCAGCATCCGGCCGTCAGCCAACGCCTCGGCGGCAAGCGCGCGGCACACACAGGGTTGCCCGCTGCGTTCGCAGCTACCCAGCCGCAGGGATGGCATCAGCGGCAGATGAAAACGCCATTCGGCTGGAAGAACGAGCACGGACGAAAACCCCTGGCAGGCAGTGTGCTCGGGATGATACGCCTGCCGTTAACCAGCATTTAGCGCCAATTTAACGTTCTTTTAGCAGCGCAAATCCGAGCGTTTTTCTACAGTGACGGTACCCCGTTGCCACGGGGGTCTTTCCCAATAAGTGACCGCTCACCTCAAAGAACCCTCACCATGACACACTCATCCGTCTCCCTCCCCGTCGACACCACCTTGGCGCCTCGCATGGATATCTACGCCTACATCCACAAGGGCTTGCGCACCATGATGACGGAAACGCTTCACGCCGTGGGCCGCGCCGATGTCAATGACCGCGCCGAACTGCATGCGGCGTGCGACCGCGTCTTGGCTCTGGCAGATGCCTGTGCCAGCCACCTCTCGCATGAAAACACCTTCATCCATCCCGCAATGGAAGCCTGCCAACCGGGCAGCAGTTCGAAGATTGCCCATGAGCACGAGGAACACCAATCAGCCATCGCGCAACTACGCGAGACTGTGGCCGCGGTCAAATCCGCCAACCCCGGTACGGCGCAAGAGCGCGCGGTGCGAACCTTGTACCTGCATTTGTCGCTGTTCGTGGCGGAAAATTTCATGCACATGCACATCGAGGAAACCAAGCACAACCAGGTGCTGCAGGCCGGCTACAGCGATGCGGAACTGATGGCGCTGGAGGGAAGCATCGTGGCCTCCATTCCGCCCGAGAAAAACCTGATGTTCCTGCGCTGGATGGTGCCGGCGATAGCCCCTGCTGAACGCGCCCAGTTGCTGGGCGGCATGCAGGCCGCTGCGCCCGCCCCAGCATTCGCTGCCGCGCTCGACACCGTGCGTCCCCATTTGAGCGCGCGGGAATGGGGCAAGCTGGAAAGCACGCTCAAGCTTGCCGCGGTTGTTTGAAGGCCGCGCTCCCTGCCGGTCAGGACTGCGATGCAGCTTCTCGCCCGCCCAGTGCCTTCCACAAGGTCACACGATTGACTTGCTCCCCCAGGCGCAGGGTCAGCAAGGTCTGCTGAGCAGCATACAAGCTGCGCTGGGCATCCAGCACGGTCAGGTAGTTGTCCGCTCCTGCCTTGAAGCGGGCATCGGAGAGATCAAATGCTTTCTGCGTGGCCTGCACCATGCTCTCCTGGGCACGCAGCCGCTCGTTCCACTGAGCCCTGTCCGCCAGGACATCAGCCACCTCCTTGAACGCCGTTTGTACTGCCTTGTCGTATTGAGCCATTGCAATACGCTGATTCGCCTCTGCCACCTGGACGCCCGCACGCGAGCGCCCACCGTCGAAAATGGGCAGCCTGATCTGCGGGATGAAGCTCCAGGTGGAGTTGTCGCTGCCAAACAAGCCATTCAGCTCCGTGCTGCCGGTACCCACGCTGCTGGTCAGCGAGATCGTGGGGAACATGGCCGCGCGCGCCGCACCGATGTTGGCATTCATGCCGCGCAAATTGTGCTCGGCAGCCTGCAGATCCGGCCTTTGCAGCAATAGCTCGGAAGACAGGCCCTCAGGCGAGGGCAGCAAGGCGGCCGCCTCGCGGCCGGGCATGGTCAACGTGCTGTCCCTGGGCATCAAGCGCTCGGGCACTACCCCACCCACCAGCAACTGCAGGGCGTTGCGGCTGCGGTCCGCCTGGGAAGTGAACGCGGCCACATCGCCGCGAGCAGTTTCCACCGTGGAAAGGTTCTGTGCCAGTACCAGCCCGGTGGTCGAGCCGATGTCGAAAATACGCTTGGTCAGCTCGTAGGATTTTTCTCGTCCGGCCAGGGTGTCCTTGGCCAGTTGCAGACGAGCCTTATCGGCCGCCAAAGTGAGCCACGCATTGCTGACATCAGCCACCAGGGCGATCTGTACGTTCCGCTGGTTGTCTTCCGACTGAAGAAAAGCTTGCAGCGCCGCTTCGTTGAGGTTGCGCACACGCCCCCAGAAATCGATCTCGTAGCTGGTGAACCCCAGTTGCGCCGTGAACTGGTTCACCACGCTCGCCCGCCCCGTGCTGCTGAGATCGGCCGCCGTCCGGCTGCGAGAGCCCTGCGCTTGCGCATTGACCGTCGGCAGCAGATCGGCACGCGTGATGCCGTATTGCGCACGCGCTTTCTCGATGTTTTCAACGGCCACACGCAGGTCGCGGTTGTGGCTGAGCGCCAGTGCCACCACTTCACGCAGCTGGGCATCCTGAATCCAGGTTTGCGCTTGCGCAAATGCCAGGCTGGCTTCAGTCGCTACCACGGGCTCTCCTGCCCGCGCGGACAGGGTGGCAGGCACTGGCAGCGGGGCTGCTCGTACTTGGGTGCCATGTTGCAGGCGGAAAGCGCGAGCACAGCCGCCAAAGCCGTGCCCCCACGCAGTGGGTTCAGCTGTTCGGCCACCCTGCGGAGCTTATGGGGGTAGAAAGCACTTTTCATACGGCGGATACCTGTGTGGAAGCGGCATTCGCTTCGCTGTCATCGCGGCGGGAATGGCTCTTGAACCAGCTGCGCACCAGCAAGAAGAACACCGGCACCAGGAACAGGCCCAGCACGGTGGACGCCACCATGCCGCCCAGCACGGCGGTGCCGATGGCGTTTCGGCCTCCCGCGCCAGCACCGGTCCCCACTGCAAGCGGCATGACGCCAAAGCCGAACGCCAGGGATGTCATCAGAATAGGGCGCAAACGAATGCGAACCGCGGCCACCGTGGCATCGAATACGCTCTTGCCGCGCTCCTGAAGCTGAACCGCGAACTCCACGATCAGGATCGCGTTCTTGGCAGCCAGTCCCACCGTCGTCAGAAGGCCGACCTGAAAATAGACGTCGTTGGTGAGGCCTCGTGTATAGGTCGCCAGCAAGGCCCCCACCACACCCAGCGGCACTGCCAGCATCACGGACAGCGGCACCGTCCAGCTTTCGTACAAGGCAGCCAGGCAAAGGAAAACAAACAAAATGGAGATAGCGTAGAGCAGAGGTGCCTGCGCACCAGACTGGCGTTCCTGGAGTGAGGCGCCCGTCCACTCGTAGCCGATGCCATTGGGCATTTCCTTGAGAATGTCTTCCACGACCTTCATGGCCACACCTGAACTCACACCCGGCGCCGAGCTTCCGACGAATTCATATGCCGGGGCGCCGTTGTGACGCATCAGCTGTGGTGAACCGTATGCCCAATAGGTCGTGGAGAATGCACTGAAGGGCACCATCTCGCCGTTCTTGTTGCGCACCGTCCACTTGGCAATATCCTGGGGCAGCATCCGATAAGGCGCATCACCCTGGATATACACCCGCTTGACGCGGCTGTTGTTCAAGAAGTCGTTCACATAGGTGCCGCCCATGGCACTCGATAGCACACTGTTGATGTCCGCATAGGACAAGTTCAGCGCCGCAGCTTTCCGGTCGTCGATGGCCAGGCGCAGCTCAGAAGCATCTTCCAGGTTGGTAATGCGCACGTTGGCAAGCTCAGGCCGCTTGCGCGCTTCCGCCAGGAACCTATCTTTGGCTGCCAGCAATGCGGTATGTCCCAGGTCGTTCATGTCCTTGAGCATGAAGTTGAAGCCGGCATTCGAGCCCAGGCCGCGCACCGCCGGAGGCAGCGTGACAAAAATGCGCGCATCGCGAATGGAGGCCATGTCCCGCGTCGCCTTGTGCGCGATCGCCGCGGCAGATTGTGAGGGCAACGGCCTCAACGCCCAGGGTTTGAGGCGCACGAACCCGCGAGCGGAGCTCTGGTCGCCGTTCAGACCCGACACCTGGTTGAAGCTGATGACATCCGGCTGCTTCGCAAAGTACTCGCGCACCTGATCGAGCACCTCCTGCAGGCGTGCGTCGGCCGCGCCAGATGGGAGGTTGACGGTCACGGATACATAGCCTTGGTCCTCGTCAGGCAGAAAGGATGTCGGCAAGCGGCTGATCAGCAGCCAGACCGCGATCAGCACCGCCAGAAACACCAGCATCATGCGCTTGGCGCGCCGAAGCGTTCGGCCCACACCCTTCTGGTAGCGGTCTGCGGTGAGGTCGAAATGATGATTGAACCAGCGGAAGAATCGGTCGTTCAGGCCCAGCAAGCCTCGGCGTGCGGGCGTATTCGGGTCCATGTGCGCGGGAGGCTTCAGGATCGTGGCGCACAAGGCGGGCGTCAATGTCAGGGCAACGAACACCGAGAGAGCCATGGCAGCCACAATGGTGATCGAGAACTGGCGGTAGATCACCCCCGTCGAGCCGCCGAAGAAAGCCATGGGCACGAACACCGCGGACAAGGTCACACCGATGCCCACAAGGGCTGGCGTGATTTCCCTCATCGAGTGCCTGGTGGCTTCTTTCGCCGACATGCCGGTCTCGTGCATGACACGCTCGACGTTCTCCACCACGACAATAGCATCGTCCACCAGCAGGCCGATGGCCAGCACCATGGCAAACATCGTCAAGGTATTGATCGAATACCCCGTGGCCGCCAGAACGCCAAAGGTACCCAATAAAACCACGGGTACGGCGATCGCGGGAATCAGCGTGGCCCGGAAGTTCTGTAGAAAAATGAACATCACGATGATCACCAGAATCATCGCCTCCCCCAGCGCCATCACAACCTCATGAATGGATGCGCGAACAAAGGGCGTGGAATCCGAGCTGACGAAATAATCAATCTCGTTGGGGAAAAAGGGCTTGAGCTCGGCCAGCTTGGCAGCCACGGCGTCAGACACCTGCATGGCGTTGGCGCCATCTGCCAGCACGATACCCATGCCCGCTCCCACCATGCCATTGAGCTTCGATTTCACGGTCAGGTTGTCGGCGCCCAATTCCACCCGAGCCACATCCTTGATCGTCACTATCGAGCCGTCCGTCGAAGTTTTGAGCACGACATCTTCAAACTGTTCCACCGTCTGCAGCTTGGTGCGCGCGGTGATGGTCGCATTCAACTGCTGGTTGTCCGTCGCGGGCAGCGCGCCGAGCTGTCCCGCGGAAACCTGGGCGTTCTGCGCATTGAGCGCGCTGATCAGGTCGGAGGGCATCAGCGCATACTTCTGCATGGCTGCGGGGTCCATCCAGATCCGCATCGCATAAGGTGTACCGAACACGTTGACATCACCCACACCGTCAATGCGGCCGATCACGTCCACCAGGTTGGAGTTCAGGTAGTCGCCGATATCCACCTGGTTCATGGATGGGTCGGTGGAGTAGAAGCTGTAGGTCACCAGGAAATCCTGGCCGCCTTTGTTCACGAAGACACCCCGGCTCTTGACGGCTTCGGGCAGGCGGTTCGTAGCCGCCTGCAGCTTGTTCTGCACCTGCACCTGGGCCACGTCGATGTTCGTACCGGGCGCGAAAGTCAATGTGGTTCGCGCACGGCCCGACGCATCGGCGGTCGAAGTCATGTAGAGCATGTTGTCGATCCCCTTGAGCTGTTGCTCGATGATCTGGGTGACCGAGTTCTGCACGGTTTCAGCGGAAGCGCCTGTGTACTGGGCTCCGATGGTGACCCGTGGCGGCGCAATATCCGGGTATTGCTCCAGCGGCAGCTTGAAGATCGACAACGCCCCCGCAAGCATGATGACGATGGCGATAACCCACGCAAAGATGGGCCGGTTGATGAAAAACTGGGCCATGTGTTGGGGATCTCTCGCTTACTTCGTCGCAGCGGCAGCACGCAGCGCCGCCGCCGCGGCTTGCGGATCTATCTGCCGGTCCTGTTTCTGAGCGCTTGCGGCCAATTCCACTGCCTTGACCTTGTCACCAGGCTTGATGCGCTGGAAGCCATCCACGATCACACGCTCGCCTCCTTGAAGACCCGCCTGCACCAGCCAATCGCTTCCGATGGCGCTGCCCAATTCCACCGGGCGCTTGTCCACGGTGTCGTCGTCCTTCACCACCATCACGCTGGCTCGGCCCGTCAGATCGAGCGTGACCGCTCGTTGCGGCAGCAGGATCGCCTCGGGCGCCAACCCAGTGGGAAGCTTGGCCTGAACATACATGCCAGGCATAAGCACGCCTTCAGGGTTGGGAACCACTGCACGCAGGGTCACGGTTCCCATGGTGGGGTTGACGATCAGGCCGGAGAAATGCAGTTTGCCCTCGTGCGGGTATTCGCTGCCATCTTCCAGGCTGATGCGCACCGCCAATTGCTCGCCATCGAGCTTCTGGTAGCGGCCAGCCGCGAGATCACTTCGAAGCCGGAGCAATTCTGCCGTCGACTGCGTGAAATCGACATACATCGGATCCATCTGCACGATCTGCGTCAGCGGCGTGGTCTGGTTGGCAGTCACCAGGGCGCCCGGCGTCACGTTCGACATGCTGATGCGCCCGGAAATAGGCGCCTCGATGCGGCTGTAGCGCAGGTTGATCCGGCTGGTCTCCAGGTTAGCCTTGGCCACGGCCACATCGGCGGTTGCTTGCTTGGCAGCCGCCTGGCTTTCTTCATAGGCTTGCTGGCTGATGGCCGTGATCTTGACGAGTTCCGCGTTTCGGCGGGCCGTGGCCTCCAGCGTGCGTTGGCTAGCCTCTACCTTCGCCAGGACCGCAACAGCCGATGCTTCAGCCGCCCGCAAGCTGGCCGCGTCGAGCTGATAGAGAGGCTGCCCTTGTTTGACCAGCGCCCCCTCTGTAAACAGGCGCTTCTGCACAATGCCCGATACCTGAGGGCGAACCTCGGCGCTCAGGAAGGCCGCCGTGCGACCGGGGAGCTGGGTATCCAGCTGCTGGCTCTGTTTTTTCAGTACCACGACGCCCACTTCGGGAACCCGAGCCTGCGCCTGGGGAGCGGGAGCACTCTTTCCGCAACCGGCAAGCATGGCCGACGCCAGCGCCAGCGCCGCCCATACGCCGGCCTTTGGACGCAGCTTGAAGTTTCTACTGGGTGACGTAAAAAGCATTATTCGCATTCAGGATGTCAAGGCGGGATGGCAAAACCCCTCTATTCTTGGGGCGGAATGTTGATTTTTAGTAAAGCAGCTTACCAATTCGAGTGGTTTTGTACGCATATGCAACAAAGACCTCCCAAAAGGCACCTTCGGCGGGTACCCGAAACGCTTAGAGCGTGTTCAAAGTCTCGGCGCAACGAACCCGCGCCGAGACTTTGAACACGCTCTTAAAGCTGACCGCCGGAAACAAACCTTTGTTCCCTCCTTTACATGGTTACATGGGTGCCTGCCAAGGAGAAGGGATTTCTGTTTCTCAGGCTTTCAGGTGAGTGCCGAACGCGCAAGCACCCGCGCCAGGGCAACCCCAGTATGGGTGCCGGCACGCACCACGTCCTCTGGCGTCCCGGCGGCCACCAGTTGCCCGCCGGCGTCACCGCCATCCGGTCCCAGGTCAATGATCCAGTCCGCCTCGGCGATCAGGTCGAGGTCGTGCTCGATCACCAGCACGCTGTGGCCGCCGTCCACCAGACGGTGCAGCACGTGAATGAGCTTTTCCACGTCCTGCATGTGAAGGCCGACCGTGGGCTCGTCCAGCACATACAGTGTGTGAGGTGCCTTTTGCCCTCTCCTGCCCACGTCATCCCGCACCTTGGATAGCTCCGTCACCAGTTTGATGCGCTGGGCCTCCCCGCCCGAAAGCGTGGGAGAAGGCTGGCCGAGGGTGAGATAGCCCAGGCCCACGTCCTTGAGCAACTGCAGCGGGTGCGCGATGTTCGGCATGGTGCTGAAAAAACCCACAGCTTCGTCGACTTCCATCTGCAGCACGTCGCCGATGCTCTTGCCGCGCCAGGTCACAGCCAGGGTCTCCGGGTTGAAGCGGGCGCCATGGCAGACCTCACACGGAACCTTGACATCCGGCAGAAAGCTCATGGCAATGGTGCGCATGCCCTGGCCCTCGCAAGCCGGGCAGCGCCCTTCGCCGGTGTTGAAACTGAAGCGGCCAGGGCCGTAGCCGCGGGCGCGCGCCTCCAGCGTTTCGGCGAACAGCTTGCGCACCGTGTCCCAGAAGCCGATGTAGGTGGCAGGGCACGAGCGCGGCGTCTTGCCGATGGGTGTCTGATCCACTTCCAGCACCCGGTCGATCTTCTCGAAGCCGCGCAGGCCGGTACAGCCCACCAGCGGCGGCGCCTTTCCGGCATCCATGGCGTCGCGCCCTGCCTTGGTGGCGCGCTGCCCAACCCAGGCTGCCACGTTGGCCAGCAGCACATCGCGCGCCAGCGTGGATTTACCCGAGCCGCTAACGCCGGTAACAGCCACCAGGCGCTTGAGCGGCACGGCCACACCAATCCCTTTCAGGTTATGCAGCTTGGCGCCGAGGACCTCCAATGTGCCCTCGCCGTCCGGCTTGGCCGCCATCGCCACCGGGCGGCGCGCCTGCATGGGATGGCGCATGGCATCGCGCAGATACCGGCCGGTGGCGGAATCCTCCGCGGCCTCCAGGTCGGTGGCCGTTCCCTGCGCCACCAGCCTGCCGCCCCGGACGCCGGCCCCGGGGCCGATATCAATCAGGTGCTCGGCCTGGCGAATGGTGTCTTCGTCGTGCTCGACCACCACCAGCGTATTGCCCTTGTCGCTCAAGGTTTGCAATGCATCCAGCAGGATGCGGTTGTCGCGCGCGTGCAGGCCGATGGTCGGCTCATCCAGCACATAACAGACTCCTTGCAGGTTGCTGCCTAGTTGCGCAGCCAGCCGGATGCGCTGCGCCTCTCCGCCGCTGAGCGTAGGAGCGCCGCGATCCAGCGTGAGATAGCCCAGGCCGACCTGCTCCAGGAAATCCAGGCGGCTCTTGATCTCGGGAATCAAGTCGCGGGCGATGTCGGCATCCCTGCCCGAGAGATGAAGGCCATCGAACCAGGTACGCAGATCACGCACGCTGAAATGAGCCAGGTTGGTAATGGGAACGCCACCGTCCGCGGCAATGGAAGCCCCCTCCAGCAGCACCGCGCGCGCAATGGGGTTCAGCCGGGTACCCTGGCAGGTTGGGCAGACCGCATCGCTGACATCCTCGACATCCGGCTCGGCGAAAGTTTGCTCCCGCCCCTTCTGGTCGTCGGCCATCACGGAATCATCGAGCACCTTGCGCTGCTCCTTGGTCAACTTGACGCCCGTGCCCACGCAATCGGGACACCAGCCGTGCTTGCTGTTGTAGCTGAACAAGCGCGGATCCAGTTCGGTGTAGCTCGTGGCGCACACCGGGCAGGCACGGATGGTCGAGAACACCTCGACGCGGCCGATGCCGGCCGTAGGGCGGCCGGATTCCATGGCCGCGCGCAGCCCTCCGAGCTCGCTCAGCACGTGCACCACACCCTTGCCATGCTCCAGCGCCCGGGACAGCGATTCGCGCAGTTGACCCTCGTTGCCGGGCGTGACGAGCAGGCTCATCATGGGCAGCTCGATGGTGTGTTCCTTGAAGCGGTCGATACGCGGAAAGCCTGTGGTGGGCAGAAATTCGCCGTCCACACGCAAATGAGTGTAGCCGCGCGGGCGAGCCCAATCAGCGAGTTCGGTATAGACGCCTTTGCGCCCGACGACCAGCGGCGCCAGCAAGCCAATGGTCTGGTCGCGATAGCGCGACAGGATCTGCGCGGCAATGCGGTCGGCGGTCTGCGGCTGCACCGCCGCGCCATCGTGAATGCAATGCTGCACGCCCAGCTTCACGTAGAGCAGGCGCAGGAAATGCCACACCTCGGTGACCGTGCCCACGGTACTCTTGCGGCCGCCGCGGGACAGACGCTGCTCGATGGCTACAGTAGGCGGAATGCCGTAGACAGCATCCACCTCGGGCCGGCCCGCGGGCTGCACGATGCTGCGCGCATAGGCATTGAGCGATTCAAGATAGCGCCGCTGCCCCTCGTTGAACAGAATGTCGAAAGCCAGCGTGGATTTGCCCGAGCCGGAAACGCCGGTAATGACGTTGAACTTGCCCCGCGGAATCTCCACGCTGATGTTCTTCAGGTTATGTTCACGGGCGTGGACGATCTCGATCTGCCCGGTCGCCTGCGTGGCAGGTTCAGCTTCGAGTGTGGAGCCTGCATAGCCGGCACGCGGTTCTTGCACGCTGAACGCCGAGCCCTGAGCGCTCAGCTTTTCATATTCACGCAAGGCGGCCCCCGTATGGGAACGAGGATTGGCCGCCACCTCCTCGGGTGTGCCCTGCGCCACCAGTTCACCGCCGGCGTCGCCCCCCTCCGGACCGAGATCGATCAGCCAGTCGCTGGCGCGCATCACATCAAGGTTATGCTCGATCACGATCAGCGAATGCCCCGCATCGAGCAGCTTGCGGAAGGCCCGCATGAGCTTGGCGATATCGTCAAAATGCAGGCCGGTAGTGGGCTCATCGAACAGGAACAATGTGCCCTTGGTGGCCTTGGGCTGCTTGCTGGCCGTGGCTCCCTTGGCCGCCTCGGCCAGGAACCCCGCCAGCTTGAGCCGCTGCGCTTCCCCCCGCTCAGCGTGGGCACGGGTTGGCCGAGCTTCACATAATCGAGCCCCACATCGGCAATGGGCTGCAGCACGCGCACCACCTCCCGGTCCTGCGCGAACAACGCCGCGGCTTCGGCTACGGTGAGATCCAGCACGCCAGCTACGTTCAAAAGCCTGTTTCCGCGCTCAATCGTGACTTCAAGAATCTCCGGCCGGTAGCGCTTGCCGTCGCAATCCGGGCAGCGCAGATATACATCGGAGAGGAACTGCATTTCCACGTGCTCGAAGCCCGAACCGCCACAGGTGGGACAGCGCCCGTCACCCGAGTTGAAGCTGAACTTGGCCGCGGTGTAGCCGCGCTGCTTGGCGAGCGATGCATTCGCGAAGAGCGCCCGAATGGCATCCCAAGCACCGACATAGCTCGCCGGGTTGGAGCGCGCCGTCTTCCCGATGGGCGACTGATCGACGAACACCACTTCGCTCAGATGATCGGCGCCCAGCAGGCGCTCATGCGCGCCGGGCGACTCGGTCGCCTTGCCAAAATGCCGCAGCAGCGCGGGCGCCAGGATGTCCTGGATCAGCGTGGATTTGCCGGAACCGGAAACGCCCGTCACCGTGACCAGGCGCTGCAAGGGAAACTCGATGGAGAGGTTCTTCAGGTTGTGCTCGGTCGCCCCCTCCAGGATCAGCCTGGGAGTATTGGCGGCCACGAGACGGGAAAAGCTCGCACCGATGGATTTCCGGCCACCCAAATAGGCGCCCGTGAGCGTTTCAGACTCGCGCAGCTCATCAGGCGTGCCGTCGAACACAATACGCCCCCCTGCGCGCCCGGGCCAGGCCCGAAATCCAGCACGCGGTCCGCCGCCAGCATCACGGCCGGGTCATGCTCGACCACCACCAGGGTATTGCCCGCGCGCTTTAGGCGCTGCATGGCCTGGGTGATGCGGTCCATATCCCGCGGATGCAGGCCGATGCTGGGTTCATCCAGCACAAAAAGCGTATTGACGAGCGAAGTGCCGAGCGCTGTGGTCAGGTTGATGCGCTGCACCTCGCCGCCGCTGAGCGTCCGGCTTTGGCGATCCAGCGTCAAGTAACCGATACCCACATCGCAGAGATACTTCAGGCGGGCCTGGATTTCTTCCAGGATCAGTTTGAGCGCCTGGGCGTTGGCATTGGCGGGTTGCAGACCGGGTGCGGCGGATCCTTCGTCCGCCTGACGCGTCGCGGTCCATCCCGCAGAGAAGAACTTCCCCAAGCGCTCGATCGGCAACAGCATCAGATCGTGCAGGCATAGACCTGGCAAGGCCTCCAATTGCTCGCGCGTCCAGGCCACTCCTACGGGCATAAAGCGCTGGCTTGGCGGCAGCACCGCGTCGGCGTCGGCCTTGCTGCCCACTCGCCAAAGCATGCTTTCCAGCTTCAGCCGCGCGCCGCCGCAATCGGGGCAGGTCGTATAGCTGCGGTATTTGGAGAGCAGCACACGGATGTGCATCTTGTAGGCCTTGCTCTCCAGGTACCTGAAGAAGCGGCGGATGCCATACCACTGCTTGTTCCAGTTGCCTTCCTTGAAGTTCGGCGTGCCTTCGATCACCCAGTGCTGCTGCTCGGGCGTCAGCTTGTTCCAAGGCGTGTCGCGCGGAATGCCGGCAGTCTCGGCATGGCGCATGAGATCGTCCTGGCATTCGCTCCAGGCGGGCGTCTGGATCGGCTTGATCGCGCCAGCACGCAAGGTCAGCCGCTGATCGGGGATCACCAGGCCCCAATCGACCCCGATCACGCGCCCGAAGCCCCGGCAAGCATCGCAGGCGCCAACGGCAGAATTGAAGGAGAACATCGAGGGGATCGGCTCGCGGTAGCGCAGATCGCTCTCGGGGCAATGCAATCCGGTAGAAAAGCGCCACAAGTCAGGCTGTAGTGCCCCCACGCTCCCCACTTCGTGTGGTTCGCTGCCCCCCGAGGGGGCTGACCCGCCTTGGGACGGCCCGGCGGCGGGTCGCGCGCCCTCTTCCCGGAGGGCATAGACATTCAGTCGCCCGGAACTCCGGTGCAGCGCCACTTCGATCGCCTCGATCACCCTCACCTTCTCGGCGTTGCCCATACGGAAACGGTCAGCCACCACATCGAGCACCTTGTTGGTCCCGCCTCCGGGTGCCGCCACTTCGCGCTCGGCCTGTACCTTGGTGAAGCCGCTCACCGAAAGCCATTGCGCGACTTCTTCCGCGGTGGTGCTTCCCGGCAGCTCGACCGGAAAAGTCAGCACCAGCCTGGGATCACCCAGTTCCGCCGCACGTTCAGCCAGGGCGGCAGCGATCGTCTCCGGTGTGTCGTGACGCACCGCCTGCGCCGTCTGGCTGTCGAACAACTGGCCCGCACGTGCGATGAGCAGCTTCAGGTGGTCGTTCAGCTCCGTCATGGTGCCGACCGTGGAGCGCGAGCTGCGCACCGGGTTGGTCTGGTCGATGGCGATTGCTGGAGGCACGCCTTCCACCTTGTCGACCGCAGGTTTGTCCATGCGGTCGAGAAACTGCCGCGCATAGGCGCTGAAAGTCTCGACATAACGCCGCTGCCCCTCGGCATACAGGGTGTCGAACACCAAACTCGATTTACCCGAGCCGCTGGGGCCCGTGACCACCGTCAGCTCGCCGGTGCGGATATCGAGATCGAGGTTTTTCAGATTGTGCTGGCGTGCGCCGCGTATGCGGATCAGCGGAGAGGGCATGAGGCAGGGTCCGGCAGGTGGAGGCCAGAAATTCTATGCCTCGAACGTTTCCCTTGCCGGCGAGGGTTCTTCGTCTCAGAAAAAGAAAAACCGCCCCGAGGCGGTTTTTCTGCGGTGGACACGCCACCGGCCGGTCAATTCAGAGAATCAGATCAATCGGATGCGTAGATATCCACATCCTTCGTCTCGCGCACGAACAGCATGCCGATGACAAAGGTGATGACCGCGATCACGATCGGGTACCAGAGGCCGTAGTACATGTTGCCGTTCGAGGCCACCATGGCGAACGAGATGGTGGGCAGCATGCCGCCGAACCAGCCGTTACCGATGTGGTAAGGCAAGCTCATGGAGGTGTACCGGATGCGGGTGGGGAACATCTCCACCAGCGCGGCCGCGATAGGCCCATAGACCATGGTTACGTAGATCACCAGCAGCGTCAGGATGGCAATCACCAGCGGCTTGTTCATCTTCGCCGGATCCGCCTTGGCCGGATAGCCATCAGCCTTCAGCGTGTCGCTCACATCCTTCTTGAAAGCGGCGATGGCGGCAGCACTGGCTTCGTCGAATTTGCTGTTCACCACATTACCGGCGGGGACGGGGATCTCTTTCTGGCCAATTTTCACCACGGCAGGGCCGCTGCCAGCCACGTTTTCGTAGCTCACCGAGTTGGCTGCCAGGAAGCGCTTGGCGATATCGCACGAAGTGCGGAAATCGATCTCACGCGCCACAGGGTTGCCACCGAACGAGCACTCTGCGGGATTGGCCGTCACGACCACCTGGTTGGCGGCCTGTGCGGCGGCCAGATCAGGGTTGGCAGCCTGGGTCAGCGCCTTGAAGAGCGGGAAATAGGTCAATGCCGCCAGCAGCAAGCCTGCCATGATGACGGGCTTGCGGCCGATCTTGTCGGACAGCGTGCCGAAGATGACGAAGAACGGTGTGCCGATCAGCAGCGCAATGGCGATCATGATGTTGGCGGTGGAGGCATCCACCTTCAGCACGCTCTGCAGGAAGAAGAGCGCCTGGAACTGGCCCGTGTACCAGACCACGGCCTGCCCGGCAACCAGACCGAACAGCGCCAGCAGCACCACCTTCAGGTTCTTCCATTGGCCAAACGATTCGGACAGCGGCGCCTTGGAGGTCTTGCCTTCCGACTTCATCTTCTGGAACGCCGGCGACTCATTCATCGACAGCCGGATCCACACCGACACTGCCAGCAACGCGATCGACACCAGGAACGGAATCCGCCATGCCCAGGCAGCAAAAGCCTCCTCGCCGGTCACGTTCCGCACGATCAAAATAACGATCAGCGAGAGGAACAGGCCGAGCGTAGCCGTGGTCTGGATCCACGATGTATAGGCACCGCGCTTGCCGTGCGGCGCGTGCTCGGCCACATAGGTGGCGGCGCCGCCGTACTCACCGCCCAGTGCCAGGCCCTGCAGCATGCGCAGCACGATCAGGATGACTGGTGCCAGTACGCCGATGGACGCATAGTTGGGCAACAGGCCGACAATGAAGGTCGACAGGCCCATGATCAGGATGGTGACCAGGAAGGTGTATTTGCGCCCGATCATGTCGCCCAGGCGGCCGAAGAAGAGCGCGCCGAAAGGCCGGACGATAAAGCCCGCTGCAAAAGCGAACAGCGCAAAAATGAACGCGGAAGTCGGATCCAGGCCAGCGAAGAACTGCTTGGCGATGATGGCCGCAAGCGACCCGTAGAGATAGAAGTCGTACCACTCGAATACGGTGCCCAGCGACGAAGCGAAGATGACTTTCCTCTCCTCCGCCGTCATGGGCCTTGCAGCCGTTGTTGCCATGCGTTGTCTCCTCTTGAAGGTGGTAATTGCCGACAGGATGTCGCACTGCAAATGTGAAAGCAGTTGCTGACCCTTTTCTGACAGCTTTTCCCTCTGAAGACAGGCCGTTCGGCGTGCGCTCCCAAAAAATCAGGGGCAACCCTGACGTTAAATTTCTTTATATGAAATTTCGCGCCAATGAACGAGATGAAAGAGGCCGTGACGTCGTCCAATCTACGGGTAAATCCGTAGAAAATTTTTTCGGTCAACGTCAGGGTCCGGAATCCAAGGTACGGTGATCCTAGCCCGCGAAGTGCGTTGCCAGCGCGTGCTGCAACACCACGGTCGGCCCATCGAAGGGATGCGGAGGCGGCGCGCCGCCGGCTGAGCTGAACTGAGCCACCACCAGTTCTGCCTGCGGCGAGACGTAGATGCGCTGGCCGTATCGCCCTGAGGCCGCAAAGCCTTCCATGTCGTCGTGCATGTTGAAAAAGCAATTCCGATAGGAGCCCGTGGGCATGACGCTGTGCCGCGGCGACGCGGCGAACAGCGCGCGATCTCCGTTTCTTCGCGTGTCGGCCACGAAGGCCTCGGGAACAATCTGCCGGCCGTTCCAGTGGCCACCGTGGCGCAACATCTCCCCAAAGCGGGCCATGTCGCGCAGCGTCATCGTCAACCCGCCGGCGGTGAACTCCGCGCCCAGCCGGTCGACGGTCAAGTAGGCATCGCGCTGAACGCCCACGGGGGCGAACAGCAACTCGGAATACAGCTCCGCGATGGTGCGCCCAGTCGCTCGGCGCACCGCCCAGGCCACCGCCTCGATAGTGCCGTTGTCGTAATAGAACTGCTTCCCATGCGAGCCCGCGCGCGGCTTGCGCAGCACAAACTCATAGAAGTCGGCCGGGGTGCCCTCCTGGAGCGGCAGCAGGCCCAGAATTTCGTAAACGCCGCCGTCCTGTTGCCCCATGACGTTGGCCCGCCCCGCGAGTACCGGGCGCTGGATACCGGCCTGCATGTCCAGCAATTGCTGCAAGGTGGCATCGCCCATGGCCGTCCCGCGCATCTCCGGCACGTAATACTGCGCCTCCTGCTGGAAATCCAGCACGCCCTGCCCCTGAAGAATGCCCGCCAACATGGCCATGAAAGACTTGCTGACAGAAGCGGTGCCATGCAGGGTTTGAGGCCGCATGCCGTGCAGGTAGCGTTCGTAGACAATGCGCCCGCGATGCATGATGAGAAAGGCATCCACGTCCAGCGTGGCCAGCACATCCTGGAGCGGCGCGGGCGTGCCGTCCAGCCCTGGCACCGGCAGGGTATCGAGCGCCTGCGGGGCCTCGGGCAACACACTGACAGGACCATCGCCGCGCCAGATGGAGACGGTAGGCACCTGCAGCGAACGGTTCATCAGGCTCCAACGCAGGAAGGCGGGTTCATGCCAGTTCTGCGGTGTGATGCGCGTCTGCAGCGAAGGCGGAAAACCCTGCATCACGCCATCGGCGAGGGAAGAGATGGAATCCATGGTTGAGGTCTTTCGGAATCGGTTCAGCAGGCGTTCGGGACCAGTGAGGAGGCTTCGGCTTCAGTCCGCATAGACGCCGGCCTTCTCCACGATGGCTCCCCACGCCTTGGTTTCCGACGCGACCTGCTGCGCCAGTTCCGCAGGGGTCATGGACCGCCAAGCGGACCATAGCTCATCGCGCTTTTTCTCCCATTCCGCCGTGGCGTTGAGCTGGTTGATGGCGTGCGCCAGCTTGTCCACGATGGCCTGTGAAGTACCCGTCTTGAGAAAGTAGCCTGTCCAGCCCATCCGCTCGAAGCCGGTATACCCGAGTTCCTTGAACGTGGGCACATCGGGTAGGTACTTGCTGCGCTGGTCGCCGGTAATGGCCAGCAGGCGCAGGCTGTTTTTGCTCAGCAACGGACGCAGGGTGAAGGTGTCGTACATACCGTACTGGATGTCACCGGCCAACATGGCCAGCAGGCCGGGGTTGCCTCCCTTGAAGGGGATGTGCGTGGCCTTGAATCCCATGCTGTCGGCCAGTTGAAAACCATAAAGATGCGAGGGCGAGCCGTTGCCCACTGAAGAGTAATTCAGTTTCCCGTTTTGCTGGCGCGCGTACTGGAGCCACTCCTTCAGCGTTTTCTCCGGGCGGGAAGCCGGTATGGCGAGGCCGATGGGCGACAGCCCCTGAATGGCCACCGGCATGAGATCGCGTTGCGGGTTGTAGGGCAGCTTCCGATTGAAGCTAGGCTGAATCGTCATGGCGGCATTGCCCAGCAGCACGCTGTAGCCGTCGGCGGGTGCATTGAGTACCGACTGGTGTGCCAGCACACCGCCAGCGCCAGGCTTGTTGTCCGGCACCATCGTGGCGCCTCCCAGCAGCGGCGCCAGGCCCACCATGAAATCGCGCATCCGCAGGTCGACGGGATCCCCTGGCCCAGACTGCGTCACGAACCGGATGGTGCGCGCCGGCCAGGCCGGAGTTTGCGCAAAGGCGCTCAGCGCAGGCATGGCAAGAGAGGCGGCCGCGCCTTGCAGCAGGCGCCGTCTGCGAAGTGGAAAAACCATGGTCGAAGACTCCTTCCGTCTTGAATAACTCATCACGGTATTTCCCACGAACACCGCGCCTTGCAAGCCAGGGGCATCGACACATCTCTTCTCTCGCCATTCCCGCGCAGGCGGAAAGGATGGGAGAGAAAGAAACATGAGATAAGTGAACACCTAAGCTTTCAGGCCATTGGACCTCCGCCAACGCCGCTGCTCGATAACGGAATGAAAAATCCCGATAACTGACTGTTATGACATCAGAGACGCCGCACGCTTTGCGCCACACGCTCTGGGGCGCTCCATGCTTCGTCCAGGCGCGCATCGCCCTCAAGATAGGCCCTCAGCATAGGCAATGCATCAAGACCCCAGAACAGCTTGTCGTCGACCAGCATGCTCGGCACGCCGAAGAGACCTGCCGTGATTGCCGCCTCGGTCGCGGCCTTCAACGCCTGCTTGACTTCGTCTCCCGCCGGATCCCGCTCCGGCGCCAATTGCGCTGTCAATTCGGCCAACCGCGCCGCATCGTCCGCAGCATCACCGGAACACCAGACATGGCGAAAGATCGTCTCGCATTGATAGCGGTTCGGCGTCCCCTGATCAGCGCAAGCCATGGCCAGCCGCAGCAACGGCAGAGGATTGAACGGATGCGCAGCCGGCATCCGGAAGGCCGTGCCCTGGGCGCTCGCCAGCCAGGCTACCTGGCGGTAAGTCCATTCGCGTTTGCCGGGGATCTCCGCGGGCCCCAACTGGCCGTGATGCTTGAGCAGGCCCGCAAAGAGGATGGGGCGATACACCACGTCATAGCTCAAGCCCTCCAGCGCCTGCGGTAACTGCTCGAATGCCAAATAGGCGTAAGGCGAAATGAAGTCCAGGTAAAAGTCGATGCGCTTCATGGCAATTCCTTACTGTGGCGCTGCTGGATGCGCTCCCATATGGCCCACTTGGTGTCTTCCGTCATCGAGCCCCAGCCGCCGATTTCATCCAGCCGGCGCAGGCAGCCTTCGCACCAGTTGGTGCCCGGATTGATGCGGCAAACCTTCACGCACGGAGAGGGCAGCGGTTGCCCGTGGGCTCGTGCGTGCCGGGCCTCCAGCGCGATGGTTTCAAGACTCACGCCGACTCAACGACGTCGGCCACAGGCGCACCGGTCAGACGCTCAAGATCGGCGAATGCGAGCTTGAACACGCCGTGCGGATGCCCAGCCGCGGCCCATATCTCGCTGAAGCGGGACAGTTCTCGGTCGATCAGGGTGACGGGTTCACTGGTATGCGCCACCGGCGACACACCGCCGATGGTGAAACCGGTCTTGACTTTGACAAACTCGGCATCGGCACGGCCAATCTTGCCGACCAGCGCCGCCACCTTCTTCTCGTCGACACGCCGGTCTCCGGACGTGATGACCAGCACCGCCGCGTCATCTTCCTTGCGGCGGAAGATGATGCTCTTGGCGATCTGGCCGACCACTACGCCCAGGGCGTCAGCCGCCTGAGCGGCCGTGCGCGCGGCGTCATCGAGCATGACGGGCGCGTGCGTGTGGCCAGCAGCCGCAAGGGCCTGGGTCACGCGTTGCATGCCCTCTGGAGGCGCTTTCAGTGCGTGCTCCATGCCCTCACCCGGCGCGCTTGTTCAGCACTGCCTTCGCCGCGTTCGAATTGGGCTTGCGCTGCAGAAAATCGCTGATATAGGCGCCGGCATCCACAAGCTTGTCGAAATCAATACCGGTCTCGATATCCATGCCCCGCAGCATGTAGGCCACATCTTCGGTCGCCACGTTGCCGGTAGCGCCCTTGGCATACGGGCAGCCGCCAAGGCCGGCCACCGAGGTATCGTACTGCCACACCCCCATTTCCAATGTGGCCAGCGTATTGGCCAGCGCCTGGCCGTAGGTGTCGTGGAAATGGCCAGACACCTCATCCAGCTCATAGTGCTTGAGGGTTTCCTCTACGGCCCGCTGTATTTTGCGAGGAGTGCCCACGCCAATCGTGTCGGCCACACCGATGTGCTGCACGCCGACCCCCTTCATGAGCTTGGCAAGATACCCCACCTGCTCCGGGGCTACCTCACCTTCATAAGGGCAACCCACCACACAGCTCATGGCTCCGCGCACAAAAATGCCCTTGGCGCGTGCCGCCTCGACCACCGGAGCAAAGCGCTCGATGCTCTCGGCGATGGAGCAGTTGATATTTTTCTGACTGAAAGCCTCGCTGGCAGCCGCGAAAACCACGATCTCGTCTACCCCGGAGGCCAGCGCGCCCTCGAAACCTTTCATGTTCGGCGTAAGCACGCTGTAGCGCACGTCAGGCCGCCGTTCGATGCCGGCCAGCACCTCGGCGGCATCAGCCATCTGCGGCACCCATTTGGGGCTGACGAAGCTCGTGACTTCAATTTCCTTCAGGCCTGCTTCCTGCAGGCGATGCACGAGGCCAATCTTGATGGCAGCGGGCACAGGCTGCTTTTCGTTCTGCAGGCCGTCACGCGGTCCTACGTCAACGAGCTTCACACGGGAAGGTAGGGACATGGCAATTAATCCGGGCAGTATTAAGGTTGCAGTGCAGCCTGCCAGTGTAGCGGCGTGCCGGAAAACTTGCCGCGTACCTAGGGTGAATCCAGCACTTCTATGATGGAGCCATCTTGAGAACGTATGTCATCGTGTGTCATCAATTGACTCCTTCATGCGTTTTGTGAAGATACCCCCTGAAAAGCCTCCGATGAAGCTCGCCTTGTTTGCCGATGTCCACGCCAACCGCCACGCGTTGGACGCCTGTCTGGCTCATGCGGAACGGGCCGGTGCGGAACGCCATGCCTTTCTGGGCGATCTGGTGGGATATGGAGCGGAGCCCGGTGCGGTGATCCAGCGCGTCAGGGCTCTTTGCGGGAGTGGCGCCATGGCTGTCAAGGGCAACCACGATGCGTACGCCTCTTCACTGTTGGTGTCTGGGAAAAAGACGCTGGGCCATGCCAGCGTGGCCTGGACGCAGCGGCAGCTTTCCCTGGATGAGCGCGAGTTTCTGGCCGGCTTGCCGATGACGCATGCCGAGAGCAGCTTCCTGCTGGTACATGCGAGCGCTGACGCACCGGGAAGCTGGCGCTACGTGGAAACGCCAGAGCTGGCTGCCGCCAGCCTCGACGCCGCGATGCACCCCCCATAGGCAGCGAAAAGGTGCGCCATGTTTTTGGCGGCCACGTACACAGCCAGACCCTGTTTTTCCGCGGTGGAGCGGGCAAGCTGATGCCCTTTGCTCCCACCCCTGGGGTGCCGATTCCCGTACCGCGCCATCGTCTCTGGCTGGCCACGGTGGGCTCGGTGGGGCAACCCCGCGATGGGCGGATAGATGCCATGTATGCGATCTTTGACGACAACGCGGAGCAGTTGACCTTTCACCGGGTGCCTTATGACGTTCAGGGAGCCATGGCGGCTATCCGCGCCACGGAGCTGCCGGCCTTTTTCGCCGACCGCCTGGAATACGGACGATGAGACGGCTCCTCTTAGGGGCCGATATCGACGGCTTTCGCATCGGCGAGTTGCTGCACAAGGGCGGCATGGCCCTGATCTACAAAGTCGCCTATGCCGATGGCCGCCACGCCCCCTTCGACATGGTGATGAAGGTGCCCCGCATGACCGCGGCGGATGGTGCGGAAAACATCATCGGCTTCGAGGTGGAGCATCAGATCATGCAGGCGCTGAGCGGCCCGCACGTGCCGCGCTTGGTGGCAGCAGGCGACATCGCCGTGATGCCCTACCTCGTGATGGAGTACGTGCCCGGCCGTATGTTGAGCCATTGGCTCCCGCAAGCGGGGCAGGCGCTCAGTTCCCCGCCGACGATAGCCGCACTGGGTGCGGCCGTAGCGACAGCCGCTCACGCCCTGCATCAGCAGAACGCGGTGCATCTGGATTTGAAACCCGCCAACGTCATCATCCAGGAGGAAATCGCCCCTCCTGCCTTCTCGGCCGTGTTGCTCGATTTCGGCCTCAGCTACCATGCCCACTACCCCGATCTGCTGGCAGAGGAGATGCGCAAGGCGGTCGGTTCACCGGCTTACATGGCGCCTGAGCAGGTCGTGGGCATGCGCGGCGACCCTCGCAGCGATGTGTTTTCCATCGGCGTGATGCTGTACGAACTGGCCACGGGCGAGTTGCCCTTCGGTTCACCAGGCACCGACGGCGGGCTGCGCCAGCGGTTATGGGCCGACCCCGCTCCTCCACGCAAGCTCCGTCCGGACCTGCCCGAATGGCTGCAGGAAGTCATCCTGCGTTGCCTGGAGCCGGCAGCAGCCCGGCGCTACCCCTCGGCGGCACACTTGGCTTTCGACCTGTCACATCCGGCACAGATCGAGGTCACCGAACGGGGCCGGCGCCTGAAAGGCACGGGATTTTTCACGCATTTCAAACGCTGGCTCCGCGCGGCCGGCGCGCACTACCAGCCAAGCCCCCTGCCTGCCAGGCAGATCGCGGAAGTGCCCATCCTGCTGGTCGCCGTGCCGCACCAGGATGCCTCCGATGCCACGTTGTACTCGTTGCGCCAGGCAGTCAGCCGCTCTCTGGGGATCAGCCCGAGTGCCCGCCTTGCTTGTGTCACTGTCGTAGCGCCCAGCAACAGCGCCGATGAGGAAACCAGTGAAACCGCTGTACACCGCGCCATGCTGGCGATGCTGCAGAACTGGGCCCGCGGGCTTGACCTCACGGGCCATCAAACCTCCTACCACGTGCTGGAATCCAGCGACGTAGCGGAAGCCATCGTGCGGCATGCGGAAGCCAACCATGTCAGCACGATCGTGATGGGTGCGGCCACGCACGGACTGCAGATGCAGCGCTTCGTAGCCACGGTCCCCATACGGGTGGCCATGCGGGCGCCGTGTACGGTGATTCTGGTGAAGCAGGCGCTCCCGTTCGATCGCCTAAGGGCGATGGAGGTACCGCAGACGAGCATATAGGGGCTTCCTGCTTGCGTGGATCTGTATTCAAGGGAAAACCCTTAGAATATACTTTGCATGCAAACCAATTACCCTTCAGAGATTTCTGAGCTGGACCGCCAGCAAGCGCGGTCGCGCTTTGGGCTTCTGCTCGGAACGGTCTACCGGCAGTGGCGCCGTCAAATGGATCTGAGTTTCAAGACTCTGGGCCTCTCCGACGCCACCCGCCTGCCTTTGTTGGCGCTGTATGCCCATGAAGGGGCTCTGCGCCAGAAAGACTTGGCCGATGCCTTGTCGCTGGATACGTCCTCATTGGTGCGGGTGCTGACGCATCTGCGCGAAGCCGGCCTGATCGACTGGGAAGTCGACTCTACGGATCGCCGGGCCAAATCCATCGGCCTGACCCCCGCCGGGCGCAACACAGCCCGATTGATCCTCGCCAAAAGCCTGGAAATCGAAAGCGCGATCCTGGCAGGCCTCTCTGCACAAGAGGTCGACGTCATGCGCGGATCGCTGGAAAAGATCGCCCAGCGCTTTGATGCACTGAAGAGCCTGACATGAGCGCCGCCTCCGACACCACAGAACGATCGCCTCGAGCACCTCTTTGGCTGCTGGTGCTGGTCACACTCAGTGGGACCATGGCGATGCACATCTTCGTACCTGCACTCCCTATAGCGGGCCAGGCGCTGGGCGCCTCTGCCGCCAGCATGCAGCAGACGGTCACCCTGTATGTGCTCGGCCTCGCCCTGGGACAACTGATCTATGGCCCCCTCTCGGACGCCCTCGGCAGACGCCCGGCGTTGTTGATCGGGCTGGCCATCTACCTGATGGCCAGCCTGATGGCCCTGTTCGCCTCCACCGTGGAGTGGCTCGTGATGGCTCGGCTGCTGCAGGCTCTCGGTGGCGCCGCCGGCATCACCCTCGGGCGCGCAATCGTGCGAGATACGGCTGATCCCACGCGAACCACCAAGGACATCGCCATGCTCAACCTGCTGACCATGGTGGGACCTGGGCTGGCGCCGGTGGTGGGCTCGTATCTGGCGGACCATTTCGGCTGGCGTGCCATCTACGTGTTTCTCGTCATACTCGGCTGCGCCATGCTGGCCTTCACGTACAGGCGGCTTCCTGAAACCCACTTTGGGCTACGGCCCCTGAAGGTGCGCTTCATCGCGCGTGATTACCTTCGATTGGCATCCAATGCCAAATTCACAGGGCTTCTGCTGGGCGGCGCCGCCGGATCGACGGCTCTCTACCCCTATCTTGCGTCCGTCCCTTACATCGTTCATGACAACCTGGGACTGCCCATCAGACACGTCGGCTGGTTCGCGGCAAGCACCATCGCGGGTGCGAGCCTGGGCACACTCCTCACGCGCCGGATTGCCGGGCGCTGCCCGGCCGAGCGCCTGCTCTTCATGGGATCGGGCCTGGGGCTCGCCATGGCCGCCACGCTACTGATCGTGCACTGGATGGGGTGGTTGACGCCCGCGTCCTTGCTGGCCATCACGATCACGATGACCTTCGGCGCCGGCCTCGCCAGCCCAGCCGCCTTGAGCAGCGCCCTGGCTGTCGTGCCCTCGCTCAGCGGCGCCGCAGCCGGGTTCTACGGATTTGGCCAGATGGCCATGGGGGCCATCGGAACACTGCTGGTGGGTTTCGGTCAGGACCCCGTTCAGTCTTGTGCCATCACGCAGATCGGCATGACAGCGTTGGCATTCGCGAGTTTCAAGTTTTCTGCGTCGATCAAATCTTAGGAGCGTGGGCGGCTCAACGCCCGATCCTCATCATGGTTTCGTTGCGCATGCGATCGCGCAGGCTGCGGATCTCCTGCTCGAGGGAAGACCGGCGTGCCGCCAGATCGGCCTGCTTCTGCCGCGACTGATTCTCTGAGCGGCCCATGTCGCGGATGACGTCCTCGAGCCTGCGTGAGCGGTCATCGATCTGCGTCTGCAGATCCCGGATGCGCTTTTCGTATTGGTAACGGTCGCGGGCTGGCCTGTAAACCGACAGGAACACCGGCTCCAGATCAGGCGGGCAGAAACCCGCCGTGTAATCGCTGCTGCGCTGAGCCCAGGAAACCGCATTGCCCGGCGTGCAAACCTCGCGCCGGCCGATCTCCCAGCCGCGCCGCCATTCCGCCAGATTGCCGGGAACGCCCTTTTCGGCGCAGCTTTTCACACGATCAGCGCCGAATTCCGGCATGTCTCCGTCGCGCGCATCGGATTGCCCCAGAGCCGCCCAGTTCGCGCCACGGCATTGCTCCTCGCTCATCGTGGCGCAGCCCGAAAGCAGGGCGGCCCCCAGAGCCAAAAGCGCCACGCCACCCCGGAAACACGTACTTGCCGTCCTCATGACTAACTTCCTCCTCGTTGTGTTCCTTGGGGCGTGTCTGCCTGCGCTCAGCTTGTCAAGCGAAGCAGTTCGGCTCCCTCGGTTACCTGTTCACCCGGCGCGAACAACAGCTCGGCCACCACGCCATCTTTCGGCGCGGCAATAGTGTGCTCCATTTTCATGGCTTCCATCACAGCGAGATGCTGGCCCTTGCTCACCTTGTCACCCACTTTGACGGCTATGGAGACCACTTTGCCTGGCATGGGGGCTGTCAGCCGGCCACCTTCGCCTGCACCCTCACCCGCATGCGAAAGCACGTCGAGCTCAGTGATGGTGGCTGCACCACGCGTACCGAACACGTGGGCCGTTTCGCCCCGCGCATGAACCTGCACCACCTGGCGATCGTTGCCAAAGCGCACGTCGATACGGCCTTGCGGCTCAGCAGTGAAAACAAACGGCGCGGCTTCCGCCTCACCTACTTTCAACTGCAGCCCGTCGTCCAAGTAGCGCAGCTTGGCCACCACCGGCTCACCCTTGTACTCAAAATCGATTCGCCGCGAAGCCACGCCGTGCGAACGGAAGCCATCGCGCCGGCTGAAGGGGTCGTTGGTTTCAGCCGCGCGCTCATTCAGCACGGTTTGCGCCACCGCAGCGGCCACGGTCATCTGAACACCGAGCTTGTCCTGCTTGAAAAGGCTTTTCTCTTCGCGCTGGATCAGCGCCGTATCCAGCTTGGCCTGGCTGAATGACTCCGTCGCCAGCACGTGGCGGAGGAATTGCACGTTGGTTTGCAGGCCGGCAATGTGGGTGGCGGCCAGCGCCGCATCGAGCTTGGCCAGCGCTTCCTGACGGGTTTCGCCCCACACGATGAGCTTGGCGATCATCGAATCGTAAAACGGACTGATGGCATCGCCCTCGCGCACACCATCGTCCACGCGCACCACGTCGAACGCGAAGCTCGAATGCGGCGGCTTGCGGTAGACCTGCAGGGTGCCGGTGGCAGGCAGGAAATTCTTGTCGGGATTTTCCGCGCAGATACGGGCCTCAATGGCGTGGCCGTCGATCATCAGATCGTCCTGCTCCAGTGGCAGCGGTTCGCCGGATGCCACGCGCAATTGCCATTCGACCAGATCGAGGCCCGTGATGGCTTCGGTCACCGGGTGCTCTACCTGCAGGCGCGTGTTCATCTCCATGAAGTAGAACTTCATCTGATCAGGCCTCTCGTAGCCCCCAGGCTGCTCCACGATGAACTCCACCGTACCAGCGCCCACGTAATCCACGGCGCGCGCCGCGTTGACGGCCGCCTCGCCCATCGCGGCGCGCAAGCTCTCGGGCATGCCGGGCGCCGGGGCTTCCTCCAGCACTTTCTGGTGGCGGCGCTGCACCGAGCAATCCCGTTCGAACAGATAGACGTAGTTCTGGTGTTGGTCGCCGAACACCTGGATCTCGATATGACGCGGGCGCTGCACGTATTTTTCGATCAGCACGGCATCGTCGCCGAAACTGTTCGTGGCTTCGCGCTTGCATGATTCGAGCGCCGCCATGAAATCCTCGCTCTTTTCCACGGCCCGCATGCCCTTGCCTCCGCCGCCAGCGCTGGCCTTGATCAGCACAGGGTAGCCGATGCGGTCAGCTTCCCGGTGCAGCAGAGCCGGATCCTGATCAGCCCCGTGGTAGCCAGGAACGAGCGGCACGCTGGCGGATTCCATGAGGCGTTTCGATTCGGCTTTCAGGCCCATGGCTTTGATCGCGGAAGCAGGCGGGCCGATGAACACCAGGCCGGCTGCCGCACAGGCCAGGGCGAAATCCTCATTCTCGCTCAAGAAACCGTACCCGGGATGAATGGCTTGCGCGCCGGTAGCCTTGGCGGCATCCAGGATGCGCTGCCATTGCAGGTAACTTTCCTTGGGCGCGCTTCCGCCGATGTGCACGGCCTCATCGCAGGAGGCCACATGCTTGGCATGCGCATCGGCATCGGAATACACCGCCACGGTCTTCACGCCCAGGCGGCGCGCGGTAGCCGCCACGCGGCAAGCAATTTCGCCACGGTTGGCGATCAGGATTTTGTCAAACACGGAAGTCTCCTCAGAAATCAGACGCTACTCGAGGGGCGTGGAGTGGCGCCAAAGAAATCGCGCAGCTTGCCCAAGACCAGCTTCAAGAACTTGTAAAGCACTACCAGCAATACGACGGAAACCAGCACCATCACCACTAGCGCGATGGCGAATATGAAGGGATGCGCGGTCGCCAACCACAGGACGGCCACGACCAGGCCATCCTCGAAAAACGAAGCCAGCCAGTTGGAAAACGGTTCTGGCGACGTATTGATGGCGGCGCGTGTAGTGGCCTTGGTGGCGAACGACGTCGCCGCAAGGGTGCCCCCGAGCAGACCGGCCACCACCCCCATGGTGGCCGAATCGGCGCCAAACACGCTGGCCGCCAGCAGCGCCCCGCCGGGAATGCGGATGACGCTGTTGATGGAATCCCACAGGCTGTCCAGCCAGGGGATCTTGTCGGCAAAAAACTCCACCAGCAACATGAAGCCGCTGACCGCCATCACGGCTGGATGCTCAAGGATGTGCAGGCCGGCAGGAAGGGGAATCCAGCCGGCGTAGCCCATGGCGCCGGTCAGGAAAACCACCGCATACAGCCGGAACCCGCTGGCCCAGCCAAGTGCCGCCGCCAGGGCCATGAGCGAGGCCATGTCCATCTTGGCCACTACCGGCGCCACCGCGCCGCCCACAGCGGCCCCCGCCTGTCCGACCGCATCGCCAATGGCGCTGGCGGTTTCCTGGCTGGGATGGATACCCAGGGCATGCAGCCATTGCATGAATTGCTGTAGAAGTTCTTGCATGGATTTACCCGGTTTTGCTTAGAACGGGTTCAACGCGGGTGGGAGCCAAAGAGCCGACATTCAGGGGCACGCCCTACATCCGGAACACACCAAACTTCACATCCGGCACCGGCGCATTCTGCGTAGCCGACAATCCCAACGCCAGCACCCGCCGCGTATCGGCAGGATCAATCACCCCATCGTCCCAGATGCGGGCAGTGGCGTAATACGGATGCCCTTGATCCTCGTACTGCTGGCGAATAGGCGCTTTGAACGCCTCTTCTTCTTCCGCGCTCCATTTCCCGCCCTTGGCCTCAATCCCGTCGCGCTTGACGGTCGCCAGCACGCTGGCCGCCTGCTCCCCGCCCATCACGCTGATGCGCGCATTCGGCCACATCCACATGAAACGCGGCGAGTAGGCCCGCCCGCACATCCCGTAATTGCCTGCCCCAAAGCTGCCGCCAATGATGACCGTGAACTTGGGTACGTTCACGGTGGCCACCGCCGTGACCATCTTGGCGCCATGGCGGGCAATCCCCTCGTTCTCGTACTTGCGGCCCACCATGAAGCCGGTAATGTTCTGCAGGAAGATAAGCGGAATCTTGCGTTGTCCGCAGAGTTCGATGAAGTGAGCGCCCTTTTGCGCGCTCTCTGAAAACAAAATGCCGTTGTTGGCCACAATGCCTACCGGCATGCCTTCAATGTGCGCGAAGCCGCACACCAGCGTGGTACCAAAGCGCGCCTTGAATTCGTGGAACTCGGAGCCATCGACGATGCGGGCGATGATCTCGCGCACGTCGAAAGGCTTGCGCGTATCGGTGGGGATCACGCCATAGAGCTCTTCGGCCGCATATTTCGGCGCGCGCGGCGCGCGCAGATCGCCTGCCGGCACTTTCGTCCGGTTCAAGTTGGAAACCACCTGCCGCGCCAGGGCGAGCGCATGTATGTCATTCTGCGCCAGGTGGTCGGCCACGCCTGAAAGACGCGTGTGCACATCGCCGCCTCCCAGATCCTCGGCCGTCACTTCTTCCCCCGTCGCAGCTTTCACCAGCGGCGGGCCGCCCAGGAAGATCGTGCCCTGGTTCTTCACGATGATGCTTTCATCGCTCATGGCGGGCACATAAGCGCCTCCTGCCGTACAACTCCCCATGACCACGGCGATCTGGGCGATGCCCTTGGCGCTCATATTGGCCTGGTTATAGAAAATGCGGCCAAAGTGATCGCGGTCGGGAAACACCTCGTCCTGGTTCGGCAGATTCGCGCCGCCGGAATCCACCAGATAGATGCAGGGCAGGCAGTTGGCCTCGGCAATTTCCTGGGCGCGCAGGTGTTTTTTCACCGTCATGGGGTAATAGGTACCCCCTTTGACCGTGGCGTCGTTGCACACGATCATGCAATCGACCCCGCTGACGCGGCCGATGCCCGCCACGATGCCTGCCGAAGGCGCGTCGCCCCCATACATGCCCAGAGCCGCCAGCGGCGCGATTTCCAGAAACGGCGTGCCTGGATCCAGCAGTGTCTGCACCCGCACGCGGGGCAACAGCTTGCCGCGATCAGTGTGCTTCTTGCGCGCAGCCTCTCCTCCGCCCTCGGCCACACGAGCCACCTGTGCTGTCAGATCGTCCACCAGCGCGCGCATGGCGGTGGCATTGGCCTGGAACTCGGCCGAACGGGCGTTGAGTTTCGTCTCGAGCATTGTCATGATTTTTCTGCTTCGCTTCGTCTCTATTGCGGGGAATGGGGAAAAGGGAAAACGGCCTGGAAACTCTATCCGCCAGCCGGTCCGCTTACTTTACCAAGACGTAAGCGTAACTCATTCGCTGACGCAATGGCGAACAAGTTGCGACGGACGATGCGCGAGCCCTTGTTTCGTGCGTCCTTCCGCCATTCGCACTAGGCCGTATTGCGCATTGGTGACACGCCGAGCGCCGCCTAAACTGCCTCTCACAGTCCGGCAACGGCACATCAGCGGTTGGAGAGGGATCTCCGGTCGGGCTCATCGGGAGTTGCGAGATGAGGGCGATGACAAAAAGTTGGCGCGGCCTGAAGGTGTGGCCGCTTCTAGCGCTCGCGTTGGCCTGGGCAAGTCCCGCGCTAGCGCAAGCGCCCGATGCCGAAGCCGCGGCCGACCGTGCGGCCCAGACCCGGCTCGAGGACACCGACACCCTGCTGGCGCTGACCAGCGAGGGTGCGATTCTGTATGCGCAGGATGAAGTCAAGCTGAACGGCTACCAATACTGCAGCCAGGCCGTGGCGCTGGCCGAGGCGGGCGAATTCCGGCAGAGTATCAGGGCCGCCAGCAAGGCCCTGCATCTGGCCAACACGGGCAGCGACGACAACCTCAAGGCACTGGCCAATCGCGATCTGGCCATCGCTTACAGCTATTCAGGCCAATTGGACAAAGCCATCGAGTTCGCGCGCGAGGCGTTGCGCCATACCCCGAAAAACCCGCAACTCGTCTACGGCCCCGCCAATAAGATCATCGGTGATGCGCGCGCGCGCCGGGGTGATCATGCGGGTGCGGTGCTTAGCTACGAGGAAGCGCTGAAGACCAGTTCGCCACGCTATGCCCCCTTGGTACAAGCTTCGCTCGCCAACTCGCTGCTCGAAACCGGCGAGCAGGCCCGTGCGCGGGAGTTGCTGGGCCAAATTCCTACGCCGCGCGAGCCGGCGCTTCTCGCCCAACTGGACCGCACACATGCCCGCCTCCTGCTGGCCGAGAAGAAGCCAGAAGAAGCGCTTGCGGCCTATCGCAAGCTCACCAGCCGCACCTATGGCGTGGACAGCAACTACTTCCAGCTCTGGGCCTGGGACGGTGTGGCGCGCGCCGAACAGGCGCTCGGCCGGTCAGCAGAAGCCACGCAAGCCATCGACCGCGCGTTGGCCGATATCGATCAAGTACGCACTCGGTTCCGCAGCGAAGAAATCAAAATCGGCCTGTTCTCCGATCTGCAGTCCGTATTTGAACGGGCGCTGGTGCTGCACGGCCAGGTGGGCAATGAGGCCCGCGCCTTCGAAATCAGCGAGCGCAGCCGTGCACGCGCGCTGCTGGATACCGTGCGCGGACGCGCCGACCTGGATGCCAGCGCCGCGCAAACCCTGGATCTTTCGGCCTTGCAGGCCAGCCTTCGGCCTGACGAACGGGTAGTCGAATTCCATTCCCTGCCGGGCTATCTCCAGGTGTGGGTCATCAGCCAGAACAGCATCAAGGGCCATCAGGTCGCGGTGCCGCGCGAGGAACTGAACGAACTGGTGGAGGGGTTCCGCAATTCCGTGGTGCGCGGCCGCCGAACGGCCGTTGGCAATGCCGACAAGCTGGGCGCGGCGCTGATCGAGCCGCTCGGCCTGGCGCCGGGGCAGCACCTGGTGTTCATACCTCATGGGCCATTGCACTATCTGCCTTTCCAGGCACTGCGGGTGAACGGACACTACTTGATAGAGAGCAACCCGGTTTCGGTAGCACCGTCAGCCAGCATCGCAGTGCGTCTGGCTCAGCGCACCCCGCGCGCACCTTCCGCGCTCACCGCCTTCGGCAACCCTCGCATTGAGGACAAGTACGAATTGCCTGGCGCGGAAGCTGAAGTCAAGCAACTGGCGCACCTGTTTCCCAACAACAAGCTGTTCGTGGGTGAGCAGGCCAACAAGACTCGGTTCCGCCAGACGCTGGCAAATGCCCCGATGCTACATGTGGCCGCGCACGCCGAGGTGGACGAGGTGGATCCGCTGTATTCGCGCATCCTGCTGGCCAACGAGAATGGGCGCAACAATTTCCTGGAAGCGCATGAAATCCTGGACATGCGCATGCCCGATACGGCACTGGTCACGCTCTCGGCCTGCGAATCCGGGCTGGGCCGCATCGACAGAGGTGACGAGGTACTAGGCTTCACGCGCTCGTTCCTTTCTGCCGGTTCCTCGAGCCTGATCGCTTCCCTGTGGCCGGTGTCGGATGACGCCACCGCCGTGCTGATGAGCACGCTCTATGGCGCGCTGGCTCAGGGCCGCGAGGTGCAGCAAGCCTTGCAGGCCGGACAGTTGGCGGTGCTGAAGGACCCCAAGATGGCCCATCCCTTTTTCTGGGCCCCGTTCAACCTGATCGGCAACTGGCGGCTGACGCTCGGTGGTTGATGCCCGTGAACCTTGGAAAGCCCACCATGCGCACGCACACTCCACTTCAGACCGCACTGGCCTTGTCGATAGGGCTGGCCGGCCTCGCACACGCACAGGACGGTGCGGCGCCTGCCCCCCAGGCCCTGCCCGCCGTCAGCGCGCCCGCCACGACATTTCTCCTGAATGACGTGCGCTTCAGCGGTGCCCACTCCCTTGAGCCCGCCGAACTGCGCGAACTGGCTCAACCTTTTATCGGCCGCCAGGTCGCCATGGCCGACCTCGAGAAGCTGGCAGCCAGCATCACGGCGCGATACCGGGAACGCGGCTACTTCCTGGCACAAGCGCTGGTGCCGGTGCAGACCGTGAAGGAAGGTGTGGTGGAAATCAGCGTCGTGGAAGGCCGGCTGGGCAAGATCGACTTGCAGGTGGCGCCGGACGCTCCCATCAGCAGCGAGCGCGTGCGTGGCTTCCTCAACGCGCTGAAGGTCGGCGAAGCCGTGAACGCCGACGAATATGAACGCGCCATGCTGCTGCTGTCCGACCAGCCGGGCATCCGTGTGTCGTCAGCGTTACAGCAAGGCTTGCAACCGGGCACCGTGGACCTGACAGTGGAAGTAGTGGCCAGGCCGCGCTTTTCTGGCTCGGTGGATGCCGACAATCACGGTACGCGGGAAACCGGGCGCTACCGCCTGGGCGGATCCGTGCGCTGGGCAAGCCCGGCGGGGATTGGCGACAACCTGGACGCGCGGGTCATGATCTCAGACAGCAATAACCTGCAGTTCGGACGGCTGTCCTACGAAGCCCCCATCGGCACTTCGGGCCTGCGCGCGGGCCTCGGTCTTTCGACCGTGCAATACCAGGTGGGCGGCGAGTTCGAGCCGCTGGATGCACGCGGCCGTGCCAACGTGGTCGATTTTTCTCTGAGCTACCCGGTGATCCGCCAGCGCGGGCACAACCTGCTGGCCCGCCTGTCCATCGAATCCAAGGAGCTGAAAGACGAGTTCCGCGCAGTGGGGGTATCGATTCCGAAACGCGTGCAGGCAGTGGGGCTCGGCTGGACCTGGGACCGGAGGGACACCATGGGCGGCGGGGGGTATTTCGCCAGTTCGGGCACGTTCTACAGCGGCCGTTTGCAGATCCGTGATGCGGCAGCCCTTGCAGCCGATGCGGGCCCTGGGGGACGGCATACCGAGGGCGGCTTCAACAAATTCACGTTCCAGGTCTCTCGCCTGCAAGCTCTTGTACCCCGCCATTCGCTCTATCTTTCCGTGGGCGGCCAATGGGCAAGCAAGAACCTCGACGCGTCCGAAAAGCTCTCGCTGGGCGGCGCGCGCGCCGTGCGGGCCTACCCCTCCAGCGAGGCTCTGGTCGACGTAGGCTGGATCTCCACGGTGGAATACCGCTGGGCCGCCACCGACGAGTTGACACCCTTCGTCTTCTTCGACGCTGCTCATGGCCGCCGCGCCAAGAGTGCCAACGAAGCAGGCAACGGCGTGAGCCTGCGCGGAGCGGGCATCGGCCTCTCCTGGGGCCGGCCGGGTAATTTCTCGGTGAACGCCACGCTGGCCTGGCGCGTGGGCACCGATCGCGCCGTGACCGACGGCGGCGACCGCAACCCTCGCTTCTTCATTCAGGCACAGAAAGTGTTTTGACATGAAAACGACTACACCTCATCCCCATTCAATACCAGCCCGTTCGCTGAAGCCGCTGTTCATGGCCATGGCCTGTGCGGGAATGCTGCCCGCGCTGGCCCAGAATACGCCCGGCCTGCCGCAAGGCCTTTCAGTGCCACAGGGCGGCGGCACGGTGAGCCAGAGCATCAATGGCAACACCATGACGATCCGGCAGGACACGCCCCGCGCAATCGGCAACTGGACAAGTTTTTCCATTGACAACGGCAGGACAGTCAATGTCGTCCAACCTGGCACGACCAGTGTGCTGCTGAACCGGGTCACGGGTGTAGATCCATCGACGATCGCGGGTAACCTCAATGCCAATGGTCATGTCTATCTCGTTAACCCGAATGGCGTGACGTTCAGTGAGTCGGCGCGGGTCGATGTAGGCGGCATCGTCGCGTCCACCCTCGGCATTGGAAATTCCGCTTTCATGGCGGGTGGCCCTCTGACGTTCCAGGCCAGCAGCGACTACGGCGACATTCGGGTCGACAGCCTCGCGCAGATCACTGCGCACCAAGGGCTGATCGGGTTGCTGGGAAAAGTAGTGGAGAGTGGAGGCACGCTTACCGCGCAGGGTGGCACCATCGGTCTGGCCGCCGGCAGGACCATCGTGATCGACCCAGGAGGTGATGGCCTGACTACGCTTCGTGTCACCCCTCCAGCAGAGGACGGTTATGCCACCGTTGAAAACCGCGGAATCCTCGCGGCGGATGGTGGTCGCGTTCAGCTTCTCGCTCGTGCATCAGGAATAGAGAACACGGCCTCCATTAGTCAGATAGGTACTGTGCGAGCGCGCTTTCTCAACCAGCGTACGGGCGAGATCGTGCTGGAGGCGACGCACAGCGACGAAAGCTCCGCCAACATTCTCACGGGAGAGCTTGACGCCAGTGGCGGATCGGCCGGGGCCGGCGGTCGAGTTACCTTGAAAGCATCAGGCGATGTAGATCTTTTTGGCAAAGGCCCTCTCCCGAAAATAGATGCCAGCGGCACCACGGGAGGCACCATCCGCATCGACGCAGGTGGCGCCATCGGCCTGAGCCGATCCACACCGGACATCCCTTCAACCATCAACGCCGACGGAACCGCGGGGTCCGCGGGAAGCATCGACATCCATGCCAGCGGGATGTCCCAGGCCACCTATGCCGGGGGAGTAGCCATTGCGCCGAGCACGACCATCAGCGCCAGCGCGCTGGGCGCCAATGGCGATGGCGGTACGGTCACAGTGACCGGGTCAGACTGGCTGCGCGCGCATGGGCATATCAATACCAGCAGCGCGAACGGCGCCGGCGGACAAGTTGAAACATCGGCACCGGCCTTCCAGATGAACGGTATCCGCGTAGACACTTCGGGCAACACAACACCCGGCACATGGCTGATCGATCCGTATAACGTCAGCGTCGTCCATGGTTCGGCTGCGGGCACCTTGCCTTCCCCAGTTTTCACGCCTGTCACCAACTCAACGCTCCAAGACGGCGACATCAATGCCGCGCTGAATGCCGGAACCAGCGTAACCATCACGACAGGGGGAGCCTCGAACGGCACGGCGCTCGGTAACGTCTCGTTCAATCAGTACTTCGACACGGCCCAAAACGACTGGGTCGGCCCAACCATCTCCCGCACCACAGGCTCAGCTCCGGTAACGTTCAGGGTAGATGCCGACCACTCGATCATGGCCGATCGCACCAGCATCGGGTCAACGAGCGGCCCCATGCACGTGCAATTGAACAGCGGTCTCTCCTCTGATCAAGGCCGAATTTACTATCAGGGTGACATCAACACGAACGGCGGCAATCTGGATGTCACCGGACGAGCTGGCACCTCTCTCAGCACGGGAACCATCGACCTCGGCGCGAGCGGCCGCGCGACGATCACGAGCACCTCGGGCAATGTCTATCTGTCGGATGTGCAGATCAATGCGCAAGCCGGCGATGTGATCATTTCGGGACGTTCGTCAGATTCCGATGGCGTCTATCTCGACCAAAGTTCCGTCACAACGACGTCGGGACGCGTGCTGATTTCCGGCGTCGGCCGCAGCAGCGGCAGTTTCAGCGGCATACCATCGATCTCGAATGGTGTTGTAATGGGCGGCAATAGCTCAATCACCACGGGGTCGGGTGCTGTCCGCATCGCGGGCACTACCTCTAGTGAAGACCCGGCACAAGCCCCGACAGGCAAAGGGGTCTGGATGCGCTCAGGAAGCACCATCTCCAGCACCAGCGGGCAGATCGAGCTGACGGGTAGCACGCCGCTGGCAGATGCCGGGGTGCAGATCGACCCGATGTTTGTTTATCCTCCCAACGTAGGTTTTCCACCCATCCCGGCCGCTCGTATCCTCACTGGCGGCCAAGCCGTGCTGCGCGCATCGAACAACGGCAATGCAGATGCATTGGTTCTGGGCGGCACGGTGTCCGCTGGAACGGTGCTGAATCTGAGACCAGGCATGGTCGATGGCTCCGGTGCTGCATCGGACCGCACGGGCGATGCCATCACGCTGGGCGGCGCAGGCACGAACGGCTTTTCTCTGTCGGCAGCGGAGATGGGCCGCATCACCGCGCCCACCGTGGTGGCTGGCAGCGACGCCCACGCCGCAGGCATCGTCGTATCGGGCCCGCTCGGCCTGCCTGCAACCACCACCGCGCTCACGCTGCAGAACGACGCAGGCGGCGACATCCATGTGGGCGGTGCGCTGAACTTCCACACCGTGGGCCTGTCCAGCCACGGCAGCATCACGCAGTCGGCCCCCATCGTTGCGGACACCGTGCTGGCGCGTTCGGCCACGAACAGCGTACTGCTCCAAAATCCTGGCAATGACGCTGCCGCCAACACTGTGGGCGGCTCGGCCGCCGAATTGTTCTCATGGGTGGATGCCAATGCAGTTCATCTGGGCTCCGTGAGCGTCACAGGGATGGCAGCCTCCACCAACCAGGCGCAAACCCTGGCCGCGAACTCGATCTCGGCCAACAATGTGTTCGTTCAAACCCTCAGCGGCGACCTGAGCCTCAGCGTCCCCGTCACAGGTTTCACCGGCACCGATCTGGTCGCGGCCAATCACTTCAACAACACCGGCGGAGGCTCGATCTCGGGTGGTCCATGGCGAGTTTGGTCCGACAACTGGATTGGTGAAACGCGCGGCGGCCTTGGCGGCTCAGGGCTCTACCCGAACCTGTATGGCTGCACCTATGATGGCGCCTGCGTAGTCAGCGTTTCTCCCACCGACAACCACTTCATCTACACCCAGCGGCCCGTGGCCACCGTGACCATCGGCAACGCCAGCCGCGAGCAAGGTGCGCCCAATCCGCCGTTCTCCAGCTCTCTCTCCGGCCTGATCCTGGGCGATACGGGCGCGGGCATTACCGGCACCACCACCACCACGGCCACACCGGACAGCCCTGCGGGCAACTACCCGATCACCGGCTCCTACACCTCGGCAGAGGGCTATCGCGTCGTCGTCGTGCCTGGCACGCTGAGCGTCGGCACAAAACCTCCACCGCCACCGCCTCCTCCACCACCGCCTCCTCCACCGCCGCCTCCTCCTCCACCGCCCCCTCCGCCATCGGCAGGACAATCACTGGAAATCCCGCTGCCCGAGCAGGTGCTGGACCCGCCCAACACCTATACCTTCGACCGCAACATCACCCCCGTGCCCATCTGCCTGGCCTCGGAGCCTCTTGATGGCGAACGCAGCGAATCCGGTGTCGACCTCCTCGCGCAGGAATGGTCACGCGTACGCTCGCGTCCGGCGTTGACCAACTGCATAGACAGCGAACGCAAGAACGGATGCGGAGACTTCTAGGGCATGTTCGAAGTCAGGCCTGCAGCAGCGCCTGCAGGTCTGCCGGCAGCGTATCCCAGCGGTAGGCGCGGTCCGGCCGCACCTGTTTGAACCGCGCTTGAGGCCCCTCCTCGGCAAGGTAGTCATAGCCCATCGACTGAAAACGCTTGTCTGGATCAAGGCGCTTGTATCGGTCGCGCCGCGCATGGCGGTCGGCCACCCGCAAGGAACCCGTGTGGTAGAGGTGATAACCGGTCTGAATGATCTGGCCAGCATACTTGATCTCATCAGGGCACCAGCCACCATGCAGATCGGTCCCACTGGCGAACTTGGTGGAAGACGGTAGCTTGAAGAAGCGAACCTGGTTCTTTTTACCCCAGATGCCGTCGATCCGGAATTGCTGCGGGGTATCCCACAGTTCGCGGAACATGAAGCCAATGCCTGGTAGCTTCCACCGTGACAGCGAATGCGCAATGCCGCGCAGGTTCTTCAGGAACATCTCCTCATACCGCTCGTCCGCATCGCATACCAGCACCCATTCGGCGCCATGCTGCCGTGCGGCATACAGAAGGCGCACCTGATTCTCGCGTTCTCGCCATTGGTGATCGGACGACGCTGGATTCGAGAGCAATTCGATCAGTGAGGGTTCGCCACGCAAAATGCTGGGCGTTCCATCCGTTGAACCGTCGTCGAGGGCAATGAGACCGTCCACGTGTTCCCTCAGATGATCCAGGCAACCTTGCAGGCAGCGCGACTCGTTCCTCACCTGCATCAAGGCGATGATCCGCGGCGAAGGCATGGCTTGCCGCGCTGTCAGGTCGGCTCCATTGCACCTGGCGCAATAGACTTTCGGAGCTTCATAATAGATGTGGCGCCCGCACATATCGCAACGCCTGCGCGACCGGTATGTATGTAGCGTGCCGCGCAGCTCGGCGAATGCCGGCGCCATGCCATGTAGTTGCGCCGGCGCATCGAGCGCGACGCGAGAAAACCCACGCCCCCAAGAGTCTGCCGTGTTGGCCTCTGCGCGTTCCGGAGCGCAGCGCTCCCAGGCATGAAGATCGTCGTAGGCTTCGGGGCTGGGGCGCGGCACATCCGACAAATGCAGCAAGCGGATGTCCGGACAGGCTTGCAGTGGGTAGCCCGCCATTTCCAGGCGAATGCGCACATTGTCATCGTCACCACCCCAAACCGCTTGAGATTCATCGTAGCCTTGCACGCGCTCGAACGCAGCACGCGGCGCCACAATGGATCCGTAGTACACCGCCAATCCCGGCAAGTTTTTCGTTCCGAGGGTATGCAGCGCCTCAAGGGTATATCCCCGCTCCAGCACAGAAAAGTGGACGAAAGCCACCTGGCCCAAGGCCACCGTGTTCGGTTGAACGCGGCCGAGCAGAAGCGCATGCCCAGGCACGTCGGTGACGAAGGCTGACTCCGGCGAACAAATCAGCACCGTCTGGCCGCGAGCGTGCCGGATACCCACATTGATGGCCACACAAGGCGGGCGCCATTCGTGTGCCTGGTCATTGACCACAACCCTCCAGCTGATGCCGGGAAAGCCAGCCAAAAATTCCAGCAGCCCGGCTTCCTCGCCGGGATCGTCCATGACGATCACCACCTCGACACCTGGCCGGGTCAGGTAACCGGCGTTAAGCGGCAGCACGCGTCGAAAATCGGCCAACTTTTTGTAGAACGGAAGGATCACGCTCAGTTGCACAGGAGTTGGAGAAAATTCACTCATAGCCTGGATTCAAACCGTCTCACTTTTCAGTCAATGCATGGGCAAACCGCCCCCGGTAAATCTTGGTGCCCCTGTGCGCAAGATCCGACAGCGTATCGACCCACACCTCGCCGCCGGTAGCCCGCCAGCGCCGACAGAAAGCGAAATCCTCGCTGAGGTACGCGCCCGTGCCGGCATCCGTGCCGGTATCGAAAAATCGGTACCGAGGCCACGCCGGGTTGGCACCGGGTGAAGTATCGACATACCGCAGCTGAGCGTAGCGCTCGGCCATGACTTCAAAAACGCGCCGCGCAATCACCATGAACCCGCACCCGACCTCCTGCACACGTACGAAGCCTTCAGTATCCACACTTTGCGGCTCGGGCAGCGGTACCACATTGAAAGCCGTGTAACGCGCTTGAAAATCATCTTGCGTAGCGCCAGCGGGCAGGGCCTGCGCAAGACCACCTGCGGGCCAGCCATCCGTTTTCTTGGGGCAAGCACCTGCCACGACGTCCCTGCCCGCCAGCAGCAAGCGCAGCGCAGCCTCTACCTCGAAGCCGATATCGTCATCGATCCAGAACAGATGCGTACATCGGGTGTCGGCCATGAACTCGGCCACCAGTTCATTGCGCGCCCGTGTGACGAGCGCCTCGCCATCGAGAAAGCGGGCCATCATGGGAAAGCCATGCGTCCAGGCCGCGTTGCTGAGCGCCAGCAAACTCCGCGTATAGCCGGAAGTGAGCAAGCCGCTGTGGCTGGGCGTGGCAACGAATGGACGAATCCCGCGCAGGGCGTTGATATCGAGCATGGCTCCTCCCAGGAAGGTGAAGTCGTTTTGATTGTAGGCGGGACTGTTCGCGCCAAGCGCGGCTGCCGGCCCGTGTGCGCCTCACTTTCGGCATAGGCCATGGAGCCAATCCGGCTGCACGAGACGGTACTAGTCCGTTAGACGGATTTGCCCCGGCAACCAAGCCGGGGACACTCCTCCCAGGCATCCAAGACGCGGGAGTGGCAATTGACTTGGCGATCCAAGGTTCTGTGGAGTGAAGGCATGCTGCTGCAGCCACAGCATCTGCAGCAGAATGACCGCCATCTCGACCACATACGGCACCGGCTGCTGCAGTGCACCACGCCTTATGCCTGGGGCTTCGCCGAGCTTGAGCTTGACCAGGCCGCCCTGGCACTGGGCAAGGTGGCGCTGATCAAGGCCGTGGGCGTGTTCGGGGACGGTACGGTTTTCGACATGCCTGCCGTGGACCCTCTGCCGCCTCCGCTCGACATTCCCCCAGGCCTGCGGGACGAAGCCATCGTGTTGGCTCTGCCGGTGCGGCGCCCTGGCGCGCGCGAGACTGACGTGGAAGCCGACGACCCCCTGGTACGCCACCAGGCCCTGGCCTCGGATGTACCCGATGCCAATACGGCAGGCGAACGCACCGCACTCGTCCAGTTGGGCCAGTTGCATGCGCGCCTGATGCGCACCGGCGACTCCACCGACGCCTGGGCCACGCTGGGCACCGTGCGTGTGCAGGAGCGGCGCGCGGACAACCAATTGCTGCTGGACCGCAGCTTCATCCCGCCCGCGCTGGACTGCCATCCGGAGCCTCAGCTTCATGCCTGGCTGAACGAGCTGCTGGGCCTGCTCCGCCAGCGGGGTGAAGCCCTGGCCGGCCGCATGAGCCAGGGCGGCACGGGCGGTGTAGCCGAGATAGCGGATTTCATGCTGCTGCAGGTAGTCAACCGGTACGAGGCTGTATTCGGTCATCTCGTGCGCACCGCTGCACTGCATCCGCAGCGCTTCTATGAACACGCCCTGGCGTTGGCGGGCGATCTTTCCGCCTTCCGCGATCAGCGGCGCGTGGCGCGTTTCCCTCCCTACGTGCACGATGACCTGGCGGCCACGTTCCGGCCGTTGATGGACGATCTGCGGCGCAGCCTCTCGATGGTGCTGGAACAATCGGCCATCCGCATTGACCTGCATGACCGCAAGCACGGCGTACGGGTGGCCATGATTTCCGACGTGGAGCTGCAGCGCAACGCCACCTTCGTGCTGGCCGTGATGTCGCAAATGCCGGGCGAGGCCCTGCGGGCCCGCTTCCCGACGCAGGTGAAGATTGGTCCCGTTGAACGCATCCGCGATCTGGTAAACCTGCATCTGCCCGGGGTCACGCTGACGCCGCTGCCCGTCGCGCCGCGCCAGATCCCATTCCATTCGGGCGCCAGCTACTTCGAGCTGGAAACACGCAACAGCGACCTATGGCGCCAGCTCGAGCAATCCGGCGGCATGGCCATGCACATCGCTGGCGAATTTCCAGCCCTGGATCTGGCTTTCTGGGCAATCCGGTCATGAGCCGCCATCCGCACCTCTGCGACGCGAAGCTAGGGAGTCATCCCCATGAGCACCCCTGACCCCTTCTCCGCCTTCGAATCCGAGCGCACGGTCATCAAACCCAAACCCCGCTCGGGACCTCCGCCTGCCTCGCCCGGCGCGCCACCGGGCGGTCCGCCGCCAGATGCGGCCCTGCCCGACATGGCGCGCATCGACATGCTCAACCCGCTGGTGTCCGCGGCCGGCCCCTTGCTCGGCCTGGCGGCACGGCTGCGCGGCATGGCGCATGTCGCCGACCCCGCCTCGCTGCGGGCCCAGACAGTACAAGCCCTTCAGCGGTTCGAGTCGGACGCGCGCAAGTCGGGCTCCAGCAATGAAACCGTGCTGGCCGCGCGCTATGTGCTGTGTACCGCGATCGACGAAGCGGTAGCCAACACGCCCTGGGGTGTACGCTCGGGATGGAACAAGCAGAGCCTTCTGGTGCAGTTCCACAACGAAACCTGGGGTGGCGAAAAGGTCTTTCAACTGCTGGCCAAACTCGCCCAGGATGTGCCGGCCAACCGCTCGCTGCTGGAGCTGATCTATTGCGTGCTCGCCTTGGGATTCGAGGGGCGCTACCGCGTCATCGAAAACGGGCGGTCTCAACTCGAAACCCTGCGGCAACGCCTGGCGGATCTGATCCGCAAGGACCGCCCCACGCTGGAGGCCGAACTCTCGCCGCACTGGCGCGGCCACGCGGGTGAGATCAAGCGCCTGCGCGATGTACTGCCTCTCTGGGTCTATGCGACCGTGCTTCTGCTGCTGCTTGCCCTGGCATGGCTGGCCTTCCGGCTTTCGCTCAATAGCCACTCCGATACGGTCTATTCATCGATCGCTAGTTTGCGTGTACCCCAGGCACCTGCCGCAGCCCCGCCTCCGGCCAAGGTACCGCGCCTGGCCCGCTTTCTTGAACCCGAGATTCGCGAAGGCCTGGTCACCGTGACCGATGAGGCCGACCGCAGCATCGTCCGCTTGCGGGGCGACAGCTTCTTCGCCTCCGGCAGCGCCGAGCCTATCGAAAAATCGCGCCCGGTACTCAAGCGCATTGGCGATGCCTTGGCCGAGGTGAAGGGCGACGTGCTCATCACCGGGCATTCGGACAACCAGCCTATCCGCTCGCTGCGTTTCCCTTCCAATTGGCATCTCTCGGCAGCGCGCGCCGAGGGGGTGAAGACGGCATTGCTGGGTCAGGTCGAAGCCAGCCGCATGCGTACCGAAGGCCGTGCGGATTCTGAACCGCTGGCCCCCAACGACACGCCCGCTAACCGGGCACAGAACCGAAGGGTGGAAATCACACTGATGACCGGCCCGGCAGGCGCAACGCCCGGCAGTGCCTCACCGAAGGGAGGTGAGCGATGAAAGCGCTGTTCCGGTTCGTGTTCGCGCCCTGGCTGATCATTGCCGTGGCGCTGGTACTGCTGGCGTTTCTGATCTGGTGGGTCGGGCCGTTGGTGCACATTGGCTCACTTGCGCCGCTTGAAGCGGCCTGGGTACGCGCCAGCCTGATCGCCCTGATCTTGCTACTGGTGCTTGGCCGCTACGCGTGGCGCCGCTGGCGGGCGCGCAAAGCCAGCCAGCGGTTAACCGAAGGCTTGGTCAAACCCGCCGAAGCCAAAGCGGCCGCCTCGACACCAGGCGAGCAGAAAATTCTGGGCGACCGCTTTGCTGAAGCCATCCAGACCCTGAAGCGCATGCGCATCGAGCGCACGGGCAAGAAGACAGGGCTGCGGGACTGGTTCGCGATCTCCGGCGGCAACTATCTCTATGACCTGCCCTGGTACGTCTTCATCGGCGCGCCGGGTTCCGGCAAGACCACTGCGCTGGTCAACTCGGGCCTGACATTCCCGCTGGCCGAGAAGTTTGGCTCCGGCGCCATCCGCGGTGTCGGTGGCACGCGCAACTGCGATTGGTGGTTCACCGACGAGGCCGTGCTCATAGATACCGCTGGCCGCTACACCACGCAGGACAGCAATCAGGCCGAAGACCAAAGCGCCTGGGCTGGTTTCCTCGGCCTGCTCAAGAAGAACAGGCCGCGCCGCCCGCTGAATGGCGTGCTGCTCACGGTCAGCGTAGCCGATCTGATGCAGCCCGCCCAGGCCAGAGCGGAGCTCTGCGCGGCCATGCGCGCACGGCTGCAGGAGCTGGATCAGCGCCTGGCTACCCGGCTGCCGGTGTATGTCATGGTCACCAAGACCGATCTGCTGAGCGGTTTCACCGAATTCTTCGACGACCTGGGCAAGACCCAGCGCGAGCAAGTGCTGGGCTTCACACTGCCCGTCGACCAGAGCGATCATGTGGCCGAGCGCGGTGTCTCGGAATTCTTCACTCGTGAGTTCGGGCTGTTGCACGAGCAGATGGATGACCGGCTCATCGCACGCATGCAGGCCGAGCAGGACCCCAGGCGCCGCGCGTCGATCTTCGCCTTCCCTGCCCAGTTCGCGGCCCTGCACGGCACGCTGGCCGAAACGCTCGATCAGGTCTTTCTCGGCTCCAAATTCAACCAGCCACCCTGGATCCGAGGGGTGTACTTCACCAGCGGCACTCAGGAGGGGAGCCCCTTCGACCGCGTGATGGGAAATCTCTCGCGCAATTTCGGCCTGGAACGCGCCATCGTGCCACCGCAGAAAAATGCGGGGCGCAGTTATTTCCTTACCAACCTGCTGCGCGAAGTCGTCTTCCCCGAACAAGGCTTGGCCGGTGCCGATGCGCGCCAGGAGCGCCGCACCAAAACCTGGCGGTTGGCCGCCCTGAGCGCCATGAGCCTGGCCACGCTGGCGCTGCTGGCAGGTTGGGGCTACAGCACTTGGCTCAACAGCCGCTACCTCGATGCCGTGCAGGCGAAGGTGGAGCCGACCAAGCAGGCGCTGCTGAGCCTGTCCGCCAATTCGCAGACCATTGCCGCCGTCGCCCCCGTTCTGCAAGGGCTGCGCGACATCTGGAAAACGCCTGAAAACAACGAAGGCAACCCGCCGCTTTCCATGACACTGGGCCTTTACCAGGGCGACAAGATGGACTCGGCAGCGGCAGCAGCGCACGAACACGCGTTGTCAGAGGTGTTCCTGCCCCAGGTATCCCGCCGCATCGAGGATCAGTTGCGCAGCGCCAACAAGGACAACCTCGAGTTCGCCTACGAGGCGCTCAAGAGTTACCTGATGCTGCACCAGCCGGAGCATTTCGACAGCGATGCGCTCAAAGCCTGGATCACCCTGGACTGGAATCGCAACCTCGACAGAGGCTTGTCGGCCCAGCAGATACAGGCCCTGGAGCAGCAGCTCGATGCACTGCTGGCGCAGGGCGCCCCTCGCGCCAACACTCCCATGGATGAGGGCCTGGTGCGCAGCATGCGCGCGATGCTGGCCAGTTACCCCGTGGAGCAGCGGATCTTCAGCCGTCTGAAGCGCCAGCGGCTCGGGCGCGACATCCCAGCCTTCTCCATTGCCATCGCTGCAGGTCCTTCGGCGCCGCTGGTCTTCGAACGCATCAGCGGGCAGCCTCTCACGGAAGGCGTTCCCGGCCTGTTCACTTACGACGGCTACCACAAGCGTTTTCAGCAGGAAGTAGCCACGGTCACTCCACTTCTGGCCAGTGAGGATCCATGGGTATTGGGCCTGGAACGTTCGGCGCTGAGCGCGGCCAAGGATGCCGCGGGCATCGGCAACCTGACCGACCGTGTACGGCGGTTGTATCTGGAAGAGTATGTCAAGGTGTGGCAGCAACTGCTGAGCGATGTCCGCCTGATCCGGGCCAGCGGTGTCGAGAAGAACATCGAGATCGCGCGCATCCTTTCCGGCTTCGACTCTCCCCTGGCCAAATTCCTGAAAGCCGCGGTCCGCGAAACCACGCTCACGCCCAGCAATGACCCCGCCAAAGCCAACGTGGTCAGCAAGGCGGCAGAGACGGTACGCAGCACACGGCAGGGGCTGGAGCAACTCTTCGGCGCGGAAAACCAGCGCCAGGTGCCCGCCGGCAAGAGCATCGAAAGCATTGTGGACGATCACTTCGAGCCTCTCCGCCGGCTGGTCACTGCGCCCGCACAAGGGCAACCGGCGCCCCTTGACGATGCGCTCAAGCTGTTCAATGAGGTTTACGTCTATCTCAATGCGGTCGATACAGCTGTCAAGGCCCGCTCCTCTCCACCGCCGGGTGACGTCGCTGGCAAGCTGCGCTCCGACGCTGGGCGCCTGCCCGAGCCCGTGCGCTCGATGATCGAGAACTTGAGCCAGGCGGGCGCCGCGCAGGCCCGCGTGGCCGAGCGCAGCAACCTCAGCCAGGACCTGAAACCCGTGGCTGATTTCTGCGCCAAGGCGATCGCTGGCCGCTACCCCTTCAGCCCCACCAGCACCCGGGATGTGTTGCCCGAAGACCTGGGCCAGATGTTCGCCCCCGGCGGCCTGATGGATGACTTCTTCCAGAAGCGGCTTGCCGCGCTGGTCGATACCAGTTCACGGCCGTGGCGCTACAAGCCCGTGGCCGAACAAGGCGCCATCACCACCGCCGCGCTGGCGCAGTTCGAGCGCGCCGCCCGCATCCGCGAAATCTTCTTCCGCTCGGGCGGCCGAACGCCCTCGATCCGCCTCGACTTCAAGCCCGTGGAAATGGATGCGAGCATCACGCAGTTCATTCTGGATGTCGATGGCCAGGTCGTCCGCTACGGCCATGGCCCCATCGTGCCCATGACCATTCAGTGGCCAGGCCCCAAAGGCAGCAACCAGGTGCGCATACAACTGAGCCCGCCCTCACCCACCGGTGGCGCGTCGGGCATGACCACAGATGGCGCCTGGGCCCTGTTCCGCGTGCTGGACCGTTCTCAGCTGGAACCAGGAGACGCGCCTGAAAAATTCTTCGTCACCTTCTCGGTTGACGGGCGTAAAGCGCGCTTCGAAGTCACCACCAACAGCGTGCAACATCCCTTGAGGTTGCGCGAAATGCGCGAGTTTTCATGTCCCGCTGGATTGTGAAGCCCCCCCTGAGTCGCTTACGCGCCTTCCCCCCAGGGGGACGCACCCAGCGGCCTGGCGGAGCCAGCTCCGCGGGTGCCTCGGCATGGCCTGCTCCGCGGCCTTTTGGGAGGAAGAGGAGAGCGCTCGTCCAGTAAGAGCCGTGATTAGGTTAACCGCCGTGAAAGCCCCCACCCCCACCCTCCCCCAGAGGGGGAGGGAGCTAATACCGCGAAGCGCAGCGAAGCCTGTTAATGCGCAGGCCGAGCGAAGCAATGGCCCGAGGCGGGCTCCCCACCCCTCTGGACGTGCCGAGGAGCGCAGAGCGGGGGCAGGCAAGGGCACTGCAAGATGCCCTTGCTTCGTGCTCTGACTTGCTGCAGCTGTTTGAGCGGCGTGAACGTAGTGAACATAGCGAGTTCTGCAGCACCGCCCCCCGATCGAGCACCGCAGGTTGCCCGTAGCGTAGCGAAGGGACACGGCAAGTGGGGTCGCCTTTTCTTTGGTGTCTTTCTTTTGGCGACGCAAAAGAAAGATACTGCACTGCCGGGGGCAATCCCGGCCTCCGCCCTTAGATCAAACAGCAGAAGGTCATTAAAAAAAGCAGCCAATAAATTAACCGCCGTGAAAGCCCCCGCCCGGATGGCCGGCCCCCAAACCCACCCCCTGAGGGGGAGGGAGAGTAGGAACGCCCTGGCCTGGGGAGCCCAACCATGACCCCCACCAGCCACACCTCCCTCAGCTGGTTCGGCAAACTCCCCGGCGCCGGCGACTTCGCCCACCGCCGCATGCCCCCCGCCTTGCACACTTGCTGGGACAACTGGCTCCACGATGGCCTGGCCGACCTGCGCGTACGCCACCCATCCTGGATAGACGCCTACCTCACCTCCCCCGTCTGGGGTTTCCTGCTGGGCCCAGGCATCGCCGGCGACACCGCATGGATCGGCGCCCTCGCCCCCTCGGTCGACCGGGTAGGCCGTTACTACCCGATCAGCGTATTCACACCCCTGCCCGAAAGCGCCGAAGATCTCGCGGGATGGTGGCACACCGCCCACCACCTGCTGCTGCAGGCCCTGGAAAGCGATGCTGACGCCGATGATTTCGAGCAGCTCCTGGCCGCCGGATTCACCCCTTCAGCAGAGAGCACCTCTCAAACCGAAACAGTACGACAGCCAGGCCCCGGACAAACCATCTGGATCCACGCCTCGCATCCTCAGGCCTCGCCCCTCATAGAAACAGACGGCCTGCCGCGCGGCCCCTTGTTCGATCTGCTGTTCGACACACAACCTGCCGCCGCGCAATTGGAGGACGGCACCTGATGGACACCCCAGACGTTCCCGTACCAGGCACGCCCAACCGCGCCGACCAGGACTTCACCGTCATTGCCGACGGCCGTCGTGCGCCCGCGCCTGTGCCCGATCCAGGCGCCACCCGCGTGATCGATCCGGCGGCAACCCGCGTCATCACCGGCACTGACGCCGACTCGGCCACCCGCGTCCTGCCGCGCTCCGGATCGGGCCCCGGGCCCGGCACATCGGCAAGCAGTTCAGGCGAGCCCAACGTGTTGGCCCCCGGCACGAGGCTAGGCGAGTTCGAGATCACCCGCGTCATCGGCCAGGGCGGCTTCGGTGTGGTCTACGAAGCCTGGGACCATGCGCTGGAACGCGTAGTCGCGCTCAAGGAATACATGCCCTCCTCGCTCGCGTTCCGCCACACCGACGGCTCGATCGCGCCCCAATCGGAAAGCAAGAGCGACACCTTCCAGCTGGGCATGCGCAGCTTCATCAACGAAGCCCGCCTGCTCGCGCAGTTCGATCATCCTTCGCTGCTCAAGGTCTACCGATTCTGGGAAGACAAAGGCACAGCCTACATGGTCATGCCGCTCTACCGCGGCCGCACCTTGCGGGAAGAGCTGAACAGCATGCCGCAAGGCCCCAACGAGCCGTGGCTCAAGGCCATGACCGACGGCGTCAGCCAAGCCCTGCAGGAAATGCACGGCGCCAACTGCTATCACCGCGACATCGCCCCCGATAACATCCTGCTTCTGGAAGGCACCGATCTGCCCGTGGTGCTTGATTTCGGCGCGGCCCGAAAGGTGATCACCGACCAGAACCAGGCCGTGACCGTGATCCTCAAGCCCGGCTATGCGCCTGTCGAGCAGTATGGCGACGTGCCGGACATGGCCCAAGGTGCCTGGACCGATGTCTACGCACTGGCTGCCGTGCTCCACCTCGCGGTCGCAGGCAAGGTACCCCCACCATCGATCGGCCGCCTGCTCAGCGATACCTACGTGCCACTGGCCAGCCAGGAAGCCTTGCGCGCGCGATTCAGCGAACAGTTTCTGAAAGCCATCGACGCGGGCCTCGCCGTGCGGCCCGAACAGCGCCCGCAGACGATGCTGGAATTCAGGCGTGCACTGGGGCTGGAAGGAGCAGAGTTCGCGGCCAGCGGTGCCCGGGCACTTGCAGGAAAGCGAGCAGCTTCCGTGTCCACAGGCGCTACGCCCTCCAGCGCCAAGCGCCCTTCTGCGCTCTGGCTCGGCGCAGGCGGAGCCGCCATTCTGGCGTTGGGTGGGGGCGCATGGTGGCTGCTGCGGCCCGCCGCGCCGCCCACCACCGCGGCCACGTACCCTTCGGCCGCTGCCGCCGTGGCGGCTGCCACAGCCACGCCACCTATAACCGCCGCAAGCGTGCCTTCGGCACCGCCAGTATCCGCTGCCCCAGAGCCCGCGCCCCCCACGCCACGCGATGCGGTGCAATCTCTGGCCGCCTTGCGCTACGGCGCCGCGCCAGGATTCGAGGTGCACGCCCAAAGCGCCAAGCCGAAACTGCAAACGGGAAAGGACCGGCTCGATTTCGATGTGAGCAGCAACCGCGATGGCCACGTCTATGTGTACCTGCTCTCGACTGACGGCCAGATGTACCTGCTGTTCCCGAACTCGATCGACAAGCGCAACGCCATCCGCGCGGGCACCCCGCTCAGTCTGCCCCGTGCCTCGTGGCCGCTCGATGCGGGAGGGCCGGTAGGCGTCAATCGTTTCGCGGTGGTGGTCAGCGCGCTGGAGCGCGATTTCACCTCCGTCGGCGTGCAATCCGACGGCTTGTTCCCCCAGTTTCCACTGCCCGTGCTGGCGGCTCTGGAGGCCACGCGCGCGGGTGACGCCACCCCTCTGCTCGGGCAACCCGTGTGCCCGAAAGGCACAAGCTGTCCCGATGTGTTTGGGGTGGCCTTTTTTGAAGTTGAACAGTATTGATCGTTTGTGAGGTGAAGCGCGTCATGCAAACGCGCATCGGTCAACGAACCAAAGGAGTCTGACATGCCCGTTCTACGCCACAGCCCCCCTTTGCCCCCCGTCATGGCAGCCCTGTGCGCCCTGCTCGCCACTGGATGCGCATGGACACCGCAGCCCGCCCAGGCGCCGGTGGCACAAGCCACGCCCGCGCCGGCCCCCGTGCCGGCACCTGCCCCCGAAGCTGTGCCTACACCCGCGCCAGCCCCCTCCACCGGAGGTAACGTCGCCGGCCAGGCCCGCTCCTTCTCCACCCAGCATGCTACCTACACCGCAGTGGATTTCGACACCCTCCCGGGCTGGAGCCGGGACGATTTCGCTGAAAGCTGGGACGCCTTCCGTTCCAGTTGCGGCGTGCTGTCCAAGCGCGCGGCCGCCTGGCGCGAGGTCTGCGATCGCGCGGGCCGTGTGGACGGGAAGAACAACAACGCCATCCGCGGCTTCTACGAGCGCGAGTTCTCGGTCTATCAGATCCGGGACGATGACCGCAGTCCCCGCGGCGTGGTCACCGGCTATTTCGAGCCGGAGATCAAAGGCAGCCGCAGCTATTCCCCGCCTTTCATCTACCCCGTCTACGCGCAACCAGAGGACATGCTGTTCCTGGACGCCCGTGCCATCCCCGCAGGAGCCAAAGGAACGGTCGTGGGCGAGGTCCAAGGGCGCAACGTCACCATCCGGCGCGGCCTGTCAACCCGCGAGATGGGGTCCGCAGGCTTCTATACCCTGGATCTGACCGGTCTCAACCGCGATGCCTTGGACCGCCGCGTCCGGTTGCGCGCCGACGGCCGGCGCCTGCTGCCCTACTACACCCGGGCGGAGATCGAAACCAAGGGCGCCCCCAATGCGCGTGTGATCGCGTTCGTGGACAACGCTTCAGCCCTGTATGAAATGCAAGTTCAGGGCTCGGGCCGCATCCGTCTGCCGGGCGGCGAGATGATCCATGTGGGCTACGCCGAGCAGAACGGCCAGCCCTTCCGCCCCACCGTGGCCAAAGCTTCCACCGGCCGCCCCAAGGGCGTTCGGGTAAGAGGCTCGTCGATCGAGCTGGAGATCGATGACGACGACGAAAGCGATATCCAGGCCGGCGTGCTGACACGCGGCTTCACTCTGGCCCGTCCCATCAAGTCCGGTGCCGTCGCGGTGCCCGGGCAACGCGCCACCGCGCCTCTGTCGGGCTCAGGCATCCAGGATCCGAGCTACGTGTTCTTCCGCGAAGTCGACAAGAAAGCCGAGAGCAGCGTGGGGGCGCTGGGCGTGCCCTTGACGGCCGGCCGCTCGATCGCCGTGGACCCGCGCAGCACACCGCTCGGCTATCCGGTCTTCGTCTCCACGCAGCAGCCCAACTCAGCCAAACCCATGCAACGCCTGACCTTGGCGCAAGACACTGGCGGCGCGATCCGCGGCGCCATACGGGCCGACTATTTCTTCGGCAGCGGACCGGATGCCGCCAACAGCGCGCGCCGCATGAAGCAGCCCGGCCAGATGTGGCTCCTGCTGCCCCGGGGCCTGAAGGTTGCGGCCAGCACGGCCTCGGGGGTTCGTGTACGCGGAGCCGGGCTCGGACTGCCTGAATGCCTCGTACCCGACGAGGGCAGTTGTGTGGAGAACTGAAGACTGACTTTCCACCCTCCGCCACCCAAGGGTGGCGGAGGGCGTTTCGCATGCAAGACCTTTTGAGCAAAACCGAGAGCACCGACCTCGGCGATCTCTGGCAACGGCGTCAGCAACTTTCGCCGGAAGAGATGGGCCGTATGTACGCCATCGTCACGCGGGCGCTGCACCCTTGTGCGCCCTCGGAACTGCGCTCGCTCGATGAATCCAAGCAGGAGTTGATTGCCCAGTTCATCTACGCCAAGGTGCTGCGCCTGCATGCGGTGGGCACGCCCGAACCCGATGATGCAGAAGACCCGGAGCGTGCGCCTGCCACGCCGTCCAGCGCTCCCTCAAGCGCGGTGGCCCTGTGCGCCTATTTCAAGCGCTATCTGATTGACTGCACGCGCGCCAGCCGCCTGCGAAGGCGCGTACCGATTGGTGAAGACGGTATCGGCGAAGCCCAGCTCGAAGCCGAACTGGGCGCCAACGACGAAGAGGAAAACGCGCTGCGCGACCACGGTCTGAACGACGACCAAGTCAAGGCCGCCGCCCGCTGCTTCATCGCAGCGCTCCCGGCGCCCGAACGCCTGCTGCTCTGCGAAGGCTTTGGCCAGGAACTCGCCGGCGGACTTTCGGGCGTGGCTAGCCGGCACCGCATCGCGTCCTACCACTACCGCGCAGGCAAACTGGGGCTGGTGCACATGCGCGCCGCCCTGCCGCGGGACTATGGCCACACACTCATGGGCAGCTGGATCCAGAAGACGCTGGGCATCACGATAGAGCGTGAAAACATGAGCGCGATTCATCGGGTTTTCAAAATCCTGGCACTTGAAGCGTCTTGTGTGTCATGAAACACCTTTTGTTACCCGACCTTCAAGGGGCCTCATCATGACGTCCCTATGGCCACCGCTCTCGCAGATACGCGCCGAGCTGCTCGGCGAGGCAGGCCCGCCGGCCGAAGCGCCGCTCCTCCGGCACGACGAGGCGTCGTCCCCCTTGCGAGCCCCGAGCCGCCCAGAAGCGTTGCTTGTTGACCTGGCCCATCGGCGCCAAGCCGCCCGCGCGTACTTCGCCGAACAGCCCTGGGAGCCCGGTTGCGTGGTGCTGGTCCGCCAGGGCCACGCGCACGTGGGCGTGCTGCTCGACCGCCAGGATGCGCCCGGTGCCCTGTGGCATGGCTGGATGACCAGTGCCGAGCCCGATTGGGCCGGTTGGCATGATGTGCTGCTGGAGCCGAGCGATGAACCCGCCGACCCCTCGGCCAGCGTGGTGCAAGCCTGGAACCGCGTGCGCCTGCCCGAGCAGGCCCAGACGTCCGCCGTGCTCGCCCGGCTGAGTCAGGCTCGCCTGGCCGCCATGCGGGCCGTCTGGGCCGAATCTCTGGATCCGCCGCGTCCCAACGCCGGAACAGCCGTTGAACCCGCCCCTGGCCGCGTGGCCCTGCGCGAAACCCAGGACGGCCATACCGTGCTGACCGGCACGCCTCTCGGCGCGAACGATCCGCGCCTGGAACATCAGGCGCTCTACCGTGACCTGGGCCAGCGCCTGATCGCCGCAGCACAACCCGCGTCGCCAGCCCCGCGCGCGGCGCTCCCTCCACCATCCACGCCTTCATGGTGGTCACGTCTGCGCTCGGCTCTTCGGCTAGACGGTCTTCTTCGGCCCGCTTTCGCCCTTCTGGCCGTGGTGGTGGTAGCCCAGCAGTGGATGATTTGGCAAGGCAGCGAAGAGGATGATGTGCGCTTTCGCAGCCTGCCTCCGGCACCGCCCTCTGTAGTCGTGCGCTGGCAGCCCACTGCGCGCGTGGACGAAGCGCAGGCCTTGCTGAAAAGCCTGCCCGCAGGCCCTGACACCAGCATCCTGCCCGATGGCCGTTGGCTCATCGAAGTGAATGACCCGGCAACCGCACGCGCGCGCCTTTCCGCATCTCCGTTGGTGCAGATGGTGGAGGAGCCGTGATGAAGCCCATCGGCGTACACCCCACGGAGGCGAGGAGCCTCGGAGCATGGTGCTGGCGCCGATGGCTTCTGGCACTCTTTCTCTTTTCAGCGCTGTCCCCCTCCCAGGCTACCCAGCGCGCCCTGCTGGTCGGCGTTTCCGAACTGGTCAACCAATCTCCCACCATCTGGCTCACCGCGCCGCGCAACGATGTTCTGCTGATGCGCCGCGCCCTGCTCGCGCAAGGCATGGCTGCCAGCAACATCACGACCCTGGCCGATGGCGTGGATGGCGCCGATCTCCCCAGCGCCCCCCGTGTGCAACAAGCCTTGCGCGATCTTCTGGATAAATCCCGCAGCGGCGACGTGGCCGTGCTCTACTTTTCTGGCCATGGCATGCGCTGGCGCGATCCCGAGCGCAGCTTCAATGAGCCCGACGGCTTGTCCGAACGCTTCCTCGCGCGCGATGCGCGCGGGCGCGTGGGAAGCGCGCTCGCCGTGGAAGGCGACATCCGCGACGCCGACATGGACCGATGGATCCAGGCTTTCCTGGTCCGCAATGTATTTGTCTGGGCGATATTCGACACCTGCTCGGCCGCTTCCATGACACGTTCGGCACGCGCCGCACCAGCCACTGAAGGCCAGGTGCCTGGAGACGAGGTCCGCTTTCGCGGCCTGCGCTCGGACCAGTTGGCCGCGGTAGCCGCACCCGAGGCTCCCCCGGTCGCCATCCCCCGATCCGCGCCAGTCCCGCGCGCGCTACGTGGCCTTCTTCGCCTCTGAAAGCCACCAGGTCACGCCCGAGCTGAAACTGCCGCGCGGAAGCCGGCAGGCTGCACCACAGGGTCTGCTCACCTGGGCCGTGGCTGAATCGCTGGCTCGCAAACCCACCACCTGGCGTGATCTCTTCACCGATGTCCTGAACCTCTACCCGCCCGTCATCGAAGAGCTCGAAAAGCGCTTCCCCACCCGGGAGTTGCCCTCCCCCGTCGCCGAGGGCGCGTTGGATGCGCCGCTGCTGACCAACGCTGCCCCCACGCTGACCACCTCTCCTCAGTGGCCTGCGCAGCGCAGCGGTGCCAAACTGACCATCCCCGCAGGCGAGTTGGACGGCCTGGAGCAAGGCCTCATCGTGCGCGTCGGAGCGCAATCACCCGACGGCCGTATCAGCTACGCCCAAGGGCAAGTGAACAGCCTGGACCCCGGCCTCGCGCAAGTCGAGGTGCCTGCGGCACTGGCCGCCCTGCCGGCCGCCACCTCCTGGGTCGTGAGCCCCCGCGAGATGCCGCGCGGCGCCACGCTGCGCGCCTCGGGCGCCATCGACGCCGTCGGCGCCTTGAGTCTCGAATACCCTGCGTCGGTCGAGCTCTCGAATGCCGCCCCTGGCGATCTTCGCATCGAGCGCGCGGGCAAAGGCTTCCAAGTCAGCTCGCCGTCCAATGTGAACGTCTCGCTGGCTTCCAAGGAGCAACTCAGCGCCTACCTCCAATCCGCGGCCACCTTCCACTGGCTCGACCGGCTGATCGGGCTTGCCGGCGACAGCCGCGTGGAGGGCTTTTCTGCCGAGCTTCAACTGTTGGAGGGCGATCGCGTGCTTCGTACCGGGCCACTCGGCGGCGAACCCCTCGCGCTGAGGCCATCCGCCGGCCAGCGGGTGGCCATCGAGGCACTCAACCAGTCCGGCGCTTCGGTGGACTTGCGCATCGTCGGCATCGATGCCCGTGGCCGGCGATACGACATCTACCCGGCATCCGGTGCCGAAGCCAACCGCTTCGAGGCCGGCAACCGGGAGCGGCCCGCCAGAAAGCGCTTTGAACTACCTGCGGCCCTTACCCAACCGGGAGGCCGGGTCGTGGTGATCGCCGCACCCGCCCGCCCCTTCAGCTCGCCCCGCCTGTTCGGCGTGGCGCCCGTCGCCGATCTTGCCGACGTGCGGGTTCGCGGCCAGATCACGCCCCCTCGCGAACGCCAGATGCTTGCCGTCTCGGCGCGTTGGTAAGGCCATTCACCCCTGATCGCTACAAAGGAGCAGCCATGAGTGATTCATTCAACTATCTGAATATCGATGCCGTGCTGGACCGCCTGCGCTCCATCAGCCAGGAGGACTCCTCAGGCTTCCACATGGTCCTGGCGCTCACGGGCGACTCCCAGGGCCCCATCAAGGCCGAGGACGGCACGCCGCAGTTGCCGATCCTCGGTTTCGAATGGGGCGTGACCACTACTTCCTGGACCGCTCCAGACAAGTCGGCGGCGCGCCGCACTTACCGGCCGTTGTTCATCACGCGAAGATGCGACGCAGCCACCGCCTCCATCATGAGCGGTTTGAGCAAGAACGAGGGCATGACGGTCGAGCTGAGCGTATTCGAATCCAACACCGACAAGCAGGCCGTCTGGAAACTCAAGCTGAAGAAGGCCCGCTTAATACAGCACATCACCCACACTGGCGGGCCCATTGGCGGCGCACAGGAACTGTTGGCCCTGGCTGCCATGGAGTTCGAGCTGGAAACCGCGCCGCAAACCAGCTCCGGTATACGCGGCGGGGTGCGGTCTTTCACGGACATGATCCAGTCCGTTTAAGAACGTGTTGACGATCTAAGAGGAAGCCACCATGAGCGCCGAAGAACTTCTGAAAGCTGGCGACACCGCAGGCTCGCTGGCCGCGCTGACCGAACAGGTCAGGGCCAAGCCAGGCGACAGCAAGGCGCGCGTGTTTCTCGCGCAATTGCTGTGCGTGCAGGGCCAATGGGAGCGCGCGCTCAACCAGCTCAACGTGGCGGCCGAGCTGGATGCGCTGGCGGTTCCCATGAAGCAGGTGTATGGCGACGCCATCCGCTGCGAGGGCCTGCGCATCGACGTCTTCGCCGGCCGGCGTACCCCCATGGTGTTTGGCCAGCCGGATGAATGGCTGGCCTTGCTCATCGAGTCGCTGCTTCAAAGCGGCCAGGGCAACGATCCCGGTGCGGCCCAGGCGCTGCGCCAGCGCGCTTTCGACAGCGCTCCGGCGACCAGCGGCCAGTTGGACGGCCAGGCCTTCGAGTGGATCGCCGATGCCGACATGCGGCTCGGTCCAGTGCTGGAGGCCTATGTCAACAGCCGCTACTACTGGATACCGTTCGCCCGCCTGTCCAAAGTCACGATCGAACCGCCCGAAGACCTGCGCGACTGTGTCTGGACACCCGCCAACCTGGTGTTTGCCAACGGCGGCGAAGCATTGGCGCTCATTCCCACGCGCTACCCAGGCAGCGAACGCTCGGCGGAAGGCGCCCTGCAGCTGGCGCGCCGCACCGAGTGGATCGAGCCGGCACCAGGCCAATGGACCGGCCTCGGCCAGCGCATGCTGAGCACCGACGCCGGAGAACACGCCCTGATGGATGTGCGTGAAATCGCGCTCGACGTTTCCGGAGCGCCAGCCGGTGACCCGCCGGGGGAGGTGCCCGATGCATGACACGCCGCTCGCACAGGAACGCCTGCAGCCGTCCTTGCTGGACCGGCTGATCGACGACGCCCCCGACGACAGGAAAGAAGGCGACGACAAGCGCACCCTGACCAAGCAGGCACTGCGGCAGGCCGTGTTGCGCGATCTGAGTTGGCTGTTCAACGCCACCAGCCTGGGGCTGGCCTATGACGATGGGCCTTATCCCCAGGCGGCGCGCTCGGTCCTCAACTACGGATTGCCTATGCTCTCTGGCCAGTTCACGTCATCGATCCAGCGTGTCAGCATGGAGCAACAGCTCAAACAGGCCATTCTCCAGTTTGAGCCCCGCATTCTTCCTGACACGCTGGAGGTTGAACTGGTCATGGAAAGCTACATCCTCGATTCGCACAACCGGGTCGGCCTGCAGATTCGAGGCATGTTGTGGGCCCAGCCGGTTCCGCTCGAGTTCCTGATGCGCTCGCGCATCGACCTCGAGGAAGGTCGCGTCGAAATGGAGGACATATCGCGTTCCCGAAGCAACTGAGGTCCCGGCGTCATGGATCCCCGCCTGCTCGATCTGTACGAAAAAGAGCTTCGCTATTTCCGTGAGAGCGCGGGCGAGTTCGCGCGGGCCTATCCCAAGATCGCGCGCCGCCTCGCCATCGAGGAAACCGAAATAGCCGATCCGTATGTCGAGAGGCTCATCGAGGCTACTGCCTTCCTTTCGTCGCGCGTGGCGCTCAAGCTCGACGCCGAATACCCCCGCTTCACGGGACACCTGCTGGACATCGTCTACCCTCATTTCCTCGCGCCCACCCCCTCCATGATCGTCGCCCGGCTGGAGGTCGATCTGGGCGACACCAATCTTGCACGCGGCGCCACACTGCCGCGCGGCAGCGGACTACGGTCTCAGCATGCGTCGAGCCAAGGCACGCATTGCGACTTCCGCACCGCACATGCCCTCAAAGTCTGGCCGATCGAAGTCGTCTCCGCGCGCTACTTCAGCTACGCACCCGATCTGCCGCTCACCAAGCACCCGCAGGGCCAGGACATCCGTGGCGGCCTGCGCATACGCCTGCGCACTGCCGGCGAACTGCTGTTCTCGCAACTACCCATTGAGGAGCTCAGCTTTCACCTCGGTGGCGGTGAAGACGTGGCCTGGCGCCTGTACGAATGCGCCCAGGCGGACCCCGTCGGCGTCATGGTGCGCGCCATCTCTGACTCACCTGCATCTGATGTCATCCATCATCTTCCAGAGGATGCGATCGAGACCGCCGGCTTCCGCGAAGACGAGGCCCTGTTGCCGCAGACCGCCACCGGTTTCTCCGGCTACCGGTTGATGCAGGAGTATTTCGCGTTCCCCCAACGCTTTCAGTTCGTGCGCCTCACCGGTCTGGCGTCCGCGCTGGCGGGCATGCACTGCCAGGAGATCGAGCTGGTCTGGCTGTTCTCCCGGGGCGATGCGGCGCTGGAGCCCCTGGTCGATTCTTCGCATGCCCAGTTGCATTGCGTGGCGGCCATCAATCTTTTCCCCAAACGCCTGGACAGGGTCAGCATGTCCGAGGGTGTCAACCAGTTCCACTTGCTGGTCGACCGCACCCGTCCGCTGGATTTCGAAGTGCACTCCATCACCGAGGTGGTCGGCCACGGCGTCGCCTCCGACGGCGACGATGCGCGCGAGCAGTTGTTCCTCCCCTTCTATGCCGCATTCCACGGCAGCCGCCACGCCCACCCAGCCTACTACACCACCACGCGGGAGCCACGCGTGCTCTCCACGCGCCAGCGCCAGGAAGGCCACCGCAGCAGCCATATCGGCTCGGAAGTCTTCATGCAGATCGTCGATCCGCAGCAGGCCCCCTATTCCTCGCGCCTCCGACAACTGGCGGTGGCGGCCCTGTGCACCAACCGCGATCTGCCGCTCATGATGCCGCTGGGAACAGGCAACGATCTGTACTGCGTGGATGCTTTCCCGGTGCAGCGCGTGAGCGTGGTGCGCGGCCCATCTCCCCCGCATTCACCCGTGGTTTCGCAAGGCCTGGGCTGGAAGGCGCTCGATCACCTGGCGCTCAACTATCTCTCAGTGTCCGACTCGGACGCCAGGCAGGGAGCGGCCGCGCTGCGCGAAATGCTCGCGCTCTATGCCGGCCGCGGTGAGCAATCCCGCCAGGTCCTGGTGCAAGCCCTGCAGTCCGTCGCCTGCAAGGCGGTATCCCGCCGGCTCCCCATGGCGGGCCCCATCGCCTTCGGGCGAGGGTTGGAGGTAGCCCTGCAAGTCGACCCTGCCGCCTTCGCAGGCCAGAGTGCGCTGCTGTTCGGTGCGGTGATGTCGCACTTCCTGCAGCGTCACGTGGAGATCAACCACTTCGTCGAAACCGTGCTCAGGAACACGCGCGGCGACGAGTTGATGCGTTGGAGACCGCTATGCGGAAGCCGGCCGATCCTGTAGGCGGCATGGAGGCCGCAGGCACCGCGAACGCCGTGGCGGAGCAGTTGAACGCCTGGGCGGCCGAGCCATGGCGGTGGGACTACTTTGCCGTCATGCGCCGGCTGGAAACGCTCTCCAGCCCCGCTCCGCGCTGGGGCCAAGCCGCATTACCCCGCGACGAGTCCGTGCGCGTTGGGCAAGAGCCCTCGCTCGCCTTTCCGCCGGCGAGCTTCAGCCGGTTCGAGCTGCAGGGCGCGGGCGGGCGGGCGCGCTTGCGGCAACTTTTCTTCGGCTACCTCGGCCCCAACGGCCCTCTGCCGATTCACATGAGCGATTTCATTCGGGAACGCGCGCTCAATTGGGGCGACCGTACATGGCTGGCCTTTCTCGACACCTTCGCGCACCGCTTCAGCCTGCATTTCTACCGCGCCTGGCTGCAGGCCCGGCCCGCCGTCACGCTCGACCGGCCGGGTGATGACACCTACCGGCGCTGGGCAGGTTCGCTCATCGGCATAGGCAGCGCCACCAGACAGCAGCGCGACGAAATCTTCGATGACGCGCGCTTGCATTTCTCCGGTTGGCTGGCACGCCGGGTCCATAACGCGGAAAGCATCGAGGCCGTGTTGCAACGCTACTTTGGCGTGCCCGTACGGGTGGAACGCTGGGTGGGCCATTGGATGAGCATCGAACCTGCCGAGCAGACCCGTCTCGGTTCGCCGCGCCATGCCGCGCAAGCCGCCTCCCGCATGCTGGGTGGCGGCGCGGTACTGGGCTCCCGCGTGTGGGATCGCCAGCACCGCATCCGCATCCACCTGGGCCCTTTGAGCCTGGCGCAGTACCGTGCCTTCCTGCCTACGGGTAATGCCCGCGCCGCGCTGCAGCGCTGGATGCAGCAACTGCTGGGCGACGAATTGCAATGGGATGCCGAACTGGTATTGAAGAAGGAAGAAGTCCCGCCCACCCGCCTGGGCGCCCCCGGCGAGCAAGCCCCGCGCCTGGGTTGGCTTTCCTGGTTGGGCGACCGGCCCCGTACCCAGGATGCACGTGATGTGAGGGTTCCGGCGTGAAAAGCACATCATCCGCCTCATTTGAAACGCCCCCACTCCAATCGTCTTCACCAATGAAGCGGAGAAATCATGAGTGAAATCAGTCGCACCGCGCTCTTCGGCAAGCTCAACCAATTGGCCTACAAAGCCATCGAGGGTGCCACGGTCTTCTGCAAAATGCGCGGCAACCCCTACGTGGAACTGGAGCATTGGTTCGCGCAGTTGCTGCAGGCGCCCGACTCCGACTTGCAGCGCATCGTGCAGCACTACGGACTGGATGTCTCGCTGCTGGCCAAGGATGTGACGGCGGCACTCGACCGCCTGCCGCGCGGCGCCACCGCTATCAGCGATTTCTCGCCCCACATCGAGAACGCCATCGAACGCGCGTGGACCTACGCCACGCTGCAGTTCGGAGAAGCCCAGGTCCGCACCGGCTACCTGATCGTCGGCATGCTCAAGACACAGAGCCTGCGCAACCCGCTGGTCGGCGTCTCGCGGCAGTTCGAGAAAATCAAGCTGGAAGACTTGGTCGATCACTTCATCCGCATCTGCGATGCCTCGCCCGAAGCCAAGATGCGCGCTCAGGATGGCACGGGCATGGGCACCGGCGCCCCTGGCGAAGACAGCGGCGCCATGGCCCCGGCGGCCATGGGCAAAGGCGACGCCCTGAAAAAATTCGCGGTCGATCTCACCGAGAAAGCCCGAAAAGGCGAGATCGACCCGATCACCGGCCGCGACGAGGAAATCCGCCAGATCGTCGACATCCTCATGCGTCGGCGGCAGAACAACCCCCTGCTCACTGGCGAAGCGGGCGTAGGCAAGACTGCGGTGGTCGAAGGTTTTGCCATTCGGCTGGCACGCGGCGACGTCCCGCCGCAACTCAAAGACGTGAAGCTGCTCACGCTCGACATCGGCCTGCTGCAGGCCGGCGCCAGCATGAAGGGTGAATTCGAGCAACGGTTGCGCCAGGTGATCGATGAGGTACAGGCTTCGCCTACGCCCATCATTCTTTTCATCGACGAGATCCATACGCTCGTGGGCGCAGGCGGCGCGGCCGGCACGGGCGATGCGGCCAACTTGCTCAAGCCTGCGCTGGCGCGCGGCAATCTCCGCACGGTAGGCGCCACGACCTGGGCGGAGTACAAGAAATACATCGAGAAAGACCCGGCCCTCACTCGCCGCTTCCAGGTCGTTCAAGTACCCGAGCCGGACGAAACCAAAGCCATCCTCATGCTGCGCGGCGTCGCCAGCGTGCTCGAAAAGCACCACCGCGTGCAGTTGCTCGACGAAGCCATCGAAGCCGCCGTGAAGCTCTCGCACCGCTACATTCCGGCGCGCCAGTTGCCCGACAAGGCCGTGAGCCTGCTCGACACCGCCTGCGCCCGCGTCGCGGTGTCGCAGCATGCCACCCCCCAGAAGTGGAGGACTGCCAACGCCGTATCGAGGCACTGACCGTGGAGCAGGAAATCATCGGGCGCGAGGAAGCCATCGGCATCGATGTCAGCAAGCGTGCGGAACAGGTCGTGCGCTTGCTGGGTGAATCGCGGGCGGAGTTGGAAAAGCTCAATGCGCGCTGGCAGGAAGAAAAAGGCTTGGTTGATCGTTTGCTGGCCCTGCGTGCGCAGTTGCGCCAGGGTAGCCAACCGGTCGATAGCGATGCAGGAGCGCCGGACTTACCCCAGGAGGGGAAGGAGCAAGACCGTGCCGCCCTCCTCGCCGAACTCCACGAGCTTCAAGCCCAGATCCATGCCGTGCAAGGCGAATCCCCCTCATCCTGCCCTCGGTCGACGAACAAGCCGTCGCCTCGGTGGTTGCCGACTGGACCGGTATTCCCGTGGGTCGTATGGTCAAGAACGAGGTCGAAGCCGTACTCAAGCTCGCCGACACGCTGAACCAGCGCGTCATCGGCCAGAAGCATGGCCTGGAAATGATCGCCCGGCGCATCCAGACCAGCCGTGCCCGCCTGGACAACCCGCAGAAACCCATCGGCGTGTTCATGCTGTGCGGCACCTCCGGCGTGGGCAAGACCGAAACCGCCCTTGCCCTGGCCGAAGCGCTATATGGCGGCGAGCAGAACGTCATCACCATCAACATGAGCGAGTTCCAGGAGGCGCACACGGTCTCCACGCTCAAGGGCGCGCCGCCCGGATATGTAGGTTACGGAGAAGGCGGCATCCTGACCGAAGCGGTGCGCCGCCGCCCCTACAGCGTGGTGCTACTCGATGAGGTCGAAAAAGCCCATTCCGACGTGCATGAGATCTTCTTCCAGGTGTTCGACAAAGGCTGGATGGAAGACGGCGAGGGCCGCTTCATCGACTTCAAGAACACCATCATCCTGCTCACCACCAATGCGGGCAGCGAACTGATCATGAGCATGTGCAAGGACCCCGAGCTGCTGCCCGGCCCCCAGGCGCTGGCCGACTCGCTCAAGGGGCCGCTGATGAAGGTGTTCCCGCCTGCGCTGCTCGGGCGCATCGTCACCATTCCCTACTACCCGCTCTCGTCCGAGATGATGAAGCAGATCGTGCGCTTGCAGCTCGGCCGTATCAAGCGGCGCGTGGAGCAGAACCACGGCGTGCCCTTCGAATACTCGGATGCCGTCGTCGAGCAGGTCGTGGCCCGCTGCCAGGATCCCGAATCCGGCGGCCGCGTGATCGACGCCATTCTCACCAACACCGTGCTGCCCACGATTTCGGTCGAGTACCTCCAGCGTCTGGCCACCGGAGGCGAGATCCGGCGGGTGGCGCTCGATGTGAAGGACAGCGATTTCACCTACGCATTCGATTGAAGGAAACGCCATGGCCGATGAACTGCATGTAATCGAAGGCGATTCGCCGGTGAAAGGCGACCTGCTCTTCTGGAGCATCGTCGGCCACGAAGGCTTCTCGCGCCCCTCTGCCTATGAACTCACGGTCCTCTCCAAGAAGAAGACCATCGATCCCAAGGACATCCTGGGTTATTCGTTTGACGTGAAGGTCAACTTCCACGACGAAGGCAAGGCCAAGCACACGCGGCATTTCCAAGGCCATGCGGTGCGCTTTCTAGGCGTGCGCCAGGTGGGGCGCTATCACGAGTACCGTATCTCGCTGCGCTCCTGGTTCTGGCTGCTCACCAAGCGGCACAACTCGCGCATCCACCAGGACAAACAGGTGCTGCAGGTGTTCGACGACACCGTGAACGACAGCCCCATCAGCAAGCTCAACAAGGTCAAGAAAGCGCACGTGACCGAGCCGCACTCCGAGCGCCACTACTGCGTGCAGTTCCAGGAAACCGACCATCAATTCCTCTCACGCCTGATGGAAGAAGAAGGCATTTACTACTGGTTCGACGCGCACGACGCGCCCGGTACCATGCACCTCTCGGACAGCAGCGCCAGCGCGCACGATCCGCTGCCCGTGAAGTCCACGCTCGAATACCGCTCCGGCGCGCGAGCGGGTGATGCACGCTTCAACGAAATCATCGAGTGGGTCGCGGGGCGCCGCTTCGAATCCGGCAAATATGCCTCGCAAGACAGCCAGTATTTCACCATCAAGAAAAAACTGGCCGCCAAGAATCCCGTACCCGCCGATCACGAACTCCCGGATCTGGAGGTCTTCGAATTCCCCGGCAACTACCTCAAGAACGAGGATAAAGACATTCCCGATTCCGACGTGGAAAACACCGGCAAGGTGCGCGGCAAGGAAATCATCGGCCTGCGCCACCGCCACTGGGCACTCACGCAATGGCCCGACGTGGCCCCCGGCAAGAGCTTCAAATACAAGGGCGACCCGGACGACAGCCGCAACGGCGAATACATCATCGCCGGTTGCACGCTCGCGGTCTGCCACCCCGGCTACGAAGGCATCGGCGACACACAGGCTGCCCGATCCATGCGCGCCGCCCTGGAGGCCGCTTTGGCCAACGACAACTTCAATGCCGGGGCCGCCGACGTGCTGCATGACCTGATCGAAGCCCACGAAGGCCTGCGCGCGGGCGCCCCCGGCACGCGCACCTTTCTCATCTCCTGCCTGCCCAAGGATTCGCTCTATAAGCCTGGCCGCGTCACACCTACCCGCGTCATGCCTGGCCCCCAGAGCGCCATCGTGGTCGGGCCCAAGGGCAAGGAACTGCATGTCGACCCCATGGGCCGTGTCAAGGTGCACTTCCACTGGGACCGCTATGACAAGAGCGACGAAAACTCCACCTGTTGGGTGCGCGTGTCGCAACCCTGGGCCGGGAAAAGCTGGGGCGGCTACTTCGCTCCGCGCATCGGCCAGGAAGTCATCGTCGATTTCATCAATGGCGATCCGGACCGTCCCATCATCATGGGCCGCGTCTACAACGACGACCAGCCTATTCCCTACGAATCACCCACCCAGAGCGGCTTCAAGACACGGTCTACACCGAACGGCAGCGCAAGCAACTTCAACGAGTTCCGTTTCGAGGATGAGAAGGGCAGCGAGCAGGTCTACCTGCATGCCGAGAAAAACTACGACATCGAGGTCGAGGCCGACGAAACCCACCACGTGGGGCATGACCGCACCAAGAACATCGACAACAACGAGACCACCACGATCGGCCATGACCGGACCGAAACCGTGGGCAACAACGAGACCATCACCATCACCAGCAACCGCATCAAGACCGTGGGCCAGGAGGAATCCACCGTCATAGGGGTTTCGCGCACCGAAAGCGTGGGCGCCAGCGAAACGGTGTCGATCGGTGCAACCCGCTCGCATACGGTAGGCGCCACCGATACGCTGACAGTCGGCGGCGCGCGCACCGAGCTGATCGGCGGCGCACTGACCCAGACAGTCGGCGCGGCCGCCACGCACAACATCGGAGCGGCTTTCACGCAGGTCGTGGGCGGCCCCATCACCGTCACCGCCGGTGGGCCGACCACCTTCTTGGCCAATGGTGGCTTCACCATCATCGCCCCCGGCGGCACGAAGGTTTTCGATCAGACGCTGGACCAATTTGGCGGGGTCGTCAAGGAAGGCTACGGCATGAGCTTCACCATCAATCTGGCCAAGCTCTCCCTGGACAACGCCGTCATGGCGATCAACGGCGTCAAGATCGAGTCCACCGGCATCAAGATGGACAAGACCATGTTCGATCTTCTCGACAAGGACTGCGAACTCAAGAAGTCCGAAGCGCTGATCGGTGTGTTCCCGGGCGTCGCCTTGACGATGGCCGCCGCCAAGCTGTTCCTTTGACCATTGAACGACACCCATGAGAGTCTCCAAACCCATGGCCGTGTCACCGCTGGTGCGCTGCTTTGAGTATCGCGGCAAGTGCTGGTTTGGATTCACCGGCATGCTGATGATCGGTCTGGGTGAGGAAGTCCGTGTGCTTTCCGAGCAGGCCTTGTGGCCGTTCTGGCTGAAGCGGCCGGAAGCGGCTGCAGGGCCGCTGGACGAAGGCGTTCTGCGAGCCCGCTCGGAGTATCTGGTGTCTGGTGTGGCGTATCCGCACGGCACCGACGGCCTTGCCTGCGCCGTAGAGGCCGAGGTAGGCACGCTCCGAAAACGCCTACTGGTCTTTGGCGACCGCTACTGGGACGGGAACCAGCGCAGCAGGCCCCAACCCTTCAGCGCGCTGCCTCTCGCCTGGGAGCAGGCCTACGGCGGAAAGGATGTCGCCGAGAATCCGCGCGGCAAGGGCGCAGCGGCTACAGTGCAAGATGGCGTGCGCCACCACTGGCTCCCCAACATCGAAGACCCCGCCAAGCCCCTGGCCTCACCGGGCGACCGCGCATCACCCGCAGGCTTCGGCCCGATCGACACCATGTGGCCCCAGCGGACCCGCTATCAAGGCACCTACGGCGACGACTGGCTGAAAACGCAGTTCCCCGCGGTGGCCTCGGACACCGACTGGCGCTACTTCAATGTCGCCCCCGAGGACCAGCAGCAAGATCAACCGTTCAGCGGCACCGAGCCCTACGCCTTCAGCAACCTGCACCCCACGCAACCCCGCCTGGCTGGCCGGCTGCCAGGGCTGCGCATACGCGCCTTCGTCACGCAGCGCGTCGGGTCCGAAGAGAAGTTCAAGGAAATCAAGACTCGGCTCAACACGCTCTGGTTCTTCCCCGATGCGGAGCGAGCCATCCTGGTCTTCCAAGGCATGCACGAAATCGCCGAGGACGATGGCGCCGACATCCTGCATCTGCTGTCGGCCGTGGAATACATCAACCAGCCACGGCCTGCCGAACACTACCTGCATGTGCGCGACAAGCGTCTGGACAAGGAAAACGGCGCCGTCGAATCGCTGCGCGAAGATGACCTGATGCCCGCCGATCTGGCTGTCCCCCTGATCGACTTCACCCTCGCGAACACCGCGCGCTTGAGCGCGGCCAGAAGCGCGCCGAAGCCGAGCGCACCAAGGCACGCGCCGAAGTCGCCAGCAGCGGCATGGACCCCGACGAACACGCCCCCGCCGTCAAGGGCGAGCCCCCGCCAGAGGTCCGCAATCTGGATGATCTGCTGCGCTTGCGCGCCGAGATGGAGCAGCGCCTGGCCCAGATGAAGAAAACCGGTGAAGCCGAGAAAGCCAGAAGCCTGGCAGAAGCCAAAGCGCTGTTCAAACGCGAAGGGCAGGATTTCAGCCTGATCGAGCGCGAGATGGCCGGCCTTGAGACCCGCGGCCCACCCAAGCCTTTTGTGGAGGAGCTGCTCCAGACCTTTCGCGGCCACTTGGTAGGCCAAAACGATCCAGCCATCAAAGAGGAGCTGGAAGGCCTGGCCACCAACGGGAAGATGCACACCCAATGGCGTGCCAGTGAAACCAAGCAGCTCATGGCCTACCGCATGACGGCGCACTACCAGGTTCCCGTGGATCGCGCCCTCGGCGAGGCTGCCCAAGCCACGCGCCGCCGCGTGATGGCACGACAGGCGGCCGGGGGCGATTTCCAGGGCTGGGACCTGACTGGGGCAGACCTGTCTGGACTGGATCTTTCCGGTGCCAACCTGGAAGGCGCGCTGATGGAGCGGGTCAATCTGACCGGGAGCATCCTGCGCGGCGCCAACCTGCGCAACGCCGTCCTCTCCCATGCGGATCTGCTGTCCACACAGTGCCAGCAAGCCTTCTTCACCGACGCCAACCTGGGCGCTACCCGCATCGAAAAAGCCGATTTCGAAGGCGCCGACCTGAAAGGCGTCATCTTCACGAAAGCACGCCTCGGCCAAGTCAGCTGGCGCGGCGCCAGAATCGACGATGTCCGTCTGGAAGAAGCCAAAGTAGACGGCCTCGACTGCAGCGGCGCTCGTTCGGATCAGTTGCTCACCTTCTACAAGCTCGATCTGCGAAGCTTCAGCTTTTCCAAGGCCCAGTTGCGTTTCGGCGCCTTCATCGAATGCGATGTCAGCGGCGTGGACTTCAGCGGTACGGTGTTCGAAAAATGCGCATTCGTCACCCTGAAAGCCAAGGGTACGCGCTTCAACGGCATGCGCATCGACTCGGGTTGCTTCGTGCAGCACTGCGATCTGAGCGGTGCCGACTTCAGCGGCGCCTTCCTGCAGAACATGAGCTTTCGCGGCGCCTTGCTGAAAGGCGCCTCCCTGGAGGGTGCCGTGCTGCGCGGCTCGGACTTCAGCGAGTGCGACCTCGAACAAGCCAATCTCAGCCGCGCCGATGCGCGCTCAGCCCGCTTCGTTCGTGCGCGCCTGGCAAGCGCGCGGTTCGAAGGCGCGAACCTGATGGACGCCGTGCTCCAGCACGCGCATCTGGAAGATACCGACTACCGCCGCGCCAACCTGTTCCAGAGTGACTTCGCTCGCGTTCGGGTGGCGCCTGGCGTCACTTTCACCGAAGCGCTCTGCACCCGCATGCGCACGTTGCCGCGCCATCACGGCAACACCGCGGGAGGAGCGGCGCCATGACACGCGACAGCGTTCTGCAAACCGTCCAGGACGCGGAGCCTGTGCGCGAGCAGAATCTCACAGGCCTCGATTTCTCGGGATGCGACCTTTCGGCCACGCTATTCGAGCGCTGTGACTTCAGCAGCGCCAATCTGGAAGGTGCCGACCTGACGGAAGCCCAGTTCCTCTGCTGCACCTTCGCCCGATCGGCATTGAACCGCTGCGTCACCAAAGGCACGGCCTTTATCGAAACCCGCTTTGAGCGGGTAGCCATGGCCGACACCAAGCTCGACAACGTGAGCTGGCTGAAATGCGCCATCAACGGCCTGGCGCTGGTGCGGTGCACCGGAGATTTCGTGAACTTCGCCGACTGCAAGATAGACCGGCTGCTGTTCGACGACAGCCGCCTGGAGATGCTCACCCTGACCAGTTGCCGCACGGCCGCTCTCAGCTTCGCGCGCTGCACGCTTGAGCGCGCGGCACTGATGGAGTGCGACCTGAAGAAAGCCGATTTCCGGGGTGCGTCGCTCAACACCGTGGTCATGATCAAGAGCCTGCTGGCCGGGCAATCCTTCGCGGGCCAATCGATGACGAACGTGCAGTTCATCGGCGCCGACCTCACGGAATGCGATTTTTCGAACACCCATCTGACGCAGACCAACTTTCAGCAAGCCAAGCTGGCCGGCGCGATCTTCAAGAACACCCAAGCCCCGGGCGCTCTCTTTGTCGACGCCCAGATGGAAGGTGCCAGCTTCGAAGGCGCGGCACTCAGGCAAGCCTTGTTCAACGGAGCTCAAGCGAGGGAATGCCGTTTCGACGGCGCTGACCTGTACCAGACCAACTGGACCCGTGCAGCCCTGCCTCGCGCCAGCCTCCGCGACTGCGAGCTCACCTACGCGGATTTCTCGCACGCCATCATGGACGAAAGCAATCTGCAGGGCAGCACCTTGTACCGAGCCAAGCTGCACCAGATCTCCGACCGCGGCGCCCGCTTTTCCGATCGCACCCGCGCGCTCGAATCAGACCCAGACCTGCTGGCGGCCGAACGCTGGCAGCCCCCGACGTGAGGTGATTCAGATGACCATCAAAGACGACGTAATCTCCGAGCGGCCCCGCACCGCCCACTCCCCCGGCACGGCTCTGGTGAAGGAGGCGGACATCACGCAAGACCGCTTCGTACTGGAAACAGGCCCCCAGACCACGCAACAAGCCCTTCGCGCCCGCAGCTGCCTGGTGCAGCCCCAGGCAGGCGATATCGTGGCCTTCATCGCGGACGGGGAAAGCAGCGCCTATGTCACGGCCGTACTCGAACGCCCGAACGGCGCCCCCCTCACGCTGAAACTGCCGCCCGGCACCGTGATCCACGCCGAAGACGGCGCGTTGGAACTGAGGGCCGACACCCTGGCTTTCCGTGCCCGGGCACTCAGCCTGGAAAGCGAGCAGGCACACCTCAATGTCGAGCAGGTGGTCGGCGTCGGCCAGCGCGCCTCCTGGTCCTTCGGTGCCGTGAAGTTCACAGCCGACCTGATGGAGTCATTCGCCGAACGCGTGCTCCAGTTTTCGCGCTGGAGCCAGCGCATGGTCGACGGCCCTGATCAAGTGCGCGCCCGCCAAATCGACTACCGCGCCGAGCAAACGATGCAACTACAAGCCCAGGCCCTGATCGCCAGCGCCGACAAGCTCTTCAAAGCCGACAGCGACCAAATTCATTTGGGCTAGAAACGGAGAATCAACATGTTCGCCAACTGCCAACTCATGGGAATGGACATGGCCTTTCCCGACGTGTGCCTCACACCCACCCCCGCCGGCCCTGTCCCCATTACCTACCCCAACATCGCCGCCGGCCCCATGGCCATCCCCAACGTCCCGACCATCCTGTTCGCCGGCGCGCCAGCCCACAACCTGGGCACGACCATCCCCATGACCAATGGCGACAACCCCGGTCTGGCCCTGGGCGTCGCCTCGGGCCTGGTCATGGGTCCCAGCCGGCACCTCACCGGCGCGTTCAGCATATTGCTCAAGGGACTCCCTGCCTCACGCATGACCAGCGTCTCCCAGCAAAACTCCACGAACGCAGTCGGCTGCCGCCTGGTCCCAAGCCAGCCCAAGATCCTGCTTCTGGCGCCCTAAAACACAGGAGGCCAATGTGCTTGAGATCACGGTCACTGCCAGACAAGGCCTCGCCGAGGCGAACGGCGTTGCCACTCGCTTTGACGCCGATGGCGGCACCATCGGCCGGGCCGACACCAATCGGCTGGTGCTCGACGATCCTGACCGCACCGTCTCGCGCGTACACGCTCAGGTCGTCTGCAAGGACGGCCTCTATGCCATCATCGACCGGGGCAGCAACCCCATGCAGCTCAACGGCCACCCCCTCGGCACCGGCAGCGAGGCTCCGCTGAACCTGGGCGACCGCCTGACCATCGGCGGCTTCGAGCTGGTGGTGTCGCAGTTGGAAACCGGCGACGGCAGCGCGGCCAGTGCCTTGCCCGCTCATGCCGCATCTGCGCCAGCCACTGACGATCCTTTCGCCGATCTTCTGGAAGGCCTCGTCCCCCCTGCCGCCTCGCCCCAGAAGCCCTTGCCTGCATCACCCGTGGACGAAGGACCTTTTCCCGACCCCTTGGGAATGAGTTCTTCCGCCCCCTCTGACCCATTCGCCGATCTGCTCGGCAGCGGCCCGGATCAAGGGTCACCAGCCACGGAAGAGCGTCAGCCTGACGATTTCTCGGATCTGATCACCCCTGCGCGCAGCCCCAAGGCCGAATCGATCGACGCCCTGTTCGGTCTCGGCACGCCCTCCGGAAGCGATCCGCTGGCCATGACACCGCTGGCCGACCCGCTGCTGCAACCCAACACGGCATCCTCTCAGGATCCGCTGGCCGCCCTGTCGCAAGAAGCTCCCCTGAGGCCGCCCGTGCGCAGCGACCACCTCCCCGTGGGCCAGTTCGGCTTCGTGCCGCCGCAATCTTCAGCAGCACAGCACAGCCAGCCCACCCTCGAAGCCATCGACCCTTTCGCCGGCCTCGCCGACCCTGCGCCACCGCCAGCCCGACCTGCCGTGCCCCCGCCGCAGGCCATACCGCAGCCCTCAAAGCCGGACGCCGCCCCCCCCACGCAGGCCCCGGCCTCCCCTGCCAGCCAGGCGGCCGACCACGAGTTGCTGGCCGCTTTTCTGCGCGGGCTCGGCCCCCTTCAGCAATCGCCCGCCCAATTGACTCCCGGCCTCATGGAACGCGTGGGTGAAATGCTGCGCACCTCCACGGAAGGCACGCTGCAACTCCTGCTCACCCGCCAGGAATTCAAGAAAGAAGTGCGTGCCCAGGCCACCATGATCGCCGCCCAGGCTAACAACCCGCTCAAGTTTTCCCCCACCGTGGAAGTCGCCCTGGCCCATCTACTTGGCCCCGGCATGCGGGGCTTCATGCCCGCGCAGGCCGCGATGCGCGACGCCTACCAAGACCTCCGCGCGCACGAATTCGGCGTCATGGTGGGCATGCGCGCCGCCCTCGCCCACGTGATCGAACGCTTCGAACCGTCGGAACTGGAAAAGAACATCGCAGCCAAATCCAAGCTCGATGCGATCTTCTCCGCCAACAGAAAAGCCAAGCTGTGGGATCAATTCGTGGCCCTGTACGGCTCCATCGCAAAGGAAGCTGAGGACGACTTTCACAGCCTCTTCGGAAAAGCCTTCCTGAAGGCCTACGAAGAGCAAATGGAACGCCTGAAGGCCCACGACGCCAATGGCAGCCAGACCTGAGAGAGCTGATATGCAACTGGAAATCGCCACGTTGACCGAGCAAGGCGCTCGCGGATACAACGAAGACCGCATCGGGCACTGGTCGGATGGGCGCTATGCCGCACTGCTGGTGGCCGATGGCGCCGGGGGACATGGCGGAGGCGACGTCGCCGCCAGCCGCGTCCGCGACTGCGTACTCGATGGCTTCGCCGCTTCTCCCTCGCTCGATCCGCAGCAACTCACATCGCTCGTGATCCGAGCCAATGATCAGATTTTGGCCGGACAGCGCGAAGGCGGGCGCCTCGCCAGCATGCGCTCCACCTTGGTGCTGGCCGTTTTCGATCTGGCGGCGTCTCGCATGATCTGGGTTCACTCAGGCGACAGCCGGGCCTATCTCTTCCGCGGCCATGCCATCGTCGCGCGCACCATCGATCACAGCCTGGTGCAGCAAATGGTGGACAGCGGCATGCTCGATGACGAGCAAGCCCGCCTGCACCCGCAACGCAATGTGCTGCTGTCGGCGTTGGGCACAACCCCGGAAGATCTGGAGATCAAAGTCTCCGATCCCATGCGCGTTGCACCAAGCGATGCGGTGCTGCTGTGCAGCGATGGCATCTGGGAGCCCATTGGCGATGCAGTATTGGCCTCCAGCCTGGGCGCTTCAGGCTCGGCGTCTCAGTGGGCGGCGGGCCTGCGCAAGGCAGTGTTCAACCAAGCCAAAACAGACCAGGACAATTATTCAGCGGTCGCTGCGTGGATCGTGCAAGAAGATGACGAGGTCACACGCATCGTGAGCACTCAGATCTGAAAATTGGTGCGGCTCACGCACCAATTCTCCTCTCAGACACCACCCGTCTCAGGCACCACACGCACTGGTGTGGTGTACTGGTCCGGCATCTTCTTCTCGGTCTTTAGCGCACTGATCAGCGGTGCAGGCATGTCCTCGCGCCAGCGAAGCCCCAGGAAGAACTGCGTTCCGTCGGTGAGGTCATTGTTGTTGCAGGCCATATTGAGAAGCCCGAGGGCATATAGCCTTTGCTGAATGGTGCTCTTGGCACGAGGATTCTCACGCATGGGATCCATTCGATGGTCCACGCGCAACATCCAGCCGTGTAGACACATACTGCCTTGAAACGTATCGATATGCGCTCGCGTGGCTGGCCCGAGAAGGCCATCCACCTCGATGGACGAGTATCCAGCCGGAGGCGCCAGTTGAATGGGGTTGCTGACGGTCGATTGATACTTCCCGCCTTGCTCATAGTAAAAAATCTGCATCAAGGCCTGCACCAGCATCGTGTCGACCTTATGGCTGGGTGCTCCGTACCCCACAGCCCAGTCCACGTTATAGAAAAGCCTGGTTGCACCGGCTGAGTTCAACGCTGTAAGGGTAAAAGCCATGATGCCTCCTGTGCATCGAATTTGAAACCGACCAGCTCGACAACATGAAGTCACTTTATCCGTGCGGCCCCCTTGGGCGAAGACGTTGTTGAAAGTCAACCACCACCGGTTTCCGGTACGTTGTACCAACTCGCCTTGTACTGGTCAGCCTTCATTTTTTCAGTCTTCAGCGCAGCGCGCAGCGTTGCTGGCATATCCTCGCGCCAGCGAAGATTCAGGTAAAACCCGGTTCCATCAAGAGAGTCGTTGAACTTGCAAGCACCGCCAAGCCGTCCAAGGGAGTATCCCTGCCGTTGCTTGAAGCTCAACGGGTCTTCGCCTCCCCGGAACGGGTCCATGCGATGATCCACCTTCATCTTCCAGCCCATCTTGCGCAAGCTGTCCTGAAACGTATCGATATGCGCACGCGTGATCGGGCCAATGACACCGTCGATCGCAATGGACGTCTGTCCAGCGGGAGGATCGAAGCGAACTCGATCGAGGCTCTCCCATGGAGTAGGAACCACCATCCCCCCTTGCTCGTAGTAGAAGACGTGCATCATGGCCTGCACCAGCATCGTATCGATCTTGTGGCTAGGCGCCCCTGACCCCCCAACCGCCCAATCGACGTTGTAGTTGAAATCACCCTCTGCCGTCATGTAAGTGAAAGCCATGGCGCGCCCCTTGCTTCGGAACTCGGAACTGCGCTAATCAGCGCAATTCCGTGGTGCCGACATTCCAGCCGAACTTGACATCACCACCGGTGCTACCCGTAGCCGCCTGCGGCTTATAGGTGAACTCGATGTCCTTGTACGTGCAGGTCACTGTCTCCACTACATCGCCGCCGGTGGCACCGCTCGGGTGCGCGGAGGTGATGAAAGCCTCTTTCAGCTTGATCTTCAGATACTCCTTCTGACCTTCGCCCGACTTCCGGCATGTCAGCTCCAGGCTGTCGAAGTGCTTGCCCTCCACGCATTTCTTGGCCAGGTTGGGAGAAGCCTTGTCGTAGTCGTGGGTGAATACGAAATCGCCCGCCACAGCTTTGCCTTTGCCAGAGCCACCGCCGGAAGCCGCCGACGACGCATTGGAGACCGTCCAGCTCCAGGAGTGGATTTCAATCTCACCCTTGTGGTCCTTGTGCTCGGACTCGCCGTCGACACCGGCCAGCTTGACATGGAAATCTGATGACATTTGGCTTCTCCTTAGACCCTTCTCGGGTAGTTGCTTGTTGAGGAATTCAGCCGTCCGGCGCTTTCGCGCAAGATTTCAGGCCGGCTGCATGAATAACGAATCAGCTTCCGCTTTTAAAAGCCGGTATGAACCGGCCATTTGGCCTATGCAGCGCCTTTGGTCGAAGGCAGCTTGGACACCAGCCTCAGCGATACCGTGAGCCCTTCGAGCTGGTAGTGCGGCCGCAGGAAGAACTTGGAGGTGTAGTAGCCAGGATTGCCCTCCACCTCCTCCACCACCACTTCGGCAGCCGCCAGAGGTTTCTGCGACTTGGTGATCTCCGACGAGTTGGCGGGGTCGCCATCGACGTAGTTCATGATCCACTTGTTCAACCAGCGCTGCATGTCCTCGCGCTCCTTGAAGCTGCCGATCTTGTCGCGCACGATGCACTTCAGGTAGTGCGCAAAGCGGTTGCAGGCGAACAGGTAAGGCAGCCGCGCGGCGAGATTGGCATTGGCGGTCGCGTCCGGGTCGTCATACTCGAACGGTTTGTTGAGCGACTGCGCACCGATGAAGGCCGCGAAATCACTGTTCTTGCGGTGAATAAGCGAGAGCAGGCCCGCCTTGGACAACTCGGCCTCCCGCCTGTCGCTGATAGCTATCTCGGTGGGGCATTTTTGGTCTACCCCGCCGTCGTCGCTCGGGAAGGTGTGCAGAGGCAGGTTCTCCACCGCACCACCTGATTCAATGCCGCGAATGCGCGAACCCCAGCCATACAACTTGTAAGACCGGTTGATATTCGTAGCCATGGCATAAGCGGCATTGGCCCACGAGTACTTGTTGTGGTCGGCCCCCGCCGTGTCTTCCTCAAAATCGAACTCCTCCACCGGATTGGTGGTGGCCCCGTAAGGCGGGCGTGCCAGGAAACGCGGCATGCACAGGCCAATATATTTGGAGTCGTCCGATTCACGCAGGCTGCGCCAGGCCGCATACTCCGGTGTCAGGAAGATCTTGGTCAAATCCCGCGGATTGGCCAACTCCTGCCAGCTTTCCATCTGCATCAAGTTGGGGCTGGCGCCGCTGATGAACGGCGCGTGCGCAGAGGCCGCGATCTTGGCCATTTCACCCAGCAACTCCACGTCAGCCGGCGTCTGATCGAAGAAGTAGTCCCCCACAATAGCGCCGAAGGGCTCACCACCGAACTGGCCATACTCCTCTTCATACACGCGCTTGAAAATCGGACTCTGGTCCCAGGCCGTCCCTTTGAACTTCTTGAGGTTCTTGGCCAGTTCCTTCTTGGAGATGTCCATCACCCGGATCTTCAGGTTTTCGTCCGTCTCGGTGTTGTTCACCATATAGTGCAGGCCACGCCATGCGCTTTCGAGCTGCTGGTACTCGGGGTGATGGATAATCCTGTTGATCTGCTCGGTCAGCTTGGCGTCGATGGCCGCGATCATCGATTCGATCGACTTCGTGACATCCTTGCCGATGAGCTGAGTCTGAGCCAGCGCCTGCTGCGCCAGTGTCTGCACCGCGGCTTCTACGGCGCTGCGCGCCTCGTCACTTCGGGGCTTGAACTCCTTTTGCAGGAGCGACGCAAAATCGCCACCGGCGTATTCGACATCCTTGAGCGCGCTTTGCTGTGCAGCGGTTTCGGCCATGGTGCTTCTCCGTGAGCTGATGGGTGGGGGTGGTCAGGCGGCTGCCGGCGGCTCGCCTTCGGCCTCGGGCTTGGCGGTGGTGGCCAGCGATTTGAGCAGTGCCGGATCGTCCAGCACCTTGGCTAACAGGTCTTCGGCGCCGGTTTTGCCGTCCATATAGGTCACCAGGTTCGAGAGCTGGTTACGCGCTTCGAGCAGCTTGTTGAGTGCATCCACCTTGCGCGCCACGGCGGCAGGCGAAAAGTCATCCATGCTCTCGAAGGTGAGCTCGACTTTCATCTGGCCTTCACCGGTCAGAGTGTTGTCCACTGAAAATGCCGTCCTGGGCTTCATGGACTTCATCCGGCTCTCGAAATTGTCCACGTCGAATTCGAGGAACTTGCGGTCACCCACCGGCGCCAGCGGGTCTGCGGGTTTGCCCGACAGGTCAGCCATCACCCCCATCACGAAGGGCAGCTGGATTTTCTTTTCGGCGCCATACAACTCGACGTCGTACTCGATCTGCACACGAGGCGCACGGTTGCGGGCGATGAACTTCTGACTGCTTTGTGCCATGAGTTTTCTCCTAGGATTGGCAAGGGCTGGGGCTTACACCTCCGTCATTCCCGCGCAGGCGGGAATCCAGCGGTGGCGCTGAAGGGACGCACAGGATCGCCGTCTGTGCGTGCGTAGCGACCCCATGTGTCATTTCCATGGGCATCCATCACTCCTGGACGCGCCTGCCCGTCACGAGCTCAATCGTTTCGAGCGCGTTCGGAGCAAGGTCAGCCATGATGTCCAGGAAGCTCACGCCAATGAGCTTCTTGGCACGTTCGATGAGCAGGGGCGCTGGATTGCCGGGCTCAGCCTGCTCCAGATAATGGATGACGCGGTTCAGCGCCTGGATCGCATCCTGCCGGCTGCGAATGTCGCCACGCGGCCCGTCCGCAGCCGCGCCAACCGGAACAGCTGTTCCGGCAGATTCGCCCTCCACTTCAGTGACGGGATCTCCGCTTGGGGAGCCTCCAACTGCCAGCTTCAGGTGCTGGGCAATCGTACGCAGCCGGCTGAGGTCCATGGCGTCGGCGCGGCCAGTCCGATCATTGATGACCGCTCCCAACTGGGTGACGATCGCCGGCAGCGCGCGGATCGCCTCCACCGACTCACCGCCAGCCTGCACGATTTCGTGCAGGCCTCCTTCCACAGCCGCCTGCGGCATGGCCTCAGTACCATTCATCGGCGCCAACGCATTGCGCGCGGTCAGCACATCGCGCACACGGATTGGCCCAAGGCCCGCAGCCGTACCCAGGCGAACTTCATAAAGATCGCGGATCAGCGTCGACTCGTCGGCGAGCGGCGCCAACGCATTCAGGCGCATGGTCGGATCATCGCCGTCGTCCGCATCCAGCAGCGGATAGAGCGCAGGCCAATACGCCTCCAGCAGTTGGCTCACCAACCGGGCCCCCATCAGGAACCCCGGCAATCCTCCTGCGCGCGTGCTGGCGCGCAGCAGCAGCAGCGCCGGCCGCAAATCCTTCGTGCGCCCGAGCAGCGCGATGGATTTGCTTTGAATCTCACGCCAATCGGGCTCGACCGCAGCGATCACCGTGTCGCCGAACTGCTGCTCGGGCTTGCCTTGCGCTTCAGTCTGCAGCGCCAGAAATTCCGGGTCGTACTCAAGATCCGGCCCGCAAGGCGAATCCTCGCTGACCGGCTTCAAGAGCTCCTCGACGACCTGTGCTGTGAGCATGTGTTGCCATTCGATGGTGAGTAGAGATAATCAAAGAGCCATCGAATCGGGTCAATGCAACGAAGGAACTAGCATGGAATATGTGCGCACCTACCATTCGTCCTATGTAAGGCAGGACATGGCCACCCGGCGCGACCTCCTGCGCTGGGGAGGACTGGCCTTCGGCAGCGTGCTGGCCGCCGGTTGTGCCAAGCCGCCTGCCCCCATCACCACACCCGTCAACCTGCAGTTGGTGGGCGCGGCCGACATGAATCCCGATACGCGCGGACGCGCCTCGCCCATGGCTTTGCGCGTCTATGCCCTGAAAACCAGTAGCGGCTTCGACACCGCCGATTTCTTCGCACTGTTCGAAAAAGACACGGCCACACTGGGCGGAGACCTCATCAAAAAGGAAGAAGTGCTGCTCAAACCAGGCGAATCGCACCCTCTCGCCTTCGTGCTCCAGGCAGACGCCATGGCCTTGGGCATTCTGGCGGCCTACCGGGATCTGTCGCGTGCCCAATGGCGCCAGACCATTCCTCTGGTGCCAGGCCAGCCGGTCAACATGAATGCCGTCTTCGGGGCCCGTGCCATCACGCTGCAGCGGCGCTAGCGCGTTGCCTCTGTGGCCTCCGGCATGGCTCCACCGCCGGAGCTATGCCATTTGGCAGGTATGTAAGACTTGCCCGCGTGTGCCGCCGGGATTATTGTTAACGCACTAAAGAAATTCAACGCAGCGGAGCGTCACTCCATGAAGATCGTGATCGCCGACGACCATCGCCTGATTGTCGAGGCCGTGGTTGATAAATTGTCGGAGCTGGGCCCCGGAGTTACCTTCGTGCAAGCGATGTCCGTGCCCGAACTGCTCACCAGCGTAACAGCCGATGTCGATCTGCTGCTGGTCGATCTGGTCATGCCCGGTGCAGAAGGACTGAGCCACGTGCTCGAAGTACGCCGTCGCTATCCGGATGTGCGCGTGATCGTGCTGTCGGGCCAGGAAGACCGGGAACTCATGCGCGAGGCGCTGGAGGCAGGGGTCATGGGCTTCATTCCGAAGGCCTACTCCCCCGCCGTGATGCTTTCGGCCGTGCGCCTGGTCCTTTCCGGCGGCGTTTACGTGCCACCCATGATGCTGACCGGCATGGACCTGACGCCCACACGAGAAACCCCAGTTGCCGCTTCTCATGCGCCCGCGCCTGAAAACAGGAACGAAGCCCCTGGCGGTGCTGGCCGCAACTCGATGCCTCAGCTGCGCAGCGTGCTCACCGAGCGCCAGATGAACGTGCTGGCGCTCCTGTCCGAGGGCAAGCCCAACAAGCTCATCAGCCGCAACCTCGGCATCAGCGAAGGCACGGTGAAGATCCACCTGGCGGCAATTTTCCGGGCCCTCGGTGTGCGTAACCGAACCGAGGCAGTAGTCGCCGCACGTGCACTGGAAAACGGCTGACAAAGCGCTCGCAGTAAATCATTCATTTGCTTTGGATACAGCCTCAGTGCATTGGATTTATTTAATACAGCCAATTCTCACGATATTTCACACCAATTCTTCACAGAAAACCAGATTTTCTCCTCTTACGTGCTAAGCCTGAAACGGCGTAAGCGGGCATAATTTGGTCATGTCTCAAACTCATCCGGGCTCGCTTCCTCAGCCAGCTCAAGCGTCAGCCTTGCACAAGCTGGTGGCTCCGTTTTCGTCTCTGGTCTTGAATGGTTCGAACCATGAGCCCCTGTGGCGGCAGCTCTTCCTGCAGATCAACCAAATGCTTTCCAACGGCACGCTGACCGAAGGCATGAGCCTGCCCACCGAACGAGACTTGGCCTTGGCGCTGAATGTGAGCCGCATCACCGTCAAGCGCTGCTACGACGAGCTCCGCTGGCGCAACATTCTGGGCGGACGTGGGCGGGCGGGTACTGTCGTGCAAAAAAGGGCGCTGGTGCGGGCGCAGCCTACGCTGGGCAAGCTCAAGGGCTTCACGGAAGAAATGCGAGAGCTAGGCATGCAGCCCTCGACCCGGTTGCTGCGACGCATGAATGTGCAGAACCGGCACGTGGCCTCGATCTTCGGGCGCCCCTCTGGCACCCCCCTGTTGCATGTGGCACGAATTCGCCTGGGCAACGGCACGCCAATGTCTCGCGAACTGGCCTGGTATGACCTCTCTGCCGCTCCCGCGCTCGCCCATTGGGACGGTGAAGGCTCTGCCTATGCCTGGCTGCGCGAGCACTGCAAGCTCGATCTCACGCACGCTGAGCAAACGGTCGAGGCGATCTTCAGCGCAGAAGAAGAGTCCGAAGCCTTCGGCTTCACCACGCCGCAACCGTGCCTGCTGCTCAAGCGCCGCACGTACGCCAGCAATACGTCGGTCCCGTTGCTGATCGAGTACGTGGAAGGCACCTTCCGCGGCGATGCCTACGTGTACCGGGCACAGCTGACGGTGTAGGCGCCGCGAATGCAGAAGCGGCTTTAGCTGGATGGCCTGCCTCCGCGAACCGGGGGTCACCCCAGCGCCATTTCCCTCACCACGGGCATTCCGGCATCCTGAAGCCAGGACTCAAGCTGACCGCGATACGGCAACCGCGCCAGTACACCCACCCCCTCCACCACATGCGCAGCGCAGCGCTGCGCACGCTGCAACGTCTGCGCCATGTCGCAGCCAGCAAGCCAGGCATCCAGACAGGCCGCGGAGAAAGCATCGCCCGCTCCCACACCGTCCATCGCCTGCACCGCGCAGGCATCCGCCTTCCATCCTCGCCAGCCGCCCCCCGGCGCATCGCGCACAAACCCCAGGCTGCCTTCAGGACCCAGCGTGACCAGCAGCCGCGTCAGGTTGGGCCATGTCTGCGCCAAGCGCGCCAATGCATGCGGCATGCTTTCCGGCCGCAAAGCAGCATCATCCTCCCACAGGGCCGCGGCCTCCATCCTGTTGACGATCAATACCCGCGTAGCCTGGCGCAACGCCGCCGAAGGCCTATGCCAGGGCGAGGGGTTGAGCACCGTCAACACACCCGCGCCAGCAGCGATGGACAGCGCACGCTCCACCGCCGGCTGCGCAGCCTCGAACTGCCCATACACCACCCGTGCGGCGGCCAGCGACGCGGCGGCGGCGTCCACGTGCGCGGCCGTCAGCAGCGCATTGGCCCCAGGCGCCACAGCGATCTGGTTTTCTCCGTCCGGGCCGATCAATCCGCTGCCCATGCCCGAAGTACCAGGCAGCCGCGAGACGTGTGCCGCATCCAGCCCCTCGGCCTTCAGCAGATCGAGCAGCGCATCACCCGCTGCATCCCTGCCGCAGCCGATCAAGGCAGCTACGCCCTCCGGTTGCCGCCGAAGCCGGGCCAGCCCAACGGCCACGTTCAATCCCTTGCCGCCCATCTCCTGGGTATAGCGCTCTGCCGTCACGCTCTCGCCTGGTCGCGGCAAACGATCGACATGCCAGCAACAGGCCTGCACATAGCTGCCGACAATCAGAGCCTCCAGTGGCGCGACCGCCCTCATCCGGCCTTCAGCTGCTTGAGTTGCGCCGCATATTCATCCTCAATGCGCCTGAGCCGTGTCCGCAGGGCTGCATCGTTGATCCATTGCGCGGAATGAGCGCTGTCGAGTTCCAACTGATGCGTCAGGTGCGCCACCGGCAACAGCGCGCGATTGTCGGCGCCCAGAAAACCCGCCAGGTCGTGCAAACCCTTGAGCGCCGCCCGCTCCTGCTCGGCCTGCCGCCCTTGGCCACGGCCAAACTGTGCAAAAAATTGTCTCGCAGCCTGCTGCAGGGCACTCCCCAGCCGGCGGCGCATCACGATGACGCCGTGGGGAATCAGATCCGACTCCCAGATCACGCGAAGACGCGCCGTCTCGGCCGGAAACTGGCTGCTGAAACGCTCGAAATCCGCAGTATTGTTGGTCGCCACGTCGGCTTCGCCATTGGCCACTGCCAGAGCCGTGCGCTGATGGGTCCCCACAATGTCGCCAGCAAAGCCCGTCTCGATATCAATGTGGCGCGGCAGGAAAAGCTGGAGCTTGGGAATCAGGTAACCCGACATCGAGCGTTTTTCGCCACGCGCCAGCCGCCAGCGGCCTGGATTGGCTAACACCGCTTCCAGATCACGCACGGGACCTCCCACACGCGAAAGCAGCGTGGCTCGGTATCCGGGCAGGCCATCGTGGCGCGTGACCTGGGCCACCACGGCCATGTCGTACAAGGTAACCGCATCCAATGCCATCTTGCCGGACAGAAAAGCCATGTCCACTTCGCCACGCTTCACCGCATCGCCCAGCATGCTGTAGGCGGTGACCGAAAGGATACTGATGCTGCTTCCCAGCGCCTGGGACAAAGATCCCAGCAGAGGCTCCCAACTGACGCGTGAATCCACCGTGCCCCCGATGGGCAGGATGCCAAAGATCAACGCTCCGTTCTCGGCAGCCCATGCAGAACGCCATGGCGGTGCCAATGCCCCGGACGCCAGCGCGGCCAGCAAGGCGCGGCGCCTGAGACCCTCGGGTATGCCAAAACTCGTCATCCCTTGAAACCTCCACATGCTCGTTCGTCTTATAGGCGAATCCGGGAGATGGATCTGCAAACCGAATTCGCTTCCTCAAAAATCCTGGAAATGGTCACTTATTTGCACATATCCAATAAGCATCCAAAAATGTTTGATGCTTTTATGGCGCCTTCCAATAGTGTATTCTGATTGGATTCGCCGACAACCGCCCCCATGAACCGGACACTTTCATTCCGATCGTGCAAGGTGACCCGTCTGCCTCTCGTGTGGCAGCTGGGGCTTCTGGCCGTGCTGCCTGCTCTCCTGGCGATGGGGGTATTGCTGGCGCTCGCCATGCGTGAATATGTGCGAAGCGCCGAAGAATATGTTCAGCGCCAGGCTCAAACGCTGGCTCAACAATTGGCGGTTCTGGCGCAGACGCCCATGGCGACCGAGGACAAGCGCGCATTGATGCGTCTCGCCCAGGCCACCATGACCCAGTCTCATCTTCAGCAGGTCCAGATCTGGTCGTCTGAAGGAGAATTGCTGACCAATGTGGAAACCGCTGACCTGCGCCGTGGTGATGGTTTCCGTGTCAGTGCGCCGGTCCTTGACCCGGCTGGAGGCCCATCGGGCACCGTCACCGTGGAGCGCGGCCTGGATGACCTCCATGCCGCTCAGGCACGTGCCTGGATCAACGTCCTGCTGGCCGTGACGCTGAGTCTCGCGGCGGTACTGCTGGCCGGTATCTGGGCAGCGCGGCGCATTAGCGCACCAATACGCGAACTGGCCAGTGCCGTCGACCGCCTGGCTGCGGGAGAGCCCGTGCAAGTAGGCATCGCGGGCACCGGTGAGGTGCGGCATCTGCAGAAAGGCTTCAACACCGCCGCGACGGCATTGCACGACAGCCGCCAATTGCTGGAAGAACGCGTCCGCGAAGCCACTGCCGAGTTGGCTGAAAAGAACTGTGTCATTGAGCGGGTCAGCCAGGCCAAGACTCGCCTGCTCGCCGCCGCCAGCCACGACTTGCGCCAGCCGCTGCACGCCCTGGCTCTCTTCTCGGACGGCTTGGCGCAGGCTGAAGCCGACCCCGTGCAGCGCGAGCGTATCCGTCAGATGCGCGAGTGCATCACTTCGCTGGATCAGCTTTTTGCGGAGCTGCTGAACATCTCGCAAATCGATTCAGGCGTACTGCGCCCCAGGCGTTCGGATTTCTCGCTGAACCGGTTGCTGGACGACATCAGCCGCAACTTCCGCCCGGTGGCCGAGCAGCAGCAGCTCCGCCTTGTCGTACGCCACACCGACCTCTGGGTCAACTCAGACTATTTCATGCTCTCGCGCATCGTCGGCAACCTCGTGGCCAACGCGGTGCGCTACACCCGTACCGGGGGCGTGTTGGTGGCCGCACGCCGCCGAGGCAAATCCGTGCGCATCGACGTCGTCGATACTGGCCTGGGCATTGCACCCGATCATCAGCAGCGCATTTTCGACGAATATTTCCAGGTCAACCCCAGCGGTGGCCCGGCGGAACGAGGCTTGGGCCTAGGCCTGGCCACAGTACAGCGGCTGGCCAGCTTGCTCGAGTTGAAGGTATCGCTGAACTCCGTGCTGGGACAAGGCAGTTGGTTCCGTATCGAAGTACCGCTGGTCTCTGCCACCATGGAGCTGGCATCGCCACCGCTCATCACCCCGTCGATCGTCGACGCCGTGATCCAGGAAAGCCTCGCGCACGCACAACGTCCAGCCTACAAGCCCCCCAGGTCAGCCAAATCAACCCGGTCACGGGCCAAGCCGTCGATGGCTTAGCCTCATCCGCCGAGAACCTGCTCGGTGTGCTCTCCCAGCCTCGGCGGGCCGGATACCGGCCCCAGCGGCGCACGGTTCCAGCGAAAGCCAATCGCCGGCACCTCCATCGTCACCTGGGAACGCTCATCCATCACTCGCGCAATGGTGCCGCGCTGCGCGAGATGCTCGCTGCCCAAGAGCTCCGGCACCGTCCGGACTTTGGCCGCCGGCACATGCACTTCAGAAAGAATGCGCTCCCACTCTATCGCGGGCTTGTCCAGCAAGCGCAGGGACAAGGCCTCCTTGAGTTCGGCCGCATGCGCCTGGCGCGCATCCTCCTCCCGGAACCGGGGGTCTTCCATGAGCGCCTCGAGTTCCATCGCTCGCAAGGCCCGGACAAACTGTCCGTGCTGATTGGCCGTCATTGAAAGCAGGCCGTCCCGCGTCTTGAATATGCCGGACATCGGGCTGCCACTCGCCGCCGTATTGCCGTTCGCCACCGGCACCTTTCCCGCGTTGGCGCAAAGCGAAACAGTGGACGCCATGGCCACCACAGCCGCGTCCAGCATGGCCACGTCCAGGAACTGCGGCGCGCCCGTGCGGTCGCGCTCACGAAGCGCGGCCAGTACGGCGAACGCGCCGTAAATGCCGGCCAGGTAATCCACCAGCGGGGGACCGATCCGGTTCGGCACCGATTCCGGCGTTCCTGTCAGCATGGTGATGCCGGAGGCCGCCTGTATGACGTGGTCATAGGCCGGCCGTTTGCTCATCTCACCTTCCTGCCCATACCCGGACATGGCACAGTAAACCACGTCCGGCTTCACCCGGCGCACATCCTCGTAGCCGATCCCCAGGCGATCAGCCACCCCTGGTGAAAAGTTCTCGACCACCACATCGCAGGTCTTGGCCAGTTCCAGCGCCTGCCGGAGCCCGTTTTCCGATTTCAGATCCAACTCGATCGATTTCTTGCCCGCGTTCTGGGCCACAAACTGGGCAGAGAATTCGGGAAGTCCGCGCACGCCCTGGCCCTGCCTGGCCCAATCACCCGTGCCCGGCTTCTCCAGCTTGATGACTTCAGCCCCCAGCAACGACAGCTGATAGGTGCAATAAGGCCCCGCCAACACCGTGGTCAGATCCAACACCCTGATGCCTTTCAGGGGGTAGGCCTTGCATCGACATGCGCTTGTACAACAGAAGCGTCCATGCTCAATCCACCTTGAGATTCATCTTGCGCACCAAAGCGCTCAACCGGTCGTAGTCCTTGCGCACGGTGGCCTCGAACTCCTTCTGAGGGCCTGCGGACACAGTCATGCCGTTGTCCGCGAGCTGTTTCTGAACGGCAGGACGGGCCAGTATCTCGCGCACATCCTGGTTGATTTTTTCCACGATGGCGGGCGGCGTGCCTGCCGGCGCGAAGACACCCAACCAAGGCGTCACCGGCTCAAACCCCGGATAAAGCTCAGACAAAGTGGGCACGTCCGGCAACTGCCGGTTACGCTGAGGAGCCACGGCGATCGGCACGACCTTGCCCGCCTTGACCTGTGGAAGCAGCACAGACGAAGCCTCTTGCTGAATCTGCACGCGGCCCCCGATAAGATCCGTCAGCACCGCGGCGGCTGCCTTATAGGGCACATGCTGCGCCACCAATCCGGAACGCACCTTCAGCTGCTCCATGTTCAGGTGCGGCACGGTACCGTTGCCAGCGGTTCCGTAGTTCAGGACGGAGGGATTGGCCTTGCTGAACTCTACCAGCTTCGCCATCGAATCGATCTTGAGGCTGGGCGTCACTGCCATGATCATGTCCGGATAAGCCATGCTCACGATGGGCACGAAATCCTTGCGAACGTCATACCCCACATTGGAATAGACATGCGGGTTGATCGCCATGGCTGCCATGGCGGACACCAGCAGCGTGTATCCGTCAGCCGGTGCCTTGACAGCCGTCTGAGCGCCCAGGCTGCCGCCCGATCCCGGCTTGTTCTCGACGGTCACGGGCTGTCCCCATTTAGCGCTCAGGCCGTCGCTGACGATGCGGGCCAGAGTATCGGTGACATTGCCCGCCGCGTAGCTGACGATCATCCGGACAGGCCGTGCGGGGTAATTCGGTTCATTGGCTGAAGCGAAGGCCGCAGTCACGGCCAACACCGTCCCGAGCAAAGCCTTGCATGCGGAGCCGCGCTGCCACGGGCTTTGCCACGGCGCCAGTTCGTTCGAATGTTCAGTCCTCAACCACATACGGCCGTCTCCTTGATTATTGGATTCAAAGAGTCGGATTGTGGTCGAGCATTGATTTCCTGAATACTATGATTTAGAAATGGAGCCATTCCAAATCGAAATGAAATATGGACGAACTTGATCTAGAGCCAAACAGGCCTTCCCGCTCGGATCACCTGCGGCTCAAGCACTTCAAGCTGCTGGCGCTCATTGCGCGCCATGGGTCGCTGACCGCCGCGTCCGAGGCCCTTCGCATCAGCCAGCCCAGGGCCACCAAGCTCCTGCAGGAAATGGAAATCGCACTCAGGCAAACGCTGGTGGATCGCGGCACGCGCGGCGGCGTGCTGACGGCGGCCGGACAGCGGGCGCTGGAGAGAGGCCGCATCGCCATCCACGCGCTCCATGCGCTTGATGAGCAACTCGGCACGCGGCCGGAACGGCCCTTGGTACGCATGGGCATCCTTCGGCTGGCAGGCATCTCGATCCTTCCCGGGCTGGTTCATCAACTGGAAAAACAGGAGTCGCTGCCACGCCTTCTGTTGCATGAGGCCTCCGTGTCTGGCCTGATGGCCGATCTGGTATCGGGCGCGCTGGACATCGTGATCAGCCGCTTGGAAGTCAGCGAAGAGCCAGGCTGGATGGAACGCTTCGATATCTCGCTGTTGCAGAACGACCCCTACGAGATGGCCTGCGCGACCACTTCGAAGCTGGCCAACCGGCGGTCCGTCCGGCTGGACGAACTGGTCGATCATCCCTGGATCGTCACCCCCAAGGAAACATACACCCGTCAGGCATTCGACGTCGCCTTTCTGGGACTGGGCATGCAACCTCCAGTGCCTGTCATCGAATCCCCCTCCTTTCACGCGAGCTTCGCCATCATGGCGGAGAACACTTCGTTTCTCACCATCGCGCCCAGAAGCTCCGTGCGTTACTACGAAGCGCTCGGAAAGATCAAACCAGTCAAATTGCGTGTCCCGTTTCCGGAAGACAGGATGGTCCTGGCCATACGCCGGGATGCACTCGCAATCCCGGCTGTGGTCGCAGTCAAGCGAGCGCTGACGTCGGTGCGCCCCTAACCATCAGCCGGGTTTCACCACCTTCTTGGCCGACTTCCCTCCGCCCAGCCCATGCCGCAGAAACTGCATGTAGGTATGGATCGCTCGCTCAGGCACTTGGCTATTCTGCGGAGATTTCGCCAGATGATGCAGATAAAGGTAGTCTCGCGCGGCGATCAACAGGTACGCCAACGTGTCGAGTTCATCTACGTCATAACCCGCAATCTCGCCCTCGCTCTTGGCGCGCTGCAAAAACTTGTTATAGCGGCGCGTAACCTCCCGGTGATGGCTCGCCCAAGCCTGCGGCGCCTCGACTTCGGCTTCATTGAGCACGCGCCAGAACCAGGGGTTTTCACACAGGTACTCGAAGACTACCCGCGCCCCGATCTCCTCCACCTCGTAGAAACCCTTGGCGCCATGAGCACGCTCCCGCACGCGCTCCAACATCTGGACGCCGTAGTGCGGCAGTAGTTCGTCGAACAGGGTCTGGCGGGAATCGAAATACAGGTAGAAAGTGCCCAGCGCCATGCCTGCATGGGCCGTGATGCGCTGGATCGAAGCGTCGCGGTAGCCGAATTCACCAACCACGCGAGCAGCTGAATAGAGAAGTTGTTCGCGCGTCCTGGCAGCCCGCTGCTCGCGGGAGGTCTGCACGTCCGGGGACATCTTGCGTGGTGTTCTCTTTTTCGCGGTGGTGGCCAAGAAAGCTGCTCCTATGTCGTCTCGCCACGATCACTCGGTATCCGCGGCGTCATCTTCTTTTTCAGTCTACCGGATCAAGTCCTCTGGTGCGGGAATTCGCGTTTTCACCTAGTTCGACTGATCACGATTGACATGAATTGAATAATGAATCAACATTCAGTTTAATCCCACAACGAATCCATGCCGATGGTCCAGATCCCCGGTCAGAGTGTTTCCGAAGCCGAGTTCCGGCAGCAGGTACGCGACTATTGCAATAACGAATTGCCGCGCGAGGTGCGCGCGAAAGTGCTCGCGAATCTCTTCCTCACCAAGGAAGACAACCTCGCCTTTTTGCGCTCGCTGGCACGGCGCGGCTGGACGGCCGGCCACTGGCCGGTAGCCTATGGCGGTGCCGCATGGACTCCACTGCAGCGCTTCGTCTTCGAGGAGGAAAGCATGCGCCATGGCGCGCCGTGGTTGATCCCTTTTGGCATCAACTACGTCGGCCCGGTGATCTACACCTTCGGCTCCGAAGCCCAGAAACAACGCTTTCTCCCCCATCCTGGCTTCGAAGGAATGGTGGGCGCAAGGCTATTCCGAACCTGGTGCGGGCTCCGACCTCGCCGGCCTGAAAACCAGGGCTGTGCGATCGGGTGATCACTACCGTGTCAGCGGCCAGAAGATCTGGACCAGTTACGTGCAATGGGCCGACTGGATGTTCTGCCTGGTCCGTACCAGCGACGAAAGCCGTCCGCAGCAAGGCATTTCCTTCCTCCTGATCGACATGAAAACGCCCGGCATTGAAGTCCGCCCGATCCGGACCATGGACGGTTGCCACCATGTCAATGAAGTCTTCCTCGACGATGTCAAGGTGCCCCTCCAAAACCTCGTGGGCGAGGAAGGCAAGGGGTGGACCTACGCCAAGTTCCTCTTAAGCAATGAACGCATTCTCTCGGCCGAAACGGGACGATCCGCCCGCCAACTCGCACACTTGAAGTTGCTGGTGGCAACAGCCAGTTCACAAGCCGGCACGCCCCGCCCCGATAGCGCGCACTTCGAACACCGCATCGCGCATCTCGAACTCAAGCTGCACGCCCTGCGCGCCTTCTGCCTTTCGTATGCACGGAACATGTCGGCCGACGGCCCCCCCGGAGTGGAAGCCTCTGTGATGAAGATCCGCGGCACCGAGCTGCAACAGCAGATCGCCGAAACCACGCTCGATTGGCTGGGAGCGGCGGCCGTCGTCTACGACCCAGCCGACGTCAATGGCGCAATCGCCCATTCGCCTGTGGGCCCCGCAGATACCAGCGGCGCAGTGCGGGAATACCTTCACGGGCGCGCCTCGACCATCTATGGCGGATCAAACGAGATTCAGCGCAACATCATCAGCAAGGCGGAGCTTGGCCTGTGACCACCATGACTTGGCAAGACGACACAGACGCCGCACTTGATGACGCGGCACACCGATACGCCAGAGAGCGTTACGAATTCTCAGCTCGCCTGCGTCTGAGCACCGCGGAGCGTCGCTTCAACGCTGCCGCCTGGCGCGACATGGCCGAGATGGGCTGGCTCTCGGTTGCCACGCCTGAAGCGCACGGTGGGTTCGGCGTTCGTGCCGCTTCCATCGCATTGCTGAGCGAGACAGCAGGACGCTCGCTGATCAATGAGCCATTGATTGGAATGGGCATACTTGCGCCCTTCGTGGTGGCACACCATGCCAGCGGCGCACAACGCGAAATGCTCTTGCCGCCCATGCTCGCTGGAGAACTGCGTGTGGCCTGCGTGCTCGGCGATGGCAATTTCAGGGTCAGCGAAGGCCGCCTCTCGGGCCGCTGCGAGGTTGTTCTCGATGCCGATATCGCCGCACGCTTCCTCATCGAGGCAGCCGGCACATTGTGGCTGGTGGAAGCCGAAGCGCCGGGCGTCACAGTCGCCAGCTACCCCCTGCTGGACGGTCGCGGCGCCGCCACCGTGACACTCGAACATGCCTCTTGCACATCCCTCGGCAGTTCCGATGCTTCCGCGGTCCATATGGCGACCGCCCTCCATCTGGCAGCGTTGGCCACCGCTGCAGACTCATTGGGTGCAATGCGCGCTGCATTTGAACTCACCCTGGAACACCTCAAGACCCGGCGTCAGTTCGGTGCGCCGCTGGGCGTCAACCAGTCCCTTCAGCACCGTGCGGTCGACATTTATGTGCGCATCGCTGAAAGCCGTGCGGTCGTCAACCAGGCCGTGGCCTCGGTGCAAGCCGAAAGCCCCTATGCCGCGCGCGACGCGCACGCGGCCAAGAGCTTCGTATGCGAAAGCGCTCGCCAAGCCTTGCAGGATGCTGTGCAACTCTCCGGCGGTATTGGCATCACCGAGGAGTACGCCATAAGCCACTACCTTCGGCGCGTACGTGTCAACGAACAATTGCACGGCTCCGCCGAAGAACACCTGCGCGCCTTCGCCCTGGCTCCGTCTTCCTTTCACTGACCAGAAACATCGCCATGGACTTCGCTTCCTATCAATGCATCGAGTTCTCGCGGCAAGGCCGCATCCTCACCATTGCGCTGAACCGTCCCGCCCAACGCAACGCCACCAATGCGCAACTCCACCGGGAGCTCTCACGCGTGTTCACTGACGCACAGCGCGATACAGGGTCCGACGTCGTCATCCTGACCGGCCATGGAGCCGCCTTCTGCGCTGGTGGAGACATCGAGTGGATGCAAAAATCAATCGACGAACCCGAGGAATTCGAACGTACCGCACGCGAGGCGAAAGACATTGTCTATTCACAACTGGACCTCGAAAAGCCGCTGATATGCAAGCTCAACGGCCATGCTACTGGCCTCGGTGCCAGCCTCGCGCTGCTGTGCGACATCATCGTGGCCAGCGAAGAGGCGAAGATCGGTGACCCCCACGTCAGCGTCGGTCTGGTTGCCGGTGACGGCGGTGCCTTGATCTGGCCTCAGATCGTCGGCTACGCGAAGGCCAAAAAATACCTTTTGACTGGTGAACTCATGAGCGCTGGTGAGGCCGAACGCATCGGCCTGATCACCGACGTGGTACCGCGCACCGAACTCGATGCCAAGGTAGACGATATTGCCCAGCGCCTCGTCACCGGCGCCACCAAGGCGATTCGCTGGAGCAAGATCACCGCCAACCTGCCGTTGCGCCAACTCTTTCACAGCTACTTCGATGCCGGCGTGGCCTACGAATGTATGTCGAACCTGACAGCCGACCACGCTGAGGCCGTGCGCGCATTCCGGGAAAAGCGCAAGCCGGTGTTCACCGGCCGCTGATGCCCCCTCGTATTCCCCAGTCATAGAAATCAACACGGAGACAGGAAACGTGAATCCACAACTCACCCGCCGCCAGATCATTCAATATTCGGCCGCCGCAACTGCCGCCAGCGCTGGCTTTCCCGGCTTGGTGCGCGCCCAAAGCGGACCACTGCGCATTGGCCTGATCACCCCCTTGAGTGGCCCTCAGGAATTCATAGGCTCCTATGTGAAGAACGGTGCGGAGATCGCCGTCGATCAGATCAACAAGGCTGGAGGTATCGCCGGCCGCCAAATCGCCCTGGAAATCCGGGACGACAAAGCCAACCCCGCTGCGGCTCTCGCCGCGGCACGCGAATTGCTCGGTGCCGGCATCAACCTGCATACCGGAGGGATCTCTAGTTCGGTCGTGCTGGCCCTCGGGCCGGTCATGCAGCAGGAGAAGGGCGTTTTCATGACCTGCGGTGCGGGCACCGAGAAGATGAACCACGAGAACTATTCGCCCAATCTGTTTCGCCCCGGTGACGCGCCCGATGCACGCACCCGCGCTCAAGCCAAGCTGATGGCGGAAAAATACCCTGACATCACACGCTGGACGGGCTTGGTGCCCGACCACGAGTACGGGCGCACGACCTGGAGCATCTTCGTCGATGGCCTGCTTGAATACTATCCATCGATCGCGAAGAAGAAGCCCGAGATTCTGCAACCGATTCTCATGCCGTATGGCGTGGCTGACTACCGAAATTCCATCACCCAAGCTCTACGCCAACAGGCTGATGGCGTTTTCAATTGCACCTACGGCGGCGATGCCATCACCATGTTCCAGCAAGCACGCGGTTTCGGGTTGATGAAGCGCTACAAGGTCTTGTGCGATGCCGCCAACGAGTTCCTGGTGGCGCGCGGGATGAAGCAGCAGACGCCCGCTCATTGGACCGGCATGCACTACTACGCCGATGCCAACAAAGGCAATCCGATGAGCGACCGCTTCGTAGCCGACTATCTGGCCAAGACGAAAGACCCCGAGCCCCTGGGCTGGGCCGCGGAGGCACATGCCAGCCTCTATGCCTACAAGCAGGCCATCGAGAAAGCAAAGTCCACCGATACCGCCGCAGTCATTGCCGCACTCAAGGGATTGACCTGGGAAACGGTGACCGGTATTCGAACGATGCGCGCCGAAGACAATCAGGCGATCAAGGACGTGGAACTGGTCTATATCGAGCCTGCCTCCAATGCCAAGGGCTACAAGGTAAGCAACTACACCAAGATCGCCGGAAAAACGGTGCTGTTCCCAGCAACGCCCGGCAAGAAGCTCAACCTGCGCACAGCCTGAGGACACGGGCACACCATGCAAGCTGCGGATATCGTGACGCTTCTGGTCAACAGCCTCACCTGGGCCATGGCGACCTTTCTGGTCGCCGCTGGATTGACATTGGTGTTCGGCACGCTCCACATCCTCAATTTCTCGCACGGCGGCTTCTTCATGATCGGGGCCTACGCAGCCTATTCGCTCATCGGTACGATCGGCGGCGCTGAAACTTCCGTGGCGCTCTATCTGTTCGGCGCGCTCGCCGCCGGCGCTGTTGTCGCGCTGCTCGGACTGGTGGTCGATCGGCTGGTGTTGCGAAGGTTGCAGGGCGTGGAAGACGCCTATGTGCTGATCGCCACCTATGCGTTGCTGCTGGTGTGCGAGGGCTCAACCAAGCTGCTGTGGGGCCTCAACTACCATAGCGTGATGCCGCCGGCGGCGCTGGACGGTGCCTGGTTGATCGGCGATGCGGTGCTGCCGAAAATGTCACTCTTCATCGTAGCAGCGGGCATCGTCTGCTACGCGGCTTTGGAATTTTTCCTCAACGGCACCGGACCAGGCCGGCTGGTCAAGGCCATCTCGGCCGATCCGTGGATGGCACGCCTGCTGGGCATACGGGTGCGCTGGGTCTACACAGGCACGGTGGCTCTTGGCTTCGCCCTCGCAGGCTTGGCAGGGGGGCTGTTGATGTCGAACCAGACGCTCTCGCCCACCCTGGCAAGTGCGTTCGTGATCCAGGCCTTCGGCGTGATCATCATCGGCGGCATGGGCAGTATCAGCGGCGCTTTCCTCGGCTCGATCCTGTTGGGCCTGGTCGACGCCATAGGCCAATGGATCATCCCAGGCCTGCCCGGTTTGCCCTTCTTCGCAGCCATGACCCTCATCCTGCTGGTTCGTCCTCAAGGGCTGATGGGACGGGCCATCCACCATTGACAGCGACTTTCGCCTATTTCTCAATCCATGAGCGCCTCTCTCTTCCTCGGTAGTCGTGGCCGCCGTGACGCGGTCATTCTGCTGCTCGTGATGGCCGCCGGACTGGCGATGCCTTCGCTGTTGAACCGCGGGCTGGTCTTCATCGCCGGCATGATCTGGATCAACGCCGTTTTCGGGCTGTCATTCAATCTGCTGTTCGGTCTGTCGGGTGTTCTGAGCTTCGGCCAGGCGATGTTCTTCGCAGCAGGCGCCTATGCTGCGGCGGTATTCACTCAACAGGCCGGCTTGCCATTCTTGATGGCGCTGCCGGTGGCTACCCTGATCGGTGCGCTGCTCGCAGCCTGCGTAGGTGCGGTAGCGCTCCGGCGCAGTGAAGGGGTGTACTTTGCCATCCTCACTTTGGCCTTTGCGGAACTAGTGCACCTGCTTATCGCAAACACGGCGGCACTCGGCCGCAATGACGGCTTGGCCGGTCTGCAGCGCCCGGTACTCGAATGGGCTGGCGTCCAGCTTGACCTCGGGGCCGGAGACAACTTCTACTATCTCATTGTGGTGGTCTGTGGCTTGCTCATCGGCTTCATACGCTGGCTGATCGGCACCTCGTTCGGCCGCGCCCTGCAGGCTGTCAAGCAATCGCCCGAACGCGCGGAGTTCCTGGGGATCCCCGTACGGCGGCATCGCCTCGCCATCTTCGTACTGGCTGGCGCTACCACGGCAGCGGCCGGTTCACTGGTTGCGCCATGGGCACAGATCGTCACGCCAGAGCTCGCCCACTGGTCCAACTCCACCAGCCCTATCCTCTACACCTTACTCGGAGGCTCTGCTCACTTCTGGGGTCCCGCGCTGGGCGCAGTCGTCCTTTCTGCCGTCTTCTATCTCACTCGTACGCTGGCGGGCATGTCGGACCTGACCACGGGTCTGCTTCTGCTCGTGGTGGTGGTCGCTCTACCGGGGGGAATCCTGGGGCTTCTTGCCAAGCGCGAACCCCAGTCCGCTCCGCCTGAAGGAGGTAGGCCATGAGCACCCCCTGCTACATGCCGAGAGCCTGGACAAAGCCTACGGCCGCATTGCCGTGCTGCACGACGTAAGTCTTGCCATCGGCATCGGGGAGTCCCACGTAGTGATCGGCCCCAACGGCGCTGGGAAGACCACGCTGTTCAAGGTCTTGACCGGTGAACTTTTTCCCGATCGGGGCTCTATACACTTTCGCCAGGAGAATGTCACACGCGAGCCTGCCCACCGGCGTGTGCATCGCGGCTTCGGGCGAACGTTCCAGGTCGCCCAGGTGTTCCCCCATCTGAGCGTGCGGGACAATCTGCAGATCGCATTGGAGGCTCGGGTTCGCCGGGCCAACCCCTGGGCAAAAGTGGGCGCCAAGGCGGCCGCCAGCTTTCCCGCCGTGATCGACACCCTGTTGGAAGACACCGGCTTCGGCGCGCAACGCGATGCGGTCTCGGGATCGCTCGCCTACGGCGATCGCAAGCGGCTTGAGCTCGCCATGGTGCTCGCACTCGAACCCACAGTCCTTTTTCTCGATGAGCCGACTGCAGGCATGTCCGCGGCCGACCGGCTCGCGACAGTGAAGCTGCTGCAACGCGTAAAAGCCAGGCGCAGCCTTTCAATGTTGATGACGGAACACGATATGGAAGTGGTATTCGGCCTGGCAGACCGCATCTCGGTATTGCATCACGGGAGACTGATCGCTTCTGGCTCACCTGCCGAGATACGAGCCGATGCGCGTGTACGCGAGGTCTATCTAGGCAATGAGGCCGATACCGACGCAGGCGTCACAGTTGAAGCAGGTTCCCATGCTTGAAGTGCGCAACCTTCATGCCCGGTATGGCGACAGCCAGGCGCTTTTCGGCATCGATCTCGACGTACCTGCCCGCGGTGGCGTTGCGCTCCTAGGACGCAATGGCGCTGGCAAATCCACCTTGATGAAGTCGCTGCTGGACGCCGGCCCCCAGACCACCGGCTCGATCCGCCTCGGTGGTGAGCCACTCGATGGACTCTCAACCGAAAGGCGCGCCAAGCGCGGCCTGGCTCTGGTGCCTGAGGATCGGCGCGTGTTCACTACCCTCACCGTACGCCAGAACCTCGAGCTCGCATGGCATGCGGCCGACAGACGCAGGCGCATGAGCGTAGGCGAGGTCTGCGCCCTCTTTCCCTTGTTGGAAGGACTGCTTGACCGCATGGGCTATCAACTCTCGGGCGGCCAGCAACAACTGGTCGCAGTAGCGCGTGGCCTTATGGCAGCTCCTGCGTTGCTGCTGCTCGACGAACCATCTGAAGGGTTGGCCCCCAAGGTCGCACACGATCTCGCGCGCGAAGTCCGCAGCGCACGTGAGAAGCTCGGTCTTACCGTGCTGGTGGCGGAGCAAAGCATCACCTACGCACGGCAGTGCACGGAACACGTGGTGCTGCTGGATAGCGGCAATCAGGTGTTCGCTGGCGATTGGGCAGCATTCGACGCACGGCCAGCTCTCAAAGCACGTTACCTGGCCGTCTGAGGCCTGCAACAGATCACGAACGGGAGACATTCTTGAAACACGACATCAGCGGCTGGGACATCCACTGGGACGAGACTCGCGCTCGCGCCTGGCGGGCTGGCGGCCAATGGATCGATCGCACCGTGGCCCAAGCCGCCCGTGAACTGGCATACAGCCACCCTGAACGCGTCACGCAAGTGTGTGGCGGCCGGCCTATCACCGCCGGGGAGGCCTGGACACAAAGCACCCGCCTTGCTTCAGCGCTGTGGCAGGAAGGCTATCGGCCCGGTGATGTGATTGCCTTCCAGACACCCAACTGGCACGAAAGCGCCTTTATCGATGTGGCCGCAGCGCTGCTCGGGTTGGTCGTGTGCCCGATCGTCACCATCTACCGCGATCGTGAGGTAGAGCTCATTCTCTCCGATAGCCGCGCCAAGGGCATCTTCATTGCAGAGCACTTCCGGGGCTTCGACTTCGCCGGGATGATGGCACGCCTTCAACCAGGCCTGCCTGCCCTTCAGCATGTATGGACCGTCCGCGGCACTGGCCCCAATGATCTGCGCGTACTACTCGACGGCGCACCCCAACCGCCTGCCGAATGGCCGGTGATTTCACCAGACGCGGTCAAACTGGTGCTCTATACCTCGGGCACCACCGGCCATCCCAAAGCCGTGCTGCATACGCACAACACGCTCATTCGCGCCACACTGATGTGCGCAAGCCATTGGGGCATCGCCGAAGGAGACACCACCCTGATGCCTTCGCCTGTCACGCATGTCACCGGTTTCAGCCATGCACTGGAGATGCCGTTCTACGGTGGCACGCGCTGCGTGCTGATGGAAAAGTGGGATGCGGCGGAAGCCGCAGACATCATCGCGCGAGAACAGGTTGCCTTCACCATTGGCGCCACACCTTTTCTGCAGGAACTGATGGATGTGGTGGAGCAAAAGCACCTCTCCCTGCCTTCTTTACGCCTCTTTCCCTGCGGTGGTGCGGCGGTGGCCCCTGAAGTCATTCTCAGAGTGGCGCGAGTGCTGCCAAATTGCCGAGCCTTCCGCGTCTACGGATCAAGCGAAGCGCCCATGATCACGCTAGGGTTTGTCGCACCGGGACAGGAAGCCCTGGCTGCCTCCACTGACGGCGAAGTCATCGACTATGAAGTACGCGTGATCGACACAGAGGGACAGCCGGTGCCGGCCGGCACCGAGGGCGAAATCTGCGCGCGCGGCCCGTCCCTCTTCGTGGGCTATGCCAATCCCGCGCATACGGCCGACTCCTTCGATGCCGAGGGCTTCTTCCACACCGGCGACATCGGCTTTCTGACCTCTGAAAAAGCCGTTGTTTTCACTGGCCGCATCAAGGACTTGATCAATCGCGGTGGAGAAAAAATCAGCGCCAAGGAGGTGGAGGACCTGCTGCACGCCCATCCGGCAGTCATGAGTGCTGCGGTAGTCGCTATGCCACACCCCCGCCTGGGCGAAACCGTATGCGCCTACATCATCGTTCGCCCGGACACCACGGTGAACCAGGAAGACATCGTCGCCCTATTGGAAGCGGCCGGGGTAGCACGCCAGAAGTATCCGGAGCGCGTCATCCTGGTTCCGGAGTTTCCGACGACCGCCTCCGGAAAAATCAAGAAGGATCTGCTGCGCGCCGACGTCCTGCGACGTTTGGAGAAGGCCTGAGGCAGCCACCAACATCGGATAACAAAACGCAAGGAGACCATTATGAAGCAACGTCACATCACGCGGCGCCAGGCCTTGGCCACGGGCACCCTGGCCGCTCTGGGAACGCTGACCGGCACGCCAGCAGCGGCACAAAACGAGTGGCCGCACCGCCCCATCAAGCTGATCGTAGGCTTTACGCCCGGTGGCTCCACCGACTTGGCTGCGCGCATCATTGCCCAGTACCTGGGGCAACGCCTGGGCCAGAGCGTAGTGGTGGAGAACAAGCCTGGAGCCAGCGGCAATATCGCCACTGACTTCGTCGCCAAGTCAGCACCCGATGGCTACACGCTGATGTTGTGCACCATTCCCACCCATGCGATCAACCCACATCTCTACCACAACCTTCCCTTTGATCACCTCAAGGATTTCGCGCCTGTATCGCTGGTCGCGATGCTGCCTAATATCATCGCGGCCAACCCCCAGTTTCCGGCCAACAACGTCAAGGAGCTGGTGGCGCTACTGAGGAAGACTCCTGGTGCCTACAACTTCGCGGCTGTACCTGGCGGCTCACCGCATCTCACAGCCGAGGTTTTCAAAGATGTGGCAGGCGTGCAGATGCAGCTTGTGCCCTACAAGGGCGCGAGCCCGGCCATCACCGACGTGATAGCGGGCCATATACCACTGGTCTTCGAGAACGTAGCGCCGACCATGTCCTTCATTCAAAGTGGCAAGCTCAAACCCATCGCCGTCACGTCCCCTTCGCGGCTGCCGGGGTTGGAACAGGTTCCCACCGTCGCCGAATCCGGCTATCCCGATTTTGCAATCGAAGGCTGGAGCGGCGTGGTGGCACCCGCCGGCACGCCCTTGCCCATCATCACGCGACTCAACACCGAACTGAAACAGTTGCTGGATCTACCTGAAGTCCGAGCGCGTTTCGCGCAACTGAACCTGCGCACACGCTCCAGTACTCCTCAGGAATTCGGCGCTTTCATGAAGACGCAAACCGATTTCTGGGGCAACGTGATCCAGCGTATCGGCCTCAAACTTCAGTAGGAGGCTCCCTATGACCCGCATCTCCCCCGTTCCCTCGGATGCGCTCTCGCCAGATACCGCCGAATTGCTCAGCACCCGGCCACCCTACAACATCTACAGAATCCTCGCGAACGCGCCCACCCTGCTACCCGGCTTCGTGCAACTCGCTGGCGCTCTATTGACAAAAACAGAACTCGACGCCCAACTACGCGAGATGGTGATCCTGCGCGTAGGTGCGTTGTGCGGCTCCGCCTACGAGATTCATCAGCACACCCGCCTTGCACGATATGTAGGGGTGACGGAGGAGCGCATCAGGAAAGCACTGTCACTGGATGACGCGGATGGCGGCGTCCACGGCGAGCGTGCTGAAGACATTTTGCTGCGTTTCACCGATAGTGTTGTCCGCGACGTCAAAGCACCCGCCTCGCAGTTTGAAGCGGTAAAGGACCTTCTTTCACCGCGCCAACTCACCGAGCTGCTGCTGACGATCGGCACTTACATGATGGTATCCCGCGTGCTCGAGAATCTGGAAGTCGAAATCGAACCAGACGGCGTGGACATCATCTCGAATGGCTACTACCCATCCACCCCGAGATTCTGACCTTAGCCCTCAAACGCCCTGCAGCTGTTTCGAGAGGGCGTATATACATGCCCCCTGATATTGCATGATCTGGTTCATCTCCAATTGTTGGGCCACAGGCACCAACAAACGTGCGGCGAACTCGACGATCCCTCACCCGAGGCCAGCACAGCGTCGTACATGGGCTCGGCATGGACCGGTTCGCACTCTGAACTATTCAAACACTTTCCGCGCGATGAGGTCCTTCATGACCTCATTGGCCCCGCCATAGATCTTCTGAATGCGGGCATCGGCATACAAACGTGCAATGGGATATTCGGCCATGTAGCCATAGCCGCCGAACAACTGCAGGCATTCGTCAGTGACACGGCACTGTTGCTCGGAGCACCACCATTTCGCCATGTAGGCGGCTTCGTTATCCAGCTTGCCGTCCAGCAGGCGCTGAATACAGTCGTTGACGAAGGTTCGCACGACATGCGCCATGGTGGCGCATTCCGCCAGCTTGAAGCGCGTATTCTGAAAATCAGCGACCGTCTGGCCGAACGCCTTGCGCTGCTTGGTGTATTCCACCGTCAGCTCCACCGCCCGCTCGATGGCTGCCGCCGCTGGCACCGCCAGTAGCATGCGTTCGTACGGAAGTTGGCTCATCAACTGGATGAAGCCCTCGCCTTCGACGCCCCCCAGCAGGTGGTTGACCGGCACACGCACATTGTCCAGGTACAGCTCCGCCGTATCTGATGCATGCTGCCCCAGCTTTTCCAGCTTGCGGCCCACGCGGAATCCAGGAAGATCCTGTGTCTCCAGCACAATCAGCGACACGCCCCGGCTGGGGTGATCACCTGTGCGCACCACCATCACCAGCAGGTTGGCCGAGAAGCCATTGGTAATGAAGGTCTTGGCACCGTCGATCACATAGTGATTCCCTTCGAGGCGTGCTCGGGTACGGATGGCTTTCAGGTCGGAGCCTGCCCCTGGCTCGGTCATGGCAATGCCGGCCAGGAACTCGCCGCTCACCAGGCCGGGCAGCCAGCGCTGCTTTTGCGCTTCGGTGCCGTAATCCAGAATGTAGTGCGCCGCAATGGTGTGCACGCTGGTGTTCAGCGGCATTTCCTGCTTGGCCAGCTCATCTTGCACCACCAACTGGTACGCCAGGCTGCAGCCAGCGCCGCCGTAGGTTTCATCCATCTCGGGCAACAGAAAGCCCATTTCCCCAAAACCGCGCCAGATGTCGCGCGGCACATGGCCCTGCCGGCGCCATCTCGCCCGCGATGTAGCGGCGCGCCTGTTCACGGAACGCCTCGATCTCGGCGTCCATCCATGCGTGTTGATGCAATTGCGGCAACATGCTCAGATCCCGGTAAGGCCGCCCGTGCACAACAACACTTGGCCGCTGACATAGTCTGACTCAGGTTGGCAGAACAGGTACACGGCGCCCGCGGCTTCCTCCGGTGTGCCGCCCCGGCCAAGAGGAATCGTCTGTTCCATGGCAGCCAGCAATCCGGGGTTCACACCGACTTTGATTTCCCGGCCCTCGATGTTGGCGGTACCGCCCTCATTGGCATTGCCAGTCAAACGTGTTTTGATCAACCCGAAGGCCACGCAATTGACGGTCACGTTCATGCGCCCCCACTCCTTGGCCAATGTCTGGGTCATGCCCACGATGCCCGCCTTGGCGGCCGAATAATTGGCTTGGCCCGCATTGCCAAACACGCCTGCCACGGAGGAGATATTGACCACCTTGCGCATCACGCGCTGGCCTGCATCGGCTTCAGCTTTCGCCAAGTTGCGGATCACTGGCTGGGCGGCGCGCAGAATGCGGAAAGGGGCCGTCAGGTGGCAGTCCATGATGGCGTACCACTGCTCGTCCGTCATCTTCTGGATGACGCTGTCCCAGGTGTAGCCAGCGTTGTTGACGATGATGTCGAGGCCCTTGTACTCACTCACGGCGGTGCCGATGAAGCGCTCCGCAAAATCGGGGGCCGTGACGCTACCCGCACACACAACAGCCTTACCGCCTTGCGCACGGATCTCTGCCGCAGTTTCTTCCGCTGGTGCGGCATCAAGATCGTTGATGACCAAACGCGCGCCCTGCGAGGCAAGTTTCATGGCGATGGAGCGGCCAATGCCTCGGCCGGAGCCGGTCACAAGTGCCACCTTGCCGTCTAGATTTTTACTCATGGTGTTGTTCCTGAAATCAATTGAAATCTGTCAAGGCAGCACAACCAGCACGTCGCCCGCAATCTTGGTCTGCCCGTATTGATTGGCGCTTTGCACTTCCACACGCACGCAACGCTCGGCTTCCAGCTTTTCAACCACCTTGCCCGAACAGCGGATGACGTTGCCCAGATGGGTAATACCTGCAAAGCGCACGTCATAGCAGCGCATCTGCGCTTGCGGCGCCCAGCCAGTCACCATGCGGCTGACCCAGGCCATGCCCAGCATGCCGTGCGCGAACACATCAGGCATGCCAGCCTTGCGGGCAAAATCGATGTCGATGTGAATGGGGTTGTGATCGCCCGAAGCGCCCGCGAACAGGGCCAGCGTGGTGCGGTCTACCGCGGACAGCGCCAACGCGGGCAACTCGTCGCCAACCTGCACGGAATCGAAAGTGGGTGCGTTCATATCCGGCTCCTCAGTTGCGAACGACGATGACAGAACGCATCTCTGCCACCAGCTCTCCAGCCTCATTGGTGGCACACGATGACTTCACGACAAACTCCAATGCGCCGTTCTTCTTGTCGTAGATATCGTCAATGCGCGAACGCACGGTGATGGTGTCGCCTGCGCACACCGGCTTGTGATAAGTGAAGCCTTGCTCGCCGTGCAGAATCTTGGCAATGGGCACCTGAAGCGCTTCCAGCAGAGCATCAAGCGCGCCCGAATCCAGCTCGGCACTGAACAGGAAGGTCGGCGGAGCCGGCAGATCCGGGTAGCCGGCATCACGCGCCGCCGACACCTCTGTATAGACCAAGCGGGTCTCACCCGTGGCCTTGGCAAAGAACTGCAGGCGCGTGCGCTCCACGGGCAGCACCGAAGCCGGCAACTCGTGGCCGATCCATTTCTTGTCAATCATGGGCCGGCCCGTCTCAAAGGCGTTCGTACAAGGTCACGACGCAAGCACCGCCCAGACCAAGGTTGTGCTGGAGCGCAAGACGTGCGTCCGTCACTTGCCGTTTGTCGGCTTGTCCGCGCAGTTGCTCGACCAACTCCGTGCATTGCGCCAGGCCGGTAGCGCCTAGCGGGTGGCCCTTGGACAACAGTCCGCCTGAAGGATTCGTCACGAACTTGCCGCCATAGGTGTTGTCACCGTCGCAAACGAATCTCTCCGCTTCTCCGATGCCGCACAGGCCCAGGGCTTCATAGGTGATCAATTCGTTATGAGCAAAGCAATCATGAAGCTCCACCACGTCGACGTCGGAAGGGCTGATGCCGGCCTCGTTGTAAACCTGTTGGGCGGCCGTGCGAGCCATGCTGAAGCCGACGACTTCGCGCATATCGCGCGCCTCGAAGGTCTTGGCGGTGTCGGTGGTCATAGCCTGCGCCTTTATGCGCACCCGGCGGTCCAGGCCATGGCGGGCCGCGAACTCCGCAGAACACAAGATGGCGGCAGCGGCGCCGCAGGTGGGGGCAGGCCATCAGGCGGGTCATCACGCCCTCCCACATCACGGGTGCAGCCAGCACCTCCTCTTCCGTCACTTCCTTGCGGAACAAGGCGACCGGGTTATTAGCCGCATGGCGGCTGGCCTTGGCACGAATCTTGGCGAAGGTAGACAGCTTGGTGCCATACTGGTCCATATGCGCTTTTCCCGCACCGCCGAAGTAGCGCAAGGCGAGGGGAATCTGGGAATTGCCCACCAGCTCATCGGTCACGCTGTCGAAGTGTTCGAACGGGCTGGGGCGATCGCTGAACACCGCGCCGAGGGCGCCGGGATTCATGTGCTCGAACCCCAGAGCCAGCACGCACTCCGCCGCGCCGCTGGCGATCGCCTGGCGCGCCAGGAACAGGGCGGTCGACCCTGTGGAGCAGTTGTTATTGACATTCACCACGGGGATACCCGTCATGCCGACTTCATACAGGGCGCGCTGGCCTGCCGTGGAGTCGCCGTAGACGTACCCGACATAGGCTTGCTGCACCTTGTCATAGCCAATACCCGCATCGGCCAAGGCCTTTCTTGCGGCCGTGGCCGCCATCAGTGGATAGGGCTCATGATTGCCGGGTTTGGCGAACGGAATCATGCCGACGCCGGAGACGAACACTTCGCGAGTCATGTGGTGGTCCATTGAATGAGGGTGGAAGACTGCAAATCGTAGAATCCGGCAAGGATTTGGCCCATGGCTGAGGGCCTCATCACTATTGCAAAAGACCTCAACCCACGCACGTGCCGAGAACCATCACCCCTTTCACCGCTTCAATGGCCCTGGTGCGGGGCATGGTGGAAGGTGCGCGGATACACGGCTTGCCCGTCGCATCACTGCTCACTGAAGCGGGCATTGCGCCACAGTTGATGGCCCATGAAGGTGGCCGGGTCACGACAGATCATTTCATTGCCCTGCTTCGCTTGCTGATCGAGCGGTTGGACGACGAGGCACTGGGCCTTCTCTCGCGGCCGCTCAAGCGTGGCAGCCTCGCCTTGATTGCGCGCTCGGCCATTGGCGCGCCCGATCTGGAGGCAGGCCTGCGCAGGGCATGCCATGTGGTGTATCTGCTGCAAGACGACATGGCTCTGGCCATCGAACACGAAGGCGCCTTGGCCGGGCTGACCGTCCGGCTGCCCGGTATCAGGAAATACCCGCGCTTTCTTCATGAATACATGATCCGCACCATCTGGCGGCTGGCCGCCTGGATGGCCGGCGGTTCGCTGAAGGTGCAGCGCTTCGATTTTGCTTTCGAAGAGCCCTCCTACGTCAAGCAATACGCCAATGTCTTCCCGGCGCCCCTGCGTTTCGCCCAAGGCGCCTCGGCCTTCTGGTTCGACGCTCGGCGGCTCTCCCGGCCCGTGGGCCGCGACGACGCCGCGCTACAGGAATTCATTGCAAGCTGGCCAGCCTCGGCCATCATTCCACAGCCCAGCAACGAAGGCATAGTCGCTCGCGTACATGCGCACCTGGCCAGAACGCGGCCGCAGTGGCCAGGGCTGGAAGCCACAGCCGCTGCGCTGCACATGTCGGCGCCTACGCTGCAGCGTCATTTGGCGACAGCCGGAACATCATTCAAGGCGCTGCGGGACGAGTTGCGACGGGATATTGCCATCGCTCACCTGGGCAACAGGAGCACGACTGCTGGCGACCTGGCCATCGAACTAGGCTTTGCCGATTCGGCGACTTTCCAACGGGCGTTCAAAGCCTGGACGGGGAGCCCACCTGGTGCCTACCGGACGCGCCTGGCCCCTTCAAGATCACCTGGCTTTGTGGCTCAACCGCTCAGCCCGCCTCATCCGACTTGATGATCCACAACACGCGCGCTGTGGTCTCGTTCGGATTGCGAAAGGTATGAGGTTGACTGCCATCAAACTGGAAACTGTCGCCTTCTCGAAGCACGTGACTGGCATCGCCCACGTGCAACTCAAAGGTTCCCTCCAGCACCAGACCGGCTTTTTCGCCCTGGCGAGTCCATGGTTCAGCTCCTGAGCCTCCCCCGGCTCGATCACCAGCATCAGGACATCCAGGTCTGAGTGCCCCGGCGGCGACAGGCGCTCCTTCACCAGACCCAGTTTCTTGAAAGGCAAGCGCGCGCGCGCATGGGCACGCACCACGGTGCCCTCGTTCTTCGGAGCAGGGTCCTCGCGCTCGAAGAAGCTGGCCAACGGCACCTCCAGCGCCAGACGCAACCGCTCGAGCGTTTTCAATGAAGGTGAAGTTTGCCCGCGCTCAATGTGGCTGAGCATCCCGATCGATACCTGGCTGCGCAGCGACAGCTCGGCCAGTGTCATCTTCTTTTCATTGCGCAGCTCGCGCAATCGCGCACCCAGATCGCCCAGGGCGTCGTAATCGCTTTCTTCCTGAAGAGGTGTCGTGATGGAGGTGAGCAAGGTTCTGTCCTTCGGTGGCCAAGGAGGCTTTGGCTCCACAAGAGCGTTCTTTTCATTTTAGATGAACTTCTCTTAGCGTTTTCCCTATCATTTGACCTTTAATTTCAATGGAAGAATAATTTATCGGCATAAGATCATGAAAATTTTCAATGATTTTAATTTTCAACCGCCGAATCTCACTACAGTGAATTTCCGCCACCGGGCGATTGATCATCACAGCAAAGGGGCACCCGACATGAAAGCTACGTCACTGAATGCATCCCGCAAGAGCGTACCGGCCTCAACGCGGCCCCGTCAGGTGAAAGCCCGGTGGTGCCGCCTGGCATGCGCGGCAGCCTCGGTGATGACTCTGGCGCTCGCGGCAGTTGGCAACGCCTCTGCGGCTGATGATTGGCCGAAACGGGTCATCAAGATGATCATTCCCTTCCCGCCCGGCCAGACCAGCAGCGACGTGTTCGGGCGTGCCATGGCTGACAAACTGGGGCAAGCGCTCGGCCAGACCGTGGTCGTCGAGAACAAGCCTGGCGCGGGGGGTACGTTGGGCGCCGACCAGGTGGCCAAGTCGGCACCGGATGGCTACACGCTGCTGCTTGCGGCCAACGGAACGATCACGATCTCGCCTAGCGTCTACGGCCCGAAAATGCCCTTTGATCCCCAAAAAGATCTGCAGCCCATATCGTTGTTCGCCCTGGTGCCCTACATGCTCGTGGTACCGCCCACTGTTCCTGCCCACAACGCGCAGGATTTCATCAAGCTGGCCAGGACGCAGCCTGGCACCTTGAACTTTGTCTCCTCCGGCAACGGCACCACGCCTCACCTGTGCGGCGAATGGTTCAAGCGGCAAGCTGGCATCGACATCGTGCATGTGCCCTACAAGGGCGGCTCGGTCGCCACTACAGATCTTCTGGCAGGGCGGGTGCAGTTGTACTGCGCAGGCGGCCCCAGCACTTTTGGCTACCTGAGAGACCACAAGCTGCGCGCCATCGGCCTCACGTCGGCCAAGCGCAGTCCCGTGCTGCCGAATATCCCGACCTTGGCCGAACAAGGCGTGAAAGGCATGGAGGACATCAACTCCTGGGTTGGCCTCTTCGCACCTGCCGGAACACCCGCTCCGATCGTCAAGCGGCTCTATTCCGAAATTGCCAAGATCATGGCCACAAGTGAAATGCGAACACTCGTGGAAGGCCAAGCCGCCGAACCGATGGCACTGACGCCCGAGGAATTCGCGACCCGTATCCGCGGCGAGACGGCTCACTGGGCCAAGATCGTTCAGACCACCGGCGCAGCCCTCAATTAGGCCCGCGCAAATACCTCGCACTACTCGCGCAGGATCGTTCCTTATTTTCTTCACTGAAAGCACACGCATGACCATCACACGCCATTTGCCCAGCAAAGTCCTTAGCGACATCGTCGAACACGACGGGCGCATCTACCTGGCCGGCCAGGTGGCAGACAATCTGGATCAGGACGTGCGGGGCCAGACCAGGGAGATTCTCGCCACAATCGATCGGCTGTTGGCAAGCGTCGGTTCAGACAAATCTCATATCCTCTCGGTCAACATCTGGCTGGCGGACATCCGCACGCGTGACGAGATGAATGAGGCCTGGATCGAATGGGCTGATCCTGCACATCTTCCGGCTCGTGCCACGGTCGAAGCCAAGCTCGGCAATCCGCGCATGCTGGTTGAGATCATGCTGGTCGCTGCCAAGAAATAGGTGCCATGGCATGAACACCCACTCCACTCCCGCGGCGCTCCTCGTCGATGACGCCAGCCGCGCACTGAACGCCATCATCCCGCATAGCGTGGAGGTCAGGATGACGCGGCAGGATACAGAGAGCATCACGGATACGTTGCACCGATTGCTCTCGGATCACGACCTGGTGATCATCCGCAATGCACCGCTTGACGACGAGCAGTTGGCCGAGGTTGGCGGACAGCTTGGCCAGGGGTGCAGCGAAGTCAAACGCTTTGTCGTCGAGGGTCCCACCGGCCCGTCTGGCCAATCGCGCTGGCATCACGTCGGCAATCTGGTCGATGGCAGGGCCTGTGAGTTGACGGTCATGTCCATCCGTGAGTTTCCCTCGGAAGATGGCGAGTTCGAACTTGTGTCCAACCGGCGCGCCTGGTCGGAGCTGCCCCCCGAAGATCAGCACCGGCTGCGTTCGCTGGAAGTGGCGCATGATTTCACATCTGTAAGGCACACCACCGCGCGCCTGGAGGATCCCTCACGCAAAGGCACCATGCCGCTGGTAGGAGGCACGCAGGACCCCTATCTGCTGCTCGGCTTTCATGCGGCGCAGGTGATAGGAATGGAGCGCAAAGCCAGCGACGGTCTTCTCGGTGAACTGATGCAGCGTGCCACCCGTTCCAGCAACGTCTACCGGCACACCTGGCAGCCGCACGATCTGATTGCCTGGCACAACATTCCACTGATGCACCACAGCCTGGGCTTTGACGTCCCGGAGCGCCGGGTCATTCACGAAGTTCAAGTACGCATCTTTCACAACACCAAGAATGGAGTTGAAGTCGTCCGCCGTACCGGAAAGTCGTAGAAGGCATCTCTCTTGTGCGCTACGGCCTACTTGGGTATTTGCTGGCGGCAGATGTTCATGCCTGTGGTGGTAAGTTGCAACGATCCGCCCAGCCATTCCAGCCAAGACAACGAGATCAGATCGTCCACCATGGCCTCGTCGATCTCACCAGCGCGCCGCTGGCGCAGAAGGTCGGCCACGCGGGGCAGTTCAACGCGAAGCGCTTCCCGTCGGTGCTGGGAAAAGAGCGCGGTATTCATGCTGGCCTTTCATGCCATCGGATCAAGCCAGCGTACCACTCGCGAGCCCTATATGGGTCATTTAAAAGCACTCAACCCGGAAAATCACTATAATTCACGAATCGACCGTTGGCTTGCTCGTTGCCTCGGTCCTTGAGTGACACCTTGCGGCAATCGTTGGCCGCAGAGGTTTCAGTTCGGAAGAGCCCTCGCCTCGCTCTTCCCACCGAACGTCACTTTTCATCGGCGAGCTTCATCGTCGGTCCGTTCAACAGAACAGCCTACGGACCGTTCCAGTTTCCTCCACGGATTCAACCTGCGTGCCTGCATGGCTATTAGCCGCACGCCCACCTTGGCTAGCCACCCGGCGGCCACACATTCCATTACATGCAAACTCCTCAGACCCACGCAGTGGGCAAGTATCACGTCACACCGATGACGAAACTCATCGAGACCGGTCAATACGCTGCCTCGGTCTCCATCCGCCGCGGCGCGCACGACCGGGTGTTCCGGCTCATTCCTCGCTTCAGCAATTCAGCCCAAGCGGCACGCTACGCGCTGGCGCAAGGGCGTCACTTCGTTCTGAACAATCAACTGGCCTGAGCACATCTCGGACCAATCACTGAAGGAGCTTCGTGAGCAAAGAAGAACTGATTGAAATGCAAGGCCGCGTCCAGGAAGTGCTGCCCGATTCGCGTTTTCGCGTTACCCTCGACAACGGCCATAGTCTGATCTGCTACTCGGGCGGCAAGATGCGCAAGCACCGGATCCGCGTGCTTGCTGGCGACAGGGTTTCACTCGAAATGTCGCCTTATGATCTCAACAAGGGACGGATTACGTTCCGCCATCTCGAACCCCGCGCTCAAGGTGGGTCCTCCCCCGCACGACGTCCTGCCAGATAGGCAGGCGGCTGCGATTTCCCCCGAGGCCCTCACAATACAGCCTCAGAAAATCACTCAAGAAAGCAACTCATGGAAAACAGACTCTACGTTGGCAATCTCTCCTACTCGATGCGCGATGACACGCTGCAACAGCAATTCGCGGCCTTTGGCCACGTGACTTCCGCCAAAGTTATGATGGAGCGCGACACCGGCCGCTCCAAGGGCTTCGGCTTTGTGGAAATGGGCTCGCCGGCAGAAGCCCAAGCGGCCATCGAAGGCCTCAATGGCAAGCAAGTGGACGGCCGAGCCCTGACGGTCAACATCGCGAAGCCGATGGAACCACGCTCCGGCGGCTTCGGTGGTGGCGATCGCCGCGGTGGTGGTGGCGGCTATGGCGGTTCGCGCCAGCGCTACTAAACTGGGTGGGTTCACGCCAGCCATGCATGGTAGCCGTTAAGTCTGCCGCGAGGCTCGCTTGTAACCGGCATGCCTCGGCGTCTCCCGGAGTATTTCCAGCAGACGCCCAGCCACAGGCGACAGCGGTGCATCCACTCGCTGCAACAACCCCACGGACCGGCTGACCTCCGGACTCGTCAGCCGCACGACGGCCAACTGGGAGCAGTCTGTCAATGCAAGCGCAAGCCGAGGCAATACCGACACGCCAAGGCCCGCCGCAACCATCGGTCCCATCAGGCTGATGTTGTCGGACTCATAGCGCACCTCCACTGCAATACCAAGCTCCACGAACACCCGATCGGTCACGGGACGCACGCTGCTTGAAGGGGCCATGGCCACGAAGGACCGGCGCTCGACAGCGGACCACGGAGCCGTTCTGCGCCGCGCAAGCGGATCATCCTTTCTGCAGACCAGCACGTACTCGTCGTTCAAGAGCTGCTCGAAACTCAGGCCGCCGCTTGATGCCGGCTGCGTGGCCAGCGCAAAGTCGACGCTGCCCGCCCGGACAGCCGCCAGCACTTGCTGCTCCACGAAGCTCAGCACTTTTACCTCGACACCCGGTGAGACCTGAGCCAGGCGCTGGATGGCAAGGGGCATCAAGGCCACCACGACCGAAGGAAGTCCGGCAACCACCACCTGCCCGCGTTGCCCGCCGAGAAACTCTCCAAATCGGCCGAACGACTCGTGGAACTCCCCCACCAGGCGCTTGGCAATCGGCAGCATGGCCACGCCTGCCGGCGTGAGTTCCATGGAGCGTGTATTGCGTTCGAATAACCGTGCCTGCACGGCCTCCTCCATCAACTGGAGCGTCCGGCTGAGCGCTGGCTGCGATACATGAAGGCGATTCGCCGCTTCAGTCAGGTTCCGGGTGGATTCGATCACCAGAAACGCCTCCAGCTGTTTGAGGGAAGGAAGTCTGTGCGAGTGAGGTGCTGCCATATCTCCGCTCTGCTCCATTCATCAGCATATTGCATGACTGACATAGAACAATTGTATTTCCTGTTATGAATTTGCAGGGCTAAAGTCCATGGAACGCGGCGTGACCGCAAGGAGGAGGCAGCATGGCAAGACAGGTGCTCGCGGGGATCAAGGTACTGGAGCTTGGGCAGATGCTTGCCGGCCCTTATGCGGGCTCGATCTTGGCCGACCTCGGTGCTGAGGTCATCAAGGTCGAGCGCCCCGGCATCGGCGATGATGCCCGGCGGATGGGGGCCGCCTTTTTCAACGAGGACGCGCTGGCGTTCCATGTCTTCAACCGCGGGAAAAAATCTGTCGCGCTCGACATGGAGGTGGCACCGGATCTCGAGGCTTTTCATGCACTGGCGAGTGAGTGCGACATCCTGATCAACAATCTGCGCCCCGGCGTTTCCGAGCGCTTTGGCATCGACGGACCCGCCATGTGCAGCCGGTATCCGCAGCTGATCTATGCCCATATCTCCGCGTTTGGACACACCGGGCCCATGCGGATGGAGCCGGGCTTCGAGCCCCTCGTGCAAGCCTTCAGCGGCCTCTCGAGCATGAATGGCGGCCCGGAGGACCCGCCGACGCGTCTGGGCGCCTCCGTGTGCGACCAGGGCACCGGCATGTGGGCGGTGATCGGTGCGCTCGCGATGCTGTCAGAGCGTCAGCGCACAGGGCAGGGCGGGATCGTCCAGCTCTCCCTGCTGGAAACCGCTCTCGCCTGGAATGCACAGAAGTCCGACGGCTGGCTCAACGAGGGAATGATTCCCCCACGGCATCGCTCAGGACACCCGCAGTTGTGCCCCTATGAAATGTTCGACACCGCCGATGATCCCATGCTGATCTGCTGCGGCAACGACCGCCTCTTCGCGAAGCTCTCAGCCGTCATGCAAAGGCCGGACTGGGCGGCCGACCCTCGCTATGCCACCAACCGCCAACGGTTGCTGAACAAGGATTCGCTTCTCGGTGAACTGAAGGCCCTGCTGCTCGAACGCAGCCGCGATGCGTGGATCGAGTCCTTCAAACTGGCGGGCGTTCCCTGCTGCGAACTCAACTCCGTCGCCGAGGCCCTCTCACATCCTCAAGTACAAGCCCTGGCGATGGTGCAAACCGTGGGCGGCACACCCATGCGGCTCACGGCCTTGCCGTTCACATTGCACGGCAGCCGCCCGCCCGTGGAACGACCGGCGCCCAAACTAGGTGAACATGATGCCCGGTTCCAGAATTCGCCGCGCCTTTAATCGGGATAAAGCCTAAAACAGATTCACCCAGGAGACACACCATGCGTTCACTCTTTCTTGCCCTCTTCTCAGCGGCCGCCCTGTGGGCGGGAGCTCCGGCCGTGGCCCAGGACTGGCCGGCCAAGCCCATCCGGCTGGTGGTTCCTGGGCCCCCCGGAAACTCCTCCGACATCTATGCGCGCTATTTCGCCGGACGTCTGACCACGCTGCTGGGACAACCAGTCACCGTGGAGAACCGTGCGGGAGGCAATGGCTTCATTGGCGCCACCACCGTCACCCAGGCGCCGCCGGATGGCTATACCGTCTTTATCGCGGGCAGCTCGCCGATGGCCCAGAACATGGCGCTGTTCAAGTCCATGCCGTATGACCCTGTGAAGGATTTCCGCTGGATCTCCGGCATCTTCGAAGGCATGGCGGTTCTGGTCGTACCCGCCAACTCGCCCTACACGACAGTCAACGCGCTGATCGCCGCCGCGAAAGCCCAACCCAAGAAGCTCAACTACGGCAGCTATGCGGCCGCCTACAGGTTGTCCACGGAGTGGTTCAACCAGGCCACGGGCATCCAGACCTCGTTCATCCCCTACAAAGGCGCGCCACAGGTCACCACTGATCTGATCGGCGGCCAGCTCGATTTCGCCATGGTCGACTCCGTGGCGGTGGCACCGCTCATCCAGGGAGGCCAGCTGCGCGCCCTCGTAGTCACCGGTGATGAGCGCCATCCCCTGCTGCCGCAAACGCCGACGCTGCGTGAAGCAGGGCTACCCGCCTACGGGAAATCGGCCTGGGTCTCAGTTGCCGTGCGGGCGGATACGCCGAATCCCATCGCCGCCAAGCTGACGGCGACCATGATGAAGATCCTGGCCGAACCCGCCACCAAAGAGTTTTCCGACAAGCAAGGCGCCTTCCTGCTGGCCTACGACGACAAGCAGATGTCCCGCTTTCATGCAAGCGAGATTGAAAAGTACAAGAAAATCGCCGCCGCGGCCCACATCCCCCTTGAATAATGAAGCGGTCCGAACCATCCATGGCACTTGATCCGGCCGCCGCGGTAGACGAAGCCATCGAGGGCCGGCGATCGGTTCGCGCCTTTCTGCCCACGCCCGTGGCACGAAAGGTCATCGAAGACATTCTTCGCGTCGCCAGCCGGTCCCCCTCGGGAACCAACATCCAACCCTGGCGGGCCTATGTACTCACAGGCGCATCCAAGGCCACGCTCTCGCGCGCACTGCTGGAAGTGCATGACGATCCCGAAGCGGCGCGCATGCACCGGCACGAGAAGCCCTACTACCCCGATCAATGGCCAGAGCCCTATCTCGCGCGCCGTCGCAAGCTGGGCTGGGATCTGTACGGCCTGCTCGGCATCACACGGGGCAACAGAAAAGGGATGCTGCACCAGCATGGGCGCAACCTGTCCTTCTTCGATGCGCCCGTGGGCATGATTTTCACGATCAGCCGGCAGCTCGAACTCGGCTCTTGGATCGACTACGGCGGATTCTTGCAAAGCATCGCCATCGCGGCTCAAGCAAGAGGCCTGGGCACATGCATCCAGGCGGCATTCGCGCCCCTTCATCAAGTGATACGGGAACAGCTTGCGCTCTCGAACGACGAGATCATCGTCTGCGGCCTGAGCCTGGGCTATGCGGACCTGAGCAAACCCGAAAATGCACTGAGGTCTGAGCGGGAGCCTTTGAACAGCTTCGCGGAATTCCGTGATTGATTCCCGCCTCGCCCTGCTACGGCGTGTCCAGATGTTCGGCAAATATCCCCGGACAAGCACCTGCTTGTGCGTATAGCCACCGGTCTGATCTAACCGTGCAAGAGACCTGCAGCCTCCACGCCCGCGATACAGATCAACTCATCCTCATCACCTGTTCCGCCGCTGGCGCCCACCGCGCCCATGATGACGCCGCTGGCATCCTTGATAACCACGGCCCCTGTTTGCGGCAGAAACCGGCCTTGGGCTGTCGCGGCCAGCGAGACGAAGAAGTTCGGGTTGTCTTTTGCGCGTTCGGCCAGCGCGCGGCTGGACACGCCCATGCCAATGGCTCCCCAGGCCTTGGCCCGGGCCACATCGAAGCGGAACATGCTGGCACCGTCCTCGCTGGCAAAGGCCTTGAGGTTGCCGGCGGCATCCAGCACGGCGATACCCATGGGCTTGAAGCCGGATGTCTTCGATCGAGCCAGGGCGCCGGCGATGATGTTGTTGGCTTGTTCCAAGGTCAGGCTATTCACGATATGTATCTCCAGAGTCAATCGCTCATTGCGGGGCGGCCCGCTAGGCCGCCGGGTTCGTCAACGCAGCAAAACCGTAGCGATTCATGCTGCCAAACATCGGGGCGGCAGGGTGCGGTACGAAGCGTGTCCGGCAGTCGATCACCGCGGGCAGGCCGCTGGCAAGCGCGCGCCTGACCGCCGGCGCCACCGCCTCCAGCGCATCGGCGCGCTCGCCATGGCAGCCAAAGCCTCGGGCGATGGCCGCGTAGTCCGAACCCTCCAGCGAAGTGCCCAACTCGAAATCCAGCGCGTTCCGCTGACCCGAACGGATGGTGCCCCAGCTCTCGTTGTTGTGAATGATGGTGACCACCGCCAAGCCATAGCGCCGCGCGGTGTCGAGCTCGTTCATGGTGAAGCCGAAGGATCCATCACCCGTGATCAGCACCACGGGACGCTCCGGCCGTGCGGCCTTGAGTGCCAAGGCGTAGGGCAAGCCAAAGCCCAGATGGCTCATGCCTGGTTCATGAAAGTGCGACCGCACCTCATGGGCTGGTGTCAGGTCGTTGGACCAGAAGGTCGTATGGCCGCCATCGTAGACGGCCAACGTATCGGCAGGCAGTGCGGCGGCGATCTCTCGTGCGAGCGCGGCCGGATGCATCACCGGCCCGGCCTCTGCCGCTCCTGCCGCAAACGCCTGCTCATAGCGCTCACGCGCGCCCTTGAGCCGCGCCAGCCAGCCCTCCTCCGTCCCGGTCTCCCACACTCCGCTCATGGCGACGAGCAGTTCATCCAGCGCCGCGCCCGCGTCCGCCTGCATGGCCACCTGATGAATCACCGGTTGCCCCAGGGCGGATGGATCGATGTTGATGGCAATGGAACGGTGCCCGCGCCGCGCGAGTGGTCCCATCTCGTCCCACATCCAGGAGGACCAGCGGCAGCCCACGCTCAGGATCACGTCGGCCTGCTCGAACGCTTCCTTGACCGGCGCGCCAGCGATCAATCCGCCATGGCCGATGAAGTGGGGGCTGCTGGTGGGCACGACACCAAGGGCCATCTGGGTAGGGATGACGGGCGCATTCAAGCTCTCGGCCAATGCGCGCACCTGCCTGGCCGCCTCGCTGGCGACCACACCACCTCCAGCCACAATCAACGGCCTGCGCGCGGCCCGAAGCATCTCGACGGCTTGCTTAACGGCCTGCGCATCCGGCCGCACGCGGCCAATGGGCCTGTACTGTGCGGGCACGAGATCGAACTCATCATCGGCGAACTCGCATACCTGGCCGAGCACGTCCTGCGGAACATCCAGATGTACCGGCCCCGGCCGGCCGCTCAGTGCTTCGCGCAAGGCCCGCCGCGCGAGCTCGGGCATGCGGCGCGCATCGTGAACGACAGCGTTCCATTTGGTGATGGGCCGGCTCACCGCCACGGAGTCGAGATCCATGAACATCCCACTGTGCGGATAAGCGGCCGCCCGGTGCTGGTTGGTCGTGATCGCCAACAACGGCAGATTGTTGTTGAATGCCACACCCAAGCCCGAGATCAGGTTCAGCCCCCCCGGCCCCATCTCCGCGATGGCAACGGCCAACTGGCCCGTTCCGGCGAAAGCCGCAGCCGCCATCATCGGTGCCACGCCTTCGTGACGGGTGCCGATGAAGCGCAGTTGAGACTGTTCCGAAATGGCTTGCAGCAGCGGCCCGAGCTTGCCCCCGACGATGCCGTACACATGCCGCACCTGCTCGCCCAGCCATACACGAACCAGCGCCTGCGCACCCGTCATTTTCAATGCCATTTCAATCCTCCGCCGTGAAACCCGATGCTTTCACGATCGGCGTCCAGCGCGCAAGATCGCCGCGCATCAGCTGTGCGAACTCCTCTGGCGACTGGTGAAAAGGTTGCAGCCCATTCTTGGCCAACGATTCGACAAGCGCCGGATCCTGCAATCCATCGCGCACCAGCTTGTTCAGCAACTGCACACGCTCCTGAGGCGACTTCGCCGGCAGAAACCAACCCAGCCACTCCTGTACCACGATGTCCCGAAAGCCCTGCTCGGAAAAGGTCGGCACGCCGGGAAGAAAAGGCGAACGCTCCGCGCTGGATACGGCGAGCCCGCGCAAGCGGCCGCTGCGGATATACGGCATCACCTCGCCGAGCACGCTCACGCTGACTGGCACCTGCCCGCCGAGCACGTCGTTGAGCAGCGGTGCACCGCCTTTGTAAGGCACCGCCGTCAGGCGCTGGCCAATATGTTTGTCCAGCAGCATCCCCACGAAGTGCAGCGCCGATCCGGCGGCGGGCACGCCATAATTCGCTTCCCTCGGATGGGCTTGCACCCACTTGATGTAATCGGCGATCGACTTGACCTCGGGCGGCACACCTGGCCCCGCGGTGAACACGAATGAATACTTCACCGTGCTGGTGACGGGAATGAAGTCTGCCAGCGGATCGTAGGAAAGCTTCCGGTATGTGTTCGGATACAGCGTCATGGGCGAACTCGGTATCTGCAGGATAGTCATCCCGTCTGCCTGCGCACGGCGGACGAAATCCACCGCAATGCGCCCGCCCGCCCCTACCCGGGAATCAGCCACCACGCTGGAAGCATAGCTGCCTCGCAGCTTCTCGGCCATCGGCCGCGCGACCTGATCGCCCATGCCACCAGCGGGGAATCCCGAGATGATGAAGGCCGTCTTGTCACTCTGGGCCAGGGCGGCCGGGACAAGGGTAGCGGACAGGGCCATGCCTCCCGCACGCTTGAGCACGATTCGTCGTTGCATGATGGACCTCTGGTTTGATCCCGACAGGCGCCTTTCTACTTTCTATTCAGGCAGGATGTTCAGTTCCACCGAAAGCTTGGACCAGCGCGCATGCTCCTCCGTCAGGAAGGCATTCATCTGCGGCACGGTGCCAGCCCCTTCAGTCATGGGGCCGATGGCCAGCAGGCGGGCCGTCATGTCCTTGTCCTTCAGGACCGTATCCAGGTCGCGGTTGAAGCGCTCCACCACCGCCGCCGGCGTTCCCGCCGGCGCGACGATGCTCATCCAGCCGGCGTAGTCGAAACCCGGCAGCGATTCGGCGATGGCAGGCACGGCATCCCATCCCACGATGCGGCGAGCCGTGGTGACGGCCAGCGGACGCAGCTTGCCGGTGGAGACCATTTGCGCCACAGAAGGGACATCGCTCACCAGCACCTCCGTCTGTCCGCCAATCGTGTCGGTCACCGCCGCCGACACCGAGGAGAACGGTACCGAATTCACCTCCACGCCCAAGTTCGATCCCAGGATGCGCGTCACCATGCCGCTGAAGGTCTTCGGCCCTTCGTTGGCCACCGTGAGCTTGCCGGGATTCGATTTGGCAAAGGCCACCAGTTCGGGCCAGGATTTGAGCTTCGACGCCGCATTGACCGAGACCGCGAAAGGCACCTTCCCGATCATGCCCACAGGCGTGAAGTTCTTCTGCGGATCGTAGGGCAGGTTCTTGAAAAGGTAGACGTTCGTGACCAGCGCTGCCGCCGTCGCGAAATAGAAGGTGTAGCCGTCTGGCGCGGCCTTTGCGGCGGCCTGGGCGCCGATGGCATTCTGGCCGCCCGGACGGTTCTCGACGATGACCGGCTGCCCCCACTTGCGGGAAAGCTGGTCGCCGATCAGGCGGGCTACCGAATCGGGGCCCGAGCCTGCTGGCTGCGACAGGATCAGCTTGACGGGCTTGCTGGGCCAACTCTGGGCCGCCGCGAGGGGCGCGGCAAGCGACAGCGCCAAGACAATGGCGCCCAGTTGAATATGCCTACGGTTCATGTTTGTCTCCTTCTTCCAGGTGGATATGTCGTGTCGTGATCAGTGTCATGCCTCGCAGGCAAGCCCGAGGCCCAACTGGGTAGCCGCGTCGTCCAGCAGCGCTGCAATGGCTGGCTGGGTTTCGGCCACGCCAAAGACGTAATGGTCAGGCCGCACAAGCGCCGCGATGCATCCATGGCGGCTCATCCAATCCGCTACCACGCCCTCCGTTTCAGGCGCACGGACCAGATCGATCCGCCGCAGCCCCGCGAAGCCCATCTCGTCCGATCCGCCAGCGACCTGAACGAGACGCCATCCGCGGCCGAAAACTTCATCCATGCGGCGATCGCCCTGCGGCGTCCGCAGCCACGGCTGCGGAAACAACGTGCCGCGCGCCGTGCCGTTCCTTTGTGAAAGCAGGCCCTCTTCAAGGCATGGCAGGATGTCCTGGCGCGGCGTGTCCTGCACCTGACCGCCGCAGTCGGCCAGCAGCTTTGCGTCGCGCGCGCGTGCCGTCGCTTCATCGCGTTCGCAGATCACGGCCCCCACGCCTTTGATACGACTGGTGAGTTCACGCACGTGCGCCTTGCGCTCATGGCCATAGCTGTCCAGCAGCGCCTCCGCGGCATCGCCCCGCACCTCGCCGGCCAAGACGGCGGCGAGCTTCCAGCTGAGATTGGCCGCATCCCGGATACCCTGACACATGCCCTGCCCAAGAAAAGGGGGCTGCATGTGCGCCGCATCTCCAGCCAGAAAGACTCGGCCCCGGCGCCATTGAGCGGCCACCAGCGCATGGAACCTGTAGCTCGCCTGGCGCCATAGCCGGCCGTCTTCAGGGCCAATCCAGCGCGAGAGCAGCTTCCAGGTCCCCTCCTCAGTGGCGGCTTTCTTCGGATCCTCGCCCGGCATCAGGGAAATCTCCCAGCGACGGTGGTTCTCGGGCCCTAATACCAAGGTGCAGGGGCGGCGCGGCTCGCAATACTGCACGCTCGCTCGCGGCAACTTGGCAAGTCCCTTTTCGTTGACCAGCACGTCGGCCACCAGCCATGGCTCGTCGAAATCCAGATCCTCGAGCGGCATTTCCAGTTGCGTCCTTACCGCACTGGAGCCTCCATCGCAGGCGATGGCGTACCGCGCACGAATCTGATGCGTCGTGCCCTCACGCTCCAGGGTCAGCGCTACACCATGTTCGTCCTGCGTGATTCGCGTCATCTCCACGCCAAGCTCGACCGTCACGTTGGACATCTGTGCCACCCGCGCCCGCAATGCCCGCTCCACGGGGGGCTGAGTGAACACCAGAGACGGCGTGTACCCCTGGGGATGGGGCGGCGGGAGCATCGTCATACGGCGGATCAGCTGGCCGTCGACGCCGAAATACTCCGAGTTCGAAAAGGGTTCGGTGAACCGCTCCACCTCATCCGCCACACCGAGTTGCTGAAACACACGCATGATCTCGTGGTCCAGCGCAATGGCACGCGGGATCTCGTAGACCCCTCGCAACCGTTCGCCCACATGGATCTTCAGCCCCTGCTGGCCCAGCAGGCCCGCAGCCACCTGCCCCACCGGCCCATAGCCGACGATGGCCACGTCATACAGCACCTGTTCATTCACCGAAGTACCTTCGTGCTGCGCACTCCGGTTCGAGCCCGGCGCTGCGCTCATGTTGCTTCCGCCACGATCGGATTGACCAGCGTGCCGATGCGCTCGATCTCCACCTCGCAGGTATCACCCGCCTTCATCCACACCGGCGGCGTGCGTGCCTGGCCTACCCCGGCGGGTGTCCCCATCACGATCACATCTCCCGGCTCCAGCGTGAGCACCTCCGAGAGCAGTACGATCGTCTCGGCCACGCTGAAGATCATGTCGGCGGTGTTGGCATCCTGCATCACCTGACCGTTCAGGCGGCTCTGGATCCGCAAGCCCGCTGCGCCGGATGGCAGCTCGTCAGCCGTCACCAACACCGGGCCGAAGCCGCCTGTGCCGTCGAAGTTCTTGCCGATGGTCCACTGCGGCGTGCGCTTCTGATAGTCACGGACACTCATGTCATTGAAACAGCCATAACCGAAAACGTACTGCAGCGCCTCGGTCTCCTTGACATGGCGTGGCACCTTACGGCCGATCACCACCGCCAGTTCTGCCTCGTAGTCGAAGCGGGAAGACACGCGAGGCACTACACCGGGCTCGCCATGCGCCATCAGCGAGCTGGCGCCGCGAAAGAAGAACCACGGGTAGTCGGGCTTCTCTCGCCCACCCTCCTTCGCGTGATCGAAATAATTAAGACCCAGGCAGATCGTCTTGCCAGGCTCGGGCACGAGCGGCGCCAGCTTCACGCTGCTCAGGCTCGAACGGCGGCCAGCCCTCCCGGCGGCGGCCCGGGCCGCGGCTGGCAGATTGATGTCTGATCTGAGCGCCTGGCGAAGATCCGCCGGAATGCCCGAATCAATGTCATTCAAATCGATCAGCTGATCGCCTTCAACGAGGGCCAGGCGAGGTGCGCCATCGCGCAGGTAGGTCGTGAATTTCATGGATGGTTTCTGCTTCTATGAACCGGGATCAGGCAGGTGCGAACAGGACGCGCCGTTGCGCTTCCTTGAGCACGGCAGCGGGCGGTGCGGAAATACCCCACTGGTCGGAGCGGCCGGGAGGCCACTTCCAGTACTCGGGCCCGTTCGAGACATAGCTCTCATCGACCTGCTCCACCTCGGCCGTGTATTCGATGACGATGCCGAAGGGATCAATGAAATAGTTGAAAAGGTTGTCTCCCGGTCCGTGCCGGCCCGGCCCCCACTGGATCGGAAAGCCCGCATCCTTCATGCGTCCGCCCCCCGCATCACCGAGTCGGCATCAGGCATGAGAAAGGCAATGTGGTTGAGCGCATCGTTGTCGGAAATGCCGAGCGCAAGGGTGTGATGGTCCCGGTCGCAGTTCATGAAGGCCATGATCCCCGTGCGGTCCGCAAGCCGGAAACCCAGCGTTTCCTGCAGGAAGACCTGCGTCTCGTCCACCGCATGCGTGTTGAGCACCGCATGTGTGAGGCGGATCGGCTTGTCCTTGACCGGCGGAGCAGCGCTGCGGCGTACATCGCCATGCACCACCTGGAACACCCGGCCATCCGGGTCCTTGAACTTCAGGCCGGCGCCGCCCGCCGGATCGCGGGTGAGTTCATGCACGGCGGTGATCAGCGTGCCGCCCGCGGCCGCCACGCGCTCCTGTATCACATGGAGGGCCTCACGGTGGCGCGCGCGCAACGTGACCTGCCGGACCTGGGGCACCTCGCCGCCCTGATGGAGTGCCAACAGATATTCGTCCTGGCCGGTGCCCCGCAAGTACAGCACGTTCTCACCGCGGTGCGCCACATCGAGCCGCCAGGTACGGGTATAGAAATCCTCGGCCTTGACGAGGTCGGGCACATACAGCGCCACGCTGCGCAAGCCTTCGATCCAGGGTGAACTCATGGGGTATCTCTTTTGAATCATGTCTCCGAAGCGCATGGTAGGGATGACGATCAACTCTGTACAGACGATTTCACAGATCCATAAAATCGGTTTCATGGATATTCATTCACTCGACCTGAACCTGCTCATCCTGTTCGATACGCTGATGAAGACACGCAGCGTGAACAAGACCGCCGAAGCCATTGGCCTGAGCCAGTCGGCCACCAGCGGAGCCCTTGCCCGGTTACGCGCCACATTCGACGACGCGCTCTTCGTGCGCACCGCGTCCACGATGGAGCCCACGCCTCGTGCCTTGCAGCTGGCCCCTGTAGTGCACCGAGTCGTACAGACGATCCAGTCAGAAATCCTTCAGCCTCCCGAGTTCGACCCCGCGCAGGCACAGCGCAGCTTCACCATCCTCACGCCGGATATTGGCGAGGTCGCCTTCCTGCCCGGCGTGCTGAGGCGCCTTCAGCATGAGGCCCCGGGAGTACAGCTGCGCGCGGTATCCCGTCCGCGTTCGGTGGCAGGAGATGCCCTGGAAAAAGGCGAAGCCGACCTGGCCGTCGGCTTCTTTCCAGATTTGCAGAAAGCGGGCTACTTCCAGCAAGCGCTGTTCACCAATACCTACGAGTGCGTCACTTGCGCGCACAACACCACGGTAGGTGAACGCATGACACTCAAACAGTACCTGACCGCGCGCCACGTGGTAGTTCGCCCGGATGGGCGCGAGCATCTGCTGGACAAGTTCCTGGACGACAAGGGATGGCAGCGCCACGTGACGCTGGAACTGTCGCACTTCATGAGCCTGCTGGCGCTGCTGCCTGGTACCGACCTGATCGCCACGGTACCGCAGGACATCGTGACGGCCGTCGGCCGGCACATTCCGCTACGCGAGATACAGTTGCCTTTCCGCCCGCCACAACTGCAGGTGCAGCAGTTCTGGCATCGGCGGATGCTGAACGATCCTGCGAGCCGGTGGCTGAGAGGATTGTTCTACGAGGTCAATCGCCGGGATCTGGGCATGCGGCTTCCCGCGGTATGAAGTCTGCGGATCGCACCACCAGCCAGCAAAGACCGCTTGGCTTAGCTGGCAAGCTGAAAAGTCAGTTCACGGGCGCAGCGCGAACGGTTTCGCCATGGGGGCCCATCGTGGCGTTGACCACAAACACCAATTGTCCGCCGTGCTGCACGGCGCCTGCGGCCTGCATCAGCCGGCGTGCGGCGTGCTCGGCCTCATAACGAACAAAGCAGAGCGCCTCCGTCGCACCACGGTAGCGGGCCGGCAGCAGATCGAATTGCAACAACTGCCCGAACTGGCTGCAATACGCACGCCAGCTCGAAGCAGATTCGGCGCTACCGAGGTCGCCTTGAAGACGTGGAATTGGATTCGCAGTCACTACCGTTTCTCCTGCTTGATGGTCAAACCAGAACTGGGCCAACCCAGAACCACTCCGGCTTCTCGCAGGCAGTCTAGAAAGGCTTGGAACTGCATATGTAAAAAATCTAGGGGCCATCAGATGGGATCTGAGGCACACCACCGACGCTACCCGCCCAGCCGGCCCCAAGGGCATACGAGCGGTCATATGGCTTCAAACCACTGGAAAATCATGGCGCTCTCACTCTGTGCCGCCGTGTTTCGCACCTGCCGGCGAGATTGGCCGTCAGCCTCAACTCAGGGCCCGCAGGACGATTGAAGAGTGGTTAATTTGCACAAAAGCTTCCCGGCGCAAAGGTACAAATAAACACCAATTGCCTGGAAAAGAGATCTTAAGTACCACTGAAACTACTGTTTTTTTCCCTCAGCAGACTACGCTTCACCCAAGGTTTCGTAGAGGTAATCGATCAGCACCCGCACCGCATGCGAAGGATGGCGGTCGGGCATGGTGAGTACATATAGCGCATCACCCAGGCCCTGCGCCTGCCAAGACGGGAGTACTTGCACGGCAAGCCCGGCTCTCAAATCCTCACCCACCGCATAGTCGGGCAGCAATGCGATACCCGCATGCGCCCGCATGGCGTTGTACAGAAACGGGAAATGCTCGCAACGCAGGTGAGGTTTCAAGCGCACCTCACGCCTGTCGCTGCCCCACTGAATCAGCAGCTTGAACAAGGGCTCCGGACCAGGCGTGCACAGGATGCGATGCTGATGAAGGTCTTCAGGGTCTTGCACAGGAGGGCGCCCCTGGAGATAGCCCGGCGCCGCATAGAGCCCCCAGCTCACCTTGCGCAAGCGGCGCGCCACCTGATCGAGCGGGGGCTCGGAAGTGACCCGCACAGCCACGTCGATCTCGGCCGCGATCAGGTCGAAAACCCGGTTGGAAAAAAGCACTCGCAACGAGATTTCCGGATGACGCTCCTGAAACTCAAGAAGGCCGCTCGCCAGCCGCAACTCCCCCAAGCCCGTGGGTACGCTCAAACGCACGTGGCCCCGCGCGGTGCGGCCCAGGCTATCGATGCTGGCGCGCGCCGCGTCCACCTCGGCCAACATGCGCAGACCGTGTTCATGCAAGGCCAGCCCTGCATCGGTGGGCGCCAGCCGCCGTGTGGTTCGCCTCAGTAGCGTGGCGCCAATCTGGCGCTCCAGGCTCTTGAGCTCCTTGCTGATCTGCGAGCGGGTGACATTGCGGCGCCGCGCGGCCTCGCTGAGATTACCCGCATCGACGATCTCCACCAGGGTGCGAATCAGGTTCAAGTCCATGATGCTTGATTAATTGTCAACTCACTGGAAACAGATTGAGTCAAATTCTCTAGTTTGTATTGATTCTTGGCAACGATAAAGTACCCAACCAATCCATCAACCATCCAAAACCCGCAGCATGAACAGCGCCACACTGATCCTGGATACGCGAAGCATCGACGCAGCGACACAGGCTGAGCGTGGCCTGCGCCTGGCAGGCGGGTTATATCGGTTGGGCTTGCGCGAGGGGGATGTAGTGGCGGTGTTGCTTCGCAATGACTTGCCTTGCATCGATGCGATCCATGCCGGCCGTGAAGCAGGCATTGCCTACTGCCCCATCAATTGGCATTTCACTGCCGAGGAAGTGCGATTTCTCGTCGAAGACAGTGGCGCCCGCGCGCTGATCGCGCACGGCGACCTGCTGGATGCAGTGGCCTCGGTCATGCCAGCTGAGCTTCCGTTGCTCGCAGTAGGCCAGAGCAAACACCAGCGCGCGCAAGACTATGAAAGCTGGCTCGCACTGCAGGAGCCCTATAGCGGCCCACGCGTATCGCCTCGCGCGCACATCGCCTACACCTCAGGCACCACCGGGCGCCCCAAAGGAGTCCTGCGTGCACCCATTCCCGTGGCTGAACTCGACGAGCGCATGGCCCGCATCCGCGCGGTGGTGGAGGCCAGCTTCGGCCTGCGCGAAGGTTGCCGTGTCCTGCTGCCTGCGCCGCTGTACCACAGCGCGCCCAGCGTGATCGCACAGAATGCCTTGCAACTGGCCGAGCGGCTGGTACTCACCACCCGCTTCGACCCCGAAGCGCTCCTGGCCACCATCGAGGCCCACCGCATCGACGTGGTGTATCTCGTGCCCATCATGTATGTGCGGCTGTTGCGCCTGCCTGAAGAAGTCCGGCAACGCTATGACCTGAGTTCGCTGCGGTTCGTAGCCTCTACCGGTGCGCCCTGCGCACCCGACGTGAAGCGCGCCATGATCAACTGGCTGGGCCCCGTGATAAATGAGACCTATGCCTCCAGCGAAGCCGGCATGATCACGGCGATCAACGCCGTTGAAGCCCTCAAGCGGCCTAGCAGCGCCGGAAGGCCCATTCTCGACGCGCAAGTCCGTATTCTGAGTGAGACAGGCCATCTGTTGCCTGCGGGCGAAGTGGGATTGATCCACGTGCGCCAACCGGCCTATCCGGACTTCAGCTACCGCGGCAACGAGGCCGCGCGCCGCGCCATCGAACGCGATGGGCTGATCAGCCTGGGCGACATGGGCTACCTGGATGAAGATGGTTACCTCTATGTGTGCGATCGCGCCTCGGATATGGTGATTTCCGGCGGTGTGAACATCTACCCCGCCGAGATCGAGCACCGCCTGCTGACCTGCCCCGGTGTGGCCGACTGCGCGGTCTTCGGCGTACCCGATGCGGAGTATGGTGAACAGCTGTACGCTGTGGTCGAGCCCGCACCCGGTGCTCAACTGAAAACCGAAGCACTGCGTCATTGGCTACAGGACGCCTTGTCGTCCTTCAAGGTGCCGAGGCACTTCGAGATCGGGCCCTTGCCGCGCGACGACAACGGAAAGATTGCCAAGCGAAAACTCCGTGACCAGCACTGGCAGGGCCAAGCCCGCCGCGTATGAGCTAGAAAACCCATAGGAGACAAACCGTGAAACAGCTGATCCGCCCCCTGCGTCTTCATCGCTTCTTGAACCACCAGGAGACACTGATGCCCCTCGCCGCCTTTGCTTCACGCCGCTACAGCGTGCTTGCGCTCTCGGCACTGGCTTGCAGCATGGCTTTGCCTGCCCTCGCACAGAACTACCCCGCCAGGCCCATCAAGCTGATTGTCCCTTTCCAGGCGGGTGGCGCCACAGACGTCCTGGCCCGGCTTATCGGTAAGAAGCTCGGCGCCAGCCTGGGTCAACCCGTCATCGTGGACAACAAGCCCGGCGCGGCCGGCATCATCGGTACGGATGCCGTGGCCAAGGCAGCCCCTGATGGCTATACGCTCACACTGTCGCTCTCGAACGCCCTGCTGACCAACCAGTTCCTCTACGAGAAACTGCCCTATCACCCCGAACGCGACCTCACACCGGTCTACCAGATTGCGATGGCACCGCTGGTGCTGGTCGTGAATCCCAGCCTGCCCGTCAAGACCGCGCCCGAGTTGCTCAAGTACGCCGCAGCCAACAAGGACAAACTGGCGTATGGCTCCTATGGTCTGGGAGCCTATCCGCATCTGGCAGGAGCGCACATGAGCACAGCGCAGAACGCAGACATGAGCCACGTGGCCTACAAAGGCGAGGCCCCCATGCTGCAGGATTTGCTGAGCGGCCAGATCCAGCTGGCTTTCGCGAGCGCCCTGGTGGCCAAGCCGCACATCGAGGCCGGCAAGTTGCGCGCCCTCGGCGTCAGCGGTGAGCGCCGCATGAGCGCCCTGCCCCAGGTGCCCACGTTGATCGAACAGGGTTTGAACGACGATACCTATCGCCTCACCGGCTGGTTGGCAATCGCTGCACCGGCGAAGACGCCGCCGGCTATCGTCAACCGCATTGCCGACGAAGTGCGCAAGGCCGTGCAGTTGCCAGAGGTCAATCAACGCATTGCCGGCATGGGGTTCGAGCCGTTGAACAACAGCTCGCCCGAAGTCTTTGCGCAAGCGTTCCGGAAAGACCGGCCTGCGTGGGAGCGCCTCATCAAGCAGTCAGGCGTGAAGCTTGATTGAGGTCGTCAGCCTGAGTCAGTTGCCGCCCCGAATCAATTCGTTGGAAGGAAGCGTCTCATCCAGCAGCTTCCGCCCCGTCTCCACCCCCGCCACGGGCAGCCCCTTCGGATCCAGCAGCCCCACCTGCACCAGCACACTGGCCTGGTCCCAGTAGATATGCTCGTGGTAGAGCTTGTCACCTCGGAACTTGATCACGGCCAGCAACGGGATCTCCACGCGCCGGCCCGTGGGCGCAACGCCCGGCAGCATCCATGGGATCTCGGTGGTGTGGGTAAAGCAGAAGAGCATCTCGTCGACCACCTGCGTGGCGCCCACCGTACGTGAAATCGGGGTCAGGCTGGTGTCGGGCGGGTTGCTGTTGACGAAGTAGCGCGTATAAAAGTCATGCAGATGGCGATAGCCCACTCCGCCCGTCATGGTGGGAATGTGATTCACGTAAGGCTCTGCCACCATGGTGGACATGGTGGCGTCCACGTCGCGGGTGCCGAACTCGTATTCGCAGTGCTTGTCCCACAGGGCTGACAGATCGTAGTTCGGCCCCATTTCGCGCCGCAGCGCCGTGACGCTGCGCTGGTGCGCCATAAGAGCAGATGGTTTGTGGAAGTGGTCGCCGCCCACGCGCGCAAAAGCATGGTCGACACCAGGGTACACATAAAGCTCCACGCTTTCCCGGCCCGACAAGGCCTGCACGATGGCTTCGCGCGCCGGGGGCGGGCAGAAGCCATCGAGCTCCGCAATGTGCAGCACCAGACGGCAGCGGATATTCGCGGCCTCCGCCAAAGCCGCTTCGATACCGACCCCGTAGTAACCCACTACCACGTCGGCGTCGGTACGGCAGGCCGCCAGGTAAGCCAGTTTGCCGCCCAGGCAGAATCCCAGCACCCCGACCTTGCCGCCATGTCCTTGTACCTCAGGCCTCGCCCGAAGGGACGTGATGGCGGTCTGCACGTCGGCCATGCCCTTGGCCTCGTCAAAGCCCTGGTAGAGAGCAAAGGCACGCGGCATGTCAGTAGCGGCATCCAGCTCAATCCCTGGCTCCTGGCGCCAGAACAGATCGGGCACCAGCACGGTGTAGCCTTCCTCCGCGTAATAGTCAGCCACATCGCGCATGGTCTGGTTGACGCCGAAGATTTCCTGCGCCAGCACCAGCCCCGGGCCACCGCCTGCCGCCGGGGTAGCCAGGTAGGCGCGAAAGTGGCCACTGCCGTCCGCAGCGTCCAGAGTGATCCATTGTCCTGCCATGTCGTGATCCTTCTCTTGTGGGAAAACCAATACCTAAAAACCCTGATGCGCAGCCGCCTGCTGCGCCTGGGGCACAGCTGCCGATGCACCCGCATGGCGCGCCAGCAATTGCCGGGTCACCACCGCGTAATCCGCGGGATTGACCGGCCCCAGCCACTGCCTGAAGCGCGTGAACGCACCCAGCGGCAACTTCATATCCTGCAGCAGCTCGTCGATGTTGTGCACCGAAAACGGGATGATGTTAGTCCCTTTGGAGTGCTTGCCATCTGTGCGCTCCTCCATCCAGGCCAAACGCCGGTCGATGTGGGCATTCATCTCCCCCGGTTCAGGTAACTGCAGGCCGCCGCGCAGATGGTTAGCCAACCATAGGGCACCGATCTCGCAGTTGAGCTGACTGAAGAACGAAGAGTTATACCCGTTGAACGCCAGGCGCGGCATGCTCGCGGGCATGATGGAGCGGTACAGGCGGAAGTTGCCCTGTGGATCAGTCACACGCTGCAGCACGCTGGCATCGAAGAAAGGCACTTGCTGGTTCCAGCCGGTGCCGCACACCACGATGTCCGCTGGCACCGTTTCACCATTGCTTAACACGGCCTGGCCGGGTTGGAGCTTGCTGATGCTCACGCCTTTGCGCACGCCCAGAGTGCCCGCGGCAATTTTTTCGTAGAAGCCATCGGTGACCAGGCTCACGGTACTGCGGGCAATGGTTTCGAGCGGCGTTCCAGGGTGCAGGCCGATCTCGCGCAGCTTCAGCTGACGGGTGACCACCGACTCCACGCTGCCCAGCATGGAATTGCGCACTGGCAGACCCGCACCATGCAGGAATTTCTCAAAACCCTTGGGTTCGATGTACTTGAACAAGGCCTCGCCCATGCGCGTGAGCAGCAGATACTTGAAGTTCAGCACGTTCATGAACTTCTTGGGGATTTTCCAGATCAGGTGCCGCGCCAGCACCGTGGTGCTGGCACTGTCTGCCGCAATGGCATTAGCCACGTCACAGGACGACTTGCCGTAGCCCACCACCAGCACGTGCTTGCCACGCGCATCGCTGGCGTTGTTGAACTGGCTGGTGTGGCACACCCGCCCGCCTTCGGCCACGAAGCTCTCCACGCCCGGGTAATGCGGCACGGCAGGTTCGCTGAAGATGCCATTGCACACCACCAGGTAGTCGAAACGGTGCACCTCGACCGACGAGGCCCCACCTTGCCCGGCCGCGGCCCTGCGCGCCTTCACCGTCCAGACGCCGGCGGCCTCATCCAACACCGCGCTCTCCACGGTGGTGGACATGCGCAGATGCGGCACCAGGCCAAAGTGTTCGGCATACGACTTCAGGTAGGCCTGCACCTGCTGGCCCGAAGGCCATTCAGGATAATGCGCTGGCATCGGAAAATCCGACAGCGCATAGGTAGTACGCGGGTTCTGTGTGGTCAAGCCTGGGTAGCGGCGTGAGGCGGCCCATACCCCGCCCACGTCGGGCTCCTTCTCGAACACCGTGACCTCGAAGCCAAAGGCACGCAATACCTTGGCGGTGGAAAGTCCGGCAAAGCCGGCACCGATAGTGCCCACTGTTCTGGTCATGATGTCAGCTCCTTCAGGACATGAGTTTGGGAATGGCGGGCTCGTAGGACTCTGGCCCCATGGCCGAGTAGCCGCCGTCACAGGCATAGTCGGCACCGGTCACGAAGCTGGCCAGATCCGAACACAGGAAAAGCACCACATTGGCCACCTCGGCCGGATCCCCCACGCGGCGCAGAAGGTGGAAGGGCGCGGCCACCCGGTCGGTCTTGGCGCGATCGCCGCCGGTCAACTGATCCATGATGGCCGACCAGGTCCAGCCTGGGGAGACGCTGTTCACACGCACGCCCTCGCCCGCCAAATCCATGGCCATATTGCGCGTAAGCTGCACCATGGCCGCCTTGCTCACGGGATAAAGCCAGCGCCCTGTCTGTGCCACACCCGAGGAGATACTGGTGAAGTTGACCACCGCCCCGCCTCCCGCCTTCTGGAAGTGCCGACGCACGGCCTTGAGCATCATCACCGCGCTGACCAGGTTGACGTTGAGCGAAGTCAGCCAGTCCTCGCGCGGCGAGGCGATGCCGTCATCCAGATAGGAGCAGGCCAGGTTCACCAGGTAGTTGACCCCGCCATGGCGCTCCGCGGCTTCGGCCACGCAAGCCGCTACCTCGGCATCATCGGTGATATCGGTATGGCGGAACACCACACCGGTCCCCAGCTCATCGGCCAGCGCCTGCCCGCCCTCGGTATTGATATCGGCCACCATGACCTTCACCCCAGCCTGGTGCAGCGCACGCACCACTCCGGCGCCGATAAGCGTAGCGCCGCCAGTCACGATCGCGCTCTTGCCTCGCATTCCTTCAAATCCCTGGGCCATGTTGTCTCCTGTTCGTGGTGGGCCTGGCGATAGGCCAGCACCCGTTTGCTGCACTGCAGCAGCGGTAACACGCCGTCACAGCCGCGCCATATGCCGGGATAACGCTCTTGCGCATCGACCGGGGCATGCGCAAGAATAGGAAGGCAAATTGCGCATACACATCCCGAATGCGCATGGCTTATCCCGCAAACGCATGTTTTCGCGCCCTGATAAGGCGCGGTTAGTGTTTACCCACCCCCTTCAGGCATCGCCCATGGACATGGCCCTACAGAGCAACGCGCAGCGGCTCCCGCTGGAACGCTTTCGCCTGTTCGACAGCCACGACCTGGATGAAGCGCGCGAGTTCGTGGGCCGCGTGTTCTGCCCGCATGTTCTGGCCACATTGCATCCCGGCACGGAGCTTGATGCCTGCCACCACAGCGTGCCGCTGCACCGCGATACCAGCCTGAACTACGTACAGTACGGGCCGGCTGTGCGCATAGAACCGGGCCATTTGGGCGGCTTCTACCTGCTGCAGATCCCGTTGCGCGGCGGCGCCACGGTGCGCTGCGGCAGCCAAACGCTGGAATCGCACCCGCTCATGGCATCTCTGCCCTCGCCGACCGAGCCGCTATCGATGCGCTGGCACGAGGACAGCCCACAGTTCATCGTCAAGATAGAGCGAGAGGCCCTGCACAACCGGCTGTCGGCCTTGCTGCAGGCGCCTGTGCCGCAACCTCTGGTGTTCGACCTGGGAGTCGACCTGGCCCACCCCGCACTCATGGGCATGGCCAGCTTCATCGCGTACTTGCGCTCGGCCGCGGAGACCAACGCCATTCTGCTGGGCCACCCGGTGCTGGCCGAGCAAGCCGAGAACCATCTGCTCACCAACTTGCTTCTATCCACGCAACACAACTACTCGGCTGCTCTTGCGGCGAAGGCTTCTACCCCTGGTGCGGCCCCGGTAGTCCTGCCGCGTGCGGTGAAGCGTGCGCAGGAGTTCATGCGCGGACAGCTGGAGCAGCCCATCACGTTGGTTGATGTGTGCGCGCACGTGGGTGTCAGCGCTCGCTCGTTGCAGCAAAGCTTTGCTCAGTGCACAGGCAAGAGCCCCATGAGCTTCCTGCGCGACCTGCGGCTCGACGCTGTGCGTGCGGCACTGCAACAGCCTACCGCCTTGGAGCGCGCACCGCAGGTGTCGGATATCGCCGCGCGCTATGGGTTTTTCCATCTCGGTCACTTTGCCGAGAGCTACCGCAAGCGCTTTGGGGAAACACCGTCCGATACTCGGCAGCGACAAAGTAAGGGTGGGCCAAGCACCTCCTATTAAAGCCCCCAGCGAGCTTCAATAGTGAGGCCACGCTTGTGTCGCGGTAAGACGAAGACCAACCTTCTGTTAGGGCATCGAGTTGACCGCCGCGCGCAATTCGTCGCGCAACCGCCGCGCGATGTCAGGCCTGCGCAAAAAGGGATCGGCTGGGTTCGTGCCGGAAACAATGCCGTCCATACGGCTCCTCACACTGCCCAGTGCATCCGGATGGCTGAAGACGTAGAACTGGTTGGCATGAACAGCATCGAATACTTTTCTTGCGATATCCGAGGCCGTGACTTTTCCGCTTTCGACTGCCTTTTCAGCCATGGCTTGGCCGATCATTTGGCTCGCAGTAGGTTTGCTGGCAAGCAACTGCTCCGGCCGGTTGCGCTGGCTGGACGCAATCCCTGTAGGCACGAAATAAGGACACAACAGGCTTGTGCCGATCTGCTCCGTCACTAGATTGAGATCATGAAAGAGTGTCTCTGTGAAGTTCACAACCGCAGCCTTGGTCGTGTTGTAGATACCCATATTGGGCAGCGCAAGCAGGCCCGCCATACTGGAAGTGTTCACAATGTGCCCGCGATACGAGGCATCTCGCGCGGCAGCGTTCAACATCATCGGCACGAACACGCGCACGCCGTGGATGACGCCCCAGAGGTTGACGCCCAGCACCCATTCCCAATCGGGCACGCTGCTCTCCCAAACCAGACCGCCAGAGATGACTCCTGCATTATTGAACAGCAAATGAGGAGCACCAAAGCGCTTGTGCACCGCGGCGGCCAATCCCTCCATTTGCTCAGCGTTTGACACGTCAACCTTCTGAGCCAGTACGGATGCACCAACCGCCGTCAATTCGGCCTCCACACGGTCAAGTGCGTCCTGCTGCACATCTACCAGCACCAGCTTCATGCCATGCGTAGCCGCGAGACGTGCGCACTCAAGCCCGAAACCAGATCCCGCGCCTGTAAGCACAGCCGTTTTTCCTTCAAGACTTTGAATCATCGTGCAACTTCCAATGAGGTCATGCCGCTGCCTTGAGCGGAATCACCCGCCGCTGCAGGGTCTCGAGCAACTCTCGCTCGCGTTTGCGCGTCTGCTCGATATGCCGCTCGCGGACATGGCCGTAACCGCGGATGTGCTCCGGCAGCGACGCCAGAGCCACAGCGCAATCATGGTGCGAGAGCTCTTTCGTTGTTTCCAGCACCGACAACGCGATGCCGACGTTCGTCTCGTACTGAGTGATCAGCGAACGCTCCATCCGGCGTTCATTGGTGTAGCCGAACATATCGAACGCGGTACCCCGAAGAAAACGAAGCTTGGTGAGAACATGGAACACAGGAATGACCCATGCGCCGAACTCACGCTTCCTCAGTTGACCTGTCGAAGCATCACGCCTGGACAACAGCGGCGGCGCGAGACTGAAAACCAGCTTGTAGTCACCTTCGAATTGTCGCGATACGTTCTCCAGGAAGCCACTCGTCGTGTGTAGACGAGCCACCTCGTACTCGTCCTTGATCGCCAGAAGCTTGAAGTAGTACTTCGCTACAGCCTCGGTCAGTGATGTGCGCCCGGCGAAGGTCCGCTGTTCCGCTTCCCGCACGCGCGCCACAAGGCCGATGTAGCGCTGCGCATAAGCCGCATCCTGATATTCAGTCAGGAATTTCCTGCGGTTCTCAATGGCGCTTTCGATATCCTCCACAGGTGCGGGAGATACGCTTGCTCTTCGGGATGCTCCCTTGGACGCCAATAACCGTTCGACCATGCCGGGGTCGGCAGCGGTGTGCCGCCCCCACAGAAAAGCCGCCTTGTTCATCTCCTGCGCCGCACCGTTGAGCAGGATCGCGGCGTCAATGGACTTTGCTGAAATCGGAATGAGACCGCGCTGATAGGCAAATCCCAGCATGAACATATTCGCGGCGATGCCATCGCCTGTGAGCGCTGTTGCAATACGCCCCGCATCGACGAACTCCACACCGTCGTCACCCACAGCGCCGGTCATGTTACTGCGCAGGCTGTGGCCCGGATACTGCATGTCGGCCTGGCGGGTGAAATCGCCCGGCATCGTCTCCTGCGTGTTGACCACCATCCTGGTCAGGCCCAGCCTCGTGGCGGCCAGGGTTTTCGAGTGGCCGGCCACGATCATGTCGCACCCCAACACCAAGTCAGCGCCGCCAGACGCGATACGAATCGTCTTGATGGCCTCGGGCGTCGAAGCAAAGCGCAGATGACTCCACACCGAACCGCCTTTCTGCGCCAATCCCGCCATGTCCAGCAGTCCGCAGCCACGGCCTTCAAGATGCGCTGCCATCCCCAGGATCGCGCCGATGGTGACCACGCCGGTACCCCCCATGCCAGCCACCAGAATGCTGTACACCCGGCCCTCGATCGAAGGCAGCACGGGTTCCGCCAGATCCGACGAAGCCGCGGCACCCGTGATGCGTTCAGGCTTGCGCAACTCGCCCCCGAGAACGGTAACAAAGCTCGGGCAAAATCCGTTGATGCAAGAATAGTCCTTATTACAGGACGACTGGTCGATCGTGCGCTTACGGCCGAACTCCGTCTCAAGCGGCTGCACTGAGACACAGTTCGATTTGACACCGCAGTCGCCGCAGCCTTCGCATACCAGATCGTTGATCAGGATGCGCTTTGCCGGGTCGGGGAAGGTCCCCCGCTTTCGGCGGCGGCGCTTTTCCGCTGCGCAGGTCTGGTCATAGATCAGCACCGAGGCACCTTCGACTTCCCGGAGTTCGCGTTGGACTTCGTTGATCTCGTCGCGATGATGGATCGTCACGCCCGAAGGCCACAAAGTGCCCACCTTGTACTTCGAGGGCTCATCGGAGACCACAGCGATTCGCCCAACGCCTTCGGCACGAACCTGATGTGCGATCGTTGGCACGTCCAAATGGCCGTCATGCCGCTGTCCGCCGGTCATGGCCACGGCATCGTTGAATAGTATCTTGTAAGTGATATTTGTCCTGGCCGAGACAGCAGCACGAATGGCCAGCAAACCCGAATGAAAATAGGTCCCGTCGCCGATGTTCTGGAACATGTGCTTGCGACGTGAAAATGGCGCCTCGCCAACCCAGGACAGACCCTCGGCGCCCATCTGCGTGTAGCCGGTAGTGGAACGGTCCATGGATTGCGCCATCCAGCTGCAGCCGATACCGGCGTAACCCTTGCTTCCCTCGGGAAGTACGGTGGAGGAACTATGGGGGCAACCGCTGCAGAAGTAAAAGCTGCGCGAAAGACTGTCCACGATCCCTTTCGGTGCATGGAAGGAACGGATCTCCTCGATACGCTTGCGCAGCGCTTCATTCCCATTCAACTCCAGCAAGCGCTCGCCGATGGCAATCGCCACTTGATTCGAATCCAGCGACATCTCGGATTGAAAAAGAACGCCACCTTGCTCATCATATTTTCCGACGATGACAGGGCCGTCACGCTGGCCGTAAAGTTGCTCCTTCAGTTGGAACTCGATAAGACTTCGCTTTTCCTCGACGACAAGGATCTTCGACAGACCCGCCGCGAATTCCAAGGCGCCTTCGGGCTCAAGTGGCCACGTCATGCCGACCTTGTACAAACGCAAACCAAGCTCAGCGGCGCGCTCCTCCGACAGATTCAGAGTGTCGAGCGCTTGCAGCACATCGAGATAGCTCTTGCCATGCGTAATGATGCCCAACCTGGCGTCCGAACCGCCGATGATCGTACGGTCGATACGGTTGGCGCGCGCAAAAGCACGCACCGCACGAAGTTTGTGGCGATGCAGCCGAGCCTCCTGAGCATGCGGGGTGTCGGGCTGGCGGATATTGACGCCGTCCGCTGGCAAGTGCAACCCGTCAGGAATCCGGACCTCAACCCGATTAATGTCCACATCTATGGAGGCCGTGGCCTCGACCGTGTCTTTCACGCACTTCATGCCCACCCAGCAGCCACTGTAGCGCGACAAACTCCAGCCCAGGATGCCAAAGTCCAGAATCTCCTGAACACCGGCAGGGCTGAGCACCGGGATCATGGCATCAACCATCGCGAACTCGCTCTGATGGCAGGTCGTTGAAGATTCACAGGTGTGGTCATCTCCCATGAGCGCCAGAACACCTCCGAACCTGGATGTCCCGGCCAGATTGCCGTGGCGGAATGCATCGCCAGTTCGATCGACGCCGGGACCTTTGCCGTACCAAAGCGCGAATACCCCGTCGTACTTGCCTTCGCCGCCGATCTCCGCTTGTTGCGAGCCCCAGACAGCCGTCGCCGCCAAGTCTTCATTGACCCCAGGCACAAAGACGACATTGTGGTCCTGGAGGTGTTTCCTGGCTTTGCCAAGCTGGTCGTCCAGGGTACCCAGCGGCGACCCTCGGTACCCGCTGATGTAGCCCGCAGTGTTGTGTCCTTGCTGGCGATCTCTTTCCTGTTGGGTCAACGGCAGGCGGACCAGCGCCTGCGTGCCGGTGACAAAGATGCGGCCCTTCTTGAGGGTGTACTTGTCATCCAGTTCGACTGCTTTCAGTTCCATGGCGGGTTTCTTCTTTTGAGTTGAATAGGGGTTGCCCCTCAATCGCTTCCAGACATCGGATGACGAGCGGGAGACACTGGCGCGCGGTTGCATGAACTCATGCCGGCCGGCGCTTGAGGAATGTTTGATAGTTGAAAACGGCCCCCAGCCCCATGAGGAGGGCACTGCCTATGAAAACAGCCCCCATGCCGATCCGTCCACCGACAAGGCCTCCCAAGACAGGGCCCAACACTTGGCCGGCATACTGGGCCGACGTGGAATAGCCCAGGAATTGGCCAACAGCCCTCTCAGGAACACTGTGCCGGATCACACTCGCCACGCAAGGGAGCAACCCGCCGAGCGACAACCCCATCAGGAAGCGCAGCACGACAAGCTGCCAGGTCTCATGTACGAACGCCTGCGGCAGAAGCAGCGCGGAAGCGAGTGCCAGGCAACTTACGATGAGCCTGGGGTGCCCGGCACGATCCGCCACTCTGCCCAAGAAGGCAGCAGACAAAATGGCCCCGAGTGCGGTCGCTGACATCACGATGCCGGCCATCATCGTCACACTCCCCTGGTCATTGCTCAGCTCCGCCACGTACACCGTGATGATGGGCTCGATTGACATGTTGGCAAACATGAGCAATACACCCGTCGCAAGCATCGCAATCACAGCTCGCTTCTGCGCGGATGAAAGCTTGGCCGCCGAGACCTCCTTGCGATCGGCCAGCTTGCGCGGATGATGATCTTCGCGAATCAAGACAGATGTGCCAATGAACGCGAGACCGATGAGCGCAGCGGAAGCGAAGAAGGTGTTGCGAATGCCGATCAGAGCGGGCAACCCGCCACCGAGCAGCGGCCCCGCCAGATTGCCGGCCATGATGGTCGAGGACAGCATGCCGAGCGCCCATCCAGAACGCTCCTTGGGCGTCTGTGCTGCAACCAGCGCTATCGAGCCGGAGGCATAGCCTCCCAACAGTCCCGTCAACAGACGCAATACCACCAGTTGCCATGCATCCTGAGCCATTCCGATGAGTGCCGTCGCGACCGTCATGCCAAGACTCGCGCGGATCAGCATGAGCTTGCGGCCATACTGATCTGCCAAACGGCCCCACAGTGGCGCAACAAGTGCCGCACTGAGAAACGTGGCGCCAAAGGCAATTCCAGACCATTGCACGATCTCGGCATGTCCTTGCACTCCGAGCTGGGCGACATAGAGAGGCAAGAAAGGAAGCACTACGGTCATGCCAATGATGGTCGTGAAGCTTCCGATCATGCAAACCGCAAGGTTGCGCTTCCAGTGTTCATGCTGCATGGATCGTTTGTTGAATGGTGACGGGAGTCCTAGCCGATCAGGCCCGGTGCCTTGAGATATCGGTTGCGGATCGCGTGGGCGGCCCGATACGACAGTGCGGCCAATGGGCCTGTCGGGTTCTTCCCTGCGTTTTGCGGGAAGGCGTTCGCGCCTACCGCAAACACGTTTGGAACATCCCAGCTTTGCAGGTAGTTGTTGAGCGCGCTCTCGCTCGGATCAGCCCCCATGATGGCTCCGCCGGTGTTGTGCGTGCTTTGATAAGGCACGATGTCGTATTGCTTCGGGGCGCCACGCTTCGCGACTACTTTGGCGCCGGTGGCTTTGCCGATACGCTCGCATTGATCGATGGCGTAGTTCGCCATGCGTTGCTCGTTGTCGTTGAAATCAAAGGTCATGCGCAACATCGGCCGCCCGAACGCATCGCGGTATGTCGGGTCGAGATCAAGATAATTGCTCGCATACGCCATACCCCCGCCCTGCGCATTGATCGGCAAGGTGTGCTGGTAGTGCTTGACTACAGCGCGCTTCCACTCCGTTCCCCAGGAAGGGGTTCCTGGCGGAACGGGCCGGAAAGCAATGGGGCGCGCTCCATTGGAGGCCGTCGCGATAGTCGCACCTCCGATGAAGCCCAGCTTCCCGAAATCGTTCGTCTCGACATTGAAATCGTCGAGCGCCATCTGCAGCCCGCCGGAACCCATCCATGGGTTCAGCCACTTGTCCTCATCAAGAAAGACCGTAACTCCGCCTTGGCACTGATAGGCGTAGTTCTTGCCTATCGTGCCCCGGCCTGTTGCTGGGTCATAGGGCTTGCCGATGCCCGACAACAGCATCAGATGCACATTGCCAAGGCCATAGGCGGAGAGAATGACCAGTTCCGCGGGTTGGAAGACTTCGCGCCCCAGCGCATCGACATAGGTAACCCCGATCGCCTTACGCTTCGAGTCATCCAGGTTCACCTTCATCACGCGCGAGTTGGCTCTCAGCTCGAAGTTCGATTTATTGGCCAACAGTGGCAGCAGCGTGTTGACTGGACTCGCCTTGGCGTTGGATGGACAGCCGAAACGTTCGCAGAATCCGTTGTAGTGGCACTGCCCGTACTGGATGCCGTCGGCATTCGTGTAGGCACGCGAGGAGATCGCTGCCGGCGTGATGAAGGGGTGCAATCCCAGCGAACGCGCGGCACGCTCCATTTCCAGCATCATGTTGGATGGCGCAAGAGGCGGATTCACGTATTCACCGCTGCGCGGGCCTTCAAAGGGATTGCCGCCTTCGATGCGCTTCCCCCCGATGTTGCCCGCCTTCCCCGACACCGCCCAGTCAGACTCCACCTTCGCGTACCAGGGTTCGAGCTCGTCGTAGGTGATTCCCCAGTCTTGAATGGTCATGTCCTTGGGCACGAACTTGCGGCCATACCGCTCGTCCAGCCGGCGGCGCGGCTCGTGGTCCCACGGCATCCAGCGCCATGTCACTCCGCCCCAGTGGGTGCCTGAACCGCCGACCCCGTCTCCGACCAGGAAGGAGCCGTGGTTGCGCATCGGCAGCGCTGTTTCGCTCGAGCGGTTGCGAAAGGTCAGCGTTTCCAGTGCCAGCCTCGTCATGAGCGCATTGCGCTGCACAAACTTGAGTTCGTCATCCTTTTGCGGATAGCTGAACTCCTGTGATTCGCGATGCCCCCCACGCTCAAGTGCGACGACACCTATTCCCGCATCGACGAGTTCGCGGGCGATGATGCTGCCTGTCCATCCAAGGCCTACGACAACTGCATCTACCGGTTTCATTGTGATCATCACGCAATCTCCCAGTGCATTAACGAAAGTCGGCCAGGCTTTGCGGCTCCAACTGCTGCCGGCGCCCGCTGTAAGTGCGGATGTCCTCGGTGTAGACGTAGCCCACACCAGGAAACCCAAGCATCCGCCAAGTCGCCTTGTCGCGGTTCCCGCCGTAGGCTGGATCGGCGAAGTACCCCTCCATGGTGTTGTTGTAGAGCGCGAGCAGGAAAGTCCGCGCCGGCACCGTGGGAAGGGAGATCGCACCTTGCTGCATGCGTTTGAGCACCCCGTTTCGGTCGTCGTGCGAGAGCGCAGGAAACGGCTTGCCGGCGAACGTGGCCCGGCAGTACATGTCGGCTTCACGAATGGCGATGCGATAGATCTGTTGCGGTGTGAATGGCAACTGATAACCCTGCGTCGCGCTACCGGGCAGGAATGGCCCTTGCAGGTTGGTACCGCTACCCACACCGAAAGCGCCGGCCAGATACTGATCGATGTAGTAGACGACCCCAGCTTCCACCCCACCCGGACCCACCTCGTCCTTCGGGATGAAGACATCCACAGCCGCTTCGACGAAGGCGGCTTCGTCGGGCAAAAGAAAAGTGTAGGCCTGCAACGTACTGCCCAGCGCTCCCGCGGAAGCTGCAGCAGGCTGAGCATGGGCCGCACCGAAACCAGAAGCCGCTGCAGCGGCTGTAGCGGCTGTAGCGGCTGTAGCGGCCGTCGAGGCACCAAGGGATTTCAAGAAGATTCTTCGCGAACGGGGAAGCAAGGGATCTGTCATGGGTGGTCTCCTTTTGAGAAATCGATCGGGCTTCAATCGCTCCGTACGATTTTATGTATTGTATTACGTATACATAAAAATGTACAATAGCGCTCGCATGCCGCAAATTTCAGTGGCATGTTTCGACACCACGCAACAGGAGGCCTCATGCGTAGACCCGTCAGCAAAGCAATCATTCACGGCTACATGGCCGTTTCCACATCCAACGTCAGCGATGCGCTGGACAGGCTTGGCATACCTTGCGAGCCCACACACATCGGCGCTCTTTGGGAAGGCTGCAAGAAGGTCGTCGGCCCGGCAATGACCTTGACGCTCGCGCCGCTCGAGAATTCGCACAAGGAGATCACCACCGTGGTGGGCACGCTGCAGGCCATCATGGATGCGCAACCTGGTGACGTGCTGGTGATCGATGTCGGCGGCCGCATGGATCTCAATACGTTTGGGGGCGTTGCTGGTGCAACCTCCCTCCACTACGGCCTGGCCGGTGTGGTTTGCGATGGTGTCGCGCGCGACATCGACGAATACAAAACCCTCGGCTTGCCGGTATTTGGCAAAGGCTTCATCCATCAGTCCGTTCGCGGCCGTGTCGGCTACGTGAGCCATGACACCGAGGCCAGACTCGGTACCAATATCGTCCGCCCCGGTGATCTGATCGTGGGAGACGAAAACGGCGTGGTAGTAGTACCACACGAGCAGATCGAGGCGGTGCTGAAGATCGCCCGCTTCGTCAAAGACACCGAAGACGGCGTGATCGCGGCCATCCGCGCGGGAGGGGACCCGATCGAAGTCCACCAGAAAGTCAAGTACGACGACATGCTGAAGAGGTCCGCATGAGCAACATTTCGCACGCCCGCGTTTCGTCGAACGCGCCCTACTCCGAGGGGGTGTTGAACCGATCGGACGATGCCACCATACGGAGCGCGCTCGCACGCATCCCGACAACGGCAGCGCTGGATCTGCTCAAGGAACAGGACCCTTGTCAGCTAGTGCTCTCAAACGTCAAAACGCTGTTCCCACTTGAAGGGTCCATCGCGGGCCGCGCGCGCACGCTGCGCTTCCTGCCAACCCGCGTCGATTACCGCAAGGCACCTGGCGAACCGCCCAACTTCCGTCTACTCGACGCAACGCAACCGGGTGATTTTCTGATCTTCGACGCCCAGGGCTGGCCCAGAGGTTCTGTCCTTGGCGACATGCTCGCGCTTCGCGCGAAGATCAACGGTGCCGTTGGCGTGGCCACTGACGGGGTGATGCGCGACCTGGTCGGGCTCGAAGGTGTGGGGCTACCAGTGTTTGCGACAAGCACCTTCCCTGTTCCGTCGGCCCCGACTTTGGTGGCCTGGGAAGCTGACGTACCCGTGCAATGCGGCGGCGCACTGGTCGTACCCGGTGACTGGATCCTGGCTGACAGAGATGGTGTGATCGTCATTCCCGAACGTTGGGTAAATGACGTCATAGACGGGTTCGAGATATTCACCAAAGAGGAACAGTTTTGCCGTGCGCTGCTTCTGGACGGCCTATCGCTGCACCAGGCTTATCCAATGCCGCCAGCAATCCGACCGCTGTTCGAGCGCTACTTGAGTGATGGGCGGCTTCCATCCGAAGCTGAGGTTCTGAAGGCAAACGGCGGCCACTGAGCCACGCGCCGTTCAAGGAGACAACATGCAGAAGAGATCGCTATTGAAATTGATGGCCAGCGCCGCCTGTGCCGCCTTTCCGCTGGCTCATGCCTATGCCGAGTCCTGGCCCGCCAAGCCAATGACTCTGGTCGTACCGTGGCCGGCCGGCGGAGGGACCGACGTGATTGCACGTACGGTCGCGACCAAGTTGCAGGAAAGACTCGGCCACCCCTTCGTCATCGAGAATCGCCCAGGCGCATCCGGCATCATCGGCACCGAGCTTGTGGCACGAGCTCCCGCGGACGGCTATACGTTCGTGCTCGGGGTGACGAACACTCACGCCATCAACGCCACATTCTTCAAGCAACTTCGCTACGACCCGAAGCGAGACTTCGAGCCCGTTGCCCTTCTAGCCACCGGCCCGCATGTCGTGCTAGTTAACACCGCTACTCCGGTCAAAAATCTCGCGGAGTTCGTTGCATATGGCCAGCAAAGCAAAACACCGCTTAGCTACGCCTCATATGGCAACGGGAGCACCGCGCACCTGATCGCGGCGCTTTTTCAGGCACGCAACAAGCTGGACATGGTGCATGTGCCCTACAAGGGGATTCCTCCGGCAATTGCCGACCTCATGGGCAACCAGGTATCGATGCTCGTTTCGACCACCGGTGCGGCGCTGCCACAGATCAAGGCAGGAAAGTTGCGTGCGATCGCGGTGATTGATGCGCAACGCATGCCGCAATTGCCTGACGTGCCTACGATGTCAGAACAAGGCTACCCGGATGCCGACTACACGCACTGGTACGGTGTCTTCGCGCCCGCCAAGACACCAAGCGCCATTGTCAACCGGTTGGCCAGCGAGATTCAGTCCGTGCTGGCGATTCCACAAGTCCAAAAGACCTTCGCCGACGCGGGTGTGACTGCAAACTTCAAGAACCCCGAGGCGTTCCGCCAATTTGTCGGCACGGAGATTGAACGCTGGGGCAAATTGGTCGAGCTGTCTGGTGTTCGCGGCGACTAGCCCTTGACGCCTACGATCGGTACCGTTTCATAGTTGATGGATTTTCAAGCGTTCGAGCAGCTGGGCCATTGTCACGGTCCAGTTGTCTCGCTGTCCCGCATGGATCTGACGGGCCAGATCGGGGCGGCCTTTACGAATCGCATCGACGAGAGCGCCGTGGTTCGCCACAGAGGACAAGGGTTTGTCACGCAGATGCAGTGTGAATAGCCGTACGCGATGCGACTGTGCAAACAGCAGATGTGCAACCTTCGCCAATCTCCGGTTTCCGCAGAAGTCGACCAGTCGTGCGTGGAACATCTCGTCCGCGTCGGCCCAAGCATCGAGATCGTCTGCCTTCAAAGCCGCTGCCATCTTGTCAACCGTTTCCTGAAGCGCCTTGACCTCTGCTGAATTTGGCTTCTTCTGCGCGAGGAGTTCGGCCGCCACTGTTTCGAGCGGTGACAGTACTTGGTAGATTTCTCGGATGTCCTCCATGGTGATGGGTATCACCCGATAACCGTGACGAGGAATCGGTTCTACCAGGCCTTCCGACTCAAGGCGTGCAAGTGCCTCTCGGACGGGCGTCCGGCTAAGGCCGAGGTCCGCTGCGATCGCATCTTCCAGAAGCTGGCTTCCCCCTGAAAGCTGATTGCGCAAAATGCGCGACCTCAACGTGACATAAACAGTGTCGGCTGCTCGGAGCGGCGGTTCCTTGGGAGGCGTCATCCCGACATTCTAAGTCTCAGCGAATACACAAACGTATACGTGCGCTAAATATTGCATGGACAAGAACCCGAGGCAACGACAAGGCGATCCGACGAGAAACGCTGCCCCAGCGACGTTCGACTTGCCGAGTACGGCATCCAATCTCGACGCAATCCTGCAGACAATCGTAGTTCGAGCGCTACATCGCAAGTGCTTTGCATCTCGATAGGGAGCACTGCCCCTATACTCACTTATTGGTCAAGCGATTAATTACATGAAGACGACGGGTACCGCCAGCCGCACCGCCACCAAGCGGGTGAAACAGAGGAAACCTGGCCGGCCAGAGGGAACCAGCGCGGTCCGCGACGAGATCATGGACGCGGCCGAAGCGCAATTCGCCAAACTGGGCTATGCCGGCACCACGCTGCGAGAGATTGCCGCCGCCACCAATGTGACGCAGGCGCTGATCAGCTACTACTTCGGCTCGAAGTACGGGTTGTTTGAGGAGACCTTCCTTCGCCGCGGACAGATCATCTCCAAGCAACGCGTGGACCTGCTGGAAGCGCTGCTGGACAAGGGCAAGCCCACGGTGCGTGAGATCGTGCATGCATTTCTCTCGCCCACGCTGGCTCTGCGCTCCACGCCACAGGGCCGCTCCTTTCTGCGCCTGCAGGCCCGCCTGCACACCGAACCACCCGAAATCTCGTACAAAGTACGTACGGACGCCTATGGATCCTCCACGCAGCGCTATGTGGAGGCCTTTCGTCTGGCCTTGCCGCAGTTGGGCGAACTGGATGCCTACTGGCGCGTCACGTTGATGGTCGGTACGTATCTCTACGCGTTCTCGGACACGCACCGCATGGAAGAAATGACGCCCAAGGGCCTGTACGACGCAGAGGACACCGAAGCGCTGATCGATCAGGTCACGCGCTTCGTGGTGGGCGGCTTTCAGGCGCCCTGAAGGCGCCTTGGCAGCTCTGCCCTCGGGCTAGGCTGGCAGCTGACCAAGGAGGGCCTGCAAGCTCATCACGTCGGCGTACTTTTGCCGCATGTCAAACAAGCTTGCCTCATGCGGACCGATGGCACGGTCGCCCACGCAGTCCTCGACCACGACCGGACGAAAACCCCAGCACATGGCGTCGACAACGCTCGCGCGCACGCAACCGCTGGTCACGCAGCCGGCCACCAGCAACGTGCGAACGCCGCGCTGGGTGAGCCAGGGGGCAAGGTCAGTGGCGAAGAAAGCCGAAGGCACGTTCTTGCGCACCACCCGCTCGCCGGCCGCAGGCGCGAGCGCGTCCACAATGGCACTGGCCGGCGAGTGCTCCTTAAGGCTCAGCATGCCGGGCACCTTGGCACTGAAGATGTTGGCGTCGCTGTCATCGTCGGCATAGACGATGCGGCTGTGTGCCACCGGCCAGCCGCGCTCGCGCGCGACGGCCAGCAAGCCAACGGTGCGGTCGATAGCACCCGGGATGTTTCCGCCGCCAAAGGTGCCGGGATCGGCAAAGCCGTTCACGAAGTCCACGATCAGCAGACCAACGGGGGGCTGAACGCCAAGGCCGGCACCAAAACCCTGCTGCTGGTAGACCTGCGACTCGTCACGCATGGGCCGCCTCCTTGTGCGCCGCGAGCTTAGCCGGCTTCATCAACGACTCCACCACCTTCCCGTCATCCACCACCTGCAGGCCATCGACGAAGACATTGCAGTGCCGCATCGGAATATCGATGTGGCAAGCGGTGGTACGGCTGCCGCCGGCCTCGTTGTTGGGGCCCAGCGAGAACAGGAAGTTGCCGCTGACGGCGCGCGCGTCCATGCCCAGCGTGGCTTCGCGATCGTACAAGCCCAGCGTGGACCAAAAGGCCCGCTTCTGCAGACCCCAGCCCACGTGCGAAATGGCATAGGCCTCGGGATCCTGGAAAGACTCGATGTACTCGCGCAGCAGCTCGGCTTCGGCGTCACCCTCGATCGCGGTCACAAAGCCGTTCTTTACCGTGAGCGTGATCGGCTCTGTCACATAGTTCTTCATGGGCAGCAGCACGTCACCCTTGGCCAGCACAATGCGGCCATGTGCCCCGCCCTCATTGGGCCAAGTGAAGGCGAAGCCGCTGGGCCAGTGGTCCCAACGGCCAGGCTGATCGACGAAACCGTATTCAGCGGTGATCGGGTACTCACCCAGCGGCAGATGCAGGTCGGTACCGGCCGCGGAGGTCACGTGCATCTCGCGCCTGCCCTTGAGCAAGGCCACGCCAGCCTGCACGCGATGGTAGTCCTCCATGGTGGGTACCAGGCGGGCCAGCACTTCGGGCGGCTCCACGGCCAGCAGGATCTTCGTGCCCGAGGCTAGGATCTCGTGCTGCTCGGGCGAGAACAGCAGCGTCATCAGGTCCAGCACCAGGTCGCTGGCCTTGAGCGCCGCGATGGCAGCGCGATTGCCTGTAAGCGGCGTGGTGCCTAGATAGGCGAGCGTGTCCCTGCTGAGAGACTTCTCCCCGTTGACCGGCGGCAGGTCCAACCGGCTCACGCAGGCGCCCAGCATGGTGGCGGCAGTGATTGCGCAACGCAATGTCTGTGGATGAGTGTGATCGCTCGTCAGCACAGTGACGGCGTCACCGCTCTTGAGCTTGGAAAGAGTCAGCACCTGTGTCCAGGCACGGATGAGTTCAGTGTCGCTGATGGCCATGTCAATCTCCGATGTTGAATAGATTCAATCCAGCGTCTGGCCGAGGAAGTCACCGAAAGCTCGATGGAAGCCTTCCTCGTTGTCCCAGGGAATCATGTGGCCGGCCCCGGCCACACGATCCTCGCGCAGGCCGGGCACCAGCCCGCGGATCTCGGCCAACTCCTCCTCGCGGATCACGTCGCCGCGCTCGGCGCTCATCAGCATCAGCGGCACCGCGATGCGCGGCAGGTCGGCATGGATGTCATCGGTCTGGAAGGCCTCGAAGCTGGTCACAATGGCCCGTTCATCGCAGGTGTGCAGCCATTGAGCGCGCAGGCGCAGTTGCTCCTCGTTCCAGGTGGGACAAAACTCCCGCATCTGGTCCTGGCTGATGCCGTGGCGCGCCATGCGAATCGAATCGACGTACCAGGGCAACTTGGCCGGATAGGCCCGGCGGCCTGGGCCGGAGACGGGCGGATCGACTGCGACCACACGTGTGAGGCCGGTTGGCCACTTCGAAGCCGCGCGTATGGCGATGCGACCGCCCATCGAATGGCCGACGAAGGCATAGCCACCCAGGCCCAACGCTGCGCAGAAGGCATTGAGGTCGGCCGCCTGCGCATCGAGGCTGTAATCCAGCGTATCGGACGCTTCGCTCAGACCTCGGCCGCGCACGTCGAGCACATAAGTGTCAAAGTGGCGCCCGAAGCGCTCAGCCACGAAGCCCCAGGTGACGGCCGGGCTGGTGATGCCCGGAATAAGGACGACCGCATTGCGCCCCGTCCGTGCACCGGAATCGCCACCATAACGCAGGTAGTGCTGACGGATGCCGTTGGCATGCACCTGTGCGCCGTAGAGAAAGTGACTCATGCCTGCGCTCCCTTCGAGTACGCGCCCGAGAGCAGCGCACCTGCTCCCGGCACCACCTGCTCCAGGCCCAGCGCGCCGAGCATCGCGTAGGTGGTGGCCACCGCTGCGGTGACCACCGGCTTGCCGGTGGCCGCCTCCACCTGTGCGATGGCCGGCAACGACGGCATCTGTACGCAAGCCGAAAGCACGATCGCATCCACGTCCGAGGTCTTCATGCCGGCCACGATGGCCGGCAGCTTCGCCGGGTCGTGGCGGCCAACCTCCAGGTTGTCGGGAATCTCCAGCGCACGCCAATCGGCCACCTCGAAGCCCTCGTGCTCGATGTAGTCGATCACCAGCTTCGTCAGCGGCACCATGTATGGCGCAACCAGCGCGATGCGCTTGACACCCATCACCTTGAGCGCATCGACCAGCGCACCAGCGCTTGTGATGACTGGCGCCTCGCCGTGGTTGCTGACGGTAGCGCGGCTCAGGCGCGACTGCGACTGCCGGTGGTAACCGCGGCCCATGGCCATGATGGCCACCAGGCAAGCATATCCCAGGACGTCCACCCGTGCGTCGCTCAGTTCCAGCGCGCAGCGGTCGGATTCGGCATCCATGGCCGCCAGCTCTTCCTTGTTGACGTGCTTCATCCGCATGCGCGCGGAGTGGAAGGTGAAACGCTCGGGCCGCACCTGCTCGCGCAGGCGCAACATGGCGGGGATCTCGGTCTCCATCGTGGTGTTGGAGCTAGGCACGATCTGCCCGATACGAAATTGAGTCTTCCTGCTTGTCATCTCTGATCTCCTTGCTCAGGCGACGGCTGCTTCGGCGCTTTCATCAAAGCGCTTGACGCAGGCGGTGGCGTCGTATGAATAGACCCACTCGGCCTTGATGCCGACGGCGTTCGGGTCCCTGGCCTGGGCTCTCTGGAATTCCTCGTCGCGCTTTTTCTGCTCTTCGGGCGTAGAGAGGTGGTAAGTGCGGCCGCGTTCGCGAGCCTCCAACTGCACGCGTGCGGTACGCGGGCGGCGCTCGGCCTCGTAGGCCCGCAAGGCGCCGTCGAGATTGCCGTCGAAGTGCGACAACGCTGCGGCCAAGACGTAGGCGTCCTCGATGGCCATGGCGGCACCCTGGGACAGGAAAGGCAGCATCGGATGCGCCGCATCGCCCAACAACGTCACGCAACCTTGCGACCACTGTGCCATCGGGTCCCGGTCGAACAGGCCCCACTTGAAGATTTGCTGAGCATCGGTCTTCTCGAAAAGGCGAATGATGTTCTCGTGCCATCCCTCATAGGCGGCCAGCAGTTCCTCACGCGTGCTCGGCTCGGTCCACGACTCGGTCACCCAGTCGGCGCTCTCATTGACGGCAACGATGTTCACCGCCGCCCCGCCTTTGACGTAGTAAGTGACGATGTGGGCCTTGGGGCCCATCCAGAAGGATGCGTCCGGACTCACGAATGGCAAGGGGTGTTGCTCTACCGGCACCAGCGCGCGCCAGCACATGTGGCCGGTGTATTGCGAGGCGGTCTTGCCCCACAAGGAGTCGCGCACCGCCGAATGAATACCGTCGGCGCCCACAATCAAATCAGCCTCGAACTGACTTCCGTCGCTGAAGTGCGCGATGGCTTGGCCTGCGTTCTGGGTGACACCCGTGCACGAGACATTGAAACGCACGCGGTCTGCCGGGATGCCCTCGGACAATATGGCATGGAGATCCGCGCGATGCACATGCCAGAAGTCGGCACCGAATAGACGCGGGCACACCTCGCGCAACGGTGTGTGGAAAAGCTCGCGTGCGTCGTCCCAGTTGCGTCCGACCATGGCCCGGGGCAAAAAGCCGATGCGCGCCAATGCATCGCCCAAGCCCAGCGCACGCAGCACCTTCGCCGCATTGGGCGTCATCTGCACCCCCGCGCCAATCTCACCAAACGCACTCGCGCGCTCGAACACATGGGCATCAATACCACGCAAGCGCAGCGCCTGGGCAAGGGCCACGCCACCGATGCCGCCACCAACGATGCCGATTTTCAATGTCTTGTTCATGTCTTTTCTACTCCTTGATCTGGTGGGCCGGCGCCAAGACCTTCCCCTTTGTTAAACAGTTGTTCAATTAATCGATGGAGACAAAAAGAGGGTGCGCGCAGGCACCCTCTTTTGTCAGGCTCAACCGCCGAGGTAGGCGCTGAGCAACTCCGGATCATCGAGCAGGCCGGCCGCATCACGCTCAGCCACCACGCGCCCGGTCTCATAGACGTAGGCCCGTGTGGCCACCGAAAGCGCGTTATGCACGTTCTGCTCGACCAGCATCACCGTCACGCCGTGAGCGTTGATCTCGCGAACGAACTCGAACACCTCCTCGGCCATGCGCGGACTCAGGCCCAGGCTGGGCTCGTCCAACAGCAGCAGACGCGGCTCGGACATGAGCGCGCGGCCGATGGCCAGCATCTGCTGCTCGCCGCCGCTCAGCGTGCCTGCGAGTTGCTTGTGCCGCTCCTTCAGCCGTGGGAAGCGCTCGTAGACCAGGCCCATGCGGCGCTCGATCTCGCCCTTGGACTTGCACAGGTATGCGCCCATCGACAGGTTTTCATCCACCGTCATGGTTGGCCACACGTGCCTCTCTTCCGGCGACTGGGCGATACCCTGCGCCACCACTCGATCTGCCGAGAGGCCGCCAATGCTTTGGCCTTGAAAGAAGATGTCGCCGCGCGTGGGCTTGAGCAGGCCCGAGATGGCGCGCAGCGTCGTGCTCTTGCCCGCGCCGTTGGTACCGATGAGCGCCACCACTTCACCCGGCATCACGCTCAGGTTCACGCCATGCAGCGCTGCCGTCTTACCGTAGCTCACGTGCAAGTCGCGCAACTCCAGCACAGGCGAGCCGGTCTCGCCAGCCAGGGGGCTTGCACCCATCTCATGGGTCATCACTGCACTCATGCCTTCTTTCCTCCACCACCCAGGTAGGCCTCGACCACCCGGCTATCGGCTTGCACCTGCGCAGGTGTGCCCTCGACCAGCTTCTGGCCGAAATGCATCACGACCACCCGATCGGAGACGCCCATGACCAGGCTCATGTTGTGCTCCACGATCAGGATCGACTGGACCAACGTGCCGCGCAGCGTCTTGAGGATCTCGCCAAACTGGCGGGCCTCCTGGCTGTTGAGGCCGGCCGCGGGCTCATCGAGCATCAGGATTTCAGGCTTGGACGCGAGAGCCAGGGCCACTTCGAGCAGGCGCAGTTCGCCGCACGACAACACCGCGGCCGATGTATCCATGCGATGAGCCAAGCCCATCGTGTGAACGATGCGCTGCGCACTCTCTCGTACGGCCTCTTCGGTTTCTCGCACCTCTCGGCCCGGGAAAAAAGTGCGCCACAGAGACTGGCGCGCCTCCATATAGTGACCGGTCAGCACGTTTTCGAACACGGTGAGCGACTTCAGAATGTTGGTCTTCTGAAAGCTGCGCACGATGCCCATGCGGGCCATGTGATAGGGCTTTCTCCCCGTCACGTCGATGCCCGCGAAGCGCACTTGCCCTGCGCTGGGCGTGTAGAAGCCCGTGATCAGGTTGAAGCACGTGGTTTTGCCTGCGCCGTTGGGGCCGATGAGGCCGACGATCTCGCCCGGGTGGACATCAAAGCTGACATCCTTGACCGCATGGATGCCGCCAAAGGACTTGCCCAAGCCCCGCACCTCCAGTGCGCGCGGCGTGTTCATGGCGTGAGTGGCGCTCATGCTGCTCTCCTCTCTGCCTTGGGCGATGCGGCGAGCTTGGGCGATGCGGCCTTGCGCGATTCGCGCCATTGCACCACAAAGCCCATCAGGCCACGCGGCAGGAAGAGCACGATCGCGATCACGGCCAGACCGAAGATCGACAGCCGCAACTCCTTGGCCTCGCGCAGGTACTCCTCCAGGAAGGTCACCAACAGGGCACCGATCAGCGGTCCCACCAGCGTGCCCTTGCCGCCGATGAGCACCATGATGATCATGCTCACCATGAACGCGAAGCGGAACACTTCTGGTCCGACAAAGGAGATGTAGTGGGCATAGAAACCGCCCGCCATGCCCGAGAGCAGCGCACCAAGCACCAGCGCCAGCATCGAGTAGCTCAGCGGCCGGATACCGATGGATTGGGCCACGTAGCGGTTCTCCCGCACCGCCACCGCGGCGCGGCCTGCATTGGAATGCACGAAGCGGAAGCTGAGGTAGAGCGTGATCGCCAGCAACACCCAGGCCACCGCATAGTAGAACTGCTTGGCGCCCAGGTTACCTGCATCGCCCAGCAACGCTGGTTGCGCAATGCCGGCGATCCCCATGGGGCCATTGGTAAGACCAATCCAGTTGTCGGCCACCAAGCGCAGCACCTCGGCGAAGGAGAGCGTCACAATCACGAAGAACGGCCCCTGCAGCCGCAGCGTCACGCCGCCAATGACCACGCCCACCAGCGCAGCCAGCAAGCCCGCCACCGGCATGGTGGCCCACATCGGCCAACCGTACTGCGTGGAAAGGATGGCCGCCGTATAAGCGCCAGTCCCCAGAAAAGCCGTATGGCCAAGCGAGAATTCCCCCACGTAGCCGACCACCAGATTCAAGCTGCTGGCCAACACGGCGTAGAACAGCACCATGATGGCGATGTGCAGCACGTATTGGTCGCGCACCACCAGTGGCATCAGCGCGGCCACCGCCATCAGGATCACAAGACAGTGTTTCTCGAATTTCATCATGCGCGCTCCGCCCGCTTGGAAAAGAGACCGTAGGGCCGGAAGACCAGCGTGAGGATCACCAGCGCGAAACCGACGATGTCGACCCAGCCAGTGGCCACGTAACCGCCCCACAGCGCCTCAACCACGCCCAGCAGCAGTCCGCCGGCGATGGCTCCCGCGAAGCTGCCCATGCCGCCCAGGATCACCACCACGAAAGCCTTCATGCTGACCAGCCCGCCGACGGCCACCTGCGCTGAATAGATCGAGCCGAGCAGCATGCCGGCCATGGAAGCGATCACCGTCCCCATGGCGAAAGTGGCTGCATACACGTTGGCAGTGCGAACGCCCACAAGCTGTGCGGCCATCGGGTCCTGGAAAGTGGCGCGCATCGCGCAGCCCAGGCGTGTCTTGTGAATCACCAACCAGGCAGCTACGATCAACAGGGCGCACACGACCACCGCGAACACGCGCAGCTTCGTCAGCACCACCGGACCGAAGAACATCGGGCCAGCGGAAATTGGCGCCTCGACCTTCAGCGGCGCGGTGCCCACCGCCAGCAAGGCCGTATTGGCCAGGAAGATCGACAGCCCAATGGTCAGCAGGATGCCAGGCTCCTCGCCCTGATCGCGGATGCGCTCGATCAGGAAGCGGTCGACCAGCCAGCCGAAGGCACCCATCACCAGCGCCACGAGGACCAGACCACTGAAGAAGTCCAGTCCCAGGCGAGTGGTCGCCCACCAGCCCATCACGCCGCCGAGCATGTAGAGCTCGCCGTGAGCGAAATTGACCACTCGCATCAAGCCGAGGATCAGGGTCAGTCCCAGCGCCGAGAGCGCATAGAACGACCCCGTCACCAACCCGTTGGCAAGGTACTGCGAAAGTAGTTCCATCGTGGAAATTCCTGCTTCGCTATCTCGTCAGGGCTTCAAGGCTTCTCGGTGGCCGCCTGCGCGACCACGTTCGGCTCGCGCTTGCTGATCTTCACCAACACCACGTCGAAGCCGTAGCCCTCGCCCTTGTCGGTGAAGCGGTAGCGGCCGTTGGGCGCGGCGTAGTCAGTCTTGCGCAGGGCATCGCGGATGGCCTCAGGCTCGGCCTTGCCGGCGCGCTGCACGGCGTCCAGCATGATGTTCATCGCGTTGTAGCCGGCGGCGCCGTACTTGCCGGGCTTCTCCTTGTAAGCCTTGACGTACTGTTCGACGAAGGCCTTGTTGCGCTCGTTCGAGAGGCTCGACGCATAGGGCACCGCGGCGTAGATACCTTCGGACGCATCGCCCGTCAGGCCGATGAAGTCCGCAGTGGCCCATGAGCCCACACCGAAAATCTTGGTCGTCAGTCCAAACTCCTTGAACTGCTTGACCAGAATCGAGCCGTCCTGCGTCTCAGCGGCCACGAACACCCCGTCGGCCTTGCTGGCGCGCAGCTTGGTCAGCAGCGTGTAGAAGTCGGTCGCGCCGTGGTCGAAATACTCCTTCATCACGGTCTTGACGCCCAGCGCCTCGAGGTCCTTGGAGAAGTCTTCCACACCGCCGCGGCCCCAGTCGTCGTTCACCCCGATATAAGCCACCGTCTTGAGCTGCAGCTTGTCCGCCAGGATTTTGCTGAAGGTCTTGGACATGAGCCGGTCGGTTTCGGCGGAACGGAAGAAGTACTGCATCCCCTTCTCCGTCAAATCGGCCTTGGAGGACACGCCAGTGACGAACGGCACCTTGTACTTCTCGGCCACCGGCATCACGGCCGCCGTAGCCGAACTGCAGAAGGCACCCTGCAGTGCCACCACCTTATCGCGCTGCACCAGCTTTTCAGCAGCATTCACCGAGTTGGCAGGGCGGCATTGCCCGTCCTCGATCACCAATTCAACCTTGCGGCCGAGCACCCCGCCAGCCGCGTTGCGCCGCTCGACAGCGAGCTTGGCACCATTGACCGACGCCAGGCCGTTGTAGGCCACCGAGCCAGTGAGAGGCTCGATCACGCCGATCTTCACCGTCTCCTGCGCGCTGGCCAGCGCCGACACAGCGAGGAGGCCCGTGAGGGACAGCACTTGAGACCACTTGTTCATTTCATTCTCCAGGTGAGGACAAACCCAAACCCGGCACACGGATCGACTCAGCATCCGCGCACCAGCACTAATAAATTAAACGACCAATTAATTAATGCGCGAAGGATAACCCTCTCGGATCAATCTCGTGCTGGGGTTAACCCGCAAAATTAATTGAACAACTGATCAGCAATTTTGATGCCAACATTGAACGGGCTGGGATCGGGGTATACGCACCATGGCGTGGCATTTCGCCCCAAGTGGTGCACCGTCTCAGATCACGCGCGCCATCAATGGGGCACTCATCGTGCATCGACACATGCCAGAGCGCCGTCTTGATCCAGGACTTGTCTTAGTGGCGGCGAGGCGTCTGAATTGCTTGTTTGCCGGATCACTTCATCAAGCCACCAAGCGCTTACCACTGGCAATTGTGTGCTAGGCTTTAGCAAGCAACTAGTGTCTGGATTAGTGCTTGGAATTGTCCGAGCCCTTTAGCCATGGAAAAAGCATGAGGTCGATTCACATACTTGCAGCAGTCAGTACTGTCGTCTCGATCGGCCTGCTCTTCCTCGGTGCTTCGACAGCCGCCGGCGTCGTCATCGCGTTGAGTATCGTCGTCGAGCTCATTGGCTCCATCCTTATCGGAAAGCAGTCCAACGAGGGTACTGAGTAAAAAGCTCGAATCCATCTGGCTTTTCATCCGCTACTTGCGCGCGAAGTTGGGCATACGTCCGCGGGGGGATCCGCGTTCGCCATGACGTGCCATCACATGTAAGCGATATCGTGCGGCCCATTTTACAAGTCATCATTTGTAAAATTAAATTACTGCCTATAATAAGTAAACCATCAATACAAATCAGGATTTGTATGTCTGGATTCACCGTGCGCACAGCCGATCAGTTGCCCACCCTTCTCCAAGCCTTTCGCAAGGAAGCCGGCCTGACGCAGAGCGAAGCGGCGTTACGTCTTGGCATAACTCAGCAAACCTATTCAGCGCTGGAGCGCAACGCCGAGAACGTCGGGGCCGCGCGTCTGCTGAAACTGCTCAGCATTCTTGGTGTGGAGATGGTGCTCGGCAAACCCACCCCTGCATCGGCATCGGGCAAAGCTGACACCAACACACCAAGTTGGTAAACGATGGGGCGCCGCTCACACAAGCGCTCGCTCGGACTCTGGATGAATGGCGTCTTTGTCGGCACCTGGAGTCTGGCTCCGAACACACCCGACACGCTGCAATACGATCCCACCTGGGCCCTCTCTGAGCAAGGACGGCCCTTGTCCCTGTCCCTGCCCTTCACCCCAGGCAATGCGCCTCATCGGGGCGACAAGGTTCGAGCGTATTTCGAGAACCTGCTGCCTGACAGCAAGGATATTCGCGAGCGAATCGCACGCCGCTACCAGACCGGCAGCGTCGACGCCTTCGACCTCTTGGCCGAAATTGGCCGCGACTGCGTAGGCGCACTGGAAACCCTGCCCCAAGGCCAAGCCCCCGCGGATCTCATGCCCGTGCAGGCCGATCCGTTGAGCGAGGCCCAGGTCGCGGAAGTCTTGCGTGGTGCCACGACACCCAATACCTTGGGCCTAGCGGCCAGCGATGACTTGCGTATTTCCATCGCGGGTGCCCAGGAAAAAACGGCATTGCTCCATTGGGACGGGCAGTGGTGCATGCCTCGGGAAAGAACACCCACCACGCACATTTTCAAATTGCCCCTGGGGCTCATCGGGGGCATGAAGATCGACATGCGGGACTCCGTCGAGAACGAATGGCTGTGTTCGTTGATCCTGCGGGAATTCGGTCTGCCCGTAGCGGCCTGCGCACCCGTGCAGTTCGAGGATATGAAGGCCCTGGCGGTCGAACGCTTCGACCGTATGTGGTGGCACAGTCCGGCGGGCGACCGCCGTCTCGTCCGCCTCCCACAAGAGGATATGTGCCAGGCGACCGGTACACCTCCGGCCTTGAAGTACGAAGCCGATGGTGGCCCCGGCATGGACCGCATTCTGAGCGTGCTCGAAGGCTCAATGACGCGAGAACAGGACCAACGTACCTTCTTTCAGGCGCAAGTACTGTTTTGGATGCTGTGCGCGACAGACGGCCACGCGAAGAACTTCAGCTTGTTCCTACGGCCAGGCGGGCGCTACCAACTTACACCGCTCTACGATGTGCTGTCGGCCTATCCGGTACTTGGCAAGGGATCTTCGACGATTTCGCCATTCAAAGCCAAGATGGCCATGGCAGTGCGCTCGAAGAACGCGCACTGGAAAATGCGGGACATCCTGCGCCGACATTGGCTCGCCTTGGGCGCCCGTCATGGCATCGTGACCGAGGACGGCCGGCAGGCTCAATTCATTCTGGATGACCTAGTTGCGCGAACACCTGGAGTGATCGCCGCAGTGCAGGCACGGTTACCCGCGAACTTTCCTGAACAAGTCGCCGACAGCATTCTGGGTGGCATGCAAGAAGCGGCAGACAGGCTCGCTGGTCAGTGCTGAGCTTGGGATTCCCAGCGATGAATGCGCCCAAGCCACAAAGTAAACGGTAGGTCTCTGCCGCCGACTCGAAGGGAGCACGCAATGAAGCGCAAAACAGAAGACTGAGCCCGGGTCTACAGGCGAGTGGGGATCAACGGTACTTTTCGGACTGCGAACACCAGGGGTATAAATCAATGACCGCTTTAAAGAATAGTGCCCGTGGTCGGCTTAGAGTTAGAAACAGTCACTTTGGAAGCCCCTTGATCCAAAAACAGCAACGCCCCAGAACCCTTTCGAGTGCTGAGGCGTCATATTTGGTGGCCTGGGGCGGAATCGAACCACCGACACGCGGATTTTCAATCCGCTGCTCTACCAACTGAGCTACCGGGCCAGAGAAGCTCGTATTCTAGCATCAACTTTCGCCGTTTTTAGCTGGCGGATGCATTTCCTCTACGGCCTCGTGAAAGATCGACGCCAAGCTGCTTCAGCTTGCGGTACAGATGGGTGCGCTCCAGCCCCGTTTTCTCGGCGACGCGCGTCATGGAGCCACCTTCTTTGGCCAGATGGAACTCGAAGTACGCCTTCTCGAAAGCATCGCGCGCGTCGCGCAAGGGCTTGTCGAGTTCGAAGGTCTGCTGTCCTTGCGGGCTCAGGTCTACCGCGCTGGGCAGCGGGTGGCCGCCAGTCATGGCGACTTCCACGGTCAGTTCCGCAGCCGCCAGGGTATTGGCGGGAGCATCGATACCGTCGGGCGCCTGCTTGCGTCCGGCACCTTCCCGGGCCAAACCCTGCTCGACGGCCTTCAAAAGCTTTTGCAGCGTGATCGGCTTTTCAAGGAACGACTGCGCGCCGATGCGCGTGGCTTCCACGGCCGTATCGATGGTGGCGTGGCCGCTCATCATGATGACGGGCATGGTGAGCAAGCCGGTGCCGCGCCATTCCTTGAGCAAGGTGACGCCGTCGGTATCCGGCATCCAGATGTCCAGCAGAACGAGATCCGGCCGGGCGCGCTGACGCGCCGCGCGCGCCTGTGCAGCGTTTTCGGCAAGCTCGACAGTATGACCCTCGTCGTTCAGGATCTCGGAGAGCAGATCCCGAATGCCGAGTTCATCGTCCACCACCAGAATGTTGGCCATGTGAAGTGTGGTTTCCTCTTCCTATATGCAGGATTTTAAGTGCGCTCCCCAGAAGGGGATGGTTCGAATGATAACGATACTTGCGCACCGACCACTTGGCCGTCCACAATCCGGTTGGATACGTCGAGCCGCGCGCCATGCTCCTCGGCAATTTTCTTGACGACTGGCAGGCCCAGACCAGTGCCCTTGGCCTTGGTGGTCACGTAGGGTTCGAAGGCACGCTTCAGGATGGCTTCAGGGAAACCATGGCCATGATCGATCACGCTCATGCGGACCCGATGTGCCGATGCCATCCACTGGGTTCTGATCACCACGCCAGCATCGCTCTTCTCCTGTGCACCTGCCTGCGGCTCGGTGGCATCAAGCGCGTTCTGAACCAGATTGTGAATGACTTGCCGCAGTTGCTGCGCATCACCCATGATGCGCGGGCACTGGGGATCGCAATCAAAGCGCAATGGCACGGGGCTTTCGGTTTTGCCGTCGTCGCCCACCGCGCCGTAAAGGTGCAGCACTTCATGGATCAGCTCGTTCAAATCAAGCGGCTTCAAGTCTGCGGCAGGCAGGCGCGCGTAGTCGCGGAATTCGTTCACCAGCCGCTTCATCGCATCGACCTGATCGACGATGGTCTTGACGGCCTTGGTCAGCAAGGCTTGTTCTGTTTCCGGCAGCTTGCCTGATAACTTGAATTCGAGCCGTTCGGCGGAAAGCTGGATGGGAGTCAGCGGGTTCTTGATTTCATGGGCAAGGCGCCTGGCCACTTCGCCCCAGGCCTGTGCGCGCTGGGCTGAAACGATTTCCGAGATGTCGTCGAACACCAGCAGGCGCAAGCCATCAGGCAGCGCTGCGCCACGCGCCACCAGCGTCACCGCGTCAGAGCTGATGCCGCTCGCGTTGCCGTACAACTCGAACGATTTCTGCCAGTGATCCAGCCCGTGCTCGGCGCGTTCGCCTTCGAATTCGCCAAACTGATCCTGCACAGCGCTGGCAAAATTTTCCAGGCCGGGCAGCGCACCCAGGGGCTTGCCGCCACTGGCGGCGAGCGGCGCCCGCAAAATGCGCGTGGCGCCAGGGTTGGAGGACTGCACCACGCCCTCCCGGTCCAGCACGATGACGCCGGCCGTCAGGTTGTCGAGGATGGTCTGCAGGCTGGCACGGCCAGCCTCCACCTCGCGCATGCTCGAATCCACCGCGGCCCGGGCATCGGCAAGCTGCTGCGTCATGTTGGCGAACGATCTGGTCAGGCCCACCAGTTCGTCGCGGCCGGGCAGCACAAGTTTGGGGGTCAGATCCCCCGCCGCGACCTGGCGCACGCCGTCGGCAATCATCAGCAGCGGTGTGGCCAGTTGTTTGCCCAGCAGCACGGCCATCAGAACAGCCCCGAACACCACGAGGAACAGGCTCAAGGTCAGCGTGGCGATGTACATGCGCCGCAACCCCTCACGGCCCAGGGCGCGTTCCTGGTACTCCCGGTAAGCCTGTTGCACCGCCAACGCGTTGCTCACCAGCCCCGCAGGCAACGGCACGACCGCTTGCAGGTATCGTTGCTCGTCAAACAAGCCCAATGAGCGGGCATTGAGCGCCGTCACCGCCCGGATGCGGACCGAGCTGCCGGGCGCATCCAACCCGGCAGCCGCCGCTTCGTCGATCCCCTCGATCAAGGTGGCCACCCCTTGCGCGCGGGCCTGGCGCAGCATCTGAGCAGGAGGTCGTTCAGGATTGAGATCGAAGCGGGACTGCCCGGCGCTGGCGATCAGGCGGCCCGAACTGTTCCACAGGGTGGCATCCACGGCGCCCAGCTGCACGCGCAACTGCTCCAGCGGCACGGCGGCCAATGAATCGGGCGAGCTGGCCAGTTGCGAGGAGCCCCCGCGAAGCTGGGCGCCAAAATCACGCGCCTGGGTTTCCAGCGATGTACGCGCCAGATTGAGGCCAGCATCCAGCGCACCCTCCACCTTGACGTCGAACCATGACTCTATGGAGCGCGATACGAACTGGTAAGACACCACGTAGATCAGCAAGCCCGGCAGCACCCCCACCAGCGCGAAAATCGCCGCCAGCTTGATCAGCAGCCGGCTGCCGAACTTGCCCCTTCGCAGACGCGAAATAAGGCGGTAGATCCCCCAGATGATCACCAATGCCAGTACACCGGCCACCACCATGTTCACGACGAACAGCTTGGCGTAGTAACGCTCGTACAGCAGCCGGTTGTTGGTGGCCTGCACCAGCAGGAAGACCAAGGTCAGGCCGATACAGATGATGGCGGCGATGGCCAGGCGCAGCGACCACTGCGCCAGCTTCTTGCGCGGGCTCAGGGCGGGCGCATCCGCGTGCAGCTCACCGCGCGCCGGCTCGCTCACTTGCCGGTCTCCCGTGTCAGGTCGATCCGGCGTTCAACCGAGATGTGCCAGTCAGACTGCCCCACCGCCCCGAGCTGGAAGGTCCTGGGTAGTTGGGACGAATCCAGGTAAAAACGAAAACGCAGCGTCTGCCGGGCATCGACATCCAGATCGGAAGCGTCGGCGATTTTCCATTGCGAAATACGCTGTACCGCGGCCATGGCATCCGACAACTGATCGTAGTACTGGCCGAAGTTGACGCCTAGCCCGGCATTGGAAAGCGGCTCCGATGAACTGGCAAAACGCCAACGACGAGTAAGAGGCTGATAGGACACCCGCATGTAGCGCCGCGCAGAGGCTACCTGTGCGTCAGACCAATACCAGCGTTCACGGACGATGTCCGCCTCGGCGATGAAATAGACAGGGATGCCCTTGTACAGAGCCTCTTCTACCGGCTGAGACAGATCAAATTTCAGCTGGGTGGACAGATAAAGGCCGTCTTGAGCCCTTTCCGCGCGCAATTCCGTCAAGGTGACGGGGGTTTCCGCGCGGGCGACCATAGCCAACGGCCACAGCAGTACGAAAGCCATGATGAGGCGGCTGAGCCAGCCGCGCTTGCAGCAATATACGAATGAAACCGTTGTCACAATCCGCATTGTCGCCAAGGGAACGGGCATCGATTCCTTTCAAGGCCAATAAACCCCAGGCTCAGAGTACAAGAACGGTTCACTGTTGTGTGCAACAAACGTCCCCCTGAGACCAAATGGTGCAGAAAACCTGCAAAGACGGAGGTCCCGCCTTATGCCGGCCGCAGATCAAGCAAGGCCGCTTTCCAGCAGGTGCACCGCTTCACGGCGCGAATCGTCAACCAGTTTTTCCATTGCGCGCCCCGCTACATCGCCCTCCCCAGCCAGCAATGCATCAAAGAGTATGCGCCAGGTTCGGGCAGACTCCTGCCGCCGAACAGGCTCATGGAGGGCTAGCCGAGTGTAGCGCCAGCTCTGGCGGGCAAGCGATCTCATGATTTCGGCCAGGCGCTCGTTGTCGGAAGCCTTGGCCATGCCCAAGGCCAACTCCACACTGGCCGCCACATAGGCTGCCCCTCCATCCGGTACCAGGGCGAGCCGCTCGAGCGTCTCGACGGCCGGGGCGAAGCGTGTGACCACCGTTTGCGGCATGGTGGCAAGCCGGCGCACCATGGCGCCGGCCAGCAGCATCCGTATCTGGAAGATGTCGTTGACTTCCTTGGTTGAAAGCTTTGTGACGTGCGCCCCCTTGTTCGCAAGCACACGAACCACGGAATCCCGCTCCAGAATACGCAGCGCTTCCCTGACAGGGCCTCGGCTGACACCGAACAATTCAGCCAGAGCTTCTTCGCGGATTCGCTCGCCGGGCTCGTAGTGCCCGGCGACTATGTCCGAATAAATGCGCTCCGCGATCTGCTCAGGCAATGTGCGTAAGGCAGATCGAATCTCCCGCCCTTCATCCACAGGATGAAGATCGTGCTCTTGCATGTAGGGGGCAGCCGTTGGTCTCATTAACTCTCGATGACAGCCAACTCCTGGCCTTCTTTGACGGCTTCGCCTTCGGCGACCAGGATCTTCACGATCCGGCCGCCATCGGGCGCGAGCACGGGGATCTCCATTTTCATCGACTCTAGCACCATGATCGCCGCGTCAGCTTCCAGAACGTCACCCACTACCGACTGAATTTTCCAAACGCTTCCGGTGACTTCAGAGCAAATTTTTTCAATGGCCATTTAGATCTCCTTGTTGAAATGGATAAAACGGAATATAGTCTACATTCAGATTGTTAACAATCTGAATGTAGACTAATAAGGAGACATTTGATGCGAAAAACCCGATTCGATTCATGGGGCCGCTGCCTGACAGCAGCCATGCTGTGTTTTGCAGGTATGGCGGCCTCGGCCGCGCAGGAAGATTGGCCAACGCGGCCTGTGAAGCTGGTCGTGCCTTATGCAGCAGGCGGCACAACGGATCTCATCGCCAGAAAGCTCAGCGAGCGTCTTTCGCGCGACTTGGGGCAGCCTTTCCTCGTGGAAAACAAGCCGGGTGCTGCCACCAGCATCGGCGCTCAATCCGTCGCTCAGGCCAAGCCCGATGGCAACACCATTCTTCTCGGAAGCATCTTCCAGGTGCTCAACCACGTGTTTGGCCCCGAACCGGGGTTCGACATGTTCAAGGCCCTCGAGCCTGTGAGCCTCGTGGCCGACATGCCCTTCGTGCTCGCCGCCAATCCACGTACTCCCTACAACAACGGCAGTGAACTTGTCGCGGCCGCGAAGGCAGCGCCAAGGAAGCTGTCAGTCTCGCATGCGCAGCTCGATCTGTCGCTGGAGTTGCTCAACAAGAAAGCCGAGATGGAGCTGCTTCTCATTCCCTACAAGGGCGGCGGACCAGCCACCACGGATGCCATCTCCGGGCAAGTGGACATGGTGTATGCCCTTGTTCCCGTGTTGCTGCCCCACATTCAGGCTGGCAAGCTCAAACCGCTGGCGGTGACTTCGGCGGCACGTTTCGAAGGATTGCCGAACGTGCCCACTTTTGTCGAAAGCGGTGCCAACTTCGAGATGACCATGTGGTATGGCCTGTTCATGCCGGCAGGTACGCCCAAGCCCATCGTCGACAAGCTGGCTCAGGTGACCAAAACCATCATGACCAGCCCCTCCATGGTAGAGGCCATTCGCACGGCAGGTGCCAATCCCAGGCATAACACCCCAGCCGAATTCCGCGCGCAACTGGCCAAAGAACAGGCTTCCTGGCAGGGCGTCGCGAAGGCCATGCCGCAACTGGTCCAGAAGTGAGGTCATCCATGCCGTCTCAGTCTGCTGTATCTGGCCACTCTATTCGCCGGGTCTTCGTGGCCAATCGAGGGGAAATCGCTGTCCGTGTCATCCGTGCATGCCAGGCGCTGGGCATCGAATCAGTGGCCGGTGTGTCGGAGGCAGATCGCGAATCTCTCGCGGCTCGGATCGCCGACGCCGTGGAACTCATCGGGCCAGCTCCCGCCAGCGAAAGCTATCTGCATATCGAACGCATCATCGCCGCAGCCCGGCGCAGCGATTGCGATGCGCTCCATCCCGGTTATGGTTTCCTGTCCGAGCGACCGGCACTGGCACGCGCCTGCACCAGCGCGGGCATTGTGTTCATCGGTCCGTCGCCGGAAGCGATCGAGCTGATGGGCGACAAGATCACCGCGGTGAAACTGGCAGAGGCCGCCGGCGTGCCCCGCGTCCCGGGATCCGGCGCGCTGGCCAGCGCAGCGCAGGCCATTGAACTCGCGCAAGACATCGGGTACCCCGTGCTGATGAAAGCCACCGCGGGTGGCGGAGGCCGCGGCATGCGCATCGTGCGCGATGAATCCGAACTTCCTGCCGCCATGGAGTCGGCCTCTGCCGAAGCCCAGGCGGCGTTCGGTGACGGGACGTTGTATCTCGAGAAATTCATCGAACATGCACGCCACATCGAAATACAGGTGCTGGGAGACCAGTTCGGCAGCGTGGTTCACCTAGGCGAACGCGAATGCTCCACACAGCGCCGCCATCAAAAGCTGATCGAGGAGTCCCCCTCTCCGGTGGTCACACAAAAGCTGCGTGAGGAAATGGGCAGGTGTGCCGTGCAATTGGCGCGCAACGTTGGATACACAAGCGCGGGAACGGTCGAGTTCGTACTCGATGAGGCCGCAGGCCGCTTCTATTTTCTGGAAATGAACACGCGCATCCAAGTGGAGCACCCTGTCACCGAACTGGTGACTGGAATCGATCTCGTGGCAGAGCAAATCCGGGTTGCACAGGGGCTTCCCTTGTCGTTCGCGCAGGAAGGCGTCACATTGCAGGGCCATGCGATCGAGTGCCGCATCAACGCGGAAGATTTCAACAAGAACTTCCTGCCGAAGCCAGGCTTGATTACGAACTGGGTCTCGCCAGAAGGTATCGGCGTCAGGCTTGATTCGCACTGCTATCCAGGCTACGCGGTGCCACCGAACTATGACTCGCTATTGGCCAAGTTGATCGTGCATGCGCCAGACCGCTCGACTGCGATCGAGCGCATGCGAGAAGCGTTGGCAAGTCTCCGTATCGAAGGAATTCCCAGCACGATCCCGTTCCATCAGGAAGTGCTTCAAGACCCCGCGTTCATTGAGGCGCGCGTCACGACGCGCTGGGTGGAGCAGCGCTTTCTTCCGGATCGCAAAGCCCGCCTGCGAGCCGAGGCGGAAGCCGCCAAGGCAGCGGCCACCGAAGCATAGATTCAGGAGAAGGAAATTGAAAGAAAGTGAACGCCCTGCCGCCTTCGGCCCCTTAGCCGGATATCGCGTGCTGGAACTGGGATCGACCGTGGCAGGGCCCTTCTGCGGCCGGCTGATGGCGGACTTCGGTGCAGAGGTCATCAAGGTCGAGCCCATGGAGGGTGACGCGGTGCGCACGATGGGAAAGCGCTACGAAGGGGAATCGCTCTACGCCGCCAGCATCCTGCGCAACAAGTCCCTGGTTGCACTGGATCTTCGGAGCCCGGAAGGCCGCGACATCGTGCGTCAGCTCGTCAGGCAATGCGACGTGCTGGTGGAAAACTTCCGGCCTGGTGCCCTGGAGAAGTGGGAACTGGGTTATGAGGAGTTGTCGGAGATCAACCCCAGGCTGGTGATGGTGCGTATCAGCGGTTTCGGCCAGACAGGCCCCTACCGCGAGCGGCCCGGTTATGGGGTGATCGGCGAAGCAGTCGGCGGACTGCGCCATGTGACGGGAGATCCGGATCGGCCCCCCACGCGCGCGGCCGTTTCTCTCACCGACTACTTCACGGGGCTCTACGCCGCCTATGGCGCGGTGATGGCCTTGCTGGAGCGGCAGAGCACAGGAAAGGGCCAATGCGTCGACGCGGCGCTTTATGAGTGTGCCTTCAGCTTCATGGAACCACATATTCCTGCGTATGAAAAGCTGGGCTATATCGCCAACCGGGCCGGCTCGCGGCTCCCGGACAGCACACCGAACAATCTCTACCCCACCCGCGATGGGTCCCATATTCATATCACTGCCATGGGCGAAGCAGTGTTCCGCCGGCTGGCGGCGGCGATGGGACGTCCCGAATTGATGGAACAGCCTGAATATGCGTCCGCGCGTGCCAGATCCGAGCACCATGAGGATCTGGATCGGCTGATCTCCGAATGGACAGCAGCGCATGATCTCAGCGATCTCGAATTGCTTCTGCAGAAGGCAGCGGTTCCAGCCACTCGCATCTACACGATGGCCGACATCTTCGCCGACGGGCATTTCAAGGATCGTCAGATGCTTGTCGAGGTGCCGCACGAGGCACTGCAGCAGGTGACGATGGCCGGTGTGGTTCCCAAGCTCTCACGCACGCCCGGACAGTTGCGGCAAGCAGGGGGCTCGGTGGGAAGAGACACCAGGCGCATCTTGACGGAGCTGGCCGGCCTGGATGCGGCCAGCGTTCAGCGGCTTCAAGAAAGCGGCATCGTCAATTGCGCCTCCTGATTCAAACGAGGCAAGCACGGACCATCAAGCAAAAAAGGACAAGGAAAGCAAATGTTGGATGTAAAGATGAGCGCTGCGGAGGAACTGCAAGCGGAATTTGAAAAGCGCCAGGCGTTGGCGATGGCCATGGGGGGAGAAGCCAAGCTGGCTGAGCGCAAAGCGGCTGGCGTGCTGAATGCGCGCGAGCGCATCGAAAAGCTGGTTGATCCAGGCAGCTTCATCGAATCCGGGCTCTTCGCCACGTCGGTGGTTGAGTCCATGCGGGACCGCTCGGCAGGCGATGGCAAGGTCGTCGGCTATGCTCGCATCGATGATCGCGACGTGGCCGTGGTCTCGAACGATTTCACGGTCATGGGCGCCTCCAGCAGCGCCACCAACGCGAAGAAAATCAGCCACATGAAGCGCACGGCCACCTCGCGCGGCCTTCCACTGATCTTCCTGGGCGAGTCGTCCGGTGCGCGGATGCCCGACACCATGGGCGCACGCGGGATGGGCACCATGCTGGGCAGCGATCCCACCCAGTACATGCGTTTTCGTGAAACACCCTGGGCAGGCGCGGTGCTGGGGTACTGCTATGGTTCCTCGACCTGGTACACCGGCTTCTGTGATTTCAGCGTCATGCGCAAAGGCGCGATCATGGCCGTCTCCAGTCCTCGCCTGGTTTCCATGGCAGTCAAGGAGCAGATCGATCCTGAGGAGATCGGTGGCTGGAAGCTGCACTCGGATATGACCGGCCTCGTCGACATGGTGGTGGATACGGACGAAGAGGCCCTTGAGGCAATCAAGCGTTACCTGGCGTACATGCCCAGCCACCACAACGAGGCGCCCCCAGTGGCAACTGTGCCGGAAGGCTCTGGCGAGGGCATGAGCAAGATCCTGGATCTCGTGCCGGTGAACCGGACTCAGGTGTATGACATGCGCAAGGTGGTCAAGACCATCTTCGACAAGGACAGTGTTTTCGAGATGAAACCGCGCTTCGGCAAAGTGGCGGTCACGGCCCTCGCGAAACTGGACGGGCACACGGTGGGCGTCATCGCGAACAATCCTCTGCACAAGGGCGGTGCGCTGGACACGGACGCCTGCGAAAAGATCACCAGCTTCATCGTGATGTGCGATTCGTTCAATATCCCCCTGGTGCTGCTGGTAGACACACCCGGGTTCATGATCGGCGTGGATGCGGAACGAAAGCGGGCGCCGGGGAAAATCATGAATTTCATGACAGCCCTGCAGTTGGTGACCGTCCCGAAGATCTCGATCATCCTGAGGAAGAGCTATGGGCAGGCTTACCTGAACATGGGAGGGGGGCGCAACTCCGACGAAGTCGCCGCATGGCCGACGGCGGAAGTGAGTTTCATGACCCCGAGCTTCGCCGTCAACATCGTGCACGGCCTCAACCCCGGCGATCCGGGCTTCGAGGAAAAGCTAGCCGAAATGGAAAAAGGAAACAACGTCTACGACATCGCTTCCATCTATGGGGTGCAGAACGTGATCCTTCCGCACCAGACCCGGGACTACCTCATCAGGACACTACAGGTACACCGCCTCCGCCTCTCCGGCGGTGTCGGCAAGCACCTGATGCAGACTTGGCCGTCCACCTATTGAAGACCTTGAGCGGCCCCACGGGGCCGACAAGATCAGCAGGACTTCATGCAGCGGGAGCCTTGAACCACATTCTCGCCTTTTCTGGCGCTCTTGAAGCCACTCTGATTAGGCATGCGTACCTTGGGCAGCGTTTCAGCGTTCATCACTGCGTCGTCAGGCACCAGCTTGTTGGCGTTCAGCAGCATGGCGGTCAAGGCATATACCTCGTCAGACTTGAGCGACTGAGGCTTGTCCCAAGGCATGGCCCGGTTGATGTAATCGAAAACCGTGGTGGCATAAGGCCAGAAACTGCCGATGGTGCGCTTGGGTTTCGGCGTTGCCAAGGTCCCCTCGCCGCCCGCCAATGCAGGGGCGGTGCCGCCTTTGCCAGCCTCGCCATGGCATGACAGACACAGTTGGGTATAGAGAGCCTTTCCTTGCTCGACGCTGCCCGAGCCCTGGGGAAGCCCTGATCCATCAGGGCTTACATCGATGTTCCAACCGGAAATCTCTTCCGGGGTGGCGGGTTTTCCAAAGCCGTAGTGTGTTTGGGCGCTTGCGCTTCCTGACGCCACAGCGGTAGCCAGCACGACGGCGACCGCGAAGGAATGGAAGAAACGATCAGGCGTGAACATTGGACACCTCACCAGAATCGGACACCTTCCAGCTTTGGATGGCGTTGTAGTGATACACGTAGTTGGGGCCGCGCCGCTCCACGAGTTTCTTCCTGGTCGGCTGGATACGCCCAGCCTCGTCGATGGCCCGGCTTTGAATGATGGTGGGCGCACCGTCCCATTGCCAGGGCAGCCGGAAACGCGTCAGAGCCTTGCTGAGCACAGGCTCCTGCAGCACGGCCTGGCGCCAGGTGCGGCCGCCATCCGTGGAAACATCCACGCCTTTGATGCGCCCGTGCCCTGTCCAGGCCACACCGGTGATTTCATGATAGCCAGTACGGATTTTCTGGCCACCGGAGGGGGAGAGAATGACCGACTTCACATCCATGGCAAATGTGAATTCGTAAGAGCTTCCATCTGGAAGAATGTCGGTGTACTTGGAGGTTTCCTCCCTCGTATAGAAAGGCTTTTCACCGACTTTGAGTCGGCGGAGCCACTTGATGTTCATGTTGCCTTCGACACCAGGCAGGAGAAGGCGCAGCGGGTAACCCTGTTCCGGGCGCAGCTTCTCGCCATTTTGCGCGTAGACCAGAATGCCTTCGCTCATGGCCAGATCCATGGGGATACTGCGCGTCATGGCAGCGGCGTCTGCACCTTCAGCCAGAATCCATTTGGCTTTCGGCTTCACACCCACTTCCGCCAGGATAGTGGACAGCTTGACACCCGTCCATTCCCCGCAACTCAGCAAGCCGTGTATTTCCTGGGCTGTCTTGCCTGAAGGGCCCACGTATTGGGACGAACTGTTCCCGGAGCATTCAAGAAAGTGGATCTTGCTCACGGACGGAAAGCGGACGATGTCTTCCATATCCAGGACCAGAGGCCTCTCCACGAGGCCATGGACCATGAGGCGATGCTGATCGGGGTTGATCGTCGGTACCCCCGCATGATGGCGCTCAAAGAACAACCCATTGGGCGTGATGATGCCGTAGAGCGACTGCAGAGGAGACCGTGACCCCGTGGGAAACGGATTCGGCGCGCTTGGCAGCACGCGAACCACATCTTTCTCAAAGGCCGACGGCACACCATAGGGCGGATTGACAAAGGGGCCGCCCGGTATCTTCATGGATTCGGGAATGCCCGGCGGGGAACTGGAAGACTGGGCAAATGCCGAACCTCCGAGTGCGATCGAGGCCGCCGGAATGGCAGTCGACCTCCGCAAAATCGTTCGGCGCGAGAGCAGGGAATGATCTTTCAAGGCTTACCTCCGAAAGCTGGGTTGCACAGCGAATGAACCGAGGAACCGACCACCCATCCTTGTCCTGAAGGGTGGTTGATCATTAGCCTAACACATGAAGTCAACTTTGTTGACTTTTTAAAACCCCGATAAACCCGCAGGAAAACCTGCGCAACTCGGTGAAACTCAGACCAGTGGGCCGATCGTCTCGGCCGAACGAGATGAGTTCAGAAGATGAATCTGGCCAGCCGGCCGAAAGCTGAAAAGCTTGGCCAGGAGAATGGCCGGGAACTGTCTGATGGCGCCGTTGTATGCATTGACGGCTGAGTTGAATGCCTCCTGCGGCGGCACGGCCTGGTGCAACAAGGTCATCCAGCGCGCATTCAGGCGCTCAGCCGAAGGGTCGGCATCGGGAGCGACCGCATTCTCCATGGCGCCATCCCATGCTGCGAGAAGCATCTCGTGGGCCATGGCCAGGCTGGCCGTGGTCACCCCGTCGATCGGTTGCGCGCGCAGATGAGCCAAAGCCACTGAAAACTGTTCGCTGGCAGCGGACAGCCGGCTCCAGACGGCCTCGGTTTCGCTCGGCATCGCGGCGTTCCCTTCGTCTTCTTCGGGCATGGCACCGCTGCGCATGGAAGCCGGCAGGCAGCCCTGCACCCAGACCACCTGCCGCAGAAGCAGCTCATCCAACGCGGCGAATGCCTTGCGCACCCCTGCGCGCAGGCGCACAAGCCGGTTGTAGGCACCAACGGCCCAGAAAAAAGTGACTGCGCAAGCTAGCCAGAATATGAGGGAAGAACTGAGCATGGCCCCGAGGATCTCTCTCCGTCACATGAAGTCAAATAAAAAACGCCTGCCGCGCTGGACCAGCGCGGCAGGCGTCATTCTCACACGGTGAGAGCGGATCAATCCGCGGCCGAGGCTCCTTCATCAGCGGGCGCGGCTTCGGTGGCTTCGCCGCCTTCGGTCGCACTGGCCAGCTCTGCAGCTTCGGCTTCAGCGATGGAGCGGCGCTCGTCCTCGTCCATCTGATCCTTCACTTTGCGAGCCTGATGGTAGGCCATGCCGGTGCCCGCGGGAATCAGGCGGCCGACAATGACGTTTTCCTTCAGGCCACGCAGGTCGTCGCGCTTGCCCATGATGGCGGCTTCGGTCAGCACGCGGGTCGTTTCCTGGAACGACGCGGCCGAGATGAAGCTGTCGGTGGACAGCGATGCCTTGGTAATACCCAACAGCAGGTTGGTGTAAGTGGCCGGGATCTTGTCCTCGGCACGCAGGGCGTCGTTGGTGTCGAGCATTTCGCTGCGCTCCACCTGTTCGCCGGCGATGTAGCTGGAATCGCCTGGGTTTTCAACCACGACGCGGCGCAGCATCTGGCGAACGATCACCTCGATGTGCTTGTCGTTGATCTTCACACCCTGCAAGCGGTACACGTCCTGCACTTCGTCGACGATGTAGCGCGCGAGTTCTTCCATGCCCAGCAAGCGCAGGATGTCCTGCGGATCGGCCGGGCCGTCGACCACGGATTCGCCCTTGTTGACCACCTGGCCTTCGTGCACCAGGATGTTCTTTTCCTTGGGAATCAGGTCGTCCCACACCTTGCCATCAGGATCGGTGATCTGCAGACGCACCTTGCCTTTGGTTTCCTTGCCGAAGGACACGGTACCCGTGATCTCGGCCAGCATGCCCTTGTCTTTCGGGCTGCGGGCTTCGAACAACTCGGCCACGCGCGGCAGACCGCCCGTGATGTCCCGCGTCTTCTGGCCTTCAACCGGAATACGCGCCAGCACTTCGCCAGGGCCCACTTCCTGGCCGTCACGCACCTGGATCAGCGCGCCCACCTGGAAGCCGATGGTCACCGAGTGGTCGGTACCGGGGATCTTGACCTCGTTGCCGCCGGCATCCACCAGTTTCACCTGGGGACGCACGATCTTGGCAGAGCCGCGGCGCTTGGGATCGATCACCACCAGGGTCGACAGGCCGGTGACTTCGTCCACCTGCTTGGCTACCGTGAGGCCTTCTTCCACGTTCTCGAACTTCACCTGACCGGCGAATTCCGTGATGATGGGGCGGGTCAGCGGATCCCAGTTGGCCAGAATGGTGCCGGCTTTCATCTGCTGGTCGGCCTTGACGGTCAGCGTCGCGCCGTAAGGCACCTTGTGGCGCTCACGCTCGCGGCCGTGTTCGTCATGAACGATGATCTCGCCCGAACGCGAAATCACGACCAACTCGCCACGGCTGTTGGTCACGTAGCGCATCGTGGGGTTGAAGCCGATCAGGCCGTTGCTCTTGGCTTCGACGCTGGAGGCCACCGCCGCACGCGACGCCGCGCCACCGATGTGGAACGTACGCATGGTCAGCTGCGTGCCGGGTTCACCGATCGACTGTGCAGCGATCACACCCACGGCCTCGCCCTGGTTCACCAGGCCGCCACGGCCCAGATCGCGGCCGTAGCACTTGGCGCAGATACCGAAGCGCGTGGCGCAGGTCAGTGCAGTGCGCACGCGCACTTCGTCCACGCCGGCTGCTTCCAGCTCGTCAATGGCATCTTCGTCCAGCATCTGGCCGGCCTTGATGACCACTTCCTGGGTTTCGGGGCTGACCAGGTCTTCCGCAGCCGTGCGGCCCAGAATACGGTCGCGCAGCGATTCGATCACTTCACCGCCCTCGACGATGGCGCGCATCAGCGAGCCATCGCTGGTGCCGCAATCGATCTCGGTGACCACCAGATCCTGGGTCACGTCGACCAGACGGCGCGTGAGGTAACCGGAGTTGGCGGTTTTCAGCGCGGTATCGGCCAGGCCTTTACGAGCACCGTGGGTCGAGATGAAGTACTGAAGCACGTTCAGGCCTTCGCGGAAGTTCGCCGTGATCGGCGTCTCGATGATCGAGCCATCAGGCTTGGCCATCAGGCCCCGCATACCAGCCAGCTGACGAATCTGAGCCGCGGAACCCCGGGCGCCGGAGTCGGCCATCATGTAGATGGAGTTGAAGGACTCCTGATCGACTTCCTTGCCGTTGCGGTCGGTGGTCTTCTGCTTGGCCAGCTGGGCCATCATGACCTTGGACACTTCGTCGCCGGCCTTGCCCCAGATGTCCACCACCTTGTTGTAGCGTTCGCCGGAGGTGACCAGGCCCGAGACGTACTGCTGCTCGATCTCTTTCACTTCCTTCTCGGCGCGCTCGATGATGCCCTGCTTCTCGGTCGGCACCAACATGTCGTCGATGGCGATCGAGATACCAGCGCGCGTAGCCAGGCGGAAGCCGTTCTGCAGCAGCTTGTCTGCGAACACCACGGTTTCCTTCAGGCCGCACTTGCGGAACGAAGCATTGATCAGGCGCGAGATTTCCTTCTTCTTCAGTGCCTTGTTCATCAGCGCGAACGGCAGGCCCTTGGGAAGGATCTCGGACAGCAACGCACGGCCGACAGTGGTGTCGACCAGGCTGGTGGAAGGCAGGAACTCGCCCGAGGCCTTGTCCTTGTTCCACTCGGTCAGGCGCACGCTGATCTTGGCCGTGAGCTCGACTGCACCGCCATCGAGCGCGCGCTGGACTTCACCGATGTCGGAGAAAATCAGGCCTTCGCCCTTGCCGTTGATGCGCTCGCGGGTCGTGTAGTACAGGCCCAGCACCACGTCTTGCGACGGCACGATGGAGGGTTCGCCCGAAGCGGGGAACAGCACGTTGTTGGAAGCGAGCATCAGCGTGCGCGCTTCCATCTGTGCTTCCACCGACAGGGGCACGTGCACAGCCATCTGGTCGCCGTCGAAGTCGGCGTTGAAGGCGGCGCAGACCAGCGGGTGCAGCTGGATGGCCTTGCCTTCGATCAGGATCGGCTCGAACGCCTGGATGCCCAGGCGGTGCAGCGTCGGAGCGCGGTTGAGCAGCACGGGGTGCTCGGTGATGACCTCTTCCAGAATGTCCCACACCACCGGCGTGCCGGATTCGACTTCCTTCTTCGCCGCCTTGATGGTGTTGGCGATACCCATGGCCTCGAGGCGGGCGAAGATGAAGGGCTTGAACAGCTCCAGCGCCATCAGCTTGGGCAGACCGCACTGGTGCAGCTTGAGCGTCGGGCCTACGGTAATGACCGAACGGCCGGAGTAGTCGACGCGCTTGCCCAGCAAGTTCTGGCGGAAGCGGCCGCTCTTGCCCTTGATCATGTCGGCCAGGGACTTCAGGGCACGCTTGTTGGCACCCGTCATGGCCTTGCCGCGACGGCCGTTGTCCAGCAGCGAATCAACCGCTTCCTGCAGCATCCGCTTCTCGTTGCGCGCGATGATCTCGGGCGCTTTCAGCTCGAGCAGGCGGCGCAGACGCGAGTTGCGGTTGATGACGCGGCGGTACAGGTCGTTCAGATCGGACGTGGCGAAGCGGCCACCATCCAGCGGCACCAGCGGGCGCAGATCGGGTGGCAGCACAGGCAACACATCCAGCACCATCCACTCGGGCTTGATGCCCGACTTCTTGAATGCCTCGAGCACTTTCAGGCGCTTGGCATTTTTCTTGACCTTGACTTCGGAGCCGGTAAGGTCACCGCGCAGGCGCTCGATCTCGATGTCAAGGTCGATGCCTTGCAGCAGTTCCTTGATGCCTTCGGCGCCCATGCGGGCCATGAACTCGTCGCCATACTCCTTGCGCTTGGCGTCGTAGTCGTCCTCGCTCATGATGCTGAATTTCTTCAGCGGGGTCATGCCAGGGTCGGTCACCACATAGGCTTCGAAGTAGAGCACGCGCTCGATGTCGCGCAGCGTCATGTCGAGCACGAGGCCCAGACGGGACGGCAGCGACTTCAGGAACCAGATGTGGGCGCAAGGCGCGGCCAGGTCGATGTGGCCCATGCGCTCGCGGCGCACCTTGGTCTGGGTGACTTCAACGCCGCACTTCTCGCAGATCACGCCACGGTGCTTCAGGCGCTTGTACTTGCCGCACAGGCACTCGTAGTCCTTGATCGGGCCGAAGATCTTGGCGCAGAACAGGCCGTCACGCTCGGGCTTGAAGGTGCGGTAGTTGATGGTTTCCGGCTTCTTGACTTCACCGAAAGACCAGGAACGGATCTTCTCGGGCGAAGCCAGGCCGATGCGGATGGCATCGAAATGCTCATCCGGCGTGAATTGCTTGAACAGGTCGAGTAGCGATTTCATATGACTCTTTCCCTTCAAAAATTAAGAGCGCTCGAGCTCGATGTCGAGACCCAGAGAGCGGATTTCCTTGACCAGCACGTTGAACGACTCGGGCATGCCGGCGTCGATGGAGTGCTCGCCCTTGACGATGCTTTCGTACACCTTGGTACGGCCTTGCACGTCGTCGGACTTGACCGTGAGCATTTCCTGCAGAGTGTAGGAAGCACCGTAGGCTTCCAGCGCCCACACTTCCATCTCCCCGAAACGCTGACCGCCGAACTGCGCCTTGCCGCCCAGAGGCTGCTGCGTGACGAGCGAGTATGGACCGGTGGACCGGGCGTGCATCTTGTCGTCGACCAAGTGATGCAGCTTCAGGAAGTGCATGTAACCCACGGTGGTGGAGCGTTCGAACGCTTCGCCGGTACGCCCGTCGTAGAGATTCGCCTGCGTGCGCGTGGCGGTGAGGCCTTTCGCCTTGGCGATGTCGTCCGGGTAGGCCAGTTTCAGCATGGCACGGATTTCCTCTTCGGAAGCGCCATCGAACACCGGGGTGGCGAACGGCACACCGTTCACCAGGTTACCGGCCATTTCGAGAATCTGGTCATCGCTCAGCTTGTCAAGCTCTTCCTTGCGGCCCGTGCTGTTGTAGAGCTCTTCCATGAACTGGCGCAGCTTCGCGACACGGCCTTCAGCCTGCATCATTTCATTGATGCGCAGGCCAATGCCTTTACCGGCCCAGCCCAGATGAACCTCCAGCACCTGACCCACGTTCATGCGCGAAGGCACGCCCAGCGGGTTGAGCACGATGTCGGCGGGAGTGCCATCTGCCATGTAGGGCATGTCTTCGACCGGAACGATCTTGGACACCACACCCTTGTTACCGTGGCGGCCGGCCATCTTGTCACCGGGCTGCAGGCGGCGCTTGACGGCCAGGTACACCTTGACCATCTTCAGCACGCCAGCGGGCAGTTCGTCGCCTTGCGTGAGCTTCTTGCGCTTTTCTTCGAACGCGAGGTCGAAGCTGTGGCGCTGCTGCTCGATGGAGGCCTTGATGCTTTCCAGTTGGGAAGCCACATCGTCTTCCGCCGGGCGGATGTCGAACCAGTGGTATTTGTCGACGGAGGCCAAGTAGGCCTTGTCGATCTTGGTACCCTTGGCGATGCGGTTCGGGCCACCGTTGGCAGTCTTGCCGTTCAGCAGCTTCTCGATACGGTCAAAGGCATCGGCCTCGACGATACGCAACTGGTCGTTCAGATCCAGGCGGTAACGCTTGAGTTCGTCGTCGATGATCTGCTGGGCGCGCTTGTCACGCTGAATGCCTTCGCGAGTAAACACCTGAACGTCGATCACGGTGCCTTGCGAGCCTTGGTCGACGCGCAGGGACGTGTCTTTCACGTCGGATGCTTTCTCGCCGAAGATGGCGCGCAGCAGTTTTTCTTCAGGCGTCAGCGTGGTTTCGCCTTTGGGCGTGACCTTGCCGACCAGGGTGTCGCCCGGCTGCACCTCAGCGCCGACATAGATGATGCCGGATTCGTCGAGGCGGTTGAGCTGCTGCTCGGCCAGGTTCGGGATGTCGCGTGTGATTTCCTCGGCGCCCAGCTTGGTGTCGCGCGCCATCACCACGAGTTCCTCGATGTGGATCGAGGTGTAGCGGTCATCGGCCACCACACGCTCGCTGATCAGGATCGAATCCTCGAAGTTGTAGCCGTTCCAGGGCATGAAGGCGATCAGCATGTTCTGGCCGATGGCGATCTCGCCCAAGTCGGTCGAAGCGCCGTCGGCGATCACATCGCCCTTGTTCAGCTTGTCGCCCTTCTTGACGATGGGGCGCTGGCTGATGTTGGTGTTCTGGTTGGAACGCTGGTACTTGATGAGGTTGTAGATGTCCACGCCCACTTCGCCGGCTACGGCTTCGGCGTCGTTCACGCGGATCACGATACGGGTGGCGTCGACATAGTCAACCACGCCGCCACGGCTGGCCGTGACCACGGTGCCGGAGTCAACCGCGGCGACGCGCTCGATACCGGTGCCGACCAGCGGCTTTTCCGGACGCAGCACGGGCACGGCCTGGCGAGACATGTTGGCGCCCATCAATGCGCGGTTCGCATCGTCGTGCTCCAGGAAGGGCACCAACGACGCCGCCACAGACACGATCTGCGCCGGTGACACGTCCATGTACTGGATACGCTCGGCGCCCACCAGGATCGAGTCGCCTTTTTCACGGGCGGAAACCAGGTCGCCAGTCAGGTTGCCATCTTTGTCGAGCGTGGCGTTGGCCTGCGCGATGACGTACTTGCCTTCCTCGATTGCCGAGAGGTAATCAATCTCGTTGGTGACCTTGCCGTCGATCACGCGGCGGTACGGCGTTTCGATAAAGCCGTACTCGTTCAGGCGAGCGTAGAGAGCCAGGGAGTTGATCAGACCGATGTTCGGGCCCTCAGGTGTTTCGATCGGGCAAACGCGGCCGTAGTGCGTGACGTGCACGTCGCGCACCTCGAAGCCAGCACGCTCACGCGTCAAGCCGCCCGGGCCAAGGGCCGAGACGCGGCGCTTGTGGGTAATCTCGGCCAGCGGGTTGGTCTGGTCCATGAACTGGCTCAGCTGCGAGGCGCCGAAGAACTCCTTCAGCGCGGCCGAGATCGGCTTGCTGTTGATGAGGTCATGCGGCATCAGCGGATCTTGCTCAGCCTGGCCCAGACGCTCTTTCACGGCCTTCTCGATACGCGCGAGACCAGTGCGGTACTGGTTCTCGGCCAGTTCACCCACGCAACGCACGCGGCGGTTGCCCAGGTGATCGATGTCGTCGACCTCGCCGCGGCCATTGCGCAGCTCGACCAGGATCTTGACCACGGCCAGGATGTCTTCGTTGGTCAGCACCATGGGACCCGTCGATTCCTCGCGGCCGACCTTGGCGTTGAACTTCATGCGGCCCACGCGCGACAGATCGTAGGTATCCGGGTTGTAGAACAGGCGTTGGAAAAGGGCCTGCACCGCGTCTTCCGTAGGCGGCTCGCCGGGGCGCATCATGCGGTAGATGGCCACGCGGGCAGCGAACTCGTCCACCGTTTCATCAGTGCGCAGGGTCTGCGAAATGTAGGCGCCCTGATCGAGCTCGTTGGTGTAGATGCACTGCAGTTCTTGCACGCCGGCTTCGCGCAGCTTTTTCAGCAGCGCTTCGGTCAGCTCGTCGTTGGCCTTGGCGATGATCTCGCCGGTGTCGCCATCGACCACGTTCTTGGCCACCACACGGCCCACGAGAAAGTCCTCAGGCACGCTGATGTGCGTGGTGCCCGACTGCTCCATCTCGCGGGTATGGCGCGCAGTAATACGCTTGTCCTTGGCAACGATGACCTTGCCGGACTTGTCGGTGATGTCGAAACGCGCCACCTCGCCCTTGAGGCGATCGGCCACGAATTCCATCTGCGCGCCGCTGTCCATCAGGCGGAAGTTGTCGTTGACGAAGAAATTCGCCAGGATCGACTCAGGGTTCAGGCCGATGGCCTTGAGCAGAATGGTGACCGGCATCTTGCGGCGGCGGTCGACACGGAAGAACAGGATGTCCTTGGGGTCGAATTCGAAGTCGAGCCACGAACCGCGGTAGGGAATGATGCGTGCGGAGAACAGCAGCTTGCCCGAGCTGTGGGTCTTGCCCTTGTCGTGTTCGAAGAACACGCCGGGAGAGCGGTGCAACTGGCTGACGATCACGCGCTCAGTGCCGTTGACGATGAACGAGCCTTTGTCGGTCATCAGAGGCACTTCGCCCATGTAGACCTCTTGCTCCTTCACCTCTTTCACCACCTTGGATTGTGAAGTGGAAGACTCGCGGTCATAGATGATGAGCTGCACGCGGGCGCGAACGGCGGACGAAAAGGTCAGGCCACGCGTCTGGCATTCGCGCACATCGAATGCGGGTTTGGCCAGCGTGTACTCAACGAACTTCATTTCGACGAAGCCGTTGTGCGAAACGATCGGGAACGCGGATTCAAACGCGGCTTGCAGGCCGTCGTGCGTACGCTTCTTGGGCGCGGTGTCGGCTTGCAGGAAGGCGGTGTAGGCATCCTTCTGCATCTGCAGCAGGTACGGCACTTCGAGCACGCTGTCGCGGGTGCCAAAGCTCTTGCGGATGCGCTTGCGTTCGGTATATGAGTAGGCCATGTAATCTCCGGGCAAAGACGATAAGTCCTGGACATCTGGCGACTGGGACAGCAGGCTGCGTGAGAAGCCTGCGTTGCTTGGTGGCTGGCCACTACCAGCCGATGGCGGACGACCACGCGTTGCACGCGGTCCGAACCAAGTCGCCTTCTGCAGTCGAGTCAGAAGACACTTGAAAACCGTCCTGGGTGGCGGCTTTCAGGTGCACTCTGAAGTGCGCTCTGAAAGAGCTGAAGGCTGGCCCTCTCAGGCCAGCCTTCGCGACGCGAAACCCGTGCTCATCAGATGAGTGACATGGGATCGCGCCGCTATTGAAAAGCCGATTACTTGAGTTCGACTTTCGCGCCGGCTTCTTCCAGCTTCTTCTTGGCGGCTTCGGCGTCGGCCTTGGCAACACCTTCCTTGACGGGCTTCGGTGCGCCGTCCACCAAGTCCTTGGCTTCCTTGAGGCCCAGGCCGGTGATTTCGCGCACGGCCTTGATGACCGACACCTTGTTGGAACCGGCTTCCATCAGCTGCACGGTGAACTCGGTCTTCTCTTCAGCAGCAGCGGCGCCACCACCAGCGGCGCCACCAGCGGCCGGAGCGGCCATAGCTGCGGCGCTCACGCCGAATTTCTCTTCGATGGCTTTCACCAGGTCGTTGAGTTCCATGACCGTCATGCTGTCCAGCGCGGTCAGAAATGCGTCTTTATCGAATGCCATGATAAATATTCCTAAAACAATTGATCAAATGGTCAGCACACGCCTTAGGCGGCAGCTGCTTCCGTTACTGCTTCGCCTGCGCCTTCGCCCTTCTTGGCCGCCAGTGCACCCAGCACCACGGCGGTGCGGGAAATCGGCGACATGAGCAAGCCACAAAGCTGCGCCAGCAGCACTTCCTTGGTAGGAATGCTGGCCAGTTGCTTCACGCCGTTCGCATCCAGGGCCTTTCCACCGTAAACGCCACAGCGAATCACCAGCTTGTCGTTGGTTTTCGCGAAATCGGCCACCACTTTCGCGGCGGCGACGGCGTCTTCGGAGAAGCCATAGATCAGCGGACCGGTCATCTGGTCGGACACGGCCTCGAATGCGCTACCAGCCACAGCACGGCGGGCCAGCGTGTTTTTCAACACGCTCAGAGCCACACCCTTGCTGCGCGCGTCGGTGCGCAGTTTGGTCATGTCAGCGACCGTGATGCCGCGGTATTCCGCCATCACAAGCGTTTGAGCTTTTGCGGCGAGGCCGGTCACGTCTTGGATGACCGCTTCTTTCTCACTGCGATTCAGACTCAAGGTCTACTCCTTCAAAATGCGTTGTTCGGATTGGCGGAAATCGCTTCACCTCTTCAACGCGCCTCTCTTGCAGCGACCAACTGTTCAGGATGAAACCTTTTCAGCGGGTACGCCATCTGCGCTGGCCGCCCTGGAAACCAGAGCTATTAAGGGAGGCTTTCGCCACACACCAGCGGTCTTGGATGGCCTGCCAACGCCCCTTTTGAAGGAGCGGCGGCAGCCCACCACATCGGGCTGGCTCTTCTGGAGGTTGTTCCCGAAGAGCCGGCCCGCATTCTCTATCAAGCCGCGATGGACTGCGTGTCGACGCGAACGCCCACACCCATCGTGCTGGACACCGCCACCTTGCGCAGGTACACACCTTTGCTGGTAGCAGGCTTAGCCTTGTTCAAGGCATCGATCAGTGCCGCCAGGTTACCCTGCAGCTTGTCGGCGTCGAACGAGCGGCGGCCAATGGTGCCGTGCACGATACCGGCCTTGTCGACACGGAATTGCACCTGGCCAGCCTTGGCGTTCTTCACAGCTGTTGCCACGTCAGGGGTCACAGTGCCCACCTTGGGGTTAGGCATCAAGCCGCGGGGGCCGAGGATCTGGCCCAGCGTACCCACCACACGCATGGCATCGGGAGCAGCAATCACGATGTCGAAGGGCATATCGCCCGCCTTCACCTGAGCAGCCAGATCGTCCATGCCGACGATATCCGCGCCGGCGGCCTTGGCTTCTTCAGCCTTGGCGCCTTGGGCGAACACAGCCACGCGCTTGGTCTTGCCGGTGCCGTTGGGCAGCACCACGGCGCCACGCACCACCTGGTCGGATTTCTTGGCATCGATGCCGAGCTGAACGGCCACGTCGATCGATTCGTCGAACTTGGCATTGGCAAACTCTTTGACGAGCGCCAGAGCGTCAGCCAACGGATACAACTTGGTGCTGTCGATCTTGCCCTCTTGGGCTTTTTGCTTCTTGGTCAGCTTGGCCATTTACACACCCTCCACCGTCACGCCCATGGAACGGGCGGAACCGGCAATCGTACGAACAGCAGCGTCCAGATCGGCAGCCGTCATGTCCTTCATTTTGGTCTTGGCGATTTCCTCGAGCTGAGCGCGAGTGATCTTGCCGACCTTGTCGGTGTTCGGCTTGGAGGAGCCCTTGTCGAGCTTGATGGACTTCTTGATCAGGACCGTCGCGGGCGGGGTCTTGATGATGAAGGTGAAGCTCTTGTCCGCGAAGGCGGTGATCACCACCGGCAGCGGCAGACCAGGCTCAACGCCTTGGGTCTGGGCGTTGAACGCCTTGCAGAACTCCATGATGTTCAGACCGCGCTGACCCAGTGCAGGGCCGATGGGCGGCGATGGATTGGCTTTACCAGCTGGAACTTGCAGCTTGATGAAGCCGACGATTTTCTTCGCCATGCTTACTCTCCTTGCGGGTACAAATGTCTGGATGACCGGCCTGGGCCGAAGATTCCAAACTCCCCGGGGGTTGTCGACTCTAAGAAAAAACCGCTTGGCGCAGAGTCGGAAAAACGCCAGCGATCATAAAAACAGAGGTCAGGTTTTCTCGACCTGCCCGAATTCGAGTTCCACGGGTGTCGCGCGGCCGAAGATCGTGACCGACACACGCACCTTGCTTTTTTCGTAGTTGACTTCTTCGACTGTACCGTTGAAGTCAGTGAAGGGACCTTCCTTGACACGCACATACTCGCCGACTTCGAATTCGACCTTGTGCCGCGGCTTGTCGGTACCTTCCTGCATCTGGTTGACGATCTTCATCACATCGTCTTCCGAGATGGGCGCAGGGCGGTTCTTGGCACCACCCACAAAACCCGTCACCTTGCTGGTGTGCTTGACCAGATGCCAGGTTTCGTCGTCCATCACCATCTCGACCAGCACATAGCCCGGGAAGAACTTGCGCTCAGTGGTGCGCTTCTGGCCGTTCTTGATCTCAACCACTTCTTCGGTGGGCACCATGATGCGGCCAAACTTGGACTGCATCCCTGCACGATTGATGCGCTCGATAATGTTGCGTTCAACCGCTTTCTCCATGCCTGAGTAGGCATGAACGACATACCACTTCAGGTCAGGATTGTTTGAAGTGCTCGGTGGCAGTTGCGTAGTGGTATCGGACATCATTTCCTCCAGCCCAGAACCAAGTCGTAGAGCACCCACTCCAACGTCTTGTCGGTCAGCCAAAGGAACAGCGCCATGACGACCGCAAAGGCAAATACGAACGCCGTGGTCTGCAGCGCTTCCTTGCGCGTAGGCCAGACCACCTTCTGCACTTCACGCCAGGAATCCCGGCCAAAAGCAATCAGGCGCTTGCCGGATTCGGCCGTGAAAAACACGATCGCTGCCAGCACCAAACCCACAACAAGCCCGCCCCACTGAGCCAGCGGACCTTCCTTGGACAGCAGGTAGAACGCCGCGAGCGCGCCAATGATCAGAAGCGCGACAAGACCCAGGCGAGCCTTTTCGGCGCCCGTGGTCACGGTTTCAACTTGAGTGCTTGCCATGTTGAGCGAATTTCGCCTGACCCCGCCGAGCAGGGCTCAATACACAATACAACGACCTATACAAAACAGCTTTCAGCGAGACCGCTCGCATTGGGAAAATACCCCATCTGGCTTGCATAAATCCTGAATTTTTCAGACACACAAGCCCGCCGGTTAAACGGGCGGGCTTGAGAGCTTGAAATTGCCACTTTTAGGTGGCAGGGGCAGTAGGAATCGAACCTACAACCTTCGGTTTTGGAGACCGACGCTCTGCCAATTGAGCTATACCCCTAGATTTCCTTGACCTCGATTACTCGATGATCTTAGCCACCACGCCGGCGCCGACGGTACGGCCGCCTTCACGGATAGCGAAACGCAGGCCTTCTTCCATGGCGATCGGAGCGATCAGCTTGACGGTGATGCTCACGTTGTCGCCAGGCATGACCATTTCCTTGCCTTCGGGCAGCTCGATGGAGCCGGTCACGTCCGTCGTACGGAAGTAGAACTGCGGGCGATAGTTGTTGAAGAACGGCGTGTGACGACCACCTTCATCTTTGCTCAGCACATACACCTCACCGGTGAAGTGCGTGTGCGGCTTGATGGAGCCCGGCTTGCACAGCACCTGGCCGCGCTCGACGTCTTCACGCTTGGTGCCGCGCAGCAAAATACCCACGTTGTCGCCAGCCTGGCCTTGATCCAGCAGCTTGCGGAACATTTCCACGCCCGTGCAGGTGGTCTTTTGCGTGGCCTTGATACCGACGATCTCGATTTCTTCGCCGACTTTGACCACACCGCGCTCGATACGGCCGGTCACCACGGTGCCGCGGCCAGAGATGGAGAACACGTCTTCCACGGGCATCAGGAAGGCACCGTCCACAGCGCGCTCAGGCGTGGGGATGTAGGTGTCCAGGGCTTCAGCCAGCTTCATGATGGCTTGCTCGCCCAGCTCGCCGGTGTCGCCTTCGAGGGCGAGCTTGGCAGAGCCTTTGATGATGGGGGTGTCATCGCCAGGGAATTCGTACTTGGACAGCAGCTCGCGCACTTCCATTTCGACCAGCTCGAGCAGCTCGGCGTCGTCCACCATGTCGGCCTTGTTCAGGAACACGATGATGTAGGGCACGCCCACCTGGCGCGACAGCAGAATGTGCTCGCGGGTCTGGGGCATGGGGCCGTCAGCGGCCGAGCACACCAAAATGGCGCCGTCCATCTGGGCAGCACCGGTGATCATGTTCTTGACGTAGTCGGCGTGGCCGGGGCAGTCCACGTGGGCGTAGTGGCGGTTGGCCGTCTCGTATTCCACGTGGGCGGTGTTAATGGTAATGCCGCGCGCTTTTTCTTCAGGCGCTGCATCGATCTGGTCGTACGCCTTGGCTTCGCCGCCGAATTTCTTGGACAGCACCGTAGCGATCGCTGCCGTCAGCGTCGTCTTGCCATGGTCCACGTGGCCGATCGTGCCGACGTTGACGTGCGGTTTCGTCCGCTCGAATTTCTCTTTTGCCATTTCTTCGACTCCGAAAAAATTAACCCAACATCATCAAAACGATAGCCGGGGCGCGCATGCCGCGGCAAATCTGGTGCCCTTGGTGGGAATCGGACCCACGACCTCTCCCTTACCAAGGGAGTGCTCTACCACTGAGCCACAAGGGCAAAACCGCTGTCACCGACTTGGATCGACTGGAGCGGGAGACGGGAATCGAACCCGCGTCATTAGCTTGGAAGGCTAAGGTTCTACCATTGAACTACTCCCGCAAAGACCTCGAAGGCCCATGCTCGGAAAAAGCTTCCCAAACACTCGTCGACCGGCAAGCCGGTTTTCAAACAATTTCGCTGGTGGAGAGGGCTGGATTCGAACCAGCGTACTCGTAAGAGGGCAGATTTACAGTCTGCTGCCATTAACCACTCGGCCACCTCTCCGGCGAAGAACTCGCAATTATGCCACCAGTTTTTAACGAATGCCAATCTTCTTATTTTTTATCTCGTCTTGACTCAAAAAATTTTCCTGAGACCGCCCGGCCAGCCCGACCTCGGCCAAGGCGCAGCCCCGCAGATCAACCCAACCAGTCGACAGGAGTCTGCCCTTGCTGAACAAGGAAATCGTTGGCCCGCCTGAAATGGCCGCAGCCAATGAAAGGCACAGGCGGACGCAATGCGGACAACGGCGAAGGATGGTTGGCAAGCAACCACAAATGCCGGCCTGCGGACTCGCCATCTTCCCGTCCTTGCGCCTTACTTTGCGCGTGGGCGCCCCAAAGCATGAAAGCGAGCGCCTGCTTACTTTCCACCAACTGATCGAAGATGGCATCCGTCAAGCACTGCCAGCCGATGCGTGCATGGCTCGCGGCTTGACCTTGCTCAACGGTCAAGCTGGTGTTCAAAAGCAACACTCCCTGGCGTGCCCAGTGCTCAAGGAGACCTTCAGGCCGAGGGGAGCGCCCGTATTCCCGCGCAAGCTCCTTGTGGATGTTTCGCAAACTCGGGGGAAGCTTGATGCCCGGAAAAACATCGAACGCCAGCCCGTTGGCCTGTCCAGGCCCATGGTAGGGATCCTGACCGAGGATCACCACGCGCACGGTTTCAGGCGGGGTGAGCGCCAATGCGCGCAGGGGGTGCGGAGGGTAGATAGTGGCGCCAGCGGCAATGCGCTCCCGCAAGAGCTCATTCAACTGCAAGCCGGCCGTGCTGCGCAAAAAGCCATCCAGCACCGGACGCCATCCCGGAGCCACCTGCTCTACATCGGTCGGCCAAGCACGCAGCGATGTGCCATCGCCCTCCCCTCTTTCAGGAAAAAGAGAGAGTGAATCTACGGGTTCGGAACGGGAACGTGCCATCAACTGTGTATGTCAGCGGAACAGTTCAGCCAGCGCCTCGCCCGGTTCGGGGGCACGCATGAAGGTCTCTCCGACCAGAAACGAATGCACGCCGGCCTCACGCAGGCGTTGCACATCGGCACGGGTGGCAATGCCGCTCTCGGTGACCAGCAAGCGATCAGCCGGCACCTCGGACAACATGCCAAGCGTGGCGTCCAGGCTGACCTCGAAAGTGCGCAGGTTGCGGTTATTGATACCAAGCAAAGGCGTTTTCAGTTTCAGGGCGCGCTGCAATTCCTCCTGATCGTGTACCTCCACCAGGACAGCCATATCGAGGCCGTGAGCAATGGCTTCCAACTCGGCCATCTGCGTATCGGCAAGGCACGCGGCTATGAGCAGAATGCAGTCTGCTCCGATGGCCCGTGCTTCGTACACCTGATAGGGATCGATCATGAAATCCTTGCGCAGCACCGGCAACGAGCAACTGGCGCGCGCCTGCTTGAGGTAATCGATGCTGCCCTGGAAGAACTGGCGGTCCGTGAGCACTGAAAGGCAAGCGGCACTCGTTTTGCCATCGCCGAAAGCGTAGCTCTGGGCGATGTCGGCCGGCACGAAGTCTTCGCGGATGACGCCCTTGCTGGGACTGGCTTTCTTGACCTCGGCGATCACCGCAGCCTGTCCCGCAGCCTGCTTGGCCCGCAAGGCCCCCAGAAAATCACGGGTGAGCACCCGGCTTTCGGCATCGGCGCGCATCTCGGCGAGGGACTTTTTCTTCAGCCCTGCGGCGACTTCCTCGCGCTTGACCGCGACGATCTTGTTCAGGATATCACTCATATTTCAACCATTCCCCGCACTGATCAGGAAGCCATTTTCTTGCTGAAAGCGGCCAGGTCGCTCAGCTTGGCGCGGGCCGCGCCGGAGTCGATGGCCTCGCGCGCGCGCACCACGCCATCTTTCATGCTGGCCACCACGCCTGCGGCATAGAGCGCGACACCGGCGTTCAACAGCACAATGTCCCGTGCCGCGCCGGCCTGGCCTTCGAGAACGCCACGAAGCAGCGCCATCGACTCCTCGGGGGTGCTCACTTTCAAAGCCCGGTTGCTCACCATGGACAAGCCGAAATCCTCCGGATGGATTTCGTATTCGCTGATTTCGCCGTTCTTCAGTTCGCCCACCATCGTGGCCGCCCCCAGACTCACCTCATCCATGCCATCGCGGCCATAGACGACCACGGCGTGCTCTGCACCCAACCGCTGCAACGCCCGGATCTGAATACCCACCAGATCGGAATGAAACACTCCCATCAGGATGTTGGGCGCGCCAGCGGGGTTGGTCAGCGGCCCCAGGATGTTGAAGAAAGTTTTGACTCCCATCTCCTTGCGCACGGGCGCCACGTTCTTCATCGCCGGATGATGATTCGGCGCAAACATGAAGCCGATCCCGATCTCAGCGATGGACTGCGCGATCTGCTCGGGCTTGAGATTGATATTGATGCCCAGCGCTTCCAGCACGTCGGCGCTGCCGGATTTGCTGGACACGCTGCGCCCGCCATGCTTGGCACAACGCGCGCCGCCAGCGGCCGCCACGAACATGGAGCAAGTGCTGATATTGAAGGTATGGGAGCCATCGCCCCCGGTGCCCACGATGTCCACCAGATGGGTGGGGTCCTGGACGTGTACCTTGGTGGACAGTTCGCGCATCACCTGCGCCGCCGCGGTGATTTCGCCGATGGTTTCCTTCTTGACGCGCAGGCCAGTGGTGATGGCCGCGATCATCAACGGGGAGATCTCACCATTCATGATCAACCGCATCAGATGCAGCATTTCGTCGTGGAAGATTTCGCGGTGTTCAATGGTGCGCTGAAGCGCTTCCTGAGGAGTGATCATTTTTGCCTCGATTCGCGTTGACTTTGATTCAGTGGGAAGGCCGCTTGAAAGCCAGGGCACGGGGCACCCGGCTTGTAGCGATTTATGCCGTGACCGGCCGCTCCAGGAAGTTTTTCAACATGGCATGGCCGTGTTCCGTGAGGATGCTTTCAGGGTGAAACTGCACACCCTCGATATCCAGCGACTGATGCCGTACGCCCATGATTTCGCCATCGTCCGTCCAGGCGGTAATGTCCAGCTCTTTCGGGCAGGTGCTCCGCTCGATGGAGAGCGAGTGATAGCGATTGACGGTGAACTGCTTGGGCAAGTCCCTGAATACCCCTTGCTGAGTGGTAGTGATGACGCTGGTCTTGCCGTGCATCAACTCGCCAGCGCGGACGATGTGGCCGCCGAAAGCCGCGCCAATGGACTGATGGCCCAAGCAGACGCCCAAGATGGGTAACTTGCCAGCGAAATGCTGAATGGCTGCCACCGAAATGCCCGCTTCGGCTGGTGAGCAGGGGCCGGGCGAGATGACCAGGCGATCAGGCTTGCGGGCGGCGATGCCTTCCAGGGTGATTTCGTCGTTGCGGAATACCTCGACTTCGGCGCCCAGTTCGCCAAAGTACTGGACGATGTTGTAGGTGAAGCTGTCGTAGTTGTCGATCATCAGGACTTTCATCATCATAACTCCTTGTTTTTATTGATGTTTTTCATTACACACCACCTCCATTACACACATCATTACACACATCGACGGTCGATTGCGATGGACGAAGCGCAGGTAGAGGTCGGCACTGGGTCACAATGAATTTTGAGAGAGGCCGTAGGGTGCGCCGACACGGTGTACTGAGGAAGCGCCTCCGCTCGCGTGGCTGGCTTGAGGGCCAAGACAAAACGGCCAAGCTTACGGCCCGCGGCGACGCGGCGCGCGGGGCCTGAGCTCGAAGATGGGGCTGGGGTGCTAAGGGCATCGGGCAATCTCCTCAAATCTTGGAGCCGCCGTGCCGGAGTAGCCTTCTTTGAAACCTTGCCTGCCGGTACGGCGGCAAGGTGCGGTCAAGACCGCAACGACATGCCGCTTCCTATTGGAAGCGCCACCACAGAGCGATGTTGGTCGAAGCGGTACGAGTCATGGACAGACCAAAGTGTTGAATTAAAACGCTGGAAACCAATCCGGTGACTTCCGAACGCACTTCCTGTATCAGCCGTTCTCATTTTACCACGGGCATGCTAGCCAAAGTCCACTCTTAGAGAACAGACAACTCATCCTTCGGTATGCAGAGAACTGCGAGCTATTCGCCCTCTGATGTGATCTCAACCGCAACAAGGGCAAGCTACTGAGCCAAAGTGGCTACTCAGCATCCCCGCTCCACGTTGCGGCCTCCAACCGCACCAGCAGCAACATGAAGCAACGGCTTGGTGAGCGTCAAATCTGCGGTTCGCTGTCACCACAAACTGCTCGTGCGTAATGCTATCTCGATATATCAGCATCCTAATCAGATATCGCCCCACTGGATTCTCCCTGCAAATCCAAGGTTCCAAGCAGCAGTTGACGCTGCTTGCGGCTTCTGAAACCACTGGGCTATCAGGCCATACCCAAACGGTTTTGCGTAGATCGCTGCAACCCATGACGCTGCCAGTGTGAGGCCACTGTTGAGCCATACCTGCCAAGGCCCAGTCATCTGGATAGCTCACATATTTTTGCACATCGAGCGCGCGACGGCTACCTGCAAGAGCTGGTGAGAAGGCTCAAGCCCCACGACGAAGCGGGTCCCTGACCCCCGCTTCATGCACAGACAACAGGCCGACCATGCGGTTGGCACCAAAGGAGTCGGCCATGTAACTCTCCTGGAAGGGGATGGGAGCATGAACAACAATGCACCAAAATCAAAGGTGTTCTATCGCCCGATCGAAGCGTCCATCCGCTGGGCCGGGCTACTGCGATACAAACAGGTGATCCTGGCGTCGATCTCGTCGGCGCGGAACCTGCCACATTCGATGGACTGCCCGCGCTGGGGCGAACTGCGGCTGTACACCGAACGCATCTATGACGGCATCCTCAATGGGGAACTTCCCTTCGGACGGGACGGCATCACGACGCACGATACCGAACTGATCGACTCTCCCGATCTCACCGTCCGCCATGTCGATCTGAAGCGCTGGATGCGCCAGCACTATCCCGAACACCGACCAGGCTTTCTCTTTTCCCGTAGCGAGCGCATCGCCCATCCTTCCATTTCACTGGAAACCGGGCAAGCCATGCTGGTTGAGCAGTTCGCCCTGAAATCCGCCTTGGAGCAGTCCAAGCGCCAACTTCGCGAGCTGCAGGACACGCACGACGCGCTGCTCAAGCAGTCCACGGTGATTCCCGCCTGCGCGCAGTGCCCGATCAGCGATCGGGCCGAGGCCACCTACCTGAACATCATCGGGGGCATGCTGGAGCTGATGCTCGGCCAGTCGCCCTCGGGCACGCCGTACTCCAGCTTCAAGTCGCAGGAGGCCGTGGTCAGCGCACTGGTCGCCCATCACCACGGCGTCATGGGGATCGCCGAGCGGACGTTGAACGGCAAGTTCGCCACGGCCAGACGCCGGCTGCATAGCGCAACGCTCTGAGGATTGCCAGCTTGTATGTGCAGTCGCGGAGATTGCATTTGCAATGTCTTTCCGCACCCATGTCTATTGAATAGAGGTCACGCCAACAAACGCCACTGAGCGTTCAGGAGTGACCGCCATGTCGCAAACACCTGTACTGCCACCCAACGAGCGCCGCATTCTGCGTCTGGAAGAAGTCGAAGCGAAGTCCGGCTTCAAGCGCGCCCACATCTACAACCTGATGAAGAAGCGCGAGTTCCCGCAAGCGCTGCGCTTGGGTGTGCGCGCGGTCGGCTGGGATTCCATCGAGATCGATCAGTGGATCGCCGAGCGCGTCAACAACCGGGCCTGATCCGTTCTCCCGCGGACTTTCCATCCTCACACGGAGAACGCCATGCAGGTTGTATCCATCATTTCAACGAAAGGTGGCGTCGGCAAGACCACCACGGCCGCGAACCTGGGTGGCCTGGCCGCAGACGCAGGGCTGCGCGTGTTGCTGCTCGATCTCGACGTCCAGCCTACCTTGTCCTCCTACTATGAGCTGAGCCACCGCGCACCTGGTGGCATCTATGAGCTGCTGGCCTTCAACGAGCGCGACCTCGGCCAGCTCGTGTCCCGCACAATCATTTCGGGCCTGGACCTGGTGCTGTCCAACGACCACCGGGGCGAGTTGAACACCTTGCTGCTGCACGCGCCGGATGGGCGCCTGCGGCTGAGGCACCTGCTGCCGATCCTGGCGCCTCTTTACGACCTGGTGCTGATCGACACCCAAGGCGCGCGTTCGGTGCTGCTGGAGATGGCCGTGCTCGCCTCCGATGCCGCGCTGTCGCCCGTGACCCCGGAAATCCTCGCGGCTAGAGAGCTTCGACGCGGCACCATGCAGTTGCTCGAAGACATCGCGCCATACCGGCACCTCGGCATCGAGCCGCCGCCGCTGCATCTGCTCATCAACCGTGTCCACCCTGTGTCGGCGAACGCTCGGTTGATCCAGCAGGCCCTGCGCGACCTGTTCCAGGATCACGCCGACATCCGCGTGCTGGCCACCGACGTGCCGGCCATCGAAGCCTATCCGCGTGCCGCGACGCGCGGCCTGCCGGTGCATCGGGTCGAGTACCGCCAGCCACCGGGCAGAGTCGCCCCCGCCGCGCTCGACAGCATGCGCAGCCTCGCTGGCGAACTGTTCCCGCAGTGGCAACACCGATTTGCCACGGTGTCCGGCCGTTCGCCTGTCCCTCTTGATACCGGGAGGCCCCATGGCGAACGCACATGAACTGGCCCGAGGGCACAAACGGCTGCGCGCCCTGATCGAGTTCGCTGTCGGTGAAGGCTGGCACGTCAAGCGCACGCCGGGCGGCCACCTCAAATTCACCAAAGCAGGCTGCGCCGCGATCTACACCAGTTCGACCGCCAGCGACCACCGGGCGGCCCTCAATGCCCGGGCGCAGATCCGCCGCGCCGAGCGCGAGGCCCGGTCCGAAGCGCAGGGAGGCCGCCATGGCTGAGATGACCTCCCAGCAGATGGCCGGCAAGCTGCTCGCGGCCGGGTTCGAGCGCAGCGGCCCGTCCACCTCGGCCTTGAGCGACCCCATCGCCGACACGCCCATGGTCGTGACCCTGGACCAGTTGCGCCCCTACGACCACGATCCCAGGAAGAAGCGCAACCCGGCCTACGAGGACATCAAAGCGTCCATCCGGGAGCGCGGCCTTGACGCGGCGCCGGCGATCACCCGGCGCCCGGGCGAGGACCACTACATCATCCGCAACGGCGGCAACACACGCCTGGCGATCCTGCGCGAACTGTGGTCGGAGACCAAGGACGAGCGGTTCTTCCGCATATCGTGCCTGTTCCGGCCGTGGCCCAGCCGCGGCGAAGTCGTCATGCTGACCGGCCACCTGGCCGAGAACGAATTGCGCGGGGGCCTGACGTTCATCGAGCGCGCCCTCGGCGTCGAGAAGGCGCGCGAGTTCTACGAGCAGGAAAGCAGCGCCGCCCTGAGCCAGTCCGAGCTGGCCCGCCGCCTCGCCGCCGATGGCTTCCCGGTCCAGCAGTCGCACATCAGCCGGATGAACGACGCGGTGCGCTACCTCCTGCCGGCGATCCCGAACGTGCTGTATGGCGGGCTCGGCCGCCACCAGGTCGAACGCCTGTCGGTCATGCGCAAGGCCTGCATGCTCGCGTGGGAGCGCTACGCCAAGGGCCGCACGCTGGTACAGGACTTCGACGACTTCTTTCAGGAGGTGCTGTCGCAGTTCGACACGCAGGCCGACGAGTTCGCCCCCCAGCGCGTGCAGGACGAGCTGATCGGCCAGATGTCCGAGCTGCTGGGCATCGACTACGACGTGCTGGCGCTCGACCTCACCGAATCCGAAAGCCGCCATCGCGCCCTGGTCAGCGATCCGACCCCGCCATCGGCACCGCCCGCGCTGCCTGAGCCTGGCACCGTGGCACGCCCGCCCGCCGCGCCGACCCCATCGGCCCCGACGCCGGCGGCCACACCTGGGTCGCGCGAGCGCGAGGGCGGCTCAGGGACGGACAGCTCGCCCGCAGGAAGCCCCGTGGCGGCTCCTGGTGATCTGCTGCAGGGGCACATCGTTTCGCCTGCACCGACGACGGAGCGGCTGCAATCCATTCAGCGGATGGTCGCCGACGAGCTGGGGGATGCGCTGCCCGATTTCTCGGCCAATGTCCTGCAGTCCATTCCAGTCCAGGCGGGCGGTCTCTACCCGATTTCCGACGTCTGGCACATCGACGCGGGCCTGGACACGCCCGATCGCCTGCGCATCCACATCGCGCAGTTCGCACGCGAGATCGCGGGTGAGGCAGGCCTCGATCAGTGCATCGAGGACCGCGCGGACGGCGTGGGCTTCGCATGCCATGCCAGCGCGCAGCCCCCATCACCCCTGGGCCGCGGCGTGCTGGCATTGCTGGCGAGCCTGGCAGGCCAGAGCTTCACCGATGCCGATCTGGACGGCGGGCAGCTTGCCGCCGAGCTGCCGGCGCTGCTGCACGGCCAAGGCGATGCGACACGCCGCTTGAGCGACACCGCGCTGGTCAAGCTGTTCCGATTGCTGCGCCTGGCCCGGCGCCTGCTGGACCTGGAATCCGGTGTCGCAGGCCCTGGGGCATGAAGGAAGGAGACCCGCATGTCCGCCCCGCACCCGCTCAATCAGGCCGTCATCGCCCAGGCGCTCTACGACCTGCGCAACGGCCAACTGCGCCGCTGCAAGGCGATGGGCTTCAGCGAGGCCGAGCTGGATGCGCTCAAGCATCCCGCCATGGTGAGCGTGCTGGCCAACGCCAATGTCTCGTGGTGTTCCGTGTCCGTGAACCGCGAGGTGCTCCGGCGTCTGCTCTCGCAGGCGCAGGACGTGGAGAAGGAAATCGCGACCGTCGATCGCATGTTGCGCCTGGGGGCCAGCACGGAGATGGTCAGCCGCTTCTATGGCCTGACCCATCAGGAAGTCGCCCTGCGCCGTGAGGTGCTGGGACTGCCCAAGCGCAAGGGGCGTCACCCTGTCCTAGACGAGAAGCAGGACACGGAACTGTGGCGACAGTGGAAGGCAGTGACCAGCAGCAGGAACGTCGATCTCGAAGACGAAACCTCCATCCTCGATGCCGCCATGGACTTGGCCGAAGGCATGTTGCTGCCTCTGTCGGTGGTCTGGGCCTCAATCAAGAGCTGGGTCGATCAGGGGTTGGGTTGACCATGGCCGTGGACGACACCGCACCACGTCGTGGCCCCATCGCACTCGCAGACCTGTTCGACGCTGCGCTGAAAGACCTTGCGCCCAAGCCCAACGCCGACGCCCCCCGTCCACACCCACGCCTGTCGCGATGCCCACGACCCCGACGTCTGGCGATGCCTTCCTGTTCAGCGGCAATCGGCACGAGACCGTACCGCGGCGCCTTTTCCTCGACCGTCGCCTGACGCCGTTGGAGCGCAACGCCTGGCAGGTCTTCCGGCTGATGCTCAACGACGATGGCGTGACGGCGTTCCCGACGTATGAACAGCTTCGGCCCTGGCTAGCGTCGATGCCCTGTGCCGGGCAAGCCTCGCACGAAACCGTGGCGCGTGCCCTGACGTTGTTGCGCCTCACCCGATGGTTGAGCCTGGTGCGGCGCCGCCGCGAGCCCAAGACCGGCCGCATCCTCGGCAACCTCTATGTCCTGCACGACGAGCCGCTGACCCCCTTTGAAGCGATGCAGCTCGACCCAGACTACCTGCAACTCGTCAGCCAGGCGCTCGGCCATTCGGCCAAAGCCGTGCAGATCGTGGGCCTGAACACACTCAAGGAAATCGCGGAAGACCCGCTGCTGTCCGGCCGCACACTGCCGTCACGGCTGCAGGTCCTGGCCGAACGTCTCGCCAGCCAAGGCATCACGGCGACCGAAAGTTATCCACAAGAGGATGCCACTCACGATTCCGAAGAAGGGGTTGCGAGCCCTCTTCGGAATCCTGATGACCCCACTTCGGACTCCGAAGCAGGGCCGAAACCCGCGCCAGACGCCTCTCTTCGGAATCCGAAGCAGGCCCGTACAGTACGTAGTCGTCGTATTAATGAAGTACGTACTACCGCGCAGGCGCGCGTGCTGGGCGACCTGCAATGGCCCAAGCGCTTCGCGGAACTGAAGGCAGAGCAGCAAACAGGTGCCAGAGTGGCATTGCAGCAAGTCGATGTTTCGCTCAGGCAGGCCGTGCTGGACGAATGGGCTACACGCTGCGCCAATCATGGCATCCGCAATCCTGCGGGGTATCTGTTCGGCATCATCCAGCGGGCCATCCATGGCGAGTTCAACGCCTGGGCCAAGAAAGACGCGCCATCAGCACCTTCCCCGCCAAACGAGCGGCCACCACCAGCGGCACCACCATCCCAGCCGCAGGGCAAGCCTGTGCCGCCAGAAGTTGCCAAGCAGCACATCGAGCGGCTGCGCAATCTGCTTGCCAGCAAGTGAGCGGGCGTGCAAGGCGGTGAAGTGGATGCCGGTGGCTTTCAGTGGAACTATCCCCTGGGGATAGTTCCACTGACGGCTACGACGTCGAACCGCTGCACGCCAGGCCTCGTTCGCCTGCCGCAGATCAGCCTTGTCCGCGCTGATCCGGGTGTGCAGCGTTCCTTGGCGCTCCATGGAGCTATCCCCTGGGGATAGCTCGCGCCGCATGCAACCGCCGCGCTCTGAACCGGGGACGGGCGGGTTTCGGTTTGTTGACTGACTGCCTTCCGCTACCTGCCGAAGCTGTCCGCTCTTTTCCAACAACGAGCGGACACCATGGCAACCACCAACGAACCCCTGCAACTGAATCTCGGCTCCCTGCGCAGCGCGATGTCGCTGACGCTGCACACGCACCACGCCTCGCGCATTTGGCACGGCCGCGCCGCCGCCGAGGGACGACCGGGCATCGTCGGCCTGAACGGCTACATCGCCCAGATGAACAAGATGCGGCGCGGCTCGGAGCAGGACGACCCGTACAGCGACTTCTGGATGCTGCGCATCGAGGACAAGCTCGACCAGACGAAGGCCACGCTGCAAACGCTACGCGAGCAGGTGGACCAGGCCCTGGCGAGCGTGCCGCCGGCACTCACCCTGGGCGAGAACCTCAACGTGCAGCCCGTCAAGCTGCCGCTGTTCGTCAATGCGCAGTTGGGCTTTGCCGCGGTGTATCTGCTGGCCGACTACGACGACATCGCCCGCAAGCTGATCCTCGCGCACCACACCGCGCTGATCGATCGCTCGACGCTCGAACGCTGGCTCAACGAAGGCGCACATGCGCTGCGCAGTCTTTTCAGCCTGGCCCAGCAGTACCGCTACTCGGGCTGCACCCGCGACGACTTCGCCGCGAAGAATGCCGCAGCGCGGGCGGCGCTGGAGAAATTCGGTGAACTGCCGCAGAACGTGCTGGAAGGCACGCGCCGCTCGAAGTTCGCGCCGCCGATCGTGCGCCGTGGCCTGCAGCAGCGCGGTGACGGTCCTGCCGCAACCGCATCGCCCAGCGACGAGGCCACCACCACCGAGGCACCCGAGACCACCGCAGGCGAGGACGCGCAGGCATGAGCGACCCGAACCGCGACACCCGCTACTTCCGCCCGTTGCAACAGACCGCCTTCATGCGGCTGGAACACGCAGGCTCTCAAAAAGGCCTTTTAAAGCCTTTTAAAGGTAAAGGGGACTTGGAGGTCTGGGCCAGCCAGTGCTTCGCCATGCGCGACGAATTGATTGGCTTGGCGCAGCGACAGGTGCTGCAACAGGCCCTCGGGCATCCCTTCCACCTGCTGCCTATCGAACTGGCCCAGCAGACCACTGGCGCAGGCACGGTGTTTTTTCGCTGGCGCAAGCACGACAGGTCAGCCATGGGCGTGGCCCTGTGGCAGGAGCTGATGGCGAGCACCAGCACGCCGGTCAACCTGCTCTCCGACCTGCACGCGATCGAGCTTCAGCGCATCACGCTGAACATGCAGATCAGCCTGTTGCACACCTTGGGCAGGCAGGCCCAGGAGTGCGCCAGCAAGGCCGCCGAGGCGGAAGACGCCTACCTGCGCCGGCTCAAGTCCACACCGCCCACCCTGCGCGATCGGTAATCGCGCAGGGCACCCCAGCACGCGCCCGCCGCCAACCAGCGGGTATTTCAACCACCACGGAGATTGCAACATGAGCACGCATTTTTCTGGCGAAGGCAACATCGGTTCGCCCCCCGAGTACCGGGAGTTCCCCAACGGCAACGACGAGCCCAGCCGCCTTCTGCGCCTGAACGTCTATTTCGACAACCCCATTCCCAAGAAGGATGGCACCTTCGAGGATCGCGGCGGCTTCTGGGCGCCGGTGGAAATCTGGCACCGCGACGCCGCGCACTGGAAGGACCTGTACCAGAAAGGCATGCGTGTGCTGGTCGTCGGCCGCATGGAACGCGAACCCTGGACGGACAACGAGGATCAGCCGCGCGAGACCTGGCAGATCAACGCGCGCAGCGTCGGCATCCTGCCGTTCCGCATCGAGTCCGTGACCCTCAGCCCCGGGCAGCAGGAGACCGCGCAGGAGGCGCAGCCGAAGCCCCAGGCCGCCCAGGAACCGACCGCGCCGAAGGAGCCGAAGCGCAGGAAGTGACCCGGCATGGGGCGACGGCAGTCGTTCGTCGCCCCATGCCCTAGCGAGCTATCCCCAGGGGATAGCTCCATCAACGTCCACCGGCTTCCACGCGCGCCCGAAAGCCGCGGCTCCCGAACCGCACACCCCCGGCCGCACGCCACTCCCGTCCCCGCCATTCCATCCCGTGAAAGTGGTCGCCACCGCATGCGGCTTGTTTGCTGCTGCCCCTGGTGGTGCTCGGCATCCTCGATTCCAGCAACTCAATGAACCACGGAAATCGGATGGACGGACATGCGGCTGTTCTTGTGCGAGAAGCCCTCCCAGGGCAAAGACATTGGCCGGATTCTCGGCGCGACGCAGCGCGGTGAAGGCTGTCTCAGCGGCTCCGGCGTCACCGTCACCTGGTGCATCGGCCATCTCGTAGAAGCGGCAGCCCCCGAGGTCTATGACGCGGCGCTCAAACGCTGGTCGCTGGGGCAGTTGCCCATCGTTCCCCAGCAGTGGCGGGTCGAGGTCAAACCGAAGACCGCCACGCAATTCAAGGTCGTCAAGGCGCTTCTGACGAAGGCGACCCAACTGGTCATCGCCACCGATGCTGACCGCGAGGGCGAGTTGATCGCCCGCGAAATTATCGACCTGTGCGGCTACCGCGGCCCCATCGAGCGGTTATGGCTGTCGGCGCTCAACGATGCGTCGATCCGCACCGCGCTCGGCAAGCTGCGGCCTTCCTCCGACACGCTGCCGATGTACTACTCGGCACTGGCGCGCTCGCGCGCCGACTGGCTCGTGGGCATGAACCTCAGCCGGTTGTTCACCGTGCTGGGCCGGCAGGCAGGTTACGACGGCGTGCTGTCGGTCGGGCGCGTCCAGACGCCGACGCTCAAACTCGTCGTGGACCGCGACCGCGAGATCGCGGCCTTCAAGTCGGTGCCGTTCTGGGCCATCGACGTGTCCCTTTCCGCAGGTGGACAGGCTTTCAGCGCGCAGTGGATTCCGCCCGATGGCTGCACCGACGACGCCGGCCGCTGTCTGCAGCAGCCCATCGCCCAGCAGGCCGCGCAGCAGATCCGCACTGCGGGCAGCGCCCAGGTGGTATCGGTCGAGACCGAGCGTGTGCGCGAAGGCCCGCCGCTGCTGTTCGACCTGGGCACGCTTCAGGAGGTTTGTTCCAAGCAGCTTGGGCTGGACGTGCAGGAGACCCTGGAGATCGCCCAGGCCCTGTACGAGACGCACAAGGCCACGACGTATCCACGCTCCGATTCGGGCTACCTGCCCGAAAGCATGTTCGCGGAAGTGCCGACTGTCCTGGACAGCCTGCTCAAGACCGACCCCTCGCTGCATCCCATAATGGGCCAGCTCGACCGCTCCCAGCGCTCACGCGCCTGGAACGATGGCAAGGTCACGGCGCACCACGGCATCATCCCGACGCTCGAACCCGCGAACCTCTCTGCGATGAGCGAGAAGGAACTGGCGGTGTACCGGCTGATCCGCGCGCATTACCTCGCGCAGTTCCTCCCTCACCACGAGTTCGACCGCACCGTTGCCGAGCTTTCCTGCGGCCAGCAGAAGCTGGCGGCCACCGGAAAGCAGGTGGTCGTCAGAGGCTGGCGTCTGGTGCTGGCCGAGCCGCAAGCGGACGAGGATGGAGAAGCCACGGCGCGCAGCCAGGTGCTCCCCGCGCTGCGCGAGGGCATGGCGTGCCAGGTGGCCGAAGCCGAGATCAAGGCGCTCAAGACGATGCCGCCCAAGCCCTACACGCAGGGCGAACTGGTCAAGTCCATGAAGGGGGTCGCCAAGCTGGTGACGGACCCGCGCCTGAAGCAGAAGCTCAAGGATACGGTCGGCATCGGCACCGAGGCGACACGGGCCAACATCATCGGTGGGCTGATCGCCCGCGGCTACATCGTGAAGAAAGGACGCTCCATCCGGGCATCGGATGCGGCATTCACGTTGATCGACGCCGTGCCCGCGGCGATTGCCGACCCCGGAACCACCGCCGTGTGGGAACAGGCGCTCGACATGATCGAGGCCGGACAGCTCACCCTGGACGTGTTCCTCGGCAAGCAGACCGCATGGATTTCGCAACTGATCGCGCAGTACGGCAGCACCTCGCTGTCCATCAAGGTTCCCCAAGGACCCGCTTGCCCGCAGTGCGGCGCACCGACGCGCCAGCGCACCGGCAAGACCGGCCCCTTCTGGTCGTGCAGTCGCTACCCCGACTGCAAAGGCACGCTGCCGGTCGAAACCGGCGCGTCCAAGCGCGGTGCCTCGCGCCCGCGCAGTAGCGGCCGCAGAGGCTCTTGACCGACCCCGTTCCCCGAGAGCCGTGCCCGCCATCGGCGGCGTGGCCCATGTCCCGCACGCCCTGCGGGACGCCCAGCGCGCAACGCCTTCTCTTGTCCGTGTGCGCGTCCCGCCCGGCCGTCCCCGGCCGCGGGACCTGAAGGTAGCTTCTCCGCGAACCATGTCCGGGGTCTCCCGGCGCGTTCTGCTGATCTGCATTTTTCCGCCTCTGCGAAGGGTCCCCCGATGGCTTGCCAGGCTGCGCGAGCCACCCGGAGACCCTTCGTGGTCAGCGGTATTCGATGCCGTGCCCAACGGCGAAAAACTGGGCTCCTTTTGTGCGCGGATGTGCGCCAGAAGATGCCGGCGCCAACCACGACATGCGCCGGGTGCGATTGCTGACAGCAGACGGTTCTAGCGACGACCGGGCCTGCAACAGCCCACGGGTGGTTCTGTCCTCCCGAGCCGAAGGCCACACGGCCTTCGGCGCCTTTCTCCTGCCGATCAACGTCCCGGCCCGCCCTGGGCCACACGAACAGGAGACCCGACATGAACCCGCAACCTCGCACCCCACGCGGTGTGCCCCAGGCCGCGCCACTGCTGTACGGCAGCGTGTGCAGCGGCATCGAGGCCGTGAGCCTCGCCTGGCAACCCCTCGGCCTCGAAGCCGCGTGGTTCGCCGAAATCGAGCCGTTCCCGAGCGCCGTGCTCGCCCACCGCTATCCCCGCGTGCCCAACCTGGGCGACATGACCGCGATCGCCCGCCAGGTGCGCGCCGGCACGGTGCCGGCGCCAGACATCCTGGTCGGCGGCACGCCGTGCCAGTCGTTCAGCGTGGCCGGTGCGCGCCGTGGGCTGGATGACCCGCGCGGTGCCTTGACCCTTGCCTATGTGGAGCTTGCCAATGCCATGGACCAAACCCGCCATCAAGACCGCCGCCCGGCGGCCACGCTCGTCTGGGAAAACGTCCCCGGCGTCCTCAACGACCGCAGCAATGCCTTCGGGCATTTCCTGGGGGCACTGGCCGGAGAAAGCCGTGCGCTCCAGCCGCCAGGGGATCGGTGGGCGCACGCTGGTTGTGTGTCTGGACCCCGCCGCCGCATCGCCTGGCGCGTGCTCGACGCTCAATATTTCGGTGTCGCCCAACGCCGCAAGCGCGTGTTTCTTGTGGCAAGTGGTGGAGATGACCTCGATCCCGCAGAAGTACTTTTTGAGCGCGACGGCCTGCGCGGGGATTCTTCGCCGGGCTGCTCGCCGTGGCAAGACGCTTCCCACACTGCTGGACATGGCGCTGCAGCAGCAGGCGGCTACGCCGGACTGAAGCGGCCCTATGGCAAGGTCACCATCACGTTCGGGTTCGGCGGTGGCAATACCGCAGGTCCCATCGACGTGGCCGCCTGCCTGACCGCCGCGCCCGGTCCGAAGAATGACTTTGAGGTCGAAACCTTCCTCGCGCAATCCGTTGCAGGCAACGTCACCCACACGCTCAGCACCGCCAATGGAGGCAAGGGCAGCAGCGAAGACGGCACCGGCAAGGGTGTTCCGATCATCGCCTTCACCGCCCAGGGCAGCGGCGCGGATGCGATGGAGAACCAAGCACCGACGCTGCGCGCTGGTGGGCACCGCAACAGTCGCGCGAATGCGGGTGTGGTGCCAGCCGTCGCTTTCGCACAAAACTCCCGTGGCGAACTGCGGCTCGAATCCGGTCACGGCCAGCTTGCCGGAACGCTTTCCACGGGCGGCGGCAAGCCGGGCCAGGGCCGGCCCATGGTGCTGAGCGCGGCGCTGCGTGGCCGCGCCGAAGGACTGGCCTTGGAACTGGGCGGCAACGTAGCGACCGCACTGCGCACCAGCGGCGGCGGCGCGGACAAGCCCCATGTGCTGACCCCCGACTTCGGGGCGCATTTCCGCTACGACTGGAACGACCCTGGCCCCGGCGACTGGTCGCAGTGGCGCGTGCGGCGGCTGATGCCAGTTGAGTGCGAGCGGCTGCAAGGAATGCCCGACGACTACACGCTGATCCCGTACCGCGGCAAGCCCGCCACGGACGCCCCGCGCTACAAGGCGATCGGCAACTCCATGGCCGTCCCGTGCATGGCATGGCTGGGGCAGCGGCTCGTGCAGTGCCTGCACAAGACGGGCTCGACCGCTTCGGATTGATCGGCGACGCAGCCTGCGGGCCGCGCCATTCTCCCTCCTGCATTGCCGATGTATCGGCAGCAGCCCGCAGCCAGGGTGTCAAGGCTGCCGTGGGTTCCGCCCACGCCACCCGCCAGTTCGCCTCGGCATCTCACCGGCGAACGCTGCCCACCGGGCACCGATGCCTCTTTCTCCAACCCACGGGATGGCCGTCACGTCCCATCAGGGGCAAGTCGCCACCCGGTCGATTCAGGACTTCCCATGGAAAACATCACCAAGCAAGACCGCATCAAGCTGAAGAACCTCAAGGTGGCAGACTTTGCCAGCGAGGAAACGATGTGCTTCAGCGCTACCGTCGTCTTCGACGGCACTCCCATCGCCGAGGCCCGCAACGATGGCCACGGCGGCTCGACGTTCCTGCGCGCGCTCGATGGCAAGGCTGCGCTGCTGGCTCAGGCCGAAGCCTTCGCCAAGGGCCTGCCGCCTGCGCCACTCCACCTCGGGCAGGAAGGTGAAGACCCCCATCTCATCGACATGACGCTCGACTTCCTGGTCGATGAACTGGCCGATGCCATGCACGCGGAACGCAAGGTGCGATCCGCGTTCAACCGCGACATCGGCAACAAAGTGCTGTTCATCAAGGACGGCAAGCTGAAGTTCCTCAAGGGCATCAAGCTCAAGGCCATCGCTGACCGCAAGACGTACTTCGCCTCGCTGCACGCCCGGCAGGCCCAGCCCATCGTCATCCTCGCCGAGCTTCCTCCCGAGCAGGCATTCGACCTGTGGAAGCAGCATGTCCTGGGCGACAAGCCCGACTGATCCAGTACCGACGCACCCTCCTGACAGCCCCGCACTCGATGCGGGGCTTCTTTTTTCTGCGCGTATTAATCGGGGCTGGGCCGGATGCCGTTTTCCAACTGACGCGGGGCGGCCCGCGCACGAAGCTGCCCGCATGTTCGCTGATTCCGGTCAGCACATGCCAGCAGCCAGGGTTCCAGGCTGCCGCGGGTCTCTCCCGCGTTGCCCACCAGTCCGCATCGCATCAATTCCGCGGACGCGCGTCCTCGTGACGTCGATGCCTTTTATCAACCGCGTGCGGGAGCTGCCATCCCGTGAGGGACGAGGCCCCGCTTTTTCCAAGGAGCCCGTCCATGTCCCAGCAAGCCTCTTTCGGCCAAACCTTCGGGCAATTGGCCTCGACCTACTGCGGCAAGTTCCTGCCGCTCGAAGTCCTGCAAAGCGCCGCCGGCCACTACATCGGCACGCGCGATCCCGAAGGTCCCCTTTCGCGGGAATCCCGCGAGTACTTCCGCAGCTACGCCGCGGCTCAACGTGCCCTCGAAAGAGGCGGCTGGTCCCAGCTCGCCGTTCCCTGATCCAACTGGAGGAATCACGTCATGAACCAGCTACTGCCGCGGGAAGTCGTCGATCAGATCACGCGGGAAGAGCAGCATTTCGCTGCCGCGCCCCAAGCCTTTTTCGAGGCATGGAAGCGCGGCGTCGAGATTGCTGGCCCCGAGTGGTTCGGCGACAGCACCCGTGAAGGGCTGAACCAGGCCAAGAGCAAGTGGGATCTGCGTCCCAACATGCTACGGCTCAACGACGCCCTCGGCGTCCTGAGCAGCGGCGAACGGATGTTCCTGTCCGCCATGGTCAGCTTCTACAACGCGCGCGAGGGCGGTGCCATGCTCAAGCGCTGCCACTTCCACGGACTGTCGGACTTCGACGGTCTCGATCTGCAACGCCGCAAGGTCATCGCCGACCTGCTGGTGAACTACAGCGGCTGGTGAGCCGGTATCCGGCACACCACCGCGTCTTCGTTCACTCCCCACGAGGGACATGCGCCCACAAGGCCATGTCCCTCAATTTCTTCTCCATCACCCTGCGGATGCCATCGTCCGCACGGGCTGGCTCTGCTCATTTCTCGAAAGGAGCCACCATGGCGAACAACTACTACGAAGGCACGGGCGTTCTCGTGCTGGAGCATGTCACCCCGGTCATCAAGGCGCTGTTCGGCGCCTTCGCGCTGGACGAAGGCCATCCCGGCAACGGGCAGGCCTACATCGCTCAGATTGCCGAGACCAATGATCCGCGCTGGACGGACGTGCTGGACGGCCTGGAAGGCCTGGCCACACAACTCGGCATCCCCATGCCCGACGACGAAGAGTTGTCAATTCCACCTCTGCTCGAACGGCTGGCCGCGCACTTCGGTGCCGAGCAGGACGCGGAGCTGGAGAACCTGATCGAGCACCACAAGTTCGAGGACAGCGCCGACCTGGAAGCCTTGCTTCTGATCGCCTCCTGCTTCGATGACGGCCATCGCCTGACCGCCATTCAGTTTGAGGGCTGCTGGCATTGCAGCAGGCCGAGGCTGTTCGAGTTCGGCGGCAACGGCTGCTACCTGAGCCGCGAGGTCCAGGTCTTCAGAACGTCCTCGCAGGCGCTCCAACTCGGCGACCAACTGCACAAGACGATCCTGTCCGCCGACATCGAAGAGGCCTCGGCCTTGATCGCTCTGGAGGCCGCCAGCCTGCTCGCAGGCATCAACGATGAGAAGTTGCGCCTGAATGTGCGCCGTCGCGTCGCCGACCGACTGGCCCAAATGCCAACGATCAGCGCCGCCTGACGCATTTTCCATTTTCAACCCACCGGGTCCAATTCCCGGTGGCGGGAATTGGCTCCATTATTCAATCTGGAGAGTTCCCATGTCCCAGAAACCCAATCCCTTTCTCCGTGGCTACTGGAATCTGAAAATTGTCCGCACGCTGTCCATCAGCTACGAGGACGGAAGCCCGCATGTCTGGCGCAACATCCACGCGAGCCAGCAACACCTCTCCGACGAGGAACTGGTTTCATCGTCGTGCATCGTCGCCAACGATTTCGCCGTGGTCAGCGATGGCCGCGAAGCCGTGAACGCCGAGGTACTGGCCGAATGCGATGCCGGTGAAGGCGTCAGCGGCGAAGGTGTGATCGGTGCTGTGGTCTATGCCATCCATGGCGAGGACTTCGACGGCCGCCCAGTCCACGTCGGTGACGCCTATTCGGCCGAGGCCGCGCGGGAAGTGGTGCAGCGCCTGAGTTTCGAGACCGGCTACTACAGCCGGTGCTGGGAGATCAGCCGTGAGCACATCACGGTCGATACCTGGCACTACCTCGCCAACTTGGCGGACCTCGCCACGCCGGAGGCCATGCTGTTCATCGCCTTCCGTGTGCCGTACAGCCCGGCGATCGGCGTCAAGCTGATCTCCACCCCCTGGACGGACCAGAACCTGGAGCACGCCGAGGGCATCACCGCCGAGCAGCTTCGACAGGAGCACCAGAACAAGGGCATGCCGGACGACCTGGCGAACATCCTTGAACTGGCCGGCCAGGCCGATGTACGCATCCTCATCCTCGATGCCGACGCACCCGCGCTGCTGGGCCTGCCGCTGGCCGAGCCCTAGCAGCCGCGCGACACGCCAGTCTTCCTCTTTGTCCTGTCATGCCAGCCCGTCTCCCCTCCAGGAGTCGGGCTGGTCCATTTTCATAGGAGCAACCTCATGTTCCCCAACCTCATTTCGCGCGCACCGGACTTCGAGCACCAGCTCGGAGCCTGCGTCAACGCCATGAGCCAGGACGACGCCATCGGCCAGATCCTGGTATTCGAGCGCACGCACGGCACGCTGCACATGCGCCATATCGCCGGCGCCGACTTGGTGGACACCGACATTGACGACTACGAGATGGTCGTCTTCGACGGTGGCAACACCAGCGGCGACACGTGGAAGCATGTGTTCTTCCCGCGTCAGCGCGAGCACTACTTCGTGTACGAAGCCTGACCCAACCAGCCCCTTTCGAGGGGCTTTTTCTTGGCTCTTTGCGGGGCAGAAGCCGCTGGACGGCAAGCGGCGCCTTCACGTTATGGCGAAGTAGGCGCACAATCACCGCCATGAATGCCAAGGACGACGAGCACGAGGTGGGCCGACGATACGTCGGTTGCTTCATGGTGCTGCTCGGAGCTGTCGTCGCGGCATTCGGTGCGCGCGACTTCATTGGCTTCGAGCCACTACCGGCGGTCGTCTCGCCGGAGACCATCCTCTTGTTTCTCGATTTCCGGCGCTACTTTGGGGTTTGGCCGGGACTGCTGGGCATCTTGGCCGGCGTAGGTTTTCTCGTGATAGGGCTGTTGGTGATGATGGGGTATGGCGCCAGGCCCTTGTCGATGAATGCGCGACCAGAGCGTCCCACGCAAACAGACTGACGCTCCGACTGACCGCTGATCGCGCGGATTTGCGGTCCTCGCAGTGCTCGCGCCCAGTTCCAAGGCCAGCCATCGCTAGATCCTGACACTTCTTGCCTCCGGCGCACACTCAGTGTCGGGTACGGTGCCCAATTTTCTTTCCCTGCGCAGGAATGCGGGCGCGAGGCAATGCCGTTTCCCGCGAGCGGACCAGCAGATCCAGGGCCATCCTTGCCGCCATGTTCGTCGGCGTCGCCGACACATGCCCAGGCAGTCAAGACCTTCGAGGCTGCAAGCACGGGAAACCGTGCTGGTCGTTTCTTCCTGCGGACGCCCCGCGTCCATCCACCCACAAGGGACCTCTCCCTTGTGGATGGGGAGTCCCTTGTTCTTCCAAGGAGATTCCCATGGACCGTTCCCTCATCAAATCCTTGATGCCTTCGCTCGTCGCAGGCCATGTGCCCCGCAACGTGCGGTCGTTCAAGTACCGCGTGTTCGATGATCAGCCGCAGTCCTCGGCGCTGGGTTTCGCTATCGATCCCAAGCCCTTCGACGGCAAGGTGGTCGCGGCCAACGACGACGCCATCGTCGTCAAGCTCAAGCCCAGCGAGTTCGCGGTGCTCGATCCCCACCTGGTGACCACCGTTCCCAGCGAAGGTGCCAAGGTGCATGTCCAACCGTATGCCCGCCGCCGCTTCGACGGCCTGCGTGCGGACACCCCGGAAGTGATCACCGAGAAGACCGCGGACGGTGTTCCCTACACCATCACCAGGCACGTCCTCGGCTCCGCGCCTGCCAAGCTGCCCATCCCCAAGCCGCAGTGCATGGAACTGGGGCAGCTCATCCAGCAGTTGGAGGAAATGCCGGCTCCCGACGGGTTCCGGCGCATCACCCACATGCTGGTCGATGCGGGTGCCCGCGACTTCACCTGGGTCGATCCGAAGCCGTCCAAGATCATCGAGACACCCCCAGCGATCAGCTTCTCGGTTTCGACCGCGAAGTTCGAGGGCCAGGTGACGATCCTCTACGATCGCGGCGGCGACACCTACGTGGTCGAGCTGCGCCGCGACGGCGAGCTGATCGATCGGCACGACGAGGTGTATTTCGACATGCTCGGTGAAGTGCTGGATCGGCTCATCGACGACGGGCGCTGGCGCCTGATCGACGTGAGCGTGATCGACGCCAAGGCTCCCCGGCGCCGCCAGGCGGTTGCGGCATGACGTGCGAGGCAAACGGCTGACTCCGCAGCCTACCGGCGACTTGCCCCATAGGCCTTTCATCCGTTCGGGTGGAGGGCCTTTTTTCAGGAGATGAACCATGTCACTTCGATTCAAAGGCTCCGACCTGCGCCCCGTGCTGGCCGAGGCCGTTGCCAACCAATGCCGCGTCGTCCTCGCCAAGGACCAGGGCGTGTACTTCCTCGCCGAGCAGGGAGAACGCCGTCCCGATGGCCGCGTGAAGCTGCTGGCCTATGCCGTCGGCTGCAACCCGGATACCGACCCGTTTGACGACTGGTGGGAGCTGGCGCGCACCGAGCTGGGTGGCGACGACTTCGGCGAGTTCTTCGACCCGAAGGAAGGCGTCTTCGCACGCATCCTGCACGGCACGGACGACCTGATGCTGTCTGCCACCACGACGCACCTGTCGCTGGAGGTGGTGCCATCGGCGTAGCGCGGCTACTCCCGTCCCCTCACGGCCCCCTTCATGGGGGCTTCCTTTTTCCGCACTGCGGCCTTCGCCGCGTGCGTGCTCGTCTCCGGCCGCCATGGCCCGCCGCGTCGGCCCGCCCGCCGACCTACCCACGGAGACGACCGCATGCACCACCCGTTCAAGATCACCCAACCGACCTGCATCAGCTTCTCGGGCGGACGCACCAGCGCCTACATGCTCTGGCGCGTGTTGCAGGCCAATGGGGGCCTGCCTGCCGACACCGTGGTCTGCTTCGCCAACACCGGCAAGGAGGTGGAAGCGACCCTGCGCTTTGTGCGCAACTGCGCCGCGCACTGGCAGGTGCCGATACGCTGGCTGGAATACCTGCCCAGGGAGCCAGGCTTCACGCTGGTGGACTTCGATCGGGCCAGCCGCCAGGGCGAGCCGTTCGAGGCGCTGATCCGCAAGCGCCAGTACCTGCCCAATCCCGTCGCGCGCGGCTGCACGACCAGCCTCAAGATCCGCCCGATGCACCGCTACCTGCGGCATCTGGGGTGGACGGACTGGGACCAGATGATTGGCATCCGCGCCGACGAGCAGCGCCGCGTCGCCAAGATTCGCGCGCGCGGCCATTCCACCGAATCGACCCACGAGACCATGTGCATGCCGCTGGCGGATGCCGGCGTCACCGTGCGCGACGTAGGCGCCTTCTGGCAGGCGCAAGCGTTCGACCTCGACCTGCTGACGGTGAACGGGCGCACGCTCGAAGGCAACTGCGACCTGTGTTTCCTCAAACCGCGCGGGCAACGCCTGGCCCTCATCAAGGCTCGGCCCGAGGCCGCCGTGTGGTGGATTCGCATGGAATCGCTGAACCTGGCGAGCAAACCCAGCGGTGCTCGGTTCCGCGCCGACGGCCCCAGCTACGCCGACCTGGCACGCTTCGCCGCCGACCAGGGCGATCTGTTCGACGCCGCCGAGGAATCGATCGCCTGCTTCAGCGGCGATTGACGGCCATGGACGGGCAATCGCCCTCCCCATCGCTGCGACTACTTCCGGTGTCCTTGCGCCGTGCCAATGCCTTCGTGCAGGAGCACCACCGCCACCACCGGCCAGTTCAGGGCGCGAAGTTCGCCTTGGCCGTTGCGCTGTCCGGCAACGATGCCATCTGCGGTGTGGCCATCGTCGGCCGGCCGGTTGCCCGCCACCTGGACGACGGCTGGACACTCGAAGTCACCAGGCTTTGCACTGATGGCGAGTCGAACGCCTGCAGCAAGCTCTACGGCGCGGCGTGGAAGGCGGCCAAGGCCCTGGGCTACACGCGGCTGATCACCTACACCTTGCCCGAGGAAGGCGGTGCCAGCCTGCGCGCCGCCGGTTGGCTGCTGCTCGGTATGCGCGACGGCGGCGCCTGGAACCGCCCCAGCCGTCCCCGAGCCGGCACCCCCGACCACCTGCGCGGCCGCAAGTGCCTGTGGCAGGCGCCAGGCGGCGCGGACAAAGGGAAACACCCGGATGCCGATTGATTGCTGCCGCGCGCGCGAGGCCCGGCCATGCTGACCCCATGCCTGCTGACGTTGTCAGCGACATGCCAGGCAACCATCGGTCTTCGAGGTTGCCGCGCAGTTCCCACTGCGTGACCGAGCCAGCTCGCACCGCATCCATCCGCGAGCGGCCACCAGTCTCTGGTGGCGGATGCTTTCGCCTTATCAACCCACCGCGGGGTTACGCACCTTTCCCCGCATGCGTGGGCCGGTGTGTCTCCGCTTCATCCCTATGGAGATTCACCATGAACACCACGTCCAACGAGAAATCGTATTTCGACCTCCACACCTCGGGCATCGGCTACATCCAGCGCGTCCGCGAGGTTCCCGTCCGGGGCGGCCGCCGTGCGCAGCCCTTCCTGGCATGCACCATCGCCGCGCTGGTCGGTTCTGCCAAGGACCCCGGCTACCGCTACTTCGACGTCAAGGTGTCCGGTGCGGATGCCAAGAAGCTGGTCGAGCGCTACATCGGCGTTGACGATCCCAAGCAGCGCCCGCTGGTGCGCTTCCGCCTCGGAGACCTCTGGGGCGATGCGTACATCCGCGACAAGGGTGAGCACAAGGGCGAGGCCGGCGCGACGCTCAAGGCACGGCTGCTCAAGGCCGAGCCGCTTGACCGGGCCGAACTGGCCTCGATCAAGCAGCACGAGCTGATCACCCGCGGCATCGGCTACCTCAGCCGTCCGAAGGACGTCTCCCCCAAGGATGGCGATCCGTTCCTGTCGTGCTGCGTCGCGGCGCTGGCCGGACCTGTCGGTGAACCGGAATATCGGTACTTCGACACCATCGTCGCCACCCCTGAAGCCGAGCACCTGGTTCGCCGGTGCGTGCAGGCCATCGAAGGGGACCGCAAGGTGCTGATCGCCTTCCGTCTGAACGACATGAAGATCGATCCGTACATCCGCACCAAGGGCGAGCGCGCCGGGGAACCGGGAGCAAGCCTCGAATCGACGCTCGTCCACATCGGTCTGATCAAGATCGACGGCACCCAGGTTTATCCGACGAGCCAGGCGCAAGCCGAGGCGCGGCAAGCCGAGGACGCACCCGCGCCCGAAGCCGAGGTTGCCGCCGACACCGCTGCCGACCAGCCCGTCGAGCCCGCCGAGCGCGAGCCCGCAGGTGAAGTCGAGGAGCAGGAGCCGGCATTGGCTGCTTCGTTCTGATCCGGCATGGCCCCTCACGGGGCCTTGCCTTTTTCCTATTTCCCAAGGAGAACCATCATGGCAGCCACATCGGCACCTGCGAGATCAGTCCTGCCCATCGTCGTCCCGGGCCAGCTCACATTGCGGACCATCCGCGGCAAGAACGGCCCGTTCACGGTCGGTCGCCTGACCACCCCCATCGGCGAGTTCGCCGTCAAGGACGCGGAGCTGGAGCAGTACCCCGAAGGCAAGTACGACGGGGAATTTGTCATCCGCTACATCTTCGCGAAGTCCTATCCGGTCGCGGGCGGCGCGCGGTTTGAAGTCCGCGCCAACCTCGATGGCATGACGCTCAACGGCATCGAAAAACTGAGCCGTGACGAGGCCCGCAGCTTCGCCACCCAGGAAGTCGATCCACTCGATGAAGAACTGGGGCCCCAACCGGCAGCAACGCCGGCCAAGCCCGCCAGAACGTCCAAACCCGCCAAGCAGGCGCCCGTGCAGGCATCCGCGCCATTGGTCGATACCACGCCCTTCGGCGTAGATGCGCCGACGCCCGCTGCGGCTGCTGCCACCGGCAGCGCCGAAGATGGTGACGCCGCACTGTTCGGCATCCTGTGGCCGCTGGGCGAGTCCGTCAGACTGGATTCGACCATTGACCGGCGCACCTTGCGCGCGCAGGTTGCCCGGCTGGGCGAACTGGGCTACAAGCACCAGTACCAGACGCAGGAGTGGAACCGTCAGGCCGCACTGGAACCTGCGTGATCGCAAACGCCGCATCCGCGGTGTTCTTCATCCACCCGCCGGGGTTCCTTCCCCATGCGGGGGAGGCTCCGGCTTTCTTCTGGAGGTCTCCATCATGTCCACCATCGCTTGCGATGCACCTCATTCCACGCTGGACGAACCCGCGTGGCGCGCTGTCTGCAAGACGGCCGCCGAGCACGCCCAGCGTGGTTGCGGCCTGTCCTGGGATCACTGGGTCACGCTTTTCAGTTCGGAGATCGACGCGCAAGCCAGTCGGTTGCCGGAAAGCCAGCGGGCTCAGGCCCTGGAAATCGCGACCCAGGAATGGGACTACGCAACACCTGCCGAACGGCAGGAAACGCAGGAGTGGAACGCTGCAAACGGCTGCATCGAACTGGGCTACTGCCCAGCCGGTTGCGGTTCCTAGTCCGCACCGGACTCCATCGCCGCACGCGCGGCATTCCATCACCCGCTGGGGGCTCTCCCCCACGGGGAGGCCTCCGGCTCGATTCCTCAGGAGGCCTTTCATGGGCTGGTATTTCTCCCCCAATCGCGGTCTGAACTGATCGCGGAACTGATCGCACCGCAAGAGACCGAGCGCGCCAGCGTCAAGGTCATCGCCCACGCGCTGCGCGGCAACGTCCTGTGGTCCGTCGCGGAAGTGACGGCCAAGGTCGAAGGCGTGCATCGTCATCTGGCGCCGGGTCAATCCCTGCGCTACATCCGTTGCGATCTGCTCGAACGCAGCGGCGGCCAGTGGGGCTACAAGCCGCTGGACGAGTCCATGCACCCGTACTACTACTCGTGCCCGCTGTCCTATCTGGATCTCGCACCGGAGCAGTCCGCCGATTGGCGTACAGGCGTTCGCGCCTACCACGCGCAGCGGCGCACACCCACGGCACCTGCGGCACCCACCGCAGCGCTGATGGCCTGAGCCAGGAGGAACCGACATGGACCCGATCCTGGCCGCGCTTCCGCCCTCGCTGCTGAAGCTCGTTGAAGGGAGTTTGTCCAACGACGAAGTTTCGTCCGACGAGGAAATGCTGGAGTACTTCATCAGCAACGGCCTCACCGAGGAACAGGCGCGGCAGGCACTGACCTACCGCGACCAGTACCTCAACAACATCTACCTGGAGGGCTTCACGCCAATCACTTCGGTAGATGAGGCGCTTCACTTCAATCCGCACACCCGGCAGTTCGAGCCGGACTGAGCGGTTTTCTTCCACCCCCTGGGGCAGTACTTGCCCCAGCGGGCGGTGCTGTTCCCGTTCATCCGAGGACACCACCATGCCCGCAAACACTTCTTCCACCACGCTGTATCGCATCGACGAATGCTCCGACGTGATGACCGACGCTTGCGTCGGCGATGACCAGGGCAATCTGATCTTCCTGTCGATCTGGGCGCGCGACACCGCCGTCCAGCAGTTCCTCGCTCGTCTGACCCTCGGGCGCGACGAACAGGGCCTGGACCAGTTCCACGTCATCACCGACCAGGGCGGCAGCGTCCCGGTGTTCGTCAGCAACGTCGATCGCCTGGAAAAGCGTATGACCCGCGCCTACCGGCGAACGCTGTTCGGTTCGCTGTCCAACGTGTGGCTGTTCGACCGCCGCTGCGTCAAGCCCGACAAGGCCAACGCCAGCGCACTGGCATTGCTGCCCAAGGGCAGCGCCCACCGGCTTGACCGCCTGTGGATGCTGGTACGGGACACCTGCCCACTGCCGCTGCTCGACCACTGGCGCGAAACCGTGCTGGAGCTGCTACAGACCCGCGAGATGCTGGCCCGTCTTCCGTTCGCCCTCGGGCCACTGGAAGGCCATCGGCTCGCCATCGACGTGCCGGCGCTGACCTTGGCGCTGGGCTCCCTGATCCGCAGTGACGTGCTCACCGCCTATCCCTATCCGGCCAAGATTTGGACGCCGGAAGCGGTAGCGGCTTGACCCACCCGCGAAAGCACGCCTTGCGTGCTTTCGCCCTTCATCCCGCCAACCAGGAGACTTCCATGGCCCTCATGTTCCCGCGGCTCGCCCGCAATTTCGCCAAGAACGGGTATTACCCGACCGACGAACCCACGCTCGAAAGAGCCCTCAACGCACTCATGCCCAGCGATGGCCCGATGTGCCTCCTCGATCCCTGCGCCGGCGAAGGCGTGGCGATCACCGAAGCCGCTCATGCCCTCGGGCGCGAGCAGGCCAAGGCGTTCGCCGTCGAGTTCGACGCGGAACGGGCACGCCATGCCCGCGGCCTGGTCGATCACTGCCTGCACGCGGATCTGATGGATACGATGATCTCCAAGCAGTCCTTCGGACTGCTCTGGCTCAACCCGCCATATGGCGACCTGTCCAAGGACGTCAACGGCAACATCGGCTATCAGGGCCAGGGCCGTGCCCGCTTCGAGAAGCTGTTCTATCAGCGCAGCCTGTCGCTGTTGCAGTACGGCGGTGTGCTGGTCTTCATCGTCCCCGGCTACGTGCTCGACGCGGAGCTGGTCGGCTGGCTGACACGCCACTACACGGATCTGCGGATCTACCGAGCGGTGGAAACGCAGTTCAAGCAGGTGGTGATCTTCGGCCGCAGGGTACGTCAGCGCGAGCTGGCACCCGATGGTCTCAAGGCCGTGCGCAATCTGCTGCTGCAGGTCGGGCTCGGCGAAGTCGAAGCCGAGGAACTGCCGAGCCAATGGCCGTTCCTGCCGTACATCGTCCCCGCCAGTCCGGCCGAGCCGGAGCATTTCTTCCGCGTGACGATGGAGCCGGAGCAGTTCGCCGATGAGGTTGGTCGGCTCCAAGGCCTCTGGCCGTCGCAGGACACGCACCTGGGGGCCGCGCCGCAGTCGCCGCGTCCGCCGGCACGTGCCTTGTCCCACTGGCATCTCGCCCTGGCCCTGGCCGCGGGTGCGATCTCGGGGGTTGTGCGCTCCAAGACCGGGCGCATGCTCGTCGTCAAAGGTGACACCCACAAGGACAAGACGCTCCAGCGGGAATTCACCGAACGCGAAGACGGCTCCATCGCCGAGACCCGCATCCTCACCGACAAGTTCGTGCCTGTCATCCGCGCGTGGGACATGACACCTGGCTCGGCTACACGGGGCGAGGTGCTGACCATTCGCTGATCGTTTCTCCACTGCTGACGGTTCGCCGTCTCTTTTCCCACCACGGGGCATGCCATCGCCCCGCTGGGGGTGGTGCAAGCCCCATTTTATTTGGAGCATCACCATGTCCCTCGATCTCGAAACCACCGCCACCGATGCCACGTCCGTTCAGGGCGAACTGCTCGACGCGAACTCTTCCCCTCTGGCCCTGAGTCTTCAGGATTTCGTCGGTGAGTTCGGCGACGAACTGCTCGACGCCCTCAACAGCGCGAATCCGCCGGTCTATAACGGCCAGCCGCAGGCGCACCGGCAACTCGTCGTCGCCAGCCTCAAGCGCAAGCTGTTCCCGGCCCAGGCCGAAGTCGTCCACGCCGCCGCCGAGCTGCTGATCGATCGTGGCGAACGCGCCGCGATCGTCAATGGCGAAATGGGCTGCGGCAAGACGACCGTCGGCATCGCCACGGCCGCTGTGCTCAACGCCGAAGGCTACCGCCGCACCCTGGTTCTTTCGCCGCCGCACCTTGTTTACAAGTGGCGGCGCGAGATCCAGGAGACGGTGGCAGGCGCCAAGGTATGGGTGCTCAACGGGCCGGACACGCTCGTCAAGCTCATCAAGCTGCGCGAGCAGTTGAATGTCCAGCCCACGGGCCAGGAGTTCTTTGTCCTGGGCCGGGTCAGGATGCGGATGGGGTTCCACTGGAAGCCTGTCTTCACCCAGCGGCGTACCCGTCACGGCAACGTGGCGGCGTGCCCGGACTGCGGCACGGTCATCACCGACCTCGACGGCGAGCCGGTCAACCCGGTCGCGCTCCAAGCCGAGGAATACCGCAGGAAGTGCAGCCATTGCGCCGCCCCCTGTGGACACTGATCCGCCCGCGCAGTCTGTCCGGCAGCGACCAGTCCTCGGCCGTGCTGAAAGCCTTGAAGCGCATCCCGACGATCGGGGAAGTCACCGCGCAGAAGCTGATGCAGAAGTTCGGCGACGGGTTCCTGGCGTCGATGCTCGGCGACAACATCCACGAGTTCATCAACTTGATGGATGGCAACGGCGAGCTGGTCTTCTCTGACCGCCAGGCGCATCGCATGGAAAGAGCGATGGCGAACATGGAGTTCGGCTTTGGCGAAGGCGGCTACCAGCCGTCCGAGTTCATCAAGCGCTATCTGCCGCAAGGCACGTTCGACTTGTGCATCGCGGACGAGGCGCACGAGTACAAGAACGGTGGCAGTGCCCAGGGCCAGGCCATGGGCGTGCTGGCGGCGAAGGCTCGCAAGACCTTGCTGCTGACAGGCACGCTGATGGGCGGCTACGGGGACGACCTGTTCTACCTGCTGTTCCGAGCCCTGCCTGGGCGGATGATCGAAGACGGCTACCGCCCGACCACGAGCGGCAGCATGACCTCGGCGGCCATGGCGTTCATGAGGGACCACGGGGTCCTCAAGGACATCTACTCCGAAAGCACCGGCCCGGCGCACAAGACGGCCAGGGGCACCAAGGTATCGGTGCGCACGGTCAAGGCTCCCGGCTTCGGGCCGAAGGGGGTCTTGCGGTGCATCCTGCCGTTCACGATCTTCCTCAAGCTCAAGGACATCGGCGGCAACGTCCTGCCGCCGTATGACGAGGAGTTCCGTGAAGTCGCAATGGACACGGCGCAAGCCGCGGCCTACCGCGACCTGGCGGGTCGGCTGACCGCGGAGCTGAAACAGGCTCTGGCGCGACGCGATACGACGCTGCTGGGTGTGGTGCTCAACGTGCTGCTGGCCTGGCCGGACTGCTGCTTCCGGTCGGAGACCGTGGTGCATCCGCGCACGCGCAACACCTTGGCGTTCGTCCCGGCTCAGTTCAACGAGTTCGAGGTGACGCCGAAAGAGCGCGAGCTGATCGACATCTGCAAGGAAGAGAAGGCACAGGGCCGCAAGGTTCTGGCCTACACGGTCTATACCGGCACGCGCGACACCACGTCGCGCTTGAAGGTATTGCTGGAGCAAGAAGGTTTTCGGGTGGCCGTGCTGCGCGCGAGCGTGGACGCCAGCCGCCGCGAGGACTGGATCGCCGAGCAGCTGGACCGCGGCATCGACGTACTCATCACCAATCCCGAGCTGGTCAAGACGGGGCTGGACCTGTTGGAGTTTCCGACGATCGTGTTCATGCAGTCGGGCTACAACGTGTATTCGCTTCAGCAGGCGGCGCGCCGCTCGTGGCGCATCGGGCAGAAACAGTCGGTACGCGTGATCTACCTTGGCTATGCAGCCACCTCGCAAATGACCTGCCTGGAACTGATGGCCAAGAAGATCATGGTATCGCAGAGCACGTCGGGAGACGTGCCCGAGTCGGGACTCGACGTCCTGAACCAAGACGGGGATTCCGTCGAAGTCGCGCTGGCCAGGCAACTGGTCGCCGCCTAGCTCCTCCATGCCGGCGGCTCCTTCGGGAGCCGCCCTTCTTTCTGTCGCATCCCTACCTCATCACTCATCCTGCCAAGGAGAAATCATCATGCAAGACGACAAGCTGTTTCGTACCGAAGTGTCCTCCAGCGACGAATACGCCGTTCTACCGGCCGTCGCAGAATTCTCGATCGACGTATCCACCGCACGCGAGATTCTTCGCCTCTCAGCGGTAGTTAAGGCCCATGGTCTCTACAAGGTCGAGAAGTTCGACTACCGCGCGCAGTACTTGTCGCATGACGACGAGGAAGACTCCGATCAGACGGACTCGGACGACGACGACGACCGTTTCGTTCGCACGGAAGCCGACACGCTCAACGTCTCGGACAGGCATTTCTGGTTCGCGGCGTATCTCAAGCACACCGACATCGAGATCTCTAGCCAGCAGTTGCCGATAGGCGATCTGATCTCTCATTTCAACTTGGCGCCGGACCAAGAGAGCCGGGACCCGAGTTCCACTTCTCCAGGCTGCTACCGCAGCTGATCGGGGCACACCGACCGCCGACCCATGCGGTCGCCGGCTTCTTTTCCTATCTTCACTGCCGCCCCGGCTACGGGGCAAGGAGCTATCGAATGAAAATCCTGCGCATCGCGGTCGCGTGCCGCAACGCTTCGGGCATGACGGACATGCCCATCTTCACCGTCACCGTCACGGATGCCGAGTACCACATCGGCGCCCACTACGACAAAGCCCAGGCATTGGCTGCAAAAAGTGGATACGAACAGCCGTTCCTCTGCTTCGATCCCGCCGAACACCGTGCCATCTCGGCAGCGGCCCGCTCGCTGGATCTGGTTCCCCAGGTCGTCGTCATCGACATGACCGACGGCCTCGTCCATTCGGTGTGCTGCGACGCCGGCAGCATCAAGGTGATCTGCTACGACGAAGGCGATACCGACGAGGCTTCCGAAGCCGTCGACGATCACCCCGTTGGCGAGAACGGCCAACTCGTCCGCTGCTGGGCGCATACCCAACTGGCACAGGTTGATTCCGGCCTGAAGCTGGCTCGGGATTGATCGAGCGAAGCCCGATGCGTTTTCACTGGCCCCTTCGGGGGCCTTTTTCTTTGGAGCGAGGCTGCCGGGAAATCGGGCGCTGCCTGGTTCGCATTGTTTGCTGCCGCTCGTGGCCCGAGCGGCGATGGTGAGGGCTCGATGTTTCAGGACGACGCGCCATGTGCCCCTCTCCCCCCTGGTTTCACCATCCCGAACGCCGCCTGCTGGCGGGTTTTCTCGGCCTGGTTTGGTCGGTGCTGGCTGGCGGTTGCGCGACGACGAGCGCGCCGGTCGCGCCCGACACCATCGAGGAAGTCTCGGCCGCGCCCGTACCCGAGGCGCCCGAGTACATCCCCGTCGTGCGCTACGGCCGCTACACCCTCGTGGAACTGGCACCGACGGCAGCGCAGCGCGACCTGCTGTTGCAGACCATCGACGTGTCGATGCCCGAGGATGCCCGCGCCACGGTCGGCGACGGGCTACGGCATGTGCTCAAGCGCAGCGGCTACGGCCTGTGCCAGACGGCGCACGCCGTGATCGAGCTGTACGCACTGCCACTGCCGGCGGTGCACCTGCACCTCGGTCCCATGACCCTGCGCGATGCGCTGCTCACCCTGGCTGGTCCGGCCTGGGAACTGCACGCGGATGACCGCGCGCGGCAAGTCTGCTTCGAGCGGCCCGGCGACAGCATGACCGCCGACAACGTACCCGCGCCGCCCGCCGCCGAGGTGGTGCAGACGTTCCCGCTGGCGCCCGCGGCATCGGGAGGCCAGCCATGAACGCCCCGCAGCCCGCCCATCGTTCAACGGCCGCCGTGGTGGTGCAGAGCCTGATGTGGCTCTGGCTGATCGGCCTGAGTGTCCTCGTCGCCCTCGGCTACCAGGCGATGAACGACCAGACCGACCAGGAGCGCCTCGATTCCCGCCTGCAACGCCTCGAAGCGCAGGCGACAGGCCTGGCCGAGAACATCGAGGCCATCCAGCAGCGTCCGGCTGTCGCCACGGCGGCAGACCTCAAAGACACCCACCAAATCCTGGAAGCACGCGCGGCCCAGGTCGAGAAATCGCTGAGCGCCTATGCCGCTGCCGACGATCTTCAGGCACTGCGCGCCGAAGTCGAGCAGGTCAAGGCGCGCCAGACCGCCGCACGCGCCGCAGTACCCGCCCAGCCGCGCGCACCGAGCAAGTCAGCCGCCAAGTCTGAACCCCCGCCGCTCCCGTTCCGCATCGTCGGTGCCGAACTGCGCGCCGGCGAGCGCAGCGTGTCCGTCGCGCCGAGCAGTGGCGACTTCACGCCCGACCAGCTTCAGGTGCTGCTACCCGGCGATGCCGTCGGCCCGTGGCGCTTGCAGGTCATCGAAGGCAACACCGCGGTGTTCCAGGCCGGCGACCAGACCCGCCGCGTGGCGATTCCCTGACCGGAGCAGATCGCATGAAGCCATCGATCATCCTTTCCGCGCTCCTGCTGGCGTCCACCCAGGGGCCCGCGTGGGGGCAGCAGCCCGCCACGGCTCCCGCCCGCAATGCGCAGAGCCAGGAGCGCCCGCTGGCCGCTCGCGTTCTGGACGACCGGGTGGCGAGCGACTGGGGCCTGCAACCGCAGGAGTGGACGCGCTACCGCGAACTGATGGACGGGCCGCTGGGAATTTACTCGCCCAACCTGGACCCGTTGTCGGCCCTGGGCATCGAGGCGCGCACCGATGAAGAACGGCGCCGCTACGCCGAGCTGCAGGTGCAGGTCGAAGCGCGCCGCGTGGAGAAGCTGCTCGCCTACCAGAGGGCTTACGACGAGGCCTGGCAGCGTCTGAACCCCGGCATGCAGCGGGTGAACATGCCCGACGACAAGCCGGTCGCGGGAGCCACGCGCGGCTCCGGCCGCACGGCGGTGTTCGTCAAGGACGGCTGCGAGGCCTGCGGACAGCTCGTACAGCGCCTGCAATCCTCGGGGACCGAGTTCGACCTGTACATGGTCGGCAGCCGCCAGGACGATGCGCGCATCCGCGACTGGGCCAAACGCGCGAACGTCGATCCGGCGCGCGTGCGCCGCGGCACCATCACGCTCAACCACGACGGCGGCCGCTGGCTGTCGCTGGGCCTGCCCGGCGACTTGCCCGCGGTCGTGCGCGAGGTGAACGGCCAATGGCAGCGCCAGCCGTAGCCGCATCCCTGCGCGCACTGGTGCTCGCCGTTGGCCTGTGCGCCTGCGCCGCCCAGGCCCAGGAGGTTCCGCCACCGGCCTACCAGCTCGCCGCGCAGCGCGCAGGCATCCCTTCGACGGTGCTCTACGCCGTGGCCTTGCAGGAGAGCGGCATCCGCCGTAATGGGCGCATCGTCCCGTGGCCGTGGTCCCTCAACGTCGCTGGCCAATCGCGCCGCTACGCAACCCGCGCCGACGCCTGCGCCGGCTTGCAGCGGGCGATGCGCTCCACGCCACACACACGCATCGACGCGGGCCTGGGCCAGATCAACCTCGGCTACCACCAGCAGCGCTACGCCAGCGCCTGCGACCTGCTCGACCCATACCGGAATCTTGCCATCGCCGCCGAGATCCTGCGCGAGCAGCACACCCCGGGCGAAGACTGGTTGCTGGCGATCGGCCGCTACCACCGTCCTGCCGGGGGCGAGCCTGCCGCCCGCTACCGGCGCAGCGTATCCCGCCACCTTGCCCGCGTGCAGGGCGCGCGCCCAACCGCCGCGGTCCTCGCCGCGCGCCAGGAGACATCCCCATGACGACATCCCATCTGGCCTTGCGGGGCCTGCTCGTACTGCTGGCAGGTCTGCCGCTGGCCTCGCTCGCCGGCGAGCCGCTGATCGTGGTCGAAGATCGCGGCGGCGCGTCGGCGCTGCCGTACTACGAAGCCCTGAACCTCCAGCCGCGCACCAACGCGCCGGCCCGGCCGCCGATCCCGACACCCCAGGTTCCCGCCACGCCGGCGGACGAGGCCGCGATGCTGCCCGTGCGCAGCGCCAAGCTCACGCCCGGCACCGTCGCGCGGCGGGTCATCGAGGCACCGGGCCTGCGGCCTTTCGTGGTCGTCGGCGACGACGAGGCATCCCGGGCTTGGCTGCGCCGCCAGGCGGCAGCGCTGCGCGAGCGCGGCGCGGTCGGCCTGGTGGTCAACGTCGAGACCATGCAGGGCCTGGCGAGGCTGCGGGCCCTGGTGCCCGGTGTGCCGCTCGCGCCTGTGTCCGGCGACGACTTGGCCGAGCGTCTGGGCCTGCGGCACTACCCGGCGCTGATCACGGCCACCGGCATCGAGCAATGAAGCCATGTCGGGGAAACAGCCGGTCGAGGTACTGCTTCGCCCAGCGGTGGAGCTATACACCGTTGCCGCATGCGCGGGCGCCGCGTTTCTGTCCCTGGTGGCCCCATGGTCGCTCGCGCTGAGCCCGTCCATGGGCGTCGGCAGCGCGCTGGCGTTCGGCGCCTACGGCACCATCCGCTACCGCGATGCCCGCGTCATCCTGCGCTACCGGCGCAACATCCGCCGCTTGCCTCGGTACGTGATGACCAGCAAGGACGTGCCGGTCAGCCAGCAGCGCCTATTCGTGGGGCGCGGCTTCCTGTGGGAGCAGAAGCACACCCATAGATTGATGCAGACGTACCGGCCTGAATTCCGCCGCTACGTCGAGCCGACACCCGCATACCGGCTGGCGCGAAGGCTGGAGGAACGGCTGGAGTTCGCGCCGTTCCCGCTGTCCAGCCTGGCCCGGCTCACGAGCTGGGATGTGCCGCTCAACCCAGTGCGGCCGCTTCCGCCTGTGGGCGGCCTACCGCGCCTGCACGGTATCGAACCCGAGGAGGTGGACGTCAGCCTGCCACTCGGCGAGCGCGTCGGCCACTCGCTGGTGCTGGGCACCACGCGCGTCGGCAAGACCCGGCTGGCCGAACTGTTCGTGACCCAGGACATCCGGCGCGTGAACGCTGCGGGCGAGCACGAGGTGGTGATCGTGATCGACCCCAAGGGCGATGCCGATCTCCTGAAGCGGATGTACGTAGAGGCCAAGCGCGCGGGCCGCGAAGGCGAGTTTTACGTCTTTCATTTGGGCTGGCCGGACATTTCCGCGCGCTACAACGCCGTGGGCCGCTTTGGGCGCATCAGCGAGGTGGCCACCCGCGTCGCGGGGCAGCTTTCCGGCGAAGGCAACAGCGCGGCGTTCCGCGAGTTCGCCTGGCGCTTCGTCAACATCATTGCGCGCGCGTTGGTGGAGCTGGGGCAGCGCCCGGACTACATGCTGATCCAGCGGCACGTCATCAACATCGACGCGCTGTTCATCGAGTACGCCCAGCATTACTTCGCCAAGACCGAGCCCAAGGCCTGGGAGGTGATCGTCCAGATCGAGGCCAAGATCAACGAGAAGAACATCCCGCGCAACATGATCGGGCGCGAGAAGCGCGTGGTGGCGCTGGAGCAGTACCTCTCGCAGGCGCGCAACTACGACCCGGTGCTGGATGGCCTGCGCACGGCGGTTCGCTACGACAAGACGTACTTCGACAAGATCGTCGCATCGCTGCTGCCGCTGCTGGAGAAGCTCACCAGCGGCAAGATCGCCCAGCTCCTGGCTCCGAACTACTCCGACCTGGCCGACCCGCGCCCGATCTTCGACTGGATGCAGATCATCCGTAAGAGGGCCATCGTCTATGTGGGCCTGGATGCGCTCTCCGACGCCGAGGTCGCCGCAGCGGTCGGCAACTCGATTTTCAGCGATCTCGTGTCGGTCGCCGGGCATATCTACAAGCATGGGATCGACGATGGCCTGCCAAACACTTCGATGTCGGCATCGGCCAGTGCGCGCGTGCCGATCAATGTCCACGCCGACGAGTTCAACGAGTTGATGGGAGACGAGTTCATCCCGCTGATCAACAAGGGCGGCGGTGCCGGCCTGCAAGTCACTGCGTACACGCAGACCCTCTCGGACATCGAGGCCCGCATCGGCAACCGCGCCAAGGCCGGTCAGGTGATCGGAAATTTCAACAACCTGTTCATGCTGCGCGTGCGCGAGACCGCGACCGCCGAACTGCTGACCCGGCAATTGCCGAAGGTCGAGGTCTATACGACCACCATCGTCAGCGGCGCGACCGACAGCTCGGACATTCGCGGGGCGACGGATTTCACGTCGAACACTCAGGACCGCATCAGCATGTCCAGCGTGCCGATGATCGAGCCGTCTCACGTCGTCGGCCTGCCGAAAGGCCAGTGCTTCGCGTTGCTGCAGGGCGGCCAGCTTTGGAAAGTGCGCATGCCGCTGCCGGCGCCGGACCCGGACGAAGTGATGCCGGCAGACTTGCAGCAACTGGCCGGGTACATGCGCCAGAGCTACAGCGAAGCGACGCAGTGGTGGGAGTTCACCAGTTCCCCCGCCTTGCAGGACACGGGCCTGCCCGACGACCTGCTGGATGACGCCGCTGCGGCCGAACCTCCCGCGGTGGCCATTGCCACCGACGAGGACACCGGCAACAAGGCCTCGCCATGAAGGACGCCGCCTCGACTGCACAACGGGAGCAGAACCAGCGCCAGGGCCTGATCGTCGGCACCATCACCTTGCCGTTCCGGCTGCTCGGGGTGCTGATCGGCTCGCTGCTGTTCTCGATCGTCGTGGAGTGCGTAGGCATGCACCTGTTCTGGAAGGACCAGGGCTGGCGGCACTCGCAGCAGATGTTGCAGTACGAACTGGGGCACCTGTCCAGCCACTTCACGCGTAGCGTCGTCGTGCAGGAGCCGGGGCGCACCGCGCACGAACTGGTGGATACCGGCTACGAATGGGTATTCGTTCGCTCCGGGCTGCTGGAGCGCATGAGCCAGACCGCCGAGCGCGCCCGCGCACCCAGCCACGGGCAGACGCGCAACTTCCGCTACTACATCAGCCAGGTCTATGTCTGGGCCGAGAACTACCTGATTGCCGCGGCCTTCACCACGCTCACGTTCCTGGTGCGCCTGCTGGCTCTGGTGCTCACGTTGCCGCTGATCTTCACCGCGGCGTTCGTCGGCCTGATCGACGGTCTTGTGCGCCGGGACGTGCGCCGGTTCGGCGCAGGCCGGGAATCCGGCTTCATCTACCACCGCGCGAAGGCGAGCCTGATGCCGCTGGCCGTGCTGCCGTGGGTCACGTACCTGGCCTTGCCGATCTCGGTGCATCCACTGCTGATCCTGCTGCCCAGCGCCGCCTTGCTGGGACTGGCCGTGAGCCTGACCGCAGGCAGCTTCAAGAAGTACCTCTAGGCCATCAATCCGGGCATGCGCGAGTTCCTATTGTTTGCGGCCTAAAAGCCCCTCGCTGCCCACGATCAAGCCATTGCTGATCACACAGGAATGGCGCGATGTTGGCTCCGATCTGGCAGCGCGCCGCGCATCGCGGCGTGCCCATTTTTCTCGTGACGGCCCTGCTGCTGGGTCAGTCCCCGATGGCGTTGGCCGAGTCCCCCGCACAGCGCCAGGAGCTGGTCGCCGCGCTGCGCCAGCTCGACGCCTTGGAGCGCACCGTCGCCGACAGCGCCGCGCATGCCCCCGTCCAGCCGGGCGAGCGCTACCACTTCGATTACCCGCGGCTGCTGGCTGACCTGGCGCGCGTGCGCGCCGGCATCCAAGCCCATCTCACACCGTCGCGTGCCCAGCCGCGCGATCCCTCCGAACTGGCCGGCGACTACCGCACCGAGCGGTCCGCTCCGCCATCGCCGACGACGGCTGCGGAGGGCAAGCAATGAACGGTGCCCAGGTCTCGGCATTTCAAGCCAACAGCGGCATCGCGCCGTCGGCGATGGCGACCGTCCTGGTCGGCGCCGTGTTCGCGGTCCTGCTCGTCTGGGGCGTCTGGGCCATCCGAACGGCCTACGTGGGGTGGTCCGAGAGCCGCCTCAACCAGCGCCAGTTCCTCGGCGTCTGCATCCGCTTCGTCGCGATGTACCTCGTCCTGAGCTTCTTCCTCCTCTCCTGACCTGAAAGGCATGACCATGCAAAACCGCATCCTCCATTCCCGTCTTGCCCAGCGCGCCGCTGTGGCACTGGGCGCCGCCGCGCTGCCCGCGCTGTCGTTCGCGCAAGGCTTGCCGCAGTTGGAGAACCCAACCCGCGGCACCGGCAACGGCATCATGGAAACGATCAGGAACTACGGCTACGACATCATCATGCTCGTGGCCCTCCTGGTCGTGGCGTCGATGTTCATCGGCGTCTGCTACCACGCCTACGGGACCTACGCGGAAATCCACACCGGCCGCAAGACCTGGGGCCAGTTCGGCCTCACCGTCGCGATCGGTGCCGTGCTGCTGGTGATCGGCATCTGGCTGCTCACCGAAGCCACCGGCATCCTGTAAGGCGAGGCCGGTATGTCCGACCAGCAGCACATCCGTGCGGACGGGACGGTCACGTTCCTTCCGCATCGGCTCAACCGCCACCCCGTGGTCGTGCGCGGCCTCACCGCCGACGAACTGTGGATCTGCTGCGGCCTGTCCGGCGCCGCCGGCCTGCTGGTCGGTGCGCCGCTGTCCTGGGTGTTCCGCACGATCGCCATCGCGCCGACGTTCGTCGTCCTGGGCGTGGCCCTGGGCGTCTTCATCGGCGGCGGCATCCTGCGCCGGCTCAAGCGCGGGCGTCCCGACACCTGGCTGTACCGGCAACTGCAATGGCGCATCGCCACGCGCCATCCGCTGATGGCGGGCTGGGTAGGCGGGCACGTGCTGATCTCGCGCTCCGGCTTCTGGTCCACCCGAAGGTCCGTTGCAAGGGGGGCACGATGAGCCGCTTCAAGAACGAGATCATCCACCTGCAGGCGCACATCAAGACGCTTCGCCTGGGCGCTGGCGCGCTGGTCATCGTCGCCCTGGTCATGGGCGGTGGCTGGTGGAGCGCGCCGCGCGACCTGACCATCCACGTCCCGCCCGACCTGCGCTCCGGCAGTACCCGGAAGTGGTGGGAAGTGCCGCCCGAATCGGTCTATGCGTTCACGTTCTACGTGTTCCAGACCCTCAACCGCTGGCCGACGAACGGCGAAGAGGACTACGCGCGCAACCTCCACACGCTCTCGCCGTACCTCACCCCGTCCTGCCAAGCCTTCCTGCGCGCGGACTACGACTACCGCCGCAGCACGGGCGAACTGCGCCAGCGCGTGCGCGGGATTTATGAAATCCCCGGCCGCGGCTACGGCGACGACCCCACGGCGCGCGTGCGCGTGGTTTCCGACCGCGACTGGGTGGTGACGCTCGACATCACCGCCGACGAGTACTACGGCGCCGAGCAGGTCAAGCGCGCGCTCGTGCGCTACCCGGTGAAAGTCACGCGGGTGGACGTCGATCCCGCCCGCAATCCGTTCGGCCTGGCGCTGGACTGCTACGACGGTGCGCCCCAGCGCATCAGCGCCCCGGAGCCGACGCGCCCGGCGCCTGACGGCCTGTCTCCGCAAGCGCCCCAAGGAGGAAACACCCCATGAAGCATCCTGTACTCGTGCTGCTGGGGCTGCTGGCCGCGGCCGCGGCACCCGTCTCCCATGCTGTGGAGATTCTGCGCTGGGAGCGCATGCCGCTGGCGGTGCCGCTGAAGGTCGGCCAGGAGCGCATCGTGTTCATCGATCGGAACGTCCGCGTGGGCGTGCCTGCGGGCGTGGGCGAACGCCTGCGCGTGCAGAGCGCGGGTGGTGCGGTGTACCTGCGCGCCAGCGAGCCGATCGAGCCCACGCGGCTGCAATTGCAGGACGCCGACACGGGCGCGCTGATCCTGCTCGACATCGCGGCCGAGCCGCCCAAGGACGGCGAAGCCGAGCTGGAGCCGGTGCGCATCGTCGAGGGCAGCAGCACCCCGGCACGCTATGGTGATCAGGCAGGCGGTGCCAATGAGGCCCCAGCACGCGCCCAGGATGAGACAGGTACGCGGGCAGCGCGGCGCGAGACGCCGGTTTCGGTCGTCCTGACGCGCTTCGCCGCGCAGAACCTCTACGCGCCCCTGCGCACCGTGGAGCCGCTGCCCGGCGTCATGCGGGTGAACCTGCGCCGCGACCTCGACCTGGGCACGCTGATGCCGACGCTGCCCGTGCGCGCGGTCGCGCTTGCGTCATGGCGTCTGGAAGACCAGTGGGTCACCGCCGTGCGCCTGACCAACAGCAGCAGCGGCTGGGTCACGCTCGACCCGCGCGTGCTGCAAGGCGATTTCCTCACCGCCACCTTCCAGCACGAAGCGCTCGGCCCCCGCGGGACGCCCGAGGACACGACCGTCCTGTACCTGGTGACGCGCGGACGCGGCCTCGCGCAATCGCTGCTGCCGGCGATCCACCGCTTCGACCCGGCCGTGCATCTGCCGCAGCCGGAAGCGGAAGCCGACGACGGCAAGGAGGCCCGCCATGCGCAGTAACGGCTTGCTCAAGTGGCTGATGATCCCGGTCGCCTTGCTGGTGCTGTTCGTTGCCATCCGGCTGTTCTCCGGCGGAAGCACGTCGGCACCGCCCGCCGCGGATGCCGGCTCCAAGCTTACGCCCGAGGAAATGAAGGCGTTGGGCATCGAAGGCGATACCCCGCGCGACACCGTTGCAACCCTGGTGGCCCAGGTGAAGCAGTTGCGCACCGAGCTTCAGACCGCGCTGACCGACAACAAGTCGCAGCGCGAGGAAAACCAGCGGCTGCGCCAGCGCGAAAACTCCATCGACCAGCGCATCAATTCGGCCCTCGAATCCGAGCGCTCCAACCTGCGCCGCGACCAGGAACAGGCGGCCAGCGCGCGCCAGCAGACCGAGGGGCTGCTCGCCGACCTGCAGCGGCGCCTGGACAGCATCGGCGGGCGCGGCGGCGGCCATGCTGATCTGCCGGTGGGCCTGGGGCTGCGTGATGGCGACGAGGCCGGCATGGAAGGCGGCATGCGATGGGTCGAACCGGACGACGCGAAGAAGGCCGAGGGCCGCAATGGCAGTCGTGGCACGGGCAACGGCATGAGCTTCCCGACGAGCTTCGGCCCCGCGCAAAGCACGCTGGAAACCACCGCGGAAACCGTGGCGAACGCCGGCGCACGTGCGGCAGGCGTCAAGAGGGCCAAGCCGGTCTATACCGTGCCGACCAACTCGACGCTGATGGGGTCGGTCGCGATGACGGCGCTGATCGGTCGTGTGCCGATCGACGGGACGGTGAACGATCCGTACCCCTTCAAAGTGTTGGTCGGGCCGGACAACCTCACGGCCAACGGGATTGATATTCCCGACGTGGCCGGTGCGGTGTTCAGCGGAACCGCATCGGGTGACTGGACGCTCTCGTGCGTGCGCGGCCAAGTGCGCAGCATCACCTTCGTCTTCAACGACGGCACGATCCGCACCATCCCCGAAGACCGTGAAGGCAACCAGCAGAACAACCAGCAACGCGACGGCCTGGGCTGGATCATCGATCCGCACGGCATCCCCTGCGTCAGCGGCGAGCGGCGCAGCAACGCCCAGCAATACCTCGGCTCGCAGGCCCTGATCACGGCGGCCGGTGCCGGCGTCGCCTCGCTCATCGAGAGCGACAGCGGCCGCATGTCCTACGTCGGCTCGGACGGCGCCATCGGCACCGTGGGGATCAGCGGCCAGGAAGCGGTCGGCCAGATCCTCGCGGGCGGCGTGCGGGACATGTCGGCCTGGGTCAACAAGCTCTACGGCCAGGCCTTCGCCGCCGTCTATGTGCAGCCCGGCGCCAAGGTCGCCGTCCACCTCGAAAAGCCGCTCGCCATCGATCACGACCCCGAAGGCCGGCGCGTCGATCACCGTGCAGGAGAAAGCCATGCGCTCGAACTCGATTAAAGGCCTCGCGCTGGCAGCGGCCGTCGCCGTGCTCGGCGGCTGCGCCACCAGCAAGGAAGAGCTGCTGACCCATAGCGACCGCACCATGATGGACATCTGGCAGCAGGAAACGGGCGGCGGCGGCAGTGGCACCGGCCAGGTCGCCCGCCGGCAGTTGCTCGACGCGCGCCAGCGCCTGCGCCGGCCGCTGACCGACGCCGATGTGCAGGCCGCACCGGCCGAGCAGATGCGCTACACGCGCACCGCGCGCAACGAGGTCTATCGCCAGTTCCAGCGCCTGCCCAACCCCGATCTCGTCATGTACGTGTACCCGCACCTGGCGGGCACGGACCCCGTGCCGGTTCCGGGCTACACGACGGTCTTCCCGCTGTACCAGCGCGTGCAGTACGCCATGCCCGGTGAACGGCTGGAGGACTATTGATGCGCTGGAAACTTCCCTGGCCGAAGCTGGCCGCATCCGGCACCGGCGACGAAGAGAAGCCGGACGGCTGTCAGCGCCACGTCGAGGCCTTGCGCCAGGCCGGCGTCCCTGAACCCGGCGCAGCGGTCCAGGACCGCAGGCCGGCGACGGTAGCCGACGAGCAGGCGCTGTACGACGTCGCGCCGTCGTTCGCGGAACTGCTGCCTTGGGTGGAGTTCTTGCCGCAGTCGAAGTCCATGCTGCTCGAAGACGGGCAATCCGTGGCGGCCTTCTACGAGTTGGTGCCGCTAGGCACCGAGGGGCGGGAACCCGGCTGGCTGGCACATGCCCGCGATGCGCTCGAAAACGCGCTGCAAGACAGTTTCGATGAACTGGACGAGAACCCCTGGGTGCTCCAGCTCTACGCCCAGGACGAACCCAGCTTCGACCAGTACATGGAGAACCTGCGCAACTACGTGCAGCCGCGCGCCCGCGGCACCGCATTCACGGAGTTCTACCTTCGATTCTTCAGCCACCACCTGCGCGCGGTCGCCAAGCCGGGCGGCCTGTTCGAGGACACGGTGGTCACGCGGCTGCGCTGGCGCGGCCAGACGCGGCGGGTGCGCATGGTGATCTATCGCCGTGCCACCGGGCAGGCAAGCCGCCGCGGCCAGACGCCCGAGCAGATGCTGAACATCGTCTGCGACCGCCTGTGCGGCGGGCTGGCGAACGCAGGCATCCAGGCACGGCGCATGGTCGCAGCCGACGTCCACGACTGGCTGCTGCGCTGGTTCAATCCGCGCCCCGCGATGCTCGGGCCGAGTGCAGAGGACCGGGAGCGCTTCTACGCGCTGGCGCGCTACCCCGACGAGACCGAGGACGGCGAGATCGAACTGGCGAGCGGTCGGGATTTCAGCCAGCGGTTGTTCTTCGGCCAGCCACGCTCCGACGTGGAGCGTGGCACCTGGTACTTCGATGGCATGCCGCACCGCGTGCTGATCACCGACCGGCTGCGCATGCCGCCCGGCACCGGACACCTGACCGGCGAGACCCGCAAAGGGGATGCCATCAACACGCTGTTCGACCAGATGCCGGAAGACACCTTGCTTTGTCTCACGATGGTCGCCACGCCGCAGGATGTCCTGGAAGCGGACTTGAACCACCTGGCGAAGAAGGCCGTGGGCGAGACGCTGGCGTCAGAGCAGACGCTCAAGGACGTGCAGGAAGCCCGCTCCCTGATCGGCAGCGCACACAAGCTCTACCGGGGGACGCTGGCGTTCTACCTGCGCGGGCGCGACGAAGCGGAGCTGGACCGGCGCGGCCTGGACCTGGCGAACGTCATGCTCAACGCCGGCTTGCAGCCGGTGCGCGAGGACGACGAGGTGGCACCGCTCAACAGCTACCTGCGCTGGCTGCCGTGCTGCTACAACCCCGGTCAGGACCGGCGTAGGTGGTACACCCAACTGATGTTCGCGCAGCACATCGCGAACGTGTCGCCGGTGTGGGGCCGCGCCCAAGGCACGGGGCACCCCGGCATCACGATGTTCAATCGCGGTGGCGGCCCGATTACGTTTGACCCCTTGAACAGGTTGGATCGGCAGATGAATGCCCACCTGTTTCTGTTCGGCCCTACGGGCTCGGGAAAGTCCGCGACGCTCAACAACCTCTTGAATCAGGTCACGGCCATCTATCGGCCGCGGCTGTTCATCGTGGAGGCCGGCAACAGTTTCGGCCTGTTCAGCGATTTCGCCAAGCGGCTGGGCCTGACCGTGAACCGGGTCAAACTGGCCCCTGGCTCGGGCATCAGCCTGGCACCGTTCGCCGATGCGCGCCGGCTGATCGAAACGCCGAGCGACGTGCAGACGCTCGATGCCGACGCGCTGGACGAGGACCTTCCCCCGGATGCCTCGGCCATGGAGGCGGACGAGCAGCGCGACGTGCTGGGCGAATTGGAGATCACGGCGCGGCTGATGATCACCGGCGGCGAGGACAAGGAAGAAGCTCGGATGACGCGGGCCGACCGCTCGCTGGTCCGCCAGTGCATCCTCGACGCCGCCGAGCACTGCGTGGCCGAGAAACGCACGGTGCTCACGCGCGATGTGCGCAACGCGCTGCGCACCCGCGGCCAGGACCCGACGCTGCCCGAGATGCGGCGTGTGCGGCTGCTGGAGATGGCGGACGCGATGGACATGTTCTGCCAAGGCACGGACGGCGAGATGTTCGACCGTGACGGCACGCCGTGGCCCGAGGCGGACATCACCCTGGTGGACCTCGCAACCTACGCCCGCGAGGGCTACAACGCCCAGCTCTCCATCGCCTACATCAGCCTGATCAGCACGGTGAACAACATCGCCGAGCGCGATCAGTACCTGGGACGCCCGATCATCAACGTCACCGACGAAGGGCACATCATCACGAAGAACCCGCTGCTCGCGCCCTATGTCGTGAAAATTACAAAAATGTGGAGAAAGTTGGGGGCCTGGTTCTGGCTCGCAACGCAGAATATCGACGACTTGCCACGCGCTGCAGAGCCCATGCTCAACATGATCGAGTGGTGGATCTGTCTCAGCATGCCGCCCGATGAAGTCGAGAAGATCGCGCGGTTCCGCGAACTCTCGCCCGCGCAGAAGGCGCTGATGCTTTCGGCCCGCAAAGAGGCGGGGAAATTCACCGAAGGCGTCATCCTCTCCAAGAGCATGGAAGTGCTGTTCCGCGCCGTGCCACCGAGCCTGTACCTCGCGCTCGCGCAGACAGAACCAGAGGAGAAGGCCGAGCGCTACCAACTCATGCAGCAGTACGGCTGCACCGAACTGGAAGCGGCTTTCAAGGTGGCCGAGAAGATCGACCAGGCGCGCGGCATCGAGTCGCCGGCCCTGGAACTGTCGTAAGCCGGAGAACGCCATGGAACCGAAACGTCCTTCCATCCCGATGCAGGTCCAGGCGTTCCGCGGCCGCACTCGGCGGCCTCGCTGGCCCTGGGTCTTGGCTGCTGCGCTGGTCGCGCTGCTGCTGATCTGGCTGGTGTTCCGGTCGCCCGGCGAATCCCCGCCGCAGCCGCCCGCGTCGGCCAGCATGACGCAGCCTTCCGGGCCGCCCTGGCAGATGGGCAACCCGGAGGGCCGCTTCACGCTGACGCTCTATGCCGACCTGGAGTGCCCGTTCTGCCGGGAGTACTTCCCGCAGCTCAAGCGCTGGGTCGGCAACAACACCGACGTCGCACTGCAATGGCACCACCAGCCGCTGGCTGCGCACGAGCCGGCCGCGTCGGCCGAGGCACGTCTGGCCGAGTGCGCCGCTGAAGCTGGCGGGCATGCTGCGTTCTGGCAAGCCGTCGAATGGGTCTATGCCCATACGCGCAGCGACGGCCAAGGATTGCCCGACGGGCTTCAGTACCCCGAATCCACGCCAGCCATCGAGCAGTGCATGGCAAGCGAACGTCCCGGCGCCGCCATTCGCGTCCAGTCCTCAGAAGCCACCAAGAGCGGCGTGACCGCCACACCGTCGCTGCGGCTGCTCGATCGCCAGACGGGCCAGGCCATCCTGCTGCAGGGGCCTATCGAGGGCGATGCCTTGCTGTCGGCCATGGACATGCTGGCGGCTGGGGACATGGCCAGCGACGCGGCGGCTTCACCCGCCACCGCCACATCCGAAATGCCTGCCGACGTTGTCGGCGACATGCCCAGGTAGCCCTCGGTCTTGGAGGCTACGGCACGGCTTGCCGCGCTGACCGCTACCCGTTCGCTTTCGCATCCTGGCCGCGAACAATCACCGCCGCGCGGTGATGGATGCACCTTGTTCCGCTGTTTCCATCCCCAGGAGGGCTTGCCCTCCCAGGGGGCGCCCTCCGCTCACTTTCTGGAGGTCCGCCATGTCTCTCGTCGCCAACGACTCCTGCGTGGAGCCACGTTTTTCCCCCGCGTCCCAATCCGATGACTGGATCATCCGGCAAGCCATCGCGTTGCTGGAGCAGCGGGTCTTCAAGAAGGGGCCATCCCTGGAGAGGCCTGCGGCCGTCAAGGACTACCTGCGCCTGAAACTGGCCGCCGAGCCCAACGAAATCTTCGCCATCGTTTTTCTCAACAGCATGCACGAGGTGCTGGCCTACGAGCCGATGTTCAAGGGCACGGTCCATTCGACCACGGTGCATGCGCGCCCAATCGTGCAGCGCGCCCTGGAACTTAACGCCGCTGCGGTCATTTTTCGCACCAGCACCCTTCGGGCTGCACGGAGCCGTCAAGCGCGGACCGCGCGATGACCCAGACGCTGAAGACCGCGCTGGCGCTGATCGATGTGAGGGTGCTGGATCACCTCATCGTCGGCCAGGGCACGCCGTACTCGTTCGCGGAATCCGGCCTGCTGTAGCGATGGCATCGGCTTGCTAATCCACGCGGAGGCTTCGGCCTCCGCTTTTTCATGGGCGCGAGACAAGCAGGTATGCGGGCAGTGCGCGATGCGCATTGTTTGTTGGGGCCGCGTCGGCTTCGCGATTGACTACTGCTCTGATCAACTTCAAGGGCACGCGACATGCCAGCATCTATTTCCAGGTTCGCGCCGGGCTGGCGAACCCTCGGCCTGGCCGTGGCGCTGCCGGCAGCCCTGGCCGTTTTCAGCCCGGCCACCTTCGCCGCCGACGTGGTGGTCGTCACCGACAGCCGCCACCCGGTCAAGACCATGGGCGGCGAGCGGCTGATCGAGCTGGACGAAGCTCACAGGATTGAAGCGGAGCTTTCAGCGGAACTGCCCACCGATCCCGAACAAGCGACGGCCATCGTCAAGCGCCGGCTCTCAAGCGGCGGCGCCGACCTCCAGCGCCGCATCGCCTCCGCATATCAGGGCGTCACCGACGCATGGAGCCTGGGCGTCACCAGCCTCCCAGCAGTCGTGGTGGACCAGCGTTACGTGGCCTATGGCGAGCCGGACGTGGCTCGCGCCATTGCGCGCATCGAGCAGCACCGGAGGACCCAGCCGTGACCCGAGCATTCGACCTGATGCGCCGCCTGCACGCTAGCGTGGCGTCCGTGCTGCTGCTCAGTGCCACCGGCAGCTACGCCCTCAACACCGCCACCATCGTCGGCTCGGTGGCTTCGCCCGATTGCCTCGAATACCGCGTCGTCGGCATCTGCTACTGGCTCTACTGCACCTGGACGGGCTGCACGGTGCGCACGTCCACCAAGGTTCGCCACTACGTTCCCGATGCAGTCGTCTCCAGCTACAGCAACACCGGCGAGAACCCCTGGGTCGAAGTCCGGGCAATGAGCACGCCCAACCCGTCCGCCCAGGCAGGCGGCGATGGAACCACGAACGAGGATCACGAAAACAACCTCGCGAAGTTCAAGAACGCCGACGTGATCGGCCACCCTGGCGTCGAGGTTTTCAACCAATTCATCTCGTCCTCGGGCTATTTCTGCGAGGGCGCGGGCACGGCATTCATGCCGTACTTGCTCAGCACCTTGGACACGCTGGCCTGGCGCTACAACGTGCCCGAGATGGCCTATCCGGAAGCGCTGATTCCGGGCCGGCGCGAGGTCGGTGCGCGCGCCACGATGAACCTCTGGGGCAACGTGTATCCCCGCGGCGGTTTCTTGCACCAGAGCGACGACCTTAAGGCTGGCGCAGTAGTCGCACAACGCGCTGGCGATGTCGTCACGCGCCGCGGGCAGATCCACGTCTATCAGCCGCTGCTCGCCAGCTCCCGCGACGGCTACTGGCCTGCCGGCGCGCTGATGGAGGGCGACGCCTCGACCGGCAAGTGGCAGGAACTCACGCCCGTCCTGTCCTCGTCCTGCACGGTTTTCCCTCGCAGCGGCTTCCTGACCCAGGCCCAACAGGGCGACTACGCCTGGGCGCTGTGGCGGCCCTATGCGTGCTGCGAACGCAGGGGCCAGGTGTTCCTCGGCAGCGTCGATTTCTATTGAGGGTACGGCGATGAAGCGTCCTGAACTGACGAACCTCTCCACCAAGACGGGTCGCCTTCTGCGTCCGGCGATCCTGGCCGGCGCGCTCGCGCTGGGCTGCGGCCTGGCGTGGGCACAGACGGGATTCCAGACCAGCGGCCCGGTGATCGGCGATGAGGTCATGTACTCCATCGGTGGCGGCAGCGCGGTGTCCATGGGCCGTGCGGCCGGCATGCGCTCGATCGGGGTCGGCGTGGGCTGGAACAGCAACCTCATTTGCGGTGACATGAGCATCCAGACCACGCTGCGCAACCAGCTCAACGGCATCACGAACGGCTTTCAGCAGATCATGAGCAACGTGATCCAGAGCGCCACGAGTGCCGTGGCGTCCCTGCCTGCGCTGATCATCCAGCGCGCTGATCCTGGCCTGTACAACCTGCTCACCAACGGCGTGCTGCAGGCGCGGCTGGATTTCGACCGTTCCAAGCTGACGTGCCGCGCGATGGCGGAAAAGATGGCCGAGACGGCGGGGGGCCAGCTTGGCTGGAGCCAGATGGCGGAAGGCATGGCGCTGCGTGACGCGATGGGGAGCAACGACGCCGTGTCGGCCGTCGAGCAGGCCGAGACGCGCCGGGGCAACGACGGCGTGCCCTGGGTAGGCGGCAACAATGCCGGCGGCGCAGGCCAGACCGCCATCCGCGTGGTCGGCGACGTCACCCGGGCGGGCTACAACCTGGTCAATGGCCGCGGCGTGACCGACACGTCCTCCATTGCGCCCGTCAGTTGCGCCAGCCTGTCCTGCCAGACCTGGACCTCGCCACAGCAAGCAACCGAATGGGCCACGCGGGTCCTCGGGGAACAGGTGCAGCGCACGTGCGATTCCTGCACCAAGACCGAGACCGTACCCGGCGTTGGGCTGACGCCGCTGATCCAAGAGGAATACGAGGCGAAGCTGGAAGCCTTGCAGGAACTGGTCTCGGGGGCGCGCAACACGACGTTCGAGAACCTGCGCGCTGCCGGCAGCACCTCGCTGCCGATCACGCGCGGCGTCATCGAGGCACTGCGTGACGAGCCGGACCAGGACCTGCTGGCGCGGCGCCTTGCCTCCGAAGTTGCGCTGTCGTCCGTGTTGGAGAAGGCATTGCTGCTTCAGCGGACTTTGTTGACCGGCAAGAAGGAGCCCAACGTGGCGGCGAACCAGTTGGCGGTCGAGACCGTGAACCACGAGAGCGACACGCTCGACCAGGACATCCGCAACCTCAAGACCGAATTGGAACTGCGCCGCGAACTGGCGAACAACTCGCCCATGGCCATCATCCAGCGCCACAGCACGCGGGCGGCTGGCTCGCGCGGCATCTACGAAGGCGATCCGGTGCCCGACCGCCTCGATCGGTTGCAGAAGGGCAATCCCGGGGCAGGCCATGAACACGACCTGGCTGCACCCGCGCTGGCTGTTCAGCCGGCGCGCGGCAAAGGCGCTGCTGTGGGCGGTGGCGCTCGTCGCCGCTGCCGTGGGCGCAAACATCGTGGGCATCTACCTGCTGGGCAGCGTTGCCGGCTGGGAGCAGTGGCTGGCGGCAGCTTCAGGCTACTTCCTGGTGTGGCGGCTGTGCCTGTATGGGGCAACGGCCTATGGATGGGTGTGGATGCGCCGCCGGCTGCTGGCGCGCGAAGACGACGAGCAGGCGCGGCGGCGCCTGATGCGCAGCGAGATCGCTGGCGTCGTTGCCATCGTGGCGCTGGAAGCCAGCCTGTTGATGCGGGGCTGAGGGGAGATTCAGGCCATGACTCTTTTCACGACCGACTACCTGGAGTACTACCTGACCCTCGTGTCCTGGATCATCAACAACGGCATCTGGGCGGTGCTGGTGTCCAGCGGGGTGTCCGCGCTGCCCTTCGTGGCGATCATCGTGCAGGAGTGGCTGAAGGCCCGTGCGGAAGGCGCCGACGAAGGCAACAAGGGCGTGCTCTCGGCTGCGCGCATCGAGAACCGGGTGTTCGTCGCCATCGTCGTCGTGATGTTCGCCGGCATCCCGTTCATCGACGTGGACCTCAACACCATCCAGTACGACAGCTCGCGCTCCGCCCAGTGCCAGGTCAGCGTGCCTCAACCCACGGATACAGGCTGGTCGCAGTCTTTCAGCACGCTCAACAACCAGAGCGCCAAGGTGCCGGTCTGGTGGGGTTTCATGCACGCGCTATCACGTGCCGTCACGGGCGCCTCGGTGGCGGCCATCCCGTGCGGAACAGACCTTCGGCAGATGAGGATGGAGATCGATGCCACGCGCATCGACGATCCGGTACTGGCTCAGGAGGTGGCGGATTTCACGCACAACTGCTACGGGCCGGCGCGCGCCAAACTTTTCATGCAGCGCCCGGATCTCGATGAGGCGCAGATGCACGATGTCACCTGGATCGGCTCGCGCTTCTTCACGGACACCGCTGGCTACTACGACAGCTATCGGTCCGCCACACCGCGCGACAACTGGCCCTACGACAGTACCCGCGACGCCGGGCTGGCGCAGGTCGCCAGTGGCGGCGGCTATCCGACCTGCAGGCAATGGTGGGCCGATGGCAGCAACGGCCTGCGGGCGCGGTTGCTGGGCCAGGTGGACCCGAGCCTGCTCACGCGGCTGGCGGGCTGGGCGGGTTTTTTGAGCCGTGCCCAAGTGGACGATTCGGTGATCCGCGCGATCGCGTCACCGCGGCAGCAGAAGCTGAACCAGGGCAGCGTCTATACGGACTACGGCGGCCAGATCGACAAGACCTTGCCGAACATCATCACGCGCGCTGCCGGCGACGTGGGGATGGCCGTCGGGGGTATCGCGGCGTTCCCGGCAATGGACGTGGTGCGCCAAGCGCTGCCGATGGTGCTTGCGCTCCTCAAGATGGCGCTCGTGATCTGCATCCCATTGGTGCTAGTCGTAGGCACCTATGACCTGAAGACGGTCGTCACCGTGAGCGTCGTGCAGTTCGCGCTGTTCTTCGTGGATTTCTGGTTCCAGTTGGCCCGCTGGATCGACAGCACCATCCTCGATGCGCTCTATGGATGGGGCTGGGGCTGGAACCGGCCGCACAGCAATTTCGATCCACTGGTGGGGCTGAACAATGCCTTTGGCGACATGCTGCTGAACTTCGTCATGGGGACGATGTTCATCGTGCTACCCACGTTCTGGATCATGGCGCTGGCTTGGGCAGGTATCCGCGCCGGCAACGTCCTGCAAGGCCTCGCCGGCGCGACGGGAGATGCCAAGGCTGCTGGCGGGAGGGGTGGCGGCATCGCGATCAATGCCGTGTCGAAGAAGTAGGCGCAGCTAGGCGTCCTCGACGTGCGGATCAATGCGAAAACCGTCGTAGGTGTACAGGCCGAATCCTGCAGGTCCATTGCGCCATTCTGGCTCGGGCAAGTCTTCGTCCAGCCCAGCATTGCGCGCCACCCAGGCGGCCACCATCGCAAACACCAGCAGCAGCGCCAGCCAAGCCGTGCTGTACAGCAGCACACCGAGCACGACCAACTTGATCGCCCACAGCAGCGCAGCGGCACCGGCCAGCGGCACTCCCTTGGAGGCCAGCCAGTTCGACGCCCGCCGTTCGCCGCGCGCATAGGCACGCCATCCACGGCCAAAGGCGCGGCCGAGGCGTTCTGCGGTGCTGGTGCGGGTCGTCGTGTTCATGGTCGTCTCCTGCTGTTGAGGAATGCCTATTCCAGTTTGCTCCAATTCATTCGGTTTGAGGCTTCAATGCGCTTTCTTGCTGCTTCAGGACGCTTCGTCCTCCGGCTCCACCGGGCCGGGATCGGGTTCCACGCCGATGCGGTAGGTGGCAACGAACTGCGGCCAGTCCACATGGTCAACCAGCTCGATGTCCTCGACAACGCTGACCTTGGCTCCCGCACGCTCGAACAGGGCAATGCTCTTGGCGGGATAGTTGTTGCGCGACGGGTAGAGCACCCCGTCGAACAGGGGCTGGCCGTCGTTTCCGCGCATCGCATGCACCTGGGCGGACACCTGCTGCGTGTGCGTGTAGTCGCGGCTGGCCAACTGCTCCAGGTTCAGACCGAAGTAGCCCGCCATGACGCCCGGCGCCGTGAGGTCGGCCAGGAGCACATCGTCCAGCACGCCTACTGCGCGCACCATCCGGACCTGGACTTCCTTCAGGGCGATGGAGCGCTTCGTGTCTTCAAGCCACTGGTGCTTGTGAAACACCGACTCCATCAGCGCCGTGGGCAGGTCGCGCCCCAGGTAGAGCACGCCATAGGCCCCCGCCGGGTCATCGTAGCGATTCGTGCTGCTGCGGCCAAAGTACAGCGGACTGCCCCGATAGACGACGCGGCTCACATGCTGGAGCAGTTCACCGGCATCGATCAGGAACGAAGGCAGCTCGTGGCTCATGGCGATCTCGCTTCAATGCACCTGGACGCCCAGCACGTTGAACACGGCCTCGGCCACGTCATCGATCGTGCCATGCGTCACCGCATCCACCGGCGAGCGACCGCCCAAGCCTTCGAGTGGTTCGGACAGCGCGCGGTAGATCGTCCAGTGGTCGATGCCCTCGACCTCCTGAAGCACGGCTTGGGTCAACTGCTGCTTCACCGGGTCGAGCTGCCAGTCGGGCAGCTTCTGGCCGCGCGGCCCCACGTTCAGCGCCAGCAGACGACGGGCCAGGATGTCCTTGTAGATTTGCTGCCGCGACTTGTCCGCCAGCTTGGCGAACTCGGCAGGCGGCAGGTTGTCCGGCTGGTTGAAGGCTTCCAGCAGCACGGCGCGGCCTCTCTGGACGTCGGTTTCAGTCGGTGCCCAGCGCGTGTCGGCGCGCAGCGCGGCCGCCTTGCGCTGCAAGGCCTGCGCCACCGTTTCACCTTCCAGGTTGGCGGGCAGCTTCACCGCCTCCACGCGCTCGTGGATGAACGCCTGCAACTCGGCCGCGAACGCCGGGGCATCCCGGATTTCGACGGTATCCGCGAATCGGCGCACATCCTCCACCGTGACGCGCGGCAGACGATCGGCAATGAATTCGATGGCAGTGGGCATGGTCATTTCCCAGGTAGGTTTGAGACAGGATTCACTCTAGTCGCCTTTGTCTCTCTTGTCAACTTTGTCGCCTTATTGGAAGCCTACCTGGCGGGGCAGCGTCTTGGGAGCATGGGCCCGGGCCAGCGCCAGGTCGCCGTCCAATCCATTCGTGCGGGTTCCACATTGACGCTGGAGCCGTAGCCCAGGCCCCGCTATACCGAAACGGTTAAAGGCCAAAGGGTCGAAACGGCAAGGGAATGGGGTGCAAGGGGAAAGGCCCTACCTCGAAAAGGCCAAAAGGCCTCCCGCCCGGCCCGCCATCAGGACACCGACATGCTCTCCCTGTTCCAGCGAAAACGACCCCCGGTCGCTGCCGCGCCGTCGCCAGTACCCGACACCGACCTCCCGAAAGGGTGGGTGCGACCGGAGTCGGCCGCATCGCTGCTGGCCACCCCGCGCCGGCAGAAGCTGCTGGAACACATCTGGCAGCGCACGTCGCTCTCGCGCCGGCAGTTCGCCACCCTCTACCGCGCCCCGCTGGAGCGCTACGCCGAGCTGGTCCAGGCTTTCCCGGCCTCCGAAGCGCACCACCACGCCTACCCGGGCGGCATGCTCGACCATGGCCTCGAAATCGTCGCCTACAGCCTGAAACTGCGGCAGTCCCATCTGCTGCCCATCGGCGCCAGCCCCGAAGACCAGGCGGCGCAGGCCGAAGCCTGGACTGCGGCCGTCGCCTATGCCGCGCTGCTCCATGACATCGGCAAGGTGGCGGTCGATCTGCACGTCGAACTGGCCGACGGCAGCACCTGGCACCCGTGGCACGGGCCGCTGCGTCAGCCGTACCGCTTCCGCTACAACCCCGACCGCGAGTACCGGCTCCATAGCGCCGCGACAGGCTTGCTCTACCGGCAACTGCTCGACCGCGATCTGCTGGACTGGCTCAGCGGCTATCCGTCCCTGTGGGCGCCGCTGCTCTACGTCCTGGCCGGGCAGTACGAGCACGCCGGGGTGCTGGGCGAGCTGGTCGTGCAGGCCGACCGCGCCTCCGTCGCCCAGGAGCTGGGCGGCGACCCCGCGCGCGCCATGGCCGCGCCCAAGCACTCGCTCCAACGCAAGCTGGTCAACGGGCTGCGCTACCTGCTCAAGGAAGAGCTGAAACTGAACCAGCCCGAAGCCTCCGATGGCTGGCTCACCGAGGACGCGCTGTGGCTGGTGAGCAAGACGGTATCGGACAAGCTGCGCGCGCACCTGCTGTCCCAGGGGGTCGATGGCATCCCCGCGAACAACACCGCGGTGTTCAACGTGCTCCAGGACCACGGCATGTTGCAGCCGACGTCCGATGGCAAGGCGATCTGGCGCGCGACCGTGACCAGTTCGACCGGCTGGTCCCACTCGTTCACCCTGTTGCGGCTGGCACCTGCGCTGATTTGGGAGCCTGGCGAGCGGCCGACGCCGTTCGCCGGGACGGTGGCGATCGACACGACACCAGCAGACAAAGATGCCGATGCTTCAGTGCCAGCACCAGCGATCGCGGCGGTGCCGCCCGCCGAAGATCAGCAGCCCGCTCCCTGGGAGGAAGCCAGCGGCGCCGCTGCCGTGGCTCATCCGCCTGCCGCCCAAGCCGTGCCCGACGTCATGGAAGACATGCTGGCGATGGTGGGAATGGGTGATTTGCCCGCCGCCCGGCAGGATGCAGAAGCCGTCTCGGTCGAAGCGCCTGCCGTAGGCCCCGAAACGCCTGCGCCGCCCCTGGCGAACCCCCTGCTTCCGTCACCAGCGCCCGCGTCCACTGCCGCGCAGCCATCCGGTGAGCACTTCATGGCATGGCTGCAACAAGGTGTCGCTTCGCGGCGGCTCATCATCAACGACGCCAAGGCGCTCGTACACACCGTGGGCGACACCGCCTACCTCGTCAGCCCCGGCGTCTTCCAGCGATATGCGCAGGAGCACCCGCAAGTGGGCACGCTGGCGAAACAGGAAAGCCAGCAGGATTGGCAGTGGGTGCAAAAGCGCTTCGAACGGCTGCAATACCACCGCAAGCATCCCAACGGCCTGAACATCTGGAGCTGCGAGGTCACTGGTCCCAGGAAGTCTCGCGGCCTCCACGGTTACCTGCTGGGCAATGCCCGGTTGCTGTTTGCCGAGACGCCGCCAAACAATCCCTATTTGCTACTGGCGCAAGAGAAGTAACAAGGCTTCAAGCACCTATTCAGGTTTGACGTTGGCCGCCTTAACCATTTCGCCGACGAAGGCCGTGTCCTGCTTGATCACCGCGGCGAATTCCCGCGGAGACCCCGCCATCACAGTCATACCCTTGGAATTCACCTGCTGCTCGGCAAAGGCCGAACTGCGTAAGATCGACGCGATTTCAGCGTTCAGCTTGTTGACAATCTCCGGTGGCGTCCCCTTTGGCGCGAACAAGCCGTACCAGATGAACGACTTCAGGTACGGGAAGCCTTGCTCCGCCGTCGTCTTTACGTTCGGGAACTGAGGCAGTCGTTTGTCCCCGGCCACCGCCAGCGGACGCACGCGACCACTTTTGATCATCTCACCGGCAACGCCTGGACTCGCGACACTCAAGTCGACCTCCCGAGAGGCCACACCCATCATGACCGGAGCGATACCCTTGTAGGGCACATGCAACAGGTCAACACCTTCACGCTTGTTGAGGTAGCCAAACACCAACTGTGGCTGCGTGCCGTTCCCGTATGAGCCGAAGGAGAAATGCTGCCGCCCCTTCTTCGCCGCAGCCACCATCTCCTGGAGATCCGTGAAGGGTACGTTCGGATGCGCGAAGACGAGGTTGTCGCCCTTGACCATCTGGATCACTGGTTCAAATCCGCCATCCGGGTCATAGGGAAGCGCCTTGAACAGGTGCCGGTTCGACGTGAATGTCGGATCTGTCGTTGCCAGCAACGTATATCCGTCCGCCGGCGAGCGGGCAGCGAGCTCTGCGCCGATGAAGGTCGAGGCGCCCGGCTTGTTCTCGACGACAAAGGGTTGCCCCCATTTCTGGGAGAGCTCGTTACCGAGCGCCCGTACCAGCACGTCAATGCCGCCTCCGGCAGGGAAAGGCACGATGACGCGCACGGGCTTGCTCGGGTAGGGAACCGCCTGCGCACCAGCCACACCCATGGCGACCAGTGCCACCACGCCGAGCATGATCTTGAGAGGGGAGGACATCTTGTTCACATTTGTCTCCTTGCTGCTTCTCAGTACGGACGCGGCGCGACCTCGTCCGCCTCGACAACCGACAACGTCATCTCACCCACCTGCTCGATCGCGATCGTCACCTTGTCGCCAGCAACGATCGGACCCACACCAGTTCTTCGATGGCGTCGCAGTGGGTAGACAGGTGCAGCAAGCGCCGCTTGTGCAGTGCACGTATCGCTTGGCGGATGTACAGCGTGTGAGGCGATTGATGCCACGGTGGGGCCGCACGCACGGTGCCCAGGTACAGGCCGTGGGCGGTTGAGACGCTGGCGTAGCGGGCGTCGTCTTCATCCTCAATGTGGAGCCAGAGGTTCTTGCCGATGAGGTCGGTGCGCAGGCACAGCCATTCGGCCGAATACCGGGCGTTGGCAAAGTTGAAATGGGGGCGCCGTCCGGTCGCAACACCGCCGAGCAGGGTGCACAACTTGCGAACGCCCACCATTCTGCGGACTGCACCGGGGTCGGCCAGGCGCAGGGGTGTCGCTCCTTTTGCGGTCAACCATTCCAGCTGGTCGAGTGGACTGCGGTGCCCAGGCCGCTGTGGGGTGTCGCGTTGTAGTTGGCGATGATGGTGTCGAGCAACTCAGCGGCGTATTCGAGTTGGAACTGAGTTGCTTTGGCTGCCGCATCCGGGTCGGCGCGCCGGACATCTTTGGGTGAGCCACCCGTGGTTGGCGACAGCCGGTGGAATCCACCGTCGGCCAGTCGCCGAAAAATGACTCGATAGACGGGCGGTCGTCCAGGCTGCGCCGGCTGGCGAACGCTGTGGTGTCTTGTGGTTTCAGAACCCGGGCGCCGACCACATCGTGCATGGGCTGTTCGACGCGGGTGCAGATGTTGGCCAAGGCGCCATCGACACTGAATTCATCCCAGCATGCCCCCACAAAACGATGAGACCGATAGGAGGCAAAGCCCGCCTTGTCGACGTAAGCGTTGTCGCTGAACTGCAGGTCGCGCGGGGTCCATTGCGAGAGCGCGTGTTTGACGGCGCGCAGGACGTCCTCGGCCGCGCACTCCCGGCGCAGGCTCAGGTGGTAGCCCAGCACCACGCGGGACGCCACCTCCATGATGACGACCACCCAAAGCCGATGAATCTTGCGCGGCTCGGTACCGCCGTGAGGAGATGGGACCATCACCACCATGCGCGTATCCAGCTTGTGGGCGTCACACTCGACTCTCCCGAACACCTGAAGCCTTGGGCGTTCGACACCGTCACCTGCGCGGGCCTTGCGAACGGCGTCCTTCCCTCCCAGGATCTCGCGCTGGCGTTGGGGATCTGCGCAAGCACCTTGGAAATGAAGGTGTTGATCGTGACGTAGCCCAGTCGATCCACGTTGAACGGCCACTCCCCACGCTCTTCATAGCCGAGCTTGCGCAGCTCCTCAATGAACCACCGAACAAGCACCTGCCTGGGTTGCTTGACTGTTGCCAGGGCGGGCCCTTTGATGAGGATGTGACGGCGAAAGCGGGTCTCAAGGTCTTGGCCGCCTGGTGAAGAGAAGATCCACTGGAGGGCGCCGGCAGCGCCGCCGCCCCATGGACTGATCACTGGAGGTGTCTCGCGGGTGTAGGCTTTGATCCGCAGAAACGGCAATGCACCTCGCCAGCCCAGCAGCGTTCCGTCCTCCTGCTGCTGGAGGCACCGCTCGACGATGATGCGGTAGACGTTGCGCCGCTTCAGGCCGGTTTCCTGGAGCAGTTGGGCCTCGTTGGCCCCGTTCAGGTACAGGACGATGGCACGCTTGCGGTTTCGAAACTGCCGCTGCCTTGCTGGAGACAACGCCGCCTCATCGACCGCGACCCATTGGATGATGTCGACCTGTGGCGCAGTGAAGTCACTGGCGGCCGTGCGCGCTCCGACCCGTTGCCGTTTTGTCATTGCTGACTCCAGCACTGAAGGCAAGCACGGGCGAGATTTACTTGAAATCGCCATCAGGGGCCAGTTTCTCTTGCAGAGAGGCCCGTGGATCAGGCGCGAACGGATGGGATTCAGCGGCTATTTGACCCCAGATGTAGGGTCAAAATGTCTTGCGCGAACGCGCGCCGTTCACACAAGAGAAGTTGTGTTCTATGTGGCCTGTGGGCTTGGTTACTGCCGTTGAACCAAGCACAGCAGGTTCGAACTCGGGTCGATCATGACAGTACGCCGTTTTACGGTCCGAAACAAGTCCGACCAGACAAACTGTGTTGGCACCGTCAGCCCGCGATGGCAGGCGATGAGCGCATTGCGGGGTAGCAGCGTCTGTATTGTGTCCAGTTAGCTCAGCCAAGCTCTGGATGGACGCGGCCCGCTGAAAAAGCGGCTGCCTACTTCGTCGGGGCGCGATGTGAAGTTCGGCCTTATGACGAACAGCTGCCGGCACCAACCTTTGTGGCTGCACTTATGCAGCAGCGTCAGCGAAGAGAAGCACCTCAGGCCTGGATCGAGATCGTCAATTGCATCAGGTCGCGCCTGTGACCTCTGTGTCGTCGTGCTCCCCGATAAACGGCGCGGGTGCCGGCCGATCCGGAGCCGTTCGGCTAAATCGCGGGGCCGGCGAAGGCTGCAGGACGCCGTCTCGCTCAAAGAACGTCTTGCGAGCCGCGTTGTGCGGATGGCGGGCTGCCTCTTCCAGCGTCAGCACCGGTGCAAAGCAGACGTCGGTACCCTCTAGCAAGGCACACCAGTGCGCGCTCGGTTGGCTGCGGAAGATGTCGGTGACCTGGCGTTTGAGTGCCGGCCAAGCTGCTGGATCGCGTTGCTTTTCGAATTCGGGGGCGCTGATGCCGAGCTTGTCCAAGAATAACGTATAGAACTGTGGCTCCAGCGCGGCAATTGAAATCCACTTTCCGTCTGCACACTCGTAGGTGTCGTAGAAGTGTGCGCCACCGTCCAGAAGGTTGGCTTGCCGTTCGTTTTTCCAAAGTCCTATGGCTTTGAGGTCGCAGACGATGGAGGTGAGCAGGGCTGCTCCGTCGGTGATCGCGGCATCGACCACCTGGCCTTGGCCAGACGTGCGCGCTTCGAGCAAGGCGCAAACGATGCCGAACGCGAGCATCATGCCGCCACCGCCGAGGTCGCCAACCATGGCCGGCGGTGCCACCGGTCCGCCTTCGGCGCGCCCGATCATGCTGAGCGCTCCCGACAAGGCGATGTAGTTGATGTCATGTCCCGCAGTCTGTGCGAGTGGCCCGTCCTGGCCCCAGCCCGTCATGCGCCCATACACCAGACGCGGGTTGCGCGCGAGCAGCACTTTGGGCCCAAAGCCCAGGCGCTCCATCACGCCGGGGCGATAGCCTTCGATGATGGCGTCTGCGCCATCGATCAGCTGCAACACTTTTTCTTTGTCCTGCGGGTCTTTGAGGTCGACCGCAACTGAGCGCCGGCCGCGGTGCAGGACGCCGCGGCGGCCGCTTGCCAGAAAGGTGCCCTGGCCGCGGTCCTTGCCTTTGTCGGCCTTGCGGTCGAGGCGAATTATGTCTGCGCCCATGTCCGACAGCATCATGGCGCAAAAAGGGCCTGGGCCGATGCCGCCGAATTCGATGACTTTCAAGCCTTTGAGAGGGCCACTCATGAAGATTCTCCTTGGGTTCGATGGCGCTGCGGCAGCATTTCAGTCTCAGCCGAGCCAGCGTTTGCGGCGCTTGTAGTGTTTGATGTCGCGGAAGCTCTTGCGTGCGCCTTCGCGGTCCAGGCCGAGGTAAAACTCGCGCACATCCTCATTGTCTCGGAGCTCCTGCGCCTGGCCTTCGAGCACGATGCGCCCGCTTTCCATGACGTAGCCATAGTCGGCGATTTCGAGCGCCACGCGCGTGTTCTGCTCGACGATCAGCAGTGCGAGCCCTTGCGTGCGCAGTGTGTGCAGCACGGCAAAGACCTCTTCGGTCATGCGTGGCGCAAGGCCCAGCGAGGGCTCGTCGATCAGCATGAGCCTGGGCTGGGCCATGATGGCGCGGCCGATCACGAGCATTTGCTGCTCGCCACCCGAAAGATAGCCCGAGGTGCGCTTGCGCAGGTCGGCCAGGCGCGGGATGGCTTCATAGACACGTTCCAGCGCCTGGCGCATCGCGCCTGCAGACGGGAACATGTGCCCGCCGATGATGAGGTTCTGCTCCACCGTCATGTGCTGCAGCACGCGCCGGCCTTCCATCACGTGCACGAGCCCGCTGCGCACCACGGTCGCCGGATCCAGCCCGTGAATGGGCCGGTCTTCGAAGGTGACGGAACCACCCGAAACGCGTCCGTCTTCCGAGTCGATCACTCCCGAGATGGCTTTGAGCGAGGTGCTCTTGCCCGCACCGTTGGCGCCCAGCAGCGCGACGCAGCCGCCCGCAGGAATCTGCAGCGACACGCCCTTGAGCGCGAGGATGACCTCTGAATAAAGTACCTCGACGTTGGAGAGCGTGAGCAGTGCGACCGGGGCAGCGGCCCCGGCCCCTGTTTGAACCTGCGACATTACCACTTGGGCACCGTCGGGATTGACACGTCGCCAGCGGCACGGACGGCCTTGCCGTCTTTTTCCATGGTCACAATGTTGAGCTTGGAGCTGCCTGTGGGGAAGGGGTTTTCGGGGCTGAAATCCATGCCCGGCAGGATGCCCATGAGATCGGCGCTGGTGAACTGGGATTTCATGAGGGTGTCATGCACTGCCTGGCCGGTCACTTGGTCGAAACCTTTGCTCTTGATCGTGTGCTCGATGGCGCGCGCGGCGGCGATGCTTTGTGCCATGCCCATGATGGTCATAGCGTTCCAGCCCGACTTGAGACCGTATTTTTCTTGCAGCATGCGGTAGAAGTTGCGCGCTGGCGTGTCACTCTCGCTCGCGTCGGCGATGGCGCCAACTTCGTAGTCGCCGACAAAGCCGCTTGGGCTGCCCAGTGCTTTGGCCGAGGCAGCGAGACCATTGTGCAGAGAAAGCACGATGGGGATGTTCTTGCCCAGCGCCTGTAGCGCACGTTTGGTGGCCACGGCTTGCGCTGTGTTGGTCTGGATCACGATTAGGTCGGTTCCGGCGTTGGCCAGACGACGCACGGGCAGCGTGACGTCGGTGGGCTGCACCTCGGTCCAGATGGCCTCGACGAAGGTGGCTTTGTCAGGGTGCGCTTTTGTAAAGCTTTGCAGACCCTTGGCCATGTCGGCGTAGGCAGGCGTGGCTTCCGACGTGATGATGCCGACCCTGACTGGGCGCTTGCCTTCCAGTTTGGTGCTGCGATACCACTCGATGAAGCCGCCCGACTCGTGCGCGTAGGTGGGGCGCAGGTTCAAAGCCCACTGGTTGGGTTTCCAGCCGAAGCCGTAGGTGGCAGTGGCCAACAGCATGGGAATTTTGTCTTCGGGCAGGCGTTGCTGCAGCGCCGCAGCGTCGGGGCCGCCCAGGCCGAGCACGACCACGGGCTTGAGCTCGGCCTTGATGCCAGGCCACAGGCTCGCTGTCTGCGCGACGTCGTAGCGGGTGTCGAATGTTTTGACGGCGATCTGCACATTAAGCTTGCTGCCAACTTCTTTGTTCCACCACTCGAACACTGCGGCCCGTCCGCCCGCCATTTCGGGCATGACGTTGGCATAAGGACCGGCGAAATCGGCCAAGCCTGCGATGTTGATGGTCTTGGTCTGGGCCAGCGCCGGGGCGTTCAGAGCCAAGCCTGCGGCCAGTGCCGCCGAGACTTTGAGGAATGTGTGGCGTTGCATAAATGTCTCCTGGTAGTTGCAGTGGGGAAAGCGTGGATTTCAACAAGTCAGTGATGGAACGGCCAGAGCCGGTAGTTAAGTTTGAGGATGTTCCAGCGGTGCATCAGACCCTTGGGCTCGAGCAGCAGGAACAGCGTGATGATGAGGCCGAGGAACACGTTCATGCTGGCAAAGATCAGGTCGCTGCTGAGGCTGGGAATGCGCTCGACCAGATCGGGTCCGAGGCTGGTGATGGTCTCCTGCACGCCGCGGATCAGCACCGTACCTAGCACAGCGCCGACGATGGAGCTCAGGCCGCCCACGATCATCATCGCGATGAACCAAATCGAGTGGAACAGCGTGAACTGATCGACCGAGACGTAGCGCACCTGGTAGGCCCACAGAGCGCCGCCTATGCCTGCATAGAACGCGCCGAGCACGAAGGCGCGCGACTTGGCACCAGCCACGTCGATGCCCATCATGCCCGCAGCGACGTCGTCGTCGCGCACGGCCACGAAGGCGCGGCCGTGGCGGCTGCGCAGGATGCCGAAGGCACCGAACACCATGACCATAGTGACGACGAGGAACAGGTAGTAGAGCGAGCGGTCGGTGTCGAACACTATGCTGCCCAGGCGCGCGGGCTCCAGGCTAAAGCCGGTCACGCCGCCGAGCCAGGCCGAGGGCAGGTTCAGCACCAAAAAGTGGAAGATGAACTGCGCCGCAATGGTGGTCAAAGCCAGGTAAAAGCCCTTGATGCGCGCCGCCGTGAGGCCGAACAGCCAGCCTGCGAACCCTGCTACCAGCCCGCCCACGGGAACCGCGATCCAAAAGGGCAGCACCGTCTTGGTGGCAATCACGCTCGCAGCGTAGGCGCCCACGCCCATGAAGGCCGCTTGGCCAAGGTTGATCTGCCCGGCGTAGCCCGTGGTGATCTGCAGTCCAATGACGACGATGGAGGTCACCAGCATGAGGTTGGCCACGGCCACCAGGCGTGCCGATGCCAGCCAGGGGTACAAAAAGAGCAAAGCGACGAACAGCCAGAAAATCACCCATTGCGGGCGCGTGCGTATCAGCGCGCGGTCTTGCGCGTAGCTCGTGGGAAAGATGCCAGAGGGATCCATGTTTTTAGACTCTTTCGATGCGTTTCCAGCCGAACATGCCGGTAGGACGCACCACCAGCACCACCAGCATGAAGATGTAGGGCACCACCGCAGCGGCGTTGCCGCCGATCAGTGGGTCAATGTAGGCTGCAGTGAGCCCCTGCACGATACCGACGATGAGACCGGCGAGCAGCAGGCCGGCGATCGACTCGAGGCCCGCGAGCAAGGCCACGGGCAGCGCGGCAAAGCCGATTTCCGAGGACAGGAAGGTGAGCGACTTGCCGCTCAGATAGACCATGGCGGTGACGACCGAGAGTACGCCACCGAGCGCCCAGGCAAAGGCGATCGAGCGGCGCACGCTGATGCCCATGGAGAGGGCAATCTGGTGGTCTTCGGCCACCGCGGACATGGCCAGGCCGTTGCGGCTGTGGTTGAAAAACCAGTGCAACCCCAGCGCAGCAAGCACCGCGATGACGCCGCCCGCGGCGAGCGCGCGCGGCACGATCATGTCGAACACGATCAGCGGCGCGAGCGGAAAGATCGCCGGGAACTGGCGCTCTTGCGGGCCCCAGATCACGAGCACCAGGCCGCGCATGAGGATCAAGAGCCCGATCGTGACCATGATCATGGAGAACACCGACTCGCCGATCAGGCGTCTGAACAGCAAGCGCTCGATGAGCAACCCGACCACGACCGCGATCAGCAGCGCAACGCCTATGCCCAGCGCCGGATGCAGGCCGCGCGACTGGATCGCCCACCAGAGCAAAAACGCGCCGAGCACGATCATTTCGCCCACGGCCATGTTGAAGACCTTGCTCGCGCGGTAGATCACGACGAAGCCCATGGCGACGAGCGCGTACAGCATTCCGAGCAGGGCGCCATTGAGAGCGTAGTTGAAGAATTCGGTCATCATGCTTGGGCACTCCGGGTGTTGCGCTCCTGTGCGGTTGGGGGGGCGATATCGGTGGCGACGACGGTGGCGCGCAGCACGCCCTGGCGGCCGTCCTGGTAGGTCACGGCGATCTCGCAGGGAATGTCAGCAGCACCCGCATACAGGCCCTCGATGAGCGCGCGGTAGCGCACCTCGAGGAACTCACGGCGCAGCTTGCGCGTGCGCGTGAGTTCGCCTTCGTCGGGGTCGAGCTCCTTGGGGAAGTTGGCAAAGCGCACCACGCGCGAGCCCTCGGGCAGGAACTGGTTGATGCGGCGGATCTCCTCGCGCACCAGTTCGCGCACCTCGGGGCGTTGCGACAGGTCGGTGAAGGTCGAGAACGCGATGCGCCGCTCCTCGGCCCAGCGGCTCGTGACGGCCATGTCGATGTTGATCAGCGCGCCGACCCAGGGGCGGGTAGCGTCGCCGAGCACCATCACGTCCTTGATGTAGGGCGAAAAGCGCAACCGCGTCTCGATGAACTGCGGCGGGTACAGGTGGCCGCTCGCGAGTTTGACGAGGTGTTCGACGCGGTCGAGGTAGACGAGCTCGCCGCGCTCGGTCTGGCGCACCGCGTCGCCGCTGAGGTACCAGCCGTCGCGCAGGATGGCGGCCGTCTTGTCGGGCTTGTGCCAGTAGCCCAGAAACCCCGTGCCGCCGCGCAGCTGCAGCTCGCCGTTGTCGGCGATGCGCGCCTGCAGCGGTTCGCCGAAGGTGGGATCGACGTCGAGCAGCGGGCCCACGGTCTCGAGGTCGTAGCTTTGGCCACGGTGGCCGGCGATCAGGCCGAATTCCGAGCAGCCATAGATGTTGCGCAGGCCCACGCCCATGGCGTGAAACAGGCGGAACACATCGGGCGCCATGGCCGTGCCGCCCGAGACGGCTATCTTGCTGTGGATGAAGCCGAACTGGTCGCGCAGAGGGTGCAGCACCAGCGCTTCGGCCAGCGGCAGCAGCAGGCGCGAGGTAAGCGGCGCCGCGCGCCCTTCGAGCCGCGCCACGTGCACGTCTTGGCCCACGCGCAAGCCCCAGCGATAGATGCGGCGTGCGAGCCAGCCTGCGTCCAGCATGCGTGCTTCGATGGTCGCGGCGATGTTTTCCCACTGGCGCGGGCCGAAGAGCACGATGTGCGGTGCGAGCTCGCGCAGGTTGGGCAAGACCTGGTCGGGCGCCTCGGGGAAGTTCACCACCAGGGGCGTGATCAGGCCCAGCGTCACGCCCAGCAACTGCTCGGTCACCCAGGCCAGCGGCGTGTACGAGAGGTATTCCATGCCCTCTTGCAGCGGCAGCGCGCTCTTCATGCGCAGGGCGTTGTCTCTCAGCCAGCGGTGGCTGATCATCACGCCCTTGGGCTTGCTCGTGGTGCCCGAGGTGTAGGTCAGCAGCGCCAGGTCGTCGGCCTGGCCGTCGGCGATTTCGCGCGCAAAGCGCTGGGGCTGGCGCTCATGCTGGCGCGCACCTTCGGCGCTCAAGGCGTCCAGCGAGTGCAGCAGAGGGTGCCGGTACGACCACATGCCCGCGTCGTCCCAATACGCGATGCCGCGGATGTCGGGCAGACGGTCGAGCACCGCGAGCGCCTTGTCCACCTGCTCCTGGTCTTGCGCGAAGATGAAGCGCGCCTCGGAGTCTTCGCTGAGGTAGTGGAGCTCGTCGGGCGTGGCGTCGGGATACACAGAGACGGTCTTGGCGCCGAGCGACTGCGCGGCGAACAGTGCCCAGAAGTGTTCGGGTTCGTTTTCACCGATGATGACGACGGTCTCGCCACGCAGCAGGCCCTGCGCCGCCGCGCCCAGCGAGATGTTGCGCACGCGCTCGAACACGTCGCCCCAGGTGTAGGTGCGCCAGATGCCCTTGCGTTTGACACGCTGAGCCAGGCGCTGCGGGTGGTTTTGTGCGTGTGCTAACAGGGTTTGCGGCAGCGTGGGAATGGCGTGCACGGCCGCGGGGGTGGAGGGGCGAACACTCATGCCGCGGCTCCCAGATAGGCTTTGACCACGGCCAGGTCGGCCTGCACCTGCGCGGGCGTGCCGTCGGCGATCTTGCGGCCGAAGTCGAGCACAGCCACGCGGTCGGCCAAGTCCATGACCACGCCCATGTCGTGCTCCACGAGCACCACGGGGATGTGCTTGGCTTCGCGCACGTCGATGATGAAGCGCGCAAGGTCTTCTTTTTCTTCAGTGTTCATGCCGGCCATGGGTTCGTCCATCAGCAAGACCTGGGGCTCCATCGCGAGTGCGCGGCCCAGGTCGACGCGCTTGCGCAGCCCGTAGCCCAGCGTGCCCACGGGCTGGTGGCGGATGCTTTCGATTTCAAGGAAGTCGATGATGTCCTCGACCACCTCGCGGTGCTGCGACTCTTCGCGCTGCGTCCACGGAAAGTAGAGGAAGGACTGCAGCAGGCCCGAGCGCATGAGGCTGTAGCGGCCCACGAGGATGTTGTCGATCACGCTCATGTTCGAAAACAGGTGCGTGCCCTGGAAGGTGCGCACGATGCCGTCACGCGCAATCTGGTGCACCGCACGGCCCTTGATGCTTTTGCCGCGGTAATGCACCGTGCCATCCTGCGGCAGGTAAAAACCGCTGAGCACGTTCATGAGCGAACTCTTGCCGGCGCCGTTGGGGCCGATGATGGCGAGCAGTTCGTCGTCGCGCACATCCACCGACACTTCGGACAGCGCGGTGACACCGCCGAAGCGCAGGGTGACGTTTTGTGCTTGCAGCACGGTGGCCTTGCCGGCTCCCGCAGAGGTGTGTTTGTCCATGGAGCAGGAATGATCAGGAGAAGGCATTGATGCCGGTCAGCGCGCGGCCGATGATGAGTTTTTGAATCTCCGTCGTGCCATCGGGGATGGGCATCATGCGGGCGTTTCTGAACAGCAATTCCACTCCGAACTCCTTGGTGATTCCGTTGCCGCCGTGCACCTGCAGGGCTTTGGAGGCTACGTCCACCGCCATCTCGGTGGCATACCATTTGGCCATGGCGCTTTGTATTTCGCTGCGCACGCCGTGGTCAATCAGGTTAAACGCGCGGTACACGAGCAGGCGCGCGGCGTCGAGCTCGGTGGCGGCCTCGGCCAGCATGCCCTGGATCAACTGGTGGCCGCCGATGGGCTTGCCGTGCTGGCGCCGTTCCTTGGCGTAGGCCACGGCCTTGTCGAGCGCGGCCTGCGCGATGCCGATCGAGGTCAGGCCCACCATGGGGCGGGCTTTTTCGAACAGCACCATGGTGTTTTTGAGGCCTGCGCCCGGCGTGAGCATCATGTTTTCGGCGGGTACGCGCACGTGGTCGAAAAAGAGCTGCGCGGTCGAGGTGCTGTTGAGGCCGAGCTTGTCGATGTTGCGGCTTTCGTAGCCGTGCTCGGCGCGGTCCACGAGGATCATCGAGAGGTTGCCCGAGCCTTCGCTCGAGGTGCGCACGATGACCATGCAAAAGTCGGAGTAGTGGCCGTTCGAGATCCAGGTTTTTTCGCCCATGACGATGTAGTGGTCGCCGTCGCGCTGTGCGCGGCAGGTGACTTCGGCCACGTTCGAGCCCACGCCCGGCTCGCTGATGCCGCTGCACGCGATGATCTCGGCGCGCACCATGCGTGGCAGGTATTTTTGGCGCATGGCGTCGTTCGAGCAGACTTCGAGCGAATACGCGCCGAGTTGCTGGATCAAGAGCGAAATGGCCACGTCGCCCGAGATGCGCGCGAGCTGCTCGTACATCAGCGCGTAGGTCAGCCAGGAGAGCCCCATGCCGCCGTTTTCTTCCGAGATCAGGCCGTTGCCGCCCATGCCGTAGGGCAGCATCATCTGGAAAATCTCGAGCATGCGCTCTTTTTCGATGAGCTTGTCGGGCTGGTAGCGCTGCACGATGGGGCGCAGTTTGTCTTCGAGAAAGCGGGTGAAGCCTTCGACGGCCATGCGTTGTTCTTCGGTGGGCAGAAAGTTCATGATGGGCTGCGGGACAGGGGTGGGATGGAGGAAGGAGAGGGCGATGTGAGCATGGAACGCTCAGCGGGCGCTCATGCGTGCACCGGCGTCTATGTGCAGACAGGTGGCATTGATGTAGGGGTTTTCCACGACGCTGCGCACCAGGTGGGCGAGCTCCGCAGGGCGCCCCATGCGTGGCGGGAACAGCACCATGCGATCGACGATGGCCTGCGCCACTTTTTTCGGCAGCCCCGCGACCATGGGCGTGTCGAACAGCCCTGGAGCCACGGCTACGCAGCGTATGCCGTGCTCTGCCAGGTCGCGCGCCACGGGCAAGGTGAGTCCGATCACGCCGGCCTTGCTGGCGGCATAGGCTGCCTGGCCCATCTGGCCGTCGTGTGCGGCGCCGGAGGAAAGATTCACGATCACGCCACGCTCTTCGCCCTCGGGGGTGTTGCGCGCCATGAGCACGGCGGCCAGCCGCAGTACATTGAAGGTGCCCGTGAGGTTGATCGCGATCACCTTCTGCCAGACCGCGAGCGGAAAGGGTTTGCCATCAGACACGGTTTTGGCGGCGTCAGGAACCCCGGCGCAGTTGACGCAGATATGCACGGCGCCAAACCGCGCCATGGCAGCGTCCAGACCTGCCTGCACCTGCTCTTCGCTCGTGACATCGACTTGCGCGAACAGCGCGCGCTGCCCAAGCTCGGCGGCGGCCTGCGTCCCAAGTTCGGCATTGCGGTCGAACAAGACCACGCTTGCGCCCGCATCGTGCAAGGCCTGCGCGACTGCGCGGCCCAGCCCGGAGGCTCCGCCCGTGACGATGGCGACTTTGTCTCGTGGATTCATGACGCGCCCCGCTTCAGCGGCCCAGGATGGTGATCGCGGCCACGGCTTCTTCCAAGCCGTAGAGGCCGCCGCCGTTTTCGGCAATCGCCAGGCGCGCGCCCTGCACCTGGCGCGCGCCGGCCTCGCCGCGCAGCTGTTGCACGAGTTCGTGCAGCTGGCCTATGCCGGTCGCGCCTATGGGGTGGCCCTTGGATTCGAGGCCGCCCGAGGTGTTGATGGGGATGCGTCCGCCGAGCGTGGTTTCGCCGCGCTCGGCGAGCGGGCCACCCTCACCGAAGGCGCAAAAGCCGAGGTTTTCGCTCTGGATGATCTCGCCGATCGCGGTGGCGTCGTGCACCTCGGCCACGGAGATGTCCTTGGGACCGACGCCGGCCATTTCATACGCTTTTTTGGCGGCGCGCACGGTGAGGTGCTGCCCCACGTCTTCGGGGCGGCGGTTGGTGCCCGTGGCGATCACCGAGGCGAGCACGCGGATTGCGCGCTGGCGCTGCGCGAGCTTGGCGAGCGCGGCTTCGGAGCAGACGATGGCCGCCGCAGCGCCGTCGCTCACGGGCGCGCACATGGGCAGCGTGAGCGGGTAGGTGATGGGCGGCGCAGCCAGCACTTCGTCGATGGTGTAGGCGTTGCGGTACTGCGCGAGCGGGTTGTGTACCGAGTGGCCGTGGTTCTTGGCCGAGACCGCGGCGATCTGGCGCTGCGTGGTGCCGAACTCGCGCATGTGAAAACGCCCGAAGGCCGCGTAGATGTCCATGAACAGGCTGTACGGCGCCTTGGACGTACTGCCCTCGGGCGGCACGACGCCGTGGCCCATTTGCAGCAGCGTGCTTTTGTTTTGCTCGACGGTGGAGACGTCCCAGGCACCGTCGAACACGCTGAACATCTTGGCCTTGTCGGCGCAGAACATTTTTTCGGCGCCCACGGCAAGCGCGATCTCGCCCGCGCCCGAGCGCACGTACTGCACTGCGAGGTGAAACGCCGAGCTTGCGCTCGCGCAGGCGTTCTCGACGTTGAAGATGGGAATGGCCTCGAAGCCCATGGTGCGCAGCGCGATCTGGCCGCGCACCATGGTCTGCCCCTCGAGCGCGCCTTGTGTGGCGTTGGAGAAAAAGGCCGATTCGATGTCGGCTACCGAAAGGCCCGCGTCCGCGAGCGCCGCATGCACAGCGTCGGCCGTGAGCTGTTTGATGCTCTTGTCAAGGAACTTGCCGGTGGGTGTCATGCCGATGCCGGCGATGTAAACGGGAGGCTGGGTGTGGCTCATGGAGGGCTCCTGAGTTTCAAAAACAATAGCAATAATGGATGATAAAAATAGGCATTCGATGCTTGTGAATAAAGCGTAAGCAGCTATCTTTTCGGGATTGATTTCTCAAAAAATACTTTGCCGTGGCCGGCGCGATCCACTTTGGGCGCTCGCGCCGCAGCCGGGGTTCAATAGCCCTTGAAGTCGGGCGTGCGCTTGCCGACGAAGGCTGCGAGGCCTTCCTGGATGTCGTGCGAATGGCTGTGCGCCTCGAGCACCAGGCGCTCCAGGCGCAGCGCTGCAGCTTGCGGCTGCTCGAGCCCGTCGGCCACGGTCTGCTTCATGCGGCGCAGCACCAGCGGGCTCTTGCTGGCGATACGTGCGGCGAGCTTCTCGACCTCGGGTACGAACTCGGCGTCGGGCACGACACGGTTCACGAGGCCCAGCGGCACCAGGTCGCGTGCGGGCATGGTGTCGCCCGTGAAGAGCAGGTACTTGGCCGCCGTCGGCCCTATGCGCCGCGGCAGGATGGCCGCGCCGCCGGCACCGGGAAAGACGCCGAAATTGGCGTGCGCGTCGCCGATGCGCGTACTCTCGGTGGCCAGCATCAGGTCGCAGGCCATGGCCAACTCGAGCCCGCCGGCAATGGTCAGACCGTTGAGTGCTGCAATGGTCGGTTTGGGACAAAAGCGCAGTTTGTCCATCATGCGGTTGACCAGGTCGAGGAACTCGCCCATGGGGTCGCGCGGGCCTGGGCTGCTTTGCTTGTTTTCGAATACGCCCTTGAGGTCGGCGCCCGCGCAGAACGCGCGTCCGGCGCCGGTGAGCACGATCACGCGGATCGAGGTATCGCGCTCGCAGCGCTCGGTGGCCTCGAGCAGTTCGGCGCACATGGCGTCGGAGAGCGCGTTCATGGCCTCGGGCCGGTTCAGCGTGATCCAGGCCGTGGCGCCGCGCTGTTCGAACAGGATGGTGGAGGGGGTTGCCATGTTCGTTGTCTCCTTATGTCCTTATGGAATCGTTGTGCGTCCTGCCTCAGGCAAGGCGCGGGCACGGTTGTTGGCAATGCAGTAGGGAATCAGTTGCGCAGCAGTTCCTCTGCGATGATCATTTTGCGCACCTCGGAGGTGCCCGCACCGATTTCGAGGATTTTGATGCAGCGGAACAGCCGGTTGATTTCGGACTCCCAGATGTAGCCGCTGCCGCCGTGAATTTGTACGGCATGGTTGAGGATGCGGTTGCAGGCCTCACCCGCGTACAGGATGGACGCCGCGGTGATCTTGTGCGCCGCGCCGCGCCCGCCGCTGCCGACCTCGAGATCGTTGACCTCGGCCAGCGTGCGCCAGACGAGGGTCTTCATTGCCTCGGTTTCGGTATACATCTCGGCCAGCATGGCCTGCACCATCTGAAAGCTGCCGATAGGTTTACCGAACTGCACGCGTGTCCTGGCGTATTCGACGCCTAATTCGAGCGCGCGCTCGCATATACCGACGCACAGCGCGGCCACCAGCGCGCGCTCCAGGTCGAGCCCGCTCATGACGATTTTGACGCCCTCATTTTCCTTGCCCACCAGGTTGGTCGCCGGCACGCGGCAGTTGTCAAACACCAGCTCTCCGGTCTGGCTGCCGCGAAAGCCCATCTTGACCAGTTTTTGCGCCACTTTGAAGCCGGGGAAGTCCTTTTCGACGATGAAGGCCGAGATGCCCTTGGCACCGAGTTCCGGGGCGGTCTTGGCGTAGACCAGCAGCACATCGGCCACCGGACCGTTGGTGATGTAGATTTTGGTGCCGTTGAGGATGTAGTGGTCGCCCTCACGGCGTGCGCTGGTGCGCATGGCACCTAGTGCATCCGAGCCGGCGCCGGGTTCGGTCAGGCCGAGCGCGCCAATCTTGCTGCCGTCGCATAGGCCGGGCAGGTATTGGCGGCGCTGCGCTTCACTGGCGTTGCGATAAATGTTGTTGACACACAGGTTGTCGTGCGCCGCCCACGACAGCGCGATGGCAGGGTTCCAACGCGCGAAGGTCTGGCAGATCAGGCCCGAACTGAACAAGTCCATGCCTGCGCCGCCATGCTCCGTGGGTACTGTGACGCCCATGAAGCCGGCCGCGCCGATTTTCTGAAAAATATCCGAAGGCCACCATTCCTCGTCGTCCATGCGGCGCGCGAGCGGTACAAATTCCTTGCGGGCGAACTTGTCCGCAGCGTCGAGTACGGCGCGGTCATCGGCGGAGAGGGCGAAACTGCGAGGAGCGACCATGTCGGGGTGTCAATCAGTGTTTGGGTTGTGGATCAAAGAGTTACGACACCCGCCAGATCGATCCACCGGCGTCGATGCAAATCTTTAGCTCAGTGTGAATTTACTGGGGCATTGCAAAACTGTCAAGCGTTAGGTAGACTTCATTGCGTACACGTTCACTTGGCGCTGCCGCGTTGGCAACCATCCGGTCGCGCCGCCTGCAACCCGGCCATTCATCCGCGTCAGCCGACGCTTAATTTGAGGAGTTAGAGAGTCATGAGTCATAAAGTCATCGTCGCCGGCGTCGGCATGGTTCCTTTCACCAAGCCGGGTGCCAGCGAGCCTTATCACGTGATGGGGGAGAAGGCTGTGCGCCAGGCGCTGGCCGACGCGCGCATCGAGTACCCCATGATTCAGCAGGCCTACGTCGGCTACGTGTATGGTGATTCCACCTGCGGTCAGCGCGCACTGTATCCAGTGGGCATGAGTGGCATACCGATTGTCAATGTCAACAACAACTGCTCCACCGGTTCGAGCGCGCTGTTTCTGGCGCGCCAGGCGGTGGAAAGCGGGGCGGTCGATTGCGTTTTGGCCTTGGGGTTTGAGCAGATGGCCGCAGGTGCCATCAAGGCTCAGTTCGAGGATAGGCCCACGCCCTTTGAAGAATTCGATCGCACCACCGCCGAACTGGTGGGCCACCCGGAAATCCCGCTGGCGATTCGTTACTTTGGCGGTGCGGGCAAGGCGCACATGGACAAATACGGCACCCGCCTGGACACCTTCGCCCGCATTCGTGCCAAGGCCAGCCGCCATGCCGCCAACAACCCGCTCGCGCTGTTTCGCAAGGAGGTCAGTGTTGACGACGTGATGAACGCACCTGTCGTCTGGCCCGGTGTGATGACGCGCTTGATGGCGTGCCCGCCGACCTGTGGTGCCGCCGCCGCGGTTATCTGCTCTGAAGCCTTTGCCAAGAAGCATGGGCTAGACACCCGCGTCTCCATCCGCGCCCAGTCGATGAGCACAGACTTCCCCAGCACCTTCGAATCGCGCGACATGATGCGTCTGGTCGGCTTCGACATGGCACGCGATGCGGCGCAAAAAGTCTATTCGCAAGCCGGCATCGGGCCGGACGACGTGGATGTGGTCGAGTTGCACGACTGCTTTGCACAGAATGAACTGCTGACTTACGAGGCTCTGGGCCTGTGTCCCCTGGGTGGCGCAGAGAAGTTCGTGCTGGACGGCGACAACACCTATGGCGGCAAGGTCGTCACCAACCCGTCGGGTGGCCTGTTATCCAAGGGTCATCCGCTGGGTGCAACGGGCCTGGCGCAATGTTTTGAGCTGACCCATCAACTGCGTGGCACGGCGGATCAACGCCAGGTGGCGGGCGCGCGCGTGGCCTTGCAGCACAACCTTGGGCTGGGCGGCGCTTGCGTCGTCACGCTCTACCAGGCCGCTTGAGCGTCACCACAGGAAAGCCGGAGCTTGAATGCCATGATTGACAAAAAATTCATCGGGTACGAGGTGCCGCCGACGCTGTGGGAGGTGGAGAAGGGGCGCATCCGTTTCTTTGCCGAGGTGATCGGTGCCGCCGCCCCGATTTACTTCGACGAGGCCGCCGCCAAGGCCGCCGGTTACCGCAGCGTTGTTGCGCCACCGACCTTTATCTTTGGTGCCGAGAGCGATTCGGGCGTGTTGATGAAGTTGCTCGACACGCTCAAGATCGATCTGCGCGAGGTTTTGCACGGTGAGCAACGCTTCGACTATCACGCCCCGGTGTGCGCTGGCGACACGCTACGCTTTCAGACCCGGGTTGCCGACATCTACGACAAGAAGGATGGCGCGCTCGAGTTTGTCGTCAACGACACGAAAGTCACCAATCAGTTCGGCGAGCATGTCGCCGACTTGCACGCGGTGATCGTCGTGCGCCACGCCTGAAGGAAATATCCATGAACTCTCCAATAAAGATGATCCAGGTCGGTGATGACATGCCCGTGCTGGAGTTGCCACCCATCACCCGCACCACTCTGGCCCTGTTCGCCGGTGCATCGGGAGACCACAATCCGATCCACATCGATATCGACTTCGCCCGTGGCGCGGGCATGAAGGACGTGTTTGCTCAAGGCATGTTGTCGATGGCGTATCTGGGGCGTGCACTCACCGAATGGGTGCCGCAGCGCCAGATTCTCAGCTATGGCGTTCGCTTTGCAGCCATGACCCACCTGGGTGACCGCGTGCGCTGCAGCGGCAAGGTGGTCGAGAAGCTCAACCACGCCGGTCGCCCCTGCGTGCGCGTTCAAATCAGCGCGGCCAAGGCCACGGGTGAAATCACGCTGGCGGGCGAGGCTCTGGTGGCCCTGAACTGACGGACCACCGAAGGGCGGTCGAGAGCTCTATCTCTTTTCGATTCATTCACAAGCAAGGACACACACCATGAAGAAACTCGAAGGCAAAGTCGCGATCGTCTCCGGATCGGGTCGCGGCATTGGGCGCGCCATCGCCATGAAGCTCGCCAGTGAAGGAGCCAAGGTCGTGGTCAATGACCTCGATGCCGCGCCGGCCGAGCAGACGCTGGCCGATATCAAGGCCTCCGGCGGCACCGCCGTGGCCTGCGTAGGCAGCGTCACCGCCGACGGCTTCGCTGATCGCTTCGTCAAGACCGCGATCGACAACTTCGGCGGCCTGGACATCATCATCAACAACGCCGGCTACACCTGGGATAACGTGGTCCAGAAGATGACCGACGAGCAATGGAATGCGATCATTGATGTGCACCTGACCGCGCCGTTCAAGATTCTGCGCGCGGCCGCGGAGTTCATTCGTGCCTCTTCGCGCAAGGAAGCCGAAGCAGGGCAGGAAGTGTTCCGCAAGGTGGTCAACATCTCGTCCATCGCCGGCACCGGCGGCAATGCCGGCCAGGCCAATTACTCGGCCGGCAAGGCCGGCATCATCGGTCTGACCAAGGCGCTGTCCAAGGAGTGGGGGCGCTACAAGGTCAACGTCAATGCTGTCGCTTTCGGCATGATCAAGACGCGGCTGACCGAAGCTTCGGCCGCAGGCGATGCCTCGATTGATGTTGAAGGCCACAAGATCAAGGTTGGTGTCAATCCTGATCTGCTGGAAATGATGGAGCGCACCATTCCGCTGGGTCGCGGCGGAACGCCCGAGGAGGCGGCTGGTTCGGTTTATCTGCTGTGCATTCCCGAATCGAACTACGTCAGCGGCCAGACCCTGATCTGCGGCGGCGGCATCTCGATCTGAAACGCACATCACCAGCGCACAGAGGCACACGATGGACATCGATTTCAGCCCGCAAGACAGAGCGTTCCAGCAAGAGGTTCGCGCATGGTTCAAGACCCACACGCCAGCCGATCTCAAGCGCAAGACCGTCACCGGAGAAATGCTGCAAAAGGACGACATCGTTCAATGGCAGCGCCGACTCGACACGCAAGGCTGGCTGGTCACCGGATGGCCCAAGGAGCACGGTGGGCCGGGCTGGACGCCAACGCAGCGCTACATCTTTGACCTTGAACGCGCGGCGGCCAGCGCGCCGGTGGGCCTGTCGATGGGGGTAATCATGCTCGGGCCGGTGCTGATCGCCTTTGGAACGCCTGAGCAAAAAGCGCAGTACCTGCCGCGTATCCGTCGCTGTGACGACTGGTGGTGCCAGGGCTATTCCGAGCCGGGCGCAGGCTCGGATTTGGCCAGCTTGAAGACCACGGCCGTGGCCGATGGCGACGACTACATCGTCAACGGCTCAAAAATCTGGACCACCTACGCTCACTGGGCCACCCACATGTTCTGCCTGGTGCGCACATCCAGCACCGGGAAAAAGCAGGGAGGGATTTCCTTCCTGCTGATCGAGATGGACCGTGCTGGCATAGAGGTCAAGCCCATCGTCTCGATCGACGGCGAGCATCACCTCAATCAGGTGTTCTTCACCGACGTTCGCGTGCCCCGGAAAAACCTGGTCGGCCGTGAGGGCCAGGGCTGGGATATCGCCAAGTACCTGCTGACGCACGAGCGCACCAGCATCGCCGGCGTGGCCGACTGCAAGGCGCATCTGGCCAACCTGTATGCCGCAGCGGATGAGCGCCGCTCGGGCGGCCGACCGCTGGCCGAGGATGGCGCGATGCGCCTCAAGCTGGCGCGTGCCGAGATTGAACTGATGGCGCTTGAATACACCAATTTCCGTGTGCTCGCGGCCACCGCCGCAGGCAAGGCACCGGGGCCGGAATCCTCACTGCTCAAGACCATGGGCACGGCGGTGCAGCAGACCTTGTCCGAGCTGGACGTGGAAATCGCCGCCGAGATGGCGTGGCCCTGGCACGAGGGCGGCGAGTTGGGCCACGGGCGCTACGCGCATGCGATGCCGCGCTACTGCTTCTCACGCGCTGCCACCATCTACGGTGGCAGCGACGAGGTGCAGAAGAACGTACTGGCCAAGATGCTTCTGGCCGGCGGCGCACGCTAAAGGAAACCGCATGAACTTTGATTTGTCTGAAGAACAAACGATGCTGCGTGACGCGGCGCAGAAATTTTTGCGCGCCGAGTACGGTTTCGATGCCCGCAACAAAATCGTCGCCTCCGAGCCTGGCATGAGCCGCGAGCACTGGCGGCGATTCGGCGAGTTCGGCTGGCTGGGCGTGGCCCTGCCCGAAGCGGATGGCGGTTTCGGCGGAGGCATTGTCGAGACGATCCAGGTCGCCGAGGCCTTGGGTGCGGCGCTGGCGGTAGAACCCTACCTTGCCAGCACGGTGCTCGGTGCGCAGGCGGTGGCGCGCGCAGGCAGCCCGGCGCAGCGCTCGACGTGGCTGCCAGGACTGGCTTCGGGCGAACTCATTCTCAGCTTGGCGCACACCGAGGTCGATGCGCGTCACGACCTCGCCCATGTGCAGACCCGCGCCACGGCCAAGGGCGGTGGCTGGGTGCTGTCGGGTCGCAAGAGCGGCGTGCTGGGCGCGCCCTGGGCGGACGGCTTTGTCGTCGTGACCAGGACGTCGGGCGCGGTCAATGAGCGCCAGGGGATCAGCTTGTTTCTGGTCGGGGCCAGCACGCCGGGGGTGCAGGTGACGGGGTACAAGGTCTATGACGGCAGCCGGGCCGGCGATCTCCGGCTCGACGATGTCGTGCTCGGCGAGGGCGCGCTGCTCGGCACCGAAGGCGAAGGCCTTGCGCTGCTGGAGCACTTGATCGATCTGGGCATTGTGGCCGCCTGCGCCGATGCCCTGGGCGCGATGGGCGCGCTGCTGCGAAAGACTGGCGAATACGTCAGTACGCGCAAACAATTTGACGTGCCGATTGCCAGCTTCCAGGTTATCCAGCACCGTCTGGTCGATATGTTTGCCGCCGTCGAAGCCACTCGCTCCCTGGTGTTGATGGCGGCCTTGCATGCCGAGCATCTTGATGCGGTGACTCGTTCGCGCGCCGTGTCGGCCGCCAAGGCGGCCATTGGCGAGCGAGCTCGCTTCGTCGCCCAGCAGGCGGTGCAGTTGCACGGCGGGGTGGGCATGACCGAGGAGCTGGACATTGGCCACTACTTCCGCCGTCTCACCCTCTTTTGCAACCTGTTCGGCAGCGCCGACCACCACCTGCAGCGTTTTGCGGCGCTGGCTGCGGTAGCCCCGAACAGCCCGCCGCCACGCTGACCATGGTGCGCGGGACCATCCACCGGTGCGCGGGTGCCAGCTGGATCGATGAAGACCGGGAGCGCTTCAAGCAGCCGATACGCGTGCCCCAGCGCGACACGCAATTCGGCGTGTTCAGAAGGTGAGCCCTCAGGGGATACCCATGGACTTCAGCTACACGGAAACACAGACGCAGATTCGTTCCGCCGTGAAAGCCCTGTGCGACGGCTTTGGCCCCGATTACTGGCGCCAGTGCGCGCAGGACGGCGCCTATCCGGAGGCATTTGTCGATGCCATGATCGAGGCAGGCTGGCTGGCCGCGCTGATCCCTGAGGCATACGGCGGTTCCGGGCTGTCGCTGATGGATGCCTGCACCATCCTGGAAGAGGTCAATCGCAACGGTGGCAACAGCGCTTCGTGCCATGCGCAGATGTACACCATGGCCTCAATCCTGCGGCATGGCAGCGAGGCGCAAAAGCGCAAGACGCTGCCGCGCATTGCCGACGGCAGCCTGCGCCTGCAGGCTTTCGGCGTGACCGAGCCCGATGCAGGCTCCAACACGCTGCGCATCAAGACCTTCGCGCGCAAGGTGGCCGGCGGTTATGTCATCAACGGCCAGAAGATATGGACGTCGCGTTACAGCCACTCGCACATGTACCTGCTGATCGCGCGCACCACGCCGTTCGAGGAATCGGCCAAGAAGACCGACGGCCTGAGCCTGTTTCTGGTCGATATCGCCAAGGCTGGCTCCTCGCTCAAGGCCAAGCCGATCCGCACCATGATCAACCACCACACGTTCGAGGTCTTCATTGACAACCTTGAGGTCAGCGACGACGACCGCATCGGCGAAGAAGGCAAGGGCTTTTATTACCTGCTCGACTCGCTGCATTCCGAGCGCCTGCTAGTGGCCAGCGAGGCGATCGGCGACGGCAAGTGGTTTGTCGAAAAGGCCTCGCGTTATGCCAGCGAGCGTGTCGTCTTCGACCGTCCGATCGGTGCCAACCAGGGGGTGCAGTTTCCCATCGCTCGCGCGCATATCAACATCGAAGCCGCCGAACTGATGCGCAACAAGGCCGTCACGCTGTTCGACGCAGGTTTGCCCTGCGGCCGCGAAGCGACTATGGTCAAGTACCTGGCCAGCGAAGCCGCCTGGGAGGCGGCCGAGGCGGCGATGAGCACCTTTGGCGGCTACGGCATAGCCTGCGAGTTTGACATCGAGCGCAAGTGGAAGGAGTCACGGCTGTTTCGGACCGCGCCGATTTCCAACAACCTGGTGCTGGCGCAGGTGGCCGAGCACCTGCTGGGCATGCCCCGATCCTATTGACCGCTTTAAAGCCGCCATTCCCGACCATGGACTACACTACCCTGCGCGTCGAAGCCGCGCCCAACACTGATCCCACTGACGGCATTCGCACTCTGGTGCTGAACCGGCCCGAGGTGATGAATGCGATGAACACGCAGATGTTCGTCGAGTTGCGCGAGGCCTTGCATGAACTGGCTTTTGACGACGCCTTGCGCGTGCTGATCTTCACCGGTGCCGGCAGCCGCGCGTTCTCGGCCGGCGGCGACCTCAAGCAGCGCGACGGGATGACCGACGGCCAGTGGCGGCGCCAGCACCAGCTCGCCGAAGAGGTCTTTCTGGCAGTCAAGGATTTTCCGCAACCGGTGATCGCCGCCGTCGAAGGCCACGCGCATGGTGGTGGCTGCGAACTGGCGCTGATGTGCGACTACATCATCGCCTCGCGCGCGGCGGTGTTTTCGCTGCCCGAACTGCGGCGCGGCATCATGCCTGGCGGCGGTGGCATCCAGAACCTGGTGCGCGCGGTCGGCGTACGGCGGGCCAAGAAGCTGCTGCTCACCGCACAAAGGTTTTCAGCCGAAGAAGCCGCCGAATGGGGCATGGTAACTGACTTGGCCGAGCCGGGCACGGCGCTGGCCGCCGCATTGGCCGACGCGCGCGAAATCGTGCGGGCTGCACCGATGGCCACCCGCTACGCCAAACTGACCGCCTCGCGCGGCGGCGAAATCGACTTTCACAGCGGTTACATGCTCGACATTACGGCCTACAACGTGCTGGTGTCGTCGGCCGATCGACTCGAAGGCGTCAAGGCCTTCAACGAAAAGCGCCCACCGCGCTGGCGCGGGGGCTGACATGTTCCATAAAACCCTGATCGCAGACCTTGTGGTCATAGGCTCGGCACTTCACCTGATTGCCAACGGCCGGATGCAGCGCGTGAACCCAGATTTGCACGTCGCCGGGCGCGGCAGCCCGCCCGCCTTTGCCGGGAACGGAAAGCCAATGTGCAGCGCCGCTGATGGCGCACTGGAGAAAAGCCATGTCCAGTCTGAACCCTTTGTTTGAGAACAACCGTGCCTGGTCGGCGCGCTGCGCGGCCCTGGACCCGCAGTACTTCGAGCGGCTGGCGAGGCAGCAGATGCCACGCTATCTGTGGATCGGCTGCTCCGACAGCCGGGTGCCAGCCAATGAAATCGTGGGCTTGCAGCCGGGCGAGGTGTTCGTGCACCGCAACGTCGGCAACCTGGTGGTGCACTCTGACCTGAACTGCCTGACGGTGCTGCAATATGCGGTCGAGGTGCTCAAGGTCGAGCATGTGCTGGTGGTAGGGCACTACGGTTGCGGCGGCGTGCAGGCCGTGGTCGAACAGCGCCGAACCGGCCTGGCCGACAACTGGCTGCGTCATCTGGAAGACGTGGCGCGCAAGCACGCCGATCGGCTTGACGGCATTTCCTGTGCCGACGAGCGCGCCGCCCGGCTTTGTGAGATGAACGTGATCGAGCAGGTCAGCAATGTGTGCCGCACCACCATCCTGCGTCGTGCTTGGGAGCGCGGGCAGCAAGTCGAGGTGCATGGGCTGGTTTATGGCCTGCGCGATGGCTTGTTGCGGCCGGTGGGTCTCAGTGTCAACGGAGCGCAGGATGGACAAGATCGTTACGTCCAGTCACTGGCTGCGCTCAGTCTGCCGTGAATTGCCGCAAGCGAGGTTCTTGAAAATGATTCCAAACACCCCTGACGCCGCCCCCAGCATTGCCGCGCAGCTGGCTTCGTTCGCGCATGACCTCGAGCCCGGCATGCTGCCGGCGGCCGTGGTCGAACGGGCCAAGCTGCTGATGCTCGACGCACTGGGCATCGCATTAGCGTCGTCACAGCAGGATTTCGCTCACTGCGCCTACCGCGGTCTGCAGGCCTTGGGCGGCGCGGGCGATAGCGCCGTTATGGGCACCTTTGCGCCGTTGCCGTTGCGTGATGCGGTGTTGATGAATGGCATTCTGGTGCATGGATTGGACTTTGAGGATACCCACCCCGGCGCGATCACGCACCCCGGCGCCAGCGCCTTTTCGCTGGCGCTGGGCCTGGCGGCACAGCGGCATGCCACGGGTGCCGAGATGATTGCAGCCTACGTGCTGGCGATTGAGGTCGCAGCCCGCCTGGGTGCAGCGGCCCGGGGCGGCTTCCACGACGTTGGCTTTCATCCGACCGGATTGGTGGGGGCTTTTGGTTGCACGCTGGCGGCGGGCAAGTTGATGGGGCTGGACCGAGCCGGACTCGAACACGCGCAAGGCGTGGTGTTGTCCATGGCTTCCGGCAGCATGGAATTTCTGAGCGACGGTGCCTGGACCAAGCGCATGCACCCGGGCTGGGCCGGTGTCTGCGGACTGACAGCCCCGGCACTGGCCGGAGCCGGTTTTCGCGGCCCTTCGCAACCTTACGAGGGGCGTTTTGGCCTGTACGCCAGTCACCTTGCTGCGCGCGGCCTGCAGGCCGACCTGTCGCAGTGCACGCGCGGCTTGGGCGAGCGCTGGGAAGTGCTCGATGTCGCCGTCAAACTGTATCCGACGTGCCACTTCACGCATGCCAGCATCGACGCCGCCTTGGCGCTGTGGGCCGCTGGTTTGCGCGCCGAGGAGGTGGCATCGGTGCAAGTGCTCCTGCCGCAAGGGGTGCACCCGGTGGTGTGCGAACCCGTTGCGGCCAAGCGCCGCCCGGCCAACGTCTATGAGTCGCAGTTCAGCATTCACCACCTTGTCGCGCTGGCCCTGCTGCGCGGGGAGTTGGGGCTGACCGAACTGGATGCTGCCAACCTGAGCGACCCGCAGGTGCGGGCGCTGGCTGACCGCATAGCGCACGTGGCTGACCCCGAGGCCGATACACGGCCTTCTTTTCGGGCGAACTGCGCGTGCGCACGCACGATGGGCGCAAACTGCGTTGGCGTGAGTCAATGCACCGCGGCGCGCCGGGTCAACCCATCACGGGCGCTGACATCGAGACCAAATTCATGCGCAATGCGCTGCTGGAGCTGCCACGCGATCAAGCGCTGCGCTGGCGCGACGCCGTGCTGGCGGCTGACCGGATCAAAGACGCAGCCACCTTGGCGCGCACCCTGACCCAGTCCAACACCTCCGAAGCACCCTGATGACCACCAGCCAGCCCATGGCCTTTGATGCTGAAAAAGAAAGTTTGGTGCTCGATGCCGTCGCGCGCTTCGTAGAGAGGGAGATCAAGCCGGTGGCGCAGCGGCTCGAACATGCCGACGAGTGGCCGGTCGGCATTGTCGCCGGGATGCGCGAGATGGGCCTGTTTGGCTGCATCATCCGAGAGGAATACGGCGGCCTGGGCCTGTCGGCCAGCACCTATGCCAAGGTTGTGGAGCGCATCGCGCGGGTCTGGATGTCGGTGTCCGGCATCATCAATTCTCACCTCATCATGGCAGCTTGCGTGCAGCGCAACGGCACCGAGGCGCAGCGCCAGCGTTTTCTGCCGCTCTTTGCCAGAGGCGAACTGCGCGGCGGGCTGGCACTGACCGAGCCCGATTGCGGCACCGATCTGCAGGCGGTGCGCACGGTGGCGCGCCGCGACGGTGATCACTACGTCATCAACGGCACCAAGACCTGGATCTCCAACGGCATCCATGGACAGGCCTTTGCCGTGCTGGTCAAGACCGACCCCAAGCGCAGCCACGGCATCTTGGAATGAGCCTGTTCATCTGCGAGAAAGGCCCGGGCTTCACCTCCACCCGCAAGCTGGAAAAGCTCGGCTACAAGGGCATTGACAGCGCCGAGCTGGTGTTCGACAACTTCCGCGTGCCGTCCGAAAATCTGGTGGGCGGTGTGGAAGGGCAAGGCTTCAAGCAAGTGATGGGCGGGCTCGAGCTTGGGCGCATCAATGTGGCGGCACGCGGCGTGGGTGTGGCGCGCGCCTGCCTGGAGGAATCGGTTGCCTATGCGCAACTGCGGCGCACATTTGGCAAGCCGATCTGCGATCACCAGGCCATTCAGCTCAAGTTGGCTGACATGGCGACCCGGACCGAGGCGGCGCGGCTGCTGGTTGAACAGGCCGCGCGTGCTTATGACGCCGGCCAGCGCTGCGACATGGAAGCCGGTATGGCCAAGCTGTTCGCCAGCGAGGCGGCGGTTGAAAACGCCATGGAGGCCCTGCGCATTCACGGTGCCTACGGCTACTCTAAAGAGCTGAACGTCGAACGCTATTACCGAGACTCGCCGCTGCTGTGCATCGGCGAGGGCACCAACGAACTGCAGCGCCTGATCATTGCCCGCCAACTGGTGGAGCGGAACCCAATCTGAGCTTTCGCCTACGGAGCGATCGAAGTCTCACCCTGCCAGTTTTCCCTGCAGTTCGGCCACGGACTCCGGGTTGACCAGTGAGGAAAGGTCGCCAGGGCTCTCGCCGCGGTACACGGCACGCACGACGCGACGCATGATCTTCATGTTGCGTGTCTTCGGCAGGTCGCTGACCAGCAGCACCTGGCGAGGACGGTAAGACGTGCCCATGCCTGCAACCACGGCCCCCGACAGTTCGGCTTGCAGCACCGCGTCCGCAGCCACGCCGGGCATCGGCACGCAGACGCAGACGATGGCCGAGCCCTTGACCTCGTCGGGCACGCCGATCACGGCTGCCTCCGACACCTTGCCGGTGCCGGTGAGCAGCGTTTCGATTTCCGACGGGCCGGTGCGCTTGCCCGAGACCTTGATCGTGTCGTCGCTGCGGCCGAGGATGTAGAACAGACCGTCTGCGTCACGCATGGCGAAATCGCCATGCACCCACAGGCCGGGGAGGGTACGCCAGTAGCTGTCGAGGTAGCGCTCATCGTCGCGCCACAGGCTTTTGGTAAAGCCGATGTTGGGGTTGCGCAGCACCAGTTCACCGACTTCCCCGGGGCCGACCGGCTGGCCACTTTCGTTCACGATGTCAACGCCTGCACCGAGGCCGCGCGCGCCAAACGAACCAGGACGCAGAGGATGGTGCAGGGTACCGGTGAAATTACAGCCGCCGACCTCGGTGCCGCCCACGATGTTCAGGAACGGAAGCGTCGACTTGCAGACATGCTTGAAGAACCAGCGCCACGGTGCCTCGGTCCAGGCCTCACCGCCTGAGCAAGTGACGCGCAGCGACGACAGGTCGTAGCGTTTGACGTCCTCATCCCCATAGCGCATTAGCCCCCGGATCAGCGTCGGCGCCACCCCGGCATAGCTGACCTGGTGGTCCTGCAGCAAGCGCCAGAAGCGGCCGGTATCGGGAAAGTCGGGTGTGCCTTCGGCCACCAGCAGGCTGCCGCCGAAGTAGCTTGGAATGCAGGCGCACATGGCACCCACCATCCAGCCCATGTCGCTCATGAAGAAGAATCGATCCGTTGGCTTGAAGTCGCCACAGATATGCATGTCGCGCGTGACCATCGAGCCAAGGAAGCTGACATGCGTCCAGACACAGCCCTTGGGCTTGCCGGTGGTGCCGGAGGTGTAGAGCAGCACGGCGGGTGCCTCGGCCTCCATTTCGGCAGTCGGGTGGTCGGCGGGTTGGTTGGCCACCAGCGTGGCCCAGTCGTGGTCGCGTCCGGGTGTCATCGGGCAGGCGAGTGCTTCGCCGAGGTGGCTTAGTACCATTACATGCTGGACGCTTGGCACTTCGGCCAGCGCTTCGTCGAGCACTTGCTTCATGGCCCCTGGATTGCCGCGCCGCCAGGTGCCATCGACTGTCAGCACGGCTTTGGCTTCGCCATCGTTCAGGCGCGAGATGATCGGCTGCGGCCCGAAGCCGGAAAACAGAGGCATCAGGACCGCGCCTATTTTCAGCACCGCAAAAAACGCGATGAAGGTCTCTGGCAGGTTGGGCATGAACAGGCCGACCCGGTCGCCCCGCCCTATGCCAAGCGACGTCATCGCGCCTGCCAGACGGCAAACCTCGGCATCGAACTCGCGATAGCTCAGGCTTCTGCGGTCTTTCGGGTCTTCTCCCTCCCAGACCAGGAAGGTCTGATCCCACACCGGCGTACCGCGGTGCCGGTCCAGACAATTCAAGACGATGTTGGTCGTGCCGCCTACACACCAGCGCGCCCATTCGATGCCGCGCGAGGTGTCGAGCATCTGGGTGTAGGGCTTGTAGAAGCGCATGTCGCAGAAGTCGAGCACCTCTTCCATAAGCCATGCCGGATCGGCATCGGCACGAGCGCTCAAGCTCGCGAAGCTCGATTCGCCAACCTTGCGCAGGAAGGCGGTGAGGTTCGATTGCGCCATCAGGTCCGGGGTCGGCACCCAGTCGAACGGTTGTTTGTTAGAAATCATGACATAATATACACTGAAGGTCGTGCTGGAGTCCAGTGCGGGTGCACGTATAAATTTTCCTTTATTTGGCATGTCAGAAAGGCGGTGTATTCCCATGCATGTCGACGAAGCGATCCGCAGCCGAAAATCGGTCAGGCGTTTTCTGCCCACGCCCATTCCCACCTCGGTCGTTCATCACATCTTGAACGTGGCGGCGCGGGCGCCGAGTGGCAACAATGTGCAGCCGTGGAGGGTTTATGCGGTGGCAGGCGAGGCCCGGCAGCGCTTGTGCGAGTCAATCATCCATGCGGCCACCCACGAAGCCGACCGCCACCTGCCCGAGTACGCCTATTACCCCACGACCTGGGTTGAGCCGTATCTGGAGCGCCGGCGCCGCTGCGGTTTCGGCCTGTATGCCAGCCTGGGCATCGGCCGCGACGATATGGCGGCGCGCGAGCACCAGATGCTGCGCAACTACCTGTTCTTTGAGGCGCCGGTCGGGCTGATAGTCACGCTGGACCGTCGCCTGAACACCGGCAGCTTCATGGACCTGGGGATGTTCATCCAGAACATCCTGATCGCTGCGCGTGCCCAAGGCCTGCACACCTGTGCGCAGGCGGCGTTTGCCTGGTTCCACAAAGTGGCGCGTACCCAGCTGCCGATCGGCGACCACGAGATCCTGGCCTGCGGTATTGCCTTGGGTCACGAAGACCTGTCGGCCCCGGAAAACGCCTTCATTACCGAACGTGCCGAGGTGGATGCCTTCGCCAGCTTCCATGGTTTTTGATCCTCAGGGAGTGATCAAAGTGGATCGCGACCTGAGTTGTTTGCTTTTTGGAGACCTGCAACATGATTCTGCATAGCCCTGCCACGATTGAACGCTACACGTCTGCCGGATTGTGGGGTGACCGAACGTTGCTCGATGTCGTTGCAACACACGTCACCCATGTTCCTGAACGGGTGGCTATCGTCGACACCCCAGACCGCGAGGCGCTGATCGGCACGCCCGCCACCTCGGTGACCTGGCGCGAGTTCGGTCAGGCCGTTGATGCTATCGCCACTGGGTTGATACGCTGGGGGTTAAAAAAGGATGATGTTGTGGTCGCGCAGCTGCCCAACGTCTGGGAGTTGATTGCGCTGTACTTTGCTGTTTCCCGTGCCGGTGGCGTGCTGTCGCCTGTGGCGATGCAGTGGCGCGAAACCGAGTTGCGCAACGTTTTTGATACCAGTCAGGCACGGCTGTACATCGGCGTGAAGGACTTCAAGGGCTTCAATCACATCGCCATGGCTGACAAGCTGGGCTGCAATACATTGGTGCTCGAAGACATCACTGCCATGTCCGCGCAGGCACCGGACCTGGCGTTGCTGGACGCGATCAGTATCGGTCCCAACGATATCTTCAGCATCTGCTGGTCCTCGGGGACCGAATCTTATTCCAAGGGCTGCCCGATGTCGCATAACAACTGGATTTACCAGATGCGGCTTGTGCCCAGTACAGCGGGCATCCAGGAGGGCGACCGTGTGCTGGCACCTGCACCGATGGTCAACATGACTGGCGCCGTAGCATGGATGAGCTGGTTGGCGGCACGTGGCACGCTGTTGTTGCACCATCCGCTCAACGTTGAGCTGTTTCTCAAGCAGATACTCACGGAGCGGGTTCAGTTCACGATTCTGGTGCCGGCGATTCTGAACATGATTCTGAAGCTGCCCAACGTCGACCAGCTTGACCTCTCGTCGATCCGCTCGATCGCCACCGGTTCGGCACCGCCGTCGCGTTGGAGCATGGAAGAGTTCAAACGGCGCTGGAACATCGAAATCTGCAACCTGTGGGGTCAGACCGAGGGCACAGGCTTGGTGGGGGGGCCAGTCGATGTGCCGGACTTCGCCATGCGCTCGGACCATTTCCCCTGGTGGGGCAAGCCAGGGCTTGAATGGCCGTCCAATATGGAAGGCGTGCAGGCCAAGCTGCTCGACGAGCAAGACCGGGAGTGCACGCAGCCGGGCCAGGTAGGCGAATTGGTTTTCCGTGGGCCGAACGTATTTGCCGGTTACTACCGGCGGTCCGACCTTGCGCAGAACTCGTTCACGCCGGACGGCTTCTTTCGTACCGGCGATTTCTTCATCGTGCGTGACGAGCGCCATGTTGGTTTTTTTGACCGCAAGAAAGACATCATCATCCGCGGCGGCTTCAATATCAGCGCTGCCGAGGTGGAGAATCTGGTGTTGACCCACCCTGGCGTGCAAGAGGTGGCGGCGGTGGCTGTACCCGACGACATCATGGGCGAGAAGACCTGCATCATGGTCGTGCCCAAGGACAAGGCGCAGCCGCCGACGCTGGAAGATATCGTCGCGCACCTGCGGCAGATTGGCGTGGCAGCTTACAAGCTGCCGGAGCGGCTGGAGTTGATCGATGTGATCCCGCGCAATCCGGTGGGCAAAATCCTCAAGGTGCAATTGCGTCAGCATTTGCGCGCACCCGCAACCTGAATTACTTCCCGATCCGACTTCCCATGACACGTTTCAAATCTTCCTCGTCATCACGGCGGACGCTTCGCGGGCAGACAGCGATCATCGGTGCTGGTCTTTCGGCAGTCGGACGCGTGCCGGGCAAGAGTGCACTCGCGCTGGCAGCGGATGCTGCGGGAAAGGCGCTGGCCGAGGCAGGCATCGACAAGCGTGAGGTGGATGGTGTGCTCTCAAGCGCCGCCTTCGCCTCGCCGTTTCATCGCTTCAGCGTCGCCTTCAGCGAGTACCTCGGCATCCAGCCCACATTCTCCAACACGCTGCAGGTCTCGGGCGCCACGGCGGCGACGATGTTCAATAGCGCCGCCGCCGCGATTGCCAGTGGCCTGGCCGAAACCGTGCTGGTGGTCGGTGGAGACAGCCTGCTGACCGGCCTGTCGCCCGACCTCGCCTTGCGTTCGATGACCGAAAGCCGTGACCAGCAATACGAGATGCCGTTCGGCATTCCCGTGGCCAACACCTTCGCCATGACCGCGCATCGGCACATGAGGGAGTTCGGTACCACCCCAGAGCAATTGGCCAAGGTGGCGGTGATCCACCGTGAACACGCGCGCCGCACGCCGGGGGCGCAGATGACCGACCCCCTCACCGTCGACGACGTGCTCAACTCGGGCATGGTGACAAGCCCCTACCACAAGCTGGACTGTTCTTTGATTTCGGATGGCGGCGCGGCTTTCGTCGTTACTTCGGCCGAGCGCGCGAAGGCCTTGGGCATTGGCAAGCCGGTCTACATTCTGGGTGGCGGCGAATGCTACACGCACGAGCACATCTTTTTGATGCCCTCGCTCACCACCACCGGCGCGGTGCAGTCGAGTGCCAAAGCCTATGCCATGGCCGGCTACGGCCCCAAGGATATTGACGTGGCCGGGGTCTACGATTGCTTCACCGGCACGGTGATCATGATGCTGGAAGATCTTGGCTTCTGTGCCAAAGGTGAGGGCGGGCCTTTTGTCGACGCTGGTCAGATCACCTACGGAGGTGTCATTCCATGCAACACGCACGGCGGCCTGCTGTCGTTCGCGCACTCGGGCATGCCGGGCTCCCTGTTCCACTTTTATGAGGTTATCAACCAGCTGCGTGGACGTTGCGGCGACCGCCAGGTGGTGGGTGCCGAACTTGGCCTGGTACACAGCCTGGGGGCAGGCTTCGCAACCAACGCAACGACTATTTTGGGAACGGAGGCGACCCTGTGATCAACCCCAAAGATGCCCACATCAAGCCGATGCCCATGCCAGATGCCGATTCGCAAGCTTTCTGGCAGGGCATCAACGAGGGCAAGTTGCTGTTGCAGCACTGCCAGGCGTGCGCTCACGTGCAGTACTACCAGCAGGCCATTTGCCGCGCGTGCGGCAGTGAGCGCCTGGAGCACCGTGCTGCCAGCGGCCGCGGCAAAGTGCATTCCTTTAGCGTCGTTCACCGGGCTCCCGGGCCGGCTTTCAAACAGGACACGCCATATGCCGTGATCCTGGTCGAACTCGAAGAAGGCCCGCGGATGATCAGCTCCTTTGTGGGTGCAGATCCATCAGTTGTGAGTTTCGACATGGCAGTCGAGTTGGTCTGCGAGCCCGCCGGGGGCGGCATGGTACTTCCGCGATTCCGGGCGGCCTGATTGTACCTGATTTCAGGAACGCAGCAGGGCTATCATTTACGAGCCGCCATGAATGACCCTAGAAACGGCATTTGGCCGCGCCCTAGGATGGCGCAATCGCGTACGTAGCGCCCTCACCCAGGAAGTCTGGGTTCATGCGCGTGCCGGGTCCATCGGGGATGCATGCAGTCAATTGCCGTTTCTAGATTCAGTGTCGATTAGACGCAATTAACCAGCGGCTTGGTATAGATGCGGTAGGTGCCGATGCCGCGCGAAACGATGTCGCCGTCGAGTGCGTCGAGCGTCACTTTGACAGAGACTTAGGCCAGCGTCTTGCCGATGTGGTCTGGCGTTGCAGATGCAAATAGAATACCCGTGCTGACCGCACGCATGAAATCCACGGTGAGCGTGACCGTCACGGACGACTGGATAAGCTGGCCGCTGCCAGGGATGGGTCGGTCAATCAGCGATCTGCCCCCGACCGCATCGAGCAAGGTCAAGGGCACGCCGCCGTGCAGCACGCCGTGGGGGTTGAGGTGGTCGCGCCGGATTGGCAGCCGGAAATACAGGCCGCGCTCGTTGTTCAGGATATCGTATCCCACGAGCTGCTGAAACGGCCCGTGGAAGTAGCTTGCCGACGCAGAAGGGTCCTGCGCGCTCAAGTGGGTTCCACTATGAAATAGTCTGGCTTGCCGGCAGGCCAGAACTCGCCCCACAGCAGCATTCCGCCCTCGACGTTGAGCACCTCGCCGGTGATGAACTTGCCGGATGGCCCCGCCAGGTACACCACTGCTTCGGCGATATCTTGCACGTCGCCAGCGCGTTTCATCGGGTTGCAGGAATAAAAGGTGGAAACGTTTTCTTCTCGGTAATTGTTGAAGCCATTGCTCTCGATGGCTCCGGCCCCGATGCAGTTGAGGCGGATGCCGTGTTCGGCCCATTCGATGGCCAGCGTGCGCGACAGCGCGATCACGCCGGCGCGCGAAGCGGTGGTGTGCGCCATGCCCGTGAGGCCACGGTCGATGGCGGCGGTGATGTTGACGATGTTGCCGGGCCGACCCTGCTCCACCCAACGCTTGGCCGCGCCCTGCATCATGAACCATGTGCCGTTGAGGTTGGTGTCGATCACAGCGTTCCAGCCCTTGACGGTGAAGTCCATCGCATGGGCGGCGAACTGGCCGCCAGCATTGTTGACCAGTACGTCGATGCCACCAAAACGCTCCCAGACTGCAGCCAACAGGGCGTCCACCTGCTCGGGGTCGCGGATTGTCATGGGGTAGATAAACACCTCGCGTCCCGACAGCGCGCGTAGTTTTTCGGCGCAGTCCTCCAGGTTGTCGGCCTTGCGCCCGCACAGGGCGAGCGTGGCGCCAAGTCGCGCAAACAGGAAGGCGATGGCCTTGCCGATGCCGCTACCGGCACCCGATACCAGCACCACCTTGCCGGCGAAAAGGTCGTCACGGTAAACCGTGGGCAACGCGGCCAGGGCTTGGTCACCCGGGCCGAACTTGGGGTTTGGTGTGGCGGCTGAATTCATGCGTTCACCTTGAAGTAGTCGGGTTTGGCGATGGTCCAAGCCTCGCCCCAGAGCACACCGCCGCCATCCACAGTGAGCAGCTCGCCGGTGATGAACTTGCCGCTGGGCGCGCTGAGGTACACCACGGCTTCAGCGACGTCCTGCACGTCACCGACATGCTTCATCGGGTTGGCTCCGGCGAAGGCTTTTACCGCTTCTGGCGAGTACTGCCGGAAGCCCGTGCTGGCAATTGCGCCTGGTGCGATGCAGTTGACCCGGATGCCGTATTGCGCCCACTCCACCGCGACCGTCTTGGACAGGTAGGTGACTGCAGCGCGCGCGGCGCAGGTGTGGGCCACTCCCGGCATGCCGCGCTGGAAGGTGGCGACGATGTTGACGATGTTGCCCTGGGTGCAAGTATCTCTCCAGCGGCGGGCAATGGCATGCATCATGTACCAGGTGCCGTTGAGGTTGGTGTCGATCACCGCTTTCCAGCCCTTGACGCTGTAGTCCAGCGCCCGCTGAGGAAACTGCCCGCCCGCATTGTTGACCAGTACGTCAATGCGGCCAAAGTGCAGCCAAGCAACGTCGATCAACCGGTCGACCTGCTCGGGTTCGCGAATGTTGGTGACTTGCACCAGAACGTCGGGGCTGCCCAGCCGGCGCAACCACTCGGCGCAGGATTCGAGTTTGGCCGGGTCGCGACCGCAGATCACGAGCCGGGCACCGAGCCGTGCGTAGAGGAAGGCAATGGCCTTGCCGATGCCGCTGCCAGCGCCGCTGACGATGGCCACCTGCCCGGCGAAGAGGCCTGGCTGGTAGACGGTGGGACGGGCGGCGAGGGCCTCGTCGTCGAATCCGAAGGGGGTGGGTTCGGTCATGGGGCGCGCCTTTAGAAACGGAAGATGCCGTAGTGCGGATCGGCGATGGGAGCGTGCGAGGCCGCTGACAGGGCCATGCCGAGCGCATTGCGGGTATCGACGGGTGCCAGCAGTCCATCGTCCCACAGGCGCGATGTGCCGAAGTAGGCGTTGGACTCGCGCTCCGCCTTTTCATAGACCCGTTGCCGCAGCGCCTGGATTTCATCTGCGGCGGGTTCGTTCCCCTTGCGCCGCAACTGTGCGATTTTTACGTCGGCCAGGGTGTTTGCTGCCTGCTCTGGTCCCATCACGCCCATATGCACGTTGGGCCAGGCCCAGAGCATGCGCGGGTCCCAGGCGCGGCCGCACATTCCGTAGTAGCCGGCGCCGAAGGCGGCGCTGGTGATGACCGTGAACTTGGGCACCTCACTGCCAGCCTGGGCCATCAGCATTTTTGCGCCGTCCTTGGTGATGCCTTCCATTTCGTAGCCGCGGCCTATCATGTAGCCGGTGGTGTTTTGGAGAAACAGCAATGGCGTGCGGTTCTGGTTACACAGCGAGATGAAGTGCGCCGCTTTCTTGGAGCTGTCGCTGAACAGCACGCCGTTGTTGGCCAGGATACCCACGCGGTAGCCCCAGATGTACGCGTAGCCGCAGATCAGCGTCGTGCCATAGGCTGGCTGGTATTCGTGGAAACGGCTGCCATCGACGATGCGGGCAATGAGTTCGCGCTGATCGAACTGTACCTTATGGTCGGGCGAAACGATTCCATGGATTTCGTCCGGGTCGTAGTAGGGCGCCTCGGGTTCGCGCTCGGGCAGGAAGCTGCGCGTCGGCGGCTTGAACTGGGCCACGATGTCGCGGCAGATTTCAAACGCATGCGCCTCGCTGTTGGCTGGATAGTCCACCGTGCCAGAAACCTGGGTGTGCAGGTCGCAGCCGCCAATCTCGTCTGCGGTATGCTCCTCGCCGGTAGCAGCCTTGACCAGCGGCGGGCCGCCCAGGAACACCCCGCCGGTGCCACGCACGATGATGCTGTAGTCGCACAACGCCGGAATGTAGGCGCCGCCGGCCGTACAGTGGCCGAAAACGATGGCGACCTGCGGCACGTTGGCCTTCGACAGCAGGCACTGGTTGCGGAAAACCTTGCCGCCCTCGATGTACACGCCTGATAGTTCTTCGAGAAAGGCGCCGCCACTGTCGCACAGGTGGATCACCGGCAGGCGGTTTTCCAGCGCGATGTCGAGCAGGCGACTTAGCTTGCGTGGCGTAAGGGTGTACCAGACGCCCCCCTTGACGCTGGAGTCGTCGGCATGGATCAGCACCTCACGGCCACTGACCACACCCAGGCCGGTGACGACGTTGGCGCCTGGCACCTCGCCGTTGTAGTCATCGCAGGCAGCCAGGGCCGAGAATTCGAGGAAGGGCGTGCCGGGGTCGAGCAGCAGATCCAGGCGCTCGCGCACCAGCAGCTTGCCTTGATCGCGTACACGCTTGATTTCGTGCGCCGGGCGCTGGTGGCGGGTGATCTGCATGCGCTCACGGTACTTCGTGACGATGGCTGTCATTGCCTTGTAGTTGCCACGGTACGCCGGGGACGAAGTGTCAATGCGGGATTCGATGCGTTTCATGGCGTGAGGCAAAAGTTTTTGGGGCTCAGGCGTCGGCCAGCGTCAACAAAATTGCCTTGAGTCCGAAGGTGGCTCCAACGCCAAAATGCACGGCCTGGATGCGCGCGTCACGGGGCGCGACCAGTGTGGTTTCGAGCTTCATGCTCTCGATCACCAACAGCGACTGGCCGGCGTTCACCATGTCGCCCTCGCACACGTGAACGGCGATGATGGTGCCAGGCATCGGTGCAACCAGCGTGTCGGACGCACCAACGCGGGCTTGTCCGGCACCACCCGCGGCGTCCACCGTCTCGATCTCGATGGCACCGCTGAGGTTGCTGTGCACGAAAACCGACTTCTCACTGCAAGCGACCCAGACATCGTGCGCCTGTCCGTCTATGTGCAAGCGCTGGCGGTCGTCGGGCAGGGCTTCGGCGTGCACGTCAATGCGGCGACCATCGCGCAGAATGGAAAATCCTCCATGGACGCTGCGGGTTACCACAACGTCATGGGTTTGTCCGTCTATCAGGTAGCGTCGGCGCATCGTCAATTCCTCCAGGCGCCCATTGCGGCATGCATCGCGGGCACGCTGCGCACCGCGCGCAGCAACTCGCGATCAGACAGCACGGCCGCGGCGATGGCCATGTCGGTGTCGGCCTCGCCTGGCGGTGCGGCGCGCAGCTCGTCGGCGCAGCGCGCCAGCATGCCGGTGTCGGCTCGGCCTTCCATGAATTCGGGATGGAGCAAAACACGGGTCAGGTAGCGCGCATTGGTGGTCAGGCCCAACAGCACGGTGTCCTGCAGCGCACGCACTGAACGCGCGATGGCCTCGTCGCGCGTGGCGCCGTGGCAGATGATTTTGGCGATCATCGGGTCAAAGGCGGCGGTCACGGCCTGGCCTTCGCGCACGCCTGAATCGACGCGCACGCCGGGCCCCGCAGGCGCTTGCCAGCGCAGGATTTTGCCGATGGCCGGGCGGAAGTCATGCGCCGCGTCCTCGGCATAGAGCCGGCATTCAATGGCATGGCCTTGCTGCGCAATATCGGACTGGGCGAAGGCCAGCGGCTCGCCGCGCGCTACCCGCACCTGCTCGCGCACCAGGTCGATGCCCGTGACCATCTCGGTCACCGGGTGCTCGACCTGCAACCGTGTGTTCATCTCGAGAAAGTAAAACTCCCCGCCCGCGCCATAAATGAATTCAACCGTACCGGCGCCGCGGTAGCCGCATGCGCGGGCGATGCCCGCCGCAGCCTCGCAGATATCGCGCCGCTGCTTGCCGGTCAGCGCGGGCGAGGGGGTTTCTTCGATGATCTTCTGGAAGCGCCGCTGCACCGAACATTCGCGCTCCCACAGGTGGACCACCTGACCGGATTCATCGCCCAGCACCTGCACCTCGAGGTGGCGCGGGCGCTCAACGTAGCGCTCGACGAACAGGCGGCCGTCGCCAAAGTAGCGTTCGCCCTCACGGCGCGCAGTGGCAACCTCGGCCTCGAGATGGGCCAGGTCTCGCACGATGCGCATTCCCTTGCCGCCACCACCTGCCGAGGGCTTGATCAGCAGCGGCGAGCCCACCTGGCGGGCGCGTTCGAGAAAAGTCTCCGGGTCGTCGTCCTCAATCGCGCCGGGTGCCACTGGAAATCCGCGTTCGGCCACAAAGTTGCGGGCGCGCACCTTATCGCCCATCAGCTCAATGGTGTCGGCACGGGGCCCGATGAACACAATGCCTGCCTGCATCAGAGTACGGGCAAAAGCCGTGTTCTCGGACAAGAAGCCGTAGCCGGGGTGTACCGCCTGCGCCCCCGTGCTGCGGCAAGCTTCGACGACTTGGGCGATGTCGAGGTAGGCTGCCACTGGCGTCGCACCGTGCAGCTCGACGGCCTGGTCAGCCTCCAGCACTGCCGGACTACCGGCATCCACCGCATGGTAAGCAACCACGGTGGAAAGCCCCATGGCCTTCAGACTGCGATGAATCCGCAGCGCGATTTCCCCCCGGTTGGCGATCAGAACTTTTTGGAATACCGGCATATGAGGACAGGTCAATGGCGACGCAGGTATCAGTCGACCACCGGCAGGGGCTCGGACACACGCTCGAACCGGGAATTCTTGGCATCTGAGCGCAAGACCAGAATACTGCTTGGTGAGTGACGTACGCCGGTTGCGAAGCTGATCGGCGATGCCAAGCCGTCGGTGCCAAAGTTTTTGGTTGCTTCGAGTTTGTCGACGACACAGGCACGCGTCAATGCTTTGCCACAGCGTTTGATGGCATCTTCCATCAACAGCGCGCCAATGTAGGCCGTGATCGAGTAGCGGTTGAGCGATTTCAGCTCGTCTGATGAAAGGTACTTCTGGGCCAGTCCCATGAACTTGGCCATCCCCGGAACAGACAGGTCTGTCAGAGGCGGCACGTAATCGGCGACGAAATAGCCATCTCCCGCAGCGCCAGCGAGCGCCTGCACCGGTGTCAGATGGGCCGAGTGCACCGTCAGAATGGTCAGCGGCATCTGGTTTTTGGCAGCTTCCTTCATTAGCATGGAGTGCTCGGCTACCACACCGCCCGACAAGAGGAAGGTCGCTCCGGCCTGCTTAAGGCTGAGCATCTCGGCCGAGAAATCCTTGGTACCGCGTTTGAAGGAGATATCGGACACGCTGTTGAGCCCGAGTTCCTTGACGGCCTTCTGGTAGCCACAACGCACGTCGCTGCCGAACTCGTCGTCTTGGTAGACGATCGCGAACTTCTCCTTCTGCAGTTTCCTGCTCGTCACCATGTGCCTCATCGCGGCGCTGACCTCCTGGCAATAGGTGGGCCCGACCACGAACACGGTCTTGTTGGGGGGCGTGAAATGGGCGGCCGCCACCGCCATGGCATTGATCGTCGGAATCTGCTGCTCGTTGATGTAGGGGATCATCGCCTGCAGCATCGCCGACCCTGAGGTGCCGATGAGTCCGAAGATGTTCTCGACCTCGACCAGTTTCTTGACGCTCTGCAAGGCGCGCTGTGGCACGTAGCCGTCGTCGTCCTGGCGGATATCCACCTTGCGGCCGTTGATGCCTCCGCGAGCGTTAACGTCTTGTTCCCACACCCGCAGGGCGAGCATGTGAGCCTTGCCGAGCAGGCTTGCCGGACCGCTGACGGGTGTCACCGAGCCGAGAACGATCTTGGTGTCGGTCACGCCAGGCTCCGCTGCCACTGGTGTTGCGGCAATGGCGGCCGCCATGCCGATCAGGCTGGCAACCGCGAGTCGGTTGAGTTTTTGAATCATGAAAGACACTCCTCTATTGATGGGTGAAACGGGGATGGAACTCATTGCTGCAAGAGCGCTACCCAGGGCCATTGTGACGAGGGTGCCCAGGTAATGGCGCATGGTCAACTTGTGGATCTTTCGCATCTCAGGTCTCCTTTTGAGCATCAGCAGCGGCGGTCGTTCCCCGCCGAGGTGCTTAGAAACGGAAGGGCCAGTTGGTCCAGTAGTGCTTGATGTCGTGCCAGCGTCCCACCAACCCGTCGGGTTCAAAGCGCAGGAACAGCACGATCGCGAGCCCGTATATCACGCCTTTGATTTCGTAGGCGGCAGTGGAGCCTGACCCGCCGAAGCTGGCGCCGATCATGCCGAACAAAAAGCCCAGTCCTTCATTCAGCAAGACGATGAAAGCAGTACCAAGCAAGGCTCCGGCCACCGTGCCGAGCCCACCGACGATGAGCATCGATAGTGCCTCGATCGATATCAGCAGGCTGAAGCTGTCGACATTCAGGTAACGTGTGTAAAACGCCAGCAATCCGCCGGCGATTCCCGTGTAGAAGGCGCTGATCATGAACGCCAGCAACTTGTAGCGGATCAGGTTGACGCCCATCGCCTTGGCGGCGATGTCATGCTCCCGAATGGCCAGGAAAGCCCGGCCGATGCGGCTGCGCAGGATGTTCAGGGTAATGAAGGTGAACACCACCAGGAATGCGAGAACCACGTAGTAGTAACCGCGCTCTGCGCCAAGTGGGTGGCCGAACAACGAGGGCTGCGGGACCGTCAGGCCTTCCGACCCCCCCGTGAGGGTGCCGCCATTGAGAATCAGATGGTTGATGATCACGGCGAAGGCCATTGTCGTAATGGCCAGGTACAGGCCCTTGAGCCGCAGCGACGGTATGCCCACGATGACGCCTGCGATGGCTGCGCTCACGCCGCCGACCAATATAGCCGGCAGCATTGACCAACCCAGCTTGCTGGCCACGATGCCAGTCGCGTAGGCGCCGACCGCCAGAAACCCGGAGTGCCCGAGCGAGATCAGCCCGGTGGTGCCGGTCAGCAGATTGAGGCCCAGCACCCCCACCGCCGTGATCAGGAGCAGCAGCAGCACGGACACGTAGTACGTGGGCAACACCAGCGGCGCAGCGAGCAGGAACGCCACCAGCACACATGACCAGAAGACGACAGCGACCGAGTCGGTCAGTGCCAGCAGTTCGCGATAGTTTTGTTTGAAATTCCCGCTACGCATCAGACACGCTCGATATCAGGTTTGCCGAACAGGCCATAGGGCCTGACCATGAGGACGACCAGAATAAGTACAAAGCCGGCGATTTCTTTCATGCCGCGGCCAATGTAACCTTCAGACAGGTTTTCGACGACGCCGATTAGAACGCCACCCAGTGCGGCACCGAACACCGAGTCCAGTCCGCCGAGAATCACCGCCGGAAAGCTGCGCAGACCCGTTGTCCACATGCCGGGATTGACGTCGTAGATCACGCCGATCAGCACTCCGGCTATGGCGGCGAGGCCGGCCGACAGGGCCCACGACAGCGCGAAAATGCGCTTGACATTGATACCCATCAGCAGCGCCGCGGTCTGCAGGTTGGCGGTCGCGCGCATCGCGATGCCGACCCGTGAATAGCGGAAGAAGGCCCAAACACCGATCAGCACCGCAGCCATGAGTCCCAAGGCGTACAGTTGTGCCGGGTACAGACCGGCGGGCCCGATCCTGATGACTTCGGTGGACAGGCCTGTATTCATCGGCATCGGGTCGGCACCCCAGATGAGCACGACTACCGAGCGCAGAATCACGGCCAGCCCGATGGTCACCATCACCGTCGAAAAGACCGGCTGGCCGAGCATGGGCCGGATCAGCAAAACCTCGACCATCAGACCGATCAGTACCGAGATCGCCACTGTTGCCGCGAGCATCGGCCAGAAGCCAAAGTGCAATGTATCTGCCAGGGTGAATGCGATGTAGGACACCAGCATCATCATCTCGCCCTGGGCGAAGTTCACCACGCCGGTGGCGCGGTAGATCATCGCAAAGCCCATGCCGATGAAGCCATAGATCAGACCGACGGCCATACCGGAAATGAGTAGCTGAAGAAAATAGTCCATCAGGCATTTCCCCCGCCGTAAATGATCGCGATCTCGCGAGAAAAAGTTTTTTCGATCACGTTGCGGCGCACTTTCTGGGTGGCGGTGAGTTCACCGTCATCGTGGTCGAGTTCCTTTTCCAGGATCAGGAACTTGCGGATATTTTCGACTCGCGCAAACAGTTTGTTGACGCGCTTGACGTCTTCGTCGATCAGCTCGCGCACCTCGGGCAGCAAGGCCAGGCTCTTGTAGGTGGTGTAGGCCAGTTTGCGCTCCTGTGCCCACTTGCCCACCGTTTCGTAGTCGATCTGGATGAGCGCGGACAGGTAATGGCGACCGTCGCCCAGAATGATGGCCTCGCGCACGTACAGGCTGTCCTTGAGTGCGTTCTCGATTTCGGACGGGGCGATGTTCTTTCCCCCGCTGGTGATGATGATGGCCTTCTTGCGGTCGGCGATCATCAGTTCGCCGTTGTCGGCGAGTGCCACGATGTCGCCGGTGTGCAGCCAGCCATCGACCACGGTCTTGGCGGTGGCGCCATCGTCGTGGAGATACCCCTTGAACACGGCGGGGTGCTTGATGATCAGCTCGCCGTCGTCGGCGATCTTCCAGTTCAGGCCGTCGATCGGCAGTCCGGTGGCGCCCAGCCTGGCCGCTTTTTCATGCTGGAAGAAGACCACCCCCGGACTCGGTCATGCCGTATACCTGGAACACCGGAAGACCGAGGACGCGGAAAAACTTCAGCACTTCGGGCGAGACGCTGGCGCCGCCGCAGAACCCGCAGCGCATGCGGTCCAGACCGATGAACTTTTGCAGGTTGCGAAACATCACCAGCCAGAGCAGGAAGAACTGCAGCCGGTCGGTGAGTGAGCGTCGTCCTTCTCGTGCCTCGACGCGCTCGAACAGCCGCTGTCCGGCCGCCATGCAGCGCGAGAATGCCCAGCGTTGAAAGCGCGAGGCATCCTGCATGCGAATCAGAATGCCTTGTTGCAACTTCTCCCAGATGCGCGGCACGCCCAGAAACACCCTTGGCGCAATTTCGCGCAAATTGACGGCGACGGTGTCGATCGATTCGGCGTAGTTGACCACGCCGCCAGTGAGCAGGTGCAAAACGGTCGAGAAGGCACGTTCCGCCACGTGGCACAGTGGCAGGTAGCACACCACCTCGTAGTTGTGACGGTCCAGCCTGAAATGGGTCTTGAGCTTGTCCACCGTGACGATCAGGTTGCGGTGTGAGAGCATTGCGCCCTTTGGGGGGCCGGTGGTTCCCGAGGTGTAGACGAGCATGCATGTGTCGTCGGGCTGGGTTTGCTCAATGGCACGGTCAAATGCTCTCGCGTTCTCGGGCGACGATGCAAAGTACTGGTCGCCGAGTTCGAGTACATCCTCGAACGACATCAGCTTGTCGAGCTTGTAGCCGCGCATGCCTTTCATGTCGGCGCAGATGATCTTTACCACATCGGGCAAACCGGTCGCGTGCTTGTCCATCGCATCGAGCACCTTGTCCACCTGCTCCTGGTCGCCGCAGACCACGAACTTGCTGTTCGAGTGATGCACGATGTACTGTAGTTCCGGCCACGGATTGGTGGGGTAGATCCCCACCACCACGCCGCCGATGGCCTGCGTGGCTAGGTCAGCGAACATCCACTCCGGGCTGTCCTCGCTGGCGATGGCCAGCCGGTCGCCCTTGTTGAAGCCCAGGGACTTCAGTCCCAGGGCGAAGCGGCGCGCCGTTTCAAAATAGTGCTGCCAGGTCATCCGGTTCCAGATGCCGTAGTCCTTTTCCCGAAAGGCCAGCGAATCCGGGGTGCTTTGCGCCCAATGCTGCAACAGCTTGGGAAGGGTGGCGTTACCGTCGCGCAGCTTGGTCTCCAGGGAGTCGATCACGCAGCCTCCTTTGTTTTGCTGCCCAGGTAGGCGTCGATCACCGCCGGGTTTGCCGATATCTCGGCGGGCGTGCCTTCGCCGATCTTGCGCCCGAAGTTGAGCACACAGATGCGGTCGGAGATGTCCATCACGATGCCCATGTCATGCTCAACCATAAGCACCGAGATCCCTAATTCGTCGCGGATGTCGAGCACGAAGCGGGCAATGTCTTCGGTTTCTTCGCTGTTCATTCCCGACACCATTTCGTCCAGCAGCAGCAGCTTGGGTTGCGTGGCCAGTGCGCGCCCAAGTTCGACCCGCTTTTGAAGCCCGTAGGACAAGGTGCCCACCGGCATGTTGCGGACTTCCTCGATCTCCAGAAAATCGATGATCTCCTCGACCTTGCGGCGGTGCTCCATTTCTTCGCGTCGCGCCCGCCCGAAGAACCAAGAGGCATCCAGCACATTCGTCGCCATGTGGCAATGGCGACCTACCAGGAGGTTGTCCACCACGCTGGCATGCTTGAATACTGCCAGGTTCTGGAAAGTTCGACCGATGCCGATGGCGGCCAGACGATGCGTGGGTATGCCGGTGATGTCGCGACCGTCAAAATGCACCGTGCCGCTGCTGGGCTTGACCACACTGCTGATCATGTTGAACGTTGTTGTCTTGCCGGCCCCGTTGGGGCCGATCAGAGAATAGATCTCGCCGCGCTTGACGTGAAAGCTGACGCCGGCCACGGCCTCGACGCCGCCGAATCGCTTGGACAGGGTTTCGACCCTCAGCAAATCGTCGTTCATGATGCTTCTCAGGATAGCCAGCGCTTGCGCCGCTTGTAGTGTTTTACGTCGCGCATGTTCTTGCGCGATCCGCCCTCGCCGAAGCCAAGGTAGAACTCGCGCACGTCTTCATTGCGCAGCATCTTGTCCGCCGGGCCATCAAGCACTACGCGGCCATTTTCCATGATGTAACCGTAGTCGGCGATGGCCAGTGCCATCTGCGCGTTCTGCTCCACCAGGAGAATGCCCATGCCGTCTTGACGGCAGAGGCGGGTGACGATCTCGAATATCTCTTCGGTGATTTGCGGTGCAAGGCCGAGCGTCGGCTCGTCGAGCATCAGTAGCTTCGGGGCCGACATAAGGGCGCGACCGATGGCTACCATCTGCTGCTCGCCGCCCGAAAGATAGCCCGACACCGTGGTGCGTTTGTTCACCAGTCGCGGGAACAGGCTGTACACCATGTCGATCCGGCGTTTGGCGTCGGCCCGGCTTCGCGTGTAGCCACCCATCACGAGATTCTCTTCAACCGTCAACTGGTCGAAAAGGCGGCGCCCCTCGGGTACCATCACCACACCCGTGCGCACAATCTCGTCCGGCGGCAACCCGGCAAGTGGACGACCTTCGAAGATGATCTGGCCGCCCTTGATTTCGCCATTTTCCGGGTAAAGGACGCCGCAAATGCCTTTGAGCGTGGTCGATTTGCCTGCCCCGTTGGAACCCAACAGCGCGACGATGCTTCCCTTGCTGACCGACAACGACGCTTCTCTTACCGCTTCGATGGTGTTGTCGTAAACGATCTGAACATTCGTGAGATTCAGCATGACAGTTTGCTCCATGCGCCACGCTGCGGGGGTGTGGGTATCGAGCGGCCCTTCCGCCCCCCCGGCCGGGTCCACGGTCACTCCCTTTGGCGTCTAGGGAATGTGTCGAATGCGAAGTGAGTCTTTGCAAGGATTCTCCAGTGTGGACTGTGTCGGGGCAGGGAGGATGCCTGTCTTGTTTTTCCTTGTCAGTTAAAACACGCATCGCTCCCGCTAACATCACGAATCTAACGATAGTTAGGTGTGTGGCCAATTAGGAAAAACCCTGAACTGGAAACGAGCCCCTCGGTTGTGATCAAAAACTTTCCCGGGACCCCTGCCGGAGGTTCGTTATTGATCCGGCTACATGCCGCCGTAATTCGGCCCGCCGCCGCCTTCTGGCGTGACCCAGACGATGTTTTGCGTCGGGTCCTTGATGTCGCAGGTCTTGCAATGCACGCAGTTCTGCGCATTGATCTGCAGTCGGTCGCTGTTGTCGGGGTTCTTGACGAACTCATAGACCCCAGCCGGGCAGTAGCGCGATTCGGGCCCGGCATAGGTGGCCAGGTTGAAGTTGACTGGTAAGCTGGCATCTTTCAGCGTCAGGTGCGTCGGCTGTTGCTCTTCATGGTTGGTGTTGGACACGAACACCGAACTCAAGCGGTCAAAGGTGATCTTGTTGTCGGGCTTGGGGTAAGCAATCTGCCGGGACTCCGAGGCGGGCTTGAGCTTGGCGTGGTCGGGCACGCGATTGTGGACAGTCCAGGGTGGCGCTTTGAAACCGAGTTTGGGCAGCAACCACAGCTCGATGCCGTTCATGATGGATGACAGGTACAGGCCTTTCTTCATCCACTGCTTGGTGTTGCGCGAAGCATCCAGTTCTTCAAACAGCCAGCTCTTCTCAAAAGCTTCGGGGTAGGCAGTGAGTTCATCGTGTTGGCGGCCACCCGTCACCGCAGCATACGCCGCTTCCGCCGCCAGCATGCCGGTTTTCATGGCGGCGTGGCTGCCCTTGATGCGCGCAAAGTTGAGAAAGCCCGCTTCGCAGCCCACCAATGCACCGCCGGGGAACACGGTTTTGGGCAGGCTCATCAAGCCGCCGCAGGTGATGGCGCGCGCGCCGTAGCCGATGCGCTTGCCGCCTTCGAGGTAGTGGCGAATCGCGGGATGGGTCTTCCAGCGCTGCATTTCCTCAAACGGACTCAACCACGGATTGCTGTACTCCAGCCCGGTGATGAAGCCGAGCGTGACCTTGTTGCCTTCCAAGTGGTACAAAAAGCCACCGCCATAGGTCTGGCTGTCCATCGGCCAGCCGAGGGAGTGCACGACATGGCCGGGTTTGGCTTTGGCTGGGTCAATCTCCCACAGCTCCTTGATGCCGAGGGCGTAGGTCTGGGGGGCTTTGCCGGCATCGAGCTTGTACTGGGCGATCAACTGCTTGCCCAGGTGGCCGCGGGAGCCTTCGGCAAAGATTGTGTACTTGGCATGCAGTTCCATGCCGAGCTGGAAGTGGTCGGTGGGCTGGCCATCCTTGCCGACGCCGAGGTTGCCGGTGGCCACACCCTTGACCGCCCCGTCGTCGTTGTAGAGCACTTCAGCGGCCGGGAAGCCGGGGAATATCTCGACGCCCAGGGCTTCGGCCTGTTCACCCAGCCAGCGCACGATGTTGCCCAGGCTGATGACGAAATTGCCTTCGTTGTGCAGACATTTCGGAATCAGGAATTGCGGTGTGCTGATTTTGCCGGTCTGACGCAGGAGCAGCATCTCGTCGCCGGTGACGGGTTGATTCAGCGGCGCGCCGAGCGCTTTCCAGTTGGGAAACAGTTCGGTGATCGCGCGCGGGTCCATGAGCGCGCCGCTCAAAATGTGGGCGCCGGGCTCAGAGCCTTTTTCGAGTACCACCACCGAGAGCTCCGTGCCCTTTTCGGCGGCGAGTTGTTTCAGCCGGATGGCGGTAGCCAGCCCGCCTGGGCCGCCGCCGACCACGACCACGTCGTATTCCATCGTTTCACGGGGGCCGTATTGCTCAAGCAGGGAGGATGGCGTCATGTGGAAAGAATCTGAAAAGTTGGGGGCCTTGTGGGGCCCAAGTCAGTGAAAACTGCGATTCAGGGGCCGCTGCCGACCGGCAGTGGCGGCGCGGTGCGCGGTGCGCCGTCGCGCTTGTAAACCAATACCGTGCGCTTGAACGTGCAGACAATGATGCCGTCCTGGTTGTAGCCCTCGGTACGCACTGTCACCACGCCGACGTTGGTGCGTGACCGCGACTCCCGCTTGTCAAGCACTGTGGAGCGCGAGTAGATCGTGTCACCTTCGAACACCGGATGAGGCAGACGGACTTCATCCCACCCGAGGTTGGCCATGACGTTCTGCGAGACATCGCTCACTGTTTGGCCGGTCACGAGGGCCAGCGTGAGACAGGAGTTGACGAGGGGGCGACCGAACTCCGTCTGGGCCGCGTAGTGGGCATCGAAGTGCAGAGGTGCCGTGTTTTGCGTCAGCAGCGTGAACCAGATGTTGTCCTGCTGGGTGAGGGTGCGCCCGAGAGCGTGTCGATACTCGTCGCCCACTTCGAAGTCTTCATAGAACCGGCCGCGCCAGCCTTCCTTTACCGTCATGCCCCACCCCTGTTGCTGGCGGCACGGACCGAGAGTTCCTTGACGCAACGGAGCAACAAGCCACGAGGCACCACCGCGGGCGGCACGCTGACGGTTGCTGTCAGGGTCAGATGTGCCGCTCGATCTATCGAAGCGGCCGATAATGCCTCCCAGAGATGTTTTGTCATGTCATGCCTTGTCATGCGTGAGGATTCCATCGAACACGATGGCTGTGATTTGGCGTGCGAAGTCCTGGAATGAACCGCGCTGGGGGTTGTACCACTCGACGGTCCAGTTCAACGCGCCGATCACGAAAAGTCGAATCACGGCCAAGCCGGTGTCTTGACGCAACTCGCCGCTGGCCAGTGCCGACGCGAGCAGACGGTCCCAGTAGTCCGCATAAGCCCGGCGGACTATCTTGTGGCGATTCTTTGCGCTGGTAGGTATTTGCCCATAGACGCGAATGTTGGCCGACGTGAAATCGCCATAGTGGAGCATTCCCCACAGGTGGCCTTCGATGCCTGCCGCGATGCGGTCACGCCAGCTTGCGTCCGCTGGCAGCGCCTCGATACGGGCGCGAACTGCATTGGCGACGATTGTGATACCCTTGTCCAAGACTTCGCCGAGGATCTCCTCCTTTGATTCGAAGTGGTAATAGATGCTGCCGGCTTTGACGCCGGCCGCGTCGGCAATTTCTCGCAGGGTGGTAGCGGCATATCCATGGTGCCGGAGCAGTCGAGCGGCTTCGAGCAGGATGCGCTCGCGAGTGTCTGTGGCTTCGGCGCTGATGGAGGTGGCATCAGAACGTGGCTTGATGGTCATTTCGGTTGTTAGTTAGGTTAAACAGACCGATCGTAGCAGACATGTTCCCGCGCTCTTACACGCTGCCTACCTTAGCGGTGTCTGTTCTGGCTCATTTGCTGTCACCAGTCCATTGCCGGAAGTCTGGCAGGCGTTTCTCCAGGAAGGCGCGGACGCCTTCCTTGGACTCCGCAGTGTCATAGTACAGGCTCAGCGCCTGGAGGCCGAGACTGCCGATGCCCCGAATGTGCTCGGTGGAAGCGTTGAATGAGCGTTTGGCGATGGCCAGTGCGGTCGGGCTCTTGTCAACGATCTCCTTGCACCAGCGTGCGACTTCGGCATCGAGCTGGTCGTGCGGTACGACGGTGTTGCACAGACCCATCGCCAACGCTTCCTGTGCTGTGTAGCGTCGGCACAGATACCAGATTTCGCGCGCCTTCTTCTCGCCGACGACATGTGCCAGATACGCTGTTCCCCAACCGGGGTCGACCGAGCCAACCTTCGGGCCGACCTGACCGAACACGGCTTTTTCGGATGCGATGGTCATGTCGCACAGGGTGGCCAGCACGTTGCCGCCCCCGATCGCGTAGCCTTGTACGCGGGCGATCACCGGCTTGGGCACGTCGCGGATCGCGCTGTGCACTTCTTCGACCGGCAATCCGACGGTGCCGCGTCCGTCGTACTGACCTGAGTGCGCCGACTGGTCGCCGCCAGTACAAAATGCGCGGTCACCCGTACCTGTGAGGACGATGGAAGCAATTTTCTTGTCCCAGCCAGCTTTCATGATGGCGTGGAGCAGCTCATCCATGGTGCGACCCCGAAATGCATTCATCACCTGCGGCCGGTTGATAGAGATGTAAGCGGTCGAATCACGCTCTTCGTACAGGATGTCTTCGAAAATCATCTTGGATTTTTATGAGATAAGTTGTCGGTTGGCAGATGCTGCAAGCTGTTCAGCCGATCATGCTGTAGCCGCCGGAGACGGAGAGGACTTGCCCGGTCACGTGTCCGGCAACCTTGCTTGACGAAAGGAATGCAACGGCATTGGCGATATCCTGCGGACGGCCGACCTTGCGCAGCGGCAGTGACTTGGTGACCTTTTCCAGTTGCTCGGGGGTGAACATGCTGTCGGCGTCGACCCACATGCTGCTTCCGCCCACTTCGTCAGTGGTGCTTGGGAGCGTCACGCCGGGACAGACCACGTTGCAGCGGATGCCGTACCGACCGTTTTCCTTGGCAACTGTTTTCATGAAGCTGTTGATCGCCGCCTTGACGCCGCCGTAGACCGCTTCGCGCGGCTCGCCCTGACGGCTGGCATCGGAGCTGATCGAGACGATGGACCCTGCGTTGCGCGGGATCATCACTTCAAGTGCTGTCTTGGTGCAGTTCAGGACCCCCACATAGTTGATCTGAATTACCTTTTGCCAGAACTCGGGCGTCGTTTGCGTAAAGAACATCAGCTGGTCCCAGCCAACGTTGTTCACCAGCACATCAACGCCGCCGAATTTGTCCACAGCGGTCTTGAACATGGCCTGCACCTGGTCAAGTTGAGTGACATCGGTCTTCACCACTTGGGTGGAAGCCGCTCCCATCTGCATGGCGAAGTCGGCCGTTTTCTGCGCTTGTTCGGTGTCGATGTCGCCGATGGTGATATTCGCGCCCTCAGCGGCGAATGCCAGCACGATGCCCCGTCCGATGTTGGAGCCCCCCGGTGACGATGATTGATTTGCCCTTCAGATCGAGATCCATATTTACTCCTCGCGCGTTCGGCGCAACTTTGGTTTAGCAATAGTTAAGCTGCCTAACGATAGTTAGTCAAGCTATTGTGTTAGGTTGTTGAGCACTTCACTTATTTTTTGTCCAAGACGTGGCCAGCTAAGCTGTGTCCTGTTGGAGCGCGGCTCCACCTTGCGATGCACGGGGCCGTGAGGTACAACTTGGATTGTCGGCTGGCGGGGGAGTTGAAAAGGTGGCGGTGAGAGTTCGTCCAAAGACACCCGGGCTGTCCCGTGGCCGGGACAGCCCAGTGATCTGGCTCACCTGTTCGTCTTGGCGAACTCGGCCGATTCCTTCTTGATCACTTCCCACACCACATCGTTGTAGGCAGAAATCCAGTCAGACTGCGGCACCCACTTGGCGCCGTCCCACATCTCGATGCGGGTTTTGCCTCCACCGCCGTGATCCTTTGCAGTCACGGTGACAGGCGCGACTAGTCCGTTGGCGTCGAAGTTGCGCAGATTCTCCAGACCGGTCTTGATCTTGGCCGGGGTCAGCGGTCGGCCAGCCTTCAGACCATTGCGTACGCCCTCAAACGCTACCGAGAATATGGCCAGGCCGGTGTTGTAATACACGTCCTGCAGGTTCTTGCGGTCGCCGTTGCCCTTGCCCTTGTCGTAGAGGTCGGCCACGATCTGCTTGATCAGCGCATGGTCCTGGCCACCGGCCACGTTGGTGCCGCGCTTGATGCCCTTGGCCTCAGCCGCGCCGATGTTGGCGATGTCCACCTCGTTGAACCAGTTAACGCTGATCAGCTTGTCCATGGGGATGCCGTTGCGCTTCATTTCGCGTGCGGCCACCACGTGCATGGCGGACAGGTTCCAGGTGATCACCCAGTCCGGGTTGAAGCGGCGGATCTGCGTCCAAACGGCAGCCTGGTCGCGGCCCGGCATGGGGTTGGGGAACAGGTTGAGCTCGAAGCCTTCCTTCTCGGCCAGCGTCTTCAGGATGGGGATTGGTTCCTGGCCAAACGAGTAGTCGGGGTAGATGAAGCCGACCTTCACGCCCTTGAGGCTGCCCTTGTTCTGGTTCTTGATGTATTGGATGTTGTTGGCCATCTGACCCCAGTAGGTGGGGCCGATGGGGAAGATCCACTTGAACACGTCACCGTCAATGGCGTCACCCCGACCGACGAAGGACTGCAGCATGATGTTGCCGTCGGCCATGGCACGCGGCAGTATGGCGCGCGAGACTGGGGTAGACAGGGTGTCGAAGATCATCACGCCTTCGCGCTTGAGCTTCTCGTAGCACTCGATGCCGCGCTGCGGCTCGTTGCCATGGTCCTGGACCATGATTTCGATGGGGCTGCCTTCCAGGCCGCCTTGGGCGTTCAGGATCTCTGCGTAGTCCTTTGCGGCTTGCACGATTTGTGGTGTTACGAAGGTGTAGGCCTTGCTTAGGTCGTAGCACAGGCCGAACTTGACCGGCGCCTGCTGCGCCGATGCGGCAGACGCGCCCAGCAGCAGGGCGACACCTGAGAGGGTGGATAGCAAAGCTCGTTTCATCGCATGTCTCCTGCGTACGGTGGGTTGAATCGTCCGAGAGGCACCAAGTACGCGCATGCCAAGGACTGTGGTAGTGGACTTTTAGCTCAGCCAGCGTTTGCGTCGGCTGTAGTGTTTGATGTCGTGGAAGTTCTTGCCCTCGGCACCACCCAGGTAGAACTCCTGGATGTCGGGGTTTTTCTTCATGGCGTCGGCGCTGTCGTGCATCACGATGCGGCCGTTTTCGAGCAGGTAGCCGTGCGACACCACTTCAAGTGCGGCGATGGCGTTCTGCTCCACCAGCAGCACCGACAGGCCCTCTTGCTGGTTGATGCGTTTGACGATGTCGAAGATCTCGGCCACCAGAAACGGCGCCAGGCCCAGGCTGGGCTCGTCCAGCATCAGCAGCTTGGGTTGGGTCATCAGCGCGCGGCCAATCGCCAGCATCTGCTGCTCGCCGCCCGACAGAAAACCCGATTGCGCGGTGCGGCGCTGGTGCAGGCGCGGAAAGTAGGCGTAGACCATGTCGCGGTTGCGGTTCATGTCCGCGCGCGAGCCGCCCACCACCGCCGAGGCGGCCACCAGGTTTTCATCGGGCGTGAGGTGCTCGAACACCCGCCGACCTTCCAGCACCTGCACGATGCCGAGCTTGACGCGGGCCTGTGGTGCCAAGCCAGCGATGTCCTGGCCCATGAACCGGATGTCGCCCCGGGTGACCTCGCCGCGCTCGGCCTGCAGCAGGCCGCTGATGGATTTGAGCGTGGTGCTTTTGCCGGCGCCGTTGGCGCCCAGCAGCGCGACCATGCCGCCTTGTGGCACCTCGACCGACACGCCCTTGATGGCGAGGGCCACCTTGTCGTAGATGACCTCGATGTTGTTGAGCGAAAGAATGGGGGTCGCAGTGGGGATGGAGGTGGGGGTGGGGGTGCTCATGTCAATCGCCTCACTTGCGCGCGTAGCCAAATGGCCAGACCAGCAGGTAGTTGCGCACGTTGCCGTACAGCTTGCCCAGGCCCATGGGCTCGATCAGCAGCACCGCGATGATGGTGGCGCCGTACACCATGTGCGGAACGTGGGCCAGCGTCTCGACGCCGATGTCCAGGCCCAACACCTTGGCCATCCAGGCAATGAAGGTGTTCATCTGCCCCGGCAGCAGCAGGATGAAGGCGGTGCCGAAGAAGCTGCCGATGATGCTGCCCAGCCCGCCGACGATGACCATGGCCAACAGTTCGATGGACACATTGACCGCAAACTGCTCGGGCGTGACCGCCTTGTAGAAGCCGAACACCAGCATGGCGCCGCTCACGCCACCGATGAAGGCCGAGGTGGCAAAGGCCACCAGCTTGTAATAGAAGCTCTGCACACCGATCACCGCCGCCGCGTAGTCTTTTTCGCGCACAGCCACCAGCGCGCGGCCCAGTGCGGTGCGGCGCAGGTTCAGCATGAACAGGGTGACGAAGATCAGCCAGGCCAGCACCACGTAGTAGATGCCGGCCTCGGACGTGACCGCCTGGCCCAGCAGCTTCATGGGTGGCGATTGCAGCGTGGCCGACACGCCGCCGCTGATGGCCGGCACGTGCGAGATGACCCAGTCCATCACGAACTGCATGGCCAGGGTGGACAGGGCCAGGTACAGGCCCTTGACGCGCAGGGCCGCAAACGCGAACACCACGCCCACCACCGCCGCCATGATGCCACCCATGACCACCGCAAATTCCCAGGGCACGCCGTTGCGCGCCGCGTGCACCGAGGTGTAGGCGCCGATGCCCATGATGGCCGCGTAGCCGAAGTGGAACTGCCCGGCCCAGCCGAGGATGAGGTTGAGGCCCAGCACCGCCGCCGTCCAGATCAGCCACGGCTTGATGTAGCTGACCAGCACCAGCGAACTGAACAGCCAGGGGGCGGCCAAGGCCACCAGCAGGATGGCGATGATGGCCTTGCGCTCGAACGGGATGGGGAACAGCCCGCGATCGCTTGCGTAGTGGGTGTGGAAGATGCCAGCTTGTCGGTACAACATCGTTCAGATCCTTTCGATGTCGTGGCGGCCAAAGAGGCCATGGGGTCGAATCATGATGGTGAGGATGAGCACGGCCGCCACCACCAGTTCGCGGGTGCCGCCGCCCAGCAGCGGGTCCAGCACGCCCGAGGCCACGCTTTCCAGAATGCCCAGCAGCAGGCCGGCCAGGATGGCGCCGCCCAGGCTGTCCATGCCGCCGAGCACGGCCACCGTGATGCCCTTGAGCAGCAGCATCGCCAGGGTCTGGTCCACCGTCTGCACCGAGCCCCACAGCACGCCCGCGGTGGTGGCCACCACCGACGACAAGGCCCACGACAGTGCCACGCCGCGTTCCACCGAGATGCCCACCGACCACGAGGCGGTGTAATCGTCCGCGATGGCGCGCAGCACCACGCCGCGCCGGGTGCGGAAGAACAGCATGAAGGCCACGAACAGCACCAGCGAGACCACCGCACCCACCACGTAGGCGCGGTTGAGCAGCAGCGGGCCCAGGAACAGCGGCGCATCGCTGATGCCGATCTGCATGGGGCGACCGCTGCCACCCCAGATGGTCATGGCGGTTGCTCGGATGAAGATGTCGATGCCCAGCGTCATCATGAGAATCATGACGATGGGTCGACCGGCCAGGCGCCGCAGTGCCACGCGCTCGATGCCCATGCCCGCGAGAAACATGGTGACCATGGCCGCCGGGATGGCCAGCCAAATAGGCAGGCCGGCGCTATTGGCAAATGCGAGCACCATGTAGGCCCCCAGCATGGTCAGTCCACCTTGTGCCAGGTTGGGCACCGAGGACGACTTGTAGATGAGCACGATGCCCATGGCGACCAACGCATACATCAGGCCGGCCAGGCCGCCGTTGACTGCGAGTTCGAGGAGATACATCGGATCCATGGCTCAAACTTCCTTCACGGTTAGCAGGCGTTCGGTCACCCCGATCTCGCCCGTCTCGTAGGTGATCTGCGCGCGCATCGTCACCTGCTTCTGTCCACTGTAGATGGCTTCGATGATGGGTGCGTAGCGTTCCTCCACCACGTTGCGGCGCAGCTTGCGTGTGCGGGTGATCTCGCCGTCGTCTGCATCGAATTCCTTGTGCAGGCTCACGAAGTGGCGCAGTTTCAGCCCCTCGGGCAGGGTTTCGTTGACGTGGCGCACGGCCTGGGCGAGCAAGTCGATGACCTCAGGCTTTTGCGACAGGTCGGCGTAGGAGATGTAGGAGATGCCCCGCACCTCAGCCCAGTGGCCTACCGGCTCCTTGTCGATGCAGACGATGGCGGCGAGCGTGTCGCGGTCCTTGCCCAGCACCGCCACGTCCTTGATGAAGGGGCTGAACTTGAGCCGGTTCTCGATGTAGTTGGGGATGTAGCGTTCCTTCTTGGCGGTGTAGACCACCTCAGACAGGCGCCCCAGCACCACCAGTTGGCCATCGGGCTCCAGGTAGCCGGCGTCACCGGTGTGCAGCCAGCCGTCGGCCAGGGTTTCGGCGCTGGCCTTCTCGTTCTGGTGGTAGCCGCTGAACACGCTGCCCGAGCGGATCAGAATCTCGCCGCTGTCGCTGATCTGCACCTCCACGCCCGGAAGAGGGCGACCCACGGTGTGCAGGCGCACCTCGTTGGGGGCCTGCATGGCGTTGAAGGCACTGCTCTCGGTCTGGCCGTAGAGCTGGCGCAGGCGCACGCCCAGGGCGCGGTAGAACACAAAGGTGTCTTCACCAATCGCTTCGCCGCCGGTGAAGGCGTTGCGCAGCCGACTCATGCCCAATTGGTCCTTGATGGGGCCGGTCACCAGCCATTCACCCAGCGGGCGCAGCAGCTGTTGCAGGGTGGTGGGGGCCTCGCCCGCGAGCTTGCGCCTTTCGGCAGCGATGGCGTTGGCCATGAAGAAGTCGTATAGCGTCTTCTTGAGCCAGGTCGAGTCCTCCATGCGCACCTGCACCTGGGTCAGCAGATTGTCCCAGCTACGGGGCGCGGCCAGGTAAAAGGTGGGTGCGATCTCACGCAAGTTGTGCAACACCGTCTCAGCCCCCTCCGGGATGTTGATGGTGAAGTGCAGCGCCACCCCCGCGCCCAGGGTGATGGCAAAGTCGCCAACCCAAGCCATGGGCAGGTAGGCCAGGATGTCTTCACCAAACTCGAAGGACTGGCCTTTGAATGCATTGACCACACCGCTGAGCACGTTGCGGTGCGACAGCGCCACGCCCTTGGGCTTGCCGGTGGTGCCAGAGGAGTGGATCAGCACCGCCGGATCGGCCGGAGTGGCCAGCTCGGTCAGTTGCTGGGCCAGTCCGGCCTGCGATTGCAAACGTTTGTGGCCGTCGGCCATCAGCTGCTGCAGCGACACCAGGCCGGGCGCGGTGTAGCGAGACAGTCCGCGCGCGTTATCGTAGATGATGTAATGCAGCGACGCACCGCGCTCGCGAAGATCCAGCGCCTTGTCTACCTGCTCCTGGTCTTCGGCCAGTACGAACTGCACATGCACACTGTTGACCACATGCATGATTTCTTCGGGCGTGGCGTCCGGATAGACGGGCGTGGCCAGGCCGCCCAGCATGCCCACCGCCAACATGCCCAGATAGAGATGGGGCCGGTTGTCGCCCAGGATCAGCATCGCATGGCCTTTTTGTAGCCCCAGGGCCTGCAGGCCAGCGGCGCAGCGCAAGGTCTTGTCAAAAGCGGTCTGCCAGGTGGTCTCCTGCCAGATCCCGCGGTCTTTTTCGCGAAAGGCCACATCCTGCGGCAACTCGCGTGCATTGGCCGCCAGAAGCCGGGGTAGGGTGGTGTCCGGGGTCAGATCCCAAGTGCTGGATGTGCGCTCATTGGACGGCATGGGCACCTCCCAAGTAGGCCTTGATGACGCGCGGGTCGGCGATGACCTCGCGGGGGATGCCGGTGTCGATGACCTCGCCGTAGCTCAGCACCATCATGCGGTCGCAGATGCCGGTGATGATGTCCATGTGGTGCTCGATCAGCATCACGGTCACGCCGCGCTCCTCGCGCGCATCGAGGATGAAGCGCGCCATATATTCTTTCTCTTCCTGGTTCATGCCGGCCATGGGTTCGTCCAGCACCAGAAAGCTGGGTTCGGCCACCAGCGCACGCGCCAGCTCCACCCGCTTCTTCAGGCCCAGCGGGATGGCGTCCACCGGCTCGTCGCGCACGTTTTCCAGTTGCATGAAGTCGATCACCTCCTCCACCACCTCGCGGTGGGCGATCTCCTCGGGTCGGCTCAGCCAGGGGTAGAGGGTGGTGCGCAGCACGCTGGGCTTCATGTGCACATGGCGCCCCAGCAGGATGTTGTCGAGCACCGTCATGCCGTTGAACAGCGCCAGGTTCTGGAAGGTGCGGGCCACGCCACGGCGCGCCACCTTGTGCGGCGCCATGCCGGTGATGTTTTCCCCGTTGAGCAGAATCTGCCCTTTTTGAGGCGGGAAGAAGCCGGTGATGGCGTTGGTCATGGTCGTCTTGCCGCTGCCGTTGGGGCCGACCAGGCCAAAGATCTCGCCTTGATGGATGTGCATGTCGACGCCGGTCACGGCCACCAGGCCGCCGAAGCGCCGCTCCACATCGCGGCATTCGAGCACGGGTACTGCCGCTCGGTTGCTGGCCTGTGTCGGCCCATCCTCTTTCGCGGTGTTACTGGTACTGATGGTGTTGATCACTGTAGGTTCCTATTGCACAAAGTGATTTTAATGTCTAACATTAGTTAGATTCATGAGAGTTTACCCTTGTGTCGACAGGATTGACTCGGGCCGGGGCGTGTTGTGCCACTGTTTTCCGCGCGATCAGGGCTTCAATGGTAGCCTCGCCGTAGCCATGCTCGGCCAGTAACTCCCGCGTGTGCTGGCCGAAGCGTGGGGGTGCGCTGTGGGCCCGTCCCGGTGTGCGAGACAGTTTGACCGGAATGCCAATGCCTTGCATGTTCTCGACTTGCACCACCATGTTCCGGTGCAGGGTGTGCGGGTCGGTCAGAACCTGGGGGATGGCGCGCACCGCGCCAGCCGGAACGCCGGCGGCCAACAATTGACTGCACAGCAATTCGCCATCGACCTGGCGCAGGTGCTCCTCAAGCAGGGTGCGCAGGGCGTCACGGTTGCCAAATCGGCCCGCGTTGGTGGCGAAACGTGGCTCATTGGCCATCTCCGGGCGTCCGAGGAAGTCGCACAGCTTTTTCCACTGTCCGTTGTTGCCGATGCCTAGGAACACCTCGCAGGTGCGGGTCTTGAATTTGTCGTAGGGCACGATGTTGGAGTGCGCGTTGCCGCCGAGCTGCGGCGTATTGCCCGAGATCAGCCAATTTGCACTTTGCGGGTGCAGTAGCGACACGGCCGTGTCGTACAGCGTGGCCTCGACGAATTGTCCGCGCCCGGAGCGCTGGCGGTCGACCACCGCCAGCAGCACGCCGATGACGGCGGACAGACCGGTGGTGAGGTCCACCACCGGCACCCCGACCCGCATCGGACCGGTATCAGGGGAACCATTGACGCTCATCAGACCGCCCAGAGCCTGGGCCACGGCGTCGTAGCCCGGGGCCCCACCCAGCGGCCCATCGGCACCGAAACCGCTGACGCGGCAGTGAATCAGGCGCGGGAAGCGCTCGCGCAGCGTCTGCTCATAGCCGATGCCCCAGCGCTCGAGGGTTCCGATCTTGAAATTCTCGATCAGCACATCCGCGTCCGCGAGCATCTTCAGAACGATTTCGCGGCCCTCGGCGCGCGACAGGTCGATCACTATGTCGCGCTTGTTACGGTTGACACCCAGGTAGTAGGCAGCTGTGCCATCGTCGATGAAGGGGGGACCCCAGGCGCGGGTCTCGTCGCCGGCGGGTGGCTCCACCTTGATGACGTTGGCACCGTGGTCGGCGAGGATCTGGCCGCAATACGGCCCGCCGAGCACGCGTGAGAGGTCAACCACCTTCAGACCAGCCAGCGCCCCAAAGGCGGGGAGAGGAGAACTCGTTTTGTTGCTCATGAACAGGCGTGCGAATCAGTACGAGCGCGGTAGGCCCATCACGTGCTCGCCGATGTAGTTCAGCACCATCTCACGGTTCAGTGGTGCCGTGCGCAGCAAGCGCACCAGGCCGTACAGGTCGTAGATGCCGTACTCCTTGGTGAAACCGTTGCCACCGTGGGTCTGAATCGCTGCGTCAACGGCGTGAATACCGGCTTCAGCACCAGCGTACTTGGCGATGTTGGCGTACTCGCCGGCGGGCATGTTCTGGTCAAAGGCCCAGGCCGCCTTGAGCGCCATCAGCGAGGCCATTTCGATCTCGCTGCGGGCAATCGCCAGCGGATGCTGTACGCCCTGGTGGGCACCAATGGGCGTGTTGTTGAACACCTTGCGATCGTTGGCATAGGCCACGGCCTTTCTCAAGGCGAAGCGCCCGACGCCGGTGCACAGTCCTGACAAGATGATGCGCTCGGGGTTGAGGGTGTCGAACAGGATGTTGAAGCCCTTGCCGACTTCGCCCAGCACATCGGCCTCGGTCAGTTCAACGTTGTCGAAGAACAGCTGCCATTGCGTCTCAGGTACCGGGAAGGCGACCGGAATCAGCGTTTTGCTGATGCCTTTTTTCTTCATGTCAACCATGAAAATGGTGAAGCCGTCGGTCTTTTTCTTCACTTCGGCGCGCGCAGAGGTGCGGGTGACAACCATCACGTAGTCAGCGCAGTTGGCATCGGTGATGAAGACCTTCTGACCATTGAGCTTGAAGCCGCCTTTGCCGTCGGACTTGGCGATGCTGGTGATCTCAATCGAGTTCGAGCCGGCGTTGGGTTCGGTGATGGCGAAGCAGAACTTGATCTCGCCGGTGCAGCCGCCCGGCAGAAACCGGCGCTTCATGTCCTCGCTCGCGTGCTTGGCCAGCAACCCCATGGTCATGGTTGGACCGACCACCAGGTTGAGCAGCGGGATGCCGTTGTTCGCCAGGCCTTCCATGAACAGCAGCATCTCGGTCATGCCCTGGCCGGCACCGCCATAAGCTTCGGGCACCATGATGCCCAGAAAGCCGTCGCTGGTGATCTGCTGGTACAGCTCGGTGGGCCGCTCATTCTTTTCGGCGTAGCCGCGCCAGTAGTTGTGGTCGAATTGTTTCGAGATACGGTCGCCGTACTCGTAAATCATCCGCTGTTCTTGGGTCAGCGCGAAATCCATGGGTTTCTCCAGTGCAAGGTTGTTTGGAATGGGAATGGGCGCGGGATGCGCCCATTCAGCCGGGTAGTGGTTCAGTTGTTGGCCGAGGGGAACTTGGGCGCGCGCTTCTCGCGCACCGAGGCCACGCCTTCCTTGGCGTCCTCACCCAGGAAGCACAGCATCTCCATCGCCAGCGAGCTCTCGAAGATCGGGCGCGCCACGTTCATCCAGCCGTTCAAGGAGCGCTTGGTCAGGCGGATCGCCTGCTGGCTGCCTGCGGCCAGCTTGTTGGCCACGGCCATGGCCTTGTCCATCAGTTCGGCGCGCGGCACGCACAGGCTCACAAGGCCGATGCGCTCGGCTTCCTTGCCGCTGACGAACTCGGCCGTCATCAGGTAGTACTTGGCCTTGGCCATGCCGCACAGCAGGGGCCACAGAATGGCGGCGTGGTCGCCGGCGGCGACGCCGATCTTGACGTGGCCATCGGTGATCTTGGCCTCCTCGGCCATGATGCTGATGTCGGCCAAGAAGGCGACCGCCAGGCCGGCACCCACGGCCACGCCGTTGATGGCCGAGATGATGGGCTTGTCACAGGCCATCATGTTGTAGACCACGTCCGAGGCCTCGGTCATGGTGTTGGCGATTTCCTTGGGGTTGCCGACCATGTTGGCCACCCACTCCAGGTCGCCGCCGGCCGAGAAGGCCTGGTCGCCGGCACCCGTGATGACGGCCACCTTGGTCTTGGCGTCGTCGTTGACCACGGCCCAGATCTTGGTCAGCTCCCAGTGCAGGCGGCCATTGGTCGCGTTCATAACCTCGGGGCGGTTGATGGTGATCACCAGTACACCGTTTGGCTTGTGATCGAATTTCAGAAATTGGAAGTCAGCGTAGTTCATCTTGGGTCCTTGAAAAAGAAAAATGAAAATAGGCTCAGCGCAACTCGGCGCGTCCGTTGTTGAGCACGACAATGTCGCGTTCGAGGGCTAGGGCGCGAAATGACACGACCTTGCCTTCGATCCAGATCTCGGTGCGGATCGTCTCACCAGGGTAAACCGGCGAGGAAAACCGCACGTCGATCGATTGCACGGCAGCCGGGTCACCACCGCACACGCTTTGGGTGATGGCCCAGCCCGCGATGCCGTAGGTGGCCAGTCCGTGCAAAATAGGTCGCTCGAAGCCAGCCGCGCGCGCCACCGCGGGTTCGGCATGCAGGGGGTTGTAGTCGCCTGAGAGGCGATAAACCAGTGCGGCGCGCGGCTGGATGGCGAAATCGACGCTGCGGTCAACGGCGCGCTGCGGTAACTCGTGCACGGCCTTCACTGGCCCGGTCGGACCACCGAAGCCGCCATCGGCGCGGCAGAAGGTTGACGATGTCAGCGTGGCCAGCAGTTCACCGCTGGCGGCATCCTGCACCCTGCGCTCGGTGTAGATCAGCGCCCCTTTGCCGGGGCCCTTGTCAACAATGCCCGTGACGCGCGTGCGCCCGATCACCTCGCCTTCGGGGGGCACGGGTCGGTGCAGGCGCAGGCCCTGTTCGCCGTGCACCAGGCGCACCCAATCAACCCCGGTGTCGGGCTCCTTGAGCCACATGCCTGGATAGCCCAGCACCACCGGCAGGGTTGGCAGCGCAACGAGGTTCTTCTCGTAGACAAAGCGCAATTCGGCTTCGTTGGTGGGGTCGGCACCCAGGCCGATGCCCAAGGCGTAGAGCATGGTGTCGCGCTGGGTGTAGCGGTGCCGCACGTCCTCGAAAGGCCATGCCATGAGTTTGTCGTAGTTGATCGCCATGGTGGTGGGGCGCTCAGACCGGGTCCCACGAGAACACGATGGCCGAGTTCTCCAGCGGCGTGAAGATGGGCTTCATCGACGGCAGCACGCGCTCGGCGATGGTCTCGGGCGTCCAGCCCTCGGCGGTGTGCATGCCGCGCAGCGGGCGGGGCTGGCTCATCAGGAAGATTTCGTTACCGCGCACCGCGAATATCTGGCCGCTGACCTCGCGCGCAGCATCGCTGGCCAGGAAGGCGACCATCGGCGCGATCTTCGCCGTATCCATTTTCTTCAGCTTCTCGACCCGTGCCTGCTGCTCGGGCGTCTCGGTCGGTATGGAGCCAATCATGCGGCTCCAGGCGAAGGGAGAGATGCAATTGGAGCGCACGTTGTAGCGCTGCATGTCAAAGGCGATCGAGCGCGATAGCGCCGCGATACCGAGTTTGGCTGCGGCGTAGTTGGCCTGGCCGAGGTTACCCAGCAGGCCGGAGGTCGAGGTCATGTGCACATAGGCACCGGACTGCTGGGTCTTGAAGTGCGGTGCCGCGGCGCGCGAGACGTAGAAACTGCCGTGCAGGTGCACATCGATCACCGCGTGCCATTCTTCGATCGACATGTTGAAGAACAGCCGGTCGCGCAGGATGCCGGCGTTATTGACGACCACGTCAATGCGGCCAAAGGTGTCGGCCGCGCATTCGATGATGCGGTTGGCGGCCTTCCAGTTGGACACGCTGTCGGTGCTGAGAACCGCCTGGCCGCCCAGGGCCTTGATCTCATCGACTACTTGCTGGCCCGGGCTGGCGTCGTTGCCTTCGCCCCCGATCGAGGCACCGATGTCGTTGACCACCACCTTGGCACCTTGTGCCGCCATCTGCAACGCAATGTCGCGACCGATGCCCCGCCCCGCACCTGTGACGACGGCCACCTTGTCTTGCAGCATGATGCCTTTGTTCATGAAATGACTCCTGGTTGTTGATATAAAAAATCAGACGGTGGCGGCCGTGCCCAACAGCGCCGTCACCTGGCTGGAAAGAACGCCGCCATTGCCATGGCACAGCGCGACTTGCGCATCGGCCACCTGGCGCGCGCCGGCTTCGCCGCGCAGCTGCTGCACGGCCTCAATGAGCAGGAACATGCCGTACATGCCCGGATGGCAACAGGAAAGTCCGCCGCCGTTGGTGTTGACCGGCAGTTCGCCGCCCGGTGCGATGCGTCCGTCGCGCACGAAGGCGCCGCCCTCGCCCTTGGCGCAAAAGCCCAGGTCTTCGAGGAATAGCAGAGTGTTGATGGTGAAGGCGTCGTACAGCTCCACGACATCCACGTCCCTGGGCGTGAGGTCGGCCATGGCGAAGGCGCGCGGGCCGGATTCGGCGGCGGCCGTCACCGTGAGGTCGGGCATGGAGGCGATCTGGCGGTGCCAGGTGGCGGCTGCCGCGCCCAGCACATAGACCGGCGGCTTGGGAAAGTCGCGCGCCCGCTCGCTCTTCACAAGCACCAGGGCGCCGCCACCGTCGGTGACCAGGCAGCAATCGAGCACCGACAGCGGATCGCTGACCATGCGCGCGGCCAGCACCTGTTCGACGCTGAGCGGATCGCGCGCATGGGCCAGCGGATTGAGTTGCGCCCATTGGCGCGCCGCGACCGCGATGTGGGCCAGGTCTTCGCGTGTCGTGCCGTATTGATGCATGTGGCGTGCGGCGGCCAGGGCGTAGCTGGAGATCGGGTAGCGTGGCGCGTAGGGGGCTTCGTACAAAGGCGTCTCGGCCATGGACTTGAGCTTGCCATGGCCCGAACCCTGGTTGCTGCCGTAGCACACCAGCGCCACTTCACACTGTCCGGTGTGCAGCGCCATGGCCGCGGTGAGCAGGTGGCCGACGTAGGACGAGCCGCCCACCATCGTGGCTTCGCAGAACTTGGGGTGGATGCCCAGGTATTCCGCCACCGACAGGCCGGCCAGAAAGTGGTAGGACGAGCCCGTGAACAGGCCATCGACATCGGATAGTTTTAAGCCAGCATCGGCCAGCGCGCCGTGTACCGCCTCGCCCAGAATTTCGAGCGCACTGCGGCCAGGTGCCATGGGTGCGCCACCCAGGCTGGCGCCGACGATGGCGGCACCGCCACGCAGGGGGAAAGTGGTGCTCATTGGTTAACTTTCACTGTGCGCCGCAGCCACGAAGACGAGCAGCTTGCCCTGGGCCGGATCATCGATCACCCGTGCCTGCACCGCCATGCCGATGCGCACCTGTTCGGGTGGCACGCCATCGACCCGCGACATCAGTCGCGGCCCCTCGGCCAGGTCCACCAGCGCGACGTTGTAGTCACCGCCGACCTCGGCCTTGCGCCGCACCGTGGTGCTGGAATAGACCTGAGCGGCCCCGCTGGCCTTGACCCAGCCCAGCTGCGCCGAGCCGCAATACGGGCACAGCGCGCGCGGATAGAAGACATGCTGACCGCACGCGGCGCAGTGCTGGATCTGAAAGCGGCCCTGCGCCAGCGCGGCCGCGAACTGTGCGTCCGGGCCGGGGCCGGCGAAGGGGCGGGTCTGCGCGGCGTTCATGCGGGCAGATTGAGCACGTTGGAAGCGAGGATGGTGCGCTGGATTTCGTTGCTGCCGCCGTAAATCGTGGCGGGCCGGGCGTTGTAGAACGAAGTCAGCGCGTCCACCGGGCCGCCGGGCAGTTCGGTCGAGCCCGGCGTGCCGCCGTTGGCGCCCAGAATCTCCACGAGCAGGTCGGCCAGACGCGAATAGGTTTCGGTACCGAAGATTTTGAGCATGGACACATCCGGCCCCAGGGCTTCGCCGCGCTTGACCTGCTCGATGAAGCGGCCGTAGAGCGCACCGAGGTCGGCCACGTCGAGGGCGAGCTTGGTGTAACGATCGACGAAGCCCGCGTCGTCGAGCAGGCCCAGGCGCCCGGCGGCCTCTTGCACGCGCGCCAAGGCGTACTGGCTTTGCTTGGGGCTGCCAAGGAAGATGCGCTCGAAGCCTAGCAGGGCCTTGGCGATCGTCCAGCCCTTGTTGAGCTGGCCCACGATGTTGGCACGCGGCACGCGCACGTTTTCGAGGAACACCTCGCAGAAGTCTTCGCCGCCGGCGATGTTGCGGATGGGGCGCACGCGGATGCCGGGGATGGTCATGTCGGCCAGCAGGAAGCTGATGCCTTCCTGCTTCTTGCCGGACTTGTCGGTGCGCACGAGCAAAAAGATGTGCGTCGCGTCCTGCGCGAGCGTGGTCCAGATTTTTTGCCCGTTAACGATGAAGTCGTCGCCATCGACCACGGCCTCGGTGCGCAGGCTCGCGAGGTCGGAGCCCGAGTTGGGTTCGGAATAACCCTGGCACCAGATGTTTTCGCCCGCGAGAATCTTGGGCAGGTAGTGCGCACGCTGCTCTTCGGTGCCGTACTGGATCAGCAGGGGGCCAACCATGGTGATGCCCATGTCGGGCGCGCGACCCACGCCCCAGCGTTCCTGCTCTTCAATGAAGATGATGAGCTTTTCGGGCGACAGGCCCATGCCGCCGTACTGCGTGGGCCAGCTCGGGGCCACCCAGCCTTTTTGCGACAGCTTGAGGAACCAGTGCTTGATCTCGGCCCAGCGCAGACGGCGCTTGGGGTAGCGCAGTTCCCTCGGGTATTCGGCTTCGAAAAACGCGCGCACCATGGCGCGGAAGCTCTCGTTGCCCATGGCGTTCCAGTCGGTGCTGGAAGGTGCTGCGGTGGAGGTGTTCATGCGTGTTCCTGCTCGGTGAGGTTACGGGTGAGGGCGGCGTAGCGGCGGCGCTGCTGCGTGCCGTTGCCCAGCCAGGCCGAGAGCACCAGGGCGCGCTGCAGGTACAGGCCCAGGTCGTATTCGTCGGTGACGCCGATCGCGCCGTGCAGTTGCACGGCCTCGCGCGCCACTTGCAGGCCGGCGTCGGAAGCGCGCGCCTTGACGCGGCTCGCCATGGCCGAGCGTGCCGTGGCGGACGTGTTGGGGTCGTCGAGCAGGGCCAGGGCCTGCGCGAGCACGCTCGCGGTCAGCTCCTGCTGGATCAGCAGGTCGGCGGCGCGGTGCTGCAGCGCCTGAAAGCTGCCGATGGGCTTGCCGAACTGCACGCGCGAGCGCAGATACTCGAGCGTCATGGCCAGCATGCTGCGCACCAGGGCCAGCAGTTCGGCGCTCGTGAGCACCAGGGTTTCGTCGTACGCGCGCGTCAGCGCAGCAGAGGCTGCAGCACCTTCGGCGAGCAGGTTTTGCGCTGGTACGCGCACGTTGGCGAGTTCGACTTCGGCGGCATAGCTGCCGTCGGCCAGCAGCTGGCTTTGTATGGTCAGGCCGGGGGTGTCAGCGGGCACCCAAACGAGCGCCAATCCTTGCGCGCCATGGGCACTGACGATAAAGCCGTCGGCGCCCGCGCCGGGGCGCACATGGCGCTTGCGGCCCTGCAGTTGCAGGCCATCCGCCGTGCGCTCGAGCCGCGTGCTGGCGTGCTCGGGCTGGTCCTTGGCGCCGGTGAGGTCTTCCTGCCAGGCCACGGCGGGCAGCAGCGTGCCGGCGGCCATGTCGGCCAGCAACTGGTTTGCGAGCGCGACTTGGGGCACATGCGCGAGCAGGCGGCCGGCAAACACCAGCACGGGCACCACGGGCTCGGGCGCCACCTGCGCTGCGAGCGCGCCGGCGACCTCGGCCATTTCGGCGAGGCCCTGCGCGTAACCGCCCTGCGCCTCGGGCACCAGCAAGCCCGTCCAGCCTTGCTCGGCGAGCGCGACCCAGAAGTTACGGTCGAAGCCGGGTGGCTGCTGGCGCAGTGCGCGGGCGCGCGTGAGCGGGGATTCTTTGCTCGCGAAACTGAGGGCACTTTCGCGCAAAATGGAGAGCTGTTCAGCGCGTTCGCCGTCGGTGGAAATACTCATGGTCGGATCGGTTCTGGCTTGGAGGATGAAATCTGGAAAGGAGCCGCAGGCCGCTTGGGACAGCAGGTACAAAGCCGGCGGCAGGTAAAAGCCATGGGCGGTTCAGTACGATTTGGGCAGCCCCAGCACCTTCTCGGCGATGAAGCACATGATGAGCTGGGGGCTGATGGGCGCGATGCGCGGGATCATGATTTCGCGCAGGTAGCGCTCGACGTGGTATTCCTTGGCGTAGCCGAAGCCGCCCAGCGTGGCCATGGCGCGCTGGCAGGCGTTGAAGCCGGCCTCGGCGGCGAGGTACTTGGCAGCGTTCGCATCGGCGCCGCACTCGAGGTGGTTGTCGTACTTCCAGGCGGCACGCATGGCCATGAGCTCGGCGGCTTCGAGCTCCATCCACGACTGCGCGAGCGGGTGCTGTATGCCCTGGTTCTTGCCGATCGGGCGGTCGAACACCTCGCGTTCCTTTGCGTACTGCACGGCGACTTCGAGTGCCTTGCGGCCCAGGCCCACGGCTTCACCCGCGATCAGCACGCGCTCGGGGTTCATGCCGTGCAGGATGTATTCAAAGCCGCGGCCTTCTTCGCCGATGCGATCTTCGACGGGCACGCGCAGGCCGTCGATGAAGACCTGGTTCGAATCGACGGCCTTGCGGCCCATTTTTTCGATTTCGCGCACTTCAACGAAGCGGCGGTCGAGGTCGGTGTAGAACAGGCTCAGGCCGAAGGTGGGTTTTTTGCACTCCTCGATGGGCGTGGTGCGCGCGAGGATGAGCATTTTGTCGGCCACCTGCGCGGTCGAGATCCAGACTTTCTGGCCGCTCAGGATGTAGTGGTCGCCGGCGCGCTCGGCGCGCGTCTTGAGGCGCGTGGTGTTCAGGCCCGTGTTGGGTTCGGTAACGGCGAAGCAGGCCTTTTCCTTGCCCTGGATCAGCGGCGGCAGCATGCGGCGCTTTTGCTCTTCGGTGCCGAAGACCGCGACGGGCTGCAGGCCGAAGATGTTCATGTGCACCGAAGACGCGCCCGACAGGCCCGCGCCCGATTGGGAGATGGCCTGCATCATCACCGTGGCCTCGGTGATGCCCAGGCCGCCGCCGCCGTACTCGGGCGGTAGGCAGATGCCCAGCCAGCCACCCTCGGCCAGAGCGCGGTGCAGCTCATGCGGAAAACCACCCAGCCGGTCGCGTTCGAGCCAGTAAGCGTCGTCGAAGTGCGAGCAGATTTTGGTGATCGCATCGCGGATCGACGCATGTTCTTGATGGGGTGCGAAATCCATGGGGCGCTTTGGGTGAGTTCAGATGGCCAGCCCGAGGCGTGTGCCCTGGTCAATGGCGCGCAAGGCGTCCAGTTCGGCGGCAACCGCCGCACCGCCGATGATCTCGGGCGCAAGGCCGAGCGCGCGCAATTCGGTGGCCAGCGCGTTCTCGCTGTCCTGGCCGGCGCAAATCACGATGGTGTCCACATTGAGCGTTTGTGGCTGCCCCCCGATGCTCAGATGCAGTCCGGCGTCGTCGATACGCTCATAGCTACAGCCCGACAGCATGCGCAGGTTGCGTCGAGCCAGTTCGGCCTTGAGTGCCCAGCCAGTGGTCATGCCCAGGTTGCGTCCGGGTTTTTCCGGTTTGCGCTGCAACAGGGTGACCTCGCGTGGCGATGTCACGGGCCGCATCGGTTTCAGGCCACCTGCGGCTGAGGGTGAGGTGTCGACACCCCATTCAGCGTAAAACCGGTCGACTGCCTGCGGCGTACTGGCGTCCCCGGCCTGTTCTTCGTGCAGCAGGAACGCAGCCACATCGAAACCGATTCCCCCGGCGCCGACCACCGCGACCCGGCGACCTGCCTGCGCCCGACCCGACAGCAGGTCGGCATAACTCACGACTTTCGGATGCTCGATACCCGGGATCTGCGGCAGGCGCGGGCGCACGCCGGTGGCGATCACGATGCGGTCGTATTGGCCCTTGGCGAGCGCTTGGGCCTCAGCCCGGCAGCCAAGCTTTAGCGTGACGCCATGCCGCGCCACACCCTGCTGAAAGTAGCGCAACAGTTCATTGAACTCCTGTTTGCCCGGCACGGCCCGAGCCAGGTTCAACTGGCCACCGATCTCTGGCGCGGCCTCAAACAGGGTGACCGCGTGACCGCGAACGGCTGTGCTCAGCGCGCAGGCTAGCCCGGCCGCGCCGGCGCCGACTACCGCCACCTTGCGTTGCGCCGCCCGTGGCGGCAGCCGCGAGAATTCGAGTTCACGGCCAGCGCGGGGATTGACCAGGCAGGTGGCGGGCCGGTCGGAGAAGATGTAGTCTAGGCAGGCTTGGTTGCAGGCGATACAGGTGTTGATCTCTTCGGCGCGACCCTGCGCCGCCTTGGCAACGAAGGCGGCGTCAGCCAGGAATGGGCGCGCCATCGAGACCATGTCGGCGTCGCCGCTGGCAAGAATCTCTTCAGCCAGCGCAGGTGTGTTGATGCGGTTGGAGGTGATGACCGGTATCGAGACGGCCTTTTTGATCCGGGCCGCCGCGAAGCGCCAGGCAGCACGTGGCACCACGTAGGCAATGGTGGGTATGCGTGCTTCGTGCCAGCCGATGCCAGTGTTGAGGATGTCGGCGCCGGCGGCCTGTACTGCCTGGGAGAGTTTGGCGATTTCGTCCACCGGGGCGCCGCCTTCGACCAGATCCAGTGCCGACACACGGTACATCAGCAAAAACTGCGGACCTACCCGCTCGCGTACGCGACGCACGATTTCCACCGGCAGGCGGTGGCGGTTTTCCATGCTGCCGCCGAATTCGTCGCTGCGATTGTTGGTGCGCGTGACGGTGAACTGGTTGAGCAGGTAGCCTTCCGAGCCCATGATCTCGACGCCGTCAAAGCCGGCGCGCTGGGCGAGTTCGGCGCAGCGCACGAAGTCGGCGATGGTCTGCCAGACTTCGGTCGTGCTCAAGGCGCGGGGCCCGCGCGGATTGATCGGGGACGGAATGTCGGAGGCACCGACCGGCCGTGCGACCTTGGCGTAGCGCCCGGTATGCAGGATTTGCAGAATGATCTTGCCGCCCTCGGCATGCACCGCCTGAGGAATGGGTTTGAGCGCATCGGCCTGCTCCGGCGTGACGAGCAGGGGACCGGTTTCATCCAGCAGGCCATCCTGGCAGGGCGCATAGCCGCCGGTGACGATCAGGCCGACGCCACCGCGCGCCCGCTCCGCATAGAACAGGGACAGACGCTCTATCGGCCGGTCCAGCGACTCCAGTCGTGTGTGCATGGAACCCATCAGCGCCCGGTTGCGAAGAAAATGCGCACCGACCTTCAGTGGAGACAGCAGTCTTGAAAAGGGGGCTGCGGGACTGTTGGTCATTTAAAAGATTTCCTTGTACATCTAACTAACACCTGTTCGGTGCTATAGTAACAAAAAACCACCGCGTTTTGCACTCGGGGTTCTCTTCAATTTTTGTTTCTGGCTGCTGTAGGCGCAGCAGGCGGTTGTTTTGGCAGCAGTCAACCAGGAGATATAGCCATGATTTTTGATGACGATCAAATTGCGCTGCGTGACGTGGCACGCCGCTTTGCACGCGAGAAGCTGCGGCCCGATTACCAAAAGCGTGAGTCGCAGCCGGGTATTGACCGGGCGCTGTTCAGGGAAATGGGGTCTCTCGGCCTGATCGGTGTCGACTTGTCCGAAGAGTACGGTGGTCTGGGCTTGAGTGGCGTAACGGCAGGCCTCATTACCGAGGAAATCGCCTATGGCGACTTCAACGTGAGCTATATGCAGTTGCTGAGCTCGTTGATGGGGGCCATCATCCATGCCAATGCGGCCCCCGAGCTGGCGCGCACCTGGAACAGCCGGATCGTGGCGGGCGAGGCCATCGTCGCCCTGGGTCTGACCGAGCCGCGGGGCGGCTCGGATGCAGCCAACCTGCAGCTCAAGGCGCGCCGCGTTGGCGACGAGTACATCCTCTCGGGTGAGAAGACCTCCATCACCTTTGCCGACCAGGCCGATGCCATGGTGCTGTTTGCGCGCACCGGCAAGCCAGAAGATGGTGCGCGCGGTATCACGGCCTTGCTGGTGGATTTGAACCAGAAAGGCGTGCAGCGCACCCGCTTCAACGACGTCGGCAGCAAAATCATCGGCCGCGGCTCGGTGTTCTTCGATGACGTGCGGGTGCCGGTCGAGAACCGGCTGGGGGCGGAAGGCAAGGGCTTCACGCAGGTGATGCAGGGTTTCGACTTCAGCCGCATCCTGATCGCCCTGCAATGCATTGCCGCAGCGCAGGCGTCGATCGATGAAACCTGGGAGTACGTCAAGGAGCGTCAGACTTTCGGCGCACCGCTGGCGCAGTACCAGGGCGTGAGCTTTCCGATTGTCGAATTCGAGACACTGATTTCCGCTTGCCGTCAGCTTTGTTACCACGGTCTGGCCTTGCGCGACGCGGGTCAACCGCACACGGCAGAGGCCGCCATGGTCAAGTGGATGGCCCCCAAGACCTCGTTTGATGCCATCCATCAGTGCCTCCTGACCTTTGGTCACTATGGCTGGTCGATGGATCTGCCGCACCAGCAGCGCATGCGTGATGTGATGGGTCTGGAAATCGGCGACGGTACGGCGCAAATCATGAAGCTGATCGTCGCCCGTGAGCGGGTGGGCCGCGCTGCCGTGCAATACGCCAAGGAGAACAAATAGTGCAAGCTAATAATCAGGCATCTCCCGTAGTGGTTAGCCGAAGCGGCGCGGTCGGGATCATCGAGTTGGCCCGTCCTGAGAAATTCAATTGCCTGTCGATGTCCGCGCATGCGGGCATCGAGGCTGCGCTTGATGGATTCGAGCAGCCTGGATCCGGCGTGCGTGCCATCCTGATCCGCGCGCAGGGAAAGCATTTCTGCACCGGCGCCGACCTGGACGAGGTGAAGTCCTTGCGCGGTGATCCCGCCAAGCTGAAGCATTTCATCTCCTATGGCCACGGGGTTCTCAAGCGCCTGGAGCGCAGCGATCTGCCGGTGGTGGCGGCCTGTCAGGGCCTGACCCTAGCGGGCGGGAGCGAACTGATGCTGGCTTGCGACATCATTTTTGCTGCCAAGGACGCGCGCTTTGGCGACCAGCATGCTCAGTTCGGCCTGATACCCGGCTGGGGCGGCAGTCAGCGCATGCCGCGCATCGTCGGCCTGCGGCGCGGCCTGGACCTGTTTTTTCGGCGCGCTGGATCGATGCCGCCACAGCCGAGCAATGGGGGCTGATCAACTATGTGGTCGAACCCGATCAACTGGGTGAAGCGGCGCTCGCCTACTGCACCAAACTCGCCACGCGCAGCCGAATCGGCATCGCCACCATGAAGCGCCTCGCCCGTCAGGGCATGGAGGGTTCATCGGAGGTCGGTCTCCAGCTTGAGGAAGACCTGGCCAGCGCGGCCTTGCTCGATGACGACGTCAGTGAAGGTCTGGCGGCGTTCGAGGCGCGCCGCACGCCGGTGTTCAAGTCCTGATGACTTTCCTTGACGAATTAGTGCGAGTACGCAAATGACCATCCTCTCCTCACGTGTGTCGACTTCGGACGACGAATTTCGGCTCAACCGCGAAGCCTACGAGGCCGTGATTGCGAATCTGCAGGCCCGTCGCCAACAGGCCCTGGCCGGTGGCCCTTTGAAGGCGCGGGAAAAACACCTGGCGCGCAACAAGATTTTGCCGCGCCATCGGGTCGAAGTGCTGCTCGATCCGGGCTCACCCTTCCTGGAACTCGGCATGCTGGCCGGTGAGGGTATGTACGACGGCGTGCCGCCCGGCGCCAGCATCATCACCGGCATCGGTCTGGTGCAGGGCCGTGCGTGCATGATCATCGCCAACGACGCCACCGTGAAGGGCGGCACCTACTACGGCATGACCTGCAAAAAGCACGTGCGCGCGCAGCAGATTGCCTGGCAGCACCGCCTGCCCTGCATCACGCTGGTCGATAGCGGCGGAGCGTTTTTGCCGGAGATGGCCAACATCTTTCCCGATGTCGGGCAGTTCGGCAGCATCTTCAACAACCAGGTTCGCATGTCGGCCGAGGGTATCCAGCAGATTGCCGTCGTGATGGGGCCGTGCACGGCGGGTGGGGCCTACATTCCGGCTCTGTGCGACGAGGCAGTGATTGTCAAGGAGCAGGGCTACATGTACCTTGGTGGCCCCGAGTTGACGTTTGCCGCCACCGGCGAGACAGTGGATGCCGAGTCGCTGGGTGGTGCCAAGATGCATTGCAGCGTCAGTGGCGTCACCGACCATATCGCCGAAGATGACCGCCACGCGCTGGCCATCACGCGTGAGATCGTGCGCGACCTGGGTGAACAACCCAAACCGCGCTGGACGCGTCAGCCCTCGGTGCCGCCGCGGTTCGATCCGCATGAGATTTACGGCATCATCAGCCGCGACACCAAGATTCCGACCGACACGCGCGAGATTCTGGCGCGCTTCGTCGATGACAGCCGGTTCCAGGAATTCAAGCCGATGTACGGCGACACCCTGTTGACCGGTTTTGCCCGTATTCACGGCCACGAGGTGGGCATCCTTGCGAACCAGGGCGTGCTGTTTCCAGAGAGTGCGATGAAGGCGGCGCACTTTATTGATTTGTGCTGCCAGCGCGACATCCCGCTGCTGTTCATGGCGGATGTGACCGGTTTCATGGTCGGACGCGCCGCCGAACAGGCCGGCATCGCCAAGGCGGGTGCCAAGATGATCACGGCCATGGCCTCGGCCAACGTGCCCAAGTACACCATCATCATGGGTGCCTCTTACGGCGCTGGTTACCTGGCCATGTGTGGCCGGCCGTTCAATCCGACCGCAATGTTCGCCTGGCCGACCGGCCGCGCGGCCATCATGGGCCCGGATCAGGCCGCCACCGTGATGGCGCTGGTGCGCAAGCAGATCAACAAGACCGAGGGCCGCGAATGGACGCCCGAGGAAGAAGAAGCTTTCAAGGTGCCGGTGCGCAAGATTTACGAAGACTTCCAGCCCGCCACCAACTTCTCTTCCAACCTGTGGGTCGATGGCATTCTTGATCCGGTGGAAACGCGCGATGCCATGGGGCTGTTGCTCGACCTCGCTTCTCGCACCGCCGCCAAACCGACGCCGTTCGGCGTTTTTCGCTTCTAACCAGGACGCAAACCATGCAACGCATCCACACCGTCTTGATGGCCAACTTCCTTCACCGCTCTGGAGGCGTTGGGCATGCTTAAGAAAATCCTCATTGCGAACAGAGGCGAGATCGCCTGCCGCATTGCCCGTACTTGCCGCAAGCTCGGCCTGTCCGTGGCCACGGTGCATTCCAGTGCTGACCGGTTTGCCCGCCATGTGCGCGAGATCGGGGAATCGGTCGAGATCGGGGGGCCGCGCCCAGCGAGAGTTACCTCAACATCGACGCCATCATCGCGGCGGCCAGGCGCGTCGGCGCCGACGCCGTGCATCCGGGCTACGGCTTCGTCTCCGAGAATGCAGACTTCGTGCGCGCGCTTGAAGCGGCTGGCCTGACCTTCATCGGCCCCCGGGCCGACACCATGGAACGCGTGGGCGGCAAGGCCAGTGCCAAGCGCGAGGCGGCACGGCTCGGCGTGCCGGTCATCCCCGGCAGTGAAGGCGGCATGACCGACCCGGTCGAGGTGTCGCGTTTGGTGCGCGGCATGACGCTGCCTGTGCTGCTCAAGGCGGTGGCCGGCGGAGGCGGCCGCGGCATGGCGGTGGTCGAGACGCTGGAGGGGCTGGAGGCACGCATTGAGAGCGCCATGCGCGAAGCCGAAAAAGCCTTCGGCAATGGCGAACTGATCGTCGAACGCTACCTGCCGCAGGTGCGCCATCTTGAAGTGCAGGTCGCCGGTGACGGTCAGGGCCATGCCATCCACTTGTTCGAGCGCGAGTGCACTTTGCAGCGCCGCCATCAAAAAGTGATCGAGGAAGCGCCCTCGGCCGGCCTCAGCCCACGTCTGCGGGAAGCCATCCTGGCCGATGCGGTGAAGCTGGCCGCCGGCGTGAACTACCGTGGACTGGGTACCGTGGAGTTCGTGGTTGCCGGTGACGCGCACTACTTCCTGGAAGTCAACCCACGCTTGCAGGTCGAGCACCCGGTGACCGAAGAAGTCACCGGGCTTGATCTGGTGGCGTTGCAGCTGCGCATTGCCGAGACCGGGAGCTTGCCGCTGGCGCAAACCGATGTGGTGTGCCGGGGTCACGCTTTCGAGGCGCGGCTGTGCGCGGAAGATGCCGACGCCGGTTTCCTGCCGGCCATGGGTCGGCTCGATGTCGTCGATTTTTCGCGCTCGGGCGTGCGCATCGAGTCGGGGGTGGACAGCGGGGACGAGATTTCGCCGCACTACGACTCGATGATCGCCAAGCTCATCGCTCATGGCCCCGACCGCGAGTCGGCCCGTCGGGCACTTGTGGCCGGATTGCGCGAGAGCACGGTCATCGGGCTGGTGACCAACCTGCAGTTTCTGCATGAACTGCTCGAATGGCCGGAAACCCGCGACGCCAGTTTCCATACCCGCCTGATTGACGAGCGTCATGCGCAGCGGGGCATGGTCGCTCCCGCAGCCGTACCGGTGGAGCACCTGGCGGCGGCCGCGCTGTACTGGCTGGCGCAGCGGCGCGCGGAGTCACCCGCGCTGGGCTGCTGGACCCTGTGGGACGGTTTCACCGGCTGGCGCCTGAGCAGTGGGCCGATTCAGGCCGCGCCCCAGGCCGCCATGGTGTTGAAGGCGGGCGCGGCAGAGTGGCCGGTCCGGTTTTCCGCTCGCGCCGCCGATGGCGCCTGCACCCTGGCCATCGGCGACGAGGTGACGCAGGCTGCGCTGTCGCCGATCCCGGGTGGGCGCCGCCTGTTGCAGTGCGGCGGGCGGGCGCTGGAGCTGACCATCCGGGGCGATGCGCAGCAGGTCGAGATATCCAGCGCGCTGGGCAGCAGCGTGTTCACGGCGGAACCCTATCTGGGTGGCGCCGCCGGTGACGCCGCCTCCAGCGGGCAATTGGGCGCACCGATGATGGGCAAGGTGGTCGCGGTCAAGGCGGCGGTTGGCGAGTCGGTCGCCATCGGCCAGACCGTGATCGTGCTCGAATCGATGAAGATGGAGCTGCACGTCACGGCGCCGTTCGAAGGCAGCCTGAGCAGCCTGCGCTGCCGGGTTGGCGACATGGTCGAGCGCCACCAGGTGCTGGCCGAAGTCCGTCCGGTCTGATCGAAGGAGATGGCAGCGATGAGTGACTTGCCTGCCTCGGTCGAGTTCCATGAGGAGGGGCCGCGCGAGGGCTTCCAGATGGAGCCGCGGACCTATCCGCTGGGCGATCGCGCCGCGTTGATTGATGCTTTGGCGGCCTCGGGCTTGAAGCAAATCCAGGTGGCTTCCTTTGTCAGCCCGCGCGCGGTGCCGCAGATGGCCGATACCGCCGAGCTGTTTGCCGCCATCGTCAAGCGCCCAGGCACCCGCTACACGGCGCTCTGGCTCAACGACAACGGATTCGAGCGTGCGCGTGCCTGCGAGCAGGTGGACCTGGACGGCAGGCTGATGTTCTACACCACGGAGCCGTTTTCGCAGCGCAACAACAACTGCAGCGTGGCCGAGATGCGCGAACGCCAGCTCGGCTGGCTGGACCGCTACATCGCCCTGGGCATTCCGGTGGAAAAGGCCTACGTGATCACGGCTTTTGGCTGCAATCTTGGTGGTGCCGTGCCGCTGTCGGTTGTCACTGACCACATACGCTGGCTGGTTGATGCCTGCGCCGACCGGGGCGTGTCGCTTCCTGCGGTTTACCTGGCCGATACCATGGGCTGGGCGCATCCCGAGGAGATCAAGCGTCGCATCGGGGCGGTACGCGAGATCGTGCCCGATGCACGCATCGGGCTGCACCTGCACGACACGCGCGGCGTCGGGGGCGCCAACGTCTATGCGGCCCTGCAGATGGGTGTCCGGCTGTTCGACAGTTCGGTCGCCGGTCTGGGCGGGTGCCCGTTCGCCGGTCACCAGCAGGGCGGCGCGGCGGGCAATATTTGCACCGAGGATATGGTGTTCATGTGCCAGGAACTCGGGATTGAGACCGGCATCGACCTGGAGCGGCTGATTGAAGCGGCTCGGCTGGCCGAACGCATCATTGGCCGGGCATTGTCGGGTCGTGTGATGCACAGCGGTTCGCTCGTGACAATGGAAAGATGATGCAAATGACCCAGATCGAAAGCCGTATCGACACCCGCAGCGATGTCTACGTCCAGGCGCTGGGACAGGGTCGCGCACAGGCTGAGACGCTGCGTGCGCGTCTGGCCGCGGTGGCGAGCGGCGGGCGCGATGCGCACATCCGGCGTCACCGCGAGCGCGGCAAGCTGCTGGTGCGTGAGCGCATCGACTTCCTCGTCGATGATGGCAGCCCCTTTCTGGAACTCTCACCGCTTGCGGCCTGGGGCCAATATGGAAACGAGGTGCCGGGCGCGGGCATCGTCACCGGCGTTGGCATGGTGGCTGGTCGGCCCTGCATGCTCATCGCCAACGATGCCACGGTCAAAGGCGGCTCGTTCTTCCATGAGACCGTCAAAAAACATATCCGGGCGCAGGAGATCGCCGAGCGCCTGCGGCTCCCCTGCCTGTATCTCGTGGACTGTGGCGGCGCCTTCCTGCCGGAGCAGGACCGTGTGTTCCCTGACAAGGACCACTTCGGCAACAGTTTTCACCGCCAGTGCCGCATGTCGCAGGACGGTCTGCCGCAGATTTCGGCCGTGTTTGGCGGCTGCACTGCGGGCGGGGCCTACATTCCGGCGCTGTCCGACGAGGTGGTGATGGTGCGTGGCAATGCGCGCATCCACCTCGGCGGCCCGTCCATCGTCAAGATCGCGATCAACGAAGTAGCCGATGGCGAAACACTCGGCGGCGCCGAGATGCATAGCCGCGTCTCCGGCGTCAGCGACCATCTGGCCGAGGACGAGCACCAGGCGCTGGCGATGCTGCGCCAGATCGTGGCCAGTCTGCCGCCCGAGCCCGCGCTGGCACCGCCGCTGGTGCCCAGCCCGCCACGCTACGCTCCGGGCGAGCTCGACGGCATCGTGCCGGCGGATCCCAAGCAGCCCTACGACGCGCGCGAGATCATTGCGCGGCTGCTCGATGGCAGCGCCTTCCATGAGTTCAAGCCGCTGTGGGGCGAGACGCTGGTGACCGGCTTCGGCGCGATCCACGGCCAACCCGTGGCCGTTCTGGCCAACAACGGCGCGCTGCTGGCCGAGTCGGCCCTGAAGGGCGCGCACTTCATCGAGCTGGCCAACCAGCGTGGCGTGCCGCTGCTGTTTTTGCAAAACATTCCTGGCTTCATGGTGGGCACCGAGGCCGAGCGCGGGGGCATTGCCAAGCACAGCGCCAAGATGGTCTATGCCATGGCCTGCGCCCGCGTGCCCAAGCTGACGCTGGTCGTCGGTGGCTCCTATGGCGCGGGCAACTACGGCATGTGCGGCCGCGGTTTCGAGCCCGAATTCCTGTTCGCCTGGCCCAGTGCCAGGGTGGCGACCATGAGCGCCGACATCGCCAGCAATGTGATGGTCGAGCTGGCACGCTCCAACCTGCGCGGCCCGGCCGACGAGGCCCGGCTGGCCGAGACCGAACGCCAGGTGCGAGAGCAATACGCGCGCCAGAGCGACCCCTATTACGCCACCTCCCGGCTGTGGGACGACGGCCTGATCGAGCCTTCGGCCTCGCGCGATGTGCTCGCCCTGGCGCTGGCGCTGGCGGCGCGCCGTGCGCTGCCGGTCACCGCCACCCCGGTCTATCGCATGTAAACCCCGTCCACTCAGAGACCTGTTCCATGAACACACCCACCTACGAAACCCTGCAACTTGCCGTCGATGCGCGCGGTGTGGCCCGCCTCACGCTGAACCGCCCCGACACCCACAACGCGCTCAACGCCACCCTGATCCGCGAGTTGCGCCGTGCGGTCGAATGGCTGGGCGCCGCCGAGGGTGTGCGCGCGCTGGTGCTCACTGGCGCTGGCAAGACCTTTTGCGCGGGTGGCGACCTCGGCTGGATGCAGGACAACATGACGAAGAGCCGGGTCGAGCGCGTCAGCGAAAGCGGCGATCTGGCGCTGATGTTGCGGGCACTGAATGACCTGCCGATGCCAGTCATTGGCCGCATCAACGGCCCTGCCTATGGTGGCGGTGTTGGAATGATCTCGGTGTGCGACATGGCCATCGCGGTCGATACCGGCGTCTATTCGCTCACCGAGGTCCGCCTGGGCCTGCTGCCGGCCAACATCGCCCCCTATGTGGTGGCGCGCATGGGCGAAGCCAACGCACGGCGTACCTTCCTGACGGCGCGTCGCATGGGGGCTGCCGAGGCGCAGCGCCTGGGCCTGCTGTCCGAGGTGGTGGCCGCGGATCAGCTCGACGCCGCCGTCGAGCGCGAACTTGCCGAGCTGCTGCAGTGCGCGCCTGGCGCGGTGGCGGCCACCAAGAAATTGATCACCTACGTGCAGGCGCATGACCTGGACACCAACATGATCTACGCCGCCGACAAGCTGGCCGACGCTTGGGAGACCGAAGAAGGGCGCGAAGGCATCGCCGCCTTCTTCGGCAAGCGCCTGCCTGCGTGGCGGCAGGCCTGAGGTAAGGATGAATGTGTTCGAAACCCTGCTGATTGCCAACCGCGGCGAGATTGCCTGCCGCATTGCACGCACCGCGCGCCGCATGGGGCTGCGCACCGTGGCAGTGTATTCTGATGCCGACCGCGACGCGATGCACGTGCACGCCTGCGACACGGCCGTGCGCCTTGGTCCGCCTGAGGCCGCGCGCAGCTACCTGGATGCCGCGGCCATTGTTGCTGCGGCGCGTGCCGCTGGTGCGCAGGCCATTCATCCGGGCTACGGTTTTTTGTCCGAAAGCCTGACGCTGATCGAGGCCTGCGAGGCCGCGGGCATTGTTTTCGTCGGCCCCTCGCGCGAGGCGATCCGGCGCATGGGCTCGAAGATCGAATCCAAACGCATCGCGATGGCACACGGTGTGCCGGTGGTGCCTGGCTACCATGCGGACGATCAGGACAGCGCGGTCTTGCAGGCCGCAGCCAGTGACGTGGGCTATCCAGTGCTGATCAAGGCCTCGGCCGGTGGCGGCGGCAAGGGCATGCGGGTGGTGCGCGGCGCGGGTGAATTCACTGCCGCGCTGGACACCGTACGGCGCGAGGCCCAGGCGTCGTTCGGTGATGACCGTGTGCTGCTGGAGCGCTACCTGGACGAGCCGCGCCACCTCGAGGTGCAGTTGCTGGGCGACAAGCACGGGCATTTGGTGCACCTGTTCGAGCGCGAGTGTTCGATCCAGCGCAACCACCAGAAAGTGATCGAGGAAGCGCCGGCGCCACACCTGTCGCCGGCTGTGCGCGAGGCCCTGTTTGCCCACGCGCTGACGATGGGTCGTGCCATTGGCTACGACAGCACAGGCACCATCGAGTTCATTCACGACAGCCGCAGCGGTGACACATTCTTTCTGGAAATGAACACCCGGCTGCAGGTCGAGCACCCGGTGACCGAGCAGACCTGTGGCATCGACCTGGTCGAATGGCAGTTGCGGGTGGCCGCCGGTGAAGCACTCGGCTTCAGTCAGTCAGCGCTGTCGCAGCGCGGCTGCGCGATCGAGGTGCGCGTTTGCGCGGAAAATCCAGCGGCCGATTTCGCGCCCGAGATCGGCACCGTGGTCGGCTACCGCGAGCCGCACGGCGAGGGCGTCCGGGTTGACAGCGGTGTGCGCACCGGCAGCCGGGTCACCCCTTATTACGACTCGATGCTGCTCAAGGTGATTGCCCATGCCGATGACCGGCCGACCGCAGCGCGACGGCTCGCCACCGCACTGGACGACACGGTGCTGCTCGGCGTGCAGAGCAACCTCGGTTTCCTGGCCGATCTGCTGAGCCACGACCACTTTGCACAAAGGCTCAGTACGCACTACATCGCGCGTGCTTTCCCCGCAGGCTGGCAGCCGCGCGGAGACGACGGGCTGGCCATCGCCGCTGCAGCGCTGCACGGCGTGCTGGCCACGCAGGCTGCCTCGGTCGGGCGCTCGGCTTGGCAATCGCTCGGGGCCTGGCGCGTGCCCGGCGGCGGCGCAGGCGGCACGCGGGTGCTGCTCGAAGACGGGCACCGCTGCGTGCACGAGGTCAGCGTGTCGCGGGAGGGCGAAGGCTGGCGCGTGCGCGTCGGCGAACTGGAAAAGAGGGTTGCGGCGACGCTGGTCGGAGACACCCTGGAATTGCGGCACAAGGGCGTGACGACCCGCTTCATGGTGGCACTGGAACGGCATGCCAGCGAGGGCGAACGTCTGTGGCTGGCCGGCGCCGGTCGCACGCGCACCTGGCGCCGGCTCGACCGCTGGCAGCGCGCGCTCACCGGCGCGGCGGCTGCAGACGAGCGGGGTGGCAGCCGCCTGCTCGCGCCCATGCCTGGCCTGGTGACGCTAGTGCAAGCCAGCGTGGGCATGACGGTGAATGCGGGCGATACGCTGGTGCAAATGGAAGCCATGAAAATGGTGCACACGATCAGCGCGCCCGCCGCGGGCCGGGTCAGCGAGCTGCGCTGCCGCACCGGCGATGCGGTGCGCGGTGGCGATGTGCTGGTGGTCATGGACATTGAGGACAACTGAGGAAAAACGAAATGAACGAGCCGATCTACTTCGACGAGCAACACCGGCAGTTCCGCGACAACCTGCGCCGCTTCGTCGAGCAGGAGGTGGTGCCACAGGCGGCGCCCTGGGAAGACGCCGGCATGGTGCCGCGCGCGGTGCTGCGCCAAATGGGGGAACTCGGCTACCTCGGCGTGCGCTACGCCGAGCCCTACGGGGGCTCGAAACTCGACACGGTGTACAGCGCGATCCTGGCTGAAGAACTCGGCCGCTCGACTTACGGCGGCTTCGCGGTGACGGTGATGGTGCATACCGACATGGCCTCGCCGCACCTGGCCAACTTCGGCACGCCAGAGCAACTCGAGCGCTACCTGCCCGCCATCATCCGCGGAGAGAAAATCTGTGCCGTAGCGGTGACCGAGCCCGATGCCGGCTCCGACGTGGCCGGCATTCGCACCCGCGCGGTGCGCGACGGTGACCACTGGGTCATCAACGGCAGCAAGATGTTCATCACCAACGGGGTGCATGGCGACGTGTATTTCGTTGGCGCCAAGACCGACCCGACGGCCAAGGGCTCGCGCGGCATCTCGATCTTCATCGTCGAGAAGGGCACGCCGGGCTTTCGCGTCGGTCGTGCGCTCAGAAAGAGCGGCTGGCTGAGCAGCGACACCGCCGAACTGGTGTTTGAGAACTGCCGGGTGCCGGCGGCCAACCTGCTGGGTGGCGAGAACAAGGGCTTCTACCAGATCATGCGCAACTTCCAGAACGAGCGCATCGTGCTGGGCGCGCAAACCATGGGCGAGGCCGCACGCGCGATCGAACTGACGCTGGCCTACGTGCGCGAGCGCAAGGCCTTCGGCGCCACACTGTGGGACAAGCAGGCGATCCGCCAGCGCCTGGCGATGCGCGCGGCGCAGGTTGAGGCCGGCCGCCAATTGGTCTATCACGCCGCTTGGCTCGACGCGCAGGGGCGCGAATGCGTCAAGGAAGTGTCGATGGTCAAGGCGCTGTGCGGCGAGCTGGTCAACGACGTGGTCTATGACTGCCAGCAGTTCCATGGCGGCTTCGGCTATATGCGCGAGGCCGCAATCGAGCGCATGGTGCGCGACGCCCGTGTCCAGGCCATCGGCGGCGGTGCCACCGAAGTGATGCTCGAAGAAGTTGCCAAACGCCTGTGAACATGAGCACCCTGTCCCCCACCCCAGCCATGGACTTGCCGGTCGAGCTGCCGCTCAAGGAAGTCCTGCCCGGCATCCTGATGTTCACCCTGCCGGTGGACTACGGCATCGACCACGTCAACATCTACCTGATTCGTGACGGTGAGGGCTGGTGCCTCTTCGACACCGGCGCCGACTGCGAAGCGGCGCGGGCCTTGTGGCTGCGTGCCCTGGCAGGACCGCTGGTGGGCGGCCTGACGCGCATCATCGTCTCGCACCACCACCCCGACCACCTCGGGTTGGCCGCGTGGCTGGTGCGGAGCACCGGAGCGAAGATTCTGATGCGTCCCGAGGAACGCGAGGTGGCACGCGGAACCCGCATGCTGGATGAATCATCACGCCGCCATGGCATCGATTTCATGTTGCGTCACGGCATGTCACTGAGTGAGGCCGAAGAGATCGTCAGCGGCGTGTTGCAAGAAAACCTGGGTTGCGACGAACCCCCGCCCAGCACCAGTCTGGAAGACGGGCAGCGACTGCAAATTGGCGACTTCGGTTTTGACGTGCTGGTGCTGGGCGGTCACAGCATCGCGCAAATCTGCCTCTATGAGCCAGACTTGAAGCTGCTGCTCACCGGGGACCAGTTGCTTGAGCGCATCACGCCCAATGTCGGGGTCTGGCCGTACGGCGAGCCCCATCCGCTGCCGCGCTACATCGACAGCTTGCGGGCGATCGCCGGCTTGCCCATCGAACATGTGTTGCCGGCGCATCACCATGTTTACCACGCGGGTGTAGCGCGCGCGCATGGGTTGGTTGCGCACCACCAGCGGGCGCTACGGCGCTTCAAGGAAGGCTTGCGTGAAGGCATGACGGCCGTGGAGCTTGGCGAAGCGAGGTACGGAAAACAGTCAGAGGCTCTGCACAGGTTCCTGGCGATGGGGGAGACGCTGGCGCATCTGCTGTGGCTCGAAAGTGACGGTCATGTCAGGTCCAGCGAAGACGCTGGCGTGCTGCGCTGGGCACCCATCCAGCGATCAGAGCAGCCGATGGTTCAAATTTGAATGAGAGGAATTTTTTGATGGCAGAAACGATGAGTCCTGAAGAGGAATTCGCCCAGCGCTGGAAGAAGTTTGCGCACGTGTCCCCGTACAACCGGGAGCTCGGGCTTTTGCCGCATTCCGTACGGCCGGACTGGTGTGTGCTGAAGGTGGACTACAAGGACAGCCTGGTTGGCGACCCGAACACGCGGGTGCTGCATGGCGGCGTCATCACTGCCTTGCTGGATGCTGCTTTCGGGTTCGCAATTTTTGTGAAGATACCCCAGATACGGCCGATGGCCACGCTGGACCTGCGCATTGATTACCTCAAGCCGGCCACCCCCGATAAAGCGGTGCTGGGCGGCGCGGTCTGCTACAAGCTGACGCCGGATCTGGCCTTCGTCCGCGGCTGCGCCTACCACGAGTCACCGGACGATCCGATCGCCACCGCCGTTGGCATCTACATGTTCACTACCGGATCCCCTGTGATTCGAAACGAGGAGATTCCCCAATGAAGTTTGCCGACCTCTTGACAAACTGCAGGGCCTCCAGCGATTTTGGCCCGTTGGTGCAATCCATTCCGTACGCCAACTTCCTGAATCTGCGCCTCGACATCAAGGGTGACGAGTTCACCTGCATCCTGCCTTTCGATCAAAAGCTGATCGGCAACCCTGTTCTTCCCGCCTTGCACGGCGGCGCAACCGGCGGTTTTCTGGAATGTGCTGGCTTGTTCTATCTGCTTTTGAAAACGGACACAAAGACCCTGCCGAAGACGATCGACTTCAACATTGACTACCTGCGTACCGGCCAGCCACGCGACACCTATGCCAACGTCGTGATGGTCAAGCTGGGACGGCGCGTGGCCAACCTGCGCATCGAGGCCTGGCAGTCCAGTCCTGACAAGCCGATCGCACTCGGCCATTGCAACTTCATGCTTGACGCATGAAACCATCAAGGAAATGCACCTATGAATCAACCTGTCTATCAATCCGCATTCCGCCCGGGACTCTTCGCTGGCCAGACGGTGATCGTCACCGGCGGCGGCAGCGGCATTGGCCGCTGCACTGCCCATGAGCTGGCGAACCTGGGCGCGGTCGTCGCGCTGGTCGGGCGCCGCGTCGAGAAGCTCGAGCAGGTGCAGGCCGAGATCACCGCCGCGGGCGGCCAGGCCAGCATCCATCCCTGCGATATTCGCGACGAAGCCGGCGTGAAAGCCATGGTCGCGGACGTAATTGCACGCCATGGCGTCATCAACGGACTGGTCAACAACGCCGGCGGCCAGTACCCGCAGCCAGTGCGCGACATCACGCTCAAGGGCTGGGACGCGGTGGTGCGCAACAATTTGACCGGCGGCTTCCTGGTCGCGCGTGAAGTCTATGTGCAAAGCATGGAGGCCAACGGCGGCGCCATCGTAAACATCATCGCCGACATCTGGGGTGGCATGCCGACCATGGCGCACAGCGGCGCGGCGCGCGCGGGCATGCTGTCTTTCACCGAGACGGCAGCCTGCGAATGGTCGCAGTCGGGCGTGCGCGTCAACGCCGTGGCGCCGGGCTGGGTGGCCAGCAGCGGCTTTGACACCTACAGCCCAGAGATGCAGGCGGAGCTGCGCAGTCTGAAGACCAAGGTGCCGTTGCAGCGCTATGGCACCGAGTCCGAGGTGTCGGCGGCGATTGTGTTCCTGCTGAGCGAGGCGGCGGCCTTCATCACCGGCTCATGCATTCGGGTCGATGGCGGCGTGCCCAATGCCAGACCAACCTGGAAGCTGATACCGCACGGGCGCTCAAAGGCATTCAACGGTTTTGCGCTGTCGCAGGCACCCAAGTGTCTGGACGGAGATGCGCAGGGAGGATCGGGGATATGAACGCGCCGGTACAAACCACGAATGCGAACGACCTGTCGAACTGTCTCGCGCCTGGCCGTTATGTCGACAGCGACCATCCCGCGGTGATATCGTTCGCGCGCCGGGTTGCCGGCACCGCGACGACGCCGCGTGACATCGCGCTCAAGCTCTACTATGCCGTGCGCGACGAGTTTCTCTATGACCCCTACCACTTCGACACCACCATCGATGGTCTCAAGGCCAGTCATGTGATAGAGGCTGGCCGCGGTTTCTGCGTGCCCAAGGCGGCGCTGCTCGCCGCCGCCGCCCGTGCGTTGGGCGTGCCGGCTCGGCTTGGCTATGCCGACGTGCGCAACCATCTGACCAGCAAGAGGCTGTACGACATGATGGGTACCGATCTGTTCGTCTTTCACGGCTACACCGAGCTATGGATCGATGGTCAATGGACCAAGGCCACGCCCGCCTTCAACCGTTCCTTGTGCGAGAAAGCCGGCATTCGGCCGCTGGAGTTCGACGGCAGGATCGATTCCGTTTTTCATGAATTCGATGTCAGTGGCCGTCGGCACATGGAGTATGTGCATGACCGTGGCACCTATGTCGACCTGCCGCGCGACGATCTGATCGCAGCGTGGCGCGAGGCTTATCCCTCGTTTCCCGACTGGGGACGGAAGCTGGGCATCCGCGCCGATTTCGAATCAGATGTCCAGCCCGGTGCCTGACATCGCACCCCGTGGGTAAAGTCCGCTGAACAACAACGAATCTTTCATAACCTTGCGGGAAATGGAGCCTGGCACATGAGAGTCTTGTTCTTGATTTATGGGGTGGTCAGTTATTTGGTTTTCCTTCTGGTGTTTGTCTATTCCCTGGGCTTTGTCGGTGATGTGTTCGTTCCCCGATCCGTCAGCCATCCGGCGTCTGGCGGCTTGGGTCAGGCTTTGCTGATCGACATCCGATGATGCTGGGCATCCTGATTGCCTTCTGGGCCACGCCTGTCATGAGCGTGAGCCACCTGGTGTTTTCGATCGGAATGTCCGTGTACGTTCTGGTGGGTATCTACTTCGAGGAGAAAGGATTCCAGAAGGCTTTCGGAATGGACTATGTCGCATTCAAAAAACGCACCAGGAAGATCATTCCAGGCGTCTATTGAAAACGGCCAGCCGATGACCAGTCAGCGATGTCGTCTGCGAACCAGAACAAGGAATCAGGAGGACGCTTTGGAAAATTCATCAACGCCGTCGCAAGTGCGAAGGCCATGGAAGGATTCCGTGTGAGTGGTTGCGAGCGACGAGAGTTTCCCGGCCTGGACGGTGGTGTCCTGGTGGCCGACGTGTATGGGCCGGTTGGCGCGCCAACGGTGTTGCTACTGCACGGCGGTGGGCAAACGCGCCATGCCTGGGGCCGCGCCGCGCAGACCCTTGGCGCGGCGGGCTGGCGTACCGTCGCCCTGGATCTGCCGGGGCATGGTGACAGCGCCTGGGCGGCCAATGGCGATTACCGGATTGAGACCCTTGCCGAGTGCATGTGCTGCATCTGGCGCGTACTGGGGACACCGCTGGCCGTGGTGGGAGCATCGCTCGGCGGCCTCATCAGCATGGCCGCAGTCGGTCGCGCTGACGCGCCACCGATCAACGCGCTGGTGCTGGTGGACATTGCGCCGCGCATGGAAGAAGCCGGCGTCGAGCGCATCGTGCATTTCATGCGGGCGCAGCCCGATGGATTTGCAACACTCGAAGAGGCCGCGCTGCATATTGCCGCCTACCGTGGCCGCCCCATGGACGGCCCGATCGAGGGACTGAAGAAAAACCTGCGCCTCAATGCGCAAGGCCGCTGGGTGTGGCATTGGGACCCGCGCCTGATGAGCGAAGCCAACCACAATCACCGCCGCGACCCGGATGGCTATGAGCGGGCCTTGCGCGGACTGCAGGCACCCACGCTGCTGCTGCGTGGTCAGCGTAGCGACGTCATATCCGAAGAAGATGCGCGCGCCCTGGTGCAAACCCTGCCGCGGGCGCGCTTTGTCGACCTGAAGGGGGCGGGCCACATGATTGCCGGCGATGCCAATGACGCCTTCGTGGCCAGTGTGGTGGATTTTCTGCACGAAGTGATGCCGCCTACGCACGCCTTGGCGGGTGGAAATTGAACAAGGAGCATGCCATGAGTTTGCGATCTTTCACGCTGCACGATCTCATCGCGCGCAACGCGCGCTTGCACGCATCGAAAACAGCTTTTCTTTTGCCGGACAGAAAGTGACGCACGCCCAGTACGCTGAGCGCACGGCGCGGCTGGCGGCCGGTTTGGCCGCAGCAGGTGTGCGTGCGGGCGACCGGTTGGCGATACTGGCCCCCAACTGCCTGGAATACGTTGATTTGTTCGGTGCCAGCGCGCACCTGGGCGCGATCATGGTGCCGATCAACTGGCGGCTGTCGGCCGAAGAAGTGGCCCATGTCATTGAGGATGTATCACCCCGTGTACTGATCGTGGCCGATGAATTCAAGGCACTGCTGCCGCAACAGGGCCTGGACGACACGCTGCGCTACACGCTGGGCGCCGCACTGGCCCCGTGGCAATCCATCAGCACGCTGTATCTGGAGCCCCATGCGCCAGCGGCGGACCTGCCAGACGTGGCCGACGACAGTGGGTTCGTCATCATCCACACCGCTGCCGTGGGTGGGAGGCCGCGCGGCGCACTGCTTTCGCATGGCGGCCTGCTCGCTGCTGGCATGCAAACGCAACTGGCTTGGCAACTGATGCCGCAGGATGTCAATTTGGGGGTCTTGCCGCTGTTTCATGTGGCCGCCATCGGCTTCATGCTGGCTACGCAGCAGGCGGGCGGGGCGACGCTGCTGCTGACACGTTTTGATCCGCCCAGCCTGGTTAAACATATCGACGAGGACGGTGGCAGCCTGATCGGCACCTTTCCTCCCATGCTCGGCGCACTGCTGGACGCGGCCGCGGCCCAGGGCTCCCAACTCGCAAACCTGCGCGTGGTGTCGGGGCTCGACGCGCCCGAAACCATCGCGCGCCTGCGCACGAGTTGTCACCACGCGACTTTCTGGAGCGCCTACGGCCAGACCGAGACCTCGGGCTCGGTGACCCTGGCACCCTTTGATGAACGTCCCGGCAGCGCCGGTCGTCCCACGCTGGTGAACACGGTCGCAGTGCTGGATGACCTGGATCGTCCGCTGCCAAGCGGTGCCACCGGCGAGATCGCTGTGCGCGGACCGATGGTGTTTCTGGGCTACTGGGGTCGCAACGAAGACAACGCTTTCACGCTGCGCAACGGCTGGCACCATACCGGCGACATGGGGCGCATCGATGCCGAGGGCTACCTCTGGTACAGCGGGCGCTCACCGGCCAAGGAGTTGATCAAGCCGGGCGGCGAGAACGTCTACCCGGCTGAAGTCGAGCGGGTCATTCTTGAACACCCGGCGCTGGCGCAGGCGGTGGTGTTCGGTGTGCCGGACGTGCAGTGGGGCGAGGCCGTCAAGGCGGTCTGTGTGCTGAAGGCGGGGCACACAATGAGTTCTGAATCATTGATCGAGTTTGTGGGCGGGCGCATCGCGCGCTACAAAAAACCCAAGCATGTGGTGTTTGTATCGGAACTGCCCAAGGGAAGTGCCGATGGCATCGACCGTGCGGCCGTCAAGGCCGCACACGGTGGGACGTAAGCCACCTTTCGATTCAGTCTGCGCACCAGACAATGGATTTGCAAGCGGTTTCAAGGCGATTTGAAACCCGTACACAAGGAGAGCATTGCATGAATACCGAGCGTGCTGAAGAACTTCGGTTCAAGACCCACTGCCGAACCATTACCGAAACGGACATCGTCACCTTCGTCAATGTGGTGGGATTGCATGAACCCTTTTTCATTGACATGGAATACATCCGGGAGAACATGACCGGAGCGCATCGCAGCCGCTTCGCGCCTGGCCCCATGATCATCTCGCTCGGCATGGGGCTGCTGGCCACTTATGTACAAGGCATCATCAATCAGGTGCTGGAAGGTCGCGAGGTGGGTCCATTCGGGGGCATGACGGGTGTGCAGGCGCGCCTGCGTGGTGCGCTGTTTCCAGGCGACACCATTCATGTCGAAGGCGCAGCCCGACTGCTTCCGACGACCTCGCGCGGTTATACCCTGATGGAGTTGCAGCACCTGGTGATCAATCAGCGCGGCGAGACCATTGCCGACTTCACCGAAACCATTACGTTCCTGCCGCAGACCAACCCAAAACCGCTGACCTGAACAAGTCGGCGCGCTGCGCAAGCGATGCAATTCACAATTCAGCCAAGGAGTAACAACCCAATGAAAAAGCGAGAAGCAGTGATCGTCGGCGTCGCCGACTTGCCGCTGAAGGATGGCAAGGCCCTCACGCCGATGTCGGTCTTGCAGGCTCAGGCGCTGGTCGCGCGTGATGCGCTCAAGGATGCCGACATCGCCATGAATGAAGTCGATGGGTTGCTGACCACCGGCATGTGGGGCGTGCCGGGTCCGGGCCAGTTGCCCACCGTGACGTTGTCAGAGTATCTGGGCATTACCCCGCGCTTCGTCGATGGCACCAACATCGGCGGGTCGGCTTTCGAGGCCCATGTGGCGCACGCAGCCACCGCCATCGAGGCCGGCCGTTGCGAGGTGGCGCTGATCACCTACGGCAGTCTGCAACGCAGCGAGATGAGCCGCAACCTGGCCGGACGGCCTTCGGTGTTGACCATGCAGTACGAAACGCCCTGGGGCATGCCGACACCCGTGGGCGGCTACGCGATGGCGGCGATGCGTCATATGCACGAGTACGGCACCACGTCCGGGCAACTGGCCGAGATCGCCGTGGCCACGCGCAAATGGGCCCAGCTCAACCCGGCCGCGACGATGCGCGATCCGCTGTCGATCGACGACGTGCTGGAAAGCCCGATGATCTCCGACCCGTTGCACCTGCTCGACGCCTGCCTGGTGACTGATGGTGGTGGCGCGGTCGTCATGACCACGGCAGAGCACGCCAAGGCGCTCGGGCGCAAACCGGTGTACGTGCGCGGCTACGGCGAATCGCACACGCACTGGACGATTGCCGCCATGCCGGATCTGGCGCGCCTGACGGCCGCCGAGGTGGCCAGCCGGGACGCCTTCGCCATGGCCGGCATCGGGCACGATGCCATCGACGTGGTCGAGGTCTATGACTCGTTCACCATAACCGTGCTGCTGACGCTCGAAGCCCTGGGTTTTTGCCAGCGTGGCGAGGGGGGAGCCTTTGTGTCCAACCAGCGCACCGCGCCGGGCGGGGCGTTTCCGCTCAACACCAACGGCGGTGGACTGTCCTACGCGCATCCCGGCATGTATGGCATCTTCCTGCTGATCGAAGCGGTGCGCCAGCTGCGTGGCGAGTGCGGCCCGCGCCAGATTCAGGACGCCGTGACCGCGCTGGTCCACGGCACCGGCGGCACGCTCTCCAGCGGTGCCACTTGTATCCTCTCTACACAGTGAACACCATGTACGACAAACCCCTACCCGTCATCGATGGCGAGAGTCGCCCCTATTGGGACGCCCTGAAACAACACCGTCTTACCCTCAAGCGCTGCCATGACTGCGGCAAGCACCATTTTTATCCGCGCGCCTTGTGCCCGCACTGCCACTCGGACGCTGTCGACTGGGTCGATGCGCGCGGCACGGGCACCATTTACAGCTACACCATCGCGCGCCGGCCGGCCGGTCCCGCCTTCAAGGCGGACGCGCCCTATGTGGTGGCGGTGATCGACCTCGACGAAGGTGCCCGCATGATGACCAATATCGTCACCGGCGATGTGGAGGCAGTGCGTATCGGCCAGCGCGTGACGGTTCACTATGACGATGTGACCGACGAGGTGACGCTGCCGAAGTTCCGGTTGCTGTAGTGTCGAGGTAACCCGCATGGACTTCACCATCGATCCCGATACCGTGGCCATTGCCGAGGCCGTGTTGCGCTTCGTCGAGCGTGAAGTGCTGCCGCTGCAGGAACGCCACCACGACCTGTTGGGCAGCGAACGCACCCTGTTCGACGCCACTGGCCGCTACGTCCCGGAGGTGCTGGCGCTGCGCCAACAGGTGCGTAAGCGTTCGGCCGAACTCGGCTTTTACACCCTGTTCGGCGACGAGAAACTGGGCGGCGGGGGGCAGGGCGCGCAGGTCATGGCGCATGTGCAGGAGGTGCTGAACCACCGCGTTGGCCCTGCTCAGCCGCTGGTCCAGACGGTGGTGCTGCCATCGCCCTTTACCAATGGCCTATCGCCGGTGTTGCGGCATCTGAACCCCGAGGTGCTCGATCGCCACCGAGACGGCATCGCCAGCGGCGACAAGACCCTGTGCTTCGGCCTGAGCGAGCCCGACGCCGGCTCGGACGTATTCGGCATGAAGACGCGCGCCGTGCGCGACGGCGATGAGTGGGTGCTCACCGGTACCAAGCAGTGGATCACCAACTCGCCGTACGCCGATTATGCGATGGTGTTCGCGTTGACGGACCCCGAGGCCGCGGCGCGCCACAAGGGCGGCGTCACCGGCTTTTTCGTGGACACGCGCACTCCCGGCTTTACCGTGCCACGTGTCATCAACACCATGGGCCACCTGGGCGGTGACACTGGGGTTGTCGTGCTTGACGGTGTGCGCGTGCGCGACGAATACCGGCTCGGCGAAGTCGGTCGTGGTCTGGCTGTGGCGATGGACGGCGTCAATGCCGGGCGCATGGGCATGGCCGCCTCGTGCCTTGGGCTGGCGCGCTGGGCGCTGGACCAGGCGGTTGAATACGCCAAGGTGCGCAAGACCTTTGGCGTACCGATCGCCGATCACCAGGCGATCCAGCTCATGCTGGCCGACAGCGCGATGGATGTCTATGCTGCCAAGGCCATGATCCAGAACTGTGCCTGGCGTCTGGACAGCGGCCAGGCCTCGACTGCGCAGGTCAGCATGGTCAAGGCATTTTCGACCGAGATGCTCGGGCGCGTCATGGACCGCAGCATCCAGATCCACGGCGGCATGGGCCTGACCAACGAACTGCGTCTGGAAGAAGGCTACCGCTTCGCGCGCGTGATGCGCATCCCCGACGGCACCGGCGAGATCCAGCGCCGCACCATCGCGCGCCAATTGCTGGCCGGACATGCCGACCTGTAGGCTGTGGCCAGCCAAGCGTAACGCATGCAAAGCCTTTGCAGTGGGCAATAAAGAAACCGATTGACATGATGAAAGAGCACGAACTGTTCGCGGGCGGCCATCGACTCGCCGCCACCACCTGGGGCGAGATCGGTGCTGGATGCCCGACCATCGTCATGATGCACGGCGGGCTGGACTGCATCACCACTTGGAGAGATTTGCCCCAGGCACTGGCCGAGGCCAGCGGCTGCCCTGTGCTGGCCTATGACCGTTGGGGCTATGGACGCTCCGAGCGTCTGGTCGGCGAACGTGAGCTGGGTTATCGGCGTGAGGAAGCCGGCCCCGTGCTCGGGGAGGTGCTGCGCCATTTCGGCGTCACACAGGCGCTGATGTTTGGGCACAGTGACGGTGGAGCCATGTCGGTGCTGGCGGCGGCGGCACATCCCGAACTGGTGTGCGGCGTGCTCGCCTGCTCACCGACCATTGCGATCGATCAGTTCATGGTCGACGCCATGTCCGGCGCGCGCCGCGCCTTTGAGCACGAAGGGCTGCGCGATAAACTCAAACGCCACCATGGCGACAACACCGACACCATGTTCTGGGGCTGGTACGAGCCCTGGGCCAGCCCCAGCGCTCTGCAATGGGATATGAGCGCCGAGATTGCCGCGGTGCGCTGCCCGGTGGCGGCGTTGTTCGGCAGCGACGATGAATACGGCTGGCGCCCCAGCGCGGTTTCTTTGATCCAGAACGGACGAATGCTGCTGGAGGTGACCGCACTGCCGGCCGTGGGCCACCACCCGCAGCAGCGCGAGCGCGGTGAGACGATTGCCATGCTGCAGCGGCTGCTGGGGTGTATCGCGCGCAATCCGACCAGTGACCAATGACGGGTCGATGATCGACATAAAAAAACCGGCTCGTTGGATAGGACTGGTGGAGCTATCTTCCGAAAACGATTGTGGGCATATGGGCGTTGGCGGGCGGCATCTTCAGAGCACGCGGGCGCACGACCGGCGGGCCAGCATACCTGCCAGCGGTGAGAGATCGGTCAGGGTGTCGAGCCGGCACACCAAGTCAATCAACTCGTCAACATCGGACGCGTCGAGAACCGGCTCGACCAGATGACGGAACTTGTTCTCCAGCCGTTGCTGCTGTTCGTGCAGGTCCTTGGCCGGACGTCCGCTATCGTGGCGCTGGCGCAGCAGGGTGCCGGTGTGGGTCTCGATCACCACCTCAGCGAGCGTCAGCCCTGGGCATTGGGGCGCGAGTTCGACGGTCACGCGCCCGCGCAGTGCCACCACATCTGGCCTACGCACTGCGTCGTCATTAAAGTTGTCCATGCCAGCCGTGTCGACCCCGGCCAGCGCCATCGCCACCGTATGACGCAAGCTGAACTTGGCCTCGAGCCCGGTGCGCGGCGCGGTGATATTGCACACGCCTTCACTGGCGGCCCCGACGCGCACCATCACGCAGCGGACATCTTCAGGCCGCAGTCCATGTTGAAGGCGCAAGTGGCGTGCGGCTTCGATGGCTGCATGGGTGCCGTAGCATGCAGCGTGGAACTTGAACAGGTTGTTGCGCAGGTGCCAACCACCGTCGGACGTGGCCGTTTCCAGTGACGAGTTGCCGCCGTGCGTTGCGATGAAGCCTTGCGGACATTCAATCGCATCGGCGCAACTGGTGAAACCACGCGCGGCTAACTGAGCCGCTTGTTGACCGTCTGCGCTGGCGCGGCCGGCGTGCAAGGGCTTGCACATCGTGCCAAACATGGATTTCAACCCGGCGGCCATCGTACTGGCGATGCCGAACGCGCTGGCTGTGTCGTCGGCGTCGAGTTGCAGCAAGCGTGCGCAGGCTGCGGCCGCGCCTATCGTACCAAGCGTGGCCGTGGTGTGGAAACCCTTGGCGTACTGTGCCTCGCCGGTTGCTAGCCCCAACTGACACATCGTTTCGTAGCCTGCGGCGAAGGCGGTCATGAAGTCGCGTCCGCTCACGCCGCGCGACTCGGCCAAGGCCAGCAAGGCCGGGATCAGGGTCACCGAGGGATGGCCGGTGCAGGCCATGTTGACGTCGTCGTAATCGAGTGCGTGCGAGGCAGCGCCGTTGATCAACGCCGCCTGCCGGGTCGAGGTCGCCATGCCATGCCCAACGACCGTGGCCTGGGCGTGGCCGCCTTGCTCGCGCGCCTCTTCGGCAAGCATGTGCACCAGCGGCTCGCACGCGCCAGCCAGCGTCACACCGATCCAGTCGAGCAGACACTGACGGACCCGCAGACGCACATCTTCGGGCAGATCGGTGTAACACAGGGCAGCGCTGCGCGCGGCCAGTTCCTGCGTGATGCGCGGGGGGTGAAGCCAGCAGCCGACTGCGGAATGCGTGTGGCGGTGAGGGTGCTCATCTCAACGGCCCTTCCACTGGGGCTTGCGCTTTTCGCGGAACGAACGCGGCCCCTCAAGCGCGTCTTCGCTGAGATAGACGGCGTCAAACGCGCGATTGGAGGCCCGTAGTGCGGCGGTTCGGCCCATTTCGGTGGACATGCGGACCATTTCCTTGGCCGCGCGCACCGTCAGTGGCGCGTTGGCCATGAGCTTGGCGGCCAGCTCTTTGGCGCCTTGCAGAGCCTGGCCCTTGGGCATCAGGCGGTTGATGTAACCGAGTTCGTAGGCGCGCTGCGCCGTCAGAGGGTCGCCGGTCATCGCGACTTCCATCAGAATGCGCTGCGGCAGCATGTGGATGACAGGCGCCGCCCACGGCATCCCGCGTCCGACCTTGGCCTCAGTGATGGCGAACTTGGCCGTCTCGTCGGCTACACACAGGTCGCACATCTGCGCCAGCAGCCAGCCGCCAGCATAGGCATAACCCTGCACCGCTGCGATGACGGGCTTGGTGACCTCGACGGTATCGCCCAGTACGGCCATGAAGCCGGGCGGCGGAATGCGCAGCTGGGTATCGGCCGCTTCGACCAGATCCATGCCGGCGCAGAAGTTCTCGCCCGCACCGGTGAGGATGGCCACCTGGGCATCGGCGTCAGCTTCGAAGCGGCGCCAGACTTCGAAAAAGCCTTCGCGCACGGCCCGGCTCAGGGCATTGCGGCGCTCTGGGCGATTGATGGTGATGATGGCGATGCCGTCGCTCACTTCGTAAAGCAGTTCGTTGTTCATGGGGTCTGTCTCCTTCTTGTTAAATTGTGGCGCGGTTCTGAGCCGCTTCGTCATGCCGCAAGCGGCGAATTCGGGTCATTTTCGGCGGTGACACGTAGTCGTCTCCAGTCCTCGACCTTGATTTTTCCAGTTCGCGCAAAATAACGCCCTGGGATAGTAAAAAGCGTACAGCGTCAGTTTAATCAGCTGCCATCGGCTACCGCGATGTTTTGTGGATGACCAGTGCCACCATCGCGTCGGCCAGATCATCCAGCGAAGCCCCCTCCTTTGCGTCGAACCAGTCGACCGACCAGTTCAGTGCGCCGAAGATGAAATGGCGCGCCAAGGTCAGATCGGCTCGCAGGCAGCCGGTTGATGCGAGTTCATGGAGTACAGGCATCCATGCTGCCTCGTAGTGGCATTTCAGCTCTTCGATGAGGTGGCGCTGCCGCGCGTTGAGCGCACGCGAGTCATAGGGCACTTCCCATAGGAGGCCGCTGTTCGATTCCAGTAACGATTCCAAGTGCGAACGGATCAAACGCCGCAATGTCGTCTCTGCGTCTCGTTTTTCAAGGAGTACCATCCTCTGGCGTGCCAGGGCGCTGCGCATGCCTATCTGCAAAACCTCGTACAACAGCGCATCTTTGCTCTTGAAGTGGCAAAAGATCGACCCGGAATGCATGCCGACCGCAGAGGCGATGCGACGTGTGCTCGTACCGTTGAAGCCGTGACGTCGAAACAAGTTCGCCGCGGCCTGGATAATGTCTTGCCGCCGATTGCCTTCGTCGCGCTGATCTGGAGTCTTGGGCGGACGGCCTCGCGGCCGTTTGGCCGCTGCGGAAGTGGGGCGGCTGCGAGTGGTGCACATGTTAAGAAGGAAAGTGGCTGCACATGACAACAGCAGCTGTGTCGCCATCTCCGGTTCGGGTGCCTGAAGCCGGGAATGGCGGTCACTGGGTCCACTGCGACTGGGTCAACTGCGGTTCCAGGTTCAATACGACTTCGGCAAACCCAGCACGTGCTCGCCGATGTAGTTGAGCAGCATTTCATTGTTGATCGGCGCGATTTCCAGCAGGCGCACCATCGGCCAAAGCGTCACGATGTCGTAGTCACGGTCAAAACCGTAACCCCCGTGGGTTTGCAGCGCAGCCTCGACGGCGGCCACGGCTGCCTGCGAACCCAGCAGCTTGGCCATGTTGGCGTGTGCGCCTGCATCTTCGCCATTGTCGAAGCGCTCGGCGGCGTTGTAGGTCATCAGGCGTGCCGCCTCGATCTGGGCCTTGGCCTGCGCCATGCGGTGCTGCAGCGCCTGGTATGAGCCGATCGGTTTGCCAAAGGGCTTGCGATCCTTTGCATAGGCTACAGCCTTGGCCAGCGCATAGTCGCCCAGACCGATCGCGGCGCCAGCGGCCAGGAGGCGCTCGGAGTTCAGGCCCTCGAACATCAGCTTAGCACCTTTGCCGGCCTCGCCAATCAGGGCGTCGGTGGGCAGTTCGACGTTGTCGAAGAACACCATGTACTGGCGCTCAGCAGTCTCTACCTGGATGTTGAGCTGCTGCAGCTTGATGCCGGGCGTTTTCATGTCGAGCACGAACAGCGACATGCCTTCGGTGCGGTTCTTGACTTCGGCGGCGCGGGTGGTGCGCGCCACGACGAGCATGTAGTCGGCATCGCGCGCGCCGGAGATGAACACCTTTTGCCCGTTGAGCGTCCAGCCGCCCTTGCCGTTCGGTTGGGCGAGCGTGGTCATCGCGAAGCTGTTGGTGCCGGCGTTGGGCTCGGTGATGGCGAAGCACATCTTCTTTTCGCCGGTGCATGTCGGGGTGACGTATTTCTTGATCTGCTCGGGCGTGCCGTTGCGCACGATGGGCACGCGGCCCAGCCCTGTGACGACGAGGAACAGCGTGGGCACGCCGGCGAGGGCCAGGGCTTCGTTGAGCGCGGTGATTTCCAGCACGCCGCCGCCCGAGCCGCCGTATTCCTCGGGGATCGAGAGGCCCAGCAGGCCGAACTCACCGAGCTTGGCCCAGAGTTCGTCAGGGAAGCGGTCTTCCTTGATGCACTGCAGGATGTAGGCGCGGTCGTACTGGGCAGTCACGCCGCGCGTGGCCTCTTGGATGTCTCGGATGCGCGTTTGCAGGGCCTCCATGGCGGTGCTGCGGGTGGTGGGGGCGTTCATGGTCTATCTCCTCGGTGTCATGGGGTGGGGGAAGGAAAAGGTGCGGCCATCAGATCGCTATCTCGGCGGGGATGGGCACGGGGAAGTCGAGCAGCATCTGCGCGTAGGCCTTGGCTTGCGGGTCCATGCGGATCGAGGCAATGCCGCCGCCGCCGAGGGCCTCTTGCAAAAGGAAGTTCAGCGCGTGCGTGCCCGGCAGGTCGAAGCGTTCGACCTTGCCTTTGACGAGGTGCGCAAACCAGCCGGCCACGGCCTGCTCGGTCAGCGCGGCGCGGATGAAGGGTAGGTATTCGGGGCGGCGCGCGATGATGCCGATGTTGGCCGCGTCGCCCTTGTCGCCGCTGCGCCCCCAGGCGAGTTTGACGAGCGGCACGGTGCGCACGCCGCGCGCAAAGGCACTGGCAGCGGGCAGCGGGCCCGTGACGGTGGGCAGGCTGGCGGGGTTGAACGGCTGGCCGCTCCACTGCGGCGCGGCCACGGCCTGCTCGCCCATGTCTATGCTGGTCACCACCTGTGCCTTGGGCACCAGGCACGAGAACAGGCGCACGACGGGTTGCACCTTGGGGCGCCCGCCGGTGAAGCCTGTGATCGCCGGGGCCGACATCAGCGCAAGCGGCGCGACTTCGCGCGAAAACAGCTCGAGCGCGTCCTTCATGGGGTGGCGCACGCCGACCTTGAGCATGACTTCACGCGAACTTGTGCGCGCGTGCGGGCCGTAGGTGTCTTCGGCGCCTATGGCTTCGACGCTGGTTTCGCTGAAGTCGGGCCAGCCGCGCTGCGCGAAATAGCGGCGCAGACGCGCGAGCATGGCGGCGCCCACGCGGTGCGCCTTGGGGCCCGCGTCTATGCCGCCGATCATGAACAGGCTCATGGCACGAAAGCCGTCGGCGTAGGTGACGCTGACCTTGGCCTGGTCAGTGGGGGCACGGCCGCGCGCGCCCTTGACTTCGACCTGATTGGGGCCGACCTGCGTGAGCGTGACGCCCGTGAAGTCGCACACCACGTCGGGCAGGATGTAGGCACGCGGGTCACCGATTTCGTAGAGCATCTGCTCGCCCACGGTGGACGGGCACACGAGCCCGCCCGTGCCTTCGGGCTTGGTCACGACGAAGCTGCCGTCAGCGCGGCACTCGGCGATCGGAAAGCCCATGTCGTCCCAGCCGGGCACGGACTCCCAGTCGGTGTAGTTGCCGCCGGTGGTCTGTGTGCCGCATTCGATCAGGTGGCCCGCGAGGCTGCCTTGCGCGAGGCGGTCATAGTCGGTAGCGCTCCAGCCGAAGGCGTGGATTAGCGGCCCGAGCGTGACCGCGCTGTCCACGCAGCGGCCCGTGACCACGATGTCGGCGCCCGCGGAGAGCGCCGCAGCGATCGGGAAGGCGCCGAGGTAGGCGTTTGCGCTCATGACCTTTTGCGGGAAGGGTGCGCCCGAGAACATTTCCTTGGTCTGTGCGGCGCGCAGCGCCTCGACCTGCGGCATGAGGTCGTCGCCGAGCACCGCGGCGATCTTCAGGTCCACGCCTTCGGCTTGCGCCGCCGCGACGAGCGCCGCGCGGCAAGCCGAGGGATTCACGCCACCGGCATTCGCGATCACCTTGATGCCGCGCGCCTTGATGACTTTCAAAAGTGGGCGCATGGTGCTGATGAAGTCGGGCGCGTAGCCTTGCGCCGGGTCTTTGGCCTTGACGCGGCTGAGCAGCGACATGGTGATTTCGGCAAGGTAGTCGAATACCAGCACGTCGATGTTGCCGTGTTCGATGAGCTGGGCTGCAGAAAACTCGGTGTCGCCCCAGAAGCCCGAGGCGCTGCCTATGCGCAGGGTGGTTTTGGTCATGCTTGTCTCCGGTGGGTTGGGTGAAATGGTGGGGGAGTGGCTGGCGGCCGTTTGGTATCAACTGGCCGCGGCAATCTTGTTGCGCGGCCAGAAGATGCGCCAGATGCCTTTGGCGGTGGCGCAGACCTTGCCGCTGGCATCGACGAAGTCGCCTTCGGCAAAGGCGGTGGATTTGCTCACGCGCACGATGCGGCCGTGTGCCTCGAAGCGCGAGCCTATGGCGGCGTCGAGGAAGGTGATGTCGAGGTTGATGGTGAACTGGCGCAGGTCGGAGGGGTTGATTTCTTGCGCCTCGGGCAAGTCCATGAGCGCGGACATGATGGCCCAGCCGAGTGCGCCGTCGAACATGTAGGAGATGACGCCGCCGTTGAGCACCCCGCTGTTGAGCTCGTGGTCGGTGCCGCCGCCACCGAGCTGGGCCGGCTGCACTTGGGGCAGGCGCACGGTGACGCGGCCCACGCCGGTCTCTTCGACTTCGAGGCCTTGGGCTTTGAGGAACGTGCTTTCGTTCCACTTGCGTTTCCAGGCGGCGATGCGGTCTTGCGCGGAGGCGGGGGTACTCAAGAGATTCTCCTTTGGTGAAAACACGAGGGCGTGACGGGTTCAGGCGCTGGCGGAGTGGGTGCGCAGCAGCGCGTCGAGCACGCTTTCGAGCTGCACGAGCGAGTTGCATTCACGCGCGATGTGGCAGTAGGGCGCGTAGCGCTTCATCTCCGAATCGCCCAGGCCCCAAAACGAGGTGGGCTCGGGGTTGAGCCAGATCACGCGGCGCGCGCGCTCGTAGAGCAGGCGCATGACCTCGGTATGCGCCTCGCCGCGGTTGTTGCGCGCGTCGCCCAGGAACAGGATGGTGGTGCGGCGGTCGATCTGGTCGAGCAGCTGTTCTTCGATGTCGAGCAGGGTCTGGCCATAGTCAGTGCCCGAGCCACCCACGGCCTGGATGACCTTGTCCACGGCCTGCTCGACCGGCAGCTGCGCGAAGGTGTCGCTGACATCCACCAAATGGTTGGTGAACGCATAGCTGCGCACGCCGCTCAGCTGCTCGTCCAGGCTATATAAAAACAATAGCAAAAAGCGCGCGTACTGGCGTACCGAGCCGCTCACGTCGCAGATGGCGATCACGCGCGGTCTATCGACCACCTTGGTGCGCCAGAAGGTTTCGAACAGGATGCCGCCGTAGGCCGCGTTTTTGCGCAGCGTCTTGCGAAAGTCGAGCTGGCCGCGCACGCGCTGCTTTTTGCGCCGCGCGTGGCGCTCGGCCAGACGCTTGGCCATTTTGCGCACGATGATGTGCATGCGCTCGAAGTCGCGCTTTTCGATGTTCGAGAGCTTTTGCGTCTGCAGAAAATCGTCGTGCAGCTGGCGCGTGGGCGCGGTGCCGTAGAGCGCGAGCTTGCGCTCGACGAAGTTGCGCACCTCGTTGAACAGGCGCTTGCGCGCGAGCTCGAGCTCTTTGGCACGCTGGGGCGCCATGGTCTGGCGCTTGGCATCGGTGATTTCGCGGTCGAGCAGTTCCAGCCCCATGGCCTGCTGGATTTTTTGCGTGTAGTAGCCCTTTTGCGTGAAGAACCAGATGTCGGTCAGGCCGACTTCACGCGCGGCTTCCTGCATGCGCTTGGCGAGCGCCGCCGAGTCGCCCGAGAGCAGCAGTTGCGACAGCGCCTGCCCGCCGCTGCCCTGGCAGCCGCCGGGGCCGCCAGAGCCCATTTGGGGCTGCGCGTCCTTTGGCTGGTCAGGCTTGGTTTGATCCGCGTCTTGCGAGGTGGCCTGGCCTGCGCCGGGGGCGCCGGATGCGCTGCCCATCGGTTTTTGGAACGCATCGAAGCGAAAGAAGCGGTCGAAAGCCTCATCGAACAGCACGCGGTCTGCCGTGGTCTTGGCCAGCGTGGTGCCGAGCGCGTTTTTCAGCAACGTGCGGTCGCTCCAGCCGACGAGTTCGACGGCGCGCGCTGCATCGACCTGCGCGTTCAGGTGCACTTCGAGGTCGCTGCCGCGCAGCGCCTTGAAAAAGTCTTCAAGTGTGGCTTGCATGGGACAGTTCTGCGTCCTTGCGGGCTTGTTGCAATAGATTGCCCATTTGCTCGTTCGCCGTGGCGATGTCCTGCTCGAACTTGAGGAACACGTTGAGCGTGTCGCGCACCAGGTCCAGGCTCAGGTGCTCGGCGTTGAGCAGCAGCAGCGTCTTGGCCCAGTCTATGGTTTCGCTGACCGAGGGGAGCTTTTTGAGGTCGAGCTGGCGCACCGCCTGGACGAAGGCAACCAGCTCGCGGTTGAGCGTGTCGGACAGGCCCGGCACGCGCCGCTCGAGGATGCGGCGCTCGAGCGCCGGTTCGGGGAAGCTGATGTGCAGGTGCAGGCAGCGGCGCTTGAGCGCATCGCTCATCTCGCGCGTGTTGTTGCTGGTCAGGAACACGATGGGCTTGACCTTGGCCTTGATGGTGCCGAGTTCTGGCACCGAAACCTGGAAGTCCGACAGCACTTCGAGCAAAAAGGCCTCGAATTCGGGGTCGGACTTGTCGATTTCGTCGATCAGCAGCACGCAGCCTTTTTCCTGGTGCAGCGCCTGGTACAGCGGGCGTGGCTCGAGGAAATGCTCGCTGAAAAACAGGTCGTCGTGCGCGTGCAGCCGGTCCATGGACTCGGCCAGGCCCCGGGCGCCCTGCATCATCTCACCGAGCTTGTCCTTGAGCAGCTGGGTGTAAAGCAGCTGCTTGCCGTATTTCCATTCGTACAGCGCCTTGGATTCGTCGAGCCCTTCGTAGCACTGCATGCGGATCAATGGAACGTCAAGAATCTCGGCCATGCTCTTGGCGAGCTCGGTCTTGCCCACGCCGGCGGGGCCTTCGATGAGGATGGGCTTTTCGAGGTGAAAACCCAGATAGACCGAAGTGGCGATCGCAGGGCTTGCGATGTAATCGACGGCCGCGAAGCTCTGGGCCACGCGGTCTATGGATGCGAAGTGTTCGGAATGCTCGGTTTTCATGGGTGGAGTGACTGGAGCAACTGTTGCCCCGTTTGGAGTTGACGGGATTGCGCGACGCCGCGCGCGATGCCCAGCACCAGACGCAGATCACGGGCGAGAGAGGGAGATGTCGCGCCGCCTTGCGCGCCGTTCGGAATAGGGGCCAATGAGGCCGGCAACGATTCGCAGGCCCTTTCATACGCGGTCTGCCAGCGCTCGAGCAGGCGGCGCGCGCCTACGGTGGAAAAGGCCAGTGCGTCGTCGTAGCCCTGCGTTTCGAGCTGGCGGGCGACGGCGTCGCGCACGGCGTGCAGCGCCTGCCATTCGAGCTGCAGCGCACCGAGTTCGCGCACGGCGTCGGCACCGTCCGATGCCACCATGCCGAGCGCACGCGCGAGCGCTTCGAGTTCGCATTGCATGGCGCCGAGCAGCGGGCCGAGCAGCAGCGCATCTTCCACGGCGCGCACGGGGCGCGCGATGCTTGCAAAGGCTTGCCCTGGCGCGCCTATGCGCCGGCTCGCGGGCACGCGGCAGGCTTGCAGCAACAGGTCGCAATGCCCCAGCGGCGCCAGCCCTTGCACGCGCGCGTTCGTCTCGCGCGTGAGGCCGGGCGTCTGGGCGTCGAGCAAGAAAGCATCGAAGCGCTTGCGCCCCTCGTGCTCGGCGCTCAAGGCAAGCACGAGGATCGCGTCGGCCGCGGGGCCGTTGCTAACGAAGGCTTTGTGCCCGTCGAGCACCCAGTCGCCGTCACCCGCTGAGCTGGATTGCTGCACGGCGCGCGTGCGCAGGTGCTTGGGCTGTGCGCCCACGCCGGGCTCGGAAATGGCCAGCGCGAGCAGGCATTCGCCCGCAGCCATTGACTGGAGCAGCTTGGTGAGCAGCGCGCCCGATGCGCCTTGCTGCACGAGCGGGCTGAGCACGTAGCGCCCGAGCAACTGCTGCATCATCCAGGCCATGCCCAGCCCCAGGCTGCCTGTGGCGTGCGTGATTTGCCCCGCGAGCGCGCTGACCTGCACCGCGTCGGCCGCGGGCGGGCGCCCGTCCACCGAAAACCCCAGCCCTAGCATGCCGCAGCGGCCCAGATGCGCCCACCAGGCGCGCGGAAAGCTGCCAGCGCCATTGGTGGGCGGCGCCGTCCGCATTGCATCGCGCAGGGCGCGGTTCAAATCTTGCGCCGGTGTGCTGGCCGGGGTAGCCGTGGAAAGGGCGGAGTGCATCGCGTGTCTATGGATGACTACGTTATATATAGCTTCTCACGCAAGATAGACGGACGCTAGAGGCCGATTTCATGCATAAAAACCGAGCTGGCGCGAGGCCAGGTCGCGCATGACTTCTTCGGCACCGCCGCCGATAGCGTTGACCTTGACCTCGCGGTAGATGCGCTCGACGGTGACGCCGCGGATGAAACCCGCGCCACCGTGGATCTGCACGGCCTCGCTGGCGCAAAAAGCCATGGTCTGCGTGGCCTGGTTCTTGAGCAGGCAAATTTCACCCACGGGCTGCTCGCCCTGCTCGACGCGCCAGGCCAGCAGCTCGAGCATGGCCTGCGTGGCCTCGATGCGCATGGCCATGTCGGCGAGCTTGTGGCGCGTGACCTGCATGTCGATGAGCTTGCCGTCGAACATCTCGCGCTGCTTGGCCCAGCCGAGCGCCTCGTCGAGGCACACGCGCGCAAAACCGTTGGTGCCCGCAGCGAGGAAGATGCGCTCGCGGTTGAAGTTCTTCATGATGGCCTTGAAGCCCTGGTTTTCCTGGCCGACGAGGTTTGCCACGGGCACTCGGCAGTTGTCGAAATACAGCGTGGCGGTGTCGGAGCACAGCCAGCCCATTTTGCGCAGCGGCGTCTGCGTGAAGCCGGGCGTGCCTTTCTCGATCAACAGCAGCGAAACACCGCCGGGTCCGGGGCCGCCGGTGCGCACGGCCACGGTGTAAAAGTCCGCGCGTATGCCCGAGGTGATGAAGGTCTTGGAGCCGTTGACGATGTAGTGGTCGCCCTCGCGCCGCGCCGTGGTTTTGAGATTGGCCACGTCCGAGCCGCCCGAGGGCTCGGTGATGCCCAGCGCGCTGATTTTTTCGCCGCGCAGCACGGGGGGCAGCACGCGCTGCTTGAGCGCTTCGCTGCCCACGTTCACGATGGGCGGGCAGCCTATGGTGTGCGACAGCAGGCTCGCAAGCACGCCGCCCGCGCCGCAGCGCGCGAGCTCCTGGGAGGCAATAATGGTCATGAACAGGTCGCCATCGTTGCCGCCGTAGGCCTCGGGAAAGCCCAGGCCCAGCAGGCCGACTTCGGCGGCCTTGTTGTAGAGCTCGCGCGGAAAACTGCCCGCGTCGTCCCATTCATTGACGAAGGGCGTGATTTCCTTCGCAACGAAGCGGCGCATGAGGTCACGAAAGGCCGCGTGCTCGGCCGTGTAAAAGGACTGGCTCCTTGGGCGGTGGTGGACATGGGTGTCTCCTGTGATCTTCGCTTCGGTGGTGAGGGGGAGAGCGGGATGGGTGGGCGATCAAGCGCCTTCTTCTTGCACCAGCGACACCAGCACGGCCTTGGACGGCACCTGGTCGCCCACGCGCACGAGCACCTGATCGATCACGCCGTCGCGGCGCGCGAGCAGTTGGTGCTCCATCTTCATGGCTTCGAGCACGGCCACGCGCTGGCCTTTTTCGACGCGCTCGCCGGGCTGCACGAAAACGCCCAGCACCTTGCCGTTCATGGGCGCAACGATGCGTGCCTCGGTGCTGCCTTCGGCCCCCGCGGGCGGCGCGTAGGTCAGGTCCTCGAAGCAGGCGCTCAGCGTCTTGAATTCCAGATGCAAGGAGCCGTGGTGAAACGCCGCGAGGGCTTGCTGGCGCATACCGTCGGCGAGCAGGCTGAGCTTGGCACCGTTGCGGTCGAGAACACGGATCTGGTGCACTTGTGTGCCGACTTCGACGCGGTAGTCGTGCTTGTCCAGTGCGGTGACAAAGATGAGGTGACGGCGCTCGTTTTCGCCCAGCGTCATGGGCCAGCGCGCCGGCCCCGTGGTGCGCCACGGGCGCGCGCCCGCGGGCGTGGTGGCGTCGAACCAGAGCACGCCCGCGAGTGCGAGCGCGAGCGAATCGGGCTGTGGACGCACCCACTGCGTAGCGTCGAAGTTTTGCGCAATGAAGGCCGTGGTGGCATTGCCCGCGGCGAACACCGGATGCTCGGCCACGGCCTCGAGGAAAGAGCGGTTGTTCGCGAGCCCCAGCAGCTGCGTGTTTTGCAGCGCGCCGATCAGGCGCCGGCGCGCTTCTTCGCGCGTGGCGCCGTAGGTGATGATCTTGGCGATCATCGGGTCATAGTGCGGGCTCACGGCCTGGCCTTCGATCAGGCCATGGTCCACGCGCACGCCGGGCCCGCTCGGTGCTTGCCACACGAGCACGTCGCCGCTTTGCGGCAGGAAGTCGGCGTACGGGTCTTCGGCGTACAGGCGCACTTCGATCGCGTGGCCCGAGAGCTGCACCTGGTCTTGCGTGAGCGGCAGCGCCTCGCCGCGCGCCACGGCGATTTGCCAGGCGACGAGGTCCAGCCCCGTGACGCACTCGGTCACGGGGTGCTCCACCTGCAGGCGCGTGTTCATCTCGAGGAAGTAGAAGTTGCCGTCGCGGTCGAGCAGAAATTCCACCGTGCCCGCGCCCACGTAGTTCACGGCGCGCGCCGCGGCCACGGCAGCGGCGCCCATGCGCGCGCGCAGCTCGGGCGAGACGGCGGGCGAGGGCGCTTCTTCGAACACTTTCTGGTGGCGTCGCTGGATCGAGCAGTCGCGCTCGCCCAGATGGATGATGTTGCCGTGCCGGTCGCCAAACACCTGGATTTCGACGTGGCGCGGCTCGAGCACGGCACGCTCGAGGATCAACTCGTCACTGCCGAAGGCGTTTTGGGCTTCGGAGCGCGCGCTCGTGAGCGCGTTGGGCAGGTATTCGGGTTTGGCCACGAGGCGCATGCCGCGCCCGCCGCCGCCCGCTGCGGCCTTGACCATGATGGGAAAGCCGATTTCACGCGCCTGGGCAATCAGCGTGGCGTCGGCCTGGTCCGCGCCTTGGTAGCCGGGCACGCAGGGCACGCCCGCAGCGAGCATCAGCCGCTTGGCGCCTGCCTTGTTGCCCATATTCAGGATGGCTTCTGGGTCTGGCCCGATGAAGACCAGCCCGGCGTCCTGGCAGGCTTGCGCAAAGGCTTCGTTTTCGGACAAAAAGCCGTAGCCCGGGTGCACGGCGTCGGCCCCCGTGCTGGCCGCAGCGCGCAGCAGCGTCTGTATGTTGAGGTAGCTCTCGCGCACGGGCGGCGGGCCTATGCACACGGCTTCGTCGGCCAGGGCGACGTGCAGGGCCTGGGCATCGGCCTCGCTATGTACGGCCACGGTGCGGTAGCCCAGGGCCTTGGCCGTGCGGATCACGCGGCAGGCGATTTCGCCACGGTTGGCGATCAGGATCTTGGTAAAACGCATGGGCTTTCTCACATCCTCACATCCGGGCCACACCGAAGGTGTTGGGGTTCAGTTGACGGGCTTCGGCGTCGCGGCACACGGCCAGGGCAGTGGCGAGCACGCGGCGGGTGTCACGCGGGTCGATGATGCCGTCGTCCCACAGGCGTGCCGTGGCGAAGAAGGCGTGCGACTCCATGTCGAAGCGCTGCAGGATTTCCTCGCGCATGGCTTGCATGGCGTCGGTCGGCGGCATCTTGCCCGTCCGGGCAAATTTCTCTTCGGTGACGATGCGCATCACCGTCGCAGCTTGCTCGCCGCCCATCACGGCCACGCGCGCGTTGGGCCAGGCAAAGACGAAGCGCGGGTCGTAGGCGCGGCCGCACATGCCGTAGTTGCCGGCGCCGAAAGAAGCACCGATCATCAGCGTGATGCGCGGCACGGTGGCGTTGGTGACGGCCTGGATCATCTTCGCGCCGTGCTTGATGATGCCCACCTGCTCCACGTCTTTGCCCACGAGAAAGCCCGTGGTGTTCTGCAAAAAGATGAGCGGCGTGCCCGACTGGCTGCACAGCTGGATGAATTGCGCGGCCTTGGTTGCGCCTTGCGGATCGATCGGGCCGTTGTTGCCCAGGAAGCCGCAGGGTTGCCCTTCGATGGCACCCATGCCGCACACCGTGGCGCTGCCGTACAAGGCTTTGAACTCGAGGAAGTCGGAGTCGTCGATGATGCGTGCGAGCACCTCCCGCATGTCGTAGGGGTGGCGAAAATCGACGGGCACCGTGCCCACGATCTCGTCGATGGCGTAGCGGGGCTCTTTCCAGGTCTTGGGCGCGCGCAGCGGCAGCCTGTCGTTCCAGGGCAGGCGCGCCATGATGTCGCGCGCAATGCGGATGCCGTCGGCGTCGTCTTCGGCCAGGTATTCGGCCACGCCCGAGGTGGTGCTATGCATTTCAGCACCACCCAGTTCCTCGTCGGTGGCGATTTCGCCCGTCGCGGCCTTGAGCAGCGGCGGGCCGGCGAGAAACGCCTTGGCGCGTCCGCGCACCATGATCACGTAGTCGGACATGCCGGGCAGGTACGCGCCGCCAGCCGTCGAGTGCCCGTGCATCACGCAGATTTGCGGAATGCCCGCGGCCGACAGGCGCGCCTGGTTGGCAAAGCCGCGCCCGCCTTCGATGAAGACCTCGCCCACGTGCATGAGGTTGGCGCCGCCCGACTCGACGAGACGGATCACGGGCAGCTTGTTTTCCATGGCGATGGCTTCGGCACGCAGACCCTTGCGCATGCCCATGGGCGTGATGGTGCCGCCCTTGATCGCGCTGTCGGACGCGATCACCACGCAGCGCACACCCGACACCATGCCGATGCCGGTGATGATGCCGCCACCGAGCACGTTCTTGTCGCCATCATCGTCGTGCATGCGCAGGCCCGCCAGCGTGGAAAACTCCAGCCATTCAGAGCCGCGGTCGAGCAGCAGCGCGATGCGCTCGCGCGGCAGCAGCTGCTTGCGTGCGCGGAACTTGGACTCCTGGCTGTTGGAGGTGTTGCGCACGCGGTCTTCGTAGTCACGGAAGTGGTGGATCAGCGCGAGCATCTGCTCGCGCTCGCGCTGAAAGCTCTCCGATTGCGGATCGATTTGGCTTTGGATGACGGGCATGGGGGCTTTCCCTCGCTCAACGGGTGTAGAAGGTGGCGCCGCGCTGGGCCATGTCGCGCAGCAGTTGGGGCGGGGCGAAGCGCGCGCCGACGCGCTGCGCGAGCGCATCGCAGGTCTGGACGAATTCGGCCACGCCCACGGTGTGGATCTGGCCGATCGGGCCGCCAAGGTAGGGCGGGAAGCCCCAGCCCAGAATGGCGCCCACGTCGGCGTCGATGGGCGCGAGCAGCACCTTTTCTTCGAGGCAGCGCGCGGTCTCCACCGATTGGATGAACATCAGGCGTTGTTTGACGCTCTCCACGTTGGGCTGCGTTGCCGCTTGCGCAAACTCCTGCGCAAGACCGGCCCACAGGTGCTTGGGCGCGCCTTGCGGGTACTCGTAAAAGCCCTTACCGACTTTTTTGCCGAGGCGCCCGAGCTTGTCCACCATGCGGTCGCAGACATCGTCGATTGCGCTGCGCTGGTAGGCCGCGCCGAGGTCGGCTGCGGTCTGTTTGCGGATGCGCGCCATGAGTTCGAGCGATACCTCGTCGGCCAGCGCGAGCGGCCCCACGGGCATGCCGCACATGCGGCCGGCGTTTTCGATCAGCGCCGGCGCCACGCCCTCGGCGAGCAGTGCCAGACCTTCGCCGACGTAGGTCGAGAACACGCGGCTGGTGTAAAAACCGCGGCTGTCGTTGACGACGATGGGCGTCTTGCGGATCGCTTTGACGAAGTCCATGGCGCGCGCCAGGCACTCGTCGCTCGTCGCCTTGCCGCGGATGATCTCGACCAATGGCATCTTGTCCACGGGCGAGAAGAAGTGCAGGCCGATGAAGTTCGCCGGGCGCGCCGAGGCTTCGGCCAGGCCGGTGATGGGCAGCGTGCTGGTGTTGGACGCAAAAACGGCGCTGGGCGCGAGCTGGGCTTCGGCCTTGCGCGTGACATCCGCCTTGATCGCGCGGTCTTCGAACACGGCTTCGATCACGATGTCGCAACCTGCGAGCGCGGCAAAGTCGGTCGTGGGCTGGATCAGCGCGAGCTTGGCGTCGCGCTCGGCCTCGCCCATGCGCTTGGCGGCCACGCGCTTGCCCCACAGCGCTTCACTGTAGCCTTTGCCTTTGTTCGCGGCTTCGAGGCTGGCGTCGAGCAGCACCACCTGCATGCCGACTTCGGCACACGCATAGGCGATGCCCGCGCCCATCATGCCCGCGCCCAGGATGCCGACTTTGCTGTAGCTGGCCTTCGGGATACCCTTGGGGCGCGAGGCGAGCTTGTTAGCGTCACCGATGCCGAAAAAGAGCGAGCGGATCATGTTCTTCGAGACCTTGCCGGTCGCGAGCTTGGCGAATTCGCGCCCTTCGACCTTGCAGCCTGTGTCGATGTCCACCTGACAGCCGTTATAGACGGCGCTCAGAATGGCCTCGGGTGCAGGGTAGTTGCCAAAGGTCTTGGCGCGCAGCATGGCGTTGCCGGCTGTGAAGGTTTCGTAGCCGCCAGGGCTTTGAACCGCGCCGCCAGGCAGCTTGAAGCCTTTGCGGTCCCAGGGTTGCGTTGCGTTCTTGGGGCCTTCAGTGAGTAGCCACTCCTTGGCGCGTGTCAGCAACTGTTCGGCGGGCACGACTTCGTCGACCAGACCGGCATCCAGAGCTTTCTCGGGAGGCAATTTTTTGCCTTCGAGCAGCAAGGGCAGGGCGCCGCGAAGCCCGATCATGCGCGGCAGGCGCTGCGTGCCGCCGCCGCCCGGCAGCAGGCCGAGGGCCACTTCGGGCAGGCCGATCTGGGCCTTGGGGTTGTCGGCGGCGATGCGGCGGTGGCAGGCCAGCGCAACCTCATAGCCGCCGCCCAGCGTGGTGCCGTTGAGTGCGGCGACGAAGGGCTTGCCGCTTTTTTCGATGCCACGCAGCAAAGTGTGCAGGCGCGCGACGAAGTCCAGCAGGCCTTGCGCATCGGTGATCGCGAGCATCATGTTCAGGTCGGCGCCCGCGATGAAATCGGGCTTGGCCGAGGCAATGATCACGCCCTTTACGGCAGCGTCTGCCACGGCCTTGCGCACGGCCTCGCTGAACGCGGGGATGGATTGCTCGTTGAGGACGTTCATCGGTACGTCCTGCATGGCCCAAGTGATGGTGGCAATGCCGTCGGCATCCACCTTGTAGTCGATTGTCATGGTGAGAGTCCTGGTAAATGGGGTGAAACCTGCGTGTTTCCGGGGGCGGCTGGGTCAGACGCGCTCGATGATGGTGGCGGTGCCCATGCCGGCGCCCACGCACAGCGTGGCCAGGCCGGTGGAAAGGTTGCGGCGCTCGAGTTCGTCGAGCAGGGTGCCCAGAATCATGGCGCCGGTGGCGCCGAGCGGATGCCCCATCGCGATAGCCCCGCCGTTGACGTTCATCTTGTCGTGCGGGACGTTCATTACCTCCATGAAGCGCAACACGACCGAGGCGAAGGCTTCGTTCAACTCGTAAAGATCGATGTCTGCCGCATTCATGCCAGCCAGCTTGAGCGCTTTTTCTGCCGAGTAGGAGGGGCCGGTCAGCATGATGGTGGGCTCGCTGCCCACGGAAGCAAAAGAGCGGATGCGGGCACGGGGTTTCAGACCGAGCCGTTTGCCGACTTCGGCGTTGCCGATCAGCACCGCGGACGCGCCGTCCACGATGCCCGAGGAGTTGCCGGCGTGGTGCACGTGCGTGATGCCTTCGAGTTGGGGATAGCGCTGGAGGGCGACCGCGTCGAAGCCGTACTTCTCGCCCTGAACCTGGAACGCAGGATCCAGCTTGGCCAGCGATTCCAGGGTAGTGTCGGCGCGCATGTGTTCGTCATGCGCGAGCACGACGCAGCCGTTCACGTCCTTCACCGGCACAATGGAGCGGGCGAAGCGTCCCTCGACCCAGGCTTGTGCGGCGCGACGTTGGCTCTCGACGGCGTAGCTGTCCACGTCCTTGCGGCTGTGTCCGTACAGGGTGGCAATCAGATCGGCCGAAATGCCTTGCGGCACGAAATAGGTCGGAATCGCCACTGCCGGGTCAATCACCCAGGCGCCGCCGCTGCTGCCCATCGGCACGCGGCTCATGCTCTCCACACCGCCGCCGATGACCAAGGGCGACTGGCCCGACATGACCTTGGCGGAGGCCATGTTGCAGGCTTCGAGCCCGGAGGCGCAAAAGCGGTTGATTTGCACGCCGGGCGCGCACTCGTGATAACCGGCGGCGATGGCCGCCACGCGGGCGATGTTGGCACCTTGCTCACCGGCGGGTTCGACGCAGCCGAGGATGATGTCGTCGACGAAGGCGGTGTCCAGGGCGTTGCGGTCACGCAGCGCCTGCAAGGCCGTGATGGCCAGGCTGATGGGCGTGGTGCCGTGCAGGGCACCTGAACTGCGGCCCTTGCCGCGCGGCGTGCGCACGGCGTCATAAATGAATGCATCGGTCATGGTGGGTTTCCTTCTTTAACTGGTGGAGGACTAAAGGCGGCGGAAGGCGCGTTCTATAGCGTGCGGCTGATGATTTCTTTCATGATTTCGTTGGTTCCGCCGTAGATGCGTGCGACGCGTGCATCCGCATAGGCGCGGGCAATCGGGTACTCCCACATGTAGCCGAAGCCGCCGAACATCTGCAGGCACTGGTCGATCACTTTGCAATGCAGGTCGGTGGTCCAGTACTTGGCCATCGCTGCGGTGGCAGCATCAAGCTGGCCTTCCATCAGCAGACCGAGCAGGCGGTCGACAAAGACCTGTGCGACCTGGATCTCGGTCTTCATTTCGGCAAGTTTGAAGCGGTTGTGCTGGAAGTCGATCACGCGCTGGCCGAAGGCCTTGCGGTCCTTGGTGTACGCCAGCGTCCATTCGAGCGCCGCCTCGGCACCTGCCACTGCGCCGACGGCGATCTGCATGCGCTCCCAGGCGAGCTCCTGCATGAGCAGGAAAAAGCCCTTGCCTTCGCCGCCCAAGATGTTGCTTACGGGCACGCGCACGTTGTCGAAAAAGAGCTCTGAGGTGTCCTGCGCCTTCATGCCGATTTTTTCGAGGTTGCGTCCGCGTTGAAAACCGGGACGGTTTGTCTCGACAAGCACCAGCGAGGTGCCCTTGGCACCCTTGGTGGGGTCGGTTTTGGTGACCACGATTACCACGTCGGCGTTCTGGCCGTTGGTGATGAAGGTTTTCTGGCCGTTGATGATGAGCTCATCGCCCTCACGCAGCGCCTGGGTGCGCACGTTTTGCAGGTCGCTGCCGGCACCGGGCTCGGTCATGGCAATGGCGCCAATGACCTCGCCGGTGGCCATGCGCGGCAGCCAGGTGCGCTTTTGTTCCTCGGTACCGTAGGCCAGGATGTAGGGAGCGACGATGTCCGAGTGCAATCCGAAGCCGATCCCGCTCGTTCCGGCGCGGGCGATTTCCTCGATTAGCACGGCGCTGTGCAGGCGTGTACCGCCGCCGCCGCCGTAGGCTTCAGGGATGGCCGGACACAGCAGACCCGCAGCGCCTGCCTTGCGCCAGACCTCGCGCGGCACGATGCCATCTGCTTCCCAGCCGGCGTGATGGGGAATGACATCCTCTTCCAGGAAGCGACGGGCCTGGTCCCGGAAGAGTTCGTGTTCTTCGCCAAAGATGGTGCGTGTCAGCATGTCTAGGTCTGTCCTTTGAGGTGGTTTAAATCTGGCAAGGGCGACGGCTGCGATGGTTTTGATTCATCCACGCGGAATGCGCCGGAAGTGTCGTTCCCGCGATCCGAAACCGATCAAACGCTTGTTAGATGATATAGTGTACGGCATGACAAAGGTGCGTGACAACGGGCGAAAGGATGCGATTTTGGCCATTGCGGCGGGCCAGTTCCGGCGTCGCGGTTTCGAGCGCACCTCGGTGCGCGATATCGCCGAGGCGCTGGGAATGACCTCGGGCTCGCTCTTCTATCACTTCGCCACCAAGGAGGAGTTGCTGGTAGCGGTGATGGAGGGCGGAGTTCGCGACATCATGCAGTCGGTGCGTGACGGGCTGGCCGGTGAGACTCGCTTGCCCGAGCGGCTGCTGTCGATGGTGCGCTGCCACCTGAAGGCTTTGCTGGGCGCGAAGCTCGACGCGATGACGGTGTTGCTTTATGAATGGCGCAGCCTGTCGCCCGCCGCCCAGACCCGGGTGCTGGCATTGCGCGATGCCTACGAGGCCTTGTGGATGGAGCCCATCAATGAGGCTGTGGTTTTGGGTTGGGTCGACCCCGATGCCGCGCTGGTGCGACAGACGGTACTCGGTGCCCTTAACTGGACGGCGCAGTGGTACCGGTCTGAGGGTCGTCTGGATGTCGATGCGTTGGCGCAGCGCATGTACACCATGCTGTTTCCTCGCGTGGCGGCTGCAGCGAGGGGTGAAGTCGATCCTTGCTCTGTCGGGCATGGAGTGCTGACTGCTGGTTTTTGAGTTGAGTCTGTAATGATATTTTTTGGAGTTGAACCATGACTATGAAATCGACCATGATGCAAGTGCCGCTGTCGCTCAATCATTTTCTGGAGCGGGCCAAGCTCTATCATCCAAAGGTGGAAATCGTTTCGCGGATGCCTGACAAGTCGCTGCACCGCCATACCTATGCTGACTTCCATCGCCGGGCCAAAGGGTTGGCCGAGGCGCTGGTCACGGCCGGCATCAAGCCCGGTGATCGGGTAGCCACCTTGATGTGGAACCACTATGCACACCTGGAATGCTACTTTGGCATCCCGGCAGCGGGTGCCGTGATGCATAACCTCAACCTGCGTCTGTTTCCGCATGACTTGGCGTTTATCGTTAACCACGCCAAGGACCGTTTCCTGATCGTCGACGATGTACTGCTGCCTTTGTTGGCGCAGTTTGCCAAGGATGTCAACTTCGAGCGCATCATCGTGGTTCCGCTGACCGGCAAATCGGTGGCACAGGGTCACGACGACTACGAAACCTTTATCGGCAAGGCGACCGGCGATTTCAAATGTGTCGAGGTTGACGAAAATGCGCCCTGTGGCATGTGCTACACCTCGGGCACTACCGGGAACCCCAAGGGTGTCGTCTATTCGCACCGCTCGACCGTGCTGCATACGCTCGTGGCGGCCCTCCCGGGCGGGATCAATGTTTCTGGCACGGACACTGTGCTGCCCGTCGTGCCGATGTTCCACGCCAACGCCTGGGGTCTGCCGTTCATCTCCACCTTTGTCGGCGCCAAGCAGGTGTTCCCCGGGCCGCATCTCGACTCGGACTCGCTGCTCGACTTGTACCAGCGTGAGCGCGTTACTGTGACCGGCGGGGTGCCGACGATCTGGCTATCGTTGCTGCAGACGCTGCGTGCCAACCCGGCCAAGTACGATTTGATGCCCGGCATGCGCATGCTGGTCGGCGGTTCGGCGGCGCCGGAGTCGCTGTTCCGTGGTTTTGACGAGTTCAATCTTGAGGTCGCTACCGCCTGGGGTATGACCGAGACTTCCCCGCTGGGCACGGTTTCGGTGCTCAAGCCGCAGATGCGCTCACTGTCCAAGGAAGAGCAGTATGGTTTCCGCACCAAGCAGGGCATGGCCGCGCCGCTGGTCGACATCCGCCTGATCGGCGACGAGGGAGAGGTGCCGTGGGACGGCAGTTCGGTCGGAGAGATCCAGGTCCGTGGTCCGTGGGTCACCGGCGGCTACCATGATCTGCCGCTCAACGAGAGCAGCTTCACCGCCGATGGATGGTTGCGTACCGGCGACGTGGGATGCATCGATTCGGAGGGATTCCTGCGCCTGACAGACCGCACCAAGGACCTGATCAAGTCGGGTGGTGAATGGATTAGCTCGGTCGATCTGGAAAACGCTGTGATGGGCCACCCGGCGGTGCTGGAGGCATCGGTAATCGCCGTGCCGCACCCGCGCTGGGCCGAGCGGCCGTTGGCGGTGGTGGTGTTGCGCCCAGGCATGAGTGCTACCGCTGAAGAGATTCGGGACCATCTGGCCAAGACCTTTGCCAAGTGGCAGTTGCCCGAAGGCTTTGCGTTTGTCAACGAAATCCCGCGCACCTCGACCGGCAAATTCCTCAAGACCAAGTTGCGCGAGATGTACAAGGATTGGAAGTGGGAGTGAGTCGGGTGCACCCAAGTCCGTATTTGCAAATTATTTAAACCCATGGAGTCAAAGTGAAGATATTGGTCGCTGTAAAGCGGGTGCTGGACTACAACGTCAAAGCCCGCGTCAAATCCGACGGTTCGGGAGTCGATCTCGTGAACCAGAAGTTGTCCATGAATCCGTTCGACGAAATCGCCTGTGAAGAGGCGGTGCGCCTCAAGGAGGCCGGTGTCGCTTCGGAAGTGATCGCTGTGTCCTGCGGACCGAACGCTTGTCAGGAGACCTTGCGCAGCGCGATGGCCATCGGTGCCGATCGCGGCGTGTTGATTGAAACCGACGCCGGGCTCGAACCACTGGCGGTGGCCAAGCTGATAAGCCATGTTGCCACGAAAGAGGGTGTGCAACTGGCTATTTTCGGCAAGCAGGCGATCGACGGCGATGCAGGGCAGACCGGGCAAATGTTCGCTGCATTGATGCGGTGGCCGCAGGCGACCTTTGCCTCGAAAGTCCAGATTGAGGGCGAGCGGGCCGTCGTGGCGCGCGAAATTGACGGTGGTCTGGAAACTCTCGAGTTGAAACTGCCGGCGGTGATCACGACCGACTTGCGGCTCAATGAGCCGCGGTACGTCACGCTGCCCAACATTATGAAGGCAAAGAAGAAGCCGATGGAGGTGATCAAGGCGGCTGAGCTCGGCATCGACATTGCGCCGCGCACCGTGACCCTTCACGTTAGCGAGCCGGCGGAGCGCAAAGCCGGCATCAAAGTGGCCGATACGGCCGAACTCGTCAAACGACTCAAAGAAGAAGCGAAGGTCATCTGATGACAACACTGATCATTGCGGAACATGACAACACCGTCCTCAAGGCGTCAACGCTGAACACGATCGCCGCCGCCAAACCGCTGGGCGGCGACATGCACGTGCTGGTGGCCGGAGCTAAATGCGCTGCCGTGGCCCAGGCCGCCGCGGCGGTCGCGGGCGTGACCCATGTGCTGCACGCCGATGCAGCCCACTACGAAGCCCACCTGGCCGAGAACCTGGCCGAGCTGGTGCGGTCACGGGTGCGCTCCGATGCAGCCTACACCCATGTGCTGGCACCGGCCACCGCCTTTGGCAAGAACCTGCTGCCGCGCGTGGCAGCACTGCTGGACGCCTCTCAGGTGTCGGACGTGATCGCCATCGAGTCCGCGGACACCTTCGTTCGCCCGTTCTATGCCGGCAATGCGCTGGCGCGTGTGCAATCGAATGATGCCATCAAGGTGCTGAGCATTCGCACCACCGCATTCGACCCGGTGGGCGCGGGCGGCGCGGCGGCGATCGAGACGCTGGCCGCCACGGCTGATCTGGGCTTGAGCCGACTCGTGGGTCGTGAGGTGGTGAAACTCGAGCGCCCGGAGCTCAGCGCTGCTTCGATCATTGTGTCGGGTGGACGTGGACTGGGAGCTGCTGAGAAATTTCATGCCGTGCTGGAGCCGCTGGCCGACAAGTTGGGTGCCGCGCTCGGCGCTTCGCGTGCCGCCGTCGATGCTGGCTACGCCCCCAATGATTACCAGGTCGGGCAGACCGGCAAGATCGTTGCGCCGCAGTTGTATCTGGCCGTCGGCATCTCGGGTGCGATCCAGCATCTGGCCGGCATGAAGGACAGCAAGGTCATCGTCGCCATCAACAAGGACCCCGAAGCGCCGATCTTTCAGGTCGCGGATTATGGCCTGGTGGCGGATCTGTTCGCTGCGGTGCCGGAACTGGTGGCTGCACTGTAGCGATCTTGGATTGATCCGAGGCGCAGGCATGTCGAACACTTTTGAGTGAGGTCTTTATGAGTCCATCGTCCCCAGCTCTTCTTGGCGTACCCTCTCCCGGACAAATCGCCCGTGTCACCATCGGTGACTTCCTGCGTCGCGGAGCGCGACGTGATCGGGCCAAGCTCGCGCTGATCCTGGGGGATCGGCGCCTGACCTATGGCGAGTTCGATGCGCTCGTCAGTTGCTGTGCCAACGCTTTGATCGCCACTGGGCTCCAGCGCGGCGATCGGGTGGTCACTCTGTGCAATAACTCGATCGATTTCGTCGTCGCGATGTTCGGCATCCACCGTGCCGGTCTGATCTGGGTACCGATCAATACGGGGCTCGGCCTTGACGATGTGGGCTACATCCTGGAGCATGCCGAGGCCCGCTTTGTGCTGATCGACGGTGCACAACTGGCCCGTCCCGATTTGCGCGCGCTTGTGCATGCCCGTCCCGGGCGCGGATGGGTGATCGAGGGCGAGGCCATCGACACGTTTGGCAGTTTCACGGCAGCGCTCGAGGCCCATTTGCCGCAAGAGCCGATGGTTGAGATTGGCGACCACGACGTTGCGCAGATCATGTACACCAGTGGCACCACAGGGCGGCCCAAGGGGGTGATGCAGAGTCACTTGTCGGTGGTGATGGCCGCGATGGCAAACGCGGTGGAGTTCGGCTTGCGTCGCGACGACGTAAACAACGCTACTTTGCCGCTTTTTCATTGCGCACAGCACACGCTGATGTGCGGAGTGATTGCCGCCGGCGGCACGGTTGTCATTACCCGTGGATTTGAACCCGGCGCAATGCTTGACACGATCGAGCGAGAGCGCATCAGCTTCCTGATCGGCTTGCCGCTGATGCATCAGGCCATGCTCGATCACCCTTCGCGAAAGCAGCGCGACCTGTCAAGCCTGCGTCTGTGTGTCTACGCGATGGCGCCGATGGCCGAGACTTTGCTGCGTCGCCTGATTGCGGAGTTCTGCCCAAATTACATGCTGGCCACGGGCCAAACCGAGATGTACCCCGCCACCGTCGCCTTTCGGCCGGAGGAGCAACTGCGCCGCTTCGGGCCATACTGGGGCGTCAGCTCCATTCTCAACGACACCGAGGTCATGGATGACCAGGGCCGCATCCTCGGTGAGGGCGAGGTGGGAGAGATCGTTCATCGCGGCCCCAATGTCATGGAAGGCTATTACAAAAACCCTGAGGCGACCGCCGAGGCACGGCTCTTTGGATGGCACCACACGGGTGATCTGGGGATGTGGGTTGACGGTCAATTGCTGTTCAAGGACCGCAAGAAAGACATGATCAAGACCGGCGGAGAAAACGTTGCCTCGGTCAAGGTAGAGGCGGTTCTGCTGCGTCACCCGGCGGTCGCCAATGCCGTGGCGGTGGGGTTGCCCCATGCACGCTGGATCGAGGCGGTCACGGCCTTTGTCGTGCGCAAGCCCGGCGCGCAGGTCGATGAGGCAGAGCTGTTGCAGCTGTGCAAGGAACATCTTGGCGGTTTCGAGGTGCCCAAGGCGATCCGCTTTCTGGACGCCTTGCCGATGACGACCACGGGCAAGATTCAGAAACATCCGCTGCGCGAACGCTTCAGAGACCTGTATAACCGTGCCGACTAGGATGAAGACGGTATCGGAGTAGTGTTTTCCATTGCAGCGATGCCCACTGCACGGAGATATTGCGCGTGAGTAATCTGCTATCGGCTTTCCGGCTTGCCAAGCTTCCCGCGGCAACAGACCTGTTTCGTGCCGAGGTGAAAGCCTTTCTCCAGTCCAGCTTCGAACCTGGACCGCCGGACATTCGGGCGCGGTCATGGATGGGTTTCAATGCCGCGTTCAGTCAAAAGCTGGCCGCGCGTGGCTGGGTCGGTGTGACCTTGCCCGCCGCGTACGGCGGTGCCAGCCTTGACGCCTTCTCGCGCTTTGTGCTTGTGGAAGAACTGCTCGCCGCCGGTGCACCTGTGTCGGCGCACTGGATCGCCGACCGTCAGAGCGGGCCACTCATCCTGAAGTTTGGCAGTGAAGTGCAGCGCCAGTTCTATCTGCCGAAAATCTGCGCCGCCGAGGCCTTTTTTTGCATCGGCATGAGCGAGCCCAATGCCGGCTCCGACCTCGCCAGTGTCGGTACCCGGGCGACACGTTGCGCAGGTGGCTGGCGTTTGAACGGTCGCAAGATATGGACCACCAATGCGCAGCATTGCCACTACATGATCGCCCTGGTGCGCACCTCGGGTGAGCCGCAGGACCGGCAATCAGGGTTGTCGCAGTTTATTGTGGAACTGTCCTTGCCTGGCGTGACGGTGCGTCCGATTCATGATCTGACCGGTGATGCCCATTTTTCCGAGGTCTTTTTCGACGATGTCCTGCTGGCCGATGACGCGCTGGTCGGCCAGGAGGGCAGCGGCTGGGCACAGGTCAATGCCGAACTGGCCTTCGAGCGCAGCGGACCGGAACGCATCTATTCAAGCATCGTTTTGCTGGACCACTGGATCGACTGCCTGCGTCACGCGCCGGACGCCGCCGTCCATGCCGCCACCATCGGGCGCTTTGCCACGCATCTGGCCACGCTGCGCCACATGTCCATCGCCGTCACCAGCAAGCTGGTCAACGGCGAGAGCCCGGTCGTCGAAGCCGCACTGGTCAAGGACATCGGTACAGAATTTGAGCAAAGCATTCCGGCCGTTCTCGAGGCGGCCATCGCCATGAACCCGGATGCGCCGGTGGATGCCGACCTGTACCGCGCGCTGGCTTACGTGAGCCAGATATCTCCCACCTATTCCCTGCGCGGCGGCACGCGCGAGATCCTGCGCGGCATGATCGCACGCGGGCTGGGCTTGCGTTGAGAAAGAACAAGGTCGTGTTTGCAGAAGCCATAGAAGACATTCTCAAAGACCAGTGCACCCCTGCCGCGGTGCGCGCCATCGAAGCAGGCGGCTCACCCGCAGCCTTGTGGGATGCGGTGGCTGGAGCCGGATTCCTGGCCTTGCTGGCACCTGAATCCGAAGGCGGGGCCGACCTGGGTCTGGCCGATCTATTTCCTGTGCTGTGCCATTTCGGGCGCTACGCGGTACCGGTGCCCGTGGCGCAAACCATCGTGGCGCATGCGCTGCTGGCCGCGCAGATGGCCCTGCCTTCTGGCATGGTCACGCTGGCCGCAGCGTTTCGGCGCGAAGCCGACGGCGGCATCACCTGCGCGTTGACACCCTATGGCCTGCTGGCCGACTTTGTGCTCGCCCGCGACGGTGAGGCCTTGCTGCTGCTGCCTTGCGCGGCGGCCCGGCGCCAGGCCACGGGTGTGAACCGCAGTCTGACGGCAACGCTCACCTGGCCGGATGCGGCCATTGCCGACCGCGTGCCCAGCGGCTGCGCGATCTTGCCCGCCTTTGGGGCCGCATTGCATGCGGCCCTGCTCAGCGGTGCCATGAGTCGGGTATTCGAGATGACGCTGCAATACTGCAACGACCGCGTGCAATTCGGCAGATCCCTCGGAAAGTTCCAGGCGGTGCAGCATCAATTGAGCGTGATGGCCGAGCACACCGCAGCCGCCTCCATGGCCGCTGAAGCCGCCTTTCAGGGGGACGGTAAAGCGCCTTCCCTGCTGGCGGCCGCCATGGCCAAGTCGCGTACCAGCGAAGCGGCCATGGTGGTCGCGTCAACCGCCCATGCCTTGCACGGTGCGATCGGCGTGACCGAAGAATTCGATTTGCAATTGCTGACCAGGCGCCTGCACGAGTGGCGCATGGCTCACGGATCGGAGGCCTGCTGGCACAAGGTGGTCGGCGAGCAGGTGCTCGCGGGCACGCTGTCGCTGGCTGATTTCGTTCGTTCGGTTTGAGGCCGCCTTATCGTCGGTGCAGCGTAGTTGGCTGGATTGTAAATCTAACTAACAGCTGTTATGTTACTATGCCGTCATCCTTCAGTCAGCGGTTGACTGGAGACTTCGCGCTACTCGATCGAGAGAGGAAAGATTTCATGTCCGCAGAATCCCCGGTGCTGTTTAAGATCGATGCCGATGGCGTCGGCACCCTGACCCTCAATCGTCCTGCCCAACTCAATGCCTTCGACTTGTCAATGATCGAAGCCTGGCGGGCGGCGCTTGAGTCGGCCGAGGCCGATGATCGGGTGCGGGTTGTCGTGGTGACGGGCGCTGGGCGTGCCTTTTGCGCGGGGGGTGATTTCGACGAAATGGCCAAGTTCAGCGAACTCGACAGTCTGGGCCGCAAGAACTTCCTGTACCGGCACGTGCATCGCATCGCGCTGACGCTGGAGCGCATGGAAAAGCCGGTCATCGCGGCGATCAATGGTGCCGCGCGGGGCGCGGGGTGCGACATGGCGCTGATGTGCGACCTGCGGGTGATGGCCAGTTCGGCCACCTTGGCCGAGAGCTACATCGACATCGGGCTGATGGCTGGCGATGCGGGCGCCTGGTTCCTGCCGCGCCTGATCGGAACGGCGCGCGCCCTGGAATTGTTCTGGACCGGCCGCACCGTCGATGCGCAGGAGGCCGAGCGCATCGGCATGGTCAACCGGGTGGTGCCCGATGAAGAGCTGATGGCGGCCACTTACGCGCTGGCGCGTACCATCGCGGCCAAACCGCAGCAGGCCGTGCGCTTCTTTCGCCGCGCGGTGTACCAGAGCCAGACCATGGCGCTGGCCACCCACCTGGACATGGTTTCTTCGCACATGGCCGTCCTCGAGGACACGCCGGAGCACCGGGACGGTATCGCCGCGTTTCGCAGCCGGATGCGCGGCGCCAAGAAGTAAGAAGAGGCGAAGGCGTGGCGGGCATCCTCCAGGGCATCACGGTCGTCGACTTGTCGCGCTTGATCGCCGGTCCGTATGCGGCCATGGTGCTGGCAGACCTCGGTGCGCGCGTCATCAAGGTCGAGGCGTTGAGCGGTGAGGAGGGAGGCATTTCGGCCCGCCGTTCTACGGCGATTCAAGCGTTACGTTCATGACCTGCAACCGTGGCAAGGAGTCGCTGGCACTGGACTTTCGTACGGACGCAGGGCGCGAGGTGCTGGTCCGACTGATCGCCCAGTCGCAGGTGCTGGTGCACAACTTTCGCCCCGATTTCTCTGAAAAAAATGCGCTGACCTACGAGGATGTGCGAAAGATCAACCCGGAAATCATCTACGCCATGGTGTCGGCCTTTGGCGGAGACAGTGCGTACCGCTTGCGCCCTTCCGTGGACAGCGTGGTGCAGGGCATGACCGGGGCTTTTTACGCCAGCGGCGAGGAAGGTGATCCGCCGGTTCGCATCGGCTTGCCGATCATCGATGTGGCGTCTGGCATGTGCGGCGCTTTGGGTGTGCTGGCTGCGGTCATGCACTGGCAGCAGACCGGTCGCGGGCAGCGCGTCGAGCTGGCGCTGGCCGACACCATTTTCAACTTCATGGCAGCCAAGGTGGGCGAGCATGCGGTCGAGCAACGCGAGCCGGTTCGCTCGGTGAACTTGCCGATCGCCGTGCCCAGCCGTCACTTCCAAGGTTCTGACGGTGCCTGGTTCAGTGTGTCGGTGGTCAATGAAGGTGCGTTCAGACGCTTCTGTGGCGTTGTCAATCAGCCCGCCTGGCTGACCGATCAGCGTTACAACAGAAACTTTGCACGTGTTGCCAACCGGCCCGCGCTGCTGGCCGAACTGGCGGCGATCTTTGCCAAGCGCCCGGCTGCCGAGTGGGTGGCTGCGTTCGAGGCTGCGGACATTCCCTGCGGGCCAGTGAACACCGTGGCCGCAGCCATGTCAGACCCTGTTCTGGCGGACCGCTTCGTCGAGCACCCGGCGCTACCGGGACTGCCAATGATCCCGTTTCCCGCGCGGTTGGCCGAGGGTATGCACCGGCCCGAAACCATGCCGCCCCCGCCCATCTTGGGCCAGAACACTATGGCCGTCCTCAGCGAAGTGGGTTATGCACAGCACGAGATCGAGCGCCTTGGCGCGACTGGTGTTGTGCGGCTAGGGAATGTGGCACAAAAAATGGAGCAATGACAGGATGAGCCGCGAAACGCCAGAGATTCTGTGGACGCCCTCGCCCGAGCGCGTGGCAAGGGCCGAACTCACGCGCTTTCAGCAATGGCTGGAGCGCGAAAGGGGCTTGCGCTTTGCCGACTATGGCGCGCTGTGGCAGTGGTCGGTCGATGACCTCGAAGGCTTCTGGAGCGCGATCGTGCAGTATTTCGACCTGCCGCTTGACCATTGGAACGGCCAGGTGCTGAGCGAGCGCAAGATGCCCGGCGCGCAGTGGTGCGTCGGCGCGCGCACCAACTACGCGCGTCAGGTGTTCCGCCACGCTACCGATGCGCGGCCTGCGATCGTGTTTCGCAACGAGGTGGGCGAGCGCTCCGAGATGTCCTGGCACACGTTGCAGGAGCAGGTTGCGGCGCTCGCGCAGTGGCTGCGCGAGGCGGGCGTGCAGCCCGGCGATCGTGTCGCGGCCTACTTGCCCAACATCCCTCAGACCATGGTGGCTTTTCTGGCCGTGGTGTCGGTCGGCGCGATCTGGTCCTTGTGCTCGCCCGACATGGGCGCGCCCACGGTGCTCGACCGCTTCCGCCAGATCGAACCCAAGGTGCTGATCGCCGTTGACGGCTACCACTGGGGCGGGCGCCGTTACGAACGCAGTGACACCGTGGCCATGCTGCTCGAGGGCTTGCCGAGTGTGAAGCGCTGCATCTTTCTGCCCTACCTGGACGCGAACGCGCGCCCCGACGGCCTGCGCAACGCCATACTCTGGCGCGAAACCCTGGCCAAGCCGGCCGAGTTGCAGATTGCCTCGCTGCCGTTTGATCATCCGCTGTGGATCGTCTATTCCTCGGGCACCACGGGTCTGCCCAAGCCCATCGTGCACGGCCACGGCGGTATCGTGCTCGAACAGGTCAAGCTCATGCGCCTGCACAACGACCTCGGGCCCGAAGACAACTTCCACTGGTTCTCGACCACGGGCTGGATCATGTGGAACTGCCAGATCGGAGGCCTGCTCGTGGGCGCGACGGCCTGCGTGTACGACGGCAACCCCGCCTGGCCCGACTACGGCACCCTGTGGCGCTTCGCGGGCGACGCGGGCCTGCACTTTCTCGGCGCAAGCGCGGCGTTTTTTGCCGCCTGCCAAAAGCAGGGCGTGGAGCCGCAGCAAATCACCGACTTGAGCTCCTTGTGCGGCGTGGGCTCTACCGGCTCGCCGCTCGCGCCCGAAAGCTACCACTGGCTCGCCGAGCACTTAGGGAGCGAAGTCTGGATCAACCCGATCTCGGGCGGCACCGACTTTGCCGGCGCTTTCGTCGGCGGCGTGCCCACCTTGCCCGTGTACATCGGCGAGATGCAGGGGCGCTGCCTCGGCGCGCGCGTGGAGGCCTTCAGCGAGCAGGGGCAGCCCGTGCTCGACGAAGTGGGCGAACTGGTGTGCAGCGCGCCCATGCCCTCGATGCCGCTGTATTTCTGGAACGATCCGGGCCACAAGCGCTACCTCGAGAGCTACTTCGACATGTTTCCGGGCGTGTGGCGCCACGGCGACTGGATCCGCATCACACCGCGCGGCGGCGCCATAATCTACGGTCGCAGCGACACCACCATCAACCGCCATGGCGTGCGCATGGGAACGAGCGACATCTACAGCGTGGTTGAGGCGCTGCCCGAAGTGCTCGACAACCTGGTCGTGGACCTCGAATACCTCGGGCGCGAGAGCTACATGCCGATGTTCGTCGTGCTGCGTCCTGGCATCACCCTGGACCAGGGCCTGACCGACCGCATCAAAAATGCCATCCGCACTTCCGTCTCGCCGCGCCACGTACCCGACGAGGTGTTCGTGATCCCCGAGGTGCCGCGCACGCTCACGGGCAAGAAGCTCGAGTTGCCGATCAAAAAGCTGCTGCTTGGGCACGCGCTCGAAAGAGTCGTGAACCGCGACGCACTCGCCAATCCCGCGAGCCTCGAATGGTTCCTCGAGTTTGCGCGTCGGCGCGCCGCGCAGACACAGTGATGCGCGCCTTGCGCTCCTCGCCAGAAATTTTTCCTCCTCTTCCAACCCGTAACCTCGAAAAAAACGGAAGCAACATGAGCGACAAAGAAGTCATCTACGACGTCAAAGATTTCGTCGCAACCATCACGATCAACCGGCCCAAGACGCTGAACGCGTTCACCGGCGACACGATCAAGGAAATGGAAAACCTGTTGGCCCAGGCCGGCCGCGACCCGAAAGTCGGCGTGATCGTGCTTACAGGTGTGGGCGAACGCGCCTTCTGCGTCGGCGGCGACGTCAACTGGGAAAAAGGAGAAGGCGGCAAGAGCGGTCTGCAGGACCTGGAGTTCAATTTCAACCGGCAAATCGCCGAATGTCCGAAACCGTTGATTGCACGCGTTAACGGTTATGCGATTGGCGCGGGGCACCATATCGCCTACTTCTGCGACTTCACCATCGCGGCCGAGCACGCGATCTTCGGCCAGAACGGGCCGCGCGTGGGCTCTCCCGCAGGGGGCTACATCGTCTCGCACGCAGCCAATGTGCTGGGGCACAAGCGCGCGCGCGAGTTGTGGATACTGTGCCGCCGTTACAACGCGCAGCAGGCGTTTGACTGGGGGCTGGCCAACTCCGTGGTGCCGATGGCCAAGCTCGACGTGGAGGTGCGCAAGTATTGCGACGAGTTGCTGTCGCTTTCGCCGACCTGCCTGAAGATCGTGAAGCGTTCGTTTTATCACCACATGGCACCGATCATGGGCCGTGACATGAATGACCTGATCAAGGAAGTGGCACCCAATTACTTCAGCACCGGCGAACAACAGGAAGGTGCCAGTGCCTTCCTCGAAAAACGCAAGCCCGATTTCAGCCAGTTCCGCTGAGTGTCTCGGTACGGATTTTCAAGAACCAAGCATGATGAATCAAGAACGTTACCCGGAGTTGCGCGCTGCACTGCGCGATCTTTTCAAACGCTTTCCGGACGCGTACTTTCGCAAGATCGACGAAGCGCGTGCCTACCCGGAGGAATTTGTGGACGCGCTGACCCGCGCGGGCTGGTTGGGGGTGATGATCCCGCAGGAATACGGTGGCGCGGGCCTGGGGCTGGCCGAAGCCTCGGTGGTGATGGAAGAAGTCAACCGTTGCGGCGGCAATGCCGGGGCCTGCCACGGCCAGATGTACAACATGGGCACGTTGCTGCGCCACGGCTCTGATGCGCAAAAGCGCCGCTACCTGCCCCAGATTGCCAGCGGCGAATTGCGCCTGCAATCCATGGGCGTGACCGAACCCACCACGGGCACCGACACCACCAAGATCAAGACCACGGCGGTCAAGCAGGGTGATCGTTACGTCGTCAATGGCCAGAAGGTCTGGATTTCGCGCGTCCAGCACTCCGACCTGATGATTCTGCTGGCGCGCACCACCCCGATTAAGGAGGTGACGCGCAAGTCCGACGGCATGTCAATCTTCATCGTTGACCTGCATCAGGCCATTGGCAAGGGGCTGACGGTCAAGCCCATCCGCAACATGGTCAACCACGAGACCAGTGAGCTTTTCTTCGAGAATCTGGAGATCCCGGTGGACAACCTGATTGGTGAGGATGGCAAAGGCTTTAAGTACATCCTCGATGGCCTGAACGCCGAGCGCACACTGATTGCCGCCGAATGCATCGGCGACGCCCGCTGGTTCGTCGACCGGAGCGCGCGCTACGCGCGCGAGCGCCGTGTGTTTGACCGCCCGATCGGGCAAAACCAGGGTGTGCAGTTCCCTATCGCTGAAAGCCACATCGAGACCGAGGCCGCCGATCTGATGCGCTGGCGTGCCTGCGAGCTGTTTGATGCCCACCAGCCTTGCGGTGCCGAGGCCAATATGGCCAAGTACCTCGCCGCCAAAGCCTCCTGGGAGGCGGCCAACACCGCGATTCAGACCCATGGCGGCTTCGGCTTTGCCTGCGAATACGATGTCGAGCGCAAGTTCCGTGAAACCCGGCTGTACCAGGTGGCACCGATCTCGACCAACCTGATCCTGTCGTACGTGGCCGATCACGTGCTCGGGTTGCCACGCTCTTTCTGAAAGTAGCTGCCATGCGTCCATTGGAAGGAATGCTCGTCGTCACGCTGGAACATGCTATTGCGGCACCGTTTTGCACCCGGCAGCTCGCGGATCTGGGTGCGCGCGTCATCAAGATAGAGCGCCCGGGCGAGGGCGATTTCGCCCGCGCCTACGACACCCGCGCGCACGGCCTGGCTTCGCACTTCGTCTGGTGCAACCGCTCCAAGGAGAGCCTGACGCTGGATCTCAAGCAGCCGGCCGCGCGCGCCGTGCTGCAAAAGCTGGTGGAGCGCTGCGACGTGCTGGTGCAAAACCTCGCGCCTGGCGCGGCGGCGCGCATGGGGATGGACCACGCGAGCCTGGCGCCTGTCAATGCCGGTATCGTCGTGTGCGACATCTCCGGTTACGGCGAAGGCGGTCCCTACACCGAGAAGAAGGCCTACGATCTGCTGATCCAGAGCGAGGCCGGTTTTGTGTCGGTGACCGGCACCCCCGAGCAGCCGTCCAAGGCCGGGCTGTCGATTGCCGACATTGCCGCTGGCATGTACGCCTACAGCAGCGTGCTGGCAGCACTGCTTCAACGCGGTCGCACGGGGCGCGGTCAGCGGCTCGAAATCTCGATGCTCGAAGCGATGTCCGAGTGGATGGGCTTCCCGCTCTACTACACGCTGGACGGTCAGCCGCCGCCGCCGCGCGCGGGTGCCTCGCACGCGGCAATTTACCCCTACGGCCCGTTTACCTGCGGCGACGGCAAGCAGGTGGTGCTGGCGGTGCAGCATGACCGCGAGTGGGCCATTTTTTGCGAGAAGGTGCTGCTTCAGCCGGAGCTGGCCAAGGCCTATCTGGGCAATGCCAACCGGTTGGCCCGGCGCGAGCAGTTGCGCGCTGTCATCGAAAGCGTGTGCTTGACATTGACTGCCGAGCAATTGGTCGAACGCCTGGATGGGGCGCAAATCGCCAATGCTCAGCTCAACGAGATGGCCGATCTGTGGCGTCACCCGCAGTTGGCGGCGCGTGGGCGCTGGACTGATATCGGTTCGCCCAGCGGCCCGCTGCCGGCGCTGTACCCGCCGCATCACCTCAGCGGCAGTGAGCCGCCACCGATGGGGCCGGTGCCTGCTTTGGGCGAGCACACCGAATCCATTCTCGCCGAGCTGGGCTACGGTGCGCCGGAGATTGCACGGCTGCGTGCGGAACAAGCGATCTGATTGAAAGTGTGATGCCATGATTCTGGATACAAACCCGAGCGCGGCGCTGGCCGCCTTTGCGGCTGGCCTGCCATTCGACATGATCCCGGCACCGGTGCTTCGCCGCACCGAGGATCTGTTTCTCGATTGGTACGGCTCGGCGCTGGCCGGCAAGGGCGCGCGGCCGGTCGAGGCCATTGAGGCCTATGCCCGCGAGATGGGCCCGGCCTCGGGCCGCGCCGAGGTGCTGATCTCGCGCCGCACCACCTCACCCCATTTCGCCGCCATGGTCAATGCCGCAGCGTCGCATTTTGCTGAGCAGGACGATGTGCACAATGGCTCGGTGTTCCACCCCGGTGCCGTGGTGTTCCCGGCGGCGCTGGCCATAGCGCAAGACATCGGCGCGAGTGGCCGCGAGTTTTTGACCGCCGTGGTGGCTGGCTACGAGGTCGGCATCCGCGTCGGAGAATTTCTCGGACGCTCACACTATCGCATCTTCCACACCACCGCCACCGCAGGCACGTTGGCCGCAGCCGCAGCGGTCGGTCGGCTGCTCAAGCTGGATGCGCCAACCATGCTGCATGCCTTCGGCAGCGCCGGCACGCAAGCCGCCGGACTGTGGGAGTTCCTGCGCGACGCGGCCGACTCCAAGCAACTGCACACCGCGCATGCGGCGTCCAGCGGACTGGCGTCGGCTTACCTGGCGCGCGCCGGTCTGACCGGCGCACGCCAGATTCTGGAAGGGCCGCAGGGCCTGGCCGCAGGCATGTCCAGTGACGCCGACCCGGCGCGGCTCACCGACCGCCTGGGGCAGCGTTGGGCCACGGCTGAAACCTCGTTCAAATACCACGCCTCGTGCCGTCATACGCACCCCAGCGCAGATGCGCTGCTGGCGTTGATGCAAACGCACCGGCTCGTTGCGGATGATTTGGTCCAGGTGACCACCCATGTGCACCAGGGCGCGATCGACGTGCTCGGGCGGGTTACCGTGCCATCCACCGTGCACCAGGCCAAGTTCTCGATGGGTACTGTGCTCGCGCTGGTGGCCGAGTACGGGTACGCCGGGCTTGACGAATTCGAGCAGCACTACCTTGCCCCGCGCGTGGCGGCCTTGCGCGACCGGGTCACGATGCAACTCGACGAGGAGGTTGACGGCGCTTATCCCCAGCGCTGGATCGGCAAGGTGACAGCAACCACGCGCGACGGCAAAACACTCTCGGCGCGCGTCGACGAACCAAAGGGGGACCCGGACAACACCCTCACGCGCGCCGAACTGGAGGACAAGGCGCGGCGACTGGCGGCCTATGGCAGGGGCGCAACCCCGGCGGAGATGGCCGACCTGATGGCCCGTGTCTGGTCCGTTGCCGAGGCCCCGCGCGTTGAACGATGGCTGGCGGCATGAGTCGCCCAGCAGTTCCGAAGGTGAATACCGCAGCCCGCAGGGCGAAGGTTGCCCCATGAGTGCGCCGCCAGTCCTGACTCGGCTGCCGAGGTCCTACCTTTTCGTTCCCGGGGACCGCCCCGAGCGCTTCGCCAAGGCGCGCGTCGCCGGTGCCGACATGGTGATCGTCGATCTGGAGGACGCGGTTGCGCCCGAGTCCAAGCCGCGTGCCCGCGCTGCGCTGGCGGCCGCACTCGACGAGGCCGTGCCGCTCATCGTGCGCGTCAACGCTGCCGGTTCACCGTGGTTCGACGAGGACATCGAGCTGTGCCGCCATCCCGGCGTGGCAGCCATCATGCTGCCCAAGGCCGAGGGCATCGAAGCCATCTGCGCGGTGGTCGAGACGATCTACAAGGATGTGCTGCCGATCATCGAATCGGCGCGTGGTGTCGAAGCCGTGCGCGACATTGCTTGTGTGCCAGGCGTCGCGCGCCTGGCCTTCGGCAGCGTCGACCTGGCACTGGATCTGGGTATTGACTGCGCACCCGATGGGGGTGAAATCGAGTTGCAGGGGTTCCGCTCGCAGCTCGTGCTCGCCTCGCGCCTGGCCGGGCTGGACGCGCCGATCGACGGCGTCAGTCTTGTGATCGATGACTTCGACCGGCTACATGCCGATGCCCAGCGTGCCAGGCGCCAGGGCTTCGGCGCCAAGCTGTGCATCCACCCCAAGCAGATCGCCGCCGTCCAGGCGGTGTTCACTCCCAGCGCCGAGCAACTCGACTGGGCGCGCGGCGTGCGAGATGTCTTCGTTGCCGCTGGTGGTGCCGCCGTCGTGATGGACGGTCGAATGGTCGACAGCCCGATCTACCAGCGTGCGCTGGCCGTTCTGCGCAGCGCCGGCCTGGAAGCCTGATTTTCTGAACCCATTGGAGATGCCCCGTGGCCCGCAAAAGCAAACCCATCCGCTCCGACATTGCCTGGAGCACGCCCGACCGCATCGAAGTGCACGGCAAGAGTCTGCACGACGAGTGAGCTTGCCCCCGAAAAGCGTACTTCTTAGCCTTGTTGAAAATATCGACAAGGAGTTGAGTGTTGTCGCCGACCGAAAACTGACAGTCTGAAAGGTCTGATGCCGATCCAAAATTGACAGGGGTGTTCAACTGCCCTGCTGAATTTTTCAGCAGGGATGTAAGAGGTGATCACCATGGACATGATTGGCAAGGTCAGGGGCATGAAGTGGCGCGACCAACTCTCTGACGGAGAGATTTGCAGAAGAACGGGACTGGCCAGAAACACGGTCAAGAAGTGGCTCAGGGCCCCCGGCGACATAACCCCGAAGTACGAGCGCAAGAAGGCTGATGGCAAGCTCACGCCATTTGTGGCGGTGTTGGAGCAGGCCCTGCGCACGGATGCGCACCGGGCCAAGAACGCAAGGCGCAGTGAAAAGGCGCTGTTTGCGCAGATTCAGGCCCAGGGATACCGGGGTGGCTATAGCGCCGTGACGGACTTCATCCGTGCGTGGCGGGTGGAGAGCGCCAAGGATCCCGCCAGGGCCTTTGTACCGCTGAGTTTCGAGTTGGGCGAGGCCTTCCAGTTCGACTGGAGCGAGGAAGGTCTGCTGGTTGGTGGGGTGTTCTACAAACTGCAAGTGGCCCATCTGAAGCTCTGCGCCAGTCGTGCCTTCTGGCTGGTTGCCTACCCTGGGCAAGGCCATGAGATGCTGTTCGATGCCCATACCCGCGCCTTCCAGGCATTGGGAGGCGTTGCCAGGCGCGGCATCTATGATAACATGAAGACGGCGGTGGACAAGGTCAAGATGCAAGGTCCGTATTTCGCGGTCAAGGTCCTGATGGGCGACCTGGGCACCTTCGATGGTCTGCGCACCAGTGTGGTGGGTGAAGTTCTTCGCACCGATGGCACGCCCATCGAAGGGCTGTTCGCAGCGGGCAACGACCGCGCCAGCGTCATGGGCGGCAACTACCCTGGTGCGGGCATCACGCATGGGCCGAACATGACCTTTGGCTATATCACCGCCAACCACATCGCCGATCAGGCCGCTGGGCATCGCCGTGATACCCGAGCAGCGGAGTTGAAGATGGTGCCGGCATGAGTATCCCTCTGCTGACACCGTCCTCAAAGCCGCTGGTAGACCATCGCGTCTACACCATCGCTTTGCGCAAGATGCCCGAATTTCTGGAGGTATTCAATCGGTTGGCGATGCCCGTGTTGCTGCAAACACTGGAACACCCGATGGGGTTTTACACCAGCTTGGTGGGCCCGCAAAACCAGTTCGTGCACCTTTGGGGTTACGACGACCTGACCGACTACGAGCGCCGGAGCCTGGCGCGTGACACCCACCCGGACTTCCCCGCCTACCTGCAGGCATCAGGGCACCTCATCACCGCTCAGGAAACACGCCTCATTCGCGCCACGCAGATGCCGTTCAGCGACTTGGCGCGGAGCCCCGGATTCGAGAAGGAGTGAACGACGTGACGATCAGCGCCTTGCAAACACTCGCGCAGCAGGCCAGTCGCATCTCCGGGCCAGCCATCCCTGAGCTTGTTCGAAAACAAGCCCTTCTGTGCATTCTCGACACCGTGGGCTGCGTCCTCGCAGGCTCACGCACCGAGGAAGCACAGTTGGTGCTCGCCTGTGAACCAGGCGATGGCACAGGCTTAGTTTCCGTGTTCGGCACCCCGCATCGCCGCGCATTGCGAGAGGCCATGCGGGCGAATGCCTACCTTGGCGACGTTCTCGAACTGAACGATCTCATTGGAGGACATGCGAGCATCGGTATCGTCTGCGCCTCCCTCGCCTTGGGCGAGGCACTAGGTTCCTCCGGCATACATGTGATGGAGGCAGCGGTGCGCGGCATCGAGGTCACCAGCCGCGTCTACGATGCGGTGTACCCCACCTTGCGCCGCTACACCGAGATGGGGATGGTCCCCGTCGGAATACCTTCCACGTTCGGCGCAGCGGCAGCGGCGGCGCACCTGCTCGACTTGAATGAAGAGCAGGCACTGAACGCCTTGGCCATCGCGGGCAGCCTCGCCGGCTGGTGCCCAGCGGAGGTGATCTTTGGGAACGGAGGGACGGTCAAACCCATGCTGTTCGGCGCTCAGCCCGCTGACATCGGTACGACCGCTGCGTACTATGCGCGCGCAGGGATGACCGGCCCCAAAGACTTGCTGGACAGCAAGATCGGCTACTTTTCAACCGCATCTACCGACGGAAGCTTCGACGCAGATGTATGGAGGGATCGCTGGGCACTGGAACAGCCGAGACGAAAGCTGCATGCCTGCTGTGGGTATCTGCACGCACCCGTGGATGCGCTCGGCAAGCTGCGGCAGCGGCTCGGGGATGCCGCTTTGCAAAGCGCTCGCATCGAGGTTCGCGTGGCACCGTACGTGGCCGATGTGGTCAGCAAAGCGCGGCTGCCGAATTCCCCCAATGACGCCCGGTTCCACCTTCAGTACTGCCTGGCCCAGGTGGTTTGTGGGGCCGACGTGATCCTGCCAGAACACAGCATTGGGGTATCCGAGCACGTGCAACGGGCCGACGTGATCGACGCCATGCAGCGAATCACGGTGGTGCAGGACGCAGCGCTGGCTCATTACCACCACTGTCGCATTGACCTTACCGACACCGCAGGGAACTCAAGCACGCAAACCGTTGCTGCCCCGCGGGGTTCGCCACAGGAGGCCCTCTCGAACGATGAGGTGATTGACAAGTTCTGAATGCTGGCAGAGCCCGTTCTGGGTCGAGAACGCACACAACAGGCCGTCGCCGATTTCCTTGCGCTGGAAAACGTCCCTGACATCCGCCAAGTGCTGGCACTGCAATCTGTCTAAGAGGAGCGCTTTCATGAGCCACCACCCCGGCTATCAACCCCGCGGCATGTACTTCGAGGACTTCGAAGTCGGCCGGAGCATCGTCACGTCGCGCCGTACCGTGACATCGACCGACATCGTCAATTTCGCGTGTCTCTCAGGCGACCACAACGCCCCCCACGTCGACCATGAGTTCTGCAAGACGCAACCCTACGGAGAGCCGCTCGCCCACGGGCCATTGGTACTTGCCATCGTCGGTGGTTTGCAGTGCCTGACGGGCATCAACGACGGCACCATCATCGCCATGATGGGTCTGGATCAGTGGCGAATACACCTGCCCGTCAAGGCCGGGGACACGATCTACGCTGTCATCACGCCTACGGAAAAGAAGCTCAACAGCAGCGGCACCAAAGGCATCATCACCTGCAAACGTCTCGTCAAGAATCAGCGCGATGAGACAGTGCAGTCGATGATGATCTCGAACATGTACAAGTGCAGGATGGTTATCTAGAGCGCGTGTGAAAGATGATCAGCCCTCTTCATTCACAAGCCTCTTCTCGCCAAATCAAGCAAGCGTTTGCACGCATTTTCGAGTGACGCATCAGCGCCGTGAGCCGGTCATGCAAGCGCTCATGAACGAGCGCAGTATGAGCCAGCGACGAGACCGCCGCGCCATTGATATCACCCGCCTTACGCTGCGCTACCGTCACGTCGAGCGTAACGACCCTGGGCGATCATTTTCAGTTCTACATGGCACTGATCGAGCCTGCATAGGCGGAGCAAGAAGCGGTTGAATGCGCCTATCCTTGAATTTGTGTACGTCTTTGACAAACTCAATCTGAGTTGAAGTTGCGACTTAGTGGCCAATGTGCCCTGATCGGACCGGCGCTTTCGCAGCAAGCCAACAATGACTACCCCGCCCGAGGCCCTGGACTGCCACGTTTCTGACGCCAGCAACACGAAGCGCTCGTAGCTCGTTATGGAACAACTTATTGCAACTCAACGTCCAGCCTTTGGCAATTTTGGACGTACAGTAGCACAGATGATTGGTAGCACCAAACGGTTGCTATGGCAGAGTCATGTTTGATTGATGACACAGAGTGAGAAGGAGGTGATGGCGCTTGCGCCGCAGCACGCGACTTCGTTAATGCTGCAAGCGAGTTCTTCCTATATCTGGGGTGCTCGATTCAAGAAGCCATCCTATGGCTCGTTGAAACCCCGGGCACCGCTTCGACTTGCCACCAACAACAAGTCGGACCGGACGAACTAGAAAAGATCCACAAACAAAATGGCGCTGCAGCAAATAGACGGGATACGTTGAGGCGTGCCCCACGGAAGATTTTCCCCTCGCGACGCATGGGTCCAGTTTCAAACTCTCCAGAGTTCGCGGGATCTTCGAGCAACGGCGACTTAGGGTAGGTATATGGAACTGCGACACCTTCGCTACTTTGTCGTTTTGGCCGAGGAACTACATTTCACGCGCGCAGCGGAGCGTCTACACATCGAGCAGCCTCCGCTGTCCCGCGCCATCAAGGACCTTGAGGATGAACTGGGGGTAGCTCTCTTCGACAGGGATCGGAGAGGAACGCGCCTGACCCCAGCCGGATCTGCATTCCTGCAGGACGTGCGAAGAGTGCTCTCGGCTCTGGAACAGGGTCGAGAGAACGTCAAGGCCATTGCGGCAGGCCTACAAGGCAGCCTGCGAATCGCTATATCCGATGGCACCGTTGACCAACGTCTGTCCGCCTTCCTCGCGCACTGTCGCGAAGAAGATCCAGAGATTGAAATACGCTTGGCAGAAGTTCCTTTGGCTGAGCAACTGCGCGGACTGCGATCAGGCGACTTCACGATGGGATTTGCACACACTGCGAACGTCGGCGAGGAAATCATTGCGGAGCCGATATGGCATGACCCGTTGATCGTGGCAGTGCCCGCACGGCATCCGCTGCTCGCCCACAAGGAGGTGCCGCTTCCTGAACTTGCCTCTTATCCGCTCGTGCTGTGCGACCCGCAGGTGTGCGAGGGCTACTGCCGCGAATTGACACGGTTGCTGCGGCCACTGGAGAGAGAACCCAATGTCGTCGAGCACGCATCCTCATTGGACATGATGCTCACGTTGGTCGGGGCTGGATATGGACTCGGCTTCACGACCCCTGCCAGGCTTGCGGTCAGCCAACGTGCGGACGTCATTGCCCGCCCTTTGGCTGCAGATTCGGCCGTGATCACCACCTACCTGCTTCGGCCCCGAAGTGACGCACCGTGCCTTGCATTGGAGCGCTTCATTACCCGCCTGCGCTCGCAGGTGTGACCTGCCCCCCGTCAGCCGTACCACGGTAAACGAGAGAAGTCCGTCAACCCAGGAGAATGACGGACATGAAGAAGAGCAGGTTCAGCGACGAACAAATCATTGGCTTCTTGCGACAGGCCGAAGCCGGCATGGGCATCCCCGAGCTGTGCCGCAGCGGCGGCTTCAGCCAGGCCACTTTTTACAAATGGCGTGCCAAGTTCGGTGGCATGCAAGTCTCAGAGGCACAGCGCCTGCGTGAGCTTGAGAGCGAGAACGCCAAGCTCAAGAAACTGCTGGCCGAGGCCCATCTGGACATCCACGCCCTCAAGAGCGTCTTCGGGGTAAAGCGTTAGCCCCACAGGCGCGGCGCGATGCCATCCGACAGATGATTGAGCAGCATCACCTCTCGGAGCGGCACGCCTGCCGCCTTGTGGGGCTATCCCGAGACAGCTACCGCCACCCGCCGCAGCCCAGCGAGCTCAACGCCACCCTGGGTGAACAGATTAGGCAAACGGCCTTGGTGCGCCGCCGATTCGGCTACCGGCGCATCCACGACATGCTGCGCCAGCAGTTTCCGGGGGTGAACCACAAGCGCATCTATCGGCTGTACCGACAGGCCAACCTGACGGTGAAGAAGCGCCGCAAAGTCAAACGCCCAGCGCAGGAGCGCGTGCCGCTGCAACTGGCCAGGGATATCAACGAGGTGCTGAGCATGGATTTCGTCTCGGACAGCCTGTCCAGTGGACGGCGCATCAAGTGTCTGACGGTGGTGGATGACTTCAGCAAGGAGTCCGTGGACATCACGGTGGACTACGGCATCTCGGGCCAGTACGTCACGCGCGTGCTCGACCAAGTGGCCAGGTTCCGTGGCTATCCGGCAGCCGTGCGAACGGACAATGGCCCGGAGTTCACCAGTCGGGCGTTCCTGGCCTGGACGCACAAGAATGGGATTCGGCACATCCTGATTGAGCCGGGCAAGCCCATGCAGAACGGCTATATCGAGAGCTTCAACGGCAAGTTCAGAGATGAATGCCTCAACGAGCAGTGGTTTGAATCGTTGTCACAGGCCCGGGAGTGCATTGCGCATTGGCGGCGGGATTACAACGAGGTCAGGCCGCACAGCAGTTTGGGGCGCATCCCTCCGGCACGATTCGCACAGCAGCACCGCCAGCGCGCGGGCGGTGCTGCTGACAGTGAGCAGAAACAAAACTTCGATTAACCTTCACCCCCGGACTTCTCCAATCCGTTGGTACGGTCAATGGGGGCAGGTCAAACGGATAGTCTATTTCCGGTGCGGCTTCAGCCTGCCTCGGCATCAGCATGAAGATTGCGTTCCATCGCAGCCATCAACTCGGTGCCGCTCATTTTGAGCGCAACGGCAACCTTCAGTATGACGGTCAGCGAGGGCAAATGCTTCCCTCGCTCGATCTTGCTCATGTGCGAACGCTCGATTCCGGCCTGCGCGGCCAGTTCCTCTTGAGCAACACCCTGATCCATACGAAAGGCGCGCACAGCCTTGCCGAAAGCCAGGGCTGGCTCGGCTTCATATCTGGTTGTGCCCGGGGGGCGGCCTCGTTGAACACTACGCTTCTGCATCAGCAGAAGCGTCGAGCAGTCACGATAATTTAACCACGTTAAATTTAACTCACGAGTATCATATTGGATTGCCTTGTTTATCAATTCTCTTCTTGGGGGCTGTTATGCACGAGGCCACCAGTCGGTCCACCCTTAAACTTGCCGTAGCACCGGGCGTACCGTCATCACACCTTTCGGCGCTTCTCGCGCGACAACGCGCGGAAGAACCAGATGTCGCGCTCGCGTTTTTCGAGGTTACAGGCGACGTTCTGCTTCAGGGACTTCTTGAGGGCCGCTTCGACATTGGGGTGTCACTTCAGGATGCCAGCGACCCAGCCCTCAAATCGCAACCCCTATGGATTGAGGACATGGCCGTGGCCATAGCACCACGGTTCCACTTACTCGACCAGGCGAAGCTCACCATCGCAGATCTCCAGGATCACACGATCTATCGGTGGCAGGCGGAAGCTTGTCCCCTGCTAGATGAGAGCTTGATTTCGCTCATGCCTGTGGACCGGGAGAACGTCCAGCGGGTGCCTTCGTTCGAGATGATGGCGCTATGGGTTGCTGCCGGCTACGGCGTTGGGCTATCCGCGCAATCGCGCATAGACCATGCTCATGGCTGGGGGTTCACTATGCGGCCGCTCGCAGACGGCCCCTTTAAGGTCGTGACATACCTGCAACGGCCTTACGCACAAGTTGACTCGGTTATCGAGCGATTCGAGCAGAGAGCACTGCAAGTTGCCGGGACAGGCTCCGCGTGGTGAATCCCTCTATGGCCGGAGTCACTTGGCGACACCCGGTCGCGCTGAGTAGTAGAGGTCACTCGCGCTCGATGACCCGGAGCAGTGCGGTTCTACGCTTCGACATGGGACCAAATGCCTTCGTGACATCTTCAACACTCTTCCCAGCCTGCAAAGCATCGAGGATGTCAGCCCAGTCCTGCATGATCACCTTGCGCGATTCCACGAACTTCGTGTGGTCGTAGGGGGCACGCGAGGAATCCTTGTTCTTCTTGGAATGTGCAAGTTGGAGATCAACTCGCTTTTCAGGATAGCCCAGCAGCCCAAGAATCGTCGTAGCAGTGGAACGAAATCCATGGGACGAAAAACGTCCTCCATAACCCATGCGCTTGAGTGCTTGATTGAGCGTCGTCGCCGACATCACCTGCCCCGGCTTCCTGTAGCTCGGGAACAATACCTTTCCGCCACCGGTGAGCGCATAGAGTTCCCTAAGCGCAGCCACTGCCTGCCGCGATAACGGAACCAGATGAGGGCGCCGCATCTTCATGCGCTCGGCGGGAATTGACCAAATGGCATTGTTCAGATCGAACTCTTCCCACGACGCTTTGCGAAGTTCGACCGTGCGCACATAGGTCAATGCCATCAATTTGAGGGCAAGCACCGTCGTTCGATACCCTCCTTCGTTGTCCACCCGATTCAGAAAGTCCGGGATCTCTGCCCATGTCAGCGGAGGGTTATGACGGACTTGAGGACGCTTGACCAGCCCCTTGAGCAAGGAGGCGGGATCGAATTCGCAGACACCTTGGGCAGCCGCATAGCTGAAGATCTGACCACACCACTGGCGGATGAGAATCGCCACAGTCTTCGCTCCCCGAGCAGCCACATCCTTGATGATAGGTCGCAGATGGGGAGCCCTGATGGAGCTGATCGGCAACTTCCCGATCCGTGGGAAGACGTCCTTTTCAAGGTAGCTGGTGACCTGGTTGGTGTAGTACTCGCTCCAGTGGGCGTTGGCTGCGATCCATTCCCGAGCAACAACTTCGAACGTGCGTTCGTATGTGTCGGCCTGGAGGGCCATGGCCGCCTTTTTCTCCACGATGGGATCAAGCCCCTTCCTGACCAGCGTCTTCGCTCGATCACGTTCAGCACGAGCCGCCTCCAACGTGATCTTTGGGTACACCCCGATTGAGTACACCTGCTCAGCACCACCCAGCCGGTAGCGGTACCACCAGAGCTTGGAGCCATTAGGTTGAACGCGCAAAAAGAGGCTGCCGCCGTCCCGTAGTTGGTACACCCTCGGCCTCGGCTGCGCCGTTTCCACTTTGCGCGCCGAGAGAAGATTGAGTGCTGTGAGTGCCATGTGTATAACGCCTCCACTTTGGTCCGTTACACACTCCATTACACACATGAACACTGGATTTGTCTAGCGCTCAGAAGCGCTCAGAAGAGCATCAATCCTTTAAAAACATAGACTTAGATAACCTCAATGGAAGTCCTTGGATGCCAGTGGACCTCAATCGTAGTTGTCGACCATGAGGAGTTTCATCGACCGGACCTCTTGATTTGAGAAAATTTCCGAGAAAAAAGCTGCGCTCGGCCAGGAAAATGGTGCGAAATACGGCTGCGCAACGAGCATGTGGTGAATGGAAAATGACCACATGCCCGCCAACGCTCCGCTGCGCAGGCGAAGCGCGAACTGATTATCAAGGGTGATCGGATCAAGGGCATCGGACATCCTCCATTAGCTTGGAGCCGCCGTACCGGAAAGTCTCTGACCTTGCCCACCGGGACGGCGACAAGGTTGCGGTCTGCACCGCAGCGACATGCCGCTTCCTATCGGAAGCGCCACCACTGGTTTGCGTTGATCAAAAAAGCGGAGATCATGTGAAGAACTTTTGAAGCATTCTACATGTTTGGCGCTGCGCGCCGCTCATGGGTACCGGTGTTCGCGGCGATCTGTTCGGCCAAGGCATGGGCGTGAGCAACTCTTCAACTGGAACCACGCAGCTGACCAGAACGTCACGGGAGCGTTCTCCCATCAAATCAAACATCAGTAGTTGCGCGCAGCAAATCGAGCGTGCACCCCTGGTGCGCGTCCACGAGAGCGGCGCCTGCCACGGCATGCCAGTAAGACTCCGAGCCTGCAGCCCGGCGCCACGCATGCAGACGCCGTGTAAGCAACTGCAAATCGTATTCTTCGGTAAAGCCAATCGCACCATGAATAGCATGGCCCGCCTCCGCCACTGCCAGCGCCGCCTGGCTGCAGCGCGCCTTGGCTACAGCCACGCGCAGTCGGTCAGGCCACATCGCTCCACCGGCGCAGCCCAATTGAGCCGCCATGCGCGCGGCAAAGACATGCTCACTCATCACCGCCAGTTGATGCTGAATAGCCTGAAACTTTCCGATGGGCCGGCCAAACTGGCTGCGTTCATTGGCGTATTGAAGCGTACGCTGAAACACATTCATCAATGCACCAGCGAGCTGCGCTGCCGTAAGACAAGCCTGCAGCGTGCGCAGATCCACCGCCGCCGGCAGCGTGACGGGCAGCCGGGGAGCTGCCGCCACCTGGGCCGCGCTCCAATGCGATCGCGTATCGAGACAGAAAGCGGCAGGCTCAGACGCAGCCCGCGCCATGGGCAATAGCTGCCAACCCGCGCCATGCTGCACCAGCACGGCATCGGCAACACGGCCTAGACTCACATGGGCAGATGCCACGGCACCGTCGCCCTCCAGGCGCCCTTCAGCCAAGGTCACCAGGCCGACCGGAATCTCCTCACCCGCATGGGCGAGCAGTGCTCGCGCCACCATGGTCTCCGCCAGAGGTACCGGGAGCGCGTACGCGCCGCACAGTGTCCATACGTCGTATACCTGAGCCAGGCCCAAGCCCGCACCGCCCTGCGCTTCGGGCACCAGGGCATCGGCGAAGCCAGCCTCCGCCAAATGGCCCCATAGCGCCTGCGGTGAGCCGCCCGACTCAATGGCTCGTACTGCTTGCGGGGTACATTGGCTGTGCAGCACTTGGCGGACAGCGTCCGCGAAAAGATCGTCTTGCATTTCCTTTTTCCTGCTGTGCCTCTCAGCGCAAACCCAAGCCGCGCGCGATCATTCCGCGCAAAATGTCGCGAGTGCCGCCCCGCAGGGAAAACGATGGCGCGACTTCAATGGTGTAGTTCAGCGTGCGCAGCAACTCCAAGGGTACGTCGGCACTTCCGGGCGAATCCGGCGATCCACGCCCGAACAGGTCATCGGCGATGGCAGCCGGGATCAGTTGCTCCAACGTGGTCCCCAGCTCCTTGACCAAGGCTGCTTCGATGGTGGGGCTTTCGCCTCGGGTAAGCTTCTCCTGTACCGCCACGGACATCGCGCGCAAAGGCGCCAGTTCGGTGAATACCCGTCCAGCCAGGCACAGCGCGCTCTCACTGCGGCCTTGAGGCGTACGCACCCAGGCCAGCCACTCATCGAAGAGCACGAGACTGGAAAACAGCCGTTCCGGACCGCTCCGCTCAAAAGCCAGTTCGGCCGTCACCTGTTCCCACCCTTGCCCCTCCTGGCCAATCAAGGCATCGGGTGCAAGCTGCACGTCTTCGAAGAAGACTTCGCAGAAATGGGCATCACCTGAAAGATCCGTGATGGGCCGGACGGTGACACCGGGCAACGACAGATCCACAATCACTTGCGAAAGACCCTTATGCCGATCACTCGCCTCACCTGAAACCCGAACCAATGCGATCATGTACTGGCAGTGGTGGGCATTGGTGGTCCATATCTTCTGGCCATTAAGCAGGAAGCCCTTTTCGTTGGGCACCGCCCGCGTTTTCACACTCGCCAGATCAGAACCCGCGTTGGGCTCGCTCATGCCAATGCAGAAGAAGGCCTCACCGCGGCAAATTCGAGGGAGATAGAAACGCTTCTGCGCCTCGGTGCCGTATTTGAGAATCAGCGGGCCGCTCTGGCGATCCGCGATCCAATGCGAGCCCACCGGCGCGCCGGCGGACAGGTATTCCTCCACTAGGACATAGCGAGCAAAGGCGCTGCGCCCGCCGCCGCCATACTCCTTGGGCAATGTGACACCGATCCAGCCTTTGGCGCCAAGACTGCGGCTCAGTTCCGCGCTATAGCCGCCCCAGGACCGCGCCCGAACGTGAGGAGGCAGCTCCCGGACAGTTTCGGCGAGGAAGGCACGCACCTCGGCACGCAACGCCTCATCTTCGGCAGGGATACGAGTGGGGGAAAGGGATTCGAGGACACTCATTCCAGCATTCCTTGCTTGTCAGAAAATTCTGAGCAGACTCTCCAGTGTGACAGCGAACCAACCCAATGGACTCTATTCCCTGGTTCCAGTTGACACATCAAGTATGCGGATGAGTAGCCACTCATCGCAAAAGAAAGAGATCCGGGATCGATGGCTATGCACTTGAATTACTATAGATCTATCATGCATACTTTTGTTGTTTAGTTGATCATGACCACAGCCAACCACCTCGACATCTCGAGCGACGGTTCTGTCGCGACAATCCGTTTGAACCGCCCCGAACGGCTGAACGCCCTCAACATCGACCTTGTTCTTGACTTGGCCGAAGCGATTCGCGAGACACTTCGTCGTGGCCATGCACGCTCAATCCTCTTGAGTGCGGCTGGGAAATCCTTCTGCTCTGGCGCCGATTTGATGGGTTCGCAGCGTGACATCGGACAGGATGTAGATTCGAATATGCGGGATGTTTTCAATCCTCTTGCATTGCTGTTACGTGAATGCCCGCTCCCGATCGTGGCGGCCGTTCAAGGTGCGGCGGCAGGCGCTGGCGCGTCGTTGGCGCTGCTGTGCGACTTTGTCGTAGCGGGAGAATCCGCCTATTTCCTTCAGGCTTTCTCGAATATAGGCCTGGTACCAGATACTGGTTCCAGCTGGCTTCTCACTCACGGGCTTGGTCCGGCGCGAGCCGCCGAGTTAATGATGCTAGGAGAACGCCTACCCGCACCCACGGCTGCGGAATGGGGCCTTATTCATCGGTGCGTATCTGATGAATCGCTGCCCACCGAGAGCATGGCTCTCGCTCAACGATTGGCCGCCCGGCCGACAAACACGTTGAAATTCATCAAACGCCTGATACGGCAAGCGCCGACCAACAGCTTGCGTGACCAGATGTTATTGGAGCAAGAATACCAAGCGATCGTGCGCAATAGTGAAGATGCCGTGGAAGCAAAACTGGCCTTCAAGGAAAAACGCGCGCCTGTATTCAAGGGCCGGTAACTTGCGGTTCATCTACAGAGAATCCGCGCACGTGCCATCAAAGAAAGGCAGGCTGAATAGTCACGATTAGCATTCCGCACGATGAACGGACGGGGGCGTAAGTCGACGCCAGAAACTTCCAGCTCACTCGATATCCAAGGAATCCTGATTCTTGAGCTCGGCGAACTTGGCGGCCATGGTCGGGTTGCCCCGGGTCAGCTTCTTGATGGTGACGTCTTGCGCCTTGTCGTTGGCCAGACGCAAGTTGCGATCGGTGCCGAGCAAAGCTTCTTTTGTTTTCTGCAGGTGATCGATTGATTTGTCGATTTCATCGATGGCCGTCTGGAAACGCCTGGAAGCCAGTTCGTAATTTTTCGCGAACGCACTCTTGAAGGTTTCCAACTGATTCTCGAAGTTCGTGATGTCGATGTTCTGCGCCTTCACCAGCGCCAGCTCGGACTTGTACTTGAGCGAGTTCATGGCCGCATTGCGCAGCAAGGTGATGATCGGCAGGAAGAACTGCGGCCTCACAACGTACATCTTCGGGTAACGGTGGAAAACGTCGACGATCCCGGTGTTATAGAGCTCGCTGTCGGGCTCCAGGAGTGAAACCAGCACAGCGTACTCGCATCCCTTCTCGATCCGGTCCTTGTCGAGTTCCTTCAGGAAATCTTCGTTCCGGCCTTTGGTGGCCGTACGATCGTTCTCGTTCTTCATCTCGAACATGATCGAGACGATTTCGGTGCCGGCTTCGTCAGCGTCGCGGAAGATGTAGTCGCCCTTGCTGCCGGTTCGCGCGTCGTTGTCCTTCTCGAAATAAGCGCGCGGAAATGCCGTCGCCCGAATGCGGTTGAATTCCGTCTCGCAGTGCTGTTCGAGGGTTTCACCCACCATTTTGGTGGACAGCCGAGCTTTCATGTCCCGCAGGCGCTCGATGGCGTCGTCGCGGTCCTTGAGTTGGGTCTCGTATTTGTCCTTGAGGGATTTCTCGGCGAGCTGCTTCTCGAGTTCCACCCGCTGCAGGCCGCTTTTCAACTCGTCCCGCTCTCTCTCGACCGCACTGACGGCCTCGGTGATCGCGAGCTTCTTCGCGACTTCGATGGCGTCAAGCCTGGATTTCAGTGCCTGTATTTCCGCATCCTTGGCAGACGAGGTTCTATGCAACTCCTTCTCAACTGTGCTCAGCGCTTCCGTGACAGCCAGCTTGCGCGCGACCTCACCGGCATCAAGCCTGGATTTCAGCGCCTGTATCTCAGCATCCTTGGCCGCGGCGGCCTTCTGCAACTCGCTGCTGGCCTTAGCCTGTGCAAGCTCGACTGCATTCCGTTTATCCTGCTCGGCAAGCTCAAGCCGCTCGTGCAATTGTTGCTCGAACGCACCGTCGCGCACCTGCTTCAGGATGTCCGCGTATCCGGCCTCGTCGATCTTGAAAGCTTTCCCGCAATGCGGGCAGCTGATTTCATGCATGCTCATAGGGCACTGAGCTTACTCAATCTTCGCCAGCACCGCCCCCGCCACTTGCAGCTCCCCTTTTCGCGCCAGCAGTCGGATGGTGCCCGCGCGGCGCGCGTGGACCTGCATTTCCATTTTCATTGCTTCCATGACGGCCACCAGATCACCGGCCTGAACGCTAGCGCCATCCGTGACTTTCCATGCGCTCAGATTGCCGGCAGCAGGGGCTACGATGGTCTCATCGCTCACCGGTTCGGCAGGCGTTGCTGCTTCGGCCGTGGGCTCTGATGGTACGGCGGCAAGGCCTGCCAGCAAGCGGCCGGACAGCCCCAAGGTTACGCGGCGGCCATCGATTTCGATGGCGGAGCGCCGCAACACGCTTGCCTCGTAAGGTCCGGGGCGGCTGGCTGGATCTGCCTGCCACTGGCGAGCCAGATCGGTTTCGATCCAGCGTGTATGCACAGCTAGCTTTTCACTACTCACGAAATCGGCGTGTGCCATCACTGCACGGTGGAACGGCAGTACCGTGGGCACACCCTCGATCTGGAATTCAGCGAGCGCGCGGCGCGCGCGCTGCACCGCCATCTCACGTGTCGGCCCCCACACAATCAACTTGGCCAGCAGCGAATCGAACTGCCCCCCACATGCGAGCCTGCCGCCACGCCACTGTCCAGCCGCACGCCGGGGCCACTGGGGGGATCAAAGCGCGTCACGATGCCTGGGGCAGGCAGAAAACCACGGCCGACATCTTCGGCATTGATGCGAAACTCGAACGAGTGACCATAAGGGGCCGGCACGCTGGATATTTCTTCGCCTTCGAAGCGAGCGCCTTCGGCGACCCGGAATTGCTCGCGTACCAGATCAATGCCTGTAGTTTCCTCTGTGACCGGGTGTTCAACCTGCAGGCGGGTATTGACCTCGAGGAAGGAAATTGCGCCAGTCTGGCTTAGAAGGAACTCGACAGTGCCCGCACCGACATAGCCCGCGGCCTGGCAGATTTCGCGCGCTGATTGGTGGATGCGTTCACGCTGATCGTTGCTCAGGAAAGGCGCTGGCGCCTCTTCCACCAGCTTCTGGTTACGGCGCTGCAAAGAACAATCGCGTGTACCGAGGACGCGCACATGGCCGTACGCATCCGCCAGCACCTGTGCCTCGATGTGGCGTGGGCGGTCCAGAAACTGCTCGACAAAGCACTCACCCCGGCCGAATGCAGCCTTGGCTTCCCGCACAGCCGACGCGTACAGCTCGTCGATCTCCTCCATCTTCCACACCACCTTCAACCCTCGCCCGCCACCGCCATAGGCCGCCTTGATAGCGATAGGTAAGCCGTGCTGGCTGGCAAAGGCATGGATCTCAGCCACCGCCTTCACGGGTTCGGCCGTACCGGCCACCAGGGGAGCGCCCACGCGCAATGCCAGTTGGCGGGCGCTGACTTTGTCGCCCAGCAGCTCGATGGCTTCAGGCGGGGGACCAATCCAGGTCAGGCCAGCGCCGATCACCGCCCGGGCGAACGCGGCGCTTTCAGAGAGGAATCCGTAGCCTGGGTGGATCGCGTCAGCCCCGCTTCTCTTTGCAACATCGATGAGCTTGCCGACATCGAGGTAACTATCGACCGGGCGTTGGCCGTTCAGGGCATAGGCTTCGTCGGCCATGCGCACGTGCAGGGCTTCGAAGTCATCGTCCGCATAGACCGCGACGCTGCGCAGGCCATGGTCGGCACAGGCACGGATGATGCGGACGGCGATCTCGCCACGATTGGCAATCAGTAGTTTTTTCATAAGGCTTCGATCTCCGCAAACGAGTCCAGCGGGTTGAAACGAATCCATGTGCCGGGCTGCAACTGCCCGGCCAGATCGAGGTGATGGGGCATCACGCTACCGATGACCGGATAGCCAGCAGTGAGCGGATGGTCGGCCAGGAATAGCACGGGCTGCCCGCTGGCGGGCACTTGGATGGCACCAAGCGCCGCGCCTTCGCTGGGCAGCTCTTGCGTGATGGCACGAGCCAGCGCCACATCGCCAGCCAGACGCAAGCCCACGCGATCCGATTGCAGGGTGACTTGCCATCGCTGTGCGGACAGCAATGCCACCGCATCGGGCGTGAACCAGTCCGTACGCGGCCCCATCATGACGTCGAGCGTCACGGTGTCCCCAGCCTTGGGTAGCGCTGGCGGTGCTGTATCCGGCGCAGCCACGGCGATACCGGGTATGGGACCGATCGGCAGGCGTTGGCCTACCGCCAGGGCCACCGGGCCGACCTTGGCCAGTGTATTGGTGCTGGCACTGCCGAGCACTGGCTTGACCACGAAGCCGCCACGCACCGCCACATAGCTGCGTAGACCGGTCGCGGGTTCGCCAATGCTCAGCACATCACCCTCGGTCAATGCCACCGGTTGGTTGCGTGGCACGTGCCAGCGCCGGCCATCAGCTGCAGTGATCGTGAGCAATCCGGTCGCGCCGGTAACAGCCACCACAGGCTCTCCGTGGCTGGCCAATTGAAGTCCGCCAAGCAATGCTTCGAGTACTGGCAGCCCTGAGGCATTGCCAACCAGTTGGTTCGCGCGGCGCATGGCCCCTTGATCCAAAGCGCCGGAAGCAGCCACTCCCTGGGCAACCTGGCCTAGGCGGCCGCCATCCTGGAAGAGGGTTTGGAGGCCAGTAGCACTTACCGACAGCGCGGGCACTGTGGGCGCCTCCGCTGAATGCGGGCTTTGGTCAGGGTTGACCGTGCGGATATGACGAACTCCGCTTGCGGAATTCTGGGCCTCTTGTGTAGCCACATCCACGAAACGTACGCGCATGCCGGGCTGCAGCAGCGCGGGAGGGTCGCGCTGCAGATCCCACATGCAGATGGTGGCTGTGCCCAACAGTTGCCAGCCGCCCGGCGTTTCGTCGGGGTAAACAGCACTGAATGTGCCCGCCACCGCCACCGAGCCCGCGGGAACCTTGGTGCGCGGCGTGGCGCGGCGAGGTACCTGCAGGGTTTCGTCGCCGCCAGTCAGATAGGCGAAGCCCGGCGCGAACCCATTGAAAGCCACGGTGTAGTCGCGTGAGGTGTGGCGGCGGATCACCTCGGGAACGCTGACACCCAGCAGCGCAGCCACCTCGGGCAGGTCTTCTCCGTCATACCGGACTGGAATTTCGATCAGCGGGCCACTGCCACTCAGCCGCGTTTCGATTCGCAACCCTTCAATGGCACGGCGCAGCACGAGGGCACTGGTTTGATAGGGGTCGAAACTGATGAAAATAGTGCGCGCAGCCGGTATCAGCTCTTCCACGCCGGCCAACGGCGCAGCCTGCAACGCAGCCAGCAAGTCCAACGTGCGGGCCAGGTCTGGCAGCTCTACCAGCAATGCGTTGCGGCTGGCTGGCAGAAAGCGCGTGCGCAAACCATTCATGCTGGAGAGTTCATGAATGAGCGGATCGCCACGCCATGCGCTTCGAGAAGCTTGCGGACCTCGCGCGCCATTTCCACGGCGCCGGGACTATCGCCGTGCACACAGATGGAATCGGCCCGGACGCGCACGGTGCTGCCGTCCACCGCCTGGATCGTGCCTTGGGTCGCCAACTGCAGCATCCTCTGGGCCACTGCGTTCGGATCGTGCAACACGGCGCCCGGCTCACGGCGCGACACCAACACGCCCTCCGGGGTATAGCCGCGATCTGCAAAGGCTTCCTCTATGACACGCAGGCCAGCCTCGCGCGCCCACTGCGCCTGCCGGGATCCGGCCAACACCACCAGCGCCAGGCCGGCATCCGCGAGCTTCACTGCTTCGATGACGGAATGGGCCTGAACAGGATCATGCGCGATGGTGTTATACAGGGCACCATGCGGCTTGACGTAGCGCACCTCGGTGCCTGCCGCCCTGGCCAATGCCTGCAGAGCACCAATCTGATAGATCACATCGCCCACCAGCTCGGCATGCGGCACATCCATAGGGCGGCGGCCAAAGCCCACCAGATCGCGATAGGCGACATGCGCGCCCACAACCACGCCATGTGTCTTGGCCTCGCGCAGCGTGGCCAGCATGCCGACTGGGTCGCCCGCATGAAAGCCGCAAGCCACGTTGGCGCTGCTGACGATGGACAGCATGGCGGCATCGTCGCCCATGGTCCAGGCGCCCAGGCTTTCACCCAGGTCGCTGTTGAGATCAATGGTGGTGGTCATGATTTCGCTCCGTTCAGCCGAGCATCAGAGTTCAGCAGAAAAATATGGCAGATCAAATCAGGATAGCCCTTGGTGCCAGTTCGCATGCAACCTGCAGGCAATGAGTAGACACCCTTTGTGACTGATGCGGCTGTGTTCAACAACCTAATTTGATGATCTTATGTTTGAAAATTATTGTTGAACAATTTTTTGATTTTGCCATACAAAAATAAAGAATCACTAGAGGAAACCCTAGCGCTGAATCGACAATCAGCCGCCGAAAAAGCCCAAGCGGTGCTTCCCGCAAGAATGCGCCGATATGATGGGCAAACTCGTAGCGAATGCGCTCGCTGCGCCATTCTTGCGTTGTGAAAAGCCGTCGCCGATGAACACCAGACCTATTCCCCACCCTGCCGCCATCGCCAGCCTGACTGATACGGTGGCCGAGCGGATCCGTCAGCAGCTGATCCAGGGCCGTCTGAGCGCGGGGCAGCGCCTGTCGGAGGCGGCACTGAGCGAGCAGTTCGAGGTATCACGCAATACTTTGCGCGAAGCCTTCCGGATACTGACCAAGGAAGGCCTTCTGGTGCATGCGCCGAACAAGGGCGTCTCCGTCGCCGTGCCGAGCATTGCGGCCATTATCGACATCTACCGTGTGCGCCGCCTGGTGGAATGCCAGGCCCTCGCGCAAGCTTGGCCGCGCCACCCAGCCCACAAGCGCATGCAGCAAACCGTAGCGCAAGCACAGCAGGCCCGCGAGGCCGGTGACTGGATGGCGGTGGGCTCCGCCAACATGGATTTTCATGCTGCCATCGTGGCGCTGGCAGATAGCGAGCGCCTGTCGGCCATGTTCTCGGACGTCGCAGCCGAATTGCGTCTGGCCTTCGGCCTGCTCAACGACCCAGAATACCTTCATGCCCCCTATGTCGACCAGAACGCCCATCTGCTGGAATTGTTCGCCTCAGGCCAAACCGCCGCTGCTGCGAAAACGCTGGAGGACTATCTGATCCAGTCGGAGCGCATCGTGCTCGCTGTCTATGCGCGGCATATCGAATGAAGGATTGAACAAGGGCGGTGAAGGGGAGCGTGCATTGCCCGCACATGACCACCTTCAATTTGTTCAACAAAATATATAAAAATAGACCTCAATCCAACATGCATTGGGCTACAAAAAAATCGTATTGTTGATTTCCCTAGGTGTCATCCTCCGGCAATGATGGTAATTTCGGGGATCGGCCTGATCATGAGGGCAAAGTCAGCCCTGTCGCGCCGTGTTTTCTTTCACTTCATTGCAGGAGTTCACCATGGATCGTCGTCTTTTCGTCACGGCCGGCGCGTTGACCGCATGCCTGGGCCTCTCCACCGGCGCTTGGGCTCAAACCAAGTGGGATCTGCCTTCGGCTTACCCCGCTTTCAACTTCCATTCCCAGAACATCGCCCAATTCGCCAAGGACGTGGACGCCGCCACCGCCGGCAAACTCAAGATCACCGCGCACCCTGGCGCCTCGCTGTTCAAGGCACCTGAGATCAAGCGCGCCGTACAGGGTGGCCAAGCTCAGGCCGGCGAATTCTTCATGGTGAGCTTCCAGAACGAGTGGCCATTGTTCGGCGCCGATGGCCTGCCTTTCCTCGTCAGCGGCTATGACGATGCATTCAAACTCTATCAGGCTCAGAAGCCGCTGCTGCAGAAAAAGCTCGACCAACAAGGCATGGTTCTGCTGTATGCGGTGGCTTGGCCACCCCAAGGCATCTATACCAAAAAGCCGGTCAATTCCGCTGCCGACCTCAAGGGCATGAAATGGCGTGTCTACAGTCCCACCACCGCACGCATCGGCGAACTGGTGGGTGCGCAACCCGTCACCATTCAGGAAGCCGAGTTGTCCCAGGCCCTCGCCACAGGCGTGGTCGAAGGCCTGATCACGTCCAGTGCCACTGGAGCGGACAACAAGCTGTACGAGAACCTGAAGTACTACACCAATGTGCAGGCCTGGATCCCCAAGAATGCGATTGTCGCCAATAAGAGGGCCTTTGCCGCATTGGACAAAGCCACTCAGGACGCCGTGATGAAAGCTGCCGCCTCTGCCGAGGAGCGCGGCTGGAAGAACTCTCAGCAAGTGGACGCACAGTCCATCGCCAAACTCAAGGAGGGAGGCATGCAGGTGGTGGATCCATCGCCTCAGCTCAAGGCTGATCTTGGCAAGATCGGTGAAACCGTCACCAAGGAGTGGCTGGAAAAGGCCGGTGCTGAAGGCAAAACCATGCTTGACGCCTACAACGCCTCGCGCAAGTAAAAGAGCAACCAAGCCTGAGCCCCCATCATGCGCAAGCTGCTTGATTGTCTGTACGCCGGCTGCGGCTGGCTGGCCGGCCTGGCCATGATAGGCGTGCTCGTGATGGTGCTGTTGACCATTGTGAGCCGCCTGTTCGGTTTTGCCGCGCCCGGTACCGATGCCTACGCCGGCTACGCAATGGCGGCCGCAGGCTTTCTGGCATTGGCCAGCACGCTCAAAAAGGGCGAACACATCCGAGTCACGCTGGTGCTCGGCATGCTCAAGGGCCGCAGCCAGCGCGCGCTGGAACTGGCCGCGCTCGCGGTGGCCGTGGCACTGTCAGGCTTTCTGGCTTTCTATTCGGTGCGGCTGGTCTCGCAGTCGCTGGAGCTGCAGGACATTTCCGTGGGCATAGATGCCACCCCTCTGTGGATTCCGCAGTTGGGCATGGCGCTGGGCGCCGTGGTGTTCTTCATCGCTTTCCTCGACGAATTCATTCTGGAGCTTCTGGGCCGGCGCGTGCCCGTCAATCACGAGGATGCTCATCATGAGTGAAATCGCCATCAGCGCTTTTCTAATCGTGCTGCTCCTGCTGCTTCTAGGCGGCGGAGTCTGGGTCGGCCTGACGTTGGCGGGTGTGGCCTGGATTTCGATGGAGCTATTTTCGAGCCGGCCCGCTGGCGATGCGATGGCCATGACCATCTGGGGATCATCCAGCAGCTGGACACTCACGGCTTTGCCGCTTTTCATCTGGATGGGTGAAATTCTCTACCGCACCAATCTGTCGGAAACCATGTTCCGCGGCCTAGCGCCCTGGGTGAATGCGCTGCCGGGGCGGTTGCTGCACACCAACGTCATCGGCTGCACCATCTTCGCCTCGGTATCTGGTTCATCAGCCGCTACCTGCGCGACAGTGGGCAAGATGAATGTGCCCGAACTGATGCGCCGCGGCTACCCCGAAGCGCAGGTGATCGGCTCCCTGGGGGGGCCGGCCACGCTAGGCCTGTTGATTCCGCCTTCCATCATTCTCATTGTGTACGGCGTGGCTGCCGAGGTTTCGATCGCCAAGCTGTTCATGGCTGGCGTGCTGCCCGGATTGATGCTGGCGCTGTTGTTTTCCGGCTGGATCATGGGTTGGGCGCTGCTGCACCCGAACCAGGTGCCCAAGGCCGATGGCACACTCAGCTTCAAGCAGAAACTGTACGAGACGAGGCACCTGATCCCCGTGGTGCTGCTGATTGCAGCTGTCATCGCCAGCATCTACAGTGGCATAGCCACCGCGACGGAAGCCGCTTCGATTGGCGTGGTGGGTTCGTTCATTCTTTCGGCCGTGCAAGGCGCCTTGACTTGGCAAAGCTTCAAGGATTCGCTACTGGGCGCCACGCGGCTGTACTGCATGATCGCGCTGATCCTGGCGGGTGCGGCCTTCATGACGCTGGCCATGGGCTATATCGGCCTGCCTCGCCAACTCGCCGAATTCGTGGGCGGCCTGAACCTCTCACCCGCGATGCTCATCATCGTGCTCGGCTTGTTCTACATCGTGATTGGCTGCTTCCTGGATGGCATCTCCACCATCGTGCTCACCATGGGCGTGGTGCTTCCCATCATCCAGGCGGCTGGCATCGATCCGATCTGGTTCGGTATCTTCCTGGTAATCACCGTGGAGACCGCTCAAATCACACCTCCCGTGGGCTTCAACCTGTTCGTGCTGCAAGGCATGACCGGCAAGCAGATCACTTATATCGCCAGGGTATGCGCGCCCTACTTCTTCCTGATGCTGGCAGCGCTGGTGGTGCTGTGGTTTTTCCCGAGTATCGTTACCTGGTTGCCGGGGCGGATGTAGATGTCGGGTGGTTGCAAGTATCAAGCAGCCACTCACGAAATACCGTGCATTTGCGTGGCAGTTCCGTACGCGGATAGACCAGGTACCAGCTCTTGTTGCTGGCAATGGGACGCTGAAAAGGAATCAGCAGTTGCTTGCGTTGCAGAGCCTCGGCCGCGAATGAAGGCCGGCCGAGCACCACGCCCATGCCCGCGGTTGCGGCCTCCATGGCCACCACGTAGGAATCAAATTGATGTCCTCTGGCAAGCAAACCTTGATCGGGCTGGCGCTCCCCAGGCCGGTGCGTTTCCTGAAACCAGCGCGGCCAGTCCTCCGGTGACGTGGTGATGTGAAGCAGCGGAAACCGCAGCAACTCATCAGGTTGGCGCAATGATCCGCGCTTGTAGAGTTGCGGCGAGAGCATGGGCACCATTTCCGCGGTCGCGAGGGGCTCGAAGCAGAACTGAGGGTCGTGCTCGTATGCGCGGATGGCCATGTCACAGGTTTCGTACAGATCTGTCAGAGGATGGGTGACCGACAGCAATTTGACTTGAATCCAGGGATGGCGCCGCGTGAACTCAGGTAACCGGGGAACGAGCCAGCGCATCGCGAAATTGGGCAGAACGCTCAAAGTGAGCGTGGTTCCCGCTCCTGGGCCGGTCGCATCGTCTGTCGCGGTCCGAATCAGATCGAAAGCGCTCTTGAGCGATGGCACCAGGCCTTGGCCACGCTCCGTCAGCTCCAGCCCCGAGCGGGTGCGCCGGAACACCACAAAGCCCAACCACTCCTCCAGGCTCTTGATTTGCTGGCTGACCGCCGCTGGCGTGACGTGCAGGTCTTGCGCGGCGTGTGAAAAGCTGCCAAGGCGAGCAGCGGCCTCGAAGACTTGAAGGGCCTTCAAGGGCGGTAGTGAACGGGTCATGGGCTATTCAAGCGATTCCATGGTTAACGTTAGAAATTCTATCGAATATTGATGTTTTGATTAGAAAAATGAATGCAAGAATTCAAAAGACATCATTGGAGATACATGGACATGACTGTGGAGCCGATCGCGCCGCACGACCACCTGGCGTGCGTGACCACCATTCAACGCTTCGCCGTGCTGGTGGATGCCGGCCGCTACGAGGAGGCGGCTGATCTTTTTGCATCGGACGGCGTCATGCAGCGACCACAGGAATGCATTGAAGGCAGGCAGGCACTACTGACTTCGTTCCTGGCACGCCCGAGCCATCGTATGACGCGCCACATCATCACCAATGTGGTGCTTGAGCCCATCGGGCCCGATAGGATCCGCGCCTTCAGCTATGCCAGCGTCTACCGCCATCTGGGAGCACCCCGGGTGCCGCTGGCCCTGCCCGTTACCGCACGGCCACCCGAAACCATCGCAGAGTACAGCGACGAGTTAAGCAGGCAGGACGGGAAGTGGCGGATCTGGCGCCGTACCGTGCGGCCTGTATTCGATACACCTTGACCCCACCGCCCCTCTTCCGAGATATCGCGCCAAGCACAACCATACGAGACCCAGGAGACGATGTGCACGCTTTGAAACCACGCCGTGCTGAGAGCGGTGTCCATCCATGGAGTTCGTGGGCAACAAAAATAGCCTCGGCCCTGCTCTTCGTAGCCGCGGCGCTGCCGGCAGCCCATGCGCAGCAGCAAGCATGGCCCGCGCAGCCGCTGCGCCTGGTCGTGCCTTATCCGCCAGCAGGCGCAGCAGACGTTGCCGCCCGTGTGATCGGGCAACGTCTGGCAGCCCGCTTGGGACAGCCTGTCGTGGTGGACAACCACCCTGGCGCTGTCGGCACCATTGGCGCGAGCCTGGTCGCCAAGGCACCTGCAGACGGATATACCCTGCTGGCCGCCACCAACCCCGAAATCACGATCGTGAGGCACTTGCGCGCCTCGCTGCCCTACAAACCGGATGACCTGGTCCCCTTGCTGCGTACGGCGCAAGTCCCCATCGTTCTGGTCACGCGTGGTGAAGATGCGCAAAGCGCCCACTTGCAGCAGGTGTTGGAGCGCGCCAAACGTACGCCGGACAAGCTGTCCTACGCCACGCCAGGCGTGGGAACGCCCATGCACCTGATGATGGAAAGCATCCTGCAGGCTTCCGGAGTCCGGGTGCACCATATTCCTTACAACGGCGGATCGCGCGCCGTTGCCGATCTGATCGGCGGGCAGGTTGACATGCTGGCCATCTCTCTCTCCACGGTGATGAGCCATCTGCAATCGGGACGCCTGCGCGCACTGGCAGTTCTGCAGGCTGAACGCAGCGCCTTGGCACCGAACGTACCCTCCTTGCGGGAAGCTGGCGGCGTGAGCGCGCCCAAGCTGCCTTCGGTCTGGTTCGGCTGGTTCGCGCCAGCGCAAACGCCTCTTGCGGTCCGTGCCAGACTGGCGGCGGAATTGGAAAGTATCGTCCGTGAGCCGGAAATCAAGCTCGCGCTGGAACGCGGAGGTCTGGAGGCAAGCCCTCTGCAGCCACAACCCTTCGCCCGTGAACTGCGGGATGAATCCAATTTCTTTGCCGGCGTGGCCAAACCCTTTGCCGAGCGTTGATGGAAAACATGATGTCCAAGACTCATCAGCCAAACCGACTTTTCCGCCGGCCCATCGTCTGGGTACAGAGCGCCATCCTCGCCGCATTGGGAAGCATGCTGCCGCCCGCAAGTGCCTGGGCGCAGGATCAGACCATCCGCATCATCGTTTCCTTGCCCGCCGGAGGCGGCGTGGACGCCATGGCGCGCTATCTAGGCCAACAGTTGGGAGCAGAGTTGCATCGCCCTGTGGTAGTCGAGAACCGCCCCGGCGGCAGCGGTACGATCGCAGCCAAGGCGGTCATGGGCGCACAGGAAGGCCAGACAACACTGCTCGCTGGGGGGAATCAGGAAATCACCATCGCGCCGCACCTGCTGGGCGACGCCAACTACCGGCCTCTGGCAAACCTGGTTCCGGTCTTGCAGGTGGGCGTGGTGCCCTCGGTGGTAGTCGCCAAGGCCGGGCCGGATGCAACCCCCGAGGCCCTGTTGAGTGGCCTCCGGAACCGGCGCGACGTCTCCATCGGAATCCCTGGGCGAGGGACGCCCATGCATATTGCGCTCGAAGAAGTGGCGCATCAAACCGGCGGGCAGTTTCTGGCCGTGCCCTACAAAGGCGCGCCGGATGTGCTGACGGGTGTGCTTTCTGGCTCCACCCAATATGGTGCCGTGGGCTACCCTGCAGCCAGGAGTCTGCTGGAGGGCCGCGGACTCTCCGCAGTGGCGGTTCTTGCGCAGCAGCGCTCCTCACTGCTGCCACAAGTGCCGGCCATTTCCGAACAAGGCTTGCAGCAGCGGGATTTGCCTCAGGTCTGGTACGGATTTTTCATACCGGCCAAGACGGCCAAGGAGGAAACCAGCAGGATTTCCTCGGCCTTCGAAAAACTGATGAGCAAACAGCCAGTGCAAGCCCGCTTGCAGGAGTTGGGCATTCAGGTCACCGGACTGCAATCGCCAGCCTTCACCAAAGCGCTCGAGGCTGAATCCGAGTACTACCGCAAAGCCATTATTCGCTACAAGATCCAATGATGAAAACCAACCTCGCCCTCCTGATTGATCCTGGCGACCATGCGGCCACAGCCTTCGTACCCCTCGAAGCGGGTATATCCATCGGTGTGGAAGCGGGCGAAAAAGCCTACCAGGTCACCTTGCGCGATGCCATTCCCTCGGGACACAAGTTTGCAGTGACCGATATCTCCGAGGGCTGCGAAGTTCGTAAATATGGCGCCTCCATCGGGCGGGCCACACAGGCGATACCGGCAGGCGCTCACATTCATCTGCACAATCTTGAGAGCCTCCGTGGCAGAGGAGACCGTTCGTGAACACGTCCATTCTGGGATATCCGCGCCCTGACGGAAGCTTCGGTATCCGCAACCATGTTGCCGTCATCGCTGCCATGGACAACGTCAATCCGGTCGTGCGCCGCATCTGCGAAGCCGTCAAGGGCACTGTACCGATTTGCGTGGCGTATGGAAGAGGCCAGTTCGGTGATGACCTGGCTCAGCATGACCGCGTGCTGCTCGGCTATGCCACGCATCCCAATGTAGCCGCGACCTTGATCGTCGGATTGGAGCCCGTGACGTCCGGGCGCCTGGCTGCCGCGGTCGAGGCGGCTGGCCGGCCCGTGCGGGTACTTGACGTGCAGAGTGCGGGCGGCACCATCCAGGCCGTTGCGCAAGGCATACGCGATGCAGCCACGCTGGTGATCGAAAGCTCCGGGATTGCCCGTGCCCCGATGCCCCTCGGCCAACTGGTGATCGGCGTCGAATGCGGCGCTTCGGATGCCACTTCCGGCCTCACCGCGAATTCGACCACAGGCTTGGTAGCCGATTGGGTGGTGGAAGCTGGGGGTGTCGTCGTGCTCTCTGAAACCGACGAGATCGTGGGCGCCGAAGCCAGTCTCGCGGCACGCGCCAGCGATCCTGAAGTGGCGGCGCGGCTCCTTGCGGCGGTTGAACGCCTGGAGGCTCTTTCCGCATTCCAGGGGCTCCAACTCTGGCCTCTCGGGGAAGACAATATCGCGGGTGGCTTGACGACGGTGGAGGAAAAATCGCTGGGGGCTGTCCGCAAGGGCGGCACATCACCCCTGCAGGAAGTAATCGGCTACGGCGAGAAGCCGAGCCGCAAGGGCCTGGTTTTCATGGATGCGCCTGCGCCGGGTGTCGAGAACATCGCGGCGCTGGCAGCCGGTGGTGCGCACCTGATACTGTTCAATACCGGAGTAGGCAATCCTATTGGACATCCGCTGTCTCCTACCATCAAGGTGACGGGAAATCCGAAGACCGCTCAGGAGTTTGCCGACAACATCGACGTGGATGTCAGCGGCATCCTGTCGCGCGGGCAAACGCTGGAGGAGGCCGCGGTACAGTTGCACGAGGCGATGCTTTGCGTGGCCAGCGGCCGCATGACGCGAAGCGAAGTATTAGGCGACACGGAAATCTCCATCTCCCGCATCGAACTCGGCTTCATGCGCCATTTGCGTGAGCAGGTACCGGGACTGCGGCCATGAGCGGCAGAACCGCAGCGGCCGGCCCATTGACCGGTTGGGTCGAATCCGTATTGCTTCATGCAGGCGTTCGCGCCGAACATGCAACGCTGGCGGCCAAGGCCATGGTCCGTACGGAATTGCGGGGTATCTCCACCCATGGCTTGACCCGCCTGTCCTCCTATCTCGAGAAAATGCGTTCTGGCGAAGTGAACTCCTCGCCGAGCATCCGCATACAGCGCACACCGGGAATCTGCACGATGGATGCCGATGGCGCCCTGGGCCAAGTGGCCGCCACGCTGGCGGTCCAGGAAAGTATGGCCATGCTGGAAACAGAGGCCTCCGTCATATGCCGAATCCGCGATTGCGGCCATCTGGGTGCCCTGGGGCTGTATGCCCTGATGGCGGCCGAGCATGGGTACATGGCCTTGGTCTTTCAGCGCACACCGCCGCTCATGGCGCTGCCGGGGTATGCCGAACGGGCCGTAGGCAACAACCCGATCGCTTTTGGCTGCCCCGTGCCCGGCCGGCCCCCTCTGGTCTTCGACATGGCCTGCAGCGTGGCCGCACGCGGCCACATCCTGCTGGCGGCCCGGGAGAAGCGCGAGATTCCGCCCGAGTGGGCGCTCGATGCCGCAGGCTACCCGACAACGGATGCCGAAGCCGCCCTGGAAGGATCCCTGCTGCCTATGGCCGCGCACAAGGGCATGGGCTTGGCCATCATGGCCGAATGCCTGGCCGGCGCCCTGGCCGGAGGCGAACCGGAATCACGCCAGAAGATGCAGTCGACCCCGCGCAGCGGCGCCGCGGGTTCGCAAAGCACCTTGATCTGGCTGGTGAACCCTGAGCGCGTTGGCTCAGAGTCGTTTGCCGATTACATGAACGAATGGGCTGCCGGGTTCCAGCGGCGGGGCGGAGAGCAAGCTCGCCTGCCGGGCGAGCGGGCCGCTGCCAGTGAGCGGACTGCGCTCGCCGACGGTCTGCACATTCCTAGTGCCTTGGCACGTGAATTGGAATTGGTCGGCCGGGAAACGGGACTACCACCCCCCTGGGGTTGAGCTGGCTGCAGCAGCGAAAGATACTGGCTTGGAAAGCCACCTCACTCGTGAGGTGATCGCCCCGCTGTTTTTGAAGGATAAAGAAGGTGAGCTCACCGCCAGCTTGCTGGATCGATCAGAATTTGAAGGCTGAGCTGTCTTCTTAACCATTCAACCAGATGAACATGCCTTTGCCTTCCGATCGTCCCAAGGGACTCAACGAACTGCTCGACGAGAGATGGAGTTGCCGCGCCTTTCTGGATACCCCAGTGCCGGATGACACCATCCGCGCGATCCTGGCCACAGCCCAGAAAACCGCCAGTTGGTGCAATAGCCAGGCTTGGCAGCTCACCATCGTCAGCGGCCATGCGAAAGAAAAACTGAGCCGCGCACTCCTGGATCACATCGCCGCGGACGGCCCAGGCAGCCCTGACATCGATTTCCCCCGTGAATACCGGGGTGTCTATCTGGACAGAAGGCGCAAGAGCGGCTTTCAGTTGTACAACGCCATGAACATTCCTCGTGGCGACAAAGAGGGCTACCAGAAGCAATCCCGTGAGAACTACAGGTTCTTCGGGGCGCCTCATGTGGCGATCATCACGTCGGACGAGGCGCTTGGAGCTTACGGCGCGGTCGACTGTGGTGGGTATGTCAGCAGCTTCCTGCTCGCGGCCACCGCCCATGGCGTGGCGACGATTCCTCAAGCCGCTTTGTCCTGGTATTCGAAGATCGTCAAGGAGTCGCTCGGGATTGGCGAGGATCGCCTCATGGTGTGTGGCATTTCATTCGGATACCCGGATCGTGACCATCCAGCGAACTCCTACCGGACGGAGCGTGCGGCGGTTGAAGACGTGGCGCAGTGGGTGGATCAATAGCCCGATAGCAGCCATGCAGGGGCGATCAGGCACTGCCTCGGCGCCGAGGAGACAGGTGATCGACCAACAGCCTCGCAGCCGGCGAAAGCTGCTCGTAGTTCCGGTAGCAGACCGCGAAGCGCCGCTTGGCCCAGCCATCCTTCAGCCGGACCACTCGAACCCGCTTCGTCTGCCCTGATCCTTCCACGATTTCCTTGGGCATCACGGCCAAGCCCAACCCTGCCTGTACGCAGCGCAAGGATGCGTCAAAGGTGGAGACGACAGCGCGATAGTAGATGGGCTTGCCAATGATCGCCGCTGCGCGCGCCAGCATCGTGTGCACGGCCGTGTTGGCTGGCAGTCCTACGTGGTCGTATTCCAGTGTCTGCGCCAGCTCACACGCCTTGAGCTTGGCCAGCGGGTGGTCTGGATGAACGGCGACGCTCAGCTCATCGTGGCGATAGAGTCTGCTTTGCAGGCCCTCCAGGTCGGCAGCATCCCAGCAAACCCCCAGTGGTGCGAGGCCATCCCGCAGGGCGCGAACCAATTCGGAGCTGGTCCGCTCCTCGATATCCACCCTGATCTGCGCATGCGCGGGCATCTGAAGGAAAGCTGCAATGTCGTCAGGCAATGCTTCCGTGATCGATGACACGGATGCCAGCACGCGTACCTGGCCCTTGACCCCGTGGCGATAAGCCGCCATGTCCCGGGCCACCCGGTCAGCCGTGGCAAGCATGGCCCGAGCATGCTCCAGAAGAATCTCCCCCGCAGCAGTCGGGACAACGCCACGTCGATGGCGCTCGAACAGGGATGCATGCACCTGCTGCTCCAACTGCGCCAATCGCTTGCTGATGGCGGAGGCGCCGATGTGCTCCTGCTCCCCGGCACGAGCGATGTTGCGATGGTCACAGGCGGCAACGAACAACCGCAGGGAGGTCAGATCAAGATCATGCATAGACATTCCCAACAAGAAACTCTCATGCGAAAAATTATCACTTCACCATCAATTCAGGAAATTCTAAAGTCCATCTACAGAGAAACGCCCCCAAGGAAACAAGATGGCCCTCGGCCTCGGATGCCTTCCCTCTCAAGCCACTATTCGTGAAGTCGGCTTGCGGGACGGCCTGCAAAGTATTGCCACCATCGTGTCCACCGAACACAAGTGCGAATGGCTGCGCGATGCCGCCGCCGCCGGGCAAACGGAGATCGAAGTCGGTTCTTTCGTACCGCCCAAGCTGCTTCCGCAGATGGCTGATACAGCGCAGGTGCTGGCCTATGCGAAGAGTCTGCCGGGCCTCTTCGCTTCGGTGTTGGTGCCGAACGTGCGTGGCGCCGAGCACGCCCTGGATGGCGGTGCCGATCTGATGATCCTTCCGTTGTCTGCCAGCCATGCTCACAGCCTGGCCAATCTTCGGAAGACGCCCGATGAGGTGGTCGCAGAGCTCGCCCGCATTCGGGCTGCCCGGGATGCCTCGGGCAGGAAGACCTTGATCGAAGGTGGCGTGGGCACCGCGTTCGGATGCACCATCCAGGGACATGTCGAGGAATCCGAAGTGCTACGCCTTCTCCGGGCCCTCCTCGACGCCGGGGCGGACCATGTCAGCCTGGCCGATACGGTGGGCTATGCGGATCCCACCTCTGTGAGCAGATTGTTCGAAAAAGCACTGAAAATTGCCGGAGACCGCCTCTGGTGCGGCCACTTCCATGACACCCGCGGCCTCGCGCTCGCCAATATCCATGCAGCCCTGCAACTAGGAATTCAGCGCTTCGATGCTTCCTTGGCGGGGATCGGCGGATGCCCGCATGCGCCGGGTGCCAGCGGCAATGCGTCCACAGAGGATCTGGCGTTCATGCTGGCTGCCATGGGGATCGAGACGGGGCTCGACATTCCAGCGCTGCTCAACCTGCGCACCAAAGTAGCCGACTGGATCGAAGGAGAGCCGACGCACGGCGCGCTCTGGCGCGCGGGGTTACCCAGGACCTTTGCAGCATCCCTGACGGCCTGAGATCCTTAGCCCGCTTGGCGCACTTTCATCTACTTCCTACAAGCCATGAACCAAGCTCCTTCCTTGCCGCTCGGCGGCGTCCGGGTCCTCGAATTCACACACATGGTGATGGGCCCTACTTGCGGAATGATTCTCGCGGACCTGGGTGCCGAGGTGATCAAGGTGGAACCGCCCGGCGGAGACAAGACCCGCAAGCTGCCGGGCCTGGGCATCGGCTTCTTTCGCAGTTTCAATCGCAACAAGAAGAGCGTGGTGCTGGACATCACTAGCCCCGAGGGACGCCAAACGGCAGCCGAGTTGGCGGGCACCTGCGACGTGGTGTTGGAAAACTTCCGCCCTGGTCTGATGAAGGAGCTGGGATTGGACTACCACACGCTCTCGGCCAGTTACCCCGAGATGATCTACGTGAGCCATAAGGGATTCCTGCCTGGCCCCTACGAGAATCGGCTCGCACTGGATGAGGTGGTGCAGATGATGGGAGGCTTGTCTTACATGACCGGTCCTGAAGGACGCCCGCTGCGCGCGGGCACCAGCGTCAACGACATCATGGGCGGCATGTTCGGTGCCATCGGTGTACTGGCCGCCTTGCGCGAACGCGAACGCACCGGCCGGGGCCAGGAAATCCAAAGCGCGTTGTTCGAAAACTGTGTCTTCCTGTCGTCCCAGCACATGCAGCAGTATCTGATGACCGGGGAGCCGCCGCCGCCCATGCCGTCGCGCGTATCGGCCTGGAGTGTCTACGACGTCTTCACGCTGGCCGATGGCGAACAGTTGTTCATCGGCGCGGTGAGCGACAAGCAGTTTGCGACCCTGTGCCGAGTTCTCGAACGGACGGATCTGCTGGAGCGTCCCGAATACGCGGACAACGCCTCGCGCGTTGCGGTGCGCCCTCAACTGCTTGCGGAGCTCGGAGCGATTCTAGCCAACCACGTGGCCCATGCATTGACACCGAAGCTGGAAGCAGCCGGCATCCCCTATGCCCCCATCACCCGGCCCGAGCAACTGGTGGAGGACCCTCATCTGAAGGAAAGCGGCGGCCTGGTGCCCATGGCAACGGAAGATGGCGGGACAACGGAAGCCGTCCTCTTGCCGCTCTTGATGGGCGGGCGCCGCCCCGGGGTTCGCATGCCGCTGCCCAAAGTGGGAGAACACACCGAAGAAGTGCTGTCCGCCTTGAGAAGCATCGCCTGAAACATTCAGCCTTTTCGCCACAACATCAACTATCAGGAGACAGACATGGCCCCTACCACCATCGCCCGCCGCTCGCTGCTGGCTCTTAGCGCCGCCGCCCTGGCTACAAGCCTGGCAACAGGCCAAGCTCATGCACAGAGTCCGGCGCCGCTGCGCGTCATCCTGCCTCTGAGCGCCGGCTCCGGGGTGGATGTGATCATCCGGTCAGCCCAAGCCGCGTTGTCCAAGGCACTCGACGGTCAACCCGTCACTATCGAAAATCTGCCCGGCGCCGGCGGGATCACCGGTACTCAGGCGCTGGTGAAGGCGGCGCCTGACGGCAATACGATCGCCGTGATTTCGAACAACCATGCGGTGAACCCCAGCGTATTCAAGAAGCTGCCCTATGACAGCATCGCGGATATCACACCCATCACCGTCATCGGCGGATCTCCATTTGTTTTCGTAGTCAACCCCAAGGTGCCAGCCACCAATGCGAAGGAGCTGCAAGCTCTCCTCAAATCCAAGCCCGGGGCGCTCAACTTCGCATCGTCAGGCAATGGAACCATCATTCACCTGGCCGGTGAAATGTTCGTGGAAGAGGTGGGCGCCAACGCCCGGCATATTCCCTACAAGGGCATGGGGCCCATGATCACCGACATCATGAGCGGACAGGTAGAGATGGGCGCTTCCGCAGTCGTCGCGGTGCAAGGCCAGCTCAAATCGGGCTCGTTACGCCCCATCGGCGTGATGGGCAAGGAGCGCCTGAGCTCCTTGCCAAACGTACCAACCATTGCTGAGCAAGGCTTTCCCGGCGTGGACATTGCGGGCTGGTTCGCCGCGATCGGCCCCAAGGGCATGACCGCGGCTCAGATCAAACGCCTGCATGATGCATTCGTCGCAGCCTTCAACGATCCCGAAGTCAAAGCGGGCTTTGCCAAGCGGGATGACTTGCTCATCCTGAATACACCGGAAGAGACCGCCCAGTTCTTGAAGTCAGAGCGGGATCGCTATGCGAAGCTGGTGAAGAAGGCGAACGTGACGCTGGAATGAGTGCGAGCTGACAGGGAATCGGCCTAGCGCTCCAACCTAGTCGTGGCCTTTGAAAATCTCCGGGTACGCTTCAAAACTTTCCTTGATCAACTCTCTCAGCCAGATACTCGCGGACTCATGGTGCGCCAGCGGATGCCAATACTGATTGATGGCAAAGGTGGGGAGCTCGACGGGCGGCGCCACTGACCGCACTACACCCAAACGGGAAAATACGTTTCCAAGCTCCAACGGCACGGTGGCGATCAGATCAGGGTTCTGCTCCAGTAGTAGCGGCACCAGAAGAAAATGGGGCGTGCGAAGCACGACGTGACGTCGAATCCCTTTTTCCTCAAGAACACTGTCGTAGGCTGTACGCCCCTTTCCAGTCAAGGTGACCACAATCTGCGGTGTTCGCTCGAACTGGGCCAGAGTAATACGACTCTTCACTCTGCTGTTTCGAGCATGCACGATAGTGACGTAGCTATGCATGAAAAGCCTCTGCTTGTAGAGGCCATCGGGCGCTGTCCGATATGACCCGATGGCCAGATCCGCATCCCCGGACGCCAGTAGCCCCTCTATCTGCTCCGCAGGCACCTGCAGTGTGCGCAGCGTGCACTTGGGCGCCTCTTTGCGAAGGCGTTTGAGCAACGTCGGCACAAACACCAGTTCACCCATGTCGGTGATGCATATGGTGAACTCCCGCTCAGCCGTCCTCGGATCGAAGCCTGCCTCCTTGAGGATGCGATGACGAACCGTTGCCATCATGTCCACCACAGCTGCCTGAAGTGCCTCCGCCTTCGGGGTAGGTGCCATGGCATGGCCCGATTTCACAAACAGCGGATCGTCAAACGTCTGGCGTAGCCGATTCAGCGCATGGCTGGTAGCGCTTTGGCTCAAACCCACGGCATGGGCTGCACGCGTCACGTTCCTTTCGCGCAGCATCGCCTCCAAGACCGCTATCAAATTGAGATCGAGATCTTTTAAATGCATAGTATGCATTCTAGTAATGAATGAAATGCGATTGACGCATCAATAGCCTGTCCTTACGCTTATATCGGTTACTCAAAAAAAGCCTCAGGAGACAAACATGTGGCTGCGCAATTGCTGGTACGTAATCGCATGGGATCATGAGATTCCACCTGCCGACGAAGGCAAGCTGTTCACGCGCAAGGTACTGGGCGAACCTATCCTGGTGTATCGGACCAGCGGCGGAGAATTCATTGCGCTGGAAGATCGCTGCTGCCACCGGCATGCTCCTTTGTCGGCTGGGCGGCGTGAAGGCAACGACATCCGCTGCGGTTATCACGGGCTCAAATTCAACCCGGCGGGCATGTGTGTGGAAGTGCCTGGCATGGACTCCCCGCCGCCGAAAGCATGTGTCAAGCGCTATCCGGTCATCTGCAAGAACAAATGGGTGTTCGTGTGGATGGGTGACCCTGAAAGGGCTCGCGAAGACATGTTGCCGGACAACTTCTCGTGCGACCATCCAGGCTGGATCAACATCCCGGGCTACCTTCACTACGACACGCCTTATCTGCTGATCTGCGACAACCTGCTGGATTTCTCGCACCTGAGCTATGTCCACGAGAAGACCCTTGGTGGTTCGACCGCCATTGCACAGGCAAGGCCGATCATCGAAAAGGTTGACACAGGAGGACAACGCGGAATCAAGGTCACACGCCGGGTTCCGAACGTTCCGCCGCCACCGTTCTACCAGCGGTTCCGGCCATTCGATGAAAACCTGGACCGCTGGTTTATCTACGATTTTTTGCTACCCGCCACGCTGCTGATGAATTCTGGCGGGCGTCCGACTTCCGACGCCCCGGACAATCTGGCAAGGGCGGTTCGCCTGCATAGTTGTCAGACCCTCACCCCCGAGACCGAAACCTCGACTCACTACTTCTTCCAGCAATCGCATCCTGCCGAGGTGGAGGATCAGAGCATCAAGGAGTCCATCTTCAAGTCGCTCACCGAGGCATTCAATGAAGACCGGGACATGATCACGGCTCAATTTACCAATCTCGCTCCGGACGCTGAGGAGCGCATGATGCCGCTCCATTTCGACGCCGCGTTGATCCGGTTCCGCCGCATGCTTGCCGAGGAGTTTTCCCGCGAAAAAACAGGCCCCTGAGACGCCATGGGATAGGCACCGGCGCTCAACGACAACAAAGATTACAACCAGGAGACTTCGATGATGAAAAACGGTGTAGGCGCAATAGCCATTGCGGCACTGGCGATCGCCGCGGCGGCAGCCCATGCGGAAGTGAACGTCGGCGTAACGATATCGCTGACAGGGCCTGCAGCTTCCCTGGGCATTCCGGTCCAGAATATCGTGAAGCTCTTTCCTACTGAAGTGGCGGGAGAAAAAATCCGCTACACGGTATTGGACGATGGCTCCGATCCTTCAAGCAGTGCGCGCAACTTCGCTCGTCTCGTCGAGAAGGAGCGTGCCGATGTGATCATGGGCTCGTCTGTGACGCCTGCCACGTTGTCCCTGGTGCCGCTCGCCGCACAGCACAAGACACCGCTCCTGAGCCTGGCGGCCAGCCAGCAGATCGTGCAACCGCAAGATGAAACCCGGCGCTGGGTTTTCAAGGCGATTCAGAATGAAAGCCTCATGGCTGATGCCACCGTCGATCACATGGCTGCTCGAAAAATCAAGACGTTGGCTTTCATCGGCTTTGCCGATCCCTATGGCGACTCGTGGCTGAACGTACTGCAGCACGAAGCCAAGAAGCGCGGCATCGAACTCGTATCCACCGAACGCTACGTGCGCAACGATCCGAGCGTGACGGCACAGGTCCTGAGAATCTTGTCCAAAAAGCCTGATGCTGTCTTCATCGCTGGTTCTGGAACGCCCGCCGCCCTGCCTCAGAAAACGCTGATCGAGCGTGGATTCAAGGGGGTGACCTATCAAACCTATGGCATCGCTAACCGTGATTTTTTGAAGCTCGCTGGCAGCGATGCCCAGGGAGCGGTCTTTGCAGTGGGACCGGTGGTAGTAGCGTCACAACTGGATGACACCAATCCAGTCAAGCGTGTGGCGATGGAAGCTACCCGGCAATACGAAGCCACCTATGGCCCAGGGTCGATGGCGGTCTTCGCAGCGAACGCATGGGATTCGAACATGCTGTTGACGGAAGCACTGAAGGCCGCACTCAAAAAGGAAAAACCCGGAACTGAAGCTTTTCGCATGGCCCTGCGCGATGCACTGGAGAGCGTCAAAGATCTGGTGACCTCACAGGGCGTTCTGAGTATGTCGAAGCCCGATCACTCCGGCTATGACAAACGGGCAGTTGCCATGGTGGAGATCGTTGATGGGAATTGGAAGTACTTGAAGTCCAAATGAACTGCATTGCCGGTCGGGGGGCCCAACTCATGTCAGGGCACTCCGCGGTCGACTACCTCACGCTTGCGGCGCGTCCGCCACGCTTGAACTACGGAGCAGCAAGGAGGACGTGCGATGCATTGACTCTGCCGGCTCTGCAAGCTATTGAGCTATCGGCTTTTCCGCGAGGGCAAGTTCACTACGGGCGGCGTCCAGCTTGGCTTTCCTGTCAGCGATTTTCTTCGCATCGCCCTTGCGCTCCGCTTCGGCAAGACTGCGCTCCCGTTCGGCGACTTTTTTCTGAGCTTGCCTGATGCCTTTTTCGCGCTCCTTGGCAAGCGATTCATCCGTGCAATTGGCCTTGTTGGCGTTCAAGGCCTTCTGCAGCCCGGCGATTTCCCGCTTGTGGCCTCGCTCCTTGGCCTGGACAAGCTGAGCCTCGATGTTCGACTGCTTGGCCACACAGGCAGCAGAGCGTTCAGCCGCGATCGCGTGACCAGTGAACGCGCTGAGCAGGAGTCCGCACCACAACAAATGCTTCATGACCGTTCCTTTGAGTTCTGTGACGCTCAAGGGTAACTGATGCAGCTTGTCAGTGCGCCTGTATCCGCGCCAAAGCATCTCGGCGGTCTACCGCCCCAAGCTTGCGGTAGATGTTCTCCAGATGCCGCTTCACCGTGCCCGCACGCAATCCCAGTATGTCCGCAATCTGGGCATTGGTGTTCCCATTGGCTACCCACTGAAGGACCTCTCGCTCGCGTGCGCTGAGCACGTGCGCGGCTGGAGATGCTGGCGAGAGCGAGTTCAGCGCTGCCGTACGCGCTCGCTGCTGCAGGCAAAGGCGCCGCCATTTCGCCTGAGCGTGTGGCCCCAGCAAGGTCAGTGCGGTGCGTTCGGCGGCTGTGTAGCCGCGCGATGCCCGCGTGACATTGAGCGTGAGCATGCCGCCATGCCCCAGGTCGACATCAAGCGCAAGCCCATCCTGCTGGCCGACCTGTGCATAGGCTTCGCGATAGAGCGCAGTACGTTGCCACTGCTGGCGCGGCAGCAGGTCGGAAATGCTGGTCGCCTGCGAATGACGCCGCCGGTACAAGGGATTGTCGGCCAGATGACGGTGCACGGCCGCATTCACCTCGGCGGGAATCACGCGCGCTGGATCATAGGCGGTGTAGGCCCGAATCTCCGCAATACCGGAAAAATCTGCGACCCGGATGTCGCCAGGCACAACCAATCGCAGCGCATGGAGCAAATGGGTGGCCAATGCGTGCAGGCTGGGGGCGCTATGCACTGCCAGGATCGCCTGGTTGAACTGCTGCAGCTGACGCGTGGACAAGGTCATCAAAAAATACTGCCCGTGGTGTAGCTATGTACCCGCTGCAAACCCAATGGCAGCGCCAATTTCCTGTGGATGATGTGCCGCCGGCACATTTTCAGAGTTCTCACGAAAAGCTAACGTTGAGTATTTCGTAATGTAACGCGCACGCCACCCAGGTGACTAGCGCCAGGAATCACTCATGCATGGTCGTCATCTCAACCGCTTCCACGGATTTCGTACCCCGCTGCCGGCCGCCTTGCTCTGTGGCCTGGTCACGTTCGGCGCGCAGGCGGCCTCCATCACCGTCAACAGCAACACAGCGGACAACACGGCAGGGGATCAACTATGCAGCCTGCGTGAGGCGCTGGACAACGCCCTCTCGGCATGGGATTGGACCAATGGCGACTGCACGGCAGGCACCGGCACAGACACCATCGGGTTCGATCCTGCAGCCTTCCCAGCCGCTAGCCTGACGACCATCAGCCTGAACGGAAGCCCGCTTTACTTTAGTTTCAACACCGCGAACATCACCATTGACGGTGACCAGCGCGTGATGCTGGACGCCGGGTATACATCCCGCGTTCTCTACGCCGAAGGCTCCAGCGTCCAGCTTACGCTGCGGGGTTTGACCCTGAAGGGAGGTGCGACATCGCCAGGTGAAGACGGCGGAGGTATTTACTTGGACAACGGTGTCACATTCCGCCTGGAAAACAGCGTTGTCAGCAGCAATACGGCAGCGGTCAACGGGGGCGGCATTTTCAGTAGAGACAGCACGTTGACCGTTGTCGACAGCCTATTCACCGGTAATCAGGCCGGCGGCGAGGGCGGTGCGATCTACAGTACAGGTAGCGGTTCGCTGACCGTGGACGGCAGCCGCTTCGAGGCCAATACAGGCCAGGCAGTCGGGGGCGCCCTGCGCAGCGGCGTGCCGACAACCATCACCGGCACCACTATCACAGGCAATGCATTGTTGACGCCTGGCTCGGGCGCAGGGGTGTCGTTCACGCTCAACCGTACACGCACACTGAACAACAATACGATTATCAACAACGCCCCTGGCAACAACTGCGGCGGCGAATCGTTCACGGGATCAGGTAATCAGTACTGGCCGCCTAGCGACACGAGCTGTTCGGCAGGAACTGGCACTTTCGTCGACCCCACGCCGGCGCCAGTGCCAACGCCCACCCCAGTGCCGACACTTGAGCAATGGGCGCTGATGCTGCTGTCCACCCTGCTTGCCGGCCTTTCCATGACGAGGATACGCGGCGCCCGTGTGGACTAGGGCGTGTCATCAATTAAAACCTATTCTCCAGGCTTTCGTCCGAGCGAACGCAGGCGCGCAAACTCCTTGTGCTCATAGGCGATGTACGCCTCCATCATGCCGCGGTAGATGGCTTCGATCACATCGGGCTCGCCCCCTCGGCCTCGGCCCGGGCGCGTACCCGGCGCACGATAGTCTCGATGCGAGCCTCGTCGCGCACCTGCTCTGCCTTGGGTTTGTTGATGGCGGCCTGGGTCATGTAGCCGCCCCGCTCCACGAGCAGAGGCACAAGGATGTCATCAAGCGCATCCACGTGCTTACGCACTTCGGCCATGCTGGCACAGGACTGCGTCTTCTCGATGGCTCGGCTCATTCAAGCCCTTCTTCCACCAGTTCAGCAGCGCGCAGCAGAGCCCGGGCCTTGTGCTCGGTTTCTCTCCACTCCATCTCAGGCACTGAATCGGCCACGACGCCGGCAGCCGCCTGCACGTGCAGTTGCTGATCCTTGACGATGGCCGTGCGGATGGCGATGGCCACGTCCATGTCGCCGGCATAGCTGAGATAGCCGCAGGCACCGCCATAGATGCCGCGCTTGACAGGTTCAAGCTGGTCGATCAGTTCCATGGCATGGACCTTGGGCGCGCCCGTAAGCGTGCCGGCGGGGAATGTGGCTTTGAGCACATCCATGTTGGTCATGCCGTCGTTCAAGATGCCTTCGACGTTGCTGACGATGTGCATCACATGGCTGTAGCGCTCCACCGCGAAAGCTTCAGTCACCTTCACGCTGCCGATTTTGGCAATGCGGCCAATGTCGTTGCGCGCCAGGTCAATCAGCATGACGTGCTCGGCACGTTCCTTGGGATCGTTGACCAACTCTTCTTCGGTGGCCTTGTCGAGCTCCGGGGTGGCGCCGCGCGGACGCGTGCCCGCCAGGGGACGGATGGTGATCTTGCGGCCCTCTGCCGTGTTTTCCTGGCGCACCAGAATTTCGGGGCTGGCGCTGACCACGTGAAAATCGCCAAAATCGTAGTAGATCATGTACGGCGAGGGGTTCAGCGAACGCACGGCACGGTACAAGGAAAGGGGCGATTCGGTGTAGCGCTTGCTGATGCGCTGGCCGACCTGCACCTGCATGAAATCGCCCGCCGCGATGAGCCCCTTGGCTTTTTCCACGGCCTCCAGATAGTCTGCCTTGGCAAAACCGCGCTCAGGGGGATGGTTTTGCGAGGGTTTGACCACGGGCGCGCTGACCGAGTATTTCAGTTGCTCACGCAGCGTTTTCAGGCGTTTCTTGGCTTTCGCATACGCTTCTGGCTGCGCAGGATCGGCGTAGACGATGAGGTATAGCTTGCCGGAGAGGTTGTCAATGACGGCCAACTCTTCGCAGTGCATGAGCAGGATGTCCGGCGTGCCCAGGGTATCGGGCGGACAGGTGTTTTCGAGCTTTTTCTCGATATAGCGCACTGTGTCATAGCCGAAATACCCTGCCAGGCCACCACAGAAACGCGGCAGGCCGGGCCGCAATGCGACCTTGAAGCGCTGTTGGTAGGCGGCGATGACATCAAGCGGATTGCCCTGCAAGGTTTCGACAACCTGGCCGTCGGTCACCACTTCCGTGCGCGCCTCGGCGCCGAACCCGCTCGCGCGGACGATGGTGCGCGCGGGCAAGCCAATGAAGCTGTAACGGCCAAAGCGCTCCCCCCAATGACGGATTCGAGCAAAAACGTGTATTTGCCACCGCCCTGGCCTGCGGCGAGTTTCAGATACAGCGAAAGCGGGGTTTCCAGATCGGCGAAGGCCTCGGCCATCAATGGAATGCGGTTATAGCCTTGCGATGCCAGGCTTTTGAATTCGAGTTCAGTGATCACGGGATAGAGCCTCCAAGCTCAATGGCAGCGTGTTCTGCCGTTCATTCTTTCCAAAGTGCCCGGCTCTTTTGCCAAGGGACACTACCTTTGCGCCCGTTGCAGGCGCGCTTCGACAAGTCAGCGTGCAGGCTTACGCCAGGGCCACGCCCCCTGGGCAGCGCTGCCCAGTGGTGAAATGACATTGCGACGAATGAACATGGGCGCTAGTTTAGCAAAGCCTTGCTGCAACCCGGCCGGCAGTCAGCGCTACCTGTCTCTCAAAGACAACTGACACCTTGGCGGGCAGTTCTCCTGCAATCGCTCGGCCGAGATGCGCATTCAATGTCATCAACCCTTTGCACGCCTCATCAGCCTCTTTCTCCAATCAATTCGTCATTCCTACATGCGCATCCGGATCGGCTACGACATCGAACTTGCGGTGAATGCTCCAACCTTGCTGCTCGGTGCACTGCACGTGCATCCGTCGCGGCAGCATGATCTCCTTGCAGCCGAAAACTTTCGGACAAATCCGCCGCTGCGGACCGATCAGTATCACGACAGTTTTGGCAACGTGATCACCCGTATCGCCATTCCCGAGGGCGTGCGGGTGATTCGCCTCACCAACAGTGCGGTGGTTCTGGATCGGGGCGTACCTGATCCGGTGGTGCCCAGCGCGTGCCAGCACACGCTCGACGAATTGCCTCCGGAAACCTACCAGTTTCTGCTGCCCAGCCGCTATAGCGAGGTGGACAGCGAATTGCTCGGCTTTGCGTGGAACCAATTCGGCAACTCCGCGCCCGGCTGGGCTCGCGTACAGGCGATCTGCGACTACGTGCACCAGCACGTCCGTTTCGACTACGAGCAGGCATGCGCCAACAGGACCTCACTTGGCGCCTGGCGGGAGCGCGTTGGTGTCTGCCGTGATTTCGCGCACCTGGCCGTGACGTTGTGCCGGTGCATGAACATTCCGGCGCGCTACACGACCGGCTATCTCGGGGATATCGGCGTGGAGCCTGTGCCTTCACCCATGGATTTCAGTGCCTGGTTCGAGGCCTATCTGGGAGGCCGCTGGCATACCTTCGATGCGCGCCACAACCAGCCCCGGATTGGCCGCATCGTGATAGCCTATGGGAGGGATGCCTCGGATGTGCCGATCACCATGGTGTTCGGCGAAAACCAGCTCCATCGGTTCGAGGTAGTCACGGACGAGCTGCCCGAAGAGTGAGAGGAGACGGCTGTTCCACTGCTTTGAGCCGCATTTCAAGCGTTATGGTTCAAAGTCAGCTCGGTACGGCCAGGTAGAACCACTCCTGGCCAACTTCAGCCTCGGGATAGGGGAAAAGCACGCTGCCGTCGTACGGCGCACGCAGTTCGCGCCCATCGGCACGGCGGGCGATCAGATCACCCGCGCGCACCACGTCGAAGCTGTTCCATTGGCGGACAAGCCGGTCCTCCGGTGACTCACGCAGCACGACGTCCTGAAGCCGGGCAGCTGGCCCATCAAAGCGGGGCGGTGCGGGTACGTCAGCCATGCCCAGCAGCGCCAGCGCACCGCGGATGGCACGCTCGGCCACTCGGATAGCCGCCGGATCTTCGTGCTGACCACACTCGATGGTGACAGCATACCCACCCTGGCTTCGCATGTACTCGTTGGTGCCGATGCCCCCGTCATCCAGTGGTTCGCCGCGCGCGCGGGCCGCGCGATCATAGACATCCAGCCAGCCTTCGACTACCTGATCGACACCAAGCGCACGCGCCAGTTCTGCTTCCTCGTCAGCGCGGCAAAAGGGCTCTCTGGTGCCTTCGTTGTTGCGAGGGCCGACCATGGCAAAGGGAGCACCAGGCGTATGGAATGAATGCAGATCGAGCAATACATCGTGAGCGGCCAACAAGGGGACCAATTGGTGTGTGATGCGATCCTCGTAGTCCTGGGGTTCGGCGCGAGGCACGAAGCGGCGGTTCAGGTTGCGCTCGCCTTCCCGGGTGTTCTGCCCGACAGCCAATGGATTGGCGACGGGCACCAGCGTCAGCCGGCCACGCCGCAGGAGGAGGCGGCCGTGCTGCAAATCATCGATGGCGCGCAGGATGGCATAGGCACCGCAAGTTTCATTGCCGTGCACGGCCCCCATGATCACCAGCGCGGGGCCAGGTGTGAGCGCTGCCCACGTGTGCCACTGCAGTACCTGAGGATTGGCCGCTGCGCGCCTGAGCAACTCGTGTCCACCGTCCATGCTGGGTCGTCTCCTTTGCCATTTGTTGGGAGTTGCTGGCTATTGTGCCTCCTTCAGTGAGCGGGCATCTGCGCAACGCGTGCTCACTTCGTGCACACCCTACGACAGCCCGGGGATTTATGAAGCTATGGGTGTTCTATCCACTGTTTCGCCTCGGCCAGGGAATCAATGAAGCCGTCTGCATCCACTTCTCTTACGGGTTCGCCGTGGTTGTAGCCATAAGTGGTGAGCAGCACGGGGCAGCCAGCGGCGCGTGCGGCCTGTGCATCGTTGGCGGAGTCGCCGATCATCAGGGTTTCGGACGGCGCGCATCCCAGGGCTTTGCATGTCTCGATAAGGGGCAACGGGTCCGGCTTCTTGCGGGCGAAGCTGTCCCCCCCGAAGACATGGGTGAAATAAGCCGATAGCCCCTTGGCTTCAAGCAGAGGTAATGCAAAGGAAAGCGGCTTATTGGTAAGACAAGCCAGCGCAAGGCCCTTTGCTTTCAAGGCCGCGAGGCCTTCCTCTACGCCGGTGAACACGGTGCTGTGCTGGCCGTTGATGCGCAGATAGGCGTCCTGGTAGTAACGCCAGGCAGCGGGCATCAAGGAGTCAGCCGCTGCGTCATCGCCCGCACCCGCTGCCGGCGTGGTGTTCATGAGCGCGGTCTTGATCAGATGTTCGGAGCCTTTACCTACCCATCGGCCAATCTCGGCATGGCTGACCGAGGGGCGTTTCAACTCGGCCAGCATGGTGTTCAAGGCCACCTCGAAGTCACCGAGGGTGTCGATCAGGGTGCCGTCGAGATCGATGATGCAGGCGTGGATGGGGGAAGCGAGGGGGGATGAGCGATGAATCTCCATGCCCCGGAGTATCCAGGAGATCAGAAACACCAGTATCGATGCCAACCATTCACTGTGCAGGTTCTCATGATGTGGTAGCGTCGAGTTTTGACCTCACGACCAAGGAGATTTTCATGTTCAACTCGATTCGCCGCTGGCTCGGTGCTGCAATCATGGCGGTGGCCGGATTGACGATGGCAGGCCATGCGATGGCGCAGGAAGACAAGGTGGTCTATCACATCGATAACGCCGAACAGCAGGCGACCAAGGGGCTGCGCAACATCCGCAACCACCTGGACGTGGCGCCAAAGACCAAGATTGTGGTGGTCACGCACGCGGCGGGGATCGATTTTCTGATGGAGGGGGCCAAGGATAAAAACAACCCCAACATTGACTACGCCTCGCTGGTGAGCGCGTTGAAGGCCCGCGGCGTGACGTTCGAGGTGTGTGAGATTACGCTCAAGACCCGCAACCTGAAAAAGGATCAGTTCATCATGGATGCGGATTTCACGCCCTCGGGAGTGGTGCGCATCGGGCAGTTGCAGTCGCGCGAGCACTACGCTTACATCAAGCCGTAACGCATGGCAGGTCGCTGAGGCCTAGGAGCCAACGGCCGATGAGATGGTCGCGGCAGGCTCAGGCCGCCGCGCATAACGTTGGGCCAGCACCGCGCACACCATGAGCTGCATCTGATGGAAGACCATCAGTGGCAACACGATAGCGCCTACCGCCGACGATGCGAACAACACGTTGGCCATGGGCACCCCGCTGGCAAGGCTCTTCTTGGAGCCGCAGAACACCGCGGTAATTTCATCGGCCTTCGACAAACCCAGGCGCCGCGCAGTCCAAGTGGTCAAAGTCAGCGCCAGTGCCAGCAATACCGCGCAAACGACCAGCAGGCCCGCCAGGGCCGACGCGGAAATCTGCCGCCACAACCCCTCCACCACCGCAGCGCTGAAGGCCGTATACACCACGAGCAGAATCGAGCCGCGGTCTACCAGCGTCAACAGCTTGGCATTTTTCTTGACGAAGCCGCCAATCCACGGCCGCAGCATATGGCCGACGCAAAAAGGCAACATCAGTTGCAGCAGGATCCGGCCGATTGAATCCAGGGATGAGGCGCCTTGACCGTGCGTCACCAGGAGGCTCGCAAGCAGCGGCGTGATGAACACCCCCAACAAGGTGGATGCGGAAGCGCTGCACACCGCCGCCGGAATATTGCCGCGTGCCATCGACGTGAAGGCAATGGCGGACTGCACCGTGGCCGGCAAAACGCAGAGGAACATCACCCCCGTATAAAGCTCAGGTGTGACCAGTGGCTGCAGGACAGGCCGCAGTACCCACCCAAGCACCGGGAACATCACGAAGGTGCTCGCGAGTATGAGCAGGTGCAGTCGCCAATGGGTGATGCCCGCAATGATGGCTTCGCGCGAGAGCTTGGCCCCGTGCAGAAAGAACAGCGCTGCGACGGCTGCTGTCGTCAATGTCTCGAAAAAGTGGACTCCACTGCCTCTGGCGGGCAGCAGGGTCGCCAGGACCACCGTGAATACCAACGCGATGGTGAAATTGTCTGGAAGAAAGCTCGGTCGTGCCATGGCGCCTATTGGACCTGCAATGCATTCAAAAGTGAAATGCATTACTTAGATAGATATATGATTAATTGATATGAATATCACCCTCAGGCAGCTTCGTGTTTTCCGCGCTGTGGCGCTGGAGGGTAATTTCAGCCGGGCAGGTGACAGCATTGGGCTGACGCAGCCAGCCGTGAGCCGTGCCATCCTGGAGCTGGAGACGCAGCTCGGGGTCAGGCTGCTGGATCGCACCACCCGGGATGTCGTGCTCACGGACGCCGGCCATGCGCTGGCCTTGCGGCTTGAACGGGTGCTGGACGAACTGGATCAAACGCTGCAGGACGTGGGCGGTCTCGCACGCGCCCGGCGGGGGAAGGTGCGGGTGGCCAGCAGCCCGACGCTCTCCGCCAATCTCATGCCGTCCTGCATCGCGGCCTGCGCCGAGCGCGAACCCGGCATCCAACTGGTGCTGCTGGACCGCATTCAGCAGGACGTACTCGGTAGCGTGCGTTCGGGAGAAGTCGATTTCGGTGTGGTCATCGAGCCCGTGGGCACGGACGACCTGAACGTCGAGCTCATCATGAAGGACCTGTTTGTGCTGGTCACGCGCCCAGGCCACCCGCTGGCGCATGGCCACGCCGTGAAATGGAGCGCCCTGACCGGATATCCGCTGGTACTGCTGGACCACGCTTCCGGTAGCCGCCGCCTGATCGATACAGCCCTGATCCATCACGGTGCGCATTGCGAGATCGTGCAGGAACTAGGGCATCCGACCACCGTTTTCCGGATGATCGAAGCTGGCATCGGTATCAGCGTGATGCCGGCGCTGGCCATGCCGCCTGGGGGCATCCCCGGTCTCGTGGCGTGCTCGCTCACGCCCGTGGTGCAACGCGATATCGTGCTGGTTCATCGGCGCAACCGAACCCCCTCGCCTTTGGCTCAGAGGGTATGGGAGATTATTCGCGATGTTGCTGGAGCCCGGCTCACTCCGCCTTGATTTGGCGGTCAGCGATGATCTTGGTCCAGCGGCGCTGATCGGCCTGCATGAATGTAGCGAACTCAGCCGGCGTTCCGCCTATGAATTCAGCGCCCTCGTTGGTGAGGGTCTTCATGAACTCAGGCTCCTTCGCCAGCGCCAGAATCTCCTTGTTCAGCCGCTCGATAATGGCAGGCGGCGTCTTGGCAGGAGCGACCACACCGAACCAGGTGCCGGTGACCAGATCAACCCCCTGCTCCTTGAATGTCGGCACACCCGGCATCAGGGGCGTCGGTTTTGCCGACCCGATGGCCAGAACACGCAGCTTGCCTGAAGCCACATGCGCACGCACCGGCAGGATGGTGGGAAACAATAGATCGGTCTCGCCCGTCAGCGTGGAGAGCACTGCGGGGCCGCCTCCCTTGTAGGGCACGTTCAGGAATTTCGTGCCCGTCATCTGCTGGAATAGCTCGGATACCAGATGCGGCGCTGACCCGTTTCCGTAGGTCGCCGAGGTGAACTTACCTGGTGCGTCCTTGGCGGCCTGGATAATTTCGGCCAAATTGGCCGCCTTGACTTTAGGGTTGACAGCCAACACAACCGGAGAGTTGGCCAGAAGGGCAACAGGAGCGAAATCCTTCTCGACCCGATAGGGCAGAGATGGGTAGAGGCCCGTGGCCGCAGTAAACGACGAGCTCGCCATGAGGAGTGTGTAGCCGTCCGGCGCGGCGCGCGCAACCGCGACACTGCCGATAGTGGTTCCAGCACCTGGGCGGTTGTCGATCACGAGCGGCTGGCCTAGCCGCCGCGCCAAGTGCTCGCCCATCAGGCGCGCCAACGTGTCGACTCCCCCAGAGGGCGCGAAGGGCACAATGAGCCGAATCGGCCGGTTTGGGTAGTCGGCTTGCGCAAACGCTGTCCCAGAAGCTGCCAGCGCCAGGGGGAATATCAAGCCGGTCAGTACGGCGCGAGAAGAGCGGCGCAGGGCCCGAACAGAGAACATGGCAACTTTCTGGGTATTCATTCGGTCTTCGGCAAATCGGCGATATGGGTTCCTGCGTCGATGGCTTGGCACTTGATTTCTTCAGCCTTCGCGATCTTCTGCGCCATTGCCAGTACCTCGGCGGCGCGGGAGATGGGAACGAAACAGACGCCCGTGTCGTCCGCGTACACGACATCGCCACAGGTCACCCGCACGCCCGCGATATCCACGTCGCCATTGATCTCCATGGTCTCGATACGCCATTTGCCCGTGCGAGGTGTGATCTCGGAGGCCCAGACCGGATAGTCCATGGCACGCGAGTGCGCGACATCCCGGATACCGCCCATGATGATGGCGCCGACTTCACCGTGGCGCTTGCCGGTCTGAGCCGAGATCCCGCCCATGTTGGAGACGCCCGCGACGCCCTGAATCACCAGCACATCGCCTGGCTGTGCCAGGTTGTGCGCTTCGAATTCGGCCATACGGTTAGTGACGGCCTTCGCCGCCTCATATTCGTTACCCTGCTGCAGCGCGTTGCGTACAGTGAGCGCGGTGCCAACGATTGACTTGCCGCCAATCGTAGGCTTGAGTACCGAGGCTCCGACGACACCGGGAATGCCCAGCCTGTCCATCACATCCGAGATCACGCCGCTCGCGTCCTGCAGCGCGCGATAGCCCTCCAGTATCTCCACTGGAGCGCGCGGCACGCTCATAAGGCGAATGCGTGACCTATCTATCTTGCCTGTGAGCCGAATGTCCATCGAATATCTCCAGAAACTTGAGTTCGTGCGGATTCTGGCCTTTCATGGCAGAGCGCTCAAGCGACTAAAATTCCTCTTCGATTGAGAAAAAATCACTCCACCTCTTTCCCCCGTTCCTCATGCCATGAGCCTGCCGCCCCTGAATGCCATCCGCGTTTTCGAGGCCATTGGCCGCACGGGCAGCGTGAAGGCGGCCGCTGAAGAGCTATTTGTGACACCGGGCGCAGCGAGCCGGCAACTAGCCAAGCTGGAGGAAAGCCTTCAGGCTCCGCTCTTCAAACGTTCGCATCGGCAGATCGCGCTGACACCGGCCGGCCAGCGCTACTTCGAGACTGTCAGCGAGGTGTTGATCCAGCTTTCGGACGCCACGGATGAAATCAGAGCCTCCAAGGGCCGCAGACCTCTGCACATCTGGTGTCCGATGACCTTCGGCCAACGTTGGCTGGTGCCGCGTCTGCAGGCGTTTCGTGCACAGTACCCGGATCGCGATGTGATCTTCACCACGTCGCTGGGGCCCATCGATCGCAATTCGACCACTACGGACGTGGCCATACGCATTGGCCGCGGCTCCTGGCCTGGCTGTGTCTGCCACCGGCTGATGCCGATCCGCCTTACGCCGGTATGCAGCCCGACCCTCGTTGAGCAGACAGGGCCGTTCCGTTCGGCGCGCGATCTGCTGCGCACCACCTTGCTGCAGTCTTCCGCGAGGCCAGCGTACTGGCGCATCTGGCTGGAAGCCGCAGGCGCAAAGGAAATCGATCCCGATCGCGGTATCACGTTCGAAAGCGTGAGCCTGGCCTATCAGATGGCTGTCTCCGGCGCGGGCGTGGCCATGGGCCAAGGCGTCCTCGTCGCGGAAGATCTGCGATCAGGGCGTCTGGTAGCGCCGTTTCCGCTGGTGACGGATTCGATGGATGCCTTCTATCTCATCTACCCCAATCGCCTGTCGCACGATCCATTCGTTTGCCAGTTCAGGGATTGGGTGCTGAAGGAGGCGAACCGCCCTCTTTAGCGCGGGCTCATGGCCTCAGGGGCTCCAACCAGCCCTACTTCCGAAGCTGGTCGCGCATGTCGCGAATCACGGCCGCGTAGTCCTTCTGGCCAAAGATGGCGCTGCCGGCCACGAATGTGTCGGCGCCGGCATTGGCGACTTCCCTGATGTTGGCGGCCTTGATGCCACCGTCTACCTCTAGCCGGATATCCTTGCCTGACGCATCGATGCGCTTGCGAGCAGCCTCCACCTTGCGCAGGGCGCTGTCTATGAAGGCCTGGCCGCCAAAACCGGGGTTGACGCTCATGATCAGGATCAGATCGATGTCGTCGATCAGCCAGTCGAGCACGTCCAGCGGTGTGGCGGGGTTGAAGACCAACCCGGCCTGGCAGCCTGCCGCCTTGATGGCCTGAACACTCCGGTGCGGGTGCGCGCTGGCTTCGGGGTGGAAACTGATCAGATCGGCGCCGGCTTGCGCGAAGGCCTGCGCCAACGCGTCCACCGGCTGCACCATCATGTGCACATCCATGGGCACCGGCTGGCCGTCGGCCCGCTTGGCGTGGGGTTTGATGGCCTGGCAGATCATGGGGCCGAATGTGAGGTTCGGCACGTAGTGGTTGTCCATGACGTCGAAATGAATCCAGTCGGCGCCGGCGGCAATCACGTTTTTGACCTCTTCACCCAGGCGCGCGAAGTCGGCCGAGAGGATGGAGGGGGCGATGCGGTAGGTCGTGGTCATGATCAGGCGATTGTCGCGCCGTTTCCAGAGTTACCATTGGCATCATGCCCAAATATCAGTTCAGCGTGGAGGTAGAGCCACAATTCCTGCCCGACCAATCGGAGCCGGCACGCGAGCTATATGGCTTTGCCTACACCATCACGGTGCAAAACACAGGCGATGTGCCAGCGCAGTTGATTTCGCGCCACTGGATCATCAATGACGCGCGCGGCCACACGGAAGAGGTGCGAGGCCTGGGCGTGGTGGGCCAGCAGCCTCTGCTCAAGCCCGGCGAAGCCTTTCAATACACCAGCGGCTGCCGCCTGCGCACGGCCACTGGCACCATGCATGGCAGCTATTTCTGCGTAGCCGCCGATGGCGAGCGGTTCGAGGTCGAAATCCCGCTTTTCGTGCTGGATGCCAGCGATGGCGGCAGCGGCACCCGCCGCGTGCTGCACTGACCCTCCCCCTCCCTTCTTCATCCTCCCATGGCGACATCCCAGCTCGAGCTGATCCAACATCTGCGCGCGCTCGACCCAGAAGCGCCGATCGCTGATCGCCATCTCTGGCTGATCGAGCTGCTGAATTGGGTACGTGGCGAATCCCATGATCCGGAAGCCGCGGTCGCCCGGGTACGCATGCTGCTGGATGCAGCGGAACTGCGCCCGGAGTGGCTCCAGCTGTGGCACCACTGGTGGGCCCAATTTCTCTCCACAACCGACGCCACCCCGTTGCTTGCAGACCTGGGCTTTGCGCCGCACGCCGCCTTTTTCAGCGAACTCACCAACCGCCTGCGCCGCAAAATGCTGCCAGTGACGCCGGAAACGACCGACCTGGGCGAGCTGTTCGATCTGCTGTTCCCGAGCGAATTCGATGCCAAATGGCTGCGCGCCCTGGACACCGACACCCTGCGGCGCTTGCGGGCGCTCCTGTTTCATGCAGCCCCAGGCGACCAACCGGCGAAGCCCGACTACGCGCAGCGGGTGCTGCTGGACGCGCTGACCTACGCGCTCGGCCAGATCAACGCGGCGGGGCTGTCTCCCGACATTCGCACCCGCATGTCGCCCGAGGCCATGCGGGCGCGGCCTTTCCATGACCTGCCCACGATCTTCGAGACGCTGCGCCACGCGGTACTGGAGCACGGCCGGGACAGCGCGCCCTCGCTGGTGGCGATTTCCCAACTGCGCGAACAGCTCGATGCCTGCCGTGCGGCCGCGTACTCCGTGTATGCGCACCTGGAGGAGCACGGGATCTCGGTCCACATCGAGTTCCAGATGCGCCAGCTCCGCCAGCGCATCATCCGCGTGAAAGCGTTGCTGCTGTGTCTGGAAACGGATGCCCCTGCGCAAGCGACGGCCCAACTGCTGTCCCATCTGGTCCGTGTAAACCGTGATAGCCGAAGCTTGCGCTCGCTGATGCGCACCAGCACCGAGCTGCTGGCAGCCAAGGTGACCGAGCGGAATGCCGAAACCGGCGAACACTACATCACCCGCACGCCAAGCGACTACGGCCGGATGCTGCGTGCAGCAGCGGGTGGCGGCACCGTGATGGCCTTTACGACCTGGGCGAAACTGCTGATCGTCTCGCTGGGCATGTCCGCGTTCTGGGGCGGCCTGACGGCCGGATTGAACTATGCGCTGTCTTTCGTGGTTATCATGCTGCTGCATTGGACGGTGGCCACCAAGCAGCCCGCCATGACCGCGCCGGCCATGGCGGCCAAGCTCAAGAACATGGACGCGCCGGACGCTGCCGAGAATTTCGTCTCCGAGGTGGTGTACCTGCTGCGCTCACAGTTTGTCGCTATCGTGGGTAACCTGGGGCTGGTGATCCCAGTGGTGATGCTCATTACCCTGGGTTTGAATTACCTGGGCTGGGACGGCGTTCTGGATCTCAAGCATTCACGCCAGATCCTCGCCGAGCACCACATGCTAGGGCTCACGGTGGTGTTCGCTGCCGGTACCGGCCTGCTGCTGTTCGCCTCGAGCCTGATCGCGGGCTGGGTGGAAAACTGGTTCGTGTTCCATCGTCTCGACTCCGTAATTGCTTACCACCCGCGCAGCACGCATTTGCTGGGCAAGGAGCGCGCTGTGCGTTGGGGGCGCTACTGGGCGACCCACATCTCAGGCTATACGGCCAATATTTCGCTGGGCCTCATGCTGGGGCTGATCCCGCCCATCCTGCGTTTCTTCGGTATCGGCTTCGAGGTACGCCACGTCACCCTGGTGTCCGGCCAGATCGCGGCCGCTAGCGTGGAACTGGGTATGCAGGTGCTGCATCAGCCCGCCTTCTGGTGGGCCGTGGGCGGCATCGCGGTGACCGGGTTGATGAACGTGGCCTGTAGCTTCTACTTCGCCTTCCGGCTGGCGCTGACGGCGCACAACATCACGGGCGTGAATCGGCGCCGCATGTATATGGCGGTGGGCCGCCGCATGCTCCGTCAGCCGCTCTCGTTCGTGCTGCCCGTCCGTGTGAAGTCTGCGCAGGCCCCATCGGAAGACGCCCTATCGAACGAAGCCACCCTGGAATCCGCTCAAAAACCAGGGTGATTTTCCTACACATCGGCGCGCTGGCCGTGCTGGGTAGTGCGTTAGTATGTAGTCTTTAGACATTATCCCTTTCAAGTTTTTTGGTGAGAGAGAAGGCAGCACTTGGATCGATGATCAGGCGGCTTGCCCCCATTCCGGCCCTCCCCCAAAAAGGGAGAAAAGCCCTCACTTCCGCCCTCTTCTGCAAGCAGGAGAGAGTCAACGTCCAAAAACCGCTGAGCAGCCCATGCGCGGGCCACCGCGGAGCTGGCCCCTGCCAGGCCGCCAGTGGCGTCCCCTTCAGAGGGGAAGGCGCGTCGGCGCCTCAGAGGGGAGCAACAATTTGAATAACGCACTTCCGGCCACATGGGCCAACTGGATTCAGCCCACAGCGGGTTTGCCGGCCCTTGAATGGGCGCTGCTGCTGGCCGTCGCCGCGCTTGCCGGCCATCTGGTGCAACGCTATGCGCACATACCGAAGATAGTCGGCTACGCCGTGGTGGGGGCCATTACCGGCCTGACTGGCTTTGCAGATGCCGCATGGCCTCTTCGAGGCGTGGGCCTCTTCCTGTTGGAACTGGGCATCGCGGTGGTGCTGTTCGAGGCCGGGGCGCGCCTGCCGCTGCGCTGGTTCCGCCACAACCCCATGGTGCTGGTGCAAAGCGCAGCTGAATCGCTGCTGACCTTTTTCGCGGCGTTTGCGGCGCTGCGCTGGCTGGGACTGGATATCGCCGTGGTGCGCGCGCTGTCGGTGATCGCGGTGGCGGCCTCGCCTGCCGTGCTGATGCGCGTGGTGTCCGATCTGCGTGCCTCCGGCCCGGTGACCGACCGCGCTGTCGCCCTGACCACCCTCAACACACTGTATGCGCTAACCATCGGCACCGCCATGCTGCGCTCGATCGACCGCGCGGACAGCACGCTGCTGGCATCAATGGCCGCAACCGCCGCCGTGCTGGGCGTCTCTCTGCTGATCGGCGCGTTGCTCGCCGGTTTGTTGACGGCGGTGCTGCGCTTCATGAACCCGACCAGCGAGGACACCACCATCGTCATGTTGGCGCTGATCGGCGCGTGTGCCGCCACGGCCCCGCCATTCGGCGGATCGGCCCCGCTCGTGGCCCTGTTGGGCGGCATTTTGCTCAAGCAGGTGCACCCCCGGCCCTGGGTGTGGCCCCGCCAACTGGGCACCGCGGCATCGATGCTCACCATCCTGATGTTCGTTCTGGTGTCTTCGATGGCGGCGCAGGCGGACTGGACGCTCGGTGTGGCGGGGGCCGCTATCCTGCTGATCGCGGTTCGCGCGCTGGCCAAGATGATCAGCCTCCTGCTGACCAGCTTCGGCAGTGGCCTTTCGCTGAAAAAATCGCTCTGGGTGAGTGGTGCCATGGTGCCGATGTCTTCAGTGTCCCTTCTGCTGACCTCGCAGTTCGTGGCCGCCTCGCACACCATCGGCTCGCAGGTGGCCAACATCGCCTTGCCGGTGATTCTCACCACCGAACTGCTGGGCGCGGTGCTGGTCACTGCCGTGCTTTACCAGGCCGGCGAAGCGGGCAAGCCCTGGCGCGATGCCGGCCTGCCCATCTCCGATACCTCCGGCACGCCCGGAACGTCCGAAGGTAAAACCCCATGAGCGCAGAAGACCGTTCATTGCGCCTGGAGCCATTCAGCCAATCCGAGCCGCTGACCATCGGCGTGGAGCTGGAACTGCAGCTCGTCAACACGCACGACTATGACCTGGCGCCCTATGCAGAGGACATGCTGCGCCTGATGGGCAAGATCGATCTGCCCGGCAGCGTGGTGCCCGAGATGACCTCGGGCATGATCGAAATCTCGACTGGTGTCTGCCACAGCTGGAGCGAGGCGCTCGGCCAGCTTTCGCAAATCCGCGATGCCCTGGTGAAATGCGCCGACAAGCTGAACATTGCCGTGGTTGGCGGGGGCACGCATCCGTTTCAGCAGTGGCACCAGCGGCGCATTTATGACAAGCCGCGCTTTCATGAGCTTTCGGCCCTTTATGGCTACCTGACAAAGCAGTTCACCATTTTTGGCCAGCACGTGCATGTGGGCTGCCCTGACGCCGACTCGGCGCTCTACACGCTGCACTGCATGTCGCGCTACATTCCGCATTTCATCGCGCTGGCGGCTTCCAGCCCTTATGTGCAGGGACACGATACTGCGTTCGATTCGGCACGTCTCAATTCCGTTTTTGCATTCCCGCTCTCGGGCCGCGCGCCCTGCCTGCTGACCTGGGCCGAGTTTGAAGCCTACTTCGAGAAGATGACCCGTACCGGGGTGGTCAAGAGCATGAAGGATTTCTATTGGGACATCCGGCCCAAGCCCGAATATGGCACCATCGAAGTGCGCGTGTTCGACACACCACTCACCGTGGAGCGCGCCGCGGCGCTGGCAGGCTACGTGCAATCCCTGGCGGCCTGGTTCCAGGCCGAGCATCCTTTCACGCCCACCGAGGACGACTATCTCGTCTACAGCTACAACCGGTTCCAGGCCTGCCGGTTCGGGCTGGAGGCGGTGTATGTCGATCCGCCGACCGGTGAGCATATGCCGCTGCGCGAGCACATGCTGAGCACCATGAAGCAGTTGGCACCTTACGCCGAAAAGTGCGAAGCGACCGAAGCCTTGGGCTTGCTGCAAGCCGAGGTCAACGACAACCGTAACGACGCCCGCCGGCTGCGCGAGCGCCAGGGCCAGGAACGGCTGTTGGGAGAAGTGATACGGCAGGCGGCCAGCCGCTTTCGCGGGAAATGAGTTGAAACGACTCGAATCTCAGGGTTGAAGGTTTAGCGAGACAATATTCACCTGTCCCGCTGAGCGCTGAACACTTCACCACAATGTCTCTTCGAATCGGCATCTCCGCCCGCCTGCTGCACAGCCCCCCGCCCGGGCTGGGGCTACCGCGAAAGCGTCTGCAGTTCCTGGAAAGCAACATGGCGCAATGGATCATGTCGCACGGTGTGGTGGCCTTGATGATCCCCTTCATAGACGAGCGCGTACCACGCAAACGCCGCCATGCGCCGCTGAGGGATCTGGTGGAAAACCTGGACGGGCTGGTGCTGCAGGGCGGAGCCGATGTGAGCGCCGAAATCTACGGTGCCAAACCCTGGAGAGAAGACACCGACAGCGACCCCATCCGCGATGAATACGAGCTGGATTTGCTGCGCGGCTTCATTGAGGCCGGCAAACCGGTGCTGGGCATCTGCCGAGGAGCTCAACTGCTGAACGTCTACTTCGGCGGCACGCTGATCCAGGACATTCCCTCTCAGTGGCCGGGCTCCATCCGCCACATGGATGATCTGGACTACGACCGCCTGACCCATGAGGTGCACTTTCTGCCCGGCTCACGCCTGTCGGATATCTATGGCTATGAGCCGCAACGCGTGACCAGCATCCACCATCAGTGCGTCGACCGCCTCGGCCAAGGCTTGGTGCTCGAAGCGCGCAGCCCGATCGATCTGGTGCCCGAAGCCATTCGCCATACCGGGGCGCCCTTTGTCATGGGGGTACAGTGGCACCCCGAGTTTCATCTGGGAGGCGCCGAAGAACAACCAGGCGTGCTTGACAGCGGCCCTTTGATGATGGCCTTTCTGAAAGCCGCTGCCAGACGCGCCGGCCGCATGCGCCGCTTGACGGATGGTGTTGCGCACGTGCGCGAGAAGATCAGGTGACGCGCTGGCATGGGCGAATTCGAACTGATCGAGCGCTTTTTCAAGCAACCCGCCAAAGCGCAACCACCTTCCCGGACGGTGGCGCTGGGCATTGGCGACGACTGCGCGCTGTTGCAGCCGGAGTCGGGCATGCAGATCGCCATCAGCAGCGACATGCTGGTCGAAGGCCGCCATTTTTTCCCCGAGGTCGCCCCTGCCTCGCTTGGCCACAAGGCGCTGGCTGTCAACCTGAGCGATCTCGCCGCCATGGGTGCGGAGCCACTCGGTTTCACCCTGGCGCTGGCACTGCCAGCCGAGCGCGCACGCGATGAGCAGTGGCTTGAGGCCTTTTCCGGCGGACTGCTGGCGCTGGCCGAAACGCACCGTTGCCCTCTGATTGGCGGTGACACGACTGCCGGCCCGCTCAACCTGTGTATCACCGTATTCGGCCAATTGCCCGCCGGACAGGCCCTGCGGCGCGATGGCGCTCGCGTGAATGACGATATCTGGGTCAGCGGCACGTTGGGCGACGCGCGGCTGGCCCTGGGTGCGCTGCGGGGCGAATGGGGTTTGCCGGCAGACGTGCTGCCCCTCGCCCGCCAGCGGCTCGAGCGCCCCACCCCGCGCCTGGCGCTCGGCCTGGGCCTGCGCGGCATCGCGAGTGCGTGCGCCGACGTGAGCGACGGCCTCGCTGGCGATCTGGGCCACATCCTGAAAGCCAGCGCCGTCGGGGCCTGCCTCGATGCCGCCGCGGCCGCTCATCTGACGGCTGCAGGCGCTTGCCCCTCCTTGGCGGGCGCTTCGTTCGATTCCGACGCATTGCGACGGATAGCGCTTACCGGCGGAGATGACTATGAGCTCGTCTTCACCGCCCCAGCCTCAGCCCGCGCTGCCGTACTATCCGCCGGCGCGCGCGCGGATACGCTCGTCACCCGCATCGGCCGGATCGAAGTCTCGCCGGGCCTGCGCCTGATGGAGGCGGACGGCCGGTCCGCGCCGCTGGCGGCGCGCGCGTTCGACCACTTCGCGTAGGCGTCCTCCGTGTCCCGCGCCGCCCGCCTGCTCCAGTTGCTGGAACACCTGCGCCTTCACCGGATGCCAGTGGCGGGCAACGCGCTGGCGGAAACCTTGGGGGTGAGCCTGCGTACGCTGTACCGTGACATCGCCACGCTGCGGGATCAGGGCGCGGCGATTGAAGGCGATCCGGGCGTGGGCTACGTCTTGAAGCCAGGTTTCACGCTGCCGCCGTTGATGTTTTCCGCGGACGAATTGGAAGCACTGGTGCTCGGCGCACGCTGGGTAGCAGGCCATGCAGCAGACCCTGAGTTGGCGCATGCCGCGCAAACCGCGATGGCGCGCATCAGCGGTGTGCTGCCGCCTGAACTCCGTCTGGGCATCGATACCAACGGCCTTTTCGTGCCCAAGCGCGGCGATGCACCTCCACCTGCGCCCTGGCTTCCCGCGCTGCGCCAGGCTATCCGCGCCGAACACGCCTTGCTGCTCGACTACCGAGATGAGAATGATTGCGTCACGCAGCGCCGCATCTGGCCGTTTGCGATGGCTTTTTTTGATCATGCCCGGCTGATCGCGGCATGGTGCGAGCTGCGTCAGGATTTCCGCCACTTCCGCGCTGACCGCGTCGTGGCGCTTTGCGACACAGGCGAGCGTTATCCGCCCCGGCGGCATCAGCTCATCCAGCGCTGGCGCGAGCAAACGTGCATGTCTTGAGTTCGTGAGCGAGGGCCATCGGGTGCTGGAATGCGGGAAGTGAGCAGCCGAGGAGAGGTGGCGCCGTGAAAGCCCCCATCCCAGCCGTCCCCCAACGGGGGAAGGGGCAGGACCGCGGGGCACTGCGCGCTTAGAATTTCGCCCTTTCGTTTCTCCTGTCCGCGCCTGCATGGTCCGGCCAGGGCGGTTCGCCAATCATCCTCTCGCGCCTGATACTTGCCCATGGATATCGTTGTCAAGGAAGACCTCAAAGCCTATATCGATCCCCTCACCCCTGACGAATATGCTGCGCTCGAGCGCAGCATCCTGGCAGAAGGTTGCCGCGATGCGCTGGTGATCTGGGGTGATCTGCTGATCGATGGCCACAACCGCTACAGCATCTGCCAGAAACACGGCCTGCCCTTCTCCACAGTGCAGGCTCGCCAATTCCAGACGCTGGAAGACGTACATCTTTGGATGATCGACCAGCACCTGGGCCGGCGCAGCATTTCGGACTTCCAGCGCGGCGTGCTTGCCCTGCGCAAGCGCGACATCCTGGAAACTCGCCTGAAGACAGAGCAAGCCCGGCAGCAAACCCCGCAGACAACTGGTACGCCTGCCGGCCCAGCCAGCGACCCACCGCCCGATATGGACGGCGATGGCAGCTCTACGGCGCATGAGGCCAATGCCGATACAGCTCCTGCCGCTGGCCGCGCGGACACGCGTCTGCTGTCCAGCCGTGAAGCCCTGGCCAAGGCCGCGCGCATCAGCAGCACCCAGGTGCGGATGATCGAGACCATCCAGAACCAGGCTGCGCCTGAGGTGGTCGCTGCGGTCAAAGCTGGAGACATCAAGCTCAGCACTGCAGCCATGATCGCCAGCCTTCCCGCTGAAGAGCAGGTACAAGCGGCTCATGGCGGCGCCAAGGAATTGCGCCAGGCCGCCAAGCGGGTGCGTGAAGCCAAACGCAAGCCCAAGCCAGATGCCACCGCCCCAAGCGCTGATGAAGCAGAGCCGACTTCGTCCGAGCACAGTGTTGAAAGCCTGCTGGCCCGCGTGCACGAATTGGAAACCGAGAACGCCAGCCTGCGCGCGCGCCTCACGCAATTGCAGGCCGACCTCGTAGACTGACCCCCGCGGTCCCTTCGCACCGGGACTTTGAACACGTTCTAAGGCAGCCATGCTGCTGACAGAAACTGGCAGTGGTATTGCGCACACTGGCTGCACGCCCTAGAGGCCGCACCCCAATGGAGATTCGCATGCCCTCATCTACCGATCATCCGCTTCCGCACCAGGCCAACGCGTTGAAAGTGGCTTGCCCTTGTGGCGCTGTGCATCTGCACATCAGCGGCGAGCCGCTGGCACAGTTCTATTGCCATTGCGATGACTGCCAAGCGGCACATTCCGCAGCCTACGTCGCAGAATCCGTCTACCCCGCCTCTGCGGTCCTGGTCGCGCAAGGAGCCCCGCGGCCTCATGTGGTTCGCACCACGCCTCGCCTCAGTTGCACCTCATGCGGCACGCGTCTGTTCGCGGAGATCGCGGCCGGGGATGGCCTGCGGGGAGTTAACGCCTATCTGCTGCCACCGGGTGCGTTCCAGCCGCAATTTCACATCCATTGCCAGCACGCCGTGCTGCCCGTGATGGACGACCTGCCACACTATCGGGGCTTTCCAGCGGCGTTCGGCGGCACCGATGAACGTGTCGAGTGGTGAACCCTTCCGTATCTTTTCCGCTTTTGTTGACCAGGAGAACCCCATGACTGCTTCTCTCACCTTCTACACCCACCCCATGTCGCGTGGCCGTGTAGCACGCTGGATGCTCGAGGAAACCGGCCTGCCCTATGAGACCGTGCTGCTCGAATATGGCAGCACGATGAAAGCCCCCGAATACCGCGCCATCAATCCCATGGGCAAAGTGCCAGCGATCAAACATGGCGACACGGTGGTCACCGAGAATGCCGCCATTGCCATGTACCTGGCCGATCTGGTGCCGGACAAGCAGCTCGCGCCCCCCGTAGGCAGCGCCGAACGCGGCCCCTACTACCGTTGGATCAGCTTCATGGGGCCGCTGGAGCAACTGATGGTGGCCAAGACCGGCGGCCATGCGCTGCCCGATCCGCGCATGGCCGGCTTCGGCACCGAGCAGGACCTGCTGGACACGTTGGAGGGCGCGCTCAAGGACAAGGAGCATCTGGCCGGCAACCACTTCACCGCGGCTGATCTGCTGGTGGCGGCTTCCGTAGGCTGGTACCTGCAATTCAAGCTCCTGGAGGCGCGGCCGGCTTTCGTGCAGTTCGCCACCCGCCACAGGCCCCGCCCTGCGGCCAAGCGCGCGGATGAGATCGATACAGCGCTGTTGGCCGCGTAGTTGAGGGCCATGTAGACAGATGCCGAGCTGGAGCTCGGCGGCCCCAGGCCTCAACCCGCCAGCCATCCAGCGCGGCGACGCCCACGCAGTTGGCGTTCAACCCCTCTGCAGGCGGCTTGCAGCGCCTCGCGGATGCTGTGCAGGCGAGGAGTGGTCATCCGTTGCGACAGGGCCGCGACGCTCAAAGCACCGACGGCCTGACCCATGGTGTCTCGAAACGGCACGCCCACGGCAGTGACGCCGAGATTGATCGTGCCTTCGATGACGGCGGCGCCGCGCTCACGCGTTGCGCGGCATGCTTCGGCGATGGACTCGGCCGTCAAGTGACCAAACGCGTCCAGCTTGGATGCCACCCGCTCGATGATTTCACCGCGCTCCTCGTCTTCCAGCGCTGACAGGATCGCCAAGCCGCCCGCCCCCACACCGAGCGGGCGCCGGCTGCCCACTTCGAGCACCAGCGTGCGGATGGGAAAGGAACCCTCCCGCCGATGCATGCACACCGCGTCGAATCCGCTTCGCATGACCAGATAGATCGTGTCTTCCGTGGCCTCGGCCAGCGTATCCATGGTGTGGTCGCACAGATCACGGATGTCGTACATCGTGGAGCCCGCCATGCCGAGTTCGAATGCCAGCGGGCCCAGGCGGTAGCGCTTGAGTTCGGGGTGGCGATCGACCAACCGCTCGGCGCTGAGTTGCTTGAGCACGCGGTGAACCGAAGGGTGTGGAAGCCCGGCATGGGCGGCGATCTCCGTCAGGGACAAGCCACGCGCTCCTGCGGTGGCCAACAGCTTCAGGATCGTCACGCCCCGCTTGAGCGAACCGGCATCAGCATTGGAAGGCATATCCGTTAATAGAACAGTTTGAAGGCGACGTACCAATCATTACAGCATGCAATCACTCATCCGGCAGAGGCGTAGCTTGCAGAAATTCGGCCTCTCAATTCATGTTCGATAAATGGACAAATGATGGACGCCAAGAAGGGGAGTCCATAAATTCGGGTTAAGCAACTCAAGCAGCCAGAGAGATGACCCCACCCACATTGACCGGCAAGTTCGCCATCGTTACTGGAGGAAGCAGCGGCATCGGCGCGGCCTGCGCCCGGGCACTTGCCTCGGAAGGCGCCCAGGTCGTGGTGACCTACCACCGCGGCCAGGAGCGCGCGGAGGCGGTGCTGAAGGAACTCCCCGGCACAGGCCACCTTGCCATCGCGCTCGTACTCGACGACATCGACAGCCACGAAGCCTTCGCCGAGCGCGTAGGCCGTGAGACGGGCCGGGTGGATATTCTCGTCAACTCCGCCGGCTATACGCAGCGCATCGCACACGCCGATCTGGACACCATGGACGGAAAGCTCTTCAACGAGATTCTTCTCGCCAACGCAGGCGGCCCGTTCTCCATCACCCGGGCACTGCTGCCGCTGCTGCAAAACAGCGGTGATGGCCTGGTGGTGAACATCTCCTCGGTTTCCGCCTTCACCGGCTCGGGCAGCAATGTGGCCTATTGCGCGGCCAAGGCGGCGCTGGACACCCTCACCATGTCGCTGGCGCGCGCCTTCGGGCCCAAGGTGCGCTTTCTCAGCGTGTCTCCGGCTTCAGTGGATACGGATTTCGTCGCCGGACGCAGCCGGGAAGAATTGCAGAAGAAGGCCGCGCAGACACCATTAGGCAGGGTAGTCACGCCCGAAGATGTGGCGAATGCGGTGCTTGCCTGCGCCACGCACTTGAAAACCGCTACCGGAACACGCCTCGTGATCGACGGCGGGCACACGCTGTAGGCGCCGCCATGATCGTCGAGGAACGCACCTACACCACGCATCCGGGCCAATGGCGCGCCTACCTGGCGCTCTATGAGGCCGAGGGTATGGCCATCCAGAAACGCATCCTGGGCCGGATGGTGGGCTACTACCACACCGATATTGGCGAACTCAACCAGATCGTTCACCTGTGGGCCTACACCGACCTGAACGAGCGTGCCGAGCGGCGTGCCCGGTTGATGGAAGACCCGGGCTTCAGGGCCTATGTCGCCAAGATGATGCCGATGCTGCAAAGCCAAAGCTCCCGCATCCTGCAACCGGCTTCCTTTTTCCAACCCCAGTGGCTGGCCCCGTAGGAACGAGCTCACGATCCGCGCGCTCCGGCCTCTTTTTCCATTGATACGAAGAGATTCTCCATGCTGTGCAAAAAGCTCCACCATGCTGCCTTCCGCTGCAGAGATGCGGCCGAAACCACCAAGTTCTACACCGAGGTGCTGGGCTTGAAATTCGCCCACGCGATGGGTGAGGATCATGTCCCTTCCACCGGGAAATACAGCCCCCATGTCCACATCTTCTTCGAGATGGAAGATGGCAGCAATATCGCGTTCTTCGAATGCCCGAACGACGAAGGCGAGCCTTCGGGGCGAGATCCGAAAACACCCTCCTGGGTACAGCATTTCGCCTTCGAAGTCGACAGCCTGGAGACCTTGCAGCAGGCCAAGCAAGATCTGGAATCCAAGGGCCTGAAGGTCGTGGGCCCCACCAACCACGACGATTTCATCACCTCGATCTACTTCTTCGATCCTTCAGGACACCGCCTGGAGTTGACCACACGAACCTGCGACCCCTCGCGCTATCCGGTGTTCGAAGCCGAAGCACCCCAGGTGCTGGCGCTGTGGAATGAAACGCACGACTGGTCGCAGCGCGAGAAGCTCTTCGGCGCGCAGTCCGGCTACGTTCGGCAAGACACCTGAGAACGCATTCCCGATCTGACAACCAAGCCACCAATACAAAAATCACGGAGACAACATGAAGACGCTTTCCCGCCGCCAATTCGTATGGGCCGCCACTGCCGCAGCCGCGCTGTCCTCCCATTCCTTTGCCCAGAGTTCCTACCCCACTCGCCCGATCACGCTCGTTCATGGCTTCGGTGCCGGTGGCAATGCGGACGTGGTCGCGCGCCTGATAGGCCGCAAGCTGCAGGATGCGCTCGGCCAGCCCGTCGTGGTGGAGATCAAGAGCGGCGCGGGCGGTGCGATTGCCAGCGACCATGCCGCCAAGGCCGCGCCTGACGGCTATACCCTGGTCCTGCTCACCGGCGCTCATACCGTGTCGGCGGCCCTGCGCAGCAACTTGCCCTATGACGCGGTAAAGGATTTTTCCTTCATTTCCACGGTCTCCTCGTTCCCGTTCGTGGTGGCCGTGCGCGCCAACCATCCGGCGAAGAATCTGAAGGAGTTGTTGGACTCGGCCAAGAAGCAGCAGATCAGCTTCTCGTCCGTGGGCATCGGATCCACGCAGCACATGGTGGGCGAGTTGCTGGCAGCCTCTGCGGGCGTGCCATTGCTGCACGTCCCCTACCGTGGCGGCGGCGCTCCCATCCAGGCCGTGCTGGGCGGCGAAGTGGACATGCTGTGCGACACGCTGACCGTGGCTACGCCGCACATTCAGGCTGGCAAACTGAGAGCGCTCGCGGTCACCAGTGCGAAGCCCTGGCCAGCCACGCCCGATATACCGACTGTTTCAACCACGCTGCCGGACTTCGAAGTCCGCTCGTGGCTGGGGCTGGCGGCCCCCGCCGGCACCCCTGAGGCAGTCGTGCAGCGCCTCAATACAGAGGTACGCAAGGCGCTGGAAAGCGCCGACGTTCAAAAGGCACTGGGCCAGGTGGGCAGCATGGCATCGCCCAGCTCACCCTCCGAGATGCAGAAGATGGTCCAATCCGAGATCGGACGGTGGAGCGGCGTGATCAAGCAGCGCGGCATCAAGGTCGATTGAAATGATCAGGGAAATCAGTTCGGGATAATGGAGCGTGCGCCACAACCTCTTGAACTCACCATGCCATTTCCGCTGAACGAACGCCAAGCCTTGCTGGCCGTGAAGGGGGTCGGCCCCACGGTCGTGGCACGCCTGGAGCAGATGGGCATCGAATCGCTGGCACATCTGGCCAAGGCCAATGCGCTCGATATCCTTGCACACGGCGCACAACTCACTGGATCGAGTTGCTGGAAGAACAGCCCGCAAGCACGGGCAGCGATCACAGCAGCCATTGGTGAAGCACAGCGGCATGCCGGCTGAGTAGCGTGGTGCCCTACCTCTGTTTTGGGGGAGGCCCGGCAACAAAAAACGACCCCCACGCTTTCCCGCTTCGCGTGGTCCGCTGCCCCCCGAGGGGGCGCTTTTTTGTCTTGGGACGGCCCAGCAACAAAAAAGACCCCCACGCTTTCCCGATTCGCGTGGTCCGCTGCCCCCCGAGGGGGCGCTTTTTGTCTTGGGACGGCCCAGCAACAAAAAAAGACCCCCACGCTTTCCCGATTCGCGTGGTCCGCTGCCCCCCGAGGGGGCGCTTTTTGTCTTGGGACGGCCCAGCAACAAAAAAGGGCTCTGCTAGCATGCTCCCATGTTCTTGTTTGCAACCGTATGAGCTTGGCCGATACCCCGCGCGACGACGTGACCGACGTGCAAGCGCGCACGCTGAAGCCGGCCACCCCAACCGCCGCGGCGCCTGAAGAGGTTCAGCTCGCACCGCTCTCGCCTCCCGCTGGGCCGCCCCCGGCCGGGGCGGTGCGGCCCAGCGCCCGCTTCATGCGCGGGCACCCCGCGCACTGGATCGCCTTTGGCTTTGGCTCCGGCCTCTCCCCCTTTGCGCCAGGCACCGCCGGCACCCTATGGGCCTGGCTGGCATGGCTGGTACTGACACAGTGGCTGACCACGCCTGCGGAGCAGGGTTGGGTGATCGCGCTCGGCCTCGTGGCCGCCTGGTGGTCGAGCACCGTGACGGCACGGCACCTGCGCATCGCTGATCCCAGCGCCATCGTGGTGGATGAGGTCATCGCTTTCTGGATCGTGCTGTGGCTCGTGTTGCCGGCTGGCTTCTGGGCACAGCTGGTGGCATTCTTGCTGTTCAGATTCTTCGACGCCGTCAAGCGCGGCCCGGTGGGCTGGGCGGATCGGCTGTTTCATGGGGCCACGGGCTGGCGCGGCGGCTTTGGCATCGTGCTGGATGACCTGGTGGCCGCTTTCTGTACGTTGCTCGTGATGGCGCTGTGGCGCGCCTGGTAGATCGCATGAAAGAGACAGACGTGACGAAAACTGTTCAAGACCTGGCGCAGGCCTTGCGCGAACGCGGCTGGCTGCTGTGCACCGCGGAAAGCTGTACCGGCGGCCTGATTGCCGGCGCCTGTACGGATCTGGCGGGTTCATCGGATTGGTTCGAACGCGGCTTTGTCAGCTACAGCAACGCCGCCAAGACGGAATTGCTGGGCGTGCCTGCAGACTTGATCGTGCAGCATGGCGCCGTGAGCGAGCCAGTGGCGCGCGCCATGGCCGAGGGCGCTCTGGCGCACTCCCACGCGCAGATCAGTGTGGCGGTGACCGGGGTGGCCGGGCCTGGCGGCGGTAGTGCGGACAAGCCCGTGGGTACCGTGTGGTTCGGATGGAGCGTGCAAGGCCGGACAACAAGCGAGTGCCAGCACTTTGAAGGTGATCGTGCGGCCGTGCGGGCAGCTACGGTGGCGTATGCGTTGAACGGTCTGTTGGCCCGCTTAACCGCAGCCGGCGCATCCCCAGCCCCACAGCCACCAAACCCAACAGCATGACACCCCACTGGTTGAGGGTAGGCACCGGTGTTACCGGATTCGAAACGGCCGGCTTTCCTGCAATGGTGATCGTCAGATCCAGGGTCACGGTTTCACCATCGCTGTCGGTTGCATCCACGCTGACGGGGTAGGTACCGGCAGGCGCCGTGGGTGTGCCCGAAATCAGGCCAGTCGCGCCATCCAGGTCCAATCCTGCAGGCAACGGCAGGCTATCAGGGTTGAGCGAGTAGACATAGTTGCCAGCACCGCCTGAGGCGCTCAAGCGCAGTTCATACGCCTGCCCGAACGTTGCGGGAGGCACTATTTCCGGTGCGCTCAAACTCAGCGCTTGGGGTGTTACGGTATTGCTGCGTGCCACAGACCCGCCACCTGCCACGTTGAATGCCGTCACGCCAAAGGTGTAAGGCGTGCCGTTTTGCAGTCCGGTGGCCTTGCAAGACTGTTGAGTACTGTCAGGGTTGATAGTCACTCGGCACGGGATATTGCCTGGAGATGAAGTGACGGTGTAGCGTTCGATGGTCACACCCGAGCCTCCAGTGCTTGCGGGCACATCAAAAGAAACGGTGGCATAGGAATTTCCGGCCACTGCCAACACATTGGTTGCGGCGCCGGGACGGGAAATCATCGTTCGAGTCCAGCGCATGACTGTCGGGATACCGCCTTTGGACGAATTTCGGAAGGCTACATAAGGCTTGCCATCAGGGCCAAACACCAGGGAGGGGTAAGCAGCCTCCGCCTGCGAGACGCCCGCGCCCATATCCCGCCAGCGCTCCGCTGCGTCCAGGTGCATCACCATCACTTTGCCGCCGACCGGTATCGCATAGGCCGCATAGGGTTTGCCGTCCGGGCCAATCGCCAGAGAGATCTGTTGGGCCGGCCAAAAGGAGTCGCCCGTGCCTACGGCCTCCCAGGCCGTGCCCTGTGCGTTCAGGCCCATCACCACCGCTGGATCAACATTGTTGTTGGAGCCTCCCTGATACGCCAAATACGGCCTGCCGTCGGGACTGACCGCCAGAGATGTGAAGCGGGCCTGCACGCTCGAAAAACCAGCTTTTCCCACGAGCTCCCAAGCAGAGTTCGCAGTATTCAGGCGCATGACAGTGGCGCGAGAGCTGTTGGCCTTGTCCTGAAAGCCGACATAGGGCTCGCCATCTGGGCCCACTGCCAGGGAAACGTATGCGGCTTCGCCCGCAGAGAAGCCCTCAATGCCCAAGGCCTCCCAGGCTGTGCCCGCCGCGTTCAGGCCCATCACCGTCACCTTTTTTTCATGGGCTCCGTCTTGATAGCCCACGAAGAGCCTGCCATTGGGATCAAAAACCAGGGAGGTGTAGCTGGCCGCGCCCGCCGAGAAGCCTGCAGGCCCTACGGCCTCCCAAGCAGCATCCTCGGCGTTCAGGCGCATGACGGTGGCCTTTCCGTCATGGGCTGCATCCCTATAAGCCACATAGGGTTTGCCATCGGTGCCAAACGCCAGGGAGATGTAGGAGGCTGAACCCATTGAAAATCCTGCGGCACCCGCGGGCTCCCAATCCGTACCCGCAGCGTTCAGGCCTATCACCGTCGCTTTGCCGCCATTGGACTGATCCGCATAGGCCACGTAAGGCTTGCCGTTGGGGCCGAAAGCCAGGGACGTATACGCCGCGGCTCCCATCGAGAACTCTGCTTCGCCCACAGCCTCCCACGCTGGGCCCGCTGCGCTCAGCCGCATCACTGTGGACTTGGCGGCCCTTGCTTCGTCGACATAGACCACATAAGGCGTACCGTCGGGGTGAACGGCAACCGACAAATCAAGGGCGCTTCCCATCGAAAAACCTGCAGAACCAACGGTCGTCCAAAATGTCTTGCTCGCTGCCGCGTCCGTGCTTCTCACCGTCGCCTTGAAGCCATCTATTTGAGCCCTGTAGGCCACATAGAGTTTGCCGTCGGGAGCGAACGCCAGGGTAGCTCCCATAGTCAACCCCGATGAGACGCTGCCATAGCCTGCGGACTCCCAACCTGTCCCCTCCGCGTTCAGGCGCAACACCGAAGCCGCGTCGCCGTTGGCCTGACTGGAGTACGCCACATAAGGCTGACCTCCGGGACTCACAGCCAGGAATAGATGGGCTGCAGCGTCCGGTGTAAACCCGGCAGGACCTGCACTCTCCCACGCGGTACCTCCGGTGTTCAACCGCATCACTGTGGCCTTATAGCCCCTGGTCTCGTCCTGATAAGCCACATAGGGGCGGTTTCCTGCGCCAACGGCAAGAGAGATGTTCTCAACCCGCCCTGCCGAGAAGCCTGCAGCACCGACGACCTTCCATTCGGTGCCCCCCGCGTTCAAGCGCATTACCGTCGCTTTGTATCCGTTGGCCCGGTCTTGGTAACTTACATAGGCACTGCCTTCGGCGCTGAAGACCAAGGAGACGCTATCGGCCTCGCCCGCTGAAAAACCTGGCTTCCATGCTGGGCCTGTATCGCCCACCTGCACCCAAGCAGTGCCTGCAGCGTTCAAGCGCTTGACGTTGGCCCTGCTGCCGTTCAGCCGATCCTCATAGGCCACATAGGGTGTTCCATCGGGTGCAAAAGCCAGCGATACCGTGGAGACCGAGCCCGGCGATACGGCGGCTCCACCCACGCTCTCCCAGCCCGTGCCTGCGGCATTCAGGCGCTTGACCCCGGCCCTGTTGAGATTGGCTCCAGCCCCATGCTTATAGGCAATGTAAGGCGTGCCATTGGGACTAAAGACCAAAGATGTGGCTGATACGGGGGTTACCGTAGATTGCGGCGTCCGCCCCACCTGTTCCCATTGCTGAGCCTGCGCTTGGCCACTCAGGCCCAAGAACAGCGCGCACACCAGGCAGCACCAACAAATCCAACTTGCAATGTCAGAACACCGCTCCCTGATGCCGGCCCGCTCCGGACAGCCATGCGCATCGTTACTGTCAAGAACCATTTCTACAACAAGCGATCCATTCATGAGATGGATTTGACACTTAAGTTGCAAATCGGAACATCCCTGAAATCAGGTAATCTTTCTTGTCATGCAGCCTGGCGGCCTACCCCTCCAGCCACACCGCACTGTTCTTCCCGATCGACTCCGCCAGCGCGCGAAGCCGAACCGCAAAGCGTGTGCTCAGTTGCTCAGGAGGAATCGCGTCCTTCGGGTAGATCATGTTGATGGCCGCCAGAAGACGGCCGCCGCTCAGGACTGGAACCGCAATGGCGCCAAAGTACGGCTCTACGCTCCATTCGCCCTCGTTGATGGCGTAGCCGCGCTGGCGTGTCTGGCGGATCATGGTGTTGATCCGGCCGCGATCGCGAGCCATCTCGCCCACGGGGCTCTTGAGCTCACCCAGCATTTCCAGCACGGCCTCCAGTTCCTCGTCCGTGCAGGCCGCAAGATAGGCCCGGCCCGCGGCCGTATCGAAGAGCGGGAGCTTTTCTCCCAACCGCGCATGGTGTTGTGACAGACGGCTCCAACGGTGCGTGGATTCCCGCACCACCATGAAGCCGTCCTCCAGGGTCGCGATATCGCAGGGCCAGAGCAGGTCTTTCACGGAAGCCTGCATCAGGGGCGTGGCGACCTGGGACACCCAGGCCTCGTCCATGAAGCCTTCGCTCAGGCGCCGCACCTCGAATGTGAGGTAGTACTGCCCGTCACGTTCGCCGTGGCGCACCATGCCTGCCGCGCGCAGCGTTTCCATGAGCCGCTTGACCGTGGTGCGGTGCATGCCGCAGGCCTGGCCAAGTTCGGTGGTGGTGGCGATGCCGCCGGGCGCGGCATTCAGCGCCTTGAGCAGCAGCAGGCCACGCGTCAAACCGCGCACTTCCTTGTAGGGGCCTCGGCTGGCGGAGGGAATCTGGGGCAGGGTAAACACGCGCGAATGGGGTTTTTACGCACTCAAAGGTGCACTGAGTGCACTCAGTTTACTGCGCTTGCCCGTCCTCGGAAGATACGCGCCAATTCAGCACCCTCACCAGGAGAACAAGCAACATGTCCAGTCCGGCCAAGCCCAGTTTGTGGCAAGACCTCAGTCAAACCGCCTATTCCCAAGGCTGGTTCGACGCCAAGGGCATCCGTACGCGCTACCTGCGTTCCGGCTCCGCCGAGTTGCCGCCCTTGATCTTTCTGCACGGCGTAGGCGGACATGCGGAGGCCTATGCGCGCAACCTCCGCGCCCACGGGGAGTATTTCGACACATGGTCGCTGGACCTCATCGGCCACGGTTGGTCCGACAAACCCACCCATCCTTACGAAGTCCACCATTACGTAGACCATGTGCTCCGGTTCATGGACGCCCAAGGCTGGGAGAAGGCGCACATCAGCGGCGAATCGCTGGGCGGCTGGGTCGCCTCACGCCTGGCGGCCAACCACGGCGACCGCGTCGCCCGGGTGGTTCTGAACACCGCGGGCGGCTCTCGTGCCGAGCCCACCGTGATGGCACGCATCAAATCCCTGTCGACCCGCGCGGCCGAGGATCCCAGTTGGGAATTCATCAAGGCCCGGGTGGAGTGGCTGATGGCCCACCCCGAGCATGCCACCGACGACCTCATCGCTTGCCGCCAGGCCATCTACGCGCAGCCTGGCTTCAAGCAGGCCATGGCCAACGCCATGGTGCTGCAGGACATGGAAACGCGCACCCGCAACCTGATCCAGCCTGAAGACTACGGGCGCATCGCCGCGCCCACGCTGGTCCTCTGGACATCGCATGACCCGACGGCCGACGTGAGCGAGGGCCGCCGTATCGCCGACATGATTCCGGGCGCGCAATTCGTGGTCATGGAGAACTGCGGGCACTGGCCTCAATGGGAAGACACGGCCACGTTCGACCGTATTCACATCAACTTCCTGTCTGGCCAGCCGCTTGAGCAGCCTTTGGCGGCCGCCTGACACTGTCCGAAGAACGGTATGAATGTGGTGAATTCGCTCGCATGGGATGTCGTGATCGCGGGGGCAGGCCCGTGCGGACTGACGCTGGCCAACCATCTCGGCACGCTCGGCGTTCGCACCCTGGTGCTGGAAGCCTTGCCGGAGTTGATCGACTACCCGCGAGGCGTCGGCATGGATGATGAGTCTCTGCGCAGTTTCCAGGCCGTGGGGGTGGTGGATCAGATCCGGCGCCACACGGTACCGCATCAGGCGATGCGCTTCGTGGACCGCCGGGGACGGGAGTTGGCATCGGTGAATCCGCTGGCGCAGCCTTTCGGCTGGCCGAGGCGCAGCGGCTTCATTCAGCCCTTGATCGACAAGCAATTGGCCGACGCGCTGCACCGGTTCGAGCATGTGCGCCTGGCGTTCTCGCGCAGCGTGCAGGGGGTGGAGGACCTGGGCGATCACGTCAGGATTCAAGCGCAACCGGTCGATGCGCAAGGCTCTCCGGTAGGCGAGCCTGAAGTCATCCGTACGCAGTTCCTGATCGGCTGCGACGGCGGGCGCAGTACGGTGCGCGGCATGCTGGGGTTGCCCTTCGACGGCCAGAGCGAGTCCACCAAATGGCTGGTGGTGGATCTGGCCAATGACCCCATCGGCCTGCCCAACCTGAGCCTGGTCCTGGATGACAGCTTCCCTCACGTGAACATCGCCCTGCCCCACGGCATCCGGCGGTTCGAGTTCATGGTGCAGGGGGATAAGGATGAGGCGCTTTATGCCCAGCCCGAACATATCCAGGCGCTGCTGCGGCGCGTGCTGCCTCAGGGCGTCGAAGCCAAGGTGATTCGCCATCGGGTCTATACCCACCACGCGCGTATCGCGCCGACTTTCCGCAAAGGAAGGGTGTTCCTGGCAGGCGACGCCGCGCACCTGATGCCGGTGTGGCAGGGGCAAGGCTTCAACACGGGCATCCGCGATGCCACCAACCTGGGCTGGAAGCTGGCCCTGGTGGCACAAGGCAAGGCCGGACCGGCGCTTCTGGATAGCTACACCCAGGAAAGGCACGCGCATGCGGCGGCCATGATCGACCTGTCGGTACTGGTGGGCAAGATTTTCGTGCCGGCCAACGGCCTCCTGCGCGGCGTGCGCAACCTGCTGGCGCCGCTGATCGCGAAGATTCCGCCCTTGCGCCGCTACATCACGGAGATGCGCTTCAAGCCGATGCCCTTCTTTCAGAACGGCGCGATCGTGCACGGCCAGGGCCGCCCGACGGCGCCTGCCGTGGGACGCATGTTCATCCAACCCTGGGTGGCCGATGCGGCGGGCAAAGCCCAGCGGCTGGACGACGCGATCGGCCTGCGTTTCGCGCTCATCAGCTGGAGTGCCAGCGTGGATGGCTGGCTCAGCCCGGCCTCGCGCCGCGTGCTCGATACGCTGGGCGCAGCATCGATGGTCATTCGCCCCTCTTGCCAGGACCTGGACCGCGATGTACCGGCCGGAGTCGAGGTACTGGCCGACCGCGATGGGGAATTGCGCCGCTGGTTCGACACCGCTCCTGGTTCCGTTCTCCTGCTCCGCCCCGACCGCGTGGTGGCGGCAGTGTGCATGCCATGCGAGCTGGATGCCTGCCTGAAGGAACTGGCCAAGGTGCTCGATCTGGCCGGCAGCCCTGCGCGGCCTTCGGCCCAGCCCATGCCCTCGTTGGCGCAACGGACGAAGGAGATCTTTGCATGAGCTCCCGCCGGGCCGATCCGAAGGGAGCTCGCACCGCAGTGCATAGCACGGAGGTTACTCAATGAGCGCCGGGAACAGCTTGAACACGGTGGCTGGGCAGCGCGCCTTCCTGGGCCTGTCGCACACACCGCTGCTGGGGGTAGCCCCACTAGCGCCGCAAACCGAGGCCGACCTGATGGGCGCGCTGGCGCGGGCCCGTGAAGAGGTGCTGCGCTGGGCACCGGACCGGGTAGTGCTGGTGGCGCCAGATCACTACAACGGATTCTTCAATGAACTGATGCCGCCTTTCTGCATCGGCACCGAAGCCGATTCAGTGGGCGACTACACGATGCCGACCGGCAAGCTGAACGTGGATGAAGCCACTGCGCTCGCCTGTGCGGATTTTCTGCTGGATGAAGGCTTCGACCCTGCCATTTCACGCCGGATGAAAGTGGATCATGGCTTCGTGCAGCCTCTGCAACTGCTGTGGGGCGGATTCGAGACGCCGCCTGTGATCCCCGTGTTCGTGAACGCGGTCGCCCCGCCAGTCATTCCACGCGTGCGCCGCTGCCGGCAACTGGGCGAAGCGCTGGGGCGCTTCCTGGGCCAGTTGCCCGGGCGCACGCTGCTGATCGGGTCGGGCGGGCTTTCGCATGAGCCACCGGTGCCCACCATGGATCACCCTGATCCGGCCGTGCGGGAGCGCATCACCCTGCGCTCCGACCTCACGGAAGAGGTGCGCCTGCGCAAGATGCATGCTGCCGCCGCTGCCGGGCAAGCCCTGGAGACGGGCGATCCATCGATCAAGCCCCTGAACCCCGCGTGGGACAGGCAATGGATGGACGCGCTAGAAAGCGGCGATCTGGGTGCCCTGGACGGACTGGCCGAAACCGCTATCGCGGAAGAGGCTGGCCGCTCTGCGCATGAGTCGAAGACCTGGCTCATCGCGCGGGCCGCCCTGCCCGCCCATGTGCGGGGCAGCAGCTTCCGACACTATCAGCCCATCAATGCGTTGATCGCCGGCTTCGGCGTGATGTTCGTGGATGGGGCTCTCGGTATGCCAGGACCGGCGGTCGGTCCTGACGGGAAAAGCGACTAAGGAGACATCATGAGAACTCAGCACAGGAATATTTTTCGCTGGCTGCTTGGCATCACTATGGCCGCCGCTTCCATGGCGGCCCATGCCGACAACTACCCCTCGCGTGCGATCACCCTGGTGGTCCCCTTCGCGCCGGGTGGCCCCACGGACACTATCGCACGCAATGTGGCACAGCATGTCAGCGGCACGCTGGGCCAACCCGTGCTGGTAGACAACCGCCCTGGCGGAGGCGGCCAGATTGCGGGCTCCCTCGTCAAGCAAGCGAAGGCCGACGGCTACACCCTGTTCGTGGGGGCGACTGAAATGTTCGCCATTAACCAGACATTGTTCCGCCAGTTTTCCTACAACCCGCTGAAAGACTTTGTGCCGGTGAGCGCCATGGTCGACACGCCCATGATTCTCGTGGTCGCCAAGGACAGCAAGGTCACCTCCGTGCAGGAGCTGATCGCGCTGGCCCGCAGCAAGCCCGAAGGGTTGACCTACGCATCCCAGGGACTGGGCTCCATAGGCCACATGCTGGGCCAGGCAATGGCCTCCAGGACCGGTGCGAAGTTGATCCACGTGCCTTACAAGGGCTCGGCACCCGCCTTGCAGGATCTGGTCACCGGCCGCGTGGACATGATGTTTGACGTGATGATGAGCAGCGGCCCCATGATCGAGGGTGGCAAGCTCAAGGCCTTGGCGGTGGCCAGCCCGCGACCCTTCGCCAATCTCCCCGGTGTGCCGACCATGGCGAAATCAGGTGTCGAGGGTGTGGACGGCAGCGTCTGGTTTGGCGTGGTGGCGCCCGTAGGCACACCGGGCGAAGCCGTGACGGCACTCAATGCAGCGATCGTCAAGGCGATTACCAGCGCGGATCTGACCAAACGCTTTGCGGATCAAGGCATGCGGCCGCTGCCCCAGAGCGCCAGCCAGTTCGGCGCCATGATGAAAAGCGAAGTAGACCGCTGGACACCGCTGGTCAAGGCCAGCGGGGCCCAGGTCGACTGAGCTGGGCCACCCAGTTCCTCAAAAAAACGTATCCCTCCCACACTTTCAAAAAGAGACAAGCATGCGTACTCCTTTCATCATGCTGGCCTGCGCCGCGTTCATGGGTGCGGCCCTGCCTGCGAGCGCCCAGGACAACTATCCCGTCAAGCCCATCCGGCTGATCGTGCCGTTCCCGGCGGGAGGCGCTCTGGACGTGCTGGCTCGGCCGATTGCAGCGGGCCTGGGCAAGCGGCTTGGGCAGAACGTGCTGGTGGACAACAAGCCCGGCGGCAATCTGATTCCGGCTGCGCAAATGGTGGGCGGGGCGGCACCAGATGGCTACACGCTCTTCTACACGCTGGGACAGCCCTACTCGACCAACCAGTATTTCTACAAGACGCTTCCTTACGATCCGCAAGGCTATACGCCCATTGCCCCCATCGGCGTGTATACCTACACCTTCCAGGTCGTGGGCAACAGCCCGGTCAAGTCGCTCAAGGAGGTGGTGGACGGTGCCAAGAAAGACCCCAACGCCTGGCGCAACGCCAACCCTGGCGCCACGTCGGCCGGGCGCCTCGCTTCCGAGCTGTTCATGAGCGGAACGGGTGCCAAGATGACACAGGTTCCGTATCCTGGCGGAGCAGCACAGTCCCTCGCAGTGGCCAGCGGGCAAGTGGAGTTCATGGTGGGCGAGGCTTCTTCGTCGAGCGGCTTCATGCGCAGCGGGCAGGTCAAGACGCTGGCCGTCAACGGCGACAAGCGCCTGGCGGCATTCCCGGACATTCCGACGCTGGCTGAAGCTGGCTTCCCATCTGTGAACATTCCCAACCCCTATGCGGTTCTCGTGGGCCCCAAAGGCATGCCGGCGCCTTTGGCCGAGCGCCTGGCGCGCGAGGTGGCGGTGGTGATGGAGAGCGAAGAGGTCCGCAAGGTCATGAACACGATGGTCATCCGTCCGCTGACGGGTGGACCCGCCGAGGCCAAGGCGCTCATTGACAACGAAGCGAAGGCCTTCGGCCCCATCATCAAGGCTTTGAACCTGACGTTGGACTAATCCATGGCAGAAACGATGGAGGTCGATCTGCTCGTGGTCGGCAGTGGCGCGGCCGGCATGACCGCCGCCATTGTGGCGGCGGCTGAAGGCCAGCGCGTGCTGGTGCTGGAGAAAGCCGACGTGGTCGGCGGCAGCACCGCCTATTCCGGGGGCGTATGCTGGGTGCCCGGCAGCCATCTGGCCCGGCGCGCCGGGGTGAACGACAGTCTTGAAAAGACACTCACCTACTTGCAGGCCTGCCTGGGCGAGCGCTTCGACGAGGAACGCCTGCGCCGGTATCTGGCATTGGCGGTAGACGCCATCGAGTATCTCGAAGCCCGATCCGAGGTGGCCTTTCTGCTGCGGACCACCACGCCGGACTATTTCTCCGAGCGCGAGGGAGGCACCGCGGGCGGCCGCGCCCTTGAAGCACTGCCCTATGACGCCCGCGCACTGGGCAAGCGCTTCGCCGACGTGCGCTCGCCGCCGCCGGAGTATCTGGTGCTCGGCGGAATGATGGTGACGGTGGCCGATGCCACCAAGATCCTTGCGCGCTTCCGTACCTGGGACGGATTCAGCCACACCGCCAAGCTCGTGGCGCGCTATGCCCTGGACCGGCTTGCCTTGCGGCGGCGGGGCACGCGCCTGGTGGTCGGCAACGCGTTGGCGGCGCGCTTTTACGCAAGCTTGCTGAAGCTGAAGGTCCCTGTCTGGCGTAGCGTGCAAGTGGCAGAGCTGCTGAAGGAAGGCAGCCGAATCACAGGTGCCCGTGTCATGCGGAACGGACAGCCCATGACCGTGCGTGCGCGCAAGGGCATGGTGCTGGCCACAGGTGGATATCCCCACAACCCCCAGCTTCGCCAGCGCTACTTCACCGCAGGCGCTGACGACTACTCCGCCGTGCCCGAGTCCGCCACGGGAGACGGCATCGAGCTGGCACTGGCAGCAGGTGCCGCGATGGGACCGCTGCCCGCGACGCCAGCTTTCTGGTCACCGGTGTCCGTGATTCAGCGTGCCGATGGCAGCCGCTGGAATTTCCCGCACCTGATGATGGATCGCTCCAAGCCGGGTGTCATTGCCGTCAACGCGCGCGGCGAACGCTTTGTGAACGAGTCGACCAACTACCATGACTTCACCCAGGCCATGCTGAGGCAGAAGGACGCCGTGGGCTCTCAAGCGGCGTTCCTGGTGTCGAGCCAAGCGCATCTGGACCGGTATTGCTTCGGTTTTTCCCATCCTGATGCGGGCTGGCAGCGCCAATTGGTGAAAAAGGGTTACATGCTGCGCGGCGATTCGCTCGATCAGTTGGCCGCGCAAATGAAAGTGCCCGGCGAGCAACTGCGCCGCACCGTCGAGAATTTTGACCGCGCTGCGGCATCCGGAACCGACCCGGCCTTTGGCAAGGGATCCACGCCGTACAACCGGTGTCTGGGCGATCTCACCCATCAGCCCAACCCCTGCCTGGCCCCTCTGGGGCAGGGGCCCTACTACGCCATCGCACTGCAGCCCGGCGACATCGGCACCTGCCATGGGCTGCATACCGATCTGGATGCCCGGGTGCTGGACGATGCCGGTCAGCCTATCGAGGGGCTGTATGCCTGCGGCAACGACATGAACTCCGTCATGTCAGGGCTCTACCCAGGGCCCGGCATCACGCTCGGCCCGGCCATTGCATTCGGGTATGCCGCTGCGCGGCACGCCGCGCAACGCGCCGCTTGATCTGATCTGCCGAAGGGCTGGCGGCCGGGATCACACCAGCCCATCTTTGCAAATCAAGGCGCGCCGATCGGCTCGGACCATTGACATCGCGGACACGTATGATGTTCTCCACATCCGCCGCGGCTGAACCTGTGCCGCCGTTCGCCATCCCGGCGCGCTCCATGCGCGCCCCCCGGAGAGCCAATGTCCACATCCGCACCACCCCTGACGCCTTCCAACACCGTCCGCTACAGCACGCTTGCCCTGTGCGTGCTCGTGCTGATCCTCAGCCTGTTCTCGATGATTGCCTTCGGCCGCGGCGGGCTCTGGTTCCTCCTCTCTGGCCTGCTGGTGGCGCTGGGGGTGTATGACCTCAACCAGACACGCCACGCCATCCTGCGCAACTACCCTGTGCTGGGGCACCTGCGCTTCGCGCTGGAGTTCATACGGCCAGAGATCCGCCAGTACTTCATCGAGAGCGATACGGAGGCACAGCCTTTTTCCCGGGCGCAGCGCTCGGTGGTGTACCAGCGCGCCAAGGGTGATCCGGACAACCGGCCATTCGGCACGCAACTGGATGTGGGCGCTGAAGGCTATGAGTGGATCAATCACTCGTTGCACCCGACGAAGATCGAATCGCACGATTTCCGTATCTGGATTGGCGGCCAGCCCGGCCAACCCCACGAGGGCACAGATGCCTGTACGCAACCCTACAGCGCGAGTGTGTTCAACATCTCGGCGATGAGCTTCGGCGCGCTGTCAGCCAACGCGATCCTTGCCCTGAACCAGGGCGCCAAGATCGGCGGGTTCGCGCACGATACGGGCGAAGGCTCGATCTCGCAATACCACCGCGTGCACGGGGGCGATCTGATCTGGGAAGTCGCCTCGGGCTACTTCGGTTGCCGCAACCCCGATGGCAGCTTCAGTCCGGAGCGCTTTGAAGCCCAGGCACGCGAGCAGCAGGTCAAGATGATCGAGATCAAGCTCAGCCAAGGCGCCAAGCCGGGGCATGGGGGCATGCTGCCGGGCGCCAAGGTCACGCCTGAGATCGCCTCCGCACGCGGCATTCCGGTGGGCGTGGACTGCATTTCCCCCGCCACGCACAGCGCGTTTTCCACGCCCGTCGGCCTGCTGCAGTTCGTGGCCGAGTTGCGGCGCCTCTCGGGAGGCAAGCCCACGGGCTTCAAGCTGTGCATCGGCCACCCTTGGGAGTGGTTCGCCATCGCCAAGGCCATGCTGGAGACCGGCATCACGCCTGACTTCATTGTGGTGGATGGGGCCGAAGGCGGTACGGGCGCAGCGCCGGTGGAGTTTGTCGATCATGTGGGCACCCCCTTGCAGGAGGGTCTGCGGCTGGTGCACAACACGCTGGTGGGCATCGGCTTGCGTGACCGCATCAAGATCGGCTGCGCCGGCAAGGTGATCACTGCGTTCGATGTAGCGCGCATGCTGGCCCTGGGGGCCGACTGGTGCAACGCAGCGCGCGGCTACATGATGGCGCTGGGCTGCCTGCAAGCGCAGAGCTGCCACACCGGCCGCTGCCCTACCGGCGTGACCACGCAGGATCCGTTGCGCCAGAAAGCCTTGGTCGTGGGCGACAAGGCGCCTCGCGTGGCGCAGTTTCATGCCAATACACTACATGCGCTCAAGGAGTTGCTGCAGGCCGCCGGCCTGAAGCACCCCGCTCAAGTCACCACACACCACATCGTCCGGCGCATCGACGACACCGAAGTGCGCCTGCTCTCCACCCTGCTGCCGAGCGTGGAGCCCGGTGCAATCCTGAACGACCTGGCCCATTTACCGAACGTGTTCCGTCTGTACTGGCCGCTGGCCAGCGCGCACAGCTTCGCGCCGCAGGAACCCGCGGCCAGCGAAGCGCCTCCGGATCTGCGCGATTCGCATGTCAGCCACAAAGGGCGCGCGCCCTCCTCCGCACGCGACGTGGCGCGCGAGCTGCAGCCCGCGCAGCAACCGACGCCGCCCTCGGAGCATCCGGTCACGGCGGAGCAGGCGCCCGCCCCCGCGGCCACGCCTGCTTCACCCACGCAAGTGCCGCCGGGCTGGGCCGCTTCGGATGGAGATGCATCGAACCCACCGGCCGAAAAGCTGTAACGTTTTCGTCAAAAAGATTCGACAGCCGAGCGGAGCGAAGCCTGACTATTCGAGGGCCGAGCGCAGCGATGGCCCGAGCCACGGGTCCCCTCTGCCCGCGCTGAGAAGCGCAGGGCAAGGGCACTGCAAGATGCCCTTGCTTCGTGCTCTAGCTTGCTGCAGCTGTTTGAGCGGCGTGAACGAAGTGAACAAAGCGAGTTCTGCAGCACCGCCCCTTGGCCGAGCATCGCAGGCTGCCCGGAGCGCAGCGCAGGGACGCGGGCAGTGGGGTCGCCTTTCTTCTGCCTACTCTTCTTCGGCCGGCGATCCGGGGGCCGGCCATCCGGTGGCGACGCAAAGAAGAGTAGGTGCACTGCCGGGGGCAATCCCGGCCTCCGACCCCAAATCAAACAGCTGAAGGTCATTAGGAAGCAGAAGGCCGTTCAGATCAACCCACCGTGAAAGCCCCCACCCCGACCCTCCCCCAGAGGGGGAGGGAGATGAGGCTGCTTGCACCACCGTGGTGCCCGCCATCAAATGTCGTCCGCATGACATTGGTTACAAGGGGGAACCCTCTCAGGTAAAAACCCCAATCGGCACGGAAGAAAGCGCCGCACATAATCCGCTCGTCCAACGAATCAGCGGGTTACGAGAGCGGGTCGCATGGGTTCAAGCATCATTTTGGAAACTCGAGGGCTCGTCAAGGAGTTCAAAGGCTTTGTGGCTGTCAACGATGTCAGCCTGAAAGTAGAGCGGGGCACGATCCATGCGCTGATCGGCCCCAATGGCGCAGGCAAGACGACCTGCTTCAATCTGCTGACCAAGTTCCTCGAGCCCACGCGCGGCCAGATCCTGTTCGACGGCCATGACATCACGCGCGAAAAACCGGCGCAGATTGCCCGGCGCGGCGTGGTGAGATCGTTCCAGATCTCTTCCACCTTTCCGCACATGAGCGTGCTGGAGAACGTGCGCGTGGCGCTGCAGCAAACGCTGGGCACGATGTTTCACTTCTGGAAATCCGAGCGCTCGCTGAACCAGCTCAATGACCGCTGCATGGAATTGCTGGGTTTCGTGGGCCTGGCCGATTTCGCGCACATCAAGGCCGTCGAGTTGCCCTACGGCCGCAAGCGGGCTCTGGAAATTGCCACCACCCTGGCCATGGAGCCTCAACTGATGCTACTGGACGAGCCCACGCAGGGCATGGGCCTGGAAGACGTGGAGATGATCACACAGCTCATCAAGAAAGTCGCCGCCAGCCGAACAGTGCTGATGGTGGAGCACAACATGGGGGTCGTGGGCACCATCGCCGACACGATCACGGTGCTGCAATTCGGGCAGGTGATCGCCGAAGGGCCTTACGCTGAAGTCTCGCGCAACCCGAAGGTCCTGGAAGCCTATATGGGAAGCGCGGACGAAACCCTTGTTTCGCACGCTTGAGGATCTCGTCACCGACATGAGCACTTCATCCACACCAGCCATCCAGCTCAAGGACGTGCACTCCTGGTATGGCGAATCGCACATCCTGCATGGCGTGAACATCGATGTGAAGCGGGGTGAGGTGGTTTCACTGCTCGGCCGCAACGGCGCCGGCCGGACCACCACGCTGCGCGCCATCATGGGTCTCGTGGGCAAGCGCACCGGCTCGCTGCTGGTGAACGGGACCGAAACCGTGCGCATGGCGCCGCACCAGATCGCCCGCCTGGGCCTGGGCTACTGCCCCGAAGAGCGCGGCATCATGACTTCGCTCACCTGCGAGGAAAACCTGATGCTGCCGCCCAGGATCGCCGAGGGCGGTATGGAGATCGGTGAAATCTATGACATGTTTCCGAACCTGAAGGCGCGCCGCAACAGCCCTGGCGGGCGCCTCTCGGGAGGTGAGCAGCAGATGCTGGCCGTGGCGCGCATTCTGCGCACGGGCGCCAAGATCCTGCTGCTGGATGAAATCTCGGAGGGCCTTGCGCCCGTGATCGTGCAGGCGCTGGCCCGCATGATTCACGCGCTGCGCGCGCGCGGCTTCACCATCTTGATGGTGGAGCAGAACTTCCGCTTTGCCGCCCCGCTGGCCGACCGCTTCTACGTCATGGAGCGCGGATTGATCATGCGGGAGCTTTCTTCCGCCGAGTTGCAGGACAACATGCAGATGCTGCATGAGTCCCTGGGGGTCTGAGAACGTGTTCCGCCCCGACGAGAGCATTTTTTTCGCTGCTAGACAAAAGGAGACAGCCCTATGAAACGCAAACTATTGTGCTCGCTGATAGCCGCTCTCGGCCTGACCACCGCTGGTCTGGCACAGGCCCAGATCTCGGGCAACGTGGTCAAGATCGGCGTCATGAACGATATGTCGGGCGTGTACGCCGACATTGGCGGCCCGGGCTCCGTGCTCGCGGCCAAGATGGCGGTGGAAGACTACCTGAAGGCCAGCAAATCCAAGCTGAAGGTAGAGATCGTTTCGGCCGACCATCAGAACAAACCGGACATCGGTTCCAGCATCGCCCGCAAGTGGTATGACTCCGATGGCGTGGACATGATCGTCGACGTACCCACCTCCTCGGTGGGCCTGGCGGTCAGCGAGGTCACCAAGGAAAAAGGCAAGGTCCACGTCAACACCGGCTCGGCCGCCTCCGACCTGACGGGCAAGGATTGCTCCCCCAATACGGTCCACTGGCTCTATGACACCTGGATGCTGGCGCACGGCACCGGCAGCGCGGTGGTGAAGAGCGGGGGCGACACCTGGTTCTTCCTGACCGCCGACTACGCCTTCGGCCATGCCCTGGAGCGCGACACCTCCGAGGTCGTGAAGGCCGCCGGCGGCAAGATCGTGGGCAGCGTGAAGGTGCCTCTGGCCACGCAGGACTTCTCCTCCTTCCTGCTGCAGGCGCAAGCCTCCAAGGCCAAGATCGTCGGCCTGGCGAACGCGGGTGGCGACACCATCAACTCCATCAAACAAGCATCCGAGTTCGGCATCGTCAAGGGGGGCCAAAAGCTCGCCGGCCTGCTGGTGTTCCTGCCCGACGTGCACGGCCTGGGGCTGCAAGCAGCACAAGGCCTGAACATCACCGAAGCCTGGTATTGGGACCTGAACGACGCCAGCCGCGCCTGGACCAAGCGCTTTGCCGCCGCCAACAAAGGCAAATACCCCTCCTCCGATCACGCGGGGGTATATGCAGGCGTGCTGCACTACCTGAAGGCCATTGATGCCGCCAAGACCGACGATGGCACCAAAGTCGTAGCCAAGATGAAGGAAATGCCCACCGACGATCCGTTGTTCGGCAAGGGCAGCATCCGCGCCGACGGCCGCAAGATCCACCCCGTGTATCTGTTCGAAGTCAAGAAGCCGAGCGAATCCAAGGGTCCTTACGACTACTACAAGATCAAGCAGACCATTCCGGCCGATCAGGCGTTCCGCCCGATGGCCGAGGGCAACTGCCCGCTGGTGGCCAAGAAGTAACTTAGCCACCGTCAAGGCAGGCGATCCACAAGGCACGAACGAGACCGCGCATGGAAGTTTTCGGTATTCCTCTCCAGGCCATGATGGGGCAGTTGCTAATCGGCCTCATCAACGGCTCGTTCTACGCCTTGCTCTCACTGGGGTTGGCCGTCATCTTCGGCCTGCTCAACATCATCAACTTCGCCCACGGGGCCTTGTACATGCTGGGCGCTTTTGGCGCCTATCTGCTGATGAATCAGCTGGGACTGGGATATTGGTGGTCTCTGCTGCTGGTGCCGATCCTGGTGGGCATCGTCGGGGTGGTCATCGAGCGCACCATGCTGCAGCGGTTGTACAAGCTGGACCATCTCTACGGCCTGCTGCTGACTTTCGGCCTGGCGCTGCTGATCCAGGGCTACTTCCGTAACGAGTTTGGCTCTACCGGCCTGCCCTATGCCATTCCGGAGCAACTGGCGGGTGGTATCAACCTGGGCTTCATGTTCCTGCCCAAGTACCGCGGCTGGGTGATCGTGGCCTCTCTGGTGGTCTGCCTGGCCACCTGGTTCGTCATTGAGCGCACCAAGCTGGGGGGCTACCTGCGCGCGGCGACCGAAAACCCGCAACTGGTGCAGGCTTTCGGAATTAATGTGCCGCGCATGATCACGCTCACCTACGGATTCGGCGTGGGTCTGGCGGCGCTGGCCGGTGTGATGGCCGCTCCGATCTATCAGGTCAGCCCGCAGATGGGGGCCGATCTGATCATCGTGGTGTTCGCGGTGGTGGTGATCGGCGGCATGGGTTCAATCATGGGCGCCATTGTCACGGGCTTCGGCCTAGGGCTGATCGAGGGGCTCACCAAGGTGTTCTACCCCGAGGCGTCAAGTACCGTCATTTTCATCATCATGACCATCGTGCTGCTGATCCGGCCGGCGGGTCTGTTCGGCACCCAGAAGTAAGCGAGAACCGGCAAGCCATGACCGCGCCCATCTCCACCACCGAACCGGCGGCCAGCACCACGCACCGCAACGTGTTCATCGCCATGGCGGCGGTATTTGCCTTGGCGCCCTTCGCGGGCGTGTACCCCGTATTCATGATGAAGGTGATGTGCTTCGCGCTCTTCGCCTGCGCCTTCAATCTGCTGCTGGGCTTTGGCGGCCTGCTCTCCTTCGGGCATGCCATGTTTCTGGGTGGCGCGGGCTACGCCTCGGCCCATGCCGCCAAGAGATGGGGCTTCCCGCCCGAGCTGGCGATCCTGTTCGCCACGGTGTGCGCAGCCGCCCTCGGCTGGGTAGCGGGGTTGCTGGCCATTCGCCGACAGGGCATCTATTTCGCCATGATCACGCTGGCGCTGGCCCAGATGGTGTTCTTCTTCAGCCTGCAGGCCCCGTTTACCGGTGGCGAGGACGGCATTCAGGCCGTGCCGCGCGGCAAGCTTTTCGGCTTCATCGATCTGTCTCAGCCGGTATCGATGTATATCCTGGTGTATGCGATTTTCATCGGCGGCTTTCTGCTCATCTACCGCATCGTGCATTCGCCCTTCGGGCAGGTGCTCCAGGCGATCCGCGAAAACGAGCCCCGCGCCATTTCGCTGGGCTATGACGCTGACAAATTCAAGCACCGCGCGTTCGTGCTCTCGGCCGCGCTCTCTGGCTTGGCCGGCGGTACCAAGGCACTCGTGTTTCAGCTCGCCTCGTTGACTGATGTGCACTGGGGCATGTCGGGCGAGGTCATTCTGATGACCTTGGTGGGCGGCCTTGGCACCATTTTCGGCCCTGTCGTAGGCGCGGCGGTCATTGTCACCATGCAGAACTACCTGGCTGAGCTGGGCTCCTGGGTGTCGTTGGTGCAGGGCGCTATTTTCGTGGTCTGCGTGCTATTGTTCAGGCGGGGGATCATGGGTGAAATTGGAGCCTGGTTGAAGAAGTCGCTGTGAGCGCGTTCAAATCGGCCAAGCCGGCAACACTCTCGCCCCCAAGGCCCGCATGGCCCGCTTCAAAGCCAGTACCGCGGCGTCCTTGCTCAGCAGCAACGCCCCACGCTGAACCGCCAGATCAATGAAGGGTTGGTCGTCGGCGTCCGCACAACGGCAGGAAGCCACCGGCGCGGGTTCCACCATGCGGGCAAGCCGATCGAATTCAGCCATGACTGCAGCCGAGGTCAAATCCCTGGCCTCCAGACGCGGCACCACCCTTGGGTAATCCAGCACACGAGCCAACTCCGCGCGCATCTGCCCGGTGGCCAGCCATACCGCATCTCCAGCTAACAATGCGGCCCGCAGCGGCGCGGCGGCAGGATCCGCGAACACCAGCAAATCCAGCGCGACGTTGGTGTCGAGTACCAGTTCGGCCGTCATGCCACTGGAGATGCCCGGCCCGTCAGATCGAAACGGAACAGCCGGCATTCGATGGGACCGTTCCACATCGGCACCCGGCGCGATTCCTTCAGCCGTAGACGGCCAGGGAGCTTGAGATCGGGCGTCAACAGCCAGGCACTCCAGCCCGCGTAGTGTGACTTCCAATGCGCACTGAGCTGACGGAAGAAATCGTCGCCGGCGTCGACCTCGGCCGCCGTCCCCGTCCCTTCTCCCCGCGCGCGCGCCAGTGTGCCGCTCTGGAAAGCCTCGCGGCCCCGGCCGGCCACACCCGCGGCAGCGATACGCTCACCATAGGGTGGGTTCATGACGATCACGCCCGGTTGGGCGCTTGGCGGCATGCGTTGCAGCGCATCGCCGCCGCGCAGTTGCACGGCATCAGCCACGCCAGCGCGCTCTGCATTGCGTTGGGCAAAATCGACCATGCGGTGGGCCACGTCGCTACCGAAGACGGGCACGTCGGCAGACCTGCGCTCGCCTTGGGCTTCGCTTTTCATGGTTTGCCAGCTTGCGCGATCAAATGGTCTCAATTGCTCGAAACCAAAGGATCGCTGACCGCCCGCGGGCAGCCCTAGCTGAATCTGCGCCGCCTCGATGACGATCGTGCCGCTGCCGCAGCAGGGGTCATACAGCGGCACTTCCTGCACCGAGCGCGTAGCAGGCTGCCACCAGCCGCTAGCGGCCAACATGGCGGCTGCCAGGGTTTCCTTCAGCGGCGCGTCACCCTTGTCCTGGCGCCAACCGCGCTTGAACAGCGGCTCGCCCGAGGTGTCGATGTACAGCGTGGCAGTGTCGACCGTGAGGTGGGCATGCAGGCGCACATTCGGCGCATGCGTATCGATGCTGGGACGTACACCGCCCCGTTGGCGGAAACGGTCGGCCACGGCATCCTTGACGCGTAACGTCGCGAAATTCAGGCTCTGCAGCGGACTGTGCTGCGCCGTCAACTCGATGCGAAAGCTCTGGCGAGGCGTGAACCATTCTTCCCAAGCCACGCCTGAGCCGAGCCTGTAGAGATCTTCCGCGTCGCGATAGGGGCCGTGCGCCAGCTCGATCAGCACCCGCTGCGCCAGGCGGCTGTACAGATTGAGGCGCAGCGCGCCCGCCCAATCGGTGCGCACGCGCACACCCGCGCGCACGGTGAGCAAATCACTGCCGACCAGGCCCGTGAGGCCGTGCACTTCATCGGCCAGGAAACCTTCAACGCCGGCGGCGCAGGGTAGGAAGAGGGTCAGTTGGTTCATTTGATCGGGACGCGGCACAGGCCAGTAAGGGGTGATTGTCGCTCCCGCCGAGGGTGGCAAGCCTTGCCCGCCGGGATCGCCGGGCTCCAGCCTGGCAGCAGCGTGTACAAAACCCCTCTTGCCGAGCTGGAGCTCGGCGGTCCCAGGGGTTACGCCAGCTTGCGCAAGCTCGCCACGGGAATGCGCAGCCCTTCGCGGTACTTGGCCACCGTTCGGCGGGCGCAATCGATGCCTTGCTCCTTGAGCATATCGGCGATCTGGTTGTCCGATAGCGGCTTCTTCGTGTCCTCGGCGGAGATGAATTGCTTGATGAGCGCCCTCACCGCCGTACTGGAGGCATTGCCACCGGCTTCCGTCCCCAGCGCAGAGCCGAAGAAGTGCTTCAGCTCGAAGGTGCCCTGCGGCGTGGCCATGTATTTGGCGGTCGTTACACGGCTGATGGTTGATTCATGCACGCCCAGCTCGTCGGCCAGCTCGCGCTGCACCATGGGACGCATGGCCAGTTCGCCATGGACAAAGAAATTCTTCTGCCGCTCGACGATGGCCTGTGACACGCGCAGGATGGTGTCGAAGCGCTGCTGGATGTTCTTGATGAACCACCGGGCCTCCTGCAAGCGCTGCGCCAACGCCTGGTGGTTCTCGCCGCCTCGACCGCCGCGCAAGGCACCGGCATAGATGTCGTGCACGCGCAGACGCGGCATCACATCGGGGTTGAGCTGCACACGAAAGCGCTGCTGCGCACCCTGGCCGCTGCAGGTGACGATGACATCCGGCACAATGGCATTACGCGTGACATCCGCAAAGCGCCGCCCCGGCTTGGGTTCCAGCCGGCCAATATAGGCCATGGCAGCGCGCACCAGGTCTTCGGGTTCACCCGTGGCCTGGGCAAGCCGCCGTGCATCGCGCCGCGCCAACAGGTCCATGGCGCCGTGCTGAGTACAAATCTGCAGCGCCGCGGCGACAAGCGCCTGCTCCTGCGCGCCCAACCCTCGCTCATTCTGGCGGCTCTTGAGCTGCAGCGTGAGGCATTCAGCCAGGTTGCGCGCGCCGACGCCGGCGGGCTCCAGTGATTGCACGAGCCTGAGTGCCAGTGTGAAGCGGTGCACCAACTCTTCCATCTGCTCCTGGCCGTCGTTCTCATCAAGGAGGGTCGCGGCCAGTTCAGCGAGCGTGTCTTCGAGGTAGCCATCCTCGTTCAGCGACTCGATCATGAAACGCACGGCCGCCGCATCCTCCGGCATCAGGCGCAGGGACAAGGCCTGGCGGTGCAGGTGATCGGTCAGAGACTCCTGCGGCGTACCACGCTCGCCGGGGTCGAGTTCGTCGTCATCTTCCAGATTGTTACGGCGGGCGGGCGCATCGCCTCCCCATTCACCGTCGTCGGGCTGGGTTTCCACGCTGCCATCGCCGTCCCAGCTTTCAGCGACCAGGGTCTCGCCCCTGGCCCCGTCGGTATCGCCGAAATCGTCTGTGCCAGCCTCCGCGCCCTGTTCGCTGGCGCGGTCGCCTTCGCTCACGCGGGTATCGGCGCGCGCAAGGCCGAATGCCTCGCGGTCGGCGTCTTCTTCTGCGCGCTCAAGAAAGGGATTGTCGTCCAGCATCTGCTCGACTTCGCTGGCCAATTCCAGCGTGGACAGCTGCAAAAGCCGGATCGACTGCTGTAGCTGGGGCGTGAGCGCAAGATGCTGGGAAACGCGCAGTGAAAGGCCGGGTTTCATGCCGTCACCGCCGCGCCGGTGTACTCAATAGCGTGTTCACGCTTCAGAGCCGGAAGTGTTCGCCAAGGTACACACGCCGCACTTCAGGATCGGCAACGATCTCCTCGGGGGTACCTGCGGCCAGCACACGGCCTTCACTGATGATGACCGCATGGTCGCAGATGCCCAGTGTCTCGCGCACGTTGTGGTCGGTGATCAGCACACCAATGCCGCGCCCTTTGAGAAAGGCGATGATGCGCTGGATTTCGATGACGGCAATAGGATCGATACCGGCAAAGGGCTCATCCAGCAGAATGAAGCGTGGCTGCGTGGCCAGCGCTCGCGCGATCTCCACGCGGCGGCGCTCGCCCCCGGAAAGCGAGGGCGCGGGCGAATCACGCAAATCGTTCACGTGAAGCTGCTCCAGCAACTCCGTCAACCGGCGCTCGATTTCGGCCTTGGGCAGCGGGTGGCCATTCTCGTCCTGCTGCAATTCGAGCACGGCCCGCACATTTTCCGCGACGGTGAGCTTGCGGAAGATCGAGGCTTCCTGTGGCAGATAGGAAAGGCCCAGCCGCGAACGCCGGTGGATCGGCATGTGCTCGATCGGCTGGCCGTCGATGCTGATCTGGCCGCCATCGGCGCGCAACAGGCCGACGATCATATAGAACGACGTGGTCTTGCCAGCGCCGTTGGGGCCGAGCAGCCCCACCACCTCGCCATTGCGGACCGTGAGCGATACATCATGCACCACGCGCCGCGCGCCATAGTTCTTGCGCAGGCTTCGGACCTCCAGACGGCTGGAGCCGGGCGCCGCTGCCTGGGACGGCGAGACGGCGGCGTTGAGGACGGGGGCGGGCTGCTCCACCTGCCCACTCACTGGGATGGCCCCGTGGAAGGCCGCAGCGGCACGGCGGACTCCGCCCCGGAGGCTGGAGCAGGTGTACCACGCGGCGCCAGAATAGCCCGCACACGTCCGCCAGCCCCCTTCGAAGGGGTGGCACCCGCGGAACGCGCCGCGCCATCGACGGTGTAGACCTCGGTGGTGTTGTTGTAGACGATGACCGCCCCCGTGACTTCATCCTGCATGGTGGAGCCAGCCAGGCGCCGCATCTCGGCACGGCGGATAAAGCGCACGGTGTCGGCCTTGCTGTCGTACTCGATGGTGTCGCCTTCGCCTTCGATGTATTCGTCCAGGCCTTCGCGCTTCTGGCGGAAGAAAGCCCGCTTGCCCGGCTCGGCATACATCACGCCGAACTGATTGCCCGCCGCGTCCTGCCGCACCTCCAGACGCGCGCCGCGCATCACGATGGTGCCTTTGGTGGCCACGACGCGGCCGGTGAACGTACTGAGCTGTTGCTGGTCTTCGTAGCGCAGCGTGTCGGACTCGATGTTCATGGGCTTCTCGCGGTCCGCCCGCTCAGCCCAGGCGGGGCTCCCAGCCAGAACGCCCGCCAGCAACGCGAAAGCGCAGCCAAAGGCCCGCAGTGGGAAAGGTGATTTCATTGAAGGCACGGTTTTTGCTTCGATTCTCGGCTCCATTCTAAGCCGCAGACAAAAAAGCCCGCTCAAAAGCGGGCTGATGAAGCGGCAAAAACCAGGGCATTTCGCCCCGAGCTTCAGGTTTTGACCAACTGATTGGTGATCTGAAGCATGCGCTCGAAGCCACCGGCCATGGAACCGTCGGTGTAGTAGCGCCCGCCGATCCCCAGGGCTGGCGTACCTTCGACCTTGTAGGCTTCCTGCAGTTGCACGGCGCGGCGAACTTTGCTGGCGACGCCGAAAGACTTGTAGGCTTGCTCGAACTTCGCGCGGTCCACACCCTGCTCGGCCATCCAGGGGAACAGGACATCGGGCTTGTCGAGGCGCTTGCGCTGGTTCTGCAGGGCATCGAACACCTTGGCGTGGACCTTGTCGACCCCGCCGACGGCCTCCAGGGCGTAATAAATGCGCTGCAGCGGCTCGAAGCTGCTCTGGAAGCCCACATGCTCGAGGCGTACCACCACATTCTTGGGAGCCGATTTCTTCCATGCGGCAAAAATAGGCTCGAAATGCATGCAATGCACGCAGCCGTAGGAGAAGAACTCGATCACCTCCACTTGGCCGGCCGGCGCATCGACCGGAGCCGCAGGCTTGATTTCCACGTAGCCCTTGCCTTGTTGCGCATGCGCCGGCAAAGCCAGAAACCCGGGAAGCGCCGCTGCAGTGGCACCTAAAGCAAATTCACGACGATTCATAAAAAAACAAGCTCCAGTATCAACAGGCCGTCAGAGCCGGCAAGCAGGCCGCGAGTTCCGCAACCGAGGTAGTCAAGGCTCGATTATTGATGTTTTAAGCCAATTTCGCCGAAGAAACGACATTTACCCGCGGTAACCCCGCCGCCCTCACCCCAACCCTCTCCCGCAGGCGGGAGAGGGTTGGGGTGAGGGAGTCAAGTCAGAAGGCCGCGGAGCAGGCCATACGTGAGTAGCCGCGGAGCTGGCTTCGCCAGGCCGCTGGCTGCGTCCCCCTGGGGGGAAGGCGCGCCAGCGCCTCAGGGGGGTCACTTCTGCACTCTAACCAAAGCCACGTCCATTCCGTTGCCGCTCAGCCGCTCTTTCACGCGGTCGGCAGCGTCCTTGTTCTGAAACGGACCGACGCGCACACGATAGACCGTGCGGCCGGCCTGCTCACGTTCGGTCACGCGGGATTCGACGCCCATCAACGAAAGGCGCGCCCGCTGGGCTTCGGCTTCACCAGGATTGCGAAAAGCACCGGCCTGCACGAAGTAGGCGAATGGATCTGGCGCCGTGGAGGCCGTTGAAGGCGTGCTGCTGCCCGCCCGCGAAGCCACCAGATCACCCAGAGGATCAGCGGAAGGCTGGCGGGCCGCCGTGGCCGAAGAGGCCCGGGGAGCGGGTGCCGACGCCTGCGCGGCGGGCCGCGTGGGCGGCTTGACCTCAGCGGGCGCGGGCAACGCCACGGCAGGCCCCGGCGCTTCAGCCGGCGCAGGGATGGTTCGCGGCACCGGCTCAGGCGCGACAGTGCCACTGGTGGCCGGCGCAGCACCATTGCGGCCGCGCAGAAGGCCGTTGGGATCCCAATCCTTGTTTTTCTCGGCCTCGGCGGCATCCTGCCCGCTGGTACGGGAGGAATTCTTGTTGAGGAAAGGCACGGGCACCTTGGCCACGTAGATGGCGACGCCCAATGCTACCGCCAAGCCCACCATCACCCCCAGGATCACGCCCAGGAAGGTACCTCCAGATTGCTTGTTCAATTTCATGTTGTGAATGATTACATCTTGGCGGGGGCCGACACGCCCAGCACCGACAGGCCATTGTGCAACACCTGGGCGGTGGCGGCGACCAAGGCAAGGCGCGCCTTTTTCACCGCCTCGTCATCCACCAGGATGCGTTCGGCATCGTAGTAGCTGTGGTAGCTGGCCGCCAGCTCACGCAGGTAGAAGGTGATGTCATGCGGCGCAAAATCCTGAGCAGCGGCCGTCAGGACGTCAGGGTACCTGGCCAGCTGAAGCATCAGGGCCTGGGCAGCGGGTGTGTCCAGCGGCGACAGATCGGCTTCGAGCAGGCTGGCGGTGTCGCCGCCCCAGGCTTCGAGCACCGAGCAGATGCGCGCGTGGGCGTACTGCACGTAGTAAACCGGGTTGTCGTTGTTCTTGGAAACCGCCAGATCGACATCGAAGGTGTATTCGGTGTCGGGCTTGCGCGAAAGCAGGAAGAAGCGCACGGCATCGGCGCTGGTCCATTCGATCAGATCGCGCAGAGTGACATAGCTGCCGGCACGCTTGCTGATCTTCACTTCCTGGCCGCCCCTGACCACGCGCACCATGGTGTGGAGCACGTAATCGGGGTAGCCCGCCGGGATGCCGACACCCGCGGCCTGCAGGCCGGCCCGCACACGGGCGATAGTGCCGTGGTGGTCGGTGCCCTGAATGTTCACGACCTTGTGGTAGCCGCGCTCCCATTTGGTGATGTGATAGGCGACATCGGGCACGAAATAGGTGTAGCCGCCGTCGGTCTTGCGCATGACGCGGTCTTTGTCGTCGCCGTAGTCCGTGGTCTTCAGCCACAGGGCGCCGTCCTGCTCGTAGGTCTTGCCAGCGTCGATCAGACGCTTGACGAGTCGCCTCGACCCGGCCACTGGTATAGAGGCTCGATTCCAGGTAGTACTCGTCGAATTTGAGGCGGAAAGCCTGCAGATCCTTGTCCTGCTCGTGGCGCAGGTAGGCGACAGCGAACTGGCGGATGCCGTCGAGGTCATCGGCCTTGCCGCTGGCGGTGAAGCTGCGGTCGTCGGCCTGAACGGTCTTGCCGGCCAGGAAATCGGCGGCAATGTCGGCAATGTAGTCGCCGTTGTAAGCGGCTTCGGGCCATTCGGCATCGCCGGGTTTGAAGCCGCGCGCGCGCAGCTGTGTGGAGTTGGCCAGCGTTTCGATCTGCACGCCGGCGTCGTTGTAATAAAACTCCCGGTGCACGCGCTGACCCTGCGTTGCCAGCAGGTTGCAGATGGCGTCGCCCAAGGCCGCCTGCCGCCCATGGCCGACATGCAGCGGGCCGGTGGGGTTGGCCGAGACGAACTCGACGAGCACGCGGTCTTCCCCAAGGGGTTTCTTGCCGTACTCCCCTTTTTCCTGCAGCACTTCGCGCACCACCTGCTGTTTGGCGGCGGGCGTAAGGCGCAGGTTCAGAAAGCCGGGCCCCGCGATGTCGATGGCGCCGACCCAGCGCGTGAACGCAGGCGTAGCTCCGAGCGCGGCCTTGAGCTGTTCGCCCAGCGCGCGCGGGTTCATTTTCAGTGGCTTGGCCAGTTGCATGGCCGCATTGCAGGCCAGATCGCCGTGCGCGGCCTGCTTGGGTGAGTCGAATGCAGCCTGGGCGCCCGCGCCCGGCTGCAGCTTGTCGAGCTCGTCCGCCAGGGCGGCGAGCAATTCCTTCTTGACGGATGGCATTTGCTGATTTTAAAGCGTTGCCTTCCCCCAAAAGCCCGCAGGCTTTGGCATGATGCTGCCCCATGCCTGATAGAAGCCAAAGCACACCCAGTATTTCCTGCGTGATGCCTGCCTACAACGAATCCATGGGCCTGACGGCCGTGGTGGAGCGGGTGCTGGCCGCGCTGGCCGCGCTGTCGCCCCAGGTGGAGATCATCATCGTCAACGATGGCAGCCGGGACGACACCGGTGCCGTGGCGCGCCGCCTGTGCCAAGCGCATCCCGAGGTGCGCCTGCTGGATCTGTCGCGCAATTTCGGCAAGGAGTCAGCCCTGACAGCAGGGCTGGAAGCGGCCCACGGAGACGTCGTGGTCATGATGGATGCGGACGGCCAGCATCCGGAGTCCCTGCTGCCCGAGATGCTGGAAAAATGGCGGCAGGGCAGCGACGTGGTCTATGCCGTTCGGCAATCACGCGAAGACCAATCGGCCCTGCACAAGCGGCTCGTGGGCATGTTCTACAAGCTGGTCAATCTGGGCAATCAGGTGCAGATCCTCGCTGGCGCCGGCGATTTCCGTCTGCTGGACCGGCAGGTGGTGGCTGCGCTCAACGCCCTGCCGGAGCGCCATCGCTTCATGAAAGGCCTGTATGCCTGGGTCGGCTTCCCGGCTACGGCCATCAACTACGAGCCCCTGGAGCGCGAAGGCGGCGAAAGCAGCTTCGGCTTGCGCGGCGCCTTCCGCCTGGGCGTGACCGGCCTGCTGGCGTTTTCCTCGGCGCCGCTGCGCGTGGTGGGCCTGCTGGGCCTGCTGCTGTCGGTATTGGCCTTGGGCTACGGCGGCTGGGTGGTGATCGAATATTTCTGGTGGGGCATCAATGTGCCCGGCTATGCCACGCTGGTGGTCGGCATGATGCTGCTGAGCGGCGTGCAACTGGTCTCCATCGGCCTGCTGGCGGAGTACGTGGCCCGGATCTACGATGAAGTCAAGCAGCGGCCGAACTATCTGGTGGCGGCTCGGGTGGGGCAAGGGCTGGACGCCGCAAAGGCCTATTCGGCGGCTGAAGGGCCAACGGACGCGTGACTCAACCGCCGCGCGTACGGGGAAACGAATGCCGAGCTGGAGCTCGGCGGTCCCAGGAAGAGACGCCGCTGGTGGTGATCTTTCCTAGCGCTGATAGAGCTCGGAACCCCGTACCAACCGGACAGCCTCGGAGCGGAGCAGATCCGCAAATGCCGGGCCTTGCAGGAAGGCCATTTCGCGTACGCGTGCCGGGCTGATCTCGTCGCCGGCGTCGGGCTGCGCGGAAGGGTGGCACATCAGCACAGCGCCGTCAGGCGCTTCGGCCAGCCAACGGGCCACGTGCCGCGCGTACACGTCCTCTTCCGCCTCAAAACCATAGATACCGCTCAGCACGGCACTGGTGGGCACGCCCTCTCGCGCGGCCAGGCTCGTGAGCGCATCTGCGCCCATGGCGGCGATGATCTTTCCTTTGACATCAAGCCGCCGGGCCGCCGGCCGCGATACGCGCATCCAGGGCAGCCGGGCGCCATACCGGCGCGTGGCAACCTGAATCAACGCCTGGCGGATGCCGGCAAACTGCTGGATGTGCTGATGGCCGTCGATATGGTCGGGCGGCGCTTGCCAGGCAGCCTCGAAGGCATCCAGCTGGCGCTCGATTTCCACACGCGCTGCCGCCTGGTCGAAACCGCCGAACATCGCTCGCCGCATGGCCGCCCCCAAGCGGAGACCGTGGCCGGCCGCTTGCGCGAAATCACTCGTCCAATCCAAGTGCAGACCGACATCCAGCACGCCACGCCATTCGGCAAGCCGCCGCGCATCCTCATGCCAGCGAGGTGACAGCACCATGGCGCTGGTCGCGCTCAGCCTTTGCTGGCCCGCCAGCCGCAGCACGGCTTCGGAGACGCCCGCGCTCATGCCATAGTCGTCGGCGCACAGGACCACGCGCCGCCCTCCCTCAGTGGTCGCCATGAGCAGGCTCCGATTGAGGTGAGCGCACATCCTGTGGCTGCAATCGCGACAACGGCGACCACCCCAGCCGCCAGGCCCAACCCGGCCAGGCCCATTGCGCGCCCGGCGGCAGCTCCTCTGCCGGGAACACCTCGATGATGCGGGCGTTCTTGAGCTCCTCGGCCGAAATCCAGGGGCTGGTACTCGGATCGCCATTGATCAGCACCTTGGGATGCTCCGGCATGCGCAAGGAAAGCGCGCCCGCGATGGCGGATCTGCCGCTGATGATGTCGATCGGACCGCCCAGCGCCGCACGCGCCTTGGGCGCCAACTGATCAGCCAACTCCTGGCTGGGAAAATACTGCCAGTGGCCGGTATTCAGTGATGACAAGCCTTTGGGCGAAGTGGCCCAGAACTGAACCAGGGTCAGCCCCTGTATCACGCAGAACGCGACCCATGCGGCCCGCTGGGCGGCAGACGTGCCCAGGAACGTGAAGGTCTTTGGCTTCAATGCAAGCATGGCCGGAAGCGTCCAGAGCATGAAGGCCGTCCCCCAATGCTTTTGCAGCTCCACACCCATCCCCAGGCCCAGGCCCAGGCCCATCATCAGCAGCATCGGCACAAAGCCCCACAACAGCCAGAATTCCCGCCAGACGGCAGGCACCTCGGGCGCGGGCTCAGGGAGAACCGGCTCCGCCCCCGAAGCCTTCGCCCGGCGAGAAGCCCAGGCCAACGTGGCGCCAACCACCATCCAGGCGGGCATGGAACGGTTGAGCAGCCAATCGGCCAGCCATTCCACCGAAGCGCGCACTCGCTCAGCGGGCGACAAACCAATGCCCAACGAGGTTTTCTCGGCGTAATGCAGCGGCGCCCAATCGTGGTGAATCAGCCACAACACATGCGGCAGGAAGATCATGCAGGCGATCAGCACCGCCAGCAGCAGGCCCTTGACATGCGCCGGTTCACGCCACCAGCGCATGCGCAGCCACCACAGGCCGATACAGATCCCGGCCAGCGCCACCTGGTACTTGGTGAGCATGCCCAGTCCCATGGCCACTCCGATGGCAGCCCAGGCGCCCCAACTGTGGCGCAGCGTCAACCGCCAGGTCATGGCCACGCATACCGCGATGGCCGGCATCATGACGACGTTGTGGTTGAAGTAGTGAAGCCGCTGGTTGTAGAGGGTGATGCACAGCGATGCCAGCAGCAGCACGGTCGCAATGCGCCGGCCATGCACCGCGCGGAGCACATACCAGAAGATCGCGTGCGCGCCGAGAATGCTGAAAGCGCCGAGAACATAGGTCAGCGGAGGCCCTTGCGGGGCGATCAGCGATGCGCCGGCCAGGATCCAGGTGGGCAGCGGCGGGTGTTTGAAATAGCCCCACTCCAGCGAGTGCACCCACACCAGTTGCTCGATGTCATCGAACGGCGGCGTGCGGGCGCACCACGCGAGCAGCAACAGCCAGGCGGCGGCATAAAGCCCGAGCAGCAATGGCAGGCGCGATTCATTCAGTACCAATGCCTCGTCGCCGGCAGGTAGTGGGCGTGCCTTGGCATCGGCAACGGTCATCTTCTGAAGCTCTTTACACAAAAGAAGAGATTGTGCCAAGTTGTGAAAGCGGGCGATGCCTGTACTGCCAAGTCAGCCTGAAAACAGCACCGTCATCATGCGCCCATGATCTCAAGGCTCTCAAGGCGGGCCATCCCGCCATGTACCTGTTACCCGAAACCACGCGCCAGGAATACGGCCGCCAGCGGAATCACGGCCACCAGGTGGGTCTCGATCATCACCAGACGCCGCACGCCGCGCACTTCGCCTTCGGGCGGCAGCGACCCATCAGCCTCGAGCGCGCTCCGCCAGCGAGCGATCCGCCGCGTGGGGCCGAGCATGAGCACCACAGCCACCACGAAAAGCGTTAATTTCAGGTGCAAAAGCGGGTTGCTCCAGTACCACGCGGCCCCCTTGGCCCCCCAGAAGATCCGAGCCAGTCCCGTGCACAGCACCGCGGCTGTGGCGATCCACAGGATCCTGTCGAGCCGCGCCAGCCGCCCGACGATGGCGGCATTGAGCCACTCGGCACGGCACAGGGCCGCCTGGCTGGAGGCAAACACGATCCAGGCGAGAAAAGCGCTGATGTGGAAAAAGGCAAGCCAAGCTTCAGTCATGGGACGAATGCTACCCGCGCCAGAAGGCGGGGTCGCCATAGCGCGCTTTCAGGAAATCCACCCACAGGCGCACACGCAATGGCAGATGCTTGGTGGGATGGGGCAAGATGGCATAGATGCCATTGGGCGGCGCGGCAAAATCTTCCAGCACGGGCACCAGCAGGCCCGCAGCGATCTCCTGCTCCACCTCCCAGATGCTGCGCCAGGCAATGCCATGCCCTGCCAGGCACCAGTCGTGCAAGACCTGGCCGTCGGAGCAATCCAGCGGGCCGCCGGGGCGCAGGTGAGTGACCTCACCCTCTTCGCTGAAAGCCCAACCACGCGTTTGAGAGGCATCGCTGGAGAGAACCAGGCAATCGTGCTGCGCCAGCTCGCGAGGGTGCCTCGGAGTACCGTGGCTCCGCAGGTATCCGGGTGTCGCCACGCACAGGCGCCGGTTGTCCGCCAGGCGCACGCTGATGAGCGATGAATCCGGCAGATCGCCTACCCGTACAGCACAGTCGTAGCCTTCGCTGGCCAGGTCGATCACGCGATCGGACAGGTTCAGCGAGATGCGAAGGCGCGGGTGTTCGGCGTAAAAGACCGGCACCAGTGGCGCCACATGCCTGCGCCCAAAGCCCCCTGGGGCCGTGATGCGCAAGTGTCCGCTGGCCTGCAGGCCGCCCGCCGACACACTGGCCTCCGCGCCGGCCACCTCGGCAAGAATGCGCTGGCAGTCGTCCAGGAACGCCGCGCCCTCATGCGTGAGGGCGATACGCCGCGTAGTGCGCACGAGCAGTTTCACGCCCAGGTTCTCTTCCAGCGCGTCGAGCCGCCGGCTCACCACCGCCGGCGCCACGCCCTCGGCGCGCGCCGCAGCGCTCAAGCTGCCGCGTGTGGCCACAGAGGCAAAAGTCTCGAAAGCCTTGAGCTTGTCCATGCTGCGAAATTATGCGGGTGCGGATGAGAATACCGAATGAGTAACAGATTTATCTTTGCGTTTTAGTCAAATGTTTTTCTATTTTTGGTTTCTTTTATACCGAAAACAAATCGAATATATTTAATCAACTCCCTTTCCCTCCGGGTGAGGGAGATTTTTACTTTTCAGCTCCATCCACATGACCAAACGCACCAAGACCCACGACCTGCAAGTCGCCACCGAGCTCTACGATTTCGTCAATCGGGAGGTCCTGCCCGTCGTAGGCGTCGATCAGGGCGATTTCTGGCAAGGCTTTTCAGCCATCGTGACCGAGCTGGCGCCGAAGAATCAGGCGCTGCTGGCCGAACGCGACCGCTTGCAGAAGGAGCTGGACACCTGGCACCATGCCAATCCCGGCCCCATCAAGGACATGCGCGCTTACCGCGCTTTCCTGGAAGGCATCGGCTATCTGGTGCCGGCCCCCGAAAAGGTGCAGATCACCACCACCAACGTGGACAAGGAACTGGCCTTGCAGGCAGGCCCTCAACTGGTGGTGCCCATCCTGAACGCCCGCTACGCCCTCAATGCGGCCAACGCACGCTGGGGCAGCCTGTACGACGCGTTGTACGGCACCGACGTGATCCCCGAAACCAAGGGGCTGGAAAAAGGCAAGAAATACAACGCCCGCCGCGGCGCCAAGGTCATCGAATGGGCACGCCATGTGCTGGACCGGACTGCACCGCTCAAGCGCGGCTCTCATATCGACGCCATCGGCTACGTGGTGAAAGACGGTGAGCTGGTGGTCAAGCTCAAGGGCGGCAAGAGCAGCAAGCTGGCCGACAACGGCCAGTTCAAGGGCTATCAAGGCGAGGCCAAGGCGCCCTCTTCCATCCTGCTGGAGCACAACGGCCTGCACCTGGATATCCGCATCGACCCCAAATCGCCCATCGGCAAGAATGACCCGGCCGGCGTGAGCGACCTGGTGGTGGAAGCCGCCGTCTCGACCATTCTCGACCTGGAAGACTCCGTGGCTGCCGTCGACGCCGCGGACAAGGTACTCGGCTACCGCAATTGGCTGGGCATTCTGCGCGGCACGCTGACCGAGTCGTTCCAGAAGGACGGCAAGACCACGACGCGCGGGCTGAACCCTGACCGCGTCTATACGGCGCCCGGCGGCAAGAAAGAGATCTCGCTGCACGGCCGCTCGCTCATGTTCGTGCGCAACGTGGGCCATTTGATGACCAACCCGGCCATTCTGTGGAAAACCTCCGAAGGCGACTGGAAGGAGATTCCGGAAGGCATCATGGACGCGGCCATCACCACCGCCATTGCCATGGTTGACCTGCAGGGCCAGGGCGAGAACGGCCTGCGCAACTCGCGTACCGGCAGCGTCTACATCGTCAAGCCCAAGATGCACGGACCCGCCGAAGTGGCCTTTGCCAGCGAGCTGTTCGGCCGCGTGGAAAAAGTGCTGGGCCTCGGCGAGAACACCGTCAAGCTGGGCATCATGGATGAAGAGCGCCGCACCAGCGTCAACCTGAAGGCCTGCATCGACGCCGCCAAGGCGCGCGTGGCGTTCATCAACACGGGCTTCCTCGACCGCACCGGCGACGAGATGCACAGCTTCATGCAAGCCGGCCCTGCCTACCGCAAGGGCGACATGAAGACCAGCACCTGGATCCAGGCCTACGAACGCAACAACGTGCTGGTCGGCCTGGCCTGCGGCTTGCGCGGCAAGGCGCAGATCGGCAAGGGCATGTGGGCCGCGCCCGATCTGATGGCCGAAATGATGAAGCAGAAGATCGGCCATCCCAAGGCCGGCGCCAACACCGCCTGGGTACCCAACCCCACCGGCGCCACACTGCACGCCATGCACTACCACCAGTTGCTGGTCAGCGATGTGCAAAAGCAACTTGAAAACGAACTGGCCAAGGCGGACATCAACGCCCTGCGCGACGAACTGCTGACGGGCCTGCTGACCATTCCCGTGGTGCCCGAAGCCAAGTGGACGCCCGAGGAACGCCAGCAGGAGCTGGACAACAACGCCCAGGGTATTCTGGGCTACGTGGTGCGCTGGGTGGACCAGGGCGTGGGCTGCTCCAAGGTGCCCGACATCCACAACGTGGGCCTGATGGAAGACCGCGCCACCCTGCGCATCTCCAGCCAGCACATGGCCAACTGGCTGCTGCACGGCGTGGTGACCAAGCGCCAGGTGCAGGCCACTCTGGAGCGCATGGCGGCCCTGGTGGACCAGCAGAACGCTGGCGACCGAGCCTACATCCCCATGCACGGCAACTTCAAGAAATCCATCGCCTTCAAGGCCGCGTGCGATCTGGTGTTCAAGGGGGTGGAACAGCCCAGCGGCTATACCGAGCCCCTGCTGCATGCAGCGCGGCAGAAGGTGAAGAAAGCCTTGGCAAAAGGCTGATCCCCGTCAGGGCGCAGGTTGCATGACCGCCTGATCCGCCACCACGGAGCGGGCTTGGGGTGGTAGCCGCGGAACTGGCTTCGCCGGGCCGCTGGCTGCACCCCCCGCCCGAAGAGAGAGGGGAAGGCGCGTTAGCGCCTCAGGGGGTTGCTCTCCTTCTCCCACTTGGATTTGCAGGCCACGCAATGCTGCGTCATGGGCTCGATCCTCAGGCGCTCGAAAGGAATGTGGCATCCGCATTCATCGCACCGGCCGTAGCTACCCTCCTCCATGGCGTCGAGCGCGCGGTCGATGCGCGCCAACTCCAACTCGTCAAGGGACGTAAGGGCCGCATCCACCTCGCGCGTCTGGTTGGCCAAGCTTGCGTTTTCGTTTTGCGACACACTGCCCGCCGTGTTTTCGGAGGGCGTCAGGTTGGCAAGGTTCTGCACCATCTGCGACTTGAAGTCGCGGCGGCGCTCCAGCAGCAGATCCTTCAACTCTTTCAGTTGGGGAGCGGTCAAGGGCTGGTTCTGGGACATGTCGGGTTCTCCTGAAGTTCGCACCATCTGCTTTCACCTATGCTTCAGAATACCACCTGATTGACCGCATGAGTTCTGAAGCCCTCAACCCTTCGCATTGCCCCCTCTGCGGCGCACCCAACGCGTGTGCCGTGGAGATCGAACGCGCCACGGGGCAGCCCCAAGGGCCCTGCTGGTGCATGCAAGCCAGCATCAGCTTTCCCCAAGCCTTGCTTGACCGGGTGCCCGGGCCGGCCCGCGGCCTGGCTTGCATTTGCCGCGCCTGCGCGGAAGCAGCCGAGAAGGCAGCGCCACACCCATAGTCCCGCCGCCAGCGCATGGCTCGGTGCGGCGCTCAGGGCATGCCGGCGTGCCGGGCCTCCTGTTCAAAGGCATCCAGAAGACGTTGCGCAGGTAGTGTGAGAGGCACGTCGGCACGCCACATGATGTAGACCGGTGTCACCGGCAGGGGATCCTGGATCGGCAGTTGCACCAGGCCCATGGGCGGCCCGAAGAATGAAAAGAAGCCCTGCGGCATGACCGCCAGGTAGTCATGCGTGCGCACCAGCGCCAGCAAGGTGGAAAACGATTCACAAACCAGTGGCGTGGCACGCGCCTCGGCCCCCGCTGGCCACAAGCCCAGCTGCGCCGGATCACCCGGCCCGCCGGCTGGCCCTGTCAGCACCCAGGAGGCCTGCGCCAGCGCAGCCAATCGGCGCGCGCCCTGCAAGCGATGGCCTTTGCGCGCCGTGACCACCAAAGCGCTGGAAAAAAGCGGCTGCACACGAATGTCGTGACGGTCGCCATCGGTTGGCAAAGGCCCGATCGCCAGATCGATCTCCCCCGCGCGCAACTGGCTGAATGCACGCGGGTAAAGCGTATCGAGCAGCCGTACGTGTACCGTCGGCCAGCGTGCGGTAAAACGCGCCATCGTGCCCGGCACGAGCAGCGCGGCGGCGGCCGGCGAGACGCCCACCGCCAGTGAGGCATGCGTTCTTTCCACGTGCCAGGCCACTTCCTGGCGGGCACGCTCGATTTCGCGCAGTGCCACGGCAGCCCGCGCCGCCAGCAACTCCCCCGCGGGCGCCAGCCGCGTGCCCCGCGGGGAACGCGTGACCAGCGTGGTGCCCAACTCCTCCTCCAGTTGGCGCAGCGCTTTGGTCAATGCCGGTTGCGATACATGCATCACATCCGCCGCGGCGCGCAGGCTGCCGGTTTCGGCGATGGCTTGCATGAGTTGCAGGTGTTGCATGCGCATGCGGTACTCCTATCCGGTATTCGATCTGTGATAGCCCTAGGTTATCAAGATGCGCAAAAGCGTGCCCATAGCCGCCGGATCCTGCCTACGATGGAACCATCTTCCGGAGACAAGCCGTGGGCCAAGTCAAGAATATTCTCTTCATCATGTGCGATCAGCTGCGGGCCGATCATCTCTCGTGCTATGGCCACCCAAAGCTGCATACGCCAAACCTGGATGCACTGGCCGCGCGCGGAGTGGTGTTCGACCGGGCTTACGTGCAATCGCCGGTGTGCGGCCCCTCGCGCATGAGCTATTACACCGGCCGCTACGTGAACTGCCACGGCGCGAGCTGGAACTTCGTGCCGATCCGCGCCGGGGAGATGACCCTGGGTGATCACCTGAGACCGCTGGGTGTGCGATCGGTTCTGGTGGGCAAGACGCACATGCGCGCCGATCTCTCCGGCATGTCGCGCATGGGGATCGATCCGCACTCACAGGTGGGCGTACGCATCGCCGAATGCGGCTTCGACCCCTATGAGCGCGACGACGGCATCCACCCCTATTCCGGCCACGATCCCGACCCAGCCTACAGCGACTACCTGCGCGCGCAGGGTTTCGGTGGCGATAACCCCTGGGAAGAATGGGCCAACTCGGCCGAGGATGAGGACGGCACGCTGCACTCAGGCTGGTTCCTGAAGTATTCCAACCGCGCCGCGCGCATTCCGGCCGAACACTCTGAGACCCCCTACATCACCCGCCGTGCCATGGATTTCATCCGCGAGGCGGGTTCACAGCCCTGGGTACTGCATCTTTCCTATATCAAGCCGCACTGGCCTTATCTGGCGCCCGAGCCCTATGCCAGCATGTACAGCGCGGCCGATGCATTGCCCGTGGTGCGCAGCGAGGAGGAGCGGCACGATCCGCACCCGGTGTATGCCGCCATGATGGAGCACCGCGTTTCCAGGACCTTCTCCGAGCCCGGCGTGCGCGAGGCCGTGATGCCCGGCTACATGGCGCTCATCAAACAGATCGACGATGAACTGGGCAAGCTGTTCGCTTTTCTGGACGAGCAAGGGGTGAGCGATCGCACCATGATCGTTTTCTGCGCTGACCATGGCGACTATCTGGGCGATCACTGGCTGGGCGAGAAGGACTTGTTTCACGAACCGGTGATCCGCACGCCGCTCATCATCCATGACCCCGATCCGCGCGCCGACGCCACGAGGGGTTCGCGCTGTAGCCAGTTGGTGGAGGCGATCGATCTGGCGCCCACTTTTCTCGACGTGTACGGCGGCACGGCGCTGCCGCACATCCTGGACGGACTCTCCTTGCGGCCTTTGCTGTTCGGCCAGCAACCAGCGGAATGGCGCCAGCACGTCGTGTGCGAATACGACTTCTCTTTCCAGGATTCGCGCATCGCGCTGGCGGTGAAACCCCGGGATGCCTGGATGCGCATGATCTTTGACGGTCGCTGGAAGTACGTGCTGTTTGAAAACTTCCGTCCGATGCTGTTCGATCTGCAGAGCGATCCACAGGAATTACATGACCTGGGCGCCAGCCAGGCGACCGAGCATGCAACCGTGCGCGCCCGCCTGCATGAAGCGCTTTTCAAATGGGCGCGCCAGCCACGCCAGCGGGCCACCGTGGCGGATGGCACCATCGAGTCCATTCAGGTCCAGGAACGCATTTCGGAGGGCGGCATCCTGATCGGCTACTGGGACGAAGACGACCTCGCCCAGGCCCGCGCCCGCTTCAAGCCGCGCTTCGCCGCCACCAACCCGCTGGTCAAGCCCACGCTGGACCGGCTCACCTTTTCATCCACACCGGAGCAGGAGCAAGACCATGCCTGAATTCCCCGACATCACGCGCGCACAATCCGGCCTGGACGGCGTGTCCTGGAACATCCTGGGGCAGATCTACGTCCCCAAGCAGATCACCGAAGACAGCTTCGCCTGGCATGCCACCTTTCCGGAAGAAACCTTCGTTCCGCCCCACGTTCATCATGAGCAGGACGAATACATCTTCGTCATCGACGGCCGCATCGATCTGATCCTGGACGGCCGCCGCCAGACCGCCATGGCAGGGGATCTGGTGCGCATGCCGCGCGGTCTTCCGCACGCCTTCTATAACAACTCGGGCAAGGCGGTCACCGCACTGTTCTGGGCAGCGCCAGCAGGACGGCTGGTGGATCTTTACCGGCGCATTCACAACATGTCCAGCCCCGCCGATGTGGTGCGGGTGGCCGATGACTATGGCGTGCACTTTTTCCCGCCGGTATCCGCGGCGGCCTGAGGCCCAAGACCCGGCACCACACCCTAGGAACTTCCCATGACCAATCGCCGCCAATGCCTGAGTATGCTCGCCGCGGGTGCGGCGCTGGGCTGGAACGCTCCAGCGCTGGCGCAGCCCGAATATCCCAGCCGGCCCGTCCGCCTGATCGTGCCCCTGCCTCCTGGCAGCCCGCCCGACGTGCTGGCACGCCTGGTCGGCGAACGGTTGCAGCAGCAGTGGAAGCAACCCGTGATCGTAGAGAACAAGCCAGGCGCCACCGGCATGATCGGCATGGATCAGGTCGCCAAGGCGCCCCCCGACGGCTACACCGCCGGCGTGCTGTTCATGACCCACACCGTCCTGCCGGAACTGTTCGGCAAGGTGCCCTACGATACCGCGCGCGATCTGACGCCATTGGCTAACCTCGTCTGGATCTATAACGTGCTGGCCGTGCCCGCCCAGTCACCCCTCAAGAGCGTGCGCGATCTGGTGGCGCAGGCACACTCTGCCCCTGGCAAACTGACTTACGGCTCGGGTGGGCTGGGCTCGCCAGCGCATCTGTTGGGCGAATCGTTCGGTCAGATCAGCAAAACACAGATGCTCCACGTGCCTTTCAAGGGGCCGTCCGAAGCCATACAGAGCCTGTTGGGCCAGCAGGTGGACCTCATGTTCGCCACCAATTCGGTCGCCGTACCCATGGTGCGCAGCGGCAAACTGCGCGCACTAGCCGTAACCAGCCCCACCCGGCTGCCGGCGCTGCCCGAGATCCCTACGATGGCCGAAGCCGGGGTCAGCGGTTTCGGCATCCGCGAATGGGAAGGCCTGGTCATGCCGCGCGGCGTACCGGCCCCCATCGTGGACAAGTGGAGCCGAGCATTGGCCGACATCGTCGCGCAACCCGATTTCAAGGACCGCCTGACCGAACTGGGCATGACCGCGGCTGACGCCAACTCGCCCCAGTCTTTCGGCCAACTGATCCAAAGCGAGTTGAACTACTGGGCCAAAGTCGTCAAGACAGCCGGACTGAAAGCGTCCTGAGCGCGCTCCGCTCCCGCCTCAAGGGGCCGAAAAGCTATCATTCAAGCTTTACGCGCCCGCATCCGGGAGGAACCTGGGAGGCGCGCGAAGCCGCGCCAGTCATGTCCAGCCCCCTCCGCCCGCGCCGTCCAGCCAGCCTCAGGCCGGTGCGCCAGCCAACTCTTCCGAAGCGCTGCGCGCCCGCTATGGCGAGCGGTACCGCTGGCTGCTGCTGATGACCGTGATGATGGGGACCGTGGCTTCCGTCATGTCGTCCACCGTGGTCAACGTGGCCATACCCGGTCTGTCGCACCACTTCGGCTTGGGTCAGGACCGTGCACAGTGGGTCACCAGCGGTTTCATGGTGGCCATGACGGTATCGATGCTGACTACGCCTTGGCTGCTGGCGCGCTTCGGCTACCGGGCCACCTACGCCGGCTGCATGTGGCTGCTGATGGCCGGCGGCCTTGGAGGCGGCTTCGCACAGGACTTCCCCCTGGTGCTGGCCGCCCGTGTGGCAGAAGGCCTCGCTGCCGGCGTGGTGCAGCCAATTCCCGCCATCATCATCATGCGCGCGTTCCAGCCGCAGGAGCAAGGGCGCGCCATTGGCCTGTTCACCATGGGCGTGGTGCTGGCGCCAGCGCTGGGCCCTTCGATCGGCGGCGTGCTGGTGGATTGGTTCGGCTGGCGCTCGATTTTCTTCATGGTGGTACCGTTCTGCATCGCTTCGCTGTGGCTGGGACGCCGCTTTGTGCCTGCCACGGCACCAGGCGGCGCAGTGGCCAGCCGCAGCGAGGCGCTGGATTGGGCGGGCTTGGCGCTCGGCACGGCCGGTACGCTGAGCCTGCTGGATGGCCTGGTGTCGCTGCGAGCAGGCCCCCCATCCGTGCTGCCGGCCTGTTGGCGCTCGCGGGCATATGTTTCGGTATCTTCCTTTGGTGGCAGGCACGGCGCACACGCCTCGGCCAGGCATCGCTGATGAATCTGCGCCTGTTTGCCTGGCGGCCATTCGCGATGGGCAGCCTGGTCACGGCCATCTACGGCACGGCACTGTTTGGCTCCACCTATTTGCTGCCCGTCTACATGCAGATGGGATTGGGCCTGTCGGCATCCAGTGTCGGGATGGTGCTGCTGCCTTCGGGTCTCGTCCTGGCGGGCGCCATTGCCATCGTCTCGCGCCTGGCCGATCGCTTGCCGGCTAATGTGCTGGTCAGCACCGGCCTGGCGATCCTGACGCTTTCGTTCGCGCTGATGGTCACGCTGGGCCCCAGTGCCAGCCTGTGGATGCTCATCGCCTACAGCGCCATCGGCCGCATTGGCCTGGGGTTCATCCTGCCTTCGCTCAACCTGGGCTCCATGCGCGGGCTCGAAAAAGACCTGATCTCGCAAGCCTCCAGCGTCATCAATTTCATACGCATGCTGGGAGGAGCCGCTGGTGTGAGCCTGTGCGCCATCGCGTTGGAATGGCGGCTGGCCTCGCATGGTGCCTCCCTCGCCGGCGGTACCAACCTGCCGGCCCGGCTGGCAGCTTTCAACGAAGTATTTCTCATGCTTGCTGCCCTGTGCGCGCTCGCCATGCTGGCAGCCCGCTACCTCGGATCGCACAGCCGGCTTCAGAACAACCCCTGACCACCACACCCAAAAAATGTGCCAACTGCTGGGAATGAACTGCAACACGCCGACGGACGTGACTTTCTCCTTCGCCGGTTTCGCGCAGCGTGGCGGCCGGACTGACCACCACGCCGATGGCTGGGGCATCGCGTTCTTCGAAGGACGCGGCGCGCGGCTGTTCGTCGACCCTGGGGCCGCGGCCGATTCACCCGTGGCCGATCTGATCCAGCGCTATCCGATCAAGAGCAGGAATGTGATCTCTCACATCCGCAAGGCGACCGTGGGCCAGGTGATGCTGGAGAACTGCCACCCCTTCGTGCGCGAGCTCTGGGGCCGTTACTGGGTATTTGCGCACAACGGCGACCTGAAAGACTATGCGCCCCGCCTGCACGGCCACTTCCACCCCGTGGGATCGACCGACAGCGAGCAGGCCTTCTGCTGGTTAATGCAGGAATTGTCCAAAGCCCATGCCACGGTGCCGCCGGTGGAGGAGTTGACGCGCACGCTCGCCGAATTGGCGCCGCAGGTGGCCCGGTTCGGCACCTTCAATTTCCTGCTCTCCAATGGTGAGGCGTTATGGGCGCACGCCTCGACCAAGCTCTGCTATGTCGTGCGCCAGCACCCTTTCGCCAGCGCACGGCTGTCGGACGAAGATCTGGCGGTCAACTTCGCAGAACACACCACTCCCAACGACCGTGTGGCCGTGGTGGCCACTACACCGCTGACTTGCGACGAAACCTGGATACCGTTTGAATCAGGGGAGTTGAAGGTGTTCGTGGACGGGGCTGCTTTTCTCTGAGCACCTGTTTGGCTCACAACGCGTCGGCCCGCCCACCCCGCACTGTGGTCTCCCGCACCGCACGCCTTACCACAGGCGGGTTCTCGCCGATGTGATAGGCCATCTTGCGGTCGCGCAAGGCGGCATCGGTCACGCTGGCCCGGTCGAAGCGGCGCAGGTGGTCCGTCCAGGAGGCATCTTCGATCACTTCGACGAAGCGGCCGGGGTCATTGATATCCGAAAGAAGATCCCACGCCAGCGCACCTTGCCGCAGCCGCGAGCGACGGCTTTCCTCCATCAGCGCGCGAAAGGCTGGGGCCTGCGCGGGATCGATCTGGTATTCGATGGTCACCAGCACGTGGCCGCTTTCGGGCGGGGCCACCACCTTGGGCAACGGCAGCGGACCTGCGGGCGTCGGGTCTTCCATGAGGCCCCGATCCGGCCAGCGCCAGCAGACAAAGAGCATCACGATGGAGCCACTGACCGCCCCCACTGCCAAGGCCATGGGCACGCTGCTCAGGGTCGCCACCTGCCCCCACACGGCAGCGCCCAGGGCGCTGGCGCCCATGATGGCCATCTGATACATCGACATGCCTCGCGCGCGCACCCAATCCGGCAGGCTGATCTGCGCCGAGACGTTGAGAGAATTGGCCGTGGTGAGCCAGGCGGCGCCGCAGACCGCCATGGCGGCCACACCCACCCAGAGGTTCGTGTTGAAGGCCATGACAGCCATGGTCAGCGCCTGCGTGAGAGCGCCCGTCAGTACCAGGCGATCACGGGAGAAACCCTGGCGCAGGCGCGGCAGACCGAAAGTGGAAATCACCGCTCCAGCTCCCATGGCGGCCAGCAGCATGGTGAAGGTACCGGCATCGCCACCCTCTATGTTGCGTGCCACCAGTGGCAACAGCGCCATGAGTGCGGTGGAATGGAAGAAGAAGATGGCGATACGGGCCAGCACCCCTTTGAGGTGATAGGACTGGGCTACATATTGCAGGCCCACCCTCATGGCGCCGGTCAGCCGCTCGCGCCCCAACGGATCGGGGGTATGTTCCCGCTTCCAGCGCGTGATGACCACCGCCGCCCCCACCGAGAGCACCGCGTTCAGCATGAACACCCAGGCACTGCCCAGCGAAGCAATGATGGTGCCGGCCAGCAGGGGCCCCAGAATACGCGAGGTATTCATCGACACCCCGTTAAGCGCCAAAGCCGCCGGCAATTGATGGCGCGGCACGAGTTCAGGCACGATGGCGGAGAACACGGGCCAGCGCAGCGCCAGGCCAATGCCGTTGAGGAAAATCAGCAGGAGCAGCAGGGGGGCGTCATCAACCCCGAGAAGACCGCCATTGCCAGCAGGCTCCCCACGATCGCCACCCAGACCTGGGTAAAGAACAGGAAACGCTTGCGATCCAGGATGTCTGCCAGCGCCCCGGAGGGTAAGCCCAGCAGAAACACCGGCATGGTGGCGGCCGTTTGCACCAGCGCCACCCAGATGGGTTTGGACGTGAGCGTAGTCATCAGCCATGCCGAAGCCACGTCGTTCATCCACATGCACAGATTGGCGATCAGCCAGGTGCCCCATAGCATGGAGAACACACGGTGTCCGAACGGCGCCAGCGCGCCATATTCGTCGGCGGAGGGCTGGGCTGCGGTGGCGGTCACCGGGGGATCAGAATCTGGCATGAGCGACCGATGATATTACTGCGCCCTCAGTGCGGCTTGGCGGCTGGTGAATAACCAACAAGCGGATTCAAGCACCCCGCCGGCAAACATCGGCCAGAACCGCCCTGTGGAGAGCTAAACAGCACGCCCCGTCAACCGCCTCCTACACCGCCACCGCCTCCTCACCCACAGCCGCCGGGGATCACCACAGACAGTCCAGAGTCATCCGGCCCTTGAAGATAGAACCAAGCCGCATGGCATTCAAAGGACTTACCTTTTAGCCATGGCGGCTGCATGACCCTTAAAAGGAGACGCTTGCCATGCTGCATTACGCCGTTGTCTTTTTCATCATCGCCATTATTGCCGCCGTGCTTGGATTTGGGGGCATTGCCGCTGGTGCGGCAGGCATCGCCAAGATTCTGTTCGTCGTGTTCCTGATTCTGGCTGTCGCCAGTCTGGTGTTCGGTCGCAAGCCATAGTGAACAAGTATCGTCAGGCGCGAGCCGCCTTCTCCACCGCATCAATATACAGCGCTGGCACGTCGCACCCTGTCTGATCCAGGATTTCCCTGAAACCGGTAGGACTGGTCACGTTGATCTCGGTGACCTTGGTGCCGATGATGTCGAGGCCGATCAGAAGCAGCCCGCGCGGAGCCAGTATCTGGCCAATCGCTCGCGCAGTGGCCCGGTCGGATTCGGTGATGGGCTGGGCCACCCCTTGCCCCCGGCCGCCAGGTTACCGCGCACCTCGGTGCCTTGCGGGATGCGCGCCAGCACGAAGGGCGCGGGCTCCCCGTTGATGATGATGACGCGCTTGTCGCCCGCGGAAATCTCGGGCAGGAATTTCTGCACCATGAAAGTGGTAGCGCCGTTATGGTTGAGCGTTTCCGTGATGGAGCCCAGATTGAGCCCATCCGGACCCACGCGGAAAATCCCCATGCCGCCCATGCCGTCCAGCGGCTTCAGCACGATTTCCTTGTGCTCGGCGTGGAACCGCTTCACGTCTTCCGCCGAGCGCGTGACCAGGGTGGGACCCACGAACTGGGGGAACTCCATCACCGCCAGCTTCTCGGGGTGATTGCGCAGCGCCTGCGGGCGGTTGATGACCTTCGCCCCCTCACGCTCGGCCTGCTCTAGCAGGTGCGTGGCATAGATGAATTCAGCGTCGAACGGAGGGTCCTTTCGCATCAGCACCGCGTCGAATTCGGCCAGTTCGGCATCGCGCACGGCGGTTTCCTTGAACCAGGCCTTTTCGTCTCCGGTGAGCGCAATTTCTCGCACCTGGGTACGCACCTTCTGCCCGCTTTCCCAGCGCAGATGGCGCGGCTCACAGGCAGCCACGGTGTGCCCCCGCCGCGTGGCCTCGCGCATCATGGTGTAAGTGGTGTCCTTGTAGGTCTTGAAGGACTCGATAGGATCTGCGACGAAGAGGAGTTTCATAGGGTCAGATGCTTGATTTGTGCCTGTACTGTTGCACAAACAGCGCAATGCTGCCTGCCACCACCCCCCAAAGGGCTGATCCGATACCGGCTATTGCCACGCCCGAAAGCGTGATGAGGAAGGTGATCAAGGCCGCTTCGCGCTCATTTTCCTTTGCCAGCGCCTGCGCCAGGCCTCCTCCTATGCTGCCCAGCAGCGCCAGCCCCGCTATGGCCAGCACCAGCTCTTTCGGAAAGGCCATGAGCAGCCCCGTGATGACGGCCGCGAACACCCCGATCAGCAGACAGAACATGCCGCACACCACGGCGGCCGTGTAGCGCTTGCCTGGATCCTCATGTGCCCCGGGGCCCATGCAGATGGCAGCGGTGATGGCGGAGAGATTGATGGCATAGCCGCCGAATGGCGCGAAGACCAGCGTGGCCACACCGGTCATGGTGATCAGGCGGGATATCGGCTGGTCGTAGCCTGTGGCGCGCATGACCGCGACACCCGGCATGTTCTGCGAAGCCATGGTCACGATGAACAGCGGCAGCGTGATGCTCATGAAGGCGCTGAAGCTGAACACGGGCATGGTGAACACCGGCCGCGCGAACTCCAGCGTCACGGCCGACCACTGCATATGCCCCGCAAACGCGGCCTGCGCCACGCCTGCCAGCAGCGTCAGCACCACGGCATAGCGCGGCGCCAGGCGACGCGCCACGAGATAGGCCAGCAGCATCAGGCCGATCAGCGCGGGGGCCGTGCGCGCGGCCGAGAAGGCATCCAGCGCAAACCGCCCCAACACGCCAGCCAGCAGTGCGGAGGCCAGCGCCATCGGAATGCGGCTCATCGCTCTTTCGAACCACCCCGTGGCGCCCGCCAGGATGATGAGCAGCGCCCCCATCACAAAGGCGCCAATGCCTTCGGCCATGGTGAAGCCGCCCGCCACCGCGGCCGTAGCCACGACAGCCCCACCTGGGGTAGACCAGGCGATCATGACTGGCTTTCGCAGCACGAGCGAGGGAATCACGGTGCACAGTCCCATCCCGATGGAAAGAGCCCAGACCCACGAGGTGACCTGTTCCGGCGTGGCACCCAACGCCTGTGCCGCCTGATAGACAACGGCCACCGAGCTGGCAAAGGCCACCAGTACAGCCACCAGGCCAGCGGTGAAGGTGGAGATGGTCAGGTCACGAAAAAAACGCATCGCGGGATCTTAAAAGGAATTTTTCCCCCTCCTTGACGAAGAATGTTTTGGCTTCGTAAGGGAGAGAAAATGCGTCATTCGCGCCAAACAAGGAACACATGACATGACCAACCCCAGCCCCGCCGCCCTGACCGGCGTGCGCGTGATCGAGATGGGCCAACTGATCGCCGGGCCCTTCGCCAGCAAGACGCTGGGCGAATTCGGTGCCGAGGTCATCAAGATCGAGCCGCCCGGCGCGGGCGATCCGCTGCGCAACTGGCGTCTTCTCAAGAACGGCACCTCGGTGTGGTGGCAGGTGCAATCCCGCAACAAGCGCTCGGTAGCGCTCGATCTGCGGGAAGCCGAGGGACAGGCGTTGGCACGCCAGTTGATCGCCGAAGCGGATGTGCTGGTGGAAAACTTTCGCCCCGGCACATTGGAGGGCTGGGGCATGTCGCCGGAGCAACTGCACCAGCTCAATCCCGGCCTGGTGATCCTGCGCATCTCCGGCTATGGCCAGACAGGGCCTTACCGCGATCTCCCGGGCTTCGGAGTCGTGGGTGAAGCCATGGGAGGCTTGCGCCACCTCACGGCGGAGCCGGGCCGCGTGCCGGTACGGGTGGGCGTCTCCATTGGCGATACGCTGGCTGCGCTGCATGGTGTGATCGGCGTGCTGACGGCGCTCTACCACCGCAAGGTGCAGGGCGGCCGCGGGCAGGTGGTGGATGTGGCGCTTCATGAGGCGGTGTTCAACGTCATGGAAAGCCTGATTCCTGAATACAGCGCGTTCGGCGCGGTGCGCGAGCCCGCGGGCAGCGCGCTGCCCGGCATTGCACCGTCCAACGCCTATCCGTGCCAGGATGGCTGGGTGCTGGTGGCGGGCAACGGCGACAGCATTTTCAAGCGCCTGATGCAGTCCATCGGCCGGGAAGATCTGGCCAGCGCACCCGATCTGGCCGACAACGCCGGCCGCGTGGCGCGCGTGGCGGAGATCGACGCCGCCATTGGCGCCTGGACGCAGGGACGCACCGTGCAGGCCGTGATGGAGCAACTTGCCACCGCGCGCGTGCCCGCCGGCAAGGTCTACACAGCCAAGGATATCGCCGAGGATCCGCATTACCGCGCGCGCGGCATGCTCCTTCCGCAGACCACGCGCGACGGCTATACCGTGGAAGTGCCCGGTATCGTTCCCAAACTCTCAGTCACCCCGGGCACCGTGCGCTCCAGCGCCCCTCATGTGGGTGACGACACGGACAGCGTGCTCAGTGAAATGGGGCTTTCAGCCGAACAGATCAGCCAACTGCGAAAGCGGAAAATCATCCAGTGATCGCGTACCGCATGGCGGCGGACCGCAGGTCGCCTGGTACGCGCCGTCACCCGCTCCATCAAACGGCTGCGGAGCAAGCCATCCGGGGCCGCCGCGGAGCTGGCTCCGCCAGGCCGCTGGCGGCGTCCCCCAGTGGGGGAAGGCGCGCAGCGCCACAGGGGGGCGTCATATCTCGACTTTTGAGCCCAACTCCACCACCGCATTGCTCGGCAGGTTCATGAACTCGGCGGCCGCACTCGCGTTGTGGTGCATCTGCGCGAACAGTTTCTCACGCCAGGGTGCCATGCCCGCACCCAGGCTGGGGCTGACGATATCGCGTGAGAGAAAGTAGCTGGTGCTCATGGGATTGAGGTCAATACCCCGCCCCGTGATCTCCGCCAACGCCTTGGGCAGATCGGGGTCATTCTTGAAGCCATAGTGCACGATCACCTGCCAGCAATCGTGGCCGAGGGGTTCCATCTCCAGCCGCTTGGCCATGCCCACCCAGGGGATCTCATGGTTGCGCACGGTGACGAACAGGTTCTGCCTGTGCAGCACCTTGTTGTGCTTGAGGTTGTGCATGAGCGCGTTCGGCACCACACCCGGCTCGTTGGTCAGGAACACCGCCGTGCCATCCACCCGCAGCGGCGGCGCGATGAAAATGGATTCGAGGAAATCGGTCAGGCCGATCGAAGTGGCGCGGAGTGAGGCACTCAGCAACGCACGGCCGTCGCGCCAGGTCAGCATGAGTGTGAACACAGCACCGGCGATCGCCAGCGGAAACCAGCCGCCGTGGATCAACTTGATCAGGTTGGATGCCCAGAACAGCACGTCCACCGTGAAGAACAGGCCAGTGGCCGCCAGACAGAGCGCCAGGGGCAGCTTCCAGGCGTAGCGGATGACGAAAAACGTGAGCACCGTGGTGATCAGCATGTCGGTGGTGACAGCAATCCCATACGCCGCCGCCAGATTGCCCGAGGAGCGGAACATGCCCACGGCCAACACGATCAGCGCGAACAAGGCCCAGTTGACCAGGGGCATGTAGATCTGCCCCGTTTCCTTGACGTTGGTGTGCAGCACCTGCAGGCGGGGCAGATAGCCCAACTGCACCACCTGCTTGGTCACGCTGAAGGCGCCCGAGATCAGCGCCTGCGACGCAATCACTGCCGCCACCGTCGCCAGCGCCACCAGGGGCAATTGAGCCCAGTCAGGCGCCATCATGAAGAAGGGATTGGCCTTGGCGCTCGGCTCGGCCAGCAGCAGAGCGCCCTGTCCAAAATAATTGAGTGTGAGCGCCGGCATGGCGATGGTGAACCAGGCGATGCGGATCGGCTTCTTCCCGAAATGGCCCATGTCGGCATACAAGGCCTCGGCCCCCGTCACGCACAACACGATGGCGCCCAGCAGAATGAAAGTCAGGCCCGGGTAGTGCCAAGTGAATTTCCAGGCGTGCCACGGATTGAGCGCCCACAGGATTTCCGGGTGCCCCATGATCTGATGAATGCCCAGCGCGGCAATCACCACGAACCACAGCATCATCATCGGCCCGAAGAATTTACCGATCCCTGCCGTGCCACGCTTCTGCACGGCAAACAGCACGGCCAGCACCAACAGGGTGAGCGGGATCACATACTGCGAAAAGCCGGGTGAGACCACCTCCAGGCCTTCCATAGCGCCCAGCACCGTGATGGCGGGGGTAATCACGCCGTCGCCATAGAACAGGCAGGCACCAAAGATGCCGACCGGCAGCATGGCATTGCGCAGGCGCGGGCGATCGGCCACGGCGCGCGAGGCGAGCGTGAGCATGGCCACCAGGCCGCCTTCGCCATTGTTGTCGGCGCGCAGCACAAGCACCACGTATTTCAGGGACACGATAGTGGTCAATGTCCAGAAGAACATCGACAACACCCCATAGACGTTATCCGGCGTGAACTCTACGTGGCCACCGCCAAACACCTCCTTGACCGAATACAGCACACTGGTGCCGATGTCGCCATACACCACGCCAATGGCGCCTACGATCAGCCCCCCCAGGGAAGATTTGGATGCGGACACAAAAAAAGCCTCGTTTTGGCTAGACGAAGCAGTAATCTCGAAGGAAGCTATTTTGCGTCAGCAAAGCTGGAAGCGTATGTCTCTGTTGGATCAGGGCAACTCCCCAGCCGTTTGCGGAATGCACGGTGGAAGCGCCCCTTCGACCTGCCCCTCTCCTGCAAGGAAGGAAGGTGCTCCTCAAATGGCCGCGGAGCAGGCCATGCGCGGGCGCCGCGGAGCTGGCTTTGCCAGGCCGCTGGCGGCGTCCCCCACTGGGGGAAGGCGCGCCAGCGACTCAGGAGGATTCCAGCTCCGGATCAGTGGCTTCCAGTTCATAGCTGGCGGCCACCATCGCCAGGCGGCCGATCACGCCGTACATGTAGAAGCGGTTGGGTGGGCTGGCGCCTGGTTTCACCCCCGCGCGAGGCAACTGGTTGCCGCCCGCGAAGGCCAGCGGCACGAAGCGGGCACCCGGGGCATTGAGGTTCTCATCGGCGCCCCGGTCAGCGTGCACGCGGTAGAAGCCACCCACCACGTAGCGATCGATCATGTAGACCACAGGTTCGGCCACCGCATCATGGATGCGCTCATTGGCCAGCACGCCTTCCTGAATGATCACATCGCCGCTTGGTGGCTGCAGGGTGGCACGGGTGCGTGACTTGCGTGTGAACTGGTCCAGATCCTTCGCGTCGCGCACGGTCATGATGCCCATGCCGCGCGTGCCGTTGTCGGCCTTGACGACCACGAAAGGCTTCTCGTTGATGCCGTATTCCTTGTACTTGCGCCGGATCTTCACCAGCAGCGCATCGGTTTCACTCTTCAGGCATTCCATGCCGGCCGCCTCGTGGAGATCGATTTCGCCGCACGAGGCAAACATGGGGTTGATCAGCCAAGGGTCGATGCCCAGCAGCTTGCCGAAGCGTTTGCTTACTTCTTCGTAGCTCCTGAAATGCCGGCTCTTGCGCCGCACGCTCCAGCCCGCCTGCAGAGGCGGCAACAGGTATTGCTCGTGCAGATCCTCCAGAATGCCGGGGGCCCCGGCGGACAGATCGTTGTTGAGCAAAATGGTGCAGGGGTCGAAATCCTTCAGGCCCAGCCGGTAGCGCATGCGCAGCGCCGGCTCCAGCGTGATCTTTTCCCCATCGGGCAACTTGATCGAGGTGGCTTTCTTGAGCGCCGGATCAATAGAGCCGAAACGCACGTGCAGCCCGGTCTGGCGGAAAATCTGCTGCAGCCGCTCCAGGCTGGCCAGGTAGAAGCTGGAAGGTTTGCCGTTTTCGGGCACGATCATCAGGCCGCGCGCCTCGGGGCAGATCTTCTCGATCGCGGCCTGGGCAGCCTGCACCGCCAATGGCAGGGTATCCGGAGAAAGGTTGTGCCAGCCGTCCGGATACAAGTTGGTATCCACCGGGGCCAGTTTGAAGCCGGCGTTGCGGATATCCACCGAACAATACAGCGGCGGCGTATGTTCCATCCACTCCAGGCGGAACCAGCGCTCAATCACCGGCGTGGCGTCGAGGATGCGCTGCTCCAGCTCGTTGATGGGGCCGGTCAGGGCGGTAATTAGATGGGGGACCATGGGCGGGTGAGCTTGATGGGATAGCCTGCCAGTGTAATTGGCGAGGCGGCGTCGCTTGCTTTTTCCTGAGACCGCCAAGCTCCAGCTTGGCAGGCGGCGTAGCTGGGATCGCTGATGCCAAGCTGGAGCTTGGCGGTCCCGGGAGAAGACCTGTTCTCAGCCCCGCACTTCGCCTTCGCCCAGCACTACCCATTTGAGCGAAGTGAGTCCTTCGATACCCACGGGCCCGCGGGCATGGAATTTGTCGGTGCTGATGCCGATTTCAGCGCCCAGGCCATATTCGAAGCCGTCTGCAAAACGCGTGCTGGCATTGACCATGACGCTGGACGAATCCACTTCGCGCAGGAACCGCTGCGCGTTCATGTGGTCCCGGGTCAGGATGGCTTCGGTGTGGTGGCTGCCATAACGGTTGATGTGAGCGATGGCCTCATCCACCCCTTCCACCAGCTTGATACTGATCACGGGCGCCAGATATTCCTCGAACCAGTCGCTTTCCTGGGCGGAAACGATCGCAGCGGCAGGAAGCGCGGCCGCTTTCAGAATGGCGGAGGCTTCGGCATCGCAGCGCATTTCCACGCCTTTGGCGGCAAACACGGTGCCGATGCGGGGCAGGAAGGCCTGCGCCACGCTTCGCGCCACCAGCAGGCTCTCAGTGGCGTTGCAGGGGCTGTATTTCTGTGTCTTGGCGTTGTCGACCACTTTCAAGGCCATGTCGAGGTCGCAGGGGTCATCCACATAGGTGTGGCAATTGCCGTCGAGGTGCTTGATCACGGGCACTTTGGCCTCGGCGCTGATGCGCTCGATCAGCCCCTTTCCACCGCGCGGAATGATCACATCCACATATTGGGGCATGGCGATCAGTTGGCCGACGGCGGCGCGGTCGGTGGTGGGCACCAATTGCACCGCATCCTGGGGCAGCTCAGCCGCCACCAGCGCCTGGCGTACCAATACCGCCAGCGCCTTGTTCGAGTCGATGGCCTCGGAGCCGCCACGCAGGATGCAGGCATTTCCGCTCTTGATGCTCAGGGAGGCAGCCTCGATGGTCACATTGGGCCGGCTCTCGTAGATCATGCCGAACACCCCGATCGGCACCCGCATCTGCCCCACGCGAATGCCACTGGGCTGCTGCTTCAGGCCCACGATATCGCCAATCACATCGGGCATGGCGGCCAACTGCTCGCAGCCCAAGGCGCAGGTTTCGAGGATTTTGGGCGTCAGCTTGAGCCGATCGACCATGGGTTCGGCCAGACCGGCTGCGCGCGCGCGCTCGAGATCGTGCGCGTTATCGGCCTGCAGGGCCTCGGTATTGGCGCGCAAAAGCCGGGCCAGCTCCCGCAGGGCCTCGTTGCGGGCGGCAGTGGATGCGCGAGCCATGCCGCTGGCGGCCTGACGGGCTTGCAGGCCGAGCAACTGCATGGTTTCGGCGACATTGGGGGCGTTCATGGAGAGATTTTCGCATCTCATGACAAACCACGCACCGGACAGGCCAAGCTTGAGGCTCCTCCAGCTTCCGCTGGCGCCAGGCGTTTCAGTCCACCTTGATGTTCTGACGCTGAATCAACTCTCTCCACTTCTGGGTTTCCGCCTTCATGTATGTTCCGAACTGCTCAGGCGTGCCACCCGCCGGCTTCAGGGATTGGTCCTCGAGAAACTTCTGCACATCGGATGTCTTGAGCGCAGCGTTCACGCTCGCATTCAGTTTGGACACAACGTCGGCCGGCACACCCGATGGCGCCAGCAATCCAACCCACGAGTAGACTTCGAACCCTTTGTAGATATCTCCAATCGCTGGAACGTCCGGCAACGCGGCAATGCGCTCCTTCGAGGTCACAGCCAGCGGCCGCAGCTTACCTGAACGGATATGAGCGAGCACGGAGGTCACACTCACGAACATGACCTGGACCTGGCCTCCGACGATGTCCGTGATGGCGGGCGCACCGCCTTTGTAGGGGACATGCAGCATCGATGCGCCCGTGATCGACTTGAACAGCTCCGCGGTTAGATGGTTGGAGCTGCCCGCGCCTGTGGAAGCGTAGCTCAGGAGATCCGGTTTGGCTTTGGCCAGCGCCACCAACTCCTGAACGTTCCTGGCAGGCACCGACGGATGCACCAAGAGCACCAGAGGTGAAGTGGCGATCTGAATCACTGGCTTCAGATCCTTTTCCGAATCGAAAGGCAACTTGTAGAGCAACGGATTGACAGCGTGCGTGTCGAACGCCGAGAGCAAGGTATAGCCATCTGGCTTGGCACGAGCCACCAGGGCGGCCCCAATCGAGCCGCCGGCACCGGCCTTGTTGTCGATAAGGACAGGCTGTCCCAGTTGCGCATTGAGCTGAGTGCCCAGCTTGCGCGTGACGTTGTCCACGATGCCACCTGCGGGAAAAGGCACCACAATCTGGATAGGCTGGCTCGGATAGAGTTGAGCCAATGCCAGTCCGGGCGTGGCGCCAGCGATAGTGGTAGCCGCCAAAGTCAGCGAGTTGCGGAGGAAGCACCTGCGTGAAAGTTGGGCAAGGGAGCAAGACATATGACGTAACCTCAGGGACAGGAGAAAGATCGGAAAAGAGAAAAGGTTTTGGGATCAGGCCTATTCGTCGAGAATCGCGACCGCACGCACCCACCCTGCCGAACCGTGCTTGATCTTGATTGGGAAACAACTCACCTGGAAGCCGTGCGATGGCAACTGATCGAGGTTGGAGAGCTTTTCCATCTGGAAATAGCCGATGTCGCGTCCGGCCTTGTGCCCCTCCCAGATGATGGAAGGATCGCCATCGCGTTCGAAACGTTCCACCACGAATTTAAAAGCTGCGTCCCAGCTATAAGAATCGGTTCCCACGACACGGACACCTCTTTCAAGCAGGTAAAGCGTGGCTGCGCGACCAAATCCGCAGGCACTTTCCCAGTAGTCCTCCTGACCTTGCCGAGCGCCAGCCCGGGTATTGGCGACCACGATGTCCAGAGGCTGGAGCTCATATCCGATGCGGCCCAGTTCCATTTCGATGTCCTGCGGCGTGACCACGTAGCCCGCCTCAAAGTGGCGGAAATCCAGCTTCACACCCGGGCGCAGGCACCAATCCAGCGGCACCTCATCGATGCCGGGACTGCTGCGCCCACCTGACTGCAGCGCATGGTCAGTGGTCGGGTGGTAATGCCACGGAGCATCCATATGGGTACCCGCGTGCGTGGACAACGTGATCCGCTCCACCGCCCAAGCCTTGCCTTCCGGCAAGGCATCAGGCCCGATGCCGGGAAATAGTTTGCTGAACAGCGGCCACGACTCGTCGTGATTGGAATATTCGATAGTCGGCCGATGATGGGCCGGAGAAGTCGGCTTGTCCTCAAGTGTGACGGACAGATCAATGATGCGTCGAACCATGGGCGGAGGGTTTCATAAGGGTGAAGGAAGAGCTGAATGAAGGACGGCTCCGGATTTGTGTTGAAACGACTCCGGATGCAACCCTATGGCGCTGTCGTCGCGGCTTGGAAGCCAGCGACTACAAAGGCCACAAGCTGTCTGGCGATCGCATCGGGATCGTCCGTATCGCACAAGCCCCCGGAAATACGTTGCAGACGATGGTGCCCCGCTTCCGATTCGCTAACGATGTAATGCATGGCCCCTATCGCGAATGCGTAACGCCAATATGCGTCTTGCCTGGAAAGCCCTGGTGTTACGTCCATCAATGCCCGTATGAAGTGCTGGGCAGTGGCGTCGTACTGGGCAAAGATGGTGGTGGAAGTGAGTTCGCTGGGCAACGCGCGAGCCTGCAGGAGAAGGCGGGTCAGCAGCCTGGCATCACCGGTGGCGTCCAGACTGAGCCTGATCGGTGGAATGACCAGTGCCCGAACCACATGCTCCAGCGTTCGAGCGGCCTCGGGGACTGATTCCAACAACTCCAGGCGCAAGCGGTTGATGGGATTGGCAACCGAGACCAACACCTCCTGAATGAGTACTTCTTTCGAGCCGAAGTGGTAGTGAATCGCCGCGACATTGGTTTGACTGGCGCTAGTGATCTCCTTGAGCGTGGCAGCCTCGAAGCCACGCGTTGCAAACACCCGAAGGGCCGCAGCAATGATCTTCGCGCGCGTCGACCCTTCCGGGGGCGTAAGGGCCTCATCAGATTGACCTGCCATTGGAAGAAAAATCTATATTTCAAATTTACATTTGAAATATAGATTTGAAATACAACCAAAAAATAAGGGGTACTACGTACCCCTAGATTGTGGTGCGTTCAATTCGTCAGGACCGCGCAACCGCGCAAGCCCCGCACAGGCCCTGCGCAAGACGGTGCAGCGCCTGCCAGGGTTCGACCGGCCAGCCGGGGCTTTTCAGGCCCTTGACGATGCCATCGACCTGCTGTGCAGCGTGGAGCAGGTTCGCCAGGGTGGTGTCGCCCAGGCTCGGGACCACTCGCTCGAACAAGCGTTCACGCAGGCCCCAGATACGCTGCTCTCGCAGGGCCACCGGCATTGGGCGGCCGTCGGCGATAGCGTCTTTCACTCGCTTGAGGGCACGGATATCTTCCGCCAAGGTGTAATGCACCAGCACCTCGGCCTCGCCCTCGGCCCGCAGCCCGTCGAGCATGCGCTGCACCCGGGCGCGCTGGCCGCCCAGCACGGCTTCGGAGAGCTTGAACACGTCGTAGCGCGCCACATTGAGCACTGCGGCTTCGACCTGTTCGAATTTCAGCTCACCTTGCGGATAGAGCAAACCGAGTTTGCTGATTTCCTGGTGCGCGGCCAGCAAATTGCCCTCCACGCGGCTGGTGAAGAACTGAAGCGTGCGCTGCCCTTCCTCCCCGCTGCCACGCGCTGGCCTTGCGCCGCCAGGCGCTGGGCGATCCACTGCGGAAGCGCGGCACGTTCGATGGCGTCGATCTGCACCGACACACCCGCCCCTTCCAGCGCGCCAAACCATGCGCCGCTGCGCGTGGCCTTGTCCAGCCGCGGCAGCAGCACCAGCGTGAGCGTGCTGTCGTCGTCCGCCGAACTGGCCACCAGCTGCTGAAGCGCCGCGCTGCCGTCCTTGCCCGGTTTGCCGGAAGGTATGCGGATCTCAACGATCTGCTTATCCGCGAACAGGCTCAGGGAAGCGCCAGCAGCCAGCACCGCACTCCAATCGAAATGGGCGCCCGCCACAGTATGAACCGTACGCTCGCCATAGCCCTGTGCACGCGCGGCCGCGCGGATCGCGTCCGCAGCCTCCTGCACCAGCAGCGCCTCGTCTCCATGGAGGACATAGAGGGGACGCAAGCCTTTTTGCAGGTGATTGGCGAGTTGGGCGAGGGCTAATTGCATGGTTCAGCGTGTCAGTGGGAGCCGCTAGCCCTCACCCCTGCCCTTCCGGATGGCCGTACCCCCAGAGGGAGAAATACCGGTAAGGGCCTGGGCAACCAGGGCACCCGTGGAGCGGGCTTCGCCCGGCCACCGGGTGCGCCCCCTTGAGGGGGAGCGCGCTCCGCGCGCTTCGGGGGTGGTCATATCCTTACTGTAGCAAGCCGCCGCAGCACTTGCTGAACGATATCGGCCTGCATGTTGTCGTAGAGCATCAGCGCTTCGGCCTCTTTCGACAGGGCGGCGGTTTCGCTGTAGCTCTGGTCGAGCTGGCGCAGGATTTCGGTCTCGGGGATCACATCCTTGCCAGCCGGTGTACGCACCCTGAATTTGAAGCGCACACGCAACTGGAATTCACGCACCTCGCCGGACGCGTTCAAGCCGACCACTACACGCTCACGCAAGTCCTGCAGGCTTTCCAGGATCACATCGGCATCGTTGCGCCGGGCGGCCTCGGTGATGACGGTCACCTTGCCCGTGCCCTCCAACTGGCGGCGCAGCTCGGTGCCGAGCGCCGAACCCGCCGGCATGGCGACATAAATGCTTTGAAAGCTGAATTCCGGCGCTTTTCGCAGCGCGAAACCACATGCCGCCAGGGTCAGCGGCAACGGCAGGATCAGGAAAGAGCGCCTTGGGATATTCATACCACGATGTTCACCAGACGCCCCGGCACCACGATGACCTTGCGGATCACGCCACCGTTGCTGTGTTTGAGGAAAGCCTCGCTGGCCAGTGCCGCAGCTTCGATTTCTTCCTTGCTGGCGCCGGCTGGCACGTGGATTGATCCGCGCAGCTTTCCGCCGACTTGCACCATGAGTTCGATCTCGTCCTGCACCAGCGCTGCCGGATCGGGCTGGGGCCAAGGGGCATCGAGCAAGCCCCCTGCACCGCCGCGAAGCCCAGTTCCTGCCATAGCGCATGGGTGAGGTGAGGTGTGACGGGATACAGCACGCGCAGCAGCTTGGAAAAGCCTTCGGCCTGCGCAGCCCACTCCCCGCGCTCGGCACCGGCAGAACCATCGCCCTTGAAACCCTCAAGTGCGTTCAGCATTTTCATGGCGCCGGAGACGACAGTGTTGTACTGCATGCGCTGGTAATCGTAATCCACCTGACCCAGCACCGTGTGGATTTCATGCCGCAGCGCCTTGGCCGCCTTGGACAGCGCCAGGCCATTCTGGTTGGCCGCGCCCGCCAGCAGGGCAGTGGCTGCCACGTTGCCGGAGGCCTTCAGCTTGACGCCGAAGTTCCACACCCGGCGCAGGAAGCGGTAGCTGCCTTCCACGGCGGCATCGTTCCACTCGAGCGTGGCCTCGGGCGGCGCGGCGAACATGGTGTAGAGGCGCGCGGTGTCGGCGCCGTACTTGTCGATCAGCTCCTGCGGATCGACGCCATTGTTCTTCGACTTGGACATGGTGCCCACGCCCTCGTAGTCGATCGGGGTACCGGCCGGCAGACCGCCCACGTCCTTGTTCAGCTTGGCGCCCACCTGCTTGCCATCGGTGTCCATCACGGGGTCGATATCGGCCGGCCAGAAATACTCGATGGCTCCTTTTTCGGTGCGGCGCGAGTAGATGTGGTTGAGCACCATGCCCTGCGTGAGCAGGCGGGTGAAGGGTTCGTCGATGCTGACCAGGCCCAGATCGCGCATCACCTTGGTCCAGAAACGCGCATACAGCAAGTGCAGGATGGCGTGCTCGATGCCGCCAATGTACTGGTCCATGCCGCTGCCGCCGGTGGCAGCCCCCTGGTCGCGCATCCAGTAGCGCGTGCCTTCGCCCACCATGGCCTCGGCGTTGGCCGGATCACAGTAGCGCATGAAATACCAGGACGAATCGACGAAGGTGTCCATGGTGTCGGTTTCGCGCCGCGCCGGCTTGCCGCAGCAGGGGCAATCGACTTTCAGGAACGCTTCGCTCTTGTTCAGCGGATTGCCGCTGCCATCAGGCACCAGATCCTGCGGCAGCACCACGGGCAGGTCCTTTTCAGGTACGGGCACCGTTCCGCATGATTCGCAATGGATCATCGGGATCGGGGTACCCCAGTAGCGTTGGCGGCTGATGCCCCAGTCGCGCAGACGCCAGGTGGTTTTCTTCTCGCCCAGCCCTTTCTGCGCCAGGGCCGCGGCCACCGCATCAACGGCATCTCGATAGCTCAGGCCGCTGAAACGGTCGGAATTGATGGTGACGCCGCGCTCCTTGTCGCCGTACCAGTCCTGCCAGCGCTCGTAGTCGTAGTGCAGGTTGTCGACATGCACGACCTGGGTGATAGGCAGGCCGTACTTGCGGGCGAAAGCGAAATCGCGCTCGTCATGGGCAGGCACGCCCATGACGGCGCCGTCGCCGTAGCTCATGAGCACATAGTTGCCGACCCACAGTGGCACTTCATCACCAGTCAGCGGGTGGGTCACCGTGAGGCCCGTAGGCATGCCTTCTTTCTCGCGCAGCGCGAGTTCGGCCTCGGTAGTACCACCCTGCTTGCACTGCTCGATGAATGCGGCCAGTGCGGGGTTGTTCCTGGCGGCATGCGCAGCCAGCGGGTGCTCGGGAGCCACGGCACAGAAAGTGACGCCCATGATGGTGTCGGCGCGCGTGGTGAACACGTACATGCGGCCACCCTGGATCGGCTGGCCGTCATCGCCGTGGATGTCGTGCGTGAAGGCAAAGCGCACGCCTTGGCTCTTGCCGATCCAGTTTTCCTGCATCAGCCTGACGCGCTCCGGCCAGCCGGGCAGCTTGTTCTGCACGTGGTCGAGCAATTCCTCGGCGTAATCGGTGATCTTCAGGTAGTAGCCCGGGATCTCGCGCTTTTCCACCAGGGCGCCGGTACGCCAGCCGCGGCCATCGATCACCTGCTCATTGGCCAGCACGGTCTGATCCACCGGATCCCAGTTGACGACCTGGGTCTTCCGGTAGGCGATGCCTTTTTCCAGCATTTTCAGGAACAGCCACTGGTTCCATTTGTAGTAGCTGGCGTCGCAGGTGGCAACTTCACGGCTCCAGTCAATGGCCAGGCCCATGGCCTTCATCTGCCCTTTCATGTGGGCAATGTTGTCGTAGGTCCACTTGGCCGGTGGAACGCCGTTTTTCAGTGCCGCGTTCTCAGCGGGCAGGCCGAAGGCGTCCCAGCCCATGGGCATGAGGACGTTATAGCCCTTCATGCGCAGGTGGCGCGTCAGCATGTCGTTGATGGTGTAGTTGCGCACGTGGCCCATGTGCAGCTTGCCGCTGGGGTAGGGCAACATGGAGCAGGCGTAGTATTTTTTCTTGCTCGCGTCTTCGGTCACGCGATAGGCATCGGCGCTCTGCCAGTGCGCCTGGGCGGCCGCTTCGACCTCGCGGTGGCTATATTTCTCTTCCATGGGTAAATTGTAGGTGCGCGGGGGAAGGACGTGCAGGCTTGGAGCGCAAACGGCACCAAACGGCACCAGTAGACAGGCCGCTTGCCCTCACATTGGCCCTATCCCTGAGGGAGAAGGCGTTTTTTACTCAATCAACGGCTGGCGGCCGGCGAAGGTCCTTGGGCGGCGGGGGCATCGGCCACGAAACCGATGCGGTTCAAGCCGGCCTTCTGTGCCTCGCCCATGACCTCGACCACGGTGCCGTACGGAACGCCGCTGTCGGCGCGCAGCTGCACCTCCGTTTCGGGATCGGCGCGTGCGGCATCTTGCAGGAGCACAGCCATCTCAAATCTGGAAACTGCCCGGTCATTGAAGAAAGTCTGGCCGCGCTTGTCCACCACCAGCGTGACGAACTTGGGCGGATCGCCCGGCTTGGCCGCATCTGTCTTCGGCAGATCAAGCCGAATGGAGCTCGCCAACAACGGCGCGGTGATGATGAAAATCACCAGCAGCACCAGCATCACGTCGACCAGCGGCGTGACGTTGATGTCGCTCATGGGCTCGGAGCCCTTACTGCGTTCAAGCCTTCCGAATGCCATGGTTTCAGCCGTGAGAAGCGAGTTCGCGCAGGTCGCGGGCAAAACCCTCCAGATCAGCCTCAATGCGAGCGACGATGCGGCCAAACCAGTTGTAGGCCAGCACAGCCGGGATGGCCACGGCCAAGCCGGCGGCGGTCATGATGAGTGCCTCGCCCACCGGGCCTGCGATCTTGTCGATGGAAATCTGGCCGCTGCCGGCGATGCCGGTCAACGCATGGTAGATACCCCACACGGTACCCAGCAGGCCGACGAATGGTGCGGTAGAGCCGATGGTGGCCAGCAGCACCTGACCGAAGTGAAGCCGGTGCAACACGCCGTGCAGCGCATCGCGCAGCACGCGTGTGAGCTGCTGAGCGCGGTCGCCTGCAGCAGCCAGCGTGCCGCCAGCCGGCTTCTGCGTGGCCTCGATCAGAGGCAGCACGAGCGCGCCGGGATCAAGCTGCCGCGCGCGCGCGGCGCCCTCTTCGAGCGAGGGAGCCTGCCAGAACGCGGCCACACCACGGGCGACGTTGCCGCCAGCGCGGCGCAGCATCCATCCTTTGTAAAGAATGACGATCCAGCTGGCAATGGACATCAGAAGCAGCAGCACCGCCACGGCCTTGCCGATGGCATCGCTCTGCGCGAAAACGTGTTGCAGATTCATAGAGCCTTCAAATTTCAATCAAACGCCCGCGGAGCAGGCCATCCCGGGCCGATGCGGAGCAAGCCACACGCGGTAGCCGCGGAGCTGGCTTTGCCAGGCCGCTGGCTGCGTCCCCCTCCCGAAGAGAGAGGGGGAAGGCGCCGAAGGCGACTCAGGGAGTGCTTCATTTCAAATGCAGCACGTCGAACATGTCGAACAGGCCGTGGCGCTTGCCGGCGAGGAACCTCACCGCCCGCAGGCTACCCTGGACATAGCCAGCGCGGCTGCTGGATTTGTGGCTGATTTCGATGCGCTCGCCGGTGCCTGCGAACAAGACGGTGTGATCGCCCACGATATCGCCACCGCGGATGGTGGCGAACCCGATGGAGGAAGGATCGCGCTCGCCAGTGTGGCCGTAGCGCTCGTACACGGCGCAATCCTTGAGATCCCGGCCCAAGGCATCGGCGATCACTTCACCCATTTTCAGCGCTGTGCCGCTCGGCGCGTCGACCTTGTGGCGGTGGTGCGCCTCGATGATCTCGATGTCATAGCCGGTCGACAGGGCCTTCGCGGCCATTTCCAGCAGCTTGAACGTGACATTGACGCCCACGCTCATGTTGGGCGCCATGACGACGGCAATGTGCTTGGCGGCCTCCGCGATCTCGGCTTTCTGCTCGTCGGTGAAGCCGGTGGTGCCGATGATCAGCGCTACGCCATGCTCGCGGCAGGCCGCCAAGTGCGCCATCGTGGCCTCTGGGCGGGTGAAATCGATCAGCGCGTGCGCACCCTTCAGGCCCGCGGCCAGATCGGCCGTGACCTTGACGCCGGTGACCTGCCCGGCGTACGCACCGGCATCCTGCCCCAGGGCGGGGCTGTCCGCGCGATCGAGGGCGCCAGCCAACTGGCAGTCGTCAGTAGCCTGCAGGCCCGAGATCAGCATCTGGCCCATGCGGCCGGTCGCGCCGGCAATGGCGACGCGGTGGGGAGAATCAGAACCGGCCATCAGCGGGGCGCCTCCAGGGGGGATAGTTTCCGGCGGGGGCGCCCACTGGTGTCTCGTCGCCCTCAGCGGCAGAAGCGGAGGGGGAAGCCGGGGCGGGAAAACGCGCCAATTGCTCCTCGGTGGCCTCCAGGGGCGGCACCTTGAATTCCTTCCTGGGGCTCAGGCGGTCCACGAACTCGGTCTCACTGGGCATTTCATCGCCTTCGTAACGGGTCATGGTGTCGCCGTCGAAGAAAACCGTGAGACGGAAATTCTGCGGCTCCACGCCCTGGCGGCGCATGGTGAACACATAGTCCCAGCGGTCGCCGTGGAATACGCTGGTCAACAAGGGGGTGCCCAGGATGTCGCGCACCTGCAGGCGCGTCATGCCCTGCTGGAGGGCAGACACCTGCTCCTTGGAGACAAAGTTACCCTGCACCACTTCGGGTTTATAGAGTGTCAGCGCGTCAGCCATGCCTTGCGTGGCACGATTGAAACTGCTGCACGCCGAGAGCGTGGCAGCCAGCGCGGCGGTCAAACCGACCGCCAACAGCGCCCTCATGGGAACCCTCATGGCCCGCCTAGGTGAGCGGACTTGGGTAGGGGTCGATGGAGACATTGATCCAGCTCATGCACAATATGAGCCGGACATTGTAGCGGTCACTGCATGGACAACATCGACGAACTGAAAAGCACCGGCCTGAAGGCCACCCTGCCCAGGCTGAAGATCCTGGAAATTTTCCAAACGGCCGATCAGCGCCACATGACGGCCGAGGACATCTATCGCCTGCTGCTATCCGAGCGCTCGGATATCGGCCTGGCGACCGTTTACCGCGTGCTCACGCAGTTCGAGCAGGCCGGCATCCTGAGCCGGAACCACTTCGAAACAGGCAAGGCGGTGTACGAACTGCGCGAAGAGCAGCACCACGACCACCTGGTGTGCCTTGATTGCGGCCACGTGGAGGAGTTCTACGACGCCGAAATCGAGGCGCGACAGAATGCCGTCGCGAAAACCAAGGGCTTTGAGATCGCCGATCACGCACTCAGTCTTTATGCGAAATGCACCAAGACCAATTGCAAGTATCGAGTGACCCCTCTGAAGCGCTGACGCGCCTCCTATGAGGCGCAGGTGAGGCAGCCGAATCTCACCGATGCTCACAACGCTTGCAAAGCGAGCGGATTGAGCCTACGAGCGGGGGCGGCTCGGCTTAGTGATTTCCGCCCGTTTCCATCGCCCGGCGGTGCCGTTCGACGAATTCCTGATAGGTATCCACGCCGCGCAACTGCAGGATGTGGTTGCGCACGGCCGCTTCTACGAGCACAGCGATGTTGCGGCCAGCCACCACCTGGATCACGGCCTTCTGGATCGACACACCCAGCACCTCCTGCGTCAGCGGCTCATAGGGCATGCGCTCGTAGTCGCGTTCCATGGTTTCGCGGCGTACCAGGTGCACGATGAGGCGCAGCCGCATGCGGCGGCGCACGGCGGCCTCGCCGAAGATCGCCCGGATATCGAGCAGGCCGATGCCGCGCACTTCCAGCAGGTTCTGCAGCAACTCGGGGCAGCGGCCTTCGATGGTGGTCTGGTTGATGCGGAACAAGTCCACCGCATCGTCTGCCACCAGGCCATTGCCGCGCGATATGAGCTCCAGCCCCAACTCGCTCTTGCCAAGCCCTGACTCACCCGTGATGAGCACGCCCAAGCCCAGGATATCCATGAACACCCCGTGCATGGTCGTGCGGTCGGCGAAATGCTTGGACAGATAGGCGCGCAGCACATCGATCACGAAGGCGGCCGAATCCCGAGTCGCAAATAGGGGGATCTGCGCCCTCTCGCACATGGACACCAGCGCATCCGGGGCATTCTGGCCGTCGCACAGCACCAGCACGGGCGGCTCCAGCGTGACGATGCGCGAAATACGGCGTGCGCAGTCCTCGGCGGACGCGTTGGTCAGATAGGCGACCTCCCGCTCCCCCAGGATCTGCACCCGGTACGGATGGATGTAGTTCAGATAGCCCACCAGATCGGCCCCCGACCGGGCAGCGCTCACGGCCACCTCATCGAACCGCCGCTCTGGCGCCCCCAGCCCCGCCACCCATTGCCAGCGCAAGATGGCCCGATGGTCCTCAAAGAGGACGTCAGCGCTGATGACGGCTGGTTTCATGGCGAAATGCGGTCAGCACGGCGCCACGGAAACATGCCCCGCCAGCGGACACGCCGTGAAAGCCCTCACCCCGACCCTCTCCCAGAGGGAGAGGGGAAGGGAGACCCAAGTCAGAAGGCCGCGGAGCAGGCCATACAGGAACCATCGCGGAGCGGGCTTGGCCCGGCCGCTGGTGGTGTCCCCCTGGGGGAAGGCGCGCAAGCGCCTCAGGGGGAGCCCTTTATCAAGGGGGGCCGTTCATACAGCCGGCTGCCAGTCAGCAATCAGGCTATGGAGGGATTCGGTACTCGCGGCGGATTTGATTTTCTCGCGCAGCGTGGCGTCACTCAGCAATTCGGCGATCTCGGACAGGATCTCGAGGTGCTTTTGCGTGGCCGCCTCGGGCACCAGCAGGAAAATCAGCAAGCGCACCGGCTGTTCATCAGGCGCATCGAAGCCAATCGGCTGCGTGAGCTGCAGCACCGCAGCCATGGGCGCCTTCAGGCCCTTGATACGGCCATGCGGGATCGCCACGCCGTGCCCGAGACCGGTCGAGCCCAGACGCTCGCGGGCGAACAGGCTGTCGGTGATGAGGGCACGAGACAACCCATGCAGGTTCTCGAACAGCAGGCCGGCCTCTTCAAAGGCGCGCTTTTTGCTGGTGGCATCAACGCCAACCAGTACCTGCGAGGAGGGAAGAATGGACGCAAGTCGGTTCATGGGCACGGCGCGAATTATGCTCCCTATAGGCTGAGGCTTCTACAGCCAAGCATTTTCAACGCCGGCTCCCCGCCCCAACTGCCGTGAAAACACGGCGAAATCAACTCTTATTTTCCCCGCTTCGCGAGGTGCACTGTCCCAAAAAAGGGGTTTTTCATCCTGGAATGACCCTGCGATGAAAAAGAAAGCCGCCGGGCTGCCCGCGGCGGCTTACAAGTTTGGAGTCTACAGTCTTCGCTCGTTGTTGTAACACTATCCTACATCAAATGCTTGGTAGTCGCATGATCGTGGGCTTGAAGCTTACCTTTATGACGGACTACTTGACGGTCCAGCTTGTCCATCAACTCGTCCACAGCGGCGTAAAGATCCTCATGGGCACTCTCGGCGAAGAGGTCGTTGCCTTTGACGCGAATGTTGCATTCCGCTCGTTGCCGTTTGTCCTTTTCCTTCTGATTCTCCACTGTCAGGAGGACTTTCACATCAACCATCTGGTCGAAATGCCGGGTAATCCGGTCCAGCTTGGTGGTCACGTAACTGCGCAGCGCAGGGGTGACTTCCAGATGGTGTCCGCTGATCGTCAAGTTCATGAAGAGCCTCCTTTGGCTTCTGGGTGATACAGGCCGCCGGCCGAAATGGCATGGCGGCCACGGGGAAAAGGGAGGAGCATCAATCTGCTGTCATTAAGAACCACTATGCCTGTGAAATCCGGCAAAAGCAACCCGGTACCGTCATGATGGAATGCCATAATTCCCAACTGTTTCGTTCGCCACCCCGATACCCGCCTCGGAAAGTCTTCTCAGGGCGTGTTCATGTCGAATTCGCCTTTGCGTGATCCCATCCTGCTCAGGCCGAGACAGCCCAAAGCCCACTATCGCCAAAGTCTGTTCAAGCCGAGGGAACCATGCTCAATATCTTCACGCTCATCAACGGGCGGCTGTTTCAAGAAGAAATCGAGTCGCTGGAAGAGCTTTCGAAATTCCATCCGATCTGGGTCGATCTGGAAAACCCGACGCCCGAGGAAAAACGCTGGGTCAAGCAGTATTACGGCTTGTCGATCCCAGAAGACGCGATGGACGAGGACATCGAGGAATCCGCACGTTTTTACGCCGAAGATAACGGCGAGTTGCATATCCGAAGCGACTTTCTGGTCGCCGACTGGGACGAGCCCAGCCAAGTGCGCGTGGCCTTCATCTTGAATCTCGTCAACGAGAATCTGCGCAGCCACGGCGTACTGTTCTCGATCCATGACGACACGGTGCCGGCCTTCCGGCTGCTGCGCATGCGCGCCAGACGCATGCCGGGACTCATGACCGACCCGAAAGAGGTGTTGCTCAAGCTGTACGACGGTGATGCCGAGTACTCCGCCGACACGCTGGAGAGCATCTACGATGAACTGGAGTTGGCCAGCAAGAAGGTGCTTGCCGACGAAGTGAGCGACTCAGTGGCCAGCGAAGTGCTGGCAGCGATTGCCAGACAGGAAGACTTGAACGGCCGTATCCGCCGCAATGTGATGGACACCCGGCGGGCGGTGAGCTTCCTGATGCGCAGCAAGCTGCTGGGCGCCGAGCAGTTCGACGAAGCGCGCCAGATCCTGCGCGACCTCGATTCGCTCGACAGCCACACCACGTTCCTTTTCGACAAGATCAACTTCTTGATGGACGCCACAGTGGGTTTCATCAACATCAACCAGAACCGCATCATCAAGCTGTTCTCGGTGGCCAGCGTGGCCTTGTTGCCGCCGACGCTGGTAGCCAGCATCTACGGCATGAACTTCAAGCTCATGCCGGAGTTGGACTGGCAGTTCGGCTATGCGTGGGCGATTGGCCTCATGGTCGCGAGCGCGTTGCTGCCTATGTGGTATTTCCGGCGCCGGGGCTGGTTGAAGTGAGCCCCCTGAGGCGCTCCCGAGGGGGACGCAGCCGGCGGCCTGGCAAAGCCAGCTCCGCGGCTGCTTGTGCTTGGCCTGCTCCGCGGCCTTCTGACCGAGGGGAAGGTTGGGCGGGGCCGGCCTTTCCGGTGGGGGCTTTCACGGCGCCACTTTGCAGTTGCCGCCTATCCCCACCGACGAGAGAGAAAACCTCGAAAAACATGGCTTTCACAGCGCGCTGAAATACCTTTCCAGCACGGCGGCGCTGTAGCGGCTGGCTACTTGGTCGATGAAGCGGGTGAAATCGACGTGCGCGGTGTCGTCGGCGCGGTCTGAGACAGTGCGCAGGGCGGCGAAAGGCAAGCCGTAGTCGTGGCAGACCTGGGCGACGGCGGCGCCTTCCATTTCCACGGCCAGGGCATCGGGCAAGGCCCCGCGCAGCGCAACGCTCTCGGCGCTGGTTGAGACGAAACGATCGCCACTGATGATCAATCCCTGGTGCACGCATGGAGCACGCAGGTTGAATTCCGCAACCGCCTCGGGACCCAGCGTATCAGCAGGATTTGCCAACACAGCACGAGCAGCCTCGGCCAGGGCTTGAGACAAGGCCGCATCGGCGGTGAAACGGGCGCGGCCGGTCAAAGGCACCTCGTAGCGCGGGAAAAGCGGTGAGGCATCCATGTCGTGCTGCAGGAGCTCGCTCGCCACCACCACATCCCCCACCGACACGCCAGGCGCCAAGCCGCCGGCCGCACCGGTGAATACCACCCGATCCACGCCGAAGCGCTCGATCAACGCCGTGGCGGTGGTGGCTGCCGCTACCTTGCCTACGCGCGACAGCACGGCCACCAGCTCATGTCCGTGCCAATGGCCAAGCCAGTAGTCGCGCCCCGCCACCACCTGCCGGCGCTCGTCAGGCAGACGGTCCAGCACGGCGGCCAGTTCAGGGCGCAGTGCGGCGATGAGGCCCAGGCGTGCCACGCCTCCAGCCCCCTCAATCCCCCTTGGCGGTGGCGCTGCTGTCGCGCAACTCGCGGCGCAGGACCTTGCCGACGTTGGTCTTGGGAAGCTCGGTCCGGAATTCGATCACGCGCGGCCGCTTGTAGCCGGTGAGGCGATCGTGGCAGAACTGGCGTACGGCGTCGGCCGTGAGGTTGGGGTCCTTCTTGACGATCACCAACTTGACGGCTTCGCCCGAGTGCTCATCCGGCACGCCCACGGCAGCCACCTCCAGCACGCCAGGCATGCCGGCGACCACGTCTTCGATCTCGTTGGGATAGACGTTGAAACCGCTCACCAGGATCATGTCCTTCTTGCGATCGACGATCTTGGTATAGCCGCGCTCGTCCATGATGCCGATATCGCCCGATTTGAAGTAACCGTCGGGCGTCATCACCTTGGCGGTTTCATCAGGACGCTGCCAGTAACCCGCCATCACCTGCGGGCCCTTGATGGCGATTTCACCGGCCTGGCCCAGCGGCACCTCGCGGCCGTCGTCATCCAGGATCTTGATCCAGGTGCTGGGAATCGGCAGGCCGATGGTGCCGCTGAATTCCTTCGAGGTCACGGGGTTGCAACTGGCCGAGGGACTGGTTTCGGACAAACCGTAGCCTTCGCAGATCGGGCAACCGGTTTTTTCCAGCCACAGCTTGGCAACCGCACTCTGAACCGCCATGCCCCCCCCAGGGACACTTTCAGATTTTTCCAGTTGACGGTGCCGAAATCAGGATGATTCGCCAACCCATTGAACAGCGTGCTGACCGCCGGGAAGCTATGGAAGGTGTGCTTGGAGAGCTCCTTGAGGGTGCCCGCCAGATCGCGCGGATTGGGAATCAGAATGGTCTTGCCGCCGTTGCGCATGGCGAGCATCATGTTCACCGTGAAAGCGAAGATGTGATAGAGCGGCAGCGCGCAAACGCCCGTGCTCTGCTCGCCCGCGGGAATGCTCTTCATGACCGGATCGTTCCATGCATCCGACTGCAGCACGTTGGCAATCAGGTTGCGGTGCAACAGCATCGCCCCCTTGGCGACTCCGGTAGTGCCACCGGTGTATTGCAATACCGCCAGATCATCGGGGCCGATTTCGGGCGGAGTCAGCCGCCCGCCCTGTCCCTTGGCCACGGCATCGTTGTAACGCACCGCGCCTGGCAAGCTGAACGCGGGCACCATTTTCTTGACCTTGCGGACCACGAAATTGACGATCGCGCCCTTGAGCCCGCCCAGGCGATCGCCCATGGAGGCCAGCACCACGTGCTTAATCGGCGTGCGGTCCATGCACTGCTGCAAGGTCGTGGCGAAGTTCTCGATGATGATGATGGCTTTGGCACCCGAATCCTTGAGCTGATGCTCCAGCTCGCGCACGGTGTACAGCGGATTGACGTTCACCACCACCAGCCCCGCCCTCAGAATGCCCGCCACCGCGGCGGGATACTGGGGCACGTTGGGCATCATGATCGCCACGCGGTCACCTTTGACCAGACCCAGGCCCTGCAGGTAGGCCGCCAACGCGCGGCTTTGCGCATCGGTTTCGGCATAGCTCACATCGCGGCCCATGAAGCTATAGGCCACACGGTCCGAATATTTGGCGAAGCTTTCTTCCATCAGCGCGACCAGCGAGGTGTACTGCGTCGGGTCGATATCGGCCGGAACGCCTTCGGGGTAACCGCTCAGCCAAATCCGTTCTGTCATGAGGGGGAATCTCCTGCGTGAATGCATTGAAATAACCCTCTATTGTCACGCCGACAGGTTATTGACAGCCTGTGGGCTTTCCCTAAGGGCCTGAGGAGATTCAATGAGCCTCGGCCCCGGAGGGCTGCCCGGCCGCCTTACTCGGGCTTGAGGCCTGCGTCGCGAATGTGGCGGCCCCAGACCTGATATTGGTCTGCCACGAACCTCTCGAATGCCGGTCCGAAGAGAAGGTACGGTTCAACGCCTCTGGTTTTCAGCTCTTCGATGATGGCCGGCTTGCTGAGCGTGGTTGAAATATTGCGTTGCCACCAGACCCGTACCTCTTCCGGCAGTCCGGCGGGCCCTGCGAAACCCACCCATCCGATCAGTTCCGCCTTGATGCCACGCTCGGTCAGTGTGGGCACCTCCGGGAACAAGGCCGAGCGCTTGTCACCTGTCACGGCCAAGCCTGTGAGCTTGCCATTGCGGATCAAGGCATCCACCGACGGAAGATCGGAAGCGGCGAATTGCACTTGATTGCCAAGCAGGTCTGTCAACGCCAGGGGCTGGCTCTTGTAAGGCACGCCCGTGACGCGGCCGTCGATCCCCGCCGCCCGGACGAATGCAGACCCGCCCACCTGCCCGGTGGCGGAGCCATAGCCATAGTTGAGGCTCCTTTTTCCAGCCTCGGCTACGAGTTCCTCGACCGTCTTGATCCCTGAGCTGGCATTGACCACCACCATCAAGTGGAACCGGTCGATGGCCCCCAGGTGCGTGAAGTCCTTGACCGGATCGGCAGTGGGCACCTTGGTCAACTGGGGTGCGGAGGAATGCGTGGCGCTGGAGCTGGGCATCAGCGTGTAGCCGTCGGGCGGAGACTTGGCAACCGCATTCATGCCAATGATGCCCAGCGCCCCCGGCCGTTGCTCCACGATGAACACGGCGCCTGTCCGCTTGGAGATGTCGTCCAGTATGGTGCGAGTCAGGTTCTCGATCGAGGAGCCGGCGGCGAAACCCGTGATGAAGCGCACCGGCTTGTTGGGGTATGGCTGTGCAAGACAGATGCCGGTGGAGATCAACAGCCCCAAGCCGGCAAGGAATACCCGAATCTTCATGATGTCTCCTGTTGTTTTCGATGGATCCAAGGACGATTCAAGCCCGCGAGCGCGCAGCCTCGGCGTTGCGCCTTCGATGCGCCGCGATGGAGCCCGCGCGAGACACTTTGGAAGGCAACGAGTGGCCGACGATCTGCTCCGCGATCACCGTGCACTCGATCAGCCGGTCAAGGTCAATGCCTGTGCGGACACCCATTTCCTCGCACATCTGCACCAGCTCCTCTGTGGCGATGTTGCCCGCCGCCGAGGTATTGCCGGCAAACGGGCACCCTCCCAGCCCGCCACAGGAACTCTCGAAATAGTCGACACCGAGCCGCAAACCTGCCATGGCGTTCGCGATCCCCATGCCACGCGTGTCATGCAGATGCAGCCCCAGGCGGATTTCGGGCCACCGCTCGCGCAACAAGCCCACCAGGCGCTCGACGGACAAAGGCGTTGCCCAGCCCACCGTATCGCACAACACGATGCGCGGTACCGGCAAGCCTTCGGCCAGCGCCAGCAAATCGGATACGGCGCGCACGACCAGAGAGGGCGCCACGTCGCTTTCGTAGGCACAGCCGAAGGCCGTGAATACATAACCTGCCTGGGGCTCCAGGCCAGCGGCCCGATACATCGCGAGCATATCCCGCTGCTCCGCCAGCGCCTCGGACCGGTTCTTGTTGCTGTTGCGGATGCCAAAGGTTTCTGAGGCCGAGAGAAACATCACCGGCAAACAATCCAGGGGCGTGTTCCGGGCCCGCTCGAACCCCGCCGCATTCAGGATGGTGCTTGTGTAGTACACACCGGGGCGCCTGCGAATGCCGCTGGCGACGGCCTCGGCATCGGCCATCTGGGGGACGCGCTTCGGGTTGACGAACGACACGCAGTTGATCTCCTTGACCCCCGTCTCGGCCAGCGACTCTATGAAACGGATCTTATCGGCCGTTGGAATGACCTTCGGTTCGCTCTGGAAACCTTCCCGGGGGCCTTCTTCGCAGATGGCCGCGAAACGGGGCAGATCAGACATAGGGCGCCTCCATGCCGGCTCAGCGGTTGGTCCAGCGTGGCTGACGCTTTTCCGCGAAAGCGGCCAGCCCTTCCCTGGAATCCTGCGTCAAGGCCATGGCGCCCAATTGCTGGGCCATGAAGGTCAACGCTTGCTGAAGCGTCATATCGGAAATGGCTTCCATCGATTGCTTACCCAGGCGTATGGCGGTGGGCGACTTGTCCAGCAAGCGCGACAGCAGCCAATCCAGCTTCGCGTCGAGTTCGGCGGCAGGAACAATGTGATTGAAAAGGCCGATCGCCAGCGCCTCCTGAGCGGTGATGGGCTCCCCCGTCAAGCTCATTTCCACCATCTTCCTGCGGGGAATCAGGCGCTGCAGCAACGCATCGACCTGCAGGGGAAACATGCCGATCTTGACTTCGGGCAAGCCGACGCGAGCGTTGTCTGCCGCGACGGCCATGTCCGCCATCCCCAGCAAGGCCACACCTCCTGCCATGACGTGGCCATTCACGCGCGCGACGATGGGGAGCGTGCACTGCGTGGCCTTCGTGATCAAGCGCACGAGCGGCAGATCCATGCGCGAGAAATCGCGCGCAAACTGCTGCGTGGAGGGCTGAAGATCGCCGCCCGCGCAGAACGCACGGTCACCCGCGCCGGTGAGGACGATGGCACGCACTTCGGCATCGGATTCCGCATGGTCGATGCCGGACGCCAACTCGCGCATCACCTGGTTGTTGATCGCGTTGCGCACCTCGGGGCGGTTAATGGTCAGCCACGCGACCGGGCCCTTGCGTTCATACTGAATGAGATCGAAATTAGGCATCGGATGGGCTTTCATCTAAGAACGTGTTTACGATTTCGACCAGGTGGAAGGGGTTCTCGGCGATGACGGCACCGGCCTCTGCCAATGCCGCACGCTTGGCCATCGCCGTGGACTTGTGATCGCTGACGAACGCGCCCGCGTGTCCCATGCGTGTGTGGGGAGGCGCCTGGCGCCCCACGATCAGACAAACCACCGGTTTCGTCCGGGCCGCAATGGCATCCAGCATCTGGTACTCTTTACCGCCGCCGATCTCCCCCAGCGAAACGATGACTTGCGTTTCGTGATCCGCCATGAACGCCTGGAGGTATTCGGCCGGATTCCTTCCGATGACCATATCGCCGCCCATGCTCACGCAGGTGCTCTGGCCCAGGCCGGCGCGGGTCAACAAGCGCACCGTCGTCAGGGAAAGCGTACCGCTGCGCCCCATGAGGCCCACCTTCCCTGGCATGGTGTAGTCGGGAGGGATGGAGCCTAGTGCGGCCTTGCCCGGCGAGGTCAGACCGACGCAGTTCGGACCCACCACCCATAGACCTCGTTCCCGCGCATAGGACAGCGCCCAAAGCGCATCCTGGATCGGAACGAACTCTGCACCGACCACCGCCAGCTTGAGCCCTGCGTCGGCCGCCTCGACGAGCGCATCGCGCACGCCAGCGGCCGGAACGTAGGTGGCAGCAGCGTTAGCGGAAGTCGCACGGACCGCCTCTACGACCGTGTCGAAGACAGGCACGCCATCCATCACCTGGCCGCCGCGCCCGATGGACACCATCGCCACCACGTTCGTGCCCGCCTTTTTCATGGCCTTCATCTGGTTCAGGCCGTAACCGCCGGTAGCGCCTTGAAGGACTACTCGAGCCCGCTCATCCAACAGGATTGACATTGCTTTTCGTTTTACTGGAGGTGGATTCGTCCGGCACGTACAGGTAGCCAGACACGGCGCGGGTCTGTTTGAACTTGTCCCCGCGATAGATGTTGTTGGCCGCGTAGGCGATACGCCCGGAGCGGTCGGTCATAACGCGCACGATGCGTGCGATCGGGCTGGCCATCGGGTACTGGAGATGCACGGCCTCCTCCCAGTCGGCGCTGTCCACGGTCAGGACATCCTCTCCCTTGGCCATCTCGACACCGATGGAGGCCAACAACCGGGCCAGTTTCTGCCTGCCATCCGCGCCCGCGGGCAAACGCGCGTAGATCTCGCTGGCGATACTGACCTCGTAATAGCCATAAGGAATGCCGTCCATCAGGTGCACCTTGCGTATCAAGGTATACGACTCGTATGGCACGCCCATCTTGAACAGCGCCGTGTTCAGAGGCACCTGGTGCCGCCGCTCCAGGATCACGATCCTGTGCCCCTTGGGCTCCGGAGCCAGCACCTGGAACAACCCGCCGTCGATCTCGCTCACGGACGGCTTGACGTAGGAGACCCTGCTGCCTCGCCCCCGCTCGCTGACGATCAGCCCTTCTGCGACCAGCGCCTGCAAGGCTTGCCTGGCAGTGGCCCGGGCGACAGAGTAGGTACGGCTCAGCTGCTCAACGCCCGGCACGAGCGCGCCATGCGGCCAATCACCCCGCACGATGCGGCCTTTCAGGATGCTGGCGATGCGCACGTACAGCGCAATGGCCTCGTTCTGCCCCTTGGGATCAACAGGTTTTGCGGATTCGATTCGACTCATGCCGGTGCCATATCCACTTCAAGTTCCACTTCAAGTATCAAATGGCTATTTATCTAAAGTTCCAGAATACTAGAACTTTGAGATAGGATATGCAATCCCTTGATCGATCCTGGTTGGAGAAAAGACATGCAACTCATCGAGTTCGACGGCAAAGCCTTGCTCGAAAGCCACGGCATCCCCCTGTTGCCCCGGAAGTTGCTGGCGCCGGATGAGCAGGCCGAATTTCCCGGAGACGCCATGGTCAAGGCTCAGGTGCTTTCGGGCGGAAGAGGCAAGTCCGGGTTGATCATGAAGTCCGAGGCCCATTCACTGCCGCAGACGGTGAATGCCGTGCGGGCGCGGTTGCGCGAACGCGGCGAGGCTGGCTGGGTCATGCTCGAGCAGCCCGCACAGATCACGTCGGAGCTCTACATTGCCATCACCATCGACGATGTGGCATGCGCGCCGTGCCTGCTGTTTTCATGCGCGGGCGGAATCGAGGTCGAAAGCCATCCTGAGCGGGTCAAACGCTTGCTGATCGATCCTCTCAAGGGCCTCGTAGCGTGGGAAGTGGTGCAGTTCCTGCGGGAGGCCGCGTTGGAAAAAGAGCAGATCGGGCCTGTCAGCCGCTTCGCGCTGGAGCTGTGGCGAACCTGGTGCGCCGAGGACGCCGAACTGATCGAGATCAACCCACTGGCCGTTACTGCGGACAAAGGGCTGGTGGCGCTGGACGCCAAGGTCATACTCGATGACCATGCAGAGGCCCGCCACCCCCACCGGTATCGCCTGGTGTCGTCTCAGTTGACTGACAGGCAGCGTGGCGAATCGGATACGTTTGTGGAGATGCCCGGAGATGTCGGTCTGCTCACCGGCGGGGCAGGCTTGGGAATGACCGTCGTCGACATGTTGGCCGACGCCGGCTTGCGCGCGGCCACGTTCGTCGATGGCGCGGGCGGACGCGAGGCAGCTTACGAGGAGAAGGCGCGGCGCGTGCTGGAGTGCGCCGATCGCCCGAATATCAAGGGTGTCCTGATCTACTTCACACTGGCGGCCACGTCGCTGGCCCCTATCGTGCGAGGAACGATCAAGGCGCTGCAGGAACATCCCGTGTCCAAGCCTGTCGTGGTGGGCATCGTCGCCGCCGCGGCGGCCGAGGTGGAAATGAGCGCGGCCGAGGCACGCCAGATCTTTGTCGATGCTGGCTTCATTTTCCGCGCCGAACTGGACGAGGCCATTGCCGAACTCTCCCGCCTCATCAAGGCCGTTGACTCACCTGCGTAACGTCTCGGAGAGCGCGTTCACTCAATCGCCTTGGCGATATCCTCGACCACCTTCTTGGCGTCACCGAACACCATCATGGTCTTGTCCATGTAGAACAGTTCGTTGTCCAGGCCTGCATAGCCGGCGGCCATGGAACGCTTGTTGACGATGACCGAACGCGCCTTGTAGGCCTCCAGGATCGGCATGCCGTAGATCGGCGTGCCCTTCTGCAGCGCGGCCGGGTTCACCACATCGTTCGCGCCCAAAATGATCGCCACATCGGCCTGGCCGAACTCACCGTTGACGTCTTCCATCTCGAACACCTGGTCATAGGGCACCTCCGCCTCGGCCAGCAGCACGTTCATGTGCCCCGGCATGCGGCCGGCCACCGGGTGGATGGCGTACTTGACGTCAATGCCTTTCTCGGTAAGCTTGTCCACCATTTCCTTGACGGCGTGCTGCGCGCGCGCCACGGCCAGGCCGTAGCCGGGCACGATGATCACGCTGTCGGCATTGCTGAGCATGAAGGCCACGTCGTCCGAGCTTCCGCTCTTGACCGGGCGCTGCTCCTGCGTGCCGCCGCTGGCCGCCGCGGCGTCACCGCCGAAGCCACCCAGGATGACGTTGAAGAACGAGCGGTTCATGGCCTTGCACATGATGTAGCTCAGGATCGCGCCCGAAGCCCCCACCAGCGAGCCTGCAATGATCAGCATGCTGTTGTTGAGCGAGAAGCCGATGCCCGCCGCCGCCCAGCCCGAGTAGCTGTTAAGCATGGACACCACCACCGGCATGTCCGCACCGCCGATGGGAATGATCAGCGTGACGCCGATGATGAAACCCAGCAGGCAGACCAGCGCGAAATCAAGCCAGCTCTGCGAGTGCCAGAAGCCGAAAATGAAGAAAATGGCCGCCAACCCGAATACCAGATTCAGCCAGTGCTGACCTGGGAACACCACGGGCGCGCCCTGGAACAGGCGGAACTTCGATTTACCGGAAAGCTTGCCCCAAGCGATGACCGAGCCGCTGAAGGTGACCGCGCCGATGAATGCCCCCAAGGCCAATTCGATGCGGTTGCCGCCAGGAATCACACCACCCACACCGTTCACCGGATGATCCGCGATGCCGAAGGCCCAGGGCTCGACCACGGTGGCGCCAGCGATCAGCACCGCCGCCAGGCCGATCATGCTGTGGAAGAACGCCACCAGTTCGGGCATCTTCGTCATCTCGACGGTCTTGGCGCGCCAGGCGCCATAGCCGCCACCCACCACCAGGCCCAGCAGCACCCACACGAGACCCAGGCCGGAACCGGACAGCTTGATGATCAAGGCCGCCGTGGTGAGGACGGCAATGGTCATGCCAGCCATGCCGAACAGGTTGCCGCGAATCGACGTGGTGGGGTGGCTCAGCCCCTTGAGGGCTTGAATGAAGCAGACGCTGGCAATCAAATACAGCAACGTGACAAGGTTCATGCTCATGGCTTCACTGCCTCCTCTTATTTGCCAGCCGGCGCTTCAGCAGGCGCCTTGCGTTCTTTTTTCTTGAACATCTCCAGCATCCGGCGCGTCACCATGAAACCGCCGAAGATGTTCACGGCCGCCAGGGCCACCGCCGCCACGCCCATAGCCTTGCCCACGGTGCCTTCGGTGAGCGCCGCCGCCAGCATGGCGCCCACGATGACAATCGCCGAAATGGCATTGGTCACCGCCATCAGCGGCGTGTGCAATGCGGGCGTCACGGTCCACACCACGTGGTAGCCCACATAGATGGCCAGCACGAAGATGATCAGGTTGATGATGGTCGGGGACACGATGTCCATGCGGAGTCTCCTGGGATTCGAATGAGTTCTGTCGCGAAGCGTGATGTCTTATTCCCGGTCGCGGCGCGGTGCCAGGGCCGGAGGCTTCGCGTCGGATGACGGTACCTGGATAGCGCGAGCGGGCGTGGGTATCGTCACGGCCGGTGGCGGTGGCGGTGGCGCCACCTGCGGCATATACGGGAATGGCGGCACGGCCAGCGCCGCGCCGCCAGCAGCGGCCCGGCTGGCAGCCGCAAGCGCCTGCGCCCATCGCTGACCGGGTTCGCCTGCGGCCAGAAAGTCAGTGTTGTTGCGCGTCACGGATTCGATGAGTGCCGGATCGACCAGCGCATGCACCTCCAGCAAACGGCCGCCGGCGCTGATGCGATGCCCCACCCAGGCGCGCGGGGTGCTTGCCAGGTTGCGCTTTTCGAGCCATTGCCACAGCATCGCGTGCTGTGCCTTCAGCCAGTGGTCGAGATCCGCGTCGCGGCGCATCCTCAGGCAATCGGACGCATTGCCGCCGGCCAGGTGCATGCTGTCGGCCTGCGGGCAGACGGGCCCGCCGTTGGCCGCAGCCGCCTGCACCACCACCACCGCCAGCCAATGGCCGTCCTCGCGCTGCAGGCCCACGGCCCGCGTGGGGGCAGTGGCGCCGGACACCGGCACCAATCCCTCACCACCCAGCCAGGGCGCGGGATCCGTGCCGAGGTCATACCAGGTGCCGATGCTGGCGGGCGGCACCGAGATCTGCGGCGCCGCCGCAGGCGCGGCGGCCACGGAGGAAGCCGCAGCGGCAGAACTGCCGCCCGGCGCTGGCGCGGCACAGCCCGCTGCCAGCAACGCGAGCAACAAGGCCCCCAGCGGGCGAGCCGCGGTATTCATGGCGTACTTCAATTTCATGCTTTTCAGCCGCGCGTGACGGCACCTTCATGCGCCATCAGGCAGGCGGCGACGATGTCGTCTTCCCGGTCCAGCGTGAAGCCGCCCTCCTTGGGCAGCACCAGCTTCAGGAAATCGAGCACGTTGCGCGCATACAGCGCTGAGGCGTCAGCGGCCACCAAAGCGGCCAGATTGGTTTCACCGACCAGCACCACACCGTGCTTGACCACGGTCTTGTCGGCTTCGGTCAGCGGGCAGTTACCTCCCACGCTGCCGTCGGGATTTGGCGCGCCCTTGCCGGCGGCCATGTCGATGATCACCGAGCCGGGCTTCATGCTCGCCACCATGTCCCCGGTGATCAGCACAGGCGCCGGACGGCCGGGAATCAGGGCGGTGGAGATCACCACATCGGCCTGCGCCACACGCTTGGCCACCTCGGCTTTCTGGCGGTCGAGCCAGCTTTGCGGCATGGGGCGCGCATAGCCTCCCACGCCTTCGGCGGCTTCCTTTTCTTCCGCGGTTTCGTAGGGCACATCGATGAACTTGGCGCCCAGCGATTCGACCTGCTCCTTCACGCTCGGGCGCACGTCGCTGGCTTCGATCACCGCGCCCAGGCGCTTGGCAGTGGCGATGGCCTGCAGGCCGGCCACGCCGACACCCAGGATGACCACGCGCGCCGCTTTCACGGTACCAGCGGCGGTCATCAGCATGGGGAAGAACTTCTGATACCGGTCCGCTGCCATGATGACAGCCTTGTAGCCGGCAATGTTGGCCTGGCTCGAAAGCACGTCCATGCTCTGGGCGCGTGTCGTCCGGGGGGCGGCTTCGAGAGCGAAAGCAGTCAGCCTGGCAGCGGCCAGCCGTTTCAGTCCTTCGGCATCGAAGGGGTTGAGCATGCCGATCAGCACGGCCGAGGGCTTCATCCGCGAAATCTCTTCGGGCGACGGTGCACGCACCTTCAGCACCATGTCGGCCCCCAGTGCGCCAGCAGCATCGGTGATTTCAGCGCCCGCCGCCTGATAAGCGGCATCGGTCACGGAAGCCGACACGCCGGCACCGGCTTGCACGCGCACGGCATGGCCTTGGGCAATGAGTTTCTTGGCCGTCTCCGGGGTCACTGCGACACGGGTTTCGCCGGCCGCCGTCTCGGTGGGCACGCCAATCAGCATGGAAAATTCTCCTCATTCATGGTGCTCGGGCGTGCTGCCGCCTGGGTGGCCGCCCGAATCCAGCCGAGCTTAGCATCTTCCAGGGCATATTCACGGCAAATCCCGCCTGCCATGGACTACCGAGACACTTTGGCGACGTTCTGGCACCATACCTGTTGCAATCCTCGGACGATCCGCATATTGCCCTGGATAATCCGCCCATGAACACCCGATGGAAACCCAGCGTCACCGTAGCAGCGGTGATTGAGCAGGACGGGCGCTACCTGCTGGTGGAAGAACACACCGCCAACGGACTTCGCCTGAACACACCGGCCGGCCACCTGGAGCCTGGAGAATCGCCTGCGGAGGGCGCCGTACGCGAGGCGCTGGAGGAAACTGGCCGCCTCTTCACCCCTACCGCGCTGCTGGGCATCTACATGGCAGCGAGCAATGACATCCAAGGCGCGCCGGCAACCTGGATGCGGCTGGCGTTCACGGGCAATGCCAGTGAAGCAGACCCCGCGCGGCCACTCGACAAAGGGATCGTGCGCACCGTATGGATGACCCCTGCCGAGATAGAAACCAGCCAGGATCGCCACCGCAGCCCCCTGGTCTGGCGCTGCGTGCAGGATCACATAAAGGGAAAACGCTTCGATCTGTCAGCTATCGTGATGGATAGGACTATGCTCCCCCTGAGGCGCTGACGCGCCATCCTCTACGCCGGGCGCCCCCAGAGGACACCGCCAGCGGCGGGGCAAAGCCCGCACCGCGACGGACCCGAATGGCTTGCTCCGCAGCCTTCTGCCGTTGAGACACGATCCGCTCGAGTATTTTCCATGGACCCTATTGCTTCTTTCTTCCTGCTGTCCGCTGCAGCCTTTGGCGCCGGCATCCTGAACGCCATTGCCGGCGGCGGCACTTTTCTCACTTTTCCCGCCCTGGTCCTGACCGGCGTGCCGCCCATCGCCGCCAATGCCACCAGCGCGCTGGCCGTGAGCCCAGGCTATCTGGGCAGCACATTGGGATTCCGGGCCGAGCTGGCAGCGCTCCCGCGCTCGCTGCTGGTGCGCGAGCTCATCCTGAGCGCCCTCGGCGGCGTGGCCGGCGCGCTGCTGCTGCTGGTCACGCCCGCTTCGGTGTTTTCAGGCATCGTGCCCTGGCTGCTATTGTTCGCCACCGTGCTGTTCGCGTTCGGCCCCTCTCTTTCGCGTTGGGCCGGTGGCGAGCATGGCAGCGGCCTTTCCCGCTGGCGCAATCCCGCACTACTGCTGGTGGCCATCTACGGCGGCTATTTCAACGGCGGCCTGGGGATCCTCTTGATGGCGCTCTACCTCGTATGCGGGGAGCACCGCATGCACACCGTCAATGCGCTCAAGAACCTCAACTCTTTCGTGCTTTCAGTCGTCTCGGTCATCGCTTTCGCCATTGGCGGCGCCATCGTGTGGAAGCAGGCCCTGCTGATGGCCGTATTCGCCACTCTCGGCGGTTTCGCCGGGGCGCGCCTGGCCCGCAGCCTTCCGGCCAGGGTGGTGCGCGCCATCGTGATCGTGACCGGACTGGTCATGAGCGTATTGTTCTTCACGAAAACGTGATTTCACCGCGCACCTGATAATTCAGGGATGTCCAAACACCGTATCGTTGTCGGTCTCTCGGGCGGTGTGGATTCCGCCGTCACAGCCTACCTGCTGAAAAAAGCGGGCCACGAGGTCGTGGGCATCTTCATGAAGAACTGGGAAGACGACGACGACAGCGAGTACTGTTCGTCGAACGTCGACTTCGTCGATGCGGCTGCCGTGGCGGATGTGATCGGCATCGAGATCGAGCACGTCAACTTCGCGGCAGAGTACAAGGATCGCGTATTCGCCGAGTTCCTGCGCGAATACCAGGCGGGGCGCACGCCCAACCCTGACGTGCTGTGCAATGCCGAGATCAAGTTCAAGGCCTTTCTCGACCATGCCATGCGTCTGGGCGCAGAAAAGATCGCCACCGGCCACTATGCCCGCGTACGCCATAACGAGGCGCGCGCCCGCCACGAACTGCTCAAAGGCCTGGATCCCTCCAAGGATCAAAGTTATTTCCTGCACCGGCTGAACCAGGCGCAGTTGGCCAAGACCATGTTCCCCGTCGGCGAGTTACTGAAAACCGAGGTCCGGCGTATCGCCGCCGAAATCGGACTGCCGAACGCGAAGAAAAAGGATTCCACCGGTATCTGCTTCATCGGCGAGCGGCCGTTCCGCGAGTTCCTGAACCGCTACTTGCAAACCAAGCCCGGCCCGATCAAGGACGAGCGCGGGCGCACCATCGGTGAACATGTGGGGCTCTCGTTCTATACCCTCGGCCAGCGCCAGGGGCTGGGCATCGGAGGTGTAAAGGAAAAAGGCGCGGCCCGAGGCGGCGGCGAACATGCGCCCTGGTTCGCGGCCCGCAAAGACATGGCGCGCAACACCCTGTACGCGGTGCAAGGGCATGAGCACCCTTGGCTGCTCTCGCACGAGCTGACTTTCGACAACGCTGCCTGGACCACCGATGAGCCGCCTCAGCCCGGCACTCTGGCTGCCAAGACGCGCTATCGGCAGCAGGATGCCGCATGCAGCCTCTCAGCCGGCGAAACGCAGGGCACCTTCCGCCTACGCTTCTCCGAGCCTCAATGGGCCGTGACCCCGGGCCAGAGCGCGGTGCTGTATGACGGCGAGGTATGTCTGGGCGGCGGTGTGATCGCCAGCGCACGCACTGGCGACCTGCCGGATCAAGACCGAGCCCTAGCGCTCACGGCAGCCAAGGCGTGATGGCAGCAACAGCCTTGGGCTGTTGCTGACGGCCACTCCCCAGCGTTACTCCCAAACTGCGAAGCACAGCCCCGTCCCCGTCCCGGCAGGCGTGCGGTACGCGGGAATGTATTCCAAGGATTTCAACGACAAGGCATCCACGGCGCCGGCCATACAGATCCAGTTCCGGATCTCGGAGTTTCCTGCGTTGAGTTGGCGGCGGGGCAATGCGGCAAGGGCAGCGGCGTCTTTCTCCCTCAGCGCCTTGATGACCTGGGCATCGAACTCCTCATTCACGGTGAAATGGCTCAGACCGCCCGAGGCAAGCACCCCGACACGGGCGTCCCCCGGAAAAGACTCCACCGCCGCCCGGATGGCCTGGCCCAGGCGATAGCAGCGCCCTGGCGTCGGCTGATTGGGCGGGTAGTAGGTGTTGAGAAACACCGGCACGACCGGAATCAGGGTGCCATTCAACAAGCGGTTGTGCACAAAGCCGAAAGCATGCCCCTCGCCGAATCCATCGGGAAGCTGGTCCGCAATGGAGAGGTCGAACTCGTCCTCGACGAGGTTGCCTATGATGTGACGCGCGAGCGCGGCATCGACAGGATAGTCGCGAGGCTTGGCGGGCTCGTAATAACGTGCCGATGCGTCCTTGGCCCACTGAGGCGCGCCCGACTCCTTGAGCGGTACGTTGCGGATACTTTCGCCATGGTAGATGAGCATGCTCGGCATGTTGCTGTCTTGAAACAGCTCCTTCTGATCGTCCCCTACCACGATGAGGGCATCCAGCCGGCCTTCTCGCAAAGTCTTGCCCAGCATGTCGACATGCGCCAAGGCAGCGGCGTGCCGGGAGTGCAGCAGTCCCGGCTCCAACTGGGCTTCCATGGCGGGCCCCGCGAGCGCCTTCAATTGCTCGTAAGTCACCGGATTGCCCTCCTTGTCGAGGTGATCACGCGTACTGTCTCTCTCGATGAAGCGAGTCCAGTCGGTTACCGGGGCATTCAGCATGGGAGTATGCGATGTACCTACTCCGAGAACAATCTTTGCCATTTTCAATTCCTGCTTAGAGCCCGTCTATCGAAATAGCAGGCAAATCATCAATTCAAGGTTAAAAAATAAATCTCGGGTGACGTAGTCGATGGCCTCTTCCGCTCCAATCCGGCGGTGTAGCGCCAGCCGCTCCTCGCTCGAGGCCGCGCTCACGCCCCCACCTTTGCCCGCCTGCGCGCCAGTTCTTCACGAGCAATCGCATTGCGATGGACTTCGTCAGGCCCGTCGACGAAGCGGGTAGTACGTGCCTGGGCATATGAGCGGGCAAGGCCAAAATCATCGCAAACCGATGCTGCACCGTGAATTTGCATGGCCCAATCGATCACCTTGCAAGCCATGGCCGGCGCGGCAACCTTGATCATCGCGATTTCCTGGCGGGCTTCCTTGTTTCCTACGGTATCCATGCGGTGCGCGGCATACAGCACGAGCAATCTGGTCTGGTCGATCATGATGCGCGCATTGGCAATGCGCTCACGTGTCACCCCTTGGTCGGAGAGAGGTCGCCCAAAGGGCGCACGGGACATGGCCCGATCGCACATCATCTCCAGCGCCCGCTCGGCCCTGCCGATCAGCCGCATGCAGTGATGGATTCGCCCTGGGCCGAGCCGCCCCTGGGCAATCTCGAACCCACGGCCTTCACCCAACAGGATGTTCGACGCTGGAACGCGGACATCCTTGAATTCGATCTCTGCATGACCGTGCGGCGCGTCATCGTAGCCAAACACAGGCAGATGCCGAATGATCCGAACACCCGGCGTGTCCCTGGGAACGAGGATCATGGATTGCTGCTTATGACGATCCGGGTTGTCCGGATCGGTTTTCCCCATGAATATAAGAATCTCACAACGCTCGTCATTGGCACCCGACGTCCACCATTTCCGGCCATTCAGCACATAGTGATCGCCCTCACGAACTATCTGTGCAGCAATCTGCGTCGCGTCGGAAGATGGTGATGCCGGCTCAGTCATCGCGAAGCCTGAGCGGATCTCCCCAGCCAGCAACGGCTTGAGCCACCGCTCCTGTTGCTCCGGGGTACCGTAGCGCTCCAGTGTCTCCATATTGCCGGTATCCGGCGCCGAGCAATTGAAAGGCTCTGCGCCGATAGGTGAACGCCCCATGACTTCGCATAGCGGTGCATACTCCAGGTTGGTCAAACCAGCGCCCAGCGCGGAATGCGGAAGGAAGAGATTCCAAAGTCCTTCCGCTCTGGCCTTTTGCTTCAGTTCCTCCATGATGGGCACGGACTGCCAAGCCTCTCTGGCTTGCCTGGCAGCAGCCATCTGCTGCTCGTAGACTTTCTCGGCTGGATATACGTGCTCGTTCATGAAAGCATGAAGCCGGGTCAGCAAGCCTTTGGCTCTCTCCGAATGGTCAAAATACATTAGCTTCCTCGATAAATGGATGGATTCGCGACACACTGCGCCGGGCCACTCGGGTCCTGGCTGATGAATTGCTGATGGCGGTTGTCATGCCACATGCCCGAGGGCAATGGAGGCTTGAGTGAGCGCCAGGAACGCGGACCGCGGCTCCCAGATATGGGCATATTCACCGGCTGTCCCGGCGAAGCCACGGAGAGCCTCCGCCACTTGGCTCACGCCCACTTCGCGCGCATACTGCATCGGCCCTCCACGGCTTCCTGGGAAACCGTAGCCGTGCAGATAGACCGCATCCACATCAGCCTCATTGGCGGCAATGCCCTCAGCGACGATCGCCGCGCCTTCATTGGCCATGGCAAAGAGACACCGATCCACGATTTCGTCGCTGGACACCTTGCGCGGGCAGATGCCGTTCTCCGCACGCCACGCCCGAACGATTTCATCCACCTTCTGGTCCGGTAGCGGAGTTCGCCCGTCGTCGTAGCGGTACCAGCCTGCGCCTGTCTTCTGCCCCAGCCTGCCAGCATCGACCAGCGCGTCGGCGAGAATCAAATGCCGTACGCCAGGCTGGGATCTGGCGCGTCGCCGGCGGCCAGCCGACCCGATATCCAAGCCGGCCAGGTCGGTCATGCGCAACGGTCCCAGTGCGAAACCAAACGCCTGAAGGGCGTCATCTACCTGCCTCGGCGACGCGCCTTGCGCAACCATGAAGCTGGCCGCCGCCTGGTAGCGGGCGAGTATCCGATTGCCGATGAACCCGTCGCACACGCCGGAGACGACAGCGACCTTTCCGAGCCGTCGGCCCAATGAAAGAACAGCTTCAACGATCTTCGGCGAAGTAGCCGCGCCGCGCACCACTTCCAGCAATCGCATGCGATGCGCCGGGCTGAAAAAGTGCATCCCAATCACATCCGCCGCCCTTCCAGTGACGGCAGCAATGGCATCCACATCAAGGGCGGAAGTGTTGGTAGCGAGGATGGTGCCCGGCCGCGTGCACGCGTCCAGCTTCCGGAAGATTGCGGTCTTGACGCTCATATCTTCCACGGCCGCCTCTATCACCAGATCAGCTGTCTCCAGTCCAACGTCATCCCGCATAGGATGAAGAATCGCCAGCCGTGCCGCCATGTCGCTATCCGTGAGGCTTCCCCGCCGGACCTGCCCCTCGTAGGTGCGTCTCACTGAAGCCATGGCCGACTCCAGCCGACCTTGGTCTACGTCCATAAGGCAGGTGGAGATGTTGGCATCCACAAGGCACATGGCAATGCCCCGCCCCATAGTGCCCGCACCGATGACCACTGCATTGCTCACTGACGTCTTCATGTTGGCGCTACCTCGATGCCGCCAGGGCGACCAGTATCAATTTCTATTATTAAAATATAATTTCATTTTCTAAATTTAGCAAGATCTTTTGACCAGCATTTCAGGCAGGAATGCCGCTGCGCAAGCCGTCCTCCGTCCTCACCAATGCTGATCCTGGTCAACTTTTCTGAACACTTATTCCATTAAAATTCATCAACTTGAAAAGATACTGAAGGAGCGCCATGGGTCGTCCTAGCCGCAAGGATAAAGTCGTTGTCCCCGACTATTCAGAAGGGCTCCAGCTGAAGATCGAGGACGATGATCCGCGCTTCAACAGCGCTCTGGCTCGCGGCCTGGCCATCCTGCGATCCTTTCATATTGATCAGCGCTATCTGGCCAACGCAGACATCGCCGAACGCACCGGCATTCCCAAACCCACGGTCTCCCGGCTAACCTACACGCTGACACAACTGGGTTACCTGCGCTATCGCGAAGAGCTTGGCAAGTACGAGGTCGCCGCCGGGGTGGTTGGACTGGCCTATCCCTATATTGCCAAGCAGGTGGTCCCGTCCGCGGCACGTCCGCTAATGCTCGAGCTGGCGACTGAAACGAGCACCAATGTCGGTCTGGGTGTCAATGAAGGCCTGAGCATGCTCTATCTCGAGTATGCGCCTGGCGACCCGAAATCGAACCGGCGGCAGCGAGTGGGATTCCGCGTGCCTGTCGTACGTACGGCCATGGGGCGCGCCTGTGTTGCTGCCATGCCTCCGGAGCAGCAAAGGGCGGTGCTCGAACTAATGCAACTCTATTATCCGAAGGACTGGAAAGCCTTGTGGGAAGAGCTGGAAGTGGCTATGGAGCAATACCAGAAGTACGGATACTGCTTTGCCGTCGGAACGTTCGCCAAGCTGACGAACACGGTTGCCGTGCCCTTCGTGTGGGGAGATTCAGGCAACTTCATGGCTTTCAACTCGCAGGGCCCGGCGCATCTGCAAACGCCAGCGCGCATGGCACGCATCGGCAAGAGATTGATCGAGATGACCGAGCAGGTTCGCGAGCGGCTGCTCCGAGGCACACCGGATCCCATGTATCCATCCAACTAGGACGTGTCATTTCACGAACAAGGCCGCGAAGGCTTTGCGACGCTCATCCAGACCTTGAGGTTCGGAAGCCCCCAGCAACGGGCCTCTGTTGATGGCTTTCAGATCCTCGGGCAACTGGGCATCGCTCTCGCCTGTGACACTGCCATAAGCTGTCTCCAGGAGATGCTTCTGCGTCGGAGAATCCAGGAAGTGATTCATGAATAGCCGCGCGGCGTTGGGCCTCGATGCATTCTTCACTCGCTGCAGTGTCATGACAATGTAGACATCTCCTTCCTTGGCTGTCATGGCCTTGACGGGCAGGCCGCGCAGATTCGGAACGCTTTGAATGCGGAAGGGAATGAAAAACGCGAACTCACCCTGAGCCACACGACGCTCATTGAGTGAAATATCCGTGGAGACGACCAGATTCTGCGATACGAGCTTTTGCAGATACTGAGGTCCCAGCTTTTCATTCAGCACATCGTAGACAAGGCTACCGGATCCGGGACTGCGGGGATCGTCCGTGACGATCTTCCCCTTCCACTTGGGATCGAGAAGATCGAACCAGCTCCTGGGCTCATCGGCAGGCTTGACCAGACGTGTATTCATCAATACCGTCTGGCGCCCAATGCCCACGGGCAGCAGCCGGCCGTCATCCACGAAGGGACTTACCAGCTTGCTGCTATTGGGAATTCCTTCATGAGGCACGTAGGAGCCGATGAAACTCGGCTGATTGATGGTAGGCCCGTCCATGGACAGATCGGCGTGTACGCGGCCAGCCGCCTGCTCTGCACGTACCCGCTCGCGAATTTCGCTCGGACGGCCGAACAGCAAGTCCACCTTGATACCGTAGCGCTTCTCGAAGGACTCCATGACGGGGCCCAATGTCTTGGGGGTCGCCGCGCCGCTATATAGAACGAGCTTACCCTCCTTCCTGGCTGCAGCTACTACCTCTTCCCATGCCTTCGTTGAAACAGGAGCTCCTGCGGCAGGAGCGGTTGCAGGTCCTTGAGCGCGAACGCCCGTGGCCAATGCGCCACCAGCCAGCACGGCGCCATTGAAACGGCGGCGATTCAGAAATACCATGCGAGTGTCTCCTTGATTTTTCCTTCAGGAATGAGCTGGCGCATGTTCACACCAGCGCTCGAAATCAAGCCGCGGCGGGCTCCAGCTTTGCGGCTCCCGCCTTGACTTCAGCCGTATATTCCGCAAAGGTCTTGTCTTCATCAGCCAGACGGTCGAGCAGCGCAGCAGGTTTAAACGCCTCCCCGAACTCGCGCTCGAACTCCCGCAGGCGATCGCGAACTGCTCTCAGGCCTATCGCGTCGGCATAATGCATCGGCCCTCCCCGGTAGCGGGGCCAGCCGTAGCCATAGATCCAGATTACGTCGATGTCGCTCGCGCGCAGCGCCACGCCCTCTTCAAGGATCTTCGCGGCCTCGTTGATCATGGGGTAGAGCAAGCGCTCGCGAACCAGGTCATTGTTCATCTCCTTGCGTTCGATACCGGCGTCGTTCGAAGCCTTGACGATCAGCTCGTTGACCATGGGGTCCACGATGGGCGTGCGTGCGCCAGCGGGGTTTTGTGGATCGTAGCGGTAGTAGCCGGCGCCTGTCTTCTGGCCCAACCGGCCCATCTCGCACAACGCGTCTGCCACCGGGGACTTCAAGCCGCGCTCCTGCCGGATACGCCAGCCGATATCGAGCCCGGCCATGTCGCCCATGGCGAATACCCCCATAGGAAAACCGAATTCCTGCAGCACACCATCGACCTGATGCGGGAAGCCTCCATACATGATGATCTGCTCAGCTTGCTTGCTGCGCGCGCGGAGAATGCGGTTCCCGACAAAACCATCGCAAGTGCCCACCAGCACGGGCACCTTGCGCATCTGGCGGCCGAGGGCCATGGAGCGAGCGACGATTGCGGGTGCGGTTTTCCCGGTGCGCACCACTTCCAGCAGCTTCATCACATTGGCTGGGCTGAAAAAATGCAGGCCGATCACGCTTTCTGGCCGCTTCGTCGCACTGGCAATGTCATCAATGTCCAGCGTGGAAGTGTTGGTACCCAGGATGGCTCCAGGCTGCGCATGACGGTCGATCTCGGCAAAAACAGTCTTCTTGAGTTGCGTGTTCTCGAACACCGCCTCAACGATCACTTCGGCGCCAGCTACGTCTGCCAGCTTCGTGGATGGCGTGATCAGGCCCATGCGCTTGCCCACGTCCGCCTCGCTCATGCCTCCGCGCTTGGCCGTATTCTCGTAGTTCTTTTGGATGATGCCGATGCCTTTCTCCAAGGCCTGCTCGCTCACATCGATCAGCGTGACAGCAATGCCGGCATTGGCAAAACTCATCGCGATGCCGCCGCCCATGGTGCCTGCTCCGATAACCGCAGCCTGCATGACCTTGGGTTGATTGGAGGTATCCACACCGGGAATCTTGGCTGCTTCGCGCTCTGCGAAGAAGAAGTAGCGTAGTGCCTTCGATTGGTCGGAGCCGACCTGCGCCATGATGATCTCGCGCTCGCGCTGCAGCGCCTGCTCGAACGGTAGATTGACCGCGGCTTCGATGGCATCGATGGCGGCAAGGGGCGCCTTCAGGCCGCGTGCCTTGCGGCCCACGCTCTGGCGAGCCTTGGCGAACAGCTCGGTATTTCCCCGTACGGGCTTCAGCATTTCGTCACGGTCTCGTACGCGTTTGAGCGGACGATTCTCTGTCACGAGCTTCTGCGCGAAAGCCAAGGCCCCCGCCAACAACTCACCCAGCACGACCTCGTCAAGCAATCCCGCCTCTCTGGCTTGCGCTGCAGAGATCTGGCTGGCTGAAGTGATCATCTCGATGGCACGCTCCACGCCCACGATGCGTGGCAACCGCTGCGTGCCGCCCGCGCCGGGAATGATTCCCAGATTGACCTCGGGAAACCCGAATCGTGCCGATGGCACGGCTATGCGGTAGTGGCATCCCAGTGCCAACTCGAGCCCACCCCCCAACACGGTGCCATGCATCGCCGCCACGACGGGCTTCGGGCTCTCCTCGATGGCGCTGATCACCGCATTGATGCGGGGATCCTTGGGAGGTTTGCCGAACTCGGTGATGTCCGCTCCCGCGACGAAAGTCTGGCCCTCGCAAACGATCACGATGGCGGCACTCTCCTTGTCGCGGCCAGCGTGCGCGATCGCGTTCAGCAAACCCTCGCGCAGTGCATGAGACAAGGCATTGACAGGAGGATTATTGAGAGTGACGACTGAGACGTTGCCCTGGCGCGCGAGCGTGACGATTTCATTGATTCTGGTCATGGGTGCTTTCAAGTAGAAGGAATGAAAAAAATTCAGGCGAGGGTGAACATGGGCACGTCCGGGCCACCATCGCTGGATTTGAAGACGAGACGCACTTTCTGGCCGATGCGCACATCGTCGAAGTCGCAATCGACGACATTGGTCATCATGGTGGGCCCCTCATCGAGCCTTACGTAAGCAATCACGTAAGGCTGTGGTGCATGGCGCATGATCGAGTACGAATAGATTTCACCGCGGCCGCTGGCTTGTTCCCAATCCGTCTTTCCCAAGCAGAATGGGCACAACGTGCGCGGATAGAAATGCGGCTTCCGACAAACCGTGCAGCGGCGCAATAGCAGGCGGCCTTCGCTGGCTGCGCTCCAGAAGGAAGTGGTCTCGGGGGTTTGGACAGGTGGGGTGATCTTGCGGTCGGGAATCGCAGCCATGATGTCTTCCTTACTCTCTCTCGAGGATGATGGTGGCGCTGCCATGCCGGGTGGCCAGCATGCCTCCGGTGCCATGGGCCAGCACGAGATCGCAGTTCGGCACCTGGACAGCAGGATGCGCCTCGCCCCGGGCTTGGCGCACCGCTTCGATGATCTTGGTCATACCGCCACGGTTACCCGGGTGATTGCTGCACAGTCCACCCCCATCCGTGTTGAAAGGCAGCTTACCCACGCCGGAGATCAGATTTCCCTCTGCCACAAACCTTCCGCCCTCACCCTTTTTGCAGAAACCCAGGTCTTCCAACTGCACAAGCACAGTGATGGTGAAACTGTCGTAGATCGAGGCATACTTGATGTCCGAGGGTTTCACGCCCGCTTCAGCGAATGCCGCGGGCCCCGACCAGACGGCACCCGAGTAGGTAATATCGATCTCCCCACCGTTCTGCGTCTTGTTCGCTTCGCCGCATCCAAGAACCCGCACGCGCGGCCTCTTGAGTGATCTGGCGATCTCAGGCGTCGTGATCACGAGCGCCCCGCCACCGTCACTGATGACGCAGCAGTCCAGCTTGTGTAGCGGATCGGCAACCAACGGCGAGTTCAGCACCTCGTCTACGGTTACTACATTGCGCAACATGGCGTTTGGGTTGTGCTGCGCATGGTGCGACGCCGCCACCTTGATCCAGGCGAGTTGCTCGCTCGTGGTGCCGAACTCATACATATGGCGCTGAGCCACCATGGCGTACAAGTTGAGAATCGCCGGAGCGAAAGGGCGCTCGAACTGGCTCTCCGGATACTTGTCCAGACTGTTACCCAGGCCCGATCCCATGCCTTCCGAGCGGGGACGTCCTCCCAGCGTGACCAAGGCCACCTCGCACTTTCCCTGAGCGATAGCCTGGGCGGCATGATGCACGTGGATCATGTACGAGGATCCGCCGGTTTCCGTGGTATCCATATAGCGCAGTCTCAGGCCCAGATAGTCCGCGATGGACAGGGGACCAAGTCCAGGAGCGTCTCCAGCGCAGAAGAAGCCGTCCACATCGGCAAGAGAAAGGCCGGCATCGTCAAGCGCGCCCTTGGCCAATTCGGCGTGCAGTTGCGCCAGGGCAATATCAGTGGCCTTGCGCGTGGGGTGTTCATAGATTCCGGCAATATAGGCCGCGCCTTTGATGCTCATTGTCTGTGTCCGCTCATGGAAAAGGATGGAATAACGAATCTGGATGAAGCCGTCAGTCCGGTGAAGGCAGCAGCACGCCGTCGGCCAGCGGCTCGGCATACAGTTGGGCCACCAGGTCCTGGCGGCGTGAGAGCACCGCTGATTGATTGACGTAGGCCTTTTCATTGATCTCGCCGTCTTCCGTTGATGGCGGCTCGGTCAACAGAAGCGCGCGCAGCATGCGAGTAGAAGAACCGGAATAGGCCCGGTTGTGGCGCGCCAGTCCCGCAGCCATTGCTGCCCGTACTGCGGGAGAAGCCGCAGCCTGCGCAAGCGAGGCCTGCGGTTCACCCATGAGGCGCCGGCACGCCTGCAGAGAAGGCCAGATCAAGGCTCCCAACCACGGCTTATCGTGGCCAGTGATCACCAGATCCTGCACCAACGGGGCCAGCGCATCCAGCACGGCAGCCCGCAGAGGCCCCGTGGCTACCCAGGTGCCGGTCAGAAGCTTGAAATCCTCTTTCACCCTGCCTGCGAAGAACAAACCCTGCGACGGATCCGAGGCATTGACAAACCTCGCCGCATCGCCCATGCAGAAGAAGCCCTCTTCATCAAACGCCTGTGCGGTCAACTCGGGTTGGCCGTAGTACCCTGGCGTGACGTTCGGCCCTCGCGCCCGCAACTCATAACGTCCGTCAGCGACGGGGGCAAGCTTGACCTCCACGCCGGGTGCCGGCAAGCCGATCAGACTGGCGCCTTCGGCAATCCAGTAGAGCGTGGTGATCATCGGCGCTGTCTCGGTGCTGCCATATCCCGACGTGAAAGGCACCCGCATACCTGAGCCTTGCACGGCCAGGCGTTGTATCCGATGCCACAATTCGTCAGGCAACGCAGCTGCCGCATAGGACAGCGCTTCCAGGTTTCCGAAGAAAGCGCGATTGAACGCCGGGTCCGCTTCCAGTTCGTCCGCGAGCATGGCAAACGCCGCGGGAACGTTCGAGAAGGTAGAAGGCAGAACCTCGCGAAGGTTGCGGATCGTTCGCTGAAACTCACCTGGCAAAGGGCGGCCATCGTCCAAATACAGCGTTCCGCCGAGACGCATGTTGCGGTTGAACAGGGCGTTGCCACCCATGGTGTGGTTCCATGGCAACCAGGACAGCGTGACAGGAGGTTGATCCGAGACGCCCGTGCGCAATGCCGCGGTCATCGCCTGGTTCACGCACATCATGCGGTGCGTGTTGACGACACCTTTGGGTTGCCCCGTGGAGCCCGAGGTGAACAGAATCTTTGCGATGGTATCCGGCCCCACTTGGGCATAGGCCGCATCCACTTCGGACGTGGCGACAGTGGCTGTGAGCGTCTCGAAACGGTGGTGGGCTAATGCCAATTCGCCTTCGGCAACGATGAGTTGCGCGTTGCGCTCATGCATCAGTTTCAAGGCTGGCGCAAATCTCTCACCATTCTGGGCGAAGACAGCCTTGGGCATCGCGACATCAGCCACATGCGCCAGCTTGGCCAGGGTCTTGCCTATGAGCGAGTAGGCCGGCGCAATCGGAACAGCGATCACACCTACGGTCATCGCACCCAAAGCCATGACCGCATGCTCCAGCGAGTTGGCCGAAAGAATGGCAAGGCTGTCGCCGCAACGAAGGCCCATGTCAAGCAATGCCTGGCCAATGGCGTCCGCCTGCGAACGCGCTTTGCCGTAGCTCACGCGTCTCCAGTCTCCACTCGCCATATCCCGTTCGGCGAGCATCACCCGATGCGGATCGGTATCTGCCCATTGGCGCAGCCACGCCACAGCGTCGTTGGCAACGGGTCCAAGCGCGTAGGGGCAAGTGAGCACCATGCTTCCATCGGCGCGGTGCTGCACATCCACAGCTGGCTCCGGGGCATTCAGTGGCCGATAAGGTGCGCGTGTAACCTCTTCCGGTGTCAGAGTAACGATACTGTTCATGGCAACCCTCAGAACGTGCTGATACGGCGCTTGACCAGGCGCAACTCGACAAAGCGGAACAGCAGTACCAACAGCAGCATGAGCAGACCGATGACGCTGACTTCCTCGGCCTTGCCGTCCATCCACAAGCGCATCATGACAACCGAAAGCACTTCGCTGCCCGCCGAGTACAGCAGGACGGACGCGCTGAGCTCGCGCAGCACCATGAAAAAGGTCAATACCCAACCCGCCGCGAATGACGGCCAGGCCAGTGCAACGAGAATCCGCCAGAATGTCCGATTCCAGCTTGCACCGTGGGCCCGCGAGCATTCCTCGAGATCTTGCGAGATCTGCATGAACGACGCCGACATCACCCGCGCGGCCAGCGGCGATCCCAGTGCTACATAGGCAAGGAAAAGCGCCCAGACGGTGCCATAGATGTGGATCCAGCTCGGCAGCAGCGAGAACGCCCACAGAAAACCTACACCCAACACCATGCCCGGCATGAACCAAGGCAACCAAGCTAGCGTTTCCAGCAGGTTCCGGCCGCGCCACCTGGTTCGCACGCCTATATAGGCCACCACCGCGCCCAACACCATGGTGGCCGTAGCAGCCGTCACCCCCAGCAGTCCGGTGTTAGCCAGCGCGCGCCAGAACACAGCGTTTTCCCAGACCGACACATAGTGTTTGGTGGTCAACATGTCGGCCTGGTAGAAGCCGACAAACTGAAAGAAGCTGCCCAATAGCAATTGCCCGACCGGCATGAGCACCGTGAGCACGAAAAACAGCATGCAGAAAGCGAAGGCCGGCCAACGCCATGCGCCCAGCCTCACCAAGCGCGGCCGAAACCCCTTGCCCGTGATGGTCTGGAAGTTGCGCCCCCCAAACAAACGGCGCTGCCAGATCACGATCAGCATCATCAGCACCACGATACCCAACGACATGGCTGTCACCGTCTGGTAGTCAGGCACCGTCTGATGATTGATGAGGTGATAGATGCGGGTGGTAATGACCTCTATACCCGCAGGGGTGCCAAAGAACATCGGCGACTCGAATGATTCGATGCCTCGAATGAACGACAGTACGAACAAGCTGCTCAGGATAGGCAACAGCAGCGGGAGCGTGATCCGGCGCATGGTCCTCAAGGCACCTGCCCCGCTGGTCCGGCTGCTCTCCTCCAGTGAGGGATCGACGGCACGGAACGCGTCTACCAGCAGCAGAAACAGGAACGGAATCGAGTACTGCATCATGTGCCAGACCACACCGCCCCACGAGTACACGTTGAAGAGCGCATTCTCACTACCGGAGATCCACTTCCACATCAAGTTGATCGTCCCAATCTGGGGATTACCGAGCATGCCCCAGGCCATGGCCGTGAGGATGGGCGGAATGAAGAAGGGCAGCGTGATCAGTATCTCCAACGGCCCCCGCATGGGCACGTCGGTTCGGGCTACCAGGAACGCCAGTGCCGCCGCAATCAGCAGAGACAACACGGTCTTGGTCAGCGAGATCGCCACGGTATTCATTAGCACGGCGAAGTTCTCGCCCGTCAACATGTGACGATAGCCATCCAGCGAGAAGACCCCTTGCTCACCGGGCGGCGCCGTATGGAAACTGCCATACAGCAGCATGAGGAGCGGATACAGCGTAAGAAAGGCAAGCAACAACGCCAGCAATGCCACGATGGCCCCACGGCGCAGAGCCACATGCCCTCTCAGGGCAGTCACCGGCCCCATATTGAGCGGAGACAGCGCAGCCTGAGAGCCGGTCATTGCATGCCCCCCATCGGCACAGCCCACGCGTGGGCGGCGTTGGTGATCAAGGCGATCCGCTCCCCGACACGTGGTTGATATTGCGCATCGACTTCCGCCTGCAAGGTGGCCCCTGGTATGGACACGCGGATCGTGTAGGAAGGTCCTTGATACGAGGCGCTGACGATCTCCCCGCTCCATGTGATGTCCTCGGCACATGCAGGCCGCATTCCTGCAGGCGCGATCGATTCGGTACGCACGATCACGGTCACCTTGTCGCCTGCGCGGATGCCATCGGCCCCACGGCATTGGCCTTGCCAGCCATCACCCAGCACCTTGAGGATCGTGCCTTCGCCTCCCGCTTGGGCATCCGTCACCTCGGCAGACAGCAGATTGGGTGAGCCCATGAACGCGGCCACCCCGCCGCTGGACGGTCTGTGATAGACCTCTCTAGGACTTCCCGCCTGCATGACGCGGCCTCCATGCATGACGACGACATAGTCCGACAGCTCCATGGCTTCGCGCTGATCGTGCGTGACATAAATCGTGGTGATGCCCAACCTTCTTTGCAGTTCGCGCAATTCCACTCGCATCTGCTCTCGCAGCTTCGCATCAAGGTTGGACAGAGGCTCGTCCATCAGAAGAACTTGGGGCTGGGACACCAGCGCGCGCGCGATAGCTACACGCTGCTGTTGGCCGCCACTCAGCGCCGGAGCGGGCCTATCGGCGTAAGCGGCCATTTCCACCATCTCGAGGGCCTTATGAACCTGGCTGGCGATGCTGGCGGCGGGCGCGCGCCTAGCCGCCAGCGGATAAGCCACGTTCTCGAACACCGTCATGTGCGGCCAGATGGCATACGACTGGAACACCATGCCGAGGTCCCGCTGATCCGGCGGAAGAAAGACGCCAGCTGCAGCATCGCTTACTACCCGGTCGCCGATCCGGATTCGACCGGTGTCGTTGTACTCCAGGCCCGCGATCATGCGCAGGGTGGTGGTTTTTCCACATCCGCTCGGCCCAAGCAGCGTCACGAAGGCGCCGTCGCTCAAGTGGAGATTGATGTTGTCGACCGCCGGGACGCCATTGAAGCGCCTGGTGACAGCCTCGAGCTGAACCTGTGGCATGAATGTCTCCTTTTGATTCAGCAGCGCTGCATACACAAATGCCGCCGAACTGTTTTTTGAAATTTTATTCTGTTTTTTCTTCATATCGCAAGAGGACTTGGCGACGGATAGAGCCTCCTCCTCTATGCACAACCTCTAAAACAGAATAATATTTCAATTTTCAAATCTACGAGAACAAGTTTCTGACACCATGGAGACATCTATGCCACCTGCCGATGATTCATATCTGTGCACGTTTCGATCGATCGGACGGGCTATGTGTATCGCGTTTGCCGCGAGCTCTTGCATGCTGAGCGCCCATGCCGAGGAGGGCAGCAAGTACCCGTCAAAGCAGATCACTTTCATCGTTCCCTACGCTCCCGGATCTCCACCGGATCAGTACACCCGCTTGTTTGCCGAGAAGCTCAAGGCCAAGGTCGGACAGTCCGTCATCGTGGAGAACCGTCCGGGTGCTCTGACGACCATCGGCATGGGCGCAGCGGCGCGAGCCAAGCCCGACGGCTATACCGTGGTCTACGGAAGCAACTCGTCATTGGCCGCCGCGCCCTGGCTTTTCAAGACGCTGCAGTACGACCCCATCAAGAGCTTCTCCGCTATCGCAGTCACTCAGGACTCCCCCATGATTCTTCTTGGGCGTCCCGAGGACGCCAGGATTGGCCTCGCGGGCATGCTTGAACGCATGCGCAAGGAACCTGGTAAACACCCCATCGGTGGTGGTGCGATCACACAGGAAGTCATCAACAAGATGCTTCAAACGCAGGCCAGAATCGATCAGCCTTACGCCCGCTACAGCAATCCCAATTTGAATACTGATCTGATAGGAGGCCAGCTGGACATGGCCATCAGCGCGCTGTCCGGTGTCGTTGCCTTGGTCGAGGACAAGAAGCTGCACGTATTTGCTTCTACTTCCGCCACACGATTGCCCGGCAAGTGGAAGGACATCCCAACGGTCGCAGAGACGCTACCAGGCTTCGAGTTGTCGAGCTGGGTGGGCTTCTGGGTGCCCGCGGGGACCCCAAAACCGATCGTCAATTACCTGCACGCCAAGACCACCGAGATCCTCAAGGATGCTGAATTTTCGAGGCGCAGCGAAGACACGGGAGCTCGGACCATATTCATGACTCCCGAGGAATCCGACGCCTTTGTCAGAACCGAGGGACCTCGTTGGGAAAAGTTGTTGAAGAGCGTCGGCATCGAACCCCAGTAAACCACGAGGCCCATCATGTACTACGAGCCAGGAATCACTGATCACAACCTCCCTTATCGCCCATTCAAGTCTTGCGTGGTACCCCGCCCGATCGGCTGGATCTCAACCCTCAGCCGCGACGGCATCGGTAACCTGGCGCCGTACAGCCAGTTCCAGAACGTGAGCTACGACCCACCCATGGTCATGTTCGCCGGCAACAAGAGATCCAATGGAGATCCCAAGGACACGGTGCGGAACGCCCAGGATACAGGAGAGTTCGTCTGGAACATGGCCACATATGCGCAACGGGATGCGGTCAATAGATCGTCGCAAGACTTTCCCTGGGGTATTGACGAAATGGAGAAAGTCGGCCTCGAGCGCTTGCCCTCCCGGATCGTCAAGCCTCCCCGTGTAGCCTCGTCGCCCGTGCATTTCGAGTGCCGCTATATGCAAACCGTCAGTCTGCCTGGCAACGGTTCAGCGGCCGTCGATGTCGTGTTTGGTCGCGTGGTGGCGATTCACATCGATGACGAAGCCATCGACACCAACGGCAAGCTGGACATCGTACGCATTCGCCCCTTGGCCCGCCTGGGTTACCTGGACTACACCAGCGTGGAAAGTACGTTCACCATGGTGCCGCCCCACCGCGACCCCCTTGGAATCAGTGATATGGAAGGCCCGGCCGTTGGCCGGCTTTCTGTTCACCCCTGAGCCCGACTTCGCAAAGGGATTCAATCATGCAAAACCCTGCTTGCATATTCGTGCTGGCTGCCGCAAGTGTCGCCGCCACCCTGGCCATACCCGCGAACGCCGACACCTTTCCATCCAAGCCGATTACCCTGATCGTGCCCTATGCACCGGGATCGCCCCCGGACCAGTACTCACGCCGGTTCGCGGAGCGATTCGGTACGAAGGTCGGCCAGAAAGTCGTAATCGAGAATCGTCCTGGGGCCCTGACCACCATCGGCATGGCGCAGGCCGCGCGCGCCAAGCCTGATGGCTACACCATGGTATATGGCAGCAACTCCTCACTGGCCGCGGCCCCCTATCTTTTCAAGAAGATCGCCTACGACCCCATCAAGGACTTCTCGGCCATCGCGGTCACCTACGAATCGCCGATGATCCTTATCGGGCGCCCCGAGGACGGCAAGCTGGGCCTGGCAGGGATGCTGGAGCGCATGCGCAAGGAACCGGGCAAACACCCCATTGGGGGCGCGGCGATCACGCAGGAAGTGATCAACAAGATGCTCCAGAAGCAAGCGGGCATCGAGCAGCCTTATGCCCGCTACAGCGGCGCCAACATTCCCACCGACGTGATCGGCGGCAGCCTGAGCATGGGCATCAACGCACTGAGCGGGCTTCAACCATTGGTCGAATCGGGCAAGCTGCACGTGTTCGCGTTCACCTCGGCCAAACGGCTCCCGGGCAAATGGAGCCAGGTTCCAACGGTAGCCGAAACGCTGCCCGGCTTCGAGCTCTCCAGTTGGGTAGGGTTTTGGGTTCCCTCCGGTACCCCGAAGCCGGTCATCGACTTCCTGTACGCGAAGACGGCCGAAGTCATCAACGAGCCGGATTTCAAGGCGGCAACTGAAGAAACCGGTGCGGCCACCGTCCAAATGACACCCGCGGAGACCGATGCCTATGTAAAGACCGAAGGCCCTCGCTGGCAGAAGCTGCTGCGCGACGCGGGAATCGAAGCGCAATGAACACGCCGGAAAAGACGTTGTCGCTCACCGCTGCCGTGGAATCAGTGGCGGAAGACTATCTCGCGCTGTTGGGCGCGCACGGCGTGGATTATCTCTACATGGGCGCGGGCACAGATACCGCACCTCTGGTAGAAGCTTACGCCCGAGCTCAGCGGCCAGGCCATGTTTCACCACGGTATCCGGTGCCCATCGTGGCCGTGCATGAGAATCTGGCGGTTGGCATGGCCCACGGCTACACCATGGTGACGGGGCGGCCACAGGCCGTCATGCTGCACGTGAGCGTCGGTGCAGCCAACGCGGTGTGCGGAATCATGAACGCCGCGCGGGCCCAGATACCGATGCTGTTCACCGCCGGGCGCACGCCGCTGTATGACCATGGCCACAAGGGTTCGCGGAATTCGGAGATCCACTGGGCCCAGGAGATGTTCGACCAGGCCGGAATGATCCGCGAGCTGGTCAAATGGGATTACGAGTTGCGCGACGGCCTGCAGGTACGCGACATCATCGAGCGCGCACTCACCATAGCCCAGACCCACCCCCGGGGACCCGTCAGCCTGACGCTTCCGCGCGAAGTCCTGGCGCAAACCCCGGCTACACCCACGGCGCTGTCAGGCGTGCCGTGCCCTCTCCCGCTGCCATGCGGGCCGGCACCGGACGCGCAGGGCGTACGGAAGATCGCGCAAGCTTTTACCACGGCGATGTGTCCCGTCATTGTCTGCACAGCCAGCGGAGCGGACCCCGAAACCGTCGCGCCGCTGGTGGCTTTGTGCGAACGCTTCGGCATTGGGGTGGCTGAGGCGAACGGCCGCGTCATGAACTTTCCGACCGATCATCCCTTGTACCTGGGCCGCAGCGTAGCTGAGCTGACACCGCATGCGGATGCACTGCTGTTTCTGGAAAGCGACGTCCCGTGGCTTCCGGGCCGCAGCGAGCCGCCAGCCGCTACCTTCGTGGCGCACGCGGGCACAGATCCCCTGTTCGCACGCTATCCCTCGCGCGCTTTCCGCTCCGATGTGACATTGACCACCACCGTCGCGGCACTGCTGCCCGCCTTGGACACGGCCTTGGCTGATGCGGCTCCAACCACCAGCAGCCGGCGCGACCGCGTGGAAAGTCTTGCTGCCCAGTTGGCTGCGGTTCGCGGCCGGCGCTGGACGCAAGCCGTAGGCACGGACGACAACGCCCCCATCAATAAGTCGTTCCTGTCTCAGTGCATCAACGAGTTCAAACCCGCTGATGCCATTGTGGTGAACGAGTATTCGTTGCAGCGCGACGGCCTGGATCTCATCCAGCCCGGTGCCTACTTCGGCATGCCGCCGTCCGCCGGGTTGGGCTGGGGTATGCCAGCCGCCTTGGGGGCTCAGCAGGCAGCCCCGGGACGCATGGTCATCGGCGTGTTCGGCGACGGTGCCTATCTTTTCGCCAACCCTGCAGCCTGCCATCAGGCGGCCGAGATGCATGGCTTGCCGGTGCTCACGGTCGTCTACAACAACGAATGCTGGGGCGCCGTGCAGTCTGCCGCACTGGGCGTCTACCCGGATTCGCACACAGCGGCTGTCACCCAGGCCGGCCGGAAGGCGCCCCTGGCGTCGATAGCGCCAGTACCTGATTTCGAGCGCTACGTCGAAGCCTCGCGCGGGTACGGCGAACGCGTCACCGTGCGGGCGCAGCTGCGGCCCGCTCTTCAGCGCGCAGCCAAGGCCGTACGTTCAGGGCGTCAGGCTCTATTGAATGTGATCGGTTCCTAGGAGGGGATGCCGCTGGAGTATGTCGCTCTTGAATTGAGAAATTCCAATAAACGAAATATAATTTTATTTTTGAAATTAAAAACCCATCCTCGCCACCGGCGTGGCGGCATTACAAGGAGCACAAGCGATGAACAAAGACACTGAAGACATGTGCCGCGTCGGCCCGGGCACGGTCATGGGCAATTTCATGCGGCAGTACTGGATGCCTGCCGTGATGTCGAGCGAGCTCGAAGCCGACGGTGCCCCCATGAGGCTGATGCTCCTGGGCGAGAAGCTCATCGCCTTCCGCGACAGCCAGGGCCGCGTGGGCGTCATGGATCACCGCTGTCCTCACCGGTGCGCCTCGCTGTTCCTGGGACGCAATGAGGAGAACGGCCTGCGCTGCATCTATCACGGCTGGAAATTCGATGTGGAAGGCAACTGCATCGACATGCCCAGCGTCCCGGACGACCAGAACTTCAAGGACAAGGTCAAGGCCAAGGTCTACAAGACCCGTGAGGCCAATGGCCTGATCTGGGTGTATATGGGTGACCGCAAGGAACCGCCTCCATTGCCGCTCATCGAACCCGCCATCGCGCCTGATGCGGAAGTCACGGTCAGCATGGTGCTGCGCGACTGCAACTTCGTGCAAAGCCTGGAAGGCGATATCGACACCTCGCATTTCGGCTTCCTGCACGCGGGCAACCTCGACCCCGACAATGTGCCTGAAGGACACCCGCTCGACCATACCGCCAAGGAACGCGCCCCCCGCTACAACGTACGTGACGCGGGCTGGGGTACCAGCTACGGCGCTTACCGGGATGCCGGCAAGGGCAAGACCTATTGGCGCTTCGCCAACTTCATGCTGCCGTTCTGGACACAAACGCCTCAGGGCGAGTTCGACAAGAATGTTCATGCACGAGCCTGGGTGCCGCTGGACGATACGCACACCATGATGGTGTTCATCAGCTGGCGCAGCGACATGCCCAACTTGCGGCAGCTGCCCCTGAAAGATGGCACCTTTTTGGGCGGAAGCCTGAAGCCCGCCGAGTACCAGCCGATCTCCACCGAATGGCTGGGACGCTGGCGCCTCAAGGCCAATGAGTCCAACGACTGGACCATCGACCGCCAGGCCCAGAAGGACAACACCATCTACTCGGGCATCGAGAACATCCATCTGCAGGATCAAGCTGTGACAGAAAGCATGGGCGGCATCACCGACCATGATTTCGAGCACCTCAGTCCTGCCGACCAGATGATCGCGCGCTCGCGCCGCCGCCTATTGAAAGCCGCACGCGCGTTCGCCGAAAACGGCACCGTCCCGCCCGGCGTAGACGATCCGGAAGTGTTCCTGGGTGCGCGCAGCGGCTACTTCCTGGCCGATCAGGAGGTGGAGTGGCTGGACGCCTACAACGAGCAGATCAATCGCGCCCGGCGCGCGCCCAATGCCATCGCCGCCCTGGAAGCCAAGCGTGCCGACGCCGAAAAGGCCACGCCAGCACAAGCTTTCGCACCCGCCAAATGAGCGGGAGTGCCTCCCACACGCCACCTCCCCGCCTGCAGCTGCCATGCGGGGCTCTGCGCGGCACGTTGAACCCGGAAAGTGGGATCCGGGCGTTCAAGGGCATCCCGTATGCCCAGCCGCCGGTGGGCGAGTTGCGGTGGCGGCCACCGCAGCCGATGACGCCCTGGCCGAGCGAGCGCGACGCCATTGACTTTGGTCCCGATTGTCCCCAAAGCGCGCAGAACCCGACGCGGGCCCCTGGCATGAATGAAGATTGCCTGTATCTGAACGTCTGGGCCCCGGAGGCAGCGGTGCCGGGCAGCTTGCCCGTGATGGTGTGGCTGCATGGCGGCAGTTTCGTGGGGGGTCGGGTGCTGACGCACGGGTCGATGGACAAGCGCTCGCCGGGAAAGGAGCCGTGGTCGTCACGCTCAACTACCGGGTGGGATTGTTCGGCTTCCTGGCCCATCCCGGGCTCAGCGCGGAATCCCCCGACCACGTGTCCGGCAACTATGGCCTGCTGGATCAGATCTGCGCGCTGCGCTGGATCCAGCAGAACATCAAGGCTTTCGGCGGTGACCCCACACGGGTCACTGTCTTCGGCGTATCGGCCGGCTCAGCCTCGATTGCCCTGCTGCTGGTATCTCCCCATGCCGCGGGCTTGTTCAGCCAGGCGATTCTGCAAAGCCCTGGTACCGGCCGTCCGCTGGCCACCCTGCATGATGCGGAAGCGCTTGGTGTGCAAATCAACCCCGACATTCGGGCTCTACGGGCCTTCGATAGCACCACGATCCTGGACCTGACCTCTCGCTTCACACCCAAGGTGCGGGGCCTCACCACACCACGTGTACTCCGGCCCATACATGATGGCTGGTTGATACCCGAGGAAGAACGCACCGCATTTCTGGCAGGCCGGTTGCATGCCATGCCGATCCTCCTGGGCAGCAACCTGGATGAGGGATCGATGCTCACGGCCTCCTGGCCGGTCAAGGACATGGCCTCCTACCGCGCACTGGTCCACGAGAACTTCGGGGAGAACACCCGCACGGCCCTGAGCCACTACCCCGCCACGAACGATGGCGAAGTGCGCCAGCGCGTGGCCGAGCTGTTTGCCGACACCCAGTTCAACTATGGGACGCAGTTGCTTGCGCGCGCCATGGTGGCCCAAAGCCGCCCGGTATGGCGCTACCTGTTCACGCGCCGCCGTCCCGGCCAAACCGATGGTCCTCACCACGGGCAGGAAGTAGGCCACGTCTTCGGCAACCTGGCTGCCGGACGGGCCGGCTCTCCCACGGCATTCGATACCGCCGATGAGTCGCTCAGCGATTTCATGATGCGCTCCTGGGTGGCATTCGCTTCCTGCGGAAATCCAGATCCTTCAGGCCGGACCTGGGCACCCTACGACAGCGCCGAAGACGGGCATCTGGTCCTGGGCGACTCGGTGATCTCCGGCCGAGCGTGGCGCGCCCCGCAACTCGGCTTTCTGGAGAGAATCTACAGCGGCCGTATCAACGCAGCCGCTTGAGGAGCCATCAATTGACCCATTTCATGGATGAAGCGTTCGGCACTATCGGCGGCTTGATCCGTATGCACGCGCAACGGAATCCTGCCCGCCCAGCCTTGATGGACGTCGGCGCCCCTGAAGACCTCCTGAGCTACGGCGATCTGGATCGCCTGATGGACCGGATCGGCGCCACCCTGCAAGCCTCAGGACTTTCGGCGGGCGATTGCATCGCCATCTGCGGGCAGTCAAGCAAGACTTACGCGGCCGTCTTCCTGGGAGCGCTTCGCTTCGGCATCGTGGTCGCGCCGCTCTCGCCGTCCTCGACACCCGATCAGTTGGCGCGCATGCTGGCTGACTCCCAGGCCCGCCTGTTTTTCGTGGACGCTTCGGCAGCCGCCCTGATCAACCCCTGCGAGTCCTCAGATCCTGCCCGGATTGCATTGGATGGCTCCGGGTACGGCATGGCGTTCGAAAGCTGGCTGACCGCTCAGGACGCCCGGCCCTCACCGGTGACGCTGGAGCCCGGGTCGCCCTTCAATATCATCTACTCGTCGGGAACGACGGGAGACCCGAAGGGCATTGTCCAGCCGCATGGCATGCGCTGGGTCCATATGCAACGGGGCCGCCCCTACGGCTATACGCCCGAAAGTGTTGCGGTACTCTCCACGCCGCTCTACTCCAACACCACTCTGGTCGTCTTCTTTCCCACGCTGGCATTCGGCGGCCTGGTGGTTCTGATGCCCCGCTTCAGCGTCTCTGGCTATCTGGAGGCTTGCGAGAAGCATCGGGCCACACATACGATGCTGGTCCCGGTGCAGTATCAGCGCTTGATGGCCAGCGATCAGTTCGACCGCACGAACTTGTCCACCTTCGTCGGCAAGTTCTGCACCAGCGCGCCGTTTCCCGCCGAGCTCAAGGCCGATGTTCTCCGCCGCTGGCCTGGTGGCCTGATTGAGTATTACGGCATGACGGAAGGAGGTGGCACCTGCATCCTGGAAGCCCATCACCATCCGGACAAACTACACACGGTCGGCCGCCCCGCAAGCGGCAGCGACATCCGCCTGATTGACGATGAGGGGCATGAAGTGGAACTTGGCCATGCGGGCGAAGTAGTCGGTCACTCGGGTGGAATGATGAAGGGCTACCATGGGCAGCCAGCCAAGACGCGCGAGGCCGAATGGTTCGATCCGCAAGGCAAGCGCTTCATCCGGACAGGAGATATCGGTCGTTTCGACGACGATGGGTTTCTGATTCTGTTCGATCGCAAGAAGGACATGATCATCTCCGGCGGCTTCAACATCTACCCCAGCGATCTTGAAGATGTTCTGCGCAAGCACCCTGCCGTACTGGAGGTAGCTGTGGTGGGCGTGCCGTCCGCGACCTGGGGGAATCTCCTGCTGCCTTTGTCGTGCTGCGCGGCGACGCCGGGACCATAGATGCACCATCGCTGCGCGAATGGGCCAATGAGCGTGTGGGCAAGACCCAGCGGCTCGTCGCCCTCGACCTTCTCGATGAACTCCCGCGCAATGCCATTGGCAAAGTGCTGAAGCGCGAACTGCGGGACAGAGTCGCGGCAGTTTGATTTTCCTGATAACGAGCCACGATGGAAAGAAAAACATGAGAGACATTCAACGCCGGCGCCTCATGCTGGCACTGCCTGGTTTGGTAGCAGCCCCATGGGCAGCCCCTGTTCATGCCCAACAGCCCTATCCCTCCCAGCCAATACGCATCATCGTTCCGTTCGGCCCTGGAGGCTCACCGGATCAATTCTCCCGGCAGATGGGAAAGGAGTTGTCCGAGCGGCTGCATCAGCCGATCGTGGTGGAAAACAAGCCTGGCGCGAATAGCATGCTGGGGACCGGATACGTGGCCCGCAGCGTGCCGGCCGACGGCTACACCATTCTGTACGGCACCAACTCCGGCATCTCCGCGGCGCGCTCGATGGTCAAGTCGCTGCCCTACGACCCCATGGCCGACCTGAGCGGCGTGGCTATGCTGCAGGATACGAGTTTCGTGCTTGTGACCAGCAGCGCGAACAAGGGCATGACTTTGGCCGAGCTGATCCGAAGGATACGTGCCAACCCTGGCAAAGTGAACCTCGCGGGTGCCAGTGTCACGACGACCGTGGTCGCCAAGATGATGGAAACCAAAGGCCAGCTGAACACGGTCTACGTACCCTACAAGGAAAACTCACGCATGCTGCTTGACCTGATGGCAGGCCAGGTGCTTGCCGGATTCAGCCCGATTCCCTCGGCTCAGCCCTTGATCGAGCAAGGCAAGGTGATTCCGCTGGCCATCACGGGTCCCGAGCGGGTGGGTCTGCTCCCCAAAACGCCCGCACTGTCGGAACAGCTGCCGGGAGTCACGCTCACTACATGGACCGGCTTCTTCGTGCCATCGAAGACACCGCGCCCCATTGTCGATTTCCTGCACCGTCAAATTACCGAGGTCATCAAACTGCCCGAGTTGCAGACCTCCATCCTCGAATCAGGAAGAGCCCTCACGATGTCTCCCGCGGAAGTCGATGCCTTTATTCGAAAAGACGAACCACGCTGGACTGCACTTTTCCGCGAAGCCGGCATAGAGCCGCAGTAGAGCCTGCAAGCCCGAGACGATGTCTAATTACGATCCCATGGATACAGCTCGCCAGTTGCGGGATGCCTTGGATGCCGCCCGGACGGACTCGGCGCGGCGGGCTGATGCCTTGCATGCACTCCTGGCACCTGGTGCTCGTTTTCGGGCACTGGGCCGAACGGTGGAGGAGCGTGCGGCAGTGAAACGTGAGTTGGAGGGCATGGCGCGCATCGCAGAATCCACAGGGATGCGCTGGACCGGCCCTGTTCTGCAGACGGGGCGTATCGTCATCACCGCATACTCGCCCTCCGACCGGCCTGAACGAGGTTATGTATTAACCGTTCAGGTTCGGGAAGGCAGCATCGCCGAAGTCGCCCAACAACGTACTGCACCGCGCGCAGCACCTGCCGGCCCACTCCGCATTCCCTCCGATCTGCGCACACTGATCAACACAGCTCTGGCCGAAAGGCACCCTATGCTGATGGGCCACGTAGGCCCTGACGGGCAGCCTCATCTCTCGTTTCGCGGCTCCGTGCAAGTGCACGAAGACGACAGCCTCTGCCTTTGGATCCGCAACGCGGAAGGCGGGTTTGTGTCAGCCATCGCGACACAGCCGCGAGTCGCGTTGATGTATCGCAATGAGGATTCAAAGGCCACTTATCAGTTCAAAGGACGCGCTCGCGTCGTGAATGACGATGACACCCGGCTGCGGATCTACCAAGCTGCTCCGCAGGTGGAACGCGATCATGACTTCGCCATGGCTGGGGTGGCCGTAGTGATCGAACTCGACAGCATCGAAGGCTATGCGGGACTCGGCCCGAATGGCCAAACCGGCCGCGTCCGGCTGCTGAGGCATCCGGCGGGCGCCTTCCGACCTCCTTTTTCAGAGACCTCTCCATCATGACCAGCATCTCGGTTTCGTCATTGCGCATCGTCCATGGCCTGCCCGAACTGCTGGCGCTGAAGGGCCAGCACGTGGGAACCAGCGGATGGATGGCCATCACCCCGCAAATGGTTCAGGCGTTCGCGGATTCGACCGGCGATAGACAGTGGATTCACCTGGATGCCGAACGGGCTGCCAAGGAGTCGCCGTTCGGCGGCACCATTGCGCATGGCTTCCTGACCTTGTCCCTGTTGCCCGCGCTAAGCGCTTCCACGCTCTCGGTTCAGGGTACGCGCATGAGCATCAACTATGGCCTCAACCGGGTTCGCTTCACGGCACCAGTCCGTGTCGGTAAACGCGTCAGGCTCCATCTCGAGTCCGCGGACATGGAGCCAGAGCGCGACGGCAGTGTCAAGATGACATGGCGCTCGACCATCGAGATCGAGAACGAAGCAAAACCTGCATGCGTGGCAGAGACTCTGGCCAAGTACTATTTTTAACGCGTCGCGAGGGCCGAGTAGCCTGCCCTGGCGCGGATGGCCAAGAAGCCCAGGCCCCAACCCCAAATTGAGGCGGCTATCGTACAGTTCTCAGAGATCCAGAACCAGCCTCGGCCCCAGGCTGCCCGAACAGCAGATCATCATGACATCGTTGGCAGCCTTCTCTTCGCTGGAGAGAAGAGTGTCCCGATGATCGGGCGTTCCCTGCAGTACGCGTGTCTCGCATGCGCCGCAGATACCTTGCTCGCAGGAAGCGCGTACTTGCACGCCACATGTCCGAACCGCTTCAAGAATGGTTTGACCGGGCTCTACCTTGACCGTGCACCCAGTGCGTGCAAGCTCCACGGAGAATCCGCCTTCGGCAGCCACCTCTATATCCGCGCTGAACCGTTCTAGGTGCACGTGTCCTTCAGGCCTTCCGGCCGTGGCCACCACGAAAGCATCGAGCATGGGTCCCGGTCCGCAGCAGTAGAAATGGGTGGCCGCAGGCGCCCTGGACACAATGCCGGCAAGATTGAGAAATTGGCCGGGAGGCTGCTCTTCGTCGACATGCAGGTTCAGCGAAGACGGCAAGCGGTCGAGGAACAAGGCTTCATCGCGCAATCTGACGCTGTAGTGGAGCTCATAACTCTTGCCCAAGGCCGACAGGCGGTCGGCCATGCATGCAATTGGCGTCACCCCGATGCCTCCCGCGATCAGAATGGTGTGTGCAGCTGATTCGTCAAGCTCAAAGTGATTGCGCGGCGCGCTCACCTCGAGGACTGCTCCCACCCTCAACGTATCGTGCATATAGGCCGATCCGCCTCGGCTGTTGCGGTCACGCTTGACTCCGATCACGTAGCAATCCGTGTCGAGAGGCCCATTGCACAACGAGTACTGGCGGACCAGCCCATTCGGCAGCGTCACATCGATATGCGCTCCGGCGGTGAACGGCGGCAGCGGACTGGCGTCGAGTTTTTTCAGCTCGAACAACATGGTGCCTTCGGCGGCAAGCCGAATGGCAACCAACTTCACTTGAAATCCTTGAGGATCCATTGACGTGCTTCTCATCAGTTTCATCTATTAATGAAATTATATTTTGTTTTTCATAATTTCATGGCACGACAAAGCAGACCGGATCCAGAAGCTTGGAAAATCCAGATTGAACGCTTTTCAGTATCCAGGAGACCGTGAGTCGCCTGAATGGTCAGACAGAGCAGGCGGCGAGCGCGCTACGCGTCTCGGGCACGGTATTCGCGCCTTCCGATCGCATGCAGAGTCGTTATGGGTTCGCATCGCCAGTCACGGCTATCATCGCCACCGGCTCAGGCTGCAGCAGACTTCCTTCACGCCAGCCCTTCCAGGTAGCGGCCGCAAGCGCCACCACCACCAACGAAGCCAACGCCAGCGCGATCATCGCCAGCGCCTGCATGGCAGGTTGATGCACAGCCAGCCGCGCCGTCAAGGTAGCCCATGCGGCCAATGGAAACCCCATGGACCAGAACGCCACCGAGAACGGTTGCGCCAACATGCGGCGGCCCAGTTGCACGCTCCACAGCAGGAAAAACAAGGCCATGCCCCAGCACATCCATGCCAGTTCCACCGGCCCGCCCATTTGCAACGAGGCCGACCCCACCACCGCGGGCGGCGCGATGGTGATGAAAGTCATGGGAAGCAGGCGCTCCGTCCACAAACCCTTTGCCGCCATACGGGCAAAGATGAGCGCCAGCAGCACAGGCCAAAGCAACAAGCCCACACCGAACTGCGCGAAGGCCCACTCGCCCGCGTTCAGGCTGGCGCCCGCCAGAGGTGCCAGCACGTTGCCAACCACAGGCACCAGCAGCGCCGGCGTGAGCATAGGCCAGCCGAGCGCCAGGGCCTTGTCCGCGCTGAGCCAGCGCGTCATCACCCAGAATGTGGCTCCAAATTGCGCCAGCGACCCTGCCCACCACAGCACGGCCAGCCAGGTCTGAGGCCCCAGCAGCGAAACACCGCACGTCGCCAGCAGAATCATAGACACCGGAATCGTGGCCACGAAAGCATGCCGCACCGGGTGCGTCAACTCCGCCGCCAGCGCCTCCGGATAACGCTGCCAGCGCCCCCATGAGAGCGCGAGCAGCAGCACGAAGACCAGCGCGGCCGCTCCCGCCAGTACCAGCGAGGCGGCACCCGCCAGGTCGCCCAGGAAGGGCGCCGCACGCCCCCACGACAGAGAAAGCCCGGCCAGCCCCATCACGATGGCAAACCAGTTCAAACCAAGGTATTTAAGGGCATCGGGTTGTCGCGGCATGCCGGAATCATGCCATTGCACGCGCAAACGACAGGAAATGCATAAACAAAGAAGAAAAGATTCGTTCGCTTTCGCGGCGGCTGAAGCCACCATGCCGGCTGGACTGCGCCCTCTTCCGCGGGGTCCTCCACAAGCTTTCATGCCGCCCTCCGAAAACACTTCGCAGAGAACGGCAAGCTTCGATCAAATCCACACATAGAAGCCATGCAACCTGCCACCTCTTCTCAAATCACTCGTCTGGAAATGGCCACCTACGTCGTTCTGGCCATTGTGATGCTGGTAGCTGGCCTTTTGGCCAGCTAGGAAACGCGATGCGTTCAACAGGAAACACATAAACAAACAAGAAAAGATTCGTTCGCTTTCGCGGAAGCTGAAGCCACCATGCCGGCCTGGCCACTTAAATTTCCACGGGAGTTCAACAATATGTTTTCACGCCGCCATACCCTGCAAGCCGTCGCGCTTGCCCTTGCCGCCCCCGCCGCGCTGGCGCAACCCACGCCGGTGACGCTGCTCAATGTCAGCTATGACCCCACACGCGAGCTGTACGTCGAGTTCAACAAGGCTTTCGCCACGCATTGGAAAGCCAACACCGGCCAGACAGTGACCATCAAGCAATCTCATGGCGGCTCAGGAAAACAGGCGCGCTCGATCATCGACGGCCTGGAGGCTGACGTGGCCACGCTCGCGCTGGCTGGCGACACCGATGCACTGGCTGCGCACGGCGCACTGATTCCCAAGGACTGGCAAAAGCGTCTGCCACATAGCAGTTCGCCCTATACCTCCACCATTGTGCTGGTGGTGCGGCAAGGCAACCCCAAGGGGATCAAGGATTGGGACGACCTGGTCAAACCCGGCGTGAAGGTCATCACACCCAACCCCAAAACCAGCGGCGGCGCGCGCTGGAACTACCTGGCAGTGTGGGAATACGCCAAACGCAAGTATGGCGGCGATGCGCCCGCCAAAGATTTCGTCACCAAGCTCTATCAAAACGTTCCTGTGCTCGATACTGGCGCACGCGGCTCCACCGTCACTTTCGGCCAGCGCAATCAGGGTGACGTATTGGTGGCCTGGGAGAACGAAGCACATCTGCTGGAAAAGGAGTTCGGGACGAAATTCGATATCGTCTATCCCAGCCTCTCCATACTGGCCGAGCCCGCCGTGACCTTGGTAGACAAGAACGTTGACAAGAAGGGCACGCGCGCGGTGGCTCAGGCCTATCTGGAATACCTGTACAGCGATGAAGGCCAGGATATCGCGGGCAAGAACTTCTATCGCCCGATTTCGGCCAAAGCCACCGCCAAATATGCCGCCCAGTTTCCCAAGCTGAACCTCTTCACCATCGACCAGGCCTTTGGCGGCTGGACGCAAGCCGCCAAGACCCATTTCGCCGATGGCGGCGCCTTCGACCAGATCTACACCAATAAATGACAAGAGGAGCTTTGCATGACCTCCCCAGCCACCCGCCCCTTGCCACCCGAAGCCCTGCGCATGCTGGCCGTGACCGCGGCGCTTTGGAGGGTGACGCAATGTTCCCGCCCGGCGCGGCCCATGGGCATGGTGACAGGCAGCGAGTTGCGGCGATGGCCCTATTGGCCAGCCTATCCCGCAGCGGCGGCTGGCTGGCGCTGACCGCAAACCTCCAAGACAACGGATATATATCAATAACAAATAAAGAAAGAGAAAAAAGTCGTTTGAGTTTTAAAGACACCCTCGCAAACTCCTTGCTCAAGCTGGTCACGGACCGGCATAGCTTTCAGGGATGTCATGAAAACCTCGCTTCGACTCTTCGTTTCCGCTGTTGCACTGGCCGCGGCCTCGGCCGCCAGTGCGCAGGTCACGCTGCTCAATGTTTCCTACGATGTCGCGCGCGAGTTCTACAAGGATTACAACGCGGCCTTCATTGCGCATTACAAGAAAACCACCGGCAAGGATCTGCGCGTGGACCAATCCCACGCCGGCTCCAGCGCGCAGGCGCGTGCCGTGGCCGATGGCCTGGCCGCGGACGTGGTCACCATGAACACCACCACCGACGTCGACTTCCTCGCCGACAAAGGTGTCGTGGCCAAGGACTGGCGCAGCAAGTTTCCGAACGATGCCGCTCCCACCACCTCCACCATGCTGTTCCTGGTCCGCCAGGGCAACCCCAAGAACATCAAGGATTGGGATGACCTGACGCGCCCCGATGTGAAGGTAGTAGTGGTCAACCCCAAAACCGGAGGCAACGGCCGCCTGGCCTATCTGGCAGCCTGGGGCCAGGTGCGTGCCAAGGGCGGTACTGACGCACAAGCGGCGGAGTTCGTAAGCAAGCTCTACAAGAACGTGCCCGCGCTGGCACGCGGAGGGCGCGACGCCACAGGTATGTTCCTGCAGCGCAACGTGGGCGACGTGCTGATCACCTTCGAATCCGAGGTGGTGTCTGTGGAACGCGAATTCGGCAAGGGCAAGGTACAGGCCATTCACCCCTCCGCCAGCATCGTGGCGGAAAACCCGGTTGCCGTGGTGGAGCGTACGGTGAACAAAAAAGGCACGGCCGCGGAGGCCAAGGCGTACCTGGATTACCTGTATTCGCCAGAAGCCCAGGAAATCGCCGCCCAGCATGGCATCCGGCCGCGTGATGAAGCTGTGCTGAAAAAGCATGCGGCCGTTTTCAAGCCGATCAAGCTCTTTACCGTGCAGCAGTATTTCGGTTCGCTGGCCGAGGCGCAGAAAGTGCACTTCAACGATGGCGGGCAGTTCGACAAGCTCTACACGCCTGGCAAGTGATGTGATCACCTCCTGGAATGCGCCTACCCCCTGAGGGGGCGGGTGCAAACACCATGCTGCTCCAACTCCTGACATGACCACCCTCACGCTCGCCGCGCCCTCCGCTGCGGCCCCGCGCCGCCGGACTCGCCGCCGTGTCCTTCCGGGCTTCAATCTCACGCTGGGCTATACCCTGCTGTACCTCGGCCTGATTGTGCTCATCCCGCTTTCAGCGTTGGTGTTCAAAACGCTCTCGCTGAGCTGGCCCCAGTTCTGGGAAGCGGTGACTGCGCCGCGCGTGCTGGCGTCGTTCCGCCTGACCTTCGGCGCTTCGCTGATCGCTGCGGCGTTCAACGTGGTGGCCGGGTTGCTGGTGGCCTGGGTGCTGGTGCGCTATCAGTTCCCGGGCAAGAAGATCGCCGATGCCCTGGTAGACCTGCCTTTCGCCCTTCCCACCGCCGTCGCGGGCATTTCGCTGTCTGCCCTGCTGGCGGGCAACGGCTGGATCGGCCAGTATCTGGAACCACTCGGCATCGAACTGGCGTTCAAACCAGGCGGCATTGTCATTGCGCTGATCTTCATCGGCCTGCCCTTCGTGGTACGCACGGTGCAGCCCGTGCTGGAAGACACCGAGAAAGAGCTGGAGGAGGCCGCGGCCTGCCTCGGCGCCACACGGTGGCAAACCTTCCGGTACGTGATCTTCCCCGCCATCGCGCCCGCACTGCTGACGGGCTTTGCCATGGCCTTCGCGCGCGCGGTGGGCGAGTATGGCTCGGTCATCTTCATTGCCGGCAACATGCCGATGGTGTCGGAAATCACGCCGCTCATCATCATTGGCAAACTGGAGCAGTACGACTATGCCGGTGCCACCGCCGTAGCCTCGGTGATGCTGCTGATCTCCTTCATTTTGCTGCTGATCATCAACGGGCTGCAGGCCTGGGGGCGGCGGCGCTACGGGAATGTGTCATGAGTGCGCAGGCCCATTCCAAAGCGTTCGCCCCGAAGCGGATCCGCACCACTGAATCACCCGCAGTCCGCTGGCTGTTCACAACGCTGGCCCTGGGTTTCATGGCCCTGTTTTTGGTTCTGCCTCTGGCCGCCGTGTTCGCCGAAGGACTCAAGAGCGGCTGGCAAGCCTACTGGGCCGCCCTGCAGGAGCCCGATGCCCAGTCCGCCATTCTTCTCACCCTGCTCACGGCGGCGATCACGGTGCCTTTGAACCTGGTGTTCGGTGTGGCGGCAGCATGGTGTATCGCTAAATTCGATTTCAAGGGCAAGGCCTTTTTGACCACCCTGATCGATTTGCCGTTTTCCGTGTCGCCCGTCGTCGCCGGGCTGATCTATGTGCTGGTATTCGGCGCGCAGGGTTGGTTGGGGCCTTGGCTGGCCGAGCACGACATCAAGATCATCTTCGCGGTACCGGGGATTGTGCTGGCTACTGTGTTCGTCACCTTTCCTTTCATCGCCCGGGAATTGATCCCGCTCATGCAGGCACAAGGCAGCGACGAAGAGCAGGCGGCCCAGGTCCTTGGCGCGAGCGGGTGGCAGACCTTCTGGCATGTGACAGTCCCCAACATCAAATGGGGCCTGATCTATGGCGTGATCCTGTGCAACGCGCGCGCCATGGGCGAATTTGGAGCCGTGTCCGTGGTGAGTGGCCATATCCGCGGCCAGACCAACACCATGCCGCTGCACGTGGAGGTGCTCTACAACGAATACCAGGGCCAGGCTGCATTCGCCGTGGCCTCGCTGCTGGCATTGCTGGCCATTGCCACGCTGGTCATCAAGACCGCGGTGGAGTGGCAGCAGGGAAGGCAACAGAAGAATCTATCTCCCGAAGGTCAATCATGAGCATCGAGATCCGCCACATCACCAAACAGTTCGGCGCATTCCAGGCGCTCGACGATGTCAGCCTGGACATCGGGTCCGGCGAGCTGGTGGCGCTGCTTGGCCCTTCAGGCTGCGGCAAGACCACGCTGCTGCGCATCATCGCGGGGCTGGAGTCCAGCGACGAAGGCGTCATTCTGTTCAACGGCCAGGACACCACCGAGGTGCACGTGCGCGAGCGCGGCGTGGGCTTCGTGTTCCAGCACTATGCGCTGTTCCGGCACATGACAGTCGCCGACAACGTGGCCTTCGGTCTTCGCATGAAACCGCGCGGCGAGCGCCCCAGCGAAGCACGCATCAAGGCCAAGGTGCAGGAGCTGCTCAAGCTGGTTCAGCTCGACTGGTTGGCCGACCGCTACCCCTCTCAACTCTCAGGCGGCCAGCGCCAGCGCATCGCCCTGGCCCGCGCGCTGGCGGTAGAACCCAAGGTGCTGCTCCTCGACGAGCCCTTCGGTGCGCTGGATGCCAAGGTGCGCAAGGAACTTCGCCGCTGGCTGCGCCGGTTGCATGATGAACTGCATGTGACCAGCATTTTCGTCACACACGACCAGGAAGAAGCGCTGGAAGTGGCCGATCGGGTGGTGGTGATGAACAAGGGCCGCATCGAGCAGGTCGGCACACCCCAGGAGGTATGGGAACACCCGGCCACCCCGTTCGTGTACGGCTTCTTGGGCGATGTGAACCTGTTCCACGGCCGGGCCAGCGGTGGCCAGATGCAAGTAGGAGATTGGCATATCGCCGCCCCCGAACATGCCGAGGCCATGGATGCGGAGGCCATGGCCTTCGTGCGCCCAAGCGACCTGGCCGTGGCGCCTTATACGCCCGGCGCGCCCGGCCTGGTGGCCAGGCTTGATCGCGCACTGGTGATCGGCCCGCAGGCCCGCCTGGAATTGACACCGCGCGACCAGCCCGCGCCTATTCTGGAGGCCGACATGCCCGCCGAAGAGTATCGGCAGCTTGGTCTCAAGGAAGGAGACAGCGTCAGCGTCTCACCACGCAAAGCGCGCGTGTTCCTGGAAGTGGCGGACGATCCGGCCGTGATGATCTAAGAACGTGTTCAAGATCTCGTCGCGAGGGCCGTTGTGTTCGAAAATCTGTGGATGCAAGCGGTGCGCCGATGCGACGAAAACCGCAGGGTTACCTCGTGGTATCGCGAGGATTTTTAACGCCGCAGACGCAGTTTTTCGGGCGCAAGGGACCCGTGAGGAGATTTTGACACGTTCTTAGAGCTTGGGCGCCTAACCGCCTGCGCTGTCCGGGCCTGTGGCGAAGCAATTCACGCCAACGCGGTATCCAGCACCATCATCAATACAAATCCCATCATCAATCCGGCCGTGGCGAACACCTCGTGGCCCTTGCGGTGGGATTCGGGAATGATTTCGTGGCTGACCACGAACAGCATCGCCCCGGCGGCAAAGCCCAGCCCCCAAGGCAGCAGGGCTGCATTGCTCAGAACCGAAGCGCCGATCACCGCGCCCAGCGGTTCGACCAGGCCGGAAACCGCGCCCAGCATCACGGCAAAGCCGCGCGTGTAACCCGCCGCCAGCAACGCGGCCGCCACGACAAAGCCTTCAGGGACATCTTGTATGGCAATGCCCATGGCCAGCGCGTGGGCCGGCACACCATCGCTTCCCGCATAGCCAGCGCCAATGGCCAAACCTTCAGGCACGTTGTGCAGCATGATGGCAAACACGAACAGCCAAGTGCGGCGCAACTTCTGCGCGGCCGCGCCCTCACGGCCCTTGATGAAATGCTCGTGCGGCAGCGCCCTGTCCAGCAGCAGCAACGCCGCGCCCCCCAGCAGCACGGCCATTCCAACGACCCCACCTGCCGCCCAGGGGCCGCCGCCAAAGGTGCCCGCCTGGCGCGCGGCCTCGAGCCCGGGAATCACAAGCGAGAAAGCACTGGCCGCCAGCATCACACCTGCACCGAAGCCAAACAGCGTATCCTGCATGCGCTCCGAAGGCCTTTGCGCCAGCAGCACGGGCAAGGTACCCAAGGCGGTGGCCAACGCAGCGACGGCTCCGCCAAGCAAGGCCCCCTGAACGGCAGGTTGATCATGAAGCCCATCCCAGACCATGGTGCATAGCACCGGCACACCCGCGGTAAAGATGGCCAGCCCTATCAGGGTCTGGAGGCGGAGTTGTCTCATGGGCCACATGGTCTTCACTCTCAATGGAATCGCGTCAGTGCAGCCGGCTTCCCGGCATGACCAGATGCAGGCTGCACTCGTGCAGCGCTTTGGCAAGAAGCGGGTGTTCGCCGTACCTGGCGCAGTGCTGCTTCAATGCCGCATGGCTCATGTGCAGTTGCTTGCCGGCGGCCAGTTGCATCGCCTCCGGCGCCGTCTCGCTGTGCAGCAACGCCATGAGTTTGTGATGAGCGCAATACAGGCAGTCGGCCGCATCGACCGTCTGGCCCATTTCGGCGTGGCAGTCGGCAAGGTTCACATGCGCCACGAGGAAAGCCGCCACCAAGTCATCTTCCGCGATACCTGGCTGAGGACGGGCCATCAGGTGATGCGCCACCTGAAGCGCCCTCGCATGCCAGGTCACCGCATGCGCCACGCAATGAGCCTGGCTCGCGGCCAGCCCTTCGTTGGTGAATCGCCTCCACTCAGCTAGCAGCGGATGCTCCGCCGCCTCCGCATGAAGTGGCGTGGCACCTTGAACGGTCTGGTGATTCATATCGTGTCCTTTTCATATGAAAGTTCGGAAGCTAGTTGCTCGGTCTGGCCGGAAGACTGAATGCGCGCGATGCGCAACTCACTCTCATGCGCGATTACCAGGGCGCGCAAGCGGATGATCTGCCCCTGCAGACGCTCTATTTCCCGCGCCTGGGCGCGAGCCTGCTCCGTGCAGCGCTGCTGCAACCGCCCATAGTGGTGCAGGAAGATCACATGTTCCTCTGCTACTGAGTTCAGATCTTGTTCGAGGTACGGCATCGTGCAATCGCCTCAGATTGAAGCCCCACTCTCAGATGGCGGGGCCTTTGATGCTCAATATTAAATGATAATCATTCTCAATAAAATACCCACACATTCACCACTGGTACTGGACCGCCAAGGGCCTGCGTGCCTCTTTCCCTCGCCAAGTTGGTAAGACCGAGCTATGCTGGCTGAGGTTGGCTTTGTTGTACGCCGCCGTGATCCACCACCACTTACTCCAAGGAAGACCGCGCATGACCATCCTCGTCGCCTATGTTCCACGGCCGGAAGGCCAGGCAGCCCTGGATAAAGGCATAGAAATTGCCACCCGGCGCAATGAGCCCCTGGTGGTTGTCAACGCTGGCCCCGGCGGGAAAGACGAGTCCGTGATCGACGGCTATGAGGGCGAGCGCATTGCCGAACGCCTGGCCAAGCTCCCCATCGAGGCGGAACTCAAGCATTTCGTGCGAGGCAAGAGCACCATCCAGGAAATCGAGGACCTGGTCGACGAACTCCAGGTGTCGGTGCTGATCATCGGCCTGCGCAAGCGCTCACCTGTCGGCAAACTGATCCTGGGCAGCATGGCCCAGGAGATCCTGCTCAACGTGCCCTGCCCGGTGCTGGCCGTCAAGGCCGACTAGGGCGATCAGTGCCCCGCCACGCCCAGCCAGCGATCCAGCGCGGCCGGGTCCGCGGCAAGCGCCGTGCTGGCGCCATGGTGCACCACGCGCCCTCTTTCGAGAACCAGCGCATTCTGCGTGATCGGCAGAATCTGATGCGCGTGCTGCTCCACCAGAATCATGGCCATGCTCCCTTCGCGGACCATCGTCTCGATGCTACGGAGCAGTTCCTGGACGATCAGGGGGGCCAACCCCTCCAGCGGTTCATCGAGCAGCAGCATGCGCGGATTGAGCATCAGGGCGCGGCCGATGGCCAGCATCTGCTGTTCACCGCCTGACAGCTGGTTGCCCATGTTGCTGCGCCGCTCCTGCAACCGCGGGAAGGTCTGGTAGACCCTTCTGAGATCCCATGCGCCGGGCCGTGCGACCACGGTCAGGTTCTCCTCCACGCTCAGCGACGGGAAAATGTCGCGCTCCTGGGGTACCCAACCGAGCCCGACGTGCGCACGCCGGTGGCTGGGCATCGCCGCCAGATCGTGTTCGCCAAAGCGGAGCTTGCCGCGTGTCTGCCGCGTGGCGCCCATCAGCGTGGCCAGCAGCGTCGTCTTGCCCATGCCGTTGCGGCCGAGCAGCGCCAGGCTGGCACCGCTCTCGATGCTGAAAGAGATGTCTTCCAGCACGGAGGCATCGCCATAGCCTGCCCAGAGGCCTTCGACCTCAAGCAAGTTCGCCATGGACACCCTCTCCAAGGTAGATCTCCTTGACCTGCGGATCCTCGGCAATGGCCTGCGGGCTGCCTTCGGTCAATAGCGCGCCGCCCACCAGCACCGAAATACGATCGGCAAAACGGAACACCAAGTCCATGTCATGTTCGATCAGCACGATCGTCATCTCGCGAGGCAACTGGGCGATGATCTCGAAGAGCTCGCGGCTCTCGCTGGTAGGCACCCCTGCCGCCGGTTCGTCGAGGAGCAGCACGCTCGGTTTGGTCGCCAGGGCAAGGGCGATTTCGATCAGCCGCTGCCGCCCATAGGCGAGGTCTTTCGTCCTGTGATGCGCCACATCGAGCAGCCGCAACTGGCACAACAGTTCGGCCGCTTCCGCCACGGCCTCGCCATGTGCGCCGACTGGCCGCCAGAACCGCCCGGCCAGGCCCCGCCGCTCACAGACGGCCAGCGTGACGGACTCCAGCACGGTGAAGTCGGCGAAAAGCCGGTTGATCTGGAACGTGCGCGCCAACCCGAGCTTGACCCGGTCGTTCTGCGAGGTACTGGTGACGTCCTCGCCCTTCAGCAAGATACTGCCTTGCGTGGGCTCCAGGAACCCCGTGAGGAGGTTGACCAATGTGGTCTTGCCGGCACCGTTCGGCCCGATCAAGGCCTGGCGCGCGCCGGTGGCGACATTCAGCGTCACGTCGCTGGTCGCGACGAAGGCGCCGAACTTCTTCACGAGGTGACGCGTCTGCAGCGCGTAGCTCATGCGCGGCCTCCCCTCGGGAAACGCCTGGCCATGGCACGCAGCCCACCCATGATGCCGTCGCGCGCGAACAGCACCACCAGGATCAGCAGGATGCCGAGCCAGAACTGCCAGTACTGCGGATTGATGTCCGACAGCAGGTGATGGACGGTCATGAACACGATGGCACCGAGCACCGCGCCGTACAGGCTCCCCGTGCCGCCCAGCACCAGCATCAGCAGCACCTCCGCCGAGCGCGAGAAGCTGAGCACATCGATCGAGACGAACTGCGTGGTCTGCGTCAGCAAGCCGCCTGCCACACCCGCATACGCGGCCCCCAGGGTATAGACCGTCACCAGTCGCCTGTTCACCGGCGCTCCCAGTGCGGGCATGCGGAATGCGTTCTGCTTGATCCCCTTGAGCGAAAGCCCGAAAGGCGAGTGCACGATGCGCCGCGCGATCCAGAACAGCACGAAGAGCACCAGCACACAGTAGATATAGGCGGTCTTGCCATACATGTCGAAAGCGAAGCTGCCCAGGAGCGGCTTGAATTCGATGCCCTGAAGACCATCGAGGCCGCCCGTGATCGACGTCAGCTTGTTGGCGGCCACGAAGAGCATCGATGCCACACCCAGCGTGACCATCAGGCGTGTGAGATCGGAGCCCCTGAGAACCAGGAAGCTGGTGGCAAAACCAGCGGCAGCAGCGATCACGCCAGCGCATGCGAGGCCCATGAGCGGATCGTTCCAGCCGTGTTGCGCCAACAGGCCTGCCGCATAGGCGCCGATACCGAAGAAGGCCGCATGCCCCAGCGACACGATGCCGGCATAGCCCAGGAGCAGATCCAGGGAAACAACAAACAAGGCGGTGATCGCGATCTGCGAGAGCAGCGCCAGATCGGAGGGAAACAGGAAATACGCGGCGACCGGAATCACCCAGAACAGGTATTCCGGCCACTTCCAGCGGGAAGCATCACGCAGAGGGGCTATGTCGAAGGCGGCCGGTCCGGCGCCGGTAGGTGCGGGCGCGCTCATTTGGCTGCTCCGCGGCCGAACAGCCCGTGTGGCCGGAAGATCAGCGTCACCACCATCACGGCATAGATCACGAAGGGGCCTATTTGCGGCACATAGTATTTGCCCGCCACATCGAGTATGCCGAGGATGAGCGACGCATAGAGCGAACCCCGGATGTTGCCACTGCCTCCGACCGCGACCACGATCAGGAAGTAGATGATGTACCTGATTGGAAACTCCGGATCAAGCCCCAGCATCTCGATACCCAACGCACCGCCGAGTCCTGCAAGTGCCGAACCCAGGGCGAAAGTCAGCACGAAAACCCGATCGACATCAATGCCCAGGCCACGCGCGGTCCGCGGGTTGTCCACAGCGGCGCGCAGCTTGGCGCCAAAGCGTGTCCCCGAGACCAGCCACTGCAATCCGACCGCCAGTACCAGGCCCACCACGATCAGGAACAGGCGGTAGACGCCCATATCGAGCCCCGGCAAATGTACTTGCCCAGAGAGGATGGGCGGCAACTGCAAAGGCTGTTGCTGCGCGCCAAAAAGATAGTTGGCACCCGAAATCGCTACGAACACCAGGCCGATCGAGAACAGCACCTGGTCGAGATGCGAGGCGCCATAGAGCCGGCGGTACAGCACCCGCTCCAACAACACGCCTACAGCGGCCGAGACCAGCACCACCAATGGCAATGCGGCGAGAAACGGTACACCGAATCGGCTCAGCAAAACGACACAGACGTACCCGCCCAGCATGGCGAAAGCGCCGTGAGCCAGATTGATGAAGTTCATCAGGCCCAGCGTGACGGACAAGCCGACGCTGATCAGGAAAAGCAGCATGCCCGCGGCAATGCCATCAAAGAGGACTGTCATTGACGCCACCGGTCCACACGCGCCGCCTCACTGCGCAAGCAAGTGCGTAGCGCTCTCACCTGATCGGTGAGCGCCATCGAAGTAACGAAGCCAGTATCCATGCAGCCCTTATGAAGATCACAAGCGGTCAACTGCCGTTTCCAGGGCTACTCCTTGCCCGGGTCCTTGACGTCGGCGATCTTGTCGAACTCGACGTTCTGGAGCTTGCCATCGACCCGCTCGACCTTGCGGATATAGATCGTCTGCACCACGTCGCGCGTGGCAGGGTCGATCATGACCGGCCCGCGCGGGCTGACCCACTTCATGCCTTTGGCAGCCGCCACGAATTTTTCGGCGTCCGCACTGCCACCTGTTTTCTTGAGTACATCGGCGATGAGCCGCATGCCGTCATAACCCCCCACCGACATGAAGTTGGGACGGTCCTTGGGATAGGCTTTCGCATAGGCTACGACGTAGGCCTGATTCTCGGGCGACTTGTGGTCCGCGGAATAGTGGAACGAGGTCACCAGGCCCAGCGCCGAATCGCCGAGCGCATCAAGGATGTCTTCGTCGGTCAGATCGCCGGTTGAAATCAGCTTGATCCCGGATTGGGCCAGACCACGTTCCGCAAAGCCCTTCATGAAGGCCACCGTCCCGGCGCCGGGCGGCAGGAACAGGAACACGGCATCGGGCTTGGCATCCTTGATGCGCTGCAGGAACGGGCCGTAATCGGGGTTGTTCACAGGCACTCGGACTTCGTCGACCACCTTGCCGCCCGCGGCGGTGAACGTCTTCCTGAACTGGCCGCCAGCGTCGTAGCCCGGGCCGTAGTCGGCAATGAGAACGAAGACATTCTTGATGCCGCTGCGTGCGGCCCACGTGGCGATGGGCGCCGAGTTCTGCGGCAGCGTCATCGAGGTACGGACGATATAAGGCGATTTGGTTGTGATGGCCGAAGTGGCGGCATTCATCACCACCATCGGCTTCTTGGCTTCAGTGGCGACCGGCGCCACCGCGAAAGCCGATGGCGTCAGGCCGAACCCGGCCAGGATGTCGACCTTGTCCTTGATCACCAGTTCCTGGGCGAGCCGCTTGCTCACATCGCCGGCCGTGCCGGGACTGTCGTCCTTGAGCACGAGCTCTATCTTGCGCCCGGCGATGGTGTCGCCATTGGTGGCAAGGTAGAGCTTGACGCCGTGCTCGATCTGCTTGCCATAAGCAGCAAAAGGACCGGACATAGGCAGCACCAGCCCGATCTTGAGCGGATCTGCGGCATAGGAAGAGCCTGCAAACGCCGTGGCGAGCGCAAAACCAAGAAGCTGTTTGGCAAAAGACCTGGTAGAAATCATTCGGTTGTCTCCTCATGCACTGAATGAGCACCACATGATGGGCGCGGTTTTCCATTCAGCCTCCAATATAACTGTAAGAACGTGTTTGCGACAGGCGCAGCGTGGACAGAAGCCGCGCAGCAGCCCGCGGCATGTCGTTGACATGCGCTCTATCAGCCCTCGCAACTCACTGAATCGCGGCGGCCTCGCGCAGGCCGCTGATCATCGAGGTTTCAAGTAGATGCTGCGTGGCCAGCGCTTCGTCCGAGGCTTTGCGCTGAAGCTCGGTCAGGGAGCGCCGGCGCTTGTCCGAGTCCCGCTCCTGCATGCGCGCCCGGTTCTTGCCGGACTGCTCCAACACATGCTTGACCGCGATCGGCCTGCGTTGGCGCTCATACAGCTGCAGCAGTTCACTCCCTTCTCCCGCGTAGATTCTGCGGAGTTTGCCGGCCAGGTTGAACGCATCGTGGATGCCGCCGTTCATGCCCATGCCGCCGCTCGGGCTGTTGATGTGCGCGGCATCGCCCGCAAGCACCACGCGGCCGTGAACATAACCCTGCACCACGCGCTGATGAATCCGGTACGGCCGGATTTCCAGAATGTCGTAGGGCTCGGCCGTGGGAAGAATCTCCTGCAACTTGGCCTGAATGGAGACGGGCGATACCGCGTCCTCGTCGGATTCTCCGTCCAGAGGGTAGAGGCTTACCCGCCAAAGGTCACGCAGCCGGAGCAGACTGAAAGTACCGGAATCCTTCCAGCAGTAATTGATGAACGAGAGATCCGGAAGGTGCTCGTGGAAAGGAAAGCTGGTGGTGGCCAACACCGTGGTCTCGGGGAAAGTATGGCCTTCGAATGTGAGGCCCAGCTGCGAACGGACCGCGCTCCTGGCCCCATCCGCACCGATCAGGTAGGCGCCCAAGAACGAGTGCGGCTCGCCAGCCGCATCCTGAGCGGTCACCTCGACACCGTCCTCGTTCTGCGCAAAGCTTTGCAAACGATAGCCGGACAGCACCTCGATGCCAGGCAGCTTGTTCCGGATGTATTCCAGCAGGAACTCTGCCAGGCGCCATTGCTCGCATTGCAGGCGGTAGGGGTGCGCGGTGTGCGCCCTCAGAACGCCGAGATCGAACTCCGCGAACTCTCCGGTGGTGTGCCAACGCACTTGCCAGGTGGGAGCCACCAATCCGGCCTCGATCAGCCGCGAGGTGATGCCGAACTCATCCAGCATATCGAGCGTGGGAGGGTGAAAGGTAGAGGCACGCAGCTCGCGCGGCACATCGGCATCGGCTTCAAGCACCAGGCATTCGATTCCATAGTGCCCCAGAAGCAGGGCAGCGGTAAGACCCACCGGGCCACCGCCCGCAATGATCACACGTTGAGAATTAAGCTTGTTTGTAGACATGGTCAGGCACGCGCAGAAGCAAAGCAGAAGCAGAAGCAGAGGCAAAATGGGTTCATCGGCATTGAAGAGCTTCCAGGCGATCGCCCCAGTGCCGGCCCTGGAGCCAGTCTTGAATGGGATAGCCGCCGGGAGTGAGCAGCTCTACGGCCTTCCAGGCCAGGCAGAACATGCAGGAAAGCACCGGCACGCCCGATCCGGCCAGGTTAGCCCGCAGCAGGGGCGCCAGCGTAGGCATCCCCGTTCCCAGCATCACCACGGCGTCCACACCGCTCAACGAACCCAGCTCACCCAGCACGCCGCCGGCCTGCTCAGCGCTCAAGGAATAGATGGGATGAAAAGCGGATGAATCCGTGATGGCCGATGCCACCTTCACCACGGTCAAGCCATGCGATTCCCAGTATTTCACGCTCTTTTGGGTCAGGCCTTCCGGATAAGGCGTGGCCAAGGCAATGCGCTTGGCATTCATGTGGGCCAAACAATCGACCAGCGCGGTTGCCGCGGTATAGGCAGGAACGCCCCTGCCAGCGCCAAGGCGTTCCATCAGGCGCTCTTCGTTCTCGCGCCCGGCAAGATAAGAAGCTCCGGTGCAACCCAAGGCCAGCGCCGCAACCGGCGCATTGGCAAACTGGCTGGCCGTTTGCCCCGCGACTTCGAGGTAATCCAGCAGGCGTTCCTCGATGGTGGCCTTGCCGCTGACGAGCCTGGCGCTGATATGTGCATAGCCGGGCGGCAGAAGTATCGAGAATTCCGGCTCCACAGTGGTGTTGGCCTGCGGAGTCAGCAGCCCGACCAGGCCCTTCGGGGCGTATTCAACGCTCATGGATTCAGTTCCTGCTTTCTGCTTCCCGCTCACTCGGCCGTAATCTTGACGTCCTTGAGAACCGCCGCCCACTTGGTGGTTTCCTGCTTGAGAAACTTCTCGAACTCACGCGGCCCCAGGCCCATGGGATGGAGACCGGCCTGCTGCAGCTGTGCCCGGACATCGGGACGCTCAATGACTTTCACCAGCTCGGAGCGCAGGCGTTCCACCACCGGTTGGGGTGTCTTTGCCGGCACGGAGATACCGAACCAGGCATCGCCCACCGCCCCAGGGAATTGCTCATTCATCGTGGGTACATCCGGATATTCCTGCAACCGGGTGGCGCTGCTGACCGCCAGTGCACGAAGTTTTCCGCTGCTGATCTGTGCCGCCGCGACGGCAGGACTTGTCAGCATCGCGCCAAGAGTGCCGCCCACCAGGTCGGTCACGGCAGGGCCTGTGCCCTTATAAGGAACATGCACCATGCGGAACTTGGCCTGCCGCTGCAGAAGCTCGCCCGCCAGGAATCCCGCGGAGCCCACACCAGCTGAGCCCCAGCTCACCCCTTTAGGCTCCTTGCGCGCGAAATCAATGAACTGGGCCAGCGTCTTGGCCGGATGATCGGCCCGAACCACCAGCATGTTAGGGAAGCTGCCGATCAGGAAGACATGGATGAAATCGTCCATCGGCTTGTATGCGAGCTTCTGGCCGATCAACGGTGCGGTCGTGATGGCCGCCCCGTTCGTGATAGTCAGCGTGTAGCCATCGGGCGCGGCCTTGGCGCCGCTGTCGGTACCGATGATCGAGCCCGCCCCGCCGCGATTTTCAACGTAGACGCTTTGCCCCAGCCCTTCAGCCAGCTTGTTGGCCATCAAGCGGCCGGCGATATCGCCAGTGCCACCGGGCGAGAATGGCACGATCATTCGCAGGGGCTTGTCCGGGTAGGAGTCCGCCGCGACCGCGCCTCCGCTCAGGGCCAGCGACGACATCAGCGCAAGTGCGGCCGAACGCCAGATACGATCGAAGGAAACCCGAAGGCATGGTGAGGAAGTCATGAATCGCTTACCCAGTCGTCGTTGAAACCAGACTGGTATTTGAGCCCTCAGAGTGCGCCCAAATACCCACGGTCATCAGGAAAAGAGCGCTTGCAGCAATTGTCCTAATGTACCTATCATGATACAAATAAGATCCTGCTTATGCAATCTTCCATGCCCTTGCCGAAGTACCACCAGGCCTATCTCGTTCTGAAAGAACGGCTTCTGGACGGCCTGTACAACGGCGGGCTTCCCAGTGAGCTGGAACTCACGACCGAATTCGGGGTTTCAAGGGTCACCATCCGGAAGGCCCTGGGCAATCTGGTCGCTGAGGGATTGATCGAAAGGACGGCCGGCCGGGGAACAAGGCGAGTAAATGCCAGCGGAGCCGCTGGCCAGAACACGCCCGGATCCGGCCCGTCCCATCTTCTGGACAAGCTGGTGGCCATCAACCAGAGCACCACCGTGACCGTGCTGGAGCATGAGCATCTGCCCGCCACCGAGTCCGTGGCAGCCGCATTGCAGGTGGGCGTGGGCACCAAGGTGCTGAGAATCGTGAGGTTGCGCAGCACCAGCGATGGACCGGTCTCGTATATCGTGACCTGGCTTCCCGCATCTCACTTCCGAGGGCTGACCAAAAGCAAGCTCGAACGCAAGCCGATCCTTACGCTGATTGAAGAAGCCGGCATTCAGATCTCGAGCGGTACCCAGACAGTCTCTGCAAGGCAGGCCGACAATCTTGTGGCCCGGCATCTTGCCGTGCCGGTCGGGACGGCTCTGCTGGCAGTCAACCGTGTGGTGTTCGACAAGGATTCGAAGCCCGTTCAGTGGCTTCAGGGCTTGTACCGCCCGGACCGCTATGAATATGAAATGAAGCTGGCCCGCGCGGGAGAAGCCGACACCGCCAGCGTGTGGATCAGCCGGGAGCTCAATACCCGCATTCAGTAGCGGCCGTGCCGGGCCTGCGAAGTTCAGGCAAGCGCCTGAATGAACTGCGCGCAGGTCATGCGCTTGGCCACACTGCCCATGTCCGCCAGCGCGGTTTGATGGCGCTCTTCGCCGAAGGCCGCGCAACCATCGTCCAGGACCATCGCGTGATAGTCACGCATATGCGCATCGCGCACCGTACTCGCGACGCCACCGTTGGTGACTATGCCGCAAACGGCCACGGTGTCGATGCCGGCGCGGCGAAGCACCCAGTCGAGCTGGGTGTTGAAGAATGCCGAATAGGCGACCTTGTTGACCATCACGTCGACCAGGCCCGCAAGCGCCTCGACATTGGCATGGCCCCAGCCGCCCACGGTGAAGTCGCCTTTTTTCAGGTAGGGGCGCAAGGCCTTGAGATGGGGAGACACCATGGGCTCTCCTTTGGCGTCGGTCCAGAGCGTGAATTGGCTCGCTGCCACCATCCCTCCGGCGGCCTTGAGCGCACGCGCCACCTCTGCCACGCGGGCCGGCAACAGGAGTGCAGGCGGGTTGACGTCACCGCCCCTGGCATAAGCGCCTCGGGGATCCAGGAAGTCGTTCTGCAGGTCGATGATGACCAAGGCCGTCTTGGCCGGAACGAGGGTGTTGTCTTGACTCATGAACGCATCACCGGAATCGGAGGAAAGCGGGCTACCGGCCGGCCGGAGCGGCCGCCCGCGCTCTAGCATGGGTCAAGCTTCAGAATGGAATATCGTCGTCCATGTCGTCGAAGCCCGACGACGGCCTGGAGGCGGGTGCCGGTGCGCGTGGTGCGGGCGCCGCACGTGGCGCGGGCGCCGCCGGACGGCGAGGGCTTCGTAGGCATCACCGCCGCCGTAGCCGCCGTCATCGCCACCGGGACCGCCCATGCCCTGGCGGCTGCCGAGCATCTGCATCTGGTCGACGCGGATCTCGGTGCTGTAGCGGTCCTGCCCGCTCTGCTGATCCTGCCACTTGCGCGTGCGGATACTGCCCTCGACATAAATCTGCGAGCCTTTACGCAAATACTGGCCCACGATTTCGGCCAGGCGGCCGTTGAACACCAGGCGATGCCACTCAGTGTGCTCGCGCTGCTCGCCGCTCTGCTTGTCCTTCCACTTATCGGTGGTGGCCAAGGTCACGTTGGCGACCTGATCGCCGCTGGGAAAGGAACGCATCTCGGGGTCGCGCCCGAGATTGCCGACGAGAATGACTTTGTTGACTGAGGCCATGCTAAGGTATCCAGAAAAAATGAAGAAGGGCACACGCCGCCCATGCCCCTAATTGTGCCGCAGCGGCTCATGCCAGAATGGCCGTTCGGCAGCAGCCTGACGCACAGGCTTCGCCTGTGTCCGAAAGATGAGCCCAACCACACCACGCGATCCAGACTTTTATCATCATCTCCGCCGTGAACTGATGGACGGATGGCGGTGGCTGGACCGCGCCGTGGTATTGGCCTACGGCGCCCTCGCGGGCGCGGTGGTCGTGGGTTTTACCCTTCTCAGCCAACGCGCCTTCCATGCGTTCGAAGCTTTATACCACTGGCAGCCGTGGATCGTGCTGGTATGGACGCCACTGCTCACCGCCGCCCTTGCATGGATCACGATAAAGGCATTCCCCCGCGCGGCCGGCTCCGGTATTCCACAGGTGATTGCCGCGCTCGACACCAGCCTGGACGCGGCCCAGCGAAGCAGCCTGGTCTCGCTGCGCCTGTCGATTGCCAAGGTGCTGCTCGCCTCGGCAGGGTTGCTGGCAGGGCTTTCGGTCGGCCGCGAGGGCCCGTCGGTGCAGGTGGCCGCAGGCGTGATGCAGCATGCTCAGCGCTGGTTCCGCCAGCGCGGCGCCATCACCATCAGCCCGCATGCGCTCCTGGTGGCAGGCGGGGCCGCCGGTATCGCGGCGGCGTTCAATGCGCCGCTGGCGGGCGTGGTGTTTGCCATCGAGGAGTTGTCGCGCCGAATGGAAGCGCGCTACAGCGGCGTCATTCTGGCGTCCATCGTGCTAGCCGGGTTGATCGGTGTGTCGGTGTTCGGCAACACGGCCTATTTCGGCACCTTGCGCGTGCCGCCCCTCAATTGGGGGCTGCTGCTTCCCGGGATTGGCGTGGCATTGGCTGCGGGCTTGGCGGGCGGCCTGTTCGCCAGGCTGATGACCGTCTCTCTGCTGGGTACTCACAATGACCGTTTTGCAGCCTGGAGGCGCCAATACCCGGTACGTTTCGCGGCCGGGTGCGGTTTCGCGGTGGCGGTGATCGGCCTGGTCAGCGGAGGAATGACCTTCGGCGGCGGCACCGAGGCCGCCAGCGCCCTGTTGCATGGCGAAGCCCCGCCGGCGTCGGAGCTGTTCGCCCCGCTCAAGTTCATCACGCTCTGGCTCACGGCCTGGAGCGGCGTGCCGGCCGGGATCTTCGCGCCTTCGCTGTCGATCGGTGCGGGCATAGGCTATGACATGGCACAACTGACCGGACACCCCAATGCCATCGCCCTGATCGCCATGGGCATGGCCGGCTTCCTGGCCGCCGTGACACAAGCCCCGCTCACTTCCTTCATCATCGTGATGGAGATGATCGATGGGCGCTCGATGGTGCTGTCATTGATGGCAGTGGCGATGGCCTCCGCCGGCGTCTCGCGCATGATCAGCCGGCCGCTCTATGCGACCTTGGCAGCTTTCATGGTGGCGCAGGTCAAGGCGGCGAAGGCGCAGAGCGCGGAGGAAGCCCCGGCCGCCTCCAGCGCGGCGGCGGCTACGGCACCCGCTGCCCCCACCCCAGCAGCAGCCACACCAACGCCAGCACCGCCGTCACCGCAAACACCGTCCCCGCCCCCCTGTCTTGAGCAGCAGGCCGCCCAGGGCGCCGCCGGCAAAAAGACCGAGCGATTGCAGGGTGTTGTAGACACCCAGCGCCGCCCCTCGGGCGTGGGCGGGTGCCAGCCGGGAGATCAGGCTGGGCTGGCTGGCTTCCAGGATATTGAAGGCCAGGAAGAAGAAAAACAGCACGGTACCCAGGGCCCACAAGCCTGGCGCCTGGGGGGCCAGCAGCCAGAATGCCGCCTGCACCAGGAACAGCAGCGCGATCGCACCGCGCAGCACCGCCCTCAGGTGTCCGCGCCGCTCCAGGGCAAAGAGCCCGCCCAGCAGCACGAACGAAGCCAGCACAGCCGGCAGATAGACATGCCAGTGCTCTGCCTTCTGAAGGCCCGCCTGCACCAACAGGCCCGGCACCACCACCCACATCGACATCTGCACGGTGTGCAGCACGAACACGCCCAGATCCAGGCGCCATAGGTCGGGATGCAGCCAGACATCGGCCAGGCGGCCGCGCGGCTGATCGGCGTGGCGTGCGGGCTCAGCCGGTGTCCAGCCCAGCACCACCACGATGCCCAACACCGCCAGCACCGCCGTCAGCACGAACATGCCCGACAAGCCGAACCACCCGGCCAGCACGGGCGCGGCCATCAGAGAAATGGCGAAAGTGAGGCCGATGCTCGCACCCACCATCGCCATGCCCTTGGTACGCACTTCATCGCGCGTCAGATCGGCCAGCAATGCCGTGACCGCGGCTGATACAGCTCCGGCGCCCTGCAAACCACGGCCGACGGCCAGCATCTGCACGCTGCCGGCTGAGGCCGCCCAGACACTGCCCAGCGCGAAGACCAGAAGGCCCAGCACGATGATGCGCTTGCGTCCGAAGCGGTCGGAGGCCAAGCCCAGGGGGACCTGCATCACCGCCTGCGTAAGGCCATACACCCCCATCGCCAGCCCGATGAGCGCGGGATCATCGCCACCGGGCAGCCGCGCCGCCTCCAGGGCGAACACGGGCAGCACCAGGAACAGCCCCAGCATGCGCAACGCGAAAATCGCCGCCAGCGACATGCTGGCCCGGCGCTCGGCCGGTGTCATGCGGTGGGTAGAGGTAGGGTTCTGGGAAAGCGGAACAGCAGAAGACATGGGCGCAGGAAGAGGCACCAGCCGAAACATCGACAACGGCGTATTGTCGATCATCCTGGAAATGCTGGTTTTTAGCAGAACTCTGGCCTCCAGCGGAATGACTGCACTTTCCCGGGGACGCGCTCCAACCGGTCGATTCTTCATTCCCTGCACAAAAACCCAGTACCACCGATAATGTGCGGTTGTCTTGCTGTCCGCATTTCCCCCTCTCCCAGAGCGGAAGGGAGAAAGAGAGCCCCCATCTTGAACGCCCGCTCCCTCCCCACGCCTGCCCCCGCTACCGGGGCTGATGATTCCCTGCATCTTGGCGCCGCCTTGCGCGCGCAGCGCATCAGCGTGCGCGGCGCGCGTACGCACAACCTGAAGAACATCGACCTTGATCTTCCGCGCAACCAGCTCGTGGTCATCACGGGCCTGAGCGGCTCCGGAAAATCCTCCCTGGCATTCGATACGCTCTACGCCGAAGGGCAGCGGCGCTATGTGGAAAGCCTGTCGGCCTATGCGCGGCAGTTCCTGCAGTTGATGGACAAACCCGATGTCGATCTGATCGAAGGGCTCTCGCCCGCGATCAGCATCGAGCAGAAGGCCACCAGCCATAACCCGCGCTCCACCGTCGGCACGGTCACTGAAATCCACGACTACCTGCGCTTGCTGTTCGCGCGCGCCGGCACGCCCTACTGCCCCGACCACGATCTGCCGCTGTCCATGCAGAGCGTGAGCCAGATGGTGGACGCGGCCCTGGCGTTGCCCGAAGGCACCCGGCTGATGATCCTGGCGCCCGTGGCGCGCGAAAAGAAGGGTGAATTCACCCCGCTGTTCGAGCAGATGCAGGCGCAGGGATACGTGCGCTTTCGCGTGGACGGCCAGATCGTCGAAACCGAGAATCTGCCTGCTCTCAAGAAAGCCGAAAAACACGACATCGACGTGGTGATCGACCGTCTGAAAGTGCGTCCTGACACAGCGTCCCGCTTGGCGGACAGCTTCGAGGCCGCCCTGCGCCTGGCGGACGGCCGCGCCATCGCGCTCGAGATGGAATCCGGGCGCGAGCACCTGTTCAACGCCCGGTTCGCCTGCCCGGCCTGCGGCTATTCCATCGCCGAACTGGAGCCCCGCCTCTTCTCGTTCAACTCGCCCGTGGGCGCCTGCCCCACCTGCGACGGCATCGGCACCATGGAGTTCTTCGATCCCGAGCGTGTGGTGGCCTTCCCCTCGCTGAGCTTGGCCAGTGGTGCGATCAAGGGCTGGGACCGGCGCAACGGCTACTACTTCGCGCTGATCGAAAGCCTGGCCAAGCACTACAAGTTCAATGTCGAAACGCCCTTCGAAGACCTGCCGGAAGCAGTGCGCCATGTCATCTTGCATGGTTCAGGCGAGGAAGAGATCAAGTTCAGCTATACCTTCGACTCCGGCGCGTCTGCCGGCAAGAAGGTGAGCAAGAAGCACCCTTTCGAGGGCATTTTGCCCAACATGGCCCGGCGCTACCGCGAAACCGATTCGCAGGTGGTACGGGAGGAGCTGGCCCGCTACCGCAGCCACCAGCCTTGCACGGACTGCGGCGGCACGCGCCTCAAGCGGGAAGCGCGCAGCGTGAAGCTGGGCGACGGAGCGCAGCGCCGCGCCATCTATGAAATCAGCCATGTCACGCTGGGCGAGGCCAAGGCGTATTTCGATGAGCTGCACCTGACGGGCGCCAGGGCCGAGATTGCCGACAAGGTAGTCCGCGAGATCGGCAACCGCCTGAAGTTCCTGAACGACGTGGGCCTGAACTATTTGAGCCTCGACCGCAGCGCCGAAACCCTGAGCGGCGGCGAGGCGCAGCGCATCCGCCTGGCCAGCCAGATCGGCAGCGGCCTGACGGGGGTGATGTATGTGCTCGACGAGCCCAGCATCGGCCTGCACCAGCGCGACAACGACCGGTTGATCGACACGCTCAAGCACCTGCGCGATATCGGCAACAGCGTGCTGGTGGTCGAGCATGACGAAGACATGATCCGCGCCGCCGACCATGTGGTCGACATGGGCCCTGGCGCTGGCGTGCATGGCGGCAGGGTGATGGCGCAAGGCACGTTCGAGCAGGTGGCCGCGACCCCTGATTCCGTGACCGGACAGTACCTGAGCGGCGCGCGCACCATCGCCATTCCCAGACGCACCCCGCCGCCTGTGGCCCTCTCCGGCAAGTACGAAAGCACGGCCGAGGCGGAAGCCGCCGGAAAAGCACCCGAAGGCGTGCTGCGCATCGTGGGTGCCAGCGGCAATAACCTCAAGAACGTGACCGTGGACTTTCCCGTGGGCCTGCTCACCTGCGTGACGGGCGTTTCCGGCTCTGGCAAATCCACGCTGGTGAACGACACGCTGCACAAGGCCGCCGCGCGGCAGATCCACCGGGCGCACGATGAACCGTCGCCCAATGAAGCCGTGGAAGGCCTGGAGCAGTTCGACAAAGTCATTGCGGTCGACCAATCCCCCATCGGCCGCACGCCGCGCAGCAACCCTGCCACCTATACAGGCCTGTTCACGCCCATCCGCGAACTGATGGCCGAAACCAATACCGCGAAGGAACGCGGTTACGGCCCCGGGCGCTTTTCGTTCAACGTGCCGCAATCAAGTGGCGGCGGGCGCTGCGAATCTTGCCAGGGCGATGGCGTGGTGAAGGTCGAGATGCACTTCCTGCCCGACGTGTATGTGCCCTGCGACGTGTGCCAGGGCCAGCGCTACAACCGCGAAACGCTGGAAATCCTGTGGAAGGGCAAAAACATCGCGCAAATCCTCGAGATGACCGTGGAGGCCGCGCACGCCTACTTCAAGGACCAGCCCACCATTGCGCGCAAGCTGCAGACCCTGCTGGACGTGGGCCTGAGCTACATCACCCTGGGGCAGAGCGCCACCACGCTCTCGGGCGGTGAAGCCCAGCGCGTGAAGCTGGCGCTGGAGCTCAGCAAGCGGGATACGGGGCGCACCCTCTACATCCTGGACGAACCCACCACCGGCCTGCACTTTGCCGACATCGACCTGCTGCTCAAGGTGCTGAATCAGTTGCGCGAGGCCGGCAACACCATTGTGGTGATCGAGCACAACCTCGACGTCATCAAGACCGCCGACTGGTTGATCGACATGGGACCAGAGGGCGGCGCGGGCGGCGGCACGGTCGTGGGCACGGGCACGCCCGAGCAACTGGCGGCCAACGAGGCCAGCTACACCGGGCGGTACCTCAAGCGGCTGCTACCCCGGTGAGCATTCAAAGCGCTCGATAGCACTCAATAGCCCGCAATGTCCTGGATGGCATCGACCACCATGCTCGTGCCGATGGCCATCAGCAGGATGTCTCCTGCCACGCGCACGTAACGGTAGCCGGACGGAGGAACGCCAAGCTGCACCACGATGGGCTGCGGCACCGCGTAATACGTCACGCCGCGCGGCAACGGCTGGCCCACGCGCCATTTCCTGGCTTGGCCGGGGGGCATGCAGCCGTTGTTCTTTTTCGCCAGGCCCGGAGGGCAGCGGCCTGCACGCCACTGGGGTTCGTAATACTGGCGGACCACCACGCGCTGGTGATCGTTGAAATAGCTTCCATAGACCACCCGGGGGGCAGGCGCCCGGCTGCGATGATCATCCCTGCCCCGATGATCGTCCCGATCGCGCCGATGGTCGCGGTCGTCATGCTGGCGGCGATGCGGATCTTTCCGGTTGCCATGGCCGTCTTCCCAGCCACGCTGCTGCCCCTGGTCGTTACCGCGTCCGCCGCCAGCCCAGGATGGTTTGTCTGCCCAGGCAGGCACGCTGGCAGCCAGCAGCGCCGCCAGAACGGCAGCGGTCATTCTCGTGGCGCCTCGGCGCTGCGGGTGGGACGAATAGGTAGACATCAGTGTTCTCCTTGCCTGAAGTGGCACAAGTGATTTGAACACCAGCTTAGGGCTCATTGCACCGCCTTCTGTGGCTTCCGGGAAAAGTTTGCCCGCTATATGTGAACACCTGCAACAACCCACCGCCTTCAAAACTTTTAGTTATTAGCTTCTTCCAAATCTATATAAACAACCCGATCACCGCCTGAGAAAATTCCAGGTTTCCCTCGATTCTTCCGATCTATGCGCATGCTTCGCTTTCTGCTGGCCCTCGCGGCGCTCTGCCTGCCCGCGTGGGCCATGGCGGCGCCGCCTTTGCTGACACCGGCAGAACTCAATACCCTCATCAAGGCGGGCACCGTGCGCATTGTGGATGTCCGCGAGGCAGATGCCTACGCCATGCAGCACGTGCCGGGAGCGGTGTCGGCTCCTTACTTCAGCCGCTGGCGCGGACCGGCCGATAACCCCGGGGCAGTGCCGCCCCTCAGCCAACTGACCCCTCTGATACAGGAGCTCGGCCTCACGCCCGAGGACCACATCGTCATTGTGTATACGGGCATCGACTCCACCGATTTCGGATCCGCGGCGCGCGTGTACTGGACGCTCAAGATGCTGGGCATGAAGGATCTCTCCATTCTCAACGGCGGCCTGACGGCCTGGAAAGGCGCCGGATTGCCTGTCAGCAACCAGCCCGCCACCGTGGCGCGCAGCCATTTTCAGCCGCGCATGGACCAGGACATGATCGCCACCCAGGCCGAAGTCCTCTCCAAGATCGGCAAACCGAACGTCAACCTCATCGATTCGCGGCCGGCGCCGTTTTTCACCGGCCGCATCGCGCTGGAAGCCGCACGGGCCCGGGGCACGTTGCCGGGTGCCGTCAACCTCGACAGCGATCTGTACTTCGAGCTCGGTACCGCGATGCTGATGGACAAGGCCGCCCTTGAGCAGGAAGCCGATGCCCCCTCGCTCAAGCCCGATGCGGAAACCATCGCGTTCTGCAACACCGGCCACTGGTCGGCCACTGAATGGTTCGTGCGCTCCGAAATCCTGGGGCAACCCCATGTGAAGCTGTATCCAGGCTCCATGGTGGAATGGACTCAATCGGCCAAGCCGCTGCCCATGATGAACGAGCCAGGCCGGCTGGCGCAATTGCGCTATCAGTTCATGAGCTGGTCGCATCGCAATCTGGGAACCAAGGCACCATGAACACGCTCGCCGCTACCGCCGACAGCACCACGCCGGCACCTACCTCGCCCAATCTATGGGCCCATCGCCTCCCGCTGGGGCTTGCCATCGCCGGGCTCTTCAGTTGGCTGGTGTGGTCCGTTTCCGTCCGGCAAGGCCTGCTGCTGCTGGTAGGCGTAGGCCTGGGCTGGGGGCTTGCGGCGGCGCGCTTCGGTTTCACCACGGGCTGGCGTCATCTGGTCGAAAACAAGGATCCTGCAGGGGTTTACGGGCAGATCCTGCTGCTCGCGCTGCTGGCGGTGCTTTCGATGCCGATGCTTGCCCATTTTCCCGAAACCACGGCGGCGCTCGGCCCGCTTTCCATCAGCCTTCTGGTGGGGGCCTTCGTGTTCGGGCTGTGCATGCAGATCGCCGACGGCTGCGGCTCGGGCACCTTGTACAAGGCGGGCCTCGGCGTGCCGCTCAACATGGCCATCCTGCCGCTGTTCGCGCTCGGAAGCTTCCTGGGCTCGGTGCATCTGAACGGCTGGCTGGCGCTGGGCGCTGCGGAACCCATTGGCCTCGTGGATCGCCTGGGCGCGGGCGGCGCGCTCGCCGCCACGCTGGTAGCCTTGGCTGTGGTGGCCGTAGGGGTCGGGGCCTGGAGCGGCAAGCGCTTCAGCTTCAAAACCGTGCCTGCGCGCTGGATATGGGGCGCCGTGGCCTTGGCCCTGTTCGCCGCGCTGAACCTGTTCATTGCCGGCCAGCCCTGGGGCGTGGTCTACGGCTTCGGGCTATGGGCGGCCAAGGGCGCCACGGCACTCGGCCTGTTCGACCCCACTCAGAACGCCTTCTGGAGCGATCCCGGCCACGCGCAGCGCCTCTCGCAAACGCTTTTGCTGGACATCACCAGCATCACCAACATCGGCATCCTGGCCGGCGCGCTGTGGGTCGCGCCCAAACGCCCGCAGAACTCGCGCCCGCTCACGACTCAGCAGTGGATGATCGGCCTGCTGGCGGGCTTCGTGATGGGCTACAGCTCGCGCCTGGCGTTCGGCTGCAACGTAGGCGCCATGGTCAGCGGCATCTCCACCGGCAGCCTGCATGGCTGGATCTGGGTACCGATGGCCTTCCTCGGTACGCTGATCGGCGTGCGGGTAAGAAAACATTTCAAATTCTGACCCGCGGAGCGCCTTGCATGACTACCACCGCCACCCGCCGCTGGATCTTCTGGCTCGCCCTCGTAGGCTTCATCGCCTGGGATTTTGCCCACTCGGATCCCGTGAATCTGCGGCTGGAGCCGCCCGTCATCGCGGCCGGCTCAGGCTCGACCGTACACGGCGGACATTGCGCCATGCCGAAATAATCGCTTTTGTCCGACGCGGACATGAGAGACAGCTTGGCACAATCGGCCCATCTGGACGGAGGATTCTCATGACACGTTGGACACCCCTTGCGGCCCTGGCGGCTACTGCCCTTCTGATCGTTGGCTGCGCCAGCTCCACTACCGGCAGCGTGACGACCGGAGGCTCAAGCCGGTCGCAATTGCTGCTGGTCTCATCGCAGGAAGTGACGCAGCAGTCGCTGAAGTACTACGACGAGCAGAACCGTGAGGCACGCTCGGAGGGCTCACTGATCACCAGCGGCCCCGAATACAACCGCGTGCATGCGATCATGGTGCGCCTGGTCCCGCAGGTCTCGACGTTTCGCCCCGATGCCGCCAAATGGCCCTGGCAGCTTGTCCTGATCAACGAAGACACCGTGAACGCCCATGTGATGGCGGGCGGCAAGATCACTTTCTATACCGGATTGATCCGCAAACTGAAACTTACCGACGACGAAATTGCCGCCGTCATGGGGCATGAAATGGCGCACGCCCTGCGCGAACACACACGCGAGAAGATGTCGCAAAGCGCGGCGGGCAACCTGGCGGTCTCCATTGGCGGTGCGCTGCTGGGCCTCGGCCAAGCCGGCACTCAGCTCGCCGGCATGGGCAAGCAACTGGCGCTGGACCTGCCGTTCTCACGCCACATGGAAAGCGAAGCCGACCTGTATGGCCTTGAACTGGCTGCCCGCGCCGGCTACGACCCGCGCGCGGCCGTCACGCTCTGGCAAAAAATGGCCAGCCTGGGCAGTAGCGGACCGGGATTCCTCTCCACGCACCCCTCCTCCGGGGACCGCACGGTCGCTCTGCAAGAGGCCGTACCCAAGGTCATGCCGCTGTATGAGGCCGCACGGTCCGGCCGCAGATAGGCAAGGCATTCCCGTAAGGCGGGAATCTCCTATCACCTCCCCGCCAGGCGCCCTCCGTCGGCGGTGAACGCCGCCCCATTGATGAAAGAAGCGCGGTCGGAACTCAGCCATACCGCCAACTCCGCAATTTCCTCTGCCGTGCCATAGCGCCCCATGGGGTTCTGGCTCCAGAGCAGGCGCTCTTTTTCAGGATCGCTTGCGCCCAGCAACGGAGTGGCGATATGGCCAGGACACACCGCGTTGACGCGAATACCCAGGTGGCCGTACTCGATCGCGGCGCTGCGCGTAAGCCCCACCACGCCGTGCTTGCTCGCCACGTAGGCCGCCGAGTTCGGCAGTGCCGTCAGGCCCGCGATCGACGCCGTGTTGACAATCGATCCGCCTTTCTGGCCCATGAGCTTGAGTTCGTACTTCAGGCATAGGAACACGCCAGACAGATTGACGGCCAGCATGTGCTGCCAGTCGCCGAATTCCACGTCGGCCAGGGATTTCCCCCGGCTGTGGGTTTCAAGGGTGCCAATACCCGCGTTGTTGAAACAACAGTCCACACGGCCGTAGTGCCTCGTTACCTGATCCAGCATGCCCCGCACTTGTTCCTCGCTGGCCACGTCAGCCTGAATCGCCAGTGCCTCGCCCAGCTCAGCCTGTATGGCGGCCACTGTGGCCTTGGCACCATCCAGATCCCTATCGGCGACGCAGACGGCCGCGCCTTCACGCGCGAACGAGAGGCAAGCGGCCCGCCCTATGCCGGAGGCGCCTCCGGTGACGAGGGCCACCCTGCCTGCCAGAAGCCGGCCGGCGGACGGCGAAACGGAAGACGGATCAGCGGTAAGTGAAGCGTTCATGGTCGGATGTATCCCATCGGTTGACGTCAAAAAAATCCTGAAGGAGCCGGTATCCAGTTAGGGCGTGCTCACACTAGTCGGCGTAGTTGCCGCGCCGGAACATCACGATCTGTTCGGTGATCAGCGTGACACTCGCTCTCTGAAGACTTCCAGTTAGCGGGCACCTGTTGTGATGTCCTCTGTCATTTCTTAGGCGGAATGCATATTACCCTATAGTATTATTAATAGTACAACTAATTTTATCTTACGGCATGTGCAAACGATACCGCCGGATCACCCGCTGGTGTCGCCCTGCTTCGTTGACCACGCAGGGCAGCCTTCGCTGCTGATTCTGGCCGACAAGGCGCGTGCCGCGAGAGTGGAGGTCACCCTGGAGCTCTGGGAAGGAAAGACAGCCGATGAGCCCCTCAAACGATGGGCTTCGGGCTTGATTCACCGAGTTACCTAGCCTAGCCTTTGCCGATGCAGCTGACTTTGCCGTGGTTGGCAATGTCTTCCGTGATCAGCTTGCCCGTGCTCCGGCTGTTCTTGTCTGCGCTGGCGGTGCTATCGCTCAGACTGCCCTTCAGCTGCGTGGTGCCCGTCACATCGATCTCGAAGCCACCCTGGCCCGCCGCGATATCGCTTTGCTCCGTGACCATCGCATAGCTGCCATTGCCCGGCCTTGACTGAAGCTGGCTCCCGCATTGGCGTCTTGCGCCGTAACTGAAGCTCAGGCCCGAGGAGCTTTGATGCGCACCGGCTGTAGCCGTATCTTGCAGGCTATCGACGCTCCTACAAACACCGGCGTTTCATTCCCGTCGCTTCAAGCCTACTGCAAACACTTGAGGATCCGCGCTTCCTATCCCTGGATTCCGGCCTTCGCCGGAATGACGAAGCCGGGGCGGGTCCGGGGCTCAAGTCGGCAGGTCTGCCTGTGTCAGTCTCTCCCGCATGCGGTGAGGAGAAGAAGCCTCAGCCGCGCGCAGCCTGCAACTGCGCCCGGGTGGCCTGGGCGGCGGCGCGGGCTGCATCCGCGAAATCCGGCCCGTTGCCGGCGTACAGGATGGCACGCGAGCTGTTGACGATGACCGGCCCGGTGGTGGCGCCCGCCGCGCCGCGCCAGCCGGCCTGCACCGTGGCTGTGGCATCGCCGCCCTGCGCCCCAACGCCGGGGATCAGCAAAGGCAGCGTGGGCGCGAGCTCGCGCACGCGTTCGATCTCCTGGGGATAGGTCGCCCCCACCACCAGGCCAAGTTGTCCGTTCGTGTTCCACGGGCCTTGCGCCAACTTCGCGATGTGTTCATACAGCAGCGGTTGGCCGGGGACGGAAGCCAGCCGCTGGTTCTGCAGATCATCACCGCCGGGGTTGGAGGTACGGCACAGCAGAAAAGCGCCCTTGCCCGGGTACTTGAGGTAGGGAGCCACCGAATCAAAGCCCATGAACGGCGAGAGCGTCACCGCGTCGGCATCGTAGCGTTCGAACGCCTCGCGCGCGTACTGCTCGGCGGTAGAGCCGATGTCGCCGCGCTTGGCATCGAGGATGACGGGTACTTGCGGCGCCACGGCGCGCATGCGCGCAATCAGACGCTCCAGCTGCGCCTCGGCCCGGTGGGCGGCGAAGTAGGCGATCTGCGGCTTGAAGGCGATCACCAGATCGGCCGTCGCCTCCACGATGGCAGCGCAGAAGTTGTAAATACCCTCCGCATCCCGGGCCACACCAGCCGGAAAACGCGCAGGTTCGGGGTCCAGCCCCACACACAACATCGATGCATTGGCGCTTTCAGCGGCGCGCAGTTGGTCGAGAAAGGTCATTCACCTATTTTAATTAGGTGGTTATGCAGACTCTAGAATGCCTCTTCGCTCCCTTTTCCCCGAAAAAGCCCGAGATGCAAAAACCTCAGACCAAACCCCGGATTCCCAACTTCTCTTCGGGCCCCTGCGCCAAGCGGCCGGGCTACGATGTCGCACAGCTGGAGTTATCCAGCCTCGGGCGCTCCCACCGGTCTGCGCTCGGCAAGAAGGTGCTGGGCGCCTGCTGCAGCGAAACGGCGCGCATCCTCGGCCTGCCCGAGGGCTATCGTGTAGCGGTGGTGCCGGCCTCCGACACCGGTGCGGTGGAAATGGTCATGTGGTCCATGCTGGGCGCGCGCGGCGTCGACATGCTGGCGTGGGAATCCTTCGGTTCCGGCTGGGTGACCGATGTTGTGAAACAGCTCAAGCTTTCCGATGTGCGCAAGCTGGAAGCGGGCTATGGCGAAATCGTCGATCTGAGCCAGGTCAACTTCGACAATGACGTGGTCTTCACCTGGAACGGCACCACCAGCGGCGTGCGCGTGCCCAACGGCGACTGGATCCCCGATGACCGCAAGGGCCTCACTATCTGCGACGCCACCAGTGCCGTATTCGCCATGGAGCTGCCCTGGCAGAAGCTGGACGTGATCACCTACTCCTGGCAGAAGGTGCTGGGCGGAGAAGGTGCTCACGGCATGCTGATCCTGGGGCCGCGTGCGGTGGAGCGGCTGGAAAGCTATTCCCCGCCCTGGCCGCTGCCCAAGATTTTCCGCATGACCAGCGGCGGCAAGCTGAACGAAGCCCTGTTCAAGGGCGACACCATCAATACCCCGTCCATGCTCTGCGCTGCCGATTACCTCGATGCACTGAAATGGTGCGAAAGCGTGGGCGGCGTGGCGGGCACGATCGCGCGCAGCCAGGCCAACCTGAAAGTGATCGAAGACTTTGTCGCGGCTCATCCGTGGATCAGCTTCCTGGCCAAGACCGTGGAGACACGCTCCAACACCAGTGTCTGCCTGCAGCTTGATCTGCCGGAAGACAAGGTGAAGGCGCTGGTGAAAATGCTCGAAACCGAAGGTGTCGCGTATGACATCGGCGCCTACAAGGACGCCCCTGCCGGTATCCGGATCTGGTGCGGCGCCACGGTGGAAAAGAGCGATCTGGAAGCACTGATGCCCTGGCTGGCCTGGGGATATGAGGCGGTGCAAACCCCCTGAGGCGCTTGCGCGCCGGGACGCACCCAGCGGCCTGGCAAAGCCAGCTCCGCGGGTGCCTTGGAATGGCCTGCTCCGCGGCCTATCGTGTGCAACAGATCCGTGAAGAGGTCGTAAGCGCACTTTAGAGGCTGCCACCGGTTTTGGAAGGAGACACATGTTCAAGATCAAGACCTATAACGCCATCTCCCCGAAAGGGCTTGAGCGCTTCGACCCCGGAAACTACGAGGTCGGCAGCGATGTTGTGCAGGCGGAGGCCTATCTGCTGCGCAGCCACAAGCTGCAAGGCGAGCCGGTGCCCCCTTCTCTGCTGGCGGTGGCGCGCGCCGGAGCCGGAGTCAACAATATCCCTGTCCATGATTACGGCGGACAAGGCATCGTGGTGTTCAACACCCCAGGTGCCAACGCCAATGCCGTGAAGGAACTGGTGCTGGCCGGCATGCTCCTGGCCACGAGAGGCATCCTTCCCGGGATTGACTATGCGCGCTCACTCAGCGCCATGGCCGATTCGGCCGAGATGCATCAGTTGCTTGAAAAGGAAAAATCACGGTTCGCGGGCAGCGAACTGCGGGGCAAGACGCTGGGGCTGGTCGGCCTTGGAGCCATCGGCTCTATGGTGGCCGATACGGCGCTGGCGCTGGGCATGAAAGTGCTGGGCTTCGATCCGGCCCTGTCGATCGATGCCGCCTGGCGCCTGCCGAACTCCGTGCAGCGCATGGAGAACCTGCCTTCGCTGCTGGCCCGCTCCGACTACGTGAGCCTGCACGTTCCCGCCCTGGACAGCACGCGCCACATGATCAACGCCGCCGCGCTGGCCGCCATCAAGCCGGGCGCCGTGCTGCTGAACTTCGCGCGGGAGACCATCGTGGATCCCGCCGCCGTCATCCAGAGCCTCGATGCCGGGCACCTGGGCCGCTACGTGAGCGATTTCCCCGAGCCCGGACTGGTCACGCATGAAAAAACCATCGCCACGCCGCATATCGGCGCCAGCACCGAGGAATCGGAAGAGAACTGCGCGGTCATGGCCGCCGATCAGTTGGTCGATTTCCTGGAGCACGGCCACATTGCCAACTCGGTGAACTACCCCGCCATCCGCATGGACAGGACCCCAGGCGCGGCACGCCTGGCCATCGCCAATGACAATGTCGCCGGTGTTCTGGGCAGCGTGCTCTCGGTGTTGGCGGAAGCAGGCCTCAACGTCATCGACATGAGCAACCGCAGCCGCGACGCACTGGCCTACAACCTGATCGATGTGGCCTCCGTGCCCGGTGCCGCCACGCGCAAGGCCATCGAGAGCGTGGCGCACGTCATTCGGGTGCGTGTGATCTGAGTTCACCCGACCGTCATCGTCGCAATCCCAGCCACGGCCTCAGTCCGCAGACAGCATGCCCTGTGGACTGGCGATAAGGTGACCGCCTCAGGCTGCATAGTCCGGCAGCGCTCCTCGGCCAGGCCGCAGCGTTCAGCGAATGAACAGCCTGGCGGCAGCGCTGCCAGATCCGGCGGTGCCCCGCCAATGGTTTCAAGCCGGCTGCCTCGCGCCAAGGCACCGTGTGCACGGCTCTTGAGCAACGCGATAGTGTAGGGATGGCGCGGTGCACGGATCAGTTCGCGTGCCGTCCCCTCTTCCACGATGCGCCCGGCGTACATCACGGCAATACGATCCGCCACCTCCACGGCGGCACCAATGTCGTGCGTGACAAACAGGACTGACAGACCAAGGTCGCGTTGCAGTTCGCGCAGCAGCAGCAGGATCTGGATCTGCACGGTGGCGTCGAGGGCGGTCGTCGGTTCATCGGCCAACAGCACTTGCGGTCGGCAAGCCAGGGCCAGTGCGATCATCGCGCGCTGGCGCATGCCGCCTGACATCTCATGGGGATAGGCCTGCAGCCGGCGTTCGGGGCTCGGTATGCGCACGCGCTCGAACAACTCCAACGCACGCCGATGCGCCTCTACCTTCGATACAGGCTCGTGCCGCCGGATGGTCTCGATGATCTGCGCACCCACAGGGTAGACCGGATCCAGCGCCAGCAGCGGCTCCTGGAAGATCATGGACACGAACTTGCCCCGATAGTCCGCCAGTTCGCGGCCAGACATGGCCAGCACATCGCGGCCGGCCACGCTGACCTCGCCGGAGATCTGGCTGCGACGAGGTGGATGCAGGCGCAGCAGGGTGCGCATGGTCACGCTCTTGCCGGAGCCTGATTCTCCGATCAACGCGACGACCTCGCCTTGGCGCACGTCCAGGCTGACGCCATTGACGGCGCGCACAGGCTTGCGGCCGCCCGTGAATGTGACGTGCAGATCGCGCAGGCGAACAAGGGGGTCTGCGGCGGCACTCAAGGAGGTTCCTTCTGCAGTCATGCCGGCAATGCCTCGGGGTGGCCGCTGCCGCGCTGGTGGATCAGGCAGGCGACGGATTGCTGCGCACGCAGCACGCGTGGCGGTTCTGTCTTTGAACAGACCGCGGCCGCCCGCGGACAGCGCGGATGAAAGCGGCAGCCGCTCGGCGGATCGATAGGGTTTGGAGGATCACCGGCCAGCGGCACCTCCTCGGTGCGATGGTCTGGATCCATGGAAGGCATGGACGATAGCAATGCACTCGTGTAGGGGTGCGCAGGATCATCAAACAGCGCATCCGAAGGACCGATTTCGGCCACCCGGCCCAGGTACATGACCATCACCCGATCGCTGATGAAGCGCACGACGTTGAGATCGTGACTGATGAATACATACGTGAGGCCGAACTCCGCCTTGAGATCCATCAACAGGTTGAGCACCTGCGCCTCGACGGATTTGTCGAGCGCGGATACGGCCTCGTCCAGGATCACCATGCGCGGTTGCAGCGCCAGCGCACGAGCGATGTTCACACGCTGACGCTGGCCGCCCGAGAGCTCGTGCGGATAACGCTCGGCGAAGCGGCCAGGCTCAAGGCCAACGCGCGCCAGCAGATCACGCGCGCGTGCCGTCGCCTCCCGCGCCTTCACACCATGCACGCGCGGACCGAAGGCGATCGAATCCTCGATCGTCAACCGAGGGTTCAAGGACGCATAGCTATCCTGGAACACCATCTGCACCTGACGCCGGAATTCCTTGAGCGGCAAGTCGCGGCTGCCCACGACGCGCCCATCGAACACCACTTCGCCGGCGCTCGGCTCGATCAGTTGCATCAGGAGACGCGCCGTGGTCGACTTGCCGCAGCCCGATTCACCAACCACGCCTAGCGTTTCGCCTTTCATGACCTCGAAGTCCACGCCATCCACGGCGCGCACAACCTTGCGCTGTCCGCCCAGCAGAGAGGTTCCCTTGGCCAGCGCAAAGTGCTTCATCAATCCGCCTACTTTCAGAAGCGGCTCGACTCCTTGCCCACCTGTGGCCGTGGCGGCTATTGGTTCCATAGACATGCGGCTCACCCTTTATTGTCCATGGCCGTGCGCAGGCCGTCGGAAAGGAGATTGAACGAAATAGAGGTGATGAAGATCATCAGGCCCGGCAACGCGGCCACCCAAGGCTGCACGTAGATCGCCGTGCGCAGGGTATTGAGCATCAGGCCCCACTCAGGCTCGGGCGGCTTGACGCCCATGCCGAGGAAGGACAGGCCGGATGCCAGGATCATCGACACAGCGATCAAACTGGTCGCATACACGAAAATCGGTCCCAGCACATTGCCCAGCACGTGCTCACGTACGATGAAAAAAGACCCCGCCCCGGTGGCGCGCGCGGCCTCCACGTAATCGCGGCCGCGTACCTGCGTGGTCACGGTCTCGGCGATGCGCGCTATCTGCGGAATGAATACGATGGTCAGCGAGATCAGCGAGTTCAGAATCCCCGCCCCCAGAGCGCCAGACAATGCAATGGCCAGCAGTACGGAAGGAAAGGCATAGAACACGTCGACGGTGCGCATGATCATGCTGTTGACCGCGCCACCTGCATAGCCGGCCGTAATGCCGACAATGGAGCCAAGCACGAAAGCGCACAGCACCGGCGTGATACCGATGAAAAGGGACAGCCGAGCCCCCACGATCAGGCGCGAAAGCATGTCTCGGCCCAATTCATCGGTGCCGAGCAGATGCCCTTCGGTGCCAATTGGCTTGAGCCGCTTGAGCATAGAGGCTTGATAGGGATCAGCCGGTGCGAGCCAGGGACCGAACACAGCCAGGCCGATCAGCAGCACGACCACGATGGCTGCGCCCATGGCTACAGGGTCGCGACGCAGCCGCAGCCAGACCGAGGCCCAGTAGCCGCGCCCACGCTGAGCCTGATGCGGCTGCATGGTGGCGGGAGACGAAAGCATGGCGTCCATGTCAATACACTCCTTCAAGCGCGCTCGATCCTGGGATCGAGCAAGGTTTGCAGAATGTCCACCAGCAGATTGAGCGCCACGAAGAACATGGCCAATACCAGAATGGTGCCTTGCAGCAGCGGCAAGTCGCGCTGGAAGATCGCCGCATTCAGCAGGAAACCGGTACCAGGCCAGTTGAAGACGGTCTCGATCAAGATAGAGCCGCCAAGCAGGTAGCCTAACTGCAAGCCCATGACGGCCATTGCGGTGGGCGCGGTATTCTTGACGACGTGGCGGAAGATGTCGAAATGCGTCAGCCCCTTGGCACGCAGACCCAGCACGAACTCCTGCTCCAGCGTGTCGGCCACCAGCGCGCGGACGGTGCGCGCCACGATGCCCATGGGAATCACGGCCATGGTCACGGCCGGCAGGATCAGGAATTTCATCCCATCCGTGCTCCAGGGAGACTCGCCGGAACCGGCTCCCGAGGCCGGCAGCCAGCCCAGGAGCGATGAAAACACGATCACCATGACCATGCCGAGCCAGTAGTGCGGCACGGACACGCCCAGTACCGAGACCACGGAGGCGGCCCGGTCGATCCAGGAGTTACGGAAATAGCCCGCCACGAAGCCGAACAGGCAGCCGAATATGAAACCAATGGCCGTGGCGGCGACGGCCAGGCGAAGCGTGTTGCCAACCGCCGTGAACACTTCGTCCGCGACCGGCCGGCTGGTGGCGATGGACGTGCCCAGATCGCCATGCAGCGCGCGCCAGACCCAGCTGAAGAACTGTTCGGGCAGGCTGCGGTTGAAGCCGTACAGTTCGCGCAACTGCGCTTGCAGCTCGGCCGTGGCGTCCGGCGGAAGAATAGCCACGAGCGGGTCACCTGGCGCGAGGTGCACCAGCGCGAAACAGACCAGCGCCACCCCCAGGATGGTGGGCATGGCGTGAAGGAGGCGGCGCAGGATGTAGGCGAGCATGGAGATAGCTGACAGGCAGGAGCTGAGGGCACGGAAGTGCCCCCTCGGGCTTTAGTCTTTGGTCATCGTCGCGATGTCGATGTACCAGCTGCGCGGCTGCACGACGTTCTTGACCTTGGGCGACATGGCGCGCGGACCGACGTCATGGGCAACGAAGATGAACGGCGCGTCCTCGACCATGCGCGCATGGAGCCTGCCCAGCGCGGCATCGCGGGATTTGTCGTCGAACGAGGTTCGCGCGTCAGCCACCAGCTTGTCGACTTCCGCGTTGCCATAGTAGCCCCAGTTGTTCGAGAGCGGCGGGAACGTCTTGGTCGAGGAGAAGCGTACCAGCCCGAAGAACGGATCCATGGCCGAGAAGCTGACATTGATGGCGTTCGAGCCATGGGCTGACGCGTCCTTGGGGCCGAGGCGCCAGTTCGTGGACAACGTGTTCCATTCGATCACGTCGAATTCGACGTCGAAGTAGCATTGCTTCAGCGACTGCTGGACGAACTCGTTCATCGGCAGCGGCTGCATCTGGCCCGATCCCGAAGCCGAGATTTGCACTTTGACCTTCAGCGGTTTGGCGGCGGAGTGGCCGGCCTGCTGCATCAAGGCCTGCGCCGCCTTCACGTCATACTTGATGTCGAACTTCGGGTTGCCCCACCAGGGGTGGCCGGGCGGTACCACGCCTTTGGGCTCAGCCATCATGCCGCCCAGCATGGTTTTCATCCCTGCGCGGTCCACGCACAGGTTCGCTGCATGCCGCACGCGCTTGTCCAGCCAGGGCGAGCCCGGCGCCATGGACAACTGCCAGGGCCATACGTGCGGTTGCGCATTCGAATGAATGACGAAGCCGCGCTGTTTGATGACCGGGAGGGAATCCGGTGCGGGGGCCTCGATCCAGTCGACCTGATTGCCCAGCAGCGCCGCAGTGCGCGCGTTGGCTTCGGGCATGGGCAACAGCACGACCTTGTCGAGCTTGGGCGTGCGCTTCGGATCCCAGTACGCCTTGTTGGCCACCAGCTCCAGCCTCTCGCGCGGCACGAGCCGCGTCATCTTGAACGGGCCGGTGCCCGAAGCATCCGCCGCGAAAGCGCTCCAGGCCTGCTTGGCGCGCTCGGCCGGGTCCTTCACGCTGGCCGGCACCGCCTTCAGCTTGGCTTCCCAGTGCGTGGGCGACGCCATGAAGAGGTTGATCAGGTTCATCGGCAGAAAGGAATCCGGCTCGGTGGTGGTGAGCTCGACCGTCAGGTCGTCGATCTTGCGGGCAGAGACCAGCGTGGGCAGGCGCGAAGTCGTCACGCCGACCTGGCTGGCATCGAAATGGGGCGCGGACTTGTCCAGCACCTTCTGCACGTTCCAGACCACTGCGCCGGCGTTGAAGACCGAGCCGTCGTGGAACTTCACGCCCGGGCGCAGCTTGAACACCCACTTGGTCTTGTCCTTGGCGTCGACCTGCCAGCTCGTGGCCAGGGCCGGGATCAGGAGGCTGGGGCCGTCGGCCTTGGACAGGTCCCACTGCGTCAGCGCGTCGTACATGGGGATGCCGGTGAAGCGCGTGCCTTCCAGCCCCTGGTCAGGCTGGCCGAGCGTGCGGGGAATGTCACCGACGGTCATGGCGATGCGCAGCGTCTTTTCCTGGGCATGCGCCGGGTTCAGCAGCGACAGCAGGCAGATCGCGGCGCCCGCCGCGACGGATTTCAAGGGCAGGGGGCAGGGGATACGGTTCACTGAAGTGCTCCTGGAGGACATGAAAGAAAGGGTTCTCGGCTTTGGCGGGTTGGAAAGGAAACTCAATCGGCCCGCAGCTTGTCTTGCAGCGCTTCCTGCAGCCGTTCCGCGACCGCCAGCAGCAGGGCATCGCGCCCGGCGGCCATGCTGACCGACAAGCCCACCGGCAACCCGCTGACCGCCAGTCCTGCCGGCAAGCTGAGCGTGGGCATATCGAGGTAACTGGCCAGCATCGTGTTCTGCAGGACGCGCGCATTGCAGGCGGCGAACCAGGCAACGTCTTCGTTGAGAGGGCCGATCTCGGGGGCCGTCATGCAGACAGTGGGGTACAGCAGCACTTCGCCCGCCGCCATGTCCGCCTGCGACCGCGCGAGCAATGGCGCCCGCCGGCCGGTGATCTCCGCCGCCGAGGCCGCGCTCAACTGCGCCCCCAGCTTCATCCGGGCCGCGATCCGCGGATCCACCAGGGCGAGGGCTTCGCTTTGCAGCAGTTCGCGGTGCACTTGCGTCGCTTCGACAGCCACAAGAGTGCCATGCTGATCGAACAGATCCCGCGTCTCCTCGAACGCACCGAAGGCGCGCTCGACGAACTTCACCCCTTGCCCGCGAAGCAGGCCGAGCACCCGCTCGAAGACGGCTTGCACTTCGTCCGTGTTGGCGGCCAGCGCACGGCCTGCCGGTACGACGAAAGTCCAGTCGCGCAGCGCGGTGGCGGGCACCGGCACGCCTGTCAGCACGGCATCCAGCAAGCTGGCATCGCGGACATCGCGCACCAGCGGGCCCGCCGTATCGAGCGACGGAGCCAGCGGAAACATGCCGCCGGCCACGTACCGGCCGTGGCTGGGCTTGAACCCCACGAGGCCCGTGAAGGCCGCCGGGACCCGGAGGGAGCCGGATGTATCCGACCCCATGCCGCACGGCACCCAGCCGCGGATCACGGCTGCGGCGCTGCCCGAGGAAGAGCCTCCGACGACGCGAGGCGTCTTCGGATCCCATGGATTGACCGGCGTTCCCGCGAAAGGATTGATGCCGAGGCCGGAATAGGCGAACTCGCTCAGTGTCGTCCGGGCCACGCTGACCGCGCCGCCGGCTTCCAGTTGGCGGACCAGCGCGGCATCCTCGGTGGCGGGGTTGGCGTTTTTCCTGACCGCCGAGCCGCATGTGGTGACCTGGCCCGACATGTCGAACACGTCCTTCCAGACCATCGGAATGCCATCCACGGCGCTCAGCGGCTGCCCCTTGCGCCACCGCTCCGCGCTGGCATGGGCGGATGCCCGCGCCCGTTCGAAAGTGGGCGACGCGATGATGCCCGGAGCACCCGCGCTTTCGTCCTGGATGCGCTGGATGCAGGCCTCCAGGACCTCGGCCGGATCCGCCTGGCGGGAAGCAAAGGCACCGGAGAGTCCCGCGATCGTGGAGGTCATGCGCGGGCTTCCTCGGCAGAGGATGCCATGCCATGGGCCATGGCCCAGCGCGCCAGAGCCTCCGCGAGCGCGGCCTCGGCCCCCATGTACCAATGGTTGCCAGCCACGATGAGGCTCTCGAACGACGCGGCGCGTGTGGCGTGCCGCTTCAGCAGCGCCAGGGCGGATGCCGTGCCGTTTTCACCGACGATTTCACCTTGCTGCCCGTAAATGGCCAGGACAGGCGCCGTCACTTGCTCGAGGGCGCGAAAGGCCGTCTTGGATTCGCGGCCGAAGAAATCGAACGTGTCCGCCGCGCTCGCGTCTTCAAAGCGGTCCAGCAGCGTCTGGGCCGACACGCGCTGGCGCAGCAGGCCGATGACGCAGTCCTCACCCATGAGGCTGCGGCCCTGGCCTTGCGCGACCCGGGCACGTGCCTCGGCCATGAACGCCTCGAACCGTGCGGGACCATGCAGCGCGACGAACGCCCCCTTCAGATCCGGCGCGGAGGCCAGCACGAGGCCTTTGACGCGCGTATCCCCGCTTTGGGCGAGGTAGTGCACCACCTTCGAAGCGCCCAGCGAATGCCCCAGGAGGATGATGGGCCCCGAGGTGCACCGTGCCGCATGATCGACCCAAGCTGCCAGGTCTCCTACACACTCCTCGAAGCGTTCATAGGCCGATCCGCCCAACCGGTACTCAAGCAGTTGGCCCTGGCGCGCCATGGAAATGTTGCCCTGCCCGCTGGAGGTGATGGAGAGCACGTGAAACGAACGCAAGGGCGAGCCGGTTTTGAAGAATTCGAAAACAAAGCTCGTATCCATGTGGCCGCTCAGCCCGTGCAAGCACAGCAGCAAGGGCGCATCGCTCGCAGCAGGCGTGTGAAAGCCACACATCTCCACCCCTGCGGGGGAGATGACTCGAACCAGATGCCCTGCCCGGTCCCAAGCTACCGCTGTACTGTTGCTCATTGCTGTCGTGTTGCCCGTTTTTTCTTTTTAGTCTCGAATTTCGGAACTATACTATCGATATTCGGAACTATTATGCTTTTCTTGTCATGAGGCCGTCAAGAAGAAACTTGTGGGCCCGCCCGGATATCCCGGAACGGGCTCACGATTTCAGAGCCTTGTGCTTCAATGAACCATGGAAGAAACATCGACTGACCCCAAAGCGCCAGCGGTCCTGGAGAGGCAACTGTTGATCCTGGAGCTGCTCAGTCAGCATCCGGAGGGACTGATCTTTGGTGAGATGCGTGAGACCCTCGGGCTGCCGAAAGCCACGCTGCACCGCCTGTTGAGCGGCCTGCTCCATGCCGGCTGCCTGGAAACCGATCCCCCTTCGAGCGAAGCCGATGAAGGCACCTCGGCGCGGCGCATCTACTGGCTGGGGCCGCGCATCAAGCGCCTGCTGGGAGCCGCTGTGTCTCCCAACCGCCTGGCCACGCTGTCCCAGGGCATCTTGCGGGACCTGGCTGAACAGTTCCACGAAACCGCATTTCTCAGCATGCTGCGCGGTACGAAAATCGAAAGCATCATGATGATGACGCCGCCGAGGGACTGGTATGGCTATGTCAATCCCGGCCACCTCATGCCGCCGCATGCCGCTGCCTCCGCGAAGGCCATCCTCGCCTACCAGCCCGACGACCTGGTCAGGCAGATCTGCACCGAACCGCTTCCCGCGCTAACGCCCAGAACGCTGACCTCCCTGGAGGCTCTGAGAACCGAACTCGAGAAGGTTCGCCGTACCGGTATTGCCTGGTGCATGGAGGAAATCGATCGTGGGCTGATTGCCGTCGCCGCCCCCGTGCCGCTGGCACAGGTGGGGGTCATCCTCTCGGTTTCGTTGGTAGGGCCGTCCGAACGCATGAAGCACTCCGACAAGGCCACCATGACCCAGGCGTTACAAACCGCCGCCAGCCGGCTGGCCACCCTTTACGCCCGGCAACTCAGCTCGGAGAACGCATGATGCAACCGATCGCCCTCATCGGCTATGGCGGCACGGCCCAGACCGTGGTGCAGGAGCTGATGAAAGAAGCTGATGGCGTGAAACTGGACATTCATGTCGTCGTCCGGCCCGGCAAGGCGGATCAATACAGAAACATGGTGCCGCCCACAGTGCGAGTCACCGACAGCCTGGCCGCCCTGCCTGGCAATGTCAGGCTCGTCATCGAAACCGCAGGCCACTCCGCCGTCCCGCAATACGGACAGCAGGCGTTGTCCCAGGGCCGGGATTTCGGCTTGATCTCGTCGGGCTCGCTGGCCGATCAGGTACTGCTGGAGCGACTTCGTACAGCCGCCCGCGAAAACGACAGGCGCCTTCTGGTGCTCAATGGCGCCGTGGCGGCCATTGATGCCATCACGAGCGCCAAGGCCGCCGGCCTGCAAACGCTTTGCTATACCGGCATCAAGCCGGCAGCGGCATGGGAAGGAACGCCTGCCGCCACGCAGTTTGATCTTGGCGCACTGACAGCCCCCACCGTTATCTTCGAAGGCAATGCCCGCGAAGTGGCTCTGGCCTACCCCAAGAACGCCAATGTGGCCGCCACCGTGGCGTTGGCTGGCGTGGGCATGGAAGACACTGCGGTGCGCCTCATTGCCGACCCTCAGGCCACGGTCAATCGCCACCGGTTGGATGGCGCGAGCGCACTGGGCCGGTTCGAGTTCGAGACGGAAGCACGCCCCTCCGCCAGCAACCCCAAGACCTCCAGCAGCACGGCCTACAGCATCGTGGCCTACCTGCGCGGCGGGCCGAACGCCTTGCGCCTGGCCTGAAAACCAGCGCGATTCTTCCTCTCAGCCCGCAGGATGCACCCTCGCTTCATAGTGCTTGACATCGGCATGGCCTGTACCCCCGCCCCGCGCATGGCCGTCGAGAGCGTGGCGCACATCATTCGGGTGCGTGTGATCTGAAAAGCTGCATGCGGACCTGACTGCCGGCCTGCCGCCACTCGCTGTCTTCGTCTTGCTTCTGGAGGGCCCGCTCGATATATCCCGGCCTCCTGAGCGTCTCGATATCGTCGAGATCGTCGATGACCAGCACGGACACCGGCCAGTCATCGCCATCGTCGAAGCCATATTCGCACCAGAACTGCAGTCCGCTGCATAGCGGCGTGGTGGTCCCAGGGTGGACGAGATGCAGGGTCCACTCCTGCGGAAAGCTCCGAGGGTGCGGGTCTTCGTTGATTTCGATCAGCCCTGCGCTCTCCCGGGCGGTCTCCGCCTGCCGCTCGCTTGCGCCGGCGTGCAGCCTCACAATGCTGCTCAAGCCATCCGTTTCGTTCATGAGGGCCTGCCGGCACAGTGCCAGTGCTTCCAGTTCACTGACCGTGACGACCAGCTTCGCGCCGTGATCCGATGGCTGTTCCCAGGCCGTGCCCCAGACGCCTCTGCGCGAACGCACCCGCGCATGCTCGAGCAGCTCGATCGCTCTCTGGCCAGACTCCGTTTCATCGAGCGCTCGCCCCAGCAACTCCAGTGCGTCCTTTTCTTCATCCGAGAAAATGCCTGCCGAGAGCTCATTCGTGAAGGTGCTCTTGGCTTTGCGAAGCGCCTCGAAGCTGGTCTGGATAGCCAGGCGAGACTCGTCGACGCCCTCGTGCAGCAGCGCATGGATGGTTTCGTCCTGGCCGACCTCCACGTTGGAAGCGCCCTGCCCCGCGTGCAACGCAACCTTGGAGGCATCGGCCGGCAAAGAGCCTGCGTACGCCAGAGGGGGCGCAGACGAGGGGGCTTGGGTATCGAAGTCGGGCATGGCAGGTCACGATTGGCGAGGATGGATCTTCATCCTCGCCATTGAGTAACCTGCGGTGGCGGCTGGTTCCATCGCACGGAGAACCGGCTCCGGCCGGTCAGCGCGCGTCAAACGGTGGTCAGACGCACCATGGCTTCGCGGTATTTGGCGGCGGTGCCATCCACCACGTCTTTCGGCAAAACGGGTGCGGGCGGCGATTTGGCCCAGGGCTTGCCGTTCACCCGCGCCTGTTCCAGCCAGTCGCGAAGGAATTGCTTGTCGAAGCTGGGAGGGTTGATGCCCTCCTGGTAGCTGTCGGCGGGCCAGTAGCGGGAAGAATCGGGTGTGAGCACTTCGTCCATCAGCACCAGCTGGCCGGCATCGTCCAAACCGAATTCGAACTTGGTGTCGGCGATGATGATGCCCTTCTTCAGGGCGATGGCGGCAGCCCGCTCGTAGAGCTGGATGCTCACGTCTCGAATCCTGGCGGCCAGTTCAGGGCCGATCATTTCCACCGTGCGCTCGAAGGTGATGTTTTCGTCGTGCTCGCCTACCTCCGCCTTCGCGGCAGGGGTGTAGATGGAGTGCGGCAGCTTGCTGGCATTTTTCAGCCCTTCCGGCAGCGGCACGCCGCAGACGGCACGGTTTTCCTGGTATTCCTTCCAGCCGCTGCCGGCCAGGTAGCCCCGCACCACCGCTTCCACGGGGATAGGTTTCAGGCGCTTGACGAGCATGCTGCGCCCGGTCACTTGCGCCACCTCGTCAGGCGCCACCACGCTTTCGGGGGCATCGCCCGTGAGGTGGTTGGGCACGATGCCTTTCAACTGCTCGAACCACCACAGTGCCATTTGCGTAAGCAACTGGCCCTTGCCGGGAATGGGCTCGCCCATGATGACATCGAAGGCGCTGATGCGGTCGCTCGCCACCATCAGGATGCGGTCGTTGCCCACGGCGTAGTTGTCGCGCACCTTGCCGCGCGCAAGCAAGGGCAGGCTGTGCAGGGCGCTGGTGTGCAGGGCTGAGGTGGTGTTCATGATTTCTGTCTGTGCGGGCGGGCTGTCAAAACGCATTCACGCTTTCAAACCACTTTCTGCGCCAATTCGCCCTTCGCATATTTTTCAGCCATCACGGTGAGCGGCACACCTTTGACCTTGGCGCCCTGGCCTTCGCAGCCGAACTCGATGTAGCGCTGCTTGCAGATGGCCTTGGCGGCTTCGCGCGCGGGCTTCATCCACTCGCGCATGTCGAATTTGTCAGGGTTTTCGGCTTGGAACTTGCGCACCGCGCCGGTCATGGCCAGGCGGATGTCGGTATCGATGTTGATCTTGCGCACGCCGTGCTTGATGGCTTCCTGGATTTCAGCCACCGGCACGCCGTAGGTTTCCTTCATCTTGCCGCCGAACTGGTTGATGAGGGCCAGCAGGTCCTGGGGTACGGAGGAGGAACCATGCATCACCAGGTGGGTGTTGGGAATGCGCGCGTGGATTTCCTTGACGCGGCCGATGGCCAACACGTCGCCCGTGGGGGGACGGGTGAACTTGTAAGCGCCGTGGCTGGTGCCGATGGCGATGGCCAGGGCATCGAGCTGGGTGGCCTTGACAAACTGCGCGGCTTCCTCGGGATCGGTCAGCAGTTGATCGTGGCTGAGCTTGCCCACGGCGCCGACACCGTCTTCCTCGCCGGCTTCGCCGGTTTCCAGGCTGCCCAGGCACCCCAGTTCGCCTTCCACGGTGGCACCCACCTTGTGGGCCATGGCGACGACCTGCTGGGTGACGTCGACGTTGTAATCGAAGTTGGCGGGCGTCTTGCCGTCGGTCTTGAGGGAGCCGTCCATCATGACCGAGCCGAAGCCCAGGTCAAGGGCGCCCTGGCAGATGGCCGGGCTGGTGCCGTGGTCCTGGTGCATCACCAGCGGAATATGCGGGTAGGCTTCGGCGGCGGCGGCAATCAGGTGCTTGATGAAGCTTTCGCCTGCGTACTTGCGCGCGCCGGCGCTGGCTTGCAGGATGACGGGCGCGCCCACTTCGTCGGCGGCGGCCATCACGGCCTGCACCTGCTCCAGGTTGTTCACGTTGAAAGCAGGAATGCCATAGTTGTTGGCTGCTGCGTGATCGAGCAGCTCGCGCATGGAAACGAGGGGCATGGTCGGATTCGTCGTAAAAAGTGGGAGAAAAGGGCTTATGTGGCCTAAACCCTTGGCTAACCCGCCATTTTACCCGTGGGTGCGCTTTGGCCGCCCTTTCTTGGCGACACCTTGAAAAGCCAGGTAACAGCCTGTGAGCGAATCCGCCCACAAGACAACTCCGTCACGTACTTGTTGAAAGGCTAACCTGTTAGCCTACACGGCAGATCTTGAGCATGTTGGTGCCGCCGGGAGCCCCCATGGGCTCACCACAGGTAATGGCGTAGACATCACCGGGGTCCACGATGCCCTGGCGCTTGAGGTGGCCTTCGGCCTGCGTCAAGGCCTCGTCCCGATTGGCGCTGGTGTCCATGAGCATGGGGCGCACGTTGCGGTACAGCGCCATCTTGCGCTGGGTGCCGATCTTGGGCGTCAGCGCATAGATGGGAATGCGCACACGGTGCCGGCTCATCCAGAGTGCGGTGGAGCCAGAGTCGGTGAGTGCCACGATGGCCTTGGCGCCCAAGTGGTAGGCCGTGAAAAGCGCTCCCATGGCGATCGACTGGTCGATGCGCGAAAAAGTCTGGCCGGTGAAATCGGCATCGAGTTCCACGGAATCATGCGCTTCGGCGGCTTCGCATATCTGCGCCATTTGCCGCACGGTTTCCAGCGGGAATTTTCCGGCCGCGGTCTCGGCGCTCAGCATGACGGCATCAGTACCATCGAGCACGGCGTTGGCCACATCGCTCACCTCGGCCCGAGTGGGCACCGGGTTGGTGATCATGCTCTCCATCATCTGCGTGGCTGTGATCACCAGCTTGTCGCTGGCGCGGGCCGCGCGGATCATCATTTTCTGCAGCGCGGGCACGGCTGCATTGCCGACTTCCACCGCCAGATCGCCGCGCGCGACCATGATGCCATCGCTGGCCGCCAGGATCTCCGCCAGCCTGGGGATCGCCTCGGCGCGCTCGATCTTGGCAATCAGGTAGGGCTTGTGGCGGAATTCGGCCGCGGCCACGTTGCAGAGCTGGCGCGCCATTTCCATGTCGGTGGCGTTTTTCGGGAAACTGACCGCCACGTAGTCCGCCTGGAAGCTCATCGCGGTCTTGATGTCTTCCATGTCCTTGGCGGTGAGCGCGGGCGCCGTCAGCCCGCCGCCCTGCTTGTTGATGCCCTTGTTGTTCGACAGCTCACCGCCCAGCTTCACGATGGTGTGCACGGCTTCGCCGCGCACGGCATCCACGGTGAGCACGATCAGCCCGTCATTGAGCAGCAGGGTGTCGCCGGGTTTGACGTCGCGCGGCAGTTCCTTGTAGTCGAGGCCGACGCCAGTCAGGTCGCCAGGCTCCTTGCGCGCGGCATCGAGCACGAAAGAAGCACCCGGCTCCAGCATGACCTTGCCTTCGGCGAACTTGCCCACCCGAATCTTCGGGCCCTGCAGGTCGGCCATGATGGCTACCTCACGCCCTGCCCGCTCGGAGGCTTCGCGCACCAGCCGTGCGCGCTCGATGTGGTCTTCGGCCTTGCCGTGGCTGAAATTCAGGCGCACCACGTTGACGCCGGCGCGGATCATTTCCTCCAGTAGCGCGGGATCGCTGGAAGCAGGGCCGAGCGTGGCAACGATTTTGGTAGCGCGGTAGGTCATGGGAGTACATCCTTCGGGATAGGGGTCACCCGCATGGTGGCCCGCAAGCGCTCATTCTGGCATGCCAAGACGTCACTGCTTTGACACCACGCTGTCGCCAGGGCACTCTAGTGTCCTGAGTTGCAAATTCGTTGAATAAATCTACCGAGAATCAACACCATGCGGCGTTGCAAAGCCTCGCGATACCACTCGGTATCACTGCGTTTTGCGTCGCATCGGCGCACCGCTTGCCTGACGTCGATTTCGGCAGATTTATTTATCAACGAATTTGCAACTCAGGACACTAGAGCTGCGATTCGATCGGCAGAAAACTCATCAACCACACCAGCAAGCGCAGGCCGGCCCCGGTTTCGGGCTCCTCGGTCCATACGCGGCCGGCCGCGCCGTGCCAGCGCAGGCTGCCGTCCTCGGCCAACGTGACACGCCAGGCGGATTCGGGCCGGGTGCCGTGGTCGAACATCTGCTTGACCTCGGCGGCCAGGGCTGGATGATCGAACATCACGCCCATCTCGGTGTTGAGTTGGGCGGAGCGGGGATCGAAGTTGAACGAACCGACGAAGCCGCGCTGCCCGTCCACCACGAACGCCTTGGTGTGCAGGCTGGCGCCGCTGGAGCCTATCAGCTCGCGGTCAGGACTGGAAGCGCCCGGCTTCAGTTCGTACAGCGATACGCCTTGCGCCAGCAGCGCGGCGCGGTAGTCGATGTAACCGGCATGCACCAGGGGCACATCATTGGCGGCCAGGGAGTTGGTCAGCACACGCACCTGCATGCCACGCGCAGCCTGGCCTGCCAGCATCAGGGTGCCCGCCTCGCCCGGCACGAAATAGGGCGAAATCAGCCAGCTGTCATGCCGCGCCGAATACAGCAGGGCGTTGACGTCGTACAGCAGCCATGCCGCGCGCTCGCGCCGGCTGGCCACGGGAGCTGCTTTTTCCGGCGGATCGGACACCACGCGCAGGTTCGGCGTCCAGTAGAAAGTCACCGCGCCCCGGCGCAGTCTTTCGTCGGTGTCGTCGTTCGCGGCCAGGGCCTTTACCCAGGGTTGCGCGCCGACCTCGGCGAGCCATTTCCGGCGCTCGGCCGCCAGGGCTTCCGGAGACAGGCGCGCGCTGCCCTCGTGCAGCGCGCCCAAGGGCACCACGGCCGCCGAATTCCAGAACGCATCAAAGATGGCGCTGGTCTGCGCCACCGCCGGCCCCACCATGAGCAGGTCGGCGTCCTGGAAATTGGTGTTCTCCGAAGCGCCGAAGTATTCGTCGCCTACGTTCCGCCCGCCCACGATGGCCAGGCGGTTGTCGGCGATCCAGGCCTTGTTGTGCATGCGCCGGTTGAAGCCGACGAAGCGCAAGCCCATCTCGATGGCCCGGCGCAACCCGCCCGCGCGGCTGCGCGCCGGGTTGAAGATGCGCACCTCCAGGTTGGGGTGGGCGTCCATGGCCAGCAATATGTCATCGCGGCCGGCCACGTTCATGTCATCGATCAGGAGGCGCACGCGCACGCCCCGGTCGGCGGCAGCCAGCAGTTCATTTTCCAGCAGGCGGCCGGTGAGGTCGTGGCGCCAGATGTAGTACTGCACGTCCAGGCTGCGCTCGGCCGCCCGGGCACCGCGGGCGCGGGCGACGAAGGCCTGTTCGGGATGGGAGATCAATGCGGCGCCGCTAGCCCCCGGTGCCTGCGCGGCCAACAGCGGAGCGATCAGCCGGTCCAGCCGCGTAGCGTCTGCCGCCACCGGCAGGGCTGTGGACGGCTGGCCGCGTGCGCGCTGCGCGAAGTGCCCCCAGGACCACAGGGCCAGCACCGAAAGCACGAACAGCACGGCTACTGCAATCAGTATCCAGCGCCACATGGGTTTCACCATTCAGCTCGGAGAACGTGCTTACGCTGCAGCAGCGTCATGCCACCATGCTTCAGCCGGCCGCGCGCTGGGCCAGGATCTCGAACGCGGGCAGCGTCTTGCCTTCCAGCACTTCCAGGAACGCGCCACCACCGGTGGAGATGTAGCCCACGTCTTTTTCAATCCCGTACTTGGCGATGGCCGCGAGGGTATCGCCGCCGCCCGCGATGCTGAAAGCGGGTGATTGCGCGATGGCATCGGCGATGGCCTTGGTGCCCCCCGCGAACTGATCGAACTCGAATACACCCACGGGTCCGTTCCAGACGATGGTGCCAGCGGCTTTAAATTGCGCGGCCAGCCGCTCGGCGGTTTCGGGGCCGATGTCGAGGATCATGTCGTCCGCGGCCACCTCGGTGGATTTCTTGGTCTCGGCGGGGGCATCTGCCTTGAACTCCTTGGCCGTGACGACATCCGTGGGAATCGGCACTTCCGCGCCGCGCTGCTTCATGGCCTCGATCACCGCCTTGGCCTGATCCACCAGATCGGGCTCGGCCAGGGATTTGCCGATGGGCAGGCCGGCGGCCACCATGAAGGTGTTGGCGATACCGCCACCGACGATCAATTGATCCACCTTGGATGCGAGGGCTTGCAGGATGGTGAGCTTGGTGCTGACCTTGCTGCCGGCCACAATGGCCACCAGCGGGCGCTTGGGATGTGCCAACGCTTGCTGCAGGGCATCGAGTTCGGCGGCCAGCAAGGGGCCGGCGCTGGCAACGGGCGCGAACCGGGCAATGCCATAGGTGGTGGCTTCAGCCCGGTGCGCGGTTCCGAAAGCATCGTTCACATAGATATCGCACAGCGCGGCCATCTTGCGCGACAGGCCCTCGTCGTTCTTTTTCTCGCCTTTGTTGCAGCGGCAGTTCTCGAGCAGCACAACGGCGCCCGGTGCCACGCTCACGCCGTCGGTCCAATCGCGCACCAGGGGCACAGGCATGCCCAACAGCTCGCCGAGACGCTCGGCCACCGGCGCCAGGGAGTCCTCGGGGCGCACCTCGCCCTCGGTGGGGCGGCCCAGGTGGCTGGTCACCATGACGGCGGCGCCGGCCTCCAGCGCCATCCTGATGCAGGGCACGCTGGCGCGGATGCGCGTGTCTTCGGTGATGCGGCCGGCGTCATCCTGCGGCACATTGAGGTCGGCGCGGATGAAGACGCGCTGGCCTTTGGCCTTGCCTTGGGTACACAGATCTGAAAAGCGGATGACGTTCATGGTGGCAAAGGAATAGTTGTCTCGTATCGTCGCTCCCGCACAGGCGGGAATCCAGGCATCCGCCTTCTATCTCGGCGTTGTCGCTGAATTCCCACCTGCGCGGAAACGACGGGTTTGCGTAGGCCCCATGTTTCGGGAACAAGCACTGAGCGAGCGAGGGACCCCGGGGGATCAATTTTAATGAAGACGCGCTACCAACCCAGCCCCAGCCGTAACGGCAGGTACACCGCCATGCCTACGGCGATCGTGCCCAACATGGCCAGACTACTCTGGCGGCGCCAGAAATAGAACAGGGCGGCCACGATGGCGGCCAATACGCGGGCATCGCGCCAGGGCACGGTGAGCTGGCCGTTCAGCATGAAGATATCGGGCGTGATCACCGCCATGAGCGCCGCGATGGGCGCGTACTGCAAGCCGCGCTGCGCCCAATTGGGCAGCTTCCATGGCCGCTCGGAGATAAAGAAGAAGCTGCGCGTGACCACGCTGACCACCGTCAGGCAAAGGATCGCGAGCAGCGTCCAGCCGTCTGTTTCAGCCATGAAGATCCTTGTCGGAAGAAGGCCCGGGCAACTGGGGGTTGGCCCGCGGCCACGGGATTCGAGCAGCATGCACGCCGCCACGGCCATGGCGATGGCCGCCACGATGTTGAGCCGGTAGGGCAGACCATACACGGCCATGGCGGCCGCGCCCGCCACCACGGCTGACAGCGCGCGCAAGCGCGTGGTGGCAAGCGAGCAGACCATGCCCAGGAGCGCGAGCGTGCCGGCGAACTCCAGACCCCAGCGGGTCGGGAAGGCATTGCCGACAAAGATGCCCAGAAGGCTCATCACCTGCCAGAACCCCCAGTTGGTGATGTTGCCGCCCCAAAGGTAGGCCATCTGCGCCCGGCGCTGGGTGTCGGTCTGCGCCGGCTTGGGAAAGCGGCTGGTGAACAGCACGTAAGTGACGTCGCCCGTGAAATAGCCCAGATACAGGCGCTTGGCCTTGGGCAGGAACATGAAATACTCGCGCAGGTGCAGGCTGAACACCACGAAGCGCAGGTTCACGCAAAAGGCGGTCGCCAGGATCACCCACAGGGGCGCGCCTACCGCGATGAGCGGGATGACCGCCAGCTGCGCGCTGCCGGCGTAGACCAGCACCGACATCAGCACCGCCTCGGTGAGCGACATGCCGGACTTGATCATGGCCACGCCGGTCATGAAGGACCACGCGGTGAGCCCTACCGACACCCCCGCCATTTCGCGCGCGCCGACCCAGTAGAGCGGATGGCGCGCGATGTGGGAAAACGCCTCGACCCGCTGGGACAGCCACGTGCCCACGCGGCCGCGCGTCAACTTCTCGGGGGCAGGCATGTTCATACCGCGGCCTTGTCTCCGAGCACTTCGCCGGCCTCGAGCGGGAAGCCGCGCAGAAAATCCGCCACCGGCAGCCGCTTGCCCCCAGGACGCTGCAGCTCAGTCAGGCGCAGCACGCCGGAGCCGCACTGCACGCTGATGCCGGTGTCGTCGATGGAAAGGATGCGTCCGGCATCGCCCTTGGCAGCCGCATCTTCCTGCGTCTGTACCTGCGCCTGCCATACCTTGAGCGGGGTGCCGTGTACCACGGTGCTGGCGGCGGGAAACGGATCGAAAGCGCGGATGCGGCGCTCGATCTCGGCCACGGGCAGCGACCAGTCGATGTTCGCCTCGTTCTTCTCGATCTTGTGCGCGTAGGTAATGCCCTCGGACGGCTGCGGCACGGGCTTGAAGCCTCCACAGGCTGCGATTTCGAGCGCTTCCACGATGAGGCGCCCCCCAGCACGGCCAGCTTGTCATGCAACGTAGCTGTGGTGTCGCGCGCCCCGATGGGCAGTTTTTCAAGCAGGAGCATGTCGCCGGTGTCGAGGCCGGCATCCATCTGCATGATGGTGACCCCTGTTTGCGCATCCCCCGCTTCGATGGCCCGATGGATGGGTGCCGCGCCGCGCCAGCGCGGCAGCAGGCTGGCATGGATGTTCAGACAACCAAGCCACCTGCGCCCCTCGCGCGGCGAAGGCACGCCGTCGAGCACCCACTGCGGCAAGATCAGTCCGTAGGCGGCGACCACCAACACATCGGCATCGGCAGCCTCGAGGGCGGCACGCGCGGCCTGTGCCTCTTCGGGGTACTTGCCATCCAGCCGCAAGCTGCGCGGCTGGACCACAGGAATGCCATGAGCCTGGGCGAACTGTTTCACGGGAGAGGCTTGCAGCTTCATGCCGCGCCCCGCGGGACGGTCAGGCTGGGTCAGCACCAGCGGAATGGTGAAGCCGGCGGCATGCAGGCGTTCCAGGGCCACGCTGGCGAATTCGGGGGTGCCGGCGAAGGCGACTTTCATGGAAAAAGACATTCAGGAAATGGAGGGCCGGACATCCGGACAAAAGTAAATGATGCCGCTGACGGAAAGGCGGCTTACCCATCACAGGATGGCCTGCTCCGTTCAGCCTTCTCCCACCAAACGGGAAAGGGGAAAAAACAGATCAAGACGTTCTTAGCGCGGCGGATCCGGGGGTCCGGCATGGGCTCATCACCCACGCTGTAGCCCCGCACGATGCCTTGCGGGTCAATATCGATGAACAGCAGCCGCCAGATGGGGCCGTCGGCATAGCGCCAGACCCAGATGCGGCCGTTGAAATTGTGCACGGCTTCGATGCGCGCCGGCCGGCCGTATTCGCGCAATACGTCTTCCTGCGTCCAGCGGTCGGGCAGGATACGCTTGGGAAACAAGCCCTCGTTCAGCGCTTGCTCCGCACGCACCAGGCGACCGCTCGCATCCAGATCGACGTTGTAGACGCGCTGGCCCGCCGGCTGCATGGAGTACTGCAGGCGCTGGCCGTTCTCGATCAGATAGGTCGCAGTGGGCTGGCCCAGGGCTTGCAGCACTTCGGCGCGCGGCATGCCGGGAGGCAGCTTCTCAGGCTGACTGGCGCAACCTGCCAGGGCCAAGGTCCAGGCCACGACGACGGCAAGCAGTGCCCGCCATGGGGGCCAGGCGGAAGTCATCAGGTGCTCTCCAGTTGCTCCCGGCGCTCCTGCTTTTCCTGCTTCAGCAGCTTGGTCTTGATGCGGTTCTGCTTGAGCGGAGAGAGGTACTGCACGAAGACCTTGCCCATCAGGTGGTCCATCTCGTGCTGGATACAGACAGCCAGCAGGCCCTCGGCCTCGATTTCGCGCGAACGGCCTTCGCCATCCAGCGCCCGCACCTTCACGCGCGCCGGGCGCTCCACGCCGTCATAGATGCCGGGCACCGAGAGACAGCCCTCATCGCCCCTGAGGCGCTCTTCGCTGGCCCAGATGACCTCGGGATTGATCAGCACCATGGGCTCATTGCGCTCTTCGGAGACATCGATCACGATCAGGCGCTCATGGACGTCCACCTGCGTGGCGGCCAAACCGATGCCGCTGGCGTCATACATGGTGTCGAACATGTCGGTGATCAGCGCCTTGATGCGCGCATCGACAGCCTGCACGGGCTTGGCAACTTTATGCAAGCGTGCATCGGGATAACGGAGAATTGAAAGCTGGGCCATGTCCTAAGAAGGTGTTCACGATCTCCTCGTAGAGATCGTGAACACGTTCCAAGCGGGTAAAGATGTCGTTATTTTCGCGACTTTTTGCTGATCGCGCTGGCACCCTCTCCCATTTTCATTGCCCCGACAAGGACTTGAATGCAAAAATACACAGTGCTTTGTCAAGAGTTTGGCTCGGCCAATATGAAAATGACACATAGTTTTACGCTGAGTAACGGCCAGCGACACGCATTGACGGTTCTCGGCTACCTGGCCTTGGTCTCTCCTGCGCTGGCGCAAGCCCAGCAGGGTCCACGCTACCCCGTCACCGCAGAGCAACGCAGCACGGCGGCGCAGGTGGCACAGGCGGGCGTGCCGCTTTCCGAACTCTCCCCCAACGCGCCAGACGAATACACCGTGCGCCGGGGCGACACGCTCTGGGGCATTTCGAGCCAGTTCCTGCGCTCTCCCTGGCGCTGGCCGGCTCTCTGGGGCATGAACCTCGGGGAAATCCGCAACCCTCACCTCATCTATCCCGGCCAGCAGCTCTACCTGGACCGCTCGGGCGGGCGCGCGCGCCTGCGCATGGCCAGCGGCGTGAACGGCGAGCCCAGTGGCACCGTGCGCATTTCTCCGCGCAACCGCAGCGAGTTGCTGGGCGGAGGGCCGCTCCCTACCCTGCAACCGCACCTGATCGAGCCCTTCCTTTCCGAGCCGCTGGTGGTGGACGACGACACCTTCGAGCGTGCACCGCGCATCGTGGCCACCAACACCGACCGCCGCGTGCTGCTGGTCACGGGAGACCGGGCCTACGTGCGGGGCCCCGAGGATGCGCCCGTCCTGCTGGCGCCGGGCCTGCCGACGCGTTTTCGCATATTCCGCAACGCCACTCCCCTGAAAGACCCGATCTCAGGCGAGATCCTGGGCTACGAGGGCCAGTACGTCGGCAGCGCCGAACTGGTGCGCGGGGAAAGCGAAGCCGAGGAACCTCTCGAAACGCAACCGGTGTCCACCGCGCCGCGCTCCAATATGCCGGCGCCAGGCGAGCAGGATGCCACCTCCCTGACCGTTGAAACCCGGCAGCCTGAAACGCTACCGGTGCCCGCCACCTTCACGATCCTGAGCAACAAGGAAGAAATGCGCGCTGGTGACCGCCTGCTGCCCGAGCCGCCGCGTGACTTCCGCAGCTATGTGCCGCACGCGCCGGATCTGCCCATCGATGCCCGGGTGGTGTCGGTGTATGGCGGGAATGCCGTGCGCTATGCCGCTCAAAACCAGGTGGTGGTGATCAACAAGGGCCTGCGCGACGGCATCGAAAACGGTCACGTGCTTGCACTGCTGTCCACCGGCCAACGCATGCTCGACAAAACCCAGAAGGAAAGAGGCGAGGCGATCCGGCTGCCCGACGAACGCAACGGCGTGGCCTTGGTGTTCCGCCCGTTCGAGCGCGTTTCCTATGCCTTGGTGATGGAAATCTCCGACGGTGTCCAGGTAGGGGACAAGTTGGTGAAACCATGACCCCCCTAAGTCGCTGGCGCGCCTTCCCCCCATAGGGGGACGCACCCAGCGGCCGGGCCAAGCCCGCTCCGCGGGTGCCTTGGCGTGGCTTGCTCCGCAGCCTTTAGAATTTCAGCGTTTCGATGGACCGTGAAGAATTGGGAGCCTGGCTACGGCTGGCGATGACGCCTGGCGTCGGCAATGACAGTGCGCGCAGGCTACTCTCCGCCTTCGGGTTGCCACAAGCGATTTTCGAACAGGGCACGGCGGCCTTGGAACAATTGGTGAGCCCCGCTCAGGCGAAGGCGCTGACGCAGGAGCCGCCCAAGTTGGCAGAGCAGTTGCAGGCCACGCTCGATTGGCTGGCAGACGCCAGCGCCGATCCGGAGGGCGGCACGGTCCGGCGCATCGTCACCCTGGGTGATGCAGACTATCCCGAAAGCCTGCTGGCCATTGAGGACCCGCCATTGATGCTTTACCTGCTGGGCCAGGTACGCCCTTGGCCGGTACGCGCGCTCGCCATGGTGGGCAGTCGCAACCCTACCCCTCAGGGAAGCCTGAACGCGCAGCAGTTTGCCCGCGCATTCAGCAGCGCCGGGCTGACGGTGGTGTCCGGCCTCGCGCTGGGTGTGGATGGCGCCGCCCATGAAGGCGCACTGGAAGGAAGCCAGCAGTGGCTTGAGCCTCTCGGCCTGGCCACCATTGCTGTCATCGGCACGGGGATCGATCGCGTCTATCCGCGCCAGCACAGGGATCTGGCGCACCGCATCGCGCAGCACGGGCTGATCGTGAGCGAGTACCCGCTGGGCACTCCGCCGCTGGCGCCCAATTTTCCCAAACGCAACAGGCTGGTCTCCGGCCTGGCGCGGGGCACGCTGGTGGTGGAAGCCGCGCTGCAATCGGGCTCGCTCATCACGGCACGCATGGCCAACGAGCAGGGCAAGGAAGTGTTTGCCATCCCCGGCTCCATCCATAGCCCGCAATCACGCGGCTGCCACGCCCTGATCAAGCAAGGCGCCAAGCTGGTGGAAAGCGCGCAGGATGTGCTGGAGGAGTTGCATTGGCCAGCGGCCCCGGTTTCCCCAAGCCCTCTTTCGACGCCCCCTGCGCCGGCCCGGGATGAAACCGGCATTTTGGAGGCGCTCGGCGCGGACCCCGCCAGCCTGGACGCCCTGCAGGCGCGCACAGGCTTGCCTACCGCCACGCTGCAAGCCCGGCTGCTGGAACTGGAACTCGATGGACGCGTGGCACGCCTGCCAGGCGGATTGTTTCAGCGCCTCGTGCAGGCTTGAGAGACACAGCAGCCCCCTGTTGGGCTTCGCTCAACCCAACCTACGAACTAGGGCGGCCAACAAGCTCTGCTGGTCTGATGCGCTTCGAGAGCCCCCATCCCAACCTTCCCCCAGAAGGGGAAGGAGCCTCTTTAATTTGCAAACTCCCTCTGAAAAGCACGGCAGTATGGTGCTCAGCAGGCAGGTTGTGTCGAGCGCAGCGAACCCAAAAGGCCGCGGAGCAGGCCATACGCGAGCACCCGCGGAGCTGGCTTGGCCAGGCCGTTGGGTGCGTCCCCCTGGGGGAAGGCACGCAGTGCCTCAGGGGGGAACCTATCCCGGCTTTGCCAGGCCGCCAGGTGCGTCCCCCTGGGGGGAAGGCGCGCAAGCGCCTCAGGGGGGTGTTATATTGGCTTCATGTATGAAGTACTCGTGTTCGTGTACGAAAACTATTGGGGTGGCGCGGCTTGCCCCGATCGCGAGCAGCTCGGCCGCAAGCTGAGCACGGCCGGGTTCGAACGCAAGGACATCCAGCAAGCGCTCGCTTGGCTGGAAGGCCTGCAGAATGCCGCACGCGGCCTGCTGGTGCCCGACGACAGCGAACGCAACCCACGCGCCGCCGCCCTGCCCCCTACCTGGCCTGCCGCACCGGACAGCATGCGCGTCTATGCACCGCAGGAGATGGAGCGCCTGGGTTCCGAATGCATCGCCTGCATCCGTTTTCTGGAAGACGCGGGAGCGCTGCCGCCCGAATTGCGCGAAGTGGTGATCGACCGCGCTCTGGCCATCCCCGAACCGCCACTGGATCTGGATGACCTGAAAATCATCGTGCTGATGGTGTATTGGTCCGTCGGCGCAGAGCCGGACGTGCTGATCCTTGATGAGCTGTGCGATGACGTGCGCAGCCGCTGGAGGAATTGATCCCCCTGAGGCGCTGGCGCGCCTTCCCCCAGGGGGACGCGCCCAGCGGCCTGGCCAAGCCAGCTCCGCGGGTGCCCGCGTATGTGGCCTGCTCCGCGGCCTTTTGAGCTTGCCTAACTAAGCCCCCTGAGGCGCTGGCGCGCCTTCCCCCAGGGGACGCTGCCAGCGGCCGGGCCAAGCCCGCTCCGCGGCAGTACTTGCATGGCCTGCTCCGCGGCCTTTTGAGCTTGCCTAACTAAGCCCCCTGAGGCGCTGGCGCGCCTTCCCCTAGGGGACGCTGCCAGCGGCCGGGCCAAGCCCGCTCCGCGGCAGTACTTGCATGGCCTGCTCCGCGGCCTTTTGAGCTTGCAGGTTCGTAGGTTGGGTAACGCCTTATCCCAGCAGGCGGCTGGGTTCGGCGTCCAGTTTGGCGAGGGCTTCGCGGGTAGCGCGGACGGTGAGGGCTTCGTCTTCCATGGGAACCAGCAAGCCCGCTTGCAGGTAGGAGGCCAGGCGGCGCGTTTGTACGAGGTAGCTCTTGCCGGCGCTGGAGGCAAACAGGTGCAACTGGCCTCGCTGGCTTTTCCAGACATACTGCACCCGCATCGTCGAGCCACTGCGGTCAAGGGCAAACCAGGCGCCCAGATCGAGTTCCTCCGCCCATGCCAGCACAGGGCGCGTAGGCTCCGTACCACCGATGGCGATCACTTCCAGCATGGCGGCATCGACACCGGACATCATCTCGATCAGGCCCGGATCGAGCATGACGTCGCCCTCGGCGTCGTTCGTGACCACGTCTTCCAGGCCGGCGATGCCGCGCACCAGTTCGTCGAGCGTTTCAGCGGACATGCCTTCGGCCCGCGAGACGAAAGCCTGCATCACGGCGTCATTGACCAGCTTGATGTGCCTGTCCTGGGTGGCAGCCGGTATCGCCAGGATGTTCATGCCCTCCCGCAGGCTGTGCAGCAAACCAGGCAACTGCTGCACCACGCGGCTGCGCTCGGCCCGCGTGGGCTTGGCACTGATCGCCCACAGCAGATCAGCGGCCGCCTGCTTGTAGCGCAAGGTCTGCTCGTGCTGCGGTCCGAGCCGCACAGCGGCCATGGCCAGCACCTCAGCCCAGACGCGGAACAGGAACTCGCGCATCTCCTCGCGCACGTGCAAGGAAGCGAGCATCTTGCGAAGCTCGATGGTGTATTGGATCGACAGCGCTTCCTTCTGCTCCACCTGCTGCGCCAGAGTGGCCACTTGCTGTGCGGTGCTGCCCTTGGTGAGCGAGCGGCCGAGAAACCGCTTGAATTCCTCGAACAGCAGTTGATAGACGCGCCGGCCGGTTTCCGGGTATTGCTCGATCACCTGCACGATACGCTTGATCTCGCGCTCCAACTGGCTGCCAGCGATCTCGCCCGCGTGAAAACCCAGGGCACACGCGCCCATGCGGTCGATCAGCCGGCGCGCCGGATGCTCCACCGATGCGAAAAAATCGGGCTCCGCCAAAGCCAGCCGCAGAACGGGAAACTGCAGGCGCGCAAACCATACCCGCACGGAGGCAGGAATACGCTCCTCGGCCAAAATGGATTGAAACATCAAGGCCACGATTTCAATGATGGCCTTTTCGGTCGGTGCCTCCGCCTTGGCCTTGAGTTCGTCGGCACGCTCCCGCAACCGCAGCGCCGCTACCTCCACGCTGACCGGCATCACCATCGTCACCGCCTGGCCCGAAGCCGCGAGCTCAGTGGGTGCGAAGGGATCCCGCCGCTCAAGCAAGGCCCGGGCCAGGGGCGGCGAGGGCGGGGTGGATGCCAGAGAGGGCGCCGCAGCGTACCCTGACGCTGACCCCGCAGCAGTGTGGTCAGCCAGCAGACGCCGCACCTGGCCGAGCACATCCCATGCACGCTGGCGCGCGCGCGCCAAGGGAGAAGAAGGCGCCGCGGCCGTAGCTGCCGAAGCCATGGGAGAAGCGGCCCCATGCTGGCGCGTTTCCTGTGCTTCACGCATCTGCGCTGGTGAGGCTGGCGAACCCGAGTCCTCCGTGCGCCGGACCATGGACTTCAGATCGATCTCCGCCATGACGCCGTTCTTGACCAGGAATTCGTTGACGTCCCGGTAGGTTTCGTTCAGGTGCTGGGCGACCTGGGCATGCACGCTGTCCTGGACCAAAGCCCACATCGGGCGTGTCATTCCGCAATCCAGCCAGGCTTGTATCAGCAGGCGTGCGAACACTTCTGGGCGGAAGAGATCGGCGCCGGCCAACTCCCTGCCGCCTTCCAGACGCTGGATACGCATGCGCAGGTGGTTGAGTTCCCAGTGCGCCTTGTCCTGGACCGCCAAACTGAAACGCGAGACCAGGATCTCCTTTTCAACGACCTCGTCGTCCAGCAACCCCAGTGCGGCCGACTGGCTGATGCTGGCGTCGGCCGTACCGCTGCGCTGGAGGGCAGCCCGCCAGTCCTGATACACCGCTGTCGCCCAGCGCCGATATTCGGCTTGGAAACGGACGAAGGCGTCCATTGCCAGCTGCGCGGAACTTATGTTGCTGCTGTTGCCCTGCGTCAGGCCTCGCAGTTCTTGATGAATGGTGCGCGCCAGCCCGGTGATCAACGGATCCAGCGCCTTGGCATACCGCTCGCGCGCCTGCTGTGCCAGGCGGCGGTCAAGAATGAACTGGGACGAGGAAGTCACCATGAGGCGCAGTGCGAGCGATTACGGATTTCAGTATCGCATGACGCACCGCGCCGGGCGAGCTTCACACGACCGCGCCTGCGTTCGGATCATTGGAGTCGCCCTCACGCCGGTTCGGCTTGATCAGGTCCTCACGCTTGACGCCCAGCCACATGGCGAGGGCCGCAGCCACGAACACCGAGGAATAGATACCGAACAAAATGCCGATCGTCAGCGCCACCGCGAAATAGTGCAGCGTTTCGCCGCCAAACAGCAGCATCGACAGCACCATGATCTGCGTGGAACCGTGGGTGATGATGGTCCGGCTGATGTTGGCGGTGATGCCGTGGTCGATCACTTCGATCGGAGTCATCTTGCGGAAACGCCGGAAGGCCTCACGGATACGGTCGAAAATCACCACCGACTCGTTGACCGAATATCCCAGGATCGCCAGGATGGCCGCCAGCACCGCCAGCGAGAATTCCCACTGGAAGTAAGCGAAAAAGCCCATGATGATGACCACATCATGCAAGTTGGCGATGATGCCCGCCACGGCATACTTCCACTCGAAGCGCACAGCCAAGTAGATCATGATGCCGATGATCACGAAGGCCAGGGCCTTCAAGCCGTCGATCGCCAGCTCCTGGCCCACCTGCGGGCCGACGAATTCAGTCCGGCGCAATTCCACATCGGGCGCGTCGGCTTTGAGCGCCTGCAGCACCTGGGCGCTCTGCTGCGCCGAAGTCTTGTCTTTCTGCACCGGCAGCCGGATCATGACGTCGCGCGAAGTGCCGAAGTTCTGCACCAAAACATCGTTGTAGCCCAGCGACGAGACGGTTCCGCGCACCTTGGTCAGATCGGCCGGCTGGCTGTAGGCGACTTCCATCACGGTGCCGCCCGTGAACTCCACCGACAGATGCAGCCCGCGCGTGACCAGGAAAAACACCGCCAGCGCGAAAGTAAGGAATGAAACCACGTTGAAGATCAACGCGTGTTTCATGAACGGGATGTCCCGCTTGATCTTGAAAAATTCCATGGATCTGGCCTTCCTGAACCCGACTTATACCGTCTTGCCGGGTTTACCCAGCTCGCCCGCAGTAGCTTCGGGCCGCCATACCGTGCCGATCGACACCGATTTGAGCTTCTTCTTGCGCCCATACCAGAGGTTCACCACGCCACGGGAGAAGAACACGGCGGAGAACATGGAGGTCACGATACCGATACAGTGCACCACCGCGAAGCCGCGCACCGGGCCGGAACCAAAGGCCAGCAACGCCAGGCCGGCGATCAGCGAGGTCACGTTCGAATCCAGGATGGTGGCCCAGGCACGGTCGTAGCCCGCATGAATGGCCGCCTGCGGCGAAGCCCCGGCGCGCAGTTCCTCGCGGATGCGCTCATTGATCAGCACGTTCGCGTCGATCGCCATGCCGAGCGCCAGCGCCATGGCCGCCATGCCGGGCAGGGTGAGCGTGGCCTGCAGCATCGACAGGATGGCCACCAGCAGCAGCAGGTTGAACGACAGCGCAATGCCCGAGAACACGCCAAACAGCATGTAGTAGGCCGACATGAACAGCACGATCACCACGAAGCCCCACATCACGCTGTGGAAGCCCTTGCTGATGTTTTCCGCGCCCAGGCTCGGGCCGATGGTGCGCTCTTCAATGATCTCCATGGGCGCAGCCAGCGAGCCGGCGCGCAGAAGCAGGGCCAGGTCGTTGGCCTCGGGAACCGTCATGGAGCCCGAGATCTGGAAACGGTTGCCCAGCTCACCCTGGATCACGGGTGCCGTCAGCGCCTGGCCCTTGCCCTTTTCGAACAAGATGATGGCCATGCGTTTCTTCAGGTTCTCGCGGCTGGTATCGCGCATGATGCGGCCGCCCTTGGCGTCCACGGTCAGATCGACCTTGGGCTGCTGGGTCTGCGAATCGAAGCCAGGTTGCGCATCCGTCAGGCTGTCGCCGGTGAGAATGACTTGGCGCTTGACGATCACGGGGCGGCCGTCAGGCTGCAGGAAACGCTCGGAGCCAAAGGGCACCGGGCCGTTGTTGAGTTCGGCCGCGTGGCCTTCCGCGCTTTCGTCGACCAGGCGCATCTCCAGCGTGGCGGTACGGCCCAGGATGTCCTTGGCCTTGGCGGTATCCTGCACACCCGGCAGCTGCACCACGACGCGGTCGGCGCCTTGCTGCTGAATCACCGGCTCGGCCACGCCCAGCTCGTTGACCCGGTTGTGCAGGGTAGTAATGTTCTGCTTGATGGCCTGATCCTGCACCTTGCGCAGGGCTTCGGGCTTGAATGTGGCCACCAGCGTGTTCTCGGAGCCGGTGGCAGGCGCCACCAGCATGTCCGGCAGCTGGTCGGTGATGACGCGGCGGGCGGCCTCCAGGGTGGCTGCGTCGCGGGCACGGATCTCGACGGTCTGGCCTTCACGGCTGATGCCGCCATGGCGGATGTCTTTCTCGCGCAGGGCAACGCGGATGTCGCTGGCCACCGTATCCAGGCGCTTGGTGATCGCTGCGCTCATGTCCACCTGCAGCATGAAGTGCACGCCGCCGCGCAGATCGAGGCCCAGGTACATGGGTTTGGCGTGCAGGGCGGTCAGCCAGGCAGGTGAGCGCGACACCAGGTTGAGCGCCACAATGTAGGCGGCATCGGACGGATCTGGCACCAGGGCATGCTGGATGGCGTCCTTGGCCTTGAGCTGGTCGTCCGGCGTGGTGAAGCGTGCACGCACCGAACCGCCATCCAGCGTGATCATGTCCGGCTGCAGGCCGGCATCCTTCAGCGCCTGCTCAACCCTTTCCTGGGTGGAGGTGTCGATCTTCGTGGAAGTCTTGCCAGCCGACACCTGCACTGCCGGCGCCTCGCCGAACAGGTTGGGCAGGGTGTAGATCACCGCCACCAGCAGCGCGACGACGATGACGGCGTATTTCCATAACGGATAACGGTTCATGGGGAAAGACTCGATCGATGGGCTGCCAAGGCGGGGGCGGCCAGGCTAATAGAACTTGCGCGGCTGTCATTCCCGCCTGCGCGGGAATGACAGGGCCTTTTTACTTGGAACGTGTTCACGATCTCGTCGCGAGGGCTCTTGTGTTCGAAAAGCTGCGGCTGCAAGGCGAAAAACGCAGGGATACCTGTGGTATCGCGAGGCTTTTCAACGCCGCAGACGCAGTTTTTCGGGCGCAAGGGACCCGCGAGGAGATCGTAAACACGTTCCTAAAGACCCTCGGAATGGATCAAAGACCAGCCTTGATGGTTCCCTTGGGAAGAACCTGCACCACGGCGCTGCGCTGCATCTGCACTTCGACGCCCGAGGCGATCTGCAGCGTCATGCTGCCTTCGGAGATGGCCGTGACCCGGCCCATCAGGCCGCCAGCGGTGGCGACTTCGTCACCCTTGGCGAGGGCGTCGATCATGGCGCGATGCTCTTTCTGCTTGCGCATCTGAGGGCGGATCATGATGAAATACAGCACCGCGAACATCAGCAGCAGGGGGAGCATGCTCATGAGCGAGGACGTCATGCCGCCCTCTGCGGCAGCGGCCGGGGCGGTCTGGGCAAAAGCGTTGGAAATGAACACCAGCGGTCTCCTGGAAAAGGCGGTGAATGGGCGCAGGCACGCGCGGGCGCTCCTGGGGAGCGCGGAGAACCTTATATTCTAAGCGCCTGGGAAAGCTGGAAACCAAGCCGCCCCTTGAGACGCCGGGCTTCTACTCCGGTTTTACCCCCTCTCCCAGAGAGAGGGGGTAAAACCGGGGACTCTTAGATATAGGTGTATCTCCAGGATCCCCCCATCTAATATCCCTATCTAAATATACCTATGCCGCCTTCTGCTGCCCTCCTGGCTGGCGGTAGGCGGCCATCAGCTCGTCCCAGCGTGCGCGAGCCGCCTGGAGGTTGCGCTCCTTCACATGGCCGTAGCCCTTGATCTGCTCGGGAATACGGGCGATTTCGACCGCCGTGGCGTGGTTCTCCGCGGTCAGCGCTCCCAGCACTTCCTCGATGCTGGCACGGTATTGCCCGATCAAGGCACGCTCGGTCTGGCGCTCCTCGGTCCTGCCGAAGATGTCCAGCGCGGTGCCGCGCAGACCCTTGAGCTTGGCCAGCCAGCGGAAGTTGCGCAGCATGCTCTGGCCATACTTTTTCTTGATCAACTCACCCTTTTCGTTGCGCTGGGCGGTTTTCGGCGGCGCCAAATAGTAGTTGAACGTGAATTCGCCTTCGAACATGCCTTTGATCCGCTCCACGAATGCCGGATCGCTGTGCAACCGCGCGACTTCATATTCGTCCTTGTAGGCCATCAGCTTGAACAGATAGCGCGCCACGGCCTCGCTCAGGGCGGTCTTGCCAAGGACGGCTTCCCGCTGCTGCACCTGGGAGACAAAATCGCGGTAGCGCTTGGCGTACGCGGCATTCTGGTAACCCGTCAGGAACTCGACGCGGCGGGCGATGATGGACTCAAGCGTCTCGCGCTTCTTGAATTCGATCACCTGGGCGCCACCGGCGCCGCTGGCATCCTTGAGCAGCTTCTCGACACGCTGCCAGTCATGGGCAGCCTGGCGGCCCCACTCGAACGCGGTCTTGTTGTTCTCCACCTGCACCCCATTGAGCTCCATGGCGCGCAGCAGCGCTTCGCGGCCGAGCGGCACCCAGCCTTTTTGCCAGGCATAGCCGAGGATCATGGGATTGACGTAGATGGTGTCGCTCATCAGCCGGGAAGCCATGGCGTCGGCATCAAAGCCGCTCAGGCCCTGCGGGCCCACGGCGCGCCCGATGTCGGCGGCACAGCGCTCGGCCGGGTTGTTCCAGGCGCCGTCGCGCACGAAAGCCGCCGTGGGCGTGCCGTGCACGTTCAGCGCCACGTGCGTGCGGCCTTCACGCATGCGCAGCACGGTTTCCTTGTCCGCCGTGACGATGGGATCGCAGCCGATGATCAGATCAGCCGCGGCCATGCTCACGCGGGTGGTGCGGATATCGTCCTGGCTGTTGCCGATCAGCACGTGGCTCCAGGTGGCGCCGCCTTTTTGCGCCAGGCCCGCCGCATCCTGCGTGACGATGCCCTTGCCTTCGATGTGCGCCGCCATGCCAAGCAATTGCCCGATGGTGATGACGCCGGTACCGCCCACCCCGGCCACCACGATGCCGTAGGCCGTAGGCATGGCGGGCAGGACTGGCTCGGGCAGCGCGCCCAGATCCTGGGGAGTGGCGCGGGCCTTTTCCTTGGCCTTCTTCTTCAGCGTGCCGCCTTCCACGGTGATGAAGCTCGGGCAGAAGCCCTTCAGGCAGGAATAATCCTTGTTGCAGGTGCTCTGGTTGATGGTGCGCTTGCGGCCAAACTCGGTCTCCAGCGGCTCGACGCTGAGACAGTTGCTCTGCACACTGCAGTCGCCGCAGCCCTCGCAGACCAGTTCGTTGATGAAGACTCGCTTGGCCGGATCCTGCATGGTGCCGCGCTTGCGGCGGCGGCGTTTTTCCGTGGCACAAGTCTGGTCGTAGATGATGACGGTGGTGCCTGGGATCTCGCGGAACTCGCGCTGCACGGCGTCGAGCTTGTCACGGTGCTGTATCTCGATGCCTTCGGGCAGGCCGTGCTCGCGGGCATGGTCGTATTTTTCCGGCTCGTCGGTGACGATGGTGATCTTGGCGGCGCCTTCCGCGCGCATGTTCTGCGCGATCTGGATCACCGAAAGGCCCTCGGGCCGCTCGCCGATCTGCTGGCCGCCGGTCATGGCCACGGCATCGTTGTAGAGAATCTTGTAGGTGATGTTCACACCCGAGGCGATACTCTGGCGGATCGCCAGGATACCGCTGTGGAAATAGGTGCCGTCGCCCAGGTTGGCGAACATGTGCTTCTCATTGCTGAAGGGCTGCTGGCCGACCCAGGGCACGCCCTCGCCGCCCATCTGCGTGAATCCAACGGTGGCGCGGTCCATCCAGATGGTCATGAAGTGGCAGCCGATGCCCGCCATGGCGCGTGAGCCCTCAGGCACACGGGTGCTGGTATTGTGCGGGCAACCGGAGCAGAACCAGGGCTGGCGCTGAGCGCCAGCGCCACTGATCTCCAGTGCCTTCAGGCCGCGCTCGGAGGCATCGAGAATGGCCAGCTGCCGGTCCAGGCGCGCCTGCATGTCGGCATCGATGCCCAGTTTGCTCAGCCGCTGGGCAATCGCCCGCGCAATGAGCGCGGGGGAGAGATCGGCGGTGGCGCGCAGCAACTCGTTGCCCATGGGATTGGCGTGCGACCATTCTCCACCCGAGAAATCGCCACCCTCGTCTCCGTGGAATTTACCTACTACGTTGGGACGCACGTCGGCGCGCCAGTTATAGAGCTCTTCCTTGATCTGGTACTCAATGACCTGGCGCTTTTCCTCCACCACGAGGATCTCGCGCAGCCCGGTCGCAAACTCGCGCGTGGCCGTGGCCTCCAGCGGCCACACCACGTTCACCTTGTGCAGGCGGATACCGAGCTGGCGGCAGGTGATATCGTCCAGCCCGAGATCGATCAGCGCCTGGCGGGTGTCGTTGTAGGCCTTGCCGCTGGCGATCAACCCCAAGCGGTCGTTCGGACCTTCGATCACGTTGTGGTTGAGGCGGTTGGCGCGGATGTAAGCCAATGCGGCATACCACTTGTAGTTGAACAGGCGCTCTTCCTGCACCAGCGCCGCGTCGGGCCAGCGGATATGCACGCCGCCCGGGGGCATTTCGAAATCGGTGGGAACCTTGATCTGAACGCGCTCGGGATCGATCATCGCCGTGGCGCTGGATTCCACGATCTCCTGAATGGTCTTCATGCCCGCCCAGACGCCCGCGTAGCGGCTCATGGCGAAGGCATGCACGCCCTGGTCCAGGATGTCCTGCACCGACGCGGGGAAAAACACGGGCAGCCCGCAGGCCTTGAAGATGTGGTCGCTCTGGTGCGCGGCGGTACTGCTCTTGGCGACGTGGTCGTCGCCAGCCACGGCGATCACGCCGCCCCAGGGCGTGGTGCCGGCCATGTTGGCGTGCTTGAACACGTCTCCGCTGCGGTCTACCCCCGGGCCCTTGCCATACCAGATGCCGAACACGCCATCGAACTTGTTCGAGCCCGGCGGGGCAAAACCCAGTTGCTGCGTACCCCACACGGCGGTGGCGGCCAACTCCTCGTTGACGCCGGGCTGAAAGACGATGTTCTGCGCCTGCAGGTATTTCTTCGCGTTCCACAGCGCCTGGTCGTAGCCGCCGAGCGGCGAGCCGCGGTAGCCGCTGACGAAACCGGCGGTGTTCTTGCCGGCGAGGGCATCGCGCTGGCGCTGCAGCATGGGTAGCTTGACCAGCGCCTGGATGCCGCTCATGAAGGCGTGGCCGTAGTCCAGGCTGTACTTGTCGTCGAGCGTGACGGTTTCGAGCGCCTTGCGGATGTGCTCGGGCAGAGGGGCATTCATCGTGCGTGTCTCCTTGTGGCTTCACCGCCTTGTGGGCAGCATCAACGGTGGATTCCACCGGTGGGCGGAATCGCCGTGGCTTGAACGCAAAGTGTATGCCGCCTGAGGTGATAAGTGTTTTCTTTGCGTTCCCTTACCAACGCCAATATGGAAATATTCTTTCTAAAATCAAGCACTCATGGAAAGACTTGATTCCTACGATCTGGCCATCCTGCAACATCTGCAAGCCGACGGCCGCCTGACGAACACGGAACTGGCCCAGCGTGTGGGGCTTTCGGCCGCGCCGTGCTGGCGGCGGGTGCGGGCGCTGGAAGAAGCCGGCTTCATCCGCGGCTACCGCGCCGAGATCGACCGCCACAAGATCGGCCTGGGCGTGCTGGCCTTCGTGCGGCTGGACGCCGAACGCAACGCCGGCAGCGTCACGCGCGAGCTGGAGGAGCGCATCAAGCACCTGCCGGAGGTGGTTTCCTGCCACTACATCAGCGGCAGCGGCACCTTCGAGCTGCAGGTGGTCAGCCGCGATCTGGACGCCTTCAGCCAGTTCGCCCGCGATGTGCTGCTGAACCTGCCCGGTGTGAAAGACCTGCACACCAGCTTTTCACTGGGCGAGGTGAAAGCCGTTGGCACGCTGCCGCTGGGGCACCTGACGCAAAGAAAAGCGCGTTAGAAACCCACGGCAGCGCGTTCGATCAGCCCTCGGTAACGGTCGCCAACGTTCGCCAGCCCGGCCACCAGACGCTCGATATGCGCCTCCGTCATGGGAAGCGAGAGATAGATGTCACCGCGCGCGCAGACCAGCACGCCCTCCAGCTGCAGGGCCCTGTGCAAGAGCTTGCCCATGGCCGCATTGGCAGGCGGAATGTCGCCTGGAGTGCAGATGGGCCCCGTCGTGCAATGAGGAGACAGGATCGAGCCCACGCCGGTGGCCTTCATGGGCAGGGACATCGCGCGGAACCGGGCATTGATACGCTCTCGCACGTCATCTCCCCAGGCGGTGAACGCGTTGGCCCGCTCCGGCGTGTAGACAATGCCCATACCCGCGAGGCCCGCAGAAAGCGAACAGATGTTGTTGTTGAACGTGCCGGCATGTTTCAGCCCCTGCGGCGATTTGGGATCGAAGCGCTGCATGATCTCCGTCCGGCCGCCGAACGCCGACAGCGGAAGGCCTCCGCCCAGGTATTTGCCCAGCGTCGTCAGGTCGGGCGTCACCCCCTCGCGCCCCTGCATGCCAGCGGCGCCCAGCCGGGACGTCTTGACCTCATCGAAAATCAGGAGGGCTCCGGCACGATCGGCCAGCGTGCGCAGTCCGGCCAGGAACCCGGGGAGCGGCGGAATGTTGCCGCCAGCCCCGAGCATCGGCTCCACGATAATCGCGGCCAAACCGGTACCGATCTCCTTGACCTGCGCGGCAACGGAGTCCAGATCATTGAAGCGAGCCAGGCGCACATCGAACGGAACATTCATCGGTGAAGGCCGCTCGGAGAATGTCAGCACGCCGCCGTGATAGCCGTGCTCGAAAGCCAGGACCGTGTCGCGCCCCGTGAATGCGCGGCTGGTGGCCAGGGCGAGCAGGTTGGCTTCGGTGCCTGAATTGCAAAAGCGCACCTGTTCGATGGAGGGAAATCGATCAGCCAGGAGCGACGCAAGGCGCTGCTCTTCCTCAATGGGCGCAGCCATCACCCAGCCCCGGTCCAGCGCGGCTTCTATGGCGCGGCGGATCACGGGATCGCTGTGCCCGAAAAGGCCCGCGGAAAACTCCCCGACGAAATCGATGTAGCGATGCCCGTCCACGTCCACGGATTCGGCGCCTTCCGCCGAAGCCGCATAGACGGGGTATGGATCCGCGTGCAGGACGGAGCGTGTGTTTCCGCCGGGAAGATGCGCGAGGGCCCCCTCGAATAGCGCGTGGCTTCGAGGGGTGCGCGCCAGAAACTCAGGCTCGAGCGCGCTCCAGGCGGAAGCAATGTCCTGGATCAGAGATACGTTGGAAGCAGAGGGCATGGGCAGTCCTGTCAGTCCTGTTCAGAGAATGTTTTCATCGACGTAGTCAGCCACGCGGAAGGCCGTTCCGACCACCGGCAGGAACCAGGGCTTGCCACGGTAGAAAGGGATCGGCGGCAGCGCCACCCGGTCAAAGTCGGTCTGCCCCGTCACCGTGCCGGCGATCTTCTGCCCCACCTGCGAGCCCAGATAGGGCATCACGGTGATGCCGCCGCCGCAGCAGGCTGCCACGTAATGCACGCCATCGAATTCGCCCGCGTGGGGCAACGCATCGCCGCTGAAGGCCACGTTGCCTTGCCAGGCGTGGGCCACTCGCACGTCGGCGAGTTCTGGAAAACGCCGGACCAGGCTGTTGTGCAGCAGCTTCGCGTTGAGCTCGAAGGGCGTTTCAGTGAATCTGGAGCGGCCTCCGAACAGCACGCGCTTGCCGTCGGGTGTGAGCCGGAAGTAGTGCATGATGCGCCGCGTCTCCGAGAACGTACGGCCATTGGGCGAGATCCGCTTGGCCAGCTCGGGCGGTATCTCCTCGGTCACGATGATGTGGCTGGCCACGGGCACCAGCCGGTGGTGCAGCTTGGGAACCAGATCGCCCGTATAACCGTTGGTGCAGACCGCCACCTGCCGCGCGCTGAACCGCCCGCGCTCGGTATCGAGGGCCCAGCCGCTGCCGCGGCCATTGCTGCTGCGCTCAAGGCCATGAACTCTGGTCTGATCCACCAGGGTGATGCCCGGTTGCCTCAGGCAGGCTTGCAGGTAGCCCCGGTACAGCAAGGCAGGATGCAGCTTGGCCGCCGCATTGAAAACCAGGCCTCCGTGGTAGAAGTCGCTGCCTATTTCCTGGCGTTGCTCGCCACGCTCGATCAGCCGGCAATCCTTGGCGCCGCTGCGCTGGAGTTTCTCGAAGCGCACCTTGAGCCAATCGTAGTGCCGCGGCGCGCAGGCGCCGAGGAAGCGCCCGCGCCGCTCGAAGTGGCAATCGATGCGCTCCTGTTCTATGAAGCGCTCCAGATGCGCGAAGGAGTCGCGGGCCCAGCCCACGACCATGTCAACCACCTGGGGCGGATAGTCGAGGGCCTTGCCGGTAAGGCTCTTGCCGATGCTCAGGCCCGCGCTCAGGGCACCTCCGCTTCGCGTGCTGGCGCCCTCCCCGAAGAGGCCCGCCTCGAAGACGATGACCGACAGGCCATGGCGGGCCACCTCGAGCGCCACCGCGAGCCCTGCATATCCACCGCCCACGACGGCGACATCGTGGGTACGGCCGGGGTCGGACGTCTCAAGTGGCGTGGGGCGAAACTCGCGCCACCAATAGGGTTCGGGGCGGAAATCGGAGGAGAACAGGTCGTCGCTTCGGCGGCTCATGCTGGCAATGAGGAGGTGAATCAATAACGCCCCAATTGAAAGACGGCCCGGCCAAGGCGTCAAAGTCGGAATGGCATGGAGTTGATGCCTGCGCGTTATGGAAGCGCCCTCGATGCCAGTTCATGCCAGCAAGGAATGATCATGATTGAATTGGCTATTTGCGCCACATTTCGCGCGCATGGATGATTGGGCAAAGCCCTTTCTGATTTCTCTCTTCTGAACTGACGCATGAGCCATCCCCTGCACCATCCTCTGCACCAATGGACTGCCGTACAAATCGCTGACGCCGTGGCGCGGCGCACGGTCAGTGTTCGAGAAATCACGCGGGCCATGCTGGACCGCATCGGCGCGATGGATCCCAAGATCAACGCATTTGCCTGTGTCGATGCCGAGGGCGCCCTGGCCACCGCCGATGCACTGGACGCGCGGCTCGCAAGAGGTGAAAACCTGGGTCCGCTGGGCGGTGTTCCCTTCAGCGTCAAGGACCTGATCGCGACCGCCGGACTCGAAACGGCGTTTGGATCGCACCTGCTCGCAGGGAATGTTCCCGCCCGCGATGCGGTGGCTGTGGCACGTCTGCGCGCGGCCGACGGCGTATTGCTGGGCAAGACCACTACGCCGGAATATGGGCACAAGGCATTGACCTCGAGCCCGCGTTACGGGCACACCCGCAACCCGTGGAATTTCGAGTATTCGCCGGGAGGTTCGAGCGGCGGATCCACGGCGGCGGTGGCCGCAGGATTGGGGCCGCTGTCCCTCACCACCGATGGTTCGGGTTCGGCCCGAATTCCGGCCTCCGCCTGTGGCGTGCTGGGCCTCAAGCCCACACTGGGACGTATTCCAAACGAAGCGGCAGTCGAGCTTTTCACCAATTTCATCACGCTGGGGTTGGCCGCCCGCACCGTGGCTGATCTGGCCGTGGGGCTGCAGGCCATTGCCGGCCCGGCGCCGGAAGACCCCTGGTCGCGCGGTGTCCAGCCCCCTGACTACCTCGCTCCGCTCAGGCAAGGGGACAACCCGTTGAGCGGCTTGCGCGGGCGACGTGTCCTGGTGATCGAGAAGATGGGCAATGCTCGCGTCTCGGCTGGCATGGGGGCCGCGCTGGAGCGCACGGCCGGCCTGCTGCAGGAGGCCGGTGCCGTGGTTCGTTGGCACCCGGAGCCGGTGAACAACGGACGCCAGCTCCTGGTGACCATGATGCGTGCCTACCAGAACATCCGGCTGCGGCCGATGCTGGCGACCCATCGGGACCGCATGGATCCTTCGCTGGTTGATGCCCTGGAAGAAGGTGCATCCCAAACCCTTGAAGAAGTCCAGCGCGCGCCTGCGGACCGGACTGCTCTGTACCGCTCGGTCGAAACGTTTTTCTCGGACCACGATCTTCTACTGACGCCTACCGTGTCGTCCGCCGCACCACGGGTCGACCACCAGCAGCACGAGCTGCTCGCCATCGATGGCGAAACGGTGGGCCCATTGCGCGAGCAGTGGTATTGCTACACCGGGCTCTTCAACCTGACCGGGCATCCGGCCTTGAGCGTACCCGCGGGTTTCGATGCGCAGGGGCTGCCCCTGGGCGTCCAGTTGGTGGCCCCGTGGGATGCCGAGCCCCGTCTCCTCGGGACTGCAGCCGCACTGGAAGAAATGATGCCCTGGGCATCCCACTGGCCGTCGCTGGCCGGTGCAGGCGGCTCTCTCCCCTACCCGCCGCCAGCCCGCTGAAGTATCAGGCGGCCAACACGGCCGCGGCCCGTGCAGCACCGCCAGGCGCGTGCGGAACGCCCAGCGCCAGCATGGCCCCCTCCAGGGCACTGAGGACTCCCAGCGTCATATGCATGTTCACATGCCCCATGTGCGCGATACGCAGGTAGCCGTCGGCGGCGGGATCACCCTCGGGCGCCATGCCGATGCCAATGCCAAGCGTGATCCCCGCATGTGCCTGCAACCATTGCCGGATACGCGTCGCCATCGGCGAGGGAAAGCGGACCGTGGTCACTGCGTGCGATCGGCAAGCTGGATCAGGCACATTCAATCCGATGGCCGATTGCGGATCCGCCCCCCAGGCATCGAATGCGGCAGCTACCGCCCGGGCCAGCAAGGCGTGCCGCTTCCACACGGTTTCCAGCCCTTCCTCATGCAGGATCATGTCGAGCGAAGCCCGCAGGGCCAGCAGATGGTGCGTGGGGGCCGTGCCACCGAACCGCTGGTAGAAATAGGCCGGCTGGATGCGTGGCGTCCAGTCCCAATAAGGGGTGCGCCATCCAGACGTTTCACATGCCAGCCGCGCCTTTTCGCTCAGCCAGACGAAACCCAAACCAGGAGGCGTCATCATGCCCTTCTGGCTGGCTCCGACCAAGACGTCGACACCCCAAAGGTCCATTTCCATGACATCGCAGCCGATCGAGGCAATGCCGTCCACCGCCAGGAGCGCTGGATGGCCTGCGGTGTCCAAGGCCGCCCGGACGGCGGCGACATCGTTGCGCACAGACGTGGTGGTGTCGACGTGCGACATCAGGACAACGCGAATACGATGATGGACATCCGCACGCAACGCGGATTCCACACGGTCCGCCTGAACAGCGCCTTGAAGCCCGAAATCCAGCCGCGTGACCGTCACCCCGAAGGCTTCAGCGGTCTTGGCCCAGGACTCTCCGAAGAGACCGGTCACCAGGGCCAGCGCGCTGTCTCCTCGCGTAAACAGGTTGGCATTGGCAGCCTCCCAGGCACCATGTCCGTTGGACATATAGACGGCAAGGTGGTGTTTGGTGCGCACCAGCGCTTTCAAATCGTCAAACAGCCCGGGCACCATATCGGGCAACGGGCCGGCATAGATATCCGGCGCGGCCTGGTGCATGGCATTCAGCACGCGGTCGGGGATCACCGAGGGCCCGGGAATGGCGAGATAGTGGCGGCCAGTGTCGTGCATGGGGGATGGAGATTTCAGTGGTAGCAGGAAGTTCGCCGCGAGCGGGCCTACCGCGGGCGGGCGGGTGTGCGCAATGACAGACGCGGCAGATCCGGAGCGCCGCCTTCGGCGATGTCCGCTACCCGCTGCGTGAGAATTTCCAGGAAACGATCGCTCAAGCGGGAGTTCCCCCGCTCGCGAGGCCGCATCCATGAAAAAGTGAACTCGATCGAGGGCACAAACGGAATGCCGACCAGATCGGGCCAATAGCCGTAGCGCACATTGATCGGTTCGACAATGGAAACGCCGAATCCGCGGGAAACCAGCGCGTTCGCCTCGGCAGAGGAAAAACCTCCATGCGCAAGCGCCGGCTCACGCGGCTTTGCTCGAATACCGCATCGATGATGTGGCGCATGCGGCTTTCGCGCAGGAAGGAGATGAAGTCAACCCCTTCGAGGTCCTCGGGAACAATGCGTTCCCGTTGGCTGAACGGGTGGTCCTTCGGCACTACGCAGATCGCATCGGCATGGAACAGCGGCGCGGAGTGCAGCGCGGAATGATGGAACTGCGTGACCGAAAAGCCAATATCGACATTCTGCGCCAGCAGATCCTGCCCGACCGACGAAGAGATCTCGAGCGCGACGTTGACTTCCGGATTCTCGCGGACAAAGACCTCAACGGCGTCGGCCACCAGCGTATGCCCCAGCGACGCGGCGGTGACGATGCGCAGGTCACCTGCGCGGATATGGCGCAGATCCTGCGCGAAACGCTCGATGGCTGTGACCGAAGACAAGAGGCGCCGGACCTCTTTGTACAGGAGACGCGCATCGTCCGTGGGCGTGAGGCGCTTCTTTTCGCGGACGAAAAGCGTGAGGCCCAGGTCGTACTCCAGCGCCGCGAGCATCTTGCTCATCGCGGGCTGGGTGACATACAACCGCTCGGCGGCGGCCGTCACGGTACCGGATTCCATGAATTGCCTGAAGGCTTCCAGTTGGCGGTGATTGATGCGCATGTCGCCAAGTCTCTCATTTAGTGTGGGCCTGTAAGCAGGCTCTAGCCCGACGCGGATTTCAGATGCGCCCACCCCGTCGGCCATTCCACGCAAGGCCAGTAGTCGCCATCTCGCTCACGGTAAGGCGAGGCAGGGCCTTCGAACCGGACTGCACCCGAGGTGCGTACGTACAGGATCTCGCCGGCCAGCGGCGCAAAACCCGCATGGAAATGCTGAGTGGACTTGACCACGATGATCGGGCAACTCGTCAAATCGATGCCAGCGCCGGCGAAAGCGTCGGGGTGAAAGAGTTGCGTGCGTACATCGTTCAGCGCGATGCGAATGCCTTCCTCGGTCTCTAGCAGCACGACGTTGCCAATGCCCATGCGCTGCCCCCCGACGGTGGTCTGCTCCTGGCCCCGCGCGAGGCGCAGAACCCGGGCCCGCAAATCCAGCGGCGCGCCCGAGCGTGGACTGAATTTCCCGCCTACACGCAAATGCAGGGCTGCCCCCTCACCCACCCCGAGGCACAGGTTGACAGCCATCGGGTCGTATACGAGGCCGACGAGCGCACCTTTCACTTCCCGCCGGATCAACTCCGCCAGCAGGTCGGTGTTGTCCGCCCCCGCGCCGATGCCCGGGTTGTCCGAGACGTCAGCGATGATGACTGGCAGCCCGCCACCGTAAGCCAGGGCCTGGTTGACGCCCTCGACCGTACCGAGCCCATGCATGCGGGTTTGCGCCCTGATGGACCAGACACGCTCCGCCATCTGGCTGGCAAGCGCCTGGGCCATCCCGGCGTCGCCATCGGCATAGACCAGCATACGCGAACCCAGGCCGGGCACGTCGCCCAGCGCGAAGGCATGGCAGAAGCTGACGGACAGGATCCCCGGACGCTGTTCGGCGGCCAGCATCTCCTGGACGAACTCGCTCATGGGCGCGCGCGTCGTGTGCCAGACCGACAGCATGTGGCAGTCTCGCCCGCGCGGCCACAGGCCGCACCTCGCCCGCGAGGGTCTTCGCGGCCAGCCGCCACAGGTCGTCAGCCCGCGCAACGATATCGGTATGCGGATATTCCTTGTAGGTCACGATCAGGTCCGCGTTGAGGACCATGCGGTCGGTCAGGTGGCAATGGGGGTCCAGTTCGCAGCCGATGACCGCCCGAGGCGCGATCTCACGGACCGCCTGCAGCAAGGCACCTTCGCAGTCAGGTTCGCCGTCGGCGATCATGCCGCCATGCAGGTTGAGCAGGATCAAGTCCACCGGACCGGCGTCTCGAAGGTCCTGCACGAGACGGTCGTGCAGCGCTGTCCAGGTGCGGGCGGTGGTGATGCCGCCGGGTTGGGCGCAAGCCATCAAGCCTTCCACCACCGCATGGCCCGCAGCCTCGGCATGGAGTCGCCAGCGATGCAATGGTGCGGTGAAATGAGCGGACGGGTGCTGCGTGGCATCGCCATGGAAAATCCCCGCTTCTTCGAAGTCGGCCATCGCGGTGGGGACAGCAGCAAAAGAGTTGGATTCGGTGGCAATGCCTCCGATGAAGACGCGGCTCACGGAGTACGCTCCTCAGACGTCTGCCTGGATCAGCATGGGACCGTGCAGGCGCTGGCCCTCGGCCAGCGCCTCGGCCAATTGCGCTGCATTGCGCACACGGCGCCCCGGTACGCCCATGCCCTCGGCAAGCTTGACGAAATCCAGGTCGGGCGCGCCGATGTGGAGTGCATTTCTCATCGCCGGGCCGCTCCCAAGATGAGAAAGCGGCCCCCTCGGGGGGCAGCGCACCTCGCGAAGCGGGGAAGCGTGGGGGTCATTTCTCATCGCCGGGCCGCTCCCAAGATGAGAAAGCCCCCCTGGGGGGCAGCGCACCTCGCGAAGCGGGGAAGCGTGGGGGTCATTTTCCATCGCCCGTCCAGGATCGCGCACACCCATTCGGGCCGCCTCCAGCTCGAGAATGCGATAGGCCTGATTGGCGACGATCAGCGTGATCACCGGAAGTTTTTCTCGCGCCTGTGTCCACAAGGCCTGGATGGTGTACATGGCGGAGCCATCGCCGATGACAGCGATCACCGGCCGGCCCGGAGCAGCCAGGGCGGCTCCAGTCGCTGCAGGGGCGCCATAGCCGATCGAACCACCCATGTTCTGCAGGCACAGATGGGGTGCCGCCGCAGCGGTGGCCGAGGCGATGGCCACTGCGTGGGTCAAGGCTTCGTCAACGAGGATGGTGTCTTCCGCCATGGACGAGGCCAGGGCTTGCCCGATCCAGCTCTCGGCTTCATGCGCCAGCTTGGCGGGATAGCGGCGAACGTCTGCCGATGCCGCAGCGCCGATATGCTCGGCCAGCATGGTCAGTGCGCGCAGCGCATCATCGTGCGGTGCGGCCAACTCCACCATCCGGCAGCCTGGCGGCCAGAGCTGGCCAGGTTGCTCCGGCCGCGCAAAGAAGGCCACAGGTGCCCGCGCGCCAGCCAGCACCATCGCCGGCACGGCAGCCAGACGGCGCAGTGCCGCATCGGAGGCAAACGGCAAGCGCTCCACGCAGACGCGGCCGGCTCCGCGGTCGAGCACGGGGCTGGTGGTCTGTCCGAGGAGGGCGGCGCCCGTGGCGGCCGCAATGCGTCCGGCGGCTTCCAGCGCTTGGCCGCGCAGGGCTCCGAATCCGAGGAACAACACCGCGCCAGGCTGGCGAAGGGCTGCCGCCGCCGCGTCCAGCGCGGACGCTTCCGGCGGCGAAGGCCGTGCGGCCGCCCGCGGCATTACGGCATGCTCCGGCGCTTCAGACCATGCGGTATCGGCCGGCAGGAGCAACGTGGCCACGCCCGGGACCGGGCCGCGCGCCTGGGCGATCATCGAGGCCGTCGCCCCCGCGATGTCCGAACCGGGCTGTGCGGTACAGGTGGACACGCCAACAGTGCGCGCGAGCGCCTCGATGTCCGAGGTCAGTGGAGCGTCCAGGCGGCGGTGTGCCACCGCATGGTCGCCCACGATGTTCATGACGGGTGAGAGCGCCCGGCTGGCGTTGTGCAGATTGGACAATCCGTTGGCAAGGCCTGGGCCGAGGTGCAGCAGAGTCGAGGCAGGGCGGCCCGCGATGCGCGCGAAACCGTCGGCCGCACCCGTGGCCACGTTTTCATGCAGCGCCAGGACGAGTCGCAGGCCGGGTTGGGTATCCATGGCCGCGAGGAAATGCATTTCCGAGGTACCGGGATTGGCCAGACAAAGGTCGATGCCTTGCGAGATAAGTGTCCGGACGACGATCTCTGCCCCATTCATGCGTTGGTCTCCTGAGTTGCAATAGGCCCGGATGAGGGCTTCGGCAATGCTAGGGTTCCAGACTTGCGGAGGATAGGGTCCGCATGAATGTATTTGATTCAAAAAAGTTATGTTCGAGGCTTGGCACCGGAGCCCGCGCACCTGTTCTGGGCATGGAAAGAGCCGATCCGCTCGACCACAAAAACACCGGCTTTCCGCGGAGAAGCGGCCGCGTCTGGTCCCGGCCTTCGGTACGCCCCTCCGGGAGAACATAAAAATTAATTATGAAATCAGCCCACAATGGAACTTTACAGGCGGCCGGTCGTTCGGGGACAGTGGCGCACCGCCTCCGCAAAGACGGGGGTTTCAATCAATCATTTGGAGACACATTGATATGCGCGCCAGACTTCCCCTGTTGCTTGCCGGTTTGACCGCAGCGTTCGCCGCCCTGCCCGCCTCCGCGGAAGTCGTCCATGCCACCTGGGGCGGTGGCGGCGCCAAGATGCTGCGCGAGAAAGTTCAGGAACCCTTCACCAAGACCACCGGCATCGCCACCCGCATGGTCGAGGTGCCGAATACCGCGGGTGCCGTACGTTCGCCAGCGGCCAAGCAATACGGTGTGGTCGATGTGACCTTCTTCGAAGGCGTCGCCATGGCCGACAAGAATCTGCTGGAGCCCTTCACGGACGAAGAGATCCCGGAAGTCAAGAACCTGGCGCCCGAAACCGTGCTGCGGAACAAGGACGGCCGCATCGTCGGCGTGTCGACCTATTACTCCTACTATGGCATTGCGTACAACGCCAACCTCGCCAAGGCCGAGGACTTCAGTTCATGGAAAAGCCTGGCCGACCCCAAGTGGAAGGGCAAGCTCAGTGTCACGCGGCCAGTCTATGCATCAGCCTATGACCTGACCATCATGGCCCGCGCGGCCGGTGGCGATGCCGCCAACATCGAACCGGGCGTCCCCCTGCTCAAAGGCCTGATCGACAATGCGCTGACCACCTACACCTCGCTGGCGCACGTCAACACGCTGCTGGGCACAGGCGAGGTCACAGCGATGCCGATGTACTCGACCCGCATCTGGCACCTCAACCGCGAAGGCATGAAAAACCTGAAGATGGTGATCCCCAAGGAGGGCGGCCTGAAACTGAGCTATCTCGCTGTTTCGCCCAAAGGTTCAGGCAACCGCAAGGAAACCATCGCCTATCTCAATCACCTGATCAGCCCCGAGTCGCAAACTGCCGTAGCCATGGCGGGAGGGCAGTTGCCGACCAATCGCAACGCCAAACTGCCGGCCGACTATGTCGAATCCCTCGGCACGACGCTGGAGGAGTTGAAGACCCATCTGTATGTGCCAGATTGGAAGCAGATCGCAGCCCGCCACGAGGAGCGCATCAACAAGGTGGAACAGTTGCTCGCGAACGCCGGCAAGTCCCCCAAGTAATCTGCCGCAGCCCCTTCATACCCCTCTCAATACAGAAATCCGGTGAGTGCGCAATTGAATGACCGCCAAGTCGGCGCCATCGACATCGAAGCGGTGGCCAAGTCCTATGGAGAAACCAAGGTTCTGTCAGCGGTGGACTTGTCCATCGCGCCCGGCAGCTTCGTCACGCTGCTGGGCCCCTCGGGCTGCGGCAAGACCACCTTGCTGCGGCTGATCGCGGGATTCATTGCTCCCAGCGCCGGGCGCATCCGCATCGATGGCGCCGATATGGCCGGCATACCGACACAACGGCGCCCCATCGGGATGGTGTTCCAGAATCTGGCGCTGTTCCCGCATCTGAACGTGTTCGAAAACATTGCCTATGGCTTGCAGTTGCGCAAGCGGCCCAAGGACGCAATCTCGCGCCGGGTGGCGCACTTCATCGAGATCGTAGGGCTCTCGGGATTGGGCGAGCGCCGCATTTCCCAGCTCTCGGGCGGGCAGAAACAGCGGGTGGCCCTGGCACGTTCGCTGGTGCTTGAGCCGTCCATCCTGTTACTCGACGAACCTCTCTCGGCACTTGATCTCCAGTTGCGCAAGCAGTTGCAGGTCGCACTCAAGGATATCCAGCGCCAGCTTGGAACCACTTTCGTATTCGTCACGCACGATCAGGAAGAGGCCACGCTGATGTCCGACACCATTGTGGTGATGAGCCAGGGCCGCGTGCAGCAGGTCGCGGATCCTTCCACCATCTACGCCGCGCCGGCCAATCTGTTCGTGGCCAAGTTCGTGGGCGAACTCAATGAACTGCCGGCCCGGGTGTCGAGCGCGGGCACCCGCCTGGCGCTGGACACCGCCGCCGGCCCCATGACCCTGCCGAGTTCAGCCGCCCAAGGTTTCGCGCCCGTGACCGGCGATGCGGCGGCGCTGTGCCTGCGGCCGGAGAACCTGGTGGTCTCTTGTGGTGAAGCCACGGCACAAGGAGTTCAGCTTCCGGCACGGCTGATCGATATTGTTTCGCTCGGACCCGTGTCGCGTCTCATCCTGGAAGTGGCAGGACGGCGCATGACATCGATCGTGATGTCCGATCAGCGCCTGCCCGGTCTGATACCCGGTGCTCATTGCCAGGTCCATTTCAATCCGGACAAAGCGCGCGTGTATGCGCCTCTTGCGGACGCGAGCGCTCGGGCCTTTGGAGAGACGGCGTGATGGACACCGCGGAACGCCTGCCGCCTTCCCGGTTATTGCTGCTGCTGCCGGTCACCGCCGTGCTGGGTCTGTTCTTCACCTCCGTGGTGATGCTGTTCTCGAACGCCTTCATCGAAGACGGGACGGTGTCGTTCCGGTACTTCCAGCAGATCCTCGACCGGCCTGACTACCAGACAGCCTTCTATCGGACCGTGCTGTCGTCCATCGTTGTCGCCTTCTCGGCCGTGCTGCTCGCCTATCCCATCGCGCTGCTGCTCTGGCGCGCCGGTGACCGCTGGCGCAACCGCCTGCTGATCGTGGTGCTCGTGCCCTGGCTCGTGAGCCTGGTGGTGCGCTCCTACGGCTGGATCATTCTGCTGGGCCCCAAGGGCTTCATCAATGCCATGCTGGCATGGATCGGCGTGCTGGACGATCCCTTGCCGCTGATGTTCAACGACTTCGGCATCATCCTGGGGCTGACGCACGTGCTGATGCCCTTTGCGGTGATCTCCATCCTGTCTTCATTGCTGGCCATCGAGCAGAATCTGGAGGAAGCCTCGAACGTGCTGGGCGCCACGGGCTTGCAGACCTTTCTCCGCGTGGTCTTTCCGCTGTCGCTGCCCGGTGCGTTCACCGCGCTGATGGTGGTCTACCTCGCCTGCATCGGGGCCATCGTGACGCCAATGCTGCTGGGTGGCGTCACACAGAAGTTCGTCGGCTCGCAGATCTACCAGGAAGTCATGTCGACCTACAACATGAACAAGGGCGCTGCCTGGTCGCTATGCCTGCTGGCTGTTTCCTTCCTCTCGCTGGTGTGCTTCAAAGCCATCGAACGCCGAGTCCTGCGTGGGCATCCGTGAACCATGACCGACACCAACCGCTTCCTGCGCTACCTGGGCCTCGCACTCCTGGTGGCGCTGCCGCTGCCCATCTTCATCGTTTTCGGCGCCTCGTTCAACGGTACCGGCTATTTTCAGTTCCCGCCTGAAAGTCTGTCGTGGCGCTGGTACATCGAGGCCTTGACCGATCCGCGCTGGCTGCGTGCGGCCTGGACCAGCGTATGGATCGCCGCAGTGGCCTCCGTGCTCATCACGGCCACGAGCTTCATGACAGCCTATTTCACCATCCGGTATGCGCCCAGGCTCAATACCCTGCTGGAACTGCTGATCTTTGCTCCCCTCTTTTTCCCCCATGCGGCCATGGGTGTCGCCACCGTGGTGCTGCTGGCCAAGTTCGACATCATCGGAACCTCGCTGGCCATTGTCCTGGCGCACCTGATGGTTGTCCTGCCCTTCTCTTACCGCCCGGTGCACATCGCATTGCGCTCCATCGACCCGGATCTGATCCGGGCAGCCGAGGTCATGGGCGCATCGGAGTGGCGCGCGCTACGGGACATTGTGCTGCCCCTGTGCCGCTCAGGCCTGCTCACCTCATTGCTTTTCTCAGCCATCATTTCGTTCGACGAGGTGACCATCACCATGTTCCTGGTCGGCCCCAACATCACAACCCTGCCCGTGCAGATCTTCACCTTCATCCAGGATGAAGCGACGCCCGTGCTGGCGGCCATCTCGACGCTGTCGGTGCTGGTGACTTTCCTGGCCATCCTGGCACTGGAGCGGCTGGCAGGTCTGACGTTCTTCGTTCGGCGGGACGCCTGAAGAGCGCCCAATCACAAAGTCCTTTCGGGCAAACGAAAAGAGCCTGGGGCAGCGTTGCTGCCCCAGGCTCTTTTCAGCCCTTACCGATGCTTAGCGGCGGCGCAGGCGTGTCGCACCCAGACCGGCCAGCATGGCCATCATGAGCATGATCGTCCACTCGCCCAGGGTGGGCACAGGGGTAAGGATCTGCGGTGCCACGGAGGCACCCGACGGGTTGTTGCCTTCGGTGGGCACGCTGCTGCCGTTGGTGTCGTTGTCGGCGCCCGTGCCGCCCTGCACTGTGATGGTGCCGGCCGTGTTGGGCAGCTTGAAGCTGACGGTGCAAGCCAGCGACTCACCCATGCCCAGCAGCGCTGCGGGCGAGTTCTCGCAAACAGGCGCCGGTGAACCAGGCAGGCTGGGCGCGTTGGGCACCGAGCAGAACGCGTTGGCCGCGCTGTTCGGACCCGCGTTGGTGCAGGTCACCGTGCAGCTCACCACGGTGCCAGGCATTCCTTTGGTGGGCGTGCACACCGTGGTGCTGCTCATGTCCGCCAAGCGGATCTCGGCGAAGTTGTTGTAGGGCGAGCCCGCGGCCGGCACCACGATGCTGGCGATCACACTGTCGCCCGGATTGCCATATTCGCTGGCGTCCACGGGGCCAAGAGCACCCGGCTCGCCGGTCATGCCGGTTTGCGTATAGGCGTTGCTGTAGTCCAGAGGCTGCGTCTCGGTGATCTGGCACTGGGCGCCCGGTAGCATGCCGGTAAAGCTGTAGGTGCCATCCGCATTGGTGGTCATGCTGTTGGAGTAGGCCGGAGCGTCGCCAGGGCCGGTACAGGTGATGGCCACCGTGGTCACCAGACCCGAATCGATGGCGTTGCCATCGTCGGTGGCGTTGTTTCCGGTTTCCGCGTAGACGCGGCCCGACACATTGGTGATGCCTTGCTCATATTCACCAAAGTCGTAGCCGGATTCGTTCTCCTCGGGGCGCACGGTGATGGTCTCGATCAGTTCGGTGACACCACCCAGTGCACCCGGCGCACCGCCTGCCGTTCCGGCCTTGTTGCCGGTGGAGGTATAGCCTGCTGGCTGCGTTTCGCGCACGGCGTAGTCCGTGCCCGAGGGCAGGTTGCAGAACAGGTATTGGCCAGCCGCCAGGCCGCCCGCGGGCACCGTGCAGCTCACGGGAGCTCCGTTCACGGTATTGGTAAAAGTTTCACCCTCCGCCAGATCGGTGGCAGCCGTGACCGCCGTCGCGACCACGTTGCCGTCGCGCAGCAATTCCATGGTCACGCCGCCCAAACCGGTGTCGGCTGCGGGCACGAAGCCGGTGGTGCCGCCGTTCAGATCGGGATCAACGAACACCGTACCGCGCAGCGAGCTGGCGTAGGCCTCCAGCTCATCACGCGCTTCGCTCCAGTCGATGTAGTTCGTACCGCTGAAGTTGCTCGGGCCATTCTCGTAGGCACCGGCCGCCAGGAGTGTCACCGGCACGGTGATGGTGCAGCTCGCGTTCGCACCCACGTCACCCCCGGTCATAGCCACCGAGGCCCCGCCTTCCACGGCGGTCAGCACGCCGTTGCCGCAGGTATGAGAGGGAGAACCGGCCGCCACGATCATCCCCTGCGGAAGCGCATCGGTCAGCGCAAAATCAGTGCGGGCCTCCGAATTGACGTTGATGACGGTCAGCGTCATCGTGCTGGGCGAACCCACTTCCACACGCTTGGGATTGAACTGTTTCTGCAGCGACGTATTGGCCAAGGCAGAGAGCGTCGCCGAGGTCGAACTCGCGTTGCTGGAGCCCATGTCCGTGCCTACGGCACCTGCTGGAATGGTGTTGGTCTTGTTGCCGGTGGTGGTCAGGATCACATCGAGCGTCAGCGTGCAGCTATTGGCAGGGGCTGCGCCATTGCTGTAGGCCGCGAAACGGAAGCCCGAGATGGTGAACGCATTCCGCGCGGACGCCACCGCCACGTCGGCGGGGTCACCATTTTGCTTCAGGCAGGTGGTCGCGATGTTGGCATTCGAGGCGACCTCCATGCCGGCAGGCAGGTTGTCCGTCACGGTGATCAGATTCTGAGCCACGGTGCTGGCGGTGGTGGCGTTGAAATTCAGCGTGAGCTTCACGGCGCGCCCGCCCAAGGCCTGGCTGACTGCGAAGGTCTTGTTCACGCTAACGCCCATGCTCCCCTTCGTCAGGGTGGCGGTCACGTTCTCGTTGTTGCTCTGGTTCTGGTCATTGGTCACACCCTTGGCGGCGATCGTGTTGGTGATCGAGCCCGTGTTGCCATTGCCGCCGCTGTGCAGTACATCCACCTCGACCGAGCAGGAGCCGCCGGCTGGAACCGTCCCGCCGCTGAGCACCACTGAAGTGTTGCCAGGTGCCGCGGTGAGCGTGCCGCCGCAGGTATTGCTCACGTTGGCTGGCGAAGCCACAGTCAGTGTACCGAAGGCGGCGCTGGAGGGCAGAGGATCGGTCACACCCAGGTTGGTAATGGGAGTGGTGCCGTTCTTGTTCGTGAACGTGATGGCCAGACGCGTCCTGGCGCCACCCGCCGAGCCAATGGTGTTCGGGCTGAAGGCCTTGGTGGTATCCAGATCAGAGGCGACCACGACCCGCGCCGAAACGCCAGCGGGGTTCGTCACGAGCCGCTCGCCATTGAACGCCTCTACCGTATTGGCGCTGATGGTGTTGATGAAATCGCCGCCTCCCGGGTAGCCGTCGGTATCACTCACCAGTTGAATGGCGTAGAAGCAACCCTGGTTGGTGGCGGTGGCGTCGTTGGCACCTGCGCCGCTGTGCAATGTCCAGCCGCTATAAGTGACCACGTCGTGGCCGCTCACGTTGGTGACACTGACCGTGCCATCCGTGGCATGCGCAGTGGCGCTCTGGTTTCCACAGCCAGCCGGATAAGACTGATTGCTGCTGGTCGGCGGGTTCTGCAACAAGCGCACCACTGGAGGCGCAACAGCCTTCAGCCCCAAGGGAAGGGTGTCAGAGACAGTGCCGTCGGTGTATGCGACGTCATAGACAGTATTGCGGACGGCCACGCGCATCCAGAACACTTCGCCCTTGCTCACGCGCAGGGGGTACCGGTACCGGTCTGGGAAGTGCCATCTTCCTTGTAGAAGCGCTTTTCAACCGTCACAGCACCAGCGCCGTTACCACCCGCAGCGGTGGCGTTCATGGTGGCGGAGGTCGCGGCATCGATGTCGCCGGAATTGATGCCCGCGAAACTCACGTTCGACGTGCTGAGCGCGTTGGTGTTGTTGGTAAACGTCGTGGTCGCTTTGACCCAGAACTCCACATAACAACTGCCCAGGCTGCCGGTCGCAGGATTGGCAGCAGGAACGCTGAAGCTGCTGAGGGAGACTGCCGTAGCTCCCGCCGCGATGGACGGTGCCCCGCTGGTCCAGGTACAGGTGCCCCCGGCCGCACCGCCCACCGCCACGATGCTCGTGGGCAGGCTGTCGGTCAGCGTTCCGCCGGTCAGAGCCGTGCTGTTGGGGTTGCTGAAATACACGCGCACCGGCACGGGTTGGTTGACCTGGGCCGATGCCACCCCCTGGGTAAAGCTCGTGCCGTGCAAGTTGCTGGGCTCCGGCAACGAATCCGTACGCCATTGGTTGCTGTTGGCCGGGCTGCGGATGACCTTGGTCATCTTGATCGTGTCGCGCACGTTCAGCGTGCTGCTGGCCGCGACGGTGTTGCTGTAGCCGGTGGCCGTGACACCGCCCACTGGAATGGTGTTCACCAGAGCGCTATTGCCAATGGCCGTTACCGGAACCGTGATGGTACAGGTGGCGCCCGCCGCGATAGTGGCGCCCGACATGGCCACTGCCGTCGAGCCCGACACCGTCGCGCTGGTGGGTGAGCCGCAGCCTGTCGAGAAGGAAGGAATGCCTGCCGCCGTCAAGCCGGTGGGCAGATTGTCGGCCACGGCCACGTTCTGAGCCAATGCTGACGGGCTGGTGTTGTTCCGGATGGTAATGGTCAGCGTCGAGGTGCCGCCCGTGGGGATCGTGGCGGGAGCAAAGGACTTGCTCGCCACCAGGGGGTTCACCGGCGCCTTGATCAGCAGGGAAGCTGCGAATGCCTCCGAGGGAAATGACTCGCTGTTCGCATTGGTGGCGCTGGCTACACCGTCCGCGATGCTGTTGGTCACGTTGCTGTCGGTGCCGACATTGCCGACATGCACCGGCAGCGTCACCTGGCAGTTGGGCGTTTCGACGCCCGCCGGCTGCGAAGGCACCTGCGCGCCTGTGATGGTGATCGTCTGCGCCTTGGTATCGGCGGGTGAGTCCAGAAAATCCGAGAATGTGATGGTGCCAGCCGTACAGCCTGCAACACCACTGGCGGAGGCCGCATCGGCGGTAGAGAACCACAATTGGCCCGCGGGTGAGGTGTCAGGCAGCTTGTCCTGCAAGCCGGCACTCAATGTTCCGGCGCTCGAGTTGAAAAAGTCGAACGTCAAGCCCACGGTGCCGCCTGGATAGGCCTCGGACGCGCTGAACTTCTTGTTGGCCAGGAAGCTCTGAGCCGAGGCAGCGGAAGCACCCGCCAATGCGGCCACGATGAGGCCTGTGCGCCCCCATCGAGCCCATGCGGATGGGCCGGCATTCCCAGCGGGAGCCAAGGCAGAAGCGGCATGAATCAGTCCGCGAACTTCATCGGGTGGTGAAGCCTGCGAACCAGCGATGGGAGGGGGAAGTAGTCGAAGTGACAAGGCAAGCCTTTCCGAAAGCCTTCGGAATCTGCGCACCTTCTCAATGACAAAGACCGCTCGCAAATCCCGGACAAAAAAGAAGGCGCCGTCCAGCGCGTCGCCTTTGGCCGGGAGCATATGGAGCGCATCAATGTCGCGCCATATTCAAATACTCACAAAAATACACAAATGAGACACTTAGTTCCCAATCACAACTTTTTCACACTATAGATGGGAATTCACCACACATTCCGGCAGGAGCACCGCGCTCCGATCGCCACCACCGGCAGGCGAAGGAACCAAGACATAAGGAGCTGCGCAATCGCGCAGCTCCTTGTTTTCAGGTTTTACCTGGAGGGAGAGACTAAAAATGCTCAGCCCATGTGCCGGCCACGGCGCACCATGAACACCCCGATGACAGCCAGCAAGCCGGCCATCAGGATCTGACCCCATTCCGTCAAGGTGGGCACCGGCATAAGGGGCGCCGCGCTGATCCTCACCTCCGTGGCCGCGGTGCTGGAGCCGCCCGTGCCGTCCACTGTCGAATCACCCATCTTGGTCGGCTTGCCGCTGACGAGGCAGGTCACCACTTCGCCTTCAGGAATCGTGGCAGCGGAAGTCCAGGCCGCATTGGCCGGCGTAATGGCGCATGCACCCTGGGTCACGCCGGGGGGCAGGCTCGCCACCGTGCAGGCCGCGTCCGGCGCGTCGGCAGTGCCGTTGCTCGTGCAGGTAAAACTACCCTCGTAAGGTCTGCCCACGGTACCGGTCGGCGGCAGGCCGCCCAGGTCGATCACCACGTTCGGCACCCCCACCACATCGATCGGCTTTTGCGCTGTGTTGTTGCCGGTATTGGCGTCGCCGTCGGCGCCAGTGCTGCCGTCCACGGTTTTCGTACCCTTGTTGTTCGTGGGCGTACCCGTGACCGGACAAGTCACCACCTCGCCCACCGGAATGGCATTGCCAGCCGCCCAGGGCGCCGCACTCGGGCTGATGGAGCAGGCCTGCTGCGTCAAGCCATCAGGCAGATTGGCGACCAAGCACGTCGTGCCTGCCGCCGCATCGAGCGAGCCGATGTTCGTGCAGGTGAAACTGCCCGTATAGGGCTGGCCCACGGTGGCCGTAGATGGCAGGTTCGTAAGATCGATCCTGATGTCGGGTGAACCCGTGACCGATTTCTGCACGGTGTTATTGCCGGTGTCGCCATCATTGCCGGCACCAGTCGTCACCGTCACGTTGTGCGCGCCGTCTTCGGTCTGCGGCGTACCCGAAACCGGGCACGTCACCACGCCGGCAGCGGGCACCGCGGCGGGCGCGTTCCAGTTGACACCGCCCATGGTGCACTGGCCCGTGGTCACGTCGGGCGGCAGATTGGCCACACTGCAGGTGGCTCCAGTGGCCGCTGTCGAACCCTGGTTGGTGCAGGTGAATGAACCGCTGTAGGATTGGCCCAGGGCATAGGTGCCAGGCAAACCCGTCAGATCAGGCACCATGTCGGCCAGCAGGTCGGAGCGGACAACCGGACCGTCCATGGTCTGCGCGCCCGTGCCGCTGATCGGGTAGCTGCCGTTGACCACCTTGTCGGCGGAAACGCCCGGGGGCACGCGAACCGTCATGGTGAACGTGCCCGATGCGCCTGGATTCAGCGTGCCGAAATCGCACACCATGGTGGTGCTGGTGGCGCCTTGCGCAGGCACATTCGTGCATGTGCCGCCATTGGCATCCACCCCTCTGAAGGTGGTGTTGCCGGCACCCGAGGCTCCCGCGGACAGCGCAGGAATCGTGGGACGCACCGTCACATTGCTCACAGCGGTGTCGCCCGTGTTGCGGTAGGTGTAGGTATAAACCACGTCGGTGCTGCCGTCCGGGTTGCTGTGCAGCTCATAGGCGGGCTTGTCCGCCGTGGCTACCACCTCCAGGCCCTTGGGAACATCCAGGTACACATAGCCCGCGTGACCGCCATCAGCACAGCCAGCCGCGATCACCTCGATCTTGATGTCGTCACCCGGCGCCACCTTGGCGGCATCCAGTTGGACATCCACCAGTTGCCAATTGGTGAACTTCCAATTGGACGCGCTTTGCCAGTTCACGCCAGACTCGCCTGCGAAGTTGAACGCTGTGTAGAGCGTCGTGTTCTGAGTGACGTTGGTGATGGAGATGAAGAAATAGGCCTGCCGGTGGTCAGGGTGGGGTTGCGCCGGCTCGCCCAGCACTGGCGCCGCCGCGAACGTAATGCGCTTGCCGATGTCAGCGGCGGTGACCGTGAAGGTCTGCTCGATACCGCTCGAATGGTTGCTGCTGCCCCCCGTTCCGGAGGGAGACCCGCCGTCTCCAGAGTGAATACGGGCTACAGCGCTGCCCCACGAGGGCACACTCAGGCCAGCGTTGTGGTTGTCATTGACTGCTGCCCCACGGATCACGGCCGATGTGCTGGCGCTGGCGGCCACCTCGGTCAGGTTCAGATCGGCGAGGTTCGTGGGCGAGCGCTTCGGAGTGGCGCCGGGTTGCAATCCGGGAATGCCGTTGGTGCCGTCGACCGTATAGGCCTTGCGGGTCCAGCCTTGAAAATCGGTGGCGTTTTCGAAGTCAAGGTTCTGCAGGTTCGCGATGTTCTGCGCGTGCACCGCCGGCATCGCCGCCGCAGCCAGCAAGGCTGGCAGCAAAACGCGCGCGATGGCGCCTCTCTTGGATGGTTTTCTCAGGAGCTTCATGAATCCCTCGTTTGTTTTATGAACAACCGGAATCCACTCGGCGCCAGGCGTGATGAATCCCGAACAAAAGAAAAAGGACATGCCCCAACGCATGCGCCTTTGCTTTAGTTCGAGAATCTATTGATTACATCAGTCACTCGCCATAATCAAATTTATACATTTACTCACATTTGAGAATTCGCACTCACCAAGCTACTGCACGAACACCAGTCCCTTACCGAACACCGCCCGCACCGGTAACGGCAAGCCCGTCGCTTCCAGTGTCTTGCGCCGCAAGCGGGTAAGTTGCGATTCGATGCGGTGAAAGCCATCTTCCACCTCGCCTGCGCCCATGGCGCGTACCAGGTCGTGTTTGGTGACAAGACCGCTCTCGGCCGTCATGAGGCAGGTTAGAAGATCGAGTTCACGTGTCGTCAAAGAAGCCGCCTGCTGATTGGGCGCCACCAGCCGGGCCCCGGCGGTATCCAGGCGCCACGGCACGGCTTGGCCAGCTTGCGGCCCCGGGGCCCCTCCGCCAACGGTGCGGCGCAGTTGAGAACGAATGCCGGCCACGAGTTCGTTCAGGTCGGCAGGTTTGACGAAATACTGGAGCGCGCCAGCGTCCAACCCGGCAATACGGCTCTCCAGATCTCCCCGTGCGGTCAGCACGATCACCGGGATGCCCTGCTTGGCCAGGCGGCTCACAAGACTCATGCCGCTTTCGCCGGGCAGGCCAAGATCAACCACGATCAGGTCAGCCCGCTCGCGCAGCAAGCGGACGTAGAAATCCTCGGCGGAATCAGCACCCCAGGCACGCATCCCGCTCTTGCTGAGAAAACTGCAGACGTTGGCGCGGATGTCTTCGTCATCTTCGACCACGGCTATGGTGGGAGAGGTGGAACTGGGGTGTGTCATCCCTGAGGCAATTGCATGGTGAAATCAAACAAACATTCAATTATTGTTACACCGCTTACTCTCCGCCATGCATAAAAACTCACAAGCTATCACACCCCCAAAGGGCCTGCGATGGCCGGCGCTCTGGAGCCCTCTGGCACTTTGGTTCCTGGCGTCGATTGCTTTTGTCGTGTTTTTCGTGCTGAGCCCGGCGACATTCGCCCGGCCCCAGCCCCCCGGTCAGCGGTTAGGAACGGATATTCCCTTCCTGGTACTGCCAGACCGCGGCGGACGCATGTCGGTCGAGGAAGTAGCCGTCCTGCCCAAAGAGACGTTCGAGGTTGTCAAGCAACCGTTGAACAAGGGTTATACCCGTGACGTGTATTGGCTGCGCGTGGAAGTGCCTATATCAACTGCCGGGACCAACGCCCGGGAAGGGGCCTCCTGGCTGGAGATAGTGCCGACTTATCTCGACAAGGTCACCTTGTTCCAACAGGCCGACGGTGCCTGGCATGAGCAAAGCAGTGGAGATACCGTGCCCATGGCGGAGCGAGTCCGTGCGCGTGAATTGGTATTGCCCTTGCTGCCGGGGCAGCCATTCATCCTGCGCGTACAAACCACGAGCCCGATGCAAATGGATGCCACGCTATGGCATTCCACAGGGTTGATGAGTTATCTCTCGAGTTCCGAATGGGCTTCGGGGCTCCATCAAGGCATCAACCTGATGCATGCGCTGCTCATCATCGGCGCGGCCCTGGCGCTGCGCATGCGCAGTCTGGCGGCCCTGGCGGTGGCTTCCGTGGTGTGCCTGATGCATGGTGCAGCAGACAGAGGCTATCTGCAACTCTGGCTGCCCGCGTCCTTAGAGCATTGGGGCGATCTTGCCGTGAAGGTGGGAACGCTGGTGCTGCCGGCGGCGCTGGCCTGGCAGTTCCGGGAGGTGCTGACGATCGGCACCCGCTGGCGCCATACGGACCGGCTGCTGCTCGCTCTGGGCACGGTGCCGCTGCTGTGCCTGGTCAGCATTCCGCTCGGGCGCTATTCAGATTGGGCCTGGATCGGCGTGGGGGCGCCGTGGGCCATCAGCGCCGTGGTAGCCGTGGTTACCTGGTGCAATCTCATGCGGGACGGCCCTTCGCTGGAACATGTGCTGCTGGTGCTGCCCGGCTCCTCCTACGGTCTTATAGGGCTCTACGTGACGGCTGCCTACCTGGGGTGGGCGCCACTACCGGAGATCGAGACGAGCGTGCTGTGGCAGCTCAACACACTGCTGCTGAACGTCATTGTCACGGTCGCAGTGGGTGCGGGCCTGGTGCGACAGTTCCGTGACTCGATGGAAAAGCTGGCGAAATCGGAACATACGCTGGAAGAGCGGGTACGCCAGCGCACGACGGAACTGCTGCAGACGCAGAACACGCTTCAGGCTGCGTTGGCAAGCGAGCGAACGATGCGCGAGGAGCAACGCCAGTTCTTTGACATGGTGAATCACGAGTTCCGCACGCCCTTGGCGGTGATGGATAGCGCGGCAACAGAGCAATGGACCTTTCCGTCCACCGATCTGGAAGAGCAGAAGCGGCGCGCGGCCCAGATGCGCCGCATGTGCCGGCGCATGGCGGACTTGATGGACAACTGCCTGGCCGACCAACGGCTGGAAGCTGCCTCCATGAGCCCCCAGCGCCAGATGGTGAACCTGCAAAATCTGGTGGACGACGCAGCCCAGATCGTGCAGTGGTCACCGCGCCACCGGCTGGTGCTAGACATAGGCGGGCTACCCCCGCATGGCCTTGTGATCCGCTGTTGGCACGCATGGCGCTGTCCAACCTGACGGACAACGCAGTGAAACACGCGCTACCGGGAGAGGTCCGTATCGCCGCGCGGGTAGATGAGCAGAACCGCCTGTACCTGTCGGTCAGCGATCAGGGACCAGGATTGCCCCCAGGGGCGGTGGAGCGGCTGTTCGAGCGCGGAGAGCGTGGCGTGGCCCAGCAGATACGCGGATTCGGCCTGGGGTTGTGGGCAGCTCGCCGCATTGCCCAATTGCATGGAGGCGATGTAGAGGTAGCAGCCGCGCCCCAGGGAGGATCGTGCTTCACGCTGATCTTGCCGCACTCGGCCCCCAAGCCCTCTACCTCCGCTCCATCGCTATCTTCCGGGCAACCTTATGCAACAGCAAAAAATTAGCCCGGCGGCTATCGGGAGCTTCGTGTGCTGGCTCATCATCTCGATGAGCCTGATGGCGCTGTGCATTTTCGGCCCCTCGCGCCTGTGGCCACAGGCCACGGGCATACAGCTGGGCAGCGGCCTGCCCGCGCAACTGCTCGAAGACCCAGACGGACGGCTTACAGCCGCCGAGGTTGTGGCCTTGCCAGACGCTGACTTCACCCCCTTCGGGGTCCCTTGAACGAGGGCTACAGCAGCAGCACATACTGGCTGCGCGCCTCCGTCCCCAGCCTGGCGGGCGACACCAGCGATCCACCATGGCTGATGGTGATGCCGGCCTACCTGGACAGGGTCACGCTCTATCAGCCCGGCATCGACGGCTCGGCTTGGCATCAGGCCGAAAGCGGCGACATGATCCCCATGGCGGACCGTGTTCGCGTTCGGCAGCTGGTATTTCCGCTGCGGGACGGACAGCCCATGCTGTTGCGCGTGCAAACCTTGAGTGCCTCGCACGCTTATGCCATCATTTTGCGCAGCTCGAACCTGATGGCCAGGCTGGCTGCGATGGAATGGGCCTCCGGCGCGTTCCTCGGCATCAGCCTGTTGCTGGCGCTTCTGCTGGCCGGCGCGGCCCTGGCGCTGCGCGCGCGTGTGGTCACGGCAATGGCCGTGTTCGCGGGCATTGGCTTCGTACATGGCCTCAACGTGCAAGGCTATGCCCAGTTGTGGCTGCCTTCGGCCTGGTCGATATGGGGCGACACGCTGGTCAGCATAGGGGTGTTCCTGCTGCCCGCCACTTTCGCCTGGCTGGCGCGCCAGTTGCTGACCCAAGGTACGCGCTGGCGGCAGTTGGATAAAGTACTGCTGGCCTTGACCGCCATACCACTGCTGGGCTTGTCCAGTATGGGACAAGCCTGGTATCCACCGATGGCAGCCTTTGCCATCTCCGCTCCCTGGTTGACAAGCATGGTGGCGGTCTGGGTAGGCTGGTCGAACATCCGGCATGAGGGGCCCTCCATTCCCAGCCTGCTGATACTGACGCCCTACACCATCTATGCCGTGCTGGGCGTCTACGTGGCCGCAGCTGCCATGGGAACACTCCCGGGTGGCGCCATCTATACCGGCACCTACTGGCAGTTCATGGTTCTTCTGCTCAATATGCTGGTCGCGGTGGCCGTGGGCGTCGGCCTGATGCAGAAGTTCCGGCTCTCGGCCGCGCGGCAGGCGCAGCTGGTGGAATCGCTGGCACGTTCGGAGCATTCACTGGAAGAGCGCGTGCGACAGCGTACCGGAGAGTTAATGCGAGCACGCAACGAACTGCAGGCGGCCTTGGAAAGCGAGCGCGAGCTGCGCCTGGAACAGCGCCAGTTCTTCGACATGGTGAATCACGAATTCCGCACCCCCATTACCGTGATCGATAGCGCAGCCACCGAGCAGGCCACGTTCCCTGCCTCCGAGGTATCCATGCAGGTCGACAGGGCTGTGCAGATCCGCCGCGCTTGCCGGCGGCTGACAGCCCTCGTGGAAAACTGTCTGGTGAGCGAACGGCTGGATGCCCCCAGCTTCGGGCTGCGCATCAGCGAGACGGCAGTGCCCGCCCTGGCGGAAGAGGCCGCGCAACTCGTGCGTTGGTCGCATCGCCACCAGTTGCGTCTGCTCACCCAGGACGCTCCAGCCACTTGGCTCTGCGACTCGACGCTGGTGCACATGGCCTTGTCGAATCTGGTGGACAACGCGGTCAAGCATGCCAGTTCCGGAGAGATCACCGTAGCCGCGCACCTGGACGCAGAGGGCCGGTTGGAGCTTTCTGTCACCGATCAAGGCCCCGGCCTGCAACCGGAGCTGATCCAGCATATTTTCGACCGCTTCGAGCAAGGCGACCGCATGGATCAGGCACGCGGCTTTGGGCTGGGCCTATGGGTTGCCCGACGCGTAGCCCGATTGCATGGCGGCGATGTGCGCGTGAAACCTTCGTCCCATGGAGGCACCCGCTTCACGCTGGTGTTGCCGCGGGCCCACGAAGCCCAATAACCCTGCGGCGTCTTCCTGGCAAGCGCCATCCCCATCGCCCACCATCAAGCGGCAGGACAAAAACAACCCCCACGCTTCCCCGCTTCGCGTGGTCCGCTGCCCCCCGAGGGAGCGCCTTTTTGTTTTGGGGCGGCCCGGCAACAAAAAAGGAGCCTACGACTCCTTTTTTGCGTCCCGCTTCGATCGCTATCAGTCCTTGTTGGACAACCGCATCTGCGATGGCGAAGCCGTGAGATAACCCACCGCGGCGCCGAACTTGTCCTTGTAGTTGGCGTTGATCAGCGGATCCAGCACGTCTTTCACCTTGGCGTGCAGGCTGCTCCAGTCGCCAGCGTGCTGGAAGTTGCTCATGATGTAAGTCCAACCGTTGATCTCGTCGACCGCGTGCAGGCCCGTGGATTCCGCGCCGGCGGGCGTGGAAAGGATGCGGGAAAGCTGCTTGGTATCGACGTTATAGGCCCACAGGAAGTTGTTCACGTGGTTGCCGCTGTCCTCGCCAATGAACAGGGTACGCATCTTCTCGGAGAACTTCAGGTTATCCGGGCTGGCGATCTTGTCGGGGTGGGCGGTATTGCCCAGGGCGTCGGCGCTGATGTCTTCGCCCATCAGTTCCATATGCGAGCTGGCCGGCACCCATTCGCTGTTGATGGCAGCGCCCGAGGTGTCCTTGGCGCCACCGCCCAGTTGATGCGCCAGCACGCCGCCAGCCTTGAGGGTCTTGGGGAAAGCCACATTGTGCTTGGCATCCCAGAGTGCGTCGCCTTCGATCATCGAGGTCTGGATGTTGGCCAGCGCCGAGTAGGCGATCTTGTCCTTGATGTCGAGCGTGGTGCCTTCCATCTTGGTGAAGGCCATGCTGCCCCCGACCAGGTTGGCATAGCGGTGGGTTTCCAGGAAGGCGGCGGCCTTTTCCATGCCGGGCTTGAGTTTGATCCACGCGGCCTTGCCGTCGAGGAAGACCTTGGTGTAGCTGGCGTCCTGCGGATCGGCCGTCAGGGACTCCATGATGTCGGTGGGCTTCAGGCTGTCAGCCAGCGCTCTGATCTCGTCGCTGGTGGCATGACCCATATGGATCCACTGCATGCTGGCGGTGGAGGTGTTGGTCAGCTTAGCGGTGTAATGCGCCACATACAAATTGCCGGCGGACAGGTCATTGGCCTTATCGGCCACGAACATGAACAGGCCGCCGTTGGTGTAGTCGTCGCCCATCAGCACCGTGCGGTTGTCGGGCATGACGTGGATCAGTTCGTGCGAGATGCGGCCCAGGCAATAGTGTTTCTTCACGCTCCCGGTGCCGTCCGCGTTCACCGTCACTTCGGGCAGATGACCATAGTGGTAGGGATTGGCGGTCGTCTCATCACCGTAGACGTTCTTGCTGAAGGCCTTGAACTGCGCAGAGCTCGCGGCGGTGAAGGCATCGGGCTCATACTCTTCGCTCGACAGGTGGGTGTTCCAGGGCGAGAGGCTCGCGCCGCAGGTGATCCACAGGCCATGCACTTGGGACATATCCACGTTGTGGTACTTGACCAGGCTGAGCTTGCCGGTGTCCTGGTCCTGGTCCAGCGTCAGCACTGCAATGGGTGAAGGCAGCGTGCCGTAGGCACTGTTGCCGCCCTGATCCTTGGAGGTGTACTCGAACTGCACGACGAAGAAGACCGGCTTGCCCTTGACGCCGTCGACCTTGGCGCCTTCGATATGGATCAGCGACGAACCATCGGGTGAGTCGGAGAAGAACTGGCGCTCCTTGCCAGCCACGGAGGCGTCGATGATGGGCTGGTTGTTGATATTGTAGTAGCCGCCGGCCAGGATCTGGCCGCCCTTGCCGTCGCTCACCAGGTCGCCGGTTACGAAGAAGGGCTGGTAGGCCAGCGCGAAATCCATCTTGCTGTCGTCGTCATACAGTACGCTCATCACGGCTGTGGTGCTGGTAGTAGCCATGGCGGCAGGATTGCTGAGGCCGGGTGCCGGCATCGAGCTGAACGTCACGCCTTTGAAAACAGCGGGGGTATCGTTGTCGTCACTGCCACCGCAGGCTGCCAACAGCCCGGCAGCGGTGAGGGAAGAAGCCAACGGCAGCATCGGCACGCCGGCAAACAGTTGCAGCATGCGGCGGCGCGAGGCGGTGGGGTTAGTCATGAGAGTGCAACTCCGTGGGTAATCTATTGATAGGTGGCCGAAGAGCTGACCTTCATTGCCGTTTGTGGCGGCGATGCTCCCCGGGCTCGGTGTCCGAACGGTTGCTAGTGTGCAAAAGCAACATGAAACTTTTAAGACAGTCACACGCTTTCGAATGGAACTTGCTCGCAGTGGCGGTTACTCATTGCGTCTGAACGCGAATCGCGACCCGCTCATTTCAGAACACACACGCCATGCAGCTTAGCCAGACCATCGCACCCCACTACGCCACTTCTCCGACGGCACCTTCATCCGCTCAACCGCTGAGCAATGCCTTACCTGCGCCACTACTCTACGCAGGCGCTCCTTCATTCCCGCTGGACCGCCCCGGCAATGGCCCCACTTGCTCGCACGATATGGACGTGGCCGTCGCTGATGCCATTCAGCGCTGGGACCTGGACAAACTGCTGGGGCTGATGCAGGAAGGCGCGGACACCCTTCAGGCAGGCCCTGCGGCGCTCAAGATGGCGGCCCAGGAAAACAATCTGGCGCAGGTTCGCCACCTGATCAAAGTGCTGCAGCACGCCGGTGTGGATCTGAATACCCTCGATCCGCACGGCGACACCGCGCTGGCAGTCGCCGCGCGGGATGGGCATCAGGACGTGGTGGCGGCCCTGACGGATGCGTTACTGCAATCGGGAGGCGACATCAATGCCACCAACAACCAGGGGTTCACTCCCCTGTCGGAGGCCGCCTATAAAGGACACCGGGAAGCCGCATCGGTGCTGATCAACGCCCTGGTGCAGTCAGGCGGTGATCTCAATACCGCGAACGAGTATGGCTTCACGCCGCTGACGCGCGCCGCCTACATGGGGCACTGGGAGGTGGTATACATGCTGGCCGATGCCCTGCAGCAAACCGGCGGCGATATCAATGTATCCACGCCCGGCTGCGGTGGCGCACTGACCCTGGCCCTTGAACAAGACCACCTGGACGCGGCGGATCGTCTTCTGCAAACCGGCGCGCTTGCAGAAGACGAGCATATTCAGGACATCGTGCGGTCGCTGGGGTTTGACCATGTGGGCGCCGATGCTCTGCAAAGCGCCCGGGAGAGGTCCTTCCCTGGCATTGCGCAAGCGCTGGCTGCCCGCATCCCCTAACCCCCTCCGATCGGCCCTTCACCCGTGCGTATGTTGGTCAGTACCGGTGCGTTGGGATCCGGCGGCGGCGGGGGCGGTCGCGGGCCAGGACGGTCTGCCGCCTGTGCCTGCGCTTCTTCGCCGGGCGCCAGGACGCGTTCGCAATACACCGGCTCCGGGATGTTGGTGTAGTCCAGCCGCGTCAGGCGCCCATCCACGCCAAGGCCGAACCGGGCTTGCACAGTGTCGTCCGCATAGACAGGCTCCTTGGCCACCTTGTCGTCGTTGGCGCGTGCAAGCACCGCGTGGCCGGTCGTGCCCTCCAGAATCGCCATGTCCTGGTACAGGCGCGCCTCGAAGCGCAGATCATTGGCGCAGCGGTAAGACAAGCGGGGCGCATCGCGCCAAGCCGCGCAAGCCGTCAGCGCAGCGATGAGCGAGAGCGCGAGAAAGCAGCGCGGCATCTTGCCTCCAGCTTCGGCCGGCGCATCACCTGGGCCACAGCACCCACAAACGCAGCTGCTGCTTCATGCGGCCCGCGAAATCGCCGGCCTCGGCACCCCACCCCGCAAAATAGTCGGCGCGCACGGCCCCGACGATGGCGCTGCCCGTGTCCTGCGCCATCACGAGGCGTTGCAGATTGGCCACCGGCCCCTGCGATGCCAGCCACACGGGCGTACCGTACGGAATGCTCTGCGGATCCACCGCGATCGAACGTCCCGGTGTCAGCGGCACCCCCTGCGCGCCACGCGGACCGAATTTCTCGTCCAGCGGTGAAAGCGCTTCCTCACGGAAAAACACCATGCGCGGATTGCTCCACAGGAACTCCTGCAGCCGGTTCGGGTTGGCCGCCAGCGTGTTGCGGATGCCCGGCCAGGTCACGTCGCCACGCAGCAGCCCTTGATCGATCAGCCACTTGCCGGGGCTGCGATAGGGGTGATCGTTGGTACCCGCGAAAGCCAGCCGCACCATGCGCTGGCTGCCGTCGGCCTCCAGCACGTGCACGCGGCCGGAGCCCTGGATCTGCAGGATCAGCGCGTCCAGCGGATCGGCCAGCCACACCAGTTCCTGCCCGGCCAGTTGCGCACGTGCCTCGGGGAGCACATCCATTTCCTGGCGCGTATACCAGGGCTTGCGCTGGCCCAGCGTACGCGGAACGCGGTAGATGGGCGCGGAATAACCGGGCCGTGCCACGCGCGAAGCCTCGTAAACCGGCTCGAAGTAGCTCGTCAGAAGCCCTTCGGCGCCCTGTGCATTGGGGCCGGCCAAAGGTTCCACGCGGTAGGGCTGCAGCCTGGCGCGCAGCCACAGGCGCTGCTCCTCCGGCGTGCCCAGCGACAGGCGCCGCACTTCGCTGCACAGATTCGCGAAGGTACGGCCCGGGCGCTCGCAGCTCTTGGTGAACGCATTCCAGGCTTCGTCCATGGCGTCCTGCTCAAAGCCCGGCAGCTCGGCCCAGCGCACGGGCACCCAGCGGCTGCGCGAACTCTGGCGAGCGGGCGGCAGGGGCGCGGCATCGCCCGGGTCCACCATCGGCGGCATGGGCGCATCAGGCGGTGCGGAGGGCACCGTCGAAGGGGGCGGAGAGGAGGGCCGGATGGCGCAACTGGCCAGCATTCCTACAATGCAGGCTACGAATAAAATGGCCCCCACGCTCCTCCGCTTCGCGTGATGCGCTGCCCCCCAAGGGGGCGCTTTTTGTTTCGGGGCGGCCCAGCAACAAAAAAACCGGAACAATCGATTCATGACGGTGATTCTCTTGGAAGCCCTCGGGGCGCTACTGCTGCTGGCGCTGATCGTGTGGTGGACCATGTTTGCTGGCCGCAACAAGGGCGAGCTGCGAAACCGGCACGAGCACACAGACACGGCTCAAGCCGAGGCAGCGCCCAGCGAGCCGGGCGAATCCGTGCGAGACAATTCAGCGCCAAAAAGCTGATTATGGGTCAGCCAGTGGCCTTGGCTGTCCGGCAGGGTTCCCGCAGGCTAGATTTTTTGTAGCAAATTGGCCAATTCGACGGCCGATTTGACGTCCATTTTCTCGAACACGCGGGCGCGATGCACTTCCACGGTACGCACGCTGATGCCCAATTCGTCGGCAATCAGCTTGTTGGGCCGCCCGCTCGCCACGAGTTGCATCACCCCTTGTTCGCGTTCCGTCAGTTCCGCTACCCGGGTATGCACAGCCTGCTGCTCAGCCAGTTGCGCCACACGCTCGGCCGATATGGTGAGCGCCTGCTCCACCCGGTCAACCAGGCCGTTGTCTGAAAACGGTTTCTCACAAAAATCGAAGGCCCCGCGCTTGACCGCATCGACCGCCGTGGGCACATCGGCATGCCCGGTCAGAAAGATCACCGGCCATGCCTGCGTCAGCCCACGCTCGGCCAGGCGGTCGAACAAGGCCAGCCCGCTCATGCCGGGCATGCGCACGTCAAGCAGAATGCATCCGGGCTGCCTGGGCGATGCCTGACCCCGCGCGGAATCGTCGAGCATCTTCTCGAAGGCCTCGGCGCTGTCGAACGATTCCGACAGCAGCCTGCGCGAACGCAGCAGCCATGCCATCGCCTCACGCACGATGGCATCGTCATCAATGATGTAAACAGTGGCGTCACTAAGGCGCGTCATGTCTTGATTCTAGTGTGGCGATCCGGGGGCCGGCCATTCGGGGGGCGAGCAAAGAAAGAGACCGCATAGCAAGAGGCAACCCTGGCCTCAGGTCAAGCAGCGGAGGAAGGTCACAAGCCGAGGGAGATACACGCGGGCATGCACGCCCGACCTACCAGCGCTGCAAATCAATCAACCGCCGCTGACCCTCACCCCAACCCTCTCCCGCAGGCGGAAGAGGGAGCCAATACAGCGGAGCCTGTTGATTCGCGGGCCAAGCGAAGCGATGGCGCGAGCCACGGGTCCCCTCTGGCCGTGCCGAGGAGCACAGAGCGAGGGGTGGGCAAGGGCACTGCAAGATGCCCTTGCTTCGTGCTCTAGCTTGCCGGCGTTGTTTGAGCGGCGTGAACGAAGTGAACATAGCGAGTTCGACGGCACCGCCCCTTGATCGAGCACCGCAGGTTGCCCGTAGCGAAGCGCAGGGACACGGCAAGTGGGGTCGCCTTTTCTTGGGTCACCTTCTTTTGGCGACGCAAAAGAAGGTGACTGCACTGCCGAGGGCAATCCCGGCCTCCGGCCTCAATTCAAACTACAGAAGGCCACTAGGAAGCTGAAGGCCGTTCAGATCAACCTCCAGTGAAAGCCCCCATCCCAACCTTCCCCCAAGAGGGGAAGGAGTAAGACCACGGAACTTATTGAGGGGCCGATACCGCAGAGCCTGTCAAAGAGCGCGCCGCCTCATCGGCTGGAAGGAAAGCTGAACATGGCCCCTTCCCGCACCCCGGCCGAAGGCCACCGCTGCGTGATCGTCTTGCGCTTGGTATAGAAGCGCACCGCGTCGGGTCCATAGGCATGCAGATCGCCAAACAGGCTGCGCTTCCAGCCGCCGAAAGAGTGGTAGGCCACCGGCACCGGCAGCGGCACATTCACCCCCACCATGCCCACTTGGATGTGATCTGTGAAATACCGCGCCGCCTCGCCATCGCGGGTAAAGATGCACGTGCCATTGCCGTACTCGTGATCGTTGATAAGCTTCATCCCTTCTTCGAGCGTTTTCACGCGCACGATGCCAAGCACTGGCCCGAAGATCTCCTCCTGGTAGATCTTCATGCCAGGTTTCACACGATCGAACAGGCAAGGGCCAAGGAAATAGCCTTCCTCATGGCCAGCCACCTGCAGCCCACGGCCATCAACCAGCAGCTCCGCGCCTTCGGCCACGCCATGGTCCACGTAGCCTTTGACCTTCTCAAAGTGCGGCTTGGTGATGAGCGGCCCCATATCGTTGCCGTTGTCCGTGCCAGGGCCTACCTTGACCTTGGCGATCTCGGTCTTCAGGCCGGAGATCATCTGCTCGGCCACTTCATCGCCCACGCACACGATCAAGGGCACAGCCATGCAGCGCTCGCCGCAACTGCCGTAAGCGGCGCCCATCATGGCGCTCACCGCGTTGGCGATATCGGCATCAGGCATCACCACCGCATGGTTCTTCGCACCGCCCAGCGCCTGCACGCGCTTGCCATGCCTGCAACCTTCGGCGTAGATGTACTCGGCGATCGGCGTGGAGCCGACGAAGCTGACAGCTTTCACGCGCGCATCGCGCAGCAGCGTGTCCACGGCTTCCTTATCGCCGTTGACCACGTTCAGTACGCCCGGCGGCAAGCCGGCTTTCTGCGCCAGCTCCGCGATGAAGAGGGCGCTGCTCGGATCGCGCTCCGAGGGCTTCAGCACGAAGGTGTTTCCGCACACGACGGCCATCGGCCACATCCAGAGCGGCACCATGGCCGGGAAATTGAAAGGCGTGATGCCCGCGGCCACGCCAAGCGCCTGGTGCTCGGCCCACGAGTCGATGCCAGGGCCCGCGTTGCGCGAATGCTCACCCTTGAGCAACTCCGGCGCGTAGCTCGCGTACTCGACGTTCTCGATGCCGCGCTGCAGTTCGCCATGCGCATCATTGAGCACTTTGCCATGTTCGGCGGTGATCATCTGGGCAATCTGCTCGGCATGCTCTTCCAGCAGCCCCTTCAGCTTGCTCATCACCCGCGCGCGCTTGAGCGGCGGTGTGTCGCGCCATGCCGGAAAAGCCTTCTCGGCCGCGGCGATCGCCTGCTCCACCGTGGCTTGCGATGCGAGCGCCACGTGGCCACTGACCTGGCCGGTGGCGGGATTGAATACCGGCTGCGTACGCGCAGCGTCGTGGACGATCTGGCCGTCGATGAGGTGGCCTATGGTCTGGGTAACAGGTTTATCGCGGTTCATGGTTAGTTAGCGTCAAATCAGAAAAAACGTGATCGGAACGTGTTTACGATCTCAGGCCGTTGCCGCCAGCGCATCGCCAAGCGCGCTCACCAGCCGGTCGAGTTCGGCCTTCTCGCTGATGAAGGGCGGCGCGAGCTGGATGGTGTCACCACCGTAGCGCACGTAGAAGCCGTTCTTCCAGCAGTGCATGGCGATCTCGTAGGGCCGCTTGGCGGGCTCGCTTGGCACGGCGGCAATGGTGATCCCCGCGGCCAGGCCGTAGTTGCGCACATCCACCACGTGCTTCGCGCCCTGAAGGCTGTGCACGGCGGCCTCGAAATGGGCACTGAGGGCTTTCACACGCCCTGGGCCGTCTTCGGCCTCCAGAAGATCCAGCGCGGCCAGGGCAGCGGCGCAAGCCACCGGATGGGCGCTATAGGTATAGCCGTGCGCGAACTCGAGCATGTAGTCCGGCCCGCCAGCGGCCATGAAGGTGTCGTAGATGCCTTTGCTGGCCACCACGCCGCCCAACGGCTGCACGCCATTGGTGATCTGCTTGGCGAAGGTCATGATGTCGGGCGTCACGCCGAAGGCTTCGGCCCCCGTCATGGTGCCGCAGCGGCCAAAGCCGGTAATGACTTCGTCGAAGATCAGCAGAATATCGTGCTGCGTGCAGATTTCGCGCAAGCGCTGCAGATAGCCCACGGGCGGCACGACCACCCCGCCGGAGCCGCTGAAGGGCTCCACGATGACGGCCGCGATATTGCTGGCGTCATGCAAGGCGATCACGTCCAGCAGCTTGTCTGCCAATGCCTTGCCGCCCTCGGCGGGCTGTCCCTTCACGAAGCTTCCCGCCGGCGGCTGGGTATGGGGGATGTGGTCAGCCGCCACAGCCTGCCCATAGAGCTTGCGGTTGGCCACCATGCCGCCCACCGAAATGCCGCCGAAGTTCACGCCGTGGTAGCCCTTCTCGCGCCCCACCAGCAGCTGTTTGCCGCCCTGGCCTTTCAGGCGCCAGTAGGCACGCGCCATTTTCAGCGCCGTATCGGCGGCCTCGGAACCGCTGCTGGTGAAGAAAACGTAGTCGAGCCCCTCGGGCACCAGTCCTTTCACGCGGTTGGCCAACTCGAAGGAGAGCGGCTGGCCGAACTGGAAACCGGGTGCGTAATCGAGCTTGGCGGCCTGCTTGCCCACCGCCTCGGCGATCTCGCGCCGGCCATGTCCCAGGCCGGAGCACCACAGGCCGGAGAGGCCGTCGAACACCTGCCGGCCATCGGCATCGGTGTAGTAGGCGCCTTGCGCTGCCACGATCATGCGCGGATCGCGCTTGAACTGGCGATTGCCCGTGAAAGGCATCCAATGCGCATCGAGCCAGGCAGCGTCCTGGCGGATAGCGGCGTTTTGGGGGGCAGTGGTCACGCTCATGAGGTTCTCCTCGGATCAGGTCGGATGCAGGCATTGTCAGCATCCGCTTTAATGGGTTAAATACGCAAATATTCAAGTTTAGTTGCCGAAAAATGCAAGTAATCGACAAAGCCCCCGAGCTCGCGCTCTGCTTGGCCAGGTCAGCGACATGGATCTGCGCCTGCTACAGGTTTTCAAGGCGGTAGTGGAATGCGGCGGGCTGTCGGCGGCCGAGCTGGAACTGAACATCGGCACCAGCACGGTCAGCCGCCACGTGAAAGACCTGGAAACGCGCCTGGGGCTCACTCTGTGCCGCCGCGGGCGCGCGGGTTTCGCCCTGACCACAGAGGGCCAGCGGGTATACGACGAAACCTTGCGTCTGCTGGCCGCTGTCGACGGATTTCGCGCCGGCATTGACGACATCCATCAGCGCATGGGCGGCACGCTGGCCCTGGCCGTGTTCGACAAAACGGCCAGCAACCCCGAGGCACGCATTCATGCGGCCATTGCCGCCTTCACGGACAAGGCGCCGGACGTAAAGCTGCACCTGCATGTGGGCAGCATCCAGGCCATCGAGCGCGGCGTGATGGACGGCAGCTTCGCCGTCGGCATCATCCCCACGCACCGAGCCTCGGCCAGCCTGCGCTACCACCGGCTCTTCGGTGAAACCATGCACCTGTATTGCGGGGCCGGGCATCCGATGTTTGCACCGGAGCAAGACGCGCTCGACTGGACCACCCTGCGTGCCCGCAAAGACTTTGCCGGGCTGGGCTACCACTCGCCGAACATGGAACTCACCCACGGCCAGCGCCTGCGCCGCGCCGCCACCGCGTTCGAGCAGGAGGCCATCGCCACGCTGATCCTTTCCGGCCGCTTTCTCGGCTTTCTGCCCGATCACTACGCCGAAGCCTTCGTGCAACGAGGCCAGATGCGCGCCGTACGCCCCGAGTTGCTGCACTATGCGTGTGATTTCGTCAGCGTCCTGCGCCGTTCGCCTGCGCCTTCCCGGATCGCCCAGGCATTCCATGCCTGCCTGATCGCCGCGCACTAGCATCCCACAGACCCTAGGGTTGATAGCGTGCCGCTATCATGGCTTGTTCTGCCAAGCCCCCATGTCCCCTCGTACCGCCAAGCCCGCCGCTTTTTCAGCCACCGAATTCCGCACCGCGCTGGGAATGTTCGCCACAGGCGTCACTATCGTGACGGCACGCGGCGAAACCGGCGAACCGGTTGGGCTCACGGCCAATTCCTTCAATTCGGTCTCGCTCGATCCTCCGCTGGTGCTGTGGAGCCTGGCGCTGCGTTCCGGTTCGATGCCCGCGTTTCGTGCCGGCACGCACTACGCCATCAACGTGCTGGCGGCTGACCAGCAAGAGCTGGCTTTGCGCTTTGCCGCCTCTTCCGGTGACCGCTGGCAGGATGTGCCCTGGCGCTCGGGCATGGCGGGCGCGCCATTGATCGAAGGGGCGGCCGCCAGCTTCGAGTGTTTCAACAGAAGCCGTTATGAAGAAGGCGATCACGTGATTTTTGTCGGCCAGGTCGAGCATTGCTCCCACCGGGCCGGCGCTTCGCCGCTGCTGTTTCACGGCGGGCGGTTCTATACCGAGCATCCGCTATGACCACCACGCCGATCATGCGCCACGACCACCTGGACGGCCGTGCCGTGAGTCTGTTGGTCGTGTGCTGCTTCTTCTGGGGCCTCCAGCAGGTACTGGTGAAAGCCACCCTACCCGAGCTGGCGCCGATCTTCCAGGCCTCCGTCCGCTTCGTAGGCGCCACGGTACTGCTCTGGCTCTGGTGCCGTTGGCGCGGCGTGAAAATGCTGGGGCCGAGCGGCTCGCTGGCGCCGGGCCTCCTCGCCGGCCTGCTGTTCGCGGGCGAATTCGCCTGCATGTTCATCGGGCTGGAGCACACCACGGCCTCTCGGCTCACGGTCTTTCTCTACACCTCTCCCTTCTGGGTGGCGCTTCTGGTGCCGCTCTTCGTGCCGACCGAACGCCTGCGGCCCGCGCAGTGGCTCGGCCTCGCGTGCGCTTTCATCGCGGTGGTTTTCGCGCTGTGGGACAGTTTCACCCACCAGGGCCCGGGCTCGACCTGGGCGGGCGACCTGCTGGGGCTGGGGGCGGGCTTGTTCTGGGGCCTGACCACAGTGGTGATCCGCAGCACTCGGCTGGCCACCGCGGCACCTGAGCCACTGCTGACCTACCAAGTCACGGTGAGCGCGGTGGTGCTGCCGATCCTGTCCCTGGCCCTTGGCGAGCCTTGGCAATGGCACTGGAGCCCGTTTGCCGCCACCTCGGTTGCGCTGCAGACCGTGATCGGCGCCTTCGCCAGCTACCTCGCCTGGATGTGGCTGCTCTCGCGCTACCCGGCTACGAAGGTCTCCGCCTTCGTCTTCCTTACCCCGCTGTTTGCCCTGCTCTTCGGCACACTGTGGCTGGGCGAGACCGTGACGGTCAACCTGCTGGCGGCGATGGCGCTGGTGGCCGTTGGCATTGTGCTGGTCAACAGGAAGGCCCCGGCGCGCGGCTGAGGCAGCTTCCATAAGAGCGTGTTCAGGTACTGGTAATCCGTCTGAACGGCACCATATGCGGGTGAGCGGCGTTTTCCGCCACTTTCATCTACCATTGCATCCATGGAGTTCAAGGACTACTACCAGACCCTCGGCGTGGACAAAAGCGCCAGTGCCGACGACATCAAGAAAGCCTACCGGAAGCTGGCACGCAAGTACCACCCGGACGTCAGCAAGGAGGCCGACGCTTCCGCGCGCATGGCCGAAGTGAATGAGGCCAACGAGGTGCTGGGCGACCCGGAAAAACGCGCCGCCTATGACACTGTCGGAGCGCAGGCCTGGGCGCGCGGTGCACGATCGGGCGACGACGTGCGGCCGCCACCCGGCTGGGATACGGGCTTCGAGTTCAGCGACGGAGGAGGCGGCGGCGGTGGCCATGACGCCGACTACAGCGAATTCTTCGAACACATGTTCGGCCGGGCCGCACGCGCACAACGTGCCGGCGGCGGCAGCGCGCACCGGGGAAGCGCCCAGATGCGCGGCAACGATCACCATGCCAAGATCGAACTGGAACTGATTGACGCCTACCGGGGCGCCGAACGCACCATCCACCTGCAAAGCGCTCGCGTTGACGACAGCGGCCATGTCGTGCCCGAGGAACGCGCGCTGCAAGTGAAAATTCCGAAAGGCGTGAAAGAGGGCCAGTTGATCCGCCTGGCCGGTCAGGGCAGTCCCGGTTTCGGCGGCGGCCCGGCAGGCGATCTGCTGCTGGAAGTGCATTTCCGGCCCGATCCGCGCTGGCGCATCGACGGCCGCGATATCACGCAGCGGTTGCGCGTAACCCCATGGGAAGCGGCCCTCGGCGCGGGCGTACGGGTCGACACGCCGGAAGGCACCACGGTCGAAGTCACGGTTCCGCCCGGCTCCGGCACGGGCCGCAAGCTGCGCCTGAAGGGCCGCGGCATTCCGTCGTCCACCACCCCTGGCGATCTGTATCTGGAACTCGAGCCCGCGATCCCTGGCGCCGTAACCGACGCGCAACGAAGTGCCTGGCAGGCGCTCGCCGATACCTACCCCGGCTTTGATCCAAGAGCTCAATGAAACACCCCCTGAGTCACCTTTGGTGCCTTCCCCCTCTCTTCGGGAGGGGGACAACGCCAGCGGCCGGCGCAGGTCCGTCCACGGCGTTCCACGCATGGCCTGCTCCGCGGCCTTTCGGCTCTTTCGTTTCATGCCATGCGGGCTGCGCACAATGATGGATTATTGATATGAACCCCACTCCTATCCCAGCGCATCTGGTCGAGTTGCTGGCCGATGATGGCCTGACCGTTCAGGACCTGGCACGCGGCGTTCGCATGGAGCCCGACTGGGTGGTCACACATGTGGAAGCGGGCGTCTTCCAGCCGTGTGCCGGCCAAGCCGTGACCGAATGGCGTTTTACCAGCACCACCTTGGTACGGGCGCGCCGCATCGCGCAGTTGGAACACACCTTCGACGCAGACCCTCAATTGGCCGCGCTCACGGCCGACCTGATGGAAGAAGTCGCCGTGCTACGCCGGCAACTGCAAATTTAAAAATCAGGCTTCGGCCCCGGATCCAGAACGTCACATATGCTTGCCAACCTCACGCCATTTCTCGTCCAGTGGGCCATCACCGCGCTCGCACTCTGGGTGGCCAGCCATATTTTCAAAGGCGTGAAATTCGAAAGCACGGGCGCGCTGGTGGTTTCGGCGCTGCTGCTGGGCTTTGCAAACGCCATCGTCAAGCCGCTGCTGATCGTGCTCACGCTGCCGCTCACCGTGCTCACATTCGGCCTGTTCCTCCTGGTGGTGAACGCCCTCGTGATCCTGCTGGTATCCGCCCTGGTCAAGGGCTTTCGCCTTTCCGGCTTCTGGACTGCCCTGTTTGCCAGCCTGTTCGTCTCGGTGCTCAGCTTCCTCATCGGCGCATTCGTCACCGGCAACGATCCGAGCATGACCATCCAGATGCCGCAAGGAACTGGAACCTGGCTCTGAGCCCCCTCAAAAACCCCTCGGGGCGCTCTCAGAACCCTAGTCAGAACCCCAGGCCCACGCCCCAACCGCCACGCCCGTGGTGATGCCCGCCCAGGACACCCCCCACTGACAGCGTCACACCCACCGGGGTAGCGTACAGGGGAGCAGGTTGCACATAGACCGGCTGCGCTGGCGCAGGGGCATAAACCACCTGCGGCGCCACCGGGTAAGGCTGCTGATACGCGGGTGGCGGATAGGCTGGAGCAGTCACCACCGCGCCGGGCGGCAGGTTGCCGGCCTCGGGGTAGGGTGCCGGATAACCGCCCGGCAATGGATAAGCCCCCGCCACGGGCTGCGGCGCCACCGGGTAGCTCTGCACTTCGGATGGCTCATAGCCGCCGTACACGTTGCCGGCGGGCGCTGGCACCTGAACCCAGGCTCCGGGGTCATTGGCCATCCGGCTCTGGTAGCGCCGGCCGCCGATTTCATAGCTGACGTCATAACCCGTGACACGGTTTTCATAGCGCGTGGCACAGCCGCCGGCATAGCGCTGCTGGGCTTCAGCCGTATTGCCCAAAGCGGCGCCCCCCAGCACACCAGCCGCCGTAGCCAGCGCCCGGCCATCACCATGGCCAAAGGCATTGCCCACCACACCGCCGATCACGGCCCCCACCATGGCACCGAGGCCGGATGTAGCCGCGTAGCCCCCAGGCGCACAACCCTGCACCGGAACGGCCTCCCACGCGGGCGTTGAAGACAACACACGCGCCGTGACCATTTGCTGCGCCCCAGCCAGCGAGGCACCTAATGCCAAGCCAGCCAATGCAAGAGATTTGCAAGCCAGCGCAAGTGAATTCATGCCGTTCTCCACCATTGAACACAAGAAAGGGCGGCGCGTGGCGCAGCCGCTCCTTCGCATCCAACGCCGCTCGGTACCCCCTGGCCGACCAGCTTTACTCGCGATTCACAAGCGCGGCGCCTGGACGGCCCTTCACTGCTCATTCTGAAGCCCGTTCACGCAGACCACTGAGTAAGTCTGTGGAAAAAAACAGCGCAACCTGAGAGCTATCCACAGCCTGAAACCATACGCTCAAGTTGTTCCTCTGGCCAGCGGGCGCGCCAAACACGTTCCGCACACCCGACAATTCATCGTAAGCCTTTGAAACTGAATGATTTTCGAATCATTTCCACAAATCCACAAAGCTCTACTACAACTATCTATTTAATAAACTAGATAAAAAGAATACTAGGGATAACCATAGGAGCGTGGAAACTTGACTTCCCGTTCCCTCTGGCCGGCCCTTTGAACACGTTCTTGGGCTAAGGTAGTTGCGTCTCTCCGACTGGCTGGAGCCAAGAAAATGACTGAGCATCGAATCTATGCCACCGCGTTTTCCAAGGTGTACCCCCTCTATGTGCAAAAGGCGGAGCGCAAAAATCGGACCAAGGACGAGGTGGATCAGATCATCCGATGGCTGACCGGGTATGACCAGGCGGGGCTGGAAAAGCAACTCCAGCAACAAAGCGATCTGGCGGCCTTCTTTGCCCAGGCGCCAGCCATTCACCCGAATGCGTCGCTGATCAAAGGCGTGGTGTGTGGTGTCCGCGTGGAGGAGGTGCAGGAGCTGCTCATGCAGAAAATAAGGTATCTGGACAAGCTGATCGATGAACTTGCGAAAGGCAAGGCCATGGAAAAGATCTTGCGCCAATAGCGAACACCCGCCGACACCCTCAATACCGGAGACGCGGCCGCTCCTTGGCCGCACCTCCTGCTCTCAAGGTCAGCCGCCGCGCACCATCTGCATGATCTTGGCGGTATTCAACCCGCGCGCCGTCTCCTGCATCTGCGGCAGGTATTGCGTCTGCAACTGCCGGCCATCGGCCATGACGTGCTGGTAGGCATCGCGCAGCATCTGCGTGCTGAGCGTGCGGCCCCCCGCATAGTACTGGTTGGCAACGTGCCCCAGGGCATAGGTGGCGGCAAAGCTCATGCCGCTGCTCACCGCCTGACGGCCCAGGCCACCGAAGATGCCTTTGCCCAGCAGACCGGAGAGCAGCCGGCGGCCCGCCTGTTCCAGGTACTGCGAGGTAAGGCCCACCCCCAGGGTGGCCAGCAGATCCTTGATGTGGCCGCTGTCCAACTCATAGCCGTAGCTCTGGCCGACCTGGTAGACCAGGCGCATCTGCAGCGGGATGATGGCCAGGGTGGACAGATTCTCTGGCAGCAGCTCGATCGCGCCGTTGAGGATCGATGCGTTGAGAATCTTCCGGTCCATGTCAGCGGCAGACAGATTGCCTGGGCGCCGCTGCGCGGCCGTGCCCTGCAAGGTATCGACGGCGACAGGATGCGGTACCGCCTGGCCTGGCTTGGCCACCTCCGGCAGCGCTGTGACGGGTCCGTCCAGCGGTGCGGCCGATACGGCACTGGCCTGCTCGGCAAACGCCGTTGGCGCCTGGTCCAGCGCCTCGCGCAGTTGCGTCAGGAAATCCTGCTCCTGCGGACTGGTCTGGCCATCGGCCTCGCACACGCAAAGGGCCATCTCGTAGGCTAGCTGGCGCGCTTCGCCGCTGGCCAGTTTCGGCAGCACATCGGCCAATTGAACGCGGCGCATCAGCACGTCCTGATACAGGCCGGGCAGATTGATCTGCTGGTCTTGAGCCAGCCCTTCAGCCACCTGGCGAATCTGCTCGCGCTCGCGGTCGTGCTTGTCCCCATCGGCATAGGCCGCCAACAGGCAGACGGTCAGAATGGCGCGGATTTCTTCAGTGCTCATCAGTTTCCTTGTGAAGTCGGGCGGTATCGTGCGTATGGGGCCGCCATGCGGTTCACTTATTGATCCCCCATGGCGAGTCTGGTTCCCCTCTGACCATCAAGGCAGCAAGGCCATGCGGTCTACCTCGAACTCGGTCTTTCTCAAGCCCTTGTCGAGTTCGCCCAGCAGTTCGACCCGCTGCTCGGCACTGACCGTCTGGCCAGCCGGGAATTTCTTGTCGTCGATCTCCATCGTGATACGGCCCGTTGCATCTTCGAAGGTGTAATGCTCCCCGCCGTCGTGCGACACGATGCGGCCTTGCAGGCGCGCATGCTGATCGTCCTTGCCCGTATCGAGCAATTGTTTGACCGTCATCAGCGGTACGGTGCTCGGGCCCGAATACACGCCGGAAGCGGCGGCCTTGGGGGCTGTGCTGGGGCCGCTGTAGCTCGCGGATTGTGCAATCGCGGCGGTGGTCGCGCCCAAGGCCAGCAGGGCGGCAGCGGCGAACGCGGAAACGGTTTTGCGCATGGTTCAACTCCTTATCGTAGGTAAAAAGTTATTCCACCCCTTGTGGAATAACCCTATTGGAGCCGTCGAACATGAAGGCAATCTGATGTGGCCCGTGCGCCGCATCACCCCTGATCACACCTGGTCTGCCGGAAAGTCCATCACCACACTCAAGCCCCCGCCATCCAATCCTTCCTCGAAATGCAGGGAGGCGCCATGCAGTTGCGCGATGCGCGCCACGATGGACAAGCCCAGGCCGTTACCGGTCTGCCCGGTACCCAATACCCGGAAGAACCGTTCCCCAAGCCGCGCCCGCTGCTCGGCCGGAACACCGGCGCCATCATCCCGCACAGCCAGGCGCGTGCCGCCCTGCGGCAATCGCAGGGTTTCGATGCGCACCCGGCCTCCTTCGCGGCCATAGCGCACGGCATTGTCAAGAAGATTGCGTAATGCGCTCGCGAGCAGAGGCGGTGAAGCCCATACCCGCGGCTCGGCCAATGACTGCTCCACGCGCATGTTCCTGGCTTGCGCGGCTTCGAGATTCAAGCTGTCCAGCAGGGCACCCAGATCAACGGCCTCCCGGTTCAGAGGGGCTGCCTGCGGCTCCAGCCGGGCCAGCGCCAACAGGCTTTCCACCAGCGCGGTGCAGCGGTCCAGGTCGGCGCGCAACTGCCGCAGGTGCGGTTCCGGCAGCTTCAGCTCCCGTTCGATGAGTTGAACGCGCATGCGCAGGGCCGACAGCGGCGTGCGCAACTCATGTGCCGCATCGGCGGTGAAACGCCGCTCGCGGTCCAGCGCGGCCCCCAGGCGGGCGAGCAGAGTGTTGAGGGCGTTCAGGATCGACTGCAGTTCACGTGGCGGGTTCTGAGCCTGCACGGGCGCCAGATCATCCGGCGATTTCGCACCAATCCGCTCGGCCGCCTCTTCCAGCGGCCGCAGCAGGCGCCGGATCAGCAGCCAGCTCAACAAGCCCAGCAGCGCCAGCAACCCCAACGCCGGCCAGATCAGGCTCTCGGCCATGTCCTCCAGCAACTCCAGGCGCTCCTCCATCGGCTGCCCCACCTGAGCGGTGACACCCGCCCGGCCAGGGCGCACATAGACCCGCCAGAGCTTGCCATCCACCCAAACCGTGGTTTTCTCCTTGTGCCGGGCATGCGGCAGAAAAGCCGTTACAGGAGTGCCCTCTCCCCGCACCAGCACCCGGCCGTCGGAAGCCACGAGCTGGTAATACATGCGAAGCTTCAGTGCTTCGTCCCGCCCGAGGCGAGGGCTGCGGTCTGCGCCGAGGGCGGCATCGCCCGGCACGCCCAGCTGCAATACCAGGCGCGCGCCTTCTTCCAGCGCATCATCGAACACCTCGCTGGTCGCCAGCCAGGCCACGCCCACCACAATGGCAAGGCTAACCAGCCACAGGCTGATGCTGGTGCCCATCACCATTAACAGCAAGCGCCGCCGCAGTGACCAGCCGCCGCGCGGGGGCGCGGGGTTTACCGCGTCCATTCGGTTTCGGCTCGGCAACCATCGGAAAAATGTCATGCTGGCGCCAATCCGTAACCCTGATTGCGCACGGTCACGATGAAACGGGTGCCCAGCTTCTTGCGCAGGTTGTAGATATGGACTTCGATGGCGTTGCTTTCGACCTCCTCGCCCCAGCCATAGAGAGCCTCCTCCAATTGGGCCCGGCTCAGGATATGGGTTGGCCTTCGCATCAAGGCCTGCAGAACGGCGAACTCCCGTGCGGTGAGCGTCAATGGCTCTCCATCCAGCGTCACGCGCTTGGCGGCGGGGTCCAGAACGACCGGGCCATGGCGCAGCACAGGTGCCGGTTGTGCCGCGCTCCGGCGCAAGGCCGCGCGAACCCGTGCCGAGAGCTCTTCCAGATCGAACGGCTTGACCAGATAATCGTCCGCGCCCAAATCCAGGCCCTGCACACGGTCGGCCAACGTATCGCGCGCAGTGATCACGATCACCGGCAACTGCGCGCGTGAGGTACCGCCGGCACGCAAGGCCCGCAGCACGGCATCGCCATCCAGGCCCGGCAGGCCCCTGTCGAGCAGCACACAGTGGTATTCATGCGTGGCCAGCGCGGCGGCGGCCTGATCACCGCGTGTCAGCCAATCGACCGCATAGCCATCCATCTGCAGCCATGATTGCAGCGAGCTGCCCAGGGAAGGATCGTCTTCAATCAGGAGAATGCGCATGCGGCAGAGCGTACGGCAGAAACATGAAGCGAAGCTGATGCCCGCACGTCAGCGTGTCTTCATGATCCCGGACGCTCCACCCATGTCAGGCTTGCCGGGTCCGCGCGAAGGCGACATACCAATCCAGGCTCTGCGGATTGGCCATGGCCTCCTTGTTGACGACTTTCTCTAGAGGCTGGCCCAGCAGGAGTTTCTTGATGGGCAGTTCCTGCTTCTTGCCTGAAAGGGTGCGGGGAATCTCGGGCACCTGAAAAATATCGTCCGGCACGAACCGGGGGCTCAAGGACTGGCGAATGGCGGCCTTGAGACGCCCCTTCAGCGCCTCATCCAGCGCCACGCCAGCGCGCAGCACCACGAACAGCGGCATGTAGCTGTCGCGGCCGAGGTATTCGAGATCGACCACCATGGAATCAAGCACCTCGGCGATGCCTTCCACCGCGCTGTAGATCTCACTGGTGCCCATGCGCAGGCCGTGGCGGTTGATGGTCGCATCGCTGCGGCCGTAGATCACGCACCAATCGCCTTGCCCTTGCTCGTCTCCGACGCGCAACCAATCGCCGTGGCGCCAGACGCTGCCGGCCGAAGCATCCAGATCCCCGCCGCCGGGTTTGCGGCCGTGGCCGGGCGGGTACATCTCGAAATAACTTCCCTTGTAGCGCGCACCGTCAGGATCATTCACCAGGTACAGCGGCATGGAGGGAAGCGGTTGTGTGCAGACCAGCTCGCCCACCTGGCCGGACACCGGCTCACCAGCATCGTTCCAGGCCTCCACCGCCGCACCAAGCAAGCGGCATTGCATCACGCCCGGTGACTGCGGCAACTCCCTGTTGCCGCCAATGAATGCGCCCGCGAAATCTGTGCCGCCGGAGATGTTGCACCACCAGATATCCTCTTGCTCGGGGATGGCCGCGATGCGGCTGAACTGCGCGGTGCCCCATTGCTGCACGTCGGGCGCGAGCGGCGAGCCCGTGGTGCCGAGAGCGCGGACACGGGACAGATCTCCACAAGCGCCCAGATCAACGCCCGCCTTCATGCAGTTGGCATAGAACGCGGCACCGGCCCCCAGAAAGCTCACCTGATGGCGTGCGGCAAAGCGCCACAGCACCGTCCAATCGGGTGCGTCCTTGCTGCCGCCGGGACTGCCGTCAAAAAGAACGCAGGTAGTACCGGACATCAGGCCGGACATCTGGGCATTCCACATCACCCAGCCGGTGGAGCTGTACCAGTGATAGCGTTCGCCGAAGGTCTCTGGCGCGTAACTGCAGCCGATATCGTTGTGCAGGCTGCCCTGCATCATCATGACCATGATCATCCCGCCATGGCCATGCACGATGGGCTTGGGCAGGCCCGTGGTGCCGCTTGAATAAACCACCCACACCGGATGATCGAAAGGCACCCACAAAGGCTCGAAGGCCGCCGTTCCGGCATCGTCGCGGACCGCGACCTCTTCGAAATCCGATGCGCCGCTGATGTCCGCCGTGCTCTTCAAATTGCGGTACACCAGTGTGTGCTTCACCGTGGGCAACGCTTCACGCAACTGCTGCACGACTTCCAGCCGGTCGATGTCGCGCCCCGCCCAGGTCACACCGTCGCAGGCGATCAGCACCTTGGGCTCGATCTGCTTGAAGCGGTCCAGCACGGCATTGGTACCCATGTCGGGTGCGCACACGCTCCAGACCGCACCGAGGCTGGCGGTGGCCAGAAAGGCCACCATGGTTTCCGGGATGTTGGGCAGGTAGGCCGCCACGCGATCGCCGGGCTCCACGCCCTGCGCCCGCAAGTGCAGTGCCAGCGCGGCCACCTGCCGCCGCAGCTCGGGCCATGAAAGCTCGCGCGCCTGGCCTTTTTCGTTGTCGCTGATGATCGCCGGCAGCCCGGCGGCATGCGCCGGCTCCACGTGCCGCAGCACCTGCCGGGCATAGTTCGTCTGCGCGCCAGGGAACCACCGGGCGCCCGGCATCACATTGCGCTCCAGCACGGCCGTGTGAGGCGTGGGCGATTGAAGATCCAGGTAATCCCAGATGCTCTGCCAGAAAGCTTCCACCTCGGTCGTCGACCAACGCCAGAGGTCGTGATAGTTGTTGAACGAGAGGCCGTGCTTCTCGCTCAACCAATTCTGGTAGCGGCGGATCTGGGGAACACGGGGGGATGTGCGGGTAGCGGCGCGGGTACTGACGATGCTCATGCTCCGGATTATTAGGCCGAGGGCCCAGGTATGTCATCCCCTGAAACCCCCAATGCGTCCCCAATGCGTCCTCAAGGCGCCCCCAGTCGGGCGTCATTGGCAACGAATGGGCATGCGCAGTGCCTCCGTTCACTTCACCGCGTCCACGATCCGTGTCCAGGCCTGCACATCGCGGTTCAGGAACGCCTGGAATTCGGCGGGTGCCATCACCATCGGCTCATTGCCCATCTCCAGCAAGCGCGGTGTCAATGCCCGCATGGTTTCGCCGATGGCACGATTGAGCTGCTCCACCACAGGCGCGGGCGTGCCGGCCGGGGCGATGAAGCCGTACCACGGCGTGACATCGAAGCCAGGATAGGTCTCGGCCACGGCGGGTATCTCGGGCAAACTGGCCGCGCGCTTGCCACTGGTCACGGCAATGACCTTGGCCTTGCCGGTCTGCACGATCGGGGCGCTGGCCGCCTGCCCTCCGAACGCCATCTGGATATCGTTGGACACCAAGCCCTGCAGGATGCCCTTGGTACCGTAGGTGACACCGGTGATGTCGGCCCCGCTGACGCGCACGAACCACTCGGTGGCAATGCCCGCGAAGGTCTTGGGCCCGGCCGAGCCGTAGTTGAAGGTGCCCGGCGCGGCCTTGGAGCGGGCCACCAGCGTCTTCACATCGCCTATGCCCAGGCTGCTGTTGACGATCACCACCATGGGAAGGCTCATCATCGGTGCGACCGGCACGAAGGCCATCTGCGGATCGAAAGGCAGCTTGATGCCCGCCGAGGTCTGATTGACGGAGTGCGTGGCGCTGATGACACCCAGGGTGTAGCCGTCCGGCGCCGACTTGGCGACCGCATCCGGCGCGATGGATTCGTTGCCTCCAGGGCGATTCTCGACCAGCACCGGTTGCCCCAGGCGCTTCTGCATCTCGGGCGCCATCATGCGCGCGACGATGTCCGCGCCTCCGCCGGCGCCCTGCGGAAGCAGAATCCGTATGGGACGGCTCGGGAAAGTATCGGCCGCGGCATGGGATACGGCCAGTACAGCCACGGCAGCCGTGGCAAGAACTCGTAGCAGGTGCATGGGGAGGTCTCCTGATGTAGTTTCGGTGGGTTCAAACTTCAGTGCGTTCGGTACGCGGTCCGCGTTCATCCGGGCTGCAGAACCTTTCGCCGCTCAGAATCCGCGCTCGCGCTGCTTCACGAGCGCGGTGAGCGTGGCATTGACGGGAGCCTCGAGGCCGCGGCGCGCAGCCTGCCGGGGAATCGCGCCGTTGATCACGTCGATTTCACTCGGACGGCGCTTCTCGTGGTCGAGCAGCACTGAGGGCTTGGCATCAGCGACGCGCTTGCCAAAGGCCCGCACGTGCGCCACGGCATCCTCCACCCGGATGCCGATACCGCAGGCGCGGGCCATAGTCCACGCTTCCACGGCGGCGGCCCGGCTGACGGGGCCGATCTCCGGATCGTCCATGACCTGCCCGACCGTCAAACCCGTCAACGCGCACGGCGCGCTGTACGCCACGTTGCAGATCAGCTTTTCCCACTGCATGGCCAGCACATCCTCCACCGCATCGGCATTGAATCCCGCATCGCGCCAGATCCTGGCCACCGCCTCGGCCTGCGTCAAAGGCAAACCCGCATAAGGCCCCATGCGTATCGCCGCCATGCCCTCGTGCCGGGCGTGGCCTGGGCCGCGCAGGGACGCGCCGAAGGCCGCGGCCACGCCCACCAGCAGCCGGTCGGCACCTATTTCGGCGGCCACCGCATCGGCGCTGCCCAGGCCGTTCTGTATGGTCAGCACCACCGTGTGCGGTGCCAACATCGCGTGTGCATCGCGCGCGGCTTGCGCGGTCTGCGCTGCCTTGGTGGCGATGATCACCAGGTCCATGGGCTCGCGCGGCGCCTCGGTGGCAGCCGCCAGGCGCACCCTGCGGTCGCCGCTGGCGCCTTCCACACGCAAGCCTTGTTCGCCGATGGCCTGCACGTGCGCCCGCCAATGGTCCACCACCTGAAGTTCATTGCCCGCGCTGGCCAGCAACCCGGCGTATACCGAACCCATGGCGCCGCATCCCACCACAGCTATCTTCATTGGCACTCTCTTTCATTCACGACAGCAGTTGCCGCAGCGCGGGTTCCAGTTCACGTTTTTCTTCCAGGCCGAAGCCAGGCGCATCGGTCGGCCGTACCAGGCCCCCACCCACGATGCAGCCCGGCGGGTAGCCCCCGAAGGGCTGGAACACACCGGGGTAAGCCTCGCACCCGCCCAGGCCAAGTCCGGTGGCAATGTGCAGGTTGATCAGGTGGCCGCCATGGGGATGGGCTTGCGTGCGGTCGTAGCCCGAGGCCTCCATCAGCGCCAGCATGCCGGCATATTCCGTCAGGCCATAGGCCAGCCCGGCATCCATCTGGAACACGTCGACGCCGGGGCGCATGCCGCCGAAACGCAGCAAATTGCGTACATCGGCCACCGAGAAAAGGTTTTCACCGGTCGCCACCGGCCCACCATAGCGCTCGATCACTTGCCGGTTGAGCTCGAAGTCCAGGGGATCGCCCACCTCCTCGTACCAGCGCAGCCGCAAGGGCTGGAGCCATTCGGCGTAGGCGATGGCCGTCGGCAGGTCGAAGCGGCCGTTGGCATCCACCGCCAGATGGCCGCCCTCGCGGGCAATCTCCAGCGCGGCCTGCACCCGCTCGATATCCTGCGGCATCGGGGCTCCGCCGACTTTGATCTTGAAGGCGCTGAAGCCCAGGTCCCGGTAGCCCGAGAGTTCGTCGACCAGCCGGCGCACGTTGTCCTCGCCGGGGTAATAGTAGCCGCCAGCTGCGTACACATGCACGCCGTCAGCCGCCGTGCGGCCGAAGTGGCGAGCGATGGTCTGGCAGGCTGGTTCGTCGCGCAGTTTCGCATTGAGATCCCACAGCGCGAGTTCGAGTGCGCCCACGGCCGCCGCGCGGTCGCCATGGCCGCCGGGTTTCTCGTCGCGCATCATCACCTTGAACGCGCGGGCAGGGTCGAAAGCCGTGCCGTCGTCAGCGAGGAGTTCCGCCGGCGGCGCGGCCAGCAGCCGTGGAATGAAGCGTTCGCGCAGCAGCCCTCCCTGCGCGAAGCGGCCGATCGAGTCGAAAGCGAGGCCCACCAGCGGCTGCCCCTGGCGCACCACGTCGGTGAAAACCGCCACCATGGACACTGTGTGCGCGGAAAAATTGACGACGGCATTGGCCATGTTGCCTTCAAGGGGCACAGTGAGTTCGCGGATGTCGGTAATGCGCATGGAGGTGCAGGCATGAAACAGGCAGAAATGTACACGTGTTCATTTAAAACGCAAAGAGCATCGTCACGTCCTATCAATCTCAATGATTTTTCACTGGGCAGTGTGCATGGAATAATGAGCACACAAAAATGATGACGTGTGCAAAACTTGCAAAATTTATCCGGAAACCGCCCCGCCAGGGCAAGCACGCCGTGATCGGTAGGATGCCGGAATGAAACCACTGCCCGCAGGCATGAGTGCCGTGACGATCCGCGACATCGCGAATGACCTATCGATGTCGCATGCCACTGTCTCGCGCGCGCTCGCGAACCACCCGAGCGTCAAGCCCGATACCAAGCTGCGGGTGCAGACGCGGGCCCGCGAACTCGGCTACGTGCCCAATGGGCTGGCGCAGAGCATGCGCGGCACGCATGGGCCGGTGCTGGGGCTCGTCATCCCCGATATCCAGAACGAGTTCTATGCCGCCATGGCACAGATCGTGGCCGACGCTGCCGCCGCGCGCGGCTTTCACTTGGCGCTCAGCATCACGGAAGACGATCCCGACCGGGAGATGGGCGATGTGCGCGCGCTCCTCGTCTCCCGGGCAGCGGGTGTCATCATCACCCCCACCAGCAAGGCCCGGGCCGAGACCCTGGAGATGCTGCGCGGCATCAATGCGGCCCAACTCGTGCGGCGCCACCCCGGTATCGCGCACGAGGCCGTTCTGATCGACGATTTCGCGGGCGTTGCTTCGGCCACCAGGCATCTGGTGAACTACGGGCACCGCCGCATCGCCTACGTGGGCACACACCCCGACATCAGCTGCGGGCTCGACCGGCATGAAGGGTTCCGCTCGGTGATGGCCGAATATGGGCTGGATGCGGGACACACCGCGCTCGGGCCGCCACGCCCGGAATTCGCCCAGCATGCCGTGACATCCCTGCTGGCGGCGGGAAACCAGCGCCCCACCGCGCTGGTGGTGGGCAGCTCCAGCCTCACCATCGGCGCGCTGGAGGCGCTGCGCGGCCTGAGGCTGCGGTGGCCGGAAGACATTTCGCTGGTGGGCTACGGCGACCCGGTCTGGTTCAAATTGATCGGCCATGGACTGACGACGGTGCAACTGCCGGTTCAGGAGATGGGGCGATATGCAACCAGCCTGCTGTTGATGCGCTTCGAGGGCAGTTCGACCATGGCAGCCGGCAGCACAGGAGAAGCCTCGCGCTTTGCGCCGTCCCTGGTGGTGCGGGGATCGACAGCCATTTTCCCGCACTCGCCTCAAGAGTATCAGGCCCGGCCTTAGAACGTGAACACGTTCTGAGCCTGCCGGCCATCCGCCCCAGCGAGTTGGGGTTCGCGGGTTTGTACGAATGTTCAAAAAACTTGTACACCTGTCCAATCCGCTCATGCCCGCTCCCGTGCTGCCCCCTTCCAGATCGCCAACGCCTCCTTCGCGGCGCGCGGCATCCGCGGAGCGGCGCGACCGCCGCACGGACATCCTCCTGGCGGCGGAAAAACTCTTCGCCCAGCACGGCTATCACGCGGTATCGCTGCGGCAGATCGCCAGCGAGGCAGGCGTGCCACTGGCCCTGGTGGGCTACTATTTCGGTGCCAAGAACGAGTTGTTCCACGCCATCTTCGAGCGTTGGCAGCCCACCATCGAAGCGCGCCTGGCGCTGCTGCGCGAAGCGGTGTCGGAAACACGGGAGCAACCGTCAGCCCTGCCCCGCATCGTGAGCGCGTTCGTGGAGCCCGTGCTGCGGATGCGTGCCAGCCCCGAGGGCGAGTCCTATGCCCTGCTGGTGAGCCGCGAGTTGTCCTATGCCCGCGACGAAGCTGACCGCGTTCTGCACGATTTCTTCGATCCCCTCGCACACGCCTTCATCGACGCGCTGCATAGCGCCCGGCCCGGGGTCTCGCGCGCGCAAGTGGCCTGGAGCTATCAATTCGCGCTGGGCGCCCTGTTGCATCACATCAGCGACCGGCGCATCGAGCGTCTTTCTCATGGCGTCAGCACCCCTAACGATGCGGACGCAGCCCCGCTGCTGGTTCGCTTCATCACCGCCGGCATAGACGCCGCCCTTCAAACTCAAACAACCCCAAGGAGACCCTCATGAAACGCCGCAATACCTTGCAAGCCATGGCCGCGCTGGCCGCTGCCGGCTTCATCCGCCCCGCTCTCAGCCAGACGACCAAGATCGTCTTCGGTTACACGGCGGTGACTGATTTCGCCTCCGTCTTCGTGGCTGCCGAGCAGGGCTATTTCAAGAAGCGCGGGCTGGATGTCGAACTGAAGTTCATCCCGCTCAATTCCACCATTCCTGCAGCCGTTCAGGCCGATTCGCTGCAGATCGGCGGACCGACACCAAGCGTGTACCTGCAATCGGTGGACGGCGGGCTGGATCAGGTGGTGGTGTCCGGCGGTGGCGTCACCTCGAAATCAATCACTGGCTTCGGCCTGGTGGCGCGCGCGGGCAGCGGCATCAAGACCGCCGCCGATTGCCTGGGCAAGAAGATCGGTGTGCCGGGCCTGGGCGCGTTCCTGCATGTCACCTTCCGTGCATGGCTCAAGGACCAGGGCGTGGATTACAAGAAGGTCAATTTCGTGGAAGCGGCCTTCCCCCAACATGGCGACATGCTGCGCGGCGGCTCGGTCGATGCGGTGATCAGCGCCGATCCCTTCATGAGCCGCATCACGGAAACCGGTGCGGGCTACGTGGCTTCGTACTATTCCACTTTCCTGCCTGAAGGCCAGCCGACCATCATCTATGTCGCCAAGCGCGATTGGGCGCAGAAGAATGCCGCCGCGGTGCGCAACTTCCAGCAAGCCATCCAGGAAGCAGGCACCTTCATACAGAACCCCAAGAACAACGCCGCGGTACGTACTGCCATCGGCAAATACATCAAGCTGCCGCCGGAGGTGCTGGCGCACGCGCAGATTTCTCCGCCCGGCCCGGTGGTCACGACCAAGCAGCTCGACTACTGGGTAGGCCTGATGAAGGACCAGGGCATGCTGAAGACTTCGCCCAACGTCGCCTCGCTGCTGTTCAAGTGACGAGTGAATAGTGAGTAACGGAAGCCAGATGACGGACTGCGTTCTTGAATTCGATCGTGTCGCCATTCACCTGGGCGGGCGCGAAATACTCTCTCCCACCAGTGTTCAGATCAAGCGCGGCGAATTCGTTTGCATCATCGGCCCTTCTGGCTGCGGCAAGACCACCTTGCTGCGGGCGGCGGCTGGCTTCGTCTCGCCCACGAGCGGGCAGGTCACGCGGCGCGGCCAGCCAGTGACTGACCCCTCCCGTGAAGCCGCCTTCGTATTCCAGGACTACGGACGCGCCCTGCTGCCCTGGCGCACGGTGGAGCGCAACGTGGCCCTGGCGCTGGAGGCGGCGCGTGTGCCGGCTGCAGAGCAGCCCGAACGCATCAAGCGTGTGCTGGCCACGGTAGGCCTCAGCGCCCATGCGCACAAATTTCCGGCCCAGCTCTCCGGCGGCATGCAGCAGCGTGTACAGATCGCGCGCTGCCTTGCGCAGACGCCCGAGCTGATGATGATGGACGAGCCCTTCGGTGCGTTGGATGCCATGACGCGCGAAAGCCTTCAGGACGAAGTAGCGCGCCTGGTGCGCGAGCAAGGCCTTACGGTGCTGTTCGTGACGCACGATCTGGAAGAAGCCTTGTATCTGGGCGATCGCGTGCTGGCCCTGCGTGCCAACCCTACACCGGAGCAGCCCAGCCTGGCAGCATTGATCGACGTCCCGTTGCCCCAGCCCCGCGAGCAACTCTCCACCAAGGAGCACCCGGAGTTCCTGCGGCTGCGGCGCGAGCTCTACCACTACCTGGGGCATCATTCATGAAGCCGCTTCTGTGTTTCTCCCTCCCCCGGGGTCCAGCATGATCAGGCGGCTGCGCCCCTTCGTCTTTCCGGTATTGATCCTGGCGGCGCTGGAGCTCTGGGCCCGCACCGTGGGCGCGCAAAGCGATGCCATCGCACCGCCAAGCGCGGCTCTGCACGCCTTCGGCGGTGCATTGACCGATGGTTCGCTGCTGGCTGCTACCGGCTTCACCCTCGGCAGCGCGGCACTCGGCCTGCTGATCGGGGGTGGATTGGGCGTGGCGCTGGGCACGCTGCTGGGGCTCTCCGCCGCGCGGCGCGGCTGTCTTTTCTCAGCGTGGAAATTCTGAGGCCTGTGCCCTCCGTCGCCCTGATTCCACTCGCCATGCTGGTCTTCGGCTTTGGGCTGCGCATGGAAGTCAGCGTGGTGGCTTTTGCCTGCCTCTGGCCGATCGGCATGCTGACGCAAGCCGCCGTGCAGCAGGTCGAGCCTCGCCTGCTGGAAGTGGCGCGTGCCTTGCAGATGAGCGCCTGGCAGCGCTTTTCATGGATCGTCGGCCCGGCCATCGTCCCCCGCTTGTTCGTGGCGCTGCGTCTGGGCGTGGCGATCGCGCTGGTGGTCGCCGTGACGGTGGAAATCGCCGCCAACCCCAACGGCATGGGCTACGCCATGATGATCGCGCAGCAGAGCCTGGATCCCGCTCTGATGCTGGCCTGGCTGCTCTGGATCGGCGTGGTGGGTTTTGCCATCAACGCGGGCGCCGAGTGGGTGCAGCGCAAGGTGGCCGAGCGCATGGGTGAGGTGGCCGCATGAACCGGCGCTTCACTCCTGCCGACATGGCCGGCTCCCTCGCCGTGCTGGCGGCCCTGCTGGCCCTGTGGTGGCTGGCCAGCCACGGCGGTTGGGTCAGCAAGGTGTTTCTGCCCACGCCCGAGGCCACGCTCGCGAGCCTTCGGGAAGGCTTGGCCGAAGGCGAACTGGGCGCCTTCACGGCAGCCACTGTCGGCCGCATGCTGGCCGGCTGGGGACTTGCTGGTGTCGCTGGCATCGCCCTGGGCGCGCTGATCGGCAGCAGCGCCGCCGCGCGCGCATGGATTGGCCCCACGCTCGAGTTCATCCGCCCGCTGCCGGCTTCGGCGGTCATGCCGCTGGCCATTGCCATCTTCGGCCTTTCCAGCGGCATGGTGCTTTCGGTGGTGGCCTTTGGATCCATGTGGCCAGTGCTGCTGGCCACGGTGCATGGGCTGGCTGGTGTCCACCCTCGCCTGCGGGAAGTGGCTGCCGCACTGCAGATGGGGCGTGGAGAATTTCTCTGGAAGATCGGCCTGCCCAACGCGCTGCCTGACATCGTGGCCGGCATGCGGCTGGCGATGACCATATCCCTGATCGTCAGCGTGGTGGGCGAAATGATCGCCTCGCAACCTGGCCTTGGCCAGGCCATCCTGCTGGCTGCGCGCGCTTTCCGCGCCAGCGAACTTTTCGCCGGCATCGTCTTGCTGGGTGCTATCGGCTTTGTCAGCAACGCGCTTCTGGCGATGGCGGAGCGGCGCCTGCTGCGTTGGCAACACCCTTAACTCATTCATTCCCCTGGAGGCTTCCATGGCACGCAAATTCATTGATCTATCCATCTATCTGGAAAACGACGTCATCTCCGATCCGCCGGCTTTCGCGCCGAAGATCGAGTACTTCAACCACCAGAACTCGTTCGAGCAAATGGCGCCCTTCTTTCCCGGCCTGAAGAAGGAAGATCTTCCGGATGGCGAGGTCTGGGCCGTGGAACAAATCCAGCTCTCCACCCACAATGGCACGCACCTGGATGCGCCCTATCATTTCCATAGCACCATGGACAAGGCCCTTGGCAACAAGAAACCGGCCTGGACCATTGACGAAGTGCCGCTGGAATGGTGCTTCCAGCCAGGGGTGAAACTGGATTTCCGCCACCTTGCCGACGGCTATGTGGTCACCGCCGCCGACGTCGAAGCCGAGCTCAAGCGCATCGGCCACGAACTGAGTCCGCTTGAAATCGTCGTCGTCAACACCCGCGCGGGCAGCCGTTATGGGCACAACGACTTCGTATCCGCAGGCTGCGGCATGGGCTATGAAGCCACGATGTACTTGCTGGAACGCGGCGTGCGCCTGACAGGGACAGACGCCTGGAGCTGGGACGCCCCCTTCGTCTACACCGCCGAAAAATACGCCGAGAGCCACGACGCCGGCCTGATCTGGGAAGGCCACAAGGCGGGGCGCGACATCGGCTACTGCCACCTGGAAAAACTGCACAACCTCGAGGCGCTGCCGCCCACCGGCTTCTATATCTCGTGCTTCCCCCACAAGATCCGTGGCGCCTCGGCAGGCTGGACGCGCGCCGTGGCGATCTTCGATGACGTCCTGATGGCTAGTACGAACTGATCTGACAGAGAAGCCTCAGTATTCCCGCCAGTCTCCGTCATTCCCGCGCAGGCGGGAATGACGGGAACAAAAACATCGTCTATCCAGGAAACGCACATGGCCACACTCGATCACACCCATGACCCCTCGTCACGCAGTTGGCTGGCTTCTGCCAATGCCGCCGATGCCGACTTTCCGATCCAGAACCTGCCCTTCGGCGTGCTGCGCCCACGAGGCAGCGCTGAAGCCTTCCGTGGCGCCGTAGCCATTGGCGATCAGGCACTTGATCTGGCGGCCCTGGCGGGCAAGGGCCTGATCACCGGTGCTGCGGGCGATGCACTGCGGCTGGCAGCGCAAGATGCGCTCAATGAATTCATGGGCGCCGGTCCCGGCGCCTGGCGCGCCTTGCGGCATGCGCTGTTCGAGGTGCTGAAAGACGGCGCTTCCGCACGGCAAGCCGTGCAAGCTTGCCTGCTCCCCCTCGCCACCGTGGAGCACCGCCTGCCAGCCCGTATCGGCGACTACACCGATTTCTACACCTCCATCCACCACGCACGCAATGTCGGCCGCGTGATCCGGCCCGAGGATCCGCTGACGCCCAACTTCCAGTGGCTGCCTATTGCCTATCACGGACGCGCCAGCAGCGTGGTGATGAGCGGCACGGACTATCACCGCCCTCACGGTCAGGCCATGCCGCCAGGCGCCAGCGCGCCAGTGTACACCGCCTGTACGCGTCTCGACTACGAACTGGAGATGGGCTTTTTCGTAGGCCCTGGCAATGCCATGGGCCGCCCTGTGCCGCTCGCCGAAGCGGAGCAGCACATCTTCGGCATGTGCCTGCTCAACGACTGGTCCGCGCGCGACCACCAGTTCTGGGAAATGAACCCGCTGGGTCCTTTCCTGGGCAAGAACTTCTGCACCAGCCTGTCCCCGTGGATTGTCACCATGGATGCGTTGGCCCCATTCCGGGTGCCTTTCGAGCGCCCCGCGAATGAGCCCCAGCCACTGGCCTACCTGGACAACGCCGGCAATCGCCAGGCAGGCGGCGTGGACGTGCAACTCACCGTGAGCATCGAATCTCCGCAGCACCGCCAACAGAAGCTGGCGCCCGCTGAGGTGTCGCGCACCAGCTTCCGCCACCAATACTGGACCATGGCGCAAATGCTGGCCCAGCATACCGTGGGCGGCTGCAACCTGCAGCCCGGCGATCTTTGCGGCACGGGTACCATCAGCGGCCCGACCCCCTCCGAAGCCGGTGCCATCGTCGAGCTGAGTCAGGGCGGCACCAAGCCGGTCACCCTGGCAGGCACCGGCGAGCAGCGCACCTTCCTGCAAGACGGCGACGCGGTCATCCTGCGAGGCTGGTGTGAACGCGCTGGCGCGGCACGCATCGGCTTTGGTGAATGCCGGGGAATGGTGCTCCCGGCCGTGAGCGCCTGACCGCCCGCCCCCTGCTGGGCCAGGTGCCCGGCAGGGAACTCACACCGCTCCTAAGCGCTTATTCGGGCTTGATGTGTGCCCGCTTGGCCAGGTCGGCATACCGGGCGGTATCTGCACGAATCAAGCGTGCCAGCGCCGCACCGTCGCCACGCAGCGGCTCCACACCTGCGCCGGAAAGATTGGCTTTCACCGTCGCGTCGTCCAACACCTTCTCCACGCTGGCCACGATCTTGGACACCACGGCCGGCGGCAGCTTGGCCGGACCCATGAGGGCATACCAGATCGAGAAGTCGAAAGGCTTGAGTCCCTGCTCCTCGAAGGTCGCCGCGTCCGGCATCAAGCCGTAGCGCTGGGCCGTGGACACTCCCACCACTTTCAACCGGCCGTTCTTGGCATAGGGCGCGACCAGGTTGGCGCTGACGACGGCCAATGGGATCTGCCCGCCGAGCACATCGCTGACGGCCGGTGCGCAGCCGCGATAGCCTGCGTGCGCGGCTTCGATGTTCGTCTTCTGCTTGACCAGTTCCATCACGAAGTGCTGCGGCGTGCCGATGCCGCATGAGCCATAGCTCAGCCCATTCGGCTTCGCCTTGGCGGCTGCCGCGAGCGCGCGCACGTCGCTGATGCGGGCATCGGGGTGGGACACCACCGCGATGGGGGTGACGCCCAGCAGCATGATGGGCGTGAGATCGCGTTCGGGGTCGTAGGGCAGCTTGCCCATCATCCCGAGATTGGTCACCATGGTGCTGTTCTGCAGCAGCAAGGTATAGCCGTCAGCCGGGGCGCGCGCGACTTCCTGGCTGCCGATGTTGCCCGAGGCGCCGGGCTTGTTGTCCACGATCACCCCTTGTCCCCAGGCCTGCTGCAGGCCGGCACCGATCTGGCGCGCCAGAATGTCGGAGCCACCGCCCGTGGCATAGGGCACCACGATGCGCACACCGCGGACGGGGTAGGTTTGGGCCAGAGCTGTGCCCACGGCCACCAGGCTCAGGCAGCCGGCGGCGATCCAGCGGGAAATCTTCATCACGAACTCCAGGAATCTAAAGGTGCAAAGAACGCGTCATGCGGCCAGATCCAACTCGCCCAGGCGGCCGACCCAGAGGTCCCATGACCGCGAGATCTGGCCATCGTTCGTCTCCGAGGACAGGCGCGCCTCCTCCAGATTGAGGTAGGCTGGCTCTCCCAGCGCCTGCGTGGACAGTTGCAACTTGGCGTTGACTTCCGCGTAGATGGCCCGATAGACCGCCTGACGCAGATGCGTGCCCACCACGGTCGAGCCATGGCCGCGCATCAGCACGCAGCTGTGCGAGCCCAGGGAACGCGCCAGCGCCTGCCCCAGGTAAGGACTGCTCACCAGCATGTCGGTATCGCCGCCGGCCTCGCGGATCTCGAAGTGCGCCGAACCCTGGCCCAGGAAACCTGCCATATGGAACATCGGGCGCAAGGGTGTGCGGGTGCAGGCGAAGGGGATCACGCTCATCGAATGCGAGTGCACCACCGCGTGCACGTCCGAGCGGGCGCGGTAGATCTCGGAATGAATGAAGCGCTCGAGATACGGGCGCGGCGCCTGCGGATCCAGCGAACTGCCATCGAGCCGGTAGCAGACGATGTCCGCTGGCCGCACCAGGCCCGGTGCGCGGTTGGCCGATAGCAGGAACAACTCCGGATCATCGGGGTGGCGCACGCTTACGTGGCCCAGGCCATCGACAATCTGATGGTCATAGAGGATGCGATTGGCCAAGGCCAGTTCGCGGCCGAGTTGCTCGGGCACATTCATTCCCATGTTGGTATCAGCGTGGTTGAAAACCCATGATTGAAGCGCGTGCGCCGCACGGCGTCCAATACCGAATGACGGGGGGCAGACCGAAGTTTTTCTTAGAACAGTTTCTTAGAGTTGCCTTCGCTCAAGCCGGATGGGCCAGCGGCCCCAGGCGCTGGCGCAAGCCATCCAGAACGGCGAGCAACTGAGTCCGCAAGGCGGCCTCGCTGTGCAGCGCCGCGCGGCGCTGAGGCCAGGCCAGATACAGCGTGCGCTGCAGTGTGGGCTGGACAATGGGGCGCGCATCGAGCAAGCCGGCCTGCACCTCGTCGATGACCGACGCGAGCGGCAGGATGCTGGCCGCCTCGCCGCGCAAGATCAGCCCCTTGATGCCTGCAATGGAGCGGACCTCGTAGGCCATGCGCACTTCCAGGCCGGCGCTCTCGGCAGCGCGGGCCACGGTTTCGCGCACCACATCGCGCCGCTCGGGAATGGCCAGCCGTTCTTCCAGCGCTTCGGCCAGCGTCACCGGGCGGCCGGGTTTGCCGGACGGCAGCGCCACCAGCACCAGGTCCTCGTGATGCAAAGGCAGCCGCGCCAGCGCCGGATGCTCGGGCACGCCATAGGCCAACGCCAGATCCAGCTCCTCGCGCACCAGGCGCTCCACCAGCACATGGCTCATTTCCTCGACCATGCTGAGCAGCACCTGAGGCAAGGTCTCGCGCAAGCGCACGGCTATATCGGGCCCAAGATACAGCATGAGGCTTGGCGTCAAACCCAGGCGTACAGGCTCGGCCGTGTCAGGCGCCAGGGCGGCCACCTCGCGCCGCGTGGCCTCGACCCGCTCAAGAATGTCACGCGCGCGCTCGTACAGCAAGGCGCCAGCCGGGGTCGGCGTGACACCGCGTGAATGGCGCTGCAGCAGCGCCACACCCAGGTCTTCTTCCAACTGGCGCACCTGCATGCCGAGCGCAGGCTGCGCCACCAGCAGTTCAGCGGCCGCCCGCGTCATGTTGCCGACCTCGACGATCTTCGCGAAGTAGCGCAACTGGCGCAGATTCATGGGAAACCATTCCTTCCGATAGGAGCAGCAGTACAGTGTAGCGGGCGGCGCATTGGCGGCTCCTGGACCGCTTTTGGACAGGCCGAGCGGGAGTTCATTACCATCGGTGGGCTCTTTCGCGAATGATATGCCCCGATTCCACGTCCCCACCGATCTCGCCAGCGGCGCCGAACTGCAACTCCCGCCCGGCGCCGCCCGCCATGTCCAGGTCCTGCGGCTGCAGCCCGGCTCGGCCATCACATTGTTCGACGGCCGGGGCGGCGAGTGGGAGGCGCAGGTCCTGCGCATGGGCCGGAGCGACGTGCAGGTGACCGTAAGCGCGCACCATGCCATCGAGTGCGAGCCAACGCGCCGCGTCCACCTGGCTGCCGGCCTCATGGCAAGCGACCGCATGGATTGGCTGATCGAGAAAGCCACCGAACTGGGCGCCTCCGGCTTCACGCCCGTGCTCACCGAGCGCAGCAGCCTGCGCCTATCCGGCGAGCGGGCTGAAAAGAAACGCACCCATTGGCAGGCCGTCGCCATCGCCGCCTGCGAGCAAAGCGGCCGCAATCAAGTCCCGACCGTACAGGAGCAGCTGTCTTTCGATGAACTCATGCGCTCTCCTCCGGCAGGCCACCGCCTGATCCTCTCACTCGCCGATGGCGCTCTCCCGCTGCGCGAAGCACTGCACCCCGGGAACGAAGCCGTGACGCTGCTTTCCGGCCCTGAAGGGGGATTTAGCCCGAAGGAAGAATCGGCCGCTCGTGCCGCCGGCTTCACGCCCGTCACACTTGGCACACGTGTGCTGCGCGCCGAGACAGCACCGCTGGCAGCGCTGTCGGCGATCGTCGTCTGAATTCAGCGCGTGGGCATGAATGCCCGCCCTACAGCGCTCACCCCAGTACGCCTTGCGCCCGCAGTGCGGAGAGGACTTCGCCAGGCAGGTTCAACTCCGCCCCCAGCACCGCATCCGTATCGGCGCCCAGCAGGGGCGGCGCCTTCAGTTGCACAGGTGTTTCGGAGAAGCGGAAGGGGCTCCGCACCACCGGCAAAGTGCCCAGCACGGGATGCTCCACTTCGGCGCGCAATCCGCGATGCCGCACCTGCTCGTGCTGGAAAGCCTCATCAATGTTGTTGACCGGCCCGCAGGGTACACCGGCTTCGCCGAGCACCTGCGCCAGCGCATGACGCTTCAAGGTGCGCGTGACCGCCATGACCTCCTCGTTGAGCTCTGCCGCATGCCGCACCCGTTCGGCATTGGAGGCGTAGCGCGGATCGGAGAGCCAGGCCTCGCGGTCCAACGTCTTGCACAGCTTCACCCATTGGCCATCGTTGCCGATCTGGATCAGCAAGGGGCCATCGGCACACGGGAAGCAATTCGAAGGCGCGAACAAATGGCTGCCATTGCCTGCGCGCTTGGGCGTGTGGCCCGTGTTCAGGTAGTTCTGCGCCATGTAGTTGGTGGCGGTCACGGCCACATCCAGCAGGGCGACGTCGATATGCTGGCCTTGGCCGGTTTTGTGCTTGTGCAGCAAAGCGGCCAGCACGGCCGAAGTGGAGATCATCCCCGTCATCACATCCACCAGGGGCACCATGGAACGCATGGGGCCGGCCCCTGGCTGTCCATCAGGCACGCCGCAGGTGCTCATGATGCCCGAGATGGCTTGCAGCACGGGATCGTAGCCCGGCCATGAAGCATAGGGGCCATCCTGGCCGTAGCCGGTAATGGAGCAGTACACGATGCCCGGGTTAACGGCGCGCACGGATTCGTAGTCCAGCCCATAGCGCTTGAGATCACCCGCCTTGAAGTTCTCGGCCAGCACATCGCAACGCGCGGCCAGATCGAGCAGCAACTTGCGGCCCGCTTCCTTGGTGAAGTCCACCGCCAGCGAGCGCTTGCCGCGATTGACAGCCACATAGGACGGCGTCTCCCGGGTGGCGTTGCCCTGCAGATCCTTCAGGAACGGCGGCGAGTTCCGCATCTCATCGCCCACCCCAGGGCGCTCGATCTTGTAGATGTCCGCGCCCATATCGGCCAGCGCCTGGGTGCACCAGGGGCCAGCCAGCACGCGTGTGAGGTCCAGCACCTTGGTGCCGGCGAGGATCTGGTTCTGCATGGAGGCGAGCGTCAAGTAAATAAGCAGGCACGACTCTAAGCGCCGCCATTCAAAATAAAAAACGATTTTTTCTTGGTGATTTTCAAGTAAATCAATATAAATTGATGGGCATGCAAGTCAAGATCCGCCAACTTCGCGCCCTGGATGCCGCCGTGCGCACAGGCAGCTTCACCGAGGCCGCGCATGCCCTGCACGTGACGCCAGCTGCGCTGAGCCTGGCCATCCGCGAACTGGAAGGCATCCTGGGTTTCCGGGTGCTGGAGCGAACCACGCGGCGTCTACACCTGACCGAGCACGGCCGCGGCTACCTGGCGCACGCCCAACGCATCCTGGCCGAACTGGAAGCCGCCTCCCGCTACGCCAGCAACGTACGGGAAAACTACGAAGTCGTGCGGATCGCCACCACGCAAACCATCATCGCTACCCTCCTGACCTACGTATTGCCCTCCGTGCACCAGCACTTCGAGCGCGTGCGCCTGCAGCCGGTCGATGTGGCCGCCTCCGGCATTGCTGAGGCCATGCTGGAAAACCGGGCCGACATGGCCATTGGCGTGAATTTGTCCAACCGCGAGGAGTTCAAGACCAGCCCTCTCTTCAGTTCTCGCTGGTTTGCGTTCCTGAGCCCGCGCCACCACCTTGCGCAGCACGAGCAGTTGCCTTGGAGTGCGATTGCGGGCGAGCCGCTTTTCATGACCAAATCGGTCAACTACCTGCGCGTTTGCGCGGCGCTGGGCCGGAAAAACGCCCTGGCTAACGTCCACGACGCGCCTACGGCCATAGCCGGCATCGCCATGGCCGCGGCGGGAGCGGGCATTGCCGTCTTCCCCGCGTACGTGCAACCCTTGGCCCAGATGCTCGGCACGGTTGGTATCCCGTTGGGTTCGCCGGACCTGCGGCATGAGCTGGAACTCTCCGTCCGCGCCAATTCCAAACCCTCCGCATCGGTGCTGGCCCTGCATGCGCTGGTCACCGAGGTGATTTCGGCCCAGTGCAGCCACCTGCAGTAAGAACGTGTTCACGATCTAAGGCGGGAATACCTTCCCGGCCTCCAGCTACACTGCAAACATGAACCGCCACCTGCTGCTGCTCACCCTGTGCCAAGGGTTGTTCCAAGTCAATGGCATCGTCTTCATTGCCATCAACGGACTCGTGGGCTTGCAGTTGGCTCCCTTTGGCTGGATGGCCACCTTGCCGATCATGGGGTATGTGGTCGGCGGGGCGGTGGCGGCGCCGCTGGTGGCCCGCTCGCAAACACGCTTTGGCCGCCAGGGATCATTCCAGATCGGCCTGGTGGTGGCCCTGGCCTCCGCACTGCTGTGCGCCTGGGCCGCCTACTCCCGCCAGTTCTGGCTGCTGGTCGCGTCCACCTTGCTGGCCGGCTACTACAACGCCAACGGCCAGCTGTACCGCTTCGCCGCCGCCGAACTGACGGTGCCGGCGTGGCGCGAGAAGGCCGTATCGCTGGTCTTGGCCGGCGGCTTGCTGGGAGCCGTCATCGGCCCCAACTTGGCAGCCTGGACGCGCGCCCTGTTACCCATCCCTTTCGTCGGCGCCTACCTGGCCCTGGCTCTGGTGGCGGTCATCGCCATGGTGGTCATGGCGCTCATCCGCTTTCCCGCGCCACCGCCGCGGCTGGCCACCCATGAAACCGGCCGGCCGCTCAGCGAAATCATGCGCCAGCCGACATTCCTCGTGGCCACGGCCGCCGCGGCCCTGAGCTACGGAGTGATGAACCTGCTGATGGCCGCCACGCCACTGGCCATGCAAGTGTGCGGATTCGAATTCGGCGACACGGCCACGGTCCTGCAGTGGCACGTCATCGGCATGTTCGCGCCCGGCTTCTTCACAGGCCACCTGATCCGGCGTTTCGGCACGCTCACGATCATGGGTATCGGGGTGGTGCTCAATGTCGTGTGCATTATGGTCGCGCTCTCAGGTGTAGAGTTGCGCCAGTTTGAGTTGGCGCTCTTTTTGTTGGGCGTAGGCTGGAATTTCCTGTTCACCGGCAGCACCACGTTGTCGCTGAAAGCCTACAGACCTGAGGAAAAAGACCGCGCTCAGGCCGCTATCAACGTCTGTGTGTTTACCTTTATGGCCCTGACCTCGTTTGCATCAGGAGCATTGGTGACTACGCAAGGCTGGGCATTGCTCAACCTGGGTTCGTTGCTGCCGGTGCTTCTGACAGGTGCCGCGCTGGGCTGGCTGGCCCTGCGCCAACGACAGCCTGCGAAGGCGTAAACACGTTCTAGGTTTTTTCAATTTTTTGACCAAAGGAGATCACCATGGGTCTGCTCGATTCAGTTCTCGGTTCAGTGCTTGCGGGACAACAAGGCCAGGGTAACGCGCAAGGTGGTCCAGGCGGCCTGGGTGGTCTGGGCGATGTACTTGGCGGCTTGCTGGGGGGCGCACAAGGCGGCGCGCAAGGTGGTGGCCTAGGCGGCGTGCTGGGCGATATGCTCGGCGGCGGCCAACATCAGTCGCAAGCCGCACCGGGCGGCTTCAATATCAATCCGGCGCTGATCGCCGCGCTGCTGCCCATGCTGATGAGCATGCTTTCCAACAGCAACTCCGGCTCCGGCGGCGGCCTGGGCGAACTGCTCAACAAGTTCACGCAAGCGGGCCACGGCGATGTAGCCAACTCGTGGGTCGGCAGTGGCCAGAACGCCCCGGTGACCGGCAGCCAGGTCACCGATGCGCTGGGCCAAGGCACCATCAGCGACATTGCCGCCAAGCTGGGCGTGGATCAGGGCATGGCTGCCGGAGGCATTGCCGCCGTGCTGCCTGAGTTGATCGACAAGCTTACCCCTGGAGGCCAGGCTCCCGCGGGTGGCCTGGGCAGCGCGGATGACATCGTTGGCATGCTGAGCCGCATGCTTCAAAAGTAAGCACCGCTCCTCAAAGAATTCCTTTTGCGGCCATTGGTCGCAATGAGGAAGCGCCGAGCAGCGCCTGCGGATGCTGCAAGGATCAGGCCCATCAATAGCAAAGCCCAATGGCTAAGGGTTGGTACAGGTGCTGGTCCGGACGTGTTCACTGGCCCTACCGCCCTCGTCCAACGCATCACGGCCGCCATATTGCCCCGAGAGTTATCGCGAAAAGCCACGTAGGGCTTGCCGTCGGGGCCAAAGGCGAGCGAGGTGTAATCGGCCGCACCCGCAGAGAAGCCCATACCGCCCACGGTCTCCCAAGCCGTGCCGGCAGCATTCAGGCGCATCACTGTGGCCTTGTCTCCATAAGACTCATCGGTATAGGCCACGTAGGGCTTGCTGTCTGGGCCAAACGCCAGCGAGATGTGATCGGCCTCACCAGCCGAAAAAACATTACCACCGACCAATTCCCACCCTGTTTCAGCCGCGTTCAGCCGCACCAGCAAAGCTTTGTCGTCCTGGGTATCGTCTTGATACGCTAGGTAGGGTTTCCCGTCCGGGCCGAAGACCAGGGAAAGGAACTCGGCCAGACCCGCCGAGAAGCCGCCTATCGCGCCGACCTCTTCCCAAGCTGCGTCCGCGCCATCCAATCGCATGACGGTGGCCTTGTTGCCATGGCCGTGGTCTTGATAGGCCACATAGGGCTTGCCAGCGGCGCTGAACGCAAGGGAAAGATGGTCGGCTTGGCCTGTCGAAAAGCCCGCCGTGCCCACAATCTCCCAGTCCGTTCCTCCCACATTCAGCCTCATAACGGAGGCTTTGGAAGCGTGGCTTCCATCCTGAAAAGCCACGTACGGTCTTCCGTCGGGACCGAAAGCCAGAGCCTTGTAGGAGGTTGGCCCGTCAGAAAACCCCACACCACCCACGACCTCCCAGCCGGTTTCCATCGCATTCAGGCGCATCACCGTGACACCATTTCCGTTGACCGCATCGGTATAGGCCACGTAGGGCTTGCCGTCGGGGCCAAAAGCCAAGCTGATGCGATACGCCGCACCATCGGAAAACCCGGCCCCGCCAACCACCTCCCAGCCCGAGCCCTGCGCATTCAGTCGCGCTACGGTGGCTTTACTGCCGTTACTGACATCTGTATAGGCCACATAGGGTTTGCCGTCTGTGCCAAACGCCAGGGAAGTGTAGGAGGCCTCCCCGGTGCTGGCGCCTGGAGACGTGCCCACCTGTTCCCAAGGCGCTGAAAGGGGCTGCGCCTGCACCAATCCGCTGGCGCTCAAATGCAAGGCCCATCCGAGGCAGCACATCAGAACCCAGCGCATGAAGTGATGCGCCTTCTTCGGTTCGCAGCTCCTTTTTCGGGCATTGTGCTTCGCAGACTCTCCAAGTCGCAATGCGTGGTGATTCACATGTTCTCCGATCAGAATGTGTAACGGTGGCTGGTCAAATCACCGGCGGAAATCGCCCTCAAGCGACCTGCGCGATCACCTCAGCCACCGCCGCCGTGAGCTTCTTGGCATAGGGCACGTGCAAGAACTCATTCGGCCCGTGCGCGTTGCTCTTGGGGCCGAGCACGCCGCACACCATCATCTGGGCAGTAGGAAAACCTTCGCTCAGCATGTTCATCAGGGGAATCGTGCCGCCTTGGCCGATGAAGCCACAGGGTGCGCCGAAATGCGCCTGTGAGGCGCCATCCAGCGCCTTGGCGAACCACGGCGCCATTTCCGGCGCGTTCCAGCCGGTGGCACCGCCATGGCTATGGAAGGTGACTTTGGCCTGGTAAGGCGCGTTGTCCTCCAGCAGCGCCTTCATCTCCTGCACCGCACGCGCCGCATCCACCAGGGGCGGCAAGCGCAGGCTGAGCTTGAAGGCCGTGTAGGGACGCAGCACGTTGCCAGCATCCTGTGGCGCCGGGAAACCTTCGGCACCGATCACGCTCAGCGTGGGGCGCCAGGTACGGTTCAGCAGCGCCTCGGTGGGGTCCCCCGTGACCGGCAGCACGGACTGCTCGCGTCCGCCGCAGTCGTAATGCATCCACGGGTAGCTCTTGAACAGTTGGTCACCCAGAATGGCCGCCGTCGTGCGCGCCTGCTCGACCCGCTCGGCAGGAATGCTGCAATGGAAGCTGGCCGGCAGCAGCCGCCCGGTGCTTGAATCCTCCAGGCGGTCGAGCATCTGCCGCATGATGCGGAAGCTGCTGGGCACCAGGCCCGAGGCATCGCCGGAATGCACGCCCTCGGTGAGCACCTCCACCTTCAGCGTACCCCCCGCCATGCCGCGCAGGCTGGTGGTCAGCCATAGCTGATCGTAATTGCCGGCGCCCGAATCCAGGCAGACCACGAGGCCGACATCCCCCAGGCGCGGACGCAGGGCATCGATGTAGGGCAGCAGATCAGGCGAGCCGCTTTCTTCGCTGGTCTCGATCAGGCCGACGATGCGCGGATGCGGCACGTTCTGGCTCTTGAGCGCCTGTACGGCGGCGACTGCGGCATACACCGCATAGCCGTCGTCGGCGCCGCCACGGCCATAGAGCTTGCCGTCCTCGTATTTGGGCGTCCAGGGGCCAAGGTCATTGCGCCAGCCGCTGAACTCAGGCTGCTTGTCGAGGTGCCCGTACATGAGCACGGTCTGCGTGCTGCCGGCTCGGGTGGCCTCGATCTCGAAGAAGATCACCGGCGTGCGGCCTTCGAGGCGGATCACCTCCAGCTTCAGGCCCGGCACCTTCTGCGCGTTCACCCAGTCAGCCGCCTGGCGCACCACGGTATCGATAAAACCATGCGCGGCCCAGTCGGCATCGAAACCAGGCGATTTGGCGGGAATGGCGATGTAATCGGTAAGGCGGCCCACGATGTCGCCATCCCATTGGGCATCGATCTGCCGGGCGGCGGCTTGAGAGTTCAATGCGGGCATTTCGCGGTGCAAGGGAGCATTCATGACCGTGCTTTCATGCAATGTTCAAAACAGGTACTTTACGCTCATCGCACGCAAGGGTGTACCCCTGCACGGATATCACGGCGGGCGTATATTGGGAGCCCATGAACCCGCTCAGCTCCTTCCCCATTACCCGCAAATGGCCCGCCCAACACCCGGAACGGCTGCAACTCTACTCCCTGCCCACGCCCAACGGGGTGAAGGCGTCGATCATGCTGGAGGAAACCGGCCTGCCCTATGAGGTGCACCGTGTCGACTTCGGCAAGAACGACCAGTTGTCGCCCGAATTCCTCTCTCTCAACCCTAACAACAAGATCCCGGCCATCCTGGATCCGAACGGCCCGGACGGCAAACCGCTGGCCCTGTTCGAATCGGGTGCGATCCTGGTGTATCTGGCCGGCAAGACAGGGCAGTTTCTGCCTGCCGGTACGGCGGCGCGCTATGAAACGCTGCAATGGTTGATGTTCCAAATGGGCGGGATCGGCCCCATGTTCGGCCAGCTGGGCTTCTTCAACAAGTTCGCCGGCAAGGACTACGAGGACAAGCGCCCGCGCGACCGCTATGTGGCCGAAAGCGCGCGCCTGTTGGGCGTGCTCGACAAGCACCTGGCGGGCCGCCGCTGGATCATGGGGGACGAATACACCATCGCCGACATCGCCACCTTTCCGTGGATACGCAACCTGGTCGGCTTCTACGAAGCGGGGGCGCTGGTGGATTTCGAGCGCTTCACGGAGGTGCGGCGCGTGCTGGCTGCCTTCGTCGCGCGGCCGGCGGTACAACGCGGGCTGCTGATACCGCAGCCGAACTGAAAAGGCTTGCATGGCGAACGCGTCCGCTCCGGCCTTGCCGCTGATCCGCGTCGGTATTGGCGGCTGGAACTTTGCCGAGTGGCGTGGCGGCGTGTTCTATCCCCCCGGTCTGCCGGCCGCCCGGGAGCTTGAGTTCGCCAGCCGCCATCTGAGCAGCATCGAGATCAATTCCACGTTCTACACCGCGCAAAAGCCGGCCGTCTATGCCCGCTGGCGCGACGAAACGCCCGAAGGATTCCAGTTCTCGCTCAAGGCGCATCGCCTGGCCACGCAGCGCAAGCACTTGAGCGAAGGCGCCGAGAGCGCGGCGCGTTTTCTGGAGAGCGGCATCACCGAACTGGGCCCCAAGCTCGGTCCCATTGTCTGGCAGTTGCCGCCCTATCACCGCTTTGATTCGGACGACCTGGAGTACTTTTTCGCACTGCTGCCCGACACGCTGGACGGCCTGAAACTGCGCCATGTGCTGGAGCCGCGCCATGACAGCTTTGCCTGCGCTGAATATGTGCAATTGGCGCGCGCCTATGGCGTTGCCACGGTCTACACCGATTCGCCAGATTACCCCTCTATCGCCGACGTGACCGGGAGCTTCGTCTATGCGCGGTTGATGCGCTCCGAAGCCAGCGAGCCGGCGGGCTATCCGCCGGCCGATCTCCGCGGTTGGGCCTCGCGTGCCGAAGCGTGGCGGCAAGGCGAGGCGCCACGCGATCTGCCGCTGGCGGATCCCGGCAATGCCGCGCAAGCATCGCACGCGCCGCGCGATGTGTTCATCTATTTCATCTCTGCCGCCAAGGCGCGCAATCCGGCGGCGGCTCAGGCGCTGATGGCGCAGCTCGGCTAGGAATCACACACCCTCTGGCCCGCTCCCGCCATTGAGCGGTTTGCGGCGCCCTGTTCCATCGTTGGCGAGCGAATAGACTCCGTGCGATTTCTTCTTGTCATTGATAGGTTTTCCCATGTTTTTCGGAATCAGCCATGTTGTAGTGCCCGTGACCGACCTGGACGCCGCGGTCCGCTTGTGGAGCCAGGTGATGGGCTTCACCGCGCAGCACCGGGGAGAAGGTCACGCCGACATCGACACCGGCAGTGCGGTATTGAGGCTGGTTCGGGTTGCCCACATTGAATCCAAAGTCTCATTGCGCGTGACGGTGAGCAATGTCGGCGATGCGTACCAGACCCTGCTTTCGGCGGGCGCTGAATCGCGCTATGCCCCAATGAAGACCCCCGAGCTGGAAGAAATGGCATGCGTGACCGATGCCAACGGGCACTCGGTGGTGCTCTGGCGGGCACTGACTGAAGACGAATGGGACTTCGTCCCTGAATTGCCCAAGCAGGGGGAATGGTCCGCCGAGGCCGAAGACCTGCTCAAACGTCTGCTTGGCCATGTGCCTGCCCTGTTCCGTATGCTGGCGCGGCGCAAGACCACCCGCGTCATCGAGATGATGGCCAAGGAAGCTCAGAGCCCCGTGACGCGCGAGCTGGTCATCAAGGGCTACATCACCTCATCCGCCAAGGTCACGCGCTCCCGGCTGATCGAGCCGCTGCGGGCCGAGGGCATCAACCCTGACGACTACAAGGCGGAATTCGACTATGAGTAGCGCCTGAGAGCGCGTTCACGGTATTCGTCGTATCATTCTGGTGTGACGTCGCCATGCGCCGTCATCAAGAACGTTCTCAGGGCGGGGTGAAAGTCCCCACCGGCGGTATCTGCATCGAAAGAAGCAGGAGCCCGCGAGCGCTCCGGCGGTATCCGCCGGAGGTCAGCAGACCTGGTGCGATGCCAGGGCCGACGGTCATAGTCCGGATGAAAGAGAGCGTGCGAGGCCGTCTGCCGTGCGGCGTCGCGGCGTGTACCTGCCTTTTACGGGCGGTGCTTCCATGCTGCACGTTGGCGGGCATGGCTTCGTGTGCGCCCTGATTCATAGTCCTTCACGGAGCTTTCCATGAATCAGTCAACATCTCGTTCCGCTTCCCGCATTGCCTTCATCCGCGCCAACTGGCATGCCGACATTGTTTCGCGCGCGCTGGAGGGCTTCACCGCCGAACTGGGCCGATTGGCCCCAGGCGATACGCCTCCCATCGACGTACACGACGTGCCGGGCGCATTCGAAATCCCCTTGCTGGCGCAAACGCTGGCCCGGCGCGGCGAATATATGGCCATCGTGGCCTGCGCGCTGGTGGTGGATGGCGGCATCTATCGCCATGATTTCGTAGCCGGCGCCGTGATCGACGGCCTGATGCGCGTTCAGCTCGACGCCAGCGTCCCGGTTTTCTCAGTGGTGCTCACCCCAAAGGACTTTCATGAGCACTCCACACACCGCGAATTCTTCTCCGCTCATTTCGTCACCAAGGGAGAAGAAGCCGCGCGCGCCTGCGTGCAGACGCTGGCGGCGCATGGTGTGGAGTGGCGGCCGTCCGTCAGGGAGCGAGCGGCCGCAACCAAGAGCGGAGAAACGAGCTTCACCAGTTAAGCCATTCCCGGTTCAACTGGCTCGCATCAATGCATACGTTCGAAGGCTGCTGCCAAGTGGTCTGGAAGAACTTCAGTGACGGATCGAAGAATCCAGAGCTCTCATCAGCGGCACCAGAACGTCCAGCCCTGGACACGGCATGCCGCGCTCTCCCGCAATAGCCTGTACCTGCCCCAGGATCGCCTCCACCTCCAGGCTGCGGCCCTGCAGCACATCCTGCAGCATGGAGGGCCGGATGCTCGCTGCTTTTGTCTCGTCGATGGCAGCTCCGCGCATCAAGGTGGCCTTAGCCACCTCCAGATGCTCGGATAGATCCACACCATCCGCCGCGGAGATGGCTGCAACTTCGTCGACCACCGATGCGAAGAGCGCCTGCATGCCCGGCATCACGGACAGATCATTGACTGGCAAGCGGGTGAGCGCGCATAGCGAATTCAACGCAGTATTGCGCAGCAGCTTTGCCCAGATGCGTGTACGAATGTTGTCCACAGCCTCGGCATTCAACCCTGCAGATTTCATCAGAGATACTGCGGCGGTCAATCGGGGCGAAATCCTTTCGTCGGGTTCGCCGATGAGCCAATGGTTATTGGCCGTGTGCCGGACAACTCCGGGGCGGACAACCTCATTGGCCGAATAGATCACACAACCCAGAGTTCGTCCGGGCTGCACCAGGCGCCACAAATCATTCCCCGGATCCAGCAATGGCAAGGGAGTGCCGGTTCCTGTTCCACGATATTTCCACCACCAGGGAATACCGTTGTTGACGAATACGGCCGATCCGTGTGGTCCCAGAACTTCCGCGATACCCGCTGCCGCAGCCGATTGAGATTGTGACTTCAGCGTGACGAAAACGAGATCCTGTGGCGGCAATGCGCGCGCATCCTGCGTCGCCCTGTGTGGATGGACCACAAAATCCTCGCCCGGAGCAAGCAGCCGCAATCCATTCTCTCGAATAGCGCGCAATTGCTCGCCGCGCGCGACGACCGATACCTCGGCAGCCCCGGATTTCAGCAGACGCGCTGCGAGATAACCGCCGACGGAGCCGGCGCCGAAAACACACACTCTCATTCACTGTCGTCAAAAGCGGCATCGCGCTCGACGATACCGAGTGCGGCGTAGGAGGCGGCCGCACCGCTCAGATCGAATAGGGCTTGACCATCAAGAATGGCTGCCGCGATCTCGTCTTCCTTGCGCATTTTGGCTTTCGCGGCCGCTACCACCGCCTGCGCGTCCTGACGCGCGATGGCGATCACTCCGTCACCATCCGCGACGATCAAATCGCCTGGCCGCACAAGCACGTCAGCACAAACCACGGGCATGTTCACGGCGCCGCCTTTGCTCTTTTCCGCATGGATCGGCCACACATTGGTCGCCCATACAGGGAACCCCAGGGACGCCACAACATCCACGTCACGCACACAGCCCTGCACCACCACGCCGGCCAAGCCCTTGTGCATGGCGTAGCGCGTGGCGACATCACCCCATTGTGCGGCGGAAGTTTCACTCTGGCAGACCACCACCAGGACATCACCCGGTTGCGCCAGACGCAATGCGCGGTGCATCATCAGGTTGTCACCCGGCAGGCATAAAGCCGTCACCGCGGGGCCCGCGATCTTGCCTGGCGTCACGCGCTTCATGCGCGATGCCATCAGCCCTGGAAAGCCGAGCATGGCCGTGCTCTCATGCAGGTCTGCAACGGTGACTTCGCGTGCCTGCGCACAGGTATCGGAAGCCACCCGATTCACGCGAAGATAGACAGTCGGTTCATTCATATGATTGCTCTGTTCGTGCGGTCGTTGCGTGCAGCCTTCAATCCAGCCTGGCACCTGAAGCCTTGACCACCTTCGCCCATTTGATGACATCGGACTCCAGGATTTGCTGAAAATCCGAGGGACTTGTGACAAAAACGTCTGCGCCTTGATCGTGGAAGAAGCGCTGGGCCTCGGGTGTGCGCAGAATTTTGGCCACATCCGTGTTCACTTTGTCGATGATGGCTTTCGGCGTTCCAGCAGGCGCCAGAACGCCCCACCACGGACGAACATCGAACTGTGGATACCCCATTTCAGCGATGGTCGGCACGTCGGGCAAACTGGAGTTGCGCTTGGAGCTGGATACCGCGATGGCCCGCAACTTGCCTCCCTTGAGAAGGGGCAGGGCCGAGGGTACTGCGGCAAACGCGTTGTCCACCCGCCCGCTGGCGACGTCCATCAGAGCCGCAGAGATCGCTTTGTAGGGTATGTGAACGATCTTGGTTCCAGCTTCGATATTCAGCGATTCCGACAGCAATTGGTTGATGGAACCATTGCCAGACGTGGCATAGGTCACCGGGCCGGGCTGCGCCTTGGCACGCGCGATCAAGTCATGGAAGTCGGTGATCGGCGAGCCCGACGCGACCACCAGAAAGAACGGCGTGGTGGCCACTGGCGTCACGGTCGCAAAGTCCTTGACGGAGTCAAATGGCAGTTTGGAATACAGGCTCTGATTCACGGCCTGCGAACCTGCGTAGGTAAACAGGAGCGTATAGCCGTCTGGAGCCGCCTTGGCCACCGCGTCGGTACCGATCACGCCAGCAGCACCAGCGCGGTTGTCAACCACCACGGGCTGGTTCCAAACCGCACCGAGTTGCTGCGCCAGGTATCTGGCAAACACATCGGTGGCTCCGCCTGGCGCCTGAGGAACAATGAGCTTAATGGGTTTGCTGGGGTAGACCTGGGCAGCGGCCATGCTCGACACGGCGGCCAGCACGGCCGTCAGCACCCAAGCGATGGGTTTCAACATTTTCAGTCTCCTTGCTTTGATACGCACCGCGGTTCCAGGCGGGATGCGAGACCTGAAAGTCTAGGAACAATGAAGTCCAGATCGTTGAATTAATAAGAACGATTACTCAGTTTTTTTCAGTACTGTTTGGACGGAGTGTGCGGCGAATCTGCTCAGCCAGCGCCGCCGTAGGCGCACTCATGGCCTTTCCCTTGACCGTAATGAGGCCCAACTCCCGGACGAGCGCCGGTTCGCTAAGCGGCGCAATGCGCAGCCGGGATGCTTCAGCTGGCGGGACAGCAACCCGGGGAATCAAACCGATACCAAGCCCCATGGCCACAAAGGCGGCTACCGTTGGAGGTTGCTGTACTTCGTAGCAGACAGAAAGCCTGATATTCCTGGCCTCCGCTGCATCGTCAATCTGGCGGCGCAGGGTGGCCGCACCAGTGCCTAAGAACAAGACCAACGCATGATTAGCGAGGTCATCAATGGTGATGCGCCGCCGCTTGGCCAGTGGATGATCAGGCAGCATGATGACGCAGACAGGATCGCGGACCAGCGGCTCGAAGTGAAAGTCCCCCATACCTTGCCCCGGCCAACTGACACCGAAGTCCACTTCCTGGCGACGGATCGATTCGAGCAGATCAGGTAACAACAATTCACGCACCCGCACTGTGATGCGCGGCTGCTCCTTCTGGAAGTTCAGCAAGATCGCAGGAAGCATGGTGGCGGTGATGGTCGGAGACGAAGCAAGGCTCACCGCCGCGCGCCGCATTTCCGCCGCATCGCGAATCTCGTCGAGTCCCTCTGACACCATGGCAAGTGCCTGCCGTGCCTTGTCCAGAAGGTGCCGCCCTTCGGGCGTCAAGCTGACACTGCGCGTGGTGCGGGTGAACAGCGGTACGCCCAGTTGAATCTCAAGTTGCTTGATCTGTGCGGTGAGCGCTGACGGCGTTCGATTTGATTCCTCCGCAGCTTTGCGAAAACTGCGGGTGTCTGCCACCAGAAGGAAGCTCTGAAGCAACTTCAAGTTGATGTTCATGACCCAAGGCATATCAACGGTGATTGGCCTGCCACTGTGGGCTTGAGCCAGCCATTCGATATCCGCTTCATTTTGCAAGTAGTCAAAGTGAAGTGATTATTGCGACGCTTGAGCAAAAAAAGACGAGATGCATGGCATCTCGTCTTTTTCGGGTCTCGCAGGGCGGGCATTCAACCCACCCTATCAAGATCAAAGATCAGCTCATTTCGCCGCTTTTGACTTGGTAGCCAGCAGCGATGGCGTCACGGGTCTGCTTGCGCACTTCAGCGCGGGTCACGTTGCTGGCCGGTGTCACGGCTTTTGCAGACCGGAAGTCGGCTGCGTTCGTGGCAGGCGGATTGGCAACAGCTTGCCGGGTCACTTCCGTGCGGGTCAGCGCGCTGACCGTCACCGGCTCATTCAGAAACAGAGGGCCTTCACCAGCAGCAGGCTGGGCGGCAAAAGCGTTACCGGCGAAAACGGCGGCGAGGACGGTAGCGAGGGCGATGTTCTTGGCTTGCATGATTCTTTCCTTTTCAGTTCAATCTGTTCAATCTTTTGGACCAGCGAGACTGCCACCGTGGCAGCCCCCTCTTCGTTGAATCCGTTTGGACTACTTTGGGATTCACCGCGGAGGAGGCTTTTGGCTTGGAAGGCTTTGGCCGGCTCCGTAAGACGTAGTTTGCGCTTAAAGACTAAGGGTAAACACTAGCAAACTGGAACAAGATCTTTTCTGATTAGGAAACAATCGCCTCGTGGCTCGCGGAAAAAGCGCTTCGTCAGCCCTTCACGCCCGCCAGAAATTTCTCGATCGCCGTCGCCAGGATGATGGGCGTTTCATCCATGGGGTAGTGGCCGGCGTTGCGCACCACTTCCAGTTGGGCATTCGGGTAGTACTCCATCCAGGTCGCCCGGCAGACCGCTTCACTCAAGGCCGGATCGTGTTCGCCAGGGAGCACCAGCACGGGCAGGGTCTTGCCTTTCACCTGATCGACGAAGCTGGCCTTGGCCCAGGAGGGCATATAGCCGGCCACGGCTTCGTCGTCGGAATGAGCTTGCGTGCTGGCCACCATGGCATCCAGCCAGACACTCGTGAGGCGATTGCCAGAAGTGAAATCAATAATGGTGCGGCGCGCCCCTGGATCCGTGCCCGCCGCGGAGAAAAGCTGCCAGCTTTGCTCATCCAGGCCCCCGCCGGCGGCCGGTACGGGTGTGATGGCAACCAGCGCACGCACGCGGTCAGGTGCCGCCAGCAGCACTTTCTGAATCCCCACGCCGCCCATCGAGTGGCCTATGAGAGAAAAGCGCTTCCAGCCCAGGCGGTCGGCCAATGTCAGCGCATCCTGCGCGATTTGCTCCACGGTGTAAGGCCCGCCCGATCCGCGCATGCTCCCGTAGCCCCGCTGGTCCATGAAGGCGTAGCTGAAATCCTTGCCGTTGAGGTGCTGCGGGAATGGCCCCCAGCCGTTGGCATGGCCGAACCAGCCATGCAGGGCGATGACCTTGTGCGGCCCTTCGCCAATGATCAGATGAGTATTGGGCATGACAGTCGTCTCCTATCGTCTTGATGTGTGGAAAGGACATCATAGGAGCACCCCTGTGAAAGAAGATCTGAGATCGCAAACACGTCCTCAGGCCAAAACTACCGTTCAGAAGCACATGTCATCACGTGCAGGAGCGATGCCACCAAGGAGTCCGCCCCTCAGGGCCCGCCCAGCACCGGCAGCAACTCCACGCGCAACCCTTCGCGCGTCACACGCACTTCGCCGACCCGAAAACCCAACCCATTGACCATGGCGAGCTGTTCCGGCTTGATCTCATGCAGCACCATGCCATCCAGTAGTTGCTCTGCCAAGCGCGGTGCGTTGCGCGTGAAAAGCGGTTGGTATTCCCCAGGCACCGCCGGAAAATCCACCTTGGCCACATGCACATCTGCCATGCGGATGCGCCCGTCCTTGGCATCGAAGCGGATGCCGTAGTCCAGATCCATGGCGCCGGCATAGCGCGTCCCCATGATTTTCTCGGCGGCGGAAAGATCGATCTGGGTGCCCAGGCGGTTGGTCTCGGGGAGCAGCCGCAGGCGAGGGTTCAGCAAAGTAAGTTCGATCAGACCGGAAAGGCTTCGCCGCACCGGGAACCTCTTGCCGATCAGTTCCTGCAGCTGCGCCGAAGGCAGCGTGTATGAGCGCGCACCCCCTCTCCTACGGGCAGCCGGCTCGCGCAGGCAGGCAAAGCGGGCAGGAGACCCGCCAGCACCATGCCGGCCAGCGCACCGAGACTGTGGCGCCGGGTGCTCGAGTGCGGATGGAATACTGTCATGGCTCGGGAATGCTCAGTAGACCGCCACGCAGATCACCACAATGCCGATGCACAGGTTCACAAAAACCCATGTGCGGATCGAAGCCATGGCTGCGCCCGCGGAAGGCCAATCGCCAGCCTCCACCGCGCGTGAGAGGCGCTTGAACAGCGCGAATCGGATATGGCCGAAGATCGCGACCATCACGATGCCAAGCGTAGCCATGATGGTCCAGGCCAGCGGCATCTTGAAATCCAGGCCTGCCTGCACCGCTTCCTTGGCCACGCGGCCGATCATCCACAAGCCTGACACCAACACCACGAGCGAAGCCGTCAGCACCGCCCCCAGAAAGCGCTTCATCACTGCGTGCAACAGTGTGAGGCGCACCTGCGGCTCAAGCGCCTGCACCGAGGGACGCAGGAAAAAATGAGCGAACGCCATGCCGCCCACCCACAAAACGGCAGCGAGTACGTGAACGACTTTAAGAATGGAAAGGATCATGAGGGAATTTTCTCCGAAATGACGGGTTTTCAAGGACGCCAGCCCAGCCCCAGTGAGGTTCCCCCTGGCTCCAATCCCCTCGCGGGCCGGTACTCGCACCCCACCCAACCCAGCCAGCCGGTCTGCGCCGCCACTTCGTCAATGAGCCGGAAAAGATAAGGGTAATTCAGTTCGCCGATGTCGGGCTCGTGCCGCTCAGGCACGCCGGCGATCTGAATGTGGCCGATGCGGCCCGTGGGCAGGTAACGGAGCAGCTTGGTGGCCACGTCGCCTTCCACGATCTGGCAATGGTAGAGATCCATCTGCACTTTCAGGTTGGGCGCGCCTGCTTCCTGCACGATGGCGTGTGCCTCGTCCTGGCGGTTCAGGAAGAAACCTGGCATGTCGCGCAGGTTGATCGGCTCGATCAGGACTTCGCATCCGATCTTGGCTGCTTCGGTCGCAGCCCACCGCAGGTTGCTGAAATAGGTAGCGCGGGCGGTCTCATGCGCCACGCCCTCAGACCGCAGGCCCGCCATGCAGTGGATGCGCGGGCACTCAAGCGCCTCCGCATAGCGCAGCGCCAACTGCACGCCGGCGCGGAATTCGGCTTCACGGCCCGGCAGGCAGGCGGTGCCACGCATGCCTTCGCTCCAGGCATGCGTGGCACCCATAGCATCAAAGCCGCCAGGAGGAGCGTTGAACAAGGCCTGCTTGAGCCCATTGGCCGCCAATTGCTCAACCAGCGCACGCGGGTCGCAGGCGTAGGGAAACAGGTACTCGACACCTTCGAAGCCATCGCGCGCGGCCGCTTCAAAGCGGTCGAGAAACGGCAACTCCTGATAAAGAAAACTCAGATTGGCGGCAAAGCGTGGCATTGCGAACTTCAGTCAATGGCTTGAGGGGGCGTGCTACCCCTCAAGGCGCCAGTGGGTGGAAAACTCGAACCGATCGATCGGATAGACATTGAGAGAGACGGAAAGAAGACGCTCGGCCTGTCCCAGATAGTAGCGCCGCACGAAAAGCCCTGGTGATCCCTCTTCGACGCCCAGAATCCTGGCGCTCTCCTTGGGCACGCCGATGGCTCCCACGACCTGCTGCGCCTCCACGATGCGCTCGCCTCCGAACTTCTCCACCAAGCCATAGATCCAGGCATCGCCATCCTCGACGGCGTTCTGTATGCCGTCGCATTGAGGGCGCACGAAGATACGCATGTGAACGATGGGCTCGCCACCGGCCACAGGAAACCGGTAGGTATTCACTTCCAACCATCGCTCCTGTGGCTCGCACCGCAAGAGGCGCGCCAACGCCTCATCTGCCTTCACCCAGCGATGGCCCAGAGACTTCAGTCTGGTCTGCTGGGTATAGGCCATGAGGTCACCCAGCGACGACAAGGACGCCACATAACGGGTCTCCACCTTGTTCGCAAGCACGCGTGTGCCCACTCCCTGCTGCTTCTGGAGCAGGCCTTGCTCGCACAGCAAGCGGACCGCCTCTCGCACGGTGTGGCGGGAAACCGCGAAGCGCTGGCACAGCTGAGGTTCGGGGGAGCAAGGTGCCCACAGGGAATTCCCCCGCCCTGATTTCCTTGGCCAGGATGTCCGCCACCTGGAGATAGCGAGGAGCGTGCTCTCGCAAAAGACCGATTTCAGCTGAACGATTCATGACGCAGAAGCCTAGCAGAGCAGGGCATTGACGACGCGATGAATCTCAGTTTAACATTCGGACGTCCGGATGTTTAAAGTAACATTGCTTCACCCCGCCTGAGCCCCTTTCAAGGAGACAAGATTGAATACGCGCTTTGCCAAGCGGCTGCTGATGGCCGCTACGCTGGTTGCCAGCTCGCTCGCCCTCGCCCAGGGTTACCCTGACAAGCCTCTCAAGCTCATCGTGCCTTACCCTCCGGGTGCTTCGACAGATGTCACCGCCCGCCTGATCGGCCAGAAAGTGTCGACCCTGCTGGGGCAACCGGTGGTGGTCGACAACAAAGGCGGCGCCAGCGGCAACATCGGCACGGAATTCGTCGCCAAGCAACCGGCCGATGGCTACACCTTCATGCTGGGCACAGACGCCACGCATGCGGCCAACTCTTATCTCATCGCCAAGGCCACGTTCAATCCGCTGACGGATTTCACGCCGCTCGCGCTGGCGGTGATGAACCCCATCGTGCTGGTGGTCCACCCTTCCGTGCCAGCCCACAACCTCAAGGAATACGTGGATGGCGTCAGGTCTGGCAAGATCTCCGGCGCGTTCGGCTCCTCCGGTACGGGCTCCCCGCACCATCTCGCGGGAGAGCTCCTCAAGAGCCACACCAAGGCGCCTTTCCTGCACGTGCCCTACCGCGGCGGCGGCCCGGCCGTCACGGACGTCCTGGGCGGCCAGGTTCCGGCCATTTTCTCGAGCGTGGTCTCGGTGCTTCCCTACATCCAGAGCGGCAGGCTGCGCGCGCTCGCCGTCACGGAAGCCAAGCGCTATCCGGGGCTTCCCAATGTACCCACCATCGCCGAAACCTACGAAGGCTTTGACGTGCCTTCGTGGCTGGCCTTCTTCGGCCCAGCCAAGATGCCAGCGCCCGTGGCGCAACGCCTGAGCGGCGCCATCCTCACTGCATTGCAAGACCCGGAGATCAAGGCCAAGCTGGATTCCTCCGGCGTGGTGGTGCCTGCGGACCCGAGCCCCAAGGCGTTGGCGGACTTGCAACAGCGCGACTACGCGCTCAAGGGCAAGATCATCCGCGAGGCGGGCGTCAAAATCGAATGACGGATCTTCATCCAACGATATGAGCAGTACCGCATCCAAGCCATCTTCAGCCCTGCCGCTTCAGGGCATCGTCGTGATCGAACTCGGGCACAGCGTGGCCGCCCCTTTGCCGGGCAGGTCCTGGCCGATCTTGGCGCGGAAGTCATCAAGATCGAAAAACCTGACGGTGACGACGCCCGGAAATGGGGTCCTCCCTTCGTTGATGGCGCTTCCGCAACCTTCCAGGCCCTCAACCGCAGCAAGCGATCCGTCGTGGCCAACCTTAGAGACGTGGGTGATCGCGAGGCCCTGCTGGGGTTGATCCTCGAACGGGCAGACGTCGTCCTGCAGAATCTCCGGCCCGGGCAGGTCGATGCCCTCAGCCTGGGCAGTGAAGCGCTCCTGCGGCTGAAGCCTTCATTGATCTATTGCAATCTCGGCGCATTCGGCGCCCGGGGGCCGCTGGCAGGCCACGCGGGCTATGACCCGCTCATGCAGGCCTTTGGAGGCATCATGAGTGTGGTGGGCGAAGAAGGCTGGCCTTCGGTACGCGTGGGGCCATCCATCATCGATATCGGCACCGGCATGTGGGCCGTCATCGGCATTCAGTCAGCCTTGCTGAAAAGAAATGCGACCGGTGCGGGCGGTGTCGTGGATGTATCGCTTTTCGAGACAGCGGCCGCATGGATGACCATGCCGGCGGCACAGTACCTCGCTTCAGGGGAAATGCCCCGCAAGGTGGGTTCAGGGCAGGTCGGCATCGTGCCCTACCGTGCCTACCGCACCAGCGACGGTGAACTGGTCGTCGCCGCAGGCAACAACAAGCTGTTCGCAGGCCTCAGCCAAGTGCTCGGCCACCCTGAATGGGTCACGGACGCGCGCTTCGCCACCAACCCGGATCGCGTGCGCCATGCGGCCGAGCTTTATGCGCTCATCGAAGAACGGATGAGCATGCAAAGCACGGCGCACTGGATGGCCAGGCTCGAAGCCGAGGGCGTGCCCAACGCGCCTGTGCAGAACGTCCAGCAGATGCTGGATCACGAGCAGACCAGAGAACTGGGCATTCTTCAGGAGGTTCCGGGTGCGAGCATTCCGCTCATCGGCCTGCCTTTGAGCTTCGACGGCGCGCGCCCACAGTCTCGCGCCGCTTCGCCGGCGCTGGGTGCCGACACCAATCACATCCTTCACCCAACGTCAGTGGTTTCATGAGCACTTCATTCCCCTCCTACCAGACACTTCTGCTCGACACCCTCACAGCCCACGTGCTGAGGGTGACACTGAACCGGCCCGAGGCGCTCAATGCCATCAGCACGCAGGTAGGCCGTGATCTGTTCGATCTATGGACACGCCTGACGGTGGATCCCGGGCAGATCCGGTGCGTGGTCCTGACGGGCGCTGGCGACAGGGCATTCTGCGCCGGCGGGGACCTCAAGGAGCGCAACGGCATGAGCAGCGAGGACTGGCGCATGCAGCATGAGCTCTTCGAGCGCGGCTTCATGGCGCTCGTCGAATGCCCTGTTCCCGTGATCGCGGCGGTCAACGGGCATGCGTATGGCGGCGGCTGCGAAACGGTACTGGGCTGCGACTTCGTCTATGCCGCCAAGACCGCGAAATTTGCGCTTTCGGAAACGCGCCTGGGCATCATGCCTGGCGGTGGCGGCACACAAACCCTTGCCCGTGCGGTGGGAGAACGCCGCGCCAAGGAGCTGATTTTTTCAGCCCGGCCATTCTCCGCCGATGAAGCCGAGCGCTGGGGCCTCGTCAATCGTGTACTGGACGATATCCCTTCGCTGATGGCTGCGGCCCTGGAGACCGCCAAGACCATCGCGGGTAACGCACCGCTTTCGGTCAAGCAAGCCAAGAAATCCATCCACTACGGGCTGCAGACCGACCTGATGACCGGCTACCGGTTCGAAATCGAAGCCTACAACCGGCTGGTCGTCACGGAAGACCGGCTGGAGGGCGTACGCGCCTTCAATGAAAAACGCGCGCCGGTTTTTCAGGCACGTTGAGAGAGGCTTGGTATGGTGCAATCAAACTCATCCGATCTGGATGTCGCGGTGTGCGAGGTTGGTCTGCGCGACGGCCTGCAGATGTTCAATACGCCGTTCCCAACCGCGGAAAAGCTCGCCTGGATCCAAGCCGAGCGGGCGGCGGGTGTTCGCGAAATCGAAGTCACCTCCTTCGTTCCGCCCAAACTGGTGCCGCAGTTCGTGGATGCCCGGGAAGTGGTGCAAGGCGCGCTGGACACCCCTGGCTTGACCGTGGTTGCGCTGGTGCCCAATCTCAAGGGCGCCGAGCGCGCCATCGAGTTGGGCGTACACAGGCTCAACTACGTGATGTCCGTGAGCCGCACGCACAACCTCAAGAACGTACGGCGCGAACGCGAAGAATCACTGGCTGATTTCAAACGGATCGCCGATCTCATCCGCACGTTGCCCGAAGACCGGCGCCCCAGCCTGCTCGGCGGCTTGTCGAGCGCGCTAGGTTGCGGTTATGAGGGGCGCGTTCCGGTGGCCGATGTGCGCCACTGGGCCATGGCCTATGCCGAGGCTGGTGCCGATGAGATCATGATCGCCGACACCGTAGGGTATGCCGACCCCGTCCATGTCAAGGAAGCCTTCCGCGCCGTGATGGCCGACGTAGGCAGCTTGCCGGTATCTGCTCACTTCCATGACACACGAGGACTGGGACTCGCCAACGCGGCGGCGGCACTGGAATGCGGTGTGCGCCGGTTCGATGCCTCGCTCGCGGGGCTGGGCGGCTGCCAGTTCGTGCCAGCCGCCACGGGAAACATCGTGATGGATGACCTGTGCTTCATGCTGGATGCCATGGGTATGCGCACCGGCGTGGATCTGGAGAAGCTGGTGGCCGTCAGGGAGATCGTGGCCCGGAACCTCCCCAGCACACCGCTTTATGGCGCGCTGGCTCGCGCCGGCCTGCCGGTGAACTACCGCACCCCAGCCGCGGCTGCCTGAATGACAGCAGCCTGGTTCCTTTCACATTCCTTCCTATTCTTTCGAGAGATATTTTCATGAGCACAAATGTCATGAACACAGATGCCGAGACCGTCCACGTTCCCCTGGGTGAAGACTACCCCGACATCCGCGAAGGCGTGCGCCGGATCTGCGCGGATTTCCCCGATGCCTATTGGCGCGCCCTCGACAAGGAGGAAGCCTATCCGACAGAGTTCGTGAAAGCCATGTCGGATGCAGGTTACCTGGCTTCGCTGATCCCCGAGGAGTATGGTGGCGCTGGCCTTCCCATCCGAGCGGCGGGCGTGATCCTGCAGGAATGCCACGCTAACGGCTGCTATGCGGCAGCAGCCCACGCGCAGATGTACACCATGGGAACACTGCTTCGCCATGGCAGCGAGGAACAGAAACGCAAGTATCTCCCCAGGATCGCCACCGGAGAGCTCCGTCTGCAGGCCTTCGGTGTCACCGAACCCACCACGGGCACGGACACGACGAAGCTCAAGACCAAAGCCGTGCGGGACGGCGATCACTATGTGGTGACCGGTCAAAAAGTGTGGATTTCCCGCGCTCTGCATTCTGATCTGCTGCTGCTGCTGTGCCGCACCACGCCGGTGGATCAAGTCACGAAGAAAACGGACGGTCTGTCGGTGCTGCTGGTCGATCTGCGGGAGGCCAAGGGCAACGGGTTGGAAATCCGCAAGCTCGATGCCATGATCAACCACAACACGACAGAGCTGTTCTTCGACGGTCTGCGCGTGCCCGCCGAGAACCTGATCGGCCCTGAAGGAAAGGGCTTCCGCTGCATTCTGGACGGCATGAACGCCGAGCGCATCCTGGTGTCCCACGAATCAATCGGCGATGCCCAGTGGTTCATCCGCACAGCTTCCAAGTACGCCAGCGAACGCATCGTGTTCGACCGGCCCATCGGCCAGAACCAGGGCGTGCAGTTCCCTATTGCCCGTGCTTATGCCGAGATGCAAGGTGCGGAGATGATGCTGCGCAAGGCCGCCGCCCTTTTCGAGGCCAAGCTGCCTTGCGGTGAAGACGCCAATATCGCGAAGCTGCTGGCTTCAGAAGCCGCGTGGAATGCCGCCGAAGCCTGCATGCAAACGCATGGCGGCTTTGGCTATGCGCGCGAATACAACGTAGAGCGCCGCTGGCGCGAGTCCCGTATTCAGCGGATCGCCCCCATCTCGACCAATCTGGTGCTCGCCTTCATTGCCGAGCACGTGCTCGGCATGCCGCGATCCTACTGAAATACAGCAACACGCCTGCCGATCATGCTTGATTGCTACGATTTCATCATCGTTGGCGCGGGAACCTCTGGATCCGTGCTGGCCAACCGGCTATCCGAAGACCCTTCCCGATCGGTGTTGCTGGTCGAGGCGGGTCCGCGGCCGCGGGGGCTGTGGGTCAACATGCCTGCCGGTGTGTCCAAGCTCATTTTCCCTGGCCCCTACAACTGGGGATTCCATACCGAACCCGAACCAGAGCTGGCCGGCCGCCGCATCTATGCGCCGCGCGGCCGGGGCTTGGGCGGCTCAAGCCTGATCAACGGCATGGCCTTCTTTCGTGCCCAGCCGCAGGACTACGAGGACTGGAAAGCCCTGGGCGTGCAGGGCTGGGGCTGGTCGGATCTGCTCCCCCTTTTCAGGAAGATCGAGCGCCGGGACGAAGGCACCTCCACGCAACGCGGCCGGTCGGGCGAGCTGCACATCACCGACCCTCTATATGTGCACGAGTCCACCAGGGACTTCATGCACGCGGCGCAGGGCATGGGTGTCCGGGCCAACGCGGACTTCAACGAAGAAGGCGCCGACGGCGTGGGTCTGATCCAGTTCAACATCGACAAGGGCGAGCGGCACAGCGCCGACAAGGCGTTTCTATATCCGGCGATGCGGACCCGCCCCAACCTGACCGTTCTCACCGATGCGCAGGTGGCGCGCGTGCTGCTGGACGAGCAACGTACCGCGACCGGTATCGAGGTGCGCCCCACAGGCGCTCCTTTGCGGCAAATCCGGTGCCGCCGCGAAGTGATTCTGTGCGCGGGCGCATTCGGATCACCTCAACTGCTCCTCAATTCGGGGGTCGGGCCGGAAGATGCCTTGCGGGAAGCCGGTGTCCCGGTACGCCATGCCCTTCGGGGCGTGGGGCACAACCTGCAGGATCACATGTACATCCACCATACGTTCGCCTGTGATGACGCCGCTTCGCTGAACGCCCAGTTCCGGGGCGCGCGCTCCATCCTGCGCGGCGTTCAGTACCTGCTCACCAAGCAAGGTCCCCTGACGACAGGGGCTTCCCAGGCTTGCGCGTTTGTCCGCAGCAGCCAGGCTGTCTCCCGGCCAGATTTGCAGATCTGCTTCCGCCCAGTGAGTTGGGTGTTCACACCCGCGGGCAGCATGGAGATCGGCAAGAACCCCGAGCTCACCGTGTCGGTCTGCAACCTGCGGCCGGATTCGCGCGGACAGGTGAAGCTGGCCGGCCACGATCCCTTCGAGGCGCCACGCATTCATGCCAACTATCTGCGGGCGCCCCGGGATCAAGCTGTGGCCATCAGCTCCGTGCGTACCGTCAGGAAGATCTTCGAGCAGGCGCCTCTCGCACAGCGCGTGCGGGCAGAGCTCGCGCCCGGCCAAGCCGCTCAAAGCGATGAACAGATTCTGGACTACGTCCGCCAGACCGCCCAGTCGATGCACCACTGGGCAGGCACTTGCAAGATGGGCACCGACGAAGAGTCCGTTGTGGACTCCGAACTGCGCGTGCACGGCATTCGCCATCTGCGCGTGGCCGACTGCTCGATCCTCCCGCGGATCGTATCCGCCAACACCAATGCCATCTCCTTCGTCGTGGGAGAAAAGGCATCCACTTTCATTAGCTGAAGAAAACGCCAGGAGACCTCATGACCCGCATCACGCGCCGTACAGCCCTCATTGGAGGTGCCGCAGCAGGACTTTCACTCGCGCATCCTCATGCCTTCGCCCAGCCGAACAGCCTCAGATCCGCGCGAGTCACTGTCGGGTTTCCGGCAGGCGATATGGCAGACGTGGTCGCCCGGCTGATCACCGAAGAAATTCGGGGGAAGTACGCGGAGGGCATCATCATCGACAACAAGCCCGGCGCGGCCGCCCGCCTGGCGATCAGCTCGTTCATTCACTACAAGCCTGACGGCTCCGAGGCGCTTTTCACTCCGGGTGCGATGATCTCGCTCTTTCCCCATGTCTTCGAGAAGCTCTCGTACAACCCGCTGGTTGACCTGAAGCCTGTGGGAAATGTCGCCACGTCCGCCATTGCGCTGGCCGTGGGACCAGGTACCCCCGCTGAGGTCAAGACACTGGAGCAGTATCTGGCATGGGCGCGCAAGGATCCCAAGAACCTGTCTTACGCCACGAGCGGCGCGGGCACGGGCATTCACTTCACCGGCGAGTATTTGGCCAAGGTGACCAACACGCCGCTCAACATGGTGCCTTACCGCGGCGGCGCCCCCGCCGTGGCCGACTTGATGGGCGGGCAGATTCCTGCGCAGTTTTCGGTCATCCCTTCGCTCATCGAGCATGCGAGGTCTGGACGGATAAGGCTGTTGGCAGTGTCCAGCGCGGAACGCCAGAAAGCGCTTCCGCAGGTACCCACGTTCAAGGAGTTGGGCTACCCCCAGGTGGTGACCGAGGATTACTTCGGGTTCTTTCTGCCCAAAGGAGCGTCCGACGCATCGGCGCAGGCGCTTCACCGGCAAGTGACCGCCGCGGCGCAGACTCCCAAAGTCATGGCGCAACTGGAAAACCTCGGCCTGACCATAGGCACCAGCGCCTCGCCGGCCGACTACGCGAAGTACGTGGCGGGTGAGCACCGCAAGTGGGGTGAGATCGCCAAACTCATCGACTTCAAACCCATCGCCTGATCATGAGCCTGTCCACCTGGAATCATTTCATCTCGGGCGCTTACTACCCGCCGGACTCCAATCAATACCTGAACGAAACCAGCCCCGTCACGGGCGAGGCGACCTACCACATCGCGCGCGGCTCGGCTTCCGATATCGACCGTGCGGTTCACGCGGCACATGCCGCGCTGGATTCATGGCGAAGCACGAAAGCGCTCGACCGCGGCAGGATCCTGGTCAAAATCGCCCAGGCCCTGCGCGACAAGGCCGAGGAGCTGGCGCTGATCGAGCAAACCGAGATGGGTAAATCTCTCGCCCAGACCCGCGTCGACATCGAAATCGCGGCTCAGTATTTCGAGTTCTATGGCGGCCTCGCGCCTTCCATCGAAGGCGAGACCATCGACATCGGTCCTGGCAAACTCTGCTACACGGTCAAGGAGCCTTATGGGGTGGTCGCTTGCATCACGCCGTGGAACGCGCCCATCAATCAGGCCGCCAGGGCCGTCGCACCGGCTCTGGCTGCGGGAAACACCGTCGTGGCCAAGCCCTCTGAATTCACCTCCGTCTCCACACTGAGGTTGGCGGAGATCGCGCATGAATGCGGTTTGGCGGCCGGCGCGTTCAACGTGGTGACCGGCAATGGCCTCGAAGCTGGTGCACCGCTCGTCTCGCATGCGCTGGTGTCCAAGATTGCCTTCACAGGTTCTCTTCGGGCGGGGCGGGAAATTGGCATCAAGGCAGCAGAGCGGATCGTCCCCGTCACGCTGGAGCTCGGCGGCAAATCGCCAGACATCGTGTTTGCAGACGCTGACCTCGCAGCGGCAGCCAGGGGTGCCGCGCGCGGATTCACCATCAACGCCGGACAGGCCTGCATCGCGGGGACCAGAATCCTGGTTGAAAAATCAGTGCGCGAACAATTCCTGCCCCTGCTGAAAGCCGAGGTGGAAAAGCTGAAAGTGGGCGCAAGCGATGACTGCCAGATTGGCCCGATCATCACGCAGCCGCAGTTTCAGAAGGTGTGTGAATTCTTCGACATTGCACGCGATGAAGGGGCCGAGTTGGTCACCGGCGGCCAGCGTCAGAAAGGCCCGGGATACTTCGTACAGCCTACGGTCTACGCGAACCTGAAATCTGATTCACGCATCGCGCGCGAGGAAATTTTCGGCCCCGTATGCGCGGTCATCGAGTTCGCCGATGAGGCCGAAGCCATCAAGATCTCCAACGATTCGAACTACGGCCTGGCGGCAGGCCTGTGGACGCAAAACCTCTCGCGTGCGCATCGGGTGGCGGGCAAGCTGCAGGCTGGTCAGGTGTACATCAACGAGTATCCGTCGGGAGGCGTGGAAACCCCATTCGGCGGCTACAAGCAAAGCGGCATCGGGCGCGAGAAAGGCCGCGAGGCCTTGAACCACTACTCCCAGCTCAAAACGGTCATCGTCACCCTATGACACGCTCAGGCCCTTCTACACCTGCGCTCTTGGGGTTGACCGCGCGCCTGGGCGCGTTCGTCGCCGGCTCTCCCCGGCGGAGCCTCTCTGGGCGCCTGCAGACCATCGTGCGCAACGGATTCGCCGATACCGTGGCAACTATGATCGCCGGCCGCATGGAACCTGCCGCCCAGATCGCGCGGCGCTGGGCGGCATCCAGGCAGAGCCCTGGTCGTGGCCAGGCGCATGTCTTGCTCAGCCAGGAACAGATGAGCGCGCGAGACGCCGCCCTCGTGAACGGCGTGGCGGCTCATGCACTGGACTATGACGATGTGGGGCTGCAAGGCCACCCCAGCGCGGTGCTGGTGTCCGCGCTTCTGGCCGAAGGCGAGCGCCTGGGCTCCAGCGGAAACGACTTGATCAATGCCTATGTGGCCGGGCACGAGGTCTGGGCCGAGTTGATCTCACGCGACCACGATCTTCATCATCTGAAGGGCTGGCACCCGACGGGCGTCTTCGGCACGCTGGCAGCGGCCTCAGCGATTGCGGCCTTGCGCGGACTGGATGCCGAACGTGCCGCCCACGCCTTGGGCCTGGCCGCGAGCATGGCGTCAGGCCTGGCCGCCAACTTCGGCAGCATGGCCAAACCATTCCATGCCGGCCAGGCAGCGGCGCACGGCATCGATGCGGCTGACCTGGCGCAAGCGGGCATGACTGCGGCACCTGATGTGCTGGAGCATCCCAAGGGCTTTCTCACAGCCATTTCCGCCGGCGGGCGAGTCAATCTTGAGCCTCTTCCCGCCGATTTCGGCAGCGTAGCTCGCCTGGAATCCCTGGGGCTGACCGTCAAGAAATATCCCATGTGCTTCGCCACGCATCGCGTGATCGACGCCGCGATGGATCTCGTCAAGGCGAATGATTTTGGCGCGGCGCAGTTGGTGTCCGCGGAAGCCACGGTGGGCCCGGCACAGGCCTCGATGCTGCGCAACGCACGGCCGGCCACCGGGCTCGAGGCCAAGTTCAGTCTTCAGTTCGCAGTGGCGGCCCCCTTGGTCGCCCACGCGTGCGGCCTTGAACAACTCGAGGATACATTCGTTCAGCGGCCCGATGTGCAGTCGCTCTTCGAGAAGCTGAGCATCCGCATCGTGAACACGTCTCACCCGACCGAGCCCACACTCGCTGCCAGCGACCGGCTGGTACTGCATCTCAGCGACGGGCGTTGCCTGGACAGCGGTGAAGTCTTCGTGGCCCGGGGCGAGGCGAGCGCACCCCTCCGGGATGGGGATCTGGCAGCCAAGTTTCACGACTGCGCGCGCACGGTGGAACCTGCCGCGCGCCAAGCGCTCTTGGATACGCTGCTGAGCCTCCCCGATGTTCGGTCTGTTTCACAGATCGTCCAATCCGGGCTTGCCTGCAAGCTCTGAGAATTTCCGGCGCGCCGGTGGTGTGCCTGGAAATTTGGTACCGTAGGCCCCATGCAAGACACACCCACCCCCGCCCATCTGGCCGCCACGGAAGCCATCGACGCCGATCAGCCCTCGGTCATTCAATTTGCCCGTACCCACGCGCGCGGCGTCAATGAGCGCGAACGCGCCGTGGCATTGGTCTACGCGGTGCGCGACAGCTTTCTGTACGACCCCTATCGCATCGATTTGTCGCCTGTAGGCATGCGTGCCAGCACCGTGCTGGCCAATGGCTATGGCTGGTGCGTCCCCAAGGCCGCCCTGCTGACAGCGGTTTGCCGTGCCTCCGGCATTCCGGCGCGCCTGGGTTTTGCCGACGTGCGCAACCATATGTCGACCGAGCGCATGCGCGAAACCATGAAAACCGACATGTTCATATGGCACGGCTATACCGAGATCTGGATCGACGGTGCCTGGCGCAAGGCCACGCCTGCGTTCAACCTGAGCCTGTGCGAGAAGTTCGGCCTGCATCCGCTGGATTTCGACGGTGTGCAGGATTCGATCTACCACCCGTTCGACAAGGCCGGCAACCGGCACATGGAGTACGTCAACGAGCGCGGCAGCTTCGATGATCTTCCGCTCGCTCGCATCGTCGCCGACTTTCAGCAGACCTACCCCAACTGGCTGCGCCAGGCCGGCCTTCAGAGCGAACTGGCGCGAAGCGATTTCCTGGCCGACGTGGCGCGAGAAACCGCTTCAGGTCAATAACTACTGGCCGATCATTTGCGCCGGCGCTGCTGCTGGGCAGCCGCCCCCGCCAGCAGCAGAGTCATCAGCAGCAGCGCCCACTCGCCGAGCGTAGGCACCGGGGTCAATGCACCTCCCGTGCCGCCTCCAAGCGGTACGCCCACAACGACTGGATCAGTGATGCTTCCGTTGGCCGCCAGATCGGCATCGCCATCAGCGCCGTCGGTCAATGCGAACGTCGCCGTATGGCCGCTGATGGTGGCTGGCACCGTATACCAGTGGTCAGTAGCGTTGTCATGCGTGGGGCCCCATTTCCAGAGCTTGGCGTTGGCCGGCAAGGCTTGCGGATAAGTCAGCGTCAGTGTCAGACCACCGCCCTCCCCACAACCATTAGCCGTGAACGACAGCATGTCGGAGGAGATTTTCCAGCCCGCCGGTGCAGCGGCCGGCAAAGTGCCCGAGAGTGCCGGAGTGCCTGCCAAACGGCAAGTGGTCTGGCTGAACTGGCCCGAGAGATCACCCGCACCACCAGACAGCGGCAGCGTGAACTGCTCCGGAGGCACCTCGCCCAGGTTCAAGCCGATCACCATGGGGTTGTGGTCGCTGGAACGGTACTGGTCAGCCGCGTAGAAACTCGTCTGTTGTTCGGCGCTCTTGTACTCCAGGTTGTAGTCGAGTACCCCCGGTTCCTCGGCGTTGATATGCCACTTGTAGACGCCCGCGACCTGGCCGCTGGAAGCCAGCGCGCTGCTGGCAAAAATATGGTCCAGCGAACCCCACAGGCCGTCGAACGAATAGGAGTAGCCGGTCGATACTTTCTGAAAACCACCCACCAACAGGTCGGTCATCGTCTTTTCCGCGCTGTAGGCGTTGAAGTCGCCCAGGAGCAGAACGTCCGCATCGTCATCACCCGTGGGATGGGTGCCCAGCCATTGCAGCAGATGCGCGGCCGCGCGCTCGCGCGCCAAGGTGCTCGAGCCCTGACCGTCACCGGCATCTTCGCCTTGCAGGGCCGTACCGCTGCCCTTGGATTTGAAGTGGTTTACCACCACCGTGAATTTCTCGCCGTCGGCTTGTGACTGGAAAGTCTGCGCCACCGGCACCCGGTTGCCGTAAGTGGTGCCCACGAATGCATCGTAGGTGCCGGTATCAGGTGTGACCGCAGCGCCCACTGGGGTGACCTTGCCGGGTTTGTAGAGAATGGCCACCGTGATCGCATCCGTGCCGGTGTTGGCCTGCTTCACATAGGCGAAGGTGTTGGCGCCAGCGGCGTCGTTGAGCGCATCCACCAGCGACTTGATGGCGCTCTTGCCGTTATGGGCCGTGGCGTCCGTGGGCGCGTCGAAGCCGTTGTTCTGGATTTCCATCAGGCCGTAGACATCGGCATTCAAGCCAATCAGGTTGGCGACGATCTTGTCCAGTTGGCGCTGGTATTCCGTGGCATTGCTGGCCCCTCGGCCCGCGATACTGCCGCCGCCGTTGGTCACGAACTGGGTGGTGCCCAGCGTGCTGAAGAAGTTCAGCACGTTCGCCGAAGCCACCTTGATTTCTGCGCCCTGGATGGCTGCAGGAATGTCCGCCGCCGTGGGGCGTAGGGCCGGGCTGAAGTTGGGAACGACGCCCGCGATCGGCTGAATGCGATAGTTCGTCTCATGGGCGGCCGGTTCAGGCTGAGCGTTGCTGCCGCTGCTGGAGTCGCTGCTGCTCTGCCACACGAACTGATCCAGGATACCAACGATCTTGTCTGTGTAATCGCCCGCTCGCAGCGGGTTGGCGGCCGAGAGCGGCTGCCCGCCACGGCCCACGATGCCCCCGGTCGGGTTTTGCGGGCCGAAGGCGTCATCAAGAAGAATCTGGCTGAGCTTGAGCTGGGCGTTGTAGGCGTCGAACCCTGCCTTGCCTGGCGCATGGGTTTCGGTGTATTGCACTTGCAGATCGTCCGGCGCGAGCGTCACCTGGCCGTAGCGGCCCAGGTTGTAGTTATCGGAAACGACCAGCTTCCCGCCCGTGGTGGCCGAGGACACCTCGACGATCATGCCCTCATAGCGTTCCCAGACATCCATGCTGGCCACGGGCAAGGTGATCTGGACCGAAGCCGGCAGGCTGCCGCCCGAATACACCTCCGTGTAGCTATGCGTGTTGGACAGTTCCGTCTGCCCTTTGTATTCGGTCACCTTGCCGGTCACCTGATAGGTCGTGCCGACCGGGCAAGCGCCGCCGCTCATGAAGCTCGGCAAGTTGGCGGCAAGACTGCCGTAATAGACGAACAGGCCCTCTGAGGTAGCGGGGTCGCTGTCCATTTCCTCGGGCCGCGTGGCCTGCAGCATGAAACCGTTCAATCCGGGTTGGCAGCCTGTCAGCATGCCTTGCACGATGTAGGAGTTGCCGTTGTTCGCGAGGGAGCTGGCCGCGCCGCTGCCTTGTATGGCAGAGATCTTGGTGAAGCTGTTGCTGGGGTCATCGTTGCGGATGACGCCCGAGGCTGTGGCCGCGATCACGCTGCCAGCGCTGGGATTGCTCAACGTGACCGTGAAACCTTCATCGGACTCGCTCGTGGTGTCGCCAGATACCTGGACGGTGATCGTCTTGCTCGTCTCGCCAGCAGCAAAAGCCAGGCTGCCACTGGGCAGTGTGCCGCCGAAATCGGCAGCGTCGGCAGGAGAGGTACCGGTACCCGTGACCGCATAGTTCACGGTGGCAGCCACCGCCGTGTCCCCATCGCGGCTAACGGTGAAGGTAAACGGCGCGGTGCCGCCCTGGCCTTCCTTCTGATCGGCAGACAAGGCCGAAATGGCGAAGGTGGGGCCAGAAGCCGCACTACCGCTCAGCATCGAGAAATCATCGATCGCCAGGCCATGGTCGTTGCCGGGATCGTTTTTCTCGATCCAGCGCAGCCACAGCGTCTGGCTCGGTTGCCAGTTCAAGTTGGACAAGGCTCCGCTGACCGGCGCGCGTCCGGCTGCGTTGCCATCCACGGAGGCGGCCGACGATCCAGTGACGGGCGAATTCCAGGAGAGCGAATCCGTCCAGGTGGCCACCCCGGCAAAGCTGCCGTCGCTGCTGAGACCATACTGCATGACCATGGCTTGCGCGCTGGTGTTGCCGCCGTTGCGCCACTGCTCGCCATTGAAGCTGATGGTCAGCGTGTTGATGGCAGCGCTGGTGGCATTCGTGGCCGCCACGGCGATGTACCCGGCCACCGCACCGGAAGCAGGTGAGCCGAAATAAGCGCCGCCCGAAGCCGTCCCACCCAGGGCCCGTTCCGAGTTACCGCTGGCCCCAAAGCTATAGAACGCGCCAGAGTTCGAGGTGCCGTCACTCGCCTGATAAGTCGCGATGTCGGCGCCAGCGCCCGTATACAGATACCAGCCCGCGAGCGTGCTGCCCTGAATCCAGTCGGCACCCGAGGTGGCCAGCGTGTCGAAATTCTGTGTGTAGTTGCCGGTAAACGCCACCGGCGCAGCCAGCGCCGGTGTGGCCATGCCCAGCAGGGCAGCCAATACCAGCGCTCCGGCAGCCAGCGGTCCCCGATCGGAAAGGGTTGGTGCAAACATGAAAAAGGTCCTCCTCCTCGGCAACGGCACGTTCGCACCGTTGCACTCGATGAAGTACCGTTTGTCGCACCAGGGTGTGAAATGCAGGTGTCAGTTTCACGGCAGGCCTGTGATGGTAGCAGCGCCTTGCGGCCCAGCCTCGTCGCGAAGCGCCACGCTACATATGTGCCGGCAGCGTGTCCCGGGTGATGTCTCGAGCCGTGAACTCCTTGCCCAGCAGAGCGGCCGCCGCGCGAAGTGCCGCAATCACTTTCGGCTCGTGCGCCTCGAGCGCATGGACCGAGGTCTGAGTGGCAATGCCGCAAGAAACCAGTCCGTTCTGATCGAATATCGGCAAAGCGCAGCTTCCTATGCCGACGTATTGCTGAGAGGCCGTACGTGCCAAGCCATCGCGCCTGATTTTTCTCAACTCTTCCGACAATGGCCCCAACCCCGTGGTCGTACAAGGTGTGAACGCTTGATAAGGCTCCTCGCCCAGCCACAAGGGCCAATCCGCCTCTGGCTCATATGCCAGCAGCAATCTGCCAAGCGCCCTTGAATGAATGGCCAGCGGCGTACCCAACTGCACGACATAGCGAACCGGCCCGCTGGCATCGTAGCGATCGCCATACACAAGGGTTCTGCCGAGCCGGTCGAGAAACCCGAACGCCACTGTCATTTTCAATTCATCGCTGACCTGGCGAAGACTGTCTCGAACCAAGCGGCTGACCGAGCCCACCGACATCATCTGCAGGCCCAACCGGAAGGCACGGGACCCCAATTCGAACCCGTTATCCACCCTGCGGACATAACCCAGGGAAACCAGCTCATTGAGCAGCGCAAGCGCACTGGGCTTCGGCGTATTCAACAGCGCACTCAGGCGGCCGAGGGAATAGGGCGCGTCAGGACTGGCCAGCGTCTGCAGCAAATTGAGCACCCGGTTTACCGCCATCGGCCCCGGGCGCGGGGCTTTTCGCTGCATGTGCTGATCAGTTTGTTCGCTTGAAATTCGCATATGTAAATAATAAGCGAACATGGACGCGATGTGAATGAATATTCCATTTGCTGTTGATTTGGCTATTTTTAAGTAAATACCCTCAAACATTCCTCGCCTTTCAGAGATAAGCTATTCCTTCAATGAGCGCATCAGTCGTTCACATATGCATACGATATCCAGGATTTCCACGCGCCTTCACTCACTGAGACGTGGCCACGACCCCAGACATGAGCTCACTTGAATTCACCTCGATCGGCAATACTTTCGGCACCCGGGTCCGGGGTGTGCAGCCGCACCTGCTGCAGGCTCACCCCGAAGCCACCGAGAAGCTCCGGCAGCGGTTGCGTCATGAAGGGGTATTGGTGCTGTCCGGAATGGACATCGGCGCAAACGATTTTGTAGATTTGCTCGGCCTCTTCGGCCAGGTAAGGCCTGCTCGCGTCAAGCACGCTTCGTTGCCGCTGCCCGCAAGCGACTATGTGTTTGTCGGGCAACGAACTGCCGATACGCCGCAAAAGCTCACGCGCGGCGACGTGGCGCATGTCTGGCACGTAGACTACAGCACCTCAGGACCTATTCCCCAGTATTCAGCCCAATACACGGTAAAGGCCGATCCAGGCGGCGGCACGCTGGGCTTTGCCGACATGAGGCAAGTTCACGCCGCTTTGCCCGAACACACGAAGACCCAGATCCAGAATCTTTGGGCCATTCATTACGAACACCCTGTCGGCGTCGATGTCGAGCCCCCTGGCCAAGCCGCGGCCCTTTCATGGGACGAACGCCACCAGGGCACCGCACACCCCCTGGTCATGCATGACAGCGCCGGCCGGCCCTTCCTCTGCCTGCCTGCCCGCCCTGACAGCCCGATCCAGGGATGGAGCGAGCGCACCAGCGCTGAACTTCTGGATTTTCTGTGGTCGCACCTCGAGCCGCACGGCAGCGGCTGGGAGTACGAACCACAGGCAGGCGACATCGTGATCTGGGACAACCGCGCACTGGCTCACAAACGCGCCGAATGGCCATTGAACAAGGAAAGACTCGCATGGTTCATCACGACGAACTGAAAACCGCACAGGTCCCGTTTTCAGAAAACGCGCTCCAGGGCGTGAACAGGCGCCAGGCGCTTGGCCTGATGGCCGCGGCCGGCTCCTCCCTGGCGCTTGCGCCGGCCGTGGCCGAGGCGCAGATGGGCGGAGAAGTGTTCACGCTCCTCGTACCTTTTTCCTCAGGGTCTCCGCCTGACATATTCAGCCGCCTGTTTGGAGACAAGCTCTCGAGGAAGATGGGAAGACCCGTGGTCATCTCGCTTCGGCCGGGCGCAAGCACCACCATTGGAACAGCGCTCGCGGCCCAGGCGAAGCCAAACGGCCAGATGATGCTGTATGCGACCAATTCATCCCTCACGGCCGCGCCGGGTATTTTCAAGAAGCTGCCCTACGATCCGGAGAAGGATTTTTCCGCCGTGACGGTCATGCTCGAATCCGTGTTCTGCATTCTGGTGCGCGCGGAAGATGCGCATCTCGGCGTCGAGGGCCTGGTAAAACGCATCAAGGCTGATCCCGGGGGGAACGCCATGGGCGGCGGCAGCACGACTGCGGAGGTGGCCCACAGGCTGCTGGAAAAAGCCGCGGGGGTCAAATTTCCCTACGCACGGTACAACTCGAACAGCCTCTACACCGACCTGATGGGCAAAGTGCTGAATGCAGCCTGGTGTCCCATGAGTACTGCGCTGAACTTCGGCAGGAAAAACAACCTGCACATCGTGGCGGTGACTGGCGCCAAGCGGCTCGCGCAGTTTCCTGAAATTCCCACCATCGCCGAGACATTTCCTGATGCGGTGGTCGAGAGCTGGAGCGGCTTCTTTGTTCCTTCGGCGACACCGCGGCCGATCGTCGAGAAACTCTGGCAGGACGTCCGATCAGTGCTGCTGGATCCCGAGATCATCGAACGCGGAAAGGTTGAAGGCAATCGGGCACTCAACCTGAATCCCCAGCAGTCGGATGAGTATGTCAAAAAGGACTTCCCGAAATGGAAAGCCCTGTATGAGGCCGCTCAGATTTTCCCGGCATGATCCCGCGCACTGTTGTGCGGGGTGTGCTCAGCGCTGCAGCTTGAACACCGCTGTGCTGGCCCGCCAGTTGGGCAGGCTGCGCACCTCGCGCCCACCTTCGAAGCCGAAGGCATCGAGGATCTTCAGGCCGTTCCTGCGCGCCAGCACCTCGAAATCCTTGTAGGTGCCCACGCGGATGTTGGGCGTGTCATACCACTGGTAAGGCAGGCGCCGCGTCACGGGCATGCGTCCGCGCAGCACCTGCAGGCGGTTCGGCCAGTGCGCGAAATTGGGAAAGGCGATGATGCCCGTGCGCCCCACCCGCGCGGTTTCGCGCAGCATGACCTCGACATTGCGCAGATGCTGCAGGGTGTCGATCTGCAGCACCACGTCGAAGCTCTGATCTTGAAAAGCCTTCAGCCCCTGGTGCAAGTTGAGCTGCAGGACATTCACGCCGCGCTGTACGCACGCAAGCACGTTGGCATCGTCGATCTCGATGCCGTAGCCGGTGCAGCGGCGCTCGCGCATCAACTCCTCCAGCAGCGCGCCGTCGCCGCAACCAAGATCAAGCACGTGCGAACCTTCTGGCACCAGGGAGGCAATGAGATGCTGAATGCTGGCCTCACTCATTGGGCACCTCCACGCTTCGGGTTGCGGCGCCTGCTTTCCCGTCGGCCGCGATGTTTTCAAAATAAGAACGCACCACGCTCAGGTAACGAGGATCCTCCAGCAGGAACGCATCGTGGCCATGGGGTGCATCGATCTCGGCATAGCTCACCTCGCGGCGGTTCTCCAGCAGCGCCTTGACGATCTCCCGTGAGCGCGCGGGTGAGAAGCGCCAATCAGTCGTGAAGCTGGCCAGTAGGAACTTGGCCTTGGTCTGCGCCAGGGCCTTCGTCAGGTCGCCGCCGTAAGCCCGCGCCGGATCGAAATAGTCCAGCGCGCGGGTGATGAGCAGATAGGTATTGGCGTCGAAGTATTCGCTGAACTTGTCGCCCTGGTAACGCAGGTAGCTTTCGATCTGGAACTCGACATCTTGTGTGGAAAAGCGATACCCGCTGGCGTTCTGGGTCACGGCCTCACGCAACTCCCTGCCGAATTTCTCGTTCATCACGTCATCGCTCAGGTACGTGATGTGGCCAATCATGCGCGCAATGCGCAGGCCGCGCTGGGGCACAACACCATGGCGGTAGAAGTGGCCGCCATGGAAGTCTGGGTCGGTCACGATCGCGCGGCGCGCGACCTCATTGAAGGCGATGTTTTCGGCTGACAGATTGGGCGCGCTGGCGATCACCACTGCATGGCGCACGCGCTCAGGGTATTGCAGCGTCCACGAAAGCGCCTGCATGCCGCCCAGGCTGCCGCCCATCACGGCCGCGAGCTGCTGAATCCCCAGGGCATCCAGCAGGCGCGCTTGCGCATCCACCCAATCTTCCACGGTGACCACCGGGAAATCAGCGCCGTAGACCTGTCCCGTATCGGGATTCACATGCATCGGCCCTGTGGAGCCGAAGCAGGATCCCAGGTTGTTTACGCCGATCACGAAGAAGCGGTCGGTATCCACTGGCTTGCCGGAACCGACCATGTTGTCCCACCAGCCTTCGCTGCGGGCCTGCCCCTCATAAACACCCGCCACGTGGTGCGACGCATTCAGGGCATGGCAGATGAGCACCGCATTGCTGCGATCGGCGTTGAGGCGGCCGTAGGTTTCGTAGGTAAGGTCGTAACCACGGATCGACGCGCCGCTTTGGAGAGGCAGCGGCGCCTCGAAATGCATGGTCTGCGGCGTGGCAATGAACGGCATGGCAATAAAAAAAGACCCCCACACTTCCCCGCTTCGCTTGGGTCCATTGCCCCCGAGGGGTGCTTTTTTGTCTCGGGGCGGCCCAAAAACAAAAAACCCGGTTCGCCAAATCGAAACCGGGTTGGGTGCTCAGGCTCGAATTTAGCGGTATTTATTGAGCGCCCGCAAGCAGAGGCAAATCGGCGCTATGCGATGCAGTATAGCGCGAAGGGGTCAAGGCCGCGCTGCAGGTAGATGTTCATAATCCAAGAGCGTGTTCAACGTCTCGGCGCGAGGGCCGTTGTGTTCGAAAAGCTGTGGCTGCAAGGCGAAAACCGCAGGGATACCTCGTGGTATCGCGAGGATTTTCAACGCGGCAGACGCAGTTTTTCGGGCGCAACGGACCCGCGAGGAGACGTTGAACACGCTCTAAGTTCCAACCTGAGGAGACACTGTGAACAAGATGATCCTGAGATCTGTGGCCGCGCTGCTGTCTGGCATGGCCTCATGCTCGCTGCTGCTGGGCACCACGGCCTCGGCACAGACGGCCGAAAACTTTCCGTCCAAACCCGTGCGCATCATGTACCCCTTCTCGCCCGGCGGCGGCATGGAAGTGGTACTACGCGTGATGGCCGAGGGGATGCAGAAATCCATGGGCCAGCCAGTGATCGTCGACAACCGGACCGGCGCCGGCGGAGCCATCGCCGCCAATGCGGCGGCCACCGCACCAGCCGATGGTTACACGCTGTTCGTGGGGCCCGTCGGAATCGCGGCCATCACGCCGCACTTGCGCAAGCTGCCCTATGACGCGCAGAAAGACCTGATCCCTGTGGCCAAGCTGTCGGAGTTCTATCCGGCCTATACCGTCTCCAACAACCTGCCGGTCAAGACGCTCCCCGAATTCATCGCTTACGCCAAAGCCCATCCGGGCGAGGTCAGCTATGCCACCTCGGGCATTGGCTCGCAGGGCCACCTGGGCGGCGAGATGCTGCAAAAAAGCTGGGGCATCAAAATGACCCATGTGCCCTACAAGGGCGCTGCGGACATCACCACCGATCTGCTGGCTGGGCGAGTGAACATGAGCAGCGATGTGACCATGCTGCAGTACGCCAAGCAAGGCAAGGTGCGCCTGCTGGCCACGCAGTCGCCCAAGCGCCTGCCTGATTTCCCCGATGTGCCCACGGTGGATGAAACGGGCGTGCCCGAGGCGCGCACCACGGGCACCTGGTTCGGCGCCTTCGCGCCCAAAGGCACTCCCCAGCCCGTGGTCGACCGCTTGGCCTCCGAGTTCGAGAAAGCGCTCAAGAACCCGGAAGTGGCCGCGCGCATGGCACCCTATGCGATGGTGACGGCTTTTGCGGGCCCTGCTGCCTTCCGCAAGCAATGGGAGCAGGACTACGCGCTCTATGGCCAGACCATCAAGGATCTGGGGCTCAAGCTAGAGAATTGATCCCCCTGAGGCACTGCGTGCCCTCCCCCAGGGGGACGCAGCCAGCGGCCTGGCGGAGCCAGCTCCGCGGCTGCCCTGGGTTGGCCTGCTCCGCGGCCTTTTGTTTTTTTGTGTTGCTGGCTTAGTGATGCATTCTCGAAAAATTGAATTGATGATGGAAATCGCACCGCAAACGTCTTCATTGCAGGCTGTTAGCACGGCCTTGAATCCTCGCGCCGTGGCTATCCTGGGGGCATCGGATGATCTGCTGAAATGGGGCGGCAGCATGTTGAATCTGCTGCGCAAGTTCCATTGGAACGGCTCCATATACCCCGTCAATCCGCGCGCCGAGACGGTGCAGGGCTTGAAGTCCTACCCGAGCGTCAGCGCCATCGGCCAACCTGTCGATGTCGCACTGATTGCCGTCCCCCAAGAGCGCACCGAGGCCGCGTTTGAGGACTGCGCGGCGGCGGGCGTGAAGATCATCCTGATGGTCACTTCGCAGTTTGCCGAAAGCGGGCCGGAGGGTGCCGCGCTGCAGGAAAGGCTTCTGGGCATCGCGGCGCGGGCCGGCATGCGGATCATTGGCCCCAACTGCATGGGCTATTTTCATAGCCACGCCAGCATGAACCTGCTCAATTCGCAGGCCCTGATGCGCAACGAGGTGCTGGTCAAGGGCGAGATCGCGCTCATCAGCCAGAGCGGCGCGCTGGCCGGCGCCATGCTGTCGCGCGCCTATGACCTGGGTACTGGTTTTTCGATCTGCGTCTCGCTGGGCAACCAGGCCGATCTTGAGGTGTGCGATTTCCTCGAGTACGCCATCGATGATGCCAACTCCAAAGTGATTGCCCTCTACGTGGAAGGCATCAAGGATGGCGCCCGGTTCGTGGCATTGCTCCGCCGTGCCCGGACTGCCGGCAAGCCGGTGTTGATCGTCAAGGCTGGGCGGACAGCGCTGGGCCAGAAGGCTGTGCAATCGCACACGGCAAGCCTGGCAGGGGAATTCCGTGTCTTTGAAGCGGCTGTGATGGCGGCTGGCGCAGTGCTGGTGGACGACTTCCTCGAACTGATCGCCCAAGCCGCGGCCTGGACCCGTCTGCCAGCGCCCAGCGGCCCGCAGGTGGCCGTGCTGTCCGGTTCCGGCGGGGGTGGCGCGGTGGCCAGTGATCTAGTGGGGGAAGCCCGTCTGCAGGCGGCAGCGCTCGGTCCGGATACGGTGCAACGCCTGCTGCCCCTCATGCCCGAAGCCGGAGCGCGGTTGCCATTTGATCTGGGCGCGATCCCCGGGCCCATGCGTGCCAACGATCCGAAGTGGCTGCGCAAGGTGCTCGACACCATGCTGACCGACCCTCAGGTTGGCGCGGGCTTGTTTCTCATGACCACCATGCCTGAGATGGTGCAGGCAGCCAACACCATCGTCGAGGTCAACCGCGAAAACAGCAAGCCGGTGACCTTCGTGAACGCGGCCGGCAGCGCCGGTGCTGAGGCGGGCGCCCGGCTCAAGGCGGCGGGGTTGGTCAACTTCGCCAACATCAAGGAAGCGCTGGGCTACCTGCGCAACCGCCTGGCCTGGGAGGCCCATTCGCCCGCCATCTCAGCGCCGGAAGACGCCCCTGCGCGAACTGCCGTGGAGCACGTGGCGGCTTCCTGGGCACCCGGCCTGATCACCGAGCATGACACCAAGCGCCTGCTGGCCGCCGCCGGCATTCCTGTGACACAAGGCGAAGTGGCGCGCAGCGAGGACGACGCCGTGCGGATCGCACGCACCATCGGCTATCCGGTGGTGATGAAACTGGTCTCGGCGCAGATCTCGCACAAGAGCGACGTGGGCGGCGTGGTGCTCGGTGTCGCCGACGACGCCTCCGTGCGGCGGCATTTTCATGCGCTGCAGCAAGCCGCAGGACAAGTACCCGGAGCGGTTTTCGAGGGCGCCCTGGTCCAGCAACAGGCGCGCGCCGATGCCGAGGTGCTGATCGGCACCAAGTGGGACGCGCAGTTCGGCCCCATGCTCATGATCGGCATGGGCGGCACCCTGGTGGAACTTCTGGAGGATACGGCCCTGTTGCCGGCTGGCGCCGACGCGCAGGCCGTCCGGCAAGCCATCCAGGGCCTGCGCCTGTTCCCGCTGCTGAATGGCTATCGTGGCAAACCCAGGGCGGACCTGGATGCCTTGGTAAACCTGGCGCAGCGCTTCGGGCGCATGGCCGTCCAACTGGGCGCGCGGCTACCCGAATGCGAAGCCAATCCCGTCATGGTGCATGGCGATCAGATCGTTGTGGCAGACGCCAGGGCGGTATATGCCATCACCCCTTGATGTCATCACCCCCTGAGTCGCCTTCGGCGCCTTCCCCCTGGAAGGGGGACAACGCCAGTGGCCGGCGCAGGTCCGTCCACGGCGTTCCACGCGTGGCCTGCTCCGCGGCCTCTTGGTCTCTTGGCCTCTTTGCCTTTTGCTTTTTTCTGAGGAACTGACATGAACGCTCCCGTTACCTACGAAGTCCAGGACCACATCGCTTTCATCACTCTGCGCCGGCCCGAGCGGCGCAACGCCCTCAATGCCGAAATGAGTTCGCTCCTTAATGAATACTGGCAGCGTTTCGCCAATGGCCCAGAGCGGGTGGCGCTGCTGTCGGCGGAGGGCGATCACTTCTGTGCCGGTGTGGACGTGACCGATCCGTCCAAGGAAGCATGGAAGGGCGTGCCCAATGTCGGCGCCAAGGTCGACAAGCCGCTCATCAGTGCGGTCCAAGGCTGGGCCGTGGGCGCCGGATTCACGTTGACCATGATGAGCGACCTCTGCGTGGTGGACGAAACAGCCCAGTTCCTTTTCCCCGAGGCGAAGCTCGGCTTGTTCGGCGGCATCACGGCCAGTCTGGTGTCCCGTATTCCGCACAAGGTGGCCCTGGAGTTCCTGATGCTGGGCGACCCCCTGTCCGCCCTGCGCGCCTATGAGGTGGGATTGGTCAACCGCGTGACCGAGAAAGGCAAGGCCTACGATACGGCCCTTGAGATGGCCAGGCGCCTGGCTGACTCCGCACCTCTCGTGCTGCAAACCATCAAGCGGGCCACGCTGGAAACACTACCCAAGTCACCAGCCGAGTTGGCGTACCCCCAGATGGGCTACCTGACGGGCATCGCCCAAAGCGAAGACTATAAGGAAGGCGTGGCCGCGTTCAAGGAAAAGCGCAAAGCGGAATTCAAGGGCCGCTAAGGCCACACCGAACCGCACTGAAACCGCCGAAGCGTTGTTTTCTTGTAGCCATGTCGGCCAGGATTCTGCCGCCCTCGCGCCCGGGGTGTGTCATGATGTGGCCGCCCCTCAAAATCGCCGGAAAGCAGCCTCCGGAAAGCCGATTTCCTATTACCCGCTCAATTTAGTAGGAATTAAAAGGCTTGCTTGACTTTCCTTATTATGGCGCATAATTGACGAGTGCCTAATTTGAAAGGCGCGTGGTCTTGCGGTGAAAAGGTCAGTTTCGCTTCCCCCTCGGTGTTTTTTGCCAGGTCTGATTGAAGGCGTTTTGCGGACTCCATCGCTTTTTATTCGTCATTGAGGAGTCCCTTTAATGGGCAACAAACTTTACGTCGGCAACCTTCCCTACTCGGTGCGCGACGGCGATCTGCAACAGGCGTTCAGCCAATTCGGTGCCGTCACCAGCGCGAAGGTGATGATGGAGCGCGACACCGGCCGCTCGAAAGGCTTCGGCTTTGTCGAGATGGGCAGCGATGCGGAAGCACAAGCAGCCATCAGCGGCATGAACGGCCAATCGTTGGGCGGACGCAACGTCGTCGTCAACGAAGCACGTCCCATGGAACCCCGCCCACCGCGTTCCGGTGGTGGTGGTTTTGGCGGCGGCGGCGGTGGCGGCTACGGTGGTGGCGGCGGCGGCTACGGCGGTGGCCGTCGTGAAGGCGGCGGCGGTTACGGCGGTGGCCGTGGCGAAGGTGGCGGCGGTTATGGCGGCGGCCGTGGTGAAGGCGGCGGCGGTTACGGCGGTGGCCGTGGCGAGGGTGGCTACGGCGGTGGTCGCCGTGAAGGCGGTGGCGGCGACGGCGGTTTCCGCAGCCCCTACGGCTCCGGCCCCCGCGGCGGCGGTCGCCGTGACGGCGGTGGCGGCTACGGCGGCGACGACTATTGATCAGTCCCCAGCAAGCCCCCTCCACTCGGGCGCTTGCCTGAACTGTCAACAAAAAGGCTCCATTAGGAGCCTTTTTTCATCGCCGGGCCGTTCCCAAGATGAAAAAGCCCCCTCGGGGGCAGCGGACCTCGCGACGCGGGGAAGCGTGGGGGCCATTTTTCATGGGTGTTCGTGTTTAAAACGTGAATATATCCTCAGGTTTTTCGCGCTTTTCGTGGCCTGCCGGCCAGCAAACGATCGAACAGTGCATTGGGCAACACACGCAGCAGCTTGGCCGCTACCCCCATCTGCCATGGAATGACGCGGTAGCTCGTGCCCGCCTCGATGGCCTGGACAGCACGCTTGGCAAAGGCCTCCGCTGACATCAGGAATGGCATCCCATAGCGGTTGCCGCGGGTCAGCGGCGTATCCACATAGCCGGGCACGATCGTCACCACCTTGACGCCCGCATCACGCAATTCGCCCCGCAGGCTTTCGCAATAGCTGACCACCCCTGCTTTGCTGGCACAGTAGGCGCCGTGCCCAGGCAAGCCTCGGATGGAGGCTACGCTGGCAATGCCGACCAGAGTGCCGCTGCCACGCGAACGCATGGGCCCGATGAACGGATGGAATGTGGCCGCCATGCCGACGTTGTTGATGGCAAAGGTCTGGGCCATGACATCAATGTCGCCACGCTCAGCGGTATCGATACCGACGCTGATGCCAGCATTGGCGATCACCACGTCGGGGACGCCTTGCGCGGCCAGGCAGGCATGGCCGGCAGCCACGATGCTGTCGGTCTGTGCCACATCGGCACCGTACACCCGCCAGCGTTCGGCCGGCCAGCCCTGCCCAACCGCCCAGGCCCTCAATTCCGCCTCGCGCCGGGCCACCAGGGCCAATTGCCAGCCAGCGCCGAAAAAGCACTGTGCCAAGGCCTGCCCGATGCCGCTAGAAGCACCGGTAATGAAGGCCAAGCGGGAGGTCATGCGATGCCCCCACGCTCTGCACTTCGTGTCGTCGCTGCCCCCCGAGGGGGTGAGCTTGCTTGGGGCGGCCCAGCGCGGCGCTCATTACGATGCCCCCACGCTCTGCACGTCGTGTCGTCGCTGCCCCCCGAGGGGGTGGAGCTTGCTCGGGGCGGCCCAGCGCGGCGCTCATTACGATGCCCCCACGCTCTGCACTTCGTGTCGTCGCTGCCCCCCGAGGGGGTGAGCTTGCTCGGGGCGGCCCAGCGCGGCGCTCATTACGATGCCCCCACGCTCTGCACTTCGTGTCGTCGCTGCCCCCCGAGGGGGTGGAGCTTGCTCGGGGCGGCCCAGCGCGGCGCTCATTTACCCCGGGCTGCGGCGCCCCCTTCATCTGGATAACGCCGCGCACGCGCCCTTTCAGGTTGGCCACTCCGCTGCCGTTGTCGTAGTCGAAGGTATCGCCTGTGAAGCGGTCGTTGCCGCGCAGCAGCTCCACGGGCTTGTCCGAACTCACACGGTCGTCGTCCACGAAGGCGTGGAGGTATTCGCCGCGAAACTCCAGCCGCGGCAAGGTGCTGCCATCTTCGGCAGGCGTGGCATCGCGCACCACGCGGGCATCGCCGAACAGTTGAACCTCGGAGCCATCTCCGTTGGAAATGGCCCGCTGGGCAGTTGCCACCGTGAGCCGGCCTTGTTCATCGAATGAGCGCATGCGCGGCTTCTGAACCTCCAGCGTGTCGGTATCCGGGTAATGGTGGCCTTCGATACCGATAATTTCCGATTGCAACCGGCCAGTGGCATCAAAGCTGCGCACCGAAAAATCGCGCATGAAGTAATCCGGCTCATGCTTGAGCGGCTGCTCGGTGCCCGTCCCCGGCATGTGCGGCGCATTGCGCACCAGCCACCAGGTGCCCAGCGCGAACAACGCCATCAGCAGTACCGGAAGCCAGGTCAGGAAATGGTCCCGTCCCTGGCGCCACAGGCGTGCGGTATTCATGCACCCTCCTTGGGGGCCAGGTATGGCTGCAGCAACGCCCGATAGTGCCCGCTGGCCACGAGCAGGAGATCACAGAATTCCCGTGCCGCGCCTTCGCCACCGCGCAGCGCCGTCACATGGTGGGCCAGGGCCAGGGCTTCGGCATGCGCGTTCGGGGGCGCACAAGCGAAAGCCACGCGCTGCATCACCGGCAGATCGGGCCAATCATCACCCATGGCGGCCGTTTGCGACCAATCCAGGCTCAGCTCGGCCATGAGGGCTGCGGCCGCGGGCAATTTGTCTTCCGTGCCCAGGCGCAAGTGAGTCACCCCGAGGGCGGTCAGGCGGTTACGCAGGGCAGGCGAATCGCGGCCGGAAATCACCGCCGGGGTAATGCCGGCGCGCGCCAGCAGTTTCAGGCCGTGCCCGTCGAGCGTATTGAAGCGCTTGAGCGCCTCGCCCTCACCGGAAAAATACAGGCCGCCGTCGGTCAGCACGCCATCGACATCAAAAATCGCCAGGCGCACACCTTGCGCGCGCAGCAGCAACTCGGGCGGGAAAGCCAGCGCCGGAGAAAAGTGGTCTGTCATATCAGTTCCCGCAACAAAAACCTCCAACGGCCGCAGAGCAGGCCATTCCAGAGCACCCGCGGAGCTGGCTTTGCCAGGCCGCTGGGAGCTTCCCCCAGGGGGAAGGCGCGTAAGCGACTCAGGGGGAACTTCATATCACCTTTGCGCGCATCAGGTCGTTGCTGTTGAGGGCGCCGCACAGCCGGCCCTCATCGTCGAGCACCAGCAGCACGGTGATGCGGTTCTTCTCCATGATCTCGGCGGCTTCTGCAGCCAGGGCATGCTGGCTGATGGTGCGCGGCTGAGGGCGCATCACCTCGCGCGCCGTCAGAGTGCGCAGATCACGCCCGGTTTCCACCAGCCGGCGCAAGTCGCCATCGGTGAAGATACCCAGCACGCGCTCGTCCGTATCCACGATGGCCGCCGCGCCCAGGCCTTTCTCGGAAATCTCACGCATCAGCTCGCTGAATGACGCCTCCGGCGCGGCGCTTGGCACGCCGGTGCCCTCGCGCATCACGTCAGTCACACGCGTGAGCAGGCGGCGCCCCAGCGCACCACCGGGATGCGAACGTGCGAAATCCTCGGCCCTGAAGCCGCGCGCGTCCAGCAGCGCTACGGCCAACGCATCTCCCAGCGCCAACTGCGCGGTGGTGCTGGCCGTGGGTGCCAGGTTCAAGGGACAGGCCTCTTTCTCGACGCTGCTGTTCAACACGATGTCTGCATACCGTGCCAACGCCGACCCGGCCCCCCCGTCATGGCGATGAGCGGCGCGCCCAGCCGCTTGACCAACGGCAGGATCGAGGTGAGTTCCGCGCTCTCGCCGCTGTTGGAGATGGCCAGCACGACATCCATGGCCTGGATCATGCCCAGATCCCCGTGGCTGGCCTCGGCCGGATGCACGAACATGGCCGGCGTGCCCGTGGACGCCAGCGTGGCGGCGATCTTGCGGCCCACGTGGCCGCTTTTCCCCATCCCCATCACCACGACGCGGCCGGTAGCCTGCAAAACCAGTTGCACGGCACGGGCAAAGCCGTTGTCGAGCTGGCGTTTCAGGCCCAGCACGGCAGCGGCTTCAATATCGAGCGTCTCGTGGGCCAGGCGCAGGGCTTCGGCAGGATCGAATGGCATAGAGGGATTTTATCGAGTGGGCGGGTATCGATAGCGCGTCCTCGTTTAGGATGGTCCTCATGAGCTCGCTTGAACTCGCCCTGATCTATCTGCTGGCCGCCGTCTCGGGGGTCGCGGTGTGCCGTTGGCTCAAGCTGCCGGCTATTCTGGGCTACCTGGTGGTGGGGGTGCTGATCGAGCCGCACACGCTCGGCCTGTCCTTCGGGCAGGATGCGGAAAGCGTCAAGCACCTGGCCGAGTACGGCGTGGTGTTTCTCATGTTCGTCATCGGGCTTGAGTTCAACCTGCCCAAGCTGCGCGCCATGCGCCAGCACGTGTTCGGGCTGGGCCTGGCCCAGGTGGCGCTGACCATGGTGCTGGTCACCTTCGGCTCGATCCTCCTGGCCAACCTGGCCCCCTCCCATTGGCACATGGACTGGCGAACCGCCCTCGCCCTCTCGGGTGCCATGGCGATGAGCAGCACCGCCATCGTCGTCAAGATGCTGGCCGACCGGCTGGAGCTGGAATCCGAGCATGGCCAGCGCGTGATGGGCGTGCTGCTGCTGCAGGATCTGGCCGTGGTGCCGCTCCTGGTGCTGATCCCCGCGCTCGGCTCCAACCCGGAGCGCCTGTTCGGCGCACTGGCGCTGGCGGGCCTGAAAGCCGTCTTCCTGATCTCGCTGCTCCTGGTCGGAGGCCAGCGCGTGATGCGCTGGTGGCTGACCCTGGTGGCGCGCCGCCGCAGTGAAGAGCTGTTCATGCTGAACCTGCTGCTGATGACACTAGGCCTGGCCTGGCTCACCGAGCAGGCCGGCCTTTCGCTGGCGCTGGGCGCATTCATCTGCGGCGTGCTGATCTCCGAGACCGAATTCAAGTACCAGGTGGAATCGCAGATCCGTCCGTTTCACGATGTGCTGCTGGGCCTGTTCTTCATCACCATCGGCATGCTGCTCGACTGGCGGTTGATTCTGCTGCAGTGGCCGCTGGTGCTGGCGCTGCTGATCCTGCCCGTACTGTTCAAGCTGGCGCTGGTAGCGGGCCTGGCCAAGTGGCTGGGGGCGAGCGCGGGCGTGGCACTGCGCACCGGCCTGTACCTGGCGCAGGCGGGCGAATTCGGCTTCGTTCTCCTCACGCTCAGCCGCCGCGAGAACTTGCTGGCGCCTGAGCTGTTCAACCCGGTGCTGGCGGCCATGGTGCTCTCCATGCTAGCTACACCCTTCATCATCATGGCCAGCAACCGCATCGTCATGCGGCTGGTCACCAGCGAATGGCTGCAGCAGTCGGTGCAGATGACCAACATTGCCCGCCAGTCGATCAACACCAGCGGCCACGTGCTCATCTGCGGCTATGGCCGCTCGGGCCAGAACCTGGCGCGCCTGCTGGAGCAGGAAGGCATCGCCTACATGGCGCTCGATCTCGATCCCGACCGCGTGCGCCAGGCCACCGCGGCGGGTGACTCCGTGGCCTATGGCGATGCCGCGCGTCCTCAAGCCCTGATCGCCGCGGGCCTGGGGCGCGCCAGCGCGGTAGCGCTGACCTATCTCGATCAACACAGCGTCCTGAAGGCACTGGCCGCGATCCGCGATCTCGCGCCGGAGGTACCGGTGCTGGTGCGCACCTACGGCGACCGCGATCTGGAAAAACTCCGCGCCGCCGGCGCCACCGAAGTGGTACCCGAAGCCGTGGAAGGCTCTCTGATGCTGGCAAGCCATGCCCTGGCGCTGGTCGGCGTGCCCATGCGGCGAGTGATCCGCATCGTGCGGGACCAGCGCGATGCGCGCTACCGCCTCCTGCGCGGCTATTTTCACGGTACCGACGACGTCAGCGAAGATGAATTGCAGGAAGAGCGCCTGATGACCGTCACGCTGCCGCCCCACGCTCCCATCGGACGCCGGTTGAACGAGGCCTTGGCCGATCTGGGCGAAGAGGTGCGCGTGGTCAGCCTGCGCCGGCGCGGCAGCGCGCACGCCACCGTCGCCGACGACATGGCGCTCGAGCCCGGTGATACGCTGCTCCTGTCCGGCAAGGCTGGAACCCTGGCGGCCGCCGAGCGGGCGCTGACGCGTTAGGGAAGCGTGGGGACAGGGTTTCTCCCTCTCCCGCAAGCGGGAGAGAGTGCGGGATGAGGGCCATGGCCTTTCTGGCTGCACAATCGTCCCTATGAGCACGCCATCCTCCATCACCGACTATCTGCGCGACCATATCCGTACCGTGCCCGACTGGCCGACCCCGGGCGTGCAGTTCCGCGACATCACGCCTCTGCTGCAAGACCATGAGGTTTTCCGGGTGCTGATCAAAGCCTTCGTGGACCGCTACCAGGATCCGAAGCTGCGCCCCGACGTAGTCGCCGGACTGGATGCCCGCGGCTTCATCATCGGCGCGGTCGTGGCCTATGAGCTGCAGGTAGGCTTCGTGCCGGTGCGCAAGAAGGGCAAGCTGCCCTTCACCACAGTCCAGGAGACCTACGAGCTTGAATATGGCAGCGCCACGGTCGAACTGCACACCGATGCCGTGAAGCCCGGCGACCGTGTGCTGCTGATCGACGACCTCATCGCCACCGGCGGCACCATGATGGCCGGCAAGAAGCTGCTCGAGAAGCTGGGCGCCACGGTCACCGAAGGCGCCGCCATCGTCGACCTGCCGGAACTCGGCGGCTCGGCGCGGCTGCAAGAAGCGGGCTTGCCCTTGTTCACGCTGGTCGATTTCTCAGGGCACTAAGCCCGGCCCCAGCTCCAACTCTCCCCGCAGCAGGGAGCAGGAACCCGCGGAAACCCCGGCGGGCGGTATCACGCACGCCCCAAAGTGATTGACCATCATGGTCATATAATGGGAATGATTCTCATTTGTCTACTCATTCATTGATTCTGCATACCACCATGAAGGAACGCACCTGAGATGAACTCCACGTCGAACCACAACAATCATCCGTGGGTCTTGGTGACGCTGAGAATCTTCACCGCCATATTCATGGGCTATGGCTTTACGTGGGGCTTCATTGCGTTTGGCACGGCCGGCATGTTCGCGCTGGGCATGGAATTCCATGATGCGGAGCATCTGAGCGCCATCCTCGGTTTTCTGATCTACCTCACCGTATTTCTATGGGCATTCGCCGCCCGCAGTCTCAGGCGCGTGTGGCTCGTGCTTGCAGGGGGCGGGGCTCTCATGGCCATTGCCGCCTCGCTGCTCCAAGCCAAGCTGACCTGAAGACAAAGGGAGAGACGTACATGTTCCAGAATTTTCGACTCAGCATGGCCTGGCTGCACACGTGGTTCGGGCTGCTGCTCGGCTTCGTGCTGATGGCCTGCTTTTTCTTCGGATCACTCTCGGTTTTCGACCGCGAGATCGACCGCTGGGCCATCCCGTCATCGCGCTTCGAACCCCAGCCCATGCCCTCGTTCGAGAAAGTGCTGCGCCCGGTGTTCGAGAACATGCAGCCGACAAAGGAAAGCCTTGATTTCATGCGAGACCGCGTCAACGGCCCGTTGCCCGATCGCTTCGATACCGTTCGCACCTGGGGCGCCTACACCACGCACCGCGACCCGGTGCTGGGCTTGTTCTCGGGCTATGTCGTGCCCAACGCCAAAGACCCAGAGGAAGGCGTCTGGGGTAACCGCACCATCGATCCGCGCACAGGCGTGGCGCTGCCCGACGACCAGTTGAAGATCGGCAGCCGCTTCTTCTACCCCCTGCACTACAGCCTGAACTTTCAGTGGAACAGCGTCGGCTACTGGATCGTCGGCTTCGCCGCGCTCGTGATGCTCGTGGCCCTGGTCAGCGGCGTGGTCATGCACCGCAAGATCTTCCGCGAGTTCTTCACGTTCCGCCCCAAGAAGGCCACCCAGCGCAGCGCGCTCGATCTGCACAACATGACCGGCGTGCTCGCGTTGCCATTTCATTTTTTCTTCGCATTCACTGGATTGGTGATCTTTGCGGGCATCTACTTTCCGGTCTCGCATACGCAACTGGAGCCGCTGCACGAGCTGCATGAAAAAATGGAGGCGCAGGAAACCGGCTTGCCGCATGACCGCTCGGGCATTGCGGCGCCTTTGGCCCCGGTCGATGTTATGGTGAGCGAGGCGCGGCGGCGCTGGGCGGCCAAGGGAATGGCAGGGGAGGTAGGGCTGCTCTCGCTCACCCACGTGGGCGACGCCAACGGCTACGTCAGCGTCTACCGCGCCGGCACGGACCGCATCGCATTGGTAGGCGACGGCATCCACTTCAAGGCCAGCACCGGCGAGGTGTTGCGCGAAGATCCACCACGCACCGCGGTGGACAGCGTCAACACCTTCTTGACGGGGTTGCATCTGCAGCACTTCCGCCATTGGATGCTGCGCTGGCTGTACGTCTTCGGCGGGTTGATGGGATGCGTGTGCATTGCCACGGGCTTCATCTTCTTCGTGGAAAAGCGCAAGAAGCAGCATGCCAAAGCCGGCCGCCAGGGTGCGCGCGTGGTGGATGCGCTGGCCGTCACCACAGTCACCGGCATGGTCCTCGCGGCACTGAGCATCCTTATCGCCAACCGCCTGCTGCCCGAGTCACTCCCCGCCCACTGGCCTGCCCGCGGCGATCTGGAGCAATACATCTTCTGGGCCTCCTGGGTCGTCGCGATGGCCCATGCCTTCGTGCGCAGCGAGCCGGTCTCCCGAGGCCTCATGAACCCGGCCTGGCGCGAACAATGCTGGGCCGCCGCCGCCATGGCCTTGATCACCGTGCTGCTGAACTGGATCACCACCGGCGATCACCTCATCAAGACCATCTGGACCGACACCTATTGGCCGGTGGCCGGCGTCGACTTGTGCCTGTTGGCCGCGGCATGGCTGGCATTCACTGCCGCACGCCGGCTGGGCCAACGCGCGGGTATCGCCGTACAGATGCAACCCTCGAAAGCCGCCCATGCGTGAAGCCGTTTTCCTTGCAGCCGCACAGCTCACCAGCCTGTTCGGCATGGCCTGGCTCGCCCTGGCCATGCAGTCCCATTGGGAGCAGGTGCGCAACGATGCGCTCCTGCCCAAAACCGCCGTTCGGCTGCGTACCCAAGGCGCATTCATGCTGGCCATCAGCTTGGGGTTCTGCCTGACCGCGGATCATGCGTCCATGGCCGCGCTCGTATGGGTAATGGGGCTGGCAGCCTCCGCGCTTGCCATCGCCTTCGCGCTGACGTGGAAGCCGCAATGGCTGCGCGTCATGGCCTGAGAACCCCTGGGACCGCCAAGCTCCAGCTTGGCATTGACCCCCTCCGCAGATGACAAAAGAGCCGAGCTGGAGCTCGGCGGTCCCAGGTGCCACGCACTCGACCAGCGCCATTGATCGGGTGCCTCCACGAGCCCCGCCTTGACAGGGTTCTGGTGAATGTATTCAGCTACCGCCTTGAAATGCGCTTCACCTCTGATGTAACGATCCCAATAGTCTCTCATCCAGAAACATGGCCCGGGAATTCCCAAATCCAGTTCCACGTTTTTTGCCAATGCCCAACGCCCTGTGAATGATTTCCAAGACTGAACTATCCTCCCAAGATCAGTCTGCGGCTCAAGCAACACGTGCACGTGATTGGGCATGATGGACCAACAGATCAACCGATAACGTTCACCATCGAACTTCAGCAGCGCTTCTTCAACAACCGCAGCAACCGCGGGATGCCGCAAGGCACAGCATCCCATGCCTGCATCCAGCCAGTGCTCAATCTGCATGCGCCGCCTGCGATCACGCTCATCATCACCCAAGCCGGCCAAGTCTCGCTCCAATTGCCGCAATGCCTCCTGGGGCAAGGAGTCCGCCAGTCGGAATGTGACGGACTGCAAAATGCCTATCGCATCCAGATGTGGCACGTAGCCCCGCGAGTGCCACCCTCTGGGACCGCCAAGCTCCAGCTTGGCATTCGTGTTCTCCGCACACGCCGCGTGTGCCAAGCTGGAGCTTGGCGGTCCCAGAACTTCCATTACTTCCCAATGCAGAAGCGCGAGAAGATCACACCCAGCAGGTCATCTGCTGTGAACTCACCGGTGATCTCGCTCAGGGCGTTCTGGGCAAGGCGCAGCTCTTCCGCCAGCAAATCAAGCATGGGGGCGCCGCCCAGGTGCGCGCCGGCAGCCTCCAGATGTTCAGCAGCACGGGCCAGCGCTTGCAGGTGGCGCTCGCGCGCGATGAACACGCCTTCGCCCGCGCCTGATTGCCATCCCACGACCTGCAGCAAGCGCTGGCGCAAGGCATCCAGCCCTGCGCCCGTGCGCGCGGAAAGCGCTATGGCGTCTTCGGGCAAGGCGGCCTCTGGTGCGGCATCGCGTTTGTTCCACAGGTGGATCACGGGCACCGAGGCAGGTAGTTTGTCGGCCATGACCTTGGCAATGGCCGCGTCCTCGGCCGCGTACTCAGGTGTTCCTGAACGTGTGAGATCGTGCAGCAGCAAGACGGCATCAGCCGAGGCGATGTGCGTCCAGGCACGCTCTATGCCCAGCCGCTCCACTTCGTCGCTACTCTCGCGCAAACCCGCCGTATCCAGCACATGCAAGGGCACGCCTTCTATCTGAATGGTTTGCTGCACCACGTCGCGCGTGGTGCCGGCGATCGGCGTGACAATGGCCAGTTCGGCGCCCGCCAGCGCGTTGAGCAAACTGCTCTTGCCGGCGTTGGGCTGGCCGGCGATCACCACCTTGATGCCCTCGCGCAGCAACGCCCCCTGGCGTGCGCGCGCCTGCACCCCGGCCAGCATCTCCCGCAGGTGCCCCAGTTTTCCGCTCACATCGTGCGTCGAAAGCACGTCGATCTCCTCCTCGGGAAAATCAAGCGTGGCCTCGATCAGCATGCGCAGGTTGATCAAGCCGTCGGTGAGCTGATGGATCTCATTCGAGAACGCGCCGGCCAGCGAACGGCTGGCTGAACGCGCCGCGCTTTCGGTACTGGCATCGATCAGATCCATCACGGCCTCGGCCTGCGCCAGATCGAGCTTGCCGTTGAGAAACGCACGCTCCGTAAATTCTCCAGGACGCGCCAGGCGCAGGCGCGCGAGCCGGGGCACACCGGTGGCGGGATCCATCTCTGCCGCCGCGCGCAGGCATCGTTGCAGCAACAGTTGCAGCACGACAGGTCCGCCATGCGCCTGCAACTCCAGCACGTCTTCGCCGGTATAGGAGTTAGGCGCCGGAAAATGCAGCGCCAGGCCATGGTCGATCGGGCTGCCGTCCGCCTCTTGAAACGGCCCATAGCTCGCCACCCGGGGCGCCAGCGCACGCGCGCAGATTACCTGCGCCAGCCGCGCCACATCGGGGCCCGACACACGCACGATACCAACAGCGCCACGGCCAGGCGCAGTCGTAATGGCCACAATAGGATCTGCGTTGGGACTCAGCATGGCGCCATTGTCCGCCACCCGCTCCCCGCATCACCCCGCTTCCCAAAAAAGAACCCCGCTTTCACACCGAAAAGCAGGGTTCGTCAACAGAGTCAGAAGGCCGCGGAGCAGGCCATACCAGGACAGCCGCGGAGCGGGCTTGGCCCGGCCGCTGGCTGCGTCCCCCTCTGGGGGAAGGCGCGCCAGCGCCTCAGGGGGAACTCTATTTCTTTGTCGTCCAAGTAGGCATCGGCCGGTCATCCGCACGGTGGATCGTCGTCACCCCCTTGCGCATGGCCCAGGGGCGGATCTGGTCGTGCAGCGGCAGATAGTTGTAGTCGTCCTTCACGATCTGCAAAGCCTCGTGGATCATGCCGTCACGCTTCTTGGTGTCCATTTCGGTCTTGATCTGCTGGATCAGCGAATCGACCTGCGGGTTGCTCATGCGCCCGCAGTTGAAGTTGCCGGCCGCGCCGCCCTTCGGATCGACGGTACTGATGAGCGAATCCAGCGAATACAGCGCATCGAACGTGGCCACGCCCCAGCCCAGCATGTAAGCGCTGGTTTCATACTTCTGGATCTTGGCCGCATGGATCGACATCGGATTGGTCTGCAGCTTGGTTTTCACCCCAGCGCGTGTCCACATCGCGGTAATCGCCTGGCAAATGGCCTCGTCGTTCACGTAGCGGTCGTTCGGGCAGTCGAGCGTGAGCTCAAAGCCATTCGGGTAACCAGCGTCGGCCAGCAGCTTCTTGGCAGCGGCAACGTCATACTTGGACGCCCGCGCACCGAGCTGCGGCGTCCAGCCATTCACCATGGGGGCGATCATGGTGCCGGTGGCCTTGCCAAGACCGCGCATCACGGTCTTCTCGATGGCTGCCATGTCCACCGCCTGGTACAGCGCCTGGCGCACGCGCTTGTCCTTGAGCGGGTTCTTGCCCTTGACACCGGGCAACTCATCGCGGAATTGATCGAAGCCCAGGAAGATCGTGCGGTTCTCCGGCCCTTCGATCATCTTGATGTTGGCATCGCGCTTGAGGCGCTCCAGATCCTGCACCGGAGGATCAACCACGAAATCCACCTGGCCCGAAATCAAGGCAGCAGAGCGTGTGGCGGCCGATTTGATAGGCGTGAACACCACCTCGTCGATATTGCCCTTGGGCTTGTCCCACCAGTTGGGGTTTTTCTTGAGCGTGGTCTTTGTATCAGGCTGCCAGGCCACCAGCATGAAGGGGCCGGTGCCGTTCGCGTTGCGGGCGGCAAAGCTCTCTTCGTTGGCCTTGAAGTCCTGTGCTTTCGTGGCATTGTTCTTCTCGGCCCAGGTCTTGTTCATGATGCGCGCCTCGGAGATCTCGCGCAGCACCACAGGGCTTGGCCCCTTGAGAATCAGGTCCACTGTGAAGTCATCGACTTTCTTGGCCTCCTTGACGCTCTGCACCGACGAGGTGAGGTTGGAAGGCGGCGTCATGGCGCGGGTAATGGAAAACACCACGTCGTCGGCCGTGAACGGAGCGCCATCATGGAATTTCACGCCCTTGCGCAACTCGAAACGCAGTTGGGTCGGCGAGACAAACGTCCATTTGGTCGCCAGCGCGGGTTCGATCTGGAATTTCTCGTCGTAGCGCACCAAGCCCTCATACACCATCTGCTGATAAGCCAGCGTGGTCTGGTGGTTCTGCCCCTGCGGATCGAAAGTAAGGATGTCGTTGGCACCGGCGATGCGCAAGGTGGCAGCCTGCGACATCGTGGCTGCCGCCAGAATCGTCAGCGCCAGCGCGCTCCTCGCAAAAGAAAGGCGAGCCATAAAGATCCCCCAGAAAAGTTGGAAACGGCCATCCTACAAAGATCCCCCTACCCGCACCTCAGTGTTTACACTCGCCTCTGCCCAGCCGAATAGCCCCAGCAGCGACCCGAGCCACCAGAAAAGCAAAAGCCCGCGAAAGCGGGCTTTTGTGTTCCAGAGCACCCGCGGAGCCGGCTTCGCCGGTCCGCTGGGTGCGCCCCCTTGAGGGGCGCCCGGCGTAGGGGGAGGCGCCCCGCGCTTCGGGGGTGGTCAAAACTTCGGCAAGTTGAACTGCGGAGGCACACCCATGCGGGTATTGATGATCCACTGCTGCAGAATCGACAACAGGTTGTTGGTGATCCAGTACAGCACCAGGCCGGCCGGGAAGAAGAAGAACATCACGCTGAAAATCAGCGGCATGAACCACATCATCTTGGCCTGCATCGGATCAGGCGGCGCCGGATTGAGCGCAGTCTGCAGCATCGTGGACAAGGTCATGATCACCGGCAGGATGAAATACGGGTCCTTGGTCGACAGATCCTTGATCCACAGAATCCAGGGCGCGCCACGCATTTCCACGCTGGAGAGCAGCACCCAGTAGAGCGCGATGAACACCGGAATCTGGATCATGATCGGCAGGCAGCCGCCAATCGGGTTGACCTTCTCCTCGCGGTAGATGCGCATCATCTCCTGCTGCATCTGCTGCGGCTTGTCTTTCAGCCGCTCACGCATTTCCGTGATCTTCGGATTGATGGCCTTCATCTTGGCCATGCTCGAATAGGCCTTGGCATTCAGCCAGTAGAAAGCCATCTTCAGCAGCACCACCAGCGCCACAATAGCCCAGCCCCAGTTGCCGATCACCCCATGTAGCTTATCGAGCAGCCAGTAGAGCGGCTTCGAGAGAATGGTGAGCCAGCCGTAATCCTTGACCAGTTCCAGCCCCGGAGAAATGCTCTCCAGCATCTTCTCTTCCTGCGGCCCAATGAACAGCCGCGCATCCACGGCCTTGGCGGCACCCGGCGCCAATTCGCCCAGGGGCGTGAGCATGCCGGCGGCATACAGGTTGGTATCCAGCTTGCGCGCGAAGTTCTCGTGCGGCGTGCCGCTGCCCAGCAGCCAGGCGCTCGCGAAATAGTGCTGCACCATGGCCACATAGCCATCGGGTGAAGATTTCACGAAGTCAGCCTTGTCGTTCTCGATGGCCTTGAACTCGACCTTCTGGTATTTCTTGGCGTCGGTATAGAAAGCCGGGCCGGTGAAGGTCGAATAGAACGAGGACTCGCCCGGCGGCTTGTTGCCGTCGCGCACCAGCTGCGTGTAGAGCTCGAGCGAAACCGGCGCCGCACCGGTGTTGACCACCTCATGCTTCACGTTGAGAACGTAGGAGCCCCGCGTAAGGGTGTAGGTCTTGATCAGCTTGACGCCACCGCTGTCCGGCGATTCGAAACGCAGCACCAGCTCCTTGGCGCCATCGGCCAATTGCCGCTCGCCGCTGAACTTCATCGGCGTCTTGTGGTTGGGCGCTGAACCACCCGTCAGGCCCGATTGGGCCATATAGAGACGGTTGGTGCTGTCGTCGAGCAGCACCAGGGGTTGATCTGGATGCCCCTGCTCGTTGTACTTGAGGAACTCGCTCTTGATGACCGAGCCGCCCTCGGTATCGAAGACCAGCTTCAATACGTCGGTTTTCACCTCGATGCGCTCGCGCGGAATAGCCGTGGCGACCGCAGGAGAAGGCGCTGCACCAGGCACTGCCGCGGCGCCAGCCGAAGAAGCCGCCGGGGGCACCGCGCTGGCCGGCGCAGTTGCAGATGCCGGCGCGCTGGCCGTCGCGGCCGGTGCTGCCGAGGGAAAGAAGGTCGCCTTGCGGCCGTTGTGAACCTGCCACTGGTCCCAGAGCATGACCAGCGAGAAACCAAAGACCACCCACAGGATGGTACGGCGAATATCGTTCATGAAGACTTCCTCGGCGAGGCCGGTGGGCAGGTCAATCGGGTAAACAGGCGCGAACGCTCGGCCGGCACAGGATCGCAGCCGCCTGCGCACAAGGGCTGGCAGCGGGCCAGCCGGCGCAGGACAAGATAACTGCCGGCAGCCGCACCATGGCGCTCAAGCGCCTCGATGGCATAGACAGAACAAGTAGGCTCGAAGCGGCAAGCCGATCCGAGCCAGGGGGAAAGCAGCAGGCGATAGGCCTTGACCACACCAATGAGGAGCCTGCGCATCATGCGCCTCTCCTGCCAAAAAGTGTCATCAACTCAGCGCGCACGGCACGCTTGAGCGCGGCCGAAGTGGCGCTCGGAAACTGCGCCGGCGCGAACGCGGCGCGAAGGCGCACCAAGTGCGCACCAGCGGTAAGCGGAGAAGAAATCTCTTCAGCCACGGCGTAAATCTGCCGGCGAATCGCATTGCGCGTCACGGCACGGCGCGCCCAGCGTTTGGGCACCATGGCTCCCAGCCACACGGTGTCGGCCGGTAAAAACAGCGCCTGCGTCGGTTCGGGCGCGCGCGCCAAACCGTCGGCACTCAGCCGATGCAAAGCGAAATGCGCTGTTCGCGCCACGGCAGGACCGGCCAGCAAGGCCTGGAACTGAGGCCGAATTCGCAAATGCCTGGGACGCATGCGCGCTCACGCCACCCGCAGCGTTGTGCGGTGTCGCGCTTGCTCGCACAGGCGCCTCAAGACTCAGACAGCCAGGCGCTTGCGGCCTTTGGCGCGGCGTGCGTTGATGACAGCACGACCGCCGCGGGTCTTCATGCGAACCAGGAAACCGTGCGTACGTGCGCGGCGCGTCTTGGAAGGCTGGTAAGTGCGTTTCATGACAATTCGTCCTTTTTGACTAATTTAAAAATTGGGGCGAGGCGCTTTCGCCTTCACCCTTGCGCTTTCACGCTTGAATTTGACCTTGATGGGAAGGGCGCCCCAACCTCTAACCTAATAGAGACCTGACAGAGCACCCCACATCCATTGCTGTACTGGCGCCCCTTTTCAAGCTGACTTCTAAGCTGATTGCTCAAAGCCAGTTATGGGCCAAACGCCAAAAGCGGCTTGAAGGCCGCCGCAAGGAAACCCTGCATTATCGCAAAGTTTCGGCCAAGTCTCAAATGTTGCTTTGTGAAAGGGGATCCTTGACCCGCCGGACGGCAAACAACAGGTTCTCAGTCCTTGTGGATAACCTGCTCTGCGCATACAATCGGCAGCCGCCTACGCGGGATCTTGTCCACAACCGGATCCTTTTCATGTACGAGCCCAACACGCCGCTATTTTCCGACGGCGTGGCACCAGATTTACCCCCAGACGCAGCCTCCTCGCTGTGGCCTGCCTGCCTAGATGTGCTGGCTCAGGAGCTCCCTGAGCAGCAGTTCAACACCTGGATCAAGCCTTTGTCCGTCCAGGTCGAGCCCGACCTTTCACGCCTCACCATTTACGTAGCCAACAGATTCAAACTCGATTGGATCCGCGCCCAGTACGCTGGCCGCATTGCCGGGTTGCTGGAACAGCTGCACGGTCAACCCGTGCAAGTGGAGTTAGCACTTGCTCAGCGCGTACAGCCCATAAAATCTGGCATTGCCAATCCAGTGAAGCGCTCGGAAGGCGCTTCTGATGCCGCCGCCGAAGCCCCACTGGCCGCGCCCGAACCCGAGCCGGCACGCAATGGATCGCGCAACCGCCTGAACTCTGCCCTCACCTTCGACACGCTGGTCGAAGGCTCCGCCAACCGCATGGCGCGTGCCGCCGCGCTTCACGTGGCGGGCTCGCCCGGGCGCCTGTACAACCCGCTGTTCATCTACGGCGGCGTCGGCCTTGGCAAGACTCACCTGATGCACGCGGTCGGCAACAAACTGCTCGCCAGCCAGCCTGATGCCAAAGTTCTCTACATCCATGCCGAGCAATTCGTCTCGGATGTGGTCAAGTCCTATCAGCGCAAGACTTTCGACGAATTCAAGGAGCGCTACCACTCGCTCGACCTGCTGCTGATCGACGACGTACAGTTCTTCGCCAACAAGGATCGCACGCAGGAAGAGTTTTTCAACGCCTTCGAGGCCCTGCTGGCCAAGAAAAGCCACATCGTGATGACCAGCGACACCTACCCGAAGGGGCTGGCCGACATTCACGAGCGGCTGGTCTCGCGCTTCGATTCCGGCCTGACGGTGGCTCTGGAACCCCCGGAGCTCGAAATGCGGGTGGCGATTCTAATCAACAAAGCCGCCGCCGAAGGCACCGAAATGCCGGAAGAGGTCGCTTTTTTCGTCGCCAAGAACGTGCGCTCGAACGTGCGCGAGTTGGAAGGCGCCCTGCGAAAGATCCTGGCCTACTCCCGCTTCAACCAGAAGGAAATCTCGATCCAGCTGGCGCGCGAGGCCTTGCGCGACCTGCTGTCCATCCAGAACCGCCAGATCAGCGTCGAAAACATCCAGAAGACAGTCGCCGACTATTACAAGATCAAAGTGGCCGACATGTACAGCAAGAAGCGCCCCGCCTCCATCGCGCGGCCGCGCCAGATCGCCATGTACCTGGCCAAGGAACTGACCCAGAAAAGCCTGCCCGAGATCGGCGAGCTGTTCGGTGGCAGGGATCACACCACCGTGCTGCACGCCGTACGAAAAATCGGTGGCGAGCGCCAGCAATTGACCGAACTCAACCAGCAATTGCACGTCCTGGAGCAGACTCTTAAAGGCTAAGAACAAGCTCCCGTCAAAACAGTGGTAAAAGCAGCGACAATAAGCGTTGTTTTTCTGGCCGGCGCCCCCATTTGTTACACAGCCCCACAAGGGTTGCCCCTACGCCGGCTGCCACACCAACACAACGCCAATCCATTGCCGTTACGGCGCCATCAATGAGGAAGACATGATCGTTCTGAAGACCACCCAAGACAAACTTTTGGCCGTGCTTCAGTCGGTCTCGGGTATCGTGGAAAGGCGCCACACCTTGCCGGTGCTGGCCAACGTGCTGATCCGCAAGCAAGGCGGACAGATGCAGCTGACCACGAGCGATCTCGAAATCCAGATCCGCACCACGGCCGAGCTCGGCGGTGATGAAGGCAGCTTCGCCACCACCGTGGGCGCACGCAAGCTGATCGACATCCTGCGCACCATGCCCGCCGACCAGACCGTGAGCCTGGAATCGAGCCAATCCAAGCTGATCCTCAAAGGCGGCAAGAGCAAGTTCACCCTGCAAACCCTGCCGGCCGAAGATTTCCCCCTGGTGCAGGAAGCCCCCAGCTTCGGCCCCGAATTCAGCGTGCCGCAGAAAACGCTGAAGGGCCTGCTTGATCAGGTCGCCTTCGCCATGGCGGTGCACGACATCCGCTACTACCTGAACGGCATCCTGTTCGTGGCCGAGGGCAAGGAGTTGAGCCTGGTCGCCACCGACGGCCACCGCCTGGCCTTCGCCAGCGCCACGCTGGAAACCGAGGTGCCCAAGCAGGAAGTGATCCTCCCGCGCAAGACCGTGATCGAACTGCAGCGCCTGCTGTCCGACGCCACCGTGCCTGATGACGCACAGGCCCCCATGATCGAAATGCGCTTTGCCAGCAACCAGGCCAAGTTCAGCTTCGGCGGCATGGAGTTCGTCACCAAATTGGTCGAAGGCAAGTTCCCCGACTACAACCGCGTGATCCCCAAGAATCACAAGAACAGCGTGACCCTGGGACGCGCGCCGCTGCTGGCCAGCCTGCAGCGCACGGCTATCCTGACCAGCGAGAAATTCAAGGGCGTGCGCCTGAACATCGAGCCAGGCACGCTTCGGGTAGCGGCCAACAATGCCGAGCAGGAAGAAGCCGTGGACGAGCTCGACATCGACTACGGCGGCGATCAGATCGAGATTGGCTTCAACGTGACCTACCTGATCGACGCCCTCTCCAACATCAGCCAGGACATGGTGAAGATCGAGTTGCAGGATTCGAACAGCTCCGCGCTGCTCACCCTGCCCGACAACACCACCTTCAAGTATGTCGTGATGCCGATGCGCATCTGACAACGCTATTTGTTTCATAGCGTTTCACCCCGCAAACCCGCCAGCCTAGGCGGGTTTTGAGCTTCAAAAGAGCGAAAGAAGACCGCAGATGACCGATTCCAGCCCCCCGCAAGACAACCCGCAACCCGCCCCGGCGCGGGCTGTGGAAAGCTACGGCGAAGGCTCCATCCAGATCCTGGAAGGCCTGGAAGCGGTACGCAAACGCCCCGGCATGTACATCGGGGACACGAGCGACGGCACCGGCCTGCACCACCTGGTGTTCGAGGTGGTGGACAACTCCATCGACGAAGCCCTGGCCGGCTTTTGCGACGACATCGTCGTCACCATCCACTCCGACAACTCGATCTCCGTCACCGACAACGGCCGCGGCATCCCCACCGGCGTGAAGATGGACGACAAGCACGAGCCCAAGCGCTCGGCGGCCGAGATCGCCCTGACCGAGTTGCATGCCGGCGGCAAGTTCAACCAGAACAGCTACAAGGTCTCCGGCGGCCTGCACGGCGTGGGCGTTTCCTGCGTGAACGCGCTCTCGGTCAAGCTGCGCCTCACGGTACGGCGCGACGGTAAGAAGCACGAGCTGCAGTTCAGCCGCGGCATCGTGCAGGACCGCCTGCTGGAAGTGGTGGACGGCTTCGAAATCTCCCCCATGAGAATCACGGGCGACACGGACAAGCGAGGCACCGAGGTGCACTTCCTGCCCGATACCGAGATCTTCAAGGAAAACAGCGATTTCCACTATGAAATCCTGAGCAAGCGCCTGCGCGAGCTCAGCTTCCTGAACAACGGCGTGCGCATCCGCCTGAAGGACGAACGCACCGGCAAGGAAGACGACTTCTCCGGCGCTGGCGGCGTCAAGGGCTTCGTCGACTTCATCAACACCGGCAAGGAAGTACTGAACAAGAACTCCTTCAATGCCACCGGCACCCGTCCGGCCGACACCTACGGCGGCATTCCCGGCACGGAAATCGGCGTAGAGGTCTCCATTCAATGGCACACCGGCTACAACGAGCAGGTGCTGTGCTTCACCAACAACATCCCGCAGCGCGACGGCGGCACCCACCTGACGGGTTTGCGCGCCGCCATGACGCGGATCATCAGCAAGTACATCGAAACCAACGAAATCGCCAAGAAGGCGAAGGTCGAAGTCAGCGGCGACGACATGCGTGAAGGCCTGACTTGCGTGCTTTCCGTGAAGGTGCCTGAGCCCAAGTTTTCCAGCCAGACCAAGGATAAGCTCGTCTCCAGCGAAGTCCGGGCTCCGGTGGAAGACATCGTGGCCAAGGCGCTCGCCGAATACCTGGAAGAAAACCCCACCGACGCCAAGATCATCTGCGGCAAGATCGTGGACGCCGCCCGCGCCCGCGAGGCCGCCCGCAAGGCCCGCGAGATGACCCGGCGCAAAGGCGTGCTCGATGGCTTCGGCCTGCCCGGCAAACTGGCCGACTGCCAGGAAAAAGACCCCTCCATGTGCGAAATCTACATCGTGGAGGGTGATTCCGCAGGGGGCTCCGCCAAGCAAGGGCGTGACCGCAAATTCCAGGCCATCCTGCCGCTGCGCGGCAAGATCTTGAACGTGGAACGCGCACGCTTCGAAAAACTGCTGACGAGCAACGAAATCATCACGCTCATCACAGCCCTGGGCACCGGCATCGGCAAGACAGCCGCTGATTCCGGCAAGAGCGGCACCGACGATTTCAACATCGACAAGCTGCGCTACCACCGCGTCATCATCATGACCGACGCCGACGTGGACGGCGCCCACATCCGCACCCTGCTGCTCACCTTCTTCTACCGGCAGATGCCGGAGTTGGTCGAACGCGGACACATCTACATCGCCCAGCCGCCGCTCTACAAAGTCAAGGCCGGCAAGGAAGAGCTCTACCTGAAAGACGGCAGCGCGCTCGATGCCTTCCTGCTGCGCGTGGCCCTGAAGGAAGCCAGTGTGTTCACCGGTACCGCCGTGAACGGCGCGCCCGCGCAAACCCTCACGGGCGACACCCTGGCCGAGTTGGCCCGCAAGCACCAGGTGGCCGAAGCCGTGATCGAGCGCCTTTCTGCCTTCATGGACGGTGAAGCCCTGCGCGCCATGGCCGACGGCGTGGCCCTGGATCTGGATACTGTGGAAGCAGCCGAAGCCAGCGCCGTGGCACTGCAGGCACACTTGCGCGCCCAGGAAAGCAACGGCGGCGGCACCGAGGTCGCGAGCGAATTCGACGTCCGCACCGACAAGCCCATTTTGCGCATCAGCCGCCGCCACCACGGCAACATCAAGAGCAGCATCATCACGCAGGATTTCGTGCACGGCGCCGACTACGCCGCCCTGGCCGAAGCCGCGCAGACCTTCCGTGGCCTGCTGGGTGAAGGTGCCAAGGTTGCACGAGGTGAAGGCGAACGCGCCAAGGAAGAACGCGTCAGCGACTTCCGCGAAGCCATAGCCTGGCTCATCAGCGAAGCCGAACGCACCACCACGCGCCAGCGCTACAAAGGGCTGGGTGAGATGAACCCCGAGCAGCTCTGGGAAACCACCATGGACCCCGAAGTGCGCCGCCTGCTGCGCGTGCAGATCGACGACGCCATTGAGGCAGACCGCGTGTTCACCACTTTGATGGGCGATGAGGTGGAGCCGCGGAGGGACTTCATTGAGACGAATGCGCTGCGGGCGATGAATATTGATGCTTGAGCCAATCACATATCCATGGCTCGCGAGCTAGTTCTCTATTGCGATGAATCTGACTCCTCCGGAAAACACTTTGCCAACTTTTATGGTGGTGCTTTAGTAGAGTCATCTCAGTTGATGGAGGTTATTGAGCGGCTTGAAGCTTGCAAGCTCCGACTGAACCTTCTGGGAGAAGTGAAATGGCAAAAAATTACCGAACCCTACGCGCAGAAGTACATTGAGCTTGCTTCCGAAATATTCAACTTGGTGCGAGAAGACAAACTCAAACTACGCATCATGTTCACCCAGAACTATTTTTCGGCATATCGGCTGACGCCAGAGCAGCGGGAAAACGGCTTCTTCCTGCTGTACTACCAATTCATCAAGCATGCTTTCGGGCTAAAGCATGCCGGTCTCCCGCACTTGCCTGCCGCGGGGGTACGTATCTACTTTGACAAGCTTCCCGACACCGCCGAAAAGTGCGCCGCATTCAAAGGTTTCGTGACAGGTCTCAGCAAAGCGGCAGATTTCAAGCGGGCCGGCATCGTTATTCGACAAGATCAATTGGCAGAAATTGACTCCAAAGAACATGTCGTCTTGCAAGCACTGGACTTAGTGCTAGGTGCTATGCAGTTCAGGTTGAACGACAAGCACAAAGAAAAGCCCGTTGGCAGCAACCGCCGAGGCAAGCGGACCATCGCCAAAGAACGAGTCTATAAGCACGTCCTGTCTGAGATCCGCGCAACCTATAGCGGAAATGCGTTCAATATTGGAATCAATACCGGAAAGTCACAAGGCATGTTGAGCTTATGGCTTGATCCCTATCGACATTGGCTCTTCAAGCCAGCCGATGCTGCCATCCGCCCGGAATTTGCCAAGAAGCAGCACGGTAAAAAATAAAAGGCCCCGCGTTCACTACATCAGCGTCCCAAGTGGAACTTGGGCGTTCGTGAATCGAAGGGCCAAGTTAAATGGTACCACATAGGCGATTTCAGTCCCATCAGCGAGAAATTTCCCATGCTAGTTCTGCCTCAATTGAATCCTGCCAGCAGGATGAGATGCCTTCGAGCATCAAATCTGAGGTCCGCTGGTGGCCGCAACGCGGGTGCGCGCGCATCATTGACTCTGCTCGAGGCGCGTCCTCGCCCAAGTACCAAAGAAACAGGTTATCGCAGCGCATTGGCAGCTCTTCGGGGCTTGTTGGCGGCCGCCTTTATTCGCGCCTCTTGAGAAGCACGTGCGCGTGCACGGCCAAGCTCTTCGGCCTCGCGAACCTCCAGTTCCAAGGCGCCCCGGTCATTGGCTGGCGCCGCCAGCTCTGCAATCGCACCATCACGGCTCATAAGCCACAGAGCACTGGCCACGATTCCTATGCTGATGGTCGGGTCGCCCGACTCCAGGCGCTGCAACGTGGAGATGCTGATGCCTATGCGCTTTGCCCAGCTCGCCAGTGACTCTTTGCGGCGAAGCCGGGCAACAGCCAAGTCAGCACCCAGCTTTTCAATGGCGGCAAGAGTGGCGGGCGGAAGTCGGTCTATGGCTTTTGGCGTGCCTGACATGCCTATATATAGGTATGAAATAGCATAAATTGTACCTATATATCGGTAAATCACCAAGTCAACCATGATAGAAAAAGAATAGGCTCAGTCAGTAAAATACCGACACATCAGTATGAGATGGCTTAATTCATACTGATGTATAAGTGCATAAAGATAGCCTTATGCCTCATGATCTACGCCACCCGATATGGGTGGTGCGGTTCTTCGGCGCCTGAGTAGCATGCGGACGGATTGCAAACTTCAGCAAGACGATTGCCCGCGTCCCGCCGCTATGCCACCCCACGAACTCCGTCCGTCCTTACCCCGCTTCTGCCCAGTATCCGACCTCGTGCACGACCAGGCACGGCAGCGTCCCGAAGCGCTGGCGCTGATCTGCGGCGTCCATAGGGTCACCTACAAAGAACTGGACAGATTGTCCGGCCGCATCGCCTTGGCACTGCAGCGCGATGGGCTCCGACCGGGGGACGTCGTGGCCATCTGCGCGGCCTCGTCCATTGAATATGTCGCGGCATTCCTCGGTACGGTGCGCGCGGGCGTGGTGATGGCGCCCCTTCCCCCAACTGCTACGCCGGAGTCGCTGGCGGTCATGGTGCAAGACGGACCGGCCAACCTTGTGTTTGCGGATGCGAGCACTATGGCGCTCGTGCGCAACGCTGGCCTCTCCGACCTGTGCATCAATCTGAGCGACGGCGATGCCAGTCTGCAGAGTTGGCTACCTGAAGAGGGCACTGAAGAGGACAGTCAATCCGAACCAATCACGATCGAGCCGCAGTGGCCGTTCAACATCATCTACTCATCGGGTACCACCGGCACACCCAAGGGGATCGTGCAGACGCATGAACGCAGAGCCAGCCAGGTCGCGCGCCGCGAACAGCTTGGCTATGGGCCTGATGCCGTCACTTTGCTCGCGACCCCGTTGTACTCCAATACCACGTTAGTCGCCCTGTTTCCTGCCTTGGCCGGAGGAGGAACCGTAGTGCTGATGCCCAAGTTCGATTCGCGCCGCTACCTCGAACTTGCACAGCAAGAACGGGCTACCCACACGATCCTGGTGCCCGTGCAATACCAACGCATCCTGTCGGAGCCCAATTTCGGCGCCTTCGATCTCGGTAGCTTCCGGATGAAGTTCTGTGCCGGCGCCCCCTTCTCTCCACAGCTCAAGACCGAGGTAGCACGGCACTGGCCTGGAGCGCTAACGGAGTTCTATGGCACCACCGAAGGCGGGGGCAGCTGCATGCTGGAGGTACACAACCATCCCGACAAGCTGCACACGGTGGGCCGACCGGCGCCGGGCAGCGAATTTCACATCGTCGGTGAACAGAATGAACCCCTTCCGCAGGGCGAGCCTGGCGAGATCGTGGGTAGATCGAGCACCATGATGAATGGATATCACGGCCAGGAAAGCAGCACCAGCCTTGATTGGTTCGATAAGGACGGCAAACGATTCCTGCGCAGCGGCGACGTAGGCTATTTCGATGCCGATGGCTTTCTCGTCCTGGTAGATCGCAAGAAGGACATGATCATCAGCGGTGGCTTCAACATCTATCCGAGCGATCTGGAGTTGCAGTTGCGCCGTCATCCGCAAGTCCAGGATGCCGCTGTCGTCGGGGTACCCTCCGAACGCTGGGGTGAAACGCCCATCGCCTTTGTAGTGCCGCGCACCGGTATTGATGTCGATGCGCAAGAAATTCAGCAATGGTGCAACGCGCAGGTGGGTAAGACCCAGCGTCTGGCTGCCGTCCGATTGGTCGGTGACCTTCCGCGCAACCCGGTGGGCAAGGTGCTCAAGCGCGAATTGCGCGCGATGTATGTGAATGCGACGGCGCTCTCCCCCGACCGGGGTGGTGACTCGAAGGTCGGGCTGCTCCAAGATGACGGTCACACCTTCACACCTCCGAACATTCAATCCATGAGCCAGAAGACCTTTATTGCCGGCGTTGGCATGATCCCTTTCACCAAGCCCGGCGCCAGCCCAACCTACGTGGAAATGGGCGCAGAAGCAGTTCGTCGAGCACTGGCCGACGCCGAACTCTCCTACGACAAGATCCAGTCCGCCTATGCGGGCTATGTCTATGGCGACTCCACCTGCGGCCAAACCGTGCTGTATGAAGTGGGACGCACCGGCGTGCCGATCTTCAACGTCAACAACAACTGTTCCTCAGGCTCCAGTGCCCTGTTTCTTGCACGCACGGCCGTCGAACTGGGCCAGGTCGACTGCGCGCTGGCCGTAGGATTCGAGCAAATGCAAGCGGGTGCACTGCAATCACACTGGAACGACAGGCCCGAGACGCGAACCCGCTTTCACCACGTCTGGCAAGACCTGACCGCAGATGCGGAAGGCGTGCCACGCGCGATGCGCTGCTTTGCTGGCGCCGGGCGCGAGCACATGCAGAAGTACGGCACGAAACTGGAAACCTTCGCGGCGATCCGCGCCAAGGCCAGCCGCCATGCGGCCAATAACCCGCTTGCGATGTTTCGCACAGTTCTTTCGGTGGACGACGTGATGAACGACAAGGCGCTCTGGCCTGGTGTCGCCACCCGCCTCATGGCCTGCCCCCACCTGCGGTGCGGCTGCTGCCATCGTGGTTTCGGAAAAGTTCGCCCGCCGCCACGGTCTGCGCACCGATGTGCAAGTGCTCGCGCAATCCATGGCTACCGACGTCGTGGAATCTTTCGATCCGCCATCGTTGATCGGCTATGTCGGCTTTCACATGTCTCGCGCCGCCGCGCAAAACGTCTATGAAAAGAGCGGCGTCGAGCCGAAGGACGTGCGTGTATGCGAACTGCACGACTGCTTCGCTCACAACGAGCTGCTCACCTACGAGGCTATCGGTCTCTGCCCGGAAGGGCAAGCAGAACGTTTTGTGCTGGATGGTAGCAACACCTACGGCGGGCAGTGCGTGACCAATCCGTCAGGTGGCCTGCTCTCCAAGGGGCATCCGCTCGGCGCAACCGGCCTGGCGCAGTGCTACGAGCTGACGCACCAGTTGCGCGGCACCGCTGATGCGCGCCAGGTCGACAAGCTCGATATTGCACTGCAACACAATCTGGGACTGGGCGGCGCCTGCGTGGTGACGCTCTATGGCCGCGCGGACGCGCACTGAAGACAAAGGAACACAAATCATGCATCCAACGCTCCAATCCAAAGTGGCCATTGTGACTGGCGCCGGCCGCGGCATTGGCCGCGCCGTCGCGCTCAAGCTGGCCAGCGCAGGCGCGGCCGTCGTCGTCAATGACCTTGATGAGACACCCGCCAATGAAGTGGCCGCGGAAATCGAACACGCTGGCGGACGGGCGTTGGCTGTCGCAGGCAACGTAGCGGCGCCCGACTTCGGCACGCGAATCGTCGCCGCTACGCTCGATGGCTTCGGTGCGATCGACATCATTGTCAACAACGCCGGCTACACCTGGGACAACGTAATCCAGAAGATGACCGACGAGCAGTTCGAAGCCATCCTGGCCTGTCACCTGACCGCGCCTTTCCGTCTGCTTCGTGCCGCCCAACCATACTTTCGGAACGTGAGCAGCAGCGAGCAGGAGCAAGGCCGCGAAGTCTTTCGCAAGGTCGTGAACGTGTCTTCGGTCTCGGGCACTGGCGGCAACGCTGGACAAGCCAACTACTCGGCGGCCAAGGCTGGCGTGATCGGCCTCACCAAGGCGATGGCAAAGGAGTGGGGACGGATGAAGGTCAACGTCAACTGCGTGGCATTCGGGGCCATCGAGACACGGCTCACCCAGCGTGTGCCCCAAGGCGAAAGTGCCTTTGTCTCGATAGAGGGCCATGACATTCGCGTCGGCGTTCCAGCTGAGCGCGCAGCGCTGGCTGGCCGAGAAATCCCGCTCGGACGGCTGGGAACGCCCGAGGAAGCCGCCGGGGCGATCTATCTCTTCTGCTTGCCCGAGTCTGATTACATCAGCGGGCAAACCGTCATATGCGGTGGTGGCCGTGGTGGCTTCTGAGCTCGAACGCTAGCGCTGCAGGTCGCGCGCTCGTGCGACGGCGGCATCCCGCGCGGTAACGCCCAGCTTGATATAGATATTCTTCAGATACCACTTCACCGTTTCGGGTGATAGACCGAGAACACGGGCGATCTTCTTGTTGGGTAGCGCCTGAGCCAGCAATCCCAGGATCTCCAGTTCGCGCTCCTTCAACGGCTCAAGGGGCTTGTCCTGCGCGGCGGACTCCTGTGCGGTGGTTTTGAGCGTACGCTTGCGGTCCGCTACTTTCAGCAGGCGTTGTGCGTAGAAATTCAGCACCGGATCAAGCACGCCTGACTCCACCAGCCCATGCAGCGCGGCTGGCACGCGCCGCGATACGTCCAGCACCGTGTGGATCAAACCCAAGCGATGCCCCATCCGCAGAGCATCGACCAATATAGGCAATGCCGCCGGCTCGTTGCCGCGGTTGCGCTCCACCAGTCCAAGCTGCATCATGAGCGCCGCCGCAGGCCGCAACCGGCCCATGGCATGAAAGCGCTGCAGCAAATCGCGAAGCCCGTCCGCAGCCAAAGCAAGTTCTCCGCGATTCAGGTGCACCGCGATTTGCGCCCGCTCGGCCAAGCGCATGATTTCCTGTGAGACCGAATCGTCCTGGCCGCGGCGCTGCGCCACCAGTTCGTCCAATTTACACAGCGCGTCCGACACCGCAAGCATCTCACCGCGCTGCTGCTGCATGCGCACGCGCAGGCATAGCGCGTGCGCGTGTAATCGGGGCAGCCCACGCTGGAAGGCATAGTCTTCCAGCCGATCGAGCTGGGCCAGTGCTTCGAGCCGCCGGCCGCACAGCCAGTGTGCACTGGCCAGCACGATGGCAGCGCGCAGGATGGCCTCGGGAATGCCCGTGTGCTCAATCAGATCCATGCGCGGGTCCAGCAAGTTACAGGCCGCGTCAAGCTCATCGAGTTCATACAAGACGTCGCCCAGAAGCGCCGCCGCTAAGTTAGACAGTTGTACGCCCGCGGCACCTTCGCATTCCGCGTCCAGCACCTGACGGTACAAGTGCTCCGCATCGGTCATGCGTCCTTCGAGCGTGTACAGCAAACCTTCCAGGCACAGGCCCGTCAACCGCGCCACGGGCCCATCTTGCTGCGCATTGCGCTGACCGAGCACCTCTCGCGCGAGTGCGTAGTCGCCCCTCGCCAGATGGGTCCACGCCAGCAGGTTCGCGCTGGTCGATGTCAGAAGCTGATCCGCGCCTCCCGGAAGACATTCGATTTGGGGAAGCAAGTGCGCGGCGGCATCCACATCGTCGCGGTGAAGCGCTGCGGCACATCGCAAAAGCTCGAGTTCGGCGCGTTGAAGCGCATCGAGCGTCTCCTGTTCCAGCACTTCGATGTCACTATCCAGCGCATCGAGTTCGCGCGAGTTGAGGTGGACATGGGCGAGTGCGAAGCGCAGGCCCGCATGCCGTTCGACAATGTTTGGCGGAATCTGCCGCAGCAGCGCCCTGATCAACGGGAAATTGCCCGTGTTCAATAGCTCGCGCGAGCAGGCCTGAACCATTTGTGCGGCAGCTTCTCCTTCTCCAGCCTGGACAGCATGGTGCACGGCTTCGGACACAATGCCGTGGGCCGCGAACCAAGCCCATGCGCGGCGGTGCAACATCGCCATAGCTCCGCCCAGCCCATCTTCGGCCTTGGCCTCCAGGACTTCGCGTAACAGCGGATGCAGACGCCACCAGATGCGTGTCTCGCGGTCTTGCTCCTGATAGATGAACAGACTGTCGCGGTCCAGCATGGACAGGCGTTGTTCGATTTGCCCGGCGCTCCACGCACCGCCGAGCAACGCGACGGCCAGATCAGCGCTGAAGCGATGGCAGATGGCAACACGGCTGAGCAACTCGAAGTCAGCGTGGGACAAGTGTTCCAGTACATGCTGCTCGAAATAGGCCGCGAAACTCCCCGCGTCCTTGAGCGGCATCTCACGCACGGCCGCTTCCTGGTCCCTGTAGTGGAGACAAAGCAATTGCAGGCCGGCGATCCAGCCGTCGGTACGCTCGTGTAAGCTCTTCGCCTCCTCTTGCGTCACTGTGCCAAGCCGTCCGCGAAGGAAAAGCTCCGACTCGGCCAAAGTAAAGCGCAGATCGGGCCATGAAAAATCTACCGCCATCTGGCGTTGCCGCAAACGCGCGACTGCGGTACCCAATGGATGCGGAAGGATTTCCCGCGAAGCAAGCACCACGTGAAAACCTGGCGGCGAATACTCCAGCAACCAAGTGAGGGCCTGCAGGGCAGGAGCGCTGGAAAGCTGGTGAGTGTCGTCGACCATCAGCACCAATTCGCCGCTGCGGGTTGCCAAGCCTTGAGCTAACGCGATCATGCAGTGCTCGACAGCGTCGGAGTTACGTGGCCCTTCGCTGGCCAGAAGCCACGCCGCCCGAACCGAGGCACGGTCCGAACTGCCCAGGCTGGCGATCAGTCCCTGCAGAAAAGTATCGAGTTCGGCTTCTTCCGCGGCCAGTGACAACCAGGCCACTTCGAAACCGTGCGTCATCAATTGCCCGCGCATAGCCAGCAGCAAGGATGTCTTGCCGCTGCCAGGTGGTCCCTGGACCACTATGCAGCGCTTGCGGCGCGCGTCCATCAGCCTGTCCACCAGCGATGCCCGAGGCACCATGCCCGAAGCGATTCGTGGGGCTACGAGCCGGGTCATGGTGAGCGGGTGGGCGGCCTGAACAGGGAATCAGGATACGCGAGATTACCGTGCCGAGATATCATGATTTCATGATACAGCGCACCTATGCCCGTGTATCGTCAGCATGGCTTGCCACCCATTGCGGGTGGTGCCCGGATCCCGCATCGAACGCAAAATTTCCTGGTCTTCCTGCTGCAGCGGCAGGAAGCGTTTACCGAGGACTTCAATGAAGACGATGGACAGGGCGCTCTATTGGGATGATCTGGCGCCCGGGTTGCGTCATCGCTCCGGCGGCCGCACGATCACCGAAGCCGACCTTGTGAACTTCGTCAACGCCAGTTGGTTGACCGAAGGTCTGTTCACGAGTGTGGATTCCGCCGAACGTGAGCACAGCGTGCTTTCCGGCCGGGTAGTTCCCGGCGCCCTCGTCTATGCATATGCCGAAGGGCTGGCCAAGCGCACGATGGAGGGCGTTGGCCTTGCCTTCCTGGAAGCCACACTCGTCATGAGAGCGCCAACGCGCGTGGGCGACACGATCCATGTCGAGTGCGAAGTTGTCGAGCGCAAACTGACGTCCAAACCTGGACGTGCGGTCCTGCGGTCGTGCATCGATGTGGTCAACCAGGAGGGCGCGACGGTCATGACGTACACCGCTGTCAGGCTGATTCGTGCACCAGGCGAAGGGATCGCAACAAAAGCACTGCCCTGATTCAACCATCGCCTGGCACATCCCCAATACCCCAAATAGACGGAGACGACTTGATGAACCGTGACTTTACCCGGCGCCGCTTGAACGGCCTGCTCGCGCTTTCAGCGCTAGCTTGCTCGCTTCCTGCGCGAGCCGACACCTATCCATCCAGAAGCCTGCGCATGGTGCTGCCCGTCGGCACCGGCGGCGGCGGCGATACCCTTGGTCGTGCAATAGCCGATCAGCTTTCTGCGCAAATCAAGCAACCGGTTGTCGTGGACAACAAGCCTGGCGCCGATGGCTTGATCGCCATGCAGTCACTTCTGTCTGCGCCTGCCGATGGCTACACCATGCTGCTGATCGGCCCACAGCCCATGGTCTTCAATCCTCTGCTCCGCATCAATCTGCCCTACAAACCGGCGGATCTCGTCCCGCTTATCGGCGTCTCGCGCGCCTGGACAGTGCTGATTGCGGGCCCCAATTCAAGATTTAACACGCTGGCCGATCTCAAGGCAGCAGTGCGTAAAGAACCCGAAGCGGTGTCGCTCGGAACTTCGGGCTTGTCGTATCAAGTCGGCGCGACACTGCTGGGCACGAAGCTGGGAGGCCGGTTTCGTCACGTCAGCTACAAGAGCTTCCCCCAAATCTTGGGTGATTTGATCGGTGGTGTGCTGGACATCGCGTTGGTCGACACCACCCCGGTCGTGCCACTGGCCACCGCGGCCAAGATCAAGGTGCTTGCCACTGCGTCGAAAGAGCGCGAGCCCATGTTGGCGAGTGTTCCAACGGTTCACGAAAGCGGTACCGATTTCGATTTCGCGCTCTGGACAGCATTGGCCGTGCGAGCCGGCACCCCGGCAATCACGCACGCATTCTCGAGACCGAGCTACGCAAGACATTGACAGGCGAGGCGCTGCGTCAGTTCGCCGAACGGCTCGGTACCACTCGCCTGTCACCTCTGCGCGGCAGTGAGATCGCTGCCGAAGTAGCGGCCGGGCTGGCCCGCTTCAAGGAGCCCGTTGCGGAAATCGCTGCAGAGATGGGTATTGAAAAGCGTTGAGCTGTCAAGCAGCAAACTCGCCGTACAAAAGAAGCACTTACACAAATTCATCACCGAGTCCAACCTTGGCAGTACGGCGCTTGTTCCTGGTCTGCATTCGGTGCGCCTGTGTCTTGGCCCGGCGGCGCAGCCACCAGAGCCAGACACCGGTCATGCCCAAGCCGCCAAGCGCCAGGCCGCTCACCAGCATGACAGCTTCCAGCAAGGGCCCTCCCAGCTCACCAGTATGCAGCGGGAAGATCACGACCACGGCCCGGGAGCCAGCATCGAGCTGGTGCCAAGGTTGCACGGCAAGAACCTTGCCGTCGCGCGGATCGATCCAGACCGAGCTGACGCCGTTGGGATGGGGATCCTTGTCGGCGAGAAAGCGGATGCGCACAGGGCGATCCGGCTTGGCGGGCAATTGCATGAAAGTGGGCTGCGCGCCAGGGAAAAGGTCCGTGCGGCCTGCAGCATCGTGTCAGGGGTCGGCGCGCCCGCGCTGGACAACGAGTCTTTGGGGAGCTGAGGAGGCTTCACTGGTTTGTCGCCGCTCACCATCGTGATGTAGGCCGCTAGGGGGCGCCATGCCATGTAGGCACCTGTGGCCACAGACACTGCAATGAACAGGCCGAGCACCACTCCGCCAATGCGATGCAGATCGAACAGCGCCCGCAACGTACTTTTGCGCCACTCGATATGCCATTGGGGCGGCCAGCGCTTGGGCCACCACAACACCACGCCGGTGATCACCAGCACAAGATAGGCCATGGCTACCCATGCCAGGAGCGCTTTGCCCGTGGAGTCCAGCAGCAGGGAGCTGTGCAGCTTGAACAGGAAGTTGAAAACGCCCTGCGCTTCTCCTCGGCGCCCTTGTTCCTGGCCGGTTTGCGGATGGAGGTAGACCGTGCCGTGCCATCGGCCTCGCACGGTCACCCAGAGCGTTTCGTCGCTGCTGCGAGGAAAGCGGAATGATAAGGACGCCTGCTTGCCAAACTCGTCATGCAGGCGTTCGGCGATCTGCGCCAGCGAGGGCGGTGCACCCGCGGCTTTGGTGGTGCCACTGGCGATGAACAACTCCGCATTGGCCCATCGGTCCAATGGCTTGGCAACGATCAGCGAAGCGCCAGTCAGACCTGCAAGGATCAGCACCCAGCCTAAACTGAGCGCCAGCCAGCGGTGCAGCCACAACCAGTGAAAACGCGAGGCCATCATGCCGCCTCAGCCTCCAGATACCTCATCGTTCAGAACGGCAGCGTATACCTCCAAGCCGGGGCAAGAAGCGGCATTCCATTCCAGAGGCGCGATTGAAAGAAGGCCTCATTTTAAATGAGAATGAGTTTCAATCCTTAACACTGCAGCTCGATGGCCCGTCGGGGCCGGGGCCATCGTAGCTGTCTGCGTGGCTTCGTCCATTGAATATGCCGCGGCATTCTTCTGCACGGCGCGCGCGGGCGTGATGATGGCACCCCTGCCCCCGACCGCTGCGCTGGAGCCGCCGGCGGCTACGGCGCTGGCTCGCTCGCCCCCAATGACCATTGCGTATTGAAACTGACGCTGCTCCCCCTGCGGTGCAAGTAATCCCCCGCGCCCCTTCCAGCTTGGCGGAGTCGGCGCCATATGAAGGGAGCGTTCCGCCTCCGGCAATCACCTCTTCAGGGCAGGAGTTGAGAAGCCCATAGAGGCTGAACCAATATCGCCCAGCCAGTGGGGTACCACTGCGTACGGGGTCGTAAACGACGAGCACGCCTTGTTCTCCACTCAGGCTCAGTACTTCAGTTTCAATACGGCCTGATCCGTAGCGCGTCTTGATGGTGAGGCTTCCGCGCGCGACATATTTCTTCAGATCGCCAGGCAGGTCTTCGAACGGAATGAATTCAAGCGTTCCTGCCTGATAGGTGATCTCCGTGTTTTCCTCCGTCATGGTGCCGGAAATACTGCCTTGGTAGCCCGTGAAATCATCCGCGATCGTGATGTTCGAGACCAGCAGCAACTTTCCTTTGGCGCCTTGCACTTCAGCCGACACAGCCACCGGGTTCGCTTCGGGTTTTTGCTTTGGCGCTGTGTATTGGGCAGCCACCTCGTTGCCAGTTACCGTACCCGCCGCGGCATTGCCGCCACGCGCTCCATTGACAGACCAAGTGACCGGCGTGTTCAACGGCGCCGGCGCATTATCGCTTTCACAGTCAAACGCAAGGGGCGCCAGCAGATCGTCATTGCTGAATGAAGGCGCGTAGCAATAAGCGATCCGCAGAGGGACAGAGCCGCCCACCTTGACAGTGGCGCTTAGGGGCCGAAGTTGAAGCCCCTTGACCAGTGACCAATCACTGAAATGGGTGGTATTGGCCGTCACGGTTCGGGTTACCTCATTCAGGGCACCGTCTTGCCATCGCCAGGTGCCATCGGATTGCTGGAACGCGATACCCAACGCTTGCGCATGGCTGCCAGACAGGCCGGCGTCGTCATAGACAAAGCTGAGTTGCACCGGTTTGGCAAATGCGACACCTTCAGGCAGCAGGCGGTACCCCGCGCCGATGCGCCCGGGCGCATTGTTGGCAATAGGTTGAATGGTCAGGGTTGTCGCCGCCGTCAAGGCACCTTCAGGCACGGTGATCGTCAACTTACCGTCCGCACTGCTCAAACTGCCGCCGGCTGAGGTCAAAGCGATGTTTACTGGAGCGCCCTGAGCCAAGCCGACAGGCGTGATGGCAGGCTTGGGGCTATTGGGATTGGGTTGGGGCTGCGAATCGGAGTCTCCGCCACCGCAGGCAGCCAGTGTCAACGCAACAGAGACCGCCCAAGCCAGGCGAGAGAATAAGGAGGGTTTCATGATGGAGATGAGCAGATTATTTGGAGAGGGCTGCACAGCAAGTGGTTAGGCAAATGGTCAATCGCGAGCCGGGCAAAGCGCCTGTCAAGGCCTTCGCTGGGCTTGCTGATCGATTATTGAGTCCGGTGTTGGCGCCTGCCATCCCCCAAGGGCTACCGTCCGCGCCCACTGATATTGGGCAACGGTCAATGTTCTCTGCGGCGAGATCATCCGCATTCATGCGGCATATCCATAGAGAAAACCAGGGGCCATGCCCCCATGGGGCTGGAGATAATACGCAGCTCCATGCTTCAAAGATGAAACCGTCTCCATCCCCGAGTGCAGCCGAACGGCAAAGGCTTTGGCACAAGCTAGACCTGCTGTGCCGGCTTGGCCTGGGCCTTGCGCCAATCGCTGCCGAGGTATGTTCCGTGCTGCGGGGGTTGGTGGGAGCCGATGCGGCTGCCTTGTTCTGGCTCGATGAGCAGGGGCTGCCGGCGGGCTTTCATCATGAAGACTCTCCGGCCAGCGTACGCAACCTGTTCCTGAACGAGTTCCATCTGTTCACGGGGCCCGGGGAAACCAATATCCTCGCCTTGGCCAAGCCTGAAGGCCCGCGGGTGGGACGGTTGCTGTCACCCGGTGCATCGTATTACCGTTCGAACAGCCATAACCTTCTGATGCGGCCCAATGGGCATCACTACACGCTGGATTTGCGCGTGGAAGTCCCGAGCCCGACAGGTCCCGTGACCCGTGCCGTCGCAGCCTTGTTCCGCTCGCGTAGCGCAGTCAATGGCTTCAGCGCAGCGGAGGCCAGCATGCTCGAGCGCGCCTCGGGCAGCCTTCAGCGCGCTTTCCTGCTGCAGAACAGTTCCTGGCCCGGCGGGACTCACAGCGCCACTGGCCATGTTCTGCTTGATGGCGCGAGCCTTTGCCCGCTATCGGCCGACAGCCAGGCGCTGCAACTCCTGCGGACCGCCCACGTGCGCGGCTTGGGCTTGTATGGCGCCAACGCCGTGGTACTGCCGAAAGATTTGCTCGCCTTGCTGGGCCTTCAACCCGGCGAGAACCGCATCCTGCCGGTGCCTCACGGGCTGCTGGACATGCGTACGAGCCCATTGAACGCCGTTGTGCGGAATCCCGCGTCAACCGCCACCCATTTGCTGCTGACGTTGCAGCTCCAACGCCCCTATCAGATCGAGATGGTGCGGCGTATCGTGGAAATGCCACTGACCCCGCTGCAGCGCGAGATCGCCGTGCTCGCGGGCCTTGGGCATGCCCGTGCTGACAGCCTGGCGTTGACCGGCGTAAGCAATGCGGCGCTCAAAAAGCATCTCGGCACCATTCTTGATGTGGCACATGCCAGCGATTGGGAAGATCTGGGGCGCCACTTGCGCGGTAAGCTCTGAACGTATCGCATGATCACCGGAAACAAATTGAGTACCTCACAGAACAACAACCTCATGCCTGCCTGGGCACAAGCCGCATTGGCGATGCCCAGCCGCGAAGGCTTCATTGATGTGGAGGGCTGCGCGATCCACTACATTGCCTGGGGCGACACCGCCAAGCCCCCGCTCGTGCTCATCCACGGCAATGCGGCAAGCGCCGAATGGTGGCGCTTCATTGCACCGCTTCTGGTGGATCAATATCACGTGATCGCCACGGATCTGGCAGGCATGGGTGACAGCGCGCACAGTGGCCAATATGAGCGTGAGCGCTACGCGCAGCAGGTCATGGCCGTGGCCGATGCCCTGGCTCCTGGCCGAAAACCGATGATCGTGGGGCACAGCCTCGGCGGCTTCGTGGCCATCATGGTTGGCAGCGCCTATGGCGAGCGCCTGGCCGGCCTCATCGTGATTGATTCGCCGCCCCGCGAACCCGTCAACAGAGGTACCTCGCCATTCGTGCAGGTCAATCCGGTACCAAAGATCTACCCCGATCGCGAGAGCGCCCTGGCACGCTTCAAGGTATTGCCTCAGCAGGAGGTGAGTTGCGCTTTCTACCTGCGCTACATTGCGGAACATTCGATCAAGCAGGAGGCAGGGGGCTGGCGCTGGAAATTCGATCCCGCCGCGCTCGCGCATCCACGCCCCCGTGACTTCGTTCCGGACTTGCTCAGCATGCTCTGCCCTGTTTCCCTGATGTGGGGCGAGTTGAGCGCGCGGCTTGATGATTCCGTGCGCCGCTTCTGCTACGAGACTTTCACCGGCGTGCTGCCGATGGTGGAGATTCCCAATGCGCGGCATCACATCATGCTCGACGAACCGTTGGCGCTGGTCACCGCACTGCGCACGCAGCTCTCGAACTGGGAAACGCGCAGCCCATAGCACACAGCCTGTATATACAGCCCATAGCGCGCCGTCTGCGCGCATATGACAAAACCGTCACGTTCATGTCCCCTTCCTGTTGGGGACCGATTCCTATAGTTGGGCTCATGCCTTCCCGGCATGCAGCGCGGTCTGAGGCCGTATTTTCAACGCTTAGGAGTCTTCTTCATGAACAAAAGCCGATTCATCGCAATTTCCGCATGGGCGATCATCGCCGGACTGCTGACCTTGCCTTCTTTGGCACAGGCAAATTCCGCCTGGCACCAGGGCAATGGCGATATCGTTCGCTTCACGCCTGAGCATGTGGCGAGTACCAAGACACGCGCACAAGTGAACGCGGAGTTGAACACAATCATCGCAAATGGCACGCTGCGGTATTACCAGTGGAACGTGCCTGTGCCGGGCAAGGCGTCCGCTCAGCCGCCGCTCACACGCCAGCAAGTGATCAAGGACATGCTCAACCAATCTCCCGAACAACAGCGCGCGCTGAGCGCGTTGTACAACGGCTGAGCACACATCCGGCCTACGAGGAGAGTGGCCAGTTGAACCGTATTGGCGCTAAACCAGGGGCGCCCGCTTCTGAGTCATGGCCCGCTCGAAGAGGGCCATGTAGCGCGGCGCCACCTTGGAGATGTGATACCGCTGGCCCGTCTCCTGGGCCGCAGCTGAATAGCGCGCGCGGCGTGCGGTGTCTGCGCGCATCAAGCGAATGGCGGCGATCCAAGCATCATCGTTGTCAGGGATGAGCAGACCATTGACGTCGTGCTGCACCAGTTCAGGAACAAACCCCCAGTTGGACGCAATGACGCAACCGCCGCGGGCCAGGATCTCCATCAAGCCCCAGTTGGCAACGCCATAGCGCAAAGGATAGAGAAACAGATCGACGCTGCCGAGCATTTCGGCAAACTCATCGTAGGGCAGTCTTCCAGGAAACTCGACGACCTGAGCGGCCGGATAGGTCTTGAGGAGATGATCTCGGAAGCTCTTGACCTGACCCTTGTACCGGCGCTCCACCCATTGCTGCTCGTAGCCATAGGTCACTGCTTCCGCATCTCCGATCGCGAGAAAGCGCGTGTTCTCCGCATGGCCTTCCCGCACCAGACGATCGACCAGGCGCATGTAGGTCTCAAACCCCTTGGAGCTGGAAAGATCGCGCGCCGAAAACGCAATAGTGAAGGGTTTGGCTGTCGAAGCGCCTGACGGTGCGGGCGGTGGCAATGGAGGCTTGATGTCGAAGCCTTCGAATTGCACGGCGATTCTGTCTTGCAGCAGCGCGGGAAACAGAGAACGCGCATAGGCGCTGGGGACAATGGTCAGATCGCTGCACAGTACCTGGTGGAAATGCAGCATCTCCATGTTGCGGTCACCCAGGCGTTGCGAGGCGTCGGGAGGATACTGAGGATCCCACCCATGTGCCAGGTAGCTCGGAAACTCGATATAGCTGACCACCGCAGCTTCGATTTCACCGTACAACCAGTTGGGTGCGCCCCAGAGCGAATGCGCCACGACCAGATCGATCGGCCGGCCCTGGGCTTTCTCGAAATCCTGAAGCGCCTTGAGTACGCCACGGCAAATGCGCGCGGAACGTTCGACCTTGCTGGAATAGTAGTAGCTCTGGGGGCCGACGATCTTGCCGTCCGGTTGGAAGGACAGAAGGTGATCGCAGTTCTTCTCGTGGTTGGCCTTGTGGCCCGGCGTGGTCATGAACCAGCTGTCGGCCATGCCGGTCGAACGCAGGTAGCTGCACAGCAGGCTGTATTGGCTCGGATACACCGCTCCTACAAAAACGATTAGCGGTTTTTGCATTGTTCTCTATCTCTTCTTTGGTATTGGTATGAAGGAGTGCACTCAAGCCACTAGAGCATTTTTGGTCTACGCACTGACATCTTTCCCGGCCGTCATTCCCGCGCAGGCGGGAATCCAGAGGGCGTTGGAAGGGTGCACTGGATTCCCGCCTGCGCGGGAATGACGGACCTTGGCTATCTGCATGTGACTCACAAATGCGAGCGCCCTCACTCTTCCATATCTGCGTCTGCCGTGGCACCAGAGGTCATAGGCACCTCGGGCTCGCCATTGCTGATCTGGTATTTGCGCATCTTTTCCCAAAGTACCTTGCGGCTGATGCCCAGTTGCTGCGCCGTGTTCTGGCGTTTCCAGGCGTTGTCATTGAGCGCCGCGATGATGCGGTTGCGCTCGTCCATGTCCCACCTGCTGCGGTCGGCCAGGACGGCTTCGCCGGCGCCTGTGGGCTCAGCCGGAAGCGTCAGCGCGGACATGCTCTGCGCCTGGCGCAGGATGCGCTCGGTGGCGCCACCCGCCATCCAGTCCTGCGTCTGGCGTGCGGCCACCCCGACCCGTTCGGTGAGATTGCGCAACTCGCGCACGTTACCGGGAAAGTACATCTGGGCCACGGTATCGAGAATGAAGAACGGCGGTTCACCCAGCGCGGCCATGAGCTCTTCGCCGACCACTTTGTTCAGGATGCTGGAAAAAATCGCGAGCTTGTCGGCCTCGCCCCTCTCCTCCAGGCTAGGGACCTGCAGTTCGATAACCGCCAGGCGGAAGAATAGATCCGCGCGGAACTTGCCGGCATGCACCTGCTCTCGCAAAGGCTTGTTGGTGGCTGCCACCAGCCGGAAATCAAGCCGCACAGGAGAGGCGGAGCCCAGCCGGGTGATGGTGCGCTCCTCCAGAACGCGCAGCAGCTTGACTTGCTGATACAGCGGCAGGTCGGCAATTTCATCTAGGAACAGCGTGCCGCCGTTGGCCTGCTCGAAGAAACCTTTATGCGCGGTCACGGCGCCGGTAAACGAGCCCTTGGCATGGCCGAAGAAGAGGGATTCAAACAGGCCATCCGGAATGGCGCCACAGTTGACGACCACGAACGGGCCTTGTCCGTAATGCGTATTGCGCTCGTGCAGGCGCTCCGCAATGCGCTCCTTGCCGGTACCGGTTTCTCCGATGATCAATACGCTGTGCTCGCAGTCCGCAAAGGTGTCCACGTCGTGCAGCAGGCGTTGCATGCACTCCGCGACGGCAATGATGTCCTCAGAGCGCTGTGCTTGCCGCTGGGTGCTTTGCAGGCGCCTGAGAATGCGCGCCAGCATGGCACGCAGTTCCGCGCCGGTGAAGTCGAACGGCAGCACATGCGAATACTCGGTGGCGTAGGTTCCCGTACTGGCGCCACGTTGATTGGCGCTGACCCACAGCACCGGCATGCCGCCAAAAGTGCCTTCCACGTTCTGGCGCGTAAAGCGCGCGCCTTCCAGCACCGAGACGCTCACGACAGCAATGGCGTTGGGTGTGGCGGTGGAAGCGGGCGGCAGGTTCAGGCCGTCCGCGCGAATCACCTCCACGTCCATGTTGAGCATGCAGCGCTCCACCCGCTCGGCAATATCGGCTTGGCCTTCCCAAACGTAGATGACCAGATCGCTCGGATTCACTGTGCTATTCATTATCGTTCATTCGCGGGTAACGTGGTCCCATGCAGCATTTCTTAGAACACCAATTGAGCTGAATTGCAGCTGATATCGATCGCTTTGACCTCATTGCGGCCTAACTCAAGACCCAACACTTTGGTAAGCAGTGGAGAAAGAATGCCTTCGCCCAAGCCGTTGAGGAGCCACTTGACTGGGTCAAGAAGAGGTTTCAGAAGTGCGCAGAGCGCGCCAGGACATGTCGTGTTGCCGGTCAGTGAGGCAGTCAATGCATTGGCATCAGTAATGTTCACTTGAACGACATTGCGCTTCAGCAGGTTATTCAAATTGTCGAGAACGCAGGAGTTCCAGGCTAACAGAGCAGAGAGTACCCCCGCGCAACTGAAAAACCCCCGTCCAAAGGAGAAATACCGATCAAGGGGAGTAGCCCTATTGGCTTGCTTGTCAATGCCGTAAACGACTCGGAGAAAGTCCCTGCCCTCCAGTTTCCGAGCGGACATGCGGAAACAACACACGAAGTAGGAATCCCGTGGTCGATATTGAAATCATTTTTTACTAAGGCACCTATGTATCCGTCAGAGCCCGCTGTCCCTCTGCCGCCGAGGAGGAGGCTCAAAGCGCCCTCTATGTTGTAAAACCCATTGACTTTGGATTCCTCAAGATAGAACTTAGAGAGGGCTTCGATCTGCTTATTCGTGATGTCTTGAGAACTCCCCTCGAGAGTCATGCCTTCCCAGTTGGACGCCAGCGCGGGGGTGAAAAAATACCGCCAAGCAGGCTGAATAGCGCGTCGGTCAGCGATCCGACGGTGTCGCCCAACAAAAGCGTGTTTTCCTTAGTCCAGTCAACTTGTCCCACTACCAAGTTGACGGTCTCCTCACGCGCCGCCAGCACATCTGTCGTAATCGGACCGCGAACATTGATCCCCGAAATAGGTGTCTTGATCAAAAGATTTTTCGGATCAGATGCACTCGCGCTCTCATCCCCAATGACAACCTTTGCCACACGTGACTTCACGCCCAGATCGATGGAGGGCTGATTTCCGCGATCCGGGTCTGGGCAGTACACATCAGTCAAAGTGGCATCAGCACTTACACCTTGAATTTTGACGGGTAGATTGATACGTAAGCCGCCTAGCAGACTTTCGAACAAAGATCCGAGCAGAGGTATCTTCGATGAGTCAATATCCAATTCCGCGCGAACCTGTGCATTGTTCGCCTTCGTTCCGATAGGACCACCCGCGATCGTTGGTGCTTCGACGACCGTCAAACCCAACTGAACAGCATCCGTCAGAGACGCACCACTGATCTTTATCGCATTGTCTTTCGCTGCGATCATGATCGCTGTTTTCAGCAAGTCGCCGACGCCGATTTGAGAATTCAACGCGGCCCCATCGGGAGAGTCACTTCTGCCGAGCGAGAGAAAAGTGAAAATGCCGCTGTCCGATGAGCTTGAATCACGCAGCAAGGGAATTTTCATATCCAGTAGCCTGACACTGCCAATTTTCAGATCCCTGAGTACCGCTATGGCCGCGTCAATGTCGGCTTTGAGCGTGTCATCGGAAACCAGCTCCAAAGACGCATCCATGATTTGCAGCAACGTCAAGTTGTTGAGATCAGCAAGCTGCTGAGGTGTTAGAGCCGAAAGTCCGTTAATGCCAAGATCCACGCCCAGTGTCTTAAGCAAACCTGATGGAGAAATCTTGGCATTTGCAAGACCATTCGCATCCAGAACGGTAAGCTTTTCCGGATCCAAGCCCATGAGCGTGAGCAATCTACCCAGAGGTGCGTCATTGTTCAGATTGAGCAATTGAGATCCCACCTGAAAGGCGGCGCTAGGCGCACTTCGCTGGGCAATGGCTTCGGCTCGAACATTGCGATCCCATCGTGCTGGAAAAAAACTTGGAGTTTCGCCTTCCAGCACCACGTGGGCAGCATTCAGTGGCTTCGCTTCGCCCTGAAAGTAACGAGGACTAGCGTACTTCCCTGCATCCCACTCCCCGCAAACCACGGTCTTGGTGATTGCATTGAGAGGCGACGGCCAATTATTCTCAACACTTCGATCACCCGCCGCCTTGCAGGGAGCGCTGTTGTTGGGCGTTTGAAAATCAATACCTTGAACCGCTTCAATAGCTGCCAGATCAGCGATGCGCTGCAAATCCCTTTTGGCATAGAACGAATAGCCCAAGTCAGCTACCCCAAGTATCGCAACAATGATGAAAAGAAAAACGGCGAACTGGATCAACACGCTACCGTTCTGATCGGTACGTAATGCAGCGTTGCTCGCACAGATGCGCGATGAGCGCTGTAAAGCTATCGGCTGGCTCAAGGTGCTCTCCTCGGTTTTCATTGTTGTATGACCAAGCCTCGTCAATGCCAGCTAATGAGGCTTCGCGCCTCGAGCGTTTCCGGCTCAATGAAGTTCAGCCCGCCCGTACCAAGCAATGCTGGCCTGGCGTAGCTCACGCTCAGCGCCAACTGGTTGGCTTCGAAGGGAGCCAGCGTGACGGTGATCAGGTTGTCCATGTCAGCCGAACCGCCAAGATGGTTGCGTAGTGCGGCACTAACCGATTCGCGCACACGGGTCTCCGCGGCACTGATGGCCTGCGCATCCGTAGGGTACGAGCCATCCGCGTTAGGTGTTCGCGCACTCTGCAACAGCCGATAAGCCTCGCGTGCACCATCGCCTGCAGCACGGGTCACGACTTGCTGAGTTTGAAGAACCTCCCAGAAAACAAAAACTCCAAGAAAAACCGGAATGATCACAAACAACACCAACAAACTGAACTCCAGCGCCGCCATGCCTCGCTGTTTGCCGCGCCTCAGCGAAAAGGAGATAGAGGATGCGAGATAACGCATTTCAGAACCCCTTCTGGTCCACCAGGATCTGCGCCTGCGCCTGCAAATCGGGCATGGCCAACTCCAGCAAGCCCATGGTGACGGACGGAGTGAACGAATAGCGCGCGTAAGGCAGCTTGATCTGCACCTGGAGCATGCAGGGGCTGTTCGTATCCAAGTCGCACTTCATTGCGGTAGGTGCCATATCGTCGGTGCAAGTGGTGCCGTCATTAAGCCTGCAGACCTTGAAGCTGAAGTTGTCGCCTTGATTCATGGCGGCCAACAACTCCGGGGGCAACCAGGCAAGATTGGATTGCACAACCTCTTTGGCACGCTGCTTGCGCAAGTCCCTCCCATATTGATGCTGCAACGCTGCGCGTACACCATCTTCTGCAGCCCACTGCATGGATTCGCGCACGAGGAACCCCAAGCCAAAGCTCACAATGGCGTACAACAACATGAAGAAAAGCACGAAGATAAGCGCCCACTCAAGCGCGTACACCCCCCGCTGATGGCGGCACTTGGGCAACGCGGCAAATGCGGAGAGCGTTCGCGGATCCATAACGTTTATCTTCTATTCAGACGGATGGAAGCGCTACTGCTTCTTGACGCCCAACCCGGTGTCGAAGAACTCGGGAATGGTGGTTTCGAAGCTCTTGAGGTAGCGTTGATAACTGCGCCTGGCCTGCTCACCATCGATCGGACGAGGACGTACTCCCGTTGATTGGCGCTGCATGGCGAACAAGCCGCCAGTCGCGGCGCCGATATCGATATGTCTACCGCCATTCGCATGCTCTGGCATGGCCGTAACCTGTTCAGCCGTCGTGGGTCCACTGGAAGATGCATTCAAGGCAGCACTGCTCTCTGCAGCGACCGCGGCCTGATTGGCGGATTGATCTGCCTCGGCGCGATCCGTACATACGAAGGTTGTCAAGGCCAAACTCAACAGCATCGGCAACAGCGACCTGGACTTCAAGGAAAAAGAAAAAATCATCGCGTGCTCCTGATCAATGGGGTACAGCCGTTTCGCCACTTGCGGCCGATTCGGCATCGGATGTGGTAACTTGCATCGCCGGATCGCTGCTGGGTTCTCTCCTGATCACCACCGTGCGCATCGTGGCAGTAGGTCCAGGCGGATCGGTTCTCGGCTGATGCGATGCGGGCGCTTCCGCCTCGGATGTTCCAGGTGCTGCAGGCATCAATGAGGCATCGGCGCGGGCCCGAACGGCTTGTTGAACGATGAGAAGCTGACTGTGCAAATCGTTCAGCGATGCTTCGTTGATCAATGGCGGCGCATTCTTGGCTTGCGGCTGGCGCAGCCGTTGCAGCAGTTGAGCCGCCTGTCCCTGCTCTCCACTCGCGAGCCAGTACAAGGCCAGATTCAACTGCACACGCGCATTGGCCGGCGCCAGTTGTGCAGCTTGAAAAATAGGCAGAGACGCAGCAGATAGCCGTCCATCCAACATGTTGGCGTAGGCCAAATCGCCCAGTACGTCGGCATCGATAGGGTTGAGCTGCCTCGCCGATTCCAACTGCGCAACGGCCAAGGTGAATTGCTTCTGGCTGGCATACAGCAGGCCCAGGCCTCGGCGCGCGCGGGACTGCGTGTTGACGTCCGGTACCAGCAACAAATCCCGGTACTCTTTTTCCGCCTGTTGTGGTTGGCCGGTGTTGCGCAGCGCGTCGGCACGCAACAAGCGGATCTGAGGGTTCGTACCGTATTGACGCTCAAATGCTTCCGTGTGTGCCAGCGAGGCGTACCACTGGTTGGCCTGCTGCATTTGCGTGATCAGGTTCAGATAGGTCTTCTGGGGATCCACCTGAGTAGAGAGCTCTGCCTTTTCCATTTGCTGCTGCGCCTGGACGGCCGTGCTTTGATCATCTACACCGTAGCCTTGCGGCCCTTTGAAACCGCAGCCCGTCAATGTCAGCGCGCCTGCAACCACCGCGCAGGCGGCTCGGGCAGGCAAGCGGCGGATAGTTGGCATCAAAATACGGAAGAGCATGGCTTATTTGCCTCCCATGGATGAGAGTGAGCGAATGACCGCCGTGAAGCCCGGGCCGGCCGTAATCACCAGCAGCGCGGGGAGAAGGGTGAGCACCATCACGCCCGTCATCTTGACCGTGATCTTTCCGATTTTTTCCTTGAACCCGGCCTGACGCTTCTCGCGCAGGCGCAGACTGAATTCCTTTAGCGGCTCCTGGACGGCGCCTCCATGGCGATCTACCTGCACAAGCAAGTTGACCACGGCATTCATGTCGTCGTCGGCGCCCAGCAGGGAAAGCCGTTGCAACGATTGCGCACGCGTACGCCCGCTACTATGGAGACGGTTGGCCAAGATCAACTCTGAGCTGATCACTCGCAGCACGCTACCGAACTCTGTAGCCAGAATCTGCAAACTCTGGTCAATGCTCAACCCGACACCTTGCAAAAGTCGGAGCAGATCGACAAACAGCGGTAACTCTTCTACCACCTGCGTGCGGCGCTTGCTGGCCTTCGAGCGCATGATCCATTTTGGCAACATCAAGCCTAGGCCAAATGCAAGAAAGCCATAGAGCAGCGTGTAGTTGCCTTTGGGTTGGAGCAGGAGAAGCGTCAGCATGGGCAACACCGCTGCCAGCACCACCCGGCTAACCAGATAAATCAGGCCGCCGCGAGCAATCTCGATCCCCGCTTGCTCCATCAGTTTGCGGTCTTCGTCAGCCAATAACACCTTCGACAGGCCAGACTCCAACCATGCCGGGACCTTCAAGCTGTCGGCTACCGTTTGAGCTGCATCGGCTTCGTCCTGGCTGGTTTCGCTAGATACTGCAGACGAACTGACGCCAGGCATCAGAAATGGATTGAACGCCGCTGCACTGGCTTCGCGCGTTTGCAAGATCTCGCCCACACGAGCTTCGGCGCGAGCCGAACGGCGCAAATGCCAAACCAATCCTCCCGCAAACACGGCAATACCGAATGCGCCGCAGGCAAGGCTCATGATCCACAGTTGCTGCGAAGTCATGCCGAGCTTCCTTCGAAGCCCATCATAGGGCACTGGATTGAGCTCAGTATCATGGGTTTTTCCTGCATAAGCTGCTCTACTTCAGGCGAGCCAGGCGATACAGAAGGAATGAGCCGAAAACCTGCAAAGCAGCGGCCATCAAAATCAGCTTATGGCCTGCGGGGTCGTTCCACATGCGCATGAAATAACCTTTGTTGAGGAACATGATCATGGCCCCCACCACAATTGGTAGCAGCGCCAAAATCCAGGCCGACAGACGAACCTCCGCCGACAGCGCGTGCAATTCGCGTTCAGCCGACTGGCGGTCCCTGATATAGGCGGAAACACGCTCTAGCACCAGATCGGCGCGTCCTCCATATCGGGTGCTCATGCGAAAGACGGCTGCCAGCAGGCCAAACTCCGGCAACCCCCAGGTACGCTCAAGCTGGGCCATGGCCTGACCCAAGTCGGGCGAGACACTCAACGATGCCGACGCGTCCTGCAAGGCGCCACTCAAGGGCTCGGGCACGTTGCTCGTGGCAAACTGAAATGCTGCGTGCGGCGAGTTACCAATGGAGATGAGCCGCACCACGTTATCCAGGAAGCTGGGTAGTTGTGACAGCATCTTGGCGCGGCGCCGGCTCATGCGCCACCAGATGCCAAAGGTGCCGAGCAATATGCACAACGCGAACGCTATGACGCCCATGAACACCCCACCGCGCACCCCCGTACCCAGGGAAAACAGCAAAGCGGCGGCAGACAGAAGGGCCAGCGCGCGCGGAGGAATGCCCCAGGCTGCGACCCCAAGACGGTCTTCAAGCCGCCGCCATGTACTGGTACGGGTTTGCGCATTCAGCGCAAGCGCCTGTGCAACTGACGCGCCGGGCAATACCAACGGCGCGCTGACACGCAGATCGCGCTGAATTTCCAGGCTACGCTGCATGTTGCTGTCAATGGACTGTTGGCTAGCCTTGTGCTTGGCGCGGGCAAAAAGCCAGAGCGCCAGTGCCAGCAACACGCAAGCGATGGCGCTCAAGACCAGAACACCCGGCGCGAGGCCTGTCATCTTGCGCCCCCTTGGCTACCCTGCTGTGAGCGCCACCAACTCAGCAGCTTGGGCGAGTGCGGCGAGATGCCCATCGACACCCATTGATCGATCTCCTGCCCGTCCGCGCCCATCTTCGGCTCGTAGCGGTAGAGCTCTTGCATGGAAATCACGTTGTCCGTCATACCGGTAACTTCGGTCAAAGACAGGATGCGCCGGCGGCCATTGGAAAGGCGGCCGATCTGCACGATGAAATCCACCGCATTGGCAATCTGCCGGCGCAGGCTGACCTCGCTGCCTTGAAAGCCGGCAAAGCCCGCGAGCATCTCGGCCCTGTACAGACATTCCCGCGGCGAGCTGGCGTGGATCGTTCCCATGGAACCGTCGTGCCCGGTGTTCATGGCCTGCAGCAGTTCCAACACTTCGCCGCTGCGCACCTCGCCCACGATGATGCGGTCGGGCCGCATACGCAGGCTGTTGACCAGGAGATCCCGGATGCTCACGTGGCCTGTGCCGTCAAAGCTGCCGGGCCGGCTTTCCAGGCGGACCACGTGGGCGTGATTGAGTGAGAGTTCCGCCGTATCTTCGATAGTGACGATGCGGTCGCGGCTGGGAAGGAAGCTGGCCAGCGCGTTGAGCAGCGAAGTCTTGCCTGAACTCGTTCCACCGCTGACCAGGATGTTGCAGCGCGCCTGCACGGCCATCTCCAGGATGCGGCAGATATCTTCATTGAACGTTCCCAGCTTGACCAGATCTTGCGGCGTCAGCGGGTCCTTGCGGAACTTGCGGATGGAAACGGAGGGGCCGTCGATGGACAAAGGCGCGATGATGACGTTGATACGCCCCCCGTCAGGCAGCCGGGCATCCACCATCGGGCTGGATTCGTCAAGCCTGCGGCCCAGAGGCGCGAGCACGCGGCGCACGATGCGCAGCACGTGCTCGTCATCCTTGAAGTGGGAGGTTTCGCGCTGCAGAATGCCTCCGCGCGACACATAAATGTCCTGATGACCGTTGATCAGAATGTCTTCCACATTGTGGTCGTCGAGCAGCGGCTGCAGCGGACCGAGCCCGGTAAGTTCGCGCGTAAGGGCGCTCACCACCTTCTGCGCTTCCTGCTCATTGACAGGCACCGCATGAAGGCGGATGTAGCTGTCTATCTCCAGTGCCACGAACTGTGCGATCGCCGCCTGCGACCAGCGGCCGAACTCGGCGCCAAGCTCCTCTATGCGGCTCAGCAGGTGTTCGTAGGCGCTGTTCTTGAGATCGGCAAACAACGCGCTGGTTTCGAACTCGGCCATGCTGGCTTGCGCAGCAGGAGGATAAACCGTAGTGGTCATAATGCTTTCAATGTCCTCTGATGCGTTGCAGCATGCGTGCAATCGGGCCGGTGATTGAGCCTGCAATGTGAGCAGTGGCGGAGCCAGTCAGTAATTTTTCCGAAGCCGCTTCCGGCGCCCCCATGCCTGGGTGATGCGCGGCAAGCAAGTGGGCCGCCAGTTTTTCAACAGCGTGCACATAGGGCTCGCGCTTGCTGCCGGGCGCCAGCAGCATGCCTTGGTTGACCACCTCGGATAGCTCTCTCCGGCATTCAGGAATCACAGCCAGCAAAGGCAGCTTGAGTTGACGGGCGACCTGCTCGGCGCTTAGCTCCAGGCGCGGATCATGGCGATTGACGATCAGCTGAATCCGATCGCGCGTTACCGGAATCTGCTCGATCTGCTGAAGCAACTCAGCGGTCCAAACTACGCTGGCCACGCTCTGATCGCAGACCACCCAGATCTCGCTGGCATGCGGGAGGACGTTCTTGCTGAGCTGCGGCGATTCAACCGCTCCGAGATCCAATACGATGTGGCGAAAATACTGGCTCAACCTCTTTAGCAAGGCTTCCACCTCAGTGGGCGCGGATGGATACGACCGGCTCGGCTGAGTCAGCAGGCGCAGCCCGCTCTCGTGGCGCCCGAGCGCGGTCTGGGCCATCCGCCGGTCCAGACGGAGCTGCTGACTTACCGCGTCGGTGAAACTGAATTCGCCAGGCGTATTCAGGTAAATGGCGCAATCACCGCCTGGCGTGCCAAGCTCGATCAGCAAACTAGCCAGGGCTTCGGTCCCGCTGCCGTGGCCGGCCGCGGATGCATCGCCTGAAATGGCATTTGATGGCGCCAAGCGGGCCAGGCGAGTTTGCAAGTACCAGCTCAGATGCGCCGCAAGCAGGCTGCAACCTAGGCCGGCCCGTGCAGAAAGAATCGCTGTCTGCGGCGCCTGGATCGCCCCGGGCGCAGCACCTGGTGGCCTATTGATCAGTTGCTGAATGGTTTGCTGAGTGGCCGCGCTTGGAGCATCGACATCAAGAAAATCCAGAACGCCTGAGCGCAACGCCGCCAGCATGCACGATGGGTCGCGTGTGCGGCCAATTGCCAACCGGGGAATCTGGGGATGATGCAACTTCAAATAGGCGGCCAGCGCAACGGCTGCATCGATACACCCCGAGTCGAACTGAATCAAGACAGCGTGCGGCTGGTGGTACTGCACGACATCAGCCACTGCGTCCTGAAACTGAGCAAGATGCGGCTGAGCGCCCTTGAGGATGTTGCGCATCCAGCTTTGAATGAGCGCCCCCTCGGACTGGCCGGCATGCACGAGCAGCAGCGGCACTTTTGCATCGAGTTCCACTGTGTCCTGCTCTTGCAAACTCGTCACCTCTGCAAGGTCCTCCACGCCGGGCTCCGGAACGGAAGCTGGTGCACCAGGGGGCTGTACCGAAGGTCCAAGCCTCGACTGAAAGTTTGGGGAGGATCGCCGTGGCTGCGCGGACTCGCTATTCGGCACGGCCGGTTGGGCCGCCGCCTCGGGCGCGCCGTCGTTCATGCTCACTCTCGGACGAGCGGCGAGCAACTCCGCGAGCGAAGGCGCCTCAGGCCGTGGGCTGGGTGGCGGTTGATGGAGGACGGGTTCGTTGAGCATGGCATTTCAATACGAAAATCCCGGTACGGCCGAGTTGACGTACGGAGCACCCACCACATAGGGGCCCCAAACTTTTCCGGCGTTGCGCTGCTCGGAGCGCTCGCCCGGCAACATGGCTTCCAGATCGGTGCCTGGCGGAAGAGGCTGCACCAGATGCGGCGTCACGATGATCACCAGCTCGGTCTCTTCCTGCGAGTAGTTCAGGTTCTTGAAGAAGGTACCCAAGATCGGCAGATCACCCAGCAAAGGCACCTTGTTGACACTGGACATGGTGGAGCGGCTGACGAGCCCGCCTATGACAAAGCTCTCGCCATCGGCCAACTCCACCATGGTGTCCGCGCGCCGCGTGCGAACGGAAGGTACGGAAACACCGCTGATGGTGACGCCTTGCGTGAAATCCAGATCGCTTGCTTCCGGCGCTACCTTCAGCGCGATGCGCTCATTGGAAAGAATCGTGGGCGTAAGCTGCAGCTTCACGCCGAACTCCTTGTACTGAATGGCCACGTTGCCATCGCGGCTGGGCACCGGGATCGGGATTTCACCGCCGGCCAGAAAGCTGGCGCTCTGGCCGGTATGCGCCACGAGCGTGGGTTTGGCCAGCACGCGAGCAAGGCCGTTGCCTTCCATGAATCCGAGCTGCGCGGTAATACCCCGTCCCGAAAAAGCTCGGCCAAAACCGAGGACCAAATTCATGGCGCTGGCGATAGCCGAGGTGCCGCCGCTTCCGCTGCCCTCCGAACCAGAATCTCCACCTCCCGATCCTGGCGTGGTGATACCAAACGAGAACCCGTGGTTATTGGGACCGCCGCTGCTCAGGTTCATGCCCGCTCTGCGCAGAGCGGATTTCTTGAATTCGACCACTTGCACGTCGACCTGCACGGTGTTGCTTGCGGCATCCACCGAGGAGCGGTCAAACAATGCCGCGCCCTTGGGGGCGCTCAGCGCCAACTCCGCCAGCGCCTCGCCATGCTCAGGCAACGATGCCAGCCGCTTCTCCAATATCAGCCGTGGACCGCTGACTTGCACGTCCCATCTCTGCAATCCACCCTCCGTGGGCCAGACCGTCAAGGTAGTTCGGCCCGGCGCCTTGGGCGTAAGCAGTAGCTGCGCTGCCCGCGACGAGCCGGCTCCCGCGCCGACCTTGGACAAGTCGCGCAGCACCTTCACATCCAGTACGTTCGGGTCTCCTACGGCAATACGCGCTACTGCACCCGCCGTCTTGATCATGCGTTGATTGCCAGTAGTAAGGCTTAGCGGAGTGGATACGCCCGCTCCCACCTGCTCAACGGCGGCTTGTGCCAGGCTGGATGGCGTGTAGCCATACAAGGCCATGCTGCTCACAAGGCAGAGGAGCGTGGACGGTTTCATGCAAACTGCTTTCATATGGTCGCCCATGTAGGCCCGCAAGGGTTGTCTCTGAATCGGTGATCTGTGGCCGTTTAATAACTGACGATCTGGACAGCGGTTCCCTGATACATCTCGACGGTGTTCTGGCGCGGCGCGAGATGTGGTGCGGGCACGCGCGCTGCACCGGCTTGTTGAAGAACGGGACTGGCAGCCGGGCTGCGGGTTCTTTTCGCATCTGCACCACTGGCCAGATCCTTGAAGCGCAAGCCGGCAAACGAACGGTCAGCGCCCTGCAACTGTTCGCCTTTCTTGAGCCGGCCTGCAACGGGCTGAAGAACAGTGGGAAGCGCAGCGAACATCGAGGAATCGGGTACGGCCATATCGTCTGGATGGCGCAGGGCCAGTGTCAACTGTCCATATTTCTCAGCCAGCGTCAGGCGCTCCACGTCTTCCAGGGGAACGGCGAGGACGGCTGTGTTCGCGCTGGCAGGACCGGCTTGCTGATCGCGGCTGCCGCTACCACGGCGTCCAACAGCACTGCTCGCCTCTTCCTGCTGAGCCTTTCGCTGCGCAGCGGTGGGTGGAGGGCTCTCCACGCTGGCTGGGCCGTAGGCCAACACACGACTGCGGGATAGCAGCAAGCGGGCTTGTGTATCCACGCTCGCATGCTCGCTCTTACCGTCGAGTGTGAAAAACACATCCACGAAATCGCCAGGGCGCACATGGTTCCCTGCAGCCATGGCCTCCTTGACGGCGATTGATACTGCGCGCTGGCCGCTCTCCAGCTGTAGAGCAAGCCCGCTCAGCAGATTCTGATCGAACAATGGCGCATCAGCTGGCAAGGCCATAACCGTGGTGCGGCCCACCACTAAGTCCGTGCTGTCAAAGCTGTTAGCCACGGCGGCGGGCATCTGGGCCACCTTGACGTCTTCAGCCACCAGGCGCTGTCCTGCGGCAATAGCCTTGGCCGCCACTACCACGGCGTGCTGTTCGGAAGGTGTTTTGGGTGCAACGGCAGGCGCTGAGGCTGCGGATTGCATCACTAGGCGGTTTGGTTGGCGGCTCAGCATCCATGCTCCCACGGCCAAACCGATAGCTGCCACGATCAATAGCCCGGCAAGAATCTTGGTGAGGTTCATGGTGCGCACTTCCTTGAATAATTTTTGTTTTGAGAAAACGAATGAAGTTGACAATGCTCAATAGCACTGCGGGGTATTAGCCAGTGCTCGTTATCGGTTCATCAGCACCCAGATAGCCATCAGAGCCATGTAACCTGCATAAGGAATGCTGCGCTGAATCTGCTGGCGTCCATTGGATTGCGGAAGATATTGATTCGCAGGAACGGCCAGCACTGCCGCCATGCGCAATGGCACATGAGCTTGAACCCAGCTCGCGACAGGACTCCATAGCAAGCTGCGCCACAGCAGCACCAGCAAGCCATGCATTCCCGCCAGCAAACTGCCTCCGATCCAGATGAGCAACAGGTTCGTTGACAAACCAAACCATAGGCCCATGACGGCGGCAAACTTCACGTCGCCAGCGCCCATCCAGCGCAACGCATAAAACGGCAATAGTGCGGTAGAGGCCACGAGCATGCCGTTCAACCCATTCCAGATCGAAACCTGGAAGGGCTGAACCCCAACCAAGATGGCAGCCAGTCCCATGAAGAGGCCTAGCAGCACCATCCAGTTGCGGACTTTGCGGACGCGTAGATCCATCACTGCTATGACGACAAGCCACAGCAGGCTGGTAAACGCAACCAAGCCTGGGATATGCACTAGCGCGCCTTATGGAGTAGTCGTCCCCCCGCCTGTTCCGCCTGTTCCGCCTGTAGTGGTGCCTGCAGCCGTCAATTTGGTTTTGATCAATCCAAAGAGTCGTTCGAGCTGCGTACCGATATCGCCGACGGTCGCAAGAATCGCCACCGCAATCAACCCTGCGATCAGCCCATACTCAATGGCGGTCGCACCCTCTTCGTCCTTCAAGAACTGCTTAATGATGTTGGACATGATTCAATCTCCATTGCTCAAAAGCCCATGGGAAAAAGCAGTCGCTGACGATGGGCCAGCATCAGCTACTGCTGGGGAAACTAGAGCTTTACCATCGCACCGCCATGGATTCGGGAGTGCTTCGGGGGAGCGCGAACAACGTGGAGTCCAGTTTCTTTTCCAGACGTAGTTGCGCACGCTGCGTGTTCAGAAGAGGTAGAGAAGAGGAAAGAGGGGGTTGGCCAGGCGGAAGATCAGTGCTCGCGACAGCGAGCTTGGCCTGGCGAAGGGGTAGGGCACTGGGAACCCCTTGCGAGCCACGACGGGAGGCGGATTGGCCGAGGGGGGTGTCAAACAATTGGCTGAGCCATTGCTCGGGCATGTCCTTGGGAAGCAATTGCCCCGTGGTGCGCACCAGCCGCAGCTCGTTGATGCGCTGGTCATAGATGGCGTCCGCTTCGTCGAGCATCAGGCGCTGCATGTCGAGCTGGGCATCGAGCACGAGCGAAAGATTACCTCGGCCGACTTCGAGCAGGCGGCGATAACCCTCGAACGCGGAGCGTGCTTCGCGCACCGCATCGGTCAGTTGCGTTTCACGCTGTCGGCCCGCTTGCGTGCGGCCCCACGCGGCGGATGCGGCCTCATGCACCTGCCGGCGCACGGACTCCTGCTGGGCCTCTTGCGCCTGCAGCTCGCTGATGGACTTGAGAATGCGGTCGCGCAGCTCAAAGCCGTTGCCGATGTTCCAGTTCAGCTCCAGGCCGTAGCGCGTGCCTTCGTTGTAGAGCACGCCCTTGGGATCGCGCGTGTGCGCCACCACGGCGGCCAGTGTGGGAAAGCGTTGCGCCTTGCTGCGCTCGACTTCCGCCGTGGCGCGCTCGATCATGTGGGCGATTTCCGTGAGTTCGGCGCTCTGGCTTTCAGAAGACACCTTCGCCGCTTCTTCGCTGGCAGGCATCCATCGAGCGGGCACCTGCAGATCGGGCAACGTATTGCTGATGGGCGTGTAGTTGTAGAAGCGCGTGAAGCGGGCCAGCGCATCCATGCGCTGCGACTCCAGGGCATGCTGTTGCGCCAAGGCACTGGATTGGCGCGAAGCCGCCCGGCGCAGGTCGTTGCGGCCCACGGCGCCCAACTCCGCCCGCCGCTCCTCGACATGCGCGAGCTGGCCGATCACGCTGGCGGATTCGGCGGCGATACGCACCTTGGCATCGAAGCGATGAAGCTCGAGCAGCGCGGTCAGTGCATCCAGCAGAACGTTCTGGCGCGTTCCGAAGAGCACGCTGTCCTGAGCAGATTCCATTTCTTCGGCGGAGCGGATGCCCGCGTCAATGGCACCGCCATCGAGCAGATTCATGCGCACTTCGGCGTTGATGGCGTTATAGGACTGCCGCTCCCGGTTCTGCCCGAGCGACGCATTGCCGTAGGAGGTGCCGACCTTGAAGCTCGGCCAGCGCGCCCCCTTGGCGGTGTTGACGTCGTATCGCGCCGAATCCAGCGTGGAGCGGGCCTTGAGCACATCCGGGTGCTCGCTCAGCATGGCGTTCAGCGCTTCCAGCAGTTGGTTGCGAGAAGCGTTGTCAGACAACGAAAGAGGCGTGAGCTTGTGCGCCAGCCGGAGAGAGGGTGCTTCGGCCTGCGGCGCCGCTGTGGCAGCGCCGGGGTTTTCTTGAGCCTGGACCGCCAGGATGACAAGCGCGCACGGCACCGCGACCAATGCCTGCCAGGTATGACTGGAGCCGAGCCGGAAAGGGAGACGAGTGATCATGATCACGGCTCCCTGAAGGCTTCGCTCTGGATATGCAGCACCGGGCGCAGCAAATACCAGATAAAGGGCTCATGACCGAGCAGCAGATCGAGTTCGGCCTGCATGCCGGCGGTGATGCGGTTGTCTACACGGCCCACCCACGGCTGTTGCAATGTGGCCTGAATGCGGAAATAGGATGGGGAATCCTGCACATTGGGATCGTGATCGGCATCGGCAGACACCAGCCGCACCTTCCCGGGCACGAAACCGTACCGGAGATAGTCGTAAGCCGAGATCTTGGCCTTGGTGGCCTGCCCCGCATGAACGTAGCCGCGGTCCGAAGGGTTCAGGCGCGCCTCGACAATGATTTCGTCCTTATCGGGCACGACTTCAAGAATCGGCTCGCCAGGCTTGACCACCCAGCCGGCTCCGGAGCTGCGCAGGCCTTTGACGATGCCATCGGTGGGCGCCAGCACGACGGTGCGCGTACGCTGGCTCTGCGCCCGGGAAAGATCCTCCGACAGTGTCGACAGTTCGCGCTCAGTCTGGGCGAGCTCTTCCGAGGCACGCCTGCGGAAGGCTCCACGCGCTTCCAGCATCTTGGCCTTGGCTTGCTCCACTTTGGCGCGGTTGCTCACAAGGTTCTGGCGGGCAGCGGCCAGATCGGCGCGCACCTGTTCCAGCGCGCGTTGCTTGTCGATCACCTCAAGCTGGCCGATCAGCTGCTCCGCCGCCAACTGGTTGGCGATCTCGGCCTCCTGCTCGTACAGGCGCAGGCTTCTCTCAAGGCCCTGGATACGCGCCTGAATCTGGGCGACGTCGCCGTGCGCCTGCTCCAGCATGGCCTGGGCGGAAGCCTGCGTGCCCTGGTATTCCAACTCGCGCGAATTGAAAGCGCCCAATTCGGCGTGCACGATCTTCAGTTCGAGCTCTGCAGGAAAATCAGCCGCCCTGAGTGGCTGCCCCTGGCTTTCCGCGGTGAGGCGCACTTTGGCTGCCATGGCCGAGCCTCTGCGTGCGGTGAGCTGTTCCAGGTTGAGGCTGGTACCGCCCAGATCGATTTCGAGAAGCGGCTGCCCCTGGATGACCGCATCGCCCTCTTTCACCTTGACGGCAGTCACGATGCCGCCCTCCAGATGCTGCACGGTCTGCACGCGGTCCGACGGGATGACCTGGCCGCTGGCCACCACCACGTTCTCTACCGGGTAGAAAAGGCCGATCATCACGAGCACGACGATGGCGTTGACCAGCAGCTTCTGCTTGAAGCTGAATCTGTTGGCCTTGTGGCCACGGCCCGCCTCAGCCGTGGCCCCTTCGCCCGCCGCCACATCTCCCGCAGCGGCTTGAGCACGCTCTTCCTCTGCCCGTGCATCACGCAAAACCTGGGGAAGATCGCTATGAACTCCAGCCTTCATCACGACACCAATTCCTGCGCTTCAGGCGTGTCAAGCGTTGCCGGCGTGGTGTCGGCCTGGCCTGCCGCAGCGCCGCCGCTTTGCGGAACACCGAACAGCTCGGGTAGCATTTCCTGCGGGGATCCGTGATCGACCTTGCCGTCGCCGCGCACGTGATAGATCCGGTTGGCCAGCGATGCCACGCGCAGCGAGTGGGTCACGACAATGACCGTGTGCTTTTGCGCGATTTGCCGCAGCGTCTTCAGTAGCGAAGTTTCGCTTTCGAAGTCGAGATCATTGCTGGGCTCGTCCAGGATCAGGATGGACGGATTGCGCAAGAACAGCTGAGCCAGGGCGAGCTTGCGCAGCTCTCCCGCCGATATGCCGGAGCCCCCCTCGCCAAGCACGGTCTGATATCCGTTGGGAAGGCGGCTGATGAATCCGTGCGCGCCTGAGAGCTGACAAGCCGTGACGATGTTGCCGCTGTCGGCCTCTGGATTGACCATGCGCAGCGAGTCGATGATGGGGCCGCCGAACCAATAGGTTTGCTGCGCCAGACAACCCACCCAACGGCCCAGATCGCCGCGCGAGAACTGCGCGATATCGTACTCATCGATCGAGATGCTGCCCTGCGTGGGCGCATAAAGGCCCGCCAGCAACTTCGCCAGAGTCGACTTGCCGGCGCCGTTGCGCCCGAGGACGACGTGGATACCGCCGGGGCCCATTTGCAGCGATACCTGATCGAGCGCGACGTGACCGTTCGGATACTGAAAGCTGACCTGTTCGAGCTGGAACAGACCTCGCGGGCGAGGCAAGTCGATGGTCTGCGCTTCGTGTTCAAGCGGCTCCTCCAGAACCGCCTGGAGGCGGGCCGTGGATTCGTTGGCCCGCGCCAGAGAGCGCCAGTTGCCCGCCAACTGCGCGATGGGCCCCAATGCCCTGCCGGACAACAGGTTGACGGCCATGAGACTGCCTATGCTCATCCACTGCTCGTTGATGGCAATGGCACCCATGGTGATGACGGAGATGGAGAAGAAGGTCAGCAGCACATGGCTGGTCTCCTTGGCGTTTTCCATTTCACCGTTCTTGCGGAAGCTCTCCGCCAGCCAGCGGTCGTAGCCGGTTTGCCAGGCCTGCTTGGCAGCGCCGTCATAGCCAAGCACCTTGAGCGTGGATCGCGCATTGCAGATCTCCGCCGTGCCGCGGTCGAGTTGCCGGGCCTGCTCGATTTCCTCCACGCGGCCGCTGCGCACTTCATCCGCCCACCACCAGGCGAGCACTCCCAGAATCACGATGGCCACCAGCATCACGGGCAATACCGGCCAGGCAATGATGCCCACCAGGATCAAGGCCACCAGCGCCATGGGCAGATCGAGCATGGACATGGCCAGGCCGCCGGTGACGCAAGAACGCATGGAACTGATGTCCCGGAACAGTTGCAGCCATTGGCTCGCCGAGCGCTGTTCAAGCGTCAGAAGAGGGCGGCGCAGCATGGAATCCATGAGCGCACGCGAGACCTGGCGGTCGATCGTGGCCCCTGCTTCACGCAGGGCGCGGGCACGCCGGCGACGCAGCCACAACTCCAAGCACAGGAAACACAGCACGCCAGCCACCATGGCCGTCAGCGTGGCCGTACCTCCCCGCGAAATCACCCGGTTGTAGACCTGCAGGATGAAGATGGAAGGCAGCAAACCCAGCAGGCTGATCGGCAAGGAGAGCCATGCGGCTTGGCGCAGATGGCCGGATGCCCTGTCAAAGGCGTCGGCAATGGCCGAGTAATACCCGGAGCGCTTCTCTCCCTGTACCTCCTGGGCAACTGCAGCCCCCAACTTGCGGGGAAGCAGGTATTCGATCATGTCAGGCTGTCTCCCGGTAGCGATTCAAAACAAAATTCGCCGGTGATCTGATACTGCTCGGCTTAATACATCTGACTGCATAAGCCGTGGCACCCTCCGTGAGCCAATGAGCGAGTTTGCAACAATTTCAGTGATTTGTATCAAACTTCTACACATCTATCAACGTTGCAGCGTCAGCTTTTTACAAAAAACTATTGCATTAATTAATTTTTTATTGATTATGTATCAAGGTTACATGAGGAATCGTTATATGCAGTACTTAATTACAAAGTACCCATTCATGTAACGAAACACAGTCTTAGGTGAGGTTTTTCAGATGTCCAGTAACTCACAAACGACGCAAAAACTCACCAACAACCGGGCTGCGGCGCAAGCATTCGTAAGCAGCTCGTTACCTTCGCGGGCGATGCGGATGAACGCGGCGTTTTCCCGGATGGCCGCCGGCCAGAAGAGCGCGATTTCCGGCTGAACGATCTGCATGCGCGCCGACGATAGAAACGCCTGCAGATCGGCGCTCCGGCGCCGCAGATGATGATCCCGCCACATTTGCGGATACGGCATGACATACAGGCTTTCGGCAACGGCCATCGCGTGCCAGCGCTCAGGCCCTTTGCCCTCGTTCAGCCAATCACTGGTGCCGTCCTGGTTGACTGGTAGCGAGGCCAGAAAGGACCCCAGCAATCCTTCCAGCTTATAGGCTTCCGCTGCTGCTGTATCCGCGGGGTACGTGGGTGAAGTCCGATGACCGCCATGTACCCGCAACTGCTTGAATATCTCGCGCGCCAAAGCAACCCACTCCTGGCTGGCCGATGCTTCCACGCTCTCGGCGGAGCCCAGGCTTTCCTCAAGCTGTTCCATGGGAACTGCCAGGTCCGAAGACTCGCCAAAATCGTTGCGGCTCTCCAGGTAACGGGCAAAAACCACCATGCATATGGCCTGCTCGACGTGGAGGCCGCCCGGCCCGAGTAGCAGAGGTGCCAGGTTGTCCTTGAGGTAGGCCACAGCCCGGTCGATCGTGTCTGCCAAGGTGCCATGCACAGGCTCGGACTCGGGGATATGGCGTTGTGCAAGGAGCAAGGCATAAGCCATGCCCAGATGCTCACAGACATCCACCGCGCTTTCCCAACTGCCTTCTGGTTGCTGCTGGTCGCACAGCATCTTCAAAGTGGCCACATAGGGCAGCCGGGAGGCCGCGGAACGGGCGTCTCCAAACAAGGTCGATTGAAAGGGCGTGTGAACCCTCGGCAACGCGAGTTGCGAGCCGTCGCTGCCCATGTGCATGCCGCGCATCAGCAACAGCCAATGAGGAGCAGGAGCGGCGGTGCTGGGTGATTCAATAGGTCCGGCAGGACGCCGGGTATCGCCACGCAGCCGGACCGGGGGAATGAGTTCGGCGTTTTCCAGGTCTTCATCGGCCAGCGCCCATGCCGACCCCTGGTAGGGCTTCACCATGCTTTCATCGAAAGGACGTCCTTCGAGTGAAAAGATTTGATGCGGCCAGTCGATACGAAGCTCCACCGCCTTCAGTTTGCGCACCCAGGCCCACTGGCGGACGCGGGTAGAGCCTTCGCGCCAGGCAGCCTCAAGGGTCGGCCGGCGGACAAAGAAAACGCCCGCCTCCTGCCCAGGAGCCGCCACAGAAAAAAACAGCATGCAGCAGGAGTAAGGCTCCGGCAGATGAGTGATGTGCTCTTCCACATACCTGAAGCTCGTGCTCAACTGGTGCGACAGCGTGACTCCGCGCTCAGGTGGCATGAAATCACGCTCGGCTCGCAAGAAGTACACATCTCCATTGAAAGGAAGGCTGCTGATCAACGTGCTCATGGAACGCCGAGGGGTGAGACAACCCTGTGCCTGCGTCAGCGGTACTCGAACTCCACGCGGCGGTTGCGCTGGTGCGCCTCCTCACTGGAGCCAGGATCGGCCAAGCGCTCCTTACCGTAGCTCACCGCCTCGATCCGGTTGTGCTCCACCCCCATGACTTCGAGGCTCTTGCGCACTGCCTCGGCACGCTTTTGTCCGAGAGCCAGGTTGTATTCGGAGCTGCCTCGCGCATCAGTATGGCCTTGCAGCATCAGGGATTGCTGAGGATGGGCACGCATCCAGCCCGCATGGCTTTCGAGCGTGCCGTAGTCAGCCTGGCGCACGACGTATGAATCGAAGTCGAAGTAGACAATGTGCGCGGTGTTGTCCGGCCCCTTCCTGCCTTGCTGCGGTTGAACGACGATTGGAGCCACGGCGGAGGAACTGCCCGCGTTGGTTGCCTCACGCGGCTTCCCGAACGCGTAATGATGTTCGCTCCGCTGCGAGCTGCTGCTTGAGACCGTGCCGCACGCGGCGAGACCGCAGGCCAGCAGCAGGGTGGTGTAGAGCTGGTAGTTCTTGAACATGAGATTCCTTTGCATGCCCACGTCGCGGCTTCTTGAGAAAGAGGTTGCGACGTGGGCGATATCGCGGCGTTCATTCGCCGCGGTTGAGCCGGTGATCAGGCCACCAGGTTGTGGTGCAGTTGGTCCGTCAGGAGGGATTGCGCTGCATCACTGGTGGCGTCGGCCAGGCTGCTGATCGGAGAGGCAATGCTCTGGATGAGCTCGGATGCGAGCACGGTGCTGCCAGCAGTCCCTTGAGCGCTGGCGCTGAGCAACTCACCCAGCAAGCCACTGTTGCCACCCAGCAGACCACCGATCAGGCCGTTGCTTCCCAGCAAACCGTTGACAAGGCCGTTGACCGCGCCTTGATCGCCCAACAAGCCATCCACGAGGCCATCTTCACCGATCAAGCCTGACAGGAGGCCCTCGTTGGCACCAAGCAGTCCGCTAAGCAACCCATTGTCGCCCAGCAGGCCACCCACAAGGCCGTCCTCACCGGTCAGGCCTGCGAGCAGACCGCCGTTGCCACCAAGCAAGCCGCCGACCAGGCCGTTCTCGCCAGTCACGCCGGAGAGCAAACCACCCTCACCGCCTAGCAGGCCGCCCACAAGGCCGTCCTCACCGGTCAGGCCCGCGAGCAGACCGCCGTTGCCGCCCAACAGGCCGCCCACGAGGCCGTTCTCGCCAGTCACGCCGGAGAGCAGACCACCCTCACCGCCTAGCAGGCCGCCCACAAGGCCGTCCTCACCGGTCAGGCCCGCGAGCAGACCGCCGTTGCCGCCCAACAGGCCGCCCACGAGGCCGTTCTCGCCAGTCACGCCGGAGAGCAAACCACCCTCACCGCCCAGCAGGCCACCCACAAGGCCGTCCTCACCGGTCAGGCCACCGAGCAGACCGCCGTTGCCACCAAGCAAGCCGCCGACCAGGCCGTTCTCGCCAGTCACGCCGGAGAGCAAACCACCCTCACCGCCCAGCAGGCCTCCCACAAGGCCGTCCTCACCGGTCAGGCCCGCGAGCAGACCGCCGTTGCCACCAAGCAAGCCGCCGACCAGGCCGTTCTCGCCAGTCACGCCGGAGAGCAAACCACCCTCGCCGCCCAGCAGGCCACCCACAAGGCCGTCCTCACCGGTCAGGCCACCGAGCAGACCACCTTCACCGCCGAGCAACCCGCCAACCAGACCGCTCTCACCGGTCAACCCGGACAGCAAGCCGCCTTCGCCGCCCAGCAGCCCGCCGAGCAGGCCGTGGTCACCCAGCACGCCTTCCACGATGGAGCCCAGGCCCGCAGTGCCACCTGCTGCGCCCGACAAACCGGCGATCAGGTCATGCAGGGTACTCAGCACAGGCTGCAGCCCTTCGCCTTGCACCTGGGTCAAGCCGCTGGTCAGTTCGGTCAGCACGCCCAGCGGGCCACCTTCGACGCTGGTCAGGCTTTCCAGGGCGCCTGTCACCACGGACAGTGCGCCTTCGCTCGGATGGAGAAGCTCGCCCAGCAGTTGGTTGACCGGTTCAGCCACTGTGCCGCCCAACAGGCCATCAACCACCTCCTGCGCTGTGGTGACAAGGCCGTCGCCTTCGCTGCCTGAACCGCTGCCGCCGAGCAGGCCGCCTAGGAGGCCGTCTTCACCGGTCAGTCCGGACAGTAAACCGCCTTCGCCGCCCAGCAGCCCGCCGAGCAGGCCGTGGTCACCCAGCACGCCTTCCACGATGGAGCCGAGCCCCTCAGTGCCACCCTCTGCCCCGGACAGGCCGGCGATCAGATCATGCAGGGTGCTGAGCACGGGCTCCAGCGCTTCGCCTTGCACTTGGGTCAGGCCGCTGGTCAGCTCGGTCAGCACGCCCAGCGGGCCGCCTTCAACGCCAGTCAGACTCTCCAGGGCGCCCGTCACCACCGACAAGGCACCATCGCTCGGATGAAGCAACTCGTTCAGCAGTTGGTTGACGGGCTCGGCCACCGTGCCGCCCAGCAGACCATCGACCACCTCTTGCGCCGTGGTGACGAGACCATCGCCGGTGTCGCCAGTGCCGCCATCAGGCAGGCTGGCCAAACCACCCAGTAAACCGCCCAGCAGGTCGCCGACGCCAGCCAGCGGGCCATCATCGCCCAGCAGGCCGCCGACGATGCCGTCTTCTCCCAACACAGAGGCGACAAGCTCTTGCAGACCGCCCTCTCCGCCTTCCGACAGGCCGCCGATGAGCGCATTCAGAGTTTCGATCAGCGGCTCCAGGGCTTCGCCTTGCACGTTGGTCAACCCATCGACCAGCTCGGTCAGCACGCCCAGCGGGCCGCCATCGACGGCGGTCAGCGCTTCCAGCGCGCCGGTCACTGCCGAAAGCGTGCCGGTGGAAGGATTCACCAGGGCGTTGATCAAGTCGGCCACCGGTTCAACTGCGGTGCCGCCAGCCACGTGGTCGACCACATCCTGCACAGTGGTGATCAGGCCTTCGCCTTCACCGCCGCCACCGCCCAAGCCGCCACCCAACAAGCCACCCAGCAGATCGCCGACGCCGGCCAACGGGCCATCGTCACCCAACAGACCGCCAAGCGGGCCGTCTTCGCCCAACACGGAGGCGACGAGCTCCTGCAGACCACCCTCGCCGCCTTCCGACAGGCCGCCGATGAGCGCATTCAGAGTTTCGATCAACGGTTCCAGTGCTTCACCTTGCACGTTGGTCAACCCATCGACCAGCTCGGTCAGCACGCCCAATGGGCCGCCATCGACGGCGGTCAGCGCTTCCAGCGCGCCGGTCACTTCGGAAAGTGTGCCGGTGGAGGGGTTGACCAGGGCGTTGATCAGGTTGGCCACCGGTTCAACTGCGGTGCCGCCAGCCACGTGGTCGACCACATCCTGCACGGTGGTGATCAGGCCCTCGCCCTCACCGCCGCTACCACCGCCACCGCCCAAACCGCCACCCAGCAGGCCGCCCAGCAGATCGCCGACGCCGGCCAGCAGGCCATCTTCGCCCAATAGGCCGCCCAGGAGGCCGTCGTCACCAAACACGGACTCCACCACCTCCTGCAGGCCGCCTGCACCATCACCGGCTTCAGCCAGGCCACCGATGAGGGCGTTCAGGGCGTCAACCAGAGGTTCCAGGGCTTCACCTTGCACGTTGGTCAACCCATCGACCAGTTCAGTCAACACACCCAGCGGGCCGCCATCGGCGGTGGTTAGAGCTTCCAGCGCGCCGGTCACTGCGGAGAGCGTACCGGTGGAGGGGTTCACCAGGGCGTTGATCAGATGGGCCACCGGTTCGGCCACGGTGCCGCCGGCCACGTGGTCGACTACATCCTGCACGGTGGTGATGAGGCCCTCGCCTTCACCGCCGCCGGAACTGCCGCCCGTGAGCAAACCGCCCAGCAAACCACCCAGTCCGCCCTCACCCAGCAGGCCGCCCACCACGTCATTGACGAGATCCTGCAAGCTGCCGCCGCCGGAAGTATCCGAGAGTCCGGTGAGCAGACCGTTCAAGGTGTCGATCAGGGGATCCAGCGCTTCATTGTTGGTATTGACCAGCGCATCCACCAGTTCCGTCAGCGCGCCCAGGGCGCCCTCGGTGTCAGTGAGATTTTCCAGCACGCTGGTCACGGATGACAACGTGCTGTTTTCGGGGTCGACCAGCGAATTGATCAGGTCGATCACCGGCGCCGCCACCGTGCCATCCAGCAGATGATCTACCAGCTCCTGAACCGACGTCACCAGGCCATGGCTTCCATCCGTGGGATCGGTGTTGTCCGTCGGATTGGTGTTGTCTGTTGGGTTGGTGTTATCCGTCGGATTCGTGTTGTCCGTTGGATTAGTGTTATCCGTCGGATTGGTATTGTCTGTTGGGTTGGTGTTATCCGTCGGATTAGTGTTATCCGTCGGATTGGTATTGTCTGTTGGGTTGGTGTTATCCGTCGGATTGGTGTTATCCGTCGGATTGGTGTTGTCCGTTGGATTGGTGTTGTCCGTTGGATTGGTGTTGTCCGTTGGATTGGTGTTATCCGTCGGATTGGTATTGTCTGTTGGGTTGGTGTTATCCGTCGGATTGGTGTTGTCCGTTGGATTGGTGTTGTCCGTTGGATTGGTGTTATCCGTCGGATTGGTATTGTCTGTTGGGTTGGTGTTATCCGTCGGATTGGTGTTATCCGTCGGATTGGTGTTATCCGTCGGATTGGTGTTATCCGTCGGATTGGTGTTGTCTGTTGGGTTGGTGTTGTCCGTCGGATTGGTGTTGTCTGTTGGGTTGGTGTTGTCCGTTGGATTGGTGTTATCCGTCGGATTGGTGTTGTCCGTTGGATTAGTGTTGTCCGTTGGATTAGTGTTGTCCGTCGGATCCGTGCTGTCCGTGGGCTCCGTCGGCCTCGGAGAGTTGTCATCATCATCATCGTCGCCCCCAGTGGAGGCAATCAGCGCGCCTGCGCCCAGGCCGACAAGACCTGCCAGCAGAAAATCACCCAGTGCCGAGCCACCCGCGTCAGCAGATTCCTTGGTAACCACCAGGCCGACTGCATCCGAATCGCTGGCCGGCGCCACATCCACATTCCCGGAAGCAAGATCCAACACCACGGCGCCACCGCCATCGTTTGATTCGCGGGAACTCACCGTGGCTTCGGTGCCCCCTGCGAACGTACCCACCAGCTTCTGGCCGCCGTCGCCGGTAAATACCGCCTTGGCACTGCCATTCTCGGGAACCATGATCTTGTCGCCAAATTGCAGTTGAGCACCCGCTTCGGCGGCGATCGGCTGCCCATTGCGAACGATCTGTACACCTGGGGAAGCTTCGGAAATCACCGCCGGCGCAGCCTTGGCACCGGAAGCCGCTGCAGCACCGGCACCGGCACCGGCGCCAGCAGCGGAAGCACTGGAGTCCGTCTTCGTAGCGCCCAACTGCGCGACCGTAACGGAAGAAGGTTGTGTTGCAGAGGTCGTCATGTGTACTTTCCAGATGAGTTAGAAGATCATTCGGCAAGCCACGGCAGGTGCCGGAAAGCTCGTCTGGACAACATCAACGCAATATGTATGCCAAAGTATGAGAATCTTTGATAATTTGTCAGCCGACTTCTAACTCATTGATTTACATTGATTTTTTCCATGACGATCAGTAACCGCCAGTAACGTCAAGAGCTTGGGGACCGCGTGTTACGCGCGACGTTACGCGGAGTGCTACGGCTGGCGTAACGTAACGCCGGACCTTAAAAGGCCCGTTGTTTCGGGCTTTGCACCGCCTCCGAATACAGCCCGGCGAAGCTGCCGGCCAGTGACGTGCGTCTATATAATGAGTCGGCTCTCGACCGCAGGCGCACAGGAATCTATCGGTCGAAATTGGGTGAAGCGTCTCCAGGAAACGTGTTCACGTTCCAGGCTATTGCCCGTCCATTCACTGCATAGAGAAGAACGCCACATGCTGATTGCGTCCCAAGCCATGTCCTGTGAGCGCGATCGCGCCAGTTCACACCTCTCGCCACACCCTTCGCGTTTCTCCCGCGTCATGCTCGCCATACTTGTGGGCTGCGGCATTTCCCTTTGCAACCTGCCCGCGTTCGCTGCGCGCGTGGCGGATGAAGTAGGCCAATTGCTCGACCAGGGAAAGGCTGACCAGGCTGCCAAACAGGCGGATGGTTATCTCAAGCAAAACCCGAACGATGTGGAGATGCGCTTTTTGCGGGGTGTGATCGCCACGGAGCAAAAACAGAATGCACAGGCGATCAAGATATTCTCGGCACTGACCCGTGAGTATCCGAGCATGCCTGAGCCCTACAACAACCTCGCGGTGTTGTATGCAGCTGAAGGGCAGGAGCGCAAGGCCGCCGAAGCGCTTGAGCAAGCCATCCGGACCAACCCCAGCTACACCACAGCCCACGAGAATCTGGGTGATCTCTACGCACGCATGGCCAGCGAGGCGTACGCCAAAGCACTCCAGTTGGATGAATCCAGGCAAGGACTTCGTCCCAAGCTCGCCTTGATCACGCAGCTCACACCGCTGCAGCAAGCTGCCGGCAAAACACTGGTAGCTGAGGCGGGTGCGCCTTCAGCACCTGCCGCAGCTCCCCCGGCCCCAGCGCTCAAGAACAAAGCACCCGAGCCCAAGCCCGAACCGAAACCTGAAAGCAAGCCTGCACCCAAGCCGGAGCTCAAAGCGGAAACGAAGCCTGAGCCCAAGGTGGAAGTGCTTCCGGCCCCCAAAGTGGAGGCGAAGCCTGCGCCCAAGGTAGAGGCCAAGCCCGAATCCAAGACAGAAGCGAAGCCCGAGCCCAAAGCCGAACCCAAGACCGTCGCCAAAGCCGAGGTCAATGCGTCCAAGCCTGCGCCAGCTCCCGCGTCAGCGCCGGCTGCGCCCGCGGCAAAACCACCGCCTGAAGCGCCGTCCAAATCGGCTGCTCAGCAAGCTGCCTCGGAGGTGGAGTCCGCTGTCAACGCCTGGGCCGCCGCCTGGGAAAAGCAAGACATGCAGCGCTATCTGGATGCCTATAGCGACAAGTTCACGCCTGCGGATGGCTCCAGCCTGCCCCAATGGAAAGAGGCTCGCCGCGTGCGTATCGTGGGCAAGAACAGCATCTCGGTGTCGCTGCGCAATCTGCAGGTGAAGGTCAATGGCGAGCAGGCCACCGCCCAGTTCCGCCAGAACTATGCCGCGGGAAGCCTCAAAACCACCACGAGAAAGACCTTGGCCTTGCAACGCGAGAAGGGGCACTGGAAGATCTTGAGGGAAACTACCGGCGGCTAAGTCTGCTAATCTCTCTCACTTTTCGCTTTGCCTATGCGCGGGCATGGTCGGGTAACAGGTAATTTCGGGCTATGTTTCTTCGCAAGCAGCTTTGGCAAGCAGTAGTGGCCGCCACCGCCATTACCATGGGAGCGGTCTTCATCGCTCCTGCCCAAGCGGCCGTGGGGAAGGACAGGAAGCCCAAAGCCGCGGTCAAGTCATCGGCAAAATCCGCCTCCAAATCGGCAGCAAAATCGCGCAGCCGCGCGAAAAAGCCGTTGCCGCAGCAACGGCCGCCACTGCAGTAATCCCAAAAAACCGCTCGCAACCCCTGCCGAACAACGCCGAAGCAAGGCTGCTTGGCGTGATCGAATTGATCGAAGGCAAGCAGCTCGACGCGGCACTGCAAGCCGCGGCGAAACTGACCGCAGACGTGCCCAACTTTCAAGCGGCTCAGTTGGTCTACGCCGATCTATTGCGCTTCAAAACAGGCAAGCCTGTATTGGCCGCTCCCGTCCTCAACAGCCCCGCCCAGCATACCTCGGCGGCCGGCAGGCACCCTCCCGTGAAGGAAGTGCTTGTCAAGTACAGCGTCCCTTCGCCTGCGGCCGCTTCACCGGCCCCCGACGCCAGCGCCCAGGATTGGCAGGTGCAATTGCGCGGCCTGCGCGATGAACTCCGGCGCCGGGTGCAAAGCGCCAATGCCTCACCACCGGCTGGCAGCGTGCCGCACGAATTCACGCAGCTTGGAGCGTCCGTACGGTACGCCATGGCCATTGATGCCAGCAGATCGCGGCTTTATCTTTTCTCCAATGAGGGCGGTAAGCTGCGCTTGAAGGCCGACTACTATATTTCCGTGGGCAAGCTGGGAACAGGCAAAGCCCTGGAGGGTGATCAGCGTACGCCGGAAGGCGTGTATTTCATCGGCCGCCAGATTCCGGGACCCAGGCTGCCGGAGTTCTACGGCAAGGGCGCCCTCACCATGAACTATCCCAACGAGTGGGATAAATCCGTCGGGCGATCGGGCGACGGCATTTGGCTGCACGGTTCCCCGCCAGATCAGTTCGCGCGCCTTCCTGAGGCCAGCGATGGCTGCGTGGTCCTGGCTAACCCTGATTTGATCTCGCTGATGAAGACAGTCGATCGTCAGACCCCTGTTCTGATCCGCGACAAGATTCAATGGACGGCTCAGCCGGAGAAAGCGGCCCACCCCGGCGTCGACCCTTTTCTCAGCGTCATGGATACCTGGCAGCAAGCCTGGAAAAGAGCAGACCAGCAGGCGCTCGCCAAGCTGTATTCGCCCCATCCTCTCGAAAGCCTTTCCGGCAATCGCATAGGCGAACATTTTCAGCGGCCCGAAGCCGCAATGAAGAACATATCCGTCTACGCCTGGAAAGATGCAAAGGGCGAGATCCGGATCGTAGACCTGCAGGTGAGCAGCAAACGTGCCGGTAAACCTCTGTCGCTGCGGCAGTACTGGCGCAAAGCCGGTAACCGGTGGGAAATTTTTTCCGAAACCGTTCGGGGTTGATTTTTCCGAGGCTGGCGAAAACAGGAGTCCAGCTGACTTGCCTGGCCGCCCCCTGCTGATGGATTCGAGCTAGGAATGACGCCCCTGGAGGGGAAGCCAAGAGCGTCTTCAAAGAACGAATTACGCATGATTCAATTGAATTTCATATATGGATATTTATAAAAAAACGTTGTCGTTTTGTTGATAAAACCTCAACATAAGGCCTCTGAAAACATTCCTTCCCTGGATGATCATGCCCAACCGCCTCCCTCAGATCCTCACGGTCGCTTCGCTGGCCGTGGCCTTCGCTGCCCCTTCACAGGCTGCTGATCCCATCAGCGTGGGCCTGTTCACCCATCTTTCGGGCAACTTTGCCGAATACGGCGCCAGCACCAAGAACGCGATCGACCTGTTCCTGGACAAGGTCAACGCGGATGGCGGGATCAACGGCCGGCCCGTGAAGCTGGTCGTGGAAGATGACCGCAATTCACCCCAGGAAGCGGCCACGGTCGCACGCAAGATCGTCGCCACGCCGGGCGTGGTGCTGGCGATCGGCTCATGGTCCACCACCGCCTCGATGGCCGCGGCCCCGATCTTCGCGGAGGCCAAGATCGCCCAGATCAGCCCCACTTCATCGCACCCCGATTACAGCCGCCAGAGCCCGTATCAGTTTCGCCAGAACAACACGGACGACGTGCTGGCGCAATACAACGCGGACACGATCCACAAGAAGCTCAAGGCCAACCGCATCGTCATTCCTTACTCTCAGGACGATTGGGGTGTCTTCACCGTCAAGGCGACTTCTGCTTCCATCGAAAAGGATGGTGGCAAGGTGCTTCTGACAGAAGCCGTGATTCCCGGCGCCAAGGATTTCAGGCCGCTGATCAGCAAGATCAAGGCCGCCAAGCCGGATGGCGTGTTCCTCGCCCTGCCCTATCAGGAAGCTTCGATCTTTCTCCAGCAATTGCGCCAGGCCGGTGTGAATATTCCTGTGGGGGGCGGTATTCCGCTGACTTCACCCAAGTTCATCGAGCTGGCAGGCAAGGCAGCCGAAGGTACGGTGGTGCACAGCCTCTTCTTCCCGGGTGATCCCTCCAAGAAGGCTTTTGTGGATGCCTACAAGGCCAAATACAACAAGCTGCCCGATCAGTTTGCCGCTCTGGCCTACGACGCAGCCGGTGTGAGCGTGGCCGCGATTCGCCGTGTGGTGCAGTCGGGCAAGCCGCTGACGGGCCAGGCCGTGCGTGATGAGCTGGCCAATGGGCCGGCCTACCAGGGTGTGACGGGCGTGTCCAAGTTCGAGAACGGCAACGTCAAGAAGGATCCGACCTTCCTGATGGTGCGCGACGGCGCGTTCCATTTGTTAGAGAAGTGATTTTCTCGCGAGCGCTTTCCGTGAGGACTCCCCGTGCTTGAACTTTTCATCAGCCAGATCGTCAACGGTCTGGCCATAGGGCAGGTCTACGCACTGATCGCGCTGGGCTTTTCCTTGGTCTTCGGTGTCGCCAACCTGATCAACTTTGCGCAAGGCGCCCTGTTCATGCTGGGCGCCTTCATTGCCTTTACCGGTGTGACGGTGCTGCACCTGCCGCTGGCGGCCGCGGCAGTGCTCTCGGTGGTGGCAGTCACGCTGCTGGGCATGCTGCTGGAGCGGCTGGCCCTGCGACCGCTGGAGAACGCGCCCTATATCGCCCCGGTGCTGTCCACATTGGCGATCAGCCTCATCATTGATCAGTTGGCCGAGATCATCTGGTCGCCCGAGGGGCAAGCCTTTCCCGTTCCGTTCGAGGAGACCACCTTCTTCTTCGGCGCGGCCTACGTGACCAGCACCGACCTGATGATCTTCGGTTTCGGCCTGGTGGCCACCGTGGCGCTGACCCTGTTCCTGTCACGTTCGTGGCTGGGCCGCACATTGCGCGCCACGGCGCAGGATCGCGATGCGGCCGCGCAACTGGGCGTGCGCACGGCTGATGTCAAACGCCTGGCCTTCGGACTGGCCGGCGCCTTGGGCGCCATCAGCGGCATTCTGGTGGCCTTGTATTTCAAGAGCGTCTTTCCGCAGATGGGCTTGCCCTACGGCCTCAAGGGCTTTGCCGCGGCGCTGCTGGGCGGGCTGACCAGCACGCCCGGGGCCGTGCTGGGCGGCCTGTTGCTGGGGATCGTTGAAACGCTGGCGAGCGCCTATGTGGGCGAGGGCTATCGCGACCTGGTGGCCTACACCCTGGTGCTGGTGTTCCTGGTGTTCAGGCCTCAGGGCCTGCTGGGTGACCGCCGGCTGGAGGCGCTGGGTGGCGCAGGAGGCGCGTCTGGCGCCATGCCCAGCACCAGCGTGCTGGCCTCTTCTTCCAGCCAGCGCCGGGTGGAGCGGGTCTGGGAGCTGCCGCCCTGGGGCTTTCTGGCCGCTGGGGCGGTACTCGCGCTGCTGCCGCTGGCGGTGAGCAGCGCTTACGTATTGCAGGCGGTGGCCTACGCCATGATCTTCGCGCTGCTCGTGTCCAGCGTGACGCTCGTTTCGGGTTCGCTGGGCATTCTTTCGATCGGCCATATGGCGTTCTACGGCGTAGGCGCCTATGCGGTGGGCATTCTGGCGCGCAGCCACGGCTGGTCAGCCGAAGCTGCGCTGCTGGGCGCCGCGGCCGTGACGGCCCTGGTGGCCATGGTGGCCGCGCTGCCCCTGCTCAAGCTCAGCGGCCATACGGCCGCGCTGGGGACGCTGGCGGTGGGGCAAATCGGTTATCTGGTCTTCATGACCTGGCTGGACGTGACGCGTGGCCCTATGGGTTTCATCGGGATCCCGGCACCCAAGCTGGCACTGCTGGGCGGTGTAACACTATCCACGCTGACGCAGAAATTCTGGCTGATCGCCGCGGTGGTGGCCGTCGTGCTGGCACTGGCCCAGCGGTTGCTTAATTCCGGCGTGGGAAGGGTCTGGCGCGGTATCCGGGAGGACCGGTTAGCGGCCCATGCGATTGGGTTGCCAGTGCGCCGCTACATTCTTCTGGGCTTTGCATTGTCGGGCGTGCTGGCGGGCGCGGCAGGCGGACTGTTCGCCTATGTGCAGAGCGTGGTGAGCCCCGAGAGTTTCACCGTCAGCGCTTCGATCCTTCTGTTGACTCTTGCCGTGCTGGGCGGACTGGGCAACCTGACCGGTGCCGCGCTGGCGGGGTTTGTGCTGACACTGCTGCCGGAGCTGCTGCGGCCTTTCGCCGAGTGGCGCATGATCGCCTACGGGGTAGCGCTTTTGCTGATGCTGCGCCTGCGCCCCCATGGCTTGCTGGGAGCGCGCTGACCATGCAGACCTCTGGAAAAACTTCGCCCCAAGGCCTGCAGGTACAGGGACTCAGCCGCCATTTCAGCGGCGTGAAAGCCGTGGACGACGTGAGCTTTACACTGGCTCCAGGTGAAACAGTGGCGCTGGTCGGTCCCAACGGGGCCGGAAAATCGACACTGATCCAACTGCTCAGCGGCGTGGAAAAACCCAACGCCGGCAGCGTTCTCCTCGATGGCCAGTCCATCCATGGTTTGGCCCCGGAGCGCATTGCCCGCCGGGGCCTTGGCCGCACCTTCCAGACTTCGCGGGTGTTTCCCGCACTCACCGTCTGGGACAGCGTGCGCCTGGGCACGCAAAGTACGCTGCTGCGCCGCGCCCATGGCGGGTTGGTCAATCCGCTGACCGAAGTGGCCGGCGAGTTGCTGGGCCTGTCTTCCTGGCGCGCCAGGCAGGCCGAGGCCGACGCCCGGACCGAAGCCGCGCTCAAGCGCTTTGGCGAGCGATTGTGGCCGCGCCGCGACCAACCAGCCTTCAGCTTGTCCTATGCCAATCGGCGGCGCCTGGAAATTGCCCGCGTGCTGGCTTCACAACCGCGCTACGTGCTGCTGGATGAACCCGCCGCGGGCATGAACCCCAGCGAAACCGCGGAACTGACAGAGCTGCTGCTGGAGCTGCGGGCCGAACAACCCACCCTGGGCATGCTGGTCGTGGAGCACAAGCTGTCGCTGGTGCGCCGCATCGCCGACCGGGTCATCGTGCTCAACCAAGGGCGCGTGCTGGTGTCCGGATCGCCCTCGGATGCCTTGGATCATCCCGAAGTGGTCGAGGCCTATCTCGGCCGCACGCGCACCCGGCCCGCGGGCTCGGATGCCCACCTGGGTTGACGGACGCCCCCTGTGTCCGCGCGCAAGAATGAAACGCCATCGCCATGAGCTCTTCGAATTCCCCCTTCTCACCATCGACGCCATCGATGTGCACTATGGCGCCGTGCAGGCGCTGTATGGCGTCAGCCTTGAGGTGCATGCCGGCGAGGTGGTCTCGGTGCTCGGTGGCAACGCGTCGGGCAAGTCCACCACCTTGAAGTCCGTGCTGGGCCTGGTCACGCCCACCAAAGGGCGGATCCTGCTCGAAGGCCGGGAGATCCAGGGCTTGCTCCCGGCCGACGTCATCGCGCTGGGTATCGCCAGTGTGCCGGAAGGCCGCCGCGTGTTCCCGGAGATGTCGGTGCACGAGAACCTGCTGATGGGCGCCTATCCGCGGCGCCAGGAAAAAGCCGCCATTGCCGAAGACCTGGAAGAGGTTTTCACCGCCTTTCCGCGCCTGGCAGAGCGGCGCCACCAGGCGGCCGGCACGCTGTCCGGAGGCGAGCAGCAGATGCTGGCGCTCGGACGGGCCTGGCTGCGGCGCGGGCGGCTGGTGTGCATCGACGAGCCCTCCATGGGCTTGTCGCCCCGATTCGTCGACGCCGTATACGAAGTGCTTTTCCGCTGGAAAGCCGCGGGCCAGACCATATTGCTGGTGGAACAGAACGCGCGCATCGCGCTGGAGCTGGCCGACCGCGCCTATGTGCTGCAGCACGGCCATGTCGTGCTGCAAGGCAGCGCGGCCGATCTGGCCGCCGATCCCGCCGTTCAGAAAGCCTATCTCGGAGCGGCGTAAAGGCCGCGAAAACAACCATGACCCACGATCCATCCCTCCCGACCAAGGCGCACACGGTTCATAGCCTGGACACCGATGTGCTGGTTATCGGCGCCGGAGGCGCCGGCATGAGCGCAGCCATCGCCGCCGCCCAATCCGGCAGCCGCGTGCTGCTGGCCGACCGCAGCCTGATTGGCCGCGGCGGTGCCACCATCATGGCGCAGATGACCGTGGCGGTGGCGCTGGGCGAGCAGACAGAGGACCACTGGAGCCACCACCTGCGCGATACCCTTCAGGCGGGCCGAGGCCTGTGCAACGAACCGCTTGCGCGCATTCTCTGCGAAGAGGGCGTGGAGGCGATCCGCCTGCTCGACAGTTGGGGCGCCGGCTGGGCCCGCGCGGATGGCCACATGACCCAGGTCCAAGCGCCGGGCCATGACCGCCCGCGCTGCGTGTATGTGGACTATCTGAATACCGGCCCCGCGGTGGCCAAGACCTTGCGCACGCAAGTGGCGCACACCCAAGGCGTGCAGCGCGTGGGCGATCTGGCCATCGTGGATCTGCTGCTGCATGAAGGCCGCGTCGCTGGCGCCGTGGCGCTGCACCTGACCACCGGGGATGCGGTGCTCATCCGCGCAGGTGCCACCATCATCGCCACCGGTGGGCTGACGCGGCTGTTCCGGCGCAACAGCGCCTCGCTCAATATGGGAGGCGACGGCTTCGCGCTGGCACTGCGCGCCGGGGCGCAGCTTCTCGATATGGAGTTCGTGCAGTTCTTCCCCATCGGTCATCTCGCGCCCCGGCTGGTGGGTTTCGATCCGATCATGTGGGACCCGTTCCGCTACAAGCTGGGCGGCAAGCTGCTCAACCGCGATGGCGAGGAGTTCGTCGAACGGTATGGCAACGCCAACGAGGAGGGCCGCTACACCACCACGCGCGATGCGGCCACCTACGCCATCATCAAGGAGGTAGAAGCCGGGCGCGGCTCGCCCGCGGGCGGGGCGTACCTCAGCTTCCGCCACGTACCCGAGGCCACATTGCGCACCGCCTTCGGCCCCATCATCAAGAAGCTGGCGGCGGCAGGCATCGATCTCACGCAGCAGATGATTGAAGTGGCGCCCATTGCCCACTATCACATGGGCGGCATCCGGGTGGACACCGAGATGGCCACGGATGTGCCGGGCCTGTTTGCCGCAGGCGAGGCCGTGGGCGGCGCCAATGGTGCCAACCGCCTGTCGGGCAACGCCATCACCGAAGCCGTGGCCTTCGGCCTGCGCGCGGGACGCTCGGCGGCCCTGGCTGCGAGCGAAGCGGTACCCGAACAGCCTTCGCCGGAGGAGTTGCATGCGCTGGCCAAGCCTCTGCTGGCGTGGCTTGAACCAGCCGCCGAAAACACCGGCCACAGCCAGGCCGCGCTGATCGAAGAACTGCAAGCTGTGATGCAACGCGACGTAGGGCCGTTCCGCACAGATGCGGGCATCCGCCGTGCGCTAGAGGCCATCGTCTCGTTGAAAGCACGCACGGGTGGCGCATTGCCCGGTGGTGGTGCGCAAGATCCCGTGCGGCTCGATGCGCTGGATCTGCGCAACATGCTGCTGGTAGCGGAGGCGGTCGCCCTCAGCGCACTGGCTCGCAAGGAAAGCCGGGGCGCGCATCAACGAGAGGACTATCCAGGCCAGGATGAGACCTGGACGTTGAACCAGACCATCGCCTTGCGTGAGAGCGGCCTCGCGCTGTCAACCCAGCCCGTCAGCCGGCTGGAAACTCTGCTTCCCACTTCAAAAGCCACGGAGCGCACACAGGAGATCAGCGCATGAACCAGGACACCATACAGTTGCGTGTGCATCGCGGCGGCGCCGGAGCACAAGGACGCATCCATGAATACACCCTGCCGGGCAATGCCGCCGCATCCTTGCTTGATGGCCTGCGCTGGGTCCGCACGCACCAGGACGAGACGCTCGCTTTCCGCTATGCATGCATCAACGCCAACGCCTGCAAGGAATGCATGATGAGGCTGAATGGCAAGACGGTGTATGCATGCACGGCTCGCATCGAGTCCGGCCAGAGCTACGAGGTTGCACCGCTGCCCAACAAGGCGCTGGTGCGCGATCTGGTCACCGAAATCGCGCCCTCCAAGGAGCGCTTGTTTGCCGGCGATGCAGGAGAGGACGCCGATGGCGACTAAGGACACTGAACCATCTGATGGCGGGCGGATGCGGATCCTGTCCTCCGCCCATCTCGCCAAAGGCCCGCATGCCGAGTTGTCGGAGCTGGAGTTCGGACTCATCATCGCCCACAATGCCTTCAGCCGCTGGGTCATGCGCTGCATGGCCGCCGCGGGCGTACCTGAGCTGGCATCCAATGACATTCTGGTGCTGCACCATGTACACCACCGTGAGCGCGGCAAGAAGCTGGCGGATATCTGCTTCACCCTCAACTACGAGGACACGCATGTCATCAACTACGCACTGAAGAAACTCGCCTCCATGGGCTTGATCCAGGGCAAGAAAACCAGCAAGGAAGTGCTGTACTCCACCACGGCGGAAGGCGCTGCGCTGATCGAGCGCTTCCGCGACGTTCGCAGCCGTTGCCTGCTGGCCGGTATCGAGGGGGAACTGAGCGATGGCGACTCTCACTCCGATGTGGCCCGCCGCCTGCGCCTGCTTTCGGGGCTCTATGACCAGGCCGCACGCGCGGCTTCATCACTATGACAGACAAGACTTCGGCAGACATCTCCCAAGGCGCCTGGGAATTCTGGATCGACCGCGGCGGCACCTTCACCGATGTGATCGGCCAGCGCCCCGACGGTACCCTGGCCACGGCCAAGCTGCTGTCTGAAAACCCCGAGCAGTACCCCGATGCCGCGGTAGAAGGTATCCGCCGGCTGCTCGGGCTGGCCGCCGGCGAGCCGGTGCCTGCCGAACGCGTGGCCGTGGTGCGCATGGGCACAACGGTCGCCACCAACGCGCTGCTGGAGCGCAAGGGCGAGCGCGTGCTGCTGGCGGTCACTCGCGGCTTCAAGGATGCGCTGCGCATCGCCTGCCAGAACCGCCCCCGCCTGTTCGACCGCGAGATCGTGCTGCCCGAGCAACTCGCCAGCCGCGTTCAGGAAATCGAGGAACGCCTGTCGGCGGATGGCAGTGTGGTCACGCCACTGGACGAGTCCCAGGCCCGCGCAGCATTGGCGGAAGGACGCGAACAGGGCTTCACGGCCATTGCCATTGCACTGATGCACGGCTATCGCAACCCGGCGCACGAGGAGCAGCTGGCGGAACTGGCGCGTGAGCTGGGCTACACCCAGGTCTCCGTTTCCCACCGCATCTCGCCCCTGATACGCTTCGTGGCGCGCGGCGACACCACGGTGGTTGATGCCTATCTCTCGCCCGTGCTGCGCCGCTACGTGGACCGCGTGGCCGCCGAGCTGCCTGGCGTGCGGCTGCAGTTCATGCAATCCAGCGGCGGGCTGACCGATGCCCAGGCTTTTCAGGGCAAGGATTCGGTGCTCTCCGGCCCAGCGGGCGGCATCGTGGGCATGGCGGGTGTCTCTGCCGCCGCGGGCTATGACCGCGTGATCGGATTTGACATGGGCGGCACTTCCACCGATGTGTCGCACTACGCCGGTGAGTATGAGCGGGCTTTCGATACGCTCGTGGCCGGTGTGCGCCTGCGCGCCCCCATGATGAGCATCCACACCGTGGCCGCAGGCGGCGGCTCCATCTTGCGCTTTGACGGCACCCGCCTGCGCGTGGGGCCGGAATCGGCGGGCGCCAACCCCGGGCCAGCCAGCTACCGGCGCGGCGGCCCACTCACGGTGACCGACGCGAACGTGCTGCTGGGCCGCATACAGCCCTCTCATTTTCCTTCGGTGTTTGGCCCGAATGGTGACCAGCCCCTGGACGCCGAAGTGGTGCGCCAGCGCTTTGCCCGCATGGCCGAAGAAGTCTCGCAAGCCACCGGTACCGCCACGACGCCCGAGGCACTCGCCGAAGGTTTCCTGGAAATCGCCGTGGGCAACATGGCCAATGCGATCAAACGCATTTCCGTGCAGCGCGGCTATGACGTGACGAACTACACGCTGACCACCTTTGGCGGCGCCGGCGGGCAGCATGCCTGCGCCGTGGCCGACGCGCTGGCCATGCCACGCGTACTGGCACATCCGCTGGCGGGCGTGCTTTCCGCGTATGGCATGGGATTGGCGGTATCGACGGCGGTGCGCGAGCGCTCCATCGAGCGGCGCCTGGACGCGGAAGGCGAGGCCACCGCGCGCGCCGTGCTGGCGGAGGTGACCGGCCTTGCGCGGGCCGAGCTTGAAGCACAGGGCAACCCGGGGGCCAGCATCCGCGTGGTGCAGCGCCTTTACCTGCGCTATGAGGGCACTGATACGGCGCTTCCCGTCCCGCTGGGAGAAACTGCCGGCATGGTAACGGCCTTCGAGAGTGCCTACCGTCAGCGCTTTGCCTTCCTGATGCCAGGCCGGCCTTTGGTGATCGACTCCGTCGTCGCCGAGGCCACGGCAGGCGATGGCCGAGCCGGAGAGACCGCACATTTCGAGCGCCCTCTCCGCGAGGCAGGCACCAGCCTGCAGCCTCTGGACCACGTCGCTTTCCACGGCGCGAGCCAGGGTACCGCGCCGCTGTACCGTGCCGAGCACCTGCGCGCGGGCGACGCCGTCGACGGGCCGGCCATCATTACCGATGCCAATGCCACCACGGTGGTCGATGCGGGCTGGCGCGCCACGGCGACGGCCAGCGGCAATCTGCTGTTGGAGCGCTATCTGCCCCGTACGGAACGGCGGGCCATTGGTACTGAGGCCGATCCGGTGATGCTGGAAATTTTCAACAACCTCTTCATGTCGGTCGCCGAGCAGATGGGCTGGCGCCTGCAGAACACCGCGCACTCCGTCAACATCAAGGAACGGCTGGACTTCTCCTGCGCGATCTTCGACACCGATGGCGAACTGGTGGCCAACGCGCCCCACATCCCCGTGCACCTGGGCTCCATGGGGGCCAGCGTGCGCGCCGTGATGGACCGCTTTGGCAGCACCATGCGGCCGGGCAGTGTTTACGCGCTCAACAATCCCTATGCAGGCGGCACGCACCTGCCCGACGTCACCGTGATCACGCCCGTGTTCGATGAGGCGGGCTCCCAGGTTCTCTTCTACGTAGGCTCGCGCGGCCACCATGCCGATATTGGCGGCTTGACGCCGGGCTCGATGCCGCCGGATTCGCGCACCATCGAGGACGAGGGTGTGCTGATCACGGACTTCGTGCTGGTGGAGAACGGTGAATTCCGTGAGGATGCATTGCGCGCGCTGCTGACCGGAGCGCGCCATCCCGTGCGCAATGTGGAACAGAACATCGCCGATCTGCAGGCTCAGATCGCCGCCAACGAAAAAGGCCGCGAGGAACTGCTGGCCATGGTGCGCTACTACGGTCTGGAGGTGGTGAGCGCCTACATGCGCCACGTACAGAACAACGCGGAAGAATCCGTGCGCCGCGCCATAGGACGGCTGCACGACGGGCGCTTCACCGTGCACCTGGACAATGGCGCCCAGGTGTCGGTGACGCTGTCCGTGGACCACGCCGCGCGCAGCGCCACGCTGGACTTCAGCGGCAGCTCTGCCCAGTTGCCAAACAACTTCAATGCGCCGCGCGCCGTGACCACGGCTGCCGTGCTCTATGTATTCCGTACGCTGTTGGATGACGATATTCCGATGAATGCCGGCGGCCTCAAGCCGCTCACGCTGATCGTCCCCGAGGGCTCCATGCTCAATCCGCGTTATCCGGCCGCCGTGGTCGCTGGCAATGTCGAGACTTCGAGCTGCGTCACCAATGCCATCTATGGCGCGCTGGGCGTGTTGGCGGGCAGCCAGCCCACCATGAACAACCTCACCTTCGGCAACGAACGCCACCAATACTACGAGACCATTTCCGGAGGGTCGGGCTCTGGCGCCAGATTCGATGCCCATGGCGCGCAGACCGGCGGCTTCGACGGCACCTCAGTCGTTCAGACCCATATGACCAACTCGCGGCTGACCGACCCGGAAATCCTGGAACTGCGCTTTCCGGTGCGGCTGGAGGGCTACTCCATCCGCGAGGGATCTGGCGGGAAAGGCCGCTGGCATGGTGGGAATGGCGGCACACGCACGCTGCGGTTCTTGGAACCCATGACGGTATCGCTACTGGCCAATGGCTGGCGGTATCCCGCCTTCGGGCTGGCAGGTGGGCAACCCGGCGCACCGGGCCGCGCCCGCGTGATCCGCACCGATGGGCGCGTGGAACAGCTCGATCATGCGGCGCGTGCCGACCTGCTGACCGGCGATATCTTCGAGATCGACACGCCTGGGGGTGGGGGTTTCGGGGAAGCTGCCCAGTAGCGAACAGCTCCGGAGAGGTTCCTCCGCGTGCACACCCTACGGGGCTGACACGCGCCGAAGGCCGCGGAGCAGGCCATGCCCGTGCACCCGCGGAGCGGGCTTTGCCCGGCCGCCAGGTGCGTCCCCCTGGGGGAAGGCGCGAAGCGACTCAGGGGGGATCAATACTGTTTATACGGTAAGAACTTACCCGAGAGCACTACGTTCACGCGGTCACCCTTGGGGTCCTTCTCGCGCCTGATGTCCATGCTGAAATCGATCGCGCTCATGATGCCGTCGCCGAACTCTTCGTGGATGAGCTCCTTGATGGTGGTGCCGTACACACTCACCACCTCATACCAGCGGTAGATCAGCGGATCGGTCGGCACGGCGCTGGGCAGCGAGCCTTTGTAGGGCACCACTTGCAGCCACTTCTGCTCCTCCAGCGTGAGGCCGAAAATCTTGCCGACGATCTTGGCCTGGGCAGCATCGAAAGTCATCTGGCCCAGGCAGCCGGCGGTGGTCCACTCCTTGGAAAGGCCGAGCTTCTTGGCCACATCCTCCCATTTGATGCCCTTGGATACCTTGGTGGTGATGATTTTTTCGGTGACGTCGTTGCGGTTCATGAAGACTCCTGTTTAGAAAAATAGAAAAAAGAACGAGCGAAGAAAAGGGAAAAGAGCTTCAGGTACTTCAATGACCTGCCTTGGCGCGCTTCACCAGAAAATCGACGATGTGGTTGCGCAGGTCGTAGTAACCGGGAAGATGGTGCAGATCAGCCCGCTTGCGGTCGCGAGGCAGCGGGTTGGTCACCATCTCGGCGATGCCACCCGGCACGTAGCCGCCTGGGGTCTCGGAGCCATTACTCATCAGCAGGATGCGGTCGGCCAACAGAATGGCTTCGTCCACGTCGTGTGTGATCATGAACACGGTCTGGCGGGTTTCCCGCACGATGCTCATCAGCTCGTCCTGAATGGTGCCGCGGGTCAGCGCGTCCAGCGCGCCGAAGGGTTCATCCAGCAGCAGCATCTTCGGCTCGATCGAGAAGGCGCGGGCAATGCCCACCCGCTGCTTCATGCCGCCGGAAAGCTCGCTCGGTTTCTTGTCGACGGCATGCGGCAAGCCGACCAGCTTCACGAACTTCTCGACCTGCTCGTCTACCTTGGCACGGCTCCATTGCGGCCAGCGCGACTTGACGGCGAACGCCACGTTCTGGCGCACCGTGAGCCAGGGCATCAGCGCGTGCCCCTGGAACACCACACCGCGATCGAGGCTGGGGCCTGTGATCTCCTTGCCGTCCATGATGACGTCGCCAGAGGTGGCCGTATCGAGGCCGGCCATTACGTTCAGGATCGTCGTCTTGCCGCAGCCGGAGTGGCCGATCACGCAGACGAACTCACCTTTCTCGATGGTGAAGGAGACGTCGGCAAATACCGGCTTGGCCGGCACGTAAGCCTTCGAGAGATTTTCGACGGAGAGGAAGCCTTTCACGGACGCCTTTCGTGTGTGAGGGAAAGTGCCGGCGGCGCGCGCCACGTGGCGGATCAGGGAACGGTCTTCACTCCACATAGGTCACCGCCTTCTGCAAACGGCCAAAGATCCAGTCCAGGCCCATGCCCACTATCCCGATGGTCAGGATCGCGAAGATCACGTTGGGCAGCGACAGGTTGTTCCACTCGTTCCAGACGAAGTACCCGATGCCCGTGCCGCCCACGAGCATCTCCGCGGCCACGATCACCAGCCAGGCAATCCCCATGCTGATGCGCATGCCTGTCAAAATGGTGGGGGCCGCGGCGGGCAGGATGACCAGGAAGGCCTTGCGCAACGGATTGACTTCCAGCGTGCGCGCCACGTTGAGCCAATCGCGGCGCACGGAAGCCACGCCGAACGCGGTGTTCAGCAGCATGGGCCAGATCGAGCAGATGAAGATCACGAAGATGCCGCTGATCGAGGAGTCCTTGATCGTGTAAAGGGCCAGCGGCATCCAGGCCAGCGGGCTGATGGGCTTCAGCACCTGGATGAAAGGATCCAACGCGCGGCTCAGCAGCGGCGACATGCCGATCAGAAAGCCGAGCGGAATGGCGGCCAAGCAAGCCAGCCCGAAACCCAGCCCCACGCGCGCCAGCGAGTGCGCGATCTGAATCCCAACGCCTTTGTCATTGGGGCCGTTGTCGTAGAACGGGTTCGACAGATGGCCCAAGGCGGTCTGCCCCATCAGCGTCAGGGTGGGGAAGCCGCCTGATGTGGCGCTGGAAGAGGCATCACCGACGTTCTTGCCCATCATGCGGGCGTACTCGATCTGCTCGGCTGTCATGCCGGCCGTGGTGCCGCCAACGCCCGCCGGCTTGGTGGCCAGGTGCCAGATCCCCAGCACCGCCAGCAACAGCAGCAATGACAACAGCGCCGCGCGAAAGTTGAGTGTTTTCATCGCCGCCTCCTCATGCCGTTTTTTGGATGGCGAAGCTCTTCGCGTACTCGGCTGCCTTGGCCGGATCGAACTCCTTGCCCATGATGCGGAACTTGGGATAGGCGCTGTCTTCCGGCACCTTCTGGCCCAGTTCCTTCATGTACTTGCGCGCGTCGGTGATCAGGAACACCTTCTCGGCGATCTGCCGGTAGTTAACGTCGCCCTTGATGTACCCCCAGCGCTGCATCTGCGTCAGCATCCACACGGCCATGCTCTGCCATGGCATCGGATCGAAACCGGCGCGGTTCGGCACATTCTGGATCTTGCCCAGGCCGTCGGCGAAGCGGCCGGTCAACACCTGCTGCAGCACCACCTCAGGCTGATTGAGGTATTGCGCTGGCGCAATGGCCTTGGCGATCAGTTCGCGGTTGCGGGCCTCGGAGGCCATGGCGGCTGAAGTCAGCACGGCTCGGTAGAGTGCGGCAAAGGTATTGGGGTACTTCTGGATGAACTCCGTGCTGGTACCGAAGGCGCAGCACGGATGGCCGTCCCACAGATCCTTGGTCAGCATGTGGATGAAACCGGCCTCCTCGAACACCGCCCGCTGATTGAAAGGATCAGGGCCGAGGAAGCCATCGATGTTGCCGGCCTTGAGGTTGGCCACCATCTCCGCGGGCGGCACGACGCGGATCTGCACGTCGCTGTCGGGATTCAGGCCGGCCTCGGCCAGGTAGTAGCGCAACAGCATGTTGTGCATGCTGTAGTCGAACGGCACAGCGAACTTGAAACCCTTCCATTGCTTGGGATCGCGGTTGTTCTTGTGCTTCATCGCCAACGTGATCGCCTGGCCATTGACGTTCTGGATGGTGGCCACGTTCATGGGCGCGGCGTTCGATCCCAGGCCCATGCTGATGGCCAGCGGCATCGGGCTGAGGAAGTGGCTGGCGTCGTACTCGCGGCTCAGCATCTTGTCACGCACCAGCGCCCAACCGGCGGTCTTCATCAGATCGACCTTCAGTCCCTGCTTCTCATAGAAGCCCAGCGGGTGCGCCATGATCAGCGGCGTGGCGCAAGTGATGGGAATGAAGCCGATCTTGAGGTCTTTCTTCTCGAGCGTGCTTTTTTCCTGGGCCATGGCCTGCAGGCTGGCCATGGGCAGCACACTGGCAATGGCGGCCATGGCCGTGCCCTTGCCCACGGCGCGCAGGAAACGGCGGCGCACCGCGTCCTGCGGGAACAACGCCTTGACCAGCGTGGCCTCGATGAACTGGCGGCTGTAGCTTTCGAAGTCAGGCGTACTGGTGCGTTGGCGCAGCTCGGCGATAGCCGAGCTGGAAGAGGCCTCCGCAGCATGCTCGGCTTCAGAGTGGTCACGGCCGCAACTGCAGCGCAGCCGCAAAGGGCGATCGGCGTCGTAGGGCGAGAAAATATTGGACATGGTGCACTCCTGATATGGATAGGCCCTCCAATGCAAGGTGCGGGCCAACTCAGGAGCCCATGCCGTCCGGAGCACCATGTCGTGCCCGGACTGTCGACAGCGTGTAGTGGCAGCCCTACAACCGGCGCCCCGCAGTGCCCATCTCAGCCTCTGTGGCCGTGCCTTTCAGCCAGCAACGCCAGCTCCACATCGTTGCGGGCACCGGTTTTTTCGAGAATGCGTGCGCGGTAGGTACTGACGGTATTGGCGGCCAAACCCAGCGCCGCACCAATCTGGGTCACGGCCTGGCCTTCGATCAAACGTTGAAAGACCTGATGTTCGCGGTGAGACAACGCCGGGATGCCTTCGGCCGCAGCTGTGAACCTGTGCCTCCGGGCCGCAGCCGCCGCCAGGGCTTGCGCTGTGGCGGCACTCAGGTACCGTTCGCCATTGGCGGCTTGCAGCACCGCGGCCATCATCACATCAGGATCGGCGCTCTTGTGCACATAGCCGGAAGCGCCAAGCTGGATGCAGCGCACGGCGTACTGCTTCTCAGGGTAGGTGCTGAGCATGAGCACCGGAAGCAGCGGCCAGCGCTCGCGGATCGACTTGAGCATCGTCAGCCCGTCCTGGCCGGGCAGCGCGATATCCAGCATGAGCACAGGCTTGACACCGTCATGCACCAAATTGGTGACAAGCACCATCAGTTCCTCGCCGGTAGACGCCTCCGCGATCACCCGGATGCGGAAATCATCGGCTAGCATCTGCTTGAGACCTTCACGGACGATGCGGTGGTCGTCACACAGCACGACAGGTATGACAGATTCAGCCATGGTGCTTGAGCGGCCAGTACAACGAGAAAGTGGAGCCTTCGCCGGGAACGCTGTGGATCTCGATCGCGCCGAAAAAATGGCCCGCACGTTCGCGCATGCCCATCACACCGTAAGCATCGTGCGCCTCGAAGACCTGCGGCTCGGCACCCCGGCCATCGTCGCTTACCCGGACAGACAGCGCGTCGGCATGGGCCTTGATGCTGATGCGCACCTGCGTTGCCTGCGCATGGCGCACCACATTGCTCAGTATTTCCTGAAAGATGCGGAACACGGCAATGGCCTGTGCCTCAGGCAGCACCAGCCCGCCGGGAACATCCATGTGCCAGTCGAGCGAGAGTTCGGCCGCGGGCAGAAACTCGTGGGCATGCCACTCCAAGGCTGCCCACAACCCTTGATGATCCAGCACGCTGGGACGCAGATCGGTGATGATGCGCCCCACGCTGGACACCGCGTCCTCGATCAGGCGGCTCATGTGGCGGCATTTGGCGCGCAAGTGGTCTCGCACAAGGTGGGCATCCTCAGGCGTCCGGCCGTCCTGCTCGCGCAGGCGCTTCTCGAACCAGTTCACATCCATCTTCAGCGCCACCAGCAGGCTGCCGAGTTCGTCGTGCACCTCGCGCGCGATACGGGTGCGCTCCTGTTCCCGTACGAATTCCGCGTGCGCGGCCAGTTCGCGCACCTGCGCCAGCGCGGCCGAGAGCGCCGCCGTTCGTTGACGCACCTGCGTTTCCAGGAATTCGTTGGTCTGCGCAAGACCTTCGTTGGCGCGCTGCAGCGTATCGGCCAGGGCGCGCCGCTCCGTGATGTCCACAAAGGTGATCACCGCGCCATGTACCTGACCCTGGTCGATGATCGGAGAGCTTGAATACTCGACCGGAAAGCTGCTCCCGTCGCGCCGCCAGAATACCTCGGCATCCACCCGGCAAGGCTGCCCCAGCCGGAAAGCCTGAAAGATGGGGCAATCGCATTCCGGATAGCCGTGGCCATCCGCATGGGAATGGTGCGTGACGGCGTGCATGTTGCGCCCCACCAGATCCTCCACCGGCCAACCCAGCAGGCGCGCGCCAGCCCGGTTGATGAAAGTGCAGGCGCCCGTGTTGTCGATGCCGTAGACGCCCTCGCTGGTGGACTCCAACAGCAGCGTCATGTCATCGGAGGCAGGTGACCGCGGATCAAGAAATCTATTGGCGCAAGCGTGCATGGAGTCACTCACGCAATATGCGTGCCAGGCAATAGGAAAACGCCTGGCTTTGGCGTTACGCTGCTGCCTGGCGAGAAATAGCCATTCAGCTCATACACGAGGAGATCCCACACCATGAATGCCCCTGAAACCATTGCACTCGAGACACATGGCCCCGTTCGCGTGATCGCGCTGAACCGCCCGGAAAAGCGCAACGCCTTGGACATGGCCGCACGCGAGCACTTCGCGTCCGCAGTACAGCAAGCGATGGAAGACGAGCAAGTGAAGGCCATCGTGATCACCGGCCGCGGAGGGCATTTCTGCGCGGGTGGGGATATTTCCAACATGCAAGGCAGCAAACCCATGACGGCCGAAGCCGGCCGGGCCCGCATGCGCAGGACCTTGCAGAATGCCGAAAGGCTCTACAGCGGCGACAAGATCGTGGTGGCCGCCGTGGAAGGCTCCGCATACGGTGGAGGGTTTGGGCTGGCCTTGCTGGCCGATCTGGTCATCGCGGCGAAATCCGCGCGCTTTTGCATGTCGTTCTCGCGCATCGGCCTGGTTCCGGACAACGCGTCGATGTACACCTTGCCGCGCATCGTGGGCCTTCAGCGCGCCAAGGAGATCATGCTGAGCGCACGCGAAGTGCATGCCGATGAGGCTCGGGAACTGGGTATCGCCATGGAAGTGGTGAGCGATGGTGAGGCCCTGCAACGTGCTATCGCCATCGCCCAGGGCGTGGCCACAGCCTCATCCAGCGCCAGCGCCATGACCAAGGCCGCGCTCAACCGGTCATTCTCCAGCGATCTCGCGACCATGGTCGAACTCGAGTCCGCGGCACAGGGCATCGCTTTCTCATCCGAGTATCACCGCGATGCGGTGGAGCGATTCATTCAGCGCCAACCGGCGAAGTTCAATTGGCCAACACCGGAGTGACGGTAGAACGAGCCGCAGGCAACCTCATGCAATAGCCGCCAGCTTGGGCAGGTTCTTCAGCAACAGCGCATGCATGGCGGTGGCCGCATGGGTGAGCGCGCGGCCTTTCGGGTACACGAAATAAATCGGACGCGTCATCATCTTGGAGCTGATGCGCGCCGCATGCGCAGGCAACACGCTGAACTGCGCCAGCGAGGTCTCGGGCGCCAGGCCCACACCTAACCCAGACGAAATCAGGCCTGCCAGCGTGGCGAGGTTGCTGACTTCGAAGCCCGTGTCGATCACGCCGGCTTCGGAGAATACAAGCCGGGCACCACGCAGTCCCGTCGGGGTGTTCACGATCATGTCGTCCGTTCCCTGCAGATGCAGAAAGCGCACGCCGCGCAAGTCCGCCGGCGTGACTTCCTTCACCCGGCTCAACGGGTGATCGGGCGCGCAGACCACGTAGAGCGACTCCTCGAAGAGAAGCTCGGCATCCATTTCGTGCTGCGTGCCCGGCTGCGAATTGAGCGCGAAATCCACCGCGCCCTGCCGCACCAGCTCCAGGCAACGGACCGAAGACTGGTCGTAAAGCCGCAACCTGACGCCCGGGTGCTGTGAGCTGAAGAGGCTCAGCAGTTTGGGCAGCCACATCACCGAAAGCGAGGGCACCGCAGCCAGCGAGACCGAGCCAGTGTGCAAGGTGGTGATGTCGCGGAATTCGGCCGCGACCTGGTTGAGCTCAGCCAGCACACGCCGCGCCGTTTCGGCCAGCCGCCGCCCTTCGTTGGTCAAGGTGGCGGAGCGCGGCTCTCGGTGAAAAAGCAGAACACCCAGTCTTTCCTCCAGCCGGGAAATCAGTTGGCTGAGCGCCGATTGCGTGAGGTGGCATTGCTCCGCCGCCAGCGTGAACTGGCCCGTATCCGCCACCGCAAGAAAGCAGCGCAGCACGTGATCGGAGATGTGCATGAGGGCACCCCATTCAATTAGAAAAATTACTTGATATAGATATTAATTTAATTTTACATATGGCAGGGCAATTTCCACAATGCCCGTCAATGTCTATCCATTCGCCGGCCCCTTCATCCACCGCGTTGCTTTCCGGCATCCGCGTCCTCGATCTGTCCCGGGTACTGGCCGGACCGCTGTGCGGGCAGTATCTGGGTGACATGGGGGCCGACGTGATCAAGATCGAAGCACCTGGCGAAGGCGATGACACACGCTCGTGGCCTGACTTCCGCGCTTCTGCGGATGGGCAACGCGCCTCGGGACCTTTCCTCAGCGCCAACCGCAACAAACGCAGCCTGGCACTCGATCTCAAGAGTGAAGCGGGGCGGGCCGTCGTGCATGGCCTCGCCGGTTCGGTGGACGTAGTGATCGAGAGCTTCGCACCCGGCGTGGCAGCGCGGCTTGGCGTGGATGCCCAGACGCTTCGGAACCTCAATCCGCGGCTCATCCATTGCAGCATCTCGGGCTTTGGCAGCGTAGGGCCGATGCGCCATGGAAAAGGCTACGACCTGATCCTGCAAGCCTTCAGCGGCATGCTGGCGATCACCGGTGAGGAAGGCAGTCCGCCGACACGCAGTCCGTTTTCTCCAGTCGACCAAGGGACGGGCATGCATGCCCTGATCGGCATCCTGGCCGCCTTGCTGCGGCGCGACCGCACGGGCGAGGGTTGCAGTGTGGAAGCCTCCTTGTTCGATACCTCGGCCGCGTTCCTCGGCTATTTTCTGCAGAACCATTGGTTCACCGGGAACGAGCCGCGCAAAGTGGGCGTGGGCCACGGCTCGCTTTGTCCCTACGGGGTGTTCGAGGCGGCCGATAAGCCAGTGATCGTGGGCATTGCCAATGACGCCCTGTGGCGCAAGTTCTGCACGCTGGCCGGGCTGGAGGACGTGATCAATGACCCGCGCTACGCCACAAACCACGCCCGGGTTCAGAACCGCGAGGACACCGAGGCGCTGGTAGGCCATGCCCTCAGACAACACAAACGCGGGCATTGGCTGGCACTGCTGGACGAAGCCGGCATTCCCTGCTCGCCCGTGCATACGCTGGGAGAGATGTCGACGCATCCGCACACCGAGGCATCTGGCATGTTGCTGCGCTATGAGCATCCGCATTTTGGATCGCTGAAGGGGATTGCCCAGCCCCTGCGTTTCGATGGCGAGCGCTCGGCCCAGCGGCTGCCGCCGCCCATGGTGGGAGAGCACAGCGTGGAAATCCTGCGCGAAGCTGGTTGCGGTGAGGAGCAGATCGATGCGCTGCTGCGCCAGGGCGTGGTCACGCGGCAATGGGAACACGACCCCTCGCCCGCGGCCTGAGAGAGATGCCGCTTCGAGCGGTCCGCCGCCCCCGGTGAGGGGTGCTTTTTGTTTCGGGGCAGCCTGGCCATCAAAGAACGACCCGCCCAGCGCGCCAAAGGAGACCATCATGAACGCCAAAGACCCTTCCATCTATCCTGCGCCACGCCAGTACATCAATGGCCAATGGCGTGACGGCGGTGCCGGTACGGCAGGCACCGTGACCAACCCCGCCACGGACGAGGTGCTGGCCGAGGTGCCACGGGCCAGCCGCCAGGATCTGGATGACGCCCTGGCCGCTGCCGGGAGCGCCTTCACCGGATGGAGCATCACCTCCGCCCATGAGCGCGGCGCTGTGCTGCGCCGGGCCGCTCAGCTGCTGCGCGAGCGAGCGCCCGCCATCGCGCTGCGCATGACGCTCGAGCAAGGCAAGACCTTGGGCGAGTCGCGCATGGAAGTCGAGCTCAGCGCGGAGACCTTCGAATGGTATGCCGCCGAAGGGTTGCGCGCCAATGGCCGCGTGATGCCCTCGCGCGTACGCGGCGGCCGGCAGATGGTGCTGCCGCAGCCCCTGGGGCCGGTGGCCGCATTCACCCCCTGGAATTTCCCGGCTCTGCTGCCCGCACGCAAGATCGCACCCGCGCTGGCCGCAGGCTGCACGATGGTGATGAAGCCCGCCGAGGAAACCCCCTCTTCGGCGTTGGCCTTGGCCGAGGCGCTCACGGATGCAGGCCTGCCTGCCGGGGTGCTGAACATGGTGCTAGGGGTGCCGCAGGAGATTTCCGAGCATCTCATCGCCTCGCCCATCATCCGCAAGATCACATTCACGGGTTCCACCGCCGTGGGCCGCGTACTGGCGCGGCTGGCTGCGGAAGCGCCCAAGCCCTGCACGCTGGAGTTGGGCGGACACGCGCCCGTGCTGATTTTTGACGACGCCGATCTCGACCGCACGGTAGCTACCTGCGTGCTGGGCAAAACGCGCAACTCAGGACAGGTATGCACCTCGCCCACGAGATTTCTCGTGCAGCGCGGCATTCACGACAGATTCATCTCTGCCCTCGGGAAAGCCTTCGATGCCCTGGTCGTGGGGGATGGCACCCATGCATCCAGCCAAATGGGATCTCTGGCCAACCGCCGGCGCCTCGCGGCCATGGAAGAGCTGGTGGCCGACGCGGCAGGCGCCGGAGCCCGCGTGGTCGCTGGCGGTAAACGCTCGGCAGAACGCGGCAACTTCTACCGGCCCACGCTGGTCGCCGAGGTGCCCGCCAGCGCACGAGCCATGAATGTGGAGCCCTTTGGACCATTGGCCTTGGCGAGCGCCTTCGACACGCTGGAAGAAGGCCTGGCACGCGCCAATCAAACACCTTATGGCCTCGCCGCTTATGCCTTTACCCGCTCCGCTGAAACGGCGGTGGCCGTGAGTGAAGGCCTTCATGCGGGCGGTATCGGCATCAATTCCTTCGCGGTCTCTCATGTGGAAGCTCCGTTTGGCGGTCTCAAGGACAGCGGGTACGGCCACGAGGGAGGCCCCGAAGGATTGGAGGCTTACATGCACCAGAAGTACGTGCACCACGCCTGAGAACACGCTCTGATAACTCAAGCCATTTGACAAGCAAAGGAGACAAGCATGAAGAAAAGTTCGTTCAATCCGGCCGGCGTCCGCAGCGCCGCGCGCCGCACCTTGCTGGGCGCGGCGGCCACCCTGAGCCTGGGCATGGCGCCGTGGGCTACATGGGCGCAACAGCCAGCCCCGCTCAAGATCGGCCTGCTCAGCGATATGTCGGGCATCGTGGTGGATTTGTCGGGCCCGGGGTCCGTGGCGGCCGCCAAGATGGCGATCGAGGATTTCGGGGGCAAGGTGCTGGGACGCCCCATCGAGTTGCTGCAAGGCGATCACCTCAACAAGCCCGACACCGGGTTGACCATGGCCCGCCAGTGGTATGACAGCGGCGTGCGCGCCATTTTCGACATCGGCATCACCACCGTGGCGCTGGGCATGCAGGATCTGGCACGCGAGAAAGACCGCATCGTCATCTATGGCAGCTCGGCCAGCTCCGACCTCACTGGCAAGAACTGCTCGCCCAACGGCATCCACTGGACCTACAACTCCTATGCACAGGCCTATGGCGCCATCAAGGGCGCGCTGGCTGCGGGCGGCAAGACCTGGTATTTCATTACCGTCGACTACACCTACGGCAAGAACGTGCAGCGCGACGCGACCGCCATCATCGAGAAGGGCGGCGGCAAGGTCATCGGCTCCACCACGCACCCGTTCAGCGCCACCGAGTTCTCGTCGCAACTGCTGCAGGCACAGGCCTCGAAGGCTGACGTGATCGCGCTGGCCACCACCACGGCCCATGCCGCCGCGATGATCAAGCAAGCGGATGAGTTCGGACTGCGGGCGCGCGGACAGAAGCTTGCGCCCTTGAGCCTGGTGCTCAACGATGTCAAGGCCCTGGGCCTGAAGCCCGCGCAGGACTTGTACGTGACCGAAGCGTTCTATTGGGACCAGAACGACGAAACCCGGAAGTTCGCCAACCGCTACAAGCAGCGCTTCGGAAAAATGCCCAACATGGTTCAGGCGGGTATGTACAGCTCGGTCTCGCACTACCTGAAAGCAGTCGCTGCCGCGGGCACAGACGACACAGCAGCCGTGCTCGCGAAGATGAAGAGCACGCCCGTCAACGACTTCATGACCAAGAACGGCTCGATCCGGGAAGACGGCCGCATGATGCGCGACTTCTATATCTTCCGGATCAAGAAGCCTTCTGAATCCAAGAACGAGTGGGATCTGTACGCGCCCGTCTCCACCGTGCCGGCCACAGAAGCGTTCCAGCCTGCGGACAAGTCGGTCTGTCCGCTGGTGAAGTAGGCGAAGCGCCACTTTCATGAGCGAGCATCTGATCGAGACGCGCGGACTGTGCAAGCAGTTCGCCAGTTTCCAGGCGGTTCGCAGTGTTGATCTGCAGGTCAAGCGTGGACATATCCACGCCTTGATCGGCCCCAATGGGGCCGGCAAGACCACCTGCTTCAACCTGCTCACCAAAGCGCTGGAGCCCACCAGCGGCAGCATTCTCTATGACGGGCGCGACATCACCGGCTTGCCGCCCGCGCGGGTGGCCTTGCTCGGGATGGTGCGCAGCTTCCAGATTTCCGCGATCTTTCCCACCTTGACCGTAAAGGACAACGTGCGCGTGGCGCTTCAGCGCAAGCGGGGCATGTCGATGCGCTTCTGGCAATCCGACCGGGTGTTGGGTTCCCTGGATGAACAGGCCATGGCCCTGCTGAACGACGTGGGGCTGACGGCATTGGCCGAGCGTGTGGCAGGTGAATTGCCCTACGGGCGCAAGCGCGCCCTGGAAATTGCCACCACCTTGGCGCTGGAGCCCCAGATGCTGCTGCTGGACGAGCCCACCGCCGGCATGGGGCTGGAAGATGTGCAAGCCACTGCCGCCCTGATCCGCCGCGTCTCCAAGGGGCGCACGGTGCTGATGGTGGAGCACAACCTGGGCGTAGTGGCCGATCTGGCCGACCGCATCACGGTGCTGGCCGAAGGGCAAGTGCTGGCGGAAGGCACTTACGCGCAGGTCTCGACAGACGAGCGAGTGCGCACGGCCTATATCGGGAAGAAGAAACATGCAGCAGCCTGAGATGAATGCACAGATGGATGCACAGGCTCCGGCCGCTGAACTGGCCTTGCGCGTACGCGATCTGCATGGCCACTACGGCCCATCGTACGTGCTGCACGGGATGAATTTCGACGTGCCGAGCGGCCAGGTGGTCACACTGCTGGGGCGCAACGGCGCAGGCAAGACCACCACCATGCGCGCTTTGATAGGGCTGCTCTCCCAACGCACCGGCAGCGTGCGCGTGAACGGCCACGAAACCATTGGCCTGCAGCCGGAAAAAATCGCCCCGTTCGGCATGGCGTATTGCCCGGAAGACCGCGGCATCTTTGCTTCACTGAGCGTGGAGGAAAACCTTATGTTGCCGCCCGTGCTCAATCCGGGCGGGCTGTCGGCGCAAGACGTGCTGGCGCTGTTCCCCCGTTTGGCCGAGCGCTCGCGCAGCCCGGGCACCAAGTTGTCGGGCGGTGAGCAACAGATGCTGGCCATTGCGCGCATCCTGCGCACCGGTGCACGCCTGCTGCTGCTGGATGAGCCCACCGAGGGCCTGGCGCCTGTCATCGTCGAACACATCGGCGAGGTGCTGGGCAACCTCAAGCAACGCGGCTACACGATCCTGCTGGTGGAGCAGAACCTGGATTTCGCGATGTCGGTGGCAGACCACCATTACGTCGTCGAGCACGGTCAAGTGGTCGGCGCCTTCACCAATGATTCGCTGTTGGCCGATCCGGACCAGCTGCAAACCTACCTGGGTGTGTGAGCCTATGACCGACCTCTTTGGAATTCCACTACCGGCTCTGGCGGGGCAACTCACGCTCGGGCTGATCAACGGCGCGTTCTATGCCATGCTCAGCCTGGGCCTGACCGTGATCTTTGGCATGCTGCGCCTGATCAACTTCACGCATGGCGCGCAGTTCACGCTGGGCGCATTCGGGGCCTGGGCGGCGATGCAGTATTTTCATCTTCCCTACTGGGGTGCGCTGCTCCTGGTGCCTCTGGCCACAGCCCTGCTGGGCGTGTTGATGGAGCGCACCCTGCTGCGCCGTGTCTACCGGATGGATGAGCTGTACCAGTTGCTGCTCACCTTCGGCCTGGCGCTGATCATCGAGGGGCTTCTGTCGGTGCTCTATGGCTCCTCGGGCCTGCCCTACGACAACCCCATGCCGGGCGGCATCGACCTGGGATTCATGTTCCTGCCGTACTACAGGGCCTGGATCATCGTGGCCTCGCTGCTGGTCTGCCTGGCCACCTGGCTGCTGATCGAGCGCACGCGCCTGGGCGCCTACCTGCGCGCGGCCACCGAGTCGCCGCAACTGGTGCGCACCTTCGGCATCAACGTGCCGCGCATGATCACCTTGACCTATGGCTTCGGCGTGGCGCTGGCCGCGCTGGCGGGCGTACTCGCGGCTCCCATGGACCAGGTCAAGCCCGCGATGGGTTCGGGCCTGATCATCACGGTATTCGCCGTGGTGGTGATCGGCGGCATGGGATCGATCCCAGGCTCGGTCGTGATCGGCTTCGCGCTGGGACTGCTGGAAGCGCTGACCAAGGTGTACTACCCGCCGGCTTCGAGCATGGTCATCTTCCTGGTCATGACGGCGGTAATCCTGACGCGCCCCGCAGGCTTGTTCGGGAGACCGGCATGAGTTCATCCATATCGACACCCACATCGGTCTCCGCGTCGGCCCTGATCTCCGGCACGGACAACGCTGTGCGCAGCCAGGCGCGGCCACGCGAATGGGGGTTCTTTGCCGTTCTGTTGCTGGTGCTGGCGGTGGCGCCGCTGATGGTCTACCCCATCTTCATGACCAAGCTGCTGTGTTTCGCCCTGTTCGCGATGGCGTTCAACCTGCTGGTGGGGCAGGCCGGGCTGTTGTCGTTCGGCCATGCCATGTTCTTTGGCGGCTCGGCCTACGTAGCGGCTTACGCGCTCAAGGAATGGCAGCTTCCCACCGAGTTGGCCATTCTGCTGGGCGTGGCGTTCGCCACTGTCATGGGCTTGATCGTGGGGCTGGTGGCCATTCGCCGGCACGGCATCTACTTTGCCATGATCACGCTGGCGCTGGCGCAGATGTTCTTCTATTTCTGCGTGTCCTTCCCCGCCACAGGCGGTGATGACGGCATCAATTCCGTGCCCAGGCGCGCGCTGTTCTCGGTGATCCAGATCGCGGATGACCGCGTGCTCTATTACGTGGTGCTCGCCTGCTTCTTCGCCTGCTTCCTGTTCGTCTACCGCGTCATGAACTCGCCTTTCGGCCAGGTGCTGCGGGCGATCCGGGACAACGAAGCACGCGCGGTGTCACTGGGCTACCAGGTGGGTCGCTACAAGCTCCTGGCCTTCGTGCTCTCCGCCGCGCTGGCAGGTCTGGCCGGATCGCTCAAGGTGCTCGTGTTCCGCCTGGCCACGCTGGTGGACGTTTCCTGGAGCACATCCGGCGAGGTGATTCTCATGGCGCTCGTCGGCGGCATCGGCACGGTCACAGGGCCCTTGCTCGGCGCCGCCTTCATGCTGACGCTTCAAGGCCTTCTGCAGGGGCTGGCGCAGTGGATGCCTGTCGCTCAAGGCGTTGTGTTCGTGCTTGCCGTTCTGGTGCTGCCCCGCGGCATCGCCGGCACCTTCCGTGCCTTCATCACTATGAAAAGGAGATCAAAGTGAAATGCGTACACCTGAAGGGTTTTCAGTCCCTCCTGGAACTTGTGGACAAGCCGACGCCCGTACCAATGGGCACGGAAGTCCTGCTCAAGGTGCTGGGCGCCGGCGTATGCCACAGCGATGCCCACATCTGGGAAGGCCACTATGACCTGGGCGGCGGCCGCCTGATGTCCATGGCCGAGCGCATTCGCTTTCCGCTGGTGATGGGGCATGAGACCTCCGGCGAAGTCGTGGCCCTGGGCCCGCAGGCGAAAGGCGTTTCCGTGGGCTCCCGCTACGCGGTATGCAGCTGGATCGGCTGTGGCGAATGCCGCTTCTGTGCGGCTGGCGACGAACATCTCTGCGCGGCCCCACGCTTTCTGGGCGTGAACCGCGACGGCGGCTACGCGGACCACATCCTGGTGCCTGACGCACGCTATCTGATCGACATCGGCGATCTCGATCCGGTGGCGGCGGCGCCGCTCGTGTGTTCGGGCCTGACCACCTACAGTGCGCTCAAGAAGGCCGGCCCCGTGCTGCAGCAAGACCGCATCGTCGTGATCGGCGCGGGCGGGTTGGGGCTGATGGCGCTGAACCTCATGCGCCTGCTGGGCGCGAAAGGCGCGGTGGTGCTGGAGCCCAATGCCGAGAAGCGCCAGGCGGCACTCGAAGCTGGTGCCGTGGCCGCCATCGACCCTGGCGCGGCGGACGCGGTGCAGCAGGTGCGCGCCGCGCTGGGCCATCCGGTGAGCTTCGTGCTGGATCTGGTGGGCAGCGCTGAATCGGCGGGCATCGGCTTCGAGTTGCTCGACCGTGCAGGCAAGATGGTGGTGGTGGGGCTGTTCGGCGGCGCCATGGCACTGCCCGTACCGCTTTTGCCCATGCGCGCAGCCACCATCCAGGGCAGCTACATCGGCAGCCCGGGCGAGTTGCGTGAGCTGATTGCGCTGGTACGGAAGAATGGAGGCTTGGCCGTGCGGGTGGATCGCCGCCCGCTGGCCGACGCAGACCAGGCGCTGCAGGATTTGCGTGCCGGGCGCGTGGTGGGCCGGGTGGTTCTCGTCCCCTGAATACCTCTGGAGGATTCAATGGCCTTACACCCATTCGTGGACAAGATGCTGGCGGCTGGACGCGCGGCCGGACGCCCCGCGCTAGGCGCCGGCACACCGGATGATGCGCGCGCATTGCTGATCGCCTCGCGCGAGGCGCTGGGCCCTGGTCCGGCGGAGGTCGGCATGGAAGCGCTTGAGATTCCCACCCGTGCAGGCTCCGTGCCGGCGCGCTGCTACCGGCCTGCCGTCCCCACACATGGCTTGGTGGTCTATCTGCATGGCGGCGGCTGGGTTTGCGGCGCGCTGGAAGACTACGACGCCCTGGCTCGCTTTCTTGCCGCCGAAAGCGGCTGTGCGGTGCTGGTAGTGGATTACCGGCTCGCGCCCGAATATCCGTTTCCGGCGGGCTTGGAGGACAGCGAAGATGCCCTTCTGTGGGTTCAGCAGAAAGGCCTGCAACAGCTGCTCGGGCGGAGCGCGCCGCTGATCGTATCTGGCGACAGTGCGGGCGGCAACCTGGGCATTGCGGCGGTCAACGCCACGCGCGGGCGCGTTGAGGTGGCCCTGCAGGTCTATTTCTATCCGGTGACGGATTGCGACATGGACCGCCCGAGCTACCAAAACTATAGCAATGGCATGCCATTGCTCGCCAGCGACATGCGCTGGTTCTTCGGCCACTATGCCCCCCAGGAGCTCTGGAGTGATCCGCGCATCGCCGTGCTCCGCGGTGATCTTTCGGACACGCCCCCCACTTGGATCGCCACTGCCGAGTACGACGTACTGCGCGACGAAGGCGAAGAGTATGCCGAACGCCTGCGCGCTACTGGCGCCAAGGTGGAGCTGCATCGGATACCCGGCGTGCCTCACGGTTTCGTGCGGATGTTCAACCTGGTTGACACCGCGCGCGACGCCGTTCAGAACGCCACCGCGGCGATGGCATCAGCCTGCGCGAAGCAGGCTTAAGAGCGTGCTCACGATCTCCTCTCGAGGGGCTTATAGAGCTTCCTTTCCTCGTCATACCGGCGAAAGCCGGTATCCACCTGCAGCGGTAAATGAAGGGCCGTTGCTGGATACCGGCTTTCGCCGGTATGACGGGGGAAATGTTCGCGACGAGATCGTAAACACACTCCAATGACAGGAAGGAATGGATGATGTCTGTGGAAAATAATGATCAACACTACGACGTGCTCGTGGTCGGCGCGGGTTTCGCGGGACTGTACCTGCTGCACCGCCTGCGCGCGCAGGGCATGCGCGTCAAGGTGTTCGAAGCGGGCGATGACGTGGGAGGCACCTGGTACTGGAACCGCTACCCCGGCGCGCGCTGCGATGTGGAAAGCCTCGAATACTCGTTCTCGTTCTCCGAAGAGCTTCAGCAGGAATGGAAATGGTCGGAACGCTACGCGGGCCAACCTGAAATCCTCCGGTATCTGCAGCATGTGGCCGACCGCTTCGATCTGCGGCGCGACGTGCTGTTCAACACCCGCGTGGCCCGCGCACGGTTCTCACCGGCCCGCAACGAATGGACCGTGAATACCGAAGCCGGCGAACAATACCGCGCGCGCTACTGCGTGATGGCCACGGGCAATCTCTCCAAGGCCAGCGTGCCCGACATTCCGGGTATCGAGAGCTTCAAGGGCCGGTGGTTCCACACCAGCGCCTGGCCGAAGGAGCCCGTCGATTTCACCGGGCTGCGTGTGGGCGTGGTAGGGACGGGCTCCACAGGTATCCAACTGGTACCTCGGGTCGCCGAACAGGCGCGGCACCTGTATGTGTTCCAGCGCACCGCCAACTACTGCATCCCACTGCGCAATGGCCCGCAGGACGCTGGCATCGAGCGCGACGTGAAGGGCCGGTACGCCGCAGTGCGCAAGCAGGCACGGGAAAGCCCATCGGGCGTGGCGGGCTTCAATGTGCCCACCCAATCCGTGCTGGAAGTGCGGCCCGAGGAGCGCGAGGCCGCATTCGAGCGCCGCTGGAACTGGGGCGGCATCGGCTTGACGCGCGCCTTCAACGACGTGCTGTTCAACGAAGAATCCAACCGCATCGCCTCCGAGTATGTGAAACGGAAGATGCGCGAGGTGGTCAAAGACCCCAAGGTGGCCGATGCGCTCACACCGACTTACCCCATCGGCACCAAGCGCTTGTGCGCCGATACCGGCTACTTTCAGGCCTTCAATCGCGACAATGTCACGCTGGTCGACATCCGGCGCTCGCCGATCCGCGCGATGGGACCGCACAGCGTCGAGACCGGAGAGGCCACCTATGAGGTAGATGCCTTGATCTTCGCCACCGGTTTCGACGCCATGACCGGCACGCTGCTGGCCATTGACATCGGTGTCGAGAACGGCCCTACTCTCAGGTCACTGTGGGCGGACGGCCCGCATGCCTACCTGGGTCTCATGGTGGCCGGTTTGCCGAACCTGTTCATGGTGACCGGCCCAGGCAGCCCTTCGGTGCTGAGCAACGTGGTGGTCTCGATCGAGCAGCACGTCGAGTGGATCACGAACTGCCTGGCGCACATGCAAGAACGCGGTCTGGATCACATTGAGGCGCTCGCCGATGCTCAGCAGACCTGGGGAGATCACGTGAACGAAGTGGCGGGCCGCTCTCTGTTGGCTAAAGCATCGTCCTGGTACACCGGCGCGAACATCCCTGGTAAACCGCGCGGGTTCATTCCCTACATGGGTGGCGTGGGCGCGTTTCGCGCGCATTGCGATGAAGTGGCGCGCAACGGCTATCAAGGCTTTGCATTGAGCACGGCGAGGCAGGCTCAGGGCTCGCCAGCGTGATCTTCCTCACGCCAGGCTGGTAGGCCTGGGGCACATGTCGGCATGGCGTATCAGCGTGCGCGCCAGTTCCTCGACCAGTGCCTGCCGCACCGCGCGGCTACTTTCATCGTCCCACAGGTTGCGGCACTCCTCGGGATCTGCCTGAAGATCGTAGAGCTCACCCCAGCTACCCTCGTGGTAGAGGCTCAGGCGGTAGCGCGCAGTTACCAGGGTGCGCACCTGGACTGGCGTGTCAAAACCTACGTAGGCGCGCTGCTGGCTTTCCTCTATCAACACAGCATGCCGACCGGACGGTAACGATTTGCCTTGTTCATCAAACAACGCGCAGCCCTGGACGCCATGAGGTGCCCCGATGTTGGCCCGGCGCAGGATCGTGGGCCCGAGGTCCATGCTGCTGCCCAAATCGTCCCTGGCGCCGATGCCACCCTCGGGATCGGCCCAGATGAAGGGCACACGCACCAGACCCTGGTAGTGGAGCGGCCCCTTGAGCATGATGCCGTGATCGCCCATGAGATCACCGTGGTCGGAAGTGAAGATGACCACCGTGTCGCGCTCCAGATCCAACGCACGGAGTTTGTCCATGACCATGCCGATGCGATCGTCGATGTTGGTGATCATGCCGTAGGTCAAGGCCATGATTTCCTGGATCTCGCGCGCCTGGGCTGCGAACATGCGCGGTGTCTCCAGTTGCGCCCGGCCTTCGGCACGCTCGCGCTGCAGCCATTGCACGTGACGCTCAGCCTGTCCCGCTTGCATGGCAGAGGCGGGTAACGCCATGTCATCGGGGTCGTACATGTCCCAGTAGCGCCCGGGAGGTGTCCAGGGGTGGTGCGGGTCCGGGAAGGAGCACATCAAGGCAAACGGCTGGCCCGGGCGTTCGCTCGCATGGCGGCCGAGCCAGCCCATGGCCTGTTCGGCGATGTAATGGGTCGGGTATTGGAACTCATCCAATTGGGTGTGCCATGCCTGGGGGGCCACATAACCTGGGTCTCGCCGCCCATGTTCCCGCCCGATGCGGTCAGCCACCTCAGGGTGCTTCACCTGCAGCCAGCGCAGGTAGTCGCCAAAGCATTCGTCAGCGTGGTGGTTGCAAAGCACCACATCCTGAAACCCGTAGTAGGGAAGGCTCAACTGGTGTTCGGGGCGCTCCCAGCTGGAGCGTAGTTCCTGCCTGTACGCTGGATCACGCAGATCCGCCCGCCGCGCCTCGGGATAGCGCAGGCTGGGCCGGGTCGAGACCGGCGGCGACGGGGGCAACGCTGGCGGACGATCCTCCATGTTCTGCAGGTGGCTCTTGCCGATAAGCGCCGTGCGGTAACCGAATTCCGAGAGCACATCCGCAAAGGTCACGCTCTCCAGCGGCAACGGCACGCCGTTTCCTCTGGCGCCCGTCACCGAAGGCATACGCCCTGTCATCATGGCCCCGCGGTTGGGCATGCAGACTGGATTGCTCACGTAGCAACGCTCGAAACGCCACCCCCGTCCGGCGATTGCGTCGATGTTCGGCGTGCGCACAGTCTCGTTGCCATAGCACCCCAAGTGATCCGCGCGGTGCTGATCGGTCAGGAAGATCAGGAAGTTGGGTTGGCGCATGGAAGATTCACTCATTGCTGATTTTTCCGGCCTTGATCAATTGCGCCCAACGCGCGTGATCGGCATCGATGCGCTGCAGGGTGGCAGCGGCATCCCGGTCCAGCCGGTCGACGCCCTGGGTGGTGAACGCCTGCCTGAGCTGCGGATCGTCCATGGCCGTCTTCAGGGCTGCATCCAGCCGGGCGCGCACGGGTGCCGGGGTTCCGGCGGGAACCGTCACTGCCCACCAGACGTCCGTTTCTTCGCCCAGGCCCTTGATGCCCAGTTCGGTGAAAGTCGGAACCGATGGCAGCCGGACCGCGCGTTGCGCGCCGGTGACCGCCAGCAAGGCGAGCTTGTCGTTCTGCACGTACTGGGTGGCCACCGGCATGCCCACAAACATCAGATCCAGCCGCCCGCCCAGGAAATCCGTCATGGCTGGGCCGGCACCCTTGTATGGGACATGCAACAGCTCGATGCCCGCCGCGTTTTCGAGCAGAGCGCCCACCAGATGGGTGGGCGTGCCGTTGCCCGCGGAGCCAAAACTGATCTTGCCCGGCCGGCTCCTGGCCTGGCGGATCAAGGTGGGCAGATCCGTCAGACCGGAGGCTTTGTTGACCAGCAGCACATTCGACTGGCCCGCCACGGTCCGGACCGGTGCGATATCTCTCTGTGTGACGTAGCCCGCATTGGCTGAAAGCTGGGGCAGCAGCGTCAGTTGCCCATCTCCTGCGAACATGACGGTGTAGCCGTTGGCATCGGATTTCGCCAGCACCTGCGCCGCGAGCGCGCCGGCCGCCCCAGGGCGGTTGTCGACCACCACGCTTTGGCCTAGCGTCTTGGCAAGCGCCGCCGCCACGATGCGGGCCAGGATATCGGTCGGCCCGCCCGGCGCGAAGCCAACCAGCATGCGCAGCGGCTTGGCCGGATAGTCCTGTGCGAAAGCCAGGCCATGGCTCCCGAAGGACAGGCTCGCTGCCAGCGAGCCCAGGAAGTGGCGGCGGTTCGATTCAGGCATGTGCGTCCCCGTGGGTGTTCTAAGAGCGTGTTCCAGGCACCCATTGTTCGGATCTTGGAAACAGAGCACAAGATTCAACAGAACCTAAAACATAATATGAAGTTATGGAACTGGAATGGCGCCAGCTGGAACTCTTGCGATGCATCATTGACAGCGGAGGCACTGCACAGGCGGCACGGGCAGCGGGCATCTCGCAGCCTGCTGTCTCGCAAGCCATGCAGCGGCTGACCCGCCAGGTAGGCGAACCGCTGTTTGAAAAACAAGGCCGCCGACGGGTTCCCACGCCCAGGGCCCTGGAACTCGCGCACGCGATGCGCGCTGCCGAAGACAGCTTCAGCCTGCACAGCGGGCACCGGGGAGCAGCCAACCCCGGCATAGATGCCTCCGCCGTTCGCGTGGGCCTCGCCCCGGCGGCCGGCCTGCTCTATAGCCCTGCCATGGTCAATGCCCTGGCCGCTGGGGGCAAGCGAACCAAGCTGTCCATCGTCACGGGAACGGCGCCGGCCATGCTGGATGCCTTGAAGCGCGAGGAACTCGATCTTGTGATCACGCCCCGGCCACGCGGCCTGAACCGCGCGGATCTGTTCGAGCGGCTGATGTACGTAAGCCAGCCGGTCATCTATTGCCGCACTGGACATCCTCTGGCTAACGCCACATCCCTGCGCGCCATCGCCCGTGCCCAATGGGTCGTCGCGGGCCAGGCGGGCACGCCCGGCAACACGGTCGAGGAGGCCTTTCGCGTCCGGCGCTGGGCCCCGCCAAGAATTGCGGTGCATTGCGCGGACTACGCGATGCTGGCTCAGATCGTGGCGGAGACGGATCTGCTGGGCACGCTTCCTCACCCGCGCCTGGTTCCGCAATCCAGGCTCCCTGGGATCGTGCCTCTGCGCGTCGACGAGCGGCTTCCCCATTACGAGGTGTGCCTTTTCTGGCCACGCAGGCCCGCCAGGAACAGTGCCGCGATCCGCCGGTTGGTGGCGGCTTTGTCTACAGACTAATTCAGATCAAGCGACGTGAGATTGGATATCTTCTTCGCGGCCAATCGAAGCTCCGACACAAGCTGCGGGATGCGCTCTGAAGGAATGCGGGAGGAAATCGCTGATACGCTCAAAGCGAGAAACGGACGCCCATAACTTGACGGTACCGCGACGCCCACCGCGGTCACGCCGTCCATGACAGCGCCAATGCCTACGACATAGCCTGTCGCGCGGCACTTTTCGACGTGCTCCTGCACCTCGGCAAAGCTGAGACTGCAGCGATCCGGAAGATAAGGCCGATTCGCGGAGATGATTTCAGCGGCCATGGATACGGGAAGGCTGCCGAGCAGCGCCAGCCCTGCGACGCTCGCCGAGATGGGACGCCGATCTCCCAAGGCGACCACATTCGCCTTGATGTGATAGCCCCCCTGCGCCCGCCATGCACACGCCACATCCTCATGGCTTCGCAACATGAGATACACCGTGTCATCGGTTCTTGCGGCGAGTTCGTCAATGACATCCCGCACCTGAGGAAATCGCTTGATAGGGTTCGGAGCGGCCAACCCGAGCTCGAACAGGCCAGCGCCGAGGCTATAGCGCCGTTTGGAATCCTGGCTTACGAGATCTGCCGCTTGAAGCGACCGCAGTATCCGATGAACTGTAGGCCTGCTCAAGCCGCAGGACTCGCAAAGATCAAGCATTCGAGCCCCTGCCGAGCCAGCCAGCGCAATCTCCCTCATAAGCCGGCATGCGCGGTCCACCGTTTGCGCACCCTGCACCCCGGCATCACTTTGATCGTCAGTTTTCAAGCAGCCTCCTGAATAGTCCATATATCGGACTACTAATAATAAAAAGATTAGGACAAACGCTAGATATGACTCTCAACTCGTCTAATTTTTCTCTCATATCCCTATCATAAATGAGCTCCATTGAATTGACCATATACCGTACTTTTTAAATTTAATTGAGGAATGAAAATGCAACTGACTCGCCGAATGGCGGCCCTTGGCTTCGCTGCCGTGGCAGCTTGTGGCTTGACCGCCCACGCGCAAACCTATCCCGCCAAGCCCATCCGGATCGTCTTGCCCTATGGTGCGGGCGGGCCGGCTGACGTCATGGTGAGGGCCATCGCACAGCAAATGGGGGAAAGCTGGGGCCAGCCGCTCGTGGTGGACAACAAGCCAGGCGCCAATGAAATCATTGCCGCGGACACTGTCGCCAAGAGCCCCGGCGACGGGTACACGTTCCTGGTGGCATCCGACGGAGCGTTCAGCACCAATCAATACCTCTATCCCAAGCTCCCGTATGACCCCGCGAAGGATTTCGTGCCGGTCGCCAAGCTCGCCATTGGAAATCTCATGCTGGTCGTCCGGCCTGATCTTCCTGTCAACAATGTCAAGGAGCTCATCGACTATGCGAAGCAGAGGCCAGGGAAGATGAACTATGCATCCCTCGGAGTGGGCGGAGTCAATCATCTCTCGTCAGCTTGGTTCAACAACATGAATGGGCTTCAGATCGAGCACGTCGCCTTCAAGAGCCTGCCTGCAGCTGTCCAGGAACTGATGGCCGGAAGAATCGATGTCATGTTCTCTGTCACGGGCGGCGTCGCACCCTACATCGAATCCGGAAAAATCAAGGGCTTGGCGGTATCCGGCAAAAACCGTCAACCTGCAGCCGCCAAGGTGCCGACCTTTGGAGAAGTGGGTTTCCCCGCTTTTGACGCCTCTTACTACTTTGGCGTAGTGGCCCCAAAGGGAACACCAGCAGAAATAGCCCACCGATTTGCTCGAGACATGAGCAAGGTCATCAATACGCCGGAGTTCAAGAAGAAATACATGGAGCCGCTGGGATTCGACGCGGTCGGCGATACCCCGGAACAGTTTGCCGAGTTCCTGACGAAGGACCGGGCCATGGCGGCACAGAAGGTCAAGATTTCCGGCGCCAAGCTGGAGTGAGGCATCAAGCGCCATCAATTAAAGACAAAGGATCAAGATGAAAGAACAGAAACCTCTGCGCTCCGATATTGCCTGGAGCACCCCAGACCAGATCGGCGTGCATGGATTCGATCTCTGCAACGACCTGATCGGTGTTCTGAATTTCGGAGACATGGCATTTCTGGAAGTCACAGGCCGCTTGCCCGCGCAGAATGAGTCCCGCCTATTCAACGCCATTCTTGTCACCCTGGTCGAGCACGGGATAGTGCCTTCGACACTGGCGGCCCGGATGACACACGCCGGCGCACCGGAAGCCATGCAAGCCTCGGTAGCGGCTGGTTTGCTGGGCCTCGGGAGCGTCTTTGTCGGATCGACGGAAGGCGCAGCTCGCATGCTGTCGGATGCTCTTTCGCTGACAGACACCGAAGCGCCCGGCGATCAGACTCAGGAACGGGATCGAATGGCCAAGGATATTGTCCAGGCGCATAAGGAACAAAAGAAGATTGTTCCCGGGTTAGGTCACCCCACTCACAAGCCGCAGGATCCGCGCGCTGTACGGTTGTTTGAAATCGCCAGGCAAACAGGGTTTCATGGGCGTTATGTGGATCTCATGGAGCGCGTCGCGCAGCAAGCAAGCGAGATCTACGGCAAGGCATTGCCCGTCAATGCCACAGGGGCCATCGGTGCGCTTTGCTGCGAACTGGGCATGCCATGGCAGGTTTCCCGGGGTCTGGGGGTCATGGCCAGGGCTGTCGGCCTGGTCGGGCACATTCTGGAAGAGTCCCGCCAACCCATCGCCATGGAGCTTTGGCACCGCGCCGAAGAGGAAACCTCAGCGCATACGCGGGGCCAATTACGCCACAAGGGAAGTTGATCCATGTTGACCCCCTTGAAGTACTGGACCTGTATCCGCCGCACGAGGGCACTGTCGGATCCATGTTCCGCAGCAGATTGAAAGTTGCAGCCGACCGGGAATTTATTGTTTTTGAGGGCAAGTCTTATTCCTACCGGGAAGCTGAGCGCTATGTTCAAGCCACCTCGGCAGCCTTGAAGAGAAGAGGCGTCAAGGCGGGCGACAGAGTTGGCGTTTACTCGACCAACCACCCGACGAGCGTATTCTTGCTGCTCGCACTCGCTGATCTCGGCGCCATCATGGCGCCGGTCAATCCGGAATATGGGGCCGAGGAGGTCCGGTACATCTTTTCCCACGCTGAGGTTTGCGGAATCGTGTGCGCGCCGGATTTGTATGAAACAGCTGTTCTCGCTTGCTCAGGAATGCCCTCCAGGCCATGGATCATTCTGAACGAATCCACCGCCACAGCGGAATCGAGCGGCGGCAACGCCACTTTGCAGGATGAAATTCTGAAAGGCAGCTCGCCTATCGAAAACCATCAAGCGAGCGCCGCAAGCACCTGCGTATTCATTTATACGTCTGGCACAACCGGGTTCCCCAAAGCGGTCATGCACAGTCAGGGAAATCTGGTCACGGCAGGAGAAGGGTTTGTCGAGCGAATGCACTTGCAGCCCGCGGACCGCCTGCTGTGCATCCTGCCGCTGTTCCATGTCAACGCCATTTTCTACTCCTTGGGCGGAGCGCTGGCGGCAGGCGCCACCTTGGTCCTTGAGCGCCGCTTTTCCGCCTCGAATTTCTGGAAAATCGTCAAGGAGACGAGAGCAACCGAGGTCAATACCATTGCTGCGGCAGCCAGCATTCTGATGCGCCGGCCTCGCACAGAGTTCGTGGAGGGGCATCATCTTCAAAAAATGTATGGCGCCCCCTTCGATGAAGAAACATACCGGGTGTTCCAAGAGGAGTTTGCCGTACCGACGCTCATTGAAGGCTATGGGATGTCGGAAATTCCAGGCGCCTTGAACAACCCGTTTCCGGGCCCTCACAAGATCCGGAGCATGGGCCAGCCTAGCAGGCACCCCCAGGCGTCAGTACAGCTGGCTCAGGTGGGCATCTCAGATGATTCCGGCGCATTGCTGCCGCCTGGCGAAATCGGAGAGCTTGTCGTCAAGACCCCCATCGTCATGCAGGGGTACTTCAAGGATGCCGGACAGACTGAAGCCGCCTTCCGTGACGGCTGGTTCTTGACTGGCGATCTTGCCTATTACGACAAGGAAGGCTACTACTGGTTTGTCGCTCGAAAGAAGGACATCATCAGAAGACGCGGAGAGAATATCTCAGGAGCCGAACTCGACCGCGTCATCGGCAATCATCCCGCAGTTCTCGAAGCCGCGGCCATTCCCGTGCCTTCAGAGCTCGGCGAGGACGACATTCTGGTGGCCGTGGTGCCACGGCCGGAAATGACGGTAAAACCAGAGGACATCGAAGTTTGGTGCCGCAATCATCTGAGCGCGATCAAAGTGCCGCGCTATGTCGCGATCGTGGATGAATTGCCTCATACACCCACTCATCGGGTAGCCAAGTTCAAGCTTCGGGACGACGTCTCCATCCGGACCGCTGCCACGGACCTGCAAGCGCGTTGATACGCCGCGTTTGCGTGCGTGTGCCTACGGCTACAGGCCGTCAGGATGAGCCTCAACCTCGTCCTGAAACATGTCGACGATACCCTTGCGAAGCCAGCTCAGCGCAGGCTCGCGGTCGAAGCGTCGGCTCCAATGCAAGGAAACCGTGAATTGCCGCTTGGGCAGTTCAGGCTCGATCATCGCGTAGTCCTGGCCAGTCAAGAATTTTTCTGCGATTTCCCTGGGCATGAGCACAGCCAGGTCCGTCGCTTTGACAGTACCCGGCAACGACAGGAAATTGGCCGCCGTCAGGCGCACGCTGCTTTCGAGGCCCAGCAGGTTCAGGATGCGCAAGGTGTCGGCGTGTGAACGCACGGAGGCGTACCGCAGGCGCGAGAGCAGTTCGACATCGGACCCGGGCTGGCGCTGCTTCCATGCCCGCAGAATGGGGTGGCCCCGGCGCAGCAGGATGACATAGTGGTCCTGGATGAGCGGTACGGAGAGGGTTTCGGTGACGATCGCGGGCAGGTAGCCGATGGCCACATCCAGGCGGCCGCTGTCGAGCGCGGGAACAATGTCCTCGGGTGGCAGCGGGCGCGTTTCGATCCGGGCCATGGGAGCCTCGGCCTCGATCATGGCCACCAGGCGAGGCAGGAACCGCGCTTCGCCAATATCTGAAAGGTGCAACCGGAACACGCGGCGGGAACTGCCCGGCTCGAACTCCGTGGTGGAGAGCGCCTGCTCCAGCGTACCCAGCGCGGCCTGAACCGCCACCGCCAACAGCTCGGCACGCCTGGTGGGCGCTACGCCCACGCCAGTGCGCACAAATAGCGCGTCGCCCAGATGCCGCCGCAAGCGCGCCAGACCCTGGCTGGCCGCCGGCTGGGACAAACCGAGTTCAACCGCTGCCCGGCTGACATTGCGCAGACGCCAGACGGCATCGAACAGGCGCAACAGGTTCAGATCGAGGGACTTGATATCCATGGATATCCATTCATTGCATATCTCTTATTAGGCTCATTGTATTGATGGATGAGCGGCAAAACCCGACACTCGATCAGGTTTATCAAGGAGAAGTTTTTTGGAAGTCTCGTTTGCCAGTGAAATCGAATCCTTGCGCCTGGGCCAGGGGGAGGTCTTCCACGGGGAAGGCATCCTGGCCATCACCAAGGCGCTGCTCCAATCGGGCGTGGCCTACGTGGGCGGGTACCAGGGCGCGCCCGTGTCCCATTTGATGGATGTGCTGGTGCAAGCCAAGGGCCTGATGGCCGAGTTGGGCGTGCACGTGGAAGCCTGCTCCAACGAGGCTTCCGCCGGTGCCATGCTGGGCGCCTCCATTCACTACCCGATCCGGGGTGCCGTGACATGGAAGAGCATCGTGGGCACCAACGTGGCGGCCGATGCGCTCTCGAACCTCTGCTCGCCGGGGGTCAAAGGCGGCGTGCTGATCGTGGTGGGAGAGGACTATGGCGAAGGCGCCAGCGTGATCCAGGAGCGCACGCATGCGTATGCCTTGAAATCAGGCACCCTGCTGCTCGATCCGCGCCCCGATCTGGCGCAGATGGTGAACATGGTGGAGCATGGCTTTGCCATGAGCGAGGCCAGCAACATGCCGGCCATCATGGAGCTGCGCATTCGCGCCTGCCATGTGCGCGGCAGTTTCGAGGCGCGCGACAACCGCGCACCCGCGATTTCCACCAAGGCCCTGATGGACGACCCTGCCGGGTTCGACTATGGACGTCTGGCGCATGCCCCCGCGCTGTTCCAGCACGAGAAGCTCAAATATGAAGAGCGCATTCCGGCCGCGCGCCGTTACATCGTGGAGCACGGCCTGAATGAGTTGCGCCCCGGCAAGAGAGACGGGCTGGGGCTCATTGTGCAGGGAGGGCTCTACAACACACTCGTGCGGGCCTTGCAGCAGTTCGGCCTGGCTGATGCCTTTGGCGAACTCGATGTGCCCACGCTGGTGCTCAACGTGACCAGCCCCCTGGTGCCGGATCAGATCGCCGGTTTCTGCCAGGGCAAGGAAGCGGTGTTGGTCCTGGAAGAAGGACAGCCCGAATACATCGAGCAGGAAATCGCCACCCTGCTGCGCCGGCGGGATATCCAGACACCGCTCGCGGGCAAGGACGTTCTCCCGATGGGCGGCGAGTACACGGTGGAAGTAATGGCGGCCGGCTTGGCGAAATGGCTGGCCAAAGTGGCGCCTCAACTGGATACGCAACCGGTGCAGGATTGGCTCGCCGGCAACCAGCAACGCCGCAGCAATGCCGCCAAGGCATTGCCGGAGCCCCTGCCCATGCGCCCGCCGGGCTTTTGCATCGGCTGCCCCGAACGGCCCGTGTTCTCGGCGATCAAGCTGGCGCAGCAGACGGTGGGGCCGGTTCACATCTCCGCCGACATCGGGTGCCACTCCTTCGGCACCTTCGAGCCCTTCAACACGGGGCACACCATCCTGGGCTTCGGCATGAGCCTGGCCAGCCGCGCGGGTGTGTCGCCGCACATGAACCGCCGCGTTCTGGCCATTATGGGCGACGGCGGCTTGTGGCACAACGGCATCGTCACCGGCGTGCAGGCGGCCTTGTTCAACGGCGACGATGCGGTGCTGCTGATCTTCAAGAACGGCTACACCTCGGCCACCGGCACGCAAGACATCATTTCCACGCCGGACGAGGACGCCAAGTTCAACGCCGAGGACAAAGGGCGCAGCCTGGTGCACACGAACCAGACGATCGAGAACGCGCTGCAAGGCCTTGGCGTGAAATGGATGCGGGTGGTGCACTCGTACGAAGTTTCCAAGATGCGCGATACGCTAGAAGACGCCTTGACGAGTGATTTCAAGGGCCTGAAAGTGATCGTGGCCGAGGGCGAATGCCAATTGGAGCGCCAACGCCGGCTCAAGCCCTGGATTGCTAATCTCCTGAAAAAGGGAGAGCGTGTGGTGCGCGTGAAATATGGCGTGGATGAGGACGTGTGCAATGGCGATCATGCCTGCATCCGGCTCTCGGCCTGTCCCACGCTCACGCTGAAAGACAACCCCGATCCACTCAAGGTGGATCCCGTGGCCACGGTGATCGACGGCTGCGTGGGCTGCGGCCTGTGCGGCGAGAACGCCCATGCGGCCACCTTGTGCCCCTCGTTCTACCGGAGCGAGGTGATCCAGAACCCCAAGTGGCATGAGCGGCTGCTCCACAGCGTGCGCGGCGCCATCGTGCGAGCTTTGCAACCTGCATAAAAAGAAAAATCGATATGACCCACCCACAACAACCCGTCACCTTGCTGATCTGTGCACTGGGCGGCGAAGGCGGCGGCGTACTGGCCGAGTGGCTAGCCGCCGTGGCGCGCCACGCGGGCTACCCGGCCCAGGCGACGTCGATCCCAGGCGTGGCCCAACGTACCGGTGCCACCACTTACTATCTTGAGTTCTGGCCCGAACACGAGCGCACGCTGCAAGGCAAACGGCCCATCTTCGGCTTGACACCGTTGCCGGGCAAGCTGGATTTGCTGATCTCGAGCGAGTTGCTGGAAACCGCCAGGCAGATCGGCAACGGCATGGCCTCTAACGAACGCACCTGCGTGATTGCCTCGACGGCGCGCGCGCTCACGACCGCCGAGCGCACACACCTGGGCGATGGGCGTTGGGACGAAGCACAACTAACCTCGCTGGTGCAGGCCCATGCGGCACGCCACCATATCCTGGACATGGCCGCGCTGACGCGCGAAGCCGGCACAATCGTCAGCAGCGTGATGCTGGGCTGCATCGCCGCCAGTGGCGTGCTGCCCTTCGCGCGCGCCGACTATGAATCGGTGGTGGGTGAAGGCGGCGGTGCGTCAGCCAAGGCCAGCTTGCGCGGCTTCGCGCTGGGGTTCGAAGCCGTGCAGCGGCAACGCGATCAGGGCCAGTCTGTTCTGGATCTGCTGGCGCAGGCAGCGCCGGTGGCCCAAAACCCCGCTCAGCCCGCTCTGGCGGCGGCACTGGCAAACCGTATCGAAGCGGATTTTCCGGCGGGGCTGCGTGAGCGCATTACCCAGGGCTGCGCGCGCGCGGCCGAATACCAGAATCAAGCTTATGGGCAGATGTATCTTGACCGCCTGCAACGCGTGTGGGCCGCCGAGCAGGCTGCCGGCGGTACGCAAGGCGAAACCACGCACGAGACCGCGCGCTGGCTGGCGCTATGGATGGCTTTCGATGACATCGTGCGCGTGGCCCACCTGAAGGCGGTTGCCTCGCGGCGCGAACGGGTTCAGCGCGAGGTGAAAGCGCGCGAAGGGGATCTGCTCAAGATCTACGACCACTTCAAGCCCGGTGTGCCCGAGTTTGCCGGGCTGCTGCCCGGCTCGCTGGGTGACCGGCTGACGCGGTGGGATGCCGCCCGCGTAGCACGCGGCGAGAAGCCCTGGGCCCGCCCCATGAAAGTGGGCACGCACACCGTGTTCGGCATGCTGGCGCTGCGCACGCTGGCGTCGATGAAATGGCTGCGGGCCAAGGGCCAGCGCTACGCCACCGAACAGAAGCTCATCGATCAATGGCTGGGTGGCATCGTGCAGGGCTTGCGGGCCAGCCCGGCGCTGGGCCTGGAGATCGCCCGTTGCGGCCGGCTCATCAAAGGCTATGGGTCTACCAACGAGCGCGGCAAGGAAAACCTGCTGCACGTGCTGGAGCACCTGGCCCAGTCGCCTCAGATGCCAGACCCTGCCGCACGCGCTGCCGCCGTGGCCGTGGCCCGGGAAGCCGCGCTGAAAGACGAAAGCGGCAAGGCCCTGGATGCTACCTTGCGCTCCCACGGTGCGCCCGCGCGGCCGGTGCGTGAGCAGCCCATCCGCTGGATGCGCAATCCCCAGAACCGGAGTACAGCCCGGACTTGATCTCGATTTTTGGCTCATTCAATAACAACGGAGACATACGATGAACACTGCACCATTCCCCCGCCGGCGTTGGCTGGCCGCTGCCGCGCTGGCTTTGGCAAGCGCCAGCCCGCTGGCCTGGGCTCAGGTCGACTACCCGAACAAGCCGGTCAAGATCGTGGTCAACTTTCCGCCGGGCGGCGCGGCCGATCAGATTGCGCGGGCGATCTCCCAACCGTTGCAGGAAGCGCTGCACCAGCCCGTGGTGGTAGAAAACCGGGGAGGCGCCAACGGCAACATCGGCGCGGACTATGTCGCCAAGGCCCCTGCCGACGGCTACACGTTGCTCATGAGCTCCGGCGGAACGATCTCGATCAATCCGCACCTGTATGCGAAGATGCCTTTCGATCCCGCCAAGGATCTTGTGCCTGTGGTGTCGGCCGGCCGCATCCTGGTCTATCTGGAAGTTCATCCCAAGGTGCCGGTGAACAGCGCCCGCGAGTTCATCCAGTACGTGAAAGCCAACCCCGGCAAGCTGAGTTTCGGCTCTCCCGGCACTGGCAGCTCGCCGCACCTGGCGGCTGAGCTGTTCAAACAGCAGGCCGGCGTGTTTGCGCTGCACGTGCCTTACCGGGGCGGCGGCCCGGCCATACAGGATCTGTTGGCGGGCCAGCTCGATTTCATGTTTGATCCGGGCGTGGGCCTGCAGCATGTGAAAGCCGGCAAGCTGAAGCTGCTGGCCATTGGCAGCTCGCAGCGCTCGCCCGAGTTTCCCAACGTGCCCACCATGGAAGAAGTCGGCCTGAAGGGCTTCGATGCGGATACCTGGTTCGGCTTCTATGCGCCGGGCGGCACCCCGCCGGCCGTCATTGCGAAGCTGAACGCGGAGATCGGCAAGATCGTGCGCACGCCCGCCTTCGCCACCCGCATGACCGCCATCGGCGGCATTCCGGCAGCCCTCAGCCCACAGGAATTCGCGGCCAAGGGCCATGAAGACAGCGACCGCTTCGGTGCGCTGATCCGCACGCGCGGCATCAAGGCTGAATAACCCAGGAGGATAGGCATGATCGTGGAAATCGTCCGCTTCAGGCACCCGCCGGGCAGTTCGCGAAGCGACATCCTCGCGGGCGCGGAGGCCACCGTTGACCGCTGGCGCGCCAACGCGCAATTGCAGCGCAAGCTTTATCTGGCGAGCCAGGACAACACCGAAGGCGTGGGCGTTTATGTCTGGCCTTCGGTGGAAGCGGCCAAACAAGGCCACGATGCCGAGTGGATCGCCCAGGCAGAGAAGCGCACGGGCGGACCAGTGCATATCAGCTACTACGACTTGCTGATGGAACTGAACAACCAGGCCGGCACGCTCACGCGGCCAGATTGAGAGAGACGCCCCTGGGACCGCCAAGCTCCAGCTTGGCATGGGCGCCACCTAGACACGCTGCAATGCCAAGCTGGAGCTTGGCGGTCCCAGGAGGGAGACGCAGGATTCATCCAGCCTGCGCATAATGGCCCATCCGCGCCGCGCGCATCTGGAGTTCTGCTGCCATGTCCATTCTGATTCTCGGCCTCATCCTGTTCCTGGGCGTTCACTCGGCGCGCATTTTTGCCGAGGACTGGCGCACGCAAACCATCGCGCGCGTGGGCGAAAAACGCTGGAAGGGCATCTACACTCTGATCTCGCTAGCGGGCTTCGCGCTCATCATCTGGGGATTCGGGTTCGCGCGGCAACAACCCGTGGTGTGGTGGACACCGCCCACGGGGCTGCGGCATCTCAACGCGCTGTTCACCTTGGTGGCTTTCATACTGATTGCGGCGGCCTATGTGCCGCGCAATCAGATCAAGGCCAAGCTGCACCACCCGATGATATTGGGCGTGAAGCTATGGGCATTCGGCCACCTGCTGGCCACCAGGACGCTGGCGGACACCATTCTGTTCGGGGCGTTTCTGGTGTGGGCGATTCTTGCGTTCCGCGCGGCGCGCCAGCGCGATCGGGCGCAAGGCATTACCTATCCGGCCGGTACGCTGGGCGGCACCTTGACGACCGTGGTCGCTGGCGTGGTGATCTGGGCCGTGTTCGCGTTCTGGCTTCATGCGCTGTTGATCGGTATTGCGCCGTTGGGCCGCTGAGTATTTCCGGGACCGCCAAGCTCCAGCTTGGCATTGCAGCGTACCCAGGTAGCGCCGGTGCCAAGCTGGAGCTTGGCGGTCCCAGGGCGATAATTCGGGGATGAACCCGGAATCCACCCACGACACGACCCGCATCGACGATACGCGCATCGGCGCGGTGCGCCCCCTGATCACGCCCGCCCTGCTGCTGGAAGACTTACCCGCGGCAGACGCCGCCCAGGCCCTGGTGGAGGAAAGCCGGGCGGCCATCTCCCGCGTGCTGCACGGCGAGGATGACCGGCTTGTGGTGGTGGTCGGGCCTTGTTCGATCCACGACCATGCCCAGGCGCTGGACTACGCTCGCCGACTGAAGGCCGAGGCCGACGCCCTGGCGGATGACCTGCTCGTGGTCATGCGCGTGTATTTCGAGAAGCCCCGCACCACCGTGGGCTGGAAGGGCTACATCAACGATCCGCATCTGGATGGCAGCTTCGCCATCAACGAAGGGCTTCGGTTGGCACGGCGCCTGCTGCTCGATGTGCTCGAGGTTGGCTTGCCGGTGGGCTGCGAATTCCTGGATCTGCTGAGCCCGCAATTCATCAGCGACCTGGTGAGCTGGGGCGCCATCGGCGCGCGCACCACCGAGAGCCAGAGCCACCGCCAGCTGGCCAGCGGCCTGTCGTGCCCGGTGGGCTTCAAGAACGGTACCGATGGCGGCGTGAAAGTGGCGGCCGATGCAATCGTGGCTGCCCGCTCTCCGCATGCGTTCATGGGGATGACCAAGATGGGTTTGAGCGCCATTTTTGAAACGCGCGGCAATGACGATTGCCACGTGATCCTGCGCGGCGGCAAAGCGCCCAACTACTCCAGTGAAGACGTCAGCGCGGCCTGCGCGCTCCTGAAAGCCGCCGGCTTGCGTGAGCAGGTCATGATCGATGTCTCGCACGCCAACTCATCCAAGCAGCACGCGCGGCAAATCGTGGTGGCCGAAGATGTAGGCCGGCAGGTGGCCGGAGGCGATGCGCGCATCATGGGCGTGATGATCGAGAGCCATCTGGAAGAGGGCCGCCAGGACATCGTTCCCGGCCAGCCTCTGAAGCCAGGCGTGTCGATCACCGATGCCTGCATCAGCTTTGAACAAACCCAGCCCGTGCTGCGCGGGCTGGCTGACGCGGTGCGTGCCCGGCGGAACAGGTAGGCGCCCTAGGAGCGTGGGCGGCTCGGCGCCCCCGCTCCTAGCCTCCAACACCCTCTATCGGTCCCAGCGCAATCGTCGGCTTCCACCCTGCCCGATCCAGCGCCCGCCGAACTGATTGACCATCATGCCCGCCAGCACGCCCAGTGTGCCCAGCCACTGCAGCACGGTGGGCCGCTCGCCGAGCAGGAGCATGGCCGCGAGCAAGCCGACCACGGGCACCAGCAATGAGAATGGTGTGATCCGCCCGGCCGCATGGCGCTGCAGCAGCTCGGTCCACCAGCTGTAGGCCAGCAAGGTGGCCAGCAGGGCCAGATAAAGCACGGCCAATAAAGCCTTGCCGTCCATGCCCTGCCATTGGGCGGTCAGCGCTGGCCAGCCTTCTGACCACCAGGCCAGCAGAACGAATGGGACGATGGGCACCAAACTGCTCCATACGATGAACGGCAAAGGTTTGTAGCCGGGCACCGCCTGCGCGGCTTTGCGCACCACCAGATTGGACAACGCCCACATCAGGGCCGCCCCCACGGTCAGCACCAACCCGGCGAGCGTCATCTGCCCGGCGCCTTCGCCGCGCCCCAGTGCAATGACCAGCAGGCCACCAAAAGCCAACGCCAGCCCGGCCCATTGCGATGGCCGGGCTTTTTCATGGAGCATGGCCACGGCGAGTACGAGCGTGAAGAAGGCCTGGGTCTGCATGACCACCGAAGCCATACCCGCCGTCATCCCCAGTTTCAGCCCCAGGAACAGCAGGCCGAACTGGCCGAGGCCCTGCGCCAATCCATAGGCCAGCACGTACCGCGCCGGAACGGGAGGTGGCTTCACGAACAGAATGAAGGGCAGCGACGCCACCATGAAACGAAGTGCCCCCAATAGCATGGGGCTGAGCGTTTGCAGGCCCAGCTTCATCACCACGAAGTTCAGCCCCCAGATCAGGACGACACCGAGCACGCGCAGTTGGTCCCCGCGCGAAAGACTCACCGCCTGGGTGCTCATGCAGTGATGCTCCGGCCCTGCGCCCGGCGCGCGGCCACGAATGCATCAAAGGCTTCGGCACTGGTCTTGCTCGGCACATAGCCCCAGCGCTTGAGCGCGGTATTGAGCAGCACGGGCCTGTAGCGCAGAAAATCCAACTGCTCGGGCCCGTAGCGGCTCACGCCCAGGCGCGAACCGACGAACAGCGCGCCGCGCAGCAAGCCTGCGGGCAGATCCAGCGTGGTCTTGCCCAATCTTGCCGCGATCTGGTGAATGGTGAGCGCACCATCGCCCGCCAGGTTGTAGCAGCCGGGTGCGCCGCCATCGAGGGCGTGCAAGATCGCGCCTGTGACGTCTTGATCCCAGATGAAGACGAACGGGCTGTCGCTGCCACGGATGGCCAACAGGCGTGGCTTCTCAAACAAGGCCGTGATCTGGTTGTCCACGCGTTCGCCCAGAATGGTGCCGATGCGCAGCACGGTCTGCGCCAGCTGCGGCTGATCTTGCCGCCATTGCGCCAGCATTTCCTCCACCAGCCGTTTGTGATCGGAATAGGCGAACGCCTGGTTGCCGCGCAGCGCGTGGTGTTCCTCGATCCATGCGGGGTTGTCGGCATGGTAGCCATAGGCTGCACCACTGGAAGAAACGACCACATGTCGTACGCCCTGCGCCACGCACGCGCTCAACACATTGCGCGTGCCGTTGACATCCACGTCGTATTCGAGCGCGCGATTGCTGTCCTTGCCGGGCGTGACGATGGAGGCCAAGTGCACTACGGTGTCGATGCGGTGTTCGCGCAGCACCTGGCTCAGCGCCGGATCGCGCACATCCATGGCGGCATAGTGCACGCCAGCCACCCGCCGCTCCGCAGGCACGGGGCGTACATCCAGGGCGACCGCCGCCGTCGCATCGCGTTGACCCAGAGCCTGGATCACGCTACGGCCCAGAAAGCCATCTGCCCCGGTAACCAGCACGCGCTGAGCATATGCCGCACCCTGAGCGGCCCTCGAAGAAACCATGGAATTCATACGGCACGCACCTCCAATGCCGGCGCTCCCTTGGGTGCTTTTCTGCCCCACGCGCTGGCCAGCACCAAGCCCGCGATGATGTCCCAGAAGCCCCAGACACCTGCCACCACGGCCATGCCGCCCAGGCCGCCAAAGAAGCTGAAGATCAATACAAGACCCAGCCCTGCATTGCGGATACCGACTTCCATGGTCACCGCGCGGCGTTCATAGTCTTGCAAGCCGGTGGCTCGGGCGCACAAGTAGCCGGTGGCAAACGCAATCGCATCGTGCAGCGCCACGGCCAGGAGCACCAGGCCCACGTAGTCAAGGAAGAAGCGCCAGTTGCCAGCAATAGCCCCGATGATGAAGCCGATCAGCGCCAGGAAGCTGACGATGCGCACCGGCTTGGTGACCTTCTGCGTGGCGCGCGGAAACTGGTGCGCGCACCACAGGCCCAACACGAATGGAATACCAATGATGATGAGAATATGGCCCAGCATCTCCAGCGGATCCAGGGCAATTGTCTTGAGCAAGGCTGAGGCCGTAGGATGCAGGCCACCCCAGAACGAGAAGTTGAGCGGCATGACCACGATGGAGATGGCGTTCGAGATCGCCGTCATCGACACCGACAGCGCCACATTGCCCTTGGCACGGTGCGTAAGAATGTTGGAGATATTGCCCGGCGGGCAGCAGGCCACGAGGATCATGCCCAGCGCGATGCTGGGCCCCACGCCCAGCAACAACGTGAGCGCGAAGGTCACTGCAGGCAGCACCACGAACTGCGCCGCAATGCCCACGGCCATGGCCCAGGGCATGCGGGCCACGCGGCGGAAATCCTCAAGCTTGGTGTCCAGCGCAATGCCGAACATCAGGAACGCCAGCACCGCGTTGAGCAGCATGAGCGAAGCGGGATTGAAGTTCAGCCGTATTTCATCTACCGGCAGCATGGAAACCTCCTTCTTCTTATTGGAGCGTGTTCAACGCAGGGCTTCAGAGGCCTGCCGCACGGCATTGCGGTAGGTGTCCTTGTGGACGTAGTAGGCCATGCGCTCCAGCTGCAGATACTGGTAGCCGCCCGTCAGGTCTGGCGCCGGCCCGGCGATGGCCGCCTGCAGGCGCTCAGCCGCGGGTGTATGGCCATCCAACCCCTTGAAGTAGCGCGCCATCAGCTCGGCCTGCTCGTAGCGCCCCTGCCAGCCAATACCGCTGGCCTCGATCATCCCCAGTACCGCCAGGCGCCGGTAACGCGGTGCAAAGATATTCATGTACAACTGCGGCGCCATGCCTTGCCAGTTCAAGTGGGCGCGGTCGATAAACGGATAGTGCAGCGCATAGCCCGTGGCGGCCAGCACCATGTCATAGTCCTGCCGGCTGCCATCCTTGAAGTGCACGGTATGCCCCTCAAAGCGCGCGATATCGGCCTTGACATGAATATCGCCATGGCCCAGGTGATGCAGGATCAGCGAGTTCACGATGGGGTGGGACTCGTACATCCGGTAGGTGGGCTTGGGAAAACCAAAACGCGTGGGATCGCCTGTGAACCACTTGAGCACGACGGTATCCAGCCTTTGCTTGAGCCAACGCGGTAGCGGCTTCCTCCCGCCCAACGTGTCCGCCGGCTTGCCGAAGACATACTTGGGCACGAAGTAATAACCGCGGCGCACGGAGATATCCACACTCTGCGCATAGTGCACGGCATCCACTGCGATGTCGCAACCGGAGTTGCCCGCGCCGACGATGAGCACCCGCTTGCCCTTGAACTGCTCGGCGCTCTTGTATTGGCTGGTGTGCAGCAACTCGCCCGTGAACTGCCCTTCAAACCGTGGAATATTAGGCTCTGCCAGCGTGCCGTTGGCAATCACCACGCCCTTGTAGACAGCGCTCTCCAACTCGCCCGCGGCGTTGCGGATGCTCACGCGCCAGGGTGTTGCCGGGTCGTCCTGCCGCAGCGGTTCGACGCGTTCCACACGCACGCCGAAACGGAAGTGGCGGCGAAGGCCGAAATGATCCGCGAAGTCCGCGAAATACCGGTTCAACTCGCGATGGCTGGGGTAGTCGGCCACCTCATCGGCCATGGGGAATTCGGAGAACTCCGTCGTGCGCTTGCTCGAAATGAGGTGCGCGGACTCATAGACCGTGGAACGAGGATTGCCGATGTTCCAAAGCCCGCCCACGTCGGTATGGGCCTCGAAGCCCTGGAAGGGAATTCCCAGTTTCTGCAGATTGCGCGCGCCGGCCAGGCCCGATGGCCCGGCACCGATGAGCGCGATCATCTCTTCGGTGGACACAGCTGGCCGCGCCCCGATCCCCCCGGGCCCAGGCCCTGTATGGCTGTCGCTTCGCATCGTCTCTGTCTCCGTCATGGTCTTGTGATGTCAGATTCTCAGGCGTTCTCAGCGCTTGGCAGGCGGTGCGCCAAGCCCTGGAATATCAGTGGCCCCAGCTTCCCCTGGCCGAGGCTTGCGCGGCTGGCCGCGAAGCAGCTTGTCATGCCAGGCGTCAGGCAGGCAGCTCAGCAGATGCGAGAGCCAGCCGATGCGCCGGGGCAGCACGATGTGCTCGCGCCCCCTGCCCACAGCCCGCAACATCATGCGGGCCGCTTCATGCGGCTCCATCAGCCCGGGCATGGCAAAGCGGTTGCCGGCCGTCAGGGGTGTACGCAGATAGCCAGGGCTGACGGTATGCACGCTGACAAGGCTGCCGCGCAGCTCCGCCCGCAGGCTCTGCAGATAGCGGATCAGTCCGCCCTTGCTGGCGCAATAGGCCCCATTGCCCGGCATGCCACGCCAGCCGGCAATGCTGGCGACGCCTACCAGCGCGCAAGCCGCCTCAGGTCGTCCACGCAGAGCATGCAGAAAAGGCTGAAAGGTCGTGGCGGGGCCCAGCAGATTGATCTCCAGCATGCGGCGCATCACAGCCAGATCCTCGGCACGCGCCCCATCGAAACCTCCTGCCACACCGGCATTGGCAATCACCAGATCGGGCAGGCCCGCATACGCCATCCAATCTTCAACCGCTCGCCGCATCTCGTCGGCATCGGCCACGTCCAGCATGTAGATGCGGCAGTGCGTAGGCGACAGAGCGGCCAGTTCCTGCAGAGCGGGACGGTGCAGCCCCATCAGCGCCACCTTGGAGCCCTGGGCGATCAACTCCCTGGCCAGGGCTTGGCCCAGCCCGCCACAGGCACCTGTCAAGACCACATTCGCAAAGCGAGGCGTCGGAGCTAAGGTGGAGTTCATGAAGGTCACTCTATTAGAATGAATAAAAATCTCGGAAAATTTTCATGATTCGTCTCGGATTATGAGATTTATGCAAGAAGCTACTTCTCCCGGTCTACGCCTGTTCGACTTGCTGGAAATCCTGGCCCGCGAGGCCCGGCCGCTCACGCTGGCCGAGGCAGTGGCTGCCAGCGGCTGGCCCAAACCCAGCGTGCACCGGTTGTTGGCTCAGCTTGAAAGCGGTGGTCTGTTGGCCCGCGAGCCCGATGGCCGCCGCTACGCCCTGGCACCGCGCCTGCTGCGCCTGGCCGAGGCCACGCTGGCCGGCAGCACCCAGCAGGGCGTGCGCCATGCGGTGTTGCGCCAACTGGTAGCCGACATCGGTGAAAGCTGCAACCTCACCACGCTCTCGGGCGTGGAGGTGGTGTATCTGGACCGCATCGAGTCCGCTTTTCCGCTGCAGCTCAACCTGCGCCCTGGCACACGGGTGCCTGTGCATTGCTCTGCCAGCGGCAAGCTCATCCTGGCCCACATGCCATCACGCCAGCGTGCCGAACTCCTGAGCGGCCTGCCACTCGTGCGCTACACCGCCACCACGCTCACCAGCAGCGAGGCGCTGGAAGACGAATTCGTGCGCATACGCAAGGTGGGCTATGCCGTGGACGCCGAGGAATTCGTGGACGGCCTCGTCTGCGCCGCCGTGCCCGTGTTCAGCGGCGACGGACGCCATGTCCGCTGCGCCGTGGCGCTGCAGGCCCCCGTGGCCCGCATGACGCTGGCGCAAGCCGTTGAAAAAGTGCCGCGCCTGAATGCGGCTGCTCAGGCGCTGGCGCGGACGCTGAGCTAGGCGCGCAAGCAGATGCTTGCCGAACACAGGGCTTCAGCGGACGTCAAGCACAATCTTGCCGGCTTGCTCGTTTCGCTCCAGCATCCAATGCGCGTCTTCGGCTCGCTCCAGTGGAAATGTGGCATGGACCGGGATGCGCATGACCCCTTTGGCCAGCAGCGGCCAGACATTCTCGACCAGTGATTTGGCGATGGCTCGCTTCTCCGCCAGTGTGCGGCTTCGGATCACGGAACCTACGATGCTAAGCCGCCGCCGAATCAAATCGCGCACATTGATGGTGGATTCCACGCCGCGATGCGCGCCCAGCAATACCAGGCGCCCACCTTCGGAAAGCAGTGCCAGCTCACGAGGTACGTAATCGCCACCCTGGGCATCGAGAATCACATCCACGCCAAGGCCGGCGTTAGCTTTCCGCACCTGATCAGGCCAGTCGTCCACGCGGTAGTCGATGGCTGCATCCGCACCGAACGCCTCAGCCTGGGCTCGCTTTTCAGCCGTGCTCGCCGTCACGATCACGCGCGCCCCACGCAATGCCCTCGCCATCTGAATCGCGGCCAAGCCAACGCCACTGGTGCCCCCTTGGATCAGCACCGATTCTCCGAACCCCAAGCGCCCGGCTTCCATCAATTTCGTCCAGGCGGTAAAACAAACTTCGGGCAAAGCAGCCGCAGAGCGCATCTCCAGTCCTGCGGGAACCGGAAGACAAGTCGCGGCAGGAGCTGCCGCATATTCTGCGTAGCCTCCCCCTGGAATCAACGCGCAGACGACATCGCCGGCACGCCATGCGCCGACCTCTGCCCCACACGCCACGATCTCTCCCGCAATGTCGAGACCAGGAATATCCGTGACACCTGGCGGTGGCGGATAAAGGCCGAGCCGCTGCGTGGCGTCCGGACGATTCACGCCAGCGGCGGCCACCCGCACCAGCACCTCCCCGGCACCAATCCCGGGGACAGGCCGCTCCACGGCCCGCAGCACACTGGGGTCACCAAAGCCCTCGCATACAACCGCCCGCATGGTGCTCGGGGAAAACTGCCCCGGTTTGGCCACTGCGCTCATTCGTTGGAAATTTTCGCGGAACGTGCCACTTCCTTGTATGCCGCCACTTCATGCGCCAGCATGCGTCCGAACTCAGCTTGGCCGACGTTCTGCGGCTCAACCCCCTGCAAGCGCAGGTTTGCCTGAAACTCCGGCCGCGCCCCAATCGTGGCAATGGCTGCCGATAGCCTGTTGACAATCGCCGCAGGCGTACCGGCCGGTGCCAGGAGGCCAAGCCAGTTGTTGCCCAGAACACCGGGTACCTTGCTCTCCGCGAAGGTCGGGACATCGGGAAGCAGCGCAGAGCGCTTCTCGCCCACGATACCCAGGGCTCGCACGCGGCCGTCCCGAATGGCGGGGCCAGCTGACACGATGGAGGCGAAGATCACAGGCACCTGCCCCGACAGCAAAGCCTGATTGGTATCGGCGGAACCCTTGAAAGGAATATGGTTCATAGGCACGCCGCTGGCGCGCTCGAGCATCACGGCGGTCACGTGGGTAGTGGTTCCGATGCCGGGTGTCCCATAGTTCGGCGGCAACCCCGACGCCTTGGCCTGTTGAAAGAACTCCGCCAGCGTACGTGCCGGACTATCAGCCCGAACCACCAACATGTTGGGAGAGGTTCCAACCATGGTCACCGGGACAAAGTCATTGAGCGTGTCATAGGGCATCTTCGGCTGGACCGCCGGAAGTACCGTGTGGCTCCCAATGGCCATTAGAAGGGTATAACCATCTCGCGGGGCGTTAAGTACGGATTGCGCTCCGACCAACCCTCCCGCGCCAGCACGGTTTTCAATCACGAAGGATTGCTTCAGCTCTTTCTGCAGTTCATTGGCAAGGCTGCGCGCCACGATATCGAGCGTCCCGCCAGGCGGATAGCCCACCACCATTTTGACAGGACGTACCGGGTAGCCTGAGGCTGGCGTCTGCGCATACACAAAAGATGCGCAGGCCGCTATGGCAACGCAAAGAAAGCGAGCAAATTTCATGGGTGTTTCCTCCGTAGCAAATATGGTCAGGTGTCGAGCTGGAAAGCGCGAACGGCGTTGTCATGCAGCCATTTCCGCCGTACGTCATCGGCCAGCGGCAGTGCATCGATGTCGGCCAGCGCTTGCTCCACCGTCATGAGCGGGAAGGCGGAGCCGAAAAGAATCTGGTTCTTCAGAACATTGCCACCGTACTGCAGGAGCGATTCGTAACCGCTGCCCGCCACGCCCAGGTACTTGGGACGCACGGCGGCCAGGCCGATATAGACGCTCCGGTGTCTCCACGCCACCGCGATCAACTCCTGAATCCAGGGCCAGCCCGGCGGTGAGACCACCACGGTCAATTCAGGAAAATGAACCATGACCTCATCGAGCAACTGCGGGTGGCTGTTGCGGATCGGCGAGGTAGTCGAGAAATTGACGCCACTGTGCAGCACCACCGGGATGTCTAGCTCGATGCATTTCGCATAGAGCGGGTACATGCGCGCATCGTTGATGGCCAACTTGAGTTCAAAGCACGGCAGGTTGAGCCCGCGCATGCCCAGATCGCGCACTGCATGCTCAAGGTCACGAACGGCCTTGATGCCCTGATAGGGATCGACGCCCGCCAATCCCACATAACGATCGCCGTGAGCACGGCAAAAGCCGGCAACGTCCTCGTTGGAAACCTTGAAACCTTGGCTGGTAGTGAGGTCACGTCCTTTGAGAATGACACGCTTCGCACCGGTGCGCTCGTAGGTATCCAGATAGCGACGTAATGCCGCATCGCGATCGGTTACCGGCATGACATCCTCCTTGGTGGAGGCATATACGCGGCTGTAGTTGGCCATATGGGTGCCGCGGTCCTCGAACTCCGGCACCGGTGGCTTGCTGCTGAACTCGATATAGCTCACGATGCCATCTCCGCCAACGCCGGTGATCCCTCACTCGGCCTCTCCTCTGCACGCAACCTCACCACGCAGTCGACGGCAACCGCGCTGCCTTCCGCACCCACTTCAGCGATGAGCGGGTTGATCTCGATCTCATCCAGTTGATCATCCAGTTCCTCAGCCAGGCTGGCGACGGCAATAACGGCGCGCACCACTGCCTCAATATCGCAGCCGGGTTGGTTGCGATACCCCGCCAACAAGGGAAACGTCCTCAGACGTTCAAGCATGGAACGCACATCGCTTGCGTCTACGGGCAGCAGGCGATGCTGCACATCGTCCACCAGTTCGGCCATGACTCCTCCGAACCCAAGCGTCAACACCAGGCCAAACAAAGGATCCCGATGCACGCCCACCAGCAACTCAATGCCGGCGTGTACCTGACGCTGCAGCACTACCCCCTCGACACGGGCCCCAGGAGCCGCGGCGGCCACCGCCGAACGCATCGCATCGTGAGCCGCTCTCACCTGATCCTCATTCACAAGTCCCAAGCGCACGCCTCCGACTTCGGTCTTGTGCGGGATATCAGGCGAAAGGATCTTGAGCACAGCAGGAAAACCCGTTCTGCGCGCAGCCATCACCGCCGCGTCCGCATCGCCACACACAATGTCCTGTGTAACCGCCACGCCCTTGCTTGCAAGAAGCCACTTGCCTTCGCGCTCGGTCAGGCTGGACGCGCCACGAGCGCGCGCCTCTGTCAGTATCTGCCGGGCTTCCGCCGACGCGGCAGTACGTGGTTGATCGACGTCGCGCCGCCACGGCCTGCCGGCCCGCCGCTGGGTATCCCGGCGCGCCAACGCCGCCAGGGCTGAGACGCCGCGTCCTACATCATGGAATACGGGGATACCGGCTGCTTCAAGGGCTGGCTGCGCCCGGCTGACACCGGTCACCATGACCGCCAGCATGCGCGTCGATCCCTCTGCTGCCCGCAGAATTTCGTCAGCCAACTTGTCGATCAAGTTGGACGTGGAAAAAAGCACGACAAAGTCCAGCTCCTGTGTTTGCAGCAGACTGGATAACGCTGCTCCGAAACCACCGATCGCATTCACTACGTTGGCAGTGATGTCCACGGGATTGGCCGTGCTGGCCATGGCTGGCACATTCGGGCGCAAACGCGCCTGCAGGTCCTCGCTGAGCCGCGGAACGCAGACACCGGCTGGCCCGAACTTGTCAGTCAAGATGGCGGCGAACGCGCCTGAAGTCGTCAGGATGCCAACGCGCGTGCCGCTGCTACGCCCTCCCTTGCTTGCGAGGTAGCTCAATTCCGCCAGTTGCTCCATGTCATCAGCCCGCAGCACACCTAGTTGCTCGAACGCTGCCTTGAAGACAGCGTGGCTTCCGGCCAGCCGGGCCGTGTGCGAGGCCGCGGCATCAGCACCCTGCGCAGTCTCTCCAACTTTGTAGAGCACGACGGGCACATCGCGGTCGCGCAAAGTCTGCAATTGCTCGATGAAACGGCCGCCATCATCCAAGCCCTCGATGTAGCCGGCAACGACCTTTGTACCGGTGTCGGCGGAAACATGTTCCAGATAGTCGCTGAAATCGACACAGGCCTCATTTCCGGTATTGAGCAAATAGCGCACGCCAACTCCGCGCGCCTGCAGCGTGTTGTGTACGGCAATCACCGCTCCACCGCTTTGCGCCACGATCGCCACGCCGCCGTCCATTGGCGGCGACTCTGCCATCGCAGTCATGAACGTGGCATACATGCGCCGCCCCACGTTGACGAGGCCGATCGCGTTGGGCCCCGCCACCAGCATGCCCGTGCGCTCGGCAAAGCGTTGCAGCGCCTGCTGCAGCTGCCGGCCTTCCACAGTGCCAAGCTCCGCGAATCCTCCGGCGAAGACCACTGCGGCTCGTACGCCGCGTTCCGCGCATTCATGCAGCGCTCCCAGAACGTCCTTCGCGCCGACCGCCAGGATGGCCAGATCAGGCACGAACGGAACCTCAGCCAGGCGTGCAAAGCATGGGTAACCCTGTACTGACGTGTACTTCGGGTTGACACCCGCCACCTTCCCTGCAAAACCATGCATGCGCGCCAATTGCAGCGGCCGCCCACCGATGCGCGAAGGCTCTTGCGAAGCACCCACTACGACGATGGAGCCCGGTTCCAGCAGCGGGTGAAGACGCTTGATCCCGCGGCTCATTTGGCACCCATGTTCTTCGCGGCGGAGATCGTGGCATCGAGGCCGCGCTGCAAGTTCTTCTGAAACTCGCCGCTGACGTGCGAGAGTTGATGTCCGTCGAAGTGAGCGCTCAACGCGACCCGGAATCCCTGTGCATCCCAAGTGCGGTTAAGCGATCGCTTGACCAGCTTCAACCCGAAGGGGGTGCATCGGCAACGGTGTTGGCAAGCCGAAGTGTTTCGTCCTCCAACGCTGCTCGCGGCACGACCTTGTTGATCATTCCTATCTGCAGTGCCTCCACAGCCGGCAAACGCCTGCCCGTAAAAAGCAGTTCCTTGGCGAGACGCATCCCCATGACCCAGGGATGAACCAGCACTTCAAGGCTGGCGGTTCCCATCGAATGCGCCACAGGATCGGAAAAGAATGCATCTTCGGCACAGACGATCAGATCGCACATGTTGGCCAGCATGAAGCCGGCGGCGATGCATGCCCCTTGCACTTGCGCAATCGTGGGTTTGCGCAAGTCGTGCAAACGCAGGCAGTAGTCGTAGAAGTGCTCTTCCTCGTAGAGCCATCGTTCCTCCACCGTGGGGTTGGGCCGCTCCGCTCGAGCGTTCTTCAGGTCGTGGCCAGACGAAAAGTGATCGCCCACGCCAGCGAGGATGACCACCCGAGCACCCTCGTCAGCCTCCGCACGGCGCAGCGCTTCGTCCAACTCGCGCAACAACATGCGGCTCTGTGCATTGCGCAACTCGGGACGATTGAGCGAAATGCGAACAACCGGACCAAGGCTTTCGTAGAGGATATTTTCGTAGTTGATCATGATTCCAATAAATGGACTTTCCATTAAATCCATTCAACAATGATGGAAGATATAGAACCATCTACCTTGGCGTCAAAAGAATTCAATTAAAGTTCAAATAATGGACTCTTCAAAGAACACCTCCCCCTCCGCAGCGCAAAGCGTGGAGCGTGCGGCCGCTTTGTTGCGCGTGGTAGCCGCACACGGCCCCGATGGCGCACGTCTTCTGGATGTAGCGGCGGAAACCGGCCTTGCTCGCCCTACCGCCCATCGCCTGCTGAAGCAGCTATGTGCCGAGCGGTTGCTCACCCAGGGGCAGGACCGCCGATACCTGCCGGGCTCCCTGCTGTACGAGCTTGGGCTGGCCGCTCCCTCGCCCATCCAGAGGCTGGATCGAATGCGTCCTCGGCTGCAAGCTTTGGCGGACCTGACAGGCGATACGGCCTATCTGGTCATGCGAAGCGGGGATGAAGCCGTTTGTCTCGACCTGGCAGAGGGCAGCTACCCGATCCGGGCACGCACCTTCGAGATCGGCGCCCGGCGCCCCCTGGGCATGGGAGCGGCCGGTTTGGCGTTGCTGGCCGCGCAGCCTGCGAGCGAGGCACGTGCGATGATGGAACGCAACGTGGATAGCCTGAACCGGCACGGGCTCTCGCTCGACACGCTTTTCGAGCGTCTGAATAACGCGCAGCCAGACCATGCGATCAGCTACGGAACGATTACGGAAGGCGTAATTGGCATCGCCGTTGTCGTGCCCACGCAGATAGGCGTTCCCTATCTGGCCGTGAGCATTGCGGCCATCTCTTCACGAATCCCGGATTCCCGCATGTCCGCCCTCTTCAAGGAATTGCGAACGGTCACTCATCAACTCGCCGTGATTGAAGCGTCTGGAGGATCTCGAAGCTAGGATTTGAATTCAAGCGCCATGCCTCCATCGTTCGTTCAGCGCCCGTCCAGGAACCGAGGTGCCACGGCAGGGCGGATATCGCCTTCGCCTGCTTGCCGAAATATTCCACGCGCCACGTTGTGCGGATGCACTGCGGCCTCAGCCATCGAGAGCACCGGAGCGAAGCAGACGTCGGTGCCCTCCAGCAATTCGCACCACTGCTTCTGCGTGCGGCTCTTGAAGATCGCCGCCACCCGCTCTTTCAATGCGGGCCAGTCAGCCTTCTGGTTCTGCCGGCCTCGATCGACTTCGTCCAGTCCCAATTTGGTGAGCAACAGATCATAGAACTGCGGCTCCAGGGCGCCCACGCTCACATACCGGCCATCGGCGCACTCGTAGGTATCGTAGTGAGGCGAGTCGTGGAAAGGGCTCGGCTTGCCGTTGTCAATTTCGCCTCGTCCCCGCACCCATTGGGTAATCATGCCAAGCATGGCCACGATGTCGACGATGGCTGCGTCGACCACGCGCCCAGGCCCGCCCGCACGGACATCGGCCAGCGCGCAAGCCACGCCGAACGCCAAGCCCAGTGCGCCACCAGCGTCTCCGACCACCGTGGGCGGAATGACAGGCGCTTGTCCGGGGCGCGCTGCCAGGGAGAGCAGCCCGGTGAGTGCGACGTAGTTGAGATCATGTCCCGCGGCCTGCGCGAGGGGCCCGCTTTGCCCCCAGCCGGTCATGCGCGCGTAAATCAGGCGCGGATTGCGGGCCAGGCATTCCTGAGGCCCCAGGCCGAGACGCTCCATCACGCCGGGCCGGTTGCCTTCGATCAGCACATCCGCGCTGGCCACCAGTTCAAGCGCTTGTGCAAGACCTTCCGCGGACTTCAGATTGCAGCTGATGATCTGCTTGCCCTCCCGCAACGGATTGACAGCGTCATCCGCTAGCTCGCCAACGACAGGACGCGCATTGGGGCGTGCCAGCACGGTCACCTGAGCACCCATGCCGGCCAGCATGCGGCCGGCTGCCGGCCCCGGGCCGATGCCTTCGAATTCGACGACGCGTACGCCTTGCAGCGGCTGTTGCAATGACATGGTTTCAAACCTCCATCAGGAAAATCGCTTGTCTGTAAACTGGGGCATTCGCTTCTCGATGAAGGCGCTGACACCCTCACGCCCATCGGCGGATAGGGCACAGCGTAACAGGGCTTGGCGTTCAAGATCGAGGTGAGTGCCCAGATCATGCGAGAGCGCGCTGTCGCACAGGCGCTTGATGCCGCCGAGCGAGCCGGTGGCACCTCGCGCAAGGCCGGCCGCCAGCTTGCGTGCGGCATCGGCCAAGGCTTCAGGGGGATGGAGTTCATCGACCAAGCCCCACTGCAGGCATTCTTCGGCGCCAATCACCCGATTGGTCATCAATATGACTTTGGCACGCACGGCGCCAGCGCGGCGCGCCAGGTAATACGAAGCGCCCAGATCGGGACTCAGGCCAATGGCAGAGTACCCGCCACGTAGTTTCATGGCGGTGGAAGCCAACACGATGTCCGCGCACAGCCCCACGGAAATGCCCGCGCCGCCGAGCGGCCCTTGCACAGCGCTGACCACCGGCAATGGCAACGCGGCCAGCTTCCGCATCGCAGGATGCAGTATGTCCAGCATGGCTTGCACCAACCGATCCAGGTCGGCGCGCCTTTCCACAAACTCGCGAATGTCGCCACCCGCGCAGAACTGCTTGCCAGTCGACGAAATGAGTACGGCCCCGATGTCAGCCCGAGCGGCTTGCTCTATCGCCTGGCCGAATGCCAGAGCAGTCGCGCTGTCGAGCGCGTTGGCCGCGTCTGGACGGTTCAAGATGATATGGCCCACTCCCTCTTCGACACGCCACAGCACAGGTACTTGCATTTCAGTCGTTGTCATCAATCCACCTTCAGGTTGTTCTTGCGGATCACCTCACCCCATCTTCGCTGAATCGGGCAATTACGTCCGCTCAAGTGCCTGATAGTGCCATAGCAAGCTACTGAGATGCGCCAATGTCGCTGATGCTGAAGACGGGTAGTTGTACTTTCCTGGCGCTGCATTCACCGCAGCCAGCGGGTCAGCCAACGCCTTGCAAGGGAGCGCTGGACACATAAAAAAAGGAGCGCAAACGCGCTCCTTTTCCATTTCCAGACATCATGCTGCTCCCTCGCCCCCCAAGGGACAGGTGCAGCCAGCTGCAAGCAGCTTACCTCGGGTTGCGCGGCGGCATCGGGCCGCGGCCATTGAGATGGCGGAAGTTGATGCGGCCCTTGGTGAGGTCGTAGGGTGACAGCTCCAGCGAGACGCGGTCGCCTGCCAGGATGCGGATGTGGTTCTTGCGCATCTTGCCGGCGGAATAGGCAATCAGCTCATGCCCATTGTCCAGCGTGACGCGAAAGCGTGTGTCGGGCAGCACCTCGTTGACGACGCCCTGCATTTCAATCAGTTCTTCTTTGGCCATACGCCACTCCTTGTACTTTGAACAGATACAGCCGGCGCGGGCGCTTGGCGTATGCGCGGGCGGCGGCAAGAAAAGGGCGCGGCGAAAATATGACAATCAGCGCCAGACGGTCAACGCGGCGGCCCTCATCAAGGTCCATTGGCGGCGCCCGCATGCGGGCGCCGCACGCGAGGCAACTCGGGCAATTTGCCCGCCTTGGCACCACTCACCCTTTTTGGCTAACCCGGTATTGTACTGGGATGCGGAAATTCCTGCAGAAAAGATTAGGAGTGGGCGGCGGCCACCCAGCCCCTCGCGGCAGGAGGCTCAAGTGGCGGTAATGTGCTGCTCCTTGATCAGGGCTCCGTAGCGCCTGCTGTCACTCTGCATGATTGCCGCGAACCGTGCCGCTGTCAGGGGCGTGGGATCGGCAGCCAGCGAAGCGATCTGGGCCTTGACGTTTTCAAGGATCAATGCAGCATTCACTTCCTTGTTGACCTTGTTCACGATGGCTGCGGGAGTTCCTTCGGGCGCGTACAAGCCATGGGTCGTGCCTGCGTCGAAGCCCTTGAGGCCTACTTCGTCCAGCGTGGGGACGTCCGGATACAGCGGCGAGCGCTGAGGAGCGCCAATCGCCAGCATCTTCAGCTTGCCGGCCTTCACATGCGGCAATGCGATACCCGGATCAAAGTAGAAATCGATCGCGCCGCCCAGCAGGTCCTGCATGGCAAGAGAGGCGCCGCGGTAGGGCACGTGCACGATGTTGACCCCGGCCTGGCTCTTGAGCATCTCCCCCGCCAGGTGCAAGCCGGTGGCATTGCCCGCCGAGCCATAGGTCACCTTGCCCGGGTTCTTTTTCAGGTAGGCCAGAAACTCGCGCGCATCGCTGGCGGGAAAATCGCCGCGGGTCACGAGGAATAGGTTCAGCCGTGCCACCGCGGCGACGGGTGCCAGATCCTTGTGGGGATCGAAAGGCATCTTCGCGAAAAGGTGCGGACTCGTCGTGATGGTGCTGCCGGCCGTCATGAGCCATGTGTATCCATCCGCCGTCGACTTGGCCACGATGTCCGCGCCGATGATTCCGCTGGCGCCGGCGCGGTTGTCAATCACCACGGGCTGGCCCAGTGCTTGCTGCAGCGGTGTTGAGACCGCGCGGATCAATGCATCCGGCGAGCTGCCGGCAGGAAAATTGCACACGATCTTGACGGGTCGCGAAGGCCATCGGTCCGCCTGGGCTCGCGCAAGAGCGGGCAAGCCGAGGCTTGCAGCCGCAAGACCTGCCCGTGACAACAAGCAGCGCCGGGAGAGACTGAAAGCGTGATTCATGACCTGCCTTTTCATGCGTCCACCGGCAGCCCGGTGAAATTTTCGGAGAATTCGAGGCGGCCTGGGCCGGTGGTGGTCATGTACTCCAGATCGGCGCGCTGCAACCGGCGGGTGAAAGCGTTGTCGCCAGGAAACTGGTGAACCATGGTGCACAGTCCGGCGGAAAAGCGCTGCACCAGCCACATACGCTTCAGGCAGATGTCAGAGTAGTTCTCCAGCCGCTGGCCGCGGCCATGCACGATTTTTTCGGTGAGCGCGTTGGCCAACACCTTCACATCGGCCATGGCGGAGTTCAGGCCCTTGGCGCCCGTGGGGGGGACGATGTGGGCCGCGTCGCCTGCCAGGAACAGGCGCCCGTGCTGCATGGGCTCAGCCAGAAAGCTGCGCATCGCCGTCACGCCTTTCTGAGTGATCCGCCCCTCCTGCAGCGGCGGCAGGCCAGGCACATCGAGGCGCTTGTGCAACTCGGCCCAGATTCGGTCGTCTGACCAGTTGTCCGGATGCTCATCAGGCTCGCACTGCAAGTACAAGCGCGTGACACTGGGCGAGCGGATGCTCATCATCGCGAAGCCGTCTTCGTGGCAGCCCCAGACAATGTCTTCTACTGCGGGCTTCGCCTCGGCCAGGATGCCGAGCCAGCCAAAAGGGTAGATACGGTCGTACACCTTGAGCTTGCTGACGGGAATCGATGCGCGCGCGATGCCGTGAAAGCCGTCGCAACCGGCCACGTAGTCGCATTCGAGCGTGCTTGTTTCTCCGTTTCGCTCGAAATGAATAGTGGGCCGCGCGCCCTCCAGTTCCTCGATGCGCGAAACCGGTGCGTCGTAGATGACTGGCAGGCCGCTGCGCTCGCGCGCGGCCATCAGATCGGTGACCACTTCATGCTGCGGGTAGACCCAGGTGTTGCGGCCGCATACCGATTCAAAGTCGATCGGACGCGACTCTCCGTTCACCCGAAAATCAATGGCGCGTTGCTTGAGGCCTAGCCGCCCGATGCGGTCACCGACCCCGAACTCCTGCATCATCTCGACCGTACCTTGCTCGAGAACGCCTGCCCGCAGCCGGGTGCGTACATGCTCCTTGGCTGAGCGCTCGATGATGACCGATTCGATGCCCTGCGTATGCAGGATCTGCGCGAGCATCAGACCCGAGGGCCCCGCACCGATGATGCCGACTTGTGTGCGCATCAGGCAGCCTCCTCGAGCGTGATGAGGCCCATGCCGGTAGTCATGGGCGCGTAGTAGTTGTGGTGCACTTTGCGCAGCGGACCATTCAGGGCGCCCCGCATCACCAGCCACATGATCAACTCAATACCCTCGACGCCATACTTCTCCATCATCTCCTGGTGCGTCAATCCAGCCAGGCTTTCGGGATCCTTTTCGATGCGCTCCAGAAACTCCAGGTCTTCGGCGCGGTTCATCGCCCCGAAGTGAGGGCCCGTCAATTGGTGGGACATGCCGCCTGTGCCGATCACCGCGACCTTGATGTCTTTTTCATAGCTGTCCACCGCCCGCCTGATAGCCCTGCCGAGATGGAGGCATCGGCGCGCTGTCGGCAAGGGGTGCTGCAGCACGTTGACTTCCAGAGGGACGCAAGCCACAGGCCAGCCGCCATCCTGCGGGTCGAAGCAGAGATGCATCGGCACCAGGAAACCGTGTTCCACCGCCATTTCCTGGCAGATCGTGATGTCGAATTCGTCATACACCAGCGACCGGCAGAGGTGCTGAGAGAACGCGAGGTCGCCGCGTATGGCGGGCAGGGGCCGCACGCCGAACCCTTCATCCGCGATCGCATAGCGGTCGGCACAGCCGACAGCGAAAGTGGGATATTTGTCGAAGAAGAAATCCGCGCCATGATCGTTGTAGACCATGATGCAGACGTCAGGCCGCTGCGCCTTCAGCCACTCGCGAACCGGAATATACGCATCGAACAAGGGCTTCCAGGCAGGAAGCGCCGTCTTCCCGCGGTCGTATGCACCACCGATCGAAGGAACATGAGAAGTGCCGATGCCGGCGACGATACGGCCCATCAGACGGCTCCCCGATCGTTGCGTGTGGCAAGAAACTGCTCATAAGTCTCGCCGCGCATCCTGGCGCCCATGTGATAGAGGCCGTTGCCCGTGACCACGCCGAGCTTGAGCAGAAAATAGATGTTGCCACCAGCGGCCAGCAACCCGGAGAAGTCGCGGTCTCGTACGAGCTGCTTTTCCTCTTCCGTGAGATGGTGGATTGCCATGAAGGCTTCCTCGTCTTGCCGGAAGGCGTCGCGGTGAGGCGCCTGCGACAGCGCATTACACATCTTGTTGATGCGATAGCCACGCCATGAACTGGCGAGATCGAAAACCTCGGAGCCCTGAATCCGGGCACCTGGCATGAGTTGCGGGGTCGTCATTGGCGTCTTCCTGATAAGGTCGAACCAAGTCTAGAAGCCGACCCCATAATTCATCTAAACAATTACTTTGGAGACGCACGTATCCATGTCGCTGGCACACCCACGCACGGTTGATGACTTGCTGAACTACCGGCTGAGCCATCTGTTCGCCGCCAGCGGCGCCATGGTCATCCGCTTGTGCGAAGGCCGCTACGGCATCACCCGAAGGGAGTGGCGCCTAATTGCGCTGCTGGCGGCGCACGGAGCGATGTCGCCCTCGGAGCTTTCCGAGCGCGCCCATCTCGAACGCGCCCGGACCTCGCGTCACATCACCGAGCTGGCCGGGCGCCAACTCATCCAGCGTGTGCCGGTACTGGAAGACGGCCGGCGGGCCAAGATCGAGTTGACCGAGGCCGGCAAGCACCTTTATGCGGAGCTGTTCCCGCAGTCCATGGCTTTCAATGCCGAGGTACTGTCGGTACTGACGCCTTCCGAACTAACGGCCTTCGACACCGCGCTCAGCAAGCTCACCGAGCATGCCGAACGTGTGGCAGCCTCACGGCCCGTGGCGGAAAAGGCCGACAGGCGAAATGGGGGAGCACGCAAGCTGCGGCCTCGTTAGCGGGACCGCCTTACTCGGGCACGTGGAAATTTGTAATGTCAGTATGCATTCATACCGTTACAACACCAACATCCCAGAGCTACCTTGTAACGGACAAAGCGTGCAGACTGGGCCACCTGTTCAACTTGATGAAGAGGTCTTTCTCATGAACACACGTACCTTGCGTGCAATTCCCGCCGCCCTGTTGGTGACGACTGCGGCAGCCTGGTGCCTGCCGGCCGCCGCACTGAGCAGCGTCGGCATGGAGTCCAGTCGCAGCGCACCGGCCGTGGCCACTTCGCGCTCCGAGGCCCCGATGAACGTGGCACAAGCCTCCGGCAACTCCGGCGGATTGACCAGCAACCCGAACGGCAGCCCTGGCGCTCCTTCGGCACGCACACCGCCTGCCATCGTTCCTGCAATGCCCGCGAGCACCGCTTCCGGCGCCGCGCCAACGGCACCGCAAGGCATGGCGCCTGGTTCAGGCAGCAGCACGGGCACCTCGGGCACGATGCCTGCGCCCGCCATGCCCGCGCCCAAGCGCTAGAAGCGAAGGAGAGTCCGCTGCGGCCACTGGCAGCAACGGGCTTTTTCTCCGCAGCCATTATCGAAAAACCCCTTGCAGGGGCCGCCGAGCCATCTCACCACAGAAAGTGTGCAGGCCATTTTCCCCCCGGCCCTTTGCGGCAGAGGGGTTGAGGGAGGGGGAGCGGCGTTGCCGAGCCAGCGCGGTATGCACAAGCACCGCCCTCTTTTCCTCAGCCCCTTTCCCAAGGGTTGGGGGCTTTCGCCGAAAAGTTCGGCGGTGAGGCCCGGCACAATGCCGAATACGTTCTCAGGCTACTCGCCTTTTTCCTTCAGCATTTTCGAGTCCGATGCTGACTTGGCTTCGGCGCTTGCCTTGGGGATGCCAGTGCATTTCAGGCTGGCGCCTTGTTCGCGCGCATTCTTCAAGTCAGTCGCGATCTGATCCAGCACGGGTGGCGGCAACGGTTGCTTGAACTCGTAGTCCATTCGCGCAATTTCCGCCGCCAGATAGTCGCATTCTGCCGCTCGTTGGCTCGGGTCGTCGGATGCGGGAGCGCGCTCCGTTGCCGCGGGTGCCTTGTCGCCCGTGAAGCCGGTTACGCCGTTGGGATCGATGGCGGTGGCCTCCACGGTGCCAGTGGTCGAGCCTTCCGGACACGGATCATTGGTGTAGGTGACTTGGCCGCCCATCACGCATTTGTTGATGATGTTGTCTCCTGCCACGGCGGGCGCCCGTAGATCTGCCTCGCCCGTGGGCGGCGGCGGTGCATCGGCAGGTTTCTCGGGGGTATTCTGCTCGGCAGCGGATGCTGCAGGCTCGGAAACAGGCGCGGCGGCTTCCGTCTCCACAGGGACGGCATGCTCCGCAGCCCACCATTGGTAGCCTTTGTAGCCACCGAGGATCAAGAGCGCCAGAGCAAAGACGGCGATGATCCAGCGGGTCATCGAACCATCGGTCTCAGGGGGAGGGCCACTGGGGCGTTCGTTGGGGGTTTGCTCTTCCATGAAAACACAGCGCATGAGAAAGCGCAGGATCAATGATAAGGCGAGCCGCCGCCCCCCGTGTATGAAAACCGTGCTTTACCCCAGGTTGCACGTTGGTTCACATGAGGTTTCTCTCGCTTCCTTCCGCGCTTTTTTCGGGGCGCGACCAAGCCACCCCCGCGAATACACCTATTGCCATTGCATTTTTATGACCTAATATCGGACACATAACATCAAATATCGGACTATTTGATGATTGAAGAGGGCTACACGGATGACGGTTTTCGATCCATTTCCTCTCCCAGGCCACCAAGGCCTCACGCCCACGCATGCCATTGACTGGGAGGCGATTGCGCGGACCGTGGTGCGGCGCATCCTGGCCGTGGAGCGCGCGGAGCGGGTGATCATCTCGGCCGATCCCTACTACGGCGGCGCTCCGTTGGAAGCCGTGCGCTGCGAGATCCAGCGGGCGGGGGCGCTGGAGCTGGCGACCATCCTGCACTGGTCACCAGCGGTAGGGGGGCTTCGCCTGCCCAGTGGCCGCCATCCGGACAGCGAACTGGACCGCGCGGAAACCGCCGCGATGAAACAGCTTTTCTCGTGTGCCGATGTGTTCATCCTGCTCATGAACGATCGGCGGCGAGCCTACCGCACCGTGGCCACCTCGCAATCGGACGAAGTGGTCAACGAATGGAAAGGCGGGCGGGCTGCTCATCTGCACTGGTTCCAGGATCCTCGCTTTCCGGATCCGTCCCATCCTGTGAACCTGCTGCACGACCGCGTCAACGAAAAAGCCATCATCGACCTCGATTACGACTGGATGCGCCGCATGATGGAACGCATGGCCGAGATGATCCGCGGCCGCGAGCTGAGGCTCACCGACGATGCAGGCACCGATCTGCGCTTTCGTGCGGGTGTGCGCTTCCATACGAACTACGGTGATGCCTCGCGCGAACGCATGGCCCGCTTCACCAGCGGCCGCGACCGCGAGGAAGAAGTACCCGTAGGGAGCTTCCGTTTCATCCCGGAGCCGGGCAGCGCACAGGGACGGGTCGTGTTTCCTCGCCGCACGGATGGCGAAGCCATGGCTTTGGGCCGCGGTTTCGATGTTCACCCATTCACAGGTGCCGGGCTGGCGTTCGAATTTCGAGATGGACGTGCCGTTTCCGTCCAGACAGGCGGCGATCAACAGGCGCTCGACCGGGCGTGGGCCGCCGAAACCGGGGACAAGGACGTGCTCGGCGAGGTCATCATCGGCTGCAATCCCCTGCTCACACCGGTGCCCGGCAGCTCTTTCCTGCCGCATTACGGCTTCGGCGCGGGCGTCGTGCGCCTGATCCTGGGCGACAACGTGTTATCCGGGGGGCAGTTCCAGTCGACCTTTCATCGCTGGCTCACCTGGAGCCGCGCCAGCCTCGAAGTAGAAGGACGGCCGCTGATCGATCAAGGACAACAGATTCCCCTCGAAGACCTTCAACCCTAACCCGCTCAGGAGACCTCACGATGCCCTCATCTCGTCGCACGTTCGCTCTTTCGATTGCTGCAGTCCTGGCCGCCGGAGCGTCATTCCAAGCGCATGCCCAGACCTTTCCCGCACCAGGCAAGCCTATCCGGATCGTGGTGCCTTTCAGCCCCGGCGGACAAGCCGAGGTGATCGGACGCCGGTTCGGCATGCATCTCTCCGAATCGATGGGGGTCCCTGTCATCATTGACACGAAGCCGGGCGCCAATACCGGCATCGGCGCACTGGAAGTCCAGCGCGCCGCCCCGGACGGCCATACGCTTTTGCTGACCAACGGCTTGACGCACGTGACGAACCCGATGATGCGCCCCAAGCTCTCATATGACGCGTCGAAGTTCACTCCGATCTTCCAGATCGTCGGCTCCAGCACCGTGCTGATCGCCAATACATCGCGGCCTTTCAACAACGTGCAGGAATTGGTGGCCTATGCCAGGGCCAACCCCGGCAAGCTCAGCTATGCATCCATCGGTACGGGCTCCACCGCGCACCTGCTTGGAGAGCTGTTCGCGCAGAAGACCGGAACGACCATGACGCACGTGCCCTACAAAGGCAGCGGGCAAGCTACGCAAGATCTTATCGGCGGGCAGGTGGACATCATGTTCGACGGTTTCGGGACCGCCATCGGCTCGATCGCCACCAAGCATGTGAAGCCGATTGGCGTGGCCACGCGCGAACGCAATGACGCGATGCCTGACGTTCCCACGATCGCGGAGCAGGGCGTGCAGGGCATTACGAGCGAAGGGTATATCGGCATCTTCGGGCCCGCCAACATGCCGCCGGATGTCGTCACGCGCCTGAACAACGAGCTGCAGAAGACCCTGGCGATGGCTTCGGTGGAAAAATTCCTGCGCGGTACAGGCAACACGCCGGCGGGCGGAAGCGCGGACCAATTCGCGCAGAAGATCGCAGCGGAAGTCAAGGTCTGGGGCCCGCTGGTCAAACGGCTGAACATCGTCCTCGAATGAGTCCCCACTTCCTCGTTCTGGGCGCTACTGGCCGCATAGGGTCCCTTGTGATCCAGGAGTTGGCCGGCCAGGGGTTGAGCGTTGGCGGCCTCGTGCGCGATGCCGGACGCGCGGCATCCATGTGGCCGCCGAACGTCACGGCCGTCACGGGGGAGTTTGGCGATCCGGCCTCGATCAGCGCCGCCATGAAGGGCGTCCAGGTGGTCTTTGTGGCGTCTCCTGTGCATCCTGAGATGGCTTCATGGCAGTGCGACGCCGTGCGGGCAGCTGCCCAGGCTGGCGTGCGGCGCATCGTCAAGCTATCCGGTTCGGCATGGACCATGGAGGCGGGCCGCGTCACCACGGTCGGTGCCGCGCATGCGCTGGTCGAAGCCATGCTGCACTCCCTGCACGATACCTATGGCTTCGAGTACACCTGCATCCGGCCCAATGCGTTCCTGCAAGGGATGCTGGGGCGCTTGGACGGGGAACTGAACTCCGGCAATACGTTCTCGCTGGCGATCGGCGATGCTGCCGTGGCCTTTGCCGACATCCGTGACATCGCGGCCGCGGGCGCGCATGCCATGGCCGCCGCTTCGGTGCCCCCGCTCATCGAAGTCACCGGATCTGAAGCCATCAGTGGCGCGAGGATAGCCTTCTTGCTGGGGCAGATGCTCGCGCGTCCTATCGGCTACCGCCCGTTGGACATCGATGCTGCGATGGATCGGGCCCGCGCGAGCGGCATGCCCGAATTCACGCTGCGGCATCAGAGAGAAGTCCTGTCACTCCTGCGCGAAGGGGCGGGAAGCCAGAGCAGCGACGACTTCCAGAACCTGCTTGGACGGCCCTCCCGGAGCGTGGACAGCTTTCTGGCAGAAGTAAGCGCCAAAGTGAGGAAATAGATCAGACCATGCAGACATTCCTGAACACCGTCAATGGCCAACCGGTGGCGGCCGCCAAGACCTTTGACTCATTGAACCCGGCAACAGGAGAGGTGATCGCCAAGGTCGCATACAGCTCTCGGGATGAGGTGGACTTGGCGATTGCCGCGGCGAAGGCCGCACAACCTTCGTGGGCAGCGCTCACCGATGCCGAGCGCCGAGCCTTCCTGGGCAAGATCGCCGATACGATCAAGGACAATGCCGACGCACTGGCCCGGTGGGTCACGCGTGAGCAAGGCAAGCCGCTGGGAGGAGACGGCCGGGGAAGTATCCCGGGCTCACGGTTCGAACTCATGGGTTGCGAGGCCTGGACACGTGCCACGGCGGGCATCGAGATGCCGGTCGAGGTCGCCTTCGAAAACGAGCAGCGGCGCGACGAAGTGCATCGCCAACCCTATGGAGTGGTGGCGGCGATCGCCCCCTGGAACTGGCCGCTGATGATTGCCATATGGCAGATCATTCCCTCGCTGCGGGCAGGCAATACCGTCGTCATCAAGCCCTCGGAATACACCAGCGCCTGCTCGCTGGAAATGTTCCGGCTGATCGCCGACGTCCTGCCGCCCGGAGTACTCAACACCGTCAGCGGCTTGGGAGAGGTGGGCGGCTGGCTGGTAGATGACGCGCGGATCGGCAAGATCATGTTCACTGGCTCCGCTTCCACCGGATCGAAGGTAGCCGCTGCCGCGGCCGTGCACCTGACGCCGACCACCCTGGAGCTGGGTGGCAACGATGCCGCCATCGTGCTTCCGGACGCCGACCCGGAGGCCATCGCCACGGGGCTTTTCTGGGGTGCCTTTCTCAACATGGGACAGACTTGCGCCTGCGCGAAGCGGCTGTATGTACCGGCAGCGCTGCACGACCGGATCGTCGCGGAACTGGTGAAGCTGGTGGCCGCCACCCCCATGGGCGATGGTATGCAGCCGGGTGTGGCGATGGGGCCTATCCAGAACCGCATGCAGTTCGAAAAAGTGGTGAAACTCGTCGAAGCTGCCCGCACCGCGGGCGCGACGGTCGTCTGCGGGGACAACCTCTCTCCGGTCCGGGCAACTTCTATCCGTTGACGCTGGTCACCGACGTGCACGACGGCAACCCGCTGGTCGACGAGGAACAGTTCGGCCCTGTGCTGCCCATCATCCGCTACACGGACGTGGAAGATGCCATCGCCCGCGCGAACCGGTTGGATGTAGGGCTTGGCGCCTCGGTATGGTCGCGAGACCCCGAGCAGGCACGGTCGGTGGCCATGCGCCTGCAGGCAGGAACCGTATGGATCAACCAGCACGGCACCATTCACCCCATGGTGCCATTCGGCGGAAGCAAGCGTTCAGGCTGGGGCGTGGAGTTTGGAGCCGAGGGCTTGAAGTCCGTCACCCGGCCCCACGTCATCAGCATACAAAAGTGATCAGAACAAAAGGATTTCCGGCATGACGCATGCAATGCATATGACAGGCGGGCAGGCTCTGGCCAGGCAGTTGGCCTTGGAAGGGCTGCGTGACATTTTCTGCGTGCCCGGCGTACAGCTGGACTGGGCCGTCGACGGTATTCGTGAGATGGGCGATGCCTTCCGTCTGCTGATCCCCCGCCACGAGCAGGCCACAAGCTACATGGCGGACGGGTACGCGCGCGCCAGCGGCCGCATCGGCGTCTGCATGACCGTGCCAGGCCCCGGGTTGACCAATGCGATGGCGGGACTTTCCACGGCCTATGCCTGCTCATCGCCGCTCCTGTCGATCACCGGCCAGATCCACTCATCGACCATCGGCGCCGGCTACGGGATGCTGCACGAAATCAAGGGCCAGTCTGACCTTATCGGCAGCGTGACCAAATGGCATGGCCTCGCCACGGCACCCAACCAGGTACCAGGGCTTGTACGCGAGGCCGTCACACGCCTGCGCAGCGGCCGTCCGCAACCCGTGGGCATCGAGATTCCGCACGATGTGCTGAGTAGCGCCGCCGACATCGAACTGGTACCCCCACCCCTCGGGGCCGACGGCCGGCTGGCACCTGCGGCCGAGCAGGTCAGCGCCGCAGCAGCCCTGCTGGCCCATGCGAGGTTCCCGGTGATTCATGCAGGCGGCGGCGTGCTTGCAGCGGATGCGTCCGCCGCGCTGGAAACCCTCGCGGAGCGGTTGCAAGCCCCCGTCATCACCACGGAGACAAGCCGGGGAGCGATCTCCGACCTGCACCCCATGGCCGTCAACTCCGTGGCCGGCCGAGCCTTGATACGGCATGCGGACGTCGTCCTGGTGGTCGGCAGCCGCTTCATGAACCGCATGGCGCCATCTCCTCAATGGACTTCCGCCACCACGCAGTTCATCTACCTGAATGTGGAGGCCGAGGCCGCAGCCCCTCCGCGCAAGCCCGGCCTGCTGATCCAGGCAGATGCGCGCCTTGGCCTGGAAGCGCTGGCGCGCGCCGTGCCCGCCGCACGCACACCGCGCATGGGAATCGTGGAAGCCGCCCGCGGGTGGGCCGCGCAGCAGATCCGCGAGGTCGAGCCTCAGTTCGCCTATGTGCAGGCGCTGCGCCGTGCCATTCCCGAGGACGGTTTCCTCATCAACGAACTGACCCAGGTAGGCTACCTGTCCACGATCGCCTACCCCCTCTACCATCCCCGCACACTGATCACCCCGGGCTATCAGGGTACCCTGGGCTTCGGTTTCCCGACGGCATTGGGCGTTGCCGCGGCCATGCCCGATCGCGCCGTCGTATGCATTACCGGCGACGGCGGATTCGGCTGGGGCATGCAGGAGTTGGCCACCGCGCGCCGCTATGGACTCAACATGGTGGTCGTGGTCTTCAACGACGGGCACTTCGGCAACGTGCGGCTGCTGCAACAGCAAACCTTCGGACACACGATCGGTGTCGAGTTGTGCAACCCGGATTTCAGCAAGCTCGCGGATGCGTTCGGCGTCCGTTCGGCCGTGGCCTCCTCTCCGGACGAGATGGAAAGCGCGCTTCGAGATGCACTTGCACGAGGAGGGCCGAGCTTGCTCGAGGTCCGCGTCGGTCCGATGCCCAGCGCCTGGCATCTCATTGGCTACAACAGCATTTTCAAGCGGCCTTCGCCGGAGCCGGCGGACCCTGTCGCCGATCTGCTGGCTCCTTGATCAATTGACCACCACCGAACACGGAGTACCCATGGAGTCTTCTCCGACCTCATCCAACGCGGCAGTTTCCGATCTGCGCAACCAGGTAAAGAACTTGTTGAAGAGCCGAGCCATGCTCATGGCCGCGCTACTCGACGAACTCGAGCCCGAAATCGGGCTGGAGCGCGCCGAGACCGTCTTGAGACGCGTCATGCACAAGCGCAGCGAAGGAGCAGGCAAGCGGTTCCTCTCGGACTGCGCGCCCGGCAACATGCCTCTGCTGCGCGAGCGCTTCATCGACTTCCTCCCGGACCACGGCGGGCTCTTCGAGATCGAGACCACGCGCTGCGATGCCGCCGGCCTAGGGATCAAGTTCAAAACCTGCCCAGTCAAGGAAGCCTATGAGGAAGCAGGTATTTCGCCCGAGCGGATGCAAGTGCTCCTGCGCATCTCCGGGGACGGCGACGTGGGGTTGTTCGAAGGCGCCGGTTTCGCCATCAGGAACGACACCTGGGCACCCGGCGGCCAGGGCTGCTGCCATCTGCACATCAAGCCCAGAGACTAGGAAACGCCATCATGCAGATTCGCTATGACAATGAAGTAGTGCTGGTCACGGGCGCTGCCAGCGGCATCGGGCGCGCGCTCGCAATGGCCTTCGCGCAGGCTGGTGCGCAATTGGTGCTGGTGGATCGGACGGCCGATCAGTTGGCAGCGACGGCTTCGGCCCTTGCCGCGCAGAGCGGCCTGGCGCCTTTCGTGCATGAACTCGACATCACGGATCGTGCCGGGTGCAAAGTGCTGGCAGCACAGGTGCTGGCCGAGGCTGGCCCGGTGCGCCATCTGATCAACAACGCGGGCACTGACGGCAAGGCCGACGCCGGTACGGAAGAAGCCGACGCCGTGTGGGACCGCGTCATCGGCGTCAACGTCAACGGCCTGCACAACATGATCTCGGCCTTTTTGCCACAGATTCTGGAAACGCGCGGCACGATACTCAACGTCGGCTCGACACTCTCCTTTCTGGGCAAACCGCGTGCGGTCGCCTACGCGGCGTCCAAGGCGGCGGTGCGCAACGTCACGCTCTCGCTGGCACTCGAACTCGCTCCGCGCGGCGTACGGGTCAATATGCTGGCGCCCGGGGTCACCGAGTCCGGCCTCACCGCCGGGTTGCTCGCGAACCCGAAAGCCCTTTCCGATTTCCTGACACGCATTCCGATGGGCCGCGTGGGTCGCCCCGAAGAAATGGCCGGCGCTGTCCTGTTTGCGTGCTCCCCGCATGCGAGCTACATGACAGGCAGCACCATCGCCATCGATGGAGGTTGGCTGGCGCACTAGGCTTGCGCGCGAGGAGAGCAGGTTTGAAAACTGCCCCTATAGACAACGATACCGCCAGCCTTTGGCGTCCCCCGCCCTCTCAGCCGCTTGCCAACGTCCTTGATGCATGGCAATATCTTATCGTCCGAATATCGCATTATTTAGACCGATATTCGGATAAATAAAATCCCTGGCCGGAGGCTGGGTTGCTGACCAGGCGGCGTATTTTGCCGCCGTGATCTTGAGGTACACACACTATGAAGTCGCTCGCCGCCGCACGCGCCTTGCTGGCCTGCGCTCTGATGGCCACGCAGGCCCCCAGCTTCGCCCAGGACACTTTCCCCAACAAGCCCATCAAACTCATCGTGCCCTTCCCGCCTGGTGGAGGCGTGGACGTCATCGCGCGCATGGTCGGAGACAAGCTGGGCAGCGCCTGGGGCCAACCGATTGTGGTGGACAACAAGCCCGGTGCGGGCACGCTCATCGGCGCCCATGCGGTGGCCACGTCCCCGGCCGACGGCTACACCGTGCTGGCCGCGACGGCCGACACGCTGGCCGTGGCAGCGGCCTTGCAAAGCAAACCCATCACGCTGCCTGAGAAGACGCTCACACCCCTCACTCAGATCGTCCGCACGCCACTGTTCATCGCGGTCAAGGTCGACAGCCCCTATAAATCGCTGTCAGATCTGGTCGACGCGGCACGCAAGAAGCCACAAGGCCTTTCCTATGGCTCGGCGGGCGTCGGCACCATCCACCACATGGCGATGGAGCTTTTCAACTCCCAGGCCAAGATCGATATCAAGCACGTGGCCTACCGTGGATCAAGCCCGGCGGTGGCCGATCTGCTGGCCGGTGTGGTGGATATGGCCATCATCGATTCCCCGGTGATGCTGCCCCAGATCAAGGGCGGCAAGCTGCGCGCGCTGGCGGTCTCCACGCCCAACCGCGCCGCGGTGGCACCGGATGTGCCGACCGTCGCCGAGCAAGGCTTCCCGGGTTATTCAGCCATGTCATGGATGGGCTTTGCAGTGCCGCGCGGAACGCCTCCCGCCGTAGCCGAGAAGCTGTTTGCGGGAATCCGCAGCGCTATCGAGAACCCTGAGGTCGCCGAGCGCCTGCGCGGCATCGGCCTGGAGCCGGTCACCAGCAAGTCCTCAGCCGAGTTCGAGCGCTTCGCGGAAGGCGAGCGCGTGCGTTGGACAGAGATCATCAAGGCCAAGAACATTCATATCGATTAATGGCACCAGGCTGTCAGCAAAAGCCAAAGCAAAAGCGGGTCCCTCGGGACCCGCTTTTGCTTTGGCTGACGATGCGAAGACTGTCTTTCAGAGAACGCGTTCCGCCCAGCCTTTGATGGCCTCCACGGTCTCGTCCACCTTCTCAGGCTGGCCGGCGAGGTAATGAGTACCCCCTTGAGTTCGTGCCGCGTGATGCGGCCCGGCTGTCGCGACTGCCACAGGGTGTTCATCGCGGGCACCACTGAAGCATCGGCCGTGTGCTCGATGGACAGCACCGGTATGGAAGTCTCGATGAGGTTGCTGGGACCGTCCGCCTTGGTCGAAGGCGCCCACTGGCTCAGGTAGGCCGTGATGGTCGTGTAGCGTCCGATGTTGTTGGCGCCATAGTTGACTTCGCGCGGATCGCCCCAGATGTTGCTGCCGGCTGGCCGGTCATTGGGATCGAGGCTGGGATCCAGATGGCGCGGATCAGCCGCCGTACGGTAGATGAGGAACGCCATGTCCCGCACCGGGACCGGCATGGCGCGGATATACGCCAACTGGGCACGGGCCCATTGCTCGATGCGCTCGTTCCGCGCCAGTTGAGCGGCGCGGTACTGTGCCAGCCACTCAGGGCTGTAGGCAGGACCATTGGCCGGATTGAACATGTCCAGTGCCGGATTGGCTGAATAGGGGTCGCGCTCGTCGATCACGGAAGGATCGAGCCAGTCCGAGAACAAGCGCGAGCGGCCAGGGTGGGCCGCCGTCAGCACGATGCCATCCACCGGCGGCAGGTCTGCAGGGGAGAGTCCCGTGGGATCGCCCGCCGGGGTATGCGTGGCGGTGAAGTTTTCAGCCTGGGCCTGGTAGTAGGAAGCCAGGGCAGCACCGCCCGAATTGCCGATGAGCAGCACTTTCTCATAGCCTTGCTCGCGCAGATAGCGCACCCCCGCGCCCAGGTCCTGAAGCACGCGCTCCATGATCAGTTGGGAGTCGTTGTTCAGGTACCGGGAGTTCAGGCCCAGCATGGTGATGCCCGCCGCGGCCATGGGTTCCAGCAGGTAGTGCCCCATGAAGTTGCTGGCCGGGTGCATGACGATGGCTGCGGTGCGCCGGTCCTTTGCGCGGACGATGGCGCCATAGATCTTGGGCCACAGCTGCGCGATGCCGGACTGGGACTCCATGTGAATGCCCGGCTTGACGTCCAGCACGATCAGCTCTTTCTGAGGCGTGTTCATACCTTGCCCTCCGACTTGTCGGCGGTCCATTGCGCCAGCGTGGCGCGCGCCTTGCGCGAGAACTCATCGAGCACCTGCTGGCCCCCCACCTGATAGGAGAGCTCCAGCCGCAGGCCGTTCGGATCGTGGAAGTAGATCGACTGCAGCCAATGGTGATCGACGATGCCGATGACCTCGACGCCCGCATCCAGCAGGCGCTTGTGGGCCTGTTCGAGTTCGGCGCGAGAGCCGACCGACATGGCCAGGTGGTTGACCCACCCTGGCGTGGTGGGATCCGAGGCGCCCTGGCCGTCGGCGAGATCGAAGAAGGCCACGTACGAGCCATCGCGCATCTGGAAGAACAGGTGTGCGAACGAAGTCTCCTCGCCCGTGGAAGGCACACGGTCTTCGCGCACCACATGTGCGAGCGGCAGGCCGAGCACGTCCTCATAGAAGGCGCGGGTCTCTTCGGCGTCGCGGCAGCGCCATGCGACGTGATTGAGTCGGTTCACGTTGAATTCAGGGGGCAGCATGGAGTCCTCGTACTGAGAGTTGAAAGAGTTGACTGAAACGGGGCGCCTTGGTTAGACTGTCCGAATACAGGATGCTGATGTTCGATTATAGGACTTCAGTCTGCCACAATTCCTTTTAGCTGCCAAGGACGTTGATGGAATTCGTTTCCTATTTCGACTACGAGAAATTCCCCCGGTCATGCCGGAACTCAAGGAGGGGCGCGATCCCCAGCGGCACCGTGTAGCGGTGGTGGGTGGCGGCCCGGTAGGCTTCGCCGTGGCACTGGGGTTGGCCAGGCAGGGCATCGCGAGCGTGGTGCTGGAAGCCGACGACAGCGTTTGCCTGGGCAGCCGCGCGGGCTGCGTGACCTCGCGTACGCTGGAAATCTTCGAGCAAACCGGGGTCGCCGATCCCATCTTGCGCCAGGGGCTGCCCTGGGCGGAGGGCTGGAGCTACTACCACACGGACGAAGTGCTGCACCTGGATGTGCCGCAGGACTCCGCTGCCCGCTTTCCGCGCTTGGTAAACATCCAGCAGTGCTATATCGAGCAGTACATGCTGGATTCGGTGCGTGCGCGCTATGGCGATCTGATCGAGATCCGCTGGCAGAACCGCATGGAGGCTCTGCGCCAGACCGAGCATGGCGTTGAACTCGACGTCTCCACGCCTTCGGGCAGCTATACGCTCACGGCCGATTGGGTAATCGGCACCGACGGTGCGCGCAGTGCCGTGCGCAAGGCGCTCGGTGCCCGCTTCGTCGGAACCCAGTATGACGGCCAGTACATCATCGCGGACATCAAGATGAAGAGTGAGATGCCCCCAGGACGCCGGGCCTGGTTCGATCCGCCGTCCAACCCCGGCGCCACGCTGCTGCTGCACAAGCATCGTGACGATCTCTGGCGCTTCGACTACCAGCTGCGCGAGGACGAGGATCCTGAAGAAGCGGTCAAGCCCGAGAATGTGCTCAGCCGCATCCGCAGCCACCTGGAACTCATCGGCGAGCACGCGCCCTGGCAGCCCGTGTGGATCAGCCTGTACCGCGCCAGTTGCCTGACGCTGGAAAACTACCGCCACGGCCGGGTGCTCTTGGCTGGCGATGCCGCGCATCTGGTGCCCATCTTCGGCGTGCGCGGCCTGAACTCCGGCATGGAGGATGTGAACAACCTGGTGTGGAAACTGGCCTACGTCATCCGCGGTCAGGCCCGCGAAGCGCTGCTGGACACCTACACCCCCGAACGCGTGTTCGCCACCCGTGAAAACATGCGCCACGCTTCCAAGAGTGCGGAGTTCATGGCCCCACCGGCACCTGCCTTTGCTCTGATGCGCTCCGCCGTTCTGGGCCTGGCAGCAGAACATCACTGGGTGCGCAGCCTCATCGATCCGCGCCAGAGCACCACGGTCGGGTATCCGGACTCTCCGCTCAACCAGCCCGGCGAGGAATCGGCATTCGCCGCGGGTCCAGCCAGCGGTTTTGCCTTTGTTGATGCACCACTGCCCGATGGCAGCCATCTGTGCCAGCACATCGGCCCCGGCTTCACGCTGCTGGCCTTCGAGGCGCCGCAGTTCAGCGATGCTGAACTCGAAGACGCACGCCTGCCCGTCAAGCTGCTGGCCGCACCAGCGCGAGGGCCGCTGGCCAAGCGCTACGACGCCCAGCCGGAGACCGTCTATCTGCTGCGTCCCGATGGCAATGTACTGGCCCGCTGGCGGCGTGCCGATCTCGAAACCATACGCCGCGCCGTCGAGCGCTGCTGCCAAGGAGGCTCGCTGTGAAGAATCTCGCCCCTCAGGAGCTGGACGATCTGTATACCGAACTGTGCTACCGGATGGCGCGCGCGGGCGAAGCCGCGACGCCACAGATCCTGGCTCGCCTGGCACTCCTTCTGATGCACGAAGTGGGCGATGCCGGGCGGGTGCGCGCCGCGATTCAGGCGGCCGCCAAGGATTTCCCCGAAACGGTGGCGGTCGAAAGTCCGCTATGAACCGCCGTGGGCGCCTGGCGCAATGCCGCGCGCTAGCCCAGCGAAGTGTTCTGCTTCACCGCGCGCGCGATGGCCGCAGCGGCCTTCTTCAGCGCTTTGGCATAGGTGCCAGCCACATCCTCGCGGACAGCGGGATACACCACGCCGACCGAGGCGATAGGCTGCCTGTCGATCATGACCGGCACCGACACGCCGTGCACGCCCGGCGACAGGTCGCCGCGGGAAACCGCGTAGCCCAGCTCCCGCACTTCAGCCAGTTGCTGCCTCAGCAGATCCGGATCACCGGACTGCTCCAGCGCATGCGTGATCACCGAGTCGTCGCTGAAGGCGAGGATAGACCGGCCGCTGGCCCCCTTGGCCAGCGAGTGGCGGAACCCGCGCGTGAGCTGGACCCGCATGAAATGATGGCTGCCTACCGCCTGCTCGATCTGGATGGCCTCATGGCTGCCCTGCAAGGCGGTGAGGATGAAGGTTTCGCCAAACTCCTGTGCCAGGTCGCCAAGAATGGGGCGGGAAGCCGCGATCAATTCCGGCTCCACAAACTGCGCCAGATGCAGCAAGGCCGTGCCGGGCAAGTAGTTTCCCCCACCCGGCGGATGAAGCCGCGTCCCTGGAGCGTGGCGAGCAGGCGATGTACCACCGTGCGGTGCATCTGCAGGCGCCGCGCCAGTTCGGTCGTCCCCAACGGGCCGTGTTCGGCCACATAGGCCAGGAGGACCAGCGCCTGGTCAGCAGTCTTGGATATCTCGGTCATGACGCGGTAATTTTCCCCGATGGAATCAAATCCGATTATCGGTCATCGTTGTCTGAATAATGAACAAAACTCATGAAGGAAATCACGTGTCGCGCGTTCTGATCCACAACATAGGCGAGTTCTATACAGGAGACCTGGCGCAACCGACGCTGCCGGTCAAGGCGCTCTCGATAGAGGGCTCCCGCATCGCGCAGTTCGACCCATCATCGCACGAAGGCTTCGACACCGTGATCGACGCCGGCGGGCTGGCCGTGGTGCCGGGCCTGATCGACGGCCACGTACACCCGGTCGCCGGTGAGTGGACTCCTACGCAGGACGCCATCGGCTGGGTGGGCAATTACCTTCATGGAGGCACCACCAGCATGCTGTCGGCAGGTGAGCTGCACACACCGGGATTGGACTACGGCAACCTCACGCCGGACTTGGTGACCTCCCTGGCCGAGGTCACCGCGAACACCTTTGCCAACCTGCGCGCAGGCAGCGTGAAACTTTATGCGGGCACGGCGTTGCTGGTGCCCGGCATGACTGAAGCGCATTTCGACCGGCTCGCCGCTGCGGGCGCCCGGCTGGTGAAGTTTCTCTTCTACCCGTTCGCCCAGGACCCGGCCGAAGCCATGCGCTACGTGCGCTGGGCCCGGGAGCGCGGCTTGCGCAGCAAGGTGCACACGGGCGGAGTGTCGCGTTCCGGCGTGAGCCAGATCTGCGGCTTCGAAATCCTGTCGTGGCTGCAGCCCGATATCGCCGCCCACATCTCGGGCGGCCCCATTCCGATGTGCGACGAAGATCTGGACCGGGTCATCGACGAATTGGAATTTCCTCTGGAAATATGCTCCTCGGGAAACTACGCCTCCGGCCACCGCGCGGTGCGCAGGCTGGTGCAGCGCGGCCGCCTGGATCGCCTGACACTGGGCAGCGACACGCCCGGCGGCACCGGGGTCATCCCACGCGGAGCCTGGCGCAATATCCTGTTTCTCTCCTCCATGTGCGGTCTCTCACCCGGAGAAGCGATCGCGGTGGCCACGGGCAACACCGGACGCGCGCACGGATTGGAAGAAGGCCTCCTCGCGCCGGGGCGGCCGGCGGACCTGGCTTTGTGCGGACCGGTCGAAGGATCTGCGGGCACGACGCTCGCCGATGCCGTGGCGCACGGCGACCTGCCGGGCATCACGCATGTGCTGATCGATGGAAAAGCGGTGGTGTCGGGGCGCAGCCGGCAAACCCCGCCGCCACGCCTGCGGCCCGTGATGGCTTGCTGCGGCCCAGACTTCATGGGGAGTCGGCCATGATGGTCCTGGATGCGCGTACGCTGCGCGCGGCATTGCCCATTCCCGAGTGTGTCGAAGCGATGCGGCAGGTGTTCATTGATGCGGCGGAGGGCGGCTACTACGCGCCCGTCCGCAGCCGCGTCCGGCCGGCTGGAGAGAGCCCCAACGGCATGACACTGATGCCGACGCTCCGGCTCAAACGGCCTCGCCGGTGGTGCCTCAAGCAGATGGTCGTCACCCCTGATAACTCCGCGCGTGGCCTGGACCCATTGCAAGGGCTGGTCATCCTCCACGACGGCGACGATGGCCGCGTGCTCGCCATCGCCGATGCGCCGGGGCTGACCACGCTGCGTACCGCCGCCACCACGGCCCTGGCAACCCTCACTTTCGCGCGCGGCGATGCGCGCACAGTGGCGATCATCGGCACAGGGGTGCAGGGCCGCACGCACATCGAGGCCATGCGGGCGATCTTGCCTGGCGCGCAGATCCGGCTGTGGGGCCGCTCCGAGCAGAAGGCACGGGAGCTGGCCCGGGAAACCCAGTGCGAACCCATGCCTACCATCGAGCAGGCGGTGCGCGATGCGGACGTGGTCTGCACCGTGACCGCCGCGCATGACCCGATCCTCCGGCGCGAATGGCTGGCGCCAGGCTGCCACGTCAACGCGGTGGGCTCCAGCACACCAGCGGCCTGCGAGATCGATCCCGCACTCATGGCCGCCTCCCGGCTGTTCGTCGACCGCCGCGATGCGGCCCTGGCCGAATCGGGTGACGTGCGCCGCGCACTGGCAGAAGGCGCCATCACAGAAGACCACATTCAGGCTGAACTGGGCGATGTCCTGCTCGGCCGCCATGCGGGCCGCACCAGCGCCGAGGAGATCACCTTGTACAAGTCGCTCGGCTTCGGCGCACTGGATCTGGGCGCCATCGAGCTGGCCCTTCTCAACGCATCGGCCCGAGGACTGGGAACCGTGGTCCCCCAGGCCTGAGAGCATGTTGACGATCAGAAAGAATCGAACGCCATGACGCAATCCTTCCCACAGGACCACAAAAACCAGGATCTGGTGTCCATCGCGCGCGACGCTGGCAAGCCCTACGAATCGGTCAATCTGCCGATATGGCGGGCTTCGAGCGTGCTGTTCACCAACGTGGCCGACATGCGAGCCGAAGTGGCGGCCACTGCTGCGGGCGAGCGGCGCGCGGCCAACTACGCCACCGCTGGAACGCCCACCACCTTCGCGCTGGCAGATGCGGTGGCGGAACTGGAAGCGGGCCCACATCCGGCCCGGACGGCCCTGCTGCCCAGCGGACTCTCCGCCATCGCCACCGTGCTGCAAGCCTTCCTTTCCCCCGGTGATCACCTGCTCATGGGCGATTCGGTCTATGGGCCTGCGCGCCTGTTCGCTCAGGGCATGCTTGCGCGCTTCGGCATCGAGACCACGTTCTACGACCCCGCCATCGGTGCCGGCATCGGGGATTTGCTCCGGCCTAACACACGCATGATCTATCTGGAGAGCCCGGGCAGCTACACCTTCGAAATTCCGGACGTGCCGGCGATCTGCTCGCTAGCGCGCGAGCGCGGCATTCTGACCGCGATCGACAATGCCTGGGCCTCCCCGGTGCTGGCACGCCCTTTTGATTGGGGCGTGGACATTTCCGTGCTGCCGCTGACGAAATACTGGAGCGGACACGCCGACGTGCTGATGGGCGCCGCCGTGGTCCGGGAAGCCCTCTGGCCCCAGCTCCACCAAGCAGTACGCCAACAGGGCCTGTGCGTGGGCAGCGACGATGCGTGGCTGATTCTGCGCGGCATGCGCACCCTGAAGGTCCGGATGCAGGCGCACGAAAGCAATGGGTTGGTGCTCGCGCGCTGGCTGGAAAAGCGCCCGGAAGTGGCGCGCGTGCTGCACCCCGCCTTGCCCTCGCACCCTCAGCACGCGCGATGGAAACGCGATTTCAGCGGGGCCAGCGGTCTCTTCTCGTTCGAACTGCACGCTGCCAGTGCGGATCAGCTCAGTGCCTTATGCGATCACCGCCGCCACTTCCGTCTGGGATTTTCATGGGGCGGCTTTGAAAGCCTGATCATGCCAGCCAACCTCACCGGCCTGCGTACGGCAGGACCCTGGCAAGGTGGTCCGCTGGTGCGCATACACGCGGGTCTTGACGACCCCGAAGCGCTCATTTCCGACCTGGAGGACGGCTTCGCGGCCATGGCGGCAGCAAAGTCCTGAACGTCTTGCAACCAGCTTTCGAATCGATACCAACATGAAAACTCTTCTGCCTCTGGCCGGCGTCCGTGTCGTCGAGTTCTGCTCGACCGCCTCTGGCCCCTTTTCCACCATGCTGTTGTCCGACATGGGCGCCGAAGTGGTCAAGATCGAGCCGCCTGCGGGCGACGGCCTGCGCCAGTGGCCTCCGCTCAACGAAGGCTACAGCGAAAATTTTGCCTCGCTCAACCGCAACAAGCGCTCGGCCGTGCTCAACCTCAAGGACCCGGCTGACGTGGCTCTGGCCCGCCAGCTCATTCTGGATGCCGATGTGGTGGTGGAGAACAACCGCCCTGGCGTGATGGACCGCCTGGGCCTGGGCTGGGCCGCCATGTCGGCCGAAAAGCCCACGCTTCTGTTTTGCTCCATCTCCGCCTACGGCCAGAGCGGCCCGCGTTCGGGCGAAGGCGGGTTCGATCTGACCATCCAGGCGGCCGCGGGCGTGATGAGCGTGACCGGCGAGCCGGAAGGCGCCCCCGTCAAGTGCGGGGTGCCGCTGTCGGACTTCGCCTCTGGCCTGTACGCGGCCTTTTCCATTGCATCCATGCTGGCGCATGTGCGCGCGGGCGGGCAGGGCGCGCACATCGACATCCCGATGTTCGGCTGCACGCTGGGCATCGCCGCGCTGCAGACCAGCGAGTATTTTGGCAATGGGCGCAGCCCGGTGAAGCTGGGCTCGGCGCACCCGCGCAATGCGCCCTATCAGGCGTTCCAGGCGAAAGACGGTTATTTCGCCATTGCGGCGGGCAACCACAAGCTGTGGCTGAGCGTGCTGGAGGTGGTGGGAATGCCCGCGCTGGCCGACGATGTGCGCTTTGTGAGCACCACCGACCGGGCGAAGAACCAGGCGGCGTTGAAGGAGATCCTGGAGACGCTGTTCACCCAGAAGCCGGTGGAGCACTGGATCGCGGCGTTCAATGAAGCGGGGGTGCCGCATGCGCGCATCAATGACTATGCCTCGGCACTGGCCGATGAGCAGACCGAGCACATGGGCTGGGTGCAACCGCTGACGCTGCCCAATGGCAAGCAGACGCGCACCTTCGCGTCACCCGTGCGGCTGAGCGGCCAGGGCTTTCCCATTCGCCGCTCGCCCCCGGGCCTCGGCGAACATACCGAGGAAATCCGCGCGGAGTACGCGGCAAAGACCGCCTAAGCTGCGCCTGAAAACCGGCGCAGCGTTTCCTTGGCCAACGCTTCCGGCAGATCGATCGGCATACGAAGAATCGCGCTTGACATGGCCTTGCCATAGTTGTCGAGCGCCAGTGTGCGCGAGACGCCACCTGCCAGCGCGTTGTGCATCATGAAGTTCATGCCGCAGATGTTGTCCGCGAGGAAGCGGTCCACGCGCTCGGCCACCTTGTAGAAGGCCTGGACCTTTTCCGCCGTCAATTGCTCCACAAGGTAGGGGTAGAAAGCGGGCTCGTACGCGAAAACGCCGACATTGAAGATGTTGCCCTTGTCTCCCGAGCGGCTATGGGCAAGATAACGCAGTGCGACTTCCATGGCTCAGCTCTCAAGAAGATGCAGTTGGAAGCCGATCGCATTCCGATCCACCAGGGTAGACCAGATACCAATGACCTCACGGGTACGCTCATTGAAGGGCAGGCGTTTGCCGGTGGCCGCGATGCCGGAGACAGCCATGCCATCCACTTCGCCGCCCACTTTTTCCGCCATTTCGCGGGTTCTGGTGCGCGCCGACACCCGCACGCCAAGTTCATAAGGTTCATGCTCCACGGGCGGGGACGCCTCACGGTGCACCGCGTTGATGCCGAGAAAATCGATGCGAAGCTCTTCCGCTTCCAGGCCGACCATTCTGAAGCGCTCCTCCAGCATCCGCTTGGCCAGCTTCGCCCGCGCCACCGCGCCTGGGCCGGCATAGAAGAACCAGTCTTCTCCGATGAAGCCTTCCTTGCAGCCCATCGACACCTTCAGGGTCTGGGGCCGTGGACGGCCGGTCACGCCAGAGAAACGCACCCGGTCTTCACCAATTTCCTCCACGCGCGCACTCAGAAAGTTCACCACGGCATCCGGCGTGAGATAGCTCGATGGATCGCCCACCTCATAGAACATCTGCTCCTTGACGGTCTGGGCGTTGACTCGGCCACCTGTTCCGCCGACCTTGGTGATCACGGTTTCGCCCGAACTGGATACCTCCGCGATCGGTAAACCCAGGTTCCAGGGATCGGGAACATCCTTGAAGCCCGGATCGCTGAAATAGCCTCCCGTCACCTGCGCGCCGCATTCCAGCAAGTGCCCCACGGCGGATCCTTGCGCCATCAGATCGGCATCGTCCACCGGCCAGCCGAAAGCATGGATCATTGGCGCCAGAAAAAGCGAGGGATCGGCCACGCGCCCGGTGATCACTATTTTCGCCCCTTCATCCAGCGCTTTCACGATGCCGTCCGCGCCCGCATAAGCTTCCGCGGAAATCAGGCTGCCCCTCAGGCCGCTCACCGGCGCGCCGTTCTCCATGACCTTGTCAGCCAGGGTAAAGATGCGCTCGCTCAGGTCATCGCCCACGACGGCGGCGATCTTCACTCCCGGGAAGCCCAACTCCGCGCAGATACGTGCCGTGGCCTGCGCCGCCGCGAGCGGATTGATCCACCCGCCGTTGGTGATGATGCGCGTTCCGTTGGCGACGCAGTGCGGAATGACCTTCCTCATCCGCTCCTCCAGCAAGGTCTCGTATCCCGGAAAGGAGGGATCCTGGCGCTTGCGGGTCTGTGCAAACGACACGGTAGCTTCCGCCATGGTTTCGAAGCACAGGAAGTCCAGTTGGCCATCCCGGGCATTCACCACCGCGGGCTCCACGCGGTCGCGCCACCAGCCGGAGCCGCAGCCGATACGAATCGTCCGAGCTTGCATGAATCACTCCGTCCTGATGTTGGCTTCACGGATGACGCGGGCCCATTTTTCATCTTCGGCCTTCAGATAGGCAGCGAAGCTCGCAGGCGTGCTGCCGACCGGGAGGGCGCCCAGCGCAATCAGCTTCTGCTTGACATCCGGAGAATCGACCGCGACCTTGATACCCTTGCTCCAGGCTTCGATCGCTTCCGGCGGCGTACCCTTGCGCGCCAGCATGCCGAACCACGCATTCACCTCATAGCCTGGAAGGCCGGACTCCGCGAGCGTCGGCACATTGGGCAATATGGACACCCGCTCCTTGGTCGTCACGGCCAGCGGGTGCAGCTTCCCGGCATTGATCTGCGCCAGCGCCGCGGGCAGGTTGTCGAACATCACCCCGATATGGCCCCCGAGAAGATCGGAGATGGCAGGCGCCGAGCCCGGATAGGGCACGTGCACCATGCGGGTCTTGGCCATACTGTTGAACAGGGCTCCGGAGAGATGCGGTGAACCACCGTTGCTCGTGGAGGCAAAGCTCACGCTACCCGGCTTGGCCTTCTCGGCGGCGACCAGATCGGCCACAGTCTTGTAGGGTGTGCCAGGCCCCACGTTCAGTACGTTGGGTGTATTGATCACGAGGGATACCGGATCGAAATCGGTATAGGCCACCTTGCTCGATTTGCTCAGGTAAGGGTTGGCAATCGTCGCGAACGTGCCCAAGAACATGGTTTGGCCGTCCGCCGGCGCATTGAGGACCTGGCGGGCTCCAATGACTGTCGCACCGCCTGGGCGGTTCTCCACCAGGACAGGCTGCTTGAAGGTGGTGGAAAGCTTGTCCGCCAGCAGACGCGCGAGGATGTCCGTGGTTCCCCCCGGCGGCACCGGCACCACGATGGTCAGCGGGCGGGTGGGTGCGAATTCCGTTGCGTGAACCCCCACCGGGCCAGCCGCAAGAAGGGCAGTCATCGCCGCCGCCGCGATTCGGAATTTCATGGTTTGTCTCCATTGGAAGGGGCTCGCCGGCCCCGATACTTTTGATGGTGCATGACCACCCCGGTACGCGGCAAACGATTCCACGGAACAGCTGCTGTGAAAATACTTCACAGATACTTCAGCATCGATGCCTGATCAGCCTCGATATAAGCCTCGATCATGGAGTCCTCGACCATGGAAAAGCGAATCCAGCAAATTGACCGGATCAGCGATGTCGCGCTGTTCGTCCGTGTTGCCGAACGAGGCAACTTCTCAGCCGCGGCCAAGGATTGGCATTTTTCGCCTTCCACCGTGAGCAAAGTCATTGACCGCCTGGAGAGCCGACTGAAGGCGCGTCTGTTCGACAGGACGCCCAGAGCCGTGACGCTGACGCCTTCCGGGCGAGCCTTCTACGTCAAGGCCCAGGCCCTGCTGGATGCGGCCGAGAGCGCCCAAAGTGCCGTCCTGCAAGCACATGAGGATGTCCGCGGCACGCTGCGCCTTCACGCCGCACCGGTCTTCGCAAGAATCGAGCTGACCAGGATCATTGCTTCCTTCCTGGCGCAATATCCGGAGGTCAGGATCGAAATGTTCATGGGGCTCGACGCGCCAAGTCTCACTGAGCGCGGGCTGGACCTGCTCATTCATTCCGGGCGCCTGCCGGACTCTTCGATGGTTGCCAGGCCGCTGTCGACCGTCCGCTGGATCGTATGCGCCTCGCCAGACTACCTGGCCCGGTGCGGTACGCCCCGGCAGCCGGAAGACCTCGTGAAGCATAATTGCCTCAACTTCATCGTGAAGGACGCTTGGAATCATTGGCAGATGAGCCTGGCGCAGGAAACGCACGAGCAAGCCGCGATGGGAAATTTTTCCGCAAGCGATGGCGGAGCGCTGCTGGAAATGGTCCGGCAAGGCGCTGGCATTGCCCGCCTCGGCGATTTTCATGTACGCCCCGATATCGATTCCGGTGCCTTGATCCCGCTCTTCACGAACCGATCATTCCAAGCGCAGCCTGTCCAGGCGGTCTATCACCATCGGAGACACCTCAGCGCGCGCATTCATACGTTCGTGGACTATGTCGAGAATTCTCTGAAGGAGCGTAACGCCAGCATGGACGCCTGGGTGCGGACGCTTCCCTCGCGTTTCTCCAGATACTGAGCAATGCGCTCAGCGCACCACCAGCGCGATGCAGTAGCCCAGGACCACACCGACAGCGGTTCCGAAAACCACTAGCCAGGCGGGCGCGGTCTGTCCGCCGCCACTGCGGTCATGGCTCATCGACGCTGGTTCAGGAACAGGCATTCGCGGGACGTCAACCGCGTTGGGAATCACCGCAGACTGCGGAACAGTCTGTGCCTCGCCAGTCAGCTGCCGTGCAAAAGCCGAAAAAAATCATCGGCATTCTTCTTGGCCACCGTTTGAATGAGGCGGCTTCCCACGCTGGCGAGCTTGCCACCGATTTCCGCCTCGGCGGTATAGCGCAGGAGAGTGGCATCGCCATCAGGTGCCAGCCCCACGGCGGCGGACATTCTCGCGAACCCGGCAGCGCCGCCTTGCCCCCGGCCAGTCAGCTTGTAGCCGTGAGGAGGATCGAGCTCCGACAGCTCCAGCGTGCCACGGAACGTGGCCGATATCGGCCCGACCTTGGTGGTCACGATGGCCGCAAAGCTGTTCTCGCCCGTTGTTCTTTCCAGCGACTGGCAACCGGCTATGCTGGCCTGCAGAACCGCAGGATCGTTCAGCGCCTCCCAGACGCGCAGCCGAGGCGCCGGGATACGGTATTCACCAGAAAACTCCATGCTCACTCCCGAACGTAGTGGCGGTAGAGCGCCTGCGTGCCTCGGCGGCCGTAGCCCTGCGCGGCCAGTTGCTCGTACAGTTTCCTGGCCTGGCTTGCACCGGGTAGTTCCAACCCCATGCGCTGCGACTCGGACAGCGCGATCCCCAGGTCCTTGAGGAAGTGCTCGATGAAGAAACCAGGCGCGAAGTCGCCCTTGACGATGCGCGCACCGAGGATATTGAGCTGAAAGCTCCCCGCCGCGCCGGACCCGATGGTCTGCAGCACTCTCTCCTGGTCCAGCCCAGCGGCTTTGGCATAGGCCAAACCCTCTGAGACGCCCATGATGGTCGATGCGATGACGATCTGATTGCACATCTTGGTGTGCTGCCCCGCTCCCGCTGCGCCGGCATACTGAATATTGCTCCCCATCAGGCGCAGCACCGGCATCACCCTGCCAAGAGCCTGCTCGTCTCCGCCGACCATGATGGACAACTTGGCTTCCCTGGCCCCCACGTCGCCACCGGAAACGGGCGCATCCAGCGCCACGCAGTTTCGCCGCAACGCCTCATCGGCCAGGCGCTGCGCCAACGCCGGGCTGGAGGTGGTCATGTCGATCAGCACTGCATCACGCGCGGTCTTCAGAATACCCTCCGCCCCCAGCCAGACTTCTTCGACGTCGCTAGGATAGCCCACCATCGAGATAACCACGTCCGAAGAAGAGGCCAACTCGGCCGGGGTGCCGCACCACAGTGCCCCCTTCCCGACCAGCGCGTCAGCCTTGGCCCGCGAACGGTTATAGACGCGCAAGGGGTGCCCCGCGGCAAGGATATGGCCAGCCATGGCCTCGCCCATGATGCCCAGGCCGACAAAGCCCACGCGCAGGGTTGAATTCTTTTCAGTCATGCGGATACCTGTTCGAAAAATGGATGTGAGGAGTTGCGCAGCAGCTCCCTCATATAGATAGGCGAAAGCGGCTGCCGCTCGGCCACGAGGCCCAGGAAGGACAACGCATCGTTGACCGCGTTGGTCACAGCGCCGACAGCCCCCATCACGCCTCCTTCCGCCATGCCTTTCATGCCGGCGGGTGTGCGCCGGTTTGGGGTGTGCATGGGCAGCAGTTCGATGGCGGGCATCTCACAGGCAGTAGCGACCAGATAGTCGGCCAAGGAACCCGAAAGGTTCTGACCGGTTTCGGCGTCGTACTCGACATGCTCATACAGCGCGCCCGACAAGCCCATGGCGATCGCGCCATGCTGTTGCCCCTCCACGATCGCCTGGTGCAACACCGTGCCGCAATCTTCCGCCACCACATAGCGTTCGATACGGATGGCTCCGGTACGGCTATCCACCTCGACCACGCAGGCATGGCTGGTGTTCGAGTACGTCATCGGCGGCGGCTCGTAGGTAGTGTGAAACTCCAGGCCGGGTTTCATGCCTGGTGGCAGGGCCAGGGGATCAAGATAGGCCGTGCGCGCGATGTCGGCCAGCGAGAGGGAAGTGTCTTCCCATGCCTCGCGAGCCGCGCGCTGAATGCGTCCGTTCACCATGCGCAGTTTCCCGGTATCCGTCTCGCCCAGCATGGCACATGCAACGCCAAGCACAGCCTGCTGCGCCAGCTGGGCGCACAGGTACAAAGCCCCCCGCCAGCGGTACCGCCCCGTGCGCCACGGCTGCCCATGCCGTAAGGCGCGATATCGGTGTGCCCGAGATGAAGCCTGACGCCTTCCGGAGACACGCCCAGGCCGTCGGCGACCGCATTGGCCAGCGAGGTTTCATAGCCATGGCCCGAAGCTCCCAGCCCCACCGCGGCATTGACCTCGCCAGAGGGCTCGATGCGCACCCAGGCCGCCTCGTGGCCGGACCCTGGTATCCCAGCGGCCTTGTAGAACTTGGAGCCGTAAGTGGTCGACTCGACCACGTTGCAGATGCCCAGCCCCAGCAAGCGCCCTTCGGTCCGAGCCTTGGCCTGACGTTCGCGGAATGCTCCGTAGCCAATAGCCCGCAGCACCCCTTCCATGGTTTCCCGGGGCGTCACGTCTTCCAGGACTTCGCCCGTGGGCATGGTAAAGGGCATTTCTTCGCGCGCGAGCATGTTGACGCGGCGGACCTCGATCGGGTCGAGATCGAGCGCCCTCGCGATGGCGTCCATCGTGCCGTCCATCACCCAGCTGGTGATCGCCATGGGCGCCCGCATGGGGGCGTTGCCGACCTTGTTCGAGAGCACCACTCGAACGTCGTAGCTGTAGTGGTGGATGCGGTAAGGTCCGGTAAGGATCATGGCCACGACCCTGGCCAGGTAGTTGCCCGGATAAAAGCTGTAAGCGCCGAAATCCTCCAGCATCTCCAGCTCCAGGGCCAACACCCGCCCCTCGGCGTCCACGCCTACCCGGGTGCGGCAGTGGTCCTCCCGGGATTGCGCCGAAGCCAGCAAGTTTTCCATGCGGTCCTCGCGCCAGCGGACAGGGCGCCCCAGTTGCATGGCCAAAGCGGCCACCACGAGTTCCTCGCGGTACAGGGCGATCTTCTGGCCGAACGCGCCGCCAACATCCGGAGACACGATGGTCACCTGCGTCTCTCTCAAGCGAAGCCTCGACGCCAGCGTGGTGCGATAGGGGTGAGGCACCTGCGTTCCCACCTGAAACGTCAGATGCTGGCGCCCTTGATCCCACTCGGCGATGCACCCCCGGGTCTCGATAGGCAGGTGCGTCTGCCTGTGCTGCGAGAACGTGGACTCCACGATCTTGAAAGCCATGGCCATGCCAGCGGCCACATCGCCGTAGACAGCCTTCTGGTGAGACAGCAGGTTGGAGGGCAAGGTGTCGTCCACCAAGGGAGCACCAGGCTCCAGCGCCTGCCACATGTTGGTCACCGGCGGCAAGGCTTCGTACGCCACCTGAACTTGCTCGGCCGCATCTTCCGCGAGATAGCGGTCCGTGGCCACCACGCAGGCCACCGGGTCCCCCTGAAAGCGCACCTTGTCGATAGGCAGCGTATCCATCTCCATGGGGTGCAGCCCGTCGATGGGCGGCGCCATGCGCAGCCGCGTGGTCCATGCGGCCAGATCCTTGCCAGACACCACAGCGACCACACCCGGCATCTCCAGCGCGGCCAATGCATCGATCGAGACAAGCCGCGCATGGGCATGGGGCGATCTGACGAAGCAGGCATGCAGGGCGCCGTCTACCACGATGTCGTCCACATACCTGCCGCGGCCGGTCAAGAGGCGGGCGTCTTCCTTGCGGGGCTGCTGCCCGCCGATATGGCGAAATCCGGAAGGGCTCATGGCTTGGCCGCTCCTCCCATGCCATTGGAATCGGCCATCCGCCGGGCCGCGTCAACAATGGCCGCGACAATGTTCTGATAGCCCGTGCATCGGCACAGGTTGCCCGACAATGCTTCCCGGATCTCGACCTCGGTCGGATGGGGATGATCGCGCAGATATGCCTCGAACGTCATGACGATCCCGGGCGTGCAAAAACCGCATTGAAGGCCGTGCGCCGCATGCAGGGCTTCCTGCAGCACAGAAAAGCCCATGGGCGTTCCGACCGATTCGATAGTGGTGATTTCATGGCCTTCCATCTGGATGGCGAAAGACAGGCAGGAACGCTGCGGCCGGCCATCGACAAGTACCGTGCACGCGCCGCATACACCGTGCTCGCATCCCACATGGGTGCCTGTCAACCTGCAATCCTCGCGCAATGCATCGGACAGCAGCTTTCTCGGTTCGGCCTCGAATTCGATATTCCGGCCGTTCACGGTCAGCATGATGGCGGTCTTGCTCATGCCACGTCTCCCTTTCGTTCTGCCAGCAACTCCTGCAAGGCCTGCACCGTCAAGCCTCTGGCCAGCTCGCGCCGGTAGATGGGCGGAATCCGTGCGGAGTCTTCCGGAGTGATGGCTCGGGAAACGGCCAGACCCAGCGCCTCCACCCAGCGAGCGTCCGGCGTTTTTCCCAGAAATTCAGCAGCAACCGCGTCCAGGCGAAGAGGCACCGGCGATGCGCCATTTACCCCGATAAGCAGCTTGCGTACCCAGCCTTCATGGACTTCCAGCAGCACCGCGACTGAAATGATCGCGAAGTCGCCATGCCTGCGGGAGAAGAGCTTGAACGAAGACCGCTCTTGTGGCGGCAGCTTCGGATAGTGAACCCGCACGATCATTTCGTCCGGGCGCACTACCGTGGCCATGGCTCCTTCGAAGAAGACCCCACTGGCCACCTCGCGCTCCCCCGATCGGCTTGCGAGCGTGATGCGCGCATCCAGCGTACGCGCGACCAGGGCCATCTGCGCCGCCGGATCGGCGTGCGCCAGGCTGCCGCCCAGGGTGCCCCGCTGCCGGATGGCATGGTGGCCGATGGTGGCAGCAGCTTTTGGCAGCAATGGGCAGTGCTTTTTCAGCAGGGCTGAAGAAACGACCTCACAATGCCTCGTCAACGTGCCGATCTCCACGGCATCGCCCTGGTCTCGCACGCCTGCCAACTCCGACAGGTCATTGATGTCAATCAGATGCGCGGGGCTGGCCAGCCGCATATTCATCATCGGCACCAGGCTCTGTCCGCCGGAAATCAGCTTGCCCTGCGCCCCGTGAAGAGCAAGCAAGTCCAGGGCTTCGCCGATGGAAGCCGGCCGGTGGTATTCAAATGACGCAGGCTTCACCGCGCTCCTCGCTCCAATTCAATCCCGGCTCAATCCCAGAGCAGGCTCTGGGTGCTCTGTTTGTCGAACAGGTGCAGGCGCTTGGGATTCAGGTAGAACGCCGCCTGCTCGCCCTCGCGGTGACGGCACTCCTTGCCCAGGCGGAGGAAGAGCTTGACGCCCTGCACTTCCACTTCGATGAACTGGTCCGATCCGACCGGCAGCACCGAGATCACGCGCCCGGCGATACGCTCACCATGGTCGGGGCCTCCCGTTTCCATGACATCCTCGGCTCGCAGGCCCAGCACCACTTCCTTGCCGGCGTGCGCCTTCACACGCTCTGCCATTCCGGCGGGCAGGCTGATTCGCAGGTCGCCACGCTCGAAGAAAAACGCCTCCGCGACCGCCGTGATGCGCCCTTCCATGAAGTTGATGGGCGGATTGCCCAGGAAAGAGGCCACGAACATGTTCCGCGGCCGCTCATAGATGGCGTCCGGGCCGCCGATCTGCTGCACGACACCGCTTTTCATCACCACGATGCGGTCGGCCAGCGTGAGGGCTTCCGCCTGATCGTGCGTCACGTAGACGAATGTCGTCTGCATGGCCTGGTGCAGTTGCTTGATTTCCGCGCGCATGGAAATGCGTAGCGCCGCGTCCAGGTTGGACAAGGGTTCGTCCATCAGGAACACCTGAGGCTGCCGGACCATCGCACGGCCCAGCGCCACGCGCTGACGCTGGCCACCCGAAAGCTGCTCGGGGCGCCTCTCCAGAAGCGGCTCGATGGCCAGCCGGCGTGCCGCATCACGCACACGCCGGTCGATCTCGGCTTTGTCGTACTTGCGCATCTTCAAGCCGAAGGCGATGTTGTCGTACACCGTCTTGTGGGGATAGAGCGCGTAGCTTTGGAACACCATGGCCACATCCCGCTTGTGCGGCGGCACGGTGTTCATGACATCGCCGTCAAACAGGAGCCGGCCCTCGGTCACGTCCTCAAGACCCGCGATCATATTGAGCGTGGTGGATTTGCCGCAGCCCGAAGGCCCCAGCAAGACGAGAAACTCTTTGTCCCCGATGTCGAGGTTCAGATTCTCAAGCGCGACATAGCCATTGGGATAGCGCTTGCCGACGGCTTCAAACTGGATTCTGGCCAATGTGTGCTCCTAGGGTATGTCAGCGTGGTCAGCCTTTGACCGCGCCCGCGGTGAGACCAGAAACGATGTAGCGTTCAAACATGACGGCGACGATCACCGGAGGAATGATGGCCATGACCCCCGCCGCGTTGATGAATGAGAAGCTGATGTTGAAATCCGAGGTGAACGAAGCCACCACGATGGGCATGGTCTGCGACGCGGGTGTCTGCGTGAACATCAAGGCCAGCAGAAACTCGTTCCAGCTTGTCAGAAAAGTAAAGAGGATGACGGCGACCAGCGACGGCAGCGCCAGCGGAAGGAACACCAGCAGCAGCGTCTGCAAGCGTGAGCAGCCATCCACCCTGGCCGCCTTGTCCAGCTCGTCGGGCAAGGACTCGAAGTACCCCATCAGGATGAAGACCGTGAACGGCACCGTGATCGCTAGATAAGTGATCACGAGCGAGGAAAGACTGTCCATCAGTCCGAGCTTCTGCACGAACAGGAAGAAAGGGACCACCAGGGCAATATCCGGAATCACCCGTGTGGTGAGCATGAAATAGATGGATCCCGATCGCCCGATGAAGCGGATCTTGGCCAGCGCGTAGGCGGCCGGCACGCCCACCAGCAGGTTGAGCACCACCACGGCACAGGCCACAATGAAGCTATTCTTCATCGAAGGCAGCAGATTACTGGCTGTGGAGGGAATGAACCCGCCCGTGGCGGTATCACCCTCTTTGCGAGTTTCGTAGGTGATCTTCTCGTCGCCGGACTTGAAGACGGCCGCGAAGTTCTCCAGCGTCGGCTGCTCGGGAATCCAATGGGGCGGCACCGAGGTGATCTCGGCCTCCGACTGAATCGAGGACGACACAAGCCAGGCAATGGGCGCGAGCACGTACAGCGCGAACAGCACCGAGCCGAAGAAGATCAGCGTCTGTCTGAGCGTGGGTAGATATTTCATGAAAGCTTGGCCTGGGCTCATAGCTTGCGGCTGGTACTGCGGATGATGAAGAACGCCAGGGTGAAAGTGGCCACGGCCATGATGTAGGCCAGTGCCGAACCTGTGCCGAACGCGAGCTTGCGGAACGTTTCCACATAGACCTGCCATGCCAGCACGTGCGAGGCGTCAGCCGGACCACCCTCGGTAAGGATGAAGAAGAGATCGAAATGGCGGATCGCCATCATGGATTCGTAGATCATCACCAGCGCGAATCCGGGCACCAACGAAGGCAGCGTGATATGGATGAAGCGTTGCCATGCATTGGCGCCGTCCACCTTTGCGGCACTGTACAAATCCGGACGGATCGATTTCAGCGTGACCAGCAGAAGGATGGTTGCAAGTGGCACTTCCTTCCACACAAAGGCGTTCGTGATCAGGGGCATGGTTTTATTGACATCCCCCAGCATGACGATGTATTTGTCGATGAAGCCCAACTGCATCAACAGCCCGTTCAGCGCGCCATAGCCCGAGTCGTAGATCCATTTCCACATAAGGCCATTGGCCACATAGGGAATGGCCCATGGAATCAGCAGGATGGTGGAAAGGATCCGTCGGCCCCTGAACTCCTCATTCAGCAGCATCGCCATCAGGGTGGCGATCACCATGATGGCCAGCACGGACATCACGGTAAAGCTGGCCGTGCGCAGCACCGACTCCCAGAAGAGCGTGTCCTGGAAGATCTTGACGTAGTTGGCGAACCAGACGAACGGCACGCGATGCGGACGCGTGAGCTTGAGATCGTGCAGGCTGACCCAGAATGAATAGATGACTGGGAACACCGCCACGATCATGAGCACGGCCATCATGGGCGCCAGGAACAGCATGGCGCTGTGCTGATCGTATCGGCTCGATGGCAGGGTCAGCCAGGGTCGGCGCTGCGGCTTGGGATCGTTCATGAAGTTGAGGAAATGGTGTCCGAAGATGAGCCGCGCTTCGCGCAGCCCAGCGCTGCATTACGACTTGCGCATGTCGTTCCACGCTTCCGAGGATTTCTTCAGCGCGTCCGCGACCGAAGCCTTGCCCAGCACGGCCGATTGCCATGCGGTCCCGTTCACCTCGTCCCACTCGCCGAACCAGCGGGCGATCACGTCCTTCTTGCGCACCAGCTTCTGTTGCGCCTCGTACATGGAGAGATCCGAGTATTTGGCGTAGTTCGCCTGGATCTCCGGGTCCTTGAAGAGCTCTTTGACGCCGAAGCCCGACCCCAGGTCATTGAAGAGCAGCTTCTGGAACTGATACTTGCCGTCGGCTTTGCCGCCGAACCACTCGATCAGTTTCACCGCATTGGCCGCACGGTTCTTGTCTGCCGCGGCTTGCGCCGTCATGCCGTGAAAGCGCATCCAGCCCACGGTCATGTTGGAGCCTCCGCGCCCGGCTGGCATAAGCGCCTGCTTGACGCGACCCGCGATAGCGGATTGTTTCGGATCGTTCAAGGTACGGATCCGGTAGCGGCTCAGCAGCGCGAATGCATGGTTGCCTGAACCGAAGGATTTCAGGCCGTTGAGCTCTCCCGTCTCGACGCAGGCGGGGGAAATGATCTTGTGCTTCTGCACGGCGTCGACGATCCATTGCAGAGCCTGCTGTGCACCCTTCTTCGGATCAGCCATCACGGCTGCCCCGTTGTCGTCCGTGAAGCGTCCGCCATTGGAATACACCATCGCGGTCAGGAATTCGATCAGCCAGCTCTCGCGTGCCATCGAGAACATCATTGGATACTCCGACAGGCCCGCCCCCTTGATCTTGAGCGATTGCTGCACCAGTTCGTCCCAGGTCTTCGGAGGCTCCTTGATACCAGCCTTCTTGAGCATCTCGGCGTCATAGAAGAAGGCCATGTAGTCGGAGTAGTAGGTCAGCCCGTATTGCTTGCCCTTGTACTGCATGGATTGGGTGCAGAAGTCGTCGGCATCGGCGTTGTACTTCATCAACTGCGGATAGTTGTTGATGGGCGCAATCCATCCGGCATCGGCCCATTCGGGCAGCCAACTGTCGGAGACCCAAAGCACATCCATGGGCGCCTTGCCCACGAACTTCGTGACCATGGCCTCGCGGTACTGGGCCCAAGGCGCGTTGCTGTAGTTGACCTTCAGCCCCATCTTGGCTTCGAACGCCGTGAGGTGGCTCTTGACCAAGTCAACCGCGGCAGACCAGGAATACAGGTTGATCGGCGCGCCTTGGGCCAAGGCATCCACTGAAAGCGCGCCCGATGAGGCCGCCCCCGCCGCTGCTGCGTACTTGAGGAAATCACGGCGACTGGTGTCGCTGGTCCAGATCTGGCTCATCGATAACGCTCCCTTAGCTTGATGCGCGCGGCAAACAAATGGTCTGCCCCGAACTGCGCCCGCGAGGCTCACAGCCCGCCAGCCCCTGCTGGCGATCCGAGCCACGTCTTATTGTTGACTTGAATTTCACATATCGTCAAGTGACGATATTGGTGCGAGGCCGCCAAAAATGGTGCACGGCGCAGGAGAGGCGCGTAAGCGACTCAGGGAGGTCATTTCAGCGGAGAAAACGCAGCAGGGTTCAAGAACACGCTCTCTTGATGCACCAGATAGGGCAGCATCGCGGGCACAAATGACTGCCATTCCGGATCCTGGGCAAGCTTGGCTCTCTGGCTCGTGCGGTGCCCGAAATCCTCATAGGCCCAAATAAACACCGTGGAGTTCAGCACGCCGGACTCCTTGACCCAGCAACCCACCAGGCTGGCGTAGCGCGTAATGATGTGCAGGCCCTTCTCCTGGTAGAAATTCAGGAACTCTCCGGCCTTGCCCGGAGCCACCTGGTATGTGCGCATTTCGTAGATCACAAGCGACCTTTCAACATGGAAGAATTCGATACCTTCAATTTTATATCTTCATTTGACGATATATATTTTGAAGGTAAAGTGGCTGATGTGTCCAGATGGGCTGGCAATATCGGCCTCACACCTCATGAAAGCAAAGTCAGATCTCCTCGCCACCAAGCGGCAGACATCGGTCCAGCCCCGCCCGGCCCAGGCCAGCAAGCGCCGGCCCACCTCGCGCCTGCCAGCCGCCGAGCGCAAGGCGCAGATCCTGGCAAAAGCTTTCGAGTTCTTCTCGGAATACGGGTTGACAGCACAGACCCGCGCGCTTGCCGATGCCTGCGGCGTGTCGCAACGCCTGCTCTACAGCGTGTTTCCCAGCAAGGCCGCACTGATCGACGCGGTCTATGAAGCCAATATCGCCGGCCCATTCAAGGCCGTCTGGCTGGTCAAGCTCCGGGACCGGAGCATTCCGCTCCAGCAGCGGTTGCTGTCGTTCTACCAAGAGTACTACGATGGCGTCCTGACCAGAAAATGGCTGCGCCTATTCCTCTATGCCTCGCTGGCCGAAGTGGAAATGGCCCCAGCCTATATTTCCGCGGTCATCAGGACCTTGCTGGAGACCATCGTTGATGAAACGGCGGCCGATGCCGGAATCGCGCCTCCCAAGGAGGCGGACATGAGGCAGGAAATCGGTTGGCTGCTTCACGGCAACCTATCCCACCTCGCGATCCGGCGTCACGTATACAGAAACTCGACATCCGTGGACGTAGGATCGGCCATACGGCTTCACGTATCGGCCTATCTCGCTGCCGCGCCAATGCTGTTCAAGCAATATGCCGAGGATTCTTCCCGCCCGCACCGGCTCCCCGCGAAAACGCCTTGAACAAGCGCCAGAGGTAAAAGCCGTTTCCAGAGGATTTATCCGACACCGCTGGCGGCCAGATCGGCTGTCAGTGCGTCGTGCAGATAGTGCGGACCGTCGAAAGCGAAAATCGGCCAGCCTTGGTACGCATCTATCTGAGGCAGCAACTCCTCGGCTGTGGCGCTGCGGAAACCGCCCTCCGGCGCCGGGCGGAAAGCCTCCGCGATGGCCTGCACACGGGCATGCCCCAGACGTGCGCTCAGCACCCGCAGATACTCGCGTGCCACCGCCGGTGTACGGGCGTGCACACCAACGCCGTCCTGAAAAAACACGCCCACGTGGGCAGGCACATAGCGTTCGATCCAGTCAGCCAGCGCCTGCGGGCCCAGGTTGGCGCTGTCGTAAGCGCTGATCCATAGCGGACGGGGGAGCCCCTCCAGTACGTCCGTCAATATGCCCGGAGTCGTCCATGTAGGATCGATCTCCACGGGAAAATACCATCCGCTGATACGCAGCGGCAGCGATGCGGCGGCGGCCACAAGACGATGAGACTGCGCGGCCAGACCGGCAAGGCTTGCGCGGGCATCGGCTTCAGCATGCATACCGGCCAACCCCAGGATCACCTCGCGCGCCCAGGGCTCGCCGGCAATGCGGCTCCAGTCTGGCAGCTCAGCCCCGACCGGCGGCAGGCCGCCTTCCGGGACGAAACTCCGGCCATCGACCGCTGTCCACTGCACCAGCAAGCGATGGATTCCCAGGTCCTGCCAGGGTCCGCGAGGGCGCAAAGTGCTGTTGCTGGGCTGCCAGACCATGCCGGGCAGGTGGCGCACAGACATCGGAGCGGACAGCGCCGCGCAACCCGCTGCGGCACAAGGCAGCGCCATGGCAGCAACCAGGGCCCGGCGGCGCGTGAAACTCACTGCGGCGCAGCCAGCCTGCCAGGCGACGTCCAGCTGTAGCCCATGGCGGTCAAGCCTTCCACGATTTCGGTCAGGTCGCGATAGCCTCGGCCGTCGTAGGCGCCAGAGGGCACCATGAGAAACGGATGGACAAAGAACGAGGCAAAGCCATCTCGCACGGCCAGCAGGTATCTGGCATTCTCCAGCAACTCCTTCGAGGTCAATTCCTCGTCCGCACCGAACTCGAAGTACTGCAGGTTGCCCATGGTTTCCGGCAGCACCCGAAGCCCATAGATGTCCCGTTCCATGATGTAGGGTGCGAACTGGTCGACACCGAAATCGGCGCCCATGCCAGGCGTGAGGTTCGGATGGTCGGATGTGTAATACATATGCCGCTGGTAGGCGGTTTGATAGATCTGTTCCACCGCGCGCAATGTCGAAGGCGAGCCGACATAGTGCGGGGTTTCCCAAGCCACGGGCAGGTAACCCAGATCGAGCATCTGCCGCAAGCCGGCGTTGATCCGGTCACGCGCCCAGGGAACGGAGTCGCCAGGCAGGGGTTTGTCGTCGACCATGTCCCAGAACTCGTAATCAATCCCGCTGGCGCCTGAGAAGTTGTTGATCATGTTCTCGTACTGGTGCGTGGTGCCGTGCTGCAGGATTTCACCGCCGCGCGCCAGGGCGTAATCCAGCGCCAACCGCAAGTTGGTCGCCTGGGCCATGGGAATGTCCGTGGGCACGCCCGCGCTCTGCGAGCCGTAGGGATCCTTGTAATGAGGAATGACAGCCAACGAGAACGGAACGCCCTTGCTGTAGAGATAGTCGACCGTCTTCTTGAACGCTTCCGGATTGACCTTGGCGTCGATGTCTTCAAGGCGCACCATGGCCCGGTGGTTCTCGGTGTGGTCGATGCCCAGCATGTCGTGCAGCAGGTCGGAAAACACCACGTAGCGGTCGCGCGGGGTGTAATAGTTGAAGGGCAGGTCGGCGACAAACCAGAAGTTGCCCGATTGCACCACATAAGGCGCCGACTCCCGTGTCGCCGGGTTGGAGATGACCGCGTGCACCCGTGCCCTGGCAGGGTCGGTGACCTTGGTCACGAACATGGCTGGATCGGCCTCCACCACGCCGTTCACCACTGTGGCGCTCTTCTCGAATGCCATGTTCTTGTAGTGCACGGTGCTGAAGAAGCTGGGCGCCGTGCCGGGCGGCGCCGGTCCGGGATCGAACGCGCGGCCCCCTTCCGTGGCGATCCCCAGGCGGCTCTGGAAACCGGCTCCTTCGAAGTCCGCCAATTGCTGCAGGTTGTCGCGCACCCAGATCACGCGCTGGGAGGTGGTGGCAACGTCCTCCAGGAAGGCCTCAGGCAGTTCGCTTTCCGAGGCCCAGCCAATATAGAAAGTGGCCTGGTAACCATTGATGGCGGCCTTGCGGTACTGCCCCATGGGCATGGCTTCCACGGCGGCATCGAAATGCCCGAGCAAGTTGCGCACCAGGATACTGTAGGCAGCACCCAGCTTGGCGTATTCGTCGTTCTCCGGCTCGTCATAGAGCACCAGGACACGCGGTCCGGTGGGTGCGGCGCGCACCGGCGCAGGCAATGACGCGATCGCCGGCCGCTTCACAGGCTCGCTCGTGCCGAAGGGAGGTTGTGTGCCCGAACCGCCATCGGGCGGCTGGTAGAACGGATCACTGCCGCCACCGCAAGCCGCCAGCATGGCGGTGCAAAGCCCCAGGACGAATAACTGTAGTTGCTGGATTTTCACCATGATCTTCCCCAAAAATCCGCTCGCGCCGCCGGCTCAATAAACCAGTGAGGCTCGCAAGAACACACCCTTGCCCCGCTCGTCGCCCAGTAACCGGGCACGGTATTGCAAAGAGAGGTCCAGGTAGGAGCGGGGTGCGTTGTAGCGGTCCTCTCTGAACCAATAGCGCACGCCAATGCCAAGGCCCGCGCCGGCAGCCCCGTTGTAGCCGGCGGAGGTGCGCTGGGAGTTGTAGTCCACACCCAGCACCGCATGCGGGAACAGCACCAGGCGTGAATCAGCGTCACTCACGCGAAAGCTGCGGCCCGCCTGCGCCTCGAACGTCGCGTAGTTCTGCCTGCGCTGCAGGAAGCGGCCCGCCTCTGCGTAGACGTTGAGCGTGGTCCAGTTCGGCACATCGACGCGCAGATCAGTGCCTGTCCCCCCGAGTATCCGGCGCGCAGCAGCCAGTCGTTGATGGACAGGGAACCAATGCGTATGCGCCGCTCGGCCGACAGAACGAAGTTATGGTTGCTGAAAGGCTTGGCCCTGATGCCAAGAGCCCCTTGCGTAGTGGCGCCGCCGGTCGGCCCATCCTGACGGCTGTAGACGGTCTGCGCCAAGCCGCCATACAGCTCCCAGAAGCGGCCGTCCCCGAATTTCCGGGGGCGCCAGAACGCCTCGCCCACCACCTGAGCCACGTCGCCATAGAGCCCGGGCTGCGCCGAGACGGAGCCTGGTGAGATGCCGCGGTAGCCCAGCAGTGCGTTGGCGCCCCAGGCGCGCGTGCGGTCAGCCACTTCGCGCCGCGTGGAGAAGAGCTCTTGTGGCGTCAGCTTGATTTCGTGGCGCTCCGCCGCGTCGATGGCATCCTGGAAATACTCAACTGCCTGGTCGTTCTTGGCCAGCCGGCTCGCGGTGTAGGCGCCATCGCGCCACGAAGAGGCAGGCAAGCTGCCTTTCGCGCGTGCCCGGTTGAACACGGCCAGCGCGGTACGGTCGTCGCCCACACGGGTGGCCAGATAGGCCAGATCAGGGTCGGCGCTGCCCTGCAGGCCGGGGGCTTCGATGGCGGCGGCAAACACGCTGGCGGCTTTCTCGCGCTCGCCCAGTTGCAGCCACAAATCGACCTCGCTGGGCAGAGACAGGCCGCCCGCCTGCAGTGCCGCCCGGGCATCGGTGGCGGCGGCCTCGTCTTGGCCAAGATCATGGCGCAGGCGGCTGCGCAAGGCCAGCACCTCAGAGGCATCCGTGCGCTTTTGCAGAATCTGCTCCGCTTCCTGTAGCGCCTGGTCCACATGCCCCCCGGCCGCCAGCGCTTGCAGGCGCAGCAGCAGGTAGGGAAGGTGAGCGGCGTTGCGCTGCGCGGCCTCTTCGGCTTTCCGTGCCGCCAGATCGTAGTCCCGCGCCGAGTACGCCTGATAGGCCTGCTGCGCGGCTTCGCTCGCCACCTCCAGATTCTTGTAGGCCGCGCGTTGCCGCGCCTGCTCCCGCTGGGCCTGCCACACCGGGTCGGATTGCAAGGACACTACGCGTGACTCCGCCGCCGCCGCATAGGATTCGGCCTCGTCAAGATGGCCGTTCTCGATCAGCAGATAGACCAGCAGGCGCTGGTAATCCGGGTGCTCCGGTTCGGCCTGCGCGGCCTGGCGCGCCCATGGCAAGGCGGCCGCGGCATCGCCCCGCGCCATCGCGGCATAGGCTTGGCGGGCCGGTTCATAGCCTGGGCGGGCCGGCGTTGCTGGTGCGGCTTCTTCGGTCTTTGCGGGCTCGGCGGCCTTTGCGGTTTTGACGGGCGCCCGGGATGGGCGGGCAGCCGCACGTGGTGTGGCGGCGCTCACACGGGGTTGCTCGCCTGGCTTTCTCTGCGCGGCTTCAGAAGGAGGCTCAGAGGCGGGGCTGGGTCCGGGTGCTGCGGCCAATGGCGAGGCAGGCGCCATGGGTGGTGCCGCAGGTGGTACTGCTGGCGCACTGGCGATGGTGGCGCCTTGCAGATCACGCAAGGCTGCGCCAAGGCGCGGCTCGCCCGGCGTGCGGCGCAGTTGTGCCTTCAACACCTCCTCCGCCCGCGCGGGCTGCCCGAAGCGGCGATAGGCATCGGCCAAATACAGCGCAATCGCCGTGTTCTCTGGCGCTACCCGCTGAGCGGCCTGCAGTTCGGTGATGGCGCGCGGGCCATCGCCTCGCGCCATGGCCTCCAGGGCCTTGTCGATCCGCGGGTAGAGCTGAAAGCGCTGCATGGGACTGAGGCCGGGGCCAAGATCCACCGTTTGCGCCAGGGCGCCAAACGAGGCCAGCGCCATGGCAAGAACGAAGGGCTGGTATATGAACTTCATCAGGGAACCTCTATGCAAAGGCACGCATGCCCGGCGGCGCATCCACCCGGCGCAGCAGTTGCGCCATGGAAACCTGAAGACGGCTCTGAAGCTGAAGGGCCTCGTCCAGAGCGGCCTGCGTCAGCACGCCTTGCTGAGTCAAGAAAGCGCCCAGGCTGAGGTCGGTTTTCTCCTGCCGCAGCAAAAGCGCCCCTAGCACCGCCGGATCGATACGGCCAACCGCCAGCAATATGTCGCCCAGCAGCAACTGCCGCGACACATAGTGGGACCAGAGCGACGGCGCTTCGTCAGGCGCGATCCGGTTTTGCCGCGTGGCCAGCTGCAGCAGCTCATGCGCCGGCTCCGTCTCGCGGCGCGCATACAGGCGCCGCAACTCGACAGTGACTTCCCCCTTGGGCACGATCACGTAACGTACAGGACGGCCCAGCTTGCGCTCCAGGGCGGCCATGGAAACCGGATCGATGTTGGACTCGCTGGCCAGCACCAGAGCAGCCTGCTCCTCATACCAAGGCACGATGCTGTAGCGGAGCGCGACCGCCGCAGGAACCTTCGCAGCCAGATGGCTTCCGATCTCGGAGTCCGCCATGCTGTCCCACGTCACGCCGCCCTGCTCGGCGACGGCGGCGGCCAGTTGTTCGGTCGTGATGATGTTCTGGTGCACCAGGGCACTGCCCAGCCGCAGGCCGCGGATGGGATTTTGCAAGGCCTGCTGCAGCTGCGCCTCTGTCAGCGCGCCCTGCCCGATGAGGATCTGTCCCAACGGACGGTGCTTGCGGGGCCCGCTGCCCAGGATGGGGAAATCGTGATCGGTCTTGGCCCAGGCCATGCGCCGGATATCCTTGGCCCGCAGGGCTTGCGCCACCGCGCGCCAGTTGGCCAGGAAGTTCACCAGGTTGCCCCATACCAGCCGCGGCAGCGACATCAGACCCTGCACGATGCCGTAGTAGCTCGTGACGAAAAAGACGCGCTGCACCATGCGGTTGAGCATCAGCACGAAGTTGGCCGCCAGCAACGCGAAGAACCACCATTCACCTTCGAAGATCGAGAGAAACTTGTAGCTGTCCGGCACGAAGCGCTGATACAGCCAGATGGCGATAAGCTGCAGGGCCAGCAATGTGGCCAGGAAGCTGGCGAAGTTGGTGATCACACCCTTGCGGTCGCGCCACAGAAAGTAATTCAGCGCACCGCTCTTGGTCCATTTGAGGGTACGAAAGCCCTGGATGACGATGCCGGTGATCCAGCGTGATTTCTGGCGCACCGCGGCGTTGAGGGTGTTAGGAAAATACTCTCGCACCGAAACCACGCTGGCCTCACGCATGCTGCGCCCGAACCGGTGACCGGCATTGGCGGCCAGCTTCGGGTCTTGCACCGGAAAGCGCACGAACACTTCGCGCATGCCCAATTGCTTGAGGCGAAAACCGATGTCGTAGTCCTCGGTCAGGCTTTGCGTATCGAAGGCGATGCCGTCGCCTTGCTCCAGAAGCGCCACGATGGCCCGCCGGCTGAAGCAGGTGCCCACGCCGGCGCTAGGCACCTGGCCGACCAGAGCTTCACGCACCACGATGTCCTTGGCATGCAGCTCGGCGAACTCGTCCAGGTAATGCCCGCCGGTAAGATCAGCCAGCGGGCGCTCCAGCGGATAGACCGGCAACTGGATCAGGTCCTTGCGTTCGGCCAGATAGTTGAAAAGCCGCAGCTCCTGGCTGGACAGCACGTCTTCGGAGTCGTGTAGCACGAAGCCGGCAAATTGCACGCCTGATCGCTGCTCGAACTGCAAAATGGCATCCAGCACATTGTTGAGGCAATCCGCCTTGCTGGTGGGCCCGGGACGTGCGCAAACAACCGAATGCACATTGGGAAAGCGCACCCGCACCTCCTCCACTTCGGCGTGGGTCTGCGGATCGTTCGGATAGGTGCCGATGAAGATGTGGTAGTTCTCGTAGTCCAGCGTGGTCGCCGCGAGCTGCGCCATCTTGCCGATGACGCCATGCTCCTGCCAGGCAGGCACCATGATCGCCAGCGGCTTTTCGTCCACCTCGTACAGCGCCTTCGGGTCCATGGGCTTGTGACGCGAATACACCGTGAGAGCGCGCCAGATGCGGCGCACCCAATAGACGATGTCGATGAACAGATCGTCCAGGCCGCTGATGAAGACGACAATCGCCAACGTCACCGCAATGGCTTTCAGCACATAGAGATAGGCGGTGAAAATCTCAAGCCATGCCATGAATGGCCTCTCTTTCAGCTGCTTGCGAGGCAGATACCCTGGCTGGCTTCAGCAGTTGGTACAGGCGCTGGACGATCTGCTGCGAGGCCGTGCCATCGCCGAACGGATTCCCGCCAGCCTGCATGCGCCGGTAGGCGGCCTCATCGGTCATCAGGCGGCGCACCGCGTGGACAATCGCGGCACGGTCGGCGCCGACCAGCTCGGCACAACCGGCATCGATGACTTCCGGCCGCTCGGTTTCATCGCGCAGCACCAGCAGCGGCACCTTGAATGTGGGCGCTTCTTCCTGCAAGCCGCCCGAGTCGGTCAGCACCAGCCAGGCATCGGCCAGAGCCTGCTGCATGGCCAGGTAATCCAGCGGAGCCGTCAGCGTCACGTTGGGCAGATGGCCCAGAAGACGATGCACCGGCTCCTGCACCACGGGATTCAGGTGAACCGGAAACAGTATGGGCAGGCCGGGGTACTCGCGCGCGACATCGGCAATGGCGGCACAGATGTTGTCGACGTCCGAGCCCCAGTTCTCGCGCCGGTGCATCGTGACCAAAATGTGGCCGCGTCCCTGCGCACGGCGGTGGATGCCGTGATGCTCACACGCCCACAACTGAGCATCCACGACCGTGTTACCTGTCACCGCGATGTTTCTCGCGGCAACCCCTTCACGCTCCAGCGCCTGCGCTGCGCGCTGGGTGGGCGCGAGATGAAGATTGGCGATGCGGCCGATCATCTGCCGCAGTCCCTCTTCGGGGAATGGGCGGCGCAGGTTGTAGGTCCGCAGGCCGGCCTCGACGTGCGCCACCGGCACGCCATGGTAGAAACCTGCAAGGGCGCCCTGGAACGCGCTTTCCGTGTCGCCCTGGACGACGACCACACCCCATTTTTCCTGTGCCAGCACAGTCTCCAGCTGAACGCGGCAGCCGACGCTGAATTCCGCCAGCGAACTGCCCTGGCGTTGCAGGACATGGTCTGGCCGGATATCGAAGCACTCCAGCATCTGCGCAGCCATGTCGCCATGCTGGCCTGTGTGCACCCATGCGGGCCGGGCCCAGCCTGATTGCTGCAGGGCGTGATACAGAGGGCCCAGCTTGATGATCTCGGGCCGGGTACCCGACACCATGAGAACGGGAACGGCATTCGACTCGAACGAACCCTGGATGGCGGCCGTATTCATCGCAACACTCCTTACGCGCTATGCAGCAGCCCACCTATGCCTTGGGGCACTGCAAAATTTCAAATGAATGGCGCAGCGCGCCTGTGGGCCCAGTTTTGGTTCGCCCAGACTTCGAGCCGCTCGGACGGATCAGATTTGCGCTGGTGTGCCGCACAAAAGATCCGAGGGCAATTAATTAAAACATCAAGTTGCTCAGATCAAGTTGCATATATAGCAATTAGTGCGCCAACTATTTCACATTCATCGCATTTAAAACCAGCTCAACTGCGAGGAAAACATTTCATCACCCCAAAGATCCACTATCCTTTTAGGTGAAAAATTGTTTATTTAAATCAACTGGTTACATTTTCTTTTCGTAGTGAATTTTCATTCATTTGAATCCGAGAAAGCAGATGAATTACACAACTACGCACAAGAACTCGCATAAGCCATAAATCGTGAACAAGCTTTAGATGGAAAACCACTGGAAGCTTTGTTTTTTTGCAGGCCATCGATGGAGTTAATCAAGGATTCATTTTGGGTAGTGCTTCCGTCTGGTTTTCTCCAGCAGCAAGATAGGTATCGCTATTGGTGTCCCACAGAAACCAGCGGCCCAGCGCATTCGGAGAGGGCCTTCCGTTGATCATTGGCAGAAGAAATCCGTGCCGGAGACTTCTCTGCGGTAGAGCAGGCATGTGGCTGTGGTTGGTGGCCGCAGGCATGCCGCTGCTCGGAAGCCCTGCGCATGCCGACGAAAAAACAAGCACCGGCGAGCGGGCCGAGGCTGTGGCACGCGTGGTGCACGGCATCCTCAGCTATACCCACTGGCCTGATGGACGCGCCTCCGTGCGCATGTGCGTGCTGGGGCCTACCGAATACGCGGACGAACTCCTGGCGAATTCCTCCCAGGACATCGGCCGCCGCAGGATGGAAGTGCTGCGCATCACCTCCGATCTCGCTCAGGAAGCGCTGCCGGCATGCGATGGTCTCTACCTGGGCCGCGTCGACGCTCAAGCCTTGCGCGCATTGACAGCCCCCATCAAGGACCGTCCGATGTTGACGATCAGCGAGGACGTGGAACTGTGCCGCATCGGGGTCATGTTTTGTCTCAGATTCGACAGTGAGCGCGCTGGCTTCGAGATGAATCTCGATTCAGTAGCCCGCAGCGGACTGAAAATCAGCCCCAAAGTGCTCTACCTGGCCGGCCAGAAGTCCTCCTTGAGGGCCCTTCCATGACCGGCACAGACTCCTTGCGGGACGTGATCCGCGGCTCTCACCTGCGCATGGCGTGGACAGCCATCCTCCTCGCGGGATCATTGCTCCTGTCGGTGGGAGCCACCGTGCTGTGGCTCTACCTGGGCAACAATCTTCAGCTGCTGGCGCGGACTTTGTCCTACACCATCGAAGCTTCGCTTGTCTTTCGCGACAACGGTGAGGCGGATCGCGTGCTCAAGGATGTCCTTGCAAACGAGGGAGTCGCTCGCGCGCAAGTGTTCGACAACCATGACAAGCTCTTTGCGCAATGGTCTCCGTACAAGCCTCCCGTCTCTGCCCGCGTTGGAGAACGGCTTGCCCGGGCGGTCGGCCTGCCGCATGGCGTGGCACTTGTAAAACTGGAGGATCAGGTCGTCGGCAAGATTGTGCTCACCAGCGACGGCGTGGGTTTGATGCAATTCTTTGGTGCTGGTATCGTGGTCCTGGGGGTGTGCCTGGGGGTCAGCGGCTATGCGGGACTGCGGCAGTCGCGCCGCATCCTGACCGATATCGTCGAACCGTTGCAGGATCTCGCCTCGGTGGCCAGTGCCGTCCGGCATGACCGCCTGATGGATAAGCGGGTGCCCCTGGCACGCATGGCGGAACTCAGGACGCTGGGGGAGCACTTCAACGCACTGCTGGCGGAATTGCAGGCGCGCCAGCAGCGTTTGCGGCAGGAAAACTCCGTGCTGAGTGAGCAGGCCTTGAGAGATGGTCTCACGGGGCTTGCCAATCGCTTGTTTCTCGAACAAAGGTTGCAGCAGGGGATCGCCGACGTGGCGGGCAAGGGGCAAGGCCTTGCCCTGCTGTACATAGATGTGAACCGGCTCAAGGAAATGAATGATGGGTGGGGACATGCCGCAGGGGATACGCTGCTCAAGGAAGTGGCCAGGCGTCTCCAGGCCCATGTGCGCGTGGACGACCTGGTGGCTCGCCTCGGCGGCGACGAGTTTGCCGTGCTGCTCCACCCCATCCGGAGCAAGGATGCGGCCGACACTGTGACCAGGAAGATCCTGGCAGGCATGGAAGAGCCGCTGGTACTGGATGGAGGTGAAATGTTCTTTCCCTCGGTCAGCATCGGTGCGGCGGTCTTCCCCGAGGATGGCATGACCATGCAGGAACTTCTGCAGCATGCCGACCAAACCATGTACCAGCACAAGGCGCAGCATCGGGATAGCTACGCCGCGATACAGGAGGTGTAGATCATGAGCGCAATGGGGTGGAAACGGACCTGCATGCAGATCCTCTTCTGGTGCTGCGCGGCCAGCCTGTCCTGGCTCGCGGGCTGCCAATCATCGCCAATGGCTGCCCCCGGCTTGACACCAGCCCAGCAGGCGGTACTGAGGGATCGAGGATTCGTGGAGGCCGAAGAAGGATGGGAACTTCCGATGTCCGGCAAGGTGCTGTTTCCGTTTGACAGGGCAAAGCTGGAAGCGCCAGCCCGTGCCCGGTTGATCGAGCTCGGCCGGGCTTTGTCGGGGGCAGGCATCCACCGTTTGCGTGTCGAAGGACACACCGATGCGCGGGGCAGTGACGCCTATAACCAGAAACTGTCCGTGGAGCGTGCCGAAGAGGTGAAGAGTCAACTGGTCAGCGGCGGCCTCGCGCCGGAAGGGATCGAAGTCCGGGGGTTCGGGCGAACGCAACCCCTTTTGATCGGGGACGATGCGGAAAACAGGCGAGTGGCGATCATTGTTCCTCTGCGTTGACCGCGGAATGGCAACGAAAGTGAAGAACAATAGAGAGCAGTTCACTGCATGACATGCGCAGTACTGAATTCACTTTCCTATGACATTTGAAAACCAGCTCGCCCTACCGGTTGAGGCTCCCCCCGGTCGCCACTGCTCGGTGCGATGCGCGCTCTGGAAATGGGCCACTGGAGCTGCCGGATTGCCAGGCAGCAGCTGGTATTGAGCGCGGAAGCAGCGGCCATCATGGGTATGGCGGATGCCGCGCCAACCTGCCTCGATGAACTATTGCCCCACTTCGCCGTGGAGTCGGCGGAACTGTTGCGCGAGGCCTTTGCCACTTGCGCACGAGCTGGCACGCCCATCGACGCGGAAGTACAGCTGGCGATGCCACGGGCCAGACCGCGCTGGGTACGCTTTGTCGGGGAGTCATTTCCCGGTACTTTGGACGAGACCGGGGAAATCCACGGAGCAGTGCAGGATATCAGCGCCTACAAGCGTGTCCGCGAGGAAACGTGGCGCCTGACTTTGTTCGACACGCTCACCGGTCTGCCCAATCGCCAATTGCTGATGGAGCGCCTGGAAGACACTTTGGGCGATTGCGCCCTTTCCGGACAGGAAGGCGCCTTGATGTTCATTGATCTGGACAATTTCAAAGTGCTCAATGACACCATGGGCCACTCGCATGGCGATCTGCTGCTGCAGCGAGTGGCCGAACGCCTGGTGAGGGACTTGAGCAAGACGGACATCGTGGCGCGCATTGGCGGCGACGAATTCATGGTGCTGCTGCGCGATCTGGACGCCACGCCCGCGGCAGCGGAAGCCAAGGCACATGCTGCGGCCGCCCATCTGCTTGAAAGCATCGCCGAACCGTTTGATCTGGATGACTACCTGCACTATGGCACCGCCAGTATCGGCGTGGCGCGATTTGGCACCGGAAGCGAAGCCACGAGCGAGCTGCTCATGCAGGCCGATCTGGCCATGTACCAAGCCAAGGACATGGGCGGCAATGCAGTCGCTTTTTTTCATCCCGCCATGCAAACGGCGGTCGCCGCCAGCGCAGCGCTTGGAGCCGATTTGCGGACAGCCCTCCAGGCGGACGGGCAGCTTTTCGTCCACTACCAGGCTCAGTGCGACCGCGCGCGCCGCATTACCGGAGTCGAGGCCCTGCTGCGCTGGCAGCATCCAGCCCGGGGCCAGGTCAGTCCGACAGAATTCATTCCAGTCGCCGAGAACACCGGCCTGATTCTTCCCTTGGGCCAATGGGTGCTGGAGCAGGCCTGCGCCCAGTTGGCGGCCTGGGCTTGCCAGCCGGGAATGGAAGACCTGAGTATCGCGGTCAACGTCAGCGCAAGGCAATTCGGCCATCCTGAATTCGTGAACCAGGTGATGGCCACTGTGGCCCGACATCAGGTGCAGCCCCACCTGCTGCGCCTGGAATTGACGGAAAGCATGCTGATAGGCCGGCTGGATGTCACCCTGGCCCGAATGAACATCCTCGAACAGTTCGGGGTGAGCTTCTCCCTGGACGATTTCGGCACCGGCTACTCGTCGCTGGCATACCTCAAGCGGCTCCCGCTGGATCAGTTGAAAATCGACAAAAGTTTTGTCGCCGATCTGCTGACGAACCCACGCGACGCCGCCATCGTCCGCACCGTCATCGGCCTGGCCCACAGCTTGAATCTGCGGGTCGTTGCCGAAGGGGTGGAGACCGAGGCGCAACAAGCATTCCTGATGGACGCCGGGTGCGACCTGTTCCAGGGTTATCTGCTGGCAAAACCGGCGCTTGCGCAGGAGGTGGCAACCTTCGTCAGCAGGGGCGAGGCGCCATCGCATCACAAGGCCGCAGCAAGGCCATCTACCGCATTTTAGGTATGGCGCGTCGCGCGCTTTGAGGTAAGCATCAGGCAAACAACGCGCAATGCCCGTATCAACCAGACGATGGCAGATACAGCAAGGTGCGATTCACTTGAAACCATTCCCGTGCCGACAAAGGCTCGCGGTTTGTTTACTTGAGCGCCATCACCATGAACGCAGCCATTGCTTTTCCGGCACAGGCCGGAATCCAGAAGCACCGTCATCAAAACCTGCTCATAGCAATCCTGTCATTCCTGCATAGGCGGGAATCCAATGCGCGCGAGAGTGGCGGGTCCTGGTGGCGGCGCTGGCTGCTGCCTCTGTATTTCATATTGCATGGGCTTGGACTATCTTCCTCGGCTTGGGCCGTCGATGCATGGCAGCAGACCAGCGGGCCGGCAGGATCAATACAGGCTCTGGCAATCGCCCCGACCACGCCTGCAACGCTATATGCAAGCACCCATTTCCTTGGCGGCCTGTTCAAGAGCGCTGATGGGGGTGATTCTTGGATAGAGGCCAACAATGGACTGGCGAATAGCAATACGCTTTCCCTGGCAATCGACCCTGTCACGCCTTCAACGCTGTACGCGGGCACCAGTGACGGCGTGTTCAGAAGCATCGACGAAGGGGCCCACTGGCTCCCCGCCAGCGACGGGCTGACAAACAACTATGTGCGGTCGCTGGCGATTGCGCCCACCACCCCACCCGTACTGTATGCAGGCACCGATGGCGGCGTATTCAAGAGCATCGACGGAGGCGCTCACTGGGCCGCGGCCAACATAGAAATAGCCCACCTAAGTATTGGCGCCCTGCGGATCGACCCAACCATGCCCGCCGTGCTTTATGCGGGCACGAACGGCGGTGTGTTCAAGAGCGTCGACAGTGGCAATACCTGGGTACCCATCACCAGCAACTGGTTCACGAGCAGTCTGTTGATTGACTCGGCCAGACCGTCAACCCTGTATGCCGGCTCCTATGGCGGCCAGATCTTCAAAAGTATTGACGGAGGCGTCAATTGGTCCTCCGCCCACGCCGGACTGGTTGACCCAAGGTACACAGTGCTCGCCCTTGCTTTGCACAATGACGGTCGGACACTGCTTGCTGGCGTCGAGGATAGGTGGTGGACAGGGCAATGCGGAGATAGGGGCGGCTGCGGAGGCGTTTTGGGTGGAGGTGTGTTCAAGAGCACAAATGGCGGAAACTCTTGGTCGTTGGTTAACAGTGGGCTAAGCTATGAGCCTGTGCAAACCCTTGCAGTGGACAGCAGCAACTCAACGCTGTATGCAGGCACAGGTTCCCGTGTTTTCAAAAGCACCAACGGGGTCCTCTCCAGAGATTCTCGCCTGCTGAATCTGGTGTTGACCTCAGGCGGCAATCCTGTCGCCCTGTCACCCGCATTCGACAGTGCTGTATCCGCCTACACCGCCACAGTGCAAGACACCCACAACGCTGGTGCCACACTTACCCCCACCGCCTGGATCGGCGACGTGAGCATCACAGTCAACGGTGGTACCGTCACCGATGGTGAGGCAACGCCCATTGCGCTTGACGTGGGCGACAACGTGGTCAATGTCGCGATCACCTCTGGCGATGGCTCGTCCACGCGCACCTACACGGTCACCGTTACCCGCCTTGGGCCTCCTGCCGCTCCCAGCAACGTGCAAGCCAAGCCCGTCGGCTCCAGCAAGGTTACCGTGACATGGACTGCTCCCACCAACACCGGCGGCGGCATCACCGGCTACGTGGTCACTGCCCAACCAGGCGGGCAAACCTGCACGCCCACGCCGCCCACGGCTACCTCCTGCACCGTGACCGGCCTTACCGACGGGCGGACCTACACCTTCACCGTGGAGGCTACCAACAGCGCCGGCAGCAGCTCTGACAGCGGCACGACGCCTGCACAATCCAACCCGGCCACGCCACTGGTCAACGCCCAGGCGTTCTCGGCAGCATCGCCTACTGGTTCTGGCACGCTGACCGCTACCGCGGCGGGTGGAGGCAGCACCTGCGGTTTCGAATACGCTCAGGTATTGCCCGAGGCGAATGTCAGCGTGGCGCCCGCCGCCCATCTGCATTTCCCGCATGGAGTGCTGGATTTTGTGCTGACCGGATGCAATCAGACTGATGTGACCGTTACGGTCAACTACCCCGCCCCTCTGCCGCTGGGCGTGCAGTACTGGAAGCTCAGTGGGAACACCTGGACGCCTTACGCTGGAGCAGTTGCCCAGGCCGGCGCGACCACCGCCACGCTCACACTGCGTGATGGAGGCCAGGGCGATGACGATGGCCAAGCCAATGGCCGCATCGTCGATCCAGGGCAAGTAGCTGTCGTTCAAGAAATTCGCCCCGGGGGCACAGTGGCCATCCCTACGCTGAACCAGTGGGCTCTGATGGTACTGGCAGGGATGCTTCTTCTAGTGGGATGGAGGCGGTCTCTCAGGTGAACTTCCATGAAGCGCAACCTCGAACTTATTTGTTGTATTCCGGCGACGGGCCTCATGCGTCCGCCTAGTACACCATTGCTCTTATAACTGGAGCAATCTCATAAGTTCCAGAGCTAGAAACAAGCCATCTCGCCCTTTCTCCCAGGTTCAATCGAGAAGTGTTCCTACCTGAGGCTGAGAGGGCTTCATACCTTTGGGGGAGGACACATTTGGCGACAGCCATTATCCTGCTCTCACACAGAAAAAGGGGGGTGGTGCAGACCATGTGGCGGGGAGACAACTGGGAAAACGTGGCCGGTCTGCTTTACGATGGCATCACCAGCCATGATGATTGGTATGCTGGACTGGACGCCATTCGCCAAGCGATGGGTGGCGTGTTTTTCCACCATCTCCGAATGAGGCTCGACGATTTCACCATGTTCGACAGCTTGGCCAACCTGACGGCGTCTGCGGACAAGGTGCGAGAGTATGAGCAGGAACATATTCACAACGATATCCGCATGAATATCGGGATTAGCGCCCCTGCAGGAAGCGTGGTGTTCGATCACGAATATTTCGATGCACGAGTGCTATCGCGCAATGCCGTGTATGCCGACTGGCTGCCTTCGATCGGTGTACGCCATACCCTGGTGATGAAGCTGAGCGCTGACGACGGCGTCATCGACACAGTGGGCGTGATGCGTGACAAGACTGATGCGCCTTACGGCGCGCACGAACGGCGCGTGTGCGAGCGGCTCATGCCGCATTTGACGCGCGCCAGCAAATTGCGCTCACGGACGGCGGGCTTGGCTTCCCAAGCTGCCCTGGGCATGGCCGCGCTGGATGCCATGCCGAGCGCCCTGGCCTTGGTGGACGAAGGTGGCCGAGTGCGCTTTCTGAATACCGCAGCCCGACTCACGCTTGCAAGTGGCGACCCTTGGTACATACATCACGACCGATTGTATGCCTCTGACCCGCTGGCGCAGGAAACCCTGGTGCGTTATATCGCCGTTGCCTGCCGACGCCAAGGGACACCACTCGCGGGCAGTGTGCGCCTGGGCCGGAACCTGCTGCATGTGCTGCCATTGCAACCCACGCACCCATTGGCCCAAGTCCACGATGAAATCCCCCATGCCTTGCTGGTCTGGGCCAGCCCTGACATGGCCCTTGGTACAAACCACATCGCGACCGCGCTAGGGCTTACCGAGACAGAAGCCCGCCTAGCCTTGATGCTGGCCCAAGGTCAAAGCATCAAGGATTTTGCTCAGACACAAGACTGCACCGTCAATACAGCCCGCACCCACGTGCGTAACTTGCTCGCCAAGACAGGCTGCCACCGGCAAGCGGAGGTCTCGCAAATGGTGCGGGGGCTGATTTAACTGCAGATGGCGAGTAACGCTTTCAAGCCAGCGGCAAGCGCTTGCGTACGACTTTGGCACGCGGCGCATCTCCAGCGTCGAGCAAGGTCAGGTGCATGCACACATCCAGCATCCGCTGACCACCGCTCAGGTCCTCAAGGCTGTTGACGCTATAACCCTGGCCATACCAGGCCTCGGTTTCCACCGTCACGGTGCAATCGTCAAACTTGATGGTTTCCCTCTCCATCACATCCTTGGGGTGCGCGTTGATCGCAGGAAACGGTGCATACAAAGGCGGCACCACGATGGCGTAGACTGTCTTGAAAGGTGCCGCTTCACCATCGCGTTGAAACCGGAGCGCGGACACAGCACTGCAGTGATAGTCGCCTGAGAGCAGCACCACGTTGCGTGCCTCGGAAGCGGCGATCGCTTTCAGCACCCGCTGCCTCTGCTCCGGCGCGAGCTGCCAGTTGTCAGCCCCTGGGTGAGACGCTTTGCCGCCGGTATCGAAGGCATGAAGGCCCGGTGCCAGCACCGATCCCATAGTGATCACCTGCAACTCGCCTGGGTCCTTACACGCAGAGAGCCATGCCTCGAGTGCGGTGAGTTGGGTGTCATCGCACACCTGCGGCCGGTCAAAACGCCTGCGCCGGCTGCGTGTGTCCAAGGTATAGAACCGGCTGCCAATCGCCTCGAAGCTGTAATCGAAGGATCCTTCTGCGTGAACGCCCTCGTTGCAGGGCGAATGCTTCCACTGATACGCCCTGACATAAGCCAGCGCAGCGTCGCGCAAGCCTTCGGCCTGGGCTTGTTCACGCTCGTGGCCGGGCCGGAACTTCAGGCGGTCCAGGCTCCACTCGTTATCTATCTCGTGATCATCGAGTGTCATGTAGGTGGGCAGCCGCGCAGTCACTCTGCGGAAACCCGCGGAATTGAATGCGCGCAGCGTGGCGCTGCGGATGCGCTCGATGGGCGAAAGGCTGTCGGTCAAGCCGGCCGTGGCGTCAGCGTAGATCTGGTCGCCCACCAGGCATATGAACTGCGCGGGGATGGTTGCCTTGTCCAGGCCGTCGGCGATGGCGAGCATGCTGGCGTCGGAACGGTCAGCCTCTACGGGGGTGCCAGGGTGCTGGCAGCAGGCGGCGACGAAGCACAGGTTCGAAGTGCCAGGTCCTTCGAGCATCCTCCCGGATACCCAGGCCATGCCCGCCTCTTCACCACCAACGGGATAGGCATTGCGCACCCTCCGGTTTATGGTGCGTGGCCAGGCTTGCAACGCGGCCTGCCGTACCAAATCCTGCTGGCGCCGCAAGCCGAGCAGGCCACGGCCTGCTTCCTCGAGCGAAATATCCGGATGCACGGGTTTGCCACCACCCGAAGATGGCGGCACTGGCTGCCGGAATTCGACGAACACGGGCGCAGGCCAAACGGCATGGAGATGCGGTTGCGGTGTACTCTCCACAAAACCGAGGCTCGCTTCGGGCTTGCTCAGCGAACGGATCTGGTGCATCACTGCTCTGATGGCGCCCATGGGTAGCTTGGGACGCCTTTGCCGAGGAACATAGCCGCTAGGGTCCAAGCGGATGCCCGCTCGCGCACCCCTGGAATCAGAAGGCGTACCCATAGGCACGGGCGAACAGGCCTCATCAGATGCTTCGCCTTTGCCGGATGCGAACGCGGCCTCAGGGATCTTGTGCACGCTCACCATGGCAATACGCAGCGGCTCGCCCGGCTTGCTGAAATCAGCCTCCTTCAGGTGCACCTCGGCCACCGCCACAGCGAGAGCGCCCTGCGCTCCGCTGCCTCCTTGGGCGGCAGCCGATAGCGGTATCCGCTCCACGTCACAGGTCAGCGTCCGCGCGTACTCGCCTTCACCGATCATGATCATCGCGCACTCTGCCGAGGTAGTGCGCTCCTCATCCACGGCGATCCAGATATTCAGCGTACGGACGTAGCCTTTCTCGCGCGCTTCTAAAGCGGCCTCACGGCTCCAGCCCAGTACGGGGCCTGCCAGCGGCGGCTGCACCACATAGCGCACGCGCTGCTCGGAGGGCGATATGGGCTCCCGGTTGATCTGCCCGGCATCCCGAAGAAATATCTCCAGCTTACTGAAGATCTCCTTGCGCATGGCCCGGCCAATGCCAATGGTGCAATCGAAGTGCGCGAAACTCGGCGCCTCGATCAGCAGATGGCCGTTCTCCGGCATGTTGGGCACGAAGCCCCGCAGCTGCCGGCGGGTTTCACGTGCCGAGTCGATGTTGAAAAGCTGGTTGTGCGTGCCATGCAGCAATGCCACCGGCATGTTCAGATACCGGGCCAGCCTGTCAGCCGTCACATAGACATTCTGCCCGTCGGCGTTGACCAGCCGCCCGCGTTCCACGCATAAACCGCCGTGGGCGAGGATCCCGGTGTTCGCCCGCCCGAAATACTCGGGCAGCCTGTCGTGCGTCTCGGGCTTGAGCCGGTCGTGCTTGAGCACCGGGGAGATCACGCCGCTCATCCGCTTGCAGGTACAAGTGGCTGCGCTCCACCGCATTCTGGGGTGCTCGCCGGGGCACTGCTCTCCGGGTAGGTGGGGCAAGGTACCAAAGAGGCCGTCCAGCACCGACGCCAACCCCGCCGAAGGCGCGCGCCTCGTCTCGGGAGGATCGTCTTCCCCGGGCGGCGCGTCCGCGGGAGACATGTTGAGATAGTCGATACCTCCCGCGTTCTGCAACAGCGCCGCCAGTTGCAGCCGCATCTGGGCATTTTCGCTCCCAATCAGATAGGGATGGATCTGGGAAAACGTCACGCTGGCCAGTTTGGACGCTGGCGTGAAGGCCGGCGCCTCTTCGGCGCTTGAAGTGTCAGTCGCCTCCGGATAGTGAAGCCGGCCGCTCAGGATCGACATCGCCATCGCGCCGGAGCCGATGCAGTGGGCAAACGTGTGGATCTGGAGCTGGGCACCGCGCTGTTCGGCCGGCAGCTTCCGCCGGATCCTTTTCAGCACGAGGTTCACCGCCGCGGGAATGTCGAATTCGGCGATCTCGTCCATGTTCGTGCGCAGCTTGGATGCTTCCAGCACGGGGCTCAGGCGGTATTCGAGCATCCACACGTCCATGCGCTGCTCATGGAAGAACGCGGCCAGGCCGATCTCGCCATGGCCGCGCTCGAACTCCTCGGGCACGTTTGACAAGGTGGACTGGGCGAAGCCGTTGAGCATGAGCATGACATTCGTCTGCAGCACGCCCGGGCCGCAGCGCCGGTTTTCTTCAGCGGTCACGGCATGGGGATAGTGCACCAGGAAAAGCTCGACATCCTCCTGCCTGGCCTCGCGGTTGCGCTTGACCCGGAAGCGATAAGGCCCTCTTGCCGGAATCAGCTGGGTGTTTCCGTCAGCCCCGCTCACCTGAAGCGGCGGATAGGGAAGCAGGGTGCCCGAGGCCTTCTGCGGCAACTGGTTGCCCCACATCCGCCTGATACAGGGGTCTGCCGCAGGTACATCGCGCCACCTGCGCTGCGCGTAAGCCACCTCGCGCGGCCCCACATCCGGAAAGCGCGTGGCCAGCAGCAGCCGCAGCATCCATGTGGCGTAGCCGGCCAGAGAGACCAGTGCATCCGGCGTGTTGCCGCGCATGCCGAGCTGAGGGGCGTAGTAGCGGGCCAGGTCGACCAGGTCCATCTTCATCTCGCCCACACCTATCAGTGCGCCGCCTGCACGATGAAGTCTGGCGTCCAGGGTAGTGAAAGCTTCCCAGGCGTTGCGGCGCGCCAGCGGTTCGCCGCTCCATCCAGCTCGCAGCAATTCACGCCAGCCCGCCGCATAGCCAACCCGCTTGGTACCCGTCAGCACATATTCGCGCGCGCCATGGCCTGGCCCTGCGGGCTCCCGCAACTGGATACGGTAGCTCATGAAGCGGCTCTCGGCCATGTGCCAGGCAATGGCCAGCTTCCGCCAATCAGCACGCTTAGATGAAGGAGACTTGGGCTGGGTCAACCAATAGGTCAACGCGACTCGTAAAGTCTCGCCCGCATGCCGCCACAAGGAACGCCGGGGGAGTACAGGCAGAAGATGCAGCGTACCCCCTATGACCGTCATCTCCGTCACGCACTGGCCATTTCCGTCGTCGATGCGGAAGCTGCCCGGCTCGCGCCCCGGCAGCAGGTTGGGCGTGGCCAGTACCACCGCATGCTCGGGATCTGCCGCGAACGCCTCCAGGCTGGGCAGCGGCATGTGCAGCAGCAGTCTGGCCCTGTGCTTGGCCTCGCCAGACACCGTGGATGAATCAGGCTGGTAAAGAAACTGCCGTGTTCGAAGCACTTCGGTGAAGCGCACAGGCACCTGCCGCCGCTCGGACGCCAGCGTCTTCTTGTCCCGCATGAGGGGCAACGGAAAATCCTCTGCGGCCGCTCGCGCATCGGGCAACCGCAGCCCCCAGTGATCGCAAGCGCGCTCGGCCAGCGCCGTGATGGTCCACAAGGGATTGGCCCCCAGCGAGCCGGGAACGATCGAACCGTCCAGAACGCAAAGCCCTTCGTGAACGCCTTTCGGATCGTGTGCGCCCGGATCAAAGACGCGCCCCATGTGATCCACTACGCCGGTGTTCACGTTGTCGCCCATGCAGCACCCGCCCAGAGGGTGAACCGTCACACCGCTGAGGGCCCGGTCATGGGGTCCAGGTGCTGCCCTCAACTCGCGGGGCATCGGATGAAGCAAAGGGTTCTCAAGCAACCGGCCACCGCGTTGCGCCACCCCGCGGCTGAGGACGTCCATCTGATGGCTGCCGACTTGCGCAAGCTCCTGGGTGTCGTAGGTGATCGACAGCCCTGCCTTGGGATCAAAGCGCATGCGCCCGCCGCTTCGGTCGTGCCCCACCAGCAGCAGCAACTGCGTGTGGCTCAAGCTCCTGGGATGCAGGCTGATCCCGTCGTACAGGGGACGGGACGCGCGCGCGAGCCGGCTGGGCGGCAGAGGCTGAAAGCGAGCCAGTTGGGCCCAGGCGCCGAAGCTGGTCAGCAGCTCATGGTAGATGCCCGCCAGAGCGCGCGGCACGGCGGCGTCCTGGATCAGAAACCGCTGCTCGACATGTTCGCTGCCCACCTGGATGCACCCGGTAATGGTGGGGCCCACGGCCTGGCCGTCGCGCGCCACGCCTGCCGCGCCCACCCCGACGCCATTGACTTCTTCCGGCTGCAGGTGAATCGCCGCCAGGTTGTCACCGTTGGTGCTCAGCCGCTGGCCCAGATGCCGGGAAAAGCGCAGCCGCGATCCGGCTCGCTCCTGGGAGCGAAGGAGGATTTCCGTGCTGCCAAAAGTGCCGGCCGCCAGCACCACCCGCTTGGCGCGCACATATCTGATGGGCGCGTCCATGCCCCGTTCGTAGTCTCGCTCGGCGCAGCTGGGCACGTAGGCCACCTGCCAGACACCCTCCGGCAATTTTTCCAGCCACAGCACAGCGGCACCGGTATACAGGCGGGCGCCAGCCTTCCTGGCCCGGGCGAGATAGGAATGCGTCAGCGTGAGCTTGGCGTTGAAGTTGCACCCCGCCACACATTCTCCGCAGGCAGCGCACTGGCCTTCGGCAGGGTCACCTTTTCCCTTCTTTTCATCCAATACCGCGCCTTGCTTGTTGGCTCGAACCGTGAGCCATTCGGCCTCATCCATCCGGGTGGCCACACCGGCCTCCGCCAGGGTCTGCTGCAGCCTCCTCAGAGCCTGGTGCTTCAGCGGCTCCCCCACTCGTTCAGTTCGAGCTTTTCGCCATTCGGGCGGCTGCCCTGGAACACGCCGCGCAGGGGCTGAGCGCCAAGCATGTCCCTCGCACGGTCGTAGTAGTCATCAAGCGCTCCGGGCTCCCGCAGCAGGGCGGGCCAGAGCGAGACCTGATTTCCATTGTCTGTCTTATAGTAGCGCTGAAAGGTGTCAGCATCCGGTTTGCGCAACAAGTTGGCGTTGATCTGGCTGGTGCCGCCCAGGGCATTGCCCACGAGCGCTGCCAGTCCATCGCCCGCCCGCATCTCGAACAGCCCCTGCGGGTTGCCCTGGATATCCGGGCTGCCCGGCATCCGCATGCGCACCTGGCCGAACGCCTTGCCCAGGCCATCCGGGAACTCGCCGCTATGCCACTCCTCGCCCCGCTCCAATACAACCACCTCACTCCTTGCAGCAGCCAGGCGCAGGGCTGCGACGGAACCGCCATAACCGGAGCCGATCACCACCGCATCGACCGGGCGGCCCGCGAGACCGGCAAGGTCTTTCTCCAGGCAGGCTTCGTTCTGCGCCAAGGCTTGGGCGTGGGGTTCTGTCAATCTTCAAGCTCCTTGAACACCTGCAAAATAGCCTTCAGGTCATCGTGGCGCACAGGTTTCGTGAGTACCGGAAACTCGATGTCGCCCTGGCGCTGGGCAGCCAGGATCGCGGGATCGCCGGTGACCAGCGCGGCCGGAATCTCACCTAGAACGTCGCGCAGGCGGCCGATCAGCTCGACACCCGTTTCGCCATCGCCCAGATCCTGATCGCTGAGAATCACGTCCACATAGTCCAGCTCGCCGGCCAGCGCCAGAGCCTGCTCGGCCGAGGTGGCGGTGTGAGGGTGGCAGCCCCAGACGCGCAGCACGCTGGCCAGCGCGGCCAGCGAAGGACCATCGTCATCGACACACAATATGCGCAGCCCAGCCAGATCCGGCGCATCATCCAGCGATTGCGGAATGGTGTCCTCTGCCTTGACGCCAGTACGCCAATGCTCGGGCGGCACTACCAGCGTGAGTCGGCTACCTTGCGGCTGGTTGTCGCTGGCCTCGGGACCCATCAAGCGCAGCAGGCCGCACAGCCGCCGCACGATCGGCAGCCCCAGACCGAGGCCTGGCATCTGGCGCGCGCCAGGCCCCTGGTAATACTCCTTGAAAATGTGGCCGCGCACGTTGGCGGGAATGCCGCAACCGGTATCGGACACCACCAGCTCCAAGCCACGCGGACCCTCGGAGGTTTCGACGGTCACCGTGCCCGAGGAGGTGTACTTGATCGCATTGTCGAGCAGGTTACGCAGCACCCGCTCGAACAGAAGAGCATCGGTCAGGAGTTCGGCGCCGGCCACGCGGTTGACCATGACCAGCCCCTTGGCCTGGGCATGCGCGTTCATGATCTGCATGCAGCGCTCCACCATGGGCCGGAGCCTGATCCATTGCAATTCAGCGCTCACTGCCGAGGCTTCCAGCTTGGAAAAATCAAGCACGGCGCCGAACAGGCGGTCCAGCGCATGGATGGATTGCGCCATCTGGTTCGCCAGTTCACGTGCCTTGGGTACGGTATCCACATGCGCCAGCAAGCCATTCAGCAAGCTCAGCGCGTGCAAGGGCTGCCGCAGATCGTGGCTGGCGACAGCCAGGAAACGGGATTTCGCTGCGTTGGCCTCGTCGGCCACCAGCCTCGCTTGCTGCGCGGCGGCCATCAGGGCATCGTTCTCGCGGCGAATGCGCAAGCCCTCGATCACGCGTTGAGAAAAGTCGCGCGCGCTTCGAGCCATGACGGCAATGAATGCCAACTCCACCAGCAGCAGCTCGATCACCTGTGACAGCCCCGCATAGGCCCATCCCAGCGCCACGCCTGTGAGGATCAAGGCTGAATACACCACGAACACCAGCGGATAGACGCCCAGCACCGCCAGCGAAGCCGCCACCCAGCCGCACAGCACGGTAGAGACGAACAATTGCGTGCCACCACTCAGCCCCGACATGAACCAGGCGGGGCAAGCGCCCACCCAAGCGCCCGCCACCCCCGTCAGGCCGATATATTCGCGCAGCACCCAACGCCACCGGGGTGTGCCCGCGGCAGCCGCTGCGCCGGGCTCACCCAGCGAGCGGCGCAGAGTGTCGAGGCGCCGCCGCCGCACCCAATAGATACCCAGCGCCGGAAAGACCCACAGCAGTACCTGCCAGATCGGCGCACCGCCACCAGCCAGCGCCAGCGCCACCACCACACAGGCTGCCATCGGCGCGAAATTCTGCCGCACCGATTGCCCCAGGGCAAAGGCCATGCGCTCCGTCTCCAGAGCATGGTCTTCTCCCGGCGTGTCGACGGCAGGCGCTGTTGTCATGGATAGATCACGCGGCGCTTGGGCTCTAGATCCGGGCGCCCGACTTGGCAATGGCGTAAAGCGCCTCGGTGCGGTTGCGCACGTCCATCGTGCGGAAAGCCGCCGAAAGATGCGACTTCACCGTGCCCTCGGACAAGCCCAGCTCGCGGCCAATCAGCTTGTTGGGCATGCCCTTGAGGGCCAGCCGCAAGACGGCCCGCTGGCGTTCCGTCAGGCGGTCCAGCACCATCTCGGAGCCCGAGGCGATGGCTTGCGCCGGCACATAGACCCCGCCTGACAGCACGATGCGCAGCGCCCCCATCATGATTTCCGGGCTGGCCGTCTTGGGCAGGAAGCCCGCCGCGCCCATTTCCAGGACCCCTCGGATCACACTGGGCTGCTCCTCACCGGAGACCACCAGCACCTTGCTCGCGGGAAAGTGCGCCTTAGTCAGCTCCAGCGCTTGCAGCCCCCCGCGCCAGGCATGTTCAGATCGAGTAGCACCATGTCGAACGGCACCCCATTGAGCTGTGGCAGTGCCTCGCAGGACTCGACCTCGTGCAATTGGGCTTCCGGCATCAACTCGGCCAGCATCATGCGCAGCCCTCGCCGGAACAAGGCGTGATCGTCTACCAGCAGGATGCGCAAACCGGTCTCCTTCCTCTTTCGATTCAAAGCATACGGCATCCGTTTGTGACCGCGGCCCAACCTTGGGGGGATCTGCCCTCAACCAAAGTTCAGGATGCCTACAACCTCGTTTGTAACCGAAGGTTGATGACGAAGACACGGTGTAAACGGAAACTGGCCTCGAGGAGGAAATACGTTATGACCGCAATCGCCTGCATCCCCCCCATGGAAGCCATACCGCCGCTCGCAAGCCATCTGACAGATGCCCGCCCTGGACGCGTCCATATCCGGCTTGCATCGGTGTTGTCCACCTTAGAGACTGACACATCGCCCGACGTCACACGCGTTGCCGCCGCGCTGAACCTCACCGAAACCGAGGCTCGCCTGGCTTTGACAATCGCCGTTGGCAAAACGATCAAGGAATTCGCGAAGGCACAAGGCTGCACTTGGCACACCGCACGCACACATGCGCGCAACCTGTTGCTCAAGACAGGTTGCCATCGTCAAGTGGAAGTGGGGCTGCTGGTGCGCTCGCTGGCCTAAGAGCGTGGGCGGCTACACAGCCATTTAATGCGGGAATGCCCGCATCAAGGGCATTGCACGAATTGGCCGCCGCCCTGGTCCGATGCGGTCTGCCAGGTCTCAGACTGGAGATAGGCGGGGCTCTGGACAAAATCAGGTCCAGGCAGCGTGACATACCACCCTGGCATGATCCGCTCCGCCCCCGCCGGCAGTTTGCAGCCCGGCCATACCTGGACCACGCGCGAAGCAGCCAGCGTCTGGGCGTCCAGCCACGGGCTCTTCTCCAATTCGCCATCGATGAGCACGGCAGGCACCTCGGAAGAGGAATGCCTCAACTGCTGCGCCAGGAGACCCGTCACGCCATAAGGCCCGCTCAGGATCTGCGCAGGCCCGCCCAGCCGCTCGTTTGAAAAAGCGTCGGCCGCAAGAGCAGCTTCATCGTATGAACGCTGCGCCCACGGGCAGACATGCTCCGGCGGGCAGGGCTCCACGGACTTCACCTGCCACAGGATCAAGCCGGCTTGCAGCAGAACGAATGCGCCCAAAACGATCACCTTGCTCCTGCGGGAAAAACGCATGGAACGGGTAAAGGTCGGCACAGTCACCATAACGGCCGGAATCGTCCACATCCAGAAAGCGGTACTCCATTTGAACTGCAGCCGCATGCCGGTGAACAGGCCCAGCAGGACCATCAGAATAGGGGGCAGCCAACCCAGGAGCAGCAGCAGATCGCGCGCCTGCGGATCAGCCTTCAGGACTTTGCCGGTGGAACGCCTCAGTGCAAACCATGCCGCGGCGAGCAGCACCCACGCAGGCAGCAAGCGGTTACCGAGCCAGTCGAGCATCCACAGCACGACGTGGGCAGGACGCTCCCCCAGGGGAAGGTGCGCGCCCAGTGAACTCTGGCTGGCGTAATGCAATGGCGCCCAATCCGACTTCACCAGCCACCACGCGTGCGGCATGAATACCAGCACGGCAGCCAGAGCCGCCAGCAATGCGCCCTGCAAGTGAACCCGCTGCCGCCATCCGCCGATCCGCAGCCACCACAGCGCCACACAGGCCCCGATCAAGGCGAACTGGTATTTGGTGAGCAGCCCCAGCCCTATCAGGACACCGATACCCAACCACGTACGCAGGCGCGGCGTGGTGGTCACGCGCCACATCAGGCAGGCGATACCCGCCATCAAAGGCATCATGACCGTGTTGTGGTTGTATAGATCGATCCGCAGCGTGGCATACGTGATACAGAGCGCGGCCAGCACCGCCAAACGCGCGAACGCCCGGCCGCACAGCTCGGACAGTAATTTGGCATAGAGCCACAGAGCCCCCACCAGGCAAGCCGCGCCCATGACGGAAATCCAGACGGGCGAGCGCCCCGCCAAGGCGTGCACGGCAAATGCCAGCCATGTGGGCAGGGGTGGGTGCTTGTAATACCCCAGGGCCAGCCCTTGCGACCAGACCCACTGCTCCACGTTATCGAGGGGTGGCGCGTTGCGGGTGAAGATCAGTAGCAGAAGCCAGGCGGAAGCAAATGCCAGCAAACCCATGGCCAACGCCCTATCGGCGCGCGATGAGGACCGCGCGTGAGCCGCCAGAGCGAGAGAGGGTGAAAGTGGCATGACCGGAAAACGATGGAAACGGGAAAATGGGAAAACGGGCTTCGGAATATCCGAACCGCCAATGGTACCCATCTGTTCGGCAAAAACACACACTCTGTTACCAACTTTATCCTACCAGACACCATTGGCAAGAAAACAGAAACCATCCATACCGCAATTGCGGTATGGATGTGAAGGTGGCGTTTGGACAGACTTGGGGCGTCGCTCATCCACCTTTCGAAAGGTACCGTCCCCATGACCCGCTCCACCAAACTCTGGCGCTGCTCGCTCCTGGCAAGCGCCGTTCTCGCGCTGACAGCCTGCGGCGGCAGCGACGACAGCTCGTCCCCCACCCCTGGGCCTGATCCCACGCCAGAGCCGAAAATCCTGTCAGGCAACGTGGCGCGCATAGGCACGCTGCAGAACGCCGTGGTCTGCCTGGATCTGAATGCGAACAATGCCTGCGACGCTGGAGAGCCCGTCTCTGCCAAGACGGGGGCTGATGGCGCCTACTCGGTGGATGTCACTCAGATCTCCGCAGCGGATCTGGCTGCCGCCACGCTGATCGCGCCCATCGACTCCGCCGTGATGGACGGCGCCAGCGCGGGTCCGGCCACCGACAACGCCTACGTCATGACCCGCCCTGCCGGCACCGGCGGCGGTATCAATCCGCTGACCACGTTGGTACAGAAAGGCATCGCAGGCGGCATGAGCGAGGCCGATGCGCGCAAGAATGCAGCTATTCAGCTGGCCTTGGATGGGGCCAGGATTGACAACTACCAGAGTGACGCCGTTCCCGATGCCTCCCACATCCAGGACAGCACCCGCCTAATGGCGATCGTGGTGTCCGAAGCGCTGCGCAGCGGCGCCGTCCTCAGTGTGGCGGATCAGTCTGCGGCGATCGCCGCATCTGACGGTTCCTTGAGATCGCTCACCTACAGCGGTCCGGATAACTATCGTTTCCGGACCAACGACTTTCTGGCCAAACCTGCTGGAGAAACGCTTTCCCTCTACAAGGATTCGCGTGCAGGCAAGGTGGGCGGCGTGGCCCTGACCTCACAGCAACTGTATGGCACGGCCTACCTGGGCCCGGACGGCTGGACCTACTGCAACGACACCGTGGTCCACACACAAACCCAGGGCAATCCAAGCCGCAGTACCTATTGTGGCGGCGAGGTCAGCGTTGGCTACAACCGCCAGGAGACCGTCGCCAACCAAGCCATGGCTGATGTGCTGAACGCCCTGAAAACCGATGCGGCCAACTTCAGCACACCTGCAGAGCCGACAGCAGCACTCCTGGGCGCACTGGGCAGCGCGAAGTTTCCTGCAGGCAGCAACGTGACGCGCCGAACCAATATGGCAGTGCAGCAAAGCATCTACATCAATGCCCTGGCCAACGACGGCCGGCCTCAAGCCGAGGCCACCACGCTGGAGCAACTGATTGCCGCCAAACCGGTTTCCAATGTCAAGCTGCCCGCTTCGGGCGGTACTTTGACCCTGGGAATCACGAGCAGCGAACTGCGCAACCAGCGGGTGGCATTCGGCGCCGCGACCAGCCCGACAACCGGCGAGGTTCAATACTATGAGTGCGATCTGTCCGCCGATCAGACATCGTCATTCAACTGCGCCGCGGCCAGAACAGGCACCTACACCATCAGCACGATCGGTGGTGCTCGCGTGATCCGATTCGCGAATCAGCTGCCGTCGATCATGAACCACACCAGGCTGTATGCGGAGGTCGATTGGGGTGGCGCCAACGGCAAATGGATCTACCAAGCCCGCGAAACCAAGCCTGATGTGAACAGTCTCAGCACCAACAGCGCCCGCCTCAATGCCGCTGCGTGGCAAGGTATGAAGGGGCAGTTGGGCCTCTGAACATGACTCTCGTCATTCCCGCCTACGTGGGAATGACGGAGGGGGTAGTTGCGGTCTTCTCTCCAGGCTCACTCCGCGTGAGCCACGCCCCGCTTGATCACCACGGGCGTTCCCCCGAACCGCTTCCGCGAGAGCCACTGGGCCAGCGGTGCATCCAGATAGTCCGCGTGCCCCGGGAACCATTTCGCCAATTCATCGGCATAGCGCCTGCATGGCTCTGAATTGCCATTGGCGAGCATCTCTTTCACCTCCTGGCCGGAAGCCCGAACGGCCGCATGCTCATCCACATGGCAATCGGCCGCGGGGTAGCTGGTGTCCCGCATCCAGGTATCTTCCTCACGGAAGTGCCGCTCCAGGTGGATCAAGACATTCTCCAGGCGCTCGGCCAACTCGTGCTCAGCCGCCACCTGCAAAAGCCCGACCACTTCCACGAACTCACGGTGGGTGTCGTCCATGGGGCTGTGCCCCAACAGGAGCCTGTCGCTCCATGCAAGGGGTTGATCGGATTCAGTGGGATTCATGTTCTTTGAGCGTGGATGTGCTGGTTGAGATCATAAACACGCGCGCAGAAAGCGGTTAGAAAGCCGTCAGTTGCGCCGCCTTGCCGGCCTTGGCCATGGCTGCATTTTCGCGTTCGATCGCCTTGCCGTATTCAGCAGGGCTTCCTCCCACGGGTTCGATCACGGCATCGTGGAAAGTCTTGATGACTTCAGGCATTTTCACCACTTCGGCAATCTCCTTGCTGATGCGATCTATCGCGGCCTGCGGCGTATCCTTGGCCGCTAGCACGCCCACTACCACGGCGAAATCGAACCCCGGAACCGTCTCTGCCACTGCCGGCACATCCGGCGCCTGCTTGGAGCGCTCCCGCGCGTTGCTGGCCAGCAGCTTCACCTGGCCGGCCTTTACGAATCCGGCGATCGACGGCAAGGCCGCTACTGAAAAGTCGACCTGCCCCCCTACCAGCGCGGGTGTCGACTGGCCTGATCCGCGGAACGGAACGTGCCGGACGTCCAGATTCAGCGCGGCCTTGAGGGCTTCCATCGTCAAGTGGTGGGTGCTTCCGATGCCGGACGAGCCGTAAGCGTATTCGTTGGGCTTGGCCTTGACGGCTTCGACGAACTCCTTGAAGCTCGTGACGCCCGTCTTGGGGTGCGCGACGATGAAGAGCGGCGAAGTCGCAATCATCGATACCGGCAGCAGTTCGTGTCCGATCCGGTAGGTCGCATTCTTGTTGATCTGCGGCGTGATCGACAGCATCGAGCCATCCGAGACGATGAACGCATGGCCGTCGGAAGGCGTGCTCTGCAGCAACGCCTGATAGGCCACGACGCCGTTGCCGCCCGGTTTGTTGTCCACCACCACGCTCTGGCCCAGCCGCTCCGTCAACCGCTGTGAAACCCAGCGGGCAACGGTATCGGGCAAACCTCCCGGCGCATAGGGCACGATGAACTTGATCGGCTTCGATGGATAGGTTTGCGCGCTCGCCCCCAGAGGTATGCACGCCAGCGCCGCAAACGCGCCGAACACATACCCGAGCGCAGGCCAATGGATTCTCATCATGGTTTATCTCCTTTTTGTATTGAAGCCTCGAGCGTGCGTTCAAAGAGCGTGTTCAAAAGCACTTGCACAAAAATACTTAGACTTCTAATATTAAGTCTGATTGAAGACTTGACGCTTGTCAATACAAACAAACCTCATGGACTCCGTGAGGCCCCATCAGCCAGACCCATGACCACAGACAGTACTTTCCGCCCCCTGCGGGTAACCCGCGCAGAGCCTGCAGCCCAGGGCATCCAGTTGTTTGAACTCCGCAATCCCGATGGCGGCCCACTGCCCGCCTTCACCCCCGGCGCGCACATCAAGGTCAGGACACCCTCGGGCCACACACGCCAGTATTCGCTCTGCAACGACCCTCAGGAACAAGACAGGTATGTCATTGCCGTGAAGCGCGAAGCCCAGGGCAGGGGCGGTTCCATGAGCATGGCCGATCAGGTGCGGACGGGCGATCAGCTGCAGGTGGGAGAGATCGAGAACCTGTTCGCGCTCGACGACCGCGCGCGCAGCTTCATCCTCGTGGCAGGCGGCATCGGGATCACTCCGATGCTGGCCATGGCACGCAGCCTGCTGTCGGAAGGGGAACGCAAGTTCAAGCTCTACTACCTCTCACGCGATGCCGAAACCACCGCGTTCCTGGATGACATCGCGAACTCCGATCTCAAGCCTCACGTGATCATTCACCACGACGGGGGCGATCCCGCCAACGCGTATGACCTCTGGCCCGTGCTCGAAAAGCCGGGGACACTGACGGGCCAGCACGTCTATTGTTGCGGCCCTCGCGGCCTCATGGATGCCGTGCGCGACATGACAGGCCACTGGCCCGGCAGCACGGTCCATTTCGAGAGCTTTGGCGGCGACACCAAAGTTCATGCGGATGACCAGCCTTTTACCGTCCGGCTGGCGCGGTCCGGCCTGACACTGGAGGTGCCCGTGGGACGCTCCATCCTGGAGGTGGCGCGCGAGCATGGGGTTCAGGCTGCCAGCTCGTGCGAAAGCGGTACCTGCGGCTCCTGCAAGACCGCGCTCCTCGGCGGCGATGCGGACCACCGGGACATGGTGCTGCTCGAAGAAGAAAAGACGGATCACATCATGATCTGCGTGTCCCGCGCCAAGTCCCCCGAACTGACGTTGGATCTATGACTGCCACCTCTACACCCATCCGCTTCGGCGTGCTCGGCATGGGGCGCGCGTTCACACTCATGCTGCCGACCTTCCTGGGCGACAAGCGCGTCCAGTTGGTGGCCGCGTTCGACCCTCGGGCCTCCGCCAGGAGCGCGTTCGAAAACGTGTTCGGCGGCCAAGCTTGCGCCACCGATGAAGCGTTGTGCGCCCACCCAAACGTGGAATGGATCTACATCGCCACGCCGCATCAGCTCCATACGCGCCATGTGGAAATGGCGGCCGCGCATGGCAAGCACGTACTGGTTGAAAAGCCGCTGTCCATCACGCTCGAGGAAGGGCTGCGCATGGTGCAAGCCTGCCGCAAGGCGGGCGTGTGGCTTGTCGTCGGGCACAGCCACAGCTTCAATACCCCCGTCCTGCATGCGCGGCAGTTGATCGCCGAAGGACAGTACGGCCAGGTCCGCATGATCGAAGCCTTGCAGTACACCGATTTTCTGTACCGGCCGAGGAGGCCCGAAGAACTGGATACGCAACAGGGCGGCGGTGTGGTGTTCAGCCAGGCCGCGCATCAGGTCGATATGGTCCGCCTGCTGGGCGGCGGTCTCGTCGAATCGGTTCGTGCCCGCCTGGGGCGCTGGGATCCGGCACGGCCGACAGAGGGCGCCTATAGTGCGCTCTTGAGTTTCCGGGAAGGCGCTTTCGCCTCGATCAGCTACAACGGTTATGGTTTTTTCGACTCCGACCGCTGGATGGATGGCACCGGCGAAATGGGATCACCCAAGGCCGCCGACGCCCACCAACAGACGCGCGCGCGCCTTCGCAAGGCCACGGATGAAGCGGCCGAGGTCGCGCTCAAGGCCGAACGCAATTTCGGCGGCAGCGCCTTCACGCTTCCCGCGCCCACTCTGCCTGCAGCCTTCCAGCATTTCGGGCCGGTGATCGTCAGTTGCGAACACGCCGACCTGCGGCTCACGCCCTCAGGGGTGGAGGTCATCGACGCCAGCGGAACGCAACTCCTGGCCGCGCCCCTGCCCGCCGTTCCGCGCGCCGAGGTGATCGACGAGGTATGGCGCGCAGGCCGCGAAGGGCACCCGCCGCTGCATGATGGACAATGGTCGCTTGCAACCCTGGAGGTCTGCTTGGCGATGCTGGCATCCGACGCCAGCGGGCGAGATGCGCCTCTATGCCATCAGATCGCGTCTCCCTGAATCCCCTATGCCCGCCAACGACAGCACCAAAGCCCTTCTTCTCCACTGGCGAGAAACACTTCCGAAAGACCGTCTGGCCCACCTCGTGCGCGATGTGGCCAGAATGCAGACCAAGGCGCTGCAAGCCCGGCTGACTGAGCACGGCGTGTCTTTCGGGCATTGGACTTTCCTGCGCATTCTGTGGATCGAGGACGGACAGACACAGCGCGAACTGAGCGAGTCGGCCGGCGTCATGGAGCCGACCACCTTCAGCGCGGTCAAGGCCATGGAAGCGCTGGGGCTCATCGAGCGGCGCCAGTTGGCCGGCAACCGCAAGAACATGCACGTGTTCCTCACCGACAAGGGCCGCGCCCTCCAGCCCGTGCTGGTGCCGCTCGCGGAAGAGGTGAACGACGTCAGCGTGCAGGGAATGAGCCCGCGCACCGTGGCCACGGTGCGCAAGGCCTTGCTCGGCATGATCGAGAACCTTGCCGCGGACGAGGCTGACGAATCGGCCTGACGGTCCGCCCCCTTGTAGGAGCGAGGGCCAGCCATCCAGGGAGGTCTTCCTCTCTCGTCATTCCCGCGCAGGCGGGAATCCAGGGGCGTTAGAAAGGCTGCACTGGATTCCCGCCTTCGCGGGAATGACGGAAATGATCTAGCTTCCCCGCCTGGAACAGCCGCTGCATCTGGCATCTTGCAAATACTTAGATATCGAATAATAATTCCGTCCAGCATTCAAGACGGAGAACATTTGCGATGATGACCAGTGCAGAGAATGATCTGCTGTGCCGGGTGGTAGGCGATGCCCCCATGGGCAAGCTGATGCGCCAGCATTGGACGCCCGTGTGCCTAACCGAAGAAGTGCGCGAACCCGACGGTGCGCCAGTGAAGGCGCGTGTGTATGGCGAAGACCTCGTGGTGTTTCGCGATTCGGATGGCAAGGTGGGCGTGCTCGATGAAAAGTGCCCGCACCGCCGCGTGTCGCTCGTGTACGGGCGCAATGAGGAAGGCGGTCTGCGCTGCCTTTATCACGGCTGGAAGATGGACACCTCCGGCAACGTACTCGAAATGGTCTCCGAACCCGCGAGCAGCGGCTTCGCCGAGAAGGTCAAGCACAAGGCCTATCCGGTGAAGGAGTGGGGCGGCTTCGTCTGGGCCTGGTTCGGGGCGGCAGATGCCGCTCCCGAGTTCGTGCCGCCGCCCTGGGCGCCCACGGCAGACGTCCGCGTATCCATCGCCAAGGTCATCCTGCCCTGCAACTGGGCGCAGATTCTCGAAGGCGCCATCGACTCGGCGCACAGTTCAAGCCTGCACTCGTCAGACATGGTTCCGGCGCGGGTCGAGGGCGCCAAAGCCACCGACCACAGCTGGCTCCGGCCCTCGACGGACAAGGCGCCGCGCATGCAGGTGCAGCGCGGCGGCTACGGGTTCCGCTATGCGGCCATCCGGCGCCCCATCAAGGATGCGGCCACGCACGAATACATCCGGTCCACGGTCTTCGTCGCCCCCTTCTCGGTACTCATCCCGCCGAACAATCTGTACAACGTGGCCAACGTCAACGTTCCGCTTGACGATGTCCACACAGCCTTCTATTTCATGGCCTGGGGGCACCCCAGCAAGACGCCGGAAACCGCGACCTGGCGCGCCTTCCTGCGCCAGACGGTGGGCATCGACCTCGATGAACACTACCACCCGCTGCGCACCGAGGGCAACCGCTTCTGGCAGGACCGGCAGGCCATGAAGGCAGGCAACTTCACCGGGATCACGGGATTTCCGAATCAGGACGTAGCGATGTGGCTGACCATGGGGCCGATCGCCGACCGCACAAACGACCGGCTCGGTGCGAGCGATCTGGCGGTCGTGGAATTCCGCAAGCAGATGCTCGAAGCCGTGCGAGCGGTCGATGCCGGCCAGCCGGCCATCGGTACCGGCGAGAACGCCATTCCAGCGTCTGTATGCGCCTACCAGGCCGTCATCCCCAAGACGGTCGATTGGCGGGCGCATGAAGTCCGCTACATGTGGCTGGAGGGATCTGAGCACCCTTCGGAAATGGAACCGTCCTATTCAGTGGAATCGCAATGAGCAAACTCCGACTTTCAGTCGCCATGGGCGACTATGACCGTACGCGCGCACTCCTGGACGGCCGCGTTCAGATCGACGGCGTGGATCCCGCCTACATGACGCTCTATCCGGAAGAGATGTTCTTCCGCGCGATGCGCAACCAGGAGTTCGACATCTGCGAGTTGTCGTTCTCGAGCTATACCGTCAAGACTGCGAAAGGCGATTGCCCGTACATCGCGGTGCCGGTGTTTCTTTCGCGGGCGTTCCGGCACACATCGATCTATGTGCGCAAGGACCGGATCAAGAAGCCCGAAGACCTCAAGGGCAAGCGCATCGGGCTGCCCGAGTACCAGTTGAGCGCCAACGTCTGGGCACGCGGTTTCCTGCAGGACGACTACGGCGTGCGGCCCGAAGACGTGACCTGGGTGCGCGGTGGCATCGAAACACCGGGACGGCCCGAAAAGATCGCGCTGGAGCTCCCGCCGGGCGTGAAGCTGGAATCCGCGCCGGCGGACACCACGATCTCCGAGATGCTCGACCGGGGCGAGGTCGATGCGTTCATGGCCCCCAGGCCGCCCAGCGCCCACGTGCTGGCGAACCCGAACATCGGCTGGCTGTTCGACGACCCAACATCCGTGGCCAAGGACTACTACCGCCGGACCGGGGTCTTCCCGATCATGCACGTGGTAGGTGTGCGCAAAAGCCTGGCGGAGGCTCAGCCCTGGCTGCCGGGCGCGGTGTTCAAGGCGTTTTCGCAATCGAAGGCCGCCGCCCTGGAAGCGCTGTCCGACACCTCTGCCACCAAGGTGACCCTGCCCTTCGTGGAAGAGCAGCTCAAGGCCGCGCGCGACACCATGGGCGAGGACTATTGGTCTTACGGCGTCGCCCGCAACAGGGCCACTATCGAAACCTTCCTGAGGCACCATTTTTCCCAGGGGCTCTCGGCGCGGCAGCTCTCGGTGGAGGAAATCTTCCATCCGGCCACCTATGAGAGTTATGTGATCTAAGGCGAGCTTGAAGTCCGGCAACACCCGCAACCTGCAGCGTGCTGCAACCGCCGGTAGCCGGCGTCATCGGGCGCGCGCTGCTGCCGCGCCGTACGGCCCAGGACGGCCGGCGCCGTCAGCGCACGCGGTGCAAGTACCCCACAACCAGGGCATGGAGCCGGCGCGTCAAACTCCCGCACCGGCCGCGCCGCGCTGAAGCGGCCGCAGCTTTCGCAGGTGTAGTCGTACAACGGCATCTTCGGACTTTCTCACCAGCCGCCCGATTCGCCGCGCGCCACGTACTGCCCGGCCCCGGTGCGCCCCAGCCACTGGTCGCCATCGACGATGAGTTCCCCGCGCAGGAAAACCTTGCGCACCGTGCCGGTGACCTCCCGGCCCTCGAACAAGGTGAAATCGCAATTGCCGTGCTGGTTGGCAGCGCTGATCACATGCGAGCGGCCGGCATCGAAGAGCACCACATCGGCATCGCTGCCCACGGCAATGGTGCCCTTGCGCGGATAGAGCCCAAAGAGCTTGGCCGGGGCCGTGGCCGTGAGCTCCACCATGCGATTGAGTGAGATGCGTCCCGCCCTTACCCCCCGTCATGGATGGTGGTCAGGCGCGTCTCGACACCCGGAATGCCATTGGGGATCTTGGAGAAATCATTCCGGCCATAGGGCTTCTGGTTCACTCTGCCCAGATGCCCCTCCTTCATGCAGAAAGGACAGTGGTCAGTGGAAACCAGTTGAAGATCGTCGGTCCGCAGAGCGGTCCACAGCGCATCCTGTGCCTCCTTGGAGCGAAGCGGAGGACTCATCACGTAGCGCGCCAGGTCGAAGTCCTCGCTGTCGTACACGCTTTCATCGAAGAACAGGTAGTGGGGGCAGGTCTCGGCGAATACGGGTATCCCCATGTCACGCGCTTCGACCACGTGCTTGAGCGCTTCCTTGGCGGACAGGTGGACGAAGTACACCGGCGCCTGGGCCAGTTCCGCCAGCTTGATGCCCCGATGGGTGGCCTCTCCTTCCATGATGGCCGGACGGGTCAGCGCGTGGTACTTCGGCGCGGTATGGCCCTGCTCCAGGGCCTCCTTGATCAGCAGCTCGATGATGGTGCCGTTCTCGGCGTGCAGCGCGATCATCCCGCCATGCTGGCCGACCATGCGCATGGCCTGGAAGATGGCCGCGTCGTCCACCATCACCGAGCCCGGATAGGCCATGAACATCTTGAAGCTGGACACGCCCTCATGGCGGATCGCATGCTGCATGTCTGCCAGTGTCTGCTGGTCGACCGAGGTGACGATCACATGGAAACCGTAGTCGATGCAAGCGCCTTCGCTGCCTTTGGCCTGGGCGCGCTCGATGGCTTCTAGAACGCCGACACCGTGCCGCTGGAAAGCGAAATCGACGATGGTAGTGGTGCCGCCGAACGCCGCCGAGCGCGTCCCGGACTCGAAGCTGTCACAGGTGGTCGAGTCACCGAAGGTGTTGTCCATATGCGTGTGGCAATCCACGCCGCCGGGGAGCACCACGAGCCCGCTGGCGTCAATCGATTCGGTGTCGCTGCCCACGGACAGGTTGCGGCCGATGGCCACGATCTGGCCGTCTTCGATCAGGATATCCGCCACATAGTCGTCGATGGCGGTGACGATGCGGCCGTTGCGGATGATTTTGCGTGACATGGTTTTCCTTGAATTTGGGGTCAGGCGTGCACGCCGGCATCGGCCAGAGCGCGTTCGAGGCTGGCCACCTCGGCCCGAGGCAGTGGGCCTATGGGCAGCCGCATGGTGTCGTGGGGAATCCGGCCCAGCAGCTTCAGGCAGGTCTTCAGGCGTGCCGTGGCCCAGCCGCCCGGTGCGGTGCCGTAGACGGCCTTGGCCAGCGGATAGATCCGGTCATTGAGCGCGCGGGCCCTGTCGAGATCCTTGGCACGGATGGCGGCGTCCAGCTCGATCACCAATTCAGGCACCACAACCGCCAGACTGACCAGGCTTCCTTCGCTGCCCACCGCGAAGCAGGTGAACAAGTGCTCGTCGCCCGAAGCCATCATGGCGACGTGGGGAGCCACGCGCTTGACGAGGCGCAGATGGGCCTCGTAGGCGGCGGCCTCCCAGCTTCCCTCCTTGACACCCACCACGTGCGGCAGTTGCGCCAGTTCCGCCAGCACCTCCGGTCTGTAGGCCATGGTGCCGGCATTCACGCCGGCCTGGTAGAGCATCAGCGGCATCTGCGCGTTGGCGTTGGCCACCGTATGGTGGGTGACCGCCATCCGCGTGTCCTGCGAGAGCGCCCATGAGAATGGAGGGAACAGCAGCACCGCGTCAGCGCCGGCCGCCTTGGCGTCGTCCACGTGGCGCTGCGCCTCATGGCTGTCTTCGGCGTTGATCCCGCACACCAGAACGGAGTGATGGCCGCACACCTCCGCCGCGATCTGTGTCACACGGAGTTTTTCCTCCCGCGACAGACTGAAGTTCTCGCCCGCGTGGCCGTTGATGAGCAGGCCCGTCATGCCAGGCACGAAGGCATTGGCCTCCAGATGGCGCGCCAGCGTCTGCTCGTCGATTCGGCCATCGGGATGCAGCGGGCACAGCGTGGCGGCGTAGATGCCGTTGAAGGGGGAAGGACGTTGGGGAAGCATTCGTTTCAGGAAGGAAAATCAGGCGCCAGGCATGGGCATGCCCATCAGGCGCGCAGGGTCGAACAAGGGAAGATCGGGCTCCTGGCTCAGCATGTGCTGCGCCAGGATGCGTCCCATGAAGGGGCCGCTGGTGTAGCCGGAGTGCGCGCTGCCGACGACCCACGCGTGCGGCACGCCCGGTACGTCGCCGATGATGGGCATGGCATCGGCCGTCTCGGCCTCCAGGCCCAGCCAGATGCGTGCGACACGCGCCTCCGCCAAGGCCGGCACGGCATAGGCGGCCAGGCGCATGTTGCCCACGAGGTTCTGCGGGCGCGCCTCGACGCCCCCGCGCTCGCGATCACCGTCGCCCTGCCAACCGCCGCCGATCAGCACGGTGCCATTGGCAAACTGCTTGAGCGACAGGAGGCCATTGGCCACGCTGAGCACGGTCCGCATGACCGGGCGGATGCGCTCGGTCACCACCAACTGGTTGATCAGCACCTTGATCGGGATCTGCACGCCCATCATGGCAAGCATGTTCTCGATCCAGACGCCACCCGCCAGCACCACCCGGCGCGTGCGCAAAGGCGCGAGTCCGGTGCGGCCCGCCATTCGCACCACGTGCCCGCCATCGCCGGAATCGATGGCCTCCACGGGGGCGTTTTCCAGAATCTGCACACCTGCCAGCGTGAGCGCATGGCGGAACGCGCGCCCCGTGAGATAAGCGCTGGCAAAGCCATCGATTTCACAGTAGCCCGCCTTGAGCAGGGAAGGGGCAGGCCGGGCTCGATCTCCCGGGCCCGTTGCGGCGAAATCACCTCGATGGGAGCGCCGTACTCGCGGCGCGCCTTGGCACGGAGCTCGACCAGTTCACACTCTGCCTCAGTGAAAGCCAGCGTAAGGCCGGGAACGTGGGTGGCAAGCACCCCCATTCCCAGCCAGCGCTCGGCATCCATCCACATCTGCCAGGCGCGCATCGCATAAGGAATGAGCGCCGCGCGTGTCATGTGCAGCGTGAGGGTGCCGGCATTCACGCCAGAGGCCTCCCGGCACAGCGGACCGCGATCGACGAGCGCGACGCGCATGCCGCCCTGGGCCAGGTGCAGCGCGGTGGAGCAGCCCATGACGCCTCCGCCGATGACCACGGCATCCCACGGTTGTGAAGGCTGGTTGGAAAAGCTGCTCATAGCGGTGCCGCCTTCGGAATCGGAATATCCGCATAGGTATAGGGGCCCGCCACCTCCGCCAGCGACACCGGCCGCAGCGGCGCCCGGCCCGTGAAACATCCGGCTGCTTCGCGGCTGCCGGCCTGCAGGGCCACCAGGGCTCCCGCCACATCGCCGCAAGTGCGGCCCTGGCATGGGCCCATTCCACAGCGCGTCCAGGCCTTGAGCTGATTGACATCCCTGGCGCCGTCCCGCACCGCCGCATCGATCTCGGCACGGGTCACGTCCTCGCAGCGGCACACGATGGTCTCCGGCGCAATGCCCTCCACCGAGCCGCCGCGCAAAGCCATCAGGCCCGCCATGGCACGCCCGAAGCGGGCACTGCGCGTCCATTGCGCCACGAGCGGCGCCCGCTCACGAACATACGCCACCTGGTCGATCGTACCCAGATCGAGTGCACAGGCCAGCGCCGCGATTTCACCGTGCGCACCCGCTGCCGCCGCACCGGCAATGCCGGCGCCGTCACCCGCAATGTAGAGCCCCGGCACGCTGGTGCGGCCGCCCTCATCCGACCGCGCGATCCAGCCACCCAGTCGGCCCTCGAAACGATGGCGCGCGCGCAGCAGACGGGTGACGTCCGTTCCGGGCACCAGTCCGTTGCCGACAGCCACCGCATCGGCGTACAGCTCGACCAAGGGCGCCTCCACGGGTGCGCCGGCCGCATCGACCCGGCCGATCCGGATCGCGAAGCCCTCGTCCACCTGCGATGCCGAACGGATGGCATGGCGGTAATACACCGGCACACCCGCCGCGCGGAGCTTCCATTGCCACGCGGCGCCCTGCCGAACAAGATCGGGGCGCCCGAGAAGCGATGGCAGGGTGCCCACCCATTCGCCCCGGCTGGCCAGGTCCACCACAGCGGCCACTTCCCCGCCCGCCTTGAGAATGCCATTGGCCACCGCCAGCAGCAACGGACCGCTGCCGGCCACCACGGTACGACGGCCTGGCAGCAGGTTCTGCGATTTCAGCAGGATGGTAGCGGCCGCCAAGCCGATGACGCCGGGCAATGTCCAACCCGGAAAAGGCACCACGCGCTCCGTGGTGCCGGTCGCCACCAGCACAGCCTTCGGCCTCCAGCTCACCGAGCCTTCGGGTCCGATGACATCGGTGCGCAGATCTGATCCGATGTTCCAGACTTTGTGGCCGAACCGGCACTCGATGCCGGCCTGCCGGAGCTCTCGGCGAAGCGCGTCGCCGTCCTGCGCTTCCGCCGATGCGGGCGCGTCAGTGCGGCGCGAGAAAGTGTTCGGCAACGGGCGCCATACCTGCCCGCCAGCGTCAGGGTTTTCGTCGACCAACAGGACCGACAGACCACAGGCCTTGGCACGCAGCGCCGCACGGGCGCCGGCCGGCCCTGCCCCGATGATCAATAAGTCAGAAGTCATGAGGCCCCCACGCTCTGCACTTCGTGTCGCCGCCGCCCCCCGAGGGGGCTGAGCTTGCTTGGGGCGGCCCGGCGCTGCGCTCGCGCCGGCTTTCCACGCTCTGCTCCTCGCGGCGGCCTTCGCGCCAAGCGAGCGATTCCACGACGAGCCCTTCGCTCACCGGCACCTGGCACGAAGGCAGCTTGCGCGCGCCCACCCATACCAGGCATTCCTGGCAGGAACCCATGAAGCAGAACGCACCACGCGGCGCTCCCGCGCGCGGGCTTTGCCTGATCTCGCGCCGGCCTGCCGCCAGCAACGCGGCCGCCACACTTTCGCCCGCGAAGGCCTCGATGCTCAGGCCATCCATGAGAAACCGCAATGGCGGGCCGCGATGGACGGCGGCGTCGCTGCGCAGTGAATGAGAGGGAGTGTGCGTTTGGGATGGGGACATGCGAATCAAGGCTTGCGACAGAACCAGAAGCAAGGGATATGCCTGATCGGATCATCGCAATTTTATTGTATACATTCAATATATATATGTTATATTTTTTGCATGCACCGTCAGGAACTGGCATGCATCTTGCGACTTCTCCCCAGAGTGCGCGAGCAGCCCGTGCGGGCTGCCGCCTATCCCTTCAACACCCAGGAGCCACCTCTTATGAAGCCCATCAGGAATGCCAACCGTCGTCACGTGCTGCTGGCCGCCTCGGCCATGCTCGGAACCACTTTGCTGGGCCTGCCGGCAGGCGCGTCGGCACGCACGCTCGACGAGATCATGGCCAGCAAGAAAATCGTGTTCGGCGTCAACCCGACGCTGCCGCCGCTGGGCATCTTCAATGACAAGAACGAAATCGACGGCTTTGACGTCGAAGTCGCCCGCAAGATCGGTGAAGTGCTGGGACTGAAGACAGAAATCGTGCAGGTCGGCTCGCCCGACCGCATTCCTTTCGTGAGCAGCGGCAAGATCGACGCCGTGTTGGGCGCCATGACGATCACGCCCGAGCGCCAGAAAGTGATCGACTTCACCGTTCCGGTGCACACCGAGGTACTGGGCGTGCTGACCACCAAGTCCAAGCCCTACAAGAACTGGATGGAGCTCAACGACCCGGCCGTGAAACTGGTCGAGGTGCGCGGCGCCACGCCCGTGAAGCTGGTGCAGGAGAAGCTGCCCAAGGCGCAGTTGCTGCTGCTGGACAACTACCCTGATGCCGTGCGCGCCATCGCCCAAGGCCGCGCCGACGCGATGATCGACGTGATGGACTTCATGACCGAGCACACGCGCAAGCACAAGATCGACTGGCGCATCGTCGACGCGCCCATCGAGGTCTACTTCTGTGCCATCGGTGTGCAAAAGGGCAATGACGCCCTGCGTGAAAAACTCAGCGGCGCGATCAAGCAGTTGCACGCCAACGGCTATGTCGACGAGCGCTGGGCAAAGTGGTTCGGCGGCCCCATGCTGCATGATCCGCGCACCGCGCCTGGCTACAAGTAAGCAGGGCTTCCGGCGCCGCGTCATCCCGCGCAAGCGGGCGGCGCCGCGCCGTTCCATCATCCACCATGCAAATTGATTTCACCCCGGTGCTGGAGCGTCTGCCCTATTTGGCGGCGGGCGCCTGGCTCAGCCTGCAGATCGCGTTCCTGGCCTTTGCCATGGGCATGCTGATCGGCCTGGCTGGCGCTTCCGTGCGCGCCTATGGTCCGCGCTGGGCCCGCTGGCTCGTAGGCGTCTATGTGGCTTTCTTCACCAACACGCCACAGCTGATCCAGATCTTCTTCATCTTCTTTGCGCTGCCAGACGCCGGCATTCTGCTCTCGCCGTATCAGGCCGTGCTCATCGGCATGACGCTCAATGCTGGTGCATACCTGACTGAAATACAGCGCGCCGGCTTCGAAACGGTGCGCCGCCCCGAACTCGAAGCCGCCGAAACGCTGGGTTTCTCGCGCCTGCAGACCATCCGCTACGTGATCCTGCCACACATCATCCGCGTGCTGTTTCCGCCGCTTTCCAATCAGTACATCCTGATGACGCTGGGCACCTCGATGGCCGCCGTCTTCGGAGTCGAGGAACTCACCGGACGCGCCTACAACATCAACGCCGAAACCTTCCGGTCCATCGAGGTCTTTTCGGTGGCGGCCGTGTTCTATATCGTGATCACCTTGATCGCCACGCTGTCGCTCGCGTTCGTGGGCAAGCGCTTCTTCCGCGCCAAGATGAGGTGGTTCTAGATGTTCGGGCAAATCATCGAGGAGCTGCCGCGCTTCTTCAGCTACTACAACCTGCTGTTCTTCGCGAAGGCGCTGGGCGTGACCTTCGCGCTGTCGGCGATCGGCTGCGTGGTGGGCTTCTCTCTCGGTTTCGCGCTGGCCGCCATCCGGTTGATCAAGCGGCCGGCGGCCGCGCCCTTGCGCGTGGCGGTGGCGCTGTTCATCGAGCTGTTCCGCCGCATCCCGTTCCTGGTGACGCTGATGCTGACGTTCTTCATCTTCCAGGCACTCAATGCCGATCTGAGCATGTTCACCGTGGCGCTCATCAGCGTGTGCGTGATCGCCACGGCCTTCATCGCGGAGATTGTGCGCAGCGGGCTGGAATCCGTGCATCAGAACCAATGGGATGCTGCCGCCACGCTCAATTTCAGCTATTGGCAAACGCTGCGCCTGGTCATCGTCCCGCAGGCCTGGAAGATCATCCTGCCGCCCGTGTTCGGTTTCTTCGTGCTTTTCATCAAGGACACTGCGCTGGCCTCGCAAATCGGCGTGGTCGAACTGGCGTTTGCCGGCAAGACCATGAACAACAAGGGCTTCTCGGCCGCGCTGGTGTACGGCACCGTATTGGCCTTGTATTTCGCGCTGTCCTATCCGCTCGCCCGTTTCGGCAAATACCTGGAGACCCGCCTTGCCCCAACTCGAGATCGTTGACCTCAAGGCCAACTATGGCACGCATACGGTGCTGGAGCGCATCAACCTGAACGTCGAGAAGGGCGAGATCGTCAGCCTCATCGGGCCTTCGGGCTCCGGCAAAAGCACGCTTTTACGCGTGCTGATGGGCCTGCTGCCGCCCATCGAGGGCGAAGTGCGCATCGACGGCCAGAAGCTCGACTACAACAATCGCGCGCAATTGCGCACCATCCGCTCGCAGATGGCCATCGTATTCCAGCAATACAACCTGTTCCAGAACATGACTGTGCTGGACAACGTGACCGTGGCGCCCGTCAAAGTCAAGGGCCGGCCGCGCAAGGAGGTGGAGGACTACGCCATCCGCCTGCTCGAGAAAGTGGGCATGGGCGCCAAACTCAAGTCCTACCCCGACCAGCTTTCAGGCGGGCAGCAGCAGCGCGTGGCCATAGCCCGCGCCCTGGCGCTGCAGCCTGGCATCGTGCTGCTGGATGAAGTCACCGCCGCGCTTGATCCCGAACTGGTCAACGAAGTGCTCGACACCGTGAGGATGCTTGCGGCCGACGGCATGACGATGTTCATCGTCTCGCATGAAATGGGCTTCGTGCGCGAGGTCTCCAGCAAGGTGGTGTTCATGGATGGCGGCCACGTGGTGGAGATGGGCAGCGCCCAACAGATCTTCGATGCGCCCACTCAGGCGCGCACACGCGAGTTTGTCGGCAAGATCCTGCGGCACTGAGGCCCGCGCCTTCCGTCCCTCTTCCTGGGACCGCCAAGCTCCAGCTTGGCACGCAGCGTGTGCAGATACCCCGAATGCCAAGCTGGAGCTTGGCGGTCCCAGCGGGGAATCGTTTCAGATCTCGCTCACCAAACCGTGGCTCAAACGCGAGAGCGTATAGCGGGCCAGATGGCGCAGATGAGACACTACCGCCTCTTCGGCCGCTTTGGCATCCCCTGCGGCGTAGGCATCCAGAATGGCCAGATGTTCCCCGCGGTCATCCTCGATCCGCGCAAAGGGATCAACGACCTCGAAAAGACGGCACAGCATGCGAAGGTGCGAGATGGTCTCTGCCAGCATCTCGTTGCCGGAGGCGCGCGCGAACATGCCGTGGACCTGATCGTCGATCTGCCAGTGGCTGGAGCCTTGCTGGGTCGAATCAAGGGCAACAATCGCCGTACGCAACCGCTGGATGTCTTCGGCCGGAATGCGCCCCATGGCCAGCGCCACCGCTTGTGACTCCAGCCGTTCGCGCACCTGCAAACATTGGAAGTAGTGCGATGCCGTCATGCGGCGCACCGCATAGGAACGCGCATTGGCCCGCACCAGTAGCCCCTCTCCTTCAAGCCGCAGGAGCGCTTCGCGCAAGGGCGTGCGCGACATGTCCAGGCGCTCGGCGAGCCGCCCCTCGACAAGGACCTCGCCACCCGTCAGCTCGCGCTCCAGAATCAGGCGCCTGACCACGAGATAGGCCCTGTCGGTCAGATTGCTCTCCCCCGCCGTGTTTTTCCTGGACGCTGCCGCACGCGGCCCCTTGACGGGTGAGGCCGATTTGGAAGTGGCTTTGGCTCCAGTGCTCATTGTCTACAAAATGTATGCGATCCCGTTGAGCATACGGGCTTTGATCGCGCTTTGCTACAGAAGCGACATTAAAACGAGATACGCGGTCAAAAGAAGTGGCGGTTGTATGTCCAGGGATACGGTGGCTGCAGGTTTCAACCCGCCTGTACCCCGCTCTCCCATCCCCCGCCCAGCGCACGGATCAGCGCCACGGTGGCCGTGTACTGTGCGGTGCGAACCTGCAGCGCTTGCCGCCGGTTGCGCAGCTCGTTGCGGCGTGCGTCGAGCAGTTCAAGCTGGCTCACCAGGCCGTTGCGGTAGCGGACGTCCGACAGGTGCGTGGCACGCTCGGCGGACTGCACGGCCTGGCTCAATGCCTCGGCCTGACCCTGCAGCAGCCGCAGCGCGCTGAGCTGGTCTTCCACGTCGCGGAAGGCCGCCAGCACCTGACCGCGTTGCTGGGCCACGGCAGCTTCCAGCTGCGCCCTGGCCCCTTCTTCCTGGGCGGCACGCCGGCCGCCATCGAAGATGGGAAGCGACAGCAGCGCGCCCAGGCCCCAGGAGCGGGCCGACCACTTGAAAAGATCGCCCAGATCGGGCGACGCAAAGCCGCCACTACCCGTCAGCGTGATGGCCGGGAACCAGGCGGCCTGCGCCACGCCCACGCGCGCCTGCGCGGCCTGCACGCTGGCCTGGGCAGCGGACACGTCAGGCCTGCGCGCAAGCACGGTGCCCGGGACACCCGCGGGGATCACGGGCAGCGCGATCTCCCCGGCCTGCGCGGGCAGCGTGAAGCCGGTGGCCACGTCGCCCACCAGGACGGCCAACGCATGCGTGAGCGTGGTCCGCTGGCGCTCCAATGCGAGCGCTTCGGACTCCGTGGTGGCTACCTCGCTCTGCATGCGCACCACGTCCAGCTCCGCCGCATCCCCCGCACGGTAACGGCGTTCGATGAGTCTCAGCGTGTCACGGTAAGCCGCCAGGCTTTGCCGCACCAGTTGCTGCTCGGTCTGTAGCGAGCGCAGTTGCAGATAGGTTTGTGCCACATCGGCCTGTACCAGCAAACGCGTGCTTTGCAGCAGCGCGGCGCGGGCTTCGGCGTCTTGTCGGGCGGCTTCGCTGGCATTCGAGAGCCGGCCGAATAGGTCGACCTCGTAGGATAGGTTCAACCCGGCCGTGACCAGTGTCGCCGGCTGCGTGCCATTGGCGGTGTTCAGACCTGCCTGACGCGCGGCACCCGCCGATGCACCCACTTGCGGCATCCGTTCGGCATCGGTAGAGCGCAGCAGCGCCCGCGCTTCCGCCAGGCGCGCGGCGGCGATCTGCACATCAGTGTTGGCCGCGGCGGCGCGCTCGACAAGCGCGGTAAGCTCCGCATCCGAGAAGGCGCGCCACCATTCGCCGCGCGGCTGGGCCTCTGCAGGGGCCGCGGTGGTCCAGGAGGCCTTGTCTTGCGGCGTGCTGAATTCAGCCGGAATCCGCACGCCCGCATTCGGCTGGGCAGGCGGCAGGGCGGTGGCGCAGCCGGCCAGAAACAGGGCCGCCGTCAGCGGCGTCAACACCAGGCGATGCCATGTGTTCTTCATCGTGTTCATGTAAATGCTCCTAATAGGCACGAGATACTTTTCGATCAACTCACCATTCCGGCGCAAGCCGGAATCTGGCGATCCGCAGGCCGAGCGAAGCAATGGCCCGAACCGCGGGTCCCCTCTGGCCGTGCCGAGGAGCGCAGAGCGAGGGGTGGGCAAGGGCACTGCAAGATGCCCTTGCTTCGTGCTCTGACTTGCTGCAGCTGTTTGAGCGGCGTGAACGAAGTGAACAAAGCGAGTTCTGCAGCACCACCCCTCGATTGAGCACCGCAGGTTGCCCGTAGCGCAGCGCAGGGACACGGCAAGTGGGGTCGCCTTTTCTTGGGTTACCTTCTTTTGGCGACGCAAAAGAAGGTGACTGCACCGCCGGGGCAATCCCGGCCTCCGACCTCGGATGACTAACGGAAAGCCATTCAGATCAAACGCCGTGAAAGCCCCCACCCCAGCCCTCCCCCAACGGGGGAGGGAGAGGGAGCAAAGTCCCGAACGAACCGCCGCTGACATTTCAACGCCTTGCCAACACACGTTCATTCGTCGTGTCCGCGCGGCGCGGCCAGCACCGGCTTCGCAGAGGCCATACCCGTGCCGCTAGCCGGTACGATGGGTTGCACATGCTGACCGTGGTGTTGGAGCGGCCGATTGCCCGCGAGCTTTCTGAGCAGCACGTAGAACACCGGCGTGAGGAACAGGCCGAAGGCGGTCACGCCAATCATTCCGGCGAACACCGCCACCCCCATGGCGCTGCGCATTTCCGCGCCGGCCCCCGTGGAAAGCACCAGCGGCAGCACGCCCATGATGAAGGCCATCGAGGTCATGAGGATCGGGCGCAGGCGCAAGCGGCTGGCTTCGATGGCGGCTTGCACCGGCGAGCGCCCCGCCAACTCCAGCTCGCGGGCAAACTCGACGATCAGAATGGCGTTCTTGGCCGACAGCCCCACCAGCACGATGAGCCCGATCTGGGTGAACACGTTGTTGTCGCCGTGTGAGAGCCATACGCCCGTCATGGCAGCCATCAAGCCCACGGGCACGATGAGCACGATCGCCAGCGGCAGGGTCAGGCTTTCATATTGGGCGGCCAGCACCAGGAACACCAGCAGGATGGCAAGCGGGAACATCAGCATGGCGGAATTGCCCGCGAGGATTTCCTGATAGGTCAGCTCGGTCCATTCGAAGCCGATGCCCTGAGGCAGCGTCTGGGCCGCGATACGTTCCACCGCCTCGCGTGCCTGGCCGGACGAGAAACCCGGCGCGGGGCCGCCATTCACGTCGGCCGTGAGGAAGCCGTTGTAGCGCATGGCGCGTTCCGGGCCAAAGCTCGGCTCGATCTTCATGAGCGCCGAAAGCGGCACCATCTCGCCTGTAGATGAGCGCACCTTGAGCTGCGCCACGTCCTCCGGCTTCGCGCGGAAAGCCGCATCGGCCTGCACGCGTACGCTGTAGGTCCGGCCAAACTTGTTGAAATCGTTCGCATAGAGGCTCCCCAGATAGATCTGCAGCGTCTCGAAGATGTCGGTCACCGGCACGCCAAGCTGGCGCGCCTTGGTGCGGTCGATGTCGGCATAGAGCTGCGGCACATTGACCTGCCAGCTCGTGAACAGGCCGGCGAGTTCGGGCGTCTGATAAGCCTTGGCCATGAAGGCCTTCACGGCCGCATCCATGGCCTCATAGCCGAGCGATGCGCGGTCCTCGATCTGCAGCTTGAAGCCGCCCGTGGTGCCCAGGCCGGCCACCGGCGGAGGGGGGAACATGGCAATGAAGGCGTCCTGTATTTGGCCGAAGGCCTGATTGAGCTGCCCCGCCACGGCCGCACCGCTTTGTTCCGCGCGCGTGCGCTCGGCAAAGGGCTTGAGCGTCACGAAGACGATGCCCGAGTTCGAACTGTTGGTGAAGCCGTTGATCGACAAGCCGGGAAAGGCGATCGCGTCCTCCACGTTCGGGTTCTTCTTGACGATTTCGCCCATGCGGCGGATCACATCATCGGTCCGGTCCAGCGTCGCGCCGTCGGGCAGTTGCGCGAAGCCGATGAGGTATTGCTTGTCCTGCATCGGAACGAAGCCGCCCGGCACCAGGTGGAACAGGCCCCAGGTCGCCCCCACAAGGGCCAGGTAGACCGCCATCGTTCCCGCCTTGCGGCCGATGACGCGGCGCACGCCACCGCTGTACGCTTCAGAGCCGCGATGGAACAGGCTGTTGAAGCGGCGGAAGAACCCGCCCAGCACACGGTCCATGCCCCGTGTGAGCGCGTCCTTGGGCTCATGGTGGCCCTTGAGCAATAGGGCGCTCAGCGCGGGCGACAGAGTGAGCGAGTTGATGGCCGAGATGACCGTGGAGATCGCGATGGTCACCGCGAACTGGCGGTAGAACTGGCCCGTCAGGCCGCTAATGAAAGCCAGCGGCACGAACACGGCCACCAACACCAGCGCAATCGCGATGATGGGGCCTGAAACTTCACGCATGGCCTGATAGGTGGCCTCGCGCGGACTCAAACCAGTCTCGATGTTGCGCTCCACGTTCTCGACCACCACGATGGCGTCATCCACCACGATACCGATGGCCAGCACCAGCCCGAACAGGCTCAATGCATTGATCGAGAAGCCAAGCAGGTGGAGCACCGCGAACGTGCCGACCACCGACACCGGCACCGCCAGCAGCGGAATGATGGAGGCGCGCCAGGTCTGCAGGAACAGGATCACGACGATCACCACCAGCGCCACCGCCTCGAGCAGCGTGTGCACCACTGAATCGATGGAGGCCTGCACGAACTGCGTCGGATCGTAGGCGATACGGTATTCCACGCCTTCAGGCATGTTCTTCTGCAGCTCGGCCATGGCCTTGCGCACGTTCCCGGAGATCTCGAGCGCGTTCGAACCAGGGGCCTGGAACACCCCCATGCCCACCGCGGGCTCATTGTTGAGCAGCGAGCGCAGCGAGTAGTCCGCCGCGCCCAGCTCCAGCCGGGCCACGTCGCGCAGCCGCGTCACGGCGCCATCCGCGCCCGTCTTCACGATGATGTCGCCAAACTCCTCGGTGCTGGTCAGGCGCCCCTGCGCATTCAGCGAAAGCTGCATGTCCACACCGGGCAAACCAGGCGAGGCGCCGATCACACCCGCGGCGGCCTGCACGTTCTGGCCACGGATGGCAGCCACCACGTCGCTGGCGGAAAGGCCTCGCTGGGCTACTTTCTGGGGGTCTAGCCAGGCACGCATCGAATAGTCGCCGCCGCCAAAGATCTGCACCTGTCCCACGCCCTGGATGCGCGCGAGCTGGTCCTTCACGTTGAGCACCGCGTAGTTGCGCAGATAGTCGATGTCGTAGCGGCCATTAGGCGAGACCATGTGCACGACCATGGTGATGTCGGGCGAGCTCTTCACGGAGGTCACGCCGAGCCGGCGCACTTCCTCGGGCAGGCGCGGTTCGGCCTGTGAGACGCGGTTTTGCACCAGCTGCTGCGCCTTGTCGGGATCGGTGCCGAGCTTGAAAGTGACGGTGAGCGTCATCACGCCGTCGGTCGTGGCCTGGCTGCCCATGTAAAGCATGCCCTCCACGCCGTTGATGGATTCTTCCAGCGGCGTGGCCACGGTTTCGGCGATCACCTTGGGGCTGGCGCCCGGATACTGCGCGCGCACCACGATCGAGGGCGGCACCACCTCGGGGTATTCCGAGATAGGCAACGCACGCATGGCCATCAGGCCCGAGAGGAAGATGAGCACCGACAGCACACCCGCGAAGATCGGGCGGTCGATGAAAAATCGGGAAAGGTTCATGGGAGTGTCCTGCCGGTCCTGAGTTTGTCGAAGGGTCGAAACCTCGCGCGGCGCTTCGACAGGCTCAGCGTGGAACGGTTTGATATTTTTGAAAGCAAGTAGGTATCAAGCGATAGGCTTTTTCTGGGTTGGCTGTGCCTGCGCAGTACCGCTGGATGTGCCGGAAGGGCCACCCGCGAGTTCGGTCTTGGCGCTCATCGGCACATCCTGCGGCGCGACCTCTACGCCGGGCCGCACGCGCTGCAGGCCATTGACCACGATGCGCTCGCCGGCCTTCAGCCCGCCGGTGACCACGCGCAAGCCGTTCACGGGCGCGCCCAGTTGCACCTCGCGATACTCGGCCTTGTTCCCCTCGCCGATCACCATCACGAACTTCTTGCTCTGATCCGTTCCCACGGCCCGCTCATTGATGAGCAGCGCCTGCTGGCTGTTCGGCTGGCCCATGCGGATGCGGGCGAACTGACCGGCCATGAGCGCGCCATCAGCGTTGTCGAACACGGCGCGCACGCGCACGGTCCCGCTCTTGGCATCGACCTGGTTGTCGATGAGTTGCAGATGCCCCGTGTAGGGGGTCGCGCCGCTCGTGCCGACGCCCATCTGCACCGGTATGCTTTCGATGAGCGCACGCGCGCTCTTGCCTTCCCGGAGGCTTTGCAGGGCCTTGGCCACAATCTGCTCATCCGCATCGAAGCTGGCGTACATGGGGTTCACGGATACCAGCGTGGTCAGCACCGGAGCGCCAGCCCCGGCGCTGACCAGGTTGCCCACGGTCACGTCCACGCGCCCCACCTTGCCGGCCACCGGCGCGCGAACCTGCGTGTAGCCCAGATTCAACCGGGCGGCCTGAAGCGCGGCCTGGGCGGCACGCAGGTTCGCATCGGCCTCGCGCTGGGCGTTCACGCGCTCGTCGAATTCCTTCTGCGCAATCGCACGCTCTTCCCAGAGGCGGGTGGCGCGCTCGGACTCGCTTTGCGTATAGGCCATGCGCGCCTTGGCGGCCACGACCTGTGCTTCGGCCCGATCAGCCTCCGCGGCATAGGGGGCGGGATCCACCGTGAACAGCAGATCGCCCGGCTTCACCAGCGCGCCTTCCTTGAAATGGACCGCTTGCACGGCTCCCGACACGCGCGGGCGCACGTCCACACGCTGAACGGCTTCGAGGCGGCCGGAGAACTCATCCCACAAGGTCACGTCCTGCTGCTGGACCCGTGCGGCGGAAACCGGCACCGCCGGCGCCGCGGCGTGTGGTGCGGGCGCTTCCGCATGCGAGGCTTGCAGGCCGAATACGGCACCGGCGGTGGCCGTCACGGCCACGGCAACGCCAGCGGCGGCCCACCAACGGCGACGGGCTGAAATTTTGGAGGTGTCGTTCATGGCGATGTCTTTAGTTCAAAGGTTGAAATCGGAAAAAACTCTCCCTGCGGCGGGCAAGGCTCATCCCTTCCGGCCCAAAGGCCTGGAATCGGATGGAAAGGAAAAAACGCGCCTTCGCCTGGCTCAGGCTGCCTCACGCACAGCGAGGCAACCTAGGCAAAACGCGGTCAGCTCAAGATCGACATCGGGTCGTCTCGAAGAAATGGCGCAGTTGCGTTTCCAGTTGAGCCGCACAGGGACAGCATTCGGGCTGCGGCTCCAACAGGGCCTCCGGCCACTGCCCGTCTTCCGTGAACACATGGCTGAAGACGGTCAATCCGGCCGCCTCCAGGCGTGCCGCATAGCGCAAGGCCTCATCGTGCATGGGGTCAGCCTGCGCCACGAGAATCAGCGTCGGCGGCAGCCCCGCCAGGCGAAGCGCTCCCGCAGGCACGGCGTAAGGGTGTTCGGCATCGTAAGAACCGCCCAGGTACTGGCGCCATCCCTCAGCCCACTTGCATTCGATGGACTCACCTCTTGCCGCCCGCTGCGAAGCCGTGCCCGCGCAGGGGTCGAGCATCGGCGAGATCAGGATCTGGCCGGCCAGCGGCGGGTGCATCTGATCGCGCGCCATCATGGTGACGCCCGCCGCGAGATTACCCCCGGCCTCCTCGCCAGCCAGATACAGCGGCGCGTCCTTTCCGGCCAGCTTGGTGCGCCGCTTGTAGGCCCACTGCAGCACGGCATAGCCCACCTCCAGCGGGCGGGGGAACGGATTTTCAGGCGCGAGCGGATAAGCTACCGACACGACGCACGCGCCGGCGGCGGCCAGTGCATGCCCCACGGTGTAGCCGCAATCAAGATCGCCGGCCACGAAGGCGCCGCCATGGAAATGCACCACGAGCGGCGCCACTTCGCCCCGCTTCTTGCTGCCATACAGGCGCACGCTGGCCTGCACGCCATCCGCCACCGCGATGGTGGTGTCGGCTTGAGGATCCATGGGCGATGCAGGTGCTTCGGTATTGGGCATGATGTCTCCGGACAAGGCCGGTTGATGAGATAAGAATGTAGCGGCGCCCATTGGAGGCATAAACCCCCTATACGCGGCCGCACTGTTTCCAATTCTTTAACAATGACGCCAGTATCTGCGTGTGAGAATCCCGCAACCCCGGCGAACCCTGGTTTCGCAAGGATAAGGAGATCCAATGGATCAGATTCAGGCCATGCGTATTTTCGCGCGGGTGGTGGAAGCAGGCACTTTCACACGAGCCGCCGATTCGCTGCTGATGCCCAAAGCCAGCATCACCAAGAACATTCAGGCGCTCGAGCAGCGCCTGCGCGTCAAACTGCTCAACCGGACCACACGCCGCGTCACCGTCACCGCCGACGGCGCGGCCTACTATGACCGCGCGGTGCGCCTGCTCGCCGACTTCGATGATCTCGAAGCCAGCGTCAGCCAGGCACGCACCACGCCCAGGGGCCGCCTGCGTGTCGATGTGGGAAGCACCACGGCACGTCTCATGGTGCTTCCTCATCTGGCGGAGTTCCAGTCACGCTATCCCGAGATAGAGATCGACCTGGGCGTGAGCGACCGCACCGTGGATCTCATCAGCGACAACGTGGATTGCGTCATCCGCGGAGGCGAACTGACCGATCAGTCGCTGGTGGCACGCCGCATCGGCAACCTGGAGTTCGTGACGGTCGCCACCCCCGAATACTTGGCACGCTATGGCATTCCCGCGCACCCGCGGGACCTCGAATCCGGCCATCATCGCAACGTGATCTTTTTCTCGCCAGTCTCCACACGGCGCTATCCGCTGGAGTTCCACAAGGATGGTGAAGTGATCGAGATCTCCAACCCTTCGCACCTCACTGTCAACGAAGGCAACGCCTATGTGACCGCCATTCTGGCGGGCCAGGGCATCGGGCAGGTCAGCCGCCTGCAGGCACAGGAATACTTCGACAACGGCCGGTTGCGGAACGTGCTGGAGGACTGGACGCAACCGCTCCTGCCCGTCTACGTGGTGTACCCGCCCAACTCCCACCTCAGCGCCAAGGTGCGTGCGTTCGTCGATTGGGTGGTGGAATTGTTCGCCAGGAATCCGCTGCTGCAGGGAAGAGCGCCAGCAGGCGGCCCGCGCTGATCCAGCCAGGGAAAACACCGCCGCCATGCCATGGCGCCACGGCGCACCTGCTTGCCGCCCGGAGCCCTTGACGGCATGAATCATCGTCTGATATATTACATGAGATTTGTGATGATATTAACATCATGGAACAGAGTGGGAGCGTGCCGGTCGGGGCTTATCCGCTTCCTGTAGTCTTCCGCCCTTCATCAGTCATATGAACGCAACTCAGTCTTCGGAATTGCCGGTAGCCATCGTTGGCGGTGGCCCTATCGGCCTGATCACCGCGCTAGGCCTTGCGTATTACGGTATCCGCTGCGTGGTTTTCGAGGAGGATACCCATCTTTCCCTGGATACCAAGGCAGGCACCATCCTGACCCGCACGCTCGAGATTTTCCGCCGCTATGGCGTCGCCGACGACGTACTGGCCAAGGCGCTGCGTGTCGATGAGATCGGAGAGATTGACCGCCGCTCCCAGAAATCCACTTTCCCTGTGCTGCTGGATGAGCTGGATGCGGAAACGCGCTATCCCTTCGTCATCAATCTGCCGCAGCAGGATCTGGAGCCCATCCTGGCGCAGGCCATCGAGCGCAACCCGTTGGTCGAGATCAAGATGCATCACCGGCTCGAGCGCTATGAAGACAAGGGCGGCCTGGTCACCCTGCATCTGCAGACACCGGACGGGCCAACCACGCAGGATGCCAGCTTTCTGCTAGCTTGCGACGGCGGGCGCAGCACGGTACGCACGCAAATGGGCATCCAGGTGGAGGGCATGTCGCTGCCGGTCAAGTATTCGCTGGTGGATCTGGTCGTGGATCTGGACAACGAAAACCCGCGCGACTATCCCTATCTGGCCTACTTCGCCGACCCTGAGGAGTGGATGATCCTGGTCAGGCACCCCCATTGCTGGCGTTTCCTCTACCCCTTGGCAGAAGGCGCCCAAGAGCCTTCGATCGAGGAGCTGCGCGACAAATCGCTGACCTTCATCGGCCAGGCCAGCAATGTTCAGGCCATCAACAAGGTCACTTACAACGTCCACCACCGTGTGGCTACCGAGTGGCGCCGCGGCCGTGTACTGCTGATGGGGGATGCCGCGCACCTCATCACGCCAATGTGGGCCCTGGGGCTGAACACGGGCGCACTGGACGCCTCCAACCTGCCGTGGAGGCTTTCCTGGTACCTGCGCGGCTGGGGCACCGAAGATATCCTGGATGGCTACGAGCGCGAGCAGCGGCCCCTGGCGGTGCATGGTTCGGGTGAAATGGCCGAGGCCGCCCGGCAGTCCATGGCCAAGCGCACCGACGCCATCACGGGCATGACGGACAACAACTGGGGCAACGCCTACACGCGGAGCCTGCTGGGAGTGAAGCTCGGCGTGGACCTGGATGCCGCCGACGGCGGTGGCTGGTCGATGGTGGTGACGGAAACCCGGCCGCCGGTCAAGCCGGGCATGCGCCTGCCTGACTATCTGGTGCACACGCCGGCGGGCCGGCAGGAGCACATCCACGACCTGTGCTCCGGCAAGTTCACCGCGCTGTACTTCAGCGACGCGCGCCGCAAGCCCGGCATCCCGCAAAGCAAATCGCCCGCGCTCAGCCACTATGTGGTCTCGCGCTGGGACGCCCCGCACGACAGCGGACTGCGCAACCGCAGCTTGCTGGATGCGGGCGACAAGCTGTTCAAGCGCATGGGTATTCCGGCGAACACGCTGGTGCTGGTCCGCCCGGACGAATATATTGCCGCGATCGTCCCCATGGACGGCAGCGAACACCAGGCGGCCGCGCTCTACGAAAGAATCACCGGCATGGCGCCTGCGAAAGATTAAGCACATGAACGTGACCTTCGACTTCACCAGCCGGTCCGTCCTCGTGGCCGGCGCAGCCTCGGGCATTGGCCGCTCCACGGCCTTGCGTTGCCTGGAAGCCGGCGCCACTGTCCTGGCGATGGACGTGGACGCCAGCGGGCTGGCGTCTCTTCCCCAGGATGGCCGCATGCTCACCGCCAAGGTAGACATCGCCGACCCCCGCGCGGTGCAGGCTGCCATTGATGACTTCGCGGGCAGGACGGGCCGCATCGATGGCGCCGTGCTGACCAGCGCCATCCAGAAACGCACGCCTATCGACGAGACGACGGATGCCGATTGGCAGCGCCATCTCGACGTCAATCTCTCCGGTATTTTCTACCTGGTGCGCGCGCTGTACCCGGTCATGAAACGCCAGCGCTCCGGCAGCATCGTGGCATTCACCTCAGGCTTAGCCAGCAACGGCTGGGCAGGAGCTGCAGCGTATGCCGCCACCAAGGCAGGCATTGTCGGCCTGGTGAAGTCCGCCGCGCTGGAGTTGCGCACCCATGGTGTGCGCATCAATGCATTGTCACCAGGCCTCGTGGCCACTCCCGTGTTTCTGAACTCCGCCAGCGAGGAAGAGCTGGCGATGTATGAGCGCACACTGGGCGTGTCTCAACCGGAAGAAGTCGCGGACACCCTGATGTACCTGCTCTCCGATATTGCAGCAGGCATCTCTGGAAACGTCGTGGAGCGCCGCCTGATCGCGAGAGCTTGAAGGCGTGATGGGAACCGTCCCTTTCAAAGCCTCCGTATCGTTTCTTGCATCGCCGCGCATGGACATCAGCGGGCCGTAAGAGGCCCGCTATTCCGGCGAGAGCCGAAATCCAAGGTCAGCGCTCCATTCACCGCAGTCGCTGGATTCCCGCCTGCGCGGGAATGACGGGGGAGAAACTGAAGGGTCCCTGGATATCCATGCCAAAAACCATCGAGCGCACCGATGGCCCGAGCGGGCACCCTCTCCCGCAGGCGGGAGAGGGAGTAAAAGCCCTCAATGCGCAGGCGGCGGTGGCGGCAGCCACGAGGCAATGGCCTTCTCGGCAAGGACGACGAAAAAGTAAGTCACCATCCCCAGAATCGAGAGCGCGAACAATGCCGCGAAAGCCAGCGGGGTATTGATCTGGGAAGTCGCACTGAGCAACAGAAAACCAAGCCCCTCGCTCGACCCCACAAACTCCCCAATCACAGCGCCAATGACCGCCAGCGTGACCGCCACCTTGGCGCCCGTCACCACGAAGGGAAGCGCTGCGGGGAAGCGCACCTTCGCGAAGACCTGCCAGCGGGACGCGCGCAGGCTGCGCGCCAACTCCAGCAACTCCTTGGGTGTGGCCTGAAGGCCGGCAGCTGTATCCACGAGGACCGGGAAAAACGCGACCAGCCAGGCGATGGCCAGCTTGGACTCCATCCCCGTGCCAAGCCAGACCAGCAACAGCGGCGCCAGCGCCACCTTGGGGACAGACTGCAGCGCGACCAACAGCGGATAGAACATGAGGTTGACCCAGCGGAAGGTCGACACAGCGACGGCCAAGGGAATACCCAGCAACAAGGCCAGAGCAAATCCGTAAAGCGTGGCCTTGAGCGTGATCCAGCCTTCGCTCATCAGTACCGCCCAGTTGTTTACAAGCGAACCGAACACCTGGCCCGGCGTCGGCAGAACAGCGGTGGGCAGCTTTCCGATGACGCAGATCGCCTCCCAAAGGGCGAGCATCAGGACGATGCCCACCGTGGGATACGCCACCCGGCGCAGGGTATCAGCGGTCTGTCGTTTCATTGCAGCGTCTCCTTCTTCGCCAGCAGCGCGCCGGTCTCCTCCGTGATGACCCCCAAAGCGATGCTGGCTTCACGCTCGGCAGCCTGGAATGCGCTCTCGTATCGCATGTGCCGCTTGCGGTCCCTGCCCAAGGCCGGTTCAATCTGGCAGGCCACGCGCGCGGGCCGCCGGCTGAAGACCAGCACCTTGTCGGCGAGATATACCGCCTCGGAGATGGAATGCGTCACAAACAGCACGGCGGCTCCTGTCTCGCGGCGGACCTCCAGCAGAAGGTCGTTCATATCGAGGCGCGTCAGTTCATCGAGCGCGCCGAAGGGTTCATCCATGAGCAGCAGCTTGGGTGCATGAATAAGCGCCCGGCAAAGGGAAACCCTCTGCTGCATGCCGCCTGAGAGTTGGTGCGGCCTGGAGTTCTCGAAGCCCGAGAGTCCAACGAGCGACAGCAGTTCGCCCGCGCGCTTGCGGGCCTTCGCATCGCTGCGATGCAGGACTTCCATGGGAAACAGCACGTTGTCCATGACGCTGCGCCACGGCATGAGTCCGGGCGCCTGGAATACGAAGCCGTAGTCGCCGTAAGGCCCGTCCACCTCGCGGCCCGCCACGCTGACCCGGCCCGCGGTCTTGGAGATCAGCCCCGCCACGATCCGCAGCAAGGTGGTCTTTCCGCATCCGCTCGGCCCCAGCAGCGAAACGAACTCCCCTTCCTCGAACGAGAATGTTGCTTCGTCGAGGGCGACGAGGTCTTCTCGGGCTGTCGGGCCCAGTTCGCTGGCTGGGAACACCTTGCGGGCCCTCTCGATAACGCCAAATGCCACGTAAAACTCCTTGGACAATTCAAGACTATGCTTTAGAGATATTTAGAGACTTTTCACGCCCGAGCTCTGCCCGGATCATTTACTATACCTTGTGATATATTATACAATATGTCAACGATGACACGTACCCCCGTTGTTGCCAAGAAGACGACCAAGCGCGCGGCGACGCAGCGCTCGGCATCGCCACGCGCCACAGCGGAAGTCACGCCCAAGAGCGGCATCTCCTTGACCCAGCAGGCGTATGACGCCATCAAGGAGAAAATCCTGTCGCTCGAGCTCCGCCCCGGCTTGTTCCTGAACGAGGCGGCCTTGTGCGAATCGACCGGCTTGGGCCGTATGCCCGTCCACCAGGCAATCCACCGCCTGCAGGCCGAGGGAATGATCGAGGTGATCCCGCGCAAGGGGCTCGTCATCCGGATGGACTCGATTCACGACATCGAGCTGGTGCTCGAAGCACGCATGGCGATGGAGCCCAACATCGTCGCGTTGGCGGCCGAGCGCATCGGGGACGAGCAGCTGGCAGAGCTGCGCAAGCTGCTGAAAGAATCGAAGGGCCTGCTCAACCAGAGCCAGCGCGATTCGTTCAGCCTGATCGACCGGGCGTTCCACCGCGTAGTGGCCGAAGGCTCCGGCAACAAATTTCTGGCCGACACCCTGCGTCCGCTGCATGAGCGCTCCGACCTGATGTGGCACCTGCGGATCATGCCGGCCGACGGCCTGGAGGTCACGCAGCAGGAACACGAGGCCGTTCTTCAAGCTCTCGTCGCACGCGACCCCAAGGCCGCGCGCAAGGCCATGCAGATTCACCTGGAGTCCCTGCACAGCCGGATTCTGAAGGCCTCCGGTTCATAAACGCTTGGCAGACATGGTGTTCCTCCTCGTTTGCCGGGCTTTTTCCCGCAGTCGTTTTTTCAAAGAGGAAGACCATGAAGCTACTAAAGTTCCTGACCGCCGCGCTGGCCTTGTCGTTGTTGACCGCCTTACCGGCGAAGGCTCAGAGCACCCCGGAGAGAAGGACGTCAAGTTCGCGCTTGACTTCATCCCGTTGGGCCGCCATGCGCCCTGGTACGTAGCCTTGGCGAAGGGGTACTTCAAGGAAGAGAAGCTGAACGTCTCGATCCTGCCGACCAAGGGCACCGCCGATGCGGTGCGCTACATCGAGTCGGGTTTGTCCGAATTCGGCTTCATCGACATTCCCAGCCTGGTGGCCAGCGGAAGCGGGGGTCTTCGGTGCGCATCGTCGCCAACAGCTATCAGAAGGCGCCCTACTGCGTCTTCAGCCTGGATCCCGGCGCCAACGTGACGAAGCCCCAGGACATGGCCGGGCTGGAAGTGGGCTCCAGCAGCGCGTCGTTCATGCCGCGCATCTTCGCCGCCTTCATGAAGATGAACCATGTGGATCCGTCCACGCTGAAGATCGTCAACATCGATGGCGCAGCCCGGGTTCCGATGCTGGTGTCCCGCAAGGTCCCCGCGATCGACCAGTTCCTGATGGGTGAGCCGTCCATCCGGCGGGCTGCGGCGGGCGCAACGCCCAAGTGCATGCTGCTGGCCGACTTCGGCCTCGATATCTACGCCAACAGCATCGGTGTCCGCGAAGATTTTCTCAAGGCCAATCCCGAGGCTGTCCGCGGGTTCGTCCGTGCGGCGCTGCGCGGATGGAAAGACGCGCTGGCCAACCCCGAGGAAGCCGCTCGCCTGCAAACCCAGTACATGAAAGCGCTCGACCCCGCGATCATCGCCGACGAGCTCCGCATCCTGCGCCGCATCGCCATCACGCCGGAAGTATCCGAGCAAGGCTTTGGCACTATCTCGCGCGAGAAGTTCAAGCGTACCTTCGACTTCATCAACCAGAACATCGAGGTGCCCGGCACACCGCTCAACCCGGACCGTGTGCTCGTGGAAGGTTTCCTGCCGAAACCCGCCATCAAGCCCTGATCGCTGGAGCCTGATGTGTCACCCGAATCGGAAGCCTCCGCTCGCCCGCTCAAGCGGCGAACCCTGCTTTCGCTGGCCGCGCTGGCGGGCACGCTGCCTATGTCCGTCCAGCCCAGCGCGGCCGCCACCTACCCCGCCAAACCGGTGAAACTGGTGGTGAGTTACCCCCCGGGAGGAACCGCCGATATGCTGGGGCGGATCATCGCCGACGGCCTGGCCAAGAAGCTCGGCCAGCCCTTCGTGATCGACAACCGGCCCGGCGCCAACGGCAACATCGGCGCCGATGCCGCCGCACGGAGCGCCAACGACGGCTACACCCTGCTGCTGACGGCACCAGGCCCGCTGGCCGTGAACGAGAGCCTTTTCACCTCGCTGCCGTTCAACCCCAAAACAGCGTTCGCCCCCATCACGCGGATCTGCACCGCGCCGTTGGTGCTGGTGGTGCCCTCCGCCTTGCCAATCCACAACGTGAGCGAGCTGCTCGCCTATGCCAAGGCCCACCCGAAGGCAACTTCCTATGCCTCCCAGGGCATCGCCTCAAGCGGTCACCTGGCTATGGAGCTGCTGAAAACCAGCACCGGGTTGCAGGCCGTTCACGTGCCGTACAAAGGGGCAGCGCCCGCACTGGCCGACCTTGTGGGCGGGCAGGTGACCATGATGTTCGACAACATCTCGTCCAGCCTTCCCCACGTCAAGACAGGGGCCTTGCGCGCCATCGCGGTGGCCGAGCCCAAGCGCCTGAAGGTGCTGCCCGGCCTCCCCACAGTGGCGGAATCCGGCGTGCCGGGCTTCGAGGCCACGCCGTGGTTCGGACTGGTGGCACCAGCGGGAACGCCCAAGGCGATCGTGGAGGCGCTCTACGCCGATATCAACGAGATTCTTCGCGCGCCTGGAGTGGCCTCGAAGCTCGAGCAGATGGGCGTGGAAGTGGCCAGCGACCGGCCGGAAGAGTTCGCCCGCATCATCGCGAGCGAAAGAGTCAAGTGGCAGGAGGTTGTCAAGCGCTCCGGGGCCAAGGCCGAGTAAGAGGCAAGAGGTGGCACCTCTGAACCGCGTAGGCGGGAATCCAGCGCAGCCGATGAACGCCCCTGGATTCCCGCCTGCGCGGGGCGGGCCATCCGGGAATGACGAGAGGAGAGAGGTAGGGGGCCCCAGGCCCTGCCTGGCTCCGGTTCGGCCAGGGCGCGCCGCGCCTGGCCTGCTTCGGGGCAGTTACGTTCCAGGTTGCTCAATTCCCATGGGAAACGGCCAATCCGATCCGAAGAGCAGCTTGTCTTCCCCCAGCACCTCCCTGGCAAGACGAAGCATCGAGGGGTGGTGGGCAATGCCGTCCGCATAGAACCTGCGGGCCGCCTGAAGCGGTGGCTCCAGGGCCCGATCGACCCCAGGCCGTTCGGTGTCGAAACCGCGCTGCATTCTGCCCACCAGCGCGGTGAACATGCCGCCCGCGTGGGCCAGGCAAAAACGGATGCGGGGAAACTGCGCTGGAATACCGCCCATGACCAGCTGCGCGGCCGCGACCGCGGTCTCGTAGGGATTGCCCACCAGGTTCTCAAGATAGAACTGCGACAGACGTTCGTCCCGGCAAGCCCCCGGGTGCAGGAAGACAAAGCTGCCACGCTCGTTCATCCATGCCCAGAGAGGCTGATAGCACGCATGCGCGTATTCAATGGCAGGGTGCCCGCCCGCGGCCAGCGCCACGCCTTCGAACGCGGCGGCAGCCTCGAAGTCCTGCAACAGCGGGGCCAGGAGGCTCGCGTTTTCCAGGGGAAGGTAGAAAAGCGCGCCAAGGCGGCCGCCGCTGGCCTGGCAGACCGACAACAGCTCTTCGTTGAGATAGCGCACCCAGGCCAGCGCCGCCTCCGGCGCCAGGTTCTGGCGGTAGGCTGGGGGAGGCACGGAAACCAAGGCCCGGCGTACGTCATGGCGGTCCATCCAGGCGACGAGGCGTTCCGGCTCGAAAAGCGCCTTCATGCCCACCTTGTGCCCGTCGAGCACGAGGGCCTTGTCCTCAGGCTTCCACTGCACTCCGGGCAGCTCTTGCAGCCGCCCGGCATTGATGGGCACCAGGTGGGTGTGGACGTCCAGCTCGATCATGGTCTTTACTTGGGTTCGAGGTTGGCGTTCATTTCCTTGCCCCAGAACTCCGGAGCCCATTGAGGCCAAATGTACGGCAGGTCATTCCAGTCCTTGGACACCCAGGCCTCGCTGATCTTGTCCATGTCGGTGTAGTACTCGACCCAGCTGCCCCAGGGATCCCGCGTGTAGTGAAACAGGTTCGACGCCAGCGCATGCCTGCCCACGCCGAAGCCTTCCTTGTACCCGGCCTTGTGCATCTGCAATCCGCCCAGCCCGATCTGGTCCAGGGAATCCACGTGAAAGCTGCCGTGCTGGAAGCCGCGGTGCGTGTCCTTGATGAGGCCGAAGCAGTGGTGATCGCGCACCCCCGTACCGCCGGACAGGAAAGACACCTTCCCCGCTGCGCGGTCGGCCACACGAAGGCCCAGCGCCTGGCAGAAGAACGCTTCGGATTTTTCCCAATCCTGCGTGAAGATCAGCACGTGCCCGAGTTTGTTGGGCTTGACCGGATCGCGCAGATCCTGCCAGTAGTGCCGGTCCACGCGGGGAACCGCCACCATCGGCGGCTTCTCGATCACCGCCCAGGGCGCCACGGGGACCAGGTTGATCCAGGTGCCCCAGGGATCCTGGAACCACAGACCGTCGCGGATCGCGCCGAAAGGCGGCTTGACCGTAGCCACCCCCATCTTGCGCAGATGCTCCTCAAAGCCGGAGAGGTCTTCGGGCCGGATCGCGAACGACAGATGATGCAGGCGCTTTTGCGTTCCGCCCTTCAGCACTACGATCTCGGCAGGACCGGAAGAGGCCAGGCTTCTTCCGCTCAGCATGTGCAGCGCGCTACCGGGGTGCTGGGCATTCAGGCCGAAGGCACCGAAGAATTGCTCGGCGACGGCGACGTCCGGCACCTCAAGGCCGTATCCGGCCAGATGCTGTACGCGTAGTGTGTTGTCCATGGGAACCCCTCTTCACTTCCAATTCAAGCTTCGTACGCGGAGAGCGGCGTCTTGCGCATGCGGTTGCGCAGCTCGCCCAGGCCAGAGCCCCGTACGATCATCTCATCGCCATCGGCCAGGTACACCGGAGGGGTGCGCGCATTGCCGATGCCGCTGGGTGTGCCGGTCAGCAGCACATCACCGGCATGCAGTGTCATGCCGAAGGACAGCTCCGAAATCAACTCGTCGATGGGAAACGCCATCTGAGAGGCCGTCGCCTGCTGCATGCGCTGACCGTTCAGGTCCAGCTCAAGCTGCACCGCGGGCAGATCGATTTCGTCGCGCGTGACGATCCAGGGGCCCAGGGGCGTGCCTGTGTCGATGCTCTTGCCCTTGAACCACTGGGCGCCATGGCGCCGCTGCAGATCGCGCTGCGACATGTCGTTGGCAAGGCAATACCCGAACACATGCTCGAGCGCACGCTCCCTGGGAATGCTCCGGCCGGTCTTGCCGATGATCAGCACGATCTCGGCCTCGTAGTCCCACTTGGCGGAGATCTGCGGATCGTAGGCGACGTCATCGTACGGACCGATGATGGCACCCGGGGCCTTGGTAAAGAACGTGGGCGCCACGGGCTTGGGCACGTCCTGGCCTTCGCGCTTGCCTTCGCTTTCGTAGAAGTGATCCCAATAGTTCCAGCCCGTGCACAGCACGTCGCGGCGGAAGCGGCGGATCGGCGCGAGCACCTGCACCTCGGACAACTCGAAGCGTTCCGCATGGGGGGCCTGCACAGCGGTCCGCACGGCCTGCAGGCCTGCTTCGCCCTGCTCGATGATCGAGACCAGATCCCCGAGCGCCACGGGCAGCAGAACGCCCGCGGCGGCTTCGGTCAAGCAGGCCGTTCGCTCATTCCCCCCGGCTTTGACAGTTCCAAGTTTCATGATGCTCAGTCAGGAATGACGGCGATGGCGCTGATCTCGATGAGGTATTCAGCCGAAACCATCTTGGATACTTCGACCATGGTGGAAGCCGGCAGCGGATTTTCAAAGTACTCCGCGCGCACCTTGTGGATTATGGGGAAGTGCTCGATGTTGCGCACGTAGACATCCACCCGGCAGATGTCCTTGAGAGTACCCCCGCCAGCCTCGACGGCCGCCTTCAGGTTCTCGCACACTTGCCTGGTTTGCGCCTCGACGTTGCCGATGCCCGTGATGCTGCCGTCCTTGGCACGCGCCGTCATACCGGAGATGAACAGCAGCTTGCCTTTGGCTTCGATCATCGTCGCTTGGGAGAAATGTCCGTTGGGCACGGCAAGCTCGGGGGAAGTGATCTGGACTTTCATGAAAATACTCCTTGAATAAGCGGTAATGAACGGGAATACGTGGTGTGGGGTTACTGGGCTTCCAAGCGCGCGGCAACGCCGGTTTGCTCAGCCAGTTGATTGAGGCTCTTGATCACGTCATCGGGCAGCGTGCAATGCTCGCCATTGCCGGCACGCCGGGCGCGCTCGAGGTCGCCGGGGGCATAGATGCGATCGGTCCCTGGGGCCTTCTTCGAATCCCGGATGCTCTGGGCAAACGCCGAGACTGCAGCCCCAATTCCCGCGCCTGCGCCCACGCTCGCGGCATTGATCGCGATGAACATATGGGCGCAGCCATAAGGCTGGCTCAGATCGCCGTAGAGAGGCCTCACAGCCGCACCCACCGCGCCGCCCGACAGGGCTCCGCACAGCAGATCGATCGCCACCGCCAATCCGAACCCCTTGGGACCAGCCGCGGGCAGCAGCATGCCGTTGATGGCGTCCGTGGGCGAGGTCGTGGAATTGCCCTGGGCGTCCACGGCCCATCCCGCGGGGATAGGGTTTCCCGCGGCCTCGGCCAGGCGGATCTTGCCCATCGCGGTGGCGCTCATCGCCATGTCGACCACGATCGGTTCGCCGCTGGCGGCCGAAGGAAAGGCGATCGACATCGGGTTGTTGCCGACCACGCGCTCGGCCCCGCCTGGTGCCGGCATGAGCGGGCGGGTATTGGAAAAGGCAAAGCCGATCATGCCGGCAGCGGCCATCCGGCGCGCCCAGAACGCCGCGGTGCCAAAATGGAAGGCATCCCGCACGGCCACGGCAGCCACGCCATGCACGCGTGCGCGCTCCAGCACCAGATCCACGGCCATACCCGAGGAAACCTGCCCCAGGGCACCATGGGCCGCCATTACCAGCAACCCGCCATGATCCTCGGCAATCTCCGGTACGGCCAGGGCATTGACACTGCCGGCACGCAGACGCTCCAGATACATGGGCACCAGGGCCACGCCGTGCGAAGCCACGCCTTCCTGGTCGGCGCTCACGAGCGATTGCGCCACCAGCCGCGCGCCATCCTCCGGCACGCCCTTGGCCTGGAAAAGCAGCCCGACCAGTTGCGTCAGCGCGGTGGCATCAATGGATGAAGTTTGGCTCATGTCAACCCCTTCAGAACGTGTCTACGATCTCGGCGCGAGGACCGTTGTGATCGAAAAATGGTGGATGCAAGCGGTGCGCCGATGCGACGCAAACCGCACGGATACCGATTGGTATCGCGTGGATTTGCGCGGCCGGCATAGGCAACGCGGCAGACGCGGTTTCTCGGGCGCAAGGGGCCCGCGAGGAGATCGCAAACACGTTCTCAATGCGCGTCGCGCTCGTCCGTGTACCAATCGGGCTTCTGGGGATAGTGGGGGCCATCGTAGATTTCCACCACCACGGTCTCCTCGTGCGCCAACGTGGGGCCGTGCACGTTGCCCTTCGGGTTGCAGTAGAACGAGCCCGCCACCAAGGTCACGCCGGTCGAGGTGTATTCGTATTTGCCGTTCAGGCAGAACATGAACTGATTGGAGGCATGCGAATGCGGCTGAGGGATGCTGGCTCCCTTCGCGAACTTGATCAGTGCGATCGAGGCCCCCGTCGCCTCATCGCGCCAGAGCATTTTCTCGGACACGCCTTTCAACGACTTCTCGCGCCACTCCAATTCATTGGTCTGCAGGAGAAGTTCAGCCAGCGGAGGTGCTCCGGCGATCTTGGCGGTAGGACTGGACATGGTTGGGGCTTCCTGATTGAGCCAACTGCCCAGGGGGATCCGGGGCGGCCGCTTTAGTACTAGTTCACATGATATATTACACAGTATACCTGAAACCACAAGACCCATCCGTGCGGGCCGGGTATAGGTGATGCAGCAGGACATCCTGCGAGGGCGCTTACGGCAGCCGATTTGTTCGCCGCTTCGCAGGGTGGGCATTCATGCCCACGCGGCAGACCTCACTCCGGTGTTTGACGTGCGCATGGGGTTGCCAATAGGCAACAAGCTGGCCGAGCGGTTTTGAGCACGATGCCAGGCTTCGTTGGCATGCGCTCTTGCAGGAACGGCTTCAGAAAGTGTCGCAAAAGCTCCCGCTGTCATTCCCTGATGGCGCTTACTCAATGCAAAGCAACCGCTTCGATAGGTCCCGGTGTAGGAGCGGCGTTAGCCGCTCCTACAAAACGAGGTCCCTAAGTAAATGCCATCCGCCTCAATCCAGCTTCAACCCCATCTTGGCCGTCAACTGGCCGAAGCGGTCGATGTCATCCCATACGAGCTTCTTGAAAGCTTCAGGCGAATCGGAAGCCGTGACATACAGCAGCTGCGTCATGCGTTCCTTGATTTCCTTGCTCTGCACGATGGCAGCGATGTCGGCATTGAGTTTGTCCACCACGGCTTTCGGCGTGTGGGCCGGCGCCAGGAAGCCGTGCCATTGGTCGAGTTCATAGCCCGGATGCCCCTCCTCTGCCACCGTCGGCACCGCGGGCAGGAACGGTGAGCGAATCTTGGACGTCACGGCCAATGCGCGCGCCTTGCCAGAGGTGATGTAAGGCATGGCCGAAGAGGCCGTGACGATGGCCATGCTCACCTGCTGGCCCAGCAGGTCAGTCAGGGCTGGGCCGCAACCGCGATAGGGCACGTGCTGCAGCTTGACGTGGCTGTCGACCGCCAGCATCTCGCCGGCCAGGTGCTGAGGCGTACCGTTGCCGCAGGAGCCGAAGGTCACCTGGCGCCCGGCCTTGGCCACGGCCAGCGCATCCTTGAGGGTCTGGAATGGCGAATCGGGCGGCACTAGGAATACCGAGGGCACATAGGCGACGTTGATCACCGGCGTGAAATCGTTCTTGGGATCGAAGGGCAGCTTGCGGAATACGCTCGGGTTGACGGCGAACGAGCTGTTGACCATCAGCAGCGTGTAGCCGTCTGCCGGGCTGCGCGCCACGACCTGCGCGCCGATATTGCCGCTGGCGCCGGCACGGTTTTCCACCACCACGGTCTGTTTCCAGTTCTTCTGCAGCTCGGTGCCGATCAGCCGTGCCAGCAGATCGGTGCCGCCGCCAGGCGGAAAGGTCACGATGAGGGTAACCGGTTTGTCCGGATACTCGGCGGCCAGCGCCGGAATGGGCGAAAACGCGGCCAGCACGGCCAGGCATGCGAACAAACGTCGGATCGGCTTCATGTAAGACCTCCTGCAATTGCAGTAATGCGTGAGATGAAAAGAGGTTGACCTGGGGAGATTCGCGTGTCCGCCATTCCGGCGAAAGCCGGTATGACGGACTCCTTTTGCGCCAACCCGGTCCATCAAGAATGCCCTTGCGACACGCCGCTGGCCTGTTCAGCCAGCTGCGCAGCGGCCTCAAGATCCGAGGCCGCGCTGGCGTGAATGGTATAGAGCACTTGTCCGCCCGCCACCTCGTCGCCGAGGCCTGCGGCCAGGTGGATGCCGGCGGCCTTGTCGGCGGGAGCGCCGGCCCGGCGCGCCACCTCGCTGATGCGGGCGATGTCGATATGCCGGATACGGCCATTGCCCAGCGCGTGCACCGGATGGGCTAATGCGGCCGGCCGGACCGGTGAAGGGCGGCGGCCCTGCGCGTCGACGATCTGCTCGAACTTCTCGTGTGCCGCCCCGGAAAGAAGCAGCTCCTCGGCACGCGCCAGCCCGGCCTGAAAGCTGCCCAGCGCGGGATCCCAGGCCAGGATATGGCCCGCGAAGGTCAGCGCCTTGGTCCGAAGATCAGCCGGCGCCGCCAAGCCGTTACCCAGCACCTGAAGCACGTCCTGCACTTCCAGGGCGGGGCCGATGCCGCGTCCGATCGGGGCGGAGCCGTCGGTCGGGTGGGCCTGCACCACCAGGCCCAGTGCGTCGCCGACGGTTTCGAACAGGCGCGCCAGCTCGCTGGCTTCGGCCAGCGTCTTGAGCTTGGCCTGCGGGCCCCAGGGCAGATCGACGATGACGTGTGTCGAACCCGCGCTGAGCTTCTTCGACAGGATCGAAGCCACCGACCAGCGGTTGGAATCGATGCCCAGCGGCCGAGTGATGTGGTTCATCACATCGTCCAGGGCGGAATGATTGAGCCGGCCGTTCCAGGCGATGCAGCCGCGCGTGCGGCGCACTGTTTCCCGCACCTCCGCCGCCGTGAGATCGACGCGGGCCACGGCCTCCATGGCGTCGGCGGTGCCGGCTGCCGAGGTAATGGCGCGCGAGGAGGTCTTGGGAATGGCCAACCCATGGGCAGCCACCACGGGAATCACGATCAGCGTGATACGGCTGCCGGGAATACCGCCCATGGAATGCTTGTCGACCACGATGGGCTCGTTCCAGTCGATGCGCGGCATGAACGAGGCACGCACCCGTGCAAGCGCGACGACCTCGCTGTCGCTGAGCGACCGGGTGGCGGCCACGAGAAAAGCCGCGACCTCGCTGTCGGGGTAGCGGCCTTGCAGAATGTCTTCGAGCAGCAGCGCGTACTGCGCCTCGCTGAGCGGGTGGCCCTGGATTTTCTCGCGTAGCGCCTGCCGGCTGTCGGGGGCGGGTGTGCGCCGAATGCTGACTCTCGTACCTTGCGGCAGCGCCAGCGATTCGAAGGCGTGCACCGAAAGGCCGATCTCGTCGTCCGCCAGCACAGGCCCTGTCTCTGCAACGTGCACACAGGCCGTGATGCTGCGCGAATCGCCTTCGATGGAAATCCGGCCGGGCCCGAGGTAGTCGGCCGCGCTCACCACGCTGCCCGGCGGCAGATAGGCGACACGCTCGCGCCAGGTGTCGATGGGGTAGCGGACCACCCGCAGGCTGCGCTGCGCATGATCGAGCGCGGAGAGAAGTTTTTCAACCCCTTCGCCCACCGTACCGTTGTTGAGGATATCGATCACCTGAACGCCATGCGGTACTGTCAGATTCACCTCGCGCTCAAGGCGCCGGGCCACTTGCTCGCCTTCTTCCCGTCCCCGCCCGCGAATGCGATCGGCCAGGGCCGCGCGCTCGGCTGCCACATGCAGCACCACCAGGCGCGGCACACGCGCGGCCAGTTCGGCGATCGCCGCGCGCGAACCGTTGGCGATCACGTGGCGGCCCGCCCGGAGTTCATCGGCCAGGGACGCTGGCAGCCCGTAGCGCAAGCCATGGGCAGACCATGTGATCAGGAAACGGCCCGCCTGCTCGTCTGCCGTGAACTGCGCTTCGCTGACGGCGGTGTGCTGCTCACCGCCAGCATCGGCCGGCCGCGTGATCACCCGGATGGCGAAGACGTGGCGGCCGCCCGCGGCCAATGCAGCGCGGGCGCCGTCGATCAGCGTGTCCTTGCCGGCCCCGCTGGGCCCGACCACCAGAAAGAAAATACCTGGAGTCGACATGATGGCCTTATGGGAATCTCAGTTTTCCATGGCGCAGCACGTCACCCGCATGGCATGAAACGCACGGGACTTGGCGCCTTCTGTCTTTTTCCTCTCCCTCTGGGAGAAGGAGTCAAAAACAAAAGGCCGCGGAGCAGGCCATGCGGGGGCACCCGCGGAGCTGGCTTTGCCAGGCCGCCGGGTGCGCCCCCCATAGGGGGAAGGCGCGCAAGCGACTCAGGGGGGCATCTCAGAACGTGTCAAGGCCGATATCGACAGCGGGCGCGGATTGGTGGGTTTTCGAGGTGGAGATGTAGTCGACACCGGTCTCCGCAATGGGGCGAATGGTGTCCAGGCGGATGCCGCCGGAGGCTTCAAGCTTGATGCGACCGTTCACCATCTTGACCGCGGTAGCCATGTCAGCCACGGACATGTTGTCGAACATGATCACATCCACCTGGGCGGCCAGCGCCTCTTCCACCTGTTCCAGGCGGTCGCATTCGATTTCCAGCTTGGTGAGCACCGGCAATTGGCGCCGCGCGCGCTCGACCGCCTTGGCGATACCGCCGCACACGGCAATGTGGTTGTCTTTCACCATGACGCCGTTGTCCAGGCCCAGGCGGTGGTTCAGGCCGCCGCCACAGGTCACGGCGTGCTTCTCGAGCATGCGCAGGCCGGGCGTGGTCTTGCGTGTATCGATCAGGCGTGCATGGGTGCCGCGGATGGCTTCCACGTAGCGCGCGGTTTCGGTCGCGATGCCGCTCAGGCGCTGGATGATGTTGAGCGAGGTGCGTTCCGCGGTGAGCAAGCTGCGTGCGCGGCCGCTGACTTCCAGCAGGCGCGTGCCCTTCTCCACCCGTTCGCCATCGCGCACCAGCACCTTGACCTGCACATCGGGATCGTAGCGGCGGAACACCCGCGCCGCGACTTCCACGCCGGCCAGCATGAGGGACTCACGGGCGTTCATCTGGAACGAGGCCGTCTCGTCGGCCTCGATCATCAGCTGCGCCGTGAGGTCGCAATAGCCGATGTCTTCTGTCAGCCACATATCAATCAGGCGATCTACTTGAAAAGTGTCGTACATGAAAGCTCCTCGGTTTAAGAATTCTTGCGGAGAGTATCCCTGTTTTCTCTTCGTTGGGTGGGTTGAGCGCAGCGAAGCCTGTTGACAGGACGGTGAATGAGCAACCGCCGCTGACCCTCACCGGATGGCCGGCCTCCCAACCCTCTCCCGCGGGCGGGAGAGGGAACAAGACCACCGAGCAGTGCGAGGTCTGACTATTCGCAGGCCGAGCGCAGCAATGGCCCGACCCACGGGTCCCCTCTGGACGTGCCGAGGAGCGCAGAGCGAGGGGTGGGCAAGGGCACTGCAAGATGCCCTTGCTTCGTGCTCTAGCTTGCCGGCGTTGTTTGAGCGACGTGAACGAAGTGAACATAGCGAGTTCGACGGCACCACCCCTCGATTGAGCACCGCAGGTTGCCCGGAGCGAAGCGAAGGGACACGGCCAGTGGGGTCGCCTTTTCTTGGGTTACCTTCTTTTGGCGACGCAAAAGAAGGTGACTGCACTGCCGGGGGCAATCCCGGCCTCCGACCTCAGATCAAAAAGCAGAAGTTCATTAGGAAGCAGAAGACCGTTCAGATCAACCTACCATGAAAGCCCCCACCCCAGCCTTCCCCCAAAGGGGGAAGGGGCCAATACCGCGCAGCGCAGCGAAGCCTATCGACCGCCGCGCAAAGCCTACGAGGCCACAAGCTGCGGCACTTCCGCAGCAGGCGGTGTATTGCGGCTGCGGCCGCAGCGCACGAGGCCATCGATCATCACCATGCCCACGCCAGGCAGATCACCCAGCTGCACGCTTTCGAGCAGGTTGTTGCCCGCCGTGTGCTGGGCACGGTCCATGAAGACGAGGTCCGCCGCGCGGCCAGCTTCGATCAGGCCGCAGTTCAGGTTGCGCATGCGCGCCGTATTGCCCGTGGCAAAGCAGAACACCAACTCGGCCGGAATGTCGGCCATCGAGGAGATCAGCGCAATCATGCGCAAAATGCCCAGCGGCTGCACACCGGAGCCGGCCGGGCCGTCGGTGCCCAAGATAACGCGGTGCGGGCACTTGAGCTCGATCGCCGCGCGCGCGGCGCCGATCGCCACTTTCTCGTTGCCGTTGTGCACGATCTCGATGCCGCGCGTGCTCTGCTCGCACAGGTCGCACACGTGCTTCATCGGCAGCGAGGTGTGGCCGCCATTGATGTGGCCGATGATGTCGGCATCGGCCTCGAGGACCGTGTCCTTGTCGATGTAGCCTGAACCGGGAACCGATGGGCCGCCTGTGTGGATGGTGCTCTGGATGCCATGCCTACGGGCCCAGGCCACCATTTCCTTGGCTTCATAGCCGGCCTTGACCGAGCCCAATCCGATCTCGCCCAGCAGGCTCACGCCGGCTTCTGCCAGTTCCTTGAAATCGCTCTCGACCATGCCTTTCTCGATCACCGGGGCGCCGGCCAGCACCTTCACGCCGGCAGGCCTGAAAGCATCGAAGGCGCGCTGTGCGGTGATGGCCAGCGCCTTCAGGCCCACGATATCTTTCGGGCGGCCGGGGTAGTGGACCTCGCCAGCCGAGATCATGGTGGTCACACCGCCGTTGAGGCTGGATTCGATCCAGTTGAGCTGGCTCTGGCGCGGCGTCCAGTCGCCGGCCACAGGGTGCACGTGGCTGTCGATCAGACCGGGCGCGACGCAGGTCTGGCGCGCGTCGATGGTGGTCTTGGCGCCCGTGGTGTCGCAATCCTTGAACTTGCCGACGGCGGTGATCAGGCCATCGTTGATGACGATGGTGTCGGCATCAAGAATGGGGTGATCGATGTCGCCCGACAACAGCAGGCCGATGTTCTTGATGACGACTTTGCCGGATTTTTCTGCGGCGGCGATTTCTGCCATGTGGGTCTCCTTGTTTTTTCTGGGTAAGAAAGCCTATGTTGCTCGGACACGTTCCAGGTAACGCCCCTTTTTAGCCGTCATTCCCGCGCAGGCGGGAATCCAGTGCATCCTGCAAGCGCCGTCGCTGGATTCCCGCCTGCGCGGGAATGACGAGGGGAGGGGCATGTGGAAAGCCATGCGTCAAGCGGAAGCGTGCGTTAGCGCCTCAGGGGGATTCTTCAAAATCATGCGCAGCACGCTGTCGGCGACGAACGTCTCCCAACGGGCGACAGCCGCGGGCGTATCAATGGCCTCCCCCAGGAAAACGCCCAGGGTGTAGCGGTTGGAGGTATGGAAGTAACCCGCCGCCACGATCAGCAGGTAAAGCTGGCGCGGCTCGATGTTGGAGCGCACGAGGCCTTGTTCCACGCCCTTTGCCAGCAGGCGCTCGGTCAGCGTGACGGCATGATGCGAGTATTCGCGTGCCCGGCGCGACTTGACGATGTGCTTGCCCTTGTGCAGGTTCTCGGTGTTGAGCAGGGTGACGAATTCCGGATGCTCGCGGTAGTAGCGCAGGACGAAGCGGATGAGCTCGCCCAAAGCTTCCAGTGGCTGGCTTTCGTCGATCTCCAGGCGGCTCTCGGCTTCATCCATGCGGCGATAGATGTCCTCCAGAACCGCAACGAACAATCCTTCCTTGCTTCCAAAGTAATAGTAGATCATGCGATCCACCGACTTGGCCGCGCTGGATATCTTTTCGATGCTGCCGCCCGCATAGCCATATTTGGCAAATACCTTGGTGGCGGCGCGCAGAATGGCTTCGCGCGTGGCTTCGGCCGCCGCCGCACGCGTGCCGGTGCGGCGTTGCGGCTTGGCGGCCTTGCGCGCGGCAGGCGCATTGCTGGCTGTATTGCTGGCTGTGCTGCTCATTCTTGGTTTTGCGCGCGAAAAAGGCCTTGGTGGCCTTGGCCTCGGAACGTGTTTACGAACTCAGGGTTACTTCTCGACGAAGGCGCGCTCCACCACATAGTCGCCCGGTGTGGTGGTGTTGCCTTCATGGAAGCCCCGTTGCTCCAGGATCATTTTCATGTCGGCCAGCAACATGGGGCTGCCGCACAGCATGACGCGGTCTTCGGCGGGATCGAGCGGCGGCAGGCCCAGGTCGTTGGTGAGCTTGTTGCTGGTGATCAGATCGGTGATGCGGCCCTGGTTCCGGAAGGGCTCGCGCGTGACGGTAGGGTAGTACTTGAGCTGCTCGCTCACCAGTTCGCCCAGGAACTCATGGTGCGGTAGATCCTGCGTGATGAAATCGTGATAGGCCAGCTCGTTCACCTGCCGCACGCCATGCACCAGGATGACCTGTTCGAAGCGCTCGTAGGTCTCGGGGTCGCGGATGATGCTCAGGAACGGCGCCAGGCCCGTGCCGGTACCGAACAGGTACAGGCGCTTGCCGGGCAGGGTGTAGTCGATCAGCAGGGTGCCGGTGGGCTTGCGGCCGACGATGATCTCGTCTCCCACCTTGATGTGCTGCAGCCGGCTGGTGAGCGGGCCGTCTTCCACCTTGATGCTCAGGAACTCCAGGTGCTCCTCATAGTTGGCGCTGACCACGCTGTAGGCGCGCAGCAAGGGCTTGTCGTTGACCTTGAGGCCGATCATGGTGAAGTGGCCGTTGGAAAAACGCAGCGCCGGATCGCGCGTGGTGGTGAACGAAAACAGGCGGTCGGTCCAATGGTGGACGGTTAGAACGCGCTCGGTATGCATGGAACTCATGAGTTGGCTCTGGCTTCTTTAGTGATTCGATACAACGGCTTGCAAGCTAGCGTGGGGCAGCACACCAAACGTACTGGAAAACACCAAGACACTTACATAGCCATTCAGGTATATTCATATTTCATGTAGTAATTACAACATGAACATGGAGCAGATGCTACACAAATCGTGTACCCAAGACAAGCTTTTGCTAGGGAAAACTTTGAGACTGCATCATGACTGAACATACCAAAACCGATGGCTTGCCCGCGATGGATATGCCGCTGCCGCCGGAGCTGGGTGCCAAGGCGCCGCCGCGCAATGAGCGCATGGCAGCGGGTAAGGTGGAATGCAACGCCTGCCCTGTGCTGTGCCAGATCGCCGAAGGGCGCGCGGGCGCATGCGACCGCTATGCCAACCAGGCAGGCGTGCTGGTACGTGTGGATCCCGTGCTGCTCTTGCGCCGCACCCTGAAGGAAGAACAGCCGGCGCTCGTGCCTTTCGCGCGCGAGCCAGCCGAGCCGGCCTCCGCCGGATCAGCCCCCTCTTCGCCCCCGGAATGGGATGGCGATCTGCTGCGCTCGGGAGAAGTGTTCGTCACCGGCGTGGGCGCCTCCACCACCTACCCCGACTACAAACCCGCCCCGTTCATCGTCGGCTCGAAGATGGACGGCGTAGACATGGTGACCGTCGTCACCGAAGGCATCTTCAGCTATTGCAGCTTCAAGGTGAAGATCGACACCGACCGCTTCCTCGGGCCGGAGCAGGCCAACGTGCGCTACAAAGGTGAAGCCATCGGCCATGTGACCACCGCCGAATACGGCTCGCAGATGCTCTCGCTCGGCGGTGTGCACCATCTCACCGGCGGCAGCAAGAAGGAAGGCCGCATGGCGCTGGAGATCATGCAGCGCCTGGGCAACAAGCAGGCGGTGGAATGCACCATCGACGGCGGAGCCAACCTCATCATCCAGGCCGGCAAGGCACCTGTCGTCGGCGGAGTGGAAGAGCAGCGCATGCGCGTGGGCTGCGGTTCGGCGGCCGTGGGCATTTTCGCGCGCCAGCTGTACGGGCACGCCGACGAGGTGGTGGTGGTGGATGACCATATCACCGGTGTCTTGAGCGAACACCAGGCCGGACGCTGCCTGGGCATGCCCTCTTCGGGCATCCAGATGCGCGGCCGCAAATCCACACCGGGGCGCTACTTCCAGGTGGCCAATCCGGGCACGGGCTGGGGCGGCACCGACATCGCTGATCCGCTGTCCATCATCGAGGGGTGGGAGCCGGGCGTGGCGCGGCCGGGGCTGCGCCTGTTGATGACATCCACCACAGGCGAGCATGCGCAGTGGTATGTGCTGAACGAAGCGCTGCAACCCGTGGAGCAGGAGATGCCGGCCGCCGTGCGCAGCGTGGTGGCGCGCATCGGTGAAAACTGCGAACCTTCGCTTTGCAGCGTGCTGTTCCTGGGCGGCGCGGGTGGAAGCCTGCGCGCGGGCGTGACCGAAAACCCAGTGCTGCTCACACGCGCCATCAAGCGGGCGCTGGTGAACGTAACCTGCGGCGGCGCGCCTGCCTACGTGTGGCCGGGAGGCGGCATCACCGTCATGGCCGATGTGCTGCGCATGCCGGACAACAGCTTCGGCACCGTGCCCACACCGGCCATCGTGGCGCCGATCGAATTTTCCATGCGGCTTCATGATTTCGCCGCGCTCGGGGGCCATGTGGACTATGTGATGCCCCTGGAAAAAGCGCTCGCGCGCGGGGCCTGGCAAGACGATGGCGCCCCGCTGGCACGGCAGTGGCTGCGCAACCCTTCCGACAACGCATGGCCGCTGGGGCAGCCGCCGATGCTGGGTTGAAGAGCGGGCCTCCTCCATGAACGCCGAGAGACAGCGCCTCGACGCCCATCGCTGGCATTGGCAGCATGGCCCGATCGACATCGTGGCCGAAGCGCACGGCCAGCGCGACGCGGTGGCCGAAGCGCATGAGGCGGCCTGGCAGCGTTTCGAAGGCGTGTTGACCGAACTGGTGGCGGAATTGCCGCTGCTGCGCCAGCCGGTCTCTGATCCGGCCGGCGGGCCCAGCGGCCCGATTGCCCGGCGCATGCGGCAGGCCTGCGCGCCATTCCTGCCCGAGTTCATCACGCCCATGGCTGCGGTGGCAGGCAGCGTTGCGGAGGAACTGATCGCTTTCTATCAGCGCCCTGGCATCGACCGGGCCTGGCTCAACAACGGAGGCGATATCGCCCTGCATCTGGCACCCGGCCATTCAGTCCGCGTGGGCCTGTTCAGCGATCTGGCGCGTTTTGATCTGGCCGATATGCAGCGCCTGTCGGCCGACGGCCGTTTCGAAATCCATCACTACGACGCCGTGCGCGGCGTAGCCACCAGCGGCTGGCGCGGACGCAGCCTCTCCATGGGTATTGCGGACAGCGTGACCGTGCTGGCCGCCACCGCAGCCCAGGCCGATGCCGCCGCCACCATGATCGCCAATGCGGTGAACGTGCCGGACCCGGCCATCGAGCGCCGTCCCGCCAACGAGTGCCGCGACGACAGCGATCTGGGCGAGCGCCTGGTGACCACCATGGTGCCTCCGCTTGCACCAGAGCAGGTGCAACACGCCCTCGATGCGGGCCAGACACGGGCCCGTGCGCTGCAGGCGCGCGGGCTGGTCTGGGCCGTGCTTCTGGTTTGTCAGGAGCAGTGGCGCCACGTGGAGCCTATATCCTTGCAGCCACCTGCGGGCTTCGCCGGTCCTGGCGCGGTCCTTGCTTGAAAAACAGGAAGAAAGTTCTTGCCCATGATTGAAATTCGCCGCATCTTCACCCAGGTGGAGGAAATCCGCCACGAATTCGGTCCGCCGCCAGCCGAACCGCTGATACGCGGCGCCATCGCGGTGGTGATGACCAATCCCTACGCAGGCCGCTACGAGGCCGATATCCTGCCGATGATGAAGGCCCTGGAGCCTGTGGGCGTGGATATGGCGCAGCGTCTGCTGGCCGCCATGGATGTGCCGCGCGAGCGCATCGCCACCTACGGCAAGGGCTCCATCGTGGGCAGCGCGGGCGAACTGGAGCACGGCGCGCTCTGGCATGTGCCGGGCGGTTACGCCATGCGCGAGCTGCTCGGCTGGAAGGGCGACCGCGCGGCCTACATCGCCGGTCTGGGCGGGGCCAAGACCGGCCAGCCCGGCAATGCGCTCTCGATCGTGCCCTCGACCAAGAAAGTCGGCCCTCCGGGCGCCACGCTCGATGTGCCGATGACCAACATCAATGCCAGCTATGTGCGCGGCCAGTTCGATGCCTTCGAGGTGCGCGTGCCAGGCTCGCCCGCCGCCGATGAACTCGTCTTCATCCTCGCCATGACGACCGGCTACCGCGTGCATGCGCGCGTGGGCGGCCTGCTGGCGGAAAACATCGCTCAATGGGACGGCCAGCGCTGATCCCGGCCCCTCCTCTCACAAGGAAAACACAAGACATGCCAGCAAATATCCGCAAGATCATTGTCCAGGTCGACGAGACCCGCCAGGAAATGGGGCAGGCCGTCAACCCGCCCACACGCCGCGCCGTGGCCATGGCCGTCATCGCCAACCCTTATGCCGGCCGCTACAGCGAGAACCTCGATGAGCTGATCGCCATCGGCGAGGAGCTGGGCGCGCTGCTGGGGCAGAAGGCCGTGAAGGCATTGGGCATCGAGCCCGGCCAGGCCCAGAGCTACGGCAAGGCCGCTATCGTGGGCGAAGCAGGTGAGCTGGAACACGCCGCCGCCATCCTGCACCCCAAGCTGGGCGCGCCGCTGCGCGTGGCCGTTGAGAAGGGCGCCGCGCTGGTGCCTTCGGCCAAGAAGCGCGGCACCCTGGGCACCGCGATCGACGTGCCCCTGGGCCACAAGGATGCCGCCTTCGTGCGCAGCCACTTCGACGCTGTGGAAGCCCGTGTGACGGATGCGCCGCGCGCCAATGAGATTGTGGTGGCGGTGGCCGTGACCGACTCCGGACGGCCGTTGCCGCGCATCGGCGGCCTGCAAGCCAGCGAGATCAAGGGCGAGGACGGCCTGCGCTGAACCTCTTCCCCCTCTCCCGCAAGCGGGAGAGGGAGAAATCCAGCCTTCCCTGTAGAAATCATTAACGTTCTTCACTTTCATCCAAGGAGCTTTCCATGACCACACGCCGCCTTGCCCTCATCACCCCCGTGGCGCTGGCCGCCATGTTCGCCGCTGGCACCACCTGGGCGCAAAGCACCTACAAGATCGGTGAGCTCAACAGCTACAAAGCGCAGCCTGCGTTCCTCGAGCCCTACAAGAAGGGCATGGAACTGGCCATCGATGAAATCAACGCCGCTGGCGGCATCAACGGCAAGAAAGTGGAACTTGTCACCCGCGATGACAACGCCAACCCCGGCGATGCCGTGCGCGTGGCGGAGGAGTTGGTTTCCCGCGAGAAGGTCGATGTGCTCACGGGCACGTTCCTCTCGAACACCGGCATGGCCGTGGCCGATTTCGCCAAGCAGAAGAAGGTGTTCTTCCTGGCCGGTGAGCCACTGACCGACAAGCTCACGTGGCAGGGCGGCAATGAATACACCTTCCGCCTGCGTCCCGGCACCTACATGCAGGCCGCCATGCTCGTGCCCGAAGCCGTGAAGCTGAAGAAAAAGCGCTGGGCGCTGATCTACCCCAACTATGAATACGGCCAATCCGCCGTGGCGGCCTTCAAGACACTGCTGAAAGCCGCGCAGCCGGATGTGGAGTTCGTGGCCGAGCAGGCGCCCCCTCTGGGCAAGGTGGACGCAGGCAGCGTGGTGCAGGCGCTCGCCGATGCCAAGCCCGATGCGATCTTCAACGTGCTGTTCGCCGCCGATCTCTCGAAGTTCGTGCGCGAGGGCAATACGCGCGGCCTGTTCAAGGACCGCACGGTAGTGAGCGTGCTGACCGGCGAGCCGGAGTATCTCGATCCGCTGAAAGATGAAACGCCGAACGGCTGGATCGTGACGGGCTACCCCTGGCAGGACATCCAGACGCCCGAGCACAAGGCGTTCCTGCAGGCCTACCAGGCCAAGTTCAAGGACTACCCCCGCCTGGGCAGCGTGGTCGGCTACAGCATGATCAAGTCGGCCGCGGCGGGCCTGAAGAAGGCCGGTAGCAACGATACAGCCAAGATGATCGCCGCCTTCAAGGGCCTGGAGGTTGATTCCCCCTTCGGCAAGATCACCTACCGGCCCGAAGACCACCAATCCACCATGGGCGCCTTCGTCGGCAAGACCAAGAACGACGGTGGCAAGGGTGTGATGGTGGACTACACCTACTTCGATGGCGCCAAGTTCCAGCCGTCCGCCGCAGAGATCAAGAAATCACGCTCGGCCCCCTGACGTAAATCTCGCAGGGTGTGCACGCAGTGCGCACCCTACCGACATGCACGTGCTTGTTCTGCGTACATCCTGCCTATGAACTTTTCGGGTCTTATCGTCCAGTTGCTCAACGGCCTGGCCGGCGCTTCGTCGCTATTCCTCGTCGCCGCTGGACTGTCGTTGATTTTCGGCGTCACGCGCATCGTCAATTTCGCGCATGGCTCGTTTTTCATGTTGGGAACCTATCTGGCCTACACGCTGGTCGGCCAGCTTGGCACGAACCTGGGCTTCTGGCCCGGGCTCGTGCTGGCCGCGCTGGCAGTGGGCCTGTTGGGCGCGCTGATCGAGTTCGTGCTGCTCAGGCGCATCTACAAGGCGCCGGAGCTGTTCCAGTTGCTGGCCACCTTTGCGCTGGTATTGGTCATCAAGGACGCCGTGCTGTGGCTCTGGGGCCCCGATGAGCTGCTGGGTCCGCGCGCGCCGGGGCTGCGAGGCTCGGTGGAAATCCTGGGCAGGCAGTTTCCCTCCTACGACTTGTTCCTGATTGTCATCGGCCCGCTGGTGCTGGGCGCGGTGTGGCTGCTCCTCACGCGCACGCGCTTCGGCACCCTGGTGCGCGCAGCCGCGCAGGATCGTGAAATGGTGAGTGCGCTGGGCGTCAACCAGGCCTGGCTGTTCACGGCCGTGTTCGCGCTCGGCGCGATGCTGGCTGGCCTGGGCGGCGCGCTGCAGCTGCCACGGGAGCCTGCTCATCTGGAGATGGACCTGAACACCATCGGCGCCGCGTTCGTGGTGGTCGTAGTGGGCGGCATGGGCTCCCTGCCAGGCGCCTACCTGGCGGCGCTGCTCATTTCATTGATCAAGGCAGTCTGCATCTGGCTGGGCGTCGTGAGCCTGTTCGGCCATACCGTCAATTTCTCCAAGGCCACGCTGGTGGTGGACTTCCTGGTCATGGCCGCGGTACTGATCTGGCGCCCCTGGGGCCTGATGGGACGCCCGCAGGCACCGAGCCGCCACGTGGGCGAACCCGAAGCGCCGCTGCGCCGGGCGAGCATGGGCTACAAGGTGGCTGTCGGCGTGCTGGTGGTGGCCTTGATCGCGGTGCCCTTCCTGGCCCGCTCCTCGTACACCACGGTGCTGGCCACCGATTTGCTGGTGGCGGCCCTGTTCGCCACGAGTCTGCACTTCATCATGGGGCCGGGCGGCATGCACTCCTTCGGCCACGCGGCCTACTTCGGCATCGGCGCGTATGGCGCGGGCTTGCTGATGAAAGCCGCGGGCCTGCCGATGGAGGTGGCCCTGATCGGCGGTCCGCTGGTGGCCGCAATCGGTGCCATCGCGTTCGGCTGGTTCTCGGTGCGCCTGTCTGGCGTGTACCTGGCGATGCTGACCCTGGCACTCGCCCAGATCGCCTGGGCCATCACCTACCAGTGGGATGATTTCACGGGCGGCAGCAACGGCCTGACCGGCATCTGGCCGGCGGAGTGGCTGGCCGGCGGGCGCAACTACTACTGGCTGGCGCTGGCACTCGTGGGATTGGGGGTGTGGTGGCTGCGCCGCGTGCTGTTCTCGCCCTTCGGCTATGCGCTGCGCGCCGGACGGGATTCCGTGCTGCGCGCCGATGCGATCGGCATCGATGTCAAGCGCGTTCAGTGGGTGGCCTTCATCGTCGCCGGGCTGATGGCCGGCTTGGCAGGTTCCCTCTTCGCGTTTTCCAAGGGCAGCATTTCGCCTGAGTCGATGGCGGTCGGCAAATCGATCGACGGCCTGGTGATGGTGCTGCTGGGCGGCCTGCACACCCTGGCCGGCCCGGTGGTGGGTGCGGTGAGCTTCACCTGGCTGCAGGATGCCGTGGCCCGCAACACCGATTACTGGCGCGCGCTGCTGGGCGGCATCATCTTGCTGCTGGTGCTGATCTTCCCGGACGGCATCGCAGGCGGTATCCACAGGCTGGTACGAAGCTGGCGGCAACCGAAGCAGGAGGCTTCAGCATGAGTCTTCTCACGGTGAAAGACCTTGGCAAATCCTTTGGCGGCGTCAAGGCGGTGGATGGCATCAGCTTTGAGCTGGCCGCCGGTGAACTGCTGGCGCTCATCGGCCCCAATGGCGCCGGTAAATCCACCACCTTCAACATGGTGAACGGCCAGCTCAAGGCCGACCGCGGCTCGATCCGCCTGGACGGGCACGAGCTCATCGGCCTGAAGCCGCGCAGCATCTGGCGGCTGGGCGTGGGCCGCACCTTCCAGATCGCGGAAACCTTCCAATCGCTCACCGTGGTGGAAAACGTGCAGATGGCCCTGCTCTCGCACGATCGCTTGCTGTATGCCATGTGGCGCCGCGCCGCGGATTACAAGCGCCAGGAGGCGCTCGCGCTGCTGGATCAGGTAGGCATGGCGGCCCAGGCCGACCGCCCCTGCAGCGAGCTGGCGTATGGCGATGTCAAGCGTGTGGAGCTGGCCATTGCCATGGCCAACAGTCCCAAGCTGCTGCTGATGGACGAGCCCACTGCCGGCATGGCTCCGCGCGAACGCAACGCGCTGATGGCGCTCACCAAGAAGCTCGTCACCGAGCGCGGCATGGCGGTGCTGTTCACCGAACACAGCATGGATGTTGTGTTCGCCTATGCCGACCGCATGATCGTGCTGGCACGCGGCCGCCTCATCGCGGCCGGCAAGCCGCTTGAAATCCGCGACCACCCGAAGGTGCAAGAGGTCTATTTCGGCAGCGGCAAGACCTTCGAGAAAAGCGGTGAAAAAGTGGGGAGCACCTAAATGGCGGGCATGGGCGATACCTTGTTGACGGTCAAGCAGCTGCGCGCCTGGTATGCGGCTGCCGAGATCCTGTTCGATGTCGATCTGGAAGTGCGGCGCGGCGAGGTTGTGGCGTTGATGGGGCGCAACGGCGCCGGCAAATCCACCACCTTGAAGGCCATCATGGGCATGGTGCCCAAGCGGCGCGGCACGGTGCAGTTCATGGGCCATGACCTCTCGCGCGCCGAGCCTTTCGCCAGCGCCCGCCTGGGCCTGGGCTTCGTACCCGAAGATCGCCGCGTGTTCACGGACCTTACGGTGCTGGAGAACCTGGAAGTCGGCAAACAACCGGCCCGCAGTTGGCCTGATGGCAACGCCGCCCCGCACTGGACACCCGAGCGCCTGTTCAAGCTGTTTCCCAACCTGGGTGAAATGCCCTTGCGGCCCGGTGGCCAGATGAGCGGCGGGGAGCAGCAGATGCTCACGGTGGCGCGTACGCTCATGGGCAATCCGTATCTCGTGCTGTTGGATGAACCCAGCGAGGGTGTGGCGCCTGTGATCGTCGAGCAGATGGCGAACATGATCCTGGAGCTGAAAGCGCAGGGCGTGAGCATCCTGCTCTCGGAGCAGAACATGCACTTTGCTGAGCTTGTTTCTGACCGGGCTTATGTGTTGGAGAAGGGGCAGATTCGGTTTGCGGGGTCGATGGCTGAACTAGCCGCTAACGAGGAGGTTCGGCGGGCTTATTTGAGTGTTTGAAAGTGCTTAGCTTTTTGCTTCTTAATGGTTTTCTGTTGGCTATCAGAGGTCGGCGGCCGGGATTGCCCCCGGCGGTGCAGTCACCTTCTTTTGCGTCGCCAAAAGAAGGTAACCCAAGAAAAGGCGACCCCACTTGCCGTGTCCCTTCGCTGCGCTACGGGCAACCTGTGGTGCTCGATCGAGGGGTGGTGCTGCAGAACTCGCTTTGTTCACTGCGTTCACGCCGCTCAAACAGCTGCAGCAAGCTAGAGCACGAAGCAAGGGCATCTTGCAGTGCCCTTGCCCACCCCTCGCTCTGCGCTCCTCGGCACGCCCAGAGGGGACCCGCGGATCGGGCCATCGCTTCGCTCGGCCTGCGAATAGTCGGACCTCGCACTGCTCGGTGGTCTTGCTCCCTCTCCCGCCAGCGGGAGAGGGTTGGGGGGCTGGCCATCCGGTGAGGGGCAGCGGCGATTGCTCATCCGCTGCCCATTCAACAAGCCCCACAGCGCTCCACGGTATTAATTCCCTCCCCCGCTGGGGGAGGGCCAGGGTGGGGGCTTTCACCGCGGTTGATCTGAATGGTCTTCTGCTGTGCAGGTGGCGCCGTGAAAGCCCCCATCCCAACCTTCCCCCAGCGGGGGAAGGAGTAAATACAGCAAAGCCTGATCATTCGAAGGCCGAGCGCAGCAATGGCCCGAGCCGGGCTCCCCACCCCTCTGGACGTGCCGAGGAGCGCAGAGCGAGGGGTGGGCAAGGGCACTGCAAGATGCCCTTGCTTCGTATTCTGACTTGCCGGCGTTGTTCGAGCGACGTGAACGAAGTGAACATAGCGAGTTCGACGGCACCACCCCTCGATCGAGCACCACAGGTTGCCCGCAGCGAAGCGAAGGGACACGGCAAGTGGGGTCGCCTTTTCTTTGGTGTCTTTCTTTTGGCGACGCAAAAGAAAGATACTGCACCGCCGGGGGCAATCCCGGCCTCCGACATTAGATCAAGCAGCAGAAGGTCATTAGAAAGCAGAAAGCCATTAGAAAACGCAGCCAATAAATCAACCGCCGTGAAAGCCCCCATCCCAACCTTCCCCCAAAGGGGGAAGGAGCCAACCCGTCCATGCCCGAACTGACCCTAACCGTCAACCGACGGGCCGTGACACTCGACGTCCCGCGAGACACGTCACTGCTGCACCTGCTGCGCAACGACCTAAGCCTGAACGGCCCCAAATACGGCTGCGGCCAAGGCTCTTGCGGCGCCTGCACAGTACATGTAGACGGCGTGGCAGCGAGGGCCTGCGTGATCCCTGCCCACGGTGTCGCAGGCCGCCAAATCACCACCCTGGAAGGCTTGGGCATGAACATGGCCCCCACGCTACCCTGCTCCGCATGGTCCGCTGCCCCCCAGGGGGCCCCTTTCGCCTTGGGAGCGGCCCGGCGGCAAAAGAGCACTGGCACCCAGTCCAGGCCGCATTCGAAGAAGCCCAAGCCGCCCAATGCGGCTACTGCCTGAACGGCATGGTGATGCAAACCGCCGCCCTGCTCGCACGCGATCCCAAACCCAGCGAGGCCCGCATCCGCGCCGAGCTCTCCGGCAACCTGTGCCGTTGCGGCACGCACGTGGAAATCCTGGCAGCGGTCACCCGTGCCGCCGAACTGCTGTCCAGCACCAAGCCCGCATGACCCGCCGCGCCGACCACCCCCGCACGCGCGCCGACATCCTCACGGCCGACGGCGTGCTCGCGATCGTGCGCGAGCCCCTGCCCCTCCTCCTGCGGCCCCGGGCCAGCCCACGGCCGTTGGCGCCAACCCGCTCGAAGGCGACGAAATCCTGCTGGCGCTCTGGGACGATGGGAGCGTCACCGCGCTCAACGGCCATGTGGATCTAGGCACCGGCCTGCAGACCGCGCTGGCGCAGATCGTGGCGGAAGAGCTGGATCTGACACTGGCCTGCGTCAGCATGGCGCTGGGCGACACGGCGCGCGCGCCCAACCAGGGCGCGACGATCGCCAGTGCCTCGATCCAGATCCATGCGCAGCCCATGCGGCGGGCGGCAGCGCAGGCACATGCCTGGTTGCTGGCCCGCGGCGCCGAATGGCTAGGCGTACCAGTGGAAAATGTCGAAACCCGGCTCGGTGTGGTGCGGTTGCGCACCGAACACCACACCCACGTCCCTTACGGCCAACTGCTCGCCGGCCAGCGCACCATCCTTCGGCTCGATCCCGATGCCCCGCTGAAAGACCCGGCCCATTACCGCATCGTCGGCACACGCCAGCCGCGCGTGGACATCCCTCAGAAGCTCTCCGGTGAAACCGTGTTCGTGCATGACATGCGCGTACCCGGCATGCTGCATGGCCGCGTGGTGCGTCCGCCTTATGCAGGCGCTGACCATGGCGACTACATCGGCAACACGCTCGAATCCGTGGACGAGCGCAGCATTGCGCACATCCCCGGTATCCGGGCAGTGGTCGTGATCCGCGATTTCGTCGGCGTGGTCGCCGAGCGTGAAGAACACGCCGAAGCCGCCGCGCGCGCGCTCGTGATCCGCTGGAAGCCCTGGCCCGGCATGCCGGATATGGGGAACGTCGAAAACGCGGTACGCACCAACCCGGCCACACAGCGCCTGCTGGTCGACGAGGGCGATGTGGACGCCGCCCTGGCCGGCGGCAGGGGCATGGCGCGCACGTATCTGTGGCCTTACCAGATGCATGCCTCCATCGGCCCTTCATGCGCGCTGGCGCACTGGCAGCCGGAAGGCGATGTGCCCCTCAAGATCTGGGCCGGCACACAGAACCCTCATGTGCTGCGCGCAGACCTGGCCAAGCTGATGGCCCTGCAGGATGTGCAGGTCGACGTGATCCGCATGGAAGCCGCGGGCTGCTACGGCCGCAACGGCGCCGACGACGTGGCCGCCGACGCGGCACTCCTGTCCCGGGCCGTGGGGGCACCCGTGCGCGTACAGCTCACGCGCGCGCAGGAACATGCATGGGAGCCCAAGGGCGCGGCACAGTTGATGCAGGCGCGCGGCGGCCTGACGCCCGAAGGAGCCATCGCTGCCTACGATTTCGAGACCAGCTACCCCAGCAATGGCGCCCCCACCCTCGCGCTGCTGCTCACCCGAACCGTGGAGCCTGTGGCGCAGGCCTTCGAAATGGGCGACCGCACGGCGCGCTGGCCGTACGAGGCTGAACACCTGCGCGTGAAAGTCAACGACATGCCGCCGATCGTTCGCGCGTCATGGCTGCGCGGCGTGTCGGCACTGCCGAGTTCCTTCGCGCACGAGAGTTTCATCGACGAGCTGGCCGCCGAAGCCGGGCAAGACCCGGTGCAGTTCCGCCTGAAGCATCTGCGTGACCCGCGCGCCGCGGAACTCGTGCAGGCCACCGCGCAAAAAGCCGGCTGGCGGCCGCGCACCGGCCCACAGGAAAACACGGACGGCGGGCTTGGCGAAGGCGGCGACATTCTCTTCGGCCAAGGCTTCGCCTACGCCCGCTACGTGCACAGCAAATGGCCGGGCTTCGGCGCCGCGTGGTCGGCCTGGGTCGCCGATGTTGAAGTGAACCGCAAGACAGGCGAGGTGCACGTGCGCCGTGTCGTCGTCGGGCACGATGCCGGCATGCTCATCAACCCGGCGGGCGTGGAACATCAGGTCCACGGCAATGTGATCCAGACCACCAGCCGTGCCTTGAAGGAGCAAGTGAGCTTCGCCCCGCATGGCGCGCCCGAACAGCAAGCCGCGAAGACCGCCTTGGCCGGCGTGCGGCCTGCGGGCACGGTGCAGAACATGGATTGGGGCAGCTACCCCATCCTCAATTTCCGCGAAGTACCCGTCATCGAAGTGCTGCACATGCCGCGGCCCGGCGAGGCCCCGCTCGGCGCGGGAGAGTCCTCCAGCGTACCCGGCACGGCAGCCATTGCCAATGCCATCTTCGATGCCACCGGCGTGCGCTTTCGCGCGCCGCCTTTTACACCTGAAGTGGTGCAGGCCGGGTTGGAAGCGGCAGGGACCGGAGGCTCACTCCCTCCTCCTTTGGCCGGGCATGGAGACCACGGCGGCATGGCCGTCCCCCCTCAGCGCCCCCCGCAGGACGCGGCAACCCCGAAGGGAGGGAGAATTCAACCCCATGGCCGCGCGGCAAAAGCCTGTGGGCCACCGCCGGTGCGCTGGCCGTGGGCATGATCGGTCTCATCACCGGCCTGTTCGGCTGGCGCCCCGCCATCGCCCCGGTCAACCTGAGCGCCCCGGTTTACAGCCAGGAGACCATCGAGCGCGGCCGCACGCTCGCCGCAGCGGGCGACTGCTTCGTCTGCCATACGGCCCCGGGCGGTGCGCGCGGCACAGGCGGCCGCGCCATGGAAACGCCTTTCGGAACCGTCTTCACCACCAACCTCACGCCTGATGCCGGCACGGGCCTCGGCTCCTGGAGCTTTTCTGCTTTTCAGCGCGCCATGCGCGAAGGCCTCTCGCGCGATGGAAAGCATCTGTACCCTGCTTTCCCCTATACGGCGTTCGCCAAGACCAGCGACGACGATCTTCAGGCCCTTTATGCCTATTTGATGAGCCAGCCCGCCGTACGCGCGGAAACGCCGAAAGCGCAGATGCGCTTTCCGTTCAACCTGCGCCCGCTCATGGCGGGCTGGAACGCGCTCCACCTCGATGCACAGCCCTACCAGGCCGACCGCACCCAGAGCATCGAATGGAACCGCGGCGCCTACCTGGTCCAGGGCCTCGGCCATTGCGGTGCCTGCCATACGCCGCGCGACGCCACGGGCGCGGAGAAAACCGGCGGGGCCTTTCTGTCAGGCGCCATGATCGATGGCTGGGAAGCCCCTGCCCTGACTACTGTCTCGAAAGCCGCAGTGCCGTGGGACGCGGACGCCTTCTACCGTTACCTGCGCCACGGCCATTCCCCCCGCCACGGCTCAGCTGGCGGCCCGATGTCCGAAGTGGTCGGTGAGCTGCAGGCCCTGCCCGACGAAGACATTCGGGCCATGGCCACCTACCTGGCCTCGTTCAATGCTCCCTCCCCGGCCCCTGCCGAGCTGGATGCCGTTGCCCGCCAAGCCGTCGCCCGTGCCGCCCAAAGCCAAAGCACCCTGCTCGGCCCTGCGCAACGCATGTTCGAAACCGCCTGCGCCGCCTGCCATCACGACGGAGACGGCCCCACTGTGCTCGGCCTGAACCGGCCCCTGGCACTCTCCAGCAAGCTCTCCAGCGACCGTCCCGACAACCTGATCCGGACCATCCTCGAGGGCGTGCGCGAGCCGGCCACGCGCGAGATCGGCTTCATGCAAGGCTTTGGTGACGTGCTCTCCGACACGCAAATCGCCGAGTTGGCCACCTATCTGCGCGCCCGCTACGCACCGCAGGCGCCTGCGTGGACAGACTTGCCCTCTCACGTCGCGCGAGTGCGCCAGAAGCCGGGACATTGAGCACTAACGCGCGGCCCACGTGCTCATCAGTTCATCCAGTTTCGACGCGGCCCGATCGCTCAGCGGCCACGCTGAAGGGGGCGGGTGGGGCCGCAGTCCATGCCCATCCGTTGCAGAGCAGCCTTGACCACCGTCACATTGGTGCCGTTATTTTCTTCCGCGCGCAAGGTCTCGAAAGGCAGGATCTTCTCAATCAAGGCCTGGGCGCGCTCATAGCTGCCGCTGCTCAACGCGGCATGGATCTCCACGGACAGATCCGGTCGGACGTTGATCAAGCCGGAGGTAAAGCCGCGCGCCCCAGCCGCATACAGGGCAGGAGCCCAGTTCTCGGCCAATCCGCAGACCCAGGCCAACCGGCGTTCGCGGTTGCGGCGGATGGCCTCGGACAGCAGCAACGGCGTTGGCGCAGCCCATTTGATGCCAATCACCCCTGGGATGGCGCACAGCGCCTCAATGGCAGAGCAAACCTATGTTCTCGTTACGCAGGTACAGCACCACGGGCAGACCCTGGCCGGCTTCGGCCACGCGTTGCACATAGCTGACCACGCCGCGCGGCGCCACGAAGGGATCGGGCGGCTGATGCACCATGAGCGCATCGGCACCCGCGCGATACGAAGCCGCAGCCAGGTCGCACGCTTCTTCGACGCCGCGGCCCACGCCGCCCAGCAGCGGAACGCGCCCCGCGATGTGCTCGGCGCTGGCGGCCACCATGGCTTCCGCCTCGCTGGCACGCAGGCCGTAGTACTCGCTGGTGTTGCCATTGGCTACCAGTACATGCACACCGGCGGCCACCGCGCGGTCGACAATGGGCTTTTGCCGCGCAGGCGCGATTTTGTTCTGCGTATCAAAGGGCGTGACAAGAATGCCTGAGATGCCATCCAGTGCGGCGCGCACGGCGGCGTGGTCAAAATTCGGCATAAGGAAGGACTCCTGGGTTCTGTGAGTGAAATAGGCCGCAGGGGATCAGGCGTGCTCGGTGCGACGTACGATGGCCGCAGGATCATGACGCACGGTCGGACTCAATTGTGTCCCCAGACCAGGCTCGGTCGGTCGGTCGAGGAGGCCCTTGTTCAAGACCGGGAGCTCAGTGACCAGGTCGCGATAGAAGGTGGCCAGGAAGGCGCGCACCACCTCTTGAAATATGGCGTTGGGCGAAGCCAGCGCCAAATGCAGCGAGGCCCACAGCACCACCGGACCGGTGCAATCATGCGGAGCAATAGGCTTCTGGTAGGCATCCGCCAGGCTTGCGATCTTGCGGGCTTCAGTGATGCCGCCACACCAGGACAGGTCGGGCATGACGATGTCGACCGCATCAGCGGCCAACAGGTCGCGAAACGCGCCTTGCGCAGCAAGCGTTTCACTGCCGCACACGGGAATTCCGGCCTGGCGGCGGTAGTCGGCCAGCGCGCCGGGGCTGTCCATCTTGATAGGATCCTCGGCCCAGAAGGGACGGTATTGCTTGAGTTCGCGCGCAATGGCCAGGGCGGAGGTGAGGTTCCACATGGAATGCAGCTCGCACATGATCTCGATGCGGTCGCCCACCGCCACGCGGATCTTCTCGAACACTTCCAGGCCCTGGCGCATCAATGGGCCGCTGACGTACTGGCCGTCGGTCTGTGCGGCGGCACCGTCGAATGGCCAGATCTTCATGGCGCCGAAGCCTTCATCGAGCAGGCTCTGCGCAAGTTCAGCCGGGTTTTCGATGAAGGCAATCTGGTCGTCGTAGCGGCCGCGTACCCTGGCTTGGCCCGGCTCGACCAACCTGCGCTGGATACTGCGGCTGTTGTAGTCCACGCCTGCGCAGGTGTTGTAGGTGCGCATGCGCTCATGGCAGGCACCACCCAGCAGTTGATAGATAGGCTGGCCGGTCATCTGGCCGAACAGGTCCCACAGCGCGATGTCTACTGCCGACGCCGCACGGGTTTCCACTCCGCTACCGTTGAAGCCCAGGTATCCACGGAACAGAAGCTTGTGCAAGCGCTCGATCTCCAGCGGGTTCTTTCCCAGCATAAGAGGAGCTGCCATGGTGTGCAGGTACGTTTCGACGGCAGCAGCGCCACGGAAAGTTTCACCGAGGCCGGTCACGCCGGCATCGGTTTCCACCTCCACCCATATGAGATTGGGTTGGGAGGGCAGTCGGGTGGTCTGGATCGCGGTGATCTGCATAGGACGAGGGTGCGGAAACTACGGGGATTTCAGGGAGAGTCGGCAGAAATCTTCTGGGTCCGAATCAGTTCGGCCCACTTGTCGTATTCCTGACGCATGTGATGGCCGAAGGCCGCCGCGGTACCGCCCCCAGGGCTGATACCCGCCTCCTGCAGCGTCTTGCGCACGGCAGCGTCCTGCAACGCATGATTGAACGCCGTATTCAGACGAGCAACGATCGCCGGTGGCGTGGCTGCAGGGGCGCCGATGGCATACCAGGGCTCTATGACGAATCCCTTGTAACCCAACTCTTCCATCGTGGGCACTTCCGGCAAGTTGGCCGAGCGGGTTTTGCCTGTGACCGCCAATGCCTTGACACGGTTGGACTTGATGAAAGGGAGGATGGATGGCTCGTTGTCGAAAAACACTTGAACCTGGCCTCCCAGCAGGTCAGTAATGGCTGGACCCGAGCCTTTATAGGGCACATGCAACAGCGGCACGCCCGATACTTTCTTAAGCATTTCTCCAGCCAGGTGATTGGAAGCGCCGACGCCCGATGACGCGTAACTGAGCTGGCCGCTACGCGCTTTGGCCAACAGGCTGGCCACGCTGGTAATACCAGTCTGAGGACCAGCCGTGAGTACGTTGATGGAGTAGCCCAGCAGCACGACCGGCGCGACGTCCTTGAACAGGTCGAAGCCCGGGTTGGCGTACAAGCTGGAGTTCACCGCACAGTTGCCAATGCTGCACAGAAAAATGGTGTAGCCGTCAGCCGGCGATTTCACGGCCGCCACAGTGCCGATGTTGCCCGTAGCACCCGGTCGGTTTTCCACCACGATGGGCTGGCCCAGGTCCTTGGCCGCGACGTTGGCGAACAGGCGCGACACCATATCGCCCGTGCCGCCCGGTGGCACCGGCACGATCATGCGGATGGGCTTGGTAGGAAAGTCCTGAGCCGCGGCGGACGTGGCGCCAAATACAGCGGCAGCTAGGGACAGGGCCATGACGGCAAGGCGTCGGTGCATGAAAGTCTCCAGGGTTGAGAGATGGGTAGGTGACGGCAAACAAGGGTGGTCAGATCCATCTTCTTTTATTCATACAATCATACAATCATTAAATGATTGAGGTCAAACAGGAGAAGATCAGCCGCGGGGTTATGCTCGCAGGCATGCAATCGCCGCCACGCCTTCGAAACTTCCACCATCAACTGGTTGAGATGGTGGGGCGAGATATCGTGACCGGCACTTATTCGGTCGACACGCAAATGCCGACGGAGCCGGAACTCGCGAAGACCTACGGCGCCAGCAGACTGATCGTGCGCGAGGCCATGAAGAGCCTTGCTGCCAAGGGACTGGTGTCGATCCGCCCGCGCATCGGCACGCATGTGCTGCCGCGTGCCCAGTGGAACCTGTTCGACCCTGCGGTATTGAGTTGGCACGATCAATCGGATTTCGATAGCAAGCTGCTGGCCGACCTGATCGAACTGCGCTTGGCCATCGAGCCTCTGGCCGCACGTCTGGCGGCCACACGCGCCAGCGCAGACGAAGTAGCCGACCTGCGAAGCGCCTACGACGCAATGGCTGGTGCTGGCCAGCGTGACAGCTACATCGAGGCCGATCTGCGCTTTCATGGCCTGGTGGTGCGCGCCTGCGGTAACCCGTTCATCCAGCAGTTGGAAACAGCACTTTCTGCCGTATGGAAAACCAGTTTTCGGGCTTCGACAAGCGGCACGGGCGCACCTGATGCCGCCGCGCTGAAGTTGCACTGGCAATTGCTCGACGCCATCGGACGCCGGGCCCCCAATGACGCCGAAAGCGCAGCGCACGCCCTTATTGCGCGGGCCACCGCACGAATCGACAACGCCAGGAACTGAGCGGTCTGCGGCCGGCGCCACCGCACTGCCGTCGCACTGCCAAGCATCGCATGTTTTTTCTCAACATATCCTATTAAAGATACAATAGGTCTATCGTCAACACACCTTCATTCTCAGTGGAGCGCACACCCATGCTTGAACTCGATCTCACCCCGGAGCAGCAACAGATCAAGGAAGCCGTGCAAGCCTTGTGCGACAACTTCGGCGACGACTACTGGCGCGAGAAGGACCGCTCCCACAGCTTTCCCGTCGAGTTCGTGGCGGCCATGGCAAAGGCAGGCTGGCTGGGCGTGACGATGCCCCCGGAATATGGTGGCGCGGGGTTGGGCATCACCGAGGCAGCGCTGATGATGCAGACCGTGGGCAATTCAGCCGGCGCCCTTGCCGCGTGCTCGGCCATCCACATCAACGTGTTCGCACCGCATGCCATCGTGGTGCACGGCACGGCGGAACAGAAGAAGCGCATCTTGCCGCCGCTGATCTCCGGCGAAGACGTGAGCTGCTTCGCGGTGACCGAACCGGACGCCGGTCTCGACACGACCAGCATTTCCACCCGAGCGGTGCGCAAAGGCGATCACTATGTGACCAGCGGCCGCAAGATGTGGATCTCCACCGCGCAGCGCGCCAACAAGATGATGCTGCTGGCACGCACTACACCGCTGGAAGAATGCCGCAAGCGAACCGACGGCATGTCGCTTTTCTATACCGATCTGGACCGCCGCTACGTGGAAGCGCGCGAGATCGTCAAGATGGGGCGGGGCGCGGTGGATTCGAACGCCTTGTTCATCGACGCGCTGCCCATTCCGAAGGAGGATCTGATTGGCGAGGAAGGCCGGGGTTTTCACATCCTGCTCGATGCGATCAACCCCGAACGCATCCTGGTGGCCGCCGAAGCCGTGGGCATCGGGCGGCGCGCTCTCTCGAAGGCCACCGCCTACGCGTGTGAACGCCAGGTGTTCGGCCGTCCCATCGGCCAGAACCAGGGCATTGCCCATCCCCTGGCCCGCAACTGGATGGCGCTGGAATCAGCCGACCTGATGGTCTGGCAAGCCGCGCGTCTCTATGACGCCGGCCGCCCCTGCGGCCCCCAGGCCAACGCCGCCAAATACCTGGGCGCGGAGGCCGCCTTCCAGGCGTGCGAACAAGCCGTGCGCACGCTCGGCGGCATGGGCTATGCGGCTGAGTACGACGTGGAGCGCTACCTGCGCGAGATCATGGTCCCGAACATCGCACCCGTCAGCCGTGAAATGATCCTCAACTACATCGGCGAGCGAGTCCTGGGCCTGCCGAAGTCCTATTGATGCGTTGACCCGCTGGGACCGCCAAGCTCCAGCTTGGCAGGCGGCGCCTCCAAGTGACGCAGATGCCAAGCTGGAGCTTGGCGGTCCCGGAAGGACGGCGCTCCGCGCACCAGCCTTTCCTTTATTCAGGCGCGATCTTCGCCGCCTTCACCACCTTGGCCAATTGCGCCCGGTCAGACTCCATGAAAGCCAGCGTCTCCTCAGGACTCATCGGCGCCACGATCGCCCCGCGCTCCAGAAAGGCCTGACGGATCTCGGCCCCGGCCAGCGCGGCCTTGGCGCGCTGTGCCAGCTGCGCCAGCACCGCTCCTTGCGTGCCCTTGGGTGCCATCACCACCTGGTAGTCCAGCGCCCGGAAATTGGGCAGCACTTCCTTCACCGCAGGCACGTCCGGCCATTCATGCAAACGCTCGTCGCCATAGACCGCCAGAGCCTTGAGCTTGCCCGCCTTCAACATGGGCTGCGCCTGCGCCAGTGAACTGGTGATGATGTCCACCGTACCCGCCATGACGTCCGTCATGCCCGGCACACCACCCTTGTAGGGCACGCGCAGCAATTGCACATCTGCCTCCGCGGCCACCGAGGCGATACCCAGATCCCCGTAGTAAGCGTAGGTGTGCTTGCCAGGATTCTTTCGCGCCATCTCCAGCAACTGCCGCAGGTTGTTTGCCGGAAAGGACGGCGCGGCCACAATGACCGCCTGAATGATGCAAGTGCGCGTCACCGGCACCAGATCCCGCAAGGGAAGCAGGCGGTTCTCCTTCATCAGGAATTCCTGATTGAGCATCAGGTTGCCATAGGTGTACATCAGGGTACGTCCATCCGGCGGCGACGAAGACACGTAGGCGGAACCCAGCATGCTGCTGGCACCGGGACGGTTTTCCACGATGTACTTCTCGCCCGCCTTGGCGGAGAACGCGTCTGTGAACAGGCGCCCCAGTATGTCGGTGCTGCCGCCGGGCGTGTAGGGCACCACCATGGTGGGTTGCCGGCCCCCTTGGGCGCGTGCCATGCCAGCAGCCGCGAGCGCGGCGCCCGCCACGAGCCCCGTGCTGAATGCTCTTCGATCCATTTGCCTTTGCCTTTCTACGATAGATGGGTAGCCCCGCTCTGCACGAGGCGGTCAATCTCGGCGGGGCTGTAGCCCGCCTCGGCCAGCACCTCTGCGCTGTGCTGGCCCAGCGCAGGCGGAGGCCGGTAGCCTTGCGGAGGCGTACCGAACCACTCGCTGGGCACCGCGGTTTCGCGCACGGTGCCCACGCCAGGCACTTCCTCGTCACGGAAAAATCCGATGTCCTGCAGATGTTCGTCTTCCAGCAGCGTCTCGAAGGTATGCGCTGGGAACACCGGCACGTCGGCCTCCTTCAGCAGTTGCTGCCACTCGGCCGTGGTCCTCTCGGCCAGATGCTTCTCGACGAACCGGTTGAGTTCGTCCGCATGCGCCGTGCGGGTGGTGATGTCCCTGAAGCGCGGGTCGGTCTCATAGAGATCGCCCATGCCCAGGATGCCCAGGAAGGCGCGCCAATGGTGGTCCTGGTAGATGACGCAACAGACCTGCGCATCCTTGGTGCGAAACGGGCGGCGCGCGGAGGAGAGGAGCCGCGGATAACCAAAATCGCCCTGCGCAGGAAGGTACTTGCGCCCATACAGGTGATCGCCCAGCACGTAAGGCACCATGGTCTCGAACATGGGCACATCCACGCGCTGGCCTTCGCCCGTTTTCTCGCGCGCATACAGCGCCGAAGCAATGACGCCAAAGGCGTACAGCCCCACCGAGCGGTCCATCAGGTTGAGCGGTACGAAACCCGGTGTCCCATCGGGGCTGGCAGCCGTCATGGCCGCCGTGACCCCGGTGGCCGCCTGGATGAGATCGTCGAATGCCGGTGAAGGCGCGTAGCGCCCATGCTGCGAAAACCCGAACATGCCCACATAGATCAGCCTCGGATTGACGGCGCGAAGCGCTTCGTAGGTCAAACCCAGGCGGGCCATGGCAGCCGGACGCACGTTGTAGGTCAGCACATCCGCAGTTTCGGCCAGCTTCAACAGCGCCTGGCGGCCTTCCGGCACCTTCAGGTCCAGCACCACGCTGCGCTTGTTGCGGTTTGCTCCCAGAAAGATGGGGCCCATCTTGCGGTCGCCCATGGGGCCGATGGCACGCGTCTTGTCACCGCCTGGCGGCTCGATCTTGATGACATCGGCACCCAGATCGGCCAGCATCTGGGTGGCCGAAGGCCCCATGAGCACGGCGGTGATATCGACCACGCGCACGCCCGCCAGCGGGCCGGATGAAGAGGAAGGAATGGAACTCATGAGATAAGAAAAAAATGCCGCTACCAGGCGGCCTCCAGAACAGCCTGCAACTCCGCCACGCCTTGCACCGGACGAGGGTTGCGCTGAAGAAACCAGTCGCTCATGGCCTTGCCAGCGATCTCCGGCAAGGCGGACGAAGAAACACCGAGGTCGCGCAAACGCCGGGGCAAGCCCAGCGTGTTCAGCAACGCCTCCACGCGGGCGATCGCCTCCTCCGCGCCGGGCGCGGGGTCAGACGCCGCTCCCAGCGCGGCGGCGACTTGCGGGACCCCTCGCACCGTGGCCGGCGCGTTGAAGCGCATGGTGTGGGGCAACACGGCGGCATTGACCAGGCCGTTGGCCACACCCTGGCTATGCCCGAGGGCATGGCCCAGCACCGAGGCCAGCCCCGCTCCCCCGAAATCCGTGCCCTGGCCGCACAGCGCCGCCGCCAGCACCAGTTGGCAACGCGCCGCAGGGGTATCGGCCACGGGAAGATGCTTGGCCAGCAGCCGCAGCGACTGCATCAACAGCGCATCCGAGAACGCGTGAGCCTGCAGCGACTCCAGTCCCTCAACTGCCATAGCCAGGGTGTTCATGCTGGCGCTCAGCACCAGCGAGGCAGGGGCCGTGGCCACCAGCTCGGGGTCCACGAACAAGGCCTGCGCGCGGGTCTTGGGGTCGAACAGGGCCAGGCGCTGCCCCATGCTCACATCAAGCACAGCGCTGCCTGCCTTCACACAGGCCGTCGTAGGCGTCGTCGGAATGACCAATTGAGGGAGCTTGGGCCGAGCCAGGCGAGGGCTGACCCATTGGCCATCGGCGCCTCGCTGCGTGCACAGGCGATGCACGTCCGGCCCTTCAGCCAGCACGATGCTGGCGGCGCGCGCGGTGACGATGGCCGAACCGCCTCCCACCGCGATGACGGCGTCTGCCTGCATGCCCTGCAGCTCCCGGGCCACCTCCAGGACGGCGGGCACGGGGCTGTGCTCCACCGCACCAGCCACCACTCCCGCGAGGTGCGTGCCCACCGCTTCGCGCACCCGTGCCAATGCCTGCCCGTTCCGGGCCAGCGACGCCCCACATACCACGGCCGCACGCTTGCATCCCAGGCGATCCAGCTCCCGGCTAAGCCCGTCCAGGCTGCCGGTACCGCAGAACACGCGCTGGGGGCCCGCCAGGTGCTGAAACGACGGCACGGCGGATGAGTCAGGGGATGACATGCTCATCGCCCCGGCCATTGAGGCGAGCGGCGCTCGTTGAACGCCGCAAGGCCTTCGCGCGCGTCTTCGGTCTGGATCATGGGCACCAGCGCCGTTTCCGTGAAGGACATCATCTCGGGGAACGACATCGACGCCACCGCGCGCATCGCGTACTTGCCGCGCCGCACCGCCATGGGTGAAGCCGCCACGAGATCCGCCACCAGGGCATCGACGGCGGCATCCAGCTCCGCCGCGGGCACGATGCGGTTCAGAAGGCCCAGCGAATGGGCTGTCTGCGCGTTGATGGGTTTTCCGGTCATGCACATTTCATTCAGCATGCGCGGCGGAATCAGGTCCCGCAGCACGCTGAGGATCTGCATCGGAAAAAGGCCGATCTTCACTTCCGGCATGCCGAACTGAGCCGTATCCACCGAGACCGCCATGTCGCACATGCCGAACAGGCCCAGCCCGCCCGCCACGCAGACACCGTTGACGCGCGCGAGCACGGGTACCGTGCAGTCATGCACCGCGCGAAAGAGCTCACCCATGGGGGTCTGCAAACGATCCACCTTGGGCTTGAAGGGCGTGTCGCCCGGTGTGAGATCGGCGCCCGCGCAAAAGGCCTTGTCCCCCGCGCCGGTGAGCACGATGACCCTGAGCTCCGGGTTCCTGGCCGCGGCCAGGAACTCATCGCGCAGCGCGAGCATCACGGCATCGGTCAGGGCATTGCGCCGCTGCGGGCGGTTGAGCGTCAGCCACAGCACGGCGCCTCTTTGCTCCACCAGCAGATCACCACCGGCCTGCTGAACGATCGACGAATTCTCCGACATGCATTCACTCCTCATTTTCATTTAGCGCCCAAGATGGGATGGGTCCGTCACCGGGCTCAAGCACCCATGCAGGACATGGCTCAAGCGTCCGCCAGGCCTGTTGCCGCGGGCATTTGCTCCACCGTGGTCACGAACTCTTCCAGAATATCCTGTATCACCTGGCGTACGGAGCTTTCGTTGTTGATGGTTCCCACGATCTGCCCCACGGGGCAGGTCATGTAGTCGAGCGCCCGGGCCCGATCGATGCGCAGCCGCGCCTCGGCATTGAGCACGCTCTGCCACGGCATCGGCAAGGTGGCGGGCGCTCCCGGCTGCACCCATGCCTCTGTGTACTTGCTGCGCAGCATCCGCCCTGGCTTGCCGGTCTTGGAGCGCGTCTGAACCGCATCTTCGGAGCGTGCCTGGTAGAGCAGTTGCTTCATCTCATCGGTGAGATCGCTTTCCCTGGTGCCATGCCAGACGGAGCCGCACCAGATGCCTTGCGCGCCCAGGGCGAAAGCCGCTGCCATCTGGCGGCCGCGGCCGATGCCGCCAGCGGCCAGCACGGGTATCGGCGCCACGGCGTCCACCACCTCGGGCCACAGCACCATGGAGGAAACCACGCCGGTATGGCCTGCCGCCTCCGTCCCCTGCGCGATGAGGATGTCGAGCCCCGCCTCCTTGTGCTTCAGCGCGTGCTGCACCTTGCCCGTCATGGCCCCGACCTTGATGCCTTGCGCGTGCAGGCGGTCCAGGATTGGGCGAGGCGGCGAGCCCAGGGCGCTGACCACCAGCTTCACGTTGGGGTGGCGGCATATCACCTCCAGCAGCTCCTCCGCGAATTCGGGCGTGAGGTGCATCTGATCCAGCTCCTCACGCACCAGGCGCTCGCGCTCGGATTCCGGCAGGGGCGGAATACCGGCATCGTCCAGCAGCTTTCGCTGCCAGGCCACGTGGCTTTCAGGCAACTTTTCGAACTCCAGCGGTTCGCCCACGGTTTCGAACTTCCTCGGCAACAGCATGTTGACGGCGTAGGGTTTTCCCGCGACCTGCTCATCGATCCAGTTCAACTCGATCTCCAGCTGCTCCGGCGTGTAGTAGGCCGTTCCCAGGCAACCCATCCCCCCTGCCTTGGTGATCTCGGCTACCACGTTGCGGCAATGGGAAAAACCGAACACCGGGACCTCGATCCCAAACATCTGACAAACGTTGCGGTGGTTCATGGCGAATAGGTAATACGAGGAAATGAACTGTGATTTTGACTCAAGTATGATGCTTGATAATACAATAGGTCAAGTAGAAAACCGACGAGATCATTCACTCAGGAGACAAAGGAGAGTTCATGAACTGGAAAGCTTGGGTGGCGGCCTCCGCCATATCTGTTCTTGCATTGCCCGTCGCGGCGCAATCCAACCAGGTCACCCGATTCATCTCGGGCAGCACGCCGGGTGGAGGGGTGGATGTGCTCTCCCGCATCCTGGCCGAGCAAATGGGCCCGGCGATGGGCCGCACCATCATCGTCGACAGCAAGCCCGGCGCGGGCTACACCATCGCCACCGACTACGTGGCCAAGTCCAAGCCTGATGGCAACACGGTGCTGATCACCTTCAATGTGCAGCCCACTTTTGGCCTGGTCGGCCCCAAGCTGGGGTTCGATCCGGTCAAGGATTTCCGCGCGGTGGGCATGATCGCCACCACGCCATATGTCATCGTGGCCAATCCCAACCTGCCGGGCGCCAACCTGAAGGAGGTGCTGGCCTTGGCGAAGACGCAAGGCCGCTCACTCAACTTCGGCTCCATCGGCCTGGGCACCCCGCAGCACCTGATGATCGAACGCCTGAAGGCCCAGACCGGCGTGGACATCCGCATGATTCATTACAAGAGCGTCACCGTCATGACTGATGTGATCAGCGGCATCGTGGACTTCAGCGTGCTGACGCCCTCCTCCAGCGCGGCGCAGGTCAAGAGCGGCCGCCTGAAAGCGCTGGCGGTCACCAGCTCGGCGCGCTTGCCGGAGTTGCCCGATACGCCCACGGTCAGGGAACAGGGATATGAAAGCTTCATCAGCGATGGCTGGTACGCCATGATGCTGCCCGCCAAGACCTCCCCGGAAATCGTGCGGGCCTACAACAAGGCCTTGAACGACGCCCTGGCCCTTCCCGCCGTTCGCGACCGGCTGGCCAAGCTCAATGCCACGCCGGCCCCTGGCACGCCGGAAGTGCTGGACCGCATCAACCGTGAAGACACGCAGTTATGGCGGAAGGTGATCGCGGATAACAAGATCAAGGCTGAGTAAGGGCGGCTTGGGTGTCCTTGTCTTGTTGGCTTCTTCATCTGGGGCATCTCATTTACTGCTGCGTTGTTTAATAACCTTCGGTTGCTGACCTACGGTCGGTTGGCCGGGATGTGCGCCCGGCGGCGCAGTCACCTTCTTTTGCTTCGCCAAAAGAACGTAACCCAAGAAAAGGCGACCCCACTTGCCGTGTCCCTTCGCTGCGCTGCGGGCAACCTGCGGTGCTCGATCGAGGGGTGGTGCTGCAGAACTCGCTGCGTTCACTTCGTTCACTACGCTCAAACAGCTGCAGCAAGTCAGAGCACGAAGCAAGGGCATCTTGCAGTGCCCTTGCCCACCCCTCGCTCTGCGCTCCTCGGCACGACCAGAGGGGGCCCGCGGCTCGGGCCATTGCTGCGCTCGGCCTGCGAATCAATAGATCTCGCACTGCTCGGTGGTCTTGCTCCCTCTCCCGCCCGCGGGGAGGGTTAGAGTGGGGGCTTTCACTGGAGTATCTGCACAACAAAAGCCCATTCTGATCAACCGCCGTGAAAGCCCCCATCCCTGCCTTCCCCCAGTGGGGGAAGGGGCAAGACAGCGAAGCCCGTTGATTCGCGGGCCGAGCGCAGCAATGGCCCGAGCAGGGCTCCCCGCCCCTCTGGCCGTGCCGAGGAGCGCAGCGTATGGGGCGGGCAGAAGCACTGCAAGATGCTTCTGCTTCGTGCTCTAGCTTGCCGGCGTTGTTTGAGCGGCGTGAACGAAGTGAACATAGCGAGTTCGACGGCACCGCCCCATGCGTGAGCACCACAGGTTGCCCGCAGCGCAGCGAAGGGACACGTCCAGTGGGGCGCCCTTTCTTTGGCCTACGTTTCTTTGGGCGAGCAAAGAAAGGTAGGTGCACCGCCGGGGGCAATCCCGGCCTCCGACCGTAGGTCAGCAACCGAAGGTTATTAAACAACGCAGCAAATAAATCAACCGCCAATCACCGAAAGAAATCCAACAGATCCCTCTCCAACCCAAACCGATCCCCTCGATAAACACTCACAGCCAGATAGACCACCCGGCCGGAGTCATCGCACACCACCCGTTCCGCCCGGGCCGCCGGCGCCGCCATGGGGTAATCCAGCGCCGAAGCCGCCTCGAAATCGGTAGGCACCACTGTCACACGCTCGCGCGCCTCGGACAGCGGCTGCGCGTACTTGCGCACCAGCTGGGCCAGCTTCTGCTTGCCCTCAGCCCCCTTGGGAAAGCGCTTGTAGAGATCTTCCGCCACGTGCACCGACGCCAGCCCATAGACCTGCTCGCCGTCCCGGTCCAGCTTGCGGATGTGGATGTAGGGCCCTTGGTCGCGCCCCACCATCCACCGGCCTCGAGGCAGCGAAGCCACCCGTTCGCGCGACAACAGCACCACATTGAAATCGGGCCGCCGCTGCTCGATCGAGGTCGTGTAGGAAACGACCGGCCCATCCATGCCCGCGCCGCCGGCATCCTGCGGCGCATAGGTCACGAAGGTCCGGCGCCCCCGCTGGCTGGAGATCAGCCCTTCGCTCGCGAGGATCTGCAGCGCCTGGCGCACCGTCACCCGGCCCAGGCCATAGAGCTCGGACAGCTCCTGAAGACTGGGTATCGCCTCCTCGTTCGCCCACTCGCCGCTGTAGATGCGGCTGCGCAGCAGGCTGGCCAGCTGGGCATACAGCGTCGTGGCGCCCACAGTGAACTGGGGCGGCTGCGGTGGAGCGGATCGAGATGACATGGCGTGGATCCCGGGCGATCGGGCAGCGGAATGGAAAGTTCGAGGCATTCTAGTGTGCTCGGTCGACGTTTCGAAAGACGCTTTACCGCATTATCTAATCTTGTTATCCTATAAATAGGAAAACTTTTCGTCTTTTTATTTTTTCATTGATGAGCCGTGAACAAATGACAGCCTCTCGGAAAACCTTGCGTATCGGCGGCGCTTGCGCCTTCTGGGGAGACAGCGATGCCGGCGTGGCACAACTGGTCCATGGCGGCGACGTCGATGTGCTGGTGTTCGACTACCTGGCCGAGCTGACCATGTCGCTGCTGCAGAAAGCCCGCAGCCGGGACCCCAAGGCGGGCTATGCCGCCGATTTCGTCACTGCGGTAAGCCCGCACCTGCCCGCGATCGCGGAACGCGGCATCAAGCTGCTCGCCAACGCGGGGGGAATGAATCCCCGCGCCTGCGCCGAAGCCCTGCGCCGCGCGGCCAACGCGCAAGGCCTGACGCTGCGCATCGCGGTGGTCGAAGGAGACGACCTGATGGGCGCGCGTGAAGACATCGCCGCCCGCCAGGTCACCGAGATGTTCAACGGCACCCCGCTGCCCTCCTCCCTGACCAGCATGAATGCCTACCTCGGCGCCCTGCCCGTCGCCTCAGCGCTGCAGAAAGGAGCCGACGTGGTGATCACCGGGCGCTGCGTGGACAGCGCGCTCTCATTGGCCGCCCTCATCCATCATTTCGGCTGGAGCGCCAGCGACTACGACCAGTTGGCCGCCGGCAGCCTGGTCGGGCATATCCTGGAATGCACCACCCAGACCACGGGTGGCCTCTATACCGACTGGTGGCGCGTGCCCGGTTGGGACCACATGGGCTTTCCGATCGCCGACTGCAACGCAGACGGCAGCTTCCACCTGGAAAAGCCTCCCGGCACCGGCGGCCTCATCCTGCCCACCGTGGCCGCCGAGCAGATGCTCTACGAGGTCGGAGATCCCGCCAACTACCTGCTGCCCGACGTCACCTGCGACTTCAGCACCGTGCGCATGGAACAGGCTGGAGAAAACCGCATCTTCATTCACGGTGCGCGCGGCCGTCCGCCAACGGACCGGTACAAGGTCAGTGCCACCTGGGCGGATGGCTTCCGCTTGTCTTCCACGCTCACGATCGCGGGCGACGACGCTGTCGCCAAGGCCGAGCGGACCGGCGAAGCCTTGCTGGCCCGCTGCCGGCGGATGATGGGCGAAGCCGGTTTCGGAGATTTCAGCGAGACCCTCGTGGAAGTCCTGGGCAGCGAGAAGCCCTCCTACGGCCGGCAGGCCCGCGGCACGGCTGCGCGCGAGGTGGTGATGCGATTCGCCGTACGGCATGCCGACGCTGCCGCATTGAACATCGTGGCCAAGGAAGTCGCGCCTTTCGGCGTCTCCGCGGCTCAAGGCACCACCGGCTTCAGCGGACGCCCCAAGCCAGGGCCGGTGTTCCGGCTTTTCTCCTTCCTGTGGCCCAAGGACCACGTCGCGGTGACCGTGTCCATGGACGGCGAGACCTGGCCGGTTTCCATCCCTTCCGGCGTGCCCGTGGACCAGGCTCTGGGCGAAGGCACGCATTACGCCGCGCAGAAAGCCAAGCACTCCGCCGCGGCCTCATCGGACGATGATGTAACGGTACCGCTTTCGGCGCTCGCGGTGGCGCGCAGCGGCGACAAGGGCAATATCTCCAATATCGCCATCATCGCCCGCCAACCGCATTTCACTGGCCTCATCGGCGAGCAGGTCACACCCGAGGCCGTGCGGCAGTACTTCCAGCACCTGGTGCAGGGCGAGGTTCGCCGCTACGACGTCCCCGGAGTGCATGCCTACAACTTCATGCTGGAACAGGCGCTGGCCGGTGGCGGCGCGGGCTCGCTGCGCAACGATCCTCTGGGCAAGACCTTCGGCCAGGTGCTGCTGGCCCTGCCCGTGCGCGTTCCCGCCGCGTGGCAGGGCGAACTCGATACCGGCCCGCGCTGAAGATCTCAGGCCGGGTTCAGGGCAGGGCGAAAGCCAGCACGTAATCGCCGATCTGCTTCGAGTAGGCGGCCCCGCCAGCCGAGATCACGACATATTGCTTGCCCGTCTTGGGTGAGACATAGGTCATGGGCGTGGCGCTGGAGCCTACCGGCAGCGGCGCCTTCCAGACTTCCTTGCCGGTTTCGGCATCGTAGGCGCGCAGGTAGAAATCCTGTGTGCCGGCAAAGAACACCAGGCCGCCCTGGGTCGCCAGGGTGCCGGCGTAACTGGGCATCCCGATCGGCATGGGCAGCCCCATCTTGACCCCAAGCGGGCCCAACTGCTCAGCAGTGCCGGCGGGAACCTGCCATGCAATCTTGCGCGTTTTCAGATCGATGGCGGTGAGCGTGCCGAACGGCGGCTGCACGCAAGGCACACCGATCTTGGAGAACCAGATGTTGGTGTACATGCCGTAGGGGGTTCCCAACTGGGCCGAAGGGCCATGCCCGTCGCTTACGGTGGGATATTTTTTGGCAAATTCAGGGTACTCGTCACGGGGTACCAGCTGGAACACGCTAGGAACGCGGATGTCGTTCAGGAACACACGCTGGTTGGCCGTATCCACCGATACGCTGCCCCAATTCAAGCCCCCGACATTGCCGGGATGCTCGATGGCACGCACCAGCCCCGGCGGGGTGAAATCGCCGTCGTAGCGCATCTGCCGGAACTCGATGCGGCACATCAACTGGTCGAACATGGTGGCACCCCACATGCGGTGCTCCGTCAGCCGTTCAACGCCGATGGTGGGCATCCCCACGGAGTAAGGCTGCGTGGGCGAAAGCTTCTGCTCGGGCACCGCGCCATTCTGCGTGACTGGCTGCTCGGCCACATCGGCCAGCGGCTTGCCAGTGGCGCGGTTGAGCAGGAAGAGCTGGCCGCGCTTGGTCGTCTGCAAAACGGCAGGCGTGGAGCCTCCCTGGCCGTCCGGCAGATCGATCAAAGCGGGCTGCGAAGGTAGATCGTAGTCCCAGATATCGTGGTGCACAGTCTGGAACTTCCAGCGCGGCCGGCCAGTAGCCACGTCGAGTGCAACCAGCGAGGAGGCATATTCCTCCGAATGCTCCGGGCGGCCCGGCCCGTAGTAGTCGGGTGTGGCATTGCCCAGCGGCGCGTAGATCAGGCCAAGCTTGTCGTCGTAGGCCGCTGTGGTCCACATATTGGGCGTGCCGCGGGTGTAGCTTTCACCCTCCGGCGGCAACCGCGTGATGGCCGGATTGCCGAGATCCCAGGCCCAAACCAGTTCACCAGTGCGAGCGCTGAAAGCCCGGATCACCCCCGAGGGTTCGCCGCGCATCTGGTTGTCCACCACCCAGCCGCCGATCACGATCAGATCACGCGCCACCAGCGGAGCTGAGGTCTGAAAGTAGAAACCGGGCTTGACCGGCCCCATGTTCTCCGACAGAGCCACGATGCCTTGGTTGCCAAAGTCCTCGCAAAGCTTTCCGGTGCGGGCATCCAGCTCGATCAGACGTGCATCAATAGTGGTTTGCACGATGCGGTCCCGGCAAACTCCGCCCTCTGGAGCCGCTGCCGCCTGCGCGGATGCCGTGGAAACACTGCTTGCAGCACCGGCTGGTGCCGCCGCCGGAGCGTCGGCGCGGTAGTAGCCCAGGCCTCGGCAACGCTGCCAGAAGGGAGACTTGGCCTCTGGGTCGAAAGTCCAGCGCGGTTGCCCCGTATCAGCATCGAGGGCGATGATCTTGTCATTGCGGGTACAGCTATAGACCGTGTCACCGATTTGCAGCGGCGTATTCTGATCCACCCCCGGCTTCACGTCGCCGGTGCGATAGCTCCAGGCCAGCTTGAGCTGCGAAACGTTGTCGCGGTTGATCTGGTTGAAGGGCGCATCGCGCAGGCCTGCGTTCGTGCGGCCATAGGCGCTCCAGTTCACAGGTTCGTTGTTGCCGCTGGGCAGTTTGTAGGCCTGCTCCGTTCCGACCTTGATCTCGCCATGAGGCATGAAAGCCATCCCGAAGCCGATGGCGAACAGCAATGCGAACACCGTGCCGCCCCAGCGCCAACGCCGCGGGCGGGCCAGGCTCGGCCCTACGGGCACCAGCCACAGCGCCAGGGCCGCCACGGCCAGCGGCGCCATCAGGCGCGGGAACAGCGCCCAGAAATCGGCCCCGCTTTCCCATAGTGCCCAGGGCACGGTCAGCACCGCCACCGCAGCGGTGACCAAGGCCCCGCTGCGGCGCCGGCGCCAGAGCAGCCATGCGGCCAATAGCCACGCCAGCCCCGCGATGAGATAGTAGGGTGAGCCGCCCAAGCTCAGCAGCCAGCCGCCACCGATGGCAAGGCCCAGGCCCATGACGGCCAGCAAAAGAAGGAATAAGCGAGAGATGATGCGCATGTTGTACTTCAGCCGGGATCCGGCATTAGGTTGGCGCACCGGCTGCAACAGACAGGGCGTGCATGGCCGCCTCGGACTCAGCCGGAGGGCTGAGCAAGAATACCCGCAACCCCCAGGCACCTATCGGGCCGGCTCATAGACCCTAACGAGCGCAGGGTTGCGACGCTGGGCCGTCTGGTGCAGGCTAAGCGGTTTATTCGGGCTTGATGCCAAAGGCCTTGACCTGCGAGGCCCAGTGTTTCATGTCGAGCGCCAGGAAGGAAGCGAACATGTCGGGCGTGCCAGGCTCAGGCATGGCGCCATCCCCCTCTAGGCGCTTTTTGACCTTCGGCTGCTCCATGGCCTTGTTGATCGCGGTATTCAAGGCCAGCGTGACCTCTTTCGGCATCCCCGCAGGGCCAAGCACGCCGAACCAGCCATAGTTGGTGGTGTAGCGGGGTACCGCCTCGGTGATCGGCGGCGCGTCCGGGAAGGCCGCCATGCGCTTCGGCCCTGCAACGGCCAGCGCCCTCAACTTCCCAGCCTGGACCAGCGGACGAGCCCCGTTGACGGGCGCGAACATCAGATCCACATGCCCCGCCACCACATCGGCCAGGGCAGGGCTGGTGCCCTTGAACGGAATCTGCGTGATGCCTACGCCGCTGGACACCTCGAACTCGTAGGTGTCCATGTGCAGTGACGAGCCGACCCCGCCGATGGCGAAGGAAATCGGCTTGCCCTCGGCCTTGCTTATGGAGAGCACATCACGCACCTCGCGGTAGGGCGATTCCGTGCGCGTCACCAGGACGCTGGAGACCTTGGTCAACAGCGCCACGGGCGTGAAATCTTTGATCGGGTCGTAAGGCAGCTTTTTGAACAGCGATGCGTTCATTGTGTGGCTGGTGAAGGAGACCAGCAGCGTATGACCATCCGCCGCTGCCCGCGCCACCTCCATGGCCGCGATGTTGCCGCCAGCACCCGGCTTGTTCTCGACGATGACCGGCTGGCCCAGCGTCTTGGTCATGTCCTCGGCGATTTCGCGCGCCAGGGTATCGGTGGTGCCGCCCGCGCTGGCGCCCACGATCAAGCGAATCGGCTTGGTAGGAAACGCATGCGACGCGGTGACGGCGGCGAAAGCCAGTGCCATGCCCAGCAGAGTGCGACGAGTGGGAAAACGGTTCATAGGGTGTCTCCGAATCAAAAGCAAGGAGTTATTAGAGAAACGCAGCAAGTAAACAACCACCACTGGCCCTCACCCCAACCCTCTCCCGCGAGAGAGAGGGGGTAATACCGCTGAGAACCCATCAAACTGGCCTCAACGCGGGTTGGCAGTCAAGCAACCGGCGCCTGGCCGCCCGCGTCGAGCATGCGGGTCAGCATGTCCAGCCGCGGATGCATGGGCCGCGGGTAGCCCTGGTGGCTATGGGCAAGGCCCAGGGCAAGCATCGACTCGGCCACCTTGTAGCTCAGCGGGCCGGGGTTAATGATCGGCACGGGCAGGCGTTCGCGCAGCCACGCGTGCGACTGATGCATCGTGGTCGAACCCAGGATCAGCACTTCAGCGCCATCTTCCTCGATGGCGCGGCGCGCGGCCGCCTCAAGCAGGGGAAAGACATCCTCTTCCTTGCCCGAGAGCAGGTTCTGGTTGTCAGGCGGTACTTCGATGGCGCGCACCGAGGCGCACTTGTGGTGCATGCCCAGTTCGTCGAGCGCCTTCTTGTAAAGCGGCTTCCACCGGCTGGCCATGGTCAGGATGGAAAAGCGGTCGCCCAGCATCAACGCGCTGAGCATTGATACCTTGCCAGGCCCAAAGACCGGAATGTCCAGCACCGATCGCAAGGCCGCCACGCCGGAATCACTCATGGTGTCGATGCACACGGCATCAAAGCCTTCCTCCTGCGCACGGCAACCGGCTTCGAAGTTGGCCACATCGGCCAGCGCGAAATCATGATGGCTGGAATAGTTCAGCGGCCCGGCCTTGACGGCCCGGTATTCGAAACGGATCCCTTCACCGAACTGAAGTCCCTCCAGTTGCGCCTGGCGCAGCAGCAGGTTGTCGGCCGACATGGCGAAGGGCACCACCACGAGCACGCGGCGCACGGGATTGGAGGAAGCAGTCATCAACGATTTTCCGGAATCTAGATCGTGAACACGTTCTAAGGCCTGTGGAGCTCAAGATCGTTCCAGACGTCCTGGCGCTGCAGCAGGCCATCTGCGATCTCGAAGCGGTCGACGAAACGGATGCCCTCGAAGGTGCTGCCGTCCAGCCATTCGCCGTGCAGGGTGCCGGTGCAGAACACCACCGTGCGCTCATCGCCCCAGCTTTCTTCGAAACGCTCAAAGGTCTTGCCCACGAACTTATAGCGGGGGCGGGAAAACTCCACCAGTTCTTCCAGCCGATGCAGGGGACCCGAGCCCGGAAAGTGCATCACGAAAGACGGCGCGAGATATCGCTGCGCGGCTTCAAGATCGCGCGCTTGCATCGCTTCCAGGAATGAACGGGCGAGGGCGCTGGCATCCGCGAGCGCACTGCCGCCCCCGGTGAACACGCGTCCGTCCCGCAGATAGGTGCTGGCATGTTTCACGTAGACCGTGGTGCCGGCAGCTGGCGCCGCGATGACCGAACGCGTGGCCAGTGCGAGGCGCTGCACCAGGCGCTGCTCGACTTCGGCCGGATAAACCGGAAGCAATGTGGCGGCAACAACAGGCATGGCAGGCTCAGGCTGTGGGTTGCGCCGATTTCCAGGCGTCGAGGATCTCGCCGCCCGTGGCCGCCCAGACGCCCTGGTGGCGCATGATGTGGGTCAGGGCCTCTTCCAGTGCACGGATGCGGTAGGGCTGGCCGATCACCCAGGGATGCAGCGAGATGGCCATCACGCGGCCGTCGCCAGGCCTTGCCTCGCGGTAGAGAAGATCGAACTGGTCGATCAGCTGATCGCGGAAATCATCTTCGGTGTGATGGTTCTGCACCAGGATGGTCGCATCGTCGATGTCGATCGGATGAGGCATGGCGTACAGCGTGCCGCCGCGCGTGTTCATCGGATAAGGCATGTCGTCGTTGACCCAATCGCACGCATATTCAATGCCGGCCTCGCGGAGCAGATCGGGTGTGTTCCATGACTCCGACTTGGCGGGCGAGAGCCAGCCGCGGATCTTCTGGCCGCTCGCCTTTTGCAGGATTTCGATGGACTGCTGGATCAGGGCGCGCTCGTCTGCCTCGGCCAGGCCGCCGTGGTGCAGATGATCCATGTCCAGCCCGTTGGCAATGACTTCCCAGCCCCGCTTCACGCAAGCCTGCACGAGGGCAGGGTAGCGCACCGCCACGGCGGCATTCATGGCCACGCTGGCGGGAATGCCGTGCCGCTCCAGCGCTTGCATGATGCGGAAGATGCCGACACGGTTGCCGTAGTCGCGCAAGGTGTAGTGCCGGAAGTCAGGGTAGGCCGTCTGCATGGCGCCCGGCGGCTTGAAGGGCTGCCCCTTCATGTCCAGCGGGAACCACTCCAGGGCCGGCACCACCCACAGCGCCACACGCGCCTGCTGGGGCCAGGCCACAGGCGGCCGCTGGGGCAACATGGACCATTCATAGCGCTCATGATCCATGCCATAGCGGCGCAACGGATAGTCTAGATAATCCTCAGGCAAACTGCTCATGGTGCCTCCCCAACAGGATGCGCAGCCTTGGCGAACGCGTCGTAATAGTGCTCGTTGAAATACTGGGCGATCTCGCGGCCCGTGGCAAGCCAGACCTTGTCATGGCTCGTGATGTATTGCAGCGCCTCCTCGAACGCGGCAAGCCGGTAAGGCTGTCCGATGAGGTAGGGGTGCAGCGGAATGCACATCACCGTGCCCGAGTGCTCGCCTTCCTGGTAGAGGCGGTCGAACTGGCGCTTGATGATGTCGCCGTAGCGGCGCGGCGATACCTGGTTGACGTTGTAGACGATCGTGTCGTTCATCTCCAGCGAATAGGGGATGCTGGCGAGGCGCCCTGTCTTTGTCTTGACGGGGCCGGGCTGGTCGTCGTGGAAGAGATCGCACACGTAGGTCAGGCCCATCTCCGCGACCAGGTCCATGGTGCGGTCGGTATAGGTGAGAGCGGGTGCCAGCCAGCCGTCGAGCTTCTGGCCGGTGTGCTTCTTGATCGTATCGATCGAATCCTGGATGACCGCGCGCTCCTGCTCCTCGGTCATGCCCATGAGGTAGCGGGTGTTGTAGGTGCCATGGGAGTAGAACTCCCAGCCGTTCTCGGCACAGGCCTCGATCACCTCGGGATGGTGTTCGCACATGGCGACGTTGAGCGAGACGCTGCCGCGCATGTTGCACCGCTTCATGGTCTCCAGCATGCGCCAGAAGCCCACGCGGTTGCCGTAGTCGCGGTAGGAATAATTCAGCACGTCAGGGGCCGGGCGGGCCCAGGGCGCACGGGCGGGGTTGCGCGGCGGATTCAGCTCGTAGAACTCGACATTGGGCGCCACCCAGAAGGCCACACGGGCCCCATTGGGCCAGCGGATCTGCGGCCGCTGGTCATAGGGCAGGTAGTCGTAGAAGCCGGGATCGCGTTTCATCACTCGCCCTTCGCCGGCATCTTGCCGATCTGCTCCAGCACTTCTGCCACGGGCAGGACATCGGCGTACTTGACGGCCATGTCGTAGAGGTTCGCGAAATGTGGGCTCTCGTGCTTGTCGGCCACGCATTCCTCCGCCACGATGGTGCGGAAGCTGCGCTGCAGGCTGTCGACGACCGTGGCGCGCACGCAGCCCGAGGTGGAACCTCCCGTCACGATGACCGTGTCCACGCCATGGAAGCTGAAGATCGAACCGAGGTTGGTTTCGAAGAACGCCGACGCCATGCGCTTGTTGACGATGATGTCGCGCTCTCGGTCGATCACCAGCCGGTCATCGAACTCCGAGCGGCGGCTGCCCACTTTGATGTTCTGCAGCGAATCCGGTGTATTGCTGCGCGTGCCCCAGATGCCGCAGTCCTCGCCGGACTCCATGTACGCGACGTAGGTCCACACCACCGGGAACCCCTTGGCACGAAATGCCGCGGCCAGCTGGTTGGTGTATTCCATCTGGCGCGGATCGGTTTCATAGGCCGTGGCGAACTCGCCCACGCAGGTGTAGGCTTTCTGCGGATCGACATTGATCAGCGCGGGCATCCGGCCGAAGCCGAAGCGCTTGCGCGTGGGGTTGGCCTTGAACTCTTCGAACAGTTGGCGAGCGGTCTTGTCGGAAGTTTGCATGCGGAGATCTTTCAGTTTCAAGACTTATGCGTTGGAACTTCGTCGTTCCCGCGCGGGCGGGAATCCAGGTTGACTGTTCCGGCGCTGACCCTGGATTCCCGCCTGCGCGGGAATGACGGGGATAACGATGGGACGGCTGACAGGCGTAAATAATGCGCCTGTCAATTTGTTCTGTCAATGGGACATTTAATGTCCGACCCATTCACTCGGCGAGAGCGTGGGCCGCAGGCCTGCGCAGCAAGGCCAGCCAGTCCTGAAGGCTGGCGCGGCCGTCCTGGCGGCCTTCACCGAGCGTGAGCGTCGCGTTCAGCAGGGCATCGGCATGTGCGCGCGGCCAGACGCGGCCGCACAATTCGTGGAACTTGCCTGTGAGCTCCTCAGGGGTGTAGGGTGAGGTGTCATCCCCCCGGTTCACGCCGACTTCCGCCTGAACCTCGCGGCCCTGGTGGTCGGTAATGCGCACCAGGGCAGGGCGCTTGTGCGGCAGTTGGCTCGTCATGGCGGGATCCTCGGCCACGCTCACCTTGGCGGCGAGCGCCAATACATCCGCACGCTTGACAGCATCCCAGGTGAAGCTCCCCAACCCGCTGCCGCCATGGATGATGCGGGTCGCCACCGCGAAGGGCACCGAAAACTTGGCCGCCAGCGTGTTGCGGGGTGCCGGATCGTTCAACTCCGCCGCGAGGTTGTAGGTGGTGACCTGTATGGCAGCAATCTCTTGCGCCGCGGGCAAAGCCCCTTGCGCGGCGAGCATGTCGAGCGCATCCAGCGTACCGTGATTGAAGCGGCAGCATGAGTGCAGCTTGAAGTAATTCTGCATCACGTGCCATTCCTGGCCCAGTTCCCGGACGACTGCCTGCCGGTCGAAACGCTCGGAAACAATCTCCCCAAGCAGTGAGCCGGGGCCATCGGCCTCGCCACCGAAGCCGCTCTGCACCAGTTGGGACGCCAGCATCCCGTTGCTGTTGGACAGTCCGGCGTACACGTTACGCACCAAACCGCCCTGCAGCATGGTTTTCTTCGAAGTGGCGATGCTCATCGATGCAGCGGTGTTGATGGCCTCGCGCATCATGCGGGCATCCATGCCCAGCACGCGCGCGCAACCGGCGGCGGCGCCCAGCGTGCCCCAGGTACCGTGGGGATGCATCACGCTGCGCAGTTGAGCAGCGGCCCCCAGCCGGGAGCCGACTTCGTAGCCCGCCATCAACCCTGCCAGCAACTGATCCGCCTCCACGTCACGGGCCTCGCAAAGGGCCAGCACGGCAGGCAGCACATGGATGGCCGGGTGTCCGCGCGAAAAGCGGTTGCCTTCATCCATCTCCAGAAAGGTGCCGCCGGTGCCGTTGATCAGGGCAGCTTCCATCGGACTGGCGCCCAACCCCAGGCCGATGAGCGTGGCGTTGCCGGGGTGAGCCACCCGTTCCGCCATGGCCCGAACCTCTGGCTCCGCCGAGCCGGCCACGATGGCGGCCAGCGTATCCGCCAGCACCCATCCAAGCTGTTGGCGGACGCTGGAAGGTAGGTCTTTGTATTGCAGATCGGCGGCAAAAGCGCCCAGTTCATCAAGGTAGTCCATGCTTTTTCTCAGTGATTTGATCGGATTTAAGGGCTCTCACGCTTGACATTGCGCGGCTCTCGTTTCATAGTTCGGCCAAATTGTTCTATCTTAGGAACAATTTAATGCACGCCCATTCTTGGCGTTTATTCACACTTTTCTATGAGGGTTTACTCCATGCTTGATTCCGCCACCATCTCGCGGCGACGCCTGCTTCAAGCAGGTGCGGCCAGTACCGTCATGGGAGCCCCAGGCTTGCTGCTCGCGCAGCCGGCTGGAGTCAAGATCGGGTTGCTGCACCCCGTGAGCGGCTCGCTCGCATTGGCGGGCGCGCAGGGGCGCATGGGCTGCCAGATGGCCATCGACGAGATCAACGCTGCAGGCGGCATCAAATCGATGGGGGGCGCCAAGCTCGAAGCCGCGCTGGCCGATTCCCAGTCCCGCCCGGAAGTGGGCGTGGCCGAGGTAGAGCGCCTGCATCAACTGGGCGTCGGCTCTTACGTGGGTTGCTTCTCCAGCGCCATCGCCTTGCCGGCTACGCAGGCTGCCGCCAAGTACAACACCCCTTTCCTGATCGACGTGGGCGCATCGGACGCTATCGTCTCGCGCGGGTTGAAGAACGTGTTCCGTCTGGCACCCGGCAACGGCAAGGTCGTGGAAGACGCCTTCGCGGCCCTGGGCACGCTGAACAAGAACGCCGGCGGCATCGCCAAGACCGCAGTGGTCGTGCACGAGGATTCGGAGTTCGGCACCACGACAGCCAAGCTCCTGGCCACTAAGCTGTCTGGCGTCAATATCCAGGTCAAGGACGTGATCAAGCACGCCACCCCGACGCGCGATTTCTCCAACCTGGTGCTGCGCATCAAGTCGCTCAAGCCTGATCTGGTGATCATCAGCAACTACCAGAACGAGTATGTGCTTCTGGCCCGCACGCTGCATCAGCAGAAGGTCAATCTCGCGGGCGTCTTCTCCGTGATGGGTGGCGGGTTCAACTTCAAGTTCGTCAAGGATCTTCCGGACGTGGCCCAGTACACGATGGACTTCAACCACTGGTACAACCCGAAGAATCCCAAGGCCATCGCCGCGCGCAAGGCCGTGGAGGCCAAGGGCCATCAGTTCAGCTTCGAGGTGTACTGCGGCTACAACGCTATCCGCCTTTATGCCGATGCGCTGGAGCGCGCCGCTACCGCCGACAAGGAAAAAGTGATCGCCGCGCTGGCAGCCAGCACCTGGTCCGACCACTACATGCCCTACGGACCCACCAAGTTCGTCAATGGGCAGAACGAAGGGGGCCGCGCCGTGTTGCTGCAAGCCAGCAAGACCGATATCGATGTGATCTGGCCCAACGAATTCGCCAGCGCGAAGGCTGTTTTTCCGCGCCCAAAGCTGGGCTGAGGCCTGCCGTCAACGCATAACTACGTTCTAAGTCCCACGGCCCTCAGGCGAAGGCTGTGAGGGCATTGTTCACTCTGGGGAATCATCTTGGACGCCACCACATTGCTTGCCGCGACAGTCAATGGACTGCTGATCGGCGGCATCTACACGCTTGTCGCATCAGGGTTGACGCTGATCTACGGTGTGCTGCACATCATCAACTTCGCACACGGCAGCATGCTCATGATCGCCATGTTCGGCGTTTACTACCTCCTGACCCTGTGGGGCATCGATCCCTATGCGGCGCTGCTCATCATGGTGCCCGCCATGTTCGCGATCGGCTATCTGCTGTACCGGGGCCTGATCGGAAAATTCTCCAGCGGAAAAGATGAGAACGTCCTGCTGATCACGCTCGGGCTTTCGATCCTGATCGAGAACCTCGCACTGATGTTCTTCAAGGGCGATACGCGCACCATCACCGTCTCCTACAGCGACGCCATGGTGGAAATGGGTCCGTTGCTTCTCTCGCTGCCCAAGATCATTTCCTTCGGCGCCTCGATGATTCTGTGCCTGGGGCTTGGCCTTTTGATCCGCTACACGGACATCGGCAAGGCCATCCGCGCCGTAGCCAAGGAGCGCGTCGGTGCCCGCCTGGTGGGCATCGACGTGGACCGCGTGTTCGCGATCTCCTACGGCATCGGGCTGGCAACGCTGGGCGCCGCGGCTTGCCTGCTGATGCCGATCTTCTATGTGTCTCCGACCACAGGCCACGTGTTCGTGATGGTGGCGTTCACCGTCGTGGTGCTGGGCGGTATGGGCAGTTTCCTCGGAGCCGTGATCGGCGGCCTGATCGTGGGACTGACCGAGTCATTCGGCGGTTTGTTCCTGGGCGAAAGCCTGGGCCAGATCGGCATTTCCCTGATCTTCATTCTGATTCTTCTGTTCAGGCCGTCCGGCCTGTTTGGGGCCAAGCGATGAGTGCGCTTTCCAAAGGCCAATCCTGGCTCCTTCATGGCGGACTGCTGCTGATCGCGCTGATCTTCCCGCTGGTGTTTTCTTCCAACTTCGCCATCAACTTCGGCGTGATGGCCTTGTTCTACGCCTTCATCGGGCAGTCGTGGAACATCGCCGGCGGATTCGCGGGACAGTTGTCCTTCGGGCACGTCGTGTTCTTCGGCGCAGGGGCCTACGCCTCCACGATTCTGCAAATGCGCTTCGGCTTCAATCCCTGGCTGGGCCTGCCAGCCAGCGCGCTCGCGGGAGCCGTGGTGGGCTTCGTGATCGCGTTTCTCTCGTTTCGCGCGGGATTGAAGGGGTCGTATTTCGCACTGATCACGCTGGCCTTTGCAGAGGTGTTGCGCATCATCGCCAACTCGGTAGAGATCACGGGCGGAGGTCTTGGCATGCTGATACCCGCCAAGCCTTCAGTGGCGAACTTCCAGTTCCCCGAGCGCATCGGGTTTTACTACCTGATCCTTGCCTTGACAGTCGGCTCAATCGCTATCGCTCTGTGGCTGAAACGCTCACGCTTCGGGGCACAACTGGCGGCGATCCGCGAGAACGAAGATGCCGCCCGCGCACTGGGTGTCAATGTGTTCCGGGAAAAAGTGAAGGTGTTGATGCTGTCCGGTGCCATCGGCGGCATGGGCGGCTGCTTCTTCGCCCAATATTTCCTTTATATCGATCCGCTGGTGGTGTTCGGCATCGACAAGTCGGTCGAGATGCTGCTGGTCAGCATGATCGGCGGCTCCGGCACCGTCTACGGGCCACTGATCGGCGCCGTGCTGCTGGCCGCCGTGGGTGATTTCACCCGCGTGCTGACAGACGTTCAAGGTCTTTCGCTGGTGCTGTATGGCGCATTGCTGCTGGTGATCATTGCGTTCTTGCCCAACGGGCTGGTCGATCTGTTCAAGCACTTCGGCAAGCGTGGATCCAAGCTCGCATCCAAGGAGAATGAGTGATGCTGAAGGTCACAGGACTCAGCAAAGTCTTTGGAGGCCTCAAGGCCGTGGACAACGCGTCGCTCGCCGTGCGCGAGGGCAGCATCGTCGCCTTGATCGGACCGAACGGCGCAGGCAAGACCACCTTGTTTTCCTGCATCGCCGGCTTCCAGAAGATCAATGCGGGCAAGGTGGAATTCCGGGGTGAAGACATCACGGGCCAGCCTGTTCACGCCATCGCGCGGCGCGGCATGGTCCGCACCTTCCAGGTCACGCAGCCCTTCGCGCGCCTGACGGTTCACGAGAACATCGCCGTCGGCGCCTACCAGCAGTTTCCGCGGCGGGAGGAAGCCTGGGAGCATGCCCGGCGCATCGGCAAGCAGCTCGGCATGGAAGCGCTGCTGGACCAGAGCGCGGCCGGATTGACCGTGGCCGGACGCAAGCGCCTGGAACTGGCGCGCACGCTCGCCACGGGCCCCAAGCTGCTGCTGCTCGACGAGGTGATGGCGGGGCTGAACCCGTCCGAGATTATCGAGATCGTGGAGATGGTGCGCGCCATCCGCGCCAGCGGCGTCACGGTGCTGCTCATCGAACACGTCATGCAGGCCGTGATGAGCCTGTCCGAATACATCTATGTGCTGTCCTACGGCCAGATCATCGCGGAAGGACAGCCGCGAGAGGTCGTGAGCGACAAGGCCGTGATCGAAGCCTACCTGGGACGCGGCGCCGCTGAACAGATTGCGCAGGAGAATGCCCATGCTTGAAGTACGAAGCCTGCGCGCGGGCTATGGCCGCGTGGAAATCCTGCGCGGCATCGATCTGGACGTGTCCGCGGGCGAGATCGTTGCGGTGCTGGGCAGCAACGGCGTGGGAAAATCAACGCTGAACAACAACCTCTCGGCGCTTTACCGTCCTTTCGGCGGCACCATCCGGTTCAAGGGTGAAGACCTTATCGGCCTCTCCTCCACCGAGGTCGTCAAGCGCGGCCTCATCCATGTCCCGGAAGGGCGCAAGATATTCCCCGACCTGAGCGTGCTGGAGAACCTGGAACTGGGTAGCCTGGTACGGGGCAAACCGAACCGGCGGCGCAATCTCGAGCGGGTCATGGCGATCTTTCCCCGCCTCCAGGAACGCTTGAAGCAATTGGCAGGCACCATGTCAGGGGGCGAGCAACAGATGTTGGCCATCGGCCGCGGATTGATGTCGGAGCCCGAACTGCTGATCATGGATGAACCCTCGCTGGGGCTGTCGCCCCTGCTCGTGGAAGAAATGTTCGCGCTGATCCAGCGCATCAACCGCGAAGGGCTCTCCATTCTGCTGATGGAGCAGAACGCGGTGCAGACACTGGCGATCGCGCACCGGGCGTACATCATCGAGAATGGACATGTGACCATGCAAGGCAAGGCAGCGGATCTGCTGCATGACCCGGCATTGCGCAAGAACTATCTGGGGTTGTGAGTGACTCGCAAAACCGTTTCCCCCTATACGGGCAGCCGCCGGCAAGGGCTGGGCGAGCGGGGCGTCTGATATGGCGGGCTCGCTGCCGTTGACCAAATACCACCGGATCTACCTGGTGCTCAAGCAGCAGCTGGAGGAAGGGCTTCATGCGCAAGGCTTGCCCCCAGAGCTGGAGCTGGCGCGGCAGTTCGGCGTAGGGCGCGTCACCGTGCGCTACGCGCTCAAGCAGCTTGCCGACGAGGGACTGATCATCCGGACCGCGGGCCGGGGCACGCGTCCGACTTCACGGGCCGAACAGGTAGAAAAGGGCAGGGCCGTGAGTTCCTCGGACCATCCCTCCATGCGGCTGGGCGGGCTGCTCGGCAACATCGTCCAGATGAGCCGGAGCACCTCCATCAAGGTGCTCGAATGGCGCCTCATCCCTGCCTCCGACACCTTGGCCCAGGCGCTGCAGATTCCGGTGGGCACCCAGGTGCGCAAGCTGGTGCGTACGCGAAGCACCAGTGATGGCCCCGTGTCGTTCATCACCAGCTATTTTCCGGCAGACCTGGTCCGCGGCTTCAGCCGCGCGGACGTCGCACGCAACCCGATTCTGGAGCTGCTGGAAACCTCCGGCGTCGAATTGGGAAGAGCCCGCCAGACAGTCTCCGCGAAGCAGGCCGATGCGACGGTAGCCGCGGAGCTGGATGTCACCATCGGCGCGGCGCTGCTTTCCGTTCGGCGCCTGGTGTTCGATGCCCACAACCGGCCCGTCCAGTTTCTGCACGGCTTATACCGGCCGGACCGCTACGAATACCAGATGGAGCTCTCCCAGGTCGGCGCCATCGAGGCGCATGTCGTTCCCACCGAGATCGCGCCATAACCGGATTTTTGTCTCTTTGGACACCCCCATGCATCAGGTTTTTCCACTGACATGAAATTGCCCCCACGCTCACTTCACTCGCTGCCCCCCAGGGGGACGCGTCAGTGCCTTCGGGCGGCCGGGCGCCACTATGAAATTGCCCCCACGCTCACTTCACTCGCTGCCCCCCAGGGGGCGCGTCAGTGCCTTCGGGCGGCCGGGCGCCACTGACATGACCCATCCCACTACATTAGCCCAGAAACTGATCGCACGGGCCAGCGGGCGTGCCCATGTGAAGCCGGGCGAGATCGTGAACTGCAAGGTCGATCTCGCGATGTTCCACGACTCCTCGGGCCCGCGAAGGCTGCAGCCCATGCTGGAAGAGCTGGGCGCCCAGCTCTGGGACAAGTCGCGCATCGTGCTGGTCATGGACCACTACGTGCCCGAGCGCGACGACGATTCGCGCCGCATCGTGCGCATCGCACGCGACTGGGCCACGGAGCAGCAGTTGCCCAACGTCTACGACAGCGAAGGCATCTGCCACGTCGTGCTGCCGCAAAAAGGGCACATCCGGCCCGGCATGTTCTGTGTGGGCGGTGATTCGCACTCACCTACGGGCGGCGCCTTCGGCGCCTATATGTTCGGCATAGGCAGCACCGAGATGCTGGGCGTCGTCGTCGAGGGCGAGATCTGGTTGCGCGTGCCGCAGACCATCCGCATGCAATGGGACGGCCGCCTCCCGGAGGGCCTGACGGCCAAGGACATGGCGCTGCACATGATCGGCCGCTTCGGCATGAACGGCGGCGAATACCAGGCAGTGGAGTTCTGCGGCGAAGCCGTCCGGCAGCTTTCCATGCCGGAGCGCATGACCTTGTCGAACATGAGCGCCGAGCTGGGCGCCCAGGCCGGGCTGATCGCGCCGGACGAGACCACGCGGGCCTGGCTGGAAAGTGTCGGTGTCAAGGATGTGGAAACCGACGGCTGGCACACCGACGAGGGTGCCGAGGCCATCACGCACTGCTTCGATGCCGCCTCCTTGGCGCCCCAGGTCGCCGCGCCGCACAGCCCTGCCAATACCCGCCCGGTCGATCAGTTCCGGAATGTGCCCATCCAGGCCGCGTACATAGGCGCCTGCACCGGCGCCAAGCTGGACGACCTGCGCGCGGCTGCCCAGGTGCTGAGAGGCCAACGCGCGGCACCCGGCATGCGCCTGCTGGTGGCCCCTGCCAGCCTGCGCGACCAGCAGCAGGCTGAGGATGAGGGCGTAATGGGGGTGTTGCGTGATGCGGGAGCAGAGGTTCTAGCCACGTCATGCGGCGCCTGCTCAGGCTACGGCGGCACCATCCCGGACGGCGCCAACGTGATCTCCACCACGGCACGCAATTTCAAGGGACGCATGGGTTCCGCCACCGCGCAGGTCTACCTCGCATCGCCCTACACCGTTGCCGCCTCGGCACTGCGCGGACACATCGCCGATCCAAGGGAAATCTTGGGATGACCCCCCTGAGTCGCTTACGCGCCGTCCCCCCAAGGGGGACGCGCCCAGCGGCCTGGCCAAGCCAGCTCCGCGGGCGTCCTGGCATGGCCTGCTTCGCGGCCTTTGGAATCTTTATGTTTCATGCGCTACGGTTCACGCACGGCGCCATGGGTAATTGATATGACCATCATCACCACCAAGCCGGGCCGGGTCTGGGCTCTCGGCGCCGACATCGACACGGACCAATTGGCCCCGGGTGCCTACATGAAACTGGGCCTCGACGGTATCGCGCCGCATTGCCTGGAAGCCACGCGGCCCGAGTTCGCTGCAGCCGTCCAGCCAGGGGATGTGATCGCCGCGGGGCCGAACTTCGGCATCGGTTCATCACGGGAACAGGCTGCCGGTGCGCTAGTGCACCTGGGCGTGAAAGCCGTGATCGCCCCCTCCTTTGGCGGGCTGTATTTCCGCAACGCCTTCAATCTGGGCCTTTTGCTGCTGACGTGTGCCGACGCGGGGCTCTTGAAAGAAGGTGAATCCGTCACCTTGGATCTGGAAGGCCCGAATCCTGCTGTGAAGCGCGCCGATGGCAGCACCCTGGCTTGCGACCCCATTCCTGGTTTTCTGCTGGAAATGGTGGCCGCTGGCGGTCTGCTCAATCAGTTGCGCCAGCAGTACGACAAAGCATCCACGCCTCGATAAAGCCTATTCATGCAGTCTTCCATGACCGATCATCCCGCCCGCATCGTGCGTGCCGCCCAGATGCCCGAAGAGACGCCGCGATTCCCCGCCGTGATCGTGGGCGCGGGCGCATGCGGCCTGACCGCGGCCATCCGGCTGCGCGAAGCAGGTATCGAGTGTCTGCTGCTCGAGCGCGATTCCGTACCCAGCGGATCCACGGCGCTTTCCTCGGGCTTCATCCCTGCCGCGGAAACCCGGCTTCAACGATCGCTGGGCATCGAAGATTCGCACACCCAGTTCGCGGAAGACGTCATGGCCAAGGCCCATGGTCAGGCGGCCCCCCACCTGGTCAAGACCTACACGGAAGGTGTCACGCAAGCGATCGACGCACTGGAAAAGCACGGCATCGTCTTCGAGATCCTCGATGGCTTTCTCTATCCTGGGCACCGGGCGCGGCGCATGCACGCCTTGGCCGAGCGCACGGGCGCGGCCCTGATGGCAGCCCTGGAACGCACCGCCACCGCGGCCGGTGCGGACACCCTGACGGACTCCGTGGTGCGTGAGCTCTGGCTGAACGAATCGGACCGCGTCATTGGCGTGGGCTATGCCGCGCTCGATGGCGCCATGGCGTACGTCGCCTGCGACGTGCTGCTGCTCGCATGCAATGGCTTTGGCGGCAACCCCAGCCTGGTAGGCGAGCTCCTGCCGGAAATGAAGAACGCCACATTCGGCGGCCATGTCGGCAACGACGGGAGCGCCATCGCCTGGGGCCGCGCGCTACAAGCGCGCCTAGCCGATCTGGGAGGCTATCAGGGGCACGGCTCCTGGGTCACGCCCCAGGGCGCGCTCATGACCTGGGCCGTGATGATGGAAGGCGGCGTCCAGATCAACGCCGAGGGCCGCAGATTCCATGACGAGACGCACGGCTACTCCGAGGCGGCCGTGCATGTGCTTGAGCAGCCGGGCGGCGTTGCATGGAACGTGTTCGACGACCCCTTGCTGAGCCTGGCCCGCACCTTCCCCGACTATGTCGATGCGGAAAAGGCCGGAGCGCTGCGCACGGCACCCGACGTCGCCTCGTTGGCCAAGCTGATCGGCTGCGAAGCAGACGTGCTGCAGGCCACACTGGATGCGGCAGCCCCTGAAGGCAGCGATGCCTGGGGCCGCCACTTCAAGCGCCCCCTGAAAGCGCCCTACCACGCCGTCAAGGTGACAGGCGCGCTCTTTCATACCCAAGGCGGCCTGGACATCGACAGCCAATGCCAGGTGCTGCGCCAAGACGGCCGGCCGTTTTCCAATCTGCTGGCTGCGGGCGGAGCCGCACGCGGCGTCTCGGGTAACGAGGTATCGGGCTACATGTCGGGCAATGGCCTACTCAGCGCCGTCGGTGGCGGCTGGGTGGCCGGTGCCACGGCGGCCGGAATCCTCAAGAACTGACCACTCTTTTTTGAACACCATGAGCATGACTTTGAAGGAACGGTTGCGCAGCGACCGAGCTGTTCTCGCCCCCGGCATCTATGACGCCTTCACCGCACTGATCGCAGAGCAGGCGGGCTTCGAAGCGCTGTACCTTTCGGGCGCCTCGATCGCCTATACCCGCCTGGGCCGCTCCGACGTCGGGTTGACCACCGCCACCGAAGTGGCCGACACCCTGGCCCGCATCACGGAGCGGGTGGCCACGCCGGTGATCGTCGACGCGGACACCGGCTTCGGCAATGCGCTCAACACTCAGCGAACCGTACGCGCCTTCGAGCGCGCGGGCGCTGCCATGATTCAGCTGGAAGACCAGACCTTCCCCAAGCGCTGCGGGCATCTGGACGGCAAGGGCGTCATTCCCGTGTCCGAGATGTGCGGCAAACTGCGGGCCGCGCTGGATGCGCGCCATTCGAGCGAAACGCTCATCCTGGCCCGTACCGATGCCGTCGCCGTGGAAGGCTTCGAAGCCGCCATGGAACGCGCCGAGTCGTTTCTGGCCTGCGGTGTGGATGCACTGTTCATCGAGGCGGTGCGGACGCCCGAGCAAATGCAGCAAGCCTGCGCACGCTTCTCATCGCGCATTCCCATGCTGGCCAACATGGTCGAAGGCGGCAAGACCCCCGTGAAAAGCGCCGACGAACTGGGTGCCATCGGCTACCGCATCGTGATCTTCCCGGGCGGAACGGCAAGAGCCGCCGGGTTCATGCTCCGCCAATACTATGGCGATCTGCACCAGAACCGCACCACGGCGCCCTGGCGCGACCGCATGCTGGACTTCGATCAGCTGAACGAGACTATCGGGACGCCGGAGCTCATGGCCCTCGGCCAGAAGTACGAAGGCAAGGCCTAGGAGCATGGGCGCCAGAAGGGACGTCGGCTGCAACGCACGAGAAAACGGTCCATCGCGCTATTACCTCCTGCGCCCATAGATCCACTATGGGCTTCTCGGTACTACCTCGCTGTCCTCGTTTTTCGCACGTTTCGCTTCGACGCCTTCTACCGCCCACGCTCCTAGGCTTTCTCCGGCAGCTCGATCTTCACCTCCAGCACCTCAAGGTCATCCTGACGCTCCAGGTTGACCTTGATGTCCTTCTGGTCGATCTTGATGTACTTGCTGATCACGGCAATCAGGTCGCGCTGCAGATCGGGCAAGTAATCAGGCTCGGCGGCAGAACGGCCTGAGCGTTCGTGCGCGAGAATGATCTGCAGCCGTTCCTTGGCCACACTGGCGGTTTTCTTCTTCTCGCCAAGAAAAAAGGAGAGAAAGGACATGGGCTCACTTTCCTCCAAACAGGCGCTTGAAGAAGCCGGGCTTCTCGGCGTCCACGAACCTCATGGGCTTTTCATTGCCCAGGAAACGCTCCACCACATCGGTATACGCACCGGACACATCCGTGCCCTTCAGGTGCACGGCCGGCAGGCCCTGGTTGGAAGCTTGCAGCACGGCCTCGCTCTCGGGAATGACGCCGATCAGCTTGATGCGCAGGATGTCCTGGATGTCTTCCAGGCTCAGCATCTGGCCGTCCGCCACGCGGTTGGGGTTGTAGCGGGTAATGAGCAGATGCTCCTTGATCGGCTCCTTGCCCTCGATGGCCCGCTTGGTCTTGCTACCCAGCATGCCCAGAATGCGGTCGGAGTCGCGCACGCTGGAGACTTCAGGGTTCGTCACGACCAGGGCTTCATCGGCGAAATGCATGGCCATCAGCGCGCCGGTTTCGATGCCGGCCGGTGAATCACAGACGATGTAGTCGAAATCCATCTTGGCCAGGTCGTTCAAGACCTTCTCGACGCCCTCCTGGGTCAGCGCATCCTTGTCGCGCGTCTGGCTGGCGGCGAGGATGAAGAGGTTGTCGCACTGCTTGTCCTTGATCAGCGCCTGGGTGAGGTTGGCCTCGCCCTGAATGACATTGATGAGGTCATACACCACGCGGCGTTCGCAGCCCATGATGAGGTCCAGATTGCGAAGACCGACGTCGAAATCGATCACGGCCGTCTTGTGCCCGGCCAACGCCAGTCCGGAAGCAAATGCGGCGCTGGTGGTGGTCTTGCCCACGCCACCCTTGCCGGAAGTCACCACAACGATTTTGGTCATGCGTGATAGTCTTTCTGAAAATCAAACCGGATTAGACCTGACAACCCAGGGTGTCAGCCGGAAATAGCGGTAACGATGAGTTTGTCGCCTTCATCATCGCTGGTGAGATGGATCTGCGCCGCCCGGCCCCACACCTCAGGCGCCAGGGGCGTGTCGGTGGTGCGGTAGACGCCGGCGATCGAAATCAGCTCGGGAGTCATTTCCAGCGCGAAGATGCGCGCACTGCCATCGCCGCGCGCACCGGCGATGGCTCGCCCGCGCAAAGGCGCATAGACATGGATATGGCCATCGGCGATCACTTCGGCGCCTGGATTGACCATGGCCATGACCACCAGATCACGCCCGCGGGCATATACCTGCTGCCCCGATCGTACAGGACGATCAATGACCAACGCTGAAAGCGGTTGAACAGGCTCGGTCGCGGAAGTGGGCCGCACTTCGGCTTCGGCGGGCGCAGGTGGAGGCGCCACCACCACCTGGGCCTCTGATTGCGGCCTGGGCGGCGCCTCGGTTTCCGGAGCGGAAGCGCGGCGCGGCACCACGGCTTCGGCCGTGGGTACCAGGCCCGCGGCGGCAGCGGCTTCCATCTGCGCCGGACTGCCCCCCGGACGACCATCGGCTGCAAGCGATAGGTGCGAAGCAGTGGCAACAGCGCTTCGAAATCCACGGCGGCATCAGGCTGAGAGGCCTTGAGCGGCGCCAGATCGATGATCAACGGATCGTTGTCAAAAAAATCCGGAATATCGCCGAAACGCGTGACCATTTCACGCTCGAGCAAGGCCAGATCGGCTGATTTCAACAGCAAGGCCACAAGGGGCAGGCTGGCGCTTTTGATCTCGAAGGCGGCAGGTGAATTTCCAGCGAGGGCGACAGACATTACGGGATTCTACCCGCCTGGGATAAGCCGCTTTCCCGCACACGAACCCGGAACAGGGAAGCTCCTTTCCCCGTCATTCCGGCGAAAGCCCATATGCGCTAACGTAGTAAGTCATACGAATCAACTCTTTGAGAGCGTCGCCGTCGAGGCGACTCAGCCAGGCGCTGGCGCACAGATTGCCATTGCCGGATGGCCTCGCGCAGATTCATCGCAGGCGTCAGTGCACGGCATAGCAACTCGCGCATCAGCGAAGTCTCTCGCCAAGGGCACCAAGACTCAGTCGTACGCGATCTTCTCGATCTCGTATCCCCAGGGGGAAACGCGCTCGGCATGAGCAATCATGCGAGCGATCAGAAAGGCCACCAGCAGCTTGCCCTGCAGCCAGCTTCGCGCCGCCTGTTCATCGTGCTTTTTCAGATGCCCCAGCGAGATGAGCGACTTCAGCCGCTTGAACTCCAACTCGATTTGCCAGCGTAGACGGTAGATCTGCAGCACCTGCTGAGCACTGAGCTCTTGCGACAGACTGGTGAAGACAAAGACGTAATCAGCCGCCTCCAGCGTCTGCGGCTGCATCTGCGTGCCACTGCGCTGACTCTCACGCTGCACGCGCTGGCGTGCCCTGGCAGCAGCCTGCTGGCTTTTGCGTGCGATGCACAGGCGCCCGCGCACAATGGCCCCCTCCTTGGGGTGCACACACGCCTCAAACTCCTTGGGCTGACCTATCTGAACGGTGCGAGCACAAGCCAGAATATCAAGCTTTTGCGCCTTCGCAACAGGCACCCCAGTCTCATACAAAGGCAGTGTCACCAGGTTAAGCCGCACCAGCACATCGCCCCCACCGGCGCGCACGTGGGCAATGCCCGCCGGATGCGCGTAACCACGGTCGGCCACAAACACATCGCCCGCTCGCACCTCAAAGCGTTTGAGTGTCTCGCCCTGCCTGGCTGAGCCCAGGTGAACCTCCTGGCACTGCAGATCGGGCAGGCCGATCGCATAGTGCAGCCGCCACTGCGAGCCCGTGGGGCCCGGCTCGCGCACCACGCTGCCGTCGACCACGCGCAATCTGCGCCCACTCAGCAGGCTCTGCCCAGCCAGGGGCTGTGCTTGCAGCTCAGGCGCTTGCCTGACTTGCCCGGCCATCCATTCAAACCAAGCACCGCATGAGCGCAAGCGCTTGAGTAAGGCGACATCACTGATCTGGGCTATACCCGCCAGTTGCGCCTGCGCTGCCGTCTCCCGCAGGCTGCAGCCTTGCGCCAGGTGAATCAGCATCAGCCGCAACAGCATTCGCGCATCGCGCACCCCTCGCGTGCGCTTGAGCGCACCTAACTGCCTGGCCTGGCTTTGCCAATGCTCGGGCAATAGACTCTCTATGACTTGCCAGTCTTCACTCAAATTCACTCGCTCTGGCTCTTGGTCCATCTTCCACCTATCCGGATTGATGGCTCGAGCATACGCTAATTTACGTTAGCGCATATGGGCGAAAGCCGGAATCCAGGGCGCCCACCCCTTGACGAAGGCTACCGGGAACGCGCTTGACCTCGGCCACAAACGGAGGGTTTTGCATGTGTGAGGCGCGTTTTAGTTTCCCCGGTATTTCTTCTTTTCTTATTTATATAAATAGATCGTTGTAGTAGAGGGCAGTGGGTTTGTGGAAAAGACATGAAATGGCATTGAAACTCAAGGAGTTAGATGCGATGCGAGGATGTGGGAAAGAAGGCTTGAGGATTTTTGGCAGGTAGGAACAACTCAGGAAAAAGGGGTTGGTCTGTGGATAACCATGGGGTTATGCAAATCTTTTCCACAGGGTTGCTCCTATCGGGTCATGAACCACTCCAGAACCAGCTTGACGACAAAGCCCAGCATGCCAAAAGCCAGGCCCAGGAAGATCACGAAAGTGCCAAATTTGCCAGCCTTCGATTCCCAGGCCAGTTGGGCGATGATGAACAGCATGTAGAGCATGAACGCGCCCACGCCCACCGTGAGACCGAACCAGGCAATCTGCTCTTCGTTGAAGCCAAACATGTCAGGCCCCCTCCGGTAGCAGGCGCTCGGGGAGATTGCTGGCGTCCACCAGGGACCGGTAAGCGTGCCAACTGGCATGGCCGAGCCAGGGCACGATCACGATGAGGCCGAGCATGGCCGTGGCCATGCCCACGAGGGTCAAACCCATCAACAGTCCGGCCCAGAGGGCCATGGGGATCGGATTTTTCAATACGGCTTGCCAACTGGTCAGCACCGCCTGCAGTACATCCACCCGGCGGTCGAGCAGCAGGGGCATCGCCACCACGCTGGAAGCGAAGAGCGGAGCCGCCATCAGGGCGCCCATGGTCAGCCACAGTTCGAAAAGATGGCCACCAGGCGCCAGGATCACGTGGCGCACGAAATCCATGGGGGTTTGCACAGGCTGCGGCGCAAGGAGAGTGATGAGGGCCGCCGAGGTCAGCACCCAGCCAGTACCGGCCAGCGAGAGCAGCAGGCCGAAGCGCACCATGCTCCAATAGCCGCCATGGACGGCATACCGCGAGTATTGCCAGCGTGTCCACGTCAAGGCGATGGTGGAAGCACCGATCGGCTCACCGCGCTCCAGCGCGCGGCTCAGTGCATACAGGCTGGTAGCCAGCACGGGAGCGACCACCAGAAAACCGGAAAACGCGCCTGCCAGCAGCCAGAAGCGGTCATGCGCCAGCCACAGCAGCAAGCCGCCGAAAAGCGCCAGCGCCAAACCGTGCGCGACACTCAAGAAGCCGCAGCGCCATACATCGCGCCATCCCAGGGCCAGCCACTGAAGGGGAGCCCCCAGTTCAACGCCGCGCACGGCTGGCAGGCGAAGAGTACCGGCTGGAGGCCGGGGTGGCAGAGGAGGGGAATGGTAGTGATCGGGCACGATAGGGGCAGCTTAGCCCAAATTGCCCGCGGAACATGCTTGTAAATGAGCAAAAGCGGATTCAGCCGTGAACGAAACCGTCCACGGCCGAGTCCGCTTCTGCAGAGAGGCAGACGCCTCTCGTGAAACGAGCTATATCGCTTAGCCGTGCTTCATTCCGTGGCCGCCGGGATGTCCGTGGCCGCGCTTGCCGTGCCGGCCATGCCGCAGGGTTTCGCTGTCGAAAGTCTTCTGCTGCTCGGGCGTCAGCTGGGCATAAAACGCCTTGGTGGCCTCACCGCGCTGGCGCATGGCGGTTTGGCGCTCGGCTTGCATGGCCTGCATACGGTCGATGCGCTCGGGCGTGGTGAGCTTGCCGAACGCTTCGCGGTCCATGCGCTGGTGCCCCTCGCGAGCGGGCGGCTGCACGGCAGCGGTATAGGTGTTCCAGGCGTTTTCCTGGGGCGGTGTGAGCTGCAGCTTGGCTTTGAGCTCGTTCATACGTTTGGCATGGTGCTCGGCCATGCGCTGGCGGAACTGCTCAGGGTTCATGTGAGGACGTTGCTTGCCCGCCGCAGGTTGAGCGGGTGCTTCACCAGCCGCAGGCGCGGCGGGGGAGGTGTCTGGGCCATGGCGGTAGCGCCCAGAGTGGCGGCCAGCAGGCCTGCAAGGAACAGGCGTTTCGGATGCTGAGTCATGAGGGTTCTCCTTTCATGCAGAGAAAAAGACTCGAAAAACAAGTGATGCCCGGCCAGTGGATCCTTGTTCAACAAGTCCGCTGGCTTGAAAGCGAGTCTCAGCTCCGTGTGTGTCCGTCCCTTGGCTGCAGGGTGACGCTTTGTAAAGTTGAATGAAAAAAGCCCCCACGCTCCCCTGCTTCGCAGGGTCCGCTGCCCCCCGAGGGGGTACTTTTTTCATCTCGGGACGGCCCGGCGATGAAAAATGGCCCCCACGCTCCCCCGCTTCGCGAGGTCCGCTGCCCCCCAGGGGGCTTTTTCATCTTGGGAACGGCCCGGCGATGAAAAATGACCCCCACGCTCCCCCGCTTCGCGAGGTCCGCTGCCCCCCAGGGGGGCTTTTTCATCTTGGGAACGGCCCGGCGATGAAAAATGACCCCCACGCTCAAAAGGCTGCGGAGCAAGCCATGCAAGTGCTGCCGCGGAGCTGGCTTTGCCAGGCCGTTGGCAGCGTCCCCCTAGGGGGAAGGCGCGCAGCGCCTCAGGGGGATCATTTCCAGCGAGATCATCAAGAATGGGGCAATCAGGGCGGTCATCCCCATGGCAATGGCGCAGCAGATTCTGCAGCGTACGTTGCATGGCCTGCATGGCGTCGATACGGGCCTGCAATTCATCCACATGCTGCTGCGCGATCTGCTTGACATGGGCGCTGGCGCGGCCGCGGTCGCGCCAGAGGCCGACCAGTTCAGTGATCTCGGCTATGGAAAAGCCCAGGTTGCGCGCCCGCTTGATGAAGCGCAGCGTGTGCACATCGGCGGAGGTGTACTGCCGATAGCCGCTATCGGTGCGCCCGACCTCGCCCAGCAGGCCAAGCGACTCGTAGTGGCGCACCATCTTGGCCGATACACCCGAAGCCTGGGCAGCCTTTCCGATGGCCACCGGCAGATCATCGCCTGTAGGCGTGTTCATCGAACGAGCCTCCGAGCAGCAGTGCGCCTGCGTACTCATGGCGCCACTTTGTAGCCTTCGCTGGCGATGGCTGCCGCCAGAGCTTCCCGAGGCTGGCTGGATTGCACATCGACGCGATTGGCCGCGCGGTCGATCTTGATATCGGCCCCTGGATCGAGTTTTTTCACCGCTTGGGTGACAGAGCGCTCGCAATGGCCGCAGGTCATGCCGGTGACAGAAAAAGTTTGGTTCATGTCTTGGACTCCTTGAAGTGATGCATTGATTCTGAACCTTGCCATGATGGCAACGTCAAGCTCAAGGCCATTTTTTCAAGCACTCTTCGCCAGCCTGCCCCCGTAAACCAGCTTCCAGGGAGCTCTGTGCATCTTCTTGATGCACATCATGGGCGATTCAGGCGGCCGTTCCTAGACTCGAATCATTTCTTCAAGGAGAGCTTATGAGACACAGGAGTCTGGAAATTATCCGCGACGAACATTCGTCGCTGGCCGCCATGCTGCAGTCAATGCGCATGATGGTTGATCGCGGCCCCGGCGACGATCCGAAGAAATTCTTCGACGTGTTGCGCGCGATGCTGTTCTACATCGACGAGTTTCCCGAACGCCTGCATCACCCCAAGGAAACCGAGTTGCTGTTTCCTGCCGTGCTGAGAAATGCGCCAGGTGCGGCGGACGCTATTGCCCGCCTTAATCGCGACCATGAGTTCACGGAAAAGGCGGTGCGCGATCTCCAGCAACTGCTTCTCGGCTGGGAACTGCTTGGGGAGCCGCGACGCCCGGCATTTACCGAAGCGTTCGAAAAGTATGTGGATCTGTACCTGGAGCACATGCGCGTGGAAGAGCAAGAGGTATTGCCGGCAGCGGAAAAAGCGCTCAGTGACGCCGAATGGAAAGCGCTGGACGATGCTTTCGAGAAAAACCGTGACCCGCTTACCGGCGGGTACGAGCCAGGAGCCGAGTACGACCGGCTCTTTACACGCATCGTGATGAAAGCGCCGGCACCGATCGGGTTGGGTGAGTAGGGCGCCGGCCGGGGGATGAGGAGATTTTGAGGCGCGTTTTAGTTTCCCTGGTATTTCTTCTTTTCTTATTTATATAAATAGATCGTTGTAGTAGAGGGCTGTGGGTTTGTGGAAAAGCCATGAAATGGCATTGAAACTCAAGGAGTTAGATGCGATGCGAGGGTGTGGGAAAGAAGGCTTGAGGATTTTTGGCGGGAGGGAACAACTCAGGAAAAAGGGGTTGGTCTGTGGATAACCATGGGGTTATGCAAATCTTTTCCACAGGGTTGTTCGGAGTGTTCGGGCGCAAGAGCGCACTGGGGCCCTCAGTCACCTGCTGGAGCCGGCGAGCGCCAAGTTTCTAAGGCAGGAAAGCGGGCGACAGCAGCCGCAAGCCCAGCGAGAACCAGCGCTCTCCGCCGCCGAGGCGGTTGCCGTAGGTGGCATCTACCTGCACACGGTTGGGCACGATCCAGTAGCGGACTCCGGCTTGGTAAAGCGGCCGGCCTTCGTTCTGGCCGAAGGTTTCGGCGATCAGCCAGATACGGTCACTGATCTGCGCTTCCGATCCAATGCCCCACGTCATGAAGTTCCGCTTCAACTGCCCATCGCGCAGCCAGCCGATGTTGAAGTGCAGGTCCAGGCGATCGTCGAGGAGAGAGCGGCTCACGGGTACATAGGTGTACCAGTCGCGCCCGTTCGGCGGCCCGGTATGCTGCACCGTACCGGCTGCCAGGCCCCATCCCCAGCCGTTGGTTTCAACGGGCTTGAACAGGGTCTTGGCTTGCAGCACCCAGCTGTTCTGGCTGCCTGCATCATCGCCGCGCGCGTGCCCGCCGCCAGCAGTGATTTCCAGATTGCCGGTAGGGTTGCAGGCCGGCTGTGCCCAGAATTCGGTCGAATCCTGATTCTTGCGAACCCAGCTTTCAACCTGGCAAGCCTTTGGGTCGACAAGTCGCGCGTCATCGGTATTCATGGGCCGCGCGGCCTGAGCTGACGCTCCAGCCACGGCCATCACGGCGGTGCAGGCCTGCAGCCCGAGGCTGCGCATGAACATAGCGAATGAAGGGCTTGCCATGGCACCGCACTGTAACGGCCGGAATGGGCATCTTGATGAAATAAAAGTCTTTTTAGAACTGACGCCGTTGTGGAATAAACTCCCCCTTAGTATCAGGAGCATGTCCCATGCCTCATTCCGATGAAGACAAGAAACGCGCCATCACGCGCTTGCGCCGTATCCGCGGCCAGGCCGAGGCGCTGGAGCGCAGCATTGCCGATGGCAGTGAATGCGGCCCCGTACTGCAGCAGTTGGCCGCCATGCGCGGCGCCGTGAACGGGCTGATGGCCGACGTGCTGGAAGGCCACTTGCGTGAATCCTTCGGCCATGCGGATTGCGAGGTGGCCAGCCTGAACGACCCCGCCCATGCGCGAGCGCACGAGGCGATAGACGAAGTGGCTTCACTTGTGCGCAGCTATCTCAAATGAGACCCCCCTGAGGCGCTGGCGCGCCTTCCCCCCAGGGGGACGCCTCCGGCGGCCGGGCCAAGCCCGCTCCGCGGTGGCCCTGGTATGGCTTGCTCCGCGGCCTTTCGGCAGTACTTGGAACGTTGAAGTGAACACGCTTTTAGCTCTCTCTCCCGCTGGCGGGAGAGGGTTGGGGTGAGGGTAGGGCGCTTGGCAAGAGGCGCTGTCCCAAACCATTGCCAAATCATTGAATCAAAGGAGAAATATCATGAAGTCCCGTGCAGCTGTCGCTTTCGAAGCCGGCAAACCCTTGCAGATCGTCGAGATCGACGTCGCTCCGCCGAAAAAGGGCGAAGTGCTCATCAAGATCACCCATACCGGCGTATGCCATACGGATGCCTTCACCCTGAGTGGGGATGACCCCGAGGGTCTCTTTCCCGCGGTGCTGGGCCACGAGGGTGCGGGCATCGTCGTGGAGTGCGGCGAAGGCGTGACCAGCGTCAAGCCGGGCGACCATGTGATCCCGCTCTACACCGCCGAGTGCGGCGAATGCCTGTTCTGCAAGAGCGGCAAGACCAACCTGTGCGTGGCGGTGCGCGCCACCCAGGGCAAGGGCGTCATGCCCGACGGCACCACGCGCTTCAGCTACAACGGCCAACCCGTCTACCACTACATGGGCTGCAGCACGTTCAGCGAGTACTCGGTGGTGGCTGAAGTGTCACTGGCCAAGGTCAATCCCGATGCCAACCCTGAACAGGTTTGTCTGCTGGGCTGCGGCGTGACCACCGGCCTGGGTGCGGTGAAGAACACCGCCAAGGTGCAGCCGGGCGACAGCGTGGCGGTGTTCGGCCTGGGCGGCATCGGCCTGGCGGTGATCCAGGGTGCGCAGCTCGCGGGCGCGGGCCGCATCATCGCCATCGACACCAACCCCGGCAAGTTCGATCTGGCCAAGACCTTCGGCGCCACCGATTGCGTCAATCCCAAGGACCATGAAAAGCCGATCCAGCAGGTGATCGTGGAGATGACGGGCTGGGGCGTGGATCACAGCTTCGAGTGCATCGGCAATGTCAACGTGATGCGCGCCGCGCTGGAGTGCGCGCACCGGGGCTGGGGCCAGAGCGTGATCATCGGCGTGGCCGGTGCCGGCCAGGAGATCAGCACCCGCCCATTCCAGCTCGTGACCGGTCGCCGCTGGCTGGGCACTGCCTTCGGCGGCGTGAAGGGCCGTAGTGAACTGCCCGGCATGGTCGAGGACGCCATGGCCGGCAAGATCCAGCTCGCGCCTTTCGTGACCCACACCATGCCGCTCACGGGCATCAATGAAGCGTTCGACCTGATGCACGAAGGCAAGTCGATCCGCTCGGTGGTGCACTACTGACCTTGCTGAGCGGATCTATTCGGGCTCGACCCCTGCGTCCTTCAGGACACGGGCCCAGAGCCTGATATCGGCCGTGATGGTGTCGGCCAGCCCCTTCCCATCGGTGGGTTCGGGATCCAGCCCGACACGGATCAGCTGAGCCTGAATGTCCTTGTGGCGGAGGGCTTTCACGGCCGTTGCCTCCAGCTTTCTGGCGGCTTCAGGCGGCAGGCCGGCGGGCGCGAGCAAGCCTACCCATGGCACGATCTCGAAGCCTGCCAGGCCGCCTTCCGCCAGGGTGGGAAGGTCAGGCTCCAGCACCGTGCGGCGCGGCATGGTGATGCCCAGGCCTTTGAGTTTTCCGGCTTTCATCTGAACGGTGGCATTGCCGATGTCTACAAAGGCGAAGTCAATCACACCAGCCAGGAGATCGGTCATGGTGGGCGGGCCTCCTTTGTACCGGACGGGCGTGGCCTGGAAGTTGCCCAGTTTGGTCAGCAAGGCGCCAGAGGCCTGCTGGCCGGCCGTACCGAAGCCGTAGCTCAGCTTGCCCGATTGGCTGCGCGCATGGGCCAGGAATTCCTGCGTCGTTTTGGCCGGAAAGCCGGGCCGCACGGACAGCACGAAGGCCGTGACACCCATCTTGGCCAACGGCGTGAAATCCTTGACGGGATCGTAGGGCAGCTTCTTGAACAGGCTGAGATTGGCCGCATGGGTGGTGCTGGCAGTGACCAGCAGGGTGTAGGGATCACCAGCGGCATTCTTGACGGCTTCCACGCCCAGGATGCCGCTTGCCCCGGGTTTGTTCTCGACCACGACGGGCTGCTGCAACTCTTCTCCCATGGCCTTGGCCAGTATGCGGGCCGCGCTGTCCGAGGCACTGCCGGCAGGGAAGGGCACGATCAGCCGCAAGGGCTTGTTCGGGAAGATGGATTGCGCGTGTGCCGTACTTACCATGCACGCGGCCAGTATGCATATGCCGAGGCGGGCCACGGCGATCCATGTTCTGAACATTCTGTTGTCTCCTATGTCTGAAGAATCAGCGGCCCTGCCAGCGCGGGGCCCGCTTTTCAGCGAAGGCCCGAGGCCCTTCCTGCGCGTCCTCGCTGCGGTAGACGCTTTCGAACAGATGGTTAGCGGCGCGCAAGCCCGCGGAGCGGCCCATCTCGCCCGAGAGATAGACCAGCTCGCGCGCGGCCTTGACGGTCAGGGGCGCATTGGCGGCGATGCGGCGGGCCAGGCTCAGCGCCTCATCGCGCAACTGCGCTGCGGGTACCACGGCGTTGACATAACCCAGCGCATGCGCCCGCTGCGCCGTCAGGGGGTCACCGGTAAGCAGCAATTCCATCACCACGCGCTGGGGAAGCATGTGCGCCAGGGGAGCGGCCCAGGGCATGCCCCGGCCCACCTTGGCTTCGGTAATGCCAAAGCGCGCGTGATCCGCCGCCACACACAGATCGCACATCTGCGCCATCAGCCAGCCCCCGGCAAAGGCCGAGCCGTTGACTGCGGCGATCACGGGTTTGCTGACATGGATGTTCTCACCCAATGTGGGGATCAACCCCTTTGGAAGCACCCCGAGGCCCAGGCGGGCCAACTCCTTGAGATCCATGCCCGCGCAGAAGGCCTTCTCGCCGGCGCCCGTCAGAATGGCGGCTCGCAGGGAAGGATCTTCCTCGTAGCGCTGCCATGCCTGGCGCAATCCTTCGCGCATGGGCTCGTTGAGTGCATTGAGCTGTTCGGGGCGGTTGAGCGTGATGACGGCGATCTGTCCGTCGATCACTTCAAAGATCACTTCTTCTTGCACGATGTGGTTTCCTTGGTGCTTTGACAACCGGCCTCACGAAGCGCTTCCGTACAGCTCGGCCGCCGTACGCAAGAGCGTCTCGCGGTGCAACGGGTCGGCGATACCCGCCAGCGCCTGCGCGCGTTGGCGCAGCCCGAGGCCTGCCAAGCTCACGGCGCCATGTTCAGTGATCACCCAATCGATATCGCTGCGCGCGGTGGTGACGGGGCCATGCAGATGGGCAACGATGCGCGACTCCTGCCCGCCCCGCGCCGTGCTCGGCAAGGCAATGATCGATGCGCCACCCTCGGAGGCCCGTGCCGCACGGACGAAATCGACCTGTCCGCCCACCGCGCCGATATGGGCACTTCCCAGTGCTTCGGCGTTGACCTGCCCGGAAAGATCGACCTCGAGGGCGGAGTTGAGCGATACCAGGCGGCGCAGGCGGCCGAGGGAGGCGCCGCCGTGCGTGTAGCTCGTCGGTGCCAGGCGAATCGCGGTGTTGCGGTGCGCGAAGCGGTACAACCGGTCCGTGCCGAACAAGGTTCCGCTGACAGAGATTCCCTGGTCGATTTCCTTGCATGCGTTCGTGACGACGCCAGCCTCCATCAGATCCGCCACGGAATCGCCGATCATGCCGGAATGGATACCGAGATCCCGCCTGTCCTTCAGCTGGGCCATGATGGCCTCCGGGATGGCGCCGATGCCCACCTGCAAGGTGGCCCGGTCTGGAATGAGCTGTGAGGCGAAAGTGGCGATGCGCCGTTCGAGATCGCCGAATGGGACGGACGGAAGCTGCAGCAGCGGCCGGTTGGTGTTCACGCGCACCGTAATCTCCGCTTCGGTCAGGGGCGCGTCGCAAGGCGTCCAGGGCGCCTGTGCATTGACTTCCGCGATGACCACGCGGGCCTTGCCCAAGGCGGCGCGAAGATAGTCGTTGGCCAGAGACCAGCTGTATTCCCCGCGTTCGTTGGGCGGGCTCACCTGGACGAGCAGTACATCGCAAGGTATGGCGCCGCTTTGCAGCAAGGGGGATACGCTGGAGATGTGGCAAGGCAGCACGTTGAAGCAACCTGCCTGCGTGAGGCGCCGATGGGTCCCAATGCCGCCGATGCCGGAGTAGTGCAGCCGGTCCGAAGCTTCGGGGGTGAAGACATCGGAGAAGCCCGAACCGAAGAACAGCCGGGCGCTTCCCAGGCGTTCCCGTTGGGCGACCAGTGCCTGGGTCAGCGCGATGGGCTCCGAGGTTCCCTGGCCGACTACGATGCCGTCGCCGGGGCGGATGAATTCGGCGAGATCGAGCGAATCGAGCGGGATGGTTCTCATGCACGGACCCCGCTGCCCGATGCGGCCAAGGCCAGGACATGGCGGGCACGCTGCAGAAGCGGGGGTCGATCATCCGCCCTTTGAACTCGATAGTGCCCACACCACGCGCCAGGGCTTCGTCATAGACCGCCAGCATGTGCTCGGCCTCCTGGATTTCCTCGGCAGTGGGCGAGAACAAGGCGTTGGCCCATTGCGCCTGCCGGGGGGCGACACAGATCTTCCCGTCGTAACCCAGGTCGCGGCCTTGCTCGGAATCTTCGCGGAACAGCGCTTCATCGCGGATGTCCACCACCGCCTGATCGATGGCTTGAATACCCGCGGCCTTTGCGGCCATGATCACCTGCGACCGGGCATGAAAAGCCTCTCGTCCGGCACGGGTGCGGCGTCCGCCGATGTCGGCGATGAAATCCTCGGCGCCGAAGTAGACCGCCACCATCTCGGGCGCGCAGCTGCACACGTCTACGGCGTGGATCACTCCGCGTACCGATTCGATGCCGCCGATCACGAAGCGCTGCCGGTTCACTGCCGTGCCCGGCTGCCGCAACCGGTTGACCAGAGAGATTAGTTGCCCTGCCTGCTCGAGTTTGGGAAGGACCAGCCCGTCCGCATCGGCGGCGAGCGCGGCTTCGATATCTGCGTGATGGTGTTCCGAATCGGGCTTGTTCACTCTCACCGTCAGCATGCCTGGCAGCCCTGCCGAACGCAGCGATGGAATGGTCTGCGCGAGCAGCTCCCGTGCGCGCGTTTTCTCTTCGGGAGGGGTCCCGTCTTCCAGATCCAGCACATAGCAGTCGGCGGGGAAGCGGGGTAGCTTGGCCAGCAGGTCAGGCCGATTGGCCGGGGCGAACAAAAGGCTTCGGATGGGTGTGCTCATCCCAGCACGCGGTCGAGCCGCTCCTTGGTTTCCACGAGTTCGCTGAGCATGTCCTGCACGACTTGCCGCACGGAGGTTTCTTCGGTCATGTCGCCCACCAGCTGGCCTACCGGGTAGGTCAGGAATTCCTTGACGCGTGCGCGCTCCACGCGGGTACGCCCTTGGCCCCACCAGAGAATCGCCTGCAAAGGCGCGGGCAATGTCGAGGGCGCGCCGGGCTGGTCCCAGGCGTCGGTGAAGCTGCTGCGCAGCGTTCTGCATGGCTTGCCGGTCACGCTGAGGGTAAGCACGGCATCTTCCGAGCCGGCCTCGAACATCTTGGCCTTGATTTCGGGCACGACCTCGCTTTGAACCGTCTTCAGCCAGATGGAGCCGCACCACACACCCTCGCACCCGAGCGCCAGGGCCGCGGCCATCTGTCGCCCGCGCCCGACGCCTCCGCCCCCCAGCACGGGAAGGGGGGCCACGGCATCGGCGATCCGGGGCCACAGTACCATGGATGTCACGGATCCGGTGTGGCCGCCGGCCTCGGTTCCGACAGCGATCACGAAATCGCAGCCGGCCTGTTTGTGCTTGAGCGCATGCTTGGGGGACCCGGCCAGGGCCGCTATCTTGATACCTCGCGTATGCGCACGCTCAATGATCTCGGCCGGCGGCGTGCCCAGGGCATTCACGATCAGCTTGATCGGATGCTCCATGGCGATCTCGAGCATCCGCATGCTTTCGTCGCGGGTGAAATTGAACTGGCTGACCAGCTCTTTCTCGATTTCACGGGCTTCCGCTTCCGGCAACTGCGGCACGCCTGCTTCGTCCAGCATGTGCCGTACGAACTCCAGTTGTTCGCGCGGGAACAACCGTTCGGGGTCGTACTTGAGATCGCCGGCTTCGGTGTAGGTCGTCGGCATGAGAACGTCAATGCCGTAGGGCTTGCCATCGATGTGCTCGTCGATCCAGCGCAACTCCTCCCGCACCCGCTCGGGACTCATGCGCGCCATGCCCAGCACGCCCAGCCCTCCCGCTTTCGACACTTCCACTACGACGTCGCGGCAATGCGAGAACGCCAGGATGGGCACGTCGATGCCGAACATCTCACAGATCTTGCTATCCATTTTTCCCTCAAAGTTCCGATATTTAAATTAAATTCTAATAATTGAACTTTGCGTCGTCAATCCGGTTCCGATATGCAGCCTACAATTTGGGGAATGAAAGCTGTGCAGGCCGGCGCGAAAGAAGCGTCCCAGGAGCAGGTGGACTATTCGGGTCCACGCTCGCCGCTGCGCGTGATGCAGATCGTGGAGCTGTTGGCGGAATCGCCGCGCGGCCTCTCTCTCACGCAACTGAGCGAGCAGCTCGAGATCCCGAAAACGAGCGTGCTGAGCCACCTGCGCGTGCTGCTGGCAGCGCAGTACCTGTCCCAGCAGGATGCGCGCTATCTGCTGGGCCCGGCGGCGCTCCGGATGGGGTTGATCATTTCGGCAGGCGCTTCGGTGCCGGTGGTGGTCAGGCCCCTGCTCGAGGAATTGGTGGAGGCCACCGGCGAAACCGCCATGCTGGCCATGCTTGATGAGAGAGAAATGGAAGCGGTGTATGTCGCACGCAGCGAAGGCATCCATGCCGTGCGGTTCTCTCCCTCGATCGGAGCGCGCAGGCCGTTGTATTGCACCGCCTTTGGCCGGGCCTTGCTGGCCAGCCAGGACGAGCAATTCCTCACGCGTTACTTCGGCAGCCTGGTGCTTCAGCGCGTGACGAACCGCACGGTGACCAGCGAGCGAGCGCTCAGGCAAATACTCCAGGGCATCCGTTCATCTGGCGTGGCCTCCACGCAGGAAGAACACACACGGGATGCCGGCGCCATCGCTGCCCCCATCATCGAAGGCGAGAAGCCCGTGCGCTACGCCATGGGCATTGCCCTGCCGGTCAGCCGCGCAGAAGGGCAGCAGGCGCTTCGCAAGCTGGAGCAGGCCGTGACCGATGCGGCCTCCAAGGCGCGCCGCGCATTGGGTCACTGACATTGAAGTTGAGCGTGCCCGCGCCGAGCGCATCGCACATTCAGCTCTTTACCTCATGGAAATAGGAAAACTCATGCAGAGAATAGAACAGCACGCCAGCTTCGGCGGCAGCCAGGAAGTGTGGAAACACGCCAGCACGAGCACCGGCACCGAAATGAAGGTCGGTGTGTATCTGCCTCCCGCCGCTCTGGAAGGGCGCAAGTGCCCTGCTCTGTATTGGCTTTCGGGGCTCACCTGCACCGAGCAGAACTTCATCACCAAGGCGGGCGCGCAGCAGTATGCGGCAGCGCATGGCTTGATCCTGGTAGCGCCGGATACCAGCCCGCGCGGCGAGGGCGTGCCCAATGATGAGGCCTATGACCTGGGCCAGGGCGCGGGCTTTTACCTCAATGCCACACAGGCGCCATGGGCGAGCCACTTCCGCATGGAGGACTACATCACAGGTGAGTTGCCCAAGCTGATCGAGCAGCATTTTCCCGCCGGCGAGGCGCGCGGGATCTTCGGCCACAGTATGGGCGGGCATGGTGCGCTCACGCTGGCGCTGCGCCATCCTGGCCGCTACCGAAGTGTGTCGGCCTTTTCACCCATCGTGGCGCCCGCCAGCGTGCCGTGGGGCCGCAAGGCGTTCACGGCCTATCTGGGTGAAGATGAGGCGGCATGGAAGGCGCACGACGCCGTCCAGCTCATCGAGGCCGCCCGCGAACGCCTGCCTTTGCTGGTCGATCAGGGCGAGGCCGATGAATTTCTGAGCGGCCAACTCAAGCCCGAGCTTCTGCGTGCCGCCTGCGAGAAAGCGGGTCATCCTCTCACGCTGAACCTGCGCCCGGGCTACGACCACAGCTATTACTTCATCGCCAGCTTCATGGGTGAGCACATCGCGCACCATGCGCGGGCGCTCGCTGGTTGACCGGAAAGCCGCTTTTGAAGAAGGCAGCTTCCTAGCCGGTGCTGCCGCAGAACGTCTGGCTCAACCGCGAGGTGAATGGGATCGGCAGTCTCAAAGGTCTGAAGGTGCACGCCTGAAATCCCGAGCAAGTCGACATGATGCAGCGTTTGGCTGGTAGCACCATCTCGATCACCTCGGCCGAAGTGGTTCCGGCGCTGGAACGAAAGGTGATCGACGGCGCACTTACCTCGGCGCTGTCGGCCAACGATTGGAAGGCCTGCGACATCGTACGTACCGGCTACATGGTCAACATGGCCATGGGCCATCAGATCGGGGCGCGTGGCCAGGGTTGCTGCCACCGCGGGCGAGCCTGAATCTCCACCATTGCATACCAAGCGCTGATCCTCCGCGTTGTGGTGGCCATGAGCGGCTTTCATGGTGACCGGCCGCGCCGCACTTCACGTGCGCGAGAGGAGTGGCGCAACAGAAAATTAACCTTTGGTTAATCCAGATCGAATTTATTTCGCTTTTGATTTGATCGAGGCCTTTCTAGACTTCCCTTCGTTTTCATCCAATCCAAAGGAAGTTCGATGTCTGTTTACCGTGCCGCCAACGTACGCTTGAGCGAAGCCGTGCGTCCTGAATTGGCGGAAGTGTGCCTACCGGGCCCAGACGAGTCCGTGCTGGGTCAGTATGCGCGGATGCGCCCTCAGCTGCAGGCATTTCATGCTTTCGACAAAGCTCATATCGTCATGCTGGCTGAGGCCGGGTTGCTGCCACGCGAAGACGCCGGGGCGATGTTGCGTGTGCTGCGCGACATCGAAGGGCAGGATGGCGGTGCAGTGGCTGCGCGCGCGGCCACTGAGGAGCATATGCATTCCGGCGAAGCGCTACTGACCGGTGCCCTGGGCCGGGAGATTGCCGGCAAGATGCACCTGGGCCGCAGTTCAGGGGATCTGCTGGCGGTGTCGTTCCGCTATACCTTGCGCGACAAGTTGCTGCGCATCGCTGGGCAATTGAATGAACTGCGCCGAGTCGTGCACGAACTGGCGGGGCAGCATTTGCACACCGTCATGCCTGGCAGCACCCATCTGCAGCACGCTCAGCCGGATACCTTCGGGCACTACCTGTTAGCATGGGCAAGTGCGTTCGAGCGCGACGCGCAGCGCGTGAGGCAGTACCATGCGCGCCTTAATTTGAGCCCTGCTGGTGCCGCTATCTTGAATGGTTCCGAGTTCGCTTTGAACCGTGAGCGTACGGCCAGGTTGCTGGGCTTCGATGGGCTGGCACTCAACACGCGCGACGCTGTATGGGGGCGTGACCTTGAAATCGAGGCTCACACTCTCACGGTGCTGCTGGCTGGAAACTTCAATCGTCTGGCAGAGGACCTGATGCTCTGGTCTTCGCCGGAGTTCGGTCTTGTCGAATGCGCCGACGGGTTTTGCGGAACGAGCAGCATCATGCCGCAGAAGAAAAATCCCAATGCGCTGGAGTGCCTGAAGGGCACGGTGGCGATCTGTACCGGTCATTTGGTCAGTACGGCGATGGTGCACAAGAATCCCTCGACTGTTCCGGTGTTCGAGTGGGTTCGCTCCATGTCAGATGCGTGGCGTGGCTATGACGAGATGGCTTCCGCGCTTCCGCTGATGACCGCAGTGCTGCAAAGCCTGAGCGTGCACGAGGAGCGGATGCGAGAGCGGGCGGGTGCGTTCTGGGCGACAGCGACAGATCTTGCAGCTGCGATCGTCAAACACGCAGGCCTCCCGTGGCGCGCGGCGCACCAGATTACGGGCATCACGGTGCGGCTTGCCCTGGATGCTGGACTTTCGCCTGAGCAGATCGACTCAGCATTCGTGGATCGGGCAGCGCGGACGCACTCCGGGCAGAACATCGGGCTGCCGCCGGAAGTGCTGGCTTCGGCCATGGACCCGTCGGCATCCGTGGAGCGGCACGACATGCCAGGCGGCCCAGCAGCCGCGCGTGTGGGAGAGGCGCTCGCGATGCATGAGGCGGTACTTGCCGGCGACGAGCAGTGGCTGGAGGAGTCGCTGGAGCGGCTTCGGCAGGCACGGGTGGCACTGGAGCAAGGCATCGATGCACTTCTTTCGCCCCAGCGCTCGACAGTACCCGCGCAAGCTGCGCATCACTGATTCAACAGACCAAGGAGACTTTTCATGTTCACCCTATCTCGTCGCAGTTTGCTGCGCGCATCGACCTGCGTCCCGCTGCTGGGAACTAGTGTGCCGGGAATGGCACGAGCGGCTCAGGCAGCCGCCTGGCCCGAGCGTCCCATCCGCATGTTGGTGGGCTATAACACGGGAGGTGCCACAGACGGCGTGGCCCGCCCGGTGGAGGCCAGGCTGCAAGCAGCGCTGGGCCAGCCCATCGTGTTCGAATACAAGCCAGGCGCTGGCGCCACGGTGGCTGCCGCCCTGGCAGCTAAGGCAACTCCGGACGGGTATACGCTGCATGTCACGGACAGCGGCCCCATGACCATCCTTCCCAACGGAAAAGCGGTCGGCTACGACCCTCTGACGGCCTTCAGCTCGCTCGGCATGGTGTGCGAAGGCTGTTCGGTCATAGCAGTACATCCATCGCTGCCGGTGGAAAACCTGACCGACTTGGTGAAGATGGCTCGGGCCAAGCCGGGAACGCTGACATTCGGCACTTCCGGAATGGGCGGTTCAGCCCACCTGGCTGGCGAGTTGTTCCAGGTGATGACCGGCACTGAACTTGTACACGTGCCTTACCGGGGCGGCGCGCCGGCAGCGACGGATCTGGTGGGTGGTCAGATTCCCATGCTGTTCGCTTCTACCGGAACAGCATTGCCGTTCATCGAGAACGGCCGCATGCGTGCCTTGGCCGTTACTTCGCCCAAGCGCTCGGCTTCATTGCCGAACGTGCCCACCGTGGCCGAGCAGGGGTATCCGGGCTATGACGCCATGGTGTGGTTCTCGATGGTCGGGCCTGCTCGCTTGCCGCCTGCTATCGTCAGCAGGTTCCATGGCGCCTTGCAAGGCGCGTTGAGTGATACCACGGTGCAGCAGGCGCTGCGCCGCCAGGGATATGAGCCGATCCTGGGGGGTGTGGAGATTCAGCAAAAGCGGGTGCGCGACGACTTTGCCAAATGGGGCAAGCTGATCCGGGAAAAGAAGATCAGCTTCGAGTGACGCTCACCCCTTCTGTGCTGCCTTCGCGCGCTCCAGGGCCAGGCGGCAGAAATGCCGGGCAGCAGGCCGCAGCGGCAAGATATCGTTCCAGATGATCCCTACGGCATCGTGTACCGGCGGCAGGGTCATGGGAAGAATGGTGCCGACCGGTGGCATGAGGTATTGCCCAGCCACTCTGCGGGGCACGATCGTCACATAGTGTCCCAGCGTGAACAGCGGCCCCACCATGGTCATATCGCTGGTTTCGACATACTCACGCGGTAAACCCAGGCGCCGGGCATGAAGAATCTGTTCCAGATGATCGCGCATCAACGTGCCAGGTGCCGGTAGGCACCAGCGCTGCGTGACCAGCTCGCGCCAATTGATCCTGCGTTGGCCCACCAGAGGATGGCACTGGCTGGCCACCAGCACCACCTCGTCGCTCAATACCGCGGCCGTGCGCAATCCGGATTGGACGATATCGGTGCTCAGGCGCGCGAAGAGTAGCTGGATGTGCCCTTTCTTCAACTGATCCTGCAGGTGTTCAGCGCTGCCGTCCACGAGACGGATTCGTACCAGCGGATGCAGCTGCGCGAATGCGGCAATCGTGGCTGCCAAGAAGGGGTGGAGGGAAACGGCCTTGGTGCCAATCACCAACTCGCCGCGATAGCCCCCATGCAGGCCGTCCACCGCATCGGAAAGGTTGTCGAGTTCGATGTTGACAGCGCGGGCGCTGGCCAGGATCGTTTCACCCAGCGGCGTGAGCCGCAGCCAGCCACGGCCGCGCTCAAACACAGGCCCCTGAAAGACCTCCTCCAATTCCGCTGCCGCCTTGGATACCGCAGCCGCTGAAACATGCAGCCGCTGTGCAGCCTGTGATAGGCTCTGAGCGTTGCTCAGCGTTTCTACCAACCGCAGGTGGCGGAGCTTGACACCGCGTATTCGCACTCAGTCCTCCGCCGGTAAGTGGTTTGGCGCCGCCTTGGCGCGCACCATGCGAATGGCATCGAACGGGCACCGAACCGCACAGAGCGCGCACCCGGTACAGCCCGCCGTATCGTCGAGAGTGGAAGTCTTGCTGCCATTCACGGCATGCAGCGACAGCACATGAGGCCCGCACACCGCCACGCACCAGCCGCAACCGGTGCAGCGGCCAGGATCAATGGCGGGCAGGGCGCGGCGTGCGGGCGGCGGCATGCCTCACTCAATTCATCCGCTTCACGCGCAACACACTGCAAATGCCAGCCACCACCGCGCAAACCGCCCCCATCAAAATGGCGATGACGGGGCCCTGCGTGCTGTCGTGCGGCGGCCAGATGCTGAACATGGAAGCCACCAGCACGGCGCCCAGGGTCTGGCCGGTCAACCGCGCGCTGCCCAGCATGCCGCTGGCGGCGCCGCTGCGCTCACGTGGGGCCGTGGTGACAATGGTGTGGTTGTTGGGCGATTGGAACAGGCCGAACCCGAAACCGCACAGCGCCATGCGCCAAGCGATGTTGGCTTCGGAGGGCGCATGTGGCAGCACCGCCAGAAGTACCAGCCCGATGGCCATGAGGGCCATGCCGATACCGCCCAGCAAACCGGCGGGAATGCGGCCGATCAGCCGGCCCGCCAGCGGCGCGACCACCACGATCGACAGCGGCCAGGCCGAGATCAGCAAACCGGCTTTCAAGGGTGTGAAGCCATAGCTTTCGAGCAGCAGGAAGGGCAAGGCGACATAGGTCAGCATCTGAGCACAGAAGGCGCTGACCGAGCTGCCCATCGAGAGCGCGAACACTGGTATGCGCAGCAGATCCACCGGGAAAAGCGGGGCCACGCGGTTGCGCTGCCGCAAAATGTAGAGCACGCCCACCGCCACGCCGGCGGCCAGCATCGCAAGGGCATCACGCGGTACTGGTCCGCCGCCACCGCTGACAACCCCCAGGCGGTCGACCCCCACGAACACCAGCGAGAACATCAGCATGTTCAGCAGCACATCCATCGGCGCGATGCGGGCGCCCTCCGCGGCAGCGGTAGGGTTGGCCGGCAGCGTGCGCCGGCCGAGCACAAGTACCAGAATGCCCAGCGGCACATTCAAGGCCAGCAACCAGGGCCATGTGGCTACCGAAAGAATGGCCGCCGACAGCGAAGGCCCCGCGACCGAGGCGGTTGCCACCACCATGGAATTGAGCGCCACCCCCCGCCCCAGTTGGGAAGCCGGATAGATGGACCGCACCAGGGCCGAATTGACGCTCATGATGCCGGCCGCGCCCACGCCTTGCAGTGCCCGAGCGGCAATCAGCACGCCCAGGCTCGGCGCCAGCATGGCTGCCAGGGAAGCCGCGGAGAACAAGGCCATGCCGGCCAGGTACACGCGCCGGTAACCCAGCAGGTCGCCCAGATTGGCCAGCGGCAGCAGCAGGGCGAGCGTGGCGATCTGGTAGGCATTGACCACCCAGATGGAGTGGGCGGCGCTGGCATTCAGATCGCGCGCGATGGCGGGCAGGGCCAGGTTCATGATGGTGCCGTCGAGCACCGACACGATGAGTCCCAGCATCATCACCAGCACCGCGCGCAGGCGCTGCGGACTGGGCAGGCCGTCTTGGGCCACTGGCGGAGCGCTGCTCCGCATCAAACGGCTAGCGACGGATAGTCGGTATAGCCGTGTGCCCCGCCTCCGTACATGGTGGCCTTGTCGACGCCGGCGTACGGACCTCCGCGGCGCAGGCGTTCTGCCAGATCGGGCATGCTGATGAAGGCCTTGCCGAACGCCACCAGATCGGCTTCACCGCTGGTGATGGCCGCCTCGGCCGTGACCGGGTCATAACCGTTGTTGACCATCCAGGCGCCATGGCCCCCGGCTTGGCGGTAGGCGGCCTTCAGCGCGGCGTAGTCGAACGGGCGGCCTTCCACCTCGCGCGGGCCGCCTGTCGCACCTTCGATCACGTGTACATAGGCCAGTCCCAGGGGGCCAGCTGGCGCATCAGGTAGTCGAACAGCGGTTGGGGATCGTCATCATGGATATCGTTGGCCGGCGTGACGGGGGAGATGCGCAGGCCGACCCGGTCGTGGCCGACGGCATCGGCCACGGCGCGGGTCACCTCCAGCATCAGGCGGGCCCGGGCTTCGATGCTGCCGCCGTAGTCATCCTTGCGCTGGTTGGCGCCGGTCTTGAGAAACTGATCGAGCAGATAGCCGTTGGCGCCGTGGATCTCTACGCCGTCGAAGCCGGCGGATTTGACGGCATTGCGCGCGGCGGCAGCGAATTCGTGGACGATGACGGGGATCTCGTGGCGGTGCAGCGCACGCGGCTCGCTGGTGAGCGCGAAGCCGCCTTTGCCCTCGCAGTCGATCAAGTAGGTCTTGGTGTTGGCGCGTATGGCCGATGGTGCCACCGGCAGCTCATTGTGCGGCTGGAGCGCGGTATGGGAAACACGGCCCACGTGCCACAGCTGGCACACGATCTTGCCGCCCACGGCATGGACGGCCTGCGTGACTTTCTTCCAGCCGTCGAGCTGCTCCGTGCCATACAGGCCGGGCACATCGGCATACCCCTGGGCCTGGGCCGTGATGGCCGTACCCTCGCTGACGATCAGCCCGGCGCCGGTGGCCGGATCGGCGCGCTGGGCGTAATACTCCGCCATCATCGGCGTAGGAATCGCCTGGGGCGCCCGGTTGCGCGTGAGCGGTGCCATGACGAGGCGGTTGGCAACTTCAATCGCGCCAACTCGCGCGGGAGAAAACAGCGAGGACTTCATGCCGGGTCTGCGAAGAAAAAGGGGTGGCCTGGGCCGGGACACTGCATTTTGCGCCACTTGAGGATCGGTTGCTTGGCGCTGAATCAAAGCCTGACCGGGCCCGCTGCATGACAATGCACGCATGCCGACCACTGCTTCTCCACCTCTGCGCCGCCTCCTGCTGATCGCACTCGCGCTGTCGCTTGGTCCCGCGGTGTCTCTGGGCATCACACGCTTTGCCTACGGTCTGCTGCTGCCCGTGATGCGCGACGACCTCGGCTGGAGCTACACGCTGGCAGGTGGCATGAACACCGCCAACGCGGCCGGCTATCTGTTGGGCGCGCTGCTCACGCCCTGGCTGCTGCGGCGCTTCGGGGCGTCGGCCGTCTTGCTGTGGGGCGCGGTGCTGGCCAGTGCCTTCATGGCAGCCTCCGGATTTTTCACGGGCGCCTGGCCGCTGCTGCTGCAGCGCTTGCTGGCGGGCATGGCCAGCGCCTTCGTGTTCGTGGCTGGCGGTTTGATGGCCGCGCGGCTGGGTGCGCAGGCGCCCGCGCAGTCAGGATTGCTGATCGGCCTGTGCTATGGCGGTACCGGCTGGGGGATCGCGGTATCAGCGCTGGGGGTTCCGGCCCTGCTGGAGGCCGCCCAGGGCGTCCCCCATGGCTGGTCCTGGGCCTGGTGGGGCCTGGCGCTGGCCTGCCTGGCCGGTACGGCGGTGCTTGTCTGGCCTGCGCGGGCGATCGCCCGCCAGGAGCCCCCGCCCTCGCCGGCAAAAGCCTCCACGGCCCCCTCGAAGCCGGCGGCTGTGCCCTGGCGGGCGATGGGCGCCATGCTGGCAGGCTACACGCTTTTCGGTGTCGGATACATCGGCTACATGACCTTCGTCATTGCTCTCCTGCGCGAGCAGGGTGTGAGCGATGGCGCGATCACGGCCTTCTATACGTTCCTGGGGCTGGCCGTGGTGGCTTCGGGGCGTATCTGGGCGGGCCTGCTGGATCGCGCCAAGGGCGGGGGCGCGCTGGCGCTTCTGAATGCCGTGCTGGGGGTGGCCACCATCCTGCCCGCGCTCACGGGCGCGTGGCCCGTGGTGCTGGCGTCCGGTCTGCTGTTCGGCGGCGTGTTCCTGTCGGTGGTGGCCTCCACCACGGCTTTCGTGCGCCACAACCTGCCCGAACCGCAGTGGGCGGCCGGCATCAGCACTTTCACCATCGTGTTCGCGCTGGGCCAGATCGTTGGTCCCACGATCGTCGGATGGGTCGCCGACGGTCCGGGCGGCTTGGCGCGCGGCCTGCTGTATTCGGCCGGTGCGCTCTGGGTCGGCGCGCTTCTGGCTTGGCGTCAGAAGCGGCTTTCCGCATTTCAGGTATAAGATTAGAGTTTTTTATTCGTAGACGGAATTAGGGGTATACCCTAAGATTCGTGGCCTGCCGCCCTTGTCCAGGCGGCTTTGTCTTTTTTGATGATTGCCGATTCGTCCATGCAAGCTCAAACCCATTCAACCGCGCTGGCGCGCACGGCCCTCCGCCCATGATCGCGCTGGAGGGCATCACACTCGACTATCCCGGTCCCGGGGGAGGCGTCGTCCATGCGCTGCGCGGGGTGGACCTGCATATTCAGCCCGGCGAGATATTTGGCATCATCGGCCGCAGCGGGGCGGGCAAGAGCTCGCTCGTGCGGTGCATCAACCTGCTCAATCGCCCCACGGCAGGAAAGGTCTCGGTGGCAGGCACCGAGCTGACATCGTTGGGCGCCGCCGGATTGCGCGCGGCGCGGCGGGACATCGGCATGGTGTTCCAGCATTTCAACCTGCTGTCCTCGCGCACCGTGTATGGCAATGTAGCCCTGCCGCTGGAATTGGCGGGTATGGACAAGGCAGCCATTCGCGCACGCGTGGAGCCACTGCTGGAGTTGGTGGGTCTGGCCGCGCTGGCTGATCGTTATCCGGCCCAGATCAGTGGCGGGCAAAAGCAGCGCGTGGGCATTGCGCGCGCGCTGGCGAGCCGCCCGAAAGTGCTGCTGAGCGACGAGGCGACGTCGGCGCTCGACCCGGAAACCACGCGTGCCATTCTGGCGCTGCTGCAAAAAATCAACCGTGAGCTGGGATTGACCATCGTGCTGATCACGCATCAGATGCAGGTCATCAAGCAGATTGCGCACCGCGTGGCCGTCATGGAAGCCGGCCGGGTGGTGGAAGAGGGTACGGTGCTCGATGTGTTCACCCGCCCGCGCGAGGCCATCACGCGAAGCCTGATCGACGAGGTGATGCCGCAAAGCCTGCCGGCCAGCGTGCGCAGGCACATGGCTCAGCTGCAAGCGGCCTTGCCCGCCGGGCAGGACGGGCGCCTGCTGCGGCTGGTGTATGCCAGCGCACGGGCCGAGCAACCCTTGCTCTCGCGCCTGATCCGCGAGCACGGCGTGGACGTGAGCGTCCTGCACGGGCAGATGGACGAAATCCAGGGCCAGACCTTCGGCGCGCTGGCGATCTACGTCAGCGGCCCGGCCCCCGCCGTGCAAGCCGTGTCGGACGGCCTGGCCGCCAACGGCGTGCAAGTGCAGGACCTGACGCAGGAGACCGACGGAAAGGACGCCACCCATGTTTGAAAACTTCTCCGCCGCCATGCTGGAGCTGTTTGCCACTTCGTTGTGGGAAACGCTGTTCATGGTGGCCATTTCCGGCTTGGCGGGCGCGGCCATCGGCATCCCGCTGGGAGTGTTCCTGCGCCTGACCGACCGGGGCGGCGTGCTGGAAAACGCGCCGCTCAACAGGATCATGGGCGTCGTGGTCAATGCCGTACGCTCCACGCCTTTCATCATCCTGCTGGTAGCCATCATCCCGTTCACGCGTTTCATCACAGGCTCATCCATCGGGACCGCGGCAGCCGTAGTGCCGCTGACATTGGCGGCCGCGCCCTTCGTTGCCCGGCTGGTGGAGGCCTCGCTGCGCGAGGTGGATGCCGGCCTGGTCGAAGCCGCGCAGGCCATGGGGGCCAGTACATCGCAAATCGTGTTCAAGGTGCTGCTGCCCGAGGCGCTGCCCGGCATCGTTGGGGGGCTGACGATCACGCTGGTCACCTTGACCGGCTACTCCGCCATGGCGGGCGCCATCGGTGGCGGCGGCCTGGGCGATCTGGGCATCCGCTACGGCTACCAGCGCTTTCTGCCCGATGTGATGCTGGCCGTGGTGCTGGTGCTCATTGTCTTTGTGCAGATCGTGCAGAGCCTGGGCGACTGGACGGTGCGCAGGCTCAGCCACAAGTAGAGCCTGCTTCCTCTTTTTCTCTATTCATTTCCCACAAGGAGTTTCCTCATGAAAAAACGCACTCTGCTGCAAACGCTGCTGGCCGCTGCCATCTCCCTCGCAGGCGTGGCGCACGCACAAGCCCAGACGCTGAAGATCGGTGTGACGGGCGGGTCGCACGCCCAGATCATGGAGCAGGCCAAGAAGGTCGCGGCCAAGGACGGCCTGGACATCCAGATTGTCGAGTTCAGCGACTACGTGCAGCCCAATGCCGCGTTGGCCGCCGGCGATCTGCAGGTCAACAGCTTCCAGCACAAGCCCTATCTCGACCAACAGGTCAAGGACCGGGGCTACAAGTTCGCCATCATCGGCACCACCATCACCGAGCCGATCGGCGTCTATTCCAAGAAAATCAAGAACCTGTCCGAGCTGAAGAATGGCGCCCGCTTCGGCTTGCCCAATGACCCCACCAATGGCGGCCGTGTGCTGCTGCTGCTGCAGGCCAAAGGCCTCATCAAGCTCAAGCCGGATGCCGGCTTGAAAGCCACGCCGCTCGATGTGGTGGACAACCCCAAGAAGCTGCGCTTCGTGGAGCTGGACGCCGCCCAGCTTTCACGCGCCCTGCAGGATCTGGACGCCGCCGCCATCAACACCAATTTCGCGCTGCAGGCAGGCCTGAACCCGCAACGCGATGCAATCGCCCAGGAAGGCCCGCAAGGCCCGTACGCCAACATCCTGGTGGTGCGCGAGCAGGACAAGAATCAGCCTTGGGTCGCCAAGCTGCTCAAGGCCTACCAGTCCGAACCCGTGCGCCAGTACATTCAGAGCGAGTTCAAGGGCGCGGTCATTCCGAGCTTCTGAGCCTTTCAGGGGCGATCAGCCTGCCCATGAGAGCGGGCAGTGTGCCGGGAAATGACCTGTACAGCCGCCAGCACCAGGTCGGCCCGCGGTACGTCGTCAACGAACATGCCGCTGATGACGGGGAGCTGCTCCGACAGCGGCATCGCTATGGCCCAATGATCGGCATTCACGTAGCCCAGCAGTGCGCTGCCAGGGACCACGGCGTCAGCCGCAATGAGCTGGCCGTCGTTGAGCGTATCCGTTTGCGACAGCGTGGCGTATGAACCTTGCAGCGGACGTGATACGCGATCGGCCCGCGCTGTGGTCACGAGGGAGTAGAACGGCAGCCTCAGTTTCGTGTGATGGGCCTGCCACCAGGCGTGGCGGACGTCGCGGCGCAATGAGGCGATGCTGGAGCCATCGCCGCGGTCGCAGCCGGGCATAGGTACGTGCTCCAGCAGGGCCGCGGGCAGGTTGTCCGAGTCATCGGCCAGGGGGCTGCCGCCCACGGCGCCAGCGTAGCTGACAACGGCGGCGATGCTGCCGGAGATCTCAGGGTGCCTAATCAGCGCTTCCAGCACATCGGGCAAGCCCTTGGAGTAACCAAAGACGATCCATGGGCGTGGATCGGGGTCCGCACCTATGATCTGGCGGGCAATCAGATCGGCGTTGTGCTCGGTGGAGCCACGGCCTTCAATCGACAGGATCCGGGCGTCGAATCCTGTGGCACGGAGCGTCTCCTTCGTATCCGCAAACGGCATGATCGTCGAACCCGCGCAGCCGGCCAGCAGCCCGGGCACAAACGCGAGCCTGTATTGGCCTGCCAATGTGGCAGACGTCTCCGTGATGGTGGAGTTTCGGGCGGTGGTCGCGCGTACCGGCTCTCCGGGCAGGCGCCGCAGAATGCCCGTGCAATCAAGCTTGCTGGATAGCCGCGCGCAAAAGGCGTGCCGAAATTCGGCACGCATATCGCGCACACCCATGTTCGCCAGTTTGGGAGAGCGTTCGGCCGTGGCCGAGCCCGGTGCCGGCGCGGTTGCGCAGGAACAAAGGGCCATGGCGGCTCCCGCCAGCATGGCCCATCGGGCAAAGCGCTGCCATGGCAGCGCTCTCATATAGGTCAAAACCAGAAGACTCCTCCTCTGCATGAGGAGGATGTTAAGCGAATCAGATCAGTCCTTCTGCCTTCATGGCCGCCTGCACGGCCGGCCGTGCGGCCACACGCTCGCGGTAGGCCACGAGGTTCTTGAATCCCGACAGATCGATGTTCATGGGCTTGGCCCAGTTCGTGACCGTGAACAGGTAGCCATCGGCCACGGTGAAATCGTCACCCATCAGGTATTGCTTGCCAGCCAACAGGCCATCCACATATTGCAGGCGTTCCAGCAGCTTGGCCTTGAAGACCTGCTTGACTTCATCAGGGATGCCGGGGTTGAACAGGGGACCGAAGCCCTTGTGGATTTCGGTGCCGATGAAATTGAGCAGGCTTTGTAGTTGATAGCGTGCCACAGTGCCATTGGGTGGTGCGAGCTTCTTGGCGGGCGCCTGGTCGGCAATGTATTGAACGATGGCGGGGCCTTCACTGAAACCGGTGCCGTCATCCAGAACCAGGTAGGGCACATACCCCAGCGGGTTCACCTTGCGGAAGTCGCTGCCGTCGGGCAGCACCTTGGTCTTGGTGGGGGCGGAGATAGCCTCGTACTTCAGGCCCGCTTCTTCCAGTGCGATATGCGGCGAGAGTGAACAGGCGCCAGCGGAATAGTAGAGTTTCATCTGTTGCTTTCTTAGGTGAGGATGCGGAAAAAAATGCCGCATCCTCCAGCGTAGCAAAGGTCGATCAACCTTGCAGCCCGCCCTCTGGATTCTCCTGGCTCTGCTTGAGCCCCAGCCGCCGTCCCAGCTTGTGCAGATTGCTCGCATCTACGCCCAGCGCCCGGGCTGCGCGGGCCCAGTTGCCGCCGTGGCGCTGCAGGGCAGCACGGATGCATTCGCGCTGGCAGGCATCCACTGCGTCGTGCAGCGACGTTTCCTGGTCCGTTGGAGTAGCCGATAACGCTTCCTTCGCTGCAGGGAGCTGCTCCATGCTGTCATCAAGATCCAGCAGGTCGGCCTCGAGTGTCACGATGTCGCTGCGCCGCGCCCCACGGCTCAGGGCCTTGAGGGCGGCACGGCTGATCACGTGCTCCAGCTCGCGCACGTTGCCCGGCCAGCGGTAGCGGCGCAGCGCTTCGTCGGCGGCGGCCGACAGGCGCAGGCTGCGCAGGCCCAGGCGCGCCCGGTTCTGTTCCAGAAAGCGCCCCGCGAGCAGCAGCACGTCGTTGCCCCGCTCGCGCAGCGGCGGAATCGGGATCGGGTACACCGACAACCGGTGATACAGGTCGGCGCGGAAGCTGCCTTCCGCTACCCGGTTGCGCAGATTGCGGTTGGTGGCCGCGATCACACGCACATCCACCTTGCGCGGCCGGTCAGCGCCCAGGCGCTGGATTTCACCGTTCTGCAGCGTGCGCAGCAGCTTGGCCTGGATGGCGAGCGGCAGCTCGCCCACCTCGTCAAGAAACAGTGTGCCGCCCTCCGCCGCCTCGAAGCGGCCGGGCCGGTCGCTCATGGCCCCGGAGAAGGCGCCACGCGCGTGGCCGAACAGCTCGCTCTCGGCAAGCGACTCCGGCAGGGCGGCGCAGTTCACATGCACCAGCGGCCGTGTGCCGCGCCGCGACAACCGGTGAAGACGGTGGGCGAACATTTCCTTGCCCACGCCAGTCTCCCCCAGCAGAAGCACCGGCAGTTCCGTATCGGCCACCACGCGCAGCTCGTGCAGCAGGCGGGCCATGGCTTCGCTGTGGCCGACGATCTCGCTGTCCTCGCGCGAGGGCGAGCCGCCCGCCGCCACGCCTGCGGATTGTTGGGCCGCGCGCAGCGCCACCTCCAGCCGTGAGACGCGCACGGCCGCCTCGATAAGCGGCCGCAGTTGCGCCAGTTCGCGTTGCGCTGCGGAATCGAAGGTGCCCACGGTCAACGCATCCAGCGTAAGCACGCCAAAGCGCTGCCCCTCCAGATCCAGTGCCACGCCCATGCAGTCGTGCACATGCAGCGGCTCGCCGGGGCGTTCGATCACCAGCCCATCGTAGGGATCCGGCAATCCGCTGTCATGGTGAAAGCACGTGACTTCGCGCTGCTGCAAGATGGCCGCCAGCCGCGGATGCTCCTTGATCGCGAAGCGCCGGCCCAGTGCATCGGCGCTCAATCCATCGACCGCGACAGGCCGCAGCAGTTCGCCTTCGCCATCCAGGCGCAGCAGGGCCACGGCGCCGCAGTGGAAGTGCAGGCGCAAGGTTTCGACCAGCCGCTGCTGGCGCACGGCCATGGGGAGTTCGGCCGCCAGATCGGCCATGAGCAAGGCGTTGATGGTATTCATGGTTAAAAATACCCAATAAAGGTAGATTGAACCCTGATTATGAAGGGTATTTTTACCTTTTCATTTTCAAGCTATTGATTGTGAAGGGATTTTTATTGGCATAGCGATTGCATTGACTCTGGCATCGATCCACCATTCATTTGCAAGGAGTACATCGCCATGACCTATCTGGATCAATCGTTGGGCCAGCTGGCACGCCGGATCCCCGGTGCCACCCGGCTGTTCGATCAGCACCGCCTGGATTTCTGCTGTGCGGGCAACCGGACGTTGCGCACCGCGGCGCAGGAGGCGGGCATCGATGCCGAGCCTATCGCCGAGGAGCTGCAGGTATTGCAGCAGCGCTCCGGCAACGACGCGGAGCGCGACTGGAGCCTGGCCACCGATACCGAGCTGGTCGATCACATCCTCGTGCGCTATCACGCGGTACATCGCGAGCAGCTGCCGGAGTTGGCGCGCCTGGCCCGCCGGGTGGAGCACGTGCATGGCGAGCGTGCCGATTGTCCGCACGGCCTGGCCGATCACCTGGAGGCCATGGCCCAGGAACTGGACAGCCATATGCGCAAGGAGGAGCTGATACTGTTCCCGATGATCGCGCACGGCCAGGGCGGCGCGGCCAGCATGCCGATCGGCGTGATGCGCATGGAACATGACAGCCATGGGACCGAGCTGCGCCGGCTGGAGGAACTCACGAACGGCATCACCGCACCGCGCGACGCCTGCACGACATGGCGCGCGCTGTACCTGGGCCTGCGCACGTTCAGGGAGGATCTGATGGCGCATATCCACACCGAGAACAACATCCTGTTCGAGCGCTTCGCGCCCGCACGGATCCACTAGGAGCGCATCATGGGACAGTACAGGAAACACTGGTTCACGTTGATCGCCTTGTGCATCGTGATGTTCTCGCTGCTGGGCTACCTTGGCGCGGACATCTACCGTTCGGCGCCGCCGATACCCGTGCAGGTGGCAAGCAGTGATGGCAAGGCACTTTTCAGCAAGGACGACATCCTCGACGGCCAGACAGCATGGCAGTCGGTGGGGGGTATGCAGCTCGGCTCCATCTGGGGCCACGGCGCCTACCAGGCGCCCGACTGGACGGCCGATTGGCTGCACCGCGAACTCTCCGCCTGGCTCGATCTGGCCGCGCGGGAGCGCCACGGCAAGCCCTATGCCGATCTGACTGAAAGCCAGCAAGGCGCATTGCGCGCGGAGCTCAAGGCCGAGTACCGCGGCAATGGCGTCGATGCAAAAGGGGACCTCGTCGTAAGCGAGCGCCGCGCCCAGGCCATGGCCCAGACCGCCGCCTATTACGACCAGCTTTTTTCGGACGCCCCCGCATTCCAGAAAAGCCGGGAGAGTTTCGCGATGAAGGAGAACACGCTGCCCAGCGCCGAGCGCCGGCAGCAACTCACGCACTTCTTCTTCTGGACCGCCTGGGCGGCCGCCACCGCGCGTCCGGACAGCCGGGTGACCTACACCAACAACTGGCCGCATGAGCCGCTGATCGGCAACACGCCCAGCAGCGAGAACGTGGTCTGGTCGATTGCCAGCGTGGTGGTGCTGCTCGCGGGCGTGGGCTTTCTCATCTGGGGCTGGTCGTTCTTGCGCCGGCACGATGAGCCGCTGCCCGCCGCACCCGCGCGGGACCCGTTGACCAGCTTTGCGCTCACGCCTTCGCAGCGCGCCTTGGGCAAGTACCTGTTCCTGGTGGTGGCGCTGTTTGTGTTCCAGGTCTTCATCGGCGGCTTTACCGCCCACTACACCATCGAGGGCCAGAAGTTCTACGGCATCGATGTGTCGCAGTGGTTTCCTTATGCGCTCACGCGCACCTGGCACATCCAGAGCGCGCTCTTCTGGATCGCTACCGGCTTCCTGGCCGTGGGCCTTTTCCTCGCCCCCGTCATCAATGGCGGCAAGGACCCCAAGTTCCAGAAGCTCGGCGTGGATGTGCTGTTCTGGGCGCTGGTGTTTGTCTGCGTGGGGTCATTCGTGGGCAACTACCTGGCCATCGCTCAGAAGATGCCGGCAGAGTGGAGTTTCTGGCTGGGGCACCAAGGCTATGAATACGTCGATCTGGGCCGGCTCTGGCAGATTCTCAAGTGGGTCGGCATCCTGTTGTGGCTGGTGCTGATGCTGCGTGGCGTCCTGCCCGCGCTCTTCGCGCGCAGCAAGGAGGACAAGAACCTGCTCGCGCTGCTCACGGCTTCGGTGGGCGCCATCGGCTTGTTCTATGGCGCGGGTCTTTTCTATGGCGAACGCACCAACCTGTCGGTCATGGAGTACTGGCGCTGGTGGGTCGTGCACCTGTGGGTGGAAGGCTTCTTCGAGGTTTTTGCCACCACGGCGCTGGCGTTCGTATTCAGCAGCATGGGGTTGGTCTCGCGCGGCATGGCCACCTCGGCCAGCCTGGCGTCGGCCTCGCTGTTCCTGCTGGGCGGCATCCCGGGCACCTTCCATCACCTGTACTTCGCGGGCACGACCACCCCGGTGATGGCGGTCGGCGCGGCCTTCAGCGCGCTCGAGGTCGTGCCGCTGATCGTGCTCGGCCATGAAGCATGGGAGAACTGGCGTCTCAAGACCCGTGCGCCCTGGATGGCCAACCTGAAGTGGCCACTGGCGTGCTTCGTGGCCGTGGCGTTCTGGAACATGCTGGGCGCGGGCGTCTTCGGCTTCATGATCAACCCGCCCATCTCGCTCTACTACATCCAGGGCCTGAACACCACGCCCGTGCATGCGCACGCCGCGCTGTTCGGCGTATATGGATTCCTGGCACTGGGCTTCACGCTGATGGTGCTGCGTTATGTGCGTCCTCAGCTTGTATTCAGCGAAGGGCTGATGAAGACGGCATTCTGGTGTCTCAACGGCGGCCTGGTACTGATGATCGCCACCAGCTTGCTGCCCATAGGCTTCATCCAGTTCCACGCCAGCGTCACCGAGGGCCTCTGGTACGCCCGCAGCGAGGCCTTCATGCAACAGCCTCTGCTGCAGACGCTGCGTTGGATACGCACCTTCGGCGACGTGGTGTTCATCGTCGGTGCGGTGGCCATGGCGCTACAGGTCGTGAAGGGCCTGGCTGGCCGCGGCAGGGGTGTGGGCGGGTTTGAAGCCCGTCCCTACAAGCCGGTAGGCTAGTTCCGAGCCGCGTGTGGCACCTATGCGGAATGAGGCTATGCCTTCTTCCGCATAGGCATTTAGCTGGCCGTGGCCCGCTCCAGCGCATGAAGGTAGCGCATGGCATACACACCGCCATCCTCCTGCGGGCCACACATCTCCAACGAGGGACGCAACCCGCCGCAGACCGCGGGGCGTTCCGGCCGCCCGAACAAGCGGCAGCCCAGATGCTCATCCAACTGCACACAGGGTACTCCCGCCGGTTTACCCTGCGGCATGCCCGGAATGGGGGAACTGATCGAAGGCGCAATACAGCATGCTCCGCAGCCAGACCGGCAAGAAAGATCGAAAGCAGCCATCATCTAAAAGCTTGAATTTCCCAAAACCCGCGAGGTAGCGATAGAACGTGTTTACGATCTCGCCGCGAGCTAACCCCCTCGCGAGGAGATCGTAAACACGCCCTCACCGGAGCACGGCGCCTTACCAGGGCACCCGCGGAGCTGGCTCCGCCAGGCCGCCGGGTGCGTCCCCCCACGGGGGGAAGGCGCGTAAGCGCCTCAGGGGGGCTCAAGGATACAGCCCGCGCAGCTCCCGAGCATTCAGAATGCGCGTGCAGGCCACGATGAACGTCGCCGTGCGCAGGCTCACCTTGTGCTGCTGGGCCGTCTGCCATACGGTGGCGAACGCGTCTTTCATGATCTTCACGAGGCGCTGGTTGATCTCATCCTCGCTCCAGAAGAAGCTGGAGAAATCCTGCACCCATTCGAAGTAGCTCACGGTGACGCCGCCGGCATTGGCGATCACGTCGGGCACCACCAGCACCCCCTTGTCCTGCAGGATGTCGTCAGCCTCGGGGGTGGTAGGGCCGTTGGCACCTTCGATCACCATCCTGGCCTTCACCTTGCCGGCGTTGTCCTTGGTCAGCTGGCCTTCCAGCGCGGCGGGAATGAGGATGTCGCACTTGCATGCCCAGAACTCGGCGGGCGTGGAGACTTCGGCCCCCTTGAAGCCGGCCACGCCGCCGGTCTTGGCCACATGCTCCAGAAGCTTGGCCACGTTCAGGCCCTTGTCGTTGGCGATGGCGCCGGTGTGGTCCTGCACGGCCACCACCAACGCGCCCGCATCGGAGAACAGTTTGCCGGCGGTTCCGCCGACGTTGCCAAAGCCCTGCACCGCCACACGCGCGCCCTCTATGGTGAGGCCAATCTGCGCAGCGGCCTCCACGGCGACGGTGAACACCCCGCGCCCGGTGGCTTCGCGGCGCCCCAGGGAGCCGCCCATGTCAACAGGCTTGCCTGTCACCACACCGGTGGCCGTGGCGCCCACGTTCATGGAGTAGGTGTCCATCATCCACGCCATTACCTTCTCGTTGGTGTTGACGTCAGGCGCGGGAATATCCTTGTGGGGGCCGATGATGATGCCGATCTCTGATGTGTAGCGCCTGGTAAGTCTTTCTAGCTCTCCTTTTGATAGCGTTCGGGGGTCCACACGGATGCCGCCCTTGGCGCCCCCATAGGGCACGTTCACGGCGGCGTTCTTCACCGACATCCAGGCGGCCAAGGCCATCACCTCCGAGAGCGTTACGTCCTGGTGAAAGCGCACACCGCCCTTGCCCGGCCCGCGGCTCACGTTGTGCTGCACCCGGTAGCCTTCGAAGTGGGCGATGGTGCCGTTGTCCAGCTCGATCGGCACATCGACGATCAGGGCGCGCTTGGGCCGCTTGAGCGTCTCTACCCATCGCGCCAGCGGGCCGAGGTACGGCGTGACCCGGTCCACCTGCTTCAGATAGATACCCCAGGGACCCAGATGCTCGGGATCGAGGTAAGAAGGCAGCGCATGCGTGGTGGCAGCGGGCGGTGCTGCGGTTTTGGCGGCAGCTTTCTTGATGGCCATGGAGTCTCCTCGTGAGTATCAAAAGCATGAGCTTACTCTCGTCCGCCACGAAAACCACCTTAGCCCCTATAAATGTGCTAACCCGTTAAAATTCGGGTACTTACGCAGGTTTTCTCCTTCCCTCGGCCCGCGTATGTACGCATCCTTGTCGGGTGTGCACGAGGTGCATACGCACAAGCCTCCGAAGATGCCTTTATGCGTACTTCGTGTCCGCCTTTCGGGTGCAGGCACGATCGCTTGATTGAGGGATGGATTCATCCGATCATGATCTACCCTCAAACTTTCGACGTCATTGTCGTCGGCGGTGGCCATGCGGGCACCGAAGCCGCCCTGGCCGCTGCACGCATGGGCGCGGCCACGCTGCTGCTCACCCACAATATTGAAACCCTGGGGCAGATGAGCTGCAACCCCAGCATCGGCGGTATCGGCAAGGGCCACTTGGTGAAGGAGGTGGATGCACTGGGTGGCGCCATGGCGATCGCCACCGACGAAGGCGGCATTCAGTTCCGCATTCTCAATGGCAGTAAAGGTCCTGCCGTCAGGGCCACACGCGCGCAGGCAGACCGCATTCGCTACAAGGCCGCCATCCGCCGCCGCCTGGAAAATCAGCCCAACCTCTGGTTGTTCCAGCAGGCCGTGGATGACCTCATGGTGGAAGGCGACAAGGTGGTCGGCGCCGTTACCCAGGTGGGTATTGCCTTCCGCAGCCGCACGGTAGTGCTCACCGCAGGTACTTTTCTCGATGGGCGCATCCATGTCGGGCTGGACAACTACCAGGCCGGAAGGGCAGGGGATCCGCCCGCCGTATCGCTCTCGGCCCGCTTGAAGGAGCTGACGCTTCCTCAAGGCCGCCTCAAGACAGGGACGCCGCCCCGATTGGACGGGCGCACCATTGACTTCAGCCAATGCGAAGAGCAGCCAGGCGATCTGGATCCCGTGCCCGTGTTCAGTTTCATGGGCCGGGCTGACATGCACCCGCGCCAGGTGCCGTGCTGGATCACCCATACCAACGCGCGCACGCACGAGATCATCCGCAGCGGTTTTGACCGCAGCCCTATGTTCACCGGCAAGATCGAAGGCGTCGGCCCTCGCTACTGCCCGAGCGTGGAAGACAAAATCAATCGCTTTGCCGACAAGGAAAGCCATCAGATTTTCCTGGAGCCCGAAGGGCTGGACACGCATGAGGTCTATCCCAATGGGATTTCCACCAGCCTGCCGTTCGATGTGCAATACCAGTTGGTGCGCTCGATGAAGGGGCTGGAGAACGCCCATATCCTGCGCCCTGGTTACGCCATCGAATACGACTATTTCGATCCGCGCTCGCTCAAGAGCAGTTTCGAAACCAAGCAGATCTCCGGATTGTTCTTCGCCGGCCAGATCAACGGCACCACAGGCTACGAAGAAGCCGCGGCCCAAGGTTTGTTTGCCGGCATCAATGCCGCCCTGCAGTGCAGGGGCGAGGAAGCTTGGCTACCTCGGCGGGACGAAGCCTATCTGGGCGTATTGGTGGACGATCTGATCACGAAGGGGGTGACCGAGCCTTACCGTATGTTCACCAGCCGCGCCGAATACCGCCTGCAACTGCGGGAAGACAACGCCGATATGCGTTTGACGGAGACAGGCCGCCGCTTGGGACTGGTGGACGACGCCCGCTGGGACGCCTTCAGCCGTAAACGCGACGCTGTTTCACGTGAAACAGAGCGCCTGAAGAGCACGTGGGTGAATCCTCGGAATCTGCCCGCGACGGAGTCCGAGCGTGTATTGGGCAAGGCAATCGAGCATGAACATAACCTGTTTGATTTGCTGCGCCGGCCAGATGTAGGCTATTCCGCATTGATCTCTCTCGACGGCGGCAAGCACGCCAGTGCCGATGTTTCACGTGAAACACTCGGTGATTTGGCTGGCCCTGTGATCGAGCAGGTCGAGATTGCTGCCAAGTACTCGGGCTACATCGACCGTCAGAAGGACGAAGTAGAGCGGGCTGCGCACTACGAGGGGCTGCGGCTGCCTGCAGACCTGGACTACCTTGGAGTGACGGCTTTGTCGATTGAAGTCCGGCAAAAGCTGGAAAAACACCGGCCCGAAACCCTGGGCCAGGCTTCACGCATATCGGGCGTCACCCCAGCCGCGGTGTCCTTACTGCTGATTCACTTGAAGAAGAGTGGCTTCAAAGGCTTTGCTGGAACGGCACCCAAGCAGCGGGTGGAAGCGTGAGCGAACCTGCCCTGAGTACCAGGCTGGCCGGCGGCATTGCGGAACTCGGCTTGAGCTTGAGCCCTCAGCAGCAAGACCAACTGCTCAACTATCTCAGCTTGCTGGGGAAGTGGAACAAGGTCTACAACCTGACGGCTGTGCGCGATCCGGAGGAGATGCTCACGCACCATCTGCTCGACAGCCTTGCGGTCATCGCACCTTTGCGCCGGCACACGGAGGGCAGGGCGATCGAGTTGCTGGACGTCGGCTCGGGCGGTGGCTTGCCCGGTGTGGTCGTGGCCATCTGTTGTCCCGAGGTGAATGTGACTTGCGTCGATGCGGTGGCCAAGAAGGCGGCCTTCATTCAGCAGTCGGCAGGAGCATTGGCGTTGCCTAATCTGCGTGGCGTGCATGCGCGTGTCGAATCCATCACTCAGCAGTTTGATGTGGTGACTTCCCGTGCTTTTGCCTCGCTGGTGGATTTCACTCAGTGGTCAAAAGGGGCTTTGGCGGAGCAGGGCGTTTGGGTGGCTATGAAGGGTAAGCGTCCGGATGAGGAATTGACTGCCCTCTCATCTGAGGTGGATGTGTTTCACGTGGAACACATTGGGGTGCCAGGGTTGGGGGCGGAGAGGTGTATTGTTTGGATGAGGCGGGGTTAGGGCAGGGGTGAAGCCTGCCCTTGTCCTTAATGCGCGGGTACAGGCGGCCTTTTGTCTTTTACCTTGAGTGTTTCACGTGAAACCAATCAAGGTGCTGAAGTGGCTTTGTTTGCCGTTGTTGGATTTTTGTGTGGGTCTTTTTCTCCCTCTCCCGATTGCGGGGTACGGCAGTCCGGGAGGGCGAGGGCAGTGGGAGTGTTTGTTCTCCGCGCCTTCTAATAGCCTTCAGCTGTTGACCTACGGTCGGTTGGCCGGGATGTGCGCCCGGCGGCGCAGTATCTTTCTTTTGCGTCGCCAAAAGAAAGACACCAAAGAAAAGGCGACCCCACTGGACGTGTCCCTTCGCTACGCTCCGGGCAACCTGAGGTGCTCACGCATGGGGCGGTGCCGTCGAACTCGCTATGTTCACTACGTTCACGTCGCTCGAACAACGCCGGCAAGCTAGAGCACGAAGCAGGAGCATCTTGCAGTGCTCCTGCCCGCCCCATGCGCTGCGCTCCTCGGCACGGCCAGAGGGGCAAGGAGCCTGAGTCGGGCCATTGCTTCGCTCGGCCCTCGGATGATCAGGCTTCGCTGTATTTACTCCTTCCCCCGCTGGGGGAAGGCAGGGATGGGGGCTTTCACGGCGGTTGATCCGAATGGGCTTTTGTTGTGCAGATACTGCAGTGAAAGCCCCCACAGGATGGCCTGCCCCCCAACCCTCCCCCAGAGGGGGAGGGAGCAAGACCATCAAGCAGTGCGAGGTCTATTGATTCGCAGGCCGAGCGCAGCAATGGCCCGAGCCGCGGGTCCCCTCTGGGCGTGCCGAGGAGCGCAGAGCGAGGGGTGGGCAAGGGCACTGCAAGATGCCCTTGCTTCGTGCTCTGACTTGCTGCAGCTGTTTGAGCGGAGTGAGCGAAGCGATCGTAGCGAGTTCTGCAGCACCACCCCTCGATTGAGCACCGCAGGTTGCCCGTAGCGAAGCGAAGGGACACGTCCAGTGGGGTCGCCTTTCTTTGGCCTACGTTTCTTTGGCGACGCAAAGAAAGGTAGGTGCACCGCCGGGGGCAATCCCGGCCTCCGACCGTAGGTCAACAGCAGAATGCCATTCAGACCAACCGCTATGAAACCCCCACTCAAGCCCTCCCGCATGACAAAGACCCCGAAAGGCGCCGATTCCAACCCCACCATGCATCCCTTCAAGGCCAAACTCCACAATTCCTTCAACCTCATGTTTCACGTGGAACAAATAGAAGGTTTTCGGCCCCGAAAACGCCCGCGCCGAGGTACTAATTGCGCCAAACCAAGGTTTAGCCCTTCAAGCCCGGTACACTCCTCACTCATGCTCGCCATCACCGATTACCCAGCCTTCGTCATCGCCATTCTGTTATTCCTGGCTATTCCCGGTCCAGGCAACCTGGCGTTGATCTCAAGCACAACACAAGGCGGTATTCGAGGCGGTTTGGCCGCCACTCTGGGGGTCATCGCGGGTGATCAGATTCTGATGTGGTGCGCGGTCGCCGGCGTGGCGGCATTGCTCAAGGCGTATCCCACTGCCTTCGCGGCCGTGCAGTGGCTGGGTGCGGCTTATCTGGCGTGGCTTGGATGGCGGATGTTGATGGCCAAGCCGGGGCAGGGCAGCGTCCTCAAGCTGGCACCTCATCATTTCGCCAAGCAGGCCTTTTTCATCACCTTGCTGAATCCGAAGGCCATTGTTTTCTACATGGCTTTCTTCCCGCTGTTCATCAACCCTGCCCGGCAACCAGGCCTGCTGACCTTCGCAGCCATGGCGGTGACCGTGGCCGCCCTGACTTTTCTCTACGGCCTGGCCGCGACCCTAATTTCACACCACATGGCCGAGCGTGTACGCGCCAACCCCCGTATTTCAAGCATCTTCACCAAGCTGGCAGGCATCTTCTTGATCGGGTTCGGTGTACGGCTGGCCTTGACGAAGTAAGCGAACACTTTCCGGATATCCCATGGCGCAAATCTTCTGCATCGCAAACCAAAAAGGCGGCGTCGGCAAGACCACCACAACTGTCAATCTGGCGGCTGGCCTGGCCATGATCGGCCAGCGGGTGCTGTTGGTCGATCTCGACCCGCAGGGCAACGCCACCATGGGGTCAGGCGTCGACAAGCGGTCGATGGAGCTCTCGGTGTACGACGTACTGCTGGAATCCGCCACCGTAGCCGAAGCCGTCATCGTGCCGCCCAGACTGCAGGAGGCCGGAGCCGCTTACGGCGTGCTCGGGGCCAACCGCGAACTGGCCGGCGCAGAGGTGGAGCTGGTGAGCGAGGAGCGCCGTGACCGCCGCCTGAAGGACGCGCTGGCCAAGGTGGAGGCCGACTACGATTTCGTGCTGATCGATTGCCCGCCATCCTTGAGCATGCTGACCCTCAACGGCCTGTGCGCCGCACAAGGCGTGATCGTGCCCATGCAGTGCGAATACTTTGCCCTGGAAGGCTTGGCCGACCTCACCAACACCATCAAGCAGGTGCACGCCAATTTGAACCGGGACCTTCGGCTGATCGGCTTGCTGCGTGTCATGTTCGATCCGCGCATCACCTTGCAGCAGCAAGTCAGCGAGCAACTCAAGAGCCACTATGGCTCCAAGGTGTTCGATACCGTCATCCCGCGCAATGTGCGCCTGGCCGAAGCGCCCAGCTATGGAATGCCCGGCCTGGTGTTCGATCCCTCCGCCAAAGGCAGTCAGGCATTCCTGTCGTTCGCCAAAGAGATGGTGGCGCGGGGCCTGAGAGATTGATTTGCTATTAAATAGATAGCTGATGGCCATTCCACAAGTTCTGATACTTCCCGGTTGGCAGGGGAGTGGCGCCGGGCACTGGCAAAGCCGCTGGGAAGTGCTGTATGGCTATCAGCGCGTCGAACAGCACGATTGGATGCGCCCGCTGCGTGGCGACTGGATGCTGCGCCTGGAAGAAGAGGTGTTGAAGGGCGGAGATCCTCTTTTGTCGCCGGCCAGCCCCAAGACAAAAGACGCCCCCTGGGGGCAGCGGACCTCGCGAAGCGGGGGAGCGTGGGGGTCTTTTTTTAGTGGCGCATAGCCTGGGGTGCATCCTCGTGGCCTGGTGGGCCGCACATTCGCGGCACACGGATCGTGTGGCAGGGGCGCTGCTGGTGGCGCCGCCTGACATTGAGCGCGACGACAACCGCCAGGCCATTCCCGGTTGGACACCCGTGCAGCGCCAGCGCTTGCCTTTCAAGAGCGTGCTGGTGGCCAGCAGCGATGATCCCTTCTGCAGCCTGGACCATGCCAGCCGCCTCGCCGCCGACTGGGGCGCCAGCTTCTATCGGCTGGGCGCCAAGGGGCACATCAATGCCGACTCAGGCTTGGGTGATTGGGAAGAGGGGCATGCATTGTTGGCAAACTTGAGCCATTCTTGATCAGCTTGGTGGAGACGCTCATGAAACCCGCTCTGCTCATCATCGACGTCCAGGAAGCCCTGTGCCAAGGCCCTGGAGCAGCTTTCGACAGCCGTGGCGTCATCCGGCGCATCAATGCACTCGCGCGTGCCGCGCGCGTGGCCCAGGCGCCAGTCATCTGGGTGCAGCACGAGGATTCAAGCCGGCTACGGGCCGGAACGCCCGGTTGGGAGCTTGCGAAGGGCCTGGAGGTAGAGGCGGCCGATTTGCGCCTGTCCAAAACCACACCTGACAGCTTCAACCGCACCTCGCTGGAGGCGATGCTGAAAGAGCACGCCGTCGACACCCTGATCGTCTGCGGCATGCACACCGAATTTTGCGTGGACACCACCTGCCGCCGTGCACTGGCCCTTGGCTGGCCGGTGCTGCTGGCGCAGGATGCGCATACCTCCGCCGGCAACTCCGTGCTCACACCGGAGCAGGTGATTGCGCACCACAATGCCACGCTCACCGCCATCAGCAGTTTCGGCCCGCGCGTGCAGACCTGGCCGACCGAAGCGCTGCTGCACGCATTGGCGAAAGTGCACGCATGACGCTTTCCTGGACTGCCACTTTTCCGCATCCGATGGGGGCACATCACCTCCTACCCGCGCCAAGCATGACCATGCGTGCGCCTCATAAAACCAGAACCTGATCCCAATGGTCACCAAGAAACCCAAAGGCCTCGGCCGCGGCCTCGATGCGCTGCTTGGCCCCAGCCTGTCCGCGACAGCCTCAGACAGCAACCCCCAGCCCAACACGCCTGCCGGCACGCCGATGATGCTGCCGCTCGACGACCTGCGCCCGGGCCAGTACCAGCCTCGCACGCGCATGGACGAGGGCGCGCTCTACGAGCTGGCCGAGTCCATCAAGTCGCAAGGCATCATGCAGCCGATCCTGGTCCGGCGCCTGGATGGCAACCGTTCTTCCCCCCGGCCAGCAGTCCGCTGGGCACGGTCAATACCGGCGCCCACTACGAAATCATCGCGGGCGAGCGCCGTTTCCGTGCTGCCCGGCTGGCGGGGCTGGCCGATGTGCCGGTGCTGGTGCGAGAAGTACCCGACGAAGCTGCCGCGGCGATGTCGCTGATCGAGAACATCCAGCGCGAGGATCTTAATCCGCTGGAAGAGGCCCAGGGCCTGCAGCGCCTGGTGAAGGAGTTCGAGTTGACCCATGAGCAGGCGGCCCAGGCTGTGGGCCGCAGCCGCAGTGCCGCCAGCAACCTGTTGCGCCTGCTGCAGTTGGCCGAACCGGTCCAGACCATGCTCATGGCTGGCGACATCGACATGGGACATGCGCGTGCGCTACTGGTACTGGAAGGCGCGGCGCAGATCACGGCGGCCAACCAGGTCAGCGCCAGGAAACTGTCGGTGCGTGAAACCGAGAGTCTGGTCAAGCGCCTCGCCGCCGAATTCAACCTCACGGCTTCGCGGAAATCTTCCCACGCGGACGAAAAATCAGGCGATGTCCGCCGTGTCGAGGAGGAGCTGTCCGATCTGCTGATGGCGCAAGTCGAAGTGCGGGTGAAGAAGAAGACCAAGCGCGGCGGCAAGCTGGAGGAGGCGGGCGAACTGGCCGTGCAGTTCGGCTCACTGGAGGAGCTGAATGGCCTGATCGAGCGGTTGCGCGGGTAAGCTATATTTGCATAGCAATTGCACTACAATCGCCACATGAAGACAGCCCAGCTTCCTCCTGTACGCGTCACGCCTTTGGTCCGCAGGCAGATCGAAGGCGTCCTTCATCAAGGGGAAACCCTTTCGCAATTCATCGAGCAAGCTGCTACGGAGGAGGCCGAGCGGAGAACAAGGCAGGCGGAGTTCATTGCGCGCGGACGGGCATCATTGGCCCGCGCACTGGACACGGGTGAGCTCTATACCGCGAAGGATGTCCTGGACGCGATGCAGAAACGTCTCGACTTACGCTTGGCCTCTTCGCAGCGGCGCCAGCGCAAAGCAGTGTGACTTATGTGGTCAGCCTCACGCGAGAAGCGGTAGAGGACTTGGGAAGGCTGGAAAGCTTTCTTCTGGATGCGGCAGCCGAGCGAGGAGATTGGGACTTGCCAAGCCGAGCGATGAGGGCTATCAGGCAAGAGTTCAGGATCCTCGAGCGCAATCCGTTTACTTGCCGTATTGCCCTTGATGACCGGTTTGAACGGGAGCTGGTGATCCCGTTCGGTTCTACTGGGTATGTGGCGCTGTTTCGCATCCTAAGCGAAACGGAGGTCGTGATATCGGCTATTCGTCACCAGCGAGAAGATGGCTACGATTAGCTTGAAGGCTACACATAGTGAATGTTCACGGCCCTTTGATGCACCCCAAGCGCCGGGCCGTTAAGCAATCACCAGCTCGACCGGGATGTTGCCGCGTGTGGCGTTGGAGTAGGGGCAAACCTGGTGGGCGGTTTCCACCAGTTTCTTCTTGGCATCTGCATCCAGGCCGGGCAGGGTGATCGTCAGTTTCACGGCGATCCCGTAGGCGGCGCCGCCATTGGTCGGGCCCAGGGAAACGTTGGAATCGATGGCGACATCATCGGGCACCTTCACGCCGACCTTGGGGCCGACCGCCTTCATCGCTCCGATGAAGCAAGCGGCATAGCCAACGGCAAAGAGCTGCTCGGGGTTGGTGCCGGGCTTGTTCGAGCCAGGCGAGCTGAGCGTCACTTCCAGCGCGCCGTCGCTGGTCTTGCCGGCGCCGTCGCGGCCGCCCGTGGTGTGGGCTTGCGCGGTGTAGAGGACTTTGTCGAGTTGCGTGGTCATGGTCGTTCCTTCGGTGGTGGTGGAAAGTGCTTCGGGATGAAGCGGGGAGAAAAGTAGGCAGCGCTTGCGGGATGGTCAATGGCCGTTTTCAGGTTCAAGCCATCTTGAGCCGATCCCGCAACCCGCGCAACTGTTGCGTGAGCGCGACCAGCTCGTCGATGGAGCATTGGCTGGCGGCCAACAGGCATTCAGGCACCTGCGCGGCGCGGGCCTTGAGCCGGCGGCCGGCGGCGGTGAGCATGATGTGCACGCGGCGCTCGTCGGCGGTATCGCGCATGCGTGACACGAAGCCCGCCGTTTCCAGGCGCTTGAGCAATGGCGTGAGCGTGCCCGAATCCAGGGAAAGCCGCTGGCCCAGGGCCGAGACCATCTGAGCGTCTTCTTCCCACAAGGCCAGCATCACCAGGTACTGCGGGTAGGTCAGCCCCAGTTTGCCCAGCAAGGGTTTGTAGAGCTTGGTCATGGCCAGCGACGCCGAATACAAGGCGAAGCACAGCTGGTTGTCCAGCTTGAGCAGATCGTTGGCGGGCAATGAGTTTGGCATGACATAAATTGTAGCTAACAATTTAATTGTGTGCAATTTAAATGGAAAATGAAGAGGAACAGCGAAATGGAAATTGCGGCCAGCCACGCTCCATGAAGACTCGGTCAACAAGCCATCTGCAGAGGAGAACGTGTTCAAAGATGCAAATTATCGTAACCTTCGCGTATTCCAGCCGCCTAAAAACCGTGACGCCATGAGCAAGCCCACTCCCAAAACTCGAAACTTCGCGCATGCCGCGCTGCTGTGTGGCGGCGGTCTGGCTCTGGCGGCCGGCGCCCATGCCGCCGCGCCCGATGAGTGCCTGGCCACTATCCTGATACCCGCACGTTTCGAAACCCGCAGTGAACAGGTGCTGGTGACGCCCGCCACACGGCGCGAAGAGGTGGTGCCTGCCACCTACAAAACTGTCACGGAGCAGGTGCTGGTCAGCCCTGAAATGCGCCGGCAGGTGCCCGTGCCCGCTACCCTGCGTACTGTCACCGAAGACGTGGTGCTGCGCCCGGCCGGCATGCGCGACGAACCCGTGCCCGCTACTTTCAAGAGCACCACCGAGCAGATCGTCACACGCGAGGCGGCGACCCGGGTGGAGGTGGTGCCCGCCATTTACCGTACCGAGCGGGTCCAGGTCGTCGACGTGCCCGAGCACACCATCTCCCGCGCGGTGCCGGCGGTCTACAAGGAAGTGGAAGAGCAGGTGCTGATCAGCTCCGCCACCACCCGGACCGAGACCGTGCCCCCTCGCTACCGGACCGAGGTGGAGCGCGTCATGGTGCGCCCTGAGATCGTGCAATATGTGCCGGTACGCCTGCCGATGAAACAGGTAGCCGGGCAACATCTGCGCAGTGAGGCCACCACACGCATTGAGGCCTTGCCGGCGATTACCCGCACGGTCACCGAGCCGATGGAGGTGCGCGCGGCCACCACGCGCCGGATGGAAATTCCGGCGGTTTATGAGGTCGTCACAGACCAGGTGAAGGTCAGCGAGTCCTATCGCGAATGGCGGCGCGGGCGTGCCTGGGTGGGCCAGGCGGTCCAGGTCGTGCCGCTGCGCGGCTTCGTGGTGGATGCAGAGGGGCGTTTTCAAGGCCATCCCGTGGCGGAGGGGCGCGCGCCGGTGGCCGCGGCCCGCGGCGGTGTCTCGCGTGGCGTGATCGATACGGGGGCCACGCCTTCGGACAACAGCCATCTCGAGGACGACGTGATGTGCCTGGTTGAAATCCCGGCGCAATACCAGAGCGTGACGCGGCAGGTGCTCAAGGCCGCGGCCACCACCAGCGAGATCGTCGTCCCGGCCGAGTACAGGAACGTGAGCCGCCAAGTGATCGAGCGTCCCGCCACAGAGCGCGTCGTGCCGGTCCCGGCCCTCTACCAGACCGTGCACCGGCTGGAGGTCGATTTCGAGCGTGCCCGCGCGCAGGGCTACCAGTTCGACAGTGCTGGCGAGCCCATCGCCACCCCCAAGGGCGAGCGCCTGATCCGTGCCGCTGCGGTGGCCGACCAACCGGGCATGCAGGCCAGCCGCGCCGCAGGGCCTGACAGCTGGGTGCGCGAAGTGCGCATTCCCGCGGTCTACCGCAACGTCAACCGCTATGTGCCTGAGCAAGAAGCCGGTGTGCGCGTGGTCGACGTGCCGGCGGTCTACCGCACCATCAAGCGCCGCGTCGAGGTGGCGCCGGCCAGGACGGAGGCGGTTCTGGTGCCCGCCACCTACAAGACGGTGTCCCGGCAGGTGCTTGAGCGCCCCGAGAGCACGCGCCAGGTGGCGGAGCCGGCCCTGGTGCAAGCCGTGACCAGGCGCACCCTGGACCAACCCGCCAGCCTGCGCCAGATCGAAGTGCCGGCGCTGACGCAGGCATTCGAGCGCCAGGTCGTCGATCAGCCTGCCAGCCTGCGCGAAGAGATCGTGCCGGCGGTCTACCGTGCGGAGACGCGGCAGGTGGTCGATCAGCCTGCCGGCAAGCGCTGGGTGGAGGTGCCCGCGGTATACGACACGCTCACCTGGCAGGTGAAGGTCGCCGAGGCGCGTGAGGAGCGCCGTTCGGTGCTGTGCGAAACGAACACCTCGCCAGGCAAGATTGCCGAAATCCAGCGTGCGCTGCAACGAGCCGGCTTCCATTCCCTGGAGGCCAATGGCGTCCTGGGCAATCTGACACTCCAGGCTGTGGCCCGCTACCAGCAGGCGCGCGGCCTACCGGTCCATGGCTATCTGGACGTCGACACGGTGCAGGCCCTGGGGGTGTCCAGGTAATTTTCTTTCTCCCTCTGGGAGAGGGTGGGGATGAGGGCTTTCACGGCGGTTGATCTGTGTGCGGCTTTCATCGGTCTTATCCGTCACCTGAAAAACGCGCTCGGCGACTGCCCGAAGTGCCGCTTGAACATGGTGGCGAAAGCCCCGGGGCTGTCGTAGCCCGCGGCCAGGGCGACGTCGATCACGCGCTCGCCTTGCGCCAGCCGCTCCAGCGCATGCAGCAGGCGCGCCTGCTGCCGCCAGCGGCCGAAACTCATGCCGGTGTCGCGCGCGAACAGGCGCTGCAAGGTCTTGGGGTTCACGTGGATGCGTTCTGCCCAGTCCTCCAGTGTGGACGGATCGTCAGGCCGCTGCTCCAGCCGTTGCGAGATCCGCTGCAGGCGCGGGTCCGCCGGATGCGGAAGGTGCATGGGCAGCACGGGCAGGACGCGCAACTCATCGAGCAACAGGCGCATGAGACGGCCATCGCGGGAATCCGCTTCGTAGGGCAGGGGAATGCCCATGGCGGCCCGGATGAGCTCGCGCAACAGCGGTGAAATACCCACCACCTGTGCGTGGCTGGCAAGGCCAGGCGCGGCGTCGGGCCGCACGAACAGGCTGCGCATCTGCACCTCGCCCAGGTAGCTGACCCTGTGCGTCATGCCCGCCGGCATCCAGAGCGCACGCGTGGGCGGCACGATCCAGCGGCCTGCTTCGGCCGTGACCGCCATCACGCCATGCATGCTGTGAATCAACTGATGGTGGTTCGGATGGTGATGCTCGCCTGTGGAGGTGCCCCCGGCGTAATCGGTGGCACGGGTGGTCACTGGCAGCAAGCTGGCATCAATGTCCGGATGAGGGGAGATGGACATGTCCTTTTCGCGGAAGTGGGGGACTGAATGGCGCAAGACGGGTTCCCATCTTATGCCTAACATCGGCTCTTCGCTTGTCAAGAGGTGAAGCACCAGGGCGCGAACGGAATGTTCACGCGCCCGACCTCCGGATCAGGCCGCTGTTTTCCTTTCAATCTTTCTTCGCATGTCCACCATCACTGTTCCATCCGGCGCGCCAGCCAAACCGCAGGCCTCGTTCGGCGTGTTGGGCGCGATCAGCGCCTCACACCTCATCAATGACATGATGCAGTCGCTGATTCTGGCGATGTATCCTGTCCTGCAAGGCAACTTCAAGCTGAGCTTTACCCAGATCGGCCTGATCACGCTCACCTACCAGCTCACGGCCTCGCTGTTCCAACCGCTGGTGGGCTTGTACACCGACAAGCGCAGCACGCCGTATTCGCTGCCCATCGGCATGTGCTTTACGCTGTGCGGCTTGATCCTGCTGGCATTTGCGCCCAATTTCCACACCGTGCTGCTGGCGGCGGCATTGGTGGGCACGGGCTCTTCCGTGTTTCACCCTGAGTCCTCGCGTGTAGCCCGCATGGCCTCGGGCGGACGGCATGGATTGGCGCAATCACTGTTCCAGGTCGGGGGCAATACCGGCACCGCGTTGGGGCCTTTGCTCGCGGCGGCCGTGGTGGTGCCCTTCGGGCAGCATAGCGCGGCGTGGTTCGCGCTGGCAGCGCTGCTGGGCATCTTCCTGCTGTCGAAAGTCAGCCGCTGGTATGCGCAGCAGCACCGCATCGCCAAGGCTGCTTCCACGGCCGTTTCGCCCTTGCCGCGCCGCACGGTGCTGGGCGCGGTGGCGGTCCTGCTGGTGCTGATCTTCTCGAAGTACTTCTATGTCGCCGGTCTTTCCAGCTTCTATACCTTCTACCTGATTCACCATTTCGATGTGTCGGTGCAGAACGCACAGGTCCTGCTTTTCGCATTCCTGTTCGCATCCGCCCTAGGCACACTGTTGGGTGGGCCGGTGGGCGACCGCATCGGCCGCAAGCCGGTGATCTGGGCGTCCATCCTGGGCGTGGCGCCGTTCGCGCTGATGCTTCCCTACGCCAACCTGTTCTGGACCGTCGCGCTCACCATCGTGATCGGCCTGATCCTCTCCTCGGCGTTCTCCGCCATCCTGGTCTACGCGCAGGAGTTGATCCCCGGCAAGATCGGCATGGTCTCCGGCCTGTTCTTCGGCTTCGCTTTCGGCATGGGCGGCCTCGGCGCTGCGGTGCTCGGCGTGCTCGCCGACCACACCAGCATCGACTACGTCTACAAGGTCATCGCGTTCCTGCCGCTGCTGGGCATGGTCGCGGCGCTGCTGCCCAAGATCGACAAAAAGGCCTGAGGCCTCCCTGAGACCGCCGAGCTCCAGCTCGGCATTCTCCCTCCGCACGGCCGGCATATGGCATGTGCGAGAGGGTATTCGTATTCGACCTCATTGACATACTGACTAGTCAGTCGGTAGTATGAATCTGAAAGCCCAAGCCCCATGGGGGCCTGTGCGGCAGCCAGCAGAAGATCCATATGACCGACGAATTCGCCACTGAACTCCATCGCCGGGCCACCGCAGCCCTGAAGGCGGGGCGCGGGGATGCCTCGGGCCAGAGCGAGCGGATACCCATTGGCCAGTACACCGATGAGGCTATGGCGCGCCAGGAGCTGCGCCTGTTACGCCGGTATCCCCAGCCCGTGGCCGCCAGCGCATCGTTGGGATTGCCCGGCGCCTGGCTGTCGCTCAACCACCTCGGCACGCCCCTGCTGCTGGTGCGTCAGGAGAACGGGCAAATCCAGGCTTTCCTGAACGTCTGCCGCCACCGCGGCGCGCGCGTGGTGGCCGAGGGGAGCGGCAGCGGTGCCCACGCTTTTGTCTGCCCTTATCACGCGTGGACCTATCGGCCTGATGGCGCGCTGCGGGGCGTACCGGAATCCTTCGGCTTCCCGTCCTTGCAACAGGAAGAGTCGGGGCTGCGCCGGTTGGCAGCTACCGAGCGCGCCGGGCTGGTCTGGGTGATGCTCGATCCGTTGCTGTCAGGCAGTGATCCCGATGCCCACCTGGGCTCGCTGATGACGCACCTGGAATCATTGGCCGGGCTGCGCAACCCCGTCGGCTTCGCGCCGCGTTCGTACGAGATCGAGGCCAACTGGAAGCTGCTGATCGACGGTTCCTTCGAGGCCTATCACTTCAAGGTGGCTCACCGCGAGACCATCGCGCACATGTTCGAGAACAACACCCAGATCATTGATGAGCAGGATCTGAACCGGCGCCTCTATCTCGTCAAATCCAATTTTTCGAGAGATGAGCCAGGCGCTGATGGCTTTGAACCGCGGCGCTACGGCAATCTGCTCTATTTCTTCTTTCCCAGCACGACCATCCTTGTGCAGCCGGACCATGCGCAACTGAGCAGCCTGGAGCCACTGGGTGCTCACCGCACGCGCGTGCACGAAATCACCTTGATTCCCGAGGCCCCCGCCACGGACAAAGCCCTGGCGTATTGGGAGGCCAATGTCGCGCTGTACCGGCGTACCTTGGAGGAAGATTATGCGTTGTCCGAATCCATCCAGGCCGGCTTCGCGTCGGGCGCGAACGACGCGCTCACCTTTGGCACGTTCGAGTACAGCGCGCCGCGTTTTCATGCGCAATTGCGCCAGCAGATGGCTGCGGTGCCGCCTGCCCATTGACCGTCTCTTCCCCAAGATTCCGGATGCCAGACAAATCCCTGTCCAAGCCCATTCCCCGCAAGGAACTCATTCTGGAGCGGGCCGAATGGCACTTCGCCGAGCATGGCTTCCAGGGGGCATCGCTCTCGGCTATCGCGCGCGATTGCGAAGTCGGCAATCCTGGGCTGCTGCATCATTTTCCAAGCAAGCAAGCGCTGTACGGTGCCGTCCTGGAGAGACATGCCGATGAACTGGCGGCGCACATGCGCCAATGGGCGGACGACGAAGCGCGCGAGACCCGCCACCTGCGTGCCCGCCTGCTGACTTTCGTGACACTCCAGGTCGAATGGATGCACGCCCGCCCCGCAGGGGCCAAGCTCCTCCTGCGTGAAATGATGGACAACGCCGAGCGCATCCAGCGCGCGCAAATCCGTCCGCTCGAAGGCTCCTTGCGCGCCAGCCTGGCGCTGATCGAAGAAGCGCAGGCAGCCGGCGTGATGCGCCGCGAGCTCTCCGCCACCGTCATCCTCACGATCATTCTCGGGACCCTGAACTACGCCAAGATCGCACGACCCACTTTCAGCATGGCCTTCCCCGAGCCGGCGCTGAAGAGCGATCCGGCCTGGATGACCATGGTCGCGCGAGATGTGCTGAGCGTGGTGACCGTTGACGGCGCGTTGTCCGAATGAATTTTTTTCTCTCCACTCCAACCCAAGGAAGGCTGCTTTGAAAACCCGCATCACTGAACTCTTCGGCATCCGCCACCCGATCATCCAGGGCGGCATGCACTATGTCGGTTTCGCCGAGCTGGCAGCCGCTGTGTCCAATGCCGGCGGCTTAGGCATCATTACCGGCCTCACACAGAAAACCCCCGAACTGCTGGCCCGTGAAATCGCGCGCTGCCGCGAGATGACCGACCAGCCCTTCGGCGTGAACCTGACCTTCCTCCCGACCTTTACCTCGCCACCCTATCCCGAGTACATCGCCGCCATCATCGAAGGCGGCATCAAGGCCGTGGAAACCGCAGGCCGCAGCCCCGAGGCCTACATGCCCGCCCTGAAGGCCGCGGGCATCAAGGTGATCCACAAGTGCACCTCCGTGCGCCACGCGCTCAAGGCCGAGCGCATCGGCTGTGATGCGGTCAGCGTGGACGGCTTTGAATGCGGCGGCCACCCTGGCGAAGACGACGTACCCAACATGATCCTGCTGCCGCGCGCGGCCGAGGAGCTCAAGGTGCCCTTTGTGGCCTCGGGCGGCATGGCCGACGGCCGCAGCCTCGTGGCCGCGCTCGCGCTGGGCGCCGAAGGCATGAACATGGGCACCCGCTTCATCGCCACCAAGGAGGCGCCGGTACACGCCAACGTCAAGCAAGCCATCGTCAATGCCTCCGAGCTCGACACGCGCCTGATCATGCGTTCGCTGCGCAACACCGAGCGCGTGATCAACAACGCCGGCGTCGAGCGCCTGATCGAGATCGAAAAGGAAAAGGGCGACGCGCTGAAGATCGAAGACATCATGGAACAGGTCGCCGGCATCTACCCGAAAGTGATGACCGAGGGCGCCATGGACGCCGGTGCCTGGAGCTGCGGCATGGTCGCCGGGCTGATCCACGACGTGCCGAGCTGCGCTGAACTCATCGACCGCATCATGGCGCAGGCCCACGAACTCATCGCCAAGCGCCTCGCTGGGCTAATCCAGTAAGGGGCTTTCCTTGAATCCGCTCTGACGCCCAGGCCGGCAGCTATGCGCCGGCCCCTCCGCAGTGGAACCTTTTGCGCCGCACGGTTACTCAAGTCAACCACTACAGAGGGAATTCATGCCGAATGTGCGTTTTACCTGGGCGCTCCTTGCGCTGGCTGCGCTTGCCGGATGCGGCGGTTCAGACGACTCCGCTCCCGAGCCTTCCAGGCCGGTGTATCCCCAGACCCGCAGCGGCACCGACAGCGACGTCTACTTCGGCCGCACTGTCGCCGATCCCTACCGCTGGCTTGAAAACATCACCAGCACGGAAACCGACGACTGGGTGCGCGCGCAAAACCAGTTGACGGATGGCTATATCACCGGCATGGCGGACTACGCGGCGCTTTCCAAACGTGTGGCCGCTCTGGCGGGGTTGGTGTCCACCAAGCAGGGCGGCTCGGGCCAACAGGAGCAGCGCATCGAAGGGGTGCAAGGTCGGGGTGGCAAGTACTACTACCAGATCCAGAAGCGGCAGCTCAAGCAAAACTTCATGCGCCCGGAGCAGTCGCAGGGCTTCGCTTCCGCAGACAACGTCATCTACGTGGCCGAGAGTGCCGGCGCGGCAGGAAAGGGTACGGCACTGGTAAAGGCCGACGAATGGCGCACCGATCCAGACGACCATATCCAGCTGCTGAACCACCAGATTTCCGAGGATGGCCGCTATCTGGTCTACGCCATGGTGCGTAATTACGCCGATCTCGCGGAGCTGCATATCATTGATCTGCTACAGCCTGCGTATGGTCCGGTGCTGATCATTCCCAACGTCTGGACCGGGGCATTCACTCTGGTCGATCAGGGCATCGCCTACGCTACCCCCCGCGTCACTACCGATCCCCACGTCTCGCCGCATACCGATCAGACACTGTATTTCCAGCGCTTTTCCGGCGGAACCGCCGAAGCGTGGGTGCACGGTGCGCCATTTGACCAGCTCGCGCCGGGATTCGTCCACAAGGGCTACCTCTACTACACGCTTTCGACGGGCAACAGCGCTGCCCTGGGACGCCTGAGCCTGGCGCATCCCCAGGGCAGCGCCGAGATGATCCTCGATGCCCGCGCGCAAAACAAAAGCTTCTCTCCCGTCGCACTGAGCCCGGACAATCCGGACAAGATGCTGATCAGCACTTCGCAAGGCGCTGCGTTCAATCGCCTGATCGAAGTCGACCCCGAGCACCCCGCATCCGGCAACTGGCGGGAGATCCTGCCCAACAGCCCGCCTGGCGTCACGGAATACGTCAACAGCATCATCAATTGCGGCCCGCACTATTACGCCGAACATCTGGTTCAGGGCAGCAGCAAGCTGTTTCACTACGGCCGCGGTGGAAAGCAGGAAATCCCGCTGCCAGGTGAAGGCAGCGTCTCGATGAGCTGCGATCCGCAGACAAACGGGCTGATCTATGACTACTCGTCGCTGGTCCAGCCTTACACCATGTACCAATACGACCCCGCGACACACGAGACCACTCAGGGGTCCACCATCGGCTACGCGGGCTACGATCCCAGTCAATATGAAATGCGGCGCCTGACGGCCACCAGCAAGGACGGCACTTCATTCCCTGTTTACATCGCGCACAAAAAGGGGCTGAAACCCAACGGGGAGGCACCCGCCATGCTGTACGCCTATGGCGGGTTCGACGTACCCATTCTTCCAACCTTTGGTTCCAAACACATCCCCCTGCTGGAAAGCGGAGGCATCTATGCCATTGCCCAGGTACGCGGCGGCGCCGAGTTCGGCACTGCCTGGTGGGAGGGCGGCCGCCTGCTGAACAAGCAAAATACGTATGACGACATCGCGGCGGCGGCCGAACGCCTGATCGCTGAAGGGCTCACGCAACCGGGCAAGCTGGCCATGCAGGGCGAATCCAACGGCGGGTTGAGTACGGCGGTGCTCGGGCTGCAACGGCCGGACCTGTTCGCAGTCGTCTTTCCCACCGTCGGCGTGCTGGATCTGGTGCGATACGACCTGTTTTCGTCCGGCTTTGGCTGGCACGACGACTACGGCCAGATCACCGATCAGCCGCAATTCGAGAACTTGATGAAATTCTCGCCTTTGCACAATGTGAAGCCGAAGCCTTATCCGCCGACCTATGTGTTCACCGGCAAGACCGATGGACGGGTCATGCCGGCGCACAGCTACAAGTATGCTGCCACGCTGCAGAACACGGCGACCGGCCACCAACCTTACCTGCTCTACTCGTTCTCCAAGGATGGCCACTCCCTGGAGAGCAATCGGCGGCAGTATCTGACCTATATGTGGACCGCGTTTTTTCACCATACCGGCACACGCTACGCTATGAACTGAGGCCGCCCGGAAGGGACTCGGGCCATGAACTCGCTCTCCATGTGCACGCACCCTGACGCGCCTCAGGGTGGACGGCCTAGCCATAAGAAATAGCGCGGCAGGCCGGTCTCAGACGCTATCATCCGCACACTCGCCAGGCATCCGTGTCCGGGTGGGAGGGAACTGGCTTACGCATGCTTCAGGTGTCAAAAGCAATCCATAAGCCGGGATAGAAGCACTATCGGACTGGATCGCCAAGTGCAGCAATCCGGCCGACCAATGGAGTCATCAGAGATGTTTAAGAGGAATTTGGCCGTTCTGGCGGCCGCTGGCGTGGCCGTTCTCCTGGCGGGCTGCGAAACCACCAACATGAAGATGGGCAGCCCGGACGCCAAGACCGTGGCCACGGGCGCGGCTGGCGGCAGCGCCACCTCCGGAGAAAACTCCCAGCTCGAGAAATGCGCCTCGCCGCTCGGCACGGTGTCGCTGGTGGAAAACGAAACCGCCGGCTGGTACACCATTTTGCGCAACGAATACCGCCTGCCGCCCACATCCAATCTGCTGCGCTTGATGGTGCAGCAATCGAACTGTTTCGTGGTGGTGGAGCGCAGCGCCGCCGGCATGCGCGCCATGAACCGCGAGCGTGAACTCATGGGGTCCGGCCAGATGCGCCAGGGCAGCAACTTCGGCGGCGGCCAGATGGTGGCGTCCGACTACGGCATGTCGCCCGAGATCATTTTCAGTGAAGGCAACACCGGCGGCGGCATCGCCGCGCTGGGCGGGCTGATCGGCGGCGGCCGTGGTGCGGTGCTGGCGGGCGTGGGCGGCAGCATGAAGACCCGTGAAGCCAGCACCATGCTGACGCTGGTCGACAACCGTTCAGGCGTCCAGGTGGCTGCTTCGGAAGGCAGCGCTTCCAAGACCGACATGAACCTGTTCGGTGGCCTCGGCAGCGCCCTGGGCGTGGGGGCCGGCCTGGGCGGCTACCAGAACACCCCGCAGGGCAAGGTCATTACCGCCGCCTTCATGGACGCCTACAACCAGATGGTGCGCGCCCTGCGCAACTACAAGGCGCAAAGCGTGCAAGGGCAGGGCCTGGGCGGCGGTGGCCGGCTGGGCGTCGATGGCGCTGCTGCACCGCAGCAGACCTACACGCCGCAGACCGCACCCAAGACCACCACCAGGAAGAAAAAGCGCTGAGCGCGCGCTCTTGGTCTCAGCGCTGGCTTGTTTTTCTCCCTCTCCCGTACGCGGGAGAGGGCAGGGGTGAGGGCTAGCCGCCGTCAACCCCCGCGAACACCTTCCCCGGATTCATGATGTTGTCCGGGTCCAGCGCCTGCTTGATCGTGCGCATCACGGCGATTGCACCGTCGCCGGCTTCCTCCACCAGGAAGCCCATCTTGTGCAGGCCCACGCCATGCTCGCCGGTGCATGTGCCGCCCAGCTGCAGCGCCCGCGTCACCACCTGATGATTGAGCTGCTCCGCGCGGGCGCGCTCGGCATCGTCATCAGGGTCGATGAGGTAACCCATGTGGAAATTGCCATCGCCCACGTGCCCCACGAGGAAATAGGGGATACCGCTTTCATCCGCCTCGCGCACAGTGTCAAGCAGCGCATCGGCCAGGCGTGAGATTGGCACGCAGGTATCGGTGGTGATGCAGCGGCAGCCCGGGCGGCTCTGTACGGCCGCGAAATAGGCGTTGTGCCGGGCGGTCCACAGGCGCGTGCGCTCCTCGGGCGTGTCGGCCCATTCAAAGTCGGCCCCGCCATTGTCGCGCGCGAGCTCCTGCACCGTCTCGGCCTGCTCCTTCACGCTGGCCGGAGAGCCATGGAACTCCATCAACAGCATGGGTTCCTCGCGCAGGGTCAGTTTGCTGTGCCGGTTGACGGCGCGCACGCTGTTGGCATCGATCAGCTCCACGCGTGCGATCGGCACGCCGAGCTGGATGGTTGCAATCACCGTGTTCACCGCCTCCGCGATGCTGGGGAAACTGCAGATCGCGGCCGACACGGCTTCGGGCAAGGGGTAGATGCGCAGCGTGATCTCGGTCACCACGCCCAGCGTGCCTTCGCTGCCCACGAACAGGCGCGTCAGATCGTAGCCCGCGCTGCTCTTGCGCGCGCGTGTGCCGGTGCGGATCACCTCGCCACTGGCGGTCACGACTTCCAGCGCCAGCACGTTCTCGCGCATGGTGCCGTAGCGCACGGCGTTGGTGCCGCTGGCGCGTGTGGCCGTCATGCCGCCAATGCTCGCGTCGGCCCCCGGATCGATGGGAAAGAACAACCCCGTGCTTTTGATTTCTTCATTGAGCTGCTTTCGCGTGACGCCCGGCTGCACCGTCACGGTGAGATCCTCGGCGTTCACGGAAAGCACCTTGTTCATGCGTGTCAGATCGATGCTCACGCCCCCCTGTACCGCCAGCAGATGCCCTTCGAGCGAGGAGCCGACGCCATACGGAATCACCGGCACTTGATGTGCGGCGCACAGTTTCACCGCATCCCGCACATCCTGCATGTTCTCCGCAAACACCACGGCCGCCGGCGGAGGCACTGTGGTGAAAGCGGATTCATCGCGGCCATGCTGCTCGCGCACCGCCATGGCCGTGGAAAGCTGGGCACCAAAGCGCTGACTGAGCGCGTCAAGCAGTGCATGCGGTGCCTCGCGCGGCTTGATTTCGGGGGCCACGTGGGCAAGTTGGGTGGGGGCGTTCATGGACAGCATCTCCTTGTATGAGCCCAGTTTACGACCAACAAGAAGCACCCGCCAAACCCGACCCCCGTAGGACGTGCACGAAGTGCGCACGCATGGCGCGCGCGCCCTCTACATCTCCCGCCTCACGAACAGTACGCTAAAGTTCCGCCATGATTGACCGCTATGCCGTCATCGGCAACCCCATCAGCCACAGCAAATCGCCGCTGATCCATAGCCTGTTCGCAGAGGCTTCTGGCCAGGACATGGACTACACCACACTCCTGGGCGAAACCACGCCCGGTGGTTTTGCGCGCGCGGTGGATGATTTTCGGGCGGCCGGCGGGCGCGGCTTGAATGTCACGGTGCCTTTCAAGACCGAGGCCTTCGCCTACGCCACCGAGCTCTCTCCCGATGCGCAACTGGCCGGCGCCGTGAATGCCCTGAAGTTCGAGGGAGGCAGGGTGCTGGGCCAGAACTTCGACGGCATTGGCCTGGTGCGCGATGTGCAGCGCAACCTGGGCGTCTCTCTCTCCGGCCGCCGGGTGCTGTTGCTCGGGGCAGGCGGTGCCACGCGCGGCGCCTTGCTGCCTCTGGCACGCGCCGGTGCCGCCGCGATCGTCATCGCCAACCGCACGGCAGAGAAGGCCCATGCGCTGGCTCAGGCCTTCGGCCCGCACGCGGGCAGCGTGGCTGTCCAGGGCTGCGGCCTCCACGCATTGGACGATCAGGTGTTCGATGTCGTGTTCAATGCCACGTCGGCATCCTTGAGCGCCGAGCTGCCTGTCCTCTCTCCCTCGGTCTTTGCGCCTGGCGCGTTGGCCTACGATCTGGTCTACGGCAAGGGGCTCACGCCGTTCCTGCGCCTGGCGCGCAGCGCCGGCTGCGCCCAAGTGGTCGACGGTGTCGGCATGCTGGCCGAGCAAGCGGCCGAGGCCTTTGAATGGTGGCGCGGCGTGCGCCCCGACACACGCCAAGTCATCGCGCGCCTGACCGTGCCCCTGGCCTGAAAGAAAGTTTGAAATGGGAAAACGTTTGACGCAAATCGCCACCCGCACCGGTGACGATGGCACCACAGGGCTGGGCAACAACACGCGGGTGTCAAAAGACAGCCTCCGGGTGCACGCCATGGGCGATGTGGACGAACTCAACAGCCATATCGGCCTGCTCCTGTGCGAAGACATGCCCGGCGACGTGCGTGAACTGCTGATCGATATCCAGCACCAGCTTTTCAATCTGGGGGGCGAACTCTCGATCCCCGGCTTCGAGTTGCTCAAGGCCGACGCACTCCTGGCGGTTGACCAGGCTCTGGAAATCCACAACAGCCAGCTGCCGCGCTTGCAGGAATTCATTTTGCCGGCCGGCACACGCGCGGCCGCGCAGGCACACGTCTGCCGTACCGTGGCCCGGCGGGCCGAGCGCGCTGTGGTGGCGCTCGGGCAGGCTGAAACGCTGCGCGATGCGCCGCGCCAGTACCTGAACCGCCTCTCGGACCTGATGTTCGTGCTGGCCCGGGTTCTCAACCGCCACCGCGCGGATGGCCGCGCCGGTGACGACGTCTACTGGAAAAGCGAACGGCTATCCCAATCGGCCCAGGAATAAAGCACGCATCCGCGTTTTTCCGCTGAACCGCCCCGGTATCGTCATTCCGGCGAAAGCCGGAATCCAGGGATAGCCAGCGCGGATACCTCAGTGTTTGCAATAGGCTTGAAGCGAGGGGGCAACGGCCTGAGCGCGCTCGACAGAACCCGCCCAGCACCGCCGCGCTCAAGACGCCGAGATCACCCCGCAAGCCAGCCGTGGCCCGGAATTCCCGGCCGGTTGCGCATTGATGTCATCCGGATCCCGGTGCACGATGACCGCCTTGCCGACCACGCCGTTCGGCCCGGCGAGCTTGATGCCCTGGCTGACATACTGTACCTTCGCCGTTCCCATGGCGTCGGCCTGCAAGGCGGGCAGATCGCCTATATGGCCGTGTCCGGGCGCTCCATGCTGCATGCCCGTGGGGTTGAAGTGGGCCCCAGCGCTCATGCCATCGGGCGCAGAGCAATCGCCCTTCTCATGGATATGAAATCCGACTATTGAGTTCGGCTTGAGGTTTTTCACTTCACCCGTGATGCGGGTGGAGCCATCCTTCATTTCGGCGAATCGGATCATTCCCTCCACCGGCTTGGCTGCCAGCGGCTGATCCACCCGAGTGGCGCGCAACTGAACCTGCGCCGATTGTTCAGGCAGAGAGCCGGTGGCCGGATTGATTGAGCAACCGGTGGCTACCAGCCCCAGGATAGAAGCAGCGGCTAACACGCCAGCTAATCGGTGAGTGTGCGATATCGTTCTCATGGAAACCTCCTGCTTGGATTTCATTTCGTATATTAGGAGCGTCGGCGCAGCATCGCGTGTAGGAGAACGGCCCCAAATGTGGCCGTTCCGATACCGCCTAGCGCAAAGCTGCCGAACTTCAGCGTGAAATCGCCCGTACCCAATACCAGCGTGATCGCGGCGATCAGCAAGTTGGCCGGATCGGTGAAATCAACCTTGTTGTCCACCCAGATCTTGGCGCCCGCGATCGCAATCAGGCCGAACACCACGATCGACACCCCTCCCATCACCGGCAGCGGAATGGCCTGAATCAGCGCGCCGAACTTGGGTGAAAAACCCAGGGCCAGCGCCACAACAGCCGCCACCACGAACACCGCGGTGGAATAGATGCGCGTGGCCGCCATGACCCCGATGTTTTCCGCATAAGTGGTCATGCCGCCGCCGCCCGCTGCCCCGCTGACCATGGTGGCGATGCCGTCGCCCATGAAAGCGCGGCCGATGTAAGGGTCCAGGTTGCGGCCAGTCATGGCCGTCACCGCCTTCAGGTGGCCGAGGTTTTCCGCCACCAGAATCAGTGCCACCGGGGCCATCATGAGCATGACATTGGCTTCGAACACGGGCGCGGTGAACTTCGGCAGGCCGATCCAGGGCGCATTCGCGATACCCGAGAAATCCATGGGCTTGCCCATTCCCATGCCGTTGGTGAGGATCAGGTAAATGATGGAAGCCAGCGCCAGCCCCACCAGGATCAATAGCCGCTGCACCATTCCGCGCGTGAACACCGCCACCAAGGCCACGCAGACGAAAGTCACGGCCTGCATCCAGCTGTCGAAACTGCTGGCCGCCATGTTCTTCACGGGAATCGACGCCAGATTCAACCCGATCACCGCCACCACGCCCCCGGTGACCACGGGCGGCATCAACCGCTCCACCCAATTCGCACCAATGGCTTGTACCACCGCGCCAATCAGAAAGTAAAGCAACCCGCAAGCGATGATGCCGCCCAGCGCGAGGCCGATCTGCGTGTTCGGCCCCTTGCCCGCGTAGGCAGTGGCGGCAATCACCACTCCGATGAAGGCGAAAGAGGAGCCCAGATAGCTTGGCACCCGGCCGCCAGTGAGCAGAAAGAAGATCAGCGTGCCGATGCCGCTCATGAGAACGGCCACATTGGGATCAAACCCCATCAAGATCGGCGCCAACACGGTAGAGCCGAACATGGCCACCACGTGCTGCAACCCCATGGCGGTCGTCTGCGGCCAGGGCAAGCGTTCCTCGGGACCAATGACCCCCGCATCCTTCAAAGCGGTCGCAGGCCTCTCCTGCCAGCTGAACAAGCTCATATCCTCTCACTCCTTCTTTATGACGGTAGCGAGATAGTAGGGCTGTTTAGCCATTTCTGATCACCCCTCTATAAAGAAGAGCCCCTCTTGCCCCCTCTCGCGCTGGGAGAGGGTTGGGGTGAGGGCTTTCACCGCGCGTCCTCCCCCGGACGCCAAGAACCACCAAAAATTTCCCAATGATCCACCATGCGGCTTAAAAAGCCGTGCTATAGTTGCGGGCTTCGCTGATCACTGCCAACAACAAGTTGGTTGATCGGAGACGGCGGCAGGTTCTTTGGGGATTCCCAGGGCTCGCTGCAGATAGTGTTGGGTTGGCTATTCAGCTGGTTCGACAAAATCGAAAAAAGTTTGCCAGGTCTTTAAAATCTGTGTCATAATCGAGGGCTTCGCTGATTAATATCAATGTTCTCGGTGAAGGCAGTAAGTTCTTGATTTGTTTGAGAATTCGCTGCAAGTGGGTTGGTTGAGTTGATTGCCGAGGTAATCGATAAAATCAAAAATAGCCACAAAGTTTGCCAGATCTTAAAAATCTGTGCTACAATCAAAGGCTTCGCTGATCGCAGCGAGCTGAGCGGAATAAGGGATTATTTTGCGTGATCATTAAAAATATACAGCCGATAAGCGTGGGCGTTTGAAAGGTGAATAGCCAAGTCTTTTAGACTATCAAACGCTCATGGAAATAGAAGTGAAGTTCACTTCAATTCCGTTTTTATGAGTGAACTCGAAAGAGTATAAATTTTCAAGATCGAACTGTAGAGTTTGATCCTGGCTCAGATTGAACGCTGGCGGAATGCTTTACACATGCAAGTCGAGCGGCAGCGCGGGGCAACCTGGCGGCGAGCGGCGAACGGGTGAGTAATACATCGGAACGTGCCCAGATGTGGGGGATAACTACTTGAAAGAGTAGCTAATACCGCATGAGATCTGAGGATGAAAGCGGGGGACCTTCGGGCCTCGCGCATTTGGAGCGGCCGATGGCAGATTAGGTAGTTGGTGGGGTAAAGGCTCACCAAGCCTGCGATCTGTAGCTGGTCTGAGAGGACGACCAGCCACACTGGGACTGAGACACGGCCCAGACTCCTACGGGAGGCAGCAGTGGGGAATTTTGGACAATGGGCGCAAGCCTGATCCAGCCATTCCGCGTGCAGGATGAAGGCCCTCGGGTTGTAAACTGCTTTTGTACGGAACGAAAAGGCTTTCTCTAATACAGAGGGCTCATGACGGTACCGTAAGAATAAGCACCGGCTAACTACGTGCCAGCAGCCGCGGTAATACGTAGGGTGCAAGCGTTAATCGGAATTACTGGGCGTAAAGCGTGCGCAGGCGGTGATGTAAGACAGTTGTGAAATCCCCGGGCTCAACCTGGGAACTGCATCTGTGACTGCATTGCTGGAGTGCGGCAGAGGGGGATGGAATTCCGCGTGTAGCAGTGAAATGCGTAGATATGCGGAGGAACACCGATGGCGAAGGCAATCCCCTGGGCCTGCACTGACGCTCATGCACGAAAGCGTGGGGAGCAAACAGGATTAGATACCCTGGTAGTCCACGCCCTAAACGATGTCAACTGGTTGTTGGGAATTCACTTTCTCAGTAACGAAGCTAACGCGTGAAGTTGACCGCCTGGGGAGTACGGCCGCAAGGTTGAAACTCAAAGGAATTGACGGGGACCCGCACAAGCGGTGGATGATGTGGTTTAATTCGATGCAACGCGAAGAACCTTACCCACCTTTGACATGTACGGAATCCTTTAGAGATAGAGGAGTGCTCGAAAGAGAGCCGTAACACAGGTGCTGCATGGCTGTCGTCAGCTCGTGTCGTGAGATGTTGGGTTAAGTCCCGCAACGAGCGCAACCCTTGCCATTAGTTGCTACGAAAGGGCACTCTAATGGGACTGCCGGTGACAAACCGGAGGAAGGTGGGGATGACGTCAAGTCCTCATGGCCCTTATAGGTGGGGCTACACACGTCATACAATGGCTGGTACAGAGGGTTGCCAACCCGCGAGGGGGAGCTAATCCCATAAAGCCAGTCGTAGTCCGGATCGCAGTCTGCAACTCGACTGCGTGAAGTCGGAATCGCTAGTAATCGCGGATCAGAATGTCGCGGTGAATACGTTCCCGGGTCTTGTACACACCGCCCGTCACACCATGGGAGCGGGTTCTGCCAGAAGTAGTTAGCTTAACCGCAAGGAGGGCGATTACCACGGCAGGGTTCGTGACTGGGGTGAAGTCGTAACAAGGTAGCCGTATCGGAAGGTGCGGCTGGATCACCTCCTTTCTGGAAGAAAAGCTATTCCGAATTTAAACGTCCACACTTATCGGTTGTTGGAAGGATGTCGCCAGCGACGCTGAGGCGCAAAGCTTTAGTGAAACCGAAGCGACCGGCCGGGTCTGTAGCTCAGTTGGTTAGAGCACCGTCTTGATAAGGCGGGGGTCGTTGGTTCGAGACCAACCAGACCCACCATTCCCTTTCATCTACGGATACCCGGGGGATTAGCTCAGCTGGGAGAGCACCTGCTTTGCAAGCAGGGGGTCGTCGGTTCGATCCCGTCATCCTCCACCACGCATCTTATCGAGTTAGCGTTCATATCAAAGCATCTGGAGAGACTTCAGGTGTTTTGATATTGGCGATAACGTCAATAATGAGTCGAAAGGCTCACGGCTGTTCTTTAAAAATTCATAGAGTCGAATCAGCGTTGTTAGCGGAAAGAGCAAAACGTACAAGGTTTTAGCTCACCGTGCCGCTAGCAACAAGAATTTTTGATTGCGTCAAAACGAATACAACTAGCTTGTTGAATTCGAGTATTCCGAGGTTAATTTATTAATTCTTGGGTACGGCATAACGCGTCAGGTGAGAGACCTGACAGGTCCTTGATGGATTTTGAGTTTCGTGAGAAACGTCAAAGTTATAGGGTCAAGTGACTAAGAGCATGTGGTGGATGCCTTGGCGATGATAGGCGACGAAGGACGTGATAGCCTGCGATAAGCTTCGGGGAGCTGGCAAATAAGCTTTGATCCGGAGATTTCCGAATGGGGAAACCCACCGAAAGGTATCTGCAGCTGAATACATAGGTTGCAGAGGCGAACCGGGTGAACTGAAACATCTCAGTAGCTCGAGGAAAAGACATCAACCGAGATTCCGAAAGTAGTGGCGAGCGAAATCGGAGAAGCCTTCTAGTGATAGCACGAGTGTTAGCAAAACGGGATGGAAAGCCCGGCCATAGCAGGTGATAGCCCTGTATGCGAAAGCGCCCGTGTGGTACTAGGCTAGAGACAAGTAGGGCGGGACACGTGTAATCCTGTCTGAACATGGGGGGACCATCCTCCAAGGCTAAATACTCATCATCGACCGATAGTGAACTAGTACCGTGAGGGAAAGGCGAAAAGAACCCCGGGAGGGGAGTGAAATAGATCCTGAAACCGCATGCTTACAAAAAGTCGGAGCCCTTCGGGGTGACGGCGTACCTTTTGTATAATGGGTCAGCGACTTACATTCAGTGGCGAGGTTAACCGAATAGGGAAGCCGAAGAGAAATCGAGTCCGAATAGGGCGAAATTAGTCGCTGGGTGTAGACCCGAAACCAAGTGATCTATCCATGGCCAGGATGAAGGTGCCGTAACAGGTACTGGAGGTCCGAACCGACTAGTGTTGCAAAACTAGCGGATGAGCTGTGGATAGGGGTGAAAGGCTAAACAAACTTGGAAATAGCTGGTTCTCTCCGAAAACTATTTAGGTAGTGCCTCAAGTATTACCTTCGGGGGTAGAGCACTGTTTTGGCTAGGGGGTCATGGCGACTTACCAAACCAAGGCAAACTCCGAATACCGAAGAGTAGAGCTTGGGAGACAGAGCACCGGGTGCTAACGTCCGGACTCAAGAGGGAAACAACCCAGACCGCCAGCTAAGGTCCCTAAAATTGGCTAAGTGGGAAACGAAGTGAGAAGGCTAAAACAGTCAGGATGTTGGCTTAGAAGCAGCCACCATTTAAAGAAAGCGTAATAGCTCACTGATCGAGTCGTCTTGCGCGGAAGATGTAACGGGGCTAAGCCAGTTACCGAAGCTGCGGATGCACAGTTTACTGTGCGTGGTAGGAGAGCGTTCTGTAAGCCTGTGAAGGTAGCTTGTAAAGGCTGCTGGAGGTATCAGAAGTGCGAATGCTGACATGAGTAGCGTTAAAGCGGGTGAAAAGCCCGCTCGCCGTAAGCGCAAGGTTTTCTACGCAACGTTCATCGGCGTAGAGTGAGTCGGCCCCTAAGGCGAGGCAGAGATGCGTAGCTGATGGGAAACAGGTCAATATTCCTGTACCGATGTATAGTGCGATGTGGGGACGGATTCTAATAGGTCATCCAGTTATTGGATTCTGGTTTAGGCAGAAGTAGGCGACAGGTAGGCAAATCCGCCTGTCATATACCGAGGCTGCCGATCGAGTGGGCTTGCCCATGAAGTGACTGAACGGGGTTCCAGGAAAAGCCACTAAGCTTCAGCTATACACGACCGTACCGCAAACCGACACTGGTGCGCGAGATGAGTATTCTAAGGCGCTTGAGAGAACTCAGGAGAAGGAACTCGGCAAATTGACACCGTAACTTCGGAAGAAGGTGTGCCCTTTTAGTGTGAGGTGAACAACTGAGCATGAACGGGTTGCAAAAAATAGGTGGCTGCGACTGTTTATTAAAAACACAGCACTCTGCAAACACGAAAGTGGACGTATAGGGTGTGACGCCTGCCCGGTGCTGGAAGATTAATTGATGGGGTGCAAGCTCTTGATCGAAGTCCCAGTAAACGGCGGCCGTAACTATAACGGTCCTAAGGTAGCGAAATTCCTTGTCGGGTAAGTTCCGACCTGCACGAATGGCGTAACGATGGCCACACTGTCTCCTCCTGAGACTCAGCGAAGTTGAAATGTTTGTGATGATGCAATCTCCCCGCGGAAAGACGGAAAGACCCCATGAACCTTTACTGTAGCTTTGTATTGGACTTTGAACAGATCTGTGTAGGATAGGTGGGAGGCTTTGAAGTATGGTCGCTAGATCATATGGAGCCAACGTTGAAATACCACCCTGGTGTGTTTGAGGTTCTAACCTAGGTCCCTTATCGGGATCGGGGACAGTGCATGGTAGGCAGTTTGACTGGGGCGGTCTCCTCCCAAAGCGTAACGGAGGAGTTCGAAGGTACGCTAGTTACGGTCGGACATCGTGACGATAGTGCAATGGCATAAGCGTGCTTAACTGCGAGACTGACAAGTCGAGCAGATGCGAAAGCAGGACATAGTGATCCGGTGGTTCTGTATGGAAGGGCCATCGCTCAACGGATAAAAGGTACTCTGGGGATAACAGGCTGATACCGCCCAAGAGTTCATATCGACGGCGGTGTTTGGCACCTCGATGTCGGCTCATCTCATCCTGGGGCTGTAGCCGGTCCCAAGGGTATGGCTGTTCGCCATTTAAAGAGGTACGTGAGCTGGGTTTAAAACGTCGTGAGACAGTTTGGTCCCTATCTTCCGTGGGCGCTGCAGATTTGAGAAAGCCTGCTCCTAGTACGAGAGGACCGGAGTGGACATACCTCTGGTGTACCTGTTGTCACGCCCGTGGCATCGCAGGGTAGCTAAGTATGGAAGAGATAACCGCTGAAAGCATCTAAGCGGGAAACTCGTTTCAAGATAAGATCTGCCGGGGCCTTGAGCCCCTGAAGAGTCGTTCTAGACCAGGACGTTGATAGGCTGGGTGTGGAAGCGCAGTAATGCGTTAAGCTAACCAGTACTAATTGCTCGTGCGGCTTGACCCTATAACTTTGATGTAAATACCATCAAAGCAGTTATGCCAAGACGCAATCAAATTCACACTGATTCAACCTCTATGAATTCGTCAGCAAGTTCAAAAAACTCGCCGACAACAAGTTATGCCTGATGACCATAGCAAGGTGGTACCACTCCTTCCCATCCCGAACAGGACAGTGAAACGCCTTAGCGCCGATGATAGTGCGGATTCCCGTGTGAAAGTAGGTCATCGTCAGGCTTCTACAGCCCTCAAAACCCTCAGTCATTCAAGTGACTGGGGGTTTTG